>NZ_CP136718.1:5000-690000 GCF_051554255.1 Pseudomonas sp. NMS19W
TACTCCGGGGATAACAGGCTGATACCGCCCAAGAGTTCATATCGACGGCGGTGTTTGGCACCTCGATGTCGGCTCATCACATCCTGGGGCTGAAGCCGGTCCCAAGGGTATGGCTGTTCGCCATTTAAAGTGGTACGCGAGCTGGGTTTAGAACGTCGTGAGACAGTTCGGTCCCTATCTGCCGTGGACGTTTGAGATTTGAGAGGGGCTGCTCCTAGTACGAGAGGACCGGAGTGGACGAACCTCTGGTGTTCCGGTTGTCACGCCAGTGGCATTGCCGGGTAGCTATGTTCGGAAAAGATAACCGCTGAAAGCATCTAAGCGGGAAACTTGCCTCAAGATGAGATCTCACTGGAACCTTGAGTTCCCTGAAGGGCCGTCGAAGACTACGACGTTGATAGGTTGGGTGTGTAAGCGCTGTGAGGCGTTGAGCTAACCAATACTAATTGCCCGTGAGGCTTGACCATATAACACCCAAGCAATCTGCAGACTCGAAAGAGGCCAGATTGCGGTGTGTGAAGACGAAAGAACCGAAAGTTCGACGCTTACAAAACACCGAAAACTATCCCATACCCAATTTGCTGAAGCGAGGCCAACCGGTCACGAGTCAGTACCCGAATTTCTTGACGACCATAGAGCGTTGGAACCACCTGATCCCATCCCGAACTCAGAAGTGAAACGATGCATCGCCGATGGTAGTGTGGGGTTTCCCCATGTGAGAGTAGGTCATCGTCAAGATTAAATTCCGAAACCCCAATTGCGAAAGCAGTTGGGGTTTTGTTTTAGTAGAAGTCACCAGTTTTTGCCGGTGCGTTACTGCGGTAACGGGCTGGTCACAGAATTTCTTGACGACCATAGAGCGTTGGAACCACCTGATCCCATCCCGAACTCAGAAGTGAAACGATGCATCGCCGATGGTAGTGTGGGGTTTCCCCATGTGAGAGTAGGTCATCGTCAAGATTAAATTCCGAAACCCCTGTCTGCGAATGCAGACAGGGGTTTTGTCGTTTCAGAGCCTGCAAAAGCCCCATCTTCAAACTGCTCTGCGTGCCTTGCTGCTTCGACGAGCCTGCCATTTTCGCCACCAGATGTAGACGCCAGTCCCGGACAACCCCGCAATCAGAACACCCAATACCGCGATCATCACTTGCCCGGTAAAGCCTATGATCCGTCCCCCGTGTATCGGCAGCTGCAACCGATAAAACCGCTCTCCCAACGTCCCTTCTCCTGCAATCTCCTGCCCCAGTAATCGTCCGTCGGTACCGTGGAAGAACAACCAGGATTTGCCGTGGGCCTCGGTGTCATGCTGTCCAAACCCTGCGCCGTAGAAGTTGTACTCAAAGCTGTAATACAACTCCCCGATAGCCGCTGTAAGCCCCAACCTTTTTCCCTCCTGCTGGGCCCTTTCGTAGGCCTGTTGATAACTCAAGCGAGTGATCCCTAACTCATCGGCAGGCATTCGACCTCGGGCCTCATATACGCTCGGTTCAATCGGAGAAAACAGCGACACCACCGGTTTGAAGACCTGGCTCGGCAAGTTCATGGCCACGCTGCTGACGGCTATCGGCAGCAATAACAACCATAGCCACAAGCCCCCCGCCCGATGCAGATCGAAGTTGAGCCGATAGGCATGCCCGCCCTTGATCTTCCAGGCGCTCGACCACTTCCTCCAAAAGGGTTTGCCTCGCGGCAACGTCAGCCAGAGAGCGATAAAGCAATCGATCACCCAGGCAATGGCCACCAACCCCATCAACAGCAACCCCCAATTCCCGGGCAGCGTCAGGTTGTAGTGGAACTCGAGAATGAACGGAACAAAGTTCTTTCGCTGGAAACAGCACTCGCCCCAATAGCGCTGGCCCTTTTGTTCGCCGCTGACCGGATCGAGGTAAAACACCTGATTACGCTCATCGAAAGGTTTGCCCGTCGCCGGATCACTACGTGGAACTGCCGCCAGCAAGGCTGTGTGGCCTGCCTCATTCGGGTACTCCATGTACCAGACCTGAAGCTTGGGATGTACGGATTGCACCGCATCGACCAAATCGCCTGGCAGTAAACGCTGCCCCTCAGCCGAAGCTGCATAAAACCCCGGGTTCAGCCACTCATCCAACTCATGGTTGAACGCGAGAATGCTCCCCGTAATCCCCGCCAACAACAGAAAAGCCGCCGTGGCCAGCCCGATATACCGGTGCAGTAAAACCAAAAACGAACGCATGAAAATTTCCCCACGAATACGACAAAGCCAGTCCCTGAAGATCAGGGACTGGCTTTTTTATGCACAAGACAAAGGCTTAGAACTGGTAGCTGACCGTGGCAGCGACGTTGCGCTCTTCGCCCATGTAGCAGAAGTTCAGACTGGCGCAGGAAGCCACGTAGGATTCATTGGTCAGGTTGTTCGCATTCAGGCGTACATCGACGCCCTTCAAACCAACCTTGCCCAGGTCATAACCGATCGACGCGTCGAACAAGGTGTAGGACGGCACCTTCATGGTGTTCTCTGCATCCGCCCAGCTATAGCCGACGTAACGCACACCACCGCCCACTCGCAAGCCATCAAGCGCCGCGCTGTCGAACTTGTAGTCCGCCCACAGCGAAGCCATGTGCCGCGGCGCCTGGGTTGGCGAGTTGCCTTTGTTCTCGATCACGTTTGTCGGGGTACTCAGGGTGCTGACCATCGACTTCGAGTATTCGATATCGGTGAAAGTGTAACTACCGAGCACTTTCAGATTGTCGGTGAGCTGCATATGCGCTTCCAGTTCCAGACCCTGAGAGCGGACAGCGCCTACAGCGCGATAGAAGTTCTCCTGCGGCAGTTTGGTCGCCAGGTTTTCCTGATCGATGCGGAACAGCGAGGCCGTGAACAGATTGTCGGTGCTGGGTGGCTGGTACTTCAGACCTGCCTCCCACTGCGTGCCATCCGTCGGGGCCAGTGGATTACCGGCGCTGTCGGCATAGGAGTTCGGGTTGAACGACTCCGAGTAGCTGATGTACGGCGCCAGGCCGTTATCGAACAGATAGAGCGCCCCGACACGGCCCGTCAGTTTGGTGCGTTTGTCACTGATCTCAGTGCCGACCGGGCGGCTCACTTCGGCAATCCGGTTCTCCTCGGACGTCTCTACCCAGTCCTGACGTAGCCCGAGCGAGAAGCGCCATTTGTCCATTTCAATCAGGTCCTGCAGGTAAACCCCGGTCTGCTCCAGGCGCCGCAGATAACTGGTCTCACCATACATATCGATGGCGGCATTGCCGTACACCGGATTGAACGCATTGATCGGCGCCAGACCTCCGCTGGTCCAGTCGACCACGGTTTTGCGCCGCTGGTAATCCGCCCCCATCAGCACCGTGTGCTTGGTCGCGCCGGTGAAGAATTCGGCCTGGAGCATGTTGTCGACGATGAATGCATGCAGGCGCTCGTCACCGCCGGTGTAGTAGCGATTCAGTTCGTTGCTGGTCGGCGACGTCCAGCCATAGGCGTACACCTGATCCATGTTCACTTTGGAGTCGAGGTAACGGAAATTCTGCCGCGCGGTGAAGACGTCGTTGAAGCGATGCTCGAACTGATAGCCGAACGACTGCTGATCGCGGGAATAGCCATCGACTCCCGGTTCGCCTTCGAAGAAGTGCGGCGAGATGCGGTTGCCGTTGCGCTGATGAATCGTGCCGTCGGCCGGCACGCCACCGTGGTAGCCGCCATCCGGGTCATGCTGCAGATAGGCCTGCAGGGTCAGCGAAGTATCTTCGTTGAAGTCGATGCTGACGGTCGGTGCGAGAGCGAAGCGCTTTTCCTTGTTGTGGTCGAATTGCGTGTCGGACTGATCCGTCAAACCGATCAGACGATAGGCGATACGCTTGTCGTCATCGACCGGGCCGCTGAAGTCAAAACCGACACCGCGCTGGCCCTGAGTGCCAACGGTGGCTTGAACCTGATGATAGGCCTCGTACAGCGGTTTCTTGCTGGTCAGTGCCACCAGGCCGCCCGGGGAGCTACGGCCGTAGAGCACCGACGACGGGCCTTTCAGGATATCGACTCGCTCGAGGAAATACGGATCGACCTGCATCGTGCTGTAGGTGCCGCTGTCGCCCATGGATTTGAGGCCGTCTAGATAGATGTTATCCACCGAACCATCGTTGAAGCCGCGCATCGCCACGTAGTCGTAACGGTGTGTGGCGCCATAGGGGTTGGTCAGCACGCCGGGGGTGTAGCGCATGGCCTGGGACACGGTTTGCGAGCCCTGATCGTCCATTTGCTCGCGGGTGACCACGGACACGCTTTGCGACGTTTCCAGCAGCGCGGTACTGGTTTTGGTGGCGATCTGACTGTGTGTCGCGTTGTAGCCGTCCATGCTGCCCAGTGCGTTGCCGAGGGCGAAGCCTTTAATATCGGTGGTTGGCAGGGCCAGTGCTTCGGTTTCCGCAATCGAGCGCAGGACGTAGCTGCTGCCGTCCTGGCTGACCGCCTCCAGACCTGAGCCGCCCAGCAGATGGCTCAACGCCTGATCGGTCGAATACTCGCCCTGCACGCCGGGTGATTGTCGGCCTTGAGTTTGCTGCGGGGTCATCGACAAGGTGATGCCGGCCTGGCGCGCAAACTGATTCAGCGCCTCGCCCAATGGCCCGGCGGCGATGTTGTAGCGGTGGCTGTTGACCTCACTGGCGCTCGCCGCGACGCTCAGGTTCGGCAGCAGGCCGACGCCCAGTGCGGTGGAGAACAACGCGGCCCGAATCGCTTGGCGCAGAAGGCCCGATTCGGCAGTGAAATTCAGAGGGTTCTTACAGGTAACGCGCGCAGTCATTGTAGGTTTCCGTGGCAAGTCGCGAAGGCTGAATTGAAGTGCTTACTGACTAAGCCGGTCGTGCCACGAAAACCCGCCAAAAAATTTCAGACCGCTCGTTCCAGCGTTACCCACCAGCGGGTGCGATAGCGCAACTGCACCGGCAAGGTCTGCGGCAGGATCGCCAGCAGCTTGTCGGTGTCATCGAGGCGGAACACGCCGGACAAACGCAGATCGGCGACTTGTGCAGCACAACTCAAGAAGCCTGGACGATAGCGACCAACCTCTCTGAGGAAGTCGCCCAGGCGCATGTTGCGCGTCACGATCAGCCCGTCGATCCAGGCGCCGGCATCCATGTCCAGCGGCGGAGCAGGGCGCGCCTGATGGTGGTCGATCAAGTAACTCTGACCGGCAAGCACCTCGGTGGAAGCACCATCGCCAGACCGTGGCGAAAGAATCGCGACCCGGCCACTGGTGACGCTCAGGCGCGTGCAATCGGCTTCCTGACGCAGGATGAAGCGCGCGTCGAACGGCTCATAGGTGCCATGACGACTTTGCACTCGCAGCGGTCGATCAATCGCCGAACCTTCGCCGGCGCCGCCGCAGGTCACGATGATCTCGCCCCGAGTCAATTTGATCAGTCGCTGTTGCGCCGTATAGTCGAGGTCCACGGCGCTGGCCGTGTTCAGTTCGATCCGCGTGCCATCGGGCAGCTGGAATCCACGGCGCTCGCCGGTGGCGGTGGCGTAATCGGCGCTCCATTGCTGCCAGGCCGACGTATCTCTGGCCAGCCATGCGGCGGAGCCCATCAACAACGCACCGGACAATAGTTTCATCGCCTGGCGGCGACCGAGGCCCTGCGCGCTGTTTTCCAATGTGTTGAATGCGACTTGTGCGCCCGGCACGGCACGCAGGTTGTGGGTCAATTCGTTTTGCAGCGACTGCACCCGTTGCCAGGCCAGTTCGTGATCGTGGTGCTCGGCGCGCCACTGTTCGCATTGGTGGTTCAAGCGTGAATTGCCATGATTGTTGCGCAGGCGCAGCAGCCAGTGGATCGCCTGTTTGACCACTTTCTGCTGTGGCTCGGCGCTGCGGGCGGCTGAAAAGTTATCCACCGGCATCAGCTTTCGTACCGCAGCACGTAACAGTGATACAGCGCATCGGCGACGTAGCGTTCCACCGAGCGCAAGGACAGGCCCATCTGCTCGGCGATCTGCTTGTGGGTCATACCTTCGCACTGCGCCAGCAGAAACGCCTGACGCACTTTGGGCTTCAGTCCTTCAAGCATGCGGGCGATGCTTTCCAGCAGTTCGATCACCAGTGCGCGGGCCTCGGCGCCGGGTGTCTCGGCTTCGGGCAAGTGAGCGATGGTTTCCAGGTACGCGCGCTCGATTTCTTCGCGACGCCAATGGTCGATCACCAGTCCGCGAGCAATGGTGCGCAGAAACGCACGGGGCGCCTTGAGTTCGAGGCGTTCTGTGCGTTGCAGCAGGCGCACGAAAGTGTCCTGCGCCAGATCCGCCGCATCGGCCGCATTGCCCAGTCGCGCGCGCAACCAACCGTTGAGCCAGCCGTGATGACGACTGTAAAGCGCCTGTACTGCAAACTCAGATGAGGACATGAACGCGACAGCCCGAACGTCACAAATGATAATTAGTCGCATTGTCATCAAGGGTTACAGAATTTGCAACCGGCGCTGCAAAACAGTCATCAAAAAATGAAAGACGAACGCTCTGGCACGCCGTTCGGCGGGAAGCTGGCAGAAATGCCGTCCATTTCCTACAAAACGCTAAGTTTTCTCCGAATCGTGCCGACAGACTGGTGAGACATGCGTGCACCAAAGTAGAGCAGCCATCAGAACGCTGCCTGCGCTGTACATGGAATGTTGCATCCGGAACGCATCCCCACTTTTGGCATAAGAAGTCCCATGAAATGAATCTCAAGTTCAGCCATAAAATCCTGTTGGCCGCCTCGGGCGTCGTGGTCCTGGCGTTCGCGCTGTTCACTTTGTACAACGACTATCTGCAGCGAAATACCATTCGCCAGAACCTGCAGTCCTCCGTCCAGCAGGCCGGCGACCTGACCGCCAGCAGTGTGCAGAACTGGATGAGCGGGCGGATTCTGGTGCTGGAAAACCTCGCGCAGAACGTCGCTCATCAGGGCAAGAACGCCGATTTCCCGGGGCTGGTCGATCAACCGGCCTTCACCTCGAACTTCCAGTTCACCTACGTCGGCCAGGCCAACGGAGTGTTCACCCAGCGTCCTGACGCGAAGATGCCGGACGGCTACGACCCGCGTCAGCGCCCTTGGTACAAGCAGGCCGTGGCCGCTGACCAGACCATGCTGACCCCGCCCTACATGGCCGCCGTCGGCGGTCTGGTGGTGACCATCGCCATGCCGGTGAAAAAGAACGGCGAGCTGCTCGGTGTGGTGGGCGGTGACCTGAGCCTGGAAACCCTGGTGAAGATCATCAACTCGGTGGACTTCGGTGGCCTGGGCCACGCATTCCTGGTCAGCGGTGACGGTCAGGTGATCGTCAGCCCGGATAAAGACCAGGTGATGAAGAACCTCAAGGACATCTACCCGAACGCCGATGTGCGCATCCAGAAGGGCAACCAGAACGTGGTGCTCAACGGTCAGGAGCGCATCCTGTCGTTCACCCCGGTCACCGGTCTGCCGAATGCCGAGTGGTACATCGGTCTGTCGATCGATCGCGACAAGGCCTACGCAGCACTCAGCCAGTTCCGTACTTCGGCACTGATCGCGATGTTCGTCGCTGTAGGCGCAATTGCGGTATTCCTGAGTCTGTTGATCACTGTGCTGATGCGTCCGCTGATCACCATGGGCCGCGCGATGCAGGACATCGCCCAGGGTGAAGGTGACCTGACCCGTCGCCTGGTGGTGGAAAGCAAGGACGAGTTCGGCGAGCTGGGCAGTTCGTTCAACCAGTTCGTGGAACGTATTCACGCGTCCATTTCCGAAGTGTCTTCCGCGACTCGCCACGTACACGACCTGTCGCAACGAGTGATGGCATCCTCCAACGCTTCGATCATCGGTTCCGACGAACAAAGCGCACGCACCAACAGCGTGGCCGCCGCGATCAATCAACTGGGTGCCGCCACTCAGGAAATCGCCCGCAACGCCGCCGATGCTTCGCAACACGCCAGCGGCGCGAGCGAGCAGGCCGATGACGGTCGTCAGGTGGTCGAGCAGACGATTCAGGCGATGACCGAGCTGTCGCAGAAGATCAGCCTGTCGTGCACCCAGATCGAAACCCTGAATGCGAGCACCGACAACATCGGCCACATTCTCGATGTGATCAAAGGCATCTCCCAGCAGACCAACCTGCTAGCGCTCAACGCGGCCATCGAAGCGGCCCGTGCCGGTGAAGCAGGACGTGGTTTTGCGGTGGTGGCGGACGAGGTGCGCAACCTTGCTCACCGCACCCAGGAATCGGCGGAAGAGATCCACAAGATGATCACCTCGCTGCAGGTCGGCTCCCGCGAAGCGGTGACCACCATGAACGCCAGTCAGGCGTCCAGCGAAGAGAGCGTCGAAGTGGCGAACCAGGCCGGTCTGCGTCTGGTCAGCGTGACCCAGCGCATCGGTGAAATCGACGGCATGAACCAGTCGGTGGCAGCGGCGACCGAAGAGCAGACCGCCGTGGTGGAAACCCTCAACGTCGACGTCAACCAGATCAACCTGCTGAACCAGCAGAGCGTGGCCAACCTCAATGAAACGTTGAAGGATTGCGATGCGTTGTCGCAGCAGGCCAACCGTTTGAAACAACTGGTCGACAGCTTCAAGATCTGATCGCTTGCGGTCAAAAAAAGCCCGCTGCGGAGTGATCCGCAGCGGGCTTTTTCATGCCTTACACAAACAGCTTCAGCACATTGCCCATGGCGTCATCGGCAAATCCCTGGACGAAATCCTTGAACCCCGGCAGCGCTTCCGGGCCGCCGGAGGCCGGCTCGGCAATGATCGTCCAGGTCGCCCGCGACTTGCCCGCGCCCAGCGATTCCACATTCATCGCCGCCCACAGGTTGGCCACGCCCAGGGTGTTGTAGATGGTGGTCCAGGTCATGCTCAGCGCCTGGTCGTCCCGGGAGTTGAGTTGCTCGACTACCACGTTGCCATCCTTGAAGAATTTCTTGCGCAGGGAAGACACGCCTTCGCCGGTCATCTCGATGTGCGACAGCGCTGGAATGAAACGGTCGAAGCCGTCGAATTTTCCGACCACTGCCCACACCTGTTTGGCGTCCACCGGCACTTCCACCGAAGACACGACGTGGCAGCCGTGAGGGTTTTTGATCAGGGTGTCGGGTTGCAGATTGCTCATGGTGTTGCTCCTTGGTGGTTGAGTCAGATGAAGTTGATTTCTTTCAGGTAGTCGCAGCCGCGACGCAGCAGCGCCGGGGATTTTTCCGGGTAATGCGCGCCCATCTGCTGCACGCCGGCCTGGGCGTTGGCGTGGCCGATCAGGGAGATGTCGCCGATGTCTTCCTCGAAGCCGTTGAGGTAGAAGCCGAGCACGCCGAACAGCGCATTGTCGGCATCGACCCGGCCCAGTTGCTGTTGCCAGTCGGCGACGCTGACCAGCGCAAACTCGCTGCCGGTTTCGCGGAATGACGCGACGTAGGCATCCCAGCTCAGGGGCTCCGGGTTGTGCAGGTTGAACACCGCCCGTTCGGCCGAGTAACGGCTGGCGTGGAAGGCGATGAAACGGGCGAGAAAGTCCACCGGCATCAGGTCGAAATTCAGCGCGAAGGCCGGCACCTGCCCGAGCTGGATCGAGCCCTTGAGCATCAGCATCAAACGGTTCTTGTGCGGCTGGCAGACGCCGCTGAGGCTGTTGAAACTGATGTTGCCGGGCCGATACAGATTGACCCGCACCCCACGCTCCCGCGCCCGTTCGAGGATGCGTTCGCCGACCCACTTCGACAGGTTGTAGCCGTTGCGGATGTAGATCGGCGGCGTCGGTGCAGCGGGCAATTCCAGCACCCGGCCTGCGTCATCCACGGTGCTGGAGGCCGACAGCGTCGAAACGAAATTGAACACCTTCTTGCTGCGCCCTTCGCACAGGCGCAGCAGTTCGAAAATCGGCTCGACGTTGTCCGCCGCCAGCGACTCGTAATCGAGCACGTGATTGACGTTGGCGGCGTTGTGCACCAGGGCGCCGAACTCGCGATCCAGTCGCTCGAAGTCGTCATCGGCGAGGCCCAGTTGCGGCCGGGTGATGTCCGCCGAATAGACCCGCACCCGACTCAGGTCCAGATGCTCCAGCCGATTCTCTCGCAGCGATTGGGCAAAGCGCTGCGCCGCCGTTTGCCCGCCGCCGTCGCGCACCAGGCACGCCACCTCGCTGGCACCCCATCCCAGCAACGCCTCGACGATGTGCACGCCGACAAAACTGTTGGCGCCGGTGACGATCACCTTGTGCACATCGCCCATGCGGCTGATCGGCAACGGCTCGATATCCAGCGGGCGCTCGGCGTCGGCCATGGCCTGGGCGCTGAGCACCGCGCTGTCATCGGTGCCGCGCACCAGCGTGGCGAGCTTGGCGATGGTCGGCAGTTCGATGAAGCGGTTGATCGAGATGCTGCGGCCGAATTCCTCCCGCAGACGCAGGAGCATGCGCGACAGCAGAATCGAGTGACCGCCGAGATTGAAGAAGCTTTCATCGGTGGAAATGTCGCTGGTCGGCAGCTCCAGCAACTCGCCCCAGATCTCCAGCAGCAGCGCTTCATCAGCGTTGGCCGGCAGGCATTTGGGTCCGCTGTCCTGCACACTGACCGGCAGCTCCAGCAACGCCTTGCGGTCGACTTTGCCGTTGGCGGCGAACGGCATGTTCGGCAGTTCCGTCCACGCCACGGGCTGCATGTAGTCGGGCAGGAATTGCTGGGCATGTGCCTTCAGCGCATCGCGGGCGGCGTCCGATTGCGGCTGGGCGAGGAACGCCAGAATCCGCCGCTGACTGTCGATCACCACGGCGATCTGCCGATACAGCTGGCTCTCGCGCAGGCACCGTTCGATCTCTTCCGGCTCGACCCGGAAGCCGCGGATCTTCACCTGATTGTCGCGACGTCCGCACAGCTCGATGC
The DNA here is from genome assembly GCF_051554255.1 of Pseudomonas sp. NMS19W. Classification (NCBI taxonomy): domain Bacteria; kingdom Pseudomonadati; phylum Pseudomonadota; class Gammaproteobacteria; order Pseudomonadales; family Pseudomonadaceae; genus Pseudomonas; species Pseudomonas sp. NMS19W. The sequence continues at coordinate 15,871 of NZ_CP136718.1, forward strand.
CGTCCTCGCCCCACTTGGCCATGTCGCCGCTGCGGTAGGCGCGCAGACGCTGGCCGCCCGGCAACGCCAGGTCCAGATAGCGCTCGGCGGTCTGCTGCGGATTGTTCAAGTAACCCAGGCACACGCCGGGGCCGACGATGAACAATTCGCCCACCGTTTGCTCCGGCACCGGTTGCAGATCGTCATCGAGGATCAGCACCTGACTGTTGGCAATCGGCCCGCCGAGGGTGCGATTGCTGTCGCCCGGTTGCAGCTGCCGCGCGGTAATCAGCACAGTGGCTTCGGTAGGGCCGTAGAGGTTGTGCAGTTTGCCCTGGCGCGTCAGTTGCTCGATCACGAAGGGCTCGCAGACATCGCCGCCGGTCATGATCTGCCCGACGCTTTGCAGCTGCTCCAGCGGCAGAATGCTCAGCAGTGCTGGCGGCAGGAACGCGTGGGTCAGTTGCCGACGGCGGATCAACGCCACCAGTTGCAGCGGATCGCGGCGCTGGTTGTCGTCGGGCACCACCAGTTCCGCGCCTTCGAGCAGGGTCGGGAAGATATCGATCAGCGACGAGTCAAAACTCAGCGACGAGAACTGCAGCACCCGACTCTCGGCCTGCAACTGCACGTAATCGGCGTACCACGCGGTGAAGTGCGCGAGGTTCGCCTGACTCAGCAGCACACCCTTCGGATGCCCGGTGGTGCCGGAGGTGTAGAGCGCCATGCACGGTGAATCGAGCTCGGGGCGGCGCAGCATCAGCGGTAGCGCCGGATCGACTTCAGTGCGGTCGATGCGGCAGACATCCAGCCCCGGCATCGAATCGCTCAGCGGGTGTTCGCCGTCATGCAGCAACAACACCGCTCCAGCGTTTTCCAGAATGTACTGCTGGCGCTGAAGCGGATGGCTTGGCTCCAGCGGCAGATACACCGCGCCGCTGCCGAGAACCGCCAGAATCGAAGCAAACAGCGCATCGCATTTCGGCAGGCAAATCCCCACCACCCACGGTTGCGGATGTTCCTCCAGCATTGCCAGCAACGGCTGCTGGATCGCCCGGCTGTGATCATGCAACTGGCGATAGCTGATCGACTGCTCGGCGAGGTGCAGCGCCGGGCGCTCGGCGTGCTCGATCAAGCTCTGTTGCAGGCGCTCGATGACCGGCATCTGCGCCTGTTGCAGCAAGGCCGGATTGGCCGTGGCATTGAAGCGATGGACATAGGCCAGGCTGTCGATAAACAGCAGGTTTTCCACCTGCTCGAAGTCCGGCGCGCGGGCCGTCGTCGCATGCTGGAAATACTCGGCATCGCGGGAAAAACGGCTGACCAGCAGTGCCACTTCGTCCACCACCAGCGCGAGTGTTCGCTGGCGCAGGGCCTGACCGTTGCCGGAGGGTTCGTCGGCGATGGGCACGCGGCTCAGCAGTGTCGAGTTGCAGAGGCATAGCAGATCGAGCACCGGCAGTGCGCCGGCGCCCGTTGCACCGATGCCCAGACGCAAGGTCAGGTGCGGTGTCACGCCGTAACCCTGTGGTGCAAGACTGCCGTCGTCGATCACCAGATCCATCGATGGAGCCGCTTCCGACAGCAATGAATGACCGTGTTGTTCGAGCTCCAGCGCCAGGTCGGTCAAGGCCTGGCTGCGGCCCTTCAGCAAAATGTCGAGACGTCTCATGTCAGCCTCCGTGTCAAACCAGGTAGTCGCGCAGGGCGTGCTGTACGCACGGTGTGTCGAGCAGTGAGCTGTTGTGGAAAAAGCGCACGATGTTGCCCACCAGTGGGTGGTGTCGATTGATCGGGAAGGCCAGCCCGGCCATCTCGTCCTTCAGTGCGCGGCGGGTGGCATCGTTGACCGGCAAGGCATCGATCAGGCGCAGGTCGAAGGACTTCTGGATGTCGTTGGTCAGGTAGTGGCCGATGAACACCGGCAAGATCTGCGCGATGCATTCGCGATCCGCATCGCTCGCGGTGTGCCAGTAGATGCGCACCATCCGTGCCCAGAAACTCGAATGACGGCCCTCGTCGAGCAAGTGGTCGGCCATCAGGCCCTTGATCGACGGCTTGACCGTGTCGTCCCGGGCGAATGCCGCAACATCGCCGGTCACGGTGTTCTCGGCGATGGCCACGCAGATCAGTTCCACGGCGCTGCGCAAGTGTTCCGGGGCCAGTTCGACGGCGGCCGGAATCGCCCGGCTCAGTTCGATTTCATTTGGCAGCTCGATGGGCTCGATGCCGGTCATGGCCACGGTCTGCTGCATGAAATCCATCGCCACCAGCGCGTGGTAATCCTCGTCCACGACCACGGTCATGGCGTCGTAGCGACAGGCGAACGGGAAAGCCACGGCGAAGCGATTCTTGGCGATGCTGCGGGCGGTCTTGTCGACGATCTCGGTCTCGAAAATCACCACGTCGTTGATGAACTTGTACAGCGTCTGCACCAGGGCAAAATCACGCTGTTCCGGGCATTCGCGCAGGAAGGTTTCACTGAGCACCAAGGGTTGGCGGCTGAGCGGATAGATCAGCCGCGCATCGTCCTCCAGTACGCGGCGCGGCCGGGTGCGGATGGTGGCGCGGCTTTCCCAGGCGTCGGCGAAGGATTGGTAGTCGGCGGCGTTCATTCGGCCACCTCCGCCAGCGGCTCGCGCATGCTCAGGCGCAGGCCGTCCCACAGGGCGATGCGGCTTTCCACGGCAGCGATGGCGCTGGCATAGACCTCGGCCTCACGCTGCGGATCGCCATCGACCAGGCGCTCCAGCAGTTGCTCGGCGGCCGGGCCGTGGTCTTCGGAGTCGACTTCGATGTGTCGCTCCAGGTAGTAACGGAAGGTCGGCGCCTGTTCGACACCGATGCCCCAGGCATCGAGCATGCGCTGGAACATGGTCGGGATCACGCTCTCGCGGCCATGCAGGAAGGCGGCGGCGACGCTGTGCCCCGGCGCATGCAGCGCGGTGTGCAAGGTGTCGCGGACGAACTGCGCAGCGGCCGGGTCGACCTCGACACTTTGCAGCGCGACGTCATAGCTCACGCCCTCCTGTTGCAGCGCGACAAAGCGCTCCACCGCCGTGGTGCTCGCACCGACTTCGCGCATCGCATCCAGGTACAACTCGAAATGACTGTAATGCCCGTGAGACAGCCGATCGTCCGACTCTTCGCCAAGCACGATTTCATTGATCAATCGTGCGGCATGGGGGTCGCGCGGTGGCAGCCACGGCAGTCGGGTGCAGGTCAGTTCCTGTTGCAGGCGTTTGGTCAGCGACATGAAATCCCATACGGCAAAGACATGGGATTCCATGAAGCGTCGCAACACCGACAGCGAATCGATTTCGGAGAAGATCGGGTGAACGCTGAGTTCGGCTTTCTTTTGGGCGAGTTGTTCTTTAGTTGGCATGATGCGAGCCTCTGGCTTATAGGGATATAGGGATTGCTCAATCAATGGCTAACAACGTTGGATAGAGTTTCCAGGCGAGCGATAGCCTCATTCGTTTCGATGAAAGTTGAAGTTGTATCGAGAGGCCTGCTACATCGGAACGTCAGCAAGGGCTGACGTGCAGCGGGCCATATTGTTGGAGCTTGCCGGCTTTTCGGTTCGGTACAAAACCCGGCGTAGAAAAACTAATACATCGCAAAACAACTTAACAAGTATATTTTTAATTAATTTAAGTTTGCTGTTTTTCAAGTATGAGTGGGGTCGATAAAACTTTTAATTTAAGTTTTATTTGGGCGTAGTTGCTCCTTTCGGCCTTTAAAGGCCAAAATTGAATAACAAGAGTGAATGCCTCACTCAAAGCAACTTTTAAAGTAAGTAATTGAAATGATCTGAGGGGATGAAGTTGGCCTGATACGGCGGCGAATCTTCCTTTTCCCGTGACAAGGCTCCTTCCGTAGGTTCCTGTTGCGGAGACTGCTGCCGGGGCGGCGCGTCCCCGTTCTATTTGGGTTGGCGATTCAAGGGTGCGCGTAAATCGGCGCCGCGGCTATCGTCGAAAATGACTTCCTTGCGGTGCAATTTCCGGGCTGTCCAAAGCAGGGGGAGGTTAGAGCGAAGGCGCCGAAGTGCCACGGCAATTGAGCGTGACCGGCGTGGGGATTTGTAAGCGGGTTATTCGCCGGGTGAGCGGGAGCTCACCCGGAAGGGGGGAATCAGCGGGCTGTCTTGCGGTTTTGTGCGGCGGGGCTGGCGAGGTAACGGGTGATGACCTCGACACCGCGGTTGAGGTGCTGCTCCAGCAACGCCACAGCGAGCGGGGTGTCTCGTTGCTTCACGGCCTGCAAAAGCGCACGGTGATCGTCCTGGGAGATCTTGCCCAGGCCCATGGCCTCAAGGTTGAAGCGCAGGAAGCGTTCCTCTTCATTCAAACCGTCCTCGACCAGCCGCAGCAGACGGCCGTTCGGGGATTTGCAATAAAGCGTCATGTGGAACAGGCGGTTGAGCCGGCCGATTTCGGTGTAGTCGTGCTCGGTTTCCAGCTCTTCGATGTAGCCGGCGGCGCGCTCGTGATCGGCGCTGGTCAGCAGCGGGATCGACTGACGCAGGGCTTCGGATTCCAGCAGGATGCGCAGTTCGTAGGTTTCGGTCGCGTCGCCCTGGATCAGCGGCGCTACCACGGCGCCTTTGTGGGCAACCACGCTTAACAGACCCTGGGCTTCCAGTTGACGCAAGGCTTCGCGCACCGGCATGCGGCTGACGCCGAACAGGTCCGCCAGGTCTTGTTGGCGCACGGCGGTGCCGCACGGCAGGCGCCCGTCGAGAATCGCCGAGCGCAGGGTTTCTTCGATGACCGAGCGCGCCAGATGCGCGGGAATCGGGCCTTCGACTTTGATGCTGTGGAGTGGCTTGGGCTTTTGGGTCACAACTGCACACCCTGTTGACTGCGGAATTTGGATCCAAAGGACACTAGTGATTGCTCTACAGGTTGTCAAACCGTGTAGAGGAACCCTGTCACATCTGAAGTTTAGCGCGCGGGCGATGATCTCAGGGTGCCATTGTTTTTTGCTCGGCTAACCTTCACCATCAAACGCCTTTCCTCCTGCCCTGGATGCCTTGCATTGGCGGTACGTTTCGCGATTCCCCGGATTGCGCGCTGGCTCGCCTGCGCGCTGCTGCTGGCCGGCGTCATGCTGGGCGGCCTGCATGCCGATTGGGATTTTTCCGCGATCAGCCGCAAGGCCACGGCATTGTACGGACCGCTGGGCGCCGGGCAACAACGGATCGATGCCTGGCAGAATCTGCTGGCCACTCAGAAACAGGTCAGCGAGATGGAAAAGCTCAAAGTGGTGAACCTGTTTTTCAACAAACAGATGCGCTACGTCGAGGACATCGACCTGTGGGGTCAGGTCGATTATTGGGAGACACCCATCGAAGCTTTGTGGAAAGGCGCCGGTGACTGCGAAGACTACGCGATCGCCAAGTATTTCAGCCTGCGCCATCTCGGCGTGGCCAGTGACAAATTGCGCATCACCTACGTCAAGGCCCTGCGCCAGAACCGCGCGCACATGGTGTTGACCTACTATTCCAGTCCCGACGCCATGCCGCTGGTGCTCGACAGCCTGATCGACCCGATCAAGCCGGCGTCCGAGCGAACCGATTTGCTGCCGGTCTACTCTTTCAATGCCGAAGGTCTGTACCTGCCGGGGGCCAAGGGCAACAAAAAGGTCGGCGACACCAAACGCCTGTCACGCTGGCAGGATGTGTTGAAAAAAATGCAGGCCGAAGGATTCCCGGTCGAGACGACTAACTAGGAGCACGCGCTCAGATGTCCTTGTTCAAACAGCTGTTGATCGCTATCTGTCTGTTCCTCGTGGTCGCCTTCACCGGCAGCTTCATGGTCAGCCTGGAGAGCTCGCGCACCCAGTATGTCAACCAGTTGCGCTCCCACGCCCAGGACGCCGCCACGGCGCTGGCGTTGTCGCTGACCCCGAACATCGACGACCCGGCGATGGTCGAGCTGCTGGTCAGTTCGATCTTCGACAGCGGCTATTACTCGAGCATCCGCGTGGTCGATCTGAAGACCGACCAGACCATCGTCGAGCGCAGTGGCATTCCCGCCGTCACCAACGTGCCGGACTGGTTCGTCAAACTGATCGGCCTTGAGCCGGCCGGCGGCGATGCGCTGGTCAGTCGTGGCTGGGAACAGGCGGCGCGGGTCGAGGTGGTCAGCCACCCGATGTTCGCGTTGGCCAAACTCTGGCAGAGCGCCTTGGGCAGTCTTGGCTGGTTGCTGGTCTGCGGTGCAGTGAGTGCGGTGCTGGGCGCGCTGTTGCTGCGCCGGCAATTGCGACCGCTGGATTACATGGTCAAGCAGTCCCACGCCATCGCCCGTCGCGAATTCCTCAGCCTGCCGGACCTGCCGCGCACGCCTGAACTGCGTCGCGTGGTGCTGGCCATGAACCAGATGGTCGAGAAGCTCAAGGCGCTGTTCGAGGAGCAGGCCGAGCGCAGTGAAAAACTGCGCACCGAGTCTTATCAGGACAACCTCACCGGGCTGGCCAACCGGCGCTACTTCGAGATGCAACTGAACGCCCGGGTGAGCAACCCGGAGCAGGCCAGCTCCGGTTATCTGTTGCTCCTGCGGGTCAAGGATCTGGCCGGGCTGAACCAGCGTCTTGGCGGTCAGCGTACCGATGAATTGTTGAAGGCGGTCGGCCAGCAACTCTCTCGCGAGTGCGCCAAATACCCGGAAACCCAGAACCTCGTGACCCGTATCCGTGGCGGTGAATTCGCCGTGCTGGCGCCGGGACTGACTCGCGAAGAAGCGCTGCAACTGGCGCAGAACCTCGACAGCGCCTTGGGAAGCCTGCATGCGACGGGCGCCACCGACGTGGCCGCCGTGGCCTCCATCGGCGTGGCGCCGTTCGCTCATGGCGATTCCCCACAATCGGTGCTCAGCCTCGGCGATCAGGCCCTGGCTCAGGCCGAAGGTCAGGGCGAACAGAACTGGGCGTGCCTCGATCAGAGTCTGGTGGCGGACGTCGGCGACGATCACCACGCTTGGCATCGCTTGCTCGATCAGGCGTTGAACCAGCGGCGTTTCGAGCTGTTCTTCCAGCCGGTGGTGGCTGCACAGGACACGAAACTGGTGCTGCATTACAAGGTGTTGTCGCGCCTGCTCGACGAACAGGGCCAGACCATTCCCGCCGGGCGCTTCCTGCCGTGGCTGGAGCGCTTTGGCTGGACTGCACGACTGGACCGGTTGATGCTCGAGCGAGTGCTGGAGCAAATGGCCGGCCATGAAGAATCCCTGGCGCTGAACCTGTCTTCGGCGACCCTGGCCGATCCACAGGCGCTGAACAAAGTCTTCGAGATCCTGCGCTCGCACTCCAATCTGGGGCCGCGCCTGACCCTGGAAATCGGCGAGGAGCAACTGCCGGAACAAGCGGTGCTGGAACAGTTGACCCGACGTTTGCGCGAACTCGGTTTCTCCCTGAGCCTGCAACGTTTCGGCGGGCGCTTCAGCATGATCGGCAACCTGGCGCGACTGGGGCTGGCGTACTTGAAGATCGATGGCAGCTACATCCGCGCGATCGACCAGGAGAGCGACAAGCGCCTGTTCATCGAGGCGATCCAGCGGGCGGCGCACAGCATCGATCTGCCGCTGATTGCGGAGCGGGTCGAGACGGAAGGGGAACTGTCGGTGATTCGCGAGATGGGCTTGTATGGGGTTCAGGGGCAGCTGTTCGGTGAACCTCGGCCTTGGCGGTGAGTCATTGAGGTCGCTGCCCTCACCCTAACCCTCTCCCAAAGGGAGAGGGAACTGACCGTGAAATATTGGGGTAATACGCCGACGTGAAAGAGCTTCGCTGAATCCATAATCGACTCGGTTTTTCAGGTCGATGTAGATCTCCTGACACCTCGGTCGGCCCCCTCTCCCACAGGGAGAGGGCTGGGGTGAGGGCAGGCTTTTGATTCCGGGCAGATCAGATCAACCCGGTCTCTTCATCATCAATCAACTGGCTCAACCCGCCCAACGCTTCCCGGGCCTGGGTACGGTCCATCAGCTTGGCCTGGGCCGCCGCCGGCAGGTCGGTGACGCGGATCACGCCTTTCTGGGTCAGGACCTGAATCAGGTCGTCGAGTACCCGAATCATCTCCAGGTCGCTCTGCTTGAGCTGCTTGAGGCTGTTTTCCACGGCCGCGTTGGCAAACCAGGCCTGGATTTCATGGTGGTCGGCGGGCAGCGTTTCCGTGGCCTCGGCCCAGGCCGCAGCTTCCACGCGAACCAACTGACCCTGTGCATCGCGTTGCACGTAAAACATTGAGCATCCCTCGGAAATGGACCAGCGTCATGCTGTCAGCAGCATAGCCAACTGCACGGGAGTATGCGGTGCGGCGACGCAATCGTCACCGGGAAGAAAGACGCAAACGTGACGGCCGCCCCATTGGGGCGGCCGTTTTGTTCACGCATCAGCTGTTGTTGTGGTCGACCTTGATGGTCGGATCGCTGCCGGCAATCAGGTTGTGAATGTTGGCAGTGGACCAGTTGTTGCCTTCCAGTTTGATCGTCACATCCGGTGTCGCGGCAGCCGCATCGGCGGAGTTGAACTTGCCCGCCGAGCTGACTTGCAGCGACGACACGCCGTCGACCGTGGTGATCTTCAGGAAGTTGTCGATGGTGCTGCCGGACTCGCCCTGCAGCAGGTCGCGCAGGTCGATGCGGTCACCTTCGCTGGCGTTGAAGTCCTTGATCACATCGTTGCCGGTGTCGCCTGCTTTCCAGACGAAGGTGTCGGCACCGGAACCGCCGATCAGGATGTCGTTGCCCGGGCCGCCGATCAGCGTGTCGTTGCCGGAGCCGCCGAGCAGGATGTCATTGCCCTTGCCGCCGTCGAGCACGTCATTGCCGCCACCGCCGAACAGAATGTCATTGCCTGCGCCACCCAGCAGCGTGTCGTTGCCGTCGTGGGCACCGGACACATCGAACGCCTGATAGTGCTCGGTGATGTACTGGTGCACGTTGCTGGTGGTGACTTTGCTGACATCCACACCGGTCTGCTGCGCAACGAACGCCTGCATCGCCTGGTAACCCTCGCCGGCAATGCCGTTGAAGCTCACCAGATCGCCGAACAGGATGTCGTTGCCGTCGCCACCGTTGACGGTGTCGTTGCCCGGCATCGTCGCTTCGGTGTGGCCGATGATCGAGTTGGCCAGGTCCTTCGGATCGATGTTGGTCTGCGGGTTGTGATCGGTGTCGTACGGTTTCAGGTCGTTGAGGCTGACACCGCTGTTGATCCCGATGGCTTCCACATTGGACAGGTTGCCCAGCAGTGCGAAGGCGCTGTTGGCGTTGTCAGTGGTGGCCTGGCTGGTGCTGCTGCCGGAGCCTGCCAGGCTCGACAGCTCGTAGGTGCCGTCGCCCTGGGCGTGGATGGTGCCCACGTTGCTCCAGTTCCAGTTGCCGTTTTTAAGCGTCTGCAACACGACAGCGCCAGCCGTGCTGATGGTCAGGTAGTGAGTGCTGTCGATGTAGGTGCTGAAGCGGTCGCCCAGTTTGTAGTTGCTGGTCTTCACCACGTCGTCGAGCTTCACGTTGCCGTACAGCGTCGGGTTGGTCTGCTCGCCGCTCTGGTAGTAGGTCGGCTGGCCGTCGGTGATGAAGTACGTGAGGTTCTTCGCCCCGGTATTGGCCACGGCTTCGGCGCTCTGGAAGAAGTTGGCCGTAGCCTTGAACACGTCTTCGTAGTTGGTGCCGCCGCCGGAGGTCATCGAGTCCAGCACTGCCTTGAGCTTGGTCAGCGCGTTCGGGTCGTTGAGGTTCACCGACACCGACTTGTTGACCTGGGTATCGAAGTCCACCAGGAAGATGTTCACCGTACCCGAGTTGTTGCCCATGCTCTGCTTGAGGGTGTTGAACACCGACGTCAGCGAGTCTTTGGCGGCGTTGATCGACGAGGTGCTCATGCTGCCCGAGCTGTCGACCATGAACGCAATGTTGTAGTTGGTGCCCGGCACCACGGTCAGGCCGCCGATGTCGGCGACGATGATGTCGTTGCCGTCGGTGCCGGTAACGGTGTCATCAGCCGAGGTGGCGACAATCGAGTTGTAGACCGCCGGCACCACGGAGACCGGAATGGTCGCGGTGGTGCTGGCCGAGCCGCCCAGAGCTTCGGTCGAAGTCGAGGTCACGGTCAGGTTGAACTGGCCGTTGTAGTAGGCCGGCGGGGTCACGGTCAGGCTGCCGAGGTTCCAGCCGGTGACGTTGGCGTCGCCGCTGGTGGCGGTCACGGTGAAGCTGTGGCCCGCGCCGTCGCTGAGCACCGAACCGACCGGTGCGCCGCTGATCTTGATGCTCAGGGTTTCCGAGCCGTCGGTGTCGGTCAGCGCGGTGCTGATCGACGACAGTTTCACGGTGGTGCCTTCGGCGCCGGTGTTGAGCTTGTAGCCGTCGTAATAGCCTTCGCCGTTGGTGCCGTGCAGATCGGAGACGGTCACGCCGGAGTTCACCAGGTCCTGAACGCCGGTGTAAATCGGCACGCCAGCACTGCTCAGGTCGATCGCCGTGCCGCCGTTGACCGACAGGTTGACGTCGTAGCTGCCCGGGCCGCTCTGGTTGTGGTGGTAGATCTCCAGGGTGTAGTAACCGCTGGTGGTCGGGGTGAACGAACCGTTGAGGTTGCCGCCCGCGCCCCAGGTCGTGGAGGCCACGTTCTTGCCACCGATGTTCACCAGCAGGCTGTCATCGCCGATGCCGGTGAAGGTGTAGGTCTTGCCGGCTTCGAGGTAGATCAGGCCGGAGGTCTTCGACGCGGTGCCCGCCGCGACGTTGCCATCGGACTGCACGTTGGTCACGTTGCCTTTGGAGTTCGCGGTGCCGGCGCCGTCGATCACGTTTTTCAGGGTGGTCGAGTTCGCGCCGCTGCCGTCGGTGCCCAGGCCCGACAGGCCGGTCCAGACTTCCTTGATCAGCCCGGTGGACTTCACGCTGTTGTCGGCCACCGACAGGGTCGGCGCATCCGCCACCGGCGTGATGTCGATCTTTATCGTGCCGGTGTTGCCCAGCAGTTGGCCGTCGGTTGGCTGGAACTTGATCTGCGCGTAGTCAGCCTGGTTGTTGCCCAGACCGGTGCCGCCATAACCGTTCACACCCGATTCGTTGGCATCCGGCAGGAAACGCAGCTTGCCGGCGTCAATGTCGGCCTTGCTGAAAGTCTGGTTGGTGGCGACGTCTTTCCAGGTCGAACCGTCCAGATACTGCAGTTTGCCTTCGCCCGGCAGCTGGGTGATTTTCACGCCCAGGCTCGAGGCCGGACTGTCGACGTCGGTGACGCCGAAGGTCGACCAGCCGAGGATCAGCGGGGTGTCTTCGGTGCCGGTGACGTTGACCGGTGCTGCGACCGGCGCGTCGTTGACGGCCACCACGTTGACCGTGGTGGTGGCGACGTTGGAGTAGTTGCCGCCATCGGTCACCGTCACGGTGATGATGCGCGGCACGGTGCTCGGATCTTCACTGTTGTTGGTGAAGGTGATGTTCTTGATCTGCTGCATGTAGTCGGCCAGCGTCGCGTTGCCCGACAGGGTCAGCGTGATCGAGCCATCCTTGCTGTTGGCATTGATGGTGATGCCGTTGACGCTGTTGCCCAGGTTCAGCGAGTCGCCCGGCTGACGGTTGGTCAGCACGATGGTGGCGCCGGTCAGCATGGTGCTGTCCGGGTCGGTGATGCTGATGTCGGTGTCGGCGATCGACACGCCCGCACCCGGAGTGTTTTCGGTGAAGGTCACCTTGTAGTCGGCCCCGGTGGCGCCGCTGGAGTTGTTGGCGTCGAGGTCGAGGACCGGTGGCGCATCGTTGTCGATGATCGAGGTGCTGACGCTACCGTTGGTGCTGCTGACCGCCAGGTTTTCGAAGTTGCCGCCGGTGGCCGAGTCGATCTTGACCACGAAGTTCTCGGTGCCCTCGGTGATCTTGTCGTCAATGGTCGCAACGTTGAACTGCGCGCTGCTGGCGCCCGCCGGGATCTTCACGGTGTACACGCCGGTGAAGTCCGAACCGTCGGCGGCGGTGCCGCTGTAGACGATTTTCAGGGTCACTTCGGATTGCGCCGGGTGGGTCAGGCTGACGGTATAGGTCGCGGTCTGGCCTTCGGTCACCGAGGTGCTGCCGGTGATGCTGACGGTGGTGGTGTCGATGGTGTCGGTGACGTTGGTCACCGCTGGCGTGTTGCTGGTCACCAGGTTTTCGAAGTTGCCACCGGTGGCGTTGGTGATGGTTGCCTGCACGGTGCCGGCGTCTTTGTAGACGTCGTCAGCCGGTGCCGGAACGGTCACGGTGCCGGTGGTTTTGCCGGCCTCGATGGTGATCACCGAGCCGTTGCTCAGGGTCACGGTCACCGGGGTGCCGGCCGCGTTGGTCAGGGTCGCGGTGTAGGTGATCTGGCCACCTTCGGCCACGCTGCCGGTCGCAGTCAGCGACAGGTTGGTGGTGTCGATGGTGTCGGTCACGGTGGTGCTGACCGGCGTCTTGTCGGCCACGAGGTTTTCGTAGTTGCCGCCGCTGACGTTGGAGATCGAGTTGGTCAGCGGTGCATGACCATTCAACACGTCGTTCGGTGCCGTCGTGGTGACGGTGCCGGTGGTCTTGCCGATGTCGATGGTGATGGTCTGGCCGTTGGACAGGGTCACGGTCACTGGCGAACCGGTCACCGGCGCGCCGACAGTCGCGGTGTAGACGACGTTGCCGCCCTCGGCCGCTGTCGCGGTCGCGGTCAGCTTCACGGTGGTGGTGTCGATGGTGTCGGTGACGCTGGTCACCGCTGGCGTGTTACTGGTCACCAGGTTTTCGAAGTTGCCACCGGTAGCCGACTTGATCGTGGCCTGAACGGTGCCGGCGTCCTTGTAGACGTCATCGGCTGGCGCCGGAACGGTCACGGTGCCAGAGGTTTTGCCAGCGTCGATGGTGATCACGGCGCCGTTGCTCAGAGTCACGGTCACCGGAGTGCCCGCAGCGTTGGTCAACGTTGCGGTGTAGACGATCGAACCGCCTTCAGCCACGGTGCCGGTCGCGCTCAGCGACAGGTTGGTGGTGTCGATGGTGTCGGTGACGGTGGTCGAAACCGGAGTCTTGTCGGCGACCAGATTCTCGTAGTTGCCGCCGCTGACATTGGTGATGGCGTTGGTCAACGGCGCGTGTCCGTTGAGCGCATCGTTCGGCGCAGTGGTGGTCACGGTGCCGGTGGTTTTACCCACTTCGATGGTGATGGTCTGGCCGTTGGACAGGGTCACGGTCACAGGCGAACCAGTCACAGGTGCACCAACAGTCGCGGTGTAGACGACGTTGCCGCCCTCGGCCGCTGTTGCGGTCGCGGTCAGCTTCACGGTGGTGGTGTCGATGGTGTCAGTGACATTGGTCACCGCTGGCGTGTTGCTGGTCACCAGGTTTTCGAAGTTGCCACCGGTGGCGTTGGTGATGGTTGCCTGAACAGTACCGGCATCCTTATAGACGTCGTCGGCTGGAGCCGGAACGGTCACGGTGCCGGTGGTTTTACCAGCGTCGATGGTGATCACGGCGCCGTTGCTCAACGTCACGGTTACCGGAGTGCCCGCAGCGTTGGTCAGGGTGGCGGTGTAGATGATCGAACCGCCCTCGGCGACCGAATTGGTGGCGCTCAAGGACAGGTTGGTGGTGTCGATGGTGTCGGTGACCGTGGTCGAAACCGGGGTCTTGTCGGCCACGAGGTTTTCGTAGTTGCCACCGCTCACGTTGGTGATGGCGTTGGTCAGTGGCGCATGACCATTCAACACGTCGTTCGGCGCGGTGGTGGTGACGGTGCCGGTGGTCTTGCCGACTTCGATGGTGATTTGCTGACCGTTCGACAGGGTCACGGTCACTGGCGAGCCGGTGACAGGTGCACCCACGGTGGCGGTGTAGGTGACGGTGCCACCCTCGGCCGCAGTCGTGGTCGCCGTCAGCTTCACGGTGGTGGTGTCGATGGTGTCGGTGACGCTGGTCACCGCTGGCGTGGTGCTGGTCACCAGGTTTTCGAAGTTGCCACCGGTGGCCGACTTGATTGTTGCCTGTACGTTGCCGGCGTCCTTGTAGACGTCATCGGCTGGAGCCGGAACAGTGACGGTGCCAGAGGTTTTGCCCGCGTCGATGGTGATCACCGCGCCGTTCGACAACGTCACGGTCACTGGCGAGCCAGCGGCGTTGGTCAGGGTCGCGGTATAGGTGATCTGGCCACCCTCGGCCACGGTGCCGGTCGCGGTCAGCGACAGGTTGGTGGTGTCGATGGTGTCGGTGACGGTGGTCGAAACCGGTGTTTTGTCGGCGACCAGATTTTCGTAGTTGCCGCCGGAAACGTTGGTGATGGCGTTGGTCAACGGCGCGTGACCGGTCAGCACATCGTTTGGCGCCGTGGTAGTGACGGTGCCGGTGGTCTTGCCGATGTCGATGGTGATGGTCTGGCCGTTCGACAGGGTCACGGTCACTGGCGAGCCGGTGACCGGTGCACCCACGGTAGCGGTGTAGGTGACGGTGCCACCTTCGGCAGCGGTTTCGGTCGCAGTCAGTTTGACCGTGGTGGTGTCGATGGTGTCGGTGACGTTGGTCACGGCTGGTGTGTTGTTGGTCACCAGGTTTTCGAAGTTGCCACCGGTGGCGGATTTGATCGTGGCCTGTACGGTGCCGGCGTCCTTGTAGACGTCATCGGCTGGGGCCGGAACGGTTACGGTGCCGGTGGTTTTGCCCGCGTCGATGGTGATCACCGCGCCGTTCGACAACGTCACGGTCACTGGCGAGCCAGCGGCGTTGGTCAGGGTCGCGGTATAGGTGATCTGGCCACCCTCGGCCACGGTGCCGGTCGCGGTCAGCGACAGGTTGGTGGTGTCGATGGTGTCGGTGACGGTGGTCGAAACCGGTGTTTTGTCGGCGACCAGATTTTCGTAGTTGCCACCGCTCACGTTGGTGATGGCGTTGGTCAGCGGCGCGTGGCCAGTCAGCGCATCGTTCGGCGCAGTGGTGGTCACGGTACCGGTGGTTTTGCCCACTTCGATGGTGATGGTCTGGCCGTTGGACAGGGTCACAGTGACTGGCGAGCCGGTCACTGGCGCGCCGACAGTCGCGGTGTAAGTAACGGTGCCGCCTTCAGCTGCCGACTCGGTCGCGGTCAGTTTGACCGTGGTGGTGTCGATGGTATCGGTAACCTGGGTCACCGCAGGAACCGTGCTGGTCACCAGATTTTCGAAGTTGCCACCCGTGGCGGACTTGATCGTCGCTTCCACGGTGCCGGCGTCCTTGTAGACGTCATCGGCAGGGGCTGGAACCGTCACGGTGCCGGTAGTTTTACCGGCCTCGATGGTGATCACGGCGCCGTTGCTCAAGGTCACGGTCACCGGGGTGCCCGCAGCGTTGGTCAGTGTGGCGGTGTAAATGATCGAACCGCCCTCGGCGACCGAGTTGGTGGCGCTGAGGGTCAGGTTGGTGGTGTCGACGGTGTCAGTGACCGTGGTCGAAACCGGGGTCTTGTCGGCAACGAGGTTCTCGTAATTACCGCCGGTTACGCCGGTGATCGCATTGGTCAGCGGCGCGTGGCCGGTCAACGCATCGTTCGGCGCGGTGGTGGTCACGGTGCCAGTGGTTTTACCCACTTCGATGGTGATCGACTGACCGTTGGACAGGGTTACGGTCACCGGGGAACCGGTTACCGGAGCGCCAACAGTCGCGGTGTAAGTAACGGTGCCGCCTTCAGCCGCCGACTCGGTCGCGGTCAGTTTGACCGTGGTGGTGTCGATGGTGTCGGTGACATTGGTCACGGCTGGCGTGTTGCTGGTCACCAGGTTTTCGAAGTTGCCACCGGTCGCGGACTTGATCGTCGCTTCCACGGTGCCGGCGTCCTTGTAGACGTCATCGGCTGGCGCAGGAACGGTGACGGTGCCAGTGGTTTTACCGGCTTCGATGGTGATCACCGCGCCGTTCGACAGGGTCACGGTTACCGGGGTGCCGGCCGGATTGGTCAGGGTTGCGGTGTAGACGATCGAGCCGCCTTCGGCCACGGTGCCGGTCGCGGTCAGCGACAGGTTGGTGGTGTCGATGGTGTCGGTCACAGTGGTGCTGACCGGAGTCTTGTCCGCTACGAGGTTTTCGTAGTTGCCGCCGCTCACGTTGGTGATTGCGTTGGTCAGCGGCGCATGGCCGTTCAGCACATCGTTCGGCGCGGTGGTGGTCACGGTGCCGGTGGTTTTGCCCACTTCAATGGTGATTTGCTGACCGTTGGACAGGGTCACGGTCACTGGCGAGCCAGTCACCGGAGCGCCCACAGTCGCGGTGTAAGTAACGGTGCCACCTTCGGCGGCGGTTTCGGAGGCGGTGAGCTTCACGGTCGTCGTGTCGATGGTGTCGGTGACTTCCGTTACGGCTGGAACGGTGCTCGGAACGAGGTTCTCGAAGTTGCCACCGGTTGCATCCTTGATGGTGACTTCGACTTTGCCGGCATCCTTGTAGACGTCATCGGCCGGGGCCGGAACGGTTACGGTGCCGGTGGTTTTTCCCGCTTCGATGGTAATCACGGCGCCGTTGCTCAACGTCACGGTCAGCGGCGTGCCGGCCGGGTTGGTCAGGGTCGCGGTGTAAACAATCGAGCCGCCTTCGGCCACAGTGCCGGTCGCGGTCAGCGACAGGTTGGTGGTGTCGATGGTGTCGGTGACGGTGGTGCTGACCGGCGTCTTGTCCGCTACGAGGTTCTCATAGTTGCCACCGCTCACATCAGTAATCGAGTTGGTCAGCGGTGCATGGCCGTTCAGCGCATCGTTAGGTGCGGTGGTGGTCACGGTGCCGGTGGTCTTGCCGACTTCGATGGTGATTTGCTGACCGTTGGACAAGGTCACGGTGACTGGCGAACCGGTCACAGGCGCGCCCACAGTCGCGGTATAGGTGACGGTGCCGCCTTCAGCCGTCGACTCGGTCGCGGTCAGTTTGACCGTGGTGGTGTCGATGGTGTCGGTAACCTGAGTCACGGCCGGAACGGTGCTTGGCACCAGATTCTCGAAGTTGCCGCCAGTAGCCGTCGAAATGGTTGCTTCGACTTTGCCAGCGTCCTTGTAGACGTCGTCCGCCGGGGCCGCAACGGTCACGGTGCCGGTAGTTTTACCCGCTTCGATGGTGATCACGGCGCCGTTCGACAAGGTCACAGTCACCGGCGTGCCCGCCGGGTTGGTCAGTGTGGCGGTGTAAACAATCGAACCGCCCTCGGCCACGGAGCCAGTGGCGCTCAGGGTCAGGTTGGTGGTGTCGACGGTGTCGGTCACGGTGGTGCTGACCGGAGTTTTGTCAGCCACCAGATTTTCGTAGTTGCCGCCGGTCACGCCAGTGATCGAGTTGGTCAGCGGCGCATGGCCGTTCAGCACATCGTTCGGCGCGGTGGTGGTCACGGTGCCGGTGGTTTTACCGACCTCGATAGTGATTTGCTGACCATTGGCCAGGGTCACGGTAACCGGAGAACCCGTCACCGGTGCGCCAACAGTCGCGGTGTAGGTGACAGTGCCACCTTCAGCAGCGGTTTCGGTCGCGGTGAGTTTCACCGTGGTGGTATCGATGGTATCGGTGACGTTGGTCACGGCTGGAACAGTGCTTGGCACCAGGTTCTCAAAACCGCCACCGGTGACGGTCGAAATGGTCGCCTCGACCTTGCCGGCATCCTTGTAAACGTCATCGGCCGGAGCCGGAACGGTCACCGTGCCAGTGGTCTTGCCGGCTTCGATGGTGATCACTGCGCCGTTCGACAGGGTTACGGTCACAGGGGTGCCGGCCGGGTTGGTCAGGGTCGCGGTGTAGACAATCGAACCACCCTCGGCTACCGAGTCGGTGGCGGTCAGGTTGAGGTTGGTGGTGTCGACCGTGTCCGAAACCGAGGTGTTGGCCGGTTTGCTATCGACCGCCAGGTTCTCGTAGTTGCCACCGGTGGCCTTGTCGATGGTCACGCTCAGCGAGCTGCCGCCCGCCAATGGGCTGTTCGGCGCGACGAAGTTCACGGTGCCGGTGGTCTCGCCCACGGCGATGGTGATGGTCTGGCCGTTGGACAGGGTCACCACGACCGGCGAGCCGGTCACTGGCGCAGTCACGGTCGCGGTGTAGACCACGGTTTCGCCTTCGGCGACGTTGGCGGTAGCGGTCAGCGACACGGTGGACGTGTCGATGGTGTCGTGAACGGTGGTGACCGCCGGGGCCGTGCTGGTGACCAGGTTTTCAAAGTTGCCGCCGGTGGCGCCCTTGATGGTCGTTTCAACGGTGCCGGCGTCCTTGTAGACGTCGTCCTTCGGCGCGTCGACGGTCACGGTGCCAGTGGTTTTGCCAGCCTCGATGGTGATCACCGCGCCATTGCTCAGCGTCACGGTCACCGGGGTCCCGGCGGCGTTGGTCAGGGTCGCGGTGTAGGTGATCTGGCCACCTTCATTGACTTCCGGCGTCGCGCTCAGCGTCAGGTTGGTGGTGTCGACGGTGTCGGTCACGGTGGTGCTGACCGGGGTTTTGTCAGCCACGAGGTTTTCGTAGTTGCCGCCGCTCACGCCGGTGATCGAGTTGGTCAGCGGTTCGTGACCGTTGAGTGCGTCGTTCGGTGCAGTGGTGGTCACGGTACCGGTGGTCTTGCCGACTTCGATGGTGATCGACTGACCGTTGGACAGGGTCACGGTCACCGGGGAACCGGTTACCGGAGCGCCCACAGTCGCGGTGTAGGTGACGATGCCACCTTCAGCTGCGGATTCGGTCGCGGTCAGTTTGACCGTGGTGGTGTCGATGGTGTCGGTGACTTCGGTGACGGCCGGAACAGTGCTCGGCACCAGGTTTTCGAAGTTGCCACCGGACGCGTCCTTGATCGTGACTTCGACCTTGCCGGCGTCTTTGTAGACGTCATCGGCCGGAGCCGGAACGGTCACGGTGCCTGTGGTTTTGCCCGCTTCAATGGTGATGACGGAGCCGTTGCTCAAGGTCACGGTCACCGGCGTACCGGCCGGGTTGGTCAGCGTGGCGGTGTAGACGATCGAGCCACCTTCGGCCACGGAGCCAGTGGCGCTCAGGGTCAGGTTGGTGGTGTCGACGGTATCGGTGACAGTGGTGGAGACTGGAGTTTTATCAGCAACCAGATTTTCATAGTTGCCACCGGTCACATCGGTGATCGAGTTGGTCAGCGGTGCATGACCATTCAATGCATCGTTCGGCGCGGTGGTGGTGACGGTGCCGGTGGTCTTGCCCACTTCAATGGTGATTTGCTGACCATTGGCCAGGGTCACGGTCACAGGCGAGCCGGTCACCGGTGCGCCAACGGTAGCGGTATAAGTGACAGTGCCACCTTCTGCTGCCGACTCGGTCGCGGTGAGCTTCACCGTGGTGGTGTCGATGGTGTCGGTGACTTCGGTAACCGCCGGGACAGTGCTCGGAACGAGGTTCTCGAAATTGCCGCCGGACGCATCCTTGATCGTGACTTCAACCTTGCCGGCGTCCTTGTAGACGTCATCGGCTGGCGCCGGAACAGTCACGGTGCCCGTGGTTTTACCGGCTTCGATGGTGATGACGGAGCCGTTGCTCAATGTCACGGTCACCGGGGTGCCGGCCGGGTTGGTCAGGGTTGCGGTGTAAACAATCGAACCGCCCTCGGCCACGGAGCCAGTGGCGCTCAGGGTCAGGTTGGTGGTGTCGACGGTGTCGGTGACAGTAGTGGAAACCGGAGTCTTGTCGGCTACAAGGTTTTCGTAGTTGCCGCCGCTCACGTCAGTGATCGAGTTGGTCAGTGGTTCGTGACCATTCAACGCGTCGTTCGGCGCGGTGGTCGTCACGGTGCCGGTGGTTTTACCGACTTCGATGGTGATTTGTTGACCATTGGCCAGGGTCACGGTCACTGGCGAGCCGGTCACAGGTGCGCCGACGGTAGCGGTGTAGGTGACAGTTCCACCTTCAGCTGCCGACTCGGTCGCAGTCAGTTTGACCGTGGTGGTGTCGATGGTGTCGGTGACTTCGGTGACGGCCGGAACAGTGCTCGGCACCAGGTTTTCGAAGTTGCCACCGGACGCGTCCTTGATCGTGACTTCGACCTTGCCGGCGTCTTTGTAGACGTCATCGGCCGGAGCCGGAACGGTCACGGTGCCTGTGGTTTTGCCCGCTTCAATGGTGATGACGGAGCCGTTGCTCAACGTCACGGTCACCGGGGTGCCGGCAGGGTTGGTCAGGGTAGCGGTGTAAACAATCGAACCGCCCTCGGCCACGGTACCGGTCGCAGTCAGCGACAGATTGGTGGTGTCGACGGTGTCGGTCACTGTGGTGCTGACCGGAGTTTTGTCAGCTACGAGGTTTTCGTAGTTACCGCCGCTCACGTCAGTGATCGAGTTGCTCAACGGTTCATGACCGTTCAACGCATCGTTCGGCGCGGTGGTGGTCACGGTGCCGGTGGTCTTGCCGACTTCGATGGTGATGGTCTGGCCGTTGGCCAAAGTGACAGTCACTGGCGAACCGGTCACAGGCGCACTGATGGTCGCGGTGTAGGTGACGGTTCCGCCCTCGGCCACCGATGTATCGGCGCTCAGCTTCACAGTCGATGTGTCGATGGTGTCGGTGACTTCAGTGACAGCCGGGACGGTGCTCGGAACAAGGTTCTCGAAGTTGCCGCCGGACGCGTCCTTGATGGTTACTTCGACCTTGCCGGCGTCCTTGTAGACGTCATCGGCCGGCGCAGGAACAGTCACGGTGCCGATGGTTTTGCCCGCTTCGATGGTGATGACGGAGCCGTTGCTCAAGGTCACGGTCACCGGCGTACCGGCCGGGTTGGTCAGCGTGGCGGTGTAGACGATCGAGCCACCTTCGGCCACGGAGCCAGTGGCGCTCAGGGTCAGGTTGGTGGTGTCGACGGTATCGGTGACAGTGGTGGAGACTGGAGTTTTATCAGCAACCAGATTTTCATAGTTGCCACCGGTCACATCGGTGATCGAGTTGGTCAGCGGTGCATGACCATTCAATGCATCGTTCGGCGCGGTGGTGGTGACGGTGCCGGTGGTCTTGCCCACTTCAATGGTGATTTGCTGACCATTGGCCAGGGTCACGGTCACAGGCGAGCCGGTCACCGGTGCGCCAACGGTAGCGGTATAAGTGACAGTGCCACCTTCTGCTGCCGACTCGGTCGCGGTGAGCTTCACCGTGGTGGTGTCGATGGTGTCGGTGACTTCGGTAACCGCCGGGACAGTGCTCGGAACGAGGTTCTCGAAATTGCCGCCGGACGCATCCTTGATCGTGACTTCAACCTTGCCGGCGTCCTTGTAGACGTCATCGGCTGGCGCCGGAACAGTCACGGTGCCCGTGGTTTTACCGGCTTCGATGGTGATGACGGAGCCGTTGCTCAATGTCACGGTCACCGGGGTGCCGGCCGGGTTGGTCAGGGTTGCGGTGTAAACAATCGAACCGCCCTCGGCCACGGAGCCAGTGGCGCTCAGGGTCAGGTTGGTGGTGTCGACGGTGTCGGTGACAGTAGTGGAAACCGGAGTCTTGTCGGCTACAAGGTTTTCGTAGTTGCCGCCGCTCACGTCAGTGATCGAGTTGGTCAGTGGTTCGTGACCATTCAACGCGTCGTTCGGCGCGGTGGTCGTCACGGTGCCGGTGGTTTTACCGACTTCGATGGTGATTTGTTGACCATTGGCCAGGGTCACGGTCACTGGCGAGCCGGTCACCGGTGCGCCGACGGTAGCGGTGTAGGTGACAGTTCCACCTTCAGCTGCCGACTCGGTCGCAGTCAGTTTGACCGTGGTGGTGTCGATGGTGTCGGTGACTTCGGTGACGGCCGGAACAGTGCTCGGCACCAGGTTTTCGAAGTTGCCACCGGACGCGTCCTTGATCGTGACTTCGACCTTGCCGGCGTCTTTGTAGACGTCATCGGCCGGAGCCGGAACGGTCACGGTGCCTGTGGTTTTGCCCGCTTCAATGGTGATGACGGAGCCGTTGCTCAAGGTCACGGTCACCGGAGTGCCCGCCGGGTTGGTCAGGGTGGCGGTGTAAACAATCGAGCCGCCCTCGGCAACGGAGCCGGTCGCGCTCAGTGTCAGGTTGGTGGTATCGACGGTGTCGGTGACGGTGGTCGAAACCGGTGTCTTGTCGGCTACAAGGTTTTCGTAGTTACCGCCGCTCACGTCAGTGATCGAGTTGGTCAGCGGCGCGTGGCCGTTGAGTACATCGTTCGGCGCGGTGGTGGTCACGCTGCCGGTGGTCTTGCCGACTTCGATGGTGATGGTCTGACCGTTGGCCAGGGTCACGGTGACCGGGGAGCCGGTCACCGGTGCGCCAACGGTGGCGGTGTAAGTGACGGTGCCGCCTTCAGCGACCGAGGTGTCAGCGGTCAGTTTCACGGTTGAAGTGTCGATGGTATCGGTCACTTCGGTAACCGCCGGGACAGTGCTCGGAACGAGGTTCTCGAAATTGCCGCCGGATGCATCCTTGATGGTCACTTCAACCTTGCCGGCATCTTTGTAGACGTCATCGGCAGGGGCCGGAACGGTCACGGTGCCGGTGGTTTTACCGGCTTCGATGGTGATCACCGCGCCATTGGACAGGGTCACGGTGACTGGCGAGCCGGCGGCATTGGTCAGGGTCGCGGTGTAGACGATCGAACCGCCCTCGGCCACGGAGCCAGTGGCGCTCAGGGTCAGGTTGGTGGTGTCGACGGTGTCGGTGACCGTGGTCGAAACCGGGGTCTTGTCGGCTACGAGGTTTTCGTAGTTGCCGCCGCTCACGCCAGTGATCGAGTTGGTCAGCGGCGGATTGCCGGTCAGCGCGTCATTCGGCGCGGTGGTGGTCACGGTGCCGGTGGTCTTGCCGACTTCGATGGTGATCTGCTGACCATTGGCCAGGGTCACGGTCACAGGCGAACCGGTCACCGGCGCGCCAACGGTGGCGGTGTAGGTAACGGTGCCGCCTTCGGCTGCGGTTTCGGTCGCGGTGAGTTTTACCGTGGTGGTGTCGATGGTGTCAGTGACTTCGGTCACGGCGGGAACGGTGCTCGGCACCAGGTTCTCGAAGTTGCCGCCGGTGGTGCCGGTAATGCTGACTTCGACTTTGCCGGCGTCCTTGTAAACGTCATCGGCCGGTGCCGGAACGGTCACGGTGCCGGTGGTCTTGCCCGCTTCAATGGTGATGACGGAGCCGTTGCTCAACGTCACGGTCACCGGCGTGCCGGCCGGGTTGGTCAGGGTCGCGGTGTAAACGATCGAGCCGCCTTCGGCCACGGAACCGGTGGCGCTCAGCGACAGATTGGTGGTGTCGATGGAGTCGGTGACGGTGGTGGTCGCCGGCGTGGTGTTCGGCACCAGATTTTCGAAGTTGCCGCCGGTAGCACCGGTAATGGTGGTGCTGACGGTGCCGCCGTTGTTGTAGACGTCATTCGGCGCGGTCGGCACGTTGACGCTGCCGCTGGTCTTGCCGGCTTCGATGGTGATGGTCGAGCCGTTCGACAGGGTGACGGTCACCGGCGTCTGCGCCGGGTTGGTCAACGTCGCGGTGTAGGTGATCTGGCCACCCTCGACCACGGTGCCGGTCGCGGTCAGGGTCAGGTTGGTGGTGTCGACCGAATCGACGATATTGGTGACGGCTGGCGTCGGGTTCGGTACCAGATTCTCGAAGTTGCCGCCCGTGGCACCGGTGATCGTGGTGGTGACGGTGCTGCCATTGTTGTAGACGTCATTCGGTGCGGTCGGCACGTTGACGGTGCCGGTGGTCTGGCCGGCGCCGATGGTGATGGTCGAGCCGTTGGACAGGGTGACGGTGACCGGCGTCTGCGCCGGGTTGGTCAGGGTGGCGGTGTAGGTGATCTGGCCACCTTCGGTGACGCTGCTGCCCGCCGTCAGGGTGACGGTGGTGGTGTCGATGGTGTCGGTGACCTGGGTCACGGCCGGGGTGGTCGGCACGGTGACGGTAATGCCGTTGCCGCCGGTGGTGCCGGTGACGATCACGTTGATCTGGCTGGCGTCGTTGTAGACCGTGTCATTCGGGGCCAGCGGCACGTTGACGGTACCGGTGGTGGAGCCGGCCGGAATCACGATCACCGCGCCATTGGACAGGGTGACGGTCAGGTCGGTCAGCGGCGCCTGGGTCAGGGTCGCGGTGTACACCAGCACGCCGCCGGCTTCGGTGATGGTCGGCGTGGCGCTGAGGCTCAGGGTCGAGTCGCGCAGGGCGTTGGTGGTGGTGTCGGTGGTCTGGCCGCCGGTGATGTTCTGGGCGGCCTGGCCGCCGGAGTTGATGCCCGCGGTCGGGAAGCCGATGGTCGGATCGACACGGCCAGCGGTCGCATCGAGCATCACGAAGCTGTGGCCACCCCCGGCAGCACCGCCAGTGCCTGCGGCGGTCGCGCCGGCAGCGGTGGCCTCAAGGTCGGTGGTCGGGTCGGCACCGGCAGCAATGGCTTGCTGCAGCTCTTCAACGGACGGTGCAGCTTGTGCAGTGGCCTCGGCCAGGTCGGTGGTGGAGTCCGGCGTGTCGGCGCTCCATTGAGTGTCACGACCCAGGTCGAGGGTGCGGCCATCAGCCAGTTCCAGGGACACCGCGCCAGAGACGCCGGTATCGACCTGATCGCCGGCGAACAGACGGTCGCCTTCAACGAGTACGCGACGGACGCCCTCTGGGGACACCACGAAAACCTGACCGACAATGCTTTTGACGATGGCCACAACACTGCTCATTGAAGACTCTCCGGGTGTCACGTTCAGTTGACTTCCATAGACCTGATGGCTTTTCTGCGCCGATTCAGTCTGGACGTACTTTTAAAAAAATGTGAATCAAGTTTGACGCTGATCTTCGTCAATATTTTGGCTAGAATCTTTCGCTATTAACTTTATGCCAAACTATTGACCTTATGGATGCCATCCTAAACAATCGCCCCACTAATGTCACATTGATATTTACGCGGCGACTTGCCCTTGAGCATGTGATCCAGTTCCGGTTTTAAACTTTCCGACATACGGTCATTCCGGTTGCCATCATCCGACGCAGCACCCTTATTTGCTGTGATTCACGACAAGAAGTTTTGGGAATTCCTTACCATGCGTTCGCCCCTGTTCAAGGCTCTACCTTTCGCTCTCGCCGCGTCTTTTGCTCAAGCACAATCCTTACCGGAAGCCATGCAACAGGCACTGGATGTCCATCCGGAAATCCAGGCAGGGGTCAACAGTCGATTGGCTGCGGATTATCAGTTAAAGGCTGCCAAAGGTGGATACCTGCCCAAGGTCGATCTGCTCGGCGGTTATGGCCGTGAAGGCACCGACAGCGTCACCACCCGTGCCAACGGCGGTGGCAATCACTGGGAAACCCTGAACCGTGGCGAGTCGAGTGTGCGACTGTCGCAAATGGTTTTTGACGGTTTTGCGACGTCCAGCGAAGTCGGGCGTCAACAAGCCACCGTCAACTCCCGCGCCTATGCCTTGCTTGGCACTTCCGAGCGTACCGCGCTGACCGTGGCCCAGGTTTACCTGGATGTGCTGACCCGCCGCGAATTCGTGCGCCTGGCCGAAGAAAACCTCAAGAGCCACCAGCGCATCTACGATCAGATCCAGTTGCGCACCCAGCGTGGCGTCGGCAGCGGTGCCGACCTCGACCAGGCTGAAGCGCGGATGGCCCAGGCCCGCAACAACCTGATCACCGAGCAGACCAACCTCGCCGACTCGGAAACCAACTTCCTCAGCGCTGTCGGCCAGATGCCTGATCAGCTGGAGCGTCCGGCGCCGTTCATGGCGATGATGCCGGCCAACCTCAATGAGGCCCGCGCGCAGATGCTGGAGAACAGCCCGATCCTGCGTTCGGCCGAGTCCGACATCGCCGCTGCCGAAAAGCAGTACGAAACCGCCAAGTCGACCTTCTACCCGCGTTTCGACGCCGAGCTGGGCCGCACCGCCGACAACGATCTCGATGGCCAGAACGGTCACAACAATGAATGGCAGGCCATGCTGCGCATGCGCTTCAACCTGTATTCCGGCGGCAGCAACAAGGCCGATCTGGAATCCAAGTCCTACCTGTCGAACCAGGCGCTGGACATCCGCAACAACGCCCTGCGCCAGTTGAACGAAGAACTGGGCCTGGCCTGGAACGCCCTGAATAACGCTAATGCCCAGGTGCCGATCGCTCAGCAGTACGTTGATCACAGCACCGCAGTTCGTACCGCGTACCAGCGCCAGTTCAGCCTCGGCGAGCGAACCCTGCTGGATTTGCTCGACAGTGAAAACGAACTGTTCACCGCTTCGCGCCGTCTAGCCGAGATCAAGAACATTCAGTTATTTACTCAATACCGAATCAAGGCGACCATGGGCGAGTTGCTCAAGAGCCAGGGAGTGGTCGCACCGATGGCATCCGTTGTGCAGAACGACGTGAAGCCCAAGGTTCAACTGCCCGGGATGAATTGAGTTGTCCCTTTTCAACTGTTAAAGAGTGTCGAGCGTGGAATCAGAAGTCAGTCGAGTTCATCTCAGTCATGATCCACGCGCGTTGCACGACGATCCGTTACTGGATGGTCTGCTCGCCCTTTGCATGCTGCACCAGAAACCCGCCAGCGCGGCGATGCTGACCACCGGTCTGCCGCTGCCCAAGCAACGCCTGAGTGTCGAACTGCTGCCCCGTGCAGCGGCACGCGCCGGGCTGCAGGGGCGGGTGCTGCAACGCAAGCTGGAAGAAATTCCGGCCATCGCCATGCCGGCGCTGTTGCTGCTCAAGGATGGCCGCAGTGCCGTCCTGCTCGGCTGGCAGGGTGAGAACGAAGCCCGGGTGCTGCTCAGCGAAAGCGATGGTGGCGAATCTCTCGTCAACCGTGAGCTGCTGAACGACGACTACCTCGGCAAAGTGTTCTTCGCCCAGCCCCAACACAAATTCGACGTCAACCACGGCACGCTGATCCCGCGCGCCCGCTCGTGGTTCCGCGACACCCTCAAGCGTTCGCGCTGGCTGTATGCCGACGCCATCGCCGCCAGTTTCCTGATCAACATCATCGCCATGGCAGCCCCGCTGTTCGTGATGAACGTCTACGACCGCGTGGTGCCGAACCAGGCCGAAGCGACCCTGTGGGTGCTTGCACTGGGCATCACCGGTGCCTACCTGTTCGACTTGATCCTCAAGAGCCTGCGCAGCCTGTGCCTGGATCTGGCCGGCAAGAAAACCGACCTGATCATCTCCGCCACGCTGTTCGAGCGCATCGTCGGCATGGCCATGAAGTACCGCCCGGCGCGCGTCGGCAGCTTTGCCCAGAACATCCATGAGTTCCAGAGCCTGCGCGACTTCCTCGCCTCGCTGACCCTGACCAGCCTGATCGATTTGCCGTTCACCATTCTGATCTTCATCGTCATCGCCATTCTTGGCGGGCATCTGGTGTGGATTCCGGTGCTGGCCTTCCCGATTGCGCTGCTGATCGGCTACGCCTTGCAGAAGCCGCTGGTGGCCACCATGGAGCGCACCATGGCGCTGGGCGCCGAGCGGCAGTCGAGCCTGATCGAAACCCTCGCCGGCCTTGACGCGGTGAAGGTCAACAACGCCGAAAGCGAACGCCAGTACCAGTGGGAGCAGACCATCGGCACCCTCAGCCGCCTCGAGCTGCGGGTGAAAATGCTTTCCGGCCTGGCGATGAACATCACCCTGCTGATCCAGCAACTGGCCGGGGTGATCATGATCGTTTTCGGCGTGTACCAGATCATCGCCGGTAATTTGAGCATGGGCGGCCTGATCGCCTGCTACATGCTCAGTGGCCGCGCACTGAGCCCGCTGGCGTCGCTGTCCGGTCTGCTGACCCGATACCAGCAGGCGCGGGTGACCATGACTTCGGTCGACCAGATGATGGAGCTGCCGCAGGAGCGCAATTTCGAAGAACGCCCGCTGAGCCGCAAGGTGCTGCAAGGTGCGATCGAATGCCGTCAGCTCAACTTCACCTACCCCGATCAACAGAACCCGGCGCTGAAGAACATCAACCTGGTGATCCGTCCCGGCGAGAAGATCGGCATCATCGGCCGCAGCGGCTCGGGCAAGAGTTCGCTGGCCAAACTGCTGGTGGGCCTGTATCAGCCGGATGACGGCGCGTTGCTGGTGGACGGCGTCGACATCCGCCAGATCGACGTCAGCGAGCTGCGCTACAACATCGGCTACGTGCCGCAGGACATCCAGCTGCTGGCCGGCACCCTGCGCGACAACCTGATTTCCGGCGCCCGCTACGTCGAGGACGAGCTGGTGCTGCAAGCCGCCGAACTGGCCGGCGTGCATGAGTTCGCCCGCCTGCACCCGCAGGGTTATGAACTGCAAGTCGGCGAGCGCGGGCAGAACCTGTCCGGCGGTCAGCGGCAGAACGTCGCCCTGGCCCGGGCGCTGCTGCTCAATCCGCCGATCCTGCTGCTCGACGAACCGACCAGCGCCATGGACAACACCGGCGAAGAACGCCTCAAGCAACGCCTGGCTGCAGTCGTTGAAAACAAGACCGTGGTGCTGGTGACGCACCGGGCATCACTGTTGTCGCTGGTTGATCGCCTGCTGGTGGTCGACCGTGGGCAGATTCTCGCCGATGGCCCGAAAGCCGCCGTGATGGAAGCGTTGAAGAAGGGGCAGATCAGTGTTGCTTAAGTCGGGTTTCAAGGATTCGATCCGTCGCTACTTCAAGGGCTCTGCCTCGTTGCAGGGTCAGCCGCTGCCGGAGGTCAACAAGGCCTTGATCGAGGATGCGCCGCGTGTGGTGCGGCTGACGATCTGGGCGATCATCGGTTTCTTCGTGTTCCTGATGCTGTGGGCCAACTTCGCCGTGATCGACGAAGTGACCAAGGGCGACGGCAAGGCGATTCCGTCGTCGAAGATTCAGAAAATCCAGAACCTCGAGGGCGGGATCGTCTCCGAGCTGTTCGTCAAGGAAGGCCAGATCGTCGAGGCCGGCGCGCCGCTGGTTCGCCTGGACGACACGCGCTTCGCCTCCAACGTCGGTGAAACCGAGGCTGATCGCCTGTCGATGCTGCTGCGAGTGGAGCGTCTGAGCGCCGAGGTCGATGACCGGCCGCTGAATTTTCCCGAGGACGTGCTCAAGGCCGTGCCGGGTCAGGCCAAGAGTGAAGAGTCGCTGTACGTCAGCCGTCGTCAGCAATTGCACGATGAAGTCGGCGGTTTGCAGGAGCAGTTGATTCAGCGTCAGCAAGAACTGCGCGAATTCACCTCGAAGCAGGCGCAGTACCGCCAGCAACTCGGCCTGCAACGCCAGGAAATCAACATGTCCGAGCCGCTGGTGGCCCAGGGCGCGGTGTCGCCGGTGGAAGTGCTGCGGCTCAAGCGTGCCGAAGTGGAAACCCGTGGTCAGCTCGACGCCACTACCCTGGCGATCCCGCGTGCCGAATCGGCAATCAAGGAAGTCCAGCGCAAGATCGACGAGACGCGCGGCAAATTCCGCAGCGACGCCCTGACCCAGCTCAACGAGGCCCGCACCGACCTGAACAAGGCTCAGGCCACCGGCAAGGCGCTGGAAGACCGGGTCAGCCGTACGCTCGTTACCTCGCCGGTACGGGGCATCGTCAACAAGATGCTGGTCAACACCATCGGCGGCGTGATCCAGCCGGGCAGCGATCTGCTTGAAATCGTGCCGCTGGACGACACCTTGCTGGTCGAAGCGAAGATCCGCCCGCAGGACATCGCGTTCCTGCACCCGGGCCAGGACGCCACGGTGAAATTCACCGCCTATGACTACACCATCTATGGCGGCCTGAAGGCGAAGCTCGAGCAGATCGGCGCCGACACCATCACCGATGAAGACAAGAAAACCACCTACTACATCATCAAGCTGCGCACCGAGCGCAGCCATCTCGGCACTGACGAGAAGCCGTTGCTGATCATCCCGGGGATGGTGGCATCGGTGGACATCATCACCGGCAAGAAGACCGTGCTGAGCTACCTGCTCAAGCCGATCATCCGGGCGCGGGCCGAGGCTTTACACGAGCGGTAAGCCTTCAAGGACGTCTTCGCGGGACTCGCGAAGGCGTCCGCCGCAACACCACATCCCGTCCAGAAGTGACGCAAATGGTCACTCACCATCCAGTCCATTCCGAAGCAATCGCCATATCGTTATTCGCTAACGGTATTTAAATTAAGCTTCTTATAGCTATAAAGTCAGCCTCCTGCGTACCTGCCGACCAATCGGCGCGCCGCACGACACGAACCCACACGCAATCCAGCGTGAGTTTCTGATCGACGCGCGCGCCCTTGAGCGCGCCGTGCGTGGGAGATTGATTGATGTCCGCAGCTACTGCTACCCCAAGCGCCGCGACTGCCGCGCCGCAAACCTTCGAAATCCGCCCGTTCAGCGGTGCCGTCGGTGCCGAAATCATCGGCCTCGACCTGACCCGTCCGGTCAACGACGAGCACTTCGCCCGCATCCACCGCGCGCACCTCGATCATCACGTCGTGGTGTTCCGCGACCAGCGCATCACCCCGCAACAACAGATCGACTTCAGCCGCCGCTTCGGCGTGTTGCAGATCCACGTGCTCAAGCAATTCCTGCTGGCCGATCATCCGGAAATCCTCATCGTTTCCAACATCGTCGAGAACGGCCAGAACATCGGCCTCGGTGATGCCGGCAAGTTCTGGCACTCGGACCTTTCCTATAAAGAGCTGCCGAGCCTCGGCTCGATGCTGCACGCCCAGGAGCTGCCGTCCGAAGGCGGCGACACCCTGTTCGCCGACATGCACAAAGCCTGGGACAGCCTGCCCGACGCGCTGCGCAAAGCCGTCGAAGGCCGCTCGGCTGCGCATTCCTACACTGCGCGTTACAGCGAAACCAAATTCGAAGGCAACTGGCGCCCGACCCTGACCCCGGAGCAACTGGCTCAGGTCGCGGAAGTCGTGCACCCGGTCGTCCGCACCCACCCGGAAAACGGCCGCAAGGCGTTGTTCGTCAGCGAAGGCTTCACCACTCGCATCGTCGGTCTGCCGGAAGACGAGAGCAAGCAACTGCTCGACGAGCTCTACGCCCACAGCGTGCTGCCGCAGAACATCTATCGCCATCAATGGCAGCCCCACGACCTGGTGTTCTGGGACAACCGTTCTTTGATCCACCTTGCCGCCGGCTGCCCGGCGCACCTGCGCCGCAAGCTGTATCGCACCACCATCCAGGGCGACGCGCCTTTCTGAATTGCCGGAGATCCGATCATGTCCAAACGTCTTCCATTCGCACCGCTGGCGGCGGCTATCGGCCTCGGTTTCAGCCTGATCGCCGGCAGTCTGGTGGCACCGACCGTGGCCCACGCCGAAGGTGAAATCCGCATCGCCGAACAGTTCGGCATTGTCTATCTGTTGCTCAACGTGGTGCGCGATCAGGGACTGATCGAGAAGTACGGCAAGCAGGAAGGGCTCGACATCAAGGTCGACTGGACTCAGTTGTCCGGTGGCGCGGCGGTCAACGATGCGCTGCTTTCAGGCTCCATCGACATAGCCGGCGCCGGCGTCGGGCCGTTGCTGACCATCTGGGATCGCACTCACGGAAAACAGAACGTCAAAGCCGTGGCCTCGCTGGGCAACTTCCCGTACTACCTCGTCAGCAACAATCCTAAGGTCAAAACCATCGCCGACTTCACCGAGAAGGACCGCATCGCGGTGCCGGCGGTTGGCGTTTCCGTGCAGTCGCGCTTCCTGCAATACGCGGCCGCCAAGCAGTGGGGCGACAAGGAATTCAATCGCCTCGACAAGTACACCATCGCCGTCCCGCACCCGGACGCTACCGCTGCGTTGATCGCCGGCGGCACCGAACTGACCGGGCATTTCTCCAACCCGCCGTTCCAGGATCAGGCGCTGCAGAACCCGAACGTGCACGTCGTACTCAATTCCTATGACGTGCTAGGGCCGAACTCGCCGACCGTGTTGTTCGCCACCGAGAAATTCCGTAACGAGAACCCGAAAACCTACAAGGCATTCGTCGAAGCCCTGACCGAAGCCGCGCAGTTTGCACAGAACGACAAAGGCGCAGCGGCGGACACCTACATCCGCGTGACCAAAGCCAAGATCGACCGCGCCGAGCTGCTGAAAATCATCGACAACCCGCAGTTCGAATTCAGCGTCACGCCGAAAAACACCTACCCGCTCGCCGAGTTCCTCTACCGCGTCGGCGCGATCAAGAACAAACCTGAATCGTGGAAGGATTACTTCTTCCAGGACGCCAAACCGCTGCAAGGGAGCTGATCGAGATGAACGCCCCTTTGCAAGGCCACGCGGCCAGCAACCCGATCGCCACGGCGCAGGCGCTGCTGGCGGTCGATCAGGTCAGCCTCGAATACCGCACGCCGCAGCGCGTCGTGCGCGCCACCCATCAGGTCAGTTTCGAAGTCGATCAACAGGATCGTTTTGTGCTGCTCGGTCCGTCCGGCTGCGGTAAATCCACCTTGCTCAAAGCCGTCGCCGGGTTCATTGCGCCGTGCGAGGGTGAGATCCGTCTGCAAGGTCAGCGAGTCGACGCGCCGGGGCCGGACCGGATCGTGGTGTTCCAGGAATTCGATCAACTGCCGCCTTGGAAAACCGTTAAACAGAATGTGATGTTTCCGCTGCTGGCTTCGCGCACGCTGAAGAAAAAGGAAGCCGAAGAGCGTGCGCTGCACTATCTGGAAAAGGTCGGTCTGGCGGCGTTCGCCGATGCTTATCCGCACACCTTGTCCGGCGGCATGAAGGCGCGGGTGGCGATCGCCCGAGCGCTGGCGATGCAGCCGAAAATCCTGCTGATGGACGAGCCGTTCGCCGCGCTGGACGCCCTGACCCGGCGCAAGATGCAGGAGGAGTTGCTGCTGCTCTGGGAGGAGGTGCGTTTCACCCTGCTGTTCGTCACCCACTCGATTGAAGAAGCGCTGGTGGTGGGCAATCGCATCCTGTTGCTGTCGCCGCATCCGGGCCGGGTGAGGGCGGAAGTGCACAGTCATCAATACGATCTGCACAGCCTTGGCGGCGTGGCGTTTCAGGAATCGGCGCGGCGTATTCACCGCTTGTTGTTCGATGAAGGGCAGTCGCCGGAAAGCGAGCGCGAGCACGATTTCAACGACATTCGCATCGCTTATTGAGCCACCCGGAGGATTGCCCGATGAGCCATTCATCATCCGTACGTCAAGAATTCGAAAACGATCTGCAACCGCTGACCAGCGTGCCGGTGGAGCGCGAACTGCCGCTGGGCCAGCGCCTGTGGCAACAGGGTTGGTTGCGCAAAAGCCTGATCCTGATTCTGCTTGCAGTGCTCTGGGAAGTGGTCGCCCGGGTGCAGAACAACGATCTGCTGCTGCCGAGCTTTTTGCAGACCAGTCATGCACTGTATGACGGCCTGCTCAGCGGTGAATTGCTGGGCAAGGTGTGGATCTCGCTGGTGGTGTTGCTCAAGGGTTACCTGATCGGCATCGTCCTGGCGTTTGCCCTGACCACGCTGGCGGTCTCGACCCAATTCGGCCGGGACTTGCTGAGTACCCTGACCTCGATGTTCAACCCGCTGCCGGCGATTGCGTTGTTGCCGCTGGCGTTGCTGTGGTTCGGACTGGGCCAGAACAGCCTGATTTTCGTGCTGGTGCATTCGGTGCTGTGGGCGCTGGCGCTGAACACTTACGCCGGGTTCCTCGGCGTCTCGGAAACCCTGCGCATGGCCGGGCGCAATTACGGCTTGAAGGGCATGCGCTTCGTGTTGTTCATCCTGATTCCGGCGGCGCTGCCGTCGATCCTCGCCGGGCTGAAAATCGGCTGGGCCTTCGCCTGGCGCACCCTGATCGCCGCCGAACTGGTGTTCGGCGCCACCAGCGGCAAGGGTGGCCTGGGCTGGTACATCTTCCAGAACCGCAACGAGCTGTACACCGACAAGGTTTTTGCCGGTCTGGCGGTGGTGATCCTCATCGGTCTGCTGGTGGAGAATCTGGTGTTCGACACGCTGGAGCGGGTGACGGTGAAGCGCTGGGGCATGCAGCGCTGATTGTTTGATCTGCTAGCATTGCGTGCAAATCAATCCTGATCGGTCACGAGTGCTCAGCATGCAACTCCCGGACATGAACCTGTTGGTCGCCCTCGACGCCTTGCTCGACGAGGGCAGCGTGGTCGGCGCCGCGCGGCGGATGAACCTCAGCCCGGCGGCCATGAGCCGCACGCTGACACGGATCCGCGAAGCCATCGGCGATCCGATTCTGGTACGTGCCGGCCGGGGACTGGTGCCGACGCCCAAGGCGCTGGAACTGCGCGAGCAGGTGCGCGATGTGGTCGAGCAGGCGGCGTTGCTGTTTCGCTCGGCAGATGCCGTGGATCTGGGCACGTTGCGCCGACGCTTCAGCATTCGCGCCAACGACTTTTTCGTCGGCGTGTACGGCGGCAAGCTGTTCGATACCCTCGATCAACTGGCACCGCACTGTGAGTTGCGCTTCGTCCCCGAGGGCGACGGCGACGATGAAGCGCTGCGTGAAGGGCGGATCGACCTGAGTGTCAGCAACACCCGTCCGGTGACGCCGGAAGTCAAAATACAGAATCTGTTTTCCACCCACTTCGTCGGTCTGGTACGTGAGGATCATCCGCTGCTGGATGGTGAAATTACCGCTGAACGTTACGCCGGATTTTCCCACATCAGCATGTCCCGCCGGGGCATCGCCCGTGGGCCTATCGACACTGCGCTGAATGCGCTGGGCCTGGAGCGGCGGGTGGCCGTAATCGCACCGAGTTTCCACGCGGCAATGTTCGCCCTGCCGGACTCCGACCTGATCCTGCCGGTGCCCAAGGAAGCGCTGCTCAGCGTGCGACGGCTGGGTTTGAAACTGCGCTCGTTCGACCTGCCGATTCCGCTTCCGACCCTGATGCTGACCCAGGCCTGGCACCCGCGTTTCGACAAGGATCCGGCCCACCGCTGGCTGCGGGAAACCCTCAAGACCTGCTGCGATGAAACCTGGCTCGCAGCGCAGCCCTGATGATTGCGTCTGATGCACTTATAAACTGCCAAGAAGTCAATTTTCGTCAGCACTAAGCCCCACTACCATGCTCCGGTATTCTTCCTCCGGAGTTTGCCTGCATGACATCCCTGACGGTCACGGCGCCGATTGCCGCTGCCGCTCCGATGGCCGCCGCGCCACCGGTGTTCGGGGCACGGATCATCATCGGCCTGGTCGGTGTGCTGCTGGCGGTGCTGGTGTCGGGCCTCAACGAGATGGTGACCAAGGTCGCCCTGGCCGACATTCGCGGCGCCCTGAGTATCGGCTACGACGAAGGCACCTGGCTGGTCGCCAGCTACACCGCGACCTCGGTGGCGGCCATGGCGTTTGCGCCGTGGTGCTCGGTGACCTTTTCCCTGCGTCGCTTCACCCTGTGTGCCATCGGCCTGTTCACCCTGCTCGGGGTGCTCTGTCCGTTCGCCCCGAACTACGAAAGCCTGCTGCTGATGCGCATTCTGCAAGGCCTGGCCGGCGGTGCGTTGCCGCCGATGCTGATGACCGTTGCGCTGCGGTTTCTGCCACCCAACTTCAAGCTTTACGGCCTCGCCGGTTACGCCCTGACCGCCACGTTTGGCCCAGGCCTCGGTACACCGCTGGCCGGGTTGTGGACCGAATACGTCGGCTGGCAATGGACGTTCTGGCAAATCATCGTGCCGTGCCTGATCGCCATGGCGATGGTGGCGTACGGCATCCCTCAGGACCCGCTGCGGCTGGAGCGTCTCAAGACCTTCAACTGGAAAGGTCTGCTGCTGGGCTTTCCGGCGATCTGCATGCTGGTGATCGGTCTGTTGCAGGGCAATCGCCTGGACTGGTTTGAGTCGAATCTGATCTGCGCACTGCTCGGTGCCGGTTCGCTGCTGCTGGTGGCGTTTCTGATCCATGAGTGGTCGCAGCCGATTCCGTTTTTCAAGTTGCAGATGCTCGGCATTCGCAACCTGTCGTTCGCCCTGATGACCCTGGCCGGGGTGTTGGTGGTGTTGCTGGCGGTGGTGCTGATTCCATCGAGTTATCTGGCTCAGGTGCAGGGTTACCGGCCGGTGCAGACTGCGCCAATCATGCTGCTGGCGGCGTTGCCGCAACTGATCGCGCTGCCGCTGGTGGCGGCGCTGTGCAATCTGCGTTGGGTCGATTGCCGCTGGGTGCTCGGGATCGGGTTGAGCATGCTGGTCCTGTCCTGCCTGGGCGGATCGCAGCTGACTTCGGTGTGGATTCGCAACAATTTCTACGTCCTGCAATGGCTGCAGATTTTCGGTCAGCCTATGGCGGTGCTGCCGTTGCTGATGCTCTCGACCGGCAGCATCCAGCCCCAGGACGGGCCGTTCGCTTCGGCCTGGTTCAACACCGTGAAAGGCCTGGCGGCCGTGGTCGCCACC
Source organism: Pseudomonas sp. NMS19W (assembly GCF_051554255.1). NCBI lineage: Bacteria > Pseudomonadati > Pseudomonadota > Gammaproteobacteria > Pseudomonadales > Pseudomonadaceae > Pseudomonas > Pseudomonas sp. NMS19W. Next base: position 52,093 of record NZ_CP136718.1, read on the forward strand.
GGGGTCATCGAGGCACTGACAACGGCGCGCCTGCATTTTCACTCGACGATGCTGGTCGATCGCCTCGGCAACTCACCGCTGGCCGCAAGCAACGACCCCGGCCTCGCCCATCGCCTGCACGAACAGGCGGTGGTGCTGACTTCTTCGGATCTTTATCTGTGCATGGCCGGCGTCGCGGTGGCGCTGATCCTGCTGATTTTCTGGCTGCCGACGCGGATCTATCCGCCACGCGCACCGACCTGACTGAAACAGAAGGTTTTTTATGACGACTCAAGCAAAGCAAAAACTCGCGGTGGCCGTGGCCGCCGCGCTGGCAGTCGGCGTGCTGGTGTATTTGGCGATGCCCGGCCTGTTCGGCAAGCGTACTCAGCAGAACACCAACGATGCGTTCGTCTCCGCCGATTTCACTCTGGTGGTGCCGCGTGTGGCAGGGTTCATCAAGGAAGTGCTGGTGGAAGACAACCAGCAGGTCAAGGCCGGGCAATTGCTGGCGCTGATCGATGATCGCGACCTGCGCGCCGCCGCCGAAGCTGCCGATGCACACACCGTGGTTGCCCGGGCTCAATTGCAAAACGCCAAAGCCACCCTGGAGCGGCAGACCTCGGTGATCGCTCAGGCGCAGGCATCAGTGGTCTCGGCCAAGGCTGAAATGGCCTTCGCCCAGCAGGAATTGAATCGCTACAACCACCTGGCCGGCGTCGGTGCCGGCACCGTGCAGAATGCGCAACAGGCGCGTACTCGCATCGATCAGGCGACTGCGCGGCTGGACACCGCCACGGCCAAACTGGCGGCGGAGCGCAAACAGGTCGAGATTCTGACAGCGCAGCGCGATGCCGCCGAAGGCAGCCTGAAACAGGCGCAGGCGGCACTGGAAATCGCCAGTTTCGAGCTGTCCTACACGCGCATCACTGCGCCCCAGGACGGCATGATCGGCGAGCGTGCCGTGCGGGTCGGCGCCTATGTGACGCCGGGCAGCAAGCTGCTGGCGGTGGTGCCGCTGAAGCAGGCCTATGTGGTCGCCAACTTTCAGGAAACCCAGCTCACCGATGTGCAACCCGGACAGGATGTTGTCGTTCGGGTCGACAGTCTCGGCGGCGAAGCCCTGAGCGGTCGCGTCGAAAGCATCGCTCCGGCCACCGGCGTGACCTTCGCCGCCGTCAAACCGGACAACGCCACCGGCAACTTCACCAAAGTCGTGCAGCGGATTCCGGTGAAAATCCTGCTGGAACCGGGCCAGCCACTGGCCGAGCGCTTGCGGGTGGGCATGTCGGTGGAGGCGAGCATTGATACCAAAAGCTCGGCGACGTCGGTGCGTGAGGTGACGCAGCGATGAATCGTGTCCAGTCCATGACGATTGCCCTGAGCCTTTCGGCATTGGCAGCCTGTACCGTCGGCCCGGACTTCCAGAAGCCCGAAGCCACGCAGATTGCCGACTGGGCCAAGCCCGGCAAATCCGCACCCAGCCAGGCCGTCAGCGAACCCCTGAACGAGCACTGGTGGGAAGTCTTTCACGACGCGCAACTTTCCGCCCTGACCCAACGCGCCGTGAGCAGCAACCTCGACCTGAAACTGGCCAGCAGCCGCCTGCAACAAAGCCGCGCCGCACGTCAGGTGATCACCGCCGACCGTTATCCAACGACCGCCGCCACCGGCAGCTACGCCCGAAAACGCAACAGCGGCGAAGGCTTGAACGACCCGTCCGGGCACAACGGCGATTCCGCCTTCAACCTGTGGGATGCCGGTTTCTCTGCTTCCTGGGAGCTGGACTTCTGGGGCCGTGTGCGCCGGGAAACCGAAGCTGCCGACGCCAACCTCGAAGTGGCGGAAAACGACCGGCGCGGCGTTCTGCTGGCGGTACTCGCGGACACCGCGCAGAACTACATCCAGTTGCGCGGCGTGCAGAACACCCGCGCGGTCACCGAGCAGAACCTCGATGTCGCGCGGCACAGCCTGAAGCTCTCGCAACTGCGCCTCAACGACGGCGTGGCCACCGATCTCGACGTGGCCGAAGCGGCCGCGCAAGTGGCGGCTATCGAATCGCGACTGCCGGCCCTGGAGCAACGTCAGGCGCAATTGATCAACGCCATCAGCCTGTTGATGGGCGAACCGCCGCAGGCGCTGGCCAAAGAGTTATCCACAGACGCGCCCGTGCCGCAGTCGCCGCCACAAGTCGCCATCGGCCTGCCGTCGCAACTGGCCGAGCGCCGCCCGGACATTCGCCAGGCCGAAGCCCGGCTGCATGCCGCCACCGCCAACATCGGTGTGGCCAAGGGCGATTTCTATCCGCGCATCACCCTGTCCGGCAACCTCGGCTCGCAGGCCATGCAACTCAGTGATTTCGGCTCATGGGGTTCGCGCGCCTTTGGCATCGGCCCGCAATTCAGCCTGCCGCTGTTCGACGGCGGCCGCCTGCGCGGCGTGCTGCAACTGCGCGAAGCCCAGCAGCAGGAAGCCGCCATCGGTTATCAACAGACCGTGCTGCGCGCCTGGCACGAGATCGACGACCAGTTGACCGCCTACAACGCCAGCCAGCGCCGCCGCGACAGCCTCGCCGAAGCCGTGCGCCAGAACCAGATCGCCCTGCGCACCGCGCAACAGCAATACGTCGAAGGCGTGGCCGACTTCGTCAACGTCCTCACCGTGCAAGGCGCACTGCTCGCCACCCAGGAACAATGGGTGGAAAGCTCCACCGGCGTTTCACTGGCGATGGTCGGGTTGTACCGGGCGTTGGGCGGGGGTGGGAGTCGGTGTATCCGGTGGGGGAGATGGTGCAGCGTTGATTCTCGCACTCGAATGATGGCCTTTCGCTTGACGCTAAACCCCGCTGTCGTAGACTCCGCTCATCCGTCAGGGAGTAACGGTTATGCGGCGTTTTCGTGGTTGGGTTGTCGGATTGACCTTTGTAACGTGTGCAGTTCAGGCGCAAACGCCTGTGCCAGACGATCCGCTGCAGGATAACGCTGGGGCCGCCAATGCCTCGGCCAGCAGCGAAGCGCGGGGTGTGTTGCGGGCTCGGGACCAGGCGACGTTGGCCAGTGAGTTGTCCGGGCGGATTGTCGAGTTGCCGTTCAGCGAGGGCGAGTCGTTCAAGAAGGGCGATACCCTGGCGAAATTCGACTGTTCGGCCTATCAGGCCCAGTTGAATGCCGCGCAAGCCGCCAGCCGTGGCGCCGGCGAAGAGCTGGCGCACAACCGGCAACTGGCGGCGCTCAATTCCGTCGGGCGTTTCGAAGTGGCCCGGGCCGAGGCCAAGGTCAGCGAGACCCAGGCGCAATCCCAGGTTTATCAAGTCCAGGTCAAACGTTGCAGCGTGGTTGCGCCGTTCGACGGGCAAGTGGTCGAGCGCAAGGTGCAACGCTACGAAAGCGTGTCGGCCGGGGCGCCGCTGCTCGATGTGGTCGACAACCGTACCCTGGAAATCCATTTGCTGGTGCCGTCGCGCTGGATGGCCAAGCTCAAGCCCGGCCAGACCTTCAGTTTTGTTCCCGATGAAACCGGCCAGCCCATCGACGCTACGGTCAAACGCCTTGGCGCACGGATCGATGAGGGCAGCCAGACGCTGTTGCTGGTCGCCACACTCCCTGAAGCCAAAGGCCTGCTCGCCGGCATGAGCGGCACCGCGCGTTTTCCGGAGTTCAAGTGAACGCCCCGGTGAGCGGCGGCGCCGAGCAGGTGTTCGCGCGGTTTCTCGATCTCGAACGGCAGACCCGCGCCGCCCGTGATGCTTCGCAGTTGGCCTACAGCCTGGTCAATGACGGGCAGCCGCTATTTGGTTATCGGCATGCGGCGCTACTGATCGCCGGTAAGGTGCAGGCGGTGACCGGCGTTAGTGCGGTGGAGCCGAATGCACCGTTCGTGGCGTTCGTCGAGCAGGCCGTGGCGCAGTTGTTCAAGCAGGATGTGCTGAAGGTGGCGCGGGTGATCGCGCCGGAGATGGTCAGCGAATCGATCCAGAGCGACTGGCGCAGTCTGTCGGCGCTGCAGGTGTTCTGGCTGCCGCTGATCGACCGCGAGGGCCAGGTGTTCGGCGGCTTGTGGCTGGCCCGTGACGTGCCGTGGAACCCTTCCGAACAAGTGTTGTTGTCGCAACTGGGCGACAGCTACAGCCACGCCTGGCTGGCCTTGCAACCGCGCAAGCCGTGGCGGCTGCGCTGGACCCGCAAACGCCAGGTGGCGCTGGTCGCTGTGCTGCTGCTCGGTTTGTTGATTCCGGTGCGCCAGTCGGTGCTGGCCCCGGCGGAAGTGGTGCCCTTGGGTGGGCGTGTGGTGGCGGCGCCGCTGGACGGGGTGATCGCCGAGTTTCTGGTCAAACCCAATCAGAACGTGAAGACCGGCGATCTGCTGCTGCGCTACGAAAGTACCACCCTCAAGGCCCAGGCCGATGTCGCCGAGCGTGCGCTCGGTGTGGCCGAAGCCGAACTCAAAGCTAATTCCCAACGTGCATTCGCCGATGCCGAATCCAGCTCTCGGGTGGATCTGCTGGCCGCCCGCGTCGAGCAAAAGCGCGCCGAACGGGATTACGCCCGGGAACTGCTCAACCGCAGCGAAGTGCGCGCCGAACGCGACGGCATTGCGGTGTTCGCCGACGCCGAGCGCTGGACCGGCAAACCGGTGCAGACCGGCGAGCGATTGATGGAAATCGCCGACCCGAGCCAGGCCGAATTGCGTATCGAGCTGGCGGTGGGGGACGCGATTTCGCTGGAGCCGGGCGCCGACATTGCATTGTTCCTCGACAGCGATCCTTTGCAACGCCATGTCGCTCGACTCGAGCGTTCGGCCTACGAAGCGCAGCCCACCGCCGGCGGCCAACTGGCCTATCGGCTGGATGCGAATTTTACCGACGCACCGCCGCGCATCGGCCTGCGCGGCACGGCGAAGATCTTCGGCGACCGCGCGCCGCTGGCGCTGTATCTGCTGCGCCGCCCACTGGCCGGTTTGCGTCAGAGCGTGGGCCTGTAAATGAACCTGCCGAGCCTGCGTGCCGACCTGCAATTGTCGCCGGCAGCGCCGGCATTGGACGGCTCGCCGCGCTGGACCCTGGCCGACCCGGTGCGCGGGCGCTATTTCAAACTCGGCACGGCGGCGATGCGTCTGTTGCGCCACTGGTCGCTGGGCGATCCGGAGCAAGTGCTGCGCGCCGCCAACCGCGAACCGGGCTTGCCGCTCGATGGTGTGGAGCTGGAGCAATTGCTGACGTTCCTGCGCGGGCATGACCTGATCAGCGCCCTCGACGATCAGCAACGCGCCAGCTATCAGCTCAAGGCCCTCGCGCAACGCCAGAGCCTGTGGAAAATCTTGCTGCATCAATATCTGTTCTTTCGTATTCCATTGTGGCGCCCGGACGCGTTTCTCAATCGGGCGTGGCCGTGGCTGCAGCGCTTCGGGCCGAGAATCCTGCGCTACGGTTTTCCGGCAACCCTCGGACTCGGGGTGTTTCTGGTGTCGCGGGACTGGCAGCGATTTGTCGGCACCTTTCCGCACCTGTTCAGCCTCGGCGGGGCGATTTCGTTCGGTGTGGCGCTGTTCTTCGCCAAGCTCTGCCACGAGTTCGGCCATGCGTTCATGGCCAAGCGTGCCGGGTGTCGGGTGCAGAGCATGGGCGTGGCGTTCATGGTCTTGCTGCCGATGTTTTATACCGATGTCAGCGATGCCTGGCGGGTCAATGACCGACGTGCGCGGCTGCTGATCGGTGCCGGCGGGGTGCTGGCGGAATTGCTGCTGGCCTGCATCGCATTATTGGTCTGGTCGTTGCTGCCGGACGGCCCGGCACGCACGGCGGCGTTCATGCTCGCCAGTGCGACCTGGATCACCACGCTGGTGGTCAATCTCAACCCGTTCATGCGTTTCGATGGCTACTTTCTGCTCAGCGATCTGTGGGAAGTCGACAACCTTCAGGGCCGGGCCTTTGCGTTTTGTCGCTGGCGCCTGCGTGAGTTCTTGTTCGGCTATGGCGCACCGGCGCCGGAGCCTTGGTCGCCGGCGATGCAGCGGCGTTTGCTGATCTGGGGGTATGGCTCGTGGTTATGGCGTGCGGCGTTGTTTTTCGGGATCGCGCTGGCGGTCTATCACCTGTTCTTCAAGGTGTTGGGGATTTTCCTGATGCTGGTGGAACTGGTGTGGTTCATCTTTCTGCCGATCATGAGTGAGTGGCGCCAGTGGTGGAGCCGCCGCGAACAGGCTCACGGCCCGCGCGTGCTGCTCAGCAGCCTGGCGGTGCTTGGTCTGTTGCTGGTGCTGATCGTGCCGTGGCGCAGCGCGGTGGAACTGCCGACGATGCTTGAGGGCGGTCGGGCCAGTGCGTTGCATGCGCCGGTGGCGGCGCGGGTCAAAACGGTGAAGGTTGCGGACGGCCAGAAGGTCGCTCAGGGCGACGTGCTGATCGAACTGGAGTCGCCGGACCTCGATTCGCGACAGGCCATCGTCCGCCGGGAAATCCAGATTCAACAATTGCTGATGCGCCGTCAGGCCGGCCGCAGCGAAACCGCTGCCGACGCCGGCATCGTCGAACAACGCCTCGCCGAAGCCGTGGCGGAATACCGAGGCCTGTCCGCCCGCCGCGAACGCCTGCTGCTGCGGGCACCCCATGCCGGCACTGTGCGCGACTTATTGCCGAACCTGACGCCGGGCCGCTGGCTGTCGAGCAAGGATGCACTGGCCCGGGTGGTCGAAGACGGCTCGCGACTGCGTGGTTATGTGGCCGAGGCCGAACTGTGGCGGGTCAAACCGGGGGCCACCGGGCGGTTTATCGCCGATGATCCGATGCATCCGGCGATCACCGTGAAGCTTGATGAAATTGATACCAACGGCGTGGCCTATGTCGATCAGGAAGCCCTGACCTCCGACCATCACGGGCCGATTGCCGTACGCCGCGATCAACAGCAACGGGCTGAGCCGGTGCAGGCGCAATACGGCGCGCGATTGACTACGCTGGATCAGCCACCGACGCCGGTACAGCCTTTACGCGGCGTGGTGGTTCTGCAGGGCAGCGGCGAATCGGTGCTCGGCGTGGCCTGGCGTCGGCTGGCGGCGCTGGGGGTCAGGGAAAGCGGTTTCTAGGGAGCATGAAGATGACGGAAAACCTGGCAGCGGACGGATTGGTGGTGCGGCCTTCGCGGGCCACTGACGGCCCCTTTCTGCAAAGCCTGTATCAATCGGCGCGGCCGGATCTGCAATGGATCGACGGCGAGCAGGAACAGGTGCAGCAAATCGTTGCCCAGCAGTTTCAGGTGCAGGAGCAGGGCATGGGTGAAAACCATCCGAATGCCATGCACTACGTCGTGGAAAAACTCGGCACGGCCATTGGCGCGCTGAGCACCGATTTCGGCCCCAACGAAATTCGCGTGTTGTACATCGCCTTTATCCCTCAGGCCCGGGGCAAGGGTTACGGTCGTACGGTGCTGCAAGGTGTGCAGAAGGCCGCGCAGCAAGTGCGCTGCCCGGTGGCGACGGTGGTCTGGGCCAACAATCCCCATGCGCGCCAGCATTATCTGGCGCTGGGGTTTGCGGTGGAAGAGCGCAATCCGGCGGCGGAGCGGTTGGTCTGGTATCCGCAGTAGTCCGGTGTTTCAGTTGAAGGAAATGCAGAAATAGCCCAACTGCGGATCCCGCCCCATCGCCGGCACCCGTGACACGAAAATGTCCTCCACCCGGCCGAACTCCGGCAGCTCCAGTGCGCACAGACCGTCGACAAATTCCGTCGGCTCCAGGCTGTTGAATTCGAGGCAGAAGGGCATGCGTTCGCTGTAGCGCATTTTCGCCGACGGGACTTCTTCAAGGTGGGCGAGTTGAATCGGCAGCGCCGTGCCATCCGGCAGGTGCAGTGTGCGTTGTTGCCCCAGCAACGGCTGGAGATGTTCGATCTGAACCGATTGCAGCATGGTCTGACTCCAGAGAAAAAAAACGAAACGTCCGGGGGCGCGAGGCCCCCGGACGATTGCTCAGTTGCGCGACGGAAAGAGACCGTTCAGAGCAACGCTGAAGTTGAGGACCAGGAAGGGGTTCATGATGCCCAGCGGCTGGCTGCCGCCGGTGGAGGAAATGTCGCCGGTGACGGTGGTGGTCACCCCTTTGAGTGGCACCGGCGTGGCGCCCTGGGCGTCGGAATAGATGTTCGCCGAGCCGGGGCCGCCGCCGGAAGCACCGATGTAGGAATTGGTGGCAGTCGGTACGGTCGCCGGATTGCTGGCGGGTACCGCCAGCGACAAGGCCGTGTTGGCGGTAAGACCGGTCATCGCGTGGGTGTGGTTGGGCATGTTGGCAATGGTGGCGGTGACGCTTTCCGTGCCGGCCACCTGACCGATGACGCGCGGCGTCAGGCCCAGGCCGTTGCCCTGGGCCATTGGCACGCGGCCCTGCAGGTTGGGCAACTGAAAGTTGGTCGTGCCGTTGCCGCCGTAGTAAGTGCCCAGCAACGCGAACAGCGCGTTGTATTGCGCAATGGAAAGAATCTGTCCATTACACAGGGCCCAGCCACTGGGAGCGAAGTTGAAGGCGAACGGTTGAATCGTACCCATAAAGACTTCCATGGTTCCTCATCCTTCTGTTATGTGGTTGGCGCGCCGCGCGTTAGCCTGTGTTGCCGGGCAGGTCGAAACGTTTTACTGACGCCTTCCATTTGCGCGGGCAGGTCACGCCAAGCCGTAGCGTAGACCCGGATCGGCGGACTTGCCGGACGTCGTCGCGCCCGCGCGTCGGCTTCGGCTCTGGCCTACAGTGTGCGCAATGAATGGCGCTGTTTTTTACTCGGAATACCGTAAGGGAAGGTTGATGGAAGCGCGTCGAGAGACTCCGCTGGGGGATACCCAGGACCCGTTTGCCGCACCGAATGCCGGTGTCCGGCGTCTGCTGCGCTGGGTTCGCCAGCAGTGGCTGATACCGATTCTGCTGTTGGCGACCGTCGTGCGGTTTTATGACCTGACCGCCGCCGCGATCTGGGGCGACGAAGGCTCCAGCCTGCTGTTGGCGAACTATTCGCTTAGTGGCATCTGGGAGCACGCCGCGTTCGATGTGCATCCGCCGTTTTACTTCATGCTGCTGCATGGCTGGATCGGGTTCTTCGGCGACGGCATCCTGTCGATCCGCAGCCTCAGTGCCCTGGCCGGCATCGCCACGGTCGGCCTGGGCATGTGCCTGGTCGATCGTCTGGCGACCCGTCGCGCCGCGATCATCGCCGGGGTACTGCTGGCGCTGCTGCCGACGGCGGTGCGCTACAGCCAGGAAGTGCGCATGTACTCGCTGCTCGGCCTGCTGCTGGTCGGCACTACCCTGGCGTTGATCTGCTGGGTCAGACGCCCGCAGCGCCGACGGTATCTGGTGATCTATGCGCTGCTGATGGGCGCCGCGTTGTACACCCACTACTTCGCGGTGCTGGCGGCGCTGAGCCACTGGCTGTATCTGGGGCTGATCCGCCTGTTGCCGGGCTATCGCCTGCGACATATCCAGCGCAAGGACTGGTGGCTGGCCAATCTGGCCATTGTCGCGCTCTACCTGCCGTGGCTGCCGAACCTGCTCGATCTGACGCAGCACATGGAGGAACTCAAGGTCGGTGGCGATGTGGGCTGGGAAGACCCGGTGACTCTGTCCTCGTTGCCGTCGATGATCTGGCTGTGGCTGATCCAGAACGAGGGCGATCATCTTCCGCTATTGCTGTTCTGCGGCATGCCGCTGGCGATGCTGGCGCTGGCGGGCGTGGCTGTCGCCCGTGACCGCAGCGTGAACCATGGCAGCGTGTTGCTGGCGCTCTATACCGGTGTGCCGTTGTTTCTGGTGTTCGCGGTGTCGTTCATCAGCCCGGTGTTCATCGAGCGCTATCTGACGGCTTATGCATTGGGTTTGCCGATGCTGGCGGCGCTGGCCATCGACCGACTGTACAGCCGCGTTCGCGTATGGGCGCTGGCGGTGCTGGTGGCGTTTGTCGGTATCGAAATGGTCGGGGTGAACACCAACGCCACGGTCGATCCGAATGACCAGTTCAATGTCATGGTCGATCACATCAACCATCACTTCGTCAGCGGTGACCGGATCGTTACCAGCGATATGCTCTGGTACCTGAGCTACGTCTACTACAACCGCACGGATGCGCAAATCCGCTTGTATACGCCGCCTGCCGCCGACGGGCGCTCGACACGTCCGAACCATTACGGTTTCGGCACACTGGTGTCCGATGAGGTTTATCTGGATCGTCTCGCCGATCTGCCGAAGGACAGTTCACGGGTCTGGCTGATCGGTGACCTGGACCCGGAAGTCGCGGACCCGTTCCTGCCTCTGCCCAAGACCTGGCAGTTGCGTGAGCAGTCCAATGCTGGCGGGGCGAAAGCACGACTTTTCGTTCTGGAAAAGGACGATCGTACCAACGGGGAATGACTTAAACGCTTCACCTTACTGTTCGCGATAAGAAATGGTCTAACAAGTCCGTTTTGCTCTATGTTGATGTCAAAACACTACTAGTCGAAAGGGTATTGTTGGACTACGCTCGTCGGACAAAAGGACTTACAAAGTAAGGTGAAGGGATTGCAGCAGTTCCACTTTATCTCCGGCTTGCCGCGCTCGGGCTCGACCCTCCTTTCTGCGATCCTTTTGCAGAATCCGCGCTTTCATGCCGGCATGACCAGTCCGGTCGGCGCACTGTTTTCCGGTGTCCTTGAACAGTGCAGCGCCGGCAGCGAATTCGGCGCGGTAATCGACACCGACATGCGCCGTCGCCTGCTGCGCGGCCTGTTCGATTCCTACTACGCCGACAAGGCCGACAAACCGGTGGTGTTCGACACCAACCGGCAGTGGAGTTCGCGCCTGCCGGCCATCAGCGATCTGTTCCCCAAAGCCAAGGTCATCGCCTGCGTGCGCAACGTCGCCTGGGTGATGGACAGCCTGGAGCGGCTCTACCGCGCCAACCCTTACGAAAACACCAAGCTGTTCGGCGATGCCGTCGAGCGCAACACCGTCTACAGCCGCTGCGAAACCCTGGCCCAGCGCAACCGCCTGGTGGGTTTTGCCTGGGCGGCGCTCAAGGAAGCCTATTACGGCGAGCACGCCGATTCGCTGCTGATCGTCGATTACGATTTGCTGACCCAGGCCCCGGAGCGCGTGCTGCGGCTGGTCTACGATTTCATCGGCGAGCCGTGGTTCGAACACGATTTCGAACACTTGGCCTATGACGCGCCGGAGTTCGACCAGGCCCTGGGTGTGGCCGGCCTGCACAAGGTCAAACCCAAGGTCGCCCTGCAGTCCCGGCGCACGATTCTGCCGCCGGACCTGTTCAAGCAATACGCCGATCTGTCCTTTTGGCTCGATGGCTCGGCCAGCGCTGCCAATGTGATTCGTATGAAGTCCGACGCCGCGATCAGTTGATCGCGGCGTTTTTCATTGATGCGTTTACAACTGTTCGAGTCCGGGTGAGCAACATGTGGTGGAGCAAGCAAAAGTCGCGGGTAACCGAGGGCCAACGGACGCTGGCTGCGCCGCTGATCATGTCGCTGGAACCGCGCATGCTGTTCGACGGCGCTGTCGCGGCCACCGTGGCCGATACCGCTGCGGCCCAGCCCGACAGCCATCCCACCGCCGATGCGGCCAAGGCGCCGACCGCCGATCATCCGGTGGCGAGCAAGGACACCCACGGCCAGGCCGATGCCACGCCGGCTGCCAGCCCTGTGGCGGTGCCGGGCCAGGCTGTGGTGTTCGTTGATGCCCGGGTCAAGGATGCCGACAGCCTGCTCAAAGGCGTCGCCCCCGGCACGCAAGTGGTCAAGCTCGATGCGAACAAGGACGGCTTGCAGCAAATCGCCGATTACCTCGATCAGCATCAGGGCATCAGCACCGTGGAAATCATCGCCCACGGCAACGCCGGTGACCTGTGGCTCGGCAACAGCTATTTGTCGGCGGACAACGTCGCACAGCGCAGCGCGGTGCTGGCGGAGATCGGCAAGGACATGAACGTCGGTGGCGACATCCTCATTTACGGCTGCTACACCGCCGAGGGTGACCGTGGCCTGAGCTTCGTCGACTCGCTGGCGCAACTGACCGGCCGCGACGTGGCGGCGTCGAACAACCGTACCGGCGTGGGCGGCGACTGGGATCTGGAAATCGCCACCGGCAAGATCGAGAGCGCCAACGTGCTGTCGGCCCTGTCGATGAGCGAGTACCAGTGGGGCCTCGCCACCTGGACCGCTACCAACAACGCGAACACCGGGGTCGGCTCGCTGCGGGCGGCGCTGGCGTCGGCGCAGAACGGCGACATCGTGACCTTCAGCACCGGCATGACGGTGCAGCTCACCTCGGAATTGCTGATCAACAAGAACATCACGGTCGATGGCGACCTGAACAACGATGGCGTCGCCGACGTCACCCTCGACGGCCAGTACAAGACCCGGGTGGTGGAAATCACTACCGGCAGCACCGTGACCCTCGACGGTCTGGTGATTACCCGGGGCCTGGTCTCGGGCAACGGCGGCAATGGCGGCTACGGCGCGACGGGGGCCATGGGCGGCGGGATTTTCAACGCCGGCATCCTCACACTGAACAACGTCTCGGTCACCGGCAACGCGGCGGCGGGTGGTGGCGGCGGCGGGGGTGTCACCGGTGCCAACTACGGCGGCGGTGGTGGCGGTGGCGGTGGCCTCGGCGGTCAGGGTGGTGGTCATGGCGGTACCGCCGGGCCGGGCACCGGTACGCTGGGCGGCCAGGCCGGCAGCGGCGGTGTCGGCGGCTACGGCGGTGGCTACGATGCGACGCACATGGGCGGTCGAGGCGGTTCCACCATCGGCGGCGCCGGCGGTGTCGGCGTGTCCTATTACAGTAACGGCGGCAATGGCGGCACCGCGAACAATGGCACGATTTCCATTGGCGGCGGCGGTGGCGGCTCCGGCTGGGACAAGGTCGGCGGCGTGGGCGGCAACGCGGCCGGCGGCATTTACAACGCCTCCACCGGCACCCTGAAAATCGTCGGCACCTCGGTCATCAGCAACAACATCGGCGCGGGCGGCGGTGGTGGCGGCGGCAGTGGCCAGGGCAGCAACAACCTCAATGGCGGCGACGGCGGGCGGGGTGTCGGCGCGATCTGGAACCAGGGCGGCACGGTACTGATCACGGCCTCCAACTTCAGCGCCATCAGCGGTAACGCGGCGGGCAGCGGCTCCGGTGGCTCAGAACTGGGCGGCGGCGTGACGGGCTCTGTACCCTTGGCCTTCGCGGCGATCTACAACAACGGCGGCACCCTCAACACCGCTTATGTGGAACCGCCGACCGCCACCATCGTCATGTCCGATACCGCGCTGAAAATCGGCGAAACCTCGCTGGTGACCATCACCTTCAGCCGCGCAGTCACCGGCTTCACCAACGCCGACCTGACCATCGCCAACGGCACGCTGACATCGGTGAGCAGCAGCGATGGCGGCCTGACCTGGACCGCGACCTTCACGCCGACCAACAACATCACCGACGCCACCAACCTGATCACCCTCGACAACACCGGGGTGACCGCGATCAGCGACGGCGTGGCGGGTGTCGGCACGACCAGTTCCGTCAACTACGCGATCGATACCGCACGGCCGACCGTGACCATCGTGATGTCCGATACGGCGTTGAAGATCGGTGATACCTCGCTGGTGACCTTCACGTTCAGCGAAGCGGTGACCGGCTTCACCAACGCTGACCTGACCATCGCCAACGGCACGCTGAGCGCAGTCAGCAGCAGCGACGGCGGCATCACCTGGACCGGGACGTTCACCCCGACTGCGAGCATCACCGACACCACCAACCTGATCTCCCTGGACAACACCGGCATCGCCGACCTGGCCGGCAACGCCGGCAGCGGCACCACGGATTCGCCCAACTACGTGATCGATACCGTGCGGCCGACCGCGACCATTGTCGTGGCCGACAGCAATCTGGCGGCGGGCGAAACCTCGCTGGTGACCATTACCTTCAGCGAAGCGGTCAGCGGCTTCACCACCGCCGACCTGACGGTGGCCAACGGCACCCTGACCGGCCTGAGCAGCAGCGACGGCGGCATCACCTGGACCGCCACACTCACGCCGACCAACAACATCACCGACACCACCAACCTGGTCACCCTGGACAACACCGGGGTCGTCGATCTGGCCGGTAACGCCGGCAGCGGCACCACCAACTCCAACAACTACGCCATCGACACCGCGCGGCCGACCGCGACCATCGTGGTGGCCGACAACAACCTGAAAATCGGCGAAACCTCGCTGGTGACCATCACCTTCAGCGAAGCGGTGACCGGTTTCACCAATGCCGACCTGACCATCGCCAATGGCACGTTGAGCGCGGTGAGCAGCAGCGACGGCGGCATCACCTGGACGGCGACGTTCACGCCGACCGCGAGCATTACTGACGCGACCAACCTGATCACCCTGAACAATACCGGCATCGCTGACCTGAACGGCAACGCCGGTGTCGGCACCACCGATTCGAACAATTACGCCATCGACACCCAGCGCCCGACCGCGACCATTGTCTTGTCCGATAACGCGCTGAAAATCGGCGAAACCTCGGTTGTGACCATCACCTTCAGCGAAGCAGTGACCGGTTTCACCAACGCCGACCTGACGATTGCCAACGGCACGTTGAGCGCGGTGAGCAGCAGCGACGGCGGTATCACCTGGACGGCGACGTTCACGCCGACCAGCAACATCACCGATGCCACCAACGTCATCACCCTGGACCAGACCGGCGTCTCGGATCTGTCCGGCAACGCCGGCAGCGGCACTGTGGATTCCGGCAACTACGCCATCGACACCCAGCGTCCGACGGCCACCATCGTGGTTGCCGACAGCACCCTCACGGCCGGCGAAACGACGCTGGTGACCTTCACCTTCAGTGAAGCGGTGACCGGCTTCAGCAACGCCGACATTGTGGTTGCCAACGGCACCCTGACGGCGGTGAGCAGCAGCGACGGCGGCATCACCTGGACAGCAACGTTCACACCGAACGTGGGCGTCAACGACGCGACCAACCTGATCACACTGGCCAACACCGGCATCACCGACCTGGCCGGCAATGCCGGCAGCGGCACGACCAATTCCAACAACTACACCATCGACACTGTGGTGCCGACCGCAACCATCATCGTGTCCGACCCCAGTTTGAGGATTGGCGAAACTTCGCTGGTGACCATCACCTTCAGCGAAGCGGTCACCGGTTTCACCAACGCCGACCTGACCATCGCCAACGGCACGTTGAGCGCGGTCAGCAGCAGCGACGGCGGTATCACCTGGACGGCAACGTTCACGCCGACCAGCAACATTACCGATGCGACCAACCTGATCACGCTGGACAACTCCGGGGTTCAAAACCTGTCGGGCAACGCCGGTATCGGCACCACCGATTCGAACAATTACTCGATCGACACTCAGCGTCCGACCGCCACCATCGTGGTCGCCGACACGGCACTTGGCGTCGGCCAGACCTCACTGGTGACCATCACCTTCAGCGAAGCGGTGACCGGTTTCACCAACGCCGACCTGATCATCGCCAACGGTACGCTGAGCGCAGTGAGCAGCAGCGATGGCGGCATCACCTGGACCGCCACGCTGACTCCGGCGGCAGGGATCACCGACACCACCAACGTCATCACCCTGAACAACACCGGCATCGCCGACCTGGCGGGCAACGCTGGCAGCGGCACCACCGATTCCAACAACTATGCCGTCGACAGTCAGCGTCCGACCGCCACCATCGTGCTCTCCGACAGCAGCCTGAGTGCTGGAGAAACCTCGCTGGTCACCATTACCTTCAGTGAGGCCGTGACCGGATTCGACAATTCCGACCTGAGCGTCGCCAACGGCACCCTGAGCAATGTCTCGTCCAGCGACGGCGGTATTACCTGGACAGCGACGTTCACGCCGAACGTGGGCATCAACGACGCCACCAACCTGATTGTCCTGAACAACACCGGCATCGCCGACCTGGCCGGCAATACCGGCAGCGGCACCACCAGTTCGGCCAACTACACCATCGACACCGTGCTGCCGACCGCGACCATCATCGTGTCCGACCCCAGTTTGAGGATTGGCGAAACTTCGCTGGTGACCATCACCTTCAGCGAAGCGGTCACCGGTTTCACCAACGCCGACCTGACCATCGCCAACGGCACCCTGACGGCGGTGAGCAGCAGCGACGGCGGTATCACCTGGACAGCGACGTTCACGCCGACCAGCAACATTACCGATGCGACCAACCTGATCACTCTGGACAACAGCGGCGTTCAGAACCTGTCGGGCAACGCCGGCAGCGGCACCACCGATTCGAACAATTACTCGATCGACACTCAACGTCCGACCGCCACCATCGTGGTTGCCGACACGGCACTGGGCGTCGGCCAGACCTCACTGGTGACCATTACCTTCAGCGAAGCGGTGACCGGTTTCACCAACGCCGACCTGACCATCGCCAACGGCACGTTGAGCGCAGTGAGCAGCAGCGATGGCGGCATCACCTGGACCGCCACGTTTACTCCGGCGGCCGGGATCACCGACACCACCAACGTCATCACCCTGGACAACACCGGCATTGCCGACCTGGCGGGCAACGCTGGCAGTGGCACCACCGATTCCAACAACTATGCCGTCGACAGTCAGCGGCCGACGGCGACCATTGTCATGACCGACAGTGACCTGCGTCCCGGAGAAACTTCGCTGGTGACCATCACCTTCAGCGAAGCCGTGACCGGATTCGACAATTCCGACCTGAGTGTCGCCAACGGCACCCTGAGCAATGTCTCGTCGAGCGACGGCGGCATCACCTGGACGGCCACGTTCACGCCGAATATCGGCATCACCGACCTCACCAACCTGATTGTCCTGAACAACACCGGGATCACCGACCTGGCCGGCAACACCGGCACCGGCACCACCAGCTCGGCCAACTATCAGATCCATACCCAGGTGCCGACCGCCACCATCGTGGTTGCCGACACGTCGATCCGGGCCGGGGAAACCTCGCTGGTGACCATCACCTTCAGCGAAGCGGTGAGCGGTTTCGACAACAGTGACCTGACCATCGCCAACGGCACGCTGACTAACGTCAGCAGTGGTGACGGCGGTATCACCTGGACCGCGACGTTCATCCCGACTACCAATGTCACCGACGCCACCAACCTGATCACCCTGAACAACGCCGGGGTGGCCAACCAGTCGGGCAACAGTGGCGTGGGTACCACCGACTCCAACAACTTCGCCATCGACACCGCGCTGCCAACCGCCACCATCGTGGTCGCCGACAATCGACTGGGCATCGGTGAAACCACCACCGTGACCATCACCTTCAGCGAAGCGGTGAGCGGGTTCGATCTATCGGACATCAGCGTCGCCAACGGTGCGCTGTCGAACCTGACCAGCAGCGATGGCGGCATCACCTGGACCGCGACCCTGACACCGACAGCCGGCGTCAACGACGCGACCAACCTGATCGTCCTCGACACCGCCGGCGTTCAGGATCTGGCCGGCAACGCCGGGGCGAGTATTGCCATCTCCAACAACTACATCCTCGATGCGACCCGGCCGACGGTGAACATCGTGGTCGCCAACCCGCACCTGGGCATCGGCCAGACCACCACGGTGACTTTCACCTTCAGCGAGGCAGTGAGCAATTTCGACCTGTCGGACCTGAGCGTGACCAACGGTGACCTGAGCAACCTGAGCAGCAGCGATGGCGGCAAGACCTGGACCGCAACCTTCACGCCGACCGCGAATGTCACCGACCCGAGCAACTTCATTGCCCTGGACACCAGCAACGTAACCGACCTGGCGGGCAACGCCGGCAGCACGGTGGCGGTGTCGAACAACTACGCCCTCGACAGTGAGCGGCCGACTGCCACGGTGGTGGTCGCCAATCCGAACCTGGGCGTCGGTCAGACCTCGCAAGTGATCATCACCTTCAACGAAGCGGTGACCGGTTTCGACCTGTCGGACCTCAGCGTGGCCAACGGCACCCTGTCCAACCTGAGCAGCAGCGACGGCGGCAAGACCTGGACCGCAACCCTGACGCCGAACGCCAACGTTAACAGCGCCAGCAATGCGATCAGCGTCAACAGTGCCGGGGTCAGCGATCTGTCGGGCAACAGTGGCAGCGGGATCAGTCAGTCCGGCAACTATGTGGTCAATACGGTGCCGGTGTCTGTACCTCCAGTGACACCGACTTCACCGTTGGTAGTGGTATCGCCCGATCCGGAGTTCCGTATCGACGTTCCGGTCGTTGCGCCGCCGCTGCCCGATGTGCCGCTGCAACCGGTCATCTTTGCGCCACCCACCGGCGATCTCGGTTCACCGCTGACCTTCCCGCCGCTGTTCGAGCAGCGGGTGATCGGCAATGGCATCCGTCCGCTGGGCGACATTTTCATCAACCACGGTGCGTTGAGCCCGAGTTTCATTGCCCAGGTGTTCACCAGCAGCGACAGCGGCGGTGATGGTTCCGGCCACGGCTTCCTCGGTTTCGGTGGGGGTGATGGCGGGGTGTTCGGCATCAGCACGCTGTCGAGCCTGTTCAATCAGGACAGTGCCGCCGAGCGGGACTCACTGAACGCTTTCGACAGCCACTCGATCCGGGGTGGTGACGTGTCCCAAGGCCTGCGCGGCGTATTCGGCGCGCCGACCCTGGGCCAGCAACTGCAAGAGATCAAGGACAGCGAGCAGCACCGGGTGGACAACCTGGCGGCGGCTCTGCAACAGGTCGGCATCAGCGAAATGCCGGCCTGACAACACACAACAACTCAATATGTGCGGGACCTAGGGGCGATCCAGGGATGAAGAAAAGTCAGAAACTGTTCGGCGCCAGCCTGCTGGCGCTGGCGATCAGCGGATGTGCAGTCACCAGTGAACCGATCGAACGCAGTGTCAGCGAACAACGGGCCAAATCTGACCTGCAAACCATGTACAAGGGCCAGGAACCGTTGCGCGGTCCGCTGACCCTGCACCAGGCCATGGCTCGCGCGGTGAAATACAACCTCGAAGGGCGCCTGAAGATCATGGAGGAGGCGCTGGCCAAGCGGCAGCTCGACCTCGCCAGTTTCGACATGCTGCCGCGCATGGCGCTGGACGCCGGCTACGTCGGGCGCAACAACGTCAGTGCCTCCAGCAGCCAGAGCGTACGCACTGGCACCCAGTCCCTGGAACCGTCGACCTCCCAGGACCGCGACCGCAACGTCGCCGACCTGACCATGGTCTGGAACGTTCTCGATTTCGGTGTCAGTTACATCAACGCCAAACAACAGGGCGACCAGCGTCTGATCGTTCAGGAACGTCGGCGCAAGGTGATCAACACCATCGTTCAGGACGTGCGCTCGGCCTATTGGCGGGCGATGGCGGCCGAACGTCTGCTCAAGCAGATCGACAGCCTGATGGCGCGGGTCGACGCTGCCCGGCGCAACAGTGAAAGCATGAGCGAACAGCGCATCGGCGATCCGGTGCAGTCCCTCGGCTACCAGCGTTCGCTGATCGAAGCCACCCGGCAACTGGAAGAGCAGCGCCGCGCGCTGTCACTGGCGAAGACCGAGCTGGCGACCCTGATCAATCTGCCGATGGGCACCAACCTGACGCTGGCCACTGACGACGGTTATCAGATCCCGGAACTCAAGGTCGATATCGCCAAACTGGAACAGGAAGCCCTGACCAGCCGCCCGGAACTGCGCGAGCAGGATTACCAGACCCGGATCAGCGCCGCCGAAACCCGCAAGGCCATGCTGCGCATGCTGCCAGGCCTGGAGTTTTCCGCCGGCGGCCACTACGACAGCAACTCGTTCCTGGTGAACGACCGCTGGGCCGACTATGGCGTGAAAGTGACCTGGAACCTGTTCAACGTGATCTCCGCCCCGGCGGCCATCGACGTGGCCAAGGCCGGCGAAGAAGTCGCCACCGCACGCCGTCAGGCAATGTCGATTGCGGTACTGGCGCAGTTGTACGTGGCCAACGCCAACTATCAGGAGGCGCTGCGTCAGTTCAAGACCAACCAGCAACTGTCGGACATCGACGGGCAAATCGTCGGTCAACTGCGCAACCGCCATCAGGCGGCGGGCATCGGCGAACTGGATCTGATCCAGGGCGAACTGAACAACCTGCAGGCCGACTTGCGCCGTGACCTGTCCTACGCCGATCTGCGCAATGCCTATGGCCAGATCTTCGCCAGTGCCGGGCTCGATCCGCTGCCGGATCAGGTGCAGTCGACCGAAGTGCAGTCGATCGCCACGGCGCTGGCCAACCGCGAAGCGGCGTGGGCGTCGGGGGATATTTCGGTGCCGGCACCCCGTGCCGTGGCTAAGTGATCGATGAACCGGCCGGCGTATTCACGCCTGCCGGTCACGGTGGATCTGCCGTTGCTGTTGCAGGCGTTGGCGGCGATCGAGGACGGAGACTGGCGCGGCCATTTCAACACCGCGTATTTCACCGGTGACTGGAGCGGTGTGGCGCTGATTTCCGCTGCCGATGCCTTGACCGAGTTGTCACCCGGTGCCGCCGAACCGGTGCCGCGCCGCCCCTGGTTGAATGACCGCCGCTGGCAGCAGGCGCTGCAGGATCTGCCGCTGGAGATCGTCAGTGCGCGACTGCTGCGACTCGGGTCCGGCGGGCAGATTCATGAGCATCGTGATTACGATCTCCACGGACCGGCCGCCGATCTTCGGCTGCACATTCCATTGCTCAGCCCGCCCGCCGTGGATTTCTGGCTCGATGGATTGCGCATGCCGATGGAGGCAGGCGAGTGCTGGTTTCTAGATCTTGCGCGACCGCATCGGGTCGACAATCGCGACAGCACGGCACGCATTCATCTGGTCCTCGACTGTCGCCCCGGCGCCTGGCTGGAGCAGATGATTGCCGAGGGTTTGCCGAGTACGCCGCAACCTGATGCCGAAGATTCGGCATTGCAGCGGTTTCAGCGTCTGCTGGTCGTGGATCCCGCGTTGTCGGCGACCCTGCAGGCGTTGCGCGATCCCGAAGCGTTCATCAGCCAGACCCTGGCGCTGGCCGCCGAGCGTGGCTTGTCATTCTCCCGGGAAGAACTGCACGCGGCGATGCGCAACGGCCGCCGGTCGTGGAACGAACAATGGCGAGCCTGAATTTCGACGGCTGGCTGCCGATCCGCATCTGGAAAAGTGCCGGTCAATGGCAGGTGGACTGGTGCTGGTTTGGCAACACGCCGTTGCACCAGCCGTTTTTTCGCGAAGCGGTGGAGCAGGCACTGCAGTTGCCGTTCAATCAGGCGTTCCGAAGACAAACCCCGTTGTCGGCGCTCACGGATTGGCAGGCGTTCAGCCCCGGCCTGGCGCCGAGCGCCTTCATCCTGCATGCCTCGCGTTGCGGATCGACGCTGATCAGCCAGATGCTCGCCCGCCTCGACGATCACATCGTGATCTCGGAACCGCCACCCCTCGATAACTTGTTGCGCAGTGATCTGCCGGCCGTCGAACGCCGTGCGGCCATCGCCGGGTTGCTCTCGGCCTACGGCCAGTGCCGGCGAGGGATGGAGCAGCGGCTGGTGATCAAGCTCGACGCCTGGAACATCGGCGAATGGCCGTTGCTGCATGAGTGCTTTCCCGACACGCCGTGGCTGTTTGTCTATCGCGATCCGCTGGAAATCGCCGTTTCACATCTGCGTCGCCCGGGTATGCACATGGTGCCCGGCCTGCTTGGCGAGTGCGTACTGGACGACGACCTGCCATTCGAGGGGCGCGAAGATTTCATCGCCCGCAGGCTCGGACGTCTGCTGGAGGCGGCGCGCTTGCACTGCGCTGATTTCGGCGGGCTGACGGTCAATTACAGCGAGTTGCCCGAGGCGATGACAGGACGGCTGGCGAGGTTTTTTCAGCTGAGTGCTGAGCAATGTGAACAGGCGCTGACCGCTTCTGCGCAGCATGCGAAACAGCCGTCACAAGCGTTTGTCGCCGATGGCGAAAGCAAACGCCGCGAAGCCTCTCCACTGTTGCAGGCGCGAGTAGAACGGTGCGCGCGAGCACCTTACGAAGCGCTGGAGCGTTTGCGCGCGATCACGACTTGGCCGACAGATCCGCCATCCCCTTGAGCAATTCGATCGGCAACGGGAAGACGATGGTCGAACTCTTGTCGCCGGCAATCGAACTCAGGGTCTGCATGTAGCGCAATTGCATGGCGCCGGGCTGGCGACCAAGCATTTCGGCGGCCTGCATGAGTTTTTCCGAAGCCTGCAATTCGCCTTCGGCATGGATCACCTTGGCTCGCCGCTCCCGCTCGGCTTCGGCCTGTCTGGCAATGGCGCGGACCATCGATTCGTTGAGGTCGACGTGTTTGATCTCGACGTTCGCGACCTTGATGCCCCAGGCATCGGTCTGGGCGTCGAGCACTTGCTGGATGTCGATGTTCAACTGTTCGCGCTCGGCCAGCAGTTCGTCCAGTTCATGCTTGCCGAGTACCGCGCGCAGGGTGGTCTGGGCCAGTTGGCTGGTGGCCACCAGGAAGTCTTCGACCTGGATGATCGCTTTCTGCGGATCGAGCACCCGGAAATACAGGACCGCGTTGACCTTGACCGAGACGTTGTCGCGGGTGATCACGTCCTGCGGCGGTACGTCGAGGACAATGGTACGCAGATCAACCCGGACCATTTGCTGCACCACCGGAATCAGCAGGATCAGCCCCGGCCCCTTGACCTGCCAGAAACGCCCGAGCTGGAACACCACGCCGCGTTCGTATTCACGCAGGATGCGGAACGTCGAGCCGGCCAGGGCAATGAGCAACAGCAGCAGCGCGACAAAACCGATTTGCAGACCCATGATCACTCTCCGAGCGGTGCCGCGTCAGCCGCGGCCACTTGCAGCAACAAGCCCTTGCGCCCGACCACCCGCACCGGTTGCCCGGCGTGCAGCGGCGTGGCACTCGACACTTGCCAGCGTTCTCCTTGCAATTGCACCCAGCCATTGCGGGTGTCCGGCGACTCCACGACGGTCACGGCCGTCACGCTGCCAACCAGGCCGGCGTCGCCGCTGACCGGGTGTCGCGGCCGGGTCTTCAGGGCACGAACCAGCAACGCGATCAGCAGCAGTGCGCTGACCAGCCCGAGGCCGATCATCATCGGCACCGGCAGCTCGGCGTTACTGAGGATCAGCGCGCCGATCACGAACATGACGATGCCGCCCAAACCGATCACGCCGTAATTGGGCAGCGCGGCTTCGGCGATCAGGAACACGATGCCCAGGGTGATCAGCCACAGGCCGATGGGATCGATGGCGTGCAACGGGATGTCCGCGGCCAGGGATGATCCGCTCAGCAGCATCAACAGGACAAACGCACAGCGACGGATGTTCACGTGACCCTCCGGGAGAGTCATGGGGTTCTCTTATCAGTCTAGTTGAGCCTGCGGTCGGAGGAATTCTGATCAGTTCCAGCGTCGCCAGTGGGCGGATTTACCTTCATTCGCGGCTTGCCCGACTAGACTTTCCAGAACAGGAACAACGTTCATCATCGCTCGCCGCGCAGCGTCCGGCGGGCACCGAGGTGCATCATGCGTATGGCAAGAAAAGTGCAAAGCAGCCTGACCCGGGCGCAATGCCAATACGACGTCGTCTCCCATCCGCACTCGAGCAGCAGCCTGGAAACGGCGCGGGTTTCGGGGATTCCGGCGGAGCGGGTGGCCAAATCGGTGATCCTCGACGACCACCACGGGCATTATCTGATGGCCGTGCTGCCTGCCAGCCGCCATCTGGACCTGAGCAAAGTGCGCACCAGCGGCGAGTGGCAGATCACCCGCGAAAGCACCCTGGCGCACCTGTTCGATGATTGCGAACGCGGCGCGGTGCCGCCGCTGGGCGATTCCTATGGCCTGGACATGGTCATCGACCCGCTGGTGACCCGGCAAAAAGATATTTACCTGGAGGCCGGCAACCACAACAACCTGCTGCACATGAGCATGCCCGAGTTCCTGAAAATGGTGCCGCATGCCCAAGTGCGGGAGTTGAGTCAGTAGTTTTTTTCAGCGTCTGTGCCGACGCCCATCGCGAGCAGGCTCGCTCCCACAGGTTCTGCAATGAATCTGTGGGAATGTGGCTTGCTCGCGAAATGTTTTTATCCACTGAAATTCTTCGAAGGAGTAGAACAATGGAAAATCCAACACACAGCCTCCCATCCCTGTTCAAACAACTCGGCCTGCCCAACGACCCGGTCAGCATCGACCAGTTCATCGCCGCCCATTCCCCGCTCAAACCCGAACTGCACCTGTGCGATGCGTTTTTCTGGACCAAGAGCCAGGCGGATTTCCTGCGGGACGAGATTCTTGATGATGCGGATTGGGCGGAGGTGGTGGATCAGCTGGATGTGATGTTGAGGAAGGGGCGGGCGGGGTAATTGTCAGTCTGCCGTTCGTAAGCTGGGTCAACTCATCCGGTTGCCTGTGATGATTATTTAGACCAGAATCACGACCTCAATTGAGGTCTTTTATTATGCAAAGTGTGCTGGCCGATATGGCCGTCAGTGTTTCTGAACTGAAGAAGAATCCTTCTGCGGTGCTCAACGGCGCGCACGGAGGAGCGGTAGCTGTCCTGAATCACAACCGGGTCATGGGCTACATGGTGCCGGCTGACGTTTACGAAGCGATGATGGAGCGGCTCGATGATCTCGAGTTGGCAGAAATCGTTCGTTCTCGCAGTCATGAGACTCCCATACCGGTAAGCCTGGATGACCTATAAGCTCGAATTCCTGCCTTCCGCTCACAAAGAGTGGAACAAATTGAGTCATACGCTGCGCGATCAATTCAAGAAGAAACTGGCTGAGCGCCTGGAGCGTCCTCGCATTCCAGCTGATTCCCTGCAGGGGATGCCTGACTGTTACAAGATCAAACTCAAGGCATCCGGTTATCGTCTGGTTTACCAAGTGATCGAAGAGCGGGTGGTTGTCTCGGTAGTTGCGGTCGGTAAGCGTGAGCGTGGAGATGTTTACGAGAGCGCCAAGCGACGTTGAGTTAACGCGTGACTGCCAATGTGTTTCAAAACTTGACTGAATTTCCCCTCCAATGCCATATTGATAGTTAGCAAACTAACAGTGTGTGCATTCCCTCGTGCCGAATACTCTCGACGCTCTCCAGATGAACATCAGCAGTGCCATGGTGGTGGCCGCCAGGCATTGGCGGAAGATCTGCCAGACCACGCTGGTCAACTATGGAATTTCCGAAGCCTGCGCCGTCCCGTTGTTGATGATTGGGCGGCTCGGGGAGCGTGTGCATCAGGTGCAGGTGGCACAGGCGGCGGGGATCGAGAGTCCTTCGCTGGTGCGGCTGCTCGATCAGTTGTGCCACGCCGGCTACGTCTGCCGCACTGAAGATCCGCAGGATCGCCGCGCGAAATGTCTGAGCCTGACCGACACCGGCCGTGAACTGGTGCAGGCGGTGGAAGTCGAGCTGGTGCGTTTGCGCAATGAGGTGCTCGAAGGCATCGACCGGAGTGATCTGGAAGCTACGCTTCGAGTATTGAGGGCTTTCGAAGCGGCCAGTCCGCCAGCGGTGACCCATCCGTGAACGGCTTTTTTTCCGGCATTCCTCCGGCCCGGGACTGGTTCTACGGGATCCGTACGTTCGCGGCCTCGATGATCGCGCTGTACATCGCTTTGCTGATGCAGATGCCGCGTCCGTACTGGGCGATGGCCACGGTGTACATCGTTTCCAGCCCGTTCCTCGGGCCGACCAGTTCCAAGGCGCTGTATCGGGCGATCGGTACGTTCCTCGGCGCCGCTGCGGCGGTGCTGTTTGTGCCGATGTTCGTCCAGAGCCCCTATGTGCTGGTGGTGGTCATCGCGTTGTGGACCGGGATTCTGCTGTTCCTGTCCCTGCATCTGCGCACCGCCAATAACTATGCGTTGATGCTCGCCGGCTACACTTTGCCGCTGATCGCTCTGCCGGTGGTGGATAACCCGCTGGCGGTGTGGGACGTGGCGGAAGCCCGGACTGAAGAGATCTTCCTCGGCATCGCGGTCGCTGCCGTGGTCGGCGCGATGTTCTGGCCACGGCGCCTGGCGCCGGTGTTCAACGATGCCGTGGGCAAGTGGTTCGCCGACGCGACCACCTACAGCCTGAAATTCCTCAGCCGTGACGTGAATCCCGAAGAAGTCACCGCCCTGCGCATGGCCATGGTCGGCAGTTTCAACAGCCTGGAATTGATGATCGGCCAGTTGCCCCACGAAGGCGCGCGGCCGCAGACGGTGCGCAACACCAAGGAACTGCGCGGGCGGATGATTCATCTGCTGCCGGTGATCGATGCCCTGGAAGATTCGCTCTACGCCCTCGAACGGCGTACGCCGGAACTGGTGGAAAAATTCGCGCCGCTGCTCACCGCCACCCGGGAATGGCTCGGCTACAAAGACGCCGATCTCGACCGCTGGCAAGCCCTGCGGGATCAGCTCGAAGCCCTGCAACCGAGCGCCGAAGCCCTGGAAGATCGCAAACAGTTGTTGTTCTCCAACGCGCTGTACCGCCTCGGCGAATTCATCGATCTGTGGCAGGACTGTCGCAGTCTGCAGGATGCGATCCTGTGCGAACGCCAGGACAGCTGGCGCGCGGTCTACCGCCACTGGCGCCTCGGTCGTCTGACGCCGTTCCTCGACCGTGGACTGATGCTGTATTCGGTGGCGTCGACCATTCTGGCGATCATCGTCGCCTCGACGCTGTGGATTCTGCTGGGCTGGACCGATGGCGGCAGTGCAGTGATTCTGGCGGCGGTGTCGTGCAGCTTCTTCGCTTCGATGGACGACCCGGCGCCGCAGATTTACCGGTTCTTTTTCTGGACCGGGATGTCGGTGCTGTTTGCCAGTCTGTACCTGTTTCTGGTGCTGCCGAACCTGCACGACTTCCCGATGCTGGTGCTGGCGTTTGCCATCCCGTTCATCTGCGTCGGTACGCTGACGGTGCAGCCACGGTTTTACCTCGGCATGCTGCTGACGCTGGTCAACACCTCGTCGTTCATCAGCATCCAGGGCGCCTACGACGCTGACTTCTTTGCGTTCGCCAACTCCAACCTGGCGGGGCCGCTGGGGCTGTTGTTCGCTTTCATCTGGACCCTGATCGCCCGGCCGTTCGGCGCCGAACTGGCGGCCAAGCGCCTGACCCGTTTCAGCTGGAAAGACATCGTCAGCATGACCGAGCCGGCGAACCTCGCCGAGCACCGGCAACTGGGCGTGCAGTTGCTCGACCGCCTGATGCAGCACTTGCCACGTCTGGCGCTGACCGGTCAGGACACCGGCATCGCCATGCGCGAAGTGCGCGTAGGGCTGAATTTGCTCGACCTGCTGGCCTACACCCCGCGCGTGACCGGTGCGCCGAACGCGTTGCTGCAGCAAGTGGTGGCCGAGGTCGGCGAGTATTTCCGCGCCTGCCTCAAGGCCGGCGAACGCCTGCCGGCGCCAAGCGCTTTGCTGATGACCATGGACCGCACCCGCCGCGCGCTCAACGGCCACGGCGATGAAGAAACCCGACTACACCTGTTGCACGCCTTGAGCGGTTTGCGCCTGGCCCTGCTGCCCGGCGTCGAATTCGTCTCCAGTGCCGAGCCCGAAGAACCGCTGCCCGAAGGAGCGCCCCTATGATCGGTGACCTGGACATCAGCGGCATCTTCCTGCCGACCCTGCTGGTGCTGATGGGCATCACTTACGTGCTGTTCGTGCTGGTACACGGCGTGCTCACACGCCTGCATTTCTACCGTCTGGTCTGGCACCGGGCATTGTTCAACGTGGCCCTCTACGCCGTGATGCTGTACGGCGTGGACTCACTCAGTCGATACCTGATGACATGAAAAAACCGTTTTTGACTATCGGTCGCGTGATGCTGACCTTGCTGATCGTGGCTTTCGCCGTCGTCGTGGTCTGGCGCATGGTGATGTATTACATGTTCGCGCCCTGGACCCGCGACGGCCACATCCGTGCCGACATCGTGCAGATCGCCCCGGACGTGTCCGGGCTGATCCAGCAGGTCGAGGTCAAGGACAACCAGTTGGTGAAACGCGGCCAGGTGCTGTTCAGCATCGATCAGGACCGTTTCAAACTGGCGTTGCGTCAGGCCAAGGCAGCCGTTGCCGACCGCGAAGAAACCCTCGCTCAGGCCCAGCGTGAAGCCAAGCGTAACCGAGGGCTGGGCAATCTGGTGCCGGCGGAACAGCTGGAAGAAAGCCAGTCGAAAGTCGCTCGTGCGCAATCGGCACTGGCTGAAGCGCTGGTGACGGTGGACAGCGCCCAGCTCAACCTCGACCGCTCGGTGATCCGCAGCCCGGTGGACGGCTACGTCAACGACCGTGCGCCACGTGCGCAAGAGTTCGTCACCGCCGGGCGTCCGGTGTTGTCGGTGGTGGACAGCAACTCATTCCACATCGACGGCTATTTCGAAGAGACCAAACTCGACGGCATCCACATCGGTCAGTCGGTGGATATTCGCGTGATAGGCGACCGCGCCCGCTTGCGCGGGCATGTCGAAAGCATCGTCGCCGGTATCGAAGACCGTGACCGCTCGAGCGGCAGCAACCTGCTGCCCAACGTCAACCCGGCCTTCAGCTGGGTGCGTCTGGCGCAGCGGATTCCGGTGCGCATTGCCTTCGACGATGTACCGGAAGACTTCCGCATGATCGCCGGGCGTACCGCCACGGTGTCGATCATCGACGATCAGCAGGAGCCCGCGAAATGAGCAGGGCCCTGATGATCGCCGGTTTGGGCGTGATGTTGTCGGCCTGCTCCATGGTCGGGCCGGACTATCACCTGCCCGCTGATGCAGCGATTCAGCGCAAGGATTTTCAGGGCGATCTGGCGGTGGCCGGCAAGCCTGTGGTTTCTACTCCGGTGCCGGCGGACTGGTGGCGGTTGTATCGCGATCCGCGTCTGGATCAACTGGTGCAGCAGGCCATGGCCTCCAACACCGATCTGCGGGTGGCGGCGGCGAACCTGTCGCGGGCCCGTGCCCAGGTCGATGAGGCCGAGGCGGCCGGGGGCTGGAGCGGCGGCGTGAAAATGGGCGCCCAGCGCTTGCAGGAGTCCGGTCAGGCGTTCCTGCTGCCGGAGAAAGTTCCGGTGGCCAACGTTGCCGACATCGGTATCAGCGCCTCCTACCAGTTCGACCTGTGGGGCGTCCTGCAGCGCGGGATCGAAGCGGCGAAAGCCAACGCCGACGCGACCCAGGCCGCCGCCGACACCGCGCGCATCACCTTGGTGGCGGACGTGGTCCGGGCTTACACCCAGGTCTGCGCGGCCAACGAAGAACGGGAAATCGCCCAGCATTCCCTCGACCTGCAATCCCAGAGCACCACACTGATTCAGCGCCTGCGCGATGCCGGGCGCGGGGACGAAACCCAGGTCACCCGTTCGCAGACCCAATTCAAGTCCCTGCGCGCCGATCTGCCGCGCTATGAAGCGGCGCGTCAGGCCGGGTTGTTCCGCCTGTCGATGCTGCTGGCCAAACCGGTCGATCAATTGCCGGCCGGCACCGCGACCTGCGCCGAACTGCCGAAAATCGCCCAACTGGTGCCGGTTGGTGACGGCGCTGCACTGCTCAAGCGGCGTCCGGATATCCGCCAGGCCGAGCGTCGACTGGCCGCCGCGACTGCTGGCATCGGCATCGCCACCGGCGAGCTGTACCCGGACATCAGCATCGGCGCGACCATCGGCACCGTCGGCATTGTCTCCGACCTTGGTGATCCATCGACCAACCGCTGGGGCTTTGGCCCGTCGCTAAGCTGGAAGGTGCCGACCAACGGCGCCCGGGCACGTATCCGCGAAGCCGAAGCCTCGACCCAGGGCGCTTTGGCACATTTCGACGGCGTGGTGCTGAACGCCATCCGCGAAACCCAGACCGGTCTGGCCCAGTACACCGCGCTGCTGCAACGCCGCGATGCGCTGGCCGATGCCGAGCAGTCGGCGAAGCTGGCGGCTGACCAGACTCACCGCTTC
The DNA here is from genome assembly GCF_051554255.1 of Pseudomonas sp. NMS19W. Classification (NCBI taxonomy): domain Bacteria; kingdom Pseudomonadati; phylum Pseudomonadota; class Gammaproteobacteria; order Pseudomonadales; family Pseudomonadaceae; genus Pseudomonas; species Pseudomonas sp. NMS19W. The sequence continues at coordinate 81,978 of NZ_CP136718.1, forward strand.
TTCCAGGCGGGCCGCGAGTCGTTCCTCGCCGATCTGCAAGCCACCCGCACCTACACCGATGTCACCGCGCAACTGGCCGCCGCCAACACTCAGGTTGCCATGAGCCAGATCGATTTGTTCCTCGCCCTCGGCGGCGGTTGGGAAAGCGGACGAACGCAAGCCTCGAGCGCCAGCAAACCCTGAGGCCGTTGCTATGCTTTGAAGTGTTGGAGGGGCGCCCTGAGCAAGGCGCCTTTTCAGCGCACATTGCTAGCGCAGGTCTAGGGGAAACCAATAATGAAAAACCCTTACGCTCTCGGCTTCTGGTGCGCCCTGGTCGCACTGGTGCTGCTGTCTGCCACCTATTTCTACGGCATCATGCTGGCCCATCAGATCGACAAGGCGATGGTCTTCCTCGACAGCGCGACCGCGTTGATCGCGGTGATGGCGATCGTGGTGGTGGCCTGGTCGCTGGTGCAGGTGCAACGACTCAAGAAACGCCAGCTTGAGCAAAGCAAGACGCTGCTGCTGATCTGGGACACCAAAGTCGCGCTGCGCAAAGTCGAAACCGTGTTCGACCGCTACTTCTGGGGCAGCTACTGGCAACCGGGACGCACCTTCGCCGAGGTCATGGGCGAACTCACCGGCACCCCGCTGGAGAAAAGCCTCGAAGCCCTGAAAAAACAGTGTCTGGAGCTCGACAGGCAAGTCGCCGATGACGGCTGGCACTGGCTGAACAACGCCCGTGAGCTGTCCGACGTGGCCACGGCCATGGCCCGCGAGCGCTATCAACTGGATTTCTGTGACCCGCGCAACGACGGGCCGGGCGGGGCGGTGATCGACCGGGATTTCGAGGTGCTCGTGTACACCTGGACCGCACGCCTGAGAAGCTTCGATCATCAGCTCGATGAGATCGAGGTCCAATATTCCTGATCCCGAAAAGATCGCCGAACCCGGCGATCTTTTTGTTTGTCCATGTCCCGTGGACACTCTTTAACCTTTAAACATTGGGCCGCCCTGCGCGGCCAGTGCTAATCTCCACCGCTAAATTCAGCGGAGTCGAACCACGGCCCGGTCACGGGTTCACGGAAGACGGCCATACATTCAGCCACGGAAATCGATCAGGTCATTCATGAATAAATCAGCAGGCGTGCTTCTCGGAATCGTTGTTGCCATCGGCGCCATCAGCGTCGGCGGGGCCTGGTATACGGGCACCAAGATTGAAGGCGTGCTCAACAACGCCGTCGTCGACGCCAACAAAGAGCTGCAGACCGCCATGGCCGGCTCCAACGGCAGCGCGTCGCTGGAGCTGGTATCGCTGGAGCGTCACACCTTCAGCAGCACTGCGCACTATCGCCTCAAGGGCGAAGGCGAGATGTTCGGTGAAGCACCGGTCGAGCTGCTGTTCGTCGACCACATCGAACACGGCCCGCTACCGTTCTCGCGTCTGGTCTCGCTGAAATGGCTGCCGGTCATGGCCACCAGTCACTATGAGCTGGAAAAGACCCCGGTCACCGAGAAATGGTTTGCCGCCACCAAGGGCGCTGCGCCGCTCAAGGGGGTGGTCAACATCGGCTATGACCAGTCCACCACCGGCAATATCGAACTGCTGCCGCTGGAAACCGCGCTGGATGACAAGTCGAGCCTGAAGTTTTCCGGTCTGAACATGGACATTTCCGCCAGCGCCCAGGCGCAGAAGGTCAAGGCCAACGGCTATATGGACAGCCTGCACCTGACCACTGTGGCTGAAGATCAGGCGCCGGTGCAGATCGAACTCAACGGCCTGACCCTGGCCAGCAACCTGAACAAGAGCAGCTACGGCTACTACACCGGTGAGAACACGCTGGAGCTGACCAGCAGCAAGACCACTTTCGGTGCCAAACAGTTGGTGCTGGGCGTGAAGAACTTCGAGATGAAGAACCTCACCGAAGAGAACGGCAGCAACGCCTCCGGTCGTGCCGACTACAAAATCGGCGAAGTGACCCTCAACGACAAGAAAATCGGCTCGGCCAACCTGGCCATGAGCCTGAAGAACCTCGACATCCCGTCGGCCCTGTCGCTGATGCAGATTTACCAGACCAAGCTGCAGCCGTACGAAAAAGCCGCCGCCGAAGCCACTGCCGCCGGCCTGCCGGCGCCAGAGCTGAACCTGACCGAAGCCGAGTCCGCCCAGGTCAAGTCTGACATGCAGAAACTGCTGGCCGCCGGCCCGCAACTGGCGCTGGAAGACCTGTCGCTGAAAACCGCCAACGGTGAAAGCCGTGCCAATCTGGTGCTCGACCTGACCAAACCGGCCTCGATGGACCTGCCGCCGGATCAACTGGGCAAACAGCTGATCGCCCTGCTGGACCTCAATGTGCTGGTGTCCAAGCCGATGCTGGTGGATCTGCTCAGCGTGCAGGCCCAGATTGACGGTCAGACCGACGCCAAAGCCATTGTTGACCAGGCCAGCGCCGCCGCCGACATGTTCTCCGGCATGGCCGTGGGTTCGCAGCTGGCAACGCTGGATGGCACCAATGTGACAACCAAGTTGCATTACGCCGCCAATCAGGTGGAGTTCAACGGCCAGAAGATGACCGTCGAGCAATTCGTCGGCTTCCTGATGAGCAAGTTCGCTGGTGTGAGCGTCAGCCAGGAACAGTAAAACCCCGCGCAACACCTCAGCGCCCGGCCTTTGCTACCCGCAAACGCCGGGCGTTTTGCTGTCTGGCATCCGGCCTTGCGGCGCGCTCCGCCGCGCTTCGTCACGAATCTGAATAATTATTGTGTTCTGAATATTGGTCTACGCTTGCGTGCAAGACTGCCCTGCTACTAAAGCCTGGCTGGGTCGCCGACCCGGCCATCCGTTACGAATGGGCAAGGAGGGCATTGCGACCCGGCTGGCCATGTAAGGATGCTGATTGATGCCGCGTATTGATGTTCCTGTATTACATCGTGGTTTACGCCCTTTGTTTCGCGTTGCGCTGTGCAGCCAGTTGCTCTGGCCCGCATTGGCGCTGGCCGATACGCCCTATGATCAGATGGTGCGTGATGCGCGTGCCGGGCAGACCACGCCTGCACTGAACGTGCTGCGTCAGGTTCCGCCGGGCCAGTCGACCACGGGGCAGATCAGCGATCACCTGCAAATCGCCAGTTGGGCCGGGCTCGATGCCGAAGTGGTCAAGGTTTATGAATCCGAGGGCCGCAACCGTGTCTTGCCTGTTCAGGCCCTGACCGCCACCGCCCGCGCCTATCGCAATCTCAAACGCTGGGATCAGGCCACCGAGGTCTACAACAAGGCCCTGGCGCTGGAGCCGAACAATGCCGACCTGCAACTGGGTCTGGCGTTGACCCAGGCGGATTCCGGCAAACCCGACGAGGCTGTCACCCGCGCCAAGGCGCTGGTTGCCGCCAAGCCCGATGATCCTTCCCGCCGTCTCGCACTGGGCTATGCCCTGACCCGCGCCGGCAAACAGTACGACGCACTGTTCGAATACGATCAGGCCTTCGTTCGCGCCGGCAGCAAACCGGAAGTCGCCCGTGAATACGTGGTGGCTCTGCAAAAGGCCCGTCTGCCCGAGCCTGCACTGCGCCTGGCCTACCAGCGTCCGGGATTGATCGATCCGGTGACCCAGCGCCGCCTCGAAGGCGATCTGGCCGCCGAACGCGTGCGTCTCGCCGAATTTGCCACCCGCAGTGAAAAAGAACGCTACGTGATCGCCGACCGCGCGCTGGCCGACTACGACAAGCTGCTCGCCACCTGGACCCCGGACGCCAGCGCCCACGATGACGTGACCCGCTGGCGCATCGACCGCATGGGCGCCCTCAAGGCCCGGGCGCGCACTGCCGACGTGATTACCGAATACCAGAAGCTGCAAGCCGAAGGCGTGAAAATTCCGACCTACGCCCTGCGCTGGGTGGCCGCGTCCTATCTGGATCAGCGTCAGCCGGAAGTCTCCACCGACCTGTATCGTCAGGTGCTCTCGGCACCGGATGCCGATGCCGGTGATCGCCTCGAAGACACCACCGCGCTGTATTACTCGCTGCTGGAAAGCGACCGTGCCGAGGAGGCACGCAAGGTCGCCGAAGACCTGGCCAAAAACGAGAAACCGCGCGTCGAACTCAAGGGCCTGCCCATCGGCAACCCCAGCGACGACTGGATGGACGCCCAACTGTTGTCGGCCCAGGCCGCTGGCACCTATGGCGCGGATTTGCCCCATGGCGAGGACCGTCTGCAGACCCTGGTCGATCAGGCGCCGGGCAACGTCGGCTTGCGCCTGTCCCAGGCCGATCTGTACCTGGCTCGCCAATGGCCGCGCCGCGCCGAAAGCCAGCTCAAGGAAGTCGAGAGCATGGTGCCCCGGGACATGGGCCTGGAGGTGGCTCAGGCCCGTACCGCCATGACGCTTCAGGAATGGCGGCAGATGGATGCGCTGACCGACGACGTTGTCGAGCGTTTCCCGGACAATCGCCAGGTTCAGCGAGCGGCCCGCGAGCGTGAAGTGCATGACATGTCCGAGCTGCGCGTCGAAGCGTATGGCGGCAAGGCCAATGGCGGCAGCGGTGGCAATGCCGGCGCAGTCAGCGGCAGCCGGGACTTCGGCATCCAGAGCACGCTGTACAGCCCGCCGATCGATGAAGACTGGCGGGTGTTCGCGGGGATCGGCTACGCCACTGGCGACTTCGCTGAAGGTACCGGCAACCACCGCTTCCAGCGTGTCGGTCTGGAACGTCGCACCCGCGACATGACCCTCGAAGCGGAAGTCTCCAACCATTCCTACGGTTATGGCGACAAGCAGGGCGCCCGTCTGGCGATTGCCCGGGATATCAACGACAACTGGCAGTACGGCGGCAGCCTTGAATACCTGTCGGCGGACACCCCGCTGCGCGCGTTGAACAGCAACATCAAGGCCAACGGCGGCAGCGGTTTCATCCGCTGGCGCGCCAATGAAAGCCGTGAATGGAAACTGTCGGTCAGCCCGTCGCACTTCAGCGACGGCAACAACCGCGTCGAAGCCTTGCTGACCGGGCGCGAAGGCGTCTACAGCACGACTCATGTGCAGGTCGATGCCGGTCTGGAAGTCAGCACCAGCCACAACTCGAATTCCGAAGACGTGCCTTACTACAACCCGAAGGCGGACTTCAGTGTGATGCCGACGGTCAACGTCAACCACGTGCTCTACCACCGCTACGAAACCTCCTGGAGCCAGCAGTTCCAGGCCGGTGCGGGTACGTACAGTCAGCGTGACCACGGCACCGGCGGCATGGCGATGCTCGGCTATGGCCAGCGTTATGCCTGGAACGACGTATTCGAGGTGGGCGGCTTGTTCAGTGTGATCAACCGGCCCTACGACGGTGATCGGGAAACCGATCTGCGTCTGCTCGTCGACCTCACTTTCCGCTTCTAGAAGAGTTTGAAGATGCCTTTGATTTCGCGTTTCATCCTTCTGCTGGGAGTGCTGCTGGTCAGCGCCTGCGCCCAGCAAGCCCCGGCCTTCGCACCGCCGTCCGAGCGCCCGGTGGCGGCCAATGAAAAGCCATGGCCGAAAAACCACGTGCTGGGCATTGCCTACCACGACATCGAAGACCGTGATCCCGATCAGGCCGTGGTGGCGGTGCGCACCGAGCGCATGATCGAGCAACTGGCGTGGCTGCGGGAAAACAACTACAAGCCGGTGACGGTCGATCAGATCATGGCCGCGCGCAAGGGCGGGCCGGAACTGCCGCCCAAGGCGATCCTGCTCAGCTTCGACGACGGCTACGCGAGTTTCTACACCCGTGTGATGCCGGTGCTGCGTGCCTATAACTGGCATGCGCTGCTGGCACCGGTGGGCGTCTGGATCGACACACCGCTGAATCAGCCGGTGGATTTTGCCGGCGCCATGCGTCCGCGTTCCGACTTCCTGACCTGGGATCAGGTGCGCGAAATCTCGCAATCCGGCCTGGTGGAAATCGCCGCCCACACCGACGCCAGCCACAAAGGTATCCTCGCCAACCCGCAAGGCAACATGCAGCCGGCGGCCGCGACCCGGCGTTACGATCCGGTGACCAAACGCTATGAATCCGAGGCGGATTTCCAGGCGCGTATCCGCACCGACGTGGCCACCATCTCGGAGAAAATCCGCAAGGCCACCGGCAAGAAGCCACGGGTCTGGGTCTGGCCCTACGGCACGGCGGACGGTACTTCACTGACTGTGGTCAGCGAGCAGGGCTACGAAATGGCCCTGACCCTCGACGACGGTCTCGATGCCCTCGACAACCTGATGAGCAGCCCACGTTTCCTCGTCGCGTCTGACCCGGACGGCGAGCATTTCGCCAACAGCATCGTGGCGGTGCAGTCCGATTTCGCCATGCGCGTGGTGCATGTGGATCTGGACAACGTCTATGACCCGGACCCGGCGCAGCAGGAAGTGAACCTCGGCAAGCTGATCCAGCGCATGGCCGACATGGGTGCCAACACGGTATTTCTGCAAGCCTTCGCCGACCCGAAAGGCGATGGCCTGGTGCATTCGCTGTATTTCCCCAACCGTCATCTGCCGGTGCGTGCCGATATTTTCGACCGTGTCGCCTGGCAACTGCGCACCCGGGCTCACGTGAAAGTGTTCGCCTGGATGCCGGTGCTGAGTTTTGCGCTGGATTCGAAACTGCCGCGTGTCACACGCTGGGATCCGAAGACCGGCACCACCGCTGTCGATCCGGATCAGTACAAGCGACTGTCGCCGTTCGATCCCGAGGTACGGCGGATCATTGGTGAAATCTACGAAGACGTGGCGCGCCTGACCTCGGTCGACGGCATCCTCTACCACGACGACGCCGTGCTGTCGGATTTCGAGGACGCCAGCCCCGAGGCATTGAAGGCCTATGTTGCCCACGGCCTGCCGGGCTCGATTGCCGCCCTGCGTGACGATCCGGCGGCCATGCAGCGCTGGACCCGGTTCAAGAGCCGCTACCTGATCGACTTCACCAACGAACTGACCGCCAAGGTCCGGGCGATCCGAGGCCCGCAGGTGCTGACTGCGCGCAACATCTTCGCCGAGCCGATTCTCAACCCCGAGAGCGAAGCGTGGTTCGCACAGAACCTTGACGACTTCCTCGTGAGCTACGACTGGACGGCACCGATGGCCATGCCGCTCATGGAAAAACAGACCCATGCGCAATCCGGCCCGTGGCTGGAAGAACTGGTGGCGAGGATCAAGCAGCGCCCCGGCGCGCTGGATCGCACGGTGTTCGAATTGCAGGCCCGGGACTGGACGAAAAAGGACCAGGCCGACATCGACGGTGCACAACTGGCCGATTGGATGGGCCGTCTCAAGCGTCAGGGCGCGACGAGTTTCGGCTACTACCCGGACAACTTCCTCGAGAACCTGCCGGACCTGAAAACCGTGCGGCCAGCGCTCTCCAACAAATGGAACCCATGACATGCTGGATAGACTGCTGGCCCTGCTTGTTCTGGCGATCGTCCTCGGCGTACCGCTGGGGCTGATCTTCCTGGTCACCGGGCAATTCCTGATGGACTTCGTGTTCTTCTACCCGCTGTTCATGTCCGGGTTGTGGATTTCCGGCGGCCTGTATTTCTGGCTGCACTGGGAGCGGCACTGGCCGTGGAAAGACGACACGCTGCCGCCACCGCTGGAAGGCGAACCGCTGATTTCGATCCTTATTCCTTGCTACAACGAGGGCGACAACGCCGCCGACACCATTCACGCGGCGCTGGCCCAGCATTACCCGAACATCGAAGTCATCGCGATCAACGACGGTTCCAAGGACAACACCGCGCAAGTGCTGGATGCGCTGGCCAAGGAAGACCCACGGCTGCGGGTGCTGCACCTGGCGGAAAACCAGGGCAAGGCCGTGGCCCTGCGCATGGGCGCCATTGCGGCGCGCAGTGAATATCTGGTGTGCATCGACGGTGACGCGCTGCTGGCGCCGAACACCGCTGCTTACCTCGTGGCACCGATGCTCGACAACGCGCGACTTGGCGCGGTGACCGGCAACCCGCGGATCCGCACGCGTTCGACGCTGGTCGGGCGGGTCCAGGTCGGCGAGTTCTCGTCGATCATCGGGCTGATCAAACGCACCCAGCGGGTTTTCGGGCGGATCTTCACCGTGTCCGGTGTGATCGTTGCGTTCCGTCGCACGGCGTTGAACCGGGTCGGCTACTGGAGCCCGGACATGATCACCGAAGACATCGACATCAGCTGGAAGCTGCAACTGGACCACTGGAGCATCTTCTACGAGCCCCGCGCCCTGTGCTGGATCCTGATGCCGGAAACCCTGCGCGGCCTGTGGAAGCAGCGCCTGCGCTGGGCCCAGGGTGGTGCCGAAGTGCTGTTCAAGAACATTCGCGGGATCTGGCAGTACCGTCACCGTTATCTGTGGCCGCTGCTGTTCGAATATTGCCTGTCGACCGGTTGGGCTTTCACCTTTCTGTTGTCGGTGATCTTCTGGGGGATGGGCAAGTTCATGGTCATGCCCGAGGCCATTGCCGTGCATCACTTGATGCCGCCGGCCTTTACCGGACTGCTGCTGGCGTTTGTCTGCCTGGTGCAGTTCGCGGTCAGCATCATCATCGACCGACGCTATGAGCCGGGTCTGGGCAGAACCATGTTCTGGGTGGTCTGGTATCCGTTGGTGTTCTGGTTCATCAGTCTGCTGACCACGCTGGTCAGCTTTCCGAAGGTGCTGTTCGGCCAGCATCAGAAGCGTGCGCGCTGGGTCAGCCCCGACCGGGGCATCAAACCGGCGGGCGACGACGAAGAGGAGGTCATCAAATGAAAATCATCCGGACCCGCCAGCGGCCATTCCTGGTGGTGATCGACGTGATCCTCACGGTGCTGGCCTGGGTTGGCCTGCTGTATCTGCTGGTGCGCGGGCTGTGGCCGCTGATCGAAACCCATGCCGGCGGGCCGCGCATCGACAATTCGGCATTTGAAGCCCTTGGCACCTTGCAGATTTATTTGTGGGTGGCGCTGGTCAACGCCGTGATCCTGATTTCCTGGGCCCGTTATCAACAGCGCAAGAGCCGCAGTTTCGCCCAGCGTCGTCTGGCCGCGCCGGTGGTTGACGATGACGGCCTGAGCAAAAGCTTCAAACTGTGCGATGACCGCCTGCAGAAGCTGCGCAGCCCGGGTGTTATCACCATCCATAACAACCAGGACGGTGACGTCAGCCACGTGGTGCCGCACCTGTGGCCGGTGGAACCGGCGGAACTGCCGCCACCCCTGGCGCCGCTGGAGCATCCGCGGGTGATTTTTCTGCATGCTGAGGACGACGATAACCGTGAGCCGACGAACCGTCTGTAAGCGCGGTGATACCAATGGGCGTCATTTGCCACTGCCACGGCACGAACGGTACAGCTATAGTCTGCAGGCCGAAGACGGCCCAACTGCACAAGGTGCTCCCGGAATGACCCGATTGACCTCTCTCAACCCTTGGCTGGCGGCCGTTGCCGTCGCCCTTTGCGTGCAGTTTCCGGCGCAGGCCCAGGAGCGTTTCACCCTCAGCATTCCCGGTGTTTCGGACAACCGTCTGTTCACCGCGGCGGCAGCCAGTGACGCCGCCGGTTGCGGCGGCAAGAACCTGTCCCCGGCGTTGAGCTGGAACGCCGGGCCGGCCGCGACCCAGAGCTACGCCATCGTGATGCATGATCCGGACGGCCAGAAAGGCCTGGGCGTCGATCACTGGGTTCATTACGGCATCAAGGCCACGACCCGGCAGATCCCGGCCGGCAGCGGCACCAAGCCGACTTTCGAAGGCCTGGGCGGCACCAACAGCAAAGGCACGACCACTTATGTCGGCCCGTGCCCGCCAACCGGCGACAGTGCGCACCACTACATCATTCAGATCTACGCCCTGGACCTGGCCCCCGACGCCTTGCCGGCCGGCCTGACCCGCGCCCAATTGCTGGAAAAAATCAAAGGCCATGTGCTGCGCAACAGCAGTGCAGTGCGGCGCTATCACCGCTGAAAATAATGTCGGCGGCGTTTAACCCGAACTGAAAGGGCTGTCCGTCTCAGAGGTTGAATGGATCAATTCTTCCTCGAGGTCAGCCCCCATGTCTCTTCCATCGACGCTTCTGCGACCCCTGGCTGCCGGTGTGCTGTTGGTCGTCGCCGGTTGCGGTGTTTCCTCCAACCCGGAATCCGCCGCCGTGCGGTCACCGGCACAGTCCCCGTCAAAACCCGTAGCGCAACAAGAGAGGGTCATGGCCGATCACGCTTTGGCCAAGCGCAGTGCATTGGCGGTGCCGACGGCCAGTTTTGCACCGATGCCCGCCGGGGAAAGTTATCCACAGGACTATCGCGCCGAGCCGCGCGAGCAATACGAAACCCTGGCCGATAACCCGATTCACAGCGTTGCCGAAACGCCCGTCTCGACCTTCAGTGCCGATGTGGATACCGGCGCCTACGCCAACGTCCGCCGTTTGCTGAATCAGGGGCGCCTGCCGCCGGAAGGCGCGGTGCGGCTGGAGGAGATGGTCAATTACTTTCCCTATGACTATGCGTTGCCCACTGACGGATCGCCATTCGGCGTGACCACCGAACTGGCCGCTTCGCCGTGGAACCCGCACACCCGGCTGCTGCGCATCGGCATCAAGGCGTCTGACCGCTCGGTGGCGGAACTGGCCCCGGCCAATCTGGTGTTTCTGGTGGACGTATCCGGCTCGATGGATCGTCGCGAAGGGCTGCCGCTGGTCAAAAGCACCCTGAAGCTGCTGGTCGATCAACTGCGCGAGCAGGATCGCGTTTCGCTGGTGGTGTATGCCGGCGAATCCAGAGTGGTGCTGGAGCCGACGTCCGGACGGGAAAAAGCGAAAATTCGCACAGCCATCGAGCAGTTGACTGCGGGAGGCTCGACCGCGGGTGCCTCCGGTATCGAACTGGCCTACCAAATGGCGCAACAAGCCCTCATTCCCAAAGGCATCAACCGCATCCTGCTGGCTACCGACGGTGATTTCAATGTCGGCGTCAGCGACTTCGACAGCCTCAAGCAAATGGCTGTGGATAAACGCAAGACCGGGATTTCCCTGACCACCCTGGGGTTTGGTGTGGATAACTACAATGAACACCTGATGGAACAACTGGCGGATGCCGGCGACGGCAACTACGCCTACATCGACAACCTGCGCGAGGCGCGCAAGGTCTTGGTGGATCAGTTAGGTTCGACCCTCGCCGTGGTGGCGAAAAACGTCAAATTGCAGGTGGAATTCAATCCGGCGCAGGTCAGTGAATACCGGCTGCTCGGCTACGAAAACCGCGCGCTCAAGCGTGAGGATTTCAGCAATGACAAGGTCGATGCCGGTGAGATCGGTGCAGGCCATACGGTGACCGCGCTGTATGAAATTGTCCCGACTGGCGAGAAAGGCTGGTTGGAACCGCTGCGTTATGGAAAAACCGATGCGGTGGCTTCCGAGAAGAAAGGAGAATTGGCGATGCTGCGTGTGCGATATCAAAAGCCTGAAGGTGGGAAAAGTCTGCTGATCGAGCGGCCGATTGCCAGTCAGATTGCGCCCGCCAGTGAAGACCTGCGTTTTGCTGCCGCCGTCGCTGCGTTTTCCCAGCAACTCAAGGACGGCCGCTACACCGGCGATTTCAGCCTCAAGGACACCGAAACCCTGGCCCGAGGTGCCCGTGGCGATGACCGCTTCGGCCTGCGCAACGAGTTCGTGCAACTGGTGGAACTGGCGCAGAGCCTGCGGACTGCGACCGCCTCCAATGCGATGCCAAACGAGCGACGGGTTGAATAGTGAGCCGCCTGAAGGGGTTTATCAGCCAGCTGTTTGCCAGCGCAGACAGCCTTGAGGCCAGCAGTGACGAATCGCTGCTGGCCCGTTATCGGGAGGGCGACGGCAAGGCGTTCGAGCTCTTGTACGCCCGCCATCGCCAGAGTCTGTACCGGTTTCTGCTCGGGTTGAGTGGCAAACCGGAACTGGCCGAAGAGGTGTATCAGGAAACCTGGCTTAGCCTGATCCGCAGCAGCAGTCAGCCACAAGGCCGGGCGACTTTTCGTACCTGGTTGTTCCAGATTGCCCGCAACCGTCTGATCGATCACTGGCGCAAGCACGGCGCCCATCAGCCGTTGCATGACAGCTACGACGAACAGACCCATGCGGTCAGTGACGATACGAGCGACCCCGAACAACTGCTGAGCCTCAGTCGCGACAGCCTGCGCCTGGACAGCGCGCTGCAAACCCTGCCTTCCGAGCAGCGCGAAGTATTCCTGCTGCGCGCCCACGGCGACCTCGACCTGGCGCAAATCGCCAGCCTCACCGAAACACCGCTGGAAACCGTCAAGAGCCGCTTGCGCTACGCCCAGCACAAACTGCGTCGGCTGCTGGCCGAGGAGGTACTGACATGACGGACACCCGCCAGACACCCGAAGAGCAACTGCTCAAGCATTATCGCGAGCAACAGCTCGGCGAACCGCCGGCGAAGCTCGACGCACTGATTATCAGCGCCGCGCATCGTCAGCTCCCGGCACCGAAACCGAGCCTGTCACAGCGCTGGCTCAAGGCCTGTCAGAAACCGCGTTATCAGGTGGCTTTCGCCAGTCTTGTGGGCATCGCGCTGATGCTGACTCTGGTGCAGCGCGTCCCGGAACCGGTGGCCCATTACGATTTTGCTCCAGCTGCGAAACCTGCTGCGCCACTGGCCCGAAAGGAAGCTGTTGAATCCCGAAGATTGTCAGCCCCTGCGGGCGCGTTATCAGCACCTGCCCCCGCACCGATGGCAGAAATGGCCGCGCCGATGCAAAGCGAATCGATCAGCGCCGACACGGCTGACGAAGCCAAAGCCAGCAAGCGCGCCGCCGCACCGGCCAATGGGCTCGACGAGCAACTGCGCGAAGTCCTGCGCCTGCGCGAATCCGGTCAATCACAGGCTGCCGACACTCTGTACAACAATCTGCACAAGCGTTATCCGAGCGTGAATCTGGACCTGCGCCTCGAACAAATCCGCCAGAACTGACCGGTTGATCACCCAGCCATTTGGCATTGCCCCGCAAAAACGCGCACTATCGGGGCATTGCCGATGCGCTGGAGGATGCCGTGGCCCAAAAAATCGACCGCATCGCCCAAATGCTCAACTGCCCGGTGAAGGGCGAAGAACTGCGGCGAGCTGTGACGGAGAGTCGCAAGGAATTTCTTCTGGCCAAACAGGCAGAAGAGGATCTGCAGGACGACGTTCTTGATGATGAGTGGATCGAGGACGACGAAGACGATGATGAATATGACGAGTTTGACTGGACGACGGAGTGAGTCGCCAACCGGCACGCACAAAAAAGCCTCAGACCTTTCGGCCTGAGGCTTTTTCGTTTCTGTTCATGGCGCACCAGGCGGGATTCGAACCCACGACCCCTGCCTTCGGAGGGCAGTACTCTATCCAGCTGAGCTACTGGTGCAGCGGGCGACATCATACCTAGGTCGGCTCGGGGCGTCCATGCCGGTTTTTGCCGGGGCATTGTCAGTGTTTGTGTCGGGTGAGGGCGCATTCCAAAAGGCTGTAACGTCCTGCAAAACGCTCTCGTGGCAGTTTGGCGAAGCTGTTCTATTGTTTTCCTGCGGCGGGTTCTTCGATCGCCTTACTCAGGGAGAAAAGCATGAGCGTCGTCAATCCTCAAATCACCGATTCCGTTACCCAGTCGAATGTGCAGGTCGTGGGTTCTGCGCCGGCCACGGCCATTGCTACGCTGACCCAGGTCACCAGTCATGCGGTCAGTCTGGCGTTGCAGAACGCGGTCAGCCATCAGCAGGCGATGAACATTATCGGCAACGCCACGGTGGCAGCGGCCGTGCAGCAGATTCTGGCGGTGGGAGGGCGCTCCTGATGACCGGGGAGAAGGCGCAAAGCGACAACGTGGAGCAACCGGCCGTCGACCCGGCGGCCGCAGCCGCCGCGTTGCTTGAGTCGCTCAATGAACATCTGCTTCAGCAGTCGGCTGACGGTGTCGGGGCGGAAGCGTTGAATCGACAGATTGTCGAAGCGGTGAACCTGCTCAACACACAGCTTGCTGCTCACGCGCAGTTGAGTTCGGAACTGCTGGTTCGACAGGCCAGCGGACTGGTGGCGCAATCGGCGGCGAGCTACTTCGATGGTGTCACCAAGCTCGCTCTGGCCTCTCAAGGTGTGCTGCTGCGCCAGATGACCGAGAGCATCATCAAGGATGACCTCGACGCGGCTACCGAAAGTGCGCTCGGTGCCTTGAATACCCATCTGCTGGTAGGCGGCGCTGCAGCGGTGGCCGCGGCGAGCGGAGTGCTGGACGCCGACGGGGTGAATCAGGCACTCGAGCGAATCAACCAGAGCATTGCCCAGTTCAGCGCCAGCCATCCCGAGCGGTCCGCGGGCGCCTGAGCAATATTTGCAACACCCACTGTCCCTTGAAAGGAGTCCGAACATGGCAACCGTGAATGATCAGATCACCGATGCGGTCACCCAGACCAGCGTCAAGGTGGTGGCCGAGGCACCGGCCATGGCGATGGGCAGCGTTTATCAAAGCATGGCGCACTCGACCGGCATCCTGTTCGAGAATGCCGTCAGCGCCCAGCAGCAACAGAACACGCTGGCTCAGGCGGCAACCAACCAGGGGGTGATGCAGATTTACAGCGTCGATACCACGGCTGGCGCCGCTGCCACGGAAAAGCTGGGGCAGGCGGGTGTCGCTGACAACCTGACGAGTCTGTTGACGGTGCTCAAATCGTTTCAGAACAAGTAGTCACGCCCCTTTACTCCCTGCCGTTCGGCGGCGGCAGGGAACAGGGGCGTCTGTACGTTGATCCGAAATGTTCAGCAATTGCGGCGTTTTTGTTCTTTTTTTCGAACGACCTATTGTCCTTTACCCCCTTTGATCCTAGGATCCGTTTGAGATTTCAAACGCTCTTTGATCGGGTGCCGAGCCGCACGTGTTTGCAACCGTGCACTATTCAGGTGCTTGAGCCCGGTAAATGATTTCCCTGACGGCAGCCTTGCGAGGCGCCTTTCTACAATCATAATTTTGCTCCGCGCTGGCCGCGGTGCTGTTAAGGAAAGCCGACATGCAGCTTAAAGACACCCAGTTGTTCCGCCAGCAAGCCTTCATCGATGGCGCTTGGGTCGACGCGGACAACGGTCAGACGATCAAGGTCAACAACCCGGCCACCGGCGAAATCCTCGGCACCGTGCCGAAGATGGGCGCTGCCGAAACCCGCCGCGCGATTGAAGCCGCTGACAAAGCGCTGCCGGCCTGGCGTGCACTGACCGCCAAGGAGCGTGCAGGCAAGCTGCGTCGCTGGTTCGAGCTGATCATCGAGAACCAGGAAGACCTGGCTCGCCTGATGACCCTCGAGCAGG
Organism: Pseudomonas sp. NMS19W; assembly: GCF_051554255.1. NCBI lineage: Bacteria > Pseudomonadati > Pseudomonadota > Gammaproteobacteria > Pseudomonadales > Pseudomonadaceae > Pseudomonas > Pseudomonas sp. NMS19W. The sequence goes on from NZ_CP136718.1 coordinate 97,262, forward strand.
GCAAGCCACTGGCCGAAGCCAAGGGCGAAATCGTTTACGCCGCTTCGTTCATCGAGTGGTTCGCCGAAGAAGCCAAGCGCATCTACGGTGACGTGATTCCGGGCCACCAGCCTGACAAGCGCCTGATCGTGATCAAGCAGCCGATCGGCGTGACTGCCGCCATCACCCCGTGGAACTTCCCGGCGGCGATGATCACCCGTAAAGCAGGCCCGGCCCTGGCCGCCGGTTGCACCATGGTGCTCAAGCCGGCTTCGCAAACCCCGTTCTCCGCTTTCGCCCTGGCCGAACTGGCCCAGCGCGCCGGCATCCCTAAAGGTGTGTTCAGCGTGGTGTCCGGCAGCGCCGGCGATATCGGCAGCGAGCTGACCAGCAACCCGATCGTGCGCAAACTGTCCTTCACCGGCTCGACCGAAATCGGTCGTCAGCTGATGTCGGAATGCGCCAAGGACATCAAGAAAGTTTCCCTGGAACTGGGCGGTAACGCGCCGTTCATCGTGTTCGACGACGCGGACCTGGATAAGGCCGTCGAAGGCGCGATCATTTCCAAGTACCGCAACAACGGCCAGACCTGCGTCTGCGCCAACCGTCTGTACATTCAGGATTCGGTCTACGACGCCTTCGCCGAGAAACTGAAAGCGGCTGTCGCCAAGCTGAAGATCGGCAACGGTCTGGAAGACGGCACCACCACCGGTCCGCTGATCGACGAGAAAGCCGTGGCCAAGGTGCAAGAGCACATCGCTGACGCCGTGGCCAAAGGCGCCACCGTGTTGGCCGGCGGCAAGCAGATGGAAGGCAACTTCTTCGAGCCGACCATCCTGACCAACGTGCCGAAAAATGCTGCAGTAGCCAAGGAAGAAACCTTCGGTCCGCTGGCGCCGCTGTTCCGCTTCAAAGACGAAGCCGAAGTGATCGCGATGTCGAACGACACCGAGTTCGGTCTGGCTTCGTACTTCTACGCTCGTGACCTGGGCCGTGTGTTCCGTGTGGCGGAAGCCCTGGAATACGGCATGGTCGGCGTCAACACCGGGCTGATCTCCAACGAAGTCGCGCCGTTCGGCGGCATCAAGGCCTCGGGCCTGGGCCGTGAAGGCTCCAAGTACGGCATCGAAGATTACCTGGAAATCAAATACCTCTGCCTGGGCATCTAAGCCTCGGTAGAAGATCGCTGTAAACGCAAAGGGCACGAGAGCGCTGTCCCTTTGCGTCGTTTCAAACCGGAATTTTCTCTGCGGCCGGGAACGCCGTGGCAGTCGATCATCGCATGCTGCCACCGCCGATTCCTCCCGCTTAATCCTTGAACCACGCCGCCCGATGAGCGGTGAATGAGGACTGTAATGAGCAAGACTAACGCTGACTTGATGGCCCGCCGTACTGCCGCTGTTCCACGTGGTGTTGGCCAGATTCACCCGATCTTCGCCGAGTCCGCGAAGAACGCGACCGTGACCGACGTTGAAGGTCGCGAGTTCATCGACTTCGCCGGCGGTATCGCCGTGCTGAACACCGGCCACGTGCACCCGAAAATCATCGCTGCCGTGACCGAACAGCTGAACAAGCTGACTCACACCTGCTTCCAGGTACTGGCCTACGAGCCGTACGTTGAGCTGTGCGAAAAAATCAACGCTCGCGTACCGGGCGACTTCGCCAAGAAAACCCTGCTGGTGACCACCGGTTCCGAAGCCGTTGAAAACGCCGTGAAGATCGCCCGTGCTGCCACTGGCCGTGCCGGCGTGATCGCTTTCACCGGCGCTTACCACGGCCGTACCATGATGACCCTGGGCCTGACCGGTAAGGTCGTGCCTTACTCGGCCGGCATGGGCCTGATGCCAGGCGGCATCTTCCGCGCGCTGTACCCGAACGAACTGCACGGCGTGAGCGTCGACGACTCGATCGCTTCCATCGAACGCATCTTCAAGAACGACGCCGAGCCGAAAGACATCGCCGCGATCATCATCGAGCCTGTGCAGGGTGAAGGTGGTTTCTACGTCGCGCCGAAAGAGTTCATGAAGCGTCTGCGTGCCCTGTGCGACCAGCACGGCATCCTGCTGATCGCTGACGAAGTGCAGACCGGCGCTGGCCGTACCGGCACCTTCTTCGCCATGGAACAGATGGGCGTTGCCGCCGACCTGACCACCTTTGCCAAATCCATCGCTGGCGGCTTCCCGCTGGCCGGTGTCTGCGGCAAGGCCGAATACATGGACGCCATCGCTCCAGGCGGCCTTGGCGGCACCTACGCCGGTAGCCCGATCGCTTGCGCCGCGGCCCTAGCCGTGATGGAAGTGTTCGAAGAAGAAAAACTGCTGGATCGCTGCAAGGCTGTCGGCGAGCGTCTGGTCACCGGCCTGAAGGCCATCCAGGCCAAGTACCCGGTGATCGGCGAAGTCCGTGCCCTGGGCGCGATGATCGCGGTCGAGCTGTTCGAAAACGGCGACAGCCACAAGCCAAACCCGACTGCAGTTGCTGCTGTCGTGGCCAAGGCGCGTGACAAGGGCCTGATCCTGCTGTCTTGCGGCACCTACGGCAACGTTCTGCGCGTTCTGGTTCCGCTGACCTCGCCGGACGAGCAACTGGACAAAGGTCTGGCGATCATCGAAGAGTGCTTCTCGGAGCTGTAATGCCGGGCACTGTGTGATCGGATCGACAAAAAACCCGCTTCGGCGGGTTTTTTTACGCTTGCTGAAACACATACCCCGCATTCGAGCTGTATCGAATCGCCAGCATTGGCTAAGGTTCAAGCATTGCTAGGGAGGGCGAGCATGACTGCCGTCGAATTACCCGCTGTACCCCGAGTCCTGATTGCCGAGGCCGACCCCTGGTCTCGTGACCTGCTCAAACAGGTTTTGCTCAACGTGCGCTGCGATGCGCGGCTGGATCTGTGCGCCGATGGCCAAGAGGCGATGTCTCTGCTCGGCGAAGTGCCCTATGACCTGGCGATCGTCGACTGGGAGTTGCCCGGCGTCGACGGTTTGAACGTGTTGCGCAGTGTCCGCCAGCGCAAACGCAATCCGCCGTTGCCGTTCATTCTGATGAGCAGCCGCAACGACAGCGCCAGCGTGCGCGAAGCCTTGCCGCTGGCACCCACGGCCTATCTGGCCAAACCTCTGAACATGGAAAGCCTGACTGAGCGTTTGCAGGGCCTGCTGCTCAATGCCGGTCAGGAAGTATTTTGCGAAGTGCCGGCCCTGGCGCCGGGCATGACCCTGTCGGTGTTTCTCGAGCGCCGCCGCGAGCAGGCCGACGGCGCGCCGTTGATGACCGATGTGCAAGTGGCGGTCAAACGCAGCCTCCACCCCAACGGGCTGGATTTGAAACTGCTGGAAGAGGAAATCCGCACCGACCCGCAGATCACTGCGGTGTTGATCGCAGCGGCCAATAGCGCCGCTCAGCACCACGGCACGGCGGTGCAGACCCTGGCCCAGGCGCTGCATCGCCTGGGCACTGGGCAAAGCATGAACCTGATTCTTGGCCTGGCGCTCAAGCGCAGTGCACGACTTAGCGATCCGTGTCTGGCCGACTACGCCGAGCGCTATTGGGGCCTGTCGCTGCACACCGCCGAGTACGCGCGCACCCTGGCGCGTCTGCTTGATCTGGATCAGGAGCGCTGTTACTGCGCCGGTATGCTTCATCGTCTCGGTGATCTGGCACTGCTGCGTTGTTTGCAGGAGTGGAAGCAGGCCGGCGGCGAGCTGGATGAACTGGAGGAAGTCGGTGATGCGCTGGCCGAGTTCGGTGCCGCCTACGGTTCGGCACTGCGCACCCGCTGGCGCCTGCCACTGGAGTTGCGCGAGCTGATTGCTTCGGTCTACCAGCTCGGTGGTGGGGTTTATTCCCGTGAGGCACTGGTGATGAACATGGCGGCGCAGATGGCGCGGCTGACCGAGCACGAGGGCGTCGAGGAATTGGCGAAGAGCCGTACGGCGCGCCTGCTCAAGATCGGCTTGCCGGAGCTGATGCGGATGCGCAAATAGCGCTTGTCCTGCATCAGTGCGGTATTCAGGCCGAGATGATCCGGTTCTTGCCCTGACGCTTGGCCTCGTACATCGCTGCATCGGCCCGGGCGAACAGACTGTCGAGGCTTTCGTCTTCCGGGGTGAGGCTGGTCAGGCCCTGGCTGACGGTGATGCCGAACGTCTGTTCGCCGTGGCTGAAGCTCAATCGCTGGATTTCCTGTTGCAGCCGCTCGGCCACCTGCATCGCCATGTCCGGCGCACAGCCCGGAAAAACCGCAGCAAACTCTTCACCGCCAATCCGTCCGAACAGGTCTCCCCGGCGCAGCGAGGCACGCCCGCATTCGGCGATCCGTTGCAGCACGTTGTCGCCTTCCGGGTGACCGTAGGTGTCGTTGATTACCTTGAAGTCATCGATGTCCAGCAGCAGAAACGCCAGTGGCGCCCCTTGCAGGCGGGCCTCTTCAAACTCGCGGTTGGCGCATTCGAAGAAGTGTCGACGGTTGCTGCTCTGGGTCAGCACATCGGTGGTGGCCAGGCGTTGCAGCTCGGTTTCCATCTGTTTCTTTTCGGTGATGTCCTCGGCGATGCCGACGATGATCACCGGTTGTCCCGGTTCTTCCTGGCGGTTGATGAAGCACTTGTCGCTGATCCAGCGCACCTGGCCGTCGGCGTCGATGATCCGGTATTCGCGGTCTTCCACGGCGCCCTTGTGCAGCACTTCGGCGAGGCTGCGTTCGGCGTATTCCAGATCATCGGGGTAGATGCTGTCGCGCCACTGGTTGTAGTCGGCCAGCAGCAGGGCGGCCGAGCGGCCGAAAATCCGTTCATAGGCGGGGCTGACGTACAGCACCTGACGGGTTTCCCAGTTGAAGGCCCAAAGCACGGCGTTGACGCTGACCAGCAGCGAGCTGAACAACTGTTCGCGTTCGCTCAGGCGCGCGACTTCGCCCTGGGCGTGCATCAATGCCATCAGGGTTTGTGCGGCCTCGGGCCACTGGGGAAGGGATGAGTCTTTTTGATTGTTGTTGACCATCGACACGGATCTCAAAGGGCGTGCCGGGAAGTCGACAACGGCCACGGGACAGCCCGCCGGGGTGGCGAAGTGTCTTTGAGATAGGGGATCGCGGGTGAAGTTCGAAGGGTGCGCCCGGGAGCCGGGCGCACCGATCAACGGCATCAGACGGCGGCAGGGCGCAGCGAGTAGGTCTTCAGCTGGTCGGCGAATTCGCGCAGGGACTGGATACCACTGGCCTCGGCCTCGTGGACCCATTCCTTGATGGCCGCGAGCATGTCGTGGCCATTTGCGCTGGTCTTGACCCAGATCTGCTGCAGGGCCAGGCGTTTCTCGTAGATTACCTTCAGCGCCTGGCTGTGCTCGAGCATGCTCTGGATGCGCGCGTGGTGGCGGTCCTCCAGCAGGCTGGTTTCACGGGAAAGCAGACGCTTGGCGCGGTGGAACTGATGGCGCACCGAATGATCGACCTTGTCCAGTTCCTGCTTGACCAGCGGCCCGATCACCAGCTTGCGGTACTGGGCCATGATCTGGAAGCGGTTGTTGAGGATCGCCATGGCGGTGTCCATATCCAGGCTGCCCTTGCCTTCGACGCGGTGGGCGATCGGTGCAACGCGCTGCACCTTGGCCAGGCGCAGGAAGCTGAAGACCTGGATCCAGGCCCAGCCGAGGTCGAACTCCCACTTTTTGACCGACAGCTTGGCCGAGTTGGGGTAGGTGTGATGGTTGTTGTGCAGTTCTTCGCCGCCGATCAGGATGCCCCACGGCACCAGATTGGTCGCGGCATCGCGGCATTCGAAGTTGCGGTAGCCAATGGCATGGCCGAGACCGTTGACCACGCCGGCGGCCCAGACCGGGATCCACATCATCTGGATCGCCCAGATGGTGATGCCGATGGTGCCGAACAGCATCAGGTCGACGACCGCCATGATTGCGATGCCCAGCAGGCGATAGCGGCTGTAGAGGTTGCGTTCGATCCAGTCTTCCGGGCAGTTCTTGCCGTAGATGCGCAGGGTCTCGGGGTTCTGCGCTTCTTCGCGGTACAGCTCGGCACCTTTGCGCAGGACGGTGGACAGGCCTTTGACGACCGGGCTGTGCGGGTCATCCTCGGTTTCGCATTTGGCGTGGTGCTTGCGGTGGATGGCAGTCCACTCGCGGGTGTTCTGCGCCGTGGTCAGCCACAGCCAGAAGCGGAAGAAATGCTTAAGCCCGGCATTCAGCTCCAGGGAGCGATGAGCCGAGTAGCGGTGCAAGTAGACCGTGACGGCAACAATCGTCACGTGGGTCATCAGCAGGGTCACGGCGACCAGCGACCAGGCCGACAAGCCAAGAAAACCTTCGTACCACATAGGCTATAGGGCCCTCGATAGAGAAAAAAACAGCCGTTGCATTATCACCAAGCACACAGATAAAACCAGTCGCCCTTTCAGATAAGAGATGGCTGGATGTTTCTTGACCTATAATCCCGACATTTTTTGTAGGGACATGGACGGCCGAATGTCTGCCACATACCGCGATGCCTTGCGTGCAGCGCTGCTTTACCTGGTTCTTGCCGTTGTCTGGCTGCAAGGTACTGGCTATTTATTGAACAGTTTCTTCGATAGCTCCGCTGACCTGGTGCGTTGGCAACTGATCAACGGTTACGCCTTTGTGGCACTCAGTGCCGGTTTGATCTTCCTTGCCCGGGCGCGCCTGTTCGAATGCCTGGGCATCGGTGCCCGGTTGCGCGAGCGTCAGGCCGATCGCGAACGACTGCGTCAGGCCGCTGCGGTGTTCGATTGCACCCGCGAAGGCGTGCTGGTCACGGACCGCCAGGGGCTGATCGTGCACGTCAATCGCGCGTTCATGGAAATCACCGGCTACCGGCGTGAGGAAGTCATTGGCCAGCAGCCCAGCCTGTTCAAGTCCGGGCACCATCCTCCGGGTTTCTATCAGGCGATGTTCGCCACGCTGCAGGCGAAGGATGAATGGAGCGGCGAAATCTGGAACCGGCGCAAGAGCGGCGAAATTTATCCACAGTGGCAAACCATCCGGGTTATTCGCGACGATGACGGTCGGCTCAGTCATTACGTCGCGGTGTTTTCCGACATCAGCGCGATCAAGGATTCCGAACACGAGCTCAAGCACCTGGCCCACCACGATCCGCTGACCGACCTGCCCAACCGCCTGCTGTTCAGCGATCGCGCCGAGCAGGCGCTGGCATCGGCGCAGACCCACAAGCGCGGCTGCGCGCTGCTGATGATCGATCTGGACCACTTCAAACTGATCAACGACAGCCTCGGCCACAACATCGGTGACCGTTTGCTCAAGGCGGTCGCCGTGCGTTTGCAGGCGCTGTTCGGATCGGGCATCACTCTGGCGCGGCTGGGGGGCGATGAATTCGCGGTACTGATGGAAAGTTGTCCACAGCCAGCGCAGGCGGCGGCGCTGGCTCAGCGCATTCTCGATGCGCTCAAGGAACCGTTCTGCCTCGACGGCCATGAACTGTTCATCAACGCGAGCCTCGGCATCAGCCTGTTTCCCAGCGATGCCCTGAGCGCCGAACAACTGCTGCGCAACGCCGATGCGGCTTTGTTCAAGGCCAAGAGCAGCGGCCGCAACGGCTACGCGCTGTACACCGAAGAACTCACGGCGCACGCCCAGCAACGGGTCGAGATCGCCTTCGAACTGCGCCGCGCACTGGAGCAACAAGAGCTGCGGGTCTACTACCAACCCGTGCACGATCTTAAAACCAGCCGCTTGATCGGTGTCGAGGCCTTGGTGCGATGGGAGCACCCACAGCGTGGCCTGGTGTCACCCGCGGAGTTCATCCCGATCGCCGAACGCACCGGGATGATCTCGGAAATCGACGCCTGGGTGATGCAGCAGGCCTGCCGCCAGATGTGCCAATGGCAGCAGGCCGGCGTGGTGCTGTCGTTTGTCGCGGTGAACGTTTCGTCGCGACTGTTCGCCCGCCGCGAGTTATATCAACAGGTGGCGCAGGTACTGCACGACACCGGCCTCGATCCGGCCTATCTGGAGCTGGAGGTCACCGAAAGTGCGGTGATGGACGATCCGGAAGTGGCGCTGGAACAGATGCATCGTCTGCGCGAATTGGGGATTCGTCTGGCCATCGATGACTTTGGCACCGGTTATTCGTCGCTGCTGCGGCTCAAGCGCCTGCCAGTGCAGAAGCTCAAGATCGATCAGGGTTTCGTCGCTGGCCTGCCCTGGGACGAGGACGATGCCGCCATTGTCCGGGTGATCATCGCCCTGGCCCGCAGCATGGGCATGCAGGTGCACGCCGAAGGCATCGAGCAGGCCGAGCAGGCTTCGTTCCTGCTGGAGCAGGCCTGCGATCTGGGGCAGGGCTACTGGTTCGGGCGGCCGGTGCCTGAAGCGCAGATCGACTGGGCCAGAGCGCCGGCAATCGGCTGAGGGATGCGCGCAGCGGGTTTGCGGACGGGCAAATCCGCCGCAAACCCTTGCTGCATCACATAATGTTTTCCAGTTATATAAACATTCTTAAATAGTCTTTTTAAGAATATCTGCGCCTCTCTTATATTGCTCCCACGCCGAACGCAGTGCCGCCCACTGCCAGGCATATCCCATACAAAGGAGCAGCACCATGAGCGCATCCCTGCGTAGCGTTGACGGTCAGGACGAAACCACCATCTTGCGTGAAATCCAGAGCGCCCTGCGCGACCTGCGTTTCGGCGCGGTGGAAATCACTGTGCACAACGCCCAAGTCGTCCAGATCGAACGCAAAGAGAAATTCCGTCTGCAGCAACCTGGCAACAAGCAAGCCTGAAGATCGCATCTGCGACAGCTCCTGCAGGGGGCCATGCGCAGGAGTTGCCGCAGGCGCGATCACTGAATGAGCAACCCGATTCCCGCAATACATAAGAAAAAGCCACCACCAAGAATTCCAGGAGCTTTCACCATGTCGTCGATTCGCCGTTACGCTCTGGCCGCCCTGGCCAGCGCTGTGTTTGCCGGTTCCGCGGTTGCCAAGGATTACGAACTGCTCAACGTTTCGTATGACCCGACCCGCGAGCTGTATCAGGATTACAACGCCGAATTCGTGAAGTACTGGCAGGCAGAGCATGCCGGCGACACCGTGAAAATCCAGCAATCCCACGGCGGTTCGGGCAAGCAGGGCCGTGCGGTGATCGACGGTCTGCGCGCCGACGTCGTGACCCTGGCCCTGGCCGGTGACATCGACGAAATCGCCAAGCTCGGCAAGACCCTGCCGGCCGACTGGCAGAAGCGTCTGCCGGACGCCAGCACTCCCTACACCTCGACCATCGTGTTCCTGGTGCGCAAGGGCAACCCGAAAGGCATCAAGGACTGGGGCGACCTGATCAAGAACGACGTCTCGGTGATCACGCCGAACCCGAAAACCTCCGGCGGTGCACGCTGGAACTTCCTCGCGGCGTGGGCCTACGGCCTGAAAGCCAACGGCGGTAACGAGGCGAAAGCCAAGGAATACGTACAGACCCTGTTCAAGCACGTTCCGGTCCTGGACACCGGCGCCCGTGGCTCGACCATCACCTTCGTCAACAACGGTCAGGGCGACGTGTTGCTGGCCTGGGAAAACGAAGCCTTCCTGGCGCTGAAAGAAGACGGCGGCAAGGACAAGTTCGACATCGTCGTGCCTTCCTTGTCGATCCTCGCCGAACCACCGGTGGCCGTGGTCGACAAGAACGCCGAGAAGAAGGGCAACGAGCAGATTGCCGAAGCCTACCTCAAGCACCTGTACAGCCCGGCCGGCCAGGAAATCGCGGCGAAGAACTTCTACCGCCCGCGTGACAAGGACGTGGCGGCCAAGTACGCCCAGCAGTTCCCGAAACTGGAACTGGTGACCATCGACAAGGACTTCGGCGGCTGGAAAACCGCGCAGCCGAAATTCTTCAACGACGGTGGCGTGTTCGACCAGATCTATCAGGCGCAGTAATCTGAAATAGGTCATAAACGAGCCCCGATTTAACCGTCGGGGCTTTGCGCGTTCTCAAACCAAGGACTTTTATGTCGCGTCGTATCTCCCCCGTCATACCCGGCTTCGGGCTGACGCTGGGCTACACCTTGGTGTACCTCAGCCTGATTGTGCTTATCCCGCTGGCGGCGATGTTCATCCACGCCTCACAGCTCACCTGGGATCAGTTCTGGACGATCATCTCCGCGCCCCGCGTTCTCGCCGCACTGAAGCTGAGCTTCGGCACCGCGCTGTGTGCCGCGATCATCAACGGCATCATCGGCACGTTGCTGGCCTGGGTGCTGGTGCGCTACACGTTCCCGGGGCGCAAGGTGATCGATGCGATGATCGATCTTCCGTTCGCCCTGCCCACGGCCGTGGCCGGTATCGCGCTGACGGCGCTGTACACGCCGACCGGGCTGGTCGGGCAATTCGCCGCCGACCTCGGTTTCAAGATTGCCTACACCCCGCTCGGGATTACCCTGGCGCTGACCTTCGTGACCCTGCCGTTCGTGGTGCGCACGGTGCAGCCGGTGCTGGCCGACATTCCCCGTGAAGTCGAAGAAGCCGCCGCCTGCCTCGGTGCCAAGCCGTTGCAGGTGTTCCGCCACATCCTGCTGCCGGCGCTGTTGCCAGCTTGGCTCACCGGTTTTGCCCTGGCGTTTGCCCGGGGTGTCGGCGAGTACGGTTCGGTGATTTTCATCGCCGGCAACATGCCGATGAAAACCGAAATCCTGCCGCTGCTGATCATGGTCAAACTCGACCAGTACGATTACACCGGCGCCACTTCCATCGGCGTGCTGATGTTGGTGGTTTCCTTCGTCCTGTTGCTGCTGATCAACTTGCTGCAGCGGCGCATCGAAACCCCATAAGGAGGCGCGAACCATGTCCCAATCGTCTATTGCGGCCGCTTCCTCGGCCAACGCCGCCCGCCGTGGCAGCGCCACTTCGCGCAGAGTGCTGATCGGCCTCGGCTGGCTGATTTTCTTCCTGTTTCTGGTGTTGCCGCTGTTCATCGTGGTGTCGCAGGGGCTGAAGAACGGCCTCGGCGCATTCTTCACCGCAATCTTTGAACCGGATGCCTTGTCGGCGCTGAAACTCACCGTGATTGCGGTGCTGATTTCGGTGCCGCTGAACCTGGTGTTTGGTGTCAGCGCCGCGTGGTGCGTGAGCAAATATTCGTTCCGTGGCAAGAGCATGCTGGTGACGCTGATCGACCTGCCGTTCTCGGTATCGCCGGTGATCGCCGGTCTGGTCTACGTGCTGATGTTCGGCGCCCAGGGCCTGTTCGGGCCGTGGCTGCAGGATCACGACATCCAGATCGTCTTCGCCCTGCCGGGCATCGTGCTGGCGACGATCTTCGTCACCGTGCCGTTCGTGGCCCGTGAGCTGATCCCGCTGATGCAGGAACAAGGCACTCAGGAAGAGGAAGCCGCGCGCCTGCTCGGCGCCAACGGCTGGCAGATGTTCTGGCACGTGACCGTCCCCAACATCAAATGGGGCCTGATCTATGGCGTGGTGCTGTGTACTGCGCGGGCCATGGGTGAGTTCGGCGCGGTGTCGGTGGTTTCCGGGCACATTCGCGGGGTGACCAACACCTTGCCGCTGCACGTCGAGATCCTCTACAACGAATACAACCACGTGGCCGCGTTCGCCGTGGCGAGCCTGTTGCTGATCCTGGCGCTCTTCATCCTGCTGCTCAAGCAGTGGAGCGAAAACCGTATCAACCGCCTGCGCGCCAGCGCCGCGGAGGAATAATTCATGTCGATCGAAGTGCGTAACGTCAGCAAGAATTTCAATGCGTTCAAGGCGCTGGACAACATCAGCCTGGACATCCACAGCGGTGAGCTGGTGGCGTTGCTCGGGCCGTCCGGCTGCGGCAAGACCACCTTGCTGCGCATTATTGCCGGTCTGGAAACCCCGGATAACGGCAATATCGTGTTCCACGGCGAAGACGTGTCCGGCCATGACGTGCGGGATCGCAACGTCGGTTTCGTGTTCCAGCACTACGCCCTGTTCCGCCACATGACCGTGTTCGACAACGTCGCGTTCGGCCTGCGCATGAAGCCGAAAAACCAGCGCCCGAGTGAAAGCCAGATCGCGACCAAGGTCCACGAGCTGCTGAACATGGTGCAACTGGACTGGCTGTCGGATCGTTATCCGGAGCAACTGTCCGGCGGCCAGCGTCAGCGTATCGCTTTGGCCCGCGCCCTGGCGGTGGAGCCGAAAGTTCTGCTGCTCGACGAGCCGTTCGGCGCCCTTGACGCCAAGGTGCGTAAAGAGCTGCGCCGCTGGCTGGCGCGTCTGCACGAAGACATCAACCTGACCTCGGTGTTCGTGACCCACGACCAGGAAGAGGCGATGGAAGTGGCCGACCGCATCGTGGTGATGAACAAGGGTGTGATCGAGCAGATCGGCTCACCGGGCGACGTCTACGAAAACCCGGCCAGCGATTTCGTCTATCACTTCCTCGGCGACTCGAACCGCCTGCATCTGGGGGATGACAACCACGTGCTGTTCCGCCCGCACGAAGTGTCGCTGTCGCGGCATGAGCTGGAGGATCACCATGCCGCTGAAGTCCGCGATATCCGGCCGCTGGGCGCGACCACGCGGGTGACGTTGAAGGTTGAAGGCCAGGCTGACTTGATCGAGGCGGAGGTGGTGAAAGACCACGACAGCCTGACCGGGTTGGCCAAGGGTGAGACGTTGTTCTTCAAGCCGAAGGTGTGGCAGAAAGTCGCCAGCCTCTGAAAGCATCGCTCGTTCCCACGCCGAGCGTGGGAACGAGCGAATCAGCCTGTGGCTCAGACAGCCGCACGATTCGGATTGACCCGCACCACACCTGCCCGCGCCTCGATCTGCTCTTTCAGCTCATGGCGCATCCCGAGCATGAACGCCAGTTCCGCCACCACAAACAGCGGTCCGACAATCAACCCGCTCAAGTCATCCACAAACGCCGGTTTGCGCCCTTCATAGTGATGGCCGACAAACTGGATCGCCCAGCCAATCACAAACATCGCCAGACCGCTGCTGAGCCAGACCATGGTGCTCTGCTGCGCCAGAACGTGCCCGGCCCAGACCGATAGCCCCATGAGTGCGGTCATCAACACACCAAGTTTCACTTCCAGCCGCAGGTAAAACCACGCTGAGGCCAGCGCCACGATAACGGCAGGCGAAATCCACAACCCGCCCACCGACCATTCCGGCCGCGACAACAGCACGGCCACCGCCACCACAATCAGCGGAATCCCGATAAAGTGGCTGGCGATGTTGCGCGGGTCACGGTGGTAAGCGGCGTATTGACTCAAATGATCGACGAGGCTTTTCATTGTTGTTCCTCCTGTAGGGTGATCGAATCATGCATGCCCGGGTTCACGGCTCGCTCTGTCAGGCAGGCGACAATCTTTAGGAGAACGCATGGAAAAGGTCTGGCGCGAGCGCCTGCTGACCGGGCAATGGTTCAGTCATCTGCCTTCATCCTTTCAGGATAGTCTGCTGGCGGCGGCAAAGGAGCGGCGGCTGGCGGCGGGGCAGCGGCTGTTCCAGCGCGGTGATGCGCCGTGCGGGCTGTACGCGGTGCTCGACGGCGCGGTGCGCATCGGTGCGGTCAGCGAGCAGGGCAAGGAGGCGTTGCTGAGCCTGGTGGAGGCGCCGCACTGGTTCGGCGAAATCTGCCTGTTCGACGGCCAGCCCCGCACCCATGATGCCTACGCGGTCGGGCCTTGTATCCTGCTGAACATTCCCCAGGCCACGCTGCTGAAACTGCTCGACGAACATCCCGTCTACTGGCGGTACCTGGCTCTGTTGATGAGCCACAAGCTGCGTCTGACCTTCATCAATCTGGAACAGCTGAGCCTGCTGCCGGCCCCGGCGCGTCTGGCCCATCGCTTGCTGATGATCGCCGAAGGCTACGGTGAACTCGATCCGCCACGCCGTGTGCTGCAACTGCCTCAGGAGCAACTGGCGTCGATGCTGTCGTTGTCGCGGCAGACCACTAATCAGATCCTCAAGGATCTGCAGGGGCAGGGGATTATCGGGTTGGCTTACGGGGAGATCGAGATCCTTGATGCCGTCAGATTGCGGGCTATGGCAACGATCTGAAGCTCATAGTATGAAATAGGCTAGACTTGCTGGAATTGCATTAAATACGATGCATAAATTAATAGATGTGCGTTATGCACTGTAAACAATGCAGGTTCGTGCAATGGAACAACTCGGTGAATTGATCAGAAGCCTTCGAAAGGCGCAAAACCTTTCACAGCAGGCTTTGGCTCAACAATATGGCATGAGCCGCGCGACGATCTCGGGGATAGAAAACAATACGGTTTCTGAAATCGGCTTACGCAAGGTTGAGGCAATTCTCAATGGTTTCGGTTATGAATTAACAGCAGCTCCCAGGTCATCCCGTCCTACTCTCGATATGCTGAAAAAGGTCAATTTCCATGTTTGATATTGGCAGACATATTTCACATTTGTATCGGTGAGTGAAATCAACGCAACTGATCCCGAAACTGCCCCGGTGTCATCCCCGTCCAGCGCTTGAACGCGCGGCTGAAGCTGCTCGTATCAGCAAACCCCAGCAGATAACTGACCTCGCTCAGCGAGCATTGCGGATCCCGCAGGTGCAGCAGCGCGAGGTTCTCGCGGCTTTCATTCAATAGCGTATCGAAGCGACAACCCTCGTCCGCCAAATGCCGTTGCAAGCTGCGCAGGCTCAGGTGCAGGGCCTGGGCGATGCGTTCGGCGCTGGGTTCGCCTTCGGGCAGTTGTTCTTCGATGGCGTCGCGTACCTTGCGCTCCCAGGTCAGAGGCTTGAGCTGGGCGAGGGTGCGTTTGAGCACCGCTTCGTTGTGTTCGGCCAGTTCCGGGTTGGCGTCGTCGAGGTGGCTGTCGAAGTCGGTGAGGGCGAATTCGAGGCGGTCTTCTTCGGCTGAAAAATGCACGGGCGAGCGGAACACCTTGTGCCATTGATGCGCATCGGCCGGTTCCGGGCGGCGCAGGTACACCGCCAGTGGCGCGTAGTCGCGGCCCAGGCGATTGCGGCAGGTGCGCACGTAGATCGCGGCGAAGGCGTCGATGGCTTCGAAGGCCGGAGCGGGGTTGTCGGCCGGGATTTTCAGGCGAAACCGGTAGCGGTCTTCGCTGCGGGTCAGCTCCAGCTCCAGCGCGTCACTGACGACCTGGTGATAGCGCACGATCCGCTCGAACACTTCCCGCAGGCTGCCGCTGGCCACCAAGGCGTAACCCAAGGCGTGAAACGTCGTGGGGCTGACGAACCGCGACACCCGCAAACCGATCGCCGGATCGCCGCTGACCTGCACCGCGATTTCCCACAGGCGTGTGGTCGCGGACAACGGATAGCGGGCGTTCGGGTCGTCCATCAGCTGCGGATCGAGCCCGGCCTGCTGGCACAGGGCAGTGCTGTCCAGCCCCAGCGCGTCGAGTTGCTTGCGCAGGGCACGGGTCCAGCTGGCGAGAGAAGTCGGTTCCTTCATGCTGATTGGCGCTTCCGGTCAACAGGTTGGCGTTCTCGGCTACCGCGTTCGGAACTTGCATAGAGCAGGATGCGAACATCAATAACCAGAGGATGGAAGCATGGACCGTACTTCTGCAAGTCCCCAGCGACACAATGCTGCCCAGCGATCAGCGCATATTCGCGAAGTGGTGCTGGCCAAAGGCGTCGAGCTGCGCGAGCGCTACCCGATTCTCAACCATCAGGACGCCCTCGGCGCGGGGATTCTGGCGTTTGCCCTGGCCGGGATGATCGGTTCGGCGGCGCTCTACATCAGCGGGCACATGGCGTGGTGGGCGTGCCTGTTGCTGAACGCGTTTTTTGCCTCGCTGACCCATGAGCTGGAGCACGACCTGATTCACAGTATGTATTTCCGCAAGCAGCGGGTGCCGCACAACCTGATGATGGGCCTGGTGTGGCTGGCGCGGCCGAGCACGATCAACCCGTGGATACGTCGTCATCTGCACCTCAATCACCACAAGGTGTCCGGCACCGAAACCGACATGGAAGAGCGGGCGATCACGAACGGTGAACCCTGGGGTTTTGCGCGGTTGCTGATGGTCGGTGACAACGTGATGTCGGCGTTCATCCGCATGCTTCGGGCCAAGACCTGGGCGCACAAGTTCAGCATCATCAAGCGTTCGCTGAAGGTCTACGCGCCGCTGGCACTGGTGCATTGGGGCGCGTGGTATGTGTTCCTCGGGTTCCATGCGGCCAACGGCATCGCTTACCTGATGGGCTCGCCGATTGAATGGTCAGCGACCACGTTGTCGGTGATGCAAGTGATCGACATCGCCGCTGTGGTCATCATCGGGCCGAACGTGTTGCGCACCTTCTGCCTGCATTTCATCAGTTCGAACATGCATTACTACGGGGATGTGGAGCCGGGGAATGTATTGCAGCAGTGCCAGGTGCTGAATCCGTGGTGGCTGTGGCCGTTGCAGGCGTTCTGTTTCAACTTCGGCAGCAGCCACGGGATTCATCATTTTGTGGTGAAGGAGCCGTTCTACATTCGCCAGTTGACGGTGCCGGTGGCGCACAAGGTGATGCGGGAGATGGGGGTTCGGTTCAATGATTTCGGGACGTTCGGGCGGGCGAACAGGTTTGTTCGCAAGGAAGAAGTCCTGCAGAAAGCAGTGCAGACGGCCGAGGCTTGAAAGTATCCGAAGCTATCGCCGGCTGACCGGCGATAGCCCTGCATCAGCCACCCTCAATCCGGCTGAAACGGCGACTCACTCAGAATCACCCCGGTCTCCTCCACATACCGCTGCCAATGCTCGATCAGCGCTTCAAGCTTCTGCGGCTGACTCGACGCCAGGTCATGAATCTCCCCCGGATCACTCCCCAGATCGTAAAGCTGCCAGGTCGCCGGCCCCACCGGCCCGGGGATCCACACCGCCTTCCATTGCCCCTGCCGAATCGCCCGGCGCCCGAACAGTTCCCAACCGGTGACGGTGTGTTCGTCATGCACCTGGGCCGTCTCGCCGGACAAGAAACCCAGCCACGATTTACCGCGCAACGGCGCCACCGGTTTGCCGTGCCACTGCTTTCCCGGATGGCGCACGCCGGCCAGATCGAGGATGGTCGGCGTGATGTCCATCACCGTACCGAAACCATGGCTGATCTGCCCCTTCAGCGGCAACTGCGGATAGTGCAGCAGCGCCGGGACGCGAATCCCGCCCTCGGTGGTGAACGCCTTGAACAGGCGTGACGGTGCGGTCGCCACCTGCGCCCAGTTCGGCCCGTACCAGACGTAGGAATTGGCGCGGCCGATGTTGTCGAGACTGTTGTCGTAATGCTGGCTCAGGTAGGTCACCAGCTCCGGGCCGAATTTCGGGAAGGCTTCCAGCAGCGCGCCTTCGGCACCGTTGTCGGACATGAACAGGATGAAGGTGTTGTCGAGCTGGCCTTGTTGACGCAGGTAATCAACGACACGGCCGATATTCCAGTCCATACGCTCGACCATCGCGGCGTAGACCTCCATCGCCCGGGCGGAAATCTGCTTCTGCTCATTGCTTAGCGCAGCCCATTGCGCGGTCAGCTGGATCAGCGGATGCGGTTCGACATCCGGCTCGATCAGCCCCAGCGACTTGAGTTTCTCCAGACGCTCGAGGCGCAGCACTTCCGGCCCCGCGTCGTAGCGGCCGCGGTATTTTTCGACGATGTCGGCGGGCGCCTGCAACGGCCAGTGCGGTGCGGAAAATGGCAGGTACGCGAAGAACGGCCGGCTCTGGTCGCGCTCCTTGAGGTACTGCAACAGCTTGTCGCCGAACGCGTCGGAGGAATAGAAATCCTTCGGTAACTCGTCGATGAATGCGTCGTCCTCGATGTACAGCGCCGGGGTGGATTTCAGCAGGCCGGGCGTGTGTTCATCGTAGGTCGGTTCGAATCCGTAGTGGTTCGCGGCGCCGGGCAGCAGCGAGAACGAACGCTCGAAGCCACGGGCGTGGGGGGCCAGTTCGGCGGTCAGGCCCAGGTGCCACTTGCCGCTCATCAAGGTCTGATAACCGGCCTCGCGCAGCAGCTCCGGCAATGCGACGACACGGTCGTTGAGATAACCCTCGTAACCCGGTTTGCCGATCAGCTCCGGGGTCAGTGTTTCGGCCATGGTGCCGATGCCGGCGATGTGGTGGTCGGTGCCGGTGAGCAGCATCGAGCGGGTCGGCGAGCAGGTCGGTGCGGTGTGAAAATCGGTCAGGCGCAGACCGTTGTTGGCCAGGGCATCGAGGTTCGGCGTGGCGATTTCGCCGCCGAAGGCACCGATGTCGGAGAAGCCGAGGTCATCGGCCAGAATCACCAGAAAGTTGGGACGTTGCGGCATCAACAGGCTCCTGTTCAGCAGGCAATGAACGACAGCGGCAGATCGCGGATCTGTACCGGTACGCTCGGTTGGTAATGGTCATCACTGGTCAGTTCGTGCAGCAGTTCTTCGCGCAACTGGTGGAAGTCGAAACTGCTGCGCTGGCGTGGATGGGGCAGGGCGATGTCCACCACCTGTTTGATCCGGCCGGGGCGCGGTTCCATCACCACCACGCGGTCGGCGAGGAAAATCGCTTCCTCGACATCGTGAGTGACCAGAATCGTGGTGATTTTTGCCCGCTCGCGGATCGCCAGCAGCTCGTCCTGCATCTGCTGGCGGGTCAGCGCGTCGAGGGCGCCGAAGGGTTCGTCGAGCAGCAGGATGCGTGGGCTCGCCACCAGTCCGCGAGCAATCGCCACACGCTGGGCCATGCCGCCGGAAAGTTGATGCGGATAGGCGCGGGTGAAGTCGCGCAGGCCCACCAGCTCAATGAAATCGTTGACGCGCTGCTGCTTTTCAGCGGCGCTCAGCGGCTCGTTGACCAGGCCCAGACCGATGTTGTCGGCCACCGTCAGCCACGGGAACAAACGGTGTTCCTGAAACACGATGCCGCGTTCGCCGCCGATGCCGCTGACGGCTTTGCCATCGACCGTGATCTGCCCGCGAAACTGCGTGTCGAGCCCCACCAGCAAGCGCAGCAAGGTGGATTTGCCGCAGCCGCTGGAACCGACGATGGCGACGAACTCGCCCTCGGCAATGTCGAGGTTGAATTCGCGGATCACCTCCAGTTCGAAACCGTCGACGTCGAAGGATTTGCCTACGTGGTTGAAGCTGACAATCGGTGCGTTCATGCGTGTCTCCAGCGGGTGGCGCGGATTTCCAGGCGTTGGCCAATGAGGTTGAGCAGGGCGCCGGTGAGGCCGACCAGCAGCATCCCGGCCATGATCAGGTCCATGCGCAGCAGTTGTTGGGCGCCGATCATCTGGCTGCCGATGCCGCCGTTGGACGGCATGAAATATTCGGCGCCGATGGTGCCGAGCCAGGCGTAGATCAGGCTCAACCGAAGCCCGGCGAATATCCCCGGCGCAGCGCCCGGCAACACCAGTCGACGCAGGCGTTGGGCGAGGCTCAGGCGCAGCACCTGCGCAGCTTCGTTGAGTTGCGGCGAGAGGTTGGCGACGCTGCGTTGAGTCGCGACAAACAATGGAAAGAAAGCGGCGAGAGCGACGAACACCCACTTCGCCAGTTCGCCCAGACCGAACCACGCGGTGAGCAGCGGAACCCAGGCAAAAATCGCGATCTGACGAAGGGCGGCGAGGGTCGGGCCGAGCACACGTTCGCTGGTGCGCGACAGACCCAGCAGCAAGCCCAGCACGAGGCCGAGGCCGCCGCCAATCAACAGGCCGCCGAGTGTGCGGCCCAGGCTCAGGGTCATGCCCTTGATCAACGTACCGTCGAGCAGGCCGTGCTTCGTAGCTTCCAGCACCGCCAACGGGCTGACCAGAATGTTGGCGTCGACCCACTGCTGATCGACCGCCAGTTGCCACAGCGCAAATAACCCCAGCGGCAACAGCCACGGTTGCACGCGCTGCCAGCCTTCATAGCGCGGGCCGCGACGAATCTCCGCCGTGGCCGGGTGCGGCCAGTGCACCAGTTTTTTGTCCAGCAGGCCGATGCCGCGATCCATCGCCACACCGATCAGGCCGATCACCACGATGCACACGAAGACGATGTCGAGCATGAACAACTGACGCGCCCAGACCATCAGGTAACCGATGCCCTCGCTGGAAGCCAGCAGCTCCACCGCGAGCAACGAAGTCCAGCCAGCGGCCAGCGCCAGGCGCACGCCGGCCATGAATGCCGGGAGCGCGGCGGGCAGCACCAATCGGCGAATCAGCAGGCGTGGCGGCAAACGTAAAACAGCGGCGGCTTCGCGCAGTTTCGGTTGCGCATCGCGCACGCCGACCAGCGTGTGCAGGGTCACCGGCACCACGATGGCCTTGACCAGCACCACCAGTTTCAGGGTTTCTCCGATGCCGAAAAACACCATGAACAGCGGAATCCACGCCAGCGTCGGCACCTGGGCCAGACCGGCGAAGCTCGGGAAAATCAGGCGTTCGAGACGACGGCTGAAGCCCAGCGTCGCACCGAGTACCGCGCCAGCGGCAACGCCCGCCAACAAGCCCCAGAACAACCGTTGCAGGCTGATCCACAAGTGACTCCACAACTCGCCCTGGGACAGCTCGATCGCGCTGTTCCACACCAGCGATGGCGCCGGCAGGATCTGTTCGCTCATCCATTGATTGCGCGCCGCCAGCCACCACAGGGCGAACAGCCCGAGCGGCAAGATCCAGGGTAAAACGCGTTGGCTCAGACTTGGCCAGGTGCGCCGGCTTTTCAACGGCGGTGCGGCCAGTGGCAGGCTGAGCAGGGATTCACGGGCCATGGGTGACCTCCGTTGTCGGGTTGGATCGTGTCAGCGGAATTAGCGGTGAACTAATCGTTATAAGTGAATTAAAAAATAATCATTTTGGAGATAAGCAGCGCCATTTAAGGCCTCCAGCCCTGCACGCATCCAATGCATTCGAAGAATATTTTCGATGCTCTCCATGCATACAGCTCTGCATGTCGCGACTTTGCTGGCTTAGCGTGAAAAGCTATAAAAATGTGCTTTTTAAGTATTTAAGCGCTGATACGGATTACGCCTACTTTCGGCTCCTCAATGCCCGCCGTGATCAGGAGCCGCACCCATGAACCTTCCCTTCAAACGTGTCATCAGTCTGTTTGCCGCGCCGGCACTGGCGGGCCTGCTGGCGTTCTCTGCCCAGGCCGACGAGCTCAAGGAAATCAGGATTGCCGTGCCTGATCTGAGCGCGGGTACTCAACACAGCGGCGGGGGCATCGTGGACGTGCTGCGCGATCAGCAGATTTTCGAAAAGGCCTTCGCCGATCAGGGCATCAAGATTCAGTGGAGCTTCTTCAAGGGCGCCGGCCCGGTGATCAACGAGGCGTTTGCCAACGGCCAGGTGGATCTGGCTTATCTGGGGGATCTGGCGGCCATCATCGGCAAGTCCAACGGTCTGGATACGCGTTTGCTCAGCGCCAGCGCCCGGGGTGTGAAGCAATATCTGGGTGTGGTGCCGGGTTCGGGGATCAAGACGTTGCAGGATCTCAAAGGCAAGCGCGTGGCGATCTTCCGGGGCACCGCGACCCAGTTGTCATTCGATGCCGCGCTGGCCAGCGTGGGCCTGAGCGAGAAGGACGTGAAGGTGATCAATCTCGATTTCAACGCGGCGGTTGCCGCGCTGGCGGCGAAGCAGATCGATGCATCGTGGGGCAGCTCCGGGCTGACCGCCTTGCAGGCCAAAGGTCTGGCCGAGTTGCCTCTGAACACCAAGGATCTCGGTGGCGCCGGCAGTGTGCAGTCGGTGCTGGTGGGTACCGGCAAGTTTGTCGACGGGCATCCGGAAGCGGTGGCGAAGCTTCTGAAGGCGCAACAGCAAGCGGTGGAGTGGTTGACGCAGGACAGCAACAAGGACGCCTACGTGCAGCTTGTGTCGGGGCTGGCGAGTTATCCACCGGTGATCCTGACTCAGGATCTTAAGGATCAGAATCTGAGTGAAGTATTCCCGTCGACACTGGATCCGTTGTTCCTCGAAAACCTGCAGGGCAAGGTCGATCTGGCGGCGCAGCAGAAGCTGATCCGCAAGCCGTTCAAGGTGAACGAGTGGGTGGCGCCTGAGCTGTCGGCTGCGAAGCTCTGAGTCATGCGGTCATTCTCACGCAATGCGTGGGAATGACCCTCAAACCGCGACGCTGATTTCCTGTTTATCCACCGCCACCAGCGTCTCGATCATCGCCCGCGCCGCCGGTGACAGCCGGAATCCCGTGCGGCTCACAATCCCGCACCGGGCATTCATGCTTTCCAGGTTTTGCGGCAGGTTGCGCCAGTGCAGCAGCGCCAGCGAACCCTGGGCGATGTCCTCGACAAACGCCTCTTCAGTGCCCACGCCAATTGCGTTGGATTGCAGCACCACTTTCACCAGCGCCGGAAAATGTTCGGTCTCGATGGTCGGGGAAAAATCGATCCGGCCGCTGAGATTCGCCAGCAGTTTGCGAATGCCCGGCGGGATCAGCGTGGTCGCCAGCGGGTAGTCGAACATGTCGTTGGTCGACAGGCTTTCCTTGGCCAGCAGCGGATGCCCCGGCCGGCAGAAAAACACCCCGCGCTTGGGCGTCAGCGGCTGGGTCTGGAAGTTCGGGTCGGACTCGAAATGGCGGATGTCGGCGATAAAGAATTCGATCTCCTCGCGGCTCAGGGCGCGGCTGAGCTTTTCCCAGTTATCCACCTGAAAACAGGTGCGCACTTTCGGGTGCGCATTGATGAATTGCGCCACCGCGTCCGGCACCAATTTCACCGCCGGCGCCGGGCCGCAACCGAAGTGCAGTTCGCCGGCGTCGAGCTTGGTCATCTGGGTCACTTCGGCGCTGAGCAACGCCGCGCCCTGCACCAGCGTCAGGGCGTGTTGCAATACCACCTGGCCCTCCGGCGTGGGGCGCAGATCCTTGTTGCCGCGATCCACCAGCACGCAGCCGAACTCCTGCTCCAGCCCTTGAATGCTGCGGCTGAACGCCGGTTGAGTGATGCCCATGGCGTCGGCCGCGCGGACAAAACTGCGGTGTTCGTTGAGGGCGATGAAGTAGCGCAACTGGCGAAGATCCATATGCTTTTCCGGCATCCTAAAAATAGCTCGAAGGCATTTGCGACGAGAGCTGCTTGAGGTTTTAAATGCAAGCTCTTATTCCGTCAACGAAGCATTCGAATATCTATTAGATGTAAATGGAATATAGATAGAGCGTTGTTTCGCTGCCGTCCAACCGCAAGCAGTCGATGAGGGTCTACCCATGAGCAATGCCGCACTCGCTGTAAAACCCGCTGTCCACGCGCTGGACATTCATCCGGTGGCCGGCCGTATCGGCGCCGAAATCCGTGGCGTGCACCTGTCCGGTGAGCTGGATGCCGCAACGGTTGAAGCCATTCAACAGGCGCTGGTGCAATACAAGGTCGTGTTCTTCCGCGAGCAGACCCAGCTCGACGATCAGCGCCAGGAAGCCTTCGCCCATCTGCTCGGCGAGCCCGTGGCGCATCCGACCGTGCCGTCCCGCGAGGGCACCCGTTACCTGCTGGAACTGGACGGCGCCGAAGGGCAGCGCGCCAACTCGTGGCACACCGACGTGACCTTCGTCGATGCCTACCCGAAAGCCTCGATCCTGCGCTCGGTGGTGGCCCCGGCATTCGGTGGCGACACCCTGTGGGCCAACACGGCGACGGCGTACAACGAACTGCCGACGGAATTGCGTGAGCTGGCGGACAAACTGGTGGCCGTGCACAGCAACGAATACGACTACGCCGGGGCGAAACCGGACGTTTCGGCGGAGAAGCTCGAGCGCTATCGCAAGATCTTCACCTCGACGGTCTACGAGACCGAGCATCCGGTGGTCCGTGTGCACCCGATCAGCGGCGAAAAAAGCTTGCTGCTGGGGCATTTCGTCAAGCGCATCAAGGGTTATTCCCAGGCTGATTCGGCGCACTTGTTCGGGCTGTTGCAGAGCCATGTGATCCGCCAGGAAAACACCGTGCGCTGGCGCTGGAAGGCCGGTGATGTGGCGATCTGGGATAACCGTTCGACGCAGCATTATGCGATTGATGATTACGGGACCCAGGATCGGGTGGTGCGTCGGGTGACGCTGAAAGGGGAAGTGCCGGTCGGGGCGAATGGGCAGCGTAGTCAGACCATCAAAGGACGCGATTAAGATCAAAAGCCCCCCTCACCCCCCGCCCTCTCCCGGAGGGAGAGGGAGCCGATAGGGGGATCTTTGAGCCTGAGTTCACCCTGATATTTCAGGTCGGCGTCCTTCGAAAAAGCAACTCGATCAGTCCCCTCTCCCTCCGGGAGAGGGTTAGGGTGAGGGGCTCTTGCTCTTGCCTTCGCTTGATCTCTACCAAACCCCGATCTGCACCATCTTCTCAGTCTCCGGCTCCCCATAACGAAACCGCTGCCCACGCAAATCAATCTCCTGATGACTGATGGTCGTGCGCCGCTTCAACCCGCGCACCCACTCGAACAGATACCCCGCATGCTCCTCGCGCACCGCCGCATACGCGGGGTCGGCGCCCAGGTCCTGCAGCTCCTGCGGATCATTCAACAGATCGAAAAGCTGCGGCCGGAAGCCGTCGTACGCCAGGTATTTCCAGCGTTCGCTGCGCACCATGGTCATGCGGCAACGGTCGATCGGCTGGCCCAGTCGCTCCCGGGCGGGGGCCTGGAAGGCGTAGTCGTATTCGCTGATCGCATAGCGGCGCCAGTCGGGATTCTCGCCGTGCAGCAGTGGAATCAGCGAGCGACCTTCAAGTCGATGTTCGGCCCCCGTCACGCCCAGGGCTTCGAGAAAGGTCGGCACGCCGTCGATGGTTTCCGCCAGGCGCTCGTCCACCGTTCCCCGAGTGACATCCGCCACCGCACGCGGGTCGCGCACGATCAATGGCACGCCTACCGCTTGCTCCAGCAAAAACTCCTTCTCGCCCAGCCAGTGATCGCCCAGAAAGTCGCCGTGATCGCTGGTGAACACGATCAGCGTGTCCTCCCAGCGTCCGTTGCTTTGCAGGAAATCGAACAGCCGCCCCAACTGATCATCGACCTGTTTGACCAGGCCCATGTACGTCGGGATCACGTTCTGTCGTACCGGGTCTTTGGAGAAATTCAGGCTTTCCTCATGCTGGCAAAAGGCCTGATAGACGGGGTGGTCGCTTGGAGAGGCATTACGTACCGGTTCGAGAATCGATTTCGTACTGTACAGAGTGTGGTACGGCGCCGGTACGATGTAGGGCCAGTGGGGTTTGATATAGGACAGGTGTAAAAACCACGGTTTTTCACCTTGCTCACCGATGAAGTCGATGGCTCGATTTGTAGTGTAGACAGTCTCTGAATGTTGCTCGGGAATTCGCGCCGGCAGATGGGCATGGCGCATTTTCCAGCCGCTGAGGATTTCGCCGTTTTCACCTTCGGCGGCGTTGGCCCAGTCGTGCCAGGGGTTACGCCCTTCGAAACCTTGCTCGCGCAGGTAATGGGTGTACGGCGCGGATTCGCGTTTGTCGTCGAACAGCGGGTCATCGGGGAAGATGCCGTCGTGGCGAAAGTACGGCTCGAAGCCGACTTCGTTCAGCACTTCGGCCTGGGCGCTTTCAGGATTGATCGCCAACCGCTGCAAGGCATCCACATTGGCCGTGGCGTGGGTCTTGCCGACCAGCGCAGTACGAATGCCGTGGGGCCGCAGGTAATCGCCGATGGTCAGTTCTTCCAGCGGCAGCGGCACGGCGTTCCACGCCACCTGATGGCTGCTGACGTAACGCCCGGTGTAGGCCGACATCCGCGACGGCCCGCAGATCGTGCCTTGGGTGTAGGCACGGCTGAAGCGCACGCCGGCGGTGGCCAGGCGATCGATGTTCGGAGTGTGCAGGTGCGGGTGGCCGTAGCAGGACAGGTAATCGCGGCGCAGTTGATCGCACATGATGTACAGCACGTTGCGCACGGGGTTTTGCGGGTTGGGCATGGGGTTCACCAGTCAGAAAGACAGGCGAGGTTTTTCGCTTTCGGCGAGGGTGTTCGGCAAGTGCATTCGGGGAATGCTTGCCATGCATGAAACGCATGAGCTCAGACGGCGAGGTTCGCCAGTGAACACACCTCCTCCTCCACCGCATCGATCGCCTTGATCTGCTCGATCATCGCCTCGGCCAACGGTGACAGCCGATACCCGGCGCGACTGACAATTCCGTAACGGGTGTAAAGCTCCTCGAGATCATCCGCCAACGCCTCGACTTTCAAACACACCAGCTCACCCCGGGCCTGATGCAGCGCATCCGAATAGGCACCGACGATGCCGATCGCGTCGGAGCGCAGCACTACACCGAGCAGACTGGCGCTGTTCTCACACTCGACATTGGGTATGAAATCCGGGCGGCCACTGAGGTCGACGATGACTTTGCGCAGATTCGGCGGGCGAATGCTGACCGCCAGTGGATAACTCATCAATTGCTCGGCCGAAACCCGCTCAAAAGCAGCCAACGGATGCCCGGCGCGACAGCAGAAATGCCATTTGCGTGGCCGCAACCGATGGGTCAGATAATCCGGATCCGCCTCGAAGTGGCGAGTGTCGGCGACAAAGAATTCGAACTCCTCGCTCAGCAATCTTTTGCTCAGGCTCTGCCAGTCATCGACCTGGTAATGCACCCTCGCTTTCGGATAGCGGCCGATGAAGCTGCCGATCGCTCGCGGGATCAATCCTGCCGCCGGCGCCGGGCCACAACCGAAGCGCAATTCCCCCGCCTCCAGCCCGTTGAACTGGCTGATCTCGTTGGCCATTTGCTGCGCACCGCTGACCAGCCGCCGCGCGTGCTCAAGCAGCACCTGACCCTGTTTGGTCGGCGGCAACTCCTTGCGTCCGCGATCCACCAACTGACAACCGACGCTGTGTTCCAGCGCCTGAATGCTGCGGCTGAACGCCGACTGCGACAGGTTCACCGCCTGCGCGCCAGCGACGAAGCTGCGCTGTTCGGCGAGTGCGATGAAGTGTCTGAGCTGGCGCAAGTCG
Organism: Pseudomonas sp. NMS19W; assembly: GCF_051554255.1. Taxonomy (NCBI): domain Bacteria; kingdom Pseudomonadati; phylum Pseudomonadota; class Gammaproteobacteria; order Pseudomonadales; family Pseudomonadaceae; genus Pseudomonas; species Pseudomonas sp. NMS19W. The sequence continues at coordinate 124,136 of NZ_CP136718.1, forward strand.
ATATGCATTTTTCACATAAAAAATATCCGGGAAATGCATTGGATATGCATTAGGTCGACTCCTTATAAAGGCAATCTCTTATGCAGTAAATCTTTGTAAAAACATAAATAAATAACTTAAGAGAATATGCGGCACAGAAGATGTCTGCGTGTTTTTTGACCAGGAGCAGCCCCATGAGTCCGTTGAACCTCGCTTCACCGCCGCCGCCACGACGGCTCAAACGCTTGCCTCTGGCCCTGTTGCTGGCGGGGAGTGCCAGCTGGAATCAGGGTTACGCCGATGAAGCCCAGACCCCTGTCTCGGCACCGGCAGGCAAAACCGCGACCGCCACGTCGCAACTGGAAACCGTGACTGTTACCACCCGCCGCCGCGAGGAAAGTTCGCAGGATGTACCAACGCCGATGAGCGTGGTCAGTGGCCAGACTCTGGAAACGCAGCGGGTCTATCGCATCCAGGATCTGCAGCAACTTGTACCCAGCGTCAACGTCGCCTACATGCATGCACGCCAGTCCAGCGTGTCGATTCGCGGCCTGGGCAACAACCCGGCCAGCGACGGTCTGGAAGGCAGCGTCGGCCTGTACATCGACAACGTTTATCTGGGCCGTCCGGGGATGGCGGTTTTCGACCTGATGGACATCGAACAGCTCGAAGTCCTGCGCGGGCCGCAGGGGACGTTGTTTGGCAAAAACACCACCGCCGGGGTGATCAACATCAGCACTCGCGCACCGAGTTTCACCCCAGAGCGCAGCATCGAAACTTCGGTCGGCGAGGACGGTTATTTCCAGACCAAGGGCACGCTTTCCGGGCCGCTCAACGATCAACTGGCCGGGCGCATTTCCGCTTATCGCACCCGCAGCGACGGCGACATCAAAAACGAATTCAACGGCCATGACTTGAATGGCGGTTCCCGCGACGGCTTCCGGGCACAGCTGTTGTTCAAGCCCAACGAGAATTTCAATCTGCGCTGGATCGGTGACTACAACGAAGAGGATTCCAGTGCCGGCACCCGCGTGCTGTACAACACCGGGCCGACCATCAATGGCGTCAACCTCTATCAGTCCCGGGCCAATGCTGCCGGCGCGACACTGGTCAACGGCTCGCACCGCAAGGTCAATCTGGACAATGACCAGCACGTCACGGTGCATCAGGGCGGTACGTCGGTGGAGGCTAACTGGACGCTGCCGAGTGACTTCACCCTGACCTCGATCAGCTCCTATCGCTACTGGAACTTCACCCCGGCCAACGACGATGGTCTCAACGTTGCGGCAACCTATAACGCCGGCGTGTCGGTGGAGGACAAGCAGTACTCGCAGGAATTTCGACTCGCGTCGCCCAAGGGCGAGTTCTTCGATTACGTGCTAGGCGCGTACTACTTCGGCTCGGATCTGGACAACAAATCCTTCGCCTATTACGGCCCCCAGGCAGACATCTGGAACGGCACGCCACGGGGCGCATTGGCCAACGTCGGCAGCGTTGGTCGCGGCCACATCCAGACCGACAGTTTTGCACTGTTCGCCCAAGGCACCTGGCACCTCACACCGCGCCTGGATTTCACCGCCGGAGTACGTGGCACCTATGAAGAGAAGAACGCCTGGGTCAATCGCGATGCGCCGGTCGGTGGCGCCGCTGTCACGGGGGCCGCAGCCACTGCACGACGCGGACGTACTGGCGCTTACGACTCTGGCGATCTCAACCAGTACAGCTCCAGCCCGTCCGGATTGCTCAACCTCAGCTATCGCATCACCGATGATCTGCTCGGCTACGCCACGCTCTCCCATGGCGAGAAATCCGGCGGGGTCAACCTCGTGGTCGGTTCCGCTCCGACCGCTGGCGCCGACTCGTTGCTGATCGGCACCGAACGCGCCAACAACGCCGAGCTCGGCTTCAAGAGCACCCTGTGGGACCGCCGTCTGCAGCTCAACGCCAACCTGTTCTGGACTCAGGTCAACGCCTACCAGACCAACGCCTACGACGACGTCAACCGCGTGCAATACCTGACCAACGCCGGTTCAGTGCGCTCGCGTGGTGTTGAATTCGAAAGCACCGTGATCCCGTTGCGCGGCCTGACGTTGAACTTCAACGGCTCGTTCAACGACGTCAGTTATCTCTCGTACAAGGACGCGCCGTGCCCGCCGGAAGTCAGCCAGGCACCGGGTGCTCCGGCCTCTTGCGACCTCAGTGGTCATCAGGTCGTCGGCGCCTCGAAATGGATCGGCAACGCCAACGGCAAATACGAATGGAATCTGGCCAACGGGCTTCAACCTTACGTCACCGGCAGCTATGCATTCCGCTCCAAAGCGGTGGGCACGGTCGAGGATTCCGACTACGGCCAGATCCCGAGTTACGCGGTGGTCAATCTCTCCACCGGCCTGCGCGGCGATTTCAATCAGGGCCAGTGGGACGTCTCGCTGTGGCTGAAAAACGCCTTCGACAAAACCTACTACACGACCCTGTGGACCGGCGGCAACGGCGGTTATGAAGGCCTGCTCGGTACGCCGCGCACCCTCGGCGTCACCGGTCGCTACGATTTTTGATGAGCAAACCGTCTACTGGACGTAAATACAAATCGGCGCCTTGCAGGCGCCTTTTTTCGCTGTGACCGTAATGTACTTGATGGCCGAATTTTCAGGCAGCTGAATGCTAATGGGGGCGTCAGGGTATGTCTGGCTCTGGTACGACTCTGCCGGTTCGAGCGTTTGTGGCGCGACGCCTGGCTGAATGACTTTGATCGCGACTTGGCTTTTGTTCCAGACTTCAGCTCTGACCTCGACCGCCTTTGTTTCACTGGGGCCCTGGACTGGATCGATAGCGACCTGTCCGTCAGGCAATATGGCGGTGTCTGCAGTAGCTGTTTGTAGAGACAGCGACAAAAGCAAAGGGGTGAGGCAGATCATTTTCATGTCCATTTCAATCGTCCTCGATAAACGTATGGAGTCATCTTTCTTTAGCCTTCTTGGCGTCCTCTGATTAAACGTGGCAGGCAGGTCGCTGTCACCTGTTAGAACTAACAGGTGTATCTATTGCAAACCGAAATAAGTGGTCGCTGGGCAAGTGACGGAATTAAATTTCGTTTTGATATAGCTAATAGCGATGGGTTAAGCTCTTATCGCAAAATGGTCGGTTGATACTTTGGACATTGTTTGATTGTCGAGCCATGATTCGTCTTGTGAGTTTCCAGGAGGAAACTTGCTCTCATCGGAAGACACTTATCAAACGATAAAGGAAATCTCGTTATGTCGAGCATTAATGGCAACTATGTAAACGCTAACGCTGGCGCCAAACTGACGATTACCGATGGCAACGACTCCAACGGCACCTTCAGCGGAAAATTCAGCCAGAACGGCGTGAACTACGACATCGCGTACGGTCACTATCACTTCCAGAACAGCACCGGGCAGCCTACGATCATTACTTTCGCGGCTCTGAATGACGGCACTGGCTATCAGTCCTGGACCCTGTTCTCGCCGGATCACAACTACTCGAAAGTTCGTGCGGTGGGTTCGCGCACCAACTTTGACGGTGATGTAGTGGGTCTGGCCGGGGAGTTTGTGAAGCAATAAGAAATTCTGCAAGTCGAAGGCCGATGCATTAAACATGCATCGGCCTTTTTATTTGTCTCTTGAAAAGTTCGTCAACTATCACCTTGGAATTAGTTGTCACCGGATCCCGGGTCATCGATAAACCGATGCCTTGGATGAATACTTTTTATGCCGGGAAAGCATGTCGATTCCGGCGAATCGCTGGAAGCCTTGTGGGCCGTGGCTTTGGCGGAAATGACTGTTTCTTATATTCCATAAACATCTATTCATAACATGAAAGATTACTTTCGGAGATAAGCCTCCAGCCCCAATGATTGACCCATCGATCACGCCGTGGGGGATTCAACAAGCGGCGAATCGGCTACGCGAAAAAACGCAAAGAGACCGCAGGGAGTAAATCAATGGGCAATGTCCAGACCGCCGCCAGTGCACAGGAGGTGCTGTGGCGCCAGGCGCCGAGCGGCGAGTTGGTCGATCTCGGCCGGCCCCATCGCGTGCCGTTGGGGCAGCTGCGTTTGCAGCGGGCGCCCAAGGGCATTCTGAGCCGCCGCGAAACGATTCTGCTCGGCGTTCTGGCGCTGGTGGTGCATGGCGCGGTGATCTACTGGATCAACCAGCATCCGACACCGGCGCTGCCGATCGTGCCGCCGGAAATTCCACCGATGACCATCGAGTTTTCGCGCCCGGCACCCCCGGCGCCGCCAGAGGTTGTACCGCCGCCACCGGCACCTGTGGTCGAGCCACCACCGCCGGTGGAAGACGAACTGGCAACCAAGCCGCCACCAAAACCGAAGCCGATTCCCAAACCGAAACCGGTCGCCAAACCGGTACCGAAACCAGCACCCAAAGCGGTCGAGCAACCGCCGGCTCCGCCGCAACCGGCCGTTCCGGTCGCCGCGCCAGCGCCACCTGCACCACCGGCGCCTGCTCCGGTGACGCCGGCCTCGGCCAACGCCGCGTACCTGAAGAACCCGGCGCCGGAATATCCGTCGCTGGCCCAGCGTCGCGGTTGGGAAGGCACGGTGTTGCTGCGGGTGCACGTACTGGCCAGTGGCAAACCGGGCGAGATCCAGATTCAGAAAAGCAGTGGCCGGCAACAGCTCGACGACGCGGCGCTGGACGCCGTGAAGCGCTGGAGCTTCGTGCCGGCCAAGCAGGGGGATGTCGCCCAGGACGGCTGGGTCAGCGTGCCCATCGATTTCAAGATTCACTAAACCGAAACCAAATTCGCGCGAAATGTTTACACGAGGGAACACATCATGACGTTACTGGCATCTCCACTGGAATCCATCGAAAGCGCGGTGATCTGGCTGCTGGTGGTCTTCTCTGTCGCCACTTGGGGCCTGGCGTTGCTCAAGGCGCTGCAGTTCGGCCGGTTGAAGGCGCAGGACCGCAAATTTCACAAGCGCTTCTGGGCGGCGTCGAGTCTGGACTCTGCCGCCGAGTTGAGCGAAACCCAGCCCGGCGCTGCAGCGCGGGTGGCACAGGCCGGTTATGCGGCGATTCAAGTGGGCGAGGCGCCGCAGGCCAATGACTTGAGCCAGGCGATCAACCATCAGGATCGCCTCGAACGCGCCTTGCGCCAGCAGATCGTCCGCGAGCGTCGTTCGCTGGAAACCGGTCTGGCGGTGGTCGCGAGTATTGGCAGCACCTCGCCGTTCATTGGTCTGTTCGGCACGGTGTGGGGAATCATGGAGGCGTTGAAAGGCATCAGCGCGGCGGGCTCGGCGAGCCTGGAAACGGTCGCAGGGCCCATCGGTGCAGCGCTGGTCGCCACCGGTGTGGGGATCGCGGTCGCGGTGCCGGCGGTGCTGGTTTACAACTACTTTTTGCGTCGTCTGAAACTGACGGCGGCGGACCTGGACGACTTTGCCCACGACTTCTACAGCCTGGCGCAAAAGAGTTCGTTCCGCGTGCTGATCCACCCGACCGCGCACAAGGCTGCGGCCCAGGGCAACGCGACAAAAGTGAAGGAGGCGTCCTGATATGGCCTTCTCCACGCAAGACAGCGACGAGGTGCTGAGCGAGATCAACGTGACGCCGCTGGTGGATGTGATGCTGGTGCTGCTGGTGGTGTTCATCGTCACCGCGCCGCTGCTGACAAACGCGATACCGATCAACCTGCCGAAGACCGAAGCGGTGGCGCCGGTCGAGCAGAAAGACCCGTTGGTGGTGAGCATCGACGGTGCTGGAAAACTGTTTATCAACAAGGACGAAATCCAGCCGGATCTGCTGGAGTTCAACCTCAAGTCGGCCAAGGCCAAGGACCCGGAAGTGCGCGTGCAATTGCAGGCGGACGACGGGGTGAATTACGGCGAAGTGGCGCGAGCCATGGCATCGATTGAGCGGGCGGGCATCACCAAACTGTCGGTGATCACTGCGCGATAAGGGTTTCACGTTTTTCCGGGGCCGTCTCCTTGGCAGGGTGCGGCCCCTTTTTTGTCTGTAACTTGATATTCGTTTCAGATCTTAATAAATAGCTTCTTATTCCTTAACGAATATAAATCCCGTCCCTATACTCGATCAGGAACAGACACGACGCAGGAGAGCTCCCCCATGCGCAACGAATCAATCCGCTATCTGATTGTGCCGGGCTGGCAAGGATCGCCAGAAGATCATTGGCAAAGCCACTGGCAGAACAGTCTGCCGAACAGCGCGCGGGTGGAGCAGGCCGACTGGCTGACGCCGCGTCGTGAAGACTGGGTCGCGGCGCTGGCCGAGGCGATTGCCGCCGACAGCACACCGGTAATCCTGATCGCCCACAGTCTGGGTTGCATCACTGTGGCGCACTGGGCGGCCACCGCACCGTTGCAGCACCTGCGTCAGGTACGCGGTGCGTTGCTGGTTGCGCCGGCGGATGTCGAGCGTCCGGCTTGCGTGCCGGCACTGCGCAACTTTGCACCGATTCCGACTGACCTGCTGCCGTTCCCGAGTCAGGTCGTCAGCTCCGACAACGACGCTGCCGTCAGTGCGCCGCGTGCATTGGAACTGGCGCGCAACTGGGGCGCCGAGGCGGGGATTCTCGCGGGCGCCGGCCACATCAATGTGAAGTCCGGGCATCAACGCTGGGAGCAGGGGTTCGCGTATCTGTATCGCCTGCAAAACCGCATGGAACACCACGCCCGGCGTCGTGCCTGACCCCTTTTATTTCTTCAGCGCCCCCGTCTCCCGGCGATTTGGGGCGGGAGTCTGCCATGAGTTACGAAACCTTCGGTCAGCCGTTGCTGACCTTTCCCGATGCGGAAAAAAGTCCCCTGAGCATTCGCGCCAAGGCGCTGGTGTTCGTCGATCCACGCTCGCGCCAGTTGCGCGAGGAAATGGCCCGACTCGCACCGCGCTCGATCTCGGTGCTGATTCGCGGGGAGACCGGCACCGGCAAGGAATTGCTCGCCCGCCACATCCATCGCGCCAGTGATCGCGGCGGGTTGTTCGTCTCGGTCAATTGCGGGGCGATCAGCCCGACGTATGCCGACGCGGAATTGTTCGGCTATGCAGCCGGCAGCTACAGCGGTTCAGCCAGCAGTCGCGCCGGCTGGTTCGGCTCGGCCAACGGCGGCACCTTGTACCTGGACGAGATCGGCGACCTGCCGCTGCCGATCCAGACCAAGTTGCTCGCGGCACTGGAAAACCACGAAGTCACCCGCGTAGGTGCCCATCAACCGAGCCCGGTGGACGTGCGACTGGTCGCTGCGACCAGCATCGATCTGGCGCAAGCGGTGGCGGCGGGGAAATTCCACGAGCGGCTTTATCACTATCTCAGCGAAGGGCATCTGGAGCTGCCGGCGTTGCGGGCGCGGGTCGGTGACATTCTGTCGCTGGCCGAGTACTTCCTTGGCATCTACAGCCAGCGCCTGGATCTGCCGGTGCCGCTGATCAGCGAAGCGGCGCAGGAGGTGCTGGAGCAGCACAGCTGGCCGGGCAACACCCGGGAGCTGGAAAACGTCATTCACTTTGCGCTGCTGGTGAGCACTGGCGATGAAATCCTGCCGGAGCACCTGAACCTGCCCGAGGTGTCTGGGTCGCTGGTTCAGTTCGAACGTCAGGTGGCGAGCATCAGCGCCAAAGGGACTGCCGAGGAACGTAAGGCATTGAAAGAATTGCTATTGAGCCTGAGCGAGGCGTTGTAACCATTTTGTCCAACATGAACAAAATGGAATATGAAGCTGAATAAACGTTATTGTCCGGGAATAAAAAATCCCGGTATTGTCCGACTCACGCCAGCAGTAGCACATCGCTGGCACACGTATTGATGCCGTCGTCGATGACGACCGTGATTTTCGACTAAGGACACTGCATGAAAAAGGTTCTGTTGTTTACCGCATTGGCGGCTGCTCTGACTGCTTCCCTGGCCCAGGCCGGCGAAAAACTGGTGGTCGCCGCGACCCCGGTCCCACACGCCGAGATCCTCGAACTGATCAAGCCGACCCTCGCCAAAGAAGGCGTGGATCTGGAAATCAAGGTCTTCACCGACTACGTTCAGCCGAACGTGCAGGTGGGCGAGAAGCGTCTGGACGCCAACTACTTCCAGACCCTGCCGTATCTGAACAGCTTCAACCAGGGCAAATACAAGGACGACAAGGCCAAGTACCTGGTGACCGTACAAGGCGTTCACGTTGAACCGTTCGGTGGCTACTCGAGCAAGTACAAGACTCTGGCTGAACTGCCGGACGGCGCCACCATCGCCATTCCGAACGAAGGCAGCAACAGTGGTCGTGCACTGATCCTGCTGCAGAAGGCTGGCCTGATCGAACTGAAAGATCCTAAAAACGCTCTGGCCACGCCGAAAGACATCGCCAAGAACCCGCACAACTTCAAGTTCAAGGAACTGGAGTCGGCCCTGCTGCCGCGCGTTCTGAAAGAAGTCGACCTGGACATGATCAACACCAACTACGCGCTGGAAGCCAAGTTGAACCCGACCAAGGACGCCCTGGTGATCGAAGGCGCGGATTCGCCTTACGTGAACTTCCTGGTCGCCCGTGAAGACAACAAGAACAGCGACGCCATCAAGAAACTGGCCGCTGCCCTGACCAGCCCGGAAGTCAAAGCGTTCATCGAGAAGAAGTACAACGGCGCGGTATTGCCGGCGTTCTGATCTGACGCAGCAACACAACCCCTTCAGGTATGAAAACGCCGATGGCCAGTGATGGTCATCGGCGTTTTTGTGTGTGCAGGTGAGGGTGTCTTTAAGCTCAGGCTATCCCGGTTTTCAACGCCCGGCGCAACGCCACCAACAATTTCACGATTTCCTGCGGATCCAGTCGCTGCGGCACTTTTACGTCCATGTTCTCTTCCTTGTTATGGGTTCGGCCGGGGGAGTCTGGCCAAAAGCTGTTCGTCCTTGGAGGGCTTTTATGAAAAAAAGATCCGTCCTACAGCGTTGGGGACAATAGCCTTCCTCCTTCTTCCCGGCAAACCCGTCGATTAGTTTTTTGCGTGATATCAATATGCTTTAACGGTATTTAAATTCTTCTTTTTATACCTTTAAAGTCGGTGCCTGCAGGACAGCTACCCGCTGTCCATGGACTGCACCACCGTCGCTTACCGAGCGGCGTCAGGATGTTTCATGACCTTCGATTACGCATTTATCCTCAGCACGTTGCCGGCGTTTCTCAAAGCCGTGGGCGTGACGCTGCAGGTCGGTTTGATCGCCATTGGCACTTCGTTGCTGGTAGCGCTGCTGAACGCGACGATTCTGGTATTCCGCACGCCTTACCTGCAAAAACTGGTCGGGCTGTATGTGGAGCTGGCGCGCAACACGCCGATGCTGATCCAGCTGTTCTTCGTCTACTTCGCCTTGCCGGCACTGGGGATCAAGGTCTCCGGCTTCACCGCTGCGATCATCACCATGACGTTTCTCGGCGGTGCCTACCTCACCGAAGTGCTGCGGGCCGGCGTCGATGCGGTGCCCCAGGCACAGCTTGAATCGGGCCGCTCCATCGGCCTGTCCCATGGCCAGTTGCTGCGCTACGTGATCCTGCCGCAAGCGGGGATCCTCAGCCTGCCGTCGCTGTTCGCCAATTTCATTTTCCTGCTCAAGGAGACCACCGTGGTCTCGGCCGTGGCGGTGCCGGAGATTCTCTACACCACCAAGAGCTACATCGCGCTCTACTACAAAACCTACGAAATGCTCGCCGTGCTGACGCTGATCTGCGTGTTGTTGTTCCTGCCGCTGTCGCTGCTGTTGAGCCGTCTGGAAAGGAGGCTCCAGCATGGCCAGTTCGGGTCTTGAACTGCTCTGGGTGTCGTTGCCGCAACTGGCCAAAGGCGCCGGGCAAACCCTGTCGATCTCGTTCCTGAGCATTGCCATCAGTACCGTCGGCGGCGTGCTCTACGGTGTGCTGCGCACGCTCAACGTGACGTGGCTGAACGCGGTGCTGCGGATCTATCTGGAACTGTTCCGGGCGATCCCGGTGCTGGTCTGGTTGTACCTGCTGTTTTTCGGTCTGCCGATTTTCTTTGGCCTGAGCCTGCCGAGCTTCTGGTGCGCGGTGCTGGTGCTGTCGCTGTGGGGCGCCAGCGAGGTCGGCGAAGTGGCGCGTGGTGCGCTGCATTCGTTGCCGCGCGGGCAGCGTGAAGCGGGATTGTCGATCGGTCTGAACGCGGCGCAGCTCTACGGCTATGTGCTGATTCCCCAGGCGCTGAAACGCATGACGCCACCGACCATCAACGTCTACACGCGGATCATCAAGACCAGTTCGCTGGCGGTGCTGATTGGTGTGGTGGACGTGATCAAGGTCGGCCAGCAGATCATCGAGCGCACTTACGAATCGGTGCTGATCTACGGCGCGCTGTTCCTGTTTTTCTTTTTCATCTGCTATCCGCTGTCGGCCGCCTCGCGTGTGCTGGAGCGGCGTTGGACGCAAGCATGAGTGCATTGATCGAGTTTCAGGGTTTCAACAAATTCTTCGGCGAACAGCAGGTGCTCAAGGGCATCGACCTGCAAGTGAAGTCCGGCGAAGTCATCGTCATTCTCGGCCCCAGCGGCTGCGGAAAAAGTACCCTGCTGCGTTGCCTGAATGGCCTGGAAGTTGCCCACAGCGGCAGTCTGAAATTCGCCGGCCGCGAGCTGCTGGACAAGGCCACCGACTGGCGCGAAGTGCGTCAGCAGATCGGCATGGTGTTCCAGAGTTATCACCTGTTCCCGCACATGAGCGTGCTCGACAACTTGCTGCTCGGCCCGCTGAAAGTGCAGAAACGCGAACGCCGCGAAGCGCAGCAACAGGCCGAAGCGTTGCTCGAACGGGTGGGCCTGTCGGACAAGCGCGATGCCTTCCCGCGCCAGCTTTCCGGCGGCCAGCAGCAACGCATCGCCATCGTCCGCTCGCTGTGCATGAACCCGCGAGTCATGCTTTTCGACGAAGTCACCGCCGCCCTTGATCCGGAGATGGTCAAGGAAGTGCTGCAAGTGATTCAGGGCCTGGCCCGCGAAGGCATGACCCTGTTGATCGTCACCCACGAAATGGCCTTCGCCCGCGCGGTGGCCGACCGCATCGTGTTCATGGATGCCGGGCGCATCCTCGAACAGAACCCGCCCGAGCTTTTCTTTACGAACCCGCAAACCGCACGCGCGCAGCAGTTCCTGGAGAAGTTCTCCTACGTCGAAGCCCTGCCTTCAACGACTTCGTCCACAACGACTCAAACCAAGGAACTGGAACTGCCATGAAAACTGCCAAAGCCCTATTCGCACTCCCGCTGATCAGCCTCGCGTTGCTGGCCGGCTGCAACAAGACCGAAGAACCGGCCAAGCCGAAAGTCGCCAGCGAAAGCACTGCGCCGGCGGGTTACCTGGACAAGATCAAGGCCCGCGACAAACTGATTGTCGGCGTGTTCACCGATAAACCGCCGTTCGGCTTCGTCAATGAAGCGGGGCGCTATGTCGGCTTCGATACCGACATCGGCCGGCAATTCGCCAAGGATCTGCTGGGCGACGAAAACAAGGTCGAGTTTGTGGCCGTGGAACCGGCGAGCCGCATTCCGTTCCTGCAAAGCGACAAGGTCGACCTGATCCTCGCCAACATGACCGTGACCCCGGAGCGCAAGGAAGCGGTTGAGTTCACCAATCCGAACCTCAAGGTCGCGGTGCAGGCGCTGGTTCCGCAGGGCAGCGACGTGAAGAAGCTGGATGACCTGGCGACCCGAACCACCATCGTCACCACTGGCACCACCGCCGATATCTGGCTGACCAAGAACCACCCGGACTGGAAACTGCTGAAATTCGAGAAAAACTCCGAGTCCCTGCAAGCCCTGGCCAACGGCCGTGGCGATGCCTACGCCCAGGACAATCTGGTGTTGTTCAGCTGGGCCAAGCAGAACCCGGGCTACCGCGTGCTGGATGAAAAACTCGGCGCCGAAGCCCCGATTGCACCGGCGGTGAAGAAGGGCAATATCGAATTGCGTGACTGGGTGAATACCGAACTGGCCAAGTTGGGTGAAGAGAAATACCTGCTCAAGCTGTATGACCAATATGTGCGTAAAGAGCTAAGCGATGACACCAAGCCTGAGAGCGTGATTGTTGAAGGTGGGAAGTGGCAGGGGTGATTGTCTGATAGTCCGCGGTGAACCCTCGCCCTCACCCCAGCCCTCTCCCGGAGGGAGAGGGAGCCGACGGAGGTGTCTGGCAAGTTACATCGACCTGAAACACCGGGTCGATTATGGATTCGGTACAGCAAGATCAGGTCGGCGTAATTCTTGAGCATCCCCCAATCAGTTCCCTCTCCCTCCGGGAGAGGGCTAGGGTGAGGGGCTCTTCAACTGACACACCTAATCAGGCCAATTCCACGCCGGCTCATCCAGCACCCTCTGCCCGACAACGCCTGTCTGGCCCAACGTCTTCTCCAACACAATGCAATTGCATTCCGGGTCTTCCTGCAACGCCGAAATCAATCGCCGTGCGTGTGAAACCACCCACACCTGACACTCCTGCGATGCGCGAATGATCAACCGCGCCAGCGCCGGCAACAGGTCCGGATGCAGACTGGTTTCCGGTTCGTTCAGCACCATCAGCGAAGGCGGGCGTGGCGTCAGCAGTGCGGCGACCAGCAGCAGATAACGCAACGTGCCGTCCGACAATTCCGCCGCCGACAATGGCCGCAACAAGCCCTCCTGAAAGAACTCGATGGCAAAGCGTCCGCCCGCCAGCGGCGCGATGTTCAACCGTGCGCCGGGAAACGCGTCACTGATCGCCGCCTGCAAGGCCTCGGGATCACCGATCTCGATAATGGTGCGCAACGCCGCCGCCAGATCGCGGCCGTCGTGATGCAGCACCGGCGTGCGCGTGCCCAGTTGCGGCTGGCGCACCGGGGCGTCGGCGTCGCTGCGAAAGTGATCGTAGAAACGCCAGCGGCGGATGAACTCGCGCATCTGGAACACCTCCGGCGAAGTGCGCAGGCTGCCGACCTGATCGAACAGGCTGTCGAAGTTCGGCGTGTGTTGCGCCAGCACATCCCAACTGCGACCGTTGCGGCTGCGGATCATCGGCCCGTTGCGGTCCACCAGCAGACTGGCCGGACGATACAGCGGTCCGGCCCAGATGCATTCCTTTTTGATTTCCGGGTCGAGGGAAAAGAACGAAAGGCTCGGTTCGGGCAAGCCCAGCGCAATTGAATAGCTGAAATCTTCACCGGCAAAACCCAGCCTCAGACGTTTCACGCTCTGGCGCACGGTGGACTGGATTGGCACTTCACCGTTGCGCATGCGCCGGCTGATGGTTTCCGGTCCGGCCCAGAACGTCGATTCCAGCCCACCTTCGCGAGCCAGTGCATTGACCACGCCGCCCTGAGCGGTTTCCGCCAGCAGGCGCAGTGCCCGGTAAAGGTTGGATTTACCGCTGCCGTTGGGGCCGGTGATCAGGTTCAGCCGACCCAGCGGAATCACCAATTTATTGATCGAGCGGTAATTGGCCACCGCGAGGGTCTTGAGCATGAAAATCCTTCCTGGGTGCTCCGGAATCCGGGTCAGGATACCTGCTGCACATAAATGCATATATCGCCCGGACGAAGGTTGAACCCTGTTCTAAGCTCACAGTCGTATCGTCACTTGCACGTTCGTACACAGGAAGGAGTCTGCATGGCGAGTCCCGGATTGAAAACAGCCGCCCTGTTGGGCCTGCTCGCTTTGCTCGCCGCCTGCGGCGAAAAAAAGGCGCCCCAGGAGTATTTGCCGCGGGTCTTCGTGCAAGAGGTCAAGCCTGCGGACTTCGCGGCATCCGTGACCCTCACCGGCGATGTTCAGGCCAGGGTGCAGACCGAATTGTCGTTCCGGGTCGGCGGCAAGATCATCCAGCGCATGGTCGATGTCGGTGACCGTGTCTCGGCCAAACAAGTGCTGGCCAAACTCGATCCCAAGGACTTGCAGACCAACGTCGATTCCGCCCAGGCCCAGGTGCTGGCCGAGCAGGCGCGGGTCAAGCAGAGCGCTGCCGCGTTCGTCCGCCAGCAAAAACTGTTGCCCAAGGGCTACACCAGCCAGAGCGAATACGATTCCGCGCAAGCGGCATTGCGCAGCAGCCAGAGTGCGTTGAGCGCGGCCCAGGCGCAGTTGGCCAACGCCAAGGATCAGCTGAGCTACACCGCGCTGATCGCCGATGCACCGGGCATCATCACCCAGCGTCAGGCCGAAGTCGGCCAAGTGGTGCAGGCCACGGCGCCGATCTTCAGCCTGGCCCGGGACGGCGACCGCGACGCGGTGTTCAACGTGTACGAATCGCTTTTGGCAGAGCGGCCGGCCGAGCGTTCGATCGTCGTCAGCCTGCTCGACAACCCCGCCATCAAGACCACCGGCACCGTGCGTGAAATCACCCCGGCAGTGTCGGCGCAGTCCGGCACGGTGCAGGTCAAGGTCACCCTCGACAGCCTGCCCCAGGGCATGCAGCTCGGTTCGGTGGTCAGTGCCACCGCCAAGGGCAGCGGCAAATCGGCGGTGGAATTGCCGTGGTCGGCCCTGACCAAGAACATCAGCGAACCCGCCGTATGGATGGTCGACGACAAGGGTGAGGCGCAACTGCACAACGTCACCGTCGGCCGCTACCTGACCGGCCACGTGATCATCAGCGAAGGGCTCAAGGGCGGCGAAAAAGTCATCGTTGCCGGTGGGCAGCTGCTGCATCCGGGGATGAAGGTCGAAATCGCCGAGAACACCTACAAGGAACTGCAACCGGGAGCACAGCCATGAAGCCTTTATGGGTGATGTCTGTCGGGCTGCTGCTGGTTGCCTGTTCCAAGAGCGAGCCGCCGCCCGAACCGGTGCGGCCGGTGTTGTCGATCAAGGTCGAAGCACTGAACGAGGAAACCCTCGGTCGTTTCGCCGGCAGCATTCAGGCGCGCTACGAGAGCAACACCGGTTTCCGTGTCGGCGGGCGCATTGCCAGCCGTAACGTCGACGTGGGGGCCGAGGTGGAGAAGGGCACCTTGCTCGCCACCCTCGACCCGTCCGATCAGCAGAACCAGCTGCGTTCGGCCCAGGGCGATCTGGCGAAAGTCGAAGCACAACTGATCAACGCCCAGGCCAACGCCCGGCGTCAGCAGGCGCTGTTTGATCGCGGGGTCGGTGCCCAGGCGCAACTGGACATCGCCACCACCGACCTGAAAACCACCCAGGCGTCTCTCGATCAGGCACGGGCTGCGGTCAATCAGAGCAAGGATCAGCTCGGCTATACCGAACTGCGCTCCGACCACAAAGCCGTGGTCACCGCGTGGAACGCCGAGGCCGGTCAGGTGGTGACGGCCGGCCAGCAAGTGGTGACGCTCGCGCAACCGGACATCAAGGAAGCGGTGATCGATCTGCCGGACACGCTGGTCGATCAGATCCCCAGCGACGTGGTGTTTCTGGTGGCCGCGCAACTCGATCCGAGCATCAACACCACCGCCGTCATCCGGGAAATCGAACCTCAGGCACAAAGCGCCACGCGCACCCGCCGCGCACGCCTGACCCTGGCCAGCACGCCACCGGGCTTCCGTCTCGGCACGGCAATCAGCGTGACCCTCAGTTCGGCGATCAAACCGCGAATCGAATTGCCCGCGACAGCCTTGCAGGAGGCCGACGGCAAAACCCGAATCTGGGTGATCGACCCGCAAAGCAAAACCGTTGCCCCGCGCGACGTCAGCGTGACCAGCCGTACCGACAGCACCGTGGTGCTGGCCGGCGGGGTCAAGTCCGGCGAGCGTGTGGTCAGCGCCGGCGTCAACAGCCTCAAACCCGGACAAGCCGTGAAACTCGACGAGGACAGTCAATGAAAGGGTCTTTCAATCTCTCCGAATGGGCCCTCAAGCATCAGTCGTTCGTCTGGTACCTGATGTTCGTCGGGCTGCTGATGGGGGTGTTCTCGTACTTCAATCTGGGGCGCGAGGAAGACCCGTCGTTCACCATCAAGACCATGGTGATCCAGACCAAATGGCCGGGCGCGACCCAGGAGGAAACGCTCAAACAGGTCACCGACCGCATCGAGAAAAAACTCGAGGAACTCGATTCCCTCGACTATGTGAAAAGCTACACGCGCCCCGGAGAATCCACGGTCTACGTGTACCTGCGCGACACCACCAGCGCCAAGGACATTCCGGAAATCTGGTACCAGGTGCGCAAGAAAATCGACGACATTCGCGGCCAGTTTCCCCAGGGAATTCAAGGGCCGGGATTCAACGATGAGTTTGGTGACGTGTTCGGCTCGGTCTATGCGTTTACCGCCGACGGCCTGACGATGCGGCAACTGCGCGACTATGTGGAACAGGCGCGCGCCGAGATTCGCAACGTGCCGGGGCTGGGCAAGATCGAGATGGTCGGCCAGCAGGATGAAGTGATCTATCTGAACTTCTCCACCCGCAAACTGGCGGCGCTGGGCATCGATCAGCGGCAAGTGGTGCAAAGCCTGCAATCGCAGAACGCCGTGACCCCGGCGGGTGTGATCGAGGCCGGGCCCGAGCGGATTTCGGTGAGAACCTCCGGGCAGTTCGCCTCGGAAAAGGATCTGGCCGAGGTCAATCTCAAACTCAATGACCGCTTCTATCGTCTGGCCGACATCGCTGAAATCAGCCGTGGCTACGTCGACCCGGCGACCCCGGAATTCCGCTTCGACGGCAAGCCGGCCATCGGCCTGGCAATCGCCATGCAGAAGGGCGGCAACGTCCAGGCTTTCGGTAAAGCACTGCATGCGCGCATCGATCAACTCACCGCCGACTTGCCGGTGGGCGTTGGTGTGCACACCGTTTCCGATCAGGCGGTGGTGGTGGAAGAAGCCGTCGGCGGTTTCACCAGCGCGCTGTTCGAAGCGGTGATCATCGTGCTGGTGGTGAGCTTTATCAGCCTCGGCGTGCGGGCCGGGCTGGTGGTGGCGTGCTCGATCCCGTTGGTGCTGGCCATGGTCTTCGTCTACATGGAGTACAGCGGCATCACCATGCAGCGGATTTCCCTCGGAGCACTGATCATCGCCCTCGGGCTGCTGGTGGACGACGCGATGATCACCGTGGAAATGATGGTCACGCGGCTGGAAATGGGCGAGACCAAGGAGCAGGCGGCGACGTTCGCCTACACCTCCACGGCATTCCCGATGCTCACCGGTACGCTGGTGACCGTGGCCGGTTTCGTGCCTATCGGTCTCAACGCCAGCTCCGCCGGTGAGTACACCTACACGTTGTTTGCGGTGATCGCGGTGGCGATGATCGTGTCGTGGATCGTGGCGGTGTTCTTCGCGCCGGTGATCGGCGTGCACATTCTCAGCACCAACGTGAAGCCCCACGAAGCCGAGCCGGGGCGTATCGGGCGCGCGTTCAATCACGGGTTGCTGTGGTCGATGCGCAACCGCTGGTGGTGCATCGGCATCACTGTGCTGTGCTTTGTGCTCTCGGTGTTTTGCATGCGCTTTGTGCAGAACCAGTTCTTCCCGTCTTCCGACCGCCCGGAAATCCTGGTCGACCTGAACCTGCCGCAAAATGCCTCGATCGATGAAACCCGCAAGGCCGTCGACAAGCTCGAAGCCACGCTCAAGGGCGACCCGGACATCGTGCGCTGGAGCACTTACATCGGCCAGGGTGCGATCCGTTTCTACCTGCCGCTGGATCAGCAACTGCAGAACCCGTACTACGCGCAACTGGTGATCGTCAGCAAAGACTTCAAGGCCCGGGAAGCCTTGAGCCAGCGCCTGCGAGATCGCCTGCGCCAGGACTTCGTCGGCATCGGCAGTTACGTGCAGGCCCTGGAAATGGGCCCGCCGGTGGGCCGGCCGATTCAGTACCGGGTCAGCGGCAAGGACATCGATCAGGTGCGCAAGCACGCCATCGACCTCGCCACCGAACTGGACAAGAGCCCGCACATCGGCGAGATCATTTACGACTGGAACGAGCCCGGCAAAGTCCTGCGCATCGACATCGCCCAGGACAAGGCGCGGCAGCTCGGCCTGTCCTCGGAGGATGTGGCCAACCTGATGAACAGCATTGTCAGTGGCTCGCCGCTGACCCAGGTCGATGACGATATCTACCTGGTCAACGTGGTCGGGCGGGCGGTGGATTCCGAGCGCGGCACACCGGAAACCCTGCAGAACCTGCAGATCGTCACGCCCAACGGCACATCGATTCCGCTGCTGGCCTTCGCCACCGTGCGTTATGAACTGGAGCAGCCGCTGGTGTGGCGTCGCGACCGTCTGCCGACCATCACCATCAAGGCTTCGGTGCGCGACGAAATCCAGCCGACCGATCTGGTGAAAGTCCTCAAACCGACCATCGATGACTTCGCCGCCAAACTGCCGGTGGGTTACAAGGTCGCCACCGGCGGTACGGTCGAGGAGAGCGGCAAGGCCCAAGGGCCGATTGCCAAGGTCTTGCCGCTGATGCTGTTCCTGATGGCGACTTTCCTGATGATCCAGCTGCACAGCGTGCAGAAGCTGTTCCTTGTGGCGAGTGTCGCGCCGCTGGGGCTGATCGGCGTGGTGCTGGCGCTGGTGCCGACCGGCACGCCGATGGGCTTCGTGGCGATCCTCGGGATTCTGGCGCTGATCGGCATCATCATCCGCAACTCGGTGATCCTCGTGACGCAGATCGAGGAGTTCGAGCACAAGGGCTACTCGCCCTGGGATGCGGTGGTGGAAGCGACCGAGCACCGGCGCCGGCCGATTCTGCTGACCGCTGCGGCGGCGAGCATGGGCATGATCCCTATCGCCCGGGAAGTGTTCTGGGGGCCGATGGCCTACGCGATGATCGGCGGGATTGTGGTAGCGACGTTGCTGACGCTGCTGTTCCTGCCGGCGCTGTATGTGGCCTGGTACAAGATTCGCGAGCCAAAGAAAAACTAGATCAAAAGCTCCCTCACCCTTGGATGAGGGGAGTCAGATCTTGCGCCAGACACTCGCCAGCCATGGCTGCTGTTCACGCGGCAGCCCCGCCGGCCGGTAGTAATGCTCCAGCTCGACGAACCCGGCAGCGGTCAGCAACCCGCGCCACGCCTCCAGGTCGTGATATGAGCCATAGCGCGGCCCGTTCCAGCCCTCACGATTGTCCCCGCGTGGATTGGAGCTGAACAGCACACCACCCGGTTTCAGTGTCCCGTGCAACTGCTTCAAAACCCGTGGCAATTCCTGCAACGGCACATGGAACAGCACCGCGTTGGCGAAGATCCCGTCGAAGCGTGCTGCCGGCAGATCCAGCTTCAGAAAATCCTGGCACCACACTTCACAGCCACTGTCCTCCCGGGCCATCTGCGCGAATTTTTCCGCACCGTCGAGGCCGACGGCGATGTGACCCATCCGTGTGAAGGTCTGCAAATCCCGCCCCGGCCCACAGCCGAAATCGAGAATGGAAAACGGCGCTTCAGCCTGAATATGCCGCAGCAGGGCGTCGATGTTCTGGCTGACATCGTGGTCGCGGGTGCCTTCACGAAAATCCTCGGCCACCGAGTTGTAGTGGCCGAGAGTAGTGGAGGTGATCTGTTCCAGATCGATAGGCGTCTGTTTCATGGTCGGACTGCGCTGGCAAAGGATGTTGCCGACTATACGCCATGCAATTCAGCGCTTGTTCAACCCTCGCGCCAGACGGTCGCCGCCCAGTTGAATCACCGCCACCAGCGCCACCAGCAGCACGATCACGGTCAGCATGATCTGGCTGTCGAAGCGTTGATAGCCGTAGCGATAAGCGATGTCGCCCAGACCGCCGGCGCCAATTGCGCCAGCCATCGCCGATGAGTTGATCATCGTCACCAGGGTGATGGTGAAACCGCCAACGATGCCCGGCAATGCTTCGGGCAACAACACGTGCCAGATGATGTGCCAGCGCCGGCAGCCCATGGCTTGCGCGGCTTCGATCAAGCCATGGTCGACTTCGCGCAGGCTCACTTCGGCGATCCGCGCGAAAAACGGCGTAGCCGCGATGGTCAGCGGCACAACGGCCGCCCACACACCGTACGTGGTGCCGACGATCAGCCGGGTGAACGGAATCAGCGCGACCATCAAAATCAGGAACGGAATCGAGCGAAACAGGTTCACGAACGCACCCAGCGCGCGATTGAGCACCGGCGCTTGGTAGATGCCGCCCTTGTCGCTGGTGACCAGAATCACCGCCATGGGAATCCCGGCGAGCAACGCGATCAGAGACGACACGCCGACCATCAGAAACGTGTCGATGAAACCCTGCAGCAAGCGATCAAACCACATAACCCAACACCTCCGTGCGTTGTGCCCACTGGCTGGCGCGCTGACGCAGCTCCTCGGCGTTCAGTTT
Source organism: Pseudomonas sp. NMS19W (assembly GCF_051554255.1). NCBI lineage: Bacteria > Pseudomonadati > Pseudomonadota > Gammaproteobacteria > Pseudomonadales > Pseudomonadaceae > Pseudomonas > Pseudomonas sp. NMS19W. Next base: position 144,369 of record NZ_CP136718.1, read on the forward strand.
TGATCCCGCCACCGCCAGCAACAGTTGCCCGAGCGCGTGGCCCTGAATCCGTTCCACGCCGCCCTGGAGCAATTTCACCCGGCCACCGAGTGCGGCGAACAGTGCAGCCAGATCCGGTTCGTCCTGCTGGCTGCCAGTGAACTGTAAACGCAGCACCACGGACGCATCGGACGACGACGGTTGTGCCTGCAAACGGCTTTGCAATTCTTCTGGCAAAGCGTGTTGTAACGGCGCGAGCAAGGTCTGGCTGACCTCATGCTGCGGATTGCCGAACACTTCCCAGACCGGGCCCTGTTCGACGATGCGGCCATGTTCCAGCACGACGACGCGGTCGCAGATTTCCCGGATCACCGCCATCTCGTGGGTGATCAGCACGATGGTCAGGCCCAGGCGTTTGTTGATCTCGCGCAGCAGGCCGAGGATCGACTGGGTGGTTTCCGGATCCAGCGCCGAAGTGGCTTCGTCACAGAGCAGAATGTCCGGGTCGTGCACCAGCGCGCGGGCAATGCCGACGCGCTGTTTCTGCCCACCGGACAGCTGCGCCGGATACGCCTTGTGCTTGGTTTGCAGGCCCACCAGTTCCAGCAGTTCGCGAACCTTCTTCTCCCGCTGTTCCTTCGGAACGCCGGCGACTTTCAGTGGCAGTTCGACGTTCTGCCACACCGTTTTTGCCGACATCAGGTTGAAGTGCTGGAAGATCATGCCGATTCGTCGGCGCAGGGCGACGAGGCGATTCTCGTCGTACTCGCCGATGTCCACCTGATCGATCAGCACCCGACCCGAGGTCGGTTGTTCGAGGCGGTTGATGGTGCGGATCAGCGACGACTTGCCGGCGCCGCTGCGGCCGATGATGCCGAACACTTCACCGCGCTGGATCGCCAGGTCGATGCCTTGCAGGGCGGCGACCGGGCCTTGTTTGCCGTCGTAGGTCTTGCCGAGCCCGACGAAACGCACATGGGCGCGGTTCAGCTCGGGATGCAGTTCGGTGCGTTGCGCAAGCGCGGGTGGCTCTGGAAGATCCAGTCGCCGTTGGATGGCAGCGGTCATCCTCAGCTTTCCCAGCCGGCCTGGTACAGCTTGCCGTGGGCCTTGTCCAGCGCGGCGCGAACGGCCGGCGAATGCTGGTAGATGTCGACGAACTTGATCAGGCGCGGATCGGTTTTGCTCTTGGGCTGGATCACGAACTGGATCACGTATTCCTTATGGTCGAGGCCGTCGAACAGCAGGGCGGAGCCGGCGTCGAAAGTCTTCGCCAGACGGATGTAGGCCGGATAACCCTGGACCAGATCGGCATCATCGTAGGCGCGCACCAGTTGCACGGCTTCGACCTGCAGGATCTTGATCTTCTTCGGGTTGGCGACGATATCGTCTTCGGTGGCCTTGTAGCCGACGCCCGGTTTCAGCGTGATCAGACCGGCCTTGGCCAGCAGTTGCAGGCCGCGTCCGCTGTTGATCGGGTCGTTGGCGATGGCGACGCTGGCGCCTTCCGGCAGCTCGTCGAAGCTTTTGTATTTTTTCGAGTACAGGCCGACGTTGTTGATGATCCCCGGGGCGAACGGCACCAGGTCGAAACCGGAGGCGGCCTTGGCGTTTTCCAGGAACGGGATGTGCTGGAAGTAGTTCACGTCGATGTCGCCGGCGGCGAGGCTGACGTTCGGCGCGATCCAGTCGGTGAACTCCACCAGCTCGACTTTCAGGCCTTGTTTGGAAGCCTCTTCGACGGCCGCTTCCAGCGGGATCGCGAAGGCGGCGGTGGTGCCGATTTTCAACGGCGCGTCGTCGGCGAACACCGGCGAGCTGAACAGGCCGAAGGCCAGGGCCAGTGCTTTGACTGGGTGGGACAGGAGCTTCTTGGTCATAGTGGTCTTCCAGTCAGTGCGAGGAGGTGTGTCGGTAGTGGGCGCCGGTGTGTTGCTGCGGCAGATGCGCTTCGTTGTGAAACAGTTTTTCCCGCAGGCTGCCGGTGTCGTACGCGGTCTTGTACGAGCCGCGCCGTTGCAGCTCCGGAATCACCAGATCGATGAAATCCACATAGCTTTCCGGGGTGACGATGCGGGTCAGGTTGAAGCCGTCGAGGCCGGTTTCGGCGATCCACGATTCCAGTTCATCCGCCACCTGCTGCGGCGAGCCGACCACGGTGATGTAGCGCCCGCCGAGGGCGTGCTGGTCGAGCAACTTGCGCCGGGTCCAGTCGTTGTTCTGCAGGTTCTTGGTGGCGGACTGGATCGCGTTGCTCTTGACGTACTGGATTGGTTCGTCAATTTCGTACCGGGAAAAGTCGATCCCGGTGGACGCCGAGAAATGCGCCACGCCCGCTTCGGCACTGGCGTAGCTCAGGTATTCGGCGTGCTTGGCCCAGGCCGCTTCCTCGGTCTCGCCGACGATCACGTTCAGGCCCATGAACACCTTGATGTCCTCGGGCTTTCGACCCGCTTCGACGGCGCTGGCGCGGACCTTGTCCACCTGCACCTTGGTCGACGGCTTGTTCTGGCCGCTGATGAACACGCACTCGGCATGACGCCCGGCGAACAGCAGACCGCGCTCCGAACTGCCGGCCTGGAACAGCACTGGCGTACGCTGCGGCGACGGCTCGCACAGGTGATACCCCTCGACCTGATAAAACTCGCCCTTGTGCTCGACCTTGTGCACCTTGTCCGGCTGCGCGTAGATCCGCTGCTGTGGGTCGTTGAGCACCGCATCGTTTTCCCAGCTGCCTTCCCAGAGTTTGTAGAGCACTTCGAGGTACTCGTCGGCCTGGTCGTAACGCCTGTCATGCTCGACTTGCTCGCTCAGGCCCATGGCCTTGGCGGCGCTGTCCAGATAACCGGTGACGATGTTCCAGCCCACCCGCCCACGGCTCAGGTGATCGAGGGTCGACATGCGCCGGGCGAACAGATACGGCGGCTCGTAGGTGAGGTTGGCGGTCAGGCCGAACCCCAGATTTTTCGTCACGGCAGACATGGCCGACACCAGCAATAGCGGATCGTTGACCGGCAACTGGATCGACTCTTTCAGCGTGACGTCCACCGAGTTCTGATAGACGTCGTACACACCGACGATGTCGGCGATGAACAGCCCGTCGAACAGCCCACGCTCCAGCAGTTGCGCCAGTTCGGTCCAGTACTCGATGGTCTTGTATCGGGTCGAGGTGTCCCGTGGATGGGTCCACAACCCGTGGTTGATGTGGCCGATGCAATTCATGTTGAACGCATTGAGCAGGATCTTTTTCTTGCTCATCAGATGGTCCCTCGCAGCGGAGGGTTTTCATCGTTGAGGTAGTAATTGCCCACCGCGTGATACTTCCAGCGCACCGGGTCGTGCAGGGTGTGCACCCGAGCGTTGCGCCAGTGGCGGTCGAGGCCGTGCTCGATCAGGGTGGCCTGGCTGCCGGCCAGTTCGAACAGGGTACTGCCGGCGGCCAGGGAGATTTCGGTGCTGATCGCTCGTGCTTCGGCGACGGCAATCGAGGCTGCCGCAACGGTCTCGGCGTTGGTCTCGGCCTGGGCTGCATCGAGGATTTCGCCGGCGCGTTCGAGCAAGGCTTCGGTGGCGTGCAGACGAATGCTCAGGTGGCCGAAGCTCTTGAGGGTCAGCGGGTCTTCGGTGGCTTTGTCGTTGCCCGAATCGATCCACGGCCGGGTCTTGCTGCGCACGAAGTGCAGCGCATCTTCGTAGGCGGCGCGGGCGATGCCGGTGTCGATGGCGGCGTGAAGAATCTGCGCCAGCGGGCCGACGGTGGTCGGACGCTCGAAAGCGCTCTGGAACGGAATGACATCTTCGGCGGCGACATACACGTCTTCGAATACCACCGAACCGCTGCCGGTGGTGCGCTGGCCGAAGCCGCTCCAGTCGTCGATCACGGTCAGGCCTTTGCTGTCGCGAGGGACGAAGGCCAGTTGCTGCACGCCGTGTTCATCGACCACTGAAGTCGGGATGCGCTGCGCGTAAATCGCACCGGTTGCATAGAACTTGCGGCCGTTGATGCGATAGCCGCTGCCGTCACGTTTGAGGCTGGTGACGCGGTCGTGGGCAGTCTTGGTGCCCAGTTCTGCCAAGGCGTTGCCGAAGCGCTGACCAGCAAGGACTTCGGCGTACAGACGTTGTTTTTGCTCGTGGCTGCCGTTCACCCGCAGCACTTCTAGGGCATAGAAATGGTTCTGCGGAATCTGCCCCAGCGAGCCATCGGCCCGGGCGATCAGGGCGATGACTTTGGCCAGGGTCACGTTGGACACACCGGCACCGCCGTACTCCTTGGGCACGCTGATGCCCCACAGGCCGGAGCGGGAAAACACGTCGAGCTCCGGCAGCGGCAGGCGGCGTTCGCGGTCGCGCAGGTTGCTGTCGCGCTGGAAATCTTCGGCCAGGTCGCTGGCGACGATCAGGGCTTGCTCGTCGCTGGTGATGACCGCGACGGGATGGGAAAGAGTCATGTGTTTCTCCAGAGATCTGGTCAAAAGTGTTCTGGTCGTCAGATCCAGGAATGGCGAGCCGGAAGTTTTCCGTTCAGGCGGTAAGCGCCGACCGCGTGGTATTTCCAGCGCACCGGGTCGTGCAGGGTGTGCACCCGGGCGTTGCGCCAGTGGCGGTCGAGGTTGAATTCGGCGAGGGTGGCGCGGCTGCCGGCCAGTTCGAAGAGCTTTTCGCTGGCCAGCAGCGAGATCTCGGTGGTCAGTACCTTGGCTTCGGCCACGGCAATCGAGGCGCGGGCGGCGGACTCGGCAGTCAGCGGTGCAGCGTGTACCTGATCCAGCACTTGCCCGGCCTTGCGCAGCAGCGCTTCGGCGGCGTGCAGTTCGATTTTCAGTTTGCCGATGTCGGCGATCACGTAGAGATCGTCACTGGCCCGCTCGACCTTGGCGTCGATCCACGGCCGGGCGCGGGTCTTGACGAATTCGATGGCGTCATCGATGGCGCCATGGGCGATGCCGGCGTCGATGGCCGCTTGAATCAGCTGCGAAACCGCGCCCTGGGTGTTGGGCTTTTCGTTGATCTTCCAGTTATCCACCACGAGGCCTGCATCGACCCGCACGTTGTGCAGCAGGATCGTGCCGCTGGCGGTGGTGCGCTGGCCGAAACCCGACCAGTCATCGACGATGCGCAATCCCGGCGTGCCACGGCGGACAAAGGCCAGCACTTGCCTGCCGTCATCGTTGAGTGCCTTGACCGCGACCCAGTGAGCGAAGAGGGCGCCGGTGGAGTAGAATTTCTGGCCGTTGATCACGTAGTCGTCGCCGTCGGCGGTGATGCGCGCTTTCAGTTCCAGGGTGTCCTTGGTGCCGCGCTCCGGCCCGGCGTTACCGATGCGCCAGCCTTCGAGCACGCTCTGCAGCAGTTGCTGTTTCTGCGCTTCGGTGGCGCTGCCGAGGATCAGGTTGATGATGCCGAACTGGTTCTGCGGGATTTGTCCCAACGCCGGGTCGGCCGCGGAAATGATCGCGAACACCTCGGCCAGGGTGACGAAGGAAACCTGCGGCCCGCCGTACTCGCGCGGAATCGCGATGCTGCCCAGGCCGCTGCGGGTGAACTGCTCGATTTCCGCCCACGGCAGCTTGCGCTGACGGTCGCGTTTGGCGGCGTGTACGCGGGCGACTTGCGCCAGTTCATGTGCAGCCTTGATGGCTTGAGCGTCGTTGCGCAGCACTTGCGCGGGCAACAACAACGGGGCGATGTCCAGGTCACTCTGGACGTTTGCGTCTGCCAGACTGGACATCAGTGCCACTCCTTGGCTGCACGCAATGCCCTGGCGATCTGCACTGGGGTGATTGGGTTCCGGACCATGTTACCTACCTCACATCTCATGAAAAACGCCGCAAAAGTGCGGCGAACGAAAGAATGTCCGGTGGTCCGGTTCATATACCCTAAGCGCGTATAAAATTTAAATAAACTAACTTTTAGGAATATATATAGAAGATCGAAAGCTCACCTGGCTTTGCGCTCCGCAGCCATGGGAGCCCGCCTCGGCTGTGCTTTCAGATAAGGATTCACGCAGCCAATCTTCAGGGTGCGGGACGGCGCCCAGCGCGAGTTGTTGCCGACCCGGTCGATGATGCAATAGGTCACGTCAAGCCGCAGGTCTTCGCCCGCTTCGACGATGACTGCCGGTGGCACCCAGACCTGGATTCCCTGGCCGACATCGGCTTGCGTGACAGGGGGCAGATCCATTCGTGCGTCGCCCCAGCGCAGGGTGATTTCGTCACCCTCGGCCATGTTCAGGTAGGGCTCGATGGTCAGGGGGACGCCGCGCTTGATCTGACTCGGGTTGACCCCACGCCGGCGGATGACGTCTGGCAGGCTGACCGGCAGCAGATACTGGTTTTCCTCTGCGCTGCCTGTTGCGAATTGCCCGCCCGGGCAGTCGAGCTTCACCTGGAACCGGGCGCCGGCCGACAGCACCGGGTTCCTCCCGACCTGCATGACCCGATAGTGCACGCAGGGTGAACCGTTGACGATGAAACTCTCCGGCACCCTGAGGCTGACCGTGCTTCCGATATCGCCGGCAGTCAGCACACGGGAAGCGACATAGCAGTCATCCCAGAACAGCTCGATCAGATCGCCGCTGTCCATATCGTCATAAGGTCCGATTTCGACCGACAGGATGGCGGCCGCCATGAGGTTGATTCCAGTCCCGTGGGTTTGCTCCAGGGTCGGTGGTGGCAGTAGCGGGATGTTTGAAATGCAGGTCATCGGTTTCTCTCCTTGAAGCCTTGCAGCGAAGTCCGTATCTGAAAGAACGAATGGCGTGAATTAATCGGCAATAAAACTTAGGAGTTGCGTACAAGTTTGAAAGTGTCTTGTTGAACTAGCGTGTGCCGGTTGACGACTAGATAAGAGTTCGCCGGAAGAGGTGTCAAGCGAGTGGTTTAGTTAATCCGTGAATTACGGATTAATCAGAAGGTTCCTACGTTGTTATAGCAGTCGGACTAGGCAGGAAAGGGAAAGAGGCTACAGGTTTTCGCGGTTTTCAGCGTGTTTGACTGTTCGTTCTGCTGAAGCAAAGAATCAGAGTGCGGCGAATTTTATGCGCAGGAAGTTGTTGCAGGACATATATATGTACTGCCTTTGCAAGGGATGGGTAGTTTATGTTTTGAGAGTAATTTTTATGTCGGGGAAAACACTACTTCCATCCATGGAAGTGAGTGAGGATGCAGGCGAAGTTCTCAGCCGTTGTTGCGAAACTTGCTGAGAAACTGTCGTGTGCGTTCTTCTTTCGGATTGGCGAACAGCGCCTTGGCTTCACCTTGTTCGACGATCACGCCTTTATCGAAAAACACCACACGGTTGGCCACGTCACGGGCGAACGCCATTTCGTGGGTCACGATAACCATGGTGCGTTTTTCTTCGGCCAGACCGCGAATGGTCGCCAGTACTTCACCTACCAGTTCCGGGTCGAGGGCCGATGTAGGCTCGTCGAACAGGATCACTTCCGGCTCCATCGCCAGCGCCCGGGCAATCGCCACGCGCTGTTGCTGGCCGCCGGACAGGCGCCGTGGATAGGCGTCTTCCTTGCCCGCCAGGCCGACCTTGGCCAGCAGCTTCTTGCCCAGGGCAATGGCTGCGTCACGGGGCGTCTTCTTGACCACGATCGGGCCTTCGATGACGTTTTCCAGGGCGGTGCGGTGAGGGAACAGGTTGAAGTTCTGGAACACGAAGCCCACATGCTGGCGCAGGGTGCGCACCAGATTCTGCTGCTGGTTCAAGGGACGACCGGTATCGATCTCGATATCGCCGACCTTGATCCGGCCACTGGTGGGTTGTTCGAGGAAGTTCAGGCAGCGCAGGAACGTGGTCTTGCCCGAGCCGCTGGGGCCGATGATGGCCACGACCTCGCCTTCCTTCACTTCAAGATCGATGCCGTTGAGCACGACTTGACCCTTGAACTGCTTTGTCAGTTTTTCCACGACAATCATGGGGTCAGGACTCCTGGTCGTGCCGATTGACCCGCTCTTCCAGCTTGTTCTGGAAGTGCGACAGCACTGTGGCCAGAATCCAGTAGATCAGCGCGGCGGCAAGATACATGGTGAAGACTTCGAAAGTCCGGGCGGTAATCAGTTGTGCCTGACGGAACAGCTCCGGCACCTGAATGGTGGCGGCCAGTGCGGTGTCCTTGACCAGTGAAATGAAGCTGTTGCCCAGCGGCGGCAACGCTGTGCGCATGGCTTGCGGCAGGATGGCCCGGCGCAGGGTCTGCGCACGGGTCATGCCGATGCTTGCAGCTGCTTCCCACTGACCACGTTCGATGGAGCCGATCGCGGCACGCAGGATTTCACAGGCATAGGCGGCCATGTTCAGCGAAAAGCCGATCAGGGCTGCCGGCAGCGGGTCGAGTTCCAGCCCCAGTTGCGGCAGGCCGTAATAGATCACGAACAGCTGCACCAGCAACGGCGTGCCGCGAAAGAACGACACGTAGATGCGGGCCAGCCAGCTGACCGATTTGAAACGCGACAGGCGCATCAGCGCCAGGCCAAAGCCCAGCAGCAGGCCGAAAAACATGCCGCCGAGGCTGAGGACTACCGTGTAGTACGCGCCCTTGAGCAGAAAGGGCGCGGAGTCCAGTGCGAGTTGGAAAGCTGCTTCCATTATTTGGTGACGTCAGCTTGGAAGTACTTTTCCGAGATCTTGGCCAGGGTCCCGTCGGCACGCAGCTCGTCGAGGGCCTTGTTCACGGCCGCCAGCAGCTCAGGCTCGCCTTTGCGCAGGGCGATACCGGATTCCTGACGGGAGAACGCCTGACCGGCCGCTACGGTTTTCGGTGCTTTCTTGGCGTACTCGAGGGCGGCCAGACGGTCGATCAGAATCGCGTCGGTACGGCCGTTGTTCAGGTCGGCGAACTTGGTCGGATCATCGTCGTAGGTACGCACGTCGGCACCCGGCACGTTGGCGCGGACCCACTGCTCGTAGTTGGTGCCCAGGCCCACGCCGACTTTCTTGCCGGACAGGTCGGCGGCGGTCTTGATGTTCAGCGCGGCTTCCTTGTCCTTCAGCACCAGCGCCTGAATGCCGGAGATGGTGTACGGCTCGGAGAAGTCATACTTCTTCTTGCGCTCGTCGGAGATGGTCACCTGGTTGACTACAACGTCCAGACGCTTGGATTCCAGCGCGGCAAGGATGCCGTCCCACTTGGTTGGCTGGATCTTGGCCTTCACGCCCAGCTTCTTCGCCAGGGCTTCGGACAGCTCGACTTCGAAGCCGGACAGTTTGCCGTCGGCATCGACGAAGCTGAACGGTGGGTAAGTGCCTTCCAGGCCGACGTTGATAACGCCTTTGTCCTTGATCTGTTGCAGTTGCTCACCGGCAACGGCGCTGCTGATCAGACCGGCGCTCAGCGCCAGGCCCAGCGAACCTACCAGCAGATTTCGACGTAGTGCGGAAAGAATCATGACAAGCCCCTGTGTTTTCTTATGGAAGACGCTTAAGGAAAGTTGGCGAATCCGGGAATTGGACGACAGCGCTATCCTGCCTTAAAGCAGCTTATGCGTCTCTCGCGATATTCGCCTGCGGCGAGACTATAAGACTGTTCTTTTAGAATGGAAAATAATGAATTTTCAATTTGTTATGCATTTAATGAATATTTACTCGGGCCGGTGCTTAGCGTTCCCACGCAGGGCGCGGGAACGCGCTCAGGCTTACAGAAAATCCTTGTAGGCAAACAACGCCGGGGCACCGCCGGTGTGCAGGAAAATGATCGGGCCGTCGTCGAAACGCCCGCGCCCGATGCCGTCGAGCAACCCGGCCATCGCCTTGCCGGTGTAGACCGGATCAAGGAGCACGGCGTCCTGGCTGGCCAGCAGTTTCACCGCCGCCAGCGTCCCGGCATTCGGCTCGCCGTAACGCGGGCCGAAGTATTCGTCCCACAGCTCGACCTTGAAACTCTCCGGCAACGCCACGCCCAACAGATCGGCGGTGCGTTCGGCCAGACCCTGAACTTTCGGGCGCTGATCTTCTTCGCTGCGCGAAACCGTCACGCCGATCACCGGCAGTTGCGGCAGCACTTCGCTCAAGGCCAGTGCCAGGCCGCTGTGCGTACCGGCGCTGCCCGAAGCCAGGACCACGGCAGAAAATTGCAGGCCGGTGTCCTCGATCTGCTGCGCCAGTTCCAGGCCGGCGCGTACGTAACCCAGTGCACCGATGGCGTTGGAGCCACCGATCGGCACCAGATACGGCTTCTTGCCGTTGCTGCGCAGGCGCACGGCGAGGGCGGCCAGTTGTTCGTCGGCGTTGTCGAGGTTGTCGACCAGCTCGACCTTGGTGTCGAACAGGTCCAGCAGCAGGCGGTTGCCGTTGCCGGTGTAATTGGCGTCGTCGGTGCCCAGCGGGTTTTCCAGCAGGGCCACGCAGCCCAGGCCCAGTTTCGCGGCCAGCGCAGCAGTCTGGCGGACGTGGTTCGATTGCAGTGCGCCGGCGGTGATCAGGGTGTCGGCGCCTTGGGCGATGGCATCGGCGGCGAGGTATTCGAGCTTGCGCAGCTTGTTGCCGCCCATGGCCAGCGGCGTCAGGTCATCACGCTTGATGTAGACGTCGCGACCGAGCCAGTTGGACAGGCGCTCGAGTTTTTCCAGTGGGGTCGGTTGGCCAAGCAGGTCGAGGCGCTTAAAGCGGTCCAGCTGTTGTTTAATCATGAGTCCGTACTGGCGGAGGAAGATCACAGGACTATAGGCACGCCGATTTACCGGGGCAACCGCCAATCGCTTATAGCCAAATGTGCTTAGGCCAGCACTATCGGTTCTTAATTCGCCTCCGGGGCGTTGCCGTAAAGTAGTGGCCGTTGACGCGGCCAGACAGTCCGGCCGCCCGTGAGGAGTCTTTACCGTGAGCGAGCGTTCCAGCCATTGGCAATTGCAGACCATCGTCAGCCAGCTGCGTACCGCGCGGGATCAGTGGCGTGCGCAAAATGGCCGCGCCAGCGGCGAGCAGGGCGGGCGCGAACTGCCGTCCCGTGATGCGATGGCGCAGATTCTCGAAGCCCTGTGCGGCGCGTTGTTCCCGATGCGTCTGGGGCCGGTGGATCTGCGTGAAGAGAGCGAGGATTTTTACATCGGTCACACCCTCGATGTTGCATTGAATGCATTGCTGGCCCAGGCACGACTCGAACTGCGTTACGTCGCCCGCCACAGCGCCCGGGATGACAGCGAAGTCGAGGCGCAGGCCATCCGGATCATTCAGGATTTCGCTCTGGCGCTGCCGGGCCTGCGCAGTCTGCTCGACACCGATGTGCTGGCCGCCTACCACGGCGATCCGGCGGCGCGCAGCGTCGATGAAGTGCTGCTGTGCTATCCGGGGATTCTGGCGGTGATCCACCATCGTCTCGCGCACCATTTGTATCGCGCAGGCCTGCCGCTGCTGGCGCGGATCAGTTCGGAAATCGCCCACTCGGCGACCGGCATCGATATTCACCCGGGCGCGCAGATCGGCCGCAGTTTCTTTATCGATCACGGGACCGGCGTGGTAATCGGCGAGACCGCGATCATCGGCGAGCGCGTCAGGATCTATCAGGCGGTGACCCTCGGCGCCAAGCGCTTCCCGGCAGACGAAGACGGCCAGTTGCAGAAGGGCCATCCACGCCACCCGATCGTCGAGGACGACGTGGTGATTTACGCCGGCGCGACGATTCTCGGGCGGATCACCATCGGCAAGGGTTCGACCATCGGCGGCAACGTGTGGCTGACCCGCAGCGTGCCGGCCGGGTGCAACCTGACCCAGGCCAACCTGCAGCATGATGACGGGACGCAGAAGTAATTTTCCTGTCCGTTCGTTCCCGCGCAAGGCGGGAACGAACGCCCTCACTACAGCGTCATACCCCTCCCTGAGCCAGCGTACGAAAGGTACCGCTGAGCCCTGCGATTAGTCCTGAGCGTGCTATCCATGTTTAACTTGAACGTTCATTCAAGTTAAACCGGTAGCTCGCTGCCCGCTCACAACAGGAGGCTTGCCTTTGCTGAGTCCGATCATTTCAGCCATTTTCCAACCCCTTGAGGTGCACCGTTCATGAGTGCATCGTCTACCCCCGCCAGCGGTCTGGTACGCATGAATCCGCCGGTGTTCTGGTTCGCCGCGACGGTGATCCTGCTGTTCGGCCTGACCGTTATCGCCATGCCGGAACGGGCCGGTGCCTGGCTGCTTGAAGCGCAAAACTGGGCGGCCAATACGGTCGGCTGGTACTACATGCTCGCGATGACCCTGTATCTGGTCTTCGTGGTGGTCACCGCGTTATCGGGCTACGGCAAGATCAAACTCGGTGCCGACCACGACGAACCCGAATTCAGTTACCTGTCCTGGGCCGGCATGCTGTTCGCCGCCGGGATCAGCATCACGCTGTTTTTCTTCTGTGTGTCCGAACCGCTGACCCACATGCTCCAGCCACCGCAAGGAGAGGCCGGAACGGCGGACGCGGCGCGTCAGGCGATGCAGATCCTGTTTCTGCACTGGGGCCTGCACGGCTGGGGCGTGTTCGCCTTTGTCGGCATGGCGCTGGCGTATTTCGCCTATCGGCACAACCTGCCGTTGGCCCTGCGTTCGGCGCTGTACCCGCTGATCGGCAAACGCATCAACGGGCCCATCGGCTACGCGGTGGATGGCTTCGGCATCATCGCCACGGTGTTCGGCCTCGGTGCGGACATGGGCTTCGGCGTGCTCCATCTCAACTCCGGTCTGGACTACCTGTTCGGCATCGCCCACACCCAGTGGATTCAGGTCGGTTTGATCACCCTGATGATGGGTGCAGCGATCATCGTCGCCGTCTCCGGTGTGGATAAGGGCGTGCGGGTCATGTCCGACATCAACATGCTGCTGGCCTGTGCGCTGCTGCTGTTTGTGTTGTTCGCCGGCCCCACCCAGCACTTGCTCAACACCCTGATCCAGAACCTCGGCGACTACCTCGGCGCCTTGCCGACGAAGAGTTTCGACCTCTACGCCTACGACAAACCGAGCGACTGGCTCGGTGGCTGGACGGTGTTCTACTGGGCCTGGTGGATTGCATGGTCGCCGTTCGTGGGCCTGTTCATCGCACGGATTTCCCGTGGCCGGACCATCCGCGAATTCGTCTTCGGCGTGCTGTTGATCCCACTCGGTTTCACCCTGGCGTGGATGTCGATCTTCGGCAACAGCGCCATCGATCAGGTGCTCAACCACGGGATGTCGGCACTGGGCATGTCGGCCCTCGACAACCCGTCGATGACCCTTTACCTGCTGCTGGAAACCTACCCGTGGAGCAATACAGTCATCGCGGTGACGGTGTTCATCAGCTTCGTGTTCTTCGTCACCTCCGCCGACTCCGGCACCGTAGTGCTCTCGACCCTGTCGGCCAAGGGTGGTAACCCGGATGAAGACGGGCCGAAATGGTTGCGGGTGTTCTGGGGCGCGATGACTGCGCTGATCACCAGTGCGCTGCTGTTCTCCGGCAGTATCGATGCGCTGAAGTCAGCGGTAGTGCTGACCTCGCTGCCGTTCTCGCTGATTCTGCTGCTGATGATGTGGGGGCTGCACAAGGCGTTCTATCTGGAATCGCAGAAGCAGATCGCGCAGCTGCATTCGCTGGCCCCGGTCTCCGGCTCGCGGCGTGGCAAGGGTGGCTGGCGCCAGCGCCTGAGCCAGGCCGTGCACTTCCCGTCGCGGGACGAGGTGTACCGCTTCATGGACACCACGGTGAAACCGGCCATCGAAGAAGTGACGGCAGTGTTCGTCGAGAAGGGGCTGAATGTCGTTACGCAACCCGATCCGGCTCATGACAGCGTCAGTCTGGAAATCGGTCACGGCGAGCTGCACCCGTTCATCTATCAGGTGCAGATGCGCGGTTACTTCACGCCATCGTTCGCCCGCGGCGGTATGGGCTCCAAGCAGCTCAACAACCGTCGCTACTACCGCGCCGAAGTGCATCTGAGCGAGGGCAGTCAGGACTACGATCTGGTCGGTTACACCAAAGAACAGATCATCAACGACATCCTCGACCAGTACGAACGGCACATGCAGTTCCTGCATCTGGTGCGTTGATCGGCGCAGGGCGCCGGGACAGTTTCAGGTCTCGGCGCTCAGCACCATGAACAGCACCATCGCCGCGATCGGTACGCCAAACACGGCACTGCCAATCGCAATCTCCGACCCCAGCGGCTGCCCGGCGTGCACCACGCCGACCGCGCCGTTGATCACCGTCAACGCCAGCCACAACGCCGCGAAACCGTAGGCCATGGTCTGTCGACTGAAGCCGATGCGCTCGCCGATGTAGAGCATCAGCGCCAGCAGGATCAGGCCGAAGAAGATGATGATTGCGGTGTGCATGGTGGGTTTCGCCTGGTGGATTCGTTTATCTGCGATTCGTCCAGCTCGGTGTTCTTTAGAGCATAGCCAAACCGGCCCATTCTTTTCGTATCTCTCCGCTGGCTGACCATGACGCTCTGTCTATGCCATCCAGACTGCGAGCTGCATCAGATCTTCACGTAACGATCGATTTCAAGATGTGTAATTTCGCTTTCTGAATGCTGGTTATACCTATAGTGCGCTGCATCAACGGGTGTACAGGAAGGAGCTCTAATGAAATTTCCGGTCGTTCTGCACAAGGATTCCGACTCAGACTACGGATTGATCGTCCCCGACATTCCGGGTTGTTACTCGGCGGGTGGTACAGCCGCCGAAGCTGTTGGCAACATTCAAGAAGCACTGACATTGCACTTTGCGGGACTGGTCGCGGAGGGTGAGTCGTTGCCGCAGGTGCAGGACATTGATGCTCATCTCGACAACCCGGAATACGCCGGAGGCGTTTGGGATGTAGTCGAGTTTGATATCACCCCATATTTTTCGATCTGACTCGCATATCGTGAGAGCGAGTCTTTGGGTCAGGTACTTTCTCGCTCGATGACTTGGCATTGCAGCAAATTAAGTCGCTGCACCTCATCACTCGGCAACACGCCCAGGCTTTCCAGCACCCGCGTCGCCGCCAGTACGCCGATCTCCAGCGCCGGCGGTTTGATTGTGCTCAGGCTCGGCAGCAGCATCTCGGCGAACGGGTAGTCGCCGAAGCCGAGGACGGCGCAGTCTTCGGGGATCTTGAGGCCGGCGCGTTGCCCGGCGAGCAGGCCGCCGGCGGCGAGGTTGTCGTTGGCGAAGAAGATGGCGTCGGGGCGCGGCGAGGCGGTCATCAGTGCTTCCATCGCTTGCTTGCCGGCTTCGAACGGGGCGCGATCTGCATCAGGTGCGAACACCCAGGGTTCCAGACCGAGTTCACGCACGGTCGCCGCATAACCGTCGCGGCGCTCCAGTGCGCTGAGGTCGCCGGGGGCGCTGTTCTGCACAAATGCAATCCGCCGATAGCCCTTGCCGTGCAGATAACGGGCGGCGCTGACACCTACCTCGAAGTGCGAAAAACCGATCTGCATCGGCTCGCGATCCGGTTGGTAATCCCAGGTTTCGATCACTGGAATATCCGCTTCGGCGAGCATCTTTTCCGTGCCCGCACTGTGGAAGTGACTGGTCACTACCAGCGCTGCCGGCGACCAGCCGAGGAACGCCCGCACCGCGTTTTCTTCCTGCTCGGCGCTGAAGTAACTCGATGCCAGAAGAAGCTGATAGCCGTGACGGCTGAGGGTGTCGCTGAAGCCCTGAATGGTGTTGGCGAAAATCGGCCCGGAGATGTTCGGGATCACCATGCCGACGATTTTCCCCCGCGCCGAGGCGAGGCCGCCGGCCACCAGATTCGGTACATAACCCAGCTCGGCGACCACCGCCGCGATCCGTTCGCGGCGTTCGGGCGAGACCTGTTCCGGCTGGTTGAAGTAGCGCGACACGGTGATCGCCGAAACGCCGGCCTGGCGCGCCACCGAGTTGAGGGTCACACGACCGGCGCCACGGCGTTTGCGGGGTTTTTCTTCGCTCAAGGCTCGATCCTTCTTAAAAACCAAAACGCATATAAAAGTAATTTTTCAGTATTGGACGCTCTATGTGGGGCTTGCCAATACTGGCGATGTTAGCGCTAACAAAGCGCGTTGTCTGCTACTCGCTCGAGCGAATGCCCAAGACACCGAGACAGGCGCTGTCGTCGTAGAACGGCAGCGGTTCAGGGCAACTTTTCGAGCGGGCAAACATGCACAACATTCCTGGGGCGACACACAAACTGGCGCAATCGATCCGCGCTGCGGGCTGGCTACTCACCGGGCTGGCCGCGCTGCCGCTGCCCGCCGTGTTCGCCGCCGACAGCAACGATCAAGAGCCGACACTCAAGTCCGTCACAGTCACCGCCACCCGCCGCGAAGAGTCGCTGCAAAAGGTCCCGGTGGCGGTGTCAGTGATCGACGGCGAGCAACTGGAGCGCGATAACCGCAACAGCGTGGCGAGCATCGTCCAGCAGGTGCCGTCACTGAATTTCCGCACCGGCGCATCGAACAAGGACACCTCGTTGTTCGTGCGCGGTGTGGGGACGATTTCCACTTCGCCGGGCGTCGAGCCGACGGTGGCCACGGTGATTGATGGTGTGGTTTATGCGCGGCCCGGCCAGTCCACTCTCGATCTGCTGGACCTGGAGCGCGTCGAAGTTCTGCGCGGGCCGCAAGGCACGTTGTTCGGCAAGAACGCCTCGGCCGGCGTGCTGAACATCACCAGCAAGGCACCGACCGCCGAGACCCACGGTTACATCGATCAGTCGTACTACAGCGGCAACGAAAGCCGCACCCGTTTCGGCATCGGCGGCAGTCTGATTCCGGATACGCTCAAGGGCTCGATCAGCACCTTGTTCGGCAGCTATGACGGCAATGTGGATAACAAGCACAACGGCCAGGAGGTCAACGGTTACAACCACCGTGGCGTGCGCGGCAAACTGGAATTCACCCCGAACGACGACGTCACCTTCACCCTGATTGCCGACTACATGCAGTCCAATGATGACGGCCCCAATGGCGTCGTGACCAAGTCGCTGACCCCGACGTTCACCAATGCACTGAGCCCGGTCAGCGCCACCAGTCACAACCGCGATATCAACACCGACACCCGCACCCACGTCGAAGACACCAACAAGGGCCTGTCCGGCCAGCTCGACTGGCAACTCGGCGATTACACCCTGACGTCGATCACCGCGTGGCGCGGCTGGGACAACACTCAGTATCAGGATGGCGACCGCCTCGGCACGGTGACGGCTGCGTTCCCCGGCACGGCGGACAAGGGCGATCTGGCTTTCGACCAGTACTCGCAGGAGCTGCGTCTGGCGTCGCCGAAGGGCGGGTTCCTCGAATACGTCGGCGGCCTGTTCTACATGCACGGCAAGGATGACGAAACCTATCAGCGCACGCTGACCACCACCGCGCGGACCGATCGCGGCGTCGCTGACTACAGCACCACCAGCGACAGCTACGCGGTGTTCGGCGAAAGCACGCTGAATTTCACCTCGGATTTCCGAGGCATCGCCGGCCTGCGCTACACCCACGACGATCTGGAATACGATCACCGTCGCGTTTCCACTTCCGCTACCACCGTCAGCGGCATTCAACCGGCTACCAGTAGTTCCGGTTCGGTGGACGAGGACGGCTGGTCCGGCCGGCTCGGTTTGCAGTACGACCTGAGCGATACCGTCACCACTTATCTGACTTACTCGCGCGGCTACAAAGGCCCGGCCTACAACGTGTTCTTCAACATGCAGCCGCGTGATACCGAAGCGCTGAAACCGGAAACCTCCAACACCTGGGAGGCGGGGATCAAAGCCTCAAGCTGGAACAATCGCCTGACCACCAACCTTGCGGTTTTCCACAGCGACTACGACAACTATCAGGCGAACTTTTTTGACACCGTCGCCGGGCAAGTGGTGACGCGCCTGATCAACGCCGGCAGTGTCAGCACCGAAGGCGTGGAGCTTGATTACGCCCTGCAGGCGACCCAGCAACTGAAGTTCTCCGGCGCACTGGCCTACACCCGCGCCCGCATCGACCAGTTCGCCTGCCCGGCGGGCGCGGCGGCGTCGTGCAACGTCAACGGCAAGCCGCTGCCGTTCAGCCCGGACTGGAAAAGCTACGTGCGCGCCGACTACACCATCCCGCTGGAAAACGGTCTGGATATCGAACTCGGCACCGACTACAGCTGGCAGAGCGAAGTGCAGTACGACATCAGCCAGAACGCCGACACCAAACAAGGTGCTTACGGCCTCTGGAACGCCAGCGTCGCCCTGGCCGATTACACCAACGGCTGGCGCGTGGCGTTGCTCGGCAAGAACCTCACCGACAAGTCCTATTCGCCGTTGCTCGCCAGCGGTGGCAACTACATCTACCGTGCCGTGCCTCGCGACGACGAGCGCTACTTCGGCGTGCAACTGCGCAAGGACTTCTGAGATGAGCAGACAGCTGAAACTCGGCGCGTTCCTCATGGCCACCGGGCACCACGTCGCCGCGTGGCGTCACCCGGACGTGCCGGCCAATGCCGGACTGGATTTCGCCCACTACAAACGTCTGGCGCAGGTTGCCGAGGCGGCGAAGTTCGACACCTTGTTCGTCGCTGACAGCGTCGCCGCGCCGACTCACGACATCGCCAGCCGCATGGCCCGTTCGGATCACTTCGAACCGCTGACCTTGCTCTCGGCGTTGAGCGCAGTGACCGAACACATCGGCCTGATTGCCACCGCCACCACCAGCTACAACGAGCCGTACCACGTGGCGCGTAAATTCGCGTCCCTCGATCACCTGTCCGGCGGGCGAGCGGGGTGGAATCTGGTGACTTCGGACAACGCCGCCGAAGCGCAGAATTTCGGCCGCGACGAACACATCGGCCATGCCGAGCGCTATAGCCGCGCCCGGGAATTTCATCAGGTGGTGACCGGGCTCTGGGACAGTTGGCAGGACGATGCCTTCCTCCGCAACAAGGTCAGTGGAGCGTATTACGACCCGGAAAAACTGCATGTGTTGGATCACGTCGGCGAACACTTTCGGGTCAAAGGCCCGTTGAACGTCGCGCGTTCACCACAGGGTCAGCCGGTGATCGTGCAGGCCGGCTCGTCGGAAACCGGGCGGGAACTGGCGGCGCAGACGGCCGAAGTGGTGTTCACCGCGCAGACCTCGCTGGCCAGCGCTCAGGCGTTCTACGCCGACCTCAAGGGCCGCTTGCCGAAGTACGGACGGAGTGCCGATTCGCTGAAAATCATGCCCGGCGTGTTTGTCGTGGTCGGGCAGACAGAAGCCGAAGCGCAGGAAAAATGTGAAACGTTTCAGCAATTGGTCGAACCCGAGGTTGGCGTCGCCCTGCTTGGGCGTATGCTGGGTAACTTCGATCTGTCGAAGTACCCGCTGGACGGGCCGCTGCCGGACTTGCCGCTGACCGAAAGCGGCCAGCAGAGCCGGCAGAAGCTGCTGACCGAACTGGCTGGCCGCGAGCATCTGACGCTGGCCGAACTGGGCCGGCGAATCGCTGGCGGTCGCGGGCATTACAGCGTTGTCGGTACGCCGGCGCAGATAGCCGATCGTTTGCAGGAATGGTTCGAGCAGGGCGCGGCGGACGGCTTCAACGTGCTGGTGCCGCACTTGCCCGGCGGGCTCGAAGACTTCGCCAATGGCGTGGTCCCGGAACTGCAACGGCGCGGGCTGTTCAGAACCGAATACGAGGGTCGGACCTTGCGCCAGAACCTTGGCCTTGCCCGGCCCGGCAATCGCTTTGCGTAGCAATCGACACCCATTTCAAGACCGACAAGAGAGGATTCGATGACTTACTCCGCTGCCGAAAACCGCTATGACTCCATCCCTTACCGCCGCGTCGGACGCAGCGGTCTGGTATTGCCGGCTCTGTCCCTGGGCCTGTGGCACAACTTCGGCGACAGCACGCCGATCGACACCCAACGCGCGTTGCTGCGCACCGCGTTCGACCTGGGCATCAACCACTTCGACCTGGCCAACAACTACGGCCCGCCCTACGGCAGCGCCGAGACCAATTTCGGCCGACTGCTGCGCGAAGACTTCAAGCAGTACCGCGATGAACTGATCATCTCCAGCAAGGCCGGTTGGGACATGTGGCCGGGCCCTTACGGCCAGGGCGGTGGCTCGCGCAAATACGTGCTGGCCAGCCTCGATCAGAGCCTGCAACGCCTGGGCCTGGACTATGTGGATATCTTCTATTCGCACCGCTTCGACCCGGACACCCCGCTGGAAGAAACCGCCAGCGCCCTCGCCACGGCGGTGCAGCAGGGCAAGGCGTTGTACATCGGCATCTCGTCGTATTCCGGGGTTAAAACCCGTGAAATCGCCGCGTTGCTCAAAGAGTGGAAAGTGCCGCTGCTGATTCACCAACCGGCCTACAACCTGCTCAACCGCTGGGTGGAAAAGGACCTGCTCGACACCACCGACGAACTCGGCACCGGCGTGATTGCATTCACCCCGCTGGCGCAAGGTCTGCTGACCGACAAATACCTCAATGGTGTGCCGGCGGATGCGCGGGTCAACCGTCCGGGTGGCGGTTCGTTGCAGGCTTCGCACTTGTCCGAAGCCAACATCGCTCATGTGCGGGCGCTGAACGAGATCGCCAAGCGTCGCGGGCAGAGCCTGGCGCAACTGGCATTGGCGTGGACGCTGCGGGATCCTCGGGTGACTTCGGCGCTGATTGGTGCGAGTCGGCCGGAGCAGATTGTCGAGAACGTCGGGGCTTTGAAGAATCTGAGCTTCAGTGCTGAGGAACTGGCGGAGATTGACCGGTTTGCCCAGGAGGGCGGGATCAATCTTTGGGAGAAGCCTTCGACGGCGGTGTAGGTGGTTTCGAAGACTTGAAGCGTTATTACGGAGAAGCCTCACTGGACGAGGTTTCTCCGTAATTTTTGTAGTTTTACTTTTTGCTCGGGAACCCGAGTACTTCTGCGGTCTCGCTGAAAAATGAATCTCTTGCGGTTCGTTTTCTCAGTTGCATGTCGATCACCTGTGACTGATCTGGCAGGGTGAAGTAACCCTTGTCCAAACTGCATAGGCTTTCCAGTGTGGGTAGCGGTAATCCGAGCAACTGTCTGAGTTGAGATCTAGAAAGGACTTTATTTTCCACGAGCATTTTTACGCCTCGTGCAATCAACTGAGGCCTTTCAAAGTCGAAGTCAGCGTCCATCGGCTCACCTTTGACCCATCCTCTTGCTGACCTAGCCTTCCACAGTCTTGTTGTAGTGGTTTCGTTGATTATTTCCAGATCCTGGCATCTACGAACCATTGCTGCTACAGAGACTTTCCAGCGTGGTTTCAACGCTAGCAAAGTATCCAAGGTAGGCCATCGAATTTCTCTCAGGAAGCTCTCCGCTGGCATCAGGAATGCGCTGGCGAATCGATGAGCCTGAGACTCAAGCAGATCGTAATTCGATTCGTACTGCTCCTTCGATACATGACGATGTAGAACGATATGCCCCAATTCATGTGCAGCATCGAATCGGTTTCGTATGCCGTTCGCCTTGTCTGCTACAAGGAGGACATAAGGCCGCTGATCCAACTCGTACCAATTTGAAACGCCATCCATTTTCAAATGGCCCAATGTGGTCCGAGTACAGACGATGCCTGCGTTTTCGAGAACCTGAATGACATTGGGGATGGGAGCAGTCCCAAGCCCCCAGGCTTGGCGGCATTCGCTGGCCATTCGTTCGATTTCTTCGTCCGAAATCAGCAAGCAGTTACTTTCTTCCAGATGAGGAACATTTACTGCGACGAATTCCAGGCTTTCCTGAAGCTTATACGAGACCTCCTGAAGCCATTCCAGGCGTACTTCCGCTATTTCCCTGGCGTTTGCCGTGGCACTTACCTGAGATCGAAAAAAGAACGGCGTACGCTCACTCGTTACGATTTGTTCTTCAAGTAGCCAATTCTCACTGACGCCGAAGACCTCACATAGTCGTTGGAAAGCATCGGCCTCAGGAACCTGCACCCCGTTTTCCCATTTGGAGATGTTTCCAGAGGCGCGCCCCACCATTTCGGCTAACGCGGTTTGGGTGATGCCAAACGTGAGCCGTAACTGCTTGAGACGCTCGGACTGGAAGCCCGCGACTCCAGTTCTCATGCTTCACCTCTTGGAATTTTTCTCATCATCAATTTGATCTTCAACGTCTTCGGCGCGGCGCATCTTATCTCGCAATTTCACCAATTCAATCGGTTTCTGATCAGTAGCCTGATTATCAGAATAGCTCTGAAGCAGCTCTTCAAATGTGCAATCCATGTGGAAACCTTTCCCGTTGAAATAGGGCACCGCCATCATGATTGCGATGGGTTCTGATTGATCTGCTGAACGAGGTGGTGGTGCATGGACTACGACAAGCGCATGAATCAGTTGTTCGGTAACCGTGTGCGCGAGCCCGTCAATCCAATCCATTTGAATTGAGGCTAGTGACTCATTCAACGTTTTGAGTTCGTTGCGGTGTTTGGCAGCTCGGATTTCTTTCTGCCAAGGCAATACAACGGCTGTGATGCGCAGCTTTCCCAATTCCAAAAGAACGTAGTTATGCCCTTTGGGATCCGTGCTCTTGACGATAGGATTCCAGCGCTTCATCCCAGCCAAGGCGTCCTGAACAAGTGAATGGCGCAGATGACCTCGCAAGTCTTCCGGGGGCGTGTGAATCAGGAGGTCTTCAACCTCCTTGGCCGCCTTTTGAAATGTCTGTGGGATCAAGACCTCAAGTTCATCAAAGAACTCCCTGTCGACCTGCGCACGAATGGATTTCTTCTTTTGTGACCATGCGATTCACCACTCACTATTCGGTAAGCGGATTTTTACTTCATTTTTATTCGTTATGAAAGCGGTGGCTGTTCTTTTGTACAGTGCTCCGACAAGCGGAACATTTTAGGATGGCGAGTTTTCTTGCCGAGGCTTTCACCTGAAATACGGCACATCCCCCAACACCGTAGCCCGCTGCATCACCCGCCGCGCCGGACGGTAATCATCCACCGCGTAATGCTGCGTCACGCGGTTGTCCCAGAACGCGATGTCATCCTTCTGCCAGCGCCAGCGAATGGTGAATTCCGGCCGCGTCGAATGGGCGAACAGAAACTTCAGCACCGCTTCACTCTCGGTCTCCGACAGCTCATTGATCTTCGACGTGAAGCCTTCGTTGACGAACAGCGAACGCCGCCCGCTCACCGGGTGAGTGCGAATCACTGGATGCGACAGCGGTGGATTCTTGCGCCGCGCCTCTTCCCACTGCGCCAATGCCTCAGGCGTGTTGCCGTAGCGCTCCAGCGGAAAGGAGCGGGTGAAGTCGTGAGTCGCGGTCAGCCCTTCGAGCATCGCCTTCATCGGCGCCGACAGCGCCTCATACGCGGCAATCCCGCTGGCCCACAACGTGTCGCCACCGAACTCCGGCAACAGCTTGGCGCTGAGCACCGCGCCCATGGCCGGGGTTGGCAGGAAGGTCACGTCGGTGTGCCAGATCGCGTTGTCGCGCACGTCGGTGACGGCGGTGTCGAGGATCAGCACTTCCGGTTGTTCCGGTACGTTCGGGTAGATCGGGTGAATGTGCAGATCGCCGAAATAGTGGGCGAAGCGCGCCTGTTGCGATGGCTCGATCGGCTGATTGCGAAAGAACAGCACCTGGTATTTGAGCAGCGCCTGCTCGATGGCATCGCGCTGTTCCAGGTTCAGCGGCTGGCTGATGTCGACGCCGCTGATCTGTGCGCCGAGGGCTGAGCTTAACGGGGTGATGTTCAGGCTGCTCATGGTGGTTCTCTTCAATTCCGGGGCCCCGAAACTGTCGGGGTAGTCAGTGCTGAAAAATCAGTGGGCCTGGCCGTGCCACGGCACCAGTTTGCGTTGCAGGGCACGCAGGCCCATTTCCATGGCGAAGGCGATCAGGGCGATGACGAGAATCCCCAGCACCACCACATCGGTGACCAGGAATTGCGCAGCCGACTGCACCATGAAGCCGAGGCCGCTGGTGGCCGCGATCAATTCGGCAGCAACCAGAGTCGACCAGCCGACACCCAGACCGATACGCACACCGGTCAGAATGTCCGGCAGGGCGCTGGGCAAAATCACGTGGCGGATCAGTTGTGCGCGAGTGGCACCCAGCGACTGTGCGGCGCGCAATTTGGCCGGGTCCACGGTGCGCACGCCGGTGGCGGTGGCAATCGCGATCGGGGCGAAAATCGCCAGGTAGATCAGCAGCACTTTCGACAGCTCGCCGATGCCGCACCAGATCACGATCAACGGCAGATAGGCGAGTGGCGGGATCGGGCGGTAGAACTCGATCAGCGGATCCAGCACGCCACGGGCGATGCGGTTGGCGCCGATGGCAATGCCCACCGGCACGGCGGTCAGAATCGCGAAGCCGAGGCCCAGACCGATGCGGCTGAGGCTCGCACCCAGGTGCTGCCACAACGTCGAATCCATGTAGCCCGTGGTCGCCAGCAACCAGCCTTTTTGCAGCACGGCGGACGGCGGTGGCAGGAACAGCGGTTCGATCAGACCGGTGGCGGTCACCGCCCACCAGATCACCAGCAACGCGAACAGGGTCAGCAGGCTGATCAAGCGGGTGCTGAGGCTGCGACGCACGGGAATCGCCACCGAGGTGGCGGCGGGTTTTACTGCGGTGGCGGAAACGTCGTAACTGCTCATGCGCGCTCCTGCCGTTGAACGGCGCTGCGTTGCGAGAACACTTTGGCGAGCACGTGTTCGCGGGTTTCGATGAAGCGCGGATCGGACTTGATCGCCCGCGCCGATTCGCCGGCGGCGTAGCGCTTGCCGAAATCCAGGTGCAGGCGCTCGACGATCTGTCCCGGATTCGGCGCCAGCAGAATCAGGTCAGTGGCGAGGAACACCGCTTCTTCAATGTCGTGGGTAATCAGGAACACCGGTTTGGCGGTGCGTTGCCAGACTTGCAGCAACAGCTCCTGCATCTGTTCGCGGGTGAAGGCGTCGAGGGCGCCGAAGGGTTCGTCCATCAGCAGCACGCGCGGGTCGGCGGCAAGGGCGCGGGCCAGGCCGACACGTTGCTTCTGGCCGCCGGAGAGCTGCCAGATACGACGGTTTTCAAAACCCGAAAGATCGACCAGCGCGAGCATTTCCCGGGCGATCTGTTCGCGTTTTTCCTTGGCCACACCGGCCAGCTCCAGACCGAAAGCAACGTTGGCCAGCACATCCTGCCAGGGCAGCAGGGCGTCGTCCTGGAACACCACGCCGCGCTCGGCGCTCGGGCCTTTGACCGGCACGTTGTCGAGGGTGATGCGGCCGGCGCTCGGTTCGACGAAACCGGCAATCAGGTTCAACAGCGAAGTCTTGCCACTGCCGGACGGGCCGAGGGCCACCAGCAATTGCTGAGGGCCGAGGGTCAGGGAAATGTCGGACAGTACCGGTTCCGGGCTGCCGGGATACTGTGCGCTGATGCGCTCCAGCTGTAGCAAGGCCATCGCAGTTAACTCCCGATCAGTTGGTGATGTACTTGGGGGTGACGTACGGCGCGTAGTCCGGCAGTACCGCTTCGACCTTGCCTTGCTCCTTGAGGAACGCAGCGGTGTCGGTGATGGCTTTGGTGGTCGGCGCGCCGAGGTCACTGACCTGATCCGCCGCCAGCGGGTAGACGTTGCCTTGCAGCAGCAGTGGAATGTCGCTGGCCTTGGCACCGGACAGTTTTACCAGCTTGTCGACGTTGCTCTGATTGGCCAGCCAGGCTTTCGGATCCTTGCGGTAGTCGGCGTAGGCGTCGAGGGTGACCTTGGCGAACGCGGTGACGATTTCCGGGTGCTTCTCGGCGAAGTCTTTACGCACGATCCACGCATCGAAAGTCGGTGCACCGAACTTGGCCAGTTCACCGGAAGTGATCAGCACTTTGCCGTTTTCCTTGGCCACACCCAGCGCCGGATCCCAGACGTAGGTGGCGTCGATGTCACCGCGTTTCCACGCGGCAATGATCGCTGGCGGGGCGAGGTTGAGAACGGTGACTTTCGAAGGATCGATGTTCCAGTGTTTCAGCGCGGCCAGCAGGCTGTAGTGACCGGTGGACACGAACGGCACGGCGATTTTCTTGCCGACCAGATCCTGCGGCGTCTTGATGCCGGAACCGTCGCGGGCGACCAGCGCTTCGGCGGCGCCGATCTGGGTGGCGATGAGGAAGGTTTCCACCGGGACTTTGCGGGTGACAGCGGCGGTCAGCGGGCTGGAACCGAGGTAGCCGATTTGCACGTCACCGGAAGCGATGGCCGAGATGACATCCGCGCCGTTGTCGAACTTGCGCCAGCTGATGTCGGCCTTGGTGGCTTTTTCATAGGCGCCGTCGGCCTGGGCAACTTTTGCCGGGTCAACGGTGGTCTGGTAGGCGACGGTGAGATCGGCGGCCTGGGCCAGAAAACTCGCTGCAGCCAGAGAGGCCACGGCCAGCAGGCGAAGCGGGACATTCAGTTTCATTGAAGAGCTCCATATCAGGCGACCGAGCGTCGGCGTGAAAGGAGACTAAATGATCTAAGAATCTAAAAATAAATAACTTTTTAGAATGAGCTTATGAGCGGAAAAATCTAAGCGTGGGAGAGTGGGGGCTTTTCGGATTATCGGTTCGGACTTGAAATCCTTACCCCCTCACCCCAGCCCTCTCCCCCAAGGGGGCGAGGGGAAAAGGGAGCCGACTGGGGGCTTTCCAGATCCTGAGTTCGGCTTGGTATTTCAGGTCGATGTACTTCGCATCAACAACTCGGTCAGTCCCCTCTCCCTCCGGGAGAGGGCTAGGGTGAGGGGGCTTGCGATCCAAAGCCGATCGATCAGTTGCTGATCGCCAGAATACTCGCCTGATACGACCCGACAAATACGTCGAAATCGCCCACCTCGTTCTGCTCCAGCTCAGCCTGTTGCGCCAGCGACGAGCGCGCCAGTTCTTCAAACTTCGCCTGTTCGTCAGCCGCCAACGGTTCGCTGCGGAAGAACTCGGCGTGGGCCTGGCTCTGGCGCAGGGAGAATTGCGCGAAGCTTTCCTTGTGCTCGGCCATGGCTGCCAGCACCTGGGCCGATGGCGTCAGGGACGAATCCTTGACCTTGGCCAGTTGCGCGTCGAGGGCCTTGCTGTGGGCGTCGCCGCCGTGGCTCTGATCCAGCAGCGCGGCCAGCGGAGCGATTTTTTCCAGCAGCTCCGCCGCCCATTCCTTCATGTCGACCGGTTGGCCGTCGCGCTGCAATTGCAGGCCCGGACGGCGACCTTCCTTGACCACGCTGAGGAAGTTTGAGGTGGCGTTGCCGCAGCTGATGTTGGTCAGCAGCGGGCTGTCGTTCAGCGCGCAGTACAGCAGGAACGCGTCGAGGAAGCGCGACTCGGTGAGGTCGATGCCCATCGGCAGGAACGGGTTGATGTCCAGGCAGCGCACTTCGACGTACTGGATGCCACGGGCCATCAGGGCCTGGATCGGCCGCTCGCCGGTGTAGGTTACGCGTTTCGGACGGATGTTCGAGTAGTACTCGTTTTCGATCTGCAGGATGTTGGTGTTCAGTTGCACCCACTCCCCGTCCTGGTGCGTGCCGACTTCAACGTACGGCGCGTATGGCGTGGCCACCGCCTTGCGCAGGCTGTCGGTGTAGCTCGCCAGGTCGTTGTAGCAAGGGGTCAGGCCGGCCTGGGCGTTGCTCTGGTAACCGAGGTCGCTCATGCGCAGGCTGGTGGCGTAGGGCAGGTACAGGGTGTCCGGATCCAGTTGTTCCAGCTGATGCGAGCGGCCGCGCAGGAATCCCGCGTCCAGCGCCGGCGAAGCACCGAACAGGTACATCAGCAGCCAGCTGTAGCGGCGGAAGTTGCGGATCAGCGCGATATAGGACGACGACTGGAAATCCCGGTCGGTGCCGACGAAGCCTTCGGCTTCTTTCAGCAGCGGCCAGAGTTTTTCCGGCAGGGAGAAGTTGTAGTGAATCCCGGCGATGCACTGCATGGTCTTGCCGTAACGCAGGGCCAGGCCCTTGCGGTAGACGTACTTCAGCTGACCGATGTTGGAGGTGCCGTAATAGGCGATCGGGATGTCTTCCTCGGCCGGCAACGGGCACGGCATCGATGGACTCCACAGGTACTCGTTGCCGAGCTTGCTGTAGGCGAAGCGATGAATCTTGTCCAGGCTCGCCAGCGTATCGGCCGGATCGGGCAGGGCAGGCGTGATGAATTCCAGCAGCGACTCGGAATAGTCGGTGGTGATCTGTTCGTTGGTCAGCGCGGAACCCAGGCTTTCGGGGTGCGGCGTTTGCGCCAGTCGACCCTCGCCGGTCACGCGCAGGCATTCACGTTCGATGCCGTGCAGGCACTGTTCGAGCAGAGAGAGGTTGGCGCGCTCACCGAGCAGAGCCAGGCGGCGGTTGAGAAGTTCGCTCAATTTGGATTCCTTCACGCGTCAGTCGCCCCAATATGGGGGTGGGCAGGACGGTCTACAAGGGTGAAGTTGAAACTGGCGTTTTCGCCTGGTTTTCGGGCCATGAAAGCCCCATTGCAAACGCCAACTTCAGTCCCTGAATCTGGCAGACGCGGGCGAGGAAAACTCCGACGCTGCGATCACAGCGCCGAAATTAACTCAAATCGATGACGAGTAGCTACAGGACAGCGAACGTGCCTTGCGCTTTTGCGACCAGTTTGTCGCCCTGCATCACGTCGGCTTCGACCACCAGCGTGCGTCGGCCCGGGTGGATCACCCGCGCCGTGCACATCACCTCGCCCTCGGAGACGGCGCGGATGTAGTTGATCTTGCACTCGATGGTCGCGCTCTGCTGGTCAAAGCCGTGGGTGCTGGAACAGGCCAGCCCCATGGCGATATCGACCAGACTGAACAGCGCGCCGCCGTGCAGCTTGCCGCCGCGGTTGCGCAGTTCGGGTTCCAGCACCAGGGCGACTTGCGCCACCCCGGTTTCCAGGCTGTGCAGGCGGCAGCCCAACAGCTTGAAAAACGCGCTCTCGACGAGCCCGGCCGGAATCTCCATCAGCGTTTCTTCAACTGCTTGGCGTTGGCGAACAGCGACGCCATGGCGTTGTTCGCCGGAGCCGCCGGGGTGCTTTCCTTGCGCGGAGCCGAACCCTGCGACTGGCGTGGCGCCGAGCCCGGACGCGAACCACGGGCACCATCGATTTTCTCGCCCGGCGTGTCGCTCATGCGCATCGACAGGCCGACGCGTTTGCGCGGGATGTCGACTTCCATGACCTTCACTTTCACCACATCACCGGCCTTCACCGCTTCGCGCGGATCCTTGATGAATTTCTCCGACAGCGCCGAGATGTGCACCAGACCGTCCTGGTGCACGCCGATGTCGACGAACGCACCGAACGCGGTCACGTTGGTCACCACGCCTTCGAGGATCATCCCCAGTTGCAGGTCTTTCAGGTCCTCGACGCCTTCCCGGAACTCGGCGGTCTTGAACTCCGGACGCGGGTCGCGGCCCGGTTTCTCCAGTTCCTGCAGGATGTCGGTGACGGTTGGCAGACCGAAGGTCTCGTCGGTGAACTTCTTCGGATCCAGACGCTTGAGGAACGAGGCGTCGCCGATCAGCGAGCGGATGTCACGGTCGGTTTCAGCGGCGATGCGCTGCACCAGCGGATAGGCTTCCGGGTGAACGGCCGAGGAGTCCAGCGGGTTGTCGCCGTTCATCACTCGCAGGAAGCCGGCGGCCTGTTCGAAGGTTTTCTCGCCCAGACGTGCGACTTTCTTCAGCGCAGCGCGGGTTTTGAACGCGCCGTGCTCGTCACGGTGAGTCACGATGTTCTGTGCCAGGGTCGCGTTGAGGCCGGAGATCCGCGCCAGCAGCGCCACGGACGCGGTGTTCACGTCCACGCCCACGGCGTTCACGCAGTCCTCGACCACGGCGTCCAGGCCGCGCGCCAGTTTCAGCTGCGACACGTCGTGCTGGTACTGGCCGACACCGATGGATTTCGGATCGATTTTCACCAGCTCGGCCAGTGGATCCTGCAGACGGCGGGCGATGGACACGGCGCCTCGGATCGACACGTCGAGATCCGGGAATTCCTTGGCCGCCAGTTCCGATGCCGAATACACCGATGCGCCGGCTTCGGAAACCATGACCTTGATCATTTTCATCGCTGGATATTTTTTGATCAGCTCGATGGCCAGTTTGTCGGTCTCACGGCTGGCGGTGCCGTTGCCGATGGCGATCAGGTCAACCGAATGCTTGGCGCACAGGGCGGCCAGGATGGCGATGGTCTGATCCCACTTGTTGTGCGGCACATGCGGGTAAACCGTGGCGTGATCCAGCAGCTTGCCGGTGGAGTCGACCACCGCGACCTTGCAGCCGGTACGCAGGCCCGGGTCGAGGCCCAGGGTGGCGCGCGGGCCGGCCGGGGCGGCCAGCAGCAGGTCGTGCAGGTTGTGGGCGAAGACGTTGATCGCCTCGGTTTCGGCGCCGTCGCGCAGCTCGCCGAGCAGGTCGGTTTCCAGGTGGGTGTAGAGCTTGACCTTCCAGGTCCAGCGCACCACTTCACCCAGCCATTTGTCGGCCGGACGGTTCTGGTTCTGGATGCCGACGTGCTGGCCGATCATGCCTTCGCACGGGTGCAGGGTGCCCGGCAGTTCTTCGCCGACTTTCAGCGCAGAGCTGAGAATGCCTTCGTTGCGGCCACGGAAAATCGCCAGCGCGCGGTGCGACGGCATGCTTTTCAGTGGTTCGTCGTGTTCGAAGTAGTCGCGGAACTTGGCGCCTTCCTCTTCCTTGCCGGCGATCACGCGGGCACTGAGGGTGGCTTCCTGCTTCAAATAGTTGCGCAGTTTGTCCAGCAGGTTGGCGTCTTCGGCGAAGCGCTCCATGAGGATGTACTTGGCGCCTTCCAGCGCTGCCTTGGCGTCGGCCACGCCTTTTTCGGCGTCGATAAAGCGTGCGGCTTCGGTTTTCGGAGCCAGCGACGGGTCGTTGAACAGACCGTCGGCCAGTTCGCCGAGGCCGGCTTCCAGGGCGATCTGGCCCTTGGTGCGGCGCTTCTGCTTGTACGGCAGGTACAAGTCTTCGAGGCGGGTCTTGGTGTCGGCGAGTTTGATTTCGCGTTCCAGCTCAGGGTGAGTTTGCCCTGCTCCTGGATGCTGGAAAGGATGCTGATGCGCCGTTCGTCGAGTTCTCGCAGGTAGCGCAGACGCTCTTCCAGATGACGCAGCTGAGTGTCATCGAGACTGCCGGTCACTTCTTTCCGGTAACGGGCGATGAAGGGAACGGTAGAGCCTTCATCGAGTAGCGCGACGGCCGCTTCGACCTGTTGCGGGCGTACGCCGAGTTCCTCGGCGATGCGGCTGTTGATGCTGTCCATAAAACCACCTGACAAATTGTGAAAGCAGGCTCGCAGGCGCATAAATAAGGGCCCGGAGTCTGGTGGGGCGGCCTGACGCTTGCCGCTGCCTGGGTCAAAAGGCATCCCATTGACCCGTGAAATCGAACAATTACTGCGGCGCCCATGAAAATAAAGGACGGCCACCTGCGGTAACGATTCAGACGTTGCCTGGCACAAAAGGCCGCGCATTATAACCGGCGTTCTGTCATTCGGGGGCGACACGGTCTGTAGGCTCAAGCCCCGGTTTTCTGGCAGTGAAGGAAAAATCTGCTAACAATGCACACGGTGCGTATAACGGCAGCTACGCCATAATGCGCGCCGAGCTAAAAGGAGCATCCAATGAGCAGCACTGCACAAACTGCTGAAGGCGAAAAAATTCTTATTGTTGACGACGATCCGGGGCTGAGCAGCCTGCTGGAACGCTTCTTCGTCAGCAAGGGCTACCGTGCCCGCGCCGTACCGAACACCGAGCAGATGGATCGTCTGCTGTCCCGTGAAGTGTTCAACCTGGTCGTTCTCGACCTGATGCTGCCGGGCGAAGACGGCCTGACCGCTTGCCGTCGCCTGCGTGGCGCGAACAATCAGATCCCGATCATCATGCTCACCGCCAAGGGCGATGAGCTGAGCCGGATCAAGGGCCTGGAACTGGGCGCCGACGATTACCTGGCCAAGCCGTTCAACCCGGATGAGCTGATGGCCCGCGTCAAAGCGGTGCTGCGCCGTCAGGCCGCACCGGTGCCGGGTGCGCCGGGCAGCGAAGAAGAGAACGTCACGTTCGGCGACTACGTGCTGTCCCTGGCCACCCGCGAACTCAAGCGCGGCGACGAAGTGCACATGCTCACCACCGGTGAGTTTGCGGTACTCAAGGCCCTGGTGATGAACGCCCGTCAGCCGCTGACCCGCGACAAGCTGATGAACCTGGCCCGTGGCCGGGAGTGGGATGCCCTGGAGCGTTCCATCGACGTGCAGATTTCCCGTCTGCGCCGGATGATCGAACCCGATCCGTCCAAACCGCGCTACATCCAGACTGTCTGGGGCGTGGGTTACGTGTTCGTGCCGGATGGCAACTCCACCAAGTGACGGGTGATTTGTAGGAGCGGGTCTGGGGGAACGGTCAAAAGTGCCGGCTCCGCAGACTCGTTATCCGCAATATGCGAGCATTGCTCGCTCCTGCAAGTGCGTAGCGGTTATCCATGAAAACCCCTGTCTGGTTCCCCCAAAGTTTCTTCTCCCGCACCCTCTGGCTGGTGCTCATCGTCGTATTGTTCTCCAAGGCTCTGACCCTGGTTTATCTGCTGATGAACGAGGACGTGCTGGTGGATCGTCAATACAGCCACGGCGTCGCCCTGACGCTGCGTGCCTATTGGGCCGCCGATGAAGAAAACCGCGCGAAGATCGCCGATGCCGCGACCCTGATCCGGGTGGTCGGTGCCGGTGTGCCGGAAGGCGAGCAGCACTGGCCGTACAGCGAAATCTACCAGCGGCAGATGCAGGCGGAATTGGGTGCCGACACCGAGGTTCGCTTGCGCATGCATTCGCCGCCGGCGTTGTGGGTGCGTGCGCCGAGCCTGGGTGATGGCTGGTTGAAAGTGCCGTTGTACCCGCATCCGTTGCGCGGCCAGAAAATCTGGAACGTGCTCGGTTGGTTCCTCGCCATCGGTCTGCTCTCGACCGCTTCCGCATGGATTTTCGTCAGCCAGCTCAATCAGCCGTTGAAACGTCTGGTTTATGCCGCGCGGCAACTCGGTCAGGGCCGCAGCGTCCGTCTGCCGATCAGCGATACACCCAGCGAAATGACCGAGGTTTATCGTGCCTTCAACCAGATGGCTGAAGACGTCGAACAGGCTGGTCGTGAACGAGAACTGATGCTCGCCGGGGTTTCCCATGACCTGCGGACGCCGCTGACCCGTCTGCGGTTGTCGCTGGAACTGATGGGCGACCGCACCGACCTGACCGACGACATGGTGCGCGACATTGAAGACATGGACGCGATTCTCGACCAGTTCCTCGCGTTCATTCGCGATGGTCGGGACGAGTCCGTGGAAGAAGTGGACCTGAGCGATCTGGTGCGTGAAGTTGCGGCACCATACAACCAGAGCGAAGAGAAAGTGCGCTTGCGTCTGGAGCCGATCCAGCCGTTCCCGCTGCGCCGGGTGTCGATGAAACGTCTGTTGAACAACCTGATCGGCAACGCGTTGAATCATGCCGGCGGTAGCGTGGATGTCGCGGCCTATGTGTCCGGAGACACCAGCGCGCCGTACGTGGTGCTGAGCGTGATGGACCGTGGGGCGGGGATCGATCCTTCGGAACTTGAGGCGATCTTCAACCCCTTCACCCGAGGCGACCGCGCGCGGGGCGGGAAGGGCACTGGACTGGGGCTGGCGATCGTGAAGCGGATTGCTTCGATGCACGGCGGCAATGTCGAACTGCGCAACCGCTCCGGGGGCGGGCTGGAGGCGCGGGTGCGCTTGCCGCTGGGATTGATGCTGCCGCGGGATGCCGTTTAACGGCAACCTCAAGCGACAAGCTTCGAGCTGCAAGCAAACGCGAATTTTACTCGCTGCTTGCAGCTCGTAGCTCGCTGCTGTTTTCTATCCTTTGCCTTTGGTGCGGGTCATGTTCGGCCCGCCATTCTTCTCGAGATGCTCGATGATGATCCCCGCCACATTCTTGCCGGTGGTGGTCTCGATCCCTTCCAGACCCGGCGACGAGTTCACTTCCATCACCAGCGGCCCGTGATTCGAACGCAGGATATCCACGCCCGCCACCGCCAGGCCCATGACCTTGGCGGCGCGCAATGCGGTCATGCGTTCTTCCGGGGTGATCTTGATCAGGCTGGCGCTGCCACCCCGGTGCAGGTTGGAGCGAAATTCCCCGGGCTTGGCCTGACGCTTCATCGCCGCGATCACCTTGTCACCGACCACGAAGCAGCGAATGTCGGCGCCGCCGGCTTCTTTGATGTATTCCTGCACCATGATGTTCTGCTTGAGGCCCATGAAGGCCTCAATCACCGACTCCGCCGCCGTCGCGGTTTCGCACAGCACCACACCGATGCCCTGGGTGCCTTCCAGTACCTTGATCACCAATGGCGCGCCGTTGACCATGTCGATCAGGTCGGGAATGTCGTCCGGCGAGTGGGCGAACCCGGTCACCGGCAGGCCGATGCCCCGGCGTGACAGCAGTTGCAGCGAACGCAGCTTGTCCCGGGAGCGGGCGATGGCCACCGATTCGTTGAGCGGGAACACCCCCATCATTTCGAACTGGCGCAGCACTGCGCAGCCATAGAACGTCACCGACGCGCCGATCCGCGGGATCACCGCATCGAATCCTTCCAGCGGTTTGCCGCGATAGTGGATCTGCGGCTTGTGGCTGGCGATGTTCATGTAGGCGCGCAAGGTATCGATCACTACCATTTCATGCCCGCGCTCGGTTCCGGCTTCGACCAGACGACGGGTGGAATACAGACGCGGATTCCGCGACAGCACAGCGATCTTCATGCAACACCTGTGGAGGAGGTAGATACCGGGAACACCGGCTTGTCTTGTACATATTTGATGCCCGGATTGACCACCAGCTGGCCATCGATCAGGGCTTTGGAACCGAGCAGCAGGCGATAGCGCATGGACTTGCGGCAGGCGAGGGTGAACTCGACCGGCCAGACCCGATCACCGAGGGCCAGGGTGGTGCTGATCACATAGCGCACCTGGGCCTGGCCGTTGGAACTCTTGATGGTTTTGCGAGTGACCAGCGGCGCTTCGCAACGCCGGTGGCGTAACTGCACCACCGTGCCCAGGTGCGCGGTGAAGCGCACCCACTTTTCGCCGTCCCGTTCGAACGGCTCGATGTCGGTGGCGTGCAGGCTGGAGGTGCTGGCGCCGGTGTCGATTTTCGCCCGAAGGCCCGCGACTCCCAGATCCGGGAGCGCCACCCACTCGCGCAGACCGACAACGGTCAAATGGTCAAATGTCTTCAAAAAAATGCTCAACCGGTGAAAACCGATCAGCCCGCAGGGGGCCGGATTTGCGGTATTCACGCAGAATAGTGGTTAAAAGGCGACAGATATCTACGGCCCGGATTGGCGCCATCTCAAGCAAGCCCCGGAATGTGCGCATTGTAATCCGGGACGGTGCAATTCATGGCACGACAGAAACGGTAGTACAGTTCATCAATATTTCAGAATGAGGAAATTCCATGGCACAAAAAAGCGAAGAGGACGACAAGGTCCGTCTCGATAAATGGTTGTGGGCTGCACGTTTTTTCAAAACCCGTGCCTTGGCCAAAGCCGCCATTGAAAGCGGCAAGGTGCATTGTCGGGGGAGCGCTGCAAGCCTGGCAAAGAGCCACGCATCGGCGATGAATTCGAGATTCGCACCGGCTTCGATGAAAAGACCGTTGTGGTGCAAGCCCTGTCGATCGTGCGTCGTGGCGCACCGGAAGCGCAGACGCTATATGCCGAGACCGAGGCCAGTATCGCCAAGCGAGAGGCGGCTGCGGCGATGCGCAAGGCAGGCGCCTTGGGTGTGACCACCGATGGCAAACCGAGCAAGAAGCAGCGCCGGGATCTGTTTAAATTTCGTGGGAACAGTGGCGGAGAATAAAAAATCGCAGCCTGCCGGTCCTGACTCAAGACTCGTCAATGGCTGCGATTTTTTCAGCGGTCGTCGATTATCGTGCGGACACGACGGTCATCCGCGAAATCACCGGCAACTTGCCCAGCAGCCCGAAAACCGGCGCCGTGATCTTCAGCCAGAAGTTCGCCGCGTGATAGGCAAACGGCGTGTAGTAACCCCAGCCCAACGCCCACACCGCCAGCAGCAGGCCACCGATGTAATCGTCCTGGCCCCAGTGCGCGCCGGCCACCAGGCGCGGCAGCATGAACAGCAGTGCCAGGCCCCAGACCGTCAGGAACTGGCCGGCTGAGCGACTGAACACACCCATGAACAACGCCCAGATCAGCAGCACCGAAGCGTGGTCACCGGGAAAGCTCTGGCTCGAGCGATCCTTCAGCTCAAAGGTCTTCTCCAGATGCGGGAAATAGTCGCTCATATGGACGGCGCCTTCGAGCACCATGGAAGGGCTGTTGTGCTGCCAGCCCATGTGGTCGGCGAATTTGGAAAACAGCGCGCGGATCACCACCATCAGCAGCAGGATCGAGAAAAATCCGAAGAACGCGCGACGTACGTCAATTGCCTTGAATACCCAGTCGCCCTTGATCAGCAGCGTCAGCAGAATCAGTCCGACGACAACATCGAACGGGCGCAGACTTGCAATTGCCCAGATGTGGAGCCATATGGGGTTGCTGGCCAGCGGAGTATTGAGTGAGCGGAACAGCCACTCGTCGAAAACCACACACAGCATCTGGCCTGTAGGCCATAACCAGAAAGCCAGTAGTGCCAATGGCACCGCATTGCACAGAACCAGCCGGCCGAGGTTCCACCTTGATTGGAACAAACCCGGATTGTTCATAAAATGCCTCCCGTGGCTGAACATAGGCATCAAAATGGATGCCAGAAGCGCGGGATTTTCATTCTTTGTAACCTTTTTGTCATTAAAATCAGATACCTAGACCTATGACCGATTTCCTCGATACCGATTACACCCAACGCTTCATCTTCGATGACAGCGACACGCGCGGCGAACTGGTGTCGCTGGAACGCAGCTACGCCGAAGTGCTCGCCAAGCACCCGTATCCGGAGCCGGTTGCGCAATTGCTGGGCGAATTCATGGCTGCCGCGTCGTTGCTGGTGGGCACCCTGAAATTCGATGGTTTGCTGATTCTTCAGGCACGCTCCGAAGGCCCGATTCCGCTGCTGATGATCGAGTGCTCCAGCGAACGCGAAATCCGTGGCCTGGCCCGTTACGAGGCAGACCTGATCGCTCCTGACGCGACCCTCGCCGACCTGATGCCCAACGGTGTTCTGGCCCTGACGATCGACCCGACCGTAGGCCAGCGCTATCAGGGCATCGTCGACCTCGACGGCGAAACCCTGTCCGACTGCTTCACCAACTACTTCGTCATGTCCCAGCAGGTCGGCACCCGCTTCAAGCTGTGCGCCGATGGCCGTCGCGCCCGTGGCCTGCTGCTGCAGCAACTGCCGGCCGATCGCCTGAAAGATGAAGAAGAACGCGCCGCCAGCTGGCAGCACATCACCGCGCTGGGCAACACCCTGACCGCTGATGAACTGTTGAGCCTGGACAACGAAACAGTCCTGCATCGCCTCTACCATGAAGAGCAGGTTCGTCTGTTCGATGTGCAGAAACTGCGCTTCCACTGCAGCTGCTCCCGCGAGCGTTCGGGCAATGCGCTGGTCAGCCTGGGTCTGGAAGATGCGCAGCAATTGGTGGCCGAACAGGGTGGCAGCGTCGAGATCGATTGCCAGTTCTGCAACCAGCGCTACCTGTTCGATGCGGCGGATATCGCTCAATTGTTCGCTGGCGCGGGCGTCGAGACGCCGTCAGATACCCGGCACTAAAACGGTTCAGCGCAGGTAAATTCACTGCTCAACGACGGAATAACGCCGTTACGACGGGAGGGCCCTACTCTTTTTGGGCTTTTCTGGCATAATCCGGCCCACTTTTTTCGCGGTAGTAGTGCACGACTTTCTACTACAAAACGTTTGGAGCACACTCGGCCACTGGCCGACGGGGAACCTCATGACGCAAGCCAATAACGCCGTGTACACCGATCTGAGTGTTGATGATCTGGTAAAAGAAGCCCTGAAACGCGGTGAAGGCGAGCTTGCCGATACCGGCGCTCTGGTAGTTCGCACCGGTCACCGCACCGGCCGTTCGCCAGTCGACCGTTTCATCGTTGAAGAGCCTTCCACCCAGGACGCAATCGCCTGGGGCCCGATCAACCGCAAGTTCCCGGCCGACAAGTTCGACGCGCTGTGGGCTCGTGTCGAGGCGTTCAACAACGCGCAAGAGCATTTCGTTTCCCACGTGCATGTAGGCGCGGCCGAAGATCACTACCTGGCCGTGAAGATGACCACTCAGACTGCCTGGCAGAATCTGTTCGGTCGTTGCCTGTTCATCAACCCGGCTCAGTACAACCCGGCCGGTCGTGAAGAATGGCAAGTGCTGAACGTCGCCAACTTCGAGTGCGTGCCTGAGCGTGACGGCACCAACTCCGACGGTTGCGTGATCCTCAACTTCGCCCAGAAAAAAGTGCTGATCGCCGGCATGCGTTACGCCGGTGAAATGAAGAAAGCCATGTTCTCGGTGCAGAACTTCCTGCTGCCGGCTTCCGACGTGCTGCCAATGCACTGCGCTGCCAACATCGGCGAAGCAGGCGACGTGACCCTGTTCTTCGGTCTGTCCGGCACCGGCAAGACCACCCTGTCCGCCGACGAAAGCCGTTACCTGATCGGTGACGACGAACACGGCTGGGGCGAAGGCGTTGTCTTCAACATCGAAGGCGGCTGCTACGCCAAATGCATCGACCTGTCCGAGAAGAACGAGCCGGTCATCTGGAAAGCCATCAAGCACGGCGCAGTCCTGGAAAACGTCGTGATCGACGATGCCAAGCACGCCGACTACGCCGATGTCAGCCTGACCCAGAACAGCCGCGCAGCCTACCCGCTGGAGCACGTTGCCAAGCGTTCCGAGAAGAACCTGGGCGGCGAGCCGAACGCTGTGATCTTCCTGACCTGCGACCTGACCGGCGTACTGCCACCAGTGTCGATCCTGAACAATGAGCAGGCGGCCTACCACTTCCTGTCCGGCTACACCGCACTGGTGGGCTCGACTGAAATGGGTTCGGGCAGCGGCATCAAGTCGACCTTCTCCACCTGCTTCGGCGCACCGTTCTTCCCGCGTCCGGCTGGCGAATACGCCGAGCTGCTGATCAAACGCATCAAGGGCTTCGGCTCCAAGGTCTACCTGGTCAACACCGGCTGGACCGGCGGTGGCTACGGCGTCGGCAAACGCTTCAACATCCCGACCACCCGCGCCGTGATCGCTGCGATCCAGAGCGGTGCCCTGGTCGGTGCCGAAACCGAACACCTGGACACCATCAACCTGGACGTGCCACTGGCCGTACCGGGCGTCGAAACCAACCTGCTCAACCCGCGCAACACCTGGGCTGACAAGGCTGCGTACGACGAAGCTGCCAAAGCACTGGCCGGTCTGTTCATCGAGAACTTCAAGAAGTTCGACGTGAGCGACGCGATCAAGGCTGCCGGGCCTAAGTTGTAAGACTTAGTTCTTGTGAATGAAAAAGCCGCCTCTTGAGGGCGGCTTTTTTGTGGGTGATTAGTTGGACCTCGTTGTCAGATCAACTGCCATTATTCCCGCAGAGTCCGCGCTAAACAGCCAGAATAATGCTACTTAAGGGTCCGCGAACTCCTAAGCATTTTTTCTCCAGTCATCATGGCCATTGCCTTCTGGTATGCAGCACTCGCAGCACTTCCACAGCATCAAATTTGATTGCGTAGATGATGACGTAGTTTGGAGTGACGACGATTTCGCGGGTGCCTTCCGTGATACCTTTTCGGTATATGGCTGGGTGCTTGCGAGCGCTTTCTCCTTTCAGTTCGAAAACCTCATCGAGCTCAATCGCTGCAACGGGATTTTCCTGTCCGATACGCTTCATGATGTTGTCTCGGTCATCCAGCGCCTCTTGGCGCCAGACCAACCTCATCAACGTACTCGCTGACGCAGGGCATCCCGCTTGGCGGCAAATATCCTGCGAGCGTCTTCATCGCTGACGCTGGGTCTTGGGTCATCAATGCTGATTTGTACCTGTTGTTTGACCCATTCTTCATATGCAGCGGCTTCATGAGCTTGCTTCATCGCTTCGGCGCGATCAGGGCGAGCATAGGTTTTTATTTGAAGAGGATCATAACTGGAGGCGTCCACATCGAAGTGATTGATACCCACTCCTTGCAGATAGGTCACCAGCGTTTCGAACCGCTTGAACAGTCGCACCTGACCACTGCGTTGTGCTGCCAGTGAATACTCTTTGCTTCCTTGCTGAATTTGAATCGACCAGCCACCGGGCTTGGCAACGATATGTGCGCTACTGATCGAACCGTTCTCAAACAGTCGGGTGAGAGTGCTGTGATCAATGGTTTCAGTGGTCATGAAGGCAAGCCCTTGGTTGAACAATGGCTCCCATCGTACGCAATCAATAATAGTTTGCAAAATTCAGGTCCTTAAAGTTTTGCGCCGGAAATGCCAGCGTCAGTGTTCTGGATAGAGGCAGGCAGTTCTAGCCATGAACACGCCTGCCCGAAGTTCGTCAGGCCGGGGCTTTCCAACTGAGCATTTTCTGCTGGGCGACTTGCAGCAGGTCACAGCCGTCTTTGGTCAGCAGGTAGAGGGCGTGGGTGATGTGCGGGATGTCTTCGACGTCGGCGTGTTTGAAGCAGAGGCAGTAGAGGGTTTGCAGCAGGTCGCTGGAAGCACGCAGGCGCTGGACGGCGCATTCGAGGATGTCTTGCGGGTTGGCTTCGGTGTCGATGACCAGGGGCTTGGTGTCGGTGAGGTTGGAGTCGAGTGGACGGTAGCGATCGGAGTGGAGCTCGTTCCATGATTTCATTTTTTAGATCCTCAATTGCTTCGAATGAAGCCACCAAATCGTGACCAAGCGACTGGAGGCGACTGTGTTCGGGTTGGTCAACCGGTGAGGATCATGCACATACCCGGCACGCTCGAAAGCGTCCCAAACACAGCCACCATAACGCTGCTGGCAATTGAGTGCCGGCAGCATACAGCGGACGCGAATGCATGATCCAATCGGGTGACCAAGCCCGAGCCGCTGAATTGGCAGCGACAGTCACAACTATAGGTTTCGACCTAACGGCGCCGATAGAAGACAAGGCGCCGCTGCGTGTAGGAACGGGATGCAGATTCGAGCAGGCCGTTCCTACAGATCAATCACGGTTTTCAACGAATCGCTCTATACGCCTCAACATCCAGCACACTCGTCGTCAGCCCGGTCGCCGGGGTGTAGATCGTGCCTTTCACCGTCGAGAACGGGACGCCCTTGCTGCCCAGCGACACGTAGCGTTCGCCTTGGTCCAGTTCGGTGAACCAGGTGTAGGAGCACTTCTCCATGGCCTTGTATTTCGCTGCCGCGTTGACGATGGCGGCGGTGTGGTTTCGAAGGTCGGCGTCAGTAAGGTTGAGGTTCTTGTCGAGCACGGTGCCCCAGCGTTTCAGGCACACCTCGGCAA
Organism: Pseudomonas sp. NMS19W; assembly: GCF_051554255.1. NCBI lineage: Bacteria > Pseudomonadati > Pseudomonadota > Gammaproteobacteria > Pseudomonadales > Pseudomonadaceae > Pseudomonas > Pseudomonas sp. NMS19W. The sequence continues at coordinate 185,718 of NZ_CP136718.1, forward strand.
AGTGACGGACGATCAGGCCAGGTTCGGCCACAACCTTCGGACCACTGACGCCATCGGCGGAGGCGTTACCTACCAGGGTAGCGTGACGCCCGGGCATGGGGAATATGCTGGTTTTGGTGCCGGTCGCGGTTTGCGGAATGACGCAGCTGAAACCCTTGGAGCGTTCGTCTCGTGCATAGAAGCCCACGTACTCTTTCACGTTGTAGTTGAGCTTTACCCGGTGTTCCTGAAAGTTACCGATACCGGGCACGGGATCAATGGCGAAGATATTCACCGGAATGTTTTTCAGCGCACTGTCGTTGAACATGGCATTGGCCAGCATATGGCAACTAATGCCGCCACGGCTCCAGCCCACCAGATTGACTTTTGTTGGAATAACGCCGTCCTTGCGGAAGGTTTTGATGATCTGCTCCTGTAACTTCTGTTGCGTGACGCTGCGCTCGCCATAGTTATATTTGCGCCATAGCCAGGAACCCTCGACCTGTACATCTTCAATCGGGATGCCGGCAGCTTTGAGGCGTTTGTATTCTGCTTCGGTCAACTGCTCGCGCTGCCAGTCGCATTTGCCTTTGATGATGTTCATCGCGTGCTGGACGTTTTCCTCCCAGCCCTTGCCGAACAGGGTTCCGCTGAGGCCATAGTCCTTGGATTTGGTGAACAGATCATCGGCCTGCAGGTTGCTGGTGCCGGGGCCATCGACCACGATCCATTCGGCAAACTCGCGACCGGCGTGATGGGAGGCGAGTGTGGAAACCAGTTCACCATCCCAATAGTTTTCATGGGCATTATCAAACTTTGTGGAACCTGTACCGCAAAAGAAAATAGTCAGCGTAGTCATGTTGTTGCTCTTGGTTGATGAAAGAGCAAACAGGCTAGTTCTGAACTTTGCAGTAATGGAAGCGAAGGGTTGTTGCGAACTTTGTAAGTTTGGCGGATGGCGTCAATTGTTTATTCGTTGCCTGGCAACTTCCAGCAAGTCACAGCCGTCCTGCGTCAATAAATAAAGCGCATTGACGATGTTGGGGATGTCTTTCACATCGGCCTGTTTGAAACACAGGCAGTAAAGAGTTTCCAGCAGGTTGTTGGCTGCACGCAGCCGCTGATCGGCGGCATCGAGGAGATCGAGGTGGCCCGCCTCCGTATCAATGACCAGCACGGGCGTTTCGCTATAGCTGGTTGTGAGTGAGCGATATCGGGTGTTGAGCGGTTTGAACATGTTCATGATCGGGTGTGTCCTTTACGAAGTCGCTTTGGCGGGCCGACACAATGTTTTCAGTCGCGCCGGCCACTATAGAAGGGCGTCCTTGAGAGGAACAAGACAGCCACGATGGACAGAATTCGTAGGGGTTTTTCCGGGGTTCGGGCATTTGCCTTACGCGTTTTTCAAGCTTTTTCACAGCCAAACCCTGATCAGCGAAATTTCCCACGTGTTTGTCGGGCGATTCCCGTTAAACCTCTGTATGGTGCGCGCCAGAATCCGTAGGGCGTTTCCAGACGTCCGACACACGCTTAAAGGGAATTAGGTATGCAGTGGCTACGAATGGCCTCGATCATTTTGCTGTGGGCCAGTGGTTGTCGCGTGGCAATGGCCTCCGATACGGCCAACGGGCTGGCGCTTGCCAATCTGGAACGCAGTGGGTGGCCGGAAGCGCTCACCACTCAGGACAACATCGATACGGCTTCCCGCGCGGAAGTGCTGATCTTCGGCAAGGCTCTGTTGGCCAGCGAAGCGCTGGACGAAACGGGACTCAAGCAACGACTGGGCGTGCAGCAAATGCAGCTCAAGTCGATCCGGCAAGTGCGCGACGGTCTGTGGGATCGCCTGCTCAACACCTATCGCAATGCCAGTCAGAACTGTGATGAACAAGCGTTTTGCCCACGGGTGCGCAGCGTCGCCGATCTGCGCCAGCTGGCGGCGGCATTCACCGGCGATATCAGCCCGGCCCATGCACAATGGGCAAGCAAGAGCCTGGACGTGCATGAGCGGGTACTGGATGAGCAACTGCGGGTGGCCGTCTTGCGGCCATAAAGCTGCTTTTGCGGGTGTCAGGCCGAAGAGGTTTCACTCGTTGTCACGGCGGACGCCCACGGCGGGGGAAGTTGTCGGGAGAGGGCGTGCATCCACTCAATAACAGGGATGCAAAGATCAGGGCGAAGGGCAGTTTCAAAGGGTTCGACATGTTCACTCCTTGATAAAAATCCATGGGCATCGGCCGTCCTGGCTCGACGCGTGACGGACATTACCTTCAGGTCGATTCACACGGCGATGAACAAAGTGTTTCATTTGTTTGATCCCGTGGCGTGGCCGCCGACGCTGTATCATCCCGTATCGATTTGCCCCCCGACCTTTTCTCGATTCGCTGCGATCGCCCGCTAGGCTGTTGGCATCACAGCGGTCAACGGAGTGACAGCGAATGCATAACACCCTGGAACAGGTTTTCGGTTATCCACAGTTTCGACCCGGTCAGGAAGCGGCAATCAGCGCTGTGCTCGCTGGGCGCTCGGCGGCGGCGATCTTTCCCACCGGGTCGGGAAAGTCCCTTTGCTACCAGGTGCCGGCTCTCCTGCTGCCACACCTGACGCTGGTGGTCTCGCCGTTGCTGGCGCTGATGCAGGACCAGCTTGAGTTCTTGCGGCGTCACGGCATTTCGGCGGGGAGCATCGACTCGGCACAAAGCCGCGAAGATGCCAATGATGTGATGGCCCGCGCCCGTTCGGGTGAGCTGAAGATCCTGATGATTTCTGTCGAGCGCTTGAAGAACGAGCGTTTTCGCAATTTTTTGCAGCAGATACCGATCTCGCTGCTGGTGGTGGATGAGGCGCACTGCATCTCCGAATGGGGCCACAACTTCCGGCCCGACTACCTCAAGCTGCCGGACTACCAGCGCCAGTTCAACATCCCGCAGACCCTGCTGCTGACCGCCACCGCAACGCCGAAAGTCATCGCCGACATGCAGGCGAAATTCGCTATCGCCGCCGAAGACGTCGTGACCACCGGTTTCTATCGACCCAACCTCAATCTGCTGGTGGAGCCGGTACGCGGTGAGGACAAGCGTCGACGGCTGGTGCAGTGGATGGCCGAGCGGGCGGGCCAGCCGACCATCGTCTACGTCACCCTGCAAAAAACCGCCGAGCACATCGCCGAGCATCTGGGGCGCAATGGCATTCAGGCCGAGGCTTACCACGCCGGGCTGCCTCACGAACAACGGGACGCGATCCAGAAGCGCTTCATGGGCGGGCAGTCCAATTGCATCGTCGCCACCATCGCGTTCGGCATGGGCATCGACAAGAGCGACATCCGCAATGTGGTGCATTTCGACCTGCCCAAATCCATCGAAAACTACAGCCAGGAAATCGGCCGCGCCGGGCGTGACGGGCAACCGTCCGACTGCCTGGTGCTGGCCAACCGCGACAGCCTCAATGTGCTGGAAAATTTTGTCTACGGCGACACTCCGGAGCGCGATGGCATTCGCCATGTGCTGGATGAGTTGCAGGCCGCTGCGCCTGAAGGTCAGTGGGAGTTTTTGCTCGGGCCATTGGCGGATCAGAGCAACATCCGTGCGCTGCCATTGAAGACATTGCTGGTGCAACTGGAGCTGCGAGGGCTGATAGCCCCGCGCTACGCGTATTACGCCGAATACCGTTTCAAATACCTGCTGGAACCCGAGGCGTTGCTTGAGCGTTTCGAGGGTGAGCGCAGGGATTTCGTCGCGGCGATCATCCAGACCTCGAGCCGCGCACGGACCTGGGCCACGGTGAATTTCGAGGCGATGTACACGCAACATTCCGCTGAGCGTAACCGCGTGGTGAAGGCGCTGGATTACTTTCAGGAGAAGGGCTGGGTCGAGCTTGAGAGCAAGCAGATGACCGAGGTCTACAACGTGCTGCACAGCAGCTTCGACAGTCAGGGCTTGAGTGGCGAGCTGCATGATTACTTCTCCCGCCACGAACAGACCGAGGTGGCGCGGATTCACGCGATGCTCGAGCTGTTTGCCACCGAGCGCTGCCTGGGCTATCGACTGGCGGAGTACTTCGGTGATCACAATGCCCCCGAGCAGTGCGGGCATTGCTCGGTGTGTCACGGGCAGATTGCCCGGTTGCCGGCGCCTCCGGAATTGCCGGCGCTTGTGGATAAAAGTTTCCCGGCGTTAGGCGGCGACTTTATCCACAGGCACGAGCAACAGACCGGAAGTGCGCCTTCAGCGGAACGGCTGACGCGTTTTCTGTGCGGGATCAGTGTGCCGCTGTTCACCAGGCTCAAGGCGCGGACGATTGCCGGGTATGCGGCACTGGAGGAGTATCCCTACGCGGATGTAAGGGCATGGGCTCAGGCGCATCTCTGAGCGGCGAATCCATCTGCTGAATGTCGATCATCACGGCAATAAACTTCAAAAATGCCCGGTGGCTGACTATGGTGAAGGCTGTCTTTGGATCTCCAACAAGAGCACAACATGAGCCAGACATCCTTCGAAATCCGCCAGGCCGCCGTGATCGGCGCCGGCACCATGGGCCGCGGCATTGTCATGTGCCTGGCCAACGCCGGCGTGTCAGTGCAATGGGTCGACAACAATCCACAGATGCTCGAGCAGGCGCTGAAGGCGGTGGCCGATACCTATGCGCACAACGTGCGTCAGGGGCGGATCGATCAGGCCGAGGCCGATACGCGAATCGCCCGGGTCAGCGCGGCGGCGGATTATGTGGCGATCCGCAATGTCGATCTGGTGATCGAAGCGGTGTACGAGAATCTCGAGCTCAAGCAGAAGATCTTCCGTGAGCTCGATGGCTTGCTCAAGCCGGAGGCGCTGTTGGCGAGCAATACCTCGGCGCTGGACATCGATGCAATTGCCGCCGCGACACGACGCCCAACTCAAGTGCTGGGCCTGCATTTTTTCAGCCCGGCGCACATCATGAAATTGCTGGAAATCGTCCGTGGCGCGCGAGCCTCGCCGGCCGTGCTGGAAGCGGCCCTCGAACTGGGCAAGCGTATGGGAAAGGTCAGTGTGGTGTCGGGCAACTGTCACGGTTTCATCGGCAACCGCATGCTTCATCCTTACGTACTCGAGGCGCGCAAGATGCTCCTCGAAGGGGCCTGGCCACAGCAGATCGACGCGACGTTGCAGGGCTTCGGTTTTGCCATGGGGCCGTTTCGCATGTACGACGTGGTCGGCATCGACCTGGAGTGGCGTGCCCGGGAGCTGGCCGGCAAGGGTCAGGATGCACCAGAGGTTCAGGTGGATAACCGCTTGTGCGAGCTGGGGCGGTTCGGACAGAAGTCCGGTAACGGCTACTACCACTATGAGCCCGGCAGTCGTCAGGCTGAACATGACCCCGAGGTGGACGCGCTGGTGTTGAGCGTCAGCGAAGGTCTGGGGTTTCATCGCCGTGACATCGGGTCCGAGGAGATCCTTGAGCGTTGCCTTCTGGCGTTGGTCAATGAGGGCGCGAAAATCCTGCAGGAAGGGATTGCCGAGTCAGCCCATGACATCGATCAGGTTTACCTGAATGGCTACGGCTTTCCGGCGGAGAGGGGCGGGCCGATGGCCTGGGCGGACGATCAGGGCCTGGCAGACATTCACAAGCGGCTGCTGGCACTGGAAACGCGGCAGGGCGATCAATGGCGGCCGGCACAATTGATTGGCGAGCTGGCAGCGCGAGGAAAGGGTTTTTACCTTTAGACTGGGCCGATCACTCAAGGAATCGACACTGATGTCCAACCCGATGCCGCAACGCACCGATTACCCGCATTTCCAGCCGATCACCACACGCTGGCACGACAACGATGCCTACGGTCACATCAACAACGTCACCTACTACAGCTTTTTTTGACACGGCCGTGAACACCTACCTGATTCAGGTCGGTGGCCTGGATATTCACGACGGCGAGGTGGTGGGATTTGTAGTGAGTTCGTCCTGCGATTATTTCGCCTCGATTGCGTTTCCGGACCGGATCGAGATCGGTCTGCGGGTCGGCAAACTGGGCAACAGTTCAGTGCAGTACGAGCTGGCGGTGTTCAAGGCTGGCGAACATGAAGCCTGTGCGGCGGGGCGCTTCGTTCATGTATTCGTTGATCGGGCGTCGAATCAGCCAGTGGCGATCCCGGCCGGTTTGCGCGGAGCGCTGGAACGCCTTGCCGTCTGACAGGCAAAAAAAATCGCAGCTCGGGGGAGCTGCGATCTGGCTGTACCGGCAACGAGGTCAGGCCTCAGTCGCGGTAGTAGCGGTGATGCTTGCGATGGCCGTAGGCATGACCGCGACCATGGTGACGATCACGGTAGTAGCGACGATCGTCACGGCCGCGATCGTAATGACGGTCTTCGCGATTGCTTTCGTTGCCCATGTAGTTGCCCAGCGCACCACCGGCGCCGCCACCTGCTGCGGCGCCGATCAGGCTGCCGGTGGTGCCGCCCATGCTGCGGCCGACCACGTTACCGCCGGCTGCGCCCAGCGCACCGCCAATGGCGGCTTCGCCACGGCTGTGTTTGTTGGCGCCAACCGCGCTACCACCCGCGCCACCCAGGGCCGCGCCAATGGTTGAACCTGTGCTGCCGCCTAAAGACTGACCGACGACCGAGCCAAGAACCCCGCCCAATGCGCCGCCCACACCTGCTTCGGTGGTGCCTCCGGCAGAAGCGAAGCCACTGACCAGGCCAAGGGACAACAAGAGAATCTGGGAGAACTTCATAGAGGAGCCTCAAAGGGATGACGGCGCGATCCTGAGGCTGTGTAACAAGGCTGACAATCGAAATCCGACGAATAACACGACTTGTATACAATTATGCAAGCTACTGTTTTTTATGCGGAACTTAACCGATTTTCGCCGGTCTTTAGCTACTTCACAAAGGCCGCTTTTATGCAAAAGCGGCCTTTTTTTGTGGGCGCAGAAAAGTTTTGTATCAGGCCGACTTGGCCATGATCAACCCTGTCTCGCTCGCCGCTTCCAAACGAATGGCGATGAACTTCGACGTCGGCGTATGGCTGCCATCCCCGGTGCTTTCCAGCGGCACCAGCGGATTGACCTCTGGATAGTAGGCAGCTGCCTGACCTGCCGGAATATCGAACGCCAGCAGCGTGAAGCCCTTAACCCGACGCTCGCGGCCATCATCCCACAGCGACACGATGTCTGCCTTTTGCCCCGGTTTGAAGCCCAGGCGGATGATGTCCGCCTCGTTGGCGAACAGCACGTCCCGCTGTCCCTTCACGCCGCGATAACGGTCGTCGAGGCCATAAATCGTGGTGTTGTACTGATCGTGAGAACGCATCGATTGCAGGATCAGATCCGGCAGTTTGCCCGTGGCGCGGGTGCGCTCGTGAATCAGGTCTTTTGGCAGCATGTTCGGTTTGAAGTTGGCCCGGCCCGATGTGGTGTTCCACTTGCGCGCGCCGGCGCTGTTGCCGAGGTAGAAGCCGCCCGGGTTCTTGACCTTCTCGTTGAAGCCCTTGAAGCCCGGAATGGTGTCGGCGATCAGTTCGCGGATGCGCCGGTAGTCGGCCACCAGCCAGTTCCAGTCCACCGGTTTGCTGCCCAGTGTGGCGGCGGCGATGCCGGCAATGATCGACGGCTCCGAGCGCATCTGGTTCGACAGCGGCTGCAACTGACCGTTGGAGGCGTGCACCATGCTGAACGAGTCTTCCACGGTGACGGCTTGAGGGCCTTCGGTCTGGATGTCGATGTCGGTACGGCCCAGGCACGGCAGGATCAATGCGTCCTTGCCGTGGGCCAGGTGACTGCGGTTGAGCTTGGTGCTGATCTGCACTGTCAGGTCGCAGTTGCGCAGGGCCTGGAAGGTGCGCGGGCTGTCCGGCGTGGCCTGGGCGAAGTTGCCGCCCAGACCGATGAACACCTTGGCGCGACCTTCGGCCATCGCGTGAATCGCTTCGACCACGTTGTGCCCGTTGTGGCGCGGCACCTTGAACTGGAAGCGACGCTCCAGGGAATCGAGGAACGCCACCGGCGGACGCTCGTTAATACCCATGGTGCGGTCGCCCTGCACGTTACTGTGGCCGCGCACCGGGCACAGACCGGCGCCGGGCTTGCCGATGTTGCCGCGCAGCAGCATCAGGTTGGCGATTTCCTGGATGGTCGGCACCGAGTGGCGGTGCTGGGTGATGCCCATCGCCCAGCACATGATCACGTTCTTGCCTTTGGCGTACATGCGCGCCGCTTGCTCGATTTCCACCAGGGTCAGGCCGGACTGCGCGACGATCTGCTCCCACGGCGTGTCATCGACGACACCGAGGTATTCCAGCACGTTGACGCTGTGTTCATTGAGGAAGTCGTGATCGAACACTGCCGGTGCACCGGCCTTCTGCGCATCCCGCTCCCATTGCAGCAGGAATTTGGCCATGCCGCGCAGTACCGCCATGTCGCCGCCCAGTGCCGGGCGGAAATACGCGGTGTTGGTCGGTTTGTCGCCGTTGGTGAGCATTTCGATCGGGTGCTGCGGGTGCTGGAAGCGTTCCAGGCCGCGCTCTTTCAGCGGGTTGATGCAGACCACCTGAGCGCCGCGCTTCACCGCTTCACGCAGCGGTTCGAGCATGCGCGGATGGTTGGTGCCGGGGTTCTGGCCCCAGACGAAAATCGCATCGGCGTGTTCGAAGTCGTCGAAGGTCACCGTGCCTTTGCCGACACCAACGCTTTGCGCGAGCGCCACGCCGCTGGCCTCGTGGCACATGTTCGAGCAGTCGGGGAAGTTGTTGGTGCCGAAAGCGCGGACGAACAGTTGATACAGATACGCCGCTTCGTTGCTGGCGCGCCCCGAGGTGTAGAACTCGGCCTGGTCCGGGCTCGACAACGCTTGCAGGTGTTTGCCGATCAGGGCGTAGGCATCGTCCCAGCTGATCGGCTTGTAGCGATCGGTTTCGGCGTCATACACCACCGGCTCGGTCAGGCGACCTTGATACTCGAGCCAGTAGTCGCTCTGCTCCAGCAAAGCGGTGACGCTGTGCTTGGCGAAGAACTTTGCATCCACTCGACGCTTGGTCGCTTCCCAGTTCACCGCTTTGGCGCCGTTCTCGCAGAACTTGACCATGCCGCTTTCCGGCGAATCGCCCCAGGCGCAGCCCGGGCAGTCGAAGCCGCCGTTCTGGTTGGTCTTGAGCATCATGCGCAGATTTTTCAGCGCGTTGTCGCTGGTCAACCAGGCCTGGGCCACGCTGATCAGTGCGCCCCAACCGCCGGCTGCACCCTTGTAGGGCTTGTAGCGCGGGACGGGTTTCTGGTCGGCTTGATGGTGTTGGCTCACGGGTGTTTCTCCATTTCTGGGCTATACACCCGCGGCGCGTTTTTCTGCGGCAGGTGGATGAGATTGAGGTTGTGCCGACGGGCCCACTGCACGGCGAGGCCGGTGGGCGCGGACAGACTGACGAGGGTCTGGATCCCGGCGCGCAGGACTTTCTGAATCAATTCGAGGCTGCAACGGCTGGTGACAATCGCCAGGCCGCCGGTAGTGAATATCTTTTGCCGGATCAGGCCGCCGATCAGTTTGTCGAGAGCGTTATGCCGGCCAATGTCTTCACGGCCCAGCAGCAATTCACCGCTGGCGTTCATGAACACCGCCGCGTGCACCGCGCCGCAATGCTGGCCGAGCGGCTGGAACGCGCCGATGCGCTGGCGCAGACCGTCGAGCCATTCGACCGGCGGCAAAGGCGCGCCGGGCAGAACCTTGAGGTCGGGCAACGCCTGTTCCACCGCTTCCACGCCGCACAATCCGCAGCCGCTGGTGCCGGCCAGTTGCCGACGTTGTTGCTTGAGGTTCCAGAAGGCGCGGTTGGCGATGGTCACCTGGGCGTACTGCGCCGAGCCTGAGCCGGTCAGTTGCAGGTCGTAAATATCGGTGGCGTCTTCGATGATGCCGCTGCCGAGGCTGAAGCCGACGATGAAGTCTTCGAGGTCGGTCGGTGTCACCAGCATCACGGCCTGGCTGATGCCGTTGTAGGCAATCGCCAGCGCGACTTCCTCGGCCAGCGCGGTGCTGGCCGACTCCGCCAGGGGCAGGTCGCTGTAGCTGTAGGTCTGACTGGCGGCGGGCGCGGGCGTTTCGAGTGCAGGCGCCGCGCAGGCCGGGCGCTTGGCGTTCATGGCATCACCGACGGATTGATCAACGTTAAGACTAGGCGCGGCAACTTGTCGCGTCTAATCGCTAGTGTCGATCTATCGATAGATGCCGTCGATCAAGCGGCCGCTGGCGATTTCTGATACAGCGCGAAACAGGCCTCGGCAAGTGCCGAGCGCGGGGCGCCACGGCGCATGATCAGCCCCAGTCGGGCGAGGGTCTGGGCGTTTTCGATAGGCTGCAGCCGCAGGTGATCGGTGAGGCTTTCGAGGCCGCCGTCCAGCGGCATGATCGCGCAGCAGAATCCGCCGTGCACAGCTTGTAACAATTGATGCACGGCGTCGGTCTGCAATAGTGGCTGCGGTGTCAGGCCGCGACTATGGAAGTTGTGGTCGATCGACTGGCGAAAGTGCATGCCGCTGGTGAGCATGCCCAGCGGCAGTTCGATCAGCGCCTGCCAGCTCAGCGGTGCTTCGCCGAAACTGAAGGAGCGCTGATCGTAGAGCAGGCCCATGCGGGTTTCGTCGAAGGCCAGGGATTCGAAACGTTCGTTGTCGAGACGATCCAGATAGGACACGCCGATGTCGATCCGGTTGTCCGCCAATTGTTCGAGGATCTGCTCGGAGCTCAGTGCCGACAGTTCGAAACGCAGCTCCGGGTGTGCAGCGTGCAGGCGTTGCATCAGCGGCAGCGGATCGAAACTCGACAGCGGCACCACCCCGAGGCGCAAGGTGCCGATCAGGTTGCCGCGACAGGCCGCCGCTTCCGCCTGCAAGCCGTCATAAGCCGCCAGCACGGTACGGGCCCAGGCCAGCACTCGCTCGCCTGGTGCGGTAAAGCCTTCGAAGCGCTGACCGCGATTGACCAGCGGCAGGTCGAGTTCTTCTTCGAGGCTGCGCAGGCGCATCGACAGGGTCGGCTGGGTGATGTGGCAGCGGGCGGCGGCCTGGCCGAAGTGGCGGGTTTCGTCGAGGGCGATGAGGAATTTCAGCTGCTTGATGTCCATCTTCGCTCCGGGGCGCTGGCAAGGGTGGGCGATTCTACCGCTTGCACGGGGGCAGGGTCATTGGTCGGGCCGGAACCGGTGGGGTTCGGGGTGGTCTAGGCTTGGGCGTCTGGAACTTAAATCAAGGAGTGTGCGCTATGAGTCTTTTGAGCTTTGTAAAAGAGGCGGGTGAGAAGCTGATCGACCTGCTGACCCCCGGCAACGCCAATGCCAGTGAGCAGTTGAAGGAACACATCAGCAAAGTCGGGTTGGGTAACCCGAATGTCCAGGCCACCGTGGACGGCGACAAGGTGACGGTCACCGGTGAGGTGGCGAGCCAGGAAGAGAAAGAGAAGATTCTGCTGGCCGTCGGCAACATCGAAGGCGTGGGCAGTGTCGATGACCAGATCACTGTGACCGGGCCGGTGGTGGCCGCCGCACGTTTTGTGGTGGTGAAAAAGGGCGACACCCTCAGCGCGATTTCCCTGGCGGTGTATGGCAACGCCAATCAGTACAACAAGATCTTCGAGGCCAACAAGCCAATGCTCAAGGATGTGAACAAGATCTATCCGGGGCAGACGCTGCGTATTCCTGATTAATTTTCGAAACCGCAATCGCGAGCAGGCTCGCTCCCACATTGGAATGCCTTTCAATTGTGGGAGCGAGCCTGCTCGCGATGAAGTCCGCGCGGTCTAAAGCCCTTTAAGCAAATCCCGATAATCCTCGACCGCCGCAAATTCCGCCGTGTCCTTCGGCCCCTTGCGACTGTCCGGTTCCTTTACTGCCAGCAAATGCGCCACCCCGAAATCCCGTGCACTGCGCAGGATCGGCAAGGTGTCGTCGATGAACAGGCTGCGCGCCGGATCGAATCCGATATCCGCCTGCAAGGCATCCCAAAACTGCGGGTTCTCCTTGGGGAATCCGTAATCATGAGAGCTGATCAGCCGCTCGAAGTAGGGCGCCAGTTCAACCCGTTCCAGTTTCAGCGACAGTGAATCGCGGTGCGCATTGGTGATCATCACTACGCGTTTACCGGCCCGTTTGATCGCGGCCAGAAAGGTGTCGGCGTCGGGGCGCAGGGCGATCATGTGAGCGGTTTCCAGCTTCAGCTCGCGCACCGACAGCTTCAGTTCCGTGCTCCAGAAATCCAGGCAATACCACTGCAATTGACCGGCATGGCGCTCGAACAACGGCTGCAATTCCATTTCCGCCATGGCCCGGCTCACGCCATGCAGTTCGGCGTAGCGCTGTGGCAGGTGTTCCAGCCAGAAGTGATTGTCGAAGTGCAGATCCAGCAACGTGCCGTCCATGTCCAGCAGAACGGTATCGATGTCGGACCACGGTAATGAAGGCATGGCAACGTCTCGAACGGTAGAAAGATATCCGACACAAACAATCGGAAAAGCCGCGTTATAGTAGCGCGTTCACGCCAAGGAGCTTTGCATGCGCCAGAAACCAACCGTACTCGCCCGGGAAATCGTCGCCACCAGCCGTCTGTTCTGCGTCGAAGAGCTGAAGCTGCGCTTTTCCAACGGCGTGGAGCGCACCTACGAGCGGCTGGTGGGCAAGGGCGCCGGTTATGGCGCGGTGATGATCGTGGCCATGCTTGATGCCGAGCACGCGGTGCTGGTCGAGGAATACTGCGGCGGTACCGACGAGTACGAATTGTCCTTGCCCAAAGGCTTGATCGAGCCGGGCGAAGATGTACTGGCGGCGGCCGAGCGTGAGCTCAAGGAAGAGGCGGGCTTCGGTGCACGGCAACTGGAACACCTGACCGAGTTGTCGTTGTCCCCCGGTTACATGAGCCAGAAAATCCAGGTGGTGCTTGCCAGCGATCTATACGAAGAGCGACTGGAAGGCGATGAGCCGGAGCCGATGCGGGTGGACAAGATCAACCTGCGGGATCTCTCGGCGCTGGCGCAAAATCCGCAATTTTCCGAAGGTCGTGCCCTGGCGGCGTTGTACCTGGCCCGCGATCTGCTGACCCAGCGCGGCGTTTTCCAGTCATGAGTGAGATGTCGATGAGTTTTCCCCATCCGAAGATGGCGCCGGTGGTTGAACTGGCGCTGCGGGCTGGCGAGGCGATCCTGCCGTTCTGGCGCGCCGATGTGGCTGTCACCGCCAAGTCCGATGATTCGCCGGTGACGGCGGCGGATATCGCCGCGCACCATGTGATTGTCGCAGGCCTGACGGCGCTGGATCCGAGCATCCCGGTGCTGTCCGAAGAAGACGCCAACATCCCGCAAGGCGTGCGCGCCGGCTGGCAGCGCTGGTGGCTGGTGGATCCGCTGGATGGCACCAAGGAGTTCATCAGCGGCAGCGAAGAGTTCACCGTCAACATCGCCCTGATCGAAAATGGCCGCGTGGTGTTCGGGGTGGTTTCGATGCCAACCAATGGGCGCTACTACGTCGGCGGTGCCGGGCTCGGTGCCTGGCGGGGCGATACGGGCGGCACGCCGGTGGCGATTCGGGTGCGTGACGTGCCTGGCCCTGGCGAGGCTTTCACCGTGGTCGCCAGCCGCCGTCATTCCAGCCCGGAGCAGGAACGCTTGCTGGCCGGATTGAGCGCAAGCCTTGGCGAGTTGCAACTGGCCAACATCGGCAGTTCGCTGAAGTTCTGTCTGTTGGCCGAAGGCGCGGCAGATTGTTATCCGCGACTGGCACCGACATCCCAGTGGGACACGGCGGCGGCGCAAGGCGTGCTGGAAGGCGCGGGTGGTGAGGTGCTGGGGTTGAACGGTGAAGCGTTCTGTTACCCGGCGCGGGAATCACTGCTGAACGAGTTCTTCCTGGCGCTGCCAGCAAAAGCCGCATGGCGCGCGAAGCTGCTGGAGCTGGCCCGCTCGTAAGCGCACTCCCATACCTCAGCGGTGCAGCACGTACTGCCCGCTGAAGGTCACCGCCCCCTCATCGCTGCCCGCATTGACGATCCGCGTCTGCAGGGTCAATCGAGCCCGCCCGTAACGCTGATACATCGCCAGGAATTTCTTCCACACGGCTGCACTCGGCGCCGGGCAGATCGCGATGGCATCGCCGGTTACCGGCAGCGGATAACTGATCTGTCCTTCCTGAATGACGATGTGTCCGTCGTCGATGCCTTCTTCCTTCAAACGCAGGTGCAGCCAGCCCCAGCCGGCCAGCACCGCGCCGCAATACAGACTGCCGCCGAACATGGTGCTCTTGTGATTGACGTTGGCCTCCAGCGGCAAATGCAGGCGCAGTTGCTGTTCGTGCCAGTCGAGCACCTTGAGGCCCATGTCCCGGGTCAGAGGGATGTCGTGATGGAGGACGGATTCCAGATATTGGCTGTCGTGCTTCATTCGGATTCGTCTCCATGGTTGCTGCTGTCGGCGAAGTTCAGTCCGTGTTTGCGCAGTTTGTCGTGCAGGGTCTTGCGTGGGATGCCCAGGGCTTCGGCGAGGCTGCGCACCGAGCTGTGCGAGCGGGCCAGCTCGGCGGCGATCAATGACTTCTCGAAATGTTCCACCTGTTCACTGAGGCCACCGCTGGTGATCTCGATGGTCGCGCTGCCGCCGTCGGGTTGAGTGTTGTCCAGCGCCAGCTCCAGGCCGAGGGCGAAGCGCTCCGCCGCGTTCTGCAATTCCCGCACATTGCCCGGCCATGCGTGACGCAGCAGCAACGCCCGTTGCGCCGGTTGCAGCTCGTGGGGCGGCAGACCGTGGCGGGCGCTGGCTTCATCGGCATAGTGCTGGAACAGCACCAGCGCGTCTTCGCCCCGTTCACGCAGTGGCGGGATGCGCAGCGGCGCGACGTTGAGGCGGTAATACAAGTCCGCCCGGAACCGTCCTTGATCGGCGGCCTGGCGCAGGTCTTCCTTGGTCGCGGCGATGACGCGGATGTCCAGCGGGATCAACTGATTGCCGCCGAGGCGTTCGACGACTCGCTCTTGCAGCATGCGCAGCAGTTTTACCTGCACGTCCATGCTCATGCTTTCGATTTCATCGAGGAACAACGTGCCGCCATTGGCGAATTCGAATTTGCCGATTCGGCGTTTTTGCGCACCGGTGAAAGCACCGGGCTCATGACCGAACAACTCGCTTTCCACCACCGACTCAGCCAGTGCCCCGGCATTGATCGCCACGAACGGGCCGTTACGCCGGCTCGACAGGTCGTGCAGCGCACGGGCGACGACTTCCTTGCCGGCACCGGTTTCGCCGAGGATCAGGACATCGGCCTTGGTCGCGGCCAGTGCGCCGATCTGCTCGCGCAGGCGTGCCATCGGGGCCGAGTGGCCGACCAGTCGGGCGCTAAGTTCGTTGCGGTCACTCAGGGCCATGCGCAGGCTGCGGTTGTCCAGCACCAGACGCCGCAGGGCCAGTGCGCGGCGCACGCTGTCGAGCAGGGCGTCGCTGGCGAAAGGCTTTTCCAGAAAATCGTAGGCGCCGGCGCGCATGGCCTGCACCGCCAACGGCACGTCGCCATGGCCTGTGATCAGCAGCACGGGCAGCTCGGGATCCTGAGCGTGAAGTTCATGGAGCAACTCAAGACCATCCATGCCGGGCATACGGATGTCGCTGACCACCACGCCGGGCCAGTCGCGCTCCAGTTGCGCGGCCAGCCCCTTGGCTTCGGACAGCGGAAGGATTTTCAGGCCGGCCAGATCCAGCGTCTGGCCGAGGGCCTGACGCAGGTGCGGATCGTCGTCGATCAGCACCACCTGAATGCGGTTGTCGATGGTCATGCACTTCGATCCTCGGACGGTTGCAGGCTGACCCCGGGCGCGCCGGCGCGCAGCCGCAGGGTGATCAAGGCGCCACCTTGCTTGTGGTTGGCGAACGACAGTTCACCGCCGAAGGCGCGCATCAGGGTTTCGCAAATGGCCAACCCCAGACCAAGCCCCTGAGTGCGGGTCTTGGTGGTGTAAAACGGTTCGCTGGCGCGGCCCAGGGCTTCCATGCAGAAACCCGGACCATTGTCGCGAATGTACAGATTGACGCCCTCGCCGGTGGATTCGGCACTCAGCCACAATTTGCGCGGCGGGCCTTTTTCGGTCAGGGCATCGAGGGCGTTGGCCAGCAGGTTGCCGAGGACCTGGCGCAGACGGGTTTCCCCGGCCTCGACCCACAAGGTTGCGGCAGGCAGGTCGCGGATCAGCTCCACATCCATGCTCCGGCGACGTTTGGCCAGCAGCGCCAAGGCATCGTCCAGCGCCGGTTGCAGGGCCACGCTTTCCGGGGCGTGGCGATCGCGGCGGGCGAAGGCGCGCAGGTGAGCGATGATTGACGCCATGCGCCCGGTCAGTTCGCTGATCAACTTGAGGTTGCCGCGAGCGTCGTCGGTGCGCTGGTGGTCCAGCAGCACTTCGGCGTTTTCCGCGTAACTGCGGATCGCCGCCAGCGGTTGATTGAGTTCGTGGCTGATGCTCGCCGACATCGTCCCGAGCGCTGACAGTTTGCCGGCCTGCACCAGATCGTCCTGGGCCCGGACCAGTTCCTGCTGGGCCTGTTCGCGTTCCAGCACTTCCTGTTTCAGGCGTCGGTTGAGCCCTTCCAGATCGCTGGTGCGTTCGGCTACCCGGCCTTCGAGTTCCCGTCGCGCCTTGGCTTCGAAAGCGATGCGTTCCAGATAGTGACGACGGCGCTGCATCATCAGACCGAGCAATAACATGACCACCAGCAACGTGGCGCCGCCGACGGCCACCACGGTGCGCACCGGACGGTCGATCAGGGTGCGCGGGGCCAGAATGCTGACGCTCCAGCCGGTTTCTTCGATGTCCCGGGTCTGGGTCAGCCAGGCGGTCGGGCTGAGGTTCAATGGGCGCGGTGAGCGAGTGGGGTAGGGCTGAATGGCGGTGATTGCCGAGCGTTCATTGTCATTTAGCGGACGGGTTGAACGGAATCGCCATTCCGGACGTGACGTAAGGATGACCACGCCGTTGTGATCGGTCACCAGCAGTTGCTCCGGGGTTTTGCCCCACAGGCTTTCGGTGTGGTCGAGATCGACCTTGATCACCAGCACACCGATGATTTTTTCGCCATTGCGCACGGCCGCGGCGAAGAAGTAGCCGCGCTTGGCAGAGGTGGTGCCAAGGCCGAAGAAGCGGCCCAAGCGACCGGCCATGGCTTCGCTGAAGTAAGGCCGGAACGAGAAATTGCGCCCGACGAAACTGTCGTGCTTGTCCCAGTTCGACGCCGCCAGCGTTCGACCCGTGGTGTCCATCAGGTACATGACTTCGGCGCCGGTCTGGGAAGCGATGTTCTTCAGCAGGCGGTTGGCGTTGCCCTGGGTGACGCCGTCGTCCGGCGCACCGATGATCGCCCGCAGGGCCGGCAGGTCCCCGAGGATCTGTGGCAGCACTTCGTAGCGATGCAAGGTGCCCAGCAGGTTGGCGACGTAGAGGTCGAGCGTCTGGCGGTTCTGCCCGATCAGTTCGCTGCGGTAATAGCGCTCGGCCAGATGTTGCAGCGGCCACAGCAGTGGAGCCAGGCACAGGGCCAGCAGGGCGAGGCTGCGCCAGCGGGGGCGACGGGGAAGGGTCGGAGTCATGAGCATCGAGCGCCTGTGGATACAGGCGCATTATGCCTAGGCTCGGGGCACTTCAGGAAAAGACGTCGGCATCCTTGAACAACACCGCTGTCTGATCCTTGGCTGACAGTTTCGGGGCTTCGTCCAGTTGCCAGTCGATGTCCAGATCCGGGTCGTCCCAGCGAATGCTGCGTTCGGCCGACGGGGTGTAGTAGTCAGTGGTCTTGTAGAGAAATTCAGCGAATTCGCTCAGTACCACGAAACCATGGGCGAAGCCTTCCGGCACCCACAGCTGACGGTGATTGCCGGCGGACAGACGTACGGCGACCCATTTGCCGAAGTGCGGCGAGCTGCGACGGATATCGACGGCCACGTCGAGCACTTCACCGGCCGTGACGCGGACCAGCTTGCCCTGGGTGTTTTCCAGCTGGTAATGCAAACCACGCAGGACGCCTTTTTGCGAGCGGGAATGGTTGTCCTGGACAAATAGCGGGCTCAGACCGGTTGCATCGTGGAAGGCCCTGGCGTTGAAGCTTTCGTAGAAGAAACCGCGTTCGTCACCAAATACCTTGGGTTCAATGATCAGAACGCCGGGCAGGTCGGTGGTGATTACATTCATGAATGTTTTCCAGTGGCTGGTACGGATGGCCGACATTCTTGCGCAAAGTACCAAAGGGTACGAGTGCAGACTTGTAAAATGCCCTCGTCTCCACAGGCAGAGGGACGGATGGTCGGGGGTTGCTTATCGCCGGAAGCAGTGGCGATATAAGCGCCTAATAAAATTTCAGGGGTCGTTCCATGTCGTTCGCCACGTTGATTCACCGCGCCAGTCTTCCAGGCCCACAGGTCACTGCAGAGCAGGCCTTGCAGGTTCTGTCGCAGCATTACGGGCTGAGCGGCACGTTGCAGGCGCTGGGCAGCCAACAGGACCTCAACTATCGCGTGGACAGTGAGCGTGGGTGGTTCGTGCTGAAGATCTGCCGGGGCGACTATTCGCTGGTGGAGCTGCAGGCCCAGCACGCCGGCCTGAAGTATTTGGCTGAACATTGCGATGTCCATGTTCCCCGGGTCATCCCGGCCAATGACGGCCAGGACCTGTTGTCGCTGGAGATCGGCGGTGAAGCGGTGCACGTGCGGCTGCTCGATTACATCGAAGGTCAGCCGCTGACCGCGCTCGATCATCTTGGCCACGAAGTCGTCGCCGGGTTCGGCCGGCTCTGCGGCGAAATGGACCTGGCCCTGGCCGGGTTCGACCATCCCGGACTCGAACGCACCTTGCAGTGGGACGCACGCCACGCCAGTGCGTTGATCGAGCATCTGTTGCCGGTGATCGGGGATCAGCACCAGCGCGCATTGATTGCCGAGGCCGCCGAGCAGGCCCGTCGCCGTCTGCAGCCGTTGCTGGAAAAGCTGCCGGTGCAGGCGATCCACATGGACATCACCGATGACAACGTGGTCTGGCAGCGTGATGCCCGGCGGCACTGGCAGTTGCAGGGTGTCATCGATTTCGGTGATTTGGTCCGCACTTGGCGGATCACTGACCTGTCGGTCACCTGTGCCGCGTTGCTGCATCACGCCGGGGGTGATCCGTTCGTGATCCTGCCGGCCGTGCAGGCCTATCACTCGGTCAATCCGCTGCAACCCGAAGAATTGCAGGCGCTGTGGTCGCTGATCGTGGCGCGGGCAGCGGTGCTGGTGCTCAGTGGCGAGCAACAGGTCAGCATCGATCCGGGCAATACCTACAGTCGCGACAACCTCACCCACGAATGGGAGATCTTCCGGGTCGCCGCGTCGGTACCGCTGGCGTTGATGGAGGCGGCGATTCTCTCGGCGGTCGGGCAGGCATTGCCGGCCATCGACAGTGAAGGCTTCGCACCATTGTTGCCGGGTCTGGTGGGGCGCGAGTTTGCGCTGATTGATCTGGGTGTATTGAGCGTGCATTTCGAGGCGGGTAACTGGGAACAGCCAGGCATCGATCAACGCCTGTTGAATGAAGCCGCCGCGATCCATGGCCTGGCTGCCAGTCGATACGGGCAGTACCGTTTGTCACGTACCCGGCCTGACAGCGCCGATGAGCCCGAGACGTTCCCGCTGCACGTTGAGTTGCGTGTGCCTCAAGGGACAGCGGTCGAAGCGCCGTTCGCCGGCGTTCTGCACCTGTCGGCTGACGGTGCGCTGCGACTCGACGGCCCGCAACTGAGCCTGCGCCTCTGGGGCGTGACGCCGTCATTGCATGGCGGTGCGGCGCTGGTCAAAGGTCAGGTGCTGGGGACGGTGGATGGCCCGTTGATCGTGCAACTGCTTCGCGATGCGCATCTGGAGGCGCCGCTGTTCTGCACGCCGACCCGCGCGCCGGCGTGGCAGGCGCTGTCGCCATCACCGGCAGCACTGCTGGGCCTGGCCTGCGACGCCGAGCCGGAGCTGGACGCGAAAACCCTGCTGGCCCGCCGCGACGCCAGTTTCGCCCGCACTCAAAAACACTATTACGTCGACCCGCCGCGTATCGAGCGCGGCTGGCGCAATCACCTGATCGACATGCAGGGCCGCTCCTACCTCGACATGCTCAACAATGTTGCGGTACTCGGGCATGGTCATCCGCGCATGGCGGCGGTCGCGAGCCGGCAGTGGTCGTTGCTCAACACCAACTCGCGCTTCAACTATGCGGCGGTCGCGGAGTTTTCCGAACGCTTGCTGAAACTGGCGCCGGAGGGCATGGATCGGGTGTTCCTGGTCAATAGCGGCAGCGAGGCCAACGATCTGGCGATTCGCCTAGCCTGGGCCTACAGCGGCGGACGCGACATGCTCAGTGTGCTGGAGGCCTATCACGGTTGGACCGTCGGCGCGGACGCGGTATCGACGTCGATTGCCGATAACCCGCAAGCCCTGAGCAGCCGTCCGGACTGGGTGCACCCGGTGACTGCGCCGAACATCTATCGCGGCGAATTCCGTGGCCCCGATTCGGCACCGGACTATGTGCGCAGCGTTGAACACAACCTGGCCAAAATCGATGAACAGAAACGGCAGTTGGCCGGGTTCATCTGCGAGCCGGTCTACGGCAATGCGGGCGGGATCTCGTTGCCGCCGGGCTACCTCAAGAAAGTCTATGAACTGGTGCGCGCCCGGGGCGGGGTGTGCATCGCCGACGAGGTACAGGTCGGCTACGGGCGCATGGGCCACTTCTTCTGGGGCTTTGAAGAGCAGGGCGTGGTGCCGGACATCATCACCATGGCCAAAGGCATGGGCAACGGCCAGCCATTGGGTGCGGTGATCACCCGTCGGGAAATCGCCGAAGCGCTGGAGGCTGAGGGTTACTTCTTCTCGTCCGCCGGCGGCAGCCCGGTGAGTTGCCAGGTCGGTATGGCGGTGCTCGATGTCATGGAGGAAGAAAAGCTCTGGGAAAACGCTCAGGTCGTCGGCGGGCACTTCAAGCAGCGGCTGGAGGCGTTGATCGATAAACATCCGCTGGTCGGCGCGGTGCATGGCTCGGGGTTCTATCTGGGGGTCGAATTGATCCGCAATCGGCAGACCCTGGAGCCGGCGACCGAAGAAACCACGCTGCTGTGCGATCGTCTGCGAGAGCTGGGGATCTTCATGCAGCCGACCGGCGATGACCTGAACATCCTCAAGATCAAACCGCCGATGGTCACTTCGCGCCAAAGCGTGGATTTCTTTGTCGACATGCTGTCGAAGGTGCTGGAAGAAGGCCTCTGAGCCTGTTGTAGTTCGATTAATGCCGATTTCTATCGGTATTAATCGGTAAAAACAAAACTCGGTATTTGTTTTTAGCTTTTAAAGTCGATATTTATCGTTTATAAAGTCGCCATCGTCCGTCGTCCAAACCTGTTCGGCGCGTTGAACAACCTCGACCGTTCCCTGGAGTCCTGATCGACATGACCACCTTGAAAAGTACCCCACGCGCCGATGGCTTCTACATGCCGGCCGAATGGGCACCGCAAACCCAGACCTGGATGATCTGGCCTGAGCGTCCGGACAACTGGCGTCTGGGCGGCAAGCCGGCGCAGGCCGCCCACGCTGCGGTGGCCAAGGCCATCGCGCGTTTCGAACCGGTGACCGTGGCGGTGTCCGCTGGCCAGTACGAAAATGCTCGCGCTCGTCTCGACGTGCCGAATATCCGCGTGGTCGAAATGTCCAGCGATGACGCCTGGGTTCGCGACAGCGGTCCGACTTTCGTCATCAACAACAGTGGTGAAGTGCGCGGTGTGAACTGGGACTTCAACGCCTGGGGCGGTTTTGACGGCGGTTTGTATTCGCCGTGGAACCGCGATTCCCAGGTCGGCGGCAAGATCCTCGAAATCGAGCGCAGCCCGCGCTACCGCACCGAGGGCTTTGTGCTGGAAGGCGGCTCGATTCACGTCGACGGCGAAGGCACGCTGATCACCACCGAGGAATGCCTGCTCAACCGCAATCGCAACCCGCACCTAGGCCGCGAAGAAATCGAAGCGGTGCTGCGCGACAACCTGTCGGTGGACAAGATCATCTGGCTGCCGGATGGCCTGTTCAACGACGAAACCGACGGCCATGTGGATAACTTCTGCTGCTACGTGCGCCCTGGCGAAGTGCTGCTGGCGTGGACCGACGATCCGCAGGATCCGAACTACCCGCGCTGCCAGGCCGCGATGAAAGTGCTGGAAAGCAGCACCGACGCCAAGGGCCGCCCGTTCACGGTGCACAAGATGCCGATCCCGGGGCCGCTGTTTGCCACCGAAGAGGAATGCGCGGGCGTGGACCCGGTGGACGGCACTCAGGAGCGCAATCCGAGCGTGCGTCTGGCCGGTTCCTACGTGAACTTCCTGATCGTCAACGGCGGCATCATCGCGCCAAGCTTCGACGACCCGATGGACGCTCCGGCCCGGGAGATTCTGCAGAAGCTGTTCCCGCAACACGAAGTGGTGATGGTGCCGGGTCGCGAACTGTTACTGGGGGGCGGCAACATTCACTGCCTTACCCAACAGCAGCCCGCGCCGCACAAAGAGTGAGTGCGGATGTAACAGCTTGAGTTGATTGGAAAATCGACCGGGCAGTCATTTGTTGCCCACGCTTGAAGAGAAACCCGCAGCCCGTCAGGACTGCGGGTTTCTTTATGTCCGCTGGTCGACAATTTGATTACGTTGGCATAGCTCTTGTATCGCTCATGACGCACTAGGGAGGGGGAGAACTTCAACAGTTCTGTCATAAACCTTGGATAACTTAGCCGCTCACGAACGGGGAGAGAGCGCTGAAATGAACGCCGAAGTGAACGTAATCAGCGAGCGGACGTTGCATCCCATGGCTGTAAATAGTGAGTCGCTCCAGATTGTCGCGCACTGGTTGAAGTCCAATGGAACGCGTCAGATCAGGGAACCTGATCCGCGCCGGATGATGATCGAGCGTTACCCCGCTGGCCTGTTCAGCGAGGCCGAACTGGACGCACTTTGGGATGTGATGGAAGGATAAGAAGAACAAACAAGGATTGTAAAAAGCGCTGCCGGGATGGCAGCGCTTTTTTTATGGGCGCGAATCAGAAGCTGTAGGTGCCGGTCATGACCAGGCTGCGCGGCGCGCCTGGCTGGATCTGGAAGGCGCTGGTAGCCGAAGCGTAATACTCGCGGTCGGTGATGTTGTTCAACGCTGCGCGCAGGTCCCAGTCCTTGTGCCGGTAGCCGACCAGCGCGTCCCAGCGCCCGTAGCCCGGCAACACGGTGGTGTTGGCGTTGTCGGCGTAACGCTGGCCGACCAGGGTCAGGCCGGTTTCACCGTACCAGCCCATCTCCGGTTTCCAGGTCAGGAACAGGCTGCCGTTACGCTTGGCCACGTTGTTGACGCGTTTGCCTTCCAGGCCGTTGTTGTCCTTCTCGATGGTCGCGTCCTGCACACCGACGCCGCCGCGTACATACCAGTTGCCGACGATGTTGCCGGTGCCGGTCAGTTCGATCCCGCGCGAGCGTTGCAAACCGCTCATCACGGTCAGAGTCGGATCGACCGGGTCGGTGGTGCGGCGGTTGTAGAGTTCCAGCTCGTAGATCGCCAGGGTGGTGCTCAGGCGATCGTCGAGCCAGTCGCTCTTGACCCCGATTTCCTTCTGCTTGGTCAGCTCAGGGCTCAGGTCATTGCTGTTGCCGGCCACGCCCGGGGTGATACCGATCAGACCGCCGCCGACCGGCGAGAAGGTCTTGGTCCACGACGCGTAGAACGAGTGATTCTGCAACGGTGTCCAGACCACGCCGAAACGCGGGCTGGTGCTGTGGCTGTCGCGATCCTCGGAAATGTTGCGCAGCTTGTTGGTCGACTCGATGTCGAAGGTGTCGTAGCGCAAGCCGGCGAGCAGTTGCCATTGATCGTTCAGGCGCAGTTGATCCTGAACGTAGATCGCGCGGCTTTCGACTTCGGTGTGGCTGCTGCTCGACACCTGCATCCGACCGGTGTGGCGCAGATTGCGATCGGGGTTGTACAGATCCAGCGATGGCACTGCGGAGCTGCCGCGTCCGGAGGTTACAGCGTTGTACAGCGTCGGGTCGCGGCGCTGGCTGCCGGTCTCGATGCCAGTCAACAGGCGATGCTCGAGACCGAAGGTGTCGAATCCACCTTCCAGCTCGACGTTGTTGTAGACATTGCGAGTGGTCAGATCCTGTTGCCAGTGCTGGCGGATGACCTTGTTGTTTTTCGGGTCGAAGTTGGTGAGGTAGGTGTTGTCGAAATCGCTGTCGAGCTTGAACACACCGAGGGTGTGGCGCAGTTGCCAGTTGTCGTTGAGTTCATAGCTGAGTCGGGAACGCAGGGATTGCGTCTTGTCGTCGATGAAGTCGTGATCGTTACCGTAGGTCGTATCCCGGCCGACATCGGCCGGACGTCCACCGACCCCGGGAATGCCGCGATCCGGCGTGCGGTTGTAGCGGCTGTATTCGTATTGCACCAGCCAGTTGAGGTCAGGCGTGAGCTGCCAGCTCATCGACGGTGCGAACAGTTTGCGGTTGCCGCTGACGCCGTCGCGGAAGCTGTTCTCGTCCATGTTGCCCATGTTCAGGCGCAGGCTGATGTTCTCGCTCGGGTCGGCGCTGAGGTCGGCGTACAGGCTGCGCAGATCTTCGCTGCCGCCCTGGGCCTCGATGGTCGAGCGGCGGCCGGCCTCGGGTGCCTTGCTGACGCGATTGACGATTCCGCCCTGGCTGCCACGGCCGTACAGCACAGCGGCCGGGCCTTTGAGTACCTCAACGCGTTCGATGTTGTGCAGGTCGCGCTTGTACTGGCTGTCGTCGCGGATGCCGTCCAGATAGAAGTCGTTGCTGGCATCGAAACCACGAATGCGCAGGCTGTCGAAGCGCGTGTCGCCTCCGCCGCTGACGTTGGGAATCCCGCTCAGGGCGTCTTCGATGTCATTGATGCCGTAATCCGCGACGTTGGCGGTCTTGATCGAATCGATCGCCTGCGGCACGTAGCGCACCGGGGTGGACGTGCGGGTCGCGGTGTTGCTGACTTTTACGCGTGGGTCGTCGACCTGCGTTTCGGCACTGATCGAAGTAGCGGGGAGCTCGGTCGCAGAGTAAGCGAAACCGGAGGACAAAAAGGCAGAAAGCCCAAGCGTGACGGGCGTGAGACGGAACGGGGCAGGCATTGAAAAGCGCATCCGAAAGGGTGGAAGAATTCGAGCGCGCGAATGGTAATGCTTTGCATTTGCTCTCGTTAATTATTCGTGAAAGGTTCCGTGGTTTGATTGTGTCAATTTGTTTCTGGTTTGTATCTGAGCGGATAACGACTGCATTCGACCGATTGCCGAAACAGACTGAAAGCCATTCCGGCGTTTTTCCGCAACCGCCGAGGGACTAACGTGGCTGCCATCGATTTCCCGGAGCTTTCAGATGATCCTTCACTACATTTACGACCCTCTGTGCGGCTGGTGCTATGGCGCCAAACCGCTGGTACAGGCCGCCCAGCAAGTGCTGCCGGTTATCGCCCACGCGGGCGGCATGATGACCGGTGCCAATCGCCAGAGCGTTTCACCGCAACTGCGCAATTACGTGATGCCCCACGACCGTCGCATTGCCGAATACACCGGACAGCCGTTCGGCGAAGCCTATTTCGAAGGCCTGTTGCGTGATCACACGGCGGTATTTGATTCCGCGCCACCGATTGCGGCAGTCATGGCAGCAGAAAACATCGATGGACGAGGCCTGGAACTGCTTGGTCGATTGCAAACCGCACACTATGTAGAAGGCCGGCGAATTGCCGATGAGGCCGTGCTGGTGGAATGCGCGGTAGCACTGGGCTACGAGGCGGACACTTTCCGCAAGACACTGCAAACAACCGACACCGATCAACACATAAAGAACAGCCGCGCACTGTTGGCGAAACTCGGGGGCCAGGGCTTTCCGACCTTCGCGCTGGAACAGGACGGCCAGTTCACCCTGATCGATATCGGCCCGTGGCTCGGCAAACCGCAGGCGTTTGCACAATGGTTGAGCGAGTCGATTCCGTCGGCACCCGACGCGCAAGCTTTACCGGTCTGTGGCCTCGACGGTTGTGCATGACTGGGCATCAAATCCCTGACTACAGGCATTTCCCCGCACGAAGCTTTCGAAAAATTTACTTTTATTAGACGATTTTTGCCTATTTAAAGACGATTCTTGAAATTGACACATTGTTCAGGGCGCGGCTACGATTCGGCCCAACGCCTGTGGCTAACCGCCATGACTCAAAATCAGGAGCAGGCCCGCCATGACATTGTCTTGAGCGGGCCTTTTTGTTTCGGGGTGAATAAAAGAGTGCATCAAGCGCCGTTTCAGCCGTTCGACACAGCGCGTTTCAACCCGTAATAAGGAAAACAAAATGTTGAACAAGCGGATCAGTCTGATCGCATTGGGGATGTTGAGCGCCACTCAGGCCATGGCTAACGACCAGGCCGAGTCCAAGGGTTTTGTGGAAGACAGCAGCCTGAAAGTGCTGCTGCGCAATGCCTACATCAATCGTGACTACAAAGACCGCACCCAGGACAAAGCCGAGTGGGGCCAGGCGGCCATCGGTACGTTCTCGTCCGGTTTCACCCAGGGCACTGTCGGTGTGGGTGTGGATGCATTCGGTCTGTACGCACTGCGTCTGGACGGCGGCAAGGGTCGCAGCGGCGCTGGCGGTATCGACTTCTTCAAGCAGGGTGACAGCGGCAACGCGGCTGACGACCTGTCCAAGGGCGGCGCAGCGGTGAAATTCCGTCTGTCCAGCACCACCCTGACCTACGGCGACCAGATGCCGGC
Source organism: Pseudomonas sp. NMS19W (assembly GCF_051554255.1). Taxonomy (NCBI): domain Bacteria; kingdom Pseudomonadati; phylum Pseudomonadota; class Gammaproteobacteria; order Pseudomonadales; family Pseudomonadaceae; genus Pseudomonas; species Pseudomonas sp. NMS19W. Next base: position 212,484 of record NZ_CP136718.1, read on the forward strand.
CCTGCCGGTGCTGAACTACGACAACTCGCGTCTGCTGCCGGAAAGCTACACCGGTACTTTGATCACCTCCAAAGAGATCAAGGGCCTGCAACTGGATGCCGGTCGTTTCACCGCCGAATCGCGCAAAAGTGCTGAAGGCCGTGACAGCGGTGGTCTGAAGTCGATCAACGTATTGGGCGGTAGCTACCAGTTCACCGAACAGTTCAAGGCTGCGCTGTACGCGTCCGACGTCGAAGACGTGATGAAGAAGCAGTACGTGAACGCCAACTACGTGTTCCCGATCGACAAGGATCAGTCCCTGACCCTGGACTTCAACGGCTATCGCACCAAGCTGGACAAGTCTTACGCCGAACTCAAAAACTCCGGCGGCCAGGACAACAAGATCTGGAGCCTGGCAGCTACTTTCGCCACTGGCCCGCACTCGTTCACCGTGGCTCACCAGCGCAGCACCGGCGACAGCAACCTGGGTTATCCGTACGGCGGCTATCAGAACGCCGGTGCACGTCAGGGTGATGGCGGCAACACCATCTACCTGGCCAACTCCTACTGGTCGGACTTCAACGCAGAAGACGAGCGCAGCTGGCAGTTGGGCTACGGCCTGGACTTCGGCGCATTCGGTGTGCCGGGTCTGAGCTATAACTTCGCATACGTGCGTGGCGACAACATCACCACAGACACCAGCACCGGTGGCACCGAGCGCGAAATCTTCAACCAGTTCAAGTACGTCGTGCAAAGCGGCCCGGCCAAAGACCTGAGCGTGAAGGTGCGCAGCTCGATCCTGCGCGTGTCGCAGAAGTCCAGCGATTACAACGTCGGTGGCAACGAAGTGCGTGTGTTCGTGGATTACCCGATCAACGTCTTCTGATGATCGGCTGAACCCGCGAAACGCGGTAAAAAACCCCGACTGGTTCGGGGTTTTTTTTTGACGGTTTTTCTGAAAAAAACATGAAAACCCGTGTTTTTGTCATTTGAAATGCACTTTCAGGCCGTTTCAAACCGCGTTTCAAACAGGGCTTTAAATGCCTGAAATTCTTTCTCATGGACGCAAATTCTCCACCTAATAGATTAGGCCGCTCAATGCAGCGGAGAATTTGGTAATGATCGTTTTAACCAGAGAAGTGGGCGAATCGCTACGGCGCGACAAGTACGCCAACGTGCAGGGTGCTGACTTCAATCTCTACGGTCATTTCGCCGACTTCGTCAGACTGACCAAAAGTTGGGAAAACATGGAGCCTGACAGTTACTACGGTCAGGCCGAAGCCGGCATGCGTTACCGTCGTTACAGCGACTTCGAATACAACCCCAAGACGCGCGAGCTGAAGCAGCTGGAACATCGCGCGTACGTGCAGTCCAAGGAGAACAACGCGTACGTGGGCGGTGTGGTGCGACACTTCCAGGACTTCTCGGACGAAGTCATCGACTCGCCGGTGATGCGCAGCCTGATCGACACCGATTTCGAAGTGTACAAAAGCGTGTTGCCGGAAGAGTTGCACGATGAAATCTGGCAATGCCAGATCCATCAGATCCGCATCGAGATCAAACCCGGCAAACAACTTGAAATCACGCCGGAAGGCATTCACTGCGACGGTTATCCGTTCAGCGGTGTGCACTTCTGGGGCCGCAACAATGTCGAGGGTGCCGAAAGTCGCCTGTACGACATTCACGAGCAGCAACTGGCGTCGACCACCTACCAGGAAATTCTCGACACCACTTACTTCCTCGACCGCGACATGCGCCACTACGTGACACCGGCGCGCAACACCCACTCCCATGCCATGGCGTACCGGCAGATTCTGGCGATTTCTTTCTCGCGGCCCGGGACCGCTTTCGACATTGTTCGCTAATCAGATCACCCAAATAGACGGCGTCGAATGCTCGACGCCGGTGGTGCTGCGGCGCGCGACGGCCAAGGATGCGCAGCGCATGGAGCGTTTCTTCCGCCAGTTCGACGAAGTGTCGTTCTGCGAATGGCAGGACGCCAAATGCCTGCGCGGTGTGCTGATCCAGAAAACCACTACGGCGTATCTGGCCTTCGATGTCGCAGGCGAGATCGTCGGGGCGGTGCTGGGCGGCATGCTCGGCAGTCGCGGCACCATCAACCATCTGGCGGTCAGCCTGCGTTATCGCAGCCAGGGCGTCGGCCAGCGACTGGTGGAAGCGGCGTCGGCCGACATGAAACGGGTCGGTGTGCTACGGATGTTTCTGTTCGTCGACGATGCTAACCTCGCGGGCAAGCGTTTCTGGACTGCCCAGGGTTTTTGCGAGCCTCACGGCGAACGGACATTTGAGAGGGATCTATGAATGAAACATCCGGCAGTGCGCCGCTGATGGTCGACCGTCAGCCGTCGCGCACGTTTGCCGAAGCCAGCCCGGTGGTGGCCGGTTATTTCACCGTGTCGTTCGTGTTCGGGCTGATGGCGGTCAACGCCGGGCTGCCGCTGTGGCTGCCGGTGGCAATGTGTCTGTTCGTGTATGCCGGGGCCTCGCAATTCGCAGCGCTGGCACTGATCAGCAGCGGGGCGTCGCTGACCACCATCGTTCTGACCACGTTTCTGATCAACGCGCGGCACATGCTGATGTCGGTCTACATGGCGAAGGCCCTGCGGGCACTGGGCCTGAGCCGCATGGAGCGCTGGTGCTACGCCGGCGGCCTGACCGATGAATCGTTCGCCTTCCACAGCGTCAAGCTCGGCACCGGGGCGCCGGTGAACATCCGTTATCTGATCGGCTTCAACCTGTTCTGCCACACCTCCTGGGTGATCGGCGGATTGCTCGGGGCCTTATGTGCGCAGTACGCGTCGCATCTGATCAAATACCAGCTCGACTACGCGCTGACCGCGATGATGCTCTACGTGCTGGTCTCGCTGTGCAACACCCGCAACAAACTCATCGCCGCCCTGGCCGCTGTGGTCTGCATGGGCGCTCTGAGCCTGGTTGGCAGCTCGCCGTTCAACGTTTTCATCGCCACGTTTGTGGGCTGCGGAGTGGGTGTATGCCTGACCAAACGTTCCTGATTCTGGTGGTCGCGCTGATGATGGCCGTGACCTTTCTGCCACGGGCGCTACCGTTGCAGGTCAACACCGAGCACTGGCCACCCTTCGTCGCCCGGGCACTGGAATACCTGCCGGTGGCGATCGTCGCTGCGATCAGCCTGACACCCTTGTTGATCAAGGATCAGCACATACAGCTCGACCGCCCGGAATTCTATGCAGCGATTCCGACGCTGTTATGTGCGTATTTCAGCAAAAACCTCTTTCTCAGTGTGGCGGTTGGGACGGCTGCGTACATTGCGCTCGGCTCGTTCATGTAGCGGCAGATCGACCACGTCGTTCAACGCCTGGCCGGACAGATCCGGGTTGTTCACCGCCAGGCGCACTTCGAGGAAATCCTCGAACCCGGGGAAAATCGTCAGGCCGTTCTTCTGCGCGGCCTCGCGAGAGACCATGCCGACGGCATCCATCTGCGTGATGAGCGACAGTGTCAGCGTTTCGCTGCAGGAATAAATCGTCCGCTGACTGTTCTCGTGATTGCCCAGCCCGGCGTCGAGAAAACGCAAAAAGCTGTGGGAATACGGGCAATCTTCTGCAGGACGTACCTGAAACTTGTTGCCAAGCAACGTCAGCGGATCGTTCTCCTGACCGCAATGAGCGCCGACCACCTGCACCTGTACTTCCGGCAGGACAATGCTCGGCAACCCCGGACGCTGCGGGCCGATCAGCACCGCGAGGTCGAAGTCTTCGTTCTTCAGCTTGCTGAGATTTTCCATCGACTCGGCGTAGCTGAATTCCATCTGATAGTCGGGGAACACATCGATCAGACGTCCGATCAGTCGCCGGTTGAAGTCCGGGTCCAGCGTGGTGTTCAACGCTACTTTCAACGTGCGCTGTCCCGGTACCTTCAACGCCTCGACTTTCTCTTCCATCTGCCGCGTGGCTATCAGCACTCTGTCCATATAGGGCGTCAGCTCGGTGCCTTGCGGCGTCAGCGTCAGGCCCTTGTTGGAGCGGCGAAACAAGCGGAAACCGAACTGTTCTTCGACCTTGTTCAACTGCGCGGCCAGGGCCTGCACAGTCAGGCACGAATGCTCGGCTGCGGCCGACAACGAGCCGGTCTGCACGATGCGCATGAGGTTGCGTAAGGTTCTGCTATCCATGGGTAATGCCCTCTGAAGTGGGCTGGGTATTGTTGTGTACGTGACGGCCTGAACGGCTCCATTTGCCGGCTATATTCCTGTACCTGAGCATAGTTGTCGCGCAATTAGTAGCGAATTGATGTCCCTGCCGATGGCTGGAGGCTGACACAGGATCGGGGTTTTTGGTGACGCGGGGGTGATTGGGGTCAAAAAAAGTGCACGGTTTGGGTGCTTTTGGGGGGATTTTCCAAGGGAAACGACTGACGTGAAGGATGCCTTTTGCCCGCAATTTTTACGGACAGGTCTCAGAGTTTACTGCGAATGAGCTGATATCGACTGCCAGAGTAAGCGCATCTAATAGGTCGCATTGTCTGGAAATAGGTAATTTCGATGGTGGTTCAACGAAAACCCGAACATGTGCGGATACCCTCGCAGAAGACCGTCCGTGCCATGAGGGAAGCACTCCTGCTTCGCCAGTATTTTGGTTCGATTGATGAGCTGCTGAAGGCTCAAGAGGATGCAGAAAAAGGCGTTAAATCACGCTGAACTGGCGCGTTCCTTTGCTTGAGTTCTGATGTTGTTGTGACAGGCTATTCATTACACCACCTCACAAATGAAGTACCCAACCCCTACTTTTTCCCCTCCCGGCACACGCCTAAATTGAGCTCCAACACCTGACCATCATCCCGAGGGCAGGCCACTGGAGTCGTCGTCATGCCATTTGTCAGCGTACGCATCACCCGCGACGGTGTTACCCGTGAGCAGAAAGCTCAGGTGATCGCCGAAATCACTGAAACCCTGAAGCGCGTCCTCAACAAACGCCCGGACCTGACCCACATCGTGATCGAAGAAGTCGACACCGATAACTGGGGCTACGCCGGCATCACCACCACCGAATACCGCCGACAGCTGGCGGAGCGGAATCAGTCCTGACCGCGCCCGCTGTCTTGTCGATCACCATAAATCTGTTGAGGATTTCATCATGAGCCACTCGAAAAAAACCGTCGTCATTACTGGCGCCTCCCAGGGTCTGGGCGAAGGCATGGTCAAGGCCTTCCGTGAACTGGGCTACAACATCGTCGCCACTTCGCGCTCGATCAAACCGTCGAATGACCCACAGATCCTGACCATCGCCGGTGACATCGGCGATCCGGCCACTGCTCAACGCGTCATCAGCGAAGGCGTGGCACGCTTCGGCCGCATCGACACCCTGGTCAACAACGCCGGCATCTTCGTCGCCAAACCGTTCACCGCCTACACCCCGGAAGACTACGTGGCGGTGCTGTCGGTCAACCTCAACGGATTCTTCTACATCACCCAACTGGCCATCACCGAGATGGAAAAACAGGGCAAGGGCCACGTGGTCAACATCACCACCAGCCTGACTGACCACGCGGTAGACGGCGTGCCCTCGGTCCTCGCTTCGCTGACCAAGGGCGGCCTCAACGCCGCCACCAAATCCCTGGCCATCGAATACGCCAAACGCGGAATCCGGGTGAACGCGGTATCACCGGGCATCATCAAGACGCCGATGCACGGCGAAGAAACCCACGCGGCACTGGGTGCGCTGCATCCGGTTGGGCACATGGGCGAGATCGACGATATTGCGCAGGCGGTGGTGTATCTCGATAACGCAAATTTTGTGACTGGCGAGATTCTGCATGTGGATGGTGGGCAGAGTGCTGGGCACTGATTGATGCTGTTGCACCAAGCCTTTGCGAAGATGCGGGGCTTTTAAAATCCAGGCTGCAGAAACAACAAAGCCCCTGCATTTCTGCAGAGGCTTCGTTTTGTATGGTGCCGGCACCAGGAATCGAACCCGGGACCTACTGATTACAAGTCAGTTGCTCTACCATCTGAGCTATACCGGCGAGAAAAGGTGACAGATCTATTTTTCGAATACTCCTTCGATACTGGGAAGCTCCAGTTCTCCCAGGTCCGCCAGATTCTGCATCAGACAAACGTACATTGCTCACCTATACGGCAAGGCCGTATAGTGCCGCCCATGTATACCATTATCGAAACCGAAATTTTCAAGCGCTATGCTGACGGTATCTGGGCCGATGGTGAGCTGCATGAATTCATAACGTGGCTTGCCGCGAACCCGCTGGCCGGTGACGTCGTTCCGGGTAGCGGAGGCCTGCGCAAGGTTCGCTGGTCTCGTAGCGGCATGGGCAAGCGAGGTGGTACACGTGTCATTTATTACAACACGCTTTCCGAAGGCTCAATCTGGTTGCTGATTGCCTACACCAAGGCCAAATTCGACAACCTGCCCGCAGCCTTCCTTAAGCAATTGAAGGAGGAAATCAGCGATGGTCAATGAACTGGAGCAATTCCAGCAGGACTTGCTGGACTCTGTCCGCCAAATGAAGGCGGGAAAAGCAGGTCGTGTGACAGAGGTGCCACTCTCGGCGGCCGCTGAAGCGCGGGCCAAGGTGGGTGTTTCGCAAAGTGCATTCGCCAAGTTGATCGGTGTGAGTCTACGGACGTTGCAGGATTGGGAGCAGGGTCGCAGGCAGCCGACAGGTGCGGCACAAACTCTGTTGCGTGTTGCTAGCCAGCATCCGGAAGCATTGCGGGATTTGCAGCCAGCCTGAGGTGAAATCGTCTACGGATTGTTCCGATTAGAACTGGCAATGCGGTTGCCGACGATCGGAGATGTGGACGAAATGTGGACACTCCAGAAACAACAAAGCCCCTGCATTTCTGCAGAGGCTTTGTTTTGTATGGTGCCGGCACCAGGAATCGAACCCGGGACCTACTGATTACAAGTCAGTTGCTCTACCATCTGAGCTATACCGGCGTGTGGGCGACGATTATAGCGACTCGGGTGCTTCTGTAAACCCCTGAATTCAGACTATTTTTGTGCCCTCTGCGAATCACGCCCGGCGCAGGACGTTGCGCAGTTTTTGCACAGCGCGCCAGGCGCGGCTGTTTTGCATGGCACGCAGTTCGGCTTCGGCTTGTTCGGCGCGTTGCAGGGCGGTTTCCAGTGCCGGGTTTACCGGGTGGGCAAGGTTGTGGCCTTTGCACAGCTGGAAGTTGTCGAGGTTGCACGGTGGCAGGTCGAACGCGGGTTTGAGGCCGATGTGTTCGTTGGCGAGGAAGAAACTGTTGAGGCCGTCGAACAGGACGTTGGTGTAACCGGCGTCGATCACCAGGTGTTCCCAGGTGTGGTCGCGCTCCCATGGGGTTTCGATGAGGATGATCCATGGGCGGAAGCGGCTGAAGTCCATACCGCGCAGTACGGTTTCTTCGTGACCTTCGACGTCGATTTTCAGAAAGTGGATCGGCCGTTCACCGGCGTGTTCTTCACAGATCGAGGTCAGTGTGCGTGCGTTGACGGTGAGGCTTTGCACGTCCATGCCAAGGTTTTTGCGTTCTTGCGCAACCACCGGGTCGGCGGTGGACAGGCCGGTGCCGGGAATGCCGTAGAAGGTCAGTTCGCCCGGCTGGTCGCTGGCCACGCATTGCAGCGTGGTATCGCGAGGGCGATGGTGGCGGAGCGAGTCGTAATAGTTCTGCATCGGTTCGACATTGATGCCCTGCCAGCCGCGATCATAAAAGGCTTTGGTGACCGAATCGTGGATCGGGTCATTGGCGCCGACGTCGATATAAAAACCGTTTCCAAAATGCTGCAAGGCGCGCCAAAGGCGAACGTCCTCAAAATTCTGTGCGTAAGAGATGAACGTCACGGTCACTCCCTGTCGGTCGGTTTCTTCTTGTTCGTGCGTGCACTGGTGTCACGGTGTGAGCCTGTATAGCAAGGGTGGTTGGCCGGTGCAATTTTCCGCTCCTCCCGTCCGCGATTCGGCGGTTATGTCCTTTTGCTTGGGGGCTTATGCACAACGGGCTTTGAAGAGGGCGTGCTTAGAGGGGATTTTGTGGACGGGTTCTCATTTGATGCGCAAATCCCTGTTTTACCGGTTTTTTATTTGTGTGAACAAAAAATGACCAAGGCTGTTAATGGCTTGAAACAGGCGTGGATATTGGATCCACGAGAATTCCATCAACAGAGTTATCCACAGGATGTCAGCGGTTAATGTCCTGCGATCTTTTAGTGAGAACAGGACCTGTTGTTCTTCGACTTGCAGTTCTCTGCGCTGCACGACGCGGAATCGTTCTTTAAACAGGCATGAAAAGAAGACATGACTGGAAATACATCTGTTCGGTTTTTTTCATTAATGAATATCAGCTGTATTTGCGATGGATTATCATCCACGCCGCGCAGGACGCTCATGATCATTCAAGAAGTACGCATTGATGCCCAACTCCTCTCCAGACTCCCCATCATTGTTTCGATCCGAGGCACTGGCCGCAATTCACCAAAACCGATTCGGAAACACTCTGATTCATCAGCCTTGGGGCTTTAGTCTGGTAGCTGGCGTGGTGGGCATCCTAATCATTTTGATTATTTCTTATGCCTATTTTGGTACCTACACACGCAAGGCTACAGCGCGTGGTTTGCTAATGCCTGAGCAGGGAATGTTGCGTCTGACGGCATCCAGTTTCGGGGTTCTCACGGATGTGCGTGTTAGTGAAGGGCAGCAGGTTCAGAAAGGTGATGCACTTTTTGTAATTTCCGGCGAGCGGCAGTCGGGTGTGGGAGGTACACAAGCGCTGATTTCCGAACAGTTGGACCAGCGTTTGAACGTCATGCTGCGTAATAAAGTGCTGACGGATGAGCGCCTGGTGAGTGAGGTTCACATGTTTGATAGCCGTCTGGCGACGATCAATAGTGAGCTCCGGCAGTTCAGTGAAGAGGTCCGCCTTTTGGAGCGTCGAGCACAACTCGCTCAGGCTCACTTGAGCAGGCAGCAGGAATTGGTCAATTCCGGGTTCATCTCCGTTGCGCAATTGCAGCAGGCTGAAGCGGAACTGTTGATCCTGCAGGGGCATCAGCAAAGCAACCAACGCGCCAGAGCCAGCCTGCAACGTGAGCGAACCGGACTACTGGCCCAGCGCCAGGAAGCCGAGTTGCGTCATCGCAGTGAAATCAGCGAGGTTGAAAGCGCTACGGCACTGATCAAACAAGAACAGGCTGAAAACGAAGTGCGCAGCGAGCAGATCAGTGTCGCTCCCTTTGCCGGAACGGTGACCGGGTTGAATGCACAAATTGGTCAACAGGTCAGTGCGGGCTCACTGTTGGCCAGTTTGATTCCTCAAGGTGCAATCTTGACCGCCCATCTCTATGTGGCTCCCCGTCAGGCTGGCTTCATAGAGTCGGGGCAAAAGGTATTGCTGCGTTATGCGGCTTACCCGTATCAGAAGTTCGGCATGGCGCGCGGCCAAGTTACGAATGTCTCGAAGAGCCCCTATGCCCCCCAAGAGTTGCAGCCCCACATCGCTACTGCGTTGAAGGGGCAGGGGATAGAAGCAGACCTGTTCTATCGGGTGTCGGTTGCGCTCGAATCACCCAGCATAGATACCTACGGAAAAAAACAAATGCTACAGGCGGGCATGTTGTTGGACGCAGATGTCATACAGGATCGGCGCCGGCTTTACGAATGGGCACTGGAGCCGCTTTATTCGGTCACTGGAAAACTGCACGAGTAGCCCTGACTGGCAAGGTGCACCACGGTTTGCAAAAACTACGAAGAAAAATAATGGAGCTCTTATGAGCCTGACTAAACGAGAGTCGGATGTTTTGCATTTGCTGTTGGCTGGGAAAACCAATAAGCAAATTGCTCAACACCTAAGTATTAGTGATTACACCGTACGCGATCATGTGTCTTCGCTGCTACGCAAGTGCGGTGTCAGTACTCGGATGGAGTTGGTTGTTCTGCAAATCAGAAAATAACTAATGTGTTTTAACTCATAAAGCTACGTATTGCCGGTAATCTCGTTTTTATCCCCTACATATGTAGGATCGTCTGCACTGCCGAGGATCTTTATCATGGCAGTCGGAGCTCCCGGGTATTTCACCGACTTTGACAGGAATCACAATTTTAATTCGCACGTCAAATTCAAGTTTGTAGTGCTTGAAGTGTTGTCTTGCGCGTGAGTCTCCGGTGGTTATTCAATAAGAAATTAGTTGCTGGAGGAGGAAAAAAGTGAAGGAAATTACCATTGAAGACCTCGAAGTGGTCAGTGGCGGTTTTGGAATTCCCGGCGCTGCGGCGGGAGCTGTGGTGGCGGGTGCTGGATACATAGGCTATGAAGCAATGGCCGGGGGCGGTTCGATGAACGGCTTCATCGGCACAGTGGCCGGTGGTGCCGCCGTTGGCTTCTTTACCGGGCCGGCTGGCATCAGCGCCAGCACTTCGTTAGCCATTGGCGGAGGGCAGGCCAGTTTCTACGGTGGAATGATGGGCGGGATGATTACCAGCGGAATGGATGCGGCAGGTACCAACTACAACCGATAACTCGTTCTGCCAGACCTGGCGGACAGTATTTCTAAATTACTAGAAAAGATTGGATGCCAGGGATGGTGTAGAGAGTGGTTGGAAAAACACGCGCGGTTGAAAGTTTCAGCGTACAGGGGGGAATGATGAGTGATATTGAATTTGTTAAATTCGGCGCCAGTTTTGGTGTTGTTGTACTTGGTGCGTTGTTGATGAAAGGGTTGATATTCCTGTTGAATGGGAAAGTGGCGAATATTTCAAAATCTCTAGAGATGTTGTTGGTCATCGCGGTTCCGGCGATTTTCGCGGCAATGATTTCCAATAACTTGATCGGTCTTTTCGCGAGAGTTTTTAATCTCGTTGAGTGAAACCCGTGCGGCAGGTTGCAAATTGCTCCTGAAAGTCTCGGTTCGGATAGTGGTTTTTATCGTAGGTGCGTTGTGAAGATTGATTTCAAGGTTTCAAAGGCTGAGTTCTCCGAGCGTTATCAAGGCAAGCAACCCCTGTTGATAAAAAATGCCTTTGCGGTGTCGCAGTCATTCTCTTGGAAAGACGCCAACCGGATCATTGAGCGCAACAGTGTTGAATCCAGCGATTTCAAGATTCTGCATAACGGTCTCGTTCCAAAACAGGAATATGTCGAAACCTATTACGACGTCGGTATGGTCAGGCATCGACTTATAAAGTCGGCAGTCTATGAAAGGATGAAAAGTGGCGCGACATTGATCGCCAACAAAATCGTCAATGAGCCGCATGTTCATGCCTTTGCCCGGCAGATTGCACAGTTGACGGGGCGCCAGACAGTCAGCAGCGCCTATGCCGCATTCGGCCGTCAGGAATCTTTCCAGACGCATTGGGACACTCGCGATATCTTCGCTATTCAGTTGATTGGCCGTAAGCACTGGACCGTTTTTGAACCAAGTTTCAACGAGCCGCTGTTCATGCAGCAAAGCAAGGATTACGAAAAGGAATACCCATGCCCGGAGCAGCCGTTCATGGAGTTCGTTCTTGAGCCAGGCGATGTGCTCTATCTGCCCAGAGGCTGGTGGCACAATCCGTTGCCGTTTGATGAAGAAACCTTTCACCTTTCCATTGGTACCTTCCCGGCTCATGCCTTCGAGTACGTGCAATGGTCAATGCAAAATTTGCCCGATGTTGCTGCGGCACGGCAGGCCCTGGGCTCTTTCGACGAGGATCGGGACACACTTTTGTTACTCGCTGACCAGATCAGTGAGTGGCTGACAGATCCTGTACAGTACCAACGTTTCATGGATCAATTCAACGCATCGCATCGCGTGGAGACGCCGTTGGCAATCGATCTCTTCGCCAATGCCGAGATCAAGCAGTTACCGGATGACGTTGGCCTGCAACTGGCTGCCAACAATTTGGTGATGATTGATGAAGGCTACTTGTTCGCCAACGGTACGCGCATCAATCTCGACGAAGCAGCCCTGAAACTGATCCACGATATTCAAGCTACGCCGGGGACAGCGGTACTCGACCTGCTTTCACGCCGACCCGATATTGACCCTGAAAAAGTTCGCGGATTGATCTTCGAGCTATGTCGTCAGGATGTGCTTGAGCTGATTCGCGCTTGATGCTCGCCATGAAGTACACAGGGTGGGAGCCGTTCCAGTGCGCGTAACGTTACAGGCGGAAAGCCAGGAGTGTGGACTGGCTTGTCTGGTGATGGTAGCCGCAGCGCATGGCCTGCATCTCGATCTGGCCACACTGCGTCGGCGCTTTGCCATTTCCATCAAAGGCACGAATCTGACCCAGTTGATTCGCTATGCACAAAATCTGGAATTTTCCTGCCGGCCTTTGCGCCTTGAGCTGGAGGAGATCCGCCAGCTTCGCACCCCATGCATCCTGCATTGGAATTTGAATCACTTCGTCGTTCTGGAAAAGTGCCGGGGTGACCGTTTGGTGATTCTTGATCCTGCGCGTGGGCGACATGTGATGACACCGCAGGAAGTGTCTCGGCACTTCACCGGTGTCGCTCTGGAGTTGTCACCCAATGCTGATTTCGTTCCTGCTCAACACAAGCCGCAATTGCATCTCGGAGCGCTGATCGGCCGGGTACGAGGGTTGAAACGGGCACTGGGCAACATCTTTGTTCTGGCATTGGCGTTGGAGGTGGTGGCACTGCTTTCGCCGCAAGTGACGCAATCGATCGTCGATGGAGCACTCGTATCGGCCGACCAGCATTTGTTGCTGCTGGCGGTAATGGGCGGTTGCTTATTGTTGCTGTTCGATTTCGTCTTGCGTATGGCTCAAGGCTGGATGGGCCTGCGGCTCAATCAACAGTTGGCTCTGCAGTGGTCCGGCAATCTCTTCAGTCATTTACTACGATTGCCCTGGCCGTTTTTTGAAAAACGTCAGTTGGGTGATATCACAGCGCGGTTTCAATCGTTGGCGGCGATTCGCAACGTCTTTGCCAATGGTGCCATTAATGTCGTGCTGGATGGTTTGGTCACGCTAATCACCCTCGGCATGATGCTGTTATACAGCGGAGCGTTGACCGCGATCGTCATGGTGGCGGTGTCGATGTATGGCTTGTTGCGGGTGATCTTCTATCACCCGCTGCGAAATGCCTCGGAAGAACGCATCGTGCTCGCGGCTCGGGAGAACTCGTATTTCCTCGAGAGCATACGAGCGGTACTGCCGCTGAAGTTGTTCAATATGACATCGGCACGGCTGGCAACATGGCAAAACATGATGGCCGCCGTACAGAATCGGGATATCACCAGCCAGAAGTTGTTGCTCATGTTCGCCAGCCTCAACACCCTGATTTTCGGGATTGAGGGGATGTTGCTGCTTTACGTCGGTGGCCTGGCCGTACTCGAGGGCGGTTTATCACTGGGTATGTTGCTGGCCTTTCTGGCCTACAAAAGTCAGTTCACCGGGCGTGCCAGCAAGCTGATCGATCTGGGTGTCGAAATCAGGATGTTGTCGCTGCACGCCGAACGGTTGGCCGATATCGCTCTGGAACCCGTCGAGCCCTGGCCTTTACTGGAAACCGATCTACAGCGAATCGAACCCAGCCTGGAACTGAGGAATGTTTCTTTCCGTTATGCCGAAGGCGAACCGTGGATCATTCGTAATATTTCTTTGGTCATCGAGGCCGCAGATTCGGTCGCGATCGTAGGACCGTCAGGCTGTGGCAAATCTACTTTGTTCAAGCTGATGCTAGGTTTGCTGCAGCCGACCGAGGGTGAAATCCGCGTGGGTGGAATTCCGGTGCGCCAGCTTGGCCTTGATGGGCTGCACAACCTGGTAGGCGCCGTGATGCAGGAAGATCAGTTGCTGGCGGGATCCCTTGCGGAGAACATCGCCTGTTTTGATCCTCAGGCCGACCAATCGCGGGTCGAAGAGGCTGCGCGGCATGCTTATATCCATGATTCGATCAGTCGTATGCCAATGGGCTATCAGACGCTGGTTGCGGAAATGGGCAGCGGACTATCCGGGGGGCAACGACAGCGCGTGCTGTTGGCGCGAGCCTTGTACAAACAGCCGAAGATTCTGGCCCTGGATGAAGCCACCAGTCATCTCGATCTGCACAGCGAAAAGTGTGTGGTGAGCGCCATGCAACGTATGCATATGACGCGGATAAGCATCGCTCATCGCCAGGAAACGATAGCCCTGGCCAGGCGCGTAGTGTGTATGGATGCAGGTACGATCATCAGTGATCTGCGAAATGACCAGAAGCTGGTGCCTGCCTGATGTCCCGGTGGTTATTGTTTTTGGTCTTGGCCAGTCTGGAATTACAGCTGCTGGCAGTCGCGTGCGCTGACGATCTGGTGAGCATTTACCAAGAGGCATTGCGCAATGATCTGCAGTTTTCTGCTGCGCAAGCCGAACACCAGGCTGGGCTTGAAACAGTAATTCAAGCTCGAGCCGGATTGTTGCCGGAACTCTCCGTGCAAGCCCAGAGCGTCTGGAGCCGTAACGAGTACCAATTCGAGGGCGGCGCCGTTGAACAGCGACGACAGAATCAGACCTACAGTGTCCAACTGGTTCAGCCGGTATTTCGCTGGAAGAATTGGCTGCTCTACCAGCAAGGAAGCCAACAGTCAGCGCTTGCTGCCAGCCGTTTCTACGGTGCTCAACAAAGCCTGTTATTGCGCGTGGCTCAGGCGTACTTCCAGCTCTTGAGTGCAGAGGAGGGAATGCAGGCGCTGCTCCAGCAGCAACTGGCGGATACTCGACTGTTGGCTAGCGCTCTCAAACAGTTCGAACTGGGTAATGTCAGTATTGCCGATGTGCATGAAGCACGTGCCAGTGCCGACAGTAGTGTGGCCGTCGCCATCAAGGCCCGAAGTGACGTCGAACTGGCGCGGCAAGGCCTGGCGCATATCATTGGCCGCCAACCGCCGTCGTTGCCCGGTCTGCGTGAGAGGGTGCACCTAGAGCCGCCGTTTCCCGCTGATATCAACGAGTGGGTTGTGGCAGCGCTTCAGAATAGTTTTGAGGTTCAGGCGCAAGCGCTTTTGCTCGAGATCGCACGTAATGAAGTTCGTAGCCGCAAGGCCGATCATTTGCCAACAGTCGACTTGGTCGCTACTCAAAGCATGCAGCAACGCCCTACCGTAGGCGCTGAGCGCAGTGATTTGTCCAGTATCGGCTTGCGCTTGAGCCTGCCTCTCTATGCCGGTGGGCGCACGAACTCTGCGGTGCGTGAGGCGCAGGCGTTGAGCGCAAAGCTGGAAGCGCACTATGAAGAGTCCAAACGCACCGCACAAATGCAGGTTCACGAAGCTTGGTTGGGGGTGCACAGCGGTATGGCGCAAGTGCGGGCACTGGAGGCAGCGAAGATTTCCGTCGGGTCTGCGCTTGAGGCCAACCAGTTAGGCTACAAGGTTGGCGTACGCATCAGCATTGATGTGCTTGAGGCTCAAAGTCGTTTTACGGAGACCGTGCGGCAACTGTCGCGGGCGCGCTATGACACTTTACTGGCGAAGCTACGCTTGAAAGCTGCGATTGGCGGGCTCACAGAGGTTGACCTGCAGGAGGTCAACCGACTGCTCGTCTCCAATTGAGCGCATCAGGAGCATTCATTGCTCAGGGGAGGGTTTGGTGACGCTCAGCCAGTAACATCAGGTTTCTCGGCGTGAGGCCTGTCGGGCAAAACTCTCCCAGATGCACTTTGTAGTCCCGCTCCATCAACAGCAGAGCGCGATCAAGCACCAGCCAAAGCTCCAGTGGACGTCGGAACAGTCCTCGCAGCAATTCCAGGTTACGAACTTCGGCCAATCGCTGCCAACCGGCGATTTCCAGTGCCGGCCAATCCTGCTCGCCGATTGTGGATAACTCTTTCAGCGCCGCCAGATCGCGGCAGTAATCGGCAAAAGGTTTTTCCAGCCAGGCGCTCGGCAGGGAAGGTGTCGGCAGGTATTCGTCGACGCTGCGTACTTGCCGTTGCAGCAGATCGAAAGCCAGCCGGCGGGCCATGGAGGTGTCACGTTGACGTCGGACGCGGGCACCGGCGGTGACGGTTTCGCTCATCGGCAGCGACAGATCTTCCAGCGAGAGCTGTAGGTCTGATCGCAAACCAGCGGAGGACAACGCCTGATATTCAGTACGACTGATCCGGTTATAGCAACACGGTGCGATCGCCAATTGTCGGCAGCCGGCCGCCGAAGCCAGTTGCATCAGCCGCACATGCAAGTCGCCACAAGCGTGCAGGGCAACAGGTGTGTGTTCGCTGTTCAGCAATAAAGCCGCGTCCGCCGCGAGCACATCCTGCTCGACATGCAGCGCATGCAGGTGATGACGCTCACTCAGTGCCTGGCCGCTGGCGACCAGCGCCGGGTCATATTCCAGACAAGTGAGTTGCTGACCAGCGCCGAGCAGGCGCCGACCCAAATGGCCTTTACCCGAACACCAATCCAGCCAGTGCTTCGGTTGTGAGGCAAACGACAAGCGGCTGGCGAACGCCTCGATCTGCTGCCATTTGCGCCCCGGTACATCGACATTCAGGCGATGGCCGGCAGCCTCCAGTGAATGTGCAGGCAACTCACCCACTGCACTCAGTTCAAGCGACAACGCTGCCAATGAAGCAAACGGCTCCGGCGCACTCAAGAGTTCGGCAGGGTTGTTGTGGGCGTTTTCCGCATCTTCCAGTGAGCGTCCACGTAGCCACGCGGACAGTTCCGGGCAGGACGCTTCCCAGGGAGGTTGCAGATGAGTAAACGGGCGGGGCTTCCACAGCGCCTGATGTGCTGTGAGAAATTTATCCAGTGCGGTGAAACGGGCGAGTAGGGCCTCGCCCGTCAGCACGTCAGAAGAGTCAGCGTCCCTGGCACGCATCGACGCGCAGCCAGCGTTCCAGCAATTTGAAACCGCGAACCAGCACGTAGGCCATCACCAGGTAGAACAAGCCGGCAGCGAAGAAGATTTCCACCGGCAGGTAAGTGCGGGCAATGATCGTACGGGCCATGCCGGTCAGTTCCAGCAGCGTCACGGTACTGGCCAGGGCGCTGGCCTTGAGCATCAGGATCACTTCGTTGCTGTAGGCCGGCAGGCCGATGCGCGCAGCGCGCGGCAGGATGATGTAGAACAGCGCTTTCGGCCGGGACATGCCCAGCGCCCGCGCCGCCTCGATTTCACCCGGCGGAATCGCCTGGATCGCGCCGCGCAGGATCTCGGCGATGTAGGCGGCGGTGTGCAGGGTCATGGTCGCGGTCGCGCACCAGAACGGATCGCGCAAGTATGGCCACAGCGCGCTGCTGCGCACCGCGTCGAACTGCGCCAGGCCGTAATAGACCAGGAACAGCTGAACCAGCAACGGCGTGCCACGGAAAAAGAAGATGTAGGCGTAGGGCAGCGAGCGCACATACCACAGCTTCGAAGAGCGGGCGATGCCCAGCGGGATTGCCAGCAGCAGACCGGCAATGACTGCGATGGCCACCAGTTCCAGGGTCAGGGTCGCGCCCTGCGCCAGTTTCGGCAGCCACTTGATGATGACTTCCCAGTTCATTGAGCGCTCCTCGCAAAGCCGCGGGCGGCGCGTTTTTCCAGGAAGTGCATGCCGGTCATCGCCAGCACCGTCAGGCACAGGTACATGAGGGCGGCGACCATATAAAAGGTGAACGGCTGTTTGGACACCGTCACGCCGATCTGTGCGTGACGCATGATTTCTTCCAGACCGATGACCGACACCAGTGCGGTGTCCTTCATCAGGATCATGAACAGGTTACCCAGACCGGGCAGGGCGATGCGCCACATCTGCGGCATGATCAGCTTGGTGAAGATCCGCCATTTCGACAGGCCCAGGGCCACGCCGGCCTCACGGTGGCCCTTGGGAATGGCGAGGATCGCGCCTCGGAACACTTCCGTGGCATAGGCGCCGAAGCACAGGCCCAGCGCGATGACGCCGGCGGCGAAGGCGCTGAGTTCCAGTTCGGGATTGCCGAAGAACTCCCCGAGTGCGCGCATGGCGTTGACCGTACCGAAGTAGATCAACAGCACCCAGAGCAATTCCGGGACGCCGCGCACCAGGGTCGAATAAGTGCCGCCAAGCCATTGCAGCGGCTTGTACGGGGAAGTCTTGGCCAGGGCGCCGAGCAGACCGAGCACCAGCCCGAGGCACAGGGCCGTGAGTGCCAGTTTGACGGTCATCAGCGCGCCGGCGGCGAGCGCCGGGCCGAATCCGTAGAGGTCGATAATCATGGATTTCTTTTCAAATCGCGGCAGGCAAGGCCGGGAGCCTGCACCGTCGGATCACGGCGCAGGTCCCGCACGTCAGGATCAGTAGATGCTGAACGGGAAGTACTTGTCGTTGATCTTCTTGTAGGTACCGTCGGCGACGATTTCCTTCAATGCGGCGTTCAGCTTCTCACGCAGCGGGTCACCTTTGCGCACGGCGATGCCGATCTTGTCACTTTCCACGACCGGGTCGCCCTTGAACTCGTAGTTCTTGCCGGCGTCGGTTTTCAGCCAGTCATAGTTGGCGTACTTGTCGGCGAGGATGGCATCGACACGACCGGAGGTCAGGTCGAGGTAGGCGTTTTCCTGGGTGTCATACAGTTTGACCTGGATATCGCTACCGTAAGTGTCTTCAAGCCAGGTGCCGGCCAGTGTTGCGCGCTGCGTGCCGATGATCTTGCCCTTGAGCGCGTCCTTGTCGGTTTTGAAATCGACGTTTTTCGGCGCGATGAACTGCAGTTTGTTCGAGTAGTACGGGTCGGTGAAGTCCACCGCGCCCTTGCGTTCGTCGGTGATCGACAGCGAGGAAATCAGGAAGTCGAACTTCTTTGCGTTCAGGGCCGGGATGATGCCGTCCCAGTCGGAAGTCACGACGCTGCACTCGACTTTCATCTTGGCGCACAGGGCGTCGCCGATGTCTTTGTCGAAGCCAACAACCTGGCCGCTGGCGTCTTTATTGTTGAACGGCGGGTAAGCGGCTTCGATGCCCATCTTCAGGGTCTCGGCCATGGCGCCGGCGCTGAACGCCAGGGAGACGGCGGCGGCCAGGAAGACCTTTTTGTAGTTCTGCATGCGGGTAGCTCCGTTAGCGGTTGCTGGACATGAATTGTTTGCAGCGCGCCGAAAGCGGGTTTTCGAACACCTGCTGTGGCGATCCTTGCTCTTCGACCAGGCCCTGGTGGAGGAACACCACTTCACTGGACACCTGACGGGCGAACCCCATTTCGTGGGTCACGAGCAGCATGGTGCGGCCTTCTTCGGCCAATGCGCGGATGACATTAAGTACTTCCTGGACCATTTCCGGGTCAAGGGCGGAGGTGGGCTCGTCGAACAGGATCACCTTGGGCTGCATCGCCAGCGTGCGGGCAATCGCCGCGCGCTGTTGCTGACCGCCGGACAGTTGCGCCGGGTAGGCGTGGCGCTTGTCGGCGATGCCGACCTTGGCCAGCAGGGCTTCGGCGACTTCGATGGCTTCGGCCTTGCTCTGGCCGAGCACGCGGCGCGGGGCTTCGATGATGTTGTCGAGCACACTCATGTGCGGCCACAGATTAAAGTTTTGAAACACAAAACCAATCTCGGAGCGCAGGCGATTGATCTGCTTGCCATCGGCGGCAACCAGTTCGCC
Source organism: Pseudomonas sp. NMS19W (assembly GCF_051554255.1). Classification (NCBI taxonomy): domain Bacteria; kingdom Pseudomonadati; phylum Pseudomonadota; class Gammaproteobacteria; order Pseudomonadales; family Pseudomonadaceae; genus Pseudomonas; species Pseudomonas sp. NMS19W. Next base: position 232,012 of record NZ_CP136718.1, read on the forward strand.
ATTCTTGGCGGCCTTGAGTTTGAGTTCTTCGCCGGCAACCAGGATCTGGCCCTGGTGCGGGTTTTCCAACAGGTTGATGCAACGCAGGAACGTGGACTTGCCGGAACCGGAGGAACCGAGGATCGAGATCACATCGCCGTCGCGGGCGGTCAGCGAGATGCCTTTGAGCACCTCAAGCTGTCCGTAGCGTTTGTGCAGGTTGCGGATTTCAAGCGCGGGCGTGGCCTCAGCCATGTGCGTTCCTCATATATGTTGCGCTCCAGCTGTTGGTGGCCTTCCTGGCGAGGCGGCCAAGCTAGCATAGCGTTTCAATGGCAGCCAACAGCGCTACGAGCGGTAAACGGATGGCGTGTGGCAGGTTGTCGCATCAGCGCAGCAGACTGTCGCCCCGTCAACAACCGAACGGGCGTTTGAACGTTGATTCCCGTGGGTGTCGCGTAAAAAAAGGCGCGATGTTGCCACCTTTGGCGGGGTGTTGGAAGCGCTATCCGGCCGAACGTTCCTCATTCGCCCTTTTATTGTGCATCCCGCACTTTTTCAGTGTGTTTCTGGTGCGCTCGTTCGTTTGAAAAGTGAGTCGCAGGGTAACGCTTTGGCGAAAGGCCAGTATTCTCAAGGACTTGCGATGACTGTCCGGTCGCGCTAAAAACCGCGGGCCAGAAGAGTTTGAAACATTTTGGCGCAATTATTGCGTGCAGAATCTGGAACGCCCCGTTGGATTCTTTTTACGAGAAGGAACGCCAGACGGGCCGGACGCAATCGCTTTCCTCGCAAAGGTAGTTTCAATGAGCAGTACCCCAAGCTCCAATGGCCTCGAACAGGGGCTCAAACCGCGTCATGTGACCATGCTGTCGATCGCCGGTGTGATCGGTGCAGGTCTGTTCGTCGGCTCCGGCCACGCCATCGCTGCCGCCGGCCCGGCCGTGCTGCTGGCCTACGCCGCTGCCGGCATGCTGGTTGTGCTGGTCATGCGCATGCTCGGCGAAATGGCCGTTGCCTCGCCGGACACCGGCTCCTTCTCGACTTATGCCGACCGCGCCATCGGCCATTGGGCCGGTTTCACCATCGGCTGGCTCTACTGGTGGTTCTGGGTATTGGTGATCCCGCTGGAGGCCAACGCCGCCGCGACCATCCTGCACGCCTGGTTCCCGAGTGTGGAAATCTGGGCCTTCGCGCTGATCATCACCATGCTGCTGACCGTGACCAACCTGTTCAGCGTGAAAAACTACGGTGAGTTCGAATTCTGGTTCGCCCTGCTCAAAGTCGTGGCGATCATCGGTTTCATCATCCTGGGTGTGGCGGCGATTTTCGGTTTCCTGCCGAACAGCCAGGTGAGCGGCGTTTCGCACATCTTCGACACTCAAGGCTTCCTGCCAAACGGCCTGGGCGCTGTATTGGGTGCGATCCTGACCACCATGTTCTCCTTCATGGGCACCGAGATCGTGACCATCGCGGCCGCGGAATCGAAGAACCCGGGCAAGCAGATTTCCAAGGCCACCAACTCGGTGATCTGGCGGATCGGTCTGTTCTACCTCGTATCGATCTTCATCGTTGTGGCCCTGGTGCCATGGAACGATCCTGCACTGGCCAGCCTTGGTTCGTACCAGACTGTGCTGGAGCGCATGGGTATCCCTAACGCCAAGATGATCGTCGACATCGTGGTTCTGGTCGCTGTGACCAGCTGCCTGAACTCGGCGCTGTACACCTCTTCGCGCATGCTGTTCTCCCTCGGCAAGCGTGGTGATGCTCCTGCCATGGCGACCCGCACCAACAAGAGCGGCACCCCTTACTGGGCGGTGATGCTGTCCACTGGCGCGGCGTTCCTGTGCACCTTCGCCAACTACGTGGCCCCGGCTGCGGTGTTCGAATTCCTGCTGGCCAGCTCCGGCGCCATCGCGCTGCTGGTGTACCTGGTGATCGCGGTTTCGCAACTGCGCATGCGTAAGCAACGCATGGCTCGCGGCGAAAAAATCGTCTTCAGCATGTGGCTGTTCCCGGGCCTGACCTACGCGGTGATCGTGTTCATCGTGGCCGCCCTGACCATCATGCTGTTCCAGGAAGCCCATCGCGTGGAAATCCTCGCGACCGGCCTGCTGAGCCTGGTGGTTGTCGCGACCGGCATGCTCGTGGCGCGTCGTCGCAAGGCAGAAAACCGTGGTGCGGTGGTGTTGAACTGATCCGTATCGCGTAATGCAAAACGGCCGCTGTCAGTGATGACAAGCGGCCGTTTTTGTTTGCGGGCGAGGTTTATTCGCTCTTTTCTTCCTGCACTTCAAGCGACTGGCCGTAGGTGTCCAGTGCCTTCCCGAAGTCGGTGATGAATTGCGGCTCGCTCAGCCAGGCCTGGGCCGTCTCGCGATCCATGCCATCGGCCCACATGCGGTAGTCGATCAGCATGTCGGCGGCCAGGTGAGTGGCAGCCATGCCTTCGTCGTCGGCGTTTTCCATGTCCAGCAGTTCAGGATGGTCGACGATGATGAACGCCAGTTCCCGCAGCAGTGTCAGCAGCATGTCGTCGCGGCTGACGGCTTCGGCGTCGCGCATTTTGCTGAACATCGCCAGGGTGTATTCCGGAATCGGTTCGGCCAGGTGACCGTGGTCATCGTCCAGGGCCAGAGGTTTGCGGCCGACCATGCGGATCTGCTTGGCTTTGGCCTTGGCGCGTTTGGCGCGTTTCTGCTGTTTGTTCAGGGATGCCATGGGAACTCAGTCTTTCTGTTGGGTTTGTGCGGCGATCGCGTCGGACGCGGCCACATAGTCTTTCTGGAAGTCAGGCGATTCGATCCACGCCAGAGCACCGGCTTCGTCGGTTTCGGTGGACCACTGGCGGTACTCGATCAGGGCGGCGAGGATGAAATCCATCGCGCCTTCTTCGCCTTCCTGCTCGTACACCAGCTCCAGCAACGGGTCCTCGAGGAACGCGGTGCACATGGCCTGCTGGCTGATCTTCTCGGCGTCGATCATTTTCTTGAACAGTTCTGTCAGGTCCACCGATTCGAAATCGATGCGGTCGTCGTTCGGGTCCAGCTCGACCGGTGCCTCGGCGCGTTTGGTGCGGTTCTGCTTGGCCTTGGTCTTGGCCCGGGCGGCGCGTTTTTGCTGCTTGTTGGCGGAAGCCATGGTGTGTGTTCCGTGATGCGTTGGAGGGGACTCAACTGCGCGGCACTTGCCGCCCCGGTGTATCGGGGGCCAGTGCGCCGGTTTGCAGCCAGGTCAGCGCGATGGGCCATAGTGTGGCTTGGTATGCGCTGCGAAAAAAGGCGAAATGTCCGACTTCCTGTTCACCGATGTCCTGCGGCTCGATTCGCAGGTGGGTCTTTTGCGCATTGTGGAAGTAATCGAGCAGGCGTTCGGTTGCCGGGATTGTTCCGTAAGGATCGTCGCCGATGCTGATCGCAAGGGTATTTGCTCGGACGTTGGCGAAGGGCAGGTCGCCGTTTTTCGCCAGCATCACCCGACCGCTCGGACGCCGTTCATACCGCGCGTTTGGCGTGCTCCAGTCGCGCACCACACCGGCGGGCGTGTCCTCCAGCCAGCCGAGACGCTTGCCGGGGAAGTAGCCACAGAACAGCGTTAGCAGCGGCATCAGCAGATGCCATTTGCCGAACATGCGCCAGCGATGTTCCGGGGCGTAATCACGCCAGTAGGCAAACTGTGCACCGACGGTTACCAGTCGTCGGATCGCTGATCCGGACGCGCCAAGTCCTGCCGCACAACCGCCGAAGCTGTGCCCGACCACATCGATCGGCTGGCCGGGAAACTCCCGCTGAGCACGATTGAGCATCGCCTCGAAATCCAGTGCTCCCCAATCTATCCACGAAGCTTGCAGGTGTCTCATCGACTTCGGCCGCGATTCACCAATGCCCCGGTAGTCGAAGATGATCACATCAAAATTGTGGGCGAACAGGTAGGCGGCAAAACGCGAATAGTGACGGCAACGCACCGAGGTGGCGGCGTTAATGATGACCACCGGGCGCTGTGGGTCAGGTGAAGCGTGGCGCCAGGTGAAACCACCAAGGGGATAACCATCGGCGGCGGGCTCCCGGAAGGGTTCGTCCTGAACGTCGCTTGTGAGGGCGACTCTGTCCTGAGCATTTTCCAGTGCGTGCGTCTCTTGAAAACCCATGGCTCTCGACCTTCGCGAAGTAGCTGCCAACGATAGTCTCGGCAAGCCTGGTGAACAATCCGTCAGTGTTTATTCACTCGGTTGATTGCGCAGGCGCTCTTCAAGCTGAAGCTGTTCACGGTTCAATTCCGCTCGCAATTCATCTTCGCTCGGCAGCACCAGCTTATAGCTGCTGGCGAACAGTTGTTCATTGCCCTTGAGCATCGAGTAGTGCGCAACCGACTCGTTCTGTTGCGCACAGAGAATGATCCCGACTGTGGGCCCGTCGCCTTCGCTGCGTTTGAGGTCGTCGTACATGCGGATGTACATGTCCATCTGCCCGACATCCCGAGCGCTGAGTTTGCCGCGCTTGAGGTCAATGATGACGAAACATTTGAGCAGATAGTTGTAGAACACCAGGTCGATGTAAAAATCATCGTCGCCGTCGCTGATGCGTTGCTGACGGCCGACAAAGGCGAAGCCCTTGCCCAGCTCGAGGAGAAATCCCTGAAGTTGATCGATCAAGGCCTGTTCCAGTTCCGACTCCTGAAGCTTGCCCGGTGATGGCAGGCCGAGAAATTCGAGAAGCACGGGGTCGCGGATGAACTCCCGGGGATTGCTTTTCATCGCGGCGATGTTGGTCGCTGCCTCTGCGTAGACGTCGGTTCTGTCTCGGCTCATCAACAGTCGTTCGTAGTAGAGCGTGTTGATCTGCCGATCCAGAGCGCGGCTGGACCAGTTTTGCGAGGCGGATTCGTTCATGTACCACTGCCGGGCTGATTCGCTTTCGACCTGTATCAAGCGGCGGTAGTGGGTCCAGCTCAATTCGTGACGCAGTGCGTCACGAATTGGAAATGCTTGATAAAACAAGCGCATATAACGGAGGTTTGATGCATCGAAGCCCTTCCCGAAATCCTCGGTCAGTCGCTTGGCCAGCGTAGCCAGCAGATGCTTTCCATAACCCGCGCGCCGGGCCCCCTGTTGTTCAAACTCGACAATATGCCGCCCGATCTGCCAGCAGGTCTGGACCTGAATCGTGTCGACCGTTCGTAATACTTTCTTCCGCGCTTCACGTATCAAGTCACCGAGGTTGCCCAGCAACGAATCGAGTTTCGGATCTTGCGTATCAGCAGGTTCAAGTTGGCTCATCAGGTCTTCCGGCTCAGGAGAAACAGAAGCGAGAGCATGCCAATAACCCACGGCTTGGCGATGCCGGCCATGTCTGGTTCAACTGAAGGAAGGGTGAGCGGGTTTTGCGGGATCTGACCGACTACGGCAATGATTGGGGAATACAACGCGTAGTCCTTTTCGCACCCAGGACAACTCCCAATCAATCTAAAACCAGCCCCGCATCGCAAAATCTAAACAGGAGTAACGATTGGGTTCTGCGAGAACCCGGGAGTACTCATCATGAAACGCGTCACTTCACTCATGTTGCCCGTCGCCGCTGTGGCGATTCTGATGTTCCCGCTCATGGCGCAAGCCACGAGTGCCGAGCCTGTCGAAAGCGCCGGCGTGCAAGTCCAGCAGCAACAGCAGAACGGGATCAATTACCTGTCCGGCGGGATCGGCCTGGACGAGTCGCGGGCCATTCAACAGTCCGCTGGTTACAACTTGCACATGACCTTCGCGGTCGGTGCGCAAAATCTGTACACCTCCGACGTCGATCTGGTGGTGCAGAAAGCGACAGGACAGCCTGTTCTGAACCTGAACCAGATCGGGCCTCTGGTTTATGCACAGTTGCCTCCGGGCAAATACACCGTGGTCGCGACCCGCAATGGCGAGGTGCGCCGGGACGTTGCCAATGTCGGCAGCGGCGCATCCAGCAATCTGGTGTTCCATTGGGACTGGCATCAATAGCGTCTGCCAGGACGGGATTCGCCCTGAGTCCCGTCCTTCGCGATCACTTGCGTACTTTCCGGTAGATCCGTAAGCCGAACAGCGCAACGCTCACCAGCATTAGGGGAATGTGGCTTTGCCACACGACTTCGAACCAGTACCTGCGCGGTTGCAGATCCCGGAGGAAAGTTGTGCGCGGGCCGCGGTTCGTCGTCGTAATCGAGCCACTGATCAGGCTGTCGATGATCATGTAGATCGACGCGCCAATGGCGAACGTGATCAACAGCCCGACAAGCAGGGTCAGCCAGAACGAAGTCCGGCTCTGCCGATAAGGTGGCGGGTGGGGCAGGGGGACGCGGGTTCGTTTCTGGTTCATCGATGAGATGACCCTCTTCCGTAAGGGGCGGCCAAAGTATCGCGGATCCGTAATGACCGAAACCCGTCAGCGTTGAAAACTCATCGCACTATGACTGATACTGTTTCTCATTAACGCCCGTGAAAGGATCACATTGGCTCAGTCAAACGAACCCGGACTCGCCCCTCGATGCCGCCAGCTCCCCGCCTGCTGCTGAGTTTTCAGGAACACTATGACGACTTGCTGAATTACCTGACCCGACGCATGAGCGACCGGCAGCGGGCGGCCGACGTGGCGCAGGAAACCTATCTGAAGCTGCTGAACATCGATGAGTCGGTGGCGGTGCTCAACGACCGGGGTTTCATCTTCCGGGTGGCGGGTAATCTGGCGATCGATACCTTGCGTCGCGAGCAGCGCTTGAGCGGCAGTTTCGGCGACGATCTGGAATATTCCCAAGCCGTCGATCCGGCACCGCCGCCGGAAGCCGCGTTTCTGGCCAAGGAACGCCTGGGGATTCTCGACGACGCCCTGCAGCAGTTGTCGCCCAATGCGCGGCAGGCATTGCTGCTCAATCGCCTCGAAGGCTTGACCCAGGCGCAAATCGCCGTTGAACTGGGCGTCTCCGAAAGCATGGTGGCCAAGTACATCGGCCAGGCCCTGCGTCACTGTCGCGACTGGTTGAAGACCAACCATGCGTGACCTTTCCCTTTCCAGCCACGATGCCGCCATGACCGACCCTTCGCAAAGCCTTGAAGACACCGCACTCGACTGGGTGGTGCTGCTCAACTCGGGCAAGGCCACTGCGGCCGATCGGCTCGCCTATCAGCAGTGGTGTGGCGAAAGTCCGGTTCATCAAACCCTGGCCGATGAGGCGCAGATGCTCTGGTCGATGATCGGCCAGACATCGACCGCCAGGCAGCACCTGAAAACGCACCCGGCTGCACGCCGGCGCAGGCACTGGTGGCCTGCGCTGGCCGCCTCGGTGGTGCTGGCGATTGCCGGAGTGACAGGCTGGCAGCAATGGCCGGCGCTCAGTTCCGACTATCACACCAGTGTCGGCCAGCAGCAGCGCGTGACGCTGCCCGATGGCAGCCAGGTCATCCTCAACAGCGCCAGCGCCTTTTCGCTGGCCTATTCCAATGATGAGCGCACCGTGATCCTGCGCGAAGGCGAAGCGCTGTTCGAACCGGCATCCGATCCCCGGCCGTTTGTTGTGCGCATAGGCGATGAGCGTGTGCAAGCCAGTGGCGGAACCTTCAGCGTACGCCGCGACGGAGACGCCGTGACACTGGTGGTCAGCACCGGTCAGGTTCAGCTCAGCGGCCAGCACCAGCCGATGCTGGTGCAAGCCAATCAGCGACTGGAGCATCAGCCCGGCCAGCCGCTGCTCGCCGGGCAAAAAGTCGACGCCGCAAGCCTGACGGCCTGGCAGCGCGGCAAGCTGATCTTCAACGGTCGTCCTCTGGGCGAAGTGATCGGCGAGCTGGAGCGTTATCAGCACGGCAGGATCCTGATCTCTGACCGCGAACTGGCGGCGCTGCCGGTCAGCGGTGTGTTCGAACTCAACGACCCGCAAGGCTCGCTGCGAACCCTGGAGCAACGCTATCCGCTGAAGGTCACCTACCTGCCCTGGTTGGCGGTGCTGCACTGATCTGAAACTTTTTTCATAAAGCGACTGCAAGTTCCTTCCTGCCGAATCGTCGTAGTGGGACTGAGAAGAAACTCATTCTCATTGACGCATTCATTTTGGCTGGGAAGGAAGACGTGAAAGGTATGTTCAAGCAGTCGGCACAGACGCGCAGCAACCACGGCAGACACATCGTGCACCGGACCCTGTTGGCTCAGGCGGTCATCGCCGGCCTGTTCGGTTCGACCCTGGTGCAGGCGCAGACCAGGGATGCTGCCGCGCAGGAAACCGGCGCACAACAGCGCCAGGTGACGCTCTCGTTGCCTTCCCAGTCCCTCGATCAATCCCTGACCGCGTTTGCCGATCAGGCCGGATTACGCCTGCTCTACACCACTGCAGATGTCGAAGGTGTGCAGGCCGATGCACTGAACGGTTCGATGAGTATTGCCCAGGCGTTGCAGGCGCTTTTGGCTGGCAGCGGCATGAGCTGGGAGTTCAGCGATGCCCGCACGGTGATCCTGCGTCGCGCAAAGGCGCCGGCGGCGGCCATGGCACTCAAGTCGATTGAAGTCAGCGTGGCTTCGCGCACCAGCACCGCCATCAGTGAGATTCCCGGCACGGTGTGGGTCGTCGACCAGACCCAGTTGCGCGAACAACTGCAAACCGGTGTCAGCCTCAAGGAGGCCATCGGCAAACTGGTGCCCGGGCTCGACCTGGCGCCGGAAGGGCGCACCAACTACGGCCAGAACATGCGCGGGCGCAACGTGCTGGTGATGATCGACGGCGTCAGCCAGAACAGCTCGCGTGGTCTGTCGCGCCAGTTCGACAGCATCTCGCCGTTCAACGTCGAGCGCGTCGAAGTGCTGTCCGGCGCCAGTGCGATCTATGGCGGCGGCGCCACCGGCGGCATCATCAACATCGTCACCAAGAAGGCCACTTCGGGCCCGGCGCAATTCGAAACCCAGATCGGTGCCAGCAGCGGCTTCAACAACAGCGACGATCTCTCCACGCGCATCGCGCAATCGGTCAGCGGCGGCAACGACAATATCAGCGGCCGCCTCGGAGTTGCCGGCGAGCAGAACAAGGCGTTCTACGACGGCGCCGGCGACCAGATCTTCATCGACAACACCCAGACCGACCTGCAATACAACCGCACCATCGACGTCATGGGCAGCCTGGCGATGCGCTTCAACGACGAGCAGACCCTCGATCTGTTGGCGCAGTATTACGACTCGGGCAACAACGGCGACACCGGCATCTACTTTCCCAACCTGAAATACCAGAAGCCGTCGAACCTGGAAGACGCCGAACTGCGCAGCGGTTATTCCACCGACCTCGATCCGCGCACCAAGCGCGTGCTGCTCAATGCCAACTACCACCACAGCGATGTGCTGGGGCAAGACTTCTACCTGCAAGCGTCGTATCGCAAGGAAGACAACAACTTCTACCCGTTCCCTTACTACAACACCGGTAAACCGGTGGGTTCCAAGGGTGTGTACTTCGCCGCTTCGCAGCAGAACTTCGAGGTCAGCAGCCTCAAGGCTTTGTTCGCCAAGGAGTGGCAATCCTTCAAGTTCACCTATGGCGTGGATCTGGACCGCGAGCGTTTCAATGCCGAGCAGAGCACCTTCGATCAGCGCGTGTCTTCGGAAAGCGGCGGGCTGGATCTGGATACGTTGAGCAAGGCACCGCGCTATCCGAGTTACCGCGTCGACGGTCTCTCCGGTTACGGCCAGCTTGACTGGTACGCCACGGACAACTTGACCGTCTCCGGCGGCATGCGTCGTCAGCAGATGGACGTGGACGTCGGCAACTTCAAAGGCATCGCCGGCGGCAGCAACGATTACGCGGTCAACCTGTACAACCTCGGCACCATTTACGATTTCAAGAACGGTCATCAGCTGTGGGTCAACTACGGCGAAGGTTTCGATCTGCCGGACCCGGCCAAGTTTTACGGCAAGCCGGGCCTGAGCGTCGCTGACAACCCATTGGCCGGCATCAAGAGCCGTCAGGTGGAAACCGGCTGGCGCTACTCCGACAGCGACTGGGACGCCCAGGCGGCGCTGTATTACATCTGGTCGGACAAAGTCATCACCACCGACAGCGCCACCCTGACCATCGACGTGATCGACCAGAAGAGCCGCGACTACGGTTTCGAAGGTGCGCTGACCCGACACTTCCAGAGTGGCTGGGAAGCGGGCAGCACCCTGCACCTGGTGCGTTCGGAAGAGGAGGGCGCAAACGGCGGCTGGATCAAGCGCGACGCCCGCTACGCTTCGCTGTCGAAATCCACCGCGTTCATCGGCTGGAGGGGCGACCGCACCAGCGCCCGCCTGCAAGGCAATCACGCCTTCACCCTCAAGGACGACGCCGACCACAAAATCAGCGGCTACACCACCTTCGACCTGCTCGGCAGCCGCGACACCGAATTCGGTACCTTCAGCGGCGGCATCCAGAACCTGCTGGACAAGCAATACAGCACGGTCTGGGGTCAGCGGGCGACGCTGTTCTACTCGCCGACCTACGGCCCGGCGTACCTGTATGACTATCAGGGGCGTGGGCGGACGTATACGTTGAGCTGGTCGATGGCTTATTGATCGGCTGAAAAAGACAAAACCCGCGATCTCTGGAAAGGGATCGCGGGTTTCTCTACTCGCGGAAAAAATTAGCTATTTGCTATCTGGTTTGGCTAAGAAGTTCGGAACCCACATCTTTTTTGAGCAATTCATAAAGTACAGTGAGAAACACATCTCTGGTCGCCTCATCGCTGAGCAACTGTGTCGCCATGCTTTGGTGGCTACCCATTGCCTCTGCGATTGCCTGAATTGCTTTTCTTGGAAGATCCGCCTTCATTGCTTGTGCGCGAGTGTTGTTCTGAACTTGGTCCATCACTACCGTATCGGATCGGAGCTTCTCTGATACATGCACCGCAAAAGCTACTTTGTCGGTGTCGTTGATATTTTTTCCGAACGCTTCATTCAGTTTTTCAATCAGTTCAGAAAGGTACTTTTTCTCCCGATCCCGCGCGTCCCGTAACCCGTTATCCGTCACGCTGTACAACGTTGGAGTTTCTCCTGTAACGGGGACGCCCCCCAGTGAGTCACTTTTGTTGATCTTGAAGTGGCTGAGAGTCAGGTCAGCGAGATCAACCTGTTCGGAACCGATACCTTTCAAGCGTTTACGCAACAAACGAGCGAAACTGGCGAATGCCTCCAACGACGGATCGGCGAACTCGACAAGCTGCGCCACGTACTCATAAGTGCGGACAAATTTGGTCAGGCTCTCGCTGAATATCATCAATTCGTCGCGTTTCTTTGCAAATTCGGCACGCTGAACATCCGCATTCTGCATGTCCTGCTCATCACCCTGTTCATTAGCGACTTCCCAAGCCTTTTCCCATTGGTCGATCCCATCATTGAGCATCTTTAACTTGCCGTTGAAACGGTCGGTAGCGGGTTGAGTCAAGGCATAGAGTTTCTGGTGGGTGACCTTTCGATCAACAATGGCATCCCCAAACGCGCTGACTTCGGCGCTATCGTAAATGTACATTTCGTCGAGTCGCTGTTTGATGTCATAGACGATATTGGGGTCTTGAATATCAGCGACTTGTGCATCTCGATAAAAAGTCTTGAAGGCTTTCAGGATCTCTTCAGCCTCGTTGGCGAAGTCGATTACGTACGTTTTGTCTTTACCGGGATATGTGCGGTTTAGACGAGATAATGTCTGCACGGCTTCGACGCCCGAGATTTTCTTGTCCAGGTACATGGCAACCAGTTTTGGCTGGTCGAACCCCGTCTGAAATTTATTGGCAACGATCATCACGCGGTAATCAGGAGTATCAAAAGCCTTGCGCATATCTCGACCGTTGAGGCTCGGGTTCAGATTGGTTTCGCTGAATGCATGGTCTTCTCTGAAATCGGCCGCTTGGACCTCCGAGTTCGGAACATCACCCGAAAACGCCACCATCGATTTGATATGGGCGTAATTGTTGCGTTCGCAATAGTCTTGAAGGGCCAATTGATACTTGACTGCTGAAGCGCGAGAAGGGGTCACGATCATTGCTTTGGCCTGGCCATTGAGCAGATGGCTGACGTTCTTCTTGAAGTGTTCAACGATCAGTTCGACTTTCTGCCCCACGTTGACCGGGTTCAGTGCCAGCCATTTGGCCAGTGCGCGGTTTGCGCTTTTCTCGTCAACTCTCTCGTCCTGGCTGTCCAGGAACGCCGAGCCAATTTTGAACGCGACTTTGTAGCTGCTGTAATTCTTCAGCACATCGAGAATAAATCCTTCCTCGATTGCCTGCTGCATCGTGTACAGGTGAAAGGGCACCGGAGGGTTTTCGATGCTCACAGGGCTTTCTGGTTGTCGTGGACGACCAAAAAGGCTGATGGTTGAGTGTTTGGGCGTCGCGGTGAAGGCAAAGTAGCTGGCATTACCGGGGCGCTGGCGCGAGGACTGCCAGACAGAGAGTCGCTCTTCTTTACTGAGGTTTTCCCATTCATCTTCGCTTTGTCCGGTGAGTACATAGCGCAGGTCATCAGCAGTGGTACCGCCAGTGGAACTATGGGCTTCGTCAATGATGATTGCGAATCGCCGATCACGTAACGATGTCTCACCAAGAATTGCCGCCTGAGCGTGTGGAAACGTCTGCAATGTACAAATGATGATTGGGGTGCTTTCCAACATCGCGTTGGCCAACTGCACACTCTTTGGCAGGCTGCTTGTTTCGCGATCGATGGCCCGCACGAGCCCTGTCTGGTGGTCGATTTGTCTGATGGCATCTTGCAGCTGTTTGTCCAACACCTGGCGGTCGGTGATCACCAGTACACTGTGAAAGTAGGGCTCGCCATCCGGTCGGCGAATGCGAATCAACGAATGAGCGGTCCAGGCAATGGTGTTGGTTTTGCCGGAGCCAGCGCTGTGTTGGATCAAATAAGGCTGGCCTGCGCCTTCTTGCTCCACTGTGTTAAGCATCTTTGTCACGCTTTCCCACTGATGGAAGCGAGGAAAGATCATTGTTTCCTTGAAGGATGCGATGCCCTTCGCATCCTGTACTTCTTTGCGCTCCAGCAGCACGAAACGATGGAAGATGCGCAGCCAATTGTCTTTTTGAAGTACTTGTTGCCACAGGTAGCTGACAGGGTAGCTGCCGTCCTTATTCGTCGGGTTTCCTGCGGCGCCGTCGTTGCCACGATTGAATGGCAGGAAGAATGTCGAGTCGCCCGCCAGCCGGGTGGTCATGCGAATGTCGCTGTCACTCATCGCAAAGTGAACTACCGCCCCACGTCGAAATGCCAATAGTGGTTCGGCCAGTCCAGTCTTCAGACTTTTGGGTGGCCTGTCCTGGCAATACTGCTGCATCGCTGCTTCAACGGATTGAGTGAAGTCAGTTTTCAGCTCAACGGTTGCCACCGGCAGACCATTGATGAAAAACACCAGATCAATTTCGTCGCCTTTGTCCTGAGAGTAACGCATCTGTGGCACCACTCGCAGACGGTTCGCGGCATAGCGAGCGATGACAGTGTCGTTGCGGGCGTCCTCGGGCAGCGCTTGACTCATGGTTAGCACGCCCGCACCTGAAACTGTAAAGCCATGACGCAACACATTGATCGTGCCGCCCAGCTTGTTCTGGAGCTGTGCAACCAGTCGGTCAAACAGAACGGCCCGTGTGCTCTCGCCGTGCATTTTGCGTAACGCAGCCAGTTGCTGCGGGTGAGCGTCGTTCAACCAATCGATCACATCTTCCGGATACACGGCTCGGGCGATGTCATAGCCATTGGATTTGCCCACAAGCCAGCCACTATCGGACAACTGTTCGATGATGTGGTGTTCCAGTTCACATTCATGGTGGATGTGGGACATAGGCGAGCGATCCTTCACAGCTAAATTGAGCCCGGTTTGCGCGGGGAGTTTGTCTTGAGTTTGACTAAAGTTTGTCTAAATTCAGCGGCTTTCAGGGGGCCTTAGAGCCCAGCGGCCTTTGTGCAGTCCCCCTGATTTCTCAATGGTTTTGTCCCTGGTGGACATCGCATTCAGGAGATTGCGGAATTTATTCTGCTTCTGTTTTTCGTCTAGGGCGTCTGAAAGTTTGTCTAGGATCAGCGTGATCAGCTCATCACGAGAGGCCGAGCCATAGTGCTTCAGGTAGTCGAGAATCAACGTTTTGTAATAGGCATCGTTGAAGGCTCGATTGCGTATGTAGTCGCTTTTGTTTCCCGTGCTTTTTGCCACTTGTGCCGCCGTGTAGTAGTTCGGCTTGCGACCTTCGATCAAGCCTTGCTTGCGCAGCATCGCCGCAGCTGCATCGTTGATTGGCTGCTTTTTCTGAACACTGTCCAAGAGCATCACTGTGTTCAGCGGCAGGTCCTCATGTTCGAGCAGCAGGCGAGTGTAATTCTCGTCAATCACATGACCATAGATTTCAAGCACAACCTTGTGTGCCTCTGACTTGCTGTAGTCGGGTAGTGGAAAAAAACGACTGCGTTGTGAGAGGGTCATCGTGCGAATACCAAAACCCATGGTATCGATCATGCTGAGGCTGACCATAGCTTGAGTCAGCCATGGATTGCGGTAGCGAGTCGGGGTTTGTTCACCGCTAAAGTAGTCTTCGGGCTTGCCTTCGAAAAATCCGCCGGCATTTTCAAAGACCAATCGATCAATGCGTTCGGTAACGATGATTCGAGACTTCAGTTGGTAATCCTGGTGAGCAATGCAGTTGTGCAGAGCTTCAAGAATCACGCGAGGGTCGTATTTGCTGACTTCTGTGGCGAGCAACTGGTTTTGCGGGAATAGCTTGTAGCCAATGTTGCGGATGCGGTGGAGGACTTGAGTCGTCGCCAGCAGAAACGGCGGACCGAAATGCTCATAGGCTTGCTCCTCGCCGGTCAGCTTCCATGTGATTTGTGCCAGTGTCGGCAGGAAGTGGCTGGACTGAGGCTGGCCAAGCAGCAATAGCGCAGTGTGGGTGATTCGACCTTGGATGGTGATCTTCGCTTTGTCCAAAAAAGTAGCGGTATCCCAGTTTGGGATATCTGCTGCGAAGGGTGCGTGACGGTACTTTTCGGAAAACTTTTCCCGCGCCACTATCAACGCCTGTTCATCCAGATCAGCGAGAGTGGCGTCTTCAACGGTTTCGGCAGACCAGTCGCGATTATCGATAGGCTCACCCAGAATCGCATGAAGGCGCTCTGGACGCATTTCGATCAAGGCATCGTCGAGACGTTGCCAGGCTTTGTCATGGGCATACACCGGTAACCGAGGCTGGTGCTGCGGAATGTGGAAGATCCACACGACTTTGCTGGTGTCACTGGTCTTGATGGCCTCAATTCGGAAGCCTTCCGAATCCAGATTGGTACAGCGCCCCAATAAGCGCTGGCGAATATTTTCTGGTGTGTAGTCGTGAAATTTTTCGATGCCGACAATGCGTAAAGAAGCATCTTCCACTCCAATGACCAGATGGCCGCCCTTCATGTTGGCAATTGCCGACAAGTAGCTGGCAATGTCCTCACCCTTGCGACCCGACACGGCGTGGGTGAGGTTCTTGAACTCCTTCCACTCGCAGGCAGCGCTTTTCTTGGGGAAAATTTCGCGCAAGTACAGTTGAAGGTCGGCTTCGTTCATTGAGTTATTCCGTAAGGGCCAAGTCAGCTTCGGGTTGATCCATTGCGGCAACCTGCTCGTCTTGCCATTGGGCATAGGTCAGCGTGGAATCTTTCACTGTCCAACTTGTACGCCCGTTAGCGTTACGACCCAGGACTACGGCAGCAGCGGCGCTGGGACTGTTGAACGCGTAGTCGTCAATAAATCTGCGCGTACCATTTTCCGGTGCTGACAGCGCACCCTCCTTGACGACTCGCTCGAACAGTGTCTGATAGCTATGGGGGGAGCTTGTCCATTCTTCACTGGCATAGGAGTTTTTCAGAACGAAGAACTCGCCATTCACTTCTTGTCCATATGCTGTGATCGACCGATTTTTACTGGTCAATTCGAAGACAGGCGAATGGGTAACCATTTTCATGCTGACGCTGGAAGTTTCCTGGAGTTGCGAAGGCTTGGTGACTTCGCGCAGAAAACCTAGGCCTAAGGTCGGTAATACGGTACGGATCTGTTCCAGAAAGAAGGCCATGTCGGCTTGATCCGATTCCGGCAAATTGTCGTAAATTCTATCTGCCGTATTGATGACGATGGAGTGCCCGGCTTCTTTGGCGATACGTATCAGGCGGGTTTCCAGGTACTTGACGTGGGCCTTGGTCAGGTTCAAGTCCTTGCTGGTGACCAGACAGGCACGCTCCCAGAAGTCCTTGCCACCGAGATGCTCGCCCTGATTGTGTTCCTTGAGGCGCCGAGCAACATCGTCGGATTCTCCGATGTACACGCGATCCAATGGGCTGCCATCTGGATCGGGCCCCATCAGGAAGTAGACGCCGGTGCGCCCACATTCTGGTCGTTGGACCAGCTCTGCGAATTTGCTGCGCGGCCCCGTGAGCACGTGGCCGGACCAGTTGATGATTTCGGCGGTCAACAGACCGCTTGGCGTGCCGTCGACCAGAAACAAACGAATACTGCGTCCTTGACTCATGAAGCTTCCCTTAGGTCGATTTGGCCGGTGACTGCTGCGGTGATTAGGGCGGTGCGGTGCTCTTTTAGTAAGGCTAGGCTGCTTTCGGTTTTACTGATTAAAGTATCGATGCGAGTGCTGCCAGACTTAGTTGTGCTGATAATTTGAGCTTGTTCTTTTTCGGGAGGAAGGCCAAATTTCAAGTTGAGGATGACGGACTGCGCTATGTTAACCATTGATGAACTAGCGCCAGTAGCTTCAATTTCAACTTCTCTGCGCCCAAGGATGGAAATAATAGCGGCAAGGTACTCGCTGTTTACTAGATGATTTGCTCTAAGTCGATAGAGTTTGTCGCATAGCAGCAGGTTATAAAAGTCTCGATGGATAACTGCGCAACTACCAACTAGTTCTCGAGTGTTTGCGCGCGAAACAAGAATATCCCCTTTGCTTAGTCCAAGTTCAGGGCGAGGTTCTAGAAAAGAGGGGAGGGCTTTATTCTCCGCAGCTCTGAAGTTGCCACCGTTTACACAGCCAACCTTTAAAACTGCCCATTCACCTTCCTCTGCTATGCGTGACTCACATTCCGGGCTCCATCCTTGCTCGATTGAAGTAACGACTCTCTTTACAGATGTGACGGTCCAATGCTTTGGCATGGTCCCGATTGAGCTAATGCCTGAGTCCTTCATTTCTACTGTGTGGTCAAGCCCTTTGGTTATGTAGTGAGTGATGAGAGCTTGGCGTTTCTCACGTAGAAATCCGATGAAACGGATTTTCTTAGAAATCAATTTGTTTATGCGTGTCACTTCTCGATCAAGATGATCAGCAATGTAGGTTTGCTCCAACGGAGTAGGCCATGCAGCCTGAAAGTTACGAGTGAACTCATCAGGAACGCGTTTTAGCCCCCGGCTCCCGTCATCGCTCCTGACCCAAAGCCTCTAAACCGATCACTTTGAACGACATAGTTTAGAAAGCGGGGGTCTATTTTTTCTTTGGCGCGCAGGACAGTAATTTCGGTAGTGCCAAATCCTATGTGACCGACGAGATTACGCAACAACGCGCCTTTTCCGTTCTCGAAGCAAGGCGTGACCTTCGCAAAAGCCACATCGCCATTCTCAAAATAGGAGTATCCGTTACGCACATCCGCAACTGGGCGTGTGAGTTCCAAATTGATGGAGCCATCTTCTCCTATCTTCTCCATAGGCAAAAAAGACACTTCTGCGTCCAGATTCGATAAAACTGCCTGACTGATGGGGGGATTGAGTTCTGCCGCGAAGCGTAATCGACTTACTACCCAATGCTCCGGTACCTTCCCCAACCACTCCACCCCAGAATCCTTATAAGCCGGATACGGCTTGTAATGACTCATGCCGTCACCTCGTTCAACAGCGCAGCAATTTCTGCTTCTACGGCCTTCAGGTCCGCGTCGATCTCGGCCAGCGAGCGGGGCGGCTGGTACTGGTAGAAGTAGCGATTGAAGTTGATCTCGTAACCGACGATGCCGACCAGCCCATCCTTCTCATCACACTTGCTGGTATCGATCCACGCATCGGGAACATGCGGTAGCACCTCACGGGCAAAGTAGTCTTCGATACGCTGATTGAGCGGGACGTTTTCGTTTTCTCGCAGGTCGCTGTCAGCTTGTTGCTGACCTTTGTCGTCCAGAACAGGTTGGGCTTCAGGGTCTCGCTCACCGAAACATGCGAACAGGGCCTTCTGGGCCGGTTTACCGAGTTTTTTCACACCGGCCGCTTTGAGGAATGCAGGCAGATTGTCGAAGCTGCCCGACACTGCCGCGAACTGATCGATGTAGTCGGCGCCCTTGGTTTGGGCATAGGCCGCTACTTTCTCTGGCGAAATGCTGAAGCGCAGGCGCAACGGACGTTCGACGGTGATGCGACGGTAGCCGAAATCCGTGGTGTCGAAGATTTTGCTGTTCGATGCATCTTCGCCTGCGTCATACAGGCGGGCGATGTCGGCAATCTGGCTTTCCGAGAGCAGCTTGCGTTTGCTCCCCAAGGATTTGCGCATTGGGGCGTGCATCGCTGTGGCGTCAATCAGCTGGACTTTGCCTTTGCGAGCAGCGTCTTTATGGTTGGACAGAATCCAGATGTAAGTGCCGATGCCAGTGTTATAGAACAGGTCGTTAGGCAGCGCGACGATGGCTTCCAGCCAATCGTTTTCCAGAATCCAGCGGCGAATCTCGGACTCTCCCGATCCGGCGCCGCCGTTAAACAATGGCGACCCTGACAACACGATACCCATACGGCTGCCGCCCTGTTCAGCAGGTTTGCGCTTGGACAACAAGTGCATGAGGAACAGCAACGAGCCATCACCCACCCGAGGCAGACCAGCACCGAAGCGACCTGCGAAGCCCTTGTGTTTCTGCTCATCCTGAACCTGTTTCTGTACCTTCTCCCACTTGACGCCAAATGGTGGGTTGGCCAGGCAATAGTCGAACTGCTCGTGAGGCAGTTGATCGTGGGAAAGGGTGTTGCCCAGCTTGATGTTCTTGGTCTCGAAACCCTGAATCAACTTGTCTGCCAGCGAGATCGCATAGGTTTCGGGGTTCAGTTCTTGCGCGTACGGGACCAGACGAGCATTGGGGTTCCACTCGGCAACCTGCTCGATGGCGGACGACAGGAAGCCGCCAGTGCCTGCGGCGCAGTCGTATACCGTACGCACTACGCCCTTGGCATTCAGCGCTTGATGGTCGGGCGCAAACACCAGCGTGGTGGTGAGTCGCACTACATCGCGCGGGGTGAAAAACTCACCGGCAGTGTCATTCGCTGACTCAGCGAACTTGCGGATCAAGTGTTCGAACACCAAGCCCATTTCATGGTTGCTGATGGTGTTGGGGTGCAAGTCGATTCCGGCGAATTTCTGTGTGACCAGAAAAAGCAGGTTGGCGCCTTCGAGGCGGTTCAGCCAGTCGCTGAAGTTGAAATGCTGAAATACCTGATGGGCGTTGGCTGAAAATTTGGCGATGTAGTCTTCAAGGTTGGCCCGTGTGCTGGTGGCGCCAACATTGGCCAACTCGTACTGCGACGTGTTGTAGAACGTGGCTGCGGCGACGCCCGGCAGAATAAGGTCCAGATCAACGCTAGTGCTTTTGAGTGCCGTGAACTGGGTCCGTACTTTGTCCCGTGTTGGCTCCAGCACACATTCCAGTCGGCGTAGCACCGTGAACGGCAAAATGATGCGGCCAAACTCGGACTGCTTGAAATCGCCGCGCAGGACGTCGGCAACGTTCCAGATGAAATCGGCCAGGTTTTGCTGGTTCACGGGTGTTCCTCTCATTGCGTGCGGCCGGTAAACACCGGCACGGGCCAGGCAGCAAGGGAGGACGTAAAGCGGGATAACCCGGCTGGAGAACAATCATCCCTGTGCAGCAAGGCCCTGAAAAGGCGGGTCGCCCTCAGGCGACTTGATGGGCGCTAGGATGCCAGTAATTGGTGTCTGGGGCACCTTCTGATCCTGATCCAGGCAGAGCTAATTACGATTTGGGAGAGGCTTGCTGAACTGCAACCTTTGTGGAAAGGATCGAATCGCTGGAGATCTTCACCTTTATCTCTTTGCCGTTAAATTGCCATTTCACCACGGAAAGACCGCCCATCGACCAAACCACGTGGACGTCATTCAAGGCGCAGTCGTTTTTGAGTCCGTAGCTCTCGATGGCTTTGTACTTTTCGCAAAGGTCATCGTCTAGCAGCAATTGCTCCGCTTCGTAATTACCAATGCCGAGCTGTTTGACGATATTGCTCGGTAGTACTTCCCACGTCCTGATGCTGGCCATAAAGGCGATCGCCAGCAATGGCCCCAAGATAAGCGCGTAGCGCTTGCCATCTCTCAAGGCGATTGTGAGAAGTGTAAATGTCAGTAGCGTGATGAACAGGCCAGCTGCCATGAATGGGTATTGGCCAATGTATGCGTGAGTCGGGAGGATTCTCGCGGCTGCAAAACCGCTGAATAGCATGGCGATAAGGTTTGACAGGAAGACAGAGCCGAGCGCGGTGATGGCGAATTTCCACCAGCTTCCTGACGGGAGCGAATAGCCTCTCTGTATGGCAGCTCCGAACAACAGGCTTACGATCAAAGGCGAAATAAATAGTCCAATTGTGAGTCCAGAGGCTCCGCCTTGTGTGTAGTAAAGAGCGATGACTAATACGAATTGGCAGAGAAATGTAGGCAGGAGGAAATAGCCGATTACCAACCGATGATTCAGTCTGTGCTGAGATTTTTCGTCATTGAAGTGTTTTTTGAGCTCCTCGCGAATGGAGCGTTCTTCAAAAAACAACTCGGACCAGAACCAGCCCGGCGCCACCAATCCCACACTGACCAGCGCCACAACTGCTCCTCCAATGAGGGCCGCCGCTGCCAGCAGGGATGCGAAGCTAAACAGGTCGAAGTCTGGATAAAAACCGTTTTGGCAAAAGTAGACCAGGAAGATCAAAAATCCGAAGGCCAGCGATGCAACCTTAAACAGCTTCCAGTTGTGCTTTTCGATAAAGCTGAGGAGCTTGTCCAACGTCTGGAATCTTGAGCCATCAGCGTTTTTGTCTCGTTGCGTGCTTCCATTGCTGCTCATCTAGCTTCCTTGCAGATCTGATTACGTGGCGCTCAGCCCCGGCTTCGTGGGCTTTACTTTCTTGAGGGCATAAAAAAACCCTGAATCTTGCGATTCAGGGTTTTCGGTATTTGGTGCCCAGAGACGGAATCGAACCGCCGACACGGGGATTTTCAATCCCCTGCTCTACCGACTGAGCTATCTGGGCAACGGGGCGCATTAAAAGGGTTTTTCGGATTTACGTCAACGACTTTTTTAAAATTTCTTAAATTAATTCCGTCGCTTACGATCAGACCCCCGATTTCCGCTGATTATTCCGCTGGCGGAACGTAGCCTTCGGCCTGGGCGTATTCCTCGCCGGAGAAGTACTTATCCATTTCGCCCTGCAGATATTTGCGGTCTTCGGCGTTCATCATGTTCAGGCGCTTTTCGTTGATCAGCAGGGTCTGGTGTTTCTGCCAGTCGGCCCAGGCCTTGGCCGAGACGTGTTCGAAGATGTCCTGGCCCTTGGCGCCCGGGTACGGTGGGCGCTCCAGACCTTCGAGTTGTTCTTTGTACTTGCGGCACATTACGGTGCGGGTCATGTCGACTCTCCTGCATTCAAGACGGTGGCCGCGCGTTCGAGCAAGGTCTTGACCGGGGCGGCGAGGCCCAGGCGCGGCGGGGTGGCGAGGTTATACCAGAGCCAGTCGGCCTCGGCCACGTGACCGCCGGCTTCCTGCACCTGAACCAGCCAGGGTTCGATGGACAACTGGAAATGGCTGAAGGTATGGACGAGGCTCGGTAGCGCCTGCTGCTCGCCCAGTTCCAGCGAGTGCTGTGCGGCGAGGTGTTGCAGGTCGTCGAGGTCGTCGAGCTCCGGCAGGCTCCACAAACCGCCCCACAATCCGCTGGACGGGCGGCGGTAAAGCAGAATCGCGCCGTCCTCGTTGGCCAGCAGCGGCATCAGCGTGCGTTTCTGCGGAATGGCTTTGCGCGGCTTGGGGATCGGGTAGCGGGTCTCCAGGCCAAGCATGTGTGCTTCGCAGCCCTTTTCCAGCGGACACAGCAGACAGCTCGGCTTGCTGCGGGTGCACAGCGTGGCGCCCAGATCCATCATCGCCTGAGTGTAGGCGTTGACCCGATCCTGCGGCGTGAAGCGCTCGGCGTTGGCCCACAGCTGTTTGGCGACCTTCGGCTCGCCCGGATAGCCCTCCTGCGCGGTAAAACGCGCCAGCACCCGCTTGACGTTGCCGTCGAGGATCGGCGCCCGCAGGCCCATGCTGATGCTGGCGATCGCGCCGGCGGTGGACAGGCCGATGCCCGGCAAGTCGGTGAGCTTTTCGACATCCCGGGGAAACTCGCCGCCGTACTGGCTGACGACGATCTTCGCGGTCTTCTGCAGGTTGCGCGCACGAGTGTAGTAACCCAGGCCCGTCCACAGGTGCAGCACTTCGTCCTCCGGTGCTTCGGCCAAAGCCTCGACCGTTGGCAGCGCAGTCATGAACCGGTCGAAGTAATTGAGCACGGTGCTGACCTGGGTCTGCTGCAACATGATCTCGGACACCCACACCCGATACGGGTTGATGTTCTGTTGCCAGGGCAAATCATGGCGGCCGTGGCGGTCGAACCATTCCAGCACCGCCGTGGAAAACTGCTCCGCTCTCATCGCTTGAACAGCCCCTTCAATGCGTTTTTCAGTTCCGGGCTGACTTTGTCGCCCAGTTTCTCGTCGATTTTTTCGCTGAGCTTGTCGCCGGCCATTTTGGTCGCGACCTGGCCGAGCCGTTCGTTGTCCACACGGCAGGCCTTGGCGCCCAGTTCCAGCGGGCCACGGCAGCGCAGCGGCCATTCGATGCCGACGAATTTCTCGCCGACCTGGCAGGCCGGGTCCGGCATGGCGCTGGTGTCGCCCTCGACGATGATGCCGACGCGATAGTCCATGCCCAGCACTTTCAGGTCGATGTCGCCGTCACCGTTGACGGCCATGCCCGGGATGCGCACTTTCAGGTCCGGGTTATTGGCCACACCGTTGCGGAAGGTCAGGTTGCCCTTGAGTTCCTGGAACGGCGTGTCCTTGCCCCGCGGCTCGCCGCTCAGGGATTTGCGGTTGAGGGTGGCGATGCCTTTGCACAGTTGCTGTTCAAGGTTGGCGTTGAGCAACACGCCGTTGTTGATCACGAAACTGGCGTTGCCGTTGAGGGTATCGATCAGCGCCTGCTGGCTGTTGCCGCTACCGGTGACGGTGCTCGTGAGGTTCACGAGGCCTTTGACCGGCGGATTCTTGCCCTGGCTCTCGAGGATTTTTTCCACCGGCACGCGGTTGATTCGGGTTTGCAGGTTCAACAGCGGTGCATTCGGGCGCACGTCCAGCGTGCCCTTGGCTTCGAAGTCGCCGTTGTACAACTCGCCGCGCAGGTTCTCCAGGGTCAGCAGGCCGCCCTGGCCGGTGGCTTTCAGCGCAGCGTTCTGGATCGGCAGCTTGTCGAGGGTCAACTGGCCGAAGGTCAGGTCGGCGTTCACGTCCAGCTTGCTTAAGCGCTCCACCGGGAACAGGCGCTCGGTGCTCCAGGCGCTTTTGCTCGGCTTGTCCGGCAGCGGGGTGCTGCCGGCGCCGGCCATGGCATCGGCTTCGGTGCTGGCGACTTCGGTCTGACGTGCCTGGGTGGCGCTGGCGGCTTTTTCCGATTTCGGCGGGAGGTAGCGGTCGACGTTAAAGGTGTCGGCCTTGAGGATCGCCCGCAGCGATTGCTTGGCGAAGTCTTCGACGGCGATGCGGCCGCTGAAGCTGCTGTCGTCGAGTTTCAGGTTGATGTTGTCCAGCGCCAGGCTGGTCGGTGTGGCAGCGACACGGCTGACCAGCTCGACCTTGCTCAGGCTGCCTTCGGCCATAGCCGGGAGGGTCTGGCCGATGCTGTCGACGAACTTCGCCAGGTCGAACTGGGCGATGGAGATCGCGCCGGTGATTTGCGGGGTCTTGTCCAGATCGTTGGCCTTCAGTTCGCCCAGTGCGCGCAACTGGTTGGCGGAGATCTTGATCCCGGTCCATTCGGCGACGTTTGCTGCCTTGTCCAGCAGCATCTGCCCTTGGGCGGAGAATGTCATGGCCTTGCCTTGCAGCGGATCGCCGGTCAGTTCGCCGGACAGCTTCAGGTCTTCGAACTTGTAGCGTTGCAGGGCGCGCTCGATGCGCAGCTCGCCGTTCAGCTCGGTGCGTACCCGCAGCACGGGCTGATTGGTGCTCAGGAACGCCGTAGCTTTCAGCGGAATGTTGGTCGAATCGTGCACCGCACCGGTGCTCAGCTGGATGCTTTCGGCGCTGAACTGCTTGCCGGTCTGCTCGTCGTTGTATTCAACCCGGGCGTTGTTGACGGTCAGGCTGTCGATGTCGAGGCGGATCGGCTGCGGCGGCTTTTCCGGCTGGGCAGGCGTTTCGGCGACCGGTTCGCCGGCGGCCGCTGGCGGGGTGCTGCCCGGCGCAGGGGTGGCAGTCGGCAGCTTGCCGATGTCTTCCCAGTTGCCGTGGCCGTTCTTGTCGCGGTTCAGGCGCAGGTTCAGGCCTTCGACGCGCACGTCGCTCATCTGCACTTCGCGGCGCAGCAGCGGCAGCACGCGTACCGACAGACCGAGCATCTGCAGATCGGCATACGGCTCGTCAGGCTTGATCAGGGTGGCGACGCTGGCCTCGTGCAGTTCCAGGCCGAGCCACGGGAACAGGCTCCAGCCGATATCGCCATTGAGCGTCAGCTCGATGTGGGCCTTGTCGCGGGCTATCTGGCGGATCTCGTTTTTGTAGTCGTTGGGATCGAAGAAGTGGGTCAGGGCGAAGCCCGCCGCCACAATGATCAGCAACAACCCGAGAAGTACCAGACCCAGGATTTTGCCGAACGCTTTCATGGGCGAGTCCTTGTAGTTAGTCGAATTCGTAATTTAGCCGGGGAGTATAGCGCTGCCTGACCCCGTGCTGGTGCGGTGTCCTGAGGAGCCTCTTGAACCGCGGCGTGCAGCGCTTCGACAACGGTCGGCGGGAGGGTTCCCCGGTGATATGAGATCAGATGACTCGAAAAAGGTGATATCAGTTTGGTTTTTCTGTCACGTGCAGATGGTAACCTTCGCCCGTTCGTCCGTCCCTCTGCGACTTTTGGTCGCGCTTCAAGGAGCTCCACCCACTAACACGGTCATGCCTGCGTGCATAAAGGCCGGGGGTGAGCAGTGGCTGACGAACACATACTAATAATTGGGGGATACACAATGAGCACGAGCATCACGGCGGACGGCCTCAGCGCCGCCCAGCCTGCGTTCCTGTCCAAGGAACGCATCATCGCCAAGCCCGGTTTCAACCGCTGGCTGGTCCCACCGGCCGCTCTGGCCATTCACCTGTGCATCGGCATGGCCTACGGTTTCTCGGTGTTCTGGCTGCCGCTGTCCAAGGCACTGGGCATCACCGCGCCGGTGGCTTGCGCGCCGGACATGGGCTTCATCGCACAAGTCTTCTCGTCGCAATGCGACTGGCCGATCTCCATGCTCGGCTGGATCTACACCCTGTTCTTCATCTTCCTCGGCTGCTCGGCAGCGATCTGGGGTGGCTGGCTCGAACACGCCGGGCCACGCAAGGCCGGCGTTGTATCGGCACTGTGCTGGTGCGGTGGTCTGCTGATTTCCGCGCTGGGTATTTATACCCACCAGATCTGGCTGATGTGGATCGGCTCCGGCGTGATCGGCGGTATCGGTCTGGGCCTGGGCTATATCTCGCCGGTCTCGACCCTGATCAAGTGGTTCCCGGACAAGCGCGGCATGGCCACCGGCATGGCGATCATGGGTTTTGGTGGCGGCGCGATGGTCGGTGCTCCACTGGCAACCGCACTGATGAGCCATTTCGCATCGCCAACTGGCGTGGGCGTATGGCAGAGCTTCGTGGCTATGGCCGCGATCTACTTCGTGTTCATGATCGGTGGTGCGCTGGCTTACCGCGTGCCGCCAACCGGCTGGAAGCCTGAAGGCTGGACCGCGCCGGCGAAAAAAGCCTCGAATGCGATGATCACCCACCGTCACGTTCACGTGAATGTGGCGTGGAAAACCCCGCAGTTCCGTCTGGTGTGGCTGGTGCTGTGCCTGAACGTGTCGGCCGGTATCGGCATCCTCGGTATGGCTTCGCCACTGTTGCAGGAAGTGTTCGGCGGCAAGCTGCTGGGCAATGATCTGCCGTTCGGTCAACTGGATGCCGGTCAACTGGCTTCCATCGCTGCGATTGCGGCCGGTTTCACCGGTCTGTTGAGCCTGTTCAACATCGGCGGTCGGTTCTTCTGGGCATCGTTCTCGGACTACCTGGGCCGCAAGAACACTTACTTCGTGTTCTTTGCGCTGGGTTTTGCGCTGTACGCACTGATCCCGAACCTCGGTCACCTGGGCAACGTTGCGCTGTTCGTGGCGGCGTTCTGCATCATCCTGTCGATGTACGGCGGTGGTTTTGCGACCGTTCCGGCCTATCTGGCCGACCTGTTCGGCACGCAAATGGTCGGCGCGATCCACGGTCGTCTGCTGACGGCATGGGCCGCCGCTGGCGTGCTGGGTCCGGTGTTGGTGAACTACCTGCGTGAGTATCAGCTGAGCATCGGCGTTGAACGCGCCGCGGCTTACGACATCACGCTGTACATTCTCGCCGGCCTGCTGGTGCTGGGTTTCCTGTGCAACCTGCTGGTGCGCCCGGTGGCGGACAAGTACTTCATGACCGACGCCGAACTGGCGGCCGAGCAGGCGCTGGGCCACGACAAGGGTGCTGACAGCAGCACCGTGCTGGAGTGGAAAGCCGCGCCGGGCAGCAAGCCGCTGGCAATCGCTGCGTGGCTGGTGGTCGGGATTCCGTTGGCGTGGGGTGTGTGGGTGACCTTGCAGAAGACGGCGGTTCTGTTTCACTAAGTAACCGTTAAAACGCAGAACCCCTGTGGGAGCGGGCTTGCCCGCGAAGGCGTCCGGTCAGTCGACATCACTGTTGGCTGACCCACCGCTTTCGCGAGCAAGCCCGCTCCCACATTTGCTTTCAGGCTGCCTGTAATGGCTTGTATGGACATGTCTACCCGCGACAGCCGGGGCTTCTATCCGTCTGCCATATCACGTCTCGTGTTTCTGTTTCGGCCCCGCGTGCCTATAATGGCTGCCTTTTTCGCCCAATGATTTTGCGGAGCTGGTGATGGCCGAACGTAAGGCGTCTGTCGAGCGCGACACTCTGGAAACCCAGATCAAAGCCTCGATCAACCTTGATGGCACCGGAAAGGCCCGATTCGACATCGGTGTTCCTTTTCTTGAGCACATGCTGGATCAGATCGCCCGTCACGGGTTGATCGACCTGGATATCCAATGCAAGGGCGATCTGCATATCGACGACCACCATACCGTGGAAGACGTCGGTATCACCCTCGGCCAGGCCTTCGCACAAGCCATCGGCGACAAGAAAGGCATCCGTCGCTACGGCCACGCCTACGTGCCGCTCGATGAAGCGCTGTCGCGCGTGGTCATTGACTTCTCCGGCCGTCCGGGCCTGCAGATGCACGTGCCGTACACCCGCGCCACCGTTGGCGGTTTCGACGTCGACCTGTTCCAGGAATTCTTCCAGGGCTTCGTCAACCACGCGCTGGTCAGTCTGCACATCGACAACCTGCGTGGCACCAACACCCACCACCAGATCGAAACCGTGTTCAAGGCTTTCGGCCGCGCACTGCGCATGGCCGTCGAGCTTGACGACCGCATGGCCGGCCAGATGCCTTCGACCAAGGGCGTGCTGTAATGCAGACGGTTGCAGTCATCGATTACGGCATGGGCAACCTGCACTCGGTGGCCAAGGCCCTCGAGCACGTCGGCGCCGGCAAGGTGCTGATCACCAGCGATGCGGACGTGATCCGCGAAGCCGACCGCGTGGTTTTCCCCGGCGTCGGTGCGATTCGCGATTGCATGGCGGAGATCCGTCGCCTCGGTTTCGACTCGCTGGTACGTGAAGTCAGCCAGGACCGCCCGTTCCTCGGCATCTGCGTCGGCATGCAAGCCTTGCTCGACACCAGCGAAGAAAACGACGGCGTCGACTGCATCGGCCTGTTCCCGGGCGCGGTGAAGTTCTTCGGCAAAGACCTGCATGAAGACGGCGAGCACCTGAAAGTCCCGCACATGGGCTGGAACGAAGTGAAGCAGTCGGTGGATCACCCGCTGTGGCACAACATCCCGGACCTGGCGCGTTTCTACTTCGTGCACAGCTACTACATCGCCGCCGGCAACCCGCGGCAGGTGGTCGGCAGCGGTCATTACGGTGTCGATTTCGCCGCAGCGCTGGCCGAAGGGTCGCGTTTCGCCGTGCAGTTCCACCCGGAGAAGAGCCATACCCATGGCCTGCAATTGCTGCAGAACTTCGCAGCGTGGGACGGTCGCTGGTAAATGGCCACCAAGAAGAAACCGCCGATCCTGACCCTCACGCCCGAGCAGGAAAGCGACGCCAATCGCAAGATCCAGCGGTTCATGGAGGATCGTTTCGAACTGGACCTGGGTTCGTTCGAGGCGGCGGAAATTCTTGAGCTGTTTACCCGCGAAATTGCTCCGCACTATTACAACAGGGCGATTTTCGATGTACAGACCCAGCTCAAGGAGCGGTTTGAAAGCATCGAAAGCGACCTGTGGGCGCTCGAGAAGAATTAGGGCAGCGGCAAGCTTCAAGCTGCAAGCTGCAAGAAGTACACACGCGTGCGCGCTTGCAGCTTATGGCTTGCAGCTTGCAGCTCTTTTGACGAAGGAAAAAGCATGCTGATTATTCCCGCTATCGATCTCAAAGACGGTGCCTGCGTACGTCTGCGCCAGGGCCGCATGGAAGATTCCACAGTGTTCTCCGATGACCCGGTGAGCATGGCTGCCAAGTGGGTGGAGGGCGGTTGCCGTCGTCTGCATCTGGTCGATCTGAACGGCGCTTTCGAAGGCCAGCCGGTCAACGGCGAAGTGGTGACCGCGATTGCCAAGCGCTACCCGACCCTGCCGATCCAGATCGGCGGCGGCATCCGTTCGCTGGAAACCATCGAGCACTACGTCAAGGCTGGCGTGAGCTACGTGATCATCGGCACCAAAGCGGTGAAAGAGCCGGCGTTCGTTGCCGAAGCCTGCCGCGCGTTCCCGGGAAAAATCATCGTCGGCCTCGACGCCAAAGACGGTTTTGTCGCCACTGACGGCTGGGCTGAAATCAGCCAGGTGCAGGTCATCGACCTGGCCAAACAGTTTGAAGCCGACGGCGTATCCTCGATCGTTTATACCGACATCGCCAAAGACGGCATGATGCAGGGCTGCAACGTACCGTTCACCGCTGCGCTGGCTGCCGCGACCAAGATCCCGGTGATCGCTTCCGGCGGTATTCACAACCTGGGTGACATCAAGTCGCTGCTCGACGCCAAGGCACCGGGCATCATCGGCGCCATCACAGGGCGCGCGATTTATGAGGGCACTCTGGATGTTGCAGAGGCACAGGCTTTTTGTGATGGCTACGCGGCCAGCTCAAGCTATAAGCTTCGAGCTGCAAGTCAGAGGCGCGGTCGCGATCTGCTCTTTCTTGCAGCTAGCAGCTGGAAGCTTGCAACTCTTAATCGGAGATTAAGCCAATGGCGTTAGCCAAACGCATCATCCCTTGCCTGGACGTGGACAACGGCCGGGTCGTCAAAGGTGTGAAGTTCGAGAACATCCGTGACGCCGGCGACCCGGTGGAAATCGCCCGTCGCTACGACGAGCAGGGTGCCGACGAGATTACCTTTCTCGACATCACCGCCAGCGTCGATGGCCGCGACACCACGCTGCACACCGTCGAGCGCATGGCCAGCCAGGTGTTCATCCCGCTGACCGTCGGCGGTGGCGTGCGTACCGTGCAGGACATCCGCAACCTGCTCAATGCCGGTGCGGACAAGGTGTCGATCAACACCGCTGCCGTGTTCAATCCGGAATTCGTCGGCGAAGCGGCGCAGCATTTCGGTTCGCAATGCATCGTCGTCGCCATCGACGCGAAGAAGGTTTCCGGCCCGGGCGAAACCCCGCGCTGGGAAATCTTCACCCACGGCGGCCGCAAGCCGACCGGCCTCGACGCGGTCGAGTGGGCGAAGAAAATGGAAGGCCTGGGTGCCGGTGAAATTCTCCTGACCAGCATGGATCAGGACGGCATGAAAAACGGCTTCGACCTCGGCGTGACCCGCGCCATCAGCGATGCGCTGGGCATTCCGGTGATTGCGTCCGGTGGTGTCGGCAATCTGCAGCACCTGGCTGACGGCATCCTTGAAGGTCATGCCAGCGCGGTGCTGGCGGCGAGTATTTTCCACTTCGGCGAATACACGGTTCAGGAAGCCAAGGCCTACATGGCCAAACGCGGCATCGTAATGCGTTAAACCATACAGGCCAGTGGACAGCATGGCGTACCCGAGGCACTCTTGGGCACGCCATGGATTTCGGTAGCCCGACATGATCAAACGCCTGCTTCTCGCCCTCGCCAGTGCCTCCGTGTTGTTGATCAACACTGGCCACGCCGCAGAAAATCCCGACACCGATCTGGTGCTCCTCACCGAAAACTTCCCGCCGTACAACATGGCGAAGAACGGCAAGAATTTCGCCCAGGACGAAAACATCAATGGCATCGCCACAGATATCGTGCGCGAGATGTTCAAGCGTGCCGGCATCACTTACAGCCTGACCCTGCGCTTCCCTTGGGAGCGGGTCTACAAGCTGGCCCTGGAGAATCCCGGTTACGGTGCGTTCGTCATGGCACGTCTGCCGGATCGCGAGACGCTGTTCAAGTGGGTCGGCCCCATCGGCCCGGATGACTGGGTCATGCTGGCCAAGGCCGACAGCAAGATCACCCTCGAAACCCTCAATGACGCACGCAAATACAAGATCGGCGCCTACAAGGGCGACGCGATTGCCGAGACCCTGGCCAAGCAGGGGCTGAAACCGGTGGTGGTATTGCGCGATCAGGACAACGCCAAAAAACTTGTCAGCGGCCAGATCGACCTGTGGGCCACCGGCGATCCTGCCGGGCGTTATCTGGCGCGGCAGGATGGCGTGACCGGGTTGAAAACCGTGCTGCGCTTCAACAGCGCCGAACTGTATCTGGCGCTGAACAAGGAAGTGCCGGATGCAACCGTTGCCAAGTTGCAGGCTGCGCTGGATCAAATGCGCAAGGATGGCGTGGTCGACGAGATCATGGGACGGTATCTGTAACCATCGCTGACTCGACCGGCAGTTGCGGATCGACCTGAGGTTCCACTGTCGGCTGCTTTGCAGGTTCTTTCATCGGTTCAATCGGCAGCCGTTGTTCTGGCTCGGTCTTCGGCTCCTGCGCGGGTTCCGGCTCGGACGGGTAGTCAACCAGGTGCAGGCTATCCATGTCGGTATAACTGAGATGACCTTCCACGGGTGAGCCATCTCCGCGCAGCAGTCGGTAGTCGCTCTGCACCAGATACACGGCGGCAAACCTTTTTTGCGCAACCAGCGCGATCACCTCTGCCTCCGAGGAGTTTGCCCACTCATAGGGGGCCGATTCCGTGTTGCAGAAACTGTCGCCCAGTCTGGCCGAGCAGGCGATGACCGGTTGAGTCGTATTCATTTCCGACGGCCACTGGTTGCCGATATCGATACCGGTGTTGCGGGCGAAGGCGCGCATCATCTCGAATGACTGGGCTCGGCCGGCCCTCCACCTGAATGCCTGGTGCACATCCGTGCTGTTCTTGCCCTGGCCGACGAGCAAGTAGCGGTCGGTTCGTTCCATGCGATAGAACGGTGAGTGACGCAGTTGTACAAGGCTGGTCATCACCGGATCGCTGACCGCAAACCACGGCAGCCGGACGACTTGCGTGACTTTTGAAGGGGGAGAGCGGCGGCGGCATCATGCCCGGTGAGTACCGGGGCGGCCAGTGGGGCTTCGACCTGAAGCGGGATTGGCATCCGCAAGGCGTAGGCCGTCATGGGGGCCCCAGGTTTGCTGTAGCCCCTGACGCCGATGAAGGTACCAGGGGCAAAGAATATCTCCCCGGCGGGTGCGCTCGGGGGCTTGATACTCCAGGTGCTGAAGTCGCGGTCGGCTCCGCTGCCCTTGTCGCTCCAGATCAAGGCGTTGGCACTCGAGGCGACTACCAGATCGGCTCGCACACAACGAACGGCGTTGAAGGAAGGCTTGCTGCCGTCGTTGGAGCAGACCATTCCGAGTGCGACATAACCTTCGGGCGGGATGGGCCGCCAGACGGAGCAGTCACCGTTGGCGCGCGAACCTGAATCACTCCATACCCATTGGTAGTCATCAGGCCTGCTCAGTGCCGGCCCCTTGCCGGTTCCGGCGTTTTGCGGATCGCCCTCACGGACGACCGCCATCACCTGCCTGTCGTTGATATTGTCCCGTCCGGAGACAACGAGATCGCCCAGCGGAAAATACCCGGGCAGCAGGTCGGGAGCCGGTGTCGGGCGCCAGAAGCTGCCGGGTTTTGACTTCGATCCGGTGTTGTCCCAGATCCGGTGAAACTCGGTGGTGAAATTGATCAGCAGGTTTTCAACCGCAATGGGTTCCATCTGCCGAACAGATGAGTTGAGAGACGTTTGGATGTTCATGATTGATCCCGAATAAAGCGGCCTGAAGTCGCCGCGACGGGTGTCAATATCCGGGTAGGGAGGGGGCTGGCTGCGGTATCTATCTATTGCTTCGTGACCGCTTGTTACCGGTAGACACCGTCTTTGCCATGGGCCGCCGTGGCGCGATTGCTGCGCACACTGATCATCTGCTTGATGTCGATCCACTCGATGCCTTGAGCTTTCAGCTTCGGCAGCTCCCGCTCCAGCACCGCCAGGGTCTGTGGATAAGGATGGCCGATCATCACCGCCGAACCCTGTTTACGCGCCAGACTGATTGCTGTCTGCAACTGGGTGTAAATCGCCGCTTCGGTGCGCTCGTCATCGAGAAACACATCCCGCGAAACGCTCGCCAGATCGATCTTCTGCGCCTGTTGCGCCGCGACGGTCTGGGCGCTGGTGCGGCTGTCGACGAAGAACTTGTGGCGTCGTTGCAGCTCACCCATCAACCACGCCATCGCCACCGGTTGAGCCGTCATGCGACTGCCCATGTGGTTGTTGATGCCGGCGGTGTAGGGGACCATTTTGAATGCAGCGTCGAGACGCTTCTCAAGCTCCTCGATGGGCAGTTCGGGATGCCAGGCGAACGGGCCGGTGGCCGGGTCCATCGGCATGTGCAGGATCACGATCTTGCCGGCGCGATGGGCTTCGCGGGCGAATTCGGTGGCGTGCGGGGTGTCGGGCATGATTGCCGTGGTCACCGGCCCGGGCAGGGCCAGCACGCGGCGATCCCGGGGCAGGTTCTGCCCCAGGTCGTCGATGATCAGTGTCAGGTAGGCTTTTTGCGGTGTCGGTCTGGCAGGTTCTGCTTGAACAGCACCCGCCAGACAGCACAGCAGGACAAAGACGAAACGCAAAGACATCCTCAACGGCCGGACGTAATGCTCAGACCTTTGAGCAGGCTCAGGGCCTGGGCCAACTGGTAATCGTCATCCTGCGGCATGGCTTTCGGCTTGCCGCCGGAGCCGGTCGGTTTGTCCGCGCCGCCGTTGCCGTTGCCCAGGTGACCCTGCAGGTCGGCTTCCTTGAAGTAGTCGCCGTCCGCCTCGTTGGTGATCTTGGCCTTGCGCACTTCGATGTCCGGGACGATGCCCTGGGCCTGGATCGAGCGGCCGTTCGGCGTGAAGTACAGCGCGGTGGTGATCTTCAGCGCACGGTCGTTGTTCAGCGGCAGCACGGTCTGCACCGAGCCTTTGCCGAAACTGGTGGTGCCCATGACCACGGCGCGTTTCTGGTCTTGCAGGGCGCCGGCGACGATTTCCGAAGCCGAGGCACTGCCACCGTTGATCAGCACAACCATTGGCACCGCTTCGCTTTCGTCCTTGCCGGTGGCGGAGAAGCGCAGCTCGGAGTTGGCGATCCGGCCCTTGGTGTAGACGATCAGGCCCTTGGTGATGAAGTGGTCGACCACTTCCACCGCTGCCTGCAACACGCCGCCCGGGTTGTTGCGCAGGTCGAGGATGATGCCGTTGAGCTTCTTGCCGTTGTCTTTGCGCAGCTTGGCCAGGGCCTTGGAGACTTCTTCGCCGGTCTTGACCTGGAACTGGGTGATGCGGATCAGACCGTAACCCGATTCGAGCAGTTGCGCCTTGACGCTCTTCACCTGGATCACCGCACGGGCCAGGGTCACGTCGAACGGCGTCCCACCATCGCGGACCAGGGTCAGGGTGATTTTCTGGCCGATCTTGCCGCGCATCTTGTCCACGGCTTCGGTCATGGTCTGGCCACGGGTCGGTGCGCCGTTGATCTTGACGATGAAGTCACCGGCCTGGATGCCGGCCTTCGAGGCTGGCGTATCGTCGATTGGCGACACGACCTTGATGAAACCGTCTTCCGAGCCGACTTCGATGCCCAGGCCGCCGAACTCACCGCTGGTGCTTTCCTGCAGCTCGGTGAAATCTTCCGGGCCGAGGTAGGCCGAGTGCGGGTCGAGGTTGCTGAGCATGCCCTTGATGGCGTTTTCCAGCAGGGTCTTGTCGTCCACCGGTTCGACATAGGCGGCCTTGATCCGATCCATGACCTCGGCAAAGGTGCGCAGCTCTTCCAGCGGCAACGGGGCCTTGGAAGTCGCGGCAGTGCCTGCCGGAGCGACAGCCGGGGCCGGTTGAGCGGCGAACGCCAGAGGCGCGCCGATCACCAGGGCGATCGTCAGGGCCAGCGAGGTAAGGCGGGACAAATGCAGCATGTCGAACGAACTCCTGAATTAGGCGACGCGCTTATCCTTGCGCGTGACACCATTGCGCCGGATCACTCGGGTGACCCTGCTGACGAATTGCGAAATACAGCGCTGGTGTGTCCTGCCCGCCACTGTTACCGACAGTGGAGATGGACTCACCGGCTTTTACCACGTCACCAGCCGACTTCAGCAGCGTCTGGTTATGACCGTAAAGACTCAGAAAGCCGTTGCCGTGGTCGAGGATCACCAGCAGCCCGGCACCGCGCAACCAGTCGGCAAACACCACGCGCCCGCCGTGTACGGCATGCACCTGGCTGCCGGCGGCGGCGCTGATCATCACGCCGTCCCACTTGGTGCGGGCATCGTCGCCACGAGTTTCACCGAAGCGTGCCAGCAGTCGACCATCAACCGGCCATGGAAGTTTTCCCCGAGTGGCAGCAAAAGGGCCGCCGAACGTCTCGCCGCTGCTGGAAACCAGCGCGCCAGGGGTTGGTCTGGCTTTTGGGCGTGGGGCGTCGCTGGTGTCCGAGTCCGCATCAACGCGGGCCTGGGCCTCACGTAAACGCTTTTTTTCGGCTTCCTGCTGGGCGATCAGCGCTTTCTGCCGCGCTTCTTCTGCCTCACGGGCCTGGCGGGCCAGGGTTTCTTCAATGGTTTTAAGGACTTTAGACAGGTCTGCCTGATCCTGCTCGCGGGCGGCCAGTTTCTGGTCGCGGGCTTTCACGTCGTCATTGAGCTTGGCCAGCACTTGCTGGCGCTCCTTGCGAACCTTGTCGAGGGCGTCACGCTGGGTGTCCAGATCGCTTTTCTGCACCAGCAACTGGGCTTGCTGCGAGGAAATGTCTTTTTCGACATTGGCCAGCTGGCGCAGGGTTTCGTTGAAATTCTTCAGCTGCTCCAGGCGGGCCTGGCTCAGGTAGTCGTAATAGGTGAGGGTGCGGGCGAATTTCTCGGGATTCTGCTGGTTGAGCAGCAGCTTGAGGTATTCCTGCCGGCCGTTCTGATAGGCCGCGCGGGCCTGGATGGCGATCAGTCGCTGCTGTTCAGTGCGCGCGCTCTGGAGTTTTTTTCTCCGCATCGAGCCGCTGCAGCTCGGATTCGCTCTTCTTCAGCTCCTTTTGCAGGGCATCGACCTGCTTTTCGAGCTTGCCCATCTCGGTTTCGGTGCCCTTGAGCTCCTTTTGCACCCCGGATTTTTCTTCCTGGAGCTTGCCCAGCAGCTTTTTCAGCTCGGCGATGTCCTGACGCGTGGCGTCCAACTGCTGTTGGGTTTGCGCACGCTCGTCAGCGAAGGCCGGTTGGAGCAGGCATGTCAGAGCGAGGGCGATCAGGACGCGAAGCATAGGGGCGGGCGGCACCAGGGTAAGGGACGGCCTAGTATGCCCGCCCCACGCGGCAAAAAAAACGCCTCAAAGCCAACTGCTTTGAGGCGTTCGT
Source organism: Pseudomonas sp. NMS19W (assembly GCF_051554255.1). Taxonomy (NCBI): domain Bacteria; kingdom Pseudomonadati; phylum Pseudomonadota; class Gammaproteobacteria; order Pseudomonadales; family Pseudomonadaceae; genus Pseudomonas; species Pseudomonas sp. NMS19W. Next base: position 268,270 of record NZ_CP136718.1, read on the forward strand.
CATAAAAAGCCGTTTCAGGCTGATTACAGGGCGTTTTTGATATCAGACCAGAATCGAAGTGCCAGTCATTTCCGCCGGTTTTTCCAGGCCCAGCAGTTTGAGCATGGTCGGCGCCACGTCCGCCAGTACGCCACCTTCGCGGACCTTGAGGTCACGCTTGCCGACATAGATGAACGGCACCGGCTCGGTGGTGTGCGCGGTGTGCGCCTGGCCGGTGGCTTCGTCGGCCATTTGCTCGACGTTGCCGTGGTCGGCGGTGATCAGGGCTTCGCCGCCAACCTTTTCCAGGGCTTCGACGATGCGGCCGACGCAGGTGTCCAGGCATTCAACGGCTTTCACCGCTGCCTCGAACACGCCGCTGTGGCCGACCATGTCGCCGTTGGCGTAGTTGACTACGATCACGTCGTAGCGCTGATTCTCGATGGCCTCAACGATGCGGTCGGTGACTTCCGGCGCGCTCATTTCCGGTTGCAGGTCGTAGGTGGCGACTTTTGGCGACGGGATCAGGATGCGTTCTTCGCCCGGGAACGGCTCTTCGCGACCGCCGGAGAAGAAGAAAGTCACGTGGGCGTATTTTTCGGTTTCGGCGATACGCAACTGAGTCTTGCCGTTTTTCGCCAGGTAGTCGCCGAGCACGTTTTCCAGGCTGCCCGGCGCGAAGGCTGCGGGGGCCGGGATGCTGGCGGCGTACTGGGTCAGGCCCACGTACTGCACTTTTGGCTGGCGTGCACGCTCGAATTCCTTGAAACCGTCTTCGACAAACACACGGCTCAGCTCGCGTGCGCGATCGGCGCGGAAGTTCATGAACACCACGGCGTCGCCGTCTTCGACCTTCACCGGCTCGCCGATACTGGTGGCCTTGACGAATTCGTCGCTCTCGCCACGGGCGTAAGCGGCTTCCAGGCCTTCCTGGGCGGTGGCGGCGTTGAATTCGCCTTTGCCATCAACGATCAGATTGTAGGCCTGGGCTACGCGATCCCAACGGTTGTCGCGGTCCATGGCGTAGTAGCGGCCGATGAGGCTGGCGATGCGGCCCTTGCCGAGGGCCTGGAAGGTCGCGTCGAGCAGTTCGATCGACGACGCGGCGCTTTTCGGCGGGGTGTCGCGGCCGTCGAGGAAGGCGTGCAGGTAGATTTTTTCGGCGCCACGCTTGAAGGCCAGCTCGGCCATGGCGATCAGATGGTCCTGGTGGCTGTGAACACCGCCGTCCGACAGCAGGCCCATGAAATGCACGGCCTTGCCGGCAGCCACGGCTTTGTCCACGGCGGCGCAGATGGTCGGGTTCTCGAAGAACTCGCCGTCGCGGATCGCCTTGGTCACGCGGGTGAAGTCCTGATACACCACGCGGCCGGCGCCCAGGTTCATGTGGCCGACTTCGGAGTTGCCCATCTGGCCGTCCGGCAGGCCGACGTCCATGCCGCTGCCCGAGATCAGGCCGTTCGGCACGGTGGCCCACAGGCGATCCAGCACAGGCTTTTTGGCCGCGAAGACGGCATTGGATTCGGGGCTGTCGCTGTGACCGAAGCCGTCGAGAATCATCAGGACCAAAGGTTTAGGCGTGGTAGTCATGGAATCCACTCGTGGCTAATAAAGAAGAGGGCGATGGAAAAGGGAGTGGCAGTTTAAAGCTAAGTTCCTGCGGCGTCACCGCCGGACGGGGTTTGGCCGACCATAGTGGCTGTGTATACTGGCCGACATTTTAACGCCCTGGAACCTCCTTCGATGGTTGCTCACCTGATTGAATTTGCCACTAACCACTACATTCTTGTCGGTATCTTCGTCGTACTGCTGGCTTTGCTGCTGGCGCATACGGTGCAGGGCGGCGGTAAAAGCCTGAGCACGGGCGAGCTGACCGCACTGGTCAACAAGGAAGCCGGCGTGGTGGTGGACATCCGTCCGAGCAAGGAATACGCCGCCGGTCACATCGTTGGCGCAGTGAACATTCCCCAGGACAAACTAGCCGCCCGTATCGGCGAGCTGGAAAAGCACAAGGCCAAGACCATCATTCTGGTCGACGCCCTGGGCCAGACTGCCGGCACCCACGCCCGCGAGCTGATGAAATCCGGCTTCACCGCCGCCAAGCTGTCCGGCGGGATTTCCAGCTGGAAAGGCGACAACCTGCCGCTGGTGAAGTGATATGAGCGAAGTCATCGTCTACTCCAGCGATTACTGCCCTTACTGCTCGCGCGCCAAGTACCTGCTCGCGAACAAAGGCGTGGCGTTCGAAGAGATCAAGGTCGATGGCAAGCCGCAAGTGCGCGCCGCCATGGCCCAGAAAGCCGGACGCACGTCCGTGCCGCAGATCTGGATCGGCGACACCCACGTCGGCGGATGTGACGATTTGTACGCCCTGGAGCGCGCCGGCAAGCTCGACGCGCTGCTCAAGGCCTGAACTGCTGCACCTCACCAAGAACCCAAAAGACCCAAGATCAGAAAGGATCTGAGATGACTGACCAACAGAACACTGCAGCCAGCGAAGAAGAAACCGCACCGCAATTCTCCTTGCAGCGCATCTACGTTCGCGACCTGTCCTTCGAAGCGCCGAAAAGCCCGGCGATCTTTCGCCAGCAGTGGGACCCGACCGTCGGTCTGGATCTGAACACCCGTCAGAAAGCGCTGGAAGGCGATTTCTACGAAGTCGTGCTGACCCTGTCCGTCACCGTGAAAAACGGTGAAGAAGTCGCCTTCATCGCTGAAGTGCAACAGGCCGGTATCTTCCTGATCAAGAACCTGGACGCGGCTTCGATGAGCCACACTCTGGGTGCGTTCTGCCCGAACATCCTGTTCCCGTACGCTCGCGAAACCCTGGACAGCCTGGTGACCCGCGGTTCGTTCCCGGCCCTGATGCTGGCCCCGGTGAACTTCGACGCCTTGTACGCGCAAGAGCTGCAGCGCATGCAGGAAGCCGGCGAGACTCCGACCGTTCAGTAAGCGGTCGATGCAACAACGAAAAAAGCGCCGTTACAGGCGCTTTTTTCATGGGCGGTGATCGTTACTTGAAGCCGTTCTGCCGCCACGCTTCGTACACGGCCACTGCCACGGTGTTGGACAGGTTCAGGCTGCGGCAGCCTTCGCGCATCGGCAGACGCAGGCGCTGTTCGGCAGGCAGGGCATCCAGCACTTCCGGCGGCAGGCCACGGCTTTCCGGGCCAAAGATGAAGGCATCGCCCGGGACGAACGCGGCATCGTGAAACGGTCGCGAACCCTTGGTGGTGAAGGCGAACAGCCGTGGGTGGCCGAGCCTTTCCAGGCAGCTGGCGAGGTCGGCGTGGCGTTGCAGCGTGGCGTACTCGTGGTAGTCGAGACCGGCACGACGCAGGCGCTTGTCGTCCATCTCGAAGCCCAGCGGTTCGATCAAATGCAGGTGGCAGCCGCTGTTGGCGCACAGCCTGATAACGTTACCGGTGTTCGGTGGAATTTCCGGTTGAAAAAGGATGACGTGAAACATGCACGGCTCCGAAGGTAAAGATGACGCGCATTCTACGCCGCCAGCCGACCCACGTTCGAAACTATTCCCGCGAGTCATGGCTTCGCTGGCGATTTTCGGCCTGATGGTCGGGATGATGATCGGCCGTTTGACCACGCCTGACCCGAGCGTCCTGCAGCAGGTCGAGGTGATCGATGGCGGTCTGGCGGTCTGGTTCAACAATGAACCGAAGCTGCATGGCGAAATCGTCGATGGCACGCTCGCCCTGTTGTTTCAGGCCGAGGGCAAGGCACAAAAGGGCCAGTTGAAGCTCAACGGCAAGGACGTGAACTGGCGGACTCGGTTGAGTGACGGTGGTTTGCTGTTGACGGTGCTGGCAGCGCGGCCGCTGCAAGGGGAGTGGGCCGGCCAGGCGGTCGATGACCGCTGGCGGCTGGAGATCCGTCTCCGGGAGCAATAAAAGAGGGAATCCCCGGCCTGCCTGTACCAAGGTTCCCGAAACGGGCGGGCTCATCGCATGGCGTGCTGAGCCGGTGTAAAGAAGGAACCCCTGACCTGCCTGTATCAAGGGCCCCAAAAGGGTGGGCTTGATGAGCCCGGTGTAAAGAGGGGAATCCCCGGCCTGCCTGTACCAAGGCCCCCGAAAGGGTGGGTGAATCGAATCACCTGAAAGGGTTATTGCAGGGGGCGTGCCAGTTTTTATCGTTTTGAAACAAAAAAGCCTGACACCATGACGAAGGCCCCGTAATACGGGGCCTTCGTCTTTTCACCGGAAGGCTTTTTCAGCGTGTTGCGATACCAGGTTGAGTCAGCGACCGTGCCCGATTACGGGTCACGGTGCCTTGCGGCGGTGCAGGCTGGCTCTGAATCTCAGCCTTCATCACCCTCATCGTCATCCCCGCCATCGACCTTCATGCCGAGCTCCTTGATCTTGCGGGTCAAGGTATTGCGGCCCCAGCCCAGCAGCACCGCCGCGTCACGGCGACGCCCGGCAGTGTGCTTCAACGCCGTCTCGATCATGATCCGCTCGAACGCCGGCACCGCGCTGTCGAGCAGGCTCGACTGACCGCGCGCCAGAGCCTGATCGGCCCACTGGCGCAGCGCCTGCTCCCAGTTGGTCACCGGTGCAGAATCCTGCGGCAGGCTCAGCAGTTCCGGTGGCAGGTCGCCGATGTGCACTTCGCGCCCGGACGCCATCACCGTGATCCAGCGGCAGGTGTTTTCCAGCTGCCGCACGTTGCCCGGCCATGGCAGGTTCTTCAGGTATTCCTCGGTCTCGCTTTTCAGCAACTTCGGCTCCACCGCCAGTTCCTGCGCGGCGCGGCTGAGGAAGTGCTTGGCCAGGGTCGGGATGTCTTCGCGACGGTCCGACAGGCGCGGAATATGGATGCGGATCACGTTGAGGCGGTGGAACAAGTCCTCACGGAATTTCCCGGCGTGGACCAGGGTTTCCAGATTCTGGTGAGTCGCGGCGATGATCCGTACATCAACCTTGACCGGCACATGCCCGCCGACGCGATAGAACTCGCCGTCGGCCAGCACCCGCAACAGTCGGGTCTGGGTGTCTGCCGGCATGTCGCCGATTTCATCGAGGAACAGCGTGCCGCCATCGGCCTGTTCGAAACGCCCGCGACGCAGGTTGGCTGCGCCGGTGAACGCGCCTTTCTCGTGGCCGAACAGCTCGGATTCCATCAGGTCCTTCGGGATCGCCGCCATGTTCAGCGCGATGAACGGTGAAGCCGCCCGTGGGCTGTGGCGGTGCAGGGCATGGGCCACCAGTTCTTTACCGGTGCCGGATTCGCCATTGATCAATACGGTGATGTTGGAGTGGCTCAGACGCCCGATGGCACGAAACACTTCCTGCATCGCCGGCGCTTCGCCGATGATTTCCGGGGTGCGGGTCAGGGCCGGCACCACTTCCAGGCCTTGCTGCTCCTGGGCGTGCTGGTTGGCGCGCTTGACCAGCGACACCGCTTCGTCGACGTCGAACGGCTTGGGCAGGTATTCGAATGCGCCGCCCTGATAGGAGGCGACAGCGCTGTCCAGATCGGAGTGCGCGGTCATGATGATGACCGGCAGTCGTGGGTGCTGCTCGCGAATCCGCGCCAGAAGATCCAGACCGCTGGCACCCGGCATGCGAATGTCGGAGATGATCACGTCCGGCTGCTGGCGGGCCAGGCGGCTCATCACGCCATCGGCACTGTCGAAGCTCTGGGTGGTCATGCCTTCCTGTTGCAGGGCTTTTTCCAGGACCCAGCGGATAGAACGGTCGTCATCGACGATCCACACGGTTTCACTACGGCTCATGTCGATGTGGCTCCTTGTTCCAGTGGCAGAAAGATCGAGAAGGTGGTGTGGCCTGGATGGCTGTCACACTCGATCAGGCCCTGGTGCTGGCTGATGATGTTCTGGGTGATGGCCAGGCCGAGTCCGGTACCGTCCGGACGTCCGCTGACCATGGGAAAGAAAATGGTTTCCTGGAGTTCCGCCGGGATCCCCGGGCCGTTGTCGATGATCTCGATCTTGGTCACCAGACGATGGCGGATATGGCCGATGGTGAACTGGCGCATGGCGCGGGTGCGCAGGCTGATGCGGCCCAGGCGCAGCTCGTTCTGACTGCTGATCGCCTGCATCGCGTTGCGCACGATGTTCAGGACTGCCTGAATCATTTGCTCGCGGTCGATCAGCACGTCCGGAATGCTCGGGTCGTAATCGCGCACCAGCGTGATGCAGCCCTGGCTTTCGGCCTCGACCAGCTGGCAGACGCGCTCCAGCACTTCGTGGACGTTGCACAGTGCCAGCGACGGCAGTTTGTTCGAGCCGAGCATGCGGTCGACCAGATTGCGCAGGCGGTCGGCCTCTTCGATGATCACGTTGGTGTAGTCGCGCAGGCTGTCCTCCGGCAGCTCCCGGGCCAGCAATTGCGCGGCGCCACGGATGCCGCCCAGCGGATTTTTGATCTCGTGGGCGAGGCCGCGCACCAGCATCTTGCTGGTTTCCTGCTTGGACAGTTGCGCCTCTTCCTTGGTGATCCGCAGCAAGCGGTCGCGAGGGTGAACCTCCAGCAACAACAGGGTCGCGCCGCTGCTCAGGATCGGTGTCACCGCGTAGTCCACGGTCAGGGTCTGGCCGGTGAGGGCGGTGAGCATCGCTTCGCGCTTGGTGAACGGGTGCGCCTGTTCCACCGCCTGGCGCAACGAATTGAGCGCCTCGGTGGATTCGGTGAACAGCTCGCTGATGAACTGGCCATGGCTGCGCTGACCGCTGATGGCCAGCAGCATCTCCGCCGCAGGGTTCATGTACTCGAGGCGCAATTCGGCGTCGAGCAGGATGGTGGCGGTGGTCAGGTTGTCGAGCAGCAATCGGTGGAGTGCGTCGCTTATGGTCATCAGGACCTCTTTTGGAGCAAGGCGTGCGCGAGAAACGAAGCGCCGGTGCGAGGAAAATGCAAAAACCAAACCAAGGCTCCGAAAAGAAGCGTTCATCCCCTGAAACGGGCGTTTGACGCTCGTTTGCGTGGCGATCAGCCGGCCCTGGCGGGTACTTTCGAACCAAAATGGGTTGGATTGTGAGTACGGTGCAGACTGTTGCACCAATATAGTGCGCAAAGCTGAACGGCGTTAGAAGAAACGCAGGAAGGGGTTTTTCGGTTCGACGGGTTTGTCTTTCAACGGGCATTCCGGGCGAACGCCGTAGTCGTCGGTGGTGCAGGGTTTGACCTGACGCTTCTGGGCCAAGGAAATGCGCTGCATATGGAACGGCTGATTGGCCGTGCGCTCGACGATGCGGTCCTGCGCATCAAGGATCTCCACCGACAGGTTATGGCTGCCGCGATCGATATTGCTCAGCGGGAACACCGGGCTCAGCCCGGGTTCGCCGGTGGGCTGGCCGTCCAGCAGCAGGCGATAGCGATGACCTTTTTGCAGACCGGGTTCGCTGGTGACGCTGACGATCAATTCGCCGGCGCTGCTGCGAATGGTCGCGTCCGGCTCGGGAACCAGCACCCGCAGCATGTCGTAGCGGAACAGCGGTTGCTCCGCTGATTTTTTTGCCGTGGTGATGGGCGCCGCCCCGGTCGGGTTCGAGGCCATGCGATTGCTGGTGGCCAGTGGCACGCGCTTGGCGTTGCCGCGCGGTTGATCGGTATAGACCCGATTGCCCTGTGAATCGACATAAGTGAAGACTTCGGCGGATGCGCCAAGCGCAAACAGGGCCAGACACACGGCAATCAATCCGCGAGTCATGGCTTGTGCACCCGCTGCACGGTAAAGACCACCGCCGGACTCTGCTGAATGATCGCCTCGCCATCGATCACCTGAACCGCCAGCCGATGCTCGCCCCGGTCGACGTTCACCAGTTGCAGGATCGGCACATTGCTCGGCTGGCCGTAAGGCGCGTCGTCCAGCAACAGACGCAATTGATGCGGCGGTTGCAGGCGCGGCTTGATCAGCACGCTGACGGTGAACGTGCCGTTGTTGGCGCGCAGGGCTTCTTCGGTGGGGAGGCCGGTCAGCTCCAGCACTTCATAGGCATTGCGCGCAGGCGCGCGGTTGGCCGTGTCCGACGACGGCGCACTCGGTGCCTGAGGCTGGACGCTGTTGAGCGGCGGCAACTCCACCGGCTGCGCCTTCACGCCGTCCGGCGCATGATCGCTGTACACCGTGTTGCCGTTGGCGTCGGTGTACTTGTAGATCTGCGCGGCGGCGGGCAGGGCGATCAGCAACAGGATGTAGAGAAAGGTGCGACCCATGAAATCGACCGGAAACGAAAACGATGGGTTGCAGCATAGGCCAGTCGGGCGGGGATGGCTCGGGTGGTAAACATCCGGCCAATAAAAAAGGCCTCCCGAAGGAGGCCTCTCTTTTGTCACGCCGCGTAGCGCAGCGCTACCGGATCAGCAGCTGTAGTACAGCTCATATTCCAGTGGGTGTACGAAGGTGCGGACCTTGATTTCTTCTTCGGATTTCAGCGCGATGTAGGCATCGATGAAGTCGTCGGAGAACACGCCGCCCTTGGTCAGGAACGCACGGCCCTTGTCCAGCTCTTCCAGGGCTTCTTTCAGGCTGCCGCAAACTTGCGGGATCTCTTTCGCCTCTTCAGGCGGCAGGTCGTACAGGTTTTTGTCAGCGGCATCGCCTGGGTGGATCTTGTTCTGGATACCGTCCAGACCGGCCATCAGCAGTGCTGCGAAAGCCAGGTACGGGTTGGCAGCCGGATCCGGGAAACGTGCTTCGATACGACGGCCGCGTGGGCTGTTGACGTAAGGAATACGGATCGAGGCGGAACGGTTGCGAGCCGAGTAGGCCAGCATCACCGGAGCTTCGAAACCTGGCACCAGACGCTTGTAGGAGTTGGTGGCCGGGTTGGTGAAGCCGTTCAGGGCCTTACCGTGCTTGATGATACCGCCGATGAAGTACAGGGCGGTCTCGGACAGGCCGGCATAACCTTCGCCAGCGAAGGTGTTCTTGCCATCTTTGGCGATGGACATGTGAACGTGCATACCCGAACCGTTATCGCCGTACAGAGGCTTCGGCATGAAGGTCGCGGTGCGGCCATAGGCATCGGCCACGTTGTGGACAACGTATTTCAGAGTCTGAACTTCGTCAGCTTTCTTCACCAGGGTGTTGAACTTGACACCAATTTCGTTTTGACCGGCAGTCGCCACTTCGTGGTGGTGAACTTCAACGGTCTGACCCATTTCTTCCAGTGCGTTGCACATGGCGGTACGGATTTCGTGGTCGTGGTCGAACGGCGGAACCGGGAAGTAGCCGCCTTTCACGCCTGGACGGTGGCCCTTGTTGCCGCCTTCCACGTCCTGGTCGGACATCCACGAGCCTTGCTCGGAGTAGATCTTGAACATCGAACCGGAGATGTCGGACTTGAACTTCACTTCGTCGAAGATGAAGAACTCAGGCTCTGGACCGGCGAATACGGTGTCACCGATACCGGTGGTCTTCAGGTATTCCTCGGCACGGTGGGCGATGGCGCGCGGGTCGCGATCGTAACCTTGCATGGTCGAAGGTTCGATGATGTCGCAGACCAGGATCAGGGTCGGCTCTTCGGTGAACGGGTCCAGAACGGCGGTTTCGTCGTCCGGCAGCAGGATCATGTCGGAGGCTTCGATGCCTTTCCAGCCAGCGATGGAGGAACCGTCGAACATCTTGCCAACTTCGAAGAAGTCGTCTTCCAGCGCATCGCGAGCCGGCATGGTCACGTGGTGCTGAGTGCCTTTGGTGTCCGTGAAGCGCAGATCAATCCACTTGACGTCATGATCTTTGATGAGTTGAACCGACTTCGACATAGTGTCCTCCGGGTGGCTTAGGGCTGGTAGTGGATGCCCTTAAATGTTGGTGATGCCGGCGCGAATACTCTGCCAAGGCAACCTGCCTCACAAGGGAGCAAATTGCATGCCAGTGCCCCAGCATGGGTTTTTTGCCCCAAATTCACGCTTATTAAGGTGCGAAACGCATAAAGGCTGAAAATCTCGCCCTTTAATGTAGCGCCATAAGTCGAAAATGACCCGTTTTGGTGCATGCAAAACCTTCTGCACATTAACTGGTTAAACCTTGAGCAATTTCCGCTATAATCCGCGCCCCCTTTTTCGGCTGGCCCAGCGCGCGCTGTTTTCATGAAACTAATCGTAAAAGTCTTCCCCGAGATCACTATCAAAAGCCGACCTGTCCGGACGAAATTCATCCGCCAGCTGGCCAAGAACATCCGCACCGTGCTCCGCGACCTGGACCCGGCCGTGGTGGTGAACGGCGTGTGGGACAATCTCGAGCTGGAAACCCGCGTGACCGATCCCAAGGCCCTGAAAGAGATGGGGGAGCGCCTGACCTGCATGCCGGGCATCGCGCACTTTCTGCAGATCGACGAGTACCCGCTGGGCGACTTCGACGACATCACCGAGAAGTGCAAGCAGCACTACGGCGATGCACTGGCCGGGAAGATTTTCTCGGTGCGCTGCAAACGTGCGGGCAAGCATGCATTCAGCTCGATGGACGTCGAAAAATACGTCGGCAGCAAGCTGCGCCGTGAGTGCGGTGCCGCCGGAATCGACCTGAAAGCGCCGGAAATCGAAGTCCGCATCGAAGTTCGCGACAAACGGTTGTTTGTCATCCACAGCCAGCACAATGGCATCGGCGGCTACCCGCTCGGTGCGCTGGAGCAGACGCTGGTATTGATGTCCGGGGGCTTTGACTCGACGGTTGCGGCCTACCAGATCATGCGTCGCGGCCTCATGGCGCACTTCTGCTTCTTCAATCTGGGCGGTCGTGCCCACGAATTGGGCGTGATGGAAGTCGCGCATTTCATCTGGAAGAAGTACGGCAGCTCGCAACGCGTGCTATTTGTCAGTGTTCCATTTGAAGAAGTCCTGGGCGAAATTCTCGGCAAGGTCGATAACAGTCATATGGGCGTCGTATTGAAGCGTATGATGTTGCGCGCCTCCTCGGCCATCGCCGAGCGCCTGCATATTGATGCGCTGGTCACCGGCGAGGCGATCTCCCAGGTGTCGAGCCAGACGCTGCCGAACCTGTCGGTGATCGACTGCGTGACCGACAAACTGGTCCTGCGTCCGCTGATCGTCGCCCACAAGCAGGACATCATCGACACGGCCAACGAGATCGGCACCGCCGATTTCGCCCGGCACATGCCGGAGTACTGCGGGGTCATTTCGGTCAATCCGAAGACCGCCGCCAAACGTGGCCGGGTCGAGCACGAAGAGCAGGAATTCGACATGGCGGTGCTCGAGCGTGCGCTCGCAAACGCCAGACTGGTGCCGATCGATCGGGTGATCGACGAATTGGGCCAGGATTTGCAAATCGAAGAAGTCAGCGAGGCACTGGCCGGCCAGATCGTCATCGACATCCGTCACCCGGATGCCGCCGAGGATGAGCCGCTGGAACTCGAGGGCATAGAAGTACAGACGATGCCGTTCTATGCAGTGAACGCACGTTTCAAGGAACTGGACCCTACTCGCCAGTACCTGCTGTATTGCGACAAAGGCGTGATGAGTCGCCTGCATGCTCACCATTTGCTCAGTGAGGGGCATGCCAATGTGCGCGTTTATCGACCGAGCTAAGTGCCCGGGGCTGTTTGCCTGTGGCCTGCGTCACCGGCCCCCCGACACCGCCGTCAAGCTGTAACGGCCATGCCGGACACTACTGCTAATCGCTGCCAAGACTTGTCAGCAAACCGAATCCTCTGATCGAGATACACAAGTGATCGAAAATCTACGCAACATCGCCATCATTGCCCACGTTGACCATGGTAAGACCACCCTGGTAGACAAACTCCTGCGTCAATCCGGCACCCTGGAGCGCAACGAGCTCAACGACGAGCGCGTGATGGACTCCAACGACCAGGAAAAAGAGCGCGGCATTACCATTCTGGCGAAAAACACCGCCATCAACTGGAACGGCTACCACATCAACATCGTGGACACCCCGGGCCACGCCGACTTCGGCGGCGAAGTTGAACGCGTAATGTCCATGGTTGACTCCGTGCTGCTGCTGGTCGACGCCCAAGACGGCCCTATGCCGCAAACCCGTTTCGTGACCAAGAAGGCTTTCGAAGCCGGCCTGCGTCCGATCGTGGTGATCAACAAGGTTGACCGTCCGGGCGCGCGTCCTGACTGGGTTCTGGACCAGATCTTCGATCTGTTCGACAACCTGGGCGCTACCGAAGAACAACTGGACTTCCAGGTTGTTTACGCTTCGGCCCTGAACGGCATCGCCGGTCTGGACCACACCGCCATGGGCGAAGACATGACCGCGCTGTACCAAGCGGTTGTCGACCACGTTCCAGCGCCAGCTGTTGACCGTGACGGTCCGTTCCAGATGCAGATCTCCGCTCTGGACTACAACAGCTTCCTGGGTGTTATCGGTGTTGGCCGTATCGCTCGTGGTCGCGTCAAGCCGAACACTCCGGTTGTGGCTATCGACGCCAACGGCAAGCGCCGCAACGGTCGTATCCTGAAGCTGATGGGTCACCACGGTCTGCACCGCGTTGACGTTGAAGAAGCAGCTGCGGGCGACATCGTCTGCATCAGCGGTTTCGACGAGCTGTTCATCTCCGACACCCTGTGCGACATCAACACCGTCGAGGCGATGAAGCCTCTGACCGTTGACGAGCCAACCGTTTCCATGACCTTCCAGGTAAACGACTCGCCATTCTGCGGTAAAGAAGGCAAGTTCGTGACCTCCCGTAACATCAAGGATCGTCTGGACAAAGAGCTGCTGTACAACGTTGCACTGCGCGTTGAAGAAGGCGACTCGGCTGACAAGTTCAAGGTATCCGGCCGTGGTGAGCTGCACCTCTCGGTACTGATCGAAACCATGCGTCGCGAAGGCTTCGAGCTGGCCCTGGGCCGTCCTGAAGTGATCATCCGTGAAGTTGACGGCGTGAAGCAGGAACCGTTCGAAAACGTGACCATCGACATCCCTGAAGAATCCCAGGGCAAGGTCATGGAAGAAATGGGTCTGCGTAAAGGCGACCTGAGCAACATGGTGCCGGATGGCAAGGGCCGTGTTCGTCTGGAATACAACATCCCTGCTCGCGGTCTGATCGGTTTCCGTAACCAGTTCCTGACCCTGACCAACGGTGCTGGCATCCTGACCTCGATCTTCGATCGTTACGCTCCAGTGAAGTCGGGCCACATGTCCGGCCGTCAGAACGGCGTTCTGGTTTCGGTTGAAACCGGCAAGGCACTGACCTACTCCCTGGAAACCCTGCAGGCTCGTGGCAAGCTGTTCGTAGAACACGGCCAGGAGATCTACAACGGTCAGATCGTTGGTCAGAACTCCCGTGACAACGACCTGGGCGTGAACCCAACCAAAGGCAAGAAGCTCGACAACATGCGTGCTTCGGGTAAAGACGAAACCATCGCTCTGGTCCCACCTGTTCGCTTCACCCTGGAACAGGCTCTGGAATACATCCAGGAAGACGAGCTGTGCGAAGTTACTCCTAAGTCCATCCGTCTTCGCAAGAAGATCCTGGACGAAAGCGAGCGTACCCGCGCTGCCAAGAAAGCCAAGGCGTAATTTAGCCCTGGCTTAAAAAAACGCCCCCGGTCGAGAGACCGGGGGCGTTTTTGTTTGTCTGGGGGAATGTGGAGTGGACCTTGAAGATCAAGAGCCCCTCACCCTAGCCCTCTCCCGGAGGGAGAGGGGACTGGTACGGGGATGCTCAAGAATTACGCCGACTTGATAGGCCTTTACCGAATCCATAATCAACACGGTTTTTCAGGTTGATGGATGGCGCAAGACACCTCGGTCGGCTCCCTCTCCCTCCGGGAGAGGGCTGGGGTGAGGGTCGGCTTTTAGAACCGTTCGATCGACCGCGAATTCTGCACCCGCTCCACTTCCTTCGGCTTGTATGCGCAATACCCCGGGCGCGGGCCGATTTTCGGGTGGTTGCGGCAGGTGTCCGGGCGCTTGTCATAAATGGTGCACAGCCGGCTCTTGCGATCCAGGTAGTAGCAATCGTTGTTGCTCATGCGCTGCAGGGTGAAGATCCCCGACTTCTGGTTGAAGCGCTCCACCAGACCTTCCTTTTGCAGGCGCTTGGCGATGTTCTTCGGCGGGTCGCCCAGTTCGAACTCGTCGACCACACCGATGCGCACCAGATCCTTGATCTTGACCTCGACCGGCAGCGTGCAGCAGCTGGAAACGCACGAGCCGCACATCGGGGCCGAATATTTGGCCCAGGTATCGAGACGGTCGATCTCGGCTGCGGCGATCAGGTTGGGCTTCATCATCGGGGTTTACCAGGCGTGTGCATCAGGGCGCGCGATCATACCGGGACTGGTGGATTTTTGAACAACCTTTCGCCAGATTTTTTCTTTCTGTCATGAGCAGGGTCGAGAATTCGGCACGGCCCCTGCATTCATTCAGGCATTCGCCAAGGTATTGCCGGACGATCCCGCACTCTCAGGAAAAACTGCCGAACCAGAGCCACCACCGTCGGTCAGACCGTCTAGGCTCTGACAATTCCCCGCTCGCTCGAGGTCCTATCGATGACTCAAGAACCACTAGTTCGCGAAGCAGAGGTGGCCGCATTCCGCGACGCCGTCCTGACCAAACTCACCTACGCGGTGGGCAAAGACCCGGATCACGCCTTCGACCATGACTGGTTCGAAGCCATCGCCCTGGCAGCCCGGGACCACATGGTCGAGCACTGGATGGACCACACCCGGCAGATCTACCGCAAAGGTCAGAAGCGGGTGTATTACCTCTCGCTGGAATTTCTCATCGGCCGTTTGCTGTACGACAGCCTGAGCAACCTCGGTCTGCTCGACGTCGCCCGTGAGGCGCTGACCGAACTGGGTGTGGATCTGGAGCGCATCCGCCTGCTGGAGCCCGACGCCGCGCTGGGCAACGGTGGCCTCGGACGGCTGGCGGCGTGCTTCATGGAAAGCATGTCGACCCTGGGCATCGCCGGTCACGGTTATGGCATTCGCTATGAGCACGGGCTGTTCCGCCAGGCCATCGTCGACGGCTGGCAGCAGGAGCAGACCGAGCACTGGCTGGATTTCGGCAACCCGTGGGAGTTCGAGCGGCCGGAGGTCGTCTACAGCATCGGCTTCGGTGGCAGCGTCGAGACCGTCACCGATGTCAGCGGCAAGAGCAAACAGGTCTGGCACCCGGCGGAAACGGTGCGGGCAATTGCCTACGACACTCCGGTGGTCGGCTGGCGCGGGGCGAGCGTCAACACCTTGCGCTTGTGGCGCGCCCGGGCGATGGAGGACTTGCACCTGGAGCGCTTCAACGCCGGTGACCACCTGGGCGCTGTGGCCGAAGTGGCCCGGGCCGAAAGTATCTCCCGCGTTCTTTATCCGGCAGACAGCACCGAGGCCGGTCAGGAACTGCGCCTGCGTCAGGAATACTTCTTCGTCGCGGCGTCGCTTCAGGATCTGCTGCGCCGTCATCGCAACATGCACACCTCGGTGCTGACCCTCGGCGATCACGCGTCAATCCAGCTCAACGACACTCACCCCTCGATCGCCGTCGCCGAACTGATGCGTCTTCTGGTGGATGTCTACGACGTGGCCTGGGACGCGGCGTGGCAAGTCACCGTCGATACGCTGTCGTACACCAACCACACGCTGCTGCCCGAAGCACTGGAAACCTGGCCGGTGGGCCTGATGGAACGCATGCTGCCGCGGCACATGCAGATCATTTACCTGATCAACGCCCAGCACATCGATTCGTTGCGGGCCAAGGGCATTCACGATTTCGACGTGCTGCGCGCGGTGTCGCTGATCGAGGAAGACAACGGCCGCCGGGTGCGCATGGGCAATCTTGCGTTCCTCGGCTCCCACAGCGTCAACGGCGTGTCGGGCCTGCACACGCAACTGATGCGCAAGACCGTGTTCGCCGAACTGCACAAGCTCTATCCGGAGCGGATCAACAACAAGACCAACGGCATCACCTTCCGCCGCTGGTTGTACCAGGCCAACTCCGAACTGACCTCGATGCTGGTGGATGCCCTCGGCCCGGATGTGCTGGACAACCCCGAAGAGCGCCTGCTGGACCTTGAACCGTTCGCCGAAAAAGCGGCCTTCCGCAAGGCCTTCGCCGAGCAGCGGCTGCACAGCAAAAAAGCGCTGGCCTACCTGATCCACGAGCGTCTGGGGATTGCGGTCAACCCGGCGGCGATGTTCGACGTGCAGGTCAAAAGGATCCACGAGTACAAGCGTCAGTTGCTCAACCTCATGCACACCGTGGCCTTGTATCAGGCGATTCGTGCCCAGCCGGAAACCGACTGGGTGCCGCGAGTGAAGATCTTCGCCGGCAAGGCGGCGGCCAGTTATCACCAGGCCAAGCTGATTATCAAACTGACCAACGATATCGCCCGGGTGGTGAACAACGACCCGACCGTACGCGGGTTGCTGAAGGTGGTGTTCCTGCCCAACTACAACGTCAGTCTGGCGGAGAGCATCATCCCGGCGGCGGATTTGTCCGAGCAGATCTCCACCGCCGGTTTCGAGGCGTCGGGCACCAGCAACATGAAGTTCGGCCTCAACGGCGCGCTGACCATCGGTACCCTCGACGGTGCCAACGTGGAAATGTGCGAACGCATCGGCGCCGAGCACATGTTCATTTTTGGTCTGAGCGCCCAGCAGGTCGAAGCGCGCAAGCAGAATCACGAGTTCAGCGCGGTGCCGGACATTGCGGCGTCCCATCGCCTCAATGACGTGTTGCAGGCGATCCGCAGCGGCGTGTTCTCGCCGGATGACACGTCGCGTTACACCGGGCTGATCGATTCGCTGGTGGACTACGACCGCTTCCTGGTCTGCGCCGACTTCGATTCTTACTGGGAAGCGCAGATGCGCGTCGATGCGCTCTGGCACGACTCCAACAACTGGTGGCGTTCGGCGGTGCTGAACACCGCGCGGATGGGCTGGTTCTCGTCGGACCGGACGATTCGCGAGTACGCCACGGATATTTGGAAGGCGCTGGAGTAACTTTTAGCGACAAATGTGCGCCCGGCCCCACGCTTGTTGGGCCGGGCCGATATACTGAGCCCTGATTTCGCCCCGTTCCGGGGCTGCTCAGGGATATCGACCATGCAATGGATGTTCATGTTGATCGGGCTGCTGCTCGGTTGGCTGCTCGACGAGTCGTTCAGTTCCGCGCTGTTGGGCGCGCTGCTGGGCCTGGTGATAGGCCAGACGATCCGGATCGCCCGGCTCGGCTCGCAAAGTGCCGAGCACAAGACTCAACTTGAACAGGCGAAAGTCGCTCTGCAGGCTGTCGAACAGCGGCTGTTCCTGCTCGAAGGCGCCGGTGTGCGTACCACGCCGCCCAGTGTCGAGCCGACTACCCAAGTCGCTGTCGAGCCGGTCCTGGTCGCCGAAGAAGCCCCTGCCAA
This sequence comes from Pseudomonas sp. NMS19W, assembly GCF_051554255.1. Classification (NCBI taxonomy): domain Bacteria; kingdom Pseudomonadati; phylum Pseudomonadota; class Gammaproteobacteria; order Pseudomonadales; family Pseudomonadaceae; genus Pseudomonas; species Pseudomonas sp. NMS19W. The sequence continues at coordinate 285,572 of NZ_CP136718.1, forward strand.
TGCCCCCGAGCTGGTCTGGGAACTGCCGCCCGAACTTGAACCGATCTCCGCTGTGGCCAGCGAAACCAGTCAACCTTTGCCGGCGGATGTCTGGCAGCTCGACGCCGTAACCCCCGACACTCCCGAACCGCAGCAACCTGCCGAACCCCGTGGCCCGAACCTCATCGAGCGCGGCATCAGTGCTGCGCGCAACTGGCTGTTCGGTGGCAACACCGTGCTGCGGGTTGGTGTGGTGCTGCTGTTCTTCGGCCTGGCCTTCCTGCTGCGCTACGCCACCGAAGGCATGGTGGTGCCGATCGAAATGCGTTACGCCGGGGTCGCGGCGGCGGCGCTGGGATTGCTGGCGCTGGGCTGGTGGTTGCGCCATCGCAACACGAGCTACGCCTTGATGCTGCAGGGCACCGGGATCGCGGTGTTGTACCTGACGGTGTTTGCGGCGATGCGCCTGCACCCGCTGCTCGATCCGTCTGCCGCGCTGGGATTGCTGGTCGCCGTGACGGTGTTCTCGGCCATTCTGGCCATCACTCAGGATTCCCTGGCTTTGGCCTGCGTTGCGGCCTTGGGCGGTTTCGCCGCGCCAATCCTGACCTCTACCGGCGCCGGCAACCATGTCGCGCTGTTCAGCTATTTCGCGTTGCTCAACGCCGGCATTCTGGCCATCGCCTGGTTCAAGGCCTGGCGCCTGCTCAACCTGATCGGCTTCGTCGGCACCTTCGGCATCGGTTTCGCATGGGGCCTGCGTTCGTATGCGCCGGAATTGCTGTGGAGCACCGAGCCGTTCCTGATTCTGTTCTTCCTGATGTACCTGGCCATCGGCCTGCTGTTCGCCCGGCGCAAGTTGTTGGACATGCCGGACGCCCCGGCGGAAGGCGATCGCGAGGCGCTGCTGCAGTGGTCGACGCGCAAGGGTGATTACGTCGACGGCACCATGCTGTTCGGTCCGCCGCTGGTGGGTTTCGGTCTGCAATTTGCGTTGGTGCAGCATCTGGAATTTGCCGCCGCGTTCAGCGCATTGGCTCTGGGCATGATTTACATGGCGCTCGCCCGGGTATTGATGGGTGGCCGAGCGCTGCTGCTGGGCGAAACTTGCCTGGCACTCGGGGTGATTTTCGCCAGCCTGGCGATTCCGCTGGGGCTGGATGCGCGCTGGACCTCCGCGGCCTGGGTGGTGGAGGGCGCGGGGATTTTCTGGCTGGGTCTGCGTCAACATCGCCCATTGGCCCGGGCGTTTGCGATGCTTCTGCAACTGGGTTCGGCGCTGGCGTTTACCAGCCACTTGCGCGCTGGCGAAGCCAGTCTGCTCGACGGTGCGCCGCTGGGCGCGTTGATGCTCGGGTTGGCGCTGCTATTCAGCTTCTATCAATTGCGCAAGGCGTTGCCGGACCAGACTTCGGCGTGGGAGCGCGAGAGCTTGCCGGTGATGGCCAGTCTGGGCCTGGGCTTCCTCTATCTGCTGGCGCCGCTGTTTTTCTTCGTTCAGGCCACGGCCATCAGTTGGGCATTGGCCGGATTGGTGACCTTGTTCGCCGGCTTGCGCCTGCAATCGCGCACATTCCTGTTCACCGCATTTGCCGTGCAACTGCTCGGCGGTGCGTTGTTCCTGTTGCGTCTGCAAGGGGCGGGCGAGGACTCGGCGGCCGTGTTCAGCGCTGGCTGGAGCGGTTTGCTCAGCGCCTCGCTGATCGGTCTGGCACTGATCGCCGGCATGTTGCTGGCGGCGCGCGACGAGATGGTGCGCAGCGATGTTCGCCTGCTGCGCGGCTTGTCGGTAGTGCTGCTGGCGGGTTTGGTGCTGATCAATCTGGCGGTGTTGTTCGTGCTGCCGTGGCAGACCGCAAGCGCGGTGTGGGCGGCCAGTGGCTTGCTGATCATCTGGCTCAGTCTGTACCTCAAGCAGCGCGTGAGTTTTGTCTTCGGTCTGTTGTTGCAGTTGATCGGCGGCGCGGCGTTCTTGCTGGCCGGTCCCGAACTGCTCGGGCCGCTGTCCAGCGAGGGTCTGCGACCGCTGGCCCATGGCGGATTCTGGACGCCACTGGTGCTTGGGCTGGCAGCGATGATCGGTGCGTGGCGCCTGCAATTGGGTAATCACGCTTCGGCATTCGATGTGCTGAGTTTGCAGCGGTTGTCCGAAGTGCTGCTGGTGTGGGGCGCCGGTTGGTGGGCATTGGCGTGGATCAGTGAGGTGCTGCGTTTTGCGCCGCTGAATCTGCAAGCGACGTTGTTGCTGCTGGTCGCCGCGTTGAGTGTCGCGTTGTGGACGCTGTTGGCATTGCGCCTGAAATGGCCGTCGCTCGGGTTGCTCTGCACCCTACTGATTCCGGCGGCCGGACTGGTGTTGCTTGCAGCGTGGCACTCGCGTTATCACCCGGCGGCGAACTTCGGCTGGCTGGCGTGGGCGGCGGTGTTCGCGGTGCATTTCTTCAGCCTGCGGCGTCTGGCGCCGATGCTGCCGGCGCGAGCCTTGAGCATGGCGCATGTGCTCGGTTGCTGGCTGCTGATCGGCATGCTGGCGCTGGAGTTGCGCTACGGCTTGCTGCTGTTGTCCGAGCAATACAACGCCTGGCGCTGGCTGGGCTGGGCGATTCTGCCGAGCGTGTATCTGTTGCTGATGGCTGCACCGCGCAACTGGCCGTGGCCGGTGGCTGCGTTCCCTCGCGAGTACCGCCTGTACGCGGCGGCGCCGCTGGCGGTGTTGATGCTCGTCTGGTTCTGGCTGGCGAACGGGGTGAGCGACGGCAACGCCGAACCGCTGCCTTACGTGCCGCTGATCAACCCGCTGGAGCTGGGCCTGCTGATCGCGTTGTTCAGTGTTTATGTCTGGTCGCGTAGCGCGGTAGCCAAGCTGTCGATCCGCAAGGATTACGCCGCTCACGCCTCGCAACTGATCGCCGGTGTTTCGCTGTTCGCCTTCTGCACCGCGCTGGTGACCCGCGCCGCGCACCATTGGGCCGGGATCCCGTTCGAGCTGGACCTGCTGCTCGAATCGATGCTGGTGCAGGCGGGGCTGTCCATCGTCTGGACGCTGATGGCGCTAGGGCTGATGATCGGCGGGCACCTGCGCCATCGCCGCGAAGTGTGGCTGATCGGTGCGGCGCTGATTGCGCTGGTGGTGGCCAAACTGATTTTTGTCGAATTGAGCAACCGTGGCGGACTGGCGCGGATCGTCTCGTTTATCGGCGTCGGCGTGTTGCTGCTGGTGGTGGGTTACTTCGCGCCACTGCCGCCCAAACGCGTCGAAGCTGCACCGGCGGCGGACAAACCGGCCCCGGAAACCGAAGGAGTGTCGTCTTGAGTCGCAAGCTTAATCTCGGGTGGCTGTTGCTGGGTGTGGCCATGACGGCCGGCGCCCAGGAAAAACCGGCGGACTTTGCCGCGCAGGTGCCGTTGTCGGTCAGCGGCTCCGGCCCGTGGTATCGCCTCGAACTGCCGCTGAGCGTGCAATTGCAGGCCCGCCAGACCGATCTCAGTGACCTGCGGGTGTTCAACGCCGCCGGTGAACCGCAGGCCTATGCGCTGGCCCGGGAATCGGCGCAAACCCGTGACGACGGCCACATGAACACGGTGAAGTGGTTCCCGCTGTACAACTCGGCGGATGCCACCGAACGCGCGCCGAGTGTGCGCGTGCAGTCGACGACCACCGGCACGCTGGTGGAAGTGCAACCCTCCAGCCAACTGGAAGCGGGCGAGGAAGTGCTGCGCGGCTGGCTGCTGGATGCCAGTGCGATCAAGGCACCGTTGCAGCAACTGATCCTCGACTGGACCAGCGAGCGCGACGGTTTCCAGCGTTTCAGCATCGAGGCCAGCGACGACCTGCAGCACTGGCAACCCTGGGGTGAAGGCCAGGTCGCGCGCCTGACTTTTTCCGATGAACGCATCGAACAGCATGAAGTCGCGCTGCCGGGGCAATCGGCGCGCTATCTGCGGTTGTTGTGGGATTCGCCCAATGCGGCCCCGACCCTGACTTCGGCGCAGTTGAAAAGCAGCGACCCGCAAAACCTGCCGTTGCCGCTGGTCTGGTCGCCAGCGCTGGCCGGCAGCAGCACCAAGGCCGGGGAATACACCTGGCAGTTGCCGATGGGGCTGAATGTCGAGCGGGTCCAGGTCGAATTGAAACAGCCCAACAGCCTGGCACCGGTGACGCTGGCGGGACGCCGCGAAACCAGTCTGCCATGGCAGCCGTTGAGCAGCGGTCTGCTCTATCGCCTGACCCAGAATGGCCAGGACGTGGTGCAGAACGAATTGCAGCTTTACGGGCAGACCGTCCAGCAGTTGAAGCTGACAGTCGACGAACGCGGCGGCGGCCTCGGCGAACAGGCGCCGAGCATCAAGTACGCGGTGCGCGCCACTCAGGTGATCTTTCTTGCACGCGGTGACGGGCCTTACAGCCTGGCGCTGGGCAATCCGACGGTGAGAACGGCGAACCTGCCGCTGAGCACGCTGATCCCCGATTTCAAACCGGAGAAACTGGCCACGTTGGGCAAGGCCACGGTACAGGGCGATGCAGTCGCGACGCAGACAACGACGGCGACGACAGCAGCTGTCGCCGAGACCAACTGGAAGAAAATCGGATTGTGGGCGGTATTACTGTTGAGTGTGCTGTTTCTGGCCGCGATGGCCTTCAGTCTGCTGCGCAAGCCGCCGGCGAAGCCCTGAATAAGACGGGTGTGGCCTCCACACCCGTCGGGTTTCCAACTACGCTGAATCCCGTGCCTGAACTCTCCCGGTTCGATCACGTCTGATAGCAGGAATTGCACCCGACGCACGTTAGCGGGCGTCATTGCTCGCTACGGTTTCAGACTCCCTGTAAACTGCGCGGGTTTTCAGCCCCCCATTCCACCGGAGCCGTCCATGTCCCGCGTTACCCTGAGTCGCTATTTGATTGAGCAGACCCGCAGCAACAACACTCCTGCCGATCTGCGCTTCCTGATCGAAGTGGTGGCGCGTGCCTGCAAAGAGATCAGCCACGCCGTGTCCAAAGGCGCCCTCGGCGGTGTTCTGGGCAGCATGGGCACGGAAAACGTGCAAGGCGAAGTGCAGAAGAAGCTCGACGTGCTGTCGAACGAAATCCTGCTCGAAGCCAACGAGTGGGGCGGTCACCTGGCCGGCATGGCGTCCGAAGAAATGGACAACGCCTACCAGATCCCGGGCAAATACCCGAAAGGCGCCTACCTGCTGGTATTCGACCCGCTGGACGGTTCGTCGAACATCGACATCAACGCGCCGGTCGGCACCATCTTCTCGGTACTGCGCTGCCCGAACGAATACCTGAGCCAGAACGAAGCCCTGAATGAAAAGGCCTTCCTGCAGCCGGGCACCCAGCAGGTTGCAGCCGGTTACGCGATCTACGGTCCGCAGACCATGCTGATCCTGACCCTGGGCAACGGCGTGAAGGGCTTCACCCTTGATCGCGAAATGGGCAGCTTCGTCCTGACCCACGAAGACATCACCATTCCTGAAAGCACCCAGGAATTCGCCATCAACATGTCCAACCAGCGTCACTGGGAAGCCCCGGTACAGCGCTACGTTTCGGAACTGCTGGCCGGTGAAGAAGGCCCGCTGAAGAAGAACTACAACATGCGTTGGGTCGCGGCGATGGTTGCCGACGTGCACCGCATCCTGACCCGTGGCGGTCTGTTCATGTACCCGCGCGACAGCCGCGAGCCGTCCAAGCCAGGCAAACTGCGCCTGATGTACGAAGCCAACCCGATGTCGTTCCTGGTGGAACAGGCAGGCGGCGCTTCCACCGACGGTCACCAGCGCATTCTCGACATCCAGCCTGAAGGCCTGCACCAGCGCGTAGCGGTGTTCCTCGGCTCGAAAGAAGAAGTCGCCCGCGCCACGGCTTACCACAAGGAATAAACCATGACCGCGCCCTGGCAGCCGTTGCTCGATTGGTGGTTCGGTCATGCCGAGTCAGCGACTGAAGTGACGGCACAACAGGGCAAGTTGTGGTTCGGCAAGAAAGACAGTCAGGACCTCGAAGCGCGTGAGCGTTTCGGGGTCTTTGTCGATCAGGCCCTCGCCGGCGAATTGACCGAGTGGACGCAACGTCCCGAAGGTTGGCTGGCGGTGGTGCTGCTGCTCGATCAGCTCCCGCGAATGATCTTTCGCGATACACCCAAGGCTTTTTCCGGCGATCTGCGGGCGCAGAAACTGGTTGCCCAAGGCATCGCGGCGGATTTCGACCGGCAGTTGAAACCGATTCAGCGCCTCTTCATCTACCTCGTCTTCGAACACTGCGAAAACCTTGCGGTGCAGAATGAAGCAGTCTCGCGATTCATCGAATTGGTGGCCGAACAGCCGGAGGCGGAGCGCGGGGTGTTTGCCGATAACCTGGATTATGCCGAGCGGCATCAACGGGTGATTGCGCGGTTTGGACGGTTTCCGCATCGCAATGCGGTGTTGGGGCGGGAGTCTACGGTTGAGGAGTTGGCGTTTTTGAAAGAGCCGGGGTCGCGTTTTTAGGGCGATTTTCGGCAACCTGAAAAACCAGCCCTCACCCTAACCCTCTCCCGGAGGGAGAGGGGACTGACCGAGGTGGATGTTCGAGTTACGCTGACTTGAAACACCGAGTTGAACTCAGGTCTGGAAAGCGACCGAGATCGGCTCCCTTTCCTCCCTCGCCCCCTTGGGGGAGAGGGTTGGGGTGAGGGGGTTAGCTCTTGATCTTAGATCCGGAAACTACCCACCAACTGCTTGAGTCGGGCAGCCTGCTGCTCCAGATCCGCACAAGCGCGCAACGTCGCCTGCAGGTTCTCCACACCTTCCTGGTTCAACGTGTTGATCTCGTTGATGTCGACGTTGATCGACTCGACCACTGCCGTCTGCTCTTCGGTCGCGGTCGCCACCGACTGGTTCATGCCGTCGATTTCGCCGATGCGCTGGGTCACGCTTTCCAGGCGCTCGCCGGCCTGGTTGGCGATGCCGACGCTGCTTTCGCTCTCGCGCTGGCTCTCAGTCATGATGCCGACCGCCTGACGTGCGCCGACCTGCAGTTCTTCGATCATGCTCTGCACTTGCTGCGCCGAGTCCTGGGTGCGGTGCGCCAGGTTGCGCACTTCGTCGGCGACCACGGCGAAACCACGACCGGCCTCACCGGCACGGGCCGCTTCGATGGCGGCGTTGAGCGCCAGCAGGTTGGTCTGCTGGGAGATGCTGGTGATCACTTCCAGAATCTGCCCGATGTTCACGGTGTTGCTGTTCAGGGTTTCGATGTTGCCGCAAGAGTCGCTGATCTTCGCCGACAGCTGCTGCATCGCGTGGATGGTTTTATCCACAACCTGCTGGCCGTCGACCGCCAGGCTGCGCGCGTCGCTGGAGTGCTGCGAGGCGAGGGCGGCGTTCTGGGCGATTTCCTGGGCGGCGGCGCCGAGCTGGTTGATCGCGGCGGCCACACTGTTGGTGCGCGAAGCCTGCTGGTCGGAATTGAACATCGACGAGTTGGACGCCGCGACTACGCGCAGGGCGACTTCGTTGACCTGCCCGGTGGCCGAGGACACTTCGCGGATCGAGGTGTGGATACGCTCGACGAAACGGTTGAACGACAAACCCAGCGCGCCGAACTCGTCGTGGCCATGGATCACCAGACGCTTGGTCAGGTCGCCTTCGCCTTCGGCGATGTCATGCATGGCGCGGCCCATGGTCAGCAGCGGTTGCATCAAAACGCGGATCAGCATGCCGAGCAGGGCGATGATGATCACCACGGCGATGACCATGGCGATCAGCGCCGAGGTACGGAACTCGCTGAGCATCGAGAACGCGGTGTCCTTGTCCAGCACCAGGCCCACGTACCAGTCGGCCGACGGCACGCCGTTGACGCGGGTAAAGGAGATCAACTGGGTCTTGCCGTCGAACTCGACTTCTTTCAGGCCCGGACTGACTTTCGGTGCCCCACTTGGGTAAGCCTCGGCCAGGGTCTTGAGCACCAGTTTGCTGTCCGGGTGGATCAGGATTTTGCCGTCGGCACTGACGATGAACGCGTGGCCGTGGCCGCCGAAGTTCAGCGAGTTGATGATTGCGCTGACGCTGCTCAGGTCGATGTCGGCGCCGGCCACGCCGATCATCTGGCCCTGACGCTGCACCGGGGTGGCGACGGTGATCACCAGTTTGCCCGACGACGCGGCGATGTACGGTTCGGTGACGATGGTTTGCTGCGCGCTGTTCGCGGCCTTGTACCAGCCACGGGCGCGTGGATCGTAATCCGGCGCGCGGTTGCCGGCCGGGACCGAGAACATCACGCCGTCGGCGCCGCCGAAATAGCTGAGCTGGAAATTGCCGGTGTAGGCGGGCAGGTCGATGATGCGCTTCAGGCTGGCCGGGGCGCTGCCGTCGGCGACAACCTGCTGCGACATCGATTGCAGCAACTGGATGCGGCTTTCCAGCCAGGTCTGGATGTTGCTGGTGGTCAGGCTGCCCAGTTCCTGCATGGACGCTTCGGTGCTGCTTTGCAGGGCTTCGCGTTGTCGATAGTCGTTGAACAAAATGAAACAGGCGAACGCTACGGCCACCACGAGGGCGGCAGCCAACAAGATCTTGTGGCTGAATTTCATGTTTCTGGTCATTAAGTGAGCTACCGCGAAGGGGCTGGTCAAGAAAGGGCGGCAATTTGCCACACTCTCGGGCTTTGCGCTGCTCTTATTTCGACCGCCGCGCGACAAAGATGAGGACGCTTTTGTTAAAGGCGACGAAATGCTCAATAGCCCTACAAAGTGTCTGATTTACCGATGAATGCCGGACGAGCGGGCCAATAAATAGCCACCTGCCGAGGGAACCAGACAGGGGTTTTCTCTTCTAAGCTTCTGGTTGGCGCCAGGCCATCCCCCTTCCGTTCCAGGAGTTACACCATGTCGCTGCGATCTATCGCCCTTCTGTCGTTTTGCGTGCTGTTGGCCGCATGCAGCAAGGTCAATCAGGAAAACTACTCGAAGCTCTCGGCCGGCATGGCCAAGGCCGAAGTGGAGACGCTGCTCGGCAAGCCCACTGATTGCTCGGGCGCGCTCGGCATGTCCAGTTGCACCTGGGGCGACAAGAACAGCTTTATCAGCGTGCAGTACGCCGGTGACAAAGTGTTGATGTTTTCCGGCCAAGGCCTGAAGTAAACCGGGGCTACGTGCCCACGGGAGAAAAACAATGAAGCGGTTATTGCTTGTCCTTTTTGCCGGCCTGGTACTGGCCGGCTGCGCCACCACCGGTGAAGATCCGCTGGCGCCCAAGACAGTCCACAGCGTCAACCTCAAGCGTTACCAGGGCACCTGGTACGAGCTGGCGCGACTGCCGATGTATTTTCAGCGCAACTGCGCACAATCCGAAGCCCGTTACACCCTCGAATCGGACGGCAACCTGGGCGTGTTCAACCGTTGCCTGACCAAGGACTGGCAATGGGAAGAGGTCAAGGGCACGGCTTATCCGCAGATGCCGGGCAAGACCGACAAATTGTGGGTCGAGTTCGATACCTGGTTTTCGCGGCTGATTCCGGGCTCGGCGAAGGGCCAATACTGGGTGCTGTACGTCAGCGACGACTACAAGACCGCCATCGTTGGCGACCCGAGCCGACGTTACCTGTGGCTGTTGTCTCGCACGCCGACCGTCAATGGTGTGGTGCGCGAAGAACTGCTGAGCAAGGCGCGTCAGCAGGGTTATGACACCACGCGTTTGATCTGGCGCGCGTCGGATCAGCAGATGGCCAAGACGTCCAACTGACGCACAACAAAAAACCTGTGGAGGTTGCCCTCCACAGGTTTTTTTGTGTCAGCCCAACAGCTCTCGCAGGACCTGGGTGAAGGCGCGATTGCTGTCCTCTTCCCCGGCATGTCGCCCCTCGCGAACGACCCACTGACCGTTGACCAGCACGTCCCGCACCTGACGGTCACCACCGGCAAACAGCCAGCGGTTGAGGATGCCGTCACCGCTGGCCGTGGCCAGGTACGGATCGCTGCCATCGAGCACAATCCAGTCGGCGCGTTTGCCGACCGCCAGCGCGCCGATCGGCTGGCCCAGCGCCTGAGCGCCACCGTCCAGTGCGGCGTCATACAACGTGCGGCCAACCATCGGCTGATCCGCGCCATACAAGCGATTGCGACGCTGGTCACGCAGACGCTGGCCGTATTCCAGCCAGCGCAGTTCTTCCACCACGCTCAACGACACATGGCTGTCGGAACCGATGCCCATGCGTCCGCCCTGAGCGAGGAAATCCACCGCCGGGAAAATCCCGTCGCCGAGGTTGGCCTCGGTGGTCAGGCACAGGCCGGCGATGGCGCGACTCTTGGCCATCAGCGTGACTTCTTCCGGATTGGCGTGTGTCGCGTGGACCAGGCACCAGCGCTGATCGACTTCGGTGTTTTCGTACAGCCATTGCAGTGGGCGGCGACCGCTCCAGCTCAGGCAGTCGTCGACTTCTTTCTGCTGTTCGGCGATGTGGATGTGCACCGGGCATTGCTTGTCGCTGGCCGCCAGCACTTCGCTGATTTGTTGCGGGGTGACCGCGCGCAACGAGTGGAAACACAATCCCAGCGACTGGGCCTTCTGCTGCGCCAGCAACGGTTGCAGGCGCGATTGCAGTTTCAGGTAGTTTTCGGTGCTGTTGATGAAGCGGCGCTGGCCTTCGTTCGGCGTCTGGCCGCCGAAACCGCTGTGGCTGTAAAGCACCGGCAACAGTGTCAGGCCGATACCGGCGGAGCTGGCGGCCTGGCTGATGCGCAACGCCAGCTCCGCCGGATCGGCGTACGGCTGACCGTTGTGATCGTGGTGAACGTAATGGAATTCGGCGACCGAGGTGTAACCGGCCTTGAGCATTTCGATGTACAGCTGACGGGCAATCACGCCGAGCTGGTCCGGGCTGATTTTTCCGACGAGCCGGTACATCAGATCGCGCCAGGTCCAGAAACTGTCATTGGGATTGCCGGCCACTTCTGCCAGCCCGGCCATCGCTCGCTGGAACGCGTGGGAGTGCAGATTCGGCATGCCCGGCAGCAGCGGACCGCTCAGCCGTTCGGCGCCGTCTGCGGTGGAATCGGCCTGGATTCGGGTCAACACGCCGGCGGCGCTGACCTCGAGACGTACATTGTTGGCCCATCCGTTAGGCAGCAGCGCGCGTTCGGCAAAGAAGGCGGACATGGTTCAGCACCCCATCGTGTGTTATTTGTATATACATATACAGACGTTTGCCTGCCCGGTAAACTCCGGCAAGCTAGCAACCTTATCCAATGAACAGGGATCCATCGTGCCGACTCCGCCTCCAGTTTCTCCGTTGGCCGCGAACATGGGCGACAGTCCGGCGCCCTTGTACGCCCGCGTCAAACAGATGATTACCCAGCAGATCGACAGTGGTAACTGGCCGCCGCATTACCGCGTGCCGTCGGAAAGCGAGCTGGTCAGCCAGTTGGGCTTCAGCCGCATGACCATCAACCGCGCGCTGCGCGAGATGACCGCCGATGGTCTGCTGGTGCGCATGCAGGGCGTCGGCACCTTCGTCGCCGAGCCGAAGAGTCAGTCCGCGCTGTTCGAAGTGCACAACATCGCCGACGAAATCGCCTCCCGTGGCCATCGCCATACCTGCCAGGTGATCACACTGGAGGAAGAGGCTGCCGGTTCCGAGCGCGCCCTGGCGCTGGATATGCGCGAAGGGCAGAAGGTGTTCCACTCGCTGATCGTGCATTACGAGAACGACATTCCGGTGCAGATCGAAGACCGCTTCGTCAACGCGCTGGTCGCCCCGGAATACCTCAAGCAGGACTTCACCCTGCAAACGCCATACGCCTATCTGAACCAGGTTGCGCCGCTGACCGAAGGCGAGCATGTGGTCGAAGCGATCCTCGCCGAGCCGTCCGAATGCAAATTGCTGCAGATCGAAAAAGGCGAACCGTGCCTGCTGATCCGTCGCCGTACCTGGTCGGGCCGTCAGCCGGTGACCGCTGCGCGCCTGATCCATCCCGGTTCCCGTCATCGTCTGGAAGGTCGGTTTCATAAATGAAAGAGTTGAAGGTTTTACGCGCCGAAGGTTACCCGCGCATGCCGTGGAAAAACGGCGGCGGCAGCACCGAAGAAATCACCCGTGACGCCGGTGCCGGTCTCGACGGTTTCGGCTGGCGCCTGTCGATTGCCGACATCGCCGAATCCGGTGGTTTCTCGACGTTCACCGGTTATCAACGGGTGATCACGGTGTTGCAGGGCGACGGTATGACCCTGTGTGTCGACGGTGACGACACCCGGCCGCTGTTACCCCTCGACCCGTTTGCCTTCAGCGGTGAAAGCCAGGTGTCCTGCACCTTGCTCGGCGGTGCTATCCGCGACTTCAACCTGATCTACGCACCGCAGCGTTACAGCGCGCGCTTGCAGTGGCTGGAGGGCGAGCAACGGTTTTTCAGCTCCGCCGGCACCGTTCTCGTTTTCAGTGTCAGCGAGTTGCTGCAAGTGCAGGTCGGTGACAGTGCTGCGCAACTTGGCCGGCATGATTGCCTGCAACTGGACGGCAACACCGGTCTGGTGGACATCGCCGTCAACGCGGGCTGCTGTGTGATCGAACTGACTGCGCACTGATCCGATTCCTGAAAAACCGCCGCTATGAACAGTGCCTGTAGGGGCTGTTGAGAGCGGCGGTTTTTTTTCATCCCGACGTTCCCGAACGCGCACCAACTTGTTACCGAACGCCCCAGCGTGGCGCAAAACCACGCACGTGAACTCGCCCTCCGCTTGTTCAAACCAACCCCGCGAAAAAATTCATACACGCCACAACCCTTGATTCAGGCGTCCTCCAGCCGTCCCCGCATTTTTATTGATCAACCCTCCAACAAGTTGGCCGCTCGATTGCATATGCTTGTATGTACAAGTAAAGACGTATGCGTATGAGTCGTCAGAGGTTCTCCGCAGCGTCCCTGATTCGCTTGTCGCGCATTGAAGCGCACAAGCCGCTTGCCCATCGCCAGGGTTGGTTTGAATTGATCGCTGAGGAGTCTTTTTCGTGACTGACGCAAAAACTACTAAATTCCGTGACGTTGAAATTCGTGCATCGCGCGGCAACAAGCTGACCGCCAAGAGCTGGCTGACCGAAGCGCCGCTGCGCATGCTGATGAACAACCTCGACCCGGAAGTGGCCGAGAACCCGAAAGAATTGGTGGTCTACGGTGGCATCGGCCGCGCCGCGCGCAACTGGGAGTGCTACGACAAGATCGTCGAAAGCCTGACCAACCTGAATGACGACGAAACCCTGCTGGTGCAATCCGGCAAACCGGTCGGCGTGTTCAAGACCCACAGCAATGCCCCGCGCGTACTGATCGCCAACTCCAACCTGGTGCCGCACTGGGCGACCTGGGAACACTTCAACGAACTCGACGCCAAAGGTCTGGCGATGTACGGCCAGATGACCGCCGGCAGCTGGATCTACATCGGCAGCCAGGGCATCGTGCAGGGCACCTACGAAACCTTCGTCGAAGCCGGTCGCCAGCATTACGATTCCAACCTGAAGGGCCGCTGGGTCCTGACCGCCGGCCTCGGTGGCATGGGCGGCGCCCAGCCGCTGGCCGCGACTCTGGCCGGTGCCTGCTCGCTGAACATCGAATGCCAGCAGGTGAGCATCGATTTCCGCCTGAAAAGCCGTTACGTCGACGAGCAGGCCAAAGACCTCGACGACGCCCTGGCGCGCATCGAGAAATACACCGAGGAAGGCAAGGCGATCTCCATCGCGCTGCTGGGCAACGCCGCCGAAATTCTCCCGGAACTGGTCCGTCGTGGTGTGCGTCCGGACATGGTCACCGACCAGACCAGCGCCCACGACCCGCTCAACGGTTACCTGCCGGCCGGCTGGACCTGGGACGAATACCGCGCCCGCGCCAAGACCGAGCCGGCCGCTGTGATCAAGGCCGCCAAGCAGTCGATGGCGGTGCACGTCAAAGCCATGCTGGATTTCCAGAAGCAAGGCATCCCGACCTTCGACTACGGCAACAACATTCGCCAGATGGCCCAGGAAGAGGGCGTGGAAAACGCTTTCGACTTCCCGGGTTTCGTACCCGCTTACATCCGTCCGTTGTTCTGCCGTGGCATCGGCCCGTTCCGCTGGGCGGCGCTGTCGGGCAACGCTGAAGACATCTACAAGACCGACGCCAAAGTCAAAGAACTGATCCCGGACGACGCCCACCTGCACAACTGGCTGGACATGGCCCGCGAGCGCATCAGCTTCCAGGGTCTGCCGGCGCGGATCTGCTGGGTCGGCCTGGGTCAGCGCGCCAAGCTCGGTCTGGCGTTCAACGAAATGGTCCGTCGCGGCGAGCTGTCGGCGCCGATCGTCATTGGCCGCGACCACCTCGACTCCGGCTCGGTGTCCAGCCCGAACCGCGAAACCGAATCGATGCAGGATGGCTCCGATGCAGTCTCCGACTGGCCACTGCTCAACGCTTTGCTCAACACCGCGAGCGGCGCGACCTGGGTGTCCCTGCACCACGGCGGCGGCGTCGGCATGGGCTTCTCCCAGCACTCGGGCATGGTGATCGTCTGCGACGGGACTGACGAAGCAGCCGAGCGTATTGCTCGCGTGCTGCACAACGACCCGGGCACCGGCGTCATGCGTCACGCCGATGCCGGTTACCAGATCGCCATCGACTGCGCCAAGGAGCAAGGGCTGAACCTGCCGATGATCACCGGCAAATAAAAAACGGCGGGAGCGAGCGTGCTCGCTCCCGCGCAAGCCAATACAACAACAAAACCCAGAACAATCCACAGAGGTTGAATCATGGCTGGCAACACCGATCGTGCAAGCAACAAACCGTTGATCGAAAGGCGTTCGATCGACTACATCCCGGAAGCGGAAAGACACGGTCGTCTATTCAGTCAGTTCACCCTGTGGATGGGTGCCAACCTGCAAATCACTGCAATCGTCACCGGGGCCCTGGCTGTGGTGCTGGGCGGTGACGTGTTCTGGTCGCTGATCGGTCTGTTGATCGGTCAACTGCTGGGCGGCGGCGTCATGGCGCTGCACGCGGCGCAAGGGCCGAAGCTGGGCCTGCCGCAGATGATCTCCAGCCGTGTGCAGTTCGGGGTTTATGGCGCGGCGATTCCGATCGTGCTGGTGTGCCTGATGTACCTCGGCTTCACCGCCACCGGCACCGTGCTGTCAGGCCAGGCGCTGGGCCAGTTGTTCGGGGTCAGTGACACCGTCGGCATCCTGCTTTTCGCCAGCGTCATCGTGGTGGTCACGGTGCTCGGCTATCGGGTGATCCACTGGATCGGCCGTATCGCCAGTGTCATCGGCGTGATTGCTTTCGTTTACCTGTTCAGCCGTCTGATGAGTCAGGTGGACGTCGGCGCACTTCTGCAAATTCGTCACTTCAGCTGGAGCAGTTTCCTGCTGGCGGTGTCGCTGGCAGCGTCCTGGCAGATCGCCTTCGGCCCGTACGTGGCGGACTATTCGCGTTACCTGCCGAGCAAGGTTTCCTCGGTGAAAACCTTCTTCGCTGCCGGCGCCGGTTCGGTGATCGGCGCGCAGGTGGCGATGATTCTCGGCGTGTTCGCGGCGGCTTCGGCCAACGGCCAGTTCGCCGGCCATGAAGTGGCTTACATCGTCGGTCTGGGCGGCACCGGTGCCACCGCGGCGCTGCTTTATTTCAGCATCGCGTTCGGCAAGGTGACCATCTCGACGCTGAACTCCTACGGCAGCTTCATGTGCATCGCCACCATCATCAGCGGCTTCCGTGGCCACCTGACGGTCACCCGGATGCAGCGCCTGGTGTTCGTGCTGGTGATCGTCGGTGCCGCGACCCTGATCGCCTTGCTCGGCCAGCACTCGTTCCTCGGGGCGTTCAAGTCTTTCATCCTGTTCCTGCTGGCGTTCTTCACGCCGTGGAGCGCGATCAACCTCGTGGACTACTACTGCATTACCCGTGAGCACTACGACGTCCCGGCGCTGGCCGATCCGAACGGTCGCTACGGTCGCTGGAACCTCCTCGGGATCAGCGTCTATGTGTTCGGTGTGCTGGTGCAGCTGCCGTTCATTTCCACCAAGTTCTATACCGGTCCGCTGGTAGCCGCACTGGGTGATGTGGATATCTCGTGGATCATCGGTCTGGTGCTGCCCGCTGCGCTTTACTACGTGTGCGCAAAGAAATGGCACGGCAGCGTGCCCGATCACCTGATTCTGCCGGTCGAGCAGAACAGCGTTGTACAACCTGAAGCAAACGGGACCGGCCGCGCTGCGGCGCAGGCCTGATCTGGACGTGGACAGGGCTGGATGCCTCTTGAACTGCCGTAAGCCAATTCATGATTAGGAGCGTCACAACAATGAAATCGAACAAGACCCTGCTGACCACATTGCTGTCCATGGGCCTGCTGGCCAGTGCCGGTGCCACTCAGGCCGCCGGCTGGTGCGAATCCGGCAAACCGGTGAAATTCGCCGGCCTGAACTGGGAAAGCGCGATGTTGCTGACCGACGTGCTGCAGGTCGTGCTGGAGAAAGGTTACGACTGCAAGACCGACAGCCTGCCGGGCAACTCCATCACCATGGAAAACGCCCTGAGCAGCAACGATATTCAAGTGTTCGCCGAAGAGTGGGTCGGCCGCAGCGAGGTCTGGAACAAGGCCGAGAAGGCCGGCAAGGTCGTCGGTGTCGGCGCGCCGGTGGTCGGTGCGGTGGAAGGCTGGTACGTACCGCGCTATGTGATCGAAGGCGATGCCAAGCGCAAGATCGAAGCCAAGGCGCCGGACCTGAAAAACATCGCTGACCTGGGCAAATACTCGGCAATCTTCAAGGATGCCGAAGAGCCGTCCAAGGGCCGCTTCTACAACTGCCCGGCCGGCTGGACCTGCGAGCTGGACAACAGCGAAATGCTGAAAAGCTACGGCCTGGAAAACAGCTACACCAACTTCCGCCCGGGCACCGGCCCGGCGCTGGATGCGGCGGTGCTGTCGAGCTACAAGCGCGGCGAGCCGATCCTGTTCTACTACTGGTCGCCAACCCCGCTGATGGGCCAGATCGATGCGGTCAAACTGGAAGAGAAACCGGGCGTCGACAAGCGCGTGACCATCAAGGTCGGCCTGTCCAAGACCTTCCACGAGGAAGCCCCCGAGCTGGTGGCCGTGCTGGAAAAGGTCAACCTGCCGATCGACCTGCTGAACCAGAACCTGGGTCGTATGACCAAGGAGCGGATCGAGTCGCCGAAGCTGGCGAAAATCTTCCTCAAGGAACATCCTGAGGTCTGGCATGCGTGGGTCAGCGACGACGCTGCCAAGAAAATCGACGCGGCGCTGTAGGTCGATACCTCCCGGCTAACCGTGAGGCTGGCCGGGAGAATTGCCGTCATCGCTTGATTGAGATTTCTGATTGAGAGCCGCTTATGTTTCCCGAACGCTTTACGTTTTCCATCGCCGACTGGGTCAACGGTTGGGTCGATGCACTGGTCACCAACTACGGTGACGTGTTCCGCCATATCTCCGACACCCTGCTGTGGGCCATCGTCAACCTTGAAGGCCTGCTGCGCGCCGCACCGTGGTGGCTGATGCTGGCCATCGTTGCCGGGGTTGCCTGGCACGCCACGCGCAAGCTCGTGACCACCGCCGTGATCGTTGGTCTGCTGTTCCTGGTGGGCGCCGTCGGCCTCTGGGACAAACTCATGCAGACGCTGGCGCTGATGATGGTCGCCACAGTCATCTCGGTGCTGATCGGTGTGCCGCTGGGGATCCTCTCGGCCCGCAGCAATCGCCTGCGTTCGTTCCTGATGCCGCTGCTCGACATCATGCAGACCATGCCCAGCTTCGTGTACCTGATTCCGGTGCTGATGCTGTTCGGCCTGGGCAAGGTGCCGGCGATTTTCGCCACCGTGATCTACGCTGCGCCGCCGCTGATCCGCCTGACCGATCTGGGCATCCGCCAGGTCGACGGTGAAGTGATGGAAGCCATCAACGCTTTCGGCGCCAACCGCTGGCAGCAACTGTTCGGCGTGCAACTGCCGCTGGCCTTGCCGAGCATCATGGCCGGGATCAACCAGACCACCATGATGGCCCTGTCGATGGTGGTGATCGCCTCGATGATCGGCGCCCGTGGCCTGGGTGAAGATGTGCTGGTGGGCATCCAGACCCTCAACGTCGGACGCGGCCTTGAAGCCGGTCTGGCGATCGTGATTCTCGCAGTGGTCATCGACCGCATTACCCAGGCGTATGGTCGCCCACGGCATGAGGTGAGCAAATGAGCAACGCAACCGTGAGCAAGATCGAAGTCAAAAACGTCTTCAAGATTTTCGGCAACCGGTCCAAGGATGCACTGGCGATGGTCGGCCAGGGCAAGACCAAGGAGCAGGTGCTGAACGAAACCGGTTGCGTGGTCGGGGTCAACGACCTGTCCCTGAGCATCGGCACCGGCGAGATCTTCGTGATCATGGGTCTGTCCGGCTCCGGCAAATCCACGCTGGTGCGCCACTTCAACCGCCTGATCGACCCGACCAGCGGCGCGATCCTGGTGGACGGCGTGGACATCCTGCAATACGACATGGACGCCCTGCGCGAATTTCGCCGGCACAAGATCAGCATGGTGTTCCAGAGCTTCGGCCTGCTGCCGCACAAGACCGTGCTCGACAACGTCGCCTACGGCCTGAAAGTGCGCGGCGAGAGCAAGCAGCTGTGCGCCGAGCGCGCGTTGCACTGGATCAACACCGTGGGCCTCAAGGGCTACGAAAACAAATACCCGCACCAGCTCTCCGGCGGCATGCGCCAGCGTGTCGGCCTGGCCCGCGCCCTGGCGGCGGACACCGACATCATCCTGATGGACGAGGCGTTCAGCGCCCTCGACCCACTGATCCGTGCCGAGATGCAGGACCAGTTGCTGGAGCTGCAAAAGACCCTGCACAAGACCATCGTCTTCATCACCCACGACCTCGACGAGGCCGTGCGCATCGGCAACCGCATCGCGATCCTCAAGGACGGCCGCCTGATTCAGGTCGGTACGCCGAAAGAGATCCTGCATTCGCCGGCGGACGAGTATGTCGATCGCTTCGTGCAGCGGCGGGCGGCGGTGGTTTGAGGTTCGTTCCCACGTCGAACCGTCTGCGTGGGAATGCATTTCGTGACGATCAGGTTAAAGAGGTTTTAGATGTCCCAGGCTGAAAAAATCGTTATCGCCGACGCCCCGATGCGTTGGCAGGATGTGGTCGCGGTAGCCCGTCACGGCGCGCAGCTCGAGCTGTCGGCCCAGACCTGGGCGCGCATCGAAAATGCTCAGGGCATCGTCCAGCGCATCGTCGCCAGCGGCGAGCGCGCCTATGGCGTCAACACAGGGCTGGGCGGTCTGTCCAACGTCTCGCTGCAGGGCGAACAACTCAGCCAGTTATCGCGCAACACCTTGCTCAGCCACGCCTGCGGCGTCGGCCCGGTACTGGCCGACGAGCAGACCCGCGCCATCATGTGCGCCGCGATCCGCAACTACAGCCACGGCAAATCCGGGATTCATCGCCAAGTGGTCGAAGCACTGTTGTCGCTGCTCAATCGCGGCATCACCCCGCAAGTGCCGTCCCAGGGTTCGGTCGGTTACCTGACCCACATGGCGCACATCGGTATCGCGCTGCTGGGCGTGGGCAATGTCAGCTATCGCGGGCAAGTGATTTCCGCGCAGCAGGCGTTGGCCGAAGAAGGCCTGCAACCGGTGCAACTCGGGGCGAAGGACGGTTTGTGCCTGGTCAACGGCACGCCGTGCATGACCGGTCTCAGCTGCCTGGCGATTGCCGATGCCACGCGTCTGGTGCAATGGGCCGACGTGGTCGGCGCCATGAGTTTTGAAGCGCAGCGCGGTCAGATCGCCGCATTCGACGCCGAGATCATCGCGCTCAAGCCGCACCCGGGCATGCAACAGGTCGGCGTCAATCTGCGGGCGCTGCTCGATGGCAGCGAAGTGATCGCGAAGAGCAAAGGCATTCGCACTCAGGATGCGCTGAGCATCCGTTCGATCCCGCAGGTACACGGCGCCGCGCGCGATCAACTGCAACACGCGATCAAGCAGATCGAAACCGAACTCAACGGCTGCACCGACAACCCGTTGCTGCTGGGTACGCCGGACAACTTCCGGGTGATGTCCCAGGCCAACCCGCACGGGCAATCGGTAGCGCTGGCGGCGGACTTGCTGGCTATCGCGATGGCCGAAATCGGCTCGATTGCCGAGCGGCGTCTGGACCGTCTGATCAACCCGCATGTCAGCGGTCTGCCGGCGTTTCTGGTGGCCAATCCGGGGGTGAACTCCGGGATGATGATCGTGCAATACGTCGCCGCGTCGCTGTGCGCGGAAAACCGCCAGTTGGCGCAACCGGCGGTACTCGACAACTACGTCACTTCGGGCCTGCAGGAAGACCACCTGAGCATGGGCACCAACGCCGCGCTGAAGCTGCATCGCGCACTGGAAAACTGCACGCAGATCCTCGCCATCGAGTACCTGCTGGCGGCTCAGGCCTTTGAATTTCTCAAGGAACAGCGCTTTGGCGCCGGCACCGATGTGGCGTGGCGACTGCTGCGTGAGAAGGTCCCGGCTTACGATCAGGACCGTTGGCTGGCGCCGGATATCGCCGCTGCCGCGAGCGTGTTGAAAGACCCGGATCTGCTGCACCGCGTACTGCCGAATTTGCACTGACAATTACCCATACCAGCGTGCCAAGGCGCGGATCGTCCAAAAGACGAGAGGCGACGGATAACGGAATGCTCCGGAGCGACTGGTAGTTCATAACAAACTCTCAAAAGGAGCATTTAAATGACTGCGCTGAACCTGATCCCCGGCCAACTGAGCCTGTCCCAACTGCGTGATGTCTATCAGCAACCGGTCAAGCTGACTCTCGACAACAGCGCCTCGGCCCAGATCGAAGCCAGCGTCGCCTGCGTCGAGCAGATCCTCGCCGAGAACCGCACCGCCTACGGCATCAACACCGGTTTCGGCCTGCTGGCCTCGACCCGCATCGCCAGCGAAGACCTGGAAAACCTCCAGCGCTCGCTGGTGCTGTCCCACGCTGCCGGCGTCGGTCAGCCGATCAGCGATGAGCTGGTGCGCCTGATCATGGTGCTCAAGGTCAACAGCCTCAGCCGTGGTTTCTCCGGTATCCGCCGCGTGGTGATCGACGCGCTGATCGCCCTGATCAACGCCGAGGTTTACCCGCACATTCCGTTGAAAGGTTCGGTCGGTGCGTCCGGTGACCTGGCACCGCTGGCGCACATGTCGCTGGTGCTGCTGGGCGAGGGCAAGGCGCGCTACAAGGGCGAATGGATGGAAGCCACCGAAGCGCTGAAGGTCGCCGGTCTGACGCCGCTGACCCTGGCCGCGAAAGAAGGTCTGGCGCTGCTCAACGGTACGCAAGTTTCCACCGCATTCGCCCTGCGCGGTCTGTTCGAAGGTGAAGACCTGTTCGCCGGCGCGCTGGCGCTGGGCGGTCTTACAGTTGAAGCGGTGCTCGGTTCGCGCTCGCCGTTCGACGCGCGCATCCACGCCGCCCGTGGCCAGAAAGGCCAGATCGACACCGCCGCTGCCTACCGCGATCTGCTGGGCGAGCGCAGCGAAGTCTCCGATTCGCACCAGAACTGCGAAAAGGTCCAGGACCCGTACTCGCTGCGCTGCCAGCCACAAGTCATGGGCGCCTGCCTGACCCAGTTCCGTCAGGCCGCCGAAGTGCTGGTCATCGAAGCCAACGCCGTCTCCGACAATCCACTGGTGTTTGCGGCTGAAGGCGACGTGATTTCCGGTGGCAACTTCCACGCCGAACCAGTCGCTATGGCCGCTGACAACATGGCATTGGCCATCGCCGAAATTGGCTCCCTGAGCGAGCGCCGCATCTCGCTGATGATGGACAAGCACATGTCGCAACTGCCGCCGTTCCTGGTGGCCAATGGCGGCGTGAACTCCGGTTTCATGATTGCCCAAGTGACTGCGGCAGCCCTCGCCAGCGAAAACAAGGCGCTGGCCCACCCGCATTCGGTGGACAGTCTGCCGACCTCCGCCAACCAGGAAGACCACGTGTCGATGGCCCCGGCTGCCGGCAAGCGTCTGTGGGAAATGGCCGAGAACACTCGCGGCATTCTGGCAGTGGAATGGCTGGCGGCGGTGCAGGGTCTGGACCTGCGCAACGGCCTGAAGACCTCGGCCAAACTGGAAAAGGCCCGGGGCATTCTGCGTCGTGAAGTGCCGTTCTACGAGAAGGACCGCTTCTTTGCGCCGGACATCAATGCCGCGACCGAACTGCTGGCGTCGCGGGTTCTGACTGAACTGGTTCCGGCCAAGTTGCTGCCGAGCCTGTAAGAGACACCCCTCACCCCAGCCCTCCCGAAACGTCGGACCGCCCGGAGGGAGAGGGAGCCGATCTCGGTGAGCTTCTAGGCCTGAGTTCGGCTCAAACTATCAGGTCGGCAACAATCGAAAGAACAACGCGGTCAGTCCCCTCTCCCTCCGGGAGAGGGTTAGGGTGAGGGGCTTTTGAAGGCTGCCCACCAAACAGAATTTCAACGGAGGCCAACAGTGAAAACCCTCTGGCAACACTGCCACGTCGCAACCATGGCGCAAGGCGTCTACTCGATCATCGAGGATGCGGCCATCGTGACGTCCGGTGCACACATCGAGTGGATCGGCCCGCGCACTCAATTGCCGTCCGGCGAATATCCGGCGGTCAACGATCTGCAAGGCGCGTGGGTCACCCCCGGCCTGATCGACTGCCACACCCACACCGTGTTCGGCGGCAACCGCAGCGGTGAATTCGAGAAACGCCTGCAAGGTGTGAGCTACGCGGAGATCGCCGCAGCCGGTGGCGGCATCGCCAGCACCGTGCGCGCCACCCGCGAAGCGTCGGAAGACGAGCTGTTCGCCAGCGCCGCCAAACGCCTGAAAAGCCTGATGCGCGACGGCGTGACCACGGTCGAAATGAAGTCCGGCTACGGCCTCGACCTGGCCAGCGAACGCAAGATCCTGCGGGTCATCCGTCGCCTCGCCGACGAGCTGCCGATCAGCGTACGCAGCACCTGTCTGGCCGCCCATGCGTTGCCGCCGGAGTACAAGGATCGCGCTGACGATTACATCGATCACATCTGCGCCGAGATGCTGCCCGCACTGGCCGCCGAAGGGCTGGTGGACGCGGTGGATGCCTTCTGCGAATACCTGGCGTTCTCCCCGGAGCAGGTCGAGCGGGTGTTCGTTACCGCGCAAAAACTCGGTCTGCCGGTGAAGCTGCACGCCGAGCAATTGTCGTCGTTGCACGGTTCCAGCCTCGCGGCGCGCTATCACGCGTTGTCCGCCGATCATCTGGAATTCATGGATGAAGACGACGCCATTGCCATGGCCAAGTCCGACACCGTCGCGGTGCTGTTGCCGGGGGCGTTCTACTTCCTGCGTGAAACCCAATTGCCGCCGATGGAAGCCCTGCGCAAGCACAAGGTGAAAATCGCCATCGCCAGCGACCTCAACCCCGGCACCTCGCCGGCGCTGTCATTGCGCCTGATGCTGAACATGGCCTGCACCTGTTTCCGCATGACCCCGGAAGAAGCTTTGGCCGGCGCCACGATTCATGCGGCGCAAGCCCTGGGCATGGCCGATACCCACGGTTCGCTGGAAGTCGGCAAGGTGGCGGATTTCGTCGCCTGGCAGATCGACCGGCCGGCGGACCTGGCGTACTGGTTGGGCGGCGAACTGGACAAACGCGTCGTGCGTCACGGCGTTGAATCAAGTCTGTAGGAGAGCGGTTGTGGATAAGGTTCTGAACTTCAAACAAGGTCGTGTGCCGCTGCTGATCAGCATGCCCCACGCGGGTGTGCGCCTGACCCCGGCGGTCGAGGCCGGATTGATCCCGGACGCGAAAAGCCTGCCGGACACCGACTGGCATATTCCGCAGCTCTACGATTTCGCCGCCGAACTGGGCGCCAGCACCCTGGCGGCCGAGTATTCGCGGTTCGTCATCGATCTGAACCGGCCATCCGACGACAAACCGTTGTATGCCGGCGCCACCACCGGGCTGTACCCGGCAACGTTGTTCGATGGCATTCCATTGTTCAAGGAAGGCAAGGAGCCGTCGAAAGAAGAACGCGCGACGTACCTGGAGCAGATCTGGACGCCGTACCACCGCACCTTGCAGGAAGAGCTGGCGCGGCTGAAGGCCGAGTTCGGTTACGCACTGTTGTTCGATGCGCACTCGATCCGTTCGATCATCCCGCACCTGTTCGACGGCAAGTTGCCGGACTTCAATCTGGGCACCTTCAACGGCGCCAGTTGCGACCCACAACTGGCCACGCAACTGGAAGCGATCTGCGCACGCCACGGCGATTACAGCCATGTGCTGAACGGACGCTTCAAGGGCGGCCACATCACCCGTCACTACGGCAACCCGGCCGAGAACATCCATGCCGTGCAACTGGAACTGGGCCAGTGCACCTACATGGAAGAGTTCGAACCGTTCCGCTACCGCGCCGATCTGGCGGAGCCGACGCGGGTGGTGCTCAAGGAGTTGCTGCAAGGGCTGCTCGCCTGGGGCGCAAAGCACTACAACTGAGTCAGCTGTGATCGTTCCCACGCTCTGCGTGGGAATGATCGGGAGAAGTCGCCACCGTGCAAATCCCGGTCGCCACAGGTCGCTTTTCCGTCTCGCCTGCTGCGTAATGTTTCGGCCACGGTGCAAGAAGACACCGATCCGAACAATAAACCGCTGCCGCACGAGACGATCCCACATGAAAAAACTGTTCACTCGTTGTGCGTTAATCCTCACCGGCAGTGCGCTGCTCAGCGCCGGCGCCATGGCTTCCGACGATGCTTCCTGCAAAACCGTGCGCATGGGCGTGGTCAACTGGACCGACGTGATCGCCACCAGCGGCATGGCCGACGTGCTGCTCAACGGCCTCGGCTACGAAAGCAAACAGACCAGCGCCGTGCAGCAAATCATCTTTGCCGGCATTCGCGACAAACGACTCGATATCTTCCTCGGCTACTGGAAACCGGCGATGGACAAGAACATCGCGCCATTCCTCGCTGCCAATCAAGTCAAAGTGATGGACAAGCCAAGTCTGGCGGATGCCCAGGCAACCCTGGCAGTGCCGGACTACGTCGCGGCGGCGGGGCTGAAAACCTTTGGCGATATCGCAAAATTCAAGGATCAGCTCGGCGGCAAAATCTACGGCATCGAGCCCGGCAGCGGCGCCAACACCACGATCAAGACCATGATCGAAACCAACCATTTCGGCCTGAAGGATTTCAAGATCATCGAATCCGGTGAAGCCGGCATGCTCGCCGCCGTGCAGCGGGCGGTGAATCGCAAGGAGTTCGTGGTGTTCGTTGGCTGGACCCCGCATCCGATGAACATCAACATGAAAATCACCTACCTGACCGGCAGCGAAGACGTCTACGGCCCGAACGAAGGCGCCGCCACCGTTTCCACGGTCACCGCGCCGGATTACGCCGAGCGCTGCCCTAACGTCAATCGACTGCTGGAGAACCTGACTTTCAACGCCGCTCAGGAAAGCCAGTTGATGGTGCCAATCATGGAGCGCAAGACACCTCAGGAAGTGGCGAAGACCTGGCTGCGTGAGCATCCCGAAGATCTGCAGCGCTGGCTGGCGGGTGTCAGCAGTTTCGATGGCAAGGACGGCGTGGCCACGGTTCAGGCCAGTCTGAAAAACTGATGAGCACTTATCCACTTTCACCGGCGATGGCGGCGTTTGTCGCCAGAACCGAAAGCTTCGCCAGCGATGACAGCAGCTTCGCCGGATTGCGCCGTGGCTATGACGAGATGTGCCGGGCGTTCACCCCGCCGCGACCGGCAGGGCTTGAGGTAGAGGACTTTCGGTTGGGTGCGGTGCCGGTTCGCGCCTATCGCCCGCCTGCTGGGTCACCATCCTGTGTGGTGTATCTGCACGGTGGCGGATGGGTGGTCGGCGGGCTGGATTCCCACGACTTCATCTGCTGCGGACTGGCCATGGCGCTGGGGGCGATGGTGGTGGCGGTGGATTATCGGCTGGCGCCGGAGCATCCGTTTCCCGCCGGGTTCGAAGATTGCCTGAGTGTCTGGCGTGCCCTGCGCGACGGATCGTTCGGCTTCGACCGTGAGCGCATGCTGGTGGCCGGCGACAGTGCCGGCGGCAATCTCGCTGCTGCGTTGTGCCTGGCCCTGCGCGATGCCGGCGAAGTGCCGCCCAAAGCCCAGGTGCTGATCTATCCCGGACTGGGCGGTGACGAACAACTGCCGTCGCGCAGCGAGTGCAGCGATGCGCCGTTACTCTCCAGCAGCGACGTGGATTGTTATCACGCGTTGTACCTGCGCGGCACGCCACAACCGAATGCCTGGGCCATGCCGTTGCTTGCCGATGATTTCAGCGGATTGCCCCCGGCCTGGGTCGGCGTGGCGCAGTTCGATCCGTTGCGCGACGACGGTGTGCGCTACGCCGAACGCCTGTCCGCCGCCGGGGGCGAGGCCACGCTGTATTACGGCGAAGGGCTGGTGCACGGCTGCCTGCGGGCGCGGCATCAGGTCGCCGAAGTCGATCGTCTCTACGAAAACCTGCTGGGGTTCATGGCTGACAAAATGTGACAGCGCACGGGCATGCTCATTGACGTAAATCGGGTTTATGATGCCGGACGGCAGAATAATAGAAGTCCCCCCAGGGATGACCTCGACCCCTTACGGAGCGCGCAATGCAGACTTTGTTTCCGCAGATCAAACCTCACGCACGGCACGATCTGGCCGTCGACGACACCCATACGCTGTACGTCGACGAAAGCGGTTCACCGGAAGGTTTGCCGGTGGTGTTCATCCATGGTGGCCCGGGCGCCGGGTGCGATGCCCAGAGCCGTCGCTACTTCGATCCGAATCTGTATCGCATCGTCACCTTCGACCAGCGTGGCTGCGGACGCTCCACCCCCCACGCCAGCCTGGAAAACAACACCACCTGGGATCTGGTCGAAGACCTCGAGCGCATTCGCAAACACCTGGGCATCGATAAATGGGTGCTGTTCGGCGGTTCCTGGGGTTCGACCCTGGCGCTGGCTTACGCACAGACCCACCCGGAGCGTGTGCATGGTCTGATCTTGCGTGGGATCTTTCTCTGCCGTCCGCAGGAAATCGAATGGTTCTACCAGGCCGGTGCCAGCCGTCTGTTCCCCGATTACTGGCAGGACTACCTCGCGCCGATCCCGCTGGACGAGCGCGACGACCTGCTCAGCGCTTTCCACAAACGCCTGACCGGCAACGACCAGATCGCCCAGATGCATGCCGCCAAGGCCTGGTCGACCTGGGAAGGGCGCACCGCGACCCTGCGCCCGAACCCGCTGGTGGTCGACCGTTTCTCCGAGCCGCAGCGCGCCTTGTCGATTGCGCGGATCGAATGCCACTACTTCACCAATAACGCCTTCCTCGAACCGAACCAGCTGATCCGCGACATGGGCAAGATCGCTCATCTGCCGGGTGTGATCATCCATGGCCGTTACGACGTGATCTGCCCGCTCGACAATGCGTGGGAGCTGCATCAGGCCTGGCCGAACAGCGAGCTGCAGGTGATCCGCGATGCCGGTCACGCCGCCTCCGAACCGGGTATCACCGACGCACTGGTACGCGCCGCCAGCAAAATGGCCCGGCGCCTGCTCGACCTGCCGCCCGAAGAAGCATGAAGGGGCTTTTGCAGCGCGTGAAAGGCGCGCGGGTCGAAGTGGCGGGGGAGGTGGTCGGCAGCGTCGATCAGGGTTTGCTGGTGCTGGTGGCGGTCGAACCCGACGACACGCAGGCCAGCGCCGACAAACTTCTGCATAAGCTGCTTAACTATCGAGTATTCAGTGACGCCGAGGGCAAGATGAATCTGTCTTTGGCGGATGTGGGCGGCGGGCTGCTGCTGGTCTCTCAGTTCACCCTGGCTGCCGACACCAAAAGCGGGCTGCGTCCGAGTTTCTCGACCGCCGCCCCTCCGGCGCTGGGCGAGGAATTGTTCGACTATCTATTCAGCAAAGCGAAACAGATGCATGGCACTGTGGCATCAGGTAGATTCGGCGCGGATATGCAGGTGCACCTGGTCAACGATGGCCCGGTAACCTTCCTGTTACAGACATGAAAGCGCTTGAAACAAGTTTTTAAGGGCTTTTCGACTGAAAACAGGGAATTTTCGCGATAAATACTTTGTTACCCCTGATGCGTTGTCACGCGGGCTACTAGATAATCGCGCGCTACGGGGATCAGCGTTCGTTGGTCC
Organism: Pseudomonas sp. NMS19W; assembly: GCF_051554255.1. NCBI lineage: Bacteria > Pseudomonadati > Pseudomonadota > Gammaproteobacteria > Pseudomonadales > Pseudomonadaceae > Pseudomonas > Pseudomonas sp. NMS19W. Next base: position 313,718 of record NZ_CP136718.1, read on the forward strand.
ATTTTGACTTAGGTAAGAGACTTGTCCGGATCCGATTGGGGAATCATTTTGCCCCAGCGGAGTCGGAACAATGCTCGCCAACTTGGCAAGGGTGCCCTGCAAGGCCGGTATTTTTGTACCGAAAACCTCACAGGCACTTCATCTGGCCGTTGGTTTATTGATCTGTTTTCGGCGAGGGTTGCTCGTGATTGTTAGTCCCTGTAATGCAGCAAAATTGTCTGCCAAACGCTTGCGCAGCGCTCTGGTAGCGGGCTCGGCAGTACTCTGCCTGCTCAGCGCCGGCCAGCTCTGGGCATTCAATCTTGACGATGTGTCGGCCAAGGCCAAAGAGCTGGCCGGGCAGAAATTCGAAGCCCCGCGCAGCAACCTGCCGAACGAATTCCGTGACATGAAGTTCGCGGACTATCAGAAGATTCGTTTCCGCACCGAAAAAGCCGAATGGGCCGACCAGAAGAACCCGTTCAAGCTGTCCTTCTATCATCAGGGCATGCACTTCGATACGCCGGTGAAAATCAACGAAATCACCGCAAACACCGTCGAAGAAATCAAATACGATCCGAGCCGTTTCGATTTCGGCGATCTGCAGTTCGATCCAAAGGCCACCGAACAACTGGGCTATGCCGGTTTCCGTGTCCTGTACCCGATCAACAAGGCTGACAAGCAAGACGAAATCATGACCATGCTGGGCGCGAGCTACTTCCGCGTCGTCGGCAAGGGTCACACCTACGGTCTGTCGGCCCGTGGCCTGGCGATCGATACCGCTCTGCCGTCCGGCGAAGAATTCCCGCGTTTTCGCGAGTTCTGGATTCAGCAGCCGAAGCCGGGCGACAAGCACCTGGTGATCTTCGCCCTGCTGGACTCGCCGCGCGCGACCGGCGCCTACCGCCTGATCCTGCGCCCGGGCAGCGACACCATTGTCGACGTCAAAGGCCAGATGTTCCTGCGTGACAAGGTCGGCAAACTCGGCATCGCGCCGCTGACCAGCATGTTCCTGTTCGGCGCCAACCAGCCGTCGAAAGTGCTCAACTACCGTCGCGAACTGCACGACTCCAGCGGTCTGTCGATCCATGCCGGCAACGGCGAGTGGATCTGGCGTCCTCTGAACAACCCTAAACATCTGGCCGTGAGCCAGTTCAGCGTCGACAACCCGCGCGGTTTCGGTCTGCTGCAGCGTGGCCGTGACTTCAGCCACTACGAAGACCTCGACGACCGCTACGACAAGCGTCCAAGCGCCTGGATCGAGCCGAAGGGCGACTGGGGCAAAGGCACCGTCGATCTGGTCGAGATCCCGACCGCCGACGAAACCAACGACAACATCGTTGCGTTCTGGAACCCGGAAAAACTGCCGGAACCAGGCCAGCCGCTGGACTTCGCCTACCGCATGCACTGGACCATGGACGAAGCGGCAATCCACGCGCCGGACAGCGCCTGGGTCAAGCAGACCCTGCGTTCGACCGGTGACGTCAAGCAATCGAACCTGATCCGTCAGCCGGATGGCAGCGTTGCCTATCTGGTCGACTTCGAAGGCCCGTCCCTGGCGGCCCTGGCCCCGGATGCGGACGTGCGCAGCCAGGTCAGCGTCGGCGACAACGCCGAGCTGGTCGAGAACAGCGTGCGCTACAACCCTGAAACCAAGGGCTGGCGCCTGACCCTGCGGATGAAGATCAAGGACGCGAGCAAGTCGACCGAGATGCGTGCCGCGCTGGTGCAGAACATCGTTCCGGCCGATCTGGCCAAGACCTCGCTGCCGGCTTCCAACTCCTCGGTTGCCAAGGCCGACAAGATCGCCGCCAAGCAACAGGAAAAAGCCGACAAGGAAGCCAAGGCCGCCGAAGCCAAACAGGCCGACGCCAAGCCAGCGGCAGATGCCAAGGACAAGGCCAACAAAGACGCCAAGCAGCCAGCGGCTGCGGACGCGGCCCCAGCCACACCGGAACCGGCCTCGACTGAAGAAGTCCTGACCGAGACCTGGAGCTATCAGTTGCCTGCCGATGAGTAACTCTCAAGTACAGCCAGAGACTCTGTCCGAGTATCTGGCGCATCTGCCGATGACCGACGAGCAGCGCGCGGAACTCGCGGGCTGCCAGTCTTTCAGCGAATTGCATCAACGCCTGTCGTCCTCGACGTTCGACGCGCCGACCGAAGCCGCCCAGGCTTCGGTGGGCAAGCGCCTGACCCTGAGCACCGCCGAAGAGCTGGAAGACGCGGAAATGCTGGTGCTCGATGCCAGCGGCCGGGTCAGTCTCAAGGCCACGCCGCCGATCCGTCGGACCAAGGTCGTGCCGGAGCCGTGGCGCACCAACATCCTGGTGCGTGGCTGGCGTCGCCTGACCGGCCGGACCAACCCGCCGCAGCCGCCGAAAGACCAGAACGTGCTGCCGGCTGCCCGCTGGCGCACCGTCGGTTCGATCCGTCGCTACATCCTGCTGATCCTGATGCTCGGCCAGACCATCGTCGCCGGCTGGTACATGAAAGGCATCATGCCGTACCAGGGCTGGTCGTTCGTCGATCTGGAAGAAGTCCTGCATCAACCGCTGCTGCAGACCGCCACGCAAGTGCTGCCGTATGCGCTGCAGACCAGCATCCTGATCATGTTCGGGATTCTGTTCTGCTGGGTGTCGGCTGGTTTCTGGACCGCGCTGATGGGCTTCCTCGAGTTGCTCACCGGTCACGATAAATACCGGATCTCCGGTAAAAGTGCCGGCAACGAGCCGATTCCGAAGGACGCGCGCACCGCGCTGGTGATGCCGATCTGCAACGAAGACGTGCCTCGGGTGTTCGCCGGTCTGCGCGCGACCTTCGAGTCCGTTGCGGCCACCGGTGACCTGGATCGCTTCGATTTCTTCGTGCTCAGCGACAGTAACGACACCGATATCTGCGTTGCCGAGCAACAGGCCTGGCTGGATGTCTGCCGTGAAGCCAAGGGCTTCGGCAAGATCTTCTATCGCCGCCGTCGCCGTCGCGTCAAACGCAAGAGCGGCAACCTCGACGACTTCTGCCGTCGCTGGGGTGGTGACTACAAGTACATGGTCGTGCTCGACGCCGACTCGGTGATGAGCGGCGAGTGCCTGACCAGTCTGGTGCGCCTGATGGAGGCGACTCCGGACGCGGGCATCATCCAGACCGCGCCGCGTGCTTCGGGCATGGACACGTTGTATGCACGCATGCAGCAGTTCGCCACTCGCGTTTACGGTCCGCTGTTCACTGCCGGCCTGCACTTCTGGCAGTTGGGTGAATCCCACTACTGGGGTCACAACGCGATCATCCGCATGAAGCCGTTCATCGACCACTGCGCCCTGGCGCCGTTGCCGGGTAAAGGCGCGTTCTCCGGTGCGATCCTCTCCCACGACTTCGTTGAAGCCGCGCTGATGCGCCGTGCCGGCTGGGGCGTGTGGATTGCCTACGACCTGCCGGGCAGCTACGAAGAACTGCCGCCGAACCTGCTCGACGAACTCAAGCGTGACCGTCGCTGGTGCCACGGCAACCTGATGAACTTCCGCCTGTTCCTGGTAAAAGGCATGCACCCGGTGCACCGCGCGGTGTTCCTGACCGGCGTGATGTCTTACCTGTCGGCGCCGCTGTGGTTCTTCTTCCTGGTGCTGTCCACCGCGCTGCTGGCGGTGAACACGCTGATGGAGCCGCAGTACTTCCTCGAACCGCGCCAGCTCTATCCGCTGTGGCCGCAATGGCACCCGGACAAGGCGATCGCGCTGTTCTCGACGACCATCGTGCTGCTGTTCCTGCCGAAGCTGTTGAGCATCATCCTGATCTGGGCCAAGGGCGCGAAAGAGTTCGGCGGCAAGTTCAAGGTGACCCTGTCGATGCTGCTGGAGATGCTGTTCTCCATGTTGCTGGCGCCGGTGCGGATGATTTTCCACACCCGTTTCGTTCTGGCCGCGTTCCTTGGCTGGGCCGCGACCTGGAACTCGCCGCAGCGTGACGACGACTCCACGCCATGGAGTGAAGCGGTCAAGCGCCACGGTCCGCAGACCCTGCTGGGCTTCTTCTGGGCGCTGCTGGTGATCTGGCTGAACCCGAGCTTCCTGTGGTGGCTGGTGCCGATCGTCGGTTCGCTGATGCTGTCGATTCCGGTGTCGGTGATTTCCAGCCGTGTGGGCCTGGGCCTCAAATCCCGTGACGAGAGCCTGTTCCTCATCCCTGAGGAATACAATCCGCCACAGGCGCTGCTGGCCACCGATCAGTACACCCACGAAAACCGCTGGCATGCGCTGAACGACGGCTTTGTCCGTGCCGTGGTCGATCCGCAGCAAAACGCCCTGGCGTGCTCGCTGGCGACCTCGCGTCACGGTCAGGCCGAGCCGATCGAGTGGTTGCGTCAGGAACGTGTGCGTCACGCGATCAAGGTCGGCCCGGCCGGGCTGAACAACCATGATCGCCTGCAACTGCTGAGCGATCCGGTGGCCCTGGCCCGTCTGCACGAGCAAGTGTGGGCCGAAGGTCATGCCGAGTGGCTGGACGCGTGGCGGGCCTCGGTGAAAGCCGATCCCCATGCGCCGCTGCTGCCGCTCAAGCCTGTGAGCTTGCAGGTGCAACCGGCCTGATGAAGAAACCCCGCGAAAGCGGGGTTTTTTTGCCTGCCGAATGCTGGCATCGGTCAGCCACTCATGAAAAAACCTTGTGCAAACGGACGAGTGCGTTAGCATCCGTCCCCGAATTGGCGCACCCGGACACTTTTGTCCACCTCTGTCGGTTTTCGCGCCGCAAACGCAATGGTTTTGGGGACTTGAAGATGAAGAAGTATCTGTCGATGCTGCTGGTCGGCGTCACGGCACTGGTTGCAGTCAATGCGGCGCAGGCCGGCGCAATCGATGACGCGGTCAAGCGCGGCACGTTGAAAGTCGGCATGGACCCGACCTACATGCCGTTCGAGATGACCAACAAGCGTGGCGAGATCATCGGTTTCGAAGTCGACATCCTCAAAGCCATGTCCAAGGCCATGGGCGTCAAGCTGGAGCTGGTTTCGACCGGTTACGACGGGATCATCCCGGCGCTGATGACCGACAAGTTCGACATGATCGGTAGCGGCATGACCCTGACTCAGGAACGCAACCTGCGCCTGAACTTCAGCGAACCGTTCATCGTTGTCGGCCAGACCCTGCTGATCCGCAAGGAGCTGGAAGGCACCATCAAGTCCTATAAAGACCTGAACACCGCCGATTACCGCATCACCTCCAAGCTCGGCACCACCGGCGAAATGGTCGCTAAAAAACTCATCGCCAAGGCCAAGTACCACGGCTACGACAACGAGCAGGAAGCCGTGCTCGACGTGGTCAACGGCAAGGCCGATGCCTTCATCTACGACGCACCGTACAACGTGGTCGCGGTGAACAAGGTCGGCGCCGGCAAACTGGTGTTCCTCGACAAGCCGTTCACCTACGAGCCGCTGGCCTTCGGTCTGAAGAAGGGTGATTACGACAGCATCAACTTCATCAACAACTTCCTGCACCAGATCCACGAAGACGGCACCTACGATCGCATCCATGACAAGTGGTTCAAGAGCACCGAGTGGCTCAAGGACATGGAATAACTCGGTCCTATAGACCGAGTCGCCCCATTCGCGAGCAAGCTCGCTCCCACAGTGATCGGTGTGTCTGACCCGGTCCCTTGTGGGAGCGGGCTTGCCCGCGAAGGCGGCCTCCCCGGCGACACAACTTTCGGATTTCGCTAAACCCATGAAACAGAAAAAAGCCCAATGGCCCTGGCACGTCCTGACCGTGCTGGTGCTGGTCGGCCTGGCTGGCGCGCTGTATTACGCCACGTCGCTGATGTCCTACGAATGGCGCTGGAACCGCGTGCCGCAGTACTTCGCCTATCAGGCCGAGGAAACCCAGCGCGCGACTGACATCTCCACCGTCAGCGAACTGGTGCGCAAGGGCGGCAGCGCGCAGGTCACTCTGCGCAACGATGCCGGTGACGAGCAGCACCTGACCGTCGACGAAAACAGCCTGCAATTCGCCCAGGGCGACGATGTGGCCGAAGGTGACGTCGTGGGCGTGACCCGGCATTGGGCGGCGGGTCCGCTGCTGTGGGGCCTGTGGACGACGCTTTGGCTATCGGTGGTGTCCGGCGTGCTGGGTCTGCTGATCGGTCTGGCGACCGGGCTGTGCCGGTTGTCGAGCAACCCGACCCTGCGCGACCTGTCGACAATCTATGTCGAACTGGTACGCGGCACGCCGCTGCTGGTGCAGATCTTCATTTTCTACTTCTTCATCGGCACGGTGATGAACCTGTCCCGGGAGTTCGCCGGGATCGCCGCGCTGTCGCTGTTCACCGGCGCCTACGTGGCGGAAATCATCCGGTCCGGCGTGCAGTCGATTGCCCGTGGACAGAACGAAGCAGCCCGCTCGCTGGGTTTGAGCGCCGGCCAGTCGATGCGCCATGTGGTGCTGCCGCAGGCGTTCAAGCGTGTGCTGCCACCGCTGGCCGGGCAGTTCATCAGTCTGGTGAAAGACACTTCGCTGGTGTCGGTGATTGCGATTACCGAGCTGCTGAAAAGCGGTCGTGAAGTGATCACCACCTCGTTTTCGCCGTTCGAAATCCTGTTCTGCGTGGCCGGCCTGTACCTGTTGATCAACCTGCCGCTGTCGAAAATCGCCAGCCGGCTTGAGCGGAGGCTCGCGCAAAGTGATTGAAGTCCGCGATCTGGTAAAAGTCTTCGACACCCGGGGTCAGGTGGTGCGCGCCGTGGATCATGTCAGCACCAATGTGGCCAAGGGCGAAGTGCTGGTAGTGCTCGGCCCGTCCGGTTCCGGCAAGTCGACCTTCCTGCGCTGCCTGAATGGTCTTGAGGAGTTCGATTCCGGTTCGGTGAGCATCGACGGCCTGCAACTGGCCGACCCGAAAACCGACGTCAATGCCTACCGCCGCGAAGTCGGCATGGTGTTCCAGCATTTCAATCTGTTCCCGCACATGACCGTGCTGGAAAACCTCTGCCTGGCGCAGAAAGTCGTGCGCAAGCGTGGCCAGAAGGAAAGCGAAGCCAAGGCTTTGGCGTTGCTGGAGAAGGTCGGCATTGCGCAGAAGGCCCGCGAATACCCTTCGCGTCTGTCCGGCGGTCAGCAGCAGCGCGTGGCGATTGCCAGGGCGCTGGCGATGGACCCGAAGGTCATGCTGTTCGATGAGCCGACCTCGGCCCTCGACCCGGAAATGGTCGGTGAAGTGCTGGACGTGATGAAGAACCTGGCTGTGGAAGGCATGACCATGGTCTGCGTGACCCACGAAATGGGCTTTGCCCGGGAAGTGGCGGATCGGGTGCTGTTCTTCGATCACGGCAAACTGCTGGAAGATGCCTCGCCGACGGAATTCTTCGACGCGCCGAAGGATCCGCGAGCCCAGGCGTTTTTGCGGCAAGTCCTCTAGCCTTCAGCGCCTGATCAAGCGCTTTCGCGAGCAAGCTCGCTCCCACATTGGAATGCATCTCTGTGGGAGCGAGCTTGCTCGCGAAGGCATCACCTCGGCTCTGAGCGAGCTTGGGCAGATGAATCACCTCAAACCTTGAACCGTCCCACCAGCGTTTGCAGGTGAGTGCCCAGGCGCGCCAGTTCGACGCTGGACGCCGCCGTTTCTTCGCTCGCTGCCGACGTCTGATCCGATACATCCCGCACGTTCAGCACGCTGCGGTTGATCTCTTCGGCCACGGCGCTCTGCTGTTCGGCCGCCGCGGCGATCTGCTGGTTCATCGCCTGAATCGCGGAGACGGTGCGGGTGATGCTTTCCAGCGAACCACCGGCACGGCGGGTCAGTTCGACGCTGCTGTCGGTCAGGGTGCGGCTGTTGTCCATGATCGTCGCCACTTGCTGGGTGCCGTTCTGCAGGCCGACGATCAGCTCTTCGATCTCTTCGGTGGACTTCTGCGTGCGCTGGGCGAGGCTGCGGACTTCGTCGGCGACCACCGCAAAACCGCGTCCGGCCTCGCCGGCACGGGCCGCTTCGATGGCGGCGTTGAGGGCCAGCAGGTTGGTTTGCTGGGCCACGGACTTGATCACGTCGAGCACGCTGCCGATCTTGTCGCTTTCGCGCTTGAGCTCGCCCATGGCCTCGGTGGAATGGCCGACTTCAGTGGCCAGACGTTCGATCTGGGCAATGGCTTCACCGACGACCTTGTCGCCTTCACGGGCCTGCTGGTCAGCGGCGACAGCGGCTTCCGACGCTTCCTCGGCGTTGCGCGCAACTTCCTGCACGGTGGCGGCCATTTCGTTCATGGCGGTGGCGACCTGATCGGTCTCGACCTTCTGATTATTCACGCCGGCGCTGGTCTGCTCGGTCACGGCGGACAGCTCCTCCGCGGCGCTGGCGATCTGGGTGACGCCATCGCTGATGCCGCCGATCAGTTCGCGCAGACCCTGGGTCATGCTCTGCATCGAGCGCTGCAGCTGGCCGAGTTCGTCGCGGCGCTGGGAGATCAGGTTGTGGGTCAGGTCGCCGGAGGCTACGCGTTCGGCGACTTTCAGGGTCTGGTTCAGCGGAATGATGATCTGCCGGGTAATCGCCCAGGCGGCCAGCAGGCCGAAGGCCACGGCCAGCAGGGTGGCGATCAGCAACTGGTTCTTGGCGCTGGCGGCATCGGTGTCGCGAACGACGGTCTGGGATTCGGTGAGCTGCTTGCTGACATCGAGCAGGATGTCGCCCTGCACCGACATACGGGCCAGAGCCTTGGCGCTGGCCACCTGGGAGTCGCGGAACTGGCTGACGGCAGCGCGATAAGCCTTGAGCGAATCGGTGGCCTGTTGCAGGTTGGCGATGTGTTGCTCAGGCAGCTTGGCCGGCAGGGTCTCGAGGTTTTTCAGGGCGTTGTCGATGGCGTCGAGGGCCGGTTGCTCGGCTTCGGTCTTGCCGCTGTAGGTGTAGCCACGGACCTGGAAGCGCGCCTGCTGGATCAGTTTGCTCAGGTCGATCACCGCATTGAACTGGGCAACGCTGTCGCCCTGCAGCATGGATTTTTCGACTTCGGCGACCTTGGCCACGGCGTTGTCGGCGGTGGCGCCGAGCTTGCTGCGGGCATCTTCGCGGTTGGCACCGGCCTGCACCATGTCGGCGAAGGCGCGTTTGTACTCGGCGACGGCCGCCAGTTGCTGATCGACTTTCGTTGCGTCCGACGGTTGCTCGATCAGGCTGCGGGCTGTCTGCAGGCCGCTGTCGAGTTTGCCGAGCAGGTCGTTGACCGCGCCCGGGCCTTGTTCGCCACGGCGCATTTCGTAGTCCAGACGCGCCAGACGCAGGTCCTTGGTCAGCTCGTTGAGGCTCGAGATGAAACCGAGTTTGTCACCGCGGCTGATGATGCCGCTCATGCCGGTCCAGCCGGTGAAGGTGATCAACAGCGTCAGCAGCAGCACCAGGCCGAAACCGATGCCCAGCTTGCGTTTGACGCTGACGTTTCCAAGATTCTCGGCTAACCAACGGTACATGCGACGACTCCCCTCGGACCACTAATTGGACTTATGGAGACTGTATCGGCTGGATGATGGCAATCTGTAACGCGATTTGTCCGGCGCCGAATGGCGCCGGCAGGTTCAGAACAGACGGGCGAGCAGGGCGGTGACGGCGGTTTCGACCCGCAGGATGCGATCGCCCAGCTGCACCGGTTGCAGGCCGGATTTGCCCAGCAGGTCGATTTCGTAGGGAATCCAGCCACCCTCGGGGCCGATAGCCAGGGTCACCGGTTCGCTCAGGGCGCGTGGGCAGGGCGGGAAGTTGCCCGGATGGCCGACCAGACCGAGGGTGCCGTCGGTGATGGCCGGCAGGCGATCTTCAACGAACGGCTTGAAGCGCTTCTCGATGATGATTTCCGGCAGCACAGTATCGCGGGCCTGTTCGAGGCCGAGGATCAGGTTCTCGCGAATCGCTTCCGGCTCCAGGAACGGCGTCTGCCAGAAGCTCTTCTCGACGCGATAGCTGTTGACCAGAATCACCTTCGACACACCCATGGTCGCCACGGTCTGGAACACCCGACGCAGCATCTTCGGGCGGGGCAGGGCCAGCACCAGGGTCAGCGGCAGTTTGGCCGGCGGTGGCTGATTGAGGGTGACCCGCAGTTCGGCTTCGCCCGCTTCCAGACGCATCAGCTCGGCCGAGCCCATCAGGCCGTTGATGCGCCCGACCCGCAGGCTGTCGCCGACTTCCGAGCGATGGACTTCCTGCATGTGGGTCAGGCGCCGGTCGCGCAGCACGACGCGGTCGGCCGCAATGAAATCGGCCTCTTCGAGCAGCAGCAGGTTCATGGCTGGGTCGCTGGCGGCTGGTCGTTGTGGTCGTCGACGGTCTCGTCCGGGCGCTCGCGCTTGCTGACCAGGCTGCCAAACAGAATGCCGACTTCAAACAGCATCCACATCGGTACGGCCAGCAGGGTCTGGGAGAAGATGTCCGGCGGGGTCAGGATCATGCCGACCACGAAGCAGCCGATGATCACGTACGGGCGGATCTTCTTCAGGTATTTGACGTCGACCACGCCGATCCATACCAGCAATACCACGGCCACCGGGATTTCGAACGCCACGCCGAAGGCGAAGAACAGCGTCATGACGAAATCGAGGTAGCTGGTGATGTCGGTCATCATTTCCACGCCGGCCGGGGTGGCCGAGGCGAAGAACTTGAAAATCAGCGGGAACACGAAGAAGTAGGCGAACGCCATGCCGGTGTAGAACAGCAGGATGCTGGAAATCAGCAGCGGCACCGCAACACGCTTCTCGTGCTTGTACAGGCCCGGCGCGATGAAGCCCCAGATCTGGTGCAGGATCACCGGGATCGCGAGAAACAGCGAGACCATCATCGTCAGCTTCAGCGGCGTCAGGAACGGCGACGACACGTCGGTGGCGATCATCGTCGCGCCGGCCGGCAGGTACTGGCGCAGCGGCGTCGAGACGAAGGTGTAGATCTGCTGGGTGAAGGCGAACAGCCCGGCGAAGATGATGAAGATCGCCGCGACGCAGCGCAGCAGGCGGGTGCGCAACTCGGTGAGGTGCGATACCAGCGGCATGTGCTGGTCGTTTTCGGGGAGATCGCTCATGGGGCTCGCGGCGGCAAAGTGGTGTCTTGGGGCGCTGGTGTGGCTGGCGCGGCGGCTGGAGCAACGGGTTCGATCGGCTTCATGACCGGGGCAGTTTCAGCGGCTGCGGCAGAGACGTGTTCGACGCTCGCCGGTGCATGAATCGTTTGCTCTGCGACAGGCGGCGTTGGCGTCTGGTCTGCCGCCGGCTGCACAGGCGTCGGCTCCTGCTGAACCGGTGGCGTGAAGATCTTCCGCGCCTCCTGCTCCAGCGACAGGATGTGTTCGTTGTGCAGTTGCCGACGGATTTCGTCGGCACCGATTTCACGTTCAACTTCCTGTTTGATCGCGTTGAAGCTGCGCTTCAGCCGTCCGACCCACAGGCCGGCGGTGCGCGCGGCACCCGGCAAACGCTCGGGGCCCAGCACCAGCAGGGCAACGAGGCCGACGAGCAGCAGTTCAGAGAAGCTGATACCAAACATTAGTCAGTGCTCACACGTCTTTGCGGATCGGCTCTTCGACTTTCTGCGCCTGCACGTCGATGGTGTGCGGCGGGTTGGCCTGAGCGGTGGCTTGCGGCTGGACCGGTGGCACCGGCTGCGCAGGCGTGACGGTCGGATCGGCCGGTTTTTCGTCGTCGTTCATGGCTTTACGGAAGCCCTTGATCGATTCGCCGACGTCGGTGCCGAGGTTTTTCAGTTTCTTGGTGCCGAACACCAGCACCACGACAACCAGAATGACGATCCAGTGTTTCCAGTCAAAAATGCCCATGTTGCTGTTCCTCTCTAAAAGTTGTTCAGGCGGACGGACGCGAGGCTTTCTCGACGTGTCCGGACAGGCCGAAGCGACGATCCAGTTCGTCGAGTACAGCCTGCGGATGCTGCCCCAGCTGGGCGAGCATGACCATGCTGTGGAACCACAGGTCGGCGGTCTCGTAGATCACGTCGCTGCAGTCACCGCTGACGGCGGCGTCCTTGGCGGCAATGATCGTTTCGACCGACTCTTCGCCGACCTTTTCCAGAATCTTGTTCAGGCCCTTGTGATACAGACTAGCTACATATGAGCTGTCGGCAGCAGCGCCCTTGCGCTCTTCAAGTACCTGAGCGAGGCGGGTCAGGGTGTCACTCATGTTTGTGTCCTGCGGAATAGATAGCGTGCGGGTCTTTCAGGACCGGATCGACCGTTTTCCAGTCGCCGTTTTCGAAGACGCGGTAGAAGCAGCTCTGACGGCCGGTATGGCAAGCGATGTCGCCAATCTGTTCGACCATCAGGATGATCACGTCGGCGTCGCAGTCCAGACGCATTTCATGCAGGGTCTGCACATGGCCGGACTCTTCGCCCTTGCGCCACAGCTTGCCACGGGAACGTGACCAGTAGATGGCACGGTTTTCGGATGCGGTCAGCTCCAGGGCTTCGCGGTTCATCCAGGCCATCATCAGCACGCGTCCGGTCTTGTGATCCTGGGCAATCGCCGGCACCAGGCCATCGGCGTCCCACTTGATCTCGTCCAGCCAGTTTTTCATCTTCGATTCCTGACAAAAGCAGCTTCGAGTTTCGAGCTTCAAGCTGCAAGTAAAAGCAGGTTGCGGTGTGTCTGTAGCTTCTAGCTTGAAGCTCGCAGCTTATAACTTGCAGCTGATTCCTGCTATCGGCGAACGACCAGATACAAGCCGACTGCCACCATGATCCCGGCGGGCCAATGCCCCAGTTCATTCAGCGGGCCACCGGCGGCGAGGATCGTGCCGCCCGCCAGATGGGCGCTGCCGAGCAGGCGCAGGAACCAGTCGTCCTTGCGCTTTTTCCACGGCGGTGGCGGGTCGTTGGCGTGGGGCTGGGACATGCGCTCGAGCAGGTCGCGGGCCATGTTGGCCAGGTGCGGCAGCTGTTCGAACTGGCTCTGTACGTTGCCGATCAAGGCTTTCGGGCTGACGCGCTCGCGCATCCAGCGTTCGAGGAACGGCTGCGCGGTGTTCCACAGATCCAGATCCGGGTACAGCTGACGGCCCAGGCCTTCGATGTTCAGCAGGGTCTTTTGCAGCAGTACAAGTTGCGGCTGCACTTCCATGTTGAAGCGGCGCGCGGTCTGGAACAGGCGCATCAGCACCTGACCAAATGAAATATCTTTTAACGGTTTTTCGAAAATCGGCTCGCACACGGTACGGATCGCCGCTTCGAATTCGTTGAGTTTGGTTTCCGCCGGCACCCAGCCCGAATCGATGTGCAGTTGCGCCACGCGCCGGTAGTCGCGTTTGAAGAAGGCGAACAGGTTGCGCGCCAGATAATCCTGGTCTTCCGGGGTCAGGCTGCCGACGATGCCGCAGTCGATCGCGATGTACTGCGGGCTCCACGGGTTGACGGTGCTGACGAAGATGTTGCCCGGGTGCATGTCGGCGTGGAAGAAACTGTCACGGAACACCTGGGTGAAGAAGATCTCCACGCCACGTTCGGCAAGCATCTTCATGTCGGTGCGCTGGTCGGCGAGGGTCGCCAGGTCCGTCACCTGAATCCCGTAGATACGCTCCATCACCAGCACTTTCGGCCGGCACCAGTCCCAATAGACTTGCGGCACGTAGAGCAGCGGCGAGCCTTCGAAGTTGCGCTTCAACTGGCTGGCGTTGGCCGCCTCGCGCAGCAAATCGAGTTCGTCGTAGATGGTTTTTTCGTAGTCGCTGACCACGTCCACCGGGTGCAGCAGGCGGGCGTCGGCGGAGACCTTTTCGGCGGCGCGGGCGAGAATGAACAGCCACGCCAGATCCTGGGCGATCACCGGTTTCAGGCCCGGGCGGATCACCTTGACCACCACTTCTTCGCCGGTCTTCAGCTGCGCGGCATGCACTTGCGCCACCGAGGCCGAGGCCAGCGGTTCGACGTCGAAGCGGCTGAACACTTCGCTGATCTTTTTGCCCAGCTGTTCTTCGATCAACTTGACCGACAGCTGCGAATCGAACGGCGGCACGCGGTCCTGCAACAGCATCAGCTCATCGGCGATGTCTTCCGGCAGCAGGTCGCGGCGGGTCGAGAGGATCTGCCCGAACTTGATGAAGATCGGCCCCAGGTCCTGCAACGCCAGGCGCAGGCGTGCGCCACGGCTCAGGTCCAGCGGCTTGCGCGGGAACCAGCGCCACGGCAGGACATAGCGCAGCGCCAGCAGGAACCACGGCAAGGGCAGATCGAACAGCAGATCATCGAGGCGGTAGCGGATCACGACGCGCTGGATGCGCAACAGACGGCGGACGGCGAGCAGCTTCATGCGTTATCGCTTGGGTCGAGGGATCGGGAAAGGCGCTCGAAGCGCGCCTCGAGACGTTCCAGATCGAGTTTGATCCGGTCCAGTTCGCTGAAGCGGGCTTCGGCTTCGCGCTGCCCGACGAGGGTGCGCGATTCTTCGGCCAGGTATTCGGCGAGGTTCTGGTTGAGGCTGGCAAATCCTTGTTGATACCAGCGGGCGCGGCTGCGCAGGTGACCGCCGACCAGTTGCGTGGCGACCGGGCCGAGCCAGCGCGAGAGTTCGTACTCCCAGTCCAGCTCAAGGTCCTGCAGCACGCCCGCCAGTTCCAGCAGCACGCCGCTGTCGCCGTCGAGTTCGACTTCCGGTGCGTGCAGCACTGCGGTCTTGTCCTTGCTCAGGGCCAGTTTCACCAGGCTCGAAGCCGGGGCGCGCAGGGTGCAGTCGACGCCGGTTTCCCAGTGAGACGCCAGCATCAAACCTTCGTCGCTCGGCAGGATGAACAGTTGCAGCGCCGGGCTGCGGCAATCCACGGCAATCACTTTGCCGGTCAGATGCGCCAGTCGCGGCAGCGCCGTGCTGTCGAGACGCAGCACGCGGTTCAGGCCGAGTTCGACGCTGGCCAGCAGCCCGGTCAGCAGCATCAGGGCTTGATGCCGCGGTGCAGGGCGACGATGCCTGCGGTCATGTTGTGATAGGTCACGCGGTCGAAACCGGCGTCGACCATCATCGACTTCAGGGTTTCCTGATTCGGGTGCATGCGGATCGATTCGGCCAGGTAGCGATAGCTTTCCGAGTCGTTGGTGATCAGCTTGCCCATCAGCGGCATGAAGGCGAACGAGTAGGCGTCGTAGGCCTTGGACATCAGCGCGTTGGTCGGCTTGGAGAATTCCAGCACCAGCAGACGGCCGCCGGGCTTGAGCACGCGCAGCATCGAACGCAGGGCGTCTTCTTTGTGCGTCACGTTGCGCAGGCCGAAGGCGATGGTCACGCAGTCGAAATGGTTGTCCGGGAACGGCAGCTTTTCAGCGTCCGCCTGGACAAACTCGACGTTGCCCGACACACCGACATCCAGCAGGCGGTCACGGCCGACCTTGAGCATGGATTCGTTGATGTCCGCGAGAACCACCTGACCGGTCGGGCCGACCAGGTGCGAGAATTTCTTGGTCAGGTCGCCGGTACCGCCGGCGATGTCCAGCACGCGGTTGCCGGCGCGCACGCCCGACAGTTCGATTGCGAAGCGCTTCCACAGACGGTGCATGCCGCCCGACAGAAGGTCGTTCATCAGGTCGTACTTGGCGGCCACGGAGTGGAACACCTCAGCGACTTTTTCCGCTTTCTGGCTTTCCGGAACGTTTTTGAAGCCGAAGTGAGTGGTGGGTTCGGCATCGCTGCCTTTGCGCTGATCAGTCATATCGCTGTCACCAAAAGAGAATGCGCGACATTCTAATCCCCAAGCCATGCTTTGTCTTGGAATGGCTAAAGGTAAGATGGGCAACCTTCGGGACGATTTGCCGCAGTGGCGGTCAAGATTCGTTGCAGGCATTCATAGCCCCATTCAAAAAGCAGGAGTCATTCAATGGCCCATATCAGTGTTGAGCGTTCCCACAGCCTGGGCAAGGAAGTTGCCCGCGAGAAAGCCGACAAACTGGCGCAGAAACTCTCCGATCAATATGGCCTCGAGCCGCAGTGGGCGGGTGACACCCTGAACCTCAAGCGTTCGGGCGTGAAGGGTGCGGTGCATGTGGCCGAGGATTCGATCCGGGTCGATGTCGAACTGGGCCTGATGATGTCGGCCATGAGCGGCATGATCAAAGCCGAGATCGAAAAGGCGCTGGATAAAGCGCTGGTCTGATCAGGACAAGCGGGGGGCTTCGGGCTCCCCTTTCTTTTCTTGTGCACCTGCCTTTTATGTCAGTTGTTAGGGTGCCGTTTCTAATTTTTCTCCCTACTTTGTGCCTGAGCCCGACACTCGTCAGGGCAGTTCCTCAAACCTTCTGCGCGTGAGGTGCACCATGGCCAAAGCTATTTTGAAGAAAAAAATCGACGCCTCGACTTCTGCCCTGAGCGACGTCAAATCCTATGCCCGCAAGATCTGGCTGGCAGGCCTGGGTGCCTACACCAAGGTCGGTCAGGAGGGCAGCGAGTACTTTCAGGAGTTGATCAAGGCTGGTCAAACTGTTGAAAAGAAAGGCAAAAAAGCCGTCACCGAAAAACTCGAAGCGGCCAACGCCGAGATCGACGAAGCCAGGAGTGAAGTCAGCTCTTTCAAAGGTCGCGTCGAAGTTCAGCTCGACAAGGTCGAGAAGGCGTTCGACACGCGTGTCGCCAGTGCCTTGAATCGTATCGGCATTCCGTCTAAACATGACGTTGAGGCACTCTCTGCTAAGCTCGATGAGCTGACGGCATTGCTCGAACGCGTCGCGCGTAAATCTTAAGGAGAACGGGATGGCTGGTAAAAAGAACACCGATAAAGAAGGCAGCTCGTGGATCGGAAAAGTCGAAGACTATTCCCGCAAGATCTGGCTGGCTGGTTTAGGCGTGTACTCGAAGATCGACACTGACGGCAGCAAGCTCTTCGATACATTGGTCAAAGACGGCGAGAAAGCCGAGAAGCTCACCAAGGCTGCGGTCGGCAAAAAAGTCGATGCTGCCAAGGACACCGCGAGCTCGGCCAAATCGCGCATCAGCGGCGTGAAAGATCGCGCGCTGGGCACCTGGGATCAACTGGAAGGGGCTTTCGACAAGCGCCTGAACAGTGCGATTTCGCGCCTGGGCGTACCGAGCCGCAATGAGGTGAAGGATCTGCACAAGAAGGTCGATACCCTGACCAAGCAGATCGAGAAACTCACCGGCCTGAAAACCCAACCTGTCGCGGCCAAAACCGCAGCAGCCAAGCCTGCGGCCAAAACCGCTGCCAAGCCACTGGCTAAAGCCGCCGCCAAACCGGCAGCAAAACCAGCAGCCAAAACTGCTGCCGCCAAGCCAGCAGCGAAAGCCGCAGCCAAACCGGTTGCCGCCAAGGCCGCCGCCAAACCTGCTGCAAAACCAGCGGCCAAGCCAGCAGCGAAAACCGCTGCCGCCAAACCCGCTGCCAAGCCTGCCGCCAAACCGGCTGCAGCGAAAAAACCTGCAGTGAAAAAACCGGCCGCGCCGAAAGCCGCTGCGCCGAAACCAGCTGCACCAAAACCGGTGACCACACCGCAAGCACTGGCCAGCACGTCGAACTCCGCCTCGGCTCCAACCCCGGCGCCTGTTTCGACTGTTGCATCGACTCCGTCGACGCCGACCAGTCAGTCCTGATATTCAGGGCACAAGAAAACGCCCGGCCTGTGAAGGTCGGGCGTTTTTGTATGTCTGATCCAAGAGCCCCCTCACCCTAGCCCTCTCCCCGAGGGAGAGGGGACCGACCGAGGTGTTTCGCGTTATGCATCGACCTGAAAGCTCGAGTCGATTATGGATTCGGTATAACAACTTCAGGTCGGCGTAATTCCCGAGCATCCCACGGTCAGTCCCCTCTCCCTCCGGGAGAGGGCTAGGGTGAGGGCAGCGATCTACCTGACTCACTCGTGATCTTCGAGATATTGCAAAGCCATCCGCTCCGTCGCCACCTTCACCGGCGGCAACAGGTGCGGCGCCACCAGCATCATGATCTGGTACACCACCAGCCTCACTTCCCCCTCGCGATCAAGAATCCGCTGATAGTCCAGTGAGAACAGCAGCGTCATGGTGATCTGCTCCACCAGTTGCCCCAACGCCTGGGTATCACTGACCAGTTGCCCCGATGCCTTCAACCGCGCCAGCAATGAGGCCAGCGTGCGCTTCAGGACATTGAGAAAACTGCGAATGCCCTTGGCCAGTTTCGGCAGGCGTCCGGCCAGGTTCGACAGGTCCTGGAACAGGAACCGGTACTGCGCCAGGCGCTCGACGATCAAATGCAGGAACAGCCAGTAATCCTCCGGTGCCAGTTCGACATCGGCGGGTGGGTCGAGCAGTGGCGCCAGCTCGCTCTGAAAACGCTCGAACAGCCCGAGGATCAGCGGCTCCTTGCCGTGGAAATGGTAGTAGAGGTTACCGGGGCTGATCCCCATTTCATTGGCAACCTCCATGGTCGAGACGTTCGGCTCGCCCTTTTCGTTGAACAACTGCAGGGCACATTCGAGGATCCGTTCGCTTGTTTTCATCCAGTCTTCTTAAAGGGCGGTTGGGGCCGGTCAGCGCACGCGCACGTAAGTGCCGGGCGCCGCCTCCATCGGTGGATAGTTCGCGTTGCCAAGGGCCATCTGGGTTTCGCGCAGGGTGCCGGAGCGCTGCTGGACCCATTCCAGCCACTGCGGCCACCAGCTGCCGTCGACTTTTTTCGCGTCGTAGTACCAGGCGCGCGGGTCGCTGCTCATCTTGCCGTTTTCGACGTAGTTGGCCTTGGGGTTGCTCGGCGGGTTGAGAATGCTCTGGACGTGGCCACTGTTGGACAGCACGAAGCGTCGTTCGCCGCCCAGCAGCAGGGTCGAGCGATACACCGCGTCCCATGGCGTGATGTGGTCGTTCATGCCGGCCACGCTGAAGCTGTCGACCGTGACTTTCTGCAGATCGATCGGCGTGCCGCAGACTTCCAGGCCGCCCGAATGAATCAGCGGGTTGTGCTTGAAGAAGTCCAGCAGGTCGCCGTGAAACGCGGCGGGCAGGCGGGTGCTGTCGTTGTTCCAGTAGAGGATGTCGAACGCCGGCGGCTCCTTGCCCAGCAGGTAATTGTTGACGAAGTAGCTCCAGATCAGATCGTTGGGGCGCATCCAGGCGAACACCCTGGCCATGTCGCGACCGTCCAGCACGCCTTTCTGATAGGAGCGCCGCTTGGCCGCCTCGAGGGTCTGTTCGTCGGCGAACAGCGTTGCCGGGGAGTCGATCTGACTGTCGAGCAGGCTCACCAGATAGGTCGCGCTGGAGACCCGCCGCAACTGCCGCTTGGCCTGCAAGTGCCCCTGCAATGCGGCGATGGTCAACCCGCCGGCGCAGGCACCCATCAGGTTGACCTCGCGGGCACCGGTGATCGCCCGGCAGATGTTCATCGCTTCTTCCACGGCCTCGACGTAGGTCGACAGGCCCCATTCGCGATGACGCACGTCCGGATTGCGCCAACTGATCATGAAGGTCTGCAAGCTGTTCTTCAGAGCGTACTGGACGAAGCTGTTGCTCGGGCTGAGGTCGAAAATGTAGTACTTGTTGATTTGCGGCGGCACCACCAGCAGCGGTTTCGAATACTGCTTTTCGCTCATCGGCTTGTACTGGATCAGCTCGAGCAGTTCGTTGCGAAACACCACCGAACCGGTGGTGGTGGCGACAGTCTTGCCGACTTCGAAAGCCTGTTTGGTCACCTGACGCGGCAGGCCGTCGTTGTGCAGCAGGTCATCGAAAAGATGACTCAAACCGCGCACCAGACTGTGGCCCCCGGAGTTGAACAGCTCCTTGATCGCCAGTGGATTGAGCAGCGTGTTGGAGGGCGCCACGGCATCGTTGATCAGGGAAAAAGCGAAGTGCGCACGGGCGCGGTCGTCGTCGCTCATACTGCTTTCGTCGATCCAGCTCTTCACCTGTTTCTGCCAGCTCAGATAGGCCTGCAGGCCCCGGCGGTAAAACGGGTTGAGGCTCCAGGCCGGATCGGCGAACCGGCTGTCATTGGGGTTGGTCGGGTGCAGGGTTTCACCGAGCAGCACGCGTCCGAGCGCGCCACCGAGTTTCAACGCGTGCTTCGCGCTGTGAATGGGGTTGCGCAGACCATGGGCGGCTACGCTGCGCAACGTCGAAATCAGGTCGCGGCCTCGCAGGCCGGTCATTGCACTTTGTGCATTGATGAAAACGGCGGGACTGGGCACTACGCCCGTCGCTGGTTTGTCGCGCATGACTCAACACTCCTTCGTCTTCAGGTCAAAAACAAACACACCGAACCAGAACACCATAGACGCTGTTGCGGCTTGTTGCCTGCGCGGCGTCCTGTCACGCGTGTTGGAAAAGCTCTGCAAGGAGCTGTCCAGAAAACCGGACCGGGCCGGTTATCCGCCCAGCGGTGTCGGGTGGGGGTGCATCACTGCGCGAAGACGTTCCTCCTGGAGAAATTTCATGATGATCGGCGCCACGGCTTCGGCCCGGGTGATGAGGAACAGATGCCCGTCATCGATGATGTGCAATTGCGCGTTGGGGATGCGCCAGGCGAGCAGGCGCATGTTGATCAGCGGAATCAGCGGATCGTCGTCGCCGGCCAGCACCAGGGTCGGCTGATGGATCTTGTGCAGCCAGTGAATGCTGGTCCAGCCAAGGCCCGCGAACAGTTGCCAGTAGTAGCCGAGCTTGCCCGCCGAACGCACCTTGGCCGCGTGACTGGCAGCGAGGGTCGGGTCGCGACGGAACGAGCCGCCGTAGATCATCGGGGCGATGCGGATCACATGGGACGGCTGGATGTAGCGGCGCGGGCTGGCCATCATCCACAGCACCTTCGGCTTGCCTGGCACCATCACCGCGCCCGCCGCCGTGGCGGCCAGTACCAGCTTCTTGCAGCGCTCGGGATAGTCATGGGCGAACTGCTGCGCCAGCGCGCCACCCCAGGACACGCCGATCACATTGACCTGGCCGTAGTCGAGGTAATCGAGCATCCGTGCCGTGAGTTTGGCCAGGCCCGGAAAGCGATACGGCCGGCTCGGCGTCGAAGAACCACCGACACCGGGCACGTCGAAGGCGATCACTTCCAGGTCCGGATCCAGCGCCGCGACAAAAGGAACACCAGCTCCAGGTTGGCGCCGATGCCGTTGAAAATCAGCAAGGGCGTCAAGTGAGGCTTGCCGGGGCGTACGGCGGTCCGGAGGGTCTGGCCATCCAGCTCGACGGTACGGAAGATGAACGGTTGCGGCATGCTTCAGGGCCCTTCGGGTTAGCGGGGAGCAGCTACGAGCTGCAAGCTTCAAGCTGAACCTGCTCAGCTTGAAGCTTGTAGCTTGAGGCTTGCGGCTATCTTTCGTGAACGTAAGTACCCGGCGAGGCTTCCCCTGCCGGATATGCCTTGTTGCCCAGCTTCGTCGGGGCCTTTTTCAGTTCGCCCGAACGCGCCGCCTGCCAGGCCTGCCAGTGCAGCCACCAGGAGTCGGCGTGCTTGGTCGAGTTTTCCTGCCAGTCATCGGCATTGGCGGTCATTTCGTCGCTGGTCATGTAGCGCGATTTCGGGTTGCCCGGCGGGTTCAGAATGCTCTGGATATGCCCGCTGCTGGACAGCACGAACTCCACCTTGCCGCCAAACAGCTGCGCCGACTTGTAGCAGGACTTCCACGGGGTGATGTGGTCGTTGGTGCCGGCCAGCGAGAAGATGTCGGCCGTGACTTTCTTGAGGTCGATCGGCGTACCGCACACTTCCAGTGCATCGGGGCGGGTCAGTGGGTTGTTTTTGAACATCTCGATCAGGTCGCCGTGGAACGCCGCCGGCAACCGGGTGGTGTCGTTGTTCCAGAACAGGATGTCGAACACCGGCGGCTCGTTGCCCAGCAGGTAGTTGTTGACCCAGTAGTTCCAGATCAGATCGTTGGGGCGCATCCAGGCGAAGACCTTGGCCATGTCTTTGCCTTCGAGCACGCCGGCCTGATACGAATGACGCTTGGCCATCTCCAGGGTCTGCTCGTCGACGAACAGGGCGACGTCACTGTTCAGGGTGGTGTCGAGCACGCTGACCAGCAGAGTCAGGGCATTGACCTTGTTTTCCCCGGTGGCGGCGTAGTGGCCGAGCAGGGCGGTGCAGGTGATGCCGCCGGAGCAGGCGCCCAGCATGTTGACGTCCTTGCTGCCGGTGATCGCGGTGACCACGTCGACCGCTTCCTTCAGGGCTTCGATGTAGGTCGAGAGGCCCCACTCGCGCTGTTCCTTGGTCGGGTTGCGCCAGCTGACGATAAAGGTCTGCACATTGTTGCGCAGGCAGAAGCGCGCCAGGCTCTTGTCCGGGCTCAGGTCGAATACGTAGAACTTGTTGATTTGCGGCGGCACCACCAGCAGCGGACGCTCGTGGATTTGCTCGGTGATCGGTTTGTACTGGATCAGCTCCAGCACGTCGTTGCGAAACACCACCGCGCCTTCGCTCACGCCCAGGGTCTTGCCGACCTCGAAGGCGCCCATGTTGACCTGGCTCGGCATGCCGCCGTTGTGCACCAGATCCTTGGCCAGATGCGAGAGGCCGTCGAGCAGGCTCTTGCCGCCGGTTTCGAAGAAGCGTTTGACCGCCGCCGGATTGGCTGCGGTGTTGGTCGGCGCCATGGCTTCGGTCATCAGGTTGATCACGAAGTGGCCGCGCGCGATGTCCTTGGGCGAGAGGCTGCTGTCGTCGATCCAGGCATGGAGTTCCTTGCGCCACGCCAGGTAGGTTTGCAGGTAACGTTTGTACAGCGGGTTCTGACTCCACGCCGGGTCGACAAAGCGACGGTCATCGCTTGCCGGTTGCAGTTCTGATTTGCCGAACAGCACGTTCTTCAGTTCGATGCCGAAATGAGTGACGTGTTTGACGCTATGGATCGGTTGTTTGATGGCCTGGGTCAGCACCATTCGAGCAGAGGCCAGCAGATCCTTTCCGCGAAGCCCAACGACAGGATTCAGCCCCAGGGTGTTTTCCGAGGCTTGGTACTTCAAATCATCGTTATTCTTGTTACTCATCTACGACGCTCCATTGTCCTGAGACGAGTACCCGGTTTCTGCTGTGCAGTTCCACAGCCAATGCCAGGTACTACTGCTCGGGTGACCGTTGATTCTGCATAGCTGCTTTACAGTCGTAGAGCACTGCAGGGAACTTGCCAGCTCCATTGGTTACCCGAGTTTAATTTTTTTCGCAAGCAGCCGATCCCGGGCCGCTTTAGCGGAGCATTCAAACAGATGAATTTAGAAAATGCCCTCTAAACAGTCCGAGGCGCGGACTAGAGCATCAGCTTGACGACGGACTCGTCCGGGTCGCGGGTTTTGCCGGCGGCTTTTAGCTCGGCCAGATAATCCGCCCAGAGTGCGTCATAACGTCGCCCCAGTTCATAGAGGTAATCCCAGGTGAACAGGCCGCTGTCGTGACCGTCGTCGAAGGTCAGTTTCAGTGCGTACTGACCGGCCGGTTCTACCTTGGTCAGGCCGACGTGGAGCTTGCCGAATTGCAGGATCGGTTTGCCGTGGCCCTGGACCTCGGCGGAGGGGGAACGCACGCGCAGGAATTCGGCGGGCAGGGTGTATTCCTCGCCGGACGCGTATTTGAGCGACAGGGTTTTCGAGGCTTTGTGCAGTTTGATGTCGGTGGGAAGCATAGAAAAAGCCTTTAGCTGCAAGCTACAAGCGGCAAGCTTAACTCAGCTTGCCGCTCGTAGCTTGAGCTTGCAGCTCTACAGAATATAACGGGACAGGTCTTCGTTCTGCGCCAATTCACCCAGGTGGCTGTTGACGTACTCGGCGTCGATCAGGATCGCCTTGTCGTCGTGGGCGCTGGCCAGGTCGCCGGCACTGAACGACACCTCTTCCAGCAGGCGCTCGAGCAGCGTGTGCAGGCGACGGGCACCGATGTTCTCGGTCTTCTCGTTGACCTGCCAGGCGATCTCCGCCAGACGCTTGATGCCTTCAGGCTGGAACTGGATGTTCAGGCCTTCGGTCTTCAGCAGCGCGCAGTATTGCTCGGTGAGCGAGGCGTGCGGTTCGCTGAGGATGCGCTCAAAGTCTTCCGGGCTCAGGGCCTTGAGTTCGACGCGGATCGGCAGGCGGCCTTGCAGTTCCGGCACCAGATCGCTCGGCTTGCTCAGGTGGAACGCACCGGAGGCGATGAACAGGATGTGGTCGGTCTTGACCATGCCCAGCTTGGTGTTGACGGTGCAGCCTTCGATCAGCGGCAGCAGGTCACGCTGCACGCCTTCGCGGGAGACATCGGCGCCGCCGACATTGCCGCGCTTGGCGACCTTGTCGATTTCGTCGATGAACACGATGCCGTGCTGCTCGACCGCTTCCAGGGCCTTGGCCTTCAACTCTTCTTCGTTGACCAGGCGCCCGGCTTCTTCATCGCGCACCAGTTTCAGCGCTTCCTTGACCTTCAGCTTGCGGGCCTTCTTCTTGCCCTTGCCCATGTTGGCGAACAGGGACTGCAGCTGGTTGGTCATTTCTTCCATGCCCGGAGGCGTGGCGATCTCGATGCCGGCCATTTCGGCGACTTCGATCTCGATTTCCTTGTCGTCCAGCTGACCTTCGCGCAGACGCTTGCGGAACAGCTGGCGAGTGTTGGAGTCCTGGGTCGGCGCGTCTTCGTTGCCGAAGCCCATGCGTGCCGGCGGCAGCAGGGCGTCGAGGATGCGATCCTCGGCGGCGTCTTCGGCGCGGTGACGCACGCGGGTCATTTCCTGCTCGCGCAGCATCTTGATCGCGGCATCGGCCAGATCACGGATGATCGATTCGACGTCACGGCCGACGTAGCCGACTTCGGTGAACTTGGTTGCTTCGACCTTGATGAACGGCGCGTTGGCCAGCTTGGCCAGGCGACGGGCGATCTCGGTTTTACCGACACCGGTCGGGCCGATCATCAGGATGTTCTTCGGGGTCACTTCAACGCGCAGCTCTTCAGGCAGCTGCATGCGGCGCCAGCGGTTGCGCAGGGCAATCGCGACGGCGCGCTTGGCATCGTCCTGGCCGATGATATGGCGGTTGAGTTCGTGGACGATTTCGCGGGGAGTCATGGACATAATAATTGACGGTCCTCAAGCAGAAACAAGCCGTGGCACAGGGCCGCGTCAGGCTTATTCAGCGAGATCCTGCTCCTCAATGGTCTGGGTGTGGTTGGTGAATACACAGATGTCGCCGGCGATGCCGAGCGCGGTCTCGACGATTTCGCGGGCCGACAGGTCGGTCTTCTTCAGCAGGGCGCTGGCGGCGGCTTGCGCATAGGCGCCACCGGAACCCATGGCGATCAGGCCGTCTTCGGGTTCGACCACGTCACCGTTGCCGGTGATGATCAGGGAGGCGTCCTTGTTGGCGACCGCGAGCATCGCTTCGAGGCGGCTCAGGGAGCGGTCGGTGCGCCATTCTTTGGCGAGTTCGACAGCGGCGCGGATCAGGTGGCCCTGATGTTTCTCGAGCTGGCCTTCGAAACGTTCGAACAGGGTAAAGGCGTCGGCGGTGGCACCGGCGAAACCGGCGATGACCTGGCCGTGGTACAGGCGACGAACTTTCTTCGCGTTGCCTTTCATCACGGTGTTGCCGAGAGAAACCTGGCCGTCGCCGCCCATGACGACTTTGCCGTGGCGGCGGACTGAAACGATGGTGGTCAAGGGAAGAGTCTCCACACTGCGGGGCGAAAATGCCTTATGCCCATTCATATGGGGGTGGTGGAGAGGATTTCAACTGCGGGGAGGGAGAGGGGACGAGCGGTGGTGTTGCGCTGATCCTCCCCACGCAGAGCGGGGGAAGGATCATTCGAGGGGAATCAGCGGCTCTGGCGTTGTTGTAACAACAGGTTGCTGAAGCCGGCGCCCGCCAGTTGCTTCTGGGCGGTGGTCAGCTGTTCGCGGTTGCTGAACGGGCCGACCAGTACGCGGTACCAGGTTTCATCCTTCACCGTCCCGGATTCAACTGCGACCGCCTGGCCGAGCAGAATGATCTGCGCGCGGACCTTGTCGGCATCTGTCTGCTTGCGGAACGAGCCGGCCTGGAGGAAGAACTTGGTCACCGGTGCAGCCTTGGTCACCGGTGGCGCTGGCGGCGGGGTGATCCCGGCCAGAGCAGCCTGGGCCCGTGCGGTGTCGATCTTCGCCGCTTCCGCCGGGGTCACTGGCGTGGTCGGGATCGCCGGCACCTGTGGCGTCGGCAGGGTTTTCTCCGGCACGGCGTCAGGCGGCACGATCACTTCCGATTCCGGCAGCAGGGTGTAGAAGTCGTACTTCGGCTTCACCGGTTGCGTCGGGCTCGGCGGGGTCTTGTTGGCCTCGGCGATCTTGGTGGCTTTCTGTTGTTGCTGTTGTTCGACCTTCTCGCGCTTGACCGTGTCGCTGCCTTTGCCCGGCTCCAGTTTCATCAGGAACACGATGAACGCACCGACCGTCAGGCCGATGGCCATCCACAGCCAGCCCGGAATCGGCTGCTTCGCTGGAGCTTGGTAACGGCTGGCGCCACGCTTGGGTGCAGGTTTTTTCTTGGCAGCCAACTTACATGCGCTCCAGGGTTTCCAGGCCGAGCAGTTCCAGGCCTTGCTTGAGGGTACGGCCGGTCAGCGCGGCAAGGCGCAGGCGGCTTTGCATTTGTGCCGGGGTCTCGGCCGCGAGGATCGGGCAGTTCTCGTAGAAGCTGGAGAACAGGCCGGCCACGTCGTACAGGTAAGTGCACAGGGTGTGTGGCGTGCCCTTTTCCGCGACGTTGTTCAGCACTTCACCGAACTGCGCCAGTTTCGCCGCCAGTTCCTGCTCGTGCGCCGCTTCGAGGACGATCTGGCCGTCGACTTCGCTGAAATCCTTGCCCAGTTTGCGGAATACGCCGGCCACACGTGTGTAGGCGTACAGCAGGTATGGCGCGGTGTTGCCTTCGAAGTTGAGCATCAGGTCGAAGTTGAAGCTGTAGTCGCTGGTGCGGTGCTTCGACAGGTCGGCGTATTTCACCGCACCGATGCCCACGACTTTGGCGATGGCGCGCAGTTCGTCTTCAGCAAGCTCAGGGTTCTTTTCCTTCACCAGGCTGTAGGCACGTTCTTGCGCTTCGGTCAGCAGATCGATCAGCTTCACGGTGCCGCCGTCACGGGTCTTGAACGGACGGCCGTCGGCGCCGTTCATGGTGCCG
Organism: Pseudomonas sp. NMS19W; assembly: GCF_051554255.1. Taxonomy (NCBI): domain Bacteria; kingdom Pseudomonadati; phylum Pseudomonadota; class Gammaproteobacteria; order Pseudomonadales; family Pseudomonadaceae; genus Pseudomonas; species Pseudomonas sp. NMS19W. The sequence goes on from NZ_CP136718.1 coordinate 340,747, forward strand.
AAGCCCATGTGCTCCATTTCCATCGGATGGGTCACGAAGCCGGCCTTGCGCGCCACGGCGAACACTTGCTGGAAGTGCAGGGCCTGACGCTGGTCGACGAAGTACAGCGCACGGTCGGCCTTCAGTTTGCCGCTGCGGTAGCGCACGGCGGCCAGGTCGGTGGTGGCGTACAGATAGCCGCCGTCAGCCTTGACGATGATCACCGGGAGCGGCTCGCCTTCGGCGTTCTTGAATTCGTCGAGGAACACGCACTGGGCGCCGTTGCTTTCGACCAGCATGCCGGCGGCTTTCAGGTCGTTGACCACGTTGATCAGGTCGTCGTTATAGGCGCTTTCGCCCATCACGTCGGCCATGGTCAGTTTGACGTTGAGCAGTTCGTAGATCTTCTGGCAGTGCGACAGCGAGATGTCCTTGAACTTGGTCCACAGCGCCAGGCATTCGGCATCGCCGGCCTGCAGCTTGACCACCAGGCCACGGGCGCGGTCGGCGAATTCCGGGGACTCGTCGAAGCGCTGCTTGGCGGCGCGGTAGAAGTTTTCCAGGTCCGACAGTTCGTCGCTGGTGATCGGGTTTTCCTGCAGATACGCCATCAGCATGCCGAACTGGGTGCCCCAGTCGCCGACGTGGTTCTGACGGATCACGGTATCGCCGAGGAACTCCAGCACACGGGCCACGCCGTCGCCGATGATGGTCGAGCGCAAGTGGCCGACGTGCATCTCTTTGGCCAGGTTCGGTGCCGACAGGTCGACCACGGTGCGTTGCGCCGGGCCGGCCTTGCGCACGCCAACGTGAGCGTCGGCCAGGGCGGCGTCGAGGCGCGAGGCCAGCGCCTGGGTGTTCTGGAAGAAGTTGATGAAGCCTGGGCCGGCGATTTCGGCTTTGGTGACGTTCTCGTCAGCCGGCAGGGCGGCGATGATTTTTTCCGCCAGGTCACGCGGCTTCATGCCCGCAGGCTTGGCCAGCATCATGGCGATGTTGCTGGCGAAATCGCCGTGGGTCTTGTCCCGGGCGTTTTCCACCTGGATCGCCGGCGTCAGGCCTTCAGGCAACACACCTTCGTTGACGAGTTGGGTGAGGGCTTGTTGGATCAGCTGGCGAATGGTGTCTTTCATGGTCTTCTCTTTCGACCGCAAGCGCGGCGGCGCATCGATGCGCGGGTGGAAAAACTGGGCATTATCCGTTGCGAAGACGGGCTTGCCAACCTTAGCAGGCAGGATGCGGATGTGTGGTGACAATTCGAGCGGTTTTGCCCGGTCAGTACAGATCCACCGGATCGACATCCAGCGACCAGCGCACCGCCCGGCCGCTCGGCATCTGCTCCAGCACCAGCAGCCAGCTCGCCAGCAACCGGTGCAGCGGCGCCCGGGCCGTGGCCTGCAGCAGCAGTTGCGCGCGGAAGCGTCCGGCCCGGCGTTCCATCGGTGCCGGCACCGGCCCCAGCAGTTCAATGCCGCTCAAGTTCTGTTCGGCCAGTAAACGCTCGGCCTCGCTGCAGGCTTCATCGAGAAAGCCCTCGGCCTGCCCCGGTTTGTGCGCTTCGGCGCGCAGCAGCGCCAGATGAGCGAACGGCGGCAGGCCGGCGGCACGGCGTTCGCTCAGGGCCTGTTCGGCGAAGGCGAAGTAACCCTGTTCGGTCAGTTGTACCAATAAAGGATGGTCGGCCAGATGGGTCTGGATGATCACCTTGCCCGGCTCTTCCGCCCGCCCGGCGCGCCCGGCAACCTGCACGATCAGCTGCGCCATGCGCTCGCTGGCGCGGAAGTCGCCGGAGAAGAGTCCGCCGTCGGCATCGAGGATCGACACCAGAGTGACGCGGGGGAAGTGGTGACCCTTGGCCAGCATCTGAGTGCCGACCAGGATGCACGGCTGGCCTTTCTGAATGGTGGCGAACAACTGGTTCATCGCATCTTTGCGCGACGTGCTGTCGCGATCAACGCGCAGTACCGGATAGTCCGGGAACAGAATCGCCAGCCGTTCCTCGGCCCGCTCGGTGCCAGCGCCCACCGGCCGCAGATCGACCTTGTTGCACTTCGGGCACTGGCGCGGCACGCGCTCGACGTAACCACAGTGGTGGCAGCGCAGCTCGCCGTAGCGCTGGTGCACGGTCATCCGCGCATCGCAGCGCTGGCACTCAGACATCCAGCCGCAATCGTGGCACAGCAGGGTCGGGGCAAACCCCCGGCGGTTGAGGAACACCAGCACCTGCTGGCCGGCGGCGAGGGTCTGGCCGATGGCTTGCTGCATCGGCCCGGAAATGCCGCTGTCCAGTGGGCGACTTTTCACATCCAGACGCAGGAAGCGTGGCTGTTTGGCGCCGCCGGCCCGTTCGTTCAGGCGCAGGAGTCCGTACCGTCCGGTGTAGGCGTTGTGCAGGCTTTCCAGCGATGGCGTCGCGGAGCCGAGCACGATCGGAATGTTTTCCTGCCGCGCGCGCACCAGCGCCAGATCCCGCGCGTGGTAGCGCAGGCCTTCCTGCTGTTTATAGGAGCCGTCGTGTTCTTCGTCGATGATGATCAGCCCCGGATTTTTCATCGGGGTGAACAGCGCCGAGCGGGTGCCGATAATAATGTCGGCTTCGCCGTCCCGGGCAGCGAGCCAGGCATCGAGGCGATCGCGGTCATTGACCGCCGAGTGCAGCAGGGCGATGCGCGCATTGAAACGTTGTTCGAAACGGGCCAGGGTCTGCGGGCCGAGGTTGATCTCCGGGATCAGCACCAGTGCCTGCTTGCCGGCCTCGAGGGTTTCGCGGATCAACTGCAAATAGACTTCGGTCTTGCCGCTGCCGGTGACCCCGGCCAGCAGGAACGCGTGATAACTGTCGAATCCGGCGCGAATCGCCTCGTACGCGGCGCGTTGCTCGCTGTTGAGCGGCAGCTCGGGCTGGGCCAACCAGTGTTCGTGGCGCGCGCCGGGGGCATGGCGGCGCACTTCGACCTGCACCAGATCCTTGGCCAGCAGCAGATCGAGGCTGTCCTTGCTCAGCATCAGTTTGCTCAGCAACTGATGGGCGACGCCATGAGGGTGCTGGGCCAGCGTTGCCAGGGCTTCTCGCTGGCGCGGGGCGCGGGCGATGCGCGGGTCATCGAGGCTGGCGCCGGGGGCGGCGGACCAGAAGCGTTCCTGGCGGGCTTCGGCAAGTTCGCCCTGACGCAGCAGCACCGGCAGTGCCCAGCTCAGGGTGTCGCCGAGGCTGTGCTGGTAATACTGGGCGGTCCACAGGCACAGCTTGAACAATGCCGTCGGCAGCGGCGCCGTGGCGTCGAGCAGGGCCAGCGCCGGTTTGAGTTTCTCTACCGGCACTTCACTGGTGTCAGTGACTTCCACCAGAATCCCGATCATCTCCCGCCGACCGAACGGCACCCGCAGGCGCATGCCCGGTTGCAACTGCGAGCGCAGCACACCGGCCGGGGCCCGATAGTCGAACAGGCGGCGCAGGGGCGAAGGCAGGGCGAGGCGCAGAATGGCGTCGGGCACGCGGGGGGATCTCAATGGGCGTGTGGGTAAAGAAGGGCCGGAGCCTAGCAGACGGTCGGTCTCAGCGACAGCTTGCGTGATTGGCATTGTCTGGTAGAATCCGCGGCCTAATTACGTGCGGTATTCAACAATCGTGTTGGATGGCGGCACGCCAGCTGAGGAAAACACCATGAAAGCCGATATCCATCCGAATTACCCAGAAGTTGCAGTAACTTGCAGCTGCGGCAACAAGTTCGAAACCCGTTCGACCTTCGGCAAAGCCCTGGCGATCGACGTTTGCAACGAATGCCACCCGTTCTACACCGGTAAGCAGAAGACTCTGGACACCGGCGGCCGTGTGCAGAAGTTCGCAGACCGTTTCGCTACTTTCGGCGTCGGCAAAAAAGCCTGAGGCTGATCATTTTGGAAAGTCATATCGGCTTCTCCAGACTGATGAAAAAGGCGTCCCTTGTGGGCGCCTTTTTTGTGTCCGCGATTTGGCTGTCCGGCGCCCAGGCCTTCTGCCCGATGCCCTCGGGGCTATCGAGCGTGGTGGTTCAGCGAGTTGTCGATGGCGACACGGTGCGCCTGAGTGACGGCCGCAGCGTACGCCTGATCGGCCTCAACACGCCTGAGCTGGGCAAGCAGGGGCGCAGCGACGAACCGTTTGCCGTGGCCGCGCGCAAACGCCTGGAAGCCTTGGTGGCAGACAGTGGCGGACGGGTTGGTTTGCGCCTCGGCGCGCAAGCAAAAGACCATTACGGGCGTACGCTTGCCCACCTCTACAGCGTCAGCGGCGCCAGTCTCGAAGCGCAAATGCTCGCCGATGGCCTTGGATTCCAGGTCGCGGTGGCACCGAATGTCGATCTTGTCGATTGTCAGCAAGCCGCCGAGCGCAGCGCGCGGCAGGCCGGGCTTGGCTTGTGGAAGCGCTCGCCTGTACTGAAAGCGGAGCAGATCGAACGCCCGGGTTTCGCCATCGTCAGCGGGCGTGTGAGCAAGGTTCAGCGCAATCGTGGCGGAATCTGGATCGAGTTGCAGGACAAGCTTGTACTGCGCGTTGCACCCAATCTGCTGGAGCGTTTTGATGGCAACGCCCTGCAAGCGCTGAAGGGCAGGCAGATCGAGGCTCGGGGCTGGGTGGTCGACCGCTCACGACGGGGCGGATTGAAACCCGGTCAGGCTCGCTGGCTGTTGCCGCTGACCGACCCTTCAATGTTGCAATCGTCCCGCTGAAGAAAAAGTTGTAGACATTTTTTCAGCCGATTGTGAACAGTCTAGCCCTTGTGCGCCGTGGCTCTTGGCCCAAAGTCGTAGGGCAGGGCGCTTGACACGGGTGACCGGGCAGTCTTGTGGGGACTTTGCGAGGCGCGTATCCTCGCTGACCAGTCTGTCCAACAGTAAAAAGCGGAATGCCAAAATGTCTGATCTGAAAACTGCCGCTCTCGAATATCACGCCAATCCTCGTCCAGGAAAGCTGAGTGTCGAGCTCACCAAGGCCACTGCTACCGCCCGCGACCTGTCGCTGGCCTACAGCCCCGGCGTAGCTGAACCAGTGCGCGAGATCGCCCGCGATCCTGAACTGGCCTACAAGTACACCGGCAAGGGCAACCTGGTTGCAGTCATTTCCGATGGCACCGCGATTCTGGGCCTGGGTAACCTCGGCCCACTGGCTTCCAAGCCAGTGATGGAAGGTAAAGGCGTGCTGTTCAAGCGCTTCGCCGGCATCGACGTCTTCGACATCGAAGTCGACTCCGAAAGCCCGCAAGCCTTCATCGACACCGTAAAACGCATTTCCATCACCTTCGGTGGCATCAACCTGGAAGACATCAAGGCGCCTGAGTGCTTTGAGATCGAACGCGCTCTGATCGAACAGTGCGACATTCCGGTATTCCACGATGACCAGCACGGCACCGCGATCGTGACCGCTGCGGGCATGATCAACGCTCTGGAAATCGCTGGCAAAACCCTCGGCGAAGCCAAGATCGTCTGCCTGGGCGCCGGCGCTGCCGCCATCTCCTGCATGAAACTGCTGGTGAGCATGGGCGCCAAGGTCGAGAACATCTTCATGATCGACCGTACCGGCGTGATCCACGCTGGCCGTGACGACCTGAACCAGTACAAGGCTGTGTTCGCCCACGCGACCGAGAAGCGCACCCTGGACGACGCCATCGAAGGTGCTGACGTATTCGTCGGCCTGTCGGGCCCGAACCTGCTGAGCGCCGAGCAACTCAAGCGCATGGCGGCCAACCCGATCGTCTTCGCCTGCTCCAACCCGGATCCGGAAATCTCCCCGGAACTGGCTCACGCCACCCGCAACGACGTGATCATGGCCACCGGCCGTTCGGACTACCCGAACCAGGTCAACAACGTGCTGGGCTTCCCGTTCATCTTCCGCGGTGCCCTGGACGTTCGCGCCAAGCGCATCAACGAAGAAATGAAGATCGCTGCCGCCAACGCCCTGCGCGAACTGGCCAAGCTGCCGGTTCCTCAGGAAGTCTGCGACGCCTACGGCGGTATCTCCCTGGAATTCGGTCGTGAGTACATCATTCCGAAGCCAATGGACAAGCGCCTGATCACCGTGATCTCCGACGCCGTGGCCAAGGCTGCGATCGAGACCGGCGTAGCGACCCTGCCGTATCCGAAGAACTACCCGCTGAAAAGCGTGGATGACGTGTTCAACGGTTAAGAGCAGCCGGCCATAAAAAACCCAGCCAAGCGCTGGGTTTTTTTATGGCCTTCAAGTTACAAGCTACAAGCTGCGAGTTAAAAGCGCCGAGTACGGCTTTTGCTTTTGGCTTGCAGCTCGAAACTTCTGGCTGCTTTTCTAGAACAGATCGATCGGCGCCTGTTCGTCCGCCGGCAGCGGGCTGCCCGGTGCCGTGCCGTTGCCGATCTCGTTGACCGACGGCGGCGTGTCTTCGGCCTTGAACAGCTCGAAGTAGGCGCCTGGTGTGCTCGGCGAGGCTGCGCGGCCACTGACCGGGTCTACCCGCAGGCTGAGGATGCCTTCCGGTTCCGGCTGGACATGCGGCGGCTTGTCCTTGAGCGCGGCGCTCATGTAGTTCATCCAGATCGGCAGCGCCACGGTGCCGCCGAACTCCCGGCGACCGAGGCTTTCCGGCTGGTCGAAACCGGTCCAGACCGTAGTCACGTAATCGGCGTTGTAACCGGAGAACCACGCATCCTTGGATTCGTTGGTAGTACCGGTTTTGCCTGCGATGTCGCTGCGGCCCATGGCCAGTGCGCGACGACCGGTGCCGAGCTTGATCACGTCCTGCAGCATGCTGTTGAGGATGTAGGTGGTGCGGCCATCGACGATGCGCTCGGCGACTGCCGGCGCTTGTGGCACCGCTGCAGCACCCGGCGCTTCGCCCGGCACCGGTGCGGCGTTGACGGTGAACGACTGGCTGGCCGGCGCCGCGATGCCGTCAGTGGCCGAGGCGCCTTGTGGCACGGTCGGCGGGTTGGCGACGAACAGCGTGTCGCCGTTGCGGCTTTCGATCTTGTCGATGATGTACGGAGTGATCTTGTAGCCGCCGTTGGCGAAGGTGCTCCAGCCGGTGGCGATTTCCATCGGGGTCAGGGTCGCGGTGCCCAGCGCCAGGGACAGGTTTGGCGGCAGGTCCTGCTTGTTGAAGCCGAAGCGGGTGATGTAGTCGATGGTCTTGCCTACGCCCATCGCCTGCAGCAGGCGGATCGAAACCAGGTTGCGCGACTTGTACAGCGCTTCGCGCAGGCGGATCGGGCCGAGGAAGGTGTTGGTGTCGTTCTTCGGACGCCAGACCTTGTCCAGATACTCGTCGACGAACACGATCGGCGCGTCGTTGACCAGCGTGGCGGCGGTGTAGCCATTATCCAGTGCGGCACTGTAGACGAATGGCTTGAAGCTCGAACCCGGCTGACGCTTGGCCTGCATGGCGCGGTTGTAGTTGCTCTGCTCGAAGGCGAAACCGCCGACCAGCGAGCGGATTGCGCCGTTCTGCGGATCCAGCGACACCAGCGCGCCCTGGGCCTGTGGAATCTGGCTGAATTTCAGCGAGTTGTTCGGCTGGCGCTGTACGCGCACCAGATCGCCGACCTGCGCGACATCCGATGGCTGACGCGGCGCGGCGCCCATGCTGTTGGTATTGAGGAACGGACGGGCCCATTTCATGGTGTCCCACGCCACATGCTCTTCACCGGTGCGGGTCAGCACTTGCAGGCCGTTCTTGTCGACCTGGGTAACGATGGCCGGTTCGAGGCTGCTGATGGTGCGTTGCTTGGTCAGCTCGATGGCCCAGGCTTCGCGGGTCTTGCCCGGCAGGCGCGATTCAGGACCACGGTAGCCGTGACGCTGGTCGTAGGTCATCAGGCCTTCGTGCAGCGCGGTGTTGGCCATTTCCTGCAGGTTGCTCGGCACCGTGGTGGTGACGCGGAAACCTTCGGTATAGGCGTCGCTGCCATAGCGGCCGACCATTTCGGCGCGGGCCATCTCGGCGATGTACGGCGCGTTCACTTCCGGGGTCGGCACGTGGTAGCTGGCGTTCAGCGGCTCGTTGATGGCAGCGGTGTAGTCGGCTTCGGTGATCTTGCCGAGCTTGTACATGCGCCCGAGGATCCAGTCGCGACGCTCCTTGCTGCGCGCCGGGTTGGCCAGCGGGTTGAAGCGCGACGGAGCCTTAGGCAGGCCGGCGATCATCGCCATCTGCGCCAGGCTGACCTCGCGGATCGACTTGCCGTAATACACCTGCGCCGCCGCCTCGATGCCGTAGGCGCGGTTGCCCAGATAAATCTTGTTCACGTACAGCTCAAGGATCTCGTCCTTGGTCAGCTGGCGTTCGATCTGCAGGGCCAGAAGGATTTCCGTGGTCTTGCGCGAGAAGCTGCGTTCGCTGGTCAGGAAGAAGTTCTTCGCCACCTGCATGGTGATGGTGCTGCCGCCGGACTGGATGTGCCCGCTCTTGACCAGTTGGGTCGCGGCACGCATCAGGCTGCTCGGATCGACGCCATAGTGATTGGCGAAGTTGTCGTCTTCAGCACTTAGTAACGCATTGATGAAATTGGGGGGAATGTCGGCGAAACGGATCGGAGTACGGCGCATTTCGCCAAATTCTGCGATCAACTTGTTGTCGCTGCTGTAGACCCGGAGCGGAATCTGCAACTGAATGCTTCTCAGCGCCTCCACAGATGGCAAACCCGGACTAAGGTAAAGAAACGCGCCGCTGAGAACTAAAAGCAGTCCGCAGAAAACGGCGACGATGGACCAACCGAAGAATTTCAGCAGACGAATCAAGGCTTTTGGACATCCAGGGCAAAGAATGAATTGGGCGACAGGGTTCCGGGAACACACAGAACGGCCCGCGCCGGCAGTAAAAAGCGGAAAAAATCGCTGGGCATTATAAGCACTTTTCCGCTGGGGGCGTCATTTGCGCTTCTGTCAAGACGGGGCGAGGGAACGCAATGCGCATTACAGAGTCCGTAACTCACGGAAAGTCATAGGGAATTGGTAGTGCTAGGACTCTTCAATAAAAAGACCAATACGTTGCTGGGGATCGATATCAGCTCCACTTCGGTGAAGCTGCTGGAGCTCAGTCGCCAGGGGGAGCGCTACCGGGTCGAGGCGTACGCGGTGGAGCCGTTGCCGGCCAATGCCGTGGTCGAGAAGAACATCGCCGAACTTGAGGGCGTCGGGCATGCCCTGTCCCGGGTACTGGCCAAGGCGCGCACCGGTCTCAAGAGCGTGGCGGTGGCGGTGGCCGGCTCGGCGGTGATCACCAAGGTCATCGAAATGGACGCCGGGCTGTCCGACGACGAGCTGGAAAACCAGCTCAAGATCGAAGCCGACCAATACATTCCCTACCCGCTGGACGAAGTCGCCATCGACTTCGAAGTCCAGGGCGTTTCGCCGCGCAACCCCGAGCGGGTCAACGTGCTGCTGGCCGCCTGTCGCAAGGAAAACGTCGAAGTCCGTGAGGCGGCGCTGGCCCTGGCCGGCCTGACGGCCCGAGTGGTGGATGTCGAGGCCTATGCACTGGAGCGCTCGTTTGGCCTGTTGGCCACGCAACTGGCGGCCTCGCAGGAGCGCCTGACCGTTGCGGTGGTCGATATCGGCGCGACCATGACCACCCTCAGCGTCCTGCACAACGGGCGGATCATCTACACCCGCGAACAGCTCTTCGGTGGTCGCCAGCTCACCGAGGAAATCCAGCGCCGCTATGGCCTGACCCTCGAACAGGCAGGGCTGGCCAAGAAGCAGGGCGGTCTGCCGGACGATTATGTCGGCGAGGTCCTGCAGCCGTTTCGCGAGGCGCTGGTGCAACAGGTGTCACGTTCCCTGCAGTTCTTCTTTGCTTCCGGCCAGTACAACGCGGTCGATCACATTCTGCTGGCCGGTGGCACGGCGTCGGTACCGGGGCTGGACCGGCTGATCGAAGAGCGCCTCGGCACCCCGACCCAGGTCGCCAATCCGTTTTCCGACATGGCCTTGAGCAGCAAGGTCAACGCCGGGGCCCTGGCCAGTGATGCGCCGGCCCTGATGATTGCCTGCGGGCTCGCGCTCAGGAGTTTCGACTGATGGCGCGGATCAACCTTCTCCCCTGGCGCGAGGAGCGCCGCGAAGAACGGCGCAAACGCTTTCTGCTGACCCTGACCGGCGTGGTGGTCGGTTCGGTCGGCGCGGTATTCATTGCCGCGCAGGTTTTCAGCACGGCCATCGAACATCAGCAGGCGCGCAACGATTACATCGGCAAGCAGATTGCCGTGGTCGATGAGCGGATCAAGCAGATCAGCGAACTCAAGGCGCGTCGCCAGCAACTGGTGGAGCGCATGCGCATCATCCAGGACCTGCAGGGCAACCGGCAGGTCAGCGGGCGGATCTTCGATCAACTGGCGCGGACCCTGCCCGACGGCGTCTATTTCACCAGCGTGAAGATGGTCGGCAAGACGCTGTCGATCAGCGGTGCGGCGGAATCGAACAACCGGGTCTCCGACCTGATGCGCAATCTCGAGGCGTCCGACTGGTTCGATGCGCCGACGTTGAACGAGGTCAAGGCAACCACGGCGGGGCAACTGGATCAGGCCAACGTGTTCCAGTTGACTGTCCATCAGACCCGGCCGAAAAACCTGGAGGACGATCAATGAAACCGTCCGAATGGCTGGCCAGCCTGCGCAATATCGACTTCAACGACCTGGATACGAGCAACATCGGCTCCTGGCCGCCGGCCGTGAAAGGCCTGGCCGGGGCGCTGCTGATGATTCTGGTGCTGGCCCTGGGCTACAACTTTTTCGTCAGCGACATGGAAAGCGAGCTCGAAACCAAACGCACGGAAGAAGCCACGCTCAAGGAGCAGTTCTCCAGCAAGGCGCACATGGCGGCCAATCTGGAGCTGTACACCCAGCAGATGAAGGAGATGGAGAACTCGTTCGGCGTGCTGTTGCGGCAATTGCCCAGTGACACCGAAGTGCCGGGATTGCTGGAAGACATCACGCGCACCGGGCTGGGCAGTGGTCTTGAGTTCGAGGAGATCAAGCTGTTGCCGGAGGTGACGCAGCAGTTCTACATCGAATTGCCGATCCAGATCACTGTCACGGGCGCCTATCACGACCTCGCCACCTTCGTCAGCGGCGTGGCCGGGTTGCCGCGGATCGTCACGCTGCACGACTTCGAGCTGGCGCCGGCCAACCCGGAAGGCGGGACCAAGTTGCGCATGAGCATCCTCGCCAAGACGTACCGCTACAACGACAAGGGGCTGCAAAAATGAGCCCGATCCGTTTTCTTCTGTTGTCGGCATTGATGCTGGGGCTGAGCGGTTGCGGCGGCAACGACTTCGGCGATCTCGACGCCTACATGAATGAAGTGCGTCTGCGGCCGCCGGGCAAGATCGAGCCGACGCCGACCTTTCGTTCCTACCCGACGTTCACCTACAGCGCGTCCAACCTGCGCAGTCCTTTCTCGCGTCAGGTACGGGTCGATCTGGCCGGGCAGCAGCACGGCTCACGCAACGTCAAGCCGGACCCGAACCGGGTCAAGCAATACCTCGAAGGTTTCAACATCGAGCAGTTCGAGATGGTCGGCACGATTTCCAATGCCTCCGGTTCCTTTGCGCTGCTGCGCGGGGCGGGCGGGGTGCACCGGCTGAAAGTCGGCGATTACCTGGGGCGCAACGACGGACGCATCGTCGCGATCAGCGCGTCCCAGGTCGATGTGGTCGAAATCGTTCCCGATGGCGAAGGCGCCTGGCTGGAGCGGCCGCGCACCATTCCTTTGAAAGAGCACTCATAGTGGAAGTCGAACAATGAACAGGATTTTCTCCACCCTCGGTTTTTCGCTATGGATAGCGCTGCTTTCACCGATGGTTCACGCAGCCAACCTGAAGACGCTGGACGTTGCCGCGCTGCCGGGTGATCGCGTCGAGCTGAAGCTGTCGTTCGACGGCCCGCCGCCGCAGCCCAAGGGTTACACCACCGACTCGCCGGCGCGGATCGCCCTCGACCTGCCGGGGGTGGCCAGCCAGCTCGCGACCAAGACCCGCGACCTCGGTAGCGGCAATGCGCGCTCTGCCACGGTGGTCGAGGCCAATGACCGTACCCGGTTGATCATCAACCTGACGCAACTGGCGCCGTATGACGCCCGGGTTGAGGGCAACACGCTGTTCGTGGTGGTCGGGCAGGGCACCAAGGCCAGTGCACCGCGACCTGCCGCGAAGACACCGCGTGCCACGCCGGTGGCAGCGCCGGCGCGGACTTACGCGCCAGTCGCCAGGGCGATTCGTGGCGTGGACTTCCAGCGCGGCACGGCGGGAGAGGGCAATGTGGTCATCGACCTGTCCGACCCGACCATCGCGCCGGACATTCAGGAGCACGACGGCAAGATCATCCTCAATTTCGCCCGCACCCAGTTGCCCGAGCCGTTGCGGGTGCGTCTCGACGTCAAGGATTTCGCCACCCCGGTGCAGTTCGTCAACGCTGGCGTCAGCGGGGATCGGGCGACCATCACCGTCGAGCCCGGCGGTACGTTCGACTATTCCACCTACCAGACCGACAACAAGCTGACGGTGAGTATCCGTCCGCTGACCATCGACGACCTGCAAAAGCGCAACGCCGACCGCAACAGCTACAGCGGTGAAAAGCTTTCGTTGAATTTCCAGGACATCGACGTGCGTTCGGTGCTGCAACTGATCGCGGACTTCACCAATCTCAACCTGGTGGCCAGCGATACGGTGCAGGGCGGGATCACCTTGCGCCTGCAAAACGTACCGTGGGATCAGGCGCTGGATCTGGTGCTCAAGACCAAAGGCCTGGACAAACGCAAGGTCGGCAACGTGTTGCTGGTGGCGCCGGCGGATGAAATCGCCGCCCGCGAACGGCAGGAACTGGAGTCGCAGAAGCAGATCGCCGAACTGGCGCCGCTGCGCCGTGAACTGCTGCAAGTGAACTACGCCAAGGCTGCGGACATCGCCAAGCTGTTCCAGTCGGTCACCAGCGCCGAGGCGAAGGTCGATGAGCGGGGATCGATCACTGTCGACGAGCGCACCAACAACATCATCGCCTACCAGACCCAGGATCGCCTCGACGAGCTGCGGCGGATTGTGGCGCAACTGGATATCCCGGTGCGTCAGGTGATGATCGAGGCGCGGATCGTCGAGGCCAACGTCGATTACGACAAGAGCCTGGGTGTGCGCTGGGGCGGGTCGATCCAGAACAAGGGCAACTGGAACACTTCCGGGGTCAGCAATGGTTCGTCGACCACCATCGGTACGCCGGGCAGCACCAGCACCAACTCGCCGTTCGTCGATATGGGCACGGTCAACAACACCTCCGGGATCGGCATCGCGTTCATCACCGACAACGTCCTGCTGGATCTTGAACTGACGGCGATGGAAAAGACCGGCAACGGTGAAATCGTCTCGCAACCCAAGGTGGTCACCTCCGACAAGGAGACCGCGAAAATCCTCAAGGGCACCGAGATTCCGTATCAGGAAGCCAGCTCCAGCGGCGCTACGTCGGTGTCGTTCAAGGAGGCCTCGCTGTCGCTGGAGGTCACGCCGCAAATCACCCCGGACAACCGGATCATCATGGAGGTGAAGGTCACCAAGGATGAGCCGGACTACCTGAACAAGGTGCAGGATGTACCGCCGATCAAGAAAAACGAGGTCAACGCCAAGGTGCTGGTGAACGACGGCGAGACCATCGTGATTGGCGGGGTTTTCTCAAATACTCAAAGCAAGGTCGTAGATAAGGTGCCATTTCTTGGCGATGTGCCGTATCTTGGCCGCCTTTTCCGGCGTGATGTGGTTTCGGAGAAAAAATCCGAGCTGCTGGTATTCCTCACTCCGCGTATCATGAATAACCAGGCGATTGCTGTGAGTCGTTGATTCTGTGCGAAATTTGATTCTTGTAGGACCGATGGGCGCTGGAAAAAGCACCATCGGCCGATTACTGGCCAAAGAGCTGCGCCTGCCGTTCAAGGATTCCGACAAGGAAATTGAACTGCGTACGGGCGCCAATATCCCGTGGATCTTCGACAAGGAAGGCGAGCCCGGTTTTCGTGATCGTGAGCAGGCGATGATCGCCGAGCTGTGCGCGTTCGACGGCGTAGTGCTGGCGACGGGCGGCGGCGCGGTGATGCGCGATGCCAACCGCAAGGCCCTGCACGAGGGCGGGAGGGTGGTGTATCTGCACGCCTCCGTCGAACAGCAGGTCGGCCGCACCTCCCGCGACCGCAATCGCCCGCTGCTGCGCACGGCCAATCCCGAGAAAACCCTGCGCGACCTGCTGGCGATCCGCGATCCGCTTTATCGGGAAATCGCCGATCTGGTGGTGGAAACCGACGAGCGGCCGCCACGCATGGTGGTACTCGACATTCTTGACCGTCTGGCGCAACTTCCACCCCGTTAAAGCGCCGCCCGAAATGCGCTATCCTCGGCGTCCTGTCGAGGGTTGTGGCGGATCGCACGCAAGCGGCGTCACACCTCTCAAGACCGGGGACATCCGATAATTCAAGGCAGGACGCCTGCTTCCATCTTCACTGTGGGGACACATGCAGACACTCAAGGTCGATCTAGGCGAGCGCAGCTACCCGATTCATATTGGCGAAGGACTGTTGGATCAGCCTGAATTGCTGGCGCCGCACATCCATGGACGGCAAGTGGCAATCATCTCCAACGAGACCGTTGCGCCGCTCTATCTCGAGCGTCTGACCCGCAGCCTGTCGCAGTTTTCGGTGGTTTCCGTGGTGCTGCCGGACGGCGAAGCCTTCAAGAACTGGGAAACCCTGCAACTGATCTTCGACGGTCTGCTGACCGCCCGTCATGACCGTCGCACCACGGTGATTGCCCTCGGTGGCGGTGTGATCGGCGACATGGCCGGTTTTGCAGCCGCCTGCTACCAGCGCGGCGTCGATTTCATCCAGATTCCTACCACGCTGCTGTCCCAGGTCGATTCGTCGGTGGGCGGCAAGACCGGCATCAACCATCCGCTGGGCAAGAACATGGTCGGCGCCTTCTATCAGCCGAACGTGGTGCTGATCGATACGGCGTCCCTGAAAACCCTGCCAGCGCGCGAGCTGTCCGCAGGCCTGGCGGAAGTCATCAAGTACGGCCTGATCTGCGACGAGCCGTTCCTGACCTGGCTCGAAGACAACGTCGATGCCCTGCGTGCACTGGACCAGAAAGCCCTGACCTATGCCATCGAACGCTCCTGCGCGGCCAAGGCTGCAGTGGTCGGCGCCGATGAGAAGGAAACCGGTGTACGTGCCACGCTCAACCTCGGCCACACCTTCGGCCACGCCATCGAAACCCACATGGGCTATGGTGTCTGGTTGCACGGGGAAGCGGTCGCTGCTGGCACGGTAATGGCGATGGAGATGTCCGCGCGCCTCGGCTGGATCAGCGAGCAGGAGCGTGATCGCGGCATTCGTCTGTTCCAGCGTGCCGGCCTGCCGGTGGTTCCGCCGGAAGAAATGACCGAAGCCGATTTTCTCGAACACATGGCAATTGACAAAAAAGTGATCGACGGTCGTCTGCGCCTGGTGCTGCTGCGCCGGATGGGCGAAGCGGTAGTGACCGACGATTATCCGAAAGAGGTTCTACAGGCCACGCTGGGAGCGGATTACCGCGCTCTGGCTCAGCTTAAAGGTTAATAAGATTCCGATGACTAGTTTGCATGCCGACGAGGCGTTCCTCGGCCATTTCCAGTTAAGTCATGACCCTTTCGCTCCACGGGTTCCGGGCTTCAAATTCTTCCCGGCCCAGCGCAAGCCGGTGCTGGGTCAACTGCATCACCTGGCGCGTTACAGCCAGTTGCTGCTGGTGGTCACCGGCCCTCAGGGCAGCGGCAAGACGTTGCTGCGCCAGGCGCTGGTGGCGAGCACCAACAAGCAGTCGGTTCAGAGTGTTGTCGTTTCGGCCCGAGGTGCTGGCGATGCGGCCGGTGTGCTGCGTCAGGTTGCTCAGGCGCTGAATGTGGCCCAGGCCGAAGTCGGGGCGATCCTCGATCAGGTGGTGCAACTGGCGTTGACCGGCCAGGAAGTCTACCTGCTGGTGGATGACGCCGAGCAGCTTGACGAGTCCGCCCTCGAAGCCCTGATGGCTTTGGGCGCTGGCGCACCGGAAGGCCGTCCCCATGTGTTCCTGTTCGGTGAGTCGTCGCTGATCGCCCAGCTCGAGGCCCTGCACCTTGAAGAAGAGCGCTTTCACGTCATCGAATTGCAGCCGTACACCGAAGAAGAAACCCGCGAGTATCTCGACCAGCGGCTCGAAGGTGCCGGCCGTGGTGTCGAACTTTTCACCGCGGATCAGATCTCTGATATTCACGAAAGCTCCGAGGGTTGGCCCGGTAACATCAACCAGGTCGCTCGCGATGCACTGATCGAAGTCATGATTGCCAGCCGCTCTGCGGTGAAGCGTCCAAGTATGGGGTTCAACATGCCGAAGAAACACGTATTGGCGATTTCCGCCGTTGTCGTGGTGGCGGTCGCTGCCGCCTGGCTGATGCCCGGTCGCAACAAGGCGCCGACTACCGGCGCACCGGCCAATGAACAGGCTCAACTGCCATTGGGTCAGGGTGGCGCGCCGAACGTGGAGTTCGCCGGTAACACCCAGCCGATGCCGTTGCCGCTGGTCGGTAATTCGCAACCGGTCATGCGTAAGCCATTGGCCGAAGCGGCCGGCGGGATCACCGAAGGTGACGATGGCGTACCGCTGGAAGGCTCGAGCAACACGCCGCCAACCGTAACCACGTCTGCGCCACCGGTCGGTGTGCCGGCCGGTCCTGCGCCGACTCCGGTTCCGGTCCCTGCGGCCAAACCGACACCGGCACCGACCCAGGTTGCCACGGCCAAGCCAGCGCCTGCTCCGGCTGCGCCAGTCGCCAAGCCAGCTCCGGCGCCTGCCAAGCCTGTCGCTGCGGCCAAACCTGCCGAGAAAGCTGCCGAGAAGCCGGTCACCGTCGCCAAGGCCGCCGGTGGCAGCTGGTACGCCGGCCAGGCCCCGGGCAACTACGTGGTGCAGATCCTCGGCACCAGCTCCGAAGCCGCTGCGCAAAGCTTCGTCAAGGAGCAGGGCGGCGAGTACCGTTATTTCAAGAAAGTCCTCAACGGCAAGCCGCTCTACGTGATCACCTATGGCAGCTTTGCCAATCGTGATGCGGCCGTTTCTGCCATCAAGGCCTTGCCAGCGAAGGTTCAGGCTGGTAAACCTTGGCCTCGCACTGTCGCCAGCGTCCAACAGGAACTGGCAACAACTCGCTGAAGATTCGGCGGCCTTACCCAGGCCGCCTCTCCAAGCACCTCAAAATTTCTACAAGTGCGCGCCGTCTCTACAGACCGCGTGCCTTGTGGTGTCTGCGTCACAGTAGTCTTTGAGTCGTTGCGGTCAGAATTAAAAAAGTTTTGACTAGCACAGCAGATCGCTTTAAACCTTTCACAAATGCGACATAGATTTGCGACATTTCGTCGTCAAATTTGTGAGCGTCTGTGTCGCTGTGTACAATGACCACCCTTTTGCCCCCCGCAAAGCCGGCGTACGTTCGGCGCGAGATGCAAGTGGTTGAATTGAAAAGAAATTTGCCTCGAAAAGAGGCAGCCTGGTGAGAAAGTGTCTATGAAAGCAGGTCTGTACCAACCAGATGAATTCAAGGATAACTGCGGTTTCGGTCTGATAGCCCATATGCAGGGCGAACCCAGTCATACCCTATTGCAAACGGCCATCGAGGCCCTGACCTGCATGACCCACCGCGGTGGGATTAATGCCGACGGCAAGACCGGTGACGGTTGCGGTCTGCTGATTCAAAAACCCGACGCCTTCCTGCGCGCCATTGCCCAGGAAACCTTCAGCGTCGAGATGCCCAAGCAATATGCCGTGGGCATGGTCTTCTTTAACCAGGATCCGGCCAAGGCCGAAGCCGCTCGCGAGAACATGAACCGCGAGATCCTGGCCGAAGGCCTGCAACTGATCGGCTGGCGCAAAGTGCCGATCGACACCAGCGTCCTCGGCCGCCTGGCTCTTGAGCGCCTGCCGCAGATCGAGCAGGTGTACATCGGCGGCGAAGGCCTGAGCGATCAGGACATGGCGGTCAAGCTGTTCAGCGCCCGTCGTCGTTCGTCCGTGGCCAACGCCGCCGACACCGACCACTACATCTGCAGCTTTTCCCACAAGACCATCATCTATAAAGGCCTGATGATGCCGGCCGACCTGGCCGCGTTCTATCCGGACCTGGGTGACCAGCGCCTGCAAACCGCGATCTGCGTGTTCCACCAGCGCTTTTCCACCAACACCCTGCCGAAATGGCCGCTGGCTCAGCCATTCCGCTTCCTCGCCCACAACGGCGAAATCAACACCATCACCGGCAACCGCAACTGGGCCCAGGCCCGTCGCACCAAGTTCACCAACGATCTGATGGATCTGGAAGAACTCGGCCCGCTGGTGAACCGTGTCGGTTCCGACTCTTCGAGCATGGACAACATGCTCGAACTGATGGTCACCGGTGGCATCGACCTGTTCCGTGGCGTGCGGATGATCATTCCGCCAGCGTGGCAGAACGTCGAAACCATGGACCCGGATCTGCGTGCGTTCTACGAGTACAACTCGATGCACATGGAGCCGTGGGACGGCCCGGCCGGCGTGGTAATGACCGACGGCCGCTACGCGGTGTGCCTGCTCGACCGTAACGGTCTGCGTCCGGCGCGCTGGGTCACCACCACCAACGGTTTCATCACTGTCGCTTCGGAAATCGGCGTCTGGAACTACCAGCCGCAGGACGTGATCGCCAAGGGCCGTGTCGGTCCTGGCCAGATCCTCGCCGTGGACACCGAAACCGGCCAGATCCTCGACACCGATGCGATCGACAACCGTCTGAAATCCCGTCATCCGTACAAGCAATGGCTGCGCAAGAATGCCCTGCGCATCCAGGCGACCATGGAAGACAACGATCACGGTTCGGCTTTCTACGACGTCGATCAGCTCAAGCAATACATGAAGATGTATCAGGTCACGTTCGAAGAGCGCGATCAGGTACTGCGTCCGCTCGGCGAGCAAGGCTACGAAGCCGTTGGCTCGATGGGCGACGACACGCCGATGGCCGTGCTGTCCCAGCGGGTGCGCACGCCGTACGACTATTTCCGCCAGCAGTTCGCGCAGGTGACCAACCCGCCGATCGACCCGCTGCGTGAAGCGATCGTGATGTCGCTGGAAATCTGCCTCGGTGCCGAGCGCAACATCTTCCAGGAATCGCCGGAACACGCGTCGCGCGTGATCCTCAGCTCGCCGGTCATTTCCCCGGCCAAGTGGCGTTCGCTGATGAACCTCGACCGCCCGGGTTTCGAGCGGCAGATCATCGACCTCAACTACGACGAAAGCGTCGGCCTCGAAGCGGCGATCCGCAACGTCGCCGATCAGGCTGAAGAAGCCGTGCGTGCCGGTCGTACCCAGATCGTCCTGAGCGACCGCCACATCGCTCCGGGCAAACTTCCGATCCACGCCTCGATGGCCACTGGCGCGGTGCACCATCGCCTGACCGAAAAAGGCCTGCGCTGCGACTCCAACATCCTGGTGGAAACCGCAACCGCCCGCGATCCGCACCACTTCGCGGTGTTGATCGGCTTCGGTGCGTCGGCGGTCTATCCGTTCCTCGCGTACGAAGTACTGGGCGACCTGATCCGTACCGGTGAAGTGCTGGGCGACCTCTACGAGGTGTTCAAGAACTACCGCAAAGGCATCACCAAAGGTCTGTTGAAGATCCTGTCGAAGATGGGCATCTCGACCATCGCGTCGTACCGTGGTGCGCAGCTGTTCGAAGCCATCGGTCTGTCCGAAGAAGTCTGCAACCTGAGCTTCCGTGGCGTGCCGAGCCGCATCAAGGGTGCGCGTTTCGTCGACATCGAAGCCGAGCAGAAAGCACTGGCCACAGAAGCCTGGAGTCCGCGCAAGCCGATCCAGCAGGGCGGTCTGCTGAAGTTCGTCCACGGTGGCGAATACCACGCGTACAACCCGGACGTGGTCAACACTCTGCAAGCCGCCGTGCAGCAGGGCGACTACGCCAAGTTCAAGGAATACACCTCGCTGGTGGACAACCGTCCGGTGTCGATGATCCGCGACCTGTTCAAGGTCAAGACCCTCGACAAGCCGCTGGACATCAGCGAAGTCGAGCCGCTGGAATCGGTGCTCAAGCGCTTCGACTCCGCCGGTATCTCGCTGGGCGCCCTGTCGCCGGAAGCTCACGAAGCCTTGGCCGAAGCCATGAACCGCCTCGGTGCGCGTTCCAACTCCGGCGAAGGCGGCGAAGACCCGGCGCGCTACGGCACCATCAAGAGCTCGAAAATCAAGCAGGTCGCGACCGGCCGTTTCG
Organism: Pseudomonas sp. NMS19W; assembly: GCF_051554255.1. Classification (NCBI taxonomy): domain Bacteria; kingdom Pseudomonadati; phylum Pseudomonadota; class Gammaproteobacteria; order Pseudomonadales; family Pseudomonadaceae; genus Pseudomonas; species Pseudomonas sp. NMS19W. The sequence continues at coordinate 361,024 of NZ_CP136718.1, forward strand.
GGGTGACCCCGGAATACCTGGTCAACGCCGAAGTGCTGCAGATCAAGGTCGCTCAAGGCGCGAAGCCGGGCGAGGGCGGGCAACTGCCGGGCGGTAAAGTGAACGGGCTGATCGCCAAGCTGCGTTACGCAGTGCCGGGCGTGACCCTGATTTCGCCACCGCCGCACCACGACATCTATTCCATCGAAGACTTGTCGCAGCTGATTTTCGACCTGAAACAGGTCAACCCGAAGGCGCTGGTTTCGGTGAAGCTCGTGGCTGAAGCGGGCGTCGGCACCATCGCCGCCGGTGTGGCCAAGGCCTATGCGGACTTGATCACCATCTCCGGCTATGACGGTGGCACTGGTGCTTCGCCGCTGACCTCGATCAAGTACGCCGGCGCACCGTGGGAGCTCGGCCTGGCCGAAACCCACCAGACCCTGCGCGGCAACGATCTGCGCGGCAAGGTCCGGGTGCAGACCGACGGCGGTCTGAAAACCGGCCTCGACGTGATCAAGGCAGCAATCCTCGGCGCCGAGAGCTTCGGCTTCGGTACTGCGCCGATGATCGCCCTGGGCTGCAAATACCTGCGCATCTGCCACTTGAACAACTGCGCCACCGGCGTTGCGACTCAGAACGAGAAGCTGCGCAAGGATCACTACATCGGCACCGTCGACATGGTGGTGAACTTCTTCACCTACGTCGCCGAAGAAACCCGTGAGTGGCTGGCCAAGCTGGGCGTGCGCTCCTCGAAGAGCTGATCGGTCGCACCGATCTGCTGGAAGTCCTCGAAGGCCAGACTGCCAAGCAACATCACCTGGATCTGACTCCGCTGCTGGGCAGCGATCACATCCCGGCGGACAAACCGCAGTTCTGCGGCGTCGAGCGCAACCCGCCGTTCGACCAGGGCCTGCTGGCCGAGAAAATGGTCGAGATGGCGACGTCGGCGATCAACGACCTCAGCGGCGCCGAGTTCGATCTGGACATCTGCAACTGCGACCGTTCGATCGGCGCGCGGATCTCCGGTGAAATCGCGCGCAGGCACGGCAACCAGGGCATGGCCAAGGCGCCGATCACCTTCCGCTTCAAGGGCACTGCGGGTCAGAGCTTCGGCGTGTGGAACGCCGGCGGTCTGAACCTGTACCTGAAGGCGATGCCAACGACTACGTCGGCAAAGGCATGACCGGCGGCAAACTGGTCATCGTGCCGCCGAAGGGCAGCGTTTATCAGACTCAGAACAGCGCCATCATCGGCAACACCTGCCTGTACGGCGCCACCGGCGGCAAGTTGTTCGCCGCCGGCACCGCGGGCGAGCGTTTCGCCGTGCGCAACTCCGGTGCCCACACGGTCGTGGAAGGCACCGGCGATCACTGCTGCGAGTACATGACCGGTGGTTTTGTCTGCGTCCTGGGCAAGACCGGTTACAACTTCGGCTCTGGCATGACCGGCGGCTTCGCCTACGTGCTTGACCAGGACAACACCTTCGTTGACCGGGTCAACCACGAACTGGTGGAAATCCAGCGGATCAGCGGCGAGGCGATGGAAGCCTATCGCAGCCACCTGCAGAACGTGCTGAACGAGTACGTCGCGGAAACCGACAGCGAGTGGGGTCGTGAACTCGCCGAGAACCTCGATGACTACCTGCGTCGTTTCTGGCTAGTCAAACCGAAGGCGGCGAGTCTGAAATCTCTGCTCTCCAGTACTCGTGCAAGTCCGCAATAACGGCGCAGCTGCAAGCCACGAGCTTCAAGCGGCAAGCTGAAGCTCGTGCGCGCTCTACCGGACTAATGTGATTTTCTTGCAGCTTGAAGCTTGTAGCTTGGAGCTGTCGTGTAAGAGGTTTTGAAGATGGCCGAACGTCTCAGTAACGACTTCCAGTTCATCGATGTCGGGCGCAAGGATCCGAAGAAGAAACTGTTGCGTCAACGCAAGAAAGAGTTCGTGGAAATCTACGAACCGTTCAAACCCCAGCAGTCGGCCGACCAGGCCCACCGCTGCCTGGGCTGCGGCAACCCGTATTGCGAATGGAAGTGCCCGGTGCACAACTTCATTCCGAACTGGCTGAAACTGGTGGCCGAGGGCAACATCCTCCAGGCCGCCGAGCTGTCGCACCAGACCAACACCCTGCCGGAAGTCTGCGGCCGGGTGTGCCCGCAGGATCGTCTGTGCGAGGGTGCGTGCACCCTCAACGACGGCTTCGGTGCGGTGACCATCGGTTCGGTCGAGAAGTACATCACCGACACCGCGTTCGCCATGGGCTGGCGCCCGGACATGTCCAAGGTCAAGCCGACCGGCAAGCGTGTCGCGATCATCGGCGCAGGCCCGGCGGGTCTCGGTTGTGCCGACGTGCTGGTGCGTGGCGGCGTGACTCCGGTGGTGTTCGACAAGAACCCGGAAATCGGCGGTCTGCTGACCTTCGGCATCCCCGAGTTCAAGCTCGAGAAGACCGTGCTGAGCAATCGCCGCGAAGTCTTCACTGGCATGGGCATCGAATTCCGCCTCAACACCGAGGTCGGCAAGGACGTGACCATGGAGCAATTGCTCGCCGAATACGATGCCGTGTTCATGGGCATGGGCACCTACACCTACATGAAGGGCGGTTTTGCCGGTGAGGATCTGCCGGGCGTTTATGACGCGCTGGACTTCCTGATCGCCAACGTCAACCGCAACCTGGGCTTTGAAAAGTCGCCGGAAGATTTCGTCGACATGAAAGGCAAGAAGGTCGTGGTTCTGGGCGGCGGCGACACGGCGATGGACTGCAACCGCACGTCGATCCGCCAGGGCGCCAAGTCCGTGACCTGCGCCTATCGTCGTGACGAAGCGAACATGCCGGGCTCGCGCAAAGAGGTGAAGAACGCCAAGGAAGAAGGCGTGAAATTCCTCTATAACCGTCAGCCGATTGCGATCGTTGGTGAGGACAAGGTCGAAGGCGTGAAAGTGGTCGAGACCCGTCTCGGCGAGCCGGACGCCCGTGGCCGTCGCAGCCCCGAGCCGATCCCGGGCTCCGAAGAGATCATCCCGGCCGACGCCGTGGTCATCGCATTCGGTTTCCGCCCGAGCCCGGCGCCGTGGTTCGAACAGTTCGAAATCCAGACCGACAGCCAGGGCCGCGTCGTTGCGCCTGAGCAAGGTCAGTACAAGCACCAGACCAGCAACCCGAAAATCTTCGCCGGTGGCGACATGGTGCGCGGTTCCGACCTGGTGGTGACGGCGATCTTCGAAGGCCGCAATGCGGCGGAAGGGATCCTGGATTACCTGGGGGTCTGAAGACCCCAGCTTCAAGCATCAAGCTGCAAGCCTCAAGTTAAAGCAATTGCGCTTTAGGCTTGCGGCTCGTAGCTTGTCGCTCGTCACTGTCTTTCTGCGTCTCGCTCTGAGAAAATGCCCGCACTTTTTTTCCGGATGCCGACATGACTGCCCTGAAGAACGACCGTTTCCTCCGCGCCCTGCTCAAGCAACCCGTAGACGTCACCCCTGTGTGGATGATGCGCCAGGCCGGCCGCTACCTGCCGGAATACCGCGCCAGCCGCGCCCAGGCCGGTGATTTCATGAGCCTGTGCATGAATCCGGAATTCGCCTGCGAAGTCACGCTGCAACCTCTCGACCGCTATCCGCAACTGGACGCGGCGATTCTGTTCTCCGACATCCTCACCATTCCCGATGCCATGGGCCAAGGCCTGTATTTCGAGACCGGTGAAGGTCCGCGCTTCAAGAAAGTCGTCAGCACCCTGGCCGACATCGAAGCCCTGCCGATCCCGGATCCACACAAAGACCTCGGCTACGTGATGGACGCGGTCAGCACCATCCGCCGCGAACTCAACGGCCGTGTGCCGCTGATCGGTTTCTCCGGCAGCCCGTGGACCCTCGCCACTTACATGGTCGAAGGCGGCTCGTCGAAAGACTTCCGCAAGACCAAGGCGATGCTCTACGACAACCCGCAAGCCATGCACCTGCTGCTGGACAAGCTGGCGCAGTCGGTGACCTCGTACCTCAACGGCCAGATCCAGGCCGGTGCGCAAGCGGTGCAGATCTTCGATACTTGGGGCGGCAACCTGTCGGCGGCTGCGTATCAGGAATTCTCCCTGGCCTACATGAAGAAAATCGTCAGCGGCCTGATCCGCGAGCACGACGGTCGCAAGGTGCCGGTGATCCTGTTCACCAAGAACGGCGGCCTGTGGCTGGAAAGCATCGCAGAGGCCGGTGCCGACGCACTGGGCCTGGACTGGACCTGCGACATCGGCAACGCCCGTGCCCGTGTCGGTGACAAGGTCGCGCTGCAAGGCAACATGGACCCGACCGTGCTCTACGCCAAACCCGAAGCGATCCGCACCGAAGTCGGGCGCATCCTCGCCAGCTACGGCAAAGGCAGCGGCCACGTGTTCAACCTCGGCCACGGCATCACGCCGGAAGTCGATCCGGAACACGCCGGCGCGTTCCTGCGCGCGGTGCACGAGTTGTCGGCGCAGTATCACGAGTAATCGGCGCTCAGAGCTAAAAGTAGAAAACCAAAACGCCCGGCTTATGCCGGGCGTTTTTGTTTGCGATGGGTTTAGCGTCCGAGGAGTTGTTCGGCGTAGCGGGCGATGATGTGGTCGAAGGGTTTTTGATTGGCGATAGCGCCAAATCTGATCGCCGTCACCAACCGATCAAGCTCTTCTTCGCTGACTTGCATGACGAACTCATCATCGAAGAATCGACGGACTGTATCCTGACGTCGATTTCTGAGGTACGCGATGTCCAGCGCCAACACCTCGATCATCTTGGCGGCAGGAGCGTCGTCAGAGTCTTTCGGCTGTATCTCGCCAGTGCGCAGGTAGCGGAAGCGCTGTTCACAATTCTCGTCGGTGGGAGAAATGTGTTGGTTTTCGTCGAACCAGTTGCCCTTGTGATGGCCACAGTGCAACGGATTGCCGGGCTTCGTCTCACGCAGGCAAGAAGCGTGGAGATTGTTGAATTCCAACGCCAGCTCTTCGAAATGCTCTTGAGGTCTGAAGTGCTCGATATGACTGGTCGATGCATCGATTTCCCGGCCGCAATAGCAGCAAAAGAAGCCTTGCTCCTGAAGCAGGGCATTATGCAAATCCCGCTTTTGCGGGTTTTGTAGCGTTGGGTAAGTTGGACTCCACTCGTCGTTTGCCGAGTTTTTCCATTCTGTAAATGAAGCGGGTTCAGTTCCTTTGAGCACTCGCTTCATTTTCCGAGAATCTCCTTGCGCCTGATGAGTGCTTCGGCGCCGGCGAATTCCGGTAGGTCGGGGGCTTTCTTTTTCAGCGCCTCAAGTTGTGATTTTGCCTTTTCGAGGTCGTTGTCTTCCAACGTGGAAAAAAGCTCGGACAGCAGATCTTCGATTTCCGGTTCGCGCTGCGTAACGCCCATTACCTCTTCAAGCACGCTGCTGGAATCCAGACCGTAGGTGACACGCGGATGAGTAGGATCCCCGTTGTGCAACACGATGACTTCCTCGGGTTTCAGGCTGCCGATGATTTGTGGGGAGTGGCTTGCTGCGATGAACTGGACTTTGGGAAAAGCCTGTCTCAATGCAGGCACGATGCTGCGTTGCCAGGCAGGGTGAAGGTGGATATCCAGTTCGTCAATCAGGACTAACCCAGAGGTTTTTTTCAGAACATCCTTACCCAAATGAGGGTTGAGGATGCACATGCGGCGTGCGATATCTGTAAAGAGCGCAATCATTCCGCGCTGACCATCACTCAGATCACTGAAAGGAACTGTTGTCCCTTCCAGCTCAATTAACAATGTTTGCGTTCGTAAGTCGTAGCGCAGATCTCTGGCATTCGGTAAAGCAATTTGAATTGCACGGTTAACCCAAGCCAGTTCGTCCTCCTCAATCTGAGTGGCGCCAGGTCCTATTTCCAAGACATTCTGCATGCGCTCCAGAGTCTTGCTAATCAGCCAGGCTTCAAAGCCTTTCAGATTTGTGACGGCATCGAACCAGTTTGAATAGCCATCCAAACGAGAAATGCGCTGTTTTACCGCGAACTCTGCAGCTACCCCAGCAATTTTCCAATGTCGATTTGCCCGATAGAAAACCAGCAAGGGTAGATCAATTGTTTCTCCAGAACTGACGCTTTCGATCACCCCTTGAGTTATACGAAACGGCCTCGAATCAAGTATTCGATGATCTGCTGCCAACCAAATGACATCCCAACCCTCAGATCCGAGGATGTCTCCCTTGGCTTCCAGAGCCAGCGGAAAAACACGCTCGAAACGAGTTCTCTTTTCAAACTCGTTGAAGGTGAAGCGCACGGACTCTTCCGTTAGCAGGTCTTTTTGGGCGCTGAACGCTTCACCATATTCGACAAATGAGGTCGCCACCGCCTGCAACAACGAAGTCTTCCCGCTCCCATTAACTCCCACCACCAGATTGAACTCCGGTTGAAAGTTAAAAGTGGCATCTTCGTAGCAACGAAAATTCTGAATGTGGAGACGGTCCAGGCGCATTCTGGCTTCCCTTTACCAAAGCGGGCGAATGCCGTCAGTGTACCTTGGCCCGCGATAACCGCTAGGGCGCAGTTGTGGCTAAACCTTTTCGCCACCACCCAGCGGCGGTAACTTCGCAAGCTTCAACGCCACCATCAGCGCCACCAGCAACAGCGCGCCGATGAACAGGCCAATCCCGTTCCACCCAGCCATGTGCCAGAACACCCCGCCCGCCGTCCCGGCGATGCTCGAACCGGCGTAATAGCTGAACAGGTACAACGACGAGGCCTGGCCCTTGGCCTTGAGCGCCCGGCGGCCGATCCAGCTGCTGGCCACCGAGTGGGCGCCGAAGAAGCCGAAGGTGAAGATCAGCATGCCGATGATCACCAGCGGCAGGGGGTGAACATCGTCAGCGCGAGGCCGGCGAACATCAGGGCGATGGTGGCCCACAGCACTTTGCGGCGACCCAGTTTGTCGGCCAGTGAACCGATTTTCGCCGAGCTGTAGATGCCCGACAGATAGACCACCGAAAGCAGCCCTACAAACACTTGATCCAGGTGATACGGCTCGGCCAGCAGGCGGTAGCCGATGTAGTTGAACAACGTGACGAACGCGCCCATCAGCACGAATGCCTCAAGGAACAGCAGCGGCAGGCCGGCATCGCGAAAGTGCATGGTGAAGCCGTCGAGCAAGCTGCGCGGGTGCAGCGAGCGAGAACGGAAGTTGCGCGACTCCGGCAGGATTTTCCAGAACACCGCCGCCGCGATCAGCGCCAGGCCACCAATCACCATCATCGCCGTGTGCCAGCTGACGAAGTCGATCAATACGCCAGTGATCAGACGCCCGCTCATCCCGCCAATCGCATTGCCGCCGATGTACAGGCCCATCGCCAGACCGATGTGCTGCGGATGGATTTCCTCGCTCAGGTACGTCATCGCGACCGCCGCCAGGCCGCTCAACGACAGCCCGATCAGCGCTCGCATGATCAGCACGCCGTGCCAGCTCGGCATCATCGAACTGGCGATGGTGCACAGGGCTGCGGCAAACAGCGCGGCGACCATCACCGGTTTGCGCCCGACCCGATCGGAAATCGGGCCGGTGATCAGCAGACCGAAGGCCAGCATGCCGGTGGCCACTGACAGGATCAGGCTGCTCTGCGCTGCGTTGATCGAATATTCATGGGACAGCAGCGGCATCATCGGCTGCACGCAGTACAGCAGGGCGAAGGTCGCGAAGCCGCCGCTGAACAGCGCGAGCACCGTACGCATGAACGCGGGCGTGCCTTTCTCGATGTAGATCTCTTGCAGTTCGGTCAGTACATCGTCCGCCGCAGCGGGCGGGACTTCATGGGCCAGTGGAGCGACGGCGGTTTTCACATCAGACCTCGGAGGGCGCGGACAGGCAGGCAATGAAAAAATCATATAGCTGGCTAATGTTTCTATCCAATATATTGTTCGACCTGTTTGATAGCTTTTACGACCTAATGGGGTGTCCATGGAATTGCGTCATCTTCGCTACTTCATCGCCGTTGCCGAAGAACTGCATTTTGGCCGCGCCGCACAGGTGCTGGGCATCTCCCAGCCACCGCTGAGCCAGCAGATTCAGGCGCTGGAACAGGAAGTCGGCGCACGGCTGTTCGAGCGTACCAATCGTCGGGTCGAGCTCAGCGAAGCCGGGCGACTGTTTCTGGAAGAGGCGCGGCTGGTGCTGGCCCAGGTCGATAAAGCGGCGGACGTGGCGCGGCGCGCACAACTCGGCGAGCTGGGGGAACTGAAGATCGGCTTCACCTCGTCGGCGCCGTTCAACTCGACCATTCCCCAGGCGATATTTTCCTTCCGCCAACGCTTCCCGGCCGTGCACCTGAACCTGCGCGAAATGAGCAGCACCATGGTGGCCGACGCACTGGTGGACGAGTCGATCGAGGTCGGCATCATGCGACCGCTGGGTTTGCCGGATTCGCTGAGCGTGGTCGAACTGATGCGCGAGCCCTTGGTGGCGGTGCTCAGTTCCAAGCATCCGCTGGCCCAAGGCAGCGAGGAAGGCCTGTTTCTGTCGGCTCTGGCCCTCGAACCGTTCGTGTTCTTCCCCCGCAGCTACGGCAGCGGTCTGTATTCGCAGTTGATCAGCCTGGCCCGTGACGCCGGGTTCAGTCCGCACTTCGCCCAGGAGGCGGGGGAAGCGATGACCATCATCGGTCTGGTGGCGGCGGGTCTGGGGGTGTCGGTTATGCCGGCCTCGTATCAGCGGATGCGCATCGACGGCGTGGTCTATCGACCGCTGCTGGATCCCGAGGCCGTGACGGCGGTATGGCTGGTGCAGCGCAAGGACCAGAAATCGCCGATGGCCAAGGCGTTTGTCGAGTTGCTCACACGCAAGGTCGAAGCCGGCTGATCAAGGCAACCGCACCAGATCACCCTTCAACGCCACCCGCGTCACAAACACCCCGGCGCGACATTCGTATGTGTTCAGATCCTTGCGCACATGCTGGTCGTAGTAGCTGACGATATTGGTCACCGCATTCGCCCCGACGCGCTTGGCCTGGGCCTGCAGGGCAATCAGGTTCGACTGCAGCACCCACTCGCAGGAGTCGTGATCGCTCTTGTTGAAGCCGTTGGTCTTCAGATCGCTGACCACACCGCGCTGCAACATCCGCTGAGTCCCCTGAGGTCCATTGCCGATCAGGTAAAACTTCACACTGCCATCGAGCCGCCCGGCACGAATCGCATCCGACAGCACGGTTTCGAACGGCATGTACATCAGGTTGGTGGCGTGGCTGGCGCTGGGAAGCAGACTGAAAAGGGCAGCGGCGATCAGGGCTTTCGCTTGCATGGTCATCTCCTTGACGTAACGCGCAGCAAATCATGGGTATGACGAGTGTAGACGCCGTATATCGGACAGAGAGAAGTCCATGTAGAGTGCGTGTAGCTCAAAGGCTACACTTGCGGCCATGACTGAGATACTTCGAAGCTCCACATTCTCGAGCTGGCTTGTGAAGCTGGCTGATAGTCGCGCCAGGATGCGTATTCAGGTGCGAATTGATCGCATGGCTGATGGGAATTTCGGTGATGTCAAAGCCATTGGCGAAGGGATCAGCGAAGCCCGAATTGACTATGGCCCGGGATATCGGGTCTATTTCATGCAGCAAGGTCGTCAGCTGGTCATCCTCCTTTGTGGTGGAGACAAGAGCAGTCAATCTCGAGACATCAAGCAAGCCAGGCTCATCGCGGAATCCTGGCAGGAGCAAAACCCATGACCGAACAATTCACTCGTTGGGACTCAGCCGAGTACCTCAAGACAGAAGAGGACATGGCCAACTATCTGGACGCCTGTATGGAGGAAGCGGGTGACGACCCGGCTTTTATTGCCAAGGCACTTGGCACTATCGCTCGGGCGCGTGGCATGACCCAGGTCGCGCGCGATGCAGGGCTGTCACGGGAAAGTCTTTATCGCGCACTGTCAGGCGAGGTAAATCCCGAGTTTGGAACGATCCTCAAAGTCATGAAAGCGCTGGGCCTGAAGTTGCACGCAAGCACATGATCTGAACTGAAAGGGCGCCGAAAGGCGCCCTTTGTCGTTTCCGGCGGTTACTGAACCGTCGCTAGGTCACCCTTCAACGCAACGCCGGCCATGATTGCGCCCGCGTGGCATTCGTAGTTTTTCGCATCCTTGCGCTCGTTGCTCTTGTAGTAGCTGACGATGTTGGTCACGGCATTGGCGCCGGCGTTTTTCGCCGCCTGGTGCAGGCTGATGATCGCCGATTGCACGACCCACTCGCAGGCTTCCTGGTCGGTCTTGTTGAAGGCGTTGGTCTTCTTGTTGGTCACCGCGCCGGGGCTGACGACGCTGACTTTGCCGGCCGGGGTGTTGCCCGCCAGATAGAACTTCACGCTGCCGTCGATCTTGCCGGTGCGGGTTGCCTCTGCGACCGCTTTGTCGAATGGCAGATAGACCGCCGTGTCACGGGCCTGGCTGACGGCCGGCAAGGCACAGATGAGCAGGGCGGCAGCGAGTTGGTTGAAGCGCATGGAGGTCTCCTTGACCTGGATTAATTCGGTTGCGTCCAGCGGCGGAAAATCAGCGAGGTGTTGACCCCGCCAAACGCGAAGTTGTTGTTCATCACGTAGTCGTGGTGCATCTGGCGGAATTCGCCGCGCAGGTAGTCGAGCTGGCCGCAGTGCGGATCGACTTCGTCGAGGTTGAGGGTGTGCACGTACAGGTCGCGGTTGAGCATTTCGATGCTGAACCACGACTCCAGCGCACCGCAGGCGCCCAAAGTGTGGCCGAGGAAGCTCTTCTGCGAGCTGATCGGCATGTGTTCGCCGAACAGACTGCTGGTGGCCAGGGTCTCGGCGATATCGCCCTGTTCGGTGGCCGTGCCGTGACCGTTCACGTAACCGATGGCGTCAGGCGTGAGGCCGGCGTCTTCCAGTGCCAGCTCCATCGCCCGGCGCATGGTGACTTGTTCCGGACGGGTGGTGTGCTGGCCGTCGGCGTTGCTGCCGAAGCCGACGATTTCGGCGTGGATGTGCGCGCCGCGAGCGAGGGCGTGTTCCAGTTCTTCGAGCACCAGCATGCCGCCACCTTCACCGATTACCAGACCGTCGCGGCCCTTGTCATATGGGCGTGGCGACGTTTGCGGTGCATCGTTCTTGAGGCTGGTGGCGTACAGCGCATCGAACACCATGGCCTCGGTCGGGCACAGCTCTTCGGCACCGCCGGCGAGCATCAGCGGCAGGCGGCCGAACTTGATCGCCTCGTAGGCGTAGCCGATGCCCTGGCTGCCGCTGGTGCAGGCGCTGGAGGTCGGGATCAGGCGACCAGTGAGGCCGAAGAAGATGCTGATGTTCGCCGCCGTGGTATGCGGCATCATCCGCACGTAGGAGTTGGCGTTCAGGCCTTCGGCCACCGAATTCAGCAGCATGTTGCCGAACGCCTTGATCTCGTCGGTGCTGCCGGTGGACGAACCACAGGCGACGCCCATGCGCCCGTCCTTGATCGATTCGTCGCCCAGCAGCCCTGCATCGGACAGTGCTTTTTCCGCCGCGCCGACGGCCAGCCGCGAGACCCGGCCCATGCTGCGCAGTTGCTTGCGGGTCCAGTGTGCCGGCACCAGAAAATCATCGATCGGCCCGGCCAGTCGGGTGTTCAGCTCGCTGAAACGATCCCACTCGTCCATCCGGCGGATGCCGCTGCGGTTGGCGGCGAAATTGCCGGCAATGGTGTCCCAGTCGCTGCCCAGCGAGGTGATGCCGGCCATGCCGGTGACGACAACGCGCTTCATCAGCACAAGCCTCCGTTGACCGCCAGGACCTGGCGGGTGATGTACGACGCTTCCGCCGACATCAGGAAATTCACCGCACCGGCCACCTCTTCAGGGGTGCCCATGCGTTGTGCCGGGATCATTTTCATCAGTTCTTCCACCGGCACGTTTTCGTCGAGCATGGCCGTGTCGATCAGGCCCGGCGCGACACAGTTGACTGTAATTTTGCGCTTGGCCAGTTCGATCGCCAACGCCTTTGCGGCACCGATCACACCGGCCTTGGAAGCGCTGTAGTTGACCTGGCCACGGTTGCCGATCAGGCCCGAGACCGAGGTGATGCAAACAATGCGACCGGCGGCGCGGCGGCGGATCATCGGCATCATCACCGGGTGCAGAACGTTGTAGAAACCGTCGAGGTTGGTACGCAACACCACGTCCCAATCGTCATCGCTAAGCGCCGGAAACGCGCCGTCACGGGTCAGGCCGGCGTTCAGCACCACGCCGTAATAGGCGCCGTGAGCTTCGACGTCGGCTTCGAGGATGGCTTTGCAGGATTCGCGGTCAGCCACGTCGAATTGCAGGATGCGCGCATTGCGCCCGAGCGCTTCGACTTCGGCTTTCACCGCTTGCGCTTCGGCCATGCCGCTGCGGCAATGCAGGACGATATCGTGGCCGGCCTGGGCCAGGCGCAGGGCGATGGCGCGGCCGATGCCACGGCTGGAGCCGGTGACCAGTACGAATTCAGTCATCGTTCGACTCCTTCAATTGTTCAAGATATTGCGCCGCATGCGGCGGGCGGAACACGTTCAGCCGGGCGCTGGCTTCGATGCCGGGCGCATTGATGTGGCATTCGAACACGCCCATGCCGTTGTCGTCTTCCAGCGAGCGGATGCCGTGGATGGTCAGTTCGCAGCCGACCGGAAACGCCTCGACATTGCATTCGAATTTACGGGTGCCGAGCAGAAAGCCCAGCTCCACCGCATTGCCTTTCTGCCGTGCATGGCAGCCGGCGAACGCGGCAACGCTCTGTGCCATCAACTCGACGCCGACCCACGCCGGCAGGCTGCCGTCGGGCAAGTTGAACAGACCGTCGGGTTTGACCGTCAGGGTGGTGTGGATCTGCTCGTCGTCGAAGCTGAGGATCCGGTCGATCAGAATCATGTCGCCAGCGTGGGGCAGCAGTTCGGCGAGCGGCCAGTCAGTCATGGGGCGTCTCCGATAATCAGGCTGACGTTATTGCCACCGAAGGCAAACGAATTGCTCATCAGGTAGCGGGGTGCAATGGACGCCAGGCGCTCGCTCGCGGTCACCCACTTCAGCACTGGCAGGTCGGGATCGGCCTGGCCGTCCCAGACGTGCGGCGGCAAGGCGTGGTCGGGGTTGTCGGCACTCAGGCTCAGCCAGCAGAACGCGGCTTCCAGTGCGCCGGCAGCGCCAAGGGTGTGGCCGGTCATGGGTTTGGTCGAGGAACAGGCCACGCCCTGCGGAAACAGGGTGGAAACGGCCAGGCTTTCCATGGCGTCGTTGTGCTGGGTGGCGGTGCCGTGCAGGTTCAGGTAACTGATTTGCGCGGCTTGCAGCTGTGCGCGATCCAGCGCCTGTTGCATGGCTTGCAACGCGCCACGGCCGGATGGCTCCGGTGCGGAAATGTGGTGAGCGTCGGAACTGGCGCCTGCGCCCAGCAGGGCGATGGCCGGGCCGTCGCCACGCTGTCTGCTCATGACGAACAGCACCGCTGCCTCGCCGATATTGATGCCGTTGCGGTTGGCAGAGAACGGGTTGCAGCGCTCCCCGGAAACAGCTTCCAGCGACGAGAAGCCGTTGAGGGTCAGTTTGCATAGACTGTCGACACCGCCGCACAGCACCGCGTCGCACAGCCCCAGATCGAGCAGGCGTTTGGCACTCATCAGGGCCCGGGCGCTGGAGGTGCACGCGGTGGAAATCACGTAGGTCGGGCCGCTCAGTTGCAGCCAGTCGGCGAGGAAGGTCGCCGGGGCGCCGAGCTCTTGTTGCCGGTAGTCGTAATCGGCCGGGAACTGCTGGTTGCGAATGTAATGCGCCAGACCCTGGCTGGCCTCGTCGATACCCGAGGTGCTGGTGCCGAGCACCACACCGATGCGATCCGGGCCATAGGCCCGAATGGCAGCGTCGATGTCTTTGCGAATCTGCAACGCGGCTTCCAGCAGCAACTGATTGTTGCGGCTCTTGTGCGCCGCCATCTGCGGCGGAATGGGCGCCAGATCACCGCGTACGGCGGCCACCGGCAACTCGCGTTCCGGCACCCAGCCAGCCTCGTGGCGCATGCCCGAACAATCGCCGGCGAACAGGTGGCGGGCGACTTCTTGCTTGTCACGGCCCAGGGCGCAGATCACGCCGAGGGCGTTGAGGTAGGCGGTCATGGCGTCGATTCACCTAAGGGAGACACGCGATAGTGCGGGCCTTGGGGCAGATTCAATTCGAAGCTCGACGGTTGTGAATAGCGGATGTCCCAGCGTGCCGGCAAGGTGCGTTGCCCGTCGTGTTGCTGCGCGGTGGGGTAATTGCGTGACAGCTCGCCGGCAGGCGTCAGGGCGAACAGCAGCGCGGCGAACAGCTCCCGGGCCTCCGGATTCGGCGGCAGCAGGCCGTCAGCCTGCCAGCGTCCGTCGATCAGTTGCTGACGGGCCTGGGGAATGCCCAGCGGATCCATCATCGACCAGCGGATGCCCTGGCCCTCGCGCTGGATTACCAGCAACCAGTCCTGACGCTGTCCGGCCTGCTGGCGCTCGATGTGCAGTTGCAGCGGCAAGGGCAGCGTCGGGTTATCCACAGGCAACGGCGCCTGGCTGGCGCAAGCGCTCAGCAGCAGGACGCAGGCGAGCAGCAGAACACGCAGCATCAGACAGCCTCTTCCAGCGGTTTGCGCGCCACGACGTTGACCAGGGTTTCTTCACGCTGGCCAAACGGCTTCGGCTTGCGCAGGCCAAAACGTTCCAGCAGGCCGAAATCCTTCGCCCGGCTCCACCACAGGTACGGGTAGGAAACATTCCGTTCGCCGAACTCGAAGCCCTGCTGGCGAATCATTTCCAGATACTGCGCCGCACTCTTCTGCACATGCATCGGATGACGGAACAGCCAACGGATGACCCACGTATCAATGTAAGCCTCGGTGGACTCGGCGAACAGCAGATAACCGCCCGGCTTGAGCACCCGGTAGAACTCGGCCAGGGCCTTTTCCTGCTCCACGAGGTGATGAAAGGTCTGGTGACAGAACAGCAGATCGACGCTCGCATCCGGCACATTCAGTGTCGCGCAGTCGCTGCCGATCAGCTCGACGGTGAAACCCTGGCGCGCCGCTTCTTCAGCACTCAGCTCCAGGCTGTGCGGGTCGGCATCGACACCGATCAAACGCTGTGGGGCGAAGGTCTGGCGCAGGTGGCCGAAGGATTTGCCCTGGCCGCATCCGGCATCCAGCAGCACCGGATTGGCCGGCAGCGCTTCGCTGAACAAACCGCGCAAATCGTTGATCGCCACGCGCAACACATGGTGCTGCCAGGTGTGGCTGCGCAGGAACCAGAAGCCGAAACGGGTTTCCTCGACGTAGCTGTCGCTCAAGTAGTTCATGGGGCGTCCTTTGCACAGAATTCGGAAATCGTCTTCAGCCGGCGGCGTGCTTCGCTGACGAACGGGTTGCGTTCGTCCCAGGCGTAACCGGCGAGAATCGAACAGATCATGCGACGGATGTCCGGGGAGGCCTGCTCATGGAAAATCACGTCCTGGAAGGTGCCGGCGTACCAGCCCTCGACGTAGGCGCGGAAAGTGTCGACGCCGCGTTTCAACGGTTCGGCGAACTCGCTTTGCCAGTTCACGGTTTCGCCCTGCAACTGCCGGTGCAGCACGCCAGCGGCCATGCTCGCCGAGCGCATGGCGATGGTCACGCCGGAAGAGAACACCGGATCGAGAAACTCGGCGGCGTTGCCTAGCAGAGCAAAACCCGGACCGTGCAGGGTTTTGACGTTGGCCGCATAACCGCCGAGGGTGCGTGCCGGCGTGTCCCACACGGCGTTGTTCAGCACCTTGGCCAGACTCGGGGTTTCAGCGATGAAACCGCGCAGGCAGGCGTCTAGATCGGCATCGCGACCATTGAAATGTTCAGCAGCGGCCACCACGCCCACCGAGCAGCGACCGTTGCTGAACGGGATCGTCCAGAACCAGATATCGCGATGCTGCGGGTGGGTGGTGACGAGGATTTTTTCGCGGTCGAAGGCCGGGTGGTCGATGTGATCTTCGACGTGGGTGAACACGGCCTGGCGCACCGGGAAATTCGACGGTGCTTCCAGATCGAGCAAGCGTGACAGTACGCGGCCATAGCCGCTGGCATCGAGAACGAAACCGGCCTCGACACGGTACTCGCTGCCGTCCTCGCGACGCACATCGAGTTGCGGGCGCGGGCGGTCGAAATCGACGCTGACAATGGCATCGCCATAACGGATGTCCACGCCTTGCAGCGCGGCTTGATCGGCCAGCAGTTTGTCGAAGTCGGCGCGTTGCACCTGGAACGTGGTCGGTTTGCCGCCGGTGAACGTATCGCCGAAATCGAACGCGCTATAGCGCTCGCCCCAGGCGAATGCCGCGCCGGTCTTGCGCTGGAATCCGGCGGCGTTCACCGCTTCAAGCATGCCCGCTTCTTCGACGAAATCCAGGCAATGGCTGAGCAGGCTTTCGCCGATGGAAAACCGCGGAAAATGCTGGCGTTCGATGACCAGCACGTCGTGCCCCTTGCGCTTGAGCAACGCAGCGGCAATGGCGCCGGACGGGCCGGCGCCGATGATCACGACCTGACGGGATTCCATTTCAACGATTGGCACGCGAGCTCCTGGGTACGGCAATAGGGTTCAGAGACGCACGGTGCAGGCCGATGAAGGCCGGCAACAGCGTCGCGATCAGCCCCATCAGCATCAGCGCAAAGTACAGCGCCGGGCTGATGAGTTGTTGTTGCAACAGCAGGTTGAGAAAGACGATTTCGCTCAAGCCGCGAATGTTCAGCAGCACGCTTTCGCGCCAGCGGCTGGCGCCTTCGAAGGATTCACCGGCCCAGCCGAGGCCCAGCCAGTTGCCGAGCAATTTGCTGGCGATCGGCAACAGCAGCAGCGCTGCCCATTGCACAGCGCCGAGGCTGGCGAGGGCGCTGTGCACATCGATCTGCACGATGCCGAAAGTGAGGATCAGCGGAATCGCGATCCACGTCTGCAAACGGTTCATCCAGCGCGCCGGCAGCGGCAGCACCAGCGGCACTTTCAGCACGGCCATGCACAGCAAATAGCCGATGCCGAAAATCAGTGCATTGAGTTTGTAGTGTTCGGCCAGCACCAGCAGCGCAAAGAAGCCGAGGCTGTAGGTCAACGGCCGGCGGATACCGAACACACGCAACAGCAACGGCACGCAGGCCAGCCCCAGCGGCAGCAACAGGCTGCTCAGGTGCAGGCTGCCCTGGGCGAGGCCGAACAGGGTCCAGCAGGTCAGGTCGATCAGGATCGCGGTCTGCACCAGACGCCGGGTGGCGGCGGGCGGATAGTCGATATGGCGCAGGTACAGGTACAGCACCGGGATTGCGGTGATGGCGAACACCAGCCCGATAGCCAGCGAGTTGATCCACGGTTGCGCCGGCAGCAGCCAGTATGCGGTCGCCAGTCCGCAGGCGAACGGCACGGCGAAACTCGGCAGGGCGATTTTTACGCTCTGGCGATCCAGACGCAGGTCGATCACATCGCTGAGGATGTGCCCGAGCAACAGCGCAAAGCTCAGGCTGTAGAGGTTTTTCAGCCAGTCCGGCGCAATCAGGTCGGCGCCGCTGAGCTGCCAGCCCGGTTCGATCCAGAAATACATCAACAGCGGCAGGATGAAGCTGGCCAGCAGCAACTGGCTGACAATCGGAATCAACCCGAAATACCGGCCGACGCGGGTGGCCACGGCGAACAGCGCCAAGGCCATGCCCCAGAAGACTGCGACCATCATGCTGCCGTCTCCGCGACTGTCGCGGCATGGGCATGACGCCCCGCCCACGGCGCCAGCATGAAGCTAAAGGCCAGCCCGAGACTCACCGACAGACCGAAATTGCTCACCGCCGGTGTACTCGACACCGCCAGCAGACCGAACGACAGCCAGGTCGTCAGCGCCGCCAGCAACGTGCCTAGCAAGCTCACGGCCGCGCCGCCGACCTGTTCGCGCATGAGAATCGCGTAATCGACGCTGATCGCCGTCACCAGCAGCAAGCCGAACAGGCTGAACAGGGTCAGCGGCTGACCGAGCCAGCCGAGGCTGGCCAGACTGCACAGCGCCGCGAGCAGCGGCAGGGAAACGATGCGCAACGCGCCACCGAGACCAAACGGCAGAATCAGCACCAGCACGATCAGCACGCAGGAGGCGAGTTTGAGTTCGGCGGCGCTGATCTGGGTTTCGGCAAACACCCGGTTCAGGTCACCGAGGCGATCCACCAGCTCCACGCCGGGCAGGTCCAGCGCCTGCACCCGCAGCAGCGACGGATTGTTCAGGCCTTGCAGGCTGACCATCGCCGCCACACCACCCTCGACCGGTCCGAGCCACAAGGTGCGGTAAGGCTCGCCGAGCGGACCGCTGAGCGCGGTGTCGATGTCTTCGGCGGGCAGGGCTTGCAGTTGCGCGAGTTCGGTTTGCAGGGCCGCGAGCGGTACGCCGACTTCAAGCAGTGGCTGCCAGAACTGCGGCAATTTGTTCAGCGCTTCGCGAACCTGCTGTTGCTGGCTCGGCGGGCTGACCAGTTGGTTGAGCGCCAGAAAACCTTGCAACTTGTCGAGGTTGACCAGTTGCTCCAGGCGTTCACTCAGCGCGGCCTGACGTTCCAGCAGTTGCTCCTGGTTTTCCGCGCGCACCAGGAAGAACTGGCTGGTCGGCTGATAACCGGTGATGCGGGCGATGGTCTGCGCCTCATCGGTCAGATGCTGCGGCGCGCCGACCCACTGGCGGATGTCGTTTTTGCTTTGCAGTTGCACCAGACCGCCGGCGCAGAAGGCGATCAGCAGGGCAAACAGAATCGGTGTGCGTACGTGTTCCAGCAGGGTTTCCCGAAGGCTGACCATGCGTTCGGCCAGCCGCAACGGCCACTGCGCCGGGCGCAATTCGACGTTGCTCAGCAGCGCCGGCAGCAGGCACACCGCCGACAGGTAAGCCCCGAGCAGGCCGGCCGCGGAGAACACGGCGATCTGGGTCAAGGCCGGGAACGGCGTCCAGGCCAGTGCCAGATAACCGATGGCGCTGGTGATCAGGCTCAGGGTCAGGCCCGAGACGGTCAATCGCAGCGCCGGCCAGCTGCGCCATGGCTTGAGGCTCCAGCTCTTGGAGAGATAGTGCAGCGGGTAATCCACCGCGACACCGATCAGGCTCGAACCGAGCACCAGCGTCATGACATGCAGATGCCCGAACAGCGCCACGCAGGCCACCGCCCCGAACAGCATGCCCACCAGCACCGGAATGAACGCCAGCAGCACCCGCCAGCGGCGGAAGGCGAGCAACAGCAACAACAGAATACCGAACGTGGCGCCGCCGCCGACCCAGGAAATTTCCCGGGTCGCTTGCTGCTGACCGTTGGCCGCGTAGAGCAGTCCGCTGGCGGCCAGCAGTTGCACATCGGATTTCGCTGCTTGCTCGCGGCTGTGTTGCAGCAGCGTGGCGACTTGCAGCGGCAGGTTCATGTCGAAAGCGTTGCCGGTGGTGCGTGCGCGCAACAGCACCCAGCTCTTGCCGTCGGCATCGGCGATCAACGCTCCGCTGCCGATATCCAGTTGCACCGCGCCGTGCTGTGGCTGGCTGTTCTGGATGCGTCCAGTCAGGCCCAGCCAGTCGTCCTGGCTCGGCACCAGACTGAAACCGGTGAACGGGTCAAACAGTGCCTGTACCCGTTGCTGGATGAAGGCATCCGGGTGTTCGACCAGCAACTGACGATCATCCGCCGAGAGCATCGCCAGTCGCCCTTGCAGCAATTGCGTGCGCAGGGCGGGAAGGTCGGCTTGCAGGTTCCACTGCACTTTTTCGAACAGCCCGCTGGCCTGCCATTGCTCGCCCAACGTCTGGGCCATGGCGACGGCTTGCTGGCGATCGGTGTGGCCGACCAATACCAGCATTTCCCGGTTGAGCGGTTCCTGCATGCGTTGTTCGGCATGCTGTTCGACGGCGTCCGGATGGGTGCCGGGCACCAGTTCCATCAGGTTCGCTGACAGCGGTGCGCCGTCGCGCCACTGCCAGGCGCCCAGTGCGACGACGACCAGCAGCAGGATCAGGAACAGCCAGGGCAGCCTGCGCTCACTCGGCAAAGTCATGTTGCTCCGCGTCGCTCAACGGTTGGCCGGCGGTGCTGTCCTGCATGCGCAGCACGGTGCTGTCGCCCTGGGTTTCCAGCAGTTCGATGGTGTTCACCAGCGTGCCGCCGGTGATGTTGATCTGATTGAAAACCTGCTTGAGCAGCACCGAGCGCGGGGTGAGGGTCAGGTGCCATTGTTGTGCATCGCCGCTCAGGGTCAGTTCGAAATCCCGTTGCAGGCCGCTGCTGTCGCCTTGCAGCACGGCGAGGAACAGACGGTTCTGTTCGGCGCCGGCGCTCTTGCCGGGCAACAGTTGCCAACCGCTGACGTCACGACGGGCGATGCCTTTGGCGTTGATGCGGTAGTCCTGCTGCAGCGGGGTTTTCAGTAGCCAGAGCAGACCGTAATGCTTGGCAAGGACAAAGTTGCCCTTGCTGATCAGCGGCTGGGGCAGGGCACGCAGGTGCTTTTCCTGGATGAACTGGCCGTGGATCACGTCCGGTTTCGCCAGTTGATCGCTCAGCTGTTGCAGGTCGAAGGCATTGGCCAGCGACGACAGCGTCAGCAGCGCCAGGGCCCCAAGGGATTTCACAAACACATTCATCACAGCATCCTTTCCACGGCATCGGTGAAGACTTTCGGCGACGCCAGTTGCATCTCGCGGCTGCTCACCTCGACAGCGACCTGCACCGAGCTGGCGCGGGTCAGGCGCTCGCCGGTCTCGGCGTCGGTGATCAGGTAGTGAATCTTCAGGCGGTTTTCCCACTCCACCAGGCTGGCGCGCACGTTCAGCCGCTGACCGAACACCGCGCCGCGCACGTAGCGCAATTGCAGGTCGATCACCGGCCAGGCGTAGCCCGAATCGACCATCTGGTTGTAGTTGTGGCCGATTTTGTCGAGCAGCGCGCAGCGCGCCACTTCCAGGTATTTCACGTAATGGCCGTGCCAGACGACGTGCATGGTGTCGACGTCAAAGAACGGCACGAGGATTTCCGTATCGGCGTGAAGCACTCCGGCGCTACGCATGCAGCCTCCAGTGTTGCTCGGCGATGCGTTTCAGGCACAGGCGCAGTTCGCCTTCCAGGGCGCGGTCTTCGATCACCGGCGGGAAGTCCTGGGCCAGCGCTTCGTGCATGTCGGCCAGGGACGGTGGCAGTGGTCGTGCGTCTTCATCACGGCCACGCAGCCACACACCCTGATTGGCCGCGAGCAGCGTGGCGGCGGCCACCTGTTCGGTCAGCTCCAGCACGCGAATGGCATCGCGAGCGGCAATGGTGCCCATGCTCACCTTGTCCTGGTTGTGGCACTCGGTGGAGCGCGAGAAGACGCTGGCCGGCATGGTGTTTTTCAAGGCTTCTGCGGTCCAGGCGCTGGCACCGATCTGCACCGCCTTGAAGCCGTGGTTGAGCATCGCCCGGTCGGCGCTGGCGCCGGACAGATTACTCGGCAGGCCGTGGTTGTAACGCTCGTCCACCAGCAGCGCGAGTTGCCGGTCGAGCAGGTCGGCGACGTTGGCCACGAGGTTTTTCAGGCTGTCCATGGCGAACGCGATATGCCCGCCGTAGAAGTGCCCGCCGTGCAGCACGCGCTCGGCTTCGGCGTCAATGATCGGGTTGTCGTTGGCGCTGTTGAGTTCGGTCTCGATGAACGAACGCAGCCAGTTCAGGCTGTCGGCCAGCACGCCGAGCACGTGCGGTGCGCAGCGCAGCGAGTAGCGATCCTGCAGGCGATGCAGCGGCGCGGTCGGCGCGTCGATCGCCAGATCCTTGCGCAGCCACGCGGCGACCTGCATCTGCCCCGGATGCGGCTTGGCGGCGAACAGGCGCTCGTCGAAGTGCTCCGGATTACCTTGCAGCGCCACCACGTTCAACGCGGTGATGCGGGTGGCCAGTTGCAACAGGTAGTCGGCGCGGGCGTAGGCGAGGCAGGCGAGGCCGGTCATCACGGCGGTGCCGTTCATCAGAGCCAGCGCTTCTTTCGGACGCAGCACCAGCGGGGTCCAGCCCAGTTCACGATGCACATCGGCGGACTGGCGGCGTTCGCCACGGAACATCACTTCACGCTCGCCGGACAGGGTCGCGGCGACGTAGGACAGCGGCGTCAGATCACCGCTGGCGCCCACCGAACCCTCTTCCGGGATCAGCGGCAGGATGTCGTGTTCGAGGAAGGCATGCAGGCGTTCCAGCAGCTCGATGCGCACCCCGGACACGCCGTGGCACAGCGACTGCAAACGCGCCGCCAGCACCGCGCGGGTGGCCTGGGCGTCAAGCAGTTTGCCCAGACCGCAGCCGTGGAAGGTGTACAGGTGCTGCGGCAGCGCTTCGACGTGATGCAGCGGCACCGCCACCACGCAGGAGTCGCCGTATCCGGTGGTCACGCCGTAGATCACGCCTTCCTTGTCCAGCAGCGAATCGAGGAACCGCGCGCCTTTGGCGATGCGCTCGCGGTAATCGGCGTCGCTCTGCAACTGCACGGGCGCCTGACGGTTGGCCAGGGCCAGCACGTCTTCGATGCGCAAAGGGCGTTCGCCGAAGGTTACCGGCTCATGGGTTGGCGTCGTCATCGGTCTTCCAGAAAGGGTAAAAGTTGAACCATTGCTTGGGGGCTTCGAGGCAATAGTGACTCAGGCGTTCGGCGTAGCGGGTCGCCCACTGATGAATGACCTGTTCGCGGTCGCGGCGGGTCCAGGTCACGGCCTCGGTGAACGGTTCGAGGGTCAGGCGATAGTGTCCGTCAGGTTGCTTGAGGCACATCAGCAGATTGACCGGGCATTTCAGCAGGCCGGCCAGCAGCCACGGGCCTTGCGGGAACCGCGCCGGGTGACCGAGGAAATCCACGGTCACGCTGCGGCCGCCATGCAGCGGTACGCGGTCGCCGGCAATCGCCAGCCATTCGCCGCGCTCCAGGCGTTCGTTCAGTTGCAGCATGACCCCCGGGTCCAGTTCGCTGACCTGGATCAGTCGCAGATTGGTCGCCCCGGCTTCGCCCAGCAGTCGGTTGAATTGTTCGGCGTGCTTGGTGTGCACCAGCACGTTCATGGTGACCTTTTCGCCGATCTCTGCCAGCGCCCGGCACACTTCGAGGTTGCCCAGATGCGCGCCCACCAGCATTTGCCCGCGACTGCCGCGCAACTGATTGCGCAGCAGCGCCGGGTCGATGATTTCGATCTGCTCGATGCTCAACTTGCGGTTCCACACGTCGAGCTTGTCGAGCAGCGAATCGGCGAACGCCATGAACTGCCCGAACACGCGCCACAGGCTCGGGCGCAATTCATGGCGACCGCTCCAGTCGGCGAGGCGTTGCTGATACTGCCAGGCACTGCGCCGTGCCGTGCGGCCGAACAGGAAGAAGTACAGGACGATGCCGTACAGCAGCGGGCTCAGCAGGCGTCGACCAAGGACCTTGGCGGCGAACGCGGTGAATTTCATCAGCAGGAAACTGCCGCGCTCTTCGCGGTCGGCCCAGTGCTTTTTGTCGGTTTCGACCGTCATGCGCGCCACCGTCGCCAGAGGATCGCGGGCGAGCGCAGCAACATGCCGAAGAACAGGCGCGTGTGCATGCTCGAAATCAGCACGTTGTCGTGGAACATCCGAAAGTGCGACACACCGTCCAGCGGGTAGCGCACGCTGGTTTGCAGCCAGCGCATCGGCTGGTTGCGCCAGGACAGGCGCACG
The DNA here is from genome assembly GCF_051554255.1 of Pseudomonas sp. NMS19W. NCBI lineage: Bacteria > Pseudomonadati > Pseudomonadota > Gammaproteobacteria > Pseudomonadales > Pseudomonadaceae > Pseudomonas > Pseudomonas sp. NMS19W. The sequence goes on from NZ_CP136718.1 coordinate 384,687, forward strand.
AGGATGTCCGAGTCGAAATCCATGCGCTTGCCGATCCGCGCCGAGTCGATCACCGCCAGTGTCGGCTCCAGCGGATACACCCGGAAACCGCACATCGAGTCGCGGATCTGCAGCGACAGGGTGTTGATCCACACCATCACGTGAGTCAGGTAACGGGCGTACAGGCGACCCTTGGGCACGCTGGCGTCGTACAGCGGATAACCGCAGATCAGCGCACGCGGATGGGCAAGGGATTCTTCGATGAACCGCGCGACATCCTGCAAGTCGTGCTGACCGTCGGCATCGACCTGCAAGGCGTGGCTGAAGCCCAGCCGCGCCGCTTCACGCAGACCGGTCATCACTGCGCCGCCCTTGCCCTGATTGGTGGTGAGGCGCACCAGGTACACCCGCTCGCGTTCGGCCAGCACATCCAGCACAGCTGCACAGGATTTGCTGCTGGCGTCGTCCACCAGAATGCACGGCAAGCCCTGGGCGAGCAGGGCCTCTACCACCGTGGTGATTGCGGTTTCGTGGTTGTACACCGGGATGACTGCGCAAGGCTTATGCATCGCCAGTCCCCAGCAGAATCCGCCCGCTGGAGCAGGTGGCGGTGTCGTTGCGGTAGGCGAAATACAGCTTGCCGCGTTCAGGGTCGAAGCGCAGGTGCAGCTGGATTTCATCGCCGGGGCGTACCAGTTGCTGGAACTTCAGCACTTCCATGCCGGCGAACGCGCCGGACAGATTCAACAGTTGGCGGCCAAGGTTCAGCGCCCACTCGACCTGCACCACGCCGGGCAAAACCGGGGCCTTGGGGAAGTGACCGCTGAAGTAAGCGAGGTCTGGCGGCACGCTCAGTTGCAGGCTCCACTCGCCATCGGTTTCGGTCTGTTCCAGAACCTCCGGAGCCTTCGGACGCGGTGCCAGCAGCAAGGCTTCGACATTGGCCTGAGGCAACTTGCCCTGAGGGTTCAGCGGCAATTGTCGCAGCAAGCGCCAGCGCCGGGGCAGGGCGAGGGCTTCGCAATGCTCGCCGAGGTGACGGCGCAGGGTTTCGGTGAGGCTGCGGCGGCCGTGTTCGCGCAGGGCAAACAGGCCGGATTCGCTGAGCACCAGCAAGGCGCCGAGGGAAGCACGGTTTTCCTGCACCACACCGAGCCGGGCTTCAGCGACCCAATCGTGGGCGACCAGGGCTTGTTCCAGCATCGGCAGGGAGATGCGTTTTTCTTCCAGTTTGACGATCCGGTCCAGCCGCCCGAGCAGTTCGAAGCGACCATCGGCTTCGATGCGTGCGGCATCGGCTGTGTGTTCGACATGCCCGGCGGGTAGGTAAGGAGAGGCGATCAGCAGGGCGCCGTCGCCGTCCTGGCTCAGCTCGACACCGGCAAACGGCTGCCACAGCTGTTGGCCCTGACGCCAGGCGATACCGCCGGTCTCCGAGCTGCCGAGGATTTCCGTCGGCCACTGCTGCAAGCGCTGGTGCAGGCTTTGTGCAGCATCTGCCGGTAGCGCGCCACCGGAGGAAAACACCCGGCGCACGGCGCTCAGGGCCGGCCAGTCGAGGTTGTCGCCCATGCGCTTGAGCAACGCCGGGCTGGCCACCCAGGCGAAGGCCGGGTGTTCGCGGCTGGCGCGCTGCATGTCTTCAGGAAAGGCCAGTTGCTTGCGCAGGAACGGGCGCCCGGCACACAACGGCCACAGCACACGGAACAACAGACCGTAAATGTGTTGGGTGGCAACGCTGCCGATAATGCAGGCCTCGTCGAGATCCGCGCCCCACAGTTGCTCGAGGGCTTCGACTTCGTTGGCCAGTTGCCGCAGGGATTTGTCGATGCGTTTGGGCTCGCCGCTGGAGCCGGAGGTGCACAGGCTCAGGCGGCACTGGTCGAGATCCAGTTCGGCGCCCGTCAGTGCGGTGTGCTGCAAATCGCTCAAGTGCGCGTCGTCCGCGTGATCGGTCAGCCACAGGTCGACTTCGTTCGACCAGCGCTGGCGGGTCTGCGCTTGCAGATCCGCAGGCAGCAAGACGCTGACGCCGGCGCGCCAGGCACCGAGCAGGGCGATGGCCAGTTCTGCGGCATCTTCCAGGTGCACGGCCAGACGTCGCACGCCCCTGGCTTGCAGGCCGGCGGCCAGGCTCAGGGCCTGTTCGCGCAGTTGTGCGTGATCGAGTGCCGGCGCGACGGTGACGGCGCGCTGCGGCAGATCCTTGAGCAACAGCTGCTCAAGTTTTATCCAGTTCATGGGCGACCTCTTACCCGTTGTCGTATCAGCCATTCAATGGCAAACATCAGGCCGATCAATCCGTAGGAGATCAGGCCGGTGTACAACATCCACCAGTGCAGCGGCGCCCAAAGGGTCAGCAGGGCCGCGCACAAGCCGTTACAGAAAAAAACACGCTCCAGGCCACGGTGACCTGGCGGGTGTAGCGGATCGCCTCGGGCGGCAGTTGCGGCTCGCGAATGCGTGCCAGACGTTCGACCATCGGCGGGCCGTATTTCAGGCTCAGGCTGAACAGCACCAGCATGAAGCCGCTGATCAGCACCGGATACCAGCGCAGCAACAGCGGGCTGTCGAACAGCGCCAGCAGCAGGCAGAACACGATGGCCACGCAGGCCATCCACAGACTGCCGGGTTTGCGCTCGCCGGTCAGGGCGCGGGCCAGCCACAGGCTGCCCAGCAGCAGGCCGAACTGCCACGGCGCAAAGTGCTCCATGCCGAAATACACCGCAAAGGGATACAACAGGCCCGCCAGCAGCAGGCCGAGGCCGATCAATCGGCTCATGCGGCCGGTTGAACCAGACGGTAGACCGCCTCGACCACGTCGCCGACGGTACGCACCGACTTGAATTCCTCGGCGGCGATTTTCTTGCCGGTCTGACGCTTGATGTGGTCGATCAGGTCGACGGCGTCGATGCTGTCGATTTCCAGGTCCTGATACAGGTTCGATTCCAGGCTCACACGGGCCGGGTCCAGCTCGAACAGCTCGACCAGGGCATCGCGCAGGGTGTTGAAGATGTCGTCACGAGTTTGCATGGTCCGGTCTCAAGCTGCCTGTTTTGCCGTGACGAACGCCGCGAGGCTCGCCACGTTGGTGAAATGGTTGCGGGTGTCCTTGGCGTCGGCGTCGATCTTGATGCCGTACTTTTTCTGGATCGCCAGGCCAAGCTCCAGAGCGTCGACGGAATCCAGGCCCAGGCCCTCGCCGAACAGCGTCTGGTCGTCGCCAATATCGTCGACGCTGATGTCTTCGAGGCCCAGGGCGTCGATGATCAGCAGTTTTATCTCACGGTGCAGATCGCTCATCTTCGGCGAGCTCCTTGATAAAAAAATGGTGCAGAAAGTCGTTGAGCTTGCGCGAGGCCTGCGGTGCAGGACCTTGTGCGGCAAAGGTCTGTGGGTCTATATCGGCCCCGACGCGAAAACTGAAGTGAACACGGCGGCTCGGGATGCGATACCACGGCTCGGCCTTGGTCAGGGTGGTCGGGCTGACCTTGATGATGACCGGCGTCAGGATTTTCGCACCGCGCAGCGCGATGGCCGCAGCCCCCCGATGAAAGGCCGGGGCCTGACCGGGTTGGGTGCGCGTGCCCTCCGGGAAAATGATCAGGGTCTGGCCATCCTGCAATGCGCCGGCGGCGGCATCGAGCATGTCCATGCTGCCGTCGTTGCTGATGTATTCGGTGCTGCGCAGTGGGCCACGGGTGAAAGGGTTTTCCCACAGCGTTTTCTTCACCACGCAATTGGCGTGGCGTACCAGGCCGATCAGGAACACCACATCGATCAGCGACGGGTGGTTGGCGATGATCATCTGCCCCGGCCGGCCGAGGCGTTCGGCACCCTGAATGTCATAGGTCAACACGCCGGTACGGGCCATGAACCGGACGAAAAACCAGAACAGCCGACTGACGGTCTGCCGCGCCCGCTCGCGATGGGCTTTCGCATCGCCTGGCAGGCAGCCCAGCAGCGGAAACACCAACAAACGCAGGCACAGTCCGCCCAGCCCGAACAGGGCAAAACTGAGGGCAGTGGCCAGCAGGCGCCAGTAGTAGGCGTCGCGGTGCTTTTCGGTCACGGGTTGCGTTGCCAGGTCCATACACGATTTTTCCAGGCATGTTGGCAAAGGGTTTGCTGGCCGAGCAGGGTTTGCAGCAGATTCAGTGCATGGGGCCATTGCGCTTTGGACAGTGCTTCGGGGGCGCTGTTCAGGGTCAGCCGCCAGTCGGTACCGGGGGTCAGCAGCAAGCCGACCGCGTACGGAAACGGCACATCATCGACCCACGCCGAATAGGCCTGGGGCGGCTGTTCTTCGGTGATCACCAACAGTACGGCGGGCGCGCCTTCCTCCAGCAGGGCGGCGGCTTCCAGCACGCCGTGTTCGAGGCCGTCGCCAGCGGCGGCGAGGGCCGTCATCTCGCTGGTTTCGCCGCGCATGATCGACCACAGGCCGATGATCGCGTTGTGCACGGAGAGGCTGAACTGGGTCGGTGACAACGGCTGCTCGTTGGCCAGGTCACTGAGGATTTCGAAGGTGCGCGGCGTTTCGCCGTGACGGGACACGAACACCAGCGGCAGGTTTTCCCGACCGTCGGCCAGTGGCCAGCCGACACTGAAGGCCATCCGCGCCAGGCGACTGAGACGGCGGCGCTGCATGGCGGGAAGGAACGACACATCGGGCGCGGCATCGCTGCTCGGGAGCACGACCGGCTGTCGGCTCCAGGCTTGCCAGGCGTCCACGCTGTCGAGCCCGGGAGCCCAGGCGCGCCATTGGGCGATGTTGAAGTTGATCACGGACATTCATCCCGCCCCTGCGGGCTGTTTTTGACGCGGTTCTGCCAAAGCCACAGAGGAGCTGACCTTGCCGAAAGTGGCGTGGCGCTTGGCGCCGGGTGGCGCGCATTATCCCGGTGCGACGAGTGTGTAGCAAATGCTGGTTACATTTTGCGCGCTGAAATGGACCGAAAGGTACAACGCGAAAACTGTCACTTGGCCATTATCCACGCTGCGCGGGATTTTTCTGTCAGGCATATCAGCGGCCATTGGCAGTCTTTGCGCCGTGTTGAATGAGAGATTGGCGTCTGACTCTGTAGTCCGCATCCATGAAGGTAGCGAAGCGGGGCCGGGCACCACTACACTCGGTCATTCTTTGATACACGGAGGTTTTGTCATGCGGCGCGTGGTGTTCAATCAGAAAGGTGGCGTGGGCAAATCCAGCATCGCCTGCAATCTGGCGGCGGTCAGCGCCAGCGAGGGTTATCGCACGCTGTTGGTGGATCTCGATGCCCAGGCCAACTCCACTCAGTACCTGACCGGGCTCACCGGTAATGACATTCCGATGGGCATCGCCGACTTCTTCAAGCAGACCCTGTCCTCGGGCCCGTTCTCCAAGAAGAACAAGGCCGATATCTACGAAACCCCGTTCGACAACCTGCACATCATCACCGCCACGGCGGAGCTGGCCGATCTGCAGCCCAAGCTCGAGGCCAAGCACAAGATCAACAAGCTGCGTAAGTTGCTGGAAGAGCTGGACGGCGAATACGACCGCATCTACCTCGATACCCCGCCAGCCTTGAATTTTTATGCGGTTTCGGCGCTGATTGCCGCTGATCGTGTGCTGATTCCCTTCGATTGCGACAGCTTTTCCCGTCAGGCGCTGTACGGGCTGATGTCGGAGATCGAAGAGTTGAAGGACGACCACAACGAAGGCCTGGAAGTCGAAGGCATCGTCGTCAATCAGTTCCAGGCCCGGGCCAGCCTGCCGCAGCAGATGCTCGACGAGTTGATCGCCGAAGGGTTGCCGGTGTTGCCGGTTTACCTTGCCAGCTCAGTGCGCATGCGCGAATCGCACCAGGCCAGCACACCGCTGATCCATCTCGATCCGCGACACAAGCTGACGCAGCAGTTCGTCGAGCTGCACAACCTGCTCGAAGACGCCTGAAAAAAACCAGTGTGGGAGCCAGCTCCCACACTGGCAGGTGTTGCGTCAGATGCCTTGACTGCGCAACCACGCCATCAGTTGCGGCAGCGGAAACGCCCCGCTCTGCCGCGCCACCTCCCGGCCATTTTTGAACAGGATCAGGCTCGGAATCGAACGGATCCCCAACTGCGCCGACAACTGCTGATTGGCCTCGCTGTCCAGCTTGGCCAGCCGGCATTTGCCCGCCAGTTGCGCCGCTGCCTGCTCGAACACCGGCGCAAACGATTTGCACGGCCCGCACCAGTCCGCCCACACATCCACCAACAACGGCAGATCGCCCTTGATCTGGCTGGCGTAATCGCCTTGCTTGAGCTCGAACGGCTTGTTCAACAGCACCTCGGACTTGCAGCGCCCGCATTTCGGGTGGTCGCCGAGGCGTTCGGCGGGAATGCGGTTGAGGCCGTTGCAGGAAGGGCAGGGGATGAGGAGCGGGTCGGTCATGATAGGTCTCGATTGAGCAGTTGATGTCACTGATCTGGTGTCGAGGGAGTCATTTATCAATGTCTTGAATCGTCACAGTTTTCCGCCGGCCACCTTTCGATTGATGTCTAGGCTGAGAGCAAATTCCTGTTTTTAACGCTCGTCGTGAGGAGATCGCTTTGACTGTATCTGCGTGCTACTTTTGTTGCACAAATCGAGAGATCGATGATTTCCACTTACCGGATCGGAGTGACTTCATGTCCGTAACGTCCAGAATTCGCCGTCAGGAGGCGCTGCAGTCATAACGATTCCGCCAACGCTGTTGAAGCTGTTGCATTTGGATGTGGGAGCTCAACTGGAGCTGAATGTGGTTGAAGGGGAGTTGATAGCTCGCCCCGTGGCGCCTCTTGCTCGCAAGCGTTATAGCTTGGTCGAACTGCTTGAAGGCGCTGAGCAGTTGCAAGAACTGAATGCTCAAACTGCCGAAGCTCGCGAAGGTGAGCCTGTTGGCAGGGAGCTGGGTTGATGGTGCGTCGACAGCCCCCGCAGCGGGGAGATGTTTACTGGATTGATCCCAATCCCGTGGCCGGGCGGGAGATGATGAACAGGCATCGTTTTGTAGTCATCACTCCTCGGGAGATAAATGCTTTGGGCGTCAGCATGACCGTACCGATCACCAGCGGCGGCAATTTCAGTCGAACCTCGGGATTGGCCGTGACCATTTCTGGTCACGAAACCAATGGTGTCGCGGTGTGTAATCAGGTTCGTAGCTTTGATATCGAACAGCGTGTACGAGAGGGAAACGCGAAGTTTATTGAGCGACTGGACGACGTGACGATGGCGGACATCGTCGCTCGGGTAGTCAGCGCAATTGATCCGTTGGATTGAGCCTCCTCACGACGAACAACTGATCTCCAGATGCTTGCCCCACTCCGGCGGCCGTTCCGCATAGCTGTCCATTCCAGGCTGTTCCTCGAATGGATTGCTCAACACCGCATGCAGTCGGCGCACCTCCGAGTAATCACCCTGTTCCGCCGCATCGATCGCCTTCTGCGCCAGGTAATTGCGCAGGATGTACAGCGGATTCACCGCATGCATTCGCGCGCGGCGTTGTTCCTGATCGGTCGCGCCATCGCGTGCGACACGGGCGACATAGCGTTCGCCCCAGGCGTCGAAGCCTCGGATATCCACAAAGTCATCGCGCAGCCGGGCAATCGCCTGGTCTGCTGATTCCTCGCCCAGACGACGGAAAAATAGCGTGTAGTCGACGCCGCTGTTCTGCATCAATTGCAGCAGTTGTTCCAGCAGTTGCTGGTCGTCGTCCTCGGCCGTAGTGAGGCCCAAACGTCGGCGCATCAGGTCGAGGTAGTGCGCCTGGAACAGCGGCAGGTACAGGCCAAGGGTCTCGCGCAGGGCTTCGACGCTGATGAATGGCGTCAGGGCCTGGGCCAGGGCGCTGAGGTTCCACTGGCCGACGGGGACCTGATTGCTGAACGAGTAACGGCCCTGATCGTCGGAGTGGTTGCAGATGAAGTTCGCGTCGAAGTCGTCGAGGAAGGCGAACGGACCGAAGTCGAAGGTGATGCCGAGGATCGACATGTTGTCGGTGTTCATCACCCCGTGGCAGAAACCGTAGGCCTGCCACTTGGCGATCAGCTCGGCGTTGCGCTCGACGATTTCGCGGAACATTGCCAGATACGGCTCCGGCTGTTCCAGGCACTCGGGGAAGTGCATCGCCAACACGTGCTCGCCGAGCTGCTTCTGCTGCTCGGGACGCTTGGTGTAATAGAAATATTCGAAATGGCCGAAGCGCACGTGGCTAGGTGCCAGACGCAGCACCATTGCGGCGCGCTCCTGTTTCTCACGCCACACCGGGGTGTCGGAACCGATCACGCAGGCGGCGCGTGAAGACGGGATGTTCAGCGCATACAGCGCTTCGGATGCAAGAAACTCACGGATCGACGAACGCAGCACGGCACGACCATCGCCCATGCGCGAAAACGGTGTCTGACCTGCGCCCTTGAGGTGCAGGTCCCAGTGTTCGCCGGCCGCGTTGTAGACCTCGCCCAGCAACAGCCCGCGACCATCGCCCAGTTGCGGCGTATACCCGCCGAACTGATGCCCGGAATAGACCATCGCCCGCGGTTCTGCATCGGCCCACAACTTGTGGCCGCCGAACAGTTCGGCAAATTCCTGGGTGTCGGCGGTCGCCGGTTCCAGATCCAGCAGAGCCAGGGCCGCCGGGCTGGCAACCACCAGCCGAGGATTGTCGATCGGTTCGGGCAGCACATGGGCCGAGAACGCGTCGCCCAGACGGGCGAAGCGGTTGTCGAAGGTCAGTTCGTCGAGGGCTTTCAAGGGCCGGCTCCAGCAGAATGTCCGAGCATTCTGCTGGGATTAGCCCGGTTAGTCGAGTTTGGCGGGCGGCGGCTCTTGCAGCGGTTTTTGCTCGCCGCTGACGGGCACGATGGTTTTGCTGTCGTCTTCGACCGGCACCAGTTTGTACTCCTGACCGTGAAGGTTCTTCAGGTACACCTCCATCTGCCGGAACGAGATGTTGATGTGCTGTTTCTTGAACTCGCGATTGATGAAGCGGTTGACCTCGTCGATCACCGGATTGCGGTCGCCGAGGTCGCGCACATGCATGCGCAGCTCGTGGTCGAGGGTGCTTTCGCCGAAGTTGAGGAAGTACACGTGCGGCTCGGGTTCTTTGAGCACGCGCGGGTTTTCCCGGGCAGCCTTGAGCAGCAGCTCCTTGACCAGATCCAGATCCGAACCGTAATCCACACCGAGTTTCAGCGTCACCCGGGTGATGGTGTCGGTCAGCGACCAGTTGATCAGTTGCCCGGTGATGAACGTCTTGTTCGGGACAATGATGTCCTTGCGGTCGAAGTCGGTGATGGTCGTGGCGCGGATGCGGATCTTGCTCACGGTGCCCGACAGGTTGCCGATGGTGATAGTGTCGCCGATCCGCACCGGGCGTTCGAACAGGATCATGATGCCGGAGATGAAGTTCGCGAAGATCTCCTGCATCCCGAAACCGAGGCCGACCGACAGCGCCGCCACCAGCCATTGCAACTTGTCCCAGCTCACGCCGAGGGTCGACAGGGTGGAGACGAAGCCGACGCCGGCGATCACGTAGGACAGCAGCGTCGTGGTCGCGTAGGCACTGCCCTGGGCCAGATTGAGTTTCGACAGCACGAACACTTCAAGCAGGCCCGGCAGGTTGCGTGCGAGCGCAAAGGTAATGCCGATAATGATCAGCGCGCCGAGCATGTCGCCGATGCTGATCGGCACCATGCTCATGTTGGCGCCGGTGCCGCTGGTGTACTCGTAGAGGGTGATGTTGTCGAGGTACGAGAACACGGTGATCAGGTCGGCCCAGACCCAGTACAGCGCGGCGATGAAACCGCCGAGCAGGGCCAGACGGATCAGGCGCAGGGACTGTTCGTTGACCTTCTCGATGTCGAGGGTCGGTTCTTCGATCACCGCTTCGCCGTCGCCGGCTTCTTTCGCTGCCTGACGTTTGGCCAGTGCGCGTTGGTAGGCCAGGCGCCGAGCGGCAACTGCCAGACCACGGACGAAAGTCGCCTCGATCACCAGCCAGAACATGAGCAGGTACAGGGTATTGATCAAACGGTCGCTGAGTTTCAGCGCGGTGTAGTAGTAGCCGAAGCACACCGCGACGAACAGCGCGATGGGCAGCAGGGTGAACATGATCCCCACGGCCTTGCGGAACAGCGAGGCGTTTTCGTGGGTCGGGCTGCTGATCAGCAGGCGACTGAGCAGCCACGCCATCAGGGCGTAGCAAGTCAGCACCACCGGCATGCCGATGACGTCATCGGCCAGCGCCGCCGGCTGCAGTTCGGCGACTGCCACCACCGCCACGAGAGCCATGACCACCAGACCAAGGCGACGCACCCAGCCCTGAAGGAATTCGACCTGCGGCTTCTCCCAACGGAAGTGCAGTTCAGCCACACCGCCCGGCGCAAGAATCCGGTAAGCGGTGTAGAACACCAGCCACGCCTGACCCATTTGCAGCAGGGCGGCGCCCATGTTGGCGTTCTGGCCACGGGCGTCGATCTGCAGCGCCAGCCCGCACAGCGCAAGACCCAGCGCCACCGGCATCGCCAGCAGGATGTTGATCAGGATCGCCTGCGGCGTGTGCCACTGGCTGTCACGTTTGAAGTGGCCGATGTCCTGGTGAACCTTGTTCAGGCGTGCATACAGTTGCTTGCGCCGCCACAGCAAGGCGCCGATCAGCAGCGCCAGTGGCAGGAACAGCAGCGGGCGCTGGGTCAGGCCGTCAGTCAGTTCGCTGAGGCTGGAGGCCAGCGGCAGGGTGTCGATCTGGCGTTTCAGGCGCTCCGGCACACCGCGCAGCCACTCGGAGTCCAGCGGCTTGTTGCTGGGAATCCAGAACATCTGCTCGTCGAGGGTCGCGCGCAGGCTTTGCGCGGTGCTCAGCAGTTGCTTCTGGTTCAGTTGCAGGGTGATCGACTCGTTGAGCATCGCGCTCAGTTCGCGGCTCAGCCGATCCAGCAGATCGACGCGAGTGTTGGCCAGATCCAGCAGGTTTTTGCGAAGTTGCGCTGTGACTTGCTCCGGCGGCTGGGTGGACAGCAGGGTGTCGACGTAAGTCGCCGGGTTGCTCAGTTGTTCTCGTTGCTGGTTGATTTCGAACTGGTACAGGCGAATGTCGGCAATCTGGTCCGCCAGATCGCGGTCGACCTTGAGACGCGGCAGCGCCTGCTTCTGTTTATAGAGAATCTTCGACAGCAGCAAACTGCCCTTGAGCACGTTGATCTGCTCGTCGAGGGCCGAGTCGCTCTGGGTCACGCTGTCCAGTTGCTGCTTGGTCTGCAGATTCTGCTGGGTCAGCTCGTTGAGGCGGTCGGTGCTTTTGAGCAGGTAGTCGGAGAGCTTGAGGTTGGCCGCGCTTTCAGTGGCGAGCAGGGTGCTGCTGCCGGACTTCTGAGCCTCGATCGACTGCTGTGTCACGGTTTCCTGAGACAGGGTCAGACGCTTCTGGTTGATCAGGGTCTGCAGCTCCTGGATCTCGTGGTCCAGACGGTCGGATTTTTCCGTGAGCAGGTCATGCTGGCTGTTGCCCAGATCCTGCAACTGGTTGTTGCCGGCCAGTTCCTGGCGGCGCAGCGGGATCAGGGCATTGAGCGACGCCAGCTCGGCGTTGAGCAGGTCGCGTTGTTCGGCACTCAGGGTCTTGCCGCTGTCCTTGCCGGTCTTGAGGATGTTGTTGATCTGCTGGATGCGGGTCTGACTGCTGGCGATTTCTGCCTGGGCGCGCTCCGGACGGGTCTGCGCGGTGATGATCAGGCTGTTGGCATCCGCCAGGGCTTTTTGCAGGTCGCTCTGCTGGGTCGAGCGCTCGGTGAGGATCTGCTCCAGCTGCTGGATGTTCTCTTTGGTGAAACGCTGCGCTACCGGTACCACGGCAGTGGCCTTGAGGCGTGCCAGTTCGCGGGTGTTCTCGATGGTTTGCTTCGGCGCCGTGGCCAGTTGCTGCTTGAGGTCGATCAGTTTCTGATCGTAGTCACGCCGGTTGTTGAGCTGGTTCAGCGTGTTTTGCAGGAGCGTTTGCAGGGCCTTTTTGTCGGCCTCGGGCAGTTTGCTGTCAGTGAGTTTGTCCAGGTTCGCCTGCACGGCTTCGCTGGACGGCGGTTCTGCGGCCTGCAGCGGGCCGACAGTAAGACTCAGGCCCAGCAGGGCCGCGAGGAAAAAGGAGCGCAGGGTAGGCATAGAGACCGGTCAAGCAAGTGAGAGTGGAGGCAGTTTAGAGGAAGAGTCCGGGGCCCGGGCGACTTCCTTCGGGGAATCTGACGCCCACTTTGGCGATCTTGTTCCCGTCCATGACCGCCACCGTCCAGTGGGTATTGTTCCACTCCACCTGGTCGCCAACGATCGGTGCACCGCCGACTTTCTGGGCGATGAAGTGGCCCAGGGTCATGTCCGGATCGATGCCTTCGGCCGACAGGCCATAAAGGGCCGCAACCGCTTTGAGCTGGGCGTCTCCTTCGAGTACGAAGTCGCCGAAGAAGCGCAGGTCGAGGCCTCGTTGCGGTGCCTGGCTGAACAGTTTTCCAAGGGCCGGCAAGTTGTGTTCATGGCCGATAACACACAGCAAATCATCGACTTCCAGCACCGTACTACCCGACGGATGGAGCAGTTGCTGGCCGCGAAACAGGGCGGCGATACGGGTGCCTTCGGGCATTTTCAGCTCGCGCAGGGGCGATCCGATGCACCATTTCTCTGCGCCGAGCTTGTAAACGAACAGTTCCCACTCGCTGGTGATGTGCACTTCCAGGGCCGAACGGGAGATCGGCGCAGGCTCCGGCGGCACCGTTACCTTGAGCAGTCTGGCCACCCACGGCAGGCTCGTGCCCTGCACCAGCAAGGACACCAGCACGATGAAGAACGCGAGGTTGAAGTACAGCTGCGCATTCGGCAGCCCGGCCATCAGCGGGAACACCGCCAGAATGATCGGTACCGCGCCACGCAGGCCGACCCAGGAAATGAAGGCCTTTTCGCGACCGTGGAAGGCCTTGAACGGCAGCAAGCCGACCACTACCGACAGCGGTCGCGCGAACAGAATCATCCAAAGCGCCAGGCCCAGAGCAGGCAGGGCGATCGGCAGCAAGTCATGCGGAGTGACCAGCAGCCCAAGCACTAGGAACATGCCGATCTGCGCCAGCCACGCCATGCCGTCGAGCATGTGCAGGATGCCGTGGCGGCTGCGTACCGGACGGTTGCCGATCACCAGGCCGCACAGGTAAACGGCGAGGAAGCCGCTGCCGTGCAGGGCGTTGGTCAGGGCAAACACCACCAGACCACCGGCGATCACCAGAATCGGATAGAGGCCGGTGGCGAGGTTGATCCGGTTGACCAGTTGCAGCATCAGCCAGCCGCCGCCGAGGCCGATCACGCCACCGATGCCGAACTCGCGGATCAGGTGGGTCAGCAGGCTCCAGTGCAGGCCGGTCTGGCCGCTCGCGAGCATGTCGATCAGGGTTACGGTGAGGAACACCGCCATCGGGTCGTTGCTGCCGGATTCGATTTCCAGACTGGCGGTCACCCGTTCGTTCAGGCCCTTGCCGCCGAGCAGCGAGAATACCGCCGCGGCGTCCGTGGAACCGACGATGGCGCCGATCAGCAGACCCTGAATCAGATTCAGGTCGAACAGCCACGCGGCGGCCATGCCGGTGAGACCGGTGGTTATCAGCACACCGACCGTGGCCAGCGACAAGGCCGGCCACAAGGCCACGCGGAAACTGGATACCCGGGTGCGCAAGCCGCCGTCGAGGAGGATCACCGCCAGTGCGAGGTTGCCGACCAGATAGGCCGTCGGGTAGTTATCGAAAATGATGCCGCCGCCATCGACCCCGGCAGTCATGCCGACGGCGAGGATGATCACCAGAATCGGGATGCCGAGACGCGACGAAAGGGAACTGACAAGAATGCTCGCACCTACCAGCAACGCGCCGATCAAGAACAGGCTGTTGATGGTCGTCGCATTCAAAGGCAGTACTCCAGAAGCGGAAAGACGGGCACAAACTGACCATGCAGTCTGCGTGCCAGCGATTCTAACCTGTTGAAATGTGATGCTGTCAAAAAGGTTTTTCAGTGAAGTGAAAGATCGTCCCCACGGGCGTGGGAACGATCAGTGTTGCGCAGGGTTAGAGGCTGAACCGCCCAACCATATTGTTCAGATCCAGCGCCAGACGCGACAGCTCGTTGCTCGCCGCACTGGTCTGATTCGCGCCGGTCGCCGATTGCACCGACAGATCGCGGATGTTCACCAGATTACGGTCGACTTCCCGCGCTACCTGCGCCTGTTCTTCGGCGGCGCTGGCGATTACCAGGTTGCGCTCGTTGATTTCGACGATGGCGGTGTTGATGGTGTCCAGCGACAGGCCGGCGCCACGGGCGATGTTCAGGGTCGACTCGGCGCGCTCGGTGCTGTTGCGCATCGAATCCACGGCGTGTTCGGTGCCGCTCTGGATGCTGCCGATCATGCGCTCGATTTCGCTGGTCGACTGCTGGGTGCGGTGCGCCAGGGCACGGACTTCGTCGGCCACCACGGCAAAACCACGACCGGCTTCACCGGCACGGGCCGCTTCGATGGCGGCGTTTAGTGCCAGCAGGTTGGTCTGGTCAGCCAGGCCACGGATCACGTCCAGCACCTTGCCGATGTCGCGGGATTCGTTGGCCAGATCACCGATCAGGGTCGCGGTGCTCTGCACGTCGGCGCTCATGCGTTCGATGGCGCTGACGGTTTCCTGCACCAGATCGCGACCGTCGCCGGCGGAAGTGGTGGCGTTCTTCGAGGCTTCCGAGGTGCTGACCGCGTTGCGTGCAACTTCTTCCACCGCGCTGGTCATCTCGTTGACCGCCGTGGCGGCCTGTTCGATTTCGTTGTTCTGCTGAGTCAGGCCACGGGCGCTTTCGTCGGTGACGCTGTTCAGCTCTTCAGCGGCAGACGCCAGTTGGGTGGCCGAGCCGGAAATCCGCTGCAGGGTATCGCGCAGCTTCGATTGCATCTTGGCCATGGCCGCCAGCAGGCGCCCGGCTTCGTCGGTGCCGTCAACGTGGATCGGCTGGGTCAGGTTGCCTTCGGCGATGGTTTCCGCCGCGTCCAGCGCTTTGGAAATCGGCTTGGTGATGCTCAGGGTCAACAGCCACGCAAAGAGGAAAGTCAGGCCGGTGGCGATCACCAACAGCGTCACCACGAGACTGAAGGCCGAAGAAAACTGCTCGGCGGCTTGCTGGTTGGTCTGGCTGATCTGCTCGCCGTTGATCTGCATCAGGCGGTTGAGCACGGTGTTCATCGCTTCGGAGTTGTTCAGCAATTCGGTGTTCAGCAGAGTGCGCAGCTCATCCACCTGATTGTTGCGCGACAGGGTTTTCATCCGGTCTTCGATCTGGCGGTACTGGCCCAGCAACTGCACGTATTGGTCATAGGCTGCACGTTCCTGCGGGCTGCCGATCAGCGGCTCGTAGTCGGTCTGGGCCTTGCGGATCTGCTGGTTGCGCATTTCCAGCAGCTCGACGGTTTTCTGCTGGATGTCCGGCTCGCGGTTCACCAGCAAGCGGTACGACAGCACCCGCAGACGCAAGGTCAGTTGGGTGAACTCGTCGAGGTTCTTGATGCTCGGCACGCTGGTGGTGGTGATGTTTTCGGCGGCGCCGCGGATCTTGCTCATCTGGTTCAGGGCGAACACGCCGAGAATCAGCATCAGGCCACCGATCAGGGCGAAACCGGTGAACGCCCGGGGGGCGATATTCATATTGCGAAGGGACATGGTGCGATTACCAGGGAAGGGCCGCATCCATGCGGGCTGAGACTGCTGTTGGATGACTTATCGGTCATACGACTAAAGTCTTGAGGCGGTGCGCGTATTTGTCGCATAAGGGGTCGGGCGACGAAGTGCAGGAACCAGATCGGCAGATCACAGTCTCTAACACTCGCAGGAATGGTCGACTGCCTGGAAAATCAGGGCCTTGCGCCGGTTTAATCCTGGCATCCACGACGACTTTTCTTTATCGTACGCGCCCTTTGAAAAAGCCCTGGAATATCAAAATGTTGGAAGCATCCCTCAGCCAATTGGAACAGCTCGTCAGTGACCTGGTGCAACAGAACCAGACCCTGTCGGAAACCAACCAGACCCTGTCCACGGAACTGGCCCAGGCCAAGGATGAAAACGAAAGCCTGCAACTGAGCCTGATGGAACAGGAAGAAAAGCACGGCGCCACCGCCGCACGCATCCAGGCCCTGGTTGATCGCGTCAACGCAGGTCCTGTCAGCGCATGAACCACGGCACAGCAGGGGTAAAAGTCATCTCCATCATGGGGGAGGACTATTCGATCAAGGCACCGGCCGGGGAAGAACAGACCCTGCTGGACGCTGCATTGATGCTCAAGGCTGCGCTGGCCGACACCAAGCGCAAATACCCGACCCTGATCGGTGATCGCCTGCTGGTGCTGGCGGCGATGAATCTGTGCTCGCAGCAGATTGAAATGAAGAAGCAGCATCAGGAAGAACTCGAGCGTTACCAAGAGCAAGTCAGCGCCACGGTCGAGACCATCGCCAAGACCATCAATCAGGGTTGATGGGGTTGCGCACAACCAAAGAATAAGATTGTCGATTGCGTTGTATACAATCGGCACGGCTGTTGCAGTGTTTCAGCCTCTTATTCTTTGGGGGTGCTCCATGCAGTTCTGGCGTCGCAGTATTCAATGGCAGCTGATCCTCGGCATGGGCACCGCTCTGCTGGTCAGCATCCTGATCGTGGTTGGCATTTATACCCTGGTGGTCAACCGCCTCGCCCAGAGCTATCTGGTCGAACAGGCGTTGCCGTCGAGCATCGAAGCGACGCGCAACGATATCGAACGAATCCTCGTTCAACCCCTCACCGCCGCCAAGGACATCGCCAGCAACACCATGGTCCGTGACTGGCTGGCCACAGGTGAAGACTCCGGCAAAACGGCGGGCTTTGCACAGTATCTGGAAGGCATCCGCGCCGAACACAAGGCCTTCACGGCGCTGATCATAGGCACCGAATCCAATCACTACATCACCGAAAAAGGCCTGGATCGCACCCTCAGCCGATCCAAACCGGCCGATGCCTGGTTCTACTCTTTCCTCGACAGTAATCAGCCACGCACCCTGAACATCGACAACGACGGGGCTACCGGAGAGCTGGCGCTGTTCATCGATTTGAAGGTCGAACAGGCCGGCAAAGTGGTGGGTGTCGCGGGGCTCGGGCTGAGCATGAAAGAGCTGTCGGAGCTGATCCACAACTTCAGCTTCGGCGAACGCGGCAAGGTCTATCTCGTGCGTTCCGACGGGCTGATCCAGGTCCATCCCGAGGCACAGTTCAGCGGCAAACGCACCCTCACGGAGCAGATCGGCGCCAACGCGGCGCAAGCGGTCATGGGCCACAAAGTGGCGACCAACAGCAGCTTTCAGCGCGACGGTGAAGACTTCCTCGCCTTCAGCTTGCCCTTGCGAGACCTAGGCTGGACCCTGGTGGCCGAAGTGCCACAGTCGCAGATCTACGCCGAGGCTCGCCGGGCGATGTGGATTAGCAGCGGCATCGGTCTGGCGGTGGCGCTGGTTTGCCTGGCGCTGGTGATCTGGCTGGCCCAGGGGTTGGTACGACCGATTCGTCAGGTAACAGCTGCACTGGTAGCAATCGGTAGCGGTGGTGGAGATTTGACCCATCGGTTAGATTCCAGCCGCGCCGATGAACTGGGCGACCTCGCCCGGGGCTTCAACCGTTTCCTCGACAGTCAGCGCGGGATGATCGGCGAAGTGCTGACCACCAGCGAGCGTCTGCGTGTCGCCGTCGGCCAGGTGGCCAGGGTTGTGGATAACACCGCCGAGCGCTCCGGCCGCCAGCAGGAAATGACCGACATGGTCGCCACCGCCGTTCACGAAATGGGCCTGACCGTGCAGGAAATCGCCCAGAACGCCGGCAATGCCGCGCTCGCCTCGCAAACCGCCCGTGATGAAGCGATGCAGGCGCGGGAAGTGGTCGGCGGTTCGATTCGCCATATAGAAAGCATGTCCGATGAAATCGGCGTCGCGGCCGGCGCGGTGGGTGAGCTGGCGCATCAGGTGGCGTCGATCGATCAAGTATTGGCGGTTATTCGCGGTGTTTCCGAACAGACCAATCTGTTGGCATTGAATGCGGCGATTGAAGCGGCGCGTGCCGGGGACATGGGGCGTGGTTTTGCTGTGGTGGCGGATGAAGTGCGGACGCTGGCGCGCAGGACCCAGGCATCTACCGATGAGATTCAGCAGATGATCGGCAGCCTCAAGCAGGGGGCGGAGAATGCCGTGTCTTCAATGCGCACCGGTCAGGCCGCGACGGGGACTGGCGTTGAATCGAGTCAGCGTACCGGGGCTTCTTTGACCGCGATTACCGGGCAGGTCGAGCGAATCAGCGACATGAACCATCAGGTGGCGACGGCGACGGAAGAGCAGTCGGCGGTGACCGAGGAGATCAACCGCAACGTGCAGGGGATTTCCGATCTGGCCCGGGCCACGGCGGGGGAGGTTCGCGCCTGTCGTGAGGATTGTCAGATGTTGCAGCGGCTGGCGGATGATCTGGCGCGGCAGATGGGTGGGTTCAAGTTGAGTTGAGTGCCAAGAGCCAAAGAGCCCCTCACCCTAGCCCTCTCCCGGAGGGAGAGGGGACCGATTCGGGGATGCTTTTGAGATATGCCGACCTGAAAGTGCTTTGCCGAATCCATAATCGACTCGGTCATTCAGGTCGATGTACCTCGCAAAACTATGCGGTCGGCCCCCTCTCCCTCCGGGCGGTCCGACGTTTCGGGAGGGCTGGGGTGAGGGCCGGCTTTAGAACCACGCATCCTGCATCCTCAGACACGTATCATCCCGCACCTCCAGCAATGCCAGTTCATGCTGGCAACCCGGCACTTCCCACGTCAGAAAATACCGCGCCGCCTGCAACTTGCCCTTATAGAAGTCGGCATCCGCCGCATTCCCCTTGGCCAGGCCTTCTTCGGCCCGAATCGCCTGCTCCAGCCAGCGCCAGCCAATCACCGTGTGCCCGAACACCTTCAGGTACAGCGCCGAATTCGCCAGGCTGCTGTTGACCTTGCCCTGGGCCAGATCGGTCAGCAGACCAATGGTCACGCTCTGCAGGCGCGCAACCAGTTTCTCCAGCGGCTCACGCAGTGCGGTCAACGATTCGTACGCCACCGCGCGTTCGGCGGTGTCGGCAATCAGGCGGATCAGTTGCTTGAGCCCGGCACCACCGTTCTGCGCCAGTTTGCGTCCCAGCAAGTCCAGCGACTGAATGCCGTGGGTGCCTTCGTGGATCGGATTCAGGCGGTTGTCGCGGTAGTACTGCTCCACCGGGTATTCGCGGGTGTAGCCGTGGCCGCCGAGAATCTGGATCGCCAGTTCGTTGGCCTTCAGGCAGAACTCCGACGGCCAGGATTTGACGATCGGTGTCAGCAAATCCAGCAGCTCATGGGCCTGTTTACGCTCGGCTTCGGTTTCCAGCGTGGTGGTGTCATCGAACAGTCGCGCCGCATATAAGCCGAGATCGAACGCACCTTCGACGTAGGATTTCTGCGTCAGCAGCATGCGTCTGACGTCCGCGTGCTGAATGATCGCCACCGGCGCCGTCGTCGGGTCCTTGCTGTCCGGGACCCGGCCCTGTGGGCGTTCGCGGGCGTATTCCAGCGAGTACAGGTAACCGGCGTAACCGAGCATCACCGCGCCCATGCCGACGCCGATTCGCGCCTCGTTCATCATCTGGAACATGTAGCTCAAGCCGTGATGCGGCTTGCCCACCAGATAGCCGACACAATCACCGTTATCGCCGAAGTTCAGCGCCGTGGACGTGGTGCCGCGCCAGCCCATCTTGTGAAACAGCCCGGCCAGCAGCACGTCGTTGCGCTTGCCCAGACTGCCGTCATCGTTGACCAGAAACTTCGGCACGATAAACAGCGAAATCCCCTTCACCCCGGCCGGTGCGTCCGGCAGCTTGGCCAGCACCATGTGCACGATGTTTTCCGAGAGCGGGTGATCGCCGCCGGAGATGAAGATCTTGTTGCCCTTGAGGCGATAAGTGCCGTCCGACGCAGGTTCGGCGCGGGTACGAATATCCGACAGCGACGAGCCGGCATGGGGCTCGGTCAGAGCCATGGTGCCGAAGAAACGGCCATCGATCATCGGTTGCAGGAAGCGCTGCTTCTGCTCTTCGGTGCCGAAGCTTTCGATCAGGTTGGCCGCGCCCATGGTCAGGAACGGGTACGAGGTCGACGCCGCGTTGGCCGACTGAAAGTGGGCGAAGCAGGCCTGGGACAGCAGCGTAGGAAGTTGCATGCCGCCAGCGTCGAAACTGCGCGCAGCGTTGAGGAATCCGGCTTCGAGGAAGGCATCCACCGCCGGTTTCACTTCGGGAATCAGAATCGCCTGACCGTTCTCGTAGCGCGGTTCGTTCTCGTCGCCCTTGCGGTTGTGCGGTGCGAAGTACTTCTCGGCGATGTTGCGTGCCGTGCCGATGGCGGCATCGAAGGTTTCGCGGTTGTGCTCGGCAAACCGCTCGCGCCGGGTCAGGCCCTCGGCATCGAGGACTTCGTACAGCTCGAAAGCCAGATTGCGGGAACTGAGCAGCGTCTCGGACATGGCGGCCTACCTTAAAAAAAGTATGCCGCAGTGTAGGGAGGCTTATAAAAAGGGGGAAGGAAGATAGATGAGGGTGATGGGGCGGCACAAGCTACAAGCTTCAAGCCGCAAGTAAGAGCAGTTTGCTTTTACTTGCAGCTTGTCGCTCGAAGCTTGCAGCTGCTTTTATCCGATGGTCATCAAGCTGGCGTTACCGCCCGCTGCTGCGGTGTTGACGCTCAGCGCGCGCTCGATCACCAGACGCTCCAGCGCAATGTTGGTCTCGCCCTGGGACAGGCCCTGAACCCCGACGATGGCGCCGGCACGCTTGGCGATCTGCTGGCAGACCGCACGCAGCTGGTCGGAATGGCCGTGATGCAGAACCGCATCGAACACCACGTCGTCCTTGTTCCAGTCGGAAACCAGTTTGATCCGCGCCTGAATCTCTTTCGGCAGGCGTGCGAACAATGCCTTGCTGGTGTCGGATTCCGGCCAGACCGCCGAACCGCCCACTGCCAGTACCGCAGCGAGCTGGGTCAGCAGATCACCTTCGATGTCCGCCAGGCACAGCACGTGCTCGCGCGGCAGGATGGCGTAGCTGTTCTTCTCGCCGGTCGGGCCGGCCAGCACGCGGGTGATACCGCTTTGCGACTGGGCTGCGTACTGCACGCACAGGGTGCTCAGGTCGGCGAACTTGTTGCTGTCGGCCCAGGCTTTCAGGGCAACCAGCGGTTTGCTCAGGGCATCACGCAGACGAACGTCCGGTGCCACGGCAGCATCACCGCGAGCGAAGGATTGTTCGATGGCATCGGCAGGACGCGTCGACAGCAGGCGGTACAGGTACAGCGGGCCACCGGCCTTCGGACCGGTACCCGACAGGCCTTCGCCACCGAACGGCTGGACGCCGACCACGGCACCCACGATGTTGCGGTTGACGTAAACGTTACCGGCGTTGACGTTGTCGATCACCTTGGCGATGGTCTCGTCGATGCGGGTGTGCACGCCGAGGGTCAGGCCGTAACCGGAGGCGTTGATCTGGGCGATCAACTGGTCGATCTCTTTGCGCTTGTAGCGCACCACGTGCAGCACCGGGCCGAAGATCTCGCGTTGCAGCTCGTCGAAGCTTTCCAGTTCGATCAGGGTCGGCATGACGAAGGTGCCGCGTTTGACTTCCTCGGTATCGGCGATGGCCACCTGGTACACGTTGCGACCTTTGTCGCGCATGCCCTGGATGTGTTTCTCGATGCCGGCCTTGGCTTCGGCGTCGATCACCGGGCCGATGTCCACGGACAGACGCTCCGGGTTGCCGAGACGGCTTTCAGCCATCGCACCTTTAAGCATTTCGATGACGCGATCGGCGGAATCTTCCTGCAAGCACAGGACGCGCAGCGCCGAGCAACGCTGACCGGCGCTGTCGAAGGCCGACGACACCACATCGATCACGACTTGTTCGGTCAGTGCCGAAGAGTCGACGATCATCGCGTTCTGGCCGCCGGTTTCTGCGATCAGTGGAATCGGACGGCCCTGGTTGTCGAGACGACCGGCGATGTTGCGTTGCAGCAGGCGCGCAACTTCGGTGGAACCGGTGAACATCACGCCTTTGACGCGCTCGTCACCCACCAGGCCGGCACCAACGGTTTCACCGCGACCTGGCAGTAATTGCAGAACACCTTCCGGAATGCCGGCTTCGAGCAGCAGGCGTACGGCTTGTGCGGCGACCAGCGGAGTCTGTTCGGCCGGTTTGGCCAGTACCGGGTTACCGGCGGCCAGTGCGGCGGCAACCTGACCGCTGAAAATTGCCAGCGGGAAGTTCCACGGGCTGATGCAGACCACCGGGCCCAATGGGCGGTGGGCGTCGTTGCTGAAATCGTTGCGTGCCTGCACCGCGTAATAACGCAGGAAGTCGACGGCTTCGCGGACTTCGGCGATGGCGTTGGCGAAGGTCTTGCCGGCTTCGCGGGCCAGCAGACCCATCAGCGGCTGGATTTCGCCTTC
Organism: Pseudomonas sp. NMS19W; assembly: GCF_051554255.1. Lineage (NCBI taxonomy): Bacteria > Pseudomonadati > Pseudomonadota > Gammaproteobacteria > Pseudomonadales > Pseudomonadaceae > Pseudomonas > Pseudomonas sp. NMS19W. The sequence goes on from NZ_CP136718.1 coordinate 407,219, forward strand.
CATCAAGTCAGCGGCACGTTCCAGAATCGCGGCACGTTCGGCAGGCGGGGTGGCCTGCCAGATCGGTGCGGCGTTCAGGGCGCATTGAATGGCGTTGTCGACGTCTTCGACGGTGGCTTCCTGCACGTGGCCGACCACGTCACGCAGATCGGACGGGTTCAGCACCGGTGCCGGCGCTTCGTTGCTGGAGGCGCAACCGAGCATCGGCGCGGCTTTCCAGTTGTTGTGCGCGGTCGCCAGCAGGGCGCAGGACAGCGAAGCCAGACGATGTTCGTTGGCCATGTCGATGCCGCTGGAGTTGGCGCGCTCGGAACCGTACAGGTCACGCGGCAGCGGAATGCGCGGGTGCGGCAGGCCGAAACCACCTTCCACGGTTGCCATCTGCTCGATCTGCGCAACGGGATCGGCCACCAGTTCCTGGATCGAAATCGACTGGTCGGCGATGCGGTTGACGAACGAAGTGTTGGCGCCGTTTTCCAGTAGGCGACGTACGAGGTACGCCAGCAGGGTTTCGTGGGTGCCGACCGGAGCGTACACGCGGCACGGACGGTTCAGCTTGCCTTCGGAGACCTTGCCTACAACCTGCTCGTACAACGGTTCGCCCATGCCGTGCAGGCACTGGAATTCGTACTGGCCCGGGTAATAGTTCTGACCGGCAATGTGATAAATCGCCGACAGAGTGTGGGCGTTGTGCGTGGCGAACTGCGGGTAGATGACTTCCGGTACCGACAGCAGTTTGCGCGCGCAGGCGATGTAGGAAACGTCGGTGTACACCTTGCGGGTGTAGACCGGATAGCCTTCCAGGCCTTCGACCTGGGCGCGCTTGATTTCGCTGTCCCAGTACGCGCCTTTCACCAGACGGATCATCAGGCGATGACGGCTGCGGCGAGCCAAGTCGATCACGTAGTCGATCACGTACGGGCAACGCTTCTGGTAAGCCTGGATCACGAAACCGATGCCGTTCCAGCCCGTCAGTTGCGGCTCGAAGCACAGGCGCTCCAGCAGATCCAGCGACAGCTCCAGGCGGTCGGCTTCTTCGGCGTCGATGTTCAGGCCGATGTCGTATTGCTTGGCCAGCAGGGTCAGCGACAGCAGGCGCGGGTACAACTCGTCCATCACGCGCTCGTATTGGGCACGGCTGTAACGCGGGTGCAGGGCCGACAGCTTGATCGAGATGCCCGGGCCTTCATAAATCCCACGGCCGTGGGAGGCTTTGCCGATCGAGTGAATGGCTTGTTCGTACGAGGCCAGGTACTTCTGGGCGTCGTGTTCGGTCAGTGCCGCTTCACCGAGCATGTCGTAGGAATAACGGAAGCCCTTGGCTTCGAACTTGCTCGCGTTGGCCAAGGCTTCGGCGATGGTTTCGCCGGTCACGAACTGCTCGCCCATCAGGCGCATGGCCATGTCGACGCCCTTGCGGATCATCGGCTCGCCGCTCTTGCCGATGATGCGGCTCAGGGACGAAGTCAGGCCGGCTTCGTTGTGAGTCGAGACCAGTTTGCCGGTCAGCAGCAGGCCCCAGGTCGCCGCGTTGACGAACAGCGACGGGCTGTTGCCAAGGTGCGGCTGCCAGTTGCCGGTGCTGATCTTGTCGCGGATCAGCGCATCACGAGTGCCTTTGTCCGGAATACGCAGCAGCGCTTCGGCCAGGCACATCAGCGCCACGCCTTCCTGGGACGACAGGGAAAATTCCTGCAGCAGGCCCTGAACAATGCCTGCACGACCGCCGGCACTCTTCTGGTTGCGCAGTTTTTCCGCGATGTTGGCTGCAAGTTTATTGGTGGCTTCGGCCATCGGCGCCGGCAGGCGAGCCTGCTCGATCAGCATCGGCACCACTTCCGGCTCCGGGCGACGGTAAGCGGCGGTGATCGAGGCGCGCAGCACCGATTGCGGCAGGATGCTTTCGGCGAATTCGAGGAAGCATTGGTGAGCGTGATCGGTGTGGACTTCGCCCGCGTCGTCGGCGTCCTTGGCGGTCAAACCGTTCAGCTCGGTCAGGGTTGCACCACCCTCGAGTTTTTCCAGGTAATTGAAAATTGCCTGCTTGATCAGCCAGTGCGGCGTGCGATCAATCGAGGTTGCGGCGGCCTTCAGGCGCTCGCGGGTTGGGTCATCGAGTTTGACCCCAAGGGTGGTGGTAGCCATATTTTTATCCTCATAGGTGCCGCAGTTGCGCGACAACAGCTGGCGGCAAGATTAGCCGCGAGCCGAAAGAGGTGCAACCGGGTGCAACCCTTTTTTTGTCGGAATATTCGGCAACTTGTCAGGAATAAATTTCAGCTTCGCGGTGATCGCTCTAGATAGGTGCTTTCAAGGCAGATGACAGGGTGTCACTGCGCCGCAACGGTGAAAAATCGGCGGTTTACAGGCAAAAAACCGACGTAGGTGCAACTAATTCTCAAGAAACTGGTTGCACCTGTTTTGCTTTGTTGCATAGGATTCGCGCCCAAGGTGCAACCGGGACAACCCGGTTTACCGGCCAATGGCTTTCCTGGGGAAACATTGGTCATAAATGCGCGGCCGTGCGAATCGTCTGTCAGACGTCAGTCTGCAAACGGTGCAACCGCCGCCGCTACATAAAAACAAAGCCAGGGCACGTACGTAATGAGCGCAAGCAATCCAACCCTGATCACGTTCGTGATCTACATCGCAGCAATGGTGCTGATCGGCTTCATGGCCTATCGCTCCACCAACAACCTTTCCGACTACATTCTGGGCGGCCGCAGCCTGGGCAGCGTGGTGACCGCATTGTCCGCCGGCGCTTCCGACATGAGCGGCTGGTTGCTGATGGGCCTGCCGGGCGCCATCTACATGTCCGGCCTGTCCGAAAGCTGGATCGCCATCGGCCTGATCGTCGGTGCCTACCTGAACTGGCTGTTCGTCGCCGGCCGTCTGCGTGTTCAAACCGAACACAACGGCGATGCGCTGACCCTGCCGGACTACTTCGCGAGCCGTTTCGAAGACAAAAGCGGCCTGCTGCGGATCATTTCGGCAGTAGTGATTCTGGTGTTCTTCACCATCTACTGCGCTTCCGGCATCGTGGCCGGCGCCCGTCTGTTCGAAAGCACCTTCGGCATGTCCTACGAGACCGCGCTGTGGGCCGGTGCTGCGGCGACAATTGCCTACACCTTCGTCGGCGGTTTCCTCGCGGTGAGCTGGACCGATACCGTACAAGCCACCCTGATGATCTTCGCCCTGATCCTGACGCCGATCATCGTGCTGCTGGCGACCGGTGGCGTGGACACCACGTTCCTGGCCATCGAAGCCAATGACCCGAGCAACTTCGACATGCTCAAGGGCACCACTTTCATCGGCATCATCTCGCTGATGGGCTGGGGCCTGGGCTACTTCGGCCAGCCGCACATCCTGGCGCGCTTCATGGCCGCTGACTCGGTGAAATCCATCGCCAAGGCCCGTCGTATCTCCATGACCTGGATGATCCTGTGCCTGGGCGGCACCGTGGCCGTGGGTTTCTTCGGTATCGCTTACTTCTCGGCGCACCCGGATGTGGCCGGCCCAGTGACCGAAAACCACGAGCGTGTGTTCATCGAACTGGCGAAAATCCTGTTCAACCCGTGGATTGCAGGCGTGCTGTTGTCGGCGATTCTTGCGGCGGTGATGAGCACCCTGAGCTGCCAGTTGCTGGTGTGCTCGAGCGCCCTGACCGAAGACTTCTACAAGACTTTCCTGCGTAAATCCGCCTCGCAAGTCGAGCTGGTATGGGTCGGTCGCGCCATGGTGCTGCTGGTTGCACTGATCGCCATCGCGATGGCCGCCAACCCGGACAACCGCGTGCTGGGTCTGGTGTCCTACGCCTGGGCCGGTTTCGGCGCTGCCTTCGGTCCGGTCGTGCTGATCTCGGTGATCTGGAAAAAGATGACCCGTGACGGCGCACTGGCCGGCATCCTGGTCGGCGCGATCACCGTGATCGTGTGGAAGCACTTTGAAGTGCTGGGCCTGTACGAAATCATCCCGGGCTTCATCTTCGCCAGCCTGGCCATCTACTTGGTCAGCCTGATGGGCCAGCCAAGCACTGGCATGGTTCAGCGCTTTGAAGCGGCCGAGAAGGACTTCCATCTGAACAAGTGATGGGAATGAGCTGAGGCTCACAAAAGAACGGCCCGTTTCCTATAGGAAACGGGCCGTTTTTTATTGGCTGCATTTTTTCTGAAGGAAAAGTCTGTAGTCGAATGCGCCGATTGTTGAAGGCCAAATCGAAGTTTCAAGTAGGGAAAATCTGATTTTCCGGTCACCCAACCTGCACCCCTTGCCCCTCATGCAGAATCGCCCGCCCTCATACTGCAGAGAGACATCGGATGTTCGCGCCTGCCAATCAACCGCGTTTCACGTTGACCGTCGAAGGCGCCCAATTTGACCTCAAAGTCCTTGAGTTCACGGGCAAGGAAGCCATCAGCCAGCCCTTTCGCTTTGACCTGGAACTGGTCAGCGAGCGACCGGATCTGGATCTCGAAAGCCTGCTGCACTGTCAGGCGTTTCTGGGGTTTGATGAAGACGGTTCCGGTATTCACGGTCAGATTTATCGGGTTGGGCAGGGGGATTCCGGCAAGCGTCTGACTCGCTACCACGTCAGCCTTGTTCCGCGTTTGGCCTATCTTGGCCACCGGATCAATCAGCGGATTTTCCAGCATCAAAGCGTGCCGCAGATCGTGACGCAGATCCTCAAGGATCACGCGATCCTGCGCGATGCCTTCGAATTTCGCCTCGGCAGCGATTACCCGCCCCGTGAATATTGCGTGCAGTACGCCGAGAGCGATCTGGCGTTCATCCAGCGCTTGTGTGCCGAGGTGGGCATTCATTTCCACTTTCAGCACAGTCCGGACGGGCATCTGTTGGTGTTCGGCGACGATCAAACGGTATTTCCGCGTCTGGCCGAACCGACGCTGTACCTCCCGGGCAGCGGCATGGCTGCGGCGGCCCCGGCGATCAAGCGCTTCACCGTCCGTGTGGAAACCCGAACCAGCGTGGTCACCCGCCGTGATTACGACTTCACCAAACCACGCCTGCCGTTGCAGAGTCGGGTGGAAAGCGAACAGCGCCCGGTGCTGGAGGATTATCACTTTCCCGGCCAGTTCACCGAGCGCGAAACCGGCAAGCAATTGGCCCGGCGCACCCTTGAGCGACATGTCGCCGACTACCGTCAGGCCGAGGGGCGCAGCGATCAATCCGGCTTGGTCAGTGGACATTTCCTGCAACTGACCGAGCATCCGCGCCAGGATTTGAATGACCTCTGGCTGCTGACTTCCGTCGAGCACCATGGCCGGCAGCCGCAAGTGCTGGAGGAATCGGTCACCAGCGATGGCGATGAATTCCAGGGTTACCGTAATACCTTTCTCGCCACGCCGTGGGACGTGTTCTTCCGCCCACCGATGGGCCCGGAAAAACCTCGGATGCTCGGCTATCAACCGGCCGTGGTGACCGGCCCGAAAGACAGTGAAATCCATTGCGACGAGTACGGCCGGGTCAAGGTGCAACTGGCCTGGGATCGTGACGGCGAACTCAACGAGCATTCCAGCTGCTGGCTGCGGGTCGCCAGCGGCTGGGCTCATGACCGTTATGGCAGCGTGCTGATTCCGCGGGTCGGTATGGAAGTGCTGGTGGGGTTCATCGATTCCGACGCCGACAAACCGCTGGTCATGGGTTGCCTGCCGAACGCCGCCACGCCGGTGCCGCTGGATCTGCCTGCCGACAAGACCCGCAGCATTTTCCGCAGCCAGAGCAGTCCCGGTGGCGGCGGCTACAACGAACTGCGCATCGAAGATCGTAAAGGCGCCGAGGAAATCTACCTGCGGGCCCAGCGAAACTGGACGCAGCATGTACTGAATGACCAGCAGGTGCAGGTGGATAACCAGCGTAGCGTTGTCGTGACGGGGCTGGCGAAACATGAACTGAAAGCCGATGAGCAGCGCATCACCCACGGCCAGCGCCAGACCGAAGTGAAGCAGGACGATCACCTCACGGTGACCGGCGACCGGCACATCCGCGTGAGCAATCAGGCGATCAACGCCAGTGCGCAATTCCACGTCAGCGCCGGCCAGCAAGTGGTGATCGACGGCGGGGCGAGCGCAACTATTCAGGCGGGCGGACAGTGGATCAATATCGGCCCCGGCGGGATCTTCAGCAGCGTGCCGATTGTGGTGGGTGGTGCGCCGATGGCGGCGATGAGCGCCGCGCCGACCGTGCCGGGGTTGCCGGAGAAACTGGTGGCGGCACCGGCAGCGATTTTGACTGCCGCGCAAATCATGAGCCTGAAGGGAGACGCGCCGTTCTGCGAAGAATGCGAGCGCTGCAAGGAGGGTGTTTGTGCGGCCTGATCAATGGTTGAAGGGAGAGCCGCTGAAACCGTCGGAGCAGTTGTTCGCGATTTTCAGCAGCGCCAGTGCCGCAAAACCGCTAAAAGCCTGGCCTTCGGACGCGCAGATGCCGAAACCGGTCTGGGCGGAAACGATCTATGCCGAGTGGGAAGCGGTGATGCCCTACGTGGGAATCGTCGAAGCGGGCAGTGAGTTTATGGATTGGGTGGCGACCACGGAGTCTCGGGACTGGGGCTGGCTGGCGGTCTCTTCGGCGGGGCTTGAGGCGGTGGTCGAGCACTTTCGCAGTTTGACCCAAGTGCTGATGCCGGACGGGAAAGCGGTGTTTTTCCGGTTCTGGGATGGGCGGTTTTTGTTGCCGATCCTTGAGTCTTCCGAGGTGGATGCCGGGCAATTGCTGCCGGTCCTCACGCGAGGCTTGATCAACGGTCAGGCCGTGGAGATCGGGGGCAGGGCGCGGGTCTCGGGGCGGGAGTTTCCTTGGTGGTCGGTGCCGGAAAAGTTGCTGGCGCAGTTCGGCGATGATGTCCGGATCAACAACGCCTTGCAGTGGTTGAGCGAGGAACATCCGGCATTGTTCGAGGCGTTTCCCGCCGATGTTTTGCGCTGCAAGGTTGTCAGGTTTTTTGCGGTTTCGGCGTCGGACGAATCGTCGGCTTCGGCGTTGCTGGACTACTTGCGGGACGAGTCAGAGTGAAATTTCCGGGCAAAGGCTTCGGACGTTTCCTGCGAGTTGCGGCGGCTTGCGTGAACTGGTGGGCGCGGTGGTGCGGGGATAGTCTTTTGGCTGTCACTGCGAGAGTGGTGACAGGGCGTAGGAACCCTTGGAAAACTCACCGTGCATTCGCTCTGCTCTTTGATTGCGGCACTTGAACGTGCCCGTGACATTGTTCGCGGCGGCTGTGCGCGGGAACGCTTCGGCGTAGCTGAGTTTGGTGGGTTCCTCAGTTTCCTACTCTCGCGTACAGCTGCCACCCAAACCTGTAGGAAGGTCGTTGGCAGCCTCACTTAACCTGCCGAGGTGCAAAAAATGTCGACGTTAAAACCCGATCCACCCTACGAACCCTTCATCCCCCACCCCAACAACCGCCTCATGGCGCTGACCAGCAACTGCAACGATATGCCCACGTTGTTCATCGACACCCACGCCCCGCTCGATGTCCTGATGGACGCCGCCAACTACCGCATCCGCGCCGTAATCCAGGTCCTCGAAAACATGTGCATGCGTGGCTCGGTCGAGTGCGACTCCGTCATCCTGAGCGACTTCGCCCAGCTCTGCGTGATTCCACTGCGTGACGGCTGTGATGTGCTGGATGTGATTGGCAAGCGCCTGCGCGCGCAGGCCTGACTGTCCCTGCAAACTCCCTCGCCAAAACAGCGAACTCAAAGGATCGCCCGCTCTATCGTTTGGTGGTCATTCCGAGATGTAGGCATCCTGGGTCTTGATGAAACTGTCGAAAGCCTGGGAGTTGTAAACCTGAAGGCATGCGTAAAACACGACTTTCCGATTTGAGTGCTGGCTGGCCGAGGGTGTCTGATCGTAGGCAGCGAGTACGTAGTTTTCGGTTTCCTTGTAAGGATCGTGCACGACTTGCAGTGTGTCCTCGTTCTGAACAACGGTGTGCAGGCCTTTGCCCATGAACGAGTAGGCTCCGGCGGACAGTTTGATGTCCTTTTCCAGTGCAGATTGTTCTTTGAATGGCGCCAGGATGCAGTGGCTCAAACCGTAGTTCTTCAGATTCTGGCGTGCCTGTTCGGTGTGTTCTTCGCCAGCGAAGGCGTGTAATGAACCCGACAGGCACAGGAGGGCAATGATCCGGCGGTACATGATTTTCAGACTTCCTGTCAGGTGGTTGCGGCCAGTGTAACGTCGGGAACGCCCACTCAGCCCCCAACCCCTGACTTGCCGCCCGGTAAAAGGTAAACTTCACGGCCCTCGCAGGAGCAGCCATGAATTATCGTCACGCCTTCCATGCCGGCAATCACGCCGATGTGTTCAAACACCTGACCTTGACCCGCCTCATCGCCCTGATGTCGCGCAAGGAGCAGCCGTTTGCCTATCTCGACAGCCACGCCGGCATCGGTCTGTATGACCTGCAGGGCGATCAGGCCAACCGTACCGGCGAGTACCTGGAAGGCATTGCACGCTTGTGGGACCAGCCGGATCTGCCGGCGCTGACCGCCGACTATATGAACGTGCTGCACGAGATGAACCCGGACGGCCAGTTGCGCTATTACCCGGGTTCGCCGGAGCTGGCGCGGCGTCTGACCCGTTCCCAGGATCGGGTGTTGCTCAACGAGAAGCACCCGGAGGATGGCGTGCTGCTCAAGGACAACATGAAGGGCGACCGTCGTGTGGCCGTGCATCTGGGTGAGGGCTGGCATGTGGCGCGGGCGTTGCTGCCGGTGGCCGAGAAGCGTGCGGTGATGCTGATCGACCCGCCGTTCGAGAAACTCGACGAGATGCAGCGTTGCGCGGCGTCCTTGAAAGAGGCGATCTCGCGCATGCGCCAGACCGTGGCGGCCATCTGGTATCCGGTGAAGGACCAGCGCGCATTGCGTCGTTTCTATCAGGATCTGGCCGGCACCGGTGCGCCGAAGTTGCTGCGGGTCGAACTGCTGGTGCATCCGCTGGACACGCCGAACAGCCTGAACGGCTCTGGCCTGGCGATTGCCAATCCGCCGTGGGGGCTGGAGGAAGAATTGCGTGAGCTGCTGCCGTGGCTGTCCAAGAAACTTGGGCAGACCCAGGGTGGGTGGCAGATGGATTGGCTAATAGCGGAATGAAGTTGCGAGCTACAAGCTACAAGCTACAAGCTAAAGCCAGTATAGGGCTTGCAGCTTGCAGCTTGCAGCTCGAAGCTTAGTTTCCTGCCAGACTCGGTGGCATGCAAACGCCGGTGCCGCCAATCCCGCAGTAGCCTTCCGGATTTTTCGCCAGATACTGCTGGTGATAGGTCTCGGCGAAGTAAACGGTCGGCGCCTGTTCAATCTCGGTGCTGATTTCACCCAGACCCGCCTTCGACAGCTCGGCCTGATACACGGCCTTGCTCTTCAGCGCCGCATCCAGTTGCTCCGGGTGGGTCGCGTAGATTACCGAACGGTACTGGGTGCCGATGTCATTGCCCTGACGCATGCCCTGGGTCGGGTTGTGCAATTCCCAGAACATCGCCAGCAGCTCTTCGTAGCTGACCTTGGCCTTGTCATACACCACCAGAACCACTTCAGCGTGGCCGGTCAGGCCCGAGCAGACTTCTTCGTAGGTCGGGTTCGGCGTGTAACCGCCGGCATAGCCGACCACGGTGCTGACCACGCCTTCACGCTGCCAGAAGCGGCGTTCCGCACCCCAGAAGCAACCCAGACCGAAAATCGCGAAGTCGACGTCCTGAAAGAACGGGCCCAGCAACGGCGTCTCGGTGAAAACAAAGTGTTTTTCAGGCAGGGCCATCGGGGTTTCGCGGCCGGGCAGAGCTTGTTCTTTAGTCGGTAGCACGTTTTTGTTCACCAGAATTTCCGAGCGCAGAACCATGATCGTTCCTCTCAGTCAGGATGGGATGTAAATAAGCAGACCACCAGTGTGCCCAATGATGCCAAGTTAATCACCAGGCAAAGTGTGCGGATAGTGCCCGGTGGGTTACAGGCAGAGCGGGCCGCGCGGGTAGCGCTTGAGCGCCTGTATCAGCTCGCCGCCCGGAATCGGCCGGTCGAACAGGTAGCCCTGGCCGACGTCGCAGCGGTGGCGGCGCAGGAAAGCCAGTTGTTCGGCGGTCTCGATGCCTTCGGCCACGACCTTGAGTTTCAGGTTGTGGGCCATGGCGATCACGGCGGAGGTGATTTCCATGTCGTCCTGGTTGTCCGGGATTTCATGGATGAAGCTGCGATCGATCTTGATGATGTCGATCGGGAATTTCTTCAGGTAGCTGAGCGACGAGTAGCCGGTGCCGAAGTCGTCCATGGCCAGGGTCAGGCCCAGGCGCTTGAGCTGGTCGAGCTGCAAGTGAGTGTCTTCAGTGGCTTCCAGCAGCAGGCCTTCGGTCAGTTCCAGCTCCAGCAGATTGGCCGGCAGGGCTTCTTCCTTGAGGATGTTGGCGATCGAGGCCACCAGGTCCGGGTCGGAGAACTGCTTGGGTGACAGGTTGATCGCCACTTGCAGGTTGCCCATGCCGGCGGCGGTCAGCGCTTTGCTCATGCGGCAGGCCTGGCGGGCGATCCACTTGCCGATCGGAATGATCAGGCCGGTTTCTTCGGCGACGCTGATGAACTGGTCCGGGCGGATCATGCCGCGTTCCGGGTGATTCCAGCGCAGCAGCGCTTCCATGCCGAGCAGGCGACCGCTGCGCAGGCACAGCTTCGGCTGATAGAACACGTCCAGCTCGTTCTGGGTCAGGGCGCGGCGCAGGTTGTTCTCGACGAACAGTTTGTAGCTGGCCTCGGCGTTCAGCGCTTCGGTGAACACCTGCACCTGGTGTTTGCCGTTGGCCTTGGCCTTGTGCAGGGCGAGGCCGGCGTTACGCATCAGGGTCTGCGGGTCGCGCCCGTGCAGCGGCGCGCAGGCCAGGCCCACGGAGCCGGTGACGCTGATCAATTGGTTGTCGACGAACATCGGTTTGTCGAGGGTCATCAGCAGCTGGCTGGCGATCTGTTGACCGGCTTCGAGGTCAGTGTTGTCGAGCAACACCGCGAATTCGTTACTGGCGAACCGCGCCAGGCTGCCGCTCGGGCTCAGGCTGTTGCGCAGGCGTCGCGCCAGGCTGATCAGCAACTTGTCGCCGGTCTGGTGACCGAGGCTGTCGTTGATCCGCTTGAAGTTGTCGATGTCCACCAGCAGCAGGCTGATCGGGGTATCGCTGTCTCGGGCGAAGCGTTCGTCCAGATTGCGGATAAATGCAGGCCGGTTACCGAGGTTGGTCAGGTTGTCGGTGTAGGCCAGGCGCTCGATGCGCTGCTGCGCCAGTTTGGTCTGGGTGATGTCTTCGTAGATGCCGATGTAATGTGTCAGCTCACGGTTGTCGCCATAGACCTTGGAGATCGACAACTGGCCCCAGTAGGGTTCGAGGTTCTTGCGGCGGCTCTTGAATTCGCCCTGCCAGCTGTTGCTCTTGGCCAGCGCCGAGGGCGCGTCGAACAGCAGCTCGCTGAGGTTCTCCAGAGCTGGCAGCTCAGACAGGCGCTGGCCGTGGACTTCCTCGGTGGTGTACTGGGTGATCGCGGTGAAGCTCGGGTTGACGTACTCGACCACGCCGTCGCAGTTGACCAGCAAAAAGGCGTTGGCACTTTGCTCGACCGCACGCTGGAACAGGTGCAGGGCGCTGGTGGCGGTGCGGCGGTTGTGATTGTTGATGACCTGGGCGAATTGATCGGCCAGCTCGCCGGCAAAGGCGATCTCGTCGGACTGCCAGGCGCGGGTGACACCGGTCTGCTCCAGGCACAACACGCCGACTACCTGGCCGTCGACGCGGATACTGGCGTCGAGCATGGCGTTGACGTCACGGGGGCGCAGGGCTTCGGCCATCTCCCGGGTACGCGGGTCGCGCATCGCGTTGTGCGCGTCGATGGCGCGGCTGCCGTGCAGCGCTTCCATGTAATCGGGGAAGCCGCTGACGTCGATCACATCCGGCAGAATGTATTCCTGGGTGGCGCGGTGGTAGGCCGAGATCGGCACCAGTTTCTGGCCTTCGAGGTTCCACAGGCTGGCGCAGTCGATTTCGTAGATGTCGCAGGCGCAGCGGGTGATCAGCTCGGCGGCTTCCTGCAGGGAGTTCTGGCTGCTGTAGCGCTGGCGGGCCAGCAACAGGATCAGATCCTGCTGGGCGCGCACCCGCTCCAGATGTTGCAGCTGTTCCTGCTGGGCGCGCTGGTTGAGTTCAAGGGCGATCTGCAGGCGAGAGTTCTGGGTTTCCAGGTCGACGGACGGCAGCGTTGGTGCCTCGTCAAATACGTCGTCGACTGCCAGCAGATAACCGCGCAACAAGTGGCGGTTGTGCTGTTTGTAGGCTTCACCGAGTTCGAGAATGCTCAGGGCGCCGGCGGCGGTGTGCAGGGTATAGCGCACCAGGTAATGCGGGCTTTGGCCGAGTTGCTGCTGGATCGCATCGTGCAGCTGATAGCGCGCTTCGGGCTCCATCAGGCTGGCGTAGGGCGAACCGACCAGGGCGCAGAGTTCGACGGCCGGCTGGCCGAACTGGCGTTCGCAGTTGGGATCGAGAAACAGCATCGCCCAACTGGCTTCATTCAGGCGCTCGAAACGCAGCATGCCGAGCCGCGAGGGCACAGGCAACTGCGTCACTACCTCGGCCGCCATACGGCTGGCGGCATCGGGTTGGCTCTTCATGAAGGGAACTCGCTTGGAAATTTGCTGAACGCGCCGGGCTCTCGCCCTCTTTACTGTTGCCTGCGGCAAGGTTGCATCATTGCGGCACCGACTGACAAGAGACATGAAGGCCAAGTGCTATAAGAATATGTCGGCTGCGGCGGGCATTTCTCCAGCAGGTGGCGGAAAGTAATGCGCGATCGCCGGGAAAGTGCCGTTCCAGAGCCATCGGGCAACCGGAACGGTAAAGCAGTCGGGTTTAGCGAAGTGGAATATTGATCGTTTGCAGGCGTTTGCCATCGCGGTCGTGGTAGTTGACCAGGATGTGCCCGGCGTCGACCACCATGTGGGCAAAGTTGTCCTGACTGACGACCTCGCTGGTCAGCGTGTGCCGGTACTCTCCCGAGTCGGTGCGGGCCAGCGGCTGATCGAGAATGAACGTCGAGGCCGTGGCATAGGGCAGCAACTTGCTGTTGCTCAACGGCGAGGACACGATGGTGTGCACTTCGAAGTCAGGGTCCGTACTGTGGGTCAGGCGCGCCGTCAGCGAACCATGCACGTCACCGGAAATGAACACCACGTTCCTGATCCGATGCTGGCGGATGGTTTCCAGCAGGCGCAAACGCTGTTCGGGGAAGCCCATCCAGGCATCCTCGCCGTTCATTTTTCGATCCGGGTAGAACATGACACTGGTGACCACGAATTTGACCCGCGCGGGGCTTTCGATCAACCACTTGCACAAGGCCTGTTCCTGTTCTTCATCCAGGATGCGGCGGTTCTCGCTGGACAAGTTGCGACGGGTTCGGCTATCGGTCACAAACCATTCGATATCGCCATCGCTGAATTGATACCAATAGTGCTTCAGCGAAGAATGTTCTACTTGGCCGTTAGTTGTGAGCGAGCAGGCCGGGCTGTGACTGGCCTGATAGATTTCGTAAGCCGCCATTGCATTGTGAAACAGTGCTTCATCGGAGGTGTCGGCATTTGCTGGCCAGTTATCTTCTATTTCATGGTCATCGAGAATCATATAAGTAGAAGTGCCCGACATTAGTCTTCTGATGTTGGGCTGAGAGAAAGCAGCGCGATATTTGGCAATGATCTCGTTATATTCGCGATCCGGTGCGATCAAGTTCAAATCATCGGCGTAGATCTGGTCACCGCTCATCATGATCGCGCTGACCGGGGGTTGTGCGCCTTCTATCAATTGGCTGATCGAGGCGAATATCCGGTCTCCCAGCTGCGGGAGCACGGGCAGGCCGGCGGTCAGTCGCAGGTAGCGGCAGGAGCCGAGGATGTAGGCCCGTGGTTGCTGAGGCTGGTCGCTGCGAGTGCGAAAGCGCCAGGTTTCCCGAGGCCATTGCAGCGGGAGTTCCGCCACGCTTTCAATCGTGTGGGCCGGGCTCATGGGGGTGAACCAGCCGGTCTGGTATTCGTAATCGGTGTCGGGGTTCAAGTTGTCGAGAACCAGGACGCCAGATTGATCACGGCTGGCATCAAGTTTGATAAACAGTCCCTTCGACCATTGTTTTGAATCAGTGATCCGGTAACGGATGCCCGCAAATACCGTAGCGCCATTTTGAAAGTCGCCGCGAATGAATATTCTTGTCTGATGAGTTGTGGTGTGGCCAATAATCGGGCCGACAACAGGCTTTTGCATGTTCGAATCCGTTCGAATGAAAGTTGATGAGTAATAAAGTTTTCCAAGTTTTATCGGCTAACTTTTGTGCGCCAAGATTAGTTGCCTGTTGCTGAAAAATATCGACAGGAAGTGGACTCGGCTCGTAGCTGATGTCAGCGCAAGTTGTGGGAAAAGTACAGGCGTGCGTTATTTCGGGCAAAAAAAAGCCCCGCCAAACTGACGGGGTTGAGGTACGAGCGTGTGGCGCTCGAAAACGTGGAACGCAGTCGGCCCTCCGTTGCCGGAGGGCCGAGCGCTTTACAGCAGGATGGTGCGGATGTCCGCCAGCAGATCGCTCAGACGCTTGGTGAAGCGTGCAGCAGCGGCGCCGTTGATCACACGGTGATCGTAGGACAGCGACAGTGGCAGCATCAGTTTCGGCTGGAAGGCTTTGCCGTCCCAGACTGGCTGGATGGTTGCCTTGGAAACACCGAGGATCGCCACTTCCGGCGCGTTGACGATCGGCGTGAAGCCGGTACCGCCAATGTGGCCGAGGCTGGAAATGGTGAAGCAGGCGCCTTGCATCTCGTCCGACGAGAGCTTCTTGGTCCGGGCTTTTTCAGCCAGGGAAGCGGCCTCGGCGGCCAGTTGCAGCAGGCTCTTCTGGTCGACGTTCTTGATGACCGGTACCAGCAGGCCATCCGGGGTGTCGACGGCGAAGCCGATGTTCACGTATTTCTTGCGGATGATCGCCTTGCCGCTTGGCGCCAGCGAGCTGTTGAAGTCCGGCAGTTCCTTGAGCAGGTGAGCGCAGGACTTGAGCAGCAGCGGCAGAATGGTCAGCTTGACGCCGGCCTTCTCTGCGACAGCCTTCTGTGCGTTGCGGAACGCTTCCAGCTCGGTGATATCCGCCGAGTCGAATTGCGTCACGTGCGGCACGTTCAGCCAGCTGCGGTGCAGGTTGGCGGCGCCGACCTGCATCAGGCGGGTCATCGGCACTTCTTCGATTTCGCCGAAGCGGCTGAAGTCGACGACCGGAATCGGCGGGATACCCGCGCCACCGGTTGCGCCAGCAGCGGCCGGAGCTTCCTTGGCCTTCTGCATCATGGCTTTGACGTAAGTCTGCACGTCTTCTTTCAGGATGCGACCGTGCGGACCGCTGGCGCCGACAGCGCTCAGCTCAACACCGAATTCACGAGCCAGTTGACGCACGGCAGGGCCGGCGTGAACTTTTGCACCAGGCTTGGCTGGAGCGGCAACCGGAGCGGCAGCAGCAGGTGCAGCGGCGGCCGGAGCAGCAGCGGCTGGCGCCGGAGCGCTCGGAGCAGCAGCGGCAGCTGGAGCCGGGGCAGCAGCCGGAGCGGCGCCTTTGACTTTCAGCTTGAGGATCAGGTCGCCGGTGCCGACTTCGTCGTCCAGCTTGATGGAAATGCTTTCCACCACGCCAGCGGCAGGCGACGGGATTTCCATGCTCGCCTTGTCGGATTCCAGGGTGATCAGCGACTGGTCGGCTTCAACGCTGTCGCCAGCCTTGACCAACACTTCGATGATTTTGGCCTTGCCGGCCGAACCGATGTCCGGAACGTGGATGTCCTGAACGCTGTCGGCAACCGGTGCAGCAGGCGCGGCGGCCGGAGCCGGCGCAGCGGCAGCGGCTGGAGCAGCCGCCTGGGCCGGAGCGGCAGCAGGGGCCGCAGCACCCGCCACTTCCAGATCCAGGATCAGGTCGCCGGTGCCGACTTCGTCGTTCAACTTGACGCTGATGGCCTTGACCACGCCAGCGGCAGGCGACGGGATTTCCATGCTCGCCTTGTCGGATTCCAGGGTGATCAGCGACTGATCAGCCTCGACCTTGTCGCCGACCTTGACCTGGATCTCGATGATCTGGGCCTTGCCCGACGAACCGATGTCCGGCACGTGCACTTGCTGAACCGAAGCGGCAGCAGGGGCAGCGGCTGGCGCGGCAGCAGCAGGAGCGGCAGCCGGTTTGGCTTCAGCTTTTGCAGCCGGCGCAGCGGCAGGTGCTGGGGCCGCTTGCGCGGCGCCCTCGACTTCCAGTTCCAGCAGTTCGTCGCCTTCTTTCAGGCGATCGCCCAGCTTCACTTTCAGGCTCTTGATGACGCCGGCCTTCGGGGCCGGCACTTCCATGCTGGCCTTGTCCGATTCCAGGGTCAGGATGCTCTGGTCGGCTTCGATACGGTCGCCGACCTTCACAAACAGTTCGATTACTTCACCTTCACCGCTGCCGATGTCAGGTACGCGAATGAGTTCGCTCACAGAGTTTCTCCTCAGCAGTCCAGTGGGTTGCGTTTTTCCGGGTCGATGCCGAACCCGGTAATGGCCTCGGCCACGACTTTAGGTTCGATATCGCCACGGTCAGCCAGTGCTTCCAGGGCTGCCAACACCACGAAATGACGGTCAACTTCGAAGAAATGACGCAGTTTCTTGCGGCTGTCGCTGCGGCCGAAACCGTCGGTGCCCAGGACTTTGAATTCCTTGGACGGTACCCACTGACGGATCTGCTCGGCGAACAGTTTCATGTAGTCGGTAGAGGCAATGACCGGACCTTTACGGCCGCTCAGGCACTCTTCAACGTAGCTCTGCTTAGGCTTCTGGCCAGGTTTCAGACGGTTGCTGCGCTCTACGGCCAGGCCGTCGCGACGCAGTTCGTTGAAGCTGGTGACGCTCCACACATCGGCGCCGATGTTGAACTCTTCACGCAGGATCTTCGCCGCTTCACGGACTTCACGCAGGATGGTGCCGGAGCCCATCAGCTGTACGTGGTGCGCCGCATCGCGGGTGTCTTCTTCGAGCAGGTACATGCCTTTCTTGATGCCTTCTTCGGCACCGGCCGGCATGGCTGGCTGCTGGTACGACTCGTTCATCACGGTGATGTAATAGAAGATGTCCTGTTGCTCTTCGGTCATCTTCTTCATGCCGTCCTGAATGATCACCGCCAGCTCGTAGCCGTAGGTCGGATCGTAGGTGCGGCAGTTCGGGATGGTGGCAGCCAGCAGGTGGCTGTGACCGTCTTCGTGCTGCAGGCCTTCACCGTTCAGGGTGGTACGGCCGGCGGTGCCGCCGATCAGGAAGCCACGGGTGCGGCTGTCGCCGGCAGCCCAGGCCAGGTCGCCGATACGCTGGAAGCCGAACATCGAGTAGAAGATGTAGAACGGCAGCATTGGCTGGTTGTGGCTGGAGTACGAAGTACCGGCGGCGATGAAGGAGCTCATGGCGCCTGCTTCGTTGATGCCTTCTTCAAGGATCTGACCTTTCTGGTCTTCCTTGTAGAACATCACCTGGTCTTTATCGACTGGCTCGTAGAGCTGGCCGACGGACGAGTAGATGCCCAGCTGACGGAACATGCCTTCCATACCGAAGGTACGGGCTTCGTCCGGGATGATCGGAACGATGCGCGGGCCGATTTCCTTGTCCTTGACCAGTTGCGCGAGGATCCGCACGAAAGCCATGGTGGTGGAAATTTCACGGTCGCCCGAACCGTCGAGGATCGCCTTGAGGGTATCCAGATCCGGAGTCGGTACGCTGAAGCTCTGTGCGCGACGCTGAGGCACGAAACCGCCCAGTGCGGCGCGACGCTCGGCCAGGTAACGGGCTTCGGCGCTGTTTGGCTCAGGCTTGAAGAACGGCAGGTTTTCCAGCTCTTCGTCTTTCACCGGGATGTCGAAGCGGTCGCGGAACAGCTTCAGGCTGTCGACGTCGACTTTCTTGGTGTTGTGCGCGGTGTTCTTCGCTTCGCCCGCACCGGTACCGTAACCCTTGATGGTCTTGGCCAGGATGACGGTCGGCTGTTCTTTGTGGTTGACCGCTTCGTGGTACGCCGCGTAGACCTTGTACGGGTCGTGGCCGCCACGGTTGAGCTTCCAGATCTCGTCGTCGGACAGGTCTGCAACCATCGCCTTGAGTTCTGGCGTGTTGAAGAAGTGTTCACGCACGAACGCGCCGTCTTTGGCTTTGTAGTTCTGGTACTCGCCGTCGATGACTTCGTCCATGCGACGTTGCAGGATGCCGTCGACGTCTTTGGCCAGCAACGGGTCCCAGAAACGGCCCCAGATGACTTTGGTCACGTTCCACTGAGCACCGCGGAACACGCCTTCGAGTTCCTGGATGATCTTGCCGTTGCCGCGAACCGGGCCGTCGAGGCGCTGCAGGTTGCAGTTGATGACGAAGATCAGGTTGTCCAGCTTCTCGCGGCCGGCCAGGGAGATCGCACCCAGGGATTCCGGCTCGTCGCACTCGCCGTCGCCCAGGAAGCACCAGACTTTCTGTTTGCCCGGCTGGATGAAACCGCGGTGTTCCAGGTACTTCATGAAGCGCGCCTGGTAGATCGCCTGGATCGGACCCAGACCCATCGAAACGGTCGGGAACTGCCAGAAGTCAGGCATCAGCCAAGGGTGCGGATAGGACGACAGGCCCTGACCGTCGACTTCCTGGCGGAAGTTGTTCATCTGGTCTTCGGAAATGCGGCCTTCCATGAACGCACGGGCGTAGACGCCTGGCGAGGTGTGACCCTGGAAGTAGATCAGGTCGCCGCCGTGTTCGTCGGTCGGGGCCTGGAAGAAGTAGTTGAAACCGATGTCGTACAGGGTCGCGCTGGAGGCGAAGCTGGAGATGTGACCGCCCAGGTCAGAATCTTTCAGGTTCGTACGCATTACCATGGCCATCGCGTTCCAGCGTACCAGCGAGCGAATGCGGCGTTCCATGAACAGGTCGCCAGGCATGCGTGCTTCGTGGGTAACCGGGATGGTGTTGCGGTAAGGCGTGGTGATGGCGTAAGGCAGTTGCGAGCCGCTGCGGGTCGCGAGTTCGCCCATACGGGTCATCAGATAGTGAGCACGGTCTTCGCCTTCTTTGTCGAGAACCGATTCCAGGGCGTCCAGCCATTCCTGGGTTTCGACGGGATCGAGGTCTTGCATGGCTTGCTCCAGGGCGGAAAGGCTTCCAGAATCGGTTGCCTGAGTTTGCGACTGGCCTTGTGGGCAGACGATTTAAAATTCTTGGATTGCCGACAGGTTGTTCCGGCGGCGTGTAGTTTTACTACAAATCATCCGGCATTTCAGCCTTTCGAATGTATAGACGAGTAGTAAAACTACAGATGAAAGGCTTGTGGCCTCCGACTGCGTTGTGAGAATAATCGTTAAGGTTGGTCTTTGGCCATCCGAAAAAGGTGAAAGTTTGATGTTGGCTGCCAAAGAAAAAGAAATTTCAGCTATTTCTCACTTTTGTTCGACAGTCCTTCGCGTAGCGGTTTTTCAATCATCACTACAAGCGGCCATTTACACGCCGATCAAGGATAGACCATGACCCTGCCCGCGCTTGCCGAACTGCCCGCCATTCTCCTGCCGTTGGTCAGCCGATCCGAGCAGTCGTTCCGTACGGCCGTCGCCGGATTGACCGAAGGCGATCACGGCTTCTCCACCTGGACTCCGGAGCGCTGGGCGCAGTTCGCCCGCGTCACTGGCGCCAGCGATTTCGTGATTGAACAGAGTGTTCGTGACCCTTTGATGTTGCTGTCGCTGGTGCAGTCCGGCGAACTCGATCGGCCGTTCGCCCCCGGCGAGTTGTGCGGGCAGATCGCTGCTGCGGTGAACGCTGCACAAACAGAAGACGAGCTGGGCCGCGTACTGCGTCGCCAGCGTGCCCGGCATCAGGTGCGGATCATCTGGCGCGACCTGACCCGTCAGGCCGATCTGGTGCAGACCTGCCGCGACCTCTCTGACATGGCCGACGCCAGCATCGACCAGGCCTATCAATGGCTGTACAGCCGCCATTGCCAGCAATTCGGCACGCCCACCGGCCGGCGCAGCGGCGAACCGCAGCAAATGGTCATCCTTGGCATGGGCAAGCTCGGCGCGGTCGAGCTGAACCTGTCTTCGGACATCGACCTGATCTTCGCCTACCCCGAGGGCGGCGAAACCGTCGGCGTGAAGCGCGCACTGGATAATCAGGAATTCTTCATCCGCCTCGGTCAGCGCCTGATCAAGGCCCTCGACCCGATGACCGTCGACGGCTTCGTGTTCCGCGTCGACATGCGCCTGCGCCCGTATGGTTCGTCCGGTGCGCTGGTGCTGAGCTTCAATGCGCTGGAGCAGTATTACCAGGATCAGGGGCGCGACTGGGAACGCTACGCGATGATCAAGGCGCGGGTCGTCGCCGGTGATCAGGTGGCGGGCGCGCAGTTGCTCGACATGCTGCGACCGTTCGTTTACCGGCGCTATCTGGACTTCTCGGCGATCGAAGCGCTGCGCACCATGAAGCAGCTGATCCAGCAGGAAGTCCGGCGCAAGGGCATGGCCGACAACATCAAGCTGGGCTCCGGCGGCATTCGCGAAGTCGAGTTCATCGCTCAGGCTTTCCAGTTGATCCACGGCGGTCGCGACCTGAGCCTGCAACAGCGCCCTCTATTAAAGGTGCTGGGCACGCTGGAAGGGCAGGGTTACCTGCCGCCGGCGGTGATCAGCGAGTTGCGTGAAGGTTACGAATTCCTGCGCTACACCGAACACGCGATCCAGGCGATTGCCGACCGCCAGACCCAGATGCTCCCGGACACTGCGCAGGATCAGGCACGCATCGCCTTCATGCTCGGTTTCGCCGACTGGGACGCCTTCCATGAAAAGCTGATGTTCTGGCGTGGCCGGGTGGCCTGGCACTTTGCGCAAGTGATCGCCGATCCCGATGAAGAAGAGGGTGCCGATTGCGAAGTGGTGGTCGGCGGTGAATGGCTGCCGCTGTGGGAAGAGGCGCAGGACGAAGAAGCCGCCTGCCGCCAACTGGAAGAGGGTGGTTTTGCCGACGCCACCAAAGCCTTGAAAGCGTTGGCCGGTCTGCGCAGCAGTCCGCAGCTGCGGGCGATGCAGCGTTTGGGGCGCGAACGCCTTGACGCTTTTATTCCACGTCTGCTCGCTCAGGCGGTGGAGCATGACAACCCGGATCTGGTGCTAGAACGAGTGCTACCGCTGGTCGAAGCCGTGGCCCGGCGCTCGGCTTATTTAGTCTTGCTGACGGAAAACCCCGGCGCGTTGCGGCGCTTGCTGACTCTGTGCGCCGCCAGCCCGTGGATCGCCGAGCAGATCACCCGTTTCCCGTTGCTGCTCGACGAATTGCTCAACGAAGGCCGCCTGTTCAAGCCGCCGCTGGCGCCGGAACTGGCAGCCGAACTGCGTGAGCGTCTGACCCGGATCCCGGAAGACGACCTCGAGCAACAGATGGAAGCCCTGCGCCATTTCAAACTGGCGCACCGCTTGCGCGTCGCCGCCTCGGAAATCGCCGGCAGCCTGCCGCTGATGAAAGTCAGCGATTACCTGACCTGGCTCGCCGAAGCGATTCTCGAGCAAGTGCTGGCCCTGGCCTGGCGCCAGACCGTGGCCAAGTACGGCACGCCGCTGCGCACCGACGGCACGCTGTGCGATCCCGGCTTCATCATTGTCGGTTATGGGAAAGTCGGCGGGATCGAATTGGGGCATGGTTCGGACCTGGACCTGGTGTTCATCCACGACGGCGATCCGCAGGCGGAAACCGACGGGGCGAAACCGATTGATGGCGCGCAGTTCTTTACCCGGCTCGGTCAGCGGATCATTCACCTGCTGACGGCGCAGACCAACTCCGGCCAGCTGTATGAAGTGGACATGCGTCTGCGACCGTCCGGTGCGTCGGGGTTGTTGGTCAGTTCGCTGGGGGCATTTGCCCGCTATCAAGAAAATGAAGCCTGGACATGGGAACATCAGGCGTTGGTGCGGGCGCGGGTGTTGGTAGGCAGTCAGGATGTCGGCCAGGCGTTCGAGAATGTGCGTGCTCAGGTACTGGGCAAGGCGCGGGATCTGGCGAAGCTTCAGCAGGAAGTGAGCGAGATGCGCGCGAAGATGCGCGACAACCTCGGGAGCAAGAGCACCGCCGCCGGTACCGGGGCGAATGCCTTCGACGCCACGGCGCCGTTCGACCTCAAGCAGGACGCCGGAGGTATCGTCGATATTGAATTTATGGTGCAATACGCGGCCCTGGCGTGGTCGCAAAGCCACCCGCCGCTGCTGCGCTGGACGGACAATATCCGCATTCTGGAAGAGCTGGAACACGAAGGGCTGATGCCCGTCGAAGACGCCAGCCTGTTGCGCGAGGCCTACAAGGCCTATCGTTCCGCCGCCCACCGGCAGGCCTTGCAGAAGGACGCCGGGGTGATACCGGGCGATCAGTTCGCGGACGAACGGCGGCAGGTGATGCGGATCTGGCGAGAGCTGGGGCTAAGCTGATTCTCGAGACGGGGAGGCGTAAGGCCTCCCCGGTTCGTTTATGGAAACCACATGAATATTCTGATCGTTGGGCCCAGTTGGGTCGGTGACATGGTGATGGCGCAGACACTGTTTCAGTGTCTCAAACAGCGCCACCCGCAGTGCGAAATCGACGTGCTGGCCCCCGAGTGGAGCCGGCCGATCCTCGAGCGCATGCCCGAAGTGCGCAAGGCCTTGAGCTTCCCGCTCGGCCACGGCGCGCTGGAGCTGGCGACCCGCCGGCGGATCGGCAAATCCCTGGCCGGCCAGTACGACCAGGCGATCCTGCTGCCGAACTCGCTCAAATCCGCGCTGGTGCCGTTCTTCGCCGGCATTCCGAAACGCACCGGCTGGCGCGGCGAATTCCGCTACGGCTTGCTCAATGACGTGCGCACGCTGGATAAAGAACGTTATCCGCTGATGATCGAGCGCTTCATGGCGCTGGCCTACGAGCCGAACGCCGAGCTGCCGAAGCCCTATCCGCGCCCGAGCCTGCAGATCGACCCGGTCACCCGCGAGGCGGCGCTGGCCAAGTTCGGCCTGACCCTCGATCGCCCGGTGCTGGTGTTGTGCCCCGGCGCGGAATTCGGCGAAGCCAAGCGCTGGCCGTCCGAGCATTACGCCAAGGTCGCCGAGGCGCGGATTCGCGAAGGCTGGCAGGTCTGGCTGTTCGGCTCGAAGAACGATCACGCGGTCGGTGAAGACATCCGCGCGCGGCTGATTCCGGGCCTGCGCGAGGAATCCGTGAACCTCAGCGGCGGTACTTCGCTGGCCGAGGCCATCGACCTGATGTCCTGCGCTGATTCTGTGGTCTCCAACGACTCCGGTCTGATGCACGTCGCAGCGGCGCTGAACCGTCCGTTGGTGGCGGTCTACGGTTCGACTTCGCCGGGTTTCACCCCGCCGTTGGCCGAACATGTGGAAATCGTCCGTCTGGGCCTCGATTGCAGCCCGTGCTTCGACCGCACCTGCCGTTTCGGCCATTACAACTGCCTGCGCCAGCTGATGCCGGACGCGGTCAACGATGCCTTGCAGCGTTTGCAGGGCTCCGTGGTCGAGGTTCATTAAGTTGCGGGTATTGCTGATCAAGACCTCATCGCTGGGCGACGTGATTCATGCGTTGCCGGCGTTGACCGACGCGGCCCGGGCCATTCCGGGATCAAATTCGACTGGGTGGTGGAAGAAGGCTTTGCCGAAATCCCGACCTGGCACCCGGCCGTGGGCAAGGTGATTCCGGTGGCGATCCGCCGCTGGCGCAAGAACCTCTGGAAAACCATCACCAGCGGCGAGTGGAAGCGCTTCAAGCAATCCGTTCGGGCGAACAAATATGACCTGGTGATCGACGCGCAGGGCCTGCTGAAAAGTGCCTGGCTGACCCGCTACGTCAAAGCCCCGGTGGCCGGTCTCGACAAGGGCTCGGCCCGGGAGCCGATCGCCGCGCGTTTTTATGATCGCAAACTGGCGGTGGCCCGTGGTCAGCACGCTGTCGAGCGTGTGCGCCAGTTGTTCGCTATCGCCCTGGGTTATGACTTGCCCAAAGGCCTGGGCGATTACGGTCTCAACGTCGAGCGTCTGGTCGAACTGCCGCGCAAGAATGCTTACGTGGTGTTCCTGCATGGCACCACCTGGGACACCAAACACTGGCCGGAAAGCTATTGGCGCGAGCTGACCGAGCGGGTGGGCTACCTCGGCGTCGGGATCAAACTGCCGTGGGGCAACCCGCTGGAGAAGGCCCGGGCCGAGCGCATCGCCGCCGGCTTCAAACATGCCGAAGTGCTGCCGAAGCTGAACCTGGCCGGGGTCGGCAAAGTGCTGGCCGGGGCTCAGGCCTGCGTTGCGGTGGACACCGGTCTGGGCCATCTCGCTGCGGCACTGGACGTGCCGACGATTTCCCTGTTCGGCCCGACCAATCCGGGCCTGACCGGCGCCTACGGCAAGCTGCAGATTCACCTCGGCAGCGACATCCCGTGTGCGCCGTGCCTGCAAAAGAAATGTACGTATCAACCGACCGCGCAGGATGCCCGTCAGTTTGACCTGAAACGCGAGTTGCCTTTGTGCTTCACGCGTCTGAATCCCGAGCGTGTCGCCAGCCGACTGAGCACGTTGTTGATGGCTGAGGAGCTGCGTTGATGCAATTGGCATTTGTCCTTTACAAGTATTTCCCGTTCGGTGGTTTGCAACGCGACTTCATGCGCATCGCCCTCGAATGCCAGAAGCGTGGCCACAAGATCCGCGTCTACACCCTGATCTGGGAAGGCGACGTGCCGCCCGGTTTCGAAGTGCTGGTAGCGCCGGTCAAGGCGTTCTTCAATCACCGCCGCAACGAAAAGCTCAGCGCATGGATGGAAGCGGACCTGGCCAAGCGCCCGGTGGATCGCCTGATCGGCTTCAACAAGATGCCGGGGCTGGACGTCTACTACGCCGCCGACGGCTGCTTCGAAGACAAGGCGCAGAACCTGCGCCATTCGCTGTATCGCCGCTGGGGTCGCTACCGCCACTTCGCCGAATACGAGCGCGCGGTGTTCGCCAAAGACGCGAAGACCGAAGTGTTGATGATTTCCGAAGTGCAGCAGCCGCTGTTCATCAAGCACTACGACACGCCGTTGGAGCGCTTCCATCTGCTGCCGCCGGGCATCGCCCAGGACCGTCGCCGCCCGAAGGATGCCGACGAAATTCGCGCCGGTTTCCGCGCCGAATTCAACCTCAGGGACGACGAACTGTTGCTGGTGCAGATCGGCTCCGGGTTCAAGACCAAGGGCGTCGATCGCAGCCTGAAAGCCCTGGCCGCATTGCCCGCCGAACTGAAGAAACGCACCCGGCTGTTTGTAATCGGCCAGGATGACCCCAAATTGTTCCAGATGCAGAGTGCAACTTTGGGTCTGGGCGACAACGTGACGTTCCTCAGGGGGCGCAGCGATATTCCGCGCTTCCTGCTCGGCGCCGATCTGTTGATCCACCCGGCGTACAACGAAAACACCGGTACGGTGCTGCTTGAAGCGCTGGTCGCCGGGTTGCCGGTGCTGGTCAGCGCGGTCTGCGGTTATGCCCATTACATTGCCGAGGCCGATGCCGGGCGTGTGCTGGACGAGCCGTTCGATCAGGCGCAACTGACGCAATACCTGGCCGACATGTTGCACGACGACGCTGCACGGGCGGCCTGGAGCCGCAACGGTCTGGCTTTCGCCGAGACGGCCGACCTCTACAGCATGCCGCAGCACGCGGCCGATGTGATTCTGGCGGAGCACGCATAAATGAAGTTGATGCTGGCTGAACCGTTCAAGAGCCTCTGGGCCGGCCGCGATGCGTTCGCGGAAGTCGAGGGCTTGCAGGGCGAGGTGTACCGCGAGCTGGAAGCTCGCCGGACTTTGCGCACGGAAGTCGACGGCAACGGATTTTTCGTCAAGATCCACCGTGGTATCGGCTGGGGCGAAATCTTCAAGAACCTGCTGACCGCCAAGCTGCCGGTGCTCGGCGCGGGTCAGGAGTGGAAGGCTATCCAGCGTCTGCAGGAAGTCGGCGTGCCGACCATGACCGCCGTTGCGTACGGCGAG
Organism: Pseudomonas sp. NMS19W; assembly: GCF_051554255.1. Classification (NCBI taxonomy): domain Bacteria; kingdom Pseudomonadati; phylum Pseudomonadota; class Gammaproteobacteria; order Pseudomonadales; family Pseudomonadaceae; genus Pseudomonas; species Pseudomonas sp. NMS19W. Next base: position 433,309 of record NZ_CP136718.1, read on the forward strand.
AAGGGCAGCAACCCGGCGGATCAGCATTCGTTCATCGTCACTGAAGAGCTGGCGCCGACCATCAGTCTCGAAGACTTCAGCATCGATTGGGTCAAGCAGCCACCGCAGCCGAAACTCAAGCGAGCGCTGATCGCCGAAGTCGCACGCATGACCGGCATGATGCACCGAGCGGGGGTCAACCACCGCGACTGCTACATCTGCCACTTCCTGCTGCACACCGACAAGCCGGTGACCCCGGAAGATTTCAAACTCTCGGTGATCGACCTGCATCGTGCCCAGACCCGCCCGGTGATCACCCGGCGCTGGCGCGACAAGGATCTGGCGGCGCTGTATTTTTCCGCGCTGGACATCGGTCTGACCCGTCGCGACAAGCTGCGCTTTCTCAAAGGTTACTTTCAGCAACCGCTGCGCCAGATCCTGGCTGAAGAAGCGCCGTTGCTGAGCTGGCTCGAAGGCAAGGCTAACAAGCTCTATGCGCGCAAGCAGCGATACGGGGATGCGCTCTGATGGCGGGTTGGAATCTTGAACCCGGGTACAGCGACCTCGCAGCGGATTTTGGCAGTCTTGAAGCGGTATTCGCGCTGGAAGGCGAGCGCCTGACCCGCGATCCGCTGTCCGAAGTCATCCGTGTGCAGCGCAACGGCGTCAACTATTACGTCAAGCGCTATTCCGGCGCCGGCAAGGGCTTGCGCCGCTACCTCGGCAAGCCGCGGGTGAAGATGGAGTGGCAGAACCTCAAGCGTTTCGCCAAGTGGGGCATCCCGACCGCCGAAGTGGTGGCCTGGGGCCTTGAGCGCAACGGCATGGCCTACGACCGCGGGGCGATGATCACTCGCGAACTGCCACGTACCGAGGATCTTTCGGCACTGGCCGAACGCAACGATCCCAAGCTGCGCAATCACAGCTGGGTCGACGCCATCAGTCGGCAACTGGCCGTCTATACCCGGACGATGCACGATCATCGCTTTACCCATAACGATCTGAAATGGCGCAACCTGCTGATCGACGATCAGGCGCAGCTGTTTCTCATCGACTGCCCGAACGGCGATTTCTGGCGCGGTTTCTGGCTCAAGTACCGGATCACCAAGGATCTGGCCTGTCTCGACAAGGTCGCCAAATATCACCTGTCGAACACCCAGCGCCTGCGCTTTTACCTGCAATACCGCCAGCGTGACCGGCTCAATGCCGCCGACAAAAAACGGATTCGTCATGTGGTGAGATTTTTCGAGGGACGCGAATGACTGATTTTCTCGCCGCTGAAGACCGTGCGCTGCTGGAGCGCCACGGTCTCGGCACGTTCGACGCGCTGTGGGCCAAGCAGCTCGAAGCGGTGGATGAGCCGAACACCGACGGTGGCGGCTGGAGCAGTGTGTTTCGCCTCGAACTTGAAGGCCGCGGCTATTACCTCAAGCGCCAGAGCAATTACCTGACCCGCACCTTGCACGCGCCGTTCGGCGAGCCGACGTTCGCCCGGGAATTTCGCAACATCAGCCGTTATAACCAGCTCGGTATTCCGGCATTGCAGGCGGCGTTTTTCGGCCAGCGCAAGGTCAACGGCGAAGTGCGCGCGATCCTGCTGACCCGCGCCCTCGACGGTTGGGATGATCTGGATTCGCTGTTGCAGCGCTGGTCCGACCTTGATGCATCGCAGCAGTCGGCGATTCTCAAGGCCTGCGGTCAACTGGCGCGGCTTCTGCACGGTGTACGTCAGGTCCATGGTTGCTTCTATCCAAAACACATTTTCCTGCGTGCTGATGGCGCTGCTTATCAGGCGCAGTTGATCGACCTGGAAAAGACCCGGCCTTTGCTGTTCGGTCAGCGGGATCGGGTCAAGGATCTCGAGCCGCTGCTGCGCCGGGCGCCGGAGTGGACTGATGCCCAGTTGCGCGAGTTGCTGGCGGCGTATCTCGATCAGTCGGTCGACAGTTCGCTGGTCGACAGCTGGGTCACGCGGCTGACCGCGCGGCGCAGTCGCAAGGAGACCCGCTGATGCAGCTGTCCGACCTGAAAAACGCCGGACGCACGCCGAGTCTGCCGCTGACGGTTTCGCTGGCCGATGCGGCGGGCCCGGCCGATCTGCAATTGCTCAGCCTGTTGCGGGTGTTGCCGGGGCAGCGTTATGTCGGTGCCGGCGTGTGGCGCGGTCGCCCTGTGCTGGCCAAGTTGCTGGTCGGCAGTAAGGCTGCACGACACTTTCAGCGTGAACTGGAAGGGGTGAAGCTGCTCGCCGCCCAGGGCATGACCACGCCGTTGCTGCTGGCTGACGGCCTGAAGGACGGCGAGGGTGGCTGGCTGCTGTTCGAGTTCCTCGAAGGCGCCGAAAGCCTGGGCGATGCCTGGAGCAAGGTCGAGTCCTTGCCGGTGCTGGCGGACGAGCAATCGGCAGTGCTGGCCGAGGCGCTCGGCGCCATCGGTCAGTTGCATGGCAAGGGCCTGTGGCAGGAAGACCTGCACCTGGACAACCTGCTGCGCCACGGTGGTCAGTTGTACCTGATCGATGGCGCCGGTATCTGCGCGGAAAATGCCGGCCAGCCATTGTCCCGGCAGAAAGTGCTGGAAAACCTCGGGGTGTTTTTCGCCCAGTTGCCCAAGTCGCTGGAGCCGTTCACCGAAGAATTGCTGGTGTATTACCTGTTGAGCAACAGCGAGCACGCACTGCCGCTTGAAGCGTTGCAGAAGCAGATCGACAAGGTGCGCGCCTGGCGCTTGAAGGACTTCCTGATCAAGGTCGGTCGTGAATGCACGTTGTTCAGCGTGCGGCGCGGGGCTTTTGGTCTGCGTTCGATCCGTCGCGAAGAAGAGCCCGCGATGCTGCCGGTGCTGGAGCAGGCCGATGCCTTGCTCGATCAGGGGCACCTGTACAAGACCGGCGGCGCGGCCAGCGTCGGCAAGGTCGAAATCGCCGGGCGTCCGCTGGTGATCAAGCGCTACAACATCAAGAATTTTGCCCATTGGCTCAAGCGCTTCTGGCGCCCGAGCCGTGCCTGGCACTCCTGGCGCGAAGGTAATCGTCTGGCGTTCCTCGGTATCGCCACGCCCAAACCGCTGGCGGTGCTGGAAACGCGGTTTTTCTGGCTGCGCAGCAAGGCGTACCTGATCACCGAATACCTGGCCGGGCCGGACATCATCGAGCGTTTTGCGCCGTATGTTGAAAGCGGTGAAGCGCCGGAGGCCGAGTTGCAGGCGCTGGATCAGCTGTTTGCGCGGTTGATTGCCGAGCGCATCAGTCACGGCGACTTCAAGGGCCACAACCTGTTCTGGCATGAGGATCGCTGGGCGTTGATCGACCTGGATTCGATGTGTCAGCACGGCTCGGCGGGCAGCTTTGCTCCGGCCTACGCCCGGGATCGTGCGCGGTTCATGCGCAACTGGCCCGAAAGCAGTGCGCTGTATCAGGTGATTGATCAGCGCTTGCCCAAAGACATTTCCAGCGCTGCCTGAATCGCCATCGCCGGCAAGCCGGCTCCCACAGGGTCTGTAAGTGTCGCCGTTCAGGTGTGGGGCTGGCTTGCCAGCGATGAGGCCAGCTCCTGCACCGAAAATTTTCTTGCTGCGCCGGAAGTTCTGCGGGGTGAACGACATGGGGCAATTCGCACAGGGTCATTCCCGCCACGTTTACGCTATAATCCCGCCCTTTAGCTGTCTCTCGCCCGGTGCGAGGGCACATCATTTTTCAAGGCGCATCGCGCCTGAATGCAGACTAAAGAGGCTAGACCCCTGTGGCATTGACGATTCTTGGCCTGTCCGGCGCCCTTAGCCATGATCCTTCAGCAGCCCTGTACATCGACGGCAAGCTGGTCGCGGCGGCTGAGGAAGAGCGCTTCGTACGCGATAAACATGCAAAGAACCGCATGCCCTACGAATCGGCGAAGTTCTGCCTGGAGCAGGCCGGCATCAAGCCGTCCGACGTTGACGTGGTGGCGATTCCGTTCGCCCCGATCAGCATTTTCGGCAAGGCTCGCTGGCAGTACGCCAAGCGTTACTGGTACGCCCCGGACCGCGCACTCGACGCGATCCTGATGGGCAACCGTCGCTACAAGCGCTATCGCAACAAGATCGTCTGGTGCCTGGAGCAACTGGGCTTCGATCCGAAGAAAATCAAGATCGAACCGGTTGAACACCACCTGGCCCACGCTTCCAGCGCCTATCACTGCTCGGGTTTCAAAGAGAAAACCGCGATCCTCGGCATCGACGGCAAGGGCGAGTACGCCACGACCTTCTTCGGTTATGGCGAAAACGGCAAGATCCACAAGATCAAGGAATTCTTCGATCCGGACTCCCTTGGTGGCCTGTACGGTGCGATCACCGAGTTCCTCGGTTTCGACATGCTCGACGGTGAGTTCAAGGTCATGGGCATGGCGCCGTACGGCGACGCCAGCAAATACGATTTCTCGCGCCTGGCCTCGTTTGAAAACGGCGAGCTGGTGATCAACACCGACTACGCCAACGTGATCGGCCTGCGTCGCTACAAGGAGAAGGGCAAGGGTTACTACTTCTCGCCGAAGCTGATCGAGTGGCTGGGTCCGAAGCGCGAAGGCGACATCGCCGACGAGCCGTACATCCACTACGCCGCCAGCATTCAAGCGCTGTTCGAAAAAATCGCGCTGCAGATGATCGACTACTACCTGGGCGACGTGCTCAAGGAAACCGGCAAACTGGCCTACGCCGGTGGCTGTGCGTTGAACGTCAAGCTCAACCAGAAAATCATCGCCCGCGACGACGTCAAGGAACTGTTCGTACAGCCTGCGTCCGGCGACGCCGGCACCGCCGTCGGCGCAGCGGCCTATGTGTCGAACGCCCGTGGCGTGCCGGTCGAGAAGATGGAACACATCTACCTCGGCCCGTCGTACAGCAACGAAGACGTGATCGCCGCGTGCGCCCGTCACGAGAACAAGCCGACCTGGCGCAAGCTCGACAACATGCCGGAGCAGATCGCCAAGATCATGGTCGATGGCAACCCGGTGGCCTGGTTCCAGGGCCGCATGGAGTTCGGTCCGCGTGCACTGGGTGGTCGTTCGATCATCGGTTGCCCGAGCGTGGCTGGCGTGGCTGACCGCATCAACCACCAGATCAAGTTCCGCGAGCGCTGGAGGCCTTTCTGCCCGTCGATGCTCGACACCGTTGCGCCACAGATGATCAAGATCGATCACCCGGCGCCGTTCATGACCTTCACCTTCGAAGTGGCGGAAGAGTGGAAGACCCGCGTGCCGGAAGTCGTCCACGAAGACGGCACGTCCCGGGCCCAGGTGCTCAAGCGCGAATACAACCCGCGCTACTACGACATGATGAAGGCGCTGGAAGTGCTGACCGGCAACGGCGTGTCCCTGAACACCTCGCTCAACCGCCGTGGTGAGCCGATGATCTGCTCGCCGACCGACGCCCTGAACATGTTCTTCGGCTCCGATCTGCAGTACCTGATCATGGAAGACATCCTGGTGGTCAAAGAAGGCGCAAACGCTTATGACACGCTCGGCTGAACGCCATGTGCTGCAGTTCTGTCACGGCTATGACGGGCCGTTCCTCGACTGCGCGCGGCAGTACGCCAGCCTGTTCGCGGGCACCGGTTATCGGGTCACCACGGTCTTTCTGACCGGGGCGGCCGATAGCGAGGTGGCCGCGGCCTGCGCCTCCGACGAAGTGTTGTTCATGGAATACAGCTCCAAGGCCATTCGTGGCCTGAAGCTGGGTGCCATCGGCGATCTGCGCAAGATCGCCGCTTCACGCAATTTCAGTTTCTGCATTGCCCATCGCTTCAAGCCGATCTACATCGCCTTGCTCGGCACTTCGCTGCCGGTGATTGGCGTGCACCACGCGTTTGGTGATTACAAACGTGGCTCGCGCAAATTGTTTGCGCACATATTCCGCAAGCGCCTGAGCCTGCTCGGCGTGTCCGATGCGGTGCGCGACGACATGCGCCGCTGCCTGCCGAAATGGCCGGCGACGCGCATCCAGACTCTCTACAACCGCATCGACGTTTCGGCGTTGCAGATGAGTCAGGTGTCCGCCCGTGAAGCCCGTGAGACCCTGGGTCTGTCTGCAGACGCATTCATCGTCGGCAACGTCGGTCGCCTGCACCCGGACAAGGATCAGGCCACGCTGCTGCACGGTTTTGCCGCCGCACTGCCCGGTCTGCCGGCCAACAGCCAACTGGTGATCCTCGGCAAGGGTCGGCTTGAGGATGAACTCAAGGCGCAGGCCCGTGAGCTGGGTGTCGGTGATCGCGTGCTGTTTCTCGGTCAGGTGCCGGACGCGCGCAATTACTTCCGCGCATTCGATGTGTTTGCCCTGAGCTCCGACCACGAACCGTTCGGCATGGTGCTGCTGGAGGCCATGGCCGCCGGCGTGCCGCTGCTGGCCACGGCGTGCGGCGGGGCGAAGGAAGTGGTCGAAGGCGTGGGCATTCTGTTCCCGCTGGGCGATGCCGAGCATCTGGCCCAGGGCCTGAAACATCTGGCCGGCATGGACGAGCAGCAACGCCGTCAATGCGCCGAGATGATGTTCGATCGCCTGCGCGAGCGTTTCTCCGACCGCGCCGTACGCGACACCTTCTGGCATTTGCCGCAAGTTACCGATCTGGCACCGAGGGGCTGATGCTCAACCGATTTCAAGGCTGGCGCGAACGTGGCTGGTCGCCCGTTGACGCCTCAACTTATGCACAGGCCTGGCAGCGTTTTGGCGGCAGCGTCGCGACTCACCCGATGGTGGTCGAGCGTCTGGCGGATCTGGCCGGCATCCCGGTGCGTTATCTGGCGTGGGAGCAGCAGGGCGAAGTCAAAGCGGCGATCCCGACCTGGGGCCGTGATCTGGCCTTGTCCAAGGACGTGCTGAAACGCAGTGGCAAGAAAGGCTTGTTCGATCTCGGCAACGCCGAACTGATCCTGCCGGCCGCCGCCGATGCCCAGGCCCCGCTGCGCCATCGCGGGCGCTACCTGTCGGCGCTCAACGAGAACCGCTTCAGCGGCCTCAAGTTGCAGACCGAGCAACTGGCCATGGCCCGCACCCCGGAAGAACTGTCGAAAAAGTTTCGCTACAACCAGCGTCGTGAGCTGCGCCTGCTGGAAGAGGCGGGCGGTGTCGTACGACCGGTCAGCGAGTTCACGAGTGCCGAACTGGCAGCGATCTATTGCGACCTGTTCCAGCGTCGCTGGGGTTTTCCGGCCACTGGCGCGGTACGCATGGCCGAAGTCATCGAGCTGCTGCGCGAGTTGCTGATCGGTTCGGTGATCTTCCTCAACGATGCGCCGATCGCGATCCAGCTCGTGTATCGCGTCGAGGCGCCGGAGTGGATCAGCGTCGAATACATCAACGGTGGCGTCGACCCCGAAACCCGTGAATTCAGCCCCGGCAGCGTCCTGAGTTTTCTCAATACGCAAAGTGCCTGGGAGCATGCACGGTCCCAGAACAAGCCGCTGCGCTTTTCCTTCGGTCGTGCCGACCGTGAATACAAGGATCGCTGGTGCAATCCTGTGCCGGTCTTCACCGTATGAGTCAGCCCATGAGCCGCAAACAGCAATTGCTCAAGCGTCACCGGCGCAATAAACGGATCAGCCTGCTGATTGCACTGATCGTGTTGATCGCCCTCGGCGTGCTGGTGGCCTGGTGGTTGCCGTTGGTGCTGGCGGTGATTGGCTGGATCGCTCACGAAGCGTGGTTCGCCGATCACTTGTTCTATTCGCCGAAAGACGATTACCAATACAGCTTTCCGCCGTTCACCCCGCAACCAAAAGTGCATTTGCACGGTGAGCAATTGCGCCTCGATGAGGGCGTGATGTTGCCGGATGACGCAACGCTGATTCTCGCTGTGCGGGTGAAAAGTAGCTGGCTGGGGCGTTTTTTTCGATCCACGGGTCGATCTGGCGGGTGGATCGAACCCGGATGCCCAGACCTTCGAACGAGGCGTCAACGGCCTGCGTTATCTGAACCTCAGTGGTCAGGCGCAAACCTTGTCTCAGGGCCTGCTGCGTTTGCACGGGCGTTTTTGCCGGGTGTCCGGCGAACCGGTGCTGTGGGCGCTGGAACAACCGGACTACCGCCGGCAGCGGGTAATGGTCATCGCCCCTCACGCCGACGATGCCGAACTGGCCGCTTACGGTCTGTACAGTCAGGCCGACGAGACCTGGATCGTCACCCTGACCGCCGGCGAGATCGAAGCCGAACACTATCAGCAAATGGGCCTGAGCAAGGTCGAGGCGTCGCGACTCAAGGGCCGCTTGCGGGCCTGGGACAGCCTCGCCGTGCCGCGCTGGGCCGGCGTGCCGCAGGAACACTGCGTGCAGCTCGGCTACTTCTGCCTGCAACTGGCGGCGATGCAGGCTGCGCCGAATCAACCGGTGGGCTCGCGGGAAGCCGATCTCAGCGACACGCGGATTTTTCGTCAGTTGAATCCGTTTGCCTTGCCCGGCGATGCCGACGGCGCGCCGACCTGGAACAATTTGCTGGCCGATCTGCGTGATGTCCTGGCACGTGCCCGTCCGGATGTGATCGTGTTGCCGCACCCGACGCTGGATCCGCATCCCGACCATATATGTGCCCAGGAAGCCGTGCTGGAAGCCTTGCGCGGTCTCGATTACCAACCGACCCTGCTCGGTTACGCCAACCACCTGCACGACAACGATCGCTGGCCGATGGGTGACAGCGGGCAGGGCATCGCCTTGCCGCCGACGTTCGATGCGACTCTGGCGATGCAGCCGCTGTGCCTGCCGCTGTCGGTCGAGTTGCAACAGGACAAGGCCATGGCACTGGGCATGATGCACGACCTGCAACCGCCGGCGCCGTTCAAGCGGCGCCTGCGCCGGCTGTTTCAGCGACTGCTGGCCGGTCGGGCGCCGTCGGTCTATGGCGAGAACGAATTTTTCCGCAAAGCGGTCAGGCGCCAGGAGTTGTTCTGGCTGCTGAAGCAGAGTGAAACAGGCGCGACGGGATCGCACCGGGGAGAGTCATGAGTCAACGCGCAAAGGTGCTGCAACTGCAGCCCGACTACAACGTCAAATCCCATGATTTCGCCGACCTCGCCGAACAGATCGTCAAGGCCCTGCCGACGGAACGTTATGAGGTGACGGCGGCATTCCTGCGCGGCAAGCCCGGTCCGGGTGAAGCTGTCAGCCGGGCGGATCGTTCGGTGTATTTCGAGTTTTCCGACAAGTCCCTCAAGGGCATGCGCCTGCGGGCGATGTGGCAGCTGTACAAGTTCTGCCGCCGGGAAAAGTTCGACGTGGTGATCTGCAACCGCTTCAAACCGGTGAACATGATGCTGACCCTCAACCGCTGGTTGAAAGTGCCGTTGTGCATCGGTATTTCCCACGGTTTCGGCGAGTACGACCGCTTCTATCGCCGTCGTCAGACTCAACGCCTGATCGACCGGCACTGGCGTTTCGTCGGCGTGTCGCCGGCGGTCAAGCAGTACCTGCTGGACTGCGATTGCGGTTTCACTGACCAGAACACGTACGCGATCACCAACGCCATCGACATCGAACAGGCCGAAGGCTTGCAGCACAGCCGCGAGCGTGCCCGCGAGCTGCTCGGTATCGACCCGAATGTGCGCCTGATCGGTGCGCTGGGGCGGCTGGTGTCGGTCAAGGGCCACACTTATCTGTTGCAGGCTTTCGCCCAACTGAAAGACAAATACCCGAACACCCAACTGGCAATCATCGGTGCCGGACGCCTGCAAGCGCCGCTGGCGGCGGAGATTGAACAGCTCGGTCTGAGCGGTCGCGCCCACCTGCTGGGCTTCAAGGAAAACGCCCTGCAATACGTGCGTGCGTTCGATATCTGGACCATGCCGTCGCTGGCCGAAGGCCTCGGCCTGGCCTTGCTGGAAGGCATGAGCGGGCACTTGCCGGTGATCGCCTCGAACGTACCCGCCATGTTGCCGCTGATCGAAGGGGCCGGTGGTCTGTCGATCACCCCCAAGGACGTGCCGAGCCTGGTGGCAGCGCTGGATACCTACCTCGGGCTGTCGGATGACGAGCTCAAGGCCAAGGGTGAACAGGCGTATCGTTATTTGCAGGAACAGCACGACATCGAGGTCTTCCGTCAGGAATACCTGAACCTGATCGATTCCGGCCTGGCGCAGGCCCGCAAGGAGCAGCCATGAGCGATGCGCAACCCCTCGTCACCGTCATCATCGCGTCCTACAACCACGGACCGTACATCGAGGAAAGCATCCTCAGCGTCATCAACCAGAGCTACAGGAACATCGAGCTGCTGGTGGTCGACGATGGTTCGAAGGATGACAGTGTCGAGCGCATCAAGGCCTTGCAGGAACAGCACGGCTTCGATTTCCGGGTGCAGCAGAACCAGGGCCTGACCAATACGCTCAACGGCGCGATTGCGCGGGCCAAAGGCAGCCTGATCGTGCCGTTCGGTTCCGACGACATCATGTACCCGGACCGTATCGCCACCCAGGTCGCGTACATGGACGGCAAGCCGGAAGTGGGGATCTGCGCCGGCAACATCGAATTGATGGACGCCGACGGCAACCTCTATCCGGAGAAACGTCAGCGCCGGGACGTGCCGTTCCGGCGCCTTGATTTCGATGACATGTTCCTGGAGCGCAAGCCGTATCCGCCGGCGCCGACCCTGATGATCCGCCGCGAGGCGCTGGACAAGGTGGGCGGGTTCGATCCGACGATTCGTCTCGAGGATCTGTACATCGAGCTGAAAGTGACCCGCGCCGGTTACTTCATCGATGGCCTGAACGTGGTGATGGCGCGCTATCGCAAGCACGCCACCAACTCCTACAAGAATCACCGTTTCATGATCGAAAACATCCTGCGTACCTACGCGCTGTTCAGCGATCATCCGCTGTACGACGAGGTGCGTTACAAGTCGCTCAATTCGATGTTCCTGAAAACCGCCAACCGTGACCGCAAACTGGCGCGGGAGCTGCTGGCGCAGATTCCGTTCAAGGCCTGGAACAAGAAAACCTGGCGCGGTCTGGGCCGGTTGCTGTTTTCACCGCTGGAAAAGGACTGAGCCATGGGCTGGCTTCAGCGCTGGCGTGAGCGACGCGCCAAACGGGCGATTCGCAAGCTGCCGAAGATCGAACGCGGTGCGGTGCGGTTCGCCCAGGCCTACCCGGAGTACAGCTTTGGCCGGGGCAGTTATGGTCTGCCGACCGTTCATGACTGGAAGGAAGGCTCGACGCTGAAGATCGGTGCCTACTGTTCGATTGCCGAAGGCGTGCAGATCTTCCTTGGCGGGCATCACCGGGCTGACTGGGTGACGACGTTTCCCTTTCCGGCGATGCTGCCGCAAGCCGCTGGCATCTGCGATTACAGCGGTACTCACGGGGACGTGATAATCGGCAACGATGTCTGGCTCTGCTCCAACTGCACAATCCTGTCGGGCGTCACGATTGGCAGTGGCGCAATCATCGCAGCCGGTGCACTGGTTACGCGGGATGTCGAACCCTATGCGGTCATGGGCGGCAATCCGGCGAAATTCCTGCGCTGGCGCTTTCCCGAGGAGCAGCGCCAGCAACTGTTGCAGAGTGCCTGGTGGGACTGGCCGGAAGCCGAACTGCACGGTTTGGCGCAAAAGTTGTGCAGTGACGACATCGAGGGATTCCTCGATTACGCCCGCCAGCGCCAGCCCTCGTAGTCGCTCAACGTTCCCGGGCGGCTTCTTCGGCCAGTTTTTTCGGCCGCTGCTTCTGGCGTAGCCAGTGCAGGAATGTCTTTCCGGCTTCGATTCCGGGCTTCTCGATGTACAGAAATGTCAGGCTGGCGATGACGATCAGCAGGCAGCTGCAGACGGCCATCAACAGCAGATAGAAGACCGGGTTCTGTGGATTGAAGGACATCAGGTGTGGCAGCTGTTGCACCATGATCCAGAGCACATAACCGTGCAGCAGATAGGTGCTGTAACTGATCTCGCCCAGCCAGCGGACACTGCGCAGGCGCAGGGCTCCCCAAAGCGGATTGCCCGAGGCCACGATGACGAAAAATACGCTCAGCAGCAGAAGCGGCACCAGGCTGAAGGCGCGCTTGAACAGTGTCATCGTCAGAATCAGGGCCAGCAGGGCAACCGCCGTGGCTATGTGGGTCCGGCCCCATGCAACCAGGTGTGGGCGTCTTACCCAATAGGCCGCTGCGATGCCGCCAAGAAAACTCGCCAGGAAATGCTTCTTCAGCGAATGCTCCCAGCCGACGACCTGGTACAGGGCGTAGATCCCGATCAGGCACAGTACGACTTGCACCCAGTGCCCGCGATAGATGAACACCAACCCCAGCAGCGGAAGTGCCAGATAGAAGAACACCTCATAAGCCAGTGTCCAGGTCACGTTGGAGATCAACATGCCACTCTGGTGGTGCTGATTGATATCCGGCCGGTCGAATGTCAGCCAACCCAATACCTGGCCGGCCACTTCTGCGGGAGAGTCCTTCAGTTCCCAGTCCTGCAGCTGGAACACAGTGACAAACACAATCAGCATCAGTGGCAGGTAAAGGGGATAAAGCCGGAATACCCGTGATACCGCAAATGCCAGCCAGTCGTGCTGGCGCCCCTGTTTGAGCAGGCGGCTCCAGAACAGAAACCCGGTGATCATGAAAAACAGCGCAACACTGGCCTGGCCCAACTGCGAGTAGAAGTTGCTCGGCGGAAAGTCGATCACGCCGGTGTGCAGGTAGAACCAGGTAATGATGGCGTGATGTATGAATACGCCAAAGGCCAGATAACCGCGCAAACCATCGATACTGCTGTAGCGGTTTTCACCGTTGTGCTGCAGATGTCGAGCGGCTTTGGGAGCCAGACGCAGGAACATTGCCGAAGTCGCGATAGCGAGCAGGTACGCTACCGCGGCGAAGCCAGGATTGGTATCCATCATGGTCAGTGGGCCCGGGCAGGGCGGCCTCCCTGTTGCACTTGCCTGTGCAGATTATCGACAGCCGCCCGCGACGCCGTTGTCGAATAACCCTGAAGCAGGGCATCGAAGTGGTCCTCGAACAGCCAGCGCTTGTCTTCCGTGTAACGCTGCATGTGGCGCAGGTTGCGTTGACGCAATGAAAGGCTCAAAGGGGACGGGTAGATACGCAGGTCTGCCAGGTCGATCAACCCGAACTCACCATCCTCCAGCACCAATACGTTGCCCAGATGCAGCGAACGGAAGTACACGCCCTGTTCATGCAGGCGAGCCATGAATTTGCCGAAGCGTTCGACCAGGGCCTGCCGCACGGCCGGTGCGGTAATGCCTTGAAGTACCTGGCGCAAGGTGTGGCCCGGCAGTGGGGCGTAATGCACCGCGCTGCTGCCATCGTCGAGGCGATACAGGTTCAGCACTTGCGGGGTCGGGATGCCCATCCGGCGCAATTGTTCGCTATTGATGGCGAAGCGTTCGGAGTAGGGGTTGAAGTTGCCGGAGGTGTACCAGCGGCGGCGACGGAACAGTTTGAGGAAGCTGCCATCGCTCAGGCGCAGGACCTTGGGACCGAGGCCGTCTTCCTCGATCACCTGAGCATCGGCCGCCAGTTGTTGCAGGCCGGTGACCGACAGTTTCTGTACCGGTACGGTCAGCAGGCGTCGGGCTCGCTGATTGATGCTCAGTGCAGCAATCAGCGCCAGAGGAATCCACAGCAGGAACCAGTGTTCCTTGGGGCGCGAGATGATGCCGCCACCCTCGGTCAATCCGGCACCGATGCCGAAAACCAGCCAGGTGGAAGCAATGATCAGCAACGGCTGAACCCGCTGACGCCAGCTGCTCAGCAAGCCCCACGCCTGGAAAAACAGCCAGGGCAACAAACCGAGGATTCCGACGTAATAAAGGACGCCCAGAGCGAAGCTGTGAGGTTCCTGAAAGGAATAGCCGACGCCCGGATCGATCGCCAGATCGGCGTTGAAGCCATGGCCGATCCACGGGTGATCGGCAATTTTCTGCAAGGCGATCTGCCAGATTTCGAAACGGTAGGAATCGCCACGCTCGGTAATCATTCTGGAAAACAGACTGGCCACGGCGATGCCCACGGCCATCAACGCCCCCAGCATCACCAGCGAGCGACGGTTCCAGCAGATGAAACTCAGCCACAGCGCAGCCATGGTGAGTGCGACCAGTGGCGTTCTTGAACCGGTGGCGATGACTGCTGCAAACATGACCAGCATCGCCGGCAGGCTGAGCCAGAGCAGGCGGCCATGTTTGCAGGACATGCTGACGCTCATCCAGTAGGCGCAGAAGAAGCCGAACAGGTGGGAACTGAGCAAGGGATTGTCGAAAGCGCCACCACCGACAAGACGCGCGCCAGGCTCGTAATGAAGGGCGAACCGGACCAGAAAACAGGTGGTGGCGATCAGTGCGACCATGGCCGCGACAAATAACATTGGCGCAAGAATATCGCTGCGATAGCGCACGAGCAGGTAACAGCCGACGAACAGCAGCAAGGTATGCAGCGGTGGCTTGAACATGCCACTGAACGATTCGCCGTCGACTGGCCCCCAGCTCAGACTGAGCATCGCCCAGGCGACGAACACCAGCAAAGCGGCAATCATTGGTTCGCGCAGCAGTTCCTTGAACTCGCGCGGGCGCACGCACAGGGCAACCAGCGCCGGAATGCTGAACAGGCCGTAAAACAGCTTGTGGTGCAGGCTGCGGCCAGGCAGGAAAAACAACGCGCACAGGAGCAGGAAGTAGCCGACGGGAAGTATCCACAGGCTGATGAGATCGAAGACTCGACTGGACGTACTGCTGAAGCCGCGAAGTTGCATGCTGTGAGATTCAATCCTGAAGTTGATCGGCCATTTGGTTGATGGCTTTTTGATGCTGAAAAAGACGCATAACAATACCAGCCTTTGCCCGATTGCCAGAACCCTTAAGAAGCTGTGCTAAAGTCAGCGTCCTTTTTATCGACTTTCGCGTGATATGACCGACTCCAGTCCCGCCGCAAGCCCTTCGAGCTTGAAAATCTACTTCCGCCTGCTCGGCTATGTCCGGCCGTATATCAGTCTGTTCCTGATCAGCATCGTCGGTTTTCTGATTTTCGCATCGACCCAGCCGATGCTCGGTTACATCCTCAAGTATTTCGTCGACGGTCTGTCCAATCCCGAGGCGGTACTTTTCCCGACCGTACCTTACCTGCGCGATTTGCAGCTGCTGCAGGCCGTACCGCTGCTGATCATCCTGATCGCTGCCTGGCAGGGCCTGGGTTCCTATCTGGGCAACTATTTCCTGGCCAAGGTCTCCCTGGGCCTGGTGCACGATCTGCGGGTGCAGTTGTTCAACAACCTGCTGGTGCTGCCGAACCGTTACTTCGACAAGCATAACTCCGGTCATCTGATTTCACGCATCACCTTCAACGTCACCATGGTCACGGGGGCGGCAACAGATGCGATCAAGGTCGTAATCCGTGAGGGTATGACGGTGATCTTCCTGTTTGCCTCCCTGCTGTTCATGAACTGGAAGCTGACACTGGTGATGGTTGCGATCCTGCCGTTGATCGCGGTGATGGTGCGTACCGCCAGCAAGAAATTCCGCAAACAGAGCAAGAAGATCCAACTGGCCATGGGCGACGTGACGCACGTCGCGTCGGAGACCATCCAGGGCTATCGCGTGGTGCGCAGCTTCGGTGGCGAAACCTACGAAGAAAAACGCTTCCTCAACGCCAGCCAGAGCAATACCGACAAGCAGCTGCGCATGACCCGCACCGGTGCGATCTACACGCCTATGCTGCAACTGGTGATCTACACCGCCATGGCCGTGCTGATGTTCCTGGTGCTGTTCCTGCGTGGAGATGCCTCGGCGGGCGACATGGTGGCCTACATCACCCTGGCGGGCCTGCTACCCAAGCCGATTCGCCAGTTGTCCGAAGTCAGTTCGACGATCCAGAAGGGTGTGGCGGGTGCCGAAAGCATTTTCGAGCAGCTCGATGTCGAGCCGGAAGTCGATACCGGTACGATCGAGCGCGATTCGGTCACCGGCCGCCTGGACGTGCGCAACCTGAGCTTCACCTATCCTGGCACCGAGCGTCAGGTGCTCGACAACATCAGCTTCTCGGCCGAGCCCGGGCAGATGGTGGCACTGGTCGGCCGCTCCGGCAGCGGCAAGTCGACCCTGGCCAACCTGATCCCGCGCTTCTACCACCACGACAAGGGCGAGATCCTGATCGACGGTGTGGAAGTCGAGCAATACAAACTGCTCAACCTGCGCCGCCACATCGCCCAGGTCACCCAGCACGTCACGCTGTTCAGCGACACGGTGGCCAACAACATTGCCTACGGCGATCTGGCCGGCGCGCCGCGTGAAGACATCGAGAAAGCCGCGCGTGACGCTTATGCGATGGACTTCATCGCACAGCTGCCCGAAGGCCTGGACACTCAGGTCGGCGAGAACGGCGTGCTGCTTTCAGGTGGCCAGCGCCAGCGTCTGGCGATCGCCCGTGCCTTGCTCAAGAACGCGCCGCTGCTGATTCTCGACGAGGCCACTTCGGCCCTCGACACCGAATCCGAACGGCACATTCAGGCAGCGCTGGACCAGGTGATGAAGGGCCGCACCACGCTGGTGATTGCCCACCGTCTGTCGACCATCGAGAAGGCCGACCTGATTCTGGTGATGGATCAGGGCCGGATTGTCGAGCGTGGCACTCACGGCGAACTGCTGGCGCAGAACGGTTACTACGCGCGTCTGAACGCCATGGGCCTCGACGCACCGGCCGAAGATATCGCCTGATTCCGCCTTGTGAACGCCGGGCGCGCAATGCGCCCGGCGATTTGTATCCAAACCTTTACCCATCTTGACCAAACCGGCATAAAAACCCGGCATCGCGCTTGTTAAGGTTCCTGAACGAACTCTGACTTCAATCGAAGGGGCCATCCTCTTCGCGCGGGTGCTGGCATGCTGCAACGTTATCTCTGGAAATTGCTGCCCAAGCCGCAGCGGGCCTTTCTGCTGGGGCGCCTGTCGGTGGTCGACCGACAGGCGGTGAACAAGTCAATGTCGGCCGGCCTGCGCTTTCCCGAAGCGTTCGAACAACGCTCCTGCCTGTTCATTCACGTCCCCAAATGCGCCGGCAGCAGTGTGTGCAAGTCGATGTTCGACGGCTGGCGTCCCGGTCATCTACCGTTGTACTGGTATGAAGAACAGTTTCCCACGCAGTACGCTGCGGCATTCAAATTCACTTTCGTGCGTGATCCGCTGGAGCGTGCCTATTCGGCCTATGCCTTCTTGTACGGCAACGAACTGGGCGGTCGCGATCATGCCTCGCAGCAACTGGTCAGGCACTACCGAGACTTCGACGACTTCGTTGCGCGCTGGCTACATGCCGACACCATCGGGCGACAATTGCACTTTGCCGCGCAAACCGACTTTCTCACCGATTCACTGGGGCGCCTCGCCCTGGACTTCGTCGGTTATCAGGAGCATCTGGAGCGGGATTTTCGCCTTGTGTGCGAGCGCCTGGGTCTGACCAGCCAGCTGCACCACATCAACAGCTCCCGGCAGCGACGCCCACAGCCGGCCCGTGACTTCTGTACGCAACGCACCCGACGCCTGGTACGGCGAGTCTATGCACGTGATTACGAGATGCTCGGTTATGAGTGAGGCTCTGTCAGTATCGCCGCCACCGGCGATCCGTCCCTATGCGCTGTCTCTTCCCGCCGAGGCGCGTGCTGCGCATAAGGTGCAGCGCCCCCGTTGCCTGTGGCTGACAGGTCTGTCCGGCGCCGGAAAGTCGACCCTGGCCAATGCGCTGGAACTGCATCTGCATCAGTTCGGGCTGCACACCTTCCTGCTCGATGGCGACAATCTGCGCAGCGGTCTGTGTCGTGATCTGGGCATGAGTGACGCCTGCCGGCGCGAGAACATCCGGCGCACCGCCGAAGTGGCGCGGTTGATGGTGGACGCCGGGTTGATCGTGATCGTGGCTGCCATTTCACCGTTTCGTGCCGAGCGGGATACGGCACGCCGGCTGTTTGCCGAAGGTGATTTCATTGAAGTGCATGTCAGCACTTCGCTGGAAGTCTGCGCCCGACGCGATCCGAAGGGTTTGTACCGGGCGGCGCGAGAAGGGCGGATCAAGGACTTCACCGGGATCGACAGCCCGTACGAGGCGCCGCTGGCGGCCGAGTGCCGGATCGATACGGACGAGGTCGAGCTGGCCGATGCCTGTCATCGACTGGCGGCGTTTCTGTGCAAAAAATAAGCAAAAAAGCCTGTCGTTTCATCCTGTTGCAGCCGCTGCACAAGCCTTCGCCAACCCTGTGTTAATATCGCGCCCCTGTTCATTTTGTATGTGGGTTGCTCCATGAAGTTGTCCATGCCGCGATTCGATCAAGCCCCTGTCTTGGTGGTCGGCGATGTCATGCTCGACCGTTACTGGCATGGTGGTACCTCACGGATTTCCCCTGAGGCGCCGGTTCCGGTTGTAAAGGTCGAGCAAATCGAAGACCGCCCGGGCGGTGCCGCCAACGTTGCCTTGAACATTGCCGCGCTGGGTGCGCCGGCGTCGCTGGTCGGTGTGACCGGTGACGACGAGGCTGCCGACAGCCTGAGCAACAGCCTCAAGGGTGCGGGCGTGCGCGCCTTGTTCCAGCGCATCGCGCACCAGCCGACCATCGTCAAGCTGCGGGTCATGAGCCGGCACCAGCAATTGCTGCGTATCGACTTCGAAGAACCGTTCGCCACTGACGCCCTGGCCCTTGCTTCCCAGGTCGACGACCTGCTGGAAGGCATCAAGGTGCTGGTGCTGTCCGACTACGGCAAAGGCGCACTGAAAAACCATCAGGCGCTGATCCAGGCCGCCCGGGCCAAAGGCATTCCGGTGCTGGCCGACCCGAAGGGCAAGGATTTTTCGATCTACCGTGGCGCGAGCCTGATCACCCCGAACCTCAGCGAGTTCGAAGCCATCGTCGGCGGTTGCGCCGATGAGCATGAACTGGTGAGCAAGGGCGCGACGCTGATGCACGACCTCGAACTCGGCGCACTGTTGGTGACTCGCGGCGAGCACGGCATGACCCTGCTGCGTCCGGACCATCCGGCGCTGCATTTGCCTGCACGGGCCCGTGAAGTGTTCGACGTGACCGGTGCCGGCGACACAGTGATTTCCACCCTGGCGGCCGCGATTGCCGCAGGCGAAGAACTGCCGCACGCGGTGGCGCTGGCCAACCTGGCGGCCGGCATCGTGGTCGGCAAACTGGGTACGGCGGCGATCAGCGCCCCGGAACTGCGTCGCGCGATTCAGCGCGAGGAAGGTTCGGAGCGCGGTGTGCTGGGTCTGGAGCAACTGATTCTGGCGGTGGCCGATGCCCGGGCGCACAACGAGCGGATCGTGTTTACCAACGGCTGCTTCGACATCCTGCATGCCGGGCACGTGACCTACCTCGAGCAGGCACGAGCGCAAGGCGATCGTCTGATCGTGGCGATCAACGACGACGCTTCGGTCAGCCGCCTGAAAGGCCCGGGCCGCCCGATCAACAGCGTCGACCGGCGCATGGCGGTTCTTGCCGGTCTCGGTGCGGTGGACTGGGTCATCAGCTTCCCTGAAGGCACCCCGGAAAACCTGCTGCGCGAGGTCAAGCCGGACGTGCTGGTGAAGGGCGGCGACTATGGCATCGACCAGGTTGTCGGCGCCGATATCGTCAAGGCCTACGGCGGCACCGTGAAGGTGTTGGGGCTGGTGGAAAACAGCTCGACCACGGCGATTGTGGAAAAAATCCGCAAGTCCGAGTGATGCAAACATGAAGACCGCGCCTGCGATGACTCTCTGGAGTCACTCGCAGGCGCGGTCTTTTGTCGTTCAGGAATTCACTTTCTTGCGCGGCACGATCTTCTTCAGCAGTTGCTTGGCCTTGCCGCGCAACCGCTCCAGCCCTGTGTCCTTGGGGGGCGGCGTCAGGCCTTGCTGGCGCAGCCAGTCCTTCCAGCGAATCCGCTCATCGCGCACCAGCCAGCCGTCCTGCCGGGCGAAGCTTTCCGCCAGATACAGGCCTCGGGTGCCTGCCGGGGACAACTGACCTTTCTTCAGCGTATACAGCTCGGGCAACGGTTCGCCGTCCTGCAGCGGCATCAAGTACAGATCGGGGCGCTTGCGGTCGAGTCGGGCCACCAGTTGATCGCCTTCCAGTCGTTCATCGACATGGAACAGGCTCAGGTTCTTGGCTTCCTTCGGCACGTCGAGCCGCAGGTCATAGATCAATTGCAGGGACGCGGTCGGCAAGTGCACGTAGGCCCGTGGCCGTTCCAGCAATTGCAGATTGGCGCAGCGTACCGGTCGCGCCGAACCGGACAGCGGCGTCAGGCGAAAGGGCAGGGCCTCGCGATAATGCAGCGCCGACGCGTACGGCGCCGGCAGCCAGGTGTCATTGAAGCGCCCGCCGAGCCAGCCTTCCGGGGTTTCCAGCAGGCATTCTTCGGCGATCTCCTGGATGGCCGTGTGCAACGGGATATTCAATTCGTGCGCCGGCACGTAGCCGGAAATCAGCTTGAGCACGACATCGCCGCGATCCTGCCGCCGCTGGCGCACCAGCACCCAGTAATCGCGATTCTGCCAGTGCAGGGTCAGGCGCACCGAGACGCCGAGATTGGCCAGTTCCAGCGCAAAGCGCTCGGCATCCGCCACGCTGACCGGTTTGCGCCGCTGCAGGGTCTGGGCGAAATTCAGCGGCATGCCGACGCTCTGATATGTCAGGCCTTCGGGCGTCGCTTCGACGAACAGTGGCAGCGTCTTGAAGTTGCTCGGGTTCTTTCTGATGAGCGTACGCGGCATGTCGGCTCCTGCTTAAGGCCGCGGGGCGGCGTCAGTGACCACGAAGGACCTGGGCAACGGTCGCAACGTTATGGGCGAGGTGCAGCGGATTGATTGTCCCGACGATGGCACTGGCCACGCCGGGCCGGGCGAACAGCAACTCGAAGCTGGCGCGTACCGGATCCATCCCGGGACTCAGGCACACGTGACCGCTGGCCAGGGCCTTCTTCACCAGAATGGCTTTGCCGTGGGCAGCAGCATAGTCAATGACAGCCTTCTCGTTTTGTTCGTTCAGATTGTAGGTGACCATCGCGCAGTCGCCTTGCTCCAGCGCTTTGAGTCCGCCGTCGACGGTTTTGCCGGAGAAGCCGAAGCCGCGAATCTTGCCCTCGGCCTTCAGCGCCGCGAGGGTTGCGTAGACTTCGCTGTCATTGAGGATGGCCATGTCGTTGCCATCGGAGTGCACCAGCACCAGATCGATAAAATCCGTTTCCAGACGTTGCAGGCTGCGCTCCACCGACATCCGAGTGTGGGCGGCGCTGAAATCGTGGGTCGACTGGCCGTCGACAAATTCTTCGCCGACCTTGCTGACGATCACCCAATCCTTGCGCTGGCCGCGCAGCAACGGGCCAAGGCGTTCTTCGCTGCGGCCATAGGCCGGCGCGGTGTCGATCAGGTTGATGCCCAGCTCCCGCGCCTGCTTGAGCAGCATGCGCGCGGCGTCGTCGTCAGGGATCTGGAAGCCGTTGGGGTATTTCACGCCCTGGTCGCGGCCGAGTTTGACAGTGCCCAGGCCCAGCGGCGAAACCAGCAGGCCGGTGCTGCCCAGTGGGCGATGCAGATCGTGCAGGGTCGGCAGGCTCATGGCAGCAGTTGCTCCCAGGCCGGAACGCCCATCGGTGGTTTCGGCAATTCCGGCAGCGGAGCAGGGTGGCTCGGCTGGATGCCGTCGCGTTCCAGGGACGCGATCACACGGTCAGCGAAGTCCGGGGCCAGGGCGAGTTTGGTTGGCCAGCCGACCAGCAGGCGACCGTCTTCGGCCAGGAACGCGTTGTCCGGGCGGGTCAGGCCGGTTTGCAGCGGTTCCGCGCGGTCGACGCGCAGGGTCGCCCATTGCACGTTGCTCAGGTCGATCCACGGCAGCAACTGAGCGATTTCCTTTTGCGCAGTGGCGATCTGCTCGGCCGGCTCGCGCGCCACACCTTCGGATTCGGCAATGTCACCGCCCATGTACCAGACCCACTGGCCGTCGGCGGCCGGGTGGGTGGTCACGGTGATGCGCGGCTTGGTGCCGCCACCCAGGCAATGGGCGTACAGCGGTTTCAGGCCCGGGCCCTTGGCGATGATCATGTGCAGTGGCCGGCGTTGCATGGCCGGTTGGGTCAGACCGAGAGTTTCCAGCAGCGCCGCAGTACCGGCTCCGGCACTGAGCACGATGCGCTGGGCGCGGATCTCGCGACCGTCGACCTTCAGGCCGACCAGCACGCCGCTTTCCAGCAATGGCTCGATGTTCTGACCGGCGAGCAGACCGTCACCGGCGAGGTTGGCCAGACGCTGGATCACGCTCGGTACATCGACCACCAGTTCGGCGAGGCGGTAGACCTTGCCCTTGAAGCGTTTGTCTTGCAGCGCTGGCGGCAATTGATCGCCCTTGACCTGATCGACCCGGCCGCGCACCGCTTTGCTGGCGAAGAAACTGGTGAGGTTGCCGGCCAGGGTGCCCGGCGACCACAGGTAATGGGCTTCGGACAGCAGGCGCACGCCGCTCAGGTCCAGCTCACCGTTGCCGGCCAGGGCTTCGCGCCAGCGGCGCGGCATGTCGGCGATGGCTTCCGAGGCGCCGGTCAGTGCGCCATGAAGCGCGTACTTGGCGCCGCCGTGGATGATGCCCTGGGACTTCACACTCTGCCCGCCGCCGAGGCTGGCGCTTTCCACCAGCACGGTCGAGAAACCCTGGCGACGCAGGCGCGCGTTCAGCCAGAGACCGGCGACACCCGCGCCGACAATCAGCACGTCGGTGGAAATTGGAGATGGCATGCAACGACCTCAAGGCTCAAATAAGCCGCAAGTTTCAAGCTTCAAGCTGCAAGCTGCAACCCGAAGCGGAAAAATCGGCTTGGCTTGGCTTGGCTTGGCTTGCAGCTTGTGGCTTGAAGCCTGTCGCTGCTGTTAATGGCCTGCGGTTTTCGAGAACAGCTGAATCACCACCACGCCGAGTACGATCAAGCCCATCCCGAGCATCGCCGGGATATCCAGCTTCTGCCCATAGATGAACAGCGCCGCAACACTGACCATCACGATGCCCATGCCGGCCCACACCGCGTAGGCCACACCCACCGGCACGCTGCGCACTACCAGGGTCAGCATCCAGAACGCAATGCCGTAGCCGACGATGACCAGCACCAGTGGCAAAGGCGTGCTGAAACCTTTGACGGCCTTCATCGAAACGGTAGCGATCACTTCGGCGCAAATG
Organism: Pseudomonas sp. NMS19W; assembly: GCF_051554255.1. Classification (NCBI taxonomy): domain Bacteria; kingdom Pseudomonadati; phylum Pseudomonadota; class Gammaproteobacteria; order Pseudomonadales; family Pseudomonadaceae; genus Pseudomonas; species Pseudomonas sp. NMS19W. Next base: position 456,445 of record NZ_CP136718.1, read on the forward strand.
GCGATGGCCAGATAGACGTAAGCGTTCATGTTCAATTCCTCGTGTGAAGCGTTGCTTTCTGAGGCGGCATTCTAGTGACTGCCCGGATGGGGTAAAGTCATTACCTATCTGTTTACAAGATGGGTTGGCCGATGAGCATGCAGTGGAATCTGGAGCAGTTGCGGGTGTTCGTCGCGGTGGCCGAACAGCGTTCGTTTTCCGCTGTGGCTCGCCAGCAGCGCAAGGCGCAATCGGCGATCAGCAGCGCGATTGCCATGCTGGAAGACGACCTCGGTGTCAGTCTGTTCGAGCGTAGCAGCGGTCGTCAGCCGAGTCTTACCGAAGCGGGCGAAGCCTTGCTCGAAGAGGCGCGGGAAGTGCTGCGTCAATGCGAGCGCCTGAACGGCCGGGCCATGGCCATGGTGCGTGGTCAGGAAGCGCAGTTGCGTGTCGCCCAGGATGAAGCGATGCCGTATCAGGCGCTGGTAGAAAGCTTCGGTGCGCTGGCCGAGCAGTTTCCGAGTCTGGAGGTGCAACTGACCAGCGCCGCACAGGGCGAGGTTTCGCGCAAACTGGTGGAGCGTCGGGCCGATCTCGGTTTGTTGTTCTATCACGATGAAATCCCCGAAGCGCTGGAGCGTCGGGTGTTGGGCAGCGTGGAGATGGTCACGGTCTGTGGCGTCAATCATCCGCTGGCGGCGCAATCCTGGGTCAATTGCCAGCAGCTGGCGCAACATCGGCAACTGCTGATGTCGACCCAGACCAGCGTCTACCCCGGCAGCGAACCGGCCAGTCCGCAGGTCTGGCGCGCCGACAGTTTCTACGTCATGGCCGAATGGCTGGTGCGCGACCTCGGCTGGGCCTGGCTGCCGCGCCACGTGGTGCAGTACTCGGCCTATCAGGGCCTGATGGTGGAACTCGACAGCGAATGGACGCCGCCAGCGCTGGTGGTGGAGCTGGTTTGGCGCCGTGATGAACCGCTGGGGCCGGCCGCCCGCTGGCTGGCGGAGCGATTTGCCATACACCTGCGGGCGATCGGCGGCAAAAGCCGATAAACTCCGCCGCCATGAATAGAACTCTCTACACCGCGCTGTTTTACCTGGGGCTGCCATTGGTGGCGATTCGGCTATGGCTGCGTTCGCGCAAGGCGCCGGCGTATGCCAAACGGATTGGCGAACGTTTCTCCTACGGCATGCCGACGCTGCAACCTGGTGGTATCTGGGTTCACGCCGTGTCAGTGGGCGAAAGCATTGCGGCCGCGCCGATGATCCGCGCGCTGCTGCAACGTTATCCGACGCTTCCGATCACCGTGACCTGCATGACCCCGACCGGCTCGGAACGCATTCATGCGATGTTCGCCAATGAGCCGCGCATCCAGCATTGCTACCTGCCTTACGATTTGCCCTGCGCGGCGGCGCGTTTTCTCGATCGTGTGCAGCCGAAACTGGCCGTGATCATGGAAACCGAACTCTGGCCGAACCACATTCATCAATGTGCCAAACGCGGGATTCCGGTGGCGCTGGCCAACGGTCGATTGTCCGAGCGTTCGGCCAAAGGCTACGGCCGGTTCAGCAAACTGACCGCGCCAATGCTGGCCGAGATGAGCCTGTTCGCCGTGCAGACTGAAGCCGAAGCCCAGCGCTTCCGCGATTTGGGCGCACGCCCGGAGACGGTCGAAGTCACCGGCTCGATCAAGTTCGACCTGACCATCGACCCGCAACTGCTGCAACGCGCCGCTGAACTGCGCGGCCAATGGCAGGCGCTGGAGCGTCCGGTGTGGATCGCCGCCAGCACCCATGAAGGCGAAGACGAGGTGGTGCTCAATGCCCATCGCCGTTTGCTGGCCAACCATCCCGATGCGTTGCTGATTCTGGTGCCGCGCCATCCGGAGCGCTTCAACTCGGTGTTCGAACTGTGCCAGCGCGAAGGTTTTGCCACGGTGCGTCGTTCGACCGGCGCCAACGTCGATGCCTCAACCTCGGTGCTGCTCGGCGACACCATGGGCGAGTTGCTGTTTCTCTATGCCCTGGCCGACAGCGCGTTTGTCGGTGGCAGCCTGGTGCCCAACGGTGGCCACAACCTGCTGGAGCCGGCAGCTTTGGCGAAACCGGTGATCAGCGGCCCGCACCTGTTCAACTTCCTCGACATCGCCGCACAACTGCGCAGCGCCGGGGCTTTGGCCGAGGTGGATGACGCCGAAGGTCTGGCGACGGAAGTACAGCGGCTGTTCGAATTGCCCCGCGATGCACAGCGCATGGCCGATGCCGGGCTGAACGTGATGCGCCGCAATCAGGGCGCGTTGCAGCGATTGCTCGATGGCCTGGGACGGTTGATCGACCGCCCATAAAAAAACGCAGCCTCAGGGCTGCGTTTTTTGTTTAAGGCCGGGCCTTGAGCTGTTCTTCGGCGGCCTTGGCCAGATCCGGCGGCAGGAAGTCCTTGTCCGGGTTGTAGTCGGCTTTCAGATAACGGGTCAGGTCCTGCAGGTCACCCGGGTTCAACGTCCCCGCCGCCTGCTTCAGGCGCAGGTTGTCGAGAATGTAGTCATAACGGGTGTTGTTGTAGTTGCGCACCGAGGTGTAGAGCTGACGCTGGGCGTCGAGCACGTCGACGATGTTGCGCGTCCCCACCTGATAACCGATTTCCGTGGCTTCCACCGCGCTCTGGTTGGAGATGATCGACTGGCGGCGCGCCTGCACCTGTTCGACGTCGGTGTTCACAGCGCGGTGCAGGTTGCGGGTGTTTTCAACGATCTGGCGGCGCAGGCTTTCGCGCTGTTGTTCGCTCTGATCCAGTTGTGCATAAGACTGGCGCACCTGGGAGCTGGTCAGTCCGCCGCTGTAGATCGGGATGTTCAGTTGCAGGCCCACGGTGCTCTGTTCGACGTTGCCGTGATAAGGCGTACCGAACGCGCTCGGGTTGGAGAAACCGAGGGCGTCGTTGTCGCCTTTTTCGTATTTGGCCACAGCGTCGAGGGTCGGCAGGTGGCCGGCCTTGCGTTGCTTCAGGGTCTGCTCGGCGGAGCTGACGGCAAAGTTGCTGGCCAGCAGATTGAGGTTCTGTTTGGCGGCGGTGTCGACCCAGGCCTTGGCGTCGTTCGGCGCCGGCGGCAGGATCGGCAGGGTGTGGACAATGCCCTGGATCGAGTTGTACTGACGGTTGGTCAGGGTGATCAGCGCTTCGAACGCATCATCCACCTGACGCTGGGCAACGATCCGGTTGGCCCGGGCGGTGTCGTAACTGGCTTGCGACTGCAGCACGTCGGTCTTGTCCGACAGGCCCACGTCGAAGCGCTCGTTGGACTGGTCGAGCTGGCGCTTGAACGCGGCTTCTTCAGCCTTGGTCGAGGCCAGGTTGTCCTGGCTGCGCAGCACGTTGAAATAGCTTTCGGCCGATTGCAGGATCAGGTTTTGCTCGGTGGCCGACAGTTGCAGCGCGGCCTGCTCGTTGACGTCCTTGGCGGCCTGGTACTGGAACCAGCGATCGGCGCGGAACAGCGGCTGCGCCAGGGTCGCCTGATAGGAATGCGCGCTGCGGTTGGCGATGGCCGAAGGCTGGTCGATCGAGGTGCGCACGCTGGCGGTTTCGGCGCCGCCGGAGAGGTTCGGCAGCAGCCCGGCGCGGGCCTGGGGCACCACTTCTTTCTGGGCGCCGTACTGGGCGCGGGCGGCGGCCAGATCGGCGTTGTTGTCGACCGCTTCCTGATAGACGCTGACCAGATCGGTCCTGGTCGACAAGGGCGCTTCTGCTGCCCAGACCATTGCGTTGGACGCACAAGACACGGCAACAGCCAGTGAGAGTTTGCGCAGCATGAGGCGATCCCTAGCATGAATATTATGGAAATAATCCGGGCGCCAAAGGTAAGGCGCGGGCCGCATAGCGTCAAGGCGCAGCAGGGCAAGGCGAGTGTAGTAGCGCATTGAGGCGCTCACAATCCTGTCGGCCGCCGCAATTGCGCCATTCATCATGGTGTTTGCTGCGGTGTTGGCGTTCTTTGCCGGTTGTGTCTGAGACTGGCCGGGTTCTTGTCGGGGTGCCTTGCTATGAGGCTGAGATCGAATAATTTCGGATCCCGTTGAACCTGATCAGGTTAGCGCCTGCGTAGGGAACAAGATTTCTCGTCACCCGGCGAGTCCTCTTGTGCTTCGTCCGGGAAATTGTTCGACAATCGAACGCTCGACGACGATGCACAGCACCAGTCCTGGTGCGTCCGTGCCTTTCAGGTTCTGCTCCGACAATCCACTGCCTGGATGCTGTCTGGAGAGCCCGTGATGACTACAAAATCTAAAAACGCGATCAACCTGAGTGACTCGGCCAAGGTCGACGAGCAGTCGGTCCAACCGTTCACCCGTTCGCAAAAAGTCTACGTTCAGGGCTCCCGCCCGGACATCCGCGTGCCGATGCGCGAAATCACCCTCGATGTGACCCCGACCGACTTCGGCGGCGAAATCAACGCACCCGTTACCGTCTACGACACTTCTGGCCCGTACACCGATCCGAACGTGGTGATCGATGTGCGCAAAGGTCTGGGCGATGTGCGTTCGGCGTGGATCGACGACCGTGGCGACACCGAGCGCCTGCCGGGCCTGAGCTCGAATTTCGGTCAGGAACGCCTGGCCGATCCGGAGCTGACCAAGCTGCGTTTTGCCCACGTCAACAACCCGCGCCGCGCCAAGGCCGGGGCCAACGTCAGCCAGATGCACTACGCCCGCCAAGGCATCATCACCGCCGAGATGGAATACGTCGCCATCCGCGAAAACATGAAGCTGCAAGAAGCCCGCGCCGCCGGCCTGCTGAACCAGCAACACGCCGGTCACAGCTTCGGCGCGAGCATTCCGAAAGAAATCACCCCTGAGTTCGTCCGCGAAGAAATCGCCCGTGGCCGCGCGATCATCCCGGCCAACATCAACCACGTCGAACTGGAACCGATGATCATCGGCCGCAACTTCCTGGTGAAGATCAACGGCAACATCGGCAACAGTGCACTGGGTTCGTCCATCGAAGAAGAAGTGGCGAAACTGACCTGGGGCATTCGCTGGGGTTCGGACACGGTCATGGACTTGTCCACCGGCAAGCACATCCACGAAACCCGCGAGTGGATCATTCGTAACTCGCCGGTTCCGATCGGCACCGTACCGATTTATCAGGCACTGGAAAAAGTTAACGGCGTGGCCGAAGACCTGACCTGGGAGCTGTTCCGCGACACGCTGATCGAGCAAGCGGAGCAGGGCGTCGACTACTTCACCATCCACGCCGGCGTGCTGTTGCGCTACGTGCCGCTGACCGCCAAGCGTGTGACCGGCATCGTCTCCCGTGGCGGTTCGATCATGGCCAAGTGGTGCCTGGCGCACCACAAAGAGAACTTCCTCTACACCCACTTCGACGAAATCTGCGAAATCATGAAGGCCTATGACGTCAGCTTCTCGCTGGGCGACGGCCTGCGTCCGGGCTCGATTGCCGATGCCAACGACGAAGCGCAATTCGGCGAACTGGAAACTCTCGGCGAGCTTACCAAGATCGCCTGGAAACACGACGTGCAATGCATGATCGAAGGCCCGGGCCACGTGCCGATGCAGTTGATCAAGGAGAACATGGACAAGCAGCTGGAGTGCTGCGACGAGGCGCCGTTCTACACCCTCGGCCCGCTGACCACCGACATCGCACCGGGTTATGACCACATCACTTCGGGTATCGGTGCGGCGATGATCGGCTGGTTCGGTTGCGCGATGCTCTGCTACGTGACGCCGAAGGAACACCTCGGCCTGCCGAACAAGGATGACGTGAAGACCGGGATCATCACTTACAAGATCGCCGCCCACGCAGCGGACCTGGCCAAGGGACATCCGGGCGCGCAGATCCGCGACAACGCCTTGAGCAAGGCGCGTTTCGAATTCCGTTGGGAAGACCAGTTCAACCTCGGTCTGGACCCGGACACCGCCCGTTCGTATCACGATGAAACCCTGCCGAAGGACTCGGCGAAGGTCGCGCATTTCTGTTCGATGTGCGGGCCGAAATTCTGCTCGATGAAGATCACTCAGGAAGTCCGCGAATACGCGGCCAACCAGCGGATCGACGCGGTCGACGTGGACGTCGCCCAGGGCCTGGCGGAACAGGCCGAGCGGTTCAAGAAGGAAGGCAGTCAGCTGTACAAGAAAGTCTAGCCACGAGTGGCAAGCTACAAGCTGCAAGAGAAGAAGCGATCCGCGTATCGCTTCTGACTTGTAGCTTGCAGCTTGCAGCTTTTTTTTCTGCTTCTCTGTGAGAAACGTCCTTGAGCATTCAACCCGGTACCTATTCCCCCGACCTCGCCGTGCCCGCCGACAAGCGTGTGTTCGGCGGTCGCGATCTGTTTTCCCTGTGGTTTTCCCTCGGCATCGGCCTGATGGTCTTGCAGACCGGCGCATTGCTGGCGCCGGGGCTGGGCCTGTCGGGATCGCTGCTGGCGATCTTCCTCGGCACCCTGGTCGGCGTCCTGCTGCTGGCCGCCGTCGGCGTGATCGGCAGCGACACCGGCCTGTCGTCGATGGCCGCACTGAAACTCAGCCTTGGCAGCAAAGGCGCGAGCCTGCCGGCGCTGCTCAACCTGCTGCAACTGATCGGTTGGGGCTCGTTCGAAATCATCGTCATGCGCGATGCGGCGAGTCTGCTCGGCACTCGTGCATTCAGCGAAGGTTCGCTGTGGGCGAGTCCGATGCTGTGGACGTTGTGCTTCGGTGCACTGGCAACATTGCTCGCGGTCAGCGGGCCGCTGACATTCGTGCGCAAGATCCTGCGCAAATGGGGCATCTGGCTGATTCTGGCCGCGTGCATCTGGCTGACCTGGAACCTGTTCGCCAAGGCCGATCTGGGTGCCTTGTGGGCACAGGCCGGGGATGGTTCGATGCCGCTCGCCGTGGGCTTCGACATTGCCATCGCGATGCCGCTGTCGTGGCTGCCGCTGATTGCCGACTACTCGCGTTTCGGCAAGCGGGCGAAGAACGTATTCGGTGGCACGGCCATCGGTTTTTTCATCGGCAACTTCTGGCTGATGAGCCTGGGCGTCGCCTACACCCTGGCCTTTGCGCCGAGCGGTGAAGTCAACGCGCTGCTGCTGGCACTGGCCGGTGCCGGTCTGGGGATTCCGCTGCTGCTGATTCTGCTGGACGAGTCGGAAAACGCTTTTGCCGACATTCACTCGGCGGCGGTTTCCAGCGGGATTCTGCTACGCCTGAGGGTCGAGCATCTGGCCTTGGCCATTGGTGTGATCTGCACCCTGATCGCGCTGCTCGCGCCCCTGGCGCAGTACCAGAATTTCCTGCTGCTGATCGGCTCGGTATTTGCGCCGCTGTTCGGCGTAGTGTTGGTGGATCATTTCATTCTGCGCAAGCGCAGTGGTCAGGTCGCTTCGGCCGCGTTGCGCTGGCCGGCGCTGTTGGCCTGGCTGGGTGGCATCAGCACCTATCACCTGCTGGCCAACCTGTATCCGGATGTCGGCGCAACCCTGCCGGCGCTGGTCCTGGCAGGGCTGCTGCAACTCGTGCTGGGCCGGGCCTTCAGTTACGGCCGGGAAACAGCTCGGGCTTGATGATGCCGTTCAGACGCGGGTAAGGGATCTTCAGTTCGACGTGGCCCAGCGCGTAAGGCGCGATGGTGCTCACGTCGTACTTGAGGATCACGCCGCCGTAAGTCAGGGCCACGTGCGGGGTTTTGACGAACGGCCAGTTCTTCACGAACTCCGCTTCCTGATCGAGCTTGGTGCTGATCAGCCAGCTGTTATGCGCCACTTGTGCAGCCTTCCAGAACGCTTCTTCCTGACCCGGCACCAGCATGTCCGACAGGCTCAGCACCTTGTGCTGCTGGCGCGAATAGTTGATGAAACCACGGCCCGGGGTGCCGTGGGCGCCGCCGGTGTCCAGGTAGCTCGACACTTCGACAATCACCAGACCGTCATGCTGCTCGCGTACTTTCGCCTGCAAATAACTGCTGTTGCGCGGGCCGGCCGTGCGTAGGAACTGCTCGCGGTAGGCCGCCAGGGTCGGCGCCACCGGTGCGTTCGGCTCGGTGCGGGTGAATTGCAGCAGGCGTTTTTCGATGATGCCGTCCAGCGCAGGCTCGGCCGGGAAGTGCAGCGTGTCGATGTTCACCAGCGGGCAGTCCGGGTTGGAACAGCCGGGTTTCAGGGTTTCCGAGGCGTCGCGGGTGGTTTCCAGCGGCGTGCGGTAGTTGGGCTGGAACAGGCTGGCACAGGCGCCCAGGGTCAGGGCGATGGCCGCCACGGAGGCGATTTTGAAAAGCGACATGGGCGTCCTTTCTGAAACAGGGGAAGGCAAAAAGTTACCGCTTCGACTCTCTACGAAGCGGTCAGTTCGCCACTAAGCTAATTAGAGTGGGTTTCGCCTCCACCGTCCATCCCGCTGACGGTAAAGGGGCTGCATCAAACATCGCGGGCGCGTTAGGATGGCGCGAAGTCGAGGTTGCCCGTCACAAAAAACGCAGCCTCGTATTGGAATTGCAGTAAACGAGGATGCCCATGACCGATCTTGCCAAAGCCACTCCCGCCGCCATCGATATCGTGCGGCGCGAACAATGCTACAAGGGCTTCTACAAGCTCGACCGTGTGCATTTGCGCCACGAACTGTTTGCCGGCGGCATGAGCCGCGAGATCAATCGTGAAGTGTTCGTGCGTCACGACGCCGTGTGCCTGCTGCCCTACGATCCGCAGCGCGATGAAGTGGTGCTGATCGAACAGTTTCGCGTCGGCGCCATGGGCAAGACCGCCAACCCGTGGCTGGTGGAACTGGTCGCCGGTCTGATCGACAAGGAAGAAGTGCCGGAAGAAGTTGCTCGCCGCGAAGCGCAGGAGGAAGCTGGACTCGACATCAAGGCGTTGTGGCCGATGATGCAATATTTCCCATCGCCGGGGGGCAGCAACGAGTTCGTGCATCTGTTTCTGGGGCGTTGCAGCACCGAAGGCGTTGGCGGCCTGCATGGGCTGGAGGAAGAAGCAGAAGATATCCGCGTCACGGTCTGGGCATTCGAGGATGCGCTGCAGGCCGTACGCGACGGCCGGATTGCCAATGCGGCGAGCATCATCGCCTTGCAGTGGCTGGCGCTCAATCGCGCCGAAGTGAGGGGGTTATGGTCGTAAACAAACTGCGCGATCGTTATCGTGTCGACCTCGTGGGCCTGCAAGCCGCCTGCGAGGCCAACTACGCGCGCCTGATGCGACTGTTGCCGGACATGCGCCGCGAACCTGAAGCGCGGCGCATCGCCGTGACCCAGGGCGACCAGATGCTCGGTGTGCTGGCCATCGAAGTGTTGCAGACCTGCCCGTACACCACGACCCTGCAAGTGCGTCAGGAACACAGCCTGCCGTGGCTGCCGGTACCGCAGTTGGAAGTGCAGGTCTATCACGACGCGCGCATGGCCGAAGTCATCAGCGCCGAGCATGCGCGGCGCTTTCGCGGCGTCTATCCTTACCCCAATGCGGCCATGCATCAGCCGGACGAAAAGGCCCAGCTCAATCTGTTCCTCGGAGAGTGGCTGAGTCATTGCCTGGCCTGCGGTCACGAGTACGCCGCCGTTCGATAGTTTCTATTACAGCGGCAAGTTGTGAACTGTGTCCGGTTCGGCGGTTTCTTCCCGGGGCCTTCCCCCAGCATAATTGCGAACCTTTCCGACCCGGCGTCCAGCCCTGGGAGAACGCCTTGCCGAGCGTATCGACTCTGACCACTGCCGATGCGGCGTTGCTGGTGCAACTGTCCGACAGTCATCTGTTCGCCGAGGCGGACGGCGCGCTGCTGGGTATGAAAACTCGTGAGAGCCTGCAAAAAGTCATCGAGCTGGTGCTCGAACAGCAACCGCAGATCGATTTGATGATTGCCACGGGCGACCTGTCCCAGGACGGCACGCTGGAGTCCTACCAGCAGTTTCGTCAGTTGACGGCGCAGATCGATGCACCCGCCCGCTGGATCCCCGGCAACCACGACGAGCCGCAGATCATGCAAATGGCCGCGGTGCAAAGTGCGCTGCTGGAGCCGGTGGTGGATGTCGGCAACTGGCGCGTGACCCTGCTCGATTCGGCGGTGCCGGGTTCGGTGCCGGGGTATTTGCAGGATGACCAATTGCAACTGCTGGCCCGCGCATTGAGCGAAGCGCCGGAGCGGCATCATCTGGTGTGCTTCCATCATCACCCGGTGTCGATCGATTGTACCTGGATGGAGCCGATCGGCTTGCGCAATCCCGAAGCCTTTTTCGAGGTGCTCGACCGTTTCCCCCAGGCCCGGGCCGTGTTGTGGGGGCATGTGCATCAGGAGATCGATCGTGAGCGCAACGGCGTGCGGCTGATCGCCTCACCGTCGACCTGCATTCAGTTCGAGCCGGGCAGTGTCGACTTCAAGGTCGGCGAGCAGGCGCCGGGCTATCGCTGGTTGCGCTTGCTGCCGGACGGGCGGATCGAGACGGGTGTGGAGCGTGTCACCGATTTCCGTTTCACGGTGGATTACGGCTCCAACGGTTACTGATTCAGGGGCTCAGCGCTGATTTCCTCGGGTGCTGGCCCAACGACCCTCGACTCCCTGTAAACTCCGCTTTCTTTAGCCGACACCCAGGGAGCTCAAATGTCCGGTTCGATCCTCTATATCCACGGTTTCAACAGCGCGCCCGCCTCGAAGAAGGCCTGTCAGCTGGTCGAGGTGATGGAGCGTCTGGGTTTGAGCGATCAACTGCGTGTCCCGGCGTTGCATCACCACCCGCGCGAGGCCATCGGTCAGCTGGAACAGGCAATTGCCGAGCTGGGCCGGCCGTTACTGGTGGGAAGCTCGCTCGGCGGCTACTATGCGACTCATCTGGCCGAACGCCATGGCCTCAAAGCCCTGCTGGTCAACCCGGCCGTCAGTCCGCACCGGATGTTCGACGGATACCTGGGGACGCAAAAAAACCTGTACACCGACGAAACCTGGGAATTGACCCACGACCACGTGACGGCCCTGGCCGAACTGGAAGTGCCGGCGCCGCAGGATTCGCAGCGTTATCAGGTGTGGTTGCAGACCGGGGACGAAACCCTGGACTATCGCCACGCCCAGCAGTATTACCGGGCCTGTGCCTTGCGCATTCAGGCCGGCGGCGACCACAGTTTTCAGGGATTTGCCGGGCAGTTGCCGGCGTTGCTGAGTTTTGCCGGCATTGGCGCCGATTTGTTTCAGGCAATCGATTTCACCGCGCTGTGAGCGGTTGCCCTCTTAATTTTCTTATTCACCGAACACTGACGACGAGACCTTATGGCCACTCCCAGCGCTAGCTCCTATAACGCCGACGCCATCGAAGTCCTCTCGGGCCTCGACCCGGTGCGCAAACGCCCCGGCATGTACACCGACACCAGTCGGCCGAACCACCTCGCCCAGGAAGTCATCGACAACAGCGTCGACGAAGCCCTGGCCGGCCACGCCAAATCGATCCAGGTCATCCTCCACGCCGACCACTCGCTGGAAGTCTGCGACGACGGCCGTGGCATGCCCGTCGACATCCACCCGGAAGAGGGTGTGTCGGGCGTTGAGCTGATCCTCACCAAGCTCCATGCGGGCGGCAAGTTTTCCAACAAGAACTACCAGTTCTCCGGCGGTCTGCACGGGGTGGGTATTTCCGTGGTCAACGCCTTGTCGACCCAGGTGCGGGTACGGGTCAAGCGTGACGGCAACGAATACGAAATGACCTTCGCCGACGGCTTCAAGGCCACCGATCTGCAAGTGATCGGCACCGTCGGCAAGCGCAATACCGGGACCAGCGTGTTCTTTGCGCCGGACCCGAAATACTTCGATTCGCCGAAATTCTCCATCAGCCGCCTCAAGCACGTGCTCAAGGCCAAGGCCGTTTTGTGCCCGGGGCTGCTGATCAGCTTCGAAGACAAAGGCACCGGCGAAAAGGTCGAGTGGCATTACGAAGATGGCCTGCGCTCCTATCTGGTAGACGCGGTCAGCGAATTCGAACGCCTGCCGGACGCGCCGTTCTGCGGCAACCTGGCCGGGACCAAAGAGGCGGTCGAATGGGCGCTGCTGTGGCTGCCGGAAGGCGGCACCTCGGTCACCGAAAGCTACGTCAACCTGATCCCGACGGAGCAGGGCGGCACCCACGTCAACGGTCTGCGTCAGGGCCTGCTCGATGCGATGCGCGAGTTCTGCGAATTCCGCAGCCTGCTGCCGCGCGGCGTGAAGCTGGCGCCGGAAGACGTCTGGGAACGCATCGCCTTCGTGCTGTCGATGAAGATGCAGGAGCCGCAATTCTCCGGCCAGACCAAGGAGCGTCTGTCGTCTCGTGAAGCGGCAGCGTTTGTCTCCGGTGTGGTCAAGGACGCGTTCAGTCTGTGGCTCAACGCCAACCCGGAAACCGGTCTGGCGCTGGCGGAGCTGGCGATCAGCAACGCTGGCCGCCGCCTGAAAGCGAGCAAGAAAGTCGAGCGCAAGCGCATCACCCAGGGGCCGGCGTTGCCGGGCAAACTGGCGGACTGCGCCGGGCAGGACCCGATGCGTTCCGAGCTGTTCCTGGTGGAAGGTGATTCCGCCGGCGGTTCGGCCAAGCAGGCGCGGGACAAAGAGTTCCAGGCGATCCTGCCGTTGCGCGGCAAGATCCTCAACACTTGGGAAGTCGACGGCAGCGAAGTGCTGGCCAGCCAGGAAGTGCACAACATTGCGGTCGCCATCGGTGTTGATCCGGGCGCCGAGGACATGAGCCAGCTGCGCTACGGCAAGATCTGCATCCTCGCCGACGCCGACTCCGATGGTCTGCACATCGCCACTTTGCTCTGCGCCCTGTTCGTCCAGCATTTCCGCCCGCTGGTGGATGCCGGTCACGTCTACGTGGCGATGCCGCCGCTGTATCGCATCGATTTGGGCAAAGAGATCTACTACGCCCTCGACGAAGCCGAGCGCGACGGGATCCTCGACCGTCTGGTGGCCGAGAAGAAACGTGGCAAACCGCAGGTCACCCGATTCAAAGGCCTGGGTGAAATGAACCCGCCGCAGCTGCGTGAAACCACCATGGACCCGAACACCCGACGCCTGGTGCAGTTGACCCTCGGCGAAGACTTCGCCCAGACCTCGGAAATGATGGACATGCTGCTGGCGAAGAAGCGCGCCGGCGACCGCAAGTCCTGGCTCGAATCCAAGGGCAACCTGGCCGAGGTCCTGGCCTGATGCGCTTCGGCTGGGCCCTGGCGGGTGCGTTGCTGCTGGGCTCGATGACGGTGTCGGCCGAGCCCGTGCAGGAACTGCGCGTGCTCTCCGAACATCCGGTCGAAGGCATGCGCGGCGGCAACCTCTCGGGGCTGGCAATGTGCGGCAACGAGCTGTGGACGGTCTCGGACCGCGACGATGATCAGATCTATCGTCTCGATACCCGCGATCCGGTCTGGCAGGCCACGGCCGTGCGCATCGATCCCCCGCCGGTGCCCGACAGCGGCTTGCCGTGGGGCATCAAGTCGCGGACCTGGGCGGCATCGTTCGTCCGGGGCGGCGATCTGGATTTCGAAGGGATCACCTGCGACAGCGCGGGCAATCGCTACATTGTCAGCGAAGGCCACGCCGCCGTATTACAAGTGCCGCCACAGGGGCCTTCATCGTGGCTGAAAATCTCGCCGATGATGGTTCGCGAGGCGCGGGCCAGCGGCATGCTGCTGCAATTCAACGCGATCTTCGAAGGCCTGGCGATCAACCCGGCAGGGGATCAGATGTGGCTGGCCGCTGAACGGCAAAATCGTGGCTTGTTGCTGATCAAGCGCCAGCAGACGGTGTGGGATTGTGACGGTCGCTGCGTATTGCTCAGCGAGGGCGGCATGGAAATGCAGCCGCTGCAGTTTCCAAAAGCCAGACCGGTCAACAGGGACTTTTCCGACCTGTCATTGTTCAACGGCAAGCTGTTCACCCTTGAGCGCAACGCCTATCAGATCTGCCGCCGCGATCCGCAGACGGCCAAGGTCGAACGCTGCTGGTCGTATGCCGACGAACTGTTGCAGGGCAACCGTCGCTACGCCCAGAACTTCGGGCTCGAAGAGGCGTTGGTGATTGATGCGGACGGTGCCTGGATCGGCGTCGACAACAACTTCGGCCCTCGCGCCGATGGCGAAGTCCGCCCGATCGTCTGGCGTTTCGCCGCACCTGAAGGTGGCTGGAGTGCCAAGCCATGAGTCAGCAACCGCCTGGCAAACGCGCCGGTCGGGTGTTGATGATTCTGGCCTGGTGCGCGGCGCTGTTTCTGGCCACGCGTTTTTTCGGCCAGTGGGAAGAGCGCCAGCGCAATCCCAACGTGGTGGTCAGTTCGGAGCAGGTGGGCGGCGTGATCGAAGTGAAACTGGCGGGTAACGCCCAGGGACATTTCGTCGCCAGCGGACTGATCAACGGCCGGCCGGTGGAGTTCATGCTCGACACCGGCGCGACCGACGTGGCAATCCCGGCCGAGGTCGCGAAAGACCTGCGGCTGGAAGAAGGTTTCGGTGTGACCCTGAGCACGGCCAACGGCCTGAGCCAGGGCTATCGCACCCGTATCGACCGCCTGCAACTGGGTGACATCGTGCTGCGGGATGTCCGCGCACTGGTGGCGCCCGGCCTGCATGGCGATCAGGTGCTGCTCGGCATGAGCGCCCTGAACAAACTTGAATTTACCCAGCGCGGTGGCACCATGCTGCTGCGCCAGACAACGAACCGATGAGGCCCGCATGAGCGACTCCCTTGATCTCAGCCTGGACGGTGTAGAACGCCGGTCGCTGGCTGACTTCACCGAAAATGCCTACCTCAACTACTCAATGTACGTGATCATGGACCGTGCCCTGCCGCATATCGGCGACGGTCTGAAACCGGTACAGCGGCGTATCGTCTACGCCATGAGCGAGCTGGGGCTGGACGCCGATTCCAAGCACAAGAAGTCGGCGCGTACCGTCGGCGACGTGCTCGGCAAGTTCCACCCCCACGGCGACTCGGCGTGCTACGAAGCGATGGTGCTGATGGCCCAGCCGTTCAGCTATCGCTACACGCTGGTGGACGGCCAGGGTAACTGGGGTGCGCCGGACGATCCGAAATCCTTCGCCGCCATGCGTTACACCGAAGCGCGGCTGTCGCGTTATTCCGAAGTACTGCTCAGCGAACTGGGCCAGGGCACCGCAGACTGGGGCCCGAACTTCGACGGCACTTTGCAGGAACCGCTGGTGTTGCCGGCACGTTTGCCGAACATCCTGCTCAACGGCACCACCGGTATCGCCGTGGGCATGGCCACCGACGTGCCGCCGCACAACCTGCGGGAAGTCGCCACCGCCTGCGTGCGCCTGCTCGATGAGCCGAAAGCCACGGTCGAACAGCTCTGCGAACACATTCAGGGCCCGGACTATCCGACCGAAGCGGAAATCATCACCCCGCGCGCCGACCTGCTGAAAATGTACGAAACCGGCAAGGGCTCGGTGCGCATGCGCGCCGTGTATCACGTCGAGGACGGCGACATCATCGTCACCGCGCTGCCGCACCAGGTCTCCGGGGCCAAGGTGCTGGAGCAGATCGCCGCACTGATGCAGGCCAAGCCGTCGAAAGCGCCACAGATCGCTGACCTGCGTGACGAGTCCGACCACGAAAATCCGTGCCGCATCGTGATCATCCCGGTCAACAGCCGCGTCGATCACGAAGCGCTGATGCAGCACCTGTTCGCCAGCACCGAGCTGGAGTCGACCTACCGGGTCAACGTCAACATCATCGGTCTGGACGGCAAGCCGCAGCTGAAAAACCTCCGGGCGCTGCTGGTGGAGTGGCTGGAATTCCGCGTGCTGACCGTGCGTCGCCGCCTGCAATTCCGTCTCGACAAGGTCGAGCGTCGCCTGCATCTGTTGGACGGTTTGCTGATCGCTTACCTCAACCTGGATGAAGTCATTCACATCATCCGCACCGAGGATCAGCCGAAAGCCAAGCTGATCGAGCGCTTCGCCCTCAGCGAGATCCAGGCCGATTACATCCTCGATACCCGTCTGCGTCAGTTGGCGCGACTGGAAGAGATGAAGCTGCGCGACGAACAGGACGAACTGCTCAAGGAACAAGCCAAGCTGCAAGCGCTGCTCAGCAGTGAAGCCAAGCTGAAGAAGCTGGTTCGCAGCGAGCTGTTGAAAGACGCCGAAACCTACGGCGATGACCGTCGGTCGCCAATCGTCGAACGCGCTGAAGCCAAGGCACTGACCGAGCACGATCTGCTGCCGAACGAGAAAGTGACTGTAGTGCTGTCGGAAAAAGGCTGGATTCGTTCGGCCAAGGGCCACGAGATCGACGCCACCGGCCTGTCGTACAAGGCCGGCGACGGCTTCAAGACCTCGGCGGCGGGGCGTTCCAACCAGTCTGCCGTGGTCATCGACTCCACGGGCCGCAGTTACTCGGTGGCCGCCCACACCTTGCCTTCTGCACGGGGCCAGGGCGAGCCGCTGACCGGACGTCTGACGCCACCGCCCGGCGCCACGTTCGAATGCGTGCTGATGCCGGAGGACGACGCGCTGTACGTGATCGCCTCTGACGCCGGCTACGGTTTCGTGGTGAAAGGCGAAGACCTGCAAGCCAAGAACAAGGCCGGCAAGGCCCTGTTGAGCCTGCCGAACAACGCCAAGGTGATCGCGCCGCGTCCGGTGGCCGACCGCGAGCAGAACTGGCTGGCCTCGGTCACGACCGAGGGTCGCCTGCTGATCTTCAAAATCAGCGATCTGCCACAATTAGGGAAGGGCAAAGGCAACAAGATCATCGGTATTTCCGGTGAACGTGTGGCCAGTCGCGAAGAATATGTCACGGACATCGCCGTTCTGCCGGAAGGCGCCACGCTGGTGCTGCAGGCCGGAAAACGTACCCTGTCGCTGAAAGCCGATGACCTCGAACACTACAAGGGTGAGCGTGGTCGTCGTGGCAATAAACTGCCACGGGGCTTCCAGCGAGTGGACGCGCTGCTCGTCGAAAACCTCAATTAAGCGGCCAGGGGGCATTCGCACTGATTTCTCCGACGGAGAAAATGAGTGAGAACGCCTCTCTAGAGCGCCCGATCTTCGATTTAACCCGTAGATCGGCGCTTTGGCGCTGGAGTCGGAACGCATATTCACGGATGATATGGCCTTTCCAAGCGCCGGCGTGGCCGAGCGTTCTTCATATTTTTTGAGTATTTTCACTGTGGTCAGCCTTGTGGCGGCCACCTGGACGGGATGATGACTTCTCTGCGCCCCCTTATTTTCCTGCTCGCCGGCGTTCTTGGCCTGGCGGGTTGCAGCGTCCACCAGCCGGTGTCGCTGTATCAGCTGGACAGCGGAAGTCCGGCTCAGCCTGCGCAAAGCGCGGGCATGGCAGTTTTGCTGGGCCCTGTGACCGTTGCCGATTACCTGCAACGTGAAACCCTGTTGCAGCGTCAGCCGGACGGCAGCCTGCAGGCTGCGGTCGATGGCCGCTGGGCCGGCAGCCTTTCGTCGGATATCGATCAGTTGCTGCTGCGTCAGGTCGCTGGTCGTCTGGACAGTCAGCGCGTAGTGCTGGCACCGGCCACAGCAGGTTTTACTCCTGATGTGCAGGTGTTGTTGACCATCACCCGCCTGGACTCCGGTGCCAAGCAACCGGCGATTCTCGACGCGCAGTGGCGCTTGATCGACCGTCGTGGCCAGGTGCGTGACAACCGCATCGTTCACCTGCAAGAACTGCACAGTGGCGGCACGGCTTCGCAGGTTCAGGCGCAAGGCATCCTGTTGCAGCGCCTGGCCGAGCAGCTGTCGGTCGCACTGAAGCCGCTGGCCAACCAGCCACCGGTTGCCGAAGCACCGCGCAAACCGGCACCAAAACCGGCCGCGCCGGCGGCGGAAGCCGAGAAGCAGCCGAAGATCCCGATGGCTTCGCCGATTCGTACGGATATGGAAGTGTTCCGCTTCTGAGGCGGGAACGAGTCAGGACAGAGCCCGCCTAGTGCGGGCTTTGTTGTGTCTGGGATTGGAAGATCAAAAGCTACCCTCACCCCAGCCCTCTCCCGGAGGGAGAGGGAGCCGACCGAGGTGTCTGGCGTCATACATCGACCTGAAAGATCTTGGCGATTATGGATTCAAAGCTGGGCGTTCAAGTCGCTGCAGCTCTTCAATATTCACGGATCGGTTCCCTCTCCCTCGGGGAGAGGGCTAGGGTGAGGGGGCTCTTCAGGGCTAGGGAAATCACGAAAACGCCACACACAAAAAAGCCCGCAGACAATCACTCATCTGCGGGCTTCTTCACATCAAGGCCTCAGGCCCGGCGCTCATGCATCCGCGCCAGTTGCCGCTCAAGCATCGACGGATAAGGCTCCATCAAGCGCTCCACGCAGCACGCCCCCTCAGGGCTGGCAATCGGCCGGATCCGCGCACGCTGGCGAATCAGTGCGTCGTCACCGATCTTGCGCTCCACCAGCAGCAGGTTGCGGCTGTGTTGCGACAGCGCCAGGGCATCCTGGGCGGAGTCGGTCAGCAGCAGGTCGATCTGGCTCAGGCCGAACAGCTCATCACCGAGAGTCAGACCCAACTGCAGTTGCAGGGTGATGCCGCTGTCGGCGACTTCGATCTGCAACTGATGGCCCAGCGCCCGCAGCAGTTCGCCGCAACAGATGGCGTTGGTCAGGTAATCGTCGCCGCTGTCCTCGGTGTGGAACAGCATCAGCGTGCTGCCGTCGTTCAGGGTTTCAATTTCGCCCTGATACAGTGAAGCGGCCTGTTCCAGACAGTCGCGATAGCGCTCCTGCAATTCTTCCAGGCGTGCCCGTGGCAAACGGCGCAATTGCTCTTGCGAGCCCAGTTGCACGGCCAGCACTGCGGTATGTTGCGGTACGCTCGGGGTTGGCTGGCGAACGGCAGGTTGCGCAGGTTCGTTCAGCGACTCGTCACGCAGATCGGCAAACGGATCTTCGTCATCGTCGTCCTCAACGGTACTGACCACATGGCGTGGCGCAGGCTTCTGCGCGGCCATCGGGCGGGTTTCGTCAAAGCTCGGATCACGCAGGTTGCGCACTTCGAATTCCGGCTCGACGTCATCGTCCTCGAATTCGGGTTCCGGCTCAGGCTTAGGGGCTGGCTCCGGAGCAAAGTTGGCGTGCAGTTGACGGGCAAGATCACCGATCTCGTCCTGACGCTCGGTCCCCGGCGTGTATTCGTCGATCCGGCGCAGCCATACCCGCAGTTGCAGCAGCGGCGTGGAGATGTGACGACCAAGACGCAGGCTCAGGGCCAGCGACAGTGCCAGCAGGATCGCACTCAGAATGCCCATGCTTTGCAGGCTGATGGTCATCGGCTGCTGGAACTGGTCCATGTCCAGGCTGATGCGCAGTTGCCCGGCAGTCACGTCCTGGAAGGTGATCTTGCTCTCGTACATGCCCTCGGCTTCGCCCAGCAGGCTGTGCTTGGGGCGCTGACCGGACTCGGCGAGGATGCGGTTGTCCACGCTGTAGATGGCGGCGTGGGCCACCAGCTTGTTCTTGGTCAGGTTGTTGAGCAGCACGTTGAGGCTAAGGATGTCGTTGGACACCAGCAGCTCGGTCGCGGAGGTGGCGGTCTGCGTGGTCAGGCTTTCGCCCAGCGCATCGGCCTGCTCGTGCATGGCCTGCTTGAACTGCAAACCCATCACGCAGGCATAGATCACCAGGGCCAGAGCGACCAGGATCACGTTATGGCTGGCAATGCGCAATGCAATCGGTACACGGCGGTGGCGCAGTGCACGGAAGATCAGCAGGAAGAAGTTATCGGTTTTAACTGGCGTGGGCCGGTTCACTGAGCTCGGCTCTTTTGTCCGTGAAGTTGACGCGCAGTATAGCGACAGGCCCTAGACCGGCAAAGCGCTGGCGGTGCCCGATGGTCACTGAAAGTGGGTAGAATGCGGTTTTTTTCCAGTTGCGGGGGTGCGCGTTGCGCGAAATCGTCCTGATTAACATCACGGGAGTCGACCGTCCGGGTCTGACGGCGGCCATTACCGGTGTTCTGGCCCAGGGTGGTGTGAATATCCTCGACATCGGTCAGGCGGTGATCCACGACATGCTGTCGTTCGGCATCCTCGTGGAAATTCCCGACTCCGAGCAAGGCAAGTCGGTGCTCAAGGACATCCTGTTCAAGGGCTACGAGCTCGACCAGCAGGTGCGTTTCACCCCGGTATCCGAAGAGGATTACCAGCAATGGGTGGGCAATCAGGGCAAGAAACGCCACATCGTCACCCTGCTGACCCGCAAGGTCACCGCCGGCCAGTTGCAGGCCGTGAGCTCGATCACCGCCAAATATGGCCTGAACATCGACCATATCGACCGTCTGTCGGGTCGCATGCCGCTGGACACGCCGGCCGACAAGGGCAAGGGCTGCATCGAGTTCTCCGTACGAGGCGAAGCGGCCGATCCGCAGGCCCTGCGCGCTGAATTCCTCAGCGTGGCCCAGGAACTGAATGTCGACATCGCCTTTCAGGAAGACTCGCTGTTTCGTCGCAACCGTCGCCTGGCGGTGTTCGACATGGACTCGACCCTGATCGAAGCCGAAGTCATCGACGAACTGGCCAAAGCAGCCGGCGTCGGCGACCAGGTTTCGGAAATCACCGAGCGGGCGATGGCCGGCGAGCTGGATTTCCGCGCCAGCTTCAAGGAACGCCTGGCATTGCTCAAGGGCCTGGACGTCAGCGTGCTGGATTCGATCGGCGCCTCTCTGCGCCTGACCGAAGGCGCCGAAACCCTGTTCGCCGAACTCAAGCGTCTGGGCTACAAGACCGCCATCCTGTCCGGCGGCTTCACTTACTTCGCCAAGCAACTGCAGGCCAAGCTCGGCATCGACTACGTATTCGCCAACGAACTGGAAGTGGTCGATGGCAAGTGCACTGGCGTTGCGATCGAGCCGATCGTCGATGCCCAGCGCAAGGCCGATCTGCTGAAGCAACTGGCTGAAAAAGAAGGTTTGCGTCTGGAGCAGACCATTGCTGTGGGCGACGGCGCCAACGATTTGCCAATGCTGGCGATTGCCGGTCTGGGCGTGGCGTTCCGCGCCAAACCGCTGGTCAAACAGTCGGCGAAGCAGGCGATCTCGACTCTCGGTCTGGATGGCGTGCTTTATCTGCTGGGCTTCCGGGACCGCGACGGGCAGCTCTGAACCCTCGTTCAGGATCGCAGCCTTGTGCTGCGATCCTTGTTCAAAGGACTTCCACAACGAATCGAAATCCTCCTCGCTCCCGCCATTCTGCGCGGCTTCCAGCGAGCGATAGGCAAACTGATTGAAACTGTGTGTGCTCGCCACCCGCCGATCCAGCCCGGCGCGGTGCTCTTCGCCCTGGGTGTTGATCAGCACTTTGTTGCCTTCCTGAAACGGCAGTCGCGGCGCCAATAGCGTCGCGGGCAAGTCGATGGCGCTGATTTCCGGCAACAGTAAACCTCGCAGGTAATGGCTGTGATCGTCCCGGGTGCGCACCAGTTGCAGGCCGCAGGGCTGGGCGTGTGGCGCCACCAGTTCGATGCCCATTTGTGTCCCGGCACCGCGCACCTGACGGATCCAGCGCACCACGGCAATGCTCCAGCCCTGATTCGTGGTGTCCTGGATGCCGACCATTTCCCCGGTCTGCAATTCGGCAGGCACTTCTTTTGGCCACGCCAGGCAGTAACCGCCCGGACTGTGATTGATGACCGGCAAGGCATAAGTCGGGTAATGCGGCGGGCTGTCGGCGTCGCCTTCGTCATCGGCCAGTGGTTCGTAGCGGATTTCCTCGTAGGGCAGGAATTCGTCGGCCTTGCTCTGTGGAGCAGCGTCGAAGGCCTGGCTCCAGCTGTCCTTTTCGCCTTGGACCACTGCGCGGCTGAAGTTTGCGGCGCGTGAACCCGGGTGCTTGAGCAATTCGCTGAATGTGCGTTCACCGCCGAGATAGAAGTGCAGGGCGCTCATGCCGACGCACACGGTCAGGTTGCCCTGGCCAACAGTGCGCTGAAAGCTGCGTTCGGCGGCCTCGCCCCAGGTGGCGTGCAGATGTTGCAGGGTGTCGAGGGTCAGGCCGGCCGGCACCGGCAGCGGTGTCGACGTGTCCTGATGCAGCAGGTGGGCCTCGATGGCATTCACAAGCGGTTGCGGATCGAAGCCGAGCAGCCCCGACTGTTGTTCGCTGCGAAATTTGCTGCGATAGCGCGGACCGGCGTCGATCTCCGCAGAAATCGCGAACAGCCCTTCGCCCG
This sequence comes from Pseudomonas sp. NMS19W, assembly GCF_051554255.1. Lineage (NCBI taxonomy): Bacteria > Pseudomonadati > Pseudomonadota > Gammaproteobacteria > Pseudomonadales > Pseudomonadaceae > Pseudomonas > Pseudomonas sp. NMS19W. The sequence continues at coordinate 478,582 of NZ_CP136718.1, forward strand.
AGGCACCGGGATGCAGTTTCAGCCAGGCGCTCCAGGGTTCAAGCACTTGTGCGAGTTGGGCGATCGGATTCTGCCGCAGCTGATTGCAGCGGGCGCTGCCCAGCAGCAGAGCGGCGATATAGGTCTGTTCGACGCTCAATTCACCGGCCAGGCTGGCCAGATCGTCACGGACCCGACGGTGTTGCAACTGCAAGTCGCAGGCACAGCGAAACAACTGGTGCAGCTCAAACCACAGCTGCTCCGGCGCCGGGCTGTACAACTGCGTGGCGCGCACCAGTTGCCCTTTCAGTGCATGAACGGCGCGTTGCAGCGCCTCGCTCAGCAGGGCGGCCCGGTCTTTCGAGTATTTGGGGGCGATGCGCAGAACGATTTGCTTGTAACCGATGGCCAGATGACTTTGCAGGGCCTGGCACAGGTTGCTGATCTTGCGCGAGCGCTCGTCGAGCATGATCGCCTGATGCAGAAAGTGCCGCTCAAGGTGCTGGCAGACGAAGTACACCTCGGGTCGCAGCAGCTCCAGCAGGTGCAGGCGGTTGTCGCTGGGCGTCAGCAATTGATTGAGTTCGCCGAGGCCCTGATAGAGCTGGCGCGCGGTTTCGCCGATGTTGGCTTTCGGCAGGCCGGCGATCCAGCGCTTGAGATCGCGCGGGGTCGCTTCACAGAAGGACAGGCGCAACTGCGTCGGCGTCGGTGCGCTCAGTGATGGTTGGAATCGAGGCTCACTCATGCCGTGACCAGCTCCGGCGGCGAATAGGGCAATGCCAAAAACTCTAGCAGTTGTGGTCCGTTTCGCAGGCGTTTGTCGGGCTTTTTTACCGTTGGTCTGCTGGCTTGGTGCCATTTCGGCAGGCGCTACTAGGCTCTCTGGCGTGCGATCGGAAACGCACGGTTGCACGGCTTGCCGCCAACGTCGGGCAGGTCTCTGAAAAACTTCAAGGAGATGAGGTTCATGTCTAAATACGCAGTGGCAAACCAATGGGGCGGTAGTTCGGCACCTTGGCATCCGGGTGGAACCTGGGTTCTGGGCGCGCGGGACAACCAGAAAGTCGTCGCCATCGACATCAAGTCCGGCGACGGCGGCAAAAGTTTCACCGGCACCATGACCTACGCCGGCGAAGGTCCTATTGGTTTCAAGGCTCAGCGCACTGGTCAGAACCAGTACAACGTCGAGAACCAGTGGGGTGGCAACGATGCCCCATGGCACCCGGGTGGCAAATGGGTGATCGGCGGTCGGGATAACCAGAACGTTATCGCGTTGAATGTCACGTCGAGTGACGGCGGGAAAAACCTCAGCGGCACCAATACCTACGCCAACGAAGGGCCGATCGGCTTCCGTGGGCAAATAGAGTAACGGCGCCGTTCAGGTCGTGTCCGCCCCTTCGCAGACGTGCGCAGGGGCGGATCAGCAGGTTCAGGCGTTCGACAGAGCCAGGGCCTGACCCATCTGTACCGGCGAGCCGGCTTTCAGTTCTTCAACCCATTTCACTTGATCCGGCCCGAACAGCACGATCGCGGTCGAACCCAGCTTGAAGCGACCCAGTTCCGCACCTTTTTCCAGGTGGATCGGCGCACGGGCGGCTTCGTCGTAGCGGAAGGTTTTCAGCTCACGCTTGGGCGGCGTCACCAGCCCGGCCCACACGGTTTCGATCGAAGCCACGATCATCGCGCCCACCAGCACTACGGCCATCGGCCCGCGCTCGGTGTCGAAAATGCACGCTACACGTTCGTTGCGGGCGAACAGCTCAGGGACGTTTTCCGCGGTGGTCTGGTTGACCGAGAAGATCCGGCCCGGGATGTAGACCATTTCGCGCAGGGTGCCGGCCAGCGGCATGTGTACGCGGTGGTAATCCTTCGGCGACAGGTAAACGGTGGCGAACTCGCCGCCCATGAACGGCGCAGCATTGGCTGCATCGCCGCCCAGCAGTTCCAGCACGCTGAAGCTGTGGCCCTTGGCCTGGAAGATGCGGCCGTGCTCGATCGGACCGAGCTGGCTGATCGCGCCGTCGGCCGGGCTGAGGATCGCGCCTGGTGTCGGGTCCAGCGGACGTGCGCCGTCTTTCAGCGCACGGGTGAAGAAGGCGTTGAAGTGCTCGTAAGCGGTGACGTCTTCAACCAGCGCTTGCGACATGTCCACCTGATAACGCTTGGCGAACCAGGTGGTGAAGGCATTCTTGAACCAGCGCACGCGGCACTCGGCGATGCAGCCGGCCAGGCGCGACAGCAAATGGTGAGGCAGCAGGTACTGGCTGATGATAAACAAACGCTCTTTCATGACTGTCCTTAAAAATCCTTAAAGCTCGACGGGGGTGTCGGGGTGGTTGCCCCATTCGCCCCAGGAACCGGCGTAGCCCTTGACTCGCGGATAACCGAGAGCCTTGGCCACCAGATAAGTGAAACCGGACCGGTGGTGGGTCTGGCAGTGAGTGATGATTTCTTTGTCCCTGGTGATCCCGAGGTTTTCGAGAATCTGCGGCATGTCGGTACGGATGCGCAGCTGACGCGTCTGATCCATGCCGGCCGTCCATTCAAAATTGACTGCGCCGGGGATGTGTCCACCTTTGGCTGCCAGCACTTTCTCGCCGGAATATTCCAATGGACCGCGAGCATCCCAGATCGCCAGGTCGGCGGCACCGAGTCGGCTTTGCAGGTATTCGCGGGTGGCGGTCGGTTCGTCGTGCAGGGTCAGGGCCACCGGGCCGCCGACCGCTGGAGGAACCTGGATCGACATTGGCGAACCTTCCGCCAGCCACGCCGGCAGACCGCCGTCGAGGTAGTGGTACTGGTCGTGACCGATCACGTCGAGCAGCCAGATGAAGCGTCCGGCCCAGCCGCCGCCTTCGTCGTCATAGACCACGTAGACCGCGTCTTTGTTGTGGCCCAGCTCGCCGAACAGTTCCTCGAGTTTTTCTTTTGTCGGCAGCAGGCCCGGAGCCGGTGCCTGGCCCAGCTGGGTGCGCTTCGGATCGACGAAGCGTGCGCCGGGAATATGACCCTCGGCATAGCGGGCGGCGCTGGTCAGATCCACCAGAATCAGATTGCGGGCGTCGAGGCGCGGGAGCAGATCGCTCGGCTCGATCACCAGCGCCAGGCCAGAGAAGTCAGACATGTGAGGTCTCCAGAGCACAAAGGGGAAGGATTGTAGCTGTCATTGGCCGCGCTGGCTAAAGCTGTGCAGGGCTTTCTCGATGCACTGCGCGGTTTTGCCGAAGGCTTGCACGGTGATGTCGGCGAACGGGCCGCCACCCTGGTCGGCGACCACGATCATGATCACCCGGCCGTTATGGACCAGCGAGCGCAGAAACAGATGTTCGCCACGGAACAGCGTACGCAGGGACGGCGGCAGCAGGGCGGAAAACTGGGCGTTGTTCTCCGGAGTGATCCGCACCTGTGCCTGCTGCGCGAGCAAGCGTTGCAGTACGGTGCTTTGGCTGACGACGAAGTTGAGTGCAGCGGCTTCCTTCGGCAGACCGGAAATCTGATGCACCCGCAGACTGGACTGGGTGCGGTCGGCCATCAGGATCATCACCCGGCGCATGCCGCTGGCCACCAGCGCGTCACGGGCGGCAATGGTCAGGTGCATGGCGTTGGTGAAACGGCTTGGCTCCGCCAGCAGCTCAGCGCATTGCCGGCGCCATTTGGCCAGGTCTTCGGTACTCGGCGTGGCGGCGGGCAGCATGCCGGCCGGCAAACGACGGTTGTCCCATGGCCACAGCAGCGAAACCGCCGGGTGCCACAGATCCGGCATCGAATGCCGGCGCGCACTGTTGGCGGCCTGCTGGTGCAGCTGTTGCTGCACTTCTTCCATCGGGATTTGCAGATAGAGGCTGGTCAGGTACTGCCAGCGCTCGCTGTGCGGACTGTCCCAGGCCTGTTGCGCCGACAGCGCCAGACCATTGGCCAGCAGCACGGTATTGGCCGGCTGATTGAGCCAGTTGCGCAGGGTCGGGTCGTCATCGAGGCGGTTCTGTTGGCGCAACGGATGATCAACGTCGCGTGCGATGCGCAGAACCTTGATCAGTTCGCGTTGTTCGGTAAGTAACAGGCGGTAACCCTGCTGCACCCAGATCGGCAGGCGCCAGGCTTCCACCAGTGCCGCACCGATCTTCAGCAGACGCACGCCGAACAATTGTTTTTCCACGTCGCGGGCCGATTCGCCCTTGTGGATGACTCGTACTTCCCACTCTTCGAGCAGTTTGGGAAAGGTCAGCGCCAACGGCCACAACGGCGACAGAAACAACAGGCTGCCCCAGTGAATGTCCTGCCACAGCCGCGCCAGGCGACTGGCAAAAAAACCGTTGGCCTGCTGCGTGGCGTGCTGACTGATCATCTGTATCTGGCGCAGGGCCTGGGGAATTTGCGCCTGCGGCTCGGCGGGCAGGCGTGCCAGCAGTTCTTCGGTGCGGGCCAGGCCAAGGCGATTGATCGCCACCTCGAGGTTTTCCGCCGGTGCGGTCAGGCTGCCCTGGGTATGGCGGTTGGCTTCGCGGATGATGCTCAGGGCCAGCGCCGGGCTGTCCTGCATCAGGTCGGCGATGTCGCGCAGCGAGCTGCGATTGTCGCGGATCGCCCGGCAGACCTTGTCGTGGGCCTCTTGCGGCACCGGCAGGCGCACGCCGTCGAGCAGCTTCACCCAGCCATCGAGAGTGGTCGGTCTTGCGTGTGGGACGTTCGTTTCATTAGCCATGTCTGGACGGGATCTTGATCTGCTGTAGACGCGCCCGGCACGGGCTAAATTGGCTTTTCGCCTGAACTGGCTATAGTCTGGCGCAGTTTTGCCGATAAGTAGAAGAAGAGATTTTTTAACTTCCGAATATGACCTTGAACCCGACTTAAGTAAGTACTTTCTACCTATGGCTAAAATTATCGGCATCATCGTCGTATTCGCGAGCGTGCTCGGCGGATACGTGCTCTCCCACGGCAAGATTGCCGCCCTGATCCAGCCCTTCGAGGTGATGATCATCGGCGGTGCGGCACTCGGAGCATTCCTCCAGGCCAACCCCGGCTACATGACCATGCACGTGCTCAAGAAATCCCTGGGCATGTTCAGCTCGCGTTTCAGCCACACGTTCTATCTGGAAGTGCTTGGCCTGATCTACGAAATCCTCAACAAGAGCCGTCGTGAAGGCATGATGGCCATCGAAGGCGACATCGAAGATGCCGCTGCGAGCCCGATCTTCGCCAAGTACCCGGCGGTGCTGAAAGACGAACGCATGACCGCGTTCATCTGCGATTACCTGCGCATCATGTCTTCCGGCAACATGGCGCCGCACGAACTCGAAGGCCTGTTCGACATGGAGCTTTACAGCCTCAAGGAAGAACTGGAGCATCCTTCCCACGCGGTCAACGGTATTGCCGATGGCATGCCCGGTTTCGGTATCGTCGCGGCGGTACTGGGTATCGTGGTGACCATGGCGTCCCTGGGCGATGGCGACCAGAAGTCCATCGGTCTGCACGTAGGTGCGGCACTGGTCGGTACCTTCTTCGGTATTCTGGCGGCCTACGGCTTCTTTGGCCCGCTGGCGCATTCCCTGGCCCACGATGCCAAGGAAGAACTCAACGTCTACGAAGCCATCAAGGCCTCGCTGGTGGCTTCGGCTTCCGGCATGCCGCCGTCGCTGGCCGTGGAATTCGGGCGCAAGGTTCTGTACCCGGCTCACCGTCCTAGCTTCGCCGAGCTGGAACAAGCGGTTCGCGGTCGCTAAGTCATGGAAAATAACCAGCCGATAATCATCAAGCGCGTCAAGCGCTACGGTGGCGGGCATCACGGCGGAGCGTGGAAGATCGCCTTCGCCGACTTCGCGACGGCGATGATGGCGTTCTTCCTGGTGCTGTGGCTGCTGTCCACCGCAACACCGGAACAGAAGATCGCCATTGCCGGCTACTTCAAGGACCCGGTCGGCTTCTCCGAGAGTGGCACGCCGTACATCATCGATCTGGGCGGTACGCCGACACTGGCGCCGGAAAATACCCTCAACCCTGAAGTGAAGTCTCAGCCGCAACCGGACAAGGTCACGGTCGACACCGATCAGGTTGAAGGCATGGCCGAGCAGGTCGAGAAAGAGCGCCTGGAACTGTTGCTGCAGGAACTGCAGAACAAGGTCGACGAGAACCCGCAACTGCAGAAGTTCAAGGACCAGATCCTGTTCGAGATCACGCCGAACGGCTTGCGCATCCAGATCATGGACGCCGAGAACCGGCCGATGTTCGACTCAGGTTCCGCCCGCCTGAAACCGTACTTCGAAGACATCCTGCTGGCCATGGCCGACACCATCAAAGCGGTGCCGAACAAGATCAGCATCAGTGGTCACACCGATGCCAAGCCGTACACCGGCACCGGCGATTTCGGTAACTGGGAGCTTTCGGCCAACCGTGCCAACGCCGCCCGGCGTGCGCTGGTGGCGGGCAGCTATCCGGACGGGCAAGTGGCTCGGGTGGTGGGTTACGCCTCGTCGGCACTGTTCGACAAGGAGAACCCGTTCAACCCGGTCAACCGCCGTATCGACATCGTGGTGCTGACCAAGAAGGCCCAGGCCGCCATCGAAGGTTCGCAAGGCGCTGAGCCGGCGAAACCGGCCGAAGGGCAGAACGGCGCGGATCCGGCCAAACCGGTCGACCCGAACGCCTTGCCGGCGGATCAGCAACCGGTGCCGGCCCACGAGTTGCGCGAACGGCTGAACCTGTTCGACGACCCGCTGCCGAAACCGGCCGAGCCGGGCGGCGCAGCGCCAGCCCCGGCGCCTGCTGCACCGGCCCCTGCACCGGCGCCCGTGCCGAAGCAGTGACCCACAAAAAAGCCGCGAGATGATCGCGGCTTTTTTGTGTCTGGCTACTTAGTAACCGTTTTCCGGCAAGCTGGCGATGATCGAGCGGTAGCTGTTCATCCGCTGTTGCTGGATGCGTCCGTCTTCAAGGGCCTTGAGCAAGGCGCAGCCCGGTTCGCGATCGTGCTTGCAGTCGCGGAAGCGGCAGGTGCCGAGCAGGTCGTCGAACTCGATGAAACCGGCTTCGACATCGGCACGGCTGACGTGGCCCAGGCCGAATTCGCGGATACCCGGAGAGTCGATCAGTTCACCGCCACCGGGGAAGTGGAACAGTCGCGCAGTGGTCGTGGTGTGAGTGCCCTGGCCCGACCATTCGGACAGCGGGCCGACACGGGTTTCGACGTCCGGCAGCAGGCTGTTGACCAGCGACGACTTGCCGACACCCGACTGACCGACGAACACGCTGATGCGTCCGTCGAGCAGCGCTTGCAATTGCTCCATGCCGTTGCCGTGGTGCGCCGACACTTCCAGCACCGGATAACCCAGGGTGCGGTATACCGCCAGCAACGCGTTCAGCGCCGGGGCGTTCTGTTCGTCGATCAGGTCGAATTTGTTCAGCAGCAGCAAGGGACGGATGCCGGCGTGTTCGGCTGCGACCAGATAGCGGTCGATCAGGTTCGCATGGGGTTCGGGCAGCGGGGCGAAGACGATGACGATCATGTCGACGTTGGCGGCCACCGGTTTGAGCTGGCCTCGGCTGTCCGGGCGGCACAGTTCGGTGGTGCGCGGCAGTTGCGCGACGATCACACCGATGCCCTGGTTGCCGGCACGCCAGACCACACGGTCACCGGTCACCAGTGCGGGCAGGTTGGCCCGCAAGTGGCAACGGAAGACCTGGCCGGCCAGTTCGCCGTCAACGGCCTCGACCTCGACCTGCACACCGAAGTGGGCGATCACCAGGCCGTGCTGTTCGGGGCCCAGGTCGCCGCCTTCGAGCGCCTCGACAGCCGAGGACTCGCGTTTGGCGGCGCGGGCGGCGCGCTCGCCCTGAATCTTTTCGATGCGCCAGTTTTGACGACGATTGAGTTGGCGTTTGGCCATGGGTGTTCCGTCTGAAGAATGCAGCGATTAGGTAAAACGGCCGCGAGTTTAGCACGCCCGGGCATCGCCCTAGGCTAAACTGCGCAGCATTGCCTAGGAGCCGAAATATGCAAAACCCGCAGAACCTGATCTGGATCGACCTGGAAATGACCGGTCTGGATCCGGAAAACGACGTCATCATCGAAATGGCCACCATCGTCACCGACAGTGACCTGAACACCCTGGCCGAAGGCCCGGTGATCGCCATCCATCACAGCGACGAAGTCCTCGCCCGCATGGACGAGTGGAACACCCGCACCCATGGCAACTCCGGCCTGACCCAGCGTGTGCGCGAAAGCCGCGTGAGCATGGCCGAAGCTGAAGCCGAAACCATCGCCTTCCTCGAAAAGTGGGTGCCGAAGGGCAAGTCGCCGATCTGCGGCAACAGCATCTGCCAGGATCGCCGCTTCCTTTATACCCACATGAAGTCGCTGGAAAGCTACTTCCACTACCGCAACCTCGACGTTTCCACCCTCAAGGAACTGGCCGCGCGCTGGGCGCCGGACGTGCGCGACAGCTTCAAGAAGGGCAGTACTCACCTGGCGCTGGATGACATCCGCGAGTCCATTGCCGAGCTGCAGCACTACCGCAAGCATTTCATCAAGTTCTGAGATCGGCGACCTTTGTGGCGAGGGAGCTTGCTCCCGCCTGTCTGCGCAGCAGCCAGATCCCTTCGTCACAGACGTTCAGCAAAACGCACTTCTGGTGCCGCCCTGAAATGGCTAGACTGCGCGCCTTCCTGCCAGGATCGCCACCATGTTGCTGATGCTCTACCTCGTCGCCATTACTGCCGAAGCCATGACCGGCGCCCTGTCTGCGGGCCGTCGCGGCATGGACTGGTTCGGCGTGGTGCTGATCGCCTGCGTCACGGCATTGGGCGGCGGTTCGGTGCGCGACGTGCTGCTCGGGCACTACCCGCTGACCTGGGTCAAACACCCGGAATACCTGGTGCTGACCACGGTCGCGGCGATGATCACCGTGTTCACGGCACGCTGGATGCGCCATCTGCGCTCGCTGTTTCTGGTACTCGATGCCGTCGGTCTGGTGGCCTTCACCCTGATCGGTTGCATGACCGCCCTGGAAATGGGCCACGGCATGCTGGTGGCTTCGGTCAGCGGCGTGATCACCGGGGTGTTCGGCGGTATCTTGCGCGACATCTTTTGCAACGACATCCCGCTGATCTTCCGCCGTGAGTTGTACGCCAGTGTCTCGTTCGCCGCCGCGTGGTGTTACATGCTTTGTCTGTATCTGAATGTGCCGAGTGAACAGGCAATTCTGATCACCCTGTTCGGTGGTTTTCTGCTGCGGTTGTTGGCGATTCGCTTCCATTGGGAAATGCCGAAGTTCGTTTATAACGACGAGCATTGAAGACTGGCTACAGCTTCTTACACTTGACTTTTAGTTCGCTTTTGAATGGCGTGATATTGATATCCGGCTCCGCCCAATAAAGTGCGGGTGCATCGGAACTGATATCGGTCACAGGAGTGAAAGCATGAGTGAGGTTAATGAGCTGTCCGCAGAGCGCTCGAACAATTCGGCTTCTCTTGAAAGTATTGAATTGGAGGTGAAGTTCGATTCAGGGGGCGCAACGCGAAGCAAGGTGTTGTTTGGCAACGGACGTATGCAAGTTAAAGTGCAGGTGTTGGTCTCCGGTTTCGATGAAAACGGTCAACATACTTCGGTACCGGCTGATGTACTGAATACAGTAGAACTTATTCATTACAACACGGGGAAGACATTGCGGGACGGCTGGAAAGCCAGTGCCGAACAGGGACGATATACGCTGGAGGCTCCTGTCTCTGCAGATTTGCTGGACGCATCGGGCGATGAGTCGCAATACCATGCCCATCCTCATGTGCGCACCTTCTGGGTTTCATCGGCGGGGGTCGGTACCACACAGATCGCAGCGCGTGTTTTGCTCAACGGAACCGTTATTCAAAGCAACGGTACTGGTCTGCTCGGTCGTCAGGACAGCAGTATCACGCTGGATGCGCAATTGCCGATCAGCTACTCGCTTGAACAGTTTCACTTGAAAAGCGTACGGCGCGGGAATGAAGCGCCCGGTAACCGGATCTCGAATTACTACCTCGGACTCAATCATCAGGGACAGCAAATAAAACTGGTGGACTGGGTGGCGTCGCGGGGTACAGGCAACTTGATTTTTGCTCACGGTAATTGGCTGGGAGCACCTGCGACCAATTATCTGAAAGGTGTTCTGGCAAGTCCTGATCAGGCTGATGTCACTGTAAAGCTACCTGTCAATGACAACACTTTTTTAGACGTCATATTTTCAGGGCCTGCCAGTGTCTCTTCAGAGGTGAGTCAGGAGTATCTTGTACGGGTAAACGATCGTCACGGTGAGTTGACTATTGTGCAGGCCATTTCCGAGTATACGTACAGCTATACCAAGTATACGGTGGACGAGGTGTTTCATTTTTCCGCGATCGATCAATACGGGTCGGAACATAAGCTGGCCATTCGAACCGACGCTACGAAAAGTTTGTTCATTCTTGAACGGGGCTAAATTTGTATACGGGCAATAGATATATAAGCTCGCTGTAAAAAAATAAATCAGTAAGCTGCGATATCGATGATCCCTGCCGGCATTTCGGCAGGGGCACTATTGTCCGTCAGTTCCTCACCGTATAGGGGCTGACTCAATTTCGCTCAAGGATGAGAATTGATGGTCAACAAGCCGCCAAAGGGTCTTGCTCCTGCACGCTTCCCGAAACCACCGACTCCCCGTACTCCAAATCATGAAACACCACCGCGAGCGCATGTCGACGTGCCAGGTGTGTCACGCCACGTTGCATTGCCACCTGTGACAACAGGCCCAGGCCATTCAGGCAGGCAGGATGCTCCCCCGTTGTCTGTTGTCGAGAACAGCATGATTGTGTCCGAATCTGCATCCCTGGTGACTGCAACGGCACCGATGCCTCCGGTGCTGGCCGATTTCTGGATCAGCGCCGCAGCTGCACTGCCCGCAGCCGATGCTCAGGGGTTCAGAATCATCAAGCAGCGCCGGTACATTGAATTGACCGACGGGCATTTTGTCCAGGTCGCCAGGGATCCCGTTACGGGAGACTGGCGAGCAATGCGGGCCAGTGAACTCATTCCTTCCGGGCCGTTTCTGTTGCCTGATCAACACCGCCGTTACTGGCACCCGAAAGACAGCAACGGGGTGCAAAAGCTTACCGGAGTGGGCGAAGACGATGTTGAAACTTTCGCGCCGGGACACTCCCCGGCACTGTCAGGCCGCCTGATTTCACAAGCATCTGTCGAGCGTCGAGTGCGAGCGCTGTTTCCCGGGCTTGCGGATGACGAAGTGATTGCTTTCATCGGAGATCGTTTACACAGTGATCCCCACTCCATTCTTGTGCGACTGGAAAAAGAGTCGGTGGCATTGCGTGAGGAACTGAAGGACTGGCTGGGGAGTGAGCGCTCAGCTCATCCCGACCTTGAATCCCGATTGCGTGATGAAGTCCTCGCCAGCCACCGGCAGAAACGAAAAAAATTCAGTCAGGATCTTCTGGCGATCTGGCAGCGTGAGTCGGTGCCGGACCAGGCTTCTGCCGATCACAGCTTTTCGACGTTCATCGATTTCTCCGGAGAATTGCCACACTTGTCCGTCCGGTTTGAATGGGTGACAGAGCTGGTGCTGACCGCGCGCAATACCGAAGTCTCGTTGGGTAGGTTTTTAGACAGCTTTCCCAACGTTCGCTACCTGATTCTGGAGTCTGTGCGAATGGAGGAATTTTCTCCGGCGATCTTCCAGATGCGGGATTTGCAGCACCTTATATTGAACGGAAATTCACTTCGTCTTTCCGAGAGCGGTGCCGAGGGCCTGTCCCGGATCGACACCCTCACGTTACTGGATTTGAGGGAAAACCCCTTGGGTATCGCCCCGCCTGTGGGATTCATGCAGGGGTTGCGAGAGCTGTTTCTGCGCGATTGTGCGATCGACGAACTTCCTTCCGGGATGGAGCGGTTGCCGGCACTGACTCGCGTGGATTTGCGAGAGAACAACATTTCCGTCATCGGCGATGAGTTGTTCGACATTCCGGATACCCAGAATCTTCACCTTGATTTGAGGGACAACCCGCTCGGTGTGGTGGCGCGGCAGCGAATCACCCACTATCTGGAAAATGCCAGTCTCGATCGTAAGGTGCAGATTCGCTCGGATGAGGACGGTCTTGATGTCGATGACTCCTCCGAATCAAGCGACAGTTCTGATAGCGGGGTGGAGTCCGATACCTGATAAAACTTAACTGCCCTTGTCTAGCGACAAGGTCTGGTTATGAAAAAAGTAGGCAACCCACTTTCTTCTTTGTCTTTTTTGGCGCTGAGGAAGTGGGTTTTTTATTGTATTTTTATATTTTGATTGGCTGTTTTTATAGTTTGTGTTTCAGGTGGGGGGTTATGGCTGCTCTGTTTACATGTTGTCAGCTATTGCTGCTGTTATAGGTTTTGGTGGTGTGTTTAATATTTGATTGCGCCCGGATTTTTCTGGAGATGGGTCAATTGAATATTTATACAGGAAGTTATTGATGTTTGAAGAAGTCGTCAGTATTCAGAGGCTCGAAGTCAAGTTTGATTCGGCACCCACACTTCGCCATAAGCAACTCTATGCCAACGGTCGGATGCAAGTACGGGTGCTGGTCTTGATTTCGGGTGGCGATGCGCAGGCCAACGAAGTATCTCTGCATGGGCATCCGGCCATGCAGACCCTTCGCCTGATCTCTTACAACGGCGCGCGGCCGCTCTCGGGGGACTGGAACGTCGAGACCCGGGAAAATCGCTACGCCCATGACATGGCAGGCGGCATCGCCCGGGCCGTTCCACTGGTTCCGGCTGCGCATAACCGCATTACCGACCCTGCCGAGCCCGTTCAGGTCTATGAGTTCTGGGTCACCAGCACCAAGCCGGGCTCGCTGCAAATCGCCGCCGAAATCACCCTGGGCGATGAGGTGGTTCGAAGCAACGGGCAGCTGGGAGGCGACAGCAGCGTGACGTTGGAGGCGATATCGCCGGTCAAGTATCCAGTGAGCAACTTTTCCCTGGAAAAGGTCAGTGAAAGCGTCGTTAATCGTTTCGACGCGATTCATCGATATAGCCTGAGTCTTTATGCTGAACGTCGTTCCGTTCATCTTCTGGACTGGACCAGCACGCAAGTACAAAAAGATGACGAATACGCGACGTTGTTCTTTGCTTCCCGAAATATTGATGACTCCCACCCGGGGGTAGAACTTATTGCGGTTACATGGCGCCGGTCTATGGTGCCCTTGCGACCATTCGCGGTCCGAAAGGGTATGTCGGGACGCCAGTCAATCAGCAGCCGGGTAATCTGACGCTATTGAGCTATCTCTCTCCCGACTATCAGACTCAGGTGGTTCAGGATCAGATTTTTGAACTGACGGTATTCGATGAGTTCGGTACGGCACACTGGCTTCGTATAAAACCGGATTTTTCCGCACGCGCGTTCAAGTTGGTTTGAGCAGCGATTTTTAGCAGATTGTCGCGAGCTTCTTTCGTTCGATTTCAGCACAGCCGGATTGAACTTCGAAGTTCATCGGGTGGGTTGGTTCCTGTGTGGTGAATAAGGAATTTATATATGGAGAACAAATCTCCGGTCTCCGTGCATTCCAATGCATTCAATTTTGGTGAGTTTGTAACGGGCGGTGTTGATCCTCGGACAGGCTTGTATACCTGTTCCTTGTCTTTGGGGGCTGTTCGATCTGCGGATCTCAACGGGCCTTTGTTCGGACTCGCCCTGGGTTTCAACCCGCTTGATACTCGAAACACCGGATTCGGGTTGGGTTGGTCGTTGGCCACGACCCGTTACGACATGCGCAGCAAAATGATGACCCTGTTCAGCGGTGAGCGTTACAAGGCCGTCGAAACGGTCGCGGGCCTGCAGTTCAGAGAAATGAAGCTGGAAAGCGTCAAGGTCGTGAAAACCGGTGCCGGACGTTTTGATGTTCGTTACAAGGATGGGCATCGGGAAGAGTTGACGGTGCAGGGCGGCAGCCTGGTCGCAGTCCCGACGCGAATCGTCGCGGCCAACGGCGCAGGCATCACGCTGATGTACAAAGTGGTCAATCAATATCCGGAACTGATCGAAGTCAGGGATGACCAGCGGACGCTGCTGAAAATCTCCCGCAAGGGCACTCTGGTTACGTTGAGCCAGAACCCGGATACGGTATCCAGGGCTGACTTCACAATGAAGCTCGATAGCAACGACCGGGTCGTGGAGATCGGTTTGCCAGAGGGCCGTGGCTGGGATCTCGAATATTCGCTCATCGATGAAGTCGGCTACCTGAAACGGGTCGTGACACCCTTGGGGGCCGTCGAAATCATTCGCTACAAGGAGCAGGGGCATCTGCTGCCCGCCAGCGACGCCGGTGCGACGGCGACGCTGCCTCATGCCATGGCCCATGACATTTATCCGGGGCACGGTCAGCCGAAAACGAGCAGAACCTACACGTTTTCAGACCGTAATTTCCTTGGACATGGATTGTCGGTGGAGCCATCCGACGACGGTGACCCGCTCTACTCCGCACCCTGGAGTTACCAGTATGCGTCCGAGGAGCGCCTGGTGGTCGATGGCAAGGTGCACAGTCACATTAAACGGACGTACAACAAATTCCATTTGCTGGTTGCGCAGGTGACGACGTGCGGGGAGGCGGTCACTTCGCAGTTCACCGAGTATCACCTCGCAACAGGAAAGCCTTTCAACGAGCAACCGGCAAACTTTCGTCTGCCCCGGGTGCAGAGACTGAAGTTCGAAAACCGCCTCGGCAAAAAGCAACGCGAGGAGACGACGGTCACCGAGTTCGATGCGGTGGGCAACCTGCTCAGGCATGTGGGGCCCGACGGTGTCACGACGCTGTCCGAGTTCTATCCGGCCGTCGAGTCGCCGGACTGTCCGGTGGATCCGCTCGGTTTTGTCCGTTTCGAGAAGCAAAGGACGGTCATCGCCGCACCCGGCGGCGGGGCCTCGACCTGCACCCGTTTTCGCCATGCCTTGCACCCGGCATTGCAAGGCTCGACGCTGGCCAGCGTCGTGGTCATCGAAGAACAGTTCTTCGAAAAGGTGGAAGACAAGGAGGTTCTTCGTTCAAAGGTCGAGCACAGTTATTTCGATACACCGGCGGACCGGCTCCGACATGGTGCATTGCAGGAGCAGCGCATTACCCGGAACGGTCGCACCACCCGAACGGCGTTTTCCTCTCGGCTGGAAGGTGCTCGCCTTCATCTGACCCACACTGCTCACGGTTTCGATGGTACTTCGCAAAGCACGACGCAAGTCCTGTCGTCATACAGCGGATTGACCTTGTCGGAGACCGACAAGGACGGTGGCCGGATCGAGTATGAGTACGACGCCATTGGTCGATGCGTGCGCAAGACTCTTTCCCCGGACACTGCCCATGCTGCTTCGACGACTTGGGGTTATCAGGAGGCAAACAGCACTTCGCCCGCGACAGTGACCGTCACGGATCCGGCGGGAGGTGTGCAAACGATCACTCATGACGGTTTGGGGCGCGTGATCGGCATCAAGGAGCTTGATTGCGACAACCTCGATGAGGGCGTGTCGCAACAAAGTCTTATGCGCACGGTGTACTCCGCACTTCACGACAAGGCGGGGCATCTGGTGGAACAGACCCGCACAGACTGGTGGGATGGCATTGCTCGTCCGGCCATTACCCGGCTGGTTTATGACAGTTGGGGGCAAGTGAAACAGACGCATCATGCTGACGGGCGCGTAGAGCATCGAGAATTCGATCCGGTCGCTCTCCGGGAAACCCTCTGGCAGGAGGGAATGGGCAAGACGGTCTCGGTCTTCAACGCTTTCGGCAAGCCGAAAAGTGTTGAGATGCTCGATCAGAAGGGGGAAAGCCTGGGCAAGTCGGTCCTTGAGTATGACGGTTACGGCAGAACCCGCAGCCAGACCGATCAGGAAGGCAACAAGACGCTCTACCACTACGACGTCTTTGATCGATTGGTGCGCAGCGAATTGCCGGACGGCCATGCGGTCGAGACTGAATATGCCGATCACAGCGCCGAAGCATTGCCGACAAGGATCAAGGTCGACACGCTGGAGTTGGGCCGACAGGTATTCGACGGGCTGGATCGCCTGACTGAAAGTACGGTAGGCGGGCGCACATCCACAACGGGGTATGTGTCGGGCTCCAGCCAGGCCGGATGGCAAATGGGGGCTGACGGTAAAAAAGTCGAATTCACCTGGTCGCAGGGCGTGAACAGGCTGGCTGAGCGCAAGGCTGACGGATTGCTTGCGCGCTTCACCTACGACGCCTTGCATGGCAAGCCTGAAACCTGCATCGAGCAGGGGCGCGAGCATCGTTTCGCCTACTATCCTTCCGGACGCTTGAAGTCCGAAGCAACCGTATACGGTGAACATCGCCAGACAACATCCCACACCTGGTCGTTGGCTGGGCGGCCGCTGACTTTCACCGATGGACTTGGCAACGAACACAAGTCTGAATATGACAGTTGGGGACGCAAATCCGCTTTCACCCAGGGCAGTTTGCGGTTCGAATACACCTATGACACCGCAGGCTTGCTGGCGCTGATCGATGCCCGGGATACATCGACCGCCCTGCGCATGAAGACGCATCTGGGCTACGACGATATCGGGCGTGAAACGACCCGCCGGTTTGAAGTCGAGGGTCAGGCAAGTCAGACGCTGACCTCGAGTTACACCCCCTCCGGCAAGCTGGCGCAGAAAGTCTTGAAACGCGGGACTCAAGTACTGCGCGATGAACGCTTTACCTATGACGTGCGTGGGCGACTGAGCCATTACACCTGTGAGGGCACCCAACGGCCACGGGATCCCTATGGCAAGGAAATCGTCGAACAGACATTCACCTTCGATGCGCTGGACAACCTCCTCACGCTGCAAACCCGTTTCCCCCAGGGCGTCAACCTGACGACTTTCAGCTATAGCAAGGTCGACTTCACCCAGCTCACGGACATCAGTCATTCCCACGCTGATTACCCGCAACCGGTCACTCTGCAATACGACGCCAATGGCCGGATGATCAAGGATGACCAGGGCCGTACGCTGACGTACGACCCGCTTGGGCGACTGACAGGTGTCAGCGATGCGCAAGGGCAGAGGGTGCGGGGCTATCAGTACGACGGCTTTGACCGGTTGATGGCGCTGTCGCAGCCGGGGAGCGCGGACACTCGGCGTTACTATCGCGGTGGACAGGTCATCAACGATGTGCGTGGCAGCGATTCGTACAGTGTCGTGCGCCACGAAGGCCTGTTGCTGGGGCAGTACCAGGTCGGAGTGGATGCGGGTGTACGGATGTTCGGCACCGATCAGCAACAAAGCGTTTTGACACAACTGCAGAATGGCCGGCTTACCGATATCGCCTACAGCCCGTATGGGCATCGGGAGGCTGAAGGCGGTTTTTTCAGTCTGCCGGGTTTCAATGGCGAGCAGTTCGATCCCGTCACCGGTCTGTATCTGCTGGGCAATGGCTATCGGGCCTACAGCCCGACCCTGATGCGCTTCCTGTCACCCGACAGCATGAGTCCGTTCGGGGCAGGAGGGGTGAATGCCTATGCGTATTGCCTGGGTGATCCGGTCAACCGTGTCGACCCTACGGGGCATTTTTCCTGGCAGTCGATTCTGGGGATTGCACTTGGGATTGCGGGGATTGCACTCAGTTTTGCGACCCTCGGTGTCGGCACGCTGGCTTTCGTGGGGCTAGGCCTGGGACTGGCTTCCGGGCTGGCGGGCATTGCCGGGGAACTGGTCAGTGAACTGTCACCGGAATCGGAGGTGGGATCAATTCTTGGCTGGGTGAGTCTTGGGCTGGGGGTCGCGTCACTGGGCGCCGGGCTGGCAGCCGGGGCAAAAGCAGCCATTCAGACAGGCAGAAAGCTCGAGTCGGCATTCCGACCGGGACTGGCTGGCAAAGGGGCAAAAAAGGCTGCCAAGGAGATGGCCAAAGGCAAGGCGGGAGGCCCTGCGGAACCCCCTCCGAAGTGGACGTTGACTGAGGACTTTGTTGCACACGATTACCTGCCCAACGGCAAACCGGGCAACGTTGCGCGGGCCAAATACGCGGAGTTCAGAGATGAGATTGCGGTCAACAACAAATCGCCTTATGACGCTGCCAAGAGTTACCCCGGCAGTAAATTCGATCCTTATCCCAACTATGCGCCGGCGAAGCCTTATGCAGGTTATGAGCATGCACATACCCGTCTCTCGCAAGCGGACCGGGTGTTTTTCCTGACCAACAATGACACCCGGCACGTCATCATCAAACAGGTGGGTAGTCATGACCCTGCCTGGTAGCGGATAACACCCATTCGTCGGGCTATTCGTGAGTCCGGAGGTCGCGTTCCGAGTGTTGCCTGAGTGCCCATTCCACATGTTCACGAACCAGCTCCGACGGATAATCCCGTCGCGCCTTCAACGCTTCCAGCACCGGAATCGTTGAAGGCGCATTTCCCAGTCCGACTGCCAGATTACGCAGCCAGCGCTCATAGCCGGCGCGGCGCAACGGTGAACCTTCGGTACTGCTGAGGAATTTGTCTTCATCCCACAAGAACAGCTCGGCCAGCTCGGCGTTATCCAGATTGTGCCGTGGCTTGAAATCGCTTTCGCCGGACGGGCGGGCGAAGCGGTTCCACGGGCAGCAGATCTGGCAATCGTCGCAGCCGAACACCCGGTTGCCGATCAGCGGTCGCAGGTCTTCGGGGATGGCGTTCTTCAGTTCGATGGTCAGGTAGGAAATGCAGCGTCGCGCGTCCAGCACATACGGGCCGACGAAGGCGTTGGTCGGGCAGATGTCGAGGCACGCGGTGCAGCGCCCGCAATGTTCGGTGCTATGGGGTTCATCCACCGGCAACGGCAAGTCGACGAACAGTTCGCTGAGAAAGAAATAACTGCCGGCCTTGCGGTTCAGGACCAGGGTGTTTTTGCCGATCCAGCCCAGTCCCGCCTGCTCGGCGATGGCTTTTTCCAGCACCGGGGCACTGTCGACGAAGGCGCGGAAGCCGAACGGGCCGATTTCGGATTGAATCTTGTCCGCCAGTTGTTGCACGCGTTTACGGATCAACTTGTGATAGTCGCGGCCCAAGGCATAACGCGAGATGTAGGCTTTTTCCGGTTTCGCCAGCATTTGCGCCATTTGCGTATCGCCCGGCAGGTAGTCCATGCGCAGCGACACCACGCGCAAGGTGCCCGGCACCAGTTCTTCCGGGTGCGAGCGTTTGCTGCCGTGGGCGCCCATGTAATCCATTTCGCCGTGGTAGCCGGCCTCGAGCCAGCGTTGCAGGTGCTGCTCATGCTCGGCCAGGTCCAGACCGCTGATGCCGACTTGCTGGAAGCCCAGCTCGCGGCCCCAGTCCTTGATGGATTGGGCGAGGGCGGGAAGATCTGTGGTGATGGCGGACATGAGGCGAGAGAAACCGGAGCTGAGGTGCGTATAATTCTGCCAGACATCGGAGCCCGAAGACGCATGCCGCACACTAAAGATCAATTACCCGACGCGCTGTACCGCGCCGCGCAAGTGCGGGCACTCGACGCACGGCTGATTGCCGCCGGTACGCCGGGCTTCGAATTGATGCAGCGTGCCGCCCATGCCACCTGGCGCGCACTGGTACGCCAATGGCCTTCGGCGAACGAACTGACGGTGCTGGCCGGCCACGGCAACAACGCCGGCGATGGTTATCTGATCGCTGCGCTGGCCCGCCGTGCGGGCTGGGCGGTGCAGGTGCTGGCCGTCGGCGATCCGCAACGATTGCAGGGTGATGCGGCCCTGGCGCATGCCGAGGCGGTGGCCGAAGGCGTTGCGATTGCTGCGTGGACTGCTTCTGGTGAATTGCGCGGAATTCTTGTCGATGCGCTGCTTGGCACCGGTTTGAACGGTGAGGTGCGCGAGCCGTACTTGCCTGCGATTGAGGCAATCAATGCCAGCGGCCTGCCGGTGGTGGCGGTCGATATCCCTTCCGGCCTGTGTGCCGACACCGGCCATGCGCTGGGTCGGGCGGTGTGTGCCGATCTCACGGTGACCTTCATCGGTCTCAAGCTTGGCCTGTTTACCGGGGACGCGGCGGATCACGTCGGCAACCTGTTGTTCAACGATCTGCAAGCGCCGGCCGAAACCTGCAGTGACATTGCCGTCGCCGCCCGCCGGCTCAACGCCGCTAATCTGCCGCGTCTGCCGGCACGGGCACTGGCTGCGCACAAGGGGCGTTTTGGCCATGTCCTGCTGATCGGTGGCGATCACGGTTTTGGCGGGGCGATTCTGCTCAGTACCGAAAGCGCCTTGCGCTGCGGGGCGGGGATGGTGTCTCTGGCGACCCGGCCGGAACATGTCCCGGCGGCGCTGAGCCGGGTGCCGGAAGCCATGGCGCTGGGTACTTCGTCAGCCAATCAGCTGATGGGGCTGCTGGAAAAGGTCTCCGTATTGGTGGTCGGCCCGGGACTTGGACAGGCAAGTTGGGGCAGGGCGCTGTTGTCGGCCGCTGCCAATGCGCCGCTGCCGCAGGTGTGGGATGCCGATGCGTTGAATCTGTTGGCCTTCGGTTTCGTCAGTTTGCCCAAGGGTTGTGTGATCACGCCGCATCCGGGGAGGCGGCGCGACTGTTGGGGATCAGCACTGCCGAGGTGCAGGCGGATCGGCCGGCGGCAGCGCTGGCGTTGAGCAAAAAATACACAGCGGTTGTGGTGCTCAAGGGCGCCGGCAGTCTGATCGCCCATCCCGACGGACGTCTGTCGTTGTGTCATCAAGGCCATCCGGCCATGGCCACTGCGGGCCTCGGCGATGTGCTGGCCGGTCTGGTCGGTGCGTTGCTGGCGCAGGGCATGAATGCGTTCGACGCGGCGTGCCTGGCAGTCTGGCTGCACGCCAACGCCGGGGCGCAACAAGGTAAATTCGGCCGTGGGCTGGCGGCCAGTGATCTGATTCCAGCCATTCGTCAGTTGTTGGAGGAGCATGCACCGTGTCTGAAGTAACCCTGTACCTGGCCGATGAACAGGCAATGAGCGACTTTGGCGCACGGATCGCCCGGGTGACCGGCGGCCATGGTCTGATTTTTCTCGAAGGCAACCTCGGCATGGGCAAAACCACGCTGTCGCGGGGCATCATTCGCGGGCTGGGGCACGTTGGTGCGGTGAAAAGTCCGACCTTCACGCTGGTCGAACCCTACGAGATCGGTGACGTCCGCGCCTTCCACTTCGATCTGTATCGCCTGGTGGATCCGGAGGAGCTGGAGTTTCTCGGCATCCGCGACTATTTCGAAGACGACGCTCTGTGCCTGATCGAGTGGCCCGATAAAGGTGCAGGCTTTTTGCCAAAGCCTGACCTGACCATTACCATTAGCCCGCAAGACAGCGGGCGTTCGCTGACTATTTTGTCCCAGGGCTCGCGTGGCGAGGCCTGGTGTGCCGCTTTGGCGTTGGAATCCAAATAAATGATGGGGTTAGGTATGCGCTTTCGCGCGTTGGTGGCTGCCGCTGGACTGATGTTGATGGCAGTAACCGTCAACGCTGTGGCCGAGACGAAGGTCAACAGCGTGCGCCTGTGGCGGGCGCCGGACAACACGCGCCTGGTGTTCGACCTGACCGGTCCGGTGCAGCACAGCGTCTTCACCCTCACGGCACCGGATCGACTGGTGATCGACATCAATGGCGCCACCCTTGGCGCGCCGTTGAAAGTCTCCACCGCCAACACACCGATTACCGCCATGCGCTCGGCCCAGCGTACGCCGACCGACCTGCGGGTGGTCATCGACCTGAAGAAAGCCGTCACCCCGAAAAGCTTCTCGCTGGCGCCGAACGCGCAATATGGCAACCGTCTGGTGGTCGACCTGTTCGATAACCCGGCCGATGCCGCCCCGCCGCCAACACCTGCGCCGGCACCGACGGTCGCCACTGTTCCGGCCGTTCCGGTAACCCCGGCCGAGCCTGCGATCAAACTGCCTCCGGCCCCGGCCGGCAAACGCGACATCATTGTGGTGATCGACGCCGGTCACGGTGGTGAAGACCCGGGTGCGTCCGGCTCACGCGGTCAGCGCGAGAAAGACGTGGTGCTGCAGATCGCCCGTGAGTTGCAGCGTCAGGTCAATGGTATGAAAGGCTTCCGCGCCGAACTGACTCGTACCGGTGACTACTTCATCCCGCTGCGCGGCCGTACCGAAATCGCCCGCAAGAAAGGCGCCGACCTGTTCGTCTCGATCCACGCCGACGCGGCGCCATCGGCGGCGGCCTTCGGGGCTTCGGTGTTTGCCCTGTCTGATCGCGGTGCCACCTCGGAAACCGCCCGTTGGCTGGCCGACAGCGAAAACCGTTCCGACCTGATCGGTGGTGCCGGCAACGTCAGCCTCGATGACAAGGACCGCATGCTCGCCGGCGTTCTGCTCGACCTGTCGATGACCGCCTCCCTGACCTCCAGCCTCAACGTCGGCCAGAAGGTCCTGACCAACATCGGCCGCGTCACGCCGCTGCACAAGCAACGCGTGGAACAGGCCGGGTTCATGGTGCTGAAGTCGCCGGACATCCCGTCGATCCTGGTGGAAACCGGCTTTATCTCCAACGCCAACGAAGCGAACAAGCTTTCGGCGTCGAGCCACCAGCAGGCGCTGGCGCGTTCGATCAGCAGCGGCGTGCGTCAGTTCTTCCAGCAGAACCCGCCACCGGGCACTTACATTGCGTGGCTGCGTGATTCGGGCAAGATCGCTCAGGGCCCGCGTGATCATCGGGTCAGCCCGGGTGAGACCCTGGCGATGATTGCGGTGCGTTATCAGGTGTCGGCCGCCACGTTGCGCAGTGCCAACAACCTCAGCAGCGATGAGCTGAAGGTCGGTCAGCACCTGACCATTCCGGGCACCGAACTGGCGTCCAAAGAATGAATCAGGTTCTGAACGCAGCGCGCATCGAACTGCTCAGCCCACGGCTGGCGAACCAGATCGCCGCCGGCGAGGTGGTTGAGCGCCCGGCTTCGGTGATCAAGGAGTTGCTGGAAAACAGCCTCGACTCCGGCGCCAAACGAATCGACGTCGATGTCGAGCAGGGCGGCGTCAAGCTGCTGCGGGTGCGCGACGATGGCAGCGGCATTTCCGCCGATGACCTGCCGCTGGCGCTGGCCCGTCACGCCACCAGCAAGATCCGCAACCTCGAAGACCTCGAACAGGTGATGAGCCTGGGCTTCCGGGGCGAGGCTCTGGCGTCCATCAGCTCCGTAGCGCGCCTGACCCTGACTTCCCGCACCCGCGACGCCGATCAGGCCTGGCAGGTCGAGACCGAAGGCCGCGACATGGCGCCCCGCGTGCAGCCGGCAGCGCATCCGGTCGGCACCTCGGTGGAAGTTCGCGACCTGTTCTTCAACACTCCGGCTCGGCGCAAATTCCTCAAGACCGAAAAAACCGAATTCGATCACCTGCAGGAAGTGATCAAGCGTCTGGCGCTGGCGCGTTTCGATGTGGCTTTCCATTTGCGCCACAACGGCAAGACCATCCTCAGTCTGCACGAGGCCCACGATGATGCGGCCCGCGCCCGGCGTGTGGCGGCGATCTGCGGTTCGGGTTTCCTGGAGCAGGCACTGCCGATCGAGATCGAGCGCAACGGCCTGCACCTGTGGGGTTGGGTCGGTCTGCCGACCTTTAACCGCAGTCAGGCGGATTTGCAGTATTTCTTCGTCAACGGCCGTGCAGTGCGCGACAAACTGGTAGCCCACGCGGTGCGCCAGGCTTATCGCGATGTGCTGTTCAACGGCCGGCATCCGACGTTCGCACTGTTTTTCGAAGTCGACCCGGCAGCGGTCGACGTCAACGTGCACCCGACCAAGCACGAAGTGCGCTTCCGTGACGGGCGCATGGTGCATGACTTCCTTTATGGCACCCTGCACCGTGCGCTGGGCGATGTGCGCCCGGAAGATCAGCTTGCCGGCTCGGTAACCACCGCGGTCGTGCGGCCAACCGGCCTCGAGGCCGGCGAATTCGGCCCGCAGGGCGAAATGCGCCTGGCGGCCAATGCGTTGCTGGAGCAGCCGCAAGCGCAACCGGCGTTCAATACCTCGTCGGGCGCGAGCACTGGCGGCGCCTATCAGTATCAATACACACCACGTCCGCAACCTGCCGTCCCGGCTGCCGAGGCCCAGGCCGCGTACCGCGAGTTTTTCGCGCCGCTGCCCGAGGCAAATGCCAACGCGCTGCCGACCGGTCAGGAAGACATTCCGCCGCTGGGCTACGCACTGGCGCAGCTCAAGGGCATCTACATTCTGTCCGAGAACGCCCATGGCCTGGTTTTGGTGGACATGCACGCCGCACACGAGCGGATCATGTATGAGCGTTTGAAGATCGCCATGGCCAGCGAAGGTTTGAGCGGCCAGCCGTTGCTGGTGCCGGAGTCGCTGGCGGTCAGTCAGCGCGAGGCCGATTGTGCCGAAGAGCATGCGGCGTGGTTCCAGCGTCTCGGATTCGAATTGCAGCGTCTGGGCCCGGAAACCCTGGCGATCCGGCAGATTCCTGCCTTGCTCAAGCAGGCCGAGGCCAACCGTCTGGTGGGCGACGTGCTGTCGGACCTGATGGAGTACGGCACCAGCGACCGGATCCAGGCACATCTGAATGAACTGCTCGGCACCATGGCCTGCCACGGCGCGATCCGCGCCAACCGCCGCCTGGCCTTGCCGGAAATGAACGGCCTGCTGCGCGATATGGAAAACACCGAGCGCAGCGGTCAATGCAACCATGGCCGACCGACCTGGACCCAGCTGGGCCTGGACGATCTGGACAAACTGTTCCTGCGCGGTCGTTGATGAGCCAGCTTCCTCCAGCGATTTTCCTGATGGGCCCGACCGCTGCGGGCAAGACCGACCTGGCCATCGAACTGACCAAGGTGCTGCCGTGCGAGTTGATCAGCGTCGATTCGGCGCTGGTCTATCGCGGCATGGACATCGGCACGGCCAAGCCATCAAAAGAGCTGCTGGCCGAGTATCCACATCGCCTGATCGACATTCTCGACCCCGCCGAGGCTTATTCGGCTGCGGATTTTCGCCGTGACGCCTTGCAGGCGATGGCCGAAATCACCGCGCGCGGAAAAATTCCGCTGCTGGTGGGCGGCACGATGCTCTATTACAAGGCTTTGGTCGAAGGTCTGGCGGACATGCCAGCGGCGGATCCCGAGGTTCGTGCGCAGATTGAAGAAGAGGCTGCACGCCTTGGCTGGCAAGCCCTGCACGATCAACTGGCAGCAATCGATCCGGAATCGGCGGCGCGTATTCACCCGAACGATCCACAACGCCTGAGTCGTGCGCTGGAAGTTTATCGGGTCAGCGGTCAGAACATGACTGAACTGCGGCTGAAACAATCTGTACAAAGTACCGAAGCCGCGGCATCGGGACGGCAACAATTGCCCTATACTGTCGCGAACTTGGCCATTGCTCCGGCAAATCGTCAGGTGCTGCATGACCGCATTAAACAAAGATTCACAAATATGCTGGAACAGGGATTCATCGACGAGGTCGTAGCCCTGCGTAATAGAAGTGACCTGCATGCCGGGTTGCCGTCTATACGTGCGGTAGGCTACCGCCAAGTCTGGGATTACCTGGATGGCAAGCTGACGGCGGCCGAAATGCAGGAGCGGGGCATCATCGCCACGCGCCAATTGGCCAAACGCCAGTTTACCTGGCTGCGCAGCTGGGACGATTTGCACTGGCTCGACAGTCTGGATTGCGACAATCTGCCACGCACCTTGAAATACCTTGGGACCATCTCCATATTGAGCTGAGTCCTTGCAATTGCCGTCTATCCTTGGGGGTGTGGCGGCAAAAGCCATCTGATTACCTATTTTTTATATTGAATCCTTAAAGGAGTGCGGCACATGTCAAAAGGGCATTCGCTACAAGACCCTTACTTGAATACTTTACGTAAAGAGAAAGTTGGGGTTTCCATCTACCTGGTCAACGGTATCAAACTGCAAGGCACGATCGAATCGTTCGACCAGTTCGTTATCCTGCTGAAGAACACCGTCAGCCAGATGGTTTACAAACACGCTATCTCTACAGTCGTGCCGGTTCGTCCAATTCGTCTGCCAAGCGCAACCGAATCCGAAGCAGGTGACGCTGAGCCAGGTAACGCCTGATAGGAGTCTCCTTTGTTCTTTGAGCGCCACGGTGGTGGTGAGCGAGTCATCCTCGTTCACTTGGATGGACAGGACCCTGAGGCGCGCGAAGATCCGCAGGAGTTTCAGGAGCTGGCAAATTCGGCAGGCGCCGAGACCGTTGCGTTTTTTAACGTACCGCGTCATCGGCCAACCGCCAAATACCTGATCGGCAGCGGCAAGGTCGAGGAACTTCGCGATCTGGTGAAAGCCGAAGAAGCCGATCTGGTGATCTTCAATCACGTCCTCACGCCCAGTCAGGAACGTAACCTCGAACGTGTGTTCGAGTGTCGCGTGATCGACCGTACCGGTCTGATTCTCGATATTTTTGCCCAACGCGCCCGTACCCATGAGGGCAAGCTCCAGGTAGAACTGGCCCAGCTTGACCACATGAGCACCCGGCTGGTCCGCGGCTGGACTCACCTTGAGCGTCAGGGTGGCGGTATCGGCATGCGCGGCCCGGGTGAAACCCAGCTCGAAACCGACCGACGCCTGCTGCGGGTTCGCCTGCGCCAGATCAAGGGGCGACTGGAAAAAGTGCGCAGTCAGCGCGAACAGTCGCGTCGCGGCCGTTCACGTGCGGATATCCCTACCGTGTCTCTGGTGGGATATACCAACGCCGGCAAATCCACGCTGTTCAATAACGTGACGAAGTCCGAGGTCTATGCGGCCGACCAGTTGTTCGCCACGCTGGATCCGACCCTGCGCCGTCTGGAACTGGACGACCTGGGGCCGATCGTTCTGGCCGACACCGTGGGTTTCATTCGTCACTTGCCGCACAAGCTGGTCGAGGCATTTCGGTCTACGCTCGAAGAGTCGAGCAATTCCGACCTGCTGTTGCACGTGATCGATGCGGCCGAACCGGATCGCATGTTGCAGATCGAGCAGGTGATGGTGGTGCTGGGCGAGATTGGTGCCCAGGACTTGCCGATCCTCGAGGTCTATAACAAACTCGATTTGCTTGAAGGCGTTGAGCCACAAATCCAGCGCGACGAAAACGGCAAGCCTCAACGGGTCTGGTTGTCGGCGCGTGATGGCACTGGTCTGGAATTGCTTGAGCAAGCCATTGCCGAATTGCTGGGCAGTGATTTGTTTGTCGGAACCTTGCGTCTGCCCCAGCGGTTTGCGCGTCTGCGTGCACAGTTCTTCGAACTGGGCGCGGTACAGAAAGAAGAATACGACGAAGAAGGTGTCAGCTTGCTGGCCATTCGATTGCCGCGCTCGGAGCTCAATCGACTGGTCAGTCGTGAAGGCGTTGTGCCGACGGAGTTCATCGAGCAACACACTTTGCAATAAAAGCCTGAAAAAGCGGTTGTGCCGCAACGGCAGGCATTCTGTAGCATTGGTCGGCGCGCCGTGGGTGCGTCTTTGCTTTATCAGATGGAGAGCGCTATGGCTTGGAATGAGCCGGGTGGCAACTCGAACAATCAGGATCCTTGGGGTGGCAAGCGCCGCAATAACGGCGACCGCAAGGGACCACCAGATCTCGACGAGGCCTTCCGAAAGCTGCAGGAAAGCCTGAACGGGTTGTTCGGTGGTGGCAAGAAACGGGGTGGTGATGACGGTGGCGGTTCGGGCAAGAGTGGCGGCTTCGGCGGCCTGCTCGGCATCGGCCTCGTCGTGCTGGCGGCCGTGTGGCTGTACAGTGCGGTTTACGTGGTGGACGAGCAGGAGCAGGCCGTGGTGCTGCGCTTCGGCAAGTACTACGAGACTGTCGGCCCGGGCCTGAACATCTACTTCCCTCCGATCGACAAGAAGTACATGGAAAACGTCACGCGCGAGCGTGCCTACACCAAGCAGGGCCAGATGCTGACCGAAGACGAGAACATCGTCGAAGTGCCGCTGACCGTGCAGTACAAGATCAGCAACCTGCAGGACTTCGTGCTGAACGTCGACCAGCCGGAAATCAGCCTGCAACACGCGACCGACAGTGCGCTGCGCCATGTGGTGGGTTCCACCGCGATGGACCAGGTGCTGACCGAAGGTCGTGAGTTGATGGCCAGCGAAATCAAGGAGCGTCTGCAACGTTTCCTCGATACCTATCGCACCGGTATCACCGTTACCCAGGTCAACGTACAGAGCGCAGCTGCACCGCGTGAAGTGCAGGAAGCCTTCGATGACGTGATCCGCGCCCGTGAAGACGAGCAGCGTTCGCGCAACCAGGCTGAAACCTACGCCAACGGCGTGGTGCCGGAAGCCCGTGGTCAGGCCCAGCGCATCCTCGAAGATGCCAATGGCTACCGTGATGAAACGGTCTCCCGCGCCAAGGGTGAGGCCGATCGCTTCACCAAGCTGGTTGCCGAGTATCGCAAGGCGCCCGAGGTCACTCGTCAGCGTCTGTACCTGGACACCATGCAGGAAGTCTTCAGCAGCACCAGCAAGGTTCTCGTGACCGGCAACAAGAATGGCCAGAGCAACCTGCTTTACCTGCCGCTGGACAAGATGATTCAGAACAGCTCGGGCAGCAGTGCACCGGTCACCGGTTCAGCCGCCGCCAGCAACAACACGGATGTCGTGCCGCATGTCACTGACCTGCCGCAGACACGTACAAGGGAGACCCGCTGATGAGCAATAAATCGCTGATCGCCCTGATCGTTGGCGTTGTTGTGGTATTGGTTGGCTGGAACTGCTTCTACATCGTGGCTCAGACCGAGCGTGCGGTGCTGCTGCAGTTCGGTCGCGTGGTTCAGGCCGATGTTCAGCCGGGTCTGCATGTGAAGGTGCCTTACGTTAACCAGGTGCGTAAATTCGACGCACGTCTGATGACGCTGGATGCACCGACGCAACGCTTCCTGACGCTGGAAAAGAAAGCCGTGATGGTCGATGCCTACGCCAAGTGGCGCGTGAAGGATGCCGAGCGCTTCTACACCGCGACCTCCGGCCTCAAGCAGATCGCCGACGAGCGTCTGTCCCGTCGTCTGGAATCGGGCCTGCGTGACCAGTTCGGTAAACGTACCCTGCACGAAGTGGTGTCCGGTGAGCGCGATGCGCTGATGGCCGACATCACGGCGTCGCTGAACAAGATGGCGGAAAAAGAGCTGGGTATCGAAGTCGTCGATGTCCGGGTCAAGGCCATCGATCTGCCGAAAGAAGTGAACCGCAGCGTGTTCGAACGTATGAGCACCGAGCGTGAGCGTGAAGCTCGCGAGCACCGCGCCAAGGGTAACGAGCTGGCCGAGGGCATCCGTGCCGACGCCGATCGTCAACGCCGCGTGCTGCTGGCTGAAGCCTATCGTGAATCCGAAGAGATTCGCGGTGACGGTGACGCCCAGGCCGCTGCGATCTACTCCAAGGCCTACGGTCAGGATCAGGAGTTCTACGGTTTCTACCGCAGCCTGCGCGCCTACCGTGAAAGCTTCGCGAACAAATCCGACGTCATGGTCCTCGACCCAAGCAGCGACTTCTTCCGTTACCTGGAAAAGTCCAAGCCTTGATGCGACGTTGACCTGAATCATTCCGCCCGGCGGCTAAAACCTCGGGCGGGGTGATCCTTTCGGAAAACGTGTGTATGATGCGGCAGCCGGGAAATTCCCGGCTTTTTTGCGTCTGCACGTTTGATTGCTGTTTTTGTTGCAGAAGATCGGGTTGAATGGCCCGAGCGTTTTTCGAGGAAAGTGATGGGCGAAGCCGGTAACAGGCCTTTCGCCGCGTCGTTCATGCGCGTGCGTTTTGAACGGGCCGGTCATTTTCTGCTTCACTCAAGGCTCGCCCTCGGGCTGGCCGCCCGGATCTAAGGGGAATGGCGTAATGGCAACGGTAGACCGCTGGCTGCTGCCAGATGGCATCGAAGAAGTACTGCCACCGGAAGCGGCGCGCATTGAAGTCGCGCGTCGTCAGGTGTTGGATCTGTTCCAGAGCTGGGGTTACGAGTTTGTCGTGACTCCCCATATCGAGTACCTGGAATCCCTGCTGACCGGCGCGGGCCAGGACCTGGATCTGCGTACCTTCAAGGTCATCGACCCGCAATCGGGCCGGCAGATGGGTTTCCGTGCCGACATCACGCCGCAAGTGGCGCGCATCGATGCGCACACCCTGCGTCGCGAAGGCCCGAGCCGTCTGTGCTACGCCGGCAGCGTGCTGCATGCCCAGCCACGTGCCTTGTCGTCCTCGCGCAGCCCGATCCAGTTGGGCGCCGAGTTGTACGGCGATGCGAGCCCGAGCAGCGACGTTGAAGTCATCAGCCTGATGCTGGCCATGCTGCAACTGGCCGACGTGCCGGATGTGCACATGGATCTGGGGCATGTCGGCATCTATCGTGGTCTGGCCCAGGCGGCCGGTCTGTCGGGTGAAGTCGAGCAACAGCTGTTCGATGCATTGCAACGCAAGGCCATCGACGAGGTCATTACCCTGACCGAAGGCCTGCCGACCGATCTGTCCGGCATGCTGCGTGCGTTGGTCGACCTGTGCGGCGGCCGTGAAGTGTTGAGCGCTGCCCGTGAGCGCCTGGCCAATGCGCCGGCGCCGGTACTGGCGGCGCTGGAAGATTTGCTGGCGATCGCCGAAAGACTGTCGGCGCGCTTCCCGGAGCTGCCGCTGTACTTCGATCTGGGCGAGTTGCGCGGTTACCACTACCACACCGGTGTAGTGTTCGCGGTGTTCGTGCCGGGTGTTGGCCAGTCCATCGCTCAGGGCGGTCGCTATGACGACATCGGCGCCGACTTCGGTCGCGCCCGTCCGGCAACCGGCTTTTCCACCGATTTGAAAACCCTGGTGACCCTGGGGCGTGCTGAAGTCGAGCTACCGTCTGGCGGTATCTGGATGCCTGACAGTACGGATGCGGCACTCTGGCAGCAGGTTTGCCAGTTGCGCAGTGAGGGTCAGCGTGTCGTTCAGGCATTGCCTGGACAACCTTTGGCCGCCGCCCGTGATGCGGACTGCGACCGGCAATTGATCCAGCAGAACGGGCTTTGGCAAGTATCGCCACTGGCTTCTTGAGTTTTCCTGCCGGCCAACGCCGGCACCAAGTTTGCGCGAATGAGGACAAGTGTTATGGGTAAGAATGTCGTAGTCCTGGGCACCCAGTGGGGTGATGAGGGCAAAGGCAAGATCGTTGATCTGCTGACCGAACATGCTGCCGCCGTAGTGCGCTACCAAGGTGGCCACAACGCTGGCCACACACTGGTGATCGACGGTGAAAAAACCGTCCTGCACCTGATCCCGTCGGGCGTGCTGCGCGAAGGCGTGCAGTGCCTGATCGGCAACGGCGTGGTGGTTGCACCTGACGCCCTGCTGCGCGAGATCACCAAGCTGGAAGAGAAAGGCGTACC
The DNA here is from genome assembly GCF_051554255.1 of Pseudomonas sp. NMS19W. Lineage (NCBI taxonomy): Bacteria > Pseudomonadati > Pseudomonadota > Gammaproteobacteria > Pseudomonadales > Pseudomonadaceae > Pseudomonas > Pseudomonas sp. NMS19W. The sequence goes on from NZ_CP136718.1 coordinate 509,889, forward strand.
GGTGCGCGAGCGTCTGCGTATAAGCCCGTCCTGCCCGCTGATCCTGTCCTTCCACGTGGCGCTGGACCAGGCCCGTGAAAAGGCCCGTGGCGAGCTGAAGATCGGCACCACCGGTCGCGGCATCGGCCCGGCTTACGAAGACAAGGTCGCACGTCGTGGCCTGCGTGTGGGCGACCTGCTCAACATGCCGCGCTTTGAAGACAAGCTGCGTGAGCTGGTGGACTACCACAACTTCATGCTGGTTGGTTACTACAAAGAGCCGGCCATCGAGTTCGAAAAGACTCTGGCCGAGTGCAAGGAATACGCCGAGCTGCTCAAGCCGCTGATGCTGGACGTCACTGCCGAGCTGCACGACCTGCGTCGCGCCGGCAAAGACATCATGTTCGAAGGCGCCCAGGGTTCGTTGCTCGACATCGACCACGGTACCTACCCGTACGTGACCAGCTCCAACACCACCGCCGGTGGCGTGGCGACCGGTTCGGGTGTTGGCCCGATGTTCCTGGACTACATCCTGGGCATCACCAAGGCTTACACCACTCGCGTAGGTTCGGGCCCGTTCCCGACCGAGCTGTTCGACGAAGTCGGCGCGCACCTGGCCAAGCAGGGTCACGAGTTCGGTGCGACCACCGGCCGTGCCCGTCGTTGCGGCTGGTTCGACGCCGTTATCCTGCGTCGTGCTATCGATGTGAACAGCATCTCGGGCATCTGCCTGACCAAGCTGGACGTACTCGACGGCCTGGAGACCATCAACATCTGCACCGGCTACAAAGACGCGCAAGGCAACGCTGTTGCGCCGACTGACGCTGACAGCTATGTGGGCCTGCAGCCTGTGTACGAAGAAGTGCCGGGCTGGACCGAATCGACCGTGGGCGCCAAGACCCTGGAAGAGCTGCCAGCCAACGCTCGCGCCTACATCAAACGCGTTGAAGAGTTGATCGGCGCGCCGATCGACATTATTTCGACGGGCCCGGACCGCAACGAAACCATCGTTCTGCGTCATCCGTTCGCTTGATAAGTCGTTGATGTAAAAACACAAAGGCCCCTTCATCGGGGCCTTTGTCGTTTATGCCTGTTGGACGGCATGACCTTTGCTGTGAATCTGTCTACAAGAGTGCCATCAAATTAATGGCGTCAGAAGTAGAGGGATTCACAGTGTCGGCCGTTCTCTCACTGTTACAAAGCCGTTTGTTGCGGCCCGTATTCGTTACCCTTGGTATCGCCCTTTTGGTGCAGGTGTTGGTGGCCGTTGCCCTGACGCGGAGCACCGTCACCGCGCTGGAAGCCGACCTCGGCACTCGCCTGGGCGCCGATAGCCAGAAGCTCTCCGCTGAGCTGGAGCAGGCCGGGCGTGAAGTCACCTCGAGCCTCGATACCTTATCCACTAATACTCGCCAGCGTTTGACTGCCGGCCTGTCCTCGCGTCTGAAGGAAGAGCAGGCGCAGCTGCGTACGACTCTGGAAAAAGACTTGAAGGACTCGGCCAACGACATGGCCCAGTTGCTGGCCTCTGTAGCGCCTCGCGCCATGTGGGACAGCGACGTGCCGACCCTGTCCGAATTCGCCCGCCGGGCCCAGCGCAATCCCAACGTGCTGTTCGTGGTTTACGACGACGCCACCGGCCAGCATCTGACCCGTTACCTCAACCGTGAAAACCCGATCAACAAGGCCCTTCTGGAAAAAGGCCAGGGCGAGCGGGCGCTGGATAAGGTTCTGGATGCGGCGAAGCATGATCCCTCGGTCTATTACCTCGAAGCTTCGATCAATCCCAACGGCGTGGAGATCGGCAAAGTGCTGATGGGCGTCTCGACGGCCTCGGTGGACACCGATCTGGCGGCACTCGATCAGCGCTTCTCGGCACTGATCGCCAGCAGTGATCAACTGGTCGGCGACAGCCTCAAGGGCGCCGCCGCCGACAGCGCCACGGCCATGCGCGCGCGCCTGCAGTCGGCGCAGTCCACGGCTGCGGAGATGAAAGCCAACACGACCAACACCGTACAGGACGCCGCAGCCACGTTGCGCTGGCGCATTGGCATGGGGCTGGCGCTGGTCGGCGCCGGCGTGCTGTTGCTGTTGGCGGTGGTGCTCGGCCACCGTGTGGTCAATCGCTTGAAGATGCTCAACGCTGCCATGGATGATCTCGCGGCGGGCGAGGGCGACCTGACCAAGCGGGTGCAGATCAACAGCAAGGACGAGATCGGCGACATGGCGTCGGCGGTCAACCGCTTTGTGGATAAGTTGCAGCCGATCGTGCGCGAGGCCGGGGATGTGGCTCAACGCACGGGCCTGGAAATCGGCGCCATGACCCTGCGCAATGCGGGTGCCGATGCGGCGGCCGGGATGCAGCGCGATGAGGTTGCCGAAAGTCTGCGCGCGCTGTCGCAAATGGCTGATGAGGCGCAGTCGGAAAGCCATGCGATGCAGGCGGCGCTGAAGCAGGTGGTGGATATTCGTCAGGCCACCGACGAGAACACCCGCACGTCGGCCAGGGTCGGCAGCCTGATCGAGGCGCTGGCGGGGCAGGTCGATACCGGGGCGAAAGTCATCGAGCGGCTGGCGCAACAGAGCGAACAGATCGAAGTGGTGCTGACCGTGATTCACGGCATCGCCGAACAGACCAATCTGCTGGCGCTCAACGCCGCCATCGAGGCGGCCCGGGCCGGTGAGACCGGTCGCGGCTTTGCGGTGGTGGCAGACGAAGTCCGGGCCCTGGCGAGCAAGACTCAAAGCTCCACCGGTGACATTCAAGCGCACATCGTGGCCTTGCAGCAGGGTGCCCGTGAGGCGGTTGAGGCGATTGGTCAGGCCGGGCGCCAGGCCAGCGAAGGTTTGCTGGTGCTGCGTGACAGCGCGCGGTTGCAGCAGTCGGTGCAGGCTTCGGTCGAGCAGGTGCATGCGGCGATTGGTCTGGCGACTCAGGCGGCGGCGCATCAGGCTCAGGGGGCGCAGGCCGTGCGCGGTCGGGTCGAGACGATTCATGCCCAGGCGGAGAAAGCCGCTCAAGCGGTGGTCGAGACCACGGCCAGCGGCAAGGTGCTGGACGGTCTGGCGGCGCAGCTCAAGGCCAGCCTGGGGCAGTTCCGGGCCTGATAGTACGGGCAAAAAAACCGCAGCTTCGGCTGCGATTTTTTTATCGGCTCAAATACATCCGGGTTGTCAGCAGGTAGACGGGCAACCCGGACACCACGATCAACAACGCCGCATAAGGCGCCGCCGCTGCGAACTCGACATTCGCGGTGTGTGCCCAGACTTCGGTCGCCAAGGTGTTGAGCCCGGTCGGACTCAGCAGCAGTGTCGCCGTCAGTTCCTTCATGGCATCCAGAAACACCAGCGCAAACGCCGCACCCAGTGCCGGGAAAATGATCGGCAGGGTCACTCGGCAGAACGCCGTGAACGACGATGCGCCCAGTGTGCGGGCGGCTTCTTCCAGTTGTGGTGCAGCCTTGTTCAGTGCCGTGCGGATCGGCGCCTGAGCCAGTGGCAGGAACAGCAGTGCATATGCGATCAGCAACAACAGGGAAGTCTGATACAGCGCCGGCACGTAATGCAGGGCGAAATACACCAGCGTCAGAGCGATCACCAGCCCTGGCAGGGCGTGCAGCAGATAGGGCAGACGCTCGGCCCAGATCGCCAGTTGGCCTTTGTAGCGCACCACCAGCAATCCGACCGGTACCGCCAGTAGCAGACACAATCCCGCGCCACCCAGCGACAGCGCTAGCGAAGACAGCAGTGCTTCGGTGATTGCCGCCACCGGGAAGGCTGCTGACGATCCGACCGCTAGCCAGTAAGCCAGCATTCCCAACGGAATCCCGCTGCCGACAATCGCCAGCATCAGGCAATACAGCTGGCCGGCCATTGCCCAGGGTCCCAGTTGCACTTGTTCAGCGCGCCGCGCCGCACCCTGGCCGGTTCGCACATGACGTCCCTTGCCACGCACCCGCAGTTCCAGCCACAGCAGCATCAAGCACAGCGCCAGCAGCACGGCCGACAGCATCGCCGCATTGGCATTGCTGAATTCCAATTCGAATTGCTGATAGATCGCCGTGGTGAAAGTTTGCAGGCCGATAATCGACAGTGCGCCGAATTCCACCAGCATGTGCAGCGCAATCAGCAAGGAGCCGGCCAGCAGCGAAGGCCAGAGCAGCGGCAGGGTGACGCGGAAAAACACGCCCCAGCGATTCTGCCCCAACGTCCTTGCCGACTCTTCAAGGGACGGATCGAGATTGCGCAGGGTGGCTGCTACCGGAAGAAAGATCAGGGGGTATTTCGACAGACTCATCACCAGGATCGCCCCGCCGAGTCCTTCGAACTGCGCGCTGAGCGATACCCAGGTAAAACTGCTGACGAATGCCGGTACCGCAAACGGCAAACACAGAATCACGCCCCACAAACGCCGGCCCGGCAGATTGCTGCGCTCCAGCAACCATGCCAGCGACAGGCCGATCACGCCGCAAGTCACGGTTACGCCGACCATCAGCGCCAGTGTGTTGCGCAGCAGGCCGAACACGTAAGGGCGCCACAGCAAATGCAGCGCCTCGGACCAGCCCGCTTGCCAGGCTTTGAGCCCGACGTAGGCCAGCGGCAGCAGGCTCATCACCACCAGCAACAACACCGGCAGCACCAGCCAGATCGACGGCCGCTTGCGCCGTGGCACGTAACCCCCGCGCGTGGCGGGGGCGGATAACGAGGCGCTCATCAGTTCAGGCCAACTTCGCGTTCCAGATCCAGTGCTTCCTCGGCATTGCCCAGATCGGCCGGGGTAACGTCCGGTGCTTCCAGCTCACTGAAAGGCTTGAGGCCGCGATCCGATTCCATGCCGTTGTGCAGCGGATACTCGGCGGTGGTCTGGGTGATCACGCGCTGGCCTTCTTCGCTGGCCATGTAGGCGAGAAATTGCTGGGCTTCTTTTGGATGTTTGCTGGACTTCAGCACCGCGGCGCTGGAGACAGTGATCAAGCCGCCCACGTCGCCACCGGTGAAGTAGTGCAGCTTGGAGTCGAGCTTGCCTTTTTCCCGTTGCAGGGCGAACCAGTAGTAGTTGTTCACCAGCACGGTGGCGACTTCGCCGTTTTCCACAGCCTTGAGGGCGACCATGTTGTTGCTGTAGGTCTTGCCGAAGGCGCGCAGGCCGGTCAGCCATTCTTCGGCGGCTTCACGACCGTGTTTTTTGATGATGGCGACGGCCTGTTCCTGGAAGGCGCCGCTGGTGGGCACGAAACCGACCTTGCCTTGCCACTGCGGATCGGCGAAGTCCAGCACCGACTTGGGCAGGTCTTTCTCATCCACCAGCTTCGGGTTGAAGGCAACTACGCGAACCCGGGCGGTAACGCCGATCCAGGTGCCATTGCCGGCGACGTATTTTTTCGGCAGGACGGCCAGAGTGGCATCGTCGGTCTTGGCCAGCAGGCCGAGTTCGCCGAGGTTGTTCAGTGGCGGGGATTCTTCGGTGTAGATGACGTCGGCGGGAGAGCGGTCGCCTTCTTCGATAATCTGGCTGGCGAGCTGGTTGCTGCTGCCCTTGCGCACATTGACGTGAATACCGGTCTTGGCTTCGAAAGCCTTGGCGATCGCGTCGCCGACTTCCTTGTGTTGACCGTTGTAGAGAGTCAGGGAAACCGTATCGGCAGCCTGGGTGAGGGGAGTGGCGAGTGCCAGGCCGAGCAGGGTGAAGGTCAAGCCGCGGCGCAGGGTATTTCGAAACATCATTCGCAGGGTTCCTCACTGTCGCATTGCAAAAACTTGCAACAATGATAAACGATATCGTTTCTCAAATGCTCCTTGCGAGCGGAGTGAGGGTCTGGTACGGAGGTTAGGAATTTCAGGACGCCAGAAACGCAAAAACCCGCTTTCGCGGGTTTTTGTGAGATTCAAGATCGTGACCTTGAATTTGAATTGGTGCCCAGAAGAAGACTCGAACTTCCACGACCGTAAGGTCACCAGCACCTGAAGCTGGCGTGTCTACCAATTTCACCATCTGGGCTTCATCTTCAGCGTTGCCGCTGTTGATGTGGCGCACTATACGGAGCGCCTTTTGATCTGTAAACCCCTGATTTGATTTTAATAAATCAATTTCAGAAAAAAGTCGGGACGCAGAATGCAAAAAACCCGCTTTCGCGGGTTTTTGTGTGAGTCTTGAAGCTGATCTAGTCTCAAACTCGAAATTGGTGCCCAGGAGAAGACTCGAACTTCCACGACCGTAAGGTCACCAGCACCTGAAGCTGGCGTGTCTACCAATTTCACCACCTGGGCATCTCGACAGCGTCTGTACGTCGTCGATGGCGCGCACTATACGGAGCGTCTTTTTAACTGTAAACCCCTGCCAGCAAAAAAAATGGTTTTTTTTACCAGCGGTGTTCAAAACGCCTTTCAGACGTCGATACAAGGCTCCAGACGCGCCTTATAGAGTCGGAAATTTCCCGTTTGATGGCGCCTATGCCAAACTAACCCGCATATAGACAAGGTGAAAACTCTCTAATGGCCGATTGGCAGTCCCTCGATCCCGAGGCCGCTCGTGAAGCGGAAAAATATGAAAACCCTATTCCCAGCCGCGAACTGATCCTTCAGCACCTTGCTGATCGGGGTTCGCCTGCTGCCCGCGAGCAACTGGTCGAAGAGTTTGGTCTGACCACAGAAGACCAGATCGAAGCCCTGCGCCGCCGCCTGCGCGCCATGGAGCGCGACGCTCAACTGATCTACACCCGCCGTGGCACTTATGCGCCGGTGGACAAGCTCGACCTGATCCTCGGCCGCATCAGCGGTCACCGCGACGGCTTCGGCTTCCTGGTGCCGGACGACGGCTCCGACGATCTGTTCATGAGCCCGGCGCAAATGCGACTGGTGTTCGACGGTGACCGGGCCCTGGCTCGTGTTTCCGGCCTGGACCGTCGCGGTCGCCGCGAAGGCGTGATCGTCGAAGTGGTGTCCCGTGCCCACGAAAGCATCGTCGGCCGTTACTTCGAAGAAGGCGGCATCGGCTTCGTGGTCGCGGACAACCCGAAGATCCAGCAGGAAGTGCTGGTGACCCCGGGCCGCAACGCCAACGCCCAGATCGGTCAGTTCGTCGAGGTGAAAATCACCCACTGGCCGACTCCGCGCTTCCAGCCGCAAGGCGATGTGATCGAAGTCGTCGGCAACTACATGGCGCCGGGCATGGAAATCGATGTCGCCCTGCGCACCTACGACATTCCGCACGTCTGGCCTGAAGCCGTTCTGAAGGAAGCCGGCAAGCTCAAGCCGGAAGTCGAAGAGAAAGACAAAGAGAAGCGCGTCGACCTGCGCCATCTGCCGTTCGTCACCATCGACGGTGAAGATGCCCGCGATTTCGACGACGCGGTCTACTGCGAATCCAAGCCAGGCAAGCTGCGCCTGTTCTCCGGCGGCTGGAAGTTGTACGTGGCGATTGCCGACGTTTCCAGCTACGTGAAGATCGGCTCGGCCCTGGACAACGAAGCCCAGGTACGTGGCAACTCGGTGTACTTCCCCGAGCGCGTGGTGCCGATGCTGCCGGAGCAGCTCTCCAACGGCCTGTGCTCGCTGAACCCTCACGTCGATCGTCTGGCCATGGTTTGCGAGATGACCATCTCCAAATCCGGCGAAATGACCGACTACTGCTTCTATGAAGCAGTGATCCACTCCCACGCCCGTCTGACCTACAACAAGGTCAGCGCGATGCTGGAAACGCCGAAAGCGACTGAAGGTCGCAAGCTTCGCGGCGAATACACCGACGTCCTGCCGCACCTGAAACAGCTCTACGCGCTGTACAAAGTGTTGCTGGCGGCCCGTCACGTGCGTGGCGCGATCGATTTCGAAACGCAGGAAACCCGGATCATCTTCGGTTCCGAGCGCAAGATTGCCGAAATCCGTCCGACCACCCGTAACGACGCCCACAAGCTGATCGAGGAATGCATGCTGGCGGCCAACGTGGCCACCGCCGAATTCCTGAAAAAGCACGAAATCCCTGCGCTGTACCGTGTCCACGATGGTCCGCCGCCGGAGCGTCTGGAAAAACTGCGCGCGTTCCTCGGCGAGCTCGGCCTGTCCCTGCATAAAGGCAAGGACGGCCCGACGCCGAAGGACTATCAGGCCCTGCTGGCCAGCATCAAGGATCGTCCGGATTTCCACCTGATCCAGACCGTGATGTTGCGCTCCCTGAGCCAGGCGGTGTACAGCGCCCAGAACGAAGGCCACTTCGGCCTGAATTACGAAGCCTATACCCACTTCACCTCGCCGATCCGACGTTACCCGGACCTGCTCACGCACCGGGCGATCCGCAGCGTGATCCATTCGAAACAGGACACCCCGCACGTTCGCCGTGCCGGCGCGATGACCATTCCGAAGGCGCGCATCTATCCGTACGACGAGGCGGCGCTGGAGCAACTCGGCGAGCAGTGCTCGATGAGCGAGCGCCGTGCCGACGAAGCGACCCGCGACGTGGTGAACTGGCTCAAGTGCGAGTTCATGAAGGACCGCGTGGGCGAATCGTTCCCTGGCGTGATCACTGCCGTGACCGGTTTCGGTTTGTTCGTCGAACTGACCGATATCTACGTCGAAGGTCTGGTGCACGTGACGGCGCTGCCGGGCGACTACTACCACTTCGACCCTGTGCATCACCGCCTGGCGGGCGAGCGCACTGGCCGCAGCTTCCGACTTGGCGATACCGTTGAAGTGCGCGTCATGCGCGTCGATCTCGACGAGCGCAAGATCGACTTCGAGATGGCGGAAAAGACCATCAGCGCGCCAATCGGTCGCAAGAAGCGTGGCACCGAAACCGCTGCTCCAGCGGCCAAGGCTGTGGAAGAAAAGGCTCCGGCCAAAACCGCCAGTCGTCGTCCGGCCAAGGAAAAGGTGGCCGAGGCTTATCGCCCGAGCGATGCCGTGGCGAAAAACGCCGAGCTGCGCAAAAGCCGTGAAATGAAGAAGGCCTTGCTGGCCGACGCCAAAAACGGTGGTAAAGCGGCGTCGGGGGAAAGACCGGACGGTCGGCGCCTGAAAAGGCCTCCGGCAGCAAGCCAGGCAAACCGAGCAAACACCGCAAGGGCCCGCCAAAAGCGGGTTCCGCTCCGGCCAAAAGCGGCGGGGCACGTAAACCGAAGGCGAAGTCATGAGTCAGTTGGAAAAAATCTACGGCGTTCACGCGGTAGAAGCGTTGCTGCGTCACCACCCTAAACGCGTCAAGCAGATCTGGCTGGCTGAAAGCCGCAACGATCCGCGGGTGCAGACGCTGATCGAGCTGGCCAACGAAAACCGCGTTCAGATCGGTCAGGCCGAGCGCCGCGAAATGGACGCCTGGGTCGAAGGCGTGCACCAGGGCGTGGTGGCGGACGTCAGTCCGAGCCAGGTCTGGGGCGAAGCGATGCTCGACGAGCTGCTCGACCGCACCGAAGGCGCGCCGTTGCTGCTGGTGCTCGACGGCGTGACCGATCCGCACAACCTCGGCGCCTGCCTGCGTTCGGCGGATGCTGCCGGTGCGCTGGCGGTCATCGTGCCGAAAGACAAGTCGGCCACGCTGACGCCTGTCGTGCGGAAAGTGGCCTGCGGCGCGGCGGAAGTAATTCCGCTGGTGGCCGTGACCAACCTCGCGCGTACCCTGGAAAAGCTTCAGCAGCGCGGTCTGTGGATCGTCGGCACGGCGGGTGAGGCCGAGGTCAGCATCTACGACCAGGACCTGACCGGCCCGACCATCCTGATCATGGGCGCCGAAGGCAAAGGCATGCGTCGCCTGACCCGTGAACATTGCGACTACCTGGTGAACCTGCCGATGGCCGGTAGCGTCAGCAGTCTCAACGTGTCGGTTGCGACCGGCGTGTGTCTGTTCGAGGCCCAGCGCCAGCGCGGGGCCAAGGCCAAGGCCGCTTCGCGCAAGTCGTAAGCGCCGAGCTGCGAGCCTCAAGCTAAAAGCGGTCCTCGCTTGCAGCTTGAGGCTCAATGCTTGCAGCTGCTGTTCAAATAATCACCAATTGCCTTGCACCTCTTCTGTCCCTTCTCTACAATTGCGCCCCTTGCTGTGACGGCAGGCACCCATGTGCCCCGCGCCGGCAAGTCCATAAGTGTCATTCACTCCTTGTCTGACCGTTTTTGAGCGGCAGGCTACAACCCGTAAGGAGCATTCATGCGTCATTACGAAATCATCTTTCTGGTCCACCCTGACCAGAGCGAGCAAGTCGGCGGCATGGTTGAGCGTTACACCAAGCTGATCGAAGAAGACGGCGGCAAAATCCACCGTCTGGAAGACTGGGGCCGTCGTCAACTGGCCTACGCAATCAACAATGTTCACAAGGCTCACTACGTGATGCTGAACGTTGAGTGCACCGGCAAGGCCCTGGCCGAGCTGGAAGACAACTTCCGCTACAACGATGCAGTGATCCGTAACCTGGTCATCCGTCGCGACGAAGCCGTTACCGGCCAGTCCGAGATGCTAAAGGCTGAAGAAAACCGCAGTGAGCGCCGTGAGCGTCGCGAACGTCCTGAGCACGATGGCAGCGCCGATGGCGATGACAGCGATAGCGACAGCGACAACAGCGATAACGCTGACGAGTAATCCACGGACCTTTTAAGGAGCCTATCAAATGGCACGTTTCTTCCGTCGTCGTAAATTCTGCCGCTTCACCGCTGAAGACGTGAAGGAGATCGACTACAAAGATCTCAACACTCTGAAAGCCTACGTATCCGAGACCGGCAAAATCGTTCCAAGCCGCATCACCGGTACCAAAGCTCGTTATCAGCGTCAGCTGGCCACCGCTATCAAGCGCGCCCGCTTCCTGGCCCTGCTGGCCTACACCGACAGCCACGGCCGCTGAGACCGGGTAGTCGACAAGTAAGTAAGGGATCGAATGCATGCGTGCCTTGGCTGAATTCATCATGCGGGGGCGTATGCAGGCCACGCTGGTCGTGGCCGGATCTGCGGCATTGCCGCTGTTGTTCTGGTTGAGTGCCGCTGCAGGTTGCCTTGTGCTCCTGCGGCGCGGTTCGGACGCCTTGAGCGTCCTGGGTGTGGGAGTGCTGTCAGCGTTGGTGAGCTGGCACTACCTCAAAGACCCGACGGCACTGATAGTGCTGCTCGGGGCTTGTGGTCTGGCGCTGGTTTTACGCGCCGAACACACCTGGAATCGCGTGCTGCTGGTCAGCGTGGCCGTGGGATTGTTGATTGCCGTGAGCCTGGGGACCGTTTTCGGTTCCTTCACCGAAGCGCTGGCGCAGACGTTTGAACAAGTCTTGCCGCTGGCGATGGGTGAGGTCTACGAGAAATTCTCGGCAGACCAGAAGGCGATTCTCACGGGATTGGCGGTTCCACTGTCGATCATATCGACAGCGGTGTCGTTGCAGGTCTTTAGCGTGCTGTGCCTGATTCTTGGGCGCTACTGGCAGGCGTTGTTGTATAACCCCGGCGGTTTCGGTCGCGAGTTTCGCGCCATCCGACTGCCGAAAGGCGTTGCGCTGTCGCTTCTGGCCGTCATGTGTGTGGCACCGTTCTTCGGTCTGCACGCACTGGTTCTGTTGCCGTTGTGCAGCGTGCCGCTGTTCTTCGCCGGTCTGGCCCTGGTTCACGGGCTGGTGGCGCAGAAACGGCTGGCCGGTTTCTGGCTGGTGGGGATATACGTCACGCTCGTGCCTTTCATGCACTTGCTCGGTCCGTTGCTTGTGGTCTTGGCCATTGTCGACAGCCTGATTGATTTTCGCGGTCGTCACGTGTCGAAAGACACCGATAACGCGAACGGTGAAGGTTAAAAGTTAAGAGGATTTCCACATGCAACTGATCCTTCTGGAAAAAATCGCCAACCTGGGCAACCTGGGCGACAAAGTAAACGTTAAGGCCGGTTACGGCCGTAACTACCTGCTGCCTTTCGGCAAAGCTACCGCTGCGACCGCTGCCAACCTGGCTGCGTTCGAAGAGCGTCGCGCTGAGCTGGAAAAAGCCGCTGCCGACCGTAAAGCATCGGCTGAAAGCCGTGCTGCCCAACTGGCCGAGCTGGAAGTGACCATCACTGCCACCGCCGGCGACGAAGGCAAGCTGTTCGGTTCGATCGGTACTCACGACATCGCTGACGCACTGACCGCCTCCGGCGTTGAAGTTGCGAAAAGCGAAGTTCGTCTGCCGAACGGCACCATCCGCAACGTGGGTGAATTCGACGTGGCTGTGCACCTGCACGCCGAAGTTGAAGCCACCGTACGCGTTGTCGTGGTAGCAGCTTAAGCAACACCCTGATCGACTGGCGGCTTGTTCGCCAGGCGGTTAACATCGGGCACGATCCTGTCTACAGGTCGTGCCCTTTGTCTTTCTGCAATCCCTGCTTTTCCTGAATAAAAAGTGGCCATGAACGAAATCTCCGCTCCCGAGCAATACGATCTGCAAACCGCCGCGCTGAAGGTGCCGCCGCATTCCATCGAGGCCGAACAGGCCGTGCTCGGTGGTCTGATGCTGGACAACAACGCCTGGGAACGCGTGCTCGATCAAGTCTCCGACGGCGATTTCTACCGGCATGACCACCGTCTGATTTTCCGCGCGATCGCCAAACTGGCCGATCAGAACTCGCCGATCGACGTTGTGACCCTTGCCGAGCAACTGGACAAGGAAGGTCAGACTTCGCAAGTCGGCGGCCTCGGCTACCTCGGTGAACTGGCGAAAAACACGCCGTCCGTCGCCAACATCAAGGCCTATGCGCAGATCGTTCGCCAGCGTGCGACGTTGCGTCAGTTGATCGGCATCAGCACCGAAATTGCCGACAGCGCCTTCAACCCTGAAGGTCGCACCGCCGAGGAAATCCTCGACGAAGCCGAACGGCAGATCTTCGCGATTGCCGAGGCCCGGCCAAAAACCGGCGGCCCGGTGGGTGTGAATGACCTGTTGACCAAAGCCATCGACCGCATCGACACCTTGTTCAACACCGCCGACTCGATCACCGGCCTGTCCACCGGCTATACCGACCTCGACGAGAAGACCAGCGGCCTGCAACCGGCCGACCTGATCATCGTCGCCGGTCGTCCGTCCATGGGTAAGACGACTTTCGCGATGAACCTGGTGGAAAACGCCGTGTTGCGCAGCGACAAGGTGGTGCTGGTGTACTCCCTCGAGATGCCAGGCGAATCGCTGATCATGCGTATGCTGTCGTCCCTCGGCCGCATCGACCAGACCAAGGTGCGTTCCGGTCAGCTCGAAGACGACGACTGGCCGCGCCTGACTTCGGCGGTCAACCTGCTCAACGACCGCAAGCTGTTCATCGATGACACCGCCGGCATCAGCCCGTCGGAAATGCGTGCCCGGACCCGGCGCCTGGTACGCGAACACGGCGATATCGGTCTGATCATGATCGACTACCTGCAGTTGATGCAGATCCCGGGCTCCAGCGGTGACAACCGGACCAACGAGATTTCCGAGATCTCCCGATCCCTGAAAGCCCTGGCCAAGGAATTCAACTGCCCGGTGGTTGCACTGTCGCAGCTCAACCGCTCCCTGGAACAACGTCCCAACAAGCGTCCGGTGAACTCCGACTTGCGGGAATCCGGAGCGATCGAGCAGGACGCCGACGTGATCATGTTCGTGTACCGGGACGAGGTGTATCACCCGGAAACCGAGCACAAGGGCATCGCCGAAATCATCATCGGCAAACAGCGGAACGGCCCGATCGGCTTTATCCGCCTGGCCTTCATCGGCAAGTACACGCGCTTCGAAAACCTCGCGCCGGGCAGCTATAACTTCGACGACGACGAGTAAGTCCGTCCTCGTCTGACAGTCCCTGATATTTCCGACCACAGCCGTCGGAATTGGTCATTTTTTGTGCTATATTCCGCGCCCGCGATTTTGCACCTCAACACCGGTCATCGACATGCAAGCAGCCAAGCCGTTATTTGACTATCCAAAATACTGGGCCGAATGTTTCGGACCGGCACCATTCCTGCCGATGAGCAGGGAGGAGATGGATCAGCTCGGCTGGGATTCCTGCGACATCATCATTGTCACGGGTGATGCCTACGTCGATCACCCGTCGTTCGGCATGGCGATCATCGGCCGGCTGCTGGAGTCCCAGGGCTTCCGCGTCGGGATCATTGCCCAGCCGAACTGGCAGTCCAAAGACGACTTCATGAAGCTCGGCGAGCCGAACCTGTTCTTCGGCGTCGCGGCCGGCAACATGGACTCGATGATCAACCGCTACACCGCGGACAAGAAAATCCGTTCCGACGACGCCTACACCCCGGGCGGCATGGCCGGCAAGCGTCCGGACCGCGCGAGCCTGGTCTACAGCCAGCGCTGCAAGGAAGCCTACAAGCATGTGCCGATCGTGCTCGGCGGCATCGAAGCGTCCCTGCGCCGCATCGCCCACTACGACTACTGGCAGGATCGTGTGCGCAATTCGATCCTGATCGACGCCAGCGCCGACATTCTGCTGTACGGCAACGCCGAGCGGGCGATCGTCGAAGTCGCCCAGCGTCTGTCCTACGGTCACAAGATCGAAGACATCACCGATGTGCGCGGCACCGCGTTCATCCGTCGCGACACGCCGGCAGGCTGGTACGAAGTCGATTCCACGCGCATCGACCGTCCGGGCAAGATCGACAAGATCATCAACCCGTACGTCAACACCCAGGACACTCAGGCTTGCGCAATCGAGCAGGAGAAGGGCCCGGTTGACGATCCGGAAGAAGCCAAGGTCGTACAGATTCTGGCCAGCCCGAAAATGACCCGCGACAAGACCGTGATCCGCCTGCCGTCGATGGAAAAGGTGCGTAACGACCCGGTTCTGTACGCCCACGCCAACCGCGTGCTGCACCTGGAAACCAACCCGGGCAACGCCCGTGCGCTGGTGCAGAAGCACGGCGAGATCGACGTCTGGTTCAACCCGCCGCCGATTCCGATGACCACTGAAGAAATGGACTACGTGTTCGGCATGCCTTACGCACGTGTTCCGCATCCTGCGTACGGCAAGGAAAAGATCCCGGCCTACGACATGATCCGCTTCTCGGTGAACATCATGCGTGGCTGCTTCGGCGGCTGCACCTTCTGCTCGATCACCGAGCACGAAGGCCGGATCATCCAGAACCGTTCCGAAGAGTCGATCATTCGCGAAATCGAAGAGATCCGCGACAAGGTGCCGGGTTTCACCGGCGTCATTTCCGACCTCGGCGGCCCGACCGCGAACATGTACCGCATCGCCTGCAAGAGCCCGGAAATCGAATCCGCGTGCCGCAAGCCGTCCTGCGTGTTCCCGGGCATCTGCCCGAACCTGAACACCGACCACTCGTCGCTGATTCAGCTGTACCGCAGCGCCCGTGCGTTGCCGGGTGTGAAGAAGATCCTGATCGCCTCCGGCCTGCGTTACGACCTCGCGGTCGAGTCGCCGGAGTACGTCAAGGAGCTGGTGACCCACCACGTCGGTGGTTACCTGAAGATCGCCCCTGAGCATACCGAGGAAGGTCCGCTCAACCAGATGATGAAACCGGGGATCGGCACCTACGATCGCTTCAAGCGCATGTTCGAGAAGTACACCAAGGAAGCGGGGAAAGAGCAGTACCTGATTCCGTACTTCATCGCCGCGCACCCGGGCACCACCGACGAAGACATGATGAACCTGGCCCTGTGGCTCAAGGGCAACGGTTTCCGCGCCGACCAGGTGCAGGCGTTCTATCCGTCGCCGATGGCCACCGCCACCGCGATGTACCACTCGGGCAAGAACCCGCTGCGCAAGGTCACCTACAAGAGCGACGGCGTGACCATCGTCAAGAGCGAGGAGCAGCGTCGTCTGCACAAGGCGTTCCTGCGTTATCACGACCCGAAAGGCTGGCCGATGCTGCGTGAAGCGCTGATCCGCATGGGCCGCGCCGACCTGATCGGGCCGGGCAAGCACCAGTTGATCCCGACGCATCAGCCGGCCACCGACAGCTATCAGAGCGCCCGTCGCAAGAACTCGACGCCGGCCGGCAGCCATAAAGTGGCGAAGGACGTAAAAGAGAAGACCACCAAAATCCTCACCCAGCACAACGGTCTGCCACCGCGCGCCAGCGACGGCGGCAATCCGTGGGACAAGCGTGAACAGGCCAAGGCCGCGGCATTCGCCCGCAACCAGCAGGCCGCCAAGGAGCGCAAGGAAGCGGCGAAAGGCAAAGGGCCGAAGCCGGCTCGCAAGCCGGTCGTACCGCGCTGAAACGCACTTGAGTGAACAGAACGCCAACCTTCGGGTTGGCGTTTTGCGTTGTGCCTCGCAACATTTGCGTGCAACTGTGCCAAACCAATTCACCGCATCGCCCGATTTTGGTGCTGTACTGCCCTGAGCATTCCGGGAAAGCGCCCAGGCCTCTGCATGGCATAAGTCTTGCGCGCTTTCGATTACGCTTGGGCTCGCAGGAGGCACGCCGTGTCGATTCATGTCGCATTGCATCACGTCACGCATTACCGCTACGACCGCGCTGTCGAACTCGGCCCGCAGATCGTGCGCCTGCGCCCGGCTGCCCACAGCCGCACGCGGATTCTGTCCTATTCGCTGAAAGTCTCGCCCGAGCAGCACTTTATCAACTGGCAGCAGGATCCCCAGGGCAACTACCTCGCACGGCTGGTGTTCCCCGAGAAAACCGCCGAACTGCGGATCGAGGTCGACCTGCTGGCCGAGATGGCGGTGTTCAACCCGTTCGATTTTTTCCTCGAGCCCTACGCCGAGAAAATCCCCTTCGCCTACGCCGCCGATGAACGCAAGGAACTGGCGCCGTACCTCGAAACCCTGCCGCTGACGCCGAAATTCAAGGCCTATCTGGACGCCATCGACCGCACGCCGCTGCCGGCAGTGGACTTCCTCGTGGCGCTCAACCAACGCCTGAGCGAGGACATCAATTACCTGATTCGCATGGAACCGGGCGTACAGACCCCGGAACACACGCTGGAGCACGCCTCCGGCTCCTGCCGCGATTCGGCATGGCTGCTGGTGCAACTGCTGCGCAATCTCGGGCTGGCGGCGCGTTTCGTCTCCGGTTACCTGATTCAACTGACCGCCGATGTGAAAAGCCTCGACGGCCCCTCCGGCACCGAAGTGGACTTCACCGATCTGCATGCCTGGTGCGAGGTGTATCTGCCCGGCGCCGGCTGGATCGGTCTCGATGCCACGTCCGGGCTGTTCGCCGGTGAAGGGCATATTCCGTTGGCCTGTAGCCCTGATCCGTCCTCGGCGGCGCCGATCAGTGGTCTGGTGGAGCCTTGCGAGTGTGAGTTCAGCCACGAAATGTCCGTGGAGCGGGTCTGGGAAGCGCCACGGGTGACCAAGCCCTACACCGATGAGCAGTGGCTGGCGATCCAGGCGCTGGGCCGGCAGATCGATGCCGACCTGCTGGAAGGTGACGTGCGGCTGACCATGGGCGGCGAACCGACCTTCGTGTCCATCGATGACCCGGATGGCGCCGAATGGAACACCGCTGCGCTGGGCCCGGACAAGCGCCGGCTCTCCGCCGAACTGTTCCAGCGCATGCGTAAACACTACGCGCCCAAGGGTTTGGTGCATTTCGGTCAGGGCAAGTGGTATCCGGGCGAGCAGCTGCCGCGCTGGTCGCTGAATTGTTACTGGCGCCGCGACGGTGTGCCGATCTGGCACAACAACGCATTGATCGCCGACGAGCAGCAGGATTACGGCGCCACGGGTGAACTGGCCGGCCGTTTTCTGGCCAGCGTCGCCGAACGCCTGAAACTGCCGACACGCTTTGTGTTCCCGGCCTACGAGGACAATTTCTACTACCTCTGGCGCGAAGGCGCGTTGCCGAGCAACGTCAGCGCCGAAGATTCGCGTCTGGAGGAACCGCTGGAACGTGCGCGACTGCGCAAGGTATTCAGTCAGGGCCTGGACAAGGTCATCGGTCAGGTGCTGCCACTGGCGCGCACCGCCAAGGGTGATCAATGGCAGAGCGGGCGCTGGTATCTACGCGATGAACATTGCCGGCTGGTGCCGGGAGACTCACCGCTGGGCTATCGCCTGCCATTGGGTTCGCAGCCCTGGGTGAAAGCGGCGGAGTATCCGTTCATTCACCCGAACGATCCGAATCAGGACTTCCCCGAACTGCCCGACACCGCGCAACTCAATCGACACGATTCGCCGGCTGCGGCGGACGAACGTGTACCGAAGATCGACGAGTCCGCCGACTGGCTGACCCGCACCGCGTTCTGCGCCGAGGCACGAGAAGGCCGGTTGTATCTGTTCATGCCGCCGCTGGAGCGGGTCGAAGATTATCTGGAGCTGGTGGCCGCCATCGAAGCCACCGCCGAGGAACTGCATTGTCCGGTGCTGCTGGAAGGCTACGAGCCGCCGAGCGATCCGCGCCTGAGCAACTTCCGCATCACCCCGGATCCCGGCGTGATCGAGGTCAACGTCCAGCCTTCCGCGACATGGGACGAATTGGTCGAACGCACTGAGTTTCTTTATGAAGAGGCGCGCCAGACCCGACTGTCCACCGAAAAGTTCATGATCGACGGACGCCACACCGGCACCGGTGGCGGCAACCATTTCGTGCTCGGCGGGGCGACGCCGGCGGACTCCCCGTTCCTGCGCCGCCCGGATTTGCTGCGCAGTCTGATCAGCTACTGGCACAACCATCCGTCGCTGTCCTATCTGTTTTCCGGTCTGTTCATCGGCCCGACTTCTCAGGCGCCGCGAGTCGATGAAGCGCGTAACGATGCGCTGTACGAGCTGGAAATCGCCTTCGCGCAAATGCCGGCGCCGGGAGAAGAGTGTGCGCCGTGGTTGGTCGACCGTTTGCTGCGCAATCTGCTGATCGATGTCACCGGCAACACCCATCGCGCCGAGTTCTGCATCGACAAGTTGTATTCACCGGATGGCGCCACCGGGCGTCTCGGTCTGCTGGAGTTGCGAGCGTTCGAAATGCCGCCCCATGCGCGCATGAGCCTGGCCCAGCAGTTGTTGCTGCGGGCGCTGGTCGCTCGGTTCTGGCGCGAGCCTTACGCGCCACCGAAGCTGGCGCGCTGGGGCACCGAACTGCATGACCGTTTCCTGCTGCCGCACTTCATCGAACAGGATTTTGCCGACGTCATCGTCGAACTCAACAATGCCGGTTATCCGCTGCGTGCCGAATGGTTTGCGGCGCATCTGGAGTTTCGCTTTCCCAAGGTCGGCGATTATTCCGTCAACGGCATCGAGCTGGAATTGCGTCAGGCCCTTGAGCCCTGGCATGTGCTGGGCGAGGAGGGCGCGGCGGGCGGTACGGTGCGTTACGTCGACTCCTCGCTGGAGCGTTTGCAGGTCAAACTCACAGGGTTACCGCCGCAGCGTTATCTGCTGACCTGCAACGGCATTCCGGTGCCGCTGCAATCGACCGGGCGGGTCGGCGAATTTGTCGCCGGCGTGCGTTTCCGTGCCTGGCAACCGGCCAACTGCCTGCAACCGACGATCCCGGTGCACGCGCCGCTGGTGTTCGACTTGCTCGACACCTGGATGCAGCGCTCGCTGGGCGGCTGCCAGTACCACGTCGCCCATCCGGGCGGGCGTAATTACGAGACGTTGCCGGTCAATGCCAATGAAGCGGAGAGCCGGCGAATGGCGCGTTTCTTCCGCATCGGACACACGCCGGGGAAACTTCCTATACCGAACCTGACAATCTCCGACGAGTTCCCGATGACACTCGATTTACGACGCTTTTGATTCGTACACGACCCCCGGATTTTTCGTATATCCGGGCGTCATGTGCCTGCGTTAGTCTGACCGTTCCTTGCCGGCTGCCGAGCTTTCCATGCCTGACCTGCTTGACCGCTACCCGCTGACGGCGGGCACTTACCACGAACTGCTCGACGCCGGCGGGGCGGTGCGTCCGCACTGGCAGCGACTGTTCGACCAATTGCAGCGCAGCACCCCGGCGCAACTGGTGCAGCGTCAGGCGCTGCTGACCCGGCAGATTCAGGAAAACGGTGTCACCTACAACGTGTATGCCGACCCCAAAGGCGCGGATCGTCCGTGGGAGCTGGATCTGCTGCCCCATGTGATCGCCGCTGACGAGTGGCAACAACTGTCGGCCGGGATCGCCCAGCGCGCGCGCCTGCTCAATGCGGTGCTGGCGGATCTGTACGGGCCGCAGCGGCTGATCAGCGAAGGGCTGCTGCCGGCGGAGCTGGTGTTCGGTCACAACAACTTTCTTTGGCCCTGTCAGGGCATTGCGCCCCCGGACGGGGCCTTTCTGCATCTGTATGCCGTGGATCTGGCGCGCACGCCGGACGGCCGCTGGTGGGTGACGGCGGATCGTACCCAGGCACCGTCGGGTGCCGGTTATGCGTTGGAAAACCGCACCATCGTGTCCCGGGCCTTCCCCGAGCTGTACCGGGACTTGAAAGTGCAGCATCTGGCCGGATTCTTCCGCACCTTGCAGGAAACCCTGGCCCGTCAGGCCCCCTGCGACGATGACGCGCCGCTGGTGGTATTGCTGACCCCGGGACGTTTCAACGAAAGCTATTTCGAACATCTCTATCTCGCTCGCCAGCTCGGTTATCCACTGGTTGAAGGCGGCGACCTGACGGTGCGCGATGCCACGGTCTACCTGAAAACCCTCAGCGGCCTGCGTCGGGTTCACGCGATCATGCGTCGGCTCGACGATGACTTTTGCGATCCGCTGGAGCTGCGCACGGACTCGGCGCTGGGTGTTCCCGGATTGCTTGAGGCCGTGCGTCAGGGCCGGGTGCTGGTGGCCAATGCGCTGGGCAGTGGCGTGCTGGAGTCGCCGGGACTGTTGGGCTTTTTGCCGAAGATCAATCAGTACCTGTTCGGCGAGGAACTGATCCTGCCTTCCATCGCTACCTGGTGGTGCGGAGAGGCGCCGGTGCTGGCTCAGGCGTTGGAGAAACTGCCGGAGTTGCTGATCAAACCGGCCTTTCCGTCCCAGAGTTTTGCACCTGTTTTCGGGCGTGATCTGAGCGAAAAGCAGCGCCAGAGTCTCGCCGAGCGCATGCAGGCCCGGCCTTATGCCTATGTCGCGCAAGAACTTGCGCAACTGTCCCACGCACCGATCTGGCAACCCGAGGACGGTCAGTTGCAACCTCGTGCCATCGGCATGCGCATGTATGCGGTGGCCAGTCACGACGGTTATCGGGTCTTGCCCGGCGGCCTGACCCGCGTGGCGGCCGAGGCCGATGCCGAAGTGGTGTCGATGCAGCGCGGTGGCGCGAGCAAGGACACCTGGGTGCTTGGCGACCGGCCGCCAAGCGGCGAGCAATGGAAGACCCAGCGCAATATTGGCGTGCACGATCTGGTACGCCGCGATCCGTACCTGCCGTCGCGGGTGGTGGAAAACCTGTTCTGGTTCGGTCGTTACTGCGAGCGCTGCGACGACAGCGCGCGGCTGTTGCGGATCATGCTGGCGCGCTACGTCGATGGTGATGACCCTCAGGCCCTGCAGGCGGCTGTGGCGCTCGGCGAGCGGTTGATGCTGCTGCCGGACGAAGGCGAACTGCCAGAGCGCTTGCTCGCGGCCCTGCTCGGTGAGGACTGGTCGTTCAGCCTGCGCTCCAACCTGCAACGCTTGCAGTGGGCGGCGTCGCAGGTGCGCGGCAAGCTCTCGCGGGAGAACTGGCAGGCGCTGGTGGAATTGCAGCGCGAGGCGACAGAGCTGGACACCGACGAGCCGGATTTCGGCGAGTTGCTGGATTTTCTCAACCGGCTGGTGATGTCGCTGGCGGCGCTGTCCGGGTTTGCCCTCGACGACATGACCCGCGACGAAGGCTGGCGCTTCCTGATGATCGGCCGGCGGATCGAACGCCTGCAGTTTCTCAGCAGCAGTCTCGCCGGTTTCCTGCGGGGCGCCGGGGCGTTCGATCAAGCGGGACTGGAGTGGTTGCTGGAACTGGGCAACAGCAGCATCACCTATCGCTCGCGTTATCTGGCGGTGGCGCAGTTGATCCCGGTGCTCGACCTGTTGTTGCTGGACGAGCAGAACCCCCATGCGGTGCTGTTCCAGTTGAAACTGGTGACGCGCACCCTCAAGCGTCTGAACGATGATTTTGGTGTGCCGAGGGAGGCCGGGTTGCCAGAACTGGTCGAGCGTCTGGCGCGCTTCGATCTGGGGTGTCTGGAAAATCCATTGTTCGGCGAATCCAGTGTGCGTGCCGCGCTCGACGGGCTGGCGGATCTGCTGCAAGACATCGCCGACGCCAGCGGCCAGGTCTCCGATCGTCTGGCCCTGCGCCATTTCGCCCATGTCGATGATGTCAGCCAGCGCACGGTGTCCGTCTGATGAATGCCCATTACCAGATCCTTCACGACACCTGCTATCACTACGACAGCCCGGTCTCCCTGGCACAGCAGCTTGCGCATCTGTGGCCTCGCGAATGCGCCTGGCAGCGCTGCACTGAACAGCAATTGCTGATCAGCCCGGATCCGACCACGCGTCGTGACGAGCAGGACGTGTTCGGCAATCCGCTGACGCGGCTGGCGTTTGAGCGGCCTCATGATGAATTGCAGGTCAACGCACGGCTGACGGTCGAGGTGCTGGCGCGGCCGGCGCTGGATTTCAATCTGTCCCCGGCCTGGGAGCAGACGCGAAATGCGCTGACCTACAGCAGCCAGCCGTTGTCCGCCGGATTGCTGGAGGCCTGCCGTTACCGGTTTCAGTCACCCTACGTCCACTTGAAGCGCAGCTTCGTCGAGTTCTCCGAAAGTTGTTTTCCACCCGGGCGACCGCTGCTGCTGGGCGTGCAGGCGTTGATGGAAAAGATCTTCGACGAATTCACCTTCGATGCCGAGGCGACGCAAGTCGCGACGCCGTTAGTGGAAGTGCTGGAGCGGCGGCGCGGGGTCTGTCAGGACTTCGCCCACCTGATGCTGGCCTGCGTGCGTTCCCGAGGATTGGCGGCGCGCTACATCAGCGGCTATCTGCTGACACGGCCGCCACCGGGGCAACCGCGATTGATCGGCGCCGATGCGTCCCATGCCTGGGTTTCGGTGTTTTGTCCGGTGCTGGGCTGGGTGGATTTCGATCCGACCAACAATATCCAACCGGCACTGGAGCACATCACGCTGGCCTGGGGCCGGGATTTCTCCGATGTGTCGCCGTTGCGCGGGGTGATTCTGGGAGGGGGAGCCATGATCCGGAGGTGCGGGTCACGGTGATGCCACTGAATGAGTGACGAAGCACACGGCAGGGGCGGGCGAGCCCGTTCCTGCCGGTTTTGCGTTCAGTGGTCCTGCGGTATTGCTCAGGCCTCGGGTGCCTGGTCTTTCGGTGCCTCAACATCATCATCGGTCGCCACTTCACCGTCAGGGTTCAGTGCCGCTTCTTCAGCCATCTGTTTCTTGCGCTGAAGCTTTTCCTCTTTCTTCTGTTCCTTGGCCAGGTCACGTTGACGCTTGGCGAAGGAGTAATTGGGTTTGGCCATGGGCGATCCTCTGGGGTCGAAGGTGAGGTTGAGCGGCGCGTATTCTGCCCTGTATCGGTGCCCGGGGGTTAACCGGGTTTCTGGTCGACCCACTTTGGCGTGACGGTCGGCTGCCACTGGTCGAGGGCATCGAGCAGCGATTGCGGCGATTCACTCACTTGCAGCATGTCACGGTGCGGTGCGCGAACGAAGCCTTCGCCGACGATGTGATCGAGAAATGCCGTGAGTTTGCTGTAGAAACCATTCACTTCCAGCAGGCCCAGCGGCTTGCCGTGGTAACCGAGCTGGCCCCAGGTCCACACTTCGAACAGTTCTTCCAGGGTGCCGAGGCCACCGGGCAGGGCGATGAACGCATCGCTGAGTTCGGCCATGCGTGCCTTGCGGGCGTGCATGCCGTCGACTACTTCCAGGCGGGTCAGGCTTTTGTGACCGATTTCCTTGTCCATCAGGCTCTGCGGAATGATGCCGATCACTTCACCGCCGGCGGCCAGTGCGGCGTCCGCGACAATCCCCATCAAACCCACGGCGCCACCGCCGTAAACCAGCTTCAGCTTGCGCTCGGCAATGGCGGTGCCGAGGGCGATGGCGGCTTCGGTGTACGCCGGGGTGGTGCCGGCGTTGGCACCGCAAAATACACAAACGGATGTGAGAGACATGCCTTCCTCCTGGGTCAATCCGTCACAGGGTAATGGCTGGCACGCCTTGATCCAAGGGCTAGACTTCGCGTTTCGGGGTTTCATAGGTGCCGCTGGCGCCACAGGCGTAAGCGGCGAGCAGACTGCACAACAGGCTGTTGAAGGACATGACTGATGCTCCAGTTGAGTTGAGCCCTGAAGATACGTCCCGGCCAAACGTCTGGCTGTTAGATTGTTTCGATGAGTGTCATAGCCTGAAAGTTGTATACAATTTTTGACTCAAGTCATAGGAACTTGCGAAGATTTCAGGCAGTCTTTCCACCATTCGTGTTTTTGTTAACCCTGCCTTGGAGATTCACCATGTTTTCCAAAGTTGTTGCGGTATCCCTGCTGGCGCTGGCCAGCAGCCAATTGATGGCTGCCGAGTGCAAAACCACCGTTGACTCCACCGACCAGATGTCCTTCAACACCAAGGAGATCGTGATCGACAAGAGCTGCAAGACCTTCACCGTCGAACTGACCCACTCCGGCAGCCTGCCGAAAAACGTCATGGGCCATAACCTTGTAGTCAGCAAGACTGCTGACATGCAGCCGATCGCCACCGACGGCCTGGCCGCCGGCATCGACAAAAACTACCTGAAGGACGGTGACGAGCGCGTTATCGCCCACACCAAGATCATCGGCGCCGGCGAAAAAGACTCGCTGACCATCGATGTATCGAAACTGGCTGCCGGCACCGATTACGGCTTCTTCTGCTCGTTCCCTGGCCACATCTCGATGATGAAAGGCACAGTGGTTGTGAAGTAAGAAAACCGCAGTCCAAAAAAAGCGTCCCGAGGGACGCTTTTTTTATGCCCTGCATTCAAGGCGCAAACGGCATGACCCGCTTGTGATGGGTCTTTTTGTAGGTGTTGACGATGATGTCGAAGGCTTCCTGACGCACCGGCTCGCCGTGCAGGAAGGCGTCGATCTCGGCATAGGTCACGCCGTGGGACGCTTCGTCCGGCTTGCCCGGCGACAAGTCTTCCAGATCCGCCGTCGGCACTTTTTCCACCAGCGATTCCGGTGCGCCGAAGCTGCGGGCGATGGCCCGGACCTGGTTTTTCACCAGACCGCTCAGTGGTGCCAGATCGCAGGCGCCGTCACCGAACTTGGTGAAGAAACCCATCACCGCTTCCGCCGCGTGGTCAGTGCCGATCACCAGGCCATGGGCCGCGCCGGCGATGGTGTACTGGGCGACCATGCGCATCCGCGCCTTGGTGTTGCCGAGCACGAAATCCACCGACACCGCGTGCTTGCCTTCGAAGGCTGCGACTTCGCTGGCCAGGGATTTCACTGCCGGGCCGATGTTGACGGTGTGGCGCTCGTCCGGGGCGATGAAGTCCACCGAGGCCTGGGCGTCGTGTTCATCGAACTGCACGTCGTACGGCAGGCGCACGGCGATGAACTTGTAGGCCTCGTCTCCGGTGCGCTCGCGCAGTTCACGCATGGCGCGCTGGGCCAGCAGGCCTGCGGTCAGCGAGTCGACGCCGCCGCTGATGCCCAGCACCAGGGTCTTGAGCCCGGAACTGGTCAGGCAATCCTGGATGAAGGTGATGCGTCGGGCGACTTCCGCTTCGAGGGCCTGGTAATCGGCGAACGGCGGCTGAACGTTGAGCTGTTCAGCAATCTCACGCTGTACGGCTTGCATGAATTCACTCCTTGCTAGAAAGGCTGGAAACGGCAGGAACCTGGAAAACGTGTCGCAAATAGGCGACGAAATTCGGGTCTTTGCAGTGGGTCTTGCCCGGCTCGTCGGAGATCTTCGCCACCGGTTGGCCGTTGCAGGCGGTCATTTTAAGCACGATGCTCATCGGTTCGACACCCGGAATGTCACAGGTCAGGTTGGTGCCGATGCCGAAGCTGACATTGATCCGACCGCGCAGCGCCCGGAAGATCTCCAGCGACTTGGGCAGCGTCAGGCTGTCGGAGAACACCAGGGTCTTGCTCATCGGGTCGATGCCGAGCTTGTGATAGTGAGCGATGCATTTTTCGCCCCACTGCACCGGATCCCCGGAGTCATGGCGCAAACCGTCGAACAGCTTGGCGAAGAACAGATCGAAATCGCCGAGGAACGCGTCGGTGGTGATGCAGTCGGTCAGGGCGATCCCCAACAAACCGCGGTACTCGCGGACCCAGCAATCGAGGGCGGCGATCTGGCTGTCAATCAGCCGCGGGCCGAGTTGCTGGTGAGCCATGATCCACTCGTGGGCCATGGTGCCCAGGGGTTTCATGTCCAGTTCGCGGGACAGGTGCACGTTGCTGGTGCCGACGAAACGTCCGGGGAAATCGTGCTTGAGCACGTTCACCACTTCTTCCTGCACGCGGTAGGAAAACCTGCGGCGCGTGCCGAAATCGGCGACCTGCAACTGCGACAACTCTTCGGCCGAGGCGTTGGCGGTCAGCCAGTCGAACTTGCGGTACAGCTGCTCGCGGGCCTGTTCCAGCACGGTTTCGCGGTAGCGATAGCGGTTGCGCACTTCGCTGACGATCGCCAGCAGCGGCACTTCGAACAGAATCACATGCAGCCACGGCCCGCGCAGGCGGATGAACAGCTCGCCGTTCTCGATGCCGGTGTGCAGATAACGCAGGTTGAATCGGAACAAACCGAGGAATCGCAGAAAGTCAGGTTTGAGGAAGCTGATGCGCTCGAGGAAGCTCAACTGATCGGCGCTCAGGCTCAACTCGGCCAGACGCTCGACCTGGAAGCGGATCTCCGCCAGATACGGGCGCAGATCTTCACTGTTACGGCAACGGAACTCCCATTCGACTTCGACGTTGGGGTAGTTGTGCAGCACCGCCTGCATCATCGTCAGTTTGTAGAAGTCGGTGTCGAGCAGGTTCTGCACGATGCGATCGGCAAACACACTCTCGCTCATAACGGGGTCTCCAGGCGGGCCGCGCGTTGGCGCGGTATCAATCAATGGCGCTAGTGGCGCATATCCGGGGTGTGGATTGCCAGCGATTTTTATCCCGGCGCCGCCCCTCAGACCGCGTCAGGACTGTCGATCTGCTCCAGCATCCACTTCACGAAATCCCGCACCTTGGGCACTTCCGCCGCGTGTTCCGGGTAGGCCAGGTAATACGCGTCGGTACTGGGCATTGCATGCTGCCAGGGAATGACCAGTTTGCCGTCGGCCAATTCCTCTTCCACCAGAAACCTCGGCAACAGGGCGACGCCGCAGCCGACCTGCGCCGCGCGGATGCACATATAAAAGGTTTCGAAGCGCGGGCCGTGGTAGCTGTGCTCGGTCTGGTAGCCCTGGCTGTCGAACCAGTCGTGCCACGCTTGCGGGCGCGAAGCATTCTGCAGCAGCACCAGATCGGTGAGTTGCGTTGGATCAGTCAACGGCGTGTCCGGCAGGCTGCCGGGAGCGCAAACTGGAACCAGCTCTTCGCCGAACAGCTTCAGGCATTCGGTGCCGGGGCGTGAACCCTGGCCGAAATAGAACGCCAGGTCGCTGCGCCCTTGCAGCAAGTCATCGGCTTCCTGTTCGTTGCACAGGTCCAGATGAATCGATGGGTGGCGCAGACGCCAGCCCTTGAGGCGCGGCACCAGCCAGCGGGCGCCGAAGGTCGAGGGTGTCGAGACCCGCAGGACTTCGGTTTCGCCGCCGTAGGAACGCAGGTAATGGGTCGACATCTCGACCTGGGTCAGGATTTTTCTGACTTCCACCAGATACAGATCGCCGGCCGGGGTCATCTGCAAACGGCGGCGGACCCGACGGAACAACAAGTGCTGTAACAATTCCTCAAGCTGCGCCACCTGTTTGCTGACAGCGCTCTGGGTCAGGTTCAGTTCCTCGGCGGCCCGGGTGAAACTCAGGTGCCGGGTCACGGCCTCGAAGCACTGCAGCGCGGTGATCGACGGCAAGTGGCGTTTGTTCAGCATGGGCGATCCTTTTCTTGTCTTTCTGCGCAGCATGAATAAACGGAATGATATCTCGCGTAAAGGTCGTTTGTTGCATGGCCTTCCTGAAGCTACAACTAAAGGCCTGCCCGGTCGTGAAAACGCGACCGCACACATTCAGTTTTTTGCTTGAGGAGTGACCCATGGTTGCCGCATTGCTTGATCGTCTTGGTGTGAACCCGGCCCTGTACCAGAACGGCAAAGTGCCGGTGCATTCGCCCATCGACGGCAGCTGCATCGGCGCCGTGAACTGGGAAGGCCCGGCCGAAGTCGAGCAGCACATCAGTCGCGCAGATCATGCGTTCGAACAATGGCGCAAGGTGCCGGCCCCGCGTCGTGGCGAGCTGGTGCGTCAGTTCGGCGAAGTCCTGCGGGAATACAAAGCCGACCTCGGCGAGCTGGTGTCGTGGGAAGCGGGCAAGATCACTCAGGAAGGCCTCGGTGAAGTGCAGGAGATGATCGACATCTGCGATTTCGCCGTCGGTCTGTCCCGCCAGTTGTACGGTTTGACCATCGCCTCCGAGCGCCCGGGCCACCACATGCGTGAAACCTGGCACCCGCTGGGCGTGGTCGGCGTGATCAGTGCGTTCAACTTCCCGGTCGCGGTGTGGGCGTGGAACACCACGCTGGCGCTGGTCTGCGGCAACCCGGTGGTGTGGAAACCGTCGGAAAAAACGCCGTTGACCGCACTGGCCTGCCAGGCGCTGTTCGAGCGCGTACTGAAGAATTTCAGCGATGCCCCGGCGCATCTGAGCCAAGTGATCATCGGCGGCCGCGATGCCGGCGAAGCGCTGGTGGATGACCCGCGTGTCGCACTGATCAGCGCCACCGGCAGCACCCGCATGGGCCGCGAAGTAGCGCCGAAAGTCGCCGCACGCTTCGCTCGCAGCATTCTTGAACTGGGCGGCAACAACGCGATGATCCTCGGCCCGAGCGCCGATCTGGACATGGCCGTGCGCGCCATTCTGTTCAGCGCCGTCGGCACTGCCGGTCAGCGTTGCACCACGCTGCGTCGCCTGATCGCCCATGAGTCGGTGAAAGAAGAAATCGTCATCCGCCTCAAGGCTGCCTATTCCAAGGTGCGCATCGGCCACCCGCTGGAAGGCAACCTGATCGGCCCGCTGATCGACAAGCACAGCTTCGAAAACATGCAGGATGCGCTGGAGCAGGCGCTGAGCGAGGGCGGCCGGGTGTTCGGTGGCAAGCGTCAACTGGAAGACCAGTTCCCGAATGCCTATTACGTATCGCCGGCCATCGTTGAAATGCCGGAACAAAGCGACGTGGTGTGCAGCGAAACCTTCGCACCGATCCTGTACGTGGTCGGCTACACCGATTTCGATGAGGCGCTGCGCCTGAACAACGCCGTGCCGCAAGGCCTGTCGTCGTGCATTTTCACCACCGATGTGCGCGAGGCCGAGAAATTCATGTCGGCGGTCGGCAGCGACTGCGGCATCGCCAACGTCAACATCGGCCCGAGCGGCGCGGAAATCGGCGGCGCGTTTGGTGGTGAAAAAGAAACCGGTGGCGGTCGCGAGTCGGGCTCGGATGCGTGGCGCGCGTACATGCGCCGGCAGACCAACACCGTGAACTACTCGCTGGAGTTGCCGCTGGCGCAGGGCATTACGTTCGATTAAGCAGCGGCAAGCGACAAGCTACGAGCTACAAGCGAACTGGCTTGCAGCTTGTAGCTTGCAACTTGCAACTGCTCCGACAGGAGCTTGGCAATGCCGTTACGCGAAGAATGTCTGTGGGAAAAACTCACGCCGCAACGACCGGATAACTCGGCGCTCAGGGGCGAAGTCAAAGTCGATGTCTGCGTGATCGGCGCCGGGTTTACCGGGTTGTCGGCGGCGCTGCATCTGTTGGAGAAAGGCAAAAGCGTCTGCGTGCTCGAAGCCCATCGCGCCGGGCAGGGTGGCTCCGGGCGCAATGTCGGGCTGGTCAACGCCGGGATGTGGATCCCGCCGGACGAGATCGAGGCCGGGTTTGGCGAGGCCGTCGGCAGCCAGCTCAACCGCATGCTCGGTGCGGCGCCGGCGCTGGTGTTCAGCCTTGTGGATAAGTACAACATCGATTGCCAGTTGCGCCGCGAAGGCACCCTGCATATGGCGCACAACGCCAAGGGTGAGGCGGATCTGCGCAGTCGTGAAGAACAGTGGAAACGCCGCGGTGCGCCGGTCGAACTGCTGACCGGCAAGGCCTGTGAACAGGCGACCGGTACGCAAAAGATTGCCGCCGCGTTGCTCGACCGACGCGCCGGCACGCTCAATCCGATGGCGTATGTCACCGGGCTGGCGAAAGCCGTGACGGGGCTCGGCGGGCAGATGTTCGATCACTCCCCGGTCACCCGCCTTGAACGTCAGGGCCAGCAATGGTCGGTGCAGACCGCTCAGGGCTCGGTGCTAGCCGAACAAGTGGTCATTGCCTCCAACGCCTACACCGAAGGCGACTGGACCGAACTCAAACGCAATTTCTTTCCCGGTTACTACTATCAGGTCGCTTCGGTGCCGCTCACCGAAGACGCAGCCCATGAAATCCTCCCGGGCGGGCAGGGCTCGTGGGATACCCGCCAGGTGTTGAGCAGCATCCGCCGCGACAAGGACGGGCGTCTGTTGCTGGGCAGCCTCGGTAACGGCAATCAGAAACCGACCTGGTTCCTCAAGGCCTGGGCCGACCGGGTGCAGCAGCATTACTTCCCCAACCTCAAGCCTGTCGAATGGGAATGCACCTGGACCGGGCGCATCGCTTTCACTCCCGATCACTTGATGCGCCTGTTCGAGCCAGCACCCGGATTGGTGGCCGTCACCGGTTACAACGGCCGTGGCGTGACCACCGGCACCGTGGTCGGCAAAGCCTTCGCCGACTACCTGTGTAACGGAAATCCTCAGGCCTTGCCGATTCCCTTCGCACCGATGCAGCCCCTGGCGGGCGTGGGCTTGCGCAGTTGCCTGTACGAGGCCGGGTTCTCGCTGTATCACGCGGGCCAGTGCCTGCGCATCGTCATTTGAATGTTGAAATATGTTGCGTGAAGCGGCGCTTTTCGGCGTAGCGACTAGCCTGTAATGGTGCGGGTTGTAGCAGTCCCGCACCAGCAGTGTGCAGTTCGGTGACGCGGGCTGTTACAGGCTGGTTGCACGTCGTTTGGCACCGCGGTTGCAATGATGGCGCGTGCGGGTTGCGCCTGAAAAAACAAATGGTTTCACCTTCCGCGGTTTAGACGGTTGCACGCCCAATGAAAATGGGAACGAAACAGTCGAAATAACAAGAAAGCAGCGACTTTTTGAAGAATAAAAAACCGATGGCACGGCCCTTGCTCTGAGCAATCCAGTGAAGTCGCAGTGCCAACTAAAAAAAACCTTGGAGCACCACCTCATGTCCCAGACGTTTTACAAGAAAGGCTTTCTGGCCCTCGCAGTGGCTACTGCGCTGGGTGTTTCTGCGTTTGCACAAGCTGATGTGAAAATCGGTGTGGCGGGCCCCATGACTGGCGCCAACGCGGCATTTGGCGAGCAGTACATGAAGGGGGCACAAGCGGCGGCCGATGCGGTCAACGCGGCGGGCGGCGTCAACGGGGAGAAAATCGTCCTGGTCAAAGGCGATGACGCCTGCGAACCGAAACAGGCGGTGACGGTCGCCAAGGACCTCACCAACCAGAAAGTCGCCGGTGTGGTCGGCCACTTCTGCTCTTCCTCCACCATTCCTGCGTCGGAGATCTACGACGAAGCCGGCATCATCGCGATCACCCCGGGTTCCACCAACCCGCAGGTGACCGAGCGCGGCCTGAGCGCCATGTTCCGTATGTGCGGGCGTGACGACCAGCAGGGCATCGTCGCCGGCGACTACATCGTCGACGTGCTCAAGGGCAAGAAAGTGGCCGTGCTGCACGACAAGGACACCTACGGTCAGGGCCTGGCCGACGCGACCAAGGCACAGCTGGAAAAACGCGGCGTGAAGCCGGTGCTGTACGAAGGCCTGACCCGTGGCGAGAAAGACTTCAGCGCCGTGGTCACCAAGATCCGCGCGGCCGGTGCCGACGTGGTCTACTTCGGCGGCCTGCACCCGGAAGCCGGTCCACTGGTCAAGCAACTGCGTACCGAAGGCCTGAAAGACGTGAAGTTCATGTCTGACGACGGCATCGTGACCGACGAACTGGTGACCACCGCCGGCGGCCCGCAATATGTCGACGGCGTGCTGATGACCTTCGGCGCCGACCCGCGCCTGCTGCCGGAAAGCAAGACTGTGGTCGAGCAGTTCCGCAAAACCGGCACCGAGCCTGAAGGCTACACCCTGTACGCCTACGCCTCGATCCAGGCCCTGGCCGCCGGCTTCAACGGCGCCAAGTCGAACAAGGGCGAAGATGCTGCCAAATGGCTGAAAGCCAACCCTGTGAAAACCGTGATGGGCGAGAAGACCTGGGACGCCAAGGGCGACCTGAAAGTCTCCGACTACGTGGTCTACCAGTGGGATGCGACCGGCAAATATCACCAGCTGGAAAAACAGAAGTAAGGGCTGACGCGATCGGCTGACCTCCACAGAACTTCTGTGGGGGCAGTCCGGTCGTGGCTGACACTGCTCCGACGTAAATCTGTATTTTTCCTAGAAGAACCGCGCGCCCCCGGGTGTGTAGGTTCTCACTGCGTGAGATTGCGTTATGGATGGTATTTTCCTGCAGCAACTGGTCAACGGCCTGACCCTCGGGTCGGTCTATGGCCTGATCGCCATCGGCTACACAATGGTCTACGGCATCATCGGCATGATCAACTTCGCCCACGGCGAGGTTTACATGATTTCCGCTTACCTCGCGGCAATCAGTCTGGCTCTGCTGGCTTACTTCGGTATCGAATCCTTCCCGCTGCTGATGCTCGGCACACTGGTCTTCACCATCGTCGTCACGGGGGTGTATGGCTGGGTCATCGAACGCATCGCCTACAAACCACTGCGCAACTCCACCCGACTGGCTCCGCTGATCAGCGCCATCGGTATCTCCCTGATCCTGCAAAACTATGCCCAGATCAGCCAGGGCGCCCGTCAACAGGGTGTTCCGACGCTGCTCACTGGTGCCTGGCGCATCGATGTCGGCTCGGGCTTCGTCCAGCTGACCTACACCAAGATCTTCATTCTCGTCGCGGCGTTCGTCGGGATGGGCCTGCTGACCTACGTGATCAAGTACACCAAGCTCGGCCGCATGTGCCGCGCGACCCAGCAAGACCGCAAGATGGCCTCGATCCTGGGGATCAATACCGACCGGGTGATTTCCTACGTGTTCATCATCGGTGCAGCGATGGCGGCCCTGGCCGGCGTGCTGATCACCATGAACTACGGCACGTTCGACTTCTACGCAGGCTTCGTCATCGGCATCAAGGCGTTCACCGCTGCGGTGCTCGGCGGGATCGGCTCGCTGCCTGGCGCCATGTTGGGCGGGATCATCCTCGGGATCTCCGAGTCGCTGTTCTCGGGCCTGGTCAACTCCGACTACAAAGACGTGTTCAGCTTCTCGCTGCTCGTACTTGTTCTGGTCTTCCGGCCTCAGGGCCTGCTGGGCCGTCCTCTTGTGTCGAAGGTGTAAGCGATGTCTTCAACCACTACAAAATCCATTGATGTCAAAAAAAGCCTGGTTGAGGCGATTCTCGCCGGTCTGATCGCCCTGATCGTGTTCGGGCCGATTGTCGGCGTGGTACTCGACGGCTACAGCTTCAACCTCGAAGCGACCCGCGTGGCGTGGATCATTGCCATTGTCATGGCTGGCCGGTTTGCCCTGAGCCTGTTCCTGCAAACCCCCAAGGGTCTGAAAATCCTCGAAGGATTCGAGAGTACCGGTTCCGGCGTGCATGTGCTGCCCGCCGATCACAAATCCAGGCTGCGCTGGATCATCCCGCTGCTGATCGTGCTGGCGGTGATCGTGCCGTTCGTTTCCAACTCCTACCTGCTGGGCGTGGTCATCCTCGGATTGATCTACGTGCTGTTGGGGCTGGGGCTGAACATCGTGGTCGGTCTGGCCGGCCTGCTCGACCTGGGTTACGTGGCGTTCTACGCCATCGGCGCCTACGGTCTGGCGCTCGGTTATCAGTACCTCGGGCTGGGTTTCTGGACCGTGCTGCCGCTGGCGGCGATTACGGCTGGCCTTGCCGGTTGCATCCTCGGTTTCCCGGTGCTGCGACTGCACGGTGACTACCTGGCGATCGTGACGCTGGGCTTCGGTGAAATCATCCGTCTGATCCTCAACAACTGGCTGTCCCTGACCGGCGGTCCGAACGGCATGCCGGCACCACTGCCGACTTTCTTCGGCCTGGAGTTCGGCAAGCGGGCGAAGGATGGCGGGGTGCCGTTCCACGAGTTCTTCGGCATCGCCTACAACCCGGACGTGAAGTATTACTTCATCTATGCGGTGCTGTTCCTGGTGGTGCTTGCCGTGCTGTACATCAAGCATCGTCTGGTGAAGATGCCGGTCGGCCGCGCCTGGGAAGCCCTGCGTGAAGACGAGATCGCCTGCCGCTCGATGGGCCTCAACCATGTGCTGGTCAAGCTCTCGGCGTTCACCATCGGTGCGTCCACGGCGGGTCTGGCGGGTGTGTTCTTCGCCACTTATCAAGGCTTCGTCAACCCGACCTCGTTCACCTTCTTCGAGTCGGCGTTGATCCTCGCCATCGTCGTGCTCGGCGGCATGGGCTCGACCATCGGCGTGGTGATCGCAGCGTTCGTGCTGACCGTCGCCCCGGAACTGCTGCGCGGCTTCGCCGAATACCGCGTGCTGCTGTTCGGGATCCTGATGGTATTGATGATGATCTGGCGACCGCGCGGGCTGATCCGCATCAGCCGTACCGGGGTCACTCCACGCAAAGGTGCCATTCACTATGAGAGGACTGCGCCATGAGTGAAGTCGTACTCTCTGTTGAAAAACTGATGATGCACTTCGGTGGCATCAAGGCCTTGAGCGACGTCAGCCTGAAGGTCAAACGCAACTCGATCTTCGCCCTGATCGGCCCCAACGGCGCCGGCAAGACCACGGTGTTCAACTGCCTGACCGGGTTCTACAAGGCCTCCGGCGGCAAGATCGAACTCAACGTGCGCGGCCAGCAGACCAACGTCATCAAGTTGCTGGGCGAGTCGTTCAAGCCGACCGACTTCGTCTCGCCGAAAAGCTTTGCCAGTCGCCTGTATTACAAGATGTTCGGCGGCACCCATCTGGTCAACCGCGCGGGCCTGGCCCGGACGTTCCAGAACATTCGCCTGTTCAAGGAAATGTCGGTGCTGGAAAACCTGCTCGTGGCCCAGCACATGTGGGTCAACCGCAACATGCTGGCCGGCATCCTCAACACCAAGGGCTACCGCAAGGCCGAAAGCGATGCGTTGGACTGCGCGTTCTACTGGCTGGAAGTGGTGGATCTGGTGGACTGCGCCAACCGTCTGGCCGGTGAGCTTTCCTACGGCCAGCAACGCCGTCTGGAGATCGCCCGGGCCATGTGCACGCGGCCGCAGATCATCTGCCTCGACGAACCGGCCGCCGGCCTCAACCCTCAGGAAACCGAAGCGCTGAGCGCGATGATCCGGCTGCTGCGCGACGAGCACGATCTGACCGTGGTGCTGATCGAACACGACATGGGCATGGTAATGAGCATTTCCGATCACATCGTGGTGCTGGACCACGGCATCGTCATCGCCGAAGGCGGTCCGGACGATATCCGCCACGATCCGAAGGTGATTGCGGCTTATCTGGGCGCCGACGAAGAGGAAGTCGTATGACGCAACCCATCCTCGAACTCAAGGAACTGGACGTGTTCTATGGCCCGATCCAGGCCCTCAAAGGCGTTTCGCTGCAGATCAACGAAGGGGAAACCGTCAGCCTGATCGGCTCCAACGGTGCCGGCAAGTCGACGCTGCTGATGTCGATCTTCGGCCAGCCACGGGCGGCGGGCGGGCAGATCCTCTATCAGGGCGTGGACATTACCCACAAATCATCGCACTACATCGCCTCCAACGGCATCGCACAGTCGCCGGAAGGACGGCGGGTGTTCCCCGACATGACCGTCGAGGAAAACCTGCTGATGGGCACCATTCCGATCGGCGACAAGTACGCCAAGGAAGACATGCAGCGCATGTTCGAGCTGTTCCCGCGGCTCGAAGAGCGCCGCACCCAGCGCGCGATGACCATGTCCGGCGGCGAACAGCAGATGCTCGCCATCGCCCGGGCGCTGATGAGCCGGCCCAAGCTGTTGCTGCTGGATGAACCGAGTCTGGGGCTGGCGCCGATCGTGGTGAAACAGATCTTCGCCACCCTGCGGGAACTGGCGAAAACCGGCATGACCATTTTCCTCGTCGAGCAGAACGCCAACCATGCGTTGAAACTGTCCGACCGGGCCTACGTGATGGTTAACGGCGAGATCCGCCTGACGGGCACCGGCAAGGAATTGCTGGTGAACGAGGAGGTGCGTAACGCCTATCTCGGCGGGCACTGAATTTTCGGGTTTTCCACAGCGATAAAAGCCCCGAGACGCCAGTCCCGGGGCTTTTTTGTATCCAGAATCGATCACGATCCACGCCATTCCCGAAATTGTGGAAAACAAAATCCCCAACCTGCCAAAGCGCGACATATAGACGCTGCAAATCGCTGTTTTTCCACAGTTTTGACTTGTCCCCGTTTGCTGTGGAACCGGCTGTGAATAACGTGGGAGTAGCTGGCTGAGAGCCTTTAAATCCGTGGCTTACAGGCGTGTGATTGTTTTTTGATCAGGGTTTTTACCGATTGCTGGAGACCCGTTTGTCAACCCTTTTATGGCCATGGCAAATCAGGCGAATGCATGTGGGCAAGCCTGTGGATAAGTCTGTGATTAAACTCTGGAAAGACTGCGCTGAGGGCCGTGATTACTGGCCCTGCGCAATCACGGCGGTGGCCGGCCGGTCGTGCAGAATGCCTTGCCCGGCACAATCGGCGGATCAGGGTCAAGCGAAAAACTTTGCTTTTGCGGCGCAAAGCCTTATGTGGCGCGGCTTTGCGCATTTCCACTTGCCCCCGGAAACTGTGGAAGGGCTTGTGGATAACGTGCGTGCACATGGCTACAGGCCACGGTGCGTATGGCATAGCGGCCATTGATCAATTAATGAGCAGAGCTCGGTGGTTGCCGGTTAAAGCAGGGCCGGGCATGCTGCCTGCTGATTTTCTATTCCAATGGCTGCCCCGGGTGGCCGAAGCAAGGAGAACACGATGTCCAACACCCTGTTTATCACCGGCGCGACGTCCGGTTTTGGTGAAGCCTGTGCCCGTCGTTTTGCCGAGGCCGGCTGGAAACTGGTGCTGACCGGTCGTCGTGAAGAACGCCTCAACGCGCTGTGCGCCGAGCTGTCGAAGCAGACCGAAGTGCATGGCCTGGTGCTGGACGTGCGTGATCGCAAGGCGATGGAGGAGGCGATTGCCAACCTGCCGCCGTCCTTCGCCAAACTGCGCGGCCTGATCAATAACGCAGGTCTCGCGCTGGGCGTGGACCCTGCACCCAAGTGCGACCTCGACGATTGGGACACCATGGTCGACACCAACGTCAAAGGCCTGATGTACAGCACTCGCCTGTTGCTGCCACGCCTGATCGCCCACGGTCGCGGCGCCGGCATCGTCAATCTGGGTTCCATCGCCGGTAACTACCCGTACCCGGGCAGCCACGTTTATGGCGCGACCAAGGCGTTCGTCAAACAGTTCTCGCTGAACCTGCGTTGCGACTTGCAGGGCACTGGCGTTCGCGTCAGCAACATCGAGCCGGGCCTGTGCGAGAGCGAGTTCTCGCTGGTGCGTTTCGCTGGTGACCAGGCGCGTTACGACGCGACCTACGCCGGTGCCGAGCCGATCCAGCCGCAGGACATCGCCGAGACGATTTTCTGGGTGCTGAATGCCCCGGCGCACATCAACATCAACAGCCTGGAACTGATGCCGGTGAGCCAGACCTGGGCGGGTTTTGCCATCGAGCGCAACAAGGCTTGATAGGGGTTTGCCCTCTTCGCCAGCCCGCTGGCGAAGAGGGCAAATCGGCCAGAATTTGGCAGTAAGGTAGACTCATCCCTCAACAACCCAACCGCACCCTGCGGTTATCAAGGTTTTTCGAGGAGTCAAAGTGAGTAACCGAGGTGAGCAGTCGCTGCTCAAACAATCGACCCTTCTGATGTTCGCCGTGTCGATCGCCGGGATCGCCACCGGTTTTGTTTCGGGTTCCCAGTCCATCCTGTTCGATGGCTTTTTTTCCCTGATTGCCACGTTCATCAAAGTCCTGATGCTGATCACCGCGAAGCTGATCGCCAAGCAAAGCAACCAGCGCTTCCAGTTCGGTTTCTGGCACCTGGAGCCGATGGTGCTGCTGATCGAGGGCAGTTTCCTGCTGCTGATTGCGATCTACGCGTTTCTCAACGGTGTGTTCGGCATCATCAATGGCGGTCGTGAAATCGAGCTGGGGCTGGTGATCTTCTACGCGGCGGTGTTTACCGTTGTCGAGTTCGCCTACTTCTTCTACGTGCGCCACCGCAATCGCAAGCTCAAGTCGAGCCTGATCCAGTTCGACAACATCAGCTGGCTGGTGGACGCGATGCTGTCCGTAGGCCTGTTGATCAGTTTCCTCGCGGCGCTGCTGCTCAAGTCCCAGGGCTATGGCGAATGGGCGAAGTTCGTCGACCCGCTGATCCTCATCGTGCTGGCCCTGACCATGTTGCCACCGGCGTTCAAGATCCTCGGTCCGGCGCTGCGTGACGTGCTCGGCATTGCGCCGGATACCCTGGATGAGCAGGTGCGCGAGGTGATGGAGGCGGCGAAGGCCGAGCATGGTTTCGACGATTACGTGTCCTACGTGCAGAAGCACGGACGGGCGCGGTTCATCGAGATTCATGTGGTGTTGCCGGCGGATTACCGGCTGCAGAGCGTCGGCCAGTTGGATGTGCTGCGTGAGGAGATTTCCGCGAAGCTGGGCAAACCGGACGCGGCGCGCTGGCTGACCATCAGCTTCACCGGCGACAGGAAGTGGATTGCCTGATGTTGTGTGGCGAGGGAGTTTGCTCTCTCGCCACTGCTGTCAGCTCAGATAGTCGGCGAGGCCGCGATAGCAGGTCGCCAAGTGATACGGCGTGGTCGACGGCATGTCCTTGCGGCTGACCTCGCCCTGTTCGTCGCGGCATTCATGCCAGCCACCGGCATGCAGGAAGCGCTGCTGCAATGCCTGCAACTGGCGCAGCACGGCGGCTTCGCTGTCCGGGCGCAAGGTCAGGGCGCGCAGGTATTCGGCCTGGGCCCAGATGCGCTGGGTCGAATCTTTCGGCCGTCCGTCCATATTCAGATCGAGCATGGCCCGTACCGCGCCGGACGATTGCACCACGCCGTACTGTTCGGTGAAGGCAAAGGCCCGGTCCAGGGCGGCATGCAGTTTCGAGCCGCGCAGCAGGGTCGATGATTCCAGCAGGAAATACCACTCGAACTGATGGCCCGGCTCATACCAGTTATCCACAGCCCTCAGCGGTTTCTCCATCAGCACACCGGCCTGCGGATCGACGAAGTGCTTGTGCATGGCTGTGCATAACTCGCTCAGCGCCTGCTGGGTCTGGGGATCTTCACGCACGGCCAACGTGGCCAGGAAGGCTTCGGCCAGGTGCATCAGCGGATTTTGCAGCGGGCCGGTTTGCAGCGTGATCCAGTCGCGGTCGAGGCAGGCTTCGTAGAGACCGTCACCAGTGGCGAACCGCCGGCCGATGACTTCCAGCGCAGCGTTCAGGGTTGATTCCACCAACGGCTCACGAGACTTGTCCCAATAGTGGGCGCAGGCGAACAGGATGAAGGCGTGGGTGTAGAGATCCTTGCGCTGATCCAGCGGTTTGCCTTGGGGATCGATGCTGTAGAACCAGCCGCCATGCTCGGCATCATGGAAGTGCCGTTGCAGGGAGCGGAACAACGCGGCCGCCCGGACTTCGGCGTTATCCACAACTCCGATCAGGCTGGAAAACAGGTACAGCTGCCGTGCGCAGGCCATGGCCCGATAGCGCTGCGGTGGCAGCGGCTGATGCGCGGCGTCGAGCGCCTCGTAAGGCAACGCCATGTCGGCGTTCCAGCCCGGTCCTTGCCAAAGGGGCACGATCACGTCCAGAAAGTGCTTTTGCACTTCACCGAACAGGGTGGTCAATTCAGGCAGGGAGGCGGAGCGGGAAGCGTGGGGCATGGGCGGACGTCGTCACGGCAGGGGCGATTGCGCGACATGGTAGCAGAGAGTGGCGATCGATCGTTCCCGCGCCATGCCCGGGAACGATCAGAGGTGCAATTCAGCCGGCCAGCAACCACGCGCCGGTTACCGCCGAAGCGGCTCCGGCCAGTCGCACCAGCGGCGCGGCAGCCTGAGGCAGAAAACGCACGACCGCATAACCCGCCGCATGCAATGCCGCTGTCGCGACCACGAAACCGGTGGCATACGCCCACGGGCTCGACATGTCCGGCAGCTCCAGGCCATGGGCCACGCCATGGAACAGTGCAAACAGCGCCGTCGCCGCCACGGCCATCACCAGCGGCGGACGCACCGCCAGCGCCACCGCCAGGCCCAGCGCCAGAACCGAAGCGGCAATCCCGCTTTCCAGCGCCGGCAGCTCCAGCCCTTCAAACCCGAGCAAGCCGCCGATCAGCATGGTGCCGACGAAGGTGCACGGCAGCGCCCAACGTGCCGCGCCTTGCTGCTGCGCCGCCCACAAGCCGACGGCCACCATCGCCAGCAAATGGTCGAGGCCGCCGATCGGGTGACTGATACCAGCCACCAGACCAGAGTCGCCGTGGCCGGGGTGGGCGAAGGCCAGTGCCGGTGTCAGCAGGAGTGCGACGGCGCCGAGAATGCGTTTGAGTGTCATGGAAAAGCTTCCTTGTTGATCAGTGAATCAGGCTGCAGTCAGCAGGCCCTGGCGTTCGATGAAGGCGATGATGTCTTCCAGGCCCTGACCGGTTTTCTGGTTGCTGAACACGAACGGCTTGCCGTTGCGCATGCGTTGGGTGTCGCTGTTCATCATCTCCAGCGAGGCGCCGACCAGCGGCGCGAGGTCGATCTTGTTGATCACCAGCAGGTCGGATTTGCAGATGCCGGGCCCGCCCTTGCGCGGCAGCTTGTCGCCGGCCGACACGTCGATCACGTAGATGGTCAGGTCGGACAGTTCCGGGCTGAAGGTCGCGGAAAGATTGTCGCCACCGGACTCCACCAGAATCAGGTCCAGCCCCGGAAAGCGCCGGTTCAGTTGATCCACCGCTTCGAGGTTGATCGACGCGTCTTCGCGGATCGCGGTGTGCGGGCAGCCGCCGGTTTCCACGCCGATGATGCGTTCCGGCGCCAGGGCTTCGTTGCGCACCAGAAAGTCGGCGTCTTCGCGGGTGTAGATGTCGTTGGTGACCACCGCCAGGTTGTAGCGCTCGCGCAGCGCCAGGCACAGGGCCAGGGTCAACGCGGTTTTGCCGGAACCGACCGGGCCGCCGATGCCGACACGCAGGGGTTGTGTGTTCATGTGATTCTCCAGACTGAAAGGCCCTAGGAACGGAACAGGCGGCTGTACTGGCGCTCATGGGCCATGCACGCCAGGGACAGACCGAACGCGGCGCTGCCGAGGTGTTCGGGATTGATTCGGGTGGCGTCCTGCTGGGCTTGTTGCAACAGCGGCAGCAGTTCGCTGGTCAGGCGCTGGGCGGCTTGCTGGCCCAGCGGCAGGGTTTTCATCAGCACCGCGAGCTGGTTTTCCAGCCAGCTCCACAGCCAGGCGGCGAGGGCGTCCTGCGGAGTTATCTGCCAGGCGCGGGCCGCCAGTGCCCAGCACAGGGCAAGATGCGGTTCGGCGCAGTGTTCGAGAAAGTCCCGCGCGGCCTGATCGAGTTCGGGCAAGCCGTTGAGCAATTGCTGCAACGAGTAGCCCATCTGCCGGCTCTCCAGATGCAGCTCGCGGGTTTCGCGGCTGGCGCGGTGGCTTTCGCAGATACGCAGCAGCTCATCCCAGTTTTCGTCCGCAGCGGCCTGGCAATGGGCGAGCAGTAGCGGCGCTTCGAATCGTGCGAGATTGAGCAGCAATTGATCGCTGATCCAGCACCGGGCGCTGTCCGGGCTGTCGACGCGGCCGTTATCCACAGCCATCTCCAGGCCCTGGGAATAGCTGTAGCCGCCAATCGGCAGTTGCGGACTGGCCAGGCGCAGCAGCGCCCAGGCCGGGTTCACAAACGGACGCCGAACTGGTGAAGTTTCGGCGCGTAGTTGAAGTCTTCTTCACCGTGCCGCGAATGGTGGTGGCCACCACCGTAGGCGCCGTGTTCCGGCTGGAACGGGGCTTCGATGGATTCCACCTGCGCACCCAGTTGCTCAAGCATGGCTTTGAGTACGTAATCGTCGAGCAGGCGCAACCAGCCATCGCCGACTTGCAGCGCTACATGGCGATTGCCCAGGTGATAGGCCGCGCGGGTCAGTTCGAAGGCGTTGGCGCAGGTGACGTGCAACAGTTGTTCGGGGCGGGCGCAGACCCGGACGATCCGGCCATCTTCGGCCTGCAGGCATTCGCCATCATGCAGCGGCGGCTGGCCGCGCTCCAGAAACAGTCCGACGTCTTCGCCGTCGGCACTGAAACAGCGCAGACGGCTTTTGCTCCTGGCCTCGAAGGTCAGGTGCAACTCGGCGGCCCAGACGGGTTGGGGGTCGATTCTGCGATGAATCACCAGCATCGGAAAGCTTCCTGCTAAGAACAATGCTCAGGCTAGAGCAAGGGGCTTGCCAATCGGACGAGACGTAGGAAAACCCTGTCGGAGACTAGCGGATGTTTCAAGATGTTGCAGGATTGTGAGGTGTTTTGGTGCATGAAGTTTTTTACATGCACCAATTTGCGGCGCAAAAAAAATCGCAGCGTTGGCTGCGATTTTTTGCTGACTCACTCGGTACTGCCGAGCCCTTGCCAGTGCTTCAACCCGATGAAGATGAAGCGCAACTGCTGGGTGATCTTCGCCTGGGGCGTCAGATGCTCGGGCAGGGCTTCGGCGGGCGGGTCGATGATGTCCGGCAGGGTGGCGAACACCGATTTGACGATCAGGTCGGCCATCACGCTCAGTCCCTCGCGATTGAGGTGCTGGAGCTTGGGCATCAGGGCCAGATCCGCCGCCAGGTCGGAACTGATGTCCTCCCGCAAACGGCCGATGGCCTGACGCACCGGCAACGATCCACCGTACTGCTCGCGGGCCAGAAACAGGAATTGCGAACGGTTGGCACTGACCACGTCGAGGAAAATCCGCACCGAGGCATCGATGATGCCGCCCATGACGAATTCGTTGTGACGCACCAGGCGGATGGTTTCGCGGAATGTCTGGCCGACTTCGCTGACCAGTACCAGACCGAGTTCGTCCATGTCGGCGAAATGCCGGTAGAAACCGGTGGGCACGATGCCGGCGGTTTTCGTCACTTCACGCAGGCTCAGGCTGCCGAATCCTCGGCCGCTTTCCATCAAGTGGCGGGCAGCGTCCATCAGGGCGTTGCGGGTCTGTTGTTTCTGTTCGGCGCGGGGCAGCATCGCAAGGGTGTGTTCTTAGGCAAGACAAGCGCCGCACTCTAGCAAATCGGCTTTGTCGGCGTCGAACGGCAGCGGGGGAGAGGGAGCAGGGAAATCTCGACTTTTTTTATGCCGGCCTCTGAAAAGTCAAAAGCCCAATCCGGGGATTGGGCTTTTTTTTCCAGGCCGCCACGGGCTTAGCTCAAAGCGCTGTTGCGTTCGATCACGCGGTCACCACCACCTTCGGCCAGGGTTTGACCTTGTGGGGTTTTGTCGTAGCCATCGGCAGCCAGGGTTTGACCTTGTGGGGTCTTGTCGTAGCCGTCGGAAGCGAGGGTTTGACCTTGTGGGGTCTTGTCGTAGCCATCGGAGGCCAGAGTTTGACCTTGTGGAGTCTTGTCGTAACCGTCCTGAACCAGACCTTTCTCTTCCAGACGATCACGGCCACCTTCGGCTAAGGTTTGACCTTG
The DNA here is from genome assembly GCF_051554255.1 of Pseudomonas sp. NMS19W. Lineage (NCBI taxonomy): Bacteria > Pseudomonadati > Pseudomonadota > Gammaproteobacteria > Pseudomonadales > Pseudomonadaceae > Pseudomonas > Pseudomonas sp. NMS19W. Next base: position 553,773 of record NZ_CP136718.1, read on the forward strand.
AGGGGTTTTGTCATAGCCATCTTGAACCAGACCTTTTTCTTCCAGACGGTTACGACCGTTTTCAGCCAGGGTCTGGCCTTGTGGAGTGCGGTCCGAACCGTCAGCGGCAACAGTCTGGCTGAACACCGAGTGGCTGGACTTCACTTGCGGGGTAGCCTGATCGGCAGCTGGCAGAGCGAAAGCGGTGCTGGCCAGCATCGAGAGGGTAAGACTGAACAGAAGTTGGCGTTTCATGATGGGTTGCTCCTTGGGAGGGCGATAAAGTGGGTACGAAGCCAATGCTACTCTCGATAAGTCGATATAAAAGTTCATAAACACAATGGTAATAATCAACAGAATTGATTGTTCGCTTGGGAGGCTCTAGCTCGGGCGTTTCAGGCGGGCGGTTTTGCACTGCGGTGGGTATTTTCCACCCACTTGCGCCCCGCAAAAGTGCGGGGCCGGTAACGCCGATTCGACCGATCGGTCAGAATGGCCACCGTTTTTTGGCCCCGATGGGGCTTTCGATTAAACCTGCGGACGGTTTGTCAGTCGTAGACTTCATGAGGGCCTTGCAAGGCCCGTTGTATCAGCGGCGTCGATCCGCAGTCGTTTTCAGGAGCTTTGTGCATGACGCGCACCCGTAAAATCTTCGCCTGGACCTTCGCCACCCTCGTGCTGCTGCTGGCGGTGCTGGTCCTGATCATCGTGTTCTTCGACTGGAACCGGATCAAACCGCCGCTCAACGCCAAAGTCTCGGAAGAATTGCACCGAGCGTTCGCCATCAACGGCAACCTCGCCGTGGTCTGGCAGCGCGAGCCGGACGAGGGCGGCTGGCGCGCCTGGGTGCCTTGGCCGCATGTGGTGGCCGAAGACCTGACCCTGGGTAACCCGGACTGGTCCAAGCAGCCGCAGATGGTCACCCTCAAAAAGGTCGAGTTGCGCATTTCGCCGCTGGCCTTGCTGGCGCAACGGGTGACGATCCCGCGCATCGACCTGACCGAACCCAACGCCCAATTGCAGCGCCTGGCGGATGGTCGCGCCAACTGGACGTTCAAATTCGATCCCAAGGACCCGAATGCGGAACCGTCGAACTGGGTGGTGGACATCGGCGCCATCGGTTTCGACAAGGGGCACGTCACCCTGGATGACCAGACCCTAAAGACCAACCTCGATTTGCTGATCGATCCGCTGGGCAAACCGATTCCCTTCAGCGAAATCGTCGGTGACAAAGCGGCGAAAACCGCGCTGGAAAAGGGCGGCGCGCCGCAGGATTACGCTTTTGCACTGAAAGTCACCGGCCAGTACCACGGTCAGAAACTCACCGGACAAGGCAAGGTCGGCGGCCTGCTGGCCCTGCAGGATGCGGCCAAACCGTTCCCGCTGCAGGCCCAGGCGAAAATCGGCGACACCAGCATCGAGCTCGCTGGCACCCTGACCGATCCGCTCAACCTCGGCGCCCTCGACCTGCGCCTGAAACTGGCGGGCGCCAGCCTCGGCAATCTCTATCCGCTGACCGGCGTGACCCTGCCGGACACACCGCCGTATTCCACCGACGGTCATCTGATCGCCAAGCTGCATGAGCCGGACGGCGCGCAGTTCCGCTACGAGCAGTTCAACGGCAAGATCGGCGGCAGCGACATTCACGGCGACCTGGCCTACGTTGCCAGCCAGCCACGGCCCAAACTCAGCGGGGCGTTGCTGTCCAATCAACTGCTGTTTGCCGACCTCGCGCCGCTGATTGGCGCGGATTCCAACGACAAGCAAAAGGCCCGTGGTGGCGAGAGCAAGCAACCGGCGGACAAGGTTCTGCCGGTGGAGGAGTTCAAGACCGATCGTTGGCGGGCGATGGACGCCGACGTCGAATTCACCGGCAAACGCATCGTCCACAGTGAGAAGCTGCCGTTCACTGACCTCTATACCCACCTCAAACTCAACGACGGCGAACTGAGCCTGGAACCGCTGCGCTTCGGCGTGGCCGGCGGCAACCTCGATGCGCAGATCCGCCTCAATGGCCGCACCGAACCGCTGGAAGGCCGGGCGAAACTGACTGCGCGCAAGTTCAAGCTCAAGCAGCTGTTCCCGACCTTCGAACCGATGAAAACCAGCTTCGGCGAGCTCAACGGCGATGCCGACATCAGCGGTCGCGGCAACTCGGTGGCCAAGCTGCTGGGCGGCGCCAACGGCAACCTGAAGATGTTGATCAACGATGGCGCCATCAGTCGTGAGTTGATGGAACTGGCGGGGCTCAACGTCGGCAACTACGTGGTCGGCAAGGTCTTTGGCGACAAGGAAGTGAAGATCAACTGCGCGGCGGCGGACTTCGACATCAAGACCGGCCTGGCGACCACGCGGCTGTTCGTGTTCGATACCGAGAACGCGATCATCTACATCGACGGCACCGCGAACATGGCCACCGAGCAACTGGACCTGACCGTGACGCCGGAATCCAAGGGCTGGCGTCTGATCTCCCTGCGCTCGCCGCTGTATGTGCGTGGCAAGTTCATCAAGCCGGATGCCGGTGTGAAAGCGGTGCCGCTGATGCTGCGCGGTGCCGGGATGGTGGCGCTGGGTGTGATTGCCGCACCGGCGGCGGGGTTGCTGGCACTGGTGGCGCCGAGTGGTGGCGAGCCGAACCAGTGCGCGCCGTTGCTGGAGCAGATGAAGGCGGGCAAGGCGCCAGTAACCGTCAAACCCACCAAATGATGCTTTAGCGTTTATCAGAAAGCTATCGCGGGCAAGCCCGCTCCCACAGGTTCAGTGAAAGCCCTGTGGGAGCGGGCTTGCCCGCGATTGGATCTGGAGAATCAGAGGTCTTTCAGGATGTCCGCCATGTCATCGGCATGCTCTTCTTCCTGAGCCAGGATGTCTTCGAAGATCCGGCGCGTGGTCGGATCCTTTTCGCCAATGTACTGGATGATTTCTCGATAGCTGTCGATGGCGATCCGTTCGGCCACCAGGTCTTCGTAAACCATTTCCTTCAGGGTTTTGCCCGCCACGTATTGCGCGTGGGACATCTTCGACAGCAGATCCGGGTTGAACTCGGGCTCGCCGCCTAGTTGCACGATGCGCTCGGCGAGGCGGTCGGCGTGAGCCGCTTCCTGAGTGGCGTGCTCGAGAAATTCATCGGCGGCGACGTTGGCCTTCAAGCCGTTGGCCATGAAGTAGTGGCGCTTGTAACGCAAGACGCAGACCAGCTCCGTGGCCAGCGATTCATTGAGCAGACGCAGCACTTCTTCTCGATTGGCGCTGTAGCTTTCGGTCACCGCGCCGTTTTCGACGTGTTGTCGTGCGCGCTCGCGCAGGGTTTGAACATCAGACAAATGCAGGTCACTCATTTCAGTCTCCTGGAGGCTAATCCGATTTGGCGCCACGTTCTGCCGACGTGATCGCTACCCAGGTTGTGAGTGATGCGCGCTGCAAAAAGTTTTATGTATTTTTCGCGGATCTCGGCGTCAGTCCGGACAGTTGCGCCTCTTCCTGCAGCCAGGCGAAGAACGCCCGCACCGGCGGATGCCGCTCGCGCCCCGGCACGCACAGTGCGCTGTAGCCCGCGCCATCGACCTGCACCTCGGCCTTGTAAGGCACCAGCAAACCGCTGGCGACGCTCTCCGACACCAGAATATTGCTCGCCAGCACCAGCCCTTGCCCGGCGATGGCGGCTTGCAGGGCGTAGTGTTCTTCGTCGTATTCACGGATCACCGGATGCTGATTCATCCAGTTCTCGCCGGACTTGCCGCACCACGCTTCCCAGCCATGGGCGTACAGCTTCGAGTTGTGCCAGTGCACGCTGATCAGCGATGGCGTGCGGCGAGAGGCCAGCGCCACTTGTTCCGGCGAGCCGTAAACGCCGAACGATTCATCGAACAGGCACAGTCCGTAGAGGTTCGGGTAATCGTCGAGGCTGTAGCGCAACACCAGGTCGACGCTGGCGTCCTGATGCAGGTCGATCACTTCGCAATGGGTGTCCAGCCGCACATTGATGTTCGGGTGTTTCGCATAAAACCGCCCCAGTCGCGGCACCAGCCATAGCGCGGCGAACGCGGCGGTGGTCGACAGCGTCAGGCTGCTGCCGCTGCGTTGCGGGCGCAGGGTGTCGACGCTTTGTGCCACTTCCAGCAATGCGCCGTGCAGGCTGCGAAACAGCCGCTCGCCGCCCTCGGTCAGACGCACCTGACGTGGCAGGCGTTCGAACAGCGCCACGCCGAGCCAGTCTTCCAGCGAACGGATCTGGTGGGAAATCGCCGTCGGCGTCACCGCCAGTTCTTCGGCGGCCGCCTTGAAGCTCAATAGCCGTGAGGCGGATTCAAAGGCGCGCAGGGCGGTCAGCGGCAGTGAAGCGAACATGAAAACTCCATGGATGAAATCAATTCATCCAGACTGATTTTTGCTCATTTGAGGCGAAGAAGTGATGCCTGCAATCTGGCGCCACACAGTCACTCAAGTCTAGCCCCTAGGAGTTTCAGATGAGCAAGATTCTTGCGATCCATGCCAGCCCTCGCGGTGAACGTTCCCATTCACGGCGTCTGGCGGAAAGCTTTCTCAGTGCCTGGCAAGTCCGCCATCCACAGGCTCAGGTCACTCGTCGTGAAGTCGGACGGGCGTTGATTCCGGCCGTGAATGAAGCGTTTGTCGCGGCAGCGTTTTACCCGGAGCCCGAAGCGCGGCCGCTGTCGATGCAGGCCGATCTGGCCCTTAGCGATCAACTGGTGGGCGAGTTGTTCGATCACGACCTGCTGCTGATTTCCACGCCGATGTACAACTTCAACGTGCCCAGCGGCCTCAAGGCCTGGGTCGATCAGATCGTGCGTCTGGGCCTGACCTTCGACCACACCCTGGACAACGGCGTCGCCCAGTACACGCCGCTGTTGCGCGGCAAGAAGGCGCTGATCGTCACCACGCGCGGCGGTTTCGGTTTCGGCCCGGGCGGTGAGCTGGAGGCGCTGAACCACGCTGATCCGTGGTTGCGCACGGCGCTGGGGTTCATCGGCATCAACGACGTCACGGTGGTCGCGGCCGAGGGCGAAGAATCCGCCGAACGCACCTTTGCGGTGTCGGTGGCCGAGGCCGAGCAGCGTTTGCTCGACCTGGCCCGGGAGTTCTAGGTGGCCTGGCTGTTTCTGCTGATCGCCGCCGGGTTCGAGGTCACCTTCGCCATGGGCATGAAATACACCGAAGGTTTCACCCGGCTGTGGCCGTCGCTGATTACCGTGATCGCGGCGGTCGGCGGGATTTATTTCCTGACCCTGGCCATGCGCGAGCTGCCGGTGAGTATTGCCTACCCGATCTGGACCGCCATCGGCTCGCTCGGCACGGTGTTTCTTGGTTTCGCGCTGCTGGGCGAGAGCCTGACGCTGGTGAAATTGTTGTCGGTAGGGCTGATTGTGGCGGGGGTGGTGGGGCTGAAGTAGGCTGGTCGTGGACTTGTCATCATCGAGGAGGATGCTTGGCGGGCGTTTTGCACGTCATGCATCCACCCACCGACCACAGGGATGTCTGCCCATGTCGCAGGAATCGGCCACACGTTATCCACTGGTGCTGGTGCCGGGAATGCTCGGTTTCATCCGTCTGGTGCTGTACCCGTACTGGTACGGGATCATCAAAGCGTTGCGCCGGGGTGGTGCGACGGTGATTGCGGTGCAGGTGTCGCCGCTCAACTCCACCGAAGTGCGCGGCGAGCAGTTGCTGACGCGCATCGATGAAATCCTGCGTGAGACCGGCGCGGCCAAGGTCAATCTCTTCGGCCATAGCCAAGGCTCGCTGACGGCGCGTTACGCGGCGGCCAAGCGCCCGGATCTGGTGGCGTCGGTGACGTCGGTGGCCGGGCCCAATCACGGTTCGGAACTGGCCGACTATCTGGCGAAACACTATCCGGCGGACAGCGCCCGGGGTCGTATCCTCGAGGCGCTGTTGCGGTTTGTCGGCTGGTTGATGGCGCTGCTGGAAACCGGTTACCACGGACCGAAACTGCCGGTGGATATCCACGCCTCGCACAACTCCCTGACCACTGAAGGCGTGGCGCTGTTCAACCAGCGTTATCCACAGGGCTTGCCGGAAACGTGGGGTGGGCAGGGGCCGGAGGAGGTCAACGGGGTGCGTTATTACTCGTGGTCCGGCACCTTGCAGCCGGGCAAGACCGACCGTGGCGGCAACCTGTTCGACGGCACCAACCGCAGCTGTCGGTTGTTCGCCAAAACCTTCGTGCGCGAGCCGGGGCAGTGCGACGGCATGGTCGGACGCTTCAGCTCGCACCTCGGTACGGTCATCGGCGATGACTACCCGATGGATCACTTCGACATCGTCAACCAGTCACTGGGACTGGTCGGCAAAGGGGCAGATCCGGTGCGGCTGTTCGTCGAGCATGCGGCGCGGTTGAAAGCCGCCGGAATTTAGGCCGCGCTCGGAGTGCGGGAGCGGCCGAGGACGGTGGTCCAGCGCTCGGAAAGAATCACCCCGCCCAGCGTCAGCAAGCCACCGACCAGGTGATACATCGCCAGTTGTTCCTTCAGCACCACCGCGGCAATCAGCGCGGTGATCAGCGGCAGCAGGTTGAAGAACAGCGTGGTCCGGCTCGGCCCCAGACGCTGCACGGCCTGCATCCACGCCAGCGGCGCGAGCATCGAGGCCAGCAGGCACGCGTACAGCACCAGCGGAATGTTCTGCAGGGTCAGGCCTGTCTTCGGCGACATGGCGTACAGCGGGAAAAGCACCACCACCGCCACCAGCACCTGCAGGTACAGCAACACCAGCGGCGGCAGGCGCAGCTGCCATTTTTTCAGCAGGGTGCTGTAGATCGCGTAGGCGAGGGTGGCGATCAGCATCATCGCGTCACCCAGATTCACCCCGTGTTGCAGCAGCGCGCCGAGGCTGCCGGACGACACCACCACCAGCACCCCGGCGAATGACAGCACCGCACCGACCAGCGCGCCGGCGGTCAGGCGCTGGCCGAGGCTGATGATTGCCATGGCCAGCGACATCAGCGGCATTAACGACAGGATGATGCCCATGTTGGTGGCACTGGTCAGGGTCGCGGCGAAGTAGGCCAGGCTCTGATAGACCGCCATGCCCAGCACGCCGAGGATGAAGATCTTGCCCAGGTTCGGGCGGATTTGCGGCCAGTGTGCAATCACCTTTTTGAGCATGAACGGGGTGAACAGCAGGCCGGCGAGCAGCCAGCGGTAGAAGCCGATCTCGGCAGGGAAGATCGCGCCGACAGCCAGCTTGTTGATCACGGTGTTGCCGGCCCAGATGAAAATCGCCAGCAGGGGAAACGCGTATTGCATGGGAAGAGAAACCAGTACGTTGATGAACGGTGATTATCCCCTGTCTGGATGCAGGCCTATACTGCGAACCGGACAACCCGCCCCTGATTCCGGACAGCATGAACAGTAAACACATCGATCTGCTGGATTTCAGCGAATTGCCGTCGGCGGTGTATTTCCGCTATGCCGACTTCAACGCCCACGAATACGCCGCGCCGCACCGTCACCCGTGGGGCACTCTGGAGTACGCGGCCCACGGCGTGCTGCACATGGATGTCGACGGCAGCCGCTTCATGTCGCCGCCGCAATACGCGGTGTGGGTGCCGCCGCAGGTCGAGCACAGTTTCTACAGCCATCAGCCGGTGAATTATCGGGCGGTGTGCCTGGCGCCCGAGGTCTGCGCGGACTTGCCGGCGCAGGCTTGCACCCTGGCGATCAGTGACATTCTCAAGGCCATCCTCAAGGACTTCGCCGCCCGGGATGTGAAGATCCCCGCGTTCGACGCCGACCAGCGTCTGGCCCAGGTGCTGGTGGATCAACTGCGCCAGGCGCCGGTTCATCAGTGTTATCTGCCGTACGCCAGCAGCCCCGGGCTGCTGACCATCCTCGAAACCCTGCAGGCCGAGCCCGGCAACAACGAGCCGCTGGCACACTGGGCGGCGCAGGTGCATGTCAGCGAGCGCACCCTGGCCCGGCAATTCGTGCGTGAGTTGGGGATGAGTTTCGGCGAGTGGCGCCAGCGTTTGCGCTATCTCGCGGCGATCGAAGCACTGGAGAGTTCGCGCAGCGTGCAGGAAATCGCCTTCGATCTCGGCTACAGCAGCGGCTCGGCGTTCATCGCCATGTTCGCCCGTCAGGCCGGGTGCACGCCGGAGCAATACCGACGCAGTCACCTGGAGAGCAGGAAGGTGTAACAAGCTTTGACTACACTCAGCCGGAGGCCGTATCCATCGATGCGGCGACAAGGAGAAAACTCCATGAAGATGCTGCGTGTCCCTTTGTTGATGATCGGTCTGCTGCTGTGTTCCCAGGGTTTCGCCGCCACGGCGCAACAGAACAAGATGACCACCTGCAACGCCGACGCCACGGCCAAGAGCCTCAAGGGCGACGAGCGCAAGGCCTTCATGAGTACTTGCCTGAAGGCAGCGCCGGCGGCCAATGACGCCAAGACCCTGACCCCGCAGCAGGAAAAGATGAAGACCTGCAATGCCGATGCCAAGACCAAAGCCCTGACCGGTGATGCGCGCAAGGCGTTCATGAGTGATTGCCTGAAGAAAAAATGAGGCGGTTCGGCGGGATGGGTTCGACTTGAGAACCGGCCCTCACCCTAACCCTCTCCCAGGGGGAGAGGGGACTGACCGCGTTGTCTCCAGACATTCTTCGACCTGAAACATCCGGTCGATTATGGATTCGATACAGTACTTTCAGGTCGCCGGATTTTCCGAGCATCCCGCAATTGGTTCCCTCTCCCTCCGGGAGAGGGCTAGGGTGAGGGCTGGTTATCAAGCCAAGCCCCAAACCCACAAACACCGCATATCCCTAGTGCTCCCCAAGGATCGCTGGCAGACTGCCAATCCTTTTACGCCGTTCGTTTTGAGGCTGTATGCCAACGTTTTCTGAGCGTCATGTTGTGTTCTGGGTCAGTTGCATCATCATTTTCGGCGGTTTGCTGCTGGTACTGCCGCTGCGCTTGTTGCCCAGTCTGTTGGCCGGGTTGTTGGTGTTCGAGCTGGTCAACATGCTCACTCCGCAACTGCAACGGCTGATCGAAGGCCGCCGCGCGCGCTGGCTGGCGGTGGCATTGCTGGGCACGCTGGTGGTGAGTGTGCTGGCGCTGATCTTTGCCGGGGCCATCAGTTTCCTGCTGCACGAGGCGGAAAATCCCGGAGCTTCCCTCGACAAATTCATGGGTGTGGTTGACCGTGCGCGCGGGCAACTGCCGCCGTTCCTCGACAGCTATCTGCCCGCCAGCGCCGCCGAATTCCGTGTGGCCATCGGTGAATGGGCGAGCAAGCATCTGTCCGAGCTGCAACTGGTGGGCAAGGACGCGGCGCACATGTTCGTGACCCTGCTGATCGGTATGGTGCTCGGCGCAATCATCGCCCTGCAGCGCGTGCCGGATGTCACCAAGCGCAAGCCGCTGGCGGCGGCACTGTTCGACCGTCTGCACCTGCTGGTTCAGGCGTTCCGCAACATTGTCTTCGCGCAGATCAAGATTTCCCTGCTCAACACCTTCTTCACCGGGATCTTCCTGGCGGTGATCCTGCCGCTATTCGGGATCAAGCTGCCGCTGACCAAGACCCTGATCGTGCTGACGTTCCTGCTCGGGCTGTTGCCGGTGATCGGCAATCTGATGTCGAACACGCTGATCACCATCGTCGGCCTGTCGCTGTCGATCTGGGTGGCGGTTGCCGCGCTGGGCTACCTGATCTTTATCCACAAGCTCGAATACTTCCTCAACGCACGCATCGTCGGCGGGCAGATCAGTGCCAAGTCCTGGGAGTTGCTGCTGGCGATGCTGGTGTTCGAGGCCGCGTTCGGCCTGCCTGGGGTGGTGGCGGGACCGATTTATTACGCGTATCTGAAGAGTGAGTTGAAGCTGGGCGGGATGGTTTAAAAGCAGCTGCGAGTTTCGAGCGGCGAGCTGCAAGAAAAAGGCAAGAGCGGTGGCCGCTCTTGCCTTTGCTTTTACTTGTAGCTTGAAGCTTGCAACTTGAGGCTGCCGTTAAACGCCGTAGCGTTTCATGGCTTCAATTGCCAGACCGCTGCCAATGCTGCCAAAGATGTTCCCTTCCACATGCCGCGCATTCGGCAGCATGGCCGAGACGCTGTTGCGCAGCGCCGGGATGCCGCTGGAACCGCCGGTGAAGAACACCGTATCGACCTGACCCACCGCCACATTGGCGTCCGCCAGCAATTGCGTGACGCTGCCGCGTACCCGCTCAAGCTGCGCATCGATGGCCGATTCGAACAGGGCGCGGGTCAACTCGACGTTCAGCCCGGATTCGATCCGGTCCAGCGGCACGTGGCGGCTGTCGTTGTGGGTCAGGTGGATCTTGGTTTCTTCCACTTCCATCGCCAGCCAGTGCCCGGCGCGCTGTTCGATCAGCTTGAACAGACGGTCGATGCCGCCGGTGTCCTCGATGTCGTAACGCATGCTGCCCAGGGCCAGGGTGGATTTCTGCGAATACACCGAGTTGATGGTGTGCCAGGTCGCCAGGTTCATGTGGTGGCTGGTCGGCATGAGCGCGCCGCTCTTCATGCGGCTGCCGTAGCCGAACAGCGGCATCAGGCCTTGCAGGCTCAACTGTTTGTCGAAGTCGGTCCCGCCGATGTGCACGCCGCCGGTGGCGAGGATGTCGTCGTGACGGTTATCCATGCCCCGACGCTCGGGCGACAGGCGCACCAGCGAGAAGTCCGACGTACCACCGCCGATGTCGACGATCAGTACCAGCTCTTCCTTTTCGATGGTCGACTCGTAGTCGAAGGCCGCAGCGATCGGCTCGTACTGGAACGACACGTCTTTGAAACCGAGCTTGCGCGCCACTTCCACCAAGGTGTCTTCGGCTTCCTGGTCGGCCAGCGGATCGTCGTCGACGAAGAACACCGGACGGCCCAGCACCACCTGCTCGAACTCACGGCCGGCGGCGGATTCGGCACGGCTCTTGAGCTGGCCGATGAACAGCCCCAGCAGGTCCTTGAACGGCATCGCGGTGCCGAGGACGCTGGTGTCGTGCTTGATCAGCTTGGAACCGAGCAGGCTCTTGAGCGAGCGCATCAGTCGGCCTTCGTAGCCTTCCAGGTACTCGTGCAGCGCCAGGCGACCGTAAACCGGGCGGCGCTCCTCGATGTTGAAGAAGACCACCGACGGCAGGGTGATCTTGTCGTCTTCCAGCGCGATCATCGTTTCCATGCCGGGGCGCAGCCAGCCGACGGTGGAGTTGGACGTGCCAAAGTCGATGCCGCAGGCACGGGCTGGAGAGGCGTCTTTCATGTCTTTCGGTTCCGGTCAAAAAAACGGCCGCGCAGTGTATGTCAGTGCGCGACAGATTCGAAGGCCGGTCATCCGCTATTTCGCGTCTAAGCTTGCTTGAAAGTCGGCGCTTTGCCCCAAACTTGCTGGCATGGGCCGGCAGACACACCGGCGGTCGCAAGAACCGCCGTCCACTGCCGATAAACTTCTGCTGCGCCACCCGGTCACAACCTTGAGATCGGTCAACCGGCCTTGCGCGAATCGGCGCATGCTGGCAACGGCGCGAAATCGATAACGGATGGTGATTCCTTCGATGGACTTCAAAGACTATTACAAGATACTCGGCGTGGAGCCGACGGCTGACGACAAGGCAATCAAGGCTGCCTATCGCAAGCTGGCGCGCAAATACCACCCCGATGTCAGCAAGGAAAAAGACGCCGAGGCCAAGTTCAAGGACGCCTCGGAAGCCTATGAAGCGCTGAAAAGCGCCGACAAGCGCGCCGAATACGACGACCTGCGTCGCTACGGCCAGCACGGTCAGCCGTTCCAGGGCCCGCCGGGCTGGCAGAGCCGTGGCGGCTTCGGTGGCGGTGGTGGCGAAACGGGTGATTTCTCGGACTTCTTCAGTTCGATCTTTGGCAATCGCGGCCCCGGTTTCGGTGGCGGCGCTGGCCGGCAATCCCGCAGCGCCGGGCGCCGAGGGCAAGACGTGGAACTGGAACTGCCGATTTTCCTGGAAGAAACCCTGTCGAACGAATCGAAAAAGATCAGCTTCCAGGTGCCGCAATACAACGCCAGCGGCCAGCACGTCAGCAACACCAGCAAGAGCCTGAACGTGAAGATCCCGGCGGGCGTGACCGATGGCGAGCGCATCCGCCTCAAGGGCCAGGGCGCACCGGGCATCGGTGGCGGTGCCAATGGCGATCTGTACCTGACGATTCGTTTCGCGCCGCACCCGAAATTCGACGTCGAAGGCGAAAACCTGATCATCACCTTGCCGCTGGCACCGTGGGAACTGGCGCTGGGCACCGAAGTGGCGGTGCCGACCCTGACCGGCAAGATCAACCTCAAGGTGCCGGCCGGCAGCCAGAACGGCCAACGCATGCGCGCCAAGGGCCACGGTCTGCAGAACAAGGCCGGCGAACGCGGTTACCTGTTCGTCCAGCTCAAGGCCGTGATGCCAAAGGCCGCCGGCGATGACGTCAAGGCGCTGTGGCAGGAACTGGCGAAGAAAGCCGCCTTCAATCCGCGAGAGAACTTCTGATACTGACGACGGAGTAGCCCATCATGAGCAGCCCCCTGATCGTTCAACTGGACATGGCAGAATTCTGTGAGGCGGCCGATCTGTCGGACGTCTACGTGATCGAAATCGTCGAACACGGCATCCTCGAACCTCAGGGCGCGCAGCCCCGGGAATGGCGTTTCACCGACTACGAACTGGCCCTGGCCAAACGCGCCGCCAAGCTGCGGCGCGACCTGGAGCTGGAGTGGGAAGGCGTCGCCCTGGCGCTGGACCTGCTGGAAGAGGTGAAGGAGCTGCGGGCCGAGAACCGCATGTTGCGTCAGCGGTTGGGGCGGCTGGTGGTCGAGTGACCGCTTCAGGTCTTTCTTGGCAGCATCACGCTGAACAGCGTCCCTTCGGTTTCGCTTGAGCTGACTTCGATCGTCCCGCCGTGGGCGGTCACCACTTCCTTGACGATGAACAGGCCCAGACCGAGGCTGGTCGATGGTTGGCCAAGCTCTTCATCGGCGCTGCGTACCAGCGGATCGAAAATCGTGCCGATGGCTTCATCCGGGATCGGCTCGCCATAGTTGTGCACCGACAAATGCACTGCGTCGTTCTCGCCGCGCAGGGTCACGATCAATTCCCGCGGATTCGAACCATGTTGCAGGGCGTTGCCGATCAGATTCTGCAGCAGCTGATCCAGCCGTCCGGCATCCCAGACACCTCGGGTATCGCCGTCGATCTTCAGGGTCGGATCGCATTCGGGATTGCCGGCGCAGGCTTCGGCGATGGCCGCCCGCACCGTGTCGGCCAGATCCATCGGCGCCGGTTCGATGGGCAGGCTCTTGCCCAAGCGGCTGCGTACCAGTTCCAGCAGATCGCTGACCATGGCCGCCATGTGCCGCGCGCCGTGTTTGATATTCAATGCGCAGGTCAGCGCATCGCCTTCCAGAGTGGTTTTACCCATCAGCAGCTCGGTCGACATGCTGACCGCTTGCAGCGGTGCGCGCAGGTCGTGGCCGAGGATCGCGAGGAAGATGTCGCGCGAACGATTCACCTGTTCGGCGTAGGCCGCCGTGGATTCGGCCAGGGCTTCATCGATGGCTTCGTTGAAACGGATCATGTCCTGGAAGTACGCCATGTCCGGCGACTGCAACGTGCCGACCCACAGGCGGATCACGCAGGCGCGCAGGTGGCGGAATTCCGAAGTCATTTGCACCAGGTCGAAGCCTACGGTATGGCGCAGCTCACCGTGGCTGGCGCCGGCCTCGTCCAGGCTCGGGGTTTTCTCCGGGCCTTCGCCCTTGGCCTTGGCCATCTGCTCGCTTGCGGTCTGGGCGGTGTCCATATCGCGAGCGGCGGCCAGCAGAATCGCCCGGGCATGGTCGCGCAGCGCCGCCTGGTCCAGGGTGTCGGCCGCCGGAGTGATGGTCCTGGCGAACTGTTCCCATTCCTCGACGATGTGATCCGCGTGTTGCCGGATGAATTCGGATAATCGCATGTCCGGGTTCCTGGAAATTCAAGGCGGGGCGTTCGAATATTAGCCCCTTTGTGCGGGAATGAAAGCGCCGCCGGGGCCTGAAATTTGCGCTGACAAGACGCCGTGCGACAAGACATATGTACCTCGGCCACGGCGGTTCTCCATGGTCTGCTTTCGCTCCATTTCAAGGAGTGAACCCATGTCCGACATCCCCGCCGCCTCACCCTCTCTGGACGCCGTTGCGCCACCGGGCCCGGTTGTGACGCAAAGTCTGCACGCCGACCTGCTGCAGCAGTCCAGTCCCGGGTGGCTGATCAACGCTGCGCCGCTTCAGCGTGAGGCTTTGAAACATGCCGATTCCGCCACACCGGACTGGTACAGGCACGCATCCCGCGATCAACGCCAAATCCTCGGCGACGCCATGACCGCCAGCCTTGCCGCCCAGGCAACCCTGGACAAGGCCATGTCGGGTTTCCAGGACATCGATCAGTTTGCAGCGCCGTTGCTGAGCAAGGCCCTCAAAGACCAGTTCAACGTGACGCTCGACGTCAACAAGACCTGGCTGGTGCTGAACAAACCGGTGGAAATGGGGATTTTTTCCATCGAAATCGATTACTTCGAATTCCTGAAACTGCCTCTGCTGCAAGCGGCGCTGCATAACTTCGAAGCCCGGGAATGTGAAAGCGGGGCCTTTCATCGAACTTCGGGATTGCGCATCGAAACCTCGACTGCGGGAACCCTGGAACCGTTGAATACCCGTCTGACGGTCGAGCAATTCACAGGGCTGTGCCGATCACTCGACATCGGGGCGAACTATCAGGATTACCTCAAGGCGTTCCTGTATCCCGGGGACGCGGTGGCCGGGCATGTGCTGCGCGACAAGTTTATCGACGCCCACAAGACGGCATTGCGTGCAGCTGCCGAACTGGCGCTGCTCAACGGCGACATCGGGCGCGAAGACTATGCCTCGATTCGCTCGGTCCTCAATGGCGAGCTGGCACCACGTCAGGGGCACCGGCAGATCTGGTTCCGCGATCTGAGCCTGATGGGCAGGCGCATGACCGGTTGCGTGATGTTCACGATCTGCGAGAAATACCGCTACAGCGACGATTCGATCCTGTATATCCCCGGCGATCCCTTTCACCCGCTCAAGCGTTACAAGCGCCGGGAAATCGCGGCGATGTTCAAGCAGCGCTTCACCGCGCGTGACGGCACACAGACTCACCCTGCAGAGCCGAATGCCTACCAGCGGTTTTTCAGTCGGTTCGTTGCGTATGCCGACCGGCCGCATTATTTCAGCCAGTTCACTGACGACACACCCGACCGGACCTTCGCTCAACGGCTGGCGCCCTATGCTCCGCTGGCCAATGAGGTTTTCAAGGCGCTGAGCCCGATCAACATGGCCCTGACCGGCATTCGCGAATTACCGCCTGCGCGCCCGGTCGGGCAGGTGCCGAATGCCGATCCGTATCTGGATCCGCACTCCCTGCCCCACCGGGGAGGCGGGATCTGGTCGGACAATATCGACCTCTGGCGTTACCAGTTCGATGAGCATCGCGACCGGTTGATCGCTGATGCCCGCAGCCACGCTGTGCCGACGGCGGATGTCGACGCCCGCGTGCGCTCAGCAAAACTCGCTGCATTGTCGAACATTGGCATGCTGGTATTGATGGGCGTCTCGATGTTCGTGCCGGTGCTGGGCGAAGTGATGATGGTGGTGATGGCCGGGCAACTGTTCGAGGAAACCTTTGAGGGGGCGATCGAATGGAGTGAAGGCGACCGCAAGGCCGCGAAGGCGCATTTGCTCGACGTGGCGCAGAACCTTGCACTGATTGCCCTGATGGCAGGCGCCGGCAAAGGTCTCGCCCGGCTGACGGCTGCCAGGTCGGTGCCCGTCATAGAGAACCTGCAGCAAGTGCAGATGCCCGATGGCACGCTCCGTTTGTGGAAGCCCGACCTGAAGGCTTACGAGAGTCCTGTCGCGCTGGATTCGCGCTCGGTGCCCAATGCGCTGGGGCAGTACGAAATCGGGCAACACCGCTACATTCGGCTTGAGGGCAAGACCTACCGGCAGACTTACGACGAATCGCTCAAGGCATGGCGCATCGAACATCCACGTGATCCCGCGGCGTATCGGCCAACGTTGACGCACAACGGGGCCGGTGCCTGGCGGCATACGCTCGAGCGGCCGCAGGACTGGGATCGCTTGACACTGCTGCGGCGCA
Organism: Pseudomonas sp. NMS19W; assembly: GCF_051554255.1. Lineage (NCBI taxonomy): Bacteria > Pseudomonadati > Pseudomonadota > Gammaproteobacteria > Pseudomonadales > Pseudomonadaceae > Pseudomonas > Pseudomonas sp. NMS19W. The sequence goes on from NZ_CP136718.1 coordinate 569,917, forward strand.
TCGGCCACAGCACGGACGCTTTTGCCGACGAGCAGTTGCTGACGGTTGCCGACGTCGCCGGTGTCAGCGATGACGCCCTGCGCAAGATGCACCTGGACAATGCCTTGCCACCCCCGGAGCTGGCGGACGCCATGGGTTTGTTCCGCGCTGAAAGGGAGGCCGGACTGATCGTCGAACAAATCGCTGGCCGGCAGCCCATCGACGGTCGTTATCTGCAGGTGTTGCCCTTGCTGCCCGAGATGCCGCGCTGGCCGTGGGGGAGGCAGTTGAAGGTCTACGACTCCCCCGAGTTTTCGGGGCCTGCGCGCCGTTACGGAACACGGCGCGGTGGCAAGGCGCCGATCCGGGTCAGCCGGGCCGAGGTGCTTAACGGTGAGTTGCCGGCGCGTATTCTGGCTTCGCTGGATGAAACCGAAGTGGTGCGATTGCTCGGTGGTGAGCCCGCACGGATAGCGGCCCTGAGACCGCAGGAACTGGCCAGGCAGTTTGGCGACTTTGCCGAGACCCGCAAACCGGCGCTGTTCCAGAGCCTTTTAGGCACCGGCGATCCTGTTGCTCCCCGTGTCGCAAAGCTGCAACGAGTCCAGCCGGGCCTTACAGCGCGGGCTGCGCAAGCCGTGTTGCGACAGGCGGATGCCGAAGAGCTTGCACGGCTGGACAGTTCGTCGCGGGTTCCGCTGCATTTACAGGAAATCGGCCGCTGGTATGCCGGTGAAGGGCGCCTGACCCGGGCCATGGCCGGGCTGCACAGCGATACCATGGCGTCGACCGACAGCGCCCGACTGGCGCTGCACACATTGAGCAGACTTCCGGGCTGGCCCGACGACGTACGTCTGGAGCTGCGCGAAGGCCGTGGCGGCGGGCCGCTGATCGATGGCATCGGCAACGAGACGGCGTCGCACCGCAAATTCGTGGTCAGGAACGGCACATCCTGGCAGGCCTTCAATGACCGCGCCGAAACACTCAACAGTATGCCCGCCAGAGGGGACAACTTTTACGCTTCGCTGATGCATGCCCTGCCCGATGAGGCGCGGCGCTCGATCGGATTGCCACGGGTGGGGCAAAGCGGGGAGTTGCAACGCGCGATCATTGATTACGCATGTGCTCATCGCATTGATTGCGCGCGGGTGTTTCAATCCGCCTCTTCCGCCGGCCGGCGGTTCAGACCGCCTCGTCGTATTGCTTCCGGGTTGTTGGGGTATCCGGCCAGTGGCGATGGACCGGGGCCGGACCCGGTGTTGACCGGCCACGTCCAGAATGTCTATCCGCGATTGAGCGACGCGCAGGCCCGGGGTTTCATTCTTGAACAATGGCGGCTGGGCAAGACCGACCAACAGATCTTTCATCTGCTCAACAACCGCATGAGCGAGTGGCGGGAGCTTGAAGCGACGCTCGACCGATGGCTTGCCGGGCAGGACACGCGCTTTCACATCGCCGAAGATGAATTCAGGCGATGTGTGCAAGGTATCAAGGACAGTTGGCGCAACGCGCCCTTGGCCGAACACGATCCTCAGGCGGCGAGCCTCACGATCGTCAGCGGCGCCCGGTTGCCGTCGATATCGGCGGATTTCTCCCATGTGCGCGAACTCACGCTGCGTGCCCCGGCGGTCGCCGATACGCTCGCCGCATTTCCCAATGTCGAGAAGCTGGCGCTGAGTGCGAGCATTGCAGAGTTCGACAAGGTACTCACGACACTGAGGTCGCTGCGGCACATGACTCGCCTGAAACTGTCGACACCGGTTACCGCGAAAGTGGCGGCGCGGCTTCGGGAGTTGATCCGGCTTGAAGAGCTTGAGTTGCACTGTACCGGTGGCGGGATGCATCCAGTGGTGCCGACGACACTTGATATGAGTGGCATGCGGCAGTTACGCAGGCTCGAAGTCGCCAGCCCGGCAATGCACCAATGGCCGCTCGGCGTGCTGGACCTGCCCCGGCTCGAGCGCCTGAACCTGCGCTCGACGGCGATCAGCAGCCTGCCGGTGGAAATCTATGAAGGCCATCAGCGACTGTTGTCCGGCCTGTCTCTGGACTGGTCGAAGTTTCCGCGTCGGGTATTCAAGCCGATCTACGAGTTCATCCGCAGTCAGCCGCGTCATCTGGTCGATCTGGATGAAATGGTCGCTGATTACTGTCGCGGCGAACTCAAGCGTTTTGTCGGCATGGAACCCAGTCTGTTCGATGTCTTGAGCAATGGGTTCAAAGCGCAATTCACCGACTCGACCAGCCGGCTTGCGGCCATCGAAACCCTGGGGGAGCAGTTCGGCGAACTGAACCGGTTGCAGGAGTGGGTCGGCCCCGGACCGACCGTGTTCAATGGCGGTGCCGCGCGTTCGGCGGTGGTCGAGGTACTGAAGAACAACTGGCGTGGCGGGTTGTTTCAGCGTTTTGGTGCACGTACCGAAAGCGTGTTTTTCAACCTCTATGTCAGTTTGCCCAACGATGCCTCGGTGCTGGATATTCTCGGTTCGCCCATGGACAGCCTGCCGACCTTGCCCGCCGAGGGGTTCAACCATGTCCGAAGTTTGCACCTGGCAGGGCTGGAGGCTCCGCTGGAACACATGCGTGGTTTCATCCGCACTTTCCGTGGCATCGATACCCTGGACCTGAGCCATTGCAAACTCTCGGCATTGCCGCTGGAGCCGGGCGATCTGCCGGCGCTCGAAACCCTGAACCTGCATGACAACCCGCTCGACCGTATTGATTTGCGCGGGATGAACCGATTGAAGGCGCTCGACCTGAGCAAGACCGCCATCGATCAATGGCCGGTCGGAGCCGAGGCATTGCCCGAGCTGACCTGGCTCGATCTCAGCGACAGCCGCTTGACGACGTTGCCCGATGCGTTGCTGGCCGACGACCGGTTGCTGCTCGACACCAGCCTGACCGGTACTCCGTTGACCCCGCAGACAAAGGCCGAGCTGGCCGTCGCCCGGCGGCGGATCGAGGACGGCAGGGGGCTGATCGCCGGTTCGTTGCAACGCTTTGCTCTGGAAGAGCCGCGTCATCGTGCGCCGCCCACGGAAAGCGGCTCGGTGATTGCCCGACGTCTGCTGCCGCTCCCGCCGGTGCCGGTGGACGAGGGGCCGTTGACGTGGGGTGCGCGCGTGCAGAGGTTGCGCCCGGATTACGACGCTGCCCGCGCGCAGACGGCCATCGAACGGATGCAGGACGCCGGGCTGGCCGAGACGCAGATCAGCGCCCGGATCGTGCACTGGGAGCAGTCGTTCGAGTCGCTGACCCGGCGCCTGAACGACTGGCTGTTCACCCATGAAACCCGTGGCATGGATTGGGTCGTATCGTCGCGCAGCCGCCAGCTCGCCGCGCAGCGCATCATCCAATGCTGGCGCGAAGGTGCGATTGACTGGAACGGCGTGACTGATCGCGAGTTGAGCCTGGACGGTCTGCAAGTGGGCAACCTGCCTGAGCTGGCCGAGGCAATGCCTGCGGTCAGCAGTCTGAATCTGTCCGGGGTCAAGCTCACCACGAATGGTTCCAGCGGTTTTCTCAAGGCTTTTACGCAACTGCGTCGGCTCAGTCTCAGCGGCAACCAGTTGTCGGCAATTCCGGACCCCGTCGCGCAGATGCGTCAACTGGAACGGCTTGAGCTGTCGTTCACCGGCCTTGTGCAATCCGCGACGCTGTATCCGCTCCTTGAGGGACTGGAGCAACTGCGTTGGCTGGATCTGAGCCATAACAGCCTGCGCACGTTCGACATCACCCGTCTCGGCCGGCTCGAGCGACTGAATCTGCAAGACAATCTCCTCACTGCCTGGCCGGACGGGGCGCTGCAATCCCCGACTTTGCAAGCGGTCGATCTGAGCAACAACGAAATCGCGTCGATTCCTTCCGAGTTGTATGACGGCACTCATGCCGCACTGATCGCTGGCAGCAATCTTTCGGAGAATTACGAAATATCACAGCAGAGTCTTGTCCGGCTGCGTGCGTACGCCGATGCCCATGGCCGTCACGACGCACTGGGCATGACCTATGCCGACATCGACCGGATGATCGATGACCTGGACAGCACCACCGAAAGTGATGACGAAGGTGCGGGCCCGGAGAGTGAGACGGAAATGGATGAGGTGCTTGCGCCGCTGACTGAAAGCGCCCTCGACCAACAGGTCACCCCGTGGATTGAAAACATTGCCCACGAGGACGTCGTCTCCCATCGAGCGATGTGGAACCGGCTGGCAGCGGAACCCGACAACGCGGCGTTTTTTCATCTGCTGTCACGCATGCCGGATACCGAAGAGTTCCGGGTGTTTCGTGCCGATCTGACGCGACGCGTCTGGGACATCATCAAGGCGGCCGACGGCAGTCATGAATTGCGCGAAACGCTGTTTTCCATGGCCACCACGCACACCACTTGCGTCGACGGGCGAACCCTGGCGCTCAGTGAAATCGAGGTCAAGGTGTTCGAGTACAACGCTTTGCACCCTTTGCAGTCCGGTCTTGCAGACAAGGGGCGCGCCTTGCTCGACCTGTCACGGCAACTGTTCCGTCTGGGCGAGGTGGAAAAACTCGCCGCCCGCAGCATGGGCCGTCATGCCGATCCGGCGGAAGTGCGTCTGCAATATCGGATCGGCCTGACCTCAGGCTGGGAGGATGGTTTGCAACTGCCGGGGCAGCCCAGCCATATGCGGTTCGCCCGGCCGATCAGGGGCGATGAGCTGGCAGCCGCGCGTGCGGCGGTGGTGAAGGCAGAGAAAAGCGAGCGGTTCTATGAGGACCTGATCAGCCGCGAATACTGGGTGCAGTACCTGAACGAGAAATATCCGCAGGCGTTTGCTGCGCTCGGTCGCGATGCCGATGAACAACTCGAGCGGCTCGAAAGTGAACACGAGGACGTGAGCAGCGCAGCCTATCGGGAGGCCGTGCAGATGCTTGAGGTCGAGCGGAGCATTGGGCGCAATCTGAAACTGATCGAGCTCTCGCACCTGGAGACCGGCGAGCCGATGCCCAGCGGAACCGGCAGTACTTCCCGGGACCTGATGGACACGTCGACCCGCTGACTGCCAAAACCCCGGGCATCGATCGCATCGACGACCGGGGTTTTGTCTCAGAACAGAAAGTAACGCTGGGCCATCGGCAGGGTCTCGGCCGGTTCGCACCAGAGCAGCACGCCGTCGGCCTTGACCTGATAGGTCTGCGGGTCGACGTCGATCTGCGGCAGGTAATCGTTGTGGATCAGGTCGGTTTTCTGCACGTCGCGACAACCTTTGACCACGGCGATTTTTTTCTTCAAGCCCAACGCTTCGGGCAGCCCGGATTCCTGCGCCGCCTGGCTGATGAAGGTCAGGCTGGTGGCGTGCAACGAGCCACCGTAACTGGCGAACATCGGGCGGTAGTGCACCGGTTGCGGAGTCGGGATCGAGGCGTTGGCGTCGCCCATCAGGCTCGCGGCAATGGCGCCGCCCTTGAGGATCAGCGTCGGTTTGACGCCGAAGAAGGCCGGGCGCCAGAGCACCAGATCCGCCCATTTGCCGACCTCCACCGAACCCACTTCATGGCTGATGCCGTGGGTGATCGCCGGGTTGATCGTGTACTTGGCGATGTAGCGTTTGGCGCGGAAGTTGTCGTTTTCTTCGCCGTCCTGTGGCAGCGGGCCGCGCTGCTTTTTCATTTTGTCGGCGGTCTGCCAGGTGCGCGTGATGACTTCGCCGACGCGGCCCATGGCCTGGCTGTCGGAGCTGATCATCGAGAACGCGCCGAGGTCGTGCAGGATGTCTTCGGCGGCAATCGTCTCGCGGCGGATGCGGCTTTCGGCGAACGCCACGTCCTCTGCGATGCTCGGGTCGAGGTGGTGGCAGACCATCAGCATGTCGAGGTGTTCGTCGATGGTGTTGCGGGTGAACGGCCGGGTCGGGTTGGTCGAACTCGGCAGCACGTTGGCGAAGCCGCAAGCCTTGATGATGTCCGGCGCATGGCCGCCACCGGCACCTTCAGTGTGGTAGGTGTGGATGGTCCGGCCCTTGAACGCGCCGAGGGTGGTTTCGACGAAACCGGACTCGTTGAGGGTGTCGGTGTGGATCGCCACCTGCACGTCGTACTGGTCGGCGACGCTCAGGCAGTTGTCGATGCTCGCCGGGGTGGTGCCCCAGTCCTCGTGCAGTTTGAGACCGATGGCGCCGGCCTTGACCTGCTCGATCAGCGGCTCCGGCAGGCTGGCGTTGCCCTTGCCGGTGAGGCCGATGTTCATCGGGAACGCATCCGCCGCCTGAAGCATCCTCGCCAGGTGCCACGGCCCGGAAGTGCAGGTCGTTGCATTGGTGCCGGTGGCCGGTCCCGTGCCGCCGCCGATCATGGTGGTGACGCCGCTCATCAGTGCTTCTTCGATCTGCTGCGGGCAGATGAAGTGAATGTGGGTGTCGATGCCGCCGGCGGTGAGGATCATGCCTTCGCCGGCAATCACTTCGCTGCTGGCGCCAATGGCGATGGTCACGCCGGGCTGCACGTCCGGGTTGCCGGCCTTGCCGATGGCGGCGATGCGCCCGTCCTTGAGGCCGACGTCGGCCTTGACGATGCCCCAGTGGTCGATGATCAGCGCGTTGGTGATGACGGTATCGACCACTTCGGCCGCCAGCAACTGGCTCTGGCCCTGGCCATCACGGATCACTTTGCCGCCGCCGAATTTCACTTCTTCGCCGTAGGTGGTGAAGTCCTGTTCGACCTCGATCCACAGCTCGGTGTCGGCCAGGCGCACCTTGTCGCCGACGGTGGGGCCGAACATGTCGGCGTAGGCTTGACGGGAAATCTTCAATCACTCGTTCCTCGTAATTGAGCTGCAAGCTTTAAGCTGCAAGCCTCAAGAAAAAGCAGATAGGAGCGCCGCAAGAGGCTCTTTCTTGCAGCTTGTAACTCGCAGCTGAAGTCGACCTATAAGTCGCCCATGACCCTTCCCGCGAACCCAAAAACCCGACGCAACCCCGCCAGTTCGACAAGCTCGACTTCCCGGCTCTGGCCCGGCTCGAAACGCACCGCCGTGCCTGCCGGGATGTTCAGGCGCATGCCACGGCTGGCGGCGCGGTCGAAGGTCAGGGCGTCGTTGGTCTCGAAAAAATGGTAGTGCGAGCCGACCTGGATCGGTCGGTCGCCGCTGTTCGCCACTTTAAGGCTGATCGTACGGCGACCGACGTTGAGTTCGATATCGCCGGGCTGGATCCGGTATTCGCCGGGAATCATCAGTTCGCTCCTTGCAGGACTTTGTAATAGAGGGCCGTCGGGCGGTATGTGCCGTTCGGGTCGCAGGCGTAGTCGGGGATTTCCCCGGCGCGGGTGTAACCCAGGGCCTTGTAGAAATCTTCGGCGGGGGAGCCGGCCTCGGTGTCGAGGTAGAGCATGCCGCGCTTGTACTGGCGAGCGGTCAGTTCCAGTGCTTCCATCAACTGTTGGCCGAGGCCGCGACGTCGGGCCTGTTCGCGCACCAGCAGTTTCTGCACTTCGGCGCGGTTCAGGCCGTTGGCCTTCTGGCACAGGCCCAGTTGCACGCTGGCCTGCACCTGTTCGTCCTTGACCACCACCCACAGCAAGACGTTGCCCTTGTTCAGGTTGTCCTGCACTTCATCGAAATAGACGCGGGCCTGCGCGGCATCGAGGTCGGCCATGAAGCCGACGCTGGCGCCATAACCCACAGCGTCCAGCAGCAGCTCGATCAGGCCCTGACGATAGTGCGCAAAACTTTCAGCATTGACGCGTCGCAGTTGGGCGGGGTTCATCGGTGTCACTCCTTGTTGGCGGGCGGCGGCTCCGCGCCAGGATTGAGGGTCAGTTGCATGAAGGTCAGGTCGAGCCAGCGGCCGAACTTGGTACCGACCTGCGGCATCTGTCCGGTGGTGATGAAACCGGCGCGCTCGTGCAGGCGGATCGACGCCGCGTTGCCGCTTTCGATGGCGGCGACCATGACGTGCTTGCCGCAGGTTTTGGCGCGATCAATCAACGCGGTCATCAGTTGCGGGCCGAGGCCGTTGCCGCGCTGGTCGCTGCGCACGTAGACCGAGTGCTCGACCGTGTGACGGAAACCGTCGAACGGCCGCCAGTCACCGAACGAAGCGTAGCCGAGGGTGGTGTTGTCGGCGTCGACGATCACCAGGATCGGATAACCCTGAGCCTGGCGGGCGCTGAACCACGCCTGACGGTTGCCCAGATCGACGGCCGATTCATTCCAGATCGCCGTGGTGTTGAGCACGGCGTCGTTGTAGATGTCGCGGATCGCCGGCAGGTCGGCGTGCAGGGCATCGCGGATGGTGTAAGTCATGGCGCGGCCTCAGACGATCGGTTGGTGGACGGTGACCAGTTTGGTGCCGTCGGGAAACGTCGCTTCGACCTGGATCTCCGGGATCATTTCCGGGATGCCTTCCATCACTTGATCGCGGGTCAGCAGGGTGGTGCCGTAGTGCATCAGTTCGGCCACAGTCTGGCCGTCCCGGGCGCCTTCGAGCAGCGCTGCCGAGATGTAGGCCATGGCTTCCGGGTAGTTGAGCTTCACGCCACGGGCCAGTCGCCGCTCGGCCACGAGGCCGGCGGTGAAGATCAGCAGCTTGTCTTTTTCGCGTGGGGTCAGGTCCATCGTTTTAAATCCATTTGGGCAGATTTGTGTGGTTCTTTCGGTGAGTGGGGTGTCAGTTGGAACCGCCCCCTCACCCTAGCCCTCTCCCGAGGGAGAGGGGACTGATCTCAGTTGTTTGTTATGGCCAGTTCAGTCAGCACCATTTTTGAGTTAACAAATTCTTTTCAGGCACCTCGGTCAGGCTCCCTCTCCCTCCGGGAGAGGGCGGGGGGTGAGGGCTGGTTTTCAGGTGTTCCATATTCTTGGCGGTACTGCCTCGCGTCCCATCAATTTCGGCCGCAACAAGCGCCACAATTCAATAAGCCACGCTCGCGCCAGCAACGCTTCACTGGCCAGACAACGCGCAACCAAAAGCCCTGGCAATTGCGTCAGATCCCCGCGCACTTCATGCCCCAGCGAGCGGCAGCGCTCCAGCAGTTCGGCATCGATTTCGCCGGTCACCAGCAACGTCGCAAACACCGGATGGCCGTCCAGTCCGATCGGCGAATCAAGCAAACCATCGTTGCCGACGATGCGCTGGCGCTCATGCCAGAGCAACCGGCCATCGCGGCGAATATCCAGATGCGCCTGGAAATGCCCGAGGTCGAAGCGCTCGCCACTGGCCGGGCGCCCGAGGGCCACCACGTCCCAGTAGAACAGCCGCGCATCGTCTTCAAGCTCGATCGAGGTCGCGAGTTCAGCCTGGGCGGCGCTGTAGACGATGGTTTCCTGGGGCAGCCACTCCAGTGTCGCGCCGGCGGCGACATGCAGGTTCAGCGACTGATAAGCGGGGCCCGCCGCGCGATACCACTTGGCAGCGCCGGGGCTGGTGATCTGTGCCCAGGCGTCTTGTTCGACGCGGGCGCTGATGTTCAGCCGGTCACCGCCGGCAATGCCGCCCGGCGGGTGGACGATGATGTGCTGGCAGACCTCGGGCCCTTCGGCGTACAGATGCTTTTGCACCCGCAGCGGTCCGAGGTGTCGGCGACGGACAGGACGCGTGCAATCGCCGAAGCGGGCATAGGCCAGCTCCAGCTCGGCGTGCCAGCTCGGGGTAAACAGGGCAGTCGCTAAAGGTAGATTCATATTTTCTGATTATCGTTAGGACGCTACAGGTTAGATCGTAACCAGCCCGCGCACACCCTCGCTTTCCATATTTTCTCCACGGCCCTGCTGCACGATCTCGCCCCGGGACATCACCAGATACTGATCGGCCAGCTCGGCGGCGAAATCGTAGAACTGTTCCACCAGCAGAATCGCCATGTCGCCCCGGGCCGCGAGCTTCTTGATTACCGCGCCGATTTCCTTGATCACCGATGGCTGGATGCCTTCGGTGGGTTCGTCGAGGATCAGCAACCGTGGACGGCTGGCCAGGGCGCGGCCAATCGCGAGTTGTTGTTGCTGGCCACCGGACAAGTCACCACCGCGCCGCTGTTTCATTTGCAGCAGCACCGGGAACAGTTCGTAGATGAACGCGGGAACCTCCTTGGCTTCACTGCCGGGGAAGCGCGACAGGCCCATCAGCAGGTTTTCTTCCACGGTCAGCCGGCCGAAGATCTCCCGGCCCTGGGGCACGTAGGCGATCCCGGCGTGTACCCGTTGATGCGGCTTGTACGTGGTGATCGGTTGACCTTCCCAGTTCACCGCGCCTTCCTTGGCCGGCAACAGACCCATCAGGCATTTGAGCAGCGTGGTCTTGCCCACGCCGTTGCGACCGAGCAGGCAGGTCACTTCACCGACCTTCACGTCAAAGCTCAGACCGCGCAGGATGTGGCTACCGCCGTAGTACTGATGAAGTTTTTGGACCTGTAGCATTGGAACTCCGTTAGTTGGGCTTCAAGCGACAAGCTTCAAGCTGCAAGTTAAAGCGGGAGGGTGTATGGCTTTGTTTTTGGCTTGCCGCTTGAAACTTGCGGCTTGAAGCTGGCCGATTCACCTCCCTAAATAGACTTCAATAACTCGCTCATCGGCCTGCACCTGTTCCAGCGCGCCTTCGGCCAGCACGCTGCCCTGATGCAACACCGTGACGTGATCGGCAATCGAGCCGACGAAGCCCATGTCGTGTTCCACCACCATCAGCGAATGCTTGCCGGCGAGCGACTTGAACAGCTCGGCGGTGAACTCGGTTTCGGCGTCGGTCATGCCGGCCACCGGTTCGTCGAGCAGCAGCAATTGCGGGTCCTGCATCAGCAGCATGCCGATTTCCAGAAACTGTTTCTGCCCGTGGGACAGCAGCCCCGCCGGACGATTGACCGAGGTGGTCAGGCGAATGGTGTCGAGCACTTCGCTGATCCGGTCTTTCTGCTCGCCGCTCAACTTCGCCCGCAGACTGGCCCACACCGACTTGTCGGTTTTCTGCGCCAGTTCCAGGTTTTCGAACACGCTCAGCGCTTCGAACACTGTGGGTTTCTGGAACTTGCGACCAATGCCGGCCTGGGCGATCTGCACTTCGCTCATCTGCGTCAGGTCGAGGGTTTCGCCGAACCACGCCTTGCCGTGGCTCGGGCGGGTCTTGCCGGTGATCACGTCCATCAGCGTGGTCTTGCCCGCGCCGTTGGGGCCGATGATGCAGCGCAGTTCGCCGACGCCGATGTACAGGTTCAGAGCGTTCAGCGCGCGGAAACCGTCGAAGCTGACGCTGATGTCTTCCAGGGTCAGGATTGTGCCGTGACGAGTGTTCAGCCCTGGCTCCACGCGCTGGCCGAGACCGAGGGCATCACGGCTGGTGCCGGCGTCCTTGTTCGGTTCCAGCGGCGGGAAGAAGGCCGGCTCCAGCATGAATTCAGCGCTCGCCGTGACTCTCATGATTCACCTCGTTTCTTCAGCAGACCGATCACGCCTTTGGGCAGGTACAACGTCACGACGATGAACAGCGCGCCGAGGAAGAACAGCCAGTATTCGGGGAACGCCACGGTGAACCAGCTCTTCATGCCGTTGACCACCCCGGCACCGAGCAGCGGGCCGATCAGCGTGCCGCGCCCGCCAAGGGCCACCCACACGGCGGCTTCGATGGAGTTGGTCGGCGACATTTCGCTCGGGTTGATGATCCCCACCTGCGGCACGTACAACGCGCCGGCCAGGCCACAGAGCACCGCGCTCAACACCCAGACGAACAGCTTGAACCCGCGCGGATCGTAGCCGCAGAACATCAAGCGATTTTCCGCATCACGCAGCGCGGTCAGCACCCGACCGAACTTGCTGCGGGCCAGCCGCCAACCGATGAACAGACTCGCCACCAGCAACAGCACCGTGGCCAGAAACAGCACCGCGCGGGTGCCGGGTTCGGTGATTCCGAAACCGAGGATCGTGCGGAAATTGGTGAAGCCGTTGTTGCCGCCGAATCCGGTCTCGTTGCGGAAAAACAGCAGCATCCCGGCGAAGGTCAGGGCCTGGGTCATGATCGAGAAATACACGCCCTTGATCCGCGAGCGGAAGGCGAAGAAACCGAACACCAGCGCCAGCAAACCCGGCGCCAGCACCACCAGGCACATGGCCCAGAGGAAGCTGCCGGTGCCGCTCCAGTACCACGGCAACTCGGTCCACGACAGGAAGGTCATGAACGCCGGCAAGCCATCGCCGGCGGCCTGACGCATCAGGTACATGCCCATCGCATAACCACCGAGAGCGAAGAACAGACCGTGGCCCAGCGACAAAAGACCTGCGTAACCCCAGACCAGATCCAGCGCCAGGGCGACGATGGCGTAGCAGAGGATCTTGCCGACCAGCGTCAGGGTGTAGGCCGAGACATGCAGCGCACTGTCTGCCGGCAATAGCGACAGCAGCGGCAGGGCGATCAGTAGCGCGAGAACAACGGCACCGACAGCGAGGGTGACTTTGGGGCCGGCCTTTTGTGTGGCCGTAAGCATCAATGGCTGGTTCATCAGTCGATCACCCGTCCTTTCAGTGCGAAGAGGCCTTGCGGACGTTTCTGGATGAACAGAATGATCAGCGCGAGGATCAGGATCTTGCCGAGCACCGCACCGATCTGCGGCTCGAGAATCTTGTTGGCGATGCCCAGGCCGAACGCGGCGAACACGCTGCCGGCCAGTTGCCCGACGCCGCCGAGCACCACCACCAGGAACGAGTCGATGATGTAGCTCTGGCCGAGGTCGGGGCCGACGTTGCCGATCTGGCTCAGCGCCACGCCACCGAGTCCGGCGATGCCCGAGCCGAGGCCGAAGGCGAGCATGTCGACACGCCCGGTGGGCACGCCGCAGCAGGCGGCCATGTTGCGGTTCTGGGTGACGGCGCGCACGTTCAGACCCAGGCGGGTCTTGTTCAGCAACAGCCAGGTCAGCACCACCACGAACAACGCGAAGGCGATGATCACGATGCGGTTGTACGGCAGCACCAGATTCGGCAACACCTGAATCCCGCCGGACAGCCATGCCGGGTTTGCCACTTCAACGTTCTGCGCACCGAACACCAGACGCACCAGCTGAATCAGCATCAGGCTGATGCCCCAGGTCGCGAGCAGGGTTTCCAGCGGGCGGCCGTAGAGGTGACGAATTACCGTGCGCTCCAGGGCCATGCCGATGGCGGCCGTGACGAAGAACGCTACCGGCAGCGCAATCAACGGATAGAACTCGATGGCCTGCGGTGCGTAGCGCTGGAACATCAACTGCACGACATAAGTGGAGTAGGCGCCGAGCATCAGCATCTCGCCGTGGGCCATGTTGATCACCCCCAGCAGACCGAAGGTGATCGCCAGTCCCAGGGCCGCGAGCAGCAGAATCGAACCGAGGGACATGCCGCTGAACGCCTGGCCGAGCAGTTCGCCGATCAGCAGTTTGCGTTTGACCTGAGCGAGACTGGTTTCGGCGGCGGTGCGCACGTTGGCGTCGGCTTCGACGCCGGGTTCGAGCAGGCCTTCGAGGCGGGTGCGGGCCAGCGGGTCGCCGGTTTCACCGAGCAGACGCACGGCCGCGAGGCGCACCGCCGGGTCGGTATCGACCAGTTGCAGGTTGGCCAGCGCCAGGCTCAGGGCGGCGTGGACGCTTTCATCGGTTTCGCCAGCCAGTTGCCGGTCGAGGAATTTCAGCTGCGCCGGTTTGGCGCCTTTCTGCAATTGCTGCGCGGCGGTCAGACGGGTTTTGGCGTCGGCGGCGAGCAATTGGTGGCTGGCCAGTGCGGTGTCGATCAGACCCCGCAGGCGGTTGTTCAGGCGCAGGGTTTTGGTTTGGCCGTCGAGGGTCAGTTCGCCTTGTTGCAGGGCGTTGATCAGTTCGACACGGGCCGGATCGGGCTGCGCGGCCCAGGCTTCCAGCAGTTTTGCCTGTTGCACGGGGTTGGCGGCGACGAAGTCTTCGGCGTCGCCTGCATGAGCGGCCATCGGCAGCAGCAGTGCGATGGCGCAGATAAAGCGGTAGATGGCAGTCGGCATTGATGGTGTCCTGTTCAACCGCCCCCTCACCCTAACCCTCTCCCGGAGGGAGAGGGGACTGACCGAGGTGTTTGGGCGATGTGCTGCAACTTGCAGATTCGAGTCGAACTCAGGCTTTGAAAAGCTTGAAGATCGGCTCCCTTTCCCCCTCGCCCCCTTGGGGGAGAGGGCTGGGCGGGCGGCGTTCCGATGAGGGGTAGATCTCAAGCCCGCCTCAAGGTCTGAATCCGCCTCAGTTGCTCTTCACCGCATACTCAGGCTTCTTGTCATTACCCGGAATGAACGGGCTCCAAGGCTGCGCACGGATCGGCCCTTCGGTCTGCCACACCACGTTGAACTGACCGTCGGCCTGGATCTCGCCGATCATCACCGGTTTGTGCAGGTGGTGATTGGTCTTGTCCATGGTCAGGGTGTAGCCGGACGGCGCAGCGAAAGTCTGGCCGCCGAGGGCTTCGCGGACCTTGTCGACGTCGGTGGACTTGGCTTTCTCCGCCGCCTGCGCCCACATGTGGATACCGACGTAAGTGGCTTCCATCGGGTCGTTGGTCACCGCTTTGTCGGCGCCCGGCAGGTTGTGTTTCTTGGCGTAGGCTTTCCAGTCATCGACGAACTTCTTGTTCACCGGGTTCTCCACCGACTCGAAGTAGTTCCACGCCGCGAGGTTGCCCACCAGCGGTTTGGTGTCGATGCCACGCAGTTCTTCTTCGCCCACCGAGAACGCCACCACCGGTACGTCGGTGGCCTTCAGGCCCTGGTTGGCCAGCTCTTTGTAGAACGGCACGTTGGAGTCGCCATTCACGGTCGAGATCACCGCAGTCTTGCCGCCGGCCGAGAACTTTTTGATGTTGGCGACGATGGTTTGATAGTCGCTGTGGCCGAACGGGGTGTAGACCTCTTCGATGTCTTTGTCCGCGACGCCTTTGGAATGCAGGAACGAACGCAGGATCTTGTTGGTGGTGCGCGGGTAGACGTATTCGGTGCCGAGCAGGAAGTAGCGCTTGGCGCCGCCGCCTTCTTCGCTCATCAGGTATTCAACCGCCGGGATCGCCTGCTGGTTCGGCGCGGCGCCGGTGTAGAACACGTTCGGCGACATCTCTTCGCCTTCGTATTGCACCGGGTAGAACAGCAGACCGTTGAGTTCTTCGAACACCGGCAGCACCGATTTGCGCGACACCGAAGTCCAGCAACCGAACACCACCGCCACCTTGTCCTGCGTCAGCAGCTGCCGGCCCTTTTCCGCGAACAGCGGCCAGTTCGACGCCGGGTCGACCACCACCGGTTCGAGCATCTTGCCGTTCACCCCGCCCTTGGCGTTGATCTCGTCGATGGTCATCAACGCCATGTCCTTGAGCGAGGTTTCGGAGATCGCCATGGTGCCGGACAACGAATGCAGAATCCCGACCTTGATGGTCTCGGCGGCCTGTACCGTCCAGGTCATGCCCATCGCGGCAATGGATGCCGTGAGTGTGAAAGCCTTGATCAAACTGCGACGCTTCATTGTGCGATCTCCACGAACGTTAAAGTTTTTTATGGTTGGCAGATGCGAACGACTGAAGGCTGTTTTGCAAGGGCTGTGCCCGGTCGGCTTCGGGCAGGGAAATGTCGGTTTAGAGCGGTTGCGCGCAGAGACGGCGCACCATGAAGGGACGTGTTGCAGGCAAGGGTGCAGCGGGGTGCGCCAGATTGGGGCGCGACCCCGAGGGTTCAGCGGCGGCGCATCAGGCCGATGAAAAACAGCCCGCCGAGGGCCGCAGTGGCGACGCCGATGGGCAGGTCTTCGGGAGCAATCAGCGTGCGCGCGGCGACATCGACCCACACCAGAAACACACTGCCGAGCAACACGCACACCGGCAGCAGACGCCGGTGTTCGGCACCGATCAGACGCCGGGCGATGTGCGGCACCATCAGCCCGACAAAACCGATGGAGCCGCTGATCGACACCAGCACCCCGGTCATCAACGAGGCGATCACGAACACCCGCAAACGTACCGCCCGCGCGTTCAGGCCGAGGGTGACGGCAGTCTGTTCGCCGGCCATCAAAGCGTTCAGCGGACGGGCCATGCCGATCAGCAGAATCAGCCCGAGCAACACGCTGAGCGCCGGCACCGCCAGCAACTCCCAGCGCGCCAGACCGAGGCCGCCGAGCATCCAGAACATCACCGCCGAACTGGCGCGGTGATCGCCCATGAACAGCAGCAGATTGGCGATCGCCATCATCACGAACGACACCGCCACGCCGCACAGCAGCAGGCGATCACTGTCCAGCCGACCCTGACGGTTGGCGATGCCCAGCACCAGAAACATGCTCAGCAACGCGCCGATGAACGCGGCAATCGGCAAGGTCAGCAGACCGACGATTTCACCGACGTGCAGCACCACGATCACTGCGCCGAGGGTCGCGCCGGAGGTGACGCCGAGCAGGTGCGGATCGGCCAGCGGATTACGTGTAACCGCTTGCAGCACCGCGCCGATCAACGCCAGCCCGGCCCCGACCAGCGCACCGAGCAACATGCGCGGCACGCGGATCAGCCAGACGATGTGCTCCTGGCCGGCGCTCCAGTCCGGCACGCCGAGGCCGAACAGTTTGTGCAGCAGAATCCGCCACACCACGTCCACCGGCACCCGCGCCGGGCCGAAGCCCAGCGACACCACGCAGGACACCAGCAGCACCGCGCCGAGGGTGATCAGCAGCCAGGCGTAACGACGATTGATCATTCGCCGTGGAACCCTTTGGCCAGGGTTTCAACCGCCAGCACGTTGTCGATCCCTGGCGTGGCCTGCACGTAAGGGATGACGATGAAGCGCTGGTTTTGGATCGCGTCCACCGATTGCAGGGCCTTGTTCTTCAGCAGGAATTCAATCTTCTGCTCGGCGGTGATTTCGCTGTAGTCGACGATCACGATCACCTGCGGATTGCGCTCGACCACGGTTTCCCAGTTGACCCGGGTCCAGCTCGCTTCGACGTCATCGAGAACGTTGCGCCCGCCGGCGGCGTCGATCAGCGCCTGCGGCATGCCGAGGCGGCCGGAAGTCATGGCGCGGTCCTCGCCACTGTCGTACAGGAATACTCGGGGTTTCTCGGCGGGCAGGTCTTTGCGGATATCCGCGACCTGGCTTTGCATGTCGGCGATCAGCGCGTTGGCGCGATCCTGCACGTCGAAGATCTTTCCGAGGTTGCGCAAGTCGTTATAAGTGTCGTCCAGCGTGGCGGCCGGGCGCTTCATCACGAAGGCGCAGGATTCGGTCAGTTCATAGACATTGATGCCCAGCGGTTGCAGGGTCTGCGGTGTGAGATCGCCACCGACGCGCATGCCGTAATCCCAGCCGGCGAAGAAGAAATCGACGTTGGCGTTGAGCAACGTTTCCACCGACGGGTATTTGGCTGCCAGTTCCGGCAAACCGTCCAGAAGAGATTGCATTTCCGGCGTCACCGATTTCCAGCCACTGACGCCGCTGTAGCCGGCCATCTTCGGCTTGAGGCCGAGGGCGAGCATCATCTGGGTCATGTTGATGTCGTGGCTGACCGCGTGTTTCGGCGCTTCCTTGAAGGTCACTTCGCGGTTGCAGCTCTGGATCGTCAGCGGGTACTTCGTGGCCTCGGCGAAGGCGTGGGTGGTGCCCAGCAGCAGAGCAAGGCAAAGCAGGGAGCGCACAGTCATGGTCGGGTTATCCAGGTGATTCGCGGGTAGCCGTGGAGGGGGTGTGGATCGATCAATGCTTCGACGCCGAACACGTCGCGCAGCAATTCAACAGTGAGCACTTCTTGCGGCGTGCCGCTGGCGACGATGCGACCGTGGTTGATCACATACAACCGGTCGCAGAACGCGGCGGCCAGGTTCAGGTCGTGAATGCTCGCCAGGGTGCCGATCTGCAAACGCTTGACCAGTTGCAGCAGCTCCAGCTGATAACGCGGGTCGAGGTGGTTGGTCGGCTCGTCGAGGATCAGCAGTTGCGGTTGCTGGGTCAGGGCGCGGGCGAGGATCACCCGCTGTTTTTCGCCGCCGGACAGCGTGGCGAACGCGTGATCTTCGAAGCCGTCGAGGCCTACTGATTTCAGTGCCTGAGTGGCGAGCTGGCGGTCTTCCAGCGTGTCGCCATCGAACAGGCCCTTATGCGGCGTGCGGCCCATGGCGACCACTTCTTCGACGGTCAGGCCGAAGGCGTCGGGGAATTCCTGCAGGACCACGGCGATGCGTTGCGCGCACCAGCGTGAGGATTGCTTCCAGACGTTGTGGTGCTCGAGTCTGACCTCACCGTGCTCCGGCTGACTGAAGCGGTAGGCGCAGCGCAACAGGCTGGTCTTGCCGCTGCCATTGGGCCCGATCAGCCCGACGAACTCACCGGCGGCCACTTGCAACGAGGCGTCACGCAGTTGGAACTGGTGATGGCAGTGGCCGTGGCCCAGGGGTGTCCAGGCGAGATCGGTGAGGGTGAGTGAGGTCATTTCGTTCCTGTTCTAGAAGGTGTAATCAGCCGTGACAAAGAACGAACGAGGCTCACCCAGAATCCACTGCTGGCCCTCATTGTATTGGCTTTGCGCGTACGTCCGGTCAAACAGATTGTTCACCTGCAGACCCAGCGTGGTGTTGCGCAGGGCTTTCCACGACAGCGTCGCATCGACCACGGTGTAGCTCGGTAGCTCGTTGCGGTTGGCCATGTCGGCATAACGCGCATCGACATAACGCACACCGGCGCCTGCCTTCAGGTCATCAGTGAGCGCCTTGCTCAGCCACAGATTGGCGGTGCGCCGTGGCACGTCCACCGGACGATTGCCGTTGCGCGACACCGGCACGCCGCCGACCACTTCTTCGAAGTCGTCGTACTTGGCTTTGACGATGGCGGCGTTGGCTTGCAGTTGCCAGGCGTTCGGCAGTTGCAGATCGAGGCTGGCTTCCAGGCCGTTCGACGACTGCTGGCCGACCTGCTGCTTGAGCGTCGGATTGCCCGGATCGTCGGTGAGCAGTTTCTTTTTCACGATGCGATACGCCGCCAGCGTGAACTCGCCACGCTGATCCCAGAACAGCTGCTTCAGGCCGATCTCGGTTTGCCGCGCGGTGGACAGGTCATATTGCTGCTGGCTCGGGCTCAGGGAAATCAGCCCGCCGATGCCATCGGTGCTGGTGGCGACCTGGCCGTAGAACGAGGTGTCCTGGGTCAGCGCGAACACCAGACCCGCCTTCCAGTTGTTGCCGGTCAGGGTCTTGTCGCTCTGGCTGCCGTCGACCAGGTTGTTGCGATCCACGTGCACATAGTCGCGGCGCACACCGGTCACCAGCGACCAGCGCTCGCTCAGTTGCGTGCGGTTTTCGGCGAACACCGACATCTGCTTTGTGGTGCTGTCGAATTGATCGCGGTACGGGTTGGCGCTCTCGAAATAGCCAGGTTGCGGGTGATACAGATCCAGCGGCTGGCCGTTCGGCAACACGTCATTGAATGGCGAGTTGCTATCGAGCTGGAAGCGGATACGGTTGTAATCAACGCCGGTCACGGTCTGGCTGTCGAGGCCGAACAGCGAATGCTTGAAGGTGAAGGTCTGGCGGTCGCCGACCTGTTCTTGCTTGTGGCCGATGCCGAAGTAGCCGCTGCGGCTGAGTTGCTGGCTACCGGCGTCGAAGTTGTAGTTCTCGGCGTTCTGCCAGCGGCGCTGGGCCTTGAGGTAATACAGCTCGTTGCTGGCGCTGACCGCATCGTTGATCTGCCAATCCGTGGTCAGGCGCGTCCATTGATCGTTGTAGTGCTGCTTGTCGTCGCGCACGTTGTAGTTCTTGTTGCGCAGGCTGTCCTTCAACTGACCGTTGATCAACGGCGTGCCGAAGTAGTTCTGCGGGCGCT
Organism: Pseudomonas sp. NMS19W; assembly: GCF_051554255.1. Classification (NCBI taxonomy): domain Bacteria; kingdom Pseudomonadati; phylum Pseudomonadota; class Gammaproteobacteria; order Pseudomonadales; family Pseudomonadaceae; genus Pseudomonas; species Pseudomonas sp. NMS19W. Next base: position 589,674 of record NZ_CP136718.1, read on the forward strand.
GGTCGCCGTAATCGTGGGCGAGGGTGAAGGTCAGATCATCGGTGGCCTGCCAGCGCAGGGCGGCGCTGATGAAGTCGCTGGACGAATCGCCGCGATCGACCCAACCGTTGCTGCGCAGGCGATTGAGGTTGAGGCGATAGCTCAGGGTGTCGGTCAGCGAGCCACCGCTGTCGAACGCCTGCTGCTGGCGGTCGAACGAGCCGTAACCGACGCGTACGTGGTTTTCGATTTCGCCTTCGAACGGCTTCTTCGGGATCACGTTGACCACCGCACCGGTCGCGCCTTCGCCATACAGCACCGAAGCCGGACCGCGCAGCACATCGACGCGCTCCACCGACCAGGTGTCGACCGGGAACGTCACGGTGCCCATGCCGGTGTACATGCGGTTGCCGTCGTACAACTGCATCACCGAACTCTGCCCGGTAAATCCCCGGGCCTGCAACGAAGTGCCGCCATCGCCCGGCGTACCGGTGCGGCTGATGCCGGTGCTGCGCGACACCGCGTCCTGCACGCTGCGATCACCACGGGCGCGGACCTGCTCGCCGCTCAGGCTTTCGACGCTGGCCGGGGTTTCCATGGCGCTGAGGTTCAGACGCGAGCCGGCACTGGTCGGCGTGGTCAGGCTGACGGTCTGGTCGTCATTGGCCAGGGCGGTGATGGTGCCGGTGGGCAACGTCAGCGGCACGCCGTCGGCATGGGCGCTGTTGTTCAGGGCGAACAGACAGAGGCTGGACAAGAGGTACTTGTTCATCGGGGCGGTGGATCACTTCTTCAAATGAAAAGCCCGCAGGCTCATGACCATGCATGGCTGCGGGCAGAGCAGCAATTAGCGTTATACAGTAACACTAAAAATTGCCGGAGTTTAAGCCCCGGCAGTTTAAAGATCTGTCTAGGTCGCGCATCTCGCCTGTTTCATGATGAAGTTGAGGCAGATTCAGTTTGCCGGCCCAGACGCGACAGCAATAGCCGATCCAGCAGCCACACCACCACCAGCGAAGCGCCCACCAGCGGAAACACCACCGCCAGCACCAGCATGATCGCCACCCCGGTTTTCCACTTCGGCAGATCGTGGCGCAGCGGCGGCACGCCGAACTTGCCCTGTGGCCGGCGCTTCCACCAGATCACCACGCCGCTGATGGCGCTGAGCAGAATCATCAGACAGATCAGCAGCACGATGATCTGGTTGAAGGTGCCGAACATCTTGCCTTCATGGAGCATCACGCCGATTTCCGTTGCCCGGGCCACGGCGCCGTAGTACTCGAAGCGCACATCGGCCAACACCTTGCCGGTGTACTGATCGACATGCAGCGTGGCATCGTTGCGCGGGTCGTCGGCGAACACCGCGATAGTGAACACGCCGGTGGCGGTGGTCGGCAGGGTGATGCTGTAGCCGGGCTCGACCTTGCGCTCGATGGCGATGTTCTGCACATCCTGCAGGCTAATGGCCGGCGCGGCGGGGCCGTGTTGCATCCCGCCGTGGGCCATGTGTTCGGCGTGGTCGCCGGACATCGGCATCGGGGTGTTTTCCATTGCCCACGGTACGGTCTGGCGGGCGGCGTTGTTGAGGCTGCCGGCCTCGACGTCGGAGGTCGGCACGTTATTCCACATCGCCGCCGGGAACACGTTCCACACCTGGGCGTACTGCTTGCCCCAGAAGCCGGTCCAGGTCATGCCGCTGAGCAGCATCACCAGCAGCAACGCCGCGCCCCAGAATCCGGTAACGGCATGCAGATCACGCCACAGCACGCGACCGCGACTGTTCAGCCGTGGCCACAGAATCCCGGCCGCCTGACCGCGCGGCCACCACAGGAAAACCCCGGACACCACCAGCACCACGCCCCAACCGGCGGCCAGTTCGATCAGTCGGTCACCGACGGTGCCGATCATCAATTCGCCGTGAATGGCCCGGGCGAGTGCTTGCAGGTTCTGCTTGGCGTCCTGCTCGCCGAGGATGTCGCCGTGGTACGGATCGACAAACACGTTCAGCTCATGGCCGGCATTTTTCACCACGAATTGCGCGCTGCGTTCGGCGTTCGCGGGTGGCAGGTACTGGGTGACCTGACCTTGTGGATAAGCGCTTTTGACCTTTTGCAGCAAGTCATCGGCCGGCACGGTGTGATGCCCGGCCGGGACGTTCAGCAGGCTGCTGTACATCAGCGAATCGAGCTGCGGTTTGAACAGGTAAATGATGCCGGTCAGGGCCAGCATCACCATGAATGGCGCGACGAACAATCCGGCATAGAAATGCCAACGCCAGGCCAGGTTGTAGAAATTCGGTTTGGGCTGTTTCATCACGAGTGCTCCGCTTGGCTTGGATCTTCTAGTTGTCGGTTGTCACTCGCTCCCTCAAGGGGAGCGAGTGCCCTTGAGGGTTAGAAACTCATGTCCACCTTGGTCCAGAGCGTGCGCCCCGGCTCGTTGATGGCTTGCGGGTCGTTGGCCGGATAGCCGAAACCGGCGTTGCCCGCCAGGTTGAGGTGTTCGGCGTAAGCCTTGCCGAACAGGTTGTCGACGCCGGTACTGACCTTCCAGTTCTTGTTGATCCGGTAGGCACCGTTGAGCGAGAACACGCCGAAGCCCGAACTCTTGTCGTAATCCTTGCCGACCACGTTGCCCTTGTTCTGGTCGATACGGTTTTGCGCGGCAACCACCCTCCACAGGGCGCCGGCGCTCCAGTTGTCTTCGCTGTAGGTCAGGCCGAAACGTGCATCCAGCGGCGGCATCTGCGGCAGGGCCTTGCCGTCGCTGCTGTTCTTGCCCCAGGCGTAGGCCAGGGTCGCATCGGCTTTCCAATTGTCGGTGAGCTTGTAGGCTGCACCGAGTTCACCGCCCATGATCCGCGCGTCGATGTTCTCGGCGCGGGAGGTGCTCATGCCCATCATCGTCGGGGTGTAGTCAAACAGGATGTAGTCGCGCACCACGCCGATGTAGCCCGAGGCCCAGGCTTCGAGGTCGGCGTCCTTGTAGTTCACGCCGAAGTCGAGTTGGGTGGTCTTTTCCGGTTTGATCGAATCGAACGCATTGACCGAACCCGCCGGGCCGGACTTGGGCGAAAACAGCTCCCAGTAATCCGGGAACCGCTGCGCGTGGCCGAGGCCGGCGTAGAGCGTGGTCGGGCTGTCGGCCAGGTCATGCTCGTAACGCACGAAGCCGCTTGGCAGGGTGTCGGCGCGGGTATCGCCGGCAGTCGGATTCGGCCGGGACATCATTCCCGAACCGGTGGTCTGCCGGAAATCCCTGGCCGAGGCGCGGTCGACCCGGGCACCGGTGATCAGGCGGTCGCGGTCGGCAGCGTACCAGGTCATCTCGCTGAACACGCCGTAGTTATGGAAGTCAGCGTCCTTGGTGTACGGCTGATCCTTGTAGGTATCGATGCCCATGCCGCTGCGCTGGCGGTGTTCGTTGGTCTGCGCATCGAGACCGGTAATCAGCTGGATATCGGCCCAGCGCCAGGTGGCCTTGATCCGCGCGCCGAGGGTGCGGCGGTCGACGTTGGACGCCATGGGACCTGCCATCATCCCGGTGCCGGACGGTGTGCGCAGGGTGTAGTTGTCCATCACGTGGTCGGCGTAGTTGTAGTAGACCTGGGCTTCGAACTTCTCCAGCACATCGGTGATGTTGGATTTCTCGAAGCGCAGGCCGAGGCTTTCCCGCAGGAACTGCGAGCCGTCCATGCCGCGTCCGGCGTAGCGCGCTTCGCCGTCGCCCTTGCCGGCGGTCAGTTCGATCAGGGTGTCGGCGTCCGGGGTCCAGCCCAGCGCCACGTCGCCGTTCCACTTGTCATAGCGCGAGGCGACGGTGTCGTTATTGCCGTCGCGGTAGTCGTCGGAGTGCGCGGTGTTGCCGATCACCCGCACGTAGCCCAACGGGCCGCCGGCCGCTGCATCGACGACTTTGTCGAAGCGTCCGTTGGAGCCCGCCAGCACGCTGGCGTTCACCCGGGTGCCGAGTTCGCCGAAGCTTTCCGGCTCACGGTCGAAGAGGATCGTGCCGGCGGATGCACCCGGTCCGTAGAGCACGGTTTGCGGGCCTTTGATCACGGTGAGTTTGTCGTAGGTCTCGGGCGAGATGTACGAGGTCGGCGCGTCCATCCGGCCGGGGCAGGCGCCGAGCATCATGCTGCCGTTGGTGAGGATGTTCAGGCGCGAACCGAACATTCCGCGCAGTACCGGATCGCCGTTGGTGCCGCCGTTGCGCACCAGGGCGAAGCCGGGAATGGTCTTCAGATAGTCGCCGCCATCGCTGGCCGGCACCGGTTGGCGCGGGTCTTTCGGGTTGGTGATGATGGTCAGCGGCGAGCTCGGAGCGATGGCGGTGATCACCGTCGGGCTCAGTTCTTCAGTGTGGCCGGCATGTTCATCGGCGTGAACCAGCGGGGACAGCAGGACGCCGCAAAGGACGGCGGTAGCGTGCCTGAAACGGATGCGCGATTCGTTCAGGGCGAAGGACGCCGGGGCAGAACCCGAGCGTGGGACAGCAGAAAACCTGGACATGACAATTTCCATCAAACAGTCGTAAACGACACGGCCGGCAGCCTGAAGCTGTCTTCTCAACCGTGTGCAATCAGAGGTGGGTGTTTACGCTGTGACAGGCGGGGCGCGGCTGCGGGCGCCGGGGAAGAAGGTCTGCCGGGCATGGCCCAGACGCGGAGAGGGTGGGGTGAAGGTGTTGACGTGGGGAATGCTGAACGCAACGAAACTGCCGCCGCCGGTCAGCGCCGGGCAGTTGAACAGCAGGCTGCAATAGCCGCACTTTTCCCACAGCACATGGTGCGAGGATTGCGGCGGGCAGTGTTCGGCCGAGGGTTTTGCTTCATGGGCGGAATGATCCATGCCCGGCATGTCCATGCTCATTGGCATGGATGCCGAGGCGTGCTGATCCATCGGCATCGACTGAGAAATCAGCGGGCCGATGAAGATCATCAACATGGCGAACAGGGCGATCCAGCTGCCGCGTGTCAGGTGTTCAGTCTGACCGCGTTGCATGGATGCCCCGGCGCTGCGCGGGCGCACGGGCGGAGTCTGCCGGAACGGTTATTGGGCGTGCGCGTGTTCCGGCATGTCCTGCGGTGGTTTCTTCTGCACGGCGACTTCGACGGTCACGTCACCGGCCTTCTCGAAGTGCATCGTCAGCGGGAAGCGCTTGCCGTCGGTCAGCAGGCTGCGGTCGGTCGGATTCATCAGCATCACGTGAAAGGCCATCGGCGCGAAGGTCACGTTTTCACCGGCCGGAATGGCCACGTTTGGCACCTGTTGCATCTTCATCAGATCACCCTGCATCACGTGTTCGTGCAGCTCGGCTTTTGAAGCGATGGGCGAGTCGACACTCAGCAGGCGGTCAGCGGTTTTGCCACCGTTGTGAATGATGAAATACGCGGCAACCGTCGGCGCATTCGGCGGCAGCTCCTGCGACCACGGGTGGGCGATTTCCAGCTCGCCGGCCTTGTATTCGTGGGCATGGGCGAAGCACGCCGGCAGCAACAGCGCAGCGATGACGATGAATTTGTTCAACATGGCAGTTCTCCAGAACGATTTGAAACGCAGGTCAAATGCGGGAAGAAATCAAACCAGAGGAGAGGCGCGGGGATTGAGGCTCGGCCATTGCTGGCGCGGTGTCGGGGTTTGCAGCAAGGCGGGCGCCACACTGCGATTGCTTTCGTATCGGGCGAAATACAGCTGCGGCGAATGCCCCGGCAACGCCACCACCGGCGCCGATCCGGAACAGCACCAGCAATGCTGCATGGTCGAATGATTGTCACCGCTCTGCGGCGCCTTCTGATCGAGGCTGCCGATGTCGATCGCCACCATCTTCGTCCCGCTGCCGGTGCAGAAACTGCTCCACAGCAACTGCTCGGCCGGCGTCTGCGCCGCCTGCGCCATCGCTCCCGTCAACGGCATGGCGAGCATGTTGAACAGCACTGCGAAGCAGGCGATCCAGGCAAATGCGAGCCGGTGTCGGTTCATGGGACAGGTCCGTAGGGTGGGCGATCAGGCGCGGCTATTTAGCCTGATCAGGGCCGATAAGTAAAAAAGCGTCGTGCGGTTTGGTGTCGCAGCGCACTTTCAAGAGAGTGTAGCGGCTCGAATTTGCATTGCATGGGACTTGCGTCAACAACTGAAGCTATCGCGAGAGGAAAAAACTCAGCCCCGATCACGTTTTTCAAGAGCCGAGATGACGTCAGCAACCGTCCAAAACTCCCGATCAACCCCCGCCAACACCGGCCGCTTCAACACCATCACCGGCACCCCAAGCGCTCGCGCCACGTCCAGCTTCGGCTCGGTTGCGGTGCTGCCGCTGTTCTTGCTGATCAGCACGTCGATCTGCCGGCGTTCGAACAGTGCCCGTTCATCCTCCAGCAGAAACGGCCCACGGGCGCCGATGACTTCGCAGCGTTCGTTGCCGGGGTAGACGTCGAGGGCGCGCAGGGTCCAGAACTGGTGCGCGGGGATTTCTTCGAGGTGTTGCAGCGGTTCGCGGCCGAGGGTGAACAGGGGACGGCGGAAGGGTTCGAGGGCGGTGATCAGTTCGGCCCAGTCGGCGACTTCGCGCCAGTCATCGCCCGGCTGCGGTTGCCATGCCGGGCGGCGCAGGGCCCAGCAGGGTATGCCGGTGAGTTGTGCAGCGGTGGCGGCGTTGTGGCTGATTTGTGCGGCATACGGATGGGTCGCGTCGAGCAGCAGATCGATGCCTTTATCGCGAATGAACTGCGCCAGCCCTTCGGCACCGCCGTAGCCGCCGACGCGCACCTGACACGTCAGATCAGTCGGCACCCGGCCCACTCCGGCCAGGCTGTAAATGTGTTCCGGCCCCAAAGTGCGCGCGATGGCCAACGCTTCAGTCACGCCGCCCAGCAACAGAATCCGTTTCATGCAAAAGCCCCCGCATGGCCGACGATGCCGCCCTGACGATCAATCGCAAACACCTCGACCTGCACCTGCGCCGGCACCACGCTGCGGGCGAACTCCAGGGCGTGACGGCAGACCTCATCACCCAGGGCAACACCCGCCGCACTGGCCATCGCCAGCGCCTGCTGACTGGTGTTCGCCCCGCGAATGGCTTGCTGCAACGCATCGTCGGCGCCAACTGCTGCCGCCCATTCGGCCAGTTGCGGCAGGTCGATGCTCGAATGGCGCGAGTGCAAATCCATGTGCCCGGCCGCCAGTTTGCTGATCTTGCCGAAGCCGCCGCACAGGCTGAGTTTATCCACAGGGACTTTGCGCAGGTGCTTGAGTACCGCGCCGACGAAGTCGCCCATTTCGATCAGGGCGATTTCCGGCAGCTCGTAAACCCGGCGCATGGTGTCTTCGCTGGCGTTGCCGGTGCAGGCGGCAATGTGCAGGTAGCCGTTGGTTTTTGCCACGTCGATGCCTTGATGGATCGAGGCAATGTACGCCGCGCAGGAAAACGGCCGGACGATGCCGCTGGTGCCGAGGATCGACAGGCCGCCGAGAATGCCCAGGCGCGGGTTCATGGTTTTCAATGCCAGAGCTTCGCCGCCCTCGACGTTGACCGTCACCTCGAAGCCGCCGCGATAGCCGGATTCTTCAGCGAGCAGCGTCAGGTGATCGCTGATCATCTTGCGCGGCACCGGGTTGATCGCCGGTTCGCCGACGCCCAGCACCAGCCCCGGCCGAGTGACGGTGCCGACGCCTTTGCCGGCGATGAAGCGGATGCCTGGCTCGGCCATCAGCTGCACGCGGGAGTAGAGCAGGGCGCCGTGTGTCACGTCCGGGTCGTCGCCGGCGTCCTTGATCGTTCCGGCTTCGGCGCCGTTCTCGGTCAGCCGGCAGAACTCCAGGCGCATCTGCACCTGCTTGCCCTTGGGTAACACGATCTGCACGGCGTCCGCTACTACGCCACCGAGCAACAGGCGCGCGGCGGCGAGGCTGGTGGCCGTGGCGCAGCTGCCGGTGGTCAGGCCGCTGCGCAGGGGCGCGGGTTGTTCGGCGGTTTCGTCACGCATCGAGGGGTTTGACCAGATCGAGCAGGGTGATCGGCAAGGCCTGGCGCCAGGTGTCGAACTCGCCCAGCGGCTGCGCCTGGGCGATGTGGATGCGGGTCAGTTCGCCGCCGTGGCGTTCGCGCCAGCTCATCAAGGTCATTTCGCTTTGCAGGGTTACGGCGTTGGCCACCAGTCGGCCGCCGGGTTTGAGTTGTTCCCAGCAGGTGTCGAGCACGCCTTCACGGGTCACGCCGCCGCCGATGAAAATCGCGTCCGGACGTTCCAGCCCGGCGAGGGCCAGCGGGGCACTGCCGCGAATCAGTTGCAGGCCGGGAACTCCCAGTGCATCGCGGTTGTGTTCAATCAACTGTTGTCGACCGTCGTCAGCCTCGATGGCCAGGGCGCGACAGCTTGGGTGAGCGCGCATCCACTCGATGCCGATCGAACCGCTGCCGGCGCCGACGTCCCACAGCAGTTCGCCGGGTGTCGGGGCGAGGCGGGCGAGGGTGATGGCGCGCACGTCGCGTTTGGTCAATTGCCCGTCATGTTTGAAGGCCGAGTCCGGCAGGCCGGCGAGGCGCGACAGGCGCGGTGTCTTCGGATCGGCGAGGCACTCGATGGCGATCACGTTGAGATCGGCAATGACCGGATCGTTCCAGTCGTTGGCGGTGCCATCGATCCGGCGTTCGGCGCTGCCGCCCAGATGCTCCAGAACGCTCAGGCGACTGGGGCCGAATCCACGCTCGCGCAGCAATGCCGCAACGGCGGCCGGGCTCTGTCCGTCATTGCTCAGCAGCAGCAGGCGCACGCCGCTGGACAACTGACCATTGAGGGCCGCCAGCGGGCGGGCCACCAGCGAAAGAATGCTGACCTCCTGCAACGGCCATCCCAGCCGGGCGGCCGCCAGCGAACACGAGGACGGCGCCGGCAGCACCCGCATTTCGCTGTCCGGAACCTGCCGCGCCAAGCTTGCGCCAACGCCGTAGAACATCGGATCACCACTGGCCAGCACACACACCGCTTCGCCACGCCGTTCGAGAACCGGGGCCAGGGAAAACGGGCTCGGCCACAACTGGCGCTCGCCACGGATGCACACCGGTAACAGATCGAGCTGACGCTGACCGCCGATGATCCGCGAAGCGCCCAGCAGGGCGCGCCGGGCATTCTTGCCCAGGCCCTTGAAGCCGTCTTCACCGATTCCTACTACTGTCAGCCAGGGTGACATCTGTAGCCCCTCAAAAAAGTGTCCGCAAACGCGCCGTTCCGACGGGCAGACTTTTCATGCCGTCGGACAAAGCAGGCATAATACCGCGCCTTCGCCCGCGAAGCGCCTTTCCCACAGAGCTGCCAGCCCTTGAACGAACGCCCGATGTCCAACGCCATACGCCCCTCGGCCTGTCCGGGGTTGCTGCGTATCGTCCAGGCGCTGGATGGCGGTATCTGCCGGATCAAGCTCGATGGCGGTTCGATCACGGCCGATCAGGCGGATGCGGTGGCCAACGCCGCCGAGCGGTTTGCCGGCGGGGCGATCGAGGCGACCAACCGGGGCAATCTGCAGATTCGCGGCATCGGCGACCAGTCCGCCGCGCTGATCGACAGTCTGCTGGCCGCCGGTCTCGGGCCGCGAACCGCGGCGGGCGACGACGTGCGCAACCTGATGCTCAGCCCGGCTGCCGGCATCGACCGACAGATGCGCTTCGATACCCGTCCACTGGCCGGGCAGATCCTCGAGACCCTGCAAAGCCATCCGCGTTTCCATGAGCTGAGCGCCAAGTTCGCCGTGCAACTGGACGGCGGTGAAGCGCTGGCGATGCTCGAACATCCCCACGATCTGTGGTTGTCGGCATACGACGATCACGGCGATACGCTGTTGGCGTTTGGTCTGGCGGGTTGCCCGACGGATCGGCCGCTGGCTGCCGTGCTGCTTGCGGACGGACATGCGCTGGTGGTGGCGGTGCTGGAACTGTTCCTCGATCTGGCCCGTCCCGAGCAGGCGCGAATGCGCCATCTGCTGGATGAATGCCCGGCGCCGGTGTTCCTGGAAAAACTCGGTCAGCGGATCAATCTCAAAGCCGCCACTGATTGGCAGCGCGAAGCCGGACCAGAAGGTTTGCACCTCGGCATCCACCCTCAGCAAACGGCAGGTCTGGTCTATGTCGGTGCCGCACCGGCGCTCGGTCGTCTCGATCCGCAGATGCTGCGTGGCGCCGCGCAATTGGCCAGAACCTTTGGCGACGGGAGCCTGCGTTTCACCCCTTGGCAAAGTCTGTTGCTGTCCAATGTGCGGGAAGTGGACTCAGTCCAAGTGCTCGATGCTTTGGGCAAATTGAACCTGCTGACCCAGACCGAAGACCCTCTGTCACACCTGATCGCCTGCACCGGCTCCAACGGTTGCGGCAAAGGCCTGGCCGACACCAAACACGATGCCCGCCTTCTGGCTACGCTGTTGCCACACGCCATGGATGTACACCTGTCCGGCTGCCCGCGCTCCTGCGCCGCCGCGCACCGGGCTGCAGTGACTCTGCTGGCGGTCGCTCCCGGTCACTACGATCTCTATTTTCGCGATGCAGCACAGCCCGGTTTCGGCGCGCTGCACGCTCACAACCTTACTATCGAAGCGGCCGCGACCCTGCTCGCCGCCCGCTCACGGAGCCCCCTTGATGCTTGATTACATCCGCGACGGTCAGGAGATCTATCGCAACTCCTTCGCGATCATTCGCAGCGAGGCCAACCTCTCGCGCATCCCGGCCGACCTGGAAAAACTCGCGGTGCGGGTGATCCACGCCTGCGGCATGGTCGAATCCATCGACGGTCTGCAATTCTCCGAAGGCGCGGGCAAGGCCGGGCGCGATGCGCTGGCCGCTGGCGCGCCGATCCTCTGCGATGCGCGGATGGTTTCCGAAGGCGTGACCCGTGCGCGTCTGCCGGCCAACAACGAAGTGATCTGCACCCTGCGCGACGACAGCGTGCCGGAGCTGGCACGTGAGCTGGGCAACACTCGCTCGGCAGCGGCTCTGGAACTGTGGCGCCCGCACCTTGAAGGCAGCGTTGTGGTGATCGGCAATGCGCCGACCGCGCTGTTCTATCTGCTGGAAATGCTCGACGCCGGCGCCCCGAAACCGGCGCTGATCCTTGGTTTCCCGGTGGGCTTCGTCGGCGCTGCCGAATCCAAGGCCGAGCTGGCGGCGAACAGCCGTGGCGTGCCGTTCGTGATCATGCAGGGCCGCCTCGGCGGCAGCGCCATGGCCGCCGCTGCAGTCAATGCCCTCGCCACGGAGATCGAATGATGCAGGCCAAGGGACGTTTGATCGGCCTGGGCGTCGGCCCCGGTGATCCGGAACTGATTACCGTCAAGGCATTGCGCCTGCTGCGCGAGTCGCCGGTGGTGGCGTATTTCGTGGCCAAGGGCAAGAAGGGCAACGCGTTCGGCATCATCGAAGCGCACCTGCAGGATGCGCAGAATCTGTTGCCGCTGGTGTACCCGGTGACCACCGAAGTGCTGCCGGCACCGCTGTCCTATGAACAGGTGATCAGCGATTTCTACGATGAAGCGGCAGAGGAAGTCGCTGCGCATCTGGATGCCGGTCGCGACGTGGCGGTGATCTGCGAAGGTGATCCGTTCTTCTACGGCTCCTACATGTACCTGCACGATCGCCTCGCCAGCCGTTACGAAGCCGAAGTGGTGCCGGGTGTCTGCTCGATGCTCGGCGGCGCTTCGGTGCTGGGCGCACCGCTGGTGTATCGCAATCAGAGCCTGTCGGTGCTGTCCGGCGTGCTGCCTCATGACGAGCTCAAGCGTCGTCTGGCCGATGCCGATGCGGCGGTGATCATGAAGCTGGGCCGCAACTTCCCGAAGGTGCGCGACGTGTTGGCAGAGCTGGGCCTGGCCGAACGCGCGCTGTACGTCGAGCGCGCGACCATGGCCAACCAGAAGATCGTGCCGCTGGATGAGGTCGAGCCGATGTCGTCGCCGTACTTCTCGCTGATCATTGTTCCCGGCGAACGGTGGCAAGGCTGATGACTCATTCCACACCGGCCATCGTCATTCTCGGCCAGGGCGCGCTGGGCACGGCCCGTCGCCTTCAACAGGTCTATCCGGCCGCACAGGTTCACGGACTGAAAGGGCGCGTGGAAGGCGCCGACCTGACTTACAGCGAGTTCGGTGCGACCCTGCGCGAGCTTTATCAGCTGGACACACCGATCATTGCCCTGTGCGCGGCGGGTATCGTCATTCGCACCCTGGCGCCACTGCTGCTGGAGAAAGGCGTCGAGCCACCGGTGCTCGCCGTGTCTGAAGACGGCAGTGCCGTGGTGCCGCTGCTCGGCGGCCTTGGCGGGGTGAATGTCATGGCTCGCGAAATCGCGGCTGCGCTTGAAGTGGCGGCGGCAATTACCACCAGCGGCGAATTGCGCTTCGGCACATGCCTGCTCAACCCGCCCGGCGGTTATGCCCTCGGCGATCTGGAGCAGGGCAAACGCTTTGTCTCCGACCTGCTCGCCGGTCACAGCGTGCGCATCGACGGCGCCGCACCTTGGCTGGCTCAGGCGCAGTTGCCGGAAGATCCACAGGCGCAGCGCTCGATTCATGTCGGCAGTGATGCCCGTGCAGCGAGTTCCTGTGAGTTGTTGATTTATCCACGCAGCGTGGCGGTTGCGGTCGGTTCAGAAGTGACTGACCTGCCGGGCACCATTCGCGATGCGTTGCTGCAGTCCGGTGTGGCGATTCAATCGCTGGCCTGTCTGGTGGCGGCTGACGTTCAGATGGCCAGCCCGGCATTGCGTGAAGCGGCGCTTGAACTGGCGGTGCCGCTGCGCTTTGTTGCGTCAGCGAGTGACATCGCGGAGCTGGCAAACCATGCCGTCCCCGACGCTCGAATCATCACAACATCCCACGACCTCGCCATCGCCGTGGCCGAACAACCGCTGGATGTTTCGCAGATCGGTCGCCCGCGCGGACGTCTGGCTGTCATCGGCCTCGGCCCAGGTGCCGCGGAGCTGATGGTGCCGGCGGTGAAAGCCGAACTGGCCCGAGCCACCGACGTACTGGGTTACGAAACCTATGTGCGCATGGCCGGCCCGTTCCGCGATGACCAGGTGCAGCACTGCACCGACAACCGCGAAGAAATGCAGCGTGCCCGCCATGCTTTCAGGCTGGCCGCCGAGGGGCGTTCGGTGATTGTGGTTTCGTCGGGCGATCCGGGTGTGTTCGCCATGGCGGCGGCGGTGCTCGAAGCGCTGCACGAGTCGACGGATCCGGCATGGCACAGCGTCGATCTGGAAATCCTGCCGGGGGTTTCCGCCTCACTCGCCACCGCCGCTCAGGCGGGTGCGCCGCTGGGTCACGATTTCTGCGTCATGTCCCTGTCGGACAACCTCAAACCGTGGTCGATCATCGAAAAGCGTCTGGATCTCGCTGCCGAGGCCGATCTGGCATTGGCGTTCTACAACCCGATCTCCCGCGCCCGTCCGTGGCAACTGGGGCGAGCGTTGGAAATCGTCGCGCAACATCGTGCGCCGCAAACGCCCGTGGTGCTGGGACGTGACATTGGCCGGCCAGGACAGACCCTGCGCTCCACGACGCTGGGTGCATTGACGCCGGATCAGGTGGACATGCGCACCATGGTGTTGATCGGCTCATCCACCACCTGCACCTTCCCGCGTGCCGAAGGCGGGGAGTGGGTGTATACGCCGCGCTGGTACGGGGAAAAACCGGCAGGCTGATGCCCCTGGCTTTCAGGGAACACCAGGCAACAACCGACAAGGCCGCAAATTGAATATTTGCGGCCTTGTCGGTTGTTGCCTGGCAGGTTTATTGCCGCGATTTCCTCAATGCGAAACGGCTTGCCGTAATCTTTGAAAGTGCGTCTTCCATTTGCCGTCTTTGTGCGTCGAGTTCGCTTCGATTGAGTTTAAGAAACGCACTGCGCTGAATGAGCTTTGCGGAATTTCTGTTCCAGGACCAAAACAGGAAACTGTTCTGCTCGACGTTGGCAACCAGCTCAATATTGAAAATGGCCAGGTGCAGGTCGCCGTTTGAGTCATACCGAGTGGGTGCGACTTGAAAGCGCTGGCCTCTACGACTCTCGTTATCGAGCGAAAGTACTGCGGGTTTGTTGGGTTTCAAGGCATCCAGCGTGTCAATCATCGCGTTGGCCTGACGGACATCATTCATTTTCTCCGCGCTGAGTACCAGAAAGTCGGCGATGCTTCCGTCAAGCACCGTAGTTGTTCTGGTCGTGACAGTTCCCTGATGAAGCTTCCAGCCCAGATACATTAACGTGCGTAAATATTCTTCCAGCCAGAATTCAGAATCGGCATAGCGGTTGTGGGCCATGTCGGCTGAACGGGTGGCGACCCGGGTGCAGTCAGTCAAGTCGTTATAGTCTTGCAGCGACAAGTTGTCGATGCAGGAAATAATGTTGTGTTGAGTGAGTGCGCCTGTTGGAGTCTCGTTGTTCATGGTTTTCTCGGTTGTCCAATGGCATTTTTGATGTGAGGCGCATTTTGCAAATCCTGGGTAGTGTTTGAAATGTAATAATTGTAAGTGTTTTGGTTTTTTAGGGCTGTGCGTGAAAGTTAATATGTTGAATCAAGTTGACGGTGTTCGTTTGGATGTCTGTGAGTTAGTTTGGTTTTGCGTTTGAATAGTGAGCGCAAAAAAACATTAATGGATTATGGGGTTGGAGTCGTAATGGAAAATACAAAAGAGATCGAGCAATCTGTGTCGTTGGTAAAGGCACGTATCGCCAAGCGTCAGGAGCTGGGTGCTGAACTCATGGGCGTTCGTGCCAGGGCGTTATCCACGGTTGATCCGGCCAGCCCGACCAAGGAGCTCGATGCTGTTGTTCTCGCGAACACGCTGGTGGGTTATGGCGAAAATATTACCCTCGAGAACATGGCTATTATCGAGAATCTGATCAAGTTCGCTAAGCTCGAGGCGAATTTTGAGGTGCCTGGATACAATCCGGAAAAGTGGTACCAGGCATTCTTGAAATGCATGGATGACTTGGGGTGTTTTGTTGCGGATTCCGGCTACACGGTTTATGAAAAGAACTCCACGACGCTGACAATGGATAATGTTGTAGTGGATATCGTCAAGTCGGGCGTTGCGGCTGCAAAAGCTGCGATTCCGGGTGCTACAGTGCTTTCGGCAATCGCTGATACAACACTCGACTCCTTGAAGAAAGAGTCCGAGGCTATCAATCTTTATAATCGTGAAGTGACAAAAGACAAAGGTGTCAGGATGGCAGTCTTGCCGTGCGACCAACTGGCGAACGGTATTATTCTGACTTCCCTGTCGTCGATAGATAGCTCGGGAATTGAAACTGGAGTTTCGCCGCTGTTTTTTAACTGGAAAGCTTCTGGACGAAAAATCTTTCGCGGCAGCGCCTATCTTACTTTCAATCCTCTGCGTTACTCGGAATTGAAAGCTGACCTGGAAGAGTACTTGGGCGAACACTTCAAGGCGGCATTGAGCAAGCGTTTTGAACGACGCAAGAAAAATTAACCAATGGTTGCGAAGGCTGGCGAATGTAATCGCCAGCCTTGTTGCGGAGTGAAACAGATGACTTACTCGTTATATGTAAATGCGGGTGTCGTCCTGGCGGTATCGCAGGCGCTGTCTCCCGCCATTAAAAAAGATGTGCTGGATACGGTGGCTTTCGCCACGCTGGCGGCGGATGAGGATTTTCCGGGAGAGCTGAATGACGAACAATGGTTCGATACCCACTCAGACATGCTGACTGCCTGTGGCTGGAGTCTGTTTGCTCAGGAGATGGATCAGGTGCCGACGGTCGAAGGGCAATCTCTTTCAGCAAGGGCCGCTATCGGGCAAGTGGCTGAATTGCGATTGCCTGGTCACCAGACTGCTGTGATTTCGGCTGCATTGGAGGCGCTGGCTTCAGTATCCAGACGTGGAGAATTGCCCGAGCGGCTTGGTCAGCATAGCCTGGTGAGTGACGCTCAGACGTCGTGGCTCAGGGCAATGGTCGGGATCGTTGAGGACAACGGGATTCTCAGCATCGTTTCCGTGTCGTTCAACACTCGGGAACAAGCCGGAAAAGGGAGGGTGTTGCCGGTTTCCGGTCGACACGCCACTCGTCGTGCTTATGCGGCGCGTTTCAATCAGGATCAGTTTGAAGCATTCCGGCAAGACACGATCGAATGGCTGGCCCAAGAGCCGCAACCCGCGTGCATCGAAATCGGTGTGTTTTCGGGTCCAATGTGAAAACAGGTCAGGTGCGGGTGCGTGGTCGAGAACGGTAGGTTCACGACTTTTTTGTTTGATCTGAATGGTCTGGTTGCCTGGATTTTGCGCGACGCCAGATTCAGGGCACCAGATAGCCCTTGATGCCGGTAAATATGATCTGGGCCGCCAAGGCACAGACAAACAACCCCATCAGCCGGCTGACAATCTGCAAACCCTGGTCTCCGAGGATCCGCTCGATGCGGTTCGACAGGTAGAGCACCACGCCCACCGTGAAACTGGCCAGCGCGATACTGAGGATCGCTGTGAGTTTGTCGTCCCAATGGGGCTGGCTCACGCCCATCACCAGGAGTGCACCGATGGTGCCGGGGCCAACCGTCAGGGGAATGGTCAGCGGGACGATGGTTACGTCCTGCTGCACGTTATCGGCTTGCACCGCCGACTTTCCCTGGGCCATGCCCAGCGCTGAGATGAACAGCACACTGCCGGCACCGATACGGAATGCGTCCACGGTAATGCCGAATACATCGAAAATCACTCGGCCGAACAGATAAAGCAGGACGCTGGACACCAGCGTGGCAATCGCCACTTTCCACGCCAGGCGACGTTGTTCCTTGCGCGAATAACCGCGGGTCAGGCTGATAAAGCAGGACAACACGAAGAACGGGCTGTAGAGCACCAGCATCTTCAGGTAAACGCTGAATAACACGTGGAGCATGGCGCAGGCTCGCTGGCGGGAAAGTCGTGGGCAGTCTATCAGGCGCTATCGGGTCTGTCGGCTTACGACGGTTGGGTTGTTGCGCGGTTCTGTTGATCACGCTGGGCAACCCAGTGTTCGATCAATTCGCGCAGTTGCGACAGTTCCACCGGTTTGGCCATGTGCCCGTCCATGCCGGCCTGGCGCGCGCGCTCCTTGTGCTCGGCAAGGATGTGCGCGGTGAGGGCGACGATCGGCGTGCGGATGCGTTGGTTGCCGACTTCCCAGGCCCGCAGCTGCTGGGTCGCGGAAAAACCGTCGAGGATCGGCATTTCGCAGTCCATCAGTACCAGGTCATAGCGCTGGGCTTTCATTGCCTGCAAGGCTTCTTCGCCATTGCTGGCGGTGTCGGGCTGCAGGTTGAGCTTGCCCAGCATGCCGCGGATCACTTTGGTGGAAATCGTGTTGTCTTCGGCGACGAGGATGCGGAAATCGCTCGGAACCTTGACGGCCGTGGCCGGGCCGGTCGGTTGTGGCTGGAATACGGCCTGGCCCCGGTTGCGCTGGTTCAGTTCGTCGGCCAGCGTGGTCTTGAGGGTGTAGCCGGCCACCGGTTTGGCCAGGATACGTTTGATCCCCGAGTTACGCGCGATGATCTTGCTCGGCGCGTTGCTGATGCCGGTGAGCATGATCAGCAGAATGTCGTGGTTCAGGCTCGGGTCTTCCTTGATCTTGGCGGCCAGTTGCATGCCGGTCATGCCGGGCATGTTCTGATCCAGCAGGACCACATCGAAATAGTCGCGCAGATGCGCCTTGGTGCGCAGCAGGGCCAGCGCTTCCTTTCCTGACGGCACGGCGCTGACGTTCAGGCCCCAGGCACTGCATTGCTGCACCAGCACCTTGCGGCAGGTTTCGTTGTCGTCGACCACCAGCACCCGCGCACCTTGCAGAGGACTGTCGAGATCGGAGGTCGGGTGCTCCAGGCGATCGGGATCCAGTGGCAAGGTCAGCCACAGCGTGCTGCCCTGAGTACCACCACTCTTGATACCGAACTCTCCGTGCATCAGGCGAATCAGTTGTCGTGCGATCACCAGCCCGAGATTGCCGCCCAGTCGGTTGGCCGAGAGGAAATGCTTGCTGTGCAGTTCGGCGTGCATCAGCGCATCGCGTTCTTCCTGATCCATTGGCTGACCGCTGTCCTGCACGGCAATCCGCAGCCGTGGTTTGACACTGCGTTCATCGAGGGCGACAACCACCAGCACTTCGCCTTCTTCGGTTTTCTTCAGGGCGTTTTCCAGGAGGCTCAGCAGCGTCTGGCGCAAGCGGGTCGGGTCACCGCTGATCACCCGTGGTACTTGCGGCTGGATGAAGCTGATCAGTTCGACGTTCTGCTGTTCGGCCTTGGCGCGGTAGATGCTCAGGCAGTCGTCGATCAGCGCGTTGAGATCGAACTGCACGTCGTCCAGCTCGATCTGGCCGGACTCGAGCCGGGAGATGTCGAGGATCTCGTTGATCAGGGTCAGCAGTTCGTTGCCGGCGCTATGGATAGTCTGCACATAGTCTCGCTGCTTGACCGACAGCGGCGTGCCGAGCAGCAGTTCGGTCATGCCCAGCACGCCGTTCATCGGAGTGCGGATCTCGTGGCTGATCTTGGCCAGGAATTCGGCTTTGGCGTTGATCTCCGCATTGCTCGCGGCGAGGTCGCGGCTGATGCTGAAACGGCTTTCGGTGATGCTGCGCTGGCGCTCTCCGAGGGCAATGCTCATCAGCAGGCCACTGATGCAGATGAAACCCATCAGGGTCATGATCAGGCCCTGCGGTGCTACCAGGGTCAGTCCAAGCAATGCGGGGAGGATGATCAGCGTGCCGATGTTGAAAACCACCATCGCGGCAACGAACAGCCGGGCAGGGCGGTAGCCTTTCTGCCAGTGATAGAACCCGACCAGCAGCATGCTCAGGCCCGCCAGGGCCACCAATGCGTAAGTGATGATGTTCAGCGGCAACGTATTGACGAACAGTAACAGCAGGCTGCAGATCACGATGAACAGGATGTCGCCCAGCAACAGTTTGTTCAGCGGGTGTTCGCCGAGCGGGGCGAAGAAGCGGTAGGCGAACATCAGGCCGGACGGGGCGGTCAGCAACAGGGCCAGATACGCGCCGGGGGTCTGGATCGCGTGCCAGTTCGGCAACCACGGGCCGGCCAGGTTGAGCAGCAGCAACAGGCTCAGACTCAGCAGACCTTCGCACACTGCCAGCCACAGACTGCTGCGCGAACGGGTGTAGGCGTAACGGATCAGGTTGTGCAGGATCAGCATGCCGAGGCAGCCGAACAGCAGTCCGTAGATCAGCGTCTGGTTGTGGTTGGCCGCGCCCATCACCGCCGATTGCAGAGTGATGTACGGGCGCAACTGGTGCTCGGATACCAGCCGCAGGTAGACGTCGAGGGATTTGTCGCTTTGTGGCAGCGGCAGCAGGAAGTCGCTGCTGGGCAGGGGGCGTTCGGCCTGCGCCTGGGCAGTACCGGTTTCCCGTTGCTCGATCAGTCGTTCGCCTTCCATCACGTACAGGTTCAGATGCGACAGGTCGGGGGCGAAGATTCGCAGCACTTGTTCGTGCTTGCCGGGGGCCAGTTTGAAGCGCAGCCATAACGCGCCATCGGGTTCGGCCGCGGTGAGGCGGTCAAGCTCGATGGGGCTGAATTGATTGGTGTAGCGGGCGGAGCGGATATCGCTCAGCTGGAGGTTGCCCTGATCGTCGAGCAATATCGACCAGCCACTGCCTTGCGCGGCCTGGGCCGGGAGCATGCAGAGCAAGGTCAGCAAGGTGACGGTGAAGCCTATGGCAATCCTGAGCCAGCGCACGGCGAAATCCCTTCGTAGGTTGATGCCAGAATATAACGATGCGCAGCGTCGGAACAGTCCGGCAAGGGCGATGAGTCCTTGCCGGAAACACAGCGTAGCTTATTAGCGGGTTTCGCCACGTTCACGGGCAATGGCACGGTAGCCGATGTCGGAGCGGTAGAAGCAGCCTTCCCAGTCGATAGCCTTGGCCAGTTTGTAGGCTTGCTCCTGGGCTGCGCCCACGCTGGCGCCCATGGCGGTAGCGCAGAGCACCCGACCACCGGCGGTCACGACGTTGCCGTCCTTGAGCGCGGTGCCCGCATGGAAGACCTTGCCTTCCAGGCTCGCGGCAGCGTCCAGACCGTTGATCGTCGCGCCCTTTGCGTAATCGCCCGGGTAACCGCCGGCGGCCAGCACGATGCCGACGCTCGGACGTGGATCCCACTGCGCTTCGACTTTATCCAGGGCTTGGGCCAGGGCCGCTTCGACCAGCAACACCAGGCTCGACTGCAGACGCAGCATCACTGGTTGGGTTTCCGGATCGCCGAAACGGCAGTTGAACTCGATGACCTTTGGATTACCGGCCTTGTCGATCATCAGACCGGCGTACAGGAAACCGGTGTAGACGTTGCCTTCCTCGGCCATGCCGCGCACGGTCGGCCAGATTACTTGATCCATCACGCGCTGGTGCACATCGGCAGTGACCACCGGAGCCGGGGAGTAGGCACCCATGCCGCCGGTGTTCGGGCCGCTGTCGCCGTCGCCGACGCGTTTGTGGTCCTGGCTGGTGGCCATCGGCAGGACGTTCTTGCCGTCGACCATGACAATGAAGCTGGCTTCTTCGCCATCGAGGAACTCTTCGATCACGACGCGGGAACCGGCGTCGCCGAAGGCGTTGCCGGCGAGCATGTCGCGCACGGCGTCTTCGGCTTCGGCCAGGGTCATGGCGACGATCACGCCTTTGCCGGCGGCCAGGCCGTCGGCCTTGATCACGATCGGCGCGCCTTTTTCACGCAGATAGGCCAGGGCCGGCTCGATCTCGGTGAAGTTCTGGTAGTCGGCGGTCGGAATCTTGTGGCGCGCCAGAAAATCCTTGGTGAAGGCTTTCGAGCCTTCCAGCTGCGCAGCACCAGCGGTCGGGCCGAAGCAGTCCAGGCCACGGGAGCGGAACAGATCGACGACGCCGGCAACCAGCGGTACTTCCGGGCCGACGATGGTCAGGGAGACGTTCTTCTCGGCGAAGTCAGCCAGTTGCTCGAGAGCCAGCACATCGATGGCGACGTTTTCGCACTTGGCTTCAATCGCGGTGCCGGCGTTGCCCGGGGCGACGAAAACCTTCTGCACACGCGGATCCTGAGCCACTTTCCAGGCCAGGGCGTGTTCGCGGCCACCGCTGCCAATAATCAAAACATTCATTTCAAAAACCTCGGATGACGCTAATTCTGTTTTAGAACCTGAAGCGCTTCACGCTCCAGGAGGTCGCAATGAAGTCGGTAGATGCAAGGCGGAGTCGACCTCGGTGAGCGGAGTTGCCTTTTGGCAATGAGCATCATCGAGGTCGGCTCCAACGCAGCAGATGCCGGCTTCAGTGCGGCCGTTGTCTGATTAGTGGCGGAAATGACGCATTCCGGTGAACACCATGGCGATACCGGCTTCATCAGCAGCAGCAATCACTTCAGCATCACGCATCGAACCACCCGGCTGGATCACCGCAGTGATACCGACCTTGGCCGCATTGTCCAGGCCGTCGCGGAACGGGAAGAACGCGTCGGATGCCATTACGGAACCTGCGACTTGCAGACCGGCGTGTTCAGCCTTGATCGCAGCAATACGCGCCGAGTTCACGCGGCTCATCTGGCCGGCGCCGACACCGATGGTCTGACGGTTCTTGGCGTAGACGATGGCGTTGGATTTGACGAACTTGGCCACTTTCCAGGCGAAGATCAGGTCGTTGATTTCCTGTTCGGTCGGGGCGCGTTTGGTCACCACTTTCAGGTCGTCGGCGCCGATCATGCCGATATCGCGGCTCTGGACCAGCAGGCCGCCGTTCACGCGCTTGTAGTCCCAGGCCGGAACGCGATCCGCCGACCACTCGCCGCAGGCCAGCAGGCGCACATTGGCCTTGGCAGCAACGATGGCGCGGGCTTCTTCGCTGACGCTCGGCGCGATGATCACTTCGACGAACTGACGCTCGACGATCGCCTTGGCGGTCTCGGCATCCAGTTCACGGTTGAAGGCGATGATGCCGCCGAACGCCGATTCGGTGTCGGTGGCGTAGGCCAGTTCGTAGGCCTGACGGATGCCGCCTTCGGCGTCCGGGCTCACGGCCACGCCGCACGGGTTGGCGTGCTTGACGATCACGCAGGCCGGTTTGACGAAGCTCTTCACGCATTCCAGCGCGGCGTCGGTGTCGGCCACGTTGTTGTACGACAGCTCTTTGCCTTGCAGCTGGGTCGCGGTGGCGATGCCGACTTCGGCAGGCTTGGCCTCAACGTAGAACGCCGCGCTCTGGTGCGGGTTCTCGCCGTAGCGCATTTCCTGGGCCTTGATGAACTGGCTGTTGAAGGTGCGCGGGAATTCGCTGCGACCTTCAGTGCTCAGGGTTTCGGCAGTCTGGTTCACGGTGCCCATGTAGTTGGCGATCATGCCGTCGTAGGCAGCGGTGTGTTCGAACGCCTTGAGCATCAGGTCGAAACGCTGAGCGTAGGTCAGGCCGCCGGCCTTGAGGTTTTCCAGGACGTTGGCGTAATCGCCGGCATTCACCACGATGGCCACGTCTTTGTGGTTTTTCGCCGCCGAACGGACCATGGTCGGGCCGCCGATGTCGATGTTCTCGATGGCGGTCGGCAGGTCGCAGCCTGGCTTGCTGATGGTGGCTTCGAACGGGTACAGGTTGACGGCTACCAGATCGATCGGCTTGATGCCGTGCTCGTTCATGATCGCGTCATCGATACCGCGACGACCGAGGATCCCGCCGTGGATTTTCGGGTGCAGGGTTTTCACCCGACCGTCCATCATTTCTGCGAAACCGGTGTAATCCGCGACTTCCACTGCGGCCACGCCGTTGTCCTGCAGCAGTTTGAAGGTCCCGCCGGTGGAAAGGATTTCCACGCCCAGGGCTTCCAGCTCCCTGGCGAATTCGAGGATCCCGGTCTTGTCGGAAACACTGATCAAGGCGCGGCGGATCGGCAGGCGGGTAGTCTGGTCGGTCATCTCAATTTCCATCAAAAGCAAGGGAAGTCAGCAAAAAAGGCGACCGGTTTTACGCGGGCGCCTTTCTGGTTGGATTGAATGCTTACAGCAGATCGTACTGCTTGAGTTTCTTGCGCAGCGTGCCGCGGTTGAGTCCGAGCAGCTCGCTGGCCTTGGTCTGGTTACCCTTGACGTAGTTCATCACGCTTTCGAGCAGGGGAGCCTCGACTTCGGAGAGCACCAGGTTGTACACGTCCGTGACGGCTGCGCCCTCAAGGTGGGCGAAATAATTGTGCAGCGCCTTCTCGACACTCCCGCGAAGGGTCTGGCCTTCTTCGCTCGGGGTATTGAGGTGCTGTTTCAAATTCACGTTGTCGCTCACGGGTGTTGTTCCACTCACTAAAGTCTCGGTCATCATCGTCATGCGGCCACCCCTTCTCCGTCCCCTGTCAGGCTCTTGTAACGTTCGGCGAAGAACTCCCGAACGTTGGCGCATTGTGTTTCCGTACCATCCAAACGATTGAAACGGGCGCGGAACTCCTTGGCGCCCGGCAAGGTTGCGAGATACCAGCCCACATGCTTTCGGGCAATGCGTACGCCCATCACGTCCCCATAAAAGGCGTGGAGGGCAGCCAGATGCTCAAGCAGAATGCGTTCCACCTCGGACAGCTCCGGCGCCGGCAGTTTTTCGCCGGTACGCAGGAAGTGTTCGATCTCACGAAAAATCCACGGCCGCCCCTGGGCAGCCCGGCCGATCAACAGGCCATCGGCACCGGTCGCGTCGAGCACGTAGCGGGCCTTTTCCGGCGATACGATGTCGCCGTTGGCAAAGACCGGAATCGACACCGCCTGCTTGATCGCGGCAATGGTGTCGTACTCGGCTTCGCCGGTGTACAGGTCGGCGCGGGTGCGGCCATGCACCGCCAGCGCCGTGATCCCGGCCTGCTCGGCGATTTTCGCCACGGTCAGGCCGTTCTTGTTGTCGCGATCCCATCCAGTGCGGATCTTCAGGGTTACCGGCACATCAACCGCAGCCACCACGGCATGCAGGATCTCGGTAACCAGTGCTTCATCCTTCAACAACGCGGAGCCGGCAGCCTTGTTGCAGACCTTCTTCGCCGGGCAACCCATGTTGATGTCGATAATCTGTGCGCCCAGCTCGACGTTGGCCCGGGCCGCATCCGCCAGCATCTGCGCATCGCCACCGGCGATCTGCACCGAGCGAGGCTCGGGATCGCCTTCGTGGATCATGCGCATGCGCGACTTGCGGGTGTTCCACAGGCTCATGTCGCTGGTGACCATTTCCGAGACTACAAGCCCTGCGCCCAATCGCTTGCACAACTGACGAAAGGGCTGGTCGGTGACACCCGCCATGGGGGCGAGGATCAAGCCGTTCTGCAATGTATATGGGCCGATGCGTACCGCCGACATAGGACTTCCCTGAAGTGGGGCCGGATCATGAGAGTTCGAAAAAGGGTTGGCATGATACCCGCTCTCGATGACTGGATAAAGGCTGAATTGAACAAAATCTGAACAGTCATTTCGTTATTGCCTGCGGTTTGGTCGCGCAGGGCAAAGTCAGAAAACTGCCGTCAATCCTGGAGCGCTGAAGTGTTTCACTCGGGGGAGTGGAAACTCAGACTGTAGTTCACCGCTTTCGGTCCCGGATCGAGGATGTCCAGAGCGATGTGAATGGGAGTCTGCGGCGGCATTTCCGCCATGCCCTCGAGATCGCCGTTGAGGTATTCACCGGGTTTGAATCGGCGACTGGCGATCAGATGGCCGTTGAGGTCGGCAAAGCGCAACTCCAGCAGCGGAAACGGTTGCGAGAACGGGGCGCGGTTATAAATGATCGCGTCCACCACCAGTGCACCGCTGAATTCCGGATGGCTGCGCACCACCAGGTTGCTGCTCTTGATCTTGGCGATATCGACTTTGGACGGCACGGTGCAGCCGACTTGCGGACACAGTTGCTGGAACCATGGGCGGTACTGGTCCTGACGGGCCAGTTCGTCGAAGTGATAGGCAATGTACTGGCCGGCGAGACCGGCGGCAGCCAGCAATACCAGCAACAGCCACAGCAGACGTCGGCCCCAGGGCGAACGGCGTTTTTGCCAGTCCAGTTGCAACGGATCGTCGGTCAGGTCCTGCAAAACCTCGGCGCGCACGCCGGGTTCGTCACGTTCGCGCTTTTTGCGTGGAGCTTCGATTGCAGGCAGATCGTCGTCGACGTCTTCACTGGCCGACAGGCGCTCATGGCGGGCGGAAGGATCGATCGGATCGTGCAGGCGCAGTTGCGGAATGGGGGGCTCGTCGTCGAGGTCTACCGGTTCCAGCGACAGCGAAGGCTCGGTGCGTTCCGGTTTTGCCGGTTCGAAGTCGACCGTTTCGGCTGTGTGCTCAGGCTCGATGGTCCGCTCGTCCGCCGGTTCGCTGAACAGGCTGCCTGACCACGGCTCGTCTTCCGGTTCATGGCTATCGCGGCGAGCACTGAGGGATTCCTCGCGTGCACGGCCGAATTCGGTGGTCGGCTGGATTTCCCGCTGCTCGAGGCGGGCCAGTTCTTCGTCCAGATCAAGGCTGTCAAGATCGAGCTCGGCGGCGCTCCACTGCTTTTGGCTGATGGCGCGAGGCTCGGGCGGTTCGATTGGCTCGGGTTGTCTGGCGACGACCGGCGCTTCGATAACCGGTGCCGGTTCGACAATGGCTGGCGCCACCGGCGTGACAGCTTCCTTGCCTGCGCGTTGTTCAAGCAGCTGTTTGGCGGCGTTGAACACTTGCAGGCAGGAGCCGCAACGAACCACCCCGCGGGCCACGCTCAACTGAGTGTGGCTGACGCGGAAACTGGTTTGGCAATGCGGGCACTGGGTGACGAAGCTGTCGGTCATGCGGCGATCCGGATTGAACAGGCGGTCATTCTAGCGCCGACGGCCAGTGATGCGCACCCAGCCATCACGATTGGCGATCGGGTCAAGATCGAAGTCCTGCGCGTAGGCGGCGGCGACTTCTTCGCCCTGTTCGGCAAGGATCCCGGACAGCGCCAGACGGCCGCCGGACTTGACCAGCCCAGACAGTTGCGGTGCCAGGGAGACCAGCGGGCCGGCCAGAATGTTGGCCACCAGCACATCGGCTTTGACCTGTGGCAGATCTTCCGGCAGATACAGCGGGAACAGCTCGTCGGCAATGCCGTTGCGACCGGCGTTGTCGCGGGAAGCTTCAAGCGCCTGCACGTCGATGTCGGTGCCGACCGCTTCTTTCGCGCCGAGAAGCAGGGCGGCAATGGCCAGAATCCCCGAGCCGCAGCCGAAGTCCAGCACGTTGCAGTCTTTCAGATCCTGGCCGTCCAGCCATTCCAGGCACAGGGCGGTGGTCGGGTGGGTGCCGGTACCGAAGGCCAGGCCCGGATCCAGCAGCAGGTTGACCGCGTCAGGTTGCGGCGCGGCGTGCCAGCTCGGCACGATCCACAGGCGCTGGCCGAATTGCATCGGCTGGAAACCGTCCATCCAGCTGCGTTCCCAGTCCTGGTCTTCGATGACTTCGCTGTGATGCTCGGGTAGCGGGCTGCCGGTCAGCAGTTCCAGATGGGCGAGTACCGGGGCGGCTTCGGTGCCGCCCTCGAACAGGGCCAGCAGGTGGGTGTGCGCCCACAGCGGGGTAGTATTGAGTTCCGGTTCGAAGATCGGCTGATCTTCGGCGTCCATGAAGGTCACCGAAACGGCGCCCACTTCAAGGAAAGCGTCTTCGTAGGTTTCGGCTTGTTCTGGGCTGATGGCGAGACGGACTTGCAGCCAAGGCATGGCGGGCACCTGTGAAAAAGATTGATTGCAGCCTGGCGGCTGCGAGAAGCGCGCAAGTTTACGCGAGCGCGACGGTTTTGTGGGAGCGGGGAATGTGTGAGCAGATGAAACCTGCAGAAACAACAAAGCCGCCCGAAGGCGGCCTTGTCATGTGCGGGCTTGAGCTTAGTGCTTGTCGCCAGCCAGCTTGTGCTCGAGGTAGTGAATGTTCACGCCCCCTTTGCAGAAGCCTTCGTCGCGGGTCAGATCACGGTGCAGCGGGATGTTGGTCTTGATCCCGTCAACCACGATTTCGTCCAGAGCGTTGCGCATGCGTGCCATGGCTTCGTCGCGGGTGGCGCCGTAAGTGATCAGTTTGCCGATCAGCGAGTCGTAGTTCGGCGGAACCGCATAACCGCTGTACAGGTGCGAATCGACGCGAACGCCGTTGCCGCCTGGAGCGTGGAAATGCTTGACCGTACCCGGGCTCGGCATGAAGGTCTTTGGATCTTCAGCGTTGATCCGGCACTCCAGCGAGTGACCGCGGATAACCACGTCATCCTGAGTGAACGACAGCTTGTTGCCAGCGGCGATGCTGAGCATCTCCTTGACGATGTCGATACCGGTGACCATTTCCGAAACCGGGTGCTCCACCTGAACACGGGTGTTCATTTCGATGAAGTAGAAACGACCGTTCTCGTACAGGAACTCGAAGGTGCCGGCGCCACGGTAGCCGATGTCGATGCACGCCTTGACGCAGCGAGCGAGGACTTCCTTGCGCGCGTTCTCGTCGATGCCCGGTGCCGGCGCTTCTTCGAGAACTTTCTGGTGGCGGCGCTGCAGCGAGCAGTCACGGTCACCCAGATGGATGGCGTTGCCCTGGCCGTCGGACAGTACCTGCACTTCGACGTGACGCGGGTTGGTCAGGAATTTTTCCAGATAGACCATCGGGTTGCCGAACGCCGCGCCAGCTTCGGAGCGGGTCAGTTTGGCCGAGGCGATCAGGTCTTCTTCCTTGTGCACCACGCGCATGCCGCGACCACCACCGCCGCCGGCGGCCTTGATGATCACCGGGTAGCCGACTTCGCGACCGATGCGCAGCGCCGTTTCTTCGTCTTCCGGCAGCGGGCCGTCAGAGCCTGGAACGGTTGGCACGCCCGCTTCGATCATCGCGTGCTTGGCCGATACCTTGTCGCCCATCAGGCGAATGGTCTCGGCTTTCGGGCCGATGAAAGCGAAGCCGGAGTTCTCGACCTGCTCGGCAAAGTCTGCGTTTTCCGCGAGGAAACCGTAGCCTGGGTGGATGGCGGTAGCGCCAGTCACTTCAGCGGCCGCGATGATTGCCGGGATGTGCAGGTAGGAGTGCGCGGCAGAAGCCGGGCCGATGCAGACGGATTCGTCTGCCAGACCCAGGTGCATCAGCTCTTTGTCGGCCTTGGAGTAAACGGCGACGGTCTTGATGCCCATCTCTTTGCAGGCACGCAGAATCCGCAGGGCGATCTCACCGCGGTTAGCGATCAGAACTTTTTCCAACTTCGCAGTCATCAAAGGCTCTCCGCAGTTCAAACGATGGTGAACAGCGGTTGGTCGTACTCAACCGGCTGGCCGTCTTCGACGAGGATGGATTCGATCACACCGCTGGTTTCAGCTTCGATGTGGTTCATCATCTTCATGGCTTCGACGATGCACAGGGTGTCGCCTTTCTTCACGGTCTGGCCGACTTCAACGAAAGCTGGCGAGGTTGGCGAAGACTTGCGGTAGAAGGTGCCGACCATCGGCGAACGGGCAACGGTGCCGTTCAGCGCTGGAGCAGCAGCGGCAGCAGGAGCGGCTGCGGCAGCAACCGGAGCGGCAGCGGCGGCAGGTGCAGCGGCCGGAGCCTGCATCGGAGCCGGAGCGTAGTACTGCTGCGCCGGGGTCTTGCTGTGGCGGCTGATGCGTACGGACTCTTCGCCTTCCTTGATCTCGAGCTCGTCGATGCCGGACTCTTCCAGCAATTCGATCAGTTTCTTAACTTTACGGATATCCATGAATCATCAACTCCCAAGGGTCGGTCAGGGGCGTATAGCTTGTTGTTCAAGCTGCTCTAGTGCAGCCTCCAGGGCCAGTCGGTAACCGCTGGCGCCAAGGCCGCAGATCACTCCCACCGCTACGTCGGAGAAGTAAGAGTGATGGCGGAAAGGTTCGCGTTTGTGCACGTTGGACAAATGCACTTCGATGAATGGGATGCTCACTCCCAGCAGCGCGTCACGTAATGCGACACTTGTGTGCGTAAAAGCTGCCGGATTGATAAGAATGAAGTCCACGCCTTCGCTGCGCGCGGCATGGATACGGTCGATCAATTCGTACTCGGCATTGCTTTGCAGGTGCAGCAGATGATGGCCGGCTTCGCGGGCGCGGCGTTCCAGATCCTGATTGATCTGCGCCAGGGTGGTCGACCCGTAGGTCCCGGGTTCCCGGGTGCCGAGCAGGTTCAGGTTGGGGCCGTGCAGCACCAGTAGCGTTGCCATCTGCGTGTTCCTTGTTATGGGTGAGCCTCGTCAGAACCCGGCGACTATGCCGCAAAGACTTTGTGACTGTCCAGTTCTCTGCAATAGCCAGCACGATCTCCGATGTTTGCGCGAAATATGTGACTGAGTGATCAGATCCGGTCATTCACGCCGCCAAACCCGGCACAATCGCGATCAGACGCGGAAGGCCTGCACCGCTGTATGCAGTTGCCCGCCCAATACCAGCAGATTCTCCCCCTGTTCGCGTCCTTCACCGATGCGCAGCAGGTTATCCCCACCCAATTGGTGAATCCGTTCGCTGTGATCGCGGATTTCGCTGACCGCGCCACTTTGCTGCGCGGTGACATCGGCAATGCGCACTGCCGTGTCGGAAATGGTCTGGATTGCGCCGACAATCTTGTCCAGCGCACCGTCCGCCGATTGCGCCTGATTGGCCGTGGCTTCGGCGTGTTCAACCTGAGCGCGCATGCCTTCGACCGATTGTCGGGCGGCGGTTTGCAGGCCGGCGATCAAGGTCTGGATTTCTGCGGTGGCGCCGGCGGTACGTTGCGCCAGTGAGCGGACTTCTTCGGCCACCACTGCAAAACCACGGCCCATTTCCCCAGCGCGGGCGGCTTCGATCGCCGCGTTGAGTGCCAGCAGGTTGGTCTGGTCGGCAATTGAGCGGATCACCGTCAGTACGCCGCCGATGGTCGCCGACTCTTCCGCCAGATGCTCGATCATCTGAGCATTGCCTTGCACTTCGCCGACCAGCGCATGCAGGCCGGTGAGGCTCTGGCCGATGACTTTTTGCCCATGTTCGACAGCCAGTCCCGCGTGACGGCTGGCGTCCGCAGCCTGGCGCGCGTCGCCGGCCACTTGCTGGATGGTTGCTTCCAGTTCGCTGAGAGAGTCACGGATCAGTGCGGTATCGCCGGCCTGATGCTCGGCGCCGCTGTGCAAGTCGTTGCTCAGTTCCGCCAGGGTGCGGCTGCTGCCCGCTACCTGTTCGGCATTGCCGCGAATGGTCCCGACCAGATCCACCAGGTAGGCACGCAGACGATTGAGCGAGGCTTCGATGTCGTGCAGTTCGCGGTTGGTCTTGCCCAGATGAATGTCACGGCTGAAGTCACCTTCGGCCCAGGTCGATAGCGCAGGGGCGAGGTTGGTCAGGGTACGGGCCAGGCGTCGCTGCAAGGTATCGATCAGCAGGGCGATCAGCAGGATCAGGCCGATCATCACGCCTTGCATCAGGCGCACTTCGCTCTGGATCTGGCCGTGTTGGGCGCGTACCACTGGTTCGAGTCCGGCGATGGCTTGTTGCACGGCAGCGATTTTCTGGTGGGTGGCGGTGCTGAGGTCGGTGCGTTTCTGAATCTGGTCGCGGGTGCGGGCCAGTTCTGCCGGGTAGCGATTGAGCAAACTGTTGAGGTCGCGTTTGAGGCCTACGCCCGCGTCTTCGGCGACTGCCTTTTCAGTGCTTTCGATACCCATCATCGAGGCGAAATCGTCGCTGCCGGATTCGCTGCTGGCGACCACGCCGAGCAAGGGCAGGGCGTCGATTGCCTGGGCCTGGGTGCGGATGTTGGTGACTTCGCGCTCGACATCGGCGGCCAGCTCGCTGCGCCCGCTGCTGACCAGTTTGTCCCGGGCCAGCGACAGCTTGCCCAAATGCTGAGACGCGGCGAGCAACGGTGTCAGGTACGCCACGTTGCCGCCGGCATAAGTGCTGAGCTGATCGAGGCTGGCACTCAGTTCCCGTTCGGCCTGCAACAGCAAGGCTTGCGGATCACCGGCCAGTTTGCCGGCGGCGAGGAGGTCGGTCTTGCTGAATTCTTCGAGGCCCGACAGGCTCGGGCGCAGCGTTTCGGCCAGCGCCGGTGGCAGCTCGCCGAGTTCTTTCTGCAGGCTGTCGATGGCCTGGCTGGCACTGCTCAGGCGCAGGGCATCGCCACTGCCGAGATAGTCTTCGACGTTGCGCGCGACTTCATTCTGAAATTGCTGGGACAGCCCGAGGTAGCGCTCCATCAACAGATACGGGCGTTCGAGGGCTTTCTGCGACCACCACAGCGTGGCGCCGAGGGCCACGCAGACGGCGACCAGCAACAGCGTGTTGAGATTGGTGAGCAACTTCAGGCGCATGACGGCTACCAACGGCAGTAATGGTAAGCGCCTGAATTTATTGCGGTTCTGTTACAGGGTTATGACCGAATCGGTGGATTCCGGTGAAAAAGTGGCACTTTGCTTTGAGTCCCGCGCGGTCTGCACCCGATTGCGGCCTTCACCCTTGGCGCGGTACAGCGCCTCGTCGGCCTGGCTGGCCATCATCAGACTGTCGGAGTCGTCGTGCATTTCCACCACCCCGGCGCTGAACGTGCACCACAGATCCTGCGGCTGGGCCGGGTAATGAATTTCGGCGAAGCGCTGGCGGATTTCGTCGAGCACTTTGTGCGCCGCTTCTATATCGGTGTCAGGCATGACGATGGCGAATTCTTCGCCGCCATAACGGCCGATGAAATCGGTCTTGCGCAGTCGTTGCTTGAGGAACAGCGCCAGGCTCTTGATCACCCGGTCGCCCATGGGATGGCCGTGGCTGTCATTGACCCGTTTGAAGTGGTCAATGTCGAGCATCGCAAAACTCAGCGGCTTGTTTTCGCGGCGGGCGCGGAATGAGCAGTCTTCAAGCAACTGAAGAATGTGCGTGTGGTTGTACAGGCCGGTGAGACTGTCGCGGACCATCCGTGCCTTGAGATTGCGCGCGCGTGCCGCGCGATTGCGCACCGTGGTGATCAGGTGGCGCGGCTTGATCGGCTTGGTCAGGAAGTCGTCGCCGCCCTCGCTCATGGCGTCGAGCTGCTTGTCCAGATCGTCTTCGGCCGACAGATAAATGATCGGCACGCTGACGTAGCGGTCGTTGTGACGGATGACCTTGGCCAGCTCGGTGCCGGTGCAGGCCGGCATGTACATGTCGAGGATGATCAGGTCCGGCTGGAAATCCGCCAGCTCGGCCATCGCCTGAATCGGTTCGATCAGTGTGCGGGTGACAATCCCGGCGCTGTTGAGCAGGCGCTCGGTGTGCATCGCCTGGGCGCGGGAGTCGTCAATGATCAGCACTTTATAAGGTTCGTACTGGGCGACGCAGGTCAGGACTTCGATTTTCTCCAGCAGGCTCGAGGCTTCGAGGGTGCCGGTGAGGAACTCCTGACCGCCGGCGCGCACGGCGGCGAGGCGGGTCGGGGTGTCGGTTTCGTGCAGGCTGAAGAACAGCAGTGGCAACGGTTCTTCCAGACCCTGCTGGGCCTCGGCCGCCAGTTTCAGGCCGACGCCGGCGCCGCTGAAGTCCACGTCCATGACGATGGCGGCCGGCAGACGCTCGACCATCGACGAGCGAAACGCCGACACACTGTCCAGCGCCTGGGCGCTGAGACCGAAAAATTCCAGTTGTTTGGCCAGTCGCTCGGCGCGGTCGTGATCCTGAAGCATCACGTAGATCGGTTTGCGCAGGGGCGGCAAAAAGGTCTGGTCGAGCTGATCGCCATGGCGCAGGCCAGTGCGCGACAAGCGCTGCATCAAACGGTTGAGGTCGGTGATCAGGCCGCTGCTCAGGCGCCCGCGATTGGCATCCACCGCTTCCAGCGACTGGCTGATGTGGTGAGCCAGTTGGGTGTGCTCGGGCTGTTCGAAGCGCTCGGCAAAACGCAGCAGGCGCAAATTGGCCTCGCTCAGTTCGGCGAGGTCGGCAGTGGACCACTCACTGCGTTGCAGGCGCTGCCATATCTCAAGAATCTGACGTGCCTGATGA
This sequence comes from Pseudomonas sp. NMS19W, assembly GCF_051554255.1. Classification (NCBI taxonomy): domain Bacteria; kingdom Pseudomonadati; phylum Pseudomonadota; class Gammaproteobacteria; order Pseudomonadales; family Pseudomonadaceae; genus Pseudomonas; species Pseudomonas sp. NMS19W. The sequence continues at coordinate 622,618 of NZ_CP136718.1, forward strand.
ATTACCCGCTGGGCAAAGTGGTGCTTGAGGCGCTCACGGCTGGGGTCTTCTGGCTCGGTCATATCCTGACTACTAGTTAGGGTGCATGCTGAGATCGACTGGTGGCTCTATGCTAGCACCTCTTTCCGGTTACATGAGTGTCGTACGTCAATAATCTGCGGTGCGTCACCATTCAGTTTGTGACCATTGGGTTTCAATTCGAACCCGCTCGTCGGGAACACCCCCGTGAACAGGGCGTCGCGTGGCAATCCGCAGATCGGGTTTTGCTGTTGGCGAGAAGCTGAAATCCGGGAATTCACGATTTTTTCCGTTCCTGTCGACAAGGATTTTTCGGGGCGAGGCGTATCAGGGAATCCCTTAGCTGCCGGAATCGGTTCTGAAGCGTCACCGCCTGTCATTATTCACGGGTGCGGGGCAGAGGCACGTTGTTGTATGGTTGCTGTCGAACCGTTGAACCCCAAGATTGAAAGGATATCGCCATGCTGGACTGGAAGAATCGCGCGGGCAGCGCGCCCGAACGTGCCGCCGAGCCGAAATCCGCCGCCCGCAGCTATGTGGGCGGCCTGTTGTTCAGCCGCGCGCTGGCCACGCTGGTCGGTATTTACCTGTTGGTGACCATCGCTCTGGGCTGGTACTGGAGCGAGGAGCCGGCCCTGTTTCCCGTGGCGCAGAACGCCCAGCTGGCCGCCGAGAAGGAAGGCAAGCAGATGGTGGTCGGCTACACCACCGTCGAAACCCTCAAGACTGTCGCCGGCACCCTGCTGAACAAACCGGGCGGCTACATTTCCAACGACCGCTTCCCGCCGGGCCTGTGGATGGACAACATGCCGAGCTGGGAATATGGCGTGCTGGTCCAGGTGCGTGACCTGACCCGTGCCTTGCGCAAGGACTTCGCCCGCTCGCAGTCGCAATCGGCTGAAGACGCTGATCTGGCCAAGGCCGAACCGCGCTTCAACTTCGACAACAAGAGCTGGATCCTGCCGTCCAGCGAGTCGGAATACCAGGAAGGCATCAACTCCCTGAGCCGTTATCAGGCGCGCCTGTCTGACCCGACCCAGAAAAACGCCTTGTTCTACGCCCGCGCCGACAACCTGAACAACTGGCTGGGCGACGTCGGTACGCGTCTTGGTTCGCTGTCGCAACGACTGTCGGCCAGTGTCGGCCGGGTCAAACTGAATACAGCGCTGAAAACCGAAGTCCCGGCGGTGGGTGAAGTGCCGCAGGTCGACGAGGAAGTCGTCGAGACCCCGTGGATGCAGATCGACAACGTGTTCTATGAAGCCCGCGGCCAGGCCTGGGCGCTGTCGCACCTGCTGCGCGCCATCGAAGTCGACTTCGCCGACGTGCTGGCGAAGAAGAACGCCACGGTCAGCGTGCGCCAGATCATCCGTGAGCTGGAGGCTTCCCAGGAAACCGTCTGGAGCCCGATGATTCTCAACGGCAGCGGTTTCGGCATTCTGGCCAACCACTCGCTGGTGATGGCCAACTATATTTCCCGGGCCAACGCCGCCGTGATCGATCTTCGTCAACTGCTCAACCAGGGCTGAGTCATGAGCGACAACGCCAGAGAGGCGGCCCATCGCGCCGCCTCGGACGCCGAACAGATCGCCTGGGTCGACGAGCAGGACAACCTGCTCGGATCCCTCGTCCGTTCCGATCTGCGTGAGCGCGGGCTGATTGGACGCGGCACCTACATCATGCTGTTCAACTCTGCCGGTGAACTCTGTGTCCATCGGCGGACCCTGAGCAAAGCCATTTATCCCGGCTACTGGGATGTGGCGGCCGGCGGTATGGTGCAGGCCAACGAGACCTACGCCGAGTCGGCGGCCCGTGAGCTGGAAGAAGAGCTGGGAGTGAGCGGTGTTGAACTGACCGCCCATGACCACTTCTTCTTCGAGGACCCCGGCAATCGCCTTTGGTGTTCGGCGTTCTCGGCCGTGTGGGACGGGCCGTTGATCCTGCAGCCGGAGGAGGTGCTCGAAGCACGCTTCATTCCGGTCGATCAGGTGATGCTGGAAATCGAGCAAAAGCCTTATTGCCCGGACTCTCTGGCCGCGCTGAAACGCTATCTGAAAGCTCAACAAAGCGACGTCGCAAAGAACTCATAAATTGGCGCCGATTGGCACTTAGCAATCGGCGTTTTTGCCGTTACACTGCGCGACCTTTTCAAGCTGTGCCGGCCTGCTTTACAGGAGCAACCGGTGCAGTAGCGCTGCCCCTGCCTGAGTGGGGCTTCGCGGTCGATAGCCTTGCCCAAGGCTGCGATCAGTCTTTGTCCTCCCGAGAGGATTGCCGGTGGCCAAAAAAGCCGCATCCTTCGCCGCCCTGGGCGGCCTGGTATTTTCCACCGACGCAGGTCGTCATTGCCCGGAATGCAGTAAGCCGGTGGACGCCTGTATCTGCAGACAAACCGTGATCCCGGCCGGCGACGGCATTGCTCGCGTGCGCCGCGAGAGCAAGGGTCGTGGCGGCAAGACGGTGACCACCATCACCGGCGTGCCCCTGGCCGAAGACGCACTCAAAGAGCTGGCGACAACGTTGAAGAAACGTTGCGGCACCGGCGGTGCGTTGAAAGACGGGGTCATCGAGATCCAGGGCGATCATGTCGAGCTACTCTTGGCCGAGTTGGTCAAGCACGGTTTCAAGGCGAAGAAGTCCGGCGGCTAGCAGCCTCTGTGAAAACCACCTGCGGCTGGATCCGGCACTGATCGTCATCAGTCCCGGCGTCGTCTCCATGGTTTTCACAGAGCCTGTTCATGACCGGTTTCTAAACTCAACGCTGTCAGCGCGGTCTACCGCCCCGCTGACGAACCGTCATTTTCATTCTTTAGACTGCGCCGGCCTGCAATCAGGCGACGCACTATGACTTCTTTATAGGGGACTTCGATGTCCGTACGACGCACACGCAAAGACGATGGCAGCCAATGGACAGTTGCGGACAGCCGCAGTGTTTACGGGATTCGCCATTGGGGGGCCGGGTATTTCGCGATCAATGACGCCGGTCGCGTCGAAGTTCGTCCGAACGGCCCGAGCAGCTCGCCTATCGATCTGTTCGAACAAGTCGACCAGTTGCGCAAGAGCGGCCTGTCGTTGCCGCTGCTGGTGCGTTTCCCCGACATTCTGCAAGACCGCGTGCGTCAGCTGACCGGTGCTTTCGACTCGAACATCGAGCGTCTGGAATACCAGAGCAAATACACCGCGCTGTACCCGATCAAGGTCAACCAGCAGGAAGCGGTGATCGAAAACATCATCGCCACCCAGAACGTCTCCATCGGTCTGGAAGCCGGCTCCAAGCCTGAGCTGCTGGCGGTACTGGCGCTGGCGCCGAAGGGCGGCACCATCGTCTGCAACGGTTACAAGGACCGCGAGTTCATCCGTCTGGCGCTGATGGGCCAGAAGCTCGGCCACAACGTGTTCATCGTGATCGAGAAAGAATCCGAAGTCGGTCTGGTGATCGAAGAAGCTGCCTCGCTGCGGGTCAAGCCGCAGGTCGGCCTGCGCGTGCGTCTGTCGTCGCTGGCCTCGTCGAAGTGGGCGGACACCGGTGGCGAGAAATCCAAGTTCGGTCTGTCGGCCGCGCAACTGCTGTCGGTGGTCGAGCGTTTCCGCGCGGCGGGTCTGGATCAGGGCATCCGTCTGCTGCACTTCCACATGGGTTCGCAGATTGCCAACCTGGCCGACTACCAGCACGGCTTCAAGGAAGCGATCCGTTACTACGGTGAGTTGCGCAACCTCGGTCTGCCGGTCGATCACATCGACGTCGGTGGCGGTCTGGGTGTGGACTACGACGGTACCCACTCGCGCAATGCCAGTTCGATCAACTACGACATGGATGACTACGCCGGTGTCGTGGTCGGCATGCTCAAGGAGTTCTGCGATGCGCAGAGCCTGCCGCATCCGCACATTTTCTCCGAGAGCGGCCGTTCGCTGACCGCGCACCACGCGATGCTGGTGGTGCAGGTGACCGACGTCGAGAAACACAACGACGACGTGCCGCAGATCGAGAACAAGGAAGCGCTGCCGGAAACCGTGCAGTGGCTGGTCGACCTGCTCGGCCCGACCGACATTGAAATGGTCACCGAAACCTACTGGCGCGCCACCCACTACATGAGCGACGTGGCGGCCCAGTACGCCGACGGCAAGCTGACCCTGGCCGAGAAAGCCCTGGCCGAGCAGTGCTACTTCGCCGTGTGCCGTCGTCTGCACAACTCGCTGAAGGCGCGTCAGCGTTCGCACCGTCAGGTTCTGGACGAACTCAACGACAAGCTGGCCGACAAGTACATCTGCAACTTCTCGGTATTCCAGAGCCTGCCGGACACCTGGGCGATCGATCAGGTGCTGCCGATCATCCCGCTGCACCGTCTCGACGAAGAGCCGTTGCGTCGTGCGGTACTGCAAGACCTGACCTGCGACTCCGACGGCAAGATCAATCAGTACGTCGACGAGCAGAGCATCGAGACCAGCCTGCCGGTGCACGGGCTGAACGAAGGTGAAGACTACCTGCTGGGCGTGTTCCTGGTCGGCGCCTATCAGGAAATCCTCGGCGACATGCACAACCTGTTCGGTGACACCGACTCGGTGAACATCTACCAGAACGCCGACGGCAGCGTGTACCACGCCGGGATCGAGACCCACGACACCATCGAAGACATGCTGCGCTACGTGCACCTGTCGCCGGAAGAACTGATGACCCACTACCGCGACAAGTGCGCCAGTGCCCGCATCAGCGCCAGCGAGCGTACGCAGTTCCTCGATGCATTGCGCCTGGGCCTGACCCGTTCCTCCTACCTGTCTTCCTGACGACAGGTTCCGAATCCATCAGGTTGTCTGAAATTGTTCCGCGCGAAGTGGAAGTTTCAGATGACCTGGTGAGACTTCTCTTTTTTGACTTGCGAATTGACTGTCGTCCTCACGAGAAAAGTGATGTCGTCTTCTTTTCGCGTAGGTCATTTCCTAATTTGTACTTCGGCTCTCTACTCGGCCAAGGCTCTCGGCGAGAATCCCCGCCCGCCCCTCCTGTAGAGAGTCACCCATGTTCGATCCAGCCGACGAACCGTCGTTTCGCCTCGATGTTGCGGGTCTGTCCGCCCCGTTCGAAGTCCTGGCCTTTACCGGGTGCGAGGCCATCAGCGAGCCTTTTGCGTTCGAAATCGATCTGTTGATCGAGGACCCTCATCTTGACCTTGCCGGTTTGCTGTATCGCTCGGCACGTCTGTCTTTCGGACCCTCGGGAAACAATGTGCACGGTCAGTTGCAGGGACTTGTCCAGCATGAGCACAGCCATGGAGCCAGGCTTTGTCGGGCACGGCTGGGGCCCCGCTTGAGCTGTCTGGCGCTGCGCCATAGCCAGCGAATTTTCAGTGGCCGCTCCGTTCCGCAGATTCTGGACCAGGTGCTCAGGGAACATGGGGTCACTGGCTCTCAGCGGCGGTTCCGGTTGCAGGCCGAACATCCGGCCCGGACGTTCTGCACCCAATACGGCGAATCGGATCTGCAACTGGTACAGCGCTTGTGTGCGCAGGCACGGATTCACTATCACTTCGAGCACGGACAGGACAGCCACTGCCTGGTGTTTGGCGACGATCCGGCGCTGCTGCCACAGTCCGGGGCAGTGCGATTCGACGTTGAGGGGCGGACGCCAGCGGTGCGTCGCTGGCTGACCCAGGAGCAGGTCCGGGGGGCGCAGAACAGACCCGACGGGTTCGAACGGCGCAGGGCCATTCCGATGTGCCGACCCTGCGTTGCGGCCAATGGCTGAGCCTGTCACCACCACCGTTCACAGCGTGCGGCACACACTGGCTGCTGACCCGCATCGAGCATCGCGCCGATCAGATGCTCGAACCCTCCTACAGCAACCGTCTTCATGCCGCCGATCATTTGCAGATCAGTGTACCGCTCGATGAACCTGCGGCGTTGCGGATGAGCAGTCTGCAACGGGCCTGGGTCGTGACGGTCGATGAGCCGCAACCTGACCGTTCGCGGCCCGTTGCGGTTCAGTTCGACTGGCTTTATCAGGGCGAGGGCGCTGCGCCCGCCCACTGTTGGCTGCCTCTGGCTCCCGCGTTGGCGGATACGGCGCTGACATCATTGTGTGAAGGCGTCGAAGTGGTGGTGAGTTTCCTCGAGGGCGATCCGGAGCAACCGGTAATCAGTGGCGTTCTGCAGCCTTCTCTAACCGCCGAATGCCTGGAGATTGACGAACCCCCGTCACTCCCCGAGTCGCTGGAAAGCGAAGGACTGGCGCAATGGCTGTTCAACGGCGAACCCCTGTTGCTGTTGTGCCTGATGCCGGGCGGTGGCAGTTACCGGCACTGCCGGGCGTCGGTGTGCAGTTGCCGACTGGCCGCCGGTCTCAGCCCTGGCGCTGGACGATGAGCGGCAACGCGCCGGGGCAAAGTGCGCAATGGCTTTTGCTGGATGTCGTGCAGGCACCGCAGGCAATGAGTATGTTGCTTCAGGGGTTTTCCGGTGTAACGGGCATAAAGCTGTTTGACGGTACGGAGTTTCAACCCGTGAGCGAGCAGGGACCCTTGTTGATCGATCTGCGTGAAACGCCGGTACTGTCGGCACTGAGCCATACCGATCCAAAAACCTGGTGCGGACTGTTGCTGGGCAGCAGGGCTTCGAGCGAAGTGTTGCGTGACCATTTGCAGCGGATGCTGACGGTCACGGTCGGCCTGAATCATCGGGCGCTGCTCAACTACTACAACGGCCAGACCGCTAGTTACTTTTTCGACGCCTGTGACGCTCGCCAGTTGAGTCAATGGCTTGGGCCGATCAACTGGCTGCGTTGGTTCGGCGGCACGTGGGCCGATCGGGCGAGCGGCAGCCAGGGATGGCAGCAACTGAGCAATCCGGGGCTGGCCGTCGAGCCGTTGCCGATCGAACAGGGGTTGACCCGGCGTCAGCGCGAACGCTTGCATCGCTGCCTGCTGGATCAGCATGTCTGGCGCTGGAGTCAGGCGACAGGAGCCGATTACGCCTCCTTGTCCACCTGGTTCGAGCAGGGTTTGTCATTGGGATTCAGCGAGCGTGCCGTCCTGGACGACTGGTTGTGGCTACGCTTGCAACATCCACGGGCTGTTCTGGTGCAGCCGCCACCGGGGCTGACCCAGCGGGCACGGCTCGATCATGTACGCCGGCGCTGGCAGAACAACCCGCCCTGACACGAGGTTTCGCGCACATGGTCCATTGTTTACGAGGTTGGTTCAGTGCGTTGCCGGCAGGATTACTGCTGTTGATTCTCGGTGGTTGTTCGCCGCTGAAGATGCTCAACGCACTGACCCCGGAGGACAGCTTCAGCAAAACCGCAGGCATCGCCTACGGAGAAGAGCCGCGTCAGAAGCTCGATGTCTACGTGCCGCGTCATCCACTCAAGGACACTCCGGTGGTGGTGTTTTTCTATGGCGGCAGTTGGAACAGTGGCGAACGAGGGGATTACGGCTTTGTCGGCGAGGCCCTGGCTTCTCGGGGCATCGTGGCGGTGCTGGCGGATTACCGGTTGTACCCGCAGGTGCGTTATCCGCTGTTTCTTGAAGACGGGGCTCGCGCCGTCGCTTGGACGAAGGCCCATATCCATGAATATTCCGGCAACCCTCGGCGCCTGTACCTGATGGGGCACAGCTCCGGGGCCTACAACGCATCGATGCTGGCACTGGATTCGCGCCTGCTGGGCGCGGTCGGAATGTCCCCGGCAGACCTGAGTGGCTGGATCGGTCTGGCCGGGCCTTACGACTTTCTGCCGATCAAGAATCCCGAGGTGCGCCCGGTGTTTTTCTGGCCGGACTCACCGCCGCAATCGCAGCCGATCCGGCATGTCAGCCATGGCGCGCCACCGGCACTGTTGATTGCCGCGAGCCGCGACAGTCTGGTTGATCCGACCCGAAATACCGGCGGCCTGGCGCGAAAGCTGCGCGAGGCCGGCGTGCCGGTACAGGATCTGTACTATGCCCGGCCCAACCACGCGACGCTGGTGGCGACAATGTCTCGGCCATTACGTTGGTTGGCACCGGTACTGGATCAGGTTGTCGCCTTCATCCGGCACACGCCGCCTCAGTGAGCGGCGCCGGCAAACCAGCCGTCGTCGCGCCGCAGTCGCCAGGCCAATGTGCCGAGGGTCAGGCTGCGCAGCACCATGAACAGCAGGAAAGATATCCACAGACCGTGATTGCCCAGCCCGCTCAATGCCCAGGCGAACGGCAGCAGCAGAGCGACCGTCAACAGCATGCCATTGCGCATTTCCCGGGCGCGGGTGGCGCCGATGAACAGGCCGTCGAGCAAGTAGCTCCACACCGCAATCAACGGCAGCACGGCGAGATAAGGCAGATAAATGAACGCGGTTTCGCGCACGCTCTGAATATCGGTCTGCATCTCGATGAACAGATGCCCGGCGAACAGAAACAGTGCAGCAAAACCCAGGCTCGCCAGCAACGACCAGCCGCCGGCCACCACCAGCGAACGACGCAACGCTAGGCGATCGCGGGCGCCAATGGCATGCCCGCACAAGGCCTCGACCGCGTGGGCCAGACCGTCCAGCGCATGGGCGGTCAGCAGCAGGCCGTTGAGCAGCAGCGCATTGGCCGCGACCGTAGCGTCACCCAGCCGTGCGCCTTGTACGGTGATCAGGAAAAACACCGATTGCAGCGCCAGGCTGCGGATGAAGATGTCGCGGTTGACCCCCAGCAGCGGCCGCCAGCTCTGCCATACCTTCAATGCCGCCCAGACGATATGCCCGGGGTAAGCGCGCAAGGCCTTGCGGGTGAGCGCCAGGCCGAGCAGGGCGCCGCACCATTCGGCCACCACCGAGGCCCGGGCCGAACCGACCACGCCCCAGTCCAGACCGATGACGAACCACAGGTTCAGCACGATGTTGATCAGGTTGGTGGTCAGCAGAATCGCCAGCGGCGCCCGGGCGTTCTGGGTGCCGAGGAACCAGCCGACCAGCGCATAACTGGCCAGCGCCGCCGGCAGGCCGAACAGACGGGTGTGGAAGAAATCGCGGGTCAGTTGATTGAGCTCCGGCGATGGCTGCATGAAGTGCAGGGCGACGCCACTGAGCGGCACCCCCACGGCACCCAGCAGCAACGCCAGCCCCATCGCCAGCAACAGACCTTGCAGCAAGATCTGCCGCAGCGCCGCACCATCGCTGCGCCCGGCCGCCTGCGCGGCGAACCCGGTGGTGCCCATGCGCAGGAAACCCATGGCCCAGGCCAGCACGGTGTAAAGGCTGGCCCCGACCGCCACCGCGCCCAGTTGATGGGCGTGGGGCAGGTGACCGATGACAGTGCTGTCGACCAGCGCCACCAGCGGCACGGAAATATTGGAAAGGATCATGGGGGCGGCGAGGGCCCAGACCCGGCGATGGGTCGGGCGGTCGCGCCAGTCGGCGATCAGGTTGGACATGCGGGCTCCTTGGGGAGCGGCATTGTAGCGGGAGGTGTCAGTGAATGATCCAGCTCAGCAGCCACAACCCCAGCAGCAGCCAGATGATCCCGGCAATGATCGACGCATTCATGAAGGCGCGGATCGCCGACCATAGCAGCATCAGGCCGACGATCAGCGCGATGATGCTGATGATCGAAGTGTCCATGCCCAGGGCCTTCGCCAGCCCGTCGACGAAGTTGCCGCCGGCATGGCTCAACAGATTGAACAGACCGCTCAGGCCATCGACGATGAAGCGGATGATCGAGCCGAGCGCCTGGCCCAGCCATTCGAAAAAGCTTTCTACCTGCATGTTTGCATCCTGATGAAAGAGCTGAGCCTTGGGCCGCGCCGGGGGCGGCCGAGTTCCCTGCAAGCATAGAGGGTTTGCAGGGTGGTGGCTGCCCCTTGCCTTCGCGCAGCATCCCCCCGAAGCTATACGCCTTCAGGAGAGCCCGATGAACCTTGTTGAACTGACCGAACGCCTGCACGCCATTCGCGACCGCAATGACTGGCGGCAATTTCACAGCCCGAAAAACCTGGCCATGGCCGCCAGTGTGGAAATGTCCGAGCTGGTGGAAATCTTCCAGTGGCTGACCGAAGACCAGTCCCGCGAACTGCCGGCGGACAAACTGGCCCACGCCGGCCAGGAAGTCGGCGACATCGTCCTTTATCTGTTGCTGCTGTGCAGCGAGCTGGGTCTGGACATGAATGAAGTGGTGCGCAGCAAGCTCGCCGACAGCGAACGGCGGTTCAGCTGATGAGCGACCGTCATTTCGATCAGTTGGCGACCCGTTTCGCCGAAAAGATCTACGGCGGCGCCAAAGGCGCGATCCGCCTCGCGGTGTTGCAGGCTGATCTTGCCGAAGCCCTGCCGGATCGTCCGTTGCGGGTGCTGGACATCGGTGGCGGCCTGGGTCACATGTCGTTGTGGCTGGCCGAGCGCGGGCACGAGGTGACCTTTACCGAGCCGGCTGAACCGATGCTCGAAGGCGCGCGTCAGCGTTTCGCCGAGGCCGGGCAGACGGCGACGTTCATTCAAGCGCCGTGGCAGGAACTGCTCGGGCAACTCACCGAACCCTATGATGTGGTGATCTGCCATGCGGTGCTCGAGTGGCTCGCCGAACCTCATGCGATCCTGCCGGTGCTGCATCAGCTGACCAAGCCCGGCGGCTGGTTGTCGCTGGCGTTCTACAACCGTGATGCGCTGGTCTATCGCAACCTGCTCAAAGGCCATTTCAAGAAAATGCGCAGGAACGACATGGCCGGCGAAAAGCAGAGCCTGACCCCGCAGCAGCCGCTCGATCCACGGGAACTGGCCACGCAACTCGAAGGGTTGTGGCAGGTCGAAACCCAGAGCGGGATCCGGGTTTTCCACGATTACATGCCGGTGGAATTCCAGGCCCGTGCCGAGTTGATTGATTTGCTCGAGATGGAGCTCGCCCACCGTCGTCACCCAAGCTTCGCCGGGCTTGGGCGCTACTTGCACTGGATCTGCCGGCCGATCTGATCGGAGCATGAAATGAAAGGTCATTCCGGGTTATTGCTGATCTGTCTGGGGTTGGCCGCGTGCCAGGGCAGCAACCCTTATGTGGCGCAGTCACGGCCGTTGCCGCCGGCGCCACCGCAAGCCGCGACCACTTTCGATCGCAGCGCTTATCCTGCGCCACCACGGGATTACGGGCGCTACCGCAGTTGGGCGTGGCTCAACGGACGTCTGCCGCCGGGGAGTGCCTGGGCGGATTCGGCGCAAGTGGCCGAGGCCGTCAGCAGTGCACTGGATCAACGCGGCTTGCGCCCGTTGCACGACAATCGCCCGGCGGACCTTTTTGTCAGCGCCAACCTGAGTCTGGAAACCCGCTTGCGCCAAGTCCAGGACGATTACGGTTACTACGGCGGATACGGTGGCTATGACCGTTACGGCCGGGGTTACGGCATGTACAACACCGTGCCGATTGTCCGTACTTATCAGGAGCAGGTCGTGGTGGTGCGGGTCGACCTGTTCGACGCCGGCACCGGTCAGCCGGTCTGGAGTGCCAGCGCCGAAACCGGCACTCAGGGCAACCAGAGCGACCGGGCCGATGCGATCCGCGAGGCTGTCGAAAAGGCCATGTCGGCGTATCCTCCCAGTTAGCTTCCCGTGAACCGGAAGCTCCCTCAGGTTCATGTTTTCCACCGGAGAAAAACCATGTTCCGCCGTTTTGCTTTACTGGCCATGGCCGCGCTGCTCAGTGCCTGCGCCGCCAACCAGGTCAATCATGACTTCGACGCCAGCCGCGACTTTGCCGCCTACCGCAGCTGGAGCTGGAAAGAACCCGCCCTGCAATACCGCCCCGACGATCCACGGATCAAGAGCGACCTGACCGAACAACGGATTCGCCAGTCCGTCGCCGATCAACTCGACCAGCGTGGTCTGCGTCCGGCCGCTGCGGGCACCAAGGGTGACTTGAATGTGCAGACTTACCTGATCGTCGAGGATCGCCAGCAGCAGGTCACCACCAACTATGGCGGTGGTTGGGGTGGCCCATGGAACGGTTACTGGGGCGCACCGATGTACAACGAAACCCGCAACATCACCTACAAGGTCGCGACCATTCAGATCGACCTGCTCGACGGCAAGGACGGCAAACTGGTGTGGCGCGGCAGCGATGAGCAAATGCTCAGCCGCACGCCGAACCCGGCGGATCGCAGCAGCGCCATCCATGAAACGGTGACGCGGATTCTGTCGAACTACCCTCCGCGCTAGGTGAGCGCCATGAACGGGAGCCCAAGGGCTCCCGTTTTTCTTTCCGCACGCACGGCTGGCGCGTTGCCAGCAGTGTCGTTGCGCCGGGTCTACACTGACATCCACCAATGGAGCTTGCGCCCGGCCGTGCGCCGGCAAAGGAGTGCGCCATGTCGCGTCTTTCGCAGTGTCGCGGCCCCGCCCGACAGCGCGGGGCCATCGGCTTGATGGCGGCCGCGACCCTCAGCCTCGCGCTGATCCTGATGTTGCTGGTGGTGGACACCGGCCGTCTGTACATGGAACAACGCAAGTTGCAGCGGCTGGTGGATAACGCGGCGCTGGAGGCGGTCAGTCGTGGCGGCAATTGCCTGCCAGGGCTTACAGCGGCCAGTTATGCGGGGCAAAGTGCGACACGCAACGGTTTTGTCACGGACGCGAATAACGTGCTGGTGGTCGACTGCGGCACCCTGGTGACAGCCTCCAGCGGTTTACGCACGTTCAGCGTGGACGCCACCCAGGCGGTGGCGGTCAAGGTCGCGGCCAACCACACCGTGACCACCAGTTTCGCCGGTGGTGTTCAGTCACTCTTCAGCGGCACCCCCTTGAGCCTGAACACCGTGCTCTATGCCTCGGCGGTGGCCGCTCAACCCCAGCCGACCGTGGCCCAGCTGAACATCCGCAGCAACCTGGCCAACATCAGCACCGCTCAGTCGAGCATTCTCAATCCACTGGTCTCCGGACTGCTGGGCGGCAGTGTGAATCTGACGGCGGTGGGCTGGAACGGCCTGCTTAACACCGACATCAACCTGCTCAGTTACCTGAATCAACTGGCGATCAACCTCAATGTCGCCGCCGGCAATTACACCCAGTTGCTCAATACCCAGACCACCGTGACGCAATTGATCCAGGCCGCGATTACGGTGGTCCAGCTCAATGGCGCAACCGCCGACGTGATTACCGCGCTGGGGCAACTGCAAGTGGCGGCGATCAATGCCGCGCCGCTTAAACTTGGCGATATCCTGCAGCTGCAGACCGGCACCACAGCGGCCGGGCTCGACGCCAATCTGCAACTGCTGCAACTGATCCAGGGCGTGATCCAGCTGGCCAACAGCAACAGCGCGGTGGCTGCCACCCTGCCGATCAGCGTGTTGGGGCTGGCGAATGTCACGGTGCGGGTCAAGGTCATCGAGCCGCCGCAGTTTTCCGCCATCGGTGATCCGGCGCTGGCCAAGGCCAACCCCACCGGGCCGAACCGGATTTACGTGCGTACCGCGCAGATCCGCACGATGCTTTCGGTGAATCTGCCGGTATTGTCCGGAGTGACCGGGCTGACCAACGCCGTGCTGGGACTGGTCGGAACCCTGACCCCGACGCTCAATGCGTTGCTCAGTCTGAATCTGGTCGCCACCCTGAATTCGGTGGGTTGCCTGCTCGGCGCCGGTTGCCAGCAATTGGACCCGTTACTGCTGCCCTCGCCGGAAATCGACATCAGCCTCGATGCCGGCGGCGCCATCAGTTACGTCACCGATTACAGCTGCCCGACCGGAAGCAGCGGGACCAAGAGCCTGACGGCCCACACCATCACCTCCGTTGCCGATCTCAAGGTGGGCAAGATTGATCCGACCAACGCCTTTTCTTCATCTGCCGAACCGACGGTCAGCCCGCTGCCGCTGGTGGATCTGGGCACCGTGACCTGCCACAAGATTCTGGGGATCGGCAGTTGTGACGAAAGCACCCACGTGCAATACGGCGCCGGCGGTATCGCGATCATGGTCAACACCAGCGTGGCGCAGAACACTCAGGATCTGGTGTTTTCCAGTGGCACGCCGTTCGCCACGCCACCCAACCTGAAACTGCCGCCGAGCGTGATTTCCGCTGCGCCCACCAGCAATATCGTCAACAGCCTGGCGAGCACGCTGGCGGGAATCAACCTGATCGTCTACAAACCCCAGGGCAGCAATCCGCTGGGGGCGATCATCACCGGCGTTGCCAGCCTGATCAGCGGTGTGACGACAATCCTGCAACCGCTGATCACCAATCTGGTCAGCCCATTGCTCGACCCGCTGCTGAACAACTTGCTCAACGGGCTGGGCATCAATCTGATGGACGTGGACGTCGGCGCCAACATGACCTGTGGCCAGACCGGCAAGGCGTATCTCGTCATCTAGTCATCGGGTGCGATCGGCAGTTCGATGCAGAACCGCGCGCCGTCCGCCGAGTTGCGCACGCTCAGATGGCCGCCCATGTTCTCGATGATTCCGTAACTCACCGACAACCCCAGGCCGGTTCCGACGCCCACCGGTTTGGTGGTGAAGAACGGTTCGAAAATCCGCTCCAGCAGACGCGGATCGATACCGCCGCCGTTGTCCTCGACCCACAGGCGCACCTTTTCTTCATCCCGTTCGGCGTAAATCGAAATCCACGGTTTGAAGCCTGACTCGGACTCGCGCTTGCCCAGCAACGCATCCCGGGCGTTGACCATCAGGTTGATCAGCACCTGTTCCAGTTGATCGACGTAACCGCGCACCTGAACCTCGAACGGGGTTTCACTGATGCGCAAATCCACGCCTTTGCCGCGCATGCCTTCGGCCAGCAGCGACAGCGTGCCTTCGATGGCGCTGGCCGGGTTGAACAGTTGCTGTTCGATCTCCGAACGGCGGCCGAACACCCGCATGTGATCCACCACTTTCGCGGCACGCTGGACCTGGGCGTCGATGCGGTTGAGTTTGTCGGTCAGGTAGTCGATCTGCACATCGCCGTTGCTCAGACGCTTCTGCACGTTGACGATGGCCATGCGCATGACGTTCAGCGGCTGGTTGATTTCATGGGCGAGGCCTGTGGCCATTTCGCCGAGAGTGGCCATTTTCGCGCTCTGGGTGAGTTGCTGCTGGGAGCGGCGCACTTCGGTGTTGTCGCGGCCGACGGCTTGCACTTCGATCAGTTTCCCGTGCTCGTCGAATACGCCACGATCCGACCACACCCACCACGCATGCTCGCGCCCCGGCAATTGCAGGTTGATTTCGGCGGTGCTGACGGGGGACTCCGGGGTCAACAACGCCAGACGCTCGACGAAGTCTGCGCGTTGTACGTCCGACATCCAGCTGCCCAGATTGACCCCGGGTAGTTCTTCGGGCGCGCATTCCAGATAGTTCGCCAGCGGGCGGTTGCCGAAGGTCAGGATCAGGTCCGGGCGATAACGGCAGATCATCGCCGGCGAGTCCTCCACCAGAATCCGGTAGCGTTCTTCACTCTGTCTGACCTGTTCGGCAGCCAGTGTCGCCTCGGTGACGTCCAGCCACAGGCCGACGGCCTCCACCGGCAGCCCGAGGTCGTTGCGCAGCAGGCGGGCCTCGTCGAGCAGCCAGTGGTAATCGCCGCGACTGTCGCGCAGGCGATAGCGGGCGCGTACCGAACCTTCGCGCAACAGCTGCCGGGTCCGCTCGAAATACAGCGCCCGATCATCCGGGTGTATCCGCTCCACCAACGAACCGGCATCGCAGTCTTCCAGGCTCCAGCCCAGCAACGGCTGCAGACTGGCGCTGAAAAACGCCGGCAGCAAGGCCCCTTCGACGTAGTGCTGGACATAGATAACTGCGGGTGAACTGGCGATCAGGTTGTCCAGTCGCGCATGGGCCGCAGCGGCCAGTTGCTGCTGGTTCTTGATGTCGCTGATGTCCAGCATGAAGCCCGCCAGCCGACGGTGATCGCCGGTGCCGCTGACCTGCCCCTGAAGGCGATACCACGCTGGCGTTTGACTGGCGTCAGGTCGGTGCAGGCGCACGCACAGGTCGAGGATTTCGCCGTGCATCTGCAGGGCTTGCAGTCGGCTGCGCACTTCTTCGCGGTCAGCGGGGTGGATCAGGTTCAGCCAATGTTCCAGGGCCAGCGTCGAGCTGTCCTGTTGCAGGGTGACGGTCAGCGTCGGGGCCAGCTGAATGTGTTCGCCACTGCTGCCGATTTCCCACCAGCCGGTGCCCAGCAATGTCTGCAACGACTCGAGGCGCTCCAGTTGCAGCTGATGCTGCTGCTCACGCAAACGCCCGAGCAACGGCCCCGCCAGTGCGCCGGCCAGCATCAGCCAGTCACGGTCGGTCAGATACGGCGCGGTCTTGTCGACTGCGTAAAAGCCGCAGAGCAGCCACGCCATCACGCCTCGATCATCGCTGTAGGGCACGGCGAAACCCTCGGCATTGCCGAACAGCCCCTGCACCCGTGAATGTTCATATTGGCCGTAATGCGCGCCGAGGCGTTGCGGGCCGGTGCCATTGAGACTATCCAGCGGCGTACCGAGGCGCTGGCCGTCGTGCCACAGCGCGGGTGCGTCGTGGGCGTGGAACTGGCAGTGAACCTGCCACACCTGTTCCTGCTCATTGAGCAAGGCGAGCGCCACACAGGGGATCTGCCAGCGCTGGGCGATGATCTGCAGCTGTTCGCTGACGACCACCGGCAGTCGTCCGAGGCTGCAACTGCGCAACTGCTTGCTGATCTGCCCGGCAATCCCTTGGCACGCCTCGCGTTGATGCGCTTGCTGGCGTTCGGACAAGAGGTCGGCAATGTCGATCAGTTGCAGCAGCCAGCCGTTGCCCAGAGGCTGGGCCCAGCCGCGCAGGTGCAGGGTCTGTTCGCCCAGGCCGGGGAAATCCAGGTCCAGCAGCAGCCCTTGCCATTCCTGAGGCCGGCCTTCGATCGCCAGGGTGCTGTGGGGTAGCAGTAAATCGTGCAGCGGCAACGGTTTGTCATGGGGCATCTGCTGTGCCAGCAACAGGCGCAAGGGGCCGGCCATCTGCAATACGACGCCTTCGCCATCGAGGTACAGGTGCAGGCCCGTCGCGGGCGAGCCGAGCACGTCCGGCAGGTCGCCGGCCAGCGGCGCGCGCTTGAGCAGGCGACCGAACAGATTGTCCCCGGCCGTCAAAATTTCAGGCTCGAGCTGGCGGTCAGGTTGGTGGGCAGGCTGGGGACGGCGCCGACGCCCGGCAACACCAGAAACGGAATGACCTGATTGAGTTTGCTGACGGGGTAATTGACGCTGACCGTGAGCGTACCTTGCGTCGAGTCATAGATCGCTGAAGTGTCCACGCCGACCACCACGTTCAGGGCACTGGGCAGGCCTGAAAACTGCTGGGTCAGGGCGGCGTTGGCGGTGTTGACGACAACTGTCGAGTAGTTGGGCGTCGTGGGGTCGACGGCCACACTGCGACGGACCGCTTCAGCGGTGGCCTGATTGAACGTCTGCATCAGTACGAACGGCAGGGCATAGCTGACCAGGCCGTAAAACACCGCGAAAAAGATCACGAACACCAGGGCGAATTCGATCGCCACCGCGCCTTTTTGCGCCTTCCGAGAGCCGGTTTTCATCCGTGCGTCTACCCTGACAGTCACTGCGTAGTATCAGCATAGAATCATTCAGCCAAAACGGACGGTTTTTACCGGATGCAAAGCCTTGTTCTTCTGATCTGGTTGACCTTGTGTGCGGCCCAGGATGCCCGGCAACGAAGGATCGCCAACGCCATGACGTTGGGCGTTGGCGCCCTGGCACTGGTTTATCTGCTGTATTTCGGAACGACCTGGACGGGGGCTGCAGCGGAGCAGGGCGGCTGGGCCTGTCTGGTGGCACTGGCGTTCACCCTGCCGGGGTATTTCATGGGGCGCATGGGCGCCGGCGATGTGAAATTAATGACAGCCCTCGGCCTTGCGACGGACGGTCTGTCGTTGCTCGGGATTTTTATCGGCGCCGGCGTCGCAAGCGTCGTCTGGATCCTGCTGGCGCCAAGAGTCTGGCTGCATATGAGTCAAGGGCTTAGGTATCGTCTTCGATATATGGGGCCATCCATGTCAAAAAAGCTGCCATTTGCGCCGTTCGTGCTGATCGGTTTCCTGCTTGTACTACCTTGGATCCATTAGTCGCCAAACGCCACTAGTCTTATGTACATAGTCGGAAAGTGCGTCTACTTTCAAAGGTACTGGTTATACGGCCAACGGCTGACAGTACAGGAATGGTCAGTTTTGGCCCGGGCATGGAGTGGCACGTGAACAAGCTTACATCTGCGGTAAAAGTCCTCGTTGTCGATGATCAGGCGCTGATCGTCGAGGAACTCTGTGAGTTCCTCGAGAGCAACGGCTATCGCTGTGTCCCCTGCGGGTCCGGCAAAGAGGCCGTCGAGCGTTTTGCCGAAGATCCGGCGATCGGTCTGGTGCTGTGCGATCTGCACATGCCGGACCTCGACGGCATTCAGTTGGTGCAGGAACTGCAGCGACAGGCCGGCAAGGCGCGGGTGTTCGAAGCGATCATGCTCACCGGCCGCGCCGACAAGCAGGATGTGATCAAGGCGTTGCGCGCCGGGATTGCCGACTACTACCAGAAACCGGTCAACCTGGACGAACTGCTCGAAGGCCTGCAGCGTCAGGAGGCGGTGCTGCAGGAGCGGCAGAAAACCCCCTGCAATTGGGGCACCTGAATCAGAAGCTTCAGGACCTGTCGTCGTCCATCGACGATCTGTACCAGGATCTGGACAAGGTGCGCCGCGGGCCGGCTCCCGTCAGTGAGCAGGCATCGGGTGACACCGACGCGCTGGAGATCCCGGCCATCTTCAATCAGTTGTCACCGCGGCAACTGGACGTGGCGCGCCTGGTGGGCAAGGGCCAGACCAACTACCAGATCGCCTGCGAGCTGGGCATCACCGAAAACACCGTCAAGCTTTACGTCTCGCAGGTGCTGCGCCTGACCCACATGCACAACCGCACCCAACTGGCGCTGGCCTTGTCGCCGAGTGCGGCGGCGTTGCGGCAGCGGGTGACCGCGCACTAGTCCGTTGTGCCTGGCCGCCATCGTGCGGCCAGGGACGTCAGTTCTTCCTCTCGATCTTGCCCCCGGCGTCGGGGTCATAGAAGTCGGGGATGTCATATTTGTACTTCTTCAACCAGCGCTGCATGGCCAGTTCACGTTCGGTGGCCGTGGCCGCCTGCGGATCGGGGAGGCGGCCTTGTTGCGGCTTTGCAGCAACAACCAGCCCTCGGTTTCCTGCTGTTGAGCCGAGGCGGGGCCGGCGTCGATGGCCTGCGCACTCAAGGGCAGGCTCAACAGACCCAGACAGCACAATTTCTTGAAGCGGTTCATGGCGCCTCCTTGAAGGTCACTTGATCGTCGCCGGTTGCGGGTCGGCCACTACCGCGACCTGATTGCCGGTGGCAGGTTTTGCCTTGATCGGGGACTTGAGCTTTTCCGCCCGCTCCTGAGCGTCGGTGAACTGTTCCGGGGTCAGATGCGCGCGACTGACGATTTCGGCGGCCTGCTGCCAGTTGTTCTGGTAGATCAGCAGGGTGATCAGGTTCAGCGTCGCCAATTGATTGTTCTGCTTGAGCTCGATGGCCGTGAGGAACTCGAAGCGCGCGTCTTCGAGCCGCAGTTGATTGAGGTACACCACGCCCAGATCGTTGTGGATGTTTTCATTGGTCGGTGCCAGTCGAACGGCCCGTTGCAGGTGCGCCTGGGCCTGGCCATTATCGCCACGGGCGGCATACAGCTGACCCAGACCGTGTTCGGCGTCGGCACTCAGGCAAGTGCCGAGCAGGCCGCGATACAGCGGTTCGGCTTCGCTGCGCCCCAGCAGACGATAGACCTTGGCCTTGCGCAGACGCACCTCCACGAGGTTATCGGGCAGGCCCTGCAGGTTGGCCAGGCTGGCGTGCAGCTTGCCGTCGTTGGCCAGATCATCCACCAGATTCAGCGACAGCTCCTGCTCGGCGCTCAGCTTGCTGCAATTGGTCGGCGCCAGCATGGCGGTCCATGGCGCCTGACCATCGGTTGCGCAACCGCCCAGCAGCAACAGGCTTGCCACCACCATCAGTGCTTTCATCAAACGCTCTCCATGTCAGGACGCAAACGCCCGGGTGATTGCGGTAAATCCGGGGCCTGCCAGTACGATCAGCAAGGCCGGAAACAGGAACAGCATCATGACCACCGACATCTTCGCCGACATCTTCGAGATGTATTCCTGCAAGCGCGTCAGGCGTCGGTCATCCAGCAGTTGCTTGAGCGCCAGCAGCGATTTCATCGCGCCGCCGCCCTGTTGAATCAGTTGTTGCAGGATCACGCAGGTGTCGGTGAATTCATCCACCGCCAGCATCACCGCCGCCTTGTTCAGTTCCTGGCCCAGCTCCAGCCCCGAATCGACGCGGGCGAGGATCAGGCGCAATTCGCTGGTCAGTTCCGGCAGCAGTTTCTGGCCCTCGATGCTCAGCACGCGCAATGCCTGTTCGACCGCCATGCCGGACTCGAACAGGATGCGCAGCAGAGGAATGAACGTCGAAACCTCCACCGAAATGATTTTCTGCCGCCGGGCGGCGGCATACGCCAGCAGGCGCTTGGGCAGCAGGTAGCCCAAACCGGTGGCGAACATCGGCACCAGCCAGCCCTTGGACGCCTGGGGAAAGAACACTTCCTGCAGAAACAAACCGATGCCCAGTGCCAGTAACGGCGTGCCGATCTGGCACGCGGCGAACAGCGAGCGCTCGCTGGCCCGGCGCCAGCCGAGACGGTTGAGCAGGGTCTGGGTTTCGCTGTCCATGCTCACCGAACGCTGGCCGAACCGGCTGTTGCCCAGCGCTCGCAACAAGGTGCGCAAACGGCTCTCGCGCACCAGATGGCCCTGCAGGCGCTGGTTGACCTGACGTACCCGGCGACGTTCGGTCAGCAAATGGTTGCCGACCAGCAACAGCGCCCCGAGCAGCAGCATGAGACTGGCCAGGATCACCATCTCAGACACTCCTCAACATGCGCCACAGCGCCAGGCTGCCGATGACCTGCAACACCACCGCGATGATCAGCATGGTCTGGCCGCCGGGGTCTTTCCACATGCCGAGCATGTAACCGGGATTGGTCAGCATGAAGTAGCTGACGATGATCACCGGCAGCGATCCCAGCACCCACGCGGTCAGGCGGGTTTCGCCGGTCAGGGCACGCAACTGGCGGGCGCCCTGATCGCGTTCGCGGATCAGCTTGATCAGGTTTTCCAGCAACTCGCTGGCGTTGCCGCCGTAGCGATAGTTGACCTTCAGGCCCAGGGCGAACATGCGCAGTTCGTCCTGTTCGTAGAGCTCGGCGAAGTCGCTCACCGCATCCGGCAGGTTCACCCCCAGTTGCACGTTGCGCTGCACCCGGCCCATTGCGATCTTCAGCGGATCCTCGCTGGAGTCGATGCCGCCCAGCACCGCGTCGTTCAGGGTGCGCCCGGATTTGAGGCTGCGCACGGTGTGGTCCAGCAACTGCGGCAGTTGCTCGATCATGCGGTTGAGCCGACGGCGATACAGCCACGCGATGTACAGGCGCAACACCAGGGGCGGCGCCAGCATCATGATCAGCAGGCCGATCCACTCGGCGGTCAGGTAACCCAGCATCATCGCGATGGCCCATAACGCCAGCCACAACCCCAGACGCTCGCCGGGGCGGCCCAGGCCAGCCCGCAGGAACATGCGTTCGAGGCCCGTCCAAGTAGTTTTGCCGGGCGCTGTCTGCGGTTGCCCGGCGGCCAGTCGGGTGAGCACCCGTTCGTTGGCGGTCTTGCGCACGCCATGCAGGAACAGGCGAATCGACAGCCCCAGCAGCATCAGGCAAATGACGATGAGAATCACCGGCCCCATCATGACGAAAGCTCCATGTGCTCAGCCCAGGCTCGACTCGTGCCGCAACTTGTCGCCGGCTGGATTGACCGCTTCGCGCAGGAAGCCGAACCCGGTGCGTCGATCGAGGCGGAACAACGTGTTGGTGACGTAGATGTCTTCGCGCACGCCGACCACTTCCACCACCTCGCTCACGCAGCGGCGGCCGTCGGGCATGCGGGTCAACTGGATGATCATGTCGAGTGCGGCACAGATCATTTGCCGCAACGTGCGCTCGGCCACCGTGCGACCGGTCAGGCCGACCAGGGTTTCCAGACGCAGCAACGCATCCTGGGCATTGTTGGCGTGGACCGTGCTCATCGAACCGTCGTGACCGGTGTTCATCGCCGTGAGCACGTCGAGCACTTCGACGCCACGGATCTCGCCGAGGATGATCCGGTCCGGGCGCATCCGCAGGGCGTTGCGGATCAGGTCGCTGGCCTTGACCTCGCCATGTCCCTCGGCGTTCGGCGGCCGGGTTTCCAGGCGCACCACGTGCGGGTGGCCGAGCTGCAGTTCGGCGACGTCTTCGATGGTCACCAGCCGTTCATGGGGGTTGATCAACTGACTGAGAATGTTCAGCAACGTAGTCTTGCCGGTGCCGGTGCCGCCGCTGATCAGGATGTTGCAGCGTTTGCCCACGGCCTCCTGGAAGCAATCGAAGATCGCCAGGTCGATGGTCTGCATGGCGATCAGGTCGCTGCTCTTGAGCATGTCCTTGCGGAATTTTCGAATCGACAGACACGGCCCGTCGAGGGCGATCGGCGGGATGATCGCGTTGACCCGGCTGCCGTCGGGCAGGCGCGCATCGACCATCGGCGACGACTCGTCGAGCCGTCGCCCGAGCGGCGCGAGAATGCGCTGCATGACCCGTTCGACGTGGTGCGCATCGATGAAGCGCAAGTCGCTCTGGTGCAGCACGCCGTCGCGTTCGATGAATACCCGGTGCGGCCCGTTGACCAGGATTTCGGTCACGGCGCTGTCGCGCAGCAACACTTCCAGCGGGCCGAAACCGGTCAGTTCATCGACGATTTCTTCCGCCAGCCGCTCCATCTCGTAACGTGAAATCGCCAGGTGCAGACGGGCGATGTATTCGGCGACCTTGTCGGTGACGAACTGCGCCAGCAACTGCCGCGAACCTTCGAGCAGGTTTTTCCCGGACTCCTCGATGGCATCGATGATGTAGCGATGCAGGACCAGTTTCAGGCCTTCGTGGTCGGTGTTGCCCGACTGACCGCGAGCCGGGGCACCGAAGAGTTTTTCCGGACTCATGAGCTGCCCCGCAACCGGTCGAACCAGGTGACCTTGGGTTTGGCCAGGCCCTCGGAACGCTTGGCCAGACGCTCGCCAAGTGCGCGCAGGCTCTGGGTGAGTTTTTCCCGGGGGCCAGTTCAAACAGGCTGACGCCCTGATTCTTGGCATTCAGGCGCAGTTCCGGGCTCAGGGCCAGCACGGCGATCACCTCCAGATTGAAGGTCTTGCCGAGGGTGTCCGCATCCGGTGCGACGTTGCTCAGATAGCGGTCGACCAACAGCCGTCCGTGATCGAGCTTCATGCCTTTTTCCCGCCACAGGTTGAACATTGCCAGGTTGCGCCGGCAATTGAGCACATTCTGGTCGGTGTACCAGATCAGCTTGTCGCAATGGCTGACAAAGGTGCGCAAGGCTTCGCTGTCAGGCTGGCCGGTGAGGTTCACGACAATGTGCTGGAAGTGCTGGCGCAAGGCACTGAGCAACATGTACAGCTCGGCAGCGCTGGTGCTTTCCAGCGGCTCGTCATTGTCGGCGTACGCGAGAATCCGCAGCCCGGATTCGGCGCTGGTGAAGGCGCTGTCGATCAGCGTTGCGTCGAGCCTGCGCAAGTGGCGCAAGGCATCGCCGAAGTGGAACGAGCTCTCCAGCCCCAGCAGCGCCAGACTGTCGCCACGGGGCAGGCCGAGGTCCAGCAGCAGCGTCTGTTGCCCGCTCTTTTGCACCACCAGCGCCATATGGTTGGACAACAGCGCGCCGTCGGAACTGCTCTGCACACCGTACAGAACCGTCAGGCCACCCAGTTGCGTGTTGTGGGTCACCGGCGGCATGCGTTTGCTCAGGCGGCGTACCAGCCCGGCCACTTCGCTGGAGCGCGAACCGTAGGCGACAAAATCCCGTGCGCCGGCGCGCATGGCGTTGAGCACCAACTGATTGTCCATGCCGTCGCCGAGGGCGACGATCGCCAGCATCGGCTTGGCCTCCAGCGCGCCCTCGATCAGAGCGCTTTGCGCCACCACATGTTCACGGTCGAGGCCGACGAACACCAGGCTGGCGAAGGTGACATCCACCAGCGCGAGCAATTCATCGAGGCTGCCCGTACCGGCGCTGACCACTTGCCCCAGCGGCGCGAGCGCACTTTGCAGCCATTCCAGATCGGTGCTGTTGCGGGTGATGGCGAGAAAGGTCTGGCTCAGGCTCTGGCTCATTGGGACAACCCGCTGCGCTTGTCGAAGTTGCCGTTTTCCATGAAAAACATGCGATAGAAGTTCGGGTCGTAGTTGCGCAGTTTTTCTCCCGGCAGCGACGGCAGTTGCGCCTCCGCCGACAGTGGACGCACCAGATGCGGGGTGACGATCATCAGCAGCTCGCGCTCTTCTCGCTTGATCTGCGAGCTTTTGAAAAACGCCCCGAGCACCGGGATATCGCCGAGCCCCGGAAACTTGTCGACCTGGGAACTGTTGGTGGTGCTGATCAAACCGCTGATGACAAAGCTCTCGCCATCGGCCAGGGAAATGCTGGTGTCGGTGCGGCGGATGGTCAGGGCCGGTACCGTGGTGCCGGCGATTTGCACGGAGTTACTGAAGTCCAGTTCGCTGACTTCCGGTGCGACTTTCAGGGCGATGCGGTCGTGGCTGATGATCGTGGGCGTCAGGGTCAGGCGGATGCCGAACTCCTTGTATTCGATGGATACGCTGTCGCTGCCGGCGCTGGGGACCGGGATCGGGATCTGGCCGCCGGCCAGGAAGCTCGCGCTCTGCCCGTTCAGCGCCACCAGGCTTGGCCGCGCGAGGGTGTAGGCGAAGCCGCTGCCTTCAAGGGCGTTGATGATCGCCATGGTATTGCCGCCGATCCACGAGAAGTTGAACAGCGAGTTGTCCACCGGCAGTCGCGGCTGCGGCACGCCATCGATGGGCGGCAGTGTCCCGGGGGAGCCGAACAGGAAGTTGCCGCGGGTGCCGATCAGCTTGGCCGAGGCCTGCTTGAGTTTGGTGCGGCTGACTTCAACGAAACGAATGTCGGTCTGTACCTGCGAAGGCAGCTGCGCGTCATCTGAAGGCAACGGACCGGCGCCGGTGAGGGCGTTCGTGGCAGCGCCCTGGACAAATACCATGCTCTGGCGCGGCTCGCTGGAGCAGCCGGTCCAGACCATCAGGCTGGTGGCGCCGGGGGCTACACCCGTGAGCAGGAACGACGAGTTGCCGGTGGCGTGCACGTCGGCGATTTTCGGATCGCCGATGGCCAGGCGCGTGATTGCCACCGGCGATTGCAGATCCTTTTGCCAGCCTTCATTGACTTCGATTACCGGCGGCAGTCGGCTCAGGGCCGAACAGTTGCCGGTGGCAGCCTGCGCGGCATTGATCGACAGTCCCGTCAACAGCAAGGCCCGGAGCAGGGGATTGAAGGTCGGCCAGAAACGACTCTGCATGCACTTGGATCCTTGCTCTGTCATGGATTCTGTTGGGTGATCTGATTGCCGCGAATCACTTCCACCGCCGGCCGCACTGCGCCGCTGTGCTCGCCACTGGACGGAATTTTCGGCGCAGCACCCAGCGCAAGTTGGGTGAACTGGAAGAGTTGGCTGTTGGCGGCCACCAGTTTGTCCGGTGCCTGGTTTTCACCGGCCCAGTACTTGGCCAGACGTTGTTCTTCGCTGCTGCGCACCGCCAGGCGCAACGTCCCGACCTGGGTGGCGAGCATCATCCGGCTCAGCAGTTGTTCCGGCACCGCCAGCACCACGGTGCGCGCGGTGAGTCGGCGCTGATCCTGTTTGAGCTTGTCGTCGGCGCTCAGCGTGGGTGTGGCCGGCTGACCGTCGTTGGTCAGGCCGTACTGTTCGCCGACGCCGAGTACGCGCATCGCCGGCACCACGATCTGCGCCGACTGTTGCGGGTTGCTGGCGTCCTGGCGCAGGTACAGCAACACATCGACGTAATCGCCGGGAATCAGTTGCCCGGCGGCACCGATGACTTCATCGACCGACACCGCCAGCGCGCGCTCGTCGCTGTGGATCATGCGCGCCAGCGCGCCGCCGGCCTCGAAGCTTTCAGCGTTGAGCCAGGTGCCGGCACTCAGGTGACGCCACGGTGTGCGGCCCACGGCCTGATCGATTGCACTCAGGCTGCCGGCGGGGGCGCTGCGCAGTTTTTCGATGGCCAGGTCGGCGGCGGTGAGGGGGTGAATGGCGGGACGTCATGCACCAGCACCACCACAGGCTGGCGGGTCTGGTCTTCGGCGGCGGCGACGGTCTTTTCCACGGTGACCACTGCCGGCGCGGGCGCCTCGGCAACCGGCGCCGGTTGCCGGCTGAGCACCAGGCCCCAGTAGCCGACGACGATAGCCCCCAGCAGAAGCACGGCGGCAAGACCCATGGTGACACGACTGTTCATGACGGCTCTCCCTTTCCTGCTGCACTACCAGCCCGCACTTCCAACCAAGGGAACATCGCAATCAGGCAGCTATGAACATCCAACTATTTCGCTATTTCCACGCTAGCTGAAACAAGCCAAAACGCCATTACTGTCCGGTAAATAACCTACGAAAGTATGGGTGTTGGCCAATTAGCAGTCGAAATCCGGGGATCGACGAAGCAATTAACGCTTTGTGATTAATCCGTTCTTACAGTTGTTGACGGGGGCTTTGTTGACAATGCTCAGATAGCACGGTGGAAGCTTTGCCGCTGTCGCGACATCGGCGCCATGGGCGCAAAGGAGTGGACGTATGATTCTCGATTATCTGCTGGCCAGGGCCCGTTTGTTTTTCAAGAGTGAGGAAGGGGCTTCGGCTATCGAGTACGCGATCGTGGTAGCGATGGTGGCGGTGGTGGTCGTGGTGTTCGTGACACCGATGGGCACCAAGGTCTTCAATATTTTCAGCGCGATCCTGACCTCGCTCGGTGGCACTGCCCCGACCAAGCCCGGCATACCTTGACCGAACGCACTCTCCCTCTGTCGATGCCTGTCTGCTGCCGAGCAGGAGCGTTCAGGCATTGCCCCGATCATTGGCTTTCCGGTGCCCGGAAAATCCCGGGCATGAAGGAGAATGTCCATGCTCTTCGAATACCTGATGATGCGTGCCCGGTCGTTCCTGGCAAGCACCGAAGCCGCGTCGGCCATCGAGTACGCAATTGTGGTGGCAATGGTTGCCATTGTGGTTGTGGTGTTCGTGACGCCGGTAGGTGCCAAGGTGCTGGCGATCTTCAACAACATCCTCGTGGCCCTGGGCGGTACGGCACAGACTGCGCCGACGCAGTTACCCTGACTCGATGGGTGGCGAATCTCGCACTACACTCGGTTCCACCTTCAGCTTCTCAGGGATTGACCAATGACTGCTTCTTCACTGCCCCGCCAACAGTTGCTTCTGGTTGACGATGAAGAGGACGCATTGCTGGAGTTGGCGGAGTTGCTGGAGGGCGAGGGCTTCGTCTGTCATACCGCGACCTCGGTGAAGCTCGCTCTGCATCATCTGACCCGCCATCCAGACATCGCCCTGGTGATCACCGACCTGCGCATGCCGGAGGAAAGTGGCATGTCGCTGATCAAACGTCTTCGTGAACATACCTCGCGCCAGCACCTGCCGGTGATCGTGACCTCGGGACATGCGGATATGGAGGACGTCAGCGACATGCTGCGCCTGCAAGTGCTGGATCTGTTCCGCAAGCCGATCTATCACGTGCGGCTGCTGGAAACCCTGGACAACCTGTTTCCCAAGCCCAAGGTCAATGTTTCCTGAATCCTGAGACCGCTGCAGTGACCGTCAGTGGTCTCAAGGCTGACGGTCACTGCGAAAGAACTTCAATCCGACGCCCGATGGCTACAGCTGATAGCTGAAACTGATGCTGTAGCGCGGTCGGCGGTTGTAGGTATCCAGCGCTTCATCCGACATGGGTTTGGCCGCTTCCAGGGCGATGTTGTAGTACTTGGCATCGCCAAATCGGAGGCCCACGGCTGCCGATGACAGGCTGTTGGCCTGCACCGGCAACTGGTTGAACCAGCTGCGGGAGCGGTCGAGCACAACGTAGGGTTGCAGGATGCGCACCCAGTTGCCGTCGCGGTTGAAGCTGTAGTTGACCTCGTAAGCCACGCCCCAGCCCTTGTCGCCGGACGCCTGATCGTCCGGGTAGCCACGGCCGAAATTCTGCCCGCCAAACACCGCGCGCTCGCTGTCGGGCAGGGTGTCGTCGGTCCAGTACAGCGCGCCGGACAGCACGCCTTGCCAGTTATCGAAGAACTTGTCGCTCTGCACCCCGGAAAGGCGCAGGCGCAGGAAGTTGAGATCGATGGCGCTGTTGTTGGTGTGCGCCCCCATGCTGTCCAGCCCTTGATAGATGCCGCCGCTGAGAATCCGCAACTGGCGGGCGTCGGCCTTGCGCCAGTCGCTTTCGAAGGCGAGGGCGCGGATGTCGGTGCGTTCTTCGACACTCAAGGGGTAGCCGATGACGTTATAGCGGGTCTTGTCATTGACCGCGTACAGGCGCGCTCCGGCGGTCAGCAGTTCGTTCGAGGCGGCAATCAGCGGCAGGCTGAAGCCGACCGAGTAACGGTCGTTCTCGCGGTGGGGTTTGAGCTCCAGGCCATTGTCCAGCGCGACGTTGGTGCCGGGGTCGGCACGGTAGCGCGAGGCGGACAGATTCAGCTGTGTACCTTCGGCGTCGAGGAACTGGCTGTAGTCCAGACGGTAGTAATGCTCGTGATCCTTTCCCGGTGGAAACAGCCCGCTGAGCGTCAGCTGTTCGCCCATCGACGTCTGTGAGTTGCTGCTCACACCGAGCAGGGCCTGAGTACCCTTGCGGTTGTCTTCGGTGGTGCTCAGAGAACTGGTGAAAGGTTTGCGGCTGGCCTGGGCGACCAGCGTGGTCGCGCCATCGGTGGTCCCCGGGGGTGGCACCTGGGCCTGGATCGTGACGCCGGGAATGCGGGTCATCAGTGTGGTGTAGCGTTCGAAAGTCTTGCGGGTCAGAGGACGTTCAGCCTGGATTTTCGCCGCCAGCCTGTCGAGCAGCCCCTTGACCCGGCCCACGTCGCCCTGCACTTGCACATCCCGCACATAGCCTTCCACCAGCACCACGCGCGCCACACCGTTATCGAAATTCTGTTTCGGCAGGAAGGCGTAGGACAGCAGGTAACCGTCGTTCTGGTAGCGTCGGGTGATATTGCGGGTGGCTTCGATCAGGTCGGCGAGGCTGGATTCATGGCCGATCAGAGGCTTGTAGATCTCTGCCAGCTCGTTGAGCGGGTAGAGCGTCCCCCTTCGATCTGCACGGTTTTCAGGTTGATCTTCGTGCCCATCATCAACGGCTCGGCCGCTGCGGCACCGGGCTCCGGGACCTGCAGCGGCGCCGCGCTTGGCCGGTAGGCGTCGGCAGGCAGGTTCGGCACCGGCAGGTTGCGGATGGTTTCGTTACTGTTCAGAAAGCTGGGAAGGGTGTCGGCGAGGGCTGTGGAACTGAGACTGAGCAACAGCAGGGATGCCATTACGCGCATAGGACACTCCATGTTCAAACCGCAGCACCGGGCAGGGTTTTCCTAAGAAAAAAGCGGAAGACTCACGGGAATCTTCCGCCCTCAACCAAGCGTAGGCGCTGTAGGTTCGGCCGTCGAATCGGCCAGGTGCAATTCAGCGTTTATTGCCGCCCAGCGCACCGGTCAGGCCACCGAGCACTCCGCCCAGCCCGCCGCCGACGCCAGTGCCCGTACCGGTACCGGTGCCACCGGTTGATGCGCCACCGTTGACCAGCCCGCCGACCGCCGCCACGGTACCGCCCACGTTGCTGACCAGCCCACCGACGGCGGTGGTGACCGGGTTGTTGGTGGCGGCGATGGCGCCACCGAGATTACCCACCGCACCGCCCACCTGGCTGGTGATGCCGGCCACCGGAGCACCGAGGCCGGTGGCGCTGCCGACGTTCTGGGTCAGGTTGGTGACAGCGCTGGTGACTGGCGCGAGCCCGCCACCGACGCCGCTGCCCAGGCTGGCCAGAGGCGTAGTAGGGCTGGTGATCGGCGAGCCTGAACCACCGAGCACGGTGTTGAGCGAAGCCACGGTATTGCCGGTCGAGACCAGCACGTTGCCCGGTGCGCCGAGTGTGCTGTTGCCTGCACCCAGCCCGGCGCCGACGTTGACCACGGCGCCGCCGACGGTTTGCAGCAGGCCATTGTTGCCGACACCGCCGAGCCCGCCACCCACGCCGGTGCCCGATCCGGTGCCGTTGTCCACCAGGCCGCCGGCCTTGCCGACGGTGGTGCCGACATTGCTCAGCGCGCCGCCGACGGTGTTGGTCAGGGCGTTGCCGTTACCGGCCGCGGCGACGTTGCCGCCCACGCCGCTGACGGTGCTGCCGACTTTCTGCAGAACGCCGTTCAATGGCGCACCCAGTCCGGTCGCGCTGCCCAGTTTGTCGGTGGTGCTTTCGACCATGGCGATCACCGGCACGAGACCGTTGCCGACGTCCTTGGTCACCGAGCCGAGTGGTCCGGTCGTTGTGGCCGTGCTCAGGGTATCGCCGAGCATGGTGACTTTTTCACCCACCCCGTTGAGCAACGGCGCAACTTGGGTCACTACACCGCCGACCACGGGAACGCTGCCGGTGGCGGTGGCCAGCTTGCCGCTCAGGTCCGATACGCCGTTGCCGACATCCTGCACCACGCCGCCGACCGCGGAGGCGGTGACGCCCAGGCCGTTGTCGGTGGTGCCGAGTTTGCCGAGGCCGTTGGCTACGCCGTCGCCCAATGTGGTGACCACGTTGCCTGCGGTTTTGGCGGCGCTTTGCACGACACCGCCGACGACAGGCACGCTACTGAGCGAGTCGCCGACCTGACCGACGCCGCTGCCGACGCCGGCAACGGTGGTGCCGACATCCTGCACCAGGGTCGAGGTGACCAGTGGCGTTGGTGTGCTCGGGTTGGTGGGGTTCGTCGGATTCGTCGGGTTGGTTGGATTGGTTGGATTGGTTGGATTGGTGGGGTTGGTTGGATCTGTCGTTCCGGTGCCACCTGTTCCACCAGTACCTGCCGTTCCACCGGTGCCGGTGCCACCTGTTCCGCCAGTGCCGGTGCCGGTGCCAGTGTCAGTGCCGGTACCCGAACCCGAACCGGATGTTCCGCCAGTGCCGGCGGTGGAACTGTCCGGAGTCGAGCTGCTGGAGCTGCTGTGATGACCGCCACCGCCGCTGCTGCAGCCGGCCAGGCCGAGGGAGAGAATCAATGCCAGTGCTGTTGCCGATTTGCACCACACTTGGGTTTTCATGATGGTAATTCCTTGCACCTGTCACAACGTTCGTTGTCTTCGATGGCCCGCCGATTCTGCCGCCGGCAATGCCTTCGCCCGTTGTGCTCATATCAATCGCAAGGCTGGATCCACACCATTCTCGACTTGGTATTAACGCCTTTATATAGATCGGTGAACCTGCTGCTTAACGACTAATGCCGAGGATATAAACGCGCAAAAAAAGCCTTGAAAATCAAGGCTTGGTGTTTGACTTGCGGGCGGGTGGCGCCCGTAAAAACTTAAGTTATATACACACAATTAATCATGTTCCGTCGCTGTGATCCGCCTCCCGCCAGGGACGGGAGCGCGGCCGAAGCGGCGTATCGATTCAGGCAATCGGTTGCCAGTTGCCGACCATGTGTTCGAGTTCTCCGGTACCGATCAGGCGCAATTCACCACTGGCCCCCGCCACACTGGCGAACAGCGATACTTCGCTTGGCAGGCGCACAGGCTTGCGAAAATGCACGGTGACTTCCAGATTGGCCCGGGGCAGATGATCCGCCAGCGCCGCCAACGTACGGGCCTTGTTCCACAGGCCATGGGCAATGGCGGTAGGGAAACCGAACAGCTTTGCACTGGCCGCGCTCAGGTGGATCGGGTTGTAGTCGCCCGAGACTTTGGCGTACTGCCGGCCGATGTCCGCCGGGGCTTTCCATTGCGCCACCTGCATCAGTGGCAGCGCGGGTTCCCAGGTTTGTTCAAACGGTTCGCCCTCAAGCTTCACACCTCGACAGAGCATCCGGCTTTCGGCTTCCCACAGCGGACCGAGCTGATCGTCGAGGGTGGTCAGCAGGTCGAACGTCGCGCCTTTCGGATGGGGTTGCAGGTTGTGCACCCGAACGCTGACCTGTGCGCGGCTGATCCCGCCCATTGGCCGCAGTACGCGAATGCGGTTGCTCAGATGGATCAATCCCAGCAACGGAAACGGAAAGTCCCTGGCCGTGAGCAATTGCATCTGCAACGCAAACGCCAGGACGTGTGGATACGTCGGCGGCAGCAGACCGTCATCGGCAAACCCGCAGACCTTGCGATAGGCCGCCAGGCGTTTACCGTCGACGTCGACCCAGCAGCGCAAACCGCTGTCGGGCAAGGTGATGCCGGTGATTTTTCGCCGGGTCGCTGCCCGGGCATACAACCCGGGCAGGCTCGGCTCGCGGTGCAGCGTGTGCCATTCGATGCTCATGCCTAAGCCCCCAGAACACTTTGTCCACAGACCCGCAGCGCCTGCCCGGTAAACGCGCCGGTGCCCGGTTGCGCCAGCCAGGCCGCCGCTTCGGCAACGTCTTGCGGCAGACCGCCCTGGCCCAGCGAACTCATGCGCCGGCCGGCTTCGCGCAGGCCGAACGGAATGTGCGCGGTCATCTGGGTTTCGATGAAGCCCGGCGCCACGGCGTTGATGCTGATGCCCCGTTCCAGCAGCGTAGGTGCCCACGCCTGAGCCAAGCCGATCAACCCGGCCTTGCTCGCCGCGTAATTGGTTTGCCCGCGATTGCCGGCAATGCCGCTGATCGACGCCAGCAGGATTACCCGCGCGTTGTCGCGCAGGGTGCCGCTGTCGAGCAGGGCCTTGGTCAGCACTTGCGGCGCATTGAGGTTGACCGCCAGCACCGCATCCCAGAACTCGGGCGTCATGTTGGCCAGGGTCTTGTCGCGGGTGATGCCGGCGTTGTGCACCAGAATGTCGAGGCCGTCCGGCAACTGTTCGATCAGTTGCGCGGCAGCGTCTTCGGCGCAGATGTCGAGGGTGATGGCCCGGCCGCCGAGGCGGGCGGCCAGGGCTTCCAGATCGGTTTTCGCTGGCGGTACGTCAAGCAGGATCACTTCGGCGCCGTCACGGGCCAGGGTTTCGGCGATGGAGGCGCCGATGCCGCGCGCCGCGCCGGTGACCAGCGCCTTGCGCCCGGCCAGTGGGCGCGTCCAGTCGGTCACTGGTGTGGCGCAAGGATTCAGCCGGATCACTTGCCCGGACACGAACGCGCTTTTCGGCGAGAGGAAAAACCGCAGCGGCCCTTCGAGCTGATCCTCGGCGCCTTCGCCCACGTAGATCAATTGCAGCGTGCCACCACTGCGCAGCTCCTTGGCCAGCGAACGAGAGAAACCTTCAAGTGCGCGCTGTGCACTGGCGGCAAACGGTTCCCGCAGGGTTTCCGGGGCACGGCCGAGGATTACCAGATGCGCGCTGCTGTCGAGGTTCTTCATCAACGGCTGGAAGAACTCGCGCAACTGCTTGAGCTGGTCGGTGTGCTGCAGATTGCTGGCGTCGAACACCACAGCCTTGAGTTTCGGACCATGGCCGGGAATCCATTGGGTGGCGGACGCAGGCTGGTCGCCGTAGCGATAAATGGCATCGGTCAGCCGGTTGGCGAAGGCGCTGACCTGTTCGGCCAGCGGCCCGCCGCCGATCAGCAGCGCACCGTCCACCGGCCGCAGGCGCCCGGCCTGCCAGCGTTCCAGGCGCACCGGCGACGGCAGGCCCAGGGCCCCGACCAGACGGTGGCCGATGGACGAGTTGGCGAAGTCGATATAGCGGTCAGACATGGAACGCTCTCCAGAAGATGGGGTTCAAAGTGTGGACTGCGAAGGGCAATCAATCGTTCGATCCACGCAATAAGGCCTACGCTAGAACAGCAGAGTAGTTTGCCCCCGGTGTTTTTGGGGCCCGGCGGGATTTTCAGTGCCCGATTTTCAGACTGGATATTTCACAAGGAGTTTTTCATGAGTCAGCTGCGCCGCGTCGCGATCATTGGTGGCAACCGCATTCCGTTCGCCCGTTCCAACGGCCCGTACGCCACCGCGAGCAATCAAGTGATGCTCACCGCCGCCCTGGAAGGCCTGATCGAGCGTTACAACCTGCACGGCCAGCGCATGGGTGAAGTGGTCGCGGGGGCAGTGCTGAAATTGTCACGGGATATGAACCTGACCCGCGAATGCGTGCTCGGCTCGCGTCTGTCACCGGCGACGCCGGCCTATGACATCCAGCAGGCCTGCGGCACCGGCCTGGAAGCCGCGTTGCTGGTGGCGAACAAAATCGCTCTCGGCCAGATCGATTGCGGCATTGCCGGCGGCGTCGACACCACGTCGGACGCGCCGATCAGCGTCAGCGAAGGCCTGCGCAAAATCCTTCTGCAAGCCAACCGCGCCAAGACCACCGGCGACAAGCTCAAGACCTTCCTGCAATTGCGCCCGAAACACTTGATCCCCGAATTCCCACGCAACGGCGAACCGCGCACCGGCCTGTCGATGGGGCAACATTGCGAGCTGATGGCGCAGACCTGGAACATTCCTCGCGAAGAGCAGGATCAACTGGCACTCGAAAGTCACCAAAAACTGGCGGCGTCCTACAGCGAGGGCTGGCACAACGACCTGATGACCCCGTTCCTCGGTCTGACCCGCGACAACAACCTGCGCCCGGACCTGACCCTGGAAAAACTCGCGACCCTGAAACCGGCCTTCGAGAAAAGCGCCAAGGGCACGCTGACCGCCGGCAACTCCACGCCGTTGACCGATGGCGCCTCGGTGGTGTTGCTGGGCAGTGAAGAGTGGGCGAAAGAACGCGGCTTGCCGATCCTCGCGTATCTGCGGGACGGCGAAGCGGCGGCGGTGGATTTCGTCAACGGCGCCGAAGGGCTGCTGATGGCCCCGGTGTATGCGGTGCCGCGCTTGCTGGCGCGCAACGGTCTGACCTTGCAGGATTTCGACTACTACGAAATCCACGAAGCGTTTGCCGCGCAGGTGTTGTGCACATTGAAGGCCTGGGAGGATCCGGAGTACTGCAAGACACGGCTCGGGCTGGATGCGCCGCTGGGATCGATTGATCGCAGTCGTTTGAACGTCAAGGGCAGCTCGCTGGCAGCAGGGCATCCGTTTGCCGCGACGGGGGGCGGATCGTAGCCAACATGGCGAAGCTGCTGGATGCGGCGGGGCGCGGGCGGGGCTTGATTTCGATTTGTGCGGCTGGCGGACAGGGTGTGACGGCGATCGTCGAGCGCTGAAAGAACAGGAATTCCCTCTCCCAAAGGGAGAGGGAATTCAAAGGTTACTCAGGTGCGGAACCGTCGCACCAACCCATCCAGCTCATTCGACAACCCCGCCAGACTCTGCGAATCCAGCCGCGCCGAATTCGCCAGCTCTGCCACCAGCTGCGCATCACCATGAATCTGGCTGATATGCCGATTGATGTCCTCAGCCACCTGATGCTGCTCTTCCGCCGCCGTGGCGATCTGTGTGTTCATGTCACGAATCACATCCACCGACTCACGGATCTGACCGAAGCTTTCCCGCGCTTCACCGATGCGCGCCACTGATTGCTGCGACACATCGAGGCTGGCACGCATCTGCTGGGTCACGGCGCTGGTGCGCTTGGCCAGGTTGCCCAGCAGCCCGTCGATTTCCGCCGTCGAGTCAGCCGTGCGTTTCGCCAGTGCGCGAACCTCGTCGGCCACCACCGCAAAACCACGCCCTTGCTCACCGGCACGCGCCGCTTCGATGGCGGCGTTGAGCGCCAGCAGGTTGGTCTGTTCGGCGATGGAGCGGATGGTGCCGAGGATCGACTGGATATCGTTGCTGTCGCGTTCCAGTTGCTGCATCGACTGCGCCGACTGTTCCAGCTCCTGGCTCAGTTGATCGACGCTGTGCACCGCCGCATCGATCTGCTGCTGACCTTCGCGGGCCTGGCGCTGGCCGCTGTCGGCCGACTCCGCTGCCTGGCTGCAGGATCGTGCGACCTCGTTGGCGGTGGCGACCATTTCGTGGAACGCGGTCGAGACCATGTCCACGGCTTCGCGCTGGCGTCCGGCGGCTTCGGCCATGTCGCCGGAGACCCGGGTCGAACTCTGCGACGTGGCGAGGATTTTCCCGGCGGCGCCGCCGATGTGCTGGATCAGGCTACGGATCGCGGTGAGGAACTGGTTGAACCAGCTCGCCAGTTGCGCGGTTTCATCGCTGCCACGGATGTCGAGGTTCTTGGTCAGGTCGCCTTCGCCCTGGGCGATGCCTTCCAGACCGCTGGCCACGCTGCGGATCGGCCGCACGATGAGGCTGGCGAAACTGGCGCCGACCACGGCGAAGATCACCGCCAGCACAGCCGCGATGATTGCGATCAGCCAGGTCAACTGGGTGGCGGAGCTCATCACGTCGTTCTGTTTGATCAGGCCGATGAAGGTCCAGCCCAGTTGCTCCGACGGCCAGACGTTGGCCATGTAGCGCTCGCCGTTGAGCTCGATTTCCACCAGGCCCTTGCCGGCCTTGGCCAGTTGCGCGTAGCCCTCGCCGAGACTGTCGAGGCGTTTGAAGTTGTGTTCGGGCTGCTTCGGATCGACCAGCACCGTGCCGGTGTTTTCCATCAGCATCAGGTAGCCGGTTTCGCCCAGCTTGATCTGTTTGACGATCTCGGTGAGCTGCTTGAGCGAAACGTCGATGTTGACCACGCCGCCCTGGGCGCCCAACTGGTTGGCCACCGCGCGCACGGTACTGACCAGAACCGCATCGTCGCCGGCCCAATAGTAGGCTTCGGTGCGCAGGGTCTTGCCCGGGTTGGCCATGGCGGTCTTGTACCACGGGCGCGTGCGCGGATCGTAGTTGGACATTTTCGGGTCGCCCGGCCAGAACGCGTAGCCGCCACTGTTCAGGCCATAGGAGACATAGGAATAGGCCGGATGGGATTTGGCCAGGCTTTCGAACAGGGCAAACAGCTGCTTGTCGATTTCACCGTCGCGGGTGTCGTCGGCGTTGGCGCTCATGCGGCTTCTTACGCTGCCATCGGCGCTCTGGACCAGCGGTTGCGCCGCCAGGTAATCGACGTTCTGGCTGATGCCGTCGAAGAACAGCTGCATGGCATTGCTGACCTGACGGATCTCGCGCCCGCTGCTGTCGACAAATCCTTCCCGGGCATCGCTGCGCAGGTTCAGTACCACCAGGGTGGCGACCAGCACCACGGGCAAGCAGGCGATGATTGCAAACGCCCAGGTCAACTTCTGTTTGATGTTCATCCGCGCTCCAGATTTTCTTGTAGGCCCACGCAGTGCAGATGACTCGCGGTTTTTTGGCAGCCGAAAAACGTTGTTTGCCACTCCTTTCCTTGAGTGCGACATCGATTTTTTTGGAACGATTGTCGGACAAATTCCTCTGTCTCAGAGGAATTCGGCTGCCGAAGAGGGAAATTGAGGCTGTAAGAGAAAATTCTTACGACGGGAGCGAAGCTGGATGTCAGATTCTGTCGCAAATGCCCTCAAGTCCTTGCGCCAACAAGTCCGACAGGCTCGGCTATGATTCGCAGCGGTCGATACAAGAGCGGTGGATTGACGTATTTGATCCGGCACAGTGTGTGCATCCACAGGTTCACAGGTCGGCAACCCTTCCCCGTGATGCGGGGATTGCCGTATAACGAGTGACATTCGCGTGTTTGGCAATAAAGGACCCACAATAAAAGCTGATGAAGACTCCAAAACGCATTGAACCCCTGATCGAGGACGGTCTGGTCGACGAAGTGCTGCGTCCACTGATGAGTGGCAAAGAAGCAGCTGTTTATGTGGTGCGCTGCGGCAATCAGTTACGTTGCGCAAAGGTCTACAAGGAGGCGAACAAACGCAGTTTCCGCCAGGCGGCCGAGTACCAGGAAGGCCGCAAGGTTCGCAACAGCCGACAGGCCCGGGCGATGGCCAAGGGGTCCAAGTTCGGGCGCAAGGAAGCCGAAGACGCCTGGCAGAACGCCGAAGTCGCGGCGCTGTTCCGCCTGGCCAACGCCGGGGTGCGGGTGCCCAAGCCGTACGACTTCCTCGAAGGCGTGCTGCTGATGGAACTGGTGGCCGATGAATACGGCGATGCCGCGCCGCGTCTGAACGACGTGGTGCTGGAGCCGGATCAGGCCCGCGAATACCATGCGTTCCTGATTTCGCAGATCGTGCTGATGTTGTGTACCGGTCTGGTGCACGGTGACCTCTCGGAGTTCAACGTGCTGCTGACGCCGACCGGCCCGGTCATCATCGACCTGCCGCAAGCGGTGGACGCCGCCGGCAACAACCACGCGTTCAGCATGCTCGAACGTGACGTTGGCAACATGGCGTCGTACTTCGGCCGCTTCGCCCCTGAGTTGAAGAAGACCCGGTACGCCAAGGAAATGTGGGCGTTGTACGAAGCAGGTACGTTGCACCCGGCCAGCGTGCTGACCGGCGAGTTCGACGATCCCGAGGACCTGGCCGATGTCGGCGGGGTGCTGCGCGAGATCGAAGCGGCGCGTCTGGACGAGGAGCGCAAGCAAGCGATCCGCGCGGCAGAGGATGCGCCGAAAGGCAAATCCGACGAACCGCCTCCGCCACCGTGGATGCAGTGAGCATCTGAAAAACAAAACCCGGCTTCGGCCGGGTTTTACACATTCAAGGATTGATTGTGACCACCACCTCCCGCAATGCTCGGCTGATCATCACGGCGCGGCTGATTTCCGATTTCGGCGCTTTCCTCAACATGGTGGCGCTGGCCACTTATGTCTACCTGCTGAGCGACAGCGCCATGAGCGTCGGGATCTTCCTGGCCAGTCGGGTGGGCGGCGGGATTTTCGCCAGCCTGATCGGCACCGCGTTCTATCGCCGATGCAGCGGTCGCTTGCCGTTGATTGCCTTCGATCTGCTGCGCGCTGCTGTGCTGGGGTTGTTGCTGATCGTGCCGGTCAGTCAGCAGGCGTTTTTGCTGCCGCTGATCGCGTTCGCTCTGGGTTTTGGTAATTCGATGTTCGCCATCGGCCTCAACAGTCAATTGCCACGATTGATCGAGCCTGCGCAGTTGCTCAAGACCAATGCGTGGATCACGTCCGCCTCTTCCATGGCGATGGTCGGCGGCAGTCTGGTGTCCGGGCTGCTGGTCGCGGGGTTTGGTTTTGAAACGGTGTTCGCTCTGAACGCGCTGACCTATCTGCTGGCGGCGCTGTTGATTGCGCCGCTGCGGTTCAGCGCACCGGAGCCGGTGACCGAATCCGGCGCTAAACAGGGTGAGTGGTCGGCGTTGTTGCAGGGGTTGCGCAGTGCCCCGGTGGTTGCCGCGATGCTGGCGGTCACGATGGCCGACACCTTGGGCAGCGCTGCGCACAACGTCGGGTTTCCGATCATTTCCAGACTGCTGACACCAGATTCGGCGAGCACCACGCTGGGCCTGATGCTAGCAGTCTGGGCCGTCGGCAAACTGCTGGGCGCACGAATCGCCAGTCGCCTGAACGGCTCTGACAATATCCATCTGGAGCGCCGCTACTTCGCCGGCGTGCTGCTGATGTCCTGCGGTTTCATCCTGATGTTTCAGCAGCACAGCGTCGTCGGTTTGTTGCTGTTTTCGTTGCCGGCCGGGCTGGGCGACGGATTCTCGGAAGTGGGGCTGATGTCACGGCTGCAACGGGAACCGGAGCCGCTGCGCTTGCCGATCTTCAGCTTCCTGACGCTGCTGCAGATGACCGGGTTCGGCGTCGGCATGCTGATCGCCGCACCGTTCTACAACGGGTGGGCACCGGGTGCCGTGGTGCTGCTGTTCCACGGCATTCCCCTTGTCACTGTGCTGTCGATGAAGATCCTGTTGCTCAGGCGCGGGCGGGTTGCGCGCAGCAGCCCGACGCCAGTTCCTTGAGGATCGGGCAGTCCGGACGATGGTCGCCGTTGCAGTGCTCCACCAGGTCCTGCAGGGTGTCGCGCAGCTCGCCGAGTTCGCGGATCTTCTGATTCAGTTCGTCAATGTGCTGGCGGGCCAGGGCCTTCACATCGGCGCTGGCGCGCTGGCGGTCCTGCCAGAGGGTCAGCAGCTTGCCGACTTCCTCCAGCGAAAAGCCCAGGTCCCGGGAGCGCTTGATGAACGCCAGGGTATGCAGGTCATCGTCGCCGTAAACGCGATAGCCGCTGTCGGTGCGATGGGCGGCCTTGAGCAGGCCGATCGACTCGTAATAACGGATCATCTTCGCGCTCAGGCCACTGTGGCGGGCCGCTTGGCCGATGTTCATCGGTTGTCCTCCAGATCCTCGGGTTTCCAGGTTTTCAACAGTAGCGCATTGCTCACCACGCTGACGCTCGACAGGGCCATCGCCGCACCGGCCAGCACCGGATTGAGCAAGCCTAACGCTGCCAGCGGAATGCCGATCAGGTTGTAGACGAAGGCCCAGAACAGGTTCTGGCGGATCTTCGCGTAAGTCTTGCGGCTGATCTCCAGCGCCGCCGGCACCAACCGTGGGTCGCCGCGCATCAGGGTGATGCCGGCGGCGTGCATGGCCACGTCGGTGCCTCCGCCCATGGCGATGCCGATATCGGCAGCGGCCAGCGCGGGGGCGTCGTTGATGCCGTCGCCGACCATGGCTACGACCCCGGTCTTTTTCAGCTCGGCGACGGTGGCGGCTTTGTCCGCCGGCAGCACTTCGGCGTGGACGTTCTTGATGCCCAGCGCTTCGGCGACGACGCGGGCGCTGCCACGGTTGTCGCCGGTCAGCAAGTGGCTGTGGATATGTCGCGCAGCCAGTTGTTGCACCGCATGCAGTGCGCCGGGCTTGAGGGTGTCGCCGAAGGCGAACAGACCGAGCACACGGGGTTCGGGGCTTTGTTCTATCAGCCAGGACAGTGTGCGACCTTCGGTTTCCCAGGCCTTGGCGGACTCCGCCAGCGTGCCGGCGCCCAGACCGGTTTCCTCCAACAGTCGACGATTGCCCAGCGCCAGACGTCGACCGTCGAGATGGCCGGCGATGCCACGACCGGTCAGGGACTGGCTGTCGCTGACATCCGGCACAGTCAGATTGCGTTCGGCACAGACATCCAGCACCGCTTTGGCCAGTGGATGTTCACTGCCGCGTTGCAGTGCGCCAGCCGCTGTCAGCAGGGCGTCTTCATCACCGTCGATCGCACTGAAATGCGCGATGCGCGGGGTGCCGGAGGTCAGGGTGCCAGTCTTGTCGAACACCACAGCGCTGACTTCATGGGCGCGCTCCAGCGCTTCGGCGTCCTTGATCAGAATCCCGTGGCGCGCCGCCACGCCGGTGCCGGCCATGATCGCGGTCGGTGTCGCCAGACCAAGAGCGCAGGGGCAGGCGATCACCAGCACCGCGACGGCGTTGATCAACGCGGTTTCCAGTGGCGCGCCGTACAGCCACCAGCCGATCAGCGTGGCCAGGGCCAGCAGCAGAACCGTCGGCACGAACACCTGACTGACTTTATCCACCAGTTTCTGGATCGGCGCCTTCGCGGCCTGAGCGTCTTCCACCAGGCGGATGATCCGCGCCAGCACGCTTTCCGCACCGAGCGCGGAAGTGCGCACCAGCAGGCGGCCTTCGCCGTTGATCGCGCCGCCGGTGACCTTGTCGCCCGGCTGCTTGGGCACCGGCAGGCTTTCGCCGCTGATCAGTGCTTCGTCGGCATGGCTCTGGCCTTCCAGCACTTCGCCGTCCACCGGGAAACGTTCGCCGGGTTTGACCAATACGAGATCGCCGAGGCGCAGGGCGCTGATGGCGACGTCCTGTTCGCGGCCATCGATGACTTGAATCGCCCGCTCAGGCCGCAATGCCTCCAGGGCGCGAATGGCGCTGGCAGTCTGGCGTTTGGCGCGGCTTTCCAGATATTTGCCGAGCAGCACCAGAGCGATGACCACCGCCGAGGCTTCGAAATACAGGTGCGGCATGCCTCCGTCGGCGGTCGCCCATTCATAGAGACTCAAGCCGTAACCGGCGCTGGTGCCGAGGGCCACCAGCAAGTCCATGTTGCCGGCCCCGGCGCGCACGGCTTTCCACGCGGCCACATAAAACCGTGCGCCGAAAATGAATTGCACTGGAGTGGCGAGGGCGAATTGCGCCCAGGCCGGGAGCATCCAGTGAATACCGAACGGTTGTAGCAGCATCGGCAACACCAGCGGCAAGGCGAGGGCGATGGCGCAGATCAGCGCCCAGCGCTCGTGGTTCAGGCGTTGCTGATGATCGTCGGTCTGGTGTTCAAGTTCGAAGAGGCTGGCCGAATAACCGGCCTTGCTCACGGCAGCGATCAGGGTTTGCGGGTCGAGCGCACCAAGCAGCTCAAGATGAGCGCGTTCGTTGGCGAGGTTGACGCTGACGCTTTTCACCCCCGGCACTTTGTTCAGGGCACGTTCGACGCGGCCGACACAGGAGGCGCAGGTCATGCCGTCGATGTTCAATTCCACGGTTTGCTGCGGCACGCTGTAGCCGGCGCGCTCAACCGCTTCCATCAGCGCTGGCAGGCTGTCGCCGGGGGCCTGCACCCGGGCCTGTTCGGTGGCGAGGTTGACGCTGACGGCACTGGCGCCGCTGACTTTGCTCAAGGCGCGCTCGACGCGGCCGGCGCAACTGGCGCAGGTCATGCCGCTGATGGGCAGATCGAACGTGATGGAATCGGACATCGGTCGTACTCCCTGTAGTGGATGCCTACAGGATCAACCTTGCCATGCTGGCAAGGTCAAGCGCGAAAAAAATGGGGGGAGCCAGCCGGCTCCCCCATTTTCGATTCGCTCAGTATTCGAGCGCGGCCGGCCGCAGGTACAACCCTTTGGCGTTTGCCGCGATCCGGTACTTCACCACATCGCCGGCCTTGAGCGAGATCTCCTGCGCCGGCGGTGCCAGCATGCCCGGCTGGCAGCCCGGGACCTGGCCCGGTTCCAGCTTCAGACGAATGGAGAACGTGCCGTGGGGCAGGTTGAACGAGGTGGACTGCTCCTGAAGCAGCCGCCCGGCGAACTGATCCTGGATGTACACGCCGATCTCGCAGGAGGTCGGCACTTCCAGACGCTCGCGGGAGATGATCAGAACGGCGTAATCCTCGCCGATCGCGTTGGCCTGGGGCAGGCAGGCAAAGAAGCTGAGTAGGCCAAACAGGCTGAAAGCTGACCAGCGCATGGCTGAATCTCCTGAATTGATGTCATGGATGCACGCAGCTTGGCCGAGCGCGGCGCCGATTGCCAGCCCGGCAGTTGTTTGCAGAACTTGACCTTGCCATCGTGGCAAGCTCGACACTGCCGGCAACCTCACTCAAAGGAGTCATTCCATGCAAGTGTTCAGTGTTGAAGGCATGTCCTGCGGTCATTGCGTCAAGGCCGTTACCCAGGCGGTGCAGAGCAAGGATCCGGCGGCCAGCGTGCGGGTCGATCTGGCGGCGAAGGAAGTCGGTGTCGAAAGTGCGTTGAGCGCCGAACAAGTGATCGAGGCGATCAGCGAAGAAGGCTACGCCATCCGACTCGCCTGAACTTTTTAATAGTTAGCGAGCTACCGGATTGTTCAAGGCGTCCTCGCGCGGCTAGACTGTCGGGCTGCACTCTTTACCAAAGTGCCCGCCCAACTGC
This sequence comes from Pseudomonas sp. NMS19W, assembly GCF_051554255.1. Taxonomy (NCBI): domain Bacteria; kingdom Pseudomonadati; phylum Pseudomonadota; class Gammaproteobacteria; order Pseudomonadales; family Pseudomonadaceae; genus Pseudomonas; species Pseudomonas sp. NMS19W. The sequence continues at coordinate 666,226 of NZ_CP136718.1, forward strand.
CTGCCAAACCTGGACGCCTGATGAACTTCCGTACCATTCTGATTCTCGGTGCCTTGACCGCTTTCGGTCCGCTGGCGATCGACTTCTATCTCCCTGCATTTCCCTCCATGGCGCTGGCGTTCGGCACCGATGAGAAACACGTCCAGCTGACGCTGTCGGCTTACTTCTTTGGTTTGTCCATCGGCCAACTGGCTTACGGTCCGGTGGCGGATCGTTTCGGACGGCGGATTCCATTGCTCACGGGCCTGGTGCTGTTCACGCTGGCGTCATTGGCCTGCGCTTATGCGCCGAATCTGGAATGGCTGATCGGTGCGCGGTTCGTTCAGGCACTGGGCGGTTGTGCGGGGATGGTGATTGGCCGGGCGGTGGTCGCCGACAAATGCGACGCCGTGGAATCGGCGAAGGTCTTTTCGCAACTGATGCTGGTGATGGGGCTGGCACCGATCCTGGCGCCGATGCTCGGCGGTCTGCTGGTCAACACCACGGGCTGGCAGTCGATCTTCCTGGTGCTGACCGGGTTCAGTGCCTTGGCCGGTCTGGCGGTTGCCCTCGGCCTGCCGGAAAGTCTGCCGGCCCATGTTCCGCGCCAGCCACTGTCCGGTGCATTGCGTCAGTACGGTCGACTGCTGACCGACCCGATCTACATGGGCCATGCCCTGACCGGTGGCATCGCCATCGCCGGGATGTTTGCCTACATTGCCGGCTCCCCCTTCATTTTCATCAAGCTGTACGGCGTTCCGCCCGAGCATTTCGGCTGGCTGTTCGGCACCAACGCGGCGGGCTTCATTCTGGTGGCGCAGATCAATGCGCGACTGTTGGCCAAGCGCGGCCCGGCGTTTCTGTTGTCGCGGGCGGTCTGGGTCTACTTCGGTGCCGGGCTGACATTGCTCGCGGTCAGTGCCCTGCACACCGAGGCATTGTGGCCGCTGCTGATTCCATTGTTCATTTGCGTGGCCAGTCTTGGCTGCATCAGCCCCAATGCGGCGGCGAGTGCGATGAACGGCCAGGGCGCTCGCGCCGGCAGTGCTTCGGCATTGCTCGGGTGCATGCAATTCAGCGTCGCCGCCGGGGCTTCGGCGCTGGTGGGGGTCTTGCACGACGGCTCCGCCGTGCCGATGGCCATGGTCATCAGCCTGTGCGGTCTGTTGGTGGTCAGCGCGGCGATGCTCACCCGGCGCATGCAGAATGCCCGGGCGCTGGCAAAGGCGCAGGCCGAAGTCTGAACCGAAGAAACTCAGCCGACAGCGCGTTGCTGGGGAATGTCGGGAATCTGATGGGGCGCGTGCAGACGCGCTTCGAGGGTGCGGGTGAAGGCCAGGGCTTCGGCTTCACTGCGGAATGTCACGGCGTGCTGGTCAAGGCGAACTTGCCATTGGGACTTTGCCACTTCTTTTATCAGGATCTTCATTGCTGACCTCCCGTACGTAAAAGATTGCATCGCAGAGGTTTCGATTGTAGACCCGAATACGATCGCAATTGTGACAAGGGTCAAGCATCTGACTGACGGCAAAAAGCGACCGCAGCCCCCGAGTCAGCCACTTCTGGCCCTGACGAGGACTGCAGCCTCCGGAGTTTTAGAAACCTTCTAAAACAATTTTCCCCTTGGCCTTGCCGCTTTCCAGCAATTCATGGGCCCGGCGCAGGTTGCTCGCGTTGATCTTGCCGAAGTGCTCGCCCACCGTGGTTTTCAACGTCCCGGCATCGATCAGCTCGGCCACCCGGTTGAGCAGTTTGTGCTGCTCGATCATGTCCGGCGTTTCGAACAGCGAGCGGGTGTACATGAACTCCCAGTGCAGCGACAGGCTCTTGCGCTTGAGTTTGGTCACGTCCAGCGACTTCGGATCATCGATCAACGCCAGTTTGCCCTGCGGCGCCAAGGCCTCGACCAGTTGGTCCAGGTGCTGATCGGTCTGGGTCAGGCTGGCGACGTGGGTCACGTGGTCGATGCCGGCGCGCTTCAGTTCTTCGCTCAACGGCTGGCTGTGATCGATCACCCGGTCGGCGCCCAGTTCTGTCACCCACTCCCGGGTTTGCGGACGGGAGGCGGTGCCGATCACTTTGAGCCCGGTCAATTGAGCGGCCAGTTGGGTCAGGATCGAACCCACACCGCCGGCCGCGCCGACGATCAACAGGCTCTGACCTTCGTCAGTGTTGCCTTCGCGGATTTGCAGGCGTTCGAACAACAGTTCCCACGCCGTAATGGCGGTCAGCGGCAGGGCGGCGGCTTCAGCGAAGCCGAGGGTTTTCGGCATATGGCCGACGATCCGCTCATCCACCACGTGCAGTTCGCTGTTGCCACCGGCCCGGGCGATGGAACCGGCGTAGAAGACCTTGTCGCCGGCCTTGAACAGCGTCACTTCACTGCCGACCGACTTGACCACACCGGCCACGTCCCAGCCCAGCACTTTGGCGGCGCCGCCTTCCGGCGCGACGTTCTGGCGAACCTTGGTGTCGACCGGGTTGACCGAAATCGCTTTGACTTCCACCAGCAGGTCGCGCGGGCCGGCCACCGGCTCCGGCAGTTCGATGTCTTGCAGGGATTTTTCGTCGCTGATCGGCAGGGATGCGTAATAGGCGATGGCTTTCATGGTTGGCTCCACAAATTAATAGAAGAAGGATTCAGGCGATGGCGCCCAGGCGTTTTAACTGGAAGTGTTCGATGCAATGGCCGGCGGTGGCCTGGAAGTTCCGAAAATGCGCGCTGGTATTGTGTGCTTGAAGGACTTCCTCGCTGGCCCAGTGCTCAATCACATAAAAGGTCAGCGGATCGGCCAGGTCGCGGTGCAGGTCGTACTGGCTGCAGCCATCCTCGGCACGGCTCGGCTCAACCAGTGCGCACAGGGCGTTTTCGAGGGCGTCCTGCTGGCCGGGTTTGGCGATCAGGGTGGCGACAGCGGTGAAGGGCTGGGACATGGTCGACTCCGGAACGGGGTGAATTCGATGGGAGGCATGATTGGCTATTTCTGCGCGAGATAAAACCGGCTAAAAGAGCAGTCTCTTTCAATGTTTTTTTGATAATCGAGGCTGAAATGCTGCGTTTCGATGACTTGCAGTTGTTTGTCCGGGCGGCGGATCTGGGCAGCCTGTCGGCGGCGGCCCGGGTCATGGATATGTCCGCCGCCGTGGCCAGCGCGGCGCTCAAGCGTATCGAGCAACAGCTCGGCGCACGGCTTCTGGCGCGTTCCACCCGCAGCCTGCGGCTGACGTCCGAGGGCGAAGGCTTCCTCGAATACGCCCGGGCGGCGCTGAGCAACCTGGATGAGGGACGTCGTCTGCTGGCCAGCGGTCAGGATCAGGTCAGCGGGATTCTGCAGCTGTCGGCGCCCTCGGATTTTGGTCGCAACCTGCTGCTGCCGTGGCTCGATGAGTTTCAGCGTGAACACCCGAAATTGACCGTGCGTCTGCTGCTGGGCGACCGCATCGCTGACTTGTTTCGCCAACCGGTGGACATCGCCCTGCGCTATGGCGAACCGGAGGATTCCAGTCTGGTCGCATTGCCCATCGCCGCGCAGAACCGGCGGGTACTGTGTGCCTCTCCCGGCTATTTGGCGAAACATGGTGAACCGACTCAACTGGAGCAGCTCGCGCAGCACAATTGCCTGTTGTACATGCTGGGCAGTCGGGTGCACGACCACTGGAGTTTTCATGACGGCAAACGCGAAGTCGGCCTGACCGTCAGTGGCGATCGCTTCAGCGATGACGCCGATGTGGTGCGCTTATGGGCGGTGGCGGGAGTCGGTATCGCTTACAAATCATGGCTGGATGTGGCCGACGATGTGCTCGCCGGACGCCTGAAAGTACTGTTGCCAGGTCTGCTCTGCGAACGGGCGCCGCTGAATCTGTTGTGCGCCCATCGCGCTCAATTGAGTAAGCCGGTGAACCTGTTGAGGGAAATGCTCGCCAGTCGTTGCGCCGAATTGAGTAGCCGATTTCCCGTTTTTTCGCAGGTCGATCATTAGTCGCAGGTAAATAGCGAAATTTCTGTCAGGAACAATCACCAGCCGTACCCGCTCCGGCGCAGGACGCCGCTATCAACCCGCTTATACTAGCGTCCGCCTGAAGCCTGCACCGGCGCGCTGGCACAGGCACGATCAGATCGTCACTGACCGGTGGCGGTGGTGGCTGCATCAAGTACAGCGAATGCCGGTGGCCGGGTGGTGCCTTGCCTTTTGCTCAAGGCATTTGTGCGGATTGGCCGACGGCTGATTACTGGTCAAGATGTCTCCGGGCAGTAGACGATACGATTCAACAGGGAGTGAATACATGGAACATGCACCTTGCATCAGCCAGATCGCCACGTTGCTGGCCGATCCCAAACGCAGCGCAATGATGTGGGCGCTGATGGATGGCTCGGCCCGGCAGACCGAGGAACTGGCGCTGCTCGCAGGATTGTCGCCCTCGTCGGCCAGCGCACATTTGGGGCGCTTGTCCGCTGGCGGCCTGTTGAAGGTCGAGGTCCGTGGGCGCAAACGCTTCTTTCGCCTCGCCGCTCCCGAAATCGGCGCGGCAATCGAGGCACTGGCCAGTGCCTCGATTGCCAGTGCCCCGCAGAAGATTCCTGACGTATTCAAGCGCTCGACGCCAATTGCCAGGCCACGGGCGACCCCGTCTTCTCTGCTGCGAGCACGCTTTTGCGACGACCATCTGGGCGGCACGCTGGCTGCGGATCTATACCAGCGCCTGCTCGATGCGGGCTGGATCGAACAGCTCGAACATCGGGTGGTGGTCACCCAGAAGGGGGCGACACAGTTGGCCAGGCGCGGGGTCTTCATTCAGGCGCTGGCTCATCGCAATGCTCAGGTGGCCTGTGCCTGCCCGGACTGGAGCGAGCGTCGTCCGCACATGGGCGGCTCGCTGGGCGCGGCGTTGTTGCAGCTGTTCATGCAGTCCGGCTGGTTGACGCTGCCCAACGACTCCCGCGCCTTGCAACTGACGGCGGCGGGGCAACGAGAGATTCACCGGTTTGCCCGGGAGACCGAGCTGGAAATGGCGTTGTAGAGCACTTGTTGTCATTGTTCTGATGATTGGCGTCGTCCACGACTGCGATCAGGTCGCATCTGGCACAAACGCTCAACGTCTATCGCGCACACTCGATCCGCAGACATTTCGGATGGAGGAGGTGGCATGGACACAGGAAGCTTCAGCGCGGCGGATCGACTGGAACGCCTGCCGGTCAGCGGCTATCACCGGATCATTTTCATCATCATCGCCCTGGCGTTTTTCTTCGACTCCATGGATCTGGCGATGATGACCTTCCTGCTCGGCTCGATCAAAACCGAATTCGGCCTGAGCAGCGCCGAAGCCGGTCTGCTCGCCAGTTCGAGCTTTTTCGGCATGGTGCTGGGGGCATCGCTGTCCGGACTGCTGGCTGATCGTTTCGGTCGTAAACCGGTGTTTCAGTGGAGCATTGTGTTGTGGGGCGTGGCCAGTTACCTGTGCTCCACGGCGCAGACGGTCGAGAGCCTCACGCTATTCCGCATCCTGCTGGGGATCGGCATGGGCATGGAGTTCCCGATTGCCCAGTCGATGCTGTCGGAGCTGATACCGGCCAAGCGTCGCGGGCGCTACATTGCCTTGATGGACGGTTTCTGGCCGCTGGGTTTTGTCGCCGCCGGGGTGCTGTCGTATTTCCTGCTGCCACTGATTGGCTGGCGCGACATCTTTCTGGTGCTGGCGGTGCCGGCGGTATTTGTGCTGGCGATCCGCTTTTTCATTCCCGAATCGCCGCGCTGGCTGGAACAGGCCGGCAAGCATGAGGCGGCGGACAAAGTGTTGTGCGGGATCGAGGATCGGGTGCGGAAGTCGCTGGGCGGGGCCGCGTTGCCGGAGCCTGTTCGCCTGCCTCGGGTGATCACGCCACCGGGAAATTTCCTTTCGGCCCTGGGGCAGATCTGGTCGCCGCTGTACCGCCAGCGCACGATGATGATCTGGAGCTTGTGGTTCTTTGCGCTGCTCGGGTTTTACGGTCTGACGTCCTGGCTCAGCGCGTTGCTGCAACAGTCAGGGTTTGCGGTGACTCAGTCGGTGTATTACACGGTGCTGATTTCCCTCGGCGGGATTCCCGGGTTTCTGATGGCGGCGTGGCTGGTGGAGCGCTGGGGGCGTAAACCGGTGTGCATCATCACCTTGCTCGGCGGCGGGGTGATGGCGTTTCTGTACGGACAAAGCGCAGTGTTTGGCGGCAACGTGGCGCTGCTGATCGGCACGGGTCTGTTGATGCAGTTTTTCCTGTTCGGCATGTGGGCGGTGCTCTACACCTACACGCCGGAGTTGTACCCGACATCGGCGCGGGCGACGGGCTCGGGGTTCGCCTCGGCCATCGGGCGCGTCGGTTCGCTGCTCGGGCCGTTGGTCACCGGGCTGGTGTTCCCGATTACCGGGCAGGGCGGGGTGTTTGCGTTGGGAGCATTGTGCTTTGCGGTGGCGGCGGGGGTGGTGTGGTTGTTCGGGATGGAGACCCGGGGCAAGACGCTGGAGGAGTTGACTGAAGCGGTTGTGCGCTGAGACCTGAAAAGCCGTTCGAACACGGGTGTATTCGAACGGCTTTGTGCTGTTACGGTTTTACCAACCGTGCATCCAGGCTGTTCTGCGCCAGGCGCTTGGCCTGATCCTGGGTCATGCCCAGATGTTCGTGCAGCGCATGGAAGTTCTCGGTGACATAACCGCCGAAGTACGCCGGGTCATCGGAGTTGACTGTGACCTTCACGCCACGCTCGAGCATGTCGAGGATGTTGTGCTGGGACATGTGATCGAACACGCAGAGTTTGGTGTTCGACAGCGGGCATACGGTCAGCGGGATCTGCTCGTCGATGATCCGCTGCATCAGGCGCTCGTCTTCGATGGCGCGCACACCATGGTCGATACGCTGGATCTTCAGCAGATCGATGGCTTCCCAGATGTACTCCGGCGGGCCTTCCTCGCCAGCGTGAGCGACGGTCAGGAAACCTTCGTGACGGGCACGATCGAACACGCGCTGGAACTTGCTCGGCGGGTGCCCCATCTCGGAGCTATCCAGACCTACAGCGACAAACGCATCACGGAACGGCAGCGCCTGGTCGAGGGTTTTCTGCGCTTCGTCTTCGCTCAGGTGGCGCAGGAAGCTCAGGATCAAACCGCTGGTGATGCCCAGTTGCTGCTCGCCATCCTTCAGGGCGGCGGCGATGCCGTTGAGCACCACTTCGAACGGGATGCCACGGTCGGTGTGGGTCTGCGGATCGAAGAACGGCTCGGTGTGGATCACGTTCTGTTCTTTGCAGCGCAGCAGGTAGGCCCAGGTCAGGTCGTAGAAATCCTGGGAGGTGCGCAGCACGTCGGCACCCTGGTAATACAGGTCGAGAAATTCCTGCAGATTGTTGAAGGCGTAGGCCTTGCGAAGGGTTTCGACGTCGCTCCACGGCAGGGCGATCTTGTTGCGTTCGGCCAGGGCGAACAGCAGCTCGGGCTCCAGCGAGCCTTCGAGGTGCAAGTGCAGTTCGGCCTTGGGCAGGGCGTTGAGCCAGTCGTACATATTCTTTTCTCATCAGGTGCAATGACGGCATTCTACAGATGCGCGCCGAAACAATTGGCAAAACCTGACCAACCGATCCATCACACTGCTTCTTGCTCCCGTCGGTAGGCGTAGGTATCGGCGAAGCGCGACAGCAGGAATTCGGCGCAGGTGGTGGTCGGATATTTCGCCGGATGTCGGTCGTCCTGGCAACCGGGCAGGCACTCGATGCGGGTGTCCGGGTGCGGTTCGGCGAAGAACGGCATCGAATAGCGATCCACGCCGAGCGGGCTGATCACCCGGTGCGGGGTCGAGCGATATCGGTCGTTGCTCCAGCGCGCCATCATGTCGCCGAGGTTGACCACGAACGTGCCGTCGATGGGCGGTGCGTCGATCCACTGACCTTTGACGTTTTTCACCTGCAAGCCGCCGGCCGCGTCCTGATACAACAGCGTGATGCAGCCGTAATCGGTGTGTGCCCCGGCACCTTGCTGGTCGGCGGAACTGGCGGTGTGGCGCGGTGGGTAGTGGATCATCCGCAGTACGCTGACCGGCTCGTTGAAGCGCTTGTCGAAGAAATCGCGCTCGATGCCCAGCGCCAGGGTCATGGCCCGCAACAGGGTTTGCGCGAGGGCCTGCATGTCGCGGTAGTGCTGCTCCATCAGCGTCTCCCAGCCGGGGATGGCCGGGTGACGATTGGGGCCACGCAAGGGTTTTTCCGCCAGCACCTCGGGATGATCGGCCGTCAGGTGCAGGCCCATGTCGAAGGTTTCCTTGAGGTCGCTGGGTTTTTCCGGGTCCAGTTGTTCGGTGGCGATGGCGCCGTAGCCGCGGTGGTGGACGGTCCGGGTGATGTCGATCTTCAGTTTTTCTACTGTCGGCAATGCGAAGAAGTGCCGGGCGTGATCGAGCAGGGATTCAATGCGCTGCGCCGGAATCGGATGGCCCTTGATGTAGAAGAAGCCCCATTCGCGGCAGGCGCGGTCGATCTGTTCGGCGACGGCAGGCCAGGCGTTGTGGTCGGTGGAGTAGAGCGGCGAGATGTCGATGATCGGAAGCTGATCCATACACAACCCTTGAAAGTTAATGATCGTTCCCACGCAGAGCGTGGGAGCGATCTGGAGGAATTTACTTCGGCATCTCGGCCTTCATGCCTTCGACGTAATAGTTCATCGACGCCAGTTCCACGTTGGTCGCGCTCTTGCCCGCCGGGATCTTCTCGACCCCGGCCTGATCCTTGATCGGCCCGGTGAACGGCTGCAGGGCGCCGCTCTTGATGTCGGCGATGATCTGCTCGGCTTCGGCCTTCACCGGTGCCGGTACCAGATCGCTGATCGGCAGTTCGACTGTGCCTTCCTTCAATCCGCCCCAGTAGTCCTGGGATTTCCAGTTGTGGTCGATCACGCTCTGGGTCGCCTGAATGTAGTGCGGCGCCCAGTCGTTGACGATCGAGGTCAGCACCGCCTTCGGTCCGAAGTGCGCCATGTCCGAAGCGTAGCCCACGGCATAGACACCACGTCGTTCGGCAGCCTGGATCGGCGCCGGGCTGTCGGTGTGCTGGAACACCACGTCCACGCCCTGATCGATCAGCGCGTTGGCGGCGTCGGCTTCCTTGCCCGGGTCGAACCAGGAGTTGACCCACACCACTTTGATCTCGGTGCCGGGGTTGTATTTGTTCAGGGCCAGCTGGATGGCGTTGATGTCGCGGATCACTTCCGGGATCGGGAACGAGGCGACGTAGCCGATCTTCTTCGTCTTGGTCATTTTCGCCGCGAGGAAACCGCCGACATAACGGCCCTCGTAGGTGCGCGCGAGATAGGTGCCGAGGTTCTTGTCCTGCTTGTAGCCGGTGGCGTGTTCGAAGGTCACTTTGGGAAACTGTTTGGCGACTTTCACCGTCGGGTTCATGTAGCCGAAAGAGGTGGTGAAGATCAGGTCGTAGTTGTCCTTGGCCATGTTGCGGATCACCCGTTCGGCATCGGCGCCTTCGGCGACGTTTTCCACGTAGTTGGTGGTGATCTGCGTGCCGAGTTTTTCCGCCAGCGCCTTGCGCCCCTGTTCATGCTGATACGTCCAGCCGTGGTCGCCGATGGGGCCGATATAGACGAAGCCGACTTTCAGTGGATCGGCGGCACTGGCGCCCAGGCTGAGGCCGAGGCCCATGGCGATGCACAGCAGTTTCTGCAATGGACGTTTTTGCATGAACGCGAACTCCCTTTTGTTGTGTGTGGTGAGGGCAATGCAAAAGGCTGACCAAGCGGACAACAAATCGATTCGAAATTGCGGCGAGGCCTTTGCGAGCAAGCTAGCTCCGACATGGGAACACGGTCACCTGTGGGAGCGAGCTTGCTCGCGATGAGGCCGGCCGGGCCGAAAAAAGTGCATGTCCGTAAAGGGACGCTATCCACTGGTGCGCTAAGGTGTAACGAACCATCAGCGCCGCTTCGCAGTCAGTAACTCATTCGCCCCCGGCAACCGAAGGCCCGCCATGCTCACGATCCTCAAGCAAGAAAGCTTTCTGCTGCTGGCCCTGATCGCGGCCGTCGTTGCGTATCCGCTGGAGCACTGGTTGCTACATAGTGGCCAGGTCGTCGCGCTGACAGCCGGGCTGGTGCTGATCGCATTCATCGTCGCCGCCTCGATGCGCGTTGCCCATCAGGCCGAACTGCTCGCGGAAAAAGTCGGCGACCCTTACGGCACGATGATCCTGACCCTCGCCGCCGTGCTGGTGGAAGTGGTGATCCTGGCAATCATGATGAGCAACGAAGCCTCCGCCACACTGGTGCGCGACACGATCTATTCGGCAGTGATGCTCGACATCAACGGCATCCTCGGCCTCGCCGCGCTGATGGGTGGGATCAAACATGGCGAGCAGTCCTACAACGACGACTCGGCCCGCAGTTACAGCGTGATGATCCTCACCGCCATGGGCGTGTCGATGGTGGTGCCGGAGTTCATTCCCGAAGCCAACTGGAAAATCTATTCGGCGTTCACCATCGGCGCGATGGTGGTGCTTTACGCGTTGTTCCTGCGGATGCAGGTCGGGCCGCACAGTTACTTTTTCAGCTACAGCTACCCGGACAAGCGCCGCAAGAAACAGCCGCCGGAGGAGGAACCGGAGAAGGTCAATCTGCCGTTGTCGATTGCCATTCTGGTGTTCGGTGTGGTGGTGATCGGTGCACTGGCCGAGGTGATGTCCAAGACCCTCGATCTGGGGCTGGAAGGGACGGGCGCACCGCCGGTGATCACGGCGATTCTGGTGGCGGCGATCTCGGCAGCGCCGGAGATTCTGACCGCATTACGAGCAGCGCTGGCCAACCGCATGCAGTCGGTGGTCAACATTGCGATGGGCGCATCGTTGTCGACGGTGATCCTGACCGTGCCGGTGATGGAGGCGATGGCGCTCTACACGGGGCAGCCGTTTCAGATGGCGATGACGCCGGTGCAGACGGTGATGATCTTCATCACGCTGATCGTCAGCGCGATCAACCTCAATGACGGCGAGACCAATGCCATTGAGGGCATGACGCACTTTGTGCTGTTTGCGACGTTCATCATGTTGTCGCTGCTGGGACTTTGAGCCCACCAGAAACCACTGCGGGAGCTAGCCTGCTAGCGATTACGGTACATCAGTCAACATCTCTGTTTACTGACAGATCGCATTCGCTAGCAGGCTAGCTCCCACAGGTTAAGTACCGGGGAATCAGGAACCGGCGATCAACTGCCGCGCCGCCTGACTGTGATCGGCAATCAGGCCTTTGAGATCCAGCCCTTCAACCTGCCCGTCAACCACGCGCCACTTGCCGCCGACCATCACCCGATCCGCCCGGTCCGCACCGCACAACAGCAGCGCCGAGATCGGGTCATGGCTGCCGGAGAAGCGCAGCTCATCCAGCTTGAACAACGCCAGATCCGCCTGCTTGCCCACCGCCAGTTCACCGATGTCGGTACGGCCCAGCAGGCTCGCCGAACCCTTGGTTGCCCAGCCCAGCACACGCTCCGGGGTGATCTTCTCGGCACCATAACGCAGGCGCTGAATGTACAGCGCCTGACGCGCTTCGAGGATCATGTTCGACGCATCGTTGGACGCCGAACCATCCACACCGATACCGAACAATGCCCCGGCATCGGTCAGTTCGATACTCGGGCAGATGCCAGACGCCAGGCGCATGTTCGAGCTCGGGCAATGGCAGATGCCGGTGCCGGCCGCGCCAAGGCGGGCGATTTCGTCGGGGTTGAAGTGGATGCCGTGGGCCAGCCAGGTGCGCGGGCCGAGCCAGCCGACGCTGTCCAGATAATCCACGGTGCGCAGGCCGAAGCGTTGCAGGCAGAAATCTTCTTCGTCGAGTGTTTCGGCAAGGTGAGTGTGCAGACGCACATCGAGTTTGTTCGCCAGTTCGGCGCTGGCGGACATGATTTCCGGGGTCACCGAGAACGGCGAGCACGGTGCCAGGGCGATCTGGATTTGCGCGCCGTCGCCACGTTCGTGGTACTCGTGAATCAGCCGCTGGCTGTCGTCGAGAATCACCTGGCCTTCCTGCACGGTCTGCTGCGGAGGCAGGCCGCCGTCCTTCTCGCCGAGGCTCATCGAACCACGGGTGAGCATGGCGCGCATGCCCAGTTCGCGCACGGTTTCGACTTGCACGTCGATGGCGTTTTCCAGGCCGTCCGGGAACAGGTAATGGTGATCGGCAGCGGTGGTGCAGCCCGACAGCAGCAACTCGGCCAGCGCGACTTTGGTGGCGAGGGCGAGTTTTTCAGGCGTCAGGCGCGCCCACACCGGGTACAGGGTTTTCAGCCACGGGAACAACGGCTGATTGACCACCGGCGCCCAGGCGCGGGTCAGGGTCTGATAGAAGTGGTGATGGGTGTTGATCAGGCCCGGCAGGATCACATGTTCACGGGCGTCGAACACTTCATTGCACGGGGTCGACGGCTGCTGACCGGCGCCGAGCACTTCGGTGATTACACCGTCTTGCAGCACCAGACCGCCACGGGCATCGAGACCGTTGGCCGTGAAAATGGCGAGGGGATTTTTTAACCAGATACGGGTCGCAGGCATTGTGGCCGGCTCCTCTGAAAGTTGGGTTCAGGGTTGCCAGCTCAGTGTTGCCCTGTCTGCTGATCCAGGGTCGCCGCGAAGGACGAGGTGCGGAGTTTCGAACAAAATTTTACGGCGGGCAAGTCCAACCCGACCAGACACCGGGATAACCCTGTGGGAGCGAGCCCCACAGGGTCCAGTGCTTACCAGGGAATGGTTTCACCCTTGTAGTTCACGAAGTGATGGCCGCCCTTGCCGGCAAACGCGTCCACTTGATCCACCAGACCACGGGTGCTGGTTTCCACGTCGATGTCGGCACCTTCGCCGCCCATGTCGGTTTTCACCCAGCCCGGATGCAGCGACAGCACGGTGAGTTTCTGCTCGCCCAACTGCGTGACGAAGCTGTTGGTCATCGAGTTCAGCGCTGCTTTGCTGGCCTTGTACAGCGCCAGTTCCGGCGCGTCGGGCATGGTCACGCTGCCCAGCACCGAGCTCATGAACGCCAGCACGCCGCTGCCGTCGCGGATCTGCCCGACGAAGCGCTGGGCCAGATTGATCGGCGCCACGGCGTTGGTGAAGAACAACTGGCCGACTTCCGCCAGCGTCGCGCCGCCCGGGGTCTGCACGTCAGGGCCTTTGACCCCGGCGTTGACGAACAGCAGGTCGAAGGTCTCGCCCTTGAGCTGCTGGCTCAGGGCGATTACCGCTTGCTGGTCGTCCATGTCGAGTTTTTCGATCTGCACGTTGCCCAGTGCTTTCAGCGCCTCGGCATTCGCAGGGTTGCGAACCGTGGCGGTGACTTGCCAGCCGTCGGCCAGCAGGGTTTTCACCAGACCCAGGCCCAGGCCCCGGGAGGCGCCGATGATCAGTGCGTGCTTGGCAGGATTAAGTGCGGACATGATTGGCTTTCCTTGAAAGTTGAAAGATCACGGGTTCAATGGACAGCGTTGACCGAGCCGTTGCTGCAACTCGTGGCGCAGCTCGCCCAGTTCGGCCATGCGGGTTTCGATCAGCTTGAGCTTGTCTTGCAGCAGTTGCGTGACGGCGCTGTCCGGATCCGGCGATTGCCACAGCGCGCCAACGCTGCTGCCGATCTCGCCGAGGGTAAAGCCCAGACGCTGCGCCGTCTTGATGTACAGCACCAGTTGCACCATCTCCGGCGGATAGTCGCGATAGCCGTTGGCGCTGCGTTGCGCTGCAATCAATCCGCGTTCCTCGTAGAAACGCAGCGTGTCACGGCTGACATCGCAGCTCTGGGCCAGTTCACCGATGCGCATCAAGGACATCTCGAAAGTGTTTGACCCTGGAGCATACTCCAGGCTTTACCGTGGTTGCTCCCTGAATTTTCGGAGCAAGGACGATGTGGACTTCAACGCAGTATCGCAACCTGGTGCGTGGCAGTGCCTGGTATGACTTGATCGTGACGGCTGCGTTTGCCACGCCGTGGAGTTTTGCCGCGCTGCATGGGGTTTTGACGGCGCTGAGTCAGGCGCTGAACCTGCCCGGTGAGTTGCCGCCGTTCGAATCTGTGCACCTGTTGATGGCGAACCTGCTGGGCTCGGTGGTTTGCGTGTGGGCGGTGCTGCGGATTCGTGATCCGCAGCAGGTTTATGGACGCTATGACGCGGTGGCGCGGTTTCTGTTCGCCGCGTGGCAGGCGTATGCCCTGGCCCACGGCGCCAGTTCGTTGCTGGTGGGTTTCCTGCTCTTCGAACTGGCGTGGGGCATTGCTCAGGTGTTGCCTGTTAAAAGCCCCTCAGTGTCCGGCCTGCCACGGCTGGCCCAGTGACACCGGCGCATACAACCGCGTACGCACTGCATCCCGCGACAACAACACCAGCACCAGGATGGTCGCGACGTACGGCAGCATCGCCAGCAGACTCGATGGAATCGCCAGCCCCAACCCCTGCGCCACCAGGTGCAGGATGCTGGCGAGGCCGAACAGGTACGCGCCGAGCAACAACCGCCACACCCGCCAACTGGCGAACACCACCAGCGCGAGGGCGATCCAGCCGCGTCCGGCGGTCATGTTCTCGGCCCACATCGGCGTGTACGCCAGCGAAAGATAAGCCCCGGCCAGTCCGGCCATCGCGCCGCCGAACAATACGGCCAGCGTACGCACGGTCAGTACGGGCAGGCCCATGGCACTGGCTGCATCGGGATTCTCGCCGACCGCTTGAATGATCAGCCCGACACGGCTTTTCACGATCACCCAGGCCACCAGCGCAAACAGCGCGAACGACAGGTACACCAGCAGATCCTGGGCAAACAGCATGCGGCCGATCAGCGGGATTTCACTCAGGTAGGGAATCGCCAGTGGCTCGAATCCCGCCAGCGGTTTGCCGACCCACGCTGCGCCGACAAAGGTCGACAGGCCCACGCCAAAAATCGTCAGCGCCAACCCGGTTGCCACCTGATTGGCATTGAACACCAGCGCCACCAGGGCAAACAGCGATGACAACAGCATCCCCGCGAGCATCGCCAGTAAAACGCCGAGCCACAGGTTGCCGCTGTTGAAGGCGACGATGAAACCGATCACCGCGCCAAACAGCATCATCCCTTCCTGCCCGAGGTTGAGCACGCCGCTCTTCTCGCAAATCAATTCACCCAGCGCCACCAGCAGAAGTGGTGTGCCGCAACGCACCATGGCGTAGAAAACATTGCTCAGCAGATCGATGTCCATCACAGCGCTCCGGCGGTTACGGCGGTGGTTGAAGTGCGCCGCACCCAGCGCAGGTTCAGGCGTGGCCGGTAGAGGATCAGCACGTCACAGGCCAGCAGGAAAAACAGCATCATTCCCTGGAACAACTGGGTGATCGCCTGCGGCAGGTTCAGCGTCATCTGCGCGCTCTCGCCACCGATGTACAGCAGCGCCATCAACAGGCTGGAAAACAGAATACCGATGGGGTTGAGCCGCCCGAGAAACGCCACGGTGATCGCCGCATAGCCGTAGCCCGGCGAGACCTGCGGCACCAGTTGGCCGATCGGACCAGTGACTTCGCAGACACCGGCAAGTCCCGCCAATCCTCCGCTGATCAACAGCGCGAACCAGATCAGACGCTTCTCGCGAAACCCGGCAAATCCTGCCGCACGTTTATCCTGCCCGAGCACCTTGATCTGAAAGCCGACAAAGCTTTTTTGCAACAACACCCACACCGCCACCAGCGCCAGCAGAGCGAAATACACTCCGGCGTGAACCCGGCCATCCTCCATCAACAACGGCAGGCGGCTGGCGTCGCCGAACATTGCCGACTCGGGAAAGTTGTACCCGGCCGGGTCCTTCAAAGGCCCGTGGACGCAGAACAGCAGCAGGTTCAGCGCGATGTAATTGAGCATGATGCTGGTGAGGATTTCGTTGGCGTTGAAGCGCGTGCGCAGCCAGGCGGTGAGCCCGGCCCACGCGGCGCCGGCGAGTGTGCCGGTGAGCAGGATCAGCACCAGTGCCCAGCGGCTTTGCATGTCGATGATGTTCACCGCCAGCGCACTGCCGGCCAATGCACCGAGCAACAACTGGCCTTCGGCACCGATGTTCCAGATCCGCGCCTGATAGGCCACCGCGAGGCCCAGGGCGCAGAGCAGGATCGGCAACGCCTTGACCAATAATTCGGACACGCCATACAAGTCGCTGACCGGCGCGATCAGCAAGGTGTGCAAGGTTTGCAGCGGATCATGGCCGAGAGCGATGAACAGCAGCGAGCCACAGCCGAGGGTCAGCACCGCCGCCAACAACGGCGAGCACCACAACATCAGGCGCGATTGCCGGCCACGGGGTTCGAGGGAAAGCAGCATGAAAAACTCCGTTAAACCGCAGCGGGTTGAGGTTGAGGGCTGTGGAACTGGCCGGCCATCCAGCCACCGATATCGCTGATTCGGGTTTGCGCCGTGTCTTGCAGCGCCGACATCCGCCCGCCGCAGAGCGCACCGAGGCGGTCGCTGATCTGGAACAGCTCGTCGAGGTCTTCGGATATCACCAGGATCGCCGCGCCGGCATCGCGCAGGGCGATCAGGGCGCGATGGATCACCGCCGCCGCGCCGACATCCACGCCCCAGGTCGGGTGCGCGGCGATCAGCAGTTTCGGCTGCTGGAGGATTTCCCGGCCGAGGATGAATTTCTGCAGGTTGCCGCCGGACAGGCTGCGGGCGGCGGTTTGGGTGTCCGGGGTTTTTACTCCGAAGCGCTGGATGATTGCCTGGGCGAGGGATTCGACTTTGTTGCGCTCGATCAAACCGTGGCTGACCAGCCCTTGCTGAAAGGCTGTGAGCAGGGCGTTATCCGCCAGGCTCAACTCCGGCACCGCGCCGTGACCGAGACGCTCGGCAGGAACGAATGCGAGACCGAGTCTGCGCCGTGCATCCGGGCGCAGATCGGCTACCGCGTGTTCACCGAAACGAATAGTGGCTGCGACGTTGCGTGGCAGAGTCTGTTCGCCGCTGAGCAACGCCAGTAACTCGTCCTGTCCGTTGCCTGCCACCCCGGCGATGCCGACGATTTCGCCGCTGCGCACTTGCAAGTCGATGTCGGTCAACGAACAGCCGAACGGATCGGGGTTGTGCCAGTTCAATCCGCTAACCTGCAGGAATGTCGCGCCGCCACTGGCTTTCGGAAACTCGCCGATCAGCGCCGCCGACTCGCCGACCATCAGTTGCGCCAGTTGCTGGTCGGAGCATTGCGCCGGTACGCAATGTCCGGCCACCCGGCCGCCGCGCAGAACCGTGGCGCTGTGGCACAAGGCGCGGACCTCGCCAAGTTTGTGGCTGATGAACAGAATGCTGCAGCCCTCGGCAGCCAGCCGACGCAGGGTGATGAACAGATCGTCGGCCTCCTGCGGGGTGAGCACCGAGGTCGGTTCGTCGAGAATCAGCAGACGAATGTCCTGCATCAGGCAACGCACGATTTCCACTCGCTGGCGCTCGCCGATCGACAGGCTGTGGACAAGTCGTTCCGGTTCCAGCGCCATGCCATAACGGCGGGACACTTCGCGGATTTTCGGTTCAAGCTGTTTCGGCGTCCCGGCGGCCGGACCCATCGCCAGCGCAATGTTCTGCGCCACGGTCAGGGTTTCGAACAGCGAGAAATGCTGGAACACCATGCCGATGCCCAACTGCCGGGCCTGCGCCGGATTGCGCATGTTCACTGGTTGCCCTTGCCAGAGCATTTCGCCCGAGTCGGCCTGGGTGGCGCCGTAGATGATCTTCATCAGCGTGCTTTTGCCCGCGCCGTTTTCACCAAGCAGCGCATGGATTTCACCTGGGGCGATGCTCAGATCGATGGCGTCATTGGCGAGGCAACCGGGATAGCGTTTGCTGATGCGGCGCAGTTGCAGGCGCGGGGTGGGTGTGGGGTTGGGCATGACAGGCTCGGCTTGCTTGGAGTTGTGCCTGTGGATAAAGCAATTTCCTGGCCATTGAGTCAGGAACCCTTCAAGCGTTTGCCCGGCGCCCCTTCACCTAGAGCCGCGAAGGTAAAACTGCTCCGATTCGCAGCACCAATTCAGCGCAAAGCCTTTGATCAGGCTCCAGTTTTGCTCGTGAAATTCTGGTTAAAAAACGAGCAATCCCGCCGGAGCCAAGCTGCACCTGAGGCTACGTGAGTCATGAACGGGTTATCCACAGGTTGCTCCACAGTATTTGTGCGCAATCGGACAACCTTGGCATAAGCGCACCGGTGCTATCTCCCAATGGCGATAAACAGATCTAACTGATTGTTTTTGCTTGGAATTAAACTTTTTTCATGTGCTTTGGGCGAAAAGTGTACAAATCGCGCAAAGCCACGTGACAGAAGGGTTACAGCGGTGTGTGCTCAGGTTATCCACAGTCGGGTGCACAGGTGATGTGGGCAACTCTCTGGAATATGGGGATTTGCTCGTGCCCCGAAATATTGCAGGTGTTCAGCGCTGGAGCAGGATGCGTCCACGGCTGAGATCGGCCAGCTGGTTTTGCAGCAATGGAATCTGCGACTCACCCACCGCCAGCTGTAATTCGACGCCATTGGCGGTGAAGTTTTCTTCCACCACCAGACCGCCAAGATCCGCGACTCGTAACTTCACCAGTGCCAGTTCGGCAAACCCGCAGGCACAACGCAGGGGCACGCGGCTGATCAGTTCGATTTTCGGCGCGGCTTGCAGGCACTTGTTGGCGCCGCCGCCATAGGCCCGGGCCAGGCCTCCGGTGCCCAGTTGAATGCCGCCGTACCAGCGGATCACCAGCACCGCGACCTGATCGCAATCCTGCGCCTCGATGGCCGCGAGAATCGGCCGCCCGGCGGTGCCGCCTGGTTCA
The DNA here is from genome assembly GCF_051554255.1 of Pseudomonas sp. NMS19W. Taxonomy (NCBI): domain Bacteria; kingdom Pseudomonadati; phylum Pseudomonadota; class Gammaproteobacteria; order Pseudomonadales; family Pseudomonadaceae; genus Pseudomonas; species Pseudomonas sp. NMS19W. The sequence continues at coordinate 685,032 of NZ_CP136718.1, forward strand.
CCGTCATCGTTGCTGCGGTACTGGTCGCCAAGTTTCCACGCCCAGCAATTGTGCGAGGCGTTCAAGTCGCTGTGCTGCTCGATGAAGGCTTGCGCCTCGGCAGGGCTGCTGATCGGCGCGGCGAAGGTGATGAAACGGCTTTTGCGAATCTCTTCGCGGAACTCGCAGAAGCCGCTGAGGGTAAATGGCATAAACGTCTTATAGAGAAGGAGTGAGGCCGCAGCCCTTGAGAATGATGCGGATCAGGTTGTTGCCGGCGTCTTCCATGTCCTGTTTGGTCAACTTGCTGCGACCGCTGACGCGGCAGATCTGCGTGGCGAAGTCGGCGTAATGCTGGGTGCTGCCCCACAACAGGAAAATCAGGTGCACCGGATCCACCGGGTCCATCTTGCCGGCATCGATCCACGCCTGGAACACGGCGGCCCGGCCCTGGAACCAGGCGCGGTAGTCCTGGTTGAAATATTCGGTGAGGCATTCGCCGCCGCTGATCACTTCCATCGCGAAGATTCGTGACGCTTGTGGCTGACGGCGGGAAAACTCCATTTTCGCGCGGATATAGCGGGTCAGCGCTTCGGCCGGATCGTCCTCGGCCGTGAGGGTGTTGAAGGTGCTGTCCCACAGCTCGAGGATGTTGCTCAGCACCGCCACGTACAACCCGAGCTTGTTGGTGAAGTAGTAATGCAGATTCGCCTTGGGCAACCCGGCCTTGGTGGCGATGGTGTTCATGCTGGTGCCTTTGAACCCGTGACGGGCGAACTCGTCTTCGGCGGCTTTGATGATGGTCTCTTCGTTCTTCTGACGAATGCGGCTGGCAGGTTTGCCACCGTGAGCAGGGACTTCAAAGGTCATAGGCACTTCCGGGTTTGTCTGTGGGGTGCAACCAGTTGCGTTGATAGCGCAACCGTCGGCCTGCGACAAGCCCCGGGCAATAAAACGTCGGTCATCAGCGGGTGGCGGCGAGGCTTTCGAGAAAGCTTTCCAGCACCAGATGCGGACGCCGGCCCTTGCGGGTGACCGAGGCCAGGCTCAAATCATAGAACCGCGTGCTGGCCTTGAGCGCACGCAGCCGTCCCTGTTGCACCCAGAGACTGGCGTAGTGATCCGGCAGATAACCGATGTAGCGACCGGTCAGAATCAGGAATGCCATACCCTCGCGGTCGGAGGCGCTGGCGGTGCAGTTGAGCGCCTGATAGTGGGCCTGAATTTCCGCCGGCAGACGGAAGGTCGGCGCGATGGCGTCCTGACTGTTCAGGCGTTCGTCATCCAGTTGCTTGTCATCGACGTAAAACAGCGGATGGCCGACCGCGCAATAAAGCAGCGAGCGCTCGCTGTACAGCGGCTGATATTCCAGTCCGGACAGCGCACTGGCCTGCGGCACCACGCCGACGTGCAGGCGACCGTCGAGTACACCTTGTTCGACTTCGTTGGGAGCGATCATGCGGATCTGGATCTGCACGTCCGGCCCGCGCTCTTTCAACTGCGCGAGCGCGTGGGTGATGCGCATGTGGGGCAGGGTGACGAGGTTGTCGGTCAGGCCGATGATCAATTCGCCGCGCAAGTGCTGGTGCAGGCCATTGACCTCGGTGCGAAAACTTTCCAGTGCACTTAAAAGCTGCAACGCCGATTGATAGACCTCGCGACCTTCTTCGGTCAGGGAGAAACCGGCGCGCCCGCGCTGGCACAGGCGCAGGCCGAGGCGTTGTTCCAGATCGCTCATCTGCTGGCTGATCGCGGAGCGCCCGATGCCAAGCACGGTTTCCGCCGCCGAGAAGCCGCCGCACTCCACCACGCTGCGAAAAATCCGCAGCAGGCGAATATCAAAGTCACTGACCTGGGCCAGCGGATCGGGGCGGCGGCTGCTCATTTTGTTGTTCTCATTGTTTAGCGGAGTTCTAACTGAAGGTTAGAAGAGTTGAATTTCACCGACTTTATCGGCGTGGCAACTTAGCTGCAACAACGACTTTTATCTCCCTGAAGCTTATTGCCCTGCGAGGTTTTGCCCGATGAACATGCCTGAAAACGCGCCGTCGCCACTGGCCAGCCAACTGAAGCTGGACGCGCACTGGATGCCGTACACCGCCAACCGCAACTTCCAGCGCGATCCGCGTCTGATCGTCGGTGCCGAAGGCAGCTGGCTGATCGACGATAAAGGCCGCAAGGTGTACGACTCGCTGTCCGGTCTGTGGACCTGCGGCGCCGGGCATACCCGCAAGGAAATCCAGGAAGCGGTGGCCAAGCAGTTGGGCACCCTCGATTACTCGCCGGGCTTCCAGTACGGCCACCCGCTGTCGTTCCAGCTGGCCGAGAAGATCACCGAGCTGACCCCGGGCAACCTGAACCACGTGTTCTTCACTGACTCCGGCTCTGAGTGCGCCGATACCGCAGTGAAAATGGTCCGCGCCTACTGGCGTCTGAAAGGCCAGTCGACCAAAACCAAAATGATCGGCCGTGCCCGTGGCTACCACGGCGTGAACATCGCCGGCACCAGCCTCGGCGGCGTCAATGGCAACCGCAAGCTGTTCGGCCAGGCGATGATGGATGTCGACCACCTGCCGCACACTCTGCTGGCGAGCAATGCGTTCTCCCGTGGCATGCCGGAGCAGGGCGGTATCGCCCTGGCCGATGAACTGCTGAAGCTGATCGAACTGCACGATGCTTCGAACATCGCAGCAGTGTTCGTTGAGCCTCTGGCCGGTTCCGCTGGTGTACTGGTTCCACCACAGGGTTATCTGAAGCGTCTGCGCGAGATCTGCGATCAGCACAACATTCTGTTGGTGTTCGACGAAGTGATCACCGGTTTCGGCCGTACAGGCACCATGTTCGGCGCCACCACCTTTGGCGTGACCCCGGATCTGATGTGCATCGCCAAGCAAGTCACCAACGGCGCGATCCCGATGGGTGCGGTGATTGCCAGCTCCGAGATCTACCAGACCTTCATGAACCAGCCGACCCCGGAATACGCCGTGGAATTCCCGCACGGCTACACCTATTCGGCGCACCCGGTGGCTTGCGCCGCAGGCTTGGCGGCACTCGACCTGCTGCAAAAGGAAAATCTGGTGCAGAGCGTGGCCGAAGTTGCACCGCATTTCGAAAATGCCCTGCACGGCCTGAAAGGTGCGAAGAACGTCATTGACATTCGTAACTACGGCCTGGCCGGTGCGATCCAGATCGCGGGCCGTGACGGCGACGCCATCGTGCGTCCGTTCGAAGCCGGCATGGCGTTGTGGAAAGCCGGGTTCTACGTGCGCTTCGGCGGCGACACCCTGCAGTTCGGCCCAACCTTCAACAGCAAGCCGCAAGACCTTGATCGTCTGTTCGACGCGGTCGGCGAAGTGCTGAACAAGCTCGACTGATTTTTCCTTCTATATAGCTACGCAAATAGCAGGCGTCCCTTGTGGGCGTCTGCGCACAAGAATTCAGGAGTTTTCGATGAGCGTTATCCCGCATTTGATCAATGGCGAACTGGTGACCGAGAACGGTCGCGCGGTCGATGTGTTCAACCCGTCCACCGGTCAGGCTATCCACAAGCTGCCGCTGGCCAGCCAGGAAACCATCCAGAAAGCCATCGATGCCGCCAAAGCTGCGTTCCCGGCCTGGCGCAATACGCCACCGGCCAAACGTGCCCAGGTCATGTTCCGCTTCAAGCAACTGCTGGAGCAGAACGAAGCGCGCATCTCGCAATTGATCAGTGAAGAACACGGCAAGACCCTGGAAGATGCTGCCGGTGAACTGAAGCGTGGCATCGAGAACGTCGAGTTCGCCTGTGCAGCTCCGGAAATCCTCAAGGGTGAGTACAGCCGCAACGTGGGCCCGAACATCGATGCCTGGTCGGACTTTCAGCCGCTGGGCGTGGTGGCCGGTATCACCCCGTTCAACTTTCCGGCGATGGTGCCGCTGTGGATGTATCCGCTGGCGATCGTCTGCGGTAACTGCTTCATCCTCAAGCCGTCCGAGCGTGATCCGAGCTCGACCCTGCTGATCGCTCAACTGCTGCTGGAAGCCGGCCTGCCGAAAGGCGTGCTGAGCGTAGTGCACGGCGACAAGACTGCAGTGGATGCGCTGATCGAAGCACCGGAAGTCAAAGCGCTGAGCTTCGTGGGTTCGACGCCGATTGCCGAGTACATCTATGCCGAAGGCACCAAGCGCGGCAAACGCGTACAGGCACTGGGCGGCGCGAAGAACCACGCGGTGCTGATGCCGGATGCGGATCTGGACAACGCGGTCAGCGCACTGATGGGCGCGGCTTACGGTTCCTGCGGCGAGCGCTGCATGGCGATTTCGGTGGCCGTGTGTGTGGGCGACCAGGTAGCCGATGCACTGGTGGCGAAACTGGTTCCACAGATCAAGGCGCTGAAAATCGGTGCCGGCACTTCTTGCGGTCTGGACATGGGGCCGTTGGTCACGGGGCAGGCGCGCGACAAGGTCAGCGGCTATGTCGAAGACGGCGTGGCGGCGGGCGCGACCCTTGTGGTCGACGGTCGTGGTCTGAGCGTTGCGGGTCATGAAGAAGGCTTCTTCCTCGGCGGCTGCCTGTTCGATAACGTCACCCCCGAGATGCGCATCTATAAAGAAGAGATCTTCGGGCCGGTATTGTGCATCGTTCGGGTGAACAGCCTGGAAGAGGCGATGCAACTGATCAACGATCACGAATATGGCAACGGCACCTGCATCTTCACCCGTGACGGTGAAGCGGCGCGTCTGTTCTGCGACGAGATCGAAGTCGGCATGGTCGGTGTCAACGTGCCGCTGCCGGTGCCGGTGGCTTACCACAGCTTCGGCGGCTGGAAGCGCTCGCTGTTCGGCGACCTGCATGCCTATGGTCCGGATGGTGTGCGCTTCTACACCCGTCGCAAGGCGATCACCCAACGCTGGCCACAACGTGCGAGTCATGAAGCTTCGCAATTCGCATTCCCTAGCTTGTAAGTAGAAGGGCATTGCAAAGAAGGCCGGCCTTTTAAGGTCGGCCTTC
>NZ_CP136718.1:692500-2507500 GCF_051554255.1 Pseudomonas sp. NMS19W
GAAAGATAGACTGAACGTTACTTTCACTGGTAACGGATCAGGCTAAGGTAAAATTTGTGAGTTCTCTTAGTTGAGAAATTCGAATTTTCGGCGAATGTCGTCTTCACAGTATAACCAGATTGCTTGGGGTTATATGGTCAAGTGAAGAAGCGCATACGGTGGATGCCTTGGCAGTCAGAGGCGATGAAAGACGTGGTAGCCTGCGAAAAGCTTCGGGGAGTCGGCAAACAGACTTTGATCCGGAGATGTCTGAATGGGGGAACCCAGCCATCACAAGATGGTTATCTTGCACTGAATACATAGGTGCAAGAGGCGAACCAGGGGAACTGAAACATCTAAGTACCCTGAGGAAAAGAAATCAACCGAGATTCCCTTAGTAGTGGCGAGCGAACGGGGACTAGCCCTTAAGTGGCTTTGAGATTAGCGGAACGCTCTGGAAAGTGCGGCCATAGTGGGTGATAGCCCTGTACGCGAAAATCTCTTGGTCATGAAATCGAGTAGGACGGAGCACGAGAAACTTTGTCTGAATATGGGGGGACCATCCTCCAAGGCTAAATACTACTGACTGACCGATAGTGAACTAGTACCGTGAGGGAAAGGCGAAAAGAACCCCGGAGAGGGAGTGAAATAGATCCTGAAACCGTATGCGTACAAGCAGTGGGAGCAGACTTTGTTCTGTGACTGCGTACCTTTTGTATAATGGGTCAGCGACTTATTTTCAGTGGCGAGCTTAACCGAATAGGGGAGGCGTAGCGAAAGCGAGTCTTAATAGGGCGTCTAGTCGCTGGGAATAGACCCGAAACCGGGCGATCTATCCATGGGCAGGTTGAAGGTTAGGTAACACTGACTGGAGGACCGAACCGACTACCGTTGAAAAGTTAGCGGATGACCTGTGGATCGGAGTGAAAGGCTAATCAAGCTCGGAGATAGCTGGTTCTCCTCGAAAGCTATTTAGGTAGCGCCTCATGTATCACTGTAGGGGGTAGAGCACTGTTTCGGCTAGGGGGTCATCCCGACTTACCAAACCGATGCAAACTCCGAATACCTACAAGTGCCGAGCATGGGAGACACACGGCGGGTGCTAACGTCCGTCGTGAAAAGGGAAACAACCCAGACCGTCAGCTAAGGTCCCAAAGTTATGGTTAAGTGGGAAACGATGTGGGAAGGCTTAGACAGCTAGGAGGTTGGCTTAGAAGCAGCCACCCTTTAAAGAAAGCGTAATAGCTCACTAGTCGAGTCGGCCTGCGCGGAAGATGTAACGGGGCTCAAACCATACACCGAAGCTACGGGTATCACGCAAGTGATGCGGTAGAGGAGCGTTCTGTAAGCCTGTGAAGGTGAGTTGAGAAGCTTGCTGGAGGTATCAGAAGTGCGAATGCTGACATGAGTAACGACAATGGGTGTGAAAAACACCCACGCCGAAAGACCAAGGTTTCCTGCGCAACGTTAATCGACGCAGGGTTAGTCGGTCCCTAAGGCGAGGCTGAAAAGCGTAGTCGATGGAAAACAGGTTAATATTCCTGTACTTCTGGTTATTGCGATGGAGGGACGGAGAAGGCTAGGCCAGCTTGGCGTTGGTTGTCCAAGTTTAAGGTGGTAGGCTGAGATCTTAGGTAAATCCGGGATCTTAAGGCCGAGAGCTGATGACGAGTTGCCTTTAGGCGACGAAGTGGTTGATGCCATGCTTCCAAGAAAAGCTTCTAAGCTTCAGATAACCAGGAACCGTACCCCAAACCGACACAGGTGGTTGGGTAGAGAATACCAAGGCGCTTGAGAGAACTCGGGTGAAGGAACTAGGCAAAATGGCACCGTAACTTCGGGAGAAGGTGCGCCGGTGAGGGTGAAGGACTTGCTCCGTAAGCCCATGCCGGTCGAAGATACCAGGCCGCTGCGACTGTTTATTAAAAACACAGCACTCTGCAAACACGAAAGTGGACGTATAGGGTGTGACGCCTGCCCGGTGCCGGAAGGTTAATTGATGGGGTTAGCTAACGCGAAGCTCTTGATCGAAGCCCCGGTAAACGGCGGCCGTAACTATAACGGTCCTAAGGTAGCGAAATTCCTTGTCGGGTAAGTTCCGACCTGCACGAATGGCGTAACGATGGCGGCGCTGTCTCCACCCGAGACTCAGTGAAATTGAAATCGCTGTGAAGATGCAGTGTATCCGCGGCTAGACGGAAAGACCCCGTGAACCTTTACTATAGCTTTGCACTGGACTTTGAATTTGCTTGTGTAGGATAGGTGGGAGGCTTTGAAGCGTGGACGCCAGTTCGCGTGGAGCCATCCTTGAAATACCACCCTGGCAACTTTGAGGTTCTAACTCAGGTCCGTTATCCGGATCGAGGACAGTGTATGGTGGGTAGTTTGACTGGGGCGGTCTCCTCCTAAAGAGTAACGGAGGAGTACGAAGGTGCGCTCAGACCGGTCGGAAATCGGTCGTAGAGTATAAAGGCAAAAGCGCGCTTGACTGCGAGACAGACACGTCGAGCAGGTACGAAAGTAGGTCTTAGTGATCCGGTGGTTCTGTATGGAAGGGCCATCGCTCAACGGATAAAAGGTACTCCGGGGATAACAGGCTGATACCGCCCAAGAGTTCATATCGACGGCGGTGTTTGGCACCTCGATGTCGGCTCATCACATCCTGGGGCTGAAGCCGGTCCCAAGGGTATGGCTGTTCGCCATTTAAAGTGGTACGCGAGCTGGGTTTAGAACGTCGTGAGACAGTTCGGTCCCTATCTGCCGTGGACGTTTGAGATTTGAGAGGGGCTGCTCCTAGTACGAGAGGACCGGAGTGGACGAACCTCTGGTGTTCCGGTTGTCACGCCAGTGGCATTGCCGGGTAGCTATGTTCGGAAAAGATAACCGCTGAAAGCATCTAAGCGGGAAACTTGCCTCAAGATGAGATCTCACTGGAACCTTGAGTTCCCTGAAGGGCCGTCGAAGACTACGACGTTGATAGGTTGGGTGTGTAAGCGCTGTGAGGCGTTGAGCTAACCAATACTAATTGCCCGTGAGGCTTGACCATATAACACCCAAGCAATCTGCAGACTCGAAAGAGGCCAGATTGCGGTGTGTGAAGACGAAAGAACCGAAAGTTCGACGCTTACAAAACACCGAAAACTATCCCATACCCAATTTGCTGAAGCGAGGCCAACCGGTCACGAGTCAGTACCCGAATTTCTTGACGACCATAGAGCGTTGGAACCACCTGATCCCATCCCGAACTCAGAAGTGAAACGATGCATCGCCGATGGTAGTGTGGGGTTTCCCCATGTGAGAGTAGGTCATCGTCAAGATTAAATTCCGAAACCCCAATTGCGAAAGCAGTTGGGGTTTTGTTTTGCCTGCGAGAAAGTTCGTACAGCATTCTCGGACGCCTTGCGGCTGTCCTCGTCGGCCGACAATGCTAAGGTTCAGACCTAGCTTTTGTACTTTTCCAAGGAAGCCTTATGCCGGACACTCAGTCCCTCAACGCTGCATTCATGGTGGTTCAGAGCAACAGTCTGGACGAGCTGCGCAGCCTTGTGATCAGCATCATGCGGCGTTATCCGCTGGCTCCTCTGGAAAACGAAATTGCGCTTGTGCAGAGCAACGGCATCGCCCAATGGCTCAAGCTGGCACTGGCAGAGGATCCTGAAGAGGATCCTGAAGAGGATGACTTGGGGGGCTGCGGTATTGCCGCGGCAATTGATGTGCAATTGCCGGGCAGTTTCATGTGGCAGCTTTATCGCATGGTCCTGGGCCGAGATGAGATTCCCGCCAAATCCTTGCTCGACAAGGCCCCACTGACATGGAGGTTAATGCGTCTGTTACCGCAGGTCATCAACCTGCCGCATTTCGAACCCCTGCAACGATTTCTGACCAATGACTCCGACTTGCGCAAGCGCTACCAGTTGTCCGAGCGCCTGGCGGATCTGTTCGATCAGTATCAGGTGTATCGTGCCGACTGGCTCGAGGATTGGGCCGAGGGGCGTCATCAGCTACGAAATGTCAGGGGGAGGTGAAACCGCTGCCCAGCACCAGTTGCTGGCAGGCAGAGCTTTGGCGTGCATTGCTTGAAGATGTTGGTGAGCAAGGCATGGCTCAAAGTCGGGCAGGCGTGCACCAGCGATTCATTGAGTGCATCAACAACCTTGAAAAAGCACCGACAGGCTTGCCGTCACGGGTAATCGTTTTCGGAATCTCCTCACTGCCTGCACAAGTACTTGAAGCATTGGCTGGGCTGGCCCGTTTCAGCCAGGTCCTGCTCTGCGTACACAACCCTTGCCGTTATCATTGGGCCGATATCGTTGCCGACAAGGACCTGCTGCGCCATCAATACAAACGTCAGGCTCGCAAAAGCGGCATGCCCGTAGTACTGGATCCAGAGTCACTGCATCAACACGCCCATCCGCTGCTTGCCGCCTGGGGCAAGCAAGGTCGTGACTACATCAATCTGCTCGACAGCTATGACGACCCCGGCAGCTATCGCGCGGCATTTCGCAATGGTCGTATCGATCTGTTCAGTGAATCAGTCCCGCAAAATATGCTCAATCAACTTCAGGATGACATTCTGGAGCTGCGCCCGCTCAGCGAGACGCGTGAGCTCTGGCCTGAAGTCGATCTGAAGCAGGATCAATCGATTCGATTCCACATTGCCCATAGTGCGCAGCGCGAAGTGGAGATTCTCCACGATCAGCTCCTGGCTCGATTCAGCGCCAGTCCCGAACTGCGCCCCCGCGATGTGATCGTGATGGTGCCCGACATCGATAGTTATGCGCCGCATGTCCGTGCGGTGTTCGGGCAACTGGATCGTCATGATCCTCGGTTTATTCCTTTCACGCTGGCCGACCAGGGACAACGCGGTCGCGATCCATTACTGATCGCTGTCGAACATCTGCTCAAACTCCCTGACAGTCGCTTCCCCGTCAGCGAAATCCTTGACTTACTCGATGTGCCGGCGTTACGCGCACGGTTCGGGGTGGAGGAGCGGGACTTGCCGACGCTGCATCGCTGGATCGAAGGCGCCGGGATACGTTGGGGGATGGACGCTGGCCAACGTGCCGGACTGGGATTGCCAAATGAACTGGAGCAGAACAGTTGGCGTTTCGGACTGAGGCGGATGCTCCTCGGATACGCGGTTGGCGATTCCAGTGCCTGCGCGGGCATTGAGCCCTACGACGAAATTGGCGGCCTCGATGCCGCGCTGATCGGTCCTCTGTCCGCCTTGCTGGATGCCTTGGAGTACTCGCACCAGCAATTGCTCAAGCCTGCGAAACCTCAAGAGTGGGGGAGTCGGTTACAGGTACTGATACAGTTGTTTTTCAATGCGAGCAATGAGCATGACGACTACTTGCTGACTCAGCTTGAGGAGCTGCGGGAAACATGGCTGGAGACCTGTGAATCTGTCGGACTGGAAGACGAATTACCGCTGACCGTTGTTCGCGAGGCGTGGCTGGCCGGGCTGGATCAGGGGCGTTTGTCCCAACGCTTCCTGGCCGGCGCGGTGAATTTCTGTACCTTGATGCCGATGCGGGCAATCCCGTTCAAGCTGGTTTGTCTGCTGGGCATGAACGACGGCGATTATCCCCGGGCACAACCACCGTTGGACTTCGACCTCATGGGCAGCGATTACCGGCCGGGAGATCGCTCCCGCCGTGAAGATGATCGCTATCTGTTGCTCGAAGCACTGCTGTCTGCTCGCCATCAGCTCTACATCAGTTGGGTTGGCCGCAGCATTCGTGACAACAGTGAACGGCCACCCTCGGTGCTGATCGGTCAGTTGCGCGATCATCTCGCCAATGGTTGGCGAACGACTACTGAAAACTCGGATCTGTTGCATGCCATGACCCAGGAGCACCCGCTGCAGCCTTTCAGTTCACGTTACTTCCATGAAGGTGATGAGCTGTTCAGCTATGCCAATGAATGGCAGGTGCTGCATCAACTTCATGAGCCTGCCGAAGTGAAAAGAATGCTTGAACCCCATGTCCAGGAGGAGCCGCTCGGCCTTGCACTGCTGCAGGATTTTCTGCGTAACCCGGTTCGACACTTTTTCACTCAACGCTTGAAGGTTTACTTCGAAGCGGCGCAAGTGCCTCAAGCCGATGAAGAGCCTTTTGTGCTGGATGCATTGCAGCGATACACCCTCAGCAGCAGTTTGCTCGACGCGGCCTTGAGGCATCCGGAGAGTGTTGATCAGGCGCTTGAAGCTCAGGCCCGGCGCCTGCAAAACAGCGGACTGCTGCCCATGGCGGGATTCGGAGAGTGCCTGCAACGAGAGTTGATCGAACCGCTTCCTGATTTGCTGCAACGCTATCAGCAACTGCTGACGCTTTGGCCTACTCCGCTGACCAGTGCGATCCCGATCAATCTTGAATGGCAGGGATTACGCCTGGAAGGATGGCTTGGAGGTTTGCATCAACGCGCCGATGGCGGTGTGCTGTCGGTGACGACGATTCCCAACAGTGTCGGCTCGATCAAAAGCCGCAAATGGCACCGTCTGATCAAGCCGTGGGTCGATCATCTGGTCGCTTGTGCGAGTGGGCTTTCCTTGACCACAGCACTGGTCGCCAGTGATGACACTCTTTTACTTGAACCGATGGAACAGGATCGGTCATGGCGGATACTCGAAGACCTGCTGCTCGCCTGGCAGGCAGGAATGCGCCAGCCACTACCGGTTGCGGTGAAAACCGCTTTTGCATGGCTGGGCCAGAGCGACCCGTTGAAGGCTGAAGCCGCTGCACGCAGAGCCTATGAAGGCGATGGCCAGACTAGCGAAGGCGAGAGACGCGAAAACCCCGCATTGGCGCGGCAGTTCCCGGATTACGATGCTTTGCTGGTCGAGGAGACATTCCCCAATTGGTGTAACGCTCTATACCGCCCGGTACTCGAAGCCCCCTGGCAGTCATTGGCCAGCGAGGGGGTACGTTCATGAGTACACAGCAGCCACTTGCCCTGGCGTTTCCATTGAAGGGCAGTCAACTGATCGAGGCCAGTGCGGGCACCGGCAAGACGTTCACCATCTCCGCTTTGTATCTGCGCCTGATCCTCGGTCACGGAAGTGACGCGAGTGGCTTCGGTCGCGAGCTGCTGCCACCGCAGATTCTTGTAGTGACCTTCACCGATGCGGCAACCAAGGAGTTGCGCGAGCGCATCCGCACACGTCTGGCCGAGGCCGCACGCTTCTTCCGTGACGAGACGCCGCCTCCTGATACGTTGATCGATGAGCTGCGCGCGCAGTTCGATCCTCAGCAATGGCCCGGTTGCGCCAATCGCCTGGACATCGCCGCGCAATGGATGGACGAGGCTGCGGTCTCGACGATCCACAGCTGGTGTCAGCGAATGCTGCGCGAACATGCGTTCGACAGCGGCAGCCTGTTTACCCAGACCCTGGAAACCGATCACAGTGATCTGCTTGGCGAAGTGCTCCGGGATTATTGGCGCCTGTTCTGCTATCCGATGCAGGGGGATGCCCTGAATTGGGTTCGTACTAACTGGGGAGGTCCGGCCGCCCTGTTGCCTCGTGTACGTGCTCTCTTCGGCACTGAACGTGACGGCAAGGAGGACAGATCTCCAGCTGAATTGATCGAAGAGTGCCTGCAGGAACGCCGCGCAGCATTGGTTGAATTGAAAAAGCCCTGGCAGCAGTGGGCAGGCGAGTTGCTCGCCATTTGTCATCAGGGCGTCGCCAACAAGACGGTCGACGGGCGCAAGATGCAGGCCCGCTACTTTGAGCCCTGGTTCGAGAAGCTCAAGGCCTGGGCGGAAGACGAGTCGCTGGAACAACTGGATATCGGTACCGGATTTACCCGGCTGACGCCGGACGGCATGGCCGAAGCCTGGAAAGGCGAGCCCCCGAGTCATCCGGGACTGGACGCGATGTCGAGGCTCAAGTCGAGTCTCGACGGGCTGCCGACGCCTGACGCGGCTGTGTTGCAGCACGCTGCCAAATGGGTAGGTTCGCGCTTTGAGGAAGAGAAGCGCAGACGTGCCGAAATGGGCTTCGATGACATGCTGCTGCGCCTTGACGCAGCCTTGCAATCCGAAGGCGGCGAGCGCCTCGCCACGCTTATCCGCGAGCAGTTTGCGGTCGCCCTGATCGACGAATTTCAGGACACGGATCCGGTGCAGTACCGGATCTTCGAAAACATCTATCGCATCGAGGAAAACAATCCCGAGACCGGACTGTTTCTGATCGGTGATCCGAAGCAGGCGATCTATGCCTTCCGTGGCGCGGACATCTATACCTACCTGCGCGCGCGAATTGCCACCACCGGGCGACTGCATACGCTGGGTACGAACTTCCGCTCCAGCCACGGGATGGTCCGCGCAGTAAACCAGGTGTTCGAGCGCGCCGAGTCCCGTGAACAGGGACGCGGTGCGTTTCTGTTTCGAGAGAAAGACGGTGACAATCCGGTGCCGTTTCAGCCTGTGGATGCTCAGGGACGCAAGGAGCATTTACAGATTTCCGGGCAAGACGTTCCGGCGCTGAACATCTGGCGTTTATCTACCGAGCAACCAGTCTCCGGTGCGGTCTACCGCCAGCAGCTGGCGGCGGCCTGCGCCAGTGAAATTACTGCCCTGCTCAATGGCGGACAAACCGGCAGCGCGGGTTTCGCGCAGGACGGCAAGGATTTTCGCGGGCTGCAGCCGGCGGACATCGCAATTCTGGTGCGCGATGGCAAGGAGGCTCAAGCGATACGCGGTGAGCTTGCCGCCCGTGGGGTGCGCAGCGTCTATCTGTCGGAAAAGGATTCAGTCTTCGCGGCCCAGGAGGCCCATGACCTGCTGGCCTGGCTCAAAGCCTGTGCTGAACCAGATGTCGAGCGCTCGCTAAAGGCAGCCCTGGCCTGCATTACCTTGAATCTGCCGTTGGCTGAACTCGAACGCCTGAATCAGGATGAGCTGGTCTGGGAAGAACGAGTCATGCAGTTCCGGGCCTATCGCGAGATCTGGCGCAAACAAGGCGTGCTGCCGATGTTGCGGCGCTTTCTTCATGACTTTCATCTACCGCAAACCCTGATCGCTCGCAGTGATGGTGAGCGGGTGCTGACTAACCTGTTGCACCTGTCGGAGTTGTTGCAGCAGGCAGCCTCGGAACTGGATGGCGAGCAGGCGCTGATCCGGCATTTGGCCGAGCACCTTGCGTTGTCCGGTCAGGCGGGTGAGGAGCAGATCCTGCGCCTTGAAAGCGACGAGCAACTGGTCAAGGTCGTGACGATCCACAAGTCCAAGGGGCTTGAGTATCCGTTGGTGTTTCTGCCCTTCATCTGCTCGGCCAAACCCGTGGACGGCAGCCGGCTGCCGTTGCATTACCACGATGCATCCGGCAAAGCTCAGGTCAGTCTCAAGCCGGATGCCGAGCTGATTGCCCTGGCCGACAATGAGCGTCTGGCGGAGGATCTGCGTTTGCTCTACGTCGCGCTGACCCGGGCACAACATGCCTGCTGGCTTGGTGTTACGGACCTCAAACGCGGCAATAACAACAGTTCGGTTCTGCACCTCTCGGCACTTGGCTATCTGCTGGGCGGTGGCGCATCCCTGAGCGAGTCCAGCGGTCTGACCCGATGGCTCGACGATTTGCACCAACATTGTCCAGCGCTGAACATCGTGGAAATGCCACTGGCAACCAGCGAGCGTTACCAACCACCCCGCAACGAGGCAACCCCAAGTGCCACGTTGATCCCCAAACGCAAGGCCAGCGAAAACTGGTGGATCGCCTCCTACAGCGCATTGCGCATCAGTGATGTGTTGAGCGTGGGCAGTGATGAAGCACCTGACAGTCCCCAGGCGCAGAAACTGTTCGACGACGAGCGCCTAGAGCCCGATGCTCCCCGCGAGATCATTCCGGGAGGCGCCGAGATTCATCGTTTTCCCCGAGGGCCGAATCCGGGGACGTTCCTCCATGGACTGCTCGAATGGGCAGGTGATGAAGGTTTCGCGGTTTCGCGCGAGTCGCTGGAAGACGCGATCGCCCGGCGCTGCAATCGTCGTGGCTGGGAAGGCTGGATCACGACTCTCAGCGACTGGTTGCAGCATCTGCTCAAATCGCCGATGCCGGCAGGCGCCGGTCGACCTTCAGTCGTGCTGGAGCAACTGAAACAGTATCGGGTCGAGATGGAGTTCTGGTTCGCCAGCCACAAGGTCGATGTCGTCAGACTCGACGAGCAGGTGCGCAAGTTCACCCACAACGGCGTTGCCAGGGTGGCCGCCGAGGCCGTACAACTCAACGGCATGTTCAAAGGCTTCATCGACCTGACCTTTGAGCATGCCGGTCGTTACTACGTGGCGGACTACAAATCCAACTGGCTGGGCGTCGATGATGCCGCCTACACCGAGCAGGCCATGGAACAGTCGATTCTGGAAAACCGCTACGACCTGCAATACGTGCTGTACCTGCTGGCACTGCATCGTCAGCTCAAGGCCCGCCTCGCCGATTACGATTACGACCGGCACGTGGGCGGTGCGCTGTATCTGTTCCTGCGGGGTACACGGGCAGACAGCGGTGGCGTGTATTTCGCGCGGCCGCCACGGGAGCTGATCGAGCGTCTGGACCGGATGTTCCAGGGCAAACCGGAACCGAAATCCGAGCCGGTATGGGAACAGGGAGAATTGCTATGAGCCGCACCTTCGCGCACTTGTCGCCGATTGCGCTGGATGCAGACAGTCTTGCTCGACTGACGCCCCTGATGCAGGCCGAGGACTTGCTGCAGTTACTGACCCACTGGGTAGAGCGAGGGTGGCTGCGGGCACTGGACAAGGCATTCGTGACGTTTCTTCATGAGCTGGTGCCAAACGTCGACCCGCTGGTTCTGCTTGCCGCCGCTTTGACCAGTCACCAGCTCGGTCATGGTCATGTGTGCCTGGATTTGTTTGAAACCCTCAAGGCTCCTGACTTTGCCCTGTCCCTGCCACCTGAGGGGGATGCGCAATCCGGCGTGTTGTTGCCATCGCAATTGCTTGAGTCACTTGAAGGCGCGCACTGGTGCAAAGTGCTGGCCGGCAGCCCTCTGGTGGCGCTGGCTGCCGACGAGAGTGAGTCTGCACGGCAATGCCCTCTGGTGCTGTCCGGTAAGCGCCTGTACCTGCGTCGGTACTGGACCTATGAACGACGTATCGACACGGCACTGCGCCAGCGTTTGGCAGAGCCTGAACCGACGCCGAATGATCTGTCGCAGCGACTGGACGAGTTATTCGGATCGGCAAAGTCATCCGGCGCGATCGACTGGCAGAAACTCGCCTGCGCACTGGCGACCCGGGGTGCCTTCAGCATCGTCACGGGCGGGCCGGGCACCGGCAAGACCACCACGGTCGTGCGTTTGCTGGCGTTGCTTCAGGCTCCGGCGGTCGAAGCCGGCCAGCCTCTGCGTATTCGCCTGGCTGCACCTACGGGTAAAGCGGCAGCGCGGCTGACCGAGTCCATCAGCCAGCAAGTGCAATCGCTGGAGGTTGCCGAAGCCGTTCGGGAGAAAATTCCTTCCGAGGTGACTACCGTTCACCGCCTGCTCGGCAGTCGTCCCGGCACTCGACACTTCCGCCATCACGCGGGTAACCGCCTGCCATTGGATGTGCTGGTGGTCGATGAAGCGTCCATGATCGATCTGGAAATGATGGCCAACCTGCTTGATGCGTTGCCTTCACATGCTCGCCTGGTGTTGCTGGGCGACAAGGATCAACTGGCCTCTGTCGAGGCCGGTGCGGTTCTGGGGGATCTGTGTCGCGATGCCGAGGCGGGTTGGTACAGTCCGCAGACACGTCAGTGGCTGGAGTCCGTGAGCGGGGAGTCCTTGCAGGACAGCGGTTTGCACGAGGACGGCGACGGTACTCACCCGCTGGCGCAGCAAGTGGTGATGTTGCGTCACTCGCGGCGTTTCGGCGAGGGCAGTGGCATCGGCCAGCTTGCGCGCCGGGTGAATCAGCAACGGCCGGATGAAGCTCGTCACTTGCTGGCAGCGCGAAGCCATGACGACGTGTATTCGCTGGCGCTCAAGGGAGAGCATGACCGTGCACTGGAACGCCTCGTTCTGGACGGGCATGGCGAGGGCCCTCATGGTTTTCGGCATTACCTGAGCGTCTTGCGCAATCAGCGCCCGCCCGTCGGTGCCTCTCTTGAATATCCCGGTTGGCTCGATTGGGCGCGAGCAGTCTTGCAGGCGTTCGATACGTTCCAGTTACTGTGTGCCGTGCGCAAAGGGCCGTGGGGTGTCGAGGGGCTGAACCTGCGAATCACCGAAGCACTGCTCAAGGCGCGGCTGATCGACAGCGACCAGCAGTGGTATGAAGGCCGCCCGGTCCTGATGACCCGCAATGACTATGGCCTGGGGCTGATGAACGGTGATATCGGTATCGCTCTCAAACTGCCCGAACGAGATGGACCGAACGCTGGTGAACCGGTGCTGCGGGTGGCGTTCCCGCGTAACGATGGGCGCGGAGGGGTGCGGTTTGTGTTGCCGAGCCGGCTCAATGATGTTGAAACCGTGTACGCCATGACGGTGCACAAGTCGCAAGGCTCGGAGTTTGCCCATACCGCGTTGATCCTTCCCGACACCCTGAATCCGGTATTGACCAAAGAGCTGATCTACACCGGCATTACCCGAGCTAAACACTGGTTCACCTTGATCGAACCGCGAGCCGGGGTATTCGAGGAAGCGGTGCAGCGCAAGGTCAAGCGCTTGAGCGGTCTGATGCTGGAACTGGAGGAAGGCGCGGCGCTTCGAGGATGAAGTTGCCAGTGATTGCCGGCGTTATCTGACCGACCGGTCAGAGGGGGCTGTATCGCTGGCGTTCCAACGCTGTGCTATCGTTGCGGCATCATTTCGTAACGATCCAAGAGAATCCCTGCATGAAGCTGGCTGTCTGGGCGACAGAGCGCGTAGTTGGCAGCAAGCGAGCGTTGCTTGCCGTTCTGCTCTGTTTGCTCACAGGCGGGGTTGCTGCCCAGCCGCAAACACCGGTCGGTATGGCTGAACAACGAGCCAAATCCGTCACTCAGGTGGTCCTTGGCATCCTCAGTTACGCCCGTTGGCCGGTCGAGCCTGCGCAATTGCGCCTGTGCATCGTCGGCCCCACCGAATACACCGACGATCTGGTGAAAGGCACGACCCAGGCCACGGGCCGACCTGTCACGGTGCGTCGTCTGCTAGCCGACAACCCGTCCATCGTCAGCGAGTGCGATGCAGTGTATATCGGCAAGCTCACCGCCGATGAACGCAGCCGTCTGTTCGCTTCGCTGATCGGTCACCCGGTATTGAGCATCAGCGAGGGCGGCGATCAATGCACGGTCGGCAGTCTGTTCTGCCTGCGGGTCGGTGATGAGCAGGTGTCGTTCGAGGTCAATCTCGACTCCGTCGCCCGCAGCGGCGTGCGCATTCATCCTAGCGTGCTGCAGTTGTCGCGCCGCAAGCCGGCGGCTCCATGAGACGCGACAAATCCACAGGGCGTCCGACCCTGGGTTCGGTCATCGGCCGCGGGCACTTGATCGTGGCGCTGGTTGCCGTGGCGATGGCCAGTGTGTCCCTGACCCTGCTGGGCGTTTTGGCGCTGCGGGTCTATGCCGATCACAACCTGCACCTGATTGCTCGTTCGATCAGTTACACCGTGGAAGCGGCGGTGGTGTTCAACGACAAGCCTGCCGCGACCGAGGCGCTGGCGTTGATCGCCTCGACCGAAGAGGTGGCGGACGCGCAGGTGCTGGACAGTCAGGGTCAGTTGCTGGCGCGATGGCAGCGACCGGAAAACGGTTTGTTTTCCGGGCTGGAAATGCAGATCACGCGGATAGTGCTGGAAAAGCCGATCAGTCTGCCGATCCTGCACCAGGATCGCGAGATCGGCCGGATCCTGTTGATCGGTCATGGCGGCAGCCTGATGCAGTTTCTGTTGAGCGGTCTGGCGGGCATCATTCTCTGCACGGCGATTAGCGCCTGGGTGGCGCTCTATCTGGCGCGCCGTCAGTTGCGCGGGATCATCGGCCCGCTGCACAGCCTGGCGGGGGTGGCTCACGCCGCCCGCAGCGAACGGGCACTGGACCGGCGCGTACCTCCGGCGAAAATCGCCGAGCTCCACAACCTCGGCAACGACTTCAACGCTCTGCTCGATGAATTGGAGTCGTGGCAGACCCACCTGCAAAACGAGAACGAAACCCTTGCCCATCAGGCCACTCACGACAGCCTCACGGGACTGCCTAACCGGGCGTTTTTCGAGGGTCGCCTGATTCGTGCATTGCGCAGCGCCAACAAGCTCAACGAGCGCGTGGCGGTGCTGTTTCTGGACAGTGATCGTTTCAAGGAGATTAATGACAATTTTGGCCATGCGGCCGGCGATGCGGTGCTGGTGGCGGTAGCGAACCGGGTGCGGGCGCAGTTGCGCGAAGAGGATCTGGTGGCGCGTCTGGGCGGCGATGAATTTGCCGTGCTGTTGACGCCGTTGCACAAGACCGAAGACGCCGAGCGCATCGCCGACAAGATTCTCGCCAGCATGGACACCCCGATTGCATTGCCGGGCGACACCAGTGTGGTGACCTCGCTCAGTATCGGCATTGCGGTTTACCCCGATCATGGCGCCACGCCCGGTACCTTGCTCGATGCGGCCGACGCCGCGATGTATCAAGCCAAACGCCTTTCGCGTGGCGCCCAATTCACCGCCGGGTCGGAGCACCCGGTCGATCCCGTTCAAACCAGGAGCTGATGCCCGTGTTCTCAATTTCCTTTCGACTGTTTTCCACCCTGTTACTGACCGCCATGCTGGCCCTGACCGGATGCCAGACCGCTCCGCAAAAAGGCCTGACACCGGCGCAGATTGCCGTGCTCAAGCAGCAGGGCTTTGAACTGACCGACGACGGCTGGGAGTTCGGCCTGTCGGGCAAAGTACTGTTTGGCAGTGATGTCGAAAGTCTGAATAAACAAAGTACCGATATCGTCGAACGCATCGGCAAAGCTTTGCTCGGTGTCGGTATCGAGCGGGTCCGCGTGGATGGGCACACCGACGCCTCGGGCAAGGAAGCCTACAACCAGCAGCTGTCCCTGCGCCGGGCAAAAAGTGTCGGCAAAGTGCTGACCTCGGTCGGCATGAAGGAAGAGAACATCCAGCTGCAAGGCCTCGGCAGCCGCGAACCGGTGGCCTCCAACGACACCGCCGCCGGCCGCACCGAAAACCGCCGCGTGTCGATCGTGGTCAGCGCCGACTAGTCGGCGAACTGCATCTCCCGGGTCTGTCCCATCAACAGACCCTGATTGCGCTCCGTCACTTCGCGGATGTAATCCCACAACAGGGTGATCCGCTTGAGCTTGCGCAGGTCCTCCCGGCAGTACATCCAGAACTGCCGGGTGATGTCGATTTCCTCCGGCAACACCGGCAACAGGCGCGGATCCTGGGCCGCGAGGAAACACGGCAGAATCGCCAGCGAACGCCCCTGCTGCGCCGCCACGAATTGCGCGATCACACTGGTACTGCGCAAGTTCGCGCTGGCGCCGGGCACCACGTTTGCCAGATACAGCAGCTCCGAGCTGAACGCCAGGTCATCCACATAACTGATGAATTGATGCTTGCCCAGATCGGCGGGGCGGCGGATCGGTGGGTGCTTGTCGAGGTATTCCTGGGTCGCGTAGAGCTGCAGGCGGTAGTCGCAGAGTTTGCAACACACGTACGGCCCGTGTTCCGGGCGTTCGAGGGCGATGACGATGTCGGCTTCGCGTTTGGACAGGCTGATGAAGTGCGGCAGCGGCAGGATGTCCACCGAAATTGCCGGGTAGGCGTCGACGAAGTGGCTCAGTTGCGGGGTGATGAAGAAACTGCCGAAACCCTCGGTGCAGCCCATGCGCACATGCCCGGACAGCGCGACGCCGGATCCGGACACCTGCTCACAGGCCATGTGCAGCGTGCTTTCGATCGACTCGGCGTAACTCAGCAGACGCTGCCCTTCGGCGGTCAGTACGAAACCGCTGGTACGGGATTTCTCGAACAGCAATGTGCCCAACGCGGCTTCCAGCGAACTGATCCGCCGTGACACGGTGGTGTAGTCCACCGCCAGGCGTTTGGCCGCGGTGCTGGCCTTGCGGGTACGGGCGACTTCGAGGAAAAACTTGAGGTCGTCCCAGTTCAGCGAGCCTAAAGACGTGATGTTTTTTTGCATGATGGACGGGCTTATATGTGCGTTCTTATTAGAAGTTTGCACATCTATACTCCAAAAACAGTCCGACAACCAATTCGCGACACACGCCTCATCTCAAGGCGAACCTTTCGCCTTGGCTCCCAAGATAAAAACAATTTCTGGAGACCAGCATGAACGCATCGCTTACGCCCAACGAAACCACGGTCCAGAAGGTCAAGCTGCTGATCGACGGCGAGTGGGTCGAATCGCAGACCACCGAGTGGCACGACATCGTCAACCCGGCGACCCAGCAGGTGCTGGCCAAAGTCCCGTTCGCCACTGCCGCTGAAGTTGATGCTGCCGTCAGTGCTGCCCAGCGCGCCTTCCAGACCTGGAAGCTGACCCCGATCGGCGCACGCATGCGCATCATGCTCAAGCTGCAAGCGCTTATCCGCGAACACTCCAAACGTATCGCCGTGGTACTGAGCGCCGAGCAGGGCAAGACCATTGCCGATGCCGAGGGCGATATTTTCCGTGGCCTGGAAGTGGTCGAGCACGCATGCTCCATCGGCAGCCTGCAAATGGGCGAGTTCGCCGAGAACGTGGCCGGCGGAGTCGACACCTACACCCTGCGTCAGCCAATCGGCGTCTGCGCCGGCATCACGCCGTTCAACTTCCCGGCAATGATTCCGCTGTGGATGTTCCCGATGGCCATCGCCTGCGGCAACACCTTCGTGCTCAAACCGTCCGAACAGGATCCGCTGTCGACCATGCTGCTGGTGGAACTGGCCATCGAAGCCGGCATCCCGGCGGGCGTGCTCAACGTCGTGCACGGTGGCAAGGACGTGGTTGACGGCCTGTGTACCCACAAGGACATCAAGGCGGTTTCGTTCGTCGGATCGACCGCCGTCGGCACTCACGTTTATGACCTCGCCGGTAAACACGGCAAGCGCGTGCAATCGATGATGGGTGCGAAGAACCACGCCGTGGTGCTGCCGGACGCCAATCGCGAACAAGCGCTCAATGCCCTGGTCGGCGCCGGTTTCGGTGCGGCCGGTCAGCGTTGCATGGCTACCTCGGTGGTGGTGCTGGTGGGCGCGGCCAAGCAGTGGCTGCCGGATCTGAAAGCGCTGGCGCAGAAACTCAAGGTCAACGCCGGCAACGAGCCGGGCACCGATGTTGGCCCGGTCATTTCGAAAAAGGCCAAGGCGCGGATTCTCGATCTGATCGAAAGCGGTATCAAGGAAGGCGCGAAACTCGAGCTGGACGGTCGCGACATCAGCGTGCCGGGCTACGAGAACGGCAACTTCGTCGGCCCGACCCTGTTCTCCGGGGTTACCACCGACATGCAGATTTACACTCAGGAAATTTTCGGCCCGGTGCTGGTGGTGCTGGAAGTCGACACCCTCGATCAGGCCATTGCCCTGGTCAACGCCAACCCGTTCGGCAACGGCACCGGCCTGTTCACCCAGAGCGGTGCGGCGGCGCGTAAATTCCAGACTGAAATCGACGTTGGCCAGGTCGGTATCAACATCCCGATTCCGGTGCCGGTGCCTTTCTTCAGCTTCACCGGTTCGCGCGGTTCGAAACTCGGCGACCTCGGCCCGTACGGCAAGCAAGTGGTGCAGTTTTACACCCAGACCAAAACGGTCACGGCGCGCTGGTTCGATGACGACAGCGTCAACGACGGCGTGAACACCACCATTAACCTGCGCTGAGGAATGGCCATGAAAATCGCATTTATCGGTCTGGGCAACATGGGCGCGCCGATGGCGCGCAACTTGATCAAGGCCGGGCATTCGCTGAACCTGGTGGACCTGAACAAAACCGTGCTGGCGGAACTCGAGCAACTGGGCGGCACCATCCGTGCCTCGGCCCGCGAAGCCGCAGAAGACGCAGAGCTGGTGATCACCATGTTGCCGGCCGCCGTGCATGTACGCAGTGTCTGGCTCGGTGAAGACGGTGTACTGGCCGGTATCGGCAAAGGTGTGCCGGCAGTGGATTGCAGCACCATCGATCCGCAGACTGCTCGCGACGTGGCGGTAGCGGCCGCCAAACAAGGCGTGGCCATGGCCGATGCACCGGTGTCCGGCGGCACCGGCGGCGCCACGGCGGGTACGTTGACCTTCATGGTCGGCGCCACCCCGGAACTGTTCGCCACCCTGCAACCGGTGCTGGCGCAGATGGGCCGTAACATCGTGCATTGCGGTGAAGTCGGCACCGGGCAGATTGCCAAGATCTGCAACAACCTGTTGCTCGCTATTTCGATGGTCGGCGTCAGCGAGGCGATGGCCCTCGGCGATGCGCTGGGGATCGATACCGGTGTGCTCGCCGGGATCATCAACAGCTCGACCGGTCGTTGCTGGAGTTCGGAAATGTACAACCCGTGGCCGGGCATCGTCGAAACGGCGCCGGCCTCGCGCGGTTACACCGGTGGCTTCGGCGCCGAGCTGATGCTCAAGGATCTGGGGCTGGCTACCGAAGCGGCACGTCAGGCCCATCAGCCGGTGGTGCTGGGCGCGGTGGCGCAGCAGTTGTATCAGGCGATGAGTCAGCGCGGAGAGGGTGGCAAGGACTTCTCGGCGATCATCAACAGCTATCGCAAGCCGCAGTAATCGTCGTCAGGCCTGTGCTCGGCACAGGTCTGTATTGCCGGGAAATCACGTCGGGTGGTTTCCCGGCTTTTTTGTATCAGGCGAACACGAAATATTTGCGCACGGTCTCGACCACTTCCCAGGTGCCTTTCATGCCCGGCTCGACGACAAAGATGTCGCCGGCACGCAGATGGATCGGCTCCATGCCGTCCGGGGTGATGACGCAGTAGCCTTCCTGGAAATGGCAGTACTCCCACTTCACGTAGTCCACTCGCCACTTGCCCGGCGTGCAGATCCAGGTGCCCATGATCTTGCTGCCATCTTCGCTGGTGTAGGCGTTGAGGTTGACGGTGTGCGGGTCGCCCTCGAGCTTTTCCCATTTGCAGGCGTCGAGTACTGGCAGCGGGTGGGTGTTGCGCAGAACGGTGATAGGTGCGGTCATTGGTGAGTTCCAGAGCGGGCCTTGAAGCGGAAGCTGCACCCTATAGCGCCGGGTACTTTGCCAATTGTCTGGGCTCGACATTCAGTTGCTCATAAACGCAGAAGCCAATTGCACTGAACGGTTAGTCAATAACCCTGAAACTTTACTTGAAGGGATGTACTGATCTGGAACAAAGGTTATGAACTTATAACAAAATTACTTGATTTAATTTGTCAGGTGATATGTCGGGGCGTCCTCGCTAAGTTGCCTTCCATAGTTGACCATGAATGCGGCCGGCGCGCTCCACCCTACGCAGACTTTGTTAAGTAAATATGTCGCTCCGACCAATCGCTCGCACCAATCGAGTGCAGCATTTACGGGGCTTGTGCACGTCCGTCTCAGATCAATAAAAAACTTTGAATAGTTCGTTGACTCTCCCCTTAAGGGCAGAGTTTAGATTTCCGCCGCGTGAGAAGTTGCTGTAGGAAAAGTTACTTCTCGTATGCGGAAAATATGAGTCAGCCACGACATATATAGGGAGATAGAAATGAACAATCCATTGGACTTGGAACAGGTCATTGGCAGCACCCGCGCCATTCTCGCGCAGTTGTTGGTAATGAGCGCTGATGAAATCGATGAGCACAGCAGCATCGTCGAAGATCTGGGGGCGGATTCGCTGGACATCGTCGACCTCAGCTTCCAGCTGGGCCGTCAGTATGGCTGCACCTTGCCCAAGACCAGCGTGCTGGACCACGCGGTGGCTGTCTGCGGGGATGCCAGCGAGTTTCTGGCCAATGGCCGGATCACCGAAAACGGCAAGGCCCTGCTGGAGCAGAGCCTGAGCGCCTATGCGCCGGACCAGCTCAATGCCGGCATGCAACCGGCGCAGGTGTTCGCGGCCACCACGGTTCTCAACTGGGCGCAGCAGTGCCGCAATCTGTTCAATTACCTGCCATCGAGCTGCCCTGACTGCAACGCCCATCAAGCCGTGCTCAACGAGCGTCAGCAAGTGGTCTGCGGTGCATGCAGCGCACGACTGGTGCCGGCCGATGGCGACGAAGTCTCCCGTCAACTGGTCGAGCAGTTTGTGGCCACTCACGTCAAAGAGACGGTGTAGGAGCTCACATGCGGGCACGAGAAGTCTATGTGAGCGGGTTCGGCCTGGTGGCGCCCATGGCGCTGGACGCTGCCACGTTGTTCGAGCGCATCTGCCGGAAACAATCCTGTGTCCGCGAACATCCCCGGTTCCAGGCACTGGGGTTTCGCAACAGTGCGGCCGGGTTTATCGATGACGCGCAGTGGCAGCGGATTGCCGCCGGATTCGGTGGTAATGCAGCGCTGCACCCGCGCCAGAGCGTGCTGGCGGAGTATGTCGCGCGTCAGGCATTGCAGCACGCCGGTCTGACACCGGCCGACTTTGCCCACAGCCGCAGCGGCCTGTTCCTGGGGGCCAATAAATACTGTGCCGACAGTCACGATTTGCAGCGGGTCAGTCGGTGCATGGATGACACGGGGCGAGTCGATCTGGATCGTCTGCTGGAGCATCCGGCACCGTCGAGCGCTGCGTTCGCGCGTCGGGTCGATCAACAGACTCAACACTTGGCGGACTGGCTCGGTATACGCGACTGCATCTCGACCCACTCCGACGCCTGTGCCGCCGGCACCATGGCCATCGGCAGCGCCTACCGGGCGATCGAGCGCGGTGAAGTGGATCTGGCAATCTGCGGTGCCGTGGAGCTGATGGCCAATGAGCTGCCGTATTACATGTTCAACAGCCTGGGCGCGCTGTGCCAGGCCGACCTGCCGGCAGGCGAGCAGAGCCGCCCGTTCATGCCGGATCGCAGTGGTTTTGTGCTCAGCGAAGGCGCGGCCCTGGTGATTCTCGAATCTGCCGAGCATGCCCAACGACGCAAGGCCAGGCCATTGGGACGAGTGTTGGGCTACGCCAATGTCTGCGAAGCCCAGAAGATGACCTCCAGCAGCCGGGATGGTAGCAAGTACGAGGAATGCATGGACGCTGCAATCGAGGATGCCGGGCTGCTGCGCAGTGCCGTGCAACACGTCAATACCCACGGGACTTCCACCCAGGCCAACGACAGTTGCGAGGCCCTGGCCCTGCAACGACTGTTTGGCGAATGCCAGGACTTCATGACCTTTACCGCCAACAAGTCGGCCATGGGGCACTCCCTGGCGGGCAGCGGTGCCATTGAGGCCGTGCTGTCGCTGATGACGTTGGGCGACGGTGTGCTGTTGCCGACCTTGAACTATGAGCCAGAGCGTGCCGAGTACCCTTCATTGAAGTTCCTCAGCGAGCCTGTGCGCCAGCCGATCAACGTGGTGATGTCCAACTCCTTCGGGTTCGGCGGCGTCAACAGCTCGCTGGTTCTGGGGAGGGCATGACATGAACAGAGCCCTCTACATCAATGCGGCTGCCGTGCTCAATGCGGCCGGCAGCGAATGCGCCGACCTGCTCGCGACACCGCCGGCGCCACAACCGCTGGCCTTCGACCCGCAACGCAAGGCCTTGGCTTTGCCCGCGCCGCGCCTGGCCAGCGATCTGTTCGATCGCAAGATCCAGCGCAGCGTCGAGCCCCAGGGGTTGCGTCTGCTGCACTGCGCCGCACGCCTGGCACCCGCGCTGGCGGCGCTGCAACTGCCTGCTGCGCGCATTGCCCTGACCGCCGCCATTCCGGAGGTGGATGCGCCAAGCCCTTGCTGGGATGCAGTGCAAGCGATCCTCGAACAGCCGCAAAAACAGTTGTCGCAACTGTTGGCCAACACCCCGCCATTGCATGCGTTGACGCTGCTCAACAGCAGTGTGATGGCTTACGTGGCCGAGGCACTGAATTGCCATGGCCCGATGGGCGGCTTCTGCTCCCAGGACAATGCCGGACTCGATGCGTTGATCGAGGCCTGTCAGCAAATTGCCGAACAACACGCCGATGCGGCGCTGGTGGTCAGCAGCAGTCCGAACCTGACACCGGCCCTGTACCTGCGCGAGCCCGCTCTGGCGGACGAGCCGGTTTACGGTGAAGGCGCTGCGGCGCTGTTGCTCAGTTCGACACCGGTACAGGACGCCACGCAGATCTTGCGCGTGGCCGGGTTTGCCCGGGGCTACAGCGCGGATCCGCAGCGCACGCTGGCCGTCGGCAAACGAGTGATCGAGCGCGCCCTGAGCCAGGAAAAACTGTGTCTGGGTGACGTTGCCAATGTGGTGGCCAATTCCGCCGACCGGCAACTGATGAGCCTGTTTGAATCGACGCCACAACGCCTGCGCAGTGTCAGTGCAATGACCGGCGAACTGGGCGCCAGCGGATTGCTGACCGAGGTCGCCATGGCTTTGCACCACAGTCGCGACGCAGGCACCGTGCCTGGCTACACGTTGCTCGTCAGTCATGGTCGCGCCGGTCACTGGGGCGCATTGCTGTTGGCCAGTGAAACCCTGGAGAAGTACGCATGAGTGCGACACGGATTGTGATCACCGGAATGGGCGCGGTAACCGGATTCGGTTTCGAATGGCAAACCCTCTGGGAAAAAATGCTCGGCGCCGAACACTGCGTGCGCCCCTGGCAGCCGCAAGACCTGCAGGAGAATGAGTTTCCTGTTCGCTACGCGGCGCCCGTGGACATGGCGTTGTTGCCCGGGCATTTGCGGAACCACCCGGCCTGGACGCTGCCCCTGGAAAAACGCAGTCGCTTTGGCTGGGTGGCCGCCACCCAGGCCGTCGCCGACAGCGGGTTGAACCCCGAGCAGATGCGCGATGCTGCCGTGCTGTGTGCTTCCGGGGCTCCGCAACACATGCTCGCCGACATGCTCCTGACCCAGGCGCCGGACGGCAATGCACCGGACTGGCAACACTTGGTGGCGCGGGCAACAGAAGTCAGCGCCGAGGGCTCTCTGCGCCAGGCCAACGATCGGCTGGCGCGAGTGATTGCCGACGACCTCGGTTGTGAAGGCCCGGTGATCAATATCAGCAGTGCCTGTGCCGGCGCATCCCAGGCGATCGGCAATGCGTTCCAGATGATTCGTCGTGGCGAAGTGAATGTTGCCGTGGCCGGTGGCGCCGACTCGGTGCTCAACCTCGACACCATGGCCGCTCTGTACCTGCTGGGCGCAGCCTCGGGCGAGCAGCGCTGGGGAGCCGATCTGTGCCGGCCGTTCGATCGTGACCGCAGCGGTCTGATTGCCGGCGAGGGCGGTGGTTTTGTTGTACTGGAAAGTCTTGAGCATGCCCTGGCACGGGGGGCGACCCCGTATGCCGAAGTGCTCGGATACGGCAGCAGCCTGGATGCCTACAAGGTCACCGCACCACAGCCAGAGGGGCGGGGCGCCGCGCTGGCCATGCAAGCGGCGCTGGACGATGCCGGGTTGCAGCCGCAGCAGATTGACCTGATCAATGCCCACGGCACCTCGACGCCCCTCAATGATGTTGCCGAGACCCTGGCCATCAAGCAGGTGTTCGCTCAGCACAAGCATTACCGGGCGCTGGCCGTCAGTGCCAACAAGTCGCAATTCGGCCACCTGATCGCAGCGGCCGGGGCGCCGGAGTGCATTGTCACTGCGCTGGCCTGTCTGAACGATCTGGTCACACCCACCGTGAATCTGCACGAGGCCGATGAACGCTGCGATCTGGATTATTGCGCCGGTCAGGCCGTCAGCCGTCGTGTGGATTACGCCCTCAGCAATTCCTTTGGCTTCGGCGGCCTGAACACTTCGCTGGCCCTTGGCAAATATCGGGAGCACGGACAATGACTAGCGCCACTGCACGCATTGCCATCGCTGGCAGCGGTTGTGTGTTGCCCACAGGTTGGGGCGTCGAGGGTTTCTGGGTGGCGGCCCGGGAAGGTCGCAGTGCGATCGGGCCGCTGCAAACGCCGCTGTTTCACAGTGAACGCATCGCCGCGTTCGGACAGATCGATGACGCCACGCACCAGCGCAGTCGTCAGGACGTTGTGCAAAACCTGCAGCGTTACTGCCCGCCGGCGGTGATCTGGGGCGTCAGCGCGGTGCGTCAGGCGCTGGCCGAGGCCGGCGTCGAACCCGGTCAGGACGGTTTGCGTTATGGCCTCTATTGCTGTCAGGGCGGGTATACCCATCCGTCGGTGGCTTCCTATGGGGAACTGCTTCAGGAGTCCCGGACCGACAGCGCAGCCGACATGAACCGCCTCGCGCAGCAAGTGTTGCAGGAGCGTGCGCTCGATCCGTTTCTGGTACTCAAGAGTCTGAGCAACGGCTTGCTCGGTGTGGTCAGTCTGGCCTTGAAGCTGGAGTGCGAGTGCAACGCCTACATGCAGGGCGTGGCCGGCAATCTGGCGGCATTGCGCCAGGCGCACAGTGCCTTGCAGAGTGGACGCATCGACGTGGCCATCGTGGTCGGGGCCGGCAGTGAGCTCGACCCGCTGGCGCTGTCCACGCTCGCCGAAGCGGGCGTGATCAGTACCGATGGGTCCCAACAGATGCTCGCCTTCGACCGCCAGGGTTCGGGCGGTATTGCCGGCGAAGGCGCTGCTGCACTGGTGCTGCGGCGGGCCGCGGATCTGCCGCCGGGACCGCAGACCTGCCTGTCGGCGCTGTTCGCGCACCCGCGTCTGGACGCTCTGAGCCTGCCGGACAAACAGGTCGATTTGCTAATCAGCAGTGCCACCGGCGCTGCGCACAAGGACGCCGATCTGGCCCGCACACTGGCCCGTACCGGCGCCGCACACATCACCAGCAGCACGGCGTTGACCGGCATCCTCAGCGGTGCGCCGAGCCTGGTCGACCTGATCCTCGCCCGCCAGATGCTGCAGGCCCAAAGCATCGCGCCGATTGCCGGGCTGACGCAGCCGGTGGATACGCATCTGCCGTTTGTATCGGGCGAACCACGGGATGCCGTTCTGCACGATTGCCTGGTGATCAACCGCGACGACAACGGCTTCAGCGCCTGTTACCAACTCGACTTGCAGGCGGACGACTGACCGCTTCAAGGCAATACATCGCTTCTGAATTTTTACTCAAGGGATATGACTGTCATGGATTACCGCGATTACGTTCGGCCAAAATTCGTTGAACTGATGCAGGCCCTGGGCCTGGAGTGCCAGTTCCATCGGGCGCAGGGCAGCAAACTGTTCTACCGCGACAAGCAGGGTGACGAAGTGACCGTCACCGATTTTCTCGGTGGCTACGGCGCCGCGCTGTACGGTCACAACGACCCGCAATTCGTCGATCAGCTGTGCGGCCTGCTGCGCGCCGATGTGCCGTTCAAC
Organism: Pseudomonas sp. NMS19W; assembly: GCF_051554255.1. Lineage (NCBI taxonomy): Bacteria > Pseudomonadati > Pseudomonadota > Gammaproteobacteria > Pseudomonadales > Pseudomonadaceae > Pseudomonas > Pseudomonas sp. NMS19W. The sequence goes on from NZ_CP136718.1 coordinate 717,824, forward strand.
GCGCAAATGTCGGTGCGTGGCGCGGCGGGGCAGTTGGGGCGTGAACTCAGCGAAGCGTTCAACCGTGAGCTGAACAACACCGAGCGCTACATTTCCACGTTCTCCAACAGTGGCGCCGAGTCGGTGGAGATCGCCGTCAAGCATGCCGAGTACCGTCGTCAGAAAAACCTGCAGAAACAGTTCGACGAGCGTGATTTCGAACTGGCGAACCTGGTGGCCAGTGACAAGGCCTATGTCGAGCTGGAGATCGATGATCTCGACCTGCCGGCCGGCCTGCTGCCGCCGCACCTGACCTGCGTGACCGTGCGTCAGGTGGCCGAGGCGGTGCGTCAGCACAACCTGGCGCAACTGCATGTCGAGCCGGTCTTCCTCGCGGTGCGAGGCAGCTTCCACGGCAAACTGGTGAACACTGTTCAACTGACTTACGGCAAGCAATACCGCAAGCCATTTGCCCGTTTCGGGCTCAACGTCGAATTCATCGATCCGCATCAACCGCAGCAGCTGCAAGACTTGCCGGCCCGCCACCAGCATCACTGGCTGAGCCTGGAGTGGAGCGGTGAAACCCTGCACGTGCGCCGTGAAGCGTTCAGCGCAATCACTGCCGTGCTGCTGGAGCCGATCCAGGGCGAGGGCGGGATCAACGAATTTGCCAAAGAGTTCTATCTGGGCTTGCGTCGCCTGTGCAACGAGCAGCAATGCCCGTTGGTCATCGACGAAGTGCAATCGGGTTTCGGTCGCACCGGCACCTTGCTCGGCGCCACCCATTTCAACCTGCAGGGCGACTACTACTGCCTGTCCAAGGCGCTGGGCGGCGGCTTGATGAAAATCGCCGCCACCGTGATCCGTGCCAGCCATTACGAAAATGATTTCAGCTACATCCACAGCTCGACCTTCGCTGAAGACGATGCGTCGTGCCACATCGCGCTGTCGGCCCTGCGCCGGCTGTTCGAAAACGACAGCGCCATGCTCAAGGATGTGAACAAGAAGGGCGAGTACCTCAAGACTTCGCTGCTGGAGCTCAAGGCGGCCTATCCGGACGTGATCGCCGATGTGCGCGGACGCGGCCTGCTGCTGGGGTTCGAACTGCATGACCTGACCGGCGCCAGTTCGCTGGTCCAGGCTTCGGCGCAGTACAACGATGCGCTGGGCTACATCATTGCCGGCTACCTGTTGCAGTTCGAGTCGTTGCGTGTGGCGCCGTCGGGCAGCAACGCCAATGTGATTCGCCTGGAACCACCGGTGTGCATCACCTTCCAGGAAATCGATGGCCTGATCGCTTCGCTGCAAAAAGTCTGCGACATGCTGCGTCGTCGCGACGCGTTCCCGCTGGCTGCCGGTGTGTGTGCCGACAGCATCGCCCAGGTGCCGGCACGCGATGTCAGCTTCACGGAGACCGAAAGCCTCCCAAAGTCTGACGAGAACGTGCGCGTGGTAGCACGCGTGGCGTTCATCAACCACCTGATCGATGCAGACATGCTCAGTGATGTCGACCCATCGCTGTCGACCCTGAGTCCGGAGCAGAAGCGCGAGTTCATCAAACGCATGGCCCCCGAGCGCCGGGCGGCGCCCATCGGCCCGGTGCAGATCCGCTCGAAACTCGGCACGGCGGTGGAGTTCACCCTCTATCCGCTGTGCATGGATTCCGATGCGATGGCGGCTTACATCGCCAGCGGCGATCTGGAAACCATCCGCGAGGAAGTCGGCAATCGCATCAAGGATGCCCGCGCCGACGGCTATAGCGTGGCCGGTCTGGGCATGTACACCTCGATCGTCACCAACAACTGTCAGGCGCTGAAAATTCCTGACATGGCGCTGACCTCGGGCAACGCGCTGACCATCGGCATGGGGCTGGAAGCGATCGAGCAGGGCTGCAAACAACAAGGTCTGGAACTGAGCCAGCAGACTGCTGCGGTGGTCGGTGCTGCCGGCAACATTGCTTCGACCTACGCGTCGCTGTTGTCGACCAGTGTCGAGCACCTGATCCTGATCGGCAGTGGTCGCGACGGCTCGCTGCGACGCCTGGAGAAAACCGCTCAGCAGATTTACGCCGAAGCCGCCCGGGCCATTCTCAAGGGTGTTGCCGAGCACGATCGTCTCGCCAGTCGCCTGCAGCAACTGCGGGGTATCGACGCCCTGCTGCAAGCCCATGGCAACAGTGCCGATCTCGGACAGCGCGTAGCGCAACTGGTCGATGAGCAACTGGGAAGCAACGCGTTCATCACCGTCAGCAACGACCTGGATGCCTTGAAGCAGGCGCGCATCGTGCTGTGTGCGGCGAATGCACCGCAGGCGTTTCTCGGTGCCGAACACTTTGCCGAGAACAGCGTGATTTGCGACATCGCCGTTCCGCTGAACGTGGACCAGAACCTCGCCGGTCAGCGCGCCGACGTGCTGTACATGCACGGCGGGATTGTCCAGACGCCGCTGGGCGATGGCCTGGCCCTCAACGTTCGCGCCTACCTCAAGCAAGGTCAGTTGTATGCCTGCATGGCGGAGTCGGTACTGATGGGGTTGTCGGGCATGAAACAGCACTACTCCTACGGCGACATCAGCCGTGAGCAAGTGCAGCAGATCCGTGCACTGGCCGCGACCCACGGGTTCAGCCTCGCACAGTTCAAAACCGATAACTCGCTGTAAGGAACGGTCATGCCGAACAAAGTAGCAGTAGTGACCGGCGGCAGCCGTGGCATCGGCCGGGCCATCGTCCTGGCACTGGCGGGTGCCGGTTATCAAGTGGCGTTCAGTTATGTGCGTGATGAAGTAGCAGCGATGGCCTTGCGTGATGAAGTGCAGGCGTCGGGCGTGGATTGCCTGGCGCTGCAATGCGACATCAGCCGTGGCGACAGCATCGGGTCATTCTTCGAGCGGGTCGATGCGCATTTCCAGCGCGTCGATCTGCTGGTCAACAACGCCGGCATTACCCGTGACGGCTTGCTGGCGACGATGCCGGCCAGCGACATCCTGGAGGTGATTCAGACCAACCTGGTCGGTACCTTGCTCTGCTGTCAGCAGGTGCTGCCGGGCATGCTGCGCCAGCGCAGTGGCTGCATCGTCAATATCAGTTCGGTCGCCGCGCAAAAGCCCGGCAAGGGCCAGAGCAACTATGCCGCGGCCAAGGGCGGGGTCGAAGCCATGACCCGCGCGCTGGCGGTCGAGCTGGCGCCGCGCAATATCCGGGTCAATGCGGTGGCACCGGGGATCGTCAAGACCGAGATGAGCACCGCGCTGATCGGCAGTCAGGAGGAGCAGATCCAGTCGCGGCTGCTGATCAAGCGTTACGCCGAGCCCGAGGAAATTGCCGAGGCGGTGCTGTACCTCGCCGAACGTGGCCTGTACCTGACCGGGGAGGTCCTGCCGGTGAACGGCGGGTTGAAGATGCCATGAGCCGCACCATTCTGATTACCGGTGCGGCCAAGGGCATCGGTCGCGCGGTGGCCGAGGACTTCGCGGCCAATGGCGACAATCACCTGATCCTGCTGGACCTGGACTTGCCGCAACTGCAGGGTTGGGTGGCTGAGCAGCAGGAGCGGATCAGCGCGCGGGTCGAGACCCACGCGGCGAACATCGCCGACCTGCCTGCCATGGAAGCGTTTTTCAAGCAGCTCGGCACCCGGATCAAGCAGGTCGACGTGCTGGTGAACAGTGCCGGTATCTGCAATGAAAACGAGCCCGAAGATCTGCACAACTGGCACAAGGTGATTTCGGTCAACCTGAACGGTACGTTTTACGTGACCTCGTTGTGCCTGGCGCTGATGCCGGATCGGGGACGGATCATCAACATGTCCTCGATCCTCGGGCGGGCCGGCAAGGTGCGCAACACCGCGTACTGCGCGTCCAAGCACGGCATCGTCGGCATGACCAAGGCCCTGGCGCTGGATCTGGCGCCGCGGCAGATCACGGTCAACGCGATTCTGCCGGCCTGGATCGATACACCGATGCTCCAGGGCGAACTGGCGACGCAAGCGGCGATCGCCGGTCTGACCCAGGAGCAGATCGTGCGCAACGCGAAGAAAAAACTGCCGATGCGCCGCTTCATCCAGAGCGAAGAAGTGGCGGCGATGGTGCGTTACCTGGCCAGTCCTGAAGCCGGCGGGGTCACGGCCCAGAGCCTGGTGATCGATGGCGGCGTCGGGTTGGGAATGTAGTGATGCCAGGATCTATCAACCGCATCGCCTGGGCGATGTGGGCGTGCGTGGCCGCTCCGGCGGCCGTCGCGGCCCTGGAAGTCGACGATCTCAAGCCCGATTACGCCGACGCCGAAATCGGCGTGGCCACGGCACTGCGCCTGCACGGTGACGATCAGGTCACACAGAAGGCCGTGTATTTCAAAGCCAACCTGGAAGACAACTGGGACGGCGGCTATTACAAGGCCAAGGGCCGTGTGCGGTATGACGCCCGCTACGACGGCAACAACCCGTACAGCGAACGCGCCCGGGAAAAATATCGCTTCGACGCTGACTGGCGGCATCTGTATGTCGGTCATTCGCTGGGCGACGGTGAAGTGACGGTCGGCTGGCAGCAGGTGGTCTGGGGGCGTGCGGATGAATTGCGTGTGCTGGACCAGATCAACCCGCTGGACTATCGCGATGGGCTGACCCCGTTGCTTGAAGACAGCCGCATCGCCGTGCCGATGGTGCGTGTGACGCAGCCCGTGGGCGAGTGGGAACTGGAAGCGCTGTGGATCACCGACTTCGTCAAGAACCAGCCGCCGGTGGCGGGCAGCGAGTTCGCCGCGCCGCTGTTTGCGACGCCCGATCCGGAGTATTTCCTGCTTGATTCAAAACCCGGTTATGACGGTGACAAGGGCTATTCCTATGGTCTGAGCGCCAACGGCCGGATCGGTGCAGTGGACACCAGTTTCGTGGCACTGAGTGCACGTCAGCAGGACCCGGTGTATGCCGTCGAAGGTCTGGCCGATGACGGTCGCACACGCCTTGAACGCCAGTTTCCCCGTTACACCATGGGCGGTGCAGGTCTGGCGATCGACGCCGGTCACAGCATCGTGGTGCGCAGCGAGATCGCCTGGTTCGACAACTGGCGCATGACCAATCCGACCCGCGCCTACGGTGCCGACAGCACCTCGATGGTCAAGTCGCTGCTGGGCGTCGACTATCTGTGGCGCGACTGGCTGATTTCGGCGCAATGGCAGGAGCAGGTGCTGCTCGACTGGCAGGACGGGATGCTGCAGGACAAGCGCGAGCCGCTGTTCACGCTGTCGGCCGAAGGCACTCACTGGCAGGACCGGCTCAAGAGCCGACTGGTGGCCGCGGCCTCGCCGCCGCTCAAGGACAACGCTTTGCTGCAGGGCATCTTCACCTACAAACCGGTGGACTACATCAAGCTGGGACTGGAAGTGGACGTGTTCTTCGGCAAACCCGACAGGGCCTTCGGCGAGTACAGCAAGCGCGATCAAGTGCGGCTGTCCGCCGGCTATCTGTTTTAACCCCCGTGACGCCTGCCTGCCGTCGGTGGCGCAGGTCCGCATGTACTCATCCGACGAAAAGGGAAATTCCGATGTTGCCGCTTTTGAAAAGTCTGACCGCCACCGCGTTGATCCTCAGTGGCGTCTGCGCCAGCGCTGCCGACGGCAGCAATGCCGATGAAATCATTCGCCAGGTGCGTGATCGCAATGACGGTAAAAGCTTCATGTCCCAGGTGTCGTTGATCCTCCACGACAAGAAGGGCAATACCCGGGTTCGTGAATTCACCTACCTGCAGAAGGACTACCCGGACAGCGACAAATTCAGCATGTATTTCTCGGCGCCGACCGATGTGCGCGACGTCGCGTTCCACATCGAAAACCCGCATGAGACGCTGGGCCTGGAAGACAGCCAGTGGATGTACCTGCCGGTCAGTCGCCAGACCCGCCGGATCTCCACCACCGACAAGCGCGGTTCGTTCATGGGCAGCGAATACTCCTATGCCGATCTGGACAAGATCCGGGTCAAGGATTACTCGCAGACATTGCTGGGTGAAGAGCAGATCAAGGGCCGCGACTGCTACGTGATCGAACGTGAACCGGCGTCCCCTGAAGTGCTGGCCAAGACCGGTTACAACAAACTCAAGGTGTGGATCGACAAGCAGAATTTCCTGGTCATGCGTCAGGATTTCTTCGACGTCAAAGGTGTGCTGATCAAGCAGATGCGCACCCAGAAGGTCGAGACCATCGACGGGATTGACAGCATCCTGCTCAGTGAAACCGAACACTTCATCGACGGTACGCGCTCGGAAATGCGCTTCAACCAGTTGCAGTACAACGTCCCGCTCGAAGACCGGCTGTTTACTCAGACCGCCATCAAGCGCGGCCTGAAAACCGGTGACCTGCCGGAATTTTCCGTGACTGCCCGCTAAGCGCCGCTCCCGACGACCCTGGAACACATGATCATGGAAAGATACCTGAACTTCGTCGAGCGCCATGCGCGGGCAATCGTTTTCCTGCTGGTGGCGATCACTGCGTATTTCACTTATACGCTGGGCGCGCTGGTCTCGGACACCAACCCTTATCTGCTCAAGGACAGCCATCCGGCGCGCAAAACCATCATCGATTTGCAGGGTGAGTTCACCGGCACCTTCGACTCGGTGATGGTGGCGCTGAACAACCCGCAGACGGTCTTCAACAAACAGACGCTCAATGCGCTGTTTTCGATGTCGCAGTCGGTGCGCAAGATGATCCTGGCCAACGACGCCGACAAGGAGCAACTGGCGCAAATCGTTGCCCGCTACCCGAATGACAGCCGCGCGCAGTTATTGACCCGGGACATTCTGGAGGACGGTTTTTCCCAGAATGATTACGCTCAGGCCAAGGCCCTGCGCGATCATGCCCAGAGTCTGAACTGGGATGCTCATGATCAGTTGTTCCTGACCTTCCTCGCCGAGCGCATCAACCCGATTCGCGAAATGGCCTCGATGGGCGACCTGGAAAACATCGTGCTGACCGACGGTGGCGAGTTGTTGATCCACAAGACCCTCAACGCCTATGACATGGACCCGGCCGTGGTCGAGTCACAGATCATGGGCAACGAACTGATGGTCGACGGGGTGGTGTCGAAGGACAAGAAAGTCGCGATGCTGGTGGCCGAACTCGGCACCAAGCAGGATGACGCTCAGGCGCAGTTGCGCGCCTATCAGATCGTGCGGGGCATCGTCGCGCAGTATCAGGCCGAGCACCCCGAGTACAAGGATGAGATCTTCATTGCCGGCATGCCGATCTTCATCGCGGCCCAGCAGGAAATCATCGACCATGACCTGGCGGTGCTGTTTCCGATCGTGTTTCTGCTGATCACCCTGCTGTTGATTTTCTTCTTCCGCAAACCGCTGGGCGTGTTGTTGCCGCTGTTCAACATTCTGTTCTGCACCATCTGGACGCTGGGCCTGATGGCGCTGCTGCGGGTGCCGTTCGACCTGTTGACCAGCGTACTGCCGGTGTTTCTGTTCACCATCTGCTGCTCGGACGCGATCCATGTGATGGCTGAATATTACGAGCAGAAAAACGCCGGCAAGAGCAACCGTGACGCCAACCGCGAAACCCAGCGCCTGATGGTCGTGCCGGTGGTGTTGACGACGGTGACGACCATCGCCACGTTCATGATTTCCACCACCAACAACATCGTCAGCATCCGTAACTTCGGCGTGTTCATGTCCATCGGCCTGACGGCGGCGCTGATCATTTCGTTGCTGCTGATTCCGGCCTGGATTTCCATCTGGGGCAAGGATCAACCGCCGCAGGCCAGGGTGGCCGCGCACAAGGAATCGATCATCTCGCGTTATCTGGTGGCGTTCTGCGCCTGGATGATCCGCTTTCGCAAACCGATTCTCATGGTCATGCTGCCGTTGCTGGCGCTGGCCACTGTGTTCACCTTCCGCGTCGATATCGAAGATTCGGGCATCGCCTACTTCAAGCCTGAAAGCCATATCCGCGTCTCGGACCAGTTCATCAATCACGCCAAAGTGGCGGGTACGGCGCCGGGCTGGATTGCCATCGACAGCAAGGAACCACGCGGGGTGCTGACCACGGAGGTGGTGCAGTTCATCGACAAGCTCGACCACTTCATCAAGCAACAGCCGAACGTGAGTTACGGCTACTCCCTGGCCACTTACGTCAAGCGCATGAACCTGGTGCTCAACGACATGAACCCTGATTACCTGCGCGTTCCCGACGCCATGGAAAAGGTGACCTCCGTCAATGACGACGGGCAGGTCGAGCATTTCGAAGTGCCAGGCAATTCGCTGATCGAGCAGCACGTGATGCTGTTCGAGAACGGTGGCGGTTCGGACCTGAACAACGTGCTCAACGCCGACTTCTCCAAGGCCTTGACGCTGTACACCATGACCTCGTCGGTCGCCAGCGATTATCAGGGCATGCTCGATCGCCTCGACGCCTGGCTGCTGGTGAACAAACCGGCCAACCTGGAGGTGACGCATGCCGGCACGCCGTTGATCTGGACCGGTGTGTTGCAGGAAATCACCCAGGGCCAGGTACTGAGCTTTTCCCTGGCGTTGCTGGTCGTCACGCTGATGATGATGTACTGGCTCAAGTCGGTGCGGCTGGGCATTCTCGGCATGTTGACCCTGCTGACCACCTCGGTCACGGTCTACGGTTTCATGTTCCTGTTCGAGATCCAGCTGAACATCGGCACGACGCTGGTGACTTTCCTGGTGGTGGGCGTGGTCGATTACGCGGTGCACCTGCTGTCGCGCATCAAATTGCTGGTGCAGCAGGGCATTGAAGTCGACGCGGCCATTTTGCAGGCGATGCACAGCGTCGGCCGTTCGACGGTGATCAACGTGGTGATCTTCTCCGTGGGCTTCATGGCGCTGCTGTTTTCTGACTTCAAGCCGATTGTCGACCTGGGGGCACTGGTGGCGATGGCGCTGTTCTCCAGCGGTGTCATGACCATCATTCTGGTGACGCTGGTTTCGCCGTGGTTCTTCGGTGCGATTGAGCCGGTTGTCCAGCCCGCTCAGGCGCAACGTGTCGACGCAGAGCCAGTACCGGGCTGAATACGCCCGGGCCGGGTCCGCCTGCCCTGATCCGACAGGCGAACCGGCCCATGCGTCGCAGAAGGGTTTTCAGTTCAGCGTAGCGCCCGGGGTTTTTTCCCCATGTCGGGCGATGCGCTCGAACTGACACTCTTGTCGAGCCTCGTGGAGGTTGTTTTCAAACGCTTCAAGTCCATCGTACAACTGCTGCAAATCGCCGATCTGGGTCACCAGTTCGGCTTTTTTCTGGGCGATGGCGTTCTGTGCCATGTCCCATGGGAATTCGTCGCCGCGGTAGTTGTTCAGGATGACTTGCAGCTCCTTGAGCTTGAAGCCCAGTTGCTGAGCGCATTTGATGAACGTCAGTACCTCGACGCTTTCCTGACTGTAGATACGGTATTTGCCTTCACGCTTGGGCTCGGGCAACAGGCCGATTTCTTCGTAATGGCGAATGCTTTTGACTGTGGTGCCCGACAGCTGGGCGGCTTTGCCGATATACATAAAGATCCATCTCGATGATCAAACAGGGCTTAGCGTGACCAGGCTCGAGGCCTGATCGGCGGGCGATTATAGGGTGAATACCATCGGCAGGTTGCAACTGTGCGTAAATGACGCGCACAGCTGACGGACGGGCTCGGGGAGAGCCCGTGGAGGGGCTGACGGCGTCGGCGGCGCCGTCAGTTGGACAGTTACGTCAGATTCAGAACGCGGCGCTGGCTCGCGCCTGTTGCAGCCACACGTCGCGCTGCTCCGGTTTGGAGCCAAGCATGGGGCCGAACGTCAGGGTCTTGATCGGTTTGACCCCGCAGAATTCCAGCGTGGTCTTGCGGACCTGGTGCAGACCCGGCATGCCGTAGAACCACTTGTAGTACCAGTACGGCGTGTCCATGGTCACCAGCAAATGGGCGGTGCGGCCTTTGAGCAGTTTGTCCGGGAAGGCCTTGCCCTCGCGGTACTTGAACGCGAAGCCGGGCAGGAAGATGCGATCCAGAAAGCCTTTCATCAACGCCGGAATCCCGCCCCACCAGATCGGGTAGACGAAGGTCAGGTGCTCGGCCCAGGTGATGTCGGCCTGCGCCTGCAACAGATCGGGTTCCAGCGGCTGAATCTTGTTGTAACCCTCGTGCAGGACCGGGTCGAAATCCAGCGCATCCAGGCGCATCAACCGCACCTCATGCCCGGCATCCTTGGCTGCCTGAACGTAGGTTTCACTCAGTGCTCCGCAAAAACTGTAGGTGGAGGGGTGTCCCAGAATCACGAGCATTCGTTTGCTCATTGTGTGTACTCCTGAAAAGAAGCTCACAGGATAGAGTCTGCCCCTAGCGGTAGAGTCAAGGCGTCAGAGCATCAAGCAAGGCCTGGCTATAGGCCGGCAGATGAGCGAAATTTCGTGAACACAGATGCAGTGTCCGCCTGGCCCAGGCGTCATCCAGCGGCAGACAGATAAATGAGTTCATCCGCGGCCAGCGCTCAACTGCCACTTTGGGTACGATCGCCAGCCCCGCGCCGCGCGCAACCATGCGCATGAGGCCATCGAAGCCATCGACGCGGATGCGGATCGCCATGCGCTGGCCAATGTGCAGCGCCTGTTCCTCCAGATGAATCGCCAAGGCACTGTCGGCACCCAGCGCTACATAGTCATGGGCCAGGGTTTCGGCAAAGGTCAGCGAGAGACGTTCTGCCAGCGCATGGCCCGGTGGCACGAGCAGCACCAGCGGGTCGTCGCGAAAGATCCGGGTCTGCAAGTCCCGGGTGTCCACGGCGTCGGAAACGATGCCCAGGTCTGCCGCTCCCTGGCGCAAGGCGTGGGTGATGCGGGCGCTGGGCAGTTCCTGCAAGTCGATGTCGAGGTTGGGATGTTCGCGCAGGAAATCCGCCAGCACTTCCGGCAGGTATTCGCTGATGGCCGTGGTGTTGCACAACAGACGCACCTGGCCTTTGACGCCCCGGGAGTATTCGTTCAAGTCCTGCTGCATGCGCTCGGCCTGTTGCAGCAGGAGCCGCGCATGTTGCGCCAGAGCCTTGCCGGCTGGCGTCGGCGTGACACCACGGCGCCCGCGCTCAAGAAACTCGGTGCCCAGCGAAGCCTCCATCGCTCGAATCCGCGCACTGGCCGCCGCCAGTGACAAATGACTGCGTGCGGCGCCGGCGGTGATGTTGCCGCTGTCGATAATGTGCAGGTACAGGCGCAGGTCGGTGAGGTCGAAGTGCATGGCGGGTGACTCTTGCTGAAAGAGAGGCTGCCTCAGTGTAAGACAGATTTTCAGTTCATCCGCGCAGGCGCACAGTATCGCCATGAACGCACTCGCAGATTTCTATCAAAACCTCGGTCTGGCCCTGTCTTTGCTGGTGCTGATGACCTTCGTCCTCGCCGGTCTGGTGAAAGGCGTGATCGGCCTCGGCCTGCCCACCGTCGCCATGGGCTTGCTCGGTCTGGCTATGGTGCCGTCGCAGGCTGCGGCGTTGCTGATCATTCCGGCAACCTTGACCAACCTCTGGCAACTGGCGTTCGGCGGGCATCTGCGCGGGCTGGTGAAACGGCTGTGGCCGATGCTGCTGGCGATCTTTCTCGGTACGGCCATCGGCACCTTGTGGATCGGCATGGCGGGCGGGCATTGGGTGGTGCGCGGGCTCGGCGCGGCGTTGTTGCTCTATGCGCTGAGTGGATTGTTCCTGCCGACGCTGAGTGTCAGTCGCCGCCATGAACCATGGCTGGGGCCGCTGTGTGGGGTGATCACCGGCGTCATCACTTCGGCCACCGGGGTGTTCGTGATTCCGGCGGTGCCGTATCTGCAGGCACTGGGTTTGAGTCGCGATGAACTGGTGCAGGCGCTGGGCCTGTCCTTCACCATATCGACCCTGGCGCTGGCCGGTGGATTGCTCTGGCGCGGTTCACTGGGCGGTGCGGAACTGAGCGCTTCGCTGCTGGCGTTGATCCCGGCGATGCTTGGCATGCTGCTCGGGCAGTGGCTGCGCCAGCGTATCAGCGCGGTGCTGTTCAAGCGGGTGTTCTTCATCGGTCTGGGCGCGCTCGGCGCCCATCTCTTGATCAGCGGCTAGCGGACGAAACGCTGAGCATCTCGATCGGGCGGATATCGAAATCCCGCTCCAGATATTCCATGCGCTGAGCGAGAAACTGCTGCATGTGCGGCAGGTTCGAGTGCACGTCCAGATGCGCCTGGGTCTCCCAGATCTCGTAGAAGATAAACAGGGTCGGATCTTCCTTGTCGCGCAGCATGTGGTACTCGATGCAGCCGGGTTCGGCGCGGCTCGGCTCGACATAAGCGCGGAAAAACGCTTCGAAGGCCTCGGCTTTTTCCGGGCGGGTCTTGGCGTGCAGGATGAAACCCTGGCGTTCGCTCATCGCAAAAAACTCCTCAGATTCAGATGGCGGCCAATCCTACGGCAACAATCGGCAATCGATTCGTGCGTTTTACTCAAATGAATTTTGCGCAACCGCGGCTTATTCCGCGCGAGGCGCAACGTTAATCTGCCGCCATCCAATTTCTCCCCTTGTCCATCCGGCGCTCTGCGCTGTGCATCGGCATCCGATCGAGGCTGTCCCATGAAAAAAGTGCTGTTGCTCAATGGCGGTAAAAAATTCGCCCACTCTGACGGTCGCTACAACACCACCCTGCACGAAGCGGCGTTGAGCGTGCTGGATCGCGGCGGTGTCGACGTCAAGACCACCTTCATCGACGAGGGTTACGACATCGCCGAAGAAGTCGCCAAATTCCTCTGGGCCGACGTGATCATTTATCAGATGCCGGGCTGGTGGATGGGCGCGCCGTGGACCGTGAAAAAGTACATCGACGAAGTCTTCACTGAAGGCCACGGCAGCCTCTACGCCAGCGACGGCCGCACCCGTTCCGATTCGTCGCAGAAGTACGGCAGCGGCGGTCTGATCCACGGCAAGCAGTACATGCTGTCGCTGACCTGGAATGCGCCACAGCAGGCGTTCGATGATCCGACCGACTTCTTCGAAGCCAAAGGCGTGGACGCGGTGTACTTCCCGTTCCACAAGGCCAACGAGTTCCTCGGCATGACCGGCCTGCCGACGTTCCTCTGTGTGGACGTGATGAAGCGCCCGAACATCGAGGCGGATGTGGCGCGTTACGAGCAGCACCTGAGCGAGGTGTTTGGCCTCAAGGCCTGACGCTCGGCTACTATCGAAGGCCTGAGCCTGTGCAGCAGGCCTTTCGATTCGAGGACACCCGTGAAAGCCAGATCCGATGAGTTGCAGATTTTCGTCTGCGTGATCGAATGCGGTTCGATCTCCGCCGCCGCCGAGCAGGTCGGACAGACGCCGTCGGCCGTCAGCCGCACGCTGTCGCGGCTGGAAGCCAAGCTCGACACCACGCTGATCAACCGCACCACGCGGCGCATGGACCTGACCGAGGAGGGCAAGTATTTCTTCGAGCAGGCCAAGCTGATTCTCGATCAGATGGATCAACTCGAAGAGCGTCTTTCTTCACGTCAACAGACGCCATCAGGACGACTGCGCATCAACGCCGCGTCGCCGTTCATGCTCCACGCCATCGTGCCGTACATCGACGAATTCCGGCGGCTGTACCCGGACATTCAGCTCGAACTCAACAGCAATGACCTGATCATTGACCTGCTGGAACAAAGCACCGACGTCGCCATCCGCATCGGCACTCTCGCCGATTCGACGTTGCATGCCCGGTCGCTGGGTTGCAGTCCGCTGCTGATCGTCGCCAGTCCCGCCTATCTGGAAAAACACGGTGCACCGCTCCAGGTTGCCGATCTGAGCGAACACACCTTGCTCGGCTTCACCCAGAACGAAGGCCTCAACCAGTGGCCGCTGCGCTACGTGCACGGCGACCGCTGGCCGATCACCCCGGCGATCAGCGCGTCCAGCGGCGAGACGGTCCGGCATCTGGCACTGGAAGGCCAGGGCATTGCCTGCCTCTCGCATTTCATGACCATCGACGACATTCGTGCCGGGCGCCTGAAGGTGTTGCTGGCGGAATTCAACAGCGGTTATCGCCAGCCGATCAACGCGGTGTACTACCGCAACTCGCAACTGGCGCTGCGCATCCAGTGCTTCCTGGATTTCATTCAGAGCAAACTGGCGGCTTACGCCAGCGCCGATTTCAAAGGCTGATTCGTGACCCCTGCGCAACAGTGATTTGGTTGTGGGCGGGTTTTTCCACCGTGCTCGGCGGTCGATACTCGTTGCATCACTTATTCACGCAGGGAGTTTCTCCATGAACGTATTCGTCACCGGCGCTGCCGGTTTTATCGGCGGCTCCATCGCCACCGGTCTGGTCCAGGCCGGCCACACGGTTACCGGTCTGGTGCGCAGCGCCGAACAGGCCAATGAGCTGAAAGCACTGGGCATCACCCCGGTGATCGGCACCCTCGACGACAAGGCACTGCTGGCCGAACAGGCCCACGCCGCCGACGCCGTGATCAACGCCGCCAGCAGCGACCATCGCGGTGCGGTCGAAGCCTTGCTCGATGCCCTGCGCGGCTCGAATAAAGTGTTCCTGCACACCAGCGGTTCGAGCATCGTCGGTGATGCATCGGGCGGCAAATCCAGCGACGTCATCTACTTCGAAGACAACCTGCCGGAGCCGACCGTCGACAAGGCTGCACGTGTCGCCATCGACAACCTGATCCTCGCCGCAGCGAAGGACGGCGTGAACTCGGCCGTCATCTGCAACACCCTGATCTACGGCCACAGCCTGGGCGTCAATCGCGACAGCGTGCAACTGCCGCGCCTGCTGAAACAGGCACGCAAAAGCGGCGTAGTGCGTCACGTCGGCACTGGGCAGAACATCTGGTCCAACGTGCACATCGAAGACGTAGTCTCGCTGTATCTGCTGGCTCTGACCAAAAACGTCCCGAGCACGTTCTACTTTGTCGAAAGCGGCGAAGCGTCGTTTATCGACATGACCACCGCCATGGCCGAAGCCCTGAATCAGGGCGAGCCACAAGACTGGCCGCTGAAAGACGCCGAAGCCGAGTGGGGCTATGAAATGGCCAACTACGGCCTCGGCTCCAACAGCCGCGTACGCGGCAAACACGCCCGCGAACTGCTGGGCTGGGCGCCGAAGCGCACGTCGGTGGTTGAATGGATTCGTAACGAAATGGTGTGATGGTTGATTAAACCCGCGAGGGCTTTGCGACTAACCTGTGAACGGCTGCCTTTGGGCAGCCGTTTGTGTTTTTGGATTTGTCTTGGCGCCGGGCCAACCACCGGGCGCTTTTCAATGTTCAGCGGCACCAGGAGGCGCAAGGATGGTTGATCGTTATGATGCCGAGGGCTCGCAAACTTCTTATGAACCAGGCTCCGACGAACAGGTACTGAGCAATAAATTAGGGATAACCGATCCTGAAGACATGGATGACGCAGAGCTCATCCTATTGGAAAAGTTGTACCAGTTCGTGCTCATCGAGCATTTGCCAAATCGGCCATTAACCGTTCAGGACCTGAAAGAGTGGCATCGACACTGGTTGGGCAATCTCTATTCATGGGCCGGCGATGTGCGTGCGGTGAATATGGGGAAGGATGGCTTTTTCTTTGCCGCAGCACCGCAGATTCCCCGACTGCTTGATGGTTTCGAGAGGGACTGTCTTGGCAAGTACACACCCTGCAAGCCTGATCTGGATGAAAACCTGATCCACGCCATTGCTGTCACGCACGTGGAGTTCATCCTGATTCATCCATTTCGCGAGGGTAATGGGCGCTTGTCGCGATTGTTGGCGGATGTCATGGCGGTGCAGGCGGAGTATGTGCCGCTCGACTACAGCAGTTGGGAGCGAAACAAAGAGGCTTATTTTGCGGCAATCAATCAAGGGCTGAATTGCAATTACGAACCCATGGAGTATTGGGTTCGGCAGGCATTGTGGACTTGAGTGACGATCTCATTTGGCCAGAGAAAGATGCAGAAACTTGCTGTCCTTGAGCTTCAGCTTGCGTTCAATCGATTCAACGCTCTGACCCGTTTCGATGGCTGTCGAACTGGCAATCGCGCGTATCAATGCTTCGGCAGTGAGCTTTTTGGGGCGGCGGCGCGAAGCAGTCATGTCAGGAACTCGATAGGAAGCGTCAGTCGAGTATAGCGTCTTGACTGATGTTGAAAACCTTGTGGCCTGGGCGAAACATTCAGCCGGGTCATGAAAATCCCACCCCGCGATTTTCATTATTCACGACAAGACATACCCAAAAGCGACAACCCTTGTCCCTCCACGAAAATTACTTTCACTTCGTTTGAAAACTCGATCTCGAAATGATTTATGAGTTTCACAAACCATTCGAACGTGACCCTTTCGAGGAGTACCGCATGACACCGTCCTTCGGCCATTGGCTGCTGGTGTACGCCGCCGTTGCCATCATTGCCCTGATCGTTCTGATCGCCCGTTACCGGCTCAATCCGTTTATTGTCATCACCCTGATTTCCATTGGCCTGGCGCTGGTGGCGGGGATGCCGCCGTCTGGCGTGGTGGGGGCGTATGAGGCCGGGGTGGGCAAGACGCTGGGACATATCGCGCTGGTGGTAGCGCTGGGGACGATGCTCGGCAAGATGATGGCCGAGTCCGGCGGGGCCGAGCAGATGGCGCGCACGTTGATCGAACGTTTTGGCGAGAAGAACGCGCACTGGGCGATGGTGTGCATCGCGTTTCTGGTGGGGCTGCCGCTGTTTTTCGAAGTCGGATTCGTGTTGCTGGTGCCGATTGCCTTTACCGTGGCGCGGCGGGTGGGCGTGTCGATCCTGATGGTCGGTCTGCCGATGGTCGCCGGTCTGTCGGTGGTGCATGCGCTGGTGCCGCCGCACCCGGCGGCGATGCTGGCGGTGCAGGCTTATCAGGCGTCGGTCGGGCAGACCTTGCTTTACGCGATTGCCATCGGTATTCCGACGGCGATCATTGCCGGTCCCCTGTACGCCAGATTCATCGTGCCGCGCATTCAGTTGCCGGCGGATAACCCGCTGGAAAAACAATTCCTCGACCGCGAGCCGCGCGACAAGCTGCCGGGTTTCGGCATCACCATGGCGACCATTCTGTTGCCGGTGGTGCTGATGCTGATTGGCGGCTGGGCCAATCTGATTTCCACGCCGGGCAGTGGTTTCAACCAGTTTCTGTTGTTCATCGGCAACTCGGTGATCGCGCTGTTGCTGGCGACGTTGTTGAGTTTCTGGACGTTGGGCCTGGCCCAGGGTTTCAACCGTGAATCGATCCTGAAATTCACCAATGAGTGCCTGGCGCCGACCGCCAGCATCACCTTGCTGGTAGGGGCCGGTGGCGGCCTGAACCGGATACTGGTGGACGCCGGCGTCACTGATCAGATCGTCGGCCTGGCCCACGAATTTCACCTGTCGCCGCTGATCATGGGTTGGTTGTTCGCCGCGTTGATGCGCATCGCCACCGGTTCGGCCACCGTTGCCATGACTACGGCTTCCGGCGTGGTGGCGCCAGTGGCCATCGGCCTGGGTTATCCACACCCGGAACTGCTGGTGCTGGCCACCGGCGCGGGCTCGGTTATCTTTTCCCATGTCAACGACGGCGGCTTCTGGTTGATCAAGGAATACTTCAACATGACGGTGGCCCAGACGTTCAAGACCTGGACGGTGCTGGAAACCCTGATTTCGGTTGTCGCTTTCGCCCTGACCGTCGGTCTTTCTTACCTGCTGTAGTCGGAGTTATCCGCCATGGACATCCTTTATCAGATCCGCGCCCGTCAGGATTCTTTTAGCGCCGGTGAAGGACGCATCGCCCGTCTGATGCTCGACGACGTAGGATTTGCCGCCTCCGCCAGCCTTGATGCACTGGCACAAAGAGCCGATGTCAGCACCGCCACGCTGTCGCGTTTCGCCCGTACCGTCGGTTGTCGCGACTTGCGTGATCTGCGCCTGCAACTGGCTCAGGCCAGTGGCGTCGGTAGCCGTTTCCTCGACCCAGCGGGCACGCCCGAACAGTCGGCGTTTTACGGGCAGATCGTCGGCGATATCGAAAGCACCCTGCGCCAGCATCTGGCGGCGTTCGACGAGTCGCGCTTCGCCGATGCGGTGAAGCTGTTGGGTCAGGCGCGGATGATTCACGCCTTCGGCATCGGCGGTTGCTCGACCCTGTGCAGCGATGAGTTGCAGGTGCGGCTGGTACGCCTCGGCTACCCGATCGCGGTGTGCCACGATGCGGTGATGATGCGCGTCACCGCCGCCAGCCTCAGCGCCGAGCAGGTGGTGATCGTCTGCTCGCTGACTGGCCTCACTCCGGAATTGCTGGAAACTGTGGCGCTGGCGCGCAACTACGGTGCACGGATCCTCGCCATCACCCGCGCCGACTCGCCGCTGGCGGAACTGGCCGACATCGTCCTGCCGCTGCAAGGCGCCGAGACCTCGTTCATCTACAAACCGACGGCGGCGCGCTACGGCATGCTGCTCGCCATCGACGTGCTGGCCACCGAGCTGGCGCTGGCCAATCCTGAAGACAATCAAGAACGTCTGCGGCGGATCAAACTCGCCCTCGACGAATACCGTGGCGGCGACGATCACCTGCCGCTGGGAGACTGACATGCTGTACGACACACTGATTCGCAACGCCCTGGTCATCGACGGCAGCAACACTCCCGGTTACGCCGCTGACGTGGCAATCCTCGATGGCCGCATCGCGCGCATCGGCGATCTGGGCGATGCCCGCGCCACCGATGAAATCGACGCCGCCGGCCGCGTGCTGGCGCCAGGCTTCATCGACGTGCACACCCACGACGACACCGTGGTGATCCGCCAGCCGCAGATGCTGCCCAAACTCAGCCAGGGCGTGACCACGGTGATCGTCGGCAACTGCGGCATCAGCGCTGCACCGGTCAGTCTCAAGGGCGATCCACCTGATCCGATGAACCTGCTCGGCACGGCCGCCGCCTTCGTCTATCCACGTTTCAGCGACTACCGCGCAGCAGTGGAAGCGGCCAATACCACGCTGAACGTGGCAGCGCTAGTCGGGCACACGGCGCTGCGCAGCAATCACCTCGATGATCTGTTTCGCACGGCGACCGACAATGAAATCGCCGCGATGCGCGAGCAGTTGCGTGAAAGTCTGGAAGCGGGCGCCCTCGGTTTATCCACAGGGCTGGCGTATGCGAGCGCGTTCTCCGCGTCCACCGATGAAGTCATGCAGCTGACTGAAGAATTGAACGCGTTCGGTGCCGTGTACACCACCCATCTGCGCAGTGAATTCGAACCGGTGCTGGAGGCCATGGACGAAGCCTTTCGCATCGGCCGCCACGCCCGCTCGCCGGTGATCGTTTCCCACCTCAAGTGTGCCGGCGTGGGTAACTGGGGACGCAGTCCGCAGTTGCTCGCATCGCTGGAAGAGGCGGCGAAAACCCACCCGGTCGGCTGTGATTGCTACCCCTACGCGGCAAGTTCTTCGACGCTGGATCTGAAGCAGGTCACCGACGCCCACCGCATCACCATTACCTGGTCGACACCCCATCCTGAAATGGGCGGTCGCGATTTGATCGACATCGCCGCCGAATGGACGATGCCACTGCTCGATGCCGCCAAACGTCTGCAACCGGCGGGCGCGGTGTATTACGGGATGGACGAGAACGACGTGCGCCGGATCCTCGCCCATCCGCTGTCGATGGTCGGCTCCGACGGCTTGCCGGAAGACCCGTTCCCGCACCCACGTCTGTGGGGCGCTTTCCCACGGGTGCTCGGCCATTTCAGTCGAGACGTCGGCCTGTTTCCGTTGCACACCGCCGTGCACAAGATGACCGGTCTGTCGGCGGCGCGCTTCGGCTTGAAGGAGCGCGGCGAGATTCGTGAAGGACACTGGGCCGATCTGGTGTTGTTCGATCCGGCAACCGTGCATGACGTGGCGGATTTCAGCGACCCGCAGCGTGCCGCGCAAGGCATCGATGGCGTGTGGATCAACGGTGTGCTGAGTTATCGCGAGGGGCAGGCCAACGGGCAAAGGGCAGGGCGGTTTCTGGCGCGTGAGGGTGATCTGCGTGACAACTTTCACTGAGTTTCGCGGATTGCGTCACAGTGATGGCACATTGCGATTAAAGAAAGCCATCACCAAGCCGAATTGCTGACATCTACCCCGGCTACACTGCGGGGCCAATCAGTCAGGGAGCACCCCATGAGCTTCGGCAAAACCACCCCGATCCTGCGGATTTTCGATGAAGCCAAGGCCTTGGAGTTCTATGTCGACTTCCTCGGTTTCAAGATCGATTGGCAGCATCGTTTCGAACCCGGTTTCCCGTTGTATCTGCAAGTCTCCCGGGGCGAATGTGTGCTGCACCTGTCCGAGCATCATGGCGATGCAACACCGGGTTCGGCCCTGCGGATCGAGACCGATGAACTGGAATCGTTCCAGCAGCAGTTGGTCGCCAAGAACTACAAGTTCTCGTACCCGGGGATTCAGGCCATGCCGTGGGGCAGCCAGGACATGACCATCGCCGACCCGTTCGGCAATCGCCTGGTGTTCACCAACGCGATCAGCCTCTGAGCCAAAAGCCCCCTCACCCTAACCCTCTCCCAGGGGAGAGGGGACTGACCGAGGTGTTTATCGCCATACATCGACCTGAAAGATCGTGGCGATTATGGATTCACAGAATTTCTTTCAGGTCGGCGTAGATCGTTAGCATATTGCGGTCGGCTCCCTCTCCCACTGGGAGAGGGCTGGGGTGAGGGGGCTGTGAGTCGCACACTTATTCGGCACCACCACTGACCCGGTGAGTCTGCCGAAACTCACCAGGCGGCATGCCGCGCCGGCTCTTGAAGGTGCGGTGAAACGAGCGCGGCTCGGTAAAGCCCAGATACTGGGCGATGTCCTGAATCGGCAAGGTGCTGTTGAGCAGGTAATGCTCGGCCAGTTCCTGGCGCAAGTCATCGAGAATCTGTTGATACGAGGTGCCGGCCTGATGCAACTGGCGTTGCAGCGTGCGCACCGAGACAGCCAGATGCTCGGCCACCTGTTCCTTGCGCGGCAGACCTTCCTTGAGCAACTGGCGCAGGATGCTTTTGACCCGCTGCTCCAGCGACGCATCCTCCAGTGTCGCCATCAGACTTTGCGCGTGTTCCTCCAGCGTGCGCAGCAAATGCGCATCGGCCTGACGCAGCGGCAACTGCAAATACGGTAACGGTACGATCAGCGCGGAATACGGCTGATCGAAAAGCACCGGGCATTCGAAAAACTGTTCGTACTGTTCCAGCGTCGTGTCCGCCGGGCGTGAGTGTTCCAGCCACACGGCGGCCGGCGACAACTGGGTGTCGGCGATCCAGCGTGCATATTGCAGCCAGGAGCCGAGGACGTTTTCCACCAGATGCCGGCGAATTCGCGGGCGCTCAAAACGACAGCTCCAGATCAGGTGCACGTGGCTGTCCTGCACCTCGGCGCGGCTGACGCCCATGTCGCCCACCAGTTTTTCGAACGGCATGATGCGGCTCATGGCGTCGCCCAGTGTCGCGCAGTTCATGGTGATGTAGCCCAGCACGCTCCAGGAGTTAGGCAGAACGAAATTCGCGGCATTGAGGCCGAACAGCGGATCGCCCGAGTGTTCGCAAAAGTAGTCGAGCAACCGTTCATGGGTTTCACCCGGCAGGCGCAGGCTGTTGTCGCTCAATTGCTGTGCCTGCAACCCGGCCGCCGCCAACGCAGGCTCGATGGCCAGGCCCAGGTGTTCGGCATGGCGCAGGTATTTGAGCAGGGGCGGAACAGAGGTGAAGCCGAGCGATTGCATGACCGAATTCCCTTGATCGAGGCCGCCACGGGCGGATGAGCGCCCTGAAAGGTAATTTGAATCCACGACTAAAGTAAATGGCTGACGCTTGCGCGACGTTTGACTCAATTGGCTACTCGAACTGGCCGGATGCGACCGTGACACTTTCCGCCGGCTGACTAGTATGAGGGCCTGAAATCTCACTGATCAGACTGCACAGAAGGACACACGCATGCGACGCTGGAACGGCTGGGGAGATGCAACCACGGTGGTCGAACTGCCGGCCCAGGGCGCAAGTTTTCTCCATGAGCGACTGGGGGAGGGACGTGCGCTGCCCGACGCAACGCTTGAGGCGGCGCTGGCCCGCGTGCCTGTTTCGCGGCTGGCGGAACACGCCTTGTACAGCGTCGACGCCCATGATCGCTTGTTGCATGCCCGGGGCCAGAGCCTGCCGGACTGGCTGGCGTTGCGTGAAGGGGCGCTAGGCAATTATCCCGACGCCGTGGCATTCCCGGAAACCGCCGACCACATCCGCCAGTTGCTGGCGCTCGCCCAGGCGCAGGACCTGTGCCTGATTCCCTACGGCGGCGGCACGTCCGTGGCCGGGCACATCAACCCGCCGGACTCTGCGCGGCCCGTGGTGACGGTGTCTCTGGCGCGGATGAGCCGCCTGATCGACCTCGATGAACAAAGCCTGCTGGCGACTTTCGGCCCCGGCGCCAGTGGCCCGCAGGTGGAAAGCCAACTACGCGCCCGTGGCTACACGCTGGGGCATTTCCCGCAGTCGTGGGAGCTGTCGACGCTGGGCGGTTGGGTGGCCAGTCGCTCCAGCGGTCAGCAATCGCTGCGCTATGGGCGGATCGAGCAATTGTTCGCCGGCGGAACCCTGGAAACCTTTGCCGGGCCGCTACAGATTCCAACCTTCCCGGCCTCGGCGGCCGGCCCTGATCTGCGCGAAGTAGTGTTGGGGTGCGAGGGGCGTTTCGGGATCATTTCCGAGGTCAAGGTGCGGGTCAGCGCGCTGCCGGCCGATGAGCGTTTCTACGGCGTTTTTCTGCCCAGCTGGAGCAAGGCGCTGCAAGCCATCCGGCAACTGGCGCAAGCGCGGGTGCCTCTGTCGATGCTGCGCCTGTCCAACGCGGTGGAGACTGAAACCCAATTGGCGCTGGCCGGCCATCCACAGCAGATCGCCTGGTTGGAGAAGTACCTGAACCTGCGCGGCGCGGGGCAGGGCAAGTGCCTGCTGACCTTCGGCGTGACCGGCAATCGCAAGCAGAATGCGCTGTCCCTGAGCCAGGCCCGTCAGCATCTGAAGGCCTTCGGAGGGGTGTTCACCGGCACGCTGCTTGGCAAGAAGTGGGCGCAGAACCGCTTTCGCTTTCCGTATCTGCGGGAGAACCTGTGGAACGCCGGTTACGTGGTCGACACCCTCGAAACCGCCACCGACTGGAGCAACGTCGACAACTTGCTCAACCTGATCGAAAACAGCCTGCGGGATGCCTTGGCGGCCGAGGGCGAACGGGTGCACGTGTTCACCCATCTGTCCCACGTCTACGGCGAAGGCTCAAGCATCTACACCACTTATGTGTTTCGCCCGGCGGCGGACTATCCCGCGACGCTGGCCCGCTGGAAGGCCCTCAAACACGCGGCCAGCCAGACCATCGTCGACAACCACGGCACCATCAGCCACCAGCACGGCGTGGGCAAGGATCACGCGCCGTACCTGCTGCGCGAAAAAGGCGCGCTGGCGATGGACACCTTGCAGGTGCTGAGCCGGCACTTCGACCCGGCCGGGCGCCTGAACCCCGGCACGCTGTTGCAGGAGTGACCGCCATGAGTGCGGACTGGAACGCCGAATGGCGCCAGCAAATCCTGCCGACCCTGGCGGCTGAAACCTGGGATTTGATCGTGATCGGCGGCGGTATCAGCGGCGCCGGGATCCTGCGTGAAGCCGCGCGCCGTGGCTGGCGTTGTCTGCTGTTGGAGCAGCGTGATTTCGCCTGGGGCACCTCCAGTCGGTCTTCGAAAATGGTTCATGGCGGATTGCGCTATATCGCCAAGGGCCAGTGGCGGCTGACCCGGGATTCGGTGCGCGAGCGCCAGCGTCTGCTCGACGAAGCACCAGGGCTGGTGGAGCCGATGAGTTTCATGATGCCGCACTATCGCGGCGGCTTCCCCGGGCCTCGGGTGCTGGGTGGTTTGCTGTCGGTCTATGACGCATTGGCCGGGCGCCGCGACCATCGTTTCCATGACGCGCAGCAGCTGCGATTTCTGGCGCCGGGCGTGAAAGAAAACGACCTGCTGGGCGGCACCTGTTTCGTCGATGCGCTGACCGATGACGCACGGCTGGTGATGCGCGTTTTGAGCGAAGCGCGGGCCGATGGCGCGGTGGTGCTCAACGGCATGCGGGTCGAACATCTGTTGCGGGAAAACGGACGGGTGTGCGGAGTTCAGGTCGAGGACTGCGAGGCCGGCGCATCGCTGCAATTGCGATGTGGTGTGCTGGCGGTAGCCACCGGCGCCTGGGCAGAACGCCTGCGTCCACCGGAAGCGCCCCGCCAGTTGCGCCCATTGCGCGGCAGTCATTTGCTGCTGCCGGGCTGGCGCTTGCCGGTGGCGCAGGCCTTTACGTTCATGCACGAGCAGGACCGGCGGCCGGTGTTCGTTTTCCCGTGGGAAGGCGCCACGGTGGTCGGCACCACCGACCTCGATCATCGCGAGAATCTGGACCAGAGCGCGAGCATCAGCGGCGAAGAACTCGACTATCTGCTGGCCGCGTGCCGACAGCAGTTTCCCGGCGCTGAAGTGACAGCCGCCGACGTGCTTTCAACCTGGTCCGGCGTGCGCCCGGTGGTGGGCAGTGCGGCGGGTGAGCATCAGGACAAACCGTCGAACGAAACTCGTGAACATGTGCTGTGGCAGGAGCCGGGTTGCGTCACCCTGGCCGGCGGCAAGCTCACGACGTTCCGCCCGCAAGCCATCGAAGTGCTCAAGGCCTGCGCCGACATGCTCGGCCGCTCCTTCGATGACGATTCCGCGCCGGTATTTGCCGCCGTGCCGCCACTGGTGATCCACGGTCTCAGCCCCGGTCAGTGGCGACGCCTGGCCGGGCGACATGGCCGGGACCTGCCAAGGCTGGCGCAACTGCTCACCGAACTAAGCCATGAAACGGTTGGCGCCACCGACACCTTGTGGGCCGAACTGGCCTTCGCCTGCGAAGCGGAAATGGTCCTGCATCTGGACGACCTGCTGCTGCGTCGCACCCGTCTCGGCCTGTTGCTGCCCCATGGCGGCGCCGATTATTTCCCGGCCATTCGCCGACTCTGCCAATCACGACTGGGCTGGGACGACGAGCGCTGGCAACAGGAACAGCAACGCTATCAGGCGTTATGGCAACGCCATCACGGCCTGCCGGAAATCGCGCAGTGATGCCCCTCGAAGAGAGCTCCATGGACAACCACCCAAACAAGCGTTACCTGCTGGCCATCGACAATGGCACCCAGAGCGTGCGCGCGCTGCTCTTCGATTTGCAGGGCAATCTGCTCGGCAAGGGCAAGGTTGAATTGCAGGCCTATTACTCGACGCAACCGGGCTGGGCCGAACAGGATCCGGAATATTACTGGGCGAAACTGGGAGAGGCCTGCCAGCAGGTGTGGGCGCAAACCGGCATCGATCGTTCTCAGATTGCCGGGGTTTCCCTGACCACCCAGCGCGGCACGGTGATCAACGTCGACGCGCAGGGCAAGCCGCTGCGCCCGGCAATTCTCTGGCTCGATCAGCGCCAGAGCGAAGTCGAAGGCGGGATCAAGGGGCCGTGGGGCTGGCTGTTCAAACTGGCCGGCGCGCAGGCCACCGTGGATTACTTTCGCGCCCAGGCCGAGGCCAACTGGATCGCCCGCCATCAGCCAGAAGTGTGGGCCGCGACCGACAAGTTTTTGCTGCTTTCGGGGTTTCTCACGCATCGCCTGTGCGGGCGCTTTGTCGACTCGGTGGGTTGTTGCGTCGGTTACCTGCCGTTCGACTTCAAACGTCTGCGCTGGGCCGCTCCACGTGACTGGAAATGGCAGGCGCTGGCGGTACGTCCCGAGCAACTGCCGACCTTGCACAAACCCGGTGAAACCCTCGGCCATATCAGTGCCGAAGCCAGTCGCCACACCGGCATTCCCGAAGGCATTCCGCTGATCGCGGCGGGTGCCGACAAGGCCTGTGAAGTGCTCGGCTCCGGCGTCGTCGACTCGGGCACGGTGTGCCTGTCCTACGGCACCACGGCGACGATTACCAGCACCCGTTCGCGTTATCTGGAAATCGTCCCGTTGATTCCGCCGTACCCGTCGGCGGTGCCGGATCAGTACAACTGCGAGGTAATGATTTATCGCGGCTACTGGATGGTCAGCTGGTTCAAGAACGAGTTCGGCCTGCGGGAAATGCAGCAGGCCAAAGAGCAGGGCATCGAGCCCGAGCAACTGTTCGATGCGCTGGTCGAGGCGGTGCCGCCGGGCTCCATGGGATTGATGCTGCAACCCTACTGGTCGCCGGGGATTCGCGAACCGGGCGTTGAAGCCAAAGGCGCGATGATCGGCTTCGGTGATGTGCACACCCGCGCGCACATTTACCGGGCAATCCTCGAAGGCCTGGCCTATGCGCTGCGTCAGGGCATGGAGAAAATCGAGAAGCGCTCGAAGATCTCCGTCACCCGTCTGCGGGTCGCTGGCGGCGGCTCGCAAAGTGATGCGGCGATGCAACTGACGGCGAACATTTTCGGCCTGCCGGCGGAGCGTCCGCACGTCTATGAAGCGTCCGGTCTGGGGGCGGCGATTTGTTGTGCGGTGGGGCTGGGGTTGCACGCGGATTTCCCCACGGCAATTGCGGCGATGACCCGGGTTGGTGCTGTGTTTCAGCCGCAACCCGAAGCGCAGCAGGTCTACGAGCGACTGTACAAGGACGTCTATCTGCGCATGTACCGGCAGCTCAAGCCGTTGTACCAGAGCATCCGCAAGATCACCGGTTACCCGGCCTGAATGAACAGCGCGCGTGGCGCTATCGGAGAACTTTTCTGGTGAGATCGGACAGTGTCAGGGGCGGGGTCGATTGTTAGGCTCGATCCCCACGGCACACATAACAAGAACCAGAAGCAATGAAGCTGATCTCCCTCCTGCTGCTTTGCGCAATGGCCCCGACGGCGTGGGGCTGGTCGAACCATACGGTGGGCAGCTACCTGGCGTTGCAGGACCTGCCGGCTCTGCGCGATGCGTCGCTCGTCGAGGTCGAACCGCTGGAGCAGTTTCTCTCCGAGCAGTATCCGGCCATCGTCGCATTGCTCGATGAGCAGGAACGCTTCGCCCGCGAACACTTCAAGCAATACCCGCCGCGCCCCGACAACCTCAAATTGCCCGCCACGCCGGGCGACAATCTGCGCCACGACTTCCTCACCGCGCTGCGGATCAATCCGCTGATCCATCTGGCAATGGTCATCCAGCCGCTGCCGGGCAAAGACCTGCCCGAACGCGAACACTTGCAGGCCGATCAGGTGATGGTCGAGCAGACGCTTTCGCCGTGGAATCGCCAGCGTTTCATTCGCGTGGCCGATCACGAAAAAGTCGCGCCCCTCGCCGTGCTGGCCAGCGCCGCCGATGAGCCGGACTACGGTCACGACATCAATCTGTTCAGCGACAACCCCGGCGAAGTCGCTGCGTTGTACGGCTTCGGTCCGCAGCCGTTTGGCGATGCACGCTTCCAGTACAGCTCCCAGGCGCCGTTCCACATGGGCTTCTTCCATGAGAGCCCGGTGGTGTATGCGGCTGCCGGATTTCTCGAGCGCAGCTGGCCGGACTGGCGCGCGTATCAATACATGGGGCTGGCGCGACTGGCGTTTGCCACGGGTCATTCCTACTGGGGTTATCGCTTTCTCGGCTGGGGCCTGCACCACGTTCAGGACCTGACCCAGCCGTATCACGCCAAGCCGTTACCGGGCGTCGAACTGCCGAGCCTTCTGCTGCTGGAAGGCAAGGCCCTGGCCGGTTTTGCGGAGGACAAACAGGCGTCCATCGAACGGGTCGCGACCCGCCACATGGAAGTCGAGAAATACCAGTCGACCTGGCTGCGTCGAGTGCTGCGCGCCGGTCAGCCGCATCCGATGCTCGACGCCTACGCCGATGCCGCCGGGGACGCGCATTACCCGCCGTACTCGGTGGACTACCTGCGCGAGGTGGTGAGTGCCGAGTCCGTCGACGACTCCGCCGCCTTCGATGAAGCCATCGGCCAATGGCTGGAGACGGCCCCGGTCACCAGCGATTTCAGCGCGGGCAATCAGTTGCAGCAAGAGAATTTCGACCATCCGCAACTGAACCGGCAACTGCTCAAACTGCTCGGCCACTTCGGCGCCCACAGCCGGATTTATGTCAGCGCGGGACTGGCGCCCTGAGCATCGCGGCAACACACAACAATAAGAACAGGGAAGGAGGAACAGATGATCAACACTCGATTGCGCCTGTCTGGCGTAGCGCTCCCCGGTGTCGGTTTGGCAGGGCTGCTGCAACTCTGCGCAGTCGATGCGGTGCAGGCCGCCGAGTTCAGCGTGCTGGACAATCAGGTCACCGGCTCGCTCGACACGACCTTGTCCTATGGCCGCCTGTGGCGGGTCCAGGGCCGGGACAAGAACAACGATGACGTCAACACCAACGACGGCAATCGCAACTTCGACACCGGGCTGGTTTCCGAGGTGTACAAGATCACTTCGGAGCTGGAGGCCAACTACCAGAACTACGGGATGTTCCTGCGCGGCACGGCGTTCTACGACACCCAGTTGATGGACAAGCGCAACGACTACTACCACAACAACAGCCCGTCGCAGCCAAGCCAGAGTTATCCCCAGGACGACCGTTTCACCAGCCAGACCCGCGACATCGCCGGCAGCCGGATCGAGATGCTCGACGCCTACGTCCATGGCAGCTGGGACGTCGCGACAATGCCGGTCACGGCGCGGGTGGGGCGTCAGGTGTTCAACTGGGGCGAGGGGATTTTCTATCGCGGCGGGATCAACACCACCAACCCGGTGGACGCCGCGAAATATCGCTTGCCCGGCGCCGAGGTCAAGGAAGTGCTGATGCCGGTGGAGGCGGTCAGCTTCAACATCGGCCTGACCGACAGCCTGACCATGGAAAGTTTCTACCAGACCAACTGGAAGGAAACCCGCATTGATCCGGTCGGCACCTTCTACTCGCAGACCGACCTGTTCGCCGACGGCGGCAACACCGCCTACAACAACTTCAGCGGCACTGCCCTCGACACGCCGGTGCCAGGGTTCGGCAATGTCATCGGCCTGTACAGCGCATTGGGCAACAACCCGTTGCTCGGCCCGGCGCTGAAATCCACCGGTCTCTATGCAAACGGCGTGACCCCGGCCTATGGCAACACCCTGAAAGTGGCGTCCATCGGCAAGGACTACAACGCGCGCAACGACGGCCAGTTCGGTTTTGCCTTTCGCTACATCGCCGAAGAACTCAACAGCACCGAGTTCGGCCTGTACATGGTCAACTACCACGCCAAGGAACCGACCATTGCCGCCGACCTCGGTGGCTACAAGGGCATCGACATGAATGCCCTGACCAACATGCTCTCCAGCGTTGCCGGCAGTCAGGCCGGGGCCCTCGCCAACGGTCTGGCGACTGCCGATGTGATGGGCAACATCCAGGCCCATCGGCGCTACGCCGAAGACATCCGCATGTACGGTTTCAGCTTCAATACCACGCTGGGCAATGCCTCGGTGTTCGGTGAACTGGCCTATCGACCGAACCTGCCCATCGGCATCGCCGCCACCAACGACTTGATCGGCGACCTGGCCAACGGTGCTGCGGCGGCGGTGTCCGGCAAGGCCATCAACGTCGGCGGGCAAATGGTCACCCTCGACAGCCAGATCAACAACGCCGAGCGGGTGGAGGCGTTCAACACTTCGCTGGGCAGCATCTACAACTTCGGGCCGACGCTTTCGTTCGACTCGATGTTCGGCATCTTCGAACTGGCCTCCGAGCACCTGCGCGGCAGCAGCCTGCAATACACCGCCTACGACGGCAGCACCCGTTACTACGCCGGCGCCGGCAACACTTCGTATGTGTCCGGCGGTGATCGCGACGATCAGGTCAACCGCAATTCCTACAGCTACACAGTGATGTTCAACGGCACCTGGAACGATGTGTACGCCGGGATCAACGTCTCGCCCTACGTCGTCTACAAGGACGACTTCAAGGGCAACAGCTACCAGGCCGGCAACGCCATCGACGGGCGCAAGGCCTACACGCTGGGGGTCAAGGCCAACTACCAGAACAAGCTCGAAGCCGAACTGCAGTACACCGAGTTCTGGGGCGGCGGGCAGAACAACGGCATTCGCGACCGCGACAACGTCGGGTTCAACCTCAAGTATTTCTTGTGAGCCCACAGGTTTTTGAATTCGGAGAACGAACATGTTTCCTGCATCACGACTGACCAAGACCACACTGGCGCTGCTTTTGAGCCTTACCGCCGCAAGCACACTGGCCGCCATCTCGCCCCAGCAGGCCGAACAACTGAAAACCACGCTGACCCCCATGGGCGCCGAGCGCGCCGGCAATGCTGCCGGCACCATTCCGGCCTGGACCGGCGGCATCACCCAGGCGCCGGCCGGTTACAAACCCGGCCAGCATCACCCCGATCCGTACGCGACGGACAAACCGCTGTTCACCATCACCAAGGCCAATCTCGACCAGTACAAGGCTCATCTCACCCCCGGTCAGATCGCCCTGTTCAACAGCTACCCCGACACGTTCCAGATGCCGGTCTATCCTTCGCGCCGATCCGGTTCGGCGCCGCAGTGGCTGTATGACAACACCCTGAAAAATGCGACCTCGGCCAAACTGCTGGAGGGCGGCAGCGGATTTGCCGATGCCTATGGCGGCGTGCCGTTTCCGGTACCGAAGGATGGGGTTGAAGTGCTGTGGAATCACATCACTCGCTATCGCGGCATCTACGTCGTCCGTCGCGCTTCCGAAGCACCGGTACAACGCAACGGCAGCTTCGCGCTGGTGACTTCGCAGCAGGAAGGCTTCTTCAACTACTACCGCCCGGGCGGCCAGTTCGCCGACCTGAAAAACATCCTGTTCTACTACCTCGCCTTCGTGAAAAGCCCGGCACGCCTCGCCGGTGGTGCCGCGCTGGTGCACGAGACGCTGGACCAGCTCAAGGACCCGCGCCAGGCCTGGATCTACGACGCCGGCCAACGCCGCGTCCGCCGCGCGCCGAACCTGGCGTACGACACGCCGATCGCCTCCTCCGATGGCCTGCGCACCGCAGACGACACCGACCTGTTCAACGGCTCGCCCGACCGCTTCGACTGGAAGCTCAAGGGCAAGCAGGAGATCTACATTCCCTACAACAACTACAAAGTCGGCAGCCCCGACGTGAAATACGCCCAGCTACTCACCCCCGGCCACCTGAACCCGCAATACACCCGCTATGAACTGCACCGGGTCTGGGTGGTGGAGGGCACGCTCAAGCCGGGCGCGCGGCATGTCTATTCCAAGCGAGTGCTGTTCCTCGACGAAGACAGCTGGGGCGCCGCGCTGGTGGACCAGTACGACGGGCGAGGGGAGTTGTGGCGCGTGTCGATGGCCTACCTGAAAAACTTCTACGACCTGCCCACCACCTGGAGCGCACTGGACGTCTTCCACGACTTGCAGGCCCGCCGGTACTACGTGCAAAACCTGGATAACGAAGAGGCCTCCACCGTCGACTTCTCGCAACCGGTGCCGGAGGATTCGTACTTCATGCCGTCGGCGTTGCGGCAGCGGGGGACTCGTTAAGTGGCCTGACGCAATCGCGGGCAAGCCCGCTCCCACAGGTAAAGAGTTGAACACAGTATCTGTGCACGCCTCAGAACCTTGTGGGAGCGGGCTTGCCCGCGATTGGATTTCGCTTCAGCGCTGGTTGCCGGTCAGACGCGGAAATGGCTCACCATCTGCTGCAACTGCCCACCCAACCGCGCCAGTTCAACGCTGGACTTGGCCGTCTCATCACTCGCCGCCGCCGTCTGTTCCGACACGTCACGGACGTTGATGATGCTGCGGCTGATTTCTTCGGCCACGGCGCTTTGCTGTTCGGCGGCTGCGGCGATCTGCTGGTTCATCGACTGGATGTTCGACACCGTGCGGGTGATGTTTTCCAGGGAGTCGCCGGCCTTGCGGGTAAGGGCGACGCTGCTGTCGGTCAGGGCGCGGCTGTTGTTCATCACGGCGGAAACCTGTTGCGTGCCGTTTTGCAGACCGGCCACCAGGCCTTCGATTTCTTCGGTGGATTTCTGGGTGCGCTGGGCCAGGCCACGGACTTCGTCGGCGACCACGGCAAAGCCGCGACCGGCTTCACCGGCACGGGCGGCTTCGATGGCGGCGTTGAGGGCCAGCAGGTTGGTCTGTTCGGCCACGGCCTTGATCACGTCCATGACGCTGCCGATCTTGTCGCTTTCCTGTTGCAGCACGCTCATGGCTTCGGTGGAACGCACCACTTCGCTGGCCAGACGCTCGATCTGGGCGATGGCTTCGTTCACCACCTTGTCGCCTTCGCGGGCTTCGCCGTCAGCGGCGGCTGCGGCTTGCGAGGCCTTCTTCGGCGTTGCGCGCGACTTCCTGCACCGTGGCAGTCATCTCGTGCATGGCGGTGGCCACCTGATCGGTCTCGACCTTCTGGCTGTTCACGCCGGCGCTGGTCTGTTCGGTCACCGCCGACAGCTCCTCGGCGGCGCTGGCGATCTGGGTCACGCCGTCGCGGATGCCGCTGATCAGGTCGCGCAGAGTCACGCCCATGCGCGCGATGCCTTGTTGCAGCACGCCAAGTTCGTCGCGGCGGGTGACGATCACGTTGTGGCTCAGGTCGCCGCTGGCGATACGGTCAACCACGGCCATGGTTTCCTGCAGCGGACGGGTGATCTGGCGGGTGATGATGAAGGCCGCGATGACGCCCACCAGCAACGCCAGCAGCGTGCTGATCAGTTGCAAGGTGCGGGCCTGAGCGCTTTCGATGTCACGACGGTCGAGCTGGATCTGATACAGCTGCTCGCTCAGGGTCACGATGGTGGCGCCCTGGTCGGTCATTTCCTTGCGTGCCTGCACCGCCTCGCTGTTGGCGTTCTTGAACGCCTGCAGGGCGCTGCGGTAGTTGGTCAGCGCGGTTTCCAGCTGACGCAGAGTGTCTTGCTGGGTGCTGGAGAAATGCACGCTCAGCTGTTTCAGGCTGGCGATGGCCACATCCAGTTGGCCGACGGCTTTCTGCTCGGTGTCGGCATTGGCGGTGGCGGTGTAGCCGCGCACTTCATAGCGCGCCAGGATGAACGCTTCCTTGGCTTCGGTGATGGCCTGGAACTGTTCGAAACGTGCATCGCTCAGCGGCATTTGCTGCACGCGGTTGCTGATCGATTCGATCAGGTTGTACGCGGTCTCGGCATTGGCGGCCATGGTGTCGCGCGCGGTGTTGCCGGTGCGGTAGGCGTTGCGCATCTTGTTCAGGGACGTCTGGTACTCGGCGATGGTCGCCGCCTGCTCCTTGAGCAGCTTGACGTTTTCCGGACTCTTGAATTTGCCGATCAGCGCTTGTTGCTGTGCAGCGAAACCGTCGAGGGTGGTCTGCACGTTTTGTGCGGCGGTTTCATCGCCGTTGGTCAGCATGTATTGCAGGCGCACCACGCGCAGCTTGGTCAGGCCGGCGTTCAGCTGGGTGATGTCGCTCATCCAGTTGCTGCGGTCAATCAGGCCGCCGAGGCTGGTCCAGCCGGTCAGGGCAAGGATGCAGGTCAGGGCCAGGACGAGACCGAAACCCAGCCCCAGTTTGAGGTTCACGCTGATGTTGCCGAACCAGCTATTCATCACAATTCCTCCAGAAAACGTTGTGCGTCTTGATCGTCGGTCAGGCTGGAAGATTGTTGTTTTTTTGAGCCAGCAAGGGTGTTAGCAGGACTGTATCGGCCGCAAATCCGAGAGCTGAAAGGATTTTGTCCGACGGAATTTGTAACAAGGGATCCCAAGACTTTTTTCACATGACTTTCACTGGCTGCCCACGGGGGCCTCTGTACCTTCGCCGGATCAAATGACAGTGCTGCGAACTGGCGAGGCGGATTTTTGTGGAATTGAGACTGAGTCTGTTCGGCGTCAAACGCTCGATCGACCTGAGCGGTTTGGCCCGTTTTCGGAACGCCGGGGTTGTTCTGGCAACCTTGGCGCTGGTGGTGCCATTGACCCTGTGGCTGCTTGCCCCGGTGGCGGTGCCTGATCTGGCCCACGGTAATGTGGCCGGTGCGCAGGCGTTGGCGGCCGGTTGGGCCAAGGGCGACATGATCGTGCTGGTGCGTCATGTCGAGCGCTGCGATCACTCCCCGGCGCCGTGCCTGAGCGGCAATGACGGCATCACCGACCGTTCGCGCAGCGTCGCGGTCGCCGTCGGCGCACAGTTCGAACACCTGGGCCTGAACCATGCCGACATCTACAACAGCCCGATGACCCGCACCGTGCAGACCGCCGGTTACATGTTCAACCACGCGACGACCGGCGAAGACTGGCTGATCAGCTGCAAGGGGCGCATGTTGCAGGATGCGCTCGCGCACAAGGTCCCGGGGCGCAATCTGATCCTGGTTACCCACAGCGAATGCATGGCGCAACTGGAAAAAGACCTCAAGGTGCCGACCTCGACCCTCGGTTATGGATCCTCGCTGTTCGTTTCCGCTGCCAACCCGGCGGCTCCGAAAATGCTCGGCTTCATCGAGGCCTCCGACTGGCGCACGGTGTCCACCCGATGAGTGCTCGCTTTTACGCTTACAACTTCGGTATCCCGCTGTTTTGTGCTGCTGTGGTGTTTCTGATGTTCGACATGACGAACATCGACATTGCCTTCAGTAATCTGCTGTTCGATCCGCTGACCAATACCTTCCCCCTCGACAAGATTCACTTCTTTGAAAAGCTGACCCACAAGTGGGCGCGGATCATTCCGAACTGGACCGCTGAAATTGCCTTGGTCGGTGCGATGCTGTCGGTGGTCTGGCCGCTGGTCAATCCGCAGAAGCGCTCGCGTCTCGCCGGGTTCCTCGAGCGCTGCAAAGTGGCGCCTGTGCTGCGCTTTGCCGCTGACCATCGCCGGGATTTTCTGTTTGTGGTGGTGGCGTTCGCGGTGTGCACCGGGGTGATTCACTTCCTCAAGGCCCACACCAGCGTTTACTGCCCGATCGAAACGACGCTGTACGGCGGCAAGATGGCGCACATCGAGTGGTACAACAATTTCCAGCTGTTCCATGAAGCCGGTGACGGCCGTTGCTGGCCGGGCGGACATGCGTCCGGCGGCTTCACCATGCTGGCGCTGTATTTTGTCGCGCGACGTTATCAGTGGCGCTTCTCCAGCGCCTTGTTGTGGGGCTCGCTGCTGCTCGGTTTCGTCTACGGCACCACACGCGTCCTGCAGGGCTGGCACTACATGTCCCACACGTTCTGGGCCGGTATCTTCGTGTGGCTGGCGTGTTTGCTGACGGCGCTGGCGTTTTATGGACGGGCGCGTCTGGAGTTGCCGGTGTTGAGCAAGCGTGAGCGAGAGGTGTTCAGTGCACAGCCTGAGGCTGCTCTCTGAGGCGTCGCGATTGAAATGAAAAACCCGCCATCACCGGCGGGTTTTTCGTTTGTGCATCGCTGTATCAATAGCCTACGAAGTAGTACGCCTGGCGCCCGACCATCATGGTCTTGAGCACTTTCAACGGGGCGGCGGGCTCGCTGTCGCCTGACATCACCGCGATGTTCGAAGGCGAGGCACTGAGGTAATCCTTCAGTTGCGCATCGGTATCCAGGCCCTTGAGGACGCTCTGGGTGTAGAACACGCTGGCGCCTCCAACCCGTTCGTTGGCCTGGAACAGCGCGACCTGATGGCCGCTGGCTTGCAGGCTCTGGATATGTTCGGTCAGTGGCAGGAACGACAATTCCTTGTCCGCCTTCGGCAGTGCCCACTGCGCGGCGCCGAGATAGCTGGCGATCACCACCGTCAGGATACCGGCCGCCAATGCCTGACGATGACGGGCGATCCATCCGACAAACCCGCTGTTACGGTCCTTCAACCTCTCGAACAGTACACCCGCATATTCCGCCGCGATCACTGCCGCTGCCGGCGTCATCGACATCAGGTACACCGTGCGCTTGCTCGACGCCAGGGTCAGCATGATGAACTGCGCAACGATCCACAGGCTGAAAAACAGCAGGTAACGATTGGCCTTCAATTGCTTGCGGAAGTGCCACAGCCCCAGGTACACCAGAATGTTCCACGGCAGGAAAGCTTCCGGCAGTTTGGCGATGTAGTAGTAGAACGGCTCATAGTGCCCGGCTTCGACGAAGGAACCACTGAAGCGCCCGACGCTGTTGGTCAGCAAGACCTCTCTGACGGCCTGGGCGCCGCCATGCTGATAGAGCACCGCGAGCCAGATCAGCAGCGGAATCAGCCCGAGCGCGGTCAACAAACCGGGCCGCAGCCACTCGATCAGTTTGAAGCGCCTATCCATCAGGTTGTCCGCCAGCAGGTAAGCGAAAATCACCACCCCCGGCATCGCCAGACCGAGCACGCCTTTGCTCAGCGTGGCGATCGCAATCCCGACCACAAACAGCAACGAATTACCCGGCGTCGAGGCGCGCTGTGCCTGGAAGAACGCCAGCAGTGCCGTGGTCACGCCGAGTGCGAGCAACGCATCCTCGCCAACCCCGCGCACGTTGCTCCAGTAACTGGCCATGGTCGCCAGCAGAATGCCCGCGGTCCACGCGATCGCTTTCGGCCGTCCGAAGCGCCGCAGCATGCCGTACAGAATCATCACGCTGAGCAGGCCGGCCACCGCCGACGCCAGCCGCACCGCCCACGGCGACACGCCGAACACGCGCATGGCGCCGGCGTCCAGCCACAGACTCAGTGGCGGTTTTTCCAGAAACGGTTCACCGAACAGTCGGGGCGTCACCCAGTCATCGTCCAGATGCATCTCCATGGCGATGCCGGCGACGCGGGCCTCGGTGGAGCCTTGCAATTGATGGTTACCCAACGCGAAGAAAAACAGCAGGGCGGCAAGCAGGAACAGAGAAGTGACGGCACGCGACGACATAGGTTTCAGTTAACCGGAAGGGGCGAGAGGCGTGAGCATACTTCGTCAATGCTTAACAAATTGTGAAACTCACACGAGTCGTCGCGACCAGCGCTGATCCGGCGCCTCAAACCCCGGATTGACCAGCGCCGTCAGCACATGATCCTGCCAGCGCCCGGCAATGTTCAGGTACGCCTTGGCGTAGCCTTCTTTCTCGAACCCAAGACGCTCAAGCAACCGCGCACTGCGTTCATTGCCGGGAATGTAGTTGGCCATGATCCGGTGCAGGTTCTGGGCCTCGAACATGTACGCGATGGCGGACTCCAGCGCCTCCTGCATCAGACCCTGACCCTGATGGGCTGCATCGATGTGATAACCCAGATAACTCGCCTGGAACGCGCCACGAATGATCCCGCTGAAATTGCAGGCGCCGATCATTTGCTGGCCGTCCGGAGTCAGCAACGCCATATGCACCGCCAGTCCGGCGTCGAAGGCGCTGGCCTGGACTTCAAGGCGTCGGCGGATCTGTTCGGTGGAGAAGTAGTCGGTGGTGCGGATCGGTGACCACGGGGCGAGATGACGCTGGTTGCGTTGGTAGAAATCACTTTCCAGAGACGCCTGATCAGGGTCGAGCACGGCGAGCGTCAGGCGTTGGCAGGGGAGGGTCAACAGCGGCATTGGGGGCTCCGGGGATCGGGGTTGATCGCCAGAATTGCGTGGTGGGCGGGAAAACACAAACGCGTGGCTAAAACCCGGGCAAAAAAAAGCCCGCAGGAGAGCGGGCGAACCGTAGTTTCTTGAATGAGCGAGCGGACTTTACAGCTTTGGCGGAAGCGGAGCAGTGAAGAAAAATTCATCTCGCTGCACCTTCGTTCAAGACGCCAGGTCCCCTGATTTCGGCTCTTTCAAGAGGGTCAGTGGCAGATAACCGGCTTCGAATCGGCCGCCTGCTGCAATGGATCAAGCTTGCTCAGGGCGCTGCTGACCAGCATCTCCGCCAACCCCGCCAACTGATGCATCGCAACGATCCGCGCCCGTTGCACCTCATCCGGTCGGTGGACGAGATCATGCGCCATCATATTGAGCGCCGCGAGGTTCTGGCTGGCGTGGGTCAACAGAGTGACCAGGTCGGCGTCGGGACGCACGCTGAAGATCTGATCGACCGGAAGAAGCCGGGAATTGCGCCTGCGGGCAACGGTAATGGGACGTTCGGAAGTCGAGATCGTCCTGGACTCGGCAACCGGGGGATTTTCGGATGGATCGGGGGTGTCTTTTTTCATGACCGGACTCCATGTGAGGGGTGATCCTTGCGCTTCGGCGTCAGTGCCGTTCACCTACGTGCAACGAAGACCGGAGAGTAACGTTGCATAACGGGGGGCACCAGTTCATGAAAGTCGACGCGTGTTGAGGGAAATTTCCTAGGACGATGGCAGGAAGGATCTAAGTTCACTCATCGTCAGCGTGTGCTTGAAGTGGTGTTCCCACAGCCGCACACCCAGCCCACCCGAACGATCCAGCGGAGAACCCACGGTGAGATCGGTCTGCAACGTCGGCTGGAACCCTGCATCAAACAACGCAAAACCGGCGGCGAGGCAACAAGTCTCGGTCTGCAGACCACAAACCAACACACGATCCAGGCTCAGGCCTTCCAGATAATCGATCGTGTCCATCGACGGCACATAACCGTGTTTGATGAAAATGCGATCCGCAGCGATCAGGCTTTCATCGTCCGCCGCCGGGTGCCAGCCAAGCTGGCGCTGGAACGGTGTGCGGGTTTCATCATGGCGCTCGACCGTGGCGACGCTGGGCAGTTTGCCGATGAGCGACCGGATGCCTTCGACCAGCCATTGCGGCGGGGAAAAGCAGGGCTGTACGTCGATGATCAGCAGTGCCTGGCGCATGAGCACTCCGGATATAAGTCCCCAGATGCAACAAGGCCCGCACTTGGCGGGCCTTGTCGTTGAGAGTTGGTGGGCCGGGGTAAGTTGAACTGCTGCTGTATATATATGATTTGTATGAATAATAGTTAGCATGTTTTGTTTGTGGAATACCGATTGGAATACGGTTTTAGTGAAAACTGCTCTGTTCAGGTTTTCTCTATGAGTCAATGTCATGAAGGAAAATTCGGAGTAGTAAATTTTTCGCCTCTATTTTTCTTCTCAAGATGCTTTGTGCAACCTGGCATAGGTGGGGCAGAAGCGGTCAGGAGAGGGAGTTCAAGAAGGCAAGTAGGTATGCCTGCTCGGCTAGACACCTGTAATAGCATTGGGCTACTTTGGCGGCTTGTGCATCGACAACAGGCCACTACGCCTCGGTAGGGATACGGTTATGATCACTGAGCTTCAAGCCAGCAAGTCCTGCTATTTCTACAAACAAAGCGCCCCTCTCACAGCTAAAGCAGTTAATCAGCTTTTTCGAGCGGTGCGGCAAGGTCAGATTACCCCTTCTAATAACCATTTTTGCTACGTCCGCCAGCCGCATGGTGACGCCCTTTGGTCGGCTGTATGTTTCCAGTTTGATCGTAAGCCAGCCTTCTTGGCCGATACCACCAAAGTGTTTGAAAAGGTGAGTGGCTACTTGCTGATTGTCGAGTACAGCGATCACATTGCGGTGTTCAAATCCCAACTGGATCTCACCCCGGCGTTTGTCAAAGCGCATCTCTTACGTATCAATGCTCAGGATATCGATACCGGGATAACCACCGAGAGCTCTGTATTCGGTCGCGTTCGGCTCCGGCATATGACGACCTCTAGACTAGCCCTGCGAGGGAAGACGCTTGAAGGGGAGAACCTTCTGAACAATGTTGGATTGACTTCATCCAGCCGTTTCGCGCCGCTCGGGTACAGCTTCCGCCACGACGGAGAGCATTTCTCCACCACCCCACGGACGGGACGCATTTCCCAGCGGTCTGACCGATCTGGCCATGAGCATCTGGTGGATTTTGCCACCGCAATTATCGACCAGATCACGGCCAATGCCGGCGCCGATTCTTCAGCCTTCCTGAGCACCTTTGCCCGACCTTTAGAGCTATCCCAACTCAGTGCACTGCCGACACAATTTGCGGTAGACACTGCACTCTTGCAGGAGAGCATTTTTGATGATGCCTCCGTACGATTCGTAAAGCCGAACGGTGCGGGCTATCGGGAGCTGGGACGCGTAGAGGTTGAAGCCATCATTCAGGATCTGACGCATGTTCTTACTGTTGAGCAGGCAGGGGGAAGGCGTTGCTGAAGCATCCTGTGACAGGAGATGAGGTTGGCGGAATCGCGCTGAACAAAACTCGAATCGCATTGAGGAGCCTGGACGTCCCTTCGATCTCGGACGTCTCTGTCGAGAGTACACAGTATGTACTGGGAACAGATGAAAACCGCCTGCCGCTTAGACGCTTCATCGATCAAAACGACGCCTTCATTGTGTTGTTCGATCAACCTCAGTACGCCTATATCGACGGAAGCGTGTACCAGGACGACTCCCTCACGAGCGGAGGGGCTACTTTCTTGGGTTACCTATTCGCAAGTGAAGAGCTTGCTCACGTCACGGGTGAGAAAGGGACGTTCTCGGCAGCGCATACGACATTTGATGATACTTCAACCTTTGGGGCAATTCTTGGCCCTATTGCGGCAGAGGATGATGTCATCGTGTGTGACGATCTCAACGAAGAATGGGCTGACTTCATCGGATTCAGAACAGACCCAGCTTCCCCTCGGATCACCTTTTATCATGCCAAGCATGGGGCGCTTTCACTGGGTGCCAGCCCGTTCCATATTTCGGTCAGCCAGGCGCTGAAAAACCTGGGAAACCTGGCACTTCCAGAACCGAAAATGGCAGCGAAATTTGGGGTATGGGACCGCTGTTACAACAACGACAGACAAAGAACTAGGATCCAGCGAGTCTGTAGAGGGACCATGGCCGCCGTCCAAGCCGCTGTTACCCAGTGTCGTAGTGCTCCGCATACCATGAAGAGGGTAGCGATTGTGACGTCATCGCTCAGCAAGGCTGCCGTAGCGGCAGAATTTGACAGGATGAACGTCGGAGGACGGGTTGACCCTTATTTTGTGCAGCTCTATTGGCTCCTCTCGTCTTACTTTGCCGCGTGTGCTGAGGTAGGGGCTTTCGGTTGTGTGATTTGCCAAGAGTGATCCCAGAGAAACTCGAGGCGAGGTGGCCGTTGCCCTTTTTTATTAGTCTGGGTCTTGATCGCCTAATGGGGGAGCCAGCTTTTTTGGTAGTAGGATGTAATTTGTTTCAACGTGAGTATGAGCTTGGTTTAGGAAAACCGCCTCTAATAACGGCCACTATAATCAGAATAATTGATTGGCCTGATTGATGGGCAAAGACTTTTATATCGTCTTCGATAACTCCGATGGGGGTCAATTTCTCAGAGGTTTCAAGTACGGAAAGTATAGCGATCCGTTTGCCAAACCCAATTGCATATGCGGCCGCTTGTTCAAAATATTTCGAAAAGTGTTCTGGCAGTAAAGCTTTCTTGTGCTCCACCTTCAATTCCAGAGGAATGCTGTGAAAGCTCAGGTCGGTTATACCTCCAGCGGCTTCGCCATGAGCTTGAAGGCTTTCTCCAATATCGCTGCGGTTTCGCAGCATTTCGGTCGCCTTGCTTTGAAAAGCACGCTCAGAAGTCCCAGTCTCAAAGATTGCATCTCTCAGGGCTTGGCCAGCAATGTTCCCAATCCCTGAAAGTAAAACCATAGCGTTGGAAATGTCGTCAGGGTTAATCCCAGGTTGGCTTCTTAACTCGTTCCTTATTTTAAGAAGATATTGGTCGATATTTGAGAAACCGGTAAGCGGGTTGGCTACAACATCGCAGCCTTCTAGCAAAAGTCGTCTATGGCCTATCGTAGTGACCTTTTGCCGACCATTTATTTGGTCAAACTCAGCTGCGTAGAGAAACTCATAGGGCCGTGAGCCAAATGAGTGTGCGACTTCTAAAACTGCTCGACCAGTCGCCGTAAATGTGAATGGGTGTACGCCATCAGGTTTCGAGAATCTAAAGCTCGGAAGCCAATTTCTCTCTCTTGAGTCCATTGTCACTGGAGAGAGAGAAAGTGAGTGTGCGTCGTTTGGCCAATTCGACACTCTGACCTCAATGGCCAGATCGTATGATATTCCTGGTTTCAAATAATTCCAGTTTTTTGCAGGTTGGCCATCGATATCAAATTTTAGAAAGGCGATCGTGGAATCGAGATTTTCAGCGGGTTGATCTGGTAGTTTAGTGTGTGAAATCGATAAGCCGCTGCTCCGGCTTTTCAAAAAAAGCGGTAGAGGGAGAGGCCAGTTGAGCAAATCTTTCTGTATGGCAAATAAGTCGCTTGGATTGACAAGGTTCTCCACTGTGGAAAAGAATTTTAGTAACCGGTCATTCATTGTGAAACTTAAACTGCGATCTATATCGGAAACGTGAAGCTTCGCTGACTGCAAGAAACGTTGGGAGTCAGGTGCCGCAACGCGAATACTGTGTCGCCACTCTGCTAACAGTATGAATATTGTAGCCGCAGTGCAATGAGCCTTGTAATCGTCCACTATGTCTGAGGATGTGAATGTTGCAAGATTGTCTTGCAGCTTGGTACAGGCCGTATTTAATTCGGAGAATTCTCTGTGTGTTGGCAGTAGAATATCTTCAAGTGCCGACCAGATTTCAATTCTCAAAGAAAAAATCTGGTGGAAAATTTCTAGTTTTGGCTCTTGCCTCATTCTCTTTCTCCAGGTCAGATGTTAGCTTTTTCCAGTTGCTGAACAATTCTTTGTTGGTGATTCCGCTTTTGATGGTTTTTTCAATGCGGCTGGATGTGGAAACTAAACTAGCTTGTAGTAGCCAATGTGTAGCTCTGTCTTCATTAGGAATGTTTTCTGTTATTTTTAATAGGCAGCCCTCAGCAAGTTCCTGTAGTCCGGCCCTGCTTAGTGAGGCGATATACAGCAAAGCCTCGCTGAAGTTTGTTGGGTTGGAGAGGTCAAGTTTGTTGAATGCTGAAATTAAATCGTCTGAACAGTTCCTGAGTTCGTTTTTGCTCGCGCGTAGTATAATGGCAGAAGCGGAATCGATAGAGATAGATCGGATATAATTATCTTGAATTGCTTTAGTCGCGACCTTTGTAAAATTCGGAGCGTTTTTTAAGCTGCGCCCTAGGTGTTCGATTGCGCGGTATAGTGCGCCCTGTTCAAGCCTTAAAGTAACTTCTGATAAAAACTTGCCCGTTGATCCCTCTATTTGTTCTGCTGATATGCCAGTGGATATCAGTGTTTCAATGCAGTCTACCGTGAACTCATCCTGTTTGTTTGTATTTGAATAGTGGAGGATTAAGCTCCAAAGCTTATTTTGTATTATGGAAGAGTGTTCTTTGGGTAAGGGGTTGTGTCGTAAGGTGCGAACGGCAGCCTTGTGGACAATTATATAAGGGTCTGTTAAGAGAACGGCCACTGATTCTATGAAGAGATTAGGAAAGTTTTCGATTAATTTTCTTGGGACTTTCTCCCATGCCTCAATGGCGGAGGCCCGGATGAAGCTATGTTCGTCCAAAATCGCGCGGTACCAATCTGATAGTATAAGATTTATACTTTGCACATCCGTGAGGAGTAAAGAGATAGCGCCGATCATCTTTCCGCGTAATAGAATTTGGTCGTTGGG
This sequence comes from Pseudomonas sp. NMS19W, assembly GCF_051554255.1. Lineage (NCBI taxonomy): Bacteria > Pseudomonadati > Pseudomonadota > Gammaproteobacteria > Pseudomonadales > Pseudomonadaceae > Pseudomonas > Pseudomonas sp. NMS19W. Next base: position 761,249 of record NZ_CP136718.1, read on the forward strand.
CAAACCTCGGTAAAGCCGCAAAAAGTCTTCGATGCCTTCGACACCTTTATAGTTTGCGCCTTTCGCTGCCCAACTGATTAATGCTCCTTGTAACCTATCAATTGCCGAAAGTTTGTTCCTTTTGTCTATTTCAGAGAATAGATTTTCGGGAACATCAACAAGTCCTTTTTCTCGTTCGTCATCATGTATTCTTCCCAGCGTGGCAGCGGCCCCAATCATGTCGTCGAAGTGAAAAGCGGCCAGCTCTTCAAAACGCTCTCGCGGATTAAGAAAGAAATGGGCTGCTTCACTTCCTGAGTCTGTAGGGCTTTGAACAGCGCTCCATAGTAGCCTTCTGAATGCTATTCGTTGTGCCTGGCCGATACGTGGAGCTTCATCATAGGGTTGATTAAGAACTGAGTAGTAGACTTTGCAGTATTCTTTCCGCCCTATTTCGTCATTGTCTGCGAGATAGGACTCAAGAAGCAGGTCGGTACTGGCTGGAGAAAATTCTAGAAGTTTTTCTGCAGCCTTCCGTAAATAATAAATGGTTGCGCTGTCTTTCCTCTCGTTAGGGAATAATGTTCGCCTGCGCATAAGTTTCGAAATGACCGTTCTTGCATGCAGCAAGAGTAAGTCATTATCGTTGGTGGCAAGTATAATCTCTAAGGCATCCTGCACCGCGTCCGATCTTGGATCACTTAATAACTCTTTTATTTTTGAGCTGATTTCTGTTGATTTGGATGCGAAAAGTTGACGAATAGGTCTGCTGTCGAGGCTTTCTCGCACTACGGATCCGAATATTTGTCCAGGGGGAGCACCTAAGGCTAGTGTTGCAAAACGGCGTACTATCATTGGGAGATCCGTTGAGGGGATCGCCTCAGATTTAGACAGAACAATATCAACGGCATAGGTTGACATTTCACCCGCTTTTATCAATCGGATAGCGATTAGGAGCCGCTCCTCGTCTTCCAGCGAGGCTTTGAGTAATGCTTTACCTGCTGAAATTGAATAAGGTAAGTTTCCACATAAGACATCGGGTAGTACATGTAGGATGATATTTCTAGTGAAGGTCTCAGGTGCTAGCTTTGCAAGCTGTTCGAGGCGAGGATCTTCGCTATCGATTGAGTCCTGATCAAGTTCGTCCAGCAGGTCAAGGACGAAGCTTTCTTCTAATGAGGACTCGTGACGTAGTTTTGCCCGTGCTTGGCGTCTAAGATCTTGGTTTTGTTTTCTTAAATTTTCTTCTTTCTCACGTTCTTTTTTTCGGAGATCAGCAGCTTGTTCCCTTGGTCCAATGAAGGCAGATATGTTGGGGAGCCCTACGTGAACACGTTTTGTACACCCTTTGCAGTTATTTATGTAGAAGTCATAAGCAGCATCTTCTAGTCGCCAACTTTGCATTGAGTGCGATTTGGAGTATTTGCATTGCATGCCCATGTGACCAATAGGGAGGTTGGTCATTTCTTCTATCATCCCCCTGCCACCACTCCTTGTGATTTCGGCGTGGAAACACCAGTTACGTACAAGTGTCATTGCCCGGAGATTGGCCTGGCCTGCTTCTATAGCTCTGCCAATCTCATCGTCGAAGTTTTCCATAGCGATTTCCAGGCCTTTTGTCAGCCTCGGTTGGTTGGCAACCCTCTACTTTCTCGTGATGTGGCACAGGAAAAAACGCGGGGGGCTCGGTGTTTCTTCAGTAGCAAGATAATATCCCAACGCTGGGGACCAATGGAACGTCCAGGATATGTAGATCACATGGTGATGCGCAAAGCCGGCTTACCCATTCGGTGCCAGATCAAAATGGCGGTGAGTTGATAGTAATATCGAGTAGCCTCGGAGCGATCCTTCAAGTAGTGAGCCAGGAACCAACGCACATGTTTGCATTGCCAGGTCAAGGGTTTTCGCGCTGCCATTGCTGCTGGATGGCAGCTTGCATGATTCGAGCTTGGCGTAGGTGTCGTCGCTGTGTGATCTGCGAGCCGGTCAGGGCACCACTCAGAAACATCTCCATTTCGAAGGGCTTGGTCACGTTCTTCCTCCTACATAGGCCGAAACCACATCAATTCGGTTATGCCCAAGCTCAATGCTGATTTGCCGTCGTGCCTTCTGATCAAGACCGCGGTCAATGCGATAGCATCGGCCACCATTGATGGGCGCGGGGTGGCCCGTGAGCTGTGTGTAACGTTCGCAGGCGTACGCTGCTCGCAATTCATGAAACCCCTTCAACCCTTGTTCCTGAAGTAATTCACGAGCAGGGCGCGCTGTCTGTTGCAGGAACTTGGCGTAGCTTTCGTCTCGGGCTAACAAATTGCGGCTGCCGGTCGGCGAGGTATGACAAGCGATCAGCAGCGCCGCCTTCACCTCTTCATTGGCCTCGATCCAGCGCGGTGCCGAAGCCCCGGACCTGCCACCTTTGGTACCGTCCTGAATATTGATGCGACCTAAACACTCAGCCTCACGTTGCAAGCGTGGCAAGTCAGCGAGGACTGCTTCGCGTAGGCGCATGCCGGTTGCGCGGGCCAAGCAGACAATCGCGGCTACGCGGTGGTGCTGCTGTTCGCGAAGCGCTTCAATCACTCGACTCAGTTGTTGGTGGTCTTGGCCATCCGGTGCTCGGGTGCGTACGCTTGATCGCTGCATGCCGAGTGCCTTGCTCGGGCTGGCGATTTTCACGTACTGATCACCTCGTAGCGCAGCGAGGGTGCGGTTGACGCTACTCAGGCGGTTCTGCGCGGTGGCGATGCAGAGTTCGCCTTGCTGGATCTGCTGGCGCAGGTGCGCGGCGTAGCTTTGCAAGGTACTGCGATCTATCTGGCGGGCATCGTTGTAACCTGGGCCGTCCGTAGACCGACACCATTTCACAAACGCCTGCCAGCGATCGCTGTGTGCTATGACCGTGGCGAAGTGGCCGCCCGCAAACATATCTTTCAGTGCCTGCGGGCCGGCATAGCTCAATTGGCGGCCGTAGCCAAAGTTTCGCCCATCACGCCGACCGACCAACGCCATCTGCGTCACCGTTTTCATTGTCTTGCAGAAAGTGCAGCACGGCTTTCCAGTGGGTGCTGATCTTGTCCACCTGTTGCCAGTGTGTGGGGCGAATTAGCAGGGCATTTTGCTGGTGCCGCAGCATGACCCCTTCTTCGCGCAACTGCTGGATAAGCAGGTCGATGTCGGCGGAACCTAAGGTAGGTGTGGCGACAACGGCGACAGTGACGACAACGCCCGCAGTTGCCGGCCTGGGACCCGGCGACAAGGCGGCGACAGAAGTGGCGACACACCGCAGCGCAGGTCGTGTTTGATGCTGCGCCTGATAACGGCGCACTGCGTCATTGAGGCGGAACATGGCGCACCTCGAAAGTTTTGGCATCGCGACTGTTCAGCCAGTAATGCGTGATCAGCTCGACGAGAAGTGTGGCGGTGTGATGGCTGCTCTTGCGTGCAAAACGAGGGCCGTTGCGATTGAGATCGCGGATAGTGAACTGGGTCCAGCCTTTTTGCGTCAGCCAGCGCATCAGTCGATCCGCTTCCTCGCGTACAGTATTGATTGGCTCTTGTTCGGTCAGGCGTTGGATCTCCGCCAGGTAGTAATCCATCAGTGTTGAGGCGCGTTGAATATGGGCCTCACTCACTACATTGGCATCTTCAATTACCGCGAGCACACCGGCGATGCGCAGCACATTGGCTGCCGCTTTTCCTGCGACGGATTGGACGCCTGCCAGCTCACCGAACTCGCCAGACTGGCATTCGATGGTGTCGTGAATATCAATCCAGGCAGTGCGAGCGCTGGGCGTCAGTTCCAGCCTGGCGGGGTTAAGTGAACCGTCTTTGTGCAGCGACAATGGCTTTTCCAGCAGGGCGGTGATGCGCGTTTGGTAGCGCTGGATCTTGGCATCTCGCGTCAGGTCGACTGCCTTGTATAAGCGCCGACCGACCAGACGTTCGGGCCAGCTGATCAGGCAGCGGCCCAGGATGCCTTGGCCTTTGATCACCGGGTCTTTGAGTAGCTGGTTGGCCAAGTAAGGCTGCAGCATCAAGTGCAGGCTGAGGCGGCGGTCATAGGCGCGCAGGCTTTCTCCGGCCATGGAGCGCGCCCGGTCGATCGGACTGCCATCCCACAGTGTCGACAAGGTGGTGATCGCCTTAAGCAGGTTCTCTTTGCTCATGGTGCTGCTGCCCAAGAACTGGCCACCTTCATCATTGAACAAGCCCATGCTGGGCAAACCATGGCACAGGCTTTTGACCAGAGCCTCAATGGTGGGTTCGGCAATGATCAGTCTCGGCGGGACCGGCTCGGATAGCTCACTGTCTTCCGCGTCCGCGTGTTTCTTTGCGGTTTTGGATTTGGCTGTGATGCTGGTAGCGGCGCGATAGGCTTTGAGTTTTTCCGCATACAAGGTCCACTGCTGTCGTTCCCAGTCACGCGCAGGTTTCAGTGCCAGATGGTCCACCGCGCTTTTTCGATCACCTGAGGACGCGACCGTTAATAGGTAGAGGGACAGCGGATAGGTTCGACCGTCGAGTTGGACATTGGCATGACCCTGGCTCACCAGAGCAGCGCTGGCCAGCACCGATTGCGCGGCCATGGCGCAGGGCACGCCGATCACCTCGGCCAGTCGCTCGACCGTAGGGCCCAACATATTCCCCAGTGCTTCGACCGGGTAGGGCAGTGGCGCCTGCTGGTACTCCAGCAATGGTTGTGGTGGCTCGAACGCTTCGCACAGTTGCATCGCAATTCTCCTAAGATTTTCGATTTCGTCCTCACTCATCCCGCCACGGTTGTTGAGTGTTATCAGGGATCAAGGCCCCTGCGACCTGTGAGGGTTGTCCACTAACGCGGGACTGACGGCTCTTTACGACCGGGAGCTTGGGCATCACATGATCTGGCCTCCTGAGCACTTCCGAGGAAGTGGGCGGGTGGAGGCTGCACTGGCTGACGAGTCCGGTGCCGTGAGATCCTGAGTCGGGTAAAGGCTGCGAGGTGATGACCGGGGCATGCCTGACTGTCAGTCAGGGGCAGTCCATTCCTTGGACTGCGGCACCATCATCGGCATCGCTGTGGCGAGTGAGCATTCGATGTTTGTCACGCCGATTGTCACGAGGGGAGAGCTGCAAAGGCCCGTGCGAGCAGGGCTGCAGCAGTGTGAGATGCGCCCGTCTCTTTTCTGGAGAAAGAGACGGCCGAAGGGTTGCGCAAAAAGTTGGCCGAGCAGGTTCGTTGCTGCAGGGCCTGAGGATTAGCGGGTTGCCGCACTTGGCGGATCGTTAAGTAGGCGTCCATCACTCTGGCGAATGACTGTGCGAGCCTCCGGGCGCGAATCGCACTTTGGGTTGAACCACCGCGTCAGCGGCATGACCTTGAAGGTTCTGGCCATCGTGGGTGCTGCCGATGGCAGCGCTTTGAAGTTTCGTTCTATCGGTCGCAGGGGCATGGGTCAATCGGGGGAGGGCGTCTAGAAGTTTGCCAGGTACATGGCCTGGCCTGCCTTGGAGATCGGTGGCAGTCAGTAGCAAAGTTGCCGTTTGTCGCTTTTATAGTGTTAGCCCCTGAGCATGGGGATGCGAAGCCTCCCCATGCTCAGGGGCTTAGCCGGAGAGGCTAAGAGCAAGGGGAGTTGGCGACTGTCGCCATCAACTTCGGCGGCAGGGATGTAGACGCCGCGCGGTCTGTCGCCAGTGTCGCCGCTGTCGCCGCCTTAACGGATCGGTACTACGTTCCGATCTCTGATTACATTGATCGCGCTGGCCGAGAGATTACCCGTCGACGCCTTTTGAATGTATTCGCTCCACCAAGCCATCATCGGCCGCCGGCGCTCGATGTAGTCAGCTCGGTTGTAGGCGCTCCGCACCTCATCCTTGTCGACGTGGGCCAGCGCGACCTCGATGAGTTCCGGGTCCCAACCATGTTCATTCAAGATGGTACTAGCCATCGACCGCATGCCATGGCTGACCAAGCGGTCCTGGAAGCCCATGCGTTTCAAAGCCATGTTTGAGGTCTGGCTGTTGGCATGAGTGCGTGGGTTTCGGTCTGCCGGGAAAACATATTCCCGATGACCGCTGTGGGACTTGAGTATTTCCAGTAATGCCATTGCTTGACCACTCAACGGGATGCTGTGAGGGCGGCGCTTCTTCATACGCTCAGGTGGGATGGTCCAGATTCGTTTTTCGAAGTCGATGTCCGCCCAGCGAGTGGTTGCCGCCTCGGCAGGGCGAGTCATGGTGTGCAACTGCCATTCGATCAGGCAGCGGGTCGTGCGTTTGATACTGGCATTCGCGATTTCCAGCATGAGCTCGGGGAGCTCTTCGGGCGGAAGCGCGGCCATGTTTTCTTTCTTGGGCTTCTTGAAAACCGCTCGGATGCCGCTGAGTGGGTTGGCGAAGATCAGGCCGGCGTTGACGCCGTAGGTCATGATCTCGTTAAGTCGCTGACTAAGGCGCTTGACCGTCTCCAGGCTGCCTTTCGCTTCGATCGGACGAAGCAATTCGATCACCATCGGCGCAGTGATTTTCGCGAGTGGCGTCGTCTTCAAGTCGGGGAACACGTGCAGCGTGAGCGACCGCCAAATGTCCTCGGCGTAGGCCGGGGTGACCGAGTCTTTCTTGAGTTCAAACCAGGCGGTGGCCACGTTCTCGAAGGTGTGTTCGGTTTCCGCGCGTTTGGCTTCATTCAGCGTATTGCGCTGCACCTTCGGATCGATGCCTTGGGCGAGCAGCTCGCGGGCATCGACTGCCATCTTTCGTGCATTCGCCAGTGACAGGTCGGGGTAGGTCCCAAACCCGATGTTGATGCGCTTCTTGGTCACCGGTTCGCGGTAGTTGAAATTCCACAGCAACGAGCCGTTGCTGCGTACGCGGAGCTGCAAACCATCACCGTCAGTAAGGACGTAATCCTTGGACGCGGGTTTGACTCCCTTGAGCTGTCGATCGGAGAGGCGGAGGTTTTGAGCAGGCATGAGATTGTCCTCAAGCACTGATTCGGTATTCCAAAGATTAGCACCGGGTGAGCTGGAATACCGTCTGGAATACCCGAACGGCTGGAACTCAAAAACGCTCAAAAGACCGAAAAAGCGCTGGAGACCGCATATTTACTGGATCGCAGGCACAAAAAAAGACGTCCGTGGACGTCTTTGATTGATCATTTGGTGGAGCCGGGGGGATTTGAACCCCCGTCCGCCAGTACTCCGCTGTCGGTACTACATGCGTAGCCGTGTCTATTAAGTTAACCCTCAGCGACCCGACGGGCAGGGTGCTTTGGGCGAGTTGTGTAAGTTTTAGCCGCTTCGTCCACAACGTACTGCACGGCGATTCTGTTCTATATGACAATCATTTCGGGTTTACAGACATCCCCTGATGATTGCTGGGCCCGAAGGCACCAGGAGTGCATGTCAGCTGCAATTAAGCAGCGAGAGCAGCACCGTATTGGTCGTCATTGGCAACTATAAGAAGTTGCAACAGTGGATTTACGACTTCTGTTACCAAGTCGGCATGCACCTAGAGTTTCGCAACCGGCGTCGAATCCTAAACGGCCCCGAACTCATTGCCCGGTACATCTGTTCGAGCAACAAGCAAGCGCAGTGTACGCCAAACGGCCCGCCAGGCCAACCCGAAGGTTGGCCGGGCCTGGATCAATTGTTGGTGCCGGTGGATTTGCGCAGTTCCAGAATGGTTTGCGAGGTTTCCGCAACACAGTCATCGATCTTGCCCTGGGCCTTGAGCGCCTGGGCCTTTTGCACGCTGGTTTCAGCACGCTGGCTCAGTTCAGGCGACGATGACAGCTGCCCCTTAGCATTGTTGATGGTCTGGATGTTGGCATCGCACAGGTCGGCAGGCTTGTCTGCAGCAAAGGACGTGGAAGCCATCATCGAGGCAGTAACGAACAGACCTAACAGTACAGAACGTTTCATATGAATCTCCTTGAACTGAGGGATCCCGACTTCGCTGGCCGTCAGGACGGGCAACCGAATGGAGGAAAAGCCCCGATTGTTCGGGGCCTGTTCTGTGGACTGCGCTCGTTCGCAGGGGTTCTATTTTTCTTCAGGTGGCGGTTTCTCGGGGTTTGGCACGGGTTACGCGATCCACCAGATAGACCAGTCCGTGGTAGTCGATGCCGCCATGTTGCGTCAGACCGATCTCACAGGTGCGGCTGGTGGAAACCCCTTCGCTGCAATGTTGCACCGCATCCTTGAGGGTGCGCAGGGAATGGCTGTTCAGCTCCGGTGTGGTGAAGCCCTTGTCGCCGGCAAAGCCGCAGCAATGAATGCCTTCCGGGATCACCACGTTCTTGCTGCACTTGCGCGCCAGGTCGATCAACGCCTGGCTTTCCCCCAGGTGCTGAGTGCTGCATGTCACATGAACAGCAATCGGTGCTTCCTGCGGGATGAACTCCAGTCGGTCGATCAGATGCGTACGGATAAAACGCACAGGGTCATACAGATCCAGGCGAACATTTCCCACATCCTGCACCAGTCGCAAGGTGCAGGGGCTGGTGTCGCAATAGATCGGATCGAGCCCGCCACGGCTGGCGTGCAGCAAGGCGCCGATCAGTTCCTGACGCTTGTGCTCGGCCTGTTCGGCGTAGCCTTTGGAGGCGAACGGCTGGCCGCAGCAGAGGTTGTCCAGATTGTCCGGGAACACCACCTGATAACCGGCCTTTTCCAGCAGGCCACGGGTTTTGTCGTACAGCGACATCTGCTCCTTGTCGCCCGCCGCCGGTCCCATCACACGCGATACGCAGGCCGCCAGATACACCACGCGCGGGCGTTCGTCCGAGACGGTCGGACTGAGGCGAATGGCTTTTTCCGGTTGCGGCATGGCGTTGGTCCACTGCGGCACCTGGCCTTTGGACAGGCGCGTCAGCGTCGCCGACAGCTTCGCCAGGCGCGGCGCCCCCAGCAGCATCCGCGCACCGTTGGCCACGTGCAGGGTGAAGCGCGCCCCTTGCAGGGTGGTGGCGAAATTTCCTTCGATCCAGTTGGCAGCTTTCGTATGCGTGGCGTTGCGGGCGCGGAGCTTTTTCACCAGCTCACCGGTGTTGATGCCTACAGGACAACGTTGCGCACACAACCCGGTCGCGGCGCAGGTGTCGATGCCTTGGTACTCGTAGGCTTTTTCCAGTTCGGTGGTGTCGATCCCGGCGCGTTTTCGCGCCTGAATGTCGCGCCAGATTACGATGCGCTGCCGGGGGCTCAGGGTCAGGCCTTTCGATGGGCAAACCGGCTCGCAGAAACCACATTCGATGCACTTGTCCACAATCTCATCGGCCGCCGGCAGCGGCTTCAGGTGCTTGAGGTGGATCTGCGGATCTTCGCTGAGCACCACGTCCGGGTTGAGAATGCCCTGAGGGTCGAGCAGTCGCTTGAGCTGCCACATCAGTTGATAGGCGTCGCTGCCCCATTCCAGTTCGACAAATGGCGCCATGTTGCGCCCGGTGCCATGTTCGGCCTTCAGCGAACCACCGAACTCCACGGCCACCAGTTGCGCCACGTCGTCCATGAACGTCTGATAGCGTGCGACTTCTTCCGGGCTGTTGAAGCCTTGGGTGAAGACGAAGTGCAGATTGCCTTCCAGCGCGTGTCCGAAAAGGATCGCTTCGTCGTAGTGATGTTTGTCGAACAGCTCGATCAAGCGGTTCACACCGATCGCCAGTTGTTCCACCGGGAAGGTGACGTCTTCGATGATCACCGTGGTGCCGGTCTTGCGCACCGCGCCGACGGCGGGGAAGGTGTCCTTGCGGATCGCCCAGAGGCGGGCGTTCTCAATCGGGTCTTCGGTGAAGTCGACCTGTTTTTCCACCGGGAAGCCGTTGAGCGACGCCATGATCTGCGCCAGTTGCTCTTGCAGCAAAGTGGAAGAGGCAGCGCGGGATTCGATCAACAGTGCGCAGGCGTTGTTCGACAGGTGCTGTACGAAATCCGGCATGCCGGGTTTGTCCTGCACCGAGCGCAGACTGCGGCGGTCAAGCAGTTCCACGGCGGACACCGGTTGGCTTTTCAGCACGGTGACGGCGTTGCAGCAGGTTTCCACGTCGGGGAACACGATCAGCGCCGAGGCCTTGTTCGGGTGGTCGATCACCGTGTCGTAAGTCACTGCGCTGATGAAGCCGAGGGTGCCTTCGGAGCCGACCAGCAAGTGACTCAAGATATCCACAGGCTCATCGAAATCCACCAGGGCGTTGAGCGATAGGCCGGTGGTATTTTTCAGACGATATTTGTGGCGGATTCGCGCGGCGAGTTCGGCATTTGCGCGGGTTTCGCGGCCAAGTGTCGCCAAGCGTTCCAGCAATTCACCGTGGCTCGTGCGAAATGCCGCGACACTGGATGCGTCCTCGGTGTCGAGTCGGGTGCCGTCGGCCAGAACAAGACGAATCCCGGCCAGCGTATGGTATGTGTTTTGCGCGGTGCCGCAGCACATGCCGCTGGCGTTGTTGGCAACGATGCCGCCGATCTTGCAGGCGTTGATCGACGCCGGATCCGGACCGATCTTGCGCCCGAATGGCGCGAGCCAGGCGTTGGCCTGGGCACCGATCACGCCGGGTTGCAGGCGGATCTGCGTGCCTTGCCCTCGAATCTCCCGGGCATTCCAGTTATCCCCAAGCACGATCAGCACCGAATCGCTGATCGCCTGGCCGGAGAGGCTGGTGCCGGCGGCGCGGAAGGTCACCGGGACCTGATCACGCTGGGCCAGTTTCAGCAGCGCCACCACTTCGTCTTCGGACTCGACGCGGATCACCAGTTGCGGAATCAACCGGTAGAAACTGGCATCGGTGCCGAAGGCCAGAGTCGACAATGGATCGTCGAAACGCCGTTCGGCAGGAATCAGTTGTTGCGCATCGCGCAGGAAAGTCGCCGGTAAGGTCATTGGTCCTCCAGGATCAACACCACCAGGTCTTTCGGGCCGTGGGCGCCGTAGGCCAGCACTTGTTCGATGTCGGCGGTTTTCGACGGGCCGGATACCAGCAACGCGTTGGTCGGCATGCCTTGGGTCCACTTGAATTCCTGTTGGACCTGATAGAAGTTGTCGCGGATCTGGCTGGCCTTGAGCAGCGCAAAATGGACTGGCGGTACCAGACTCATCAGCCGTGGCTCTTCGCGGGTCGGCCAGAGAATCAGGCTGCCGGTGGCGGCAATGGCACCGAGGGTGCCGGTGAGGCTGGCCGGGGTGTCGTTGAATAACTCGGCTTTCCAGTCTTCCATCGGCCGGTTGTAGGATTTCAGCGCCGGCAGATCCGGATTATTCGCCCAGTGCTGTGTGATGCGCTGCCCGTGAGGCGTAGTCGGTGCGATCAACAGGCTCGGCAACTGGCGGTCGCGCAGCAATTGCGCCAGCAGCGCCGGCCACGCATCAGCGGACGTCAGATGGATTTCGGTGTGCACCGCTTCCATCAGTTTGCGCAATTGCGGGATCCGCTGTTCGGCGCTGTAGGTGTAAGGCTGGGTCACCAGATCGACATCGAAGTTGTCGGCAATCGGTGTGGTGCCCGTCAGACTTTTACGCAACTTGCCGAGGATGTTTTGCTTGGCGCTCATCAACGGTCTCCTTGTTTGGCCAGGTGTTCGCGAGCCATGTCATGCAGTGAGCGGGCGGCGGGTTTCGGAGCGCTATGGTTCTGCGTCCACGGGCCGACGTTGTTCGGCGCCAGGGCCCGCAGGCGCGTGGCGAAAAACGCAAACAGCCGATACAAAGTCGGCGAGCTGTTGAGCTTCGCCCAGGCGTTCCAGATAAAGCGTTCCTTGCGCGAATACTTGCTGCCCTGGCCGCGCATTACCTGATGCGGTGAGTCCGGAGCTTTGACGTTCTCTTCACGTAGGCGGCGCAGCAGTGCGGGGATAGGAATTTTTACCGGACACACTTCACCGCAGGCGCCGCACAACGAAGACGCGCTCGGGTGATCCGGGACTTTCGCCAGGCCGACCATGTGCGGAGTGATGATTTTGCCGATCGGGCCGGGGTAAACCTCGCCGTAGGTATGGCCACCGACACGGGTGTAGACCGGGCAATGGTTCATGCAGGCGCCGCAGCGGATGCAGTTCAAAGTCTGGCGCAGTTCGCTGTCGGCAAACGCCTGGCTGCGACCGTTATCGAGCAGCACCAGATGCACTTCCTGCGGGCCGTCGAGTTCGTGTTCCTTGCGCGGGCCGGAGATCATGTTGACGTAGGTGGTGATCGGAATGCCCAGCGCCGAGCGGGTCAGCAACGACAGCAGCGGCACCACGTCGCGCAGGTTTTCCACAACCTTTTCGATGCCGGTGACGGCGATGTGCACCGGCGGCACAGTGGTGGTCATGCGCCCGTTGCCTTCGTTTTCCACCAGCAGCAGGGTGCCGGTTTCGGCCACGGCGAAGTTGACGCCGGAGACGCCGATGTCCGCTTCGAAGAATTTCTGCCGCAGGACCCTGCGACCGATCTGAATGAGTTGGTCAACGTCCTTGGTGTATTCCACGCCAAGTTTGTCGTGGAACAAGGACGCGACCTGACCGGCATTCTTGTGGATTGCCGGCATGATTATGTGAGAAGGCTTCTCGTGGTCGAGCTGGACGATGTACTCCCCCATGTCGGACTCCAGACATTCAATGTCCCGAGCCTCGAGGAAATGGTTCATCTCCATCTCTTCGCTGACCATCGATTTGCCCTTGATCACTTGCCGCGCCTCGTGAGCGCGGATGATCGAAAGGACGATGCCATTGGCCTCGTCCACCGTTTCCGCCCAGTGCACTTTCACACCGTTGCGGGTCAGGTTCTGTTCCAGTTGCTCAAGCAGGTCGGGCAACTTGGAGAGCGCGCGGGCACGGATCGCATTGCCCAGTTCACGCAGGTGTTCTCTTTCGTGGGCATCGCTAAAAGCCGCTGCCCGCTTGGTCATCAGTGAATCCATCGCAGTACGGAAGTTGTTCCGCAACTGCTGGTCGCCCAGGGCGTTGTGCGCCCGGGTGCGGAAATCTTCTTCTACGGCCACCGTAGGAATAATCGTGGAAGTGCTCATCGGGCACCTCCGGTTCGTTGCCAGAGGAAGCTCGCCAAATGTTGCCCGCGCAGCGCTTCTTTCTGTTTTTCCAGCGAGCCGTTGATGTTCATCAAGCAGCCGCAATCGGCACTGAGTACCTGATGCGCGCCGGATTCCTTCAACGCCCGGGTCTTGTCGGCCACCATCGCGCCGGAAATGTCTGGCATACGGACGCTGAATGTCCCACCGAAGCCACAGCATTCGCTTTCGTGATCGTGGTTGACCCGTTCCACGTTGCTCAACTGCGCCAACAACTCGCGGCCGTGCAGGTGGGTGTTCATTTCCCGTCGCGCAGAACACGAAGTGTGCAGCGCCACTTTCACCGGCTCGCCGCTGTCCTTGAGCTGCACCTTGCAGACGAACAGCAGGAACTCGGCCAGTTCATAGGTGCGGGCCGCGAGGGCCTGAACCTGTTTCAACGTTTCCGGCTCGTCCTTGAACAAGTCGGCGTAATGCTCGCGAATCATTCCTGCGCAGGAACCTGACGGCACCACCACCGGATAATCCCCGGCAAACAGCGCCAGTTGCGAGCGCGCCACCGTCCGCGCCTGCTCGGTGTAACCCGAGGTGTAGGCCGGTTGTCCGCAGCAGCTCTGCCCTTGCGGGTACTCGACCCGGATGCCTTCGCGCTCCAGCAAGTGGATCGCGTCCATCCCGGCTTCGGGATAAAACAGGTCCACCACGCAAGTGCCGAACAGGTAGACCCGCGACGGTTTCTCACTCGGGTATTGCCGGGGTTCTGGCAGTGGCGGTGCGACGCGAGTGGCGTTGGGCACTGCGTTGTAAAAAAGCTCGCTCATCAGGCGTGTCTCCGGGTGGGCCCGGTTATCCGTCTGTGAGGCTGCCGAATATAGAGCGCATTGCTTTCAGCAGCCTTACAGACCGGGTCGTGAATTGCTGACGCCGGAATCACGAACCGGCGTCGGTTATTTCCATGCTTCTTGTAGTCTTCTTGTCGTTATCAGTGCACCAGCATGCCGGTGAACCAGTAGGCCTGAGCCAGAGTGATCAGGCCGACAATCGTTGCAAAGAATAGGCTGTGCTTGAGGGTGAAGCGGAACAGATCGGATTCCTTGCCCACCAGTCCGGTCGCGGCGCAGGCCACGGCAATCGACTGCGGCGAAATCATTTTGCCGGTCACGCCGCCGCTGGTATTGGCCGCCACCAGCAAGGTGTCGTTGACCCCGATCTGGTGCGCGGTGGTCGCTTGCAGCGAACTGAACAGCGCGTTGGACGAGGTATCGGAACCGGTGAGGAACACGCCAAGCCAACCGAGGAACGGCGAGAAGAACGGGAACGCCGCGCCGGTCGCTGCCAGCACCAAAGCCATGGTCGAAGACATGCCGGAATAGTTGGTCACGAAGGCAAACGCCAGCACCATGCCGATCGACAGAATTGGCCAGCGCAGTTCGTAGAAGGTTTCTTTTAAAGTGGTCAGACCAGTTTTGAAATTGATCTTCAGGATGACCATCGAGATCAGTGCAGAGAAGAAAATCGCTGTGCCGGTGGCGGAGATCGGGTCGAGTTTGAACACCGCCGGGATGGCTGTCGGTGTGGCGACGATCGGCGCAGTCTTGATCACCAGTTGATCCAGGTGCGGGATCGCGAAGTTGAACACCCAGGCGTACATCGAACCACCAGCGGCGAACATGGCCTTGAACGGTTTGAGGGTCCAGATGGTGACCAGTACGGTGAGGATCAGGAACGGTGACCAGGCCTTGAAGATTTCCCCGAGGCTGTAGGGGGATTCGATGGTGGTGCGTTTCTGGCCGAAACCGCCGACGCTGGCGGTGACCGCGACGTTTGAGGTGGCGCCGGCGATCTGTGCACCTGCGGTGCGTTTTGGCTGCCAGACTTTCAGGAACAGAGTCAGCGCGATCAGGCTGGCCAGGGCCGAGGTGATGTCCGGCAGTTCCGGGCCGATGAAGTTCGACGTGAAGTATTGGGTCACGGCAAAGCTCAGGCCGGCAACCAGCGCGGCTGGCCAGGTTTCACGGACGCCGCGCAGGCCGTCCATCATGAACACCAGCCAGAACGGCACGAACAGCGACAGCAGCGGCAGTTGGCGGCCGGTCATGGCGCCAATCTTGAATGCGTCGATGCCGGTGACTTGCCCGGCGACGATGATCGGAATCCCCAAGGCACCGAACGCGACCGGCGCGGTGTTGGCAATCAGGCACAGGCCGGCGGCGTACAGCGGGTTGAAGCCCAGTCCTACCAGCAGCGCGGCGGTAATCGCCACTGGTGCGCCGAAACCGGCTGCACCTTCGAGGAAAGCGCCGAAGCAGAAGCCGATCAGCAGCACCTGCAGACGCTGGTCATCGGTGATCGACAGCACCGAACTGCGGATGACTTCGAACTGACCGCTCTTGACCGTCAGTTTGTAGAGGAACACCGCCGCGACAATGATCCAGGCAATCGGCCACAGACCATAAGCAAATCCGTATCCGGCGGCGGCGAACGCCATATCGACCGGCATCTGGAACGCAAAGATCGCCACAAGAATCGCCAGCGCCAGCGTGATGCTGCCGGCGACATGACCTTTGAGGCGGAACACCGCCAGGGCGAGAAAGAAGAAAACGATGGGGATGACGGCCGCGAGTGCGGACACGCCGAGACTGCCGAGCGGGCTGTAGAGCTGTTGCCAGGTTTGCATATGGGGTGGCCCCTAATTGTTGTTGGTCAGGCACTGTCAGCGTTCTTGGTTAATTGGTAAGACCAATTTACAATCGCTGTTGGCTAGGGTAAAAGCCTTGATGTCGGTGTGTCAATTTGCCGCCCTGAAACTTTCGTCGAATCACCGGTGCAGACTCGATCTGATCCGGTCCGGGGCGTTTCATCTGGCAGGTGTCGGCAACGCGCCGATAGGCCAGAATAGAGAGCCCGGCGAGTGGTCGGGCTCGTGGAGAATTGAGTGATGGGGTTTGATCAGATACGTCAGCGCCGTTTGTCTGACGATATTGTCGAGCGGCTCGAGGGGATGATCCTCGAGGGCACGCTGAAGTCTGGCGAGCGCCTGCCGGCCGAGCGCACATTGGCGGAGCAGTTCGGTGTTTCCCGACCTTCGCTGCGTGAGGCGATCCAGAAACTGGCAGCCAAGGGGTTGCTGGTCAGCAAGCAGGGCGGCGGCAATTACGTGGTGGAAAGTCTGGGCTCGACCTTCAGCGATCCTTTGCTGCAACTGCTGGAAAGCAATCCTGAAGCCCAGCGCGATCTGCTGGAATTTCGCCACACCCTGGAGGCATCGTGCGCTTATTACGCAGCATTGCGTGCCACGGATGTGGATCGCGAGCGACTGACTGTAGCGTTCGAAGAGCTACAGGACTGCTACTCGCGCCATGACGAAGTGAGTCGGGCGGAAGAGGGCGCGGCGGACGCGAAATTCCACCTGGCCATCGCCGAGGCCAGCCACAACGCTGTGTTGCTGCACACCATTCGCGGGCTGTTCGACCTGCTCAAGCGCAACGTGGTGACCAACATCGGCGGCATGTACAAGCAGCGCACGGAAACCCGCGACATGCTGATCACGCAGCATCGGGAACTGTATCAGGCGATTATCGAAGGGCGTGCGGAGCAGGCGCGTGAGGTGTCCAGCCGACACATTCTGTATGTGCAGGAAGTGCTGGAAGAAGTGCGTCAGGAAGTACAGCGCATGGCTCGGGCCGAGCGGCGCAAGGGAATGTAAGCATGACCGTTCCCGTGCCGGGCGCGGGAACGGTCATTCAGGCAGAGAAGTCAGTCTTCCTTGCCCTTGTTGCGCACCGCTCGCTGCAATTCGCGACCGGCATCGCGTTCGCGTTCGGTATCACGCTTGTCGTATTCCTTCTTGCCCTTGCCCAGAGCGATTTCGCACTTGACCATGTGCTTGCTCCAGTACCAGGACAGGCATACGCAGGCGTAACCCTTCTGCTGTACGGCGGCGGCCAGCTTGTCCAGCTCGCGGCGGTTGAGCAGCAGCTTGCGGGTGCGGACCGGGTCGGCGATGACGTGGGTGCTGGCAGTCATCAACGGCGTGATGTGACTGCCGAGCAGCCAGGCTTCGCCGTCCTTGAGCAGGACGTAACTGTCGACCAGTTGCAGCTTGCTTGCCCGCAGACTTTTTACTTCCCAGCCGGCCAGGACCAGACCAGCCTCGAACTTGTGCTCGATGAAGTAATCGTGTCGCGCCTTTTTGTTCTGCGCGATGGTCCCTGTTGGGTGTTTCTTCTGTTTAGCCATAGGGGCGGCATTATATGGAGATAAACGGCTGTCGGCTACGGTGATGCTGCGTGCTTGAGCAGGTTGAGTGAATCCCGGACAATGCGGCCTCTTTTTCTAACGCTTGGGCGTGATAAACGATGTCGACAGACAAGGTTTCTGTCCACGGCAGTTGGGCTAGCCGCTGGGTTTTCATATTCGCCGCGACCGGTTCGGCCGTGGGACTGGGCAGCATCTGGAAATTCCCTACATGGTCGGGGTCTACGGTGGCGGCGCCTTTGTGCTGATGTTTCTGGCCTGTATCGCGCTGATCGGCATCCCGGTGATGCTCGCGGAAACCCTGATCGGCCGACGTGCACGCCAGAGTCCGGCGAATGCCCTGAAGGTGCTGGCGCTCGAAGCCGGACACTCGGGCAAGTGGTCGTGGGGCGCGTTCGCCGGGATGATCACGGCGTTGCTGATCCTGTCTTTCTATAGTGTGGTCGGCGGCTGGTCGCTGGATTACATCATTGATATGGGGCGCGGGGACTTCCAGGGGGCGACGGCCGATCAGGTGGGCGCCTACTTCGGTAATGTCATCGCCGATCCGTGGCGGATCACGCTGTGGCACACGGTGTTCATGCTGCTGTCGGCGGTGGTGATCGCCAAAGGCGTGGTCGCCGGACTTGAGCGCAGCCTGCGGATCATGATGCCACTGCTGTTCGTGATGGTGCTGGTGTTGCTGGGTTACAGCATGACCACCGGGCACTTCATGGAAGGCGTGCATTTCATGTTCGACTTCCACCCGGAGAAAGTTCTCGACGGCTTGCTGCCGGCCATGGGGCACGCGTTCTTCTCCCTGAGCGTTGGCGTGGGCTCGATCATGATCTACGGCGCCTACATGACCAAGGAAGCCTCGCTGTCCGGCACCGTCGTGGGTGTGGCGCTGCTCGATACCTTCGTTTCGCTGGTGGCCGGTCTGGCATTGTTTCCGATTGTATTCGCCGGCGGTTTGAACCCGAGCGAAGGTCCGGGGCTGATGTTCGTCAGTCTGCCATTTGCGTTCGGTAACGTGCTGTTCGGCCAGTTGATGGGCGTGGTGTTCTTCGTTCTGGTGGCGATTGCTGCGTGGAGTTCGGCGATTTCCCTGCTGGAGCCGATGGTCGCCTATCTGGTCGAGCGGACTAAAATCAGTCGTGCGTGGGTGACATTCTGGTTGGCGTTTACCTGCTGGTTTGTCGGCCTGGGCACGGTGTTTTCCTTCAATATCTGGAAGGAAGCGAAATTTTTCGTGAACGAAGGCGGGATGTTCCATCTCTACCAATGGGGTGCCGCAGGCGGTCTGGACTTCTTTGGTGTGATCGACTTCTTCACCTCGCGGATCATGTTGCCGCTCGGCGGGCTGTGCTTTGTGCTGTTTGCCGGTTGGGTGATGGGGCGTGAAGCGGTGCGTGACGAATTGTCGATTCGCAGCCCGGCGCTGTTCGCCCTGTCTCTGTTCTTGATGCGCTATGTGGCGCCCATCGGCATTCTTGTAGTGTTTGCCACCCAGCTCTGGAAGTGACGCTTACATGACGACACATATTCAACGATCAGCGCTGCTGCCTTATCCGGCGCAATTTCTCTATGACCTGGTCAATGACGTGGCGCGTTATCCGGAGTTTCTGCCGTGGTGTTCGTCTGCGGAAGTCCTGGAAAGCTCGCCTGAACACATGCGCGCCAGTGTCGGTGTGGCCAAGGGCGGCCTCAGCCAGCACTTCGTGACGCGTAATACCCTGGTGCCGGGGCAGTCGATCGAGATGAACCTTGAGGAAGGTCCGTTCAATCAATTGCACGGGGTCTGGGTGTTCAAGGCGCTGAACGAGAAGGCCTGCAAGATCAGCCTCGATCTGTCCTTCGACTATGCCGGCCCGCTGGTTCGCGCCACACTCGGGCCGCTGTTCAATCAGGCTGCGAACACTCTGGTGGATGCATTCTGCCAGCGCGCCAAGCAGATGCATGGTTGAGCCGGTGATCGAAATAGAAGTGGTGTATGCGGCGGTTGATCGTCAGGTGTTGCGTACGATCAGCGTGGCAGAAGGTTCGACGGTGCGTGCTGCGCTGTCGGCCAGCGGCATCGATGCCGACTTTCCCGAGCTGGATCTGGCGGGTTGTCCGGTCGGGATTTTCGGCAAAGTGATTGCCGATCCGGATGTGCGGGTTGTTCAGGCGGGGGATCGCCTGGAAATCTACCGACCGCTGCTGGCTGATCCGAAAGAGGTGCGCCGATTGCGGGCTGCCAAGGCTGCCGAGGCTAAAGCCGGAAAACAGTGATTGCGCTGATCTGCAGGCAAAAAAACCCGGAATTTCCGGGTTTTTTTTGCATCGCAAATTATTGCGGCGAGGTGTCCAGCGGCTCTGGTGTCGGAACCGGAACGGTTTCTACACCATCGACGTCCTTCTGGATCTGATCCAGCAAGGAACCTGGCTTGACCGGTTTTTCCGGTTTTGGCTTCTCGGCGTTTTCGGCAGGAGCGGTCACGCTGGTGCCACTGTCCTTGCCGAGAATGGCTTCGTCACGGCTCACGCCCGGCATGAAGTCACCGGACAGGCTGACAAGGCGGTCGTTAGAGTCGAAAATGACACTCATGCGTTCCTGCTGGCGTTCACCGCCACCAGGTTGCAGGCTGTACAGATAATCCCAGCGATCGGCATGGAACGTGTCGACAAGCAGAGGGTTGCCCATGATAAACCGTACTTGCGGCCGGGTCATTCCCGGGCGTAACTGGTCTATCATGTCCTGCGTGACGACATTGCCCTGCTGGATGTCGATTTTGTAAACCCCGGGGAATGAACAACCGGCGAGTGCGAGCAGTCCCACAAAGGTGAAACTGGTTAGCAAGAGCTTGGTGTTTTGCATCGGTGGGCGACTTCCACTATCTTGGCTGGGACAACGTAAACGCCGATCATACCCGCATTAAGAGAAGCTGCGAAGCAGCATCGCGAGAAAGCTGACCATGGTTGAAAATAGCGAACTACGCAAAGCCGGCCTCAAAGTGACCCTGCCACGGGTCAAGATCCTGCAAATGCTCGACTCTACCGAGCAGCGTCACATGAGTGCCGAGGACGTCTACAAGGCGTTGATGGAAGCTGGCGAGGACGTCGGTCTGGCCACGGTTTACCGTGTTCTGACCCAGTTCGAAGCGGCTGGCCTCGTGGTCCGTCACAACTTCGACGGTGGCCACGCGGTATTCGAATTGGCCGACGGTGGCCACCACGACCATATGGTCAACGTGGAAACCGGTGAGGTTGTCGAATTCGTCAGCATCGAAATCGAAAAGCTCCAGAAGGCAATTGCCGAAGAGCACGGTGTCGAGTTGGTGGATCACAACCTGGTGCTGTACGTACGCAAGAAAAAGTAAGCATGTCGCGCGAATTTCAGGTTCGCGAAACGAACGAAGGCGACCCAAGGGTCGCCTTCGTGCTTTCTGTCGTGCTTAAACCTTAGCGGTTACAACCATCTTCTTGGCGTGTGCCAGAGACTCTTTGGTCAGATCGATGCCGCCGAGCATCCGTGCGACTTCTTCTATACGGTCATTTTTGCTCAGCTTCGAGACGGCGGTGTGAGTCGCCTGATCGCCCCGCACCTTGTGCACAAATAAATGCTGATGGCCCTGCGCGGCCACTTGCGGCAAGTGCGTAACGGTCAGGACCTGACCGCGTTCGCCCAGGCGTCGCAGCAACTGGCCGACAATCTCGGCCGTCGGTCCGCCGATGCCCACGTCCACTTCGTCGAATACCAGCGTCGGCACGCGTGAGGTCTGGGCGGTGATGACCTGAATCGCCAGACTGATCCGCGAAAGTTCACCGCCGGAGGCTACTTTGGCCAAGGCCTTTAATGGCTGGCCAGGGTTGGCGCTGACCAGCAGTTCGACCTGTTCGAGGCCGTTGGGCAGGAGTTCGCCGCTGGCGTTGGGCCGCAACTCGATGGTGAAGCGTCCTCCAGGCATGCCGAGGCGTTGAATCTCCTGTTCGACTGCGCTGGCCAGACTGCCCGCAGCCTGATGACGCAGATCGCTCAACTCACGAGCCTTTTCCTGATAATGGCGGGCATACGAAGCAAGCTCTTCGCCCAGGCGCTCGATGGATTCGTCGTTGGCATTCAGGGTTTCGATTTCATCCAGCAGTTTTTGCTGCATCTCCGTGACTTCGGTCGGCTGGATCCGGTGCTTGCGCGCCAGGGTGTAAATGGCATCAAGACGTTCTTCCAGATATTGCAGGCGCGCCGGATCGGCGTCGAAGTTGTCGAGGAAGCGGTTGAGTTCGCCGACAGCCTCTTCGACCTGGATCTGCGCGCTGGTCAGCAGGCTGCTGGCTTCGCCCAGGGCACCGATCGAGTTGTTCACGCTGGACAGGCGATTGAGGCTGGCGGTCAGTGCATTCAGCACATTGCCGGAATCGCTTTCGCTGCATTGCTCGACCACCTGCCGGCAGATGCCCAGCAGGGTTTCGGCGTTGGTCAGGTTCTTGTGTTCCTGCTCAAGGTCTTCCAGTTCGTTCTCGCCGAGACCGAGGTTTTCCAGTTCTTCGAGCTGATAGCTGAGCAGTTGATGACGTGCGCGTTGCTCGTCGCCGGAGTTGGAAAGGCGCTCCAGCTCCTGGCGGGTCTGGCGCCAACGCTGGGCGGCCAGTTGTACCTGTCGGGCCAGATCGGTGGCGCCGGCGTACTCGTCGAGCAGGCGACGGTGGGTATCCGTCTTGAGCAGGGATTGGTGTTCGTGCTGGCTGTGGATGTCGATCAACAGCTCGCCGAGGGCCTTGAGGTCGCCGAGGGGGCAGGGCGTGCCGTTGATATAGCCACGGGAGCGGCCTTCCGAGGTGATGACCCGGCGCAAGATGCACGGGCCGTCGATTTCCAGGTCGCGCTCGGCCAGCCAGACGCTGGCTTCTGGGATATCGGCCAGGTCGAAGGTCGCCAGGATATCGGCCTTGTCGGCGCCCGGGCGCACCACGCCGCTGTCGGCGCGGTCGCCCAGGGTCAGGCCGAGAGCGTCGAGCATGATCGACTTGCCGGCGCCGGTTTCCCCGGTAATCACGCTCATCCCGCGATCGAGTTCGAGATCGAGATGTTCAACGATGGCGTAGTTGTGTACGGACAGGTGCACCAGCATAAAGGCCGCTCCCAGGCTTTAGGTCTGGTTATTTATACAGTGTTTTGTTTCGGCCTGACAATGCCCTCGCTTAGCTCGATTAGCTTGATCCGATCAAATGCTTATCGCGCCCGGGAATGACAATGCAGCACTTTTTTGTAGGGTTAATCATTGTCAGCCCTTGAAGCCTGATTTTGCGGCCCCATATACCGGGGCAGAAGCGCGAATCGAACTCGCGGACGATATTGAAAGGAGAATTCTATGGCTGACGAACAGACAGTAGATACGCAAAATCCAGAAGCCAATCAGGCGCCCGAGGCTTCGGGTGATGACCTGGCGACCCGTGTACAAGTGCTCGAAGAGCAATTGGCCGCCGCGCAGGATCAATCTCTGCGCGTAGCTGCCGATCTGCAGAACGTCCGCCGCCGTGCCGAGCAGGACGTAGAGAAAGCTCACAAATTTGCGCTGGAAAAATTCGCCGGCGACCTGCTGCCGATCGTCGACAGCCTGGAGCGCGGCCTCGAGCTGTCGAGCCCGGACGACGAAAGCATCCGTCCGATGCGCGAAGGTATCGAGCTGACCCTGAAAATGTTCCAGGACACCCTCAAGCGCTATCAGCTTGTAGCTGTCAGCCCGCAGGAAGGTGAGCCGTTCAACGCCGTGGAACATCAGGCAATGGCCATGCAGGAAAGTGCTGACCTGGAACCGAACAGCGTTCTGAAAGTTTTCCAGAAGGGCTACCAGCTCAACGGTCGCCTGCTGCGTCCGGCGATGGTCGTGGTCAGCAAGGCGCCGGCGCCAGTTTCGCCTTCGATTGACGAGAAGGCTTGAAATTAGCCGGAAGGCCCCCATTTAGAAGTCAAGCGTTTAAGTATTACCGCAGTTAGCCACCACTGCTGCGGCAACCAAATCCAAAGTTTCGGGAGAGTGAACATGGGCAAAATTATCGGTATCGACCTGGGGACTACCAACTCCTGCGTCTCCGTGCTGGAAAACGGCGTAGCCAAAGTTATTGAAAACGCCGAAGGCGCGCGTACCACGCCGTCGATCATTGCTTACGCCAACGATGGCGAAATCCTGGTTGGCCAGTCCGCCAAGCGTCAGGCTGTGACCAACCCGCACAACACACTGTTCGCGGTGAAGCGTCTGATCGGCCGCCGCTTCGACGAAGAAGTCGTGCAGAAAGACATCAAGCTGGTGCCTTACAAGATCGTCAAGGCCAACAATGGTGACGCTTGGGTCGAGGCCTCCGGCAAGCAGATGGCTCCGCCGCAAATCAGCGCCGAAGTCCTGAAGAAAATGAAGAAGACCGCCGAAGACTACCTCGGCGAAGCAGTGACCGAAGCGGTGATCACCGTTCCGGCCTACTTCAACGACAGCCAGCGTCAGGCGACTAAAGACGCCGGTCGCATCGCCGGTCTGGACGTAAAACGTATCATCAACGAACCAACCGCAGCTGCTCTGGCTTACGGTATGGACAAAGCCAAGGGCGATCACACCGTGATCGTTTACGACCTGGGTGGTGGTACCTTCGACGTTTCCGTGATCGAAATCGCTGAAGTTGACGGCGAGCACCAGTTCGAAGTGCTGGCCACCAACGGTGACACCTTCCTGGGTGGTGAAGACTTCGACATGCGTCTGATCGACTACCTCGTCGACGAGTTCAAGAAAGAGTCCGGCATGGACCTGAAGAACGATCCTCTGGCCCTGCAGCGTCTGAAAGAAGCCGCCGAGAAAGCCAAGATCGAGCTGTCTTCTTCGCAGTCGACCGACGTCAACCTGCCGTACATCACAGCAGATGCGACCGGTCCTAAGCACCTGAACGTGAAGATCTCCCGTGCCAAGCTCGAGTCGCTGGTTGAAGATCTGGTGAACCGTACCATCGAGCCATGCCGCATCGCTCTGAAAGACGCCGGCATCGACGCCAGCAAAATTGACGATGTGATTCTGGTCGGTGGCCAGACTCGTATGCCTCTGGTGCAGAAGGCAGTTACCGATTTCTTCGGTAAAGAAGCTCGTAAAGACGTGAACCCGGACGAAGCCGTTGCCATGGGTGCTGCCATCCAGGGCGCCGTTCTGGCTGGTGACGTGAAAGACGTTCTGCTGCTCGACGTCAGCCCGCTGACCCTGGGTATCGAAACCATGGGCGGCGTGATGACCGCGCTGATCGAGAAAAACACCACGATTCCTACCAAGAAATCGCAAGTGTTCTCGACTGCCGACGACAACCAGGGCGCCGTGACCATTCACGTCCTGCAAGGTGAGCGCAAGCAAGCCGCACAGAACAAGTCCCTGGGCAAGTTCGACCTGGCCGAGATTCCACCAGCACCACGTGGTGTTCCGCAGATCGAAGTGACCTTCGACATCGACGCCAACGGCATCCTGCATGTCGGCGCGAAAGACAAGGCGACCGGCAAAGAGCAGAAGATCACCATCAAGGCCAACTCCGGTCTGTCGGATGAAGAAATCCAGAAGATGGTGCGCGACGCCGAGCTGAACGCCGAGGAAGACCGCAAGTTCGAAGAGCTGGCCGCTGCCCGTAACCAGGGTGATGCACTGGTTCACTCGACTCGCAAGATGATCGCTGACGCTGGCGACAAAGTGACTGCAGAAGAGAAGACTGCAATCGAAGCCGCTGTGGTTGCCCTGGAAGCCGCCGTCAAAGGCGACGACAAGGCTGCCATCGACGCCAAGGTTGAAGAGCTGTCGAAAGTCTCGGCTCCGGTTGCCCAGAAGATGTACGCCGAACAGGCTCAGCCTGCCGAAGGCGCGGCACCGCACGCAGAGAAAGCTGAAAAAGGCTGACGATGTTGTCGATGCCGAGTTCGAAGAAGTCAAAGACCACAAGTAAGTTGTTGGTCGGCCGGTTGACTGCCTTTGGGCACTGACTGGTAGGATGTCGCCGCGCGGGAGCTTGCTCCCGCGTTGGCGTATCTGGAATACGCGAATTTTTACAGCATGCGACAAGCTTCGCGTGTTGGCGGTATGGCCGGAAATGCTCCTGCTTTTCGCGCCGCAAGTACCGCAAGAATCAAAGACCAGGATCGTTGAATTGACGTGAGTTGGGTCCGGGCCTGTATTGGGGCTCAACGAGTTTGGCGAAGCTCAGGAGGGGTTTGCCGGACGTCCTTAAGAGTGCAAAGACTTATGGCAAAGCGTGACTATTACGAAGTGTTGGGTGTTGAGCGTGGCTCCAGCGACGCAGACCTGAAGAAGGCCTATCGCCGTCTGGCGATGAAGCATCACCCGGACCGTAATCCCGATGACAAAGCATCGGAAGAGCTGTTCAAAGAGGCCAACGAGGCCTACGAAGTATTGTCCGACTCCAGCAAGCGCGCGGCGTACGACCAGTACGGCCATGCCGGCGTGGACCCAAGCATGGGTGGCGGCGGTGCCGGTTTCGGCGGTCAGAACTTCTCCGATATTTTCGGTGATGTCTTCAGTGACTTCTTCGGTGGTGGTCGCGGTGGTTCCCGTGGTGGCGCCCAGCGTGGCAGCGATTTGCGCTACACCCTGGAGCTGAACCTGGAAGAAGCGGTGCGCGGTACCACCGTGAATATCCGCGTTCCGACACTGGTCAACTGCAAACCATGCGATGGTTCGGGCGCCAAGAAAGGTTCGTCGCCATCGACGTGCCCGACCTGCGGCGGCATCGGCCAGGTGCGCATGCAGCAAGGCTTCTTCTCGGTGCAGCAGACCTGCCCGCGCTGCCATGGGCAAGGCAAGATCATTTCCGATCCGTGCGACTCCTGCCACGGTGACGGCCGCGTTGAAGAATACAAAACCCTCTCCGTCAAAGTGCCGGCCGGTGTCGATACCGGTGACCGCATTCGTCTGTCCGGCGAAGGCGAGGCGGGTACTCAGGGTGGCCCGACCGGCGACCTGTATGTGGTGATCAACGTGCGCGAGCACGCGATCTTCCAGCGTGACGGCAAGCATCTGTTCTGCGAAGTGCCGATCAGCTTCGTCGATGCGGCGCTGGGTGGCGAGCTGGAAATCCCGACCCTCGACGGTCGCGTCAAACTGAAGATCCCTGAGGGGACTCAGACCGGCAAGCAGTTCCGCGTACGCGGTAAAGGCGTGGCGCCGGTGCGTGGCGGTGGTGCAGGCGACCTGATGTGTCGTGTGGCGGTCGAGACTCCGGTCAATCTGAACCGTCGTCAGCGTGAATTGCTCGAAGAGTTCCGCAGCTCCCTGGCGGACGACAACAGCCACTCGCCGAAAACCACCGGTTGGTTCGATGGCGTGAAGCGCTTCTTCGGCGATCTTTAAGGAGTCGGCATGCGACGTATAGCTGTGATGGGCGCCGCCGGGCGCATGGGCAAGATTCTGGTCGAGGCCGTGCAGCAGCGCGCGCCGCTGACCGGTTTGACGGCGGCCATCGTTCGCCCTGGCAGTACGCTGATCGGGGTGGATGCCGGTGAGCTGGCTTCGCTCGGTCGAATCGGCGTGCCGTTGTCCGGGAATCTGGAATCGGTGGCGGAAGAGTTCGATGTCTTGATCGACTTCACCCTGCCGGAAGTCATGCTGAAAAACCTGGCCTTCTGCCGCAAGGCCGGCAAGGCGATGGTGATCGGCACGACCGGGCTGGATGCTGCCCAGAAACAGTTGCTGGCCGAAGCGGGCAAGGACATTCCGATCGTGTTCGCGGCCAACTTCAGCGTTGGCGTCAATCTGTCGCTGAAGCTGCTCGACATGGCGGCTCGCGTGCTGGGTGATGATGCGGACATTGAAATCATCGAAGCCCATCACCGTCACAAGATCGATGCGCCGTCGGGTACGGCCCTGCGCATGGGTGAAGTGATCGCCGGTGCACTGGATCGTGATCTGCAGAAGGTCGCGGTCTATGGTCGCGAAGGCCACACCGGTGCGCGTGAGCGTGAAACCATCGGTTTCGCCACTGTTCGAGGTGGTGATGTGGTGGGCGATCACACGGTGCTGTTCGCCTGTGAGGGCGAGCGCCTGGAGATCACCCACAAGGCTTCGAGCCGCATGACGTTTGCCAAGGGTGCCGTGCGTGCAGCGTTGTGGCTGGATGCTCGCGAGCCGGGTCTTTACGACATGCAGGACGTGCTCGACCTGCGTTGAACCTTGTTTGAACCCGGCGCAAACGCCCTGTTTGTGCCGGTTTTGCTCCGCCTGGCGACGCCCTGTCGCATTCTCCGGCCTTTCGGGCTCATTGGCGGTAGACCAAAAATCCCTTTTTCTGTAAGCTACAGCTTTAGTGTGTCCACTAAAAGCGCGCAGAATAATTCAGTGAAGAAGCGGGGTGACGTGTCCATACGTCACTCCGCTTTTTTACAACCTGCGATTGCCCTTTCATGCGTTATTTACGGGAGGTCTTCTTGACTAAGCCAGCCATACTCGCCCTTGCTGATGGCAGCATTTTTCGCGGCGAAGCCATTGGAGCCGACGGTCAGACCGTTGGTGAGGTGGTGTTCAACACCGCAATGACCGGCTATCAGGAAATCCTTACCGATCCTTCCTACGCCCAACAGATCGTTACCCTGACTTACCCGCACATCGGCAACACCGGCACCACGCCGGAAGACGCCGAGTCCAATCGCGTCTGGTCCGCTGGCCTGGTCATCCGTGACCTGCCGCTGGTAGCGAGCAACTGGCGTAACACGATGTCTCTGTCCGACTACCTGAAAGCCAACAACGTTGTGGCAATCGCCGGTATCGACACCCGTCGCCTGACCCGCATCCTGCGTGAAAAAGGCGCACAGAACGGCTGCATCATGGCCGGCGACAACATCTCCGAAGAAGCAGCCATCGCCGCTGCGCAAGGCTTCCCGGGCCTGAAGGGCATGGACCTGGCGAAAGTCGTCAGCACCAAGACCCAATACGAATGGCGCTCCACTGTCTGGGATCTGAAAACCGACAGCCACGCGACCATCGAAGCCTCCGAGCTGCCTTACCACGTGGTTGCCTACGACTACGGCGTCAAGGTCAACATCCTGCGCATGCTGGTCGAGCGCGGTTGCCGTGTGACCGTGGTGCCGGCGCAAACCCCGGCGGCCGACGTGCTGGCCCTGAATCCGGATGGCGTGTTCCTGTCCAACGGCCCTGGCGATCCGGAGCCTTGCGACTACGCGATCAAGGCGATCAAGGAAGTGCTGGAAACCGAAATTCCGGTGTTCGGCATCTGCCTCGGCCACCAGCTGCTGGCCCTGGCCTCCGGCGCCAAGACCCTGAAAATGGGCCACGGCCACCACGGTGCCAACCACCCGGTTCAGGATCTGGACACTGGCGTTGTGATGATCACCAGCCAGAACCACGGTTTTGCGGTTGACGAAGCGACCCTGCCAGCCAACGTCCGCGCGATCCACAAATCGCTGTTCGACGGCACCCTGCAAGGCATCGAACGCACCGACAAGAGCGCGTTCAGCTTCCAGGGTCACCCTGAAGCGAGCCCGGGCCCGAACGATGTGGCCCCCCTGTTTGACCGCTTCATCAACGAGATGGCCAAGCGACGCTAAGCGCTCGCCTTGAGACTGTAGCGAGAAGCCCCTCGAGGGCGGCCCCGGAACCGGCGGCCCCCTCGGGACTTCAGAAATCGATCAAGACGGCTTGCCGACTGACCTGCGGATTTGAGTGACAAACCCATGCCAAAACGTACAGACATTAAAAGCATCCTGATTCTCGGCGCTGGCCCGATCGTTATCGGCCAGGCCTGCGAATTCGACTACTCCGGCGCCCAGGCCTGTAAAGCCCTGCGCGAAGAGGGTTATCGCGTCATCCTGGTGAACTCCAACCCGGCCACCATCATGACCGATCCGGACATGGCCGACGCCACCTACATCGAGCCGATCAAATGGCAGACCGTTGCCAAGATCATCGAAAAAGAGCGTCCGGATGCGGTGCTGCCAACCATGGGCGGCCAGACCGCTCTGAACTGTGCCCTGGACCTGGAGCGCGAAGGCGTTCTGGAGAAGTTCGGCGTAGAGATGATCGGCGCCAACGCCGACACCATCGACAAGGCTGAAGACCGTTCGCGTTTCGACAAAGCGATGAAAGCCATCGGTCTGGAATGCCCGCGTTCCGGTATCGCCCACAGCATGGAAGAAGCCAACGCGGTGCTCGAGCGCCTGGGCTTCCCGTGCATCATCCGTCCGTCCTTCACCATGGGCGGCACCGGTGGCGGTATCGCTTACAACCGTGAAGAGTTCGAAGAAATCTGCGCCCGTGGTCTGGACCTGTCGCCGACCAAGGAACTGCTGATCGACGAATCGCTGATCGGCTGGAAAGAATATGAAATGGAAGTTGTCCGCGACAAAAAGGACAACTGCATCATCGTCTGCTCGATCGAAAACTTCGACCCGATGGGCGTGCACACCGGTGACTCGATCACCGTGGCTCCAGCCCAGACCCTGACCGACAAGGAATACCAGATCCTGCGTAACGCCTCGCTGGCGGTACTGCGCGAGATTGGCGTCGAGACCGGCGGTTCCAACGTTCAGTTCGGTATCTGCCCGAATACCGGCCGTATGGTCGTGATCGAAATGAACCCGCGTGTTTCGCGTTCGTCGGCCCTGGCTTCGAAAGCCACCGGTTTCCCGATTGCCAAGGTCGCGGCCAAACTGGCAGTCGGCTACACCCTCGACGAGCTGTCGAACGACATCACCGGCGGCAAGACCCCGGCGTCTTTCGAGCCGTCCATCGACTACGTCGTGACCAAGCTGCCGCGCTTCGCTTTCGAGAAGTTCGCCAACGCTGACGCTCGCCTGACCACTCAAATGAAGTCGGTTGGTGAAGTCATGGCCATCGGCCGTACCTTCCAGGAATCCCTGCAGAAAGCCCTGCGCGGCCTGGAAGTGGGCGTTTGCGGTCTGGACGAGAAAGTCGACCTGAGCAATCCGGAAAGCATGAGCGTGCTCAAGCGCGAGCTGACTGTGCCGGGCGCCGAGCGTATCTGGTACGTGGCGGACGCTTTCCGTGCCGGCATGACTGTCGAAGAAATTTTCGGCATGAACATGATCGACCCGTGGTTCCTGGTGCAGATCGAAGATCTGATCAAGGACGAAGAGAAGGTCAAGACCCTCGGTCTGTCCGCTATCGACCG
This sequence comes from Pseudomonas sp. NMS19W, assembly GCF_051554255.1. Lineage (NCBI taxonomy): Bacteria > Pseudomonadati > Pseudomonadota > Gammaproteobacteria > Pseudomonadales > Pseudomonadaceae > Pseudomonas > Pseudomonas sp. NMS19W. The sequence goes on from NZ_CP136718.1 coordinate 791,598, forward strand.
CGACCTGATGTTCAAGCTCAAGCGCAAAGGCTTCTCCGACCAGCGTCTGGCCAAGCTGCTGGGCGTCACCGAGAAGAACCTGCGCACTCACCGTCAAAAGCTGGAAGTGTTCCCGGTCTACAAGCGCGTCGATACCTGCGCCGCCGAGTTCGCCACCGACACCGCTTACCTGTACTCGACTTACGAGGAAGAGTGCGAAGCCGCGCCGTCCGGCCGCGACAAGATCATGATTCTGGGTGGCGGTCCGAACCGTATCGGCCAGGGCATCGAGTTCGACTACTGCTGCGTACACGCCGCTCTCGCCCTGCGCGAAGACGGCTATGAAACCATCATGGTCAACTGCAACCCGGAAACCGTTTCCACTGACTACGACACTTCCGACCGTCTGTACTTCGAGCCGGTAACCCTGGAAGACGTGCTGGAAATCTGCCGTGTCGAGAAGCCGAAAGGCGTGATCGTCCAGTACGGCGGCCAGACTCCACTGAAACTGGCTCGTGCCCTCGAGGCGGCCGGCGTGCCGATCATCGGCACCAGCCCCGACGCCATCGACCGTGCCGAAGACCGTGAGCGCTTCCAGCAGATGGTTGAGCGTCTGAACCTGCGTCAGCCGCCAAACGCCACCGTGCGCAGCGAAGACGAAGCCGTTCGCGCTGCCGCGAAGATCGGTTACCCGCTGGTGGTGCGCCCGTCCTACGTATTGGGCGGCCGGGCGATGGAAATCGTCTACAAGGAAGAAGAACTCAAGCGTTACCTGCGTGACGCGGTGCAAGTGTCGAACGACAGCCCGGTGCTGCTCGACCACTTCCTCAACTGCGCCATCGAGATGGACGTGGATGCGGTCTGCGACGGCAAGGACGTAGTGATCGGCGCGATCATGCAGCACATCGAACAGGCGGGCGTTCACTCCGGTGACTCCGCGTGCTCGCTGCCGCCGTACTCGCTGCCGGCGCACATCCAGGACGAGATGCGCGAACAGGTCAAGAAAATGGCCCTGGAGCTGGGCGTGGTCGGCCTGATGAACGTTCAGCTGGCGCTGCAAGGCGAAGACATCTGCGTCATCGAAGTCAACCCGCGTGCTTCCCGTACCGTACCGTTCGTGTCGAAGTGCATCGGTGTTTCCCTGGCCATGATCGCGGCTCGCGTGATGGCTGGAAAAACCCTGAAGGAAATCGGCTTCACCAAGGAAATCATCCCGAACTTCTACAGCGTGAAAGAGGCGGTGTTCCCGTTCGCCAAATTCCCTGGCGTTGACCCGATCCTCGGCCCTGAGATGAAGTCCACCGGTGAAGTGATGGGCGTCGGCGACACCTTCGGCGAAGCGTTTGCAAAAGCCCAGATGGGTGCGAGCGAAGTACTGCCGACCGGCGGTACCGCATTCATCAGCGTACGTGATGACGACAAGCCTCTGGTTGCAGGTGTGGCTCGTGATCTGATCAACTTGGGCTTCGAAGTGGTCGCCACTGCCGGCACTGCCAAGCTGATCGAGGCTGCAGGCCTGAAAGTGCGTCGCGTGAACAAGGTGACCGAGGGTCGTCCGCACGTGGTCGACATGATCAAGAATGACGAAGTCACGCTGATCATCAACACCACCGAAGGTCGTCAGTCGATCGCCGACTCTTACTCCATTCGTCGTAACGCCTTGCAGCACAAGATCTACTGCACCACCACCATTGCTGCTGGCGAAGCCATCTGCGAAGCGCTGAAGTTCGGTCCCGAGAAGACCGTGCGCCGCTTGCAGGATCTACACGCAGGATTGAAGGCATGAATAAATACCCAATGACCGTCCAGGGCGCGAAAGCCCTGGAAGAGGAACACGCTCATCTGACCAAGGTCGTTCGTCCGAAGCTCAGTCAGGACATCGGTACGGCCCGCGAGTTGGGTGACTTGAAGGAAAACGCCGAATACCATGCCGCCCGCGAACAGCAGGGCATGGTCGAGGCGCGGATCCGTGACATCGAAGGTCGCATGCAGAATGCCGTGATCATCGATGTGACGACCATTCCGCACACTGGCAAGGTGATTTTTGGCACTACCGTCGAAATTGCCAACGTCGAGACCGATGAAAGCGTGACTTACCAGATCGTTGGTGAAGACGAGGCGGACATCAAGCTCGGCAAGATTTCGGTCGGCTCGCCGATCGCCCGCGCCTTGATTGCCAAGGAAGAGGGCGACACGGTCGTCGTGAAAACGCCGGGCGGCGATATCGAGTATGAGATTGTCGAAGTCCGTCACATCTGAAACAGGGCGCCCGCTGCATGCGGGCGCCATGCTCTGGCAACTGACCCAGATGTTGTGGGTCGGCGGATTATGGCTGGTGCACCTTGGTCTGCGGCCGGTGCTGGGTCAGATTGGCCTGGCACCGCTGCTGATCGACGAAGTCGCCAGTGCGTTCGAAGTGCCGGTGGTGGGTTTTGCTGCCGTGTGTGTGGTTTTTCAGGCTTTGGTGCTGGTACGGGCCGAAGGCCTTGCCAGTCTATGGCGGGATTTTCGCGGGCAAGTGCTGCTGATGGCGTTGTATGCGAGTGCGATGTATGTCGCAGTGCGTGTCGGCTGGCCGGATGCGCAGCGCTGGCAGGTGTTCAGTTATCTTGTTCTGGGCTTTTCCGGACTGGTACTGGTGTTGCAACCGGTGCCGGGGTGGAGTGGCAGGGTGCGCGAAGCACACCCTTGACCCTTGCCATCACTTGAAGCGATGGACGTTCGACAGCTGCTTGTTGACGCTGAAGTTCTTGCGATAAATCAGTGCCATCTTGCCGATGACCTGAACCAGATCGGCCTTGCCGACCTTGCACAGCTCTGCAACGGACGCCAGGCGCGCCTCGCGATCGAGGATGTTGAGCTTGATCTTGATCAGCTCGTGATCCGCCAATGCGCGTTCGAGTTCGGCTAAAACACCCTCAGTCAAACCGTTGTCAGCTACCGTCAAAACTGGTTTGAGGTGGTGGCCGATGGATTTGTACTGTTTCTTCTGCTCTGGAGTGAGCGGCATAATCTGACCCTTTCGTCTGGATTCTGTAAAATGGCGGCCATTTTACCCGAGGGCTCGTGGATCCGCCCAATTAATCACGACCCTAATCAACGAGGTGCCCAATGGCGCGTTCCAAGACAAGCCTTGGTTGGCTGAAACGACATGTCAACGATCCTTATGTGAAGCAGGCGCAGAAGGATGGCTACCGCTCGCGTGCGAGTTACAAGCTTCTGGAAGTCCAGGAGAAATACAAACTGATCCGTCCAGGCATGAGCGTGGTCGACTTGGGCGCGGCGCCCGGCGGCTGGTCTCAGGTCACCAGCCGGCTGATCGGTGGCCAGGGGCGTCTGATTGCCTCGGACATCCTGGAAATGGACAGCATTCCGGACGTGACCTTCATTCAGGGGGATTTCACTCAGGATGAAGTGCTCGCTCAAATCCTTGAGGCGGTGGGTAATTCACAGGTGGACCTTGTGATTTCCGATATGGCCCCCAATATGAGTGGTACGCCTGCCGTAGATATGCCGAAAGCCATGTTTCTCTGCGAGCTGGCGCTTGACCTGGCCGAGCGGATTCTCAAGCCGGGCGGTAATTTCCTGATCAAGATTTTTCAGGGCGAAGGGTTCGATGTTTACCTGAAGGACGCTCGTCGGAAATTCGACAAGGTCCAGATGATCAAGCCGGACTCTTCCCGCGACAGTTCCCGCGAGCAATACATGCTGGCTTGGGGTTATCGAGGTCGCAGCGAGTAAAACGAGGTTTTTTGGCGGGGTGATAGGTTTTTCGTATTTCGCCCTGCATGCATAAGCGAATATTGTGTAGAAAGTGTTTCACAAAGGGTTACAGACGGCGCCTGCCAGAGCTGTAGGTAATGTAGTAAGTTAGGCCGGTGAATATCATGCGAAGCGCGCGCCAGTAGCGGAGCTTGCTTCAGAGGGTAGTTAATTGAACGATATGGCAAAGAATCTGATCCTGTGGTTGATCATCGCGGCTGTCCTGGTGACGGTGATGAACAACTTCTCCAGCCCTAACGAGCCGCAGACCCTCAACTATTCCGACTTCATCCAGCAGGTCAAGGATGGCAAGGTCGAGCGCGTGGCCGTCGACGGCTACGTGATTACCGGCAAGCGCAACGATGGCGACAGCTTCAAGACCATTCGTCCGGCAATCCAGGACAATGGCCTGATCGGCGATCTGGTCGACAATCACGTTGTGGTCGAAGGCAAGCAGCCTGAGCAGCAAAGCATCTGGACCCAGCTTCTGGTAGCCAGCTTCCCGATCCTGGTGATCATCGCGGTGTTCATGTTCTTCATGCGCCAGATGCAGGGCGGTGCGGGCGGCAAGGGCGGGCCGATGAGCTTTGGCAAGAGCAAGGCGCGTCTGCTGTCCGAAGATCAGGTGAAAACCACCCTGGCTGACGTTGCCGGTTGCGACGAAGCCAAGGAAGAAGTTGGTGAGCTGGTCGAGTTCCTCCGTGATCCGGGCAAGTTCCAGCGCCTGGGCGGTCGCATTCCTCGCGGCGTGCTGATGGTTGGTCCTCCGGGCACCGGTAAAACCTTGCTGGCCAAAGCGATTGCCGGCGAAGCCAAGGTGCCGTTCTTCACCATCTCCGGTTCCGACTTCGTCGAAATGTTCGTCGGTGTCGGTGCAAGCCGTGTTCGCGATATGTTCGAACAGGCCAAGAAGCACGCACCCTGCATTATCTTCATCGACGAGATCGACGCCGTTGGTCGCCATCGTGGCGCCGGCATGGGTGGCGGTCACGACGAGCGCGAGCAGACTCTCAACCAGTTGCTGGTGGAGATGGACGGCTTCGAAATGAATGACGGCATCATCGTCATCGCTGCAACCAACCGTCCTGACGTGCTGGACCCGGCGCTGCTGCGTCCGGGCCGTTTCGACCGTCAGGTAGTGGTCGGTCTGCCGGACATCCGTGGTCGCGAGCAGATCCTCAAGGTGCACATGCGTAAAGTGCCAATGGGTGACGACGTTGCTCCGGCCGTTATTGCGCGTGGTACTCCGGGCTTCTCCGGTGCTGACCTGGCCAACCTGGTCAACGAGGCTTCGCTGTTCGCTGCCCGTGCCGGCAAGCGCATCGTCGAGATGAAGGAATTCGAACTGGCCAAAGACAAGATCATGATGGGCGCCGAGCGCAAATCCATGGTCATGTCCGAGAAAGAAAAGCAGAACACTGCCTACCACGAAGCGGGTCACGCTATCGTCGGTCGCGTTGTGCCCGAGCATGATCCGGTCTACAAGGTGTCGATCATCCCGCGCGGTCGTGCGTTGGGTGTGACAATGTTCCTGCCGGAAGAAGATCGTTACAGCCTGTCCAAGCGCGCGCTGATCAGCCAGATCTGCTCGCTGTACGGCGGCCGTATCGCTGAGGAAATGACCCTGGGCTTCGACGGTGTGACCACTGGCGCCTCCAACGACATCATGCGTGCCAGCCAGATTGCACGGAACATGGTGACCAAGTGGGGCCTGTCTGAAAAACTCGGTCCGTTGATGTATGCGGAAGAAGAGGGCGAGGTGTTCCTCGGTCGTGGTGGTGGCGGTCAGAACGCTAGTTTCTCGGGCGAAACGGCCAAGCTGATCGACTCGGAAGTGCGCAGCATCATCGATCAGTGCTACGGCACCGCCAAGCAGATCCTGACCGACAATCGTGACAAGCTCGATGCCATGGCAGATGCCTTGATGAAGTACGAGACGATCGATGCTGAACAGATCGACGACATCATGGCGGGTCGCACGCCTCGCGAACCTCGTGACTGGTCGGGCGGCACCGGCACTGGCACGCCTCCTCCGGTGGTTCAGGATGAGCGTCCGGAAACACCGATTGGCGGTCCGGCTGCTGACGTTTAAGGTTTGAAATGACTTCTGTACAGTCCCTGACCCGGTTGCCTTGCGGCAACCGGGTTCTTGATTTGGCCCGGACGCATGTCATGGGCATTCTCAATGTCACTCCCGATTCCTTCTCCGATGGTGGCCGATACAGCCAGCTTGATGCGGCCCTGCGTCATGCCGAGGCAATGGTGTTGGCCGGTGCGACGCTGATCGATGTTGGAGGAGAGTCAACCCGTCCTGGCGCTCGTGCGGTTTCTCCACTCGAGGAGCTTGAGCGAGTGGCGCCGATCGTCGAGCTGATCAATCGCGAACTCGATGTGATCATTTCGGTCGATACATCCACTCCGGCTGTCATGCGGGAAACTGCGCGTCTGGGGGCGGGCCTGATCAATGATGTGCGTTCGTTGCAGCGTGACGGTGCACTGGATGCCGCTGCGGCCACCGGATTGCCAGTCTGCCTGATGCATATGCTGGGAGAGCCCGGCAACATGCAGGACAATCCGCACTATCAGGATGTGACTCGTGAAGTGGGGGAGTTTCTCGCCGAGCGTATGGAGCGATGCGCCTCGGTCGGCATACCCGCCGAACGGATCATCCTCGATCCTGGCTTCGGTTTCGCCAAAACCCTTCAGCACAATCTAAGCTTGTTCAGGCACATGGAAGCCCTCCATGCATTGGGGCGACCTCTGCTGGTGGGCGTTTCGCGAAAAAGCATGATCGGACAGGCCCTGAACCGCCCGGTGGGCGAACGTCTGTACGGTGGTCTGGCCCTGGCCGCACTGGCATCGGTCAAAGGCGCACGTATATTGCGCGTCCATGATGTGGCAGAAACGGTGGATGTCGTGCGCATGATCGCGGCCGTGGAATCAGCCGAATAAGAATGATGGAGCACTTATGAGCAAGAAATACTTTGGTACCGACGGCATTCGTGGTCGTGTCGGTGAATACCCGATTACTCCTGACTTCATGCTCAAGCTCGGCTGGGCTGCGGGTATGGCATTCCGAAAAATGGGTGCCTGCAAGGTGCTCGTCGGCAAGGACACGCGAATTTCCGGCTACATGTTCGAATCGGCGCTGGAAGCCGGCCTGACATCGGCAGGCGCCGATGTCATGTTGCTCGGCCCAATGCCGACGCCTGCCATTGCTTATCTGGCGCGTACCTTCCAGGCTGAAGCCGGTATCGTGATCAGTGCTTCGCACAACCCGCACGATGACAATGGCATCAAGTTTTTCTCCGGCAGGGGCACCAAATTGCCGGACGAGCTCGAACTGATGATCGAGGAGTTGCTCGATACGCCAATGACCGTTGTCGAGTCGAGCAAGATCGGCAAGGTATCGCGAATCAACGATGCCTCCGGCCGCTACATCGAGTTCTGCAAAAGCAGTGTGCCGACCAACACCAGTTTTGCCGGTCTCAAGATCGTGATCGATTGTGCGCACGGGGCAACCTATAAAGTCGCGCCGAGCGTATTCCGCGAGCTGGGTGCCGAGGTCGTCGTGCTGTCCGCGCAACCGAACGGGCTGAACATTAACGACAACTGCGGCTCCACTCATATGGGGCCGTTGCAGGCGGCGGTGCTTGCCGAGCACGCTGATCTGGGGATCGCGTTCGATGGCGACGGTGACCGCGTGCTAATGGTCGACCATACCGGTGCGATAGTCGATGGTGACGAGCTGATCTTCATTATTGCCCGTGACCTGCATGAGCGTGGCAAATTGCAGGGTGGCGTGGTCGGCACGCTGATGAGCAATCTTGGTCTGGAGCTGGCTCTGGCGGATCTGGGTATTCCTTTCGTGCGTGCGAACGTCGGCGACCGTTATGTGATTGCCGAATTGCTGGAGCGTAACTGGCAGGTTGGTGGCGAGAACTCGGGGCATGTCGTCTGCTTCAATCACACCACGACAGGTGACGCGATCATCGCGGCCCTGCAGGTGTTGATGGCGCTGAAAGCCCGAAACGAAGGTCTGGCGCAAACCCGTCAGGCGTTGCGCAAGTGCCCTCAGGTGTTGATCAATGTCCGTTTCGGCGGTGGCGACAGTCCGCTCGATCACCCGGCTGTCAAGGAAGCCAGCAAGCGTGTGACCGAGGCAATGGCGGGGCGTGGGCGTGTGCTTTTGCGCAAGTCCGGGACGGAGCCTCTGGTGCGTGTCATGGTCGAAGGCGAGGACGAAACCCAGGTTCGCAGCTATGCCGAAGAACTGGCAAAACTGGTAACTGAAGTTTCTGCCTGATACGGCTTGCCAGCCATGATTGTGTTGGGTAACATCTGCGCCCACTTTGACCGACGAGGTACAGCATGCGTCGCCCTATGGTAGCTGGTAACTGGAAGATGCACGGTACCCGCGCCAGCGTCGCTGAGCTGATCAATGGCCTTCGTCATCTGGCCTTGCCAAGCGGTGTTGATGTCGCGGTATTCCCGCCTTGCCTGCATATCAATCAAGTGATTGATGGCTTGAAAGGAAAGTCGATTTCGGTCGGCGCGCAGAATTCTGCGGTGGAATCGATGCAGGGTGCGTTGACCGGTGAAATTGCACCGAGTCAGTTGGTGGATGCAGGTTGTTCCCTGGTGCTTGTCGGGCACTCCGAACGCCGCCAGATCATGGGCGAGCGAGACGGAATGCTGAATCGCAAGTTCGCAGCGGCACAGGCATGTGGCTTGATTCCGGTGTTGTGTGTAGGGGAAACCCTGGAGCAGCGCGAAGCCGGAAAGACTCTTGAGGTTGTCGGGCGTCAGCTGGGCAGTATCATCGAGGAGCTGGGTGTAGGTGCTTTTGCCAATGCAGTGATCGCTTACGAGCCGGTCTGGGCCATTGGTACCGGGCTGACTGCAACGCCGCAGCAGGCTCAGGATGTGCATAAAGCCATTCGCGAGCAGTTGGCGGCAGAGAATTCTGAAGTCGCGCGAAATGTGCGGCTTCTATACGGCGGCAGCGTGAAGGCGGCCAATGCGGTCGAACTGTTCGGCATGCCGGATATCGATGGGGGGCTCATTGGTGGAGCTTTCCTGAATGCAGATGAGTTCGGTGCGATCTGTCGCGCCGCGGAAACTGAAAAAATGCTGGAAACAGTCGTAGTCGTTTTTCATCTGCTGGGTGCATTGGGCGTAGTTGCTCTGGTTTTGCTGCAGCAGGGTAAGGGTGCGGACGCTGGCGCGTCTTTCGGAGCAGGTGCTTCAAATACTGTGTTCGGAAGCCAAGGTTCCTCTACCTTTCTTAGTAAGTTTACTGCTATACTTGCCGCCGGTTTCTTCATAACCAGCTTGGGGTTAGGATACTTTGCTAAAGAGAAGGCTCATCAGCTGACTCAAGCAGGTTTGCCAAATCCGGCAGTGTTGGAAGTTCCAAAGCAACAACCGGCTTCTGATGATGTACCGGTGCTTCAAGAGCAAAAGTCGGCTACTCCAGCGACTGACGTGCCTCCAGCTCAAGAGCAGAAGTAAGAAGGGTTTCAAACGTAGTATTGCCGAGGTGGTGGAATTGGTAGACACGCAACCTTGAGGTGGTTGTGCCCATAGGGTGTAGGGGTTCGAGTCCCCTTCTCGGTACCAATTAGTCAGGAGAGCCCGCTGTTGCGGGCTTTCTTGCAGGTGGAAGGTTACATTGACCCTGTCAGGGATCGGTCGTATACTTCCGCCCCAGCTTTGTCGCGGGGTGGAGCAGTCTGGTAGCTCGTCGGGCTCATAACCCGAAGGTCGTCGGTTCAAATCCGGCCCCCGCAACCAGTTTAAGGAGCCCCTTTTAAGGGGCTTTTTGTTAGCTGGACACTTTCAACGCCGCTGTTCGACGGCGTTTCAAGGATGGGCGTTTCGCCCATTTTTTTATTTTGCAAAGCATGCACATACATGCACGAGGGGGTTCAGGTGTCGAGCAAGCTAGAAGAGTTGCAGGCCTTGCTGGCCCCGGTGGTCGTGGCCCTGGGCTATGAATGCTGGGGTATTGAGTTCTCGGCTCAAGGTCGTCACTCAATGTTGCGCGTTTATATCGATAAGGAAGGCGGCGTGCTGGTGGACGATTGCGCCATCGTCAGCCGTCAGATCAGCGGTGTGCTGGATGTTGAAGATCCCATTTCCGTTGAATACACCCTTGAAGTTTCCTCGCCTGGCATGGAACGCCCACTGTTCACTCTTGAGCAGTTTGCCAAATTTGCCGGTGAACAAGTAAAGATCAGGTTGCGCTCGCCTTTTGAAGGACGACGCAACTTTCAGGGCCTTCTGCGCGGTGTAGAAGAACAGGATGTTGTGGTGCAGGTAGATGACCATGAGTTCCTGTTGCCGATCGATATGATCGACAAGGCCAACATTATTCCCAGTTTTGACTGAGACGCGGATCCCGCGGATCCAATGGCTTGCGAAAGGCGAGGCGTACGATGAGCAAAGAAGTACTGCTGGTTGTTGAGTCGGTATCCAATGAAAAGGGCGTACCGGCAGGCGTAATTTTTGAAGCGCTGGAGCTGGCTCTGGCCACTGCTACCAAAAAGCGTTTTGAAGACGAAGTTGATCTGCGTGTGGAAATCAATCGCCACACCGGTTCTTACGAAACCTTCCGTCGCTGGACGGTCGTCGAAGAGAATGATCTCGATGATCCGGCCATCGAGACCTGGCCAAGCAAGGTTGCTGAAACGCATCCTGGTGCCAAGGTTGGTGACGTTGTCGAAGAAAAGATCGAATCCATCGAATTCGGCCGCATTGCTGCGCAGACCGCCAAGCAGGTCATCGTGCAGAAAGTGCGCGAAGCCGAGCGCGCTCAAGTGGTCGACGCTTATCGCGAGCGCCTGGGAGAAATCATCTCCGGCACCGTGAAGAAAGTGACCCGCGACAACGTGATCGTCGATCTGGGCAATAACGCTGAAGCGTTGCTGGCTCGTGAAGACATCATTTCTCGCGAAACCTTCCGTGTTGGCGTGCGTCTGCGTGCGCTGCTCAAGGAAATCCGCACCGAGAACCGTGGCCCGCAGCTGATTCTGTCGCGTACCGCACCGGAAATGCTGATCGAGCTGTTCCGTATCGAAGTGCCGGAAATCGCCGAAGGCCTCATCGAAGTCATGGCCGCTTCCCGTGATCCGGGTTCGCGCGCCAAGATCGCCGTCCGCTCCAAGGACAAGCGCATCGACCCGCAGGGCGCGTGCATCGGTATGCGCGGTTCGCGCGTCCAGGCCGTGTCGGGCGAGTTGGGTGGCGAGCGTGTCGACATCGTCCTGTGGGACGACAATCCGGCGCAGTTCGTGATCAATGCCATGTCGCCGGCAGAAGTGGCGGCCATCATCGTTGACGAAGATGCCCACGCCATGGACATCGCTGTTGGCGCAGACAATCTGGCTCAGGCCATCGGTCGTGGTGGTCAGAACGTGCGTCTGGCGAGCCAGCTGACTGGCTGGACCCTGAACGTGATGACCGAATCGGACATCCAGGCTAAGCAACAAGCGGAAACCGGCGACATCCTGCGCAACTTCATCGACGAGCTGGAAGTCGACGAAGAGCTGGCGCAGGTGCTGGTCGACGAAGGCTTCACCAGCCTGGAAGAGATTGCCTACGTACCGTTGGAAGAAATGCTCAACATCGACGGCTTTGACGAAGACATCGTCAACGAGCTTCGTGCTCGTGCCAAGGATCGCTTGTTGACCAAAGCCATCGCTACTGAGGAAAAGCTGGCAGACGCCCATCCGGCCGAAGACCTGCTCTCGCTTGAGGGTATGGACAAGGATTTGGCGATGGAGCTGGCGGTGCGCGGCGTAATTACCCGCGAAGACCTGGCCGAGCAGTCTATTGACGACCTGCTCGACATCGACGGCATTGACGATGATCGTGCCGGCAAGTTGATCATGGCCGCCCGAGCCCACTGGTTCGAGTAATTAGGCGCGGCCTGAGGAGAGAAATGCATGACGCAAGTCACGGTGAAACAACTGGCCGATGAGGTCAAAACACCGGTAGAGCGCCTGTTGCAGCAGATGCGTGAGGCAGGTCTGCCGCACACCGCCGCCGAAGAACATGTGACTGACAGTGAGAAGCAATCCCTGCTGACTCACTTGAAGAGCAGCCACAAGGCGAAAGTGGAAGAACCACGCAAGATCACGCTGCAGCGTAAAACCACCAGCACCCTGCGTGTGGCTGGCAGCAAAAGCATCAGCGTTGAAGTCCGCAAGAAGAAAGTTTTCGTACAGCGTAGCCCGGAAGAAATCGAAGCCGAGCGCAAGCGTGAACTGGATGAGCGTCGCGCAGTAGAAAATGCTGCCCGTCAAAAGGCTGAAGAAGAAGCCCGCGTTCGCGCCGAAGAAGAAGCGCGTCGCCAGCCTGCTGCTGTACCGACCGTTTCTGCCGAGCCTGTTGCTGCGCCTGCGCCAGCCGCTGAACCCGTGCGCGAAGCCGCGCCGGTTGTAGCTGCTGCGCCGGCTGCCGACACTCGCAAGCGTGACGAACAGCGCCGTCCGGACAAGCCACGTGCCGACGACAACAATCGTCGTGGCGGCGGCGATGGCGAGCGCAAAAACGCTCCGCACCGCGCTTCGGTCAAGGAAAAGGCACCGGCGCCACGTGTGGCACCACGCACTACCGACGAAGAAAGCGATGGCTTCCGTCGCGGCGGTCGCGGAAAGGCCAAGCTGAAGAAACGCAACGCCCACGGTTTCCAGAGCCCGACCGGCCCTGTCGTGCGTGAAGTGAAGATCGGCGAGACCATCACTGTTGGCGATCTCGCTCAGCAGATGTCGGTGAAGGCTGCTGAAATCATCAAGTTCATGTTCAAACTGGGTACTCCAGCGACCATCAACCAGGTGCTTGATCAGGAAACTGCTCAGCTGGTAGCCGAAGAACTGGGCCACAAAGTGACCCTGGTCAGCGACACCGCCCTGGAAGATTCCCTGGCCGAGTCCCTGAAGTTTGAAGGTGAGGCTGTTCCTCGTGCGCCGGTTGTGACCGTAATGGGTCACGTTGACCACGGTAAGACCTCGCTGCTCGACTACATCCGTCGTGCGAAGGTAGCCGCTGGCGAAGCCGGTGGTATCACCCAGCACATCGGTGCCTACCACGTTGAAACCGAACGCGGCATGGTCACCTTCCTCGACACCCCGGGTCACGCCGCGTTTACCGCAATGCGTGCCCGTGGTGCCAAGGCGACCGACATCGTGATCCTGGTGGTTGCGGCGGACGACGGCGTGATGCCACAAACCATCGAAGCTGTTCAGCATGCTCAGGCTGCTGGCGTTCCGCTGGTAGTTGCAGTGAACAAGATCGACAAGCCGGGCGCTGATCTCGATCGCATCCGTAGCGAACTGTCGGCCCACGGCGTGACCTCCGAAGACTGGGGTGGCGACACTCCATTCGTTCCGGTCTCGGCGAAAATGGGTACCGGCGTCGACGAACTGCTTGAAGCCGTATTGCTGCAAGCCGAAGTTCTCGAGCTGACTGCAACACCTTCGGCTCCTGGCCGTGGTGTCGTGGTTGAATCGCGTCTGGACAAGGGCCGTGGCCCGGTAGCGACTGTTCTGGTTCAGGACGGTACGCTGCGTCAAGGCGACATGGTGCTGGTCGGCTCGAACTACGGCCGCGTGCGCGCCATGCTCGACGAGAACGGCAAGCCGATCAAGGAAGCGGGCCCGGCCATTCCGGTCGAGATCCTCGGCCTGGACGGTACGCCTGATGCTGGCGACGAGATGAGCGTGGTTGCCGACGAGAAGAAAGCCCGTGAAGTGGCTCTGTTCCGTCAAGGCAAGTTCCGCGAAGTCAAACTGGCTCGCGCTCACGCCGGCAAGCTGGAAAATATCTTCGAAAGCATGGGTCAGGAAGAGAAGAAGACGCTCAACATCGTCCTCAAATCCGACGTCCGTGGTTCGCTGGAAGCACTGCAGGGCGCTCTGAACGGCCTGGGCAACGACGAAGTGCAAGTGCGCGTGGTCGGTGGCGGCGTCGGTGGTATCACCGAATCCGACGCCAACCTGGCACTGGCTTCCAACGCTGTACTGTTCGGCTTCAACGTGCGTGCCGATGCCGGCGCACGGAAGATCGTCGAGCAGGAAGGTCTGGACATGCGTTACTACAACGTGATCTACGACATCATCGAAGACGTCAAGAAAGCCCTGACCGGTATGCTTGGCAGCGATGTTCGCGAGAACATCCTCGGTGTGGCCGAAGTCCGTGACGTGTTCCGCTCGCCTAAGTTCGGCGCCATCGCCGGCTGCATGGTGATCGAGGGTACTGTTCACCGTAACCGTCCGATCCGTGTACTGCGTGAAGACATCGTGATCTTCGAAGGCGAGCTGGAATCCCTGCGCCGCTTCAAGGATGACGCTTCCGAAGTACGTGCCGGCATGGAATGCGGTATCGGCGTGAAGAGCTACAACGACGTCAAGGTCGGTGACAAGATCGAAGTCTTCGAGAAGGTTCAGGTTGCTCGCAGCCTCTGACTCGCGCACTTCAAGGGCCACGTCGGGCCGTCGCATGAAAATGCGCGGCACGGCGTCAGGACTCTAAACGCAACGCCCGGTCTGGCTTTTTGTCAGGCCGGGCGTTTGCCGCTTTCAGACCTTGCGGGTTTCACCGCAGGGCAGTAACAGGTAACAAATCATGGCAAAAGAATACAGCCGTACCCAACGTATCGGCGATCAGATGCAGCGCGAGCTGGCCCAGCTGATCCGTCGTGAAGTCAAAGATCCGCGTGTCGGCCTGGTCACCATTACCGCTGTCGATGTCAGCCGTGACGTTGGTCACGCGAAGATCTTCATCACCGTGATGGGGCAGGAAGGCGCTGCCGATATCGCACAGACCATCAAGGTGCTCAACGCTGCCGCCGGCTTCCTGCGCATGCAGCTGGGGCGCGAAATGAAACTGCGCAGCGTGCCGCAATTGCACTTCCACTACGACGAAAGTGTCGCACGTGGCGCGCACCTGTCGGCTCTGATCGAGCGCGCGGTGGCCGAAGACAGTCAGCACGAAACTGCTGCACCCGAAGACACCAAGGAGTAACTCGGTGGCTCAGGTCAAACGTATCCGTCGTAACGTCAGCGGCATCATCCTGCTCGACAAGCCGCTGGGGTTCACCTCCAACGCGGCGTTGCAGAAGGTTCGCTGGCTGCTCAATGCCGAGAAGGCCGGGCACACCGGCAGTCTCGACCCGCTGGCCACCGGTGTGCTGCCGTTGTGCTTTGGCGAGGCGACCAAGTTCTCGCAGTACCTGCTCGATTCCGACAAGGGTTACGAAACCCTGGCGCAACTGGGCAAGACCACCACCACGGCAGACGCCGAAGGCGAGGTTTTGCAGGAGCGTCCGGTGACCGTTGGTCAGGCCGACATTGAAGCGGTCCTGCCGAAATTTCGCGGTCAAATCAGTCAGATACCGCCGATGTACTCGGCTCTCAAGCGTGATGGCCAGCCGCTGTACAAGCTGGCCCGTGCAGGCGAAGTAGTGGAGCGCGAACCGCGTTCTGTTACTATTGCGCGCTTGGAATTGCTGGCCTTCGAAGGCGATACTGCGCGTCTTGCGGTGGATTGCAGCAAGGGCACCTATATTCGTACTCTGGTGGAGGATATCGGTGAGCAACTCGGTTGTGGTGCGTACGTCGCTGAATTGCGCCGTACCCAGGCCGGGCCTTTCACCCTGGCGCAGACCGTGACCCTCGAAGAGCTGGAAGCGGTACATGCCGAAGGCGGCAACGAAGCGGTCGACCGCTTCCTGATGCCATCGGACAGCGGCCTGCAGGATTGGCCACTGCTGCAGTTTTCGGAAGCGAGCGCGTTCTACTGGCTCAACGGCCAGCCGGTACGTGCCCCGGATGCTCCGAAGTTCGGCATGGTGCGGGTACAGGATCATAACGGTCGCTTCATCGGTATCGGTGAAGTGAGCGAAGACGGGCGCATCGCGCCGCGTCGACTGATTCGGTCAGAATGACCGAACGAGTGTGGCTGTTAACAGGCACGGTCACTACTCATTTATAGATACAGGGATTTGTCCCTGGCCTGTTGAAACCGTTTTTGTAACGGTTTCCTGATAAAAGGATTGCCTCATGGCTCTCGACGTTCAAGAAAAAGCCCAAATCGTAGCTGACTACCAGCAAGCTGTTGGTGACACTGGTTCGCCAGAAGTGCAAGTTGCACTGCTGACCGCCAACATCAACAAACTGCAAGGTCACTTCAAGGCCAACGGTAAAGACCACCACTCCCGTCGTGGTCTGATCCGCATGGTTAACCAGCGTCGCAAGCTGCTGGACTACCTGAAAGGCAAGGACCTGAGCCGTTACAGCGCTCTGATCGCTCGCCTGGGTCTGCGTCGCTAATCAGCGATTGCGCTAGAGGTTGGTTGTCTGTCGTGCGTCAACGGGTTTCCCGCTGGCGCATGGCAGGCTCCCAGCCTCAAGTTTTATCTGAACTACCGTTTTACCCGGACAATCAGCGGGCCGATTCCCGACGTTGCCCAAGAATTTCGCAAGAAACCAGTTCCCCCAAGAGCCACAAAGAAGGTAGGACACCGTGAACCCGGTAATCAAAAAATTCCAGTTCGGTCAGTCGACCGTTACCCTCGAGACTGGCCGTATCGCCCGTCAGGCCTCCGGCGCAGTATTGGTCACCGTTGACGACGACGTCAGCGTATTGGTGACCGTAGTCGGTGCCAAGCAAGCCGATCCGGGCAAGGGTTTCTTCCCTCTGTCCGTTCACTACCAGGAAAAGACTTACGCTGCCGGCAAGATCCCTGGCGGTTTCTTCAAGCGTGAAGGCCGTCCTTCCGAAAAAGAAACCCTGACTTCCCGACTGATCGACCGTCCGATCCGTCCGCTGTTCCCTGAAGGCTTCATGAACGAAGTGCAGGTTGTCTGCACCGTCGTTTCCACCAGCAAGAAGACCGATCCGGACATCGCTGCGATGATCGGTACCTCGGCTGCCCTGGCTATCTCGGGCATCCCGTTCGACGGTCCGATCGGCGCCGCCCGCGTTGCTTTCCACGAAAGCACCGGCTACCTGCTGAACCCGACCTACGAGCAGCAGGCTGCCTCGAGCCTGGACATGGTCGTTGCCGGTACTTCGGACGCCGTACTGATGGTTGAATCGGAAGCCAAAGAGCTGACCGAAGACCAGATGCTGGGCGCGGTACTGTTTGCTCACGACGAATTCCAGGTCGTGATCAACGCTGTTAAAGAACTGGCTGCCGAAGCAGCCAAGCCAACCTGGACCTGGGCGCCTGCTCCAGAAGCCACCGAGCTGCTGGCCGCCATCCGCTCCGAATTCGGCGAAGCGATCTCCCAGGCTTACACCATCACCATCAAGGCCGACCGTTATGCGCGTCTGGGCGAGCTGCGTGACCAGGTGGTTGCCAAGCTGTCCGGCGAAGAAGGCCAGCCTTCGGCTTCCGACGTCAAAGCCGCTTTCGGCGAAATCGAATACCGCACCGTTCGTGAAAACATCGTTAACGGCAAGCCACGTATCGACGGTCGCGACACCCGCACCGTACGTCCGCTGAACATCGAAGTCGGCGTTCTGCCGAAGACCCACGGTTCGGCACTGTTCACCCGTGGCGAAACCCAGGCTCTGGTCGTCGCGACGCTCGGCACCGCCCGTGACGCACAGCTGCTGGACACCCTGGAAGGCGAGAAAAAAGACCCGTTCATGCTGCACTACAACTTCCCTCCGTTCTCGGTGGGTGAGTGTGGTCGCATGGGTGGCGCCGGTCGTCGCGAAATCGGTCACGGCCGTCTCGCCCGTCGTTCGGTTTCGGCCATGCTGCCAGCCGCTGACGTGTTCCCGTACACCATCCGTGTGGTATCGGAAATCACCGAATCCAACGGTTCGAGCTCGATGGCTTCTGTTTGCGGCGCTTCCCTGGCCCTGATGGATGCTGGTGTTCCGATGAAGGCTCCGGTTGCCGGTATCGCCATGGGTCTGGTTAAAGAAGGCGAGAAATTCGCTGTTCTGACCGACATCCTGGGTGACGAAGACCACCTGGGCGACATGGACTTCAAAGTGGCCGGTACCGCCAAAGGCGTCACCGCGCTGCAGATGGACATCAAGATCAAGGGCATCACCGAAGAGATCATGGAAATCGCTCTGGGCCAGGCCCTGGAAGCGCGCCTGAACATCCTCGGCCAGATGAACCAGATCATCGGTCAGTCGCGTACCGAACTGTCGGCCAACGCTCCGACCATGATCGCGATGAAGATCGACACCGACAAGATCCGTGACGTTATCGGTAAAGGCGGCGCGACCATCCGTGCGATCTGCGAAGAAACCAAGGCTTCGATCGACATCGAAGACGACGGTTCGATCAAGATCTTCGGCGAAACCAAGGAAGCGGCTGAAGCAGCGCGTCAGCGCGTTCTGGGTATCACCGCAGAAGCCGAGATCGGCAAGATCTACGTCGGCAAGGTTGAGCGCATCGTCGACTTCGGCGCATTCGTCAACATCCTGCCGGGCAAGGACGGTCTGGTTCACATCTCGATGCTGAGCGACGCTCGCGTAGAGAAAGTGACCGACATCCTGAAAGAAGGCCAGGAAGTGGAAGTGCTGGTACTGGACGTGGACAACCGCGGCCGTATCAAGCTGTCCATCAAAGACGTGGCAGCGGCCAAGGCTTCGGGCGTTTAATCACCCCGTTGCTTTAGCGCAATGAAAATGCCCCGCCGTGAAAACGGCGGGGCATTTTTTTATCTGCGAAATATCGAGTCATTCTACGAAGTTGCCGACCTGCAAGACCGGTGCTAGGTTTAGCCCACCGCCCGTGTAGCTCAGCCGGTAGAGCAGCGCACTCGTAACGCGAAGGTCGCAGGTTCGATTCCTGTCTCGGGCACCAATCCCTCTTTTAATTACGCACCGCTCCATGATCAACGGGTCAGCTTTTTGTGGGAGAGATGTAAAGACCCGTGTAATTCGCCTCGCAAACGTCCTATATTCGCTGTCTGCATGAGCATCGCCCAGCAGTTTTCAGATGATCCCGAATGGTTCCGAAGGCCGGACAATCCGCGTCAGAGAGATCCTTGATGATCCAGATCCATCTTCCATTCTTACGATCAGCGAGAACGCCATGACTGAATTGACCCAAGAGCAACGCCACGAACAAGCGCTGGAGAAGTACAAACTTGATGCGCCGGAGTTGATGGACGAGATCAAGGACCTGAGTCCCGATGAGCAGAAGGACCAGATCCAGTGGGCGTTCGAAGACGAAGCCGAAGCCCAGGGTTTGCAGCCGTGGGAACTGACGCTCAAGTACACCAGTACCCCTGAAGAGTTCGAGGCCAAGCGCCTGGAGCTGCACAAGGAGGCGGCCGAAGTGCTGGGTGTCGATTGGGAAGAGTACTGCGAGATGAACAATCTCGTCGTATAACGACAGCTGCGAGCGTCGAGCCGCAAGCTACAAGTTAAAGCAGAACAGCTTTTAGCTCGTAACTTGCCGCTTGTAGCTCGCTGCTCCTCAGAGGCTAAGGCGCATCGACAGGTCCACGGCCTTCACATCCTTGGTCATCGCACCGATCGAGATGTAATCCACGCCGGTCTGTGCAATCGGCAACAGCGTGCTTTCGTTGATGCCGCCGCTGGCTTCCAGCTTCGCCTTGCCGCCGTTCAGGCGCACGGCTTCGCGCATGTCGTCGAGGCTCAGTTCGTCGAGCATGATGATGTCGGCACCGGCTGCCAGCGCTTCCTTCAGTTCATCCAGGCTTTCCACTTCGATTTCCACCGGTTTGCCCGGCGCGATCTTGTGCGCGGCAGCAATGGCCTGCGGGATTCCGCCGCTGGCGGCAATATGGTTTTCCTTGATCAGGAACGCATCGTACAGACCGATTCGGTGGTTATGGCAGCCACCGCAGGTGACCGCGTATTTCTGCGCCAGGCGTAGGCCCGGCAGGGTCTTGCGGGTGTCGAGCAGTTTCACGTCGGTTTCGGCGACGAAGTCCGCGAGGTATTGCGCGCGGGTGGCTACGCCGGACAGCAACTGCAGGAAATTCAGGGCACTGCGTTCACCGGTCAGCAGCGAACGGGCCGGGCCTTCCAGGTGAAACAGCGGCTGGTTCGGGGAAACCCGCTCGCCATCGCGCACTTGCCAGTGCACCGCCACCCGAGGGTCGAGCTGACGGAACACCGTATCGACCCAGGCTGTGCCGCAAATCACAGCAGCGTCACGGGTGATGATGGTGGCTTTGGCCAGGCGTTCGGCCGGGATCAGTTGCGCGGTGATGTCGCCGCTGCCGATGTCTTCGAGCAACGCACGGCGCACGTTGGCTTCGATTTCGGCGGTCAAATCGGCGAGACGTAGATTCGGCATAACGGGCTCCACAAACTAAGTGGCCCGATTATAGGGGCATGGCGTCGGCCAACCCAAGGCGAGAACGGCTACCTAGCGCTGCATCCGGTCGATTTTCTTTGAGCAAACCCGATTCCGGCGTGGTCACTGAAAGGTATCGCGCATAGGGGAAACCCTGATGGCTCTGGCGCCGGAGACAACTTTTGCAAGATAATCCGCCTTGCATTTGACGCCATGACTTTGACGTCGGCAAATCACCGTTTCAGGAGGCTTGGATGCACAACGACGGGAACGTAGTGCCTTTGCACAAGGCTGCTACCGATCAGGCGACACACTCGCCGCTCGCCCGCCTGCCTGTGATTCTGCTTCAGGTTCGTGACAAGGCTGCACAACGCCTGCGCAACGGTTTGCAGGAGCTGTTCGATAACGCCGACGATACCCTGTTCGAAATGGCCGACCGGGCCCGCAACGACGTCGAACAGAACATCTTTTTCGAAGCCATGCGCGACCTGCGCCTCAAGCGCAAGAACATCGAGCGCGGCTTTCTCGAACAATTCTTCGAGGCCTTTGTCGGCCTCACTCAATATGATCCCGTACCAAACGTCGTGCCTCACGCGTTGCAGTACGAGGACACCACGGCGCGCACCGACGACATGGAGCGCAGCGTTGCGATCGAAACGATGGTCGGGCGTGTGCTGAATCGCGACGGTTTCGCCCTCGATCAATTGACCGCGCGCTTCAATGCGCTGCTCGGCAAATCCCTGGACGATCAACACAACCCGCTGGGCCCGGCGATGCTGTGTGAGTTTTTCCTCCAGGCCGGGCGCAACCTGGGCGTGGAGATCAAGGTCAAGCTGATCCTGCTCAAACTGTTCGAGCGCTATGTGCTGGCCGACACCGACCAACTTTTCGCGGAGGCCAACCAACTGTTGGTCGCCACCGGGGTGTTGCCCGAGCTGAAGCCTGCTCCGGCCCGCCGGGCCAGGGATCACGCCTCGGCCAGCGCGCACAGCGAGTTCGACGAACACGATCAATCGCCGGCGGACGCGGGCGTGCAGGAAGTTTTCGCCGCACTTCAGGAGTTGCTGTTGCACGTGCGCGGCAGCGTCGCGCCGACCCTTGAACCAAGTGCGGCTCCCCAGCCGATTTCCACCCGTGACCTGCTGCGTCTGCTCTCGCACTTGCAGCAATACGTGCCGGCGCTGGCGGGGCAGGAAGATTTCGATCTGCGCAATCAGCTTGAGCAATTGCTGACCCGGGTCAGCGTAAAAAGCGGCAAGTCGCGGATCGTCGGCGGTGCGGACGAGGATGTGATCAACCTGGTCGCCATGGTTTTCGACTGCATTCTCGACGATCGCAATCTGCCGGATTCACTCAAGGCGCTGATCGCCCGGTTGCAGATCCCGATGTTGAAAGTCGCGGTGATCGACAAGAGTTTTTTCAGTCGCAGCAGCCATCCGGCACGACGCCTGCTCAATGAAATCGCCGAAGCGGCCATGGGCTGGGGTGAATGCGACGGCGATGCGCGCGACAGCCTCTATCTGCGCATCGAGCAAGTAGTGCAGCGTTTGCTGACGGATTTCGTCGATGACCCGGCGATTTTCTCCGAGTTGCTGGCGGACTTCCTCACCTTCACCAGCGACGAGCGCCGCCGCAGCGAACTGCTTGAGCAGCGGCTGCGCGATGCCGAAGAGGGCCGGGCGAGGACCGAACTGGCCCGCCTGCGTGTCGAACAGGCGTTGAACCAGGCGATGCTCGGCAAAGTCCTGCCACCGACGGTGGTGACCTTCGTCCAGGCGGCCTGGAGCAAAGTCTTGCTGCTGACGTGCCTCAAGCACGGCGATCAGTCCGCCGAATGGCAGGCCGACGTGCAGACCATGGAGCAGTTGATCTGGAGCGTGCAGCGTCACGAGGATGCCGAGTCGGGCCTGCGTTTGCTGTCGCTGGTGCCGGGACTGCTCAAGTCGCTGCGTGACGGGCTGAGCAGTTCGGCGTTCGATCCGTTTGCCACCAGTGAGTTTTTCAGCGCGCTGGAAGCATTGCACGTTCGTTTGCTTCAGCCTTCCGCCGAGCCGGATCAGGCCGAGTCGCCGCCGATGATCCAGGTGTCTCAGGCCATCGTTTTGCAGACCGCCGACGAAGGTCATCCGATGTTGGGCCCGGAGCGTTTGCCGGCCGATGACGCCAGTTTGCGCCAGGTCGATCAGCTGCGCCTGGGCAGCTGGGTGGCGTTCCAGGAGGATGAAGAGCACACCTTGCGCTGCAAACTGGCGGCGATCATCGAGGCGACCGGCAAGTATGTGTTTGTCGACCGCACCGGAACGAAAGTGCAGGAGCGTAACCGCATCGCCCTGGCCATGGAGTTCCGTCGCGGGACAGTGCGGGCGCTGGATGACACCTTGCTCTTCGACCGCGCGCTGGAGTCGGTGCTCGGCAATCTGCGACGGCTCAATCGCGGCAAGTGATCGCGCGCCGGGGGCCGATCACGGCATACTGGGCGCCAACACAGTCGGCGTTGAAGGAATCGGTATGCAGTTGGATCCCGCAAGCGGGTGGTGTCACGGGGTGCAGGTCTGCCCCTCGCCCAACTTCAATGAACGCCCGGCGGGCGAAGTCTCCCTGTTGGTCATCCACAACATCAGCCTGCCGCCGGCGCAGTTCGCCACCGGCAAGGTGCAGGAATTTTTCCAGAATCGTCTGGATGTCACGGAGCATCCCTATTTTGCAGGGATCGCCGACCTGCGCGTCTCCGCACATTTTCTGATCGAACGTGACGGCAAGGTCACCCAGTTTGTCTCCTGTCTTGAGCGTGCCTGGCATGCCGGCGTGTCGGTGTTCGAAGGGCGGGAAACCTGTAACGATTTTTCCGTGGGCATTGAGCTCGAAGGCACCGATGATCTGCCATTCACCGAGGCGCAGTATCAGGCGTTGGTCGTGCTGACCCGGCATTTGCAAAAAGCGTTTCCAGCGATCACTGTCGAACGTATCTGCGGACACAGCGACATCGCACCCGGACGCAAGACCGACCCTGGACCCGCATTCGACTGGGCACGCTACCGCGCCGCCCTGGCACAAGAGGAAGGACAATGAGTTTTCTGGTGTTACTGCTGGCGGTATGGATCGAGAAGTTCTCGGCCCTGCGCCATCGGGTTCAACGCGATGGCGGATGGATCCGCGAACTGCACAAGCTTGAAAGTGGCAATCTGGCAAAGCGGCCGTGGCTGGTGCTGGTCATTCTGGTGCTGCTGCCGGTGGCATTGCTGGGGTTATTGCTGCTGGTGCTGGAGCCGGTTGCCTATGGCCTGCTGGCCCTGCCGGTGCATTTGCTGGTGGTGATTTACAGCCTGGGGCGCGGCGATCTGCTCGGCGGTCTCGGCCCGTTCCGTGATGCCTGGCGTCGGGAAGACTTGCAGGCCGCCGCTCACGTGGCCAAGCGCGATCTGGATATCTGTGCCGAAAGCGGTGAGCAATTGCTGGAGCAAGTGCAGCGGCATCTGTTGTGGCAGGCCTACCAGAGCTTTTTCGCGGTGATTTTCTGGTACTTCCTGCTTGGCCCGGTTGCCGCGCTGAGCTATCGCCTGCTGGCGCTCGCTGAAGAAAACGCACAGAACCCGGCACTGGCCGAGCGGGCAGGGCAGCTGCGGCACGCGTTCGATTGGGTGCCGGTGCGCCTGCTGGCGGCGAGTCTGGCTCTGGTCGGCAACTTCGTCGCGGTCAGCCGGATCATGCTGCATGAGCTGTTGAACTGGAACATCAGCGCCGCGCAATTGATCAACAGAGTCGGCCTGGCCGCCGGGGAAATCCGCCCGCCGTGGTTGGCCCGGAAGGCATCAACACCCTCGATTGCCTGTGGGAGCTGCTGCTGCGTGCAGCGGTGTTGTGGTACGCCGGGTTTGCCCTTTGACCGTCCTGATCCACTGATGCCTGCCTGAAGATCAAAATGTCGCCCGAACGCAGCCCGCGTTCGGGCGATCCTCTGCCGTTAACCTTAAGTTACAAAACCTCCCTTCGATTTGAGCTATACAGAGATAGCGCCCGATAGTGGCTATCTGCTGTCGCCCCGCGCCTGCCAATAAAAACAAGAAAAAACCAAGGGAGACTTCCAGTGAAGAGCTTGCTCTATCCCGCCGTCTCGCTGATGAACCGCCTGAGCTTCGGCATGAAGTTCAGCCTGATCAGCGTGCTGTTCCTGGTACCGATGCTGGTGACCAACTTCTATCTGGTGCGCGATTCCTATCGCGAATTCCAGGGCACCCGGGTGGAGTTGCAAAGCCTCGACCTGCTGGGCAGCAGCCTGACCCTGCGTCGGGATCTGGAAACCCTCAACAACCTGGTGCAGATCAACGTCACCCTCGGCCAGTCGGGCAAGGCCGGTAATGTCGAGTCGCAAATCACCAGCCTCGAGCAAAACGTTCTGGCGCGCCTGCAAGGGCTGACGGCCATGACCGAGGACCCGGAGCAAATCAAGGTCTTCGATGCCAAGCGCGATGAGATGATTGCCGCGTTCAAGGCCCAGCAAGCGGAGAACTCCCTTCAAAGCAAAAGTGCGCTGATCGGCAAACTGCTGGGCAGTGCGCAGATTTTCAGCCAGATCGTCGCCAGCCAGGCCGGTCTGAGCCGCGACACCCAGAGCGATATCCGCCAACTCAGCGAACTGGTCACCGCGATCACGCCAGCCATCACCCAGACTCTTGGCGAAGGCCGGGCCATGGGCTCTTTTTCGTTGGGGCAGGGTTTCTCAACAGTTCCTCCAGCACCCGCTTCGATGAACTGTTGGCACAGATCGAAAAGCTTCAGGGCGAGTACGGGCTGAAACTGCAGGACGCGCTGGGCTCAAGCAAAGCCGCGCGGGATTCGCTAAGTGCGGCGGCCGACGCCAGCAAGGCCTCGCTGAAGCAGGCCAGCGAAATATTCGAAGAGCAAGTGGTGGTCGCCGAGACACTCGATGCGCCGTGGCAGGCTTTTTACGACCAGGTCACCGGGCTGATGGACCGCACGTATCAGCTCAACGAAGCCACCTTGAAATTCCTCGACACCCAATTGCAGCAGCGTCTGGCGCAGAACCGCACGCACATGGTGTTGCAGGCTGTGGCGCTGTCGGTGGTGTTCGTGCTGATTTTCTACCTCTATGGCGGCTTCTACGCCTCGACCCGCAATACGCTGAAACGCCTTGGCGCGATGATGGACAAAGTCGCGGCCGGGGACATGACGGTCAACTTCGTGGCCCATAGCCGCGATGAACTGGGTGAACTGGGCGAGGTGTTCAATGGCACGGTGCGCAAGATCCACGACCTGATCGAGCGGGTCGGGCAAACCGTCGGCGAGGTCGAGCGTCAGGCCGGGCAAGTGGAAGATGTCTCGGCGCAGAGCAACCAGGCCGTGGCCGGTCAGCGCAGCCAGATCGAGCAGGTGGCCACGGCCATGAACCAGATGTCGGCGACCTCGCAGGAAGTCGCGCGCAGTGCGGCGGCTGCGGTGAGTAGCGCCCACAGCGTCAACGACGAAACCATCAGCGGACGTGGTCTGGTGGAGTCGCAGCAGGGCAGCATCGCGGCACTGGCCAGCGAAATAGATCAGTCGGTGCGGGTGATCAATCAGTTGGCCAGCGACAGCCAGTCGATCAGCAGCGTGCTGGAGGTTATCAAGAGCATCGCCGAGCAGACCAATCTGCTGGCCCTCAACGCGGCGATCGAGGCGGCGCGGGCCGGTGAGCAGGGCCGGGGCTTTGCGGTGGTGGCGGACGAAGTGCGGACGCTGGCCAAACGCACTCAGCAATCGACCGAAGAAATCGAGCAGATGATCGCCAAGCTGCACGGTGGGGTCGGCGCGGCGGTGAAGGCCATGGGCGTCAGTCATTCGATGGCCAGTGGCACGGTCGGGCAGTCGGAAAAGGTCCAGCAGGCGCTGGAAAACATCCTCGGTGCGGTAGGCATGATCGTTGATCAGAACCAGCAGATCGCCGCTGCCGTGGAGCAGCAGACCGCCGTCGCCCATGACATCGACCAGAACATCGTCGAGATCAACCGCGCCGGCGAGCGCACGGCCGAAGGTGCCTGTCAGACCGAAAATGCCAGTCGGGCCCTGTCGGCGCAGGTGGTGGAGTTGAAACAGTTGATCAGCGCCTTCCGGGTTTAAGCAGCCTGCCTCTCCGGAGGCAGGTGTGTCGGAATAATTTGTAGTACTTCTTTGCTTACGTTTGTAAGCAATTTCCTGATTTCCTCCGGGCTCTGATTTTTCGTCTTCAATGGATCAAGATCACATCAACTGACCGTTTGGAGGAGGCCACACATGTCTGTTGCAACCCTGGGAGTCCAGGGCCGCTGTGCCCATTGCCAGACCACGCTGCTGCTCAAACCCTGGCAACTGAATGCCATCGCGATCAATGAACCGTTCACCTGCGCTCACTGCCAGAAAACCCTGGAGCTGCGCTGCCCGAAACAGATCAGACGCTTCAAATCCCTGGATTCACTGGGCCTGTTGCGCTTCAGTGCGTCGGTGACGGTATGTACCGCGTTGCTGGTGGCGCTGGTGATGGAATGGGTGGGACTGCTCAGTGTGACTGAACAGTTGAATGCTTCACTGATCGTGATTTTCGTGTACTTCGCGCTGGCACGTTTTGTTCGCCACCGTCAGCACATGACCTTGATTCTCGATGCGGCCAAGGCTCACGGCGACTGACTACCAGCCGAACACTTCACAGCAGTTGGCGGTGCTGGTCTCGGCAAGTTGTTCTGCACTGATATTCATCAATCCCGCCAGCGCGTTGCAGATCGCCGGCAGATGCGCCGGAGTATTGCGCACGCCGGGGTACATGGCGGGCGCCATGTCCGGTGAGTCGGTTTCCAGCACCACCGAGCCCAGCGGTAAATCCGCCAGTACACGATGCATGCGCAACGCCTGGGGCCAGGTCGGCGCGCCGCCGAGACCCAGTTTGAAACCGAGTTTGATGTATTCCCGCGCCTCTTCACGGCTGCCGGCAAAGGCATGGATGATGCCCCCGCGCTTGAGCTTGAAGCGCTTGAGCGTGGCAATCACCGCCGCGTGGCTGCGCCGCACGTGAATCAGCGCCGGTAGATCGAAATCCACCGCGAGTTGCAGTTGTGCGTCGAACAGCGCCTGCTGGCGTTCGCGGTCGAGGGTTTCGATGAAGTAATCCAGCCCGATTTCGCCGACGGCGCACAGCTGTCGATGACCGCGCAGCCGTGTCAGCCAGTCGCCCAGCGCAACCAAGTCTTCCGGCCGATGCTGATCCAGATACACCGGGTGCAAGCCGAAAGCCGCATACAGATCGGGATCGCTTTGCACCAGATCCCACACCCGCTGCCAGTTGCCTTCATACACCCCCAGCACCACCATCCGCCGCACACCGAGGGTACGGCTCTCGGCCAGCAACGCCGCACGGTCGGCGTCGAAGTCGGGGAAGTCCAGATGGGTGTGGCTGTCGATCAGCTCCACGGCTCAGTCCCGGTGAATGCGCTGCTTGAAGGTACGGGCGATGGCCTGCACGCCAGGCTGGTAGTCCGATTGCTCGACCGCCGCCAGCGCCAGTGCCAGCGCCTTGTCGGCGATCAGCTGGTGCTGCTGGGCCATGGCGTTGACCGGCAGCGGCAGGAAGTCCAGCAACTGGGTGTCGCCAAACGTGCCGAGGCGCAGCGGACGGTTTTTCAGCGGGAAGTCATGCAGCGCGTCGAACACACCCTGCAACAGTACGTAGGACGTGGTCACCAGCGCATCCGGCAAATGCCCGAGGCGTTGCAGGAGTTCTTCCATCAATTGCTTGCCGCACTCGCGGCTGAAGGACTCGGCGTGCTCGACCAGCACTTCGCCCTTGAAGCCGGCGAGGGCCTGTTTGAACCCGGCGGCACGTTCCTGGCTGATGCTCAGTTCCGGGCGGGCGCCCAGCAGCACGATCTGTTTCGGCTGCGGGTCGAGCAGGCTTTCGGTCAGGTGCAGGCTGGCTTCGCGGTCGTCGCTGACCACCGAGCAGAAATGCTCGGGGTCCATCACCCGGTCGATGGCAATGACCGGCAAGCCCTTGGCCTGCAACTGCCGGTAGCTGTCGTCACCGGCCGGCAGGCAACTGGCGACGATCAGCGCATCGCAGCGCCGTGCGCGGAACAGTTGCAGCAGTTGCCGTTCGCTGTCCGGCGCATCGTCGGAGCTGGCGATCAACAACTGATAGCCGCGCGCCCGGGCGCCTTGTTCCAGCAGCTTGGCGATCCGCGCGTAGCTGGGGTTTTCCAGATCCGGCAGGATAAAACCCAGGGTCCGGGTGTGCCGACTGCGCAGCCCGGCCGCCTGTGGATTGGGAGTAAAGCCGTGCTGATCGACCACCGCCCGCACCCGCTCGACGGTTGCGGTGCTGATGCGTTGCTGTTCGGCCTTGCCGTTGATGACGTAGCTGGCGGTGGTCACGGACACTCCGGCCAACCGCGCGATATCACTGAGTTTCAACCCGGGATTTCCTTGTTTTTTCGAGCTTGCCGCCACATTTTCGCCAATCCTACCCGATTCAGGCAGGCGACCATTGTCGCAGCGCATCCGACAAGTTGGACTTCAAGGATGAGACATTATCGAGTAACGTGCCGATCAATCTAGATTAAACGTTTCAGCAAGCGTATTTTCTACGTTTTAGACGCCTTTGGCCGGTTCTGCCGTGAAACCGCCAAAACTGCCTCCTGAAAGGGAAGCCTACAAGCGCCTAAGCTGCAACCATTCAAAACAATACCTGGCGCACCAACGCGTCAAAAAGGAGATCGCATGCTCGAGCTCACTGTAGAGCAGATATCCATGGGCCAATCGGCTGTGGATAAACCCGCCGCCCTGCAACTGCTGGCCAATCATCTGGTCGCTGATGGTCTGGTCGCTGACGGTTACCTGGCCGGCTTGCAGGCGCGGGAAGCCCAGGGCTCGACCTTTCTCGGTCAGGGAATAGCGATCCCCCATGGCACGCCCGAAACCCGCGATCAGGTATTTGCTACCGGCGTGCGGCTGATGCAGTTTCCCGACGGCGTGGACTGGGGCGATGGCCAGATCGTCTATCTGGCCATCGGCATCGCGGCCAAATCCGACGAACACCTGCGTCTGCTGCAACTGCTGACCCGTGCCCTCGGCGAGACCGATCTGGGCCAGGCCCTGCGCCGCGCCAGTTCGCCCGAAGCGCTGCTGAAACTGCTGCAAGGCGCGCCGCAGGAACTGGCGCTGGATGCGCAGATGATCGGCCTCGGCGTATCAGCCGACGATTTCGAAGAACTGGTCTGGCGCGGTGCGCGTCTGCTGCGCCAAGCCGATTGCGTGAGCAACGGTTTTGCCGGGGTGTTGCAGCAAGTCGAAGCACTGCCGCTGGGCGATGGCCTGTGGTGGCTGCACAGCGAGCAGACCGTGAAGCGTCCGGGCCTGGCGTTCGTCACCCCGGACAAACCGATGCGTTACCTCGGCCAGCCCCTCAGCGGTCTGTTTTGCCTGGCCAGCCTCGGCGAAGCGCATCAGGCGTTGCTCGAGCGCTTGTGTGCATTGCTGATCGAAGGTCGCGGCCATGAACTGGGCCGTGCCACCAGCAGCCGCAAAGTCCTCGAAGTGCTCGGCGGCGAATTGCCTGCCGACTGGCCGAGCGCGCGAATTGCCCTGGCCAACGCCCATGGCTTGCATGCACGGCCGGCGAAGATCCTCGCGCAACTGGCGAAGAGTTTTGACGGCGAAATCCGTGTCCGCATCGTCGACGGTCAGGACAGCGCCGTATCGGTGAAGAGCCTGAGCAAACTGTTGAGCCTCGGCGCCCGTCGCGGCCAGGTGCTGGAAATCATCGCCGAACCGAGCATTGCCGCCGATGCCTTGCCGGCCTTGCTGGCGGCTATCGAAGAAGGCCTCGGCGAAGAAGTCGAACCGTTGCCGGCAGTCAGTCAGCAGCGCGAAGTCATCGCCGACATTGCCGAAGTTGTGAGCGCCCCGGCCTCCGGCAGCCTGCTGCAAGCGATTCCTGCCGCGCCCGGCATTGCCATCGGCCCGGCGCACATTCAGGTTCAGCAAACCATCGATTACCCGTTGCGCGGTGAGTCCGCCGCCACCGAGCGAGATCGTCTGAAAAACGCCCTGGCCGACGTGCGTCAGGACATCCAAGGCCTGATCGAACGCAGCAAGGCCAAGGCGATCCGCGAGATTTTCATCACCCATCAGGAAATGCTCGACGACCCGGAACTCACCGATGAAGTCGACACCCGCCTCAAGCAAGGCGAAAGCGCCGAGGCAGCCTGGATGGCCGTGATCGAGGCCGCCGCAAAACAACAGGAATCCCTGCAGGACGCCTTGCTCGCCGAACGCGCCGCCGATCTGCGTGATATCGGGCGTCGGGTGCTGGCGCAACTGTGCGGCGTGCAGACGCCCGCCGAGCCTGAGCAACCGTACATTCTGGTGATGGATGAAGTCGGTCCGTCCGACGTCGCGCGGCTTGATCCGGCACGGGTGGCGGGGATTCTCACCGCTCGCGGCGGCGCCACCGCTCACAGTGCCATTGTGGCTCGTGCGCTGGGCATTCCGGCACTGGTCGGTGCGGGCGCAGCGGTGTTGCTGTTGAAACCGGGCACGCCGTTGCTGCTCGACGGCCAGCGCGGTCGCCTGCATGTGGACGCGGATGCCGCGACCCTGCAACGCGCCGCCGAAGAACGCGACACCCGTGAGCAACGCCTGAAAGCCGCCGCCGAACAACGTCACCAACCGGCGCATACTACCGACGGCCACGCCGTGGAAGTGTTCGCCAATATCGGCGAAAGCGCCGGTGTGATCAGCGCGGTGGAGCAGGGCGCCGAAGGCATCGGCCTGCTGCGCACCGAACTGATTTTCATGGCTCACCCGCAAGCGCCGGACGAGGCGACTCAGGAAGCCGAATACCGCCGCGTCCTCGATGGTCTCGCCGGCCGGCCGCTGGTGGTGCGCACCCTCGACGTCGGCGGCGACAAACCGCTGCCGTATTGGCCGATCGCCAAGGAAGAAAACCCGTTCCTCGGTGTGCGCGGGATTCGCCTGACCCTGCAGCGTCCGCAGATCATGGAAGCGCAGTTGCGCGCCTTGCTGCGCTCGGCGGACAACCGTCCGCTGCGGATCATGTTCCCGATGGTCGGCAGCGTCGACGAGTGGCGTCAGGCGCGCGACATGACCGAGCGCCTGCGCCTGGAAATCCCGGTCGCCGACCTGCAACTGGGGATCATGATCGAAGTGCCGTCCGCCGCGTTGCTGGCGCCGGTGCTGGCCAAAGAGGTCGACTTCTTCAGCGTCGGCACCAACGACCTGACCCAGTACACGCTGGCCATCGACCGTGGTCATCCGACCCTGTCCGCCCAGGCGGACGGCCTGCACCCGGCGGTGCTGCAACTGATCGACATCACCGTGCGCGCGGCCCATGCCCACGGCAAATGGGTCGGCGTCTGCGGCGAGCTGGCAGCGGATCCACTGGCGGTGCCGGTGCTGGTCGGCCTCGGTGTGGATGAACTGAGCGTCTCCGGACGCAGCATCGCCGAGGTCAAGGCGCGCATCCGCGAACTCAGCCTGACCCGGACGCAAACCCTTGCTCAACAAGCCCTGGCCGTGGGCAGCGCCAACGAAGTGCGCGCATTAGTGGAGGCCCTGTAATGGCCAAGATTCTTACCCTGACCCTCAACCCGGCGCTGGACCTCACGGTGCAGTTGCCGCGTCTGGAACCCGGTCAGGTCAATCGCAGCGACGAGATGCACACCCATGCCGCCGGTAAAGGCGTGAACGTTGCTCAGGTGCTCGCCGATCTCGGTCATCAACTGACGGTCAGCGGCTTTCTCGGTGAAGACAATCTGCAGGCATTCGAAAACCTGTTCGCCAAACGCGGCTTTGTCGACGCCTTTATCCGCGTTCCGGGTGAGACCCGCAGCAACATCAAAGTCGCAGAGCAGGACGGGCGTATCACCGACATCAACGGTCCGGGGCCGGTAGTGGGCGCAGTGGCACAACAGGCGTTGCTGGATCGGCTGGTGCAGATCGCGCCGGGGCATGACGCGGTGGTGGTGGCCGGCAGTCTGCCGCGCGGGGTAAGTGCGAAGTGGTTGCGCGAATTGATCGAGCGCCTGAAAGCCCTGGGCCTGAAGGTGGCACTGGACACCAGCGGCGAAGCGTTGCGCACTGCACTGAAGGCCGGCCCGTGGCTGATCAAACCGAACACCGAAGAGCTGGCCGACGCGCTGGGGTGTGAAGTGCTGTCACACGTCGCAGAGGCAGAAGCGGCCAGTCGATTGCACGCTCAAGGCATCGAGCATGTGGTGATTTCCCACGGCGCAGAAGGTGTGAACTGGTTCAGCGTCGGCTCCGCGCTGCATGCCACGCCGCCGAAGGTCAGCGTCGCCAGCACGGTCGGTGCCGGCGATTCGTTGCTGGCCGGCATGCTCCACGGTCTGCTCAGTGCCGATATGCCGGAGCAAACCCTGCGCACGGCCACGGCGATTGCGGCGCAAGCGGTGACCCAGATCGGTTTCGGTATTCACGATGCTGCGCAACTGACGCAGCTCGAACAGGGCGTGCGCGTGCGTCCCCTGACAGAACAATAAGAGGGTTTGTCATGAAGTTAGCCATTGTCACGGCCTGCCCGAACGGCATGGTCACCAGTGTGCTGTGCGCCCGGCTGCTGGATGCTGCGGCACAGCGTCAGGGCTGGAGCACCAGCGTCGAAGTGGTGGATGCGGCGCATCCTGAACGCGCGTTGTCGGCGGCCACCATCGAGGCGGCTGAATGGGTGTTGCTGGTGGCCACCGGCGACATCGACATGACGCGTTTCATCGGTAAACGCGTATTCCGGATCGCGCCGGCGCAAGCGCTGCAGGATGTCGAAGCGGTGCTGCGCCGTGGTGCCGAAGAAGCCGAAATTCATGTCGCCAGCGAAGTTGCCCCGGCTGCCGTCGAGCAACGCGTGCCACGCATCGTCGCCGTCACTGCATGCCCGACCGGCGTCGCCCACACCTTCATGGCTGCCGAAGCGCTGCAGCAGACGGCCAAGCGTCTGGGCTATGAGTTTCAGGTAGAAACCCAAGGCTCGGTGGGAGCAAAAAATCCGCTGAGCGCGACGGCGATTGCCGAGGCCGACGTGGTGCTGCTGGCGGCCGATATCGAAGTCGCCACTGAGCGTTTTGCCGGCAAGAAAATCTACCGCTGCGGCACCGGGATCGCGTTGAAGCAATCCGAAGCCACGCTGAAAAAAGCCCTGGCCGAAGGCAAGCAGGAAAGCGCTGCAAGCGACGGCAAGGCCCCGGCCAAACAAGAGAAAACCGGTGTCTACAAACACCTGCTGACCGGTGTGTCGTTCATGCTGCCGATGGTGGTGGCGGGCGGTTTGATGATTGCGTTGTCGTTCGTGTTCGGCATCACCGCGTTCAAGGAAGAGGGCACCCTGGCGGCGGCGCTGATGCAGATCGGTGGCGAGACCGCGTTCAAATTGATGGTGCCGTTGCTGGCCGGTTACATCGCCTACTCGATTGCCGACCGTCCGGGCCTGGCGCCGGGGATGATCGGCGGTTTGCTGGCAAGCACGTTGGGCGCCGGCTTCATCGGCGGGATCGTCGCCGGTTTCATCGCTGGTTATGCGGCGAAGCTGATCAGTCGTTATGTGGCGTTGCCGCAAAGTCTGGAAGCGCTGAAGCCGATTCTGATCATCCCGTTGTTCGCCAGTTTGATCACCGGGCTGGTGATGATTTACGTGGTCGGCAAACCGGTGGCCGGGATGCTCGCGGCGCTGACGCATTTCCTCGACAGCATGGGCACCACCAACGCGATCCTGCTCGGTGTGCTGCTGGGCGGCATGATGTGCGTCGACCTCGGTGGGCCGATCAACAAGGCTGCGTATGCGTTCTCGGTGGGGCTGCTGGCCTCGCAGAGTTACGCACCGATGGCCGCAACCATGGCCGCCGGCATGGTGCCGCCGATCGGTCTGGGCATCGCCACCTTCATCGCCCGGCGCAAGTTTGCCCAGACCGAACGCGAGGCGGGTAAAGCGGCGCTGGTGCTGGGCTTGTGCTTCATCTCCGAAGGGGCGATTCCGTTTGCCGCGAAAGACCCGTTACGGGTGATCCCGGCAAGCATTGCCGGCGGTGCGCTGACCGGTGCGCTGTCGATGTACTTCGGCTGCAAGCTGATGGCGCCCCACGGTGGCCTGTTTGTGCTGGCGATTCCGAACGCGATCAACCATGCGCTGCTGTACCTGCTGGCCATCGTTGCGGGCAGCCTGCTGACGGCGGTGGTGTATGCGCTGGTCAAGCGTCCGGAAGCGGTCGAGCTGGCGCTGGAGCCGGCCAACGCCTGAGGTGTCACACCCGCTTCATCTGGTGATGGTTAAGTTTTCCTTTTTTCAGGGAGAACAGCATGAGCGATTTCAACCTCGGTCGCCGGCGCGTGATGCAAGTGGTCGGCGCCGGTTTGCTGATGCCGGGGCTGGCCCCGGCCGTGATCGCCTCGGTCAAGGATCGACCGCAACTCACCGACGGCGTGCAGTCCGGCGACCTGCAAGGCGACCGGGCGATGATCTGGAGTCGCAGCGATCGCCCGGCGCGGATGGTGGTGGAGTGGGACACCCGCAGTCAGTTCCGCCATCCTCGACGCGTCATCTCCGCGCTGGCCGATGCCCGCAGCGATTTCACCGCCCGCGTCGAGCTCACCGGATTGCCCGTCGATCAGGCGATTTTCTATCGCGTGTATTTCAAGGACGCCCAGACCGGCGTCGCCAGCGAGCCGTGGCTCGGCCACTTGCGCAGTGCACCGACGGCGCGACGCAATATCCGATTCGTCTGGAGCGGCGACACGGTCGGCCAGGGCTTCGGCATCAACCCGGATATCGGCGGCATGCGCATCTACGAATCCATGCGTTTGCGCCTGCCGGACTTCTTTATCCACAGCGGCGACACCATCTACGCCGACGGCCCGGTGCCGGCGCAACTGACCACCGAGGGTGGCCGCGTGTGGCGCAACCTCACCACGGAAGCCAAAAGCAAGGTCGCCCAGACCCTCGACGATTATCGGGGCAATTACCGCTACAACCTGATGGATGAAAACATCCGCCGCTTCAACGCCGAAGTGCCGCAGATCTGGCAGTGGGACGACCATGAAGTGGTCAACAACTGGTCGCCGGGCAAGCAGCTCGACGAGCGCTATCAGGAAAAAGATATCCACACCCTGGTCGGGCGCGCGCGCCAGGCCTGGCTCGAATATTCGCCGATGCGCCGTCAGGCAGCAGACGGTGGCGGGCGGATCTATCGCAAGCTGAGCTACGGGCCGATGCTCGATGTGTTCGTGCTCGACATGCGCAGCTATCGCGGCGCCAACGACGACAATCTCGGCGCGGAAAAACCGTTCCTCGGGCGTGAGCAACTGAACTGGCTCAAGCGCGGATTGAAGGCCTCGAAAGCCCAGTGGAAAGTCATCGCGGCCGACATGCCGATCGGTCTTGGCGTGCCGGACGGTGAAGTCAGCCCCGGCGTGCCGCGTTGGGAAGCGGTAGCCAACGGCGACCCGGGACCGGCTCAGGGCCGTGAGCTGGAAGTCGCGGAATTGCTCGGGTTCCTGCGTAAACATCAGGTGCGCAATTTTGTGTTCCTGACAGCGGATGTTCATTACTGCGCGGCGCATCACTATCACCCGGATCGCGCGGCGTTCCAGGATTTCGAACCGTTCTGGGAGTTTGTCGCAGGGCCCTTGAACGCCGGGAGTTTCGGGCCCAATCCGCTGGACAAGACCTTTGGCCCGGAAGTGGTGTTCCAGAAAGCGCCGCCGACGCAAAACGCCTCACCGTTTGCCGGATTCCAGTTTTTTGGCGAGGTGAATATCGAGGGGCAGAGCGGGGAGATGAGTGTGGTGTTGCGGGATCTGAACGGGGTGGCGGTGTTTGAGCAGAAGTTGCAGCCGACCTGAGTTCAGCGCAAACAAACTGTGGGAGCGAACTTGCTCCCACAGTTGTTATTTATGGTCAGTAAACGTCGCGACGATAGCGACCCTGTTCGATCAGGCGTTCGACTTCTTCGGCGCCGAGGATGTCATGCAGCGCCAGGTCGACGCCTGACGCCATGCCTTGCAGGCTGCCGCAGATGTAGATCACGGCACCGTCCGCCAGCCACTTCTTCAGTTCGCCAGCCGATTCGCGCAAGCGGTCCTGGACGTAGATCTTCTCGGCCTGATCCCGGGAGAACGCCAGGTCCAGTCGCGCCAGATCACCATTGATCAACCACTCTTCGAGTTCTGCGCGACACAGGAAATCGTGTTCCCGATTGCGCTCGCCGAACAACAGCCATTGGCGCTGCTGGCCGTCGGCAATCCGCGCCTTGAGCAGACTACGCAAACCGGCAAGGCCGGTGCCGTTACCCAACAGGATCATCGGCACAGGCTGGTTCGGCAGGTGGAACCCGCTGTTGCGCCGTACTCGCAGGCTGATGCTGCCACCCACAGGAGCGTGCTCGGTCAGCCAGCCGGAGCCGATGCCGAGGGTGCCGTCGCTGTGCTGTTCCTGACGCACGATCAGTTCCAGAACGCCGTCGGCGGCAATCGAAGCGATCGAGTATTCGCGCATCGCCAGCGGCACCATCGCATCCACCAGCGCCTGAGCGTGCAGGCCTACCAGATGGGCGCGGTGTTCGGGCAACTGGCGGGTGGCGAGGGCGACTTCCAGCGATTCCTCCAGGCCGTTGACCTTCACGCTGGTTTCGCCGCGAATGCCGAGGCCGTCGAGGAAGTGTTCGATGGCCCACGGGCAGTTGCGCGGCAGCACTTCCACCAGATCGCCGGCCAGCCAGCTGCTGGTATCCGGTGCGGAAAGCCCCAGCAGGAAAACCGGCGAGCCGCTGCTGTCAGGGTTCATCAACTCGCGGCGGACCAGCGTCCAGTTGCCGTAGCTCGGTGCCTGCCAGGTGTCGACCGGCACCTGGCCGGTGATCAGGCCGAGCTGGGTCTGCCAGTGCCGCAGCGCGTAAGGGTCGCCGCTATCGACTTCCACCGGGGCGAACAGGGTCTTGCCGCCATGCTCGCCCAGCCATTGATGCAGGCGTCGGGCGAAACCGCAGAAGTGCTGATACTGGCGGTCGCCGAGACCGAGCACCGAGTAGTGGAGGTTGTCGAGAACCGAGGCACGGTTCAGCACTTTGCGTTCGAAACCGCGAGCGCTGTCCGGCGCCTCGCCGTCACCGAAGGTGCTGACCACGAACAGCGCGTTGTTTGATTCCTGCAGATCCTGCTCGCTGACATTCGCCAGCGGCTGCACCTTCACCGGCAAACCGGCGGCCTGCAACTGGCCGGCGGTCTGCCACGCCAGTTGCTCGGCAAAACCGCTCTGGCTGGCGAAACCGATCAGCCACGCCGGGCCATCGCCGGCCGGTTGTTCGAGACCCTGACGGGCATCCTTGATCTGCTTTTTCTTGCGTCGGCGATCCAGGTACAACAGCCAGCCTGTGATGAAGAACAGCGGCATCAGCACCGCCGCGACGGTCACGATGATTCGTCCGACCAGACCGAAATAGCTGCCGACGTGCAGCGCATAAATGCTGGTCAGCAATTGCGCCTTGAAGCTCTTGTCGGCGTAGCGGTCGACCCGTTTGACGACACCGGTGGCCGGGTCGAGGGTGATCTGGTTCAGCGCGCGCTCATGGGGCGAGTTGTCGAGCAGATAGAACACGGTCGCCGGCTGACCGGCCACTGGCGGCATGCGGATGTTGTAGGAGGCGAGGCCCGGGCCGGCGGCGCTGTAGATGCTGATCCACATGGCTGCGTAATCGGCAGTCGGCGCCGGACCTTCGGGAGCCGGGCCACGGCCGCCGCGCACGCGCTCGTTCTGCGGTGCATCCGACAGCAATTTCGTCAGGCCTTTGTTGTACCACTCGTAGGACCAGGACAATCCCGTCAGCGCCAGCAGCAGGTAGACCAGCATGCACCAGGTGCCGAACACCGAGTGCAGGTCCCAGTTGAAGCTACGGCCCTTTTTCTTCCAGTCGAGGGTCAGCCAGACGCGCCAGCTGTTCCATTGGCGTGGCCAGCGCAGATAGAGGCCCGACAGGCAGAAAAACAGCAGCATCAGAGTGCAGGCGCCGGTGATGTTGCGGCCGGTATCGCCCATGGCCAGGAACCGGTGCAGTTGCAGCATCAGGCCGAAGAAGTCCTGGCCGGTGGCCTCGCCCTTGAACTCGGCGGTGTAGGGGTCGAAGTAACGCATCTCGCCACGACGCTCACCTTTCGGCGGGGTGAACCAGACGCGCCCGGCGGTGCCGCTTTCGGTTTCGACCGTAAGCATCGAGACTTTCTTGCCCGAGGCGGCTTCGATCTGCGCCACCAGGTCGGCGGGCGGCAGGACGCCGGCGACCTGTTTCTCCACCTGCAACACGGAGGGGTTGAGGGCTTTCAGGATCTCGTCCTGAAACGAATAGGCAGCGCCGGTGATGCCCATCAGGGCCAGCACCAGCCCGGCAGTGATGCCAAAAAACCAGTGCAACTGGAACAGGGTTTTCTTCAACACGTCGCTAGCCTTGTCCGTTCGAAAGTGGTGTTCACGGCGTGCATTATGCCGTGGGTTATCGAGAAACGTTCTTTATTACGCACAAAAGCCCCGTTCACGTGAATGAACGGGGCCCGATGCTTCCAGCTTCGATCAGAAGTGGAAGTTGGTGCTCAGCAATGCCGTACGGCCCGCCGCCTGGTTGGCGAAGTGAGTCGAGAAGGCTTTGTCGTAGTAGGTTTCGTTGGTCAGGTTCTGCACGTTCAGTTGCAGGTCGACGTTCTTGCTCAGCTTGTAGGCCGCCATAGCGTCGTAGCGAACATAGGAATCGACCATGGTGGTGTTGGCCACGCTGCCGAACACGTCATCCACGTAGAACGCACCGCCACCGATGGTCAGCTTCGGCGTGACCTGGTAAGTGGTCCACAGGCTGGCGCTGTTTTTCGGGGTGTTCGGCAGTTCGTTGCCGTTGTTGGCCTTGTTGGCCGGCAGGTCACCACCGTCCACTTGCTCGCTGTCCATGTAGGCGTAGCCGGCGAATACTTGCCACTTGTCGGTGATCTTGCCGCTGGCCGACAGCTCGATACCCTGCACGCGGGTCTTGCCGACGTTTTCGTACGAGGTGGTATCGACTTGCACACGAGCGTTGTCTTTCTCGGTGCGGAAGATGTCGGCGGTCAGCGACAGGCGATCGTTCAGCAGATCCCACTTGGTGCCGATTTCGTAGTTCCGGGTGGTTTCCGGCTCCATGTCGCTGCTCAGCAGATTGCCGCTGCGATCAGTGGTGCCGCCCAGCGGGTTGCCGTCCATGCCTTCACCCAGTGTGCTGCCCGGTGGGGTGGCCGAGGTGGCGTAGGACGCATAGATGCTGCCGTTTGGTGCCGGCTTGTAGACCACGCCGAACTGCCCGGTGACGAATTCGCTGGTGTCCTTGCCCTTGGACTCGATGCCTTTGGTCACGACGGTGGCGCCCGAGCCATCGTAGGTGCGGTACTTGGTGTCGAAGTGGTCGTAACGCAGGCCCATGTTCACCAGCCACTGATCGGACAGTTCCAGCGTATCGAACGCATACAGCGCGTAGGTATTGGCCTTGGTGTCGGTGCCGGCGTAGTTGCGCGAGATTGCGCCGTTCCACGGATCGTTCGGGTTCGGGTTCGACAGCGAGGTGCAGTTGTAGCCGCTGGAAGCGCCGATCATCGACGGCGTGCAGTTGGTGCTGGAGGTGCCAGGGCTGCCCGGGGTGGTGTCGGTGTTGACGTTGTAGGAGGACTTCTGGCTTTCCTCACGGGTGTATTCGACACCGGTGGAGAAGCTGTTCTTGAAGCC
Source organism: Pseudomonas sp. NMS19W (assembly GCF_051554255.1). Taxonomy (NCBI): domain Bacteria; kingdom Pseudomonadati; phylum Pseudomonadota; class Gammaproteobacteria; order Pseudomonadales; family Pseudomonadaceae; genus Pseudomonas; species Pseudomonas sp. NMS19W. The sequence continues at coordinate 831,422 of NZ_CP136718.1, forward strand.
CGCAACGTAGAAGTTACCGAACAGGTCGGTCTGGTTGGTGGTGGTCTCGGTGTTGCTCACGCGAGTGTTCGCACGACGCCAGACGCTGCCGTTGTTGACGTTGCCCTTGCTGTCGTCCGGCTGGGTCAGGATGTAGTCCTGCATGCTGGTGCCGTGACGCAGGGTGTTCTTGATGGTCAGCGAGTCGCTCAGGTCATGCTCGATGGCGAACGTTGCGGTGTCGGTGCGGCCCTTGCGGAAGTCGCGACCATCCAGACCGTAGAAGTTGCTGTGATCGCCACCCGAGTACGGTTTGTCCGGGTTGGACTTGGTGCGTGCTGCCGAGCCGGCCTTCGGAATGGTGTACGGGATGCCCGAGTCCGGGGTGTCGTTGCTTTCGAGATGGTAGTAGTCGAGGTTGACGCGGGTGTCGGTGCCCAGGCCGAAGGCCGGGGACGGCGCGATGCCCCAACGGTCGTAGTCGACGCTGTCGCGACCGGCGACATTGCTCTCGTGGCTCATCAGGTTCAGACGGCCGGCAGCGGTGTCGCTGAACTGGTAGTTGCCGTCGAGGGTGTAGCGCTGGGTCTGGTCGGAACCCCAGGTGAAACCACCATCGAACGAGTTGCCCAGGTGGGCTTTCTTGCTCACCAGGTTGATGCTGCCGCCAGCCGCGCCGCGACCGCCGATGGCGGAGTTCGGGCCCTTGCTGACTTCAATGTTTTCCACGGCGAAGATCTCACGGCTCTGGGAACCGGTGTCGCGCACGCCGTCGAGGTAGGTGTCGCCCTGCGCATCGAAACCACGGATGAACGGACGGTCGCCTTGCGGGTTGCCACCTTCACCGGCACCGAAGGTGATGCCCGGTACGGTGCGCAGCGCATCCTGCATGTTCAGGGCGCCGGTGTCTTTCAGAACTTGTTGCGGAATAACGGTGACCGAGCGCGGAGTGTCGACCAGCGGCGCGGTGTACTTGGGCGAGGAGGCCTTCTCGACCTGGTAGGACGTCGAGTCCTGGGCTTCGCCGGTGATGGCGGTGGCGTCCAGGGCAATGGCATTGCCGGAGGCTTTGCTGTCGGTCTTTTCGGCCGCGAACACCATGTGGCCTGCGGAGCCGGCGGTCAGTGCAACGCCGATGGCAGAGGCGAGCAGACGTGGTGAGCTGACGGGTAATTGTGCGTGTTGACGTGACATTTTTATTCCCCTCCCCAAGGATTTGAGGCGGCGGAATATAGGGTAAACAGGTATTCGTATCAATTGCGAAACATTGTTATTCGCGACGAATTTACATTCTTTACAATTTAACCTTACGGTTTTTGCCGATTCATTCGTCTAGCGGGTTTTACACAGCCAATAAGAATCAATACCATTGCCGCCTCTTTGCCATCAGGTGACTTCGACATGCTGCTGCACATCCCCGCTCTGTTCGAGAAAGACGAAGTGCGGCGCATCCGCGAGGCTCTGGAACAGGCCGACTGGGCCGATGGCAAGATCACCGCCGGCTATCAATCGGCCAAGGCCAAGCACAATCTTCAATTGCCGGAAGGTCATCCGCTGGCCAAGGAAATCGGCGCCGCGATGCTCGAACGCCTGTGGAAAAATCCGCTGTTCATGTCGGCTGCGCTGCCGCACAAAGTATTTCCGCCGTTACTCAACTGCTACTCGGCGGGCGGCAGTTTCGATTTTCACATCGACAACGCGGTGCGCCAGCCCAAGGGCAGCATCGAGCGTGTGCGCACGGATCTGTCGGCCACGCTGTTTTTCAGCGAACCCGAGGATTACGACGGCGGCGAGCTGGAGATCCAGGACACCTACGGCACCCAGCGCGTGAAACTGCCCGCCGGCGACATGGTGTTGTACCCCGGCACCAGCCTGCACAAGGTCAACGCCGTCACCCGCGGCGCACGTTATGCGTCGTTCTTCTGGACTCAAAGTCTGGTTCGCGAAGACAGTCAGCGCGCGTTGCTGTTCGAGATGGACGGCGCGATCCAGCAACTCACCCAGGACATGCCCGATCACCCTTCGCTGATCCGCCTCACCGGCACCTATCACAACCTGTTGCGTCGCTGGGTCGAGGTGTAAGTGGCGGACTTTCGGTTACGTCGCGAAGAAGTCCTCGACGGCGAACGACTCACGGCCATGCTCGAAGAAAGCCCGGCCCGCGCGGCCCAGGCGATTTTGTTGGCGGCGGGTGAGGGCGTGCTCGAAGCGCAGGCGCTGCTTGGGCAGATTTTGCTCGATGGTCACGGGATTGCGCAGGATCAGCCGCTGGCATTGCGCTGGTTTGAAATCGCCGCAGGGCAAGGTCATTTGATGGCGCGCAACATGCTTGGTCGGTGTCATGAACACGGATGGGGTTGTGCAGCAGAGGCATCGATCGCTGCGCAACACTATTTGATTGCCGCCAAAGCAGGCCTGGACTGGGCGATGTACAACCTGGCCAATCTGCTGGCGACCGGTAGGGGTGTGGTGAAGGACCATCTTCAGGCGCTGACCCTTTACAGGCAGGCCGCTGAGGCAGGACACGCCAAATCGATGAACCTGTTGGGGCGTTACCTGGAGGAAGGGCAAGTGTGCCCTGCGAATCCGGCAGCAGCTCGAGAGTGGTATCGACGCTCAGCCGAGGGCGGGGATTTCCGCGGGCAGTTCAGTTATGCGGCGATTCTAGCTGATGAGGGGAAAGTGGATGATTCGCTGCATTGGCTGAGCAAGGCATTGGCACTGGGCAACGTAAACTTTCTGCGCGTCAGCAGTGAAGCCTTGTTGGGTTCACAACATCCGCAGATTCGCGCGATGTCCCGCGTTTATGGTCAGCGTTTATCTGAATTGACCGCATAAAATAACGTGTGAATTTTTAAAGTTTGCCAAATTGTGAGCAGTCACTCTTCTGGTGATCATTAGTTATGGCTGCTTATGATTTTTTAGTGCTGTCTTTTGAATTGAATTCTAATAGTTGAAGGGTTGTCGCTGCTCGTCTTGCTGGACTAATGTCCGCTTGCACGGTGTTGATGGGCCGCAGTTGTAATGCTCATTTGTCATTGTGTCAGCCAAATTAATATCCAGTGAAGACAAGGAGTCTCAGATGGAACTCAAAACTACTGGCGAACTGTCAGGTGTCGCTGAAGTAGCGCCACAATTATTTATGGACGCATCTCTTGGTCGTGGCGAGTATGAAGGCGAGGCCTTTAATCGAGAGCCCGGGATACAGCTTACAAAAGAACAAATCATCAGTCTGCGAAAGTATGAAGAGTTGGGTTTGTCGTTGCCCGTGGAGATAGGCTCGATCCGTGATTACCTGAGATACGGTGAGGGTGACAGTGGTGGTGTCGGACTTAAGGTCGAGGATTTTCAGAAGACCTTTAAAATGACATTTGACCACGCTGCGCGCTGGAGGCCGCTGCGTGAAAAGATCATGCAGACAGGCACCGATCTGGATATATTTTCCACAAGGATTCTTTCGACTGGCGGCGATATTGTTAAAACTTACGAGAAGCTTGAAATTTCAGGTTTTTTGAAGGAACACGGGATTGATACTATTGAGGAGTATTTGAAGCTCAAAGATCAGTTGCCAAATATCCCTAGTATCGAAGTTCCGGAAGGTGTTGTTGATGATATCGGTTACTATCTGGGTGTCATCCTCGATGATATAAAAAAATGTCATGCGACGGCCGAGGTGGTGAGGGGCAGTCTGGACAGTTTTGGCGCTGATATGCGTACTCAGGTGCTGCCGGAAATAAAACTGCGTATGAGGTTTGTCTCCGATAATACTTATGCACAGGAAATAAAAGTACTGCAGGCGAGGATTGACGAGTATGCAGATCAAATCGATGAGCTTAATAAAAAGTATGACGAGCTTGTCAAGCAGGCGATTGCATCAGCAATCGTGAGTCCTATCGGATTAATTGTTGGTATTTTTTTAGGCGTAAAGGCCGAACAGATTCGTCGTGATCGCAATGAATTGCGCCAGAAGCAATCCGTTGATAATAAGTTGATGGCCAGCAAGAATCAGACGTTGAGCTCGCTAAACAGGGTGCGTGATGATCTTCAGAATCTCAACTATGTTGCTATCGAAGCGGAAGTTGCAACGCAAAACCTCATGCTGGTCTGGAACTCTTTGAGTCTTTTTATCAAGGGGTCGTTCGAAGATCTGCAACTTGTGGAAGAAGCGACCAAATTGTCGCGACTGATCAGTGCCATCAAACGTGTAATTAACCCTTGGGAAGATGTGAAAAACAACACTGATCCGCTACTTGAAGTCTTCAGGGCAGCAGACAGGGAATATGAAGAAGGTAATGCAAGATTTCAGGCAAGGAGTGCCTTTATGTTGACAATTTCAGATTTCAGTATGGATCAGTTGGTGGATCACAATGGTGTGGTTCAAGATGCAGACGTTAATGCGCAGATGCTTTCGCAAAAGTACTCGTATCTGCCTGGACCCGTTGGGACAATGCATACTTTGGCAGGGTCTATCAGGGAAAAAACATATGGCGTGAAAGTTCAGTGTCAGGAAATCGATATCAAACTTAAAAGGTGCACTGACAACCTGGAATGGCTGTTGGAGGACCTTGTCGACACTCCGGAAGACGATGACGTTCCCGCGAAAATTGAAACTGAGCTGCAAACTGCGCGCGGCATCTTGTCTGAACGAAGCGGAAAGTTTATTGGCTGGAAACGTGATATTAGTGGTCGATTCGACAGGGGCTTTCGAAGCAGTGGGTGGCGACGTTAGAAAGCGATAAGGCCTATGCACAAGAGCAAAAGGCCAAAGTCGAAGAAAAACTGACCGAACTGACCGCCCAGTTAAAATCGGTATCGGACGCGATTGATTTGATCGAGAAGGCCGGCATTGAAAAAATCGGTAATGAAGTGCAGTTATCCCTGGAAAATCTCAAGGCACTCGGGCTGGAGCCACCTCAGATTCTGATTGCGCAGCTCGCTATGGATACACTCAAAAAATTGATTTCGGGGATCGGTCATGCCATTTCCTATCTCAATATGCTCGCCGCCTACAAAACCTTGCAAGAGCGTGCGGCAGGCTTGCGGGAACAGCGGGATCAGCATGACAACGATTTCACCGTGGCCAATGGGAAAATTCGTCTGGTGGAGGCTCTTGATTCACTGGATGACGGGCGTTGGGAGTTCGTCACTGAGTTCTCGAAGCTGGTCGACGATGTTGAAGCATTTGATCGTGATTTTGTGTCGGACAAGTCCCTGCCCATCGATGAGCGTGCCAAGATCGCAATCGGAAAAATCTCTGAAATTACTGAATATGTGAAGTCTGTCTACCGCTGACAAGGAGTCAAGGGGTGAGCTGAGTGCTCACCCTTCATATGGATATGAATTTAGAAGCCTATGAGTTTACCCAGGAGCAGCGGTACGTAGTGGATCGCTATATGCGATTCCTTGATGGCATGCTCCCGATTTACGACAAAATTCCCCTTGTTTTTGAGCGTCGTGAAAAGAGTGGTCACCGACGTGCAGGACTCGCCTACGACTCTCGTTTTAATCAAGCTTCCTTTACTCAAAGAATGTTGCGCGATTACGGTAGGCGTACTGAAAGTGCGCGGCTGCTTTGCAGCGATCTTGTTCAAAAACTATTGGCGTTCAAGCGTGATGCATTGGACATAACCAGTCAGGCCTCGACGAGTAAACGCCTTGATCAAGTCGACTGCGGTTTGTTCAGTTTTTCTCGCGACCCTGTCTGGAGTTCTCCGCCAACTCAGGTGATCCAGATGGTTCATGCATTGGGTGGTCAATGCTGGAGCCTGAAAGGCGCGATCGAGCATATGAAAGATCCGATAGCTACAATCTATCAGAACTCATTTGGACTGAAAGCAGCGTTTTTTCAGGCGCTGGACTATCGATCTTGTGAATGTCATCCGCAATCAATCGTCGTTGAAGAGCTGTTCAGAGAGGCTGCTACCACTCCTGTCTGGGACATTGCGTACTCTTCGACGGATCCGCAGGTCAGAGCTGGGGAATATAAATCTGACATTACTCTGCTATTTAACAAGCTCACTACCTTATATACCCAGATGGGTGCCTTTATCGAGGGAGTCCTCCAACGTGTCGAGAGGGTAGAGAAGGAGCTTTTTCAAACGGCCGATGTGACAACTTTGGGAAGGTTGAATGCCAAGTTGGAATTGGTTGTGGGGATGTCTGAGGATTTTGCTGCAATGATCAACCAGTTTGATGCATGGGTTGGTGAGTAAAAAAGGGCCCATCCAAGGATGGGCCTTTTTTGTAGTTGCGGGCTGTTTACACGTAGAACGATTTCAGCGGCGGGAAGCCATTGAACTCTACGGCGCTGTAACTGGTGGTGTACGCACCGGTCGACAGCCAGTACAGACGATCACCGATCGCCAGGTTCAGCGGCAGGCCGTACTTGTAGTTTTCGTACATGATGTCGGCGCTGTCGCAGGTCGGGCCGGCGATCACGACTTCTTCCATCTCGCCTTTCTTCTCGGTCCAGATCGGGAACTTGATCGCTTCGTCCATGGTTTCGATCAGGCCGGAGAACTTGCCCACATCGGTGTACACCCAACGCTCGACGGCGGTACGGGATTTACGCGCAACCAGTACCACTTCGCTGACCAGGATACCGGCGTTGGCGATCAGCGAACGGCCCGGCTCAAGGATGATTTCCGGCAGGTCATCACCGAAGTCTTCCTTCAAGAAGCGGATGATTTCTTCGGCGTACGTTTCCAGGCTGTTGGTGCGGGTGATGTAGTTGGCCGGGAAGCCGCCGCCCATGTTGATCAGCTTCAGGTGGATGCCGTCTTCTTCCTTCAGGCGCTCGAAGATCACTTTGACCTTGGCGATCGCGGCGTCCCAGACGCTGATGTCACGCTGTTGCGAACCGACGTGGAACGAGATGCCGTACGGCACCAGACCCAGGTCGCGGGCGAGGATCAGCAGGTCCATGGCCATGTCGGTCTGGCAGCCGAACTTGCGCGACAGTGGCCAGTCGGCGGTGGTCGAGCCTTCGGTCAGGATGCGCACATAGACTTTGGCGCCCGGCGCAGCCTTGGCGATGTTGCGCAGGTCGGCTTCGGAGTCGGTGGCGAACAGGCGCACGCCCTTCTCATAGAAGTAGCGGATGTCCTTGGATTTCTTGATGGTGTTGCCGTAGCTGATCTGGTCCGGGCTGACGCCACGGCTCAGCACTTTGTCCAGCTCATAGATCGAGGCGATGTCGAAGCTCGAACCCTTCTCTTTGAGCAGGTCGATGATCTCGACGGCCGGGTTGGCCTTGACCGCGTAGTAGACCTTGGCGAATTCGAAACCGGCGCGCAGGTCATCGTAGGCCTGGGCGATCATCGCGGTGTCGATCACCACGAACGGGGTTTCCTGTTTGTCGGCGAAGGCCTTCATTTTCTGAAAGGTTTCGCGCGCGAAATAGTCTTCGACCTGGATCGACATACTTGGGAGCTCCTATGGGCAAACGGGTAAAAACAATGGGTGCAAATGAACGTCCTCCGTATCCCCACTTTGGTTCGCCTACTTCCCAAGGCATGTCGCCGAAAGCAAAAAGGCCATGGGTCGTTGCCCTTGGCCTTGCTGTCTCGTCGTCAGTACTTGAGCCGGATGGATCGTTTCCAGCATGGACGTTCGGCGCGAACTTTAGGGCGTGAGGGGCCTGAGATCAACTAAAAATGTCGCGTTTTTGCACGCTTCTGACGTGCGTCGCGGATATCACTCTTTGTAGCCGACCGAGATGACGGTCAGATGTTCCGCAATAATTTTCAGGTGTTAAAAATACCTGCACGTTCGATGCTGATGCGTGCCAAGTCATGGATAACTGCGATCACTTCAACATCGGCGACGTTGGCTGCTAGAAGGGCAGGTGAGGGGGATTTGCTGGTTGAAGCTGACAAAAACGGCCGGGTTCGGCGCTCTGGTGTGTTGATATTTCTTGCCGGCTCATCGTCGGCGAAAAAATCCCGGCCTTGAGGATCCGGCGGTCGAAAAAAAGGGCTGTCGAACAGCCCTTTTGCTTTTGATCAGGCCAACGCTTCGGCCGGCGACACGATATTGGTCTTCATTCCGCGCGAACGACCCGAACTCAGGTACGCCGCAATCGACTCCTGGGTAACCTCGCCAAGGAACACTCGCTCGGCATCCATTACCGGCAACCAGGCACGATTGAACTCGTACATGCGCGACAACAGGATGCGCAAATGCTCGTCGTACGCGGCCGTGGCGTTGAACTCACGCAGGAACTGCGCGCACGTACCGGTCTGACGATGCAGGTCGCGACGTCGCACATAACCCAGTGCCTTGTTCTCGGCGCAGGTGACCACCACGTAACGACGGTCATGCTCGTCCATCAACTCCAGCGCATCGGCCACCGGAGTTTCCGGGCTCACCGATGGTGCGTTGTCCGCCGCATCTTCGGCTTTTACCAGCAACAGACGTTTCAATGTGCTGTCCTGGCCGACGAAGTTGCTGACAAAATCGTCCGCCGGATGGGCGAGCAGAGTGTCCGGATGATCGATCTGCAACAGCTTGCCGGCGCGGAAGATCGCGATCTTGTCGCCGAGCTTGATCGCCTCGTCGATGTCATGGCTGACCATGATCACGGTCTTGTTCAGCGCCCGCTGCATCTCGAAGAATTCGTTCTGGATCATCTCGCGGTTGATCGGGTCCACCGCACCGAACGGTTCGTCCATCAGCAGCAGCGGTGCATCTGCCGCCAGTGCGCGAATCACGCCGATCCGTTGCTGCTGGCCGCCGGACAGTTCACGGGGATAACGATGCAGATATTGCTTGGGCTCAAGCTTGATCATGCTCATCAGTTCGCGGGCGCGGTCGTGGCATTTCTGTTTGTCCCAGCCGAGCAGTTTCGGCACCACCACGATGTTCTCTTCGATGGTCATGTTCGGGAACAGACCGATCTGCTGGATCACGTAGCCGATGTTGCGACGCAGGGTCACTTCGTCGAGGTCGGTGGTGTCTTCGCCGTTGATCAGGATCTTGCCCGAGGTCGGCCTGATCAGGCGGTTGATCATTTTCAGTGTGGTGCTTTTGCCGCAACCCGATGGCCCGAGGAACACGCAGATTTCGCCTTCATTGACGGTCAGGCTTACCGAGTCCACGGCTTTCACATCTTTACCGTTGCTTTGAAAGGTCTTGCTGAGGTTTTGAAGTTCGATCATTTCAGGAGTCCTTTTGGAGTCAGCGAACGTTGCAGCCACTGCAAAATGAGGTCGGCGAAGATCGCCAGAAGACTGACCAGCAGCGCGCCGACGATCAGCATCGACATGTCACTGCGGCTGATGGAGGCGAGGATCAGCACGCCGAGGCCGCCGGCGCCGATGGTCGCGGCGATGGTCATCACGCCGATGTTCATCACCACGGCGGTGCGCACGCCGGCGAGGATCACCGGCACCGCAATCGGCAACTCGACCATGCGCAGGCGCTGGCCGAAGGTCATGCCGATGCCCCGTGCGGCTTCGCGAATGCCCGGCTCTACGCCGGTCAGGGCGAGGTAGGTGTTGCGCATGATCGGCAGCAGTGAATAAAGGAACACCGCGGTGATCGCCGGCATCGGGCCGAGGCCCTGGCCAAACTTCGAGTAGAACGGAAGCAGCAGGCCGAACAACGCAATCGACGGCACGGTCAGCAGCACCGTGGCGCTGGCCTGCAGCGGGCCGGCGAGGCTCGGGAAACGCGTCATCAGAATGCCCAGCGGCACGCCGATAAGAATCGCCAGGCTGACGGCGATGCCGACCAGGGTGATGTGCTGCCAGGTCAGGTGCATTACCTGTTGCCAGTCGAGGTGGGAAAAGGCGTTCAAAAATTCCATGACTTTTCCTCCTTTAGTTCAGTGGATGTTGGCGCAGGAAGTCGGCAGCGACTTTCGACGGGCTCTCGTGATCGACATCGACCCGCGCGTTGAGCTGGCGCATGGTTTCGTCGTCGAACAGCTCGGCCAGCGGCTTGAGTTGCGCCGCCAGTTGCGGGTGAGCGTCGAGGTAGGCCTGGCGCACAACGGGCGCGGCGGTGTAGTCCGGGAAGTAATGCTTGTCGTCTTCCAGCAGCTTCAGGCCGAACGCGTTGAGGCGACCGTCGGTGGTATAGACCAGGCCGGCAAACACCTGGCCGTTGCGCAGTGCGGTGTAGACCAGCCCAGCGTCCATCTGCCGGATGTTCTGGCGGGTCAGGTTCATGTCGTAGAGCTTGACCATGCCGTTAAGGCCGTCGGAGCGGTTGGCGAATTCGGTGTCCAGCGCCACCAGATGATTGCTCTTGGCCTCGCTGCGCAGCACATCGTTCAACTGGCTGATGTTGCTGATCTGCGGATATTCCTCGGCTACTTTTTTTGGCAGGGCGAGGGCGTAGGTGTTGCTGAATTTCGACGGCGTCAGCCAGACCAGGCCTTTTTTTGCGTCGAGCTCTTTCACCCGGGCGTAGGACTGTTCGCTGTCGAGTTTTTCGGTGACATGGTTGTAGGCCACCAGCGATACGCCGGTGTATTCCCAGAGCATGTCCAGTTGCCCGCTTTCGTGGGCGCTGCGGGCCAGATTGCTGCCCAGACCACCGGTGATCTGCGCGTCGTAGCCTTTGCTGCGCAGGTACTGGGCGGTGATTTCCGCGAGCAGGGTTTGTTCGGTGAACACTCGGGCACCGAGGCGAATGAGCGGCTTTTCTGCCGCCTGGGCAAATCCTGCGAACAGCAGAACGCAGCCCAAGATCAAGCTAAGTCGTTTCATGAATATTCCTTTGCCGAAGCCTTAAGACGGGCGCAAACCGCGTTCCAGCCAGAGACGGCTGGCGAGGGTGACCACGCCATCGAGCAGCAGGGCCAGCAGCGCGGTGCACGCGGCGCCGAGCAGCAGTTGCGGCTGATTGTTCAGGGCGATGCCGGGGAAAATCAGGCTGCCGAGGCTGTTGGCGCCGATCAGGAACGCCAGCGGCGCCGTACCGACATTGATCGCCAAAGCTACCCGCACACCGCCGACGATGATCGGCACGGCGTTGGGCAACTCGACCTGCCACAACACCTGGCGCGGGGTCATGCCGATGCCGGTGGCGGCTTCTTTCAGCGAGCCCTGGACGTTTTTCAGGCCTTCGTAGGTGTTGCGCACAATCGGCAGAAGCGAGGCGAGGAATAAAGCGAAGATCGCCGGACCACTGCCGATGCCGAGTATCCCCAGGGCAATCGCCAGAACGGCCAGCGGTGGCACGGTGTTGCCGATATTGAAGATCTGCATGAAGCGTTCGGCGCGGCCGACCATGGTCGGGCGGCTCAGGAAGATACCGGCGGGGATGCCCACGACAAGGGCGGCCAGCATTGAAGCGAGGACGAGAATCAGATGAGCTTGCAGGTAAAACAACAAATCGTCGCGGTAGTGTTCGATCGTGTTAATGCCGATCCAGTGGACCAGCAGGGCCAGGAGCGCGATCACCACCGCACCTCCCATCAGCCCTTTGCCATAGCGGATAGCCACAGGCGGACTCCTTTTTTATAGTCGGCGGACGCTGTCCCGAGTGGCATGCCATGCCTGGCTGCCGGGAGTGAACGTTCGCGAGAAGCAGCTCCCCCAGCACCGGCCAAAAGCGGTCTGAAAGCGAGCCATGAGCGCAGCCTCGTCAGGCTAACTTGCTGATTTTTCAGCCCCTGACGAAAAGTCGTAACAGGGGATGGACGTCTCCGTGCTTTAAAAGGTTCCCATCTGAGGCAGCATTTGGCCACCCTTAATGTGCTCAACGGTTCGGTTATTGTCTTGACTTGGGCTATAATCGCGGCCCTTTTTTGAATCACCGCCAGGCGATTTCCCATGACCAGACAGGCCGCCGAAGTCGCGAAACGCCGCACTTTCGCCATTATTTCCCACCCCGATGCCGGTAAAACCACGATCACCGAAAAGCTCCTGTTGATGGGCAAGGCGATTGCAGTGGCCGGTACGGTGAAATCCCGTAAATCCGACCGCCATGCGACATCCGACTGGATGGAGATGGAGAAGCAGCGGGGTATTTCCATTACCACGTCGGTCATGCAGTTCCCGTATCGCGAACACATGATCAACCTGCTCGACACCCCGGGCCACGAAGACTTCTCCGAAGACACCTACCGCACCCTGACCGCGGTGGACTCGGCCTTGATGGTTCTCGACGGCGGTAAAGGTGTAGAGCCACGGACCATCGCCCTGATGGACGTCTGCCGTCTGCGTGACACGCCGATCGTCAGCTTCATCAACAAACTCGACCGTGACATCCGCGACCCGATCGAACTGCTCGACGAGATCGAAGCCGTCCTGAAGATCAAGGCTGCGCCGATCACCTGGCCGATCGGTTGCTACCGCGACTTCAAGGGCGTGTACCACCTGGCGGACGACTACATCATTGTCTACACCGCCGGCCACGGTCACGAACGTACCGAAACCAAGATCATCGAGAAGCTCGATTCCGACGAAGCCCGCGCCCACCTGGGCGACGAGTACGACCGCTTCCTCGAACAGCTGGAACTGGTGCAGGGTGCTTGCCACGAGTTCAACCAGCAGGAATTCATCGACGGTCAACTGACCCCGGTGTTCTTCGGTACCGCACTGGGCAACTTCGGTGTCGATCACGTCCTCGACGCCGTGGTTGATTGGGCGCCGCGTCCGCTGCCACGCGTAGCCAACGAGCGCACCGTGGAGCCGGTGGAAGAGAAGTTCTCGGGCTTCATCTTCAAGATCCAGGCGAACATGGACCCGAAACACCGCGACCGCATCGCCTTCATGCGTATCTGCTCCGGCAAGTATGAAAAAGGCATGAAGATGCGCCACGTGCGCACCGGCAAGGACGTGCGCATCGGTGACGCCCTGACGTTCTTCTCCTCCGAGCGTGAACAGCTGGAAGAGGCGTACGCCGGCGACATCATCGGTCTGCACAACCACGGCACGATCCAGATCGGCGACACCTTCAGCGAAGGCGAAACCCTGGGCTTCACCGGTATCCCGCACTTCGCTCCGGAACTGTTCCGCCGCGTACGCCTGCGCGATCCGCTGAAATCCAAGCAACTGCGCCAGGGCCTGCAACAGCTGGCCGAAGAAGGCGCGACCCAGGTGTTCTTCCCGGAGCGCAGCAACGACATCATCCTCGGCGCCGTCGGTGTGCTGCAGTTCGATGTGGTCGCCAGCCGCCTGAAAGAGGAATACAAGGTCGAGTGCTCCTACGAGCCGATCACCGTGTACTCCGCGCGCTGGATCGAATGCAGCGACAAGAAGAAGCTGGAGGAATTCTCCAACAAGGCTGTGGAAAACCTCGCGCTGGACGGCGGCGGTCACCTGACCTACCTCGCCCCGACCCGGGTCAACCTGGCCCTGATGGAAGAGCGCTGGCCGGACGTGAAATTCCGTGCGACCCGTGAACACCACTAAGCGCTGATCTACTGTGCTGACTCCCTGCAGCGCAAACTGCGGGGTTCAGAGCGAATAGCCCTGCAGGTTTACGCCTGCAGGGCTTTTTTGTTTTTTCTTCACAGGTCGTCCGCAAGATACAACCGGTGGCTGTGTTCAATTTCTTCGATCAGTTTTTCATTTTCAATGCCAGCGATACCTGCGAATTCGCGCCATCGACGCACCGAATCGGCAACTTCCTTAATGATTTTGCGCCCGTTCAACCTGGGGATCTGTTTAGCCAGTGCGAGCAGATCTTCGACTGTAAAGGCATCCCTTTTTCCATTGATGGTCATCTGGTGAGTGGATACCCATGGTGAGTCAGCGCGATAAGCCCAGCACATGTCATATGCCGGAGTCAGGCGCCAAACCCCATCCCTCCAGGCCTGGAAAGCAATATTTCGAGTGTGGTCGTCCTGATTTCGCGCAATCACATTGAACACGGCGCGTCGAAACAGCTCTATTTGATCCTCTCTGGGAAGGCTCAGATCCCTCGCTACGAGTAGCGCTTGTTCGTAAGAGTACGCGCCTGGTTTGGTGTAGTCGGCAATGTCCATGGCACACAATGTTTGCACGTGAATCTTGTCACCATCGTCCATCCGGTCGAAGCGGCGAGTCATGAAGTGAGCACGAGGACCATCAATGTGCAGACGGCACTCGGTCATGATAATCCCCGAGGCGACAGTCATCAGATGGTAAGCGTATTCCACCCGGCCAAAGCCGGCAGGGTCACCCAGTGAGTTTGCCCCTTTGGGCACGTCGAACTTGAACAGCCAATAGCTGTACCCCTCCGGGGCTGTGATTTGTCCCGAGCAAAGCTCACCGGTTTTTTCATTGATGGCAATGATTGCCTTCGGTCGTTGGCCGCCAGCCGATGAACCCACCTGAAACATATGCTTGAGCGCTTCCTCGTCCTGCTTGCCTTCATGACCCAGTTGCAGTCCGGCAAACTGCTGTTGACGCTGCTCGAGGATCTGTCCGGCAAGCTCCACCAAAGAATCGAGCTCCAGCTTTTCGATCCTGGTCCTGGCCCTGTCCACGGCAGGGCGAAACTCCAGCGCCCCCATGCCTCGGGCGCCGATGTAAAGCAATCGCTCAACGGGAGTGAAGCTATTGGGGTCGCGTCCTTCCTTGGCCAGCCAAGCGTCGATCACTGCGTTACCGAAGTCATCGGGAAGCGAATCTGAAAGGCATGGCGGGAGAGATTTGAAAGCTTGAACGTTCAGCGATGGGAAGGCGTACACCTCACCTGCCACTGCTCGCATGGTCAGTGGTGCAATCTCCAGTCCGATTTCGGTAAAGGCTGGATCGAATTCAAATGTTGCTGTTGCGGGGGACTGGCTTTCATCCCAAAGCACAGCGCCTACCTTGGTATCCCACATCCACACTTCTGCAGTTATCGCCACGTCATTTCTTCCTTGGTATCAGCAAAGGTTTCGCTTTGCCCTGCTCTTTGTTTTTTGGTGGTGTCTGCGGTTGAGTGCTTTGATAGACCTGTATTCGGCCGTCGCTGGTGCGGACGCCCCCCAGCGCACGGACGCGACCTGTCTTGCCTGTCTGAGCCGCAGCCATCGGGCTCGCACGTGGAGGCTCGATCAGGCCGGAGAGAAGGTCCAGAGAATCAAATTCTCGTAGCACTGCGATCAGTAACTGTAGAGTGCCTTTGCCTTTTTCCAGCTTTTGAATCGTGGGAGTACTGACTCCGACACTTTCTGCAAGCTGGTCTTGTGTGATGTCCTTGCGCAGGCGGCGCGCGCGCAGGGCCTCACCTAACTGAGCAGAGATGGCGTCATCACTTTTACGTTGTATTCGCATAAGGAAAATATTCCTTTGTGTTGTGGTCTTTTTTGAGACTCAAGGAAAATATTCTTTTGCATTATGCATAGTTTTGTTCTTTTAGTTTGAGTCGCTAAAGAAAATTTTTATTTGTGTTACGCAGTGAAGTGCGCACAAATGAAAATATTTCTTTGTGTTATAGACCGGCCAGGATTTCGTGATGATTTTGCGATCATGAAGACGCTTTTTTCAGACCAGTGGAGCGCTTTCGGCTTTTGGCGCTCGCCTGGTTGTCTGGAGTCACTCTCAAATTCAATGCGAATGCTACTTGCGATGTAAAAGCGTGCACAGGCTCTTCGTGTAGGCCTTTTCCTATCTGTAGGTGAGCGGACTCCGGATTTGAATCTTCACTGATTGTCCAGGCGACAACCCGCTTTCTGGCGGCTAGTGTCAACGCTCACGCACCTCAAGGATCAATGGAATGAGAGGGCTGTTCACTCACTTGCTACGATTCGATGGTTACTTCTCCACGATGGCCTGGGTACTCGCGGCGTTGTTGTTCATCAATCGCCTGAGCAGCATGGTCAAGCTGTTCATGGCGTTGTATCTGCGTCAGGAGCTGGGCTTCGCCATCGAGACCGTTGGCTGGCTGTTGGCGGCGTACGGCGGCGGGCTGTTGATCGGTTCGATGCTGGGCGGTTTGCTCAGCGACCATATCCGCACCGCACGGTTGACGGCGGCGCTGTTCTTCGTATCAGCCTGGGTGCTGCTCGGGCTCGGGCTGGTGACGCAGATGTGGTTGCTGGCCGGGTTGCTGCTGCTCAGCGGCACGATCGACGGCGCGATCCGGACGCTGCATCAGCGCTTGATCATGGAATATTGCGAGGTTGCGCAGCGCCCACGGGCCCAGGCCTTGAGCCGTATCGCGCGAAATCTCGGGATGGCCGCCGCGGGTATCGCGGGCGGTGTGCTGGCGCAGACGGATTTTCGCTGGGTGTTCTTCATCAGTGCGGCGTTGACGCTGGTCGCGTTGCTCTGGTTCGTCCGCACGACCTGGCGGCGAACAGTGCTGATCCCGGACGAAACGCCAGAGGCGCAGGCCGGCTCCGGCCTGCCATACCGCGACAAACCATTTCTCTGGCTGCTGGCGGCGACCGTCCTGCTCGGCATGGCGTTCGACACCGTTTACAGCACCCTCGGCAACTATCTGCGCGACTACTATCGCTTGAGTACCGAAGCCATCGGTTGGCAGTTCGCGATCAACGCAGTCCTTGTCGTGGCGCTGCAGATTCCAATCTCGCATTGGGGCGAACGCTGGGGCTCGCGCCGCCCGTTGATCGCCGGTTGCGTGTTGCTGGCGGTCGGGCTCGGCATGCTGCCACTGGGGGCCGGGCTGTTTTATGTCTGCTTGTCGACGGTGGTCTGGACGCTGGGGGAGGCGCTGTTCATGCCACCGCTGAATGTGCTGGTCATGCAGCATGCGCAACGCGGCAAAAGTGGCCAGTACTTCGGGCTGTTCTTCATGGCCTGGAGCGCGAGTGCGTTGCTGTCACCGGTGCTCAGCGGACAGCTTTACGGGCAATTCGGAGGGCACAGCGTCTGGGTGGCCAGTGCGGCGCTGGCGCTGATGTCGGTCCCGCTGGTTTGTCTGGCGACCCGTTTGCGCGTCTCGGCCGGCCAGCCCGTGCAAACCCGCAAGGCCGCCTCGCTTAGCTGATCCGGTTATGGGGGTTATTCGAAAGCGGTCTGTCCAGCCATGGCATTTCCGGGCATTGGTTAGCGTCCTATCTGGTGAACCCGGCTGATCGGAACTAGATTTTATTCAGCGCCGGACCGGCACTCTGGCTTCAACCACGAAAGGATGGAAACGCTTATGAGCATTTTTCAACGCATAGTGTTGTTGCTTAAGGTTTTGGTGATGCTGACGCTTGGCACCACGGCGGCGTGGGCGAGCAACGCGGCGCCTGCGCAGGGTTTCAATGCGGCTCAGGGGTACGCGGGTGTGATTATGCTCGCCAAGTCCGAATCCGAACCCGGTGATCAGGACCAGGGTGGCAGCAAGGACGATGACGACTCGACCACCGACGAGCCGGACACCGATGATCCGGATGATGGCGACAGCCAGACATAGATCGCAGACAAAAGAAAACCCCTCCTTCCCCGACTGATGCGCAATCGAGAAAGAAGAGGTTTGGTCAACGCTTTAACGACCCGCCCCGGCAACAGGGCGGGTTTTTTATGCCGCGCCGTCGAGGAACTGCTCGGCGTAGTGGCACGCTACCTGACGCGTGTCGAGCTGGCGCAGGGCCGGCTCTTCCGCGCTGCAACGTTCGGTCGCGTACGGGCAGCGCTTGTGGAACGCGCAGCCCGGTGGCGGGTTCAGCGGGTTGGGCAGCTCGCCGACGATCTTGATCTTCGGCTTGTCCGGATCCGGATGGATGGTCGGAGTCGCCGACAGCAGCGCCTGGGTGTACGGGTGCAGAGGACGGGCATAGATGTCGTGCTTCGGACCGATTTCCACCGGGCGCCCGAGGTACATCACCATCACGTCATCGGCCACGTGCTGCACCACCGCCAGGTTGTGCGAGATGAACACGTAACCGGTGTTGAACTCCTGTTGCATGTCCATGAACAGGTTCAGCACCTGCGCCTGGATCGATACGTCCAGCGCCGAGGTCGGTTCGTCCGCCACCAGCACTTTCGGTTGCAGCATCATGGCGCGGGCCAGCGCGATACGCTGACGCTGACCGCCGGAGAACATGTGCGGATAACGCTGGTAGTGCTCGGGACGCAAGCCGACCTGCTTCATCATCGCCTGGACTCGTTCGCGACGTTCGGCAGCCGACAGGTTGGTGTTGATCAGCAGCGGCTCGGCCAATTGATCACCGATTTTCTGCCGAGGGTTCAACGACGCGTACGGGCTCTGGAACACCATCTGCACGTCTTTGCGCAGTTGCTTGCGCTGGGCCTTGTCGGCGCCGGCCACTTCTTGCCCTGCGATTTTCAGGGAACCGGACGACGGCTCTTCGATCAGGGTCAGGGCACGGGCCAGGGTGGATTTGCCGCAGCCCGACTCGCCCACGACGGCGAGGGTCTTGCCGGCTTCCAGCTCGAACGACACACCGTTGAGGGCGCGCACGGTCGCGTGGCCCTTGAACAGGCCACGGGAGACTTCGTAGTGACGGGTCAGGTCGCGGGCGGTAAGTACGACGGCCATTACGCCACCTCCTGGTTCAACGGGTAGAAGCAGCGGGCGAGGCTGTGGCTTTTCGGATCAAGGGTCGGACGTTGCGCGCGGCAGCTGTCCTGCACGTACGGGCAGCGCGGCGACAGCAGGCAGCCTTGCGGGCGGTCGTAGCGGCCCGGAACGATGCCCGGTAGGGTCGCCAGACGCTCGGCACCCTGACTGTGTTCCGGAATCGCCTTGAGCAGCGCTTCGCTGTACGGGTGGGCCGGGATGTCGAACAGTTGCGGCACCTGACCGACTTCAACGGCCTGGCCGGCGTACATCACACAGACGCGTTGGGCGGTTTCGGCCACCACGGCGAGGTCGTGGGTGATCAGCACCAGGCCCATGTTCTGCTCTTTCTGCAACGCCAGCAGCAGGTCCATGATCTGCGCCTGGATCGTTACGTCGAGTGCGGTGGTCGGCTCGTCGGCGATCAGCAGTTTCGGTTCGCCGGCAATCGCCATGGCAATCGCCACACGCTGGCTCATGCCGCCGGACAGTTGGTGCGGATAAGCGTCCATACGGCTGGAAGCGCCGGGGATTTCAACCTTTTCCAGCAGTTCGATGGCGCGCTTGCGGGCGGCCTTGCCGGACATTTTCAGGTGCAGGCGCAGCACTTCCTCGATCTGGAAACCGACGGTGTAGCTCGGGTTCAGTGCGGTCATCGGGTCCTGGAACACCATGGACAGGTCTTTACCGACGATCTGCCGACGCTGGCGATTGCTCAGTTTGAGCATGTCTTTGCCGTCGAAGCTCAGAGAGTCGGCGGTGACGATCCCCGGGTGCTCGATCAGGCCCATCAGCGCCATCATGGTCACGGACTTGCCGGAACCCGATTCGCCGACGATGGCCAGGACTTCGCCCTTGTCGACCTTGAGGTCGAGGCCGTCGACCACCGGTGTGGCGTTCTTGTCGCCGAAGCGAACGTTGAGATTCTTGATTTCTAGCAGTGACATGGGAATCTCCTCAGGCGGCGTTCTTGAGTTTCGGGTCCAGCGCATCGCGCAGGCCGTCGCCCATCAAGTTGATTGCCAGCACGCTGAGCAAAATGGTCAGACCAGGCAGACTCACGACCCACCAGGCGCGTTCGATGTAGTCGCGGGCCGAAGCCAGCATGGTGCCCCACTCAGGGGTTGGCGGCTGGACGCCGAGGCCGAGGAAGCCCAGGGCGGCGGCGTCGAGGATCGCCGAAGAGAAGCTCAGCGTTGCCTGGACGATCAGCGGTGCCATGCAGTTCGGCAGCACGGTGATGAACATCAGGCGCGGCAGGCTGGCGCCAGCCAGACGCGCGGCGGTCACGTAGTCGCGGTTCAGTTCGCCCATCACCGCAGCGCGGGTCAGACGCACGTAGGACGGCAGCGAAACCACGGCGATGGCGATCACGGTGTTGATCAGGCCTGGGCCGAGGATGGCGACGATCGCCACGGCCAGCAGCAGCGATGGCAGGGCCAGCATGATGTCCATCAGACGCATGATGGTCGGGCCGAGGATCTTCGGGAAGAAACCGGCCAGGAGGCCCATGAAGATACCCGGGATCAGCGACATCACCACCGAGGACAGACCGATCAGCAGCGACAGGCGCGAACCCTGGATCAGGCGGGACAGCAAGTCGCGACCCAGTTCGTCGGTGCCGAGGAAGAACTGCCATTGCCCGCCTTCCAGCCACACCGGCGGGGTGAGCAGGAAGTCACGGTATTGCTCGCTCGGGTTGTGCGGTGCGACCCAAGGGGCAAAGATCGCGCAGAACACGATCAGGGTGAAGAACGCAAGACCGGCGACGGCGCCCTTGTTCTTGGCGAATGCTTGCCAGAACTCCTTGTACGGCGACGGATACAGCAGGCTTTGATCCACGTTCGAGGTGGCGGTGGCTACTGAGGATGTTGGAGTGCTCATGGGTATTGACCTCAGCGCTGGTGACGAATGCGTGGGTTGGCAAAGCCGTAGAGGATGTCCACCACGAAGTTGACCAGAATCACAATGCAGGCAATCAGCAAGATGCCGTTTTGCACGACCGGATAGTCCCGGGCGCCAATGGCTTCGATCAGCCATTTGCCGATGCCGGGCCACGAGAAGATGGTTTCGGTCAGGACCGCGCCGGCCAGCAGGGTGCCGACTTGCAGGCCAACCACGGTCAGCACCGGGATCAGCGCGTTGCGCAGGCCGTGGACGAACACCACGCGTGCCGGCGACAGGCCTTTGGCACGGGCGGTACGAATGTAGTCTTCGCGCAGCACTTCGAGCATGGAGGAACGGGTCATCCGGGCGATCACCGCCAGCGGAATGGTGCCCAGCACAATGGCGGGCAGGATCAGGTGATGCAGGTAGTCGAGCAGGGCGCCCGGTTCATCGCTGAGCCAGGTATCGATCAGCATGAAGTGGGTTTTGCGCTCAACGTCGATCAACAGGTCGTTCTGCCCGGAAACCGGCGTCCAGCCCAGGCTGACCGAGAAAAACATGATGAGAATCAGGCCCCACCAGAAGATGGGCATCGAGTATCCCGTGAGGGATATGCCCATTACCCCATGATCGAACAGGGACCCTCGCTTGAGGGCGGCAATGACGCCGGCCAGCAGCCCGAAGACGCCGGCGAACAGCAGGGCAGCCATCGACAATTCAAAGGTGGCCGGGAACAGTTGCGTGAACTCGGTCCAGACGCTTTCACGGGTACGCAGGGATTCGCCAAGGTCGCCGTGGGCCAGCTTGCCGATGTAATCCAGGTATTGGGCATACAGCGGTTTGTTCAGACCGAGGCGTTCCATTGCCTGAGCGTGCATTTCGGGATCGACCCGACGTTCGCCCATCATCACTTCCACGGGATCGCCGGGAATCATGCGAATCAACGCGAAAGTCAGCAAGGTGATGCCGAAAAACGTGGGGATCAACAACCCCAGTCGGCGGGCAATAAAACTTAACATCTTGTGTGGTACCTCATCGGCCGGTTAGGCGTGCCCGGCGACCCTGGGGTCAGGGAGGCCGGGAGTTTCTTATCTACTTCACCTGGGTGGTGGCGAAGTTATTGGTTGTCAGAGGGCTGATGTGATAACCCTCAACGTTGTTGCGCATTGCAGTGAACATCCGGGTGTGGGCCATGCTGATCCACGGTTGGTCCTGATTGAAGATCGCCTGTGCTTCTTCGTACAGTTTGGCGCGTTCGGCCGGATCTACTTTAGCCCGTGCTTCGTCGAGCAGGGTCTGGAATTTCTCGTTGCACCAGCGAGCGTAGTTTTCGCCGTTCTTGGCGGCCTCGCAACTGAGCATAGGCGTCAGGAAGTTATCCGGGTCGCCGTTGTCGCCCGCCCATCCGGCCGACACCATATCGTGTTCGCCGGCCTTGGCGCGCTTGAGCATTTCGCCCCATTCCATCACGCGGATGTCAATCTTGATCCCGACTTTCGCCAGGTCAGCCTGCATCATTTGCGCGCCGAGCATCGGGTTCGGGTTGGTCGGGCCACCGCCGTTGCGGGTAAACAGAGTAAACACGGTGCCTTCCGGTACACCGGCTTCCTTGAGCAGGGCGCGAGCCTTGTCGAGGTCACGTGGCGGGTTTTTCAGCTCGTGGTTGTAGCCCAGCAGGGTCGGCGGGTACGGGTTGACCGCCACGGTCGCATTGCCCTTGCCGAACAGCGCGTTGACGTAGGCTTCCTTGTCGAAGGCGATGTCGATCGCTTTACGCACGCGCACGTCGCTGATGTATTTGTGCTGGGTGTTCATGGCGATGTAGGAAACGGTCATCGCGTCCATTTCATCGACTTTCAGCTTGTCGTCTTTCTTGATGCTCGGGATGTCATCCGGCTTCGGATACAGCGCAACCTGGCACTCGTTGGCCTTGAGCTTCTGCAGGCGCACGTTGTTGTCGGTGGCGATGGCCAGGACCAGAGCGTCGGCTGGCGGCTTGCCACGGAAGTAGTCCGGGTTGGCCTTGAAGCGAACCTGGGCGTCCTTGTTGTAGCGCTGGAAAACGAACGGGCCGGTGCCGACCGGTTTGTTGTTCAGGTCGCCGGTCTTGCCGGACTTGAGCAACTGGTCGGCGTATTCGGCCGGGTAGATCGAGGAGAACGCCATGGCGATGTCGGCCAGGAACGGCGCTTCGCGGCGGGTCAGGGTGAACTTGACGGTGTTGTCGTCGACTTTCTCGACGCTCTTGAGCAGTTCCTTGAAGCCCATGCTTTCAAAGTATGGGAAGCCCACGCTCGACAGCTTGTGCCACGGGTGATTCGGATCCAGCTGACGCTGGAAGCTCCAGACCACGTCGTCGGCGTTCAGGTCGCGGGTCGGCTTGAAATATTCGGTGGTGTGAAACTTGACGCCTTTGCGCAGGTGGAACGTGTAGGTCAGGCCGTCGTCGCTGATGTCCCAGGACTCGGCGAGCGCCGGGATCACTTCAGTGGTGCCGGGCTTGAAGTCGGCCAGGCGGTTGAAAATAGTTTCGGCCACCGCGTCGGCAGTGACTGCAGTCGTGTACTGGACCATATCGAAGCCTTCCGGACTGGCTTCGGTGCAGACCACCAAGGGTTTGGCCGAGACGCCGATGGCGGCGCTCAACAGGGCGGCAGCGACGGCCGCACGTAGGGGAAGCATTTTCATCGATAACCCTCTGCAATCGGTTGAAGACAAAAAGCCGAACGGCCGACTCGTCACTGAGTCAGCCGTCGGCACGCGTTTTTACAGAATGTTGAACGGTACGGTGGTCACGAGACGGAACTCGTTGATGCTGCCGTCAGCCTGGTTTTCGCTGGCGCGGTGAGCAGTGTAGGTGGCACGCACGGTGGTCGCCTTGAGCGGGCCGCTCTGTACCGCGTAAGTGGCACCGATGCCGTATTCGTAGTGGTGCTCGCCGTCCATGCTGCGTACGTCATACGCAGTGCCGGTGTAGTGAGTACCGTCGATGCCCCAGCCGCGGGCCTGGTAGATGTTGAACTTCAGGCCTGGCACGCCGTATTCGGCCATGTTCAGACCGTAGGCGACCTGGAAGGATTTCTCGTTCGGGCCGTTGAAGTCGGACAGCAGGGAGTTGGCTAGGTAGATGCCGTTGGTTTCGTGCAGGTAGTCGAAGTACTCGTCACCGTTGATCGCCTGGTACGAGAAGGTCAGGCTGTGGGCCTGGTGAGTCAGGCCGAACGACAGCGAGTAGGTGTCGTTGTCGATGTTGCCCATCTCTTTCTTGCCGGTATCGACGGTCTTGTAGTAGTTCAGGCCGGTGGTCAGGCTCACGACGTTGCTGTCACCCAGTTCGTGGGTGGCGCCGAAGTAGTACTGGTTCCAGAAGTCTTCAGCCTTGGAGGCGTACAGGCTGGTCTTCAGGCTCTGCAGCGGCTGGTAGTTCAGGCCGACGATGCTCACGCGATCGGTTTCGGCGCCGTTGGCGCTGTACTCGGTGCGGAATTTCGACAGGCTTTCTTCGGTACGCGGCGATACGCGGTCGAAGCTGCCGGCGTCGAACGACAGGTTGTTCAGCTCTTCGCTGTGCAGGCTCACACCTTCAAAGCTCGAAGGTAGTGCACGGTTGCCGATGGTGTCGACGATTGGCGTGCTGAAGTTCTGGCGACCGGCGGTCAGGGTGGTGTTGGAAACGCGGAACTTGACGTTGGCCAGGCCCAGTTTGCTCCACTGGCCTTCAGCGTCACCGCCTTCCTTGGTCAGGGTACGGTTGTTGCCCGCGCCTGGACGCGAACCCGGTGCACCACCGTTGTTGGAGGCCAGGGCCTTGCGATCACGCTCCAGTGCCACGGCGTTGTAGGCGGCCACTTCAGTGCTGACACCCACGGTGCCCTGAGTGAAGCCGGAGGTGAAGTTGACGATGGTGCCCTGTACCCAGTTGATACGACGATCGGTCGGGGTGGCAACGCCGTCTTTGCGGTAGGTGAACTTGCCGCCGCGCTTCAGTTGTTCGTTGGCGTACCAGTTACGGGTCGTGCCGCTGACTTTGGAGCCTTCGAGGAAGCCGGTGGCGTCAGCCTGGGCGCTTTTCTCGTTGACGGTCACCGGGGTGAACGCCTGGCTCTGCTCCTCGGCAAACGCCGTGGCGGTGATGCTGCTGATGGCCAAGGCCAGTATCGCGGTGCTGCTCAGTTTCATGGGTGAAGCTCCTTTACTTTCTTTTTATGCCGGCTTTTTTTGTTGGGCCGGTTTTTGGTTTTAGAACTCATTCACACATCGCAAACGTTTGCAAAACGCCTGATCGGCAAATTTCGGCAAAGCGCTTGCGTGAGGAGGTAGACGGCCTCCTCAGCATTGCGGCTAATCGGTTATGGGTTTAATCGATGCTGACACCCGAAAACACGTTGCGGCCGAAGGGACTGACCTTGAATCCTTCAACCCTGGCGCTCAGCGGCTGGTTGACCGTCGAGTGGGCGACAGGCGTGATCGGCACTTGCTGCTTGAGCAACTGCTGGGCCTGTTTGTAGAGCACGGTGCGCTGGTCGCGGTCGGTGACGACCTTGGCCTCTTTGATCAGCTTGTCGTAAGCCGGGTCGCACCACATGGAATAGTTGTTGCCGCCAATGGCGTCGCAGCTGTACAGCGTGCCGAGCCAGTTGTCCGGGTCCCCGTTGTCACCGGTCCAGCCGATCAGGCTGACATCGTGCTCACCATTCTTGGTGCGCTTGATGTACTCGCCCCATTCGTAGCTGACGATCTTCACTTTCAGGCCGATCTTGGCCCAGTCTGCCTGGAGCATTTCGGCCATCAGTTTGGCGTTCGGGTTGTACGGGCGCTGCACCGGCATGGCCCACAGGGTGATCTCGGTGCCTTCCTTGACGCCGGCAGCCTTGAGCAGTGCCTTGGCTTTTTCCGGGTTGTAGGCGGCGTCCTTGATCGTGGTGTCGTAGGACCATTGGGTCGGCGGCATGGCGTTGACCGCCAACTGTCCGGCACCCTGGTAAACAGCGTTGAGAATTCCCTGTTTATTCACCGCCATGTCCAGCGCCTGACGCACTTCGAGCTGGTCGAACGGTTTGTGGCGCACGTTGTAGGCAATGTAGCCAAGATTGAAGCCCGGCTTTTCGATCAGTTGCAGTTTCGCGTCGTTCTTCAGTGCCGGCACATCCGCCGGGCGTGGATGCAGTGTGACCTGGCACTCGCCGGCCTTGAGTTTCTGCACACGAACCGAGGCGTCGGTATTGATTGCGAAAATCAGGTTCTTCAGCTTCACCCGGCTCTGATCCCAGTAATGCGGGTTGCCGGTGTAGCGGATGTTCGAGTCTTTCTGATAGCTCTTGAACACGAACGGGCCAGTGCCGATCGGCTTCTGGTTGATGTCGCTCGGCTTGCCTTCGGCCAGCAGCTTGTCGGCGTATTCGGCGGACAGAATGGCGGCGAAGCTCATGGCGATGTTCTGGATGAACGCGGCGTCGACGCTGTTGAGCGTGAACTCCACGGTCAGTGGCCCGGTCTTTTCGACCTTGGCGATGTTCTTGTTGAGGCTCATCCCGTTGAAATACGGGAACTCGGTCGGATAAGCCTTACGGAAGGGCTGTTGCGGATCGAGCATGCGGTTAAACGTGAACAGCACGTCGTCGGCGTTGAAATCGCGGGTAGGTTTGAAGTACGCCGTTGTGTGAAATTTCACCCCTTCACGCAGGTGAAAGGTGTACTTGAGGCCATCCTCGGAAATATCCCAGCTCGTTGCCAGGCCCGGTACGACATTGGTCGCGCCTTTTTCGAACTCGGCCAGGCGGTTGTACAGCGGCTCGGCGGCATCGTTATCGGTCGCCGTCGTGTATTGCGCGGTATCGAAACCGGCCGGGCTGCCTTCGAGCAGAACACCAGACTGTCGCTGGCGGCAAAACTCGCGGACGTGGCGGCCAACAGGCCGGCGCCCAGCAATGCGGAAAAAACCAAGGTGTGGCGCATGACGCTCCCTCTTGTCTCAGTGTTTTTCAATGCGCCGCGATCCCTTCCAGGGAAGTTGTGGCCGCATTGAGCTCAATCCAGCAGCAAACCGATAGCCCACGCAGTCACTGGTCAGAACCCGACGGTAGGGGCCGCAGGTCTGGCAGTAAATGCGCTGAGTCCTAAAGACTCGTAGGAAAAGGCGACACGTCCGAAACCAGCCTGGTCAGACCAAGCGGAAAAGGATGTAGGCAAATTCCTGACTATTCGGCAGAAAAAAGCAGCGGCGACGCTGAAAACGTCGCCGCTGCGTTTTTTACTTGATGCTGACGCCGTAGAAGGAGTTCAAGCCGAACGGGCTGATCTTGAAGTCCTGCACGTTGGCGCGCATGGGTTGATACACCGTCGAGTGAGCGATAGGTGTCATAGGGACTGCGTCTTTGAGGACGTGCTGCGCCTCTTTGTAGAGTTCAGTGCGCTTGGCCTGGTCAGTGGTGCGTTTGGCTTCTTTCACGAGGCTGTCGAATTTCTTGTCGCACCATTTGGAGAAGTTGTTGCCGCTCAGCGAGTCGCAACCAAACAGCACGTTGAGCCAGTTGTCCGGATCACCATTGTCACCGCTCCAGCCAATGATCATGGCCTGGTTCTCGCCACCCTTGGAGCGCTTGATGTACTCGCCCCACTCGTAGCTCTGGATCTTCACGTTCAGCCCGATCTTCTTCCAGTCGGACTGGAGCATTTCAGCCATCAGCTTGGCGTTCGGGTTGTACGGACGCTGAACCGGCATCGCCCACAGGACGATCTCGGTACCGTCCTTGACGCCGGCTTCCTTGAGCAGCTCCTTGGCTTTCTCAGGATCGTACTTGGCGTCCTTGATGGTGGTGTCGTAGGACCACTGGGTCGGCGGCATGGCGTTGACGGCCAACTGGCCTGCGCCCTGGTAAACCGAGTCAATGATCTGTGGCTTGTTGACGGCCATGTCCAGCGCCTGGCGAACGCGCAGGTCGGCCAGCGGGTTCGGCTCGTTGCTGCCCTTGACCTTGTCCATCACGTTGTAGGCGATGTAGCCCAGGTTGAAACCGGCCTGGTCAGGCATCTTCAGCGCAGGATCGGCTTTCAGTGCGGCGAGGTCGGCCGGACGCGGGAACAGAGTGACCTGGCACTCGTTCTTCTTCAGCTTCTGGATACGTACCGATGGGTCGGTGGTGATGGCGAAGATCAGGTTGTCGATCTTCACGTCTTCAGGCTTCCAGTAATCCTTGTTGCCGGTGTAACGGATGTTGGAGTCTTTCTGATAGCTCTTGAACACGAACGGACCAGTGCCGATCGGCTTCTGGTTGATGTCGGCCGCCTTGCCTTCCTTCAGCAGCTGGGCTGCGTACTCGGCGGACTGAACAGACGCGAAGCTCATGGCCAGGTTCTGGATGAACGCGGCGTCGACTTCTTTCAGCGTGAACTTGACGGTGTTGTCGTCGACTTTGTCGATCTTGGTGATGTTGGTATCCATCCCCATGTCGGTGAAGTACGGGAATTCGGTCGGATAAGCCTTACGGAACGGGTCATCCTTGTTAATCATGCGATTGAAGGTGAACAGCACGTCGTCGGCGTTGAACTCACGAGTCGGCTTGAAATACGGGGTGGTGTGGAACTTCACGCCTTGACGCAGGTGGAAGGTGTAGGTCAGGCCGTCCGGAGAGATGTCCCAGCTGGTCGCCAGCCCAGGAACAACGGCGGTGCCGCCACGCTCGAACTGGGTCAGACGGTTGAACATGGTTTCGGCTGAGGCGTCGAAGTCGGTTCCGGTGGTGTATTGGCCTGGGTCGAAACCGGCCGGGCTGCCTTCCGAGCAGAACACCAGGTTAGTCGCAGCGGAAGCGAAAGGTGCGGAGGCTAACAAGCCTGCGCCGACTAAAAACGGAATGACCGCGTGTTTAAGCATGTTGGCCTCATGATTTGTTGTCATTTTTTAATATTGAGGTACGACCTCGTGAGTCGTGCCTGCGGATACTTATGCAGGGCCCATACCCAATGCAAGATCCAGAGCGCTCGGCGGCATCAAAGCGTGGCACGAACGTACCTTAATGTCGCATCTGTATAACTTCTGACGCATTTGACCGTTTGCGGTCGGTTTTTACGGTGCAAATGAAGCCCCAAAACGGTGCATTGGTCACGATTTGCGCGCCGCCTTGGGGCCGGGTGTTACTTATTTATACCCACGCCATAGAACGGGGTTAGACCGAACGGGCTGATCTTGAAGTCGGTGACTTCCTTGCGCAGCGGCTGGAACACTGTGGAGTTGGCGATCGGCGTGATCGGCACCTGCTGTTTCAGGATCAGTTGCGCCTGTTGATACAGTTTTACCCGTTGCGATTTATCCGTGGACACCTTGGCCTGCTGCACCAGTTTGTCGTAGGCCGGATCGCACCATTTGGCGTAGTTGCTGCCTTTCACCGCCGCGCAGCTGTACAGCACGCCCAGCCAGTTGTCCGGGTCGCCGTTGTCACCGGTCCAGCCATAGATCATCGCGTCATGTTCGCCATTCTTGGCGCGCTTGATGTACTCGCCCCACTCATAGCTGACGATGTTGGCCTTGATCCCGATCTTCTCCCAATCCTGCTGGATCATCTGTGCCGACATCCGCGCATTGGGGTTGGAAGCACGCTGCACGGTCATTGCCCAGAGGTTGATGGTTGTACCCGGTGCAACCCCGGCTTCCTTGAGTAGCGCCCTGGCTTTCACGGGGTCGTACGGTGCGTCCTTGATGTTCGGGTCATAGGACCATTGCGCGGGTGGCAGGGCGTTCTGCGCCAACTGCCCGGCACTTTGATAAACCGCCTTGATGATCGCCGGTTTGTCGATGGCCATATCCAGGGCCTGACGCACCTTCAGTTGGTCCAGCGGCGGATGCGTGGTGTTGTAGGCGAGGAAACCGAGGTTGAAGCCGGCCTGCTTCAACACGCGCAGGTTCGGGTCTTTTTCCATCACGTCGATGTCGGCCGGGCGCGGGTAGCCGCTGACCTGGCATTCGCCGGTCTTGAGCTTCTGCAGGCGGACGGCGGCGTCCGGGGTGATCGAGAACACAAGGTTGTCGATTTTCACATCTTCGGGTTTCCAGTAGTCCTTGTTCGCCGCGTAGCGGATCTGCGAATCCTTCTGGTAACGCTTGAACACGAACGGGCCGGTGCCGACCGGTTTCTGGTTGATCTCTGCTGCCTTGCCTTCCTTGAGCAACTGCGCGGTGTATTCGGCCGATTGCACCGAGGCGAAGCTCATGGCGAGGTTTTGCACGAACGCGGCGTCGACGTTGTTCAGGTTGAAGCGCACGGTGTTTTCGTCGAGTTTTTCCACGGACTTGATCGTGGTGTTCAGGTCCATGTCGGTGAAGTAGGGGGACTCGGCGGGGTAGGCCTTGCGAAAGGCGTTGTCCGGGTCGAGCAGGCGCTGGAAGGTGAACAGTACGTCGTCGGCGTTGAAGGTGCGGGTGGGGGTGAAGTAATCCGTGGTGTGGAATTTTACGTTCTGGCGCAGGTGGAAGGTGTACTGGAGGCCGTCCGGGGTTACGTCCCAGCTTGTGGCCAGACCGGGTTCGACTTCGGTGCCGCCGCGTTTGAATTGGGTGAGGCGGTTGAAGACGGTTTCGGCGGAGGCGTCGAAGTCGGTACCGCTGGTGTATTGGCTGGGGTCGAAGCCTGCGGGGCTGGCTTCGGAGCAGTAGACCAGGGTTGTTGCGGCGTTGGCGATTGGGGTGATGGCGGTCAGGGCCAGGGTGATCAGGAGTGGTTTTAGGGTGGGTCTTTGCATGTCTGGCCCGTGGGTCTGGAGGTGGTTGTTCCTTGAGGTTAGCGGGGATTTGGGGGTGTTCGGAAATATCGTTTTTTGAGGGGATGCGTCTATCTCGGTATATCCAGCGTTCTTTGGGCATATCCGTTTCTTCGGGTGCTGCCGCTGGCGGTTTCGCTCTTACAGCGACTCCCTTTGGCAAACGCCCCAAAGGAAGCAAAGGTCTTGGGCCCCGGCGTTCGGCCCCTCGCTGGGGCTCGGGGTTCCTTCGTTCCGGGATTCATCCGGGGGCATCGCCTACGGTTTGCTTCGCTGCACCTCCTCTCGATGTGTTCGACTTCGTCGAACGGTCGCTGCGCTCCCACCCCCGGATGAATCCCTCCACTCAGCCTGCCGAAGGGGCCAAAAGATCAAGAGCTTTACTCGAGCTAACGCTCATTGTGTTGAGTGGTGGGAAGCGGAAAGCGCAAAGCGCAAAGCTACTGCGGACTGTTTGATCGTTCCCACGCTCCGCGTGGGAATGCCGCCCGGGACGCTCCGCGTTCCATTTTCGAATGTTTAAAGATGTGTGGGATTCACTGAACCTTCCCACAAGGTTTTCAGGTTGTCCGTCGGAAGCACGATCCCTAGTCTTTGGTTGTCGCAGAAAACTCTGTGATTGGGTGTGAGAACCCAGGCAAGCGAGTGTTATTCAAACGTCAGTCCGACCATAATTGCCGCCAGCTTTCTGCTGCCTGTAGTTGATTTATGGCGGCTGTGTGCGGGCAGACTTTGGTCTGGCCGGAATCTCCTTGCCCGGTTTCTCACCCCGCACATAGCTGCCACCTCTTCGCCGCGTGAGAACGGCATTTGGTGGCTTAAAATCAGCAAGGAGGTTATCAATGAACAAGGTTGTCCCCGACCCACCCCTCAAATCACCCACCCCTCTCGAAGAAGCCATGCGCGCCGAAGACCTCGCCCGCAACCGCGAAGCCATCAAACGCGCCCTCGACTATTACCTGTGCCCCAACCCTTCCAAACCGCGCCCGAGCACCATGTATATGGTCACGCCCAACGTCGACACCGAAAGCCTGCTGGCCAATGCCTGCGAGTCCCTGGCGTCGGCCAGTACCATCGCCAGCAATTTCGCCAATGAACTCAGCGGTTCGCAGCGCAGCACGGCGCTCGGCATCCAGCAGATCATCATGCTGGCCGAGCTGGCGGTGAACCGGGCGCTGGATCGGGTTGATCCTCGAGCCTGACAACACAAATCCCGGGCACAAAAAAACCGGCGATCATTCACTGATCGCCGGTTTTTCATTCAGCCGTCATTCAATCACTGCATCAACACTTCAATCGAGCCGTCGGCGGTCAGGCTGACCTGGCTGGTGCCCGCTTCGACTTCAGGTGTCACTGGCGCTGCATCCATACCCGCGGCGGCTTTCATCATCATCGGGGCGCGCATGTACGGTTGTGGGTAGCCGTTGCTGTTGAGGTTCAGGTTGACGATTTTGTAACCCTTGCCGCCGAGGGCGTCGGTGGCCAGTTGGGCGCGGGCCTTGAAGGCGGTGACGGCTTCTTTCAGCAGTTTGTCTTCGCTGGCCTTGCGGGTCGGGTCGGCGATGGCGAAGTCCATGCCGCCCATTTTCAGGTCGGTCAGCAACTCGCCGGTGAGTTTGGACAGGGCGGCGAAGTCGGTGCTTTCCAGGCGCAGTTCGGCGCGTTCGCGCCAGCCGGTGATTTTCTGGCCCTTGGTGTCGTAGATCGGGTAGCTGTTGCGACTGCCCTGGCGCAGGGTGATGTCTTTCACCTGCTTGGCCTGGGTCAGGGCCTTGTTCATGGTGGTGCTGACGTCGGCGGCGAGTTTGGCCGGGTCGGTGTTTTGTTCTTCGGTGTAGAGGGTCACGATCATCAGGTCGCGGGCCACTTCCTGGCTGACTTCGGCGCGCAGGGAAATCTGGTTGTAGTGCAGCTCATCGGCGGCCAGGGCCGGAAGGCTGGCGACGCTGCCGACGGTCAGGGCGAGAAGGGCGGCGCTGCGGCGAAATGTGTGCATGAAAGCTCCTTGATGAGGCGCAGGTGATGGTTCGGGGGCCTGCGTGAAACCATCAGACTCTAGCTTTTATGATCCGGTTCGCCCAGTTACAACTTCTATACAGATGACAACAAGGCCAGCGACGAGCTTCAAGCCACAAGCCACAAGCCACAAGCCACAAGCCACAAGCCACAAGCCACAAGCAACGAGCTTTTGCTTGTAGCTTGAAGCTCGCAACTTGCAACTGCTTGTTGGTGTGGTCGTTTGCCGCACTTTCGCCTCTCAAGCCCGCGCCTTGGTTATACTCCGTGCGATCCGCCTGGAGCGCTCATCAGGAGAGCTCATGCTCGCCCCCGTACAACTGACTTCCGCCACTCGCCAGAACCTCTGGCGGCTGACTTTCATCCGCACCCTGGTGCTCGCCGCGCAGGCCGGTTCCGTGGGCCTGGCCTACTGGCTGGAACTGTTGCCGTTGCCGTGGGTGCAACTGGTGATGACCCTCGGCTGTTCGATTCTGCTGTGTGTGTTCACCGCCGTGCGCCTGCGCACTTCGTGGCCGGTCACCGAGCTCGAATACGCGCTGCAACTGGCCTGCGATCTGGTTATCCACAGCGCCTTACTGTATTTCTCCGGTGGTTCGACCAACCCGTTCGTTTCGTATTATCTGGTGCCGCTGACCATCGCTGCGGTGACGCTGCCGTGGCGTTATTCGGTGGTGCTGTCCGGTATTGCGCTGGCCTTGTACACGTTGATGCTGACGCACTTCTATCCGCTGGAAACCCTGCCGGTGGCCCGGGAGAACCTGCAGATCTACGGCATGTGGCTGAGCTTCGCCCTCGCGGCGGCGGTCATCACATTCTTCGCCGCGCGCATGGCCGAAGAGCTGCGCCGGCAGGAAGAATTGCGTGCGATCCGCCGTGAAGAAGGCCTGCGCGATCAGCAATTGTTGGCCGTGGCGACTCAGGCCGCCGGTGCCGCCCATGAACTGGGCACGCCGCTGGCGACCATGAGCGTGTTGCTCAACGAAATGCAGCAGGATCATCACGATCCGATGCTTCAGGAAGACCTGAAGGTGCTGAAGGATCAGGTGAAACTCTGCAAGGAGACCCTGCAACAACTGGTGCGCGCCGCCGAAGCCAATCGCCGGATGGCGGTGGAAATGCAGGACGTCACCGAGTGGCTCGACGAAGCGCTCAACCGCTGGCACCTGATGCGCCCCGAAGCCAGTTACCGCTTCCAGCGTCTGGGCCAGGGTACGTTGCCGCGCGTGGCACCGCCGCCGGATCTGACCCAGGCACTGTTGAATCTTTTAAACAACGCCGCCGATGCCTGCCCGGAAAACCTTCAGGTGACCCTGGACTGGACCGCCGAAGACTTGACCATCAGCATCCGCGACCACGGTGCCGGTGTGCCGCTGGCCATCGCCGAACAGATCGGCAAACCGTTTTTTACCACCAAGGGCAAAGGTTTCGGCCTGGGCCTGTTTTTGAGCAAGGCCAGCGTGACACGCGCCGGCGGCTCAGTGAAACTCTATAGTCATGAGGAAGGCGGCACGCTCACCGAGCTGCGCCTGCCCCACGGCGCCCGAGGAGAGCAACATGAGTGACGAAATCCAAGTCGAAGGCGAAGAACTGCCGCATTTGCTGCTGGTCGATGACGACGCGACCTTTACCCGGGTGATGGCCCGCGCCATGGCTCGCCGTGGTTTTCGCGTCAGCACCGCCGGTTCCGCCGAGGAAGGCCTGACCATCGCCCAGGCCGATCTGCCGGACTATGCGGCGCTGGACCTGAAAATGGACGGCGATTCCGGTCTGGTCTTGCTGCCGAAGCTGCTGGAGCTGGACCCGGAAATGCGCGTGGTGATTCTCACCGGTTACTCGAGCATCGCCACCGCGGTCGAAGCGATCAAGCGCGGCGCCTGCAATTACCTGTGCAAACCGGCGGACGCCGACGATGTGCTGGCGGCGCTGCTCTCCGAACACGCCGACCTCGACAGCCTGGTGCCGGAAAACCCGATGTCGGTGGACCGCCTGCAATGGGAGCACATCCAGCGCGTGCTGACCGAGCACGAAGGCAACATCTCCGCCACTGCCCGCGCCCTGGGCATGCACCGCCGTACCTTGCAGCGCAAGCTGCAGAAGCGCCCGGTTCGTCGCTGAACCTGCGCTGAACGGCCATCGCCAGCCCTCGCGATAAAGCGCACCGATCAACTATGATCGGTGCGTGTCTGTTCTTTTCTTTATCGAGCCTTATCCATGAATCAGAACGCTGAATATTCCGCGGTCAACGATGCTGTGCGCGGGCAGTTTTTTCGCAAGGTGTGGGCCATGACCACGCCTTACTGGCGCAGCGAAGAGAAGGGCAAGGCCTGGACATTGCTGATTGCCGTGATTGCACTCTCGCTGCTCAGCGTGGGCATCTCGGTGTGGTTCAACACTTGGTACAAGGACTTCTACAATGCGCTGCAAAAGAAAGATGAAGCGGCGTTCTGGCATCTGATCCTGTACTTCTGCGCGATTGCTGCGGTCGCGATTGTCGGTGCGGTGTATCGGCTCTACCTGACTCAGATGCTGACGATCCGCTGGCGGGCCTGGCTTACTGAAAAGCATTTTTCCCGTTGGCTCGCCGACAAGAATTACTACCAGCTGGAGCAGGGTGGTTACACCGATAACCCGGACCAGCGGATTTCCGAAGACCTCAACAATTTCACCTCCAATACCCTTGAGCTGGGTATCGGGCTGCTGCGCAATATCGTCAGCCTGGTGTCGTTTTCGATTATTTTGTGGGGCGTCTCGGGCAGCATCGAAGTCTATGGCATCACCATTCCCGGCTACATGTTTTGGTGCGTTCTGGTTTATGCAGTGGTCGGTAGCTGGTTGACGCATTTAATCGGTCGACGACTGATCGGTCTGAATAACCAACAACAACGCTTCGAAGCCGACCTGCGTTTTTCCATGGTGCGGATTCGTGAGAATGCTGAAAGCATTGCGTTGTACAACGGCGAACCGAATGAGAATCGTCGCTTGAGCGGCCGCTTCGGCAATGTCTGGCACAACTTCTGGGACATCATGAAAGTCTCCAAGCGCCTGACGTTTTTCACGGCCGGTTACAGCCAGGCCGCGATCATTTTCCCATTCATCGTCGCCTCGCCGCGTTACCTCGCCGGCAAGATTGAGCTCGGTGAACTCATGCAGATCAGCTCGGCATTCGGCAACGTTCAGGAGAGTTTCAGCTGGTTCATCAGTGCTTACCAGAACCTCGCTTCCTGGCGCGCCACGTGCGATCGTCTGCTGAGCTTCCATCAGGCCATGACCAGCAACGAAGAGCGTGCACCGGCCATCGACGTGCAGAACCAGGGCAGCGAATTGAAGGTACACAACCTCGGGCTCGATCTGGCCGATGGCCGTCATCTGCTGACCAGTGCCACGATGACTGTAGAACCGGGTGACCGGGTGATGCTCAGTGGCCGCTCCGGCAGCGGCAAGTCAACGCTGTTCCGAGCTATGGGGCATCTGTGGCCGTCGGGTCACGGCAGTATCCGCTTGCCGTCCGCCCGTTATCTGTTCCTGCCACAGAAACCGTATCTGCCGATCGGCACCCTGCGCGATGCCTTGAGTTATCCACAACCGGGCGACACCTACGCGCCGGAACGTTATGCACAAGTGCTGGAAACCTGCCGTCTGCCGCATCTGGTGGCACGTCTGGACGAAGCCAACCACTGGCAACGCATGCTCTCGCCGGGTGAGCAGCAACGTCTGGCCTTCGCCCGTGCGCTGCTCTACGCACCGCACTGGCTGTACATGGACGAAGCGACGTCGGCGATGGACGAAGAAGACGAGGCCACGCTGTATCAGGCGCTGATCGATCAGTTGCCGGGCCTGAGTATCGTCAGCGTCGGCCATCGCAGCAGTCTCAAGCGCTTCCATCCACGGCATGTACGGATCGACAGCGGGCATCTGGTCGAGCAGACCGTGACGGCCTGATGTGCACCGTCCTCTGTGGGAGCCTGCTCCCTTAGAGGACGGTGATCGTACAACTCCCTTGGGCTATGATGCCCCTCTTACCGAATTTTCGAGACAAACGCAGACCATGGAAACCCCGATCGACACCCCGCGCCTCCCTCGCAAGCGCCGCAGCCTGGCACAGGAACTGGTGACGGTGCTGACCGAGCAGATCCGCGACGGTCTGCTCAAGCGTGGCGACAAGTTGCCCACCGAGTCGGCGATCATGGAAGCCCATGGCGTCAGCCGCACCGTAGTACGCGAGGCGATTTCCCGGCTGCAGGCTGCGGGGCAGGTCGAAACCCGCCACGGCATCGGCACCTTCGTGCTCGACACCCCGAGCCCGAGCGGTTTCCGGATCGACCCGGCCACCGTGGTCACCCTGCGTGATGTGCTGGCGATTCTCGAATTCCGCATCAGCCTGGAAGTCGAATCCGCCGGCCTCGCCGCGCAACGTCGCAGCGCTGAACAACTGGCCGCGATGCGCGCCGCCCTCGATGCGCTGAACGAAAGCGTTGCCCATGCCAGCGATGCGGTGGCGTCGGATTTCCAGTTTCACCTGCAAATCGCCCTGTCCACCGGCAACCGCTACTTCACCGACATCATGACTCACCTGGGCACCAGCATCATTCCGCGTACCCGCCTGAACTCGGCGCGCCTGGCCCATGACGATCAGCAGCACTACATGAATCGCCTGAGCCGCGAGCACGAGGAAATCTACGAGGCCATCGCCCGCCAGGATGCCGATGCCGCCCGCGCGGCCATGCGCCTGCACCTGACCAACAGCCGCGAACGACTGCGTCAGGCCCATGAAGAGGCGCAGGCACAGGGCTGAGGAATCAGGCTTCGACGTAGAGTCTCAGTGGCTCCGAGCAAGGTTCGAGACTGGACTCGTCGGCGAACTTGTAGCGTAGTTCGACGGTGCTGTTCAGGTACTTCTCGAGCTCGAATTTCGGGATGCTCAGTTCGATTCCGGTCAGGCCGACCATGTCATCCAGTGCGTCGTCCCAGACACCGGTCGGCTCCGACAGGCCCAGCCATTCAGGCTCTTCCGGGTCCTCGCCGAGGATCGGGTACACATCCCAGTTCGGTGGGGTATTCTGGCCGTCGGGTACGCGGACGATCAGCTCATCATCCAGGTTCGATAAGCGCAGGATGATCGAGTCGCTGGCGTGATCGGGGAACTGCGGAAGGTGTGCAGCGGCAAACGTCATGCTTCGTTCTCCTTGAAAGATCTGCCGCGATCCTTCGCGGCAGTCGTCGCACTTTACCCGGCGAACCGCTGAGGCGCGCCGGGGCAATCTTGTCCGGGCATTTCAGCTCCTGGGCAGAATCGAACGATCGACCCTGACCGCCAGTTTGCCCGGGCCGGGCCTGACGTCGAATGTTGCGTGCCCCTGAGCGTCCACCGACGCCCGGGCGATGGCGACGCCGTCGCGCAGCAATTGCAGCGGCGCACCTTTCAACGATTGGCCCGAGGCCAGTTCCAGTTTCAATTTGATGCTCATCGAATCGCTCCTTAATTCGTGTTGCCGGTCGGGTGATAGTCCTTGAGCAGCAGGTAAGTGCTCCAGCCCCACCAGTCGTCGACGGTGGCGGTGTCATTGAGGTTGTTAACGTCCTTGCGGCGCAGGACTTTGTTGCCCTGAAGGCGGAACAGTGGCGAGAAGTTGTTGGCCAGGTTCATCACGGCAGTCAGGTCCGGCAGCCGTTGCAGCGCGTTGAAGGTGGTCGGCACGTTGCCTGTTGAATACGCGGCATACACCTCGTCCGCCGAATCCTGCACCGCCTGATTCACCTGATTGCGATTGTCAGCGTCCGTGGCGTCGAAGTAGCGCTTGTCACCGAACGCGCGCCATTGCTCGCCATGTCCGTTGCGTACCTTGAGCCCGAACTTGCTGTCTTCGTCGTGCATGAAGCGGGTAATCAACGAGCCCAGATCGCTCGGCGTTACGACGGCGGCCATGGCCTTGCGTGGCACCCGCAAATGACCGGAGGAGAACAGGTCGGTGAGGTAGTGGTCGGCGAACGCATTCATCGCATAGGCCCGTTCGAGTTGCAGCTCGTCCTGACTGGCGTGGGCGGCAGCGGCGGTTTGCAGGGCGGCGGTATGCCCGGCGATGTAGGCCTGCCGGGCCCATTCACCGAAGTGGTCGGCGTTGTTGGCTGCCAGTTTCAGATAGCGACCGAGGGGGAACAGCGCCGAGACGAAACTGCCGCCGCCAGTGATTTTGTTCCACTCTTCCGACAACGTATCTCCCAGCGCGTCATAGGCTTCGTGGGGTGTTTTGCCGTCCTTGATCGCCTGTTTAACGGCGTCGATCTCTTTTTGCATGATCGCGAGAATTTGTGGCGCTTCGGCCCGAGAGGCGGGCAGGGTGGCGAGGGTGTCGAACGCCGCTGAAAAGCGCTGAAGACGATCCGCCGGGGTGGCGCCTTCGTTGATTGGCCGGTCGGCGATTCCGTAGAAATCGCCTCCCAGCGAGAGCACCTGGCCATAGGTCAGCGCCAATCCGTTCGGCAGATGCAGGGGCACGTTTTGCGCGAGCACCGGCTCGGCGTTTTCAACGAAACGCAGCCGGGTGTTATCGCCGATCGCCGTGTGTTCCGCGCCTTCGAAGCGCAGCGGCGGTTTGACTTTCATGGCTTTGCCTGGCGAGGCGAGGGCGGGTTCGACATCGCTGTGGGAGTCGGCAATGTGCAGCACCAGATGCGGATTT
This sequence comes from Pseudomonas sp. NMS19W, assembly GCF_051554255.1. Taxonomy (NCBI): domain Bacteria; kingdom Pseudomonadati; phylum Pseudomonadota; class Gammaproteobacteria; order Pseudomonadales; family Pseudomonadaceae; genus Pseudomonas; species Pseudomonas sp. NMS19W. The sequence goes on from NZ_CP136718.1 coordinate 870,136, forward strand.
TCAGCACTGAAGGCGATGCCGCCGGGGGTAAAAAGATCATCGAAACGGGCGATGACCGGTGTGGGTTGTTCAAGGCATTTTGGTTGTAGACCGGACATTTCTTTCTCCTTGATATGTCGTCGGTGGGTTCTTATTTAACTGTATGCATATACAGTTAAATCGAGCCTAGTCGAGAAATCTCCTACGTCAAAAAGAAATCTTGTCCGACAAAAAATGCCCCCCAGCGATGAAATGCAGTTGACGGTTATCTTTTAAGTTGTACGATGACCTACAACTTCAGCGAAGGCTGAACGGTCCACTCACAAAAAACGTTGCTACCAGGGTGTTCGAATAATGAATCCACAAGAACTGAAGTCCATCCTCTCCGCCGGCCTGTTGTCTTTCCCGGTCACCGATTTCAATGCCCAGGGCGATTTCAACCGCGCGGGCTACATCAAACGCCTGGAATGGCTGGCCCCGTACGGTGCTTCGGCCCTGTTCGCCGCTGGTGGCACCGGTGAGTTCTTCTCCCTGGCCGCCAGCGAATACTCGGAAATCATCAAGACTGCGGTCGATACCTGCGCCAGCAGCGTGCCGATCCTCGCCGGTGTCGGCGGTTCGACCCGCCAGGCCATCGAATACGCTCAGGAAGCCGAGCGTCTGGGCGCCAAAGGCCTGTTGCTGCTGCCGCACTACCTGACCGAAGCCAGCCAGGACGGCGTTGCCGCTCACGTTGAGGCGGTGTGCAAATCGGTGAACATCGGCGTGGTGGTATACAACCGCAATGTCTGCCGCCTGACCGCGCCGCTGCTGGAACGTCTGGCCGAGCGCTGCCCGAACCTGATCGGCTACAAGGATGGTCTGGGTGATATCGAGCTGATGGTGTCGATCCGTCGTCGCCTCGGCGATCGCTTCAGCTACCTCGGTGGCCTGCCGACCGCGGAAGTCTATGCCGCGGCTTACAAGGCCCTGGGCGTGCCGGTCTACTCGTCGGCGGTGTTCAACTTCATTCCGAAAACCGCGATGGACTTCTACCACGCCATCGCCCGCGAAGATCACGCCACCGTCGGCAAGATCATCGACGACTTCTTCCTGCCGTACCTGGACATCCGCAACCGCAAGGCCGGTTACGCCGTGAGCATCGTCAAGGCAGGCGCCAAGATCGCCGGCTATGACGCAGGCCCGGTGCGGGCGCCGCTGACCGACCTGACCCGCGAAGAGTACGAAATGCTCGCCGCGCTGATCGACAAGCAAGGTGCGCAGTAACACAACCCTATAAACAAGGCCGCTGAGCAATCAGCGGCCTTTTGCGTCAGGAGAATGATTCGTGACCAAGCGCTATGACAACTACATCAACGGTGAATGGGTCGCCGGCAACGATTACTCGGTCAACATCAACCCGTCCGAGCTGAGCGACACCATCGGCGACTACGCCAAGGCTGATCTGGCTCAGGTCAACGCCGCCATCGACGCCGCACGCGCCGCGTTCCCGGCGTGGTCGACTTCGGGCATTCAGGCTCGCCACGATTCGCTGGACAAGGTCGGTACTGAAATCCTCGCCCGTCGCGAAGAACTCGGCACCCTGCTGGCCCGGGAGGAGGGCAAGACCCTGCCGGAAGCCATCGGCGAAGTGACCCGCGCCGGCAACATCTTCAAATTCTTCGCGGGCGAGTGCCTGCGTCTGTCCGGCGACTACGTGCCGTCGGTGCGTCCGGGCGTCAACGTTGAAGTCACTCGTGAAGCGCTCGGTGTGGTCGGTCTGATCACCCCATGGAATTTCCCGATTGCGATTCCTGCATGGAAAATCGCCCCGGCCCTGGCCTACGGCAACTGCGTGGTGTTGAAGCCGGCGGATCTGGTGCCGGGTTGCGCCTGGGCGCTGGCCGAAATCATCTCCCGCGCAGGCTTCCCGGCCGGCGTGTTCAACCTGGTGATGGGCAGCGGTCGCGTGGTCGGTGAAGCGCTGGTCAACAGCCCGAAAGTCGACGGCATCAGCTTCACCGGCTCCGTCGGTGTGGGCCGTCAGATCGCAGTCAACTGCGTGTCGCGCCAGGCCAAGGTGCAACTGGAGATGGGCGGCAAGAACCCGCAGATCATTCTCGACGACGCCGACCTCAAGCAGGCGGTCGAGCTGTCGGTGCAAAGCGCGTTCTACTCCACCGGGCAGCGTTGCACCGCGTCGAGCCGCTTGATCGTTACCGCCGGGATTCACGACAAGTTCGTCGAAGCCATGGCCGAGCGCATGAAGTCGATCAAGGTCGGCCACGCGCTGAAGGCCGGCACCGACATCGGTCCGGTAGTCTCGCAAGCGCAGCTTGAGCAGGACCTGAAATACATCGACATCGGTCAGTCCGAAGGCGCGCGCGTTGTCAGCGGCGGTGGTCTGGTGACCTGCGACACCGAGGGTTATTTCCTCGCGCCGACGCTGTTTGCCGACAGCGAAGCGTCGATGCGTATCAGCCGCGAAGAGATCTTCGGCCCGGTGGCCAACATCGTCCGCGTGGCGGATTACGACGCTGCACTGGCCATGGCCAACGACACCGAATTCGGTCTGTCGGCGGGTATCGCCACGACGTCGCTGAAGTACGCCAACCACTTCAAGCGTCATTCCCAGGCCGGGATGGTGATGGTCAACCTGCCGACCGCTGGCGTCGATTACCACGTTCCGTTCGGGGGCCGTAAGGGTTCATCCTATGGCTCACGTGAGCAAGGCCGCTATGCGCAAGAGTTCTACACCGTGGTGAAAACCGCCTACATCGGTTCGTAAGTCGCTGCACCCGCGCAGGGTTATTGCCAAGGCCCTGCGCGGCACAAGACCAAAGAATGTTTTACCCGCATAAAAATAATCAGTGGGAGTACATCTACATGCAATCGTCCAAGCCGACTCACGTCCGCTATTTGATTCTGCTCATGCTGTTCCTGGTGACCACGATCAACTACGCCGACCGCGCCACCATCGCGATCGCCGGTTCCAGTTTGCAAAAAGACCTCGGCATCGACGCGGTCACCCTCGGCTACATCTTCTCTGCATTCGGTTGGGCCTACGTGGCCGGGCAAATTCCCGGCGGCTGGCTGCTCGATCGCTTCGGCTCGAAAAAAGTCTATGCCCTGAGCATTTTCACCTGGTCGCTGTTCACCGTGCTGCAAGGCTTCGTCGGTGAGTTCGGTATGTCCACGGCTATCGTGGCGCTGTTCATGTTGCGCTTCCTCGTGGGTCTGGCCGAGGCGCCATCGTTCCCCGGCAATGCACGCATCGTGGCGGCCTGGTTCCCGACCGCCGAACGCGGTACGGCTTCGGCGATCTTCAACTCGGCGCAGTACTTCGCCACCGTGCTGTTCGCGCCGCTGATGGGCTGGATCGTCTATGCCTTCGGCTGGGAGCACGTGTTCATTGTCATGGGCGTGTTCGGCATCCTGTTCTCGCTGATCTGGCTGAAGGTTATCCACAGCCCGCGCCAGCACCCGATGGCCAACGAAGCGGAAGTGAAGTTCATCGCCGACAACGGCGGCATGGTCGACATGGACCAGAAACAAGGCAAAAAGGCTGACGGCCCGAAGTGGGACTACATCCGTCAGTTGCTGACCAACCGCATGATGCTCGGCGTGTACCTGGGCCAGTACTGCATCAACGGCATCACCTATTTCTTCCTGACCTGGTTCCCGGTGTACCTGGTGCAGGAGCGCGGCATGACCATCCTCAAGGCCGGTTTCATCGCCTCGTTGCCGGCGATCTGCGGTTTTATCGGCGGCGTCCTCGGCGGGGTGATTTCCGATTACCTGCTGCGCAAGGGCCATTCGCTGACCTTCGCCCGCAAGGCGCCGATCATCGCCGGCCTGCTGGTCTCCAGCAGCATCGTCGCGTGCAACTATGTTGAAGTGGAATGGATGGTGGTCGGCTTCATGGCCCTGGCCTTCTTCGGCAAAGGCGTGGGTGCGCTGGGCTGGGCGGTGGTCTCCGACACTTCGCCGAAACAGATCGCCGGTCTGAGCGGTGGCCTGTTCAACACCTTCGGCAACATCGCCTCGATCACCACGCCGATCGTCATCGGCTACATCATCAGCTCCACCGGTTCGTTCAAGTGGGCGCTGGTGTTCGTCGGTGCCAACGCGCTTGTGGCGGTGTTCAGCTACCTGGTGATCGTCGGCCCGATCAAACGTGTGGTACTGAAAGAGCCGCCAACCCATGGCGGTTCCGAAGCCACCGGTAAATTGTCTCAAGCGCATTCCTGAGGAGCGGCGCCATGCAGTTGATTGAACATTCCGACTCGCCGCGCTACATCCGCCTGCACGAGCGGGACAACGTAGTGGTCGTGGTCAATGACCAGGGCGTTCCGGCCGGCACCGCTTTCGCCGATGGCCTGGTGACGGTGGATTTTGTGCCGCAGAGCCACAAGGTCAGCCTCGTGGACATCCCCGAGGGCGGCACGGTGATTCGCTACGGCCAGATCATCGGTTATGCGTTGCAGCCGATTCCCCGTGGCAGTTGGGTCAAGGAAGATCAACTGCGCATGCCGACCGCGCCACCGCTGGACAGCCTGCCGCTGTCCACCGATGTGCCGGCCGCCCAGGCACCGCTGGAAGGCTTCACGTTCGAGGGTTATCGCAATGCCGACGGCACCGTCGGCACGCGCAACATCCTCGGGATCACCACCACCGTGCAGTGCGTCACCGGGGTGCTGGATCACGCGGTCAAGCGCATCAAGGATGAACTGTTGCCGAAGTACCCCCACGTCGATGACGTGGTGGCGCTGACCCATAGTTACGGTTGTGGCGTGGCCATCACGGCCACCGACGCCTACATCCCGATCCGTACTGTGCGCAATCTGGCGCGCAACCCGAACCTCGGTGGCGAGGCGCTGGTGATCAGTCTGGGCTGCGAGAAATTGCAGGCCGGACAGGTGATGCACGAGGACGATGCGTCGGTGGATCTGAGCGAGCCTTGGCTGTATCGTTTGCAGGATTCCAGTCACGGTTTCACCGAGATGATCGAGCAGATCATGGAACTGGCCGAAACCCGCCTGAAGAAACTCGACCAGCGCCGCCGGGAAACCGTGCCGGCGTCCGAGCTGATCCTTGGCATGCAGTGCGGTGGCAGCGATGCGTTTTCCGGGATCACCGCCAACCCGGCGCTGGGTTATGCCTCGGATTTGCTGCTTCGGGCGGGGGCGACGGTGATGTTTTCCGAAGTCACCGAGGTGCGCGACGCGATTTACCTGCTGACCTCCCGGGCCCAGAGCAAAACCGTTGCCGAGGAACTGGTGCGCGAGATGGATTGGTACGACCGATACCTGGCCAAAGGCGAGGCGGATCGCAGCGCCAACACCACGCCGGGCAACAAGAAGGGCGGGTTGTCGAACATTGTCGAGAAGTCGCTGGGCTCGATCGTCAAGTCCGGCAGCAGCGCGATCAGCGGTGTGCTCGGCCCTGGGGAACGCTTCAAGCAGAAGGGGCTGATTTTCTGTGCAACGCCGGCGAGTGATTTTGTCTGCGGTACGTTGCAACTGGCGGCGGGTATGAACCTGCATGTGTTCACCACCGGGCGTGGCACGCCTTATGGTCTGGCCATGGCGCCGGTGGTGAAGGTGTCGACCCGGACCGAACTGGCACAGCGCTGGCCGGACCTGATCGACATCGATGCCGGGCGGATTGCTACCGGTCGCGCGTCCATCGAGGAGTTGGGCTGGGAGTTGTTCCACTACTATCTGGATGTGGCGAGCGGCAAACAGCAGACGTGGGCCGAGAAGCACAAGCTGCATAACGACATTACGTTGTTCAATCCGGCGCCGATCACTTGATCGTTGAGTGTTCGGCTTGAAGGATTTGGTGTCGGCACCGGCCATGCCCTCACCCCAACCCTCTCCCGGGGGAGAGGGAGCTGACCGAGTTGTCTTGCGCTATGCGTCGACCTGAAATACCGCGTTGATTATGGATTCGACAAAGTCAGTTCAGGTCGGCGGACCTCTTGAATATCCCCCATTCGGCTCCCTCTCCCTCCGGGAGAGGGCTGGGGTGAGGGGCTTTTGAGGGGCAAACGGCCCGAAGTGGCTTATCATTAGCCCCCTAACGACGCTCACCTCCAAGGCTCCCCGGCATGCTGGCTATCTTCCTCGAAACCCTGAACATCACCGCGCCGGTGTTTGCCATGCTGTTTCTGGGTGTGCTGCTCAAGCGCATCGACTGGATCAACGACAACTTCATCCACACGGCGTCATCGCTGGTGTTCAACGTCAGCATGCCGGCGCTGCTGTTTCTCGGCATCCTCCATGCCGACCTGCACGCCGCGCTGCAACCGGCGCTGCTGATCTACTTCGCCGTCGCCACGCTGGCCAGTTTTGCCCTGGCCTGGGGCTGGGCGATTCTCCGCTGCCCGCGCGAGGATCGCGGCATCTACACGCAAGGTGCGTTTCGTGGCAACAACGGGGTGATCGGTCTGGCGCTGGCGGCGAGCATGTATGGCGACTACGGGATCTCCCTCGGGGCGATTCTCGCGGCGCTGGTGATCCTGTTCTACAACACCCTGTCGACCATTGTGCTGGCGGTCTACAGCCCGGTGATAAAGTCCGATCCGTGGAGCATCTGCAAAAGCGTGTTCAGCAATCCGCTGATCATCAGCGTGATCGCGGCGGCGCCGTTTGCCTGGTTCAAGATCGGTCTGCCGGGATGGCTGGAAACGTCCGGCCAGTACCTGGCGCAAACCACACTGCCGCTGGCACTGATCTGCATCGGCGGCACGCTGTCGCTGGCGGCGCTGCGCAAGAGCGGGAGCATGGCGCTCAGTTCCAGTCTGGTGAAGATGATCGGTCTGCCGGTATTCGCCACGTTGGGCGCACGGCTGTGGGGCTTTCGTGGGGCGGAGCTGGGGATTCTGTTTCTGTACTTCGGCAGCCCGACGGCGGCCGCCAGTTTTGTTATGGCCCGGGCGGCCCAGGGCAATCATGAGCTGGCGGCGGCGATCATCGTGTTGACCACGTTGATGGCGGCGGTGACCACCAACGTCGGGATCTTTCTGTTGCAGTGGGGCGGGTGGATCTGAGGCTGGCTGTTACTCAGGCTTCTGGTAACTGTCGATCACTTCCTGCGCCGCCCGAAACGCATCGATCGCCGCCGGCACTCCGGCATACACCGCGCAATGCAGCAGCGCCTCGCGGATCTCGTCGACCGTGCAGCCATTGTTCAACGCGCCGCGCACGTGGCCCTTCAATTCCTGCGGACACTTCAGCGCGGTCAGCGCGGCGAGGGTGATCAGGCTGCGGGTCTTCAGCGGCAGACCTTCACGATTCCACACGCCGCCCCAGGCGTGTTCGTTGACGAAGTCCTGCAGTGGTTGAGTGAATTCTGTGGCGTTGCCCAGAGCACGGTCGACAAACGTGTCGCCCATTACCTGGCGGCGGATTTCGACCCCGGATTTCTTCGATTCGGTCATGGCACATCCCTCTTGTGGTGTTGGCGGCGCCAGGCGCGCACGGACGTGAAAAACAGAAACGTCAGCAGCGCCGGCAGGACATAAAACAGCATCAACCGTTCGAGCTTGCCGGCCAGCGGCATGCCGGTGGTGAACGACACCACATGCAGCGCATACGCCAGGTACAAGCCGAGCAGCAGCAAGCCTTCGGCCCGGGTCACGCGGTAGCCGGAATAGAACACCGGTAGGCACAGCGTGGCGACGCCGAGCATCACCGGCAGGTCGAAATCCAGCGCGTTGGGCGACACCGACAGTGGCGTCGGTGCAATCAGCGCCGTGATGCCGAGGACCCCGAGCAGGTTGAACAGGTTGGCGCCGATCACGTTGCCCACGGCGATGTCCCGTTGGCCGCGCAATGCGGCGATCAACGAAGTGGCGAGCTCCGGCAGCGAGGTGCCGACCGCGACCACGGTCAGGCCGATCACCCGTTCGGAGAACCCGAGATCGGTGGCCACTGCGACAGCGGCGCCCAGCAGCAAATGCCCGGCGAACACCAGCATGGCGAGACCGGCGATGATCATCAGCAGGCTGGTGAACCAGGGGGCGGGCTGAGTCTGAGGATGATCGGAGTGTGGCCGGCCCGAGTGGCGCGACTGGCGCAACAGCAAGCCGAGATAAAGCCCCAGGGCCGCCAGCAGCAGGAGGCCGTCGAAGCGGCCGATCTCTTCGTTCCAGGCCAGCACGAACACCAGCAGGCTGGCGCCGATCATCAGCGGGATGTCGAGGCGCACCAGTTGCCGTGAGACGCGCAACGGGATGATCAGCGCCGACAGGCCGAGGGTCACGAGGATGTTGAAAATGCTGCTGCCGATCACGCTGCCGACGGCGATGTCGGGGTTGTGCGTCAGGGTCGCTTGCAGGCTGACCGCCATTTGCGGGGCGCTGCTGCCGAGGGCGACGATGGTCAGGCCGATGATCAGCGGCCGTACATGCAGGCGCGCAGCCAGGCGTACAGCGGCGCGCACCATCAGTTCGGCACCGGCGATCAGCAGGAACAGCCCGCAGAGCAATTCGATCACGTTGATCAGCGGTAAATCGGTCAGTCCGAAAATGGGCGGTGCTCCATCAGTCGTCGAGGGCCTGCACGCGAACCCGTGCCGTGCCGCTGCCAATCATGCCGAGACGTTCGGCGGCTTCGCGTGAAACATCGATGATGCGCCCACGGGTGTGCGGCCCGCGGTCATTGATGCGCACCACGCAGGATTTGTCGTTTTTCAGGTTGGTGACCTTCACCCGCGTGCCGAACGGCAACTGACGGTGGGCGGCGGTCAGAGAATTCTGGTTGAACGCTTCGCCGCTGGCGGTGCGTTTACCGTGGTGTTTGGCGCCGTAATAGGAGGCGACGCCGGTCTGGTCGTAACCATGCGGGTCGATGACATCGGTGCTGGCGCAACCGGCGAGCAGGGAAAGCAGGGCGCAGCTGATGAATAGACGCTTCATTCAAAGGTTTCCAGAAACCATTGTGGGAACGCCGGTCCGGCGTTCCCACAGGGATTAGAGCCAGGTTTGAAATCTGGCTCCATTGTGGTCAGCCTTCGAGCTTGCTTTTCAGCAGTTCGTTCACTTGCTGCGGGTTGGCCTTGCCCTTGGAGGCTTTCATGGCCTGACCGACGAAGAAACCGAACATCTTGCCGCGCTTGGCTTCGTCCGCCGCACGGTATTGCTCGACCTGCTCGGCGTTGGCCGCGAGCATTTCGTCCAGCACCGCCGAGATCGCGCCGGTGTCGGTAACCTGCTTCAGGCCGCGTTTCTCGATGATCTCGTCTGCGCTGCCTTCGCCGTTGGCCATCGCTTCGAACACAACCTTGGCGATCTTGCCGGAGATGGTGTTGTCCTTGATGCGCAACAGCATGCCACCCAGTTGCTCGGCGGAAACCGGCGAATCCTCGATGTCCAGGTTCTGCTTGTTGAGCAGGCTACCCAACTCGACCATCACCCAGTTCGCCGCCAGTTTGGCGTCGCCGCCAATGCTCGCGACTTTCTCGAAGTAGTCCGCCTGTTCACGGCTGGTGGCCAGCACGTTGGCGTCGTAGGCCGACAGACCGAAGGCACTCTGGAAGCGCTCGCGTTTCTGCGGTGGCAGTTCCGGCAGGGTGGCGCGCACGTCATTGAGGAACGAGTCCTCGATGACCACCGGCAGGAGGTCCGGATCGGGGAAGTAACGGTAGTCGTTGGCTTCTTCCTTGCTGCGCATCGGACGGGTCTCGTCCTTATTCGGATCGTACAGACGGGTCTGCTGGATCACTTTACCGCCGTCTTCGATCAGGTCGATCTGACGCTGGATCTCGGAGTTGATCGCCTTCTCGATGAAACGGAACGAGTTGACGTTCTTGATCTCGCAGCGGGTGCCGAACTCGACCTGGCCTTTCGGCCGCACCGACACGTTGCAGTCGCAACGCAGCGAACCTTCGGCCATGTTGCCGTCGCAGATGCCCAGGTAACGCACCAGCGCGTGGATCGCCTTGACGTAGGCCACGGCTTCCTTGGCGCTGCGCATGTCAGGCTCGGAAACGATTTCCAGCAGCGGCGTGCCGGCACGGTTCAGGTCGATGCCGGTGGCGCCGCTGAATTCTTCGTGCAGGCTCTTGCCGGCGTCTTCTTCAGGTGCGCGCGGGTGATACCGACGCGTTTGACCGTGCCGTCTTCCAGGGCGATGTCCAGGTGGCCCTTGCCGACGATCGGCAATTCCATCTGGCTGATCTGGTAGCCCTTCGGCAGATCCGGGTAGAAATAGTTTTTACGGGCGAACACGTTGTGCTGACCGATCTCGGCGTCAATCGCCAGACCGAACATCACCGCCATGCGCACCGCTTCCTGGTTGAGCACCGGCAACACGCCGGGCATGCCCAGGTCGATCAGGCTGGCCTGGGTGTTCGGCTCGGAACCGAACTGGGTGGAACTACCGGAAAAGATTTTCGACCGGGTGGTGAGCTGGGTGTGAATCTCCAGCCCGATCACGACTTCCCATTGCATGTGTGTCTCCTCAGAAGCCGGTTGGGGTGCGGGTGTGCCAGTCAGTGTTCAGCTGATACTGGTGGGCAACGTTCAACAGGCGACCTTCCTGGAAATACGGAGCGAGCAGTTGCACGCCGACCGGCAGACCGTCGACGAAACCGGCCGGCATCGACAGGCCCGGCAGGCCCGCGAGGTTGGCGGTGATGGTGTAGACGTCTTCCAGGTAGGCAGCGACCGGGTCGCTGTTCTTGGCGCCGAGTTTCCAGGCCGGGTTCGGCGTGGTCGGGCCGAGGATGATGTCGACTTCATTAAAGGCAGCCATGAAGTCGTTCTTCACCAGGCGACGGATCTTCTGCGCTTTCAGGTAGTAGGCGTCGTAGTAACCGGCGGACAGCGCATAGGCACCGACCATGATCCGGCGCTGTACTTCGGCACCGAAGCCTTCGCCGCGGGAGCGCTTGTACAGGTCTTCCAGGTTCTTCGGATCTTCGCAGCGGTGGCCGAAGCGCACGCCGTCGAAACGCGACAGGTTGGAAGAGGCTTCTGCCGGGGCGATCACGTAGTACGCAGGAATCGCGTGCTGCATGTTCGGCAGGCTGATTTCCTTGATCACGGCACCGAGCTTCTGCAGCTCCTGGATGCTGTTCTGGATCAGGTCGGCGATGCGCGGGTCGAGACCGGCACCGAAGTATTCCTTCGGCACGCCGATACGCAGGCCTTGCAGCGAGCCATTCAGACCGGCGGCGTAGTCCGGCACCGGCTCATCGATGCTGGTGGAGTCGTTCGGGTCGAAGCCGGCCATGCCTTGCAACAAAATCGCGCAGTCTTCGGCAGTACGAGCCAGGGGGCCACCCTGATCGAGGCTGGAGGCGTACGCGATCATGCCCCAGCGCGAAACTCGACCGTAGGTCGGTTTCAGGCCGGTGAGGTTGGTGAACGCGGCCGGCTGGCGGATCGAACCGCCGGTGTCGGTGGCCGTGGCGGCTGGCAACAGACGAGCGGCAACGGCCGCCGCCGAACCACCGGACGAACCGCCCGGTACGTGTTCCAGGTTCCACGGGTTTTTCACCGCGCCGTACCAGCTCGACTCGTTGGCCGAACCCATGGCGAATTCGTCCATGTTGGTCTTGCCCAAAGTCACGGTGCCGGCGGCGGCCAGCTTCGACACAACGGTGGCGTCGTACGGGGCCTTGAAGTTGTCGAGCATCTTCGAGCCGCAGCTGGTGCGAATGCCCTGGGTGCAGAACAGGTCTTTGTGGGCGATCGGCGCGCCGAGCAGCGCGCCGCTCTCACCGTTGGCCCGGCGCGCGTCGGCGGCTTTCGCCTGCTCGAGGGCCAGCTCTTCGGTGAGGCTGATGAAACTGTTGAGCTGCGGATCGAGCTGGGTAATGCGCGCCAGCAGGACCTTGGTCAGCTCTTCGGAGGAAAACTTTTTATCGGCGAGACCGCGGGCGATCTCGGCCAGAGTCATTTGATGCATTGCAGGCTCTTTCCCTTTAGTCGATGACTTTCGGAACCAGATACAGGCCGTTTTCGACCGCTGGTGCGATGGACTGATAAGCCTCGCGGTTATTGCTTTCGGTCACGACGTCGGCGCGCAGGCGCTGACTGGCTTCCAGCGGGTGGGCCAGCGGCTCGATACCGTCGGTATTGACCGCCTGCATTTCGTCGACCAGCCCGAGAATGCTGTTGAGGGCCGAAGTGATGTGTGGAAGATCGGCGTCATTCAGGCCAAGGCTGGCCAGATGAGCGATTTTTTCCACGTCGGAGCGTTCTAGCGCCATCGGGTTTCTCCAGTGGAAAACAGGACGGACGGCGTCCGTGTGTTAGATTGTCGGAACACTACCGCACTTCTACGGTCATAAGGCCGCGATTGTGGGGCTTGGTGCACAGAAAAGCGGCCAATTTAACATATTGGCGCCTTGCCCAAAATCCCTGTCGTTGTTAGAGTTTGCCGCACTTTTTTACCCACGCGTTGCCTAGGGTCCCTTTCCCATGTTCAAGAAACTGCGTGGCATGTTTTCCAGCGATCTTTCCATTGACCTGGGCACTGCCAACACCCTTATTTACGTGCGCGAGCGCGGTATCGTCCTGAATGAGCCATCGGTTGTGGCCATTCGGACACACGGTAACCAGAAAAGTGTCGTTGCTGTCGGCACCGAGGCCAAGCGCATGCTCGGCCGTACGCCGGGCAACATTGCTGCCATTCGTCCGATGAAGGACGGCGTGATCGCCGACTTCAGCGTCTGCGAAAAGATGCTGCAATACTTTATCAACAAGGTTCACGAAAACAGCTTCCTGCAGCCCAGCCCACGTGTGCTGATCTGCGTTCCATGCAAGTCCACCCAGGTTGAGCGTCGCGCCATCCGTGAATCGGCCCTTGGCGCCGGTGCCCGTGAAGTGTTCCTGATCGAAGAGCCGATGGCTGCTGCGATCGGTGCCGGCCTGCCGGTTGAAGAAGCACGCGGCTCGATGGTCGTGGATATCGGTGGTGGTACCACTGAAATCGCGCTGATCTCCCTGAACGGTGTGGTCTATGCCGAATCCGTACGTGTTGGCGGCGACCGCTTCGACGAAGCGATCATCACCTACGTGCGCCGCAACTACGGCAGCCTGATCGGCGAATCCACCGCCGAGCGCATCAAGCAGGAAATCGGCACGGCCTACCCGGGCGGCGAAGTTCGCGAAGTCGACGTTCGCGGTCGCAACCTGGCCGAAGGCGTTCCACGTGCATTCACCCTGAACTCCAACGAAGTGCTGGAAGCTCTGCAAGAGTCCCTGGCCACCATCGTTCAGGCCGTGAAAAGCGCCCTGGAGCAATCACCGCCGGAACTGGCTTCCGACATCGCCGAGCGTGGCCTGGTGCTGACCGGTGGTGGCGCGCTGCTGCGTGACCTCGACAAGTTGCTGGCCCAGGAAACCGGTCTGCCGGTGATCGTTGCCGAAGATCCGCTGACCTGCGTGGCTCGCGGCGGTGGCCGTGCACTGGAAATGATGGACAAGCACACCATGGACCTGCTCTCCAGCGAATAAGTCGCCGGGTGCAATACGTGGGTGAGCGCGCAGGCAGCACTTTGCAGTGCTGCCTGCTGGCGTTTATCTTCTGTCAGTCTTCATCCAGGCCGGTTTGATGCCGTATGAATAAACAGAACATTTGCCTGGGAGGAGCGGCCTATTAAACCGCTTTTCGCCAAGGGCCCCTCACTGGGCGTGCGCTTGTTGGTGCTGGCCGTGCTGTCGGTCGCGCTGATGGTGGTCGATGCCCGTTTCAGCCTGCTCAAGCCTGCCCGCAGCCAGATGTCGCTGGTGCTGATGGACGCTTACTGGATCACCGACCTGCCCGGCAGGCTGTGGGAAGGTGTCGCCAGTCAGTTCGGCAGCCGCACCGAGCTGGTCGCCGAAAACGAAAAACTCAAGACCGAGAACCTGCTGTTGCAGGGTCGCATGCAAAAGCTTGCCGCCCTCACTGAGCAGAACGTCCGTCTGCGCGAGTTGCTCAATTCCTCCGCGCTGGTCAACGAAAAGGTCGAAGTGGCCGAACTGATCGGCATGGACCCCAATCCCTTCACCCATCGCATCATCATCAATAAAGGTGAGCGCGACGGCGTGGTGCTCGGTCAGCCGGTGCTCGATGCGCGCGGCCTGATGGGGCAGGTGGTCGAATTGATGCCGTACACCTCCCGTGTCCTGCTGCTGACCGACTCGACCCACAGCATTCCTGTGCAGGTGAACCGGAACGGTCTGCGGGCAATTGCCAGCGGCACCGGTAACCCTGAGCGTCTGGAGTTGCGGCATGTGGCCGATACGGCCGATGTCAAGGAAGGTGATCTGCTGGTCAGCTCCGGCCTGGGTCAGCGCTTCCCGGCCGGTTATCCGGTGGCGACGGTCAAGGAAGTGATCCACGATTCCGGCCAGCCATTTGCGGTTGTCCGCGCCGTGCCGACGGCCGCATTGAACCGTAGCCGCTACTTGCTGCTGGTATTCAGCGACAACCGTACGGCGGAAGAGCGCGCCAACGATGCCGCCCAGGCTCAGGAAAATCTTGATGCATTTGGCGGTGGTCCGGTGATTCCGGCGACTGTGCCGAAAACGGTGAATACTCCGACTGCGACGCCTGCCGCGGCGCCGGCAATTCCCGCCAGCGCCGCGCCGGCCAAACCTGTTACAGGCAAGCCGCCAGCGACGCCGGCCAAGCCACCCGCAGCAGCCAGCAAGCCACCGGCGGCTCAACCTGCAAGCACAAGGCCGGCCGCCAAACCACCGGTCACTGCACCGGCCACCACTGGGGGACGAGAATAATGGTCGGTGTCAAAGCCTCCCGAAATGGCTGGATCGTCTGGCTGACCTTTCTGATCGGCATGCTGCTCAGCGTGTCGCCGTTGCCCCAGTTCATGGAGATTCTCCGCCCGTTGTGGCTGGCGTTGCTCCTTGCATTCTGGGCGCTGTACATGCCGCAGATGATCGGTATGGTGACCGCTTTTTGCCTGGGCCTGGCCGAAGACGTGCTGTATGGCACGTTGCTGGGGCAGAACGCCTTGATCCTGACCCTGGTCACGTTTCTGGTGCTGTCGTTGCAGCAACGTCTGCGGATGTTCCCGATGTGGCAGCAAAGCCTGGTGATCCTGGTGATCTTCGGTCTCGCACAACTCGTACAACTCTGGCTCAGCGCCTTGACCGGCAACCGACAGCCGACCCTGGCCCTGGTCCTGCCGGCACTGACCAGTGCCTTGCTCTGGCCCTGGGTCAGCTTCGCTTTGCGTGGATTGCGCCGGCGCTACAAAATCAACTGATTCGGTCAGGCATGGGCCCTCACCGGTGCCATGAGGCAGGGCACTCAACAGGGAGATGTTTGGATGAAGCCGCTTTATCTCGCCTCAGGATCGCCGCGTCGGCGTGAGCTGCTCACGCAGATCGGCGTTCCGTTCACCGCCATCAGTGCGGATATCGATGAAACCCCTTTCGCCAATGAATCCCCGTCGGCCTATGTCGAGCGCCTGGCGCGCGGCAAGGCCGAGGCCGGGCGACGCGCTGTCGTCAGCGATAAACCGTTTTGCGTGTTGGGTGCCGATACCGCTGTGGTGCTGGACGGCAAAATTCTCGGTAAACCGGTGGACGAAGCCGACGCATGCGCCATGCTGATGATGTTGTCCGGCAAGGAGCACGAAGTGCTGACCGCCATCGCCGTGCTTGACGGTGAGCGCTGCGAGTCGCAAGTGGTGCGCAGTCTGGTACGGTTCCGGGCGATCAGCCGCGAAGAAGCCGCCGCCTACTGGACCAGCGGCGAACCCCGGGACAAGGCCGGCGGTTATGGCATTCAGGGGCTTGGCGCGGTGTTCGTCGCCGGTCTCAACGGCAGCTATTCAGCCGTGGTCGGTTTGCCGGTGTGCGAAAGCGCAGAACTGCTCGGCCATTTCGGCATACCCTGTTGGCAAAACCCGAGTGCGCAGTAACCGTCGAACAGATCAAGATGCGGCCATCATTGTGAACATGCCTGAACGAGACCCTGCCATGAGTGAAGAGATTCTGATCAACATCACGCCGATGGAATCGCGCGTGGCGGTGGTCGAAAACGGTGTGCTGCAAGAAGTGCACGTCGAGCGCACGCAAAAACGCGGGATCGTCGGCAACATTTATAAAGGCAAGGTCGTGCGCGTACTGCCGGGCATGCAGGCGGCATTCGTCGATATCGGTCTGGACCGTGCGGCGTTCATCCACGCTTCGGAAATTTCCTTGCGCGAAGGCCCGGCCGTGGAAAGCATCAGCGCGCTGGTGCATGAAGGCCAGAGCCTGGTGGTGCAAGTCACCAAGGACCCGATCGGCTCCAAAGGGGCGCGTCTGACCACTCAACTGTCGATCCCTTCGCGTTACCTGGTGTACATGCCGCGCACCGCCCACGTCGGCATTTCCCTGAAGATCGAAGACGAAGCCGAGCGCGAACGCCTGAAACAGGTGGTCAGCGATTGCGTGGCCAAAGAAGGCATCAAGGAGGCGGGCGGCTTCATCCTGCGCACCGCAGCCGAAGGGGCCGGGGCTGAAGAAATTCTCATGGATATCCGTTACCTGCGCCGCCTGTGGGATCAGATCAACGAGCAGATCAAGACCATCGGTGCACCGAGCGTGATCTACGAAGACCTCGGTCTGGCCCTGCGCACCTTGCGTGATCTGGTCAGCCCGAAGATCGAGAAGATCCGCATCGACTCCCGGGAAACCTTTCAGAAAACCACGCAGTTCGTCGCCGAACTGATGCCGGAGATCGCCGATCGTCTGGAACACTATCCGGGTGAGCGGCCGATTTTCGACCTGTACGGCGTCGAAGACGAAATTCAGAAAGCCCTGGAGCGCAAGGTGCCGCTGAAGTCCGGCGGTTATCTGGTGGTGGATCCGGCGGAAGCCATGACCACCATCGACGTCAACACCGGCGCGTTCGTCGGGCATCGCAACCTCGAAGAAACCATCTTCAAGACCAACCTCGAAGCCGCCACCGCGATTGCCCGGCAGATGCGCCTGCGCAATCTGGGCGGGATCATCATCATCGACTTCATCGACATGGAAGATGAAGAACACCAGCGCCAGGTGTTGCGTACCCTGGAGAAACAGCTGGAGCGCGATCACGCCAAGACCAACATCATCGGCATCACCGAGCTGGGTCTGGTGCAGATGACCCGCAAACGGACTCGCGAAAGCCTGGAGCAGGTGCTGTGTGAGCCATGCAGCAGTTGTCAGGGACGCGGCAAGCTGAAGACGCCGGAAACCATTTGCTACGAGATTTTCCGCGAGATCCTGCGCGAGGCGCGGGCCTATCAGGCCGAGGGTTATCGCGTATTGGCGAACCAGAAAGTCGTCGATCGGCTGCTCGATGAAGAGTCCGGTAACGTCGCCGAGCTTGAAGGGTTCATCGGGCGCACCATACGCTTCCAGGTGGAAACCATGTATTCCCAGGAACAATATGACGTGGTGCTGCTCTGATCCCCTGCGTCACCTTTTTCCTGAAACGGCTGGCCTCAGCTTTTTGCAGTATTTTTGCCATGGGAGCCAACTGACATGGAACGTCTGACACGCATTTTGGCTGCACTGACTCGCTGGGGTCTGGGCCTGTGCGCGTTGGTTCTGGTGTTGATGGCGTTGTACGTCAGCCTCGGCCGGGAACTCACGCCACTGGTGGCCGAATACCGTACTGACATCGAAGACAAGGCCAGTGCCGCCCTGGGCATGCCGTTGCAGATCGGTGATCTGGAAGGCAACTGGAGCGGCTTCGCGCCGATCCTGCTGGCTCACGACGTAATGGTCGGCGACGGTGCCAATGCCTTGCGCCTGGATCGGGTGCGTGCCGTGCCGGATCTGTGGGCCAGTCTGCTGGCCCGGGAAGTACGTATCGCGCATCTTGAACTCAATGGTCTGAAGATCAGCCTCAAAGAGGGTGAAGACGGCCAGTGGGCGCTCGAAGGATTGCCGGTGCAAAAGGATCAGCCCATGGATCCCGAGCAACTGTTCAACCGCATGCAAATGGTCCAGCAATTATCGGTGCTCGACAGTCAGGTGACCTTGCAGCCGCTGGAGCAGGCACCGCTGACCCTTACCTATGTCGGGCTCAACCTCAAGACCGGCCTCAATCGCCAGCGCCTCGACGTGCGGTTGACCTTGCCCGACGGACAGCCCGTCGCACTGAGCCTGCGTACGCGGATTCGCGCCAGCCAGTTGCAGGACAGTGCGGTCGAAGGCTATGTCAGCCTGCCGCAAAGCGACTGGGCGAAATGGTTGCCCGAGCGCCTGACCCAGCAATGGAATTTCTCCGAGATCAAGGCCGGCGGCGAGCTGTGGGTCAACTGGAGCGAGGGCGCGTTGCAGAGCGCCGCCATCCGCCTCAACGCTCCGCAATTGAACGGTGCTTACGGCGAGCGCAAGCCGATCCAGATCAACAACCTGGCCCTCAACGGTTACTTCCAGCGCAGTGCCGAGGGCGCGACCGTCACTCTCGATTCCCTGGCGATGAATTTTGGCGAAACCCGTTGGGAGTCCCATGTTCAGGTCAAGCAGACCGCCGCCACCGACAAGGTTGACGAGCTCTGGCACCTGCAGGCCGATCGCCTCGATCTGACGCCGATCACGCCGTTACTCAATGCACTGGGCCCGCTGCCACAAGGCTTTGCCACCGTAGTCGAGCATTTGAAAGTGACCGGTGGCTTGCGCAACGTGCTGCTGGATTTCCGCCCGAACGCCACCGACGACAGCAAATTCAGT
Source organism: Pseudomonas sp. NMS19W (assembly GCF_051554255.1). Classification (NCBI taxonomy): domain Bacteria; kingdom Pseudomonadati; phylum Pseudomonadota; class Gammaproteobacteria; order Pseudomonadales; family Pseudomonadaceae; genus Pseudomonas; species Pseudomonas sp. NMS19W. The sequence continues at coordinate 888,770 of NZ_CP136718.1, forward strand.
TTCGCCGCCAACCTCGATCAGGTCGGCTTCGACGCCTATCACGGCGCGCCGGCCGCACGGAATGTCAGCGGCAGCCTGACCGGCAACCTCGGCGGTGGTGAGCTGCGCATGGATAGCAAGGACTTCGTCCTGCACCTCGATCCGATCTTCGCCAAACCATGGCAATACATTCAGGCCAACGCCCGGTTGACCTGGAAACTCGATAAAGAAGGCTTCACCCTGATCGCGCCGTACCTGAAGGTGCTCGGCGAGGAAGGCAAGATTGCCGGTGACTTCCTGATCCGCCTGCATTTCGACCACGACCAGGAAGACTACATGGACCTGCGGGTCGGTCTGGTGGACGGCGACGGTCGTTACACCGCCAAATACCTGCCGGAAGTCCTGAGCCCGGCCCTCGACGAGTGGCTGCGCACGGCAATTCTCAAAGGCGCGGTGGATCAAGGGTTCTTCCAGTATCAAGGATCGCTGAACAAAGGTGCCGCAGATGCGGATCGCAGCATCAGCCTGTTCTTCAAGGTGCACGACGCCGAACTGGCGTTCCAGCCAGGCTGGCCGCACGTGAGCAAGGTCAGCGGCGATGTGTTCATCGAGGACAGCGGCGTGAGAATTGTCGCCAGCAAGGGGCAGTTGCTTGACACTCAGGTCAGCGACGTCTTCGTCAATATTCCCCATGTGCCGAGTGGCGAACACAGCCATATGTTCCTCGACGGCGCATTTGCCGGCGGCCTGGGTGATGGCTTGAAGATTCTCCAGGACGCGCCGATCGGCACCGCCGACACTTTCGCCGGCTGGGAAGGCGAGGGCGACCTGCAAGGCAAGCTCAAACTGGACGTGCCGTTGGCCAAGGGCGATCAGCCGAAGATCCTCGTGGACTTCAAAACCGCCAATGCGCGATTGAAGCTGGCCGAGCCCAAGCTGGAATTGAGCCAGCTCAAGGGCGACTTCCGCTTCGACAGCGCCAAGGGTTTGAGCGGGCAGAACATCAGTGCGCGAGCCTTCGACAAACCGGTCACCGCGCAGATCTTCGCCGACGGCGGCCCCGGCAAGCTCAAGACCCGGGTGGCGGCGTCGGGGCAGGTCGAGGTCAAGAAACTCACTGACTGGCTCGGCGTGACTCAGCCATTGCCGGTGTCCGGGACGATTCCTTACCAGTTGCAAGTGAATCTGGACGGTGCCGACAGCCAGTTGATGGTCAGCTCCAATCTGAAGGGCGTGGCGGTGGATCTGCCTGCGCCGTTCGGCATGACCGCCGATGTCGGGCGTGACACGGTGTTCCGCATGACCCTGCAAGGGCAGGAGCGGCGTTACTGGGTCAATTACGATCAACTGGCCAACTTCACGTTTGCCGCGCCACCGAGCAATTTCGCCGATGGTCGTGGCGAGTTGTTCCTCGGCGCTGGCGAAGCGGTGTTGCCGGGCAGCAAAGGCTTGCGCATACGCGGCGTGCTGTCGGAGCTGGACGTCAAACCCTGGCAGGATCTGGTGGACAAGTACGCCGGTCAGGACCCGGGCGGCAGCGCCAAGCAACTGCTCAGCAGCGCGGACTTCAAGGTCGGCAAACTGACGGCCTTCGGCACTACGCTGGATCAGGCAGCGGTGCAACTGGATCGCAAGCCCGGCGCCTGGGCCCTGGCCCTCGACAGTCAGCAGGCCAAAGGCACCGCAGCCATTCCAGACGCCAAGGCCGCGCCGATTGTGGTGAACCTGCAATATGTTCGCCTGCCGGCGCCGGACCCGACGGTGCAGGCCGACGAGAACGCGCCTGACCCGCTGGCCTCGGTCGATCCGACCAAGATCCCGGCGCTCGATATCACCATCAATCAGCTGTTCCAGGGGCAGGATCTGGTCGGCGGCTGGTCGCTGAAAGTCCGGCCGACGGCCAAAGGTATCGCCCTGAACAACCTTGATCTGGGCCTCAAAGGCATCCTGTTGCAGGGCAACGGCGGTTGGGAAGGGACACCCGGCGCCACCAGCAGTTGGTACAAGGGCCGGATCGGCGGCAAGAATCTCGCCGACGTGCTCAAGGGCTGGGGCTTTGCGCCGAGCGTGACCAGTGAAGAATTCCATATGGATGTCGATGGCCGCTGGCCGGGCTCGCCGGCATGGCTGGCGACCAAACGCTTCTCCGGCACGCTCGATGCGTCGCTGAACAAGGGCCAGTTCGTCGAGGTCGAGGGCGGCGCTCAGGCGCTGCGGGTGTTCGGTCTGCTCAACTTCAACTCCATTGGTCGCCGTCTGCGCCTGGACTTCTCCGACCTGTTCGGCAAAGGCTTGAGCTATGACCGGGTCAAGGGTTTGCTGGTGGCGAACAACGGCGTCTACGTGACGCAGGAACCGATCAAACTGACCGGACCGTCGAGCAACATTGAGCTGAACGGCACGCTGGATCTGGTGGGTGACCAAGTCGACGCCAAATTGCTGGTGACCCTGCCGGTGACCAACAACCTGCCGATTGCCGCACTGATTGTCGGTGCACCGGCGGTCGGCGGCGCGCTGTTCCTGATCGACAAACTGATCGGTGATCGCGTGGCGCGGTTCGCCAGCGTCAAATACACGGTCAAGGGCCCGTGGAAAGAGCCGAAAATCACCTTCGACAAGCCTTTTTGATCAGCCAGGCCGCAAACCGATGGAGTAGCATGGCTGCTTACCTCTTGCGGAGTTCGCCATGTCTTTTGCGGTGATTCAAATGGTCAGCCAGAGCGACGTGCTGGCCAATCTGCGCGATGCCCGGCGTTTGCTCGAACAAGCGGCCAGCGCTGGCGCGAAGCTGGCGGTACTGCCGGAAAACTTCGCCGCCATGGGGCGTCGCGACATCGCGGATATCGGCCGCGCCGAAGCACTTGGCGAAGGCCCGATCCTGCCGTGGTTGAAACAGACCGCCCGCGACCTCAGGTTATGGATAGTGGCCGGCACCTTGCCGTTGCCACCGGCGGGGCAACCCGAAGCGAAGTCAAATGCCTGCTCGTTGCTGGTGGACGATCAGGGCGAAATCGTTGCCCGCTATGACAAGTTGCATCTGTTCGATGTGGACGTGGCGGACAATCGTGGGCGTTACCGCGAATCCGATGACTATGCTTATGGCAGTCATGTGGTGGTGGCGGACACACCGGTCGGCCGGCTGGGGCTGACGGTGTGTTACGACCTGCGCTTCCCCGAGCTGTACAGCGAGTTGCGTGCGGCCGGGGCTGAATTGATTACCGCACCGTCGGCCTTCACCGCGGTGACGGGTGCGGCGCACTGGGACGTGTTGATCCGGGCACGGGCGATTGAAACCCAGTGCTACATGCTGGCGGCGGCCCAGGGCGGAACGCATCCGGGGCCGCGAGAAACCTTTGGCCACGGGGCGATTGTCGATCCGTGGGGACGCGTGCTGGCGCAGCAGGAACAAGGCGAAGCCGTGTTGCTGGCCGAGCGCGACAGCAACGAACAGGCGTCCATCCGGGCGCGAATGCCGGTGACCGGTCATCGGCGGTTTTTTTCGCAGGGCGCACAGCGACCTGCTTCAGAACACGAATTTAAGGCGTAAAACCTATGAGCGAGTTGTTGTCCTCAGTCAGTGATCATCTGTTGGCGCCCGGCGGCGTGACGATCGAGAGCCTGCAAGGCGTGCTCGGTGATCTGGCGGGCCCAGGGATCGATGCGGCCGACCTGTATTTCCAAGGGCAGATTTCCGAGTCCTGGTCGCTGGAAGACGGCATCGTCAAAGAAGGCAGTTTCAACCTCGACCAGGGTGTCGGCGTGCGTGCGCAGTCCGGGGAAAAAACCGGTTTTGCCTACAGCAACGCGATCACCCTCGAAGCCCTCGGCGCGGCGGCCCGTGCGGCCCGCTCGATTTCCCGCGCCGGGCAGAACGGTACGGTGCAGGCGTTCAGCACCCAGGACGTTGCTCAGTTGTATGCGCCGGACAACCCGCTGGAAGTGCTGAGCCGCGCCGAAAAAGTCGAACTGCTCAAGCGCATCGACGTTGCCACTCGTGCCCTCGACCCCCGTATCCAGCAGGTCAGCGTGAGCATGGCCGGGGTTTGGGAGCGGATTCTGGTGGCTTCGACCGACGGCGGCCTGGCGGCCGATGTGCGTCCGCTGGTGCGTTTCAATGTCAGCGTGATCGTCGAGCAGAATGGCCGTCGCGAGCGTGGTGGCCATGGCGGCGGCGGGCGTACCGACTACCGTTATTTCCTCGCCGAAGACCGTGCCATGGGTTACGCCCGTGAGGCGCTGCGTCAGGCATTGGTGAATCTGGAAGCGATTCCGGCACCGGCCGGCACCTTGCCGGTGGTTCTGGGCTCGGGCTGGTCCGGCGTGCTGCTGCACGAAGCGGTCGGCCACGGTCTGGAGGGTGACTTCAACCGCAAGGGCAGTTCGGCCTACAGCGGACGCATGGGCGAGATGGTTGCATCCAAACTCTGCACCATTGTCGATGACGGCACGCTGGCCGGTCGTCGCGGCTCCCTGAGCGTCGATGACGAAGGTACGCCGACCGAGTGCACTACATTGATCGAAAACGGCGTGCTCAAGGGCTACATGCAGGACAAGCTCAATGCACGCCTGATGGGCGTGGCCCGTACCGGCAACGGTCGTCGCGAATCCTACGCACACCTGCCGATGCCACGGATGACCAATACCTACATGCTCGGCGGCCAGAGCGATCCGGCGGAAATCATCGCGTCGGTGAAGAAGGGCATCTATTGCGCCAACCTCGGTGGCGGTCAGGTCGACATCACCAGCGGCAAGTTCGTGTTCTCCACCAGTGAGGCGTACCTGATCGAGGACGGCAAGATCACCGCGCCGGTCAAGGGAGCGACGTTGATCGGCAACGGCCCGGAAGCGATGAGCCGGGTGTCGATGGTCGGCAACGATCTGGCACTGGACAGCGGTGTGGGCACGTGCGGCAAGGACGGGCAGTCGGTGCCGGTGGGCGTGGGTCAACCGACGCTGAAAATCGATGCGATCACCGTGGGTGGCACGGGCGCGTAAGAAGGGATGGAGCTTCGGGTGGCGCGCGGTGCGGCCACCCGGTGGCGAATATCAACGCAGACCGCGTTGAGTCTCGTCCAGCTCACGGATGTACTTGAAGATTTTACGGCTCGAGGCAGGAGGCTTGTTATGCGCAACCTCGTGCTGGGCCTGACGGATCAGGGAGCGCAGTTGCTGGCGGTCGGCGTCCGGGTACTCGACGACGAATTTTTCCAGCACGGCATCGTCACCGCTGATCAGGCGGTCACGCCAGCGTTCGAGGTTGTGGAAACGCTCGTTGTACTGACGGGTAGAGGCATCGAGTTGATCGAGCAGGGTGAGAATCGCGTCAGTGTCCTGATCGCGCATCAGTTTGCCGATGAACTGCAAGTGCCGTTTACGCGCGATGTTCGCGGTGTGCTTGGGCGCATCGGCCAGGGCCCGGCGCAAGGCGTCGGTCAATGGCAGTTTCGCCTGCAAGTCGGGCTTGAGCGTTGTAAGGCGCTCGCCAAGGTCAACCAGAGCATGCAGCTCGCGTTTGACCTGGGATTTGCTTTTTTCTCCCGTATCGAGGGAGTCGTCGTAAGAATCAACCATGGTGGCAGTCCGCAAAGAAACGCCGCCATGATAACCAGTCGGGGGCCGCTTGTCCGGCCCGGTCGCTCGAAGGCCCCAGCCGAAAGCAGAATTTGAGTGGAGATGAGCATGAGTGCAGTTGAAAGCGTCGGCCCACAGGCATTGCCGGCACTGCAGGAACAGGTCGAGCAGATCATCGCCGAAGCCAAGCGTCAGGGTGCCAGCGCGTGCGAAGTGGCGGTGTCGCTGGAGCAGGGCCTGTCGACCTCGGTGCGTCAGCGTGAAGTCGAAACGGTCGAGTTCAACCGCGATCAGGGTTTTGGCATCACCTTGTATGTCGGTCAGCGCAAGGGCTCGGCCAGCACTTCCGCCACCGGGCCGGATGCGATTCGCGAAACCGTTGCTGCTGCGCTGGCGATTGCCAAGCACACTTCCGAAGACGAAGCCTCGGGACTGGCCGATGCCGCGCTGATGGCCAGGGATATTCAGGATTTCGACCTGTTCCACCAATGGGACATCACTCCGGAACAGGCCATCGAGAAGGCGCTGCTCTGCGAAGCCGCCGCGTTCGACGCCGATGCCCGCATCAAGAATGCCGATGGCACCACGTTGAGCACTCATCAGGGCTGCCGCGTGTACGGTAACAGCCACGGTTTCATCGGCGGTTATGCGTCGACCCGGCACAGCCTGAGCTGCGTGATGATCGCCGAGGCCGATGGCCAGATGCAGCGTGATTACTGGTATGACGTTAATCGCCAGGGCAGCTTGCTGGCCGACCCGGTGACCATCGGCCAGCGTGCAGCGCAACGGGCCGCAAGCCGTCTGGGCGCGCGCCCGGTGCCGACTTGCGAAGTGCCGGTGCTGTTTTCCGCCGAGCTGGCGGGCGGGTTGTTCGGCAGCTTTCTGTCGGCGATTTCCGGCGGTAGCCTGTATCGCAAGTCGTCGTTCCTTGAGGGCACGCTGGGGCAGAAGCTGTTCCCGGAGTGGCTGACCATCGACGAGCGTCCGCACCTGATGCGTGCCATGGGCAGTGCGTCGTACGACGGTGACGGTCTGGCGACCTATGCCAAACCGTTCGTCGAGAAGGGCGAGTTGGTGTCGTACATCCTCGGCACTTATTCCGGGCGCAAACTCGGCATGCCGAGCACCGCCAATGCTGGCGGCGTGCACAACCTGTTCGTCACCCATGGTGATGAAGATCAGGCGGCTTTGCTGCGGCGCATGGGCCGTGGGCTGCTGGTCACCGAGTTGATGGGCCATGGCCTGAACATGGTGACAGGTGATTATTCGCGCGGTGCGGCGGGTTTCTGGGTCGAGAACGGTGAAATCCAGTTCGCGGTGCAGGAAGTGACCATCGCCGGCAACATGCGTGACATGTTCAAGCAGATCGTCGCGGTCGGTAATGATCTGGAACTGCGCAGCAACATTCGCACCGGTTCGGTGTTGATCGAGCGGATGACTGTCGCCGGCAGCTAAGCCCGGGCCAATACAAAAAGGCGCGCCACCCGATTGGGTGGCGCGCCTTTTTTGTGTCCGGAATTTGTTTGAGCGGGTCGGAGCAGCTAAAAAAGCCGCTCTTGTTTTGGTTCTCATTATCATTTAATAATAAATCTCATTATCGGATGAGCCCAGGATCATGAGTTCTGCCTTGCACGAGCAGCCGTACCTCGAAAGCTGGCGCTGGATGAGCCGCCAGATCCGTTGCGCCATGGATCCCGACGAACCGCGTCTGATCGAACACTACCTGGCCGAAGGCCGGTACCTCGCCTGTTGCACGGCGACCTCGCCCTGGACTGTCGCTGAAACCTCTTTCCGTCTGCTGCTCGACACGGCCACCGACACCGCGTTGCCGTGGCACTGGCGCAGTCTATGTCTCGATCAGGCCTGGCGCCCGCTGCGTGAAATGGAACGCCTGTCGCTGTGCAAATGCCGGCTCAAACGCTGGCAAAGCTACACCTGGCAGCTCGCCACCTGCGAGTTGCAACCCTCGATTCCTCTCATTGAATTAGTCCAAGGATTTACCGATGACCAAGACACGTATTGAGCGCGACAGCATGGGCGAACTGCAGGTGCCGGTGGACGCTCTCTACGGCGCGCAGACCCAGCGCGCAGTGGATAACTTCCCGATCAGCGGCAAGCCGATGCCGACCCAGTTCATCCGCGCGCTGATCCTGGCAAAAGCCGCTGCCGCCCGGGCCAACGTCGAACTCAATCAGCTCAGCGCCGCTCAAGGCAAGGCCATCAGCGACGCGGCCCAAGGGCTGCTTGAAGGCGACTTCATGCAGCATTTCCCGGTGGATATCTTCCAGACCGGTTCCGGCACCAGCTCCAACATGAACGCCAACGAAGTGATCGCCACCCTGGCCAGCCGCCTGCTCGACGAGCCGGTGAATGCCAACGATCACGTCAACTGCGGGCAGAGCAGCAACGACATCATCCCGACCACCATTCACGTCAGCGCCGCGCTGGCCCTGCACGAACAACTGCTGCCGGCGCTGCTGCATCTGGTGCAAGTCATCGAACGCAAGGCCGAGCAGGTGCATCACCACGTCAAAACCGGTCGCACTCACCTGATGGACGCCATGCCGGTGCGTATGAGCCAGGTGCTCAAAGGCTGGGCGCAGCAGCTCAAGGCCAATATCGGTCATTTGCAGGACTTGCTGCCAAGCCTGCAATCCCTGGCCCAGGGCGGTACGGCGGTCGGCACCGGGATCAATGCGCATCCGGAATTCGCCGCGCGTTTCAGCCGTCAGTTGAGCCAACTGACCAACGTGCAATTCACCCCGGGCAAGGATCTGTTCGCGCTGATCGGTTCGCAGGACACCGCCGTGGCCGTTTCCGGCCAGCTCAAGGCCACCGCCGTGTCGTTGATGAAAATCGCCAACGACCTGCGCTGGATGAACTCCGGCCCGCTCGCCGGACTCGGTGAAATCGAGCTGGAAGGCCTGCAACCGGGCTCGTCGATCATGCCGGGCAAGGTCAATCCGGTGATTCCGGAAGCTACCGCCATGGTTGCCGCGCAAGTGATCGGCAATGACTCGGTGATCACCATCGCCGGTCAGTCAGGCAACTTTGAACTGAACGTGATGCTGCCGATCATCGCCCAGAACCTGTTGAGCAGCATCGAGTTGCTGGCCAGTTCCAGCCGTCTGCTGGGTGACAAGGCGATTGCCACCTTCAAAGTCAACGAATCGCGGCTCAAGGAAGCGCTGTCGCGCAACCCGATTCTGGTCACCGCGCTCAACCCGATCATCGGTTACCAGAAGGCCGCCGAAATCGCCAAGCAGGCCTACAAACAGGGCCGTCCGGTGATCGACGTCGCGCTGGAACACACCGACCTGTCGCGCAGCCAGCTGGAAGAGTTGCTCAATCCCGAGAAACTCACCGCCGGCGGCGTGTAAACACCGCAACCGCTTTGGAGGCTCATCATGGAGCACTGGAAACGCACGATCGAACGGGCCAATCGCTGCTTCATGCTGGGCGAGTTGATCGACGCCCGCGAGGCCTATCTGCAGGCCCTCGCTTTGGCGCAGGTGCTGTTCGAGCGCTGGGCCGATGCCGACGAAGCGGTGGCGGCCTGCGTCATTTCCCATCACAACCTCGCCGATTTGCATCTGCGTCTGAACCAGCCGGAGGAGAGCGCCGAATACCTGTGCGCGATCCATCAACGGCTGTTACAGACCATGCAGGACGAGCGTCTGCGCCCGGCCCTGCGTGAAGCGGCGTTGCGCCAGAGCAGCAAGACCTATATCGAACTGCTCAATTTCATCAGCGAACACGGCGAATACCCGCGCACCCAGCGCTTGCTGCACCCGGATACCGGCAATGCGCGCCGCGCCCCAGCCCAACATCACCATGGAGTCCACTGAAATGGCTTTTACCCTGCCAGCCCTGCCTTACGCCTACGACGCACTGGAACCGCACATCGATGCGCAGACCATGGAGATCCACTACACCAAGCATCACCAGACCTACATCAATAACCTGAACGCCGCGGTCGAGGGCACGGAATACGCCGAGTGGCCGGTGGAAAAACTCGTCGCCAGCGTTCAGCAGCTGCCGGAAAAACTGCGTGCGGCGGTGATCAATCAAGGTGGCGGTCACGCCAACCATTCGTTGTTCTGGGAAGTGATGGTGCCTGGCGGTGGCGGCAAGCCGGATGGCGCGCTGGCCAGGGCGATCGATGAGCAGCTCGGCGGCCTCGACAGCTTCAAGGAAGCCTTCACCAAGGCTGCGCTGACCCGTTTCGGCAGCGGCTGGGCCTGGCTCAGTGTCACCCCGGACAAGAAACTGGTGGTGGAAAGCAGCGGCAACCAGGACAGCCCGCTGATGAACGGCAACACACCGATTCTCGGACTCGACGTGTGGGAACACGCCTACTACCTGCGTTATCAGAACCGCCGCCCGGAATACATCAGCGCGTTCTACAACGTGATCAACTGGCCTGAAGTCGCTGCGCGTTATCAGGCTGCACTGGTTTAAGTCTCCTATAAAAACAATCCAGGGCTGACTATGGGCACTGAAACACTGGCGATCGGAAGTGGGCGTATGTTTCGTTACGCATTCGGGTCGCTGCTGCTGTTGGCGGGCATGACCTTGCTGGTGGCTCACGGACTCGAATGGCTGAACCTGGAGCCGAAACTGTCCCGGGCATTGCAAGGTGGTGCGATCTGCGCGCTCGGCACGGCACTCGGGGCCGTTCCGGTGCTGGTGATCCGCAACATGCCGCAGGCGCTGGGCGACACATTGCTGGGGTTTGGTGCTGGTGTGATGCTGGCGGCGACCGCATTTTCACTGATCGTTCCAGGGATTGCCGCCGCAGAAAGTCTGGGGCTGAGTCCTTGGGGCGCCAGTGGCCTGATCTGTTTCGGCATCATGCTCGGTGCTTTCGCTCTCTATCTGGTCGACCGCAGGTTGTCCGGTGCTTCACCGGAAATGCTCATCGGCACCGTCGAGCATCCGGTGATTCCGCCGCGGATCTGGCTGTTCGTGTTTGCCATCATTGCCCATAACATCCCGGAAGGCATGGCCGTCGGCGTCTCTGCGGGTGGCGGCATGCCGGACGCTGACAGCCTGGCGATGGGGATCGCCTTGCAGGACGTGCCGGAAGGGCTGGTTATTGCGCTGGTGCTGGCCGGGGCGGGGATGTCGCGGGTCAAGGCGTTTCTGATCGGGGCGGCGTCAGGTCTGGTCGAGCCGGTGTTCGCGCTGTTGTGTGCGTGGTTGGTCAGCCTGGCGGAATTGTTGTTACCCTTGGGGTTGGCGCTGGCGGCCGGGGCAATGTTGCTGGTGGTGACCCACGAAGTGATCCCGGAATCGCGACGCAATGGTCACGACAAACTGGCGAGCCTGGGATTGTTGATCGGGTTCTGCCTGATGATGGTGATGGATACAGCGCTGGGATAAGCGTGGCGAGAGGCGCATATCTCGCCACAAAGGACTTTCAACCGCCTTCGTCGAAGTAGTTGTTGATCAGTGCCACCAAAGCATCCATGGCTTCCTGTTCCTGATGACCCTCGGTGCTCAGGTGGATTTTGGTGCCCTTGCCGGCAGCGAGCATCATCATCGCCATGATGCTTTTGCCATCTACCGTGGTTTCCGGGGTGCGACCCACTCTGATCGTGCAGTCGGGAAACTGACCCGCCACGCCCACGAACTTTGCCGACGCCCGGGCATGCAGGCCCAGCTTGTTGATGATTTCGATTTCCAGAGCAGGCATCGCGGTGTGAATCCTTTAGCTGAGGTCGCGGTGGCGAACCTGGACGTTCTTCAGGGTTTTCTGCAGGGCCTGACCCAGGCGTTCGGTCAGGTAGACGGAACGGTGATGTCCGCCGGTGCAGCCAATGGCAATGGTCACGTAGGCACGATTGCTCGCAGCGAAGCGCGGCAACCATTTGAACAGATACGCATAGATGTCCTGGAACATCTCTTCGACTTCCGGCTGTGCCGCCAGATATTCGGCTACCGGCTCATCGAGCCCGGATTGCGCACGTAATTCCGGTTTCCAGTACGGGTTGGGCAGGCAGCGTACATCGAACACCAGATCCGCATCTACCGGCATGCCGCGTTTGAAACCGAACGACTCCACCAGAAACGCCGTACCGGGCTCCGGCTGGTTCAGCAGTCGCAGCTTGATGGTGTCGCGCAACTGGTACAGGTTCAGATTGGTGGTGTTGACCTTCAGGTCGGCCAGATCGGCGATCGGGCCCAGCAGGGCTGTTTCATCGTTGATGGCTTCAGCCAGCGAGCGATTGGCACTGCTCAGCGGGTGACGGCGACGGGTTTCCGAGAAGCGCTTGAGCAGGGTTTCTTCATCGGCATCCAGGTACAGAACGTCGCACTGGATGTGCCGGCTGCGGACTTCCTCGAGCAACTCCGGAAAACGCGAAAGGTGGCTTGGCAGGTTGCGCGCATCGATCGATACCGCGACCAGTGGCTGAGACAGTTCCGTATGAATTAGGGCGCGCTCCGCCAGTTCCGGCAACAGGCCGGCCGGCAGATTGTCGATGCAGTAGTAACCGTTGTCCTCAAGGACATCCAGGGCCGTACTTTTGCCCGAGCCGGAGCGGCCACTGACGATGATCAAGCGCATGTTTAGTGCCCGTTTTGCTCGTCCAGGACAACCTGATACAAGGCTTCGTTGGTGGTGGCGCGACGCAGCTTTTCGCGTACTTCCTTGCGATCGAGCATGCTGGCGATCTGGCGCAGCAGTTCCAGGTGTGCATCGGTGGCAGCTTCCGGGACCAGCAGCACGAACAGCAGGTCCACCGGTGCGCCATCGATGGCATCGAAATCGATAGGGGCTTCAAGGTGCATCAAGGCGCTGATGGGCGATTCACAGCCCTTGAGGCGGCAATGAGGAATGGCGATGCCGTTGCCAAAACCGGTCGAACCGAGTTTTTCACGGGCAATCAGCGCCTCGAAGACATCTTGCATCTCCAGATCCGGTTTTTCCCGGGCGATCAGGTTGGCAATTTGTTCGAGGGCTTTCTTTTTTACTGCCGCCCGGCACGTTCACCAGGGAACGGCCGGGGGTCAGGATGCTTTCAAGTCGGATCATGGGGGTGGGGGTTATCGACCGGTAGCGCCCTGAAGCAGGCTCTGGGTCTTTTCCTTATGCTTTTTGAGTTGTTTATCAAGCTTGTCGGTCAGCGCGTCGATCGCTGCGTACATATCGGTATGTTCCGCGTTTGCGACGACCTCGTTGCCGGGAATATGCAGCGTGGCTTCGATTTTCTGCTTCAGCTTTTCGACGCACATCGTGACTTGCACGTTGGTGATCTTGTCGAAATGTCCCTCAAGCCTCTTGAGCTTCTGCTCAACGTATTCACGGAGAGGTTGGGTAACTTCCAGTTGGTGTCCACTGATGTTGACTTGCATACAGCTTCTCCTTCGTTGCCAGTGCATAAAGCGGCAGGCCGAAAAGCCTGCCACTGGAACGCTGTAACGTGGCTTACATCAACCGCTTGCGTTCGCTCGAAGGCGCGATCCCGAGGGATTCGCGGTACTTGGCGACGGTGCGGCGAGCCACCTGAATGCCTTGTGCCTCCAGTAAACCAGCGATCTTGCTGTCACTCAACGGCTTTTTCTGATTTTCAGCGGCGACCAGTTTCTTGATGATCGCGCGGATCGCCGTGGACGAGCATTCGCCGCCTTCGGAGGTGCTTACGTGGCTGGAGAAAAAGTATTTCAGTTCATATATGCCCCGGGGGGTATGCATGAATTTCTGCGTGGTCACCCGGGAAATCGTCGACTCGTGCATGCCGACTGCCTCGGCGATGTCATGCAGCACGAGTGGCTTCATCGCTTCGTCGCCGTATTCCAGGAAGCCGCGCTGATGCTCGACGATCTGGGTGGCAACCTTCATCAGGGTTTCGTTGCGGCTCTGCAGGCTCTTGATGAACCAGCGGGCTTCCTGCAACTGATTGCGCATGAAGGTATTGTCGGCGCTGGTGTCGGCGCGACGGACGAAACCGGCGTACTGGGCGTTGACCCGCAGGCGCGGCACCGACTCCTGGTTCAGCTCGACCAGCCAGCGCTCGTTGTCCTTGCGCACGATCACGTCAGGGACCACGTATTCGGCTTCGGTGGATTCGATCTGTGAGCCGGGGCGCGGGTTGAGGCTCTGGACCAGTTCGATGACCTGGCGCAGTTCATCTTCCTTGAGCTTCATGCGGCGCATCAGCTGGCTGTAGTCGCGGCTGCCGAGCAGGTCGATGTAATCGGTGACCAGGCGCTTGGCTTCGGCCAGCCAAGGAGTCTTGGCCGACAGCTGGCGCAATTGCAGCAGCAGGCATTCGCCCAGGTTGCGTGCGCCAATGCCGGCGGGTTCGAATTGCTGGATGCGATGCAGGACTGCTTCGATCTCGTCCAGCTCGATGTCGAGTTCCGGATCGAAGGCGTCGAGGATTTCTTCGAGGGTTTCGTCGAGGTAGCCCTGATTGTTGATGCAATCGATCAGGGTCACGGCGATCAGGCGATCCGTGTCGGACATCGGCGCCAGGTTCAACTGCCACAGCAGGTGGCTTTGCAGGCTTTCGCCGGCGGAAGTGCGGGTGGTGAAATCCCACTCATCGTCATCGCTGCTCGGCAGGCTGCTCGCGCTGGTCTGGTAGACGTCTTCCCAGGCGGTGTCTACCGGCAGTTCGTTGGGGATTCGCTCGTTCCATTCGCCGTCCTCGAGATTGTCGACCGTCGGCGCGGTTTCCTGGTAGGAAGGTTCCTGGATCTCGGTATTGGGCTTCTGTTCGGCGTTGTCGGCCAGCGGGTCGGAATTGTCGAAGTCGTCGCCGTCTTCCTGGCGTTCGAGCATCGGGTTGGATTCCAGCGCCTCCTGGATTTCCTGTTGCAGATCCAGGGTCGACAATTGGAGCAGGCGGATGGCCTGTTGCAGCTGCGGTGTCATCGTCAGCTGCTGGCCCATTCTCAAGACTAGCGATGGTTTCATGGCAGGGGCTTAACACCTTATTCGCCGGCGCTATGCGCCATCCACTACAGGGCGCCGAGGCGCCAAACTTAAGCAAATTATATGCCTGAAACTGTCGTGTTTGCCTAGAGCGCTGTAACAATAAAAGCGTAGAAAAATGCGCTTCAACGTTACAGCACCCGGATGGCTGGTCGAATGCTGTCGCGCTTACAGGCGGAACTCGTGACCCAGATACACTTCCTTCACCAGGTCGTTGGCGAGGATGGTCGCGGAGTCGCCTTCGGCGATCAGCTGGCCGTCATTGACGATGTAGGCCGTTTCGCAGATATCCAGCGTCTCGCGGACGTTGTGGTCGGTGATCAGTACACCGATGCCCTTGGCCTTGAGGTGGTGGATGATCTGCTTGATGTCGCCCACGGAGATCGGGTCGACACCGGCGAACGGTTCGTCGAGCAGGATGAATTTCGGTGCGGTGGCCAGTGCACGGGCGATTTCCACCCGGCGACGCTCGCCACCGGACAGGCTCATGCCGAGGTTGTCGCGGATATGGCTGATGTGGAATTCCTGCAGCAGGCTTTCCAGCTCCTTGCGACGGCCGGCCTTGTCGAGCTCCTGGCGGGTCTCGAGGATGGCCATGATGTTGTCGGCCACCGACAGCTTGCGGAAGATCGAGGCTTCCTGCGGCAGATAGCCGATACCGGCCTTGGCGCGACCGTGCATCGGCTGGTGGCTGACGTCCAGATCGTCGATCAGCACGCGGCCTTGATCGGCCTGCACCAGGCCCACGATCATGTAGAAGCAGGTGGTCTTGCCGGCACCATTGGGGCCGAGCAGGCCCACGATCTGACCGCTATCGATCGACAGGCTGACGTCACGCACGACCTGGCGGCTTTTATAGGCCTTGGCCAGGTGCTGAGCTTTCAGAGTTGCCATTACTGGGTTTTCTCGTCGGTTTTCTTCTTCGGCTGGATCACCATGTCGATGCGCGGACGCGCCTCGGTGACCTTGTTGCCGGTAGCGCGACCGGCGCTGGCGAGTTTTTTCACCGTGTCATAGACGATCTTCTCGCCTTGAGTGGTGTTGTTGTCCTTGTCGACGACCTTGGCCTTGTCGATCAGCACGACGCGGTTTTGCTGCGCGTGATACTGAATGGTCACACCCCAGCCCTGAACGGGTTTCTTGTCGCCAGCGGTCTGCAGTTGTTCGAAATAGGCCAGGTTGCCTACCGAAGTCACCACGTCGATCTCGCCGGCCGGGTTGCGCGTCAGCGTTACAGTGTCGCCTTTGACGATCATCGAACCCTGGGTGATGATCACGGCGCCCTTGTAAGTGGCAACGCCATTCTTGTCGTCCAGCTGGGCATCGTCGGCCTGAATGCGGATTGGCTGCTCCTGATCGTTCGGCAGAGCCCAGGCGCTCACGCTTCCCAGTGCTGCGCCCAGACTGAGCAAAATAGGGAGGGTTTTAACGAGCCTCATACTGTCCTCTTACGTTCGATAGCAGGTGTATCCTGCTTTCCTTCAAATACGCTTTCATTCCCACGCCGGTCGATACACCGCCAGCGCCGTCGATTCTAACGGGTTGCTGGGTCTGCGCATATTGCTGCTGAGGGAACACCGTCATACGGGTGCTGGTGATCAGGGTGTCGCGGTTCTTTTCATCGGTGCGCTTGACGCGAACCGAGTCGATCAGTTCGACCTCGGTGCCGCCGGAATTCACTTCGCCGCGCTCGCTGGTCACATGCCACGGGAAGTCGGTGCCACGGAACATGTTCAGGTCGGGTTTGGTGACCAGTGTAATGTCGGTCGCCTTGACGTGTTCGGCCTTGTCGGAGGTCATTTCGTACTGCACCTTGCCGTCTTCCAGGTATTGCAAGGTGTGGGTGTTGGTCGCGTACCAGTCGATCGGGCTCTCTGCTGTCGAGACAGGGGGCTTGTCGAGGAAGCGTTCCGGGCTGATGTTCCAGTAACCGACCGCGCCGAAAATCGCAGCGATGCAACCGAACAGCAGTATGTTGCGAAACTTTTTGCTAAACATGGTTTGACTCACAGGTACGCGTTGTTGGCGGCATCGAGGCTGCCCTGGGCGCGCAGGATCAGTTCGCAGAATTCACGGGCGGCACCCTCGCCACCACGGGCCTGGGTAACGCCATGGGCATGCTCGCGCACAAAGGGCGCCGCGTTGGCCACCGCCATGCCAAGTCCCACCCGGCGGATCACCGGCAGGTCGGGCAGGTCGTCACCGAGATAGGCGACCTGTTCATAGCTTAGGCCCAGTTGCTCAAGAAGGCCGTCGAGGACGACGAGTTTGTCTTCACGGCCCTGAAACAGGTGCGGAATACCGAGGTTTTTTGCCCGACGCTCGACCACCGGGGTCTTGCGACCGCTGATGATGGCGGTCTGTACGCCCGCGTTCATCAGCATCTTGATGCCCTGGCCGTCGAGTGTATTGAAAGTCTTGAACTCGCTACCGTCTTCAAGGAAGTACAGGCGTCCGTCGGTGAGGACGCCGTCGACGTCGAAAACCGCCAGTTTGATGGCTTTGCCGCGTTGCAGCAGATCGGTGCTCATTTACATCACTCCTGCGCGCAGCAGGTCGGAGAGGTTGAAGGCGCCGATCGGGCGATCGTCCTCATCCACGACGACAAGCGCGTTGATTCGATGGTCTTCCATGATTTTCAGGGCCTCGGCGGCGAGCATCTCGGCGCGTGCGGTCTTGCCGTGCACGGTCATCACCTGATCGATGGTCGCGCTGTGGATATCGATGCTGCGATCCAGTGTGCGGCGCAGGTCGCCGTCGGTGAAGATCCCGGCAAGCTTGCCGTCGGCTTCGAGAATGACAGTCATGCCCAGACCCTTGCGGGTCATTTCCATCAGTGCGTCCTTGAGCAGGGTGCCGCGTTGAACCTGCGGCAACTCCTGACCTGCGTGCATGACGTTTTCCACTTTCAGCAGCAAGCGTCGGCCGAGTGCGCCACCCGGGTGGGAAAAGGCGAAATCTTCGGCGGTGAAACCGCGGGCTTCCAGCAATGCCACGGCCAGAGCGTCGCCCATGACCAGTGCGGCAGTGGTCGAGGAAGTCGGCGCCAGGTTCAGCGGGCAGGCTTCGTGCTCGACGTGAACGTTGAGATTGACCTCCGCCGCTTTTGCCAGAGGCGATTGCGGGTTGCCGGTCACGCTGATCAACTGGATGCCCAGGCGCTTGATCAGCGGCAGCAGGGTGACAATTTCGTTGGTGGAGCCGGAGTTCGACAGGGCCAGGATCACGTCATCACGGGTGATCATGCCCATGTCGCCATGACTGGCCTCGGCCGGATGTACGAAAAACGCCGGGGTGCCGGTGCTGGCCAGGGTCGCGGCAATCTTGTTGCCGATGTGCCCGGACTTGCCCATGCCGACCACCACTACACGGCCCTTGCTGGCCAGAATCATCTCGCAAGCGCGTACGAAATCGGCGTCGATATGGGGCAACAAGCCTTGTACGGCTTCCACTTCGAGGCGGATGGTGCGTTGTGCCGATTGAATCAGGTCGCTGGTTTGGCTCATGTCAGAAATCGTATAGCCCGATGAAAAGGCGGCGATTATAGCGGTTATGTTGAAAAGCCTCACGCAAGTTCGTCGTGCTTTGTCATTCCCGGTTACTAAAACCCTTTTATAGAAGCCTCGGGCCTGTCATATCGCTGAACGTGGCCGGGGAGAGGCCTTGGGCGCTTGCCCTTTGCAGTGATATAGTTCGCCGCCAGTTCGGCCTGCCCGGGATGTAAGGGCTTTCTCCAGAAAGCCAGGCGTCCGAGTGAGAGGCTGCATCGCAAGGAGTTTAGATGAGTGCCGATAACGCCTACGCGGTCGAGCTGAAGGGAGTCTCCTTCAAGCGCGGTGCGCGGAGCATTTTCAATAACGTCGATATCCGCATCCCGCGCGGCAAGGTCACCGGCATCATGGGGCCTTCCGGGTGTGGCAAGACCACGCTGCTGCGCCTGATGGGGGCCCAGTTGCGACCATCGCAGGGCGAGGTCTGGGTCAACGGCCAGAACCTGCCGAAGCTGTCGCGCAGCGATCTGTTCGATGCGCGCAAGCACATGGGCGTGCTGTTTCAGAGCGGCGCGCTGTTCACCGATCTCGATGTGTTCGAGAACGTCGCCTTTCCCCTGCGCGTTCATACCCAGCTGCCGGAAGAAATGATCCGCGACATCGTGCTGCTCAAATTGCAGGCGGTCGGTCTGCGGGGCGCCATCGAGTTGATGCCCGATGAGCTGTCCGGCGGCATGAAGCGCCGCGTGGCTCTGGCCCGGGCGATTGCGCTTGATCCGCAGATTCTCATGTACGACGAACCGTTCGTCGGCCAGGACCCGATCGCCATGGGCGTTCTGGTGCGCCTGATCCGCCTGCTCAACGATGCGTTGGGGATCACCAGTATCGTGGTTTCCCACGATCTCGCCGAAACCGCGAGCATTGCCGATTACATCTATGTGGTGGGCGATGGTCAGGTGCTGGGGCAGGGTACGCCGGACGAGTTGATGAACTCGGATGAGCCGCGTATCCGTCAGTTCATGACCGGCGATCCCGATGGTCCGGTTCCGTATCACTTTCCAGCGACGGATTACCGCGCAGATCTTCTGGGGAAACGTTGATGCGCAGAATCTCATTAATAGAACGCGTACGCCGGTTCGGCGAATCGGCTATCGATGCCGTCGCGGTATTCGGACGGGCGACGCTGTTCCTGTTTCATGCCCTGCTGGGGCGTGGTGGCATAGGCGGCGGTTTCGGCCTGCTGGTCAAGCAACTGCACTCGGTCGGTGTGATGTCGCTGGTGATCATTGTGGTCTCCGGGATTTTCATCGGCATGGTGCTGGCGCTGCAGGGGTTCAACATCCTGTCGAGCTATGGCTCGGAGCAGGCGGTGGGGCAGATGGTTGCCTTGACCTTGCTGCGTGAGCTGGGCCCGGTGGTGACGGCGCTGCTGTTCGCCGGTCGTGCCGGTTCGGCGCTGACGGCGGAAATCGGCAACATGAAGTCCACCGAGCAGTTGTCCAGCCTGGAAATGATCGGTGTCGATCCGCTCAAGTACATCATCGCTCCGCGTCTGTGGGCCGGTTTCATTTCCCTGCCGGTGCTGGCGATGATCTTCAGCGTGGTCGGCATCTGGGGCGGTTCCTGGGTCGCGGTCGACTGGCTGGGCGTCTATGAAGGCTCCTACTGGGCGAACATGCAGAACAGCGTCAACTTCTCCAGCGACGTGTTCAACGGCGTGATCAAAAGTATCGTTTTCGCCTTTGTCGTGACCTGGATCGCCGTATTCCAAGGCTATGACTGTGAGCCCACTTCCGAGGGAATCAGTCGTGCCACCACCAAGACCGTAGTATTCGCCTCGCTGGCAGTGCTCGGCCTGGACTTTATTCTGACCGCTTTGATGTTTGGAGATTTCTGATGCAAAACCGCACCCTGGAAATCGGTGTCGGCCTGTTCCTGCTGGCAGGGATCCTGGCCTTGTTGCTGCTTGCCCTGCGGGTCAGTGGCCTGTCTCCGACTTCGACTACCGATACCTACAAGCTGTATGCCTACTTCGACAATATCGCCGGTCTGACGGTCAGAGCCAAAGTGACCATGGCTGGTGTGACCATCGGCAAGGTCACGGCGATCGATCTGGACCGCGACAGCTTTACCGGCCGGGTGACCCTGCTGGTGGATAAAAAGGTCGACAACCTGCCGACCGACTCCACAGCGTCTATCCTGACGGCTGGCCTGTTGGGCGAGAAGTACATCGGCATCAGCGTGGGCGGAGAAGAAACCCGCCTCAAGGATGGTGGAACCATTCACGACACCCAGTCGTCTCTGGTGCTGGAAGACCTGATCGGTAAATTCCTGCTCAATACCGTTAGCAAAGACGCCAAATGAGGAGCTTTTGAATGATCTCTACCTTGCGACGTGGCCTGTTGGTGTTGCTCGCGACACTGCCGCTGCTGGCGAACGCTGCGCCCGGCCAGTCGGCGCACGATCTGGTCCAGGACACCACCAACCGGATGCTCGCCGATCTGGCGGCGAATAAAGAGAAGTACAAGCAGGACCCGCAGGACTTCTACACCGCGCTGAATACCATCGTGGGTCCGGTGGTGGATGCCGAAGGCATTTCCAAAAGCATCATGACGGTCAAGTACTCGCGCAAGGCCAGCCCGGCGCAGATGCAGACCTTCCAGGAAAACTTCAAGCGTGGCCTGTTCCAGTTCTATGGCAACGCCTTGCTGGAATACAACAACCAGGGCATCACTGTCGATGCGCCGAAGGATGAGTCGGGCGACCGCACCAGCGTCGGCATGACCGTCAAGGGCAACAACGGCGCGATCTATCCGGTTCAGTACACGCTGGAGAAGATCAACGGCGAGTGGAAGCTGCGCAACGTGATCATCAACGGCATCAACATCGGCAAGCTGTTCCGTGACCAGTTCGCCGACGCGATGCAGCGCAACGGCAACGACCTGGACAAGACCATCAACGGCTGGGCCGGCGAAGTGGCCAAGGCCAAGCAGACTGCCGAGAAACAAGAGAAGCCTGCCCAATGACCGAGTCGGCCATTAGTCTGGACGAAGCCAGTCAGCTTCAGCTCACCGGTGTGTTGGATTACCGCACCGGTCCCGCCCTTCGCGAGCAAGGCCGGGCGCTGATCAAGTCGTGCAATGCCCCGGCATTGGTGATCGATTGTTCGGCAGTGGAAAAGTCCAGCAGCGTCGGCCTGTCGTTGCTGCTGTGCTTCATTCGCGATGCGAAAGCCGCCGGCAAGGCGGTCAGCATCCGCGGGATGCCGGAAGACATGCGTGAAATTGCTCAGGTCAGCGAGCTGACCGAGCTGTTGGCGCAACCCTGAACCCGCATCTATAAAGAAGCCCCCCGTCAGAGTCCTGCGCAGCGGGGTTCGCAGGCGCGGGGCTTTTTTGTATGATGTCCGACCCGTGCGCACAGGGCGCCGATTGAGGTTGAGCATGCAGGCCGTAGAAGTGAAAAGCTTCCTTGAAGCAAATCTGCCCGGAACCCGGGTGGAAGTTGAAGGCGAAGGCTGCAACTTTCAGCTGAACGTGATTAGCGATGAACTGGCGGCGTTGAGCCCGGTCAAGCGTCAGCAAAGCATCTATGCCCATTTGAACCCATGGATCGCCGATGGCAGCATCCACGCGGTCACTATGAAATTTTTCAGCAGCGCGGCCTGGGCCGAGCGCACCTGAGCCCTAGGGCGTCGAGATTGTTATGGATAAATTGATTATTACCGGTGGCGCTCGTCTTGATGGCGAGATCCGCATTTCCGGGGCGAAGAACTCCGCCCTGCCGATCCTGGCCGCCACCTTGCTGTGCGATGGCCCGGTGACCGTCGGCAACCTGCCGCACCTGCACGACATCACCACCATGATCGAGCTGTTCGGCCGCATGGGCATCGAGCCTGTGATCGACGAGAAGCTCAGCGTCGAAATCGACCCGCGCACCATCAAGACCCTGGTCGCTCCGTACGAGCTGGTGAAAACCATGCGTGCGTCGATCCTGGTGCTCGGCCCGATGGTCGCCCGTTTCGGTGAAGCCGAAGTCGCCCTGCCTGGCGGTTGCGCCATCGGTTCGCGTCCGGTTGACCTGCACATCCGTGGCCTCGAAGCCATGGGTGCGATCATCGACGTCGAAGGTGGTTACATCAAGGCCAAGGCGCCTGAAGGCGGCCTGCGCGGTGCGCACTTCTTCTTCGATACCGTCAGCGTGACCGGTACCGAAAACATCATGATGGCCGCTGCTCTGGCCAAAGGCCGCAGCGTGCTGCAGAACGCCGCCCGCGAACCTGAAGTGGTCGACCTGGCCAACTTCCTGAACGCCATGGGCGCCAAGGTTTCCGGCGCCGGTACCGACACCATCACCATCGATGGCGTCGAGCGTCTGGGTTCAGCCTTCTACAAGGTCATGCCTGACCGTATCGAAACCGGCACCTACCTGGTGGCCGCTGCGGTCACCGGCGGTCGCGTGAAGGTCAAGGACACCGATCCGACCATCCTCGAAGCGGTTCTGGAAAAGCTCCGTGAAGCCGGTGCAGAAATCACCACCGGTGAAGACTGGATCGAGCTGAACATGCACGGTAAACGCCCGAAAGCGGTCAACGTGCGCACCGCGCCGTACCCGGCGTTCCCGACTGACATGCAGGCGCAGTTCATTTCGCTCAACGCCATTGCCGAAGGCACTGGTGCCGTGATCGAGACGATCTTCGAAAACCGTTTCATGCACGTCTACGAACTGCACCGCATGGGCGCCAAGATCCAGGTCGAAGGCAACACCGCCATCGTCACCGGCACTGAAATCCTCAAGGGCGCGCCAGTGATGGCAACCGACCTGCGGGCTTCGGCCAGCCTGGTGATTTCGGCCCTGATGGCCGAAGGCGATACCCTGATCGACCGCATCTACCACATCGACCGTGGTTACGAGTGCATCGAGGAAAAACTGCAGATGCTGGGCGCCAAAATCCGTCGCGTTCCGGGCTAGTCGCTGCATCTGGACACAGGGAAGTGTCCGTTGAATTCGTTTTGATCGGGGGTGGTAACGCCCTCGATGTATGTCCGGCGCCGATTGCGACCGGGCATGAGTACCTTGATAAGGACTGACGTTTCCCATGTTGACCATCGCACTGTCCAAGGGCCGCATCCTTGACGACACCCTGCCGCTTCTCGCCGAAGCGGGCATCGTGCCGACCGAGAATCCGGACAAAAGCCGCAAGCTGATCATTCCCACGACCCAGGAAGACGTACGCCTGTTGATCGTGCGCGCCACCGATGTGCCGACCTATGTCGAGCATGGCGCGGCCGACCTCGGCGTTGCCGGTAAAGACGTGCTGATGGAATACACGGGTCAAGGTCTGTACGAGCCGCTGGACCTGCAGATTGCCCAGTGCAAGCTGATGACCGCCGGCAAGGTCGGCGCCGTCGAGCCCAAGGGCCGTCTGCGCGTTGCGACCAAATTCGTCAACGTTGCCAAGCGTTACTACGCCGAACAGGGCCGTCAGGTCGACATCATCAAGCTGTACGGCTCGATGGAACTGGCACCACTGATCGGTCTGGCCGACAAGATCATCGACGTGGTCGACACCGGCAACACCCTGCGCGCCAACGGTCTCGAACCCCAGGAACTGATCGCCACGATCAGCTCGCGTCTGGTGGTCAATAAAGCTTCGATGAAAATGCAACACGCCCGAATCCAGGCGTTGATCGACACACTGCGCAAGGCAGTGGAGTCTCGACACCGCGGCTGATGTACCTGCGCGACGTTAAGTCGCGCCCGTCTATCCGCCTCATAGCCAGAATCTCAGGTGCCCAAGCGGAAACGACTGCTAAGTTAGGGCGCCTGAGTTTTTGCCATTCCTATGAGGCTCTCGCTATGACCGCACCGACTGCAATTCGCCGACTCAACGCTGCTGACCCGGATTTCGCGCATCATCTGGATCATCTGCTGAGCTGGGAAAGTGTGTCTGACGACTCGGTCAATCAGCGGGTGCTGGACATCATCAAGGCTGTGCGCGAGCGCGGTGACGCGGCGCTGGTCGAGTTCACCCAGAAATTCGATGGCCTCGAAGTCGCCTCCATGGCAGACCTGATCCTGCCGCGCGAACGTCTGGAACTGGCTCTGACCCGGATCACCGTGGCGCAGCGCGAAGCGCTGGAAAAAGCCGCCGCCCGCGTTCGCAGCTACCACGAAAAACAGAAGCAGGACTCCTGGAGCTACACCGAAGCCGACGGCACGGTGCTGGGCCAGAAAGTCACGCCGCTGGACCGCGCCGGTCTGTATGTGCCGGGCGGCAAGGCGTCGTACCCGTCGTCGGTCTTGATGAACGCGATTCCGGCCAAGGTCGCCGGCGTCACCGAAGTGGTGATGGTGGTGCCGACCCCGCGTGGCGAGGTCAACGAACTGGTACTGGCGGCGGCGTGCATCGCCGGTGTCGACCGGGTCTTCACCATCGGTGGCGCGCAAGCGGTTGCAGCGCTGGCCTACGGTACTGAAAGCGTGCCGCAGGTGGACAAGGTCGTCGGCCCGGGCAACATCTATGTGGCGACTGCCAAGCGCCACGTGTTCGGTCAGGTCGGTATCGACATGATCGCCGGCCCGTCGGAAATCCTCGTGGTGTGCGACGGCCAGACTGATCCGGACTGGATCGCCATGGACCTGTTCTCCCAGGCCGAGCACGACGAAGACGCCCAGGCGATCCTGGTCAGCCCGGACGCCGAGTTCCTCGACAAGGTCGCCGCGAGCATCGACAAACTGCTGCCGACCATGGATCGCGCCACCATCATCGAAACCTCGATCAATGGCCGTGGCGCCCTGATTCACGTGCGTGATATGGCTCAGGCCATCGAAGTCGCCAACCGCATCGCTCCGGAACACCTTGAACTGTCGGTCGCCGATCCGCAGGCCTGGCTGCCGCAGATTCGCCACGCCGGCGCGATCTTCATGGGCCGTCACACCTCCGAAGCCCTGGGCGACTACTGCGCAGGTCCGAACCACGTGCTGCCGACCTCCGGCACCGCGCGTTTCTCCTCGCCGCTGGGTGTGTACGACTTCCAGAAACGCTCGTCGATCATCTTCTGCTCCGAGGCCGGCGCTTCGGAACTGGGTAAGACCGCATCGATCCTGGCCCGTGGTGAATCCCTGAGTGCTCACGCGCGCAGCGCCGAATACCGCATCAAAGACGAAGTGAAGGGGAACTGAACATGAGTAAATTCTGGAGCCCGTTCGTCAAGGATCTGGTGCCTTACGTGCCGGGCGAGCAGCCGAAGCTGACCCGTCTGGTCAAACTCAACACCAACGAGAACCCGTACGGCCCGTCGCCAAAAGCCCTGGCGGCGATGCAGACTGAACTCAACGACAACCTGCGCCTGTACCCGGACCCGAACAGCGATCTGCTGAAAAACGCCGTCGCCAACTACTACGGCATGCAGAGCAATCAGGTGTTCCTCGGCAACGGTTCGGACGAAGTGCTGGCGCACATCTTCCACGGCCTGCTGCAACACGATCAGCCGCTGCTGTTCCCGGATATCAGCTACAGCTTCTATCCGGTTTACTGCGGCCTGTACGGCATCAAGTTCGATGCGGTGCCGCTGGATGCACAGTTCCGTATCAACCCGGCGGACTACGCCAAACCGAACGGCGGGATCATCTTCCCCAACCCGAACGCGCCGACCGGTTGCCTGCTGGCGCTGGAAGCGGTCGGGCAGATCCTCAAGGCAAGTCCGGATTCGGTGGTGGTGGTCGACGAGGCCTACATCGACTTCGGCGGCGAGACCGCGATCAGTCTGGTGGACCGTTATCCGAACCTGCTGGTGACCCAGACCCTGTCCAAGTCCCGTTCGCTGGCGGGCCTGCGGGTCGGTCTGGCGGTCGGCCATCCGGACCTGATCGAGGCGCTGGAGCGGGTCAAGAACAGCTTCAACTCCTACCCGATCGATCGCATGGCCAATGTCGGTGCGGCGGCGGCGTTCGAGGACCGCGAATACTTCGACAAGACCTGTGCACTGGTCATCGAGAGTCGCGAATGGGTGGTTGCCCAGTTGCAGGCCAAAGGCTTTGAAGTGCTGCCGTCAGCGGCCAACTTCATCTTCGCACGGCATCCGCAACACG
Organism: Pseudomonas sp. NMS19W; assembly: GCF_051554255.1. Classification (NCBI taxonomy): domain Bacteria; kingdom Pseudomonadati; phylum Pseudomonadota; class Gammaproteobacteria; order Pseudomonadales; family Pseudomonadaceae; genus Pseudomonas; species Pseudomonas sp. NMS19W. The sequence goes on from NZ_CP136718.1 coordinate 914,849, forward strand.
ATGCGGCCGGGCTGGCGGCCAAACTGCGTGAGCAGGGTGTGATCGTGCGCCACTTCAAGCAGGAGCGGATTGCCCAGTTCCTGCGGATCTCGATCGGTACGCCGGAGCAGAATCAGGCGTTGATCGACGGTCTCGGCGACCTGTGACTGGCCGATAAAAAGATGGGAGCGAATGTGCTCCCATCTTTTTTTGTACTTACTCTTCTTCTTTCACTGGCGCCGGCGGCGGACGCAGACCGATCTCGGCGGTCAGCTTCAACTCCTTGCCATTGCGCATCACCTGGATCGTGACCTTGTCGGTCGGCTTGATCCGCGCCACCTGGTTCATCGATTTGCGGCCATCGCCGGCCGGTTCGCCGTCGATGCTGAGAATCACGTCACCCAGTTGCAGGCCGGCCTTCTGTGCCGGGCCGTCGCGGAAAATCCCCGCCACCACAATCCCCGGACGCCCGGACAGACCAAACGACTCGGCCAGTTCCTGAGTCAGCGGTTGCACCTCGATCCCCAGCCAGCCACGAATCACCTGACCGTGCTCAATGATCGACTTCATCACTTCCATTGCCAGCTTCACCGGGATTGCAAAGCCGATGCCTTGCGAGCCACCGGACTTGGAGAAGATCGCGGTGTTGATGCCGGTGAGGTTGCCGTTGGCATCCACCAGTGCGCCGCCGGAGTTGCCGGGGTTGATCGCCGCGTCGGTCTGGATGAAGTCTTCGTAGTTGTTCAGGCCCAGTTGGTTACGGCCAGTGGCGCTGATGATGCCCATGGTCACGGTCTGGCCGACCCCGAACGGGTTGCCGATGGCCAGTGCGACGTCGCCGATGCGGATGTTGTCGGAGCGACCGACGGTGATCGCCGGCAGGTTTTTCAGGTCGATCTTCAGCACCGCCAGGTCGGTTTCCGGGTCGCTGCCGATCACCCGGGCCAGGGTTTCACGGCCATCCTTGAGCGCCACGACGATCTGGTCGGCGCCGGTGGTGACGTGGTTGTTGGTCAGGATGTAGCCTTCCGGGCTCATGATCACGCCGGAGCCGAGGCTCGACTCCATGCGCTTCTGTTTCGGCGAGTTGTCACCGAAGAAACGGCGGAACTGTGGATCCTCGAACAGCGGATGCGCCGGTTTGGCGATGACTTTGGTGGTGTAGAGGTTGACCACCGACGGCGCGGCAATCACCACCGCGTCGGCGTAGGACACCGGCCCCTGTTGCACGCTGGTGGTCTGCGGAGCCTGTTGCAGGTTGACGTCGAGGCTCGGAAGCCCGACCCACTGCGGGTAACGCTGAATAATCAACAGAGCGATAAGCACACCGGCCAACAGTGGCCAGCCGAAAAAACGCAGCGCCTTGAGCATTAAGCACGTCCTGGAAAAGTTGCAGGCGGGGTCAGACCGCCCATAATGTCGCGCATTATACGAGGCCGCGCGCGCCTCTGAACGGGATTTTCAGGAGTCTTTCATGGCCGTTGCCCTCAGTACCCTGATCGAAGAAGCCGACCGCTACCTCGGCAGTGCGAAAATTGCCGATTATTGCCCCAACGGCCTGCAGGTCGAGGGCCGTCCGCAGGTGATGCGCATCGTCAGCGGCGTCACCGCCAGCCAGGCATTGCTCGATGCCGCCGTCGAAGCCGAGGCCGATCTGGTGCTGGTGCATCACGGTTACTTCTGGAAGGGCGAGAACCCGTGCATCACCGGCATGAAGCAGCGGCGCCTGAAAACCCTGCTCAAGCACGACATCAGTATGCTGGCCTATCACCTGCCGCTGGATCTGCACCCGGACGTCGGCAACAACGTGCAACTGGCCCGGCAGCTCGACATCACTGTCGAAGGGCCGCTGGACCCGGATAACCTGAAGATCGTCGGGCTGGTCGGTTCGCTGGACGAGCCGGTGACCGCCCGCGACTTCGCCCGTCGCGTGCAGGAACGCATGGGCCGCGAGCCGCTGCTGATCGAGGGCAGCGCGATGATTCGCCGGGTCGGCTGGTGCACCGGCGGCGGCCAGGGCTACATCGACAACGCCATTGCCGCCGGCGTCGATCTGTTCATCAGTGGCGAGGCGTCCGAGCAGACGTTCCACAGTGCCCGGGAAAACGACATCAGCTTCATCGCCGCCGGCCACCACGCCACCGAGCGCTACGGCGTGCAGGCGCTGGGCGATTATCTGGCGAAGCGGTTTGCCCTGGAACACATCTTCATCGACTGCCCGAATCCGATCTGACTTTCCCTGAAAGCACCCGAACGGGCGGGCATATTCATATGCTCTTTCGTTCTAGTCCGCGCCCTGATTAGAAGAAGGGCGCTGTGCTAGGATTCCCCGCTCGAACACGGCCCGCTGGCCGTTCATAAGAAAGCTTTCGTGAGTAGCCATGGTCGACAAACTGACGCATCTGAAACAGCTGGAGGCGGAAAGCATCCACATCATCCGCGAGGTGGCCGCCGAGTTCGACAACCCGGTGATGCTGTACTCCATCGGTAAAGACTCCGCCGTGATGCTGCATCTGGCACGCAAGGCGTTCTTCCCGGGCAAACTGCCGTTTCCGGTGATGCACGTCGACACCCGCTGGAAATTCCAGGAGATGTACAAGTTCCGCGACAAGATGGTCGAAGAGCTGGGCCTGGACCTGATCACCCACGTCAACCCGGATGGCGTTGCGCAGGGCATCAACCCGTTCACCCACGGCAGCGCCAAACACACCGACATCATGAAGACCGAGGGCCTGAAGCAGGCACTCGACAAGCATGGTTTCGACGCCGCTTTCGGCGGTGCCCGTCGCGATGAAGAGAAGTCACGCGCCAAGGAGCGCGTCTACTCGTTCCGCGACAGCAAGCACCGCTGGGATCCGAAGAACCAGCGTCCGGAGCTGTGGAACGTCTACAACGGCAAGGTCAACAAGGGCGAATCCATCCGCGTATTCCCGTTGTCGAACTGGACCGAGCTGGACATCTGGCAATACATCTACCTCGAAGGCATCCCGATCGTTCCGCTGTACTTCGCCGCCGAACGCGAAGTGATCGAGAAGAACGGCACGCTGATCATGATCGACGACGAGCGCATCCTCGAGCACCTGTCCGATGAGGACAAGGCGCGCATCGTCAAAAAGAAAGTGCGTTTCCGTACCCTTGGCTGCTACCCGTTGACGGGCGCGGTGGAGTCCGAGGCCGAAAGCCTGACGGACATCATTCAGGAAATGCTCCTGACGCGAACTTCCGAGCGCCAGGGCCGTGTCATCGACCACGATGGCGCCGGCTCGATGGAAGACAAGAAACGTCAAGGGTACTTTTAAGCTTCGAGTTACAAGCCGCAAGCTGCGAGTTAAAGGCGGTATGCGTAACTTTGCAGTTTGGTGCTTGCAGTCGGTTGCTGTGAGCCGGAATCGGATGGCTCGTAATGGATTTCGAGAAGCTGGTTGTCTGGCAGCGAAGCAAATGTTTGGCGGTAGAGATCTACAGAGAGTTTGCACGATGTGGGGATTTTGGATTCAAGGATCAAATCACCCGCTCAGCACTCTCAGTGCCTTCCAATATCGCTGAAGGCATGGAGCGTCGTAGTGCCAGAGAGAAAATTCATTTTCTTTGGGTTGCTAAAGGCTCTTGTGGGGAGTTGCGAACCCAGGTCCTTATCGCTCGAGACATTGCATACATCGCTGCCCCGCTGGCTGAAAACTGGATTATGGAAACTCGCGAGCTTTCTCGAATGCTGGGCGGGTTGATCAACAAAATTTCTGACTAGCTGTACGCCGACAAGCTTGCCGCTTGAAGCTTACAGCTCGGAGCTTGAATGCAATGAGCCACGCATCTGATTTGATCAGCGAGGACATCCTCGCCTACCTGGGCCAGCACGAACGTAAAGAACTGCTGCGCTTTTTGACCTGCGGTAACGTCGATGACGGCAAGAGCACCCTGATCGGGCGCCTGCTGCACGACTCGAAGATGATCTACGAAGATCACCTCGAAGCCATTACCCGTGATTCGAAGAAAGTCGGCACCACCGGTGACGACATCGACCTGGCATTGCTGGTCGACGGCCTGCAGGCCGAGCGCGAGCAGGGCATCACCATCGATGTCGCTTACCGCTATTTCTCCACCGCCAAGCGCAAATTCATCATCGCCGACACCCCCGGCCATGAGCAGTACACCCGCAACATGGCCACCGGTGCTTCCACCTGTGACCTGGCGATCATCCTGGTCGACGCCCGTTACGGCGTGCAGACCCAGACCCGTCGCCACAGCTTCATCGCCTCCCTGCTGGGCATCAAGCACATCGTTGTCGCCATCAACAAGATGGACCTGAAGGGCTTCGATCAGGGCGTGTTCGAGTCGATCAAGGCCGACTACCTGAAGTTCGCCGAAGGCTTGAAGATGAAGCCGACCAGCATGCACTTCGTGCCGATGTCCGCCCTGAAGGGCGACAACGTGGTGAACAAGTCCGAGCGCTCGCCGTGGTACACCGGCCAGTCGCTGATGGAAATCCTCGAGACCGTGGAAGTGGCGGGCGACCGCAACTTCACCGATTTGCGTTTCCCGGTGCAGTACGTCAACCGTCCGAACCTGAACTTCCGCGGCTTCGCCGGCACCCTGGCCAGCGGCATCGTCAAGAAAGGCGACGAAGTCGTGGTCCTGCCGTCGGGCAAGAGCAGCCGCGTGAAATCCATCGTCACCTTCGAAGGTGAGCTGGAGCATGCCGGCCCGGGTCAGGCGGTGACGCTGACCATGGAAGACGAGATCGATATCTCCCGTGGCGACCTGCTGGTACACGCCGACAACGTTCCGCCGGTGACCGACAGTTTCGAAGCGATGCTGGTCTGGATGGCTGAGGAGCCGATGCTGCCGGGCAAGAAATACGACATCAAGCGCGCCACCAGTTACGTGCCGGGCTCCATTGCCAGCATCGTCAACAAGGTCGACGTCAACACCCTCGAGGAAGGCCCGGCGAGCGCGTTGCAGCTCAACGAAATCGGTAAGGTGAAGATCGCGCTCGATGCGCCGATCGCCCTCGACGGTTACGACAGCAACCGCACTACCGGCGCGTTCATCGTCATCGACCGTTTGACCAACGGCACCGTCGGCGCCGGCATGATCGTCGCCCAGCCGCTGGCTCATGGCACTGCCACCCATCACGGCAAACTGGCCCATGTAGCGACCACCGAGCGCGCCCAGCGTTTCGGTCAGCAACCGGCCACCGTGCTGTTCAGCGGTCTGTCGGGCGCGGGTAAAAGCACGCTGGCCTACGCGGTCGAGCGCAAGCTGTTCGACATGGGGCGTGCGGTGTTTGTACTCGACGGCCAGAACCTGCGTCACGACCTGAATAAAGGTCTGCCGCAGGATCGCGCCGGTCGCACCGAGAACTGGCGTCGTGCCGCGCATGTGGCGCGTCAGTTCAACGAAGCCGGCCTGCTGACGCTTGCTGCGTTTGTGGCGCCGAGCGCTGAGGGTCGTGAACAGGCGAGGGACCTGATCGGCAAGGAGCGTCTGCTGACGGTTTATGTCCAGGCTTCGCCGACTGTTTGCGCCGAGCGTGATCCGCAAGGGTTGTATGCTGCGGGTGGCGATAACATTCCGGGTGAGTCCTTCCCGTATGACGTGCCGCTGGATGCTGATCTGGTGATCGATACCCAGTCGCTGTCGCTGGAAGAGGGTGTGAAGCAAGTGCTGGATCTGCTGCGTAAGCGTGGCGCGATTTAAGCCAGAAAAACAGCTGCAAGCTTCCAGCTTCAAGCTGCAAGAAAAAGCCCGCCGATGAGCAATCATCGGCGGGCTTTTTTTGGGTTGGTTGGAGTGTATATCCGTTTCTTCGGGTGTTGCGGCTGGCGGTTCCGCTTTTACAGCGGGTCACTTTTTCAAACGCCAAAAAGTAACCAAAAGGCTGGGCCCCTGCGTTCGGCACCTCGCCTAGGCTCGGTGTTCCTTCGTTACGGGACTCATCCGGGGGCATCGCCTACGGTTTGCTTCGCTGCACCTCCTCTCGATGTGTTTGGCTTCGCCAAACGGCGCTGCGCGCCCACCCCCGGATGACCCCCTCCACTCAGCCTTCCGATGGGGCCGGTACGTCAAAAGCGGTACTCGAGCTAACGCTCATCGTGTTGAGTGGTGGGAAGCGAAAAGCCAATAGCGAACTGCTTTCCTGTGGGAGCCAGCCTGACGGCCGGCCTGTTCTGTCAGGGGCTCCCTCATGGTAATCAGCGGTGGTTTGGATATTCGCGATGCATCTGCTCCAGCAATGCATCCTTGTCCTGCCACAGCTGGTTGATCCAGCCCTGGAATTGCAGGCGGTATTCGCCGTCCTGGTCGTAGTTCTTGCCGATGAACTGCGGCGGGATTTGCAGTTCTTCAAAATGCACCACCACGTCCCGCACGTTGCCGCACAGCAGGTCCCAGAAGCCGGGATGTCCGCCCGGGTAGTGGATGGTCACGTTGACGATTGATTCCAGCTGTTCGCCCATTGCATCCAGCACGAAGGCAATGCCGCCGGCCTTGGGCTTGAGCAGGTATTTGAACGGTGATTGCTGCTGCGCGTGCTTGCCTTCGGTGAAGCGTGTGCCTTCGACGAAGTTGAAGATGCCCACCGGGTTGTCGCGAAATTTCGCGCAGGTCTTGCGGGTGGTTTCCAGGTCTTTGCCTTTCTTTTCCGGGTGCTTCTCCAGATAGGCTTTCGAATAGCGTTTCATGAACGGAAAGCCCAGCGTCCACCACGCCAGGCCGATCACCGGCACCCAGATCAGTTCCTGTTTGAGGAAGAATTTCAGTGGCTGGATGCGTCGGTTCAGCACGTATTGCAGCACGAGGATGTCGACCCAGCTCTGGTGGTTGCTGGTGATCAGGTACGAGTGTTGATAGTCCAGGCCTTGCAGGCCGCTGAGGTGCCAGCGGGTGCGGCGCACCAGGTTCATCCAGCCTTTGTTGTTGCTGATCCAGGCTTCGTGGGTGTGGCTCATCAGCCAGCGCGAGGCGCGGCGTGCGAGGTCGAACGGCAGCACTTTGATCAGTGCGACCAGAAACAGGAACGAGCACAGCAGGATCGTGTTCAGCGCCAACAGCAGCGCGGCGATCACGCCGCGCAGAGGGGCAGGGAGAAAAGCCAGCATCGGGTCAGATATCCAGAGGTCGGTTGGCAGCCTGAATCGCAGTCAGGGCGATGGTGTAGACGATGTCGTCGACCTGCGCGCCGCGCGGCAGATCGTTCACCGGTTTGCGCAGGCCTTGCAGCATCGGGCCGAGGCTGACGCAGTCGGCGCTGCGTTGCACGGCTTTGTGGGTGGTGTTGCCGGTGTTCAGGTCGGGGAACACGAATACCGTGGCGCGGCCGGCCACCTGGCTGTTCGGCGCCAGTTGCCGGGCCACGGTTTCGTTGGCGGCGGCGTCGTACTGCAGCGGCCCGTCGATCAGCAGCGAGTGCTGTTGTTCGTGGGCGAGCAGGGTGGCTTCGCGGACTTTCTCGACTTCTTCGCCGGTGGCGGATTCACCGCTGGAGTAGCTGATCATCGCCACCCGTGGCGTGATGCCGAACGCGGCGGCCGAGTCGGCGCTTTGCAGGGCGATCTCTGCCAGTTCGGCGGCGCTCGGGTGCGGGTTCATCACGCAGTCGCCGTAGACCAGCACTTCTTCGGGGAAGAGCATGAAAAACACCGACGACACCAGGGTGCAGCCCGGCGCCGTCTTGATCAGTTGCAGGGCCGGGCGGATGGTGTTGGCGGTGGTGTTGATGACGCCGGAAACCAGTCCGTCGACTTCATCCAGCGCCAGCATCATGGTGCCGATCACCACGGTGTCTTCCAACTGCTGCTCGGCCATCGGCGCGTTGAGGCTTTTGCTCTTGCGCAGGGCCACCATCGGTTCGACGTAGCGCTCGCGGATCAGATCCGGATCGAGGATTTCCAGCCCCGGCGGCAACACGATGCCCTGGGCACGGGCGACGGCTTCGACATCTGCCGGTTTGGCCAGCAGCACGCAACGGGCAATGCCACGCTCCTGACAGATCGCCGCCGCTTGCACGGTGAAGGGTTCGCTGCCTTCGGGCAGGACGATGCGTTTGTTGGCGGCCTGGGCGCGTTGAATCAATTGATAGCGGAACACGGCTGGAGACAGGCGCATTTCTCGCGGCGTACCACAGCGCTGATGCAGCCACTTGGCATCCAGGTGACTGGCGACGAAATCGGTGATGATCTCCGCGCGTTCGCGGTCATCGACGGGGATTTCCTTGTTCAGGCCGTTGAGCAGGTTGGCGGTGTCGTAGGAGCCGGTGCTCACCGACAACACCGGCAAGCCAGCCTGCAATGCGCCACGGCACAGGTCCATGATGCGTGGATCGGGCAGGGTGTCACTGGTCAGCAACAGGCCGGCCAGCGGTACGCCATTGATGGCGGCGAGGCTGACGGCGAGGATGATGTCGTCGCGGTCACCCGGGGTCACCACCAGCACGCCGGGCTTGAGCAGGTCCACGGTGTTGCGCATCGTGCGCGCACAAATGATGGTCCGGGTCATGCGCCGGGTTTCGTAGTCGCCGGCGTTGAGCACCTGGGCGCCCATCAGGTCGGCGACGTCGCGGGTGCGCGGGGCGTTGAGTTCGGGCTGGAACGGAATGCAGCCCAGCAGGCGGAAATCACCGCTGCGCAGCAAGGGCGAATGCTCTTTCAGGCGCGCGGCGAAGGCGTCCATGCTTTCGTCGGTCTTGACCTTGTTGAGGATCACGCCGAGGACTTTCGGGTCTTTCGGACCGCCGAACAATTGCGCCTGCAACTCGACGCGGCCGGACAGTTCGGTCAGCACTTCGTTTTCCGGGGCCGAGACCAGAATTACCTCGGCATCCAGACTCTTGGCCAGGTGCAGGTTGACCCGTGCGGCATAGCTGGCGCTGCGGGTCGGCACCATGCCTTCGACGACCAGTACATCTTTGCCGATGGCTGCCTGCTGGTAGAGCGCGATGATTTCTTCGAGCAACTCGTCGAGCTGACCGTCGCCGAGCATCCGTTCGACGTGAGCCAGACCCAGCGGCTGCGGCGGTTTCAGGCCGTGGGTGCGGGCCACCAGTTCGGTGGAGCGCTCAGGGCCGGTATCACCCGGATGCGGCTGGGCAATCGGTTTGAAGAAGCCGACTTTCAGCCCGGCCCGTTCCAGGGTACGCACCAGCCCGAGGCTGATGGAGGTCAGACCCACACCAAAATCGGTGGGCGCGATAAAAAAAGTTTGCATGCGGATTCTCTAAGGGTGCATGGCAAGGGCGTGGGCCTATGGCTGGCCTTCCACCGATTTTTCAGGCGTCAAGGTTAGCGCTAACCGCGCCTTGAGCGCACCAACCGCAAGCAAAGGGTTGGCCTATTTTTTCAATACGTTGCGTTGCATCCAGCACCCATGCCCGCGACTGCCAGGGTGGCTGGTGGCGCAGATGCTGGGTGTGGCCGCAGGAGAGCTCGGCCACCCAGTGACCGTCCTCGTCCTGATGGAAGCCTGTGATCGTCGAATCCCGTTTGTCAGGGTTGTGTTCGCTTTCGAGCGATTGCTTCGCTAAACTTGGCCTTTCTATATTCTTATGCAAAAGGTCTCGCCCCATGCTGATCGCCGCCAATAAGGCTGTCTCCATCGACTATACCCTGACCAACGACGCTGGTGAGGTCATCGACAGCTCCGCCGGCGGCGCTCCGCTGGTTTACCTGCATGGCGCAGGCAACATCATCCCGGGCCTGGAAAAAGCCCTGGAAGGCAAGGAAGTCGGCAACGAGCTGGAAGTTTCCGTTGAGCCGGAAGATGCCTACGGCGAGTACTCGGCCGAACTGGTCAGCACCCTGAGCCGCAGCATGTTCGAAGGCGTCGACGAGCTGGAAGTCGGCATGCAGTTCCACGCTTCGGCGCCGGACGGCCAGATGCAGATCGTCACCATCCGTGATCTGGACGGCGACGACGTGACCGTCGACGGCAACCACCCGCTGGCCGGTCAGCGCCTGAACTTCAAAGTGAAGGTCGTTGCCATCCGTGACGCCAGCCAGGAAGAAGTCGCTCATGGTCACGTCCATGGCGAAGGTGGCCATCACCACTGATTTTCTGCGCTAAGCTCAGAGAACTGGAGAGGCGCCCGAGGGCGCCTTTTTAGTCCGCGGCTGTCCTTGGTAGTCTCGCCAAGTGGCTGTTTCGAGTAGAACACGGGAATCTGGAGTTCGTCATGAGTGCTTTTCACGACCTTAAGTTGACAGCCCTGGATGGTCAGGAGCTACCGCTGGCACCCTTCAAGGGCCAAGTCGTGCTGGTGGTCAACGTCGCCTCCAAATGCGGCTTGACCCCACAGTACGCGGCGCTGGAAAACCTCTATCAGCAATACAAGGGCAAAGGCTTCAGCGTGCTGGGCCTGCCGTGCAACCAGTTTGCCGGTCAGGAACCGGGCAGCGAGCAGGAAATTCAGGAATTCTGCAGCCTCAACTATGGCGTGAGTTTTCCGTTGTCGAAGAAGCTCGAAGTCAACGGCCACGATCGCCATCAGCTCTACCGTCTGCTGGCGGGCGAGGGCGCCGAATTTCCCGGCGACATCACCTGGAATTTCGAGAAATTCCTGCTCGGCAAGGACGGTCGCGTACTGGCCCGTTTCTCGCCGCGCACGGCGCCGGATGATCCTTCGGTGATCACGGCGATTGAAAAAGCCCTGAGCTGAAACGCGAAAATCGCAGCCATCGAGCTGCGATTTTTTTTGCCTGCCTTTTGACCCTTAATCATTCAGATCAATAGTGCTATGACACTGTTGGAACTCCGCATATTATCGCCGTCATATTGAATTCAATGCCCGTCGATCAATTTTTCGTGGAGCCTCCCATGCCTGTTCAAGCCTTGTTCAAACCGTTCCAGCTCGGTGCCCTCGAACTGCCGACCCGTGTGGTCATGGCGCCGATGACCCGTTCGTTCTCTCCGGGTGGCGTACCCAATTCCAAAGTGATCGAGTACTACCGTCGTCGCGCGGCGGCCGGTGTCGGCCTGATCATCACCGAGGGCACCACTGTCGGGCATCAGGCGTCCAACGGCTACCCGAATGTGCCGCAGTTCTTTGGTGCCGCGGCACTGGCCGGCTGGAAGAAAGTCGTCGACGCGGTGCACGCCGAGGGCGGCAAGATCGTCCCGCAACTGTGGCACGTCGGCAGCGTTCGCCGCATCGGCACTGAGCCGGATGCCAGCGTGCCGGGTTATGGCCCGACCGAGAAACTCAAGGACGGTCAGGTCGTGGTGCACGGCATGACCAGGCAGGACATCCAGGACGTGATCGCGGCTTTCGCCCAGGCCGCCAAAGATGCCCGGAGCATCGGCATGGACGGCGTGGAGATTCACGGCGCCCACGGTTACCTGATCGACCAGTTCTTCTGGGAAGGCAGCAACCAGCGCACCGACGAATACGGCGGCAGCCTGGCCAACCGTTCGCGTTTCGCCATCGAGCTGATCCAGGCTGTGCGTGCTGCCGTGGGCGAGGGCTTCCCGATCATCTTCCGCTTCTCGCAGTGGAAGCAGCAGGACTACACCGCGCGTCTGGTGCAAACCCCGGAGGCGCTGGGCGAGTTCCTCAAGCCGTTGTCCGACGCTGGCGTGGACATTTTCCACTGCTCGACGCGCCGTTTCTGGGAACCGGAATTCGAGGGTTCCGAACTGAACCTGGCGGGCTGGACCCGCAAGCTGACCGGCAAACCGACCATCACCGTCGGCAGCGTCGGCCTCGATGGCGAGTTCCTGCAGTTCATGGTCAACACCGACAAAGTGGCGCAACCGGCCAGCCTGGAAAAGCTGCTGGAGCGCCTGAACAACGACGAGTTCGATCTGGTGGCCGTGGGCCGTGCGCTGCTGGTCGATCCGGACTGGGCGCAGAAAGTGCGCGAAGGCCGCGAGCAGGACATTCTGCCGTTCAGCCGTGAGGCGTTGATGACGCTGGTTTGATTGCCGTGGGGGGCTTGTCGCGCAGGTCGCGGCAAGCTCCCTGCAAATGGTTTTCAAACTGCTCGATGATGGCCGCCCAGCCTTGACGACTGGCATGTTGGCGGGCGTTCAATCGGACGCAGCGCAAGGTTTCACCCTCTTCCAGCAGCCACTGCGCTGCATCGCAAAACGCCTCTTCATCCCCCGGCATTGCCAGCACGCCGTTGTAGCCGTGGCGAATGTGCTGCGCAGCCGCTGCCTGATCGTAGGCCACCACGCCAAGACCTGAGGCCAGTGCCTCCAGCACGACGTTGCCGAAGGTCTCGGTCATGCTCGGAAACAGGAACAGATCGCCGGACGCATAGTGCGCCGCCAGGGCTTCGCCGCGTTGCGAGCCGCAGAAGATCGCGTCGGGCAATTCCTTTTCCAGTGCCACCCGTTGCGGTCCGTCACCGACGATGATCAGTTTCAGATTGCGCTGTGGATAAGCACTGGCGAGCTTGTCGAAGCAGCGCTTGAGCAGGCCAAGGTTCTTCTCGGGCGCCAGGCGTCCTACGTGAATCACGGCAATGTCCTGCTCGTTCAGTCCCCATTGCTCACGCAAGCCGTTCAGGCGTTTGGTCGGGTGGAACAACTGGCTGTCGACGCCCCGCGACAGCAGCGCCAGACGATCGAAATGCCTCCGTTCCAGTTCCAGTCGCTGGCTGACGCTCGGCACCAGGGTCAGTGCCGAACGATTGTGGAACCAGCGCAGATAGTGGGTCAGCAAACGCGTCAGCAGGCCGAGACCGTACTGATTGGTGTACTGCTGGAAATTGGTGTGGAAACCACTGACCACGGCGATGCCCAGACGACGTGCCGCGCGCAGTGCCGACAACCCGAGCGGACCTTCGGTGGCGATGTACAGCACGTCCGGGCGCTGACGTGTCCAGCGGCGCAGCAACTTGTGCATCGACGACTGACCCCACTGCAACCCCGGATAACCCGGCAGTGGCCAGCCGCGGCACAACAGCAGCGCGTCGTCCTCAGTGCGCTGAGGATCGTCCCCCTGACGCGGCCGCACCAGTTCCACCCGATGCCCGCGCGCGCGCAAGCCGTCGCACAAGCGGCCAAGGGTATTGGCCACGCCGTTGATTTCCGGTGGGAAGGTTTCGCTGATCAGGGTGATATGTAGAGCTGTCGTCATGGCCTCAGTGTCGGCTGAGGCCATGTCGCGCTTGTGACGTTCGGATGATGGATTTGTGACGTGCGCTCAGCGTTGAGTCACGAGGTTTTCGGCACCGCGTTCGCGCACCCAGAACAGCGTAGCCCCGGCCACGGCAGCGGGCATCATCAGGATGTTCACCACCGGGATCAGCAGCGCCAGGTAAACGATCCCGCCGAAGCTCATGCTCTGCCAGCGCTTCTGGCGCAGCCAGGCGAGCATCTCGTTCCAGCCCAGCTTGTGGTTGTCCGCCGGGTAGTCGATGTACTGGATCGCCATCATCCATACGCCGAACAGCAGCCACAGCGGCGCGGCGATAATGTTCACCATCGGGATGAACGACAGGATGAACAGGCCGATGGCCCGGGGCAGGAAGTAGCCGAGCTTGCGCATTTCACGGGCGAGGGTGCGCGGAATCATTGCAATCAGTTCGCCCCAGCTGAAGGCCGGGAAATCGTCGGTGCCGCGCACCACGACTTCGACTTTCTCCGCGAGAAAGCCGTTGAACGGCGCGGCGATCACGTTGGCGAGCATGGTGAAAGTGAAGAACACCATCAACGCCACCAGCACCACGAACAGCGGCCACAGGATGTAGCTCAGAAAGCTCAGCCAGTCGGGGAGTGACGGCATCAGGGAATCGACCCACAGGCTGAACTGGTGGCCGGCGAAATAGATCAATCCGACGAACAGCACCAGGTTGATCGCCAGCGGCAGCAGCACAAACAGGCGCAGGCCAGGACTCAGGACCAGTTTCAGGCCTTCGCGCAGGTATTGCGGGCCGGAGAGAACAGGGGCGGGCATAGGGTGCTCCGAGCAAGGGAAAACGCGCCGACCTTACCGACTTTGCTCAAGGCGTGAAAGCGCGGCAGCGGGATCGACATTCACTGTAACAAAGACGTCCATCTCGTCAGTGTGTCGGCATAGAGACCACCTATGAGCTGGATTGTTAAACCGTATTTCCTTAATCTTGCCCCCCTCGATACGCTGCACCCAACTTTTTACAGGACTGTCGAGCTCACGCCTTCCCCAAGGTTATCCACAGTCCTTTTTTATTCTCGCCGGCAGTCCGGCGTCCGCGCCTGATGTATCGGCCGGTCAACAGGAGACAGGTTCATGTCTGAAGTCCGTCATTCGCGAGTGATCATTCTCGGTTCCGGCCCTGCCGGTTACAGCGCTGCTGTCTACGCTGCCCGTGCCAACCTCAAGCCGCTGCTGATCACCGGCATGCAGGCCGGCGGTCAACTGACCACCACCACCGAAGTCGACAACTGGCCGGGCGACGTCCACGGCCTGACCGGTCCGGTGCTGATGGAGCGCATGCGCGAGCACGCCGAGCGTTTTGAAACCGAGATCGTCTTCGATCACATCAACGCCGTGGACTTCGCTTCCAAACCGTACAGCCTGACCGGCGACAGCGGCACCTACACCTGCGACGCCCTGATCATCGCCACCGGCGCCAGCGCTCGTTATCTGGGCCTGCCGTCGGAAGAAGCGTTCATGGGCAAAGGCGTTTCGGCCTGCGCGACCTGCGACGGTTTCTTCTATCGCAACAAGCCGGTGGCCGTGGTCGGTGGCGGCAACACCGCTGTCGAAGAAGCCCTGTACCTGGCCAACATCGCCAGCAAGGTCACCCTGATCCACCGTCGCGAAACCTTCCGCGCCGAGAAGATCCTGATCGACAAGCTCAACGCCCGTGTGGCCGAAGGCAAGATCGAGTTGAAACTGAACGCGACCCTGGACGAAGTGCTGGGCGACAACATGGGCGTGACCGGTGCGCGTCTGAAGAACAACGACGGCAGCTTCGACGAAATCAAGGTCGACGGCGTGTTCATCGCGATCGGCCACACCCCGAACACCTCGCTGTTCGAAGGTCAGCTGGAGCTGAAGGACGGTTACCTGGTGGTTCAGGGCGGCCGTGAAGGCAACGCCACCGCGACCAGCGTCGAAGGCATCTTCGCTGCCGGCGACGTGGCCGACCACGTTTACCGTCAGGCCATCACCTCGGCCGGCGCCGGCTGCATGGCGGCACTGGACACCGAGCGTTACCTGGACGATCTGCAGAACGCTTCGTTCTAAGATCGAAGACATAAAAAAACCGGCCAATTGGCCGGTTTTTTT
Source organism: Pseudomonas sp. NMS19W (assembly GCF_051554255.1). NCBI lineage: Bacteria > Pseudomonadati > Pseudomonadota > Gammaproteobacteria > Pseudomonadales > Pseudomonadaceae > Pseudomonas > Pseudomonas sp. NMS19W. The sequence goes on from NZ_CP136718.1 coordinate 930,039, forward strand.
GTACCTGCGATTCGCTCGGGAATCAGCGGCGGGTCAGCGGCTGCGCGTCGAACTTCACACCGGCCAGACCGTGCTGGATCAGCGCACGGATATTGCCGTGATCGCTGCCTTCAGGCGTTGCCACAACCGAACGGTAGTGTTCGCCGAACGCCAGCAGCGCTTCTTCATCGCTCAAGCCTTCCAGCAGCGCCAGACCCAACGTCTTGCACGAGCCTTCGTTCTGCCCGGCGGCGTTTTCCACACCGCCGTTGTTGAACGCCTGAGGCTGATAATCGTAGCCGGCGGCGATGAAGGACAAGGTGTCGGCAAAAACGTGTTCGCCGCTCTTGAGGCTGGCGCGCAGGGTGTTCAGATCACTCATTGGGTTTTCCTTTGGCGAACGCCGCTTGTTGTTCGGCGCTGGCTTCTTGCTGATATTGGGCTTTCCACTCGGCGAACGGCATGCCGTAAACCACTTCCCGGGCATCGTCGAGGCTGACCTCGATCTGGCGCTCGTCGGCGGCGGCCTTGTACCACTTCGACAGGCAATTGCGGCAGAACCCGGAAAGGTTCATCAGGTCGATGTTCTGCACATCCTTGCGGCTGTCCAGGTGGGCGACCAGCCGGCGGAAGGCGGCGGCTTCGAGTTCGAGGCGTTGTTGTTCGGTCATGGAAGTCTCTTCGAGACAGCTGAGAGCGGCAAGCTCCGAGCTGCAAGATTCTGAAATATGGGGTGCCCTTAGCTTACCGCTTGCAGCTCGAAGCTTGAAGCTCAGCGGCTTGCCGCGAGCGTGATCGACACCGACTCGGCAAAACGCAGGGCGTGAGGCTTGTCGACCTCGACCTCGGCGTACAGCACCGATTCGTTGGCCATCACCAGATCCAGCAACTCCTGGGTCAGGCGTTCGAGCAGCGCGAAACGGTTGCCCTCCACATGGGCGATGATCGCCTTGGTGATGGTGCGGTAGTTCAGCGCGTGGTCGATGTCGTTGTCACGCACCGCTTCCTGCGCGGCGTACAGGATGGTCAGGTTGATCAGCACATCCTGCTTGTTGAGGATTTCGTCCTCGTTGATCCCGATAAAGGTGCGCAGGCGCAGATCCTTGACCCGGATGCGCGCCATTCCCGGTTGAAGTTGTGGCATTTACTTGCTCCGTCCAATCAATTGCAGGAACTCCTGGCGGGTGTTGCTCGACTCGCGGAAGGCGCCGAGCATGACCGAGGTGTTCATGGTCGAATTCTGTTTCTCGACACCGCGCATCATCATGCACATGTGCCGGGCTTCGATAACCACCGCGACACCGGCGGCATCGGTGACTTGCTGGACCGCCTCGGCGATCTGCCGAGTGAGGTTTTCCTGGATCTGCAGGCGGCGGGCGAACATGTCCACCAGCCGTGCGATCTTCGACAGTCCCAGCACCTTGCCCGTCGGAATATAAGCCACATGGGCCTTGCCGATGAAGGGCAGCAGGTGATGTTCGCACAACGAGTAGAGCTCGATGTCGGCGACGATGATCATCTCGTCGCTGTCGGAAGCAAACAGTGCACCATTGACGATCTCGTCGACGCTCTGTTCATAGCCGTGACACAGATACTGCATGGCCTTGGCCGCGCGCACCGGCGTGTCGAGCAAGCCTTCACGGTCGGGATCTTCACCGAGGCCGATGAGGATCTCGCGGTAGTTTTCGGGCAGGGAACGGGTCATGGAGCATCCTCGCGGGGGCGTTTTACTTGACGTGCCGCCCGCCGTTGACGGTCAGGGTGGTGCCGGTGACATAAGGGTTGTCGAGCAGATAACGCAGGCTCTGATAGATCACTTCGCTGCCCGGCTCGATGCCCAGCGCGGACTTGGCCAGCGCCTTGGCGCGGTATGCCGCGTCGTCGTCGGGATTGAACAATAGCAGGGCCGGCGCGATGCCGTTGACCTTGATCGACGGCGCGTAACGCGCGGCGAAGGACAGTGTGAGGCTGTCGAGCCCGGCCTTGCTGGCGCAATAGCCGATGTGTTTGCTGCTGCCCTTGCGCGTGACGTCGTCGCTGATGTGGATGATGTCGGCGGGGCTCGAACGTTGCAACAGATCGGCGCAGTGCAGGTTGATCAGGTACGGCGCCAGCATGTGGATGTTGAACATGCGGGTGAAGGCTTCGGCTTCGCCGTCGCCGTTTTCCGCCAGCCATTCGGAGGCGTTGTGCACGATGGCCCGCAGGCTGTCGGTGTGGGTTTTCAGTTCGGCGATGAAAGCGAGGATCGAGGTCTCACTGGAAAAATCCGCGAATACACCGATGGCCCCCAGATCCCTTAACGTTTTCACCCCCGGGCGTTCGCTGCGGTAGGTGAAGATGACCCGGTGGCCGTCTTCCAACAGCCGCTGCGCGCAATGCAGCCCGACGCGCTGGCCGGCGCCAGTGATGAGAATGGAAGCTGTGGAAGGGGTCATGAACGGCTCGCGTCGAGGTCAGTGTAAAAACTATAACAGCGACGCGAGCGATGGTTTCAGCGATTTTGCGCGGGCGCCGCACCGGGCAATGGACGGGCCTGGGCGCCGTTGAGCCAGCCGGTCAGCAGACGCGTCGACAGCGGAATGAAGAAATAGACCATCAACGGTGTCAGGCACAGCGTGCTGATGAATACGCGGGGCAACAGGCTCATCTCAGCGAGCAGCGGACCCAGCACGAAGTTGAACAGCAGCGACACCGGAAAGAACGCCAGCCAGATGGCTACGGCCTGTTTCCAGCGTGGTGGGCGGACGCCTGCTGCGCCGAACCAGCCTTCGATGCCGCTGACCCGGTGTTCCTTCGGATGGGCGAACAGATCACTGCCACGGGACAGCCACGCGGTGCGCGATGCCGAGTGCTCCCAGGCGTGCAGGGTCTGTTCGTCGACAAAGCGGAAAATGATCTGGAATTCATTGTCGCCGGGAGGCGGAGCCAGGACGCCGGAGCCAAGATAACCGGGGAAATCGGTGGCCAGTTGTTCGCCTTCGCGCAGCCAGGCGATCAGGTCCTGATAGCGGCCATCGGCGACGCGACGGGCGACCATCAGCGTGACGGGGGAAGTAGACATTGTGTATCTCCGTATTGCATTTGCGTCGCTCCGGGTAGGAGTTTCGCCTGACACAGCGCCGGGGTAGAGGGCTGCGCTTTTCGACAAGCAAGGATTATTCCCGATTATTGTGACGAAACCAGAGACTTTCGTCCCATTTCATCGCTTGAACCGGAATGGGGCATCAGAGGTAGAATGGGATCCAACTACGCCAACATGGACGTGTCCGCGCACATGCCTGTCATTACCGAGGTTCGCCCTGCTTCACAGGCATCTGTTGCGCTTGAGCGCGAGGAGCTTTTCCCCATACGCGAGGTGGCGCGTCTGACCGGCGTGAACCCGGTCACGCTGCGCGCATGGGAGCGGCGCTATGGTCTGATCCAGCCGACACGCACCGAAAGTGGGCACCGGCTGTATTCGATGACCGATATCGAGCGCGTTCGCAGCATCGTCGACTGGATCGATCGTGGTGTCTCGGTGAGCAAGGTCGGCAGGATCCTGGCCAAGACCGAGCCGATGAAGGCGTTGGCACACATCATTCCCGATGACCTGGTGCAGGCTGACTACCTGCAATGGCAGGAGCAGGTTCAGCGGGCGGTCAGTTCGTTCGATGACCAGGAGCTGGATCGGGTCTACAGCCAGATTTTCTCTTCCTACACGCTGCCTGTCGTGTTCCAGGACATCCTGATGCCGCTGTGGCTGCAGCTGTTGCAGCGCCAGGACTCATTCGGGCAAACCAGCGAGTGGCTGTTCCTCGACGGTTTCCTGAGGGCGCGGGTGCTGCAACGCATCGTCATGCTGCGAGGCTCGCAGCCACGCAAAGTGATCGTCAGTGCCCTGGCCGGGCAATGCCGTGAGCTCGAATTGCTGGTGGCGGCGCTGTTTCTCAGTGGCAACGATGCAGGCGTTCGGGTGCTGACCACCGGCCAGCCGTTCGATGAGCTGACGCTGGTGTGTGAAAAGACCCGGCCTCAGGCGCTGGTGCTGTTTTCCAATCATGCGCCTACCGCGGAGTTGCCACGACGCTTGAATCGTCTCGCCCTGAGCCTGGATTGTCAGCTGATGCTGGCAGGTGATGCAGCGGATCTGGCGCAGGACAGCCTGGCCGGATCATCGGTGGGCTGTCTGGGCAACGAAGGGGCAACCATGCGCCAGCGTCTGAACCAGTTTCTCGCGGGGACGCTGGATACCTGAAGTTCAGGTGTGCAGGGCAGGGTGGGTCAGGCGATGTTGCTGAAGGATGAACTGGCGCAGCCGCTCGGTCTCGTCGGCATCGCTCTGGCTCAGGTCGTAGGCGAAGAAACCGCTTTCGGTTTCCCGTTCGAAGGTGCCGCGCAGGGAAATCCGCTCATAGCCTGAAGGGCTGAACCACAGGGCGAAATGCTTTGGTGGCTTGGTCTTGTTGCGCACTTCCAGCAGCACGCCTTTATGCGAAACCTCGTGAACCCACAGCATCCCCGGTTGGCCCTTGGCATTCTCCAGAGCTACCGGTTCTTCAAGGGCCAGACGCCATGGGCGCACCATCGGCCCGTCTTCGTAGATGCTCGGCACACCCAGGCGCAAATGCAGGGCATGGAATTCGTCTTCCACCAGATGCAGCGGAAAGGTCATCTGCTGGTTTTCGAAGTTAGCCTGGATGGTGACCTGCTCATGGGCCGCCAGGCGCGTGAGCAGATCACGGATCTGCGAACCACCATTGACCAGCAGGCTCGACGTCGCATCCCGCACATTGAGCTGCGGGTTGTGTTGCATGGTCTGGATGAAGTCCAGCTCATCCTGGGTCAGGAGGGCGTCGCGTTGCATGGCTAGCTCGAAATAAATAATTACAAAGTCATTGGTGATTGTAGTTAATGACACTTAGTTCGCAGTTTTGTTTGCGCCGTTCGTCGCTTTCAGAGCTGCGAGTTCTGCCTCAAGTGCCGCGATCCGGGCCTCCAGCTGTGCAACCCGCTGCTGCGCCTTGACCTGAACGGTCACGTCCTTTTGCACGCCGACGAAGTACGTCTGTCCATCATCAGCGTTTTTTACCGTCGACAGCGACAGTTCGTTCCAGAATGGCGTGCCGTCCTTGCGGTAATTGCGCAGCACTTCGCGACAGGATCCACCCTTTTTCAGTACGTCGCGAATCAGCGCCAGGCTGGCCTGGTCGCGATCACCGGCCTGCAGGAAACGGCAATCCTGATAAAGAATCTCTTCGCTGGTATAGCCGGTCATTTTTTCGAATGCCGGATTTACGTAGATCAGAATGTTGTCTTGGTCGCCTTCCTTTTCCGCGACCACGATTCCATCGTTCGACGCATTGATCACCATTTGCAGCAGACTGGCATTGATCATCAGTGAACCCTTTCAGCTTCGGTGGCTGGCATTCTAGAAGATCAATCGGCGCTGTCTACTGGCCATCAGCGCTTATCGAGAGCCAATCGCAACATTGCGTCGGTGGCTGTTACTATCGCCGCTCTTTTTTTCAGTTTCAGGATCAGATTGATGAAAGTCGCCATCCTCTCCGGCTCGGTGTACGGCACGGCCGAAGAAGTCGCTCGCCACGCGCAAAGCCTGCTGAAAGCCGCCGGTTTTGAAACCTTCTACAACTCGCGCGCCAGCCTCGCCGATCTCCAGGCCTTTGCCCCCGAGGCCTTGCTCGCCGTGACTTCGACCACCGGCATGGGCGAGTTGCCGGACAACCTGCAACCGCTGTACTCGAGCATTCGCGACCAGTTGCCGGCGGCCTGGCGCGGTTTGCCTGGCGCGGTGATCGCTTTGGGCGACGCCAGTTACGGCGACACGTTCTGCGGCGGTGGTGAGCAGATGCGTGAACTGTTCGGTGAGCTGGGCGTGCGTGAAGTGCAGGACATGTTGCGCATCGACGCCAGCGAAAGCGTCACTCCGGAAACCGACGCAGAGCCTTGGCTGGAACAGTTGATCGCCACGCTCAAGGGCTGATCCCTGGCTCGCGCAGCAGTGCGAGCCAGGCCTGCGCCGCCTTCGACAGATAGGCGCCGCGGCGCCAGATGAAGGCGATGTCCCAGCGCAGGTAGTCCGGCGCGTTCAAGGCCAGGCGCACCACGCCTGGCCGCACCAGACCGCGGGCCACCACGCTGGGCAGCAGCACCACGCCTTGCCCGGCGGCCACCAGCGCCGCGAGAAAATCCGCCTGACCGCTACGGCCACCTTCCTTCGGGGTGAAGCCCATCTGCTGGCACGCCTGAAGCAAACGGTCATTGAGCACGAAACTGCGCTGATACAGCAGGAACGGCGTGTCGGCCAGTTCCTCCAGACCGATTTCACCTTTCGTCGCCAACGGGTGATCCACCGGCAGCAGCGCGTCGAGCGGCTCATCGCAGAACGGCTGGAAGTCGAACTGCGGATCCTTCGGCAGCAGACTGCCACCCAGCTCCAGTTCACCGCTCAACACGGCTTGTTCGATATGGCGACTGCCGCCTTCGAGCAATTGCACGCTGATGTTCGGGTAACGCCGTCGGTATTCGGCGAACAGCCCGGCGAACAGCGCATCGCTGCCCAGCAAGGGCAAACCGAGGCGCAACTCGCCCCGCGCCAGATGACTGAGATCATCCAGTTCCGTGAGCAATTCATCGCGCAGGCGCAGCATGCCTTCGGCCCGTTGCAACACCACGCTGCCGGCGGCGGTCAGGCGCAATTGCGAACCCAGGCGATCGAGCAGCGGGGTGCCGAGACTCTGTTCGAGCTGGGCGATCTGCTTGCTCACGGCGGACTGACTGATGTGCAGGGTTTTCGCCGCTTGGGTGAAACCACCCTGATGCATGACTTCGACGAAGCTTTTGAGCTGTTTGAATTCCATGGCCTGATTCCGGATTGGAATGGCTTTGAGTCTAACAATTCGCTTCGGAGATGGCAGTCGGGTTCGTAAAATAGGCACCTGAAAGGAGCCCACCGATGAAACCCTCTACCCTCAAATATCTCTCTCGCCTGCTGGCCGAACTGGCCGTGCTGCTCGGTCTCTACCTGCTCGGCTGCCAATTGGCGACGTGGCTGGCGTGGCCGATCCCCGGCGGGGTGATAGGCATGGCGCTGTTGCTGCTGGCGTTTGCATTCGGCTGGGTCAAGCCGGCGGCGCTGCAAATGGGCGCGGGATTGCTGATGGCCGAGATGCTGCTGTTTTTCATACCGGCGCTGATGAGCCTGCTGGATTACGGCACCTTGTTGCGTGACGACGGCTGGCGGATTCTGCTGGTGATTGCGGCGAGCACGCTGATGGTGATGCTGGTGACGGCGTTCACCGTTGAACTGGCCGTGCGCCTGAGGCGGTCCCATGAAGCTTGAACTGATGCCGATGTTCTGGCTGGCGTTCACCTTGCTGGCCTACCTGTTCAGTCGCTGGCTGTATCGCCGGACCGGGCGTTACTTGCTGTCGCCACTGATTCTGGTCCCCGCGTTGCTGCTGGCGATCGCGGTGCCGATGCACACCGCTTATGCCGAGTACTCCAGCAACACCCACTGGCTGATGCTGGTGCTCGGGCCGGTCACCGTCGCGTTTGCAGTGCCGATCTGGCAACAGCGACGTTTGCTGGTGCGGCACTGGTCGGCGTTGCTGCTGGGCATGCTGGCCGGCAGTGCCGCATCGATTGCCACCTCGTTCGGTCTGGCCAGGGCTTTGGCGCTGGACAGTTCGGTCACGCTGTCGCTGGTGCCGCGCTCGATCACCACGCCGTTTGCCATGCCGCTGGCGCAGGATCTCGGCGGGGTGCCTGAATTGACGGCGGTGTTCGTAATGTTCACCGGGGTCTTCGGCGCGATGCTGGGTGGTGTACTGCTCAAGTGGCTGCCGCTGCGCAGTGCTCTGGCACGTGGCGCGTTGTTTGGCGTCGGCGCCCATGGTGCGGGCGTCAGTCGTGCCCATGAAGTGGGTGGCGAAGAAGGCTCGGTGGCGGGGCTGGTGATGGTGCTCACCGGGCTGCTCAATCTGTTCGCCGCACCTTTGTTGGCGTCGTTGCTTTGACATGGATCCAAGCGGTTTGCGCAGCTGACTCGCTCAGTCATCAAGCTGGCTGCCAATGCAACTACGCGAAACCCCGGGGCTGACTAGACTGCTGACACCTGCCGAAAAAAACAAAAACAGAGGTGCATACAGTGAGCGTAGCCCCCGTCCCTTCTTCCTTGAATGTCAAAGATCAGGTCAGCGCCGCGGAGTGGCAGACCCGGGTCGATCTCGCCGCCTGCTATCGACTGGTCGCCCTGCATGGCTGGGACGATTTGATCTTCACCCACATCTCGGCCAAGGTGCCGGGCACCGAAGATTTTCTGATCAATCCGTTCGGGATGATGTTCCATGAGATCACCGCGTCCAGCCTGGTGAAGGTCGACCAGGCCGGAAACAAACTCATGGACAGCCCCTACGAGATCAACCCTGCCGGCTACACCATCCACAGCGCCGTCCACGAAGTGCGCCATGATGTGACCTGCGTGCTGCATACCCACACGGCATCCGGTGTTGCGGTGTCGGCGCAGAAGCAGGGCGTGCTGCCGATCAGTCAGCAATCGTTGTTCGTGCTGTCGAGCCTGGCCTTTCACGCCTATGAAGGCGTAGCACTCAACCACGAAGAGAAGGCCCGGTTGCAGGCTGACCTTGGCGAAAACAATTTCCTGATGCTGCACAACCACGGTCTGCTGACCTGCGGTGGCACCATCGCCGACACGTTCCTGATGATGTTCACCTTCCAGCGTGCCTGTGACATTCAGGTCATGGCGCAGACCGGCGGTGCCGAACTGATCGCCATCGAACCGCAGATTCTGGCGGGCGCTAAAGCAATGATTGCCGGCGTCACCAAAAGTGCTCAAGGCATGGGCGGCGCGCTGGCCTGGCCGGCGCTGCTGCGCAAACTCGATAAACAAGACCCGGGGTATAAACTCTAATGCCTCTCGCCGAGATTCCTCTGAGTGCCTGGCGCAAACGCAGCCAGTCGTTTGTCTTTCGTGGCCAGCCGATCCGTTACTGGACGGCCGGGCAGGGCGAACCGTTGCTGCTGATCCACGGCTTCCCGACGGCCAGTTGGGACTGGCATTACCTCTGGCAGCCGCTGGCCCAGCGCTTTCGGGTGATCGCCTGCGACATGCTCGGCTTCGGCGACTCGGCCAAACCGCTGAACCACACCTACAGCCTGCTGGAGCAAGCCGATCTGCAACAGGCCTTGCTCGCGCATCTTCAAGTCGAGCAACCGGTGCATCTCCTGGCCCATGACTACGGCGACAGCGTTGCCCAGGAACTGCTGGCCCGGCATTACGAAGAGAAGATCGAAGTCGCCAGTTGTGTGTTCCTCAACGGTGGTCTGTTCCCGGAAACCCATCGTCCGCTGCTGGCGCAAAAACTGTTGCTCAGCCCGCTGGGCTGGATGATCGGCCGAGCGTTTACCCGCGATGCCCTGGTGAAAAGCTTCCGGCAGATCTTCGGCCCGGACACCCGGCCCAGTGAAAGTGAAATGGACGACTTCTGGAGCCTGGTCGAATGCAATCGCGGGCCGCGCATCATGCACAAGCTGATCACCTACATTCCGGAACGCCGGGTGCAGCGTGATCGTTGGGTCGCGGCGATGCAGCGTGGCGAGGTGCCGCTGCGGGTGATCGATGGCGAAGTCGATCCGATCTCCGGCGCACACATGGTCGAGCGTTATCGCGAGTTGATTCCCGACGCAGACACCGTGCTGCTGCCGGGCATCGGTCATTACCCGCAAAGCGAAGCGCCGGTGCAGGTGCTCAAGCACTACCTGGAATTTCGTGATCACTTCGTGCTGCCGCCGCGCAAGGTGGCGTGCTCCTGATCGTCGGGCGGGGGCGCGTTGCGCCTCTGCACGGTTTCATCATCCCCCAGCCTTATCGCGCACCATTCAGCCTCAGCCGTGTTCGTTGTGACCGCACGCTCTGTGCCTGACACTCGGGGACACTGTCCCTCAGGCCTGCTGGAGTTGCCTCGATGAATGAGTCTGTGCGTTTCGAAGATAAAGTCGTGATCGTCACCGGAGCCGGTGGTGGCCTGGGGCGCGCTCATGCTTTGCTGTTCGCCAAACAGGGCGCCAAAGTGCTGGTCAACGACCTCGGCGGCTCGACCCAGGGCGAAGGCGCCAACGCTTCGGCCGCCGACCGCGTGGTAGCGGAAATCCGCGAGGCCGGCGGCATTGCCGAAGCCAACCATGACTCGGTGACCGACGGCGGCAAACTGGTGCAGAACGCCCTCGATGTATTCGGTCGCGTCGATGTGGTGGTCAACAACGCCGGCATCCTGCGGGACAAGACTTTCCACAAAATGGAGGACGCCGACTGGGATCTGGTCTATCGCGTCCACGTCGAAGGCGCCTACAAAGTGACCCGCGCCGCATGGCCACACCTGCGCGAGCAGAACTACGGCCGGGTGATCTTCACCGCATCGACCTCCGGTATCTACGGCAATTTCGGCCAGTCCAACTACGGCATGGCCAAGCTCGGTCTTTACGGTCTGACCCGCACCCTGGCGATCGAGGGGCGCAAGAACAACATCCTGGTCAACGCCATCGCCCCCACTGGCGGCACGCGCATGACCGAAGGCCTGATCCCGCCGCAAGTGTTCGAACAGCTCAAACCGGAACTGGTCAGCCCGCTGGTGGTGTACCTGGCCAGCGAACAATGCCAGGAAACCTCGGGACTGTTCGAAGTCGGCGGCGGCTGGATGGGCAAGGTGCGCTGGGAGCGGAGTCTGGGGGCCGGGTTCGATCCTCGCGTCGGGTTTTCCCCGGAAGACGTCGCGGCGCACTGGCAGCAGATCTGTGATTTCGAAGGCGCAGTGCATCCGAAGGACAATATCGAGGCGCTGAAAGAAATGATGGCGAATCTGCAAAAGTATTCGCTCTGACACCTTTGCATCGTCTGGCAGGACTCGTCCGGGTCCTGCCGCTCCCGCCAAACATCCTCGCCTTAGAGTTCCTGCAAAAAACACCGCCCATAAAAAAGGCCGCTGCAAACGCAGCGGCCAAGGTAAGACGTTGGATCAAGGAGCTACAAATCAACGTCAGTGAACACCTGGGCGATGGAGCGAAAAACGCTTCGGTCCATCAGAAATCGGTTGCCGACGACTCGGTCGCGGACTTTTTGCTTCGTGGCGGGGCTGCCGTGAAAGCCCGTTCAGAATAAGCGCCTGAGGCCAAAGGAAAAATAGCGATTCCGGACATGCACTGTTACGGGGCATGTAACAGTGCGGTGATTCGAAGGGCCATCATCCGTTGCGTTGATAGTGGCCCATCCAGCCTGTTCATGGCGTGCGCAAAGCCTTGTCCCAGGCGGGGATTCATCCTTTCGAGCGACAGCGCGAATACCTCCTTGGTGCGCTTATCGTCCCCGTGTGGCGGCAGTAGGGTGGGGCCTTCTGTCACTCACCGGGGAAGACGCATGACAAAAACAACAATGCGCGCCATCTTCAAACCGCAGGCGCTGGCCGCTGCGGTCGCCTTGGGTTGCTGGGCCCAGGCCCATGCCGTGGATTTCAACATCGGCGAAATCGAAGGCACGTTCGACTCGTCGCTGTCGGTCGGCGCGAGCTGGGGCATGCGCGATGCCGACAAGTCGCTGGTCGGCACGGTCAATGGCGGGACGGGCCAGTCTTCGACCGGTGATGACGGGCGCTTGAACTTCAAGAAGGGCGAGACCTTTTCCAAGATCTTCAAGGGCATCCACGACCTTGAATTGAAGTACGGCGACACCGGTGTGTTCGTGCGCGGCAAGTACTGGTACGACTTCGAACTCAAGGATGAAGACCGCGAGTTCAAGCCGATCAGCGACAAGGGTCGCAAGGAGGGCGCCAAGTCTTCCGGCGGGCAGATTCTCGATGCGTTCGTCTATCACAACTACTCCATCGCCGATCTGCCGGGCACCGTGCGCGCCGGCAAGCAGGTGGTGAGCTGGGGTGAAAGTACCTTCATCGGCAACTCGATCAACAGCATCAACCCGATCGACGTCTCGGCGTTTCGCCGGCCCGGCGCGGAGATCAAGGAAGGCCTGATTCCGGTGAACATGCTGTTCGGCTCGCAAAGCCTGACGGACAAGCTCTCGGTCGAAGGCTTCTATCAACTGGAATGGGATCAGACCGTTCTCGACAACTGCGGGACCTTCTTCGGTGTCGACGTGGCGGCGGATGGTTGCAACAACGGTTACACCGTCGGCAGTCCGGCGATTGCTCCGCTGGCGCCGCTGGCCGCTGCCTTCGGGCAACCCATCCAGGTCACTCGCGAAGGCGTGGTCGTGCCCCGTGGCGGTGACCGCGATGCGCGGGATTCCGGGCAGTGGGGGACGGCGTTGCGCTGGCTCGGCGACGATACCGAATATGGCCTGTACTTCATGAATTACCACAGCCGCACACCTACGGTCGGCACCACCACCGCCGGGCTGTCGACCCTGTCGGCCCTGCCGGGGATGGTCAGCACCGCCAACCGCCTGGCCCCCGGCAGCGGTTCCGGGCTGGCGCAAAGCGTGATGCTCGGGCGTGGTCAGTACTACCTCGAATACCCGGAGGACATCCGCCTGTATGGCGCAAGCTTCGCCACCACCCTGCCTACCGGCACCGCGTGGACCGGTGAGCTCAGCTACCGGCCCAACGCCCCGGTGCAGGTCAACACCAACGACTTGACGCTGGCACTGCTCAACCCGATTGCCGGCGGTGCGGCGTCGCCACTGACCACTTCACCTGGCGCCGACAACAAAGGCTACCGGCGCAAGGAAGTGACGCAGCTGCAGAGCACCCTCACGCACTTCTTCGATCAGGTGCTGGGTGCCGAACGCCTGACGGTGGTCGGCGAGGCGGCGGTGGTGCGGGTCGGCGGACTGGAGTCGCGCAGCAAGCTGCGTTACGGCCGCGATTCGGTGTACGGCCAGTACGGTTTCGGCGGTGACACCGGCGGTTTCGTCACGTCGACCTCCTGGGGTTACCGCGCCCGGGCCATCCTCGATTACGCCAACGTGATCGGCGGGATCAACCTCAAGCCCAACCTGTCCTGGTCCCATGACGTTTCCGGTTACGGCCCCAACGGGCTGTTCAACGAAGGCGCCAAGGCCATCAGCGTCGGCGTCGATGCCGACTACCGCAACACCTACACCGCCAGCCTCAGTTACACCGATTTTTTTGGCGGCGATTACAACGTCCTCACTGACCGTGACTTCGTGGCCCTGAGCTTCGGCGTGAACTTCTGATCTGCCCGAGAAGGATGAAATCCATGCGCAAGATGATTCTGCAATGCGGTGTCCTGGCCCTGAGCCTGTTGGCTGCCAACGTGATCGCGGCGGTGTCGCCGCAAGAGGCCGACAAGCTCGGCACCAGCCTGACGCCACTCGGCGCCGAGAAGGCCGGTAACGCCGACGGTTCGATTCCGGCCTGGACCGGCGGCATTCCGAAAAACGCCGGGGCGGTGGACAGCAAGGGCTTTCTTGCCGACCCGTTCGCCAATGAAAAACCGCTGTTCACCATCACCGCCGCCAACGTCGATCAGTACAAGGCCAAACTCTCCGAGGGGCAGGTGGCGATGTTCAAACGCTACCCGGAAACCTACAAAATTCCGGTCTACCCGACCCACCGCACCGTCGCCGTGCCACCGGAAATCTACGAATCGGCCAAGCGCAGCGCGTTGAACGTGACCACGATCAACGACGGCAACGGACTGGCCAATTTCACCGGCAATCGCTACTACGCCTTTCCGATTCCGAAGAACGGCGTCGAGGTGCTTTGGAATCACATCACCCGTTATCACGGCGGCAATCTGCGGCGGATCATTACCCAGGTGACACCGCAGACCAATGGCAGCTACACGCCGATCCGCTTCGAGGAAGAGATCGCCGTGCCGCAGTTGATGAAGGATCTGGACCCGCAGCAGGCAGCCAACGTGCTGACCTTCTTCAAACAGTCAGTGACCGCGCCGGCGCGCCTGGCCGGCAATGTGCTGCTGGTGCACGAAACCCTCGACCAGGTGAAGGAGCCGCGTCTGGCGTGGATCTACAACGCCGGGCAGCGTCGGGTTCGCCGTGCGCCGCAAGTGGCGTATGACGGGCCTGGCACTGCGGCCGATGGCCTGCGGACTTCGGACAACTTCGACATGTTCTCCGGCGCGCCCGATCGTTATGACTGGAAGCTGATCGGCAAGAAGGAAATGTACATTCCGTATAACAGCTACAAACTCGATTCGCCGAAGCTCAAGTACGACGATATCGTCAAGGCCGGGCACATCAATCAGGACCTGACCCGTTATGAATTGCATCGCGTCTGGGAGGTGATCGGTACGGTCAAGCCGAGCGAGCGCCACATCTACGCCAAGCGCCATATGTATATCGACGAGGACAGCTGGCAGGTGGCACTGGTCGATCACTATGACGGTCGCGGGCAGCTTTGGCGCGTGGCCGAAGGGCATGCCCAGTACTACTACGATCACCAGGCCCAGGCCTACACCCTGGAAGCGCTCTACGACATCATCGCCGGTCGCTACATCGCCCTGGGCATGAAGAACGAGGAGAAGCACAGCTTCGAATTCGGCTTTGAAGCCAAGGTCGCCGACTTCACCCCATCCGCCCTGCGTGCCGAGGGTGTCCGGTAAGGGATCGATACACTCGTGGGACAAAAGGCGACCGGGCGGTCGCCTTTTTTATGGGCCGCAATCAGCGACCTGAATACTCATCAACAAGCGTCGGGGAGAGGGCTAGGGTGAACGTATAACGATAAAAAGGCGCCCCCGATGACCGCCATGACACCCTGTCTGGACCGACCGGACTTTCTCCCGAGACTGTCTCCCCAACATCTGTCACGCCCGCGCCTTTACGAGGCACTGCTCAACTCGGCGGCCCGGGTCAAACTGATTTGCGCGCCGGCTGGCAGCGGTAAAACCGCGTTGCTCACCGAATGCCTGCTGCAGGCGCCCGTCAGTTGCACCGTCTGCTGGTTGCCGCTGGCAGGGGCTTCCTTGAGTGTCGGTGAATTTTGCGAACGGCTTGCGCGTGCGATGGGACTGACGGCCTCGGACGAGGCTTCGCTGCTTTATGAACTGGCGCGAAGGTCCTCGGCAACCTGGGTGGTGATCGACGATTACTGCCGGAGTCCGGAACCTGCGTTGGATGCACTGCTCGACCGAATGCTGGCGATCAGCAGTCCGGCCCTGACATGGTGGATCGGTACGCGGCGGCGTCCACCCTGTAACTGGCCGCGTCTGCTGCTCGATGATGCCTTGTACGAATGTGAAGTTGCGACGCTGGCGCTGACCCGGGAAGAAATCGCACAAGTGTTGCGTCACTTGCCGCCGGCCCAGGCCGACAGCGTGGCTGCTCGTATTCATCTGCGCAGCGGTGGCTGGTGCGCCGGAGTGCGGATGCTGATGATGCAAAAATGCGACTGGTCGCAAAAGACCTTGCCGCAGCAACGCATGGACACCTTGCTCGACTACCTGCAACACGAACTGTTCAGCGGCCTGAGCCCGGAACTGGCCGAAGCCTGGCGGGTGCTGGCGCATTTGCCGCGCTTCAATACCGGCCTGTGCGATCACCTGTTCGGTGCCGGGGACGGGGCGCAATGGATGCGCAGTCTGCAAAACCTCGGGTGTTTCATCGAACCCTGGCGTGGATCTCCGGACTGGTTGCAGGTGTGTGCTCCACTGTCGCGCCTGATGCGTGACGAACCCTGGCCTGCCGGGCGCTCCTGGCATCGCCGGGCCTGTCAGTGGTTTGCCGCCGGGCAACATTGGAAATGTGCTTTCGAGCAGGCATTGCTGGCTGAAGAGTACGAGGTCGCAGTGAGCCTGTTACAGCATTTCAGTTTCGAGCATTTGTTCGAGGAACAGACGGTCGTGCTGTTGCTGCGTCTTTATGAACAACGCGGCGAGGAACTGCTGTTGGGTTCGGCGCAACTGGTCGGGTTGATTACGGCAGCGCTGCTGTTCGCCGGACGATTTACCCAGGCGGCGGATTGCATCGGGCAACTGTCGCGTTTTTTGCCGCCACCGTCGGCTGGCCAGCAACGGCAACTGATCGCCCGCTGGCAGGCTCAGCAAGGCTGGCTGTTGCATCTGCAAGGACGGATGGATGAGGCACGTGATCACTTCGAGCAAGCGTTGAGCGATCTGTCGCCGAAGGCCTGGACTGCGCGTCTGCTGTGCCTCTCGGGACGTACACAGCAGGCGTTGCTGTGCGGTGAGCTGGAGCTGGCGCATTCGATCAATCGTGAAGCGCTGTGCATGGCCCGGGCAGAGGGTTCATTGCTGTTCGAGGCGCTGCTGGAACTTGATCACGCCCAATTGCTGGAACAGCGAGGGGCATCGGCTCGCGCCGAAGAGTTGCTGGCCAATCTTTGCGAGATGCTGGGTTCGTCCGTCGAGCGACCGACGCCGCTGCTGGGGCGTATCGCTCTGCGCCGGGGGCGGCTGGCATTGAACATGGGGCAACAGGAACGGGCGGCCGAGTTCTTTCAACAGGGGCTCGACGACTGTCTGCGCAGCTTTGACAAACGGGTGCTTTACGGCTTTCTCGGACAGGCACAACTGGCCGCCGATCAGGGCGATTACCCACAGGCTTTCATGCGTCTGCGCGATGCTGAACGGTTGATGCAGCAGCGGCAGATTCCGGACACGGTTTATCGCGGCGTTCTGTTGCAGGTCAGCAGCGAGTTCTGGCTGCAGCAAGGACGACCCGAACTGGCTCGTGAGGCCTTGAGCCGAGTGCTCCGGCACTATCGCGGCCCACACGCACGACAGGCCCCGCCGGCGACTCTGGAGTTGATTCCGCGCATCGAGTGCCTGCTGGTTCTGGCCGAGACCCGGTTGCGGCAGGCGCACCAGCCGATGGCACGTTTGCAGTGTTTGATCGAACAGGCTCACGCCAGCCGGATGATTGGGCTTGAAGCCGAGTTGCTATTGGCAGTGAGCGAGGTGGCCAGGACGCTCGATGATCCTGAATCTGCCCGGAGTTACTTCGACCACGGGCGAACCTTGGCCAATCATTTCAACTTGCAGCGTTTAGCGATGAAGTTTGATGAGAAAGTGCTGAACGCATGTCCTGGCTCAACGTTGGCTGCTCCACTTTTTGAGGAAGGGGAAAACGAAGGTTCACTGAGTTTCAGAGAATCACAGGTGCTTGGGTTGATCGCATCGGGAAGCTCCAATCAGCAAATTGCAGACACGTTGTTCATCTCGTTGCACACAGTCAAAACGCATGTCCGGCGAATTCACGCGAAACTGGGTGTCGAGCGCAGGACTCACGCCGTAGCGCGGGCGAGAACGCTCGGTTTATGCCAATGAACATTCAGGCGGGCTGATACCCCATCCGCCAGCTCACGGCCCGCGTCGCCGCCAGCAACCGCTGCGCCGCCGGGCCGTTTTCGTCGGCGTGGAACAGTGAGGTCGGGCCGACGATGGTCAACACCGCCGCGATCTGCCCGAGGGCGTTGAACACCGGTGCCGACAAGGCATCGACGCCGGGCATCAGCAAACCATGCACATGATGCAGGCCGCGTTCGCGGATCTGTTCGCACAAGGCCGCATAGGTTTTTTCGTCCGCCAGCGGATGGCCGCCGCTGGCGATTTCCTGTTCGCGCAATTCGTCGGTTTCCCGGTGCGGCAGGTAGGCGCCGAACACCAGACCTGTCGAAGAACTGAGCAGCGGCAGCACCGAGCCCAGTTGCGTCACCACGGTTACCGCGCGCACCGCCGGCTCGATGTGCACCACGGTCGCACCCTGATTGCCCCAGACCGCCAGGAAACAGGTTTCGTTGAGTTCGTCGCGCAGTTCGGCCAGCGGCAGGGCGGCGACTTTCAGCACGTCCATACTGTTGAGTGCGGCCAGGCCCACGCGCAGCGCTTCGCGGCCGAGGCCGTAGTGGTTGGTGGCGGTGTTCTGTTCGGCGAAACCACTGGCGATCAATGCCTGCAGATAGCGGTGAACCTTGCTCGCGGGCATCTGCACATGTTCGGCCAGGCGCGACAGCGAAGTGGACGGCGACAACTCGGCCAAGGCCTTGAGGATGTCGGTGCCGACTTCGGCGGAGCGGACTTTCTGTTTGCCGTTGCTGTCGCTGGTTTTTTCCATGGTGCTGCCGTGTCCCGGAACGAATGGGCGTCTTTATAGCTTGACGCTGGATAGCGAGCAAATTACGTTATGCGTAATTGAATTACGATAAAAATAACCCCGGCGTGCCAAGACCTCTGATCCAGAGCGTCCGGCCATGCCGACTCCCTGTTCAGGAGGCTCCATGAACCTCGATTCAGCCCTGGCTTACCAGTCCGGTTTCGGCAACGAATTCAGCTCCGAAGCGTTGCCCGGCGCACTGCCCGTCGGCCAGAACTCCCCGCAGAAAGCCCCGTACGGTCTGTACACCGAACTGTTCTCCGGCACCGCGTTCACCATGACCCGCAGCGAAGCGCGGCGCACCTGGATGTACCGGATCCAGCCGTCGGCCAATCACCCGGCATTCGTCAAACTGGAGCGGCAGCTGGCGGGCGGCCCGTTGGGTGAAGTCACCCCTAATCGCCTGCGCTGGAACCCGCTGGAGATCCCGTCCGAGCCGACCGATTTCATCGACGGACTGGTGAGCATGGCGGCCAATTCCGGTGCCGACAAACCAGCCGGCATCAGCATCTATCACTACTGCGCCAACCGTTCGATGGAACGGGTGTTCTTCAACGCCGACGGCGAGCTGCTGCTGGTGCCGCAACTGGGGCGTCTGCGTATCGCCACCGAACTCGGTGTGCTGGAAGTGGCGCCGCTGGAAATCGCCGTGCTGCCACGGGGCCTGAAATTCCGCGTCGAATTGCTCGATGCGCAGGCACGCGGTTACATCGCCGAAAACCACGGCGCGCCGCTGCGCCTGCCAGATCTGGGACCGATCGGCAGCAACGGCCTGGCCAATCCGCGGGATTTCCTGACCCCGGTCGCGGCTTACGAAAACCTGCAACAACCGACCACGCTGGTGCAGAAATTCCTTGGCCAGTTGTGGGGCACCGAACTCAATCACTCGCCGCTGAACGTGGTCGCCTGGCACGGCAACAACGTGCCGTACAAATATGACCTGCGCCGCTTCAACACCATCGGCACCGTCAGTTTCGATCACCCGGACCCGTCGATCTTCACCGTGCTGACCTCGCCGACCAGCGTCCACGGTCTGGCCAACCTCGACTTCGTGATCTTCCCGCCGCGCTGGATGGTGGCCGAGAACACCTTCCGTCCGCCGTGGTTCCACCGCAACCTGATGAACGAATTCATGGGTCTGATCCAGGGCGAATACGACGCCAAGGCCGAAGGTTTCTTGCCTGGCGGCGCGTCCCTGCATAGCTGCATGAGCGCTCACGGACCGGACGGCGAGACTTGCACCAAAGCCATCAACGCGGACCTGAAACCGGCGAAGATCGACAACACCATGGCCTTCATGTTCGAGACCAGCCAGGTACTGCGCCCAAGCCGCTTCGCCCTCGACTGTCCGCAACTGCAATCCACTTACGACGCCTGCTGGGCCACGCTGCCCGCCACGTTCGACCCGACCCGGAGATAATCCATGACTCAGAATTCCATCACCCGCAGTTGGGTCGCTTCGGCCAACGGCCACACCGATTTCCCGTTGCAGAACCTGCCGCTGGGCGTGTTCAGCTTCAATGGCTCGGCACCGCGCGCGGGCGTGGCGATCGGCGAGCACATCTTCGATCTGCAAGTGGCGCTGGAGGCGGGGCTGTTCGACGGCGCCGCGCGCAGTGCAGTTGAAGCCATGCAGGGCGGTCAGTTGAACGCATTCTTCGAGCTCGGCCGCGAAGCTCGCGTTGCGTTGCGCGAACGACTGCTGGAACTGTTCAGCGAAGGCAGCACCCATCGCGGCAACATCGAAGCCCAGGGCGCAAAACTGCTGCCGCTGGCCACCGATTGCCAGCTGCACCTGCCGGCGCGCATCAGTGACTACACCGACTTCTACGTCGGCATCGAGCATGCGCAGAATGTCGGCAAACTGTTCCGCCCGGACAACCCGCTGCTGCCGAACTACAAACACGTGCCGATCGGCTACCACGGTCGTGCCTCCACCGTGCGCGCCTCCGGCACCGACGTGCGCCGTCCGAAAGGCCAGACCTTACCGGCGGGTGCGACCGAGCCGACCTTCGGCCCGTGCGCTCGTCTGGACTATGAGCTGGAACTGGGCATCTGGATCGGTCAGGGCAACGAGATGGGCGAGCCGATTGCCATTGGCGATGCTGCCGAACACATCGCCGGTTTCTGCCTGCTCAATGACTGGTCGGCCCGTGACATCCAGGCCTGGGAATACCAGCCGCTCGGCCCGTTCCTGTCCAAGAGTTTCATCACCAGCGTCTCGCCATGGGTGGTGACCGCCGAAGCGCTGGCGCCATTCCGCACCGCGCAACCGGCGCGTCCGCAAGGCGATCCGCAGCCGCTGCCGTACCTGCTCGACAAGCGCGATCAGGATGGCGGTGGTTTCGACATCGAGCTGGAAGTGCTGCTGCTCACCGAGAAAATGCGCGAGCAGAACCTGCCGGCCCATCGCCTGACTTTGAGCAACACCCGCTACATGTACTGGACCGTCGCGCAAATGGTCGCGCACCACAGCGTCAATGGCTGCCAGTTGCAGGCCGGTGATCTGTTCGGTTCGGGCACCTTGTCCGGCCCTGAAAACGGCCAGTTCGGCAGCCTGCTGGAAATCACCGAGGGCGGCAAAAAGCCGATTGAACTGGCGTCCGGTGAGGTGCGCAAATTCCTTGAAGACGGCGACGAAATCATCCTGCGCGCCCGCTGTGCCCGCGAAGGTTTTGCCTCCATCGGTTTCGGCGAATGCCGTGGCACCGTGCTGGCGGCGCGCTGACAGGAGCGGCACATGGATCTCTATACCTATTACCGCTCCACCTCGTCGTACCGGGTGCGGATCGCGCTGGCACTCAAGGGCCTCGACTATCAGGCGCTGCCGGTCAACCTGATCGCACCGCCCGGAGGCGAACATCGGCAACCGGCGTATCTGGCGATCAACCCCCAGGGCCGGGTGCCGGCCTTGCGCACTGACGACGGCAAGTTGTTGATTCAGTCGCCGGCCATCATCGAGTATCTGGAAGAACGTTATCCACAGGTGCCGTTGCTGCCCGAAGACCTCGTTGCCCGCGCCCGGGTGCGTGGCGTGGCGGCGGTGATCGGCTGCGATGCGCATCCGCTGCACAACGTCAGCGTGCTCAATCGCCTGCGGGGTCTGGGCCATGACGAGCCGCAGGTCAACGAGTGGATCGCTCACTGGATCGGTCAGGGGCTGGCGACGGTGGAGCAGTTGATCGGCGATAGCGGCTTCTGTTTCGGCGAGTGGCCGTGCGTGGCTGACGTGTACCTGATTCCGCAGTTGTACGCGGCCGAGCGTTTCAACGTTTCGCTTGAGGCCTACCCACGGATTCGTCGCGTGGCAGCGCTGGCCGCTGAACATCCGGCGTTCATTGCGGCGCATCCGGCGAATCAGCCGGACACGCCGAAGTAGCATTTGATGGCTCCCGCGCAACGCACGGGAGCCATTCCGGTTACCTGCAAAAAATCATAAAAACAAAACAGGTACCTTGCGATGCACAACCAGATTGCCAGCTTCCGGGCGGCACTCGACGCCCGTCCTGTGTCCCGCTTTCAGTGGTTGCTCCTGATTCTTCTCGCCTTGCTGCTGGTCACCGACGGCTATGACGCCCAGGTGCTCGGTTACGTGGTGCCGGCGCTGGCGCAGGACTGGGGCCTGGAGAAGTCGGCGTTTGGCCCGGTGTTCAGCGCCAACCTGCTGGGCCTGACGCTTGGCTCGCTTGCCGTGACGCCACTGGCCGACCGTTTCGGCGTGCGGCGGATTCTGCTCGCTTGTGTACTGATCTACGCCAGCCTCACCGTGCTGATGGTGTTCGCCGATTCCCTGAACACCCTGATGATCGCGCGTTTCATCTGCGGCATCGGAATGGGTGGCGCGATGCCCAGCGCCATGGCGTTGATGTCGGAATATTCGCCGCCACGCCTGCGTACGCTGATGGTGACGCTGGCGGCGTGCGGTTTTTCTTTCGGTGGGGCGGCAGGCGGTTTTGTGGCGGCCGGGTTCATCGACCGTTTTGGCTGGCAAGCGGTGTTCCTCGCCGGCGGTGTCACGCCGTTGCTGCTGTTCCCGTTCCTCTGGTGGATGCTGCCGGAGTCCTTGCCGCGTCTGCTGCGTGACGCACCGCCGTATGCGCGCCTGCGCAAGGTCACCGCGCGAATGCTGCCGGACTGGCAACCGCCCGCCGCATCGGTCGAACAAAACGAGCGCGAGCAGGGCAGCAAACTGACCGTGGTTGAATTGTTCCGCAACGGTTATGCGCGTCCGACCTTGCTGATCTGGTCGACCTTTTTCGTCAGCCTGATCCTGCTGTATTTCATGATCAGCTGGCTGCCGTCACTGCTGCTGGAAAGTGGCCTGAAACTCAATGAAGCGAACCTGGTGACGTCGATGTTCCTGTTCGCCGGTACGCTGGGCGCGATCTGCATGGCGTGGTTCGCCGACCGTTTGAAACGCAAGGTGCGTCTGCTGTCCGGGGTACTGGCCGGTGCAGCGCTGTGCACCATTCTGCTGGGCCTGAATCACGACAACCCGCGCTATCTGGTGGCCTGTGTGTTTGCGGCGGGCTTCTGCATCATCGGCGGGCAACTGACGCTCAATGCGTTCGCCAGCAATTTCTATCCGGCCCACGTACGTGCCACCGGCACCGGTTGGGCGCTGGGGGTAGGGCGGTTCGGCTCGATTCTCGGGCCGCTGTTCGGCAGCCTGTTGCTGGCAATGCACATTCCGGTGGAGCAGATTTTCTTCTTCTGCGCGATTCCGGCCGTGATCGCGGCGTTGCTGATCATTCAGGTGCGTTCGCCTTCAGCGGCGTCAGTCAGTGCACCACCGAATTGGGCGGCAGATGCCCCAGCCGCTCCGTCAGGCGAAGCCGCTGAATCGGGTCGTCACTGAGCAGCAGCGCGTGTTCCAGGTCGAAACGCTCGGCGTTCGGGCAGTCGAGACGCTGATACAGACTGGCCCGGGCCAGGTAGTCGGCGGCGCTGGCATTGCCCAGTTCGAGCACGCGTTCGGCATCGATCAGCGCCGCGATGTAGTCATCGTGGGTCAGATGCAACTGACGCAGGTTGCGCGACAGGCGCTGTAGCATTTGCAGCGGCGTGGCGGTCAGCAGGTGGTCGGCCTTGAGTTGCATCTGGTGGCCGTATTGGCGATGCAGCAGCTCGCGACAATCGTTCGGATACAGGCGCCGTCCACCGCACGGATCAAGCAGGTGATCGGCGCCGGGGACCTTCAGCAGGAAATGCCCGGGGAAGTTCACGCCCACCAGCGGAATCTCCAGGCCTCGGGCAAGTTCCAGCGCAATCAGCGCCAGGGCCAGCGGTTGACCGCGGCGGGTCTGTAACACCTTGTTCAGCAGCGCGGCCTGCGGGCGTACTGGAGCAAAGTCATCCTGCGCGAAGCCCAGCTCGACCATGCGCCGCAACAGCGGTTGCGCGAGTTCGCTGACCGGCAACAACGGCAAACCAAAGCTGACCCGTTGTTGCAGCTCGATGAAATCCTGCAACAGCGCATCGGGATCGACGTGCTTATCGTGCTCGGCGGCCATCCACAACGCTGCCTCCAGCAGCGCAGGCGGTGAACGGTGCAGACACTCGAAAAAACGTTGGCGCGGACTCATCGAAATCTCCGGAGAATGCCTCGTTTTAGCCCCGTCTCTGACATTCGTCCAGTACCGCGCCGCTCTGCCATCGGGTTATGCCGCAACGCATTGGTCGCTGTCGGGCCTTATTCCCGTGCGCTTCAGCAATTTTTGGGCGCAAGCCTATACTGGCGACTACCAGAAGTGATTCGGGAGCCTGCCGATGTTCGCTCTCATGCAAAGCACTCGCCTGGAATCGCTGCACCTTAGCGTTGATCCGGTGTCCGGATTGAAGGCGGTCATTGCCATCCATAACAGTCGCCTCGGGCCAGCCCTGGGCGGGTGTCGTTATCTTGCCTATCCGAACGATGAATCCGCCGTCGCGGACGCCATTCGCCTGGCCCAGGGCATGAGTTATAAAGCAGCACTGGCCGGCCTGGCCCAGGGCGGCGGGGTGGCCGTGATCGTGCGGCCGGCCCATGTGGAAAATCGTGGTGCGCTGTTCGAAGCATTCGGACGTTGCATCGATCAACTCGACGGCCGCTACATCACCGCCATCGACAGCGGTACTTCGGTGGCGGACATGGACTGCATCGCCCAGCAGACCCAGCATGTCACCAGCACCACGTCCGCCGGCGACCCTGCGCCACACGCGGCAATGGGCGTGTTCACTGGCATCCGCGCTACCGCCATGGCGCGGTTGGGTAGCGACAACCTCGAAGGCTTGCGCGTGGCGATTCAGGGGTTGGGCAATGTCGGTTACGCACTGGCCGAACAACTGCATGCCGCCGGCGCCGAACTGCTGGTCAGCGACATCGACCACGGCAAGGTGCAACTGGCGATGGAACAGCTCAATGCTCATCCGATTGCCAACGACGCCTTGCTCAGCACGCCGTGCGACATCCTTGCACCGTGCGGACTGGGCGGTGTGCTCAACAGCCACACGGTCACCCAGTTGCGCTGCTCGGCGGTGGCAGGCTCGGCCAACAATCAGCTGACACATCTGGATGTCGCCGATCAACTGGAGCGGCGGGGCATCCTGTATGCGCCGGACTACGTGATCAATGCCGGCGGGCTGATCTACGTTTCCCTCAAGCATCGGGGCGAAGAGCTGACAACCATCACCGCGCACCTGTCGAAGATCAGTTCGCGGCTGACCGAAGTGTTTGCTCACGCCCAGGCAGAAAAGCGTTCACCGGCGCGGGTGGCGGACGAGCTGGCGGAGAAAGTGTTGTATCGCTGAGATTTGTCCGGACATGAAAAAGCCCCTGAGTCATTCAACTCAGGGGCTATTCAATTCAAGTGTCGCTTACTTTGCAGCCTTCGCCGCCTTGGCGGGTTTGGCCGGCGCTTCTGCCGGTTCGGCTGCGTCTGCCGTCTCGGTCGCTACAACCGGTGCCACCGGTGCGTTGATCAGCTCCGAGAGGGCATCAGGCTGGCTCTTGAACGCCCGGGCGAACACATCGCGGTTCTTCGCCATGTAGATCCCGACTTCTTCCACTTGCTGCTCGCTCAACGAGGGAACGGCTTTTTCCAGCACTTCGGCCAACAGTTCGGCCAGTTCGAGCATTTTGTCATGACGGTCAGCTTCGGCTTTATCCATGAACAAGCGCTCCAGATCTCGGCTGCTGCGGTATACCACTTCGACGGCCATTCACCACCTCACATGCCTTCACATTAAGTTGTCTTTGCGACTACTGTATCTATATACAGCGAAAGGATAAGCGAATCCCTGCGCTTTGGGTAGTGGCTTTTTAATGTAGACCGGATTCGGATTTTGTCAGCCTGACGCCTGTGCACAGGTGCGACCAAACGCCACGGCGCAGGTTTCGCGGCGCCTCGCCATGATGGCGTGGCCTCTTTTCTGCATGCATCTGTGTACGTGCGCAATAACCGTCACGTCCAGCAAGCAACATCCGCTCGAACCGGGCTAAGGAACCTTCATCGTGAAAATCAACTGGGCCGAGAAACTGCGGCAAAACGTGCATCAACTGGCCGAGTCCCTGGGCAACCTGTTCGTCGAGACCTTCCACTACCTGGCGCTGTTCGCCATTGGTGCGGTGACCGCCTGGGCGGCGGTGATGGAATTTCTCGGGATGCTCGAGGAAGGGCATATCAAGATCGATGACATTCTGTTGCTGTTCATCTATCTGGAACTGGGGGCGATGGTCGGGATTTACTTCAAGACCAACCATATGCCGGTGCGCTTCCTGATCTACGTGGCGATCACCGCACTGACGCGCCTGCTGATCTCCAACGTCTCGCACCACAATCCGCCGGACATGGGCATCATCTACCTGTGCGGCGGGATTCTGCTGTTGGCGTTCTCGATCCTGGTGGTGCGCTACGCCTCGTCGCAATTTCCTTCGGTGAAAATCGAGAAGCCGCAACGCAAGCTCGGTGCGGGTTCCGGTGAACACCCGGAAATCGAGAAGGGCGAGCTCTAAAGACCGATCGAGGGTCGATGCTGGCCCTTGATCTGCCGCGGTGGCGGGGTGAGCCCGTCGCCACGGGTCATCGCTTCTAGGATCGCCATGGCGCTGTGGCCCTGTTCGATGGCGATGCCGAACTGGATGCTTTGCACCAGTCGCTTGAGGCGTTTGGGATCGTTGCGCTGTTCGGCGCTGATCATCCGTTTGGCGACGATCCGGCCGCCGTTGGAAAGGGTCAGCATGATGCTGCCGTCGAGGCCCTGAATGCTCAGGTTGATCTGATAGTCCGGCGCGAAAGCATCGGTAATGATCTGAAAAGGATTGTCCATGATGCGTCACCGCCTGATTGAACGTGCAGTTGTTGACCGGCCTTGATCGGGTTGGTTCGCCAAACCTGACCGTCGGCCATTCCGTGGTCCTGTCTCCTTCAGCGATGTAGCAAGGGACATGCCGGGAATATTGTCGAACAATGAAACCGGCCAAAAAGAAGGCGAGCCCATGGCTCGCCTTCTTCGTTTGCGGCCCGATTCAGGGCAGAACCGAGTAGATGATCGCTGACAGTGCAATCAGGCCGATCAGCACCACGAACACGTTGGACACCTGGCCCGAATACTGGCGCAAGGCTGGCACGCGGCGGATCGCGTACATCGGCATCAGGAACAACAGGCAGGCAATCACCGGCCCGCCGAGGGTTTCGATCATGCCGAGGATGCTTGGGTTGAAGGTCGCCACGGCCCAGCAGCTGAGGATCATGAACAGCGCAGTGGCGCGGTTCAGCCAGCTCGCCGACATCACCCGGCCACGACCGCGCAGGCTTTTGACGATCATGCCCTGGAATCCTTCGCTGGCGCCGATGTAGTGGCCGAGGAAGGATTTGGTGATCGCCACCAGCGCGATCAGCGGCGCGGCGTAGGCGATGACCGGGGTCTGGAAGTGGTTGGCCAGGTACGACAGGATCGAAATGTTCTGCGCCTTGGCCGCTGCCAGATCCGCCGGCGACAGCGCCAGCACGCAGCTGAAGCAGAAGAACATCACCGTCACCACCATCATGCCGTGGGCCATGGCGAGGATGCCGCTGCTCTTGCGTTCGGCCTGATCGCCGTAGCGTTGTTTCTGCTCGACGGCGAACGCGGAAATGATCGGCGAATGGTTGAACGAGAACACCATCACCGGAATCGCCAGCCACAGGGTCTTGAGGAATACCGACATTTCCATCGGTTCTTGAGCACTGGCGAAGAATGCGCCGTTCCAGTTCGGAATCAGGCTGATGCCGAGCAGCAGCAACGCGGCGACGAACGGATACACCAGCACGCTCATGGCTTTGACGATGACGCTTTGACCGCAACGCACGATGGCCATCAGACCGAGGATCAGGGCCAGCGACAGCACCGCGCGCGGCGGCGGAGCGATGTGCAATTGATGTTCGAGGAAGCTGCTCAGGGTGTTGGTCAGCGCCACGCTGTACACCAGCAGGATCGGGAAGATCGCGAAGAAATACAGCAGCGTGATCAGTTTGCCGGCACCGATGCCGAAGTGTTCTTCCACCACTTCGGTGATGTCACCGGAGCGGCCCGACAGCACGAAGCGGGTCAGGCCCCGGTGCGCGAAGAAGGTCATCGGGAACGCGAGCAATGCCAGGATCAGCAACGGCCAGAAGCCGCCGACACCGGCGTTGATCGGCAGGAACAGCGTACCGGCACCGATGGCGGTGCCGTACAGGCCGAGCATCCAGGTGGTGTCGAATTTGCTCCAGCCCTTGTGGGCGGTTTCGTTATTGCGTGTGCGGTCTACAGCAGGACTTTCGGCAGCAGGTGTACGTACATCGGTCATCGTTTTTGCCTCGTTATTATTCTTGCTCGGGCTCACGTGTTACAGGCGGTCAGGGAGCGCTCCTCAGCACTCCACCCAGCTCACGGCCAGGCCACCCCGTGAAGTCTCTTTGTATTTGTCATGCATGTCGGCGCCGGTATCGCGCATGGTGCGGATCACCCGGTCGAGGGAAATGAAGTGTTTGCCATCACCGCGCAGAGCCATTTGCGTAGCGTTGATCGCCTTCACCGCAGCGATGGCGTTGCGCTCGATGCATGGCACCTGCACGAGGCCGCCGACCGGGTCGCAGGTCAGGCCGAGGTTGTGTTCCAGGCCGATTTCGGCGGCGTTTTCCAGTTGCTCCGGCGTAGCACCGAGCACATCGGCCAGACCCGCAGCGGCCATCGCACAAGCGGAGCCGACTTCGCCCTGGCAGCCGACTTCGGCGCCGGAGATCGAGGCGTTTTTCTTGCACAGGATGCCGACGGCGGCCGCGCCCAGAAAGAACGCGACCACGTCATCGTCCGACGCGTCCGGATTGAATTTCATGTAGTAGTGCAGGACGGCCGGGATGATCCCGGCAGCACCGTTGGTCGGCGCGGTGACCATGCGCCCGCCGGCGGCGTTTTCTTCGTTGACGGCAAGGGCGAACAGGTTGACCCACTCCATCGCCGACAGAGTCGAACTGATGACGTTCGGTTTGCCGATTTCCAGCAGGCTGCGGTGCAATTTCGCCGCACGGCGCGGAACATTCAGACCACCAGGCAGCACGCCTTCGTGACGCAAACCTTGCTCGACGCATTCGCGCATCACCGACCAGATATGCAGCAGGCCCTGACGGATCTCGGCATCGCTGCGCCAGGCCCGTTCGTTGGCCATCATCAGTTCGGAAACCCGCAGGTTGTGCTGCTTGCACAGCGCCAGCAGTTCGACGGCGCTGGAAAAATCGTAGGGCAACTCGACGTCACCGGTCGGTGCTACGCCGGATTCGGCTTCGGCCGCCTCGATGATGAAACCGCCGCCGACCGAGTAGTACGTTTGCGTGAACAGCTCGGCGGTTTCGCCAAAGGCTGTCAGCGACATGGCGTTGGGGTGGTAGGGCAGGCTCTCGTCCAGCAGCAGGAGATCGTGTTGCCAGTTGAAGGCAATGTTTCGCTGCCCGGCCAGGCAGAGTTGGCCGGTTTCCCGCAGTTGCTGGATACGCGGGTCGATGGTCGACGGATCGATGCTGTCCGGCCACTCGCCCATCAGGCCCATGACCGTTGCGCGGTCGGTGGCGTGACCGACGCCGGTGGCCGAGAGCGAGCCATACAAGCGAATTTCGACCCGCTTCACATCCACCAGCAAATGCTGGTCGATCAGGGCCTGTGCGAAGGTCGCGGCGGCGCGCATCGGGCCGACGGTGTGGGAACTGGACGGACCGATGCCGACTTTGAATAGATCGAAAACACTGATAGCCATGCTAAAGCCTTACAAGCAATGGAGTAGGAATCGCCGCCATTTTTTGTAGGACAAGCGCAATGTCGGCGATACTGCCTACCTCGCTTCAGCGTGACTAACGAAACTTCCTAAGTAAGCCTTTAGCAGGACTAAACCATGAGCCGTCAATTGCATGCCCAGACTTACGTCTGGCTGCAGGTGTTTTCCTGTGCCGCGCGGCACCTGTCGTTCACCCGTTGTGCCGAAGAACTGCACATCACGCCGGGGGCGGTCAGCCAACAAATCCGACAACTGGAAGAGCGCCTGGGCTTTCGCCTGTTTCACCGTCGCGCGCGGGGTGTGGAGCTGAGCGCGGAAGGGCAGCGACTGGCGATTACGGTCAACGAGGCTTACGGCAGCATCGATGCGGAATTGCGTCGCCTGGATGCGGGGATGATCAGCGGGATTCTGCGAGTCCGTTCGATTCCATCGTTTCTCAGCAAATGGCTGACCCCGCGCCTGCCGCGCCTGCAACAACGTTACCCGGACATCCAGCTGCGGCTGGTGGCCGAAGACAGCAGCGTGCCGTTGCATGAAGGGGATTTCGACCTGGCCATCGACTTGAACGACGGCAGTTATCCGGGCCTGTTATCCACAGCCTTGCTCGACGAGCAGATTTTCCCGGTGTGCGCGCCGGGCCTGCTGCGCGGGCGGCCACCGCTGCACGGGCCGGCGGATCTGGTGCATTTCCCGTTGCTGCACGACATCACCGCGTGGCGCGGCAGTTATGAGTATGCGGAGTGGGAGTTCTATCTCAACGCTGTCGGTTTCGAGGGTGCCGACGTACGGCGTGGGCACACGTTCAACCGCAACCACCTGACCATCGAAGCGGCGATTGCCGGCATGGGCGTGGCGATTGCCCGGCGCACGTTGCTCAACGACGAGCTGGAGCGGGGGACGTTGATCGTGCCGTTCGGGATTTCGGTGCCCAATCACAAGCGCTATGTCTTGCTCTATGCGCCGGGGGCGTTGAGCCATCCGGGCGTGCGCGCGGTGCATGACTGGCTGGTGGAAGAGGCGGAGATTTTTCGTAGCCTGCACCCGTTGGGTGATGGCCAATTGTGAGCAGATTTTTCAGGGTGACGGGGCGACCCAACTCCCGACCTTACCAGCGCTTCACTCGGTTGTCCGGCTTTTTTTGCGTATGAATATTTATCTTTTTTCAGGGGTTGAAATGTTCGTCAAGCGGGCCGATTGTTGTAATCAAGAGGTCACGAAATCCTGTTCAAGGCCTCTTGCGAGCTAGCTGAAATAAGGGATGAACTATGCAAATCCAAGTCAACAGCGACAACCATATTCAAAGCAGCAAACGACTGGAGGAGTGGGTACGAACCACAATTGAGAGCACGCTCGACCGTTATGAGGAAGACCTGACCCGTGTCGAAGTCCATCTGAGCGACGAGAACGGTGACAAGCCGGGTCCCCATGACTTGCGCTGCCAGCTGGAGGCGCGGCCAAAAGGCCATCAACCGATTTCCGTCACCCACAAAGCCGATTCGCTGGAACAGGCGATCGATGGTGCAGCCGAAAAACTGGAGCACGCGCTGGAGCACCTGTTTGGCAAACTGCGGGGCAAACCGCGAGCCGCTGTGGTGCCGTTCGAAAGAAAGGCGAATGACCGGTTGCTGGAGGAAGAGTTTCTGGAAAACGAACAGGCAGCGATCAACAGTTGATGCGCTGATTTTATAAGTCACCCAATGAGAACGGGCCTGCAATTGCAGGCCCGTT
This sequence comes from Pseudomonas sp. NMS19W, assembly GCF_051554255.1. Classification (NCBI taxonomy): domain Bacteria; kingdom Pseudomonadati; phylum Pseudomonadota; class Gammaproteobacteria; order Pseudomonadales; family Pseudomonadaceae; genus Pseudomonas; species Pseudomonas sp. NMS19W. The sequence continues at coordinate 961,139 of NZ_CP136718.1, forward strand.
TTTGTTTGTGGCGGGTTTGAAACCCCTCTCCCTTGGGGAGAGGGCAAGGTGCATGTTGTTATCAGAAGGCAACGGATGTCTGCACATACACCGTGCGCGGCTCACCGACATACTTGCCCTTGTTGTTGTCATCGAACGAACGGGTGAAGTACTGGGTGTTGAAGATGTTCTTCACCCCCACCGCCACGTTCAGGTCCGACAGCTGCGGGCCGAAGTCATACCCGGCACGGCTGCTGAACAGCATGTAGCCCGGGATCTTGCCGGTGCTGCCGTCGGCGCTTTCTTTCGAGGTGTTGGCGTTGTCGGCGAACTGGTCGCTCTGGAAGCTGCTGTCCAGGTTGAGTTTCCACGGCCCTTCGGTGTAACCGACGCCGATCGTGCCTTTGTGTTTGGACGAGAACGGCACACGGTTGCCCTTGTTCGGGCCGTCTTCGCGGATGGTCGCGTCGACATAGGCGTAAGTGGCGTAGACATCGAAGCCGGCCAGCGCCGGGCTCAAGTCATCCAGCGCGTAATTGACGCTGGTCTCGATGCCCTGATGGCGGGTTTCGCCACGGGCGATCACCGAATCGTTGGTCTGGTTGCTTTCGTACTGGTTGTCGAAGTTGATCAGGAACGCGCCGATTTCCGCGCGCAATGCACCGTTGTCGTAACGGGTGCCGAGTTCCCAGGTACGGGCCTTCTCCGGTTTCACTTCACCGCTGCTGACGCGGTTGGGCATCTGGCTGTATTGCACGCTGCCGAAGGAGCCCTCGGTGTTGGCGTACAGGTTCCAGCTGTCGGTCAGGTGATACAGCACGTTCAGCGCCGGCAGTGCGGTGTTGTAGTCGCCCTTGTATTTGACGTTGGTCAGGTTGTTGGTCTGTTGCGACTCGATCATCTCGTAGCGCACGCCCGGCGTGATCGTCCACTTGCCGATGTCGATGCGGTCATCGACGAAGAACGCATTGGCTTCGGTGCCGCCACGGGTGTCGCGGTCGTTGCGGCTGTTGGTGGTCGGGTATTGGTTGCTGGCAATCGGCGTGCGATAGCGCAGTTCGTGACCGGCCTCGTTGATGTAGCGATAGCCGACGCCGACTTCATGGCTGGTCGGGCCGAGGTCGAAACCTTGGGCGAAACGGGTTTCCAGACCGCGAACCCAGTATTCGCGCGGCGACAGCGACAGGAACGTGCCCTGATCCAGATAACCGCTGCGCAGGGTCTTGGTGAAGAAGGTGTTGGCGGTGAACTCGCGGCGATCTTCCTGATAGCGATAGCCGAAATTGAACATCGTGCGACGGCCCCAGAACTGGTCTTTCGGGCGGGTCGACTGATACGGGTCGGCATCGTAGTCGGCGACATTCAGACCGCCGGGCATGTCGGCCTTGCCTTCGTAATACTGGGCCATGGCGTTGAAGCTGTTGGCTTCGTCGAGCTGGTATTTGCCCTTGAGGATCAGGTCGTCGATTTCCGTGTCGCTATGTTCGCGCCAGTCGCCACCGCGCGTGCCGGAGTACAGCAGGGCACCGCCCAGTCCGTTCTCGTTGGTGCCGCCGGCCAGCAGATTGGCGCTGGTCTTGAAGCCGTCATGGCTGGACGATGGGCTGGTTTCGGTCTGGAAGCCGCCCTTGACGGTCGGCTCGTCCGGAATCGCCCGGGTCACGAAGTTGACCACGCCGCCGACGTTCTGCGGGCCGTAACGCACGGCGCCGCCGCCTCGCACGACATCCACCGCGTCCATGTTGCCCATGCTGATCGGCGCGAAGGACAACTGCGGCTGACCGTAAGGCGCGAACGGCACCGGAATGCCGTCCATCAAAACGGTCGAGCGCGCGGCCAGGCGCGGGTTGAGGCCGCGAATGCCGAAGTTCAGCGCCATGTCGTGGCTGCCGGTGCCGTTGTTTTCCGGGGCGTTGACCCCGGGAATGCGATTGAGCACGTCGCGGGCCTGGGTCGCGCCCTGACGTTCGAATTCTTCGCGGCGGATCACGTCACGGGCACCGGGATGTTCGAAGACGTTGACCTGCGCGGCTTCACCCAGCCAGTCGCCGACCACTTTCGAGGTGTCCAGCTCCAGCGCCGTATCGCTCGACGGCTGCAGGCTGAAAGCATTGCCACCTTCGGCGCGAGCTTGCAGGCCGGTGCCTTCGAGCAGCGCGTTTAGACCTTGTTCCGCTGTGTAGTTGCCTTCCAGTCCACGGCTCTGCACGCCGCTGGTGACCTGCGAGCCGAACGAGATCAGCACGCCGGCTTCACGGCCGAACTGGTTGAGGGCGTTTTCCAGCGACGACGGGGCGATGTGGTAAGCCTTGGTGTCGGCAGCCTGCGCAAGGGGCAGGGCGCTGAAGCTCAGGCTGGCGCCGAGGACAAGATTGCGCAGGGTTCGGGCCAGCGGCGTGAGGCGGGTGGGGTGCATGGAGGACGGTCCTGAGAAGGTTGAATCAAGGGGGCTTTCCTTCTCTGTCACGCCAGATCTGAAAAACGGCTCATTTATTTTTTGCGATGGATCAAACCTTGGCTTCGACCGTCACCCAGTAGCGGGTAAAGCGCTTCACTTTTACCGGCAGGCTGATTTCCAGCAGGTCGAGAATCCGCTCGCTGTCGTCCAGTGGATAAGTCCCGGAGATCAGCAGGTCAGCCACTTTCGTATCGCAATGCAGTTGCCCGCGACGATAACGGCCGAGTTCGTCGAGGAAGTCACCCAGGCGCATGTGCGCGGCCACCAGCATGCCGTCGGCCCAGGCGCCGCTGTTGGCATCCAGCGGTTTGGCTTCGCCGACAGAGGTGGCGCTGAAACTCAATTGCCGTGCGACCGGCAGCAACATCGGCGCGCGACCCTGTGTGCTCAACTCGACCCGACCTTCAAACAACGCAACCTGCGTGTGGTCGGCAAACTGCCGCACATTGATCCGTGCCCCTCGGGTTTTCAGCAGGCCTTGGGCGGTTTGCACTTCGAAGGGTTGAGTGGCGGTCAGCAGCATTTCGCCTTCGAGCAGACGGATCAGACCATCGCCCCGGACATCTGCCGCACTTGCGGTGTTGAGCTGCAACTGGCCGCCGGCGCCGAGCGAAATCTTGCGTCGCTGACCGACCGGGCTGCGGTAATCGGCCAGCAGCGATGGCAACGGATTGTGCTCGCGCATCCCCCAGGTGACCGCAGAACCTGCGCCGAGAATCAGCAACAGGTTCAGTGCCTGACGCCGGCTGGCGGACTTCGGCGCGTTCAACGCGGCGTGGGCCAGTGGAGACGACAACCCGCGCAACCGCGAATTGACCCGCTGAATGTGTTCCCAGGCGCGGCGATGTTCGCTGTGGGCGTCGATCCATTGCTGCCAGGCTTGTTGCTGGCGCGTGTTCAACGGGCCCTGCTGCATTTCCAGCAGCCAGTGCACGGCCTGCTCGGCGACCTGCGATGAAAAATCCATCGGCGGGTTCACAGGGCGAAGTAGCAGCGCATCGCCGCTTTATTCAGATGACGTTTGACCGTGGCCACGGAAATGCCCAATTCAACGGCGATCTGTGGATAGGTCAGGCCATCGACCTGCGCCAGCAGAAAGGCACGTTTGACTGCGCGCGGCAGACCGTCGAGCAATTGGTCCAGCTCCATCAAGGTTTGCAGAATGATCGCCTTCTCTTCTTCCGAAGGCGCGACCACTTCCGGCATCTGCGCGAGGGTGTCGAGGTAGGCGCGCTCCAGATTCTGGCGACGGTAATGGTTGAACAACACGCGCTTGGCCAGGGTGGTGAGGAATGCGCGCGGCTCGATGATGACCGGCGGTTCGCGGGCAGTCAGCACCCGGATGAAGGTGTCCTGGGCCAGATCGGCGGCGCTGTCCGGGCAGCCGAGTTTGCGCCGCAGCCAGCCGGTGAGCCAGCTGTGATGGGCCTGATACAGCGATTCGACAGGGTGGGCGGACGACAACGGCATCACTCCGGGCGCATGCGGATGCGTTAGAGAACAAGAATGGTTCGCATTGTATGGCTGCGAATGCACGCCGGCAATCAGACTCTTTTGCGTATGAGAATATTTATCATTAATATCGCTCATCTGTCGTCTCGGCTCGTTGGCCGGGCGTTAACCGTTTCAGGGCCGAAACATGAAAGCCAAACTCGCCGAACTCCCCATGTCCTATCGTCTGGCCGTCACGTCGCGTGTGCTCGCGGCGGTGTTCGGCGGCTATCTGGTCGCGGCGCTGGCCAGTGTCACGCTGACCCTGTGGTTGCCGCTGAACCGCGCCGAAGCGGTCGTCACCGGCATGACCGTCTCGTTCCTGGTCTATCTGGTGGCGGTGCTCTGGTGCTTCGCCTGTCGCAGCGCATGGTCGGCGTGGGTCGGTCTGCTGGTGCCGAGTGTGATTCTGGCGACGATCTCCGGCGCTGCCCGAGGCCTGGGCTACGCATGAAAGAGGGTTTAAGCCAGGCAATGACCGGCCCGCTGCCGCGCCCTGTCGCAGGGTTCTTGAACTGACATGCTGATCAGCCATCCGCCCGAGTCCCGCGACGACGAACCCCACGGCGCCCGTGCGCATTTTCTGCAGGTGTTTTTGTCCCAGCGTTCACAAATGGAAGCTTTGGTGAACCGCCGCGTCGGCTGTCGGGCAACCGCGGCGGACCTGGTGCAGGATCTTTTCTTGCGTTTCTGGCGCCGGCCGCTGGTGCAGGTCGAAGAACTCAGCACCTACCTGTTGCGTTGCGCCGGCAACATCGCCATCGACCATCTGCGCAGCGAAGGCACGCGAGTGCGGGTCAACGAAGGCTGGCAGCCGGATGAACCGGACAGCAGCGCCAGCGAGCCGCAAGCCGCACTAGAAGCAGGTAATGATCTGCGCCACGTCGAGGCGGCGTTGCGTGCCTTGCCCGAGCGCACGCGGCAGATCTTTTTGCTCAATCGCATCCACGGGCGCAAGTACGCCGAGATCGCCAAAGCCATGGGCCTGTCCCAAAGCGCCGTGGAAAAACATATGATGCGCGCCCTCGAGGCCTGCAAGGCCAGCCTGCGCGAACCCGCGCCACGCCTGCCAGGGAAAGCACCGTGAATCACACCGACCGCGTCACGCCGACGCCTGCTCAGGAACAGGCGGCTTTTGCCTGGCTGAGCCTGTTGCACGACCGCCCGAGCACCGGCGATCAACTGACCTTCAGCCAATGGCTGCATGCCGATCCCGCCCACGCCGAGGCTTATGCCCAGGCGCAAGTCATCTGGGAATTGAGCGAAGGGCCGGCCCGCACCCTGGCCGATGAAGATGCGTTCGCCTTGCAGGGTTACCTGAATGCGATGGACCGGCCGCGCCGTCCACAGGTCCGGCGCTGGGCCGGAGCGCTGGCGATGGCGGCCTGCCTGTTGTTGATGATCAGCCTCGGCACCGGTTGGCAGCCGCAGCGCTGGATTGAAGATCTGGGCGCTGATTATGTTTCGGCACCGGGTGAGATCCGCACGGTGACTCTCGCCGATCAATCGCAAGTGACATTGGACGCCGACAGCGCCATCGCCGTGGATTTCAGTCACGGCGAGCGGCATGTTCAACTGCGTCGGGGCGCCGGATTTTTCAGCGTGACCCACACCGGCGAGCCGTTCGTGGTCGAGGCCGAGAAGGGCCAGGCGCGGGTGCTCGGCACGCAGTTCGAAGTGCGTCTGCAGCCACACGGCGCACAAGTCACCGTGCTGTCCGGGCGCGTCGGCGTGACGGCGGCAAGAGACGCCGAACAACAGATTCTCACCGCCGGCCAGCAGGTGGCGTATGGCGAAGGGTCAGCGCAAAAACTGCACGCCGTGGACAGCGAAGCGCAACTGGCCTGGCGTCAGGGTTGGCTGACTTACTACAAGTCGACACTGGCCGATGTGGTGCAGGATCTGCGGCGTTATTACCCGGGGCGCATCGTGTTGCTCGACGATGAACTGGGCGCGCGCAAGGTCAGCGGGAGTTTCCCGAGCAAGGATCCGCAAGTGGTGTTGAATTCGCTGCAAGGGGTTCTGGGATTCGAGCAGCATCAGGTGTTGGGCAAGCTGATCATCCTGCGCTGAAAATATTTTCAGATTTGTAGTGAGGTAAATTCCGGCGCCATCCGTGTAGTGACTGAAACTGCGAGTCATTCGCATCCGTTGCGGTTCTACACAGGTCATGAGCAATGAAGTCCAGGGCAAAATCGGGTTCGGTCAAACAGTGGTTCGGTGCCTCGGCACTGGGTTTTGCGGCGTTGGCATTGCTGCCGATGAGCGTGGCGCAGGCCGCTGAAAGCAACAGCAGCCAGCCACAGAAACAGTTCAGTTTTTCCCTGGCTGCCAAACCGCTGCCGCAGGCCTTGAGCGATTTCAGTCGCGTGACCGGCCAGAGCGTGGTCTACACCGTCGAGGCGCCGTACGGCCTCAATGCGCCGGCGGTCAATGGCCAGATGAGCGCCGAACAGGCACTGCAACGATTGCTCAGCGGTTCCGGCCTGACCTTCCGTCGCACCGACAGTCATACCTTGATGCTCGAACCGCAGCCCATCGAGGGCACACTGAACCTCGGTGCGACCACCATCACCTCGATGGAAAACCAGCCGCTGAGTTACCAGCCGCCGGAAACCAGTTCCGTGATGCGTTCCTCGGCGTCGCTCCAGGAAATCCCCCAGACCGTCAACGTGATCCCGGCCCAGGTCATTCGCGACCAGGCACCGCGCAATCTCGATGATGCACTGGCCAACGTCAGCGGTATCACTCAGGGCAACACGCTGGGCAGCACCCAGGATTCGGTGATGACCCGCGGCTTCGGCGACAACCGCAACGGCTCGATCATGCGCGACGGCATGCCGGTGGTGCAGGGGCGCGGCATGAACGCCACCGTGGATCGCGTCGAAGTGCTCAAGGGCCCGGCCTCGCTGCTGTACGGGATTCAGGACCCGGGCGGCGTGGTCAACATGGTCAGCAAGAAACCCGAACTGACTCAGTACAACGCCCTGACCCTGCGCGGCTCGACCTACGGCGACGGCAAGAATGGCAGCGGCGGCTCGTTCGACAGCACGGGTGCGCTGGGTGACTCCGGTCTGGCCTATCGCATGGTGCTGGATCATGAAGACGAAGATTACTGGCGCAATTTCGGTACCCACCGTGAAAGCCTGATCGCACCGTCGCTGGCCTGGTACGGCGAGCGCACCAAGCTGTTGTTCGCGTATGAGCATCGGGAATTCCTGACGCCGTTCGATCGTGGCACGCTGATCGACCCACGCACCAACCATCCGCTGGACATCTCGCGCAACGAACGTCTGGATGAGAAATTCAACGACATGGAAGGGCGCTCGGATCTCTACCACTTCGAGGCCGACCATGAACTCAACGACGACTGGAAAGCCCACTTCGGCTACAGCTGGAACCGCGAAACCTACGACGCCAGCCAGGTTCGCGTAACAGCGATCGACACCAAAAAAGGCACCTTGACCCGCAGCATGGACGGCACCCAGGGCGCGATCAGCACCGACCGTTTCACCACCGCCAGCCTCGAAGGCAAGGTCAAGGTGCTGGGCATGCAACATGACCTGGTGTTCGGCGTCGACGACGAGTACCGCAAAATCTACCGCGCCGACCTGATCCGCCAGAAAAGTCTGAGTACCTTCAGTTACGTCAATCCGGTGTACGGTCGTGAAGTTGCCGGCTCCACCGTCAGCCCGGCGGACAGTGCGCAGACCGATCTGCTGCGCAGCGACTCGGTGTTCCTGCAGGACTCGATTCACCTCAACGACCAGTGGATTCTGGTGGCCGGCGGGCGCTTTCAGGAGTACGACCAGTACGCCGGCAAAGGCGTGCCATTCAAGGCCAACACCGACAGCAACGGCCAGAAGTGGGTGCCGCGCGCCGGTCTGGTGTATCGCTACACCGACGCGTTGTCGTTCTACGGCAGCTACACCGAGTCGTTCAAACCGAACTCCACCATTGCTCCGCTGAGCGGCAGCAGCACCGTGCTCGACGGCAGCATCGCGCCGGAAGAAGCCAAGTCCTGGGAGTTGGGTGCGCGCCTCGATATTCCGGGCCGCGTCACCGGCAACATCGCCTTGTTCGATATCAAGAAACGCAACGTGCTGGTGGCCAACGCCGAAGGCCCGACCACGATTTACAGTGCCGCCGGTGAAGTGCGTTCCCGAGGTCTGGAAGTGGACCTGACCGGTCAGCTCAGCGACCGCTGGAGCATGATCGGCAGCTACGCCTACACCGACGCCGAGGTCACGGAAGACCCGGACTACAAAGGCAACAAGCTGCAAAACGTGGCGAAGAACACCGGTTCGCTGTCGGCGGTCTACGACTTCGGCAGCGTGATCGGTGGCGATCAACTGCGGGTCGGCGCGGGCGCGCGATATGTCGGTGAGCGGGCAGGCAACGCGGTCAATGATTTCGAGCTGCCGAGCTACACCGTGGCCGATGCGTTCGCCACGTACGACACCAAGGTTGAAGGGCAGAAGGTCAAATTTCAGCTCAACGTGAAGAACCTGTTCGACCGCACCTACTACACCTCGGCGGCCAGCCGGTTCTTCGTGTCGATGGGCGATTCGCGGCAGATTTCGTTGTCGAGCACGCTGGAGTTCTGATCAGCGCAAGAACGCCTGGCGATATTCGCCGGGTGTTCCACCCAGCACCTGGCGAAAGCGGTTGGTGAAGTGGCTGGCACTGGCAAACCCGCACGCCAGGGCAATCTCGCCCAACGGCAAACCCGTCCCGCGCAACAACTCCCGCGCCCGGCTCAAGCGCCGCGCCAGCACATACTGATGCGGCGGCAGGCCGAAGCTCACCCGGAACATCCGCGCAAAGTGGTATTCCGACAACGCACACAACCCGGCCAGTTGCCCGAGACTGATCGGCTCGGCCAGTTGGCTGTCGATGAACTCCACCAGTTGCCGGCGCTGATGCGGCGCCAGTCCGCCTTTCAAACGTAGACCCTGACGCACACCGACCTGACTGAGCAGGGTGTGGCTGATCAGTTCATGGGCAAGGCTGCTGGTCAGCAAACGTTCGGCGGGTTCGTCCCAATTCAGCGTAAGCAACTGCCGGAAGCGTTGTGCTTGTTGTGGGTCTTCGAGGAAGGTCTGTTCGCGCAACTGCATTTCCCGGGGCTCGCGATCCAGCAGTGTGACGCAACCCAGGGCAAATTGTTCGGCGCTGAAATACAGATGTGCCAGCCGGATATCGCCGTTGATCACCCAGCCCGACTCGTGATCGGCCGGCAGGATACAGAGCTTGTCCGGCCCGCCTTTCTGCCCGGGTTGATCGCGACGGAACGTACCGGTGCCGCCGGCGATGTAGCAGGACAGGGTGTGATGGCTCGGTGCTTCATAATCCTGTGCATCGTGGTGGTTGGTCCACAACGCGGCAGACAAGCCGTCACCCAACTCGGCGCTGTGCACAAGACGTGCGTTCGGCGAGCTGTTCAACGCTTGAAAGACTTGCAGGGTATCGATGGCGGCCATGGTCAGTCGGTTCTCTTCAACGCCTTGCATCCTACTCCGTAGATTTTGCGCTGCCAGCCTGCGGCCCGACAAAAGCGCAAGTTTATGCAAGCGCTGGAAGATGGCTGGGACGGACACTGAAACCCAATCGAGGAGTGTCTGCCATGAACCTGTCGTTGTATTTGTTGACCGTACTGATCTGGGGCACCACCTGGATCGCCCTCAAGTGGCAACTGGGCGTGGTCGCCATTCCGGTGTCGATCGTCTATCGATTCGGCCTCGCCGCGCTGGTGTTGTTTGCGCTGTTGCTGCTCAGCCGCCGTCTGCAACCGATGAACCGGCGCGGGCATCTGATCTGTGTGGCGCAGGGCTTGTGCCTGTTCTGCGTCAACTTCATGTGTTTCCTGACGGCCAGCCAATGGATCCCCAGCGGTCTGGTGGCGGTGGTGTTTTCCACTGCGACCTTGTGGAACGCCCTGAATGCGCGAGTGTTCTTCGGCCAACGTATTGCGCGCAATGTGTTGATGGGTGGGGCGCTGGGGCTGTTTGGCCTGGGCCTGTTGTTCTGGCCTGAACTGGCCGGGCATCACGCCAGCCCGCAAACCCTGCTAGGTCTCGGTCTGGCGCTATGCGGCACCCTGTGTTTTTCGGCGGGCAATATGTTGTCGAGCCTGCAACAGAAGGCCGGCCTCAAGCCGCTCACCACCAACGCCTGGGGCATGGCCTATGGGGCGGCGATGTTGTCGGGGTGGTGCCTGGTCAAAGGCATTCCGTTCGAGATGGATTGGACGTCGCGCTACATCGGCGCGTTGTTGTATCTGGTGATTCCGGGATCGGTGATCGGTTTCACCGCGTATCTGACGCTGGTCGGTCGCATGGGGCCGGAACGCGCGGCCTATTGCACGGTGCTGTTCCCGGTGGTGGCGCTGAACGTTTCGGCCTTTGCCGAGGGCTATCAATGGACGGCGCCGGCGCTGGCAGGTTTGGTTCTGGTGATGCTGGGCAATGTACTGGTGTTTCGTAAACCAAAACCCGGCGTTGCAATGTTCGCAAAACCGGTACATTGATTTTAGCTGTCGACTTTCATGACCAGAAAGATAAGAGCCGGCACCAGAAAGTCGACAATACTTTGTGCCCACTTCATGGCATTCCAGTCTTTTGAGCGGTCCATGTCGAACCACTCGTTGCCAATGACCTGAAGACAGAGGTAATAAACAAACAGTGCAACCAGAAACCCAAGTACGGCAAATTTTTTTGCTTCGTGGAACTGCTCTTCCGATGCATTGATGTTTTTTGCAAGTTGATAAGCACCCATCAGGCAGGATGACGTGAAAATAGTCTCCAGCGTCATGATCATCCAGTAGATTCGGTGATGCATCATTTCCGAGTTGATTGAGCGATATGTCAGGTGGCTATTTGTCGTATCCATGCTCAGGATATGGCTTATGTAGATGTAGTTTGAGTTGTAGTCGGTCGCATTGCTGAAAACGATAAGAATACCCAGTATGCCTACCATGAGAACTATTGCCACTTTGCTTCTTCGAATTATTTGAGACGTTGTGAGGCTGTTCATCCACTTTCTCCGCTTATTATGCCCGGCTATTGCCAGGCTGTTTTGCGGGATTCTATAGAGTGCATGACAGGAGAGGGCAAAGAGTCGTTTTCAAGTTGTGTAACTATATCGAGAGTGGAATAGGCCGGAATGTTTTTAAATAAGATCGATATAATCGGGGCCGGACAATACTGTTCCAGCCCCTCATGTATTCAGCCCTTCCACACTTGCGGATTGACCAGGTCCTGTGGCCGCTCGCCGAGCAGGGCGCTGCGCAGGTTGGCCATTGCACGGTTAGCCATGGCCTCACGGGTTTCGTGAGTAGCAGAGCCAATATGCGGTAAGGTCACTGCGTTTTTCAGCTGGAACAATGGCGATTCGGCCAGCGGTTCTTTTTCGTAGACGTCGAGGCCGGCGCCGCGAATGCGGTTGTTCTGCAACGCTTCAATCAGTGCCGGTTCATCGACTACCGGGCCACGGGAGATATTCACCAGAATCGCGCTCGGCTTCATCAGCGCCAGTTCGCGATGGCTGATCAAGTGACGGGTCTTGTCGCTCAGCGGTACCACCAGGCAAACGAAATCGGCTTCGGCCAGCAGTTGGTCAAGGCTGCAGAACTGCGCGCCGAGCTCCTGTTCCAGTCCGGTCTTGCGGCTGTTGCCGCTGTAGAGGATTGGCATGTTGAAACCGAAGCGCCCGCGACGGGCGACGGCGGCGCCGATGTTCCCCATGCCGACGATGCCCAGGGTCTTGCCGTGCACGTCGCAGCCGAACAGCGGTGCGCCGACGCTGGCTTGCCACTGGCCGGCCTTGGTCCAGGCGTCCAGTTCGGCGACGCGGCGGGCGCTGCTCATGATCAGGGCGAAGGCCAGGTCGGCGGTGCTTTCGGTCAGCACGTCCGGAGTGTTGGTGAGCATGATCCCGCGTTCATTGAAGTAGGCGAGGTCGTAGTTGTCGTAGCCGACCGAAACGCTGGAGACCACTTCAAGCTTCGCGGCGTTTTCAAGTTGGGCCTTGCCGAGTTTGCGACCGACGCCGATCAGGCCGTGAGCGTGGGGCAGGGCTTCGTTGAACTGGGCGTTGATGTCGCCGTTCTTTGGGTTGGGGACGATGACGTCGAAGTCCTGTTGCAGGCGTTCGATCATGGGCGGGGTGATGCGGCTGAAGGCCAGGACTGTTTTTTTCATCGCTATGGGCTCGGCTTCGGGGCTTTATTGCCAAGCAAGCTAACATTTCTGTTTTGGGTTGTCTTGGCGGCCTCTGGGCCGACCAGGCTTTTGGGGTTTTGGGTGAATATCCGTTTCTGCGGGTGCTGCCACCGGCGGTTTCGCTCTTACAGCGACTCCCTTTGGCAAACGCCCCAAAGGAAGCAAAGGTCTGGGCCCCTGCGTTCGGCCCCTCGCTTTGGCTCGGGGTTCCTTCGTTCCGGGATTCATCCGGGGGCATCGCCTACGGTTTGCTTCGCTGCACCTCCTCTCGATGCATGCGGCTGCGCCGCACGGTCGCTGCGCTCCCACCCCCGGATGAATCCCTCCACTCAGCCGGCCGAAGGGGCCGGCAAGTCAAAAGCGGTACTCGAGCTAACGCTCATTGTGTTGAGTGGTGGGAAGCCAAAGCCAAAGCCAAAGCAGGTGCGGGATGTGGGCTTTTTAATACCTGAGTTCACCTCGGTATGTCACGTCGGCGTACCTCCCCCAAACAACTCGGTCAGTTCCCTCTCCTCGGGGAGAGGGCTAGGGTGAGGGGTTGGCGCCCTCAACATCACCTCATTTTTCAGGCCAGCCAAATCAATTCGCCACCCGAACCCCCGCCAGACTCCCACTCATTTCATAAGCCGCCAATTCCGCCTGATGCCCCGCCAGAATCTCCGGCAACGACCCACGCAGATACTCGACCCAGGTCTTGATCTTCGCATCCAGATACTGCCGCGACGGGTAGATCGCATACAGGTTCAGTTCCTGTGAGCGGTAGTTCGGCATCACCCGCACCAGCGAGCCGTTGCGCAAACCTTCGATCGCGGCGTACACCGGCAATACACCGACACCCATCCCGCTGGTGATCGCAGTTTTCATCGCGTCGGCGGAGTTCACCAGGAACGGCGAGCTGTTGATGGTGACCATTTCCTGACCTTCCGGGCCGTCGAAGGCCCATTTTTCCAGGGGGATCACCGGGCTCACCAGGCGCAGGCAGGCGTGGTTCAGCAGGTCGCTGGGTTTCTGTGCACAGCCGTTGGCTTTCACGTAGGCCGGGGAGGCGCAGACGATGCTGTAGGTGATGCCCAGGCGTTGCGAGACGAAGCCCGAGTCCGGCAGTTCGCGAGCGAGGACGATGGACACGTCGTAGCCTTCGTCGAGCAGGTCCGGCACGCGGTTGGCCATGGTCAGGTCGAAGGTCACGTCCGGGTGGGTCTTGCGGTAGCGGGCGATGGCGTCGATCACGAAGTGCTGGCCGATGCCGGTCATGGTGTGCACTTTCAACTGACCGGCCGGGCGCGCATGGGCTTCGCTGGCTTCGGCTTCGGCCTCTTCGACGTAGGCGAGGATCTGCTCGCAGCGCAGCAGGTAGCGCTTGCCGGCCTCGGTGAGGGCGATGCGTCGGGTCGTGCGGTTCAGCAGGCGGGTTTGCAGGTGGGCTTCCAGATTGGAGACCGCGCGCGAGACGTTGGCAGTGGTGGTATCGAGTTGCACGGCGGCGGCGGTGAAGCTGCCGGCTTCGGCCACACAACTGAAGGCGCGCATGTTTTGCAAAGTGTCCATGGGGTGCTCTCAAGGGAGATGGCAAATTGTGACACGAAGTTTCAGGGGCTGAGACCCCCGACCAAGGGATTATCTCGTTAACCGTAACAAAGATTCGCAGAAAACCCAGCTTATCGCCGTTCAGGGCGCCCCCTAGAATTGCGCCCACCTCGAAACATCCCCCACCTCAGGAATTCGCAGCAGTGCCGCGTCGCATCAACAGAGCGCTTTTGCCGCTCAGTGTTCTGGCTATTTCGTTAGGTCTCAGCGGCTGCATCGGAACTGGAGGGATTGCCCCGCAGGGCAAGGCTCTGGAGGCCAATGAACTGGCCACCGACGAGGCCATCGCCCACGCCGCCCGTGACGCAAACTGGCCCACCGCTCAATGGTGGCAAGCCTACGGCGACCCGCAACTCAATCACTGGATCGACCTGGCCGTGCAGGGCAGCCCAACCCTGGCCATGGCCGCCGCGCGAGTGCGTCAGGCCCGGTCTATGGCCGGTGTCGCTGAAGCCGCCGAGTCGTTGCAGATCAATGGCGAGTCGACCCTCAAGCGCCACAACTGGCCCACCGACCAGTTCTACGGTCCCGGCGAGCTGGCCAATACCACGACCTGGGACAATAACGCCGCACTGGGCTTCAGTTACGCCCTCGACCTCTGGGGCCGTGAAAGCAACAGCACCGAACGTGCGGTAGACCTTGCGCACATGAGCGCTGCCGAGGCGCGTCAGGCGCAGCTCGAATTGCAGAACAACATCGTGCGCGCCTACATCGAGTTGTCGTTACATTACGCCCAGCGCGACATCGTCGCGGCGACGCTCAAGCAGCAACAGCAGATTCTCGAACTGGCGCAGAAGCGCCTGAACGGCGGGATCGGCACGCACTTCGAAGTCAGTCAGGCCGAAACGCCGCTGCCGGAAACCCATCGGCAACTGGATGCACTGGACGAAGAAATCGCCCTGAGCCGCAACCAGATCGCCGCGCTGGCCGGCAAAGGCCCAGGCGCCGGCGCGCAATTGCAGCGTCCGACCCTGTCCCTCGGCGCGGCGCTGAAGCTGCCGTCGGCGCTGCCCGCCGAGCTGCTCGGCCAGCGTCCGGACGTGGTCGCCAGTCGCTGGCAAGTGGCGGCCCAGGCGCGCGGGATTGATGTCGCGCATGCCGGGTTCTACCCCAACGTCGACCTGGTCGGCAGCCTCGGCTACATGGCCACCGGCGGTGGTGCGCTGGAGTTTTTGACCGGCAAGAAGCTCAACTACAACGTCGGGCCGGCGATCTCGCTGCCGATTTTCGACGGCGGGCGACTGCGTGCCGAACTCGGTGAAGCCTCGGCGGGATATGACATCGCCGTCGCGCATTACAACCAGACCCTGGTCAATGCGCTGAAGAACATCTCCGACCAGTTGATCCGCCGCGAGTCGATGGACAAGCAGCAGACGTTCGCCACCGAGTCCGTGGCCACGGCGCAAAAGACCTACGACATCGCGATGATCGCCTACCAGCGCGGCCTGACCGATTACCTCAACGTGCTCAACGCCCAGACCTTGCTGTTCAAACAGCAGCAGGTTCAGCAGCAGGTACAGGCGGCGCGTTTGAGCGCCCATGCGGAACTGGTGACGGCATTGGGTGGTGGTCTTGGCGCGGGTAAAGACGTGCCGACTGCGGAACAGACCGCCGCACCGAAAACCCCGGCCCTTCTTCAAGCCCTCGACCACTGAGCAAGCCTTAATGACTCCCTTGCCCGCACCTTTGCGCTGGCTCTACTCCCTGGAATGGCGCCGGGGTTTCTTCGACTGGGCGCGCAGCGACGGCGTGACCTGGGTCTACATCTTCAAGGTGTTGATCGCCGCATTTCTGACCCTGTGGCTGGCGATGCGCCTGGAACTGCCGCAACCGCGCACGGCGATGATCACCGTGTTCATCGTCATGCAGCCGCAGAGCGGTCAGGTGTTCGCCAAGAGTTTCTATCGCTTCCTTGGCACCCTGGCCGGGTCGGCCATGATGGTCACGCTGATTTCACTGTTCGCCCAGAACACCGAACTGTTCCTCGGTTCGCTGGCGATCTGGGTCGGCATCTGCTCGGCCGGCGCCGCCCGTTGCCGCAACTTCCGCGCCTACGGTTTTGTGCTGGCCGGCTATACCGCCGCGATGGTCGGCCTGCCGGCACTGGCCCATCCCGATGGCGCGTTCATGGCGGCGGTATGGCGGGTGCTGGAGATTTCGCTGGGGATTCTCTGCTCGACCCTGGTCAGCGCCGCGATCCTGCCGCAGACCGCCAGCGCGGCGATGCGCAACGCCTTGTATCAGCGCTTCGGCGTGTTCGCCTTGTTCGTCACCGATGGCCTGCGCGGACGCAGCAAACCGGAGTCGTTCGAGGCCAGCAACGTGCGCTTCATCGCCGAAGCGGTGGGGCTGGAAGGGCTGCGCAGCGTGACCGTTTTCGAAGATCCGCATATGCGGCGACGCAATGGCCGGCTCAGTCGTTTGAACAGCGAGTTCATGGGCATCACCACGCGTTTCAACGCCTTGCATCAGTTGCTTGAACGCCTGCGCGTCAATGATGAAGAGCATGTCGTGGCGGCGATCAAGCCGGGCCTGCAGGATCTGGCCGAAGTGCTCGACGGCTTCAGTGGCCGAGCCCTGACCAGCCCGGATGCGGCGCGTCTGGTGACGGCACTGACGGCGTACAAGGAAGGTTTGCCGGCGCGGGTGCGCAGTCTGCGGGCGGCCTTCCAGGAGAGTGGGCCGAGCGAGGCCGAGCTGCTGGATTTCCACACCGCGTACGAACTGCTTTATCGCTTCGTCGATGACCTGCACGGTTATGCACAGACCCACGCGTCGCTGGCCGATCACAGCCACGAACGCGAGCGCTGGGACGAGCCGTTCACCCCGCAGACCAGTTGGTGGGCGGCTGCGGCTTCGGGGATTCGTGCCGCGTTCATCCTGGTCGTGCTCGGCAGTTACTGGGTCGCCACCGCTTGGCCGAGCGGCGCGACCATGACCCTGATTGCCGCCGCCACCGTGGGCCTGTCGGCGGCGACGCCGAACCCGAAACGCATGGCGTTCCAGATGGCCTGCGGTACGTTCCTCGGGGCGTTGATCGGCTTCGTCGAGATGTTTTTCATCTTCCCGTGGATCGATGGTTTCCCGCTGCTGTGCGTGATGCTCGCGCCGGTGATCGTGCTCGGTTCGTTCCTCGCCTCACGGCCGCAATACGCCGGTGTCGGCCTGGGGCTGCTGATCTTTTTCAGCACCGGTTCGGTTCCGGACAACCTGACGATCTACAACCCCTACACCTTCATCAACGATTACATCGCCATGGTCATGGGCATGCTGGTCTGTGCGGCGGCGGGCGCGATCATTCTGCCGCCGAACAGCCGCTGGTTGTGGCAGCGCCTGGAGCAGGACCTGCGCGGGCAAGTGGTGTATGCGATCAGCGGCAAGCTCAAGGGCCTGGCGTCGAGTTTCGAAAGCCGTACCCGCGATCTGATGCATCAGGCTTACGGTCTCGCGGCCGGTCAGCCGCAGGTGCAGAAAAAACCTGCTGCGCTGGATGTTCGTGGTGCTGGAAGTCGGTCACGCGATCATCGAGCTGCGCAAGGAGCAAGCGATCCTGCCGGTGCACCCGGCCTATGCCGAATCCCAGCCATGGCGCCAGGCGATCCGGGTCATGGGGCGTTCGCTGGTGCGGCTGTTCCTGCAACCGAATGCGAGCAATCTGGAACGCGCACTCGTCGCCGTCGATCACGCGATCAGCCGTGTCGCCGCTACCGACGAGCCGTTCGCGCCGCATTTCGATACCTCGGCACTGCGGCGGGTGAAAAGCTACCTGCACTTCATCCGCACCTCGTTGCTCGACCCGCAATCGCCCCTTGCTGCCTACGCCATCGCCAAGCCCGAAGGACTTGCCCATGCCTCGTGAAATCGCCTTCCACGGCGTGTATATGCCGACCATGACCCTGATGTTTTTCGTCGCTGCGGCACTGGCCTGGGCGCTGGATCGATTCTTGTCCGGGTTCGATCTGTATCGCTTTTTCTGGCACCCGGCGCTGCTGCGCCTGAGCCTGTTTACCTGTCTGTTCGGCGCGATGGCGCTGACTGTCTACCGTTGAGAACGTTCTGATGAAAAAGTTTTTCAGCCTGCTCGCGACCCTGCTGGTGCTGGCCCTGGCGCTGTGGATCGGCCGCACGTTGTGGGAGCACTACATGAACACCCCGTGGACCCGCGACGGCCGGGTGCGCGCCGACATCATCAACGTCGCCGCCGACGTCACCGGTGAAGTGGTCGATGTGCCGGTACGTGACAACCAATTGGTGAAGAAGGGTGATCTGCTGATGCAGATCGACCCCGAGCACTATCGCCTCGCGGTGAAGCAGGCGCAGTCGCTAGTGGCTTCGCGCAAGGCCACGTGGGAGATGCGCAAGGTCAACGCCCATCGCCGTGCCGATCTGGACAACCTGGTGATCTCCAAGGAAAACCGCGACGACGCCAGCAACATCGCCGACTCGGCACTCGCCGATTATCAACAGGCCCAGGCGCAACTGGAAGCGGCCGAACTCAACCTCAAGCGCACCGAAGTGCGGGCGGCGGTGGACGGCTATGTGACCAATCTCAATGTGCATCGCGGCGACTACGCCCGCATCGGCGAGGCGAAAATGGCCGTGGTCGACATGAACTCGTTCTGGGTCTACGGCTTCTTCGAAGAAACCAAACTGCCTCACGTGCGCGTCGGCGACAAAGCCGACATGCAACTGATGAGTGGCGAAGTCCTGAAGGGCCACGTGGAAAGTATTTCCCGCGGCATCTACGACCGTGATAACCCGGAAAGCCGTGAATTGATCGCCGATGTGAACCCGACCTTCAACTGGGTGCGTCTGGCCCAGCGGGTGCCGGTGCGGATTCACATTGATGAAGTGCCGGAGGGTGTGCTGTTGGCGGCGGGGATTACCTGCACCGTGGTGGTGAAGCAGGACGCTGTGGATCACTGACAGACTACATCGCTGACCGACAGACTCCCTGTCGCCAACGGTGACACTTGAAGCGCGGAGCGCTTCAAGTGCGGTGCATTCAACGAGAATCAACCGGTCTGGCAGTTTCGCCGGTTGTAATCGAGGTTTGCCATGCTAAATCAGACCGAGCAGGCGAAGACCTGGCCATAGCCGACACCCAGGCCAAGGGCGTTACCCGAAATCAGCGTGCGTCCCTTTTTCTGAACCTGCATGCTGGCCGGACGGGTGACCAGATAGGTGTCGAGTTCGATGAAACCCTTCGAACCGAAGGTTGTGTCCAGCACACCCTGTTCATGGAACCTGGCAATGTACAAACGCTTGGAGCCGCCACTGACAACGATCTTTCCATCGTCTTGCAAGTGCGCACAAACCCATTCATTGCCATGAGTCCGGTCAATGCTGGTCAGCAGTGGCAGGCCACCGTTGAATTCGTGATCTGTCGTGCCATCGGCGTTCAAGCCCACCATTAATCCAAAACGTTTTCCAAGGTCATTCGTAGTCGCAATACCAACGGCTACCAACTTGCCATTGGCCTTGGTTAAAACTTCGTGAATGACAACCTGATGATTCTGGATGGTGATATCGGTAAAACCGGCAGTTCCCGGGGTGCCGAAACTGTAATCGAGTTTACCCTTGCCGTTATATTTGGCCACGAAGCCGCACTGGATACCCAGCATCTGCGCACCACCGGCCACCAGGCAAGAGTTGTCATCAGCGTTTTGCAGAGTATGGATTTGAGTCGAAACATAGGCACGGTTTTCTACTTTAACCCGGCCGGACCCATTGAAAGTTTTGTCCAGCTGACCGGTGGAGGTCAGGCGTGTGATATAGCAGGACGAAACTTCGAAACTATCCCAGTAAGTAGCGCAGACCAGAATTTGGCCATCGGCTTGCACGCTGACCTGGCACAGATCAATCTCTAGTTCGCCAACGGGAGAATCGTCAAGAATAACGAGGCCGTTATCACCGAATTGCTGATCCAGAATACCCTCACTGTCATAGCGCTCGACTCCGAGGATCAGGCCCGAAGCTCCGTGTGGGTAGAGGCCTACCAGCATGACGATACTGCCGTCTGGCTGCAGAGCGATTTTGCCTGCGGCGACATACTCGCTAGAAGGGATGCTGTTGGCTGCCAGGCCATCGACTCCAAAAGTGCGATCGATCTGGCCATCGGCGGTCAGACGGGTGAGGCCCCGCAGGCCAATCAGCTCTATTGCAAACTGGGCGCTGACAACAATCTTGTCATTTGTAGTTACTTTGATGTCCTTGATGTGGCGATCGGAGTCAATCGTGTCCGGGAGGTCCATCAAAGTTGCAACGCCATTGAATGCAAAGGTGCGGTCAAGCAGTTTTGAAATGTCCATATAAGTTCTCTTTCTGTCCATGATTAAAGTTGAGTTGCCAACTTTTTAAAAAAGGCGAGCGGTGTTTTTGCTCGCTGAAGATGAACTTATAGTGAGGTCTTTGGTTTGTCTATTTTTATGTTTGTGGAGTTTGTTTTGTGATGTTTCCTGCTTGGTGTTAGTTGTTGTTTAGTTAAGTTTTTTGCTGAGTCCGAATTTTCTGGAGATTATGTGTTGAAGTAAGGCGGTGGGCATCAGGGCGGCGAGTAATGGCAGGGTTGAACTTCCGTTGCCGGCGCGCAACAGTCGTGGCGTGTTTTTTGATTGCACGGCCCGGAGGACGACTGCGGCGAAATCGGCAGCCGGGGTCGGGTGCTCCTGAGAGGCCTTGGCCCGCGCCCGAATGCCTTCACGCAACGGAAACCACGGTGATTGTTCGTTGATCAACTGTTCGGCCTCATGACCGGCATTCTTGGCGAAACTGGACTGAATCGCCCCCGGCTGTACTTCCATCACGCGAATCCCGAACGGCGCCAGTTCCATGCGCAATGCATCGCTCAACGCATGCACGGCCGCTTTCGAGGCGCAATACGCGCCGGCGAACGGCGTGACCAGCACCCCGGAAACACTGCCGATATTGACTACCAGTCCTTTGGCCCGGCGCAGCACCGGGAACAGGGCGCGGGTCACGCCGACAATCGAAAACACGTTGGTTTCGAACTGGCGCTGCATGGCAGGAACACCGCCGTCGAGCAACGGCCCCATGGCGCCGTACCCGGCGTTGTTGATCAACACATCAAGGCCGCCGTGTTGCTGGTTGATCCGTTCGGCAAGTTGTTCCAGCGCTGCATTGTCATTGACGTCGAGTTGCACCGCCGTGAACCCGATGGCGCTGAGCGCCGCGACATCTTCAGCCTTGCGCGCACTGGCCCAGACCTCGTAGCCAGCGCTTTTGAAGGCATCGGCGAGGGCGCGGCCGATGCCGCTGGAACAACCGGTAATCAACGCAACGGGCATGGCGCATTCCTTGTGCAAAGTGTGAGGGGAGGGGATCAGTCGGAGAAACTACCCTGCAATCGCTCGGCGCGAAACTCCAGGGTTTGCGGGCGATAGCCGGGACGCAGCGGTGGCAGCGGCAAGCAGTCTTCCCAGTTGCCGCCGGCCTGCAGTTCGCCGGGGCCGCGATAGCGCGGGGCGGCGTATTGATTGTCGGCCAGATTCACCGTGTCGCCCGGCGCATAAGCTGCAATACGCCAGCGCAGCTCGGTCAGCGGCACGTCGTTGCCGTTGTTCATCTTCAGTTGCAGCGGACGGTCCGCCGGGCATTGCCCGGGTGAATAGCTGATGCGCAACTCGAGCCGCGCCAGTTGCTTGATCTCGCGGTTGTCCAGCCACACCACCCACATCGCCACCAGCCCGAGGCCGACGGCGGCCGCCATGGACACCGGCAAGGCTTTGGCCGGATAGCGCAACAGCAGGATCAGCCAGGTGATGACCAGCAAGACGCCGATGAACATGTCGCGAAACCTCGTGGGCAGGGAAGCTTCATCCTACCTAAGCCTGAATGAGGTTGGCGAAAAAAAAGCCCCCGCCCAACCCACTGCGGATAGGGGACGCAGTGGGGCGGGCGAGGGCTTTTTATTACAGAGCGATCACTGCGCGATGGTTTTCACCGACACGCCGCGTTCGATCGGGGTGGAGCGACCGTAGATATCTTCGAAGCGCTCGATATCGTCTTCGCCCAGGTACGAGCCCGACTGCACTTCGATGATTTCCAGCGGGATCTTGCCCGGGTTGCGCAGGCGATGGACCGAGGCGATCGGGATGTAGGTCGACTGGTTTTCGCAGAGCAGGAACACGTTCTCGTCGCAGGTCACTTCGGCGGTGCCGCTGACCACGATCCAGTGTTCGGCGCGGTGGTGGTGCATCTGCAGCGAAAGGCACGCGCCCGGTTTGACCGAGATGTGCTTGACCTGGAAGCGACCGCCCATGTCCACCGAGTCGTAGGAGCCCCACGGACGGTAGACCTCGCAGTGGTTCTGGGTTTCGCTGCGGCCCTGCTCGTTGAGGGTGTTGACCATCTGCTTGACGCCCTGAACCTTGTCCTTGTGGGCGATCATCATGGCGTCCTTGGTTTCGACCACGACGATGTTTTCCAGACCGATCACCGACACCAGTTTGCCGTTGCCGTGGATCATGCAGTTCTTGCTGTCCTGGATCACCACGTCGCCCTTGCTGACGTTGCCGTTGGCATCCTTCTCGTTGACTTCCCACAGCGACGACCAGCAACCGACATCGCTCCAGCCGGCGGTCAGCGGCACCACGCAGGCGCGCTGGGTTTTTTCCATCACGGAATAGTCGATGGAGTTGTCCGGGCAGCAGGCGAAAGTGGCTTCGTCGAAGGTGATGGTGTCCGGGTCCTGAGCGCTGCGCTCCAGGGTCAGCAGGCAGGTGTCGTAGATGTCCGGATCGTGCTTTTTCAGCTCTTCGAGGAAGCGGCTGGCGCGGAACAGGAACATGCCGCTGTTCCAGTAGTAACCACCGGACTCAACGTACTCGGTGGCGCGTTTGACGTCGGGTTTTTCCACGAAGTGCGAGACGCGGCTGACGCCTTCCGGCAGCAGTGAATCGCCGGTGGACTTGATGTAGCCGTAGCCGGTTTCCGGTTTGGTGGCCGGCACGCCGAACAGCACCATCTCGCCGTTTTCTGCCGCCACGGTGGCCAGGGCCAGCGCGCGTTGCAGGGCTTTCTGGTCTTCGAGGACGTGGTCGGCCGGCAGCACCAGCATCAGTTCGTCGCGACCTTCATTGACCAGCATCATCGCGGTCAGCGCCACGGCCGGCGCGGTGTTGCGACCGAACGGTTCCATCAGGATGCGCTGGCATTCCAGATTGCGGTTGGCCAACTGCTCGTTGACGATGAAGCGATGGTCCTTGTTGCAGACCACGATCGGGGTATCCATGCCTTCGAACACCAGACGCTCGAGGGTTTGCTGGAACAGTGTGTGTTCGCCGGTCAGGGCGAGAAACTGCTTGGGAAACTGCTTGCGCGAAAGCGGCCAAAGACGTGAACCGCTACCACCTGACAAGATCACCGGAATCATATTGTTTACTCCTAAAAATGCAGTTGGGAGCTGCAAGCGGCGAGTTAGAAACACTTCACTTGCAGCTTGAGGCTTGTAGCTAATAGCTCGAGCGATTAGCGAGTCGACACCGGGCGTTTCACCCAGACTGGCGACAGGTTGCTGCCGTTACCGGTGACGTACAGCACCGCGGCCTCACCGCGCTCCAGGGCGACCGGTTTCACATCGCCGACTTTCTTGTCTCCTTCGTACAGCGCGAGGCTGACTTTCACCGGGTTGATTTCACGTTCGCCACGGCCCTTGGCGGCCACGTTCGGCACCACGTCGGTCTTGCCGTCGGCTGTCTTCAGGGTCAGCGGCTTGTCGCTGAGGTTCTGTACGCGGACCAGGGATTTCTGCTTGTTCTTGAACGGCGGTTCTTCGATCAGTTGCGGTGCGCCGGAAGCGTTGTTGACCAGGGTGTAGTAGTGGTCACCGGCGAGTTTCACCGGCAAGGTCTGGCTGCCGACCTTGGCGCTGTAGTCACCGCCCGGCATGAAGCTGAAGTCGCTGCTGGCCAGCGGCGCAACGTCGCTCAGATTGGTGCTACCGACGGTGGCGCTGACTTCGGCGTTGCTGGCGTTGTAGACCCGCACGAAGGTCGAGCCTTTCGGTGCGGTCGGGCCGTACAGCGCGGCGTCGCCACCGGCAAAGGCCTGGACCGACAGCACGCTGAGTCCAGCGACCAGAGCAATGCGTTTGGCGAGACGACGAGGAGTTGTAGTGAAAGTCATGGTGTACCTCTCTTTCAGTTTTGCGCCCGATCGGGCGTCTCGGAGTTAGTGTTGCTTGCTACGTTTTGTTGGCGCGCGCCGGCTTGTTTAAGCTCTGCGACCCACTGCGGGTCGGCGTCGCCGATTTCGTTGTTCACAGGCAGATATCGTTCAGGAAACTCCCAGATCAGCACCTGTGGCGGGCTGTTCTTGAAGTCATCGCTTTTCAGGTAGCTGAGCATCGGCAGGATCGGGCCGTGGCCGTCCTCGGCGTAATTCACGACGTCGCTGTGCAGCGCTTGCTTGAGCGCACCGACGAAGTTCCAGTTGGGGTTGGCGCTGTAGCTGGTGCCGATCAGCGCGACCGGCACTTCGCTGTTGGCGAACAGCGCGTCATCACCGGCAGGCTGCTCGGCGGCGGCCACGGTGTTGCGCTTTTGCAGCGGCTCTTTGGCCGGCATCAGGTTTTCGAACAGCGGATCCAGCGGCAGGAACAGACGCAGGTCGCCCTTGTGCGTGACTTTCTCCGCCGGAGTGGTGACGAAACGCTGCGGCTCGCCGCTGAGCGGGAACTTGTCGGCGATGGTTTTCGCCAGGGTGTTGGCGGCGATTTCCGCGCCTTCAGGGGTCCAGTGGGTGTCGGTGCGCAGGAACACTTGCTGACCGTTCTGCTTGGCCTTTTGCAGCGGGCCGAGCAGGTCGGGGGCGAGGATCTTGTCGGCCGCGACACGGGCGTGGAAGTCCTGATAGAGGTTGGCGTGGATGCTCGCCGGTTTCACTTCACCCAGGTGTTCCGGGTACAGGCGAACCTTGGCTGGCACGATCGCCATCACCAGTTTCACGCCTTTCTCTTTCAGGGTCTGGCGCACGCCTTCGACCAGCGCGTAGTTGCCTTGCAGATTCAGCTCTTCGTTGACGATCGGGTTGAATTCCTCATCGCTGTACAACCACTGATCACGACCGAGCACCACGCCCGGACGACCTTCGTTGAACAGTTTGAAATCCAGCGCGGCCCAGAGGTTGGTGCCCAGACGCTTGATCGGGAACTCATCGTCGTAATGGGTTTCCACGGCTTTGGTCCAGCGACCGTTGAGCACCGTCGCGTCGGCGTTGGTGCTGAAGCCGAAGAAGCTGCGCACCGACCACAGACCGAGCACCAGCAGGGTCACCAGAAACAGCGCGATGTAGAAGATGCGTAATGAGCGGGTCATGGCAGATCCCTCAGAACTGGAAGTAAAGGAACGGCGAGAAGCTTTGCGCCGAGAGTTTGAGAATCGAGGCGATGAACAGCAGCAGGATCAGCCCGCGCATCACGTAGCGCGACCAGTCCGCCGTCCAGTACGCCGGTTGCACCTGGGCGTCGACGCCGACGGTGTAGCCAGGTTCGTGGATGCTCGCCGGGTTTTCGCCGGGGGCAGCCTTGATCAGACCCGGTTGAGCACCGGCAGGGCCGTCGCTTTCGACGTTGACCACAGGTTTGGTCTTCACCGGAGGCTGATGGGTGTACAGATCACGCAGACCGAAGAACGCCAGGGTCACGTAAGCCACCACCAGCGTCGCCACTTGCAGACCGGTGAGGCTGGCCTGGTTGAGTTCCGACAGCGACCAGTCGCCGAAGCTGAACATCGCGCCGTACATGCGCCCGGCGACGTGCAGGTTCTCGGCGCGGAAGATCACCCAGCCCATGACCACCAGCAGGAAGGTCAGCGCCCAGCGGATCGGGTTGAGGCTGCGCGGCGAGGTGTTGAGGCCGAGCATTTTCTCGATCGCCAGCCACATGCCGTGCCACGCACCCCAGACGATGTATGTGATATTCGCGCCGTGCCACAGACCACCGAGCAGCATGGTCAGGAACAGGTTGCGATAGGTCATCAGCGTGCCTTTGCGGTTGCCGCCGAGGGTGATGTAGAGGTAGTCGCGCAGCCAGGTCGACAGGCTGATGTGCCAGCGGCGCCAGAACTCGGTGATCGACTGGCTGATGTACGGCTGCTTGAAGTTTTCCATGAAACGGAAACCCATCATCAGGCCCAGGCCGATGGCCATGTCGCTGTAGCCGGAGAAGTCGAAATACAGCTGCGCGGTGTAAGCCAGCGCGCCGAGCCAGGCATCGCCCGTGGTCGGGTTTTGCAGGGCGAAGCAATGGTCGGCGACCACGGCGAGGGTGTCGGCGATGAACACCTTCTTGATGAAACCCTGCATGAACCGCGTACAGCCCTCGGAGAACTTGTCGAGGGTGTGGGTGCGGTTGTTGAACTGGTCGGCCAGGTCACGGAAGCGCAGCACGGGACCGGCGATCAGGTGCGGGAAGATCGCCACGAACGCCGCGAAGTCGATCAGGTTGCGGGTGGCCGGGGTGTCGCCGCGGTAGACGTCGATGATGTAGCTGATCGACTCGAAGACGTAGAACGAGATGCCGATCGGCAGCAGTACGTGGGTCAGGATGAATGGCTCAAGACCGACCGACGTCATCATCGCGTTGATGCTGTCGACGCCGAAGTTGGCGTACTTGAAGTAGCCGAGGATGCACAGGTCCACCGCCACGCCGAGCAACAGCCAGCGCTGGGCCGGTCTGGTGCGCACGCCGGCGGCGCCGACTTTCAGGCCGATCCAGTAGTTCCACAGGGTGACGCCGGCGAACAGCGCCAGGAAGTCCACCCGCCACCACGCATAAAACACGTAGCTGGCGATCAGCAGCAGCAGGTTGCGATAGCGTTGCCCGCTCAGGTAGTACAAGCCGAGAAAGATCGGCAAGAACAAAAACAGGAACACGTTGGATGAAAATACCATCCCGATCTCTCCATGTTTGAACCAACAGTCAAGGGCCAAAGCCCCCCAAACCCCCGTGGTGTTGGAGGGGTGAAACGGTGTTTCTTCGAAGGTTGTGGGTGGCCTTGCGACCGCAACCCTCACCCCCCGCCCTCTCCCGGAGGGAGAGGGAGCCTGATCTCTGGTGCTGCCAATATCGAGATCGACTCGATGTATCAGGTCGGCGGATTTCTCATAAGCACCTCGGTCAGTCCCCTCTCCCTCCGGGAGAGGGCTAGGGTGAGGGGCTTTTGCCTTTCGCTTTTCACGATCCCTTGTTGCCCTTTTCATGGGACGGGTCATAAACCTTGGTCAGGTCGCCACCGAGCCGAAACGTCTTGAACGGCTGCATCCCGTGTTTCTTCTCCAGCACATCCGGCGAACAGGTGTAGAGCGTGCAGAACGGCTCAAGCCAGGCGAATTTCATGTCCTCTTTCAGATCGGTCATGTCCTGTTCCTTGCCGTTCTTCTTCTCGAAGTCCTCGGGATCTTTCACCCCGGCCAGCACCCGGTCACCCAGACGCTTCAATGCGCCGTTGTTTTCCTGACGCAAATCGACGCCGTTGACCTGGGCAAAACTGGCAATCATCGCCAGCGGCGGCAGGGCGTAGTTGTGGTAGGCGAGGGCGCGTTGCTGGCGCTTGAGTTCGTTCGGCAGGTAGCCGTCGGCGTCGATCTGATTGACGCCGACCTTGTATTCCTTGACCGCCCAATCGAACAGGTCGCGGCGGTTGGTGGCGATGGACGTCGCCATCACCGACCACGCTGCCCAGTACGAGTGGTTGTTGGTTTTTTCCAGCGGCAGGTTGTCCCAGTCGCTGACCACCTGATCGGCCATCTTGCTGAACCAGGCTTCGATCAACTGCGCTTCCTGCTGGTGCTGGGCCAGCGGATGGGAGTCGGAGAACTTCAAGCGAATGTACGAAGAGGCCATGCTGCCCAGCGCCCATTTGCGCATCGACTTGCCGGTGTGGTTGAAGTCCTTGGACATCAATGCGTCGGACTTGGCCCACGCGGTCAGCCAGTTCAGCGTGCAATCCAACTGCTCCGGGCGACCGTCGCGCATGAACTGCATCACCCGTTTGGCGGTGCCGCGTTCCAGCGTGGTGATGTCTTTGGTGGTGTCGCGAAAGGCTTTTTCCGACTGCACGTTCAGCGTGGCGCGGGCCTTGTCCGAGCCTTCGTATTTGCTGCGAAATTGCAGCGGGCCGGTGTAGGGCGCCGGCATCGCATCGCAGCCTTCGCTCTTGTCGCCGGTCTTGAATTTATCCACGGCAGCGAAGTAGCCCTGGGGCGGACGCAGTGGCGCGGCGGCCTGAGTGGCCCCGGCGAACATCGCCAGGGTCAGCAGGGACGGCGCAAGCAGGTGTTTGATCGTTCGGTTTCGCATGGCAGACCTCATTGCCCGAGCTGAGCGGTTTGTTGCCCAGCGCCCGGGAATACGTTGCGTTTGCAGATTTTCGCTTCGACTTTCTGTGGCGCGGTGCCCGCATCCGGGCCCTGGACTTCGACTGCCAGCAGGTTCTGCGAGGCCCAGTCTTCGTCCGTGCGCAACTCAAAGGCGAAACGACCGTCGGTGTCGGAGGTTTCCGGTTTCTCGATCTTGATGTCCTCGTGGCGACCGTTCATGTACCAGAGGGTGGCTTGCAGTTTCTTCACCGAGGGGTCGGCGAAGCGGATGTCGACCTGATGGCCGCTGTTCTGCAGGTTCAGGTTCTTGCTGTTGACCAGCAGTTCCTGTTTGCCGCCGGGCTTGAGCGTGGTGCTGGCGGACATTTGCGTGTCTTTGCCTTCGCAGCCGTTGTCGAGCAGGGACATCATCTGGCGATAGATGGTTTCCTGGTCGAGGCGATACAGCGGCGAGAATTCCCAGATGAGGATTTTCGGCGGCGTCTTCTGGAATTCGTCGCTGCCCAGGTATTGCAGCATCGAACCTTCCAGACCGCCGCCGGGGAAGGCGACGTTGAGGATGTCGGCGCCGATGGCTTCTTCGAGGAAGCCGGCGAAGTTGTAGTTCTTGCCGCTGTGGGACGTACCCACAAGGGTGATCTGCGGGTTGCCGGAATCGCCGAACAGATCGCCGTCACCGGCTTCGCCTTTCGGCTCGGTGGTGAACTGGTCCATGTACTGGATCGCGTAACTGGTGCCGCACAGCTGCCCGGCCATGTTGTGCAGGGTGCCGGTCTTGCCCATGCGCCCGGAGCGTTTGGTTTCGAATTCACGCTTGGGAATGTCGGCGAAGGCCGGGATCTGCTTGACCTTCTCGGCGACGATTTTCGCCGTGCGCTGCGCACCGTACGGCGTCCAGTGCTGGTCGCCACGGAAGTAGAAATCGTGGGCGGGCAGGGTGTCTGGCAGCGATTCGTTGGTCAGCGGCGACAGGTCCGGCACCACGTAACCCATCTGTGCGAAACGGCCGAGCATGGTCTTGTAGTTGCCCAGCGCCTTCTCGTAATCGAACGCGGCTTTTTCCGCCGGGTTGAGCTTGTTGCGGTTCACCAGGCCACGGGTCGGCTGGTAGACGATCACCAGTTCGACGCCCTTGGCCTTGAACGCATCGTGCAGCTGTTGCAG
Organism: Pseudomonas sp. NMS19W; assembly: GCF_051554255.1. Classification (NCBI taxonomy): domain Bacteria; kingdom Pseudomonadati; phylum Pseudomonadota; class Gammaproteobacteria; order Pseudomonadales; family Pseudomonadaceae; genus Pseudomonas; species Pseudomonas sp. NMS19W. Next base: position 990,380 of record NZ_CP136718.1, read on the forward strand.
GCGCTTGTAGCCGGCCGGGGTGGTGTTGAACTCGGTGCGCAGGTCCTCCTGGGTCCGGAACAGCCAGTCGCCCTGGGCTTGCACCAGCGTGGTGAAGTTCTGCTGATAACGCGTGGTGTAGTTCTTCGCGTCATGAGCGGCCGGACACAGACTGCAGCAGGGTTCGGCGGTGAATTTCGGTGGCTGGACCTCATCCGCGCGGGCGCCATTGCTGGCCGCCAGAATGCCCACGGTCAGGGCCGACAGGCTGAGTAATTTGATCAGGTGTGGGTGCATAAAATTATCCTCAGTCCCGCATTTCGGTCTGGCGTTCGACGGGGTCGATCAGCACGGCTTTCTGCTGGCGCACCAGCAGGTCGAGAATTTCATCCTGTCGGTCACCCAGCACGCCGTTGAAGCTGATGCCGCTGGATTTGGTCGGCGCCAGCATCGACACGCGGTACAGCTCGACGCTCAGCGGCGAGTCGATGGCCATCGGGCCGCTGCCGTTGGCCGCCAGTTCGCCGCCGACCACGATCAACGAAACCTGAGCATCGAACGGGTCGAGCTTGATGTCGCGGTCGGTGTCGGTCAGGTCCTTGATGTGGCCGTAGACGCCGGTCAGGCCGTTGGCCATGGCGATGTTTTCGTAGAGGCGGATGTTCACGCTGTTACGAATGCGGATGCCGTGGCGCTTGTTGCTGATGACCTTGTTGCCCCACAGCAGGTTGTCGGCGGACTCGTAAAGCGTGATGCCGTCGGTGTGGTTCTTGTAGATCTCGTTGTAGGCAACGATGTTGTTCACGCTGTTACGGTCGATCACCAGGCCCGAGAGGTGGTTGTCGAAACTTTTGTTGTTGAAGATGAAGCTGTCGTTCACCTCTCGAGAAATGATGATCCCGTGCTTCTTCTTCGTACCGTGGACGGTGTTCTCGGCAATGATCAGGCCGTGGGAACGGTCGTGGGGGTCGATGCCGTAGACGATGTTGTCCTTGTAGGTGTTGCCCTTGACCACGAAGTCGCGGGTCTCGTAGCAGTAGAAGCCGTACCACATGTCCGAGAACTCGGAACCGACGATCCAGCCGGTCGGCTCGGGACGCTTGAGCACCTTGGCCATGTTCGGCGTGTACTGGGAAATACTCACGCCGTAGGACTTACTGTTGGCGTAGCCGAAGCTGGCCATCTTGCTGTTGACGATGTAGGTCTCGGTGCCGCCCCAGGCCAGCAGGAACGGGCGGAATTCTTTCGGCGAACGGAAGGTCGCCGGGCCGTTGTCCTTCTCGCGCCAGCCGGTGACTTTGGTGTCACGCACGAACAACTGGCCGTCGTTGACCAGGAACGAACCGGCCTCCTGGGACAGGCGCAATTCCTGGGTCTGGCCGTCGATTTCGAGGATGCCTTTGCGGCCCACGACGATCGGCAACTTGGCCAGGTACACGCCCGGCGAGGTTTCGCTGAAGTACTGCTTGGGCAGTTTCTGCGCCAGCTCTTTCAGGTTCATGTAGCCGTCGTCGACGAAGATCGCCTGCGGGATGCCGTGCTGACGCACCACCCATTCGGCCATCTTGTTGTCGCCGCCGATGAAGTCCTTCAGGGCGTCTTCCTGCATCATCCGGCGCACGCTGATCTTGCCCGGTTTGCTGCGCACGATCTTCGCGGCAGCGGCCTCGGCGGTGAAGCCGGAGAGGTCGGGCAGTTTCGGCTTGGCCAGCTCCAGCGCTTCAGTTGGCGCGCTGCTGACGGTGTAGGTCTTGGCCTGTTGCAGCTCCTTGGCGATGGTGACCGGCTTGCCTGGCTGAGGGGCCGCCGGTTCGACCGTGGCGAAGGCGCCAGTCGAGGCCAGCAGCATCGCGCCGGCCAACAGGCTGAGCGAGCCTTTCCTTGGGTTGTTCATGTCGGGCACTCCCTTCGCGGTTTGCATCAGAAGCGCCAGATCACGTCGATAAACGCGCGGTGCATGTACGAATCGACCTGGCTGCCATAGGCGTCACCCGGCTTGAACACGCCGCCACGGAAACGCACCAGCGCCGAAGGCTCGTCGATTGACTGGCTCAACGCCGCCGGCAGCAGGCCTTGCTTGAAGTACTTGGTGACCACCAGATCCATTTCCTGGCCCAGATCCTTGTTGCCGTCCTGCAGTGGCAGCGAGGTGCTGGAGAGGATTGCGCCGGTCACGTCGTCGGTGTTGTTTTCCACAGCGTTGATGCCGTTGCTGCCCACCGGTTTGTTGCCGTCCACGCGCCAGAACTTGTGGTAGATCAGGCTGGCGTCGTACTGGTCATTGAGCATCCAGGAACCGAACAGCGTGGCGGTCTGCATGTTGTTCATTTCGCCCCGGAACGCCTCGCCGAAACGGTGAACCCGCGAGCGAGTACCGGTGTAGTTCGAGCGGTTGCTCTCAAGACCGTTCTGTTGGTAATCGGCGCTGGCGCGGGCATAGGCCGCACCGACTTGCCACTGCGGATCGAGGCGCAGGCGCACGCCGATGTCGGTGGCCCAGCCGTTGATGTCTTCGCTGCGCTTGGCTTGTGCCGGGCGGGTTCCGTCGGCGTTCAGCGGGTTGACCGTATCGCGGTCGCCGCTCATGCCGGTGATGCTGCCCCAGTAGTTAACGGTGTTGGTGTTGCGCCAGTTGTAGGCGTCGCTGTCGGCGGTCAGGCCGAGCCAGCTGATGTCTCCGTTCTGGGTTTTGTCGAGGGTGTCGCGGGGCACGCCCGGCTCGGCGTAATCGAGTTTGCCGTTATCGTGGGTGTGATGGCCGCGAATGCCGACCCAGTTGCCCGGTGTCCACTGATACGCCGCATCGGCGTAGGCGTGCAGGCGATCCTTGTCTTTCGGCGCCAGCTCTTTCAGGTCGGTGCGGTATTCGCTGAAGCGTTCGGCGACACCGGCGTTGGCGCGCAGCAGGGTGGTGTCGAAGGTCCAGTTCAGCGCTTCGATGTTGGTGTCGCGCCACTGGCCGTCGTCGTTGCGCAGGCGCTGGCGACCGAACTTGAGGATCTCGCCGGGGTAGGGCGTCAGGCCGCTGTAGCCGACCCAGAACTCGCGCATCGCCAGGTAGTTTTTCTTGGTCTTGCGATCACCGCTGTCGGTGGTTTCGGCACCGTCGGACTGTTGCAGGGTGTCGGTCTCGATGATGTCGGTCGAGGTCACGGCCTGGCCCATGGCGTAGGCGCTCCAGGCGCCGCTTTCGCCGTAGATCCACGGGCGCAGATCCAGGCCGACGCCGTTGACGTCGCCGCCGGGCGCGGTGCCGAGATCGCGGTCGTCTTCGGACTGGCCGGTGATTTTTACTTCGAGGCCGAAGTTCTTGGTTTCAGTGATCGCGGCCAGTGTCGGGCAAGACCAGATCAGCGCGAACGTAAGGCCAATGCCGGCCTTCACGAATGGATTCAACTTCATAATTTTTCCTCGCCGTCTTCTTCTTGCAGGGCGTGCAGTTGCAGCGTGTTCTGATTCAGGGCGCCACGGCTGGCCTGTTCCTGTTGCAACAGGCGCTGGGCTTCGGCCAGGCGCTCGGGGGGCAATTGCGCCGCGAGGGTGGTCGCCAGTTCATCGGCTTGCGGCGTGTTCTGGGCCTTGGCCAATTGGCTGAATACGTAAGCGTTGAGCGGGTCGGGCTGAGTGCCCTTGCCTTGGGAGAACAGCTGGGCGATGGCGAAGTCGGCGCTGTTCTGGCCGTTGCGCGCAGCGGTCAGCAGATGGTCGAGGGCCTTCTGTGGGTAGACCTTGCCCAGGTAGCCACGGCGATAGATCTGGCCGAGGTAGTAGTCGGCGGCGACTTCGCGGCCAACGGCTTTCTGGAAATGTTCCTCGGCGACTTTCGCGTCGGCCGGCACCAGTTTGCCTTCGTAGTAGAGCTTGCCCAGTAACAGTTCGGCGCGGGGCTGGTCGGCGGCGCGGCCGTTGTCCAGGTACTTCATCATCTGGTCGACATCGCCCAGTTCCGGGAAGTCGTAGAGCAGTTGCGCCAGCGTCACCCAGGATGCCGGGTAGCCCGGTGCGATCGGTTCGAGCAACGATTGCGCGGTTTTTTCGTCGGTCTTGCCGAGGGTCGAATCGGCGAGCACACGGGCAACGGAGTCCACGCGCTGGGCCGTGACGCTGCCACGGCTGTAACCGGCCTGAAGTTGCTTGATCAGCTCGGCTTGCTGGTCCGGCTGGGCACGTTTCTGATAGACCGTGGCCAGTTCGACGTAGCAGATGTCGGTGGTGTGCAGCGCGGCCTTGCAGATCTTTTCCACGTCATCCAGATGCTGGTCGTAAGTGCCCTGGGTGCGATACAGCAGCACCTGCGCCAGGCCTGCTTCCGAGTAACCGGATTTGCGCCACTGGTCGATCTGCTGCTGGGCGTTGATGTTCGGGAAACTGTGCGGGTATTGCAGGTAGAGCATCGCCAGCGGGATCAGCGTGTTGCCTTCGCCGTTGGCAGCGGCTTTCTTCAGCAGGGTTTCGGCTTCGTGATGCTCGGTTTCGGTGGAGCCGGGCTTGGCCACCAGCAAGCGACCGAGTCGGGCCTGGGCACGCGGCGACACATCGGCGGCTGCGCGATAGGTCGCCTCCGCCTGTTTGATCTGCGCAGGGTCGCGGCTGTCGACCTGGATGTCGGCGAGGCCCACCTGAGCTTCGCTGTAACCCAGATCGGCCAGCGCACGGTAGTTCTGCGCGGCGGTCGCGGTGTCGCCGCGCTTCAGCGCTTCGTTGGCCAGACGCTGGTCGGGCAGGCCGGCGCAACCGGCCAAAGCGATTGCCATGGCCAGGGTCAGCGGGACCGGCAGGATTCTGATAGGGCTCGTCACGGGCATGTCCTCGACTTAAAGACCGGCAGCCATGGCTTTGTCGATCAGCCAGTTCAGGTTCGGGCCACGGTCGCTGTTCACTTCCACCGGACGGCCGGCGAAGGTGCTGTCCAGCGGCTCGTCCGGCTGGATCTGCACGCGGATGTCGGAGGACAGATCGGCGCTTTTCAGGCTGGTGCTGCTGATGATCTTGCCGGTACGGGTCTTGTCTTCGCCGGCGATCTGGAAGCTCACCGGAGTACCCGGACGCACGTCGCCGAACTGGCGATAGGAGAAACGTGCATCGACGGTGGCCTGGGTGTTGCGCGGTACGAGGGTGAAGATCACGTCGCCCTTGCTCGCGTATTGACCGTCAGCCACCAGTTGCTGGGCCACGGTGCAGTCGCACGGCGAGGTCAGGGTGCCGGTCATTTGCTTGCCGAACAGTTCTTCAACCTTGGCCGGTTGCAGTTGATCTTCGTCCAGATGACCCTTGAGCACGTCGAGCATGCTGGTGCTGAACGTCGCCAGCGGTGCGCCCTTGGCGGCGACGCCGTCGGACTTCACCAGGCTCTGCACGGTGCCGTCGCGGGGCATGGTGATGTTCATCCCCGGCACGCTGACCAGACCGGCCTGTGCATGGCTGACGAAGTACATGCTGTACACCGACTTGAAAACGAAACCCGCCGCCACAAGACCGATCGCGAAGATACCGGCGCTGAAGGTCACGGCTTTCAGACGCCCGAACGGGGTCATGCCGTGGCCGCTGTCCTTGGTTTTGCGTGCCTTGGTGAAGTTGTCGCGCTGCAGGGTCGCCAGCACTTCGCCGATGCTGACGATGTCGCCGGCCAGGTGCGAAGTGATCAGGTGGCGCAGGGTGGAAATGTCCTGCGGTTCGAGGTTCTGGAACTGGCAACCGGCGCGGCCGGTCTGGCGGTCGTAGGAGCGCACTTGCAGTTCAACGTCCATGGCGATGCCGAGGTTGTCGATGACGAATTGCAGGCGCGCCTTGTACACCTGGCCGATGGTCAGCGGCAGTTGCCCGGCGTTGAACGCCAGACCACCGGCGGACAGGTCGATGACCCGCGCTTCGACGGGTGTGCGGTCAGGGCCGAAGAACCGCAGCTTGGCCGGGATTTTCACCCGGGCGTGCTGGCGCTGGGCTTCGGATTCATGCACTACGTTGACGTTGACGGCGGTATTCATGGGGGCGATTTCCTTGTTAATTCAAGAGGGGCAGGTCAGACCATCATCAGCAGCACGGCGACGAAAATGCTGCCGGCGGAGAAGGTCATGGTCCGAGACGACCAGGTGTTGAACCAACGTTGAAAGCTGGCGAGATCACGGGTCAGGGAAGTGGGCTGGCGAGTCCAGGATTGCTGGTCGAGGCGGAAGAACACGTAGATCTTCACCAGCGCACCGACGATCTGGTTGTAATAGAGAATCACCGGGTAGGCCGGGCCGATGCGGTGGCCGGAGCACGACAGCAGCAGGGTCAGGATCAGGCGGGTGATGCCGATCCACAGCAGGTACGCGAGAATGAACGCGCCGCCGTATTTGAAGCTGGCGATGATCGCCACGGTCAGGCCGAGCAGCGAGGTCCACATCGATACACGCTGGTCGAACAGCACCACCGAGGTGAAGGCGCCGAGGCGTTTCACACCCAGGCCCAGGGCTCGCGAGTTCTGCCGCAGGTTGTTGCCGTACCAGCGGAACATCAGTTTGCGGCTGGCCTTGATGAAGCTCTTTTCCGGCGGGTGCTCAACGGTGTTGATCGCCGCGTCCGGCACGTAGAAGGTGTCGTAGCCCAGGCGCATCAGGCTGAACCAGCTCGACTTGTCGTCGCCGGTCAGGAACTTGAAGCGGCCCAGACGCCAGTGTTGCAGCGAGTCGCTTTCGACGTCGGCAATGAATTCAGGGTCGGTCACCACGGTGGCGCGGAACACCGACATGCGCCCGGTCATGGTCAGCACGCGCTTGGACAGGGCCATCGAGCACATGTTGATGTGGCGCTGGGCGAAACGCAGCTTGTGCCACTCGCTCATGATGTAGCCGCCGCGTACTTCGCAGAATTCGTTGGTGGTCAGGCCGCCGACGTTGCCGAACAGCTGGAACCACGGCACGGTCTTGCGCACGGTGCCTTCGCCGAGCACGGTGTCGCCGTCGATCACGGCGACCACGGCGCGGTCGTCGGGCAGGTGACGGGAGATCGCGCGGAAGCCGTAAGCCAGGCCATCGCGCTTGCCGGTGCCGGGAATGCGCACGAAGTCGAGCTTGACTCGGTCCGGCGGATTCATCCGCGCCCACAGCGCCTTGACCAGCAGTTCATCGGACATTTCGACGATGGAGCAGACCACGGTGGTCGGCAATTCGCAGTCGATGGCTTCGCGGATCACCGAGCTGTAGACCTGCGCGGTGGTCAACGCGTCGATGCGGAAACTGGTGACCATCAGAAACACATGGGACGGGTCCGCCGCCTTGCCCAGCTTGCGAACCTTGCGGCGCAGGTGCGGGTAGACGATGTAGAGAAAAATCATGCCGCGCACAAAGTGCGTGGCACCCATCGAGTAGCGCCAGATACCCACGGCGCCAATCAGGAAAATGAAGTCCTTCGACTCGGAGTCGAACGTGGACTCGGGCAGCATCAGGGCCAGGCCCATCAGCAGGCTCAGAAAAAAAGCCAGCCGGCGGATTGCAGAAAAAAATGTTTGAGCTTGGACATGACCGTCATCCGAAGGTAATGGGAGCTTTAAGCGACAAGCTTCAAGCTTCGAGCTGCAAGTGAAACGCTTTGGCTTGCAGCTCGAGGCTTGCCGCTTGGGGCTGCTTTACCAGCAGATCCCTTCGGTGCGCGTGCCGGCATCGGTGGTTTTGGCCATGAAGCCGACCAGGTCGATGACCTGTTTGCCGTGCGGTGCCTGTTGAGCCAGGGAACGGAACTTCTCGTCGCGGTTGCCGAGGATGATCACGTCGGAGTTGTCGATCACCGAGTCGAAGTCCGCATTGAGCAGGGACGACACGTGAGGGATCTTCGACTCGATGTAATCCTTGTTCGCGCCGTGGACACGGGCGTACTGGACGTTGCTGTCGTAGATGCTCAGGTCGTAACCCTTGCCGATCAGCATCTCGGCCAGTTCCACCAGCGGGCTTTCGCGCAGGTCGTCGGTGCCGGCCTTGAAGCTCAGGCCGAGCAGGGCGACCTTGCGTTTGTCGTGGCTTTCAACGATGTCGAAGGCGTTCTGCACTTGCGATTCGTTGCTGCGCATCAGCGAGTTGAGCAGCGGTGCTTCGACGTCCAGCGAACCGGCGCGGTAGGTCAGGGCACGCACGTCTTTCGGCAGGCACGAGCCGCCGAAGGCAAAGCCCGGACGCATGTAGTACTGGGACAGGTTGAGGGTCTTGTCCTGGCAGACCACGTCCATCACTTCACGGCCATCGACGCCCACCGCTTTGGCGATGTTGCCGATCTCGTTGGCGAAGGTCACTTTGGTCGCGTGCCAGACGTTGCAGGTGTACTTGATCATCTCGGCGACGGCGATGTCCTTGCGGATGATCGGCGCGTCGAGTTCTTCGTACAGCGATTGCAGAACGTCGCCCGAAGCCTTGTCGAATTCGCCGATGACGGTCATCGGTGGCAAGTCGTAATCGGCGATCGCGGTGGATTCACGCAGGAACTCAGGGTTGACCGCTACGCCGAAATCGACGCCGGCCTTCTTGCCGGAGCAGTCTTCAAGAATCGGGATCACGACGTTGGCCACGGTGCCCGGCAGCACGGTGCTGCGCACGACGATGGTGTGGCGGGTGGATTTTTCACGCAGGACAAAACCGATCTCGCGGCACACCGCCTCGATGTAGTTCAGTTCCAGGTCGCCGTTCTTTTTGCTCGGCGTGCCGACGCAGATCATCGACAGGTCGGTGTCGCGAATCGCCTCGGCGAAGTTGGTCGTACCGCGCAGACGACCGGTCTCGATCCCTTGCGCCAGCAACTCGCCCAGGCCCGGTTCGACAATGGGGGATTTGCCAGCGTTGATCATGTCGATCTTGTCTTTGGCAACATCGACGCCAACCACGTCATGGCCCCGAGCAGACAGGCAACCGGCACATACTGCACCGACGTAACCCAAACCAAATATGCTGATGCGCATCGCAATTACCTCTGTATATATCAGGCCGTTAGAGGGCCGGAGTTAATGGTGTTCAGCGGTCTTAGTGCACTCGAAAGTGTGACTTGCAGGCGTCACAATGCCGTGTGCAGGCATACTAAGTTTCGAGTGTCTAAATAAGTGCACTCAAGATGTGCGCAACCAGGCCTTATTGTTGTGACATGCCCTGTTATGCAGCGGATCCTCCGGAAAGAGGACTCTTGTGCAATCTCGTATTGCGCGCCCGATGTCAGGCGCAGGCCTGTAGAACGGGCGGTTGGGTGCTCAGGCGAGCACGTTTATAAGGGCGCGGCCTTGGCCTTGTAGGGGATATTGATGGTGCGTATCTCCTGTCCTTCGCTAGTTGTTCAGAGTTGTTATCCATTCAGGCAAGTTGCTGTGACAACTTGGTTACATGGTTTTTATCTCTGCGTAAGTTATCTCGTACATAGTCGGCGAGAATCGTTACCGGTGGTATGAGCTATGCATTTGGACATAGTTCCTGTCCACTCATCGCGAAATCTGAAATTTTTTGAAATATTGAGAAAGATGGCACTGCTCTCATATTGATAGCACTTTCCATTTCGCCCTTTATTAATAGGCAGATAATCGCGTTAGATGGTTTTGTGCCACTACCCGGAAAAAATTTGGGTGCCACTACTGAAAAAAATGACAACTGTCGAGTGAAAGAAAAGATAGAAATGAGGGTGATGTTTTTATGGCGCCAAGAAGTCGGCGAAAAGAGGGGAGGTTTTTTTGACGTCGTGCGAGGTGCACGACTCTTTATATAAAGAGTCGTGCAATGGGCATGCTTTATTCGGGTGCGTGATCGCGCAGAAACACCAGATTGTCCGGTTTTGATTGCTCGGCGCTGTAGCGATAGCCCTGCACATCGAACTGTTTGAGGGCCGCCTGATCGTTGATGCGTTCTTGGATTACGAAGCGGCTCATCAGGCCTCGAGCCTTTTTCGCGTAGAAACTGATGATCTTGTACTGGCCGTTCTTCAGGTCCTTGAACTCGGTGTTGATGATCCGCGCGTTCAGGGCTGTGCGCTTGACCGCCGAGAAGTACTCGTTGGACGCCAGGTTCAGCAACACGTCATCGCCCTGATCGACCAGCGCTTCGTTCAGCCATTCGCTGATGCGCGTGCCCCAGAACGCGTACAAGTCCTTGCCCCGGGCATTGGCCAGTTTGGTGCCCATTTCCAGCCGATACGGCTGCATCAGGTCGAGCGGGCGCAGCAGGCCGTAAAGACCGGAGAGCATGCGCAGGTGCTGTTGCGCGTAATCGAAATCGGCTTCGCTGAAGCTCTGGGCGTCGAGGCCGGTGTAGACGTCCCCCTTGAAGGCCAGCAGTGCCTGCTTGGCGTTGGCCGGGGTGAACGCCGGAGTCCAGCTGCCGAAGCGTGCAGCATTGAGGCCGCCGATCTTGTCGGAGACATGCATCAGTTCGCTGATTTGTGCCGGGCTCAGTTCGCGCAGCTGTTGGATCAGTTCCTGGGAATGGTCGAGGTATTGCGGCTGGGTGAAGCGCTGGGTCGCCGGCGGTGTTTCGTAATCGAGGGTCTTGGCGGGGGAAATCACCATCAGCATGAAGTCGTCTCCTTTAATCGTGGGGGCGATTCTAGGGGGTTGGGGCGGATGACTCCAGCTATCAGGTCCATAGGTGATCGGCGGTTCACCAGCCGGATCAGCTATAGTGCCGCGCGGGTTTTGTTATGGAGACACCCCTTTGCGCATTGTTCTTTTATTCACCGTGTGGCTGTTGAGCTTCGGGGCCGTTGCGGCGCCGGGCGATATTGCCACGCTCGATCGCAGCACCTGGCCGGAGAAACTCGACAACCCGACCCTGTTCGACGTCGCCTCCCGGGCGGAAGTCCTGATGTTCGCCCGGGGCCTGCTGGGCAGCGAAGCACTGGATGAGGCCGCGCTGGCCCAGCGTCTGGGGCTGCGCACGGTCAATCTGGACGCGATCAACAGCCTGCGCGAGCGTCTGTGGCAGCGGTTGCTGACCAGCTACAACTACGCCCAGCAGAGCTGTGATCAGGACGCTTCGTTCTGCTTCCTCGTCGAAGACCTGCCGACCCTGCGCGAGCAGGCTGCCAAGTTCGTGGTCAGCGATGAAAGTTATTACACGAAGTGGGCCGAGCCGAGCCGGATCTTCCATCAGCAGTATTTGGATGAACTGCTGCGCAAGGCGGCGCTGTCGCCGCAGACCACCAGCGAAGTCGATCATTTCGGTGACTACGAGCGCAACGGCGACGACATGCATGACCGCTTGTTCCTGCTGAGTTTCGACAGCGCCGCCAACCTGCAGCCGGACAACACCGACTGGATCGCCGACTACCTGCGCAAATCCAGTCTGAGCGGCACCTTCTTTTTGCTGGGCAAGGATGTGCAGGCACGGTTGGCGGATCGCTCGGTGAACAACCTGCAATCGGAATTCTCGAAACTCTGCGTGGGCGTGCAGGGCTGGGAATTCCGCTCCCACAGCCACTGGCAGGACTGGCAGGACTCGGTGCGCCGCAGCAGCGATCTGGTGAAGAGCAAACTGCCGGAAAACTACGTTCCGCTGTTCCGACCGCCAGATGGCCAGCGTCGCAGCGATGCGGGCGGTTTCTTGCGCAATCAGGGCCTGCAAGTGGCGCTGTGGGACATTGATGCCCAGGACGGCGCCGGCAAACTCAAGGGCAATCCGAGCGCACAGCGGGTGCTGACCCTGATGCTGTTGTGGCGCCACGGAGTGATCAATTTCAACATGAAGCAGGATGCGGTGAAGACTGCGTTGCCGTGGCTGATCGCGCAAACCTCGCAAAGCGGCATCGGCTGGGAAGACTGTCAGGACGCGTTTCGCTGACAAACGGCAAGAGCCCGGAAACATTGGGCTTGGGGTGAATTTTTTGCAGGATTCGATGCGAGCGGACTTCCGACTCTAACGGGGGCGCGGCGGTCCGCCAAGGGCTTTTCGTCACTTTGCAAAATAAACTTCAAAAAAAGCGTCAAAGTGCTTTTTTCTGTCACGGGTTTTGGAGTATTACGAAGTCAGACCGCCGAAACCTGCAACACAGGTGGCGTCTTCCAAGACCCATTTTGTGTGCAATTCACCTGCTATTCCGAACAAAAGCTTCGCAGGTGGATTCGGCAGTCACTTCGAGGCGCAGCACCGCCCAGGTATTGCGTCGAATGGCTCCCACAAAGGTGACCGAGTATGGATGATCACGGACGTAGCCCTTCCTCCAACCAGCCAATCCTTTATGTACTCGATACCAACGTACTGATTCACGATCCAAATGCCCTGCTGAATTTCGAAGAACACCACGTCGCGATCCCGATGACCGTGCTTGAAGAGCTGGACAAGCTCAAGAGCGGGCATCACAGCGTGGCCGCCGAATGCCGTCAGGCCATCCGGCTGATCGACAAGACGTTGGGCGATGCCTCGCCCGAAGACGTCGAGCAAGGGGTGCCGATCCAGCGCGGCAAGAGTGGACCGAAGGGCTTGCTGTCAATTCTGATGAGCAAACAGGCAGAGTCGAACCTGATTCTGCCCGAGCACCTGAACGACAACAAAATCATCAACCAGTTGATCGACCTGCACACCCGCGATCCGAAGAAACCGGTGGTGCTAGTCACCAAAGACATCAACATGCGTCTCAAGGCGCGGGCCTGCGGGATCGACGCCGAGGACTACAGCACCGACCAGCTGGTCGATGACGTGTCCCTGCTGCCCAACGGCTATCACAACATGACCGGCTCCTTCTGGGACCGCGTGAGCAAGGTCGAAACCCGTCAGGACCATGGCCGCACCTGGCATCAGGTGCAACTGATCGACAACCTGCCGGCCGTGCACATCAACGAGTTCATCATCGATGAGCAGGGTTTTGTCGGCTGGATCAAGGAGATTGAAGAGGACCGTCTGCTGATCCTCGATCTGCACCAGGAACCGCTGCTGCATCAGGAAGCCTGGGGCCTCAAGCCGCGTGACATCTATCAGAGTCTGGCGCTGTACGCCTTGCTCGACCCGGACATCCACCTGGTCAACCTGTCCGGCGCCGCCGGTTCCGGCAAGACCATCCTGGCGCTGGCCGCTGCAATCGAGCAGACCATGGTCAGCAAGCGTTATCGCCGCATCATCGCCACCCGCAGCGTGCAGGGCCTGGACCAGGAAATCGGCTTCCTGCCCGGCACCGAAGCGGAAAAAATGGAGCCCTGGCTGGGCGCCATCACCGATAACCTCGAAGCCTTGCACATGGATGACGAAAACACCCATGGCAGCGTCGACTACATCCTCAGCAAAGTGCCGTTGCAGTTCAAATCGCTCAACTACATTCGCGGTCGCAGCTTCCAGCAGAGCCTGATCCTGATCGACGAATGCCAGAACCTCACGCCGCACCAGATGAAAACCATCATCACCCGGGCCGGCGCCGGTTCCAAAGTGGTGTGCCTGGGCAACCTGGCACAGATCGACACCCTTACCTGTCCGCGACCAGTTCCGGGCTGACCTACCTGACTGAACGCTTCAAAGACTTCCCCAACGGAGTGCACATCACCCTGCAAGGGGTGCCTCGCTCGATTCTGGCCGAATACGCCGAATCCCACCTCTAAAAGCAGCTAGGAGCCACAAGCGACGAGCGGCAAGTTACACGCGCAGGGAGTGTTTCTCTCTTGCCTTGTAGCTTGCCGCTTGCCGCTTGCAGCTGCTTAAATGCAGCCATTCCATACCTACAGACTACTGCGCTTTTCACTTGCCGCTCGTAGCTTGCCGCTTGTAGCTGCCTCAAGGAGGCCTCGTGCTGACTCATCTCGATTCCCAAGGTCGCGCCAACATGGTCGACGTCACCGAAAAAGCCGTGACGTTCCGCGAGGCGACGGCCCAAGCGCTGGTGCGCATGCTGCCCGACACCCTGCAGATGATCGTCAGCGGCGGCCATCCCAAGGGCGACGTGTTCGCCGTGGCGCGCATCGCCGGCATTCAGGCGGCGAAGAAAACCAGTGACCTGATTCCCCTGTGCCATCCGCTGATGCTCACCGGCGTCAAGGTCGAACTCAGCGCCGAAGGCGACGACGCCGTGCGCATCGTGGCCCGTTGCAAGCTGTCCGGGCAGACCGGCGTGGAGATGGAAGCGCTGACCGCCGCCAGCGTCGCCGCGCTGACGATCTACGACATGTGCAAGGCCGTGGATCGCGGCATGACTATCGAAAGCGTGCGCCTGCTGGAGAAAGTCGGCGGCAAAAGCGGGCATTTCCAGGCGGAGCAGCCATGAACCTGACCGTGAAGTTTTTTGCCCGTTACCGCGAGGCGCTGGGCGTGGATTCGGTGAAGGTCGAGGGGGATTTCGCGACGGTCGAAGACGTACGCGCCTTGCTCGCCAAGCGTGAAGGCGCCGAGGTGCTGAGCGAACAGAACCTGATGTGCGCGCGCAATGAAGACCTGTGCCAGCTCGACGAGCCAGTGGTCGATGGCGACGAAGTGGCGTTTTTCCCCACCGTGACCGGAGGCTGAGCCATGCGCATTCGGGTGCAGTCCGAACCGTTCGATCCGGGCGCTGAAGTCAACGCGATGCACGCGGCCAATGTCGGCGTCGGCGCGGTGGTGAGTTTTGTCGGCTATGTGCGCGACTTCAATGATGGCCTCGATGTCGCCGGAATGTTCCTCGAACACTATCCGGGCATGACCGAAAAGGCCCTGGGCAAGATCGCCGTCGAGGCCGAACAGCGCTGGCCGCTGTTGAAGCTGGAAGTGCTGCACCGCATCGGCGCGCTGGAACCGGGCGAACCGATCGTGTTCGTCGGCGCCGCCAGCGCCCACCGTCAGGCGGCATTCGACGCCTGCGCCTTTGTCATGGATTACCTTAAGACCCGCGCACCGTTCTGGAAAAAAGAGAACACCAGCGACGGCCCGCGCTGGGTCGAAGGCCGTGACAGCGATCATGCGGCGGCGGATCGCTGGAAGCAGTAAATCTTCTTTTATCCCCTCTAGTGCATCAGCCGACCATTGGCTTTTGCCTGATTGACGATTTGTACATGAAAGTCCAATATGGATTTCCAAGTACAAAAATAGTCTCATGCTTGAAGCTCCAGGCTTGCTGCTTGCAGCTGCACTTCTTCGTCTTGCCAAACCAACAACAACCCGCGAGAGAACGAACATGAAGAAACTCCCCCTCATCACCGGTCTGGCGCTGAGCCTGTTGGCGTGCAGCAGCGTGTTCGCCGCCGAGAAAACCCTGCGCATCGGTATCGAAGCGGCCTATCCGCCCTTCGCCTCAAAGACCGACCAGGGTGAAATCGTCGGTTTCGACTACGACATCGGCAATGCCCTGTGCGCGCAGATGCAGGTCAAGTGCGTGTGGGTCGAGGGCGAGTTCGACGGTCTGATTCCTTCCCTGAAAGTGAAGAAAATCGACATGGCGCTGTCGTCTATGACCATCAACGAGGACCGCAAGAAGTCCGTGGACTTCACCCACAAGTACTATTTCACCTCGTCGCGGCTGGTGATGAAGGAAGGCGCCACGGTGGATGATCAGTACGCCAGCCTCAAGGGCAAGACCGTCGGCGTGCAGCGTGCGACCACCACCGACCGTTACGCCACCGAGGTGTTCGAGCCCAAGGGCATCAACGTCAAGCGCTATGGCAACAACGAAGAAATCTACATGGACCTGGCGGCCGGCCGTCTCGACGCGATTTTCGCCGACACCATTCCGCTGACCGATTTCCTGTCGATGCCGCGCGGCAAGGGTTACGCCTTTGTCGGGCCTGAGCTTAAAGACCCGAAATACGTGGGTGAGGGAGCCGGGATCGCGGTGCGCAAGGGCAACACCGAGCTGGTCAGCCAGTTGAACACGGCCATCGACGGTATTCGCGCCAGTGGCGAGTATCAGAAGATTTCCGAGAAGTACTTCAAGTCCGACATCTACGGCGACTGAGTTTCAAAATGTGCAGCCTGCCATCGCAGGCTGCACGCTTTCAGCCCTTCAATTCCTTCAAATGCTTGTACACCGTCGCCCGCCCCATGTTCAGCACATTGGCCACGTAGTTCGAGGCGCTCTTGCCCTTGAACGCCCCCTCGGCGTGCAGCGCCAGCACCAGTTCGCGTTTGTGATCGCGGGTCAGCAGGTTCAGGCTCAATTGCCGCTCGCGCAGCCAGGCGTGCAGGAAAGTGTTGATCCGCTCCTGCCAGTCATCGCGAAACAGCGAGTCCGGTTGCGGAATCAGCTTGCTCGGCGAGAGGAACAGATCCAGCGCAGCCTTGGCGTTCTCGAACAGTGAAATATTCAGGTTGATGCACAGCACCGCCAGCGGACGCCCTTCGCTGTCGCGCAGCACGGTGCTCAGGCTGCGAATCTTCTGGCCGTCCCAGTTGAGCTTTTCGTACGGACCGATGTTCCGTTCGCTGACGTCGTCGCTGAGCATTTCTTCCAGCGACGATTCATCACCGATCACCCGTTTCGACAGGTTGTTGGCGATGTAGTCGACCTTCTGCGTGCGCAAGTCATGCAGCACCACTTCGGCGTGGGGAAAGAACAGGGTCGCGATGGCATCGGCGATGGCGTGGTAGTTATCCAGCGCGGCGTCATTCGGCTCGGGCGTTTGTTCGGGGGCGGTCATAACTGTGGAGCTCCAGGCAACGTCAACGCC
Source organism: Pseudomonas sp. NMS19W (assembly GCF_051554255.1). Lineage (NCBI taxonomy): Bacteria > Pseudomonadati > Pseudomonadota > Gammaproteobacteria > Pseudomonadales > Pseudomonadaceae > Pseudomonas > Pseudomonas sp. NMS19W. The sequence goes on from NZ_CP136718.1 coordinate 1,006,911, forward strand.
CCCGTGGTCCGGGGGCGTTGCGAGTGTGCCGTAATCCGTTGGGCGAGTCATCCGGGTGGGCGGTCAGGACAGGCGGGCAGGGGAAAGCATGGCGGCGCTCAGGCCGAACTGCTTGAGGTGCTCCGGCAACGAGTCACCGCGCACCAGCGCTGCGCTGGCCATGCCCATGGCCGGCGAAGTCTGGATGCCGTAGCCGCCCTGGGCCGCGACCCAGAACAGCCCCGGCACCTGCGGATCGAACCCGGACAGCAAGTCGCCGTCGGCCACGAAACTGCGCAGGCCGGCCCAGGTGCGGGTCGGGCGGCGGATGGTCAGGGTCGTCGCTTCTTCGATCTGGTAGATGCCCATGGCGATGTCCAGTTCTTCAGGCTGCACGTCGTGGGGTTCGACCGGATCGGCGTTGGCCGGGGAGCCGAGGAACATGCCGGCGTCGGGCTTCATGTAGAACGATTCGTCGAGGCTGACCAGCATCGGCCAGTGATGAATATCCACGCCTTCGGGGCCGGCGAAGATGAACGCGGCACGGCGTTTCGGTTGCAGGCCCAGCGACCGGGCGCCGGCGAGGGCGCCGATTTTGTCGGCCCAGGCACCTGCCGCGTTGATCACAATGGGAGCGCTGAAGGTCTGGCCGTTGGTCTGCACTTGCCAGACGCCGTCGGCATCACGGCTCAGCCCGAGCACTTCGCAATCGGTCAGGACTTGCCCGTTGTTGCGACGGATACCACGCAGATAGCCCTGATGCAGAGCATCGGTGTCGATGTCGCTGGCGGTCGGGTCGTAGATCGCGCCGTGGACCTTTTCCCGGCGCAGGATCGGCAATCGCACGCAGGCTTCTTCCGCGCTGAGCAATTGCATCTCCGGCACTGTGGCTTTGGCGCTGAGGTATTGATTGTTCAGCTCGGCGGCGTCACCGGTGAAATCCACGGTCATTTCGCCGCGCGGGGTCAGCAGCGGATGTTCGCAAAAACCACTGGGCGGGTGATCGAAAAACGCCCGGCTGGCCTGGGTCAGCGCCCGAACCTGCGGAGTGCCATAAGCAGCGGTGAACAGCGCAGCCGAACGCCCGGTGGAGTGATAGGCCGGGTGCGATTCACGTTCCAGCACCACGACCTTGCCGTGCTGCGACAGCCAGAAACCGGTGGACGCGCCGGCAATCCCGCCGCCGATGATGATGAAATCTGCATGACTCATGAAAATCTCCGGTGTCAGCGCTGCAATTGATAGACGGCGTTGGCCAGGGCGATGTCTTCCAGGCCCAGGCCGATGGAGCGGAAGAACACGTGACGGTTGTAATCCGGACGCGGCACTTTTTCGCTGAGCAGGTCCGCGAGGTCACCGAGGATCGCGCCGTTGTCCCAGCCATGCTGTTCGCTGGCGATCAGCATTTCGCCGGCCGAACCCGGTGTGGTCAGACGATAGTCGCAGAACACCTGCATGTCGTTGAGGCTCTGTGGCGGTACTTCGTGGGCGCGTGGTGCGTTGGTGCTGATCGAGGAGATCAGCGCCGGTTTGCTCAGGGTTGCCGGGTCGATCACAGGTCCTGCGGAGGAGGTGCAGAGCATGATCACGTCTGCGTCGGCAATGGCGGTTTCGCGGCTGTCGGCGATGCTCACCCGTGGATCGAGGGTTTGCAGCAGGCTGGCGGTTTTCGAGTCTTCGCTCAGAGTGGGCGAGTACACATTGATGCTCTGCCACTCGCGCAGATTCCTGGCGTAATGCAGATGCGCTTGGGCGACCTTGCCGCTGCCGATGATTGCCAGGCGCTTTGCGTTCGAAGGGGCCAGGGCATCGACCGCGACCGCTGTGGTTGCCGCGGTGCGGGCGGTGGTCAGCTCGCCGGCATCGCAGAGCAGCAGCGGCTGGCCGGTCTGCATCGACATCAGCAGCGTCCACGCGGTCACCAGCGGGCCTTGCTCGCGAACGATGTAGGGCGAAGTCTTGACCCCGTACACGCCGTCTTCGGCCAGTACGCCCAGATAGTTGATGAAGTCTCCGGCGCCCTGGGGAAACTCCACCAGTTGCTGCGCCGGTTGCACCGCATGCCCGGCCGCCAGATCGCGGAACAGCTTGCGCAGGATCTGCATCACATCGATCCGGGCCAGAAGCGCCCAGGCCTGGGTTTGATCAATCACGTACGGCGTGCTGGACATGTCGGACTCCGGAGACAGTTGCTAAACTAATTTGTCCATTATGGACTTTTAGTTTTGTTGAACAATATCCGGGCGAAAAAAAAGCGCAGCCCATTGCCGGCTGCGCTTCTCTTTATGGCGTCGTTTACTGTGGACGCTTGCGCTCTACTGCCCGCAGCAGATGGGTCGGCGGGGTTTCACAGCTGATCTTGCGACCGAGTTTTTCTTCGATGGACGGCAACTGATAGGAGTCGTCTTCACCGGCGAAGCTGATCGAAACGCCATCGGCGCCCGCGCGACCGGTACGGCCGATGCGGTGCACGTAGTCGTCCGGCACTTCCGGCAGGGTGAAGTTGATCACATGGCTGATGCCGTCGATGTGGATGCCGCGACCGGCCACGTCGGTGGCGACCAGCACGCGGATCCTGCCTTCGCGGAAGCCTTCCAGGGTCTTGATCCGCTTGTGCTGCGGCACGTCACCGGACAGTTGCGCGGCGTTGATGCCGTCACGTACCAGGCGTTCTTCGATGCGGCGCACTTCGTCCTTGCGGTTGGCAAACACGATGACCCGCTCCCAGCCGTTGTCGTTGACCAGGTTGAAGAGCAGTTTGTATTTGTCGGCGCCGGCCACCGCATAGATGTGCTGCTCGACGTTTTCGTTGGCCACGTTGGTGACCTCGATTTCGACGATGGCAGGGTCGGTGGTCCACTGCTTGGCGAGGTTCATCACGTCATCGGTGAAGGTCGCGGAGAACAGCAGGGTCTGGCGTTCGCTTTTCGGCGGGGTCTGGCGAATGATCTGCCGTACCTGCGGGATGAAGCCCATGTCGAGCATGCGGTCGGCTTCGTCCAGCACCATCACTTCGACCATGTCCAGATGCACGTCGCCGCGCTGGTTGAAGTCGAGCAGACGGCCCGGGGTCGCGACGAGGATGTCGCAGTGGCGGGCTTCAAGGTGCTTGAGCTGCTTGTCGAAGTCCATGCCGCCGACGAACGTCATGACGTTGAGGCCGGTGTACTTGGTCAGGTCGGCGGCGTCCTTGGCGATCTGCACCACCAGTTCACGGGTCGGCGCGATGATCAGCGCCCGAGGCTCGCCCATGTAGCGCTCTTTCGGCGGCGGGGTCTGCAACAGCTGGGTGATGATCGAGATCAGGAACGCGGCGGTCTTGCCGGTACCGGTCTGGGCGCGGCCGATGGCGTCTTTGCCGGCGAGGGTGAAACCCAGCACCTGGGCCTGGATCGGCGTGCAATAGGGGAAACCCAGGTCGTGGATGGCGTGCATCAGTTCCGGGGCGAGTTTGAAATCGTGGAAACGGGTCTTGCCTTCCTGTGGCTCGACGACGAAATCTTCGAGTTTCCAGGGAATGACCGGCGCCTTGGGCTTCGGTTCGCGGCGTGGCTTGGCCGGTTTGGGTGCTTCGCTGCGGGCCGGTTCAGTGACCGGTGCGGCGACAGGGTCGGTTTTCGGTTCGCGTTTCGGTGTGGCTACGGGAGCCTGGCGGTCGGCCTGTTTGCCATCGCTGCGATGGCCGGGGGCGTGCGACGGCGCACTGGGAGCGGGCGCGAGCTGCTCAGCCTCGCTTTTACCGAACATCTTCTTGAGTGCTTTGAGCACGGTCATCTCATCAATTGGTTAAGGAATGTACGCCGGCCAGTGTAATGCAAGAAACGGGCGCGGCGTAGTGGGATGATCAAAGGGGCCCGACCACCGGAAAATCGAGCCCCGGACGATCAGCGCAGACGTTCGCTCAGCCATACGCCGATGTCGCGAATTTCTTCGGGTAACACTTCGTGCTCCATTGGGTATTCCTGCCATGTCACGGTGACACCATGGGCCTTCAGATACTCATACGCCGTGCGGCCCATGGAGTTCTGCACCACGTTGTCGAACTGGCCGTGCAGCGCCAGCGCCGGAATCCGTTGCTGGCTCGCGGACAGCTCCAGTTCGTCGCTGAAGGTCGGCGCGTAGGTCGACAACGCCAGCACGCCGCCCAGCGGTCCCTGCCATTTCAGAAACGCGGTGTGGTAGACCACGGCGCCGCCCTGGGAAAAACCAGCGAGGAAAATCCGCGAAGCGTCTATTCCGCTGGCGCGCTGTTGTTCGATCAATTCGATGACGTGATCGGCGGATGCTTCCAGCTCATCGCGGTCGATGGCCCGTGCCGGGCTCATGGCCTTGATGTCGTACCAGCTCGGCATGGCATATCCGCCATTGATGGTCACCGGGCGGGTCGGTGCCTGAGGCAGGACGAAGCGGGTGCTCAGCAGGCTTTCCTGCAGGGCCTCGGCCACCGGCAGGAAGTCATAGCGGTCGGCGCCGAGGCCGTGCAGCCAGATCACGCAGGCGTCGGCTGCCTTAACAGGCTGAAGAATCAAGGGCTCGGTCATGGCTGCTCCAAAAATGTGCGGGCGCTCTCATTAAGTGCGTGATTGGGGTGCGCGCCCGGTTGATCCGTTAAGAAGATGTCGCAAGGCTACAAGTTTTGCTATTGACCTGTCGCTCAATCGCTTCAGCGAGCGGTGTGGTACGGGCTTTGCTATGAGGTAGTCGTGCAATCGATCTCGCGCCTGGCGGTAACACTATCAGTGAACGCCCGGCGACGGGATAGCAAAGAATCCGGTGATGGATGTTCGCCAATGGCCGCAACGGGCTTAGCGAACGTGAAAGGGCTACCGCCCGTTCGGCCGACTGGTGAGAAGTGAGTTGTCCATGATGTGGATTTTCTCCTACTAGACTCATAGCGAAGGTCCTGCGTCGGTTGACCCCATAAAAAGCCAACACGGGTCAACAACGCCTCAAAAGGGTGCGACTGGGCTCAAGCTCCGACACAACAAGAGCAAAACTGGAGGTTTGAATGAAGATGTTGAAATCCACGCTGGCGATCGTGACTGCTGCTGCAGTACTGGGTGTCAGCGGGTTCGCTCAGGCGGGTGCAACCCTGGATGCGGTACAGAAGAAAGGTTTCGTGCAGTGTGGCGTGAGCGACGGTCTGCCAGGCTTCTCCGTACCGGATTCGACCGGCAAGATTCTCGGCATCGACGCCGACGTCTGCCGTGCCGTGGCCGCTGCCGTGTTCGGCGATGCGACCAAGGTCAAGTTCAGTCAGTTGAACGCCAAGGAGCGCTTCACCGCGCTGCAGTCCGGCGAGATCGACATCCTGTCGCGCAACACCACCATGACCAGCTCCCGTGACGCGGGCATGGGCCTGAAATTCCCTGGCTTCATCACTTACTACGACGGCGTGGGCTTCCTGGCCAACAACAAGCTGGGCGTGAAAAGTGCCAAGGAGCTCGACGGTGCAACCATCTGCATTCAGGCCGGTACCACCACCGAGCTGAACGTGTCCGACTACTTCCGCGCCAACGGCCTGAAGTACACCCCGATCACTTTCGACACCTCCGATGAAAGCGCCAAGTCGCTGGAATCCGGTCGTTGCGACGTGCTGACCTCCGACAAGTCCCAGCTGTTCGCCCAGCGCAGCAAGCTGGCTTCGCCGAAAGACTACGTGGTTCTGCCGGAAACCATTTCCAAGGAACCGCTGGGCCCGGTCGTGCGTAACGGCGACGACGAGTGGCTGGCGATCGTGCGCTGGGTCGGCTACGCGCTACTCAACGCTGAAGAAGCCGGCATCACTTCGAAAAACGTACTCGATGAAGCCAAGTCCACCAAGAACCCGGACGTTGCCCGTCTGCTGGGTGGCGACGGCGAGTACGGCAAGGACCTGAAACTGCCGAAGGACTGGGTGGTGAAAATCGTTTCCCAGGTGGGTAACTACGGCGAAATCTTCGAGAAAAACCTCGGCAAGAGCACTCCGCTGGAAATCGACCGTGGCCTGAACGCGCTGTGGAACAACGGCGGCATTCAGTACGCACCACCAGTGCGCTAATGGTTCTATCACCCGGCGGGCCAACCGCCGGGTGATGTTCTGTTCCATTTCTTGCGGGGCACTTCATGCAAAATTCAATCGGCGCACCAAAGCAGAGGTTCAGCCTCAGCGATCCGCGTGTGCGTGCGTGGCTATTCCAGATCATCACCGTCGTGGCGGTGGTCGCCATGGGCTGGTATCTGTTCGACAACACCCAGACCAACCTGCAGCACCGGGGCATCACGTCCGGGTTCAGCTTTCTGGAGCGCAGTGCCGGGTTCGGCATCGCTCAACACCTGATCTCCTACACCGAAGCGGACAGCTATGCCCGCGTGTTCGTGATCGGCCTGCTCAACACCTTGCTGGTGACCTTCATCGGCGTGATCCTGGCGACTTTGCTGGGGTTCATCATCGGTGTGGCGCGGCTGTCGCCGAACTGGATCATCAGCAAACTGGCGACCGTGTATGTGGAAGTCTTCCGCAACATTCCGCCGCTGCTACAAATCCTGTTCTGGTATTTCGCGGTGTTCCTGACCATGCCGGGGCCGCGCAACAGTCACAACTTCGGCGACACCTTCTTCGTCAGCAGCCGTGGCCTGAACATGCCGGCCGCGCAAATGGCTGACGGCTTCTGGGCGTTTGTGATCAGTGTCGTGGTGGCTATTGTCGCCATCGTGCTGATGAGCCGTTGGGCCACCAAACGTTTCGAGGAAACCGGCGAGCCGTTCCACAAGTTCTGGGTCGGCCTGGCGATGTTCCTGGTGATCCCGACGCTGTGCGCGCTGATCTTCGGCGCTCCGCTGCATTGGGAAATGCCGAAGCTGCAAGGCTTCAACTTCGTCGGTGGCTGGGTGCTGATCCCGGAACTGCTGGCCCTGACCCTGGCCCTGACCGTGTACACCGCGGCGTTCATCGCCGAGATCGTGCGTTCGGGGATCAAGTCGGTCAGCCACGGCCAGACCGAAGCGGCCCGTTCCCTCGGCCTGCGCAACGGCCCGACCCTGCGCAAGGTGATCATTCCGCAAGCGCTGCGGGTGATCATTCCGCCGCTGACCAGCCAATACCTGAACCTGGCGAAAAACTCCTCGCTGGCGGCCGGTATCGGTTACCCGGAAATGGTTTCGCTGTTCGCCGGCACCGTGCTGAACCAGACCGGCCAGGCGATCGAAGTCATTGCCATCACCATGAGCGTGTACCTGGCGATCAGTATCAGCATTTCCCTGCTGATGAACTGGTACAACAAGCGCATTGCGCTGATCGAGCGGTAAGGAATAGCGCATGAGTACTCATACTTTCAAACCCGACATGCCACCGCCGGCCAAGGTCTTCGGCCCGATGGCGTGGATCCGCGCAAACATGTTCTCCAGCTGGCTCAACACCCTGCTGACCCTGTTTGCGTTCTATCTGATTTACCTGGTGATTCCGCCACTGCTCAGCTGGGCGATCTTCGATGCCAACTGGGTCGGCACCACCCGCGCCGACTGCACCAAGGCAGGCGCCTGCTGGGTGTTCATCGAGCAGCGTTTCGGCCAGTTCATGTACGGCTACTACCCGGCGGAGCTGCGCTGGCGCGTGGATCTGACTGTGTGGCTGGCGGTGATCGGCGTGGCGCCGCTGTTCATCAAGCGTGTGCCGCGTAAAGCGGTGTACGGGCTGAGCTTCCTGGTGATCTATCCGATCGTTGCCTGGTGCCTGCTGCATGGCGGCGTGTTCGGCCTGAGCGCCGTTGCCACCAGCCAGTGGGGCGGCCTGATGCTGACGCTGGTGATCGCCACCGTCGGTATCGCCGGCGCGCTGCCGCTGGGGATCATGCTGGCTCTGGGACGACGCTCGAACATGCCGGCCATTCGTGTGGTCTGCGTGACGTTCATCGAGTTCTGGCGCGGCGTGCCGCTGATCACCGTGCTGTTCATGTCTTCGGTGATGCTGCCGCTGTTCCTGCCTGAAGGCATGAATTTCGACAAGCTGCTGCGGGCACTGATCGGCGTGATCCTGTTCCAGTCGGCCTACGTCGCCGAAGTGGTGCGCGGCGGTCTGCAAGCGATCCCCAAAGGCCAGTACGAAGCCGCGGCCGCGATGGGCCTCGGTTACTGGCGCGCCATGGGCCTGGTGATTCTGCCGCAGGCCCTGAAGCTGGTGATTCCCGGCATCGTCAACACCTTCATCGCGCTGTTCAAGGACACCAGCCTGGTGATCATCATCGGCCTCTTTGACCTGCTCAACAGTGTCAAGCAAGCCGCTGCCGATCCGAAATGGCTGGGCATGGCCACCGAAGGCTACGTGTTCGCCGCCCTGGTGTTCTGGATTTTCTGTTTTGGCATGTCGCGCTATTCCATGCACCTGGAACGCAAGCTCGACACTGGCCACAAGCGTTAGGAGTTTTTTCGATGAGCGAAGCAATCAAAAAGCCAGTGGGCCCTGAAGGCATCATTCAGATGCAGGGCGTGAACAAGTGGTACGGCCAGTTCCACGTGCTGAAAGACATCAACCTCAACGTCAAACAGGGCGAGCGTATCGTGCTGTGCGGCCCGTCGGGTTCCGGCAAGTCCACCACCATTCGCTGCCTGAACCGTCTGGAAGAGCACCAGCAGGGCCGCATCGTGGTCGATGGTGTGGAACTGACCAACGACCTCAAGCAGATCGAAGCGATCCGCCGTGAAGTCGGCATGGTGTTCCAGCACTTCAACCTGTTCCCGCACCTGACCATTCTGCAGAACTGCACCCTGGCGCCGATGTGGGTGCGCAAGATGCCCAAGCGCAAGGCCGAGGAAATCGCCATGCACTATCTGGAGCGCGTACGCATTCCGGAGCAGGCGCACAAGTTTCCGGGGCAACTGTCCGGCGGTCAGCAGCAACGTGTGGCTATCGCCCGTGCGCTGTGCATGAAACCGAAAATCATGCTGTTCGATGAGCCGACCTCGGCACTCGACCCGGAGATGGTGAAAGAGGTTCTCGACACCATGATCGGCCTGGCCGAAGACGGCATGACCATGCTCTGCGTGACCCACGAAATGGGCTTCGCCCGCACCGTGGCCAACCGCGTGATCTTCATGGACAAGGGCGAGATCGTCGAGCAGGCGGCACCAAACGACTTCTTCGACAATCCGCAGAATGATCGGACCAAGCTGTTCCTGAGTCAGATTTTGCATTGAGATCTGATGCATAAAACCAACCCGGCCTTGTGCCGGGTTGATTTTTTGGGGATCAGGACACGGTGAGGGTTTCGTGTTCTTTGTGGACGGTGTGCGTGAAGCCTCTCAAGTCTGCCCCTTCACCGAGAGACTTTGCATCGGTCAGCAAGTACGGGTAACGATCCAACAGTCGCATCAGCAGTATCAGTGCTTTGGGCGGCAATATTTCGCCGCGCTCGTAGCGAGAGAAAGCGTTATGTCCACCACCCGACAATAATTGCACCGTCTCTTTTTGCGTAAGGTGCAATTTTCGACGGATACGCCTCATCTCGTCACCGATCATTTGCCTGGCAGCGAATACCAGTTCATCCCCTGCTTCCCCAAAACGTTCTGCGCTGTCAGTGTCGAAGTCCCACTCGACCTCACCGCACTTCTGGCACTCCCAGCCAGAAAGATTATCTACACGGCGCTCCATGCCTTTGACACTCAAGGTTTCGGCGCGACCCTCGAAATGCCTCATTCCCTCACGTGCACCGCAGCTGACACATTGCTGGGTTTTCATGGGTTTTTCTCCTTGAAGGAAATTACCGGTGGGCCGCCTGGGCGGTAGGTCACCTTGATGTAAATCTCCTGATCTTGTGAAGTGATGTGATACACGTCCTGCCAGACTCGATGATCGTCATAAGTGGTCATGGATTTGTACAACATCCTGTTCTGTAACTCGAAAACGATTTCTTGCATCTCTCTGAAGCTGAAGCCGAGCTTCTCACCGGATTTTGCCGAAGACCTGGTGAAGGCTTTTTTGCCAAGTCGCCTGACCTCAGCCTTGATCACCACCAAGTCGTAATGGGGTGTGTTCTTTTCCATAAGAAACCAAACCCTGTCCCTGAAATTACCCTTAAAGGGTAATTTTGACCAATCGAAAATCCCGCTTCATTTCCCTCCCAATCAACCTAGGTGGTTGCCGTCCTACACGGAGCTGACTAACATGTCAGAAAATTCATCCCATGATTGGATGAAAGGGCGAATCCTATGTCAGACATTTCTCCACTCATTAAGCGATCCCTGGTCGATCAGGCCCTGGATCAATTGCGCCAACGCATCACCGATGGCACCTGGCAGGTCGGACAGCGTCTGCCAACCGAGCCCGAGCTGTGCGCCGAGCTCGGCATCAGTCGCAATACCGTGCGCGAGGCGATGCGGGTGCTGGCGTTCTCCGGGCTGATCGAAATCCGCCAGGGTGACGGCAGCTATCTGCGGGCGGTGGTCGATCCGATGGACACGCTCAAGGCGCTGTCCAGGTGCTCGCTGGATCAGGCCCGGGAAACCCGGCACATCCTTGAAGTCGAGGCCATCGGCCTGGCGGCGTTACGTCGCACCGATGAGGATCTGGCCGGTTTGCGCGAGGCGCTTGGCGTTGCCGGCAGCCACTATCACGGTGACCTCGACAGCTACATCGCCTGTGACCTGGTGTTTCACCGCCGTCTGGTGGACGCCGCGCACAACCCGACCCTCAGCGAGCTGTATCGCTATTTCTCCAGCATCGTCGGCGCGCAATTGCGCCAGACCCTGAACATCGTCCCTCGTCGACAGGAAGTCTTCGATTTGCACATCGCCTTGTTCGAAGCCGTCGAACAGCGTGATCCGGAACGGGCCAAGGCCCTGTCGAGGCAACTGATCAATGAACCCTGAAACCGAGAAAACCATGTCCCGCTCTGAAGCTTCCAACGCCCCCAAGCGCACCGCCGAACTGGAGGAGCTGCTGATCGATGCCGAGGCTGACGATGAGCAGGTGCAGCAAAGTCATCCGCTGGTGCGGCGCCCGTGGCTGTTGCTGCTGGGGCTGATTCTGGTGGCGTTGAACCTGCGCCCGGCGCTGTCGAGCATGGCGCCGCTGCTCAGTGAAGTGTCGAAAAGTCTTGGTCTGACTGCTGCGCAAGCGGGGTTGCTGACGACGTTGCCGGTGCTGTGTCTCGGTCTGTTCGCTCCGTTGGCTCCGGTGCTGGCGCGGCGTTTCGGTGCCGAGCGGGTGGTGCTGGGGATCCTTCTGACTCTGGCTGGTGGCATCATCCTGCGCAGCAACTTCGGCGAAATCGGTCTGTTCGCCGGTAGCGTTCTGGGCGGCGCCAGCATCGGCATCATCGGCGTGTTGCTGCCGGGTATAGTCAAGCGTGACTTCGCCAGGCATGCCGGCACCATGACCGGTGTCTACACCATGGCCCTGTGCCTGGGCGCGGCAATGGCGGCGGGTTCGACCGTGCCGTTGAGCGAGCACTTCGATCACAGCTGGGCCATGGGCCTCGGGTTTTGGGTGATTCCGGCGCTGGTTGCTGCAGTGTTCTGGTTGCCACAAATCGGCCAGAAGCACGGCGCGCACAACGTCGCGTACCGAGTGCGCGGGCTGCTGCGAGATCCACTGGCCTGGCAGGTGACCTTGTACATGGGCCTGCAATCGTCGCTGGCCTATATCGTGTTCGGCTGGTTGCCGTCGATCCTCATCGGTCGCGGGCTGACGCCGACCCAGGCCGGTCTGGTGTTGTCCGGCTCGGTGATCATCCAGCTCGCCAGTTCGCTGGCGGCGCCGTGGCTGGCCACGCGCGGCAAGGATCAGCGGCTGGCGATCGTGGTGGTGATGGCGCTGACCCTCGGCGGCCTGTTCGGTTGCCTCTATGCGCCGATCGAAGGCCTGTGGGGCTGGGCGATCCTGCTGGGCCTGGGGCAGGGCGGTACGTTCAGCCTGGCGCTGACCCTGATTGTATTGCGCTCGCGGGACTCCCATGTCGCGGCGAACCTGTCGAGCATGTCCCAAGGCTTCGGTTACACCCTCGCGTCCATGGGCCCTTTCGCGGTCGGCGTGGTGCACGACTGGACCGGCGGCTGGAACGCCGTGGGCTGGATCTTCGGCATCGTCGGTGCCGGTGCGATCCTTGCCGGTCTCGGTGCCGGGCGTGCGTTGTACGTGCAGGTTGAAAGCGAAAAGGTCTGATGTGCACACACTGTCGGTATTCGGAATGCGAATGCCGATAGTGTTTCGGGCGTTTGCGGATTATCGTGCTGGCAATCTGTACATTTCCTGGAGATTGCCCATGAGCGAAGAAGCCAATAGCGCCTTGATCACCCGTTTCTACCAGGCTTTCCAGCGCCTCGACGCCGAGGCCATGGCCGCCTGCTACACCGACGACGTGGTGTTCAGCGACCCGGCCTTCGGCGAGCTGCGCGGCCGTGATGCCGGCGACATGTGGCGCATGCTCACCACCCGGGCCAAGGACTTCTCCCTGACCTTCGACAACGTCCGCGCCGACGAGCGCAGCGGCGGCGCCCACTGGGTCGCAACCTACCTGTTCAGCCAGACCGGCAACGTCGTGATCAACGACATCCAGGCGCGCTTCGTCTTCCGCGACGGCAAGATCTGTGAACACCATGACCACTTCGACTTGTGGCGCTGGTCGCGCCAGGCCCTGGGTTTCAAAGGCCTGCTGCTGGGCTGGACGCCGCTGGTGCGCAACGCCGTCCGCGCCCAGGCGCTGAAAGGGCTGAAGGCATTTCAGGCGAGTCGCTGATAAGATCGCGGCCTGTTCTTCACACTCCTTTATTGCCCAGTGACCAGCCTCAGCGAAAATCCCCTCGATGCCGACGTTCCAGTGAGCAAGTCCTGGTTCGTCTACCTCGTTCGTGCCGCCAACGGTTCGCTGTACTGCGGGATCAGTGATGATCCCGTGCGCCGTTTCGCCAAGCACCAGAGCGGCAAGGGTGCGCGATTCTTTCTCTCAAGCCCGGCGATGGCGCTGGTCTACACCGAGCGTTGCCGCGACAAGAGTGATGCGTTGCGCCAGGAGCGGTTGATCAAGAAGCTCAGGAAGAGTGCGAAGGAGTGTCTGGTGGCGTCTTATCGGCCTGATTGATCGGGTGCGAGCGGTAGAAATACCTGCACGTCGAGGCGGCGCGTTCTGACAAATGACAGACGAAAAAAAACCGCCTTTGCGGGGCGGTTTTTTCTGTAAGCCTCGGTTTGCGGCCGGGCTTACTGTGTCTCACCGGACACACTAGCGTGGGCGAAGATTATTCGTCTTTATGTCATCGAGCAAGCCTAAAAACACTCATTCGGAAAAATGCGGTTTTTTATTCATTTGTTTAAGCAACGGGTCAGAAACCCGATTACGATCTGTCCGCTCGCATGACAGTGCAACCATTGAGGTCTGGCCGATTGGCGTAACGGTTTCATGCCCTCTGACACGGAGTTGCTCCCGTGCCGGAATGATATTTCAGAGGGTGTCACAACCGGCCGCCTCACTGGACACACTAGCGTGTATTCCGAAGGCGTATGTGGTCCGGTAAGCACGCTGGAGGTTTGGCCCCCAACCGGAGGCCAAAACGTATGAAGCTTTTGCTGCGTACTCTGAGCCTCGCATGGAGGTCGTTCAAAGCGTTTCGTTTTTACGAGTTCCTGCGAGATCACTTCGATGACCTGATGTAAGGCCATTGCAGTGGAAAAACCGTCTCGGTTTCGGCTGAGACGGTTTTTTTCGAGAACTCTCAGGTGCCTTATCAACCTGACTGATCAGTTCCCATCAGCCGGATCCGTAGGCTGCGAACGAATTGCGCGCTAAGCTGCTGGTTCACTTTCTGTGCGGCGGAGCCGAGCATGTCCGAGTTGATCCTCCATCATTACCCGACCTCTCCATTCGCCGAAAAGGCCCGCTTGCTGTTGGGTTTCAAGGGCTTGTCCTGGCGTTCGGTGCACATTTCGCCGGTGATGCCGAAGCCGGACCTGACGGCCCTGACCGGTGGCTACCGCAAGACCCCGGTCCTGCAGATTGGCGCCGATATCTATTGCGACACTTCGCTGATCGCTCGTCGTCTGGAGCAGGAAAAGGCCCAGCCTTCGTTCTTCCCGGAAGGTCAGGAAATGATCGCCGCCAGTTTTGCAGCCTGGGCTGATTCTGTGGTGTTCCAGCACGCAGTGAGCCTGGTGTTCCAGCCGGAATCGGTGGCGGTACGTTTCGGCAAGTTGCCGCCGGAAGCGATCAAGGCGTTTCTCGCCGATCGTGCCGGACTGTTCAGCGGTGGCAGCGCAACCAAGCTGTCGGCCGAGCAAGCCAAACATCAGTGGCCGACCATCATGGCGCGCCTGGAGCAGCAGCTGCAGCGCGAGGAGGGTGACTTCCTGTTCGGTGAGCCGTCGATTGCCGACTTCGCCATGGCGCATCCACTGTGGTTCCTCAAGGCTACGCATGTGACGGCGCCGTTGGTGGATGACTACCCGGCGGTGTCTGCGTGGCTTGGGCGGGTGCTGGGCTTCGGCCATGGTGCGGCGAGTGCGATGAGCTCCGAAGAGGCACTGGAGATTGCGCGCGACTCGACACCAGCGGCATTGCCTGATGAGCAGTTTGTCGATCCGAACGGATTTGCAGCGGGTCAGCAAGTCGTGATTGCGGCCACTGACTATGGCGTTGATCCGGTTGCCGGAGAGCTGGTATTTGCCGGTCGTGAAGAGTTGATCCTGCGCCGTGAAGACGAACGCGGTGGCGTGGTGCATGTGCACTTCCCGCGATTCGGTTTCCGGATCGAGAAACGCTGAAATGAACGAGGGAGCCGATTGGCTCCCTCGTTCATTTCAGTGCGGCGAGAATGTCGTCCGGATCAAATCCGCGAATCAGCGTGCCATTGACGTCGATCAGCGGGATCCCGCGTCCGCCCAGCGCTTCGTACGCCTTGCGTGCCTCGGCGTCCTTCTCGATATCGAATTCCTTGAACGGAATGCCTTTCTGATCGAGAAAACGCTTGGTCTGCTTGCAGTAGCCGCACCAGTCTGTGGTGTACAACACGACCCTGGCGTTGGCGCGAACCTGCTCGGACGCCATCTGAGACGGGTTGAACACCCGCTCGATCTTGCCCCAGTTCTGATAGACCACGACCACCAGCAGAACCAGTGCGACCTTCTTCAGCACATTGCCGAGCATCAGTTGCGACGCTTCAGCTGATCGGTGAGCGAAGTTGGCAGGCCTTTAATGACCAGCGTGCCGGCTTCTTCGTCGTATTCGATCTTCGAGCCCAGCAGGTGCGCTTCGAAGCTGATCGACAGGCCTTCGGCGCGGCCGGTGAAGCGGCGGAACTGGTTGAGTGTGCGCTTGTCCGCCGGGATTTCCGGCGACAGACCGTAATCCTTGTTGCGGATGTGGTCGTAGAAGGCTTTCGGGCGTTCTTCGTCGATCAGCTCCGAGAGTTCTTCCAGACCCATCGGCTCGCCGAGCTTGGCCTGGCTGCTGGCGTAGTCGACCAAGGTCTTGGTCTTCTCGCGGGCGGAATCTTCTGGCAGGTCTTCGCTCTCGACGAAGTCGCTGAAGGCCTTGAGCAGCGTACGGGTCTCGCCCGGACCGTCGACGCCTTCCTGGCAACCGATGAAGTCGCGGAAGTATTCCGAGACCTTCTTGCCGTTCTTGCCCTTGATGAACGAGATGTATTGCTTGGACTGCTTGTTGTTCTGCCACTCGGAAACGTTGATCCGCGCCGCCAGGTGCAGTTGACCGAGGTCGAGGTGGCGCGACGGGGTCACGTCCAGTTGATCGGTCACTGCCACGCCTTCGCTGTGGTGCAGCAGGGCGATGGCCAGGTAATCGGTCATGCCTTGCTGGTAGTGGGCAAACAGCACGTGGCCGCCGACGGAGAGGTTCGACTCTTCCATCAGCTTTTGCAGGTGCTCGACCGCGACTTTGCTGAACGCGGTGAAGTCCTTGCCGCCTTCCATGTATTCCTTCAGCCAGCCGCTGAACGGGAACGCACCGGACTCCGGATGGAACAAGCCCCAGGCTTTGCCCTGTTTGGCGTTATAGCTCTCGTTGAGGTCGGCGAGCATGTTCTCGATGGCGGCGGACTCGGCCAGTTCAGAGTCACGGGCATGCAGGATTGCGGGCGTGCCATCGGGTTTTTTGTCGATCAGGTGGACGATGCAATGACGGATCGGCATGGGCTTCTCGGCAAGTGAAAGGGAGGAGGGCGGGCTCCCCGAAAAAGCGCTCAGTGTACCGCAACCACTGGTTTTGGCGCGGGTTGAAGGGCAATTCGGGGTCATGGGGTGGCGCTTATGCATTTATTTACCGATTTAGCGCAATAAACCTGACCATTTGGCTAGCTAGAGGCGGATATTTCCTTGTCTCTGTGCTAGTTTTGCCCGGTCTTACGCGTAGTCACTGCGTTAAGCGTGCATTCAGCATTTGTCAGGTCGAACCAAACCCTGATTTCGGCATCTATAACCCCGACTCGTCGTGGTTATCGCCGAGGGTGCCAGATCCAGAAGATCGGGCTCGATGGCTGACACTGCACTCTGCAATCCATATGAATTTGATAGGGAAGGAACACTACATGGCTCTTACTAAAGACCAACTGATCGCCGACATCGCTGAAGCTATCGACGCGCCGAAAACCACCGCGCGTAACGCTCTGGACCAACTGGGCCAAATCGTTGCTGATCAGCTGGAAAACGGCGGCGAAATCACCTTGCCAGGTATCGGCAAGCTGAAAGTGACCGAGCGTCCTGCCCGCACTGGCCGTAACCCATCGACTGGCGCTGCCATCGAAATCCCTGCCAAGAAAGTGATCAAGCTGGTTGTGGCCAAAGGCCTGACCGACGCTGTGAACAAGTAAGACGCAGCGATAAAAAAAACCGTGCGCCGGAGTGATCCGGGCACGGTTTTTTTGTGCCTGCCGATTGTGTTCGGCAGTAGTGGCGGCTGCTTCCGATCAAGCGCCGCCCCGGTTGAAACGTATTACTTGCGCACCCAGCGCTCACGCCGCCAGATCTGCTGCTCGGACTTGGTCTGGAAGGTCCAAGCGACGAAGCGGCTCTGCTTCTGGCCCTGGGACATCTCCACTACCTGGCTTTCCAGCGCGCCGGCCTTTTTCAGCGCTGTCTCGATGGCGGGCAGGTTCGAAGCTTTCGAGACCAGGGTGCTGAACCACAACACCTTGTGCGCAAGGGTCGCGCTTTCGGCGATCAGTTGCGTCACGAAACGGGCTTCGCCGCCTTCACACCACAGTTCGGCAGACTGGCCGCCGAAGTTCAGCACCGGCAACTTGCGTTTCGGATCGGCCTTGCCCAAGGCGCGCCATTTACGCTCGCTGCCCTTGGTGGCTTCTTCCATCGAGGCGTGGAACGGCGGGTTGCACATGGTCAGGTCAAAACGCTCACCGGGCTCCAGCAGGTCGATCAGGATGTGCTTGCGGTTCTCTTGCTGGCGCAGCTTGATGACCTTGCTTAGATCGTTGGACTGGACGATGGCCCTGGCGGCGGCCACGGCCGTCGGGTCGATTTCCGAGCCCAGGAAGTGCCAGCGGTATTCGCTGTTGCCGATCAACGGGTACACGCAGTTGGCGCCCATGCCGATGTCCAGCACATTGACGATGGCGCCGCGCGGAACCACGCCGTCGTTGTTGCTGGCCAGCAGGTCGGCCAGGAAGTGGATGTAGTCGGCACGCCCCGGCACCGGCGGGCAGAGGTAATCGGCCGGGATGTCCCAATGCTGGATGCCGTAGAACGACTTGAGCAACGCCCGGTTGAACACACGCACCGCATCGGGACTGGCGAAGTCGATGCTTTCCTTGCCGTACGGGTTGGTGATCACGAATTTCGCCAGTTCTGGCGTGGTCTTGATCAACGCCGGGAAGTCGTAACGACCCTGATGGCGATTGCGCGGGTGCAGGCTGGCTTCTTTACGCGGTTCCACGGGCTTGGCCGGGGTGGCGGAGTCAGGCTTCTTGCGCGCAGGTTTCGGTGTACGTGGGGCGTTCATGGGCGTGGTCGATTCGGGTAGGGCTGAAAGTGGCGGCCATTGTCCCACAGGGAGCCGTGTCGTTGGCCGGAAAAGTGCCGGGCACAAAAAAGGGAGGCCGTTGCGGGCCTCCCTTTTTCAGTGCGATTTGCCGTTACAGGCTGGCAATCCGCGCGTGCTGTTCGGCCAGTTTGCCCAGAGCCTGTTCGGCTTCGGCCAGTTTGGCGCGTTCCTTCTCGATGACTTCGGCCGGGGCCTTGTCAACGAAACCGGCGTTGGACAGCTTGCCGCCGACCCGCTGGACTTCGCCCTGCAGACGCAGGATTTCCTTGTCCAGACGCGCCAGCTCGGCGTTCTTGTCGATCAGACCGGCCATCGGCACCAGCACTTCCATCTCGCCAACCAGCGCGGTGGCGGACAGCGGCGCTTCTTCACCGGCCGCCAGTACGGTGATCGATTCCAGACGCGCCAGCTTCTTCAGCAGCGCTTCGTTCTCGGTCAGGCGGCGCTGGTCTTCAGCGGTGACGTTTTTCAGATAGATCGGCAGCGGTTTGCCCGGGCCGATGTTCATTTCGCCACGGATGTTGCGGGTGCCGAGCATCAGGCCCTTGAGCCATTCGATGTCGTCTTCGGCCGCCGGATCGATGCGCTCTTCGTTGGCCACCGGCCACGCTTGCAGCATGATCGTCTTGCCCTGAATGCCGGCCAGCGGCGCGATGCGCTGCCAGATTTCTTCAGTGATGAACGGCATGAACGGATGCGCCAGACGCAGCGCCACTTCCAGTACACGAACCAGGGTGCGACGGGTGCCACGCTGACGCTCGACCGGTGCGTTTTCGTCCCACAGCACAGGCTTGGACAATTCCAGGTACCAGTCGCAGTACTGGTTCCAGATGAACTCGTACAGCGCTTGCGCCGCCAGGTCGAAACGGAACTGATCCAGTTGACGGGTCACTTCGGCTTCGGTGCGTTGCAGTTGCGAGATGATCCAGCGGTCCGCCAGCGACAGCTCGTAGGCTTCGCCGTTCTGGCCGCAGTCTTCGCCCTTGTCCAGAACATAGCGCGCAGCGTTCCAGATCTTGTTGCAGAAGTTGCGATAGCCTTCGACGCGGCCCATGTCGAACTTGATGTCGCGGCCGGTGGACGCCAGCGAGCAGAACGTGAAGCGCAGGGCGTCGGTGCCGTAGCTGGCGATGCCGTCGGCGAACTCTTCGCGGGTCTGCTTCTCGATCTTCTTCGCCAGTTTTGGCTGCATCAGACCGGAAGTGCGTTTCTGCACCAGGGTTTCGAGCTCGATGCCGTCGATGATGTCCAGCGGATCCAGGACGTTGCCCTTGGACTTGGACATCTTCTGGCCCTGGCCATCACGTACCAGACCGTGTACGTAAACGGTCTTGAACGGAACCTGCGGCGTGCCGTCCTCGTTCTTGATCAGGTGCATGGTCAGCATGATCATCCGGGCAACCCAGAAGAAAATGATGTCGAAGCCCGTCACCAGCACGTCGGTGGAGTGGAATTTCTTCAGGAACTCGGTCTTTTCCGGCCAGCCCAGGGTGGAGAAGGTCCACAGGCCCGAACTGAACCAGGTGTCGAGAACGTCGTTGTCCTGTTGCAGCGCAACGTCGGCGCCCAGGTTGTGCTTGGCGCGCACTTCGGCTTCGTCGCGACCGACGTAGACCTTGCCCGACTCGTCGTACCAGGCCGGGATCCGGTGGCCCCACCACAGCTGACGGCTGATGCACCAGTCCTGGATGTCGCGCATCCACGAGAAGTACATGTTTTCGTACTGCTTCGGCACGAACTGGATGCGGCCGTCTTCAACGGCGGCAATCGCAGGCTCGGCCAGCGGCTTGGTGGACACGTACCACTGGTCGGTCAGCCACGGCTCGATGACGGTGCCGGAGCGGTCGCCTTTCGGTACTTTCAGGCCATGATCGTCGACGCTGACCAGCAGGCCGGCAGCGTCGAACGCGGCCACGATCTGCTTGCGCGCTTCGAAACGCTCGAGACCGGCGTACTCCGCCGGAATCTTGCCGTCGATGCTGTCGTTCAGAGTGCCGTCGAGGTTGAACACCTGGGCCGCCGGCAGCACGTTGGCGTTCTTGTCGAAGATGTTCAGCAGCGGCAGGTTGTGACGCTTGCCGACTTCGTAGTCGTTGAAATCGTGGGCCGGGGTGATTTTCACGCAGCCGGTGCCGAATTCAGGGTCGCAGTAATCGTCGGCGATGATCGGAATGCGGCGGCCGACCAGCGGCAGCTCGACAAACTTGCCGATCAGGGCTTTGTAGCGCTCGTCGTTCGGGTTCACCGCGACGGCGGAGTCGCCGAGCATGGTTTCCGGACGGGTGGTCGCGACGATCAGGAAGTCGTTGCCTTCAGCGGTTTTCGCGCCGTCGGCCAGCGGGTACTTCAGGTTCCACAGGAAACCTTTCTCGTCGTGGTTTTCCACTTCGAGGTCGGAAATCGCCGTGTGCAGCTTGGTGTCCCAGTTGACCAGGCGCTTGCCGCGATAGATCAGGCCGTCTTCGTGCAGGCGCACGAACGCTTCTTTAACGGCTTCCGAGAGGCCGTCGTCCATGGTGAAGCGCTCGCGGCTCCAGTCCACGGACGAGCCGAGACGGCGGATCTGACGGCTGATGTTGCCGCCGGACTGATCCTTCCATTCCCAGACTTTCTCGAGGAATTTTTCCCGGCCCAGATCGTGGCGGTTCTGGCCCTGGGCTTCGAGTTGACGCTCCACCAGCATCTGCGTGGCGATACCGGCGTGGTCGGTGCCCGGCTGCCACAGGGTGTTGCGACCCTGCATGCGGCGGAAACGGATCAGGGCGTCCATGATCGCGTTGTTGAAACCGTGACCCATGTGCAGGCTGCCGGTGACGTTCGGCGGCGGGATCATGATGGTGTAGGAGTCGCCCGCGCCTTGCGGGGCGAAGTAGTTCTCGGACTCCCAGGTGTTGTACCAGGAAGTTTCAATGGCGTGCGGCTGGTAGGTCTTATCCATGCGCGGCGGGACCCTATTGGCATTTATTCAGGAAAAGCCGGGAAGTATAGCCGCGGGGACAGCTGCAAGCTACAAGCCACAAGCCACAAGCCACAAGCCACAAGCCACAAGCCACAAGCCACAAGCTGCAAGCCACAAGCTGCAAGAGTAGAGTGGCGGGTCTGTTCCGGCTCTTGCTTGCAGCTTAGAGCTTGCCGCTCGAAGCTGCGGCGACCAGCCGTTCCATCCGCGCCTCGAGGCGACGTTTGATTTCATTTTCAATGTGCGGGGCGAAGTCGTCGATCACGTCTTGCATGATCAATTGCGCGGCGGCGCGCAGTTCGCTGTCCAGGTGCAATAGGGCGTCGGGGCCTTTATCCACAGATGCGGCGGGCGCGGTGGCGGGTTTCGCGACGGGGGCTGGCGGCGGTTCTACAGCGGGTGGCTCGGTGGTGACCGAGTCGAACAGCATCGGAATCTGTTCCTGTTCGCCATCATCGACCGTGTCGGTCAAAAGCGGCGGTTGCAGGTTGTCATCGCCGAGCAACTGGCGGATCGACTCGAGGTCATCCAGCAGGTGCGCGGGTTTTTGCAGCGGTTTTGGAGTGTCCATCGGCGTACTCAGAGTCGCTGTAAACGGTGGTCTTGCAGAGGATAGCCCTGTTCCCGGTAGAAACGGAAACTCTCCCGCGCAGCCGCACGGATCGTCGGATCTTCCACCACCACTTCCGCCACGCGGGCGAACTTGCTGGCGAAGGCCGGGACTTTGAGGTCCAGGTTGACGAGCAAATCCTGATGCTGGCCGCAGTCATCCCCCAGTCCGAGCACGATCAAACCTTCCGGTTCGCTCTCGGCCGGGCCGTGGGGCACGAAGGTTTCGCCCTTGAACGCCCACAGCCGCGCATCGAGGTCATCACGCTGGGCGCCATCGCTGCAATGCAGGTAGATGCGGTGGCCCATGCGCCAGGCTTTCTCGGTGAGCTTGCAGGCAAAATCCAGACGCGCCGAAGGATCGGCACTGGGCAGGATATAGAAGTCGACTTTGGTCATTGCGGTTCCTGAGCAGCAAGCGCCGCCCCTCGAAAGGTGCGGCGCTTGCCGTCATCGGTTTCAGGCCTTGGCGCGATCCAGCAGGTACTGGGTCAGCAGAGGAACCGGACGGCCGGTGGCGCCCTTGTCCTTGCCGCCGCTGGTCCACGCGGTGCCCGCGATGTCCAGGTGCGCCCAGTTCAGGTTCTTGGTGAAGCGCGACAGGAAGCATGCAGCAGTAATGGTGCCGGCCTTCGGCCCGCCAATGTTGGCGATGTCGGCGAACGGGCTGTCCAGTTGCTCTTGATACTCATCGAACAGCGGCAGTTGCCAGGCGCGGTCGTCGGCAGCCTTGCCGGCGCTCAGCAGTTGCTCGATCAGTTCGTCGTTGTTGCCCAGCAGGCCCGACGTGTGGGCGCCCAAGGCAACCACGCAGGCACCGGTCAGGGTGGCGATGTCGATCACCGCTTGCGGCTTGAAACGCTCGGAGTAGGTCAGGGCGTCGCACAGCACCAGACGGCCTTCGGCGTCGGTGTTGAGGATTTCCACGGTCTGGCCGCTCATGGTGGTCACGATGTCGCCCGGACGCGAAGCGGTGCCGCTCGGCATGTTCTCGGCGCAGGCCAGGATGCACACCAGATTGATCGGCAGCTTCAGTTCCAGCACGGCACGCAGTGTGCCGAACACGCTGGCGGCGCCGCCCATGTCGTACTTCATCTCGTCCATGCCGGCGCCCGGCTTCAGGCTGATGCCGCCGGTGTCGAAGGTGATGCCTTTACCGACCAGCGCGTATGGCTTCTCGGATTTCTTGCCGCCGTTGTATTGCATGACGATCAGGCGCGGCGGCTGGGCGCTGCCCTGGCCGACGGCGTAGAACGAACCCATGCCCAGGGATTTGATCTTCTTCTCGTCGAGGACTTCGACTTTCAGATCCTTGAACTCTTTGCCCAGGTCTTTGGCTTGCTCGCCGAGGAAAGTCGGGTGGCAGATGTTCGGCGGCAGGTTGCCCAGGTTGCGGGTGAAGGCCATGCCGTTGGCGATTGCGGTGGCGTGGTTCACGGCGCGTTGCACTTCGGCTTGTGCAGCCTTGATGGTCAGCAGGGTGATTTTCTTCAGGGCGCGGGGTTCGGCTTTCTGGCTCTTGAACTGGTCGAAGGTGTATTCGCCGTCGACCAGGGTCTCGGCCAGCAGGCGGGTCTTGCCGTAGCTGTCGCGACCCTTGACGATGATTTCATCCAGCGCCAGCACAGCATCGCTGCCGCCCAGGCCCTTGAGGGTGTTGAGGATGCCGGCAACGATCTTGCGGAACGGGCGGTCGCCCAATTCTTCATCCTTGCCCACGCCGACCAGCAGCACGCGCTCGGCTTTCAGGTTTGGCAGGCTGTGCAGCAACAGGCTCTGACCGACCTTGCCGGCCAGGTCGCCACGCTTAAGGACAGCGCTGATGGCGCCGCCGCTCAGTTCGTCGACCTG
Source organism: Pseudomonas sp. NMS19W (assembly GCF_051554255.1). Classification (NCBI taxonomy): domain Bacteria; kingdom Pseudomonadati; phylum Pseudomonadota; class Gammaproteobacteria; order Pseudomonadales; family Pseudomonadaceae; genus Pseudomonas; species Pseudomonas sp. NMS19W. Next base: position 1,030,287 of record NZ_CP136718.1, read on the forward strand.
CTTGGCCGCGACGCCGAGTTTGCGGCCTTCGCCGACGGCAACCACCAGGGTGGCGGTTTTCAACGTTTCTGGGCTAACGCTTTTTACAACCAGTTCCATGTCCGGATCCCTGAATGAATGGTCAACACGCAGGCGTTCGACGGTGTCCGCCGTCGCCTGCTTATAGAGAGAAGAGGCGCAGGCCAGTGCCTGCGACAGAGGCGGCAGTTTGAACCTCGCTCACCGCGCCTGACAACCCTCGGTTGTACGATCTTCAACGGATTGCACGCTTGCGTGAGTGTGCGCAGTGACAGGCGCCCTCAATCACAGGATAATGCCGCATCTTTTTTCGACGGCTCTGCCTTGCGGGCCTGTCGATACGTTTGCTTGTTTGGCCGCCTTAGCCTGACAACCCTGGAGTGTCTGGTTTGATCGTCTTCCGTTATCTGTCCCGCGAAGTCCTGTTGACCCTGAGTGCGGTAAGCGCCGTGCTGCTGGTCATCATCATGAGCGGTCGCTTCATCAAATACCTTGCCCAGGCCGCTGCGGGCCAGCTCGATCCGGGATCGCTGTTCCTGATCATGGGCTACCGTCTGCCGGGTTTCATGCAATTGATCCTGCCACTGGGCCTGTTCCTCGGGATCCTTCTGGCGTACGGCCGGTTGTATCTGGAAAGCGAAATGACCGTGCTGTCGGCCACTGGCATGAGCCAGCAGCGCCTGTTCCGCATGACCCTGTTCCCGGCCACCCTGGTGGCACTGGTGGTGGCATGGCTCAGCCTGAGCCTGGCCCCGCAAGGCGCCAACCAGTTCCAGCTGCTGCTGAACAAGCAGGATGCCCTGACCGAGTTCGACACCCTCGAGCCGGGCCGTTTCCAGGCGTTGCGCGACGGCACCCGGGTGACCTACACCGAAACCCTGAGCGATGACCGGGTCAATCTGGGCAGCGTGTTCATCTCGCAGAAAAACCTCGGCGCCAACCAGGCGGATCGCGGGATTTCCGTGCTGGTGGCCGAAAAAGGCCGGCAGGAAATCCGTCCCGACGGCAACCGTTACCTGATCCTGCACAACGGCTACCGCTACGACGGCAGCCCGGGACTGGCCAACTACCGTGCCATCCATTACGAAACCTATGGCGTGCTGCTGCCCAAGCCTGATGTCAGCGAGGAAGTCACTGATCGTGACGCGATGCCGACCTCGACCCTGATGGCCAGCGACGACATCCGTGCGAAAACCGAACTGCAATGGCGCCTGTCGCTGCCGCTGCTGGTATTTATCGTGACCCTGATGGCGGTTCCGCTGTCGCGGGTCAATCCGCGCCAGGGGCGCTTCCTCAAGTTGCTGCCGGCGATTCTTCTTTATATGGCTTACCTGACCATCCTGATTGCCGCCCGCGGCGCCCTCGAAAAAGGCAAGATCCCGGCGAGCCTGGGCCTGTGGTGGGTGCACGGGATCTTCCTGGCCATCGGTATCGGCCTGCTGTACTGGGAACCGCTGCGCCTGAAAATGGCCAGCCGTCGCAGCGCTGCGCTGGAGGTGGCCCGTGGTTAAACTCGACCGCTACATCGGCAGCAGCGTATTCATCGCGATCATCGCGGTGCTGGCGATCATTCTTGGCCTGGCCACCCTGTTTGCCTTCATCGACGAAATGGGCGACGTCAGCGAAACCTACACGCTGGTCGATGTGCTGAGCTTTGTACTGCTGACCGCACCGCGCCGGCTCTACGACATGCTGCCGATGGCGGCGCTGATTGGTTGCCTGATCGGCCTCGGCAGTCTGGCAAGCAGCAGCGAACTGACCGTCATGCGTGCCGCCGGTGTGTCCATCGGGCGTATCGTCTGGGCGGTCATGAAGCCGATGCTGGTTCTGATGCTGGCCGGCGTGCTGATCGGTGAATACGTTGCCCCGGCCACCGAGAGCATGGCCCAGGCCAATCGCTCGCTGGCTCAGGGCAGCGGCGACGCACAGAGCGCCAAGCACGGTATGTGGCACCGTCAGGGTGACGAGTTCATCCATATCAACGCCGTTCAGCCCGATGGCCTGCTGTATGGCGTGACCCGCTATCACTTCGACAAGGAGCGTCATCTGCAGAGTTCGAGCTTCGCCAAACGCGCCGAATTCGATGGCAAGCGCTGGCAGCTCACCGATGTCACCACCACGCTGTTCCACGAACGCAGCACCGAAGTCGTCAACAAGCCGACGGAAGACTGGGATGTTTCTATCAGTCCGGAACTGCTGAATACTGTGGTCATGGCGCCGGAAGCGCTGTCGATCAGTGGCCTGTGGGGTTATATCCATTACCTGGCGGATCAGGGGCTGAGCAACGGCCGTTACTGGCTGGCGTTTTGGGTCAAGGTGTTGCAGCCGCTGGTGACCGCTGCGCTGGTGCTGATGGCGATCTCCTTCATTTTCGGTCCGTTGCGTTCGGTGACCCTGGGTCAGCGAGTGTTCACCGGTGTGTTGGTGGGGTTCACCTTCCGGATCGTCCAGGATCTGCTGGGTCCATCCAGTCTGGTGTTCGGCTTCTCGCCGCTGTTCGCGGTGCTGGTGCCGGCCGGCGTCTGTGCGCTGGCGGGTGTCTGGTTGCTGCGTCGAGCCGGTTGATGAACAAGGTTTCACCCTTGCTTCAACCTTGAAAAACGCCCCGGTCGCCAGACCGGGGCGTTTTTGCATGCAATCCGGGTGACAGGCGAACGTGACGCTTGCGCCGTGTATCAGGTACAATTCCCGGCTATTTTTCGGCGGGCCAAGCCTGCAGCCTTTTTGAGTGTTGATCCGTGAGTGATTTGAGTCATATCCGCAATTTCTCCATCATCGCCCACATTGACCATGGCAAGTCGACGCTGGCTGACCGATTCATCCAGATGTGCGGTGGCCTGGCCGAGCGTGAAATGGAAGCCCAGGTACTGGATTCCATGGAGCTGGAGCGCGAACGCGGGATCACCATCAAGGCCCACAGCGTTACCCTCTATTACAAGGCCAAAGACGGCGTCACCTACCAGCTGAACTTCATTGACACCCCGGGCCACGTCGACTTCACCTACGAAGTCAGCCGTTCCCTGGCCGCGTGTGAAGGTGCCTTGCTGGTGGTCGACGCGGGTCAGGGCGTAGAAGCCCAGTCCGTGGCCAACTGCTACACCGCCATCGAGCAGGGCCTTGAGGTCATGCCGGTACTGAACAAGATTGACCTGCCACAGGCCGAGCCTGACCGCGTCAAGGACGAGATCGAGAAGATCATCGGCATCGACGCCACCGACGCCGTCACCTGCAGCGCCAAGACCGGCCTGGGTGTCGATGAAGTGCTCGAGCGTCTGGTCGCGACCATTCCTGCGCCGACCGGCAACATCGAAGATCCGCTGCAAGCGTTGATCATCGACTCCTGGTTCGACAACTACTTGGGCGTTGTTTCCCTGGTGCGCGTGCGTCATGGCCGCGTGAAGAAGGGCGACAAGATCCTGGTGAAGTCCACCGGCAAGGTGCACCTAGTCGACAGCGTCGGTGTGTTCAACCCGAAACACACCGCCACCGCTGACCTGAAGGCCGGCGAAGTGGGCTTCATCATCGCCAGCATCAAGGACATTCACGGTGCACCGGTCGGCGACACCCTGACCCTGAGCTCCACCCCGGACGTTGAAGTGCTGCCAGGCTTCAAACGCATCCAGCCACAGGTTTACGCCGGCCTGTTCCCGGTCAGCTCCGACGACTTCGAGGATTTCCGCGAAGCGCTGCAGAAACTGACCCTTAACGACTCGTCGCTGCAGTACACCCCGGAAAGCTCCGACGCCCTGGGCTTCGGCTTCCGTTGCGGCTTCCTCGGCATGCTGCACATGGAAATCATCCAGGAGCGCCTGGAGCGCGAATACGACCTGGACCTGATCACCACGGCGCCGACGGTAATCTTCGAACTGGTGCTGAAAACCGGTGAAACGATTTACGTCGACAACCCGTCGAAGCTGCCGGACGTGTCGTCCATCGAAGACATGCGCGAGCCGATCGTGCGGGCCAACATCCTGGTGCCGCAGGAGCACCTGGGCAACGTCATCACCCTGTGCATCGAAAAACGCGGTGTCCAGGTCGACATGCTGTTCCTCGGCAATCAGGTCCAGGTGACCTACGACCTGCCGATGAACGAAGTGGTCCTGGACTTCTTCGACCGTCTGAAATCCACCAGCCGCGGCTATGCTTCGCTGGACTACCATTTCGATCGTTACCAATCGGCTAATCTGGTGAAACTGGACGTGCTGATCAACGGCGACAAGGTCGATGCCCTGGCGTTGATCGTGCACCGTGACAATTCGCACTTCAAAGGTCGTCAGTTGACCGAGAAGATGAAAGAACTGATTCCTCGTCAGATGTTCGACGTGGCCATCCAGGCTGCCATTGGCGGTCAGATCGTCGCCCGGACAACCGTCAAGGCGCTCAGAAAGAACGTATTGGCCAAATGCTACGGCGGTGACGTCAGTCGTAAGAAGAAACTGCTCGAGAAGCAAAAGGCCGGTAAGAAACGCATGAAGCAGGTCGGCAACGTGGAAATTCCACAAGAAGCCTTCCTTGCTGTGCTCAGGTTGGAATAGTCAGGTCCTATGTCACTAAATTTCCCGCTGTTGCTGGTTATCGCCGTGTTCGTCTGCGGCCTGTTGGCGTTGCTCGATCTGTTGATCCTGGCACCGCGTCGGCGCGCCGCCATCGCTTCCTATCAGGGCAGCGTCAGCCAGCCTGATGTGCTGGTGGTGGAGAAGCTGAACAAGGAGCCGCTGCTGGTCGAATACGGCAAGTCGTTCTTCCCGGTGCTGTTCATCGTGCTGGTGCTGCGTTCGTTCCTGGTGGAACCGTTCCAGATTCCGTCCGGCTCGATGAAACCGACCCTGGACGTCGGCGACTTCATTCTGGTGAACAAGTTTTCTTACGGGATCCGCCTGCCGGTGATCGACAAGAAAGTCATCGAAGTCGGTGATCCGCAACGCGGCGATGTGATGGTGTTCCGCTACCCGAGCGACCCGAACGTCAACTACATCAAGCGTGTGGTTGGCCTGCCGGGCGACACGGTGCGCTACACCGCCGACAAGCGTCTGTTCGTCAATGGCGAGTCGATTGCCGAGCAACTGGTCGGCTCCGAGCCGGGCACCCTCGGCAGTGCGGAACTCTACAAGGAAAAACTCGGCGCCGCCGAGCACCTGATCCGCAAGGAAATGAGCCGCTACCGCGCCACGCCGGACCATACCTGGACCGTGCCGGCCGGGCACTACTTCATGATGGGCGACAACCGCGACAACTCGAACGACAGTCGCTACTGGGATGACCCGAACATTCCCAAGGATCTGCTGGGCATGGTTCCCGACCAGAACATCGTCGGCAAGGCCTTCGCGGTCTGGATGAGCTGGCCGGAACCGAAACTCAGCCACCTGCCGAATTTCTCGCGGGTCGGCCTGATCAAGTAAACAATCACGGCGCTGTTGACCACAGCGCCGAATGCATTTCTGGCGTCGGCACAACCGGCTCCGGGGCATGAAGCCACGATATTCAGGACGTCATTTTTGAACACAGCGTTAATTGTCCCAGGCCTGCGCCGTATCCCGGCGATGGCGGTGGAATCCAGCCACGAACTCAGCGTGGTCAAACCGTGAGCGTTTCTCTCAGCCGTCTCGAGCGTCAGCTCGGTTACACCTTCAAGGATCAGGAACTGATGGTCCTGGCCCTTACGCACCGCAGTTTTGCCGGACGCAACAATGAGCGTCTGGAATTCCTCGGCGATGCGATCCTCAACTTCGTCGCCGGTGAAGCCCTCTTCGAGCGCTTCCCGCTGGCCCGCGAAGGCCAGTTGTCGCGTTTGCGCGCACGTCTGGTGAAGGGCGAGACCCTGGCTGTACTGGCCCGTGGGTTCGATCTGGGTGAATACCTGCGTCTGGGTTCCGGTGAGCTGAAAAGCGGCGGTTTCCGTCGCGAGTCGATTCTGGCCGATGCCCTGGAAGCGCTGATCGGCGCGATCTACCTCGACGCCGGCATGGAAGTCGCCCGCGAGCGCGTCCTGGCCTGGCTGGCCGGCGAGTTCGAAGGCCTGACGCTGGTCGACACCAACAAGGATCCGAAGACCCGCCTGCAGGAATTCCTGCAATCGCGCGGTTGCGAGCTGCCGCGCTACGAAGTCGTGGATATCCAGGGCGAGCCGCACTGCCGTACCTTCTTCGTCGAGTGCGAAGTTGTCCTATTGAATGAAAAAAGCCGGGGTCAGGGTGTGAGCCGTCGTATTGCCGAACAGGTAGCGGCCGCCGCAGCACTGATTGCCCTGGGTGTGGAGAATGGCAATGACTGATACAAACGCAACTCGCTGTGGCTACGTTGCCATCGTCGGCCGTCCGAACGTGGGCAAGTCCACGCTGCTGAACCACATCCTCGGCCAGAAGCTCGCGATCACCTCGCGCAAGCCGCAGACCACTCGCCACAACATGCTCGGGATCAAGACCGAAGGCGACGTGCAGGCGATCTACGTCGACACTCCCGGCATGCACAAGGGCGGCGAAAAGGCCCTGAACCGCTACATGAACAAGACCGCTTCGGCAGCGTTGAAAGACGTCGATGTGGTGATCTTCGTGGTCGACCGCACCAAGTGGACCGAAGAAGACCAGATGGTCCTGGAGCGCGTGCAGTACGTGACCGGCCCGCTGATCGTCGCGCTGAACAAGACTGACCGCATCGAGGACAAGGCCGAGCTGATGCCGCATTTGTCCTGGTTGCAGGAACAGCTGCCGAACGCGCAGATCATTCCGATTTCGGCGCAGCAGGGGCACAACCTCGACGCGCTGGAAAAAGTGATCGCCGATCACCTGCCGGAGAACGATCACTTCTTCCCGGAAGACCAGATCACCGACCGCAGCAGCCGCTTCCTCGCCGCCGAACTGGTTCGCGAGAAGATCATGCGCCAGCTCGGCGCCGAGTTGCCGTACCAGATCACCGTGGAAATCGAAGAGTTCAAGCAGCAGGGTGCAACACTGCACATCCATGCGTTGATTCTCGTCGAGCGTGACGGCCAGAAGAAAATCATCATTGGCGACAAGGGCGAGCGCATCAAGCGCATCGGCACCGAGGCGCGCAAGGACATGGAGCTGCTGTTCGACTCCAAGATCATGCTCAACCTGTGGGTCAAGGTGAAGGGCGGCTGGTCCGATGACGAGCGTGCGCTGCGTTCGCTGGGTTACGGCGACCTGTAAAGCAATACATCGATCCATTGTGGGAGCGAGCTTGCTCGCGAAGACGATGTAACATTCGGCATTGATGTTGACTGTTGCACCGCTTTCGCGAGCAAGCTCGCTCCCACATTGGTTTTGGGTGATGAGTAAACCGCGTTTCCCTCAACGAGAAGTCCATGTCTCAAACGCCTCCCGCCCAACCCGCCTACGTCCTCCACTCCCGCGCCTACCGCGAAACCAGCGCATTGGTGGACTTCCTCACGCCGCAAGGTCGGTTGCGGGCGGTGTTGCGCAGCGCGCGGGGCAAGGCCGGGACACTGGCGCGGCCGTTCGTGCCGCTGGAAGTGGAGTTTCGCGGCAAGGGTGAGTTGAAGAATGTCGGGCGCATGGAAAGCGTCGGTAACGCGACGTGGATGGTTGGCGAGGCGCTGTTCAGCGGGCTCTATCTCAACGAGCTGCTGATCCGCCTGCTGCCGGCCGAAGATCCGCATCCGGCGGTGTTCGATCATTACGCCGCCACGCTGCTGGCCCTCGCCGAAGGCCGTCCACTGGAGCCTCTTCTGCGTTCCTTCGAATGGCGTCTGCTCGATGACCTCGGCTATGGCTTTTCCCTGAGCACCGACATCAACGACGAGCCCATCGCTGCGGACGGTCTCTACCGCTTGCAGGTGGACGCCGGACTTGAGCGGGTCTACCTGCTGCAACCCGGTCTGTTCAATGGCACCGAACTGCTAGCCATGGCCGAAGCGGACTGGTCTGCCCCGGGCGCTCTGTCTGCCGCCAAGCGTTTGATGCGTCAGGCATTGGCCGTTCATCTTGGCGGTCGTCCGCTTGTCAGTCGCGAGCTGTTTCGCAAGCCCTGATCTCACCGTATGCTGTGCGCCGAATCTTTCCCTTCAGGAGCGCATCCGTGACCACCAGCAATCGCATTCTTCTTGGCGTGAACATCGACCACGTCGCCACCCTGCGTCAGGCTCGGGGCACGCGCTATCCGGATCCGGTCAAGGCTGCGCTGGACGCGGAAGAGGCGGGCGCCGACGGCATCACCGTGCACCTGCGCGAGGACCGTCGCCACATTCAGGAGCGCGACGTGCTGCTGCTCAAGGATGTGCTGCAAACCCGCATGAACTTCGAAATGGGCGTCACCGAAGAAATGATGGCGTTCGCCGAACGCATCCGTCCGGCGCACATCTGCCTGGTACCGGAAACCCGTCAGGAGTTGACCACAGAAGGCGGTCTGGACGTGGCGGGGCAGGAAGAGCGGATCAAGGCTGCGGTGGAGCGTCTGTCGAAGATCGGCAGCGAAGTGTCGCTGTTCATCGACGCTGACGAGCGGCAGATCGCTGCCTCGAAACGTGTGGGCGCACCGGCCATCGAGCTGCACACCGGGCGTTACGCCGATGCCGAAACGCCGACCGAAGTGGCTGAAGAGCTCAAGCGTGTGGCGGACGGCGTGGCATTCGGTCTGGCCCAGGGCCTGATCGTCAATGCCGGTCACGGTCTGCACTATCACAACGTTGAAGCTGTGGCGGCGATCAAGGGCATCAACGAACTGAACATCGGTCACGCGCTGGTGGCGCATGCGTTGTTCGTCGGCTTCAAGTCGGCGGTTTCGGAGATGAAGGCGCTGATCCTGGCGGCCGCCAAACACTAAGCATCAACACAGACACTGTGGGAGCCGGCTCCCGCAGTGTTTATCAGAGCGGCGGGTTTTCCTGCGCCGGTTTGGACTTGTCGATCCCCGGCACATGCAGATTGCCTTCGGCGACCTGATCGCCCTCAAGCTGCGGCTGGGTCACCCAGGTCAGGATGTCGTAGTAGCGACGGATGTTCGCCACGAAGTGCACCGGTTCGCCGCCACGGGCGTAGCCATAGCGGGTCTTGCTGTACCACTGCTTCTGCGACAGGCGGGGCAGCATCTTCTTCACATCCAGCCACTTGTCCGGATTCAGGCCTTCCCGGGACGCCAGTTTGCGTGCGTCATCCAGGTGACCGCTGCCGACGTTGTAGGCAGCCAGTGCAAACCACGTACGATCCGGCTCCTGGATCGAGTCATCCAGCTGATCCTTCATGTACGCCAGATACTTCGCGCCGCCCATGATGCTCTGCTTCGGATCGAGGCGGTTGGACACACCCATGGCTTGCGCAGTGTTCTGGGTCAGCATCATCAGGCCGCGTACGCCGGTCTTCGAAGTGACGGCCGGTTGCCACAGCGATTCCTGATAACCGATGGCCGCGAGCAGGCGCCAGTCGACTTTCTCTTTTTTGGCGTAGGTCTTGAAGTGCTGTTCGTACTTGGGCAGGCGTTGCTGCAAATGCTGGGCGAAGGTCGTGGCGCCCATGTAGCCGAGGACGTCGACGTGGCCGTAGTAGCGGTCCTTCAGACGTTGCAGGGTGCCGTTCTTCTGGACTTTGTCCAGATAACTGTTGATCTCGTTGAGCAGGCTGTTGTCTTCGCCGGCGGCCACCGCCCAGCTCTGGCTGCGGGCATCGCCGAGGTCGAAGGCGACGCGGATGTTGGTGAAGTACACCTGGTTCATCGCCACTTCGTTGGAATCGACCAGGGTCAGGTCTATCTGGCCTTCGTCGACCATGCGCAGCAGATCGACCACCTCGACGGCGTCGGACTCTTCGTATTCGATCCCGGGATATTTCTGTTTCAGCTCGGCGAGCTGGTCGGCGTGGGTGCTGCCCTTGAGCACCATGATCTTCTTGCCGACCAGTTCACTGGCGTCGGTCGGCCGGGACTGGCCGTTGCGATAGATGATCTGTGGGGTGACTTCGAGGTAGGAGTGGGAGAAGCGCACCTGCTTCTTGCGCTGTTCACTGCTGACCAGGCCGGCGGCGGCCAGCACCGGGCCGTTGGGTTTGCCGATCTGGTCGAACAGGTCGTCGAGGTTGTCGGCGGTCTCGATCTTCAGCTCCACCCCCAAATCGTCGGCGAAGCGCTTCACCAGCTCGTATTCGAAGCCGGTCTCGCCGCTGCGATCCTGAAAGTAGGTGGCGGGGCTGTTACGGGTGATCACCCGCAGCACACCATCCTCCTTTACGCGCTCGAGTGTGTTGGGTTTATCAACACAGCCACTGAGCATCAGGAAGAGTCCGGTAGCGATCAGCCATTTGGCGTACCGCGGACGCAAAGCCGTTGGGGAAAACATGTGCGCAGTATACGCAAAGCGCAACGGGCGCCATATCTCGACAGTGGAGGGGTAGTCTGCTAGCGATTGAAAAAGCACCCGCAACCCCGCAGGAATGGGGCCGGACAGCATTTTGTGACAGAAAAAATAAGCTGTTGTCCCGCAGGCTCTAAATTTGACTTCAGAGGCAGAAACACAGATTGTGGTCCGAGTGCAACCGTGCGTAGCGTTTCGGGTGATGTTGAGGGCGGTTTAGGCTAGAATGCACGGCCTCAAAGCACACCCCTTCCCGAGGCTGTCCCGAAGATGTTGATCCTGCGCGGCGCTCCTGCCCTTTCTGCCTTTCGCCACAGCAAACTCCTTGAGCAACTGAGCCAGAAGGTTCCAGCTGTCAGTGGCCTGTATGCTGAATTCGCTCACTTCGCCGAAGTCACCGGCGTCCTGACCGGCGACGAACAGCAGGTGCTTGCGCGCCTTCTGAAGTACGGTCCAAGCGTTCCGGTACAAGAGCCGACCGGTCGTCTGTTCCTGGTGTTGCCGCGTTTCGGCACCATCTCGCCATGGTCGAGCAAGGCCAGCGACATCGCCCGCAACTGCGGCCTGAGCAAGATCCAGCGCCTGGAGCGCGGTATCGCGTTCTATGTGGCCGGTCAGTTCAGCGACGCCCAGGCGCAGCAGATCGCCGACGTACTGCATGACCGCATGACCCAGATCGTTCTGGGCAACCTCGAACAGGCTGCCGGTCTGTTCAGCCACGCCGAGCCGAAGCCGCTGACCGCCATCGACATCCTCGGCGGTGGTCGCGCCGCGCTGGAGAAGGCCAACGTCGAGCTGGGCCTGGCCCTGGCCGAAGACGAGATCGACTACCTGGTCAACGCCTTCAACGGTCTCAAGCGCAACCCGCACGACATCGAACTGATGATGTTCGCCCAGGCCAACTCCGAGCACTGCCGCCACAAGATCTTCAACGCCAGTTGGGATATTGACGGCGAGAGCCAGGAAAAAGCCTGTTCGGCATGATCAAGAACACCTATCAGATGCACAGCGAAGGCGTGCTGTCCGCTTACAAGGACAACGCTTCGGTGATCGTCGGCAACGTTGCCGGCCGCTTCTTCCCGGATCCGGAAACCCGCCAGTACGGCGCGGTGCAGGAGCCGGTGCACATCCTGATGAAGGTCGAAACCCACAACCACCCGACCGCGATCGCTCCGTTCCCGGGCGCGTCCACCGGTTCCGGTGGCGAGATCCGCGACGAAGGCGCAACCGGTCGTGGCGCCAAGCCGAAGGCCGGCCTGACCGGTTTCACCGTGTCGAACCTGCAGATCCCGGGCTTCGAACAGCCGTGGGAAGTGCCGTACGGCAAGCCTGAGCGCATCGTCAATGCGCTGGACATCATGATCGAAGGCCCGCTGGGCGGCGCCGCGTTCAACAACGAATTCGGCCGTCCGGCCCTGACCGGCTACTTCCGTACCTTCGAACAGTCGATCACCACCCCGCACGGTGACGAAGTTCGCGGTTACCACAAGCCGATCATGCTGGCTGGCGGCATGGGCAACATCCGTGAAGAGCACGTCAAGAAAGGCGAGATCGTCGTCGGCTCGAAGCTGATCGTCCTCGGCGGCCCGGCAATGCTGATCGGTCTGGGCGGCGGCGCTGCTTCCTCCATGGCCACCGGCACCAGCTCGGCAGATCTGGACTTCGCTTCCGTGCAGCGTGAAAACCCTGAAATGGAACGTCGCTGCCAGGAAGTCATCGACCGTTGCTGGCAGCTCGGAGACAAGAACCCGATCAGCTTCATCCACGACGTGGGCGCGGGCGGTCTGTCCAACGCCTTCCCGGAACTGGTCAACGACGGCGACCGCGGTGGCCGTTTCGAACTGCGCAACATTCCAAACGACGAGCCGGGCATGGCCCCGCACGAAATCTGGTCCAACGAATCTCAGGAACGTTACGTTCTGGCAGTCGGCCCGGCCGACTTCGAGCGCTTCAAGGCGATCTGCGAACGCGAGCGTTGCCCGTTTGCCGTCGTCGGTGAAGCCACCGCCGAGCCGCAACTGACCGTGACCGACAGTCACTTCGGCAACAACCCGGTGGACATGCCACTGGAAGTGTTGCTGGGCAAGGCGCCGCGCATGCACCGTTCGGTGGTTCGCGAAGCCGAGCTGGGCGATGACTTCGATCCGTCGAACCTCGACATCGCCGATTCCATCGAGCGCGTCCTGCATCACCCGGCCGTGGCGAGCAAAAGCTTCCTGATCACCATCGGCGACCGCACCATCACCGGCCTCGTGGCCCGTGACCAGATGGTCGGCCCATGGCAGGTTCCGGTGGCCGACGTGGCCGTCACCGCCACCAGTTTCGACGTCTACACCGGTGAAGCGATGGCGATGGGCGAGCGCACTCCGCTGGCGCTGCTGGACGCTCCGGCGTCGGGCCGCATGGCCATCGGCGAAACCCTGACCAACATTGCCGCCTCGCGCATCAACAAGCTCTCCGACATCAAACTGTCGGCGAACTGGATGTCCGCTGCCGGCCATCCGGGCGAAGACGCGCGTCTGTACGACACCGTGAAAGCGGTCGGCATGGAACTGTGCCCCGAGCTGGGCCTGACCATTCCGGTAGGCAAGGACTCCATGTCCATGGCTACTCGCTGGAACGACAACGGCGAAGACAAGACCGTTACCTCGCCGATGTCCCTGATCGTGACCGGTTTCGCGCCAGTGGCTGACATCCGTCAGACCCTGACCCCGGAACTGCGCATGGACAAGGGCACCACCGACCTGATCCTGATCGACCTCGGCCGCGGCCAGAACCGCATGGGCGCCTCGATCCTCGCCCAGGTTCACGGCAAGCTCGGCAAGCAGGCTCCGGACGTCGATGACGCCGAAGACCTGAAAGCCTTCTTCGCCGTGATTCAGGGCCTCAACGCCGACGGTCACCTGCTGGCGTACCACGACCGTTCCGACGGTGGTCTGCTGACCTCCGTGGTGGAAATGGCCTTCGCCGGCCACTGCGGTCTGAGCCTGAACCTCGACAGCGTTGCGGAAAACGCCGCTGAAATCGCCGCCATCCTGTTCAACGAAGAACTGGGTGCGGTGATCCAGGTTCGCCAGGACGCCACCCCGGACATCCTCGCGCAATTCAGCGCGGCCGGTCTGGGCGACTGCGTTTCCGTGATCGGTCAGCCGATCAACAACGGCCAGATCAACATCACCTTCAACGGTGACACCGTGTTCGAAGGCCAGCGTCGTCTGCTGCAACGTCAGTGGGCCGAGACCAGCTACCAGATCCAGCGTCTGCGCGACAACGCCGACTGCGCCGAGCAAGAGTTCGATGCGCTGCTGGAAGAAGACAACCCGGGCCTGAGCGTCAAGCTGAGCTACGACGTCAACCAGGACATCGCCGCGCCTTACATCAAGAAAGGCATTCGCCCACAGGTTGCCGTGCTGCGTGAGCAGGGCGTCAACGGTCAGGTGGAAATGGCGGCCGCGTTCGACCGCGCCGGTTTCAACGCGATCGACGTGCACATGAGCGACATTCTGGCCGGCCGTGTCGACCTGAACGAGTTCAAAGGTCTGGTGGCCTGCGGTGGTTTCTCCTACGGCGACGTTCTGGGCGCCGGTGAAGGCTGGGCCAAGTCTGCACTGTTCAACAGCCGTGCCCGCGATGCGTTCCAGGGCTTCTTCGAGCGTAACGACAGCTTCACCCTCGGCGTGTGCAACGGTTGCCAGATGATGTCCAACCTGCACGAGCTGATCCCGGGCAGCGAGTTCTGGCCGCACTTCGTGCGCAACCGCTCCGAGCAGTTCGAAGCGCGCGTGGCGATGGTGCAGATCCAGGAATCGAACTCGATCTTCCTGCAGGGCATGGCCGGTTCGCGCATGCCGATCGCCATCGCGCACGGTGAAGGCCATGCCGAATTCGAAAGCGAAGAGGCACTGCTCGAAGCCGACCTGTCCGGTTGCGTGGCGATGCGTTTCGTCGACAACCACGGCAAGGTCACCGAAGCCTACCCGGCCAACCCGAACGGTTCGCCGCGCGGGATCACCGGCCTCACCAGCCGCGACGGTCGCGTAACCATCATGATGCCGCACCCGGAGCGTGTGTTCCGCGCCGTGCAGAACTCGTGGCGTTCGGAAGACTGGAACGAAGACGCTCCATGGATGCGTATGTTCCGTAACGCTCGTGTGTGGGTGAACTAAGCGCTGTGTACAAGCTCGCGTTTTTTGTTCCCGACAGCCATGTCGAGGTGGTCAAGGACGCTGTATTCGCTGCCGGTGGCGGACGGATCGGTGACTATGACCACTGTGCCTGGCAGGTGCTTGGTCTGGGCCAGTTTCGGCCTCTGGATGGCAGTCAGCCGTTCATTGGCGAGACGGGGCGGGTTGAGCGGGTCGAGGAGTGGAAGGTCGAGCTTGTCGTTGGCGATGAGTTGATTCGTGGGGTGGTGGCGGCTTTGAAGGCTAGCCATCCTTACGAGACGCCGGCTTATGAGGTTTGGCGGTTGGAGGATTTTTGATCCTCCTTGGCTGCTGAAATGGGAAACCCGCTGAGAGTGATTTCAGCGGGTTTTTTGGTTTTTGGGGTTGGGGCTTGGGATTGAGTGAATATCCGTTTCTTCGGGTGTTGCGGATTATGGTTCCGCCCTTACGGCGGGTCACTTTTGACAAACGCCTCAAAAGTAACCAAAAAGGCTTGCCCCTGCGTTCGGCACCTCGCTTTGGCTCGGTGTTCCTTCGTTCCGGTATTCATCCGGGGGCATCGCCTACGGTTTGCTTCGCTGCACCTCCTCTCGATGCATGCGGCTTCGCCGCACGGTCGCTGCGCTCCCACCCCCGGATCAATCCCTCCACTCAGCCTTCCGATGGGGCCAAAAGATCAAGAGCCTTACTCGAGCTAACGCTCATCGTGTTGAGTGGTGGACCTAAACCTTCGCACTCACCTCACTCCGATTAACCAACCCCTCCAACGCCGCACTCAAGCTCTGCGCCCGCTCACCCACCAGCAAGTGCCAAACGCCATCCTCCAGCGCGCTCACACCCAGGCACCCCAGTTCTTTCAATCGTGTTTCCGACAGCGCCTTGCCATCGGCCAGTTGCAGGCGAATCCGGCTCATGGCGATGCAGTCCAGTTGCAGCACGTTGTCGCTGCCGCCCAGAGCGGTCAGCCATTGCTGTGCCAACGGTGTGGCTACCGTTACGGGTTCGCTGGTTTCGACGGCGGCAACAGGAGCAGCCACTACGGACCGCCCCAATGCCGGCATCGCCAGGCGAATCTCATCGGCAATGCTGTCGGCCATCGGCCCGACAACCACCTGCAAACTCCCACCCTTGCCCGGACGCACAACGGCCATGGCACCCAGCGCTTTCAAGTCGGTATCCGACGCTTTGTTGCGATCAACCATTTCCAGTCGCAGACGCGTAGTGCATGCGCCGACAGTCACCAGATTTTCCGCACCACCGAGCGCCTTGATGTAAGCCCCGGCACGTTCGTTTTCAGTCAAAACCGCTTTGTCGGCGGTAGCAATGTCTTCACGCCCCGGCGTTTTCAGGTTGAAGCGGCGGATACAGAAATCGAACACCGCGTAATAGATGACCGCATAGGCCAGACCCACCGGGATCACCAGCCAGCCGTTGGTGGACTTGCCCCAGCCGAGCACCATGTCGATGAAGCCGCCGGAGAAGGTGAAGCCCAGATGAATGTTCAAGGCGTTGGTGATCGCCATCGACAGGCCGGTCAGCAGCGCATGCACCAGATACAGCAACGGTGCCAGGAACATGAAGGCGAATTCGATGGGTTCGGTGACGCCGGTCAGGAACGAGGTCAGGGCCATCGACAGGAAGATCCCGCCCATCACCTTGCGTCGTTCCGGCAGGGCATTGCGGTACATCGCCAGGCAGGCGGCAGGGAGGCCGAAGATCATCATCGGGAACATGCCGGTCATGAACTGGCCGCCCTTCGGATCACCTGCGAAGTAGCGTGAAAGGTCGCCGGTGACCAAGGCGCCGGTGGTCGGGTCGGTGAAGTTGCCGAACACGAACCACGCCATGTTGTTGAGGATGTGGTGCAGGCCGGTGACGATCAGCAGGCGGTTGAATACGCCGAAGACAAAGGCGCCGAAGCTGCCGCTTTCCATCATCAGGCTGCCGAAGCTGTTGATGCCGTGCTGGATCGGCGGCCAGATGTAGCCGAACACCACGCCCAGGCCCACCGCTGCAAAACCGGTGACGATCGGCACAAAGCGCCGACCGCCGAAGAACGCCAGGTATTCCGGCAGCTTGATGTCCTTGAAGCGGTTGTACAGCGCGCCGGCCATCAGGCCGCTGACGATCCCGGCGAGCATGCCCATGTTGATACTCGCGTCGAGCACCTTGAGCGTGGAGATCATCACCAGGTAACCGATCACCCCGGCCAGACCTGCAGTGCCGTTGTTGTCCTTGGCGAAGCCGACCGCGATACCGATGGCGAAGATCATCGCCAGGTTGGCGAAGATCACCTGACCGGCGTCGTGGATGATCGCGATGTTCAGCAGGTCAGTGTCGCCCAGGCGCAGCAGCAGGCCGGCAATCGGCAGTATCGCGATCGGCAGCATCAGCGCCCGGCCGAGACGTTGCAGGCCTTCGATGAAGAGTTGGTACATGGCGGTCGTCCTTTTTGTTGTTGTTAGCGCAGAGGCCAATGTTGATGACAGGCGTGACGCACCGCAGCGGCGCCGCTCAACTTGAGCAAGTCCCGGGCGAGGCGTTGGCATTCGGCTTCGTGCAGCTGGCGCACGCGATCCTTGATTTCGCCGATCTGTACCGGGCTCACCGA
Source organism: Pseudomonas sp. NMS19W (assembly GCF_051554255.1). Lineage (NCBI taxonomy): Bacteria > Pseudomonadati > Pseudomonadota > Gammaproteobacteria > Pseudomonadales > Pseudomonadaceae > Pseudomonas > Pseudomonas sp. NMS19W. The sequence continues at coordinate 1,047,400 of NZ_CP136718.1, forward strand.
CAGTTCGGTCACGCCCAGGCCGATCAACACGGGCGTCGCCAGCGGATCGGAAGCCAGGGCGCCGCACACGCCGACCCAACGCTTGTGCACCGCCGCGCCTTCGCAGGTCATGGCGATCAGGCGCAGCAGCGCCGGGTGCAGGGCATCGACCCGTGCGGCGAGGCCGGCGTGGTCGCGGTCCATGGCCAGGGTGTATTGCGACAGGTCGTTGGTGCCGATGGACAGGAAGTCGGCGTGTTCGGCCAGTTGTTCGGCCTGCAGCGCAGCGGCCGGGACTTCGATCATCACGCCGATTTCAGGACGTTGATTGATGCCTAGTTCCAGGCACAGCGCATCGACCCGCTGGCGGATGTGCAGCAGTTCGTCGACCTCGGTGACCATCGGCAGCAGGATCCGGCAGCGCTGCAGCGGGCTGACTTGCAGCAGGGCGCGCAGTTGCTGATCGAGGATTTCCGGACGGGCCTGGGCCAGGCGAATACCGCGCAGACCGAGCACCGGGTTGGCCTCCACTGGCAGCGGCAGATAGTCGAGTTGTTTGTCGCCACCGACGTCGATTGTGCGGATGATCACCGATTTGTCGCCCATGGCATCGATCACCGCTTGATAGGCGGCGCGCTGCTCTTCGACGTCCGGAGCGGTGTGGCGATCAACGAACAGGAACTCGGTGCGCAGCAGGCCGACGCCATCGGCGCCGTTGGCAAACGCATCCGCCGCTTCATGGCTGGAGGCGACATTGGCGACCACTTCGATGGCCACGCCGTTGCGGGTTTCCGCCGGCAGATGGGCCTGGGCTTGCTGGGCTTCGCGACGTTGCTGACGGTCGATTTGCGCTTGTTGGACTTCGGCCAGGCGCTCGGCATTCGGCGTCAGTTCGAGGCGTCCGCCGTCGGCATCGAGCACCACCGATTGGCCTTGCGTTTGATCAAGCAGCGCCGAGCCCAGTGCGACCATGCACGGCAGGCCTTTGCCCCGGGCCAGAATCGCCACGTGGGAAGTCGCGCCACCCTCGGCCATGCACAAGCCGGCAACACCTTGAGCGCTCAGTTGCAGCAGGTCCGACGGTGTCAGTTCGTGAGCGGCGACGATGGCACCGGCCGGCACTTCGTAATGCCAGGCTTCACCGAGCAGCGCGCGCAGAACCCGTTGTTTCAAATCGCGCAGATCGTTGGCACGCTCGGCCAGCAATGGGCTGCCGGTGTTTTGCAGCACTTCGCATTGCGTGTCGATTGATTGGCTCCAGGCGTGAGTCGCCGCAGTGCCGGTTTCAATCGATTGCTGCGCAGCGTCGAGCAGGGCCGGGTCTTCCAGCAATGCCAGATGCGCGGCGAAGATCGCTTCTTCGTCGGCATTGCGCTGTTTTTTCGCCTGGGCGAGGGTTCCGTCGATTTCACTGCGAACCTGATTCAGCGCCGTGTCGAGGATCTGCAATTGTTGCTCGGGCTGATGATTGCCTGTGTCCGTCGGCAGGCTGATCGCGTTCAGGCGAAACAGCGGCCCGCCGACCAGACCCGGTGCAGCGCAAACACCGTGCAACACGCCGACCTCGGCCGGGCGATTGCGTGGAGCGGCAGCAACCGGTGCAGCGGCGTGATGATCCTCCGGCAGGGCGGTGGCCAAGGCAGTGAGCAAGGCTTGCAACGCCGCTTGCGCGTCGGAACCCTGGCAACTGACTTGCACTTCGTCCTGTTCGCCAATCGCCAGGCCCATCAAACCGATGAGGCTGTTGCACGGCGCCGATTTGCCGGCGAAATGCAGCTGCGACTGACTCTTGAAACCTTGCGCGGTCTGGCGAATCAACGCCGCCGGACGTGCATGCAGACCGCCACGGTGGGCGACCCGCACATGACCGTGAACTTCCGGACCGCCGAGTTCATCTATGTTCGCCGCAACGCTGCGACGAGCGACGATGTGCAGCAGCGGCTCGCCGACCTTCACCGTTTTCAGAGTGATGGGACGCGCCTGGAAGTCCTGGCTGTTGGTCAGGATCAACAGGCTGACCAGGCTTTTGCACTGACGGCCGACCTTGTCCAGGTCATAGCGCAGCAATGGCTGGCCACTGCTGACCCGCGTGCCTTCCTTGACCAGCATCGAGAAACCTTCGCCCTGCAACTCGACCGTGTCGAGCCCCAGGTGCAGGAGAATTTCCGCGCCGTTGTCGGCACGCACGGTCAGGGCGTGGCCGGTGCGGGCGACGTGGATCACGACCCCGGCGCAAGGCGAGTACAGGGTATCGTTCAGCGGATCGATGGCAATGCCGTCGCCCATCGCGCCGCTGGCGAACACCGCGTCCGGAACTTTGGCGAGCGTGAGCACCGGGCCGTTGAGCGGGGCGCTTAAAGTCAGCTCTTTATTGTTGTTGTGCATGGCTCGGTCTCATCAAGAAAACGTTCGGTTCGGACTCAGTGCGTACGGGTGACTTTGCTCAGGTGACGCGGCTGGTCCGGGTCCATGCCACGGGCCACGGCCAGGTTGGCGGCCATTACGTAGAAACTCTGGATTGCCAGAATCGGATCGAGCGCCGGGTGTTCGGCACGGCTCAGGGTCAGGTCGCGTTCGAGCACATCGTCCGGCGCCGCCAGCAATACGCGGGCTCCACGCTGACGCATTTCTGCCGCCAGGCTCAGCAGACCGGCCTGCTCGGCACCGCGTGGGGCGAACACCAGCAAAGGGTAATTTTCGTCGATCAGCGCCATCGGGCCGTGACGCACTTCGGCACTGCTGAAGGCTTCGGCCTGGATCGCCGAGGTTTCCTTGAATTTCAGCGCGGCTTCCTGGGCGATGGCAAAACCGGCGCCACGGCCGATTACCATCAGGCGTTCGCAATCACGCAGGGCGTCGATGGCCGGACTCCAGTCCTGTTGCGCGGCGTCGCGCAAGCCTTCGGGCAGGGCGTTGTGTGCCTCCAGCAATTCGCTGTCTTCTTTCCAGTGGGCGATCAGGCGGGCGCTGGCGCTGAGGGTGGCAATAAAGCTTTTGGTCGCGGCGACACTGCTTTCGGTGCCGGCCAGCAGCGGCAGGCTGAATTCGCACGCAGCCTCCAGCGGCGAATCGGAGGCGTTGACCATCGACACGCTCAAGGCGCCACGCTTGCGCAGCAGACGCAGGCTGTTGACCAGATCCGGGCTCTGGCCCGACTGGGAAAATGCGAACGCGACCTGACCGCTGACTTTCAATGGCGCCTGTTGCATGGTCACCACCGACATCGGCAGCGACGCCACCGGAATACCCAGTTGCTGCATGGTCAGGTAGGCGAAGTAGCACGCCGCATGATCGGAACTGCCACGGGCGACGGTCATCGCCACTTGCGGCGGCTGACGGCGCAGGCGCCCGGCGATCTCGATCATCGAAGCATCGAGCTGTTGCAGTTGGGCTTGCACGGCCTCGAACGAGGACAGCGCCTCCTCAAGCATTTTTGAAGTCAATGTCTTCTCCTTCGACCATGACGGCGGTCAGTGTGAGTGAGCGATCCAGCCGCACGCAGTCGGCCCAGGCGCCAGGTGCAATGCGCCCGCGTTCGGTGATGCCGAGGTAGTCGGCGGGGAATTGCGAAAGACGTTGCGAGGCCTCGGCGATCGGCAGACCGATCTTCACCAGATTGCGCAGGGCCTGATCCATGGTCAGGGTGCTACCGGCCAGCGTGCCGTCCGGCAGGCGCACGCCGCCCAGGCATTTGGTGACGGTGTGGCTGCCGAGCTTGTACTCGCCGTCAGGCATGCCGGCGGCGGCGGTCGAATCGGTGACGCAATACAGGCACGGAATCGAGCGCAGGGCCACGCGGATCGCGCCGGGGTGCACGTGCAGCAAGTCCGGGATCAGTTCAGCGAACTTGGCGTGGGCCAGCGCCGCACCGACGATGCCCGGTTCGCGGTGATGCAGCGGGCTCATGGCGTTGTACAAGTGGGTGAAACTGGTGGCGCCGGCCTCGAGAGCGGCGACACCTTCTTCGTAACTGCCGAGGGTGTGGCCGATCTGCATGCGGATGCCCCGGCGGCTCAGTTCACGAATCAAACCGTCGTGGCCGGCGATTTCCGGGGCGATGGTGATCACCCGGATCGGTGCCAGTGCCAGATATTCTTCTACCTCGGCCATCAGCGCGGTATGGGCGAAATTCGGTTGCGCGCCGAGTTTGCCGGGATTGATGTACGGGCCTTCGAGGTGAACGCCGAGGACCCGGGCGGCGCCTTTCGGACGCTGTTCGCAGAACTCGCCGACATCCTTGAGCACGCTGGCAATCTCGGCACTTGGCGCGGTCATGGTGGTGGCCAGCAGCGAAGTGGTGCCGAAGCGCACGTGGGTTCGAGTGATGGTCTCGAAGGCGCTGGTGCCTTCCATGATGTCTTTGCCGCCACCGCCGTGAACGTGCAGGTCGATGAAACCCGGCAGCAGGTAAGGCAGGTCGTTGTCCGCCGGATCGCAGGGCACGCCTTCGATGGACACGACTCTGCCGTGTTCGTGGATCAGCCGGCCGCGAATCCAGCCGTCAGCGGTGAGGATGTTGTCTTCGGACATTTCGCTTCTCTCGTTTGGCCTGGCTGCCGGTCAGCGGCGCAGCTCTGCAACAAAGTCGTAGTAGTCGTTGCGGCAATAGGTGTCGGTGACTTCGATCGGCGTGTTGTCTTCCAGGTAGCCGACCCGGGTCATCAGCAGCATCGCGGTGCCGGGGGCGATGCCGACCAGCGCGGCGAACTCGTCCGAGGCGTTGATCGCCTGGATGTGCTGCAGGGCGCGCACGATGGGTTTACCGATGCTGTCGAGGTGTTCGTAGAGCGAATCGCCCACTACTTGCGGCTTGGGCATGATCGAGGCGGGCAGGGTGCTCATCTCGATGGCCATCACCGTGTCGTCGGCCTTGCGCAGGCGTTTCATGCGCGCGACCTTGTCGTTCGGCGACAGGCCGAGGCGGATCAATTCTTCGTGGGTCGGCAGGGTGATTTCCCGCTCCAGCCATTGCGAGCTGGGCACGAAGCCCTTGAGACGGAGCATTTCGCTGAAGCCCGACAGACGTGACAGCGGTTGTTCAAGGCGCGGAGTGATGAAGGTGCCGGAGCCTTGCAGGCGGCGAATCAAACCTTGATCGAGCAGGACTTCCAGCGCCTTGCGCGCAGTGACGCGGGAAATGCCCAGTTGTTCGCTGAGATTGCGCTCGGAAGGCATCGCCTGCTCGGCTTTCCACTGCCCGGCATGGATCGCCGATTCCAGATTGCGCGCCAGTTGTAGGTACAGCGGCGTAGGCTGAGAGTCATCCGGACGTAGGGCGTGGAGGTCGTTCATGTAGGTCATTTCCGGCGCGAGTATAGGATTGTTGTGGCTCGCTTTCGGGCGGAAATTAATACCACTTGAATACCATGTCAACGCGGTGGACTGGCCCGAAACCCATAACATTAGGGGTGTGAGTAGGGTGCTTTGAAGTGGTATTAAAGGTGGGCTGCAAAAAGCAAAAAATCGCAGCCTGTGACAGCGCCTGTGATCGGAGTGGTATCACTCCGGCAGGTGCTGACGAAAACTGCGATCTCTTGAATTATTTTTTGAAGGTGACCAGTGGTTGGTCGTTACGGGCGGATTTCGATCATCGTGCCGTCCGGCACCAGGCCCCAGACTTCACGCATGTCCATGTTGCGCATGGCAATGCAGCCGTCGGTCCAGTCCAGAGTGTGGAACAGGTCTTCGGGGGTTTCTTCCGAGTCCGGCGTGCCGTGGATCATGATCATCCCGCCGGGTTCTACGCCTTCACGCCGGGCGCGCGCCGAATCGCTGATGTTCGGGTAGGAGATGTGCATGGCCAGATTGAATTTTTCGCTGACCTTGCGCCAGTCGATCCAGTAGAGGCCTTCAGGTGTACGTTTGTCGCCCTCAATCAGTTTCGGGCCTTTCTTGGCGCCCTTGCCCAGAGAGATGCGATAGGTCTTGATGGGTTTGCCGTTAGCGATCAATTGCAGTTGATGCGCCGATTTGAGCACCAGGATTTTTTCGATCATTGGGGTGTTCGAAGGCGTCACGGTGGTCACGAATGACGCTTGGGAGACTGTGACGAACGACAGGCAGAACAGGGCAAGCAACCAGCGCATTGAAACAATTCCCCAGGAAGTGATGCAGATACTTTATTTATAGATGTTTTCAGGTGATGGCAGGCTGAGCCAGCGGCGGAATCGATTCCGAGCGCACCGGGTAAGTCTCGGCGCGGCGGTCAGCGAAGAAGCATTCTAAGGTACGCCCCACCGTGCGGAAAGCCAGCTCGTCCCACGGAATGTCAGCTTCGTCGAACAGTTGTACTTCGAGGCTTTCGGGGCCGGCGGAAAAGTCCAGGTCTGCGAGCTCGGCGCGAAAGAACACATGCACCTGACTGATGTGCGGCACGTCGATCAGCGTGTAGATGCTCAGGTTGCGCACCCGGGCGCAGGCTTCTTCGGCGGTTTCGCGGATGGCAGCCTGTTCGATGGTCTCGCCGTTCTCCATGAAGCCGGCGGGCAGCGTCCAGTAACCGAGGCGCGGCTCGATGGCGCGGCGGCAGAGCAGGACTTTGCTGCCCCAGGTCGCTACACAGCCGGCCACGATATTGGGGTTCTGGTAGTGAATGGTCTGACAGCTGTCGCAGACAAATCGCAGCCGCGAGTCGCCTTCGGGAATGCGCTGGGTCACCGGGTTGCCGCACTGGCTGCAAAATTTCATGCTGGGGTTCCTGAATGCTGCGCCTATCTTGGCGTGCAGCGGTGTCAGTCGGCAAGTTGTCGTTTCGCGACATGACCCCTGTTCAGGGCTTGGGCGGTCGCATTGATTGGTGCATGATGCAGGGCAAGGCACAGATCGAGAACACTTATGCTGGACGAGCTACTGCACCGGGTAAGCAATCACACGCCGCGCACGCTGGAGACCGACACGCGTTTCCCCGAGGCCGCCGTCCTGGTGCCGATTACTCGCAGTGACGACCCCGAGCTTGTCCTCACCCTGCGCGCCAGCGGGCTCTCGACCCACGGTGGCGAAGTCGCCTTTCCCGGTGGCAGGCGCGACCCGGAAGACCCGGACCTGATCTTCACCGCCCTGCGTGAAGCCGAAGAGGAAATCGGCCTGCCGCCCGGCCTGGTCGAAGTGATCGGTCCGCTCAGCCCGCTGATTTCCCTGCATGGCATCAAGGTCACGCCGTATGTCGGGGTGATTCCCGATTTCGTCGAATACCAGGCCAATGATGCCGAGATCGCTGCGGTGTTCAGCGTGCCCTGGAATTCTTCCGCAAGGACCCGCGCGAACACACCCACCGCATCGACTATCAGGGTCGCAGTTGGTACGTGCCGAGCTATCGTTACGGCGAATACAAGATCTGGGGGCTGACGGCGATCATGATCGTCGAGTTGATCAACCTGCTCTATGACGCCAGAATCAGCCTGCATCGACCGCCTAAAAGCTTTATCAATACCTGAAGCCATCGTTCGAATGGTCAGCCATCGTGAGCCCTGAGGAAAACAAGATGAAATATCGCCTGGGCGACGCCCGCGTCGAAACCCATCCGCAGAGCTGGGTCGCCCCCAACGCCGTGCTGGTGGGCAAGGTCAAGCTGGAAGAGGGCGCCAACGTCTGGTTCAACGCCGTGTTGCGCGGCGACAACGAACTGATCCTGATCGGCAAGAACAGCAACGTGCAGGATGGCACGGTGATGCACACCGACATGGGCTTTCCGCTGACCATCGGTACCGGCGTGACCATCGGCCACAACGCGATGCTCCACGGCTGCACGGTTGGCGACTACAGCCTGATCGGCATCAACGCCGTCATCCTCAATGGCGCGAAGATCGGCAAGAACTGCATCATTGGCGCCAATTCGCTGATCGGTGAAGGCAAGGAGATTCCCGATGGTTCGCTGGTGATGGGCTCGCCGGGCAAGGTCGTGCGTGAACTGACCGAGCCGCAGAAGAAGATGCTCGAAGCCAGCGCCGCGCACTATGTGCATAACTCCCAGCGCTATGCGCGCGATCTGGTCGAGCAGGAAGAATGACAACCCCGGAAAGACCTGTCGCCTCGCCGTGCGTGAGCATTTGCGCGCTGGACGAGGATGACATTTGCACCGGTTGCCAGCGCACGGTCGAGGAAATCACCCGCTGGAGCCGGATGACCAACGACGAGCGGCGAGTGGTGCTGGGGTTGTGTCATGAGCGGGCGAAGGCGAGTGGATTGATTTGGATGATCCCTGGCAAGCGCTGATACTGGCCTGGCGTTGGGTGTATACAATTTGCTCCCCGACTTGGCCGGACTCTCCTCCTCAAGTAACCTGTGCGCCAAATTGACAGGTCACGCCCATGCTCTTCCTCATCGCTTACATCAGCAGCGTCGTGCTGATCAACTTCGCCTTCTCCACAGCGCCGCACCTGGACATCATCTGGTCGGCCTGGGGCGGGCTGGTGTTCGTGCTGCGCGACATGGTGCAGATCCGTTTCGGCCATGGCGCGATTGTGGCGATGCTGGCGGCGCTGGTGCTGTCCTATGTCACCTCCGATCCATCGATTGCACTGGCGAGTGCCACGGCGTTTGCGGTGTCCGAGTGCATCGACTGGCTGGTGTTCACCATCACCAAGCGTCCGCTGCGCGACCGGTTGTGGATCAGCTCGGCGCTGAGCATTCCCCTCGATACCTTCATCTTCTTTGGCATGATCGACCTGCTGACGCCGCCGGTGATCATCACCGCCCTGGCCTCGAAGTTCGCCGGTGTCACCGCCGTCTGGCTGATCATGGCCTGGCGCGAACGTAAACAGGCTGTCGCCGGCTGAAGCCAAACCCTCAGGTTCATGTAAAATGCCGCGCTTTCTCCCCATGGAAAGCGCGTCTGGCGTTGCTTTCCTCGATGATCCGCTTCTTTGAGGACCTGAGATGACCCGTATCGGAACTCCATTGTCGCCGACCGCGACCCGCGTATTGCTGTGTGGCTGTGGTGAGTTGGGCAAGGAAGTGGTGATCGAGCTGCAGCGCCTGGGCGTTGAAGTGATCGCCGTTGACCGTTACGCCAATGCGCCGGCCATGCAGGTTGCCCATCGCAGCCACGTGATCAACATGCTCGACGGCGCCGCCCTGCGTGCAGTGATCGAAGCCGAGAAGCCGCACTTCATCGTGCCGGAAATCGAAGCCATCGCCACCGCCACCCTGGTCGAGCTGGAAGCCGAAGGCTTCACCGTGATCCCGACCGCGCGCGCCGCGCAACTGACCATGAACCGCGAAGGCATCCGTCGTCTGGCCGCCGAAGAGCTGGATCTGCCGACTTCGCCGTACCACTTCGCCGACACCTTCGAGGACTACAGCAAAGCCGTTGAGGATCTGGGTTTCCCTTGCGTCGTCAAACCGGTGATGAGCTCGTCTGGCAAGGGCCAGAGCCTGCTGCGCAGCGGCGATGACGTGCAGAAAGCCTGGGATTACGCACAAGAAGGCGGTCGCGCCGGCAAAGGCCGGGTGATCATCGAAGGCTTCATCGATTTCGACTACGAAATCACCCTGCTGACCGTGCGTCATGTCGGCGGCACCACGTTCTGTGCACCGGTCGGCCACCGTCAGGAAAAGGGCGACTATCAGGAATCCTGGCAGCCACAAGCCATGAGCCCGATTGCTCTGGCTGAGTCCGAGCGCGTTGCCAAAGCCGTGACCGAGGCGTTGGGTGGCCGTGGCCTGTTCGGCGTCGAACTGTTCATCAAGGGCGATCAGGTGTGGTTCAGCGAAGTCTCGCCGCGTCCGCACGACACCGGTCTGGTGACCCTGATTTCCCAGGACCTGTCGCAGTTCGCTCTGCACGCCCGGGCAATCCTTGGCTTGCCGGTGCCGCTGATCCGTCAGTTTGGCCCATCGGCTTCGGCAGTGATTCTGGTGGAAGGTCAGTCGACCCAGACCGCATTCGCCAACCTCGGCGCTGCACTGAGCGAGCCGGATACCGCGCTGCGCCTGTTCGGCAAGCCTGAAGTCAACGGCCAGCGCCGCATGGGCGTGGCACTGGCGCGTGACGAGTCGATCGAGGCCGCTCGTGCCAAAGCGACCCGTGCCTCTCAGGCTGTCGTTGTAGAGCTGTAAATTCGCTGTCTGATCGCTCCCGCCCGTGCGGGAGCGATCATTGCGCTTACGACACCTGATTCAGGTCGTTATGGCGCGTTTCCTTCAGGCACAGCACAGCGATCAGGCTGAGCACCGCCGCCCCCGACACATACCCGCCGACGTAATTCAAACCACCCATCGCCACCAGTTTCTGCGCGAAGAACGGCGCCGCCGAGGCCCCGACAATCCCGCCGAGGTTGTAGGCCGCCGATGCGCCGGTATACCGCACGTGTGTCGGAAACAGTTCTGGCAGCAGCGCGCCCATCGGGGCGAACGTCACGCCCATCAGGAACAGCTCGATGCACAGGAACAGCGCCACGCCCCAGGTCGAGCCCTGAGTCAGCAACGGTTCCATCAGAAATCCGGAAAGAATCGCCAGCACACCGCCGACGATCAGCACCGGCTTACGTCCATAACGATCACTGGCCCAGGCCGACAACGGTGTCGCGGCTGCCATGAACAACACGGCGAAGCACAGCAGTCCGAGGAATGTCTCGCGGCTGTAGCCCAGCGTCGACACGCCGTAGCTCAGGGAAAACACCGTAGAGATGTAGAACAGCGCGTAGCAGACGACCATGGCGGCGGCCCCCAGCAACGTTGGCGCCCAGTATTGGCTGAACAGCTCGACCAGCGGCACTTTCACCCGCTCCTGACGGGCGATGGCGTTGGCGAACACTGGCGTTTCGTGGAGTTTGAGGCGCACGTACAGCCCGACCATCACCAGTACCGCACTGAGCAGGAACGGAATCCGCCAGCCCCAACTGCGGAACTGTTCGTCATTGAGCGTCATGGCCAGGGTCAGAAACAGGCCGTTGGCCGCCAGAAAACCGATCGAAGGGCCCAACTGCGGGAACATGCCGAACCAGGCTCGTTTGCCTTTCGGTGCGTTCTCGGTGGCCAACAATGCCGCGCCACCCCATTCACCGCCCAGTCCGAGACCCTGACCGAAGCGCAGCACACACAACAGGATCGGCGCCCACGCTCCAATGCTGTCGTAACCCGGCAGCACGCCGATCAGCGTGGTGCAGACACCCATCAGCAGCAACGAAGCCACCAGCGTGGACTTGCGCCCGATCCGGTCGCCGAAATGGCCGAACAGCGCCGAACCCAGCGGGCGGGCCAGGAAGGCGATACCGAAGGTGAGGAATGCCGATAGCATCTGCGCCGTGCCGGAGGTCTGCGGAAAGAATACCGGCCCGATCACCAGTGCGGCGGCGGTGGCATAGACGTAGAAGTCGTAGAACTCGATGGCCGTGCCGATGAAGCTCGCGGTGGCCACCCGGGTGGCGGAGTTGGCCGGTTGGGCCGGCGTGGTGTCGCTGTAAGCTGTGCTGGTCGTCATGCGGTGATCCCTGACAGTCATGAGCTCCGTTGGAGCGAATTATTATGGTCGACTACCCGGGGATGGGGGATAGGGCGCGAGCGCTGTTTCAGGTAGGAACAGTCGTCGGTGTGATGCGGAAAGCGGCGATGAACCGGCCGGAACCTGTCGGGTGCGGGGTAAGCACGGGGTTCGGCGGGGCTTGGGTAAGCACCGCGATTATAGGAAGGTGGCTAACGATTGAACAAGGGGCAAGCTAGCGGACAGGGGCGAGCGCCGGTACCGAGCTGGTGTGCCAGATGAGCACTTTGCTCACGCGGTTTTCCTCGGTTTCGAGGATCTCCAGGCGATAGCGCCCGATCTTCAGGCAAACCGCGCTTTCCGGAATGGTTTCCAGCGCTTCGGTCACCAGGCCATTCAGGGTTCGCGGGCCGTCGCTGGGCAGGTGCCAGCCCAGACATTTGTTCAACTCGCGGATCGAGGCCGCGCCGTCGATCACCATGCGCCCGTCGGCCTGCGGATGGATGTGCGGGTTATCGAGGCTGTGCTCGCTTTCGAATTCGCCGACGATTTCTTCGAGAATGTCTTCCAGGGTGACGATCCCCAGCACTTCGCCGTACTCGTCCACCACCATGCCCAGACGCCGCTGCTGCTTGTGGAAGTTCAGCAGTTGTAATTGCAGCGGTGTGCTTTCCGGGACGAAGTACGGCTCGTAACTGGCGGCCAGCAGGGCTTCGCGCGTCAGGCTGTGATCATCCAGCAGATGACGGACCTGCCGAGTGTTGAGGACCGCCTCGACCTGGTTGATGTCACTGTGGAAGACCGGTAGGCGGGTGCGCTTGTTGTGGCGCAATTGTTCGATGATCTCTTCGATCGGGTCGTCGAGATTGATGCCGTCAACGTCACTGCGAGGCACCAGGATGTCGTTGACCGTGATGTTGTCCAGCGCGTGGATACCGGAAACCGGGTGCGTGCGTGACGGGTGTTCCGGGTTGTCATGGCGCTCCGCGGGGATGTCGTCTTCGCTCTGCTGCACGACCTGAGGTTTGCGCGCCAGCGGACGCAACAGCAAACCACTGATGCCGCTCAGCAGCCATGCGAGCGGATAGATCACTTTCAGCGGCACTGCCAGCAACGTGTTGCCGAATGACAGCACGGCGTCCGGATAACGCTGGGCGAGGGTGCGCGGGAAATAGTCGGCAAACACCAGCAAGATGGCGCCGGCACCCAGAGTGGCTGCCCAGGGACCGTTTTCTTCGCAGAGGAAAATCGCCAGTAGCGTGGCAAGCACCACGGCGAGGGCGCGGCACAGGGTGTTGCACAGGATCAGGCTGTCGAGCGGGAAGCTGAGTTTTGCCAGTGGCTTGTCACTGGCACGCGACGCGGTGCGTTGTGCCAGCAGATGCTGCTGCGCCACTTCGATGGCGGTAAACAGCCCCGACCAGAGAATCAGCAGGACAAATACCGCGAGCATCGGCCCTATGGGCAAACCGTCCATTTATGCCGCCCGTCAGATGTGCAGGATGTATTCACGGACCAGTTTGCTGCCGAAATACGCCAACATCAGCAGGCAGAAACCGGCGAGGGTCCAGCGGATCGCTTTGTGGCCGCGCCAGCCGAGGCGGTTGCGACCCCACAACAGCACGCTGAACACGACCCAGGCCAGGCAAGCGAGCAGGGTCTTGTGCACCAAGTGCTGGGCAAACAGGTTCTCGACGAACAGCCAGCCGGAAATCAGCGACAGCGACAGCAGCGTCCAGCCGGCCCAGAGGAAGCCGAACAGCAGGCTTTCCATGGTTTGCAGCGGCGGGAAGTTCTTGATCAGCCCGGACGGGTGCTTGTTCTTGAGCTGGTGATCCTGCACCAGCAGCAACAAGGCCTGGAACACCGCGATGGTGAACATGCCGTAGGCAAGGATCGACAACAGGATGTGCGCGAGGATGCCCGGCTCCTCGTCGATGATCTGCACGGTGCCGGTCGGCGCAAACTGCGCCAGCAACACAGTGATCGCACCCAGCGGGAACAGCAGGACCAGCAGGTTTTCCACGGGGATCCGCGAGCAGGCCAGCAGGGTCAGGGCGATGACCGCTGCGGCAATCAGGCTCGAAGCGCTGAAGAAATCCAGGCCCAGACCGATCGGCGTGAGCAGGTGGGTCAGCAGGCTGGCACTGTGGGCCAGCACGGCGAGCACGCCGAGCGTGACCAGCAGGCGCTTGTTGGCCTTGGCGCCAGTGGCCAGGCGGGTGCCCTGATAAAGGGTCGCAGCGGCATAGAGAAGGGCGGCGGCGAGGGTGGTCAGCAAACTCGGTGACAAGGGGAGCATAAATCCTGTTAGGCAAGCCCGAAAGGCGCTGAGTTTGGCATAGAACGGTCATCGCACGAAAGACCGGCAAGCTGACAGCGAGGTGTCCGCCAGACGCAGTCTTCGCTATAATCCGCGACCTGCCCACGCCGCAGGCTCGCCGAGTACATGTTGATTCCGGTCCGGGCCGCCATTATCCCGGTCTACACAGGGCCTGAAAGGATCGCGCAATGTTTGAAAACTTAACCGACCGTCTCTCGCAGACGCTGCGCCATGTCACCGGCAAGGCGAAACTGACCGAAGACAACATCAAAGATACCCTGCGTGAAGTGCGCATGGCGTTGCTCGAGGCCGATGTCGCCCTGCCGGTGGTCAAGGACTTCGTCAATTCGGTCAAGGAACGCGCTGTCGGCACCGAGGTGTCGCGCAGCCTGACGCCGGGCCAGGCGTTCGTGAAGATCGTCCAGGCCGAGCTCGAAAGCCTGATGGGCGCGGCCAACGAAGACCTGAACCTGAGCGCCGTGCCGCCTGCCGTCATCCTGATGGCCGGTCTGCAGGGTGCCGGTAAAACCACCACCGCCGGCAAGCTGGCGCGCTTCCTTAAAGAGCGCAAGAAGAAGTCGGTCATGGTCGTGTCGGCGGACATCTATCGTCCTGCCGCGATCAAACAGCTGGAAACCCTGGCCAACGACATCGGCGTGACGTTCTTCCCGTCCGACCTGAGCCAGAAACCGGTCGACATCGCCAACGCAGCTATTAAAGAAGCAAAACTGAAATTCATCGACGTGGTCATCGTCGATACCGCCGGTCGTCTGCACATCGACGAAGAGATGATGGGCGAGATCAAGGCGCTGCACGCCGCGATCAACCCGGTCGAAACCCTGTTCGTGGTCGACGCCATGACCGGTCAGGATGCCGCCAACACGGCCAAGGCCTTTGGCGATGCACTGCCGCTGACCGGCGTGATCCTGACCAAGGTCGACGGTGACGCCCGTGGCGGTGCCGCACTGTCCGTTCGTGCCATCACCGGCAAGCCGATCAAGTTCATCGGTATGGGCGAGAAGACCGAAGCCCTCGACCCGTTCCACCCTGAGCGTATCGCCTCGCGGATCCTCGGCATGGGCGACGTGCTCAGCCTGATCGAACAGGCTGAAGCGACCCTTGACAAGGACAAGGCCGACAAACTGGCCAAGAAGCTGAAGAAGGGCAAGGGCTTCGACCTCGAAGACTTCCGCGATCAGCTGCAACAGATGAAGAACATGGGCGGCCTCGGCGGCCTCATGGACAAACTGCCGAGCATCGGTGGCGTCAACCTGTCCCAGATGGGCAATGCCCAGAGCGCGGCAGAGAAGCAGTTCAAGCAGATGGAAGCCATCATCAACTCCATGACCCCGGCCGAGCGCCGCGACCCCGAGCTGATCAGCGGTTCGCGCAAGCGTCGGATCGCCATGGGTTCCGGCACCCAGGTGCAGGACATCGGTCGCTTGATCAAGCAGCACAAGCAGATGCAGAAGATGATGAAGAAATTCTCCGCCAAGGGCGGAATGGCGAAAATGATGCGCGGCATGGGCGGAATGCTGCCCGGCGGCGGCATGCCAAAACTGTAAAAGAACTCGCCGGTCGTCGCACCGGCGCAGTCCCGCAAGGAAGCGGGATTCACAGCAAACCCGCATTCGGCGGGAGCTGACTGGCCGTTTTCATCGACGGCTCTACCGCAAATCAGCACGGCATGCCATAGGCGCCGGAAAAAGTCATTTGCAAAAGTCCGGATATTCCTTAGAATATGCGGCCTTTCGGGCACCCATGCCCGCTGTGCATTTAGATTTGCAGCACCGACTACAGGAACGATGTTCACATGCTAACAATCCGTCTTGCCCTTGGCGGCTCCAAAAAGCGCCCGTTTTACCACCTGACCGTAACCGACTCCCGCAACCCGCGTGACGGTTCCCACAAAGAACAGGTTGGTTTCTTCAACCCTGTTGCCCGTGGTCAGGAAGTTCGTCTGTCCGTGAACCAAGAGCGCGTAGCCTACTGGCTGAGCGTTGGTGCACAGCCTTCTGAGCGTGTTGCTCAGTTGCTGAAGGAATCGGCTAAGGCTGCGGCCTGAGCAATATGAACGCGACGCCTGCTGTTGCCGATGATTTGATCGTTATTGGCAAAATTTATTCTGTTCACGGCGTTCGCGGCGAAGTGAAGGTTTATTCCTTTACTGATCCGACTGAAAACCTGTTGCAGTACAAAACCTGGACGCTCAAGCGCGAAGGCAATGTCAAACAGGTCGAGCTGGTCAGTGGACGCGGGAGCGACAAGTTCCTGGTCGCAAAGCTCAAGGGTCTTGATGATCGTGAAGAAGCTCGTCTTCTGGCCGGTTACGAGATCTGCGTGCCGCGCAGCCTGTTCGCTGAATTGACCGAAGGTGAGTACTACTGGTACCAGCTGGAAGGTCTGAAGGTCATTGATACGCTTGGGCAACTGCTCGGGAAAATCGATCATCTTCTGGAAACCGGCGCCAATGATGTAATGGTAGTCAAGCCTTGCGCTGGCAGCCTGGATGATCGCGAACGCCTGTTGCCCTATACGGAGCAATGCGTGTTGGCAGTCGACCTCGCAGCGGGCGAGATGAAGGTGGATTGGGACGCGGACTTCTAAGCGTGGCTAACTTGCGCGTAGAAGTGATCAGTTTGTTTCCCGAGATGTTTTCCGCCATCGGCGACTACGGCATCACCAGTCGAGCGGTCAAACAGGGGCTCTTGCAGCTGACCTGTTGGAATCCGCGGGATTACACGACGGATCGGCATCACACTGTGGACGATCGCCCGTTTGGCGGTGGTCCGGGCATGGTGATGAAGATCAAGCCCCTGGAAGATGCTCTGGTTCAGGCCAAGGCAGCAGCCGGGGAGGCGGCGAAGGTGATTTACCTGTCCCCCAAGGCCGTCAACTGACTCAGTCGGCGGTACGCGAACTGGCGAAATCGGATGCATTGATCCTGATTGCCGGTCGCTATGAAGGCATTGACGAGCGCTTTATTGAGGCTCATGTCGATGAAGAGTGGTCGATTGGGGACTATGTCCTGTCTGGCGGCGAGCTGCCGGCGATGGTCCTGATAGATGCGGTTACACGACTGCTGCCCGGAGCTTTAGGGCATGCGGACTCCGCGGAGGAAGATTCCTTCACGGATGGTTTGCTGGATTGCCCGCACTACACCCGACCGGAGGTGTATGCGGATCAGCGTGTTCCCGACGTATTGCTAAGTGGCAATCACGCACACATCCGGCGTTGGCGTTTACAGCAGTCCCTTGGTCGGACCTATGAACGACGCGCCGATCTTCTGGAAAGCCGCTCGCTTTCTGGAGAAGAGAAGAAGCTGCTCGAGGAATACATCCGCGAGCGGGACGATAGTTAACAACGTATCGATGGTAGATCCGACGATTTACCTTAGGAGCACAGCATGACCAACAAAATCATCCTTGCACTCGAAGCAGAGCAGATGACCAAAGAGATCCCAGCCTTTGCCCCGGGCGACACCATTGTCGTTCAGGTGAAAGTGAAGGAAGGCGATCGTTCCCGTCTGCAAGCGTTCGAAGGCGTTGTAATCGCCAAGCGTAACCGCGGCGTGAACAGTGCGTTCACCGTTCGTAAAATCTCCAACGGTGTTGGCGTAGAACGTACTTTCCAGACCTACTCCCCGCAGATCGACAGCATGGCTGTCAAACGTCGCGGTGACGTACGTAAAGCCAAGCTGTACTACCTGCGCGACCTGTCGGGTAAAGCAGCTCGCATCAAGGAAAAACTGGCTTAAGCCCAGCTTCCGATGCAGAAAAAAGCAGCCTACGGGCTGCTTTTTTGTTGTCCGCAATTTATCCACAGCACTATTGCTTCAGGCCGTATCCATGACATCTCGCGAGCAAGAAATCGAACGCCGCACCGAACTCTCGGTGACCCGCGTGACCAAGGCGGTCTTCCCGCCGACCACCAATCACCACAACACCCTGTTCGGCGGCACCGCGCTGGCCTGGATGGATGAAGTGTCGTTCATCACTGCCACGCGTTTCTGCCGTCTGCCGCTGGTGACGGTCTCCACCGACCGGATCGATTTCAACCATGCGATCCCGGCAGGTTCCATCGTCGAGCTGGTCGGGCGGGTGATCAAGGTCGGCAACACCAGCCTCAAGGTCGAGGTGGAAGTGTTCGTTGAAAGCATGAGTTGTGACGGGCGTGAGAAAGCCATTCACGGGCAGTTCAGCTTCGTTGCCATTGATGATGACAAGCGGCCAGTGCCCGTGTTGCCAGGTTTCGCGGCCTGACCCGGCACTGAGCCGCGGCATTCGCGGGCAAGCCCGCGATTGGATTTATGCTCCTCCGCTGACCTCAGGCTGAATCAACGCCAGCAACGTCCACCCCGGCCCCGGTTTCAGCACGGTCTCCGGCGTCACCACATGCACCCAGCCACTGTCATCGCGCATGAACAGCAGAGTCGCGCGGTTGCCATGCAGCTCCCGGTAATCGTCCCAGCCAAACCCGTCCGTCAGCGTCGTGCTGTACAGATCGGCGCCCTGGCCCAACTGGCTGGCCAGCCTGGCGTAAGTCAGCGCTTCGCTCCCCAGTTGATTGCCGCGATGCTCCAGGCTGGCGCGGTGCTTGTCGCTGCGCCGGCTTTCATGACCGCTGGCCAGTCCGAACAGGCGTTGATGACCAAAGTCATGTCGAAAGCGCATGGCTGCCAGCGTATTGAGTTCGCCGGACGGTGACAGCGCCAGCAAATGTCCCAGCCCCACCAGATCCAGATGCGCATCCGCGTGCTGCGAGGCCGGATTACCGAAGTAGACCGGCAAGCCCTCCATGCGCGCCGCCCGAATGTTTTCCCAGCTTGAATCCGTGAGCAACACCCGGCTGCCGAGTTGTTGCAGCGACTTGCCGAGCAGGCGCGCCGGGCCGTTTGCACCAACGATCAGGAAGCCGCTGGGTGCCGGTTCCGCCACCTTCAACAGGCGCGCCAGCGGTCGGGCGGTCGCACTTTGCAGCACGACGGTGCCGATGATCACGGCGAAGGTCAGCGGCACCAGCAACAGCGCGCCTTCATGGCCTGCTTCATCCAGGCGAATCGCAAAGATCGCCGAGACTGCCGCCGCGACGATCCCGCGCGGGGCGATCCAGCACAACAATGCACGCTCACGCCAACTCAGGCTCGAACCGGCGGTACTCAAGACTACGTTCAGCGGTCGGGCAATCAGCTGGATCACCAGCAACAAAATCAGCACCAGTGGCCCGAGACCGATCAGCGCGTTCAGGTCCAGGCGTGCCGCCAGCAGAATGAACAACCCGGAAATCAGCAGCACGCTGAGGTTTTCCTTGAAGTGCAGGATGTGCCGTACATCCACGCCTTTCATGTTCGCCAGCCACATGCCCATCAGCGTCACCGCCAGCAGCCCGGATTCGTGCATGGTCTGGTTGGCGGCGATGAATATCCCCAGCACTGCGGCGAGCGATGCCAGATTGTGCAAATACTCTGGCAGCCATTGGCGCCGAATAATCGTGCCGAGCAGCCAGCCACCGGCGATGCCGAACGCGCTGCCGCAGACAATCACCCCGCCGAACGTAAGCAGGCTCTGTTCCAGGCCGTGACCTTCGGTCCGGGCAATGATGAAGCTGTAGACCACCACCGCGAGCAGCGCGCCGATCGGGTCGATCACAATCCCTTCCCAGCGCAGGATGTTGGCGATCGAAGCCTTCGGTCGTACCACGCGCAGCATCGGTACGATCACGGTCGGGCCGGTCACCAGGGTCAGGCTGCCGAACAGGATGGCGAGCAGCCAGTCGAAACCCAGCAGCCAGTGGGTCGCCACCGCAATCACTGTCCAGGTCGAAAGCGCGCCGAGGGTCACCAGCCGATGCACCACGCTGCCAATCTCGCGCCACTCCGACAGGTGCAAGGTCAGGCTGCCCTCGAACAGGATCAGCGCCACTGCCAGCGACACCAGCGGCATCAGCAGCGGGCCGAACATTTCCTGCGGATCGAGCCAGCCCAACACGGGGCCGGCGAGAATGCCGGTCAACAGCAGAAACAGAATCGCCGGCAACTTCAGCCGCCACGCCAGCCATTGACAGCCCAGAGCGGCAGCACCGATACCGCCGAAGGCCAAGAGGATTTGCTGCTCGTTCATTGAAGCTCCCTGTTCCTTGAAATAGCGGGCTATGAAAGACTAGCGAGCCTTTCAACCGTTCACTGTTTATTTGCGCGCCGTGCCAGTGCCGGCGCGCCCAGAGTGCCCATGCCCGCCATCGACCACCCGCTGATTGACCAATTCCTCGATGCCCTGTGGCTGGAGAAAGGCCTGTCCGACAACACTCGTGATGCCTACCGCAGCGATCTCGCGCTGTTCAACGGCTGGCTGCAGGAGAAAAATCTCGAACTGATCAATGCCGGGCGCGAGTTGATCCTCGATCACCTGGCCTGGCGTCTGGAGCAGAATTACAAACCCCGTTCCACAGCGAGATTTCTCTCAGGTGTGCGTGGCTTTTATCGCTATTTGCTGCGGGAAAAACTGATCCCGGTCGATCCGACCTTGCGTGTCGACATGCCGCAACTCGGTCGGCCGTTGCCCAAATCCCTGTCGGAAGCCGACGTGGAAGCGCTGCTGAAGGCGCCAGACTTGAGCGAAGCCATCGGCCAGCGCGACCGTGCCATGCTCGAAGTCCTTTACGCCTGCGGTCTGCGGGTGACCGAGCTGATCAGCCTGACCCTGGAGCAGGTCAACCTGCGGCAGGGCGTGTTGCGGGTGATGGGCAAGGGCAGCAAGGAGCGGCTGGTGCCGATGGGCGAGGAAGCGATTGTCTGGGTCGAGCGCTACCTGCGCGACGGTCGCGGCGAGTTGCTGGGCGGGCGCCCCAGTGATGTGCTGTTCCCCAGCCAGCGCGGCGAACAGATGACTCGCCAGACCTTCTGGCACCGCATCAAGCATCAGGCCAAGGTCGCCGGGATCGGCAAATCGCTGTCGCCGCACACGCTGCGTCACGCCTTCGCGACGCACTTGCTCAACCATGGCGCCGATTTGCGCGTGGTGCAGATGCTGTTGGGCCACAGCGACCTGTCGACCACGCAGATCTACACGCACGTCGCCCGTGCACGGTTGCAGGATCTGCATGCCAAGCATCACCCTCGCGGCTGAGTCTTCTGCCTTGCGACAGGCGCATTCGGCCACGGGAGCCTTATGTGGTAGGCTTTGCCGGTTTGCACGATGGACGGTTATGACCCGGTGTTCCGGCACGGGCGTTCTGATCGTTCCATTTGTCCGCCTTCAGGAGTTCACATGCGTCTGACCCAGATTTTCGCCGCCGCAGCCATTGCGTTGGTCAGCACCTTTGCCGTCGCCGATGATGCGGCCGACAAAGCCATCCGCCAGAGCCTGGAAAACCTCCAGCTCGACGTTCCGGTGGACACCATCACCGCCAGCCCGCTGCCGGGCCTGTACGAAGTCAAGCTCAAGGGCAGCCGCGTGCTCTACGCCAGCGCCGACGGCCAGTACATCGTTCAGGGCTACATGTTCCAGCTCAAGGACGGCAAACCGGTCAACCTGACCGAGAAGACCGAACGCCTGGGCATTTCCAAACTGATCAACGGGATTCCGGTCGCCGAAACCGTGGTTTACCCGGCCGTGGGCGAGACCAAGTCGCACATCACCGTGTTCACCGACACCACGTGCCCTTACTGCCACAAGCTGCACGCCGAAGTGCCTGAGCTGAACAAGCGCGGCATCGAAGTGCGCTACGTGGCGTTCCCGCGTCAGGGCCTGGGCTCGCCGGGTGACGAGCAACTGCAAGCCGTGTGGTGCTCGAAAGACAAGAAAGCCGCCATGGACAAAATGGTCGATGGCAAGGAAATCAAGGCCGCCAAGTGCGAGAACCCGGTTTCCAAGCAGTTCGCCCTCGGTCAGTCGATCGGCGTGAACGGCACGCCGGCCATCGTTTTGGCTGACGGACAAGTCATTCCGGGCTACCAGCCTGCGCCACAAGTCGCCAAACTGGCGCTGGGCGCGAAGTAATTCGCATCGTCGCGCCAAGGCGTGACGAGCGTGGCCCGGCGGCAACATGGCCGGGCCATCAATAGAGAGCCGCGATTGCGCGGTTGTTTTCACGGCCGGCCTCGCGTCGGCCGTTTTATGGGGAGTTCACAGTGAAACCGGTCAAAGTAGGCATCTGTGGGTTAGGGACCGTCGGTGGCGGTACCTTCAACGTACTTCAGCGCAACGCCGAGGAAATTGCTCGTCGTGCCGGGCGTGGAATCGAAGTGGCACAAATTGCCATGCGCACGCCAAAGCCTCAGTTCCAGACGACCGGTATTGCGATTACCAACGATGTCTTCGAAGTGGCCACGAACCCTGAGATCGACATCGTCATAGAGCTGATGGGCGGCTACACCGTTGCCCGAGAGCTGGTACTCAAGGCCATCGAGAATGGCAAGCATGTGGTCACCGCGAACAAGGCTCTGATTGCCGTTCACGGTAATGAAATTTTCGCCAAGGCCCGCGAGAAAGGCGTGATCGTGGCGTTCGAAGCGGCGGTAGCCGGCGGCATTCCGGTCATCAAGGCGATCCGTGAAGGCCTGTCTGCCAACCGTATCAACTGGGTCGCCGGGATCATCAACGGCACCGGCAACTTCATCCTCACCGAAATGCGCGAGAAGGGTCGCACCTTCGAAGACGTGCTGGCCGAAGCGCAAGCGCTGGGTTACGCCGAAGCCGATCCGACGTTCGACGTCGAAGGCATCGACGCCGCGCACAAGCTGACGATCCTGGCGTCCATCGCGTTCGGTGTTCCGCTGCAGTTCGACAAGGCCTACACCGAAGGCATCACCAAGCTGACCACCGCCGACGTGAACTACGCCGAAGCACTGGGCTACCGCATCAAGCACCTGGGCGTGGCACGCAGCACCGCCGCCGGTATCGAGCTGCGCGTACACCCGACGCTGATCCCGGCCGATCGCCTGATCGCCAACGTCAACGGCGTAATGAACGCGGTGATGGTCAACGGTGACGCTGCCGGTTCGACCCTGTTCTACGGCGCCGGCGCCGGCATGGAGCCAACCGCGTCGTCGGTGATCGCCGACCTGGTGGACGTGGTTCGCGCCATGACCTCCGACCCGGAAAACCGCGTGCCACATCTGGCCTTCCAGCCGGACTCGCTGTCGGCCCATCCGATCCTGCCGATCGAAGCCTGCGAAAGCGCCTACTACCTGCGCATCCAGGCCAAGGACCATCCGGGCGTACTCGCTCAGGTGGCGAGCATCCTCTCGGAGCGCGGCATCAACATCGAGTCGATCATGCAGAAGGAAGTCGAGGAACACGACGGTCTGGTGCCGATGATCCTGCTGACCCACCGCGTGCTGGAACAGCACATCAACGATGCGATCGCCGCCCTTGAAGCCCTGGCGGGCGTGGTCGGTCCGGTCGTGCGGATCCGTGTCGAGCACTTGAACTAAACAGAAACAGCGGCAAGCTTCGAGCTGCAAGCGACAAGAGAAAAGCAGTCTGGCTTTTACTCGAAGCTTGTAGCTCGCAGCTTGAAGCTCAAACCGAAGGTTTGCCCCTATGCGTTACATCAGTACCCGCGGCCAGGCACCGGCCCTGAATTTCGAAGATGTCCTGCTGGCCGGTCTCGCCACCGACGGCGGTTTGTACGTCCCGGAAAACCTGCCACGTTTCACCCAGGAAGAAATCGCTTCCTGGGCCGGCCTGCCGTACCACGAGCTGGCATTTCGCGTCATGCGCCCGTTCGTCACCGGCAGCATTCCGGACGCCGATTTCAAAAAGATCCTTGAAGAAACCTACGGTGTGTTCGCCCACAACGCCGTTGCGCCGCTGCGTCAGCTGAACGGCAACGAATGGGTGCTGGAGCTGTTCCACGGCCCGACCCTGGCGTTCAAGGACTTCGCCCTGCAACTGCTCGGTCGCTTGCTCGACTACGTGCTGGAAAAGCGCGGCGAGCGCGTTGTCATCGTTGGCGCCACCTCCGGTGACACCGGCTCGGCCGCCATCGAAGGCTGCAAGCACTGCGAAAACGTCGACATTTTCATCCTGCACCCGCACAACCGCGTGTCCGAAGTGCAGCGTCGGCAGATGACCACCATCCTCGGTGAAAACATCCACAACATTGCCATCGAAGGCAACTTCGATGACTGCCAGGAAATGGTCAAGGCCAGCTTCGCCGACCAGAGCTTCCTCAAGGGCACGCGCCTGGTGGCGGTGAACTCGATCAACTGGGCGCGGATCATGGCCCAGATCGTTTATTACTTCCACGCAGCGCTGCAACTGGGTGGCCCGGCACGTTCGGTGTCGTTCTCGGTGCCGACCGGCAACTTCGGCGACATCTTCGCCGGTTACCTGGCGCGCAACATGGGCCTGCCCATCAACCAGTTGATCGTCGCCACCAACCGCAACGACATCCTGCACCGCTTCATGAGCGGCAACCAGTACGTCAAGGAAACCCTGCACGCCACGCTGTCGCCGTCGATGGACATCATGGTTTCGTCGAACTTCGAACGCCTGCTGTTTGATCTGCACGGTCGCAACGGCGCGGCGATTGCCGGCCTGATGGACTCGTTCAAGCAGGGCGGCGGTTTCAGCGTCGAACAGGAACGCTGGACCGAAGCCCGCAAACTGTTCGACTCGCTGGCCGTGGACGATGCGCAAACCTGCGAAACCATCGCCGAAGTCTACGCGCAGACCGGTGAAGTGCTGGATCCGCACACCGCCATCGGCGTGAAAGCCGCTCGCGAATACCGTCGCAGCCTGGATATCCCGATGGTGATCCTGGGTACGGCGCATCCGGTCAAGTTCCCGGACGCGGTGGAGAAAGCCGGCGTAGGAAAAGCTCTCGAACTGCCTGCACACCTTTCTGATTTGTTTGAGAGAGAAGAGCGTTGCACCGTTCTGGCAAACGAGCTGAAAGCCGTGCAAGCCTTTGTCAGCCAGCATGGCAATCGCGGCAAGCCGCTTTAAGCCCTGAAAGCTGTCACATTTTGAAGCCCGTCTCCTGACGGGCTTTCTTGTTTTTGCATGCCACACTGCGCGTGTTTCGCCCACGAAGGACGGGCGAGTCGATGACGAAGGATGTGGCAATGCGGTTTTATTCAGGATGGAAGCCGGCGCTGTGCTGGTTGTTTTTATTGGGCATGTCGGGACTTTTGCAATGGAGCGAGGCGGCCCATCTGTCCATACGTTCCGATGAGCAGACGCTGGATGTGCCGCCGATTGAACTGGATGCCCAGGAGCGCCAGTGGATTCGCGACAACCCCAGGGTGACTGTCGCCTCGGTGCAATACCCGCTGTACCTGTTTCAGGACGAGCACGGCCAGTGGAGCGGCCTGAACAACGATGTGCTCAAGCGCATCAGCGCCATGACCGGTTTGCAGTTCGTGCACCAGGAGTCGTTCTCCACCAACCATATGCTGGAGCGACTTGAAAGCGGCGTCGCCGATATCAGTACGACACTGGCAATGAACGAGGAACGTCGACAATTCCTCGATTTCAGCCATGCCTTCGGCGGGGCGGGGTGGGTGTTCGTCGGACATGCTGGCGGGGCGGCAGTACAGTCGCTCGAGGAAATACAAAAGCGGGTTCTGGTACTGCCGGCCAGGCACGCCCTGGAAGAGTTCATCCGCCGGGACTACCCGTCGATCGAGATACGTTCGGTCAAGACTTACGCCGAAGCCAGGGCGCTGGTAGAAAGTGGCGAGGCTTTCGCGACAATCGAAAACGAAATCGGTGCGCAGTTGTTTCCTTCAGGTTTGCTCAAGGTCGGAGGACTGGTGGAGGGCAAGTGGGAAGCGGATCATCTGGCGGTGCGCAAGGGCATGCCTGAGCTGCTGAGCATTCTGAACAAGGCACTGGGGGCCTTCTCGGCTGCCGAATTGCGTGCCATGCGCCTGAAGTGGCTGGAGGGCATCTCGCCTGCGCCGGTACCGTCGTTCGGAGCGCGCGTGCTCAAGTGGGGATGCTGGGGCATGGGCTTGCTTGGAATAATCGGGCTGCTTTCGCTGCTATGGAATCGCCGACTCGCTGCAGAGATAAGGCAGAGGCGTGAGGTGGAGAAAAAACTGGGCGATCAACTGGCCTTTCAACATGCACTGATCGATGCCATGCCCGACCCGGTATTCGTTCGCGATCTGCAGGGACGCCTGGTCATGTGCAATCGCAGTTATGAAGAGGCGCTTGGTGTGCGTCTGGAACAGGTGCAGGGGCGAATGTTGTATGAGCTCGATGTGCTTCCGCAAGCCACTGCATTGATGCTGCATGACGAATTCATGGTGCAGCTGCGTACCCGCAGGACGCGCTTCAGCAAGCGTCAGCTGATGTTCAAGAATGGCCCACGGCATATCTATCAATGGACAGTGCCTTTTTACGGTGCCGACGGGCACTCGCGTGGATTGCTGGGGGGCTGGACGGATATCACTCAGCGGCAGTCTGAAAGCGGGTGTCGATGTCTGCAGTGAAGAAAGGAAATGTCCTATAAACCGTGGCTACTTTTCTGATGGGAGGCTTAGGACGACTGCCCTAGAGTGACAAGCCACTGCGGCGAGAAGCCGCGATTGTCGTGCAAGAGGTCGTCCAATGCGCTCGCTCAGAATCCTGCTTCTCGAACCCAACCCCTTTCAGTTGATGGCGTTGCATCAGATGCTCAACGCCATCGGCATCTACGATGTATTGACCGCGCCCTCGCTGGGGGCGGCAACGCGATCGCTGGAGCGTCGGGGAGCCGTCGACATCGCTATTTGCAATCCGCAGCTCAGGAGCGGCGAGGGACTGGCACTCATCAGGCATCTGGTTGCCCGACAGGAGGCTCAGGCGCTGATTCTGCTGGGGGTGGTGGCTCCCAGCGTACTGGCCGACCTGGAGCCATTGCTGGAGGAGGACGGGATGCGCCTCCTGGGCAGGCTGCACACGCCGGTCTCGGCGGTGCTGATGCGCAATCTGCTCGACACTTACCTGTCACATCCCCGACGTTCGGTCAGCGCCTGAAACCATCGGTTATTTTTCTGTCATCTTCTCCATGCATGCTCCGACAGGTCGGTGACGCTCCGGGAGAGGCATGCCGGCATGCAGAACTTTCTTCTCGGGCCGGTGGTCATTTACTGTGGACACACCCCAGGCACTGGGTTTTCGGACTTTTGAGTGGAGATCGAGATGGAAAGTATCAGTCTATTGCTCGGTGAGGCTCTGAGCCCGTATCAGGTAACGCTGACCCCTCGAGGTCGGCATGGCGAATGTCTGGTGACACTGAAGAACGGCAGTGGCGCCATCATGGTGGAGCGTGAGTTCAATCAGGCGCAACTGAATGACAAACGCCAGCTGACGGATGTGGTTGACGGGTTGCACCGTGACATCCTGATCGCAGAAGGCCGACTGGAACCCTGTGTAATCGCGGCCTTGCGCAATGCCGCACGGGACAAGCATCCGGCGCTGTGAAACAGATTTGTCTTTTGTGGGAACCTTCCTGCATCCGGATCAGTCAGACCCCATGACAGCAGGATCAAGCATTGTGCTCCGGTGCTTGTCGCTTGCTGCTACGGGTCTTTTTCAAGGACCACGTTTAACCCCGAGTCGTCTCCCCACTTCTCGGGGTTTCTTTTTGCCCGAATCCTAGGGCGCGGCCTGTTGCTGGAAGAATATCCGGGCCTGTTCCAGGTAGTCGGCACGCATTTCCGGATCGAGCCACTCGGCATAGAGCTGATTCAGGTGTTCGTGGGGCAGGGTGCGCAGCAGTTGATCGATTTCGCGAATGGCCTGTCGGCCCTGGTGAGTGTCGGTGCAGCCGACATACCCTGACAAATACTTGCCTGTGCCGAGAATCGGAAAGAACAGCAACTCGTCCTCGTCAATCCCGGCCTGCCGCGCCTGATAGCGGATTTCCGGCCAGTAGCCCAGTACAACCTGCAAGCGCCCCAGTCGCTGCATCGACAGCAAACTGCTCAGAGCATCGTTGCCATAGTGCGGCGTCAGCGAACCACTTGGCGCCTGACGCAGCAGATTGTCGACGTAATCGCCATAGCTTCGCTCGGCCACCACCCCGACTTTTCTTTCGCCGTTGGCCACGTACGCCGACAGATCGACCTGCCCCTCGACCAGAAACGGCTCCAGTACCCCGCGATCCTTGCGACGAACCACCAGACCATTGCTGACTGCGCGGAATGCGGGGATGGAGTACGCGACCCACTGCGCCCGCTCCTTGTTCCAGAGCAGCGAAGGATCGCAGGCAAACGGATGTTCATGAAGCATCTGGATGCCCCGGGCGCGGTTGACCCGCATCAAGGTGTGTTCGTATTGCGGCATGCCGGCTATCAGCATCGGCATAAGTTGATCGATGACGCCCTGACCCTTTTTCGGGCCTTCGAGAATGGTCAGCGGCGGCAGGTCACGCAGCAGCCAGATCAGCGTTGGCTTGGCCTGCGCCCAGGCTGGCAATACCAGCAGAAAAAGCAGGCCGAACAGCCGCCACGTCCACCAGTGGCGGGCGCGGTTGGAGGCTGAGGCCTGTCGGCGTTTCAGCTCAGATGGCTCCGTCTTCGCGCAGCCGGGCGATCTGCTTCTCGTCGTAGCCAAGATCGTGGAGTACCTGCGCATTGTGTTCACCGAGCTGCGGTCCGACCCATTCGGACGTGCCGGGTGTCTCAGAGAGTTTCGGCACGATGCCGGGCATCTTGAAAGGTTTGCCGTCCGGCAGTTTGGCGTGCAGGAACATTTCCCGGGCCAGGTACTGCGGATCGTTGAACATGTCTTCGGCGCTGAAGATCCGGCTAGCCGGCACTTCGGCCTGGTTCAGCAGATCCAGCACGGTTTGCAGCGGCAGCGAATTGACCCAGCGATCGATCACGCCGTACAACTCGTCACGGCGGGTGTCGCGCCCGTCATTGCTGGCCAGTGTCGGGTCATTGGCCAGATCCTCACGACCGATGATCAGCATGAAGCGCTTGAAGATCGCGTCGCCGTTGGCGCCGATCTGCACGTGCTTGCCGTCTGCGCTGGTGTGGATCGACGAGGGCGTGATGCCCGGCATGATGTTGCCGGTGCGCTCGCGAATGAAGCCGAACACATCGAACTCCGGCACCATGCTTTCCATCATGGCGAAGATTGCTTCGTACAACGCGACATCGACCACCTGGCCGAGGCCGCCGTTGACCTCGCGATGACGCAGGGCCATCAACGCACCGATTACACCCCACAAGGCCGCAATCGAATCGCCGATTGAAATTCCGGTGCGCACCGGCGGGCGGTCTTCGAAACCAGTGATGTAGCGCAGGCCGCCCATGGATTCGCCGACCGCGCCGAAACCTGGCTGATCCTTCATCGGCCCGGTCTGGCCGAAACCGGAAAGTCGCACCATCACCAGTTTCGGGTTCAGTGCGTGCAGGGTTTCCCAGCTCAGGCCGAGTTTTTCCAGCACGCCGGGGCGGAAGTTCTCGATCAGGATATCGGCTTCGCCCAGCAGTTTTTTCAGGATCGCCAGGCCGTCCGGGTGTTTCAGGTTCAGGGTCAGGGACTTTTTGTTGCGGGCCTGGATGAACCACCACAACGAGGTGCCTTCATACAATTTGCGCCACTTGCGCAGCGGATCACCGCCGTCCGGCGATTCGATCTTGATCACTTCGGCACCGAACTCGCCGCAAATGCGCGAGGCAAACGGCCCGGCAATCAAGGTACCCAATTCAATGACTTTCAGACCGCTGAGCGGTTTGTTGGCGAACGGCATGCGAAATCCTGTAGGACAAGGCTGAGCAGATACAGCGTTTTAACATAGCCGGCTGTCAGTCGCGCAAGGTTGATCGCCATCAATTCGTGGATTGCCTACAGCATCGGTTAGACTTGCCGACTTTCCTCGTATCAAGAAGCCCGTTCATGGCCCAGCCGTCCACTACCTACAAATTCGAACTGAACCTCACCGATCTGGACCGCAGCGTCTACGAGAACGTGAAGCAGACCATCGCCCGCCACCCTTCGGAAACCGAAGAACGCATGACCGTGCGCCTGCTGGCCTACGCGCTCTGGTACAACGAGCAACTGTCGTTCGGTCGTGGTCTGTCGGACGTGGACGAACCTGCATTGTGGGAAAAGAGCCTGGACGACCGCGTCCTGCACTGGATCGAAGTTGGCCAGCCTGATGCGGATCGCCTGACCTGGTGCTCCCGTCGCACCGAGCGCACCAGCCTGCTGGCCTACGGCAGCCTGCGCGTCTGGGAAGGCAAGGTGATTCCGGCAATCAAGAACCTGAAGAACGTCAACATTGCTGCCGTTCCGCAGGAAGTGCTGGAAACCCTGGCCCAGGACATGCCCCGCGTCATCAAGTGGGACGTGATGATCAGTGAAGGCACGATCTTCGTCACCGATGATCGCGGTCAGCACGAAGTCCAGCTCACCTGGCTGCAAGGCGAGCGCGGTTAAGTCCGCGTTACTCCCGAAAAATTCCACGTATTCAAGAGAAGCTTCTGTCACCCCATGCGTATCGATCCTCGCCCGTTGCCCGCCACTCTGCCGTTTCTCGGTGAACTGCCACCCCTGCTGACCCGCCTGTACGCGGCGCGGGGCGTGCAGTCCGAGGCGGAGCTGGACAAGAGCCTGGCGCGGTTGATTCCGTTCCAGCAGCTCAAGGGGATCGATGCGGCGGTGGACCTGCTGGTGACGGCGCTGGAGCAGCGTCAGCGGATCCTGATCGTCGGCGACTTCGACGCCGACGGCGCGACGGCCAGCACCGTGGGCGTGCTCGGTTTGCGTCTGCTGGGCGCGGCGCACGTCGATTATCTGGTGCCGAACCGTTTCGAATACGGCTACGGCCTGACCCCGGAAATCGTCGAAGTCGCGATGACCCGCGAGCCGCAATTGTTGATCACCGTCGACAACGGTATTTCCAGCGTCGAAGGTGTGGCGGCTGCCAAGCGTCACGGACTGAAGGTTTTGATCACCGACCACCACTTGCCCGGCGATGAACTGCCGCAGGCCGATGCGCTGGTCAATCCGAACCAGCCCGGCTGCGAGTTCCCGAGCAAGGCGCTGGCTGGTGTCGGGGTGATTTTCTATGTGTTGATGGCGTTGCGTGCGCGCCTGCGCAGCCTCGGCTGGTACGAGAGCAAGCCACAGCCGAACATTGGCGAACTGCTGGATCTGGTGGCGCTGGGCAGCGTTGCCGACGTGGTGCCGCTGGATGCCAACAACCGGATTCTGGTGCACCAGGGCCTGGAGCGAATCCGCGCCGGGCGTGCGCGGCCGGGGATCAAGGCGATTCTGGAAGTGGCCAAGCGTGAAGCCTCACGCATCACGTCCACCGACCTCGGTTTCATCGTCGGTCCGCGCTTGAACGCGGCTGGGCGTCTGGATGACATGAGCCTCGGGATCGAGTGCCTGCTGACCCACGACGCTGCGCTGGCACGGGAAATGGCCGCGCAACTGGACGGCATGAACCAGGATCGCAAATCCATCGAGCAGGGCATGCAGCGTGAAGCGCTGGCCCAGCTCAAGGACTTGCCGGTCGAGTCGATGCCGTTCGGCCTGTGCCTGTTCGATCCGGAGTGGCACCAGGGTGTGATCGGTATTCTGGCTTCGCGGATGAAAGAGCGGTATTTCCGCCCGACCATCGCGTTTGCCGATGCTGGCGACGGCTTGCTCAAGGGCTCGGGACGTTCGGTGCAGGGGTTCCATATCCGTGATGCGCTGAGCGTGGTCGCGGCGCAGCATCCAGACCTGATCAGCAAGTACGGCGGCCACGCGATGGCGGCCGGCCTGACCTTGCCGCAGGAGAATTTTCCGTTGTTCGCCGAGGCCTTCGACGCCGAAGTGCGCAGGCAGCTTCGCGAAGAGGATCTGACCGGACGGCTGCTGTCGGACGGTACGCTGGCAGTCGAGGAATTTCATCTGGAACTGGCTCGGGCCCTGCGTCACGCCGGGCCGTGGGGCCAGCACTTTCCGGAGCCGCTGTTTCACGGCGTGTTCCAATTGGTCGAGCAGCGAGTGGTCGGCGAGCGGCATCTGAAAGTGGTGCTGAAAACTGAATGCGGCTCGGTGAAGCTCGATGGCATCGCCTTCGGTATTGATCGCGATATCTGGCCGAACCCGACAATCAAATGGGTCGAACTGGCGTACAAACTCGATCTCAACGAGTTTCGCGGCAATGAAACCGTGCAATTGATGATTGCTCACATCGAACCGCGCTAAAGGTCACTGCGCCCCTTTCTGAAGGGGCGCAGGAGTCTTCAATTGTGCTGTTTCATTTCTGAACCCTCCCTCATCCCCGGATGTCGACTAGGCTCTAAGCACTGCTTGATTGGCCTTGTGACGTCTTGTCGAATTTTTACCCGCGGGGGCGGGTGCTGCACCTTTTTCCTGTCACTCGTCGACTTTTCAAACAGAACCCTGGAGCCTGCCCACTGATTTGAGAGGTGCCCCATGAGTCTGCTGCTTGAACCCTTTACCCTTCGCCAACTGACCCTGTCCAACCGCATCGCCGTGTCGCCCATGTGCCAGTATTCCAGCGTCGATGGCCTGGCCAACGACTGGCATCTGGTACACCTCGGCAGCCGAGCCGTGGGGGGCGCGGGCCTGGTGTTTACCGAAGCCACGGCGATTACGGCTGACGGGCGGATCACCGCCGAAGACCTGGGCCTGTGGAACGACGAACAGATCGCACCGCTGCAACGCATCACCCGATTCATCAATGCGCAGGGCGCAGTGGCCGGCATTCAACTGGCCCACGCCGGGCGCAAGGCCAGCACCCATCGGCCGTGGATCGGCAAGCATGGCAGCGTCAAACCGGAGGACGGCGGTTGGACGCCGGTCGGGCCCTCGCCGATTGCCTTCGACCCGCAACACACCCAACCGAAACAGTTGGATGAGAGCCAGATCGCCCAAGTCATCCAGGACTTCGTGGCCGCAGCCAAACGCGCGCTGACCGCCGGTTTCAGCGTGGTCGAAGTGCATGCGGCGCACGGTTATCTGCTGCACCAGTTTCTTTCGCCGCTGAGCAACCAACGCCGCGACCAATACGGTGGTTCGTTCGAAAACCGCATTCGTCTGGTGCTGCAAGTGACCGAGGCGGTACGTGCCGTATGGCCGGAAGAGTTGCCGGTGTTTGTGCGCCTGTCGGCCACCGACTGGGTGGAAGACGGCTGGAACCCCGATGAAACCGTGGAGCTGGCGCGACGCCTGAAAGCCTTGGGGGCTGATCTGATCGATGTGTCATCGGGCGGCACGGCGGTCAACGCCGAAATTCCTGTGGGGCCGGGTTATCAGACGCGCTTCGCCGAACGGGTGCGCAAGGAGTCAAGCATCGCCACAGGAACCGTCGGAATGATTACTGAGCCGGCCCAGGCCGAGCACATCCTGCGGACCTGTCAGGCCGATATCATCTTCCTCGCCCGCGAGCTGCTGCGTGATCCGTACTGGCCGCTGCATGCCGACGATGATCTGGGCGGGCGCAAAGCGGTGTGGCCGGCGCAGTATCAACGTGCGACTCATCGGGATCAGCCGATTCACGAGTCTGATCTGCGGGATTGATTCCGACCCGCCGCACAGCCTATAAAACCCGTCATTGAACCGGCGGGTTTTTTCTTGTCTGCCGTCCGGAATCGCAAGGGAATGGACTGCAATGTTGATCGAACGAGCGCTGACTGAATCCGACTTGCCACTGCTGGCGCTGATCGACCGCAGTGAGTTGGTCGAGGAATGTTATCGCGTGGAGAACGGTGAGCTGGTTCTGTATCCGGCGCGTTTTGACATGCGCGGCTGGCCCGGAGGGGAGGCGGAGGAGAATGCGCGAGTATTGGAAAAGTGCTGGCGCGGCGGCGGCTGGCTACACGGGATTTTCGATGGAGAGACGTTGGTGGCAGCAGTGGTTGTGGATAACCGGGTTATTCACAATCAGGGCCTGAACATGCGGCAGTTGAAGTTCCTGCACATCAGCTGTGCCTGGCGCGGGCAGGGACTGGGCGGGCGATTGTTTGCGATGGCCTGCGCCCATGGCCGAGAGGTCGGCGCCGATGCGTTGTACGTCTCGGCGACCGAGTCGCGCAATACCGTGGAGTTCTATCAGCGCCAGGGTTGCCGGTTGCTGGCGCAACCGGATCCCGAGTTGTTTGATCTGGAACCCCACGATATCCACTTGTACTGCCCGTTGGCCTGACGGCTCAAACCATCAAGGATACTTGCGCTTGTCCGGTGCCGGCGGGAAGTACTGGTACAACCAGGTTTCGCTCAGCGTGCGGTCGTTGGTGCGGATGAACAGCCGCAGCTCCACGGGATCGACGCTGTCGTTGGTCGGGTACCAGTCGAACAGGATCCGGTAACCCTTGATGTCATCCAGCACCAGCACGCTGAAGTCCTGCACCTTGCCGTTGGAGCAAGTCACCACCGGTTCGATCCCGGTGCCCTGGGGCAGACGATCCAGACCGCCACCGGTGAAGTCCACGGCAAAACGACGGGCCCAGACTGGCGGGTAATGTTCACCCGGTGCCCAGCCTTCGACGAATCCACCCATGCCCGAACGGGTCGCATGCACCCGTGCCAGCGGTGTGCCGACCGGCGGCAGGGCGCTCCAGTAGAGCTTGTAGCCGTAGTTCAACGAATCGCCGGCAGCCACCGGTTTCTTCGGCGTCCAGAACGCGACGATGTTGTCGAGGGTCTCGCCGGTTGTAGGAATTTCCAGCAAGTCGATAGAGCCTTCGCCCCACGCGGTTGTAGGTTCTACCCACAGGCTCGGCCGCTTGCTGTACCAGTCGACGGTGTCCTGATAGTTGGCGAATTCGTGGTCGGTCTGCACCAGACCGAAACCTTTTGGATCGGTGTCCGCAAAGGCATTGAATTGCAGGGTCGCCGGGTTGTTCAGCGGGCGGCAGATCCACTCGCCGTTGCCGCGCCACATGGCCAGACGATCCGAGTCATGGATTTGCGGGTGGATGGTGTCGCACATCCGGCGCTCGTGGGTGCCGCAACTGAACATGCTGGTCATCGGGGCGATGCCCAGTTGTTCGATGGCGGTGCGGGCGTTGATGTGAGCATCGACTTCCATCACCACGCGCTCGGCCTGGCAATCGATATCGAAGCGATAGGCCCCGGTCGCGCTCGGCGAGTCGAGCAGGGCGTAGACCACGAAGCGGGTCGCGTTCTGATCCGGAGTCTCGAACCAGAACTTGGTGAAGTCAGGGAATTCTTCGCGTTTTTTGGCGTAGGTGTCGACGGCCAGGCCACGGGCGGAGAGGCCATATTGGCCAGTGGCATCCACGGCGCGGAAGTAGCTGGCGCCGAGGAACGACACCACGTCATGGCGATCCAGTTCCGGTGCCTTGAACAGCTTGAAGCCGGCAAAACCCAGGTCGCTCTTGAGCTGCTGGGTGTCGACCGAGGTGTTCTCATAGTTGAACAGCTGAGGGCGGAAATGCACCTCGCGGGCTGTGCGAGTCTTCGGATCGACGCTATACATGCGCACTGGCTGGCGGAAACCCATGCCGACGTGGAAGAACTGTACATCGAGCTGACCCTTGTTCTCCTTCCACAACGAATGCTCGCCGTCGTAGCGGATCGCGTTGAAGTTCTGCGGGGTCATGGTCGCCAGGGTCGGCGGCAGCACCTGTTTGGTGTCCTGATACGCGTTGCCGGCCAATTGCTTGGCCTGGCGCTTCAGTGTTTCGAAGTCGAAGGCCTGGGCTTCACCGTCGGCGGCACCGCCAGAGGCGGCCCAGGCGCGTGCGGCGAGCAGGCCGGAGGCGGAAAGGCCGGTGTAAGCCGCAATGGCCATGGACGCTTTGAGCAAATTCCTGCGGTGCATAGATACAACCTGTCGTGGACAATCCCGCGCCGTTCCTGGCACGTACTGGATCAGAAATTACGGTTCGGACAAGCCTTCGGCCAAACGCTACGGACTAGTAACAGATGCGCGCTAGCTTAATCCGTTCGCTGATTTTGCAAAATTCATTGATTACACGGCGACAGCGTCTCAATGAAACAAGACGTTACGGTTACTTATCCCACAGCCTTTTCTGATTTACAGGGCATATCTGCTTTTTTCGACTAATTACTCTAAAAACCGCTTTTCAGCGCCGATTTAATTTCTATTCTATGGGCATGGCCGGTCACGGACCCATCCGACCGGCAGGGCTCAAATCGCTGCTTAAGGGAGCAGGGCGATGCGGTTTTGGAAAAATTCAGACGTACTGGAAAAGGACAACGTCCATGGCAAAAGGACAAGGCATCACCGAAATGTTGGGCATCTTTCCCTGCCTCACCAACGTCCGGCGAAGACGCCGGCTCAGTCCCGATGAACTGAAGCTGGTGGAGCGTTACCGGGAGTTGTCGGAAAGCGACCGGATTGCGATGCGGTATCTGGTGGATGCGATGAGGAGTGTTTCGCGGTTTTGAAGTGAAAAACCAAAGGGGCGGACTGTGAAGTTCGCCCCTTTTTCGTTATTGAGGCTTATCGGGGATGCTGCGGTTGCATCAATCCCTTCGACAAGTTGGGTGGCGAACCGAGTGGCGTTCGAATTCGGGATACTTCCCGTCAACACGGCAAAACCGGAAGGCCCGCGCCTCGTGGCCCGCCATAACGCAGAACTGAGGTTCGGAAAAACCACAGTTCAATAAAGGGCAAACACCGTGTTGACAGATTACCGGCTTCGACCTCAGCTACTAATTGGGCTGCAACGGGACAAAGCCTATCGGTCAGGGGCTAGCGGTGCCAGGTCTACTCTGACGACGCTGGTTGTAGGAATTGAAGATCCTTCTCGTAAGCAGCGTCTGTAGGAATTTCCTGTTTTTGCATGTCCTGCAGAGAGGCAGCCCCTAAGCCGCAGTTTTTCCTTTATTTATTCGAATTCCAGGAATGAACTGCAGGTTTTCTACATGCTGATCGAATTTTCGGTTTCCAATTACCGCTCGTTTCGGGACAGGCAAACACTGTCCATGGCGGCCACTCCTCGTCTGAGCAAATCGCGTAATACCTTCAAGCCTCCCATCCCTGCTGAAAGACTCCCTGATTTATTGAAGGTCGCGGCAATCTACGGCCCGAACGCTGCCGGGAAATCTTCATTGATCCGCGCAATGGGGATCGTGGGACGCTTGATGGCGGTTCCTTCGAGATCAAATGACGATGCACTGCCGGTTTCACCTTTCCGGTTTGACCGGGCTTTGAATGATGCCCCCAGCCTCTTTGAGTACGACTTTATACAAGCCGGGCTGCGTTATCGGTTCGTGCTCGGACTGACTGCCCAGAGGGTTGTTCAGGAGCAATTGCTCGTCTATCCCAAAGGAAAGGAAACCCTGCTCTATCGGCGCCAGTTTGATGCCGAGGGCGAACACTATGTGTTTGGTAAAACCCTTGAGGGTGGCAAGGACGTACACAATGCCTGGCGTCGATTAACCAGTCCGAAGATGTTGTTTATCGCGCAAGCCGTTGCCAATAGCAGCGAAGAGTTGAGCCAGTTGCGCTTACCGTTCAGTTGGTTTCAAACCGGGTTGCTGGTAGTGGAACAGAACAACATGCTTGGTTTGTCCACAGCGTCGATTCGGTTTCTGAAAATGGTCAAGAACCATACGAGTGATCTTCGCGACTTTCTCAAGGCTCTGGATATTCCCGTATCGGCCATTCAACTCAACCCGGACGAAGACATAGCAACCTCGGGCAATAGAAAACTGACCTTGAAAGAGTTTTTCGCGGCGGCGCAAAAGGACAAGCTGACCCTTACGCATTCCAGTGTCTCAGGTGACGCCGAGTTCGATTTTTCTGAAGAGTCGTGTGGCACAAAGAATCTGATCGGCTTCTGGCTACCCTGGTTCATGATGAATCAGGCCGGGGGTAGTGGGGTCTTGTGTGTCGATGAACTGGACAGCAGCCTTCATCCTGAAATCGTGGCTGACTTGATTGTCAAACACTTGAACAGTGGTCTGGACACTCAGCTGATCTTTACCACTCACGACACGCATCTGATGAATGAAAAGATTCTTAGGCGTGATCAGTTCTGGATCACCGAACGCGATGCCCACGGCGCTACCAGCCTGTTTTCCGTGCACGATTTTGAGGGACGGGAAAGTGAGGATGTCGAGAAACGCTATTTCGAAGGTCGCTATCGCGGGTTGCCGCTGATAAGGCGGGATTGAGAATGGTGGGTTCGAACAGGTCGTTTGATCGAAAGGGTTCACGTTTCAAGGCGCAGCCGAAAGTGTTGGTCTTGTGTGAGGACAGTAAGTCAGGGAAACGTTATCTGGAGGAGGCCGCATTTTATTTTCGGGCCAAGGCACAAGTTGAAATCGTCCATTGCGGCATTACGCATCCGAGCGGGATAGTCGAGCGCGCGGTTGTGCGACAAAAGCAGTTCGAAAAAGTGTTCTGTGTGTTGGATCGTGATACTCACTTGTGCTTCGAGCGGGCACTGAATGTTGCGAGGTCTCATCCCAGGATAACAGTCATCGCCTCGTATCCATGTTTTGAGTTTTGGCTTCTGCTGCACTTTGGTTTCAATCGAAAGCCTTTCAGAGCAGTCGGGAAAAACTCTCCGGGCGACCTGGTTACCAAGAGCCTGAGAGCGAAGCCCGGCATGTTCAGATATGACAAGGGAAAGGACATCAGCTATTTCACTCAACTGCTTGGAGAGCCATTCAGTATGGCGAGAACGCTGGCACCGAAAATCCTGGAGGATGTTTCTGTCAGTGGCGAGCCCAACCCAAGTACCGAAATCCATCTACTGATGGACGAGTTTGAAACCCTCTCCAAACCCCAGTTGATCTAGTCATGCGAACCATGCCCGCATCCCTGCGGGCAGGTTGTGCTCTGTTACCGACTCACCTTCCAAGCATCCCCAGCCGGCGCCTTCCCATGGTCATACGGCTTGCCAATCCACATGTAAACCAACCCCAACCCAATCACGATCACCGTACTCAGCACCATCGCGTAGTTGATGTACCACGCCGCATCCGGCGTGCGTGGCCAGGCCATGTTGATGATTGCGCCGACGCCGTAGACTAGCGCGCCGATGTTCACCGGCCAGCCCCAGGCGCCGAGGGTGAATTTGCCGCTGGGTTTCCAGCCTTTGCTGCGGGCGTACAGGGCGGCGAGGACAATCATCTGGAATGCGAGGTAGATGCCGATGGCGGCGAAGCTGACGATGGTGGCCACGGCGTCTTGCAGGAAGAAGCCGAGGGCGATGATCAGGCCGGGCAGGACGCCGGACACGAACAGCGCAGCAACCGGCACCTGGGTCGTAGGAGAAATCTTTTTCAGCAGTCGGCTGCCGATGACCATTTCGTCGCGAGCGTAGGAATACAGCAGACGACTCGCCGCCGCTTGCAGGCTGATGACGCAGGAAATGAAGGAAATCATCACCACGCCCATCACCACTTTCGAGCCGATCGGGCCGAAGGCGTTGTTGAGGATGGTGGTGACCGGGTCCTTGTCGGTGCCGTTGATCACCGCTTGCATGTCCGGCACGGCGAGGATCAGCGCGAGGCAAGCGAACATCGCGGCGATGCCGCCGATGTAGATGGTCATGCGCATGGCCACCGGGATTTTCTTGCTCGGGTTCGGGGTTTCTTCGGCCACATCCCCGCAGGCTTCGAAGCCGTAGTAGAGGAACATCCCCGCCAGCGACGCGGTGAGGAACGCCGGAAGATAGGAGCCATCGACGCTGATGTCGAAAGTGTTGAACAGCACGCTGATCGGTTGGTGACGCTCGAAAATCAGCAAGTACACGCCAACGATCACCGCGCCCACCAGTTCGCAGAGGAAGCCGAACATGGCGATCCGCGCCAGCACCTTGGTGCCGCTGAGGTTGACTAGTGTGGCGAACAGCGTCAGCACCAGGGCGATGACGATGTTGGTGTTGTTGCTCGGTTCAAAACCCAGCATGGCCGCGAGGTACGGGCCGGCGCCGACTGCAACGGCGGCAATGGTCACGCACAGGGCGATGGAGTAGATCCAGCCGACCATCCACGCCCATTTCTTGCCCACCAGGCGCCGCGCCCAAGGATAGACGCCGCCGGAAATCGGGAACTGCGACACCACTTCGCCGAAGATCAGGCACACCAGCAATTGCCCGCAACCGACCAGCAAGTAAGCCCAGAACATTGGTGGCCCGCCAGCGGCGAGGCACAGGCCGAACAGGGTATAAACCCCTACGACCGGTGACAGATACGTGAAGCCCAGCGCGAAGTTTTCCCACAGGCTCATGCTGCGGTTGAAATTGGAGGTGTAGCCCAGTTGGCGCAGTTGTTCGGCATCGCTGTCGGCAACGGCGGCTGAGAGATCGGGTGATGCACTCATGTGTGTTTGCTCCGTGAAATCGGCAGATTTCGGATGGCCGAAACCGTGGCGGGGCTTGGTGAGCGCCGCCCGGATCGGTAGTTATTGTTTTGAATGCCTGGTGATGCGGATGACCGGTTTCTGCCTTGAAGCCGGGGGATGCCTTTAGTGCTTGAACATCACATGCCGAACCGTGGTGTAGTCCTCCAGCCCGTACATGGACATGTCCTTGCCGTAACCGGACAGTTTCTGACCGCCATGGGGCATTTCGCTGACAAGCATGAAGTGCGTATTCACCCAGGTGCAGCCGTACTGCAACCGTGCTGACAGGCGATGGGCGCGTCCGACATCCGCCGTCCATACAGAGGACGCCAGGCCGTAGTCCGAATCGTTGGCCCATTCCAGCGCCTGAGCTTCATCAGTGAACTTGGTCACCGACACCACTGGCCCGAACACTTCGCGACGGACGATTTCGTCGTCCTGCTGGGCGTCGGCCAGAACGGTCGGCTCGAAGAAGAAACCGTTGCCTTCGACAGCCTTGCCACCCGTGATCAAGCGGATGTGCGATTGCGCGACAGCGCGTTCGACAAACCCGGCCACGCGGTCGCGATGCTGGGCGGTGATCAGCGGCCCCAGCTCGGTCGACGGATCATCCTGCAAGCCGTACTTGATGCTGCTGACCGCCGCGCCAAGCTTCTCGACGAACTTGTCGTAGATGCCTTGCTGGGCATAGATCCGGCATGCGGCGGTGCAATCCTGGCCGGCGTTGTAGAAGCCGAAGGTACGAATGCCTTCGACCGCCGCATCAATGTCGGCATCGTCGAAGATGATCACCGGCGCCTTGCCGCCCAGTTCCATGTGCATGCGTTTGACGCTGTCGGCGGTGCTGGAAATGATGTTCGAACCGGTGGCGATGGAACCGGTCAGCGACACCATGCGCACTTTCGGATGGGTCACCAGCGGACTGCCCACGCTCGGCCCACGCCCGAACACCAGATTGAGTACGCCGGCCGGGAAAATATCCGACGCCAGTTCGGCCAGACGCAACGCGGTCAGCGGGGTTTGTTCCGACGGCTTGAGCACCACGGTATTACCGGCGGCGAGGGCCGGGGCGATTTTCCAGGCGACCATCATCAGCGGGTAGTTCCACGGCGCGATGGACGCGATCACGCCCACCGGGTCGCGGCGGATCATCGACGTGTGGCCGGGCAAATATTCGCCGCCGGCCGAACCGCTCATGCAACGGCTGGCGCCGGCGAAGAAACGGAACACGTCGGCAATCGCCGGAATCTCGTCGTTCAGCGCGGCACTGTAGGGTTTGCCGCAGTTGTCCGATTCCAGTTTCGCCAGCTCTTCGCCGTGGGTTTCGATGGCGTCGGCGAGTTT
Organism: Pseudomonas sp. NMS19W; assembly: GCF_051554255.1. Lineage (NCBI taxonomy): Bacteria > Pseudomonadati > Pseudomonadota > Gammaproteobacteria > Pseudomonadales > Pseudomonadaceae > Pseudomonas > Pseudomonas sp. NMS19W. The sequence continues at coordinate 1,088,724 of NZ_CP136718.1, forward strand.
GAGCAGCAACAGCGAACGGTCTTTCGGCGTGGTCTGCGACCATTCGGCGAAGGCACTGTCGGCGGCGCGCACCGCGGCATCGACCTGGGCTTCGGTGGCCTCGTTGATTTCCACCAGCACTTCGCCGCGCGCCGGGTTGAGCACCGGTTGCGCCGGGCCTTCGCCGTTGACCAGTTGGCCGTTGATCAAGAGTTTGGTTTGCATGTTGTTGTCCTCTTTCTACTGCAAATTCAGGGTGGGAAAGGTCAGGGAATTCATTTGCCGCCGCTGCCGGCCACGCTCTCGCCACCCCGGGTCAGGTAGTAGGCACCGAGGATCGGCAGCATGGTTACGAGCATCACCAGCATCGCCACGACGTTGGTCACCGGCACGTCCCGTGGGCGGCTCAACTGGTTGAGCAACCACAGCGGCAAGGTGCGTTCGTGGCCGGCGGTGAAGGTGGTGACGATGATTTCGTCGAACGACAGCGCAAACGCCAGCATGCCGCCGGCGAGCAGGGCCGAGCCGAGGTTCGGCAGGATGATGTAGCGGAAGGTCTGCCATCCGTCGGCGCCAAGATCCATCGACGCCTCGATCAGGCTGTGGGAGGTGCGGCGCAAACGGGCGATGACGTTGTTGTAGACGATCACCACGCAGAAGGTCGCGTGGCCGACGATGATGGTGAACATCCCCGGCTCGATCCCCAGCGTCTTGAAAGTCGCCAGCAGTGCGATCCCGGTGATAATTCCCGGCAGTGCAATCGGCAGGATCAGCATCAGCGAAATGCCCTGTTTGCCGAAGAAGTCCCGGCGATACAGTGCCGCTGAAGCCAGCGTGCCGAGCACCATCGCAATCAGCGTGGCAATGGCTGCGATCTGCAACGACAGCTTGATCGCTTCCAGCACGTCCGGCCGGGAAAACGCCACACTGAACCAGTGCAGGGTGAAGCCTTTCGGTGGGAAACTGAACGCCGCGTCTTCGGTGTTGAAGGCGTAGAGGAAGATGATCAGGATCGGAAAGTGCAGGAACACCAACCCGCCCCAGGCCGCGATTCGGAGCCCGATTGAAGCCTTTTCAGAGTGCATCGAAGGCCCCCAGACGTTTGACGATGGACAGGTAGATGGCGATCAGCACGATCGGCACCAGCGTGAACGCCGCAGCCATCGGCATGTTGCCGATCGCACCCTGTTGCGCGTAAACCATGCTGCCGACGAAGTAGCCCGGCGGGCCCACCAGTTGCGGCACGATGAAGTCGCCCAACGTCAGCGAGAACGTGAAGATCGAACCGGCCGCGATGCCCGGCACCGACAGCGGCAGAATCACCTGCATGAAGGTCTGGCGCGGTTTGGCTCCAAGGTCCGCGGAGGCTTGCAGCAACGACGGCGGCAGGCGCTCCAGCGAGGCCTGGATCGGCAGGATCATGAACGGCAGCCAGATGTAGACGAACACCATGAACCGCCCCAGGTGCGAGGTCGACAAGGTGCTGCCGCCGACCCCGGGAATCCCCAGAATGAACTGCAGAACCGGCTCCAGCCCCAGGTGCTGAACGAACCACTGCGCCACGCCGCCCTTGGCCAGCAGCAGCGTCCAGGCGTAGGCCTTGACGATATAACTGGCCCACATCGGCATCATCACCGCGATGTAGAAAAACGCCTTGGTCTTGCCGGTGGTGTAACGCGCCATGTAGTAGGCAATCGGGAACGCGACGATGGCGCTGGCGATCGATACCACGACGGCCATGCTCAGGGTGCGCAGGATGATGTCGAAGTTCGACGGCTGGAACAGCGCGGCGAAGTTGGCCAGGGTCAGGTCCGGGGTGACTGCCATGGTGAAGTCGTCGAAGGTGTAGAAACCTTGCCACAACAGCACCAGCAACGAGCCCAGATAGATCGCGCCGAACCACAACAGCGGCGGCACCAGCAGCATCGACAGGTACAGGTTCGGCTTGCGATAGAGCAGGTTGGAAAACCTGCGCAACGGTGCCGATTGAGGGAGGGCGAGGGCGGTCATGTCACACCCCGCTCGCAACGGTGTCGTGCAGCGGAATCATCGCTTCCCGCGCCCAGCGTGCGCTGATGCGCTGACCGGTCTGGTGCTGCGCGCTGCTGACGATCCACTGATTGTTGGCCTGGCTGATGCTCAGGGTCTGACCGTTTTCCAGCTTCAGTTCGTAGCGCGTGGCGCTGCCCTGATACTGGATGTCATGGAGCAGGCCGCTGACTTCGATTTCATGGCTGGCCAACGGGCCTTCGGCGAAACGCACGTGTTCCGGGCGGATCGAAAACGGCTGCGGATGGCCGCTGAGCTGACGCGCCAGATCGCCGCGAATCACGTTCGAAGTGCCGACGAATTCAGCGACGAACGTGGTGGTGGGTTTCATGTACAGATTGCGTGGGGTGTCGACCTGCTCGATGCGGCCCTTGTTGAACACGGCCACGCGATCGGACATCGACAGCGCTTCGGTCTGATCGTGGGTGACGAAGATGAAAGTGATGCCGAGCTGGCGTTGCAGCTTCTTCAGTTCGCTCTGCATCTGCTCACGCAGCTTCAGGTCGAGAGCGCCCAACGGTTCGTCGAGCAACAGCACTCGTGGACGATTGACCAGTGCGCGGGCGAGGGCGACACGCTGGCGCTGACCGCCGGACAACTGCACCGGTTTGCGCGCTCCGTAGCCGCCGAGGGCAACCATGTCCAAGGCCTCTTCGGCGCGCTTGTGACGCTCGTTCTTGCTCACGCCTTTGACTTTCAAACCGTAGGCGACGTTATCCAGCACGTTCATGTGCGGGAACAGCGCGTAATCCTGGAACACGGTGTTTACGTCGCGTTGATAGGGCGGCAGACCGGCGGCTTCGGCGCCGTGAATGCGGATCGAGCCCGCGCTCGGTTGTTCGAACCCGGCGATCAGGCGCAGGCACGTGGTCTTGCCCGAACCGGAAGGGCCGAGCATGGAAAAGAACTCGCCGTCCTGGATATCGATGGAAACCCGGTCAACGGCCTTCACCTCGCCGAACTGCCGGGAAACGTTAGTGAACTGGACTGCAAGCGTCATGGTGCGGTGCTCCAAAAAGGCGAAGGCCGTCGCAGCGGCCCTGCCTGGACTTCTGAAAAAGCTGGATCGTTTGGCGGTGTATGCGATTGTTTTTGGCTAACTCATCTGGTCCATACGCCGCGATCTGCTTTTAGCTCCCTCTCCCTCCGGGAGAGGGCGGGGGTGAGGGCAGCTATTTCAGCTATTGCTCCAATTTCAAAAGCAAAGTCAAAAGCCACCCCCTCATCGGCACGCCGCCCGCCCAACCCCTCCCCCCAGGGGGAAAGGGGGCAGACCGCGTTGTTATGGAGAGTTATCTACCGCCCATAATCGCAATGTAGTCCTGCGTCCACCGGCTATACGGCACAAACTTCCCACCCTCAGCCTGCGGGGTTTTCCAGAAGGCGATCTTGTCGAACTGATCAAACCCGTTGGTCTTGCAGCCTTCAGCACCGAGCAACTCACTGCCCTGACACGCCGCCGGAACCGCCGGCAACGAGCCGAACCACGCCGCCACATCACCCTGGACTTTCGGCTGCAGCGACCAGTCCATCCACTTGTACGCGCAGTTCGGATGCTTGGCCTCGGCGTGCAGCATGGTGGTGTCGGCCCAACCGGTGGCGCCTTCTTTCGGCACGGTCGAAGCGATCGGCTGCTTGTCGTTGATCAGGCCGTTGACCTGATACGGCCAGGCGCTGGATGCGACCACGCCTTCATTCTTGAAGTCGCTCATCTGCACCGTGGTGTCGTGCCAGTAGCGGTGGATCAGCTTCTGCTGCGCGCGCAGCAGTTCCAGTACGGCTTTGTACTGATCTTCGGTGAGCTGGTACGGATCCTTGATCCCCAGCTCAGGCTTGGTGGATTTCAGGTACAGCGCCGCGTCGGCGATGTAGATCGGGCCGTCGTAGGCCTGCACGCGGCCCTTGTTCGGCTTGCCGTCGGGCAGGTTCTGCTCCTCGAACACCACGTTCCAGCTGGTCGGCGCGGTCTTGAACACGTTGGTGTTGTACATCAACACGTTCGGGCCCCACTGGTACGGGGTGCCGTAGGTTTGTTTATTGACGACGTACCACGGCGCGTCTTTCAGGCGCGGGTCGAGGGATTTCCAGTTCGGGATCAACGCGGTGTTGATCGGTTGCACACGCTTGCCGACGATCAACCGCAGCGAGGCATCACCCGACGCGGTCACCAGGTCGTAACCGCCCTTGGCCATCAGGCTGACCATTTCGTCGGAGGTGGCGGCGGTTTTCACATTGACCTTGCAGCCGGTTTCCTTCTCGAAACCGGTCACCCAGTCGTAGGCCTTGTCGCTTTCACCGCGTTCGATGTAGCCGGGCCAGGCGACGATATCCAGTTGGCCTTCGCCGGCGCCGACGGCTTTCAGCGGCTCGGCGGCCTGCAGGCTGGCGCTGGCCAGCAAGGCCGTGGTGATTGCACTGAGCAGTGCGGTCTTGTGCACGAACATGAGACACACCTCTTTGTTTTTTAGGTTTTTGTTAAGAGTAGTCGCAAGCTGCAAGCCCCAAGCTGCAAGACACAGCGGATCTGCTTTTAACTTGCGGCTTGTAGCTTGCCGCTTAAAGCTCCCGGCTGTGCCGGGCCATTACGTGCCGCACTACGCTGTAGTCCTGCAGCGAATCGCTGGATAAGTCTTTGCCGTAACCGGAGCGTTTCAGCCCGCCGTGGGGCATTTCGCTGACCAGCATGAAATGGCTGTTGATCCAGGTGCAGCCGTATTGCAGGCGTGCGGCGACCTGCATCGCCTTGTCCAGGTTCTGGGTCCACACCGACGAAGCGAGGCCGTATTCCGAGTCGTTGGCCCAGTCCACCGCTTGCGCCAGTTCCTCGAAGCGGGTCACGGTCACCACCGGGCCGAACACTTCGCGCTGGACGATTTCATCGCTCTGTTTGCAACCGGCCAGCAGGGTTGGCTGATAGAAGAACCCGGCGCCGGAATGCACTGCCGCACCAGTCACCCGTTCGATGTGCGGCTGGCCGAGGGCGCGCTCGACGAAACTGGCCACGCGGTCACGCTGGCGGGTGCTGATCAGCGGCCCTATCTCGTTGTCGGCATCGCGTTTGCCTGCGAAGCGAAGGCTGCTGACCGCCGCGCCGAGTTCAGCCACCAACTTGTCGTGAATCCCGGCCTGGGCGTAGATCCGGCACGCCGCCGTGCAATCCTGCCCGGCGTTGTAATAACCATAAGTGCGCACGCCTTCGACCACGGCTTTCAGATCGGCGTCATTGCAGACGATCACCGGGGCCTTGCCGCCGAGTTCGAGGTGGGTGCGTTTCAGGGTTTTGGCGGCGGCCTGGAGGATTTTCTGGCCGGTGACGATGTCGCCGGTCAGCGACACCATGCGTACTTTCGGGTGGCCGACCAGATGACTGCCAACCCCTTCGCCGCCACCGCAGACAATGTTGATCACCCCACGCGGCAGGATCTCAGCCAGTGCCGGAGCCAACGCCAGAATCGACAGCGGCGTGTGTTCGGACGGCTTGAACACCAGCGTATTGCCGGCGGCGAGGGCCGGGGCGATTTTCCACGCGGCCATCATGATCGGGTAGTTCCACGGCGCAATCGAGGCGACGACACCAATCGGATCGCGGCGCACCATGCTGGTGTAGCCCGGCACGTATTCGCCGCTGAGCTGGCCGGTCTGACAGCGCACGGCGCCGGCGAAAAAGCGGAATACATCGACGGTGGCGGTCAAATCGTCCTGACGCGCCAGATGCAGCGGCTTGCCGCAGTTCAGGGCTTCGAGGCGGGCGAGGTAATCGGCGTGTTTTTCAACGGCGTTGGCGATTTCCAGCAGGAAATTCGAGCGTTGTTGCGGGGTGGTGCGCGACCACTCGGCAAAGGCGCGGTGGGCGGCGAGGATGGCGGCTTCGACTTGCTCGGTGCTGGCCTCGGCGATCTGGGTCAGGACTTCGCCGGTGGCCGGGTTGAGGATCGGTTCGACAAAACCCTGGCCGGCGACCAGTTCGCCGTCGATCAGCAACGCGGTGTGCATGTGGGTCTGCGCGCCAGCCATTTTGAGGGTTCTCTTTTTTTGCGTTTCTTTTTGTTTTAACGGCATGTTGCTCCCTGTTCCGGGAGCCGACCGTCTTATAGATGCAGCAAGACTAGTGCGCGGCTCCGGGGTCGACAAATTCTAAATACTGAAGGTTGCATTCGATTAAATAGATGGCTTGCGTCCGCCGTGAGGCTGCTCGCGGGCCACGGTCAGGAAAGGATCGACCAGAGTGGGGCGAGCGGTGCCACGACGCCAGGCCAGGCCAACGTCGAGGGTCTGGCTGAGATCGGCAATTGGCCGGGCCTCGATGATGTCGCCTTCCAGCGACCACGGTCGGTACGTCATGTCGGGCTGGATCGAAACGCCCAGTCCCGCCGCGACCAGGCTTCGCACGGCTTCTGTAGAAGCGGTTCTGAGGGTGATCTTCGGTTGCAGTCCGGCGCCGCGCCACAGGCGTTGGGCGTTGCGATCCATTTCGTCGACGTTCAGTTGAATCAACGGCTCCCGGGCGACATCGGCGAGGTTGATGCTGTCGTGTTCCAACAGCGGATGCTGGGCCGGCAGCCACAAACGGTGCGGTGAGTGGGTCAGCACTTCGGTCTGCAAGGCGTGGCGGTCTTCGAGGTTGGAGAGGATCAACACCCCGACATCGATCTCGCCGCTGACCAGGAGATGTTCGATGTACGGCCGCTCGTCTTCCATCACGCGAATCTCGACATTGGGGTAGGCACGCTGGAAACGGGTGAGCAAATCCGCCAGGTAATAACCGGCCACCAGACTGGTCACGCCGACGATCAACTGCCCGGCGACCTGATCGGTGCTCTGTTGCAGGCTGCGCTTGGCGTTGTCCACGGTCGCGAGAATCAGGTGCGCCTGGCGCAGGAACTGGTGACCCTGATGGGTAAGGGTCATGCCCTTGGCGTGGCGGTTGAACAGGCTGACGCCGATTTCTTCCTCCAGTTGCTGGATGGCCAGGGTCAGGGTCGATTGAGAAATGAACGCGGTTTGCGCGGCGGCGGAGATCGAGCCGGTCTCGGCCACGGCGATGAAATGACGGATCTGACGCAAGGTCATCATGGAAGGTTTACCCGGTGGGCGGTTTTTATAGATTGCCTCGAGTGTATATCTATTTTCGCGAAGGACTGCTGCGGGCCGGGCAACATCTGGAAGCACACTCGCACCCAAGTGACGGGCACTTTCGAACTAGGCTGAGGGCCTTATTGATCCGGATAACCCCTGTTTGGAGACGGAACATGAACACCCGTGGATTGCTCGATCAACTCCTCAAATCCGGCCAGGAACTGCTGCAGAACAAGGCGGGCGGGGCGCAGAACAAACCGGCTGCCGGTGGTTTGGGCGGCTTGCTGGGCGGATCTTCCAGTAATGGCGCACTCGGCGGTTTGCTGTCAGGCGCAGGCGGCGGTGCCCTGGCGGCCGGCGCCATGGGCCTGCTGCTGGGCAGCAAAAAGGCCCGCAAGGTTGGCGGTAAAGTCGCCATTTACGGCGGCCTCGCAGCACTGGGTGTAATCGCCTACAAAGCCTACGGCAACTGGAACGCCCAGAAAGGCACCGCCCCACAAAGTGAACCGCAAACCCTGGATCGCCTGCCACCGGCGCAAGTCGAACAACACAGCCAGGCCATCCTCAAGGCCCTGGTCGCCGCTGCCAAGGCCGACGGCCACATCGACGATCGTGAGCGCCAACTGATCGAAGGCGAATTCACCCGACTCGACAACGATCAGGAACTCAAACACTGGCTCCACGCCGAACTCAACAAACCCCTCGACCCCACCGACGTCGCCCGCGCGGCGAGCACGCCTGAGATGGCCGCCGAAATGTACGTGGCGAGCGTGATGATGGTGGATGAGGAGAATTTCATGGAGAAATCCTATCTGGATGAACTGGCGCGCCAGCTCGGACTTGAGCCGGGACTGAAGATCGAGCTGGAAAAACAGGTGCGACAAACGGCCCTGTAACTTTTCAGGTCGTCGTCGCGTTGAGGTCAATGTCGACAAGTCATTGACCTCGGCGGGGGTGGTTGCTCAGGGCGGCTTCTGGGCCAGTAGCCGGGCTTGCACTACGTTCCGGAGTTCCGAGGCCAAAGGGTGAAGCCTCGGTTGTTTAACTTTTGTCGCTTTTTCGGGTTCATCAGATAAAATCTGCCAGCTCGTTTCACGGAGCAGTTCTTCATTGGAGAAGGGATCCTCAAATAAAATGGTCAGCAACAACAGATTGGCTTACCTCGATTCCATTAGAGCGCTGGCAGCGTTGGCAGTCGTTATTTCCCACTATATTGAAAGAACGCCACTATTCAGTTGGGCGGTTTTCGACTACTTCCGTCCCGGGCAGTTTGGTGTTGTGGTTTTTTTCATGGTCAGCGGTTTCGTGATTCCGTTCAGTTTCAAGGACGGGCCAGGCAAAACAAGACGCTTCATGCTCTCAAGGTTTTTCAGGTTGTATCCGGCCTATTGGTTTTCGGTAGTTCTGGCCTGTTTCGCAATATCCTGCTTTGTCCAGGGTGAACTGAGTACAGGAAGGGTGCTTGCGAATATCACCATGATTCAGACGTTGATGGGATATTCAAATTTGTTCGGTGTGTATTGGACATTGTTTGTGGAACTGGTCTTTTATGCTCTGTGTATTGCCTTGGGCTGGGTGGGGTTGCTGGGGCATCTCAGAGCAAGGTTCTGGCTGGCGATAATGTTGTTGGTGCTTTCGTTGGTGGGAGCGGCATGCCGATATTATTATTCAGTCCCGGCCCCGGTCGGAATTCTGTCATCGCTTTCGCTGATGCTGTTTGGAGGGGTGTGGCGCAACTATCTGATCGATCAGGATCCGAAAGCAAAGAAATACAGTCTTGTCTGGATTGTTGCCTTTGTTGTTGCATTTCCGTTAATCGCACTGCTGGCCTATGACATGGATCAAGGGCTCGGAGAAAATGCCTGGAACTATACAGGCAGTTATTTTTCGGCCCTGGTGTTCTTTGTCGCGACCACGACAGTATTGAAACTGGAAAATCGGCTGCTTGTGTTTTTTGGTGCGATCAGCTACTCGATCTATTTGACTCATCCATTCTTTCTGGAGCTGGCTGACTCGAAAGTTAATCTGGCGAATGGTTTCAATCTTCCCGCATTTGGTCTCTATTGCCTGGGTACATTGGTACTTTCGACGCTGTGTTATTTCTTGATCGAGAAGCGCTCCATTGGATTCGGGAGGCGTATCAATGCGGCCCTGGACGCACGGTTGACGAGCAGGCATGCCATCAAAGGTGCCAACTCATCGTCGGTGGAGATGAGAGCTTGAACTCATTGAAAGCACCATCCTGCACCAGTCACTGCGCAGGATCACCACAGAGTCGACTGACGCATCTGGATGCCTTGCGAGGCATCGCCGCAATGTTGGTCGTTATTGCTCACTTCATCGAAAGGACACCGATCAAGGACACGTTTTTCTTCACCTATGTGAACCTTGGGCAGGTTGGTGTGGTGATTTTCTTTCTGCTCAGCGGGATGGTCATTCCCTACAGTCTGAAGGAGGGGCGGCGTGCGCTGGCGGCTTTTGCTGTCTCGAGATTCTTCAGGTTGTATCCCGCCTACTGGTTTTCCCTCTTGCTGGCAGTCACGAGCGCGCACTGGTTCCTGTCCACCGAGGTTCCTCTGACGACGCTGCTGATCAACATGACGATGTTCCAGGCGATCCTCAAGACCCCGGATCTGTTTGGTGTCTACTGGACGCTGATCATCGAGATATTTTTCTATATCGCCTGCGCAGCCTTGTTTGGTGCGGGGTGGTTGGGGCGGGTCGGTGTGCGCTTTGCGGCATCGGTCGGGTTGTTGGTACTCGCCTTGCTCTTTGCCATCGCCCGGTTCTACCTGGCGAAGAAGATCCCCGTGGCATTGCCCTTGTGCCTGTCGATCATGTTCTTCGGCAGCTTCTGGCGGGACGCCAGTCTGGGGCAGGCCTGCCGGCAGGTTCGTCGTTTCATCTGGCTGTGGGTTGCGCTGTTCCTTGGGGTGTTGCCGTTCATCTGCGTGCTTGCCTATAGCGCCGACTACGGGCACAACGAGAATCCGTACGCCTACCTGCTGAGTTATCTGGCGGGAATGGCTTTCGCCATGACCACCAGCCGGTACTTGCGCCAGAAGATCAAAAGCCTGACATGGCTGGGCACTGTCAGTTATTCGGTGTATCTGGTGCATCCCTTTTTTCTGGAGTGGGCCGACCATGCCACCGATATGCAGGCGGGATTCAGCGTGTGGGTATTTCTGATCTACGTACTCGCGACACTCACGCTGGCCGGCGTCAGCTACTCACTGCTGGAGAAGCCCGGCGTCACTCTGGGGCGGAGCATCAACTCACGGTTGCAGGGTTCTATGAAAAACATACCCTCGGCGGGGTGAGCCGCCCGCGCTGCGGAAGCCAATGAGGCGGTGGAATTGTCCGCGATGGCCAATTCATCGCCTCTTTTTTGCCATTGCGTCACTGGTGCGCCGCCCTCCGATTGCCTGAAAGTCCCTGTCCAGAGCCCATCCCGTTTACGCTCGGGCGGCGCGAGCGCGGCAAACCGTCTTATAAATGAAACACCGCCCTCAGCTATACTCCCCCGCAATTTCGATCTGGCCCCGAGGACTGACTGTGAAGAACTGGACGTTGCGCCAACGCATTTTGGCGAGCTTTGCGGTGATTATCGCCATCATGCTGTTGATGGTGGTCGTCTCGTATTCACGGTTGTTGAAGATCGAAGCCGGCGAGCAGAGCGTGCGTCAGGACGCGGTGCCGGGGGTGTATTTCAGCTCGATGATTCGCAGTGCCTGGGTCGACAGCTATCTGCAGACCCAGGAGTTGCTGGGCCTGAAAAAAGGCCAGGGGATCAGTGCCGAAGACGCTGCGGACTTCAAGTCTTTCGAAGCGCGGCTCAACGAGCAGATGGGCAACTACGAAAGCACCGTCACCACTGCCGAGGACCGGGCCGAGTACACCGTGTTCAAGCAGGACGTGCTCAACTACAACAAGATTCAGGCGCAGGTGCTCGACCTGCATGTGCGCAACCAGGAGGACGCGGCCGCGAAGTTGTTCAATGAACAACTGACGCCGGCCTGGACCGCCGGCCGCATGAAACTCAACGACATCATTCGCGAGAACAAGGCCGTTGCCGATGAAGCCATGAACAACATCGACGACGCGGTCGCGGCGGCGAAAGTCAGCATGGGCATCTCCCTGCTGGTGGCCGTGCTGGCCGCCGGCCTGTGCGGTCTTCTGCTGATGCGCGCGATCATGGCCCCGATGAACCTGCTCGTGCGGATTCTCGACACCATGCGCACCGGCGATCTGAGTTCGCGCCTGAACCTGGGCCGCAAGGACGAATTCAACGCCGTGGAAACCGGCTTCAACGACATGATGACCGAGCTCACCTCGCTGGTGTCTCAGGCGCAGCGCTCGTCGGTGCAGGTCACCACGTCGGTCACCGAGATTGCCGCCACCTCCAAACAACAGCAGGCCACCGCCACCGAAACCGCCGCCACCACCACTGAAATCGGTGCGACGTCCCGCGAGATCGCGGCGACCTCCCGCGACCTCGTACGCACCATGACCGAAGTCTCCACTGCCGCCGATCAGGCCTCGGTGCTGGCCGGTTCGGGGCAGCAGGGCCTGGCGCGCATGGAAGACACCATGCACTCGGTGATGGGCGCGGCGGATCTGGTCAACGCCAAACTGGCGATCCTCAACGAGAAGGCCGGCAACATCAATCAGGTCGTCGTGACCATCGTCAAGGTCGCTGACCAGACCAACCTGCTGTCCCTGAACGCCGCGATCGAAGCGGAGAAGGCCGGCGAATACGGTCGCGGTTTTGCCGTGGTCGCCACCGAAGTGCGGCGTCTGGCGGATCAGACGGCTGTTGCGACTTACGACATCGAACAGATGGTCCGCGAGATCCAGTCGGCGGTGTCCGCCGGGGTGATGGGCATGGACAAGTTCTCCGAGGAAGTGCGTCGCGGCATGGCCGAAGTGCAGCAGGTCGGTGAGCAGTTGTCGCAGATCATCCACCAGGTGCAGGCGCTGGCGCCGCGAGTGTTGATGGTCAACGAAGGCATGCAGGCCCAGGCCACCGGTGCCGAGCAGATCAACCACGCGCTGGTGCAACTGGGTGATGCCAGCAGCCAGACTGTCGAGTCGTTGCGTCAGGCCAGTTTCGCCATCGACGAACTGAGCCAGGTGGCCGTGGGCCTGCGCAGCGGCGTTTCGCGATTCAAAGTCTGATGAGCGAAATCATCGCCAAACGCAGCGCTGCACCGGTGGCGAAGCAGGCGTTGTTCCTGTTGTTTCGCATCGGCAACGAACGCTACGCTCTGCGTGCCACGGAAGTGGCGGAAGTGCTGCCGCGCCTGCCGCTGAAGCCGATTGCCCGGGCGCCGCACTGGGTGGCGGGGGTGTTCGCCTATCGCGGCTCGGTGGTGCCGGTGATCGACCTCAGTGCCCTGACGTTCGGCCAGCCAGCCGAGGCGCGCACCAGCACACGACTGGTGCTGGTGCATTACCGCGCGGACGATTCGCAACCCTCGCAATGGCTCGGGCTGATCCTCGAACAGGCCACCGACACCCTGCGTTGCAACCCGGATGATTTCCAGCCTTACGGGCTCGACAATCGTCAGGCTCCGTACCTCGGTCCGGTGCGTGAAGACGCCAAGGGGCTGGTGCAATGGGTGCGGGTCAACGATTTGCTCGACGATACGGTACGCCCGCTGCTGTTCCCGACGCCGCCGCTGGATCCGGCGCGGCTTGAGGATCTGCCATGAGCAGCGACCAGCGCTTCTTCGATTTCCTCAAGGAACGCATCGGTCTCGACGTCGCTTCGGTAGGGCCGGCAATCATCGAGCGGGCGGTGCGCCAGCGCATCATCCTGGCGCAGATGGTCACCGCCGACGAGTACTGGCAAACGCTGCAAGGCTCGCGGGACGAACAGCAAGCGCTGATCGAGGCAGTGATCGTCCCCGAAACCTGGTTTTTCCGTTACCCGGAATCCTTCGCCACCCTGGGCAAACTGGCGCGCAAACGCCTGGCCGAGCTGAACAACATGCGGGCGCTGCGCATTCTCAGCCTGCCGTGCTCCACGGGTGAAGAACCCTATTCGATTGCCATGGCGTTGCTCGATGCGGGCCTCAAACCCCATCAGTTCAAGGTCGACGGCATGGACGTCAGCCCCCTGTCGGTGGACAAGGCGCGGCGGGCGTTGTACGGCAAGAACTCGTTTCGTGGCCAGGAACTGGACTTTCGCGAGCGGCATTTTTTCGCCGAGAACGAAGGTTATCGGGTGAATGAAATCGTCCGCGAGCAGGTGCGTCTGCAAGTGGGCAACGTGCTCGATCCGTCATTGCTGGTCAACGAGCCGCCGTTCGATTTCGTGTTCTGCCGCAACCTGTTGATCTATTTCGATCAGCCGACCCAGCAGCAGGTGTTCGCCGTGCTCAAGCGCCTGACCCATGTCGATGGCGTGTTGTTTATCGGCCCGGCCGAGGGCAGTCTGCTCGGGCGGCTGGGCATGCGCTCGATCGGGATTCCGCAGTCTTTCGCGTTCAGTCGCCACAGCGATCCGCAGCCCGAACCGCTGCCGATGCCGGTCGCTCTCCCGACCCCGTTGCCCGTGCGCCAACCGGTACGCAGCACGCCACCGCCGCCGGTGCGCAATCGCCCGTTTGCTGCTGTGACGCCGTTGCCCGCCACTGCCAAAAGCCCGAACCCCGACGCGGCGACCCTGCTGGCCAACATTGCCGCCCTGGCCAACGAAGGCAAAAGCGCCGAGGCCCGTGCCGCGTGCGAACAGTATTTGCGCAGTCATGAACCGGTGGCTCAGGTGTTCTACTGGCTCGGGTTGCTCAGCGATGTCGCCGGCTCTGCTCTCGAAGCCCAGAGCTACTATCGCAAAGCCTTGTACCTCGAACCGCAACACCCCGAAGCCTTGATGCACCTGGCCGCGCTGCTGCAGGCCCAGGGTGACACGGCCGGTGCCAGACGATTGCAGGAGCGCGCCGCCCGCAGCGGCCGCACCGCCGACAGTGAGCGTAAACGATGATCCCGTCCGACACCTTGAACGTCACCCACGAAGACGCCCGGGCCATCGACGATTGCTGGAACCGCATCGGCATCCACGGCGACAAGTCCTGCCCGCTGCTGGAAGAACACATCCATTGCCGCAATTGCTCGGTGTATTCCGCCGCTGCCACGCGCCTGCTCGACCGTTATGCGTTGCAGCAGGACGAGCGCGATCCGGTGGCGAGCCAGGTTGAAACCGAGCTGAAAACCCGCTCGCTGCTGATGTTCCGTCTTGGCGAGGAATGGCTCGGACTGGCCACCCGCAGTCTGGTGGAAGTCGCACCATTGCAGGCGATCCACTCCTTGCCGCACCAGCGCTCCCGGGCCTTGCTCGGTGTAGCGAACGTGCGCGGCGCGCTGGTGGCGTGCCTGTCGCTGGTCGAGCTGCTTGATCTCGACGGTAACGCCGCCCCGGCGACCGGCGCGCGGATCATGCCGCGCATGCTGATCATCGCGGCCCAGGGCGGGCCGGTGGTGGTGCCGGTGGACGAAGTCGACGGGATTCACGCCATCGACGAACGAATTCTCGATGCCGCGTCGCGTTCCGGGGCGCAGGCCAGTGCCAAATACACCCGAGGCGTGTTGCCTTTCAAAGGTCGCAGCCTGCGTTGGCTGGATGAAGAACAGCTGTTGTCCGCCGTGTCCCGGAGCCTCACATGACCCCCGAGCAAATGCGCGACGCCTCCCTGCTGGAGCTGTTCAGCCTTGAAGCCGAAGCCCAGACCCAGGTCCTGAGTGCCGGGCTGCTGGCGCTGGAGCGCAATCCGACCCAGGCCGATCAGCTTGAGTCGTGCATGCGGGCGGCGCACTCGTTGAAAGGCGCGGCGCGGATCGTCGGCATCGACAGCGGCGTCAGCGTTGCCCACGTGATGGAAGATTGTCTGGTCAGCGCGCAGGAAGGGCGGTTGTTCCTGCGTCCGGAGCATATCGACGCGCTGTTGCAGGGCACCGATTTGCTGATGCGCATCGCCACCCCGGCCAATGGCCCACAACCGGCGGACATTGAGGCTTACGTGGCATTGATGGGTGGTTTGCTCGATCCGGCGGCGCCGGCCGTGGTGGCCACCGCTCCGAGCGCGCCACCGATGGCCGAGTTGCAGCTTCAGCCACCGCCAGTAGTTGAGCCGGCGCCCGTTGAAATCCCCGTCGAGGTGGCCGAGCCAGAGCCTGCGCCGCGCAAGAGCAAACGCACCACCGAAGGTGGCGAGCGGGTGCTGCGGGTCACTGCCGAACGCCTGAACAGCCTGCTCGATCTGTCCAGCAAATCCCTGGTGGAAACCCAGCGTCTCAAACCGCACCTGGCCACCATGCAGCGCCTTAAGCGCATGCAGAACAACGGCCTGCGAGCGTTGGAAAGTCTCAACGTGCATCTCAAGGAACATGCCCTGAGCCTTGAAGCTCAAGAGGCACTGGAAGATGCGCGGCGACTGCTCGCGGAATCCCAACAATTGCTGGCGGAAAAAAACGCCGAACTCGACGAGTTTGCCTGGCAAGCGAGTCAGCGCGCGCAAGTGCTCTATGACACCGCGCTGGCCTGCCGGATGCGGCCGTTCGCCGACGTGCTGTCGGGTCAGGTGCGCATGGTCCGCGATCTGGGCCGCAGTCTCGGCAAGCAAGTGCGGCTGGAGATCGAAGGCGAGAAAACCCAGGTCGATCGCGATGTGCTGGAAAAACTCGAAGCGCCGCTGACGCACCTGCTGCGCAACGCGGTCGATCACGGCATCGAAACACCGGAAGAACGCCTGCTCAAAGGCAAGCCCGAGGAAGGGCTGATCCGATTGCGTGCCTCGCACCAGGCCGGGCTGCTGGTGCTGGAGCTGAGTGATGACGGCAACGGTGTGGATCTGGAAAAGGTCCGCCGCAGCATCGTCGAGCGTCAGTTGTCACCGGTCGAAACCGCCGCTCAACTGAGCGAAGAAGAGCTTCTGACCTTCCTGTTCCTGCCGGGATTCAGTCTGCGGGACAAGGTCACCGAGGTGTCCGGTCGGGGCGTCGGCCTCGATGCCGTTCAGCACATGGTCCGCCAGTTGCGCGGCGCGGTGGTGCTGGAGCAGACGGCGGGTGAGGGCAGTCGCTTCCATCTCGAAGTGCCGCTGACTCTTTCCGTGGTGCGCAGTCTGGTGGTGGAAGTCGGCGACGAGGCCTACGCGTTCCCGCTGGCGCACATCGAGCGCATGTGTGATCTGGCGCCGGACGATATCGTGCAGGTCGAGGGCCGCCAGCATTTCTGGCACGAGGGCCGGCATGTGGGGCTGGTCGCGGCCAGTCAGTTATTGCAACGTCCAGCCAGTCAGAACAGCGGCGACACGCTCAAGGTCGTGGTGATCCGCGAGCGCGATGCGATCTATGGCGTAGCGGTCGAACGTTTCATCGGCGAGCGCACCCTGGTCGTGCTGCCGCTGGACGAGCGGCTGGGCAAGGTGCAGGACATTTCTGCCGGGGCTTTGCTCGACGACGGTTCGGTGGTGTTGATTGTCGACGTCGAAGACATGCTGCGCTCGGTGGACAAGTTGCTGAACACCGGGCGCCTTGAGCGTATCGCCCGCCATGGCAATCAGGCCGCAGAAGCTGCGCGCAAACGGATTCTGGTGGTCGATGACTCGCTCACCGTGCGCGAGCTGCAACGCAAGTTGCTGCTCAATCGTGGCTACGACGTCGCCGTCGCGGTAGACGGCATGGACGGCTGGAACGCGTTGCGCTCGAGGATTTCGATCTGTTGATCACCGACATCGACATGCCGCGCATGGACGGCATCGAACTGGTGACGCTGTTGCGCCGCGACAATCGCCTGCAATCGCTGCCGGTGATGGTGGTGTCCTACAAGGATCGCGAAGAAGACCGCCGCCGTGGACTGGACGCCGGGGCGGACTATTATCTGGCCAAGGCCAGTTTTCATGACGATGCCCTGCTCGACGCAGTGGTTGAGCTCATCGGAGGAGCGCGGGCATGAAGATCGCAATCGTCAACGACATGCCCCTGGCGGTGGAGGCCCTGCGCCGGGCGCTGGCCTTCGAGCCGGCGCATCAGGTGGTGTGGGTCGCCAACAACGGCGCCGAAGCGGTGCGCCTGTGCGCGGAGAACACCCCGGACCTGATCCTGATGGATCTGATCATGCCGGTGATGGATGGCGTCGAGGCCACCCGCCGCATCATGGCCGAGAGCCCTTGCGCGATTGTCATCGTCACCGTGGACCGCCAGCAGAACGTGCACCGGGTGTTCGAAGCCATGGGCCACGGCGCGCTGGATGTGGTCGACACCCCGGCCCTCGGCGCCGGCAATGCCCAGCAGGCGGCGGCGCCGCTGCTGCGCAAGATTCTGAATATCGGCTGGCTGATCGGCGAGAAAACCGCTCGCGCCCGCCCGGCCCAGACAACGCCGCGCAGTTCGGCGTCGTGTCAGCGGCTGGTGGCGATCGGCTCGTCAGCGAGCGGCCCGGCGGCGCTGGAGGTTTTGCTCAAAGGCCTGCCGCGCAACTTTTCCGCGGCCATCGTGCTGGTGCAGCATGTCGATCAGGTGTTCGCCGCCGGCATGGCCGAATGGCTGGCCAGTGCCAGCGGCCTCGACGTGCGTCTGGCCCGGGAGGGCGAGCCGCCGCAGGCCGGCGCGGTATTGCTGGCCGGCACCAATCATCACATCCGGTTGCTCAAGAACGGCACGCTGGCCTACACCGCCGAGCCGGTCAACGAGATCTACCGCCCCTCGATCGACGTGTTTTTCGAAAGTGTCGCCAATTACTGGAACGGTGACGCAGTAGGGGTTTTATTGACCGGGATGGGACGCGACGGGGCTCAAGGGCTTAAGCTCATGCGCCAACAGGGTTACCTGACCATCGCGCAGGATCAGCAAAGCAGTGCGGTGTACGGCATGCCCAAGGCCGCCGCGGCCATCGATGCAGCCGTAGAAATCCGTCCACTGGAAAAGATAGCGCCACGATTGCTGGAGATTTTCCCCAAATGAACGCATTACTCCGCAATCCAGGCCCCCGCAGCACTCAGGTGACCGCCCATGAATGACTTACAGATCGATGACATCAAAACCGACGAGAACGCCGCCATGGTGTTGTTGGTAGACGATCAGGCGATGATCGGCGAAGCCGTGCGCCGCGGGCTGTCGAATGAAGAGAACATCGACTTTCACTTCTGCTCCGACCCGCATCAGGCCGTGGCCCACGCCGTGCGGATCAAGCCGACGGTGATCCTCCAGGATCTGGTGATGCCCGGCCTCGACGGCCTGAGCCTGGTGCGTGAATACCGCAATCACCCGGCGACCAAGGACATTCCGATCATCGTCCTCTCGACCAAGGA
The DNA here is from genome assembly GCF_051554255.1 of Pseudomonas sp. NMS19W. NCBI lineage: Bacteria > Pseudomonadati > Pseudomonadota > Gammaproteobacteria > Pseudomonadales > Pseudomonadaceae > Pseudomonas > Pseudomonas sp. NMS19W. The sequence continues at coordinate 1,107,140 of NZ_CP136718.1, forward strand.
AGACCCGCTGATCAAGAGCGCGGCGTTCTCCGCCGGGGCCAACGATTACCTGGTGAAACTGCCGGACAACATCGAACTGGTGGCGCGCATCCGTTATCACTCGCGCTCCTACATGACCCTGCTGCAACGGGACGCGGCCTATCGCGCCTTGCGGGTCAGCCAGCAGCAATTGCTCGACACCAACCTGGTGCTGCAGCGCCTGATGAACTCCGACGGCCTGACCGGGCTGTCCAATCGACGGCACTTCGACGAGTACCTGGAACTGGAATGGCGCCGCTCGCTGCGTGACCAGAGCCAGTTGTCGTTGCTGATGATCGACGTCGATTACTTCAAGTCCTACAACGACACCTTTGGCCACGTCGAGGGCGATGAAGCCTTGCGCAAGGTCGCCACGGCGATCCGCGAGGCCAGCGCCCGACCGTCCGACCTGCCGGCGCGTTATGGCGGCGAAGAATTCGCGCTGGTGCTGCCCAACACCTCGCCGGGCGGGGCGCGGCTGGTGGCGGAGAAGCTGCGCCAGACCGTGGCGGCGCTGAAGATTCCGCACAATGCTCCGGCCGAAGGGGCGAGCCTGACCATCAGCATCGGCCTGGCAACCATGGTGCCGGAGGCGGGCAGCGACTGCCGGTTGCTGATCTCGGCGGCGGACCGTGGCCTCTATCTGGCGAAGAACAACGGGCGCAACCAGGTGGGGATCGAATGAACCATCGGGTTCATTCGCCTCAAGAGCCGCCAGACGGGCTGCCTTGACAGCTTGATTACGTTATACTCGCCGGCTTTCAAAAGTTCGCCAACGAGTGCTGCCCGTCATGGAAATCAACCCGATCCTGAACACCATCAAGGACCTGTCCGAGCGCTCCGAATCTATTCGGGGGTATCTTTGACTACGATCAAAAGCATGAGCGTCTGATCGAAGTCAATCGCGAGCTTGAAGATCCTGCAGTCTGGAACAAACCTGAATACGCCCAGGAACTGGGCCGCGAGCGCTCGGCGCTGGCGCAGATCGTCGACACTCTGGACGAGCTGGCCACCGGCCTGGCCGATTCCCGCGAGCTGCTCGACATGGCCGTCGAAGAGAACGACGAAGGCGCCGTGAACGACGTCGTCGAAGTCCTTCAAGGTCTCGAAGAGTCCCTGGCCAAGCTGGAATTCCGTCGCATGTTCAGCGGCGAGATGGACCCGAACAACGCCTACCTGGACATCCAGGCCGGTTCCGGCGGCACCGAAGCCCAGGACTGGGCCAACATCCTGCTGCGCATGTACCTGCGCTGGGCCGACAAACGCGGTTTCGACGCGACCATCATGGAGCTGTCGGCCGGTGAAGTCGCCGGTATCAAGGGCGCGACCGTGCACATCAAGGGCGAATACGCCTTTGGCTGGCTGCGCACCGAGATCGGCGTGCACCGTCTGGTGCGCAAGAGCCCGTTCGACTCCGGCAACCGTCGCCACACCTCGTTCTCCGCGGTTTTCGTCTCGCCAGAGATCGACGACAAGGTGGAAATCGAAATCAACCCGGCAGACCTGCGGATCGACACCTATCGTTCCTCCGGTGCCGGTGGTCAGCACGTAAACACCACCGACTCGGCCGTACGTATCACCCACGTACCGACCAACACCGTGGTCAGCTGCCAGAACGAACGTTCCCAGCACGCCAACAAGGACACCGCCATGAAAATGCTGCGGGCCAAGTTGTACGAGCAGGAAATGCAGAAGCGCAACGCGGCGTCCCAGGCGCTGGAAGACACCAAGTCGGACATCGGCTGGGGTCACCAGATCCGTTCGTACGTGCTCGATGCCTCGCGGATCAAGGATCTGCGCACCAACATCGAACGCAGTGACTGCGACAAGGTGCTCGACGGCGACATCGACGAATACCTGGAAGCCAGCCTGAAATCGGGGCTGTAAGCTTCACCCGACCTCAAGTCCCCCGTCACCGGCGGGGGCAACGAACCTGTGATGGAAAATTTAAAGACATGAGCGACCAACAACTCGATTCGCAAGCCCTGCAACAGGAAGAAAACTCCCTGATCGCCCTGCGCAAGGAAAAGCTTGCTGCCGAGCGCGCCAAGGGCAATGCCTTCCCGAACGACTTCCGCCGCGACAACTACTGCGAAGCACTGCAGAAACAGTACGCGGACAAGACCAAGGAAGAGCTGGCAGAGGCTGCGATCCCGGTCAAGGTTGCAGGTCGCATCATGCTCAACCGTGGCTCGTTCATGGTGATCCAGGACATGACCGGTCGCATCCAGGTCTACGTCAACCGCAAGACTCTGTCCGAAGAAACCCTGGCCGCGGTGAAAACCTGGGACATGGGCGACATCATCGCCGCCGAAGGCACCCTGGCCCGTTCCGGCAAGGGCGACCTGTACGTCGAGATGACCAGCGTGCGCCTGCTGACCAAATCCCTGCGCCCGCTGCCGGACAAGCACCACGGCCTGACCGACACCGAACAGCGCTACCGTCAGCGTTACGTTGACCTGATCGTCAACGAAGACGTGCGCCAGACCTTCCGCGTGCGTTCGCAAGTGATCGCGCACATCCGCAGCTTCCTGATGAAGCGCGACTTCCTCGAAGTCGAAACGCCGATGCTGCAGACCATTCCTGGCGGCGCCGCGGCCAAGCCGTTCGAAACCCACCACAACGCGCTGGACATGGAAATGTTCCTGCGTATCGCGCCAGAGCTGTACCTGAAGCGTCTGGTGGTTGGCGGCTTCGAAAAAGTGTTCGAGATCAACCGCAACTTCCGTAACGAAGGCGTTTCGACTCGTCACAACCCTGAATTCACCATGTTGGAGTTCTACCAGGCTTACGCCGACTACGAAGACAACATGGACCTGACCGAAGAACTGTTCCGTGAGCTGGCGCAGCTGGTTCTGGGCAGCACCGACGTGCCTTACGGCGACAAGGTGTTCCACTTCGGTGAGCCGTTCGTGCGCCTGTCGGTGTTCGACTCGATCCTCAAGTACAACCCTGAGCTGACCGCCGATGACCTGAACGACATCGACAAGGCTCGCGACATCGCCAAGAAGGCCGGCGCCAAGGTGCTGGGCTTTGAAGGTCTGGGCAAGTTGCAGGTGATGATTTTCGAAGAGCTGGTCGAGCACAAGCTGGAACAGCCGCACTTCATTACCCAGTACCCGTTCGAAGTGTCGCCGCTGGCCCGTCGCAACGACGACAACCCGAACGTTACCGACCGCTTCGAGCTGTTCATCGGCGGCCGTGAAATCGCCAACGCCTACTCCGAGCTGAACGACGCGGAAGACCAGGCGGAGCGCTTCATGGCGCAGGTGGCCGACAAGGACGCCGGCGACGACGAAGCCATGCACTACGACGCCGACTTCGTTCGCGCGCTGGAGTACGGCATGCCGCCAACGGCCGGTGAAGGTATCGGTATCGACCGTCTGGTGATGTTGCTGACCAACTCGCCGTCGATCCGCGACGTGATCCTGTTCCCGCACATGCGGCCGCAAGCGTAAGTGTTTCAATAAAAAAGCCGCCTGAAATGGGCGGCTTTTTATTGCCTGTCTGGTACAAACGTATCAAATGGTTACTTTTGAAAAAAACAACAGAGGAAGTCCTGTCGTGATCGGTGCAATGGCTCAAGAGGGTGCAGCGGGTATCGCCACTGCGGTCGCTGAAAGTGTTCAGTACCAGGGCCGCAAGGCCAGCCGACAGGGCAGCGAGCAGCGTCGGCAGGACATTCTCGATGCGGCGATGCGCATTGTCGTGCGCGACGGCGTGCGCGCCGTGCGTCACCGGGCGGTGGCGGCCGAGGCCGGTGTGCCGCTGTCGGCCACCACCTATTACTTCAAGGACATCGATGACCTGCTCACCGATACCTTCGCTCAGTATGTCGAACGCAGCGCGGCCTACATGGCCAAGCTGTGGATCAACAACGAAGGCCTGCTGCGCGAAATGGTGGTCAGCGGCGACGGCAGCCCGGAGTCGCGCTCGCAACTGGCGGACGACATCGCCCGGCTGATGGCCGACTACGTGCACCGGCAACTGGTCAACCGCCGCGAGCATTTGATGGCCGAACAGGCGTTCCGTCAGGAAGCGCTGCTCAACCCGCGTCTGGCGGAGCTGGTGCGTTCCCATCAGCAGATTCTGTTGCAGGGCACCTGCCAGTTGTTCCAGGTGCTGGGCTCCCGTGAGCCGCAGCAGGATGCCAAGGTGTTGACGGCGATTATCGGACGGATGGAATATCAGGGCCTGCTCAACGACGCCGAGCCTTTGGCCGAAGAGGACATGCTCGGCATTCTGACGCGCTATATGCATCTGGTGCTTGCGTCGGTGTAACGCTCCCACAGGTCCGGTGGTGAGTTCGGTTCATAGGGAGTGTTGAATGAAAGCCTGGCGTGGCGCGTTGATCGCGCTGTCGTTCCTGCTGCTCAGCGGTTGTCTGGTGACCTTCAAGGATCCGCTGCCTGCCCGTGAGCCGGCGCCCAAGGGCCTGCTCGGCGAATGGGCGAGCACCAATGCCTGGGGCGAGCCGATGAATCTGGAACTCACGCGCCTGGGCAATGACCGCTATCAGGCGGTCACCTGGTTCAAGGCCCGTCCCCATGAGCGGGAAGCTTATCCGTTCACCGTGTCGCGTCATGGCAACCGCTGGTATCTGTCGGCGAAGGTGCCGGCGCAATATGGCGGGCACTTCACCATCGCCGGTTTCGAGATCACCGACAAACATGAACTGGTGATCTACAACCTCGATCTCGATCAGATCAACCAGGCCATCGCCCAGAAAAGCCTCGACGGCCAGGGCTTCCCGACCGATGACGGTCAGGGCGTGCAGGTCGACAGTCCGCTGGATAAGGTCTTTGCTTATCTCGACGACCCGGCCAACTCAGACGTTTTCGTCGAAGCGGCGCGCTACCAGCATCAGGCCAAGGCCAAATAATTCAGTTCGTCACGTTTTCTACAGGAGTTTCGGGTGGACGATTACCAGCAGACGATACGCACGCTGTCCGATCGCATTGTGCTGGCGCAGACGCCGATTCGCGTCCTTGACGCAGTCAAGTGGGACGAGAACATCCGAAAGGGGTTCCTCAAGGCCAAGGGCAAGGAATTGCCGGCGGTGGATCGCGACTACTACCTCAACCGGCCGCTGTCCTTCGATTCGAGCAAGGTCAAGCTGGAATTCCAGAACATCGAGCGCGACATCACCCGCCAGCTCGGCCAGTTCAACCCGGTCGGCCAGATCATGCGGCGCATGTGCAAGGAATACCGGATGGTGGTGCGCATGCTCGAAGCGCGCGGCACCGAAGATTTCGGCCTGATTTCTCAGGAACTGTACGGCGCTGCGTCCGATGCATTCCACGCCGGTGACCCTACCCTGGCCGATCTCGGTTTGATGATGTCGGACTACCTGAACAACATCGACGGCCGTGGCGACCTGAAGGACGAACCGAAAATCCTCACCGCCAAGGACGCCGTGCACCTGCTGCAAACTCGTCTGAACAAGGTGTTCGGCGAGGCCGAGGAAACCATCCGCGTGTTCGAGTCCGACGGCATCGTCGCCGACGCGGCGGCGGGCGCCGACTACATCAAGATCCGCACCGACGCGATGTTCAACGACCGCGACGTGCGCGCGCTGGAAGTCCACGAAGGCCTGGTGCACGTCGGCACCACGCTCAACGGTTTGAACCAGCCGATCTGCACCTTCCTGTCCAAGGGCCCGCCCTCGTCGACGGTGACTCAGGAAGGTCTGGCGATCCTGATGGAAATCATCACCTTCGCCTCCTACCCGAGTCGTTTGCGCAAGCTGACCAACCGCACCCGCGCCATTCATATGGTGGAGGAGGGCGCGGACTTCCTGCAGATTTTCGAGTTCTTCCGCGAGCAGGGCTTCGAGATGGCGGAAAGCTACGGCAACGCCAGTCGGGTTTTCCGTGGATCGACGCCGACCGGTCTGCCATTCACCAAAGACTTGTCCTACCTCAAGGGCTTCATCATGGTTTACAACTACATTCAGTTGGCCGTGCGCAAGGGCAAGCTCGAGCAGGTCCCGCTGTTGTTCTGCGGCAAGACCACGCTGGAGGACATGCGAACCCTGCGGCAACTGGTGGATGAAGGCCTGGTGGTGCCGCCCAAGTACTTGCCGGACCAGTTCCGTGACATGAATGCGTTGTCGGCGTGGATGTGCTTTTCCAACTTCCTCAATCACTTGAGCCTGGACCGGATCGAGGCCGATTACTCCAACATCCTGTAGGCCCATTGATCATTCCTGCGCCGAGCGCGGGAATCCGAACCTTGCGAGGTTTCACCGGATGAGAATCCTCGGCATCCTCTGCCTGCTCCTGACCCTCGGTGGTTGCAGCTCTTTGCTGTTCTACCCCGAGCCGGGCCAGATATTCACCCCGGAAAAGGCCAAACTTGAATACCGCACCGTCACCCTGACAACCGCCGACGGCCTCAAGCTGAACGCCTGGTGGCTGCCGGCGAAACCCGGTGTCGAGGTCAAGGGCACGGTGCTGCACCTGCACGGTAACGGCGGCAACCTGCCGATGCACCTGGGCGGCAGTTGGTGGTTGCCGAAAAACGGCTATCAGGTGCTGCTGGTGGACTATCGCGGTTACGGACTGTCCGAAGGCAAGCCGAGCCTGCCTGCGATCTATCAAGACATCGACGCCGCATTTGCCTGGCTGGACAACGCGCCGGAAGTCAAAGGCAAGCCGTTGATCCTGCTCGGCCAGAGTCTCGGCGGCTCGATGGCGGTGCATTGGCTGGTGCAGCATCCGGAAAGACAAAAACAGCTCAAGGCCTTTGTGCTCGACGGGGTTCCGGCCAGTTACCGCAGCGTCGGCCAATACGCCCTGAGCACGTCGTGGATGACCTGGCCATTCCAGGTGCCGCTGTCGTGGCTGGTGCCGGACAGCGACAGTGCGATCAACTCGATGCCGCAGCTCAAAGGCGTACCGAAACTGATCTTCCACAGCATCGATGATCCGCTGGTGCCTCTTTCCAACGGCATCCGCCTGTATCAAGCTGCGCCGCCGCCCCGGGTCCTGCAATTGACTCGCGGTGGCCATGTGCAGACCTTCGGCGACCCGGTGTGGCGCCAGGTGATGCTGCGTTACCTCGATGATCCCGAGCATTTCAACGGCCTGCGCCGCCTCGGCGAAGTCCCGAATTACCCGCCACCTCCGAATTCCGAAAACGAGAGTCCGCAATGAGTGAAGAACGCAACGCCATCCCGCTGATCATCACCGGTATCTGCAGCATCCTCGGCACCGTCGGTGCCCTGTGGTACTACGGCTACCTGCACTTCGCCAAACCCGAGGATGCGTTGCTGCTCAACGAATTCACCATGCTCAAGACCATTCCCGGCGAAGACTACAAGGTCTCCCTGGACCCGGCGCCGCAAGTGGCGCAGTGCATCGATGGCGTGCTGGTGCTGTTCGACACCGAACAGAAAGGCCTGACCGGGGTGCTGATCAACGCGCAGAAAAAAGCTGTGCGTTGCATGGGGCAGGAGACGCCGCAGAAGCTTGAGGAGTGATTCTGCAGGAATAGCCCTCACCCTAACTCTCTCCCAGAGGGAACTGACCGAGTTGTCTGACGCTATGCATCGACCTGAAAGATCGTGTCGATTATGGATTCGGTGAAGAAATCTCAGGTCGGTGCATTATCAAATATCCCCCGATCGGCTCCCTCTCCCTCTGGGAGAGGGCTGGGGTGAGGGGCAAGCCGAACTCTGTAAACGAAAAGCCCCGCCTGATCAACTCAGGCGGGGCTTTTTTCGTTGCCGCGTGAAGCTTAGTTCGAACTGACTGCTGAACGCGGCATCACCGGCTGGTTGTCGTTGGAAATGGTCACTTCCACCCGACGGTTCATCGCACGGCCCGAGACGCTGCCGTTATCCGCGACCGGGTATTCCTTGCCATAGCCCTGCACCACGATGCGCGAAGGATCGACGCCCATCTTGATCAGCGCAACCTGCACCGAAGTCGCACGACGCTCGGACAGCGACTGGTTGTACGAAGCGGCGCCGGTGCTGTCGGTGTAGCCCTCGACGATCACCTTGCGATCCGGGTTTTCCTGGAGGAACTGCGCCAGTTTATTGATGTTCACCAGACCGCTGGATTTCAGGTCGGCCTTGTTGGTGGCGAACAGCACGTCACCGAAGGTCACCAGCGTACCGCGATCGGTCTGCTTGGCGTTGAGGCTGTCCTGCAGCTGTTTGATCTGCTGATCGCGGGCATCCAGACGGGCCTGGGCACGCTGGGCGGCGGCGTTCTTCAGGTTGTTTTCAGCGGTGCGCAGGGCGATGGTCTGCTTGGCCACTTCCACGCGCTGGTTGGTCAGGTAGGCCAGTTGGTCGACCTTGGATGCATTTTCCTTGTCCAGATAGGCCTTGTCAGCCTTGTCCAGGTAATCGCTGGCGTCCTTGGTTTCCAGTGCCGCTACTTTGCTCGCCTGCGGGTTGGCCTGCAGGCCGGCGTAGTTGGTGCGCGCCTGTTCCAGGTTCGGGTTCGGCGGCGTGGAGCAGGCAGCCAGGGCAACGCTTGCGGCCAGGAGAGCGGGGATCATCAGTTGTTTACGCATAATCGTTCGTCCTTTCTATCGATAAGAGATTCAGCCTTGCGGTCGGGATGCGCGCTTATTGCACGGTGCGCTGACTTTCCTGACGCAGTTCCTGAACACCTTTCTGGGAATCCTTCACAGCCTGTTCGGCTTTCATCGCCTGAGCCTTGCGTTCGGCGACGCGGGCGTCCCACTCGGCTTGTTCGGCAAGGGTGCGGGCTTCGTCATACTTTTTGTCGTGCATGGCGATTTCGGCTTGTTTGAGCTTGTCCTGCGCCTGCTTCATTTCCACGGCGGCGAACTCGGTACCGCCGGCGCTGACCGCGCTGTTGACGGCCGATTGAGTCACCGCGTATTGCTCGGTCGGTGGATTGCCGGCACAACCGGCCAGCACGAAGCTGGTGCCGATGGCCAGGGCGGCCAGTTTCAGACCGCGCAGGTGGGAGAACGAGGTTTGGGTCTTCATGGTCTTCAACTCCATTGGTTAACTCCTTGGAAGCTTCGAAATCCATCCTGGTAGCGGAGCCGCAACCGTCATGTGCAAGTGCGTTTTGAAACGCTCGTTCCAGGCGTGGTTACCTGTTCCGACCGAAGGCTTTTTTTAAAAGTTCAGAAAAGATGGCTCATCGCCAAAAAATATTCTGACCGAATGGACAGGGCTCTAAACCGGGAACTTTGACGGGGGAGAGTGGTACGCGCGGGGGTAATAAGGCGTGTGATTTTTGAATTTGAATACAGTCAATGTGGGAGCGAGCTTGCTCGCGATAGCGTCGGATCAGTCACCTCTACAGTGCCTGACAAACCGCTTTCGCGAGCAAGCTCGCTCCCACGTTTCGATTTATGTTGTGTCAGTGTTTTTGCTTGCCGGCTGCGGTCGACAAATCATGTAGATGACGCCGCGACAACGCAAGAAAACGCGGCGTAGGACCAACGTCTTCATACAGCGGATCGCCCTCCTCATCGGTGGCAACCACGGTCGAGCCTTTCACATACGGCAGGCTCGCCTCGAACTCTTCAAGCGCCGCACCGATCAATTCGCCGAGCAGTTCTTCGGCGTGGCGTTTGGGGTACATCTCGGCAATCGCCGCCAGGCGCGCGGCGGCCTCCACATCCAGATGAATCGTGTAGCCGGTATCGGTCAGGCGACCCTTGGCGGTTTCTTCCCAATGCTGGGCGAGTTCACGGATTTTCATGATGACCTCATGTCGTACCTGCTCGTGGCAGGTCTGGGTGAGTGTCCGCCGTCAGGCGGCGGCAAGCCGTTGTGGGGCTTACTGTTGAGACTAGCTTCAGGGCGCAAGGTTTAAAGTCCCTTCGTCGTCTGCTTGTAAGAAGCGTTGCAGAGCGGCACTCTCTGTTCATCCACTCACTTGCGATCCGTCACCGATTACTGCTGGAGAGATGCTGATGACCGATATTGATGCACGCTTGCGCGAAGACGTTCACCTGCTCGGTGAGCTGTTGGGCAACACCATCCGTGACCAGTACGGCGAGGCGTTTCTCGACAAGATCGAGCAGATTCGCAAGGGCGCCAAGGCTGACCGGCGTGGCTCGATGGACGCCGAACTCAGCGCCAGCCTCAATCAGTTGAGCGAAGACGAATTGCTCCCGGTGGCGCGGGCGTTCAACCAGTTTCTCAACCTGGCGAACATCGCCGAGCAATACCAGCTCATCCATCGCCGCGAAGAGTCGCAAGCTGCGCCGTTCGAATCCCGCGTGCTGCCGGAATTGCTCGCCCGTTTGCGCGAGGAAGGGCACAGCGCCGACTCCCTCGCCCGCCAGTTATCGCGACTGGAAATCGAACTGGTGCTGACCGCGCACCCGACCGAAGTGGCCCGACGCACGCTGATCCAGAAGTACGACGCGATCGCTGCGAAACTGGCCGCCCAGGATCACCGCGACCTGACCAGCGCCGAGCGCGAGCAGATCCACAACACCCTGCAACGCCTGATCGCCGAAGCCTGGCACACCGAAGAAATCCGCCGCACCCGCCCGACGCCGGTGGACGAAGCCAAGTGGGGTTTTGCGGTGATCGAGCACTCGCTGTGGCAGGCGATTCCCAACCATATGCGCAAGGCCGATCAGGCACTGTTCGCCGCCACGGGCTTGCGTTTGCCACTGGAAGCCGCACCGATCCGCTTTGCTTCGTGGATGGGCGGCGACCGCGACGGCAACCCGAATGTCACCGCTGCGGTGACCCGCGAAGTACTGCTGCTGGCGCGCTGGATGGCGGCGGATCTTTACCTGCGGGATGTCGATCATCTCGCCGCTGAACTGTCGATGCAGCAAGCCAGCGATACGCTCAAGGCCAAGGCCGGTGACAGCGCCGAACCCTATCGCGCGGTGCTCAAGCAATTGCGCGAACGCCTGCGCGCCACACGCAACTGGGCCCATGCCTCCTTGACTGCGACGACCCCGGCACCGGCCGATGTATTGCACAACAACCGCGACCTGCTTGATCCGCTGGAGCTGTGCTACCACTCGCTGCACGAGTGCGGCATGGGCGTGATCGCCGACGGACCGTTGCTCGATTGCCTGCGCCGGGCCGTGACCTTCGGCCTGTTCCTGGTGCGCCTCGATGTACGCCAGGATTCGTCGCGACACACCGCCGCCATGACCGAAATCACTGATTACCTCGGCCTCGGTCGCTATGAAGACTGGGATGAAGAACAGCGCATCAGCTTCCTGACCCGCGAACTGCAAAACCGTCGACCGCTGCTGCCGGCGCATTTCAAGCCTTCGGCCGACACCGCCGAAGTGCTCGCCACCTGCAAGGAAATCGCCGCCGCGCCGGGGGCTTCGCTGGGTTCCTATGTGATCTCCATGGCCGGTGCCGCCTCGGATGTGCTCGCGGTGCAACTGCTGCTGAAGGATTCTGGTGTGCTGCGGCCGATGCGTGTAGTGCCGTTGTTCGAAACCCTGGCCGACCTCGACAACGCCGGCCCGGTGATCGAGCGTCTGTTGCTGCTGCCGGGTTATCGCGCACGTCTGCAAGGCCCGCAGGAAGTGATGATCGGTTATTCCGACTCGGCCAAGGACGCCGGCACCACCGCAGCGGCCTGGGCGCAATATCGGGCTCAGGAGCGGCTGGTGGAAATCTGCCGCGAGCAGCAAGTCGAACTGCTGCTGTTTCATGGTCGCGGTGGCACCGTGGGCCGTGGCGGTGGCCCTGCTCACGCGGCGATCCTGTCACAGCCGCCGGGTTCGGTGGCCGGACGCTTCCGCACCACCGAGCAGGGGGAAATGATTCGATTCAAATTCGGCCTGCCGGACATCGCCGAGCAAAACCTCAATCTGTATCTGGCTGCCGTGCTCGAAGCGACCCTGCTGCCACCGCCGCCACCGACGCCGGAGTGGCGGCATCTGATGGACGAATTGGCCGCCGACGGTGTGGCTGCTTACCGCGCCGTGGTGCGGGAAAATCCGCAGTTCGTCGAGTATTTCCGCCAGTCGACACCCGAGCAGGAGTTGGGACGCCTGCCATTGGGCAGCCGTCCGGCCAAGCGTCGCGCCGGTGGCATCGAAAGCCTGCGGGCGATTCCGTGGATCTTCGGCTGGACCCAGACGCGTTTGATGCTGCCAGCGTGGCTCGGTTGGGAAACCGCATTGAGCAAGGCGCTGGAGCGCGCGGCGAAGGCGAGCTGCTGGGGCAGATGCGTGAGCAGTGGCCGTTTTTCCGAACTCGCATCGACATGCTGGAAATGGTCCTGGCCAAGGCCGACGCCGACATTGCGCTGTCCTACGACGAGCGACTGGTTGAGTCGGACTTGTTACCTTTGGGTGTGCACTTACGCGACCTATTGTCGCAGGCATGTTCCGTGGTCCTAGGCCTGACCGGTCAGTCGCAACTGCTGGCACATAGCCCGGACACCCTGGAATTCATCCGCCTGCGCAACACCTATCTCGACCCGCTGCATCTATTGCAGGCTGAACTGCTGGCGCGTTCGCGACAGCCGAACGTCGAGCAGGACAGCCCGGTAGAACAGGCGTTGCTGGTGTCTGTGGCGGGGATTGCCGCCGGTTTGCGAAATACCGGCTAAGGTTTTCTGCGTGGGGCGGGGCACCCGGGGCAAACGTCGGGTGCCGTTTATCGAGCGTGGGAAAAATGCGGGCAAGCGACAGTTAATGATGGGGTTGCGACTTGGGGAACCGCGTCGCAAGGTCGCGGCAGGCGCCGGTTTCTCCGACTTTTGGCGTCTTGTGTGGGCGCAGCCTGCTGTGTATCTTGGTCAGCCTCTGGCCGTTTGGGCGGTCACGACCCTATTTCCAGGATTTCGCCCCATGAGGCGAATCCGTTGTTTTGCAAAAGCTTTTTATAAAAAAATTGAGGAGCACATCTAATGCGCGTCATTCTGCTGGGAGCTCCCGGGGCCGGTAAAGGTACTCAGGCTAAGTTCATCACCGAGAAATTCGGCATTCCGCAAATCTCCACCGGCGACATGCTGCGTGCTGCGGTCAAGGCCGGCACCGAACTGGGCATCAAGGCCAAGAGCATCATGGATGCCGGCGGCCTGGTGTCGGATGACCTGATCATCGCACTGGTAAAAGACCGCATCGCTCAGGCTGACTGCGCCAACGGTTTCCTGTTCGACGGTTTCCCGCGCACCATTCCTCAGGCTGAAGCGCTGGTGACTGCCGGTGTCGAGCTGGATGCCGTGGTTGAAATCGCCGTTGAAGACGAAGAAATCGTTCAGCGTATCGCCGGCCGTCGCGTTCACGAGGCCAGCGGCCGCGTGTACCACATCGTCTACAACCCGCCGAAGATTGCCGGCAAAGACGACATCACCGGTGAAGAGCTGGTGCAGCGCAAGGACGACACCGAAGAAACCGTGCGTCATCGCCTGTCGGTCTACCATTCGCAGACCAAGCCGCTGGTGGATTTCTACCAGAAGCTGTCGGCCGCCAACGGCAAGCCGAAGTACAGCCACATCCCGGGTGTCGGTTCGGTTGAAGCGATCACCGCCAAGGTTCTTGAAGCACTGAGCTGAAAAACCTGATCCGCTGCATCATCCACGGCCCGCTTGCGGGCCGTAGTTGTTTATACTGGCGCACTTTTCCCCACCTGATTTACGGACACATCGATGAGCACCTTGCTGGCCCTGGACACCGCGACTGAAGCTTGCTCCGTTGCCTTGCTGCATGACGGCAAGGTCACGAGCCATTACGAGGTGATCCCGCGCCTGCACGCGCAGAAACTGCTGCCGATGATCCAGCAATTGCTGGCCGACGCCGGTACCACGCTGCAAGCGGTGGACGCGATTGCCTTCGGTCGCGGCCCGGGTGCGTTCACCGGCGTGCGCATCGCCATCGGCGTGGTGCAAGGCCTGGCGTTCGCGCTGGATCGTCCGGTGTTGCCGGTGTCGAACCTGGCGGTACTGGCGCAACGGGCTTATCGCGAACACGGCGTGAGCCAGGTCGCGGCAGCCATCGATGCGCGCATGGATGAAGTGTACTGGGGCTGCTATCGCGAGACGGCCGGGGAGATGCGTCTGGTCGGCACCGAGGCGGTGTTGCCGCCGGAAGTCGCTGTGCTGCCGGACGATGCTACAGGTGACTGGTTCGGTGCTGGCACGGGTTGGGGCTACGGCGAGCGCATCGCTGTCAACCTGAACGGTTCCGACGCAGGCATGCTGCCCCACGCCGAAGATCTGCTGACGCTGGCGCGATTCGCCTGGGAACGTGGCGAGTCGATTCCGGCCGACGATGCCCAGCCGGTTTACCTGCGCGATAAAGTCGCCACGCCGAAAGCCCGCTGATGATTTCGACCCTGTGGCATTCGCCGCAGGGTCATGCCAAAGCCTGCCAATCGTCCGTTTCCAACCCCGCGCTTTAAACCTTTTGTCTTTTATGTGTTCTAGTTATCACTCGGCGATTTGCTAAGTCGGTCAGGTGCCGCTAAATTGCCATCATCGATACCGAGCATGACTTTATGCGTATAGACGGCGTTTCCACTCATTCCTACCCCATCAAGCGCAAGCCTCGCAAAGGCAATCCGGCGCTGGATGAATCCGTCGAGGATATTGAAGGCGAGCTGGAATTCCCCACCGAAGCGCAACTGGCTGCCCGCGCCGCCAAGGCCTCTGCGCAACGCCTGAGCAATCTGCCCGCCCGCCAACAAGACATGATTTATCACCGTGCGATGAAGAAAAGCGTGGCCATGGCCCTGGCCAGCTACCTGAGTACCGCCGGGTTTGTCGATTGGGACGCAGACGTGCTGGGCCTCGACCTGTACATCTGATGGATCTGCCTTACTACCTCGGTTGCCCGTCCTGGAGTGAAAACGCCTGGCGCGAGTATCTGTATCCGGTAGACGCCAAGACCTCCGATTTCCTCGGTCTGTATTCGCAAGTGTTCAACGCCGTGGAAGGCAACACGACTTTCTACGCCAGCCCGTCGCCGGCCACCGTGCAGCGTTGGGCCGAGGTCATGCCCGAGCACTTTCGTTTCACCGCCAAATTCCCCGGCGACATCAGCCACGGCGGTGACCTGCGCGATCAACTGACCGCCGCCGAAACCTTCATCCAGTTGCTCAGCCCGCTCGGCGAACGCGTATCGCCACTGTGGCTGCAACTGTCGAAAAGCTTCACTCCGCAACGTTTGCCAGAGCTCGCAGCCTTCATCGACGCGTTTGATCGACCGCTGGCGGTGGAAGTGCGCCATGAGCAGTTCTTCGCCAAGGGCGAGAGTGAACGCCTGCTCAATCGCCTGTTGCTGGATCGCGGTGTGGAGCGCATCTGTCTCGATCCGCGAGCGTTATTCAGTTGCCTGTCCACCGAGTCTTCGGTGATCCACGCCCAATCGAAAAAGCCCCGCGTGCCAACCCGCCCGGCAGCGTTCACCCAATTCCCGCAGGTACGCTTCATCGGTCATCCCGAGCTTGAGGCCAACGATCCGTTCCTGGTGCCGTGGGTGGCGAAGATTGCCGAGTGGATCGAAGAGGGCCGCACGCCGTACATTTTCCTGCACACCGCCGATAACATCCTGGCGGCGAAGCTTGCGCAGCGATTCCATGCACAGCTGATGCAACGTTTGCCTGGCCTGCCATCGCTGCCTGAGCTATACAGAGAACCCGCCGCCGAGCAACTTGGCTTGCTCTGAGGCGGTTTTTTTCTGCCCAGGAGCCTGCCGATGGACGCCCAAGCCCGCAAAGAACAAGTCCGTAAAGCCGAAGCCTTCAAAGCCTTGCATGAACGCCCCGGGATTTTCGTGATTCCCAATCCGTGGGATGCCGGTTCCGCGAAGATGCTTGCCAGCCTGGGTTATCAGGCGCTGGCGACCACCAGTGCCGGTTATGCGTTTTCCCAAGGTAAACCCGATGGCGCTTTGGGGCTTGAACAGACTCTGGACAACGTTCGGGCGATTGCCGCTGCCACGGATTTGCCGGTGGCAGTGGATCTGGAAAACGGTTTTGCCGACGCTCCGGCCGAGTCGGCGCAAAGTCTTTTGCGAGCCGCCGAAGCGGGCGCCGTGGGTGGCTCCATCGAAGATGCCACCGGGCGCCCGGATGCGCCGATCTACTGTTTCGAACACGCCGTGGCGCGGATCGAAGCCGCGGTTGCCGCTGTTCGAACCTTACCGTTTCCCTTCACCCTGACGGCCCGCGCGGAAAACTACCTGCACGGCAATCCGGACATTAACGACACCATTCGCCGCCTGCAGGCGTTCGCCGAAGCGGGCGCCGACGTGCTCTATGCTCCGGGTCTGAGGACGGCTGAGGAAGTGTTGGCGGTGGTGCGAGCGGTGGCGCCGAAACCGGTCAACGTGCTGATGTCCGGTGGCCTGAAACTGACTGTGCAGCAACTGGAGGAAATGGGTGTGAAGCGCATCAGTACCGGCTCGGCGCTGGCACTGGCGGCGTTTGGCGAGTTCTTCCGGGCTGCCGAGGAAATCCAGCAATCGGGCACGTTCGGCTTCACTTCGCGTTCAATGCCGTACGCGAAGGCCAATCAGTTTTTCAAGGGCTGAAGCAGGGCGGAATCAGGCGGCGATACGCAGGTTCTGCTGAACGATCGGGCGCACCCAGCCGTTATCGAAGTCCAGGGCTTTCTGCTGCTCGACGATCTCTTCCGGCGGGAACGGCGGGTAAGGCTGCAGCAGATCCAGGTCGAACTCGGCAATCGGCAGGTACAGTGGCTTTTTCTGCGGGGCAGGGCCCGGTTCCGGAATCGGCTGGCCGTTGTTGATCACGACAGGACGAACCCAGCTGCTGTCGAAATCCTGTTGTTTTTGCTGAGTCTTGATGTCTTCCGGCGGGAACGGTGGGTATGGCTCGGCCAGGTTCATGTCGATTTCGGCAATCGGCAGGAACAGTGGTTCGGGGGGCGTACCTCGGTTTCCACCACATCGCATTCGCGCTGGTCGATGATGTGCGCGTGCAGTTCGCTGCCGATAGTCGGCTCTTCAGGGCTTTCCAGATCGACCGGTGGGAATGTCCCGCAGGCAGGCACCACATCACTCGATTGTTCGGCCAGTGCCTGGGCGAAGAAATCCTGCCACAGGTGGCTGATGCCGCCCAATGCTTGAGTGTTATGACGGCTGAAGTCGCCTGTGGGCGAAATGTAGCCAATCGATGTGGGAAGAATGCCTGACATTTTTTTCGGTCGACGCTCAGCTCTGGCAAAATGCGCGTTGATTGGGTTATCGGCGGTTTTTGCCGATCCTTAACTTTTTTGAGCGTGTTTTCCATGATTGAGCAACCTGCGGCCTGCCGCATCCATGTCGAAGCCCTCGGCCCGACGTTCGAAGCGCAGGCCGAGCAGTGGGCGCAGCGCCTGAATCTGCCGTTGCAGGTGGCCGACGGCGAGTTTGCCTTGCAGGTCGGCGAGCAGGGCTTGCAGCTGCAACAGCTGGGGCCGGATGCGCCGGGGCCGGTGCGGGTCGACTTCGTCGAGGGTGGCGCGGCCCATCGTCGGTTGTACGGCGGTGGCAGCGGACAGATGATCGCCAAGGCGGTCGGTATCGCCCAAGGCGTGCGTCCGCGGGTGCTGGATGCCACGGCGGGGCTCGGGAAGGATGCGTTCGTGCTGGCGAGCCTGGGCTGCGAGATGAGCCTGATCGAGCGTCAACCGCTGATCGGCGCGTTGCTGGAGGATGGTCTGGCCCGTGCGGCGGAAGATTTCGACGTGGCACCGATCGTGGCGCGGATGACGCTGCTCAAGGGCAACTCGATCGACGTGATGCGCAACTGGGAAGGCGAGCCGCCGCAGGTGATCTACCTCGACCCGATGTTCCCGCACCGTGAGAAAACCGCGCTGGTGAAGAAGGAAATGCGCCTGTTCCGCCCGCTGGTGGGCGATGATCCGGATGCACCGGCCTTGCTGGAAGCGGCGCTGGCGCTGGCCACGCACCGGGTGGTGGTCAAGCGTCCGCGCAAGGCGCCGTGCATCGAAGGGCCGAAGCCGAGCCATGCGCTGGATGGCAAATCCAGCCGCTATGACATCTACCCGAAGAAAGCGCTCAAGCCATAAAAGCTAGCTACAAGCTACAAGCTACAAGCTACAAGCTACAAGCGATGCGGGCGCTGGTACTTGCCGCTTGTAGCTAGCGGCTTGAAGCTGCTTCTCTGCGATAGGCCCGCATGAACAACTCGACCACTTCCTGCACATGGCTTTCCGCCGCCTCGCCGGTCAGTGGTTCGCCGCAGCCATACAGCAACCGGAAATTCCCCGCGCCCTTGATCAGGCAGAAGAAGTGTTCGGCGGCGTTGTGCGGGTTGTCGATGCGCAGCGCACCGGTCTCATCGATCCGCCGCAGAAGCCGCTCCATGCCTTGCACCATGCGCTGCGGGCCGGCCTCGAAGAAGATCAGCGACAGCTTCGGATCCTGACTGCCCAGCGCCATGATCAGGCGATGCAGGTTCACCGATTCATCGCTGTTGATCAGGTGATGAAAGCCTCTGGCAATGTTCAGCAACACATTTTCCACCGCGATGCCGTCCGGCAATTCGAAGAACAGCGGCGGCAATTGCTCCTCGCATTTGGCGACGACAGCGGCGGAGAACAGCGTCTCCTTGTCATTGAAATGGCTGTAGACCGTCAGCTTCGACACGCCAGCCTCGGCGGCCACTGCGTCCATGCTGGTGTTGGCATAGCCGTGACTCAGGAACAGGATTTTCGCCGCTTCGAGAATCGCCTGGCGCTTGGCCGGATCCTTTGGGCGGCCGGGGCCGTTTGGAGCTGAAAGATTGTTCGACATTCTTCGCTTTTAATACTGGACTGGTGAGTTTGCTATTAATAACATACCGGCCAGTATAATTATTCCAAGCCTCCTTAGCGAAAGGTCCTTCACCATGTTCCGCCATGCGTTGTCCTTTGCAGTGCCAGTCACTCTGGCGTTTTTATTGTCGGCATGTGGCAAGGAAGAGGTGACGCCAGTCAGCGTGCGACCGGCCATGGTGGTGCAGCCAGAGCCTTCGGCGCAGGCGATGGAAAGTTATCCGGGCGAGGTTCGCGCCCGCTACGAACCGGATCTGGCGTTCCGCATTGGCGGCAAAGTCAGCCGACGACTGGTCGAGGAAGGCCAGCGCGTGAAGGCCGATCAACCCTTGGCCGAACTCGATCCGCAGGACGTACGCCTGCAACTGGAAGCCACCCGTGCCCAGGTCACCGCCGCCGAAGCCAATCTGAATCTGGTGCGCGCCGAGCGTGACCGTTACAAGACCCTGATGGAACGGCAGATGGTCAGCCGCTCGGCCTATGACAATGCTGAAAACCTCTACCGCTCCGGTGAGGCCCGCCTCAAACAGATCAAAGCCGAATTCAACGTCTCGACCAACCAGGCCAGTTACGCTGTGTTGCGCGCGCCTCAGGACGGTGTAGTGGCCAAGC
Organism: Pseudomonas sp. NMS19W; assembly: GCF_051554255.1. NCBI lineage: Bacteria > Pseudomonadati > Pseudomonadota > Gammaproteobacteria > Pseudomonadales > Pseudomonadaceae > Pseudomonas > Pseudomonas sp. NMS19W. The sequence continues at coordinate 1,126,492 of NZ_CP136718.1, forward strand.
GCTCGGTGGAAGTCGGGCAAGTGGTCGCCGCCGGGCAGACCGTATTCACCCTCGCCACTGATGGCGAGCGCGAAGTGTCGATCAGCCTGCCGGAGCAAAGCTTCGGCCGCTTCAAGGTCGGCCAGCCTGTTTCCGTGGAGCTGTGGACGCAACCGAACCAGCGCTTCGCCGGGAAGATCCGCGAGTTGTCCCCGGCCGCCGACCCTAAATCCCGGACCTTCGCCGCCCGCATTGCCTTCACCGCCGGCAACGTGCCGGTCGAGCTCGGCCAGAGCGCACGAGTCTTCGTGCAGACCGCCGACGTGATCCCGCTGTCGGTGCCGCTCTCGGCCCTGACCGCCGAAAACGGCGCGACCTACGTCTGGGTCGTCAGCGCCAACAACACCTTGAAGAAAACCCCTGTGCGTGTCGGCCCGTTCGGCGAGAAAACCGTGCCGGTGCTCGAAGGCCTCAACGCCAGCGACTGGGTCGTGGCCGCCGGCGTGCATGTGCTGCTGGAAGGGCAGCAGGTGCGTCCCGTGGATCGCTCCAACCGTGTGGTCAATCTGGCGGACAAGGAGTAAGTCCCGATGCGCTTCAACCTTTCCGAATGGGCGTTGCGTAATCGCCAGATCGTACTGTTCCTGATGCTTCTGCTGGCCATCGTCGGCGCCTTGTCCTACACCAAGCTCGGCCAGAGTGAAGACCCGCCATTCACCTTCAAGGCCATGGTCATCCAGACCCGCTGGCCCGGCGCCACGGCGCAGGAAGTCTCGCGTCAGGTCACCGAGCGCATCGAAAAGAAACTGATGGAAACCGGTGAGTACGAACGCATCGTTTCGTTCTCTCGTCCCGGTGAATCACAGGTCACCTTCATCGCCCGCGACTCGATGCATTCGGTGGAGATTCCGGACCTCTGGTATCAGGTGCGCAAGAAGGTCGGCGATATCCGCCAGACCCTGCCACCGGGCATTCAGGGCCCATTCTTCAACGATGAATTCGGCACCACGTTCGGCAATATCTACGCCCTGACCGGCGACGGTTTCGACTACGCCGTGCTCAAGGATTACGCCGACCGCATCCAGATCCAGCTGCAACGGGTCAAGGACGTGGGCAAAGTCGACCTGCTCGGGCTGCAGGACGAGAAGATCTGGGTCGAGCTGTCCAACGTCAAACTTGCCACCCTCGGCTTGCCGCTGGCGGCAGTCCAGCAGGCGCTGGAAGAGCAGAACGCGGTGTCCACTGCCGGGTTCTTCGAGACCGGCAGCGAGCGCTTGCAGTTACGGGTTTCGGGGAATTTTCAGACCGTCGACGAGATCAAGAACTTCCCGATCCGGGTCGGTGATCGTACGTTCCGCATCTCCGATGTCGCCGACGTGCGGCGCGGTTTCAATGATCCGCCGGCGCCGCGCATGCGCTTCATGGGCGAAGACGCGATCGGGCTCGCGGTGGCGATGAAGGACGGCGGTGACATTCTGGTGCTGGGCAAGGCCCTGGAAGTCGAATTCTCCCGCCTCCAGAAAAACCTCCCGGCCGGCATGCAACTGCGCAAGGTTTCCGATCAGCCAGCGGCGGTGAAAAGTGGCGTCGGCGAGTTCGTCCAGGTCCTGGTCGAAGCGCTGGCCATCGTGTTGCTGGTGAGTTTCTTCTCCCTCGGCGTGCGCACCGGCATGGTGGTGGCGCTGACTATTCCGCTGGTGCTGGCGATGACTTTCGCCTGCATGTATTACCTCGGCATCGGCCTGCACAAGATTTCCCTCGGCGCACTGGTACTGGCGCTGGGCTTGCTGGTGGACGACGCGATCATCGCCGTGGAAATGATGGCGATCAAAATGGAGCAGGGCTTCGACCGGATCAAGGCCGCCAGTTACGCCTGGACCAGCACCGCATTCCCGATGCTCACCGGTACGCTGATCACCGCTGCGGGTTTCCTGCCGATTGCCACCGCGCAGTCCGGCACCGGTGAATACACCCGCTCGATCTTTCAGGTCGTCACCATCGCGTTGCTCGCCTCGTGGGTGGCGGCGGTGATGTTTGTGCCGTACCTCGGGGAAAAACTCCTGCCGGATCTGGCGAAAATTCACGCGGCCAAACACGGCTCGGGGGACGGACATCCGGATCCCTATGCCACACCGTTTTACCAGCGGGTTCGACGTCTGGTGGAGTGGTGCGTGCGTCGGCGTAAAACGGTGATCGTGCTGACAGTGGGGCTGTTCGTCGCTTCGGTGATGCTGTTCAAGTTCGTCCCGCAGCAGTTCTTCCCGGCCTCCAACCGGCTGGAACTGATGGTCGATCTGAAACTGGCGGAAGGCGCGTCGCTGGCCAACACCACCGCTGAGGTCAAGCGACTGGAAGCGATGCTCAAGGATCATGCCGGCATCGACAATTACGTGGCCTACGTCGGCACCGGTTCGCCGCGTTTCTATTTGCCTCTGGATCAACAACTGCCGGCGGCGAGCTTCGCCCAGTTCGTGGTGTTGGCGAAAACCATCGAGGAACGCGAAGCCCTGCGCACCTGGCTGATCGATACCCTCAACGAACAATTCCCGGCCCTGCGCTCGCGGGTCACGCGACTGGAGAACGGCCCGCCGGTCGGCTATCCGGTGCAGTTCCGCGTCACGGGTGAACACATCGAAGAAGTCCGCGCATTGGCACGCAAGGTCGCGGCCAAGGTGCGCGAGAATCCGCATGTGGTGAACGTGCACCTGGACTGGGAAGAGCCGAGCAAGGTCGTGTACCTGAACATCGATCAGGATCGCGCCCGGGCTCTGGGTGTCAGCACGGCGAACCTGGCGAAATTCCTCCAGAGTTCGCTGACCGGTTCCAGTGTCAGCCAGTACCGCGAAGACAACGAGCTGATCGAAATCCTCCTGCGCGGCACCGTGCATGAGCGTACCGAACTGTCGCTGCTGCCGAGTCTGGCGGTGCCGACCGACAACGGTCGCAGCGTTGCGTTGTCGCAGATTGCCACGCTGGAATATGGCTTCGAGGAAGGCATCATCTGGCATCGCAACCGACTGCCGACCGTGACGGTGCGGGCCGATATCTATGGCAAGGAGCAACCGGCGACGCTGGTGAAACAGATCCAGCCGACCCTCGATCCGATCCGTGCCGAATTGCCTGACGGTTATCTGCTGGACGTCGGCGGCACGGTAGAAGACTCCGAGCGCGGGCAGAAGTCGGTGAATGCCGGTGTGCCGATGTTCATTGTCGTGGTGCTGACGTTGCTGATGGTGCAGCTGCGCAGTTTCTCGCGTACGGCGATGGTGTTTCTGACGGCGCCGCTGGGGTTGATCGGGGTGACGCTGTTTCTGCTGGTGTTCCGCCAGCCGTTCGGGTTTGTGGCGATGCTCGGGACGATTGCACTGTCGGGGATGATCATGCGCAACTCGGTGATTCTGGTGGATCAGATCGAGCAGGATATTGCGGCGGGGCTCAGGCCCTGGCAGGCGATTATCGAGGCAACCGTGAGGCGGTTCCGGCCGATTGTGCTGACCGCGCTGGCGGCGGTGCTGGCGATGATTCCGCTTTCACGCAGTGTGTTTTTCGGGCCGATGGCGGTGGCGATCATGGGTGGGTTGATTGTGGCGACGGCTCTGACGCTTTTGTTTTTGCCGGCGTTGTATGCGGCTTGGTTCAGGGTTCGTCGGGACGGTTGATTTGCTTTGTTGAGCGTGGCGGCCTTTGGGCCGGCCATGCTCTGGGTGTTTTTTGTGAATATCCGTTGCTTCGGGTGTTGCCGCTGGCGGTTTCGCCCTTACGGCGAGTCCCTTTTTCAGACGCCAAAAAGGAACCAAAAGGCTGGGCCCCGGCGTTCGGCCCCTCGCTTTGGCTCGGTGTTCCTTCGTTACGGGATTCATCCGGGGGCATCGCCTCCGGTTTGCTTCGCTGCACCTCCTCTCGATGTGTTCGACTTCGTCGAACGGCGCTTCGCGCCTACCCCGGATAAATCCCTCCACTCAGCCTACCGATGGGGCCGGCACGTCAAAAGCTTTACTCGAGCTAACGCTCATCGTGTTTGAGTGGCTATGGGCTGCGGTGTCTCCTACAGACTTTTCAGAATTCTCTGATATTGAGGCCATCTGGTCTGGGGTGTTGTACTCGGTTCTCTGTGTTTATGAGTGATCGAGAGGTTTTTCATGAAGAAGCCGCCAGTATTGAAAGGACGGTCCGATCCGGTGTTCGACTTGTTGGCGCGGGCGCCGCACAAGCAGTATCTGGTGGATTATCTGGCGTTGCTGAAGCCTCTCGATGATCGGGGGCGTTATTTGCCTTTTGAGGATTTGCGCTATCGCTGGGCGCCGGTGAAGTACGGGCGGTCGTATTTGCATAGCGAGGCCGATGAGCTGGATCTGACGTATTTCATCGAGTTGCAGTGTTCGGTGATTCAGCGTGCAGTCGGTCGCTTCACGGATGTCTACCGCAAAAGCCTGGCGTACACGGAAGACTTTGAGCGCTGGCTGATGGCGTCGGACTTTTTCGAGCGGCTTACGCAAAGGCAGCGGGCGCTGTATCAGGTGGCCAAGAGCGGAGTGGCGAAGGAGTTTACGGCGAGCAACGTGAGGGAACACTTGGGTTGTTCTTGCAGCACCGCGATGTCGGCCCTGAATGGACTGGTCGAATTGAAGGTCTTCGAGAAAAGGAAAATGGGCAGCGAGTGGGTGTTCTTTTTACGCAGTCCAGCCAGTGTGTTGAAGGACGGGAGCGAGTTGCCTCGCTCCCGTGCAGCGTCGGCCTAAAGGCTGCCGAACACCTTCTTCGCCAGACTCGTCGCCGCAGCGGCCGGGTTCTTGCGGATGGTTTCTTCCTGTTTGCCGATCATTTCGAACAGGCCGTTCAGCGCTTGTTCGGTGACGTAGCTTTCGATGTTCGCGCTCTTCGCGTCGACCACGCCCAGTGTCGCAGCCTGGCCGGCGAACGAGTTGTACTTCTGCGCCACGCCTACCTTGTCGGTCGCCTGTTTGACGATTGGCAGGAACTTGGCGCGGATCTGTTCGCGGCTGGATTTGTCCAGGTATTGGGTGGCGGAGTCGTTGCCGCCGCTGAGGATGCCTTTGGCGTCGGCCACGCTCATTTTCTTCACGGCGTCGACCAGGATCGGCTGAGCCTGGGTCACGGCGGTTTCCGCAGCCTTGTTCATGGCGGTTTCCAGTTCGTCGACCTGGGCGCCCATGCCGAACGCTTTCATCTTGCCGGCGACTTTGCCGAGTTTGCCCGGCAGTTCGATTTTTACGTCCGGGTTGTTGCTGAAACCACCCGGCGTGCCGAGTTGTTTGACGGCCAGTTGCGCACCCTGGGTCAGGGCATCCTTGAGGCCGCCGGTGGCGTCGCCCTGCGACAGGTCGCTGAGGGACAGGGCCATGGCGCTGGCGGATATCATCAGGCCCGCGCACAGGCCGGCGAAGCGAAGGGTAGGGCGGAGCATCAAGGCTTCCTTGTTCATAAGAGCGTTAGCGGGCGGCGTCGACGCGGATCTTCAGTGGCTGGGGATCCTTGCCATCAAGCTGCACGGCATGGTTTTCGGTGGTGATGAACATCAGTTCGCCGTTGACTTCGATGCGTGCGCTGACCGAGTAGCGGTGGCCGGGTTTGACCTGGGCCGGATCGTAGCTCAAATGGAACGGCAGCGGCACTTGTCCCTTGATCGGGCCTTTCTGTTCGTCGAGCACGACGGCCGGCGCATCGGCCAGCGAAACGTCCTGCAGGCTCACACTCAAGGTCGCGCTTGGTGGCAGGGCGATGCGTTGCAGGTAGAACACTTCGCCGTCGAGGCTGGCTTTGCCGGCGGGTGTCGTGGACTGGCAGGCGCTGAGCAAAGTGGCTGCGGCCAGCAGGGATAGTTTTTTCATCGGAAATCTCCGTATCGACGGCGCCAGAAGAAGCCTGGCGCCTATAGGAATCTAGTCGCTTTGTGCGGGGGCGGCGGGCTGATCGGCTGCATCTTCGCTGCGATGTAGCGCCACCTGGCGAATCGACAATCGAATCTCCGCAGGCAACACCCGTTTCGCTGCGCCTTCGGCCAGTTCTCCAAGCAGTTCGTGATAACTCAACTTGCCTGCTTCGTCGCGACGCAGCACGTCGAGATCGAGCATCGTCTGGATGAAGTGGCGGAACAGGCTCTTGTCGAAGAACTCCGGTGCGTTCAGGCCATGCAGGATCGACAGGCGCTGGGCCATGACTGTGCACAGGTCTTCCAGTTCTTCGGCGCTGATGGTGTTCTGGCCGGCGTTGAGCAACAACGATACGGTCATGTAGAAGCGTTGCAGGGTCTGGGCGATGCTCTTCGACAGCAGGGTCAGAAGCACGAAATGCCGCGAGCTCGGTGCCGGGCGCAGGTACACGTCTTTCTCGAAACGCAGCAGGCCTTGTTCGACGAAAGCCTCCAGCCACTGATCGATCACCGCATCCAGTTCGTCCAGGCTCCAGCGGATGAACAGCTCCGCTTGGAGGTACGGATACAGCGCTCGGGTGTAGCGCAGGATCTGCTCGCGGCTCATGCGCGAAGTGCTCTGGAAGAAACTTGCCAGCAACGCCGGCAGGGCGAAGATGTGCAGCACGTTGTTGCGGTAGTAGGTCATCAGGACGGCGTTCTGTTCGTCCAGATAGAGAATCTTGCCCAGCGCATCGTTCTGTTCGGACAGCAGATCCATGTCCTTCACATGCTTGATCAACGCCCGGCCATCACCCTCCGGCAACGTGGTGTGCGGCGAGTATGGGACTTGGCGCAACAGTGCCAGATACAGATCCAGCACCCTGGCCATGGCTCGATCATCCAGTGCCAGACGAGTGGTCGACAGCAACGCCAGCGCCACCAGGTTGACCGGATTGATCGCCGCCGCTTCGTTCAGGTGCTGCGCGACCTTTTCGCCGAGGCGATTGGTGGTTTCGTTGAGCCACGCCGGTTTGAACTGCGGGCCCAACTCCTGCTGGCGCCAGCCCGGCTGTTCGCTGTCGAGGAATTCCGCCAGTTTGATCGGCTCGCCGAAGTTCACCGCCACCTGGCCGAAACGCTGCTTGAGCGCGCCGATGACTTTGAAAATGTCGAAGATCGATTCTTTCTTCTTGCTCGCGCCACGCAGTTCGCCGAGGTAGGTGCGACCTTCGAGTACGCGCTCGTAGCCGATGTACACCGGCACGAACACGATCGGCATCCGCGAGGAGCGCAGGAAGCTGCGCATCGTGATCGCCAGCATCCCGGTTTTCGGTTGCAGCATGCGCCCGGTACGCGAGCGGCCGCCCTCGACGAAGTATTCGACCGGGAAGCCCTTGGTGAACAGGGTGTGCAGGTATTCGTTGAACACCGAGGTATACAGCGGATTGCCCTTGAACGTGCGGCGCATGAAAAACGCACCGCCGCGCCGCAACAGACTGCCGATCACCGGCATGTTGAGGTTGATCCCGGCGGCAATGTGCGGCGGGGTCAGGCCGTTGCGGAACAGCAGGTACGACAGCAGCAGGTAGTCGATGTGGCTGCGGTGGCACGGCACGTAGATCACTTCGTGACCCTGGGCGACCTTCTGCACGCCTTCGATGTGGTTGACCTTGATCCCGTCGTAGATCTTGTTCCAGAACCAGCTCAGCACCACTTCCAGAAAACGGATTGCGGTGTAGGTGTAGTCCGACGCGATTTCGTTGCCGTAGCGCAGGGCCTGGGCCTTGGCTTTTTCCGGGGAGATGTTTTCGCGCTCGGCCTCGTCGAGGATCGCTTGCCTGACCAGCGGCTGGTTGAGCAAGCCCTTGACCAGGTTGCGGCGGTGGGAAATGTCCGGGCCGATCACCGCAGCCTTGAGGTTGCGGAAGTGCACCCGCAGGATTCGCTGGGTCATGCGCACGGTGCGCTCGTGGCCCTTGTTGTGTTCGATCAGTTCACGCAGATGGATCGGCGCGGAGAACTGCACGCGGGTCTTGCGCCCCAGAATCATGATGCTCAGCAGCCGACGCAGGCGCCCGGTGACGGCCCAGCTGTCGGCGAACAGCAGTTTCCACGGACTGTTTTCGCTGTCCGGCGACTGGCCCCAGAACACGCTGACCGGAATGATCTGCGCGTCTTCGGCGGCATTCTGGGTGAGGGCGCTGACCAGTCGGGTCAGGGGCGGCGGTGCGCCGCGCTTGTCCTGGCGGCCGAGCCAGTCCGGGTCCGGCGTCAGATAGAAGAACGCCGCCGGTTCGATCAGCGATCCCACGGATACCGGCAGTACCGGGCGCGGCAGGCCGGCCTTGGTGCACTCGGTGTCGACCACCGCCAGATCAGTCAGCGATGGGTTTTGCAGGACGTAGAACACCGGACGACTGCGGTCGAGGTTGAGGGTGAACGACGACTGGTTGATCGTCTCGGAGCGAACCCAGAGATACAACAGTCGGCGCAAGGTGCCAAACACAAGACGGCGGAACGGGGAGCGGGTCATACGGCTTCTGCGTGAGTGGATAAACCGAGCGTTTGCTCGGGCGGTCGATAGTGTGCCGGATTCATGGAAAATCGGCAAAAAAGCGGCGAAGTAATCTCCTGTTGAGAGTTCTGCCGCCTGTCATATACTCGGCGGTCTGTCGCCGGGGCCCTTTTATGGACGTCGGACGCAGGCTGACGTTCCGCAAAGGCTTTCCTGCGAAAAGCCTGTTCAATAATAAAAAAGGAGTATGAACAGATGGCAACACGTGAAACCGGCAGCGTGAAGTGGTTCAACGATGCCAAGGGCTACGGCTTCATTCAGCGCGAAGACGGGGTGGACGTATTCGTGCACTACCGCGCGATCCGCGGTGAAGGCCACCGTTCGCTGACTGAAGGTCAGCAGGTTGAATACGCGGTGGTGGAAGGGCAGAAGGGCTTGCAGGCGGAGGATGTTGTAGGCCTGTAAAGCTAGCTACGAGCTGCAAGCTATAAGCCACAAGCAGTTCGGCTTGCGGCTCGAGGCTTGTAGCTCGAAGCTGCTTTTATGCCGTTTTCCAGGTGATTTCTTCTTCACCGTCTTCGCTGATCCGAATCCAGCGGTCCGCCGTTTCCTCACCTTCTTCCTCGACCCACGTCCCCGGCGCGCAGCGCACTTCGACGTTCAGCGCGGCAAAGGCTGCACGGGCGCAGGCGATGTCGTCGTCCCATGGCGTCTGGTCGCTTTCCAGGTACAGGCTGTTCCACTTGCCCACGGCTTTCGGCAGCCAGGTCACCGGGATGTTGCCGGCCTTGCATTTGTAGGTCTGACCTTTCTGTACCCAGTCGCTGCACGGGCCGAGGGCTGCGCCCAGCCAGGCGGAAATGGCCTTGTGGTCGACGTCGGCGTCTTTCAGGTAAATCTCGATGTCCGGTTGGCGCATGGATATCCTCACTGCGGGTCTGAAAAATCCATTCGCGGATTTAGCCGGCCCCGGGCTGCTTGCCCGAGTCCAAAAGTTATTGAAGAACGAAATAATCGTAGCGCATCGACACGGTGGTCACGAACGGCTCGGCCTGCTCGATTACCGCCGCACGGCGCTCGGCACTGGCGCGCCAGCCGTGGGGCGTCATCGCCAGCAGGTTGGCGCGATCCTCGGGTCTGTCCAGCGTCAGTTTGAATTCCAGGGTTTCACTGTGCGCCAGCGCCATGCCTTCCGGCACCAGGGCCAGGTGCTTGTCGTCGGTGTACTCACGCACTTCGTCGTACAGGCGTTCGCGCAGTTCCATCAGATGACCGCTGGTCGGGCCGACTTTCATCAGACCGCCGCCGACGCTGAGCAGGCGCTTGGCTTCTTCCCAGTCCAGTGGACTGAAGACACTGGCCAGAAACTGGCAACTGCCGGAAGCCAATGGCACACGGGCCATGCTGGCGATCAACCAGGTCAGCGCCGGATTGCGTTTGCAGGCGCGTTTGACCGCCTCTTTCGAGATGTCCAGCGCGTAACCGTCAGCATCCGGCAAGGCCTCGGCGATCTGCGCGGTGTAGTAGCCCTCGCCACAACCGATATCGACCCAACGGGCCGGCGCATAACTCGCCGCCAGTTCCGCCAGGCGCTTGGCCACCGGCGCGTAATGGCCGGCGTTCAGAAAGTCGCGGCGAGCCTCGACCATCGCCTGGTTGTCGCCGGGATCGCGGCTGTTCTTGTGCTGCACCGGCAGCAGGTTCAGATAACCCTGGCGCGCACGGTCGAAGCGGTGGCCGGCAGGGCAGACCACGCCGTTGTCCACCGCGTTCAGCGGTTCACTGCAGATTGGACACGCAAGCATCAGGCGAGCAACTTGATCAGGGTCTGGTAGTAGATCTCGGTCAGCACGTCGAGATCGGCCGCCAGCACGCGTTCGTTGACCTGGTGGATGGTCGCGTTGACCGGGCCCAGCTCAACAACCTGGGTACCCATGGTCGCGATGAAACGGCCATCGGAAGTACCGCCACTGGTGGACGCCTTGGTCTCGCGGCCGGTGATCTGCTTGATGCTCGACGACACCGCGTCGAGCAGCGCGCCCGGCTCGGTGAGGAACGGCAGACCGGACAGCGCCCAGTCGATGTGCCAGTCCAGACCGTGCTTGTCGAGGATGTCGGCGACGCGTTTCTGCAGGCCTTCGACGGTTGATTCGGTGGAGAAACGGAAGTTGAACAACGCCACCAGATCACCCGGAATCACATTGGTCGCGCCGGTGCCGGAATTGACGTTGGAAATCTGGAAACTGGTCGGCGGGAAGAAGTCGTTGCCGTGATCCCAGTGCTCAGCGGCCAGTTCGGCCAGGGCCGGAGCCGCGAGGTGGATCGGGTTCTTCGCCAGGTGCGGATAGGCCACGTGGCCCTGCACACCGCGCACGGTCAGCTTGGCGCCGAGAGAGCCGCGACGACCGTTTTTCACCACGTCGCCCACCAGCGTGGTGCTCGACGGTTCGCCGACGATGCACCAGTCCAGACGCTCGTTACGGGCTGCCAGACGCTCGACCACAGCCTTGGTGCCGTGATGGGCCGGGCCTTCTTCGTCGCTGGTGATCAGGAACGCGACCTTGCCCTTGTGATCCGGGTAGTCGGCGACAAAGCGCTCGGCGGCCACAGTCATGGAGGCCAGGCTGCCTTTCATGTCCGCCGCGCCACGGCCGCAAAGCATGCCGTGTTCGTCGATCACCGCGTTGAACGGGTCGATCTGCCAGGCGGTCACCGGACCGGTCGGCACCACATCGGTGTGGCCGGCGAAGCACAGCACCGGGCCGTCGTTTTTGCCGTGAGTCGCCCAGAAGTTATCCACATCTTCGATGCGCATCGGCTCGAGGGTGAAACCGGCATCGCCCAGGCGCTGCATCATCTGCTTCTGGCAATCGGCGTCGACCGGCGTCACGGACGGACGGCGGATCAGGTCGATGGCGAGTTGGAGGGTCGGCGAAAGGTCGGCGTGGGCCGTCATGGAAAACTCCGGATGCTGTAAATGTGGGAGCGAGCTTGCTCGCGATGACGATGTCCTGTTCAACATAAATGTTGAATGTGACGGACTCATCGCGAGCAAGCTCGCTCTCACAGGTCTGGTGGCAGGCCATCGGGGCCTTGGCCCTGCAAAATGGCGGTTATCTTAAAGCAAAACGGCGACCATTGGCCGCCGTTTAGTGCTTCGTCGAGGAATTAGACGACAGGTGCCGGTTCAGGCGCCGCCGAAGGTTTCGGCAGCGACGACAGGAACGCCATGATGAGCGCCGCCACATACGGCAGCGACTGCACCAGCAGCATGGCCACCCAGAAGCGCATGTCGTTGCTCGGAATGCCCTGCACCAGGTAAATCCCCAGCGCCGCGCCCCACAACAGCAGCATGATGAACAGCTCTTCCCTGGCCTCGGAAATCGCCACCCAGAAGCCATGGTTGTCGGCGTTTTTCGGCGTACGGAAGAACGGAATGCTGCTGGTGAAGAAGCCGTACAGCACCGCTTTGGCGATGGTGTGCGACAACGCCAGGCCGGCCAGTGCCGCGCAGAACGCATCCTTGAGGTTCACGCCCACGGCGCGACGGTACAGGAAGATGATCTTGCCGACCTTGAACACGAACAGCGCCAGCGGCGGGATCGCGAAGATCAGCAGTGGCGGATCGACCCGCTGCGGCACGATGATCATCGCCGCCGACCACAGCAACGCGCCGACGGTGAAGAAAATGTTCATGCCGTCTGCCACCCACGGCAGCCAGCCCGCGAGGAAGTGGTAACGCTGACCACGGGTCAGTTCGGTGTCCTTGCCGCGCAGCAGGCTGCGGGTGTGACGCTTGATGATCTGGATCGCGCCGTAGGCCCAGCGGAAACGCTGCTTCTTGAAGTCGATGAAGGTGTCCGGCATCAGACCCTTGCCGTAACTGTCGTGGTAATACGCCGCCGAAAGGCCTTTCTCGAATACGCGCAGACCGAGTTCGGCGTCTTCACAGATGCACCAGTCGGCCCAGCCCAGTTCTTCCAGAACCGAGCGACGGGTCATGGTCATGGTGCCGTGCTGGATGATCGCGTCGCGGTCGTTGCGGGTGACCATGCCGATGTGGAAGAAACCTTTGTATTCGGCGTAGCAGAGCTTCTTGAAGGTGCTTTCGTTCTGGTCGCGGTAGTCCTGCGGCGACTGCACCACGGCGATTTTCGGGTCGGCGAAGTGCGGCACCATGTGCTTGAGCCAGTTCGGGTGCACGCAGTAGTCGGAGTCGATCACCGCGATCACTTCGGCGTCCTTGGCGGTGTGCGGGATCAAATAGTTCAGCGCGCCGCCCTTGAAACCGGCCAGGGGCGAAACGTGGAAGAACTTGAAGCGCGGGCCGAGGGTTTCGCAGTAGTCGCGCACCGGTTCCCAGACCGCCGGGTCCTTGGTGTTGTTGTCGATGATCAGGACTTCGAAGTCCGGATAATCGAGATTGGCCAGGGCATTGAGGGTCTGTTTGACCATCTCCGGCGGCTCGTTGTAGCAAGGCACGTGGATCGATACTTTCGGGCGGTAGTCCGAATCGCCGACCACCGGCAGGAATTCACGGCGACGCTTGTGGATCCACACGGCTTCGGCCAGTTCGTGGGCCTCGGTCAGCAACACGATGAACACCCCGAGCGCACCGAGCGCCAGAAGGAAGCCCACCGTCAGGCTGAACCACGTGCTGTATTGCTGGCTGTAGTCGTAACCGATCCACACCAGCACCGAACCGCAGAGGAACGCGATAAAGGTCAGGAAAGTACGGCCGCGCTGGCGCAGGGCCGAACCGTCGATCATCAGCAGGGTCAGTGACAACAGCGCCAGCACCACCGAGCCGATGGCCAGCACGCGCCATTGCGGGATCGCCACCACCGGGCCTTCGAAGTTGAATTTCTGCTGGCGCGCTGCGTTGAACACGCCCCAGTAAGCGCCGACCGAACCTTCGTCGCTGGCCTTCCACGGCTGGTCAAACGCTTCGATCACGAAGTAGTTGAAGCCCTGGCGGTTGAGTTTGTTGACCAGCGTGCGCAGGTAGATCGCCTGATCCGCCGGCGACGCATCGGCGCCACCGCGCATGCGGCCGTTGCTCGGCCAGCCCACTTCGGACAGCAGCAGCGGCTTTTTCGGGAACATCTTTTTCAGGTCGCGGGCGCGGTCGAAAACGAACTGCCCGGCCTTGTCCACCGGAATGAATTCCCAGTAAGGCAGAACGTGCGCGGCGATCAGGTCGACGTGCTTGGCCAGTTCCGGGTGTTCTTCCCAGACGTGCCACTGTTCGGAGGTGGTCACCGGCACTTTCACGGCCGCGCGCACGCGGTCGAGCAGCACGCTGAGTTCTTTGGCAGTGATTTCCTTGCGGAAGATTGCTTCGTTACCGACCACCACGCGAACCACGCTGCGCGAGGTGTTGGCCAGTTCGATGGCACGGGTGATTTCCCGTTCGTTGCGTTCCTGGTCGGGGCTGATCCAGATCCCCAGGGTCACGCGAAGGCCGAATTCTTCCGCCAGTTTCGGGATGTCTTGCAGGGAACCGTCGACCGAGTAGATGCGGATGTTGTCCGTCAGCTTGCTCATGATCTCCAGGTCGCGGCGCATTTCGTCGTCAGTCGGATACTGATCCTTCTGCGGGAACTGTCCTTGCTGGAACGGTGAATAGGAGAAACCGGAGATCTGCTCCGGCCAGTTCGGCGCGGAGACGGGGCGGTTGATCAGCGCCCAGAAACCGGTGAACAGGGCGGCGATTGCCAGAACCACCACCAGGTTGAGTCCAAATTTACGCGATGACATAGCTGTGTCGGGTTCCAAGGTCTGTGGAACGAAGGGTCGGCTGGTTGACGCCTGAGGGCGCGCATCCTACACCGGCAGTTCGCCGAGTCCTACAACAGACAGGGAAATGCCGGACGTTGGGCAATCGACTTTGACTTAAGTTCTTACACTTGTAGCTTGAAGCTTAAAACTTGTCGCTGCGTAGTCCTATAATGCGCGCCGGTTTTTGGGGTAATGGTCATGAGTACAGAAGATCCGCGGTTTGCAGGCATCGCCCGTTTGTATGGCATTGAAGGGATGGAGCGTCTGCGCGCCGCCCACGTGGCGATTGTCGGCGTTGGCGGCGTCGGTTCCTGGGCGGCGGAAGCCATGGCCCGTTGCGGGGTGGGCGAAATTTCCCTGTTCGACCTCGACGATGTCTGCGTCAGCAACGCCAACCGGCAGTTGCATGCGCTGGACAGCACCGTCGGCAAACCCAAGGTCGAGGTGATGGCGGAGCGTCTGCGCGGGATCAACCCGGACTGCAAGGTGCACGCCGTGGCGGACTTCGTCACCCGCGACACCATGGCCGAATACATCACGCCGAACATCGACTGCGTGATCGACTGCATCGATGCGGTCAACGCCAAGGCGGCGCTGATCGCCTGGTGCAAGCGCCGCAAGATCCAGATCATCACCACCGGCGGCGCCGGCGGGCAGATTGATCCGACACTGATTCAGGTCTGCGACCTCAACCGCACCTTCAACGATCCGCTGGCCTCGAAAGTGCGCTCGACATTGCGCCGCGATTACGGCTTTTCGCGCACAGTGACCCGTCATTACAGCGTGCCGTGCGTGTTCTCCACCGAACAGCTGCGTTATCCAAAACCGGACGGCAGCATCTGTCTGCAGAAGAGTTTTGTCGGCGACGGCGTGAAGCTGGACTGCGCCGGCGGGTTTGGCGCGGTGATGATGGTGACGGCGACGTTCGGCATGGTCGCGGCAACCAAGGCGGTGGACAAGATTGTCGCGGGCGTCCGGCGCCCGGCGGATCGGGTCAAGCCTCAGGCCTGAAGCAGAGGGCTGCGCAGCGGCCCTTTTACTGCGCCAGCTCGTTCATCCGCTGCAGCACGGCATTCAGGCCATTGCTGCGCGATGGCGACAGCTGTCGCGACAACCCCAGTTGATTGAACCAGTCCGGCAGATCCACCTGCTGCAATTCTTCAGCATTCAAGCCGTTGACCCGCAACAGCAACAATGCCACCAATCCGCGAATCATCCGCGCATCGCTGCTCGCTGCGAACTGCCAATGGCCATCGCGCAACTCGCCGACCAGCCACACCTGACTTTCACAGCCGTGCACCCGGTTGGCCTCGCACTTGTCCGCATCGCTCAACGGCGGCAGTCGATCACCAAACTGCATCAGCAAACGCGCCCGCTGCTCCCAACCGGCGGCGTTCTGAAAGGTTTGCAGGGCTTCGGCGGCCTCTGCCGGCAGGCTCATCGCAATAACTCCAGCGACTGATCCAGCGCTTCAAAGAAGCGCTCCAGATCTTCGGAATCGTTGTACAGCGCCAGCGACACGCGAATCGCCCCGGCCAGTTCAAAGCGCTTGAGCAGCGGCATCGCGCAGTGATGCCCGGCGCGCACGGCGATGCCCTGTTCGGTCAGCAAGTGCGCGAGATCAGCGTTGTGCACACCTTCGACGACAAAACTGGCCAGCGCCAGTTGTGGCTTGCCCAGCAGGCGAATGCCGTTGCGAGCGGCGAGGCCACGCAACAGGTAATCGTGCAGCGCGGCTTCGTGGGCGGACACGGCGTCCAGATCCAGACCCGCAAGGTAGTCGAGGGTCGCACCGAGGCCGATCACACTGGCAATCGGCGGCGTTCCGGCTTCGAAGCCCAGCGGAGCAGGGCGGAAACGGGATTCGTGATAGTTGGCTTCCAGCACCATTTCGCCGCCGAACTGCCACGGCCGCAGTTGTTCGAGCGCTTCGTTGCACCCGAACAGCACGCCGAGGCCATCGGGGCCGTACAGCTTGTGGCTGGAAAACACATAAAAGTCACAACCCAGTGCCTGCACGTCATGTCGGCCATGGACAACGCCTTGAGCGCCATCGACCACAGTCATCGCGTTCTGCGCCCTGGCCATCGCCAGCAGGGCCGGCAACGGTTGCCAGGCCCCAAGCACGTTGGACAACTGGCTGACCGCCAGCAGACGGGTGCGCGGACCGATCAGGTGAACGGCGGCGGCGAGATCGATCACACCGTCATCGTCCAGCGGCAGGATCACCAGTTTCAGGTCGCGACGTTGTGCCAGTTGCTGCCACGGCAGCAGGTTGGCGTGATGCTCCAGGGCGCTGATGACAATTTCATCGCCCGGATGGAAAAGATGTTCCAGGCCATAAGCCAGGAGATTCAGCGCGCTGGTGGCGCCGTGGGTGAAGATGATCTGCCCGCTGCCACCGGCATTCAGCCACTGGGCGACCTTCAGGCGACTGTCCTCGAATGCCTGCGTGGCATGGGCGCCGGGCAGATGCTGCGCACGGTGCACGTTGGCCGCGCCGTTGGCGTAGTAATGCGCCAGTGCGTCGAGCAGGGCCTGGGGTTTTTGCGTGGTGGCGGCGTTGTCCAGATAGGTCTGGTCTTGCCGTTGCAGGGCGGCGATGGCCGGGAAATCGGCGCGCCAGGGGGAGGGAATCATCATGCTTTCGAGCCCTGGTGAACTTGGGCGGGTTAACGCCGAACCCTGTGGGAGCGGGCTTGCCCGCGAAGGCGATCTTTCGAACGCCATCGCAAACAGGCCAGCTTCCTCAGGTGAGCTTCTGGCGCTTAGTTGTGAGCGTGCAGCGCTTCGTTCAGTTCGATCGCCGATTTGTGGGTCTTGCATTCCACGGCACCGGTTTCCGAATTGCGACGGAACAGCAGGTCGGTCTGACCGGCCAGTTCACGGGCTTTCACCACTTTGACCAGGTTGTTGTGCTCGTCCAGCAGCGCCACCTTGGTACCGGCGGTCACGTACAGACCCGACTCGACGGTGTTGCGGTCGCCCAGCGGGATACCGATACCGGCGTTGGCGCCGATCAGGCAGCCTTCGCCGACCTTGATCACGATGTTGCCGCCGCCCGACAGGGTGCCCATGGTCGAGCAGCCGCCGCCCAGGTCCGAACCCTTGCCGACGAATACGCCAGCGGAGACGCGGCCTTCGATCATGCCCGGGCCTTCGGTTCCGGCGTTGAAGTTGATGAAACCTTCGTGCATCACGGTGGTGCCTTCACCCACGTAGGCGCCCAGACGCAGACGTGCAGCGTCAGCGATACGCACGCCGGCCGGTACCACGTAGTCGGTCATTTTCGGGAACTTGTCCACCGAGAACACTTCCAGCAGTTCGCCACGCAGACGGGCTTCGAGTTGCAGCTCGGCCAGTTCGCTCAGGTCGATGGCGCCCTGGCTGGTCCAGGCCACGTTCGGCAGCAACGGGAAAATCCCGGCCAGGCTCACACCGTGCGGCTTGACCAGACGATGGGACAGCAGATGCAGCTTCAGGTACGCCTCAGGGGTGGAGGTCAGTTGAGCGTCTTCAGCCAGCAGGGTGGCAACCAGCGGCTTGTGGCTTTCGGCCAGACGGGTCAGCAGCTTGCCCTGGACGGCGTCGATGCCTTTCACGGCTTCAGCCAGTTGTGCGGCCTGTGCGGTGGTGAAACTGATGGCCTGGTTGCCTTCGGTGTAGCCGAGGATCGGTGCAACGGCAGCGACCAGTTCGGCGGACGGGTTGAGCAGCGGCTGGGCGTAGAACACTTCCAGCCACGCACCTTGACGGTTCTGGGTGCCGACGCCGAAGGCGATACTGAACAGGGAGTTGGACATGTGAATACCTCTACAAAAAGTGACGGGCTGCTTACTTGAGCGCGGCCGCGTAGATATCTGGCTTGAAGCCAATCAGGGTTCGGTCACCGAGATCGAGCACCGGGCGCTTGATCATCGAGGGTTGAGCGAGCATCAGTTCGATGGCTTTCGACTGGTCGAGATCGGCTTTGCGTTCGTCGTCGAGCTTGCGAAAGGTCGTGCCTGCGCGGTTCAACACCGTTTGCCAGCCGTGTTCGTCACACCATTGGGTCAGGTGTTCACGGTCGATGCCGGCGGTTTTGTAATCGTGGAAGTCGTAGCTGACAGCGTGTTCATCGAGCCAGGTGCGCGCCTTTTTCATGGTGTCGCAGGCTTTGATGCCGAAAAGGTGCAACGTTTTGCTTGAAACGGTCAAGGAATCGCCCCCTTTACAGGTTGCCGGAAAGAAAAGGTGACGGATTATGCCACGACCGGACGGTTTCGGCGTCGCCGCTGGCCGGGGTTTGTCCCATTGTCACTGGCTGCCGTCCACCGATGTGCGACATAGGTGCAACGGTCAGCCACAGCCTAAGCGGCTAATATGGCAGTTCAACGCTGTCGATTGTCCGGGATTTCCGCTTTATGCAAACCGCTTATACCGTCCTGATCCTGCTGATGCTGGTCAGCGTTTCGCGTCTGGTCGGACGGGTCATCCCGTTGCCGCTACCGTTGGTGCAAATTGCCGCCGGGGCCTTGCTGGCCTGGCCGACTCTTGGCCTGCATGTGGCGCTCGATCCCGAGCTGTTCCTGTTTCTGTTCCTGCCGCCGCTGTTGTTCTCCGATGGCTGGCGCATGCCCAAACGCGAATTGTGGCGTCTGCGCGGGCCGGTCCTGACGCTTGCAGTCGGGTTGGTGCTGTTTACCGTGGTCGGTGCCGGCTACTTCATTCACTGGCTGTTGCCGACGATTCCATTGCCGGTGGCGTTCGCGCTGGCGGCGGTGCTGTCGCCGACCGACGCCGTGGCGGTGTCGGCGATTTCGCAGAACCGTTTGCCGACACCGCTGATGCACATGCTGCAAGGCGAAGCGTTGATGAACGATGCTTCGGGTCTGGTGACTTTCAAGTTCGCCCTGGTGGCGGCGGTTACCGGTGCGTTTTCTTTGGCCAACGCCAGTCTGACGTTTGTACTGGTGGCGGTTGGCGGGCTGGCGGTCGGTGTTGCGCTGAGCTGGCTGGTGGGCCGTTTGCGCGCATGGATGATCGCCCGGGGCTGGGACGATCCGGCGACTCACGTGGTGTTCATGTTGCTGCTGCCGTTTGCCGCTTACGTGTTGGCCGAACGGCTTGGCGCCTCGGGCATTCTTTCGGCGGTGGCAGCGGGGATGATGCAGAGCTGGCTCGATCTGCTGCCGCGCCAGACCAGCACCCGTTTGCTCAATCGCAGCGTCTGGTCGTTGCTGGAGTTTGCTTTCAACGGTTTGATCTTCCTGCTGCTCGGCCTGCAACTGCCGGACATCATCAAGGCGGTGGTCAGCCACGAAACCTCATTGTGGCCGACGCTGCTTTATCGCTGCCTCGACGTAGTGGCGATATTCCTTGCCTTGGTGCTGCTGCGCTTCATCTGGGTGCAAAGCATCTGGCGTCTGTCGGTCCTGCTGCGTCGCTTGCGCGGCAAGGGTGACCTCACGCAAGTGCCAACGGCACGTTCCTGCTGGCTGTTGACGGTCGGCGGTGTGCGCGGAGCGGTGACCCTGGCGGGCGTGATGTCGGTGCCGATGCTGATGGGCAATGAGGCCTTTCCCGAACGTGACCTGCTGATCTTCATCGCCGCCGGGGTGATCCTGATGTCGCTGGTGGCAGCCTGCATCGCTTTGCCGTTGCTGCTGCGCGGAATCCAGAAAAGCCCCGACGACAAACGTCGCCAGGAAGTTCGCGATGCCTGGCGCAAGACGGCCGAAGCGGCGATCCACGCGCTGGAGATCGAAGAGGTCAATCCGCAGGATGCCGCGCAGGCCGCACTGTCGGCGGAGCTCAAGGCGCGGATCATGTCCGAGTATCGCCATCAACTGGAGGTGTTCAACGATTCGGCGGAAGCCCAGGCGCTGGCATTTCAGATGGATCTGCTTGAGCGCCGCTTGCGTCTCAAGGCGCTGCGGGCGCAACGCCTTGAGTTGTATAGCCTGAGTCGTCAGCACCAGATTGGCGATGATGTGCTGCGTGAAGTGTTGGGCGAGCTGGATTTGAGTGAGGCGAATCTGGGGCAGGTCAAATAGAAACCGTTATTTGGGATAGAGCAGTTTCATCAGGCGTTTGTCTTTCTTGCTGATCTTGCGGTTGATCGGCACCTCCCAGTTGCCCACAGTCAACGTGTTGGCCACGGGATGGTGCATGATCGACGTGCGATCGTAGGCCGTGTAGATCGCATCCAGCGTGTCGAAGGCGGCAAACAGGTTTCTGTCGACCTGCTCCTCGGTCAGCGGGTTCATCTCGCGATTTTTGTAGAATTCATACACTTTTGGCTTGTCCCACGGGATTTTTGCCTGTGGGTGCTGATGCTCGTGCATCGCCCCCAATGCGTGGCCGAACTCGTGAATCACGATTACCTCAAAATCTTCATGATCCGGTTTGACTCCGAGATTCATGGTTGGATGGTCAGGGTGGATCAGCAGGGCGTCGGTGCCCAGCATCGAACTGTTGTCATTGTTTTTTGTGGCAATGCGGATGTCGCCCTTGAAGTGATCGACGAATTCAAACTTGAGGTTGATGTACGGCAGCCACTGGCTCGCGGCGTTGATGATCTTCGTCTTGTGATCGGTATCGAGCGCATCCATGAAGGCAACTTTCAGCGTGCGGCCGTTGGCCCACAGTTTTGAATAATTGACTACGGAGCGCTTGCGGCGAGTACCGGTCGCGGTACCGGCATTGGCCGGATTTTCATTCATGGCGGCTGTGTAGGCCGCCTGATCGTCGGGCCATTGAATGAGCTGGCAATCGAGTAGTGCTGTCATTTTTACTTCTTCCATGAAGTCCAGGGTCGGTTTTGCTGCGCAGCGAACGGCGCCGTCCAAGACTAACGTCTGAGCGGAAGAGGGGGAGGATAAAAAGAAGAGGAACTGTTTCCTGATATTCGACCACCCGTGCCGGATTGCCCGGCACGGGCGTTCAGGTATTACTTGTGGCGCAGGACGAAATCGCGGATGCGTTCGGCCGCTTCGACGCATTCTGCCAACGGTGCGACCAGCGCCATGCGCACGCGGCCGGCACCCGGGTTGACCCCGTCGACATCCCGGGACAGATACGAGCCCGGTACCACGGTCACGTGCTCTTCGGCAAACAGATCGCGGCAGAACGCGGCGTCATCGCCTTGCACATTCGGCCACAGATAGAAGCTGCCATCCGGACGCTGCACATCCATCACCGGGCTGAGGATCGCCAGTACGGCGTCGAACTTCTCGCGATATAGCGCACGGTTGGCGCGTACATGCACTTCATCATTCCACGCAGCAACGCTGGCCAGTTGGGTCTGAACCGGCATCGCGCAGCCGTGGTAGGTGCGGTACAGCAGGAAGCCTTTGAGGATGTCTGCATCACCGGCAACAAAGCCCGATCGCAGGCCTGGCAGGTTCGAACGCTTGGACAGGCTGTGGAACACCACGCAACGCTTGAAATCCTTGCGACCCAGTTCGGCGCAGGCGCTGAGCAAGCCCGGCGGTGGTGTCTGCTCGTCGAAGTACAGCTCGCTGTAGCACTCGTCGGCGGCGATCACGAAGTCGTATTCGTCGGCCAGGGCGATCAGTTTCTTCAGCACGTCGACCGGAATCAGCGCGCCGGTCGGGTTGCCCGGCGAGCACAGGAACAGGATCTGGCAGCGTTTCCAGATGTCCGGCGATACCGCGTCGAAGTCCGGGTTGAAGCCGTTTTCATCCAGGCATGGCAGGTAGTGCGGCTTGGCGCCGGCGAGGAACGCCGCGCCTTCGTAGATCTGATAGAACGGATTCGGGCTGACCACCAGTGCGTCATCGCCACGGTTGACCACGGTCTGGGTAAACGCGAACAGCGCTTCACGGGTGCCGTTGACCGGCAGCACGTTGCGCGCCGGGTCGATCCAGCCGCTCGGCACGTTGAAACGACGCTCGCACCAGGCGGCGATGGCTTCGCGCAGAGCCGGAATGCCGAGAGTGGTCGGGTACACCGCCATTTGATCCAGGTTGTTGGCCAGCGCTTCGGCGACAAAGCTTGGCGAACGGTGTTTCGGCTCGCCGATGGACAGCGCAATCGGGCGCTTGTCCGGGTTCGGCGTGACGCTGCCGAGCAGGGCGCGGAGCTTTTCGAACGGGTAGGGCTGCAGCTGGGTCAGAGCGTTGTTCATCGGTACGGGGTCTCGTGCAAAGCGGTTGAATCCGGGCGCGCAATCAAATGCTGATGCGCGACAGTTTGATATCGGGTTCCTGATTGACGCTGAGCTGCTCGACGATGGCATCCTGCAAGCGGCTGCACAGCAGCGGGTCGGACAGCGGCTGATTGTGGGCGTCGGTGATGAAGAACACGTCTTCCACTCGTTCGCCCAGGGTGGCGATCTTGGCGTTCTGCAGCGACAGGTCGAACTCCAGGAAAATCCCGCCGATCCGTGCCAGCAGACCTGGCCGGTCGGGGGCGGTGAGTTCCAGCACTGTCACCGGACGCTGGGCGTCGTTGTGGATAGTGACCTGTGGTGCGAACGCAAAGTGTTTGAGCTGGCGTGGCACCCGACGCTGGATGATGGTCGGGTAGTCGTCCGGGTTGCGCAGGGCTTCGGTCAGACCGTCGCGGATCTGCTTGATCCGCAGCGGATTGTCGCCGATCGAATCGCCATCGGTGTCGAGCACGATATAGGTGTCGAGGGTGAATTGGCTGCTGGACGTGATGACCCGGGCGTCGTGAATGTTCAGGTTGAGCTGGTCCATCGCGGCCACGGTCACGGCAAAGAAATCGTGCTGGTCCGGGGCATAGATGAAGATCTGTGTGCCGCCCTCGAATTCGCGCTGGGTGGTTTCCTTGATCAATACCAGCGGCCCGCCGTCGGCCGGCTGCTGGAGAATCGCATCGCTGTGCCAGGCCACGTCGCCGGCGGTGTGGCGCAGGAAATAGTCGTCGCCCAGTTGCGCCCATAATTGCTCGACGTCGTCCGGATCGGTGCCGCCGCGCACCAGAATATCCAGCGCTGCGCTCTGGGTCTGGCGGATCTGCTCTTCGCGATCCACCGGGTTTTCCAGGCCGCGACGCAGGGCGCGCTTGGTCTCGGTGTAGAGCTGGCGCAGCAGGCTGGCGCGCCAGGAGTTCCACAGGGTCGGGTTGGTTGCGTTGATGTCGGCCACGGTCAGCACGTACAGGTAGTCGAGGCGGGTTTCGTCGCCGACGATCTGGGCGAAGTCATGGATCACCTGCGGGTCGGACAAGTCCTTGCGCTGGGCGGTGGTCGACATCACCAGATGATTCTGCACCAGCCACACGATCAGGCGGCTGTCCCACACCGGCAGCTGATGGCGCTGACAGAACGCTTCGGCATCCACTGCGCCGATATCCGAGTGGTCGCCGTGCCGGCCCTTGCCGATGTCGTGATACAGGCCCGCCATGTAGATCAGTTCGGGCTTGGGCAGTTTGGCCATGAGCTTGGCGGCCAGCGGGAATTTTTCCGACACCTGCGAGTACTGCAACTTGCGCAGGTGTTTGATCAGGTTCAGCGTGTGGGCATCGACGGTATAGATGTGGAACAGGTCGTGCTGCATCTGTCCGACGATGAAACCGAATTCCGGCAGGTAACGCCCGAGAATGCCGTAGCGGTTCATCCGCCGCAGGTTGCGGTGGATGCCGATCTTGCACTTGAACAGCTCGATGAACAGGCTGGTGTTGCGGATGTCGTTGCGGAAATTATCGTCGATCAGGTGACGGTTTTCCCGCAGCAGGCGAATGGTATCGGCGCGCACGCCCTTGATTTCCGGCTGCTGGGCCATCAGCACGAAGATCTCGAGCATGGCGAACGGCGTGCGGCGGAACACGTTGTCGTTGCGGGCTTCGATATAACCGTCGTGCAACTGGAAACGCGAGTTGATCGGCTGTGGCGGCGCTTCGTCTTCCGGGGCGAGGATGACTTCCTCGAAGTGCTGGATGATCAGGTCGCTGAGCTGGGCGATGCTCATCACCACGCGGAAGTACTGCTGCATGAAGTTTTCGACGGCCTGCTTGGCGTCGTCGCCTTCAAAACCCAGCAGCCCCGCAATGGTGCGTTGGTGATCGAACAGCAGGCGATCTTCGGAGCGGCCGGCCAGCATGTGCAGCGCGTAGCGCACTTTCCACAGGAACTCCTGGGATGACGCCAACAGGGCGTTTTCACTCTCGACCAGGAAGCCTTCGCCGGCCAGGGCGCGCAGGTTCAGGGTGCCATACTGGCGACGGGCGACCCACAGAATTGTCTGAATATCCCGTAGTCCGCCGGGCGAGCCTTTGACGTTGGGTTCCAGGTTGTATTCGGTGTCGTTGTACTTGTGGTGACGGGCCTTCTGCTCGGAGCGTTTGGCCAGGAAGAATTCCTTGCTCGGCCACATGTGGGCGGTGCTGGTGACATCGAGCATGCGCTGGCGCAGACGCTCGGGGCCGCAGATGGTACGGCTCTCCATCAGGTTGGTAACCACCGTCAGGTCGGCGCGGGCCTCTTCGGCGCATTCGTCCACCGAACGAACGCTCTGACCGACTTCCAGGCCGATGTCCCACAACAGCGTCAGAAAACGCTCGATGGAATCACGGAAAATTTCGTGGTCGGCGCTGTCCAGCAAGATCAGCAGATCGATATCGGAGTAGGGTGCAACTCCCCGCGACCGTAGCCGCCGACCGCGACCAGCGCAATGTCGGCGTCTTCGCTCCAGTTGAACTGGTCCCAGGCCTTTTGCAGGATGTTGTCGACGAACCAGGCGCGATCCTCGATCAGTCGCCGGATGTCGCGGCCGCTGCGAAAGCGTGCATCGAGCACTTCGCGGGCCTGGCGGATCGCCTTCTTGAACGCCGCGATGGGACTCGCTTTCAGGGCCAGTTCAGCCTGGAACTGGCCGCGGTCGAAGAGTTCGGGATCCACCTGCGGCATCGATTGGCTTTCCTTCTATAGGCTGGGAACAGTGTCTGGATCAGGCCGAGATGCGCGGGATGGTGTCGTCGCTGCGCAGGGTGAAGATCTCGTAGCCGGTGTCGGTGACAAGCAAAGTGTGTTCCCACTGTGCCGACAGCTTGCGGTCCTTGGTGATCGCGGTCCAGCCGTCGCCCAGCACCTTGGTGTCGGCCTTGCCCTGGTTGATCATCGGCTCGATGGTGAAGGTCATGCCGGCTTTCAGCTCCATGCCGGTGCCAGCGCGGCCGTAGTGCAGGATCTGCGGCTCTTCGTGGAACACCTTGCCGATGCCGTGACCGCAGAACTCGCGCACCACGGAGAAGCCGTTCTTTTCAGCGTGCTTCTGGATGATCTCGCCGATGTCGCCGAGGCGGCAGCCGGGTTTGACGATCTCGATCGCCTTGTACATGCATTCCTGGGTGACCTGGGACAGACGCTCGGCCCAGACCGGCACGGTGCCGACGTGGAACATGCGGCTGGTGTCGCCGTGGTAGCCGTCCTTGATTACGGTGACATCGATGTTCAGGGTGTCGCCGTTTTTCAGCGGCTTGTCGTTCGGGATGCCGTGGCAGACCACATGGTTGATCGAAGTGCAGATCGACTTCGGGTAGCCCTTGTAATTGAGCGGGGCAGGGATGGCTTGCTGCACGTTGACGATGTAGTCGTGGCAGATCTGGTTCAGTTCATCGGTGGTCACGCCCGGCTTGACGTGCTCGGCAATCATTTCCAGCACATCGGCGGCCAGTTTGCCGGCGACACGCATGCCAGCGATGTCCTCGGGGGTTTTGAGGGTGACGGTCATACAGGCTCTCTCTGCGCTCGACGGCGCTTGCTGATACGGACAGGGCGGCGGTTTTGGCCTGGCAGCCCTGAAAAACGCGATTCTAACAGACCAAAGGCGCAAATCCGCGCCTGCGTGCATCGCTTCTCTCTATACAATAGTGCGCGCAAGGCCGATTCAAGGGGCCGGCATCCATGTCCCTGACGGGATTAAAGATTCCGGGTTCCGTTTGCGGCCTTGCTGTGGTATAAAATGCGCCGCTTTCCGGGGATAGCTCCGGGAGCATTAACCCACACACGTGTCGACACGATGGCCTGGGTGCCTTTGATCCTCGGATCGGGGGTTGGTCATTGGGATACGTGGAGGCCCAACCCGACTTATCAAGGAACTATCATGTCCCAAGTCAATATGCGCGATATGCTGAAGGCCGGTGTGCACTTCGGTCACCAAACCCGTTACTGGAATCCGAAAATGGGCAAGTACATTTTCGGCGCGCGTAACAAGATTCACATCATCAACCTTGAAAAAACCCTGCCAATGTTCAACGAAGCTCTGACTTTCGTAGAGCGCCTGGCTCAGGGCAAAAACAAGATTCTGTTCGTCGGCACCAAGCGTTCCGCTGGCAAGATCGTTGCTGAAGAAGCAGCACGTTGCGGTTCGCCGTACGTCGATCACCGCTGGTTGGGCGGCATGCTGACCAACTTCAAGACCATTCGTGCTTCCATCAAGCGTCTGCGTGACCTTGAAGTACAAGCCGAAGACGGTACTTTCGCCAAGCTGACCAAGAAAGAAGCGCTGATGCGCTCCCGTGATCTTGAGAAGCTGGATCGCTCCCTGGGCGGCATCAAGGACATGGGCGGTCTGCCAGACGCACTGTTCGTGATCGACGTTGACCACGAGCGCATCGCGATCACCGAAGCCAACAAGCTGGGCATCCCGGTCATCGGCGTTGTCGATACCAACAGCAGCCCGGAAGGCGTTGACTACATCATCCCAGGCAACGATGACGCAATCCGCGCTATCCAGCTGTACATGGGTTCGATGGCTGACGCAGTTATCCGTGGTCGCAACAATGTTGCTGGCGGTACTGTTGAATTCGCAGCTGAAGAAACTCAGGCTGCAGCTGAGTAATTGACGCCCTGGCGTTGACTCAGTAAGCAAAAAGGGGGCTTGGCCCCCTTTTTTGCCACCTCGAAAACCATCTGTCGGCGCCCACTTGTGGCAGCGCTCGCCCTGTATCTGTAACGTGCAGCGGCTACAAGGTGGTTCGGGAAGAATTGAACGCCCGTTCGATCGGGTGGAATGGTTGAAAACCTATCCAAGAGGAATTTGAAAATGGCAGCAATTACTGCAGCGTTGGTCAAAGAACTGCGCGAGCGTACCGGCGAAGGCATGATGGATTGCAAGAAAGCCCTGGAAAAGGCTGGCGGCGACATCGAAAAAGCCATTGATGACATGCGTGCTTCGGGCGCGATCAAGGCTGCCAAGAAAGCCGGCAACGTTGCCGCTGAAGGCGCTATCGCTGTCAAGGCTGACGGCAAGTCCGCCGTTCTGCTGGAAGTGAACTCGCAGACCGACTTCCTGGCCCTGCAGGACGACTTCAAGAACTTCGTCAGCGAAAGCCTCGAAGAAGCCTTCGCTCAGAAGCTGACCGACGCGGCTCCGCTGATCGCTTCGCGTGAAGCTGCTCGTGAAGCCCTGGTTGCCAAGTGTGGCGAAAACGTCAACATCCGTCGTCTGGCGCGTGTTGAGGGTGACGTTGTAGGCGCTTACCTGCACGGCAACAAGATTGGTGCAGTGGTTGTTCTGAAAGGCGGCGACGTCGACCTGGCCAAGAACATCGCCATGCACGTTGCAGCTTCGAACCCGGAGTTCCTGGACGCGTCGGAAATCTCCGCCGAGGCCATCGAGCGCGAGAAGAACGTATTCCTGCAGCTGAATGCCGACAAGATCGCCGGCAAGCCGGAAAACATCGTTGAGAACATGATCAACGGTCGTATCACCAAGTTCAAAGCCGAAGCCTCGCTGAAAGAGCAAGCCTTCGTCATGAACCCTGAAGTCAAGGTTGGCGAGCTGGCCAAGAAAGCCGGTGCCGAAATCGTTTCCTTCACCTACTTCAAAGTAGGCGAAGGCATCGAGAAGCCAGTTGATGACTTCGCTGCCGAAGTTGCCGCTCAAGTGGCTGCCGCCAAGCAGTAAGACGGTTTTTCAACTGTCGCCCGAAAGAGGCTGCCCGCTCACGCGCGCAGCCTCTTTTCAGATAGGGTTACCAATTTTTAATTGGTTTCCCCTTGGAACTGACTTACAAAGCCATGTTCCGATGGCGCTGAAGCAGCGCCACGCTAGAGTGAACGCAGCTGCAAACAGCTCGCAAAGAATTTTTAAATACGCCGCAGGAGAGATTCGCAATGGCTCAGCAGGGCAGTGGTTATCAGGCTCGCTATAAACGCATTCTACTCAAGCTTAGCGGCGAGGCCCTGATGGGCTCGGAAGAGTTCGGGATCGATCCGAAAGTGCTGGATCGCATGGCGCTGGAAGTCGGCCAACTGGTCGGCATCGGCGTTCAGGTCGGTCTGGTGATCGGCGGCGGCAACCTGTTCCGCGGTGAAGCGCTGAGCAAGGCCGGCATGGATCGGGTCACCGGCGACCACATGGGCATGCTGGCCACTGTGATGAACGCCCTGGCCATGCGCGATGCGCTGGAACGTGCCAATATCTCGGCCATCGTGATGTCGGCCATTTCCATGGTCGGTGTGACCGATCACTATGATCGTCGCAAGGCCATGCGCCACCTGAACTCCAAGGACGTGGTGATTTTCGCGGCCGGTACCGGCAATCCGTTCTTTACCACGGATTCGGCAGCCTGCCTGCGTGCCATCGAGATCGACGCGGACGTCGTGCTCAAGGCAACCAAGGTCGATGGCGTCTACACCGCCGACCCGTTCAAAGACCCGCATGCCGAGAAGTTCGATCATCTGACTTACGATGAAGTACTGGATCGCAAGCTGGGCGTAATGGATCTGACGGCCATCTGCCTGTGCCGCGACCACAAGATGCCATTGCGCGTATTCAACATGAACAAGCCCGGCGCCCTGCTGAACATCGTACACGGCGGCGCTGAAGGAACCCTGATCGAGGAAGTTCAACAATGATCAACGAAATCAAGAAAGACGCCCAAGAGCGCATGAAGAAGTCGATCGAGTCGCTGAGTCATGCATTCGGCCAGATTCGTACCGGCAAGGCTCACCCGAGCATTCTGGGTAGCGTGATGGTGCCTTACTATGGTGCCGATACCCCTTTGAGCGGTGTCGCAAACGTTACGGTGAAAGACTCCCGGACCCTGCAGGTCGTGCCGTTCGAGCGCAACATGCTCACGGCGGTCGACAAGGCGATCATGAACGCCGGTCTGAACCTTAATCCGACCAACCTGGGCGAGCTGCTGCTGGTTTCCATGCCGGCGCTGACCGAAGAAACCCGTAAGGGCTTCACCAAGCAAGCGCGTGCAGCGGCTGAAGATGCTCGCGTTGCCGTGCGCAACATTCGTCGCGATGCACTGGGTGACCTGAAGAAGCTGGTCAAGGACAAGGAAATCAGCGAAGACGAAGAGCGCCGTGCGGCGGCTGATATCCAGAAGCTGACCGACAAGGCTGAAGCTGATATCGACGCGGCTACCAAGGAAAAAGAAGCGGATCTGATGGCCGTATAAGGGTCGAGCTTTAAATGGAAAAGACCAAGCAGACTGCGCCGTCCGCGGTGCCGCGCCATGTCGCGATCATCATGGATGGCAACAATCGCTGGGCGAAAAAACGCTTTATGCCGGGTGTCGCCGGGCATAAAGCGGGTGTAGATGCTGTGCGGGCGGTGATCGAGGTGTGTGCCGAGGCCGGTGTCGAGGTACTGACGCTGTTTGCCTTTTCCAGTGAGAACTGGCAGCGCCCGGCCGATGAAGTCAGTGCCCTGATGGATCTGTTCTTCAAGGCGCTGCGTCGTGAGGCCAGGCGCCTCAACGACAACAACATCAGCCTGCGCATCATTGGCGACCGTTCGCGTTTCCATCCCGAACTTCAGGCTGCCATGCGCGAAGCGGAAGCCATGACCGCGGGAAGCAATCGCTTCATCCTGCAAATTGCCGCCAACTACGGCGGTCAGTGGGATATTGCGCAGGCTGCGCAACGTCTGGCGCGTGAGGTTCAGGCCGGGCATCTGCGCCCGGAGGACATTACGCCCGATCTGCTGCAGGCTTGTCTTGCGACCGGCGATCTGCCATTGCCGGACCTGTGCATCCGTACGGGCGGCGAGCACCGCATCAGCAACTTCCTGCTGTGGCAACTGGCCTATGCCGAGTTGTACTTCTCCGACCTGTTCTGGCCGGACTTCAAACACGATGCCATGCGAAATGCACTGGCCGATTTCGCTTCGCGTCAGCGTCGCTTCGGTAAAACGAGCGAGCAGATCGAAGCTGGAGCCCGGGTTTAATGCTTAAACAACGAATCATCACTGCGCTGATCCTGCTGCCGATCGCCCTGGGCGGGTTTTTCCTGCTCGAGGGTTCCGGTTTTGCGCTGTTCATCGGTCTGGTGGTCAGTCTGGGTGCCTGGGAATGGGCGCGCCTGGCCGGTTTCACCGCGCAATCGTTTCGCGTTGGTTATGCGGCAGTCGTCGCGCTGATGCTGTTCGTCATGTATATCCTGCCGGGGCTGGCGCCGTGGGTGCTCGGTGCTTCGGTGATCTGGTGGGCGGTAGCGACCTGGCTGGTGCTGACCTATCCGCGCTCCAGCGAGCGCTGGGCCAGTGCCGCCAGCAAACTGGTGATTGGTTTGCTGATTCTCCTGCCGGCCTGGCAAGGGCTGGTTCAGATCAAGCAATACCCGCTGGGCAACTGGTTGATCATGGCGGTGATGGTGCTGGTCTGGGGGGCCGATATCGGTGCCTATTTTTCCGGTCGTGCGTTCGGCAAGCGCAAGCTGGCCCCGCAGGTCAGTCCGGGCAAGAGCTGGGAAGGCGTGTATGGCGGTCTGGCGCTGAGCCTCGTTATCACCACGCTGGTTGCTCTGTTTCGTGACTGGACAGTGGCGCAATTGTTCAAAGGCCTGATTGGCGCTGCGCTGATCGTGTTCATCTCGGTGGTGGGTGATCTGACTGAAAGCATGTTCAAGCGTCAGTCCGGCATCAAGGACAGCAGCAATTTGCTGCCGGGGCACGGCGGCATACTGGATCGGATTGACAGCCTGACGGCTGCGATCCCGGTATTCGCTGTGCTGCTGTGGATGGCTGCACCGTGAGCCGCCCGCAACAGATCACTGTTCTGGGGGCAACCGGCTCGATCGGTCTGAGCACCCTGGATGTCATCGCTCGTCACCCTGAGCGTTATCAGGTGTTTGCCCTTAGTGGTTTTACCCGCCTGAGCGAGCTGTTTGCCTTGTGCGTACGTCATGTGCCGCAGTTCGCTGTGGTGCCAGAGGTCGCAGCAGCCCGTGGCTTGCAAGACGACTTGCGTGCCGCTGGCCTGTCGACTCGGGTGCTGGTAGGTGAAGAAGGCTTGTGTCAAATCGCGTCTGCCCCCGAAGTGGATGCCGTGATGGCCGCCATTGTCGGCGCTGCCGGTCTGCGACCGACCCTTGCAGCTGTCGAGGCCGGCAAGAAAATTCTCCTGGCCAACAAGGAAGCGCTGGTGATGTCCGGCGCCTTGTTCATGGAGGCTGTGCGCAAGAGCGGTTCGGTCTTGCTGCCAATCGACAGTGAACACAATGCAATTTTTCAGTGCATGCCTCAGGATTTTTCCCGTGGTCTGAGCTCGGTCGGTGTGCGTCGGATTCTTCTGACGGCTTCCGGTGGTCCGTTCCGGCAGACACCGATGGCCGAACTGGCGCATGTTTCACCTGATCAGGCCTGTGCGCATCCGAACTGGTCCATGGGGCGCAAGATCTCGGTGGATTCGGCCAGCATGATGAACAAGGGGCTCGAGCTGATTGAAGCCTGCTGGCTGTTCGATGCCCGACCGTCGCAAGTCGAGGTGGTCATCCATCCGCAGAGCGTGATTCATTCTCTGGTCGACTATGTGGATGGCTCGGTGCTGGCGCAGTTGGGCAATCCCGACATGCGTACCCCGATCGCCAATGCTTTGGCCTGGCCCGAGCGCATTGATTCGGGTGTGTCGCCACTGGACCTGTTTGCCATTGCCCGTCTGGACTTCGAGGCGCCCGACGAAGAGCGCTTCCCGTGCCTGCGCCTGGCACGCCAGGCGGCCGAGGCTGGCAACAGTGCACCTGCCATGCTCAATGCCGCGAATGAAGTTGCGGTGGCGGCGTTTCTCGACGGGCGGGTTCGCTACCTCGAAATCGCGAGTATCATCGAGGAAGTGTTGAATCTCGAGCCGGTGGTTGCGCTGAATGATCTCGATGCGGTGTTCACGGCGGACGCGGCAGCACGTACGCTCGCCGGGCAATGGCTGACTCGTCAAGGTCGATAGACTCTGTGGTACAAGGCTTCACGCGGCATAGAACAGGATTGCGGAGAAAGTAGATGAGCGCGCTCTATATGATTGCCGGCACCCTGATCGCCCTGGGTGTGCTGGTCACCTTTCACGAATTCGGCCACTTCTGGGTCGCGCGTCGCTGTGGCGTCAAGGTTCTGCGCTTTTCCGTGGGCTTCGGCATGCCGTTGCTGCGCTGGCATGACAAGCAGGGGACCGAGTTCGTCGTCGCCGCCATTCCGTTGGGTGGCTACGTCAAGATGCTCGATGAGCGTGAAGGTGAAGTGCCCGCTGATCAGCTTCATTTGTCTTTCAATCGCAAGTCCGTTCGCCAGCGTATTGCTATCGTGGCTGCTGGTCCGGTTGCCAACTTTCTGCTGGCCATGGTGTTCTTCTGGGTGCTGGCCATGCTCGGCAGTGAGCAGGTGCGTCCGGTCATCGGTGCTGTCGAGTCCGGCAGTATTGCTGCGAAAGCCGGTCTGAATGCAGGTCAGGAAATCGTCGCCATCGACGGTGAGCCGACTTCGGGCTGGGCGGCGGTCAACCTGCAACTGGTGCGTCGCCTGGGGGAAAGCGGTTCCCTGCAGGTGCTGGTGCGTGAGCAGGGCTCTACGGCCGACTCGCCGCGTGAGCTTGCACTGGATCACTGGCTCAAGGGTGCCGACGAGCCGGATCCGATTCGCTCTCTGGGTATCCGTCCATGGCGTCCTGCGTTGCCGCCGATTCTCGCTGAGCTCGATCCGAAAGGCCCTGCCCAGGCAGCCGGGTTGAAGGCCGGTGACCGTCTGCTGGCGCTGGACGGCAAGGCGCTGGATGACTGGCAACAAGTGGTCGACACCGTTCGTACGCGTCCTGATACCAAAATCATGCTGCACGTCGAGCGCGACGGTGCTCAAATCGACGTCCCGGTGACGCTGGCGGCGCGCGGCGAGAGAAAGTCGCCCAGCGGTTATCTGGGGGCGGGAGTGAAGGCCGTCGACTGGCCGCCGGAGATGATTCGTGAGGTCAGCTACGGTCCTCTGGCCGCGATTGGCGAGGGCGCCCGTCGTACCTGGACCATGAGCGTCCTGACGCTGGATTCACTGAAGAAAATGCTGTTCGGCGAGCTCTCGGTAAAAAACTTGAGTGGACCGATAACCATTGCTAAAGTGGCGGGCGCTTCTGCCCAGTCGGGCGTTGCTGATTTCCTGAATTTCCTTGCTTATCTGAGTATTAGCCTGGGGGTTCTGAATTTGCTGCCCATTCCTGTACTGGATGGGGGGCATTTGTTGTTTTATCTGATCGAGTGGGCGCGTGGTCGTCCCTTGTCGGATCGGGTGCAAGGTTGGGGGATACAGATCGGTATCAGTTTGGTGGTCGGGGTGATGTTGCTTGCTCTGGTCAACGACCTGGGTCGTCTGTAACGCTTCGCTGAATTGCGAATCTGCCGCATTTTGCGGCAGTTTGTTTATTGCCAGTTGGAATAAGAAAGGACTTCATGAAACGTCTGCTGCTAACTGCGGTTCTCACCGTATTGATGATCGCCGAAGTTCACGCCGAGTCCTTCACTATCTCTGATATTCGCGTCAATGGCCTCCAGCGGGTCTCCGCGGGTAGCGTATTTGGTGCCTTGCCGTTGAACGTCGGCGAGCAGGCGGATGATCGTCGCCTGGTGGAATCCACTCGTGCGTTGTTCAAAACCGGTTTCTTTCAAGATATCCAGCTGGGCCGCGAAGGCAACGTTCTGGTGATCACGGTCGTCGAACGTCCATCGGTCGCGAGCATCGAGATCGAAGGCAACAAGGCGATCTCCACCGAAGACCTGATGAAGGGCCTCAAGCAGTCCGGTCTGGCCGAGGGCGAAATCTTCCAGCGCGCGACCCTCGAGGGCGTGCGTAACGAACTGCAACGCCAGTACGTCGCGCAGGGTCGTTACTCGGCTACCGTCGATACCGAAGTGGTATCGCAGCCGCGTAACCGTGTCGGCCTGAAAGTGAAGATCAACGAAGGTACCGTCGCCGCCATTCAGCACATCAACGTGGTGGGCAACACGGTTTTCCCTGAAGAAGATCTGGTCGACCTGTTCGAGCTGAAGACCACCAACTGGCTGTCGTTCTTCAAGAACGATGACAAGTACGCTCGTGAAAAGCTTTCCGGTGACCTGGAGCGTCTGCGTTCCTACTATCTGGACCGTGGCTATATCAATATGGATATCGCTTCGACCCAGGTGTCCATCACTCCGGACAAGAAACATGTCTATATCACCGTCAACGTCAACGAAGGCGAAAAATACACGGTTCGTGACGTCAAGCTCAGCGGTGACCTGAAAGTCCCTGAAGATCAGATCAAGTCCCTGCTGCTGGTGCAAAAGGGTCAGGTGTTCTCGCGCAAGCTGATGACCACCACTTCCGAGCTGATCACCCGTCGTCTGGGTAACGAGGGCTACACCTTCGCGAACGTCAACGGTGTTCCTCAGCCGCACGACGATGACCACACTGTGGACATCCTGTTTGCGGTCGATCCGGGCAAGCGTGCCTACGTCAACCGTATCAACTTCCGTGGCAACACCAAGTCCGAGGACGAAGTGCTGCGTCGTGAAATGCGCCAGATGGAAGGTGGCTGGGCTTCGACCTACCTGATCGACCAGTCCAAGACCCGTCTTGAGCGCCTGGGCTTCTTCAAGGAAGTCAACGTCGAGACCCCGGCTGTTCCAGGTGTCGACGACCAGGTTGACGTGAACTATGCGGTTGAGGAGCAGGCTTCCGGTTCGATCACCGCCAGCGTAGGTTTTGCCCAGAGCGCCGGTCTGATCCTCGGTGGTTCGATCACCCAGAACAACTTCCTGGGTACCGGTAACCGCGTCAGCGTCGGCCTGACCCGCAGTGAATACCAGAGCCGTTACAACTTCGGCTACGTTGACCCCTACTGGACCGCCGATGGCGTGAGCCTGGGTTACAACGCCTTCTATCGCACCACCGACTACAAAGACCTCGACGTCGACGTAGCCAGCTATGCGGTAGACAGCCTGGGTGCCGGTGTGAACGTTGGTTATCCGATCAGCGAGACTTCGCGTCTGACCTTCGGTCTGTCGGCTCAGCAGGACAAGATCAAGACCGGTACCTACACCGTTGACGAAATCTTCGACTTCGTTAGAAAGGAAGGTGATCAGTACCTGAACTTCAAGGCTTCGGCCGGCTGGTCCGAGTCCACTCTGAACAAAGGTGTGCTGCCAACTCGTGGCCGTTCGCAGAGTCTGACCCTGGAAACGACGATTCCTGGCAGTGACCTGTCGTTCTACAAACTTGATTACCGTGGTCAGCTGTTCCAGCCACTCACCGAAAACTACACCCTGCGCCTGCACACCGAACTGGGTTATGGCGACGGTTACGGTTCGACCGACGGCTTGCCGTTCTATGAAAACTACTATGCTGGTGGTTTCAACTCGGTACGTGGTTTCAAAGACAGTACTCTTGGTCCGCGCAGTACGCCTAGCAAGGGCAAAAACCCGGGCACTTTGCCTGACCCGGACCAGGATCCGCTGCCGTTCGGTGGTAACGTCCTGATTCAGGGCGGTGTCGAAGTTCTGTTCCCGCTGCCTTTCGTCAAGGATCAGCGTTCCCTGCGCACCTCCGTGTTCTGGGATGTTGGTAACGTGTTTGACTCCAAGTGCAAGGACTCTGTGAATGCTGACGGTTCGAAGTCCAGCACCCAGTGCAACGACATCAGCCTGAGCAACATGGCCAGTTCCGTCGGTGTTGGCGTGACCTGGGTTACCGCACTGGGACCTTTGAGCTTCGCGTTGGCCACACCGATCAAGAAACCGGATAACGCTGAAACTCAGGTGTTCCAATTCTCCCTCGGCCAGACGTTCTAAGCGTCTGACCCAAGATAACGACAATGGATTTTGTAGGAGTACATCGTGCGTAAGTTGACTCAATTGGTTCTCCTGGCCTCCGTACTGGTGGCAGGTCCGGCGTTTGCCGACATGAAAATCGCTGTTCTGAACTATCAGATGGCTCTGCTGGAGTCCGATGCGGCCAAGAAGTACGCCGTGGATGCCGAGAAGAAGTTCGGTCCTCAACTGACCAAACTGAAGACGCTGGAAAGCAGCGCCAAGGGAATCCAGGACCGTCTGATGGCTGGCGGCGACAAGATGCAACAGGGCGAGCGTGAGCGTCTGGAGCTGGAATTCAAGCAAAAGGCCCGTGACTTCCAGTTCCAATCCAAGGAACTGAACGAAGCCAAGGCTGTTGCTGACCGTGAAATGCTCAAGCAGCTCAAGCCGAAACTGGATAGCGCAGTGGAAGAAGTCATCAAGAAAGGTGGTTTTGACCTGGTGTTCGAGCGTGGCGCAGTGATCGATGTCAAACCTCAGTACGACATCACGCGCCAGGTTATCGAGCGCATGAATCAGCTGAAGTAACCCATGACCGTGACTATCAAACTCGGCCAGTTGGCCGAGTTCCTCGGTGCCACCCTGAGTGGCGATCCCGAGCAGCAAATTACTGGGCTAGCCACCTTGCAGGAGGCTGGCCCAGCTCAGTTGAGCTTTCTGGCAAACCCCCAATACCGCAAATACCTGGCCGGCTCCCAAGCCGCAGCGCTGTTGCTCAAGGCTGCGGACGCCGAAGGTTATGCCGGGAATGCACTGGTGGTGCCGGATCCTTATCTGGCTTATGCCCGCATCTCCCACCTGTTCGATCCGAAACCGAAATCCGCTGCCGGTATCCACCCGAGTGCGGTGATCGCGCCGGACGCCGTCGTTGATCCGACTGCCAGCATCGGCCCCTTTGTGGTGATCGAGGCGGGTGCACGGATCGGGGCCGGTGTAACCCTCGGTGCGCATTGCGTTGTCGGTGCTCGCAGTGAAATCGGCGAGGGCGGCTGGCTGGCTCCGCGGGTGACGCTGTATCACGATGTGCGTATCGGCAAGCGGGTGGTGATTCAGTCCGGTGCAGTGCTTGGTGGCGAAGGCTTCGGCTTTGCCAACGAGAAAGGCATCTGGCAGAAAATCGCTCAGATCGGTGGCGTGACCATCGGCGACGATGTGGAGATCGGCGTGAACACCGCCATCGACCGCGGTGCGTTGGCCGACACCGTGATCGGCAATGGTGTGAAGCTCGACAACCAGATTCAGATCGCCCACAACGTACAGGTCGGTGATCACACCGCCATGGCCGCGTGCGTCGGGATTTCCGGCAGCACCAAGATCGGCAAGCACTGCATGCTCGCCGGCGGTGTCGGCCTGGTAGGACACATCGATATTTGCGACAACGTATTCCTGACCGGGATGACCATGGTGACTCACTCGATTACCGAGCCGGGTGCCTACTCTTCCGGTACAGCCATGCAGCCGGCTGCCGAATGGCGTAAAAGCGCGGCGCGCATCCGTCAGCTCGATGACCTCGCGCGGCGTTTGAAACAGCTTGAAAAGCGCGCAGGGGAAGTGACCCCTGGCGGCAATGCTTCATCTGAAGGCTGATACCATTTCCATATCAAGTGTGCACAGCCTCTGGACTGCCTCCTTGATTTGCTAGAGGAGTGCGCGTCAGTCGCGCTCCCAATCTTTACATAGGCTTCCCCCGAAATGATGGACATCAACGAGATTCGCGAATACCTGCCTCACCGTTACCCGTTCCTGCTGGTGGACCGGGTAGTGGAGCTGGATACGGAAGGCAAGCGCATTCGCGCCTACAAGAATGTCAGCATCAACGAACCGTTCTTCAATGGTCACTTCCCGGCCCACCCGATCATGCCGGGCGTGCTGATTATCGAAGCAATGGCTCAGGCTGCCGGGATCCTCGGTTTCAAGATGCTCGATGTGAAACCGGCCGATGGCACCCTCTACTATTTCGTCGGTTCCGACAAACTGCGTTTCCGTCAGCCGGTGCTGCCGGGTGACCAGTTGATCCTCGAAGCCAAGTTCATCAGCTGCAAGCGTCAGATCTGGAAGTTCGAATGCCAGGCTTCGGTCGATGGCAAGCCGGTCTGCTCCGCTGAAATCATCTGTGCGGAACGCAAGCTATGAGTTTGATTGACCCTCGCGCAATCATCGATCCTTCGGCCGTACTGGCCGAAGGTGTCGAGGTCGGCCCGTGGTCGATCATCGGCGCAGGTGTGGAAATCGGCGAGGGAACAGTGATCGGGCCACACGTGATCCTCAAAGGTCCGACCCGAATCGGCAAGCACAATCGCATCTACCAGTTTTCCTCGGTAGGCGAAGACACGCCTGATCTGAAGTACAAGGGTGAAGAGACCCGTCTGGTGATCGGTGACCATAACGTTATCCGTGAAGGCGTGACGATTCACCGTGGCACGGTTCAGGATCGTTCCGAAACCACCCTGGGTGATCACAACCTGATCATGGCTTACGCCCACATCGGTCACGACAGTGTCATCGGCAACCATTGCATCCTGGTCAACAACACGGCACTGGCCGGCCACGTGCATGTCGAGGACTGGGCGATCCTGTCCGGCTTCACGCTGGTGCATCAGTATTGCCACATCGGCGCCCACAGCTTTTCCGGCATGGGAACGGCCATTGGCAAGGACGTCCCGGCGTTCGTCACGGTGTTCGGCAACCCGGCTGAAGCGCGCAGCATGAATTTTGAAGGCATGCGTCGTCGCGGTTTCAGCGAGGATGCGATTCACGCCCTGCGTCGTGCCTACAAAACCGTTTATCGTCAGGGGCTGACTGTCGAGCAAGCGCTGGCCGAACTGGCCGAGCCTGCCGCCCAGTTCCCGGAAGTCGCGGTGTTCCGTGACTCCATCCAGTCGTCGTCTCGCGGCATCACCCGCTGATCATGGCCAATCTGCGTATTGCGCTGGTGGCGGGTGAGGCTTCCGGCGATATTTTGGGCGCCGGTCTGATGCGTGCCCTCAAGGCACAGCATCCGGCGGTCGAGTTCATCGGCGTTGGCGGTCCCCTGATGCAGTCCGAGGGCCTGAGTTCCTACTTCCCCATGGAGCGCTTGTCGGTCATGGGGTTGGTGGAGGTCCTCGGTCGGTTGCGCGAGCTGCTCAAGCGCCGCAAGGACCTGATCGCCACCCTGATCGCACAGAAGCCGGATGTGTTCATCGGCATCGATGCACCGGATTTCAACCTCAACATCGAACTCAAGCTGCGTCGGGCTGGGATCAAGACCGTGCACTACGTCAGCCCTTCGGTGTGGGCGTGGCGGCAGAAGCGGGTGCTGAAGATCCGCGAAGGCTGCGACCTGATGCTCACGCTGCTGCCGTTCGAAGCAAAGTTTTACGAAGAGAAGGGCGTGCCGGTGAGGTTCGTCGGCCATACGCTGGCCGACACCATTCCACTGCAAGCCGATCGCGCCGCTGCGCGAGCCGAGCTGGGGTTGCCTGACGGTCCGCTGGTGGCTTTGATGCCCGGTAGCCGGGGCGGCGAAGTCAGTCGTCTGGGGGCGCTTTTTCTCGATACCGCCGAACGCCTGCGAGCCCTGCGTCCGGGTTTGCGCTTCGTCATTCCATGTGCCAATCCGGAGCGTCGCGCCCAGCTTGAAGAGCTGCTGGCCGGTCGCGATTTGCCAGTGACCTTGCTCGACGGCAAGTCCCACTTGGCGCTCGCAGCGTGCAACGCGGTCCTGATCGCGTCGGGCACGGCGACCCTTGAAGCGTTGCTGTACAAGCGCCCGATGGTCGTGGCTTACCGTCTTGCGCCGCTGACGTTCTGGATCCTCAAGCGCATGGTCAAAAGCCCGTACGTCTCCCTGCCGAACCTGCTGGCCCAGCGACTGCTGGTGCCGGAATTGTTGCAGGATGATGCGACGGTCGAGGCGCTGGCCCAGACCCTGTCGCCGCTGATCGACGGCGGTGAAGAACAGACTCGCGGCTTCGATGAAATCCACCGCACCCTGCGCCTGGACGCCTCCAATCAGGCGGCTGACGCCGTTCTGAACCTGATCGGTCAAACACGATGAGCAAGTCAAGCATGCAGATGGGCCTGGATTTCACTCTGGTCGCCGAAGTCGAAGAACTGGTGGCCGGCGTTGATGAAGTCGGTCGCGGCCCTTTGTGCGGTGCGGTCGTCACGGCAGCAGTGATCCTCGATCCCAACCGGCCGATTCTTGGTCTCAACGACTCGAAGAAACTCACCGAAGCCAAGCGTGAAAAGCTCTACGACGAAATCTGCGAGAAGGCACTGAGCTGGTGCATTGCCCGTGCCGAAGTCGAAGAAATCGACGAGCTGAATATCCTGCACGCCACCATGCTTGCCATGCAGCGTGCAGTGGCGGGCCTGCATATCCAGCCGAAACTGGCGATGATCGACGGCAACCGCTGCCCGAAACTGCCGATGCGTTCCGAAGCGGTGGTCAAGGGCGATAGCAAGGTTCCGGCCATCGCCGCCGCGTCGATTCTGGCCAAGGTCAGCCGTGACCGCGAGATGGCGGCGTTCGAGTTGATCTATCCGGGTTACGGCATTGGTGGTCATAAAGGCTATCCGACGCCCGTTCATCTGGAAGCGCTGGTCCGCCTCGGGCCGACGCCGATTCACCGACGTTCGTTTGCCCCGGTGCGGCAGGCTTACGAGGCGCTTGAAGGTCTCACGCCGGTTTAGCGGCGAGGCTGATGTTTTATTCGGGGCCCGGTACAATCCGGGCCTTGTTGTCTCTATGTAACTGGACAGGATCACTATGCCGGCTTCATTCGTTCATCTACGCCTGCACACTGAATACTCCCTGGTCGACGGGCTGGTGCGGATCAAGCCGCTGGTCAAGGCCCTGACCGGCATGGGCATGCCGGCCGTTGCGGTTACCGACCAGAACAACATGTGTTCGCTGGTCAAATTCTATAAAAACACCATGGGCGCGGGGATCAAGCCGATCTGCGGCGCCGACCTGTGGCTGTCGAACAAGGACCCGGATGGCCCGCTGAGCCGGATCAGCCTGCTGGTCATGAACGCCCTGGGCTATCGCAACCTGACCGAGCTGATTTCCCGTGGCTTCATCGATGGTCAGCGCAACGGCATGATCATCATCGAGCGCGAGTGGGTGGCCGAGGCCAACGAAGGCCTGATCATGCTGTCCGCCGCGAAAGAAGGCGAGATCGGCATGGCCATGATCGGCGGCAACCCCGCCGAGGCCGAAGTCCTGACCCGTGAGTGGATGTCGGTATTCCCGGATCGTTTCTATCTGGAGATCCAGCGCACCAACCGCCCGAACGATGAAGAGCAACTGCACGGCGCCGTGGCCCTGGCCGAGAAGCTCGGTGCGCCGCTGGTTGCCACCAACGATGTGCGCTTCATCAAGCAGGAAGACTTCGCCGCCCACGAAACCCGCGTCTGCATCGGTGAGGGCCGGGCCCTCGACGATCCGCGCCGCTCGAAGAATTACAGCGATCAGCAGTACCTGAAAAGCGCCGAGGAAATGGCCGAGCTGTTCAGCGACTTGCCGGATGCGGTGGAAAACACCGTCGAGATCGCCAAGCGCTGCAACATCGACGTGAAACTGGGCAAGCACTTCCTGCCGGACTATCCGATTCCCGATGGCATGACCATCGACGAGTATTTCCGCAAAGTATCGTTCGATGGTCTGGACGAGCGTCTCAGCGTACTGCTGCCCAAGGACACCACCGAGGACTACGAGGCCAAGCGTCAGGTCTATGTCGACCGGCTGAATTTCGAGCTGGATATCATCATCCAGATGGGATTCCCCGGTTACTTCCTGATCGTGATGGACTTTATCCAGTGGGCCAAGAACAACGGCGTGCCGGTGGGCCCGGGCCGGGGTTCGGGTGCCGGATCGCTGGTGGCCTATGTACAGAAGATCACCGACCTCGACCCGCTGGAATATGACCTGCTGTTCGAACGTTTCCTCAACCCGGAACGGGTATCCATGCCCGACTTCGACGTCGACTTCTGCATGGACGGCCGCGACCGGGTAATCGATTACGTGGCCGAAAAGTACGGCCGCAACGCCGTTAGCCAGATCATCACCTTCGGTTCCATGGCGGCGAAGGCGGTGGTGCGGGACGTGGCGCGGGCCCAGGGCAAGTCGTTCGGTCTGGCGGATCGTCTGTCGAAGATGATTCCGTTCGAAGTCGGCATGACCCTGGAAAAAGCCTACGAGCAGGAAGAAATCCTGCGCGACTTCATCAAGGTCGATGAAGAAGCGGCAGAAATCTGGGAGATGGCGCGCAAGCTCGAAGGCGTGGTGCGTAACGTCGGTAAACACGCCGGTGGTGTGGTGATCGCGCCGACCAAACTGACCGACTTCTCGCCGATCTATTGCGACGAGGCCGGCGACGGTCTGGTGACCCAATTCGACAAGGACGACGTGGAGGCGGCCGGTCTGGTGAAGTTCGACTTCCTCGGCCTGCGGACCCTGACGATCATCGACTGGGCGCTGAAAACCATCAACCGCGACCGCGCCAAGGTCAACGAGCCGCCGCTGGATATCGCGTTCATCCCGCTGGATGACAAGCCGACCTATCAGTTGCTGCAAAAAGCTGAAACCACCGCGGTGTTCCAGCTTGAATCCCGCGGCATGAAAGAGCTGATCAAAAAGCTCAAGCCCGACTGCCTCGAAGACCTTATCGCACTGGTGGCCCTGTTCCGTCCGGGCCCGCTGCAGTCCGGCATGGTGGATGACTTCATCAACCGCAAGCACGGTCGCGCTGAACTGGCGTATCCGCACCCGGATTACCAGTACGAGGGCCTGCAGCCGGTACTGGCGCCGACCTACGGCATCATCCTGTATCAGGAACAGGTGATGCAGATCGCCCAGGTCATGGCCGGTTACACCCTCGGTGGTGCGGACATGCTGCGTCGGGCGATGGGTAAGAAAAAACCCGAGGAAATGGCCAAGCAGCGCGGCGGTTTCATTGAGGGTTGTGCGTCGAACAATATCGACGCGGACCTGGCTGGTAACATTTTCGACCTGGTAGAGAAATTCGCCGGTTACGGCTTCAACAAATCCCACTCCGCCGCCTACGGCCTGGTGTCGTACCAGACCGCCTGGCTGAAGGCTCACTACCCGGCGCCGTTCATGGCTGCGGTACTGTCGGCGGATATGCACAACACCGACAAGGTCGTGACCTTGATCGAGGAAGTGCGCACGATGAAGCTGCGCCTCGACGCGCCGGACGTGAACACTTCGGAGTTCAAGTTCACGGTGAACGACGAGGGCCGCATCGTGTACGGCCTGGGCGCGATCAAAGGCGTCGGCGAAGGCCCGGTGGAGGCGATTACCGAAGCGCGTCAGGCCGGTCCGTTCAAGGATCTGTTCGACTTCTGCGCCCGGGTCGACCTCAAGCGCATCAACAAGCGTACGCTGGACGGCCTGATCCGCAGCGGCGCGCTGGATCGTCTCGGCCCGTACTTCCATGACGAGCAAAAGGCGTATCAGGCCAACATCGACCGCAACCGCGCGGTCTTGCTGGCGGCGATGGAAGAGGCGATCAAGTCGGCCGAACAGACTGCACGCACCCGCGACAGTGGCCACGCCGACCTGTTCGGCGGGTTGTTCGTCGAAGAGGACGCAGACGTTTACGCGCTGCACCGCAAGGCCAAGGAGCTGACGCTCAAGGAGCGCCTCAAGGGTGAAAAAGACACCCTCGGCCTGTACCTGACCGGCCACCCGATCGACGAATACGAAGGCGAAATCCGTCGTTTTGCCCGCCAGCGCATCATCGACCTGAAACCGGCCCGGGACACCCAGACCGTGGCGGGGATGATCATTGCCCTGCGGGTGATGAAGAACAAAAAAGGCGACAAGATGGGTTTCATCACCCTCGACGACCGCTCCGGACGGATCGAGGCGTCGCTGTTTGCCGATGCGTTCCACTCCGCGCAATCGCTGTTGCAGACCGATGCGATGGTGGTGGTCGAAGGCGAGGTCAGCAACGATGACTTCTCTGGCGGCCTGCGCCTGCGGGTCAAGCGGGTGATGA
Source organism: Pseudomonas sp. NMS19W (assembly GCF_051554255.1). Lineage (NCBI taxonomy): Bacteria > Pseudomonadati > Pseudomonadota > Gammaproteobacteria > Pseudomonadales > Pseudomonadaceae > Pseudomonas > Pseudomonas sp. NMS19W. The sequence continues at coordinate 1,170,672 of NZ_CP136718.1, forward strand.
GCATGGAAGATGCGCGCACCAACCTGGCCGAGAGTCTGCGCCTTAAACTGCAGACCCAGGACCTGAAAGGCGATCAGCTACGCTGGTTGGGGGATTTGCTCAAGCGTCATCGCGGGGCGTGCCCGATCACCATGGAATACACCAGCCCGGATGCGAAGACCTTGCTGCAGTTTGGCGAGACCTGGCGGATCGACCCGGCGGATGCCTTGATTCAAGCCCTGCGTGACCAGTTCGGGCGAGACAACGTCTTCCTCCAATACCGTTGACCGGCAGGTGAGACCGAACCGCCTGCCCACAACCTGAATTTTTAATCTCGACCTCAGCGCGCCTCTCCCTTAAGGTAGGGCGCGAATAGACAACCGGCCGGCCCCAAGCTCACTTGGGACACGACCCAAGACGGACGCCTATGAACCCGAATTTCCTGGATTTCGAACAGCCGATCGCCGACCTGCAAGCCAAGATCGAAGAGTTGCGCTTGGTCGGTAATGACAATTCGCTGAATATCGGCGATGAGATCTCCCGCCTGCAGGACAAGAGCAAGACGCTCACCGAAGACATCTTCGGCAAGCTGACCAGCTGGCAGATCGCACGTCTGGCACGTCACCCGAAACGTCCATACACCCTGGACTACATCGAGCACATCTTCACCGAGTTCGACGAACTGCACGGTGACCGTCACTTCTCCGACGACGCGGCCATTGTGGGCGGCGTGGCACGTCTGGAAGACCAGCCAGTGATGGTGATCGGTCACCAGAAGGGCCGTGAAGTGCGTGAAAAGGTACGCCGCAACTTCGGCATGCCGCGTCCGGAAGGCTACCGCAAGGCTTGCCGCCTGATGGAAATGGCCGAGCGTTTCAAGATGCCGATCCTGACTTTCATCGACACTCCGGGCGCCTACCCTGGCATCGACGCCGAAGAGCGCAACCAGAGCGAAGCGATCGCCTGGAACCTGCGCGTCATGGCTCGTTTGAAAACCCCGATCATCGCCACCGTGATCGGTGAAGGTGGTTCCGGCGGCGCACTGGCGATCGGTGTCTGCGATCAGCTGAACATGCTGCAGTACTCGACCTACGCGGTGATCTCGCCGGAAGGTTGCGCTTCGATTCTGTGGAAAACCGCAGAAAAGGCGCCGGATGCCGCTGAAGCGATGGGCATCACCGCCGAGCGTCTGAAAGGCCTGGGCATCGTCGACAAAGTGATCGGCGAGCCTCTGGGCGGCGCCCACCGCGATCCGGCGGCTGCAGCTGCCTCGATCCGTGCCGAGCTGAGCTCGCAACTGGCGATGCTGAAGAAGCTCGACAACGAAGCGCTGCTCAAGCGTCGTTACGATCGTCTGATGAGCTACGGTCTCTAAGACGAGCCGTTTCGGCCAGCGATGCAAAACACTGTGGGAGCGGGCTTGCCCGCGAATGCGATGTAACATTCAACGACTGTGTTGGCTGTTTCACCGCTTTCGCGAGCAAGCCCGCTCCCACATTTGGTTTGTGAAAAGGTAGAAAAATGGGTCAGCCCTCGATTGATTTGCCTTCCAGGCTTTTGCGTAATCTCAAGCCCTGGCTCGGTGCGGCCCATTGGCGTATCGCTTTCTCGGGCGGCCTCGACTCCACCGTCCTGCTGCACCTTCTGGCAACGCTCGCCAAATCCGAATCCCTTCCAGCGCTAAGCGCCATCCATGTCCATCACGGCCTTCAAGCCGCGGCCGACGCGTGGCCGGCGCATTGCCAGGCTGTCTGTGACGCCTTGGGCATTCCATTACAGATTGTTCACGTGACCGTGCAAGGGGGCGCCAGCCTTGAGCGTGCGGCGCGGGATGCGCGTTACGCTGCATTCACTTCGGCGACTCGGATCAATGATGTCTTGATAACGGGCCAGCACCGCGACGATCAGGCAGAAACCCTGTTGTTCCGGTTGCTGCGAGGCGCCGGGGTGCGCGGTCTGTCCGGCATGCCGGCGCAACGAGCGGTGGGGCAGGGCAGTCTGGTTCGACCGTTGCTCGACATCACGCGTGCCGAACTGGAAGCCTATGCGCGGGATCATGATCTGCGTTGGGTGGAGGATCCGTCGAATCAGGATCGACAGTTCTCGCGCAACTATCTGCGCCATCAGGTCATGCCGTTGCTGACCGGTCGCTGGCCGCAGGCTCACGCTAGCATGGCCCGCAGTGCGGCGCATTTACGGGAGGCGCAAGGTTTGCTCGATGAGCTGGCGCAGATCGATCTGGCTCAAGCGAGCTTGCCCGGTGAGTTCGGGTGGTCGGGATTGCCATCACTGGAGTTTGGGGCCATCGCCGGGTTGTCCGATGCGCGCCAGCGCAATGCGCTCAGTCACTGGCTTGAACCGCTCACCCGACTGCCGGATACCGACCATTGGTCGGGTTGGATCGATCTGCGCGATGCCGGTAACGATGCCGCTCCGGTCTGGCGTCTGGCAGATGGCGAGTTGCACCGCAGCGCCGGTCGCCTGTGGTGGCTCAGCGGCCACTGGCTGCGCACGCCGGTGGTCAGTGGCGACTGGCACGAGACGTCGCTGGCGCTACGCTTGCCCGATAACGGGCGTGTCATGTTCAGCGGTCAGACTCCCGCAGGGCCGCTGCAGATCCGCTATCGGCAGGGCGGCGAGGTGATGCATCTGGCGGATCGCGGACATCGCGATCTCAAGCGCCTGCTCAATGAGCGCGCGGTGCCGGGCTTCGTGCGTGGCAGATTGCCGCTGCTGTTTCGCGGTGAAGAATTGCTCGCCGTGGCGAACCTGCCGGGGCTCGACAGCAATCCACCGGAAGGCTGGCGATTGCATTGGCAGCCTTCTGACGAAGATCAAGGTTTGAGATGAAGGGGGCATTCCGGTAGACTACGCTCCCTTCTTGATACAACTTCTGTGGATTCGCCTGAATTGCAGGAGTTGCCGATTACCAAGCAGTCTTTGCTGGGCGATTCCAAAAAATGTGTAGCGAGCAACGTACCGGTGTTTTCACTTCCGGTCTGTCCCAACGCGGCGGTTTTTTTGAAAGGTGCACTGTGATTAATGCAGGTGATCGGGGGCTTCGGCCTTCCTTCGCTTTCCCCGGCGGCTCGGACCGCTTTAACGCAGACTTCTAGGGTTTTTCATGACGCGCTACATATTCGTCACGGGCGGTGTTGTTTCTTCTTTGGGGAAAGGCATTGCATCGGCTTCATTGGCGGCCATCCTGGAGGCGCGGGGGCTTAAGGTCACCATGCTGAAGCTGGATCCGTACATCAACGTCGACCCGGGCACCATGAGCCCGTTCCAGCACGGTGAAGTGTTCGTCACCCACGACGGCGCCGAGACCGACCTGGACCTGGGCCACTACGAGCGGTTCATCCGCACGACCATGACCCAGAACAACAACTTCACCACCGGCCGTGTCTACGAGCACGTGCTGCGCAAAGAACGCCGTGGTGACTACCTGGGTGCAACCATCCAGGTGATTCCGCACATCACCGACGAAATCAAGCGCCGCATCATCAAGGGTGCCGGCGATGCTGACGTGGCCCTGGTGGAAATCGGCGGTACCGTTGGCGACATCGAATCGCAACCGTTCCTCGAAGCCATCCGCCAACTGCGTGTGGAAGTCGGTTCCAAGCGCGCGATGCTGATGCACCTGACCCTGGTTCCGTACATCGCCACCGCTGGCGAGACCAAGACCAAGCCGACCCAGCACTCCGTAAAAGAGCTGCGTTCGATCGGTCTGCAGCCAGACGTGCTGATCTGCCGCTCCGACCATCCGGTGGACGTCTCGTCGCGTCGCAAGATCGCGCTGTTCACCAACGTTGAAGAGCGTGCGGTGATCTCCCTGGAAGACGTCGACACCATCTACAAGATCCCGGCCGTGCTGCACGCCCAGGGTCTGGACGATTTCGTCGTCGAGCGTTTCGGCCTGCAATGCAATGGCGCCGACCTTTCCGAGTGGGAAAAGGTCGTCGATGCCAAGCTGAACCCTGAGCACGAAGTCACCATCGCGATGGTCGGCAAGTACATGGAACTGCTGGACGCCTACAAGTCGCTGATCGAAGCGATGAGTCACGCCGGCATCACCAACCGCACCAAGGTCAACCTGCGCTACATCGATTCCGAAGACATCGAGAACCAGGGCACCGCGCTGCTGGAAGGCGTGGACGCGATCCTCGTACCGGGTGGCTTCGGTCTGCGTGGCGTGGAAGGCAAGATCACTGCCGTTCAATACGCTCGCGAAAACAAGGTTCCGTACCTGGGTATCTGCCTGGGCATGCAAGTGGCGGTCATCGAGTTCGCCCGTAACGTGCTGGGCTGGAAAGACGCCAACTCCACCGAGTTCGATCGTGCCAGCGGCCATCCGGTTGTCGGTCTGATCACCGAGTGGGAAGACGCCACCGGCGCCGTTGAAGTGCGTACCGAAGCGTCCGACCTGGGCGGCACCATGCGCCTCGGCGCACAGGAATGCCTGCTCGAAGCCGGCTCCAAGGTGCACGACTGCTACGGCAAGGATGTGATTGTCGAGCGTCACCGTCACCGTTACGAAGTGAACAACAACCTGCTGCCGCAAATCATCGAGGCCGGCCTGAAGATTTCCGGTCGTTCTTCCGATGCAGCGCTGGTTGAAGTGGTCGAAGCACCGGATCATCCATGGTTCGTCGCTTGCCAGTTCCACCCGGAATTCACCTCGACTCCGCGTGACGGTCACCCGCTGTTCAGCGGTTTCGTGAAAGCAGCGTTGGCTCAACACCAGAAGAAGGCGTAACCCGATGGCACAGAAGATTATCCGCGTCGGCGACATCGAGATTGCCAACGACAAACCCATGGTGCTGTTCGGCGGCATGAACGTGCTGGAAAGCCGTGACATGGCCATGCAGGTTTGCGAAGAGTACGTGAAGGTCACCGAAAAACTCGGTATCCCTTACGTGTTCAAGGCCAGCTTCGACAAGGCCAACCGTTCTTCTGTGACCTCCTATCGCGGTCCTGGCCTGGAAGAGGGCATGCGCATCTTCCAGGACATCAAACAAGCCTTCGGCGTGCCGATCATCACCGACGTCCACGAGCCTGACCAGGCCGCGGTCGTCGCTGAGGTCTGCGACATCATCCAGCTGCCGGCCTTCCTGTCGCGCCAGACCGATCTGGTCGTCGCGATGGCCAAGACCAATGCTGTGATCAACATCAAGAAAGCCCAGTTCCTCGCGCCTCAGGAAATGAAACACATCCTGAACAAGTGCGTGGAAGCGGGTAACGATCAATTGATCCTCTGCGAGCGTGGTTCAAGCTTCGGCTACAACAACCTCGTGGTGGACATGCTCGGCTTCGGCATCATGAAGCAGTTCGAGTACCCGGTATTCTTCGACGTGACCCATTCGCTGCAAATGCCTGGCGGTCGTTCCGACTCCGCCGGCGGTCGCCGCGCCCAGGTCACCGACCTGGCCAAGGCGGGCATGAGCCAGTCGCTGGCGGGTCTGTTCCTCGAAGCGCACCCGGACCCGGACAACGCCAAATGCGACGGCCCTTGCGCCTTGCGTCTGGACAAACTGGAGCCATTCCTGGCCCAGCTCAAAGCCCTGGACGAACTGGTGAAGAGTTTTCCGACGGTAGAAACCGCGTAAACCTCAATTCTCCGGTAAAGTACCGCACGATTTGTCGCTCATGCCCTCGGGTATGAGCGTTGTCGTCTGCAAGCTGCCCGCTGTACACCACTTGCCGACGGTCAAAAGATTTCCTCTAGCTGCGTCGTTTTCGTCAACTTTGGAGTGTTTACAACAATGGCAAAAATCGTCGACATCAAAGGTCGTGAAGTTCTCGACTCCCGTGGCAATCCCACCGTGGAAGCGGACGTGCTTCTCGACAACGGCATCATCGGCAGCGCTTGCGCGCCGTCCGGTGCATCCACTGGCTCGCGTGAAGCGCTCGAGCTGCGTGATGGCGACAAGAGCCGTTACCTGGGCAAGGGCGTGCTCAAGGCGGTAGCCAACATCAACGGTCCGATCCGCGATCTGCTGCTGGGCACCGACCCGAGCGACCAGAAAGCCCTGGATCACGCGATGATCAAGCTCGACGGTACCGAAAACAAGGCAACCCTGGGCGCCAACGCCATCCTCGCCGTTTCCCTGGCTGCGGCCAAGGCGGCTGCACAGGATCAGGACCTGCCACTGTACGCACACATCGCCAACCTGAACGGCACTCCGGGTGTGTACTCGATGCCGGTTCCGATGATGAACATCATCAACGGTGGCGAACACGCCGACAACAACGTCGACATCCAGGAATTCATGGTTCAGCCGGTTGGCGCCAAGTCTTTCTCGGAAGGTCTGCGCATGGGCACCGAGATTTTCCATCACCTGCAAGCCGTGCTGAAGGCCCGTGGCCTGAGCACCGCTGTTGGTGACGAAGGCGGTTTCGCGCCGAACCTGGCTTCCAACGAAGACGCACTGAAAGTGATCTCCGAAGCCGTTGCCAACGCCGGTTACAAGCTGGGCACCGACGTGACCCTGGCTCTGGACTGCGCGGCCAGCGAATTCTTCGAAGACGGCAAGTACAACCTGTCCGGCGAAGGCCAGGTGTTCACCGCTGAAGGTTTCGCCGACTACCTGAAAGGCCTGACCGAGCGTTACCCGATCATCTCCATCGAAGATGGTCTGGACGAGTCCGACTGGGCTGGCTGGAAGATCCTCACCGACAAGATCGGCGAGAAGACCCAGCTGGTCGGTGACGACCTGTTCGTGACCAACACCAAGATCCTGAAAGAAGGCATCGATAAAAAGATCGCCAACTCGATCCTGATCAAGTTCAACCAGATCGGCACCCTGACCGAAACACTGGAAGCCATCCAGATGGCCAAGGCTGCCGGTTACACTGCGGTGATCTCGCACCGTTCGGGCGAAACCGAAGATTCGACCATCGCCGACCTGGCCGTGGGTACTTCGGCTGGCCAGATCAAGACCGGCTCGCTGTGCCGTTCCGACCGCGTTTCCAAGTACAACCAACTGCTGCGTATCGAAGAGCAGTTGAATGGCAAAGCCAAGTACAACGGTCGCAGCGAGTTCCGCGGCTGATCGCTACATGGTAAAAAGACACCGGATTGTGTCGGAAAAGTCGTGACAGCGATGGATTTGCCACTAATCTGATGCCTTATATGCACAAGCCTGGATATTCCAGGCTTCGTGCTATCAGATGCTTCAAAGTTTTTGCGTGGCTGTCTTTTTTCACTGGATACCTGATATTCGATGCGCAGTCCTTACTGGTTGTTTCTCGTCTTGCTCTTGCTGCTGGCCGGTCTGCAGTACCGCCTGTGGGTGGGCAATGGCAGTCTGGCGCAAGTTGCCGAACTGAATCAGCAGATCGCTGATCAACACGCCGAGAACGAAGCCCTGCTGGAGCGCAACCGGGTGATGGACGCTGAAGTCAGCGAGTTGAAAAAAGGCATGGAGACCGTTGAAGAGCGGGCTCGTCACGAACTGGGCATGGTCAAGGACGGCGAAACCCTTTACCAGTTGGCCCAATGATCGATTCCCTGCCGGCCTTCTGGGCCGTGATTCCTGCCGCGGGCGTCGGTGCCCGTATGGCCGCGGACCGTCCCAAGCAATACCTGCAACTGGGCGGGCGCACAATTCTCGAACACAGCCTCGGCTGTTTCCTCGATCACCCGAGCCTCAAGGGGCTGGTGGTCAGTCTTGCTGTCGATGATCCTTATTGGCCGAACCTGGCCAGCGCCAGCGATCCGCGCATTCAACGGGTCGATGGCGGCGCCGAGCGTTCCGGTTCGGTGCTCAACGCCTTGCTGCATTTGCATGCGCAAGGCGCCGACGATGAGGATTGGGTGCTGGTGCACGATGCGGCACGGCCCAATCTGAGCCGTGACGATCTCGATAAATTACTTTCAGAACTTGCCGACGATTCAGTGGGCGGTTTGCTGGCCGTACCGGCGCGCGACACCCTGAAGCGGGTCGACAAGCACGGTCGTGTGGTCGAAACCGTGGATCGCAGCGTGATCTGGCAGGCCTATACGCCGCAGATGTTCCGCCTCGGTGCCTTACACCGCGCACTGGCGGACAGTCTGGTGGCCGATGCGCTGATCACCGATGAGGCCTCGGCGATGGAGTGGGCCGGCATGGCACCACGCCTTATCGAAGGGCGTGCGGATAACCTGAAAGTCACCCGCCCGGAAGACCTCGAATGGTTGCGCCAGCGCTGGGCGAACCGCCGTTAAATCCGGTATTCCGGCCGTTCGGCCAAACCTTCCTTGAGAAAATCCACCAGTTTGCGCACCTTCGGCGAAAGGTGCCTTTGCTGTGGATACAGCGCCCACACCGCCGTATTTGGTGGTTGATGCGCTTCCAGCAAAGAGATCAACGCACCGCTGTGCAAATGCTCCAGCACGTAATAATCCGGCAATTGACACAAACCCACGCCTTGTAGCGCTGCATCCAGCACCGCTTGCCCACTGTTGCAGCGCCAGTTTCCCTGTACCCGCTGGGAAAATTCCCGCCCGTTCTGTTCCAGTTGCCAGATATCCGAGCTGCCGATCAGGCAATTGTGCCGGCTCAGTTCCGACAAACTGTGTGGCCGACCGTACCGTTCGAGGTAGGACGGCGACGCGCAGAGGTACATGCGCCGTGGGGCCAGACGAGTCGCCACCAGCCGGGAATCCTGAAGACGCCCGAGGCGGATCGCCAGATCCAGGCCTTCATGCACCAGATCGAGTTGCCGGTTGGTCAGTTCGATATCGATGCGCAGTTGTGGATAGTGCCCCATGAATCGGGTCACCAGCGGCACAATGAAGCGCTCGCCGTAGGCCACGGCGCAGGTCATGCGCAGCATGCCTTTGGGTTCGCTGGTCAAATCACCGACCGCGCGCAGCGCTTCTTCGCGACCATCCTGCAGGCGCTGGCAATGTTGCAGAAACGTCTGGCCGGCTTCTGTCAGCGTGACGCGCCGGGTACTGCGGTAGAGCAGTCGTGTCTGCAAACGCTCTTCCAGCCGTACGATTTGTCGACTGATGTGCGAGGAAGACACGCCCAGGCGTTCGGCAGCAGCCGTGAACTGGCTGCATTCGGCGACGGCAACGAACTCGTCGATGCCTTCCCAGCGGTTTTCGGACATGGGGATTATCCCTGTATGGCAATAATGTTTTGCTTTTGTCCGGATTATTCATCAAACGGCGCTGGACTACACTGCCAGTCTGTTTTTTTATTCAATGGATTCACTGGAGAGTCAGCATGATCAAGTCGCGCGCCGCCGTTGCCTTCGAGGCCAAGAAGCCGCTGGAAATCGTAGAAGTCGATGTCGCCATGCCCAAGGCCGGTGAAGTGTTGCTGCGCGTGGTGGCTTCCGGGGTTTGCCACACTGACGCCTACACCCTGTCCGGCGCTGACCCGGAAGGTATCTTTCCGTCGATCCTCGGCCACGAAGGCGGTGCCATCGTTGAAGCAATCGGCGAGGGCGTGACCTCTGTTGCTGTCGGCGACCACGTGATCCCGCTGTACACCCCGGAGTGCGGCCAGTGCAAATTCTGCAAGTCGGGCAAGACCAACCTCTGCCAGGCAATTCGCGCCACCCAGGGCAAGGGCCTGATGCCGGATGGCACTTCGCGCTTTTCCTACAAGGGCCAAACGATTTTCCACTACATGGGTACCTCGACCTTCTCCGAGTACACCGTGCTACCGGAAATCTCCGTGGCCAAGATCTCCAAGGATGCACCGCTGGAAAAGGTCTGCCTGCTCGGTTGCGGCGTGACCACCGGTATCGGTGCGGTGATCAACACCGCCAAGGTCAAGCCGGGTGACACCGTGGCCATTTTCGGTCTTGGCGGCATCGGTCTGTCGGCGGTGATTGGCGCGGTGAAGGCCAAGGCCTCGCGCATCATCGCCATCGACATCAACCCGGCCAAGTTCGAAATCGCCAGGCAACTGGGTGCTACCGACTGCGTGAACCCGAAAGACTTCGATCGTCCGATCCAGGAAGTGATCGTCGACATGACCGACGGCGGCGTCGATTTCTCCTTCGAATGCATCGGCAACGTGCAACTAATGCGTGCGGCCCTCGAGTGCTGCCATAAAGGTTGGGGCGAGTCGGTGATCATCGGTGTTGCCGGTGCCGGCCAGGAAATCGCCACCCGTCCGTTCCAGCTGGTGACCGGTCGCGTCTGGCGCGGTTCGGCGTTCGGTGGCGTGCGTGGTCGTACCGAATTGCCAAGCTATGTCGACATGGCTCAGAGCGGCGAAATCCCGCTGGACACCTTCATCACTCACACCATGGGCCTGGAAGACATCAACAAGGCCTTCGACCTGATGCACGAAGGCAAGAGCATCCGCACCGTCATTCATTTCTGATCAATCGCGATGTCACGGCGGCCAATGTGCAGCCGTGACTGCGTAGGAGTCCTACATGAGTCTGGAAAACATCTCCTGTCAGAAGAGTTTCGGCGGCTGGCACAAGCGCTATCGCCATCGCTCCGAAGTACTGGGTTGCGACATGGTGTTCGCCGTGTATCTGCCGCCGCAGGCAGAGCAGGGCGGCAAGCTGCCGGTGCTGTACTGGCTGTCGGGCCTGACCTGCACGGACGAGAACTTCATGCAGAAGGCCGGCGCCATGCGCATGGCAGCCGAACTGGGGTTGATCATCGTGGCTCCGGACACCAGCCCCCGTGGCGCCGATGTACCGGGTGACCCTGATGGCGCGTGGGATTTCGGCCTCGGTGCCGGGTTCTACCTGAATGCCACGCAGGAACCATGGTCGCGGCACTATCGGATGCATGACTATGTCGTGCAGGAATTGCCTTCACTGGTTGAAGCGCATTTCCCGGCGTCGGACAAGCGCAGCATCAGCGGTCACTCCATGGGCGGTCACGGTGCACTGGTCTGTGCGTTGCGCAATCCGGGGCGTTACCAGTCGGTGTCGGCGTTTTCGCCAATCAACAACCCAATGGATTGCCCGTGGGGCCAGAAGGCATTCACCCGCTATCTGGGCGAAGACCGTTCTAAATGGCGCGAATGGGATGCCTGTGCACTGATCGCCGAAGCGGACGAGAAACTGCCGTTGTTGGTCGATCAAGGTGATCGCGACGATTTCCTCGCCACCCAGCTCAAACCGGAAGCCCTGCAACAAGCGGCAAAACAGGCGGGTCATCCGTTGACGTTGCGCCTGCAACCGGGCTACGACCACAGCTATTTCTTCATCGCCAGCTTCATAGACGACCACTTGCAACATCACGCACGCGCCCTCAAGGCCTAATGCAGGTAGAATCACGCCCTGACAAAATTCGGGGCGTTTTTTTATGCGTATTGGCCACGGCTATGATGTGCACCGTTTCGCTGAAGGCGATTTCATTACTCTGGGCGGCGTGCGAATCGCACACTGCTTCGGGCTGCTCGCTCACTCCGACGGTGACGTCCTGCTGCATGCCTTGAGCGATGCCTTGCTCGGCGCGGCGGCGCTGGGTGATATCGGCAAGCATTTCCCGGACACCGACCCGCAATTCAAGGGCGCCGACAGCCGTGTGTTGTTGCGTCATGTGGTCAGCCTGATCCACGCCAAAGGCTGGAAAGTCGGCAACGTCGACAACACCATCGTTGCCCAGGCCCCGAAAATGGCCCCTCATATCGAAGCGATGCGCGCGCTGATTGCCGCGGATCTGCAAGTAGAACTGGATCAAGTGAACGTGAAAGCCACCACCACCGAGAAGCTCGGCTTCGTCGGTCGCGAAGAAGGCATCGCCGTGCATTCCGTTGCCTTGTTGCTGCGCGCATGAACGAACTGCAACTGCTTGGCCCGCGGGCCTATGGCGATGCGCTCGGCACCGCGGTACTGAAAGCCATCGCTGAAGATTTCCAGGTCGACGAAGTCCTCGACATTCCGTTCAGCGGTGACGGCGAGCACCTGTGGATCTGGGTGGAAAAGCGCGGTCTGAACACCGAAGAAGCAGCTCGACGCATTGCCAAGGCGGCCGGTGTGCCGTTGCGCACGGTCAGCTATGCCGGCCTGAAAGACCGTCAGGCGCTGACCCGCCAGTGGTTCAGCGTGCAACTGCCGGGCAAGGCTGACCCGGACCTGTCGGCGGCGGAAAACGACACCCTGAAGATCCTCAAGACCACCCGCCACAAGCGCAAGCTGCAACGCGGCGCGCATTCGGCCAACGGTTTCACCTTGCGCCTGACCCAGTTCAATGGCGACAAGGCCGCCATCGATGAGCGTCTGCAACTGATTGCCAAACAAGGCATCCCGAACTACTTCGGCGCCCAGCGTTTCGGCCATGACGGTGGCAATGTCGTCGATGCCCGTTCATGGGCGGCGCGCAAGGCTTTGCCGGAGCAGCGCAATGTGCGTTCGCGCCTGCTGTCGACCGCACGCAGCTTTCTGTTCAACCAGGTGCTGGCGGCGCGTGTTGCCGATGGCACCTGGCAGCGCGCCCAGGTCGGCGATCTGCTGGCGTTCACCGACAGCCGCAGCTTTTTCCCGGCCGGTGTTGCCGAGTGCAGCGACCCGCGCCTGGCGATTCTCGATCTGCATCCGACCGGGCCACAGTGGGGCGAAGGTGACTCACCGGCCGCCGGCGCTGTCCATGATCTGGAGCAGGCAATCGCCGCACGTGAGGCGGATCTGCGCGATTGGTTGATTAATGCCGGTATGAGCCACGAACGTCGTATCCTGCGGCTGCCCATTGGCGGGTTGACGTGGCATTATCCCGAGCCTGACATTCTGCAACTGGAATTCGTCCTCCCGGCCGGATGCTTCGCCACCGTATTGGTGCGCGAACTCGTTGATCTGGTGCCGGTGGGGCAGACGGACAGCCCATGCGTATTCTGATTTCTAACGACGATGGGGTGACTGCGCCCGGTCTTGCCGCGCTTTATGCTGCGCTGGCGGATTACACCGAATGCGTGGTTATCGCCCCGGAACAGGACAAAAGCGGTGCCAGCAGTTCGCTGACACTGGATCGTCCGCTGCACCCGCAATACCTGGCCAACGGTTTCATCAGTCTCAACGGCACGCCGACCGACTGCGTGCATCTGGGGCTCAACGGTTTGCTGGAACGTGAACCGGACATGGTGGTTTCGGGCATCAACCTCGGCGCCAACCTGGGCGACGATGTGTTGTATTCCGGGACAGTGGCGGCGGCCCTTGAAGGCCGTTTTCTCGAACGCCCATCGTTTGCCTTCTCGCTGGCTTCCCGGCAGGTGGACAATCTGCCCACCGCCGCCTACTTTGCGCGCAAACTGGTCGAAGCCCACGCCGGGCTCGATCTGCCACCGCGCACGGTACTGAACGTGAACATCCCCAATCTGCCTCTCGATCACATTCGCGGCATTCAGCTGACGCGCCTGGGGCATCGCGCTCGTGCGGCAGCGCCGATGAAAGTGGTCGATCCCCGTGGCAAGGCCGGTTACTGGATTGCTGCCGCCGGCGATGCAGAGGACGGCGGGCCGGGTACCGATTTCCATGCGGTGATGCAGGGCTACGTTTCCATCACTCCGTTGCAGCTCGATCGCACCTTCAATGATGCTTTCAGAAGTCTCGACGGCTGGCTGGAGGGGCTCAACTGATGGCTCGTGAACAAGACGACCGGTTGCGCAGCGGCATCGGGATGACCTCCCAGCGCACCCGTGAGCGCCTGATTCAGCGTCTATATGAAGAAGGGCTGTCCAACGCGAACGTGCTGGAAGTGATCCGCCGCACGCCGCGCCATCTCTTCGTCGACGAAGCGCTGGCCCACCGTGCCTACGAAGACACCGCGCTGCCGATCGGCCACAACCAGACCATCTCCCAGCCTTATATGGTTGCGCGCATGAGCGAGTTGCTGCTCGAGGCGGGGCCGCTGGACAAGGTACTGGAAATCGGCACCGGTTCCGGTTACCAGACGGCGGTGTTGTCGCAACTGGTCGAACGGGTGTTCTCCGTCGAGCGGATCAAGGTGCTGCAGGACCGGGCCAAGGAACGCCTGGTCGAGCTCAACCTGCGCAACGTGGTGTTCCGCTGGGGTGATGGCTGGGAAGGCTGGCCGGCGCTGGCGCCGTACAACGGCATCATCGTTACGGCTGTGGCGACCGATGTTCCCCAGGCGCTGCTCGATCAGCTGGCACCGGGCGGGCGGATGGTCATCCCGGTCGGCTCAGGCGAAGTTCAGCAATTGATGTTGATCGTGCGCGAAGAAAACGGCTTCTCCCGGCACGTTCTCGGGGCGGTGCGATTCGTGCCATTGCTCAACGGGCCACTGGCCTGAGCATTTGTTTTTCGGCGCTGAATTCCTTGCGAGTGCGCCTGTCTTACAGCGGCACCGATTGTATAAACAGAATTCATCGTCCATGAGCAAACGTGTGCGCCGAGCGATATCGCTTCATTAAAGGTAAAGCCGGATTCGCCCGTTATACTTGCGAAGCTACAAGCCGAAATCGGCATTCCATATTTTTTCAGCCACCACAAAGGGAGCGGCGGGTGAGTCTCACAGTCATTGCGCAGCGTATGGGTAACACGAGCTTTCAGCGCCTGGTGACTGGCCTTGTCTTGAGCACCTTGCTGGTCGGTTGCTCCAGCACCAAATCGAACAACGTTCGGGTCGTCGATCGCAACAATGCGGTCGCCCAGCGTCCTACAGTGACGACCGGACAGTATGTAGTCCGTCCGGGTGACACGATGTTTTCCATCGCGTTTCGTTACGGCTGGGACTACAAAGCCCTCGCTGCCCGGAACAATATTCCTACGCCGTACACGATCCACCCGGGTCAGACGATTCGCTTTGATGGACGTCCGGGTTCAACGTCGACTGCCGTGGCCAGCAGCAGTAGTTCGGCACCGTCCTCGTCGAGCAAAACCACGATAATCCGGCGCCAGGCGAATGGCACGACGACCACCACAACCACCGGTTCCGGGGCCGCTTCGACGACGGTTATACCGTCCGTCGCCAACAAGCCGGCACCGGCTCCATTGCCTCCACCCGGCCCGGCCCCGACCGGCTGGGGATGGCCATCTAATGGCATTCTGATTGGAAAATTCTCTTCAAACGGTAGTTTGAATAAAGGAATTGATATCGCCGGGGATTTGGGACAGCCTGTTTTAGCTGCGTCTGATGGGACGGTGGTTTACGCCGGGAGTGGCTTAAGGGGCTACGGCGAATTAGTCATCATCAAACACAGCGAAACCTACGTCAGTGCTTACGGACACAACCGTCGGCTGTTGGTACGGGAGGGGCAGCAGGTCAAAGTCGGACAGACAATTGCCGAAATGGGGTCAACGGGTACAGACCGGGTGAAACTGCATTTTGAGATTCGCCGACAAGGTAAACCTGTAGATCCGCTGCAGTTCCTGCCAAGACGTTGATTTGCAGACCAGCCTGTTCCGTCGCGTAGAGGGGACAGGCTCCAGCGTTGCCAAGGATAAAGGCGTCGCTTGAGCTTGGGGTCGAACTCACCAAAGGACTATAACAATGGCTCTCAGTAAAGAAGTGCCGGAGTTTGACATCGACGATGAGGTTCTCCTGATGGAGACCGGCATCGATTCGGATTCGATGTCGAATGATGAAGGGGCTGCTCCACCTTCCGTTCGTGCCAAATCCAAACACTCCGCTTCACTTAAGCAACACAAGTACATCGACTACACTCGGGCACTCGATGCCACGCAGCTGTACCTCAACGAAATCGGCTTTTCCCCATTGCTCTCCCCGGAGGAA
Source organism: Pseudomonas sp. NMS19W (assembly GCF_051554255.1). Taxonomy (NCBI): domain Bacteria; kingdom Pseudomonadati; phylum Pseudomonadota; class Gammaproteobacteria; order Pseudomonadales; family Pseudomonadaceae; genus Pseudomonas; species Pseudomonas sp. NMS19W. Next base: position 1,186,309 of record NZ_CP136718.1, read on the forward strand.
GAAGTTCATTTTGCGCGTCTGTCGCAAAGTGGCGATCCCGCCGGGCGCAAGCGCATGATTGAAAGTAACCTGCGGCTGGTGGTCAAAATCGCCCGGCGTTACGTCAATCGGGGGCTGTCGCTGCTGGATCTGATCGAAGAGGGCAACCTCGGGCTGATCCGCGCGGTGGAAAAGTTCGATCCCGAGCGCGGCTTCCGCTTCTCGACCTACGCGACCTGGTGGATCCGTCAGACCATCGAGCGCGCGATCATGAATCAGACCCGGACCATCCGGCTGCCGATCCATGTGGTCAAGGAGCTCAACGTGTACCTGCGGGCCGCACGGGAGCTGACGCAAAAGCTCGATCACGAACCTTCACCTGAAGAAATCGCCAACCTGCTGGAAAAACCGGTGGGCGAGGTCAAGCGCATGCTGGGCCTGAACGAGCGGGTTTCTTCGGTCGACGTCTCGCTGGGTCCGGATTCGGATAAAACCCTGCTGGACACCCTTACGGATGACCGCCCGACCGATCCATGCGAACTGCTGCAGGACGACGATCTGTCGCAGAGCATCGATCAATGGCTCTCGGAGCTGACCGACAAGCAACGCGAGGTGGTAGTACGCCGCTTCGGCCTGCGCGGTCACGAGAGCAGCACGCTGGAAGATGTAGGCCTGGAGATCGGCCTGACCCGGGAACGGGTGAGACAGATCCAGGTGGAAGGCCTCAAGCGCCTGCGTGAAATCCTCGAGAAAAACGGCCTGTCGAGCGAGTCGCTGTTTCAGTAAGCGTCTTGCATGATCGTCCGCAAAAAGCCCCGACTGGTTCGGGGCTTTTTGTTGTCTGGCTTTGGCAATCTGTTTGGAACCTGACGACCGGTCGTCATTTCCCGGGTTTGTAGTCTCGCGATGTAAGCCCTGGCTTACTCTTTCGTAAGTGTTCGTTATTTTTACACTGCGGAAGACATCCATTGATCTGTAGGGGCATGGTTAAGTTTTTGATTTATATGAATATTTACAAATATTAAATGCTTATGACAGGAGGTTTTACCGGAACGGGCCGGTTGCTCGAAACGGGGAACTCTTTAGTATCTGGGTTGTGTCGACGGATAGACACGCCCTTCAAGGAAGAAGGGAATGGACATCGCAGGATGCGATTCATCAGGACGATGAAAAGGAACACAGGGAATAGGGAAAAAATGTGGGCGGGTCAAACCGCCCCTTTTTTTTGCCCGAAGAAAAGCAAAACCCGGAAAAACAAAAAGGCCCGCAAGGGGCCTTTTCTTCAAACGCGGGACAGATCAGCGTTCGAGGTCTTTGATCTTGCCTTTGACGCCATCCCACTCTTCGGCGTCCGGCAGCGATTCTTTCTTCTCGGTGATGTTCGGCCAGATCTCGGCCAGCTCAACGTTCAGCTGAATGAATTCCTGCATTTCTTCCGGGACTTCATCCTCGGAGAAAATCGCGACGGCCGGGCATTCCGGTTCGCACAGGGCGCAGTCGATGCACTCATCCGGGTGAATCACCAGGAAGTTCGGGCCTTCGTAAAAGCAGTCCACCGGACAGACTTCTACGCAGTCGGTGTACTTGCACTTGATGCAGTTGTCGGTGACGACGAAGGTCATTTCTAATTTTCTCCTCAGGCGGCGGCAGCGTTGCCCCTTCACGGTTGGGGTCGCCAGGTTCGGGAGCGATGTCTGCCAGCCAGGCTAATAGCCAGCAGCATCCCGAACCGCGCGAGATTCTAACAGCTTGAAGCCGTTTGCGTTATATCCGGTTCTTCGGTGCTTAGATCCGGTTCTTAAGTGCATATAACATTTCGAGTGCCCGACGCGGCGTCACGTCATCGAGATCCAGCTTGGCCAGTTCATCCAGTACGGGATGCGGCAGGGTGGCGAACATGTCGCTTTGCTGCGGCGTCGCCGGTTTGCCTTTGACGGCAGGCTTCGGCGCCTCATGGGGCAGTGCGGTGTCTTCCAGTCGGCTCAAGTGCTCGCGGGCTCGCACGATCACTTCGCTCGGTACACCGGCCAGTTGTGCCACTGCCAGGCCATAGCTCTGGCTGGCCGGCCCCGGCAACACATGGTGCAGGAACACGATGCGTTCGTTGTGCTCGGTGGCATTGAGGTGCACGTTGGCCACCAGAGGCTCGGCTTCCGGCAATACGGTCAGTTCGAAATAGTGCGTTGCAAATAGAGTATAGGCACGCAAATGTGCCAGTCGCTCGGCCGCCGCCCATGCCAGCGACAGACCGTCGAACGTGCTGGTGCCGCGACCGACTTCGTCCATCAACACCAGGCTGCGCTCGGTGGCGTTGTGCAGGATGTTGGCGGTTTCGCTCATTTCCACCATGAAGGTCGAACGCCCGCCGGCGAGGTCGTCGCTGGAACCGATTCGGGTGAAAATCCGGTCCACCAGCGACAGTTCGCAGCTGGCCGCCGGCACGAAGCTACCGATATGAGCCAGCAGCACGATCAATGCAGTCTGGCGCATATAGGTGGATTTACCGCCCATGTTCGGGCCGGTGATCACCAGCATCCGGGTGTTGTCGTCCAGGCTCAGGTCGTTGGCCACGAACGGCGTGGTCAGCACTTGTTCAACCACCGGGTGACGACCCTGAGTAATGCGCATGCACGGTTCGCTGACGAAGGTCGGGCAATTCAGATCGAGATTCAGAGCACGCTCGGCGAGGTTGCTCAGCACATCCAGTTCAGCCAGCGCACCAGCGGTGTCCTGCAATGGCGGCAACTGGCTGATCAGATCTTCCAGCAGCGCTTCGTAGAGCATCTTCTCGCGAGCCAGGGCACGGCTCTTGGCCGACAGCGCCTTGTCTTCGAACTCTTTCAGCTCTGGCGTGATGAAGCGCTCGGCGCCCTTGAGGGTCTGCCGACGGATGTAGTCCGCCGGGGCCGATTCGGCCTGCTTGCTCGGCAGTTCGATGAAGTAGCCGTGGATACGGTTGTAGCCGACTTTCAGGTTGGCCAGGCCGGTTCGGGCCTTCTCCCGGGCTTCCAGATCGATCAGGAACTGGCCGGCGTTTTCGCTCAGCGATTGCAGCTCGTCGAGTTCGCTGTCGTAACCGGTTTTCAGCACACCGCCGTCACGGATCACGGCTGGCGGGTTGTCGATAATGGCTTTTTCCAGCAGCACCGCCAGTTCCGGGTAAGTACTGGTGGTGGTGGCCAGGCGTTGCAGGTGTGGCGCTTCCAGCTCGGTCATCGCCACTTGCAGTTCCGGCAGGGCGCCGAGTGCATCACGCAGGCGAGCGAGGTCGCGAGGGCGGGCGTTACGCAGGCCGATCCGCGCCAGAATCCGCTCGATATCGCCGATTTCCTTGAGCTGCGGTTGCAGGCTTTCAAAGCGATAGCGGTCGAGCAGGCAAGTGATCGAACTCTGGCGAGCCAGCAGCACAGTCAGATCGCGCAGCGGGCGGTTCAGCCAGCGGGTCAGCAAGCGGCTGCCCATGGCGGTCTGGCAACGGTCGACCACCGATTGCAGGGTGTTGTCGCGGCCACCGGCCAGGTTGGTGTCGAGTTCCAGGTTGCGGCGGCTGGCGCCGTCCAGCACCACGGTATCGTCCAGCCGCTCGTGACGCAGGCTGCGCAGATGGGGCAGGGCGGTACGCTGGGTTTCCTTGGCGTACGCCAGCAGGCAACCGGCAGCGCCGATGGCCAGGGTCAGGGTTTCGCAGCCGAAGCCTTTCAGGTCCTGGGTCGAAAACTGCTGGCAAAGACTTTTCAGCGCCGAGTCACGCTCGAAATCCCACGGCGCACGGCGACGAACGCCACGGCGTTTTTCCGCCGGCAGGTCTTTCGGCCAGTCATCCGGGATCAGCAACTCGACCGGGTTGACCCGCTCCAGCTCCGCCAGCAGGTTCTCCCAGCCCTTGATCTCGAGCACGGTGAAATTGCCGCTGGTGATGTCCAGCACCGCCAGGCCGAACAGGCGTTCATCCCCCAGCACCGCCGCGATCAGGTTGTCGCGACGTTCATCGAGCAGTGCCTCATCGCTGACCGTGCCCGGGGTGATAATCCGCACCACCTGACGTTCCACCGGCCCCTTGCTGGTGGCCGGGTCGCCGACCTGCTCACAGATCACCACCGACTCGCCGAGCTTGACCAGCTTCGCCAGATAACCTTCCGCCGCGTGATACGGAATCCCGCACATCGGAATCGCCTGCCCCGCCGATTGCCCACGGGCAGTCAGGGTGATGTCCAGCAATTTGGCCGCCTTCTTCGCGTCTTCGTAGAAGATCTCGTAGAAGTCGCCCATGCGGTAGAACATCAGCTGGTCCGGGTGCTGATTCTTCAGGCGCCAGTACTGCTGCATCATCGGGGTGTGGGAGGACAGGTCGGAGACGGCTTTATTCATCGGATTGTCAGGTAACTCGTTGGAAGGTGTGGGGCAAAAGCGGGGCAGTCGCCGGGCTTTTCCGCGATGGGCGCAAGGTTACCATGGGCGGTCTGTCGGACGCAGGCATCGCGGCCGGGTGACATCTATCTGGCGCAAAAAGGTCGATTATGCACGAATTATGCAAATCAGCATTTGTTTTCCCGAAAAACTTCAAGCACTATGCGCGTTATGCAAAAACGCAACGTATCCTCCGTCTTAAGAGCACTGCTCGATCAGCACGGGATCTCTCCCCACGGAGCTCCACCGTCGCACCGGCGTGCCTCAATCCACTCTCTCGCGGATTCTCAGCGGGAAGATCGTCGATCCTTCGGATAAACACATCTCGAAGATTGCCGAGTACTTCGCCGTGAGTACCGATCAGTTGCGCGGGCGCGCGGATGTCGCGCCGGTTGCCGGCGGCGGGCGCGAGGAGTTGCATTCCGAACTCAAGGACATAAGCCTGTGGGACGATGACACGCCCGTCGATGACGACGAGGTGTCGGTGCCCTTCCTTCGCGAGGTTGAATTGGCTGCTGGATCAGGAAGATTCGTCATCGAAGAGAGCGAACGCTCTAGCCTGCGCTTCGGCAAGCGCAGCCTGCGCCATAACGGCGTGCAGTTCGACCAGGCCAAATGCGTGACCGTACGGGGCAACAGCATGTTGCCGGTGTTGCGTGACGGCGCCACCGTTGGTGTGAACGCGGGCAAGTGCGGGATTGGTGACATCATCGATGGCGACCTTTACGCGATCAACCACAACGGTCAGTTGCGGGTGAAGCAGCTCTATCGCCTGCCAACCGGTATTCGCCTGCGCAGCTTCAATCGCGATGAGCATCCGGACGAGGACTACAGCTTCCAGGATATGCAGGAAGAGCAGATCGTCATCCTCGGTCACGTCTTCTGGTGGGGCATGTACGCCCGGTAACGATCTCTCTCTCAGATAAAACCCGCCCACGGCGGGTTTTTTTTCGCCTGTAGAAAACCGGCCAACCCTTGAACGACAGGGCTTTCATGCATTCACGCATTCATTGCGCATAAATAAATGCATTTACGCATTGACTGGATATGCATACATGCATATTCTTGCCACCAAGCCGCTCGACAAAGCGGCTGGCAACAACAGCTCTTTAGTTCCACAAGAACAGGCAGCGATGAACCGGCCTCAACGGTTCAGAGGGTTGGCAACTGACCCGGGTGTGCAGCGTAAAGCACCAGAAGCAGTTATCCGGCGGGCAGGGACCGCGGTCGGAAAAACAATCTGAATGGACTCGTACCGCGCCAGTAGCGCCGAAAAGTCAGCTTCCTTCACGTACACAGGATTGAAGGAAGGCGAAGGAGCGCATTACTGAAAAGCCCGGCGAAATGCCGGGCTTTTTGGAATGCCTTCTGGGCAGAAACAGAAATGCCGGGAGGCCGGCAATCAAAAAGGGATGAAAAGCATGAATCGATACGTCTTCATTACGATGCCCAATTTCAAGGTTTATCAGGTGCTTGATACCGATGAAGGGAAACCGGTCAGTCTTCCTGACGGATTGTGGGGGCAGTGGGTGGATGCCACCGGAAACACTGAAGTTGCGGTGGGGTGGAATGCCAGATTGGTCAACAATCAATGGGAGTTGCATGCGCCCACCTATGAAGAGGTGGCCAGTGAAGTCAAGTTCCTCGCGACTGAGAAGCTATCAACTGCCAAAGGTTGGCTGACGTTCAATCCGCTGGATTACAAGAAGGATCTGGGGATAGCAACGCCAGAGGAAGAAGTGGCATTGCTGGCTTTCAAGCAATACGTCGTCGCCGTGTGCGATTACAGGAGTCAGCCGGGTTACCCGTTCACCATGGTTTGGCCGACAGAGCCTTTTTCGCTGGTTTGATTCGACGATCCAATTGTTCTGGTTTGTATGACCGAAAGGTCCGGCCTCCGTGCCGGGCTTTCTGGAATGCCTGCCTGATGCAGGCGCTTCAACAACGTTTCGCGGCATGAACAAGGCCTGGCAGGGAATCAAAAGGATTTGCCGATGTTGAAAGAGTGCCGCTGTGGCAACTGCAAACGACTGCTCGCCCGGGTGGGTGAGTACACAGAACTCCAGATCAAATGTTCCCGCTGCGGAACATTGAATCATGTGAGGGCCAAGAGCCCCGAGCGATCGCCTGTGAGCGACATGCGTGCTGCGTTGTCAGCACAACCTGATCAATCTCCTCATAGGTAAGACATGAACATTCTGAAGAAATACGTTGCTCCGTTTCTCGCGGTAGCGCTGCTGGGCAATGGCGGCAGCGCAATTGCCGCCAACCTTCTGGTAAACGGCAGTTTTGAACAATCGACATGCGGTGGTGGCTGCATTCTGGACACCCCGGCAAAAACCAATGCCATTACGGGCTGGACGACGTTCCTGTCCGGTGCCGAATACTTCAACATGCCCAATGCCATCGGCGGCTCTGTGGCAGCAGATGGCGTAATGATCGTTGATCTCGCCAACTATGTTTACGGCAACGGTGGCGGGATTCAGCAGAATTTCGCCACTACCCCGGGCGCCCGATACCGATTGACCTTCAGCGCGGGTAACTCGCGTTACGCCAGCCGCTCGGGAGACGGTGTCATTCAGGTGAAAGTGGCCGGGCAAACCGCTACGTTCAACACACCGACAGCCAAAGGCGTCGCAGTCGAGTGGAGCACCGTCACTTACGAGTTCACCGCGATAACCGCGCAGACAACTCTGGCGTTTTCCAACGAGCAGAACCCATACGCCAACTATGCCTTTATCGACAACGTCATTGTTGAGCGCCTGTAACGCCCTGCGCAGAGTAGCTGCGGTTACTACCCGTGTGAAAGACAGCACCGCTTCGGTGCTGTCTTTCACACGCCCCTTTATTTCATCAACGCTTTCAGGAGGCGTGACATGACAACCGAGCAACAAGCGTTGGCGGACATGCCGATCTGGCTGGTCATCCTGCTTGCCGTGGCGGGCGGGGTCTCCGGCGAAATGTGGCGTGCCGACAAGGACGGCGCCCGCGGCTGGCCACTGCTGCGACGGCTGGCCCTGCGCTCCGGCGCCTGCATGATCTGCGGCGTCTCGGCAATCATGCTGCTGTACGCCGCCGGCATGTCGATCTGGGCCGCCGGCGCTTTTGGCTGCCTGACTGCCATGGCCGGTGCCGACGTGGCCATCGGTCTGTACGAACGCTGGGCCGCCAAGCGCATCGGCGTCTGCGAAGTTCCGCCACCGCGCGATCCACAGTAACCCACCCCTTTCTTGTCTCGCTGCACGCTGTGCGGCGGGATTTTGCGTGGACATTCGAAAAGGAGGTCATGCATGCCTGCACCGGTTTTACAGCCATCGCAGCTGTTCACGGCAATGGCGACAGCCTTGCGCAATAACGCCGGCCTGAACGTGCAGGTCGGCACTCACGATGACTTCACGGCCCCCGGCGACAAGGCCTGGGTGCTGATCGACATCGAACGCAATGCACCAGGAGAGCGCGCTGCCAACGGGCGAATTGCCCATGTGCTGACGCTGTCGCTGCAGGTCATTCCGGCGCTTTCCTCCACGGCGTTTGCCGCGTGTGACCTGATTGCCGCCCTGAAAAACCTGATCACCGACAACCGCTGGGGCCTGCCCGGCGATCAGTGCGATCTGCCGATGAATCTCGATGGTTTGCCGTCACTGGCGATTCGCGCCGATCAGCCCAACAAGGCCTGGACCCTGACTTTCAACCAGACCCTCTACCTTGGTCCGACCTTGCTCGAGGATCCGCTCGGCACGCCGAAATTCGCCCGCACCTGGGAAGTCAGCGACATCGACGACCCCGACCAATACACCTCGCTGGAGGCCTGACCGATGTTCGACGCATTACTGCGCATGCAACTGGGCCCGATCATCGAGCGCCTGGCCGAGATGGAAGCGGAGATCGAAGACCTGCACCGACGCGCCGAGAGCTTTTGTCGCATCGGCCTCTGTCAGGAGGTCGATGCGGCGAGCAACACCTGCAAGGTCAGCCACGGAGGATTGCTCACGCCGGCCATCAAGTTCTTCAATCCGAGCGCCGGCGCCCAGAGCGAATCGCGGATTCCCAGCGTGGGCGAACAGTGTCTGCTGCTCAACTACGGCAGCGGAGAGAGTGGCGCACAAAGCGTGGCGTTGTTCGGCTTGAACAGTGACCGTTTTCCACCGGTTGCGACCATCCCCACGCTGACGCGACGGGTACATGTCGATGGCAGCGAAAGCGGCTACGACGACGCCACGCACACCCTGCACTGGCAAAACGGCCCGGCCGCATTCAGCGGCTCTCGCGAAGCGCTTGAACTGAGCATCGGCCCGGCGCGGCTGGCGATGACGCCGCAAGCGATCAACCTGCAACTGGGCGCCACCGGCCTGACCATCGACGCCTCGGGCGTGCACTTCAGCGGCCCGTTGGTGGATCACCAGGGTCGCGTCATCAGTCCCTGAATCAAGAGCCTCCCATGATCGGAATCGATAGAGACACCGGGGCCACGGTCGACGACTGGCTGCAATTCGTGCAGCGCGCGACACGAGCCCTGACCACGCCGCTGGGCACCCGGCAAAAAAGGCCCCTTTATGGTTCGTTGATCCCCACGCTGCTGGGGCAAAACCTCGGTGATGACGTTCTGCTTCTGGCCCAGAGCCACGCTGTGCAGGCGTTCTACAACCCGCAGAACGGCATCGGCGATTTCCAGCCCGGCGTGATCGTCGCCACCCGACAGGGCGCCGGCCTGCTGCTGCGTTTCGCCGGCACCTGGAAAAACCGCCAACAGACTTTCGAGGTCGTGACATGAGCATGCTGATCCCTGGCCAGAACCAACTGGCCGAACCTTCGCTGATCAAGGTCGAGGCCTTCGAGGATTTGCTGGCCGAGTTCAAGACCTTCGTCCTGGAATACGTCGGATCCCGCTCGCCGCAGAGTGCTGCGAAACTCAAGACCAGCCTGGAAAACGAAAGCGAACTGCTGACGATGGCGCTCGAAGCATTTTGCGTTCGCCTGCAGACCCACGAACGCAAATACAACGCCCGGATCAAGCAGATGCTGGCGTGGTGGGCCACCGGCAGCAACCTCGATGCGCGGCTGGCGGACATGGGCCTGGAGCGACAGCTGCTCGACCCGGGCGACCCGGCGGCATTCCCGCCGGTGCCGGCGATTTACGAAAGCGACGATGACGCCCGGTTGCGCTACTACCTGGCGCCCCATGCGCCGGCGGCGGGTTCGCGGATGCAATACCGCCGCGAGGTGTTCACCCTCGGCGAGCGGCCGTCAGTGAAAGTCGAATCCACCGATGCCGGTGTCGTCGACGTCACCTACACCTTTGCCCCGGACGGCCTCGCCGCACAGGTCAAGGATGGCAATGGCCGCCGCACCGCACCCGGTGAAGTGCAGGTGACTGTGCTGTCCCGCGACGCCGACGGCACACCGTCCGCAGCACTGCTGGATGGCGTGCGCCAACACTTCGCCCGGCCCGATGTCTGCCCGGAAACTGACAAGGTCACGGTCAAGGGCGCCGAGATTCAGCGCTACAAGATCCGTGTCGTGGCGAAGATCAATTCCGGCCCGGATTCGGGCCTGACCAAAGTCGCCGCCGAGCAACATCTGCAAGCCTACGCCGACAGTTGCCATCGTCTGGAAGGCCGGGTCGACCCGAGCTGGATCGACTACACGCTGCACAGCGCCGGCGCCGTGCAGTTGCAGATTCTTGAACCGCTGACACCCATCGTGTGCTCCGCGTTTCAAGCGCCGTATTGCACGGCGGTCGAGGTCGAGGTGCAGACGCTATGACGGACCAGACACCGCGTCCGACCCTGCTGCCGGCCAACAGCTCGGCACTGGAGCGGGCGCTCGATATCGGCTTCGGCACCTTGCTCGACCGCATCGTGCCGCCGTTTCCCGAATTGATGAACCCGAGCGAAACACCGGCCGCGTTCTTGCCGTATCTCGCAGCGGATCGCGGCGTGGCCGAATGGAGCACCGACGCACCGGAGGCGGAAAAGCGCCTGACTGTCGAACTGGCCTGGCCCACTGCGCGCCAGGCCGGCACTCGCAAGGCGCTGGAAAACGCCGCCAAGGGCTTGCAACTGAGGCCTGAAGTCCGCGCCTGGTATGAACAGACACCGCCGGGCGCGCCGTACAGCTTTTCCGTGCGGGCCTTCAGCGAACAACCCTACAGCGAAGAAATCGACGCCCGTCTCGACCGACGCCTGGCCGATGCCAAGAGCGAACGGGACGTGCTGTCGGTGTCGGTCGGCCTCAGCGCCTTCGGCTCTCATGTGATTGGCGCCGCGACCTTCTGCGGCGAACTGACCACGGTCTATCCGGTGTTCCTCGAAGGCCTCGAAACCTCCGGTGAAGCCTTCATGGCGGCCGGTCTCTACACCGTCGAAACATCCACTATTTATCCTCAGGGGGCCTGAATGGCTGACTATTACACCCTGCTCACCAACGCAGGGATTGCCTACGAAACCGCCTGCAAGGCAGCGGGCGTGCCGATCAAGCTGACGCAGATTTCTGTCGGCGATGGTGGCGGCGCGGTCTACAACCCGGCCGCGACAGCTACCGCGCTCAAGCGCGAAGTCTGGCGTGGACCGCTTAACGCGCTGTTCCAGGACGAGAAAAATCCGAGCTGGCTGCTCGCCGAAGTCACCATCCCGCCGGACGTCGGTGGCTGGTACGTGCGTGAAGCCGGTTTGTGGACCGACACCGGCATTCTCTACGCCATCGTCAAATACCCGGAGTCGTTCAAACCGGTGCTGGCCACCTCCGGCTCGGGCAAAGAGTTCTATATCCGCTCGATTTTCGAGACCAGCAATGCCTCGCTGGTGACGCTGCTGATCGACGACACCGTGGTCAAGGCCACTCGTGCCTGGGTCATGAGCTACCTCGCCGAAGAACTCGGCAAACTCGATGGCAAACAATCGGTGCGCGTCGCCGCCACCGCCAACGTGGTGTTGAACGGTGCGCAGCAGATCGACGGTGTTGCCGTGATCGCGGGCGACCGCGTGTTGCTGCCGAACCAGACCCTGGCCAAGGACAACGGCATGTGGATTGTCGCCAACGGTGACTGGGTGCGGGCCAGCGATGCCAACGTCAGCGCCAAGGTCACACCGGGCCTGACGGTGATGGTGGAAGAGGGCACGCTCAACGGCGATTCGCTGTGGCACCTGACCACCAACGCACCGATCACCCTCGGCACCACCGCGCTGACATTCAAGATGCTGGCCGGGCGCACCGGGATTGCTGCCGGTACCTACAAAAGTCTGAGCGTCGACGAATACGGCCGCGCGACAGCCGGCTCGAATCCCGACACGTTGGCCGGCTTCGGCATCAAGGACTCCTACACCAAGGCTGAAGTCGAAGCGCTGATTGCCAAGGCTTCGGCGTTGCCCGTGGGTTCGATTGTGGCGTTCCCCGTCGATACGCCGCCGCCGGGCTTTCTGGAGCTGGACAACAGCGTCAGGAGCAGCGCGACCTACCCGGACTTGAGCGCTTATCTGGGCGGCAAGTTCAACAAGGGCGATGAGGGTGTCGGGAATTTCCGGTTGCCTGAGGCTCGTGGGGAGTTTTTGCGCGGTTGGGATCATGGGCGGGGTGTAGATGCGGGGCGCGGTCTCGGCAGCTTTCAGGCAGACGATTTCAAGTCCCACAACCATCCTCCAAGTACCAATCGCCCTGGCTTCATGAGTAACGAATATCCTGTTATTCAGGCATACCACGGCACTAACTCTTCGGGTACACCATCGTATTCCGGAGAAGGGCAACAGATGGCCGCTACCGGCGTACGCGGTGGTAGCGAAACTCGCCCACGCAACATCACCGTCATGTGGTGCATCAAAGCGTGGAATGCTCCGGTCAATCAGGGAAACATTGATGTAGCGGCACTGGTCAAGGAAGTTTCCCGTTTGGGATCTGCCGTTCCGGTGGGTGCTGTCATGGCGTTCCCGACGGGGATCGTGCCGCCCGGTTTTCTTGAGCTGGATGGCAGTGTGCAGAGCACTGCGACTTATCCGGATTTGGCGGCGTATCTCGGTACCAGGTTCAACAAGGGCGATGAGGGGACCGGGAATTTCCGGTTGCCGGAGTCTCGTGGTGAATTTCTACGCGGCTGGGATCATGGACGCGGTGTGGATGCTGGTCGTGCGATGGGTAGCTATCAGGCTGACGATCTCAAATCTCACAATCACACTTTCTCGGCCCCGACATCCATCGCCGCGTCTGGTGGCTCCTCAGGCATCATTCTTTCTGCAACGGGGACGCCTAACTGGTCTACGACGAATACCGGAGGGGGTGAAACCCGCCCCCGCAACCTCGCCGTCATGTGGTGCATCAAGGCCTGGAACGCGCCGATCAATCAGGGAAACATCGATGTAGCTGCGCTGGCGAAGGAAGTCTCGCAGCTTAAATCTTCTGTTCCTGTGGGTGCTGTTCTGTCGTTCCCAATGGGCGTCGTGCCTGCCGGTTATCTGGAACTGGATGGCAGCGTGCAGAGCATCGCGACCTATCCGGATCTGGCCGCGTATCTCGGTACGAAGTTCAACAAGGGTGATGAGGGCGCAGGGAATTTTCGCTTGCCGGAGTCGCGCGGTGAATTTCTGCGTGGCTGGGATCATGGGCGAGGTATCGATGCGGATCGAGCATTGGGCAGTTATCAACTTGATGCGCTGCAAAACATTACGGGGTCGATGACCGCGAGTAATGGCACGCAACTCGCTGGCGCCGCATATGGAGTTTTCAGTGTTCAGTCCAACGGTGCGGTGTCTATGCCAGGGGGGAGTACAACCGCACCCATTTCGATGGTCTTTGATGCTTCAAGGGTAGCGCGAACTTCAACTGAAACCCGCCCGCGCAACTTGGCGGTGATGTGGTGCATCAAGGCCTGGAACGCGCCGGTTAACCAGGGAACGATCGATATCGCCGCACTCGCAGCGGCCATTGAAACCGCCTCCAGCAATGGCCCGCTTGTTGGGAGCATACGTGGCGACAAGATGCAGATTTCGGTTGCGTCGTCGTCCGGAACGATCAAGGTGGCGGAGGTTGTTGTCGGCAATGCCAATGGCAAGACGCGCACCCTGCGAAACTTCAGCCAGTTAGTTGATCTGGCGTCGGCAGCCAAGGGCCTCGGTGCCATGGATGCAGGGGCAGCACCAGTCAATGGCTATGTGGCCCTCTATGCCTTCTACAACCCGGTAACCGAGGCTCAGGGCGTGATGGCGTGGAACTGCACGTCGGCTGTGGCGCCTGTTATGTACGGTGGATCGGCTCCACCAGCGGGTTACACCTACTCGGCGCTGATCGGGGTGTGGCCAACGAACGCCAGCGGCCAGTTCCCGAATGGTTATCAGGAAAACCGAATGTTCTTCGGTAATAGCAAGGAAGTGTTGTCCACACAGGGCGGCAGGTCCAGCTATACGCCGTTCTCGGTGGCTTCCGCTGTTCCGATGAATGCAAAGCAGTGTCAAGGCTTCATTGGGCTTTCCAACGCCTCGGCTGGTGTCAATACCTATGCAGCCTTGGGCGGCGAAAATGGTGTGGGCAACGTACAGTTCGCTTGCAATCCCTCTGGCGCTGCAAACGGTGGCCCTCAAAGTCCTTTTCCGCTTCTGCCGCTGACGAGTCCTCAGACGCTGTATCACACCCTGTCGGCGTCTGCGGGTATCGCAACCTTTAGCATCAACATCACGGCATACAAATTTTAAGGGTGACCCATGAGCATCTATGTCCAATTTACGGATGAGCACCTGCTTGCCGTGAAGGCGGTTTTTGCAGAGCCGCAAGATGAGGCGTATTGGCCAAACCAGGGCGTCGTTACGGATGACGATGAGCGCTATCTGGCCTATATCGCTTCAAAAACCGGAAATACCCCTGTCTCAAAAGAAGTAGTTATTGCTGCCGAGCGATTCCGCCGGGAAGCCTCTGGCGTGTCGGTCGGTGAGCTACAGATCGAGACAACCCGCGACAGTCAGGCTCTGATTGCCAGTATGGGACTGTCCGCAGTCCTCGATCCCGAATACCGCTGCAATTTCAAAACAGCGAAGGGATTCGTCGAGATCGGCGCTGCGCAAATCATCGAAATTGCGAAAGCCGTGCGGGCGCACGTACAGGCCTGTTTTGACCGCGAACTGACATTGTTAAGCGCAATCGAGGCAGGCGATTACCACGACGAAATGCTTGCCGAAGGCTGGCCGGAGTCACCGTCGCCCGATACCGCAAATCTCAAATAAACACCCCGCATCCTGGGGCGTTTTCTTCCCCCCCAAAAAACACTCAACACCCGCCAAGCCCCTCCCCACGAGGGGCTTTCCCGTTTATGGAGAAACGAAAAATGGCAACCCGCCAAACCTACACCGTGCTCGTTCCATTCCCCACCGGCGGTGGGCACTGGTCGAGCGTCGGCCAGGAACTCGATCTGCTCGATGTCGAGGCCAGTGCCCTGCACAGCGCCGGTCGACTGGAGCTGAAAACACCTACCACCAAGGCCGTGAAGGCCGCTGCCAAGAAGGCTGACTGAATATGGCTGAGGTTCTGAACTTCGAGCACAACGGCATTACCGTCAATGCCACCGAATCCCCCGAGGCCATGGGTGGCCTGGGCGACAACGTTATCGGTCTGGTCGGCACCGCGCCGAAAGCCGATCCGCTGATTCCGCGCAACGCACCGTTTCGCATCAACAGCTTCACCACTCACGCGCTGCTCGATCCGACCGGTGCGGAAGAGGGCACCCTGTACCACGCGGTCTACCAGATCCTCAAAGTGGTCAAGGTGCCGGTGTACGTGGTGATCGTCGAAGCGGGCGCGACCCCGGCCGACACCGTCAACGCAGTGATCGGCGGCATCGAGCCAGCCACCGGTCGCAAACTCGGTCTGGCGGCACTGGGCAGCGTCCCGGAAGACCTGACCATCATCGGCGCGCCAGGCTTCACCGGCACCAAAGCGGTGGCCAGCGAGTTCGCCTCGTTCGGCAAACGCATCAAGGCCCGCGTGGTGCTGGACGGCAAGGATGCCTCGGTCGCTGACCAGGTGACTTACAGCCAGGAACTGGGCGGCGCCGACCTCGGTTTCGACCGTTGCCTGGTGGTGCACAACATGCCGGCCGTGTACTCGAAAGCAGCGAAGAAAAACGTCTTCCTCGCACCGTCGAGCCTGGCGATTGCCGCACTGGCCAAGGTCAAGCAATGGGAAAGCCCGGGCAACCAGGTGACCTACGCCGAAGACGTATCCCGGGTCGTTGAGTACAACATCCTCGACACCTCCACCGAAGGCGATCTGCTCAACCGCTACGGCGTCAGCTATTACGCCCGCACCGTGCTGGGCGGCTTCTCGCTGCTGGGCAACCGCTCGATCACCGGCAAGTTCATCAGCTATGTCGGTCTGGAAGACGCCATCAGCCGCAAGCTGGTGAAGGCCGGTCAGAAGGCCATGGCCAAGAACCTGACCAAGTCGTTCATGGATCAGGAAGTCAAACGCATCAACGACTGGCTGCAGACCCTGGTTGCCGACGAAACCATTCCCGGCGGCAGTGTGTATCTGCACCCGGAACTCAACAGCGTCGAGAAGTACAAGAACGGCACCTGGTACGTGGTCATCGACTACGGCCGCTACGCGCCGAACGAACACATGGTTTATCAACTCAACGCCCGCGATGAAATCATCGAGCAGTTCCTGGAGGACGTTCTCTAATGTTTACCAACCGTAATCGCCAGGCCATCGCGGCCACCCTGCAAGGCCTGCCGCTGTCGGCGACCGTGGAAGAGTTCACCCCGCCGAAGATCGAATTCGACGTGGAAGAGATGCGTGGCGGCCGCTTCATCGTTGAAGAAATGGTCAAGGGCGGCAAAGCGCTCAACGCCAAGTTGACCCTGCAAGGCATGGGCGCCGAGGTCATGCTTGCACTGGGTGTGAAGCTGGGCGACGACATCCTGCTGAACGTGCGCGAAGCCGGTCAGGACCAGGACGGCAACACCTGGTTCACCTACCACACCGTCGGCGGCAAGCTGAAATCCCTGGAGGAAACCGCGGTGAAAATGGGTGAAAAGCCCAAGACCAACCTGGAGCTCTCCTGCCGTACCTACAACCGTCTGGAAAATGGCGTGCCGGTGATCGACATCGACGTGCGCACCCAGAAGTTCGTACTCAACGGCGTCGACATCCTCGGTGATGCCCGTCGTGCGGTGCTGATGCCGTAAGCCTTTTTGGCAGACCGTGCACAAACCCTGTGGGCGTTCATGCCCGCAGGGATCTTCAAGAACACCCAAGGAATTCCTTTCATGTCGTGGATGCCACCCAAGCATGACCTGCTGTCGCCGATCACCGGCGACGACGGCTCGCAGATCGAATCGATCCAGCTCAAGCCACTGTTCTACGCCGCCCAGAAAGAAGCGCTGGAACGCGCCGGCGACGATGAAGACGATCAGTTCTTCGAACTGGCGCTGCTGGCCACCGGGTTGTCGGTCAAGGAACTCGACCAGCTCAAGCGCCCGGACTACGTGAGCATCGCGCAGTACGTGCACGAGATGTCGACCCGTCCGGCGTCGTACTTTCTCGACCAGGTCGAAGACGCGGAAAAGTCCGATGATCCCGACCAGGTGCAACTGCTGCAACCGCTCGCCGTCACCGGCCGCACCGTGACCTCGCTGAGCCTGGAAATGCCGGCGCTGCGGGCCACCAAAGTGATGAAGAAACTGAAAACGGCCAAGGAACGCGCCGAGTTCATCACCGCCCATTGCACCGGCCTGATGATCCCCGATCTGGCCCTGATGAGCGTCCCGGACTGGACGCAATTGCAGGTGCGTATCGACGATTTTTTAAACCAGCCGGCGGCCTTCTTTCAGAACGCGACATCGAAGTAATCCTCGATATCGTGCCGCTCATTTACCCGGTAAGTGAGGCGGAAATTCTGGAGTGGGACGCCGAAAAGGCGTTGCGCCGCTACGACATAGCGATCACTCGCCTTGGCGTGAAACAGGAGTAGAGCGGCATGGCAGATACGAAGTATGCGCCGATGCTCGCCAGCGAGATTGGAAGCATGGCGTTCGGCAACGTCAGACTGGCGGGTGGATCAATAGCGCCCGACAGTCTCGGCACACCGCTGGTGGATTTGAGTCTGGCACTGGCCATGGCTAGTGCGGATATTCGTTTGCTGACCCAGGAACAGGTCAAGCTGCGGGAGGTATTTGCCGCCCAACAGTCGTTGTTCAAGACTGGCGCTGCTGCACCTGCGGCGAGCGAACCGAAGTCGAAACTCAAGGCCGAGGTAGAACAACGTTCACCGCTGAAGTTCATGCAAGCCTCAATGACCAACCAAATGGCCCTGCTTGAACTCAATCAGATCGTGAAGCTGGACAAGGATCAACTTCGGGCACTTTCGCAAGACACCCAGAAGATGACCAGCGACAAACAGGTCGCTCCGAGCGGGGCGACCGCTGTGGATCTGCTGAAGGTTCAACTGGCAGCGGCCAGGTCCGGCGTTGGCGACGGTCTTGAGGGCAAGCAGAAAGCGGATGCACTGACGGGTTTTGCTCGTGACGCCGCCATCAATGCCTCGGCATTCGGTGTTGATGTAAAAACGGCTGGCGAAATGATGCTGGCGTGGCAGTCGGCGATGAAGCTTGATCGCACGCAAAGCCAGCGACTGGCTGATGCCAGCAACTACCTGGGTCACAGCGGGCTGGATGCCAAAGCCGCCGACATCGGTTCAGTCGTTCAGAACTCCGGCGAAAAAGCGATGGCCACGGGGCTCAAGCCTGAGCAGATTGCTGCGTTGGCCGCCGCTTTTCTAAACAGTGGTGCAGACAAGGCCAGTGCCGGCGCCGGGTTGAATGCGTTCACCGCGGTACTGGCCAAGGGCGAGGCTGCGACGCAAGAGCAACGCGCTGCCTGGACGAAACTGGGCGTTAAAGATCTGACCCCTGAAACCGTGGCCAGCGGAATGCGCACGGACGCCCCCGCCACTATCAATAAGTTATTGGAAGCGCTCAAGGGTAAGTCAGATGAGAAAGAGCGAGAGTCACTGACGAAGGCTCTCTTCGGTAACGATGATGCGATCGTTAAATTGCTGAAGAAGCCTGAGGACGTGCAGAAGGCGTTTTCTCTGGTTCCTGGCCAAGACCCGAAGTCGGAATCGAAACCCGCGTACGTCGGTTCTGTGGCCAGAACGGCCACGGAGCTGGGTGAAACCTCGCAAGGACGATGGAATGCGCTCGACGCCAGTGCGACCCGATTGTCCACGGCTCTGGGTAGTTCACTGACCAATCTGGTTGATGGTCTGGTCGTTACGCTGGACAGTGTGGTCAGCGGGATAAGCAGCTTTGCCGAGGAGCAACCAAAGGCCACAGCAGCCCTGCTCGCACTGGTAGGGGTGATCGCTGTTTCCCGGGGGGCGCAAATCAAGGTTGCGATGGCTTCGGCCTTGCGTAATGCAGCAACGAAGCTGTTGGTGACGGCGGGAGCGGGGCCCCTCATCGAAATCGTGGATCGCGCAGCCGGCGTTGGCCCCGACGGCAAACCTGTTGCTGCCGGATCTACCGATAGCGCCTCCGCCAATTCGTCTGAGCAAAAGCCGAAAAAGCCGAAGAGGGGAGAGAAGGCAAAGGCCGGGGCGAAGGCGGAAATGAAGTTGGCTGCGAATGTGGATGCATCGCCCCAGACATGGGGCAGTCGCTTTAAGGACGCGAACAGTGCAGCCAAAGGATTCACCAAGTCCAACGCACTTTTGACAGTGGTCACCGCGGTTCCCGACGTGCTCAAAGGAATCCAGGATGGCGACAACAAAGCGGTCGGCGGAGCAATAGGCTCGGCGGGCGGCAGCCTGGCGGGCGGTTATGCCGGCGCCGTGGCGGGCGCGATGATCGGCAGCTTCGTTCCCATTATCGGCACCGCGATCGGCGGCTTGGTGGGCGGCATCATTGGCAGCACCGCGGGCAGCGTGGGCGGTTCGTGGCTCGGTGAAAAACTTGCCCCCGAATCAGAAAAGGACAAGCTTGCCCCACCCGCAGACGTTGCCAAAAGTCTGTCCAGTGCGCAGACACAAAACCAGAGCGTTTCGTTCTCTCCTCTGATCCAGGTCACCTGTCCTGCCCCCGACACTGCCCAACAGATTCAGTCGATTATCGAGCAACAGATTTCCGGTCAATTCCATGGCCAATTCATGCCGCTGCTGATGGGCGCTAACCCACTCGGGACGCGTCGTGATGCAGCCCTGACTGACGGAGCCGGTACATGAAACAACAAATGGCACTGGGCAGTTTCATCTTCGGCCTGTCCCGGGATTTTGCGTACAGCACGCTGTCGCGAAAATCCGAGGGCGGCTGGACCGAGCTGCAGATCCTCAACAGCAAACCCAGATCCCACCAGACAGGACAGAAACCCGAAACCCTGACCATCGGTGGCACCTCGATGTACGCCGTGGCGATGGACCGGCTCGATGAGCTGCGCGCGCTGCAAGCACTGAGAGTGCCGCTGCCGCTGATTGACGGCATTGGTCGCAACTGGGGTTTGTGGCGGATCACCAGCATCGACGAAAACCAGAGCGAGGTCATCGATGACGGCACCGCGATGGTGATCAAGTGGGTGATCGTATTGACGGAGTTCAACAATGCGTAAGGTACGAAGCGTGGCCGGTGATTCGGTCAATCTGCTGCTGTACCGCGAAACCGGTCGCAGCGATGACAGCGCCGAAGAAGCCCTGTGGACACTCAACCCGACCCTGGCCGAACACGGCCCGATTCTGTCGGCGGGTGTCTGGGTGACACTCCCGGAACTCGATAGCAGACCGGCCGCGATCAAACCGGTTCTGGCCTGGGATTAAGGAGGCTGCATGGCACAGGGATTTACGCCGGCGATCGAAATCTATGGCGCCAACAAGGACCTGCTGAACCAGCGGCTGATCAGTTGGGAACACATCGATGCTGCCGGGATGGAGTCCGATCAACTGACGCTGGTGCTCGACCTGGAAGGCCTTGAAGGCTTGCCGACCCTCGGCGGGAAAATTGGATTGCGGGTGGGCTATCTGGAATCCAGGCTGGTCGACAAAGGCCAGTTCAGGATCACTCGACTGACACCGACGCTGTTCCCGCTGCGCCTGACGCTGGTCGCGACCGCCGCGCCTTTCAGCGGCAAGGACGAAACCGGATTCAAGGAACGGCGCACGGCCAGTCATGGCCCCACGACGCTTGGCGGGCTGTTTCGCAAACTGGTCGAGCCACACGGTTTCTCGCCGCGCGTCGATCCCGAACTGGCGTTGATCAGGATCGCTCATGTCGACCAGTCGAACGAAACCGACATGGGTTTCATCACGCGACTGGCGAAAAAGTACGACGCGGTGGCCAAACCGTTCAACGACCTCTACGTGCTGGCGAAACGGGCGCAGCTCAAAACCCTGTCGGGTCAGGTGATACCGGATGTGAGGCTGTCGGTGACCCACAACAATCGGCCGGGCGAACACGCTTTCATCAGCGCCACGCTGGAAGAGACCGCCCGCACCCAGAATCAGGGTTGCAAAGTCTGCTGTTGGGACACCAATGCCGGCAAGCAGGTGGAGGTGAAAACCGGCAAGGCGCCCTTCAAGATCGTTCGTCAGAAACAGGCCAGTGTGGAAGAAGCCAAAGCCATCGGCGAAGCCGAAGTGCGCAAGATGCTGCGCGAGAAATACACGCTGAAAGTTACTTGCCCGGGTGATCCGCTGCTGGTGGCCGAAGGTCTGCTGGTGCTCGATGACACTTGGCCCGACTTCATGCGCGGTCGCTGGTCGATCGAGAAGGTGACTGCCAGCGGCAAGCCCGAAGAAAGCTATCGCTGCTTGATCGAAGCAAACGGCCGGGATCCCGAAGCAAAAGCCAAAGACTGATCCTCCGGACTCACCGCCACACGCATCACTGTGGCCACTCACACATCCTGGAACGCTCCCCATGAAGATCTCCCCGATCCTCACGCAGCTGCGTGCGCAATGCCCAAGCCTTGCCGGCCATATCGCGACAGGTGTCGACCTGGCGCTGCTGCAAGGCAACCCGAATCTGCCGACCCCGTCGGCCCATGTTTTACCCCTGGCCGACCTGGCCAGCGCCAGCACCGCACAGAACTCCGCCAGCCAGCCGATCCGTGACCGCTTCGAAATCATCCTGGTGCTCGACGCCACGGACGCCACAAAAGCGCTGGATCTGTTGCACGACCTGCGCGCCGAACTGTGGCGTGCGCTGGTGGGTTTCAAACCCGGTTCGGAATACAGCGCCATCGTTTATGACGGCGGCGAAACGGTCTCGATCAACAGCAGCCGCGCGTTCTACCGGCTGCGCTTTTTTGCCGAGTTCCAGCTGGGCCGCAATCTGCCAAGTCAGCCTGCGGAAAGTTGGCACGAACGTGAACTGGACGGCTTGTCGTCCTTTACCGGGGTCACCGTGCGGGTCGATGCGATCGACCCGGCCGACCCCAACCTGAAACACCCGGCCCTGACGGGCGCGTGGAAATGACTTTCTCTGGAGACGTAACCCCATGAGCAACCGCATCACCGTAGTGCCGGCCGCCGGCCGTGCCGTGCCGGACCCGGAAGCAGGCGACCTGCTGCCACTCGAAGGCCGTGAAGTGCTGGACAGCGCCTGGTGGCGCCGGCGTCTGGCCGACGGCGATATCACCCTCAAAACCGCAACAGCTAAACAAAAAGGAGCCAAATAATGGCGATCGGATTCAGCAACATTCCTGCGGACATTCGTGTACCGCTGTTCTATGCCGAAATGGACAACTCGGCCGCCAATAGCGCGTCGTCGTCCATGCGCCGCCTGATCGTGGCACAGGTCAACGACAACATCGCCCCGAGCGAAGTCGGCAAACTGGTGCTGGTTTCCAGCGTGGCACTGGCCAAGAGCATTGGCGGCCAGGGCTCGATGCTGGCCTCGATGTACGAGACCTTCCGCAAGGCCGACCCGATCGGTGAGATCTGGTGCCTGCCGCTGCACAACGCCACCGGCGCCATCGCCAAAGGCGTGCTGACCCTGACCGGCACCGCGACTCAGGCTGGCATTCTCAACCTGTATGTCGGCGGCGTGCGTGTGCAGGCCACCGTGGTCAACGGCGCCACCGCGGCCCAGGCGGCTACCGCCCTGGCACAGAAAATCAACGCCACCGCCGATCTGCCGGTGAGCGCTGCGGCTGCTGAAGGCGTCGTCACCCTGAACGCCAAATGGACCGGCGAGAGCGGCAACGACATCAGCCTGCAATTCAATCGCCTGGGCAAGAGCAACGGCGAAGAAACCCCGGCCGGCCTGACCACCGCCATCACCGCCATGACCGGCGGCGTCGGTGTACCGGATCAAATGGCTGCCGTTGCAGCACTGGGTGACGAGCCGTTCGAATTCATCGCACTGCCTTGGTCCGACCTGGCTACCCTCAACACTTGGCAAGCGGTGATGGACGACAGCACCGGTCGCTGGTCCTGGGCCAAGCAACTGTTCGGTCACGTCTACAGCGCCAAGCGCGGCACCGTCGGCACTCTGGTGGCGGCCGGTCAGGCGCGCAACGACCAGCACATGACCATTCAGGCGCTGGAGCCGGGCGTTCCGCAACCGGTATGGGTACAAGCCGCTGCACTGGCTGCACGTACCTCGGTGTTCATCTCTGCCGACGCCAGCCGTCCGACCCAGAGCGGCAGCCTGCCAGGCGTCGATCCGGCGCCGGCCAGCGAGCGCTTCACCCTGACCGAGCGTCAGTCGCTGCTCAACTACGGCATCGCCACCGCGTACTACGAAGGCGGCTACGTGCGCATCCAGCGCTCGATCACCACCTACCAGAAGAACGCTTACGGCCAGGCCGACAACTCGTACCTGGACAGCGAAACCATGCACCAGTCGGCGTTCATCGTGCGTCGTCTGCAAAGCGTGATCACCAGCAAATACGGTCGCCACAAACTGGCCTCCGACGGCACCCGTTTCGGCGCCGGTCAGCCGATCGTTACCCCGGCGACCATTCGCGGTGAGCTGATCGCCCAGTACGCCAAGCTCGAACTGGAAGGCCACGTGGAAAACGCCGAGCTGTTCGCCGAGCACCTGATCGTCGAGCGCGACGTGCAGGACCCGAGCCGCGTGAACGTGCTGTTCCCGCCGGATTACATCAACGGTCTGCGCGTGTTCGCACTGCTCAACCAGTTCCGTCTGCAGTACGACGACGTCGCCTGATCGGCCCGTTTGAATCTGTGAATCCAGCCCACCTTGCGTGGGCTTTTTATTTGAAGGGAGTAACACCATGGGTCAACTGATTGCAGGCACCTGCTACGTCAAGGTCGACGGTGCACAACTGACCATCAATGGCGGCTGCGAAGCCCCGCTGATGGCCGTCAAACGCGAAACCGTCGTACCGGGTTTCTACAAGGAAACCGACATCGCGCCGTCGTTCAAAGTGACCGCGCTGCACACCGCCGACTTCCCGCTGAAGAAGCTGATCGAAGGCACCGACATCACCGTCACCTGCGAATTCAGCAACGGCAAAGTCTACGTACTGGCCGGTGCCTACCTGGTCGAAGAGCCAGTCTCCAAAGGCGATGACGCCACCATCGAACTGAAATTCGAAGGCATCAAGGGGACCTGGCAATGAGCGGCGCCGTGAAGCTTCAAGTTGCGATCGAAGCTCACGGCGAGCCCCTGACCGAACTCGTCCTGCGCCGTCCGACGGTGCAGGAGGTGCGAGCGATCAAGGCGCTGCCGTACAAGATCGACAAGAGCGAAGAAGTCAGCCTCGACATGGACGTGGCGGCCAAATACATCGCCGTGTGCGCCGGCATTCCGCCGTCGTCGGTCAACCAGCTGGACCTGGCTGACCTCAACGCGTTGAGCTGGGCCGTTGCGAGTTTTTTCATGAGTGCGGCGTCGGAGCCATCACCGACCTGATTTCGGTCGCCTATGACCTGGCCTGGTTCTGGAAGGTTGACCCCGAACAGATGATGGCCAGGCCACTGGATGTGCTTCGCGAATCGCTGGAGCACGCGCAACGGATCAATGCGATGCAGCAGGTGCAGTGATGGCAGAAGAAACCAAAGCTAAAGCGTCGGTGCTGCTGACCGGCATCGACGAACTGTCACCCAAACTCGGCGCCCTGCGAGTGAAGGTGGATGACTTCAAGAAAAACCTCGAACAGACCGGCCTCGGCAAACTGGACATCAGCGGTCTGTTCAAGGGCGGCAGCGTGATTACGCCGTTCGTGGACGGCATCAAATCCGCCGCAGCGTTTCAGGGCAAGTTGACCGAAGTCAGCGAGACGGCGAAAACCGTCGATCTGCCGGAAACACCGAAAGCCGCCGCGCAGAACATGAACGTGTTCAGCGCGTCGATGGAAAAGGTCTCCGCTGCGGTAGACGCCGCACTGGTGCCGGCGGTGGGCGCCCTGGTGGTCGGGCTGGAGCCGATGCTGACCCAGGTCGGCAGCCTGCTGGCCGACAACCCGAAACTGGTCGAAGGGCTGGCGGCGGGGGCGATTGCGTTTTCCGCCATGCAAACCGCCGTCACCGGTATGACCCAGGTGATGGACGTCATGAGCATGGTG
Organism: Pseudomonas sp. NMS19W; assembly: GCF_051554255.1. NCBI lineage: Bacteria > Pseudomonadati > Pseudomonadota > Gammaproteobacteria > Pseudomonadales > Pseudomonadaceae > Pseudomonas > Pseudomonas sp. NMS19W. The sequence goes on from NZ_CP136718.1 coordinate 1,211,191, forward strand.
CTCAAGACCAATCCGATCATGCTGATCGCCATGGGCATTGCCGTGGCGGCCGGTTTGATCGTGGCCAACTGGACACCGATTTCCGCGTTCTTCACCGGATTGTGGGAGGGCGTGAAAAACGCCGGGGCCAGTGCAATGGCGACGTTGCGCACGGTACTCGACTGGCGACCGCTGGAAACGCTGGCAGCACTGTGGGAACCGGTCACGGGTTTCTTCTCGGGAATCTGGGACAAGGTCAAAGCGGTCACCGCGCCGGTGATCGACTTCTTCAAGTCGGTTTTCTCGTGGTCGCCTGCGGGCCTGATCCTGGAAAACTGGGGGCCGTTGACCGGTCTGTTTTCGGCGATCTGGGAATTGCTCAAGGCCTTGAGCGTACCGGTGATGTCGTTCCTCAAAGGGCTGTTCGACTGGACGCCCCTGGGCATGATCATCAACAACTGGGGCGCGATCACCGGTTTCTTCGCCTCGATCTGGGCCGCGCTGCAACCGGCGGCGCAAGCCATCAAGGACTTCTTCGGCACCCTGTTCGACTATTCCCCGTTGGGGATGCTCGTCAACAACTGGGGCAGCGTCGTGACCTTTTTCGAACCGGTCTGGGCCGCGCTGCAAACGTCGGCACAAACGATCAAAAGCTTCTTCCAGAGCCTGTTCGAATGGTCGCCGCTGGAGCAGATCGCGCAGTACTGGCAGCCGATCAGCGAAGTGTTTTCGGCGCTGTGGGGCGTGGTACAAGCGTTGGCAGCACCAGTGCTGGAGTTCCTGCACAACATGTTCGAATGGACACCGTTGGGGCAGATCATCAAGAACTGGGGGCCGATCACCGAATGGTTCGGCGAGCTGTGGCAAAAGCTGCAAACCGTCATCGCACCGATCAAGGAATTGTTCGATGGCGGCTTCGCCGGGCTGATCGCCAAGGTCACCGGCAAGGTCGAAACCTTGACCGATGCGCAACGTCAGACCAATGCCGAAGGCAAGGGTGAACTGGCGCCGGCCTTCTTCGGTGCCAGTCCGAAACCCGAGGGTGGCAGCGCGCTGCAGGGCGGTTCTTTGCCGCGATCCTCTGGCGCCCTGATCCAGCAAAGCGCCGCCAACAACCGCACGCAGCTCGAAGGTGGCCTGACGGTGCGCTTCGAAAATGCGCCGGCGGGGCTGCGCACCGATCAACCGCAAACCAATCAACCGGGGCTGGCGCTCAGTTCGCGCATCGGCTATCGCTCGCTATCGGCAGGAGGTTCCAATGAACTGGCGTGACCGTTTGTTGCCGGCATCCTTTCGCGGTGTCGGCTTCTGGATCGACCAGGCGAAAACCCCGGTCGGTCGCAAGGGGCAGTTGCATGAATACCCGCAACGCGACCTGCCGTTTTTCGAGGATCTCGGCCAGCAAGCCAAGACCCACGACCTGACGGCGTTCATCATCGGTGCCGATTGCCTGGAGCAGCGTGACAAGCTGCTCCAGGCCCTGGAGCAGGGCAGCGGCGAGCTGGTGCATCCGTGGCTGGGACGCTTGCAGGTCAAGGTCGGCGAGTGCGACATGACCCACACCCGTCAGGACGGCGGGATGGTGACCTTCAGCCTGAAGTTCTACCCCGACCGACCGCTGCCGTTTCCGACGGCGACGGTCAGCACACAAAAAGTCCTGCTGATCAAGGCCGACGGTTTGCTCGGCTCGGCGGTGGCGCGCTTCGAACAGGCGATGACCCTGATCAAGGCTGCGCGGATCGGCATCACCAATCTGCGCAACAGCCTCACCGGCGTGTACGACGTGATCAAGGAGCAACTCAAACCGCTGATCGCGCAATACAAACAGATCACCGAACTGGTCAGGGCCGTCAAGGAACTGCCCAAGGAGGTGGCGGCGGAGTTCAAGGGTTTGCTCGGCGATATCAAGGAGCTGAAGGAATTCGCGAAGGAGGGTTACCGTGGCGTGATTGCCGACGTGTCCCAACAGATCGAAGCCATCCGCAAGGCCGACGCACCGAAAATCACCACCGGCAAGGACACCACCGCTGCGGCGCAGGCCCTGGCCAATCTGGTGCAGGACACCCTGATCGTCAAAGCGGCGCAATGGGTGGCTTCGATGCCGGTGGCGTCGACGCCGGTGAAACTGTCGTCGACGCCTTCGCTGGATCAGCAGTCGAAACAGCCGGTCAGCCGTCAGGAAGTACCGGTCACGGATGATCTGCAAGCGTTGCAAAAAGAGCTGATCGAAGCGCTGCAAAAGGCCCAGGACAAGGCCGATCCCGCGCACTACCAGGCCATCGCCGATGTGAAGGAAGCGCTGATCGCGCACCTCAAGGCTGTGGCTTCGTCCGGTGTGCGGTTGGTCAGCAAAACCTTCCAGGAAACCTTTCCGGCAGTGGTCGTGGCTTACAAGCAGTTTGGCGATGCCACCCGTGTGACCGAGGTCATTCAGCGCAACGGCCTGTCTCATCCAGGGTATTCACCCAACGAAGTGAAAGTCTCCTGGGAGTGAGCCATGAACGAGACTGACAACCGCGTGACGCTGACCGTCGGCGACATGGAATACGGCGGCTGGAAAAGCGTGCAGATCACCGCGGACCTGGAGCGCCAGTTCCGCACCTTCAAACTCGACATCACCTGGCAATGGCCGGGGCAGACCGTGGATCAGCGGATCAAGGCCGGCGACCCGTGCGAAGTGCGGATCGGCCAGGATCTGGTGCTCACCGGTTATGTGTTCAAGGCGCCAATCAGTTATGACGGGCGGCAGATCAGCCTGAGCATCGAAGGCAGTTCCAAGACCCAGGATCTGGTGGATTGTGCGGCGCGAAACAACCCCGGCCAATGGCAGGATCAGTCGCTGTTGAACATCGTTCAGGCCTTGGCCATGGAGTACGCGTTGATGGTGGTCAACGAAATTCCCGAGACCGCACGCCTGAGCAAACACACGATCGTGCCGGGTGAAACGGCGTTTCAGTCGATCGACCGTCTGCTCTCGCTGTACCGGGTGTTTTCCACCGATGACGCCGAAGGCCGGCTGGTGCTCGCCAGACCCGGCAGCGGCGGCCGCGCCAGCGATGCACTGGAACTGGGCAAGAACATTCTCTCGGCCAATGCGCCGATGGATTTCAGCCAGGTATTTTCCGAATACCGGGTGATCGGCCAGCAGAAGGGCAACGACAAGAAGAGCGGGGCGGCGGCCAGCGAAGTGGAATCGACGGCGGCCGACCTGAGTTTCAAACGCCGGCGTACCACGATCATCAACGAAGGCTCGCAACTGACGTTCGAACTGGCCCAGCAACGGGCCCAATGGGAGAGCGCGACGCGCATGGGCCGGGCACTGACTACCACGTATCAGGTGCAGGGCTGGCGTCAGTCCAACGGTGACCTGTGGCGTCACAACACGTTGGTGCGGGTCAAGGATCCGGTGCTCGGGTTCGATGAAGACATGCTGATCTCCAAGGTGACGTATTCGCTGTCGGCGCAAGGTTCGGTGACCACCCTGCAGGTGGCGCCGCCGCATACCTTCGACGCGAACCCGACTCCCCCGAAAAAGACCTGAGCCCGACACCGCCCTCAAGGAAAACCCTATGAGCCTACTGACACGCCTGCTGGCGCGCGGCACTGTCGTGCTCGCCAGTTCGGCCTCCAAGCTGCAATCGCTGCAAATGCGCCTCACCGCCGGTGAAGTGAACGACGACATGGAGCACTTCGAGCCCTACGGCTTTACCAGCCATCCGCTGGCCGGTGCCGAAGGCGTCGTCACGTTCCTCGGCGGTGACCGTTCCCACGCCATCGCCCTGGTGGTCGCTGACCGCCGTTATCGCCTGCAATCGCTGGCGGCCGGCGAAGTGGCGATCTACACCGACGAAGGCGACAAGATCCACTTCAGGCGCGGGCGGATCATCGATATCGAAACCGCCACGCTCAACATCCGCGCGAGCACGGCGGTGAACTTCGACACACCGGTGATCAACCAGACCGGCAAGATCGTTTCCAAAGGCGATCAGCTGGCCGGCGGCATCAGCCAGATCAAGCACGTACATGGCGGCGTGCAGGGTGGCAGCAGTCAGACCGGCGTGCCGGCGGGAGGTCAGTGATGCTTTTCAGTCAAAACCTCCACGCCGCGCTGATCCGCTCGGTGCTGATCAGCCTGTTCTCCTGGCGCCGTGCGGCCGACGACGATGCTCTCGACGACGAGGAGCGTTACGGCTGGTGGGGCGACACCTTTCCCACCGTGGCCGACGATCGCATCGGCTCGCGGCTGTGGCTGCTGCGCCGGGTCAAGCTGACCCGGCAGACCCAGATGGACGCCGAGTTCTATGCCCGCGAAGCCCTGCAATGGCTGATCGATGACGGCCACTGCAGCGCCATCGACATCATCAGCGAACGCCTCGACGCCCAGCGCCTGAACCTGCGTACGGTCCTGACCCTGGCCGACGGCGAACGCCTGGACATCAACCCCGATAACAGTTGGCAGGTGATCTATGCCGTTTGAAACCCCTTCGCTGCCGGTGCTGATCAAGCGCACCCAAAGCGACCTGGCCGGCGATTCGCTGCGCCAGTCCGATGCGCAAGTTCTGGCCCGCACCGTCGGTGGTGCCGCTTACGGTCTGTATGGCTACCTTGACTGGATTGCCGAGCAGATCCTGCCCGACACCGCCGACGAATCGACCCTGGAACGCATCGCCGCGCTGCGCCTGAACCAGCCGCGCAAACCGGCGCAAGTCGCCACCGGCAGCGTCAGTTTTACTGCAACCGCGGGCGCGGTGCTGGACGTTGATACGCTGCTGCAATCGAGCGATGGTCGTACCTACAAAGTCACCACCGCGCGCACCACCGTCAATGGCAGCAACACCACCACCATCGCGGCGCTGGATGCCGGCAGCCTCGGTAATGCCGATGCCGGACTGGCGCTGACCCCGGTACAACCAGTGACGGGTGTGGTCGGCAACAGTTTCATGGTGTTGGCGCCGGGCCTCAGTGGCGGCGTGGCAAGGGAGAGTCTGGAGTCGCTGCGTTCGCGGGTGATCCGTTCCTATCGCGTCATCCCCCATGGCGGTTCGGCCAGCGACTATGAAACCTGGGCGCTGGAAGTGCCGGGCGTAACTCGCGCCTGGTGTCGAGGCGGCCTGCTCGGGCCGGGTACGGTAACGGTGTTCATCATGCGTGATGAAGATCCACAACCGGTGCCCAACGACGAGCAACTGGCGGAAGTCCAGGACTACATCGAACCGCTGCGACCGGTGACGGCGGAAGTGCATGTGCAGCGACCGATTCAAGTGCCGGTGGTGTACCGCTTCAAGAGCGTCAACCCGGACACCACCGCCGTGCGCGCCGCCGTCGAAGCGCAGCTGCGCGATCTGCACAACCGTGAAGCCGACCTCGGCGTGCCGTTGCTGATCAGCCATATCCGCGAAGCCATCAGCAGCGCCGGCGGTGAGTACGATCACACCTTGACCGCACCGGCCGCTGACGTGCCTGCCGGTCAAAGCGAACTGCTCACCTTCGGAGGTTGCGTATGGGGGGCATAAGAACCGCTGCGCAATATCAGGCGCAGCTTCGCGCACTGCTGCCCAGCGGCCCGGCGTGGGACCCGGAGCGGGTGCCGGAACTCGATGAAGTGCTGCAAGGCGTTGCCGTCGAACTGGCGCGCCTCGACGCCCGCGCCGCCGATCTGCTCAACGAGATGGACCCGGCCGGCGTCAGCGAACTGGTGCCGGACTGGGAACAGGTGATGAACCTGCCCGACCCGTGCCTCGGCGCCACACCACTGTTCGACGACCGTCGCCTCGCCGTACGCCGCCGCTTGCTCGCGGTCGGCAGCCAGGCCGTCGGCTACTACCTGGAAATCGCCAAAAGCCAGGGTTACCCCAACGCCACCATCACCGAATTCGAAGCCCCGCGCATGGGCCGCTCGCGATTCGGCGCGGCGCACTGGGGCACCTGGGAAGCGCAGTTCATGTGGACGCTCAATACCGGTGGCCGCTTGCTGCTCGGACGGCGTTTCGGCGCGAGTTACTGGGGCGAACGCTTCGGCGTGAATCCGGGCTCGGCGCTTGAGTGCCTGATCCATCGGGCGGCGCCGGCGCATACCAAGGTGCACATCAACTATGACTAGGAAGGAGTGACGGGATGGACTATCCAAAAAGTATCCCCAGCGCCGGTCTGGTGAACGGGAAATTTATCGATGAAAACCCGCTGACCGGCAAACCGGGATCGCTGATTCCGGCGGACTGGGGCAATGGTGTGACGGATGAGATCGTGACGGTCATCAGCGCCGCCGGTCTTGTGCCGAATGAAAGTGACAACACCCAGCTCAAGACGGCGATTTCGACGCTTGTCGAGAAGAACAGGGTCGAGTCCTTCGCCAGCAAGGAAGAAGCGGAGTCGGGGACCAGCAGCAATCGATCGATGTCGCCGCTGCGAGTGTTTCAGGCGATTGAAAAGAAACTGGTGCAGGCGACGGAAACGCTGTTCGGCTGGGCGCGCATCGCTTCCCAGGCGCAGGTCAATGCCGTAGCGGATGACACCACGATTGTGACGCCGAAAAAACTGGGTCTGGGCGTTGCCTACAGCTTTGGCGAAAACGGCTACGTCGTTTTCCCGAGCTGGCTGGGCGGCTTCACGATCCAGTGGGTGTTTATCACGGTCAGCGTCGATAAAGGCTATGTGACAAAACCCTGGCCGCTGGCTTTCAAGAATCAGTGTCGTGGTGCATGGGCGAGTTACTCGCACAGCGGGAACGCACCCTTTTTCGACATCACCACACCTCCTCTGGTGACCAACTTCGATGCAAGCTAGGTCCAGGTGCTGAGCAATTCCGGCGGTTCAGGTTTTGTCAGTGTCCTGAGCGTGGGGAATTGACATGAAACGTTTCTATAGCCGCAGTACTGGCAATACCTACCTGGCGGGTTATCACACAAGTCTGCCCGATGATGCCGTTGAAATTGACGATGAACGCTACGAGGCGGTGATCGCCAGTCCGGCAGCGGGCATGGACCGTTCCCACGATGAAAAAGGCCTGCCGGTTCTGGTGGCGCCCGCGCCTGCGTCCGAGTCAGTTTCGGATGAGCAGGCTGCGCGGGATGCCAAGGCCTGGCGTGACAACGAGTTCGAACGAGTGGTCTGGCTGCGCGACCGGCATCGGGATGAAGTGGAGTTGATGAAGGCCACGACACTGTCCGATGCCGAGTATCAGACCCTGCTCGTCTATCTGCAGGCTCTGCGCAAATGGCCGCAGGCCAAGAAGTTTCCCTCTAAACGCTCTCGACCGAAGAAGCCGGCATGGATGGCTATCGACTAAACGCCCGGCGCGTTCCCGACATTTGCAATCAGTGCTTCAGGTAAAGGATTGAAATATGGACTACCCAAAAAGCGTCCCCAGCGTCGGCCTGGTCGACGGCCGCTTCGTCGATGAAAACCCGGTGGCAGGAACGCCGGGATCTTTGATTCCGGCGGTGTGGGGCAACAGCGTTACGCAAGAAATTATCAACGTGATCGGCGGTGCCGGAATGACGGCCAACGAGGCCGATACCGGCCAGTTGTTCAAAGCCATTCAATCGATTATCGGTGCCGCCAGCCCAATGCGTTCGGTGGTGACACGGCTTGCCGCTTCGAAGGCACTGAGTGATCAGGAACTCGGTCTGGTATTGATCGATGGCAGCCCCGGCGCCACGACGATCACCTTGCCTGGCGCCACTGTCGGACTGGGTGTGCGCGACGTGATTGTTCGTCGTGTCGACAACAGCGGCAATCGACTGGTTGTTCAGGCTTCCGGTACGGACCGCATTCGCTTTCATACACACCTTTCGTCCAATGGTTACCCCTTTCTGGTGCTGATGGGCAACGGCGACTGGTGGCATCTGCGCAGTGACGGTGCTGGCGCCTGGTGGCCGCTCGGACGCTTCGACAACACGCCGTTGGGCCGACCGGTTTTCGAGACCACCACTGTGCTGGGGCCAGGCGGTTACGGGGCGCTTAACGGAGCGTTCCTCGATCGGGCGCAATGGCCCTGGCTCTGGGATTTTGCTCAGGCGTCGGGCGTGCTGACCAACGAAGCGGGGCGTTGGGGCAGGGAAGGGGCGTGGACCAGCGGCGATGGTGCGACGAACTTTCGTATCCCGGAAGCGCGCGGCGAATTTCTGCGTGTGCTCGATGAAGCGAGAGGCGTAGATGTCGGTCGTGTCGCGGGCAGCCTTCAAAACCATGCGCTGCAGACTCATAACCATTATCTGCCCACCAGCACAGGCTCGTCCGCGCGTCCCGCTCCCTCCATTCCGGACAACCTCTGGAGTGTTTCGACGGACGTCAACTTTTACCCCACCAATGGAACGGTCGCTACGACGTATCCGAACCCTGCATTCGACTCCGATACCTACATCGGGTCGATCGGCAATTTCTCATCTGAAACCCGCCCGCGAAACATCGCGTATCCCGGCCGTATCAAACTGATCTGAGGCACACATGTTCAATTATTTGATAGACGACAGCGGTGCGCTGACCGGGCCTGTCGAGTTTCCGCTTGTACCAGGTATCGGCGTACAGCTGCCTGGCAACGCCGTGACGTTGAGTATCGAACTCTCTGCGGCACCGAGTGGATATGCCTGGGCTTACGACAACGGTTCTCTGCAGCAAAAGCTCGACTTCCGCGGTGATGTTTATCACACCGATACGGGCATTCGGGAAACCTGGACCGCATTGGGTGATCTGCCAGAGGGCTTCACCACGCAACCATGGCCGGGCGGATTTCATTCGTGGGTCGATAACGCCTGGCAGCTCGATACTGCTGCTCAATCGGCGGATCTCAAACGGATCGCTCTGACCCGGCGCGACACGCTGCTGCGCGACGCCGTCCTGCGCATTGCGCCCCTGCAATATGCCGAAGACATCGGCGATGCCAGCCACGAAGAGCAACTGCAACTGCTCGAATGGAAGCTCTATTGCGTGGAGCTGAACCGCATCGAAAAGCAGACCGGTTTCCCGGAACAGATCACCTGGCCGGCAGTGCCCGGCGCAACCGTAACCAGCTGATTGCCGCACAGGGAGCAGTGCAATGGACTATCCGAAAAGCATCCCCGGCGTCGGCCTGGTCGACGGTGGTTTTATCGATGAAAACCCCGTTACCGGCACGCCCGGTTCGTTGATCCCCGCCGCCTGGGGCAACAGTGTCACGCAAGAAATTCTCAACGCCATCAAGGCTGCCGGACTGACGCCGGACGAGAGCAAAACCAACCAGTTGGCCACGGCCATCGGTGCGCTGGTCGACTTCACCAAACTGAAGAACACCCCGACCACGCTGGCCGGTTACGGCATCACCGATGCGGTCGGGCGACTGCTGGCAGTCAGGCAGATCGAAACGGTCGGGATCACGGTTTACAAGCCGAACCCGAGAGCCAAACGGATTCGTGTTCGGTTGGTGGGCGCAGGTGGTTCGGGGGGCGGATGTGCGCCGATCCCGGCTACTTATCAAGGGATTGGCGGCGGTGGCGGAGCCGGTGCTTACGGAGAGAGCCTGTATGACGTCACGCCGGAAATGCTGGCCGGTGTTCCGGTCACTTTGGGCGCTGGCGGTGCCGCACGTAACGCGATTGGTCAGGCGGGTGGCGGTGCGTCTTTCGGTTCTTATTTGAGTGTTTCGGGGGGAATGGGCGGGCAGACGATTACAGTCCTGACGTCCGCAACGGCTTCCGGTTTTGTACAGGGTGGCGCGGGTGGGCAGGTCGTTACGGGCGGCAATCTCTGCAGCGCTCGGGGTATCCCCGGCACCTATGCGATGTACAACGCCAATTGGGGTGTGCTCTGCGGGGGCGGGGGGCCGAGCCCGTTTGATGGTGGTGCTCCCCTGATGGGCGTCAATGGCACTGGCATTGCCGGTGTCCGCGGCTCGGGGGGAAGCGGTTCATGCTCGACCAACGCTTCTGCATCCGTAGTCAGCGGTGCCGGTGGCAATGCCTTCTGTGAAATCTGGGAGTACGAGTAATGGCTCGTTATGCACGCATTGAAAACGGTGTCGCGGTCGAAGTGATCGACACCGGTGACTACGCGATCGAGCAACTGTTTGCGCCGGCGTTCGTTGCGGCGATGGTGCAGGTGCCCGATGGCGTGAACGTCGAAATCGGCGCGTCGATGGATGAGATAGCTCCCGCTATCGAGCCTGCGTACGAACCGCAAAGTCCCGTTGTCGACAAGACCCCCATGGTCGAGGACAACGAGCCTCTGGCAGCAGGGCGCACCTGGCGTCAGTCGGCTCTCGCAGCCACCGAATGGCGGGTCACCCGCCATCGCGATGAGCAGGAGCTGGGGCGTGGGACAACGCTCAAGGCCCAGCAATACCTGGAGCTGCTCGAGTACCGCCAGGCCTTGCGCGACTGGCCCGATTGCGGCGCATTCCCGTCATCCGTTTCTCGGCCATCAGCGCCGCAGTGGCTGGCCGGCCCGATTGGCTGAAGCCGTCACGCTACCCATGTTTTCAGATAAGGAGATAAGCCTTGGACTATCCCAATAGTGTTCCCAGTGCCGGCCTGGTCAACGGTCGGTTTGTCGATGAAGACCTGATTACGGGCAAGCCGGGATCGTTGATCCCGGCCAGTTGGGGCAACGGTGTCACGCAGGAAATTCTGGGTGTTGTGCGTGCCGGAGGCCTTACACCGAGTGAGGCGTCAAATACTCAATTGCTGGGTGCTCTTCGCGGTTCTCAACTGTTCCAGACGGCTGCGCCATTCGATGTCAGTCGATCGGCGGCAACGTCCGAATTTGTCCAACGTGCACTTGGCAACTATGCCGGGGCGCGCGGTGTGTCTGCGGCCACGCAACTGACGGCTGCGGATGTCGGATGTTCAATCGGCCTGGGTGGTAATTCGTCATACACCGTGACGTTGCCGGACATCCTCAGTGTGCCCAACGGCGCGACGATCGGCTTTCACTGTCGCAGCAACGCAGCGATCACCATTGCCTGCTTGGGCAGTACGCAAATAAGCCCGCAAGGCGCGTATCTGAGTTCGATTGTGATGAACAGCGGCGAGAGTGCCAACGTTGTCAAAGAGAACGGTATCTGGACGGTACACGGTACGGCCAGTCTGAAATATGCCCCACTGTTTTCCGGCCTGGTGGCCAATCCCGGTTATCAAAAGCACCTCAGTGGGAATATCGATCAGTGGGGCTCAGGTATGTCGAATGCCGGCGGGAATGTCGTGGTGACGTTTCCGATCTCGTTCCCCAGGGGATTCTTTTCGCTCGTGGCCACTCACGCCGGAGGTGATGCAGCGATGCTCGCGTTGATTGCAGTCAACCAACAAGGCTGCACGCTGAGAATCCGTGACGCGGCCGGCAGCCTCGCCGCCAATTGTTCCGTGAGCTATTTTGCAAAGGGCTATTGAATGAACCCCTTCAACGTGTTGTTCAGCGCCAGTACCCGGGGCGCCTATGTACCGGGTATCAACTCGTCGGACATTCCCGACGATGTCATCGAAATTCCTCAGGCCTATTGGACTTCGCTCCTGCAAGAGTTGGCGGTCACCGCGAAGGTGATTGGCGTGCGGGCCGATAACGGTTTTCCGATCCTGGTTGATCCACCACCGCCGACAGCAGACGAAGCCGCTGATATCGAACGCCGCTGGCGCACCACACAACTGGCAGCCACCGATGGCCTGGTGGCCCGCGACCGCGATGAACTGGAGGACGGCGGCGGCACCACGCTGACCACCGAGCAATATGCCGAGCTGCAAGCGTTTCGGCGCGCGCTGCGGGACTGGCCACAGGCTTCGTTTTTCCCGTTCAGCGAGCATCGTCCGGTGGCGCCGCGCTGGTTGGCAACGGCACTCTAATGGACCAGGAAAACTGAAATGGATTATCCGAAAAGCGTTCCCGGCATCGGACTGGTGAACGGCAAGTTCGTCAATGAAGACGTTGTCGGCGGGTTGCCGGGATCGCTGATCCCCGCGACCTGGGGCAATGGCATCACCGATGAGCTGCTGAATGTCGTCAAGTCTGCCGGACTCGAACCCAGCGAAAACGATGTGACGCAGTTGTTGCTGGCGATCAAGAGAATCAGCCAGAGCGGTGAAGATAAACACGCAGCGGATATTGGCGCTGCCAACCTTTACATGGCCAATTACGTGCCGGCCATCAGCGCGTTGAAGGACGGGCTGACGCTGCGCTTCACGGCAGGCAATGCCAATACCGGGGCGAGCACTTTTGCGCCGAATGGTCTTCTGCCCAAACCGCTATTGAGTCTGGCGTTGAGTGCGTTGCGACCTGCGGAGATTGTCGGTGGCAGCGTGTGTTCGGTGGTGTACAGCGCGGCGCGAGACAGCTGGTTGCTGGTGTATGCCAGCGGTGGCAACGCAACCAGTGGCCGCTTGTTGAATGTAAAAACCTTCACTGCATCCGGTGTCTATGTACCGACGGCGGGAATGAAAAATGTGCTGGTCAAGGTCGTTGGCGGTGGCGGTGGAAGCGCGGGCGTCAGTCCGGCGACTTCCACTCAGTATGGTGTTTCCGGTGGCGGCGCTTCTGGAAGTTATGCCGAGGCATGGCTGGATGCGAAAACGATCGGCATCAGCCAAGTGATCACCGTAGGGATCTCTGGAGCGGCAGGTGCCATTGCGAGCAGTGGAGCAAGCGGCGGGACAAGTTCCTTCGGCTCGCTGGTCAGTGCTCCGGGAGGTGGTGCGTCGCCCTGGATCGATCTGGTTTCACCGGGGGTAATGGCCTGTATTTCGGCGGTACACCAGGCGCCGTCGCTTCCGGAGGGAACATCGTCAACTGTGCCGGCACGTCCGGTGCGCCGGGCATCTCGGTTGCAGGCCCTACGCTCGCTGGACATGGTGCCAGCTCGCCGCTGGGCGCAGGAGGAACGGGCAACAGTTTCGGCGGCCCGACGAGCGTCGGAACCGGTTACGGTGCTGGCGGCGGCGGAGTTGCCAATGCCCCGAACCAGCCGGGACGATCCGGTTCAGCCGGCGCTCCCGGTGTCGTGATCATTTACGAGTACGCCTGATGAAAACCTACGCACGCATCGTTAACGACACGGTAGTCGAACTGTTCTCGACCGACGGAAACATGGTCGAGATGTTTCACCCGGATCTGCTCTGGGTCGATATCACCGAGGTCACTCCAGCACCACAAATAGACTGGTCGGCGAACTTTGGCAACCTCGGCTGGGTGTTTTCGTCGCAAGAAGACATTGCCCCTGATGGCGCCCTGAAAACCCTGGCAAAGAAATGGCTGACCGGATTCGGTCGCCAGCCGTGATTCAATCGGCGCAATCCAGGGAGGATCAAGCATTATGCAAATCACTGAAAACAACCTCAGCAACATCATGCCCAACGCCCGCACCCAAGCGGGCGTTTTTGTTTCACCGCTCAACGACGCCATGGCGCGTCATCGCATCGATACGCCCAAGCGCGTCGCTGCGTTTCTCGCTCAGGTCGGTCATGAGTCCGGGCAACTGCGCTACGTGCGCGAACTGGGCGACAACCAGTATCTGAGCAAGTACGACACCGGCACGCTGGCCCTGCGCCTGGGCAATACGCCGGAAGCCGATGGTGACGGGCAGAAGTATCGCGGTCGCGGTCTGATCCAGATCACCGGGCGCACCAACTATCGCCAGTGCAGTCTCGGGCTGTTTGGCGATGAGCGTCTGTTGTCGTTGCCCGAATTGCTCGAGCAACCGCAGTGGGCGGCGGAGTCCGCCGCGTGGTTCTGGGAGCAGAACGGTTTGAACGAACTGGCGGACCGCGATCAGTTCAACACCATCACCCGTCGAATCAACGGCGGGTTGAACGGCTTGCAGGATCGCCTGGACATCTGGGCGCGGGCGAGGGCGGTGTTATGTCCATCTCCTGGCGTGTAATTGGTGTTGTATTGCTGGTCCTGGGGGCTGCCGCACTGGCCTGGCAATTCCAGGACTGGCGCTACGGCCGCCAACTGGCCGAGCAGGCCCGACAGCATGCCGAAACCCTCAACCAACTGACTCAGGCTGCTGCCACGGCGCAACAGGCCGAGCAGGACAAGCGTCTGGCCCTGGAGCAACGGCTCGCGGCCAGTGAACAAACCCACTATCGAGCACTCAGCGATGCCCAACGTGATCAGGATCGCCTGCGCGATCGCCTTGCCACTGCTGATCTGCGCCTGTCAGTCCTCATCGACGCAGGCGACGCTGCCCAAGGCTGCGGCGTGCCAGCCGCCTCCGGCACCGGCGGCGTGGATCATGCAACCGTACGCGCCCGACTTGACTCGGCGCATGCTCAACGAATTGTCGCCATCACCGGTGAAGGCGATCGAGGACTGATTGCCCTGCAGGCCTGTCAGGCCTATATCAGAGCACTGGCGCCTGCACATTTTGAATGAGTCTGTGTATTGAAAGCGCAACCGGCTCGTGTACGGTGGTAGGCATTCCACCCGATCCGGAGAGTGCCGTGAAAGACCTCACCCAACTGGCGGCCGAACTTGGCCGACGCCTGCAGTTGCTCAATGCCCACGTCACCACGGCCGAGTCCTGCACCGGCGGCGGCATCGCTGAAGCGATTACCCGGATCCCGGGGAGCTCCGCCTGGTTCGAGGCCGGTTATGTGACCTACTCCAACCGCCAGAAAACCCAGCAACTGAATGTGCCCGCCGAACTGTTCGGGACGGTGGGCGCAGTCAGTCGCGAGGTGGTCGAGGCGATGGTGCGCGGTGCGCAGAAACACAGCCGTGCGCGATTTGCCGTGGCGGTCAGCGGTATCGCCGGGCCGGACGGCGGCTCGCCGAACAAGCCGGTGGGCACGGTATGGCTGGCCTGGGGTGTCGGCGACGCGGTTTCCAGCGAGGTGCAGCACTTCCCCGGCAACCGCGACGACGTCCGCCGACAAACGGTGAAGGCCGCGCTAGAGGGCCTGCTGCGACTAGCGGCACGAGAAATCGAAAATCAGGGGTAGGCGATCCGTGAACGCTGTGGAATAATACTGGCTACTTATACAGGTGTTGGCCGTCAGGCCTTATTGATTACGTGAGGACTTTAATGGACGACAACAAGAAGAAAGCCTTGGCTGCGGCCCTGGGTCAGATCGAACGTCAATTCGGCAAGGGTGCCGTAATGCGTATGGGCGATCAGGACCGTCAGGCGATCCCGGCCATTTCCACCGGCTCTCTGGGGCTGGACATCGCGCTCGGCATCGGCGGCCTGCCAAAAGGCCGTATTGTTGAAATCTACGGTCCTGAATCTTCCGGTAAAACCACACTGACGCTGTCCGTGATCGCCCAGGCCCAGAAGGCCGGCGCGACCTGCGCATTCGTCGACGCCGAACACGCCCTCGACCCTGAGTACGCCGGCAAGCTGGGCGTCAACGTCGACGACCTGCTGGTTTCCCAGCCGGACACCGGCGAACAGGCCCTGGAAATCACCGACATGCTGGTGCGCTCCAACGCCGTTGACGTGATCATCGTCGACTCCGTGGCGGCACTGGTGCCGAAGGCTGAAATCGAAGGCGAAATGGGTGACATGCACGTGGGCCTGCAAGCCCGTCTGATGTCCCAGGCGCTGCGTAAGATCACCGGTAACATCAAGAACGCCAACTGCCTGGTGATCTTCATCAACCAGATCCGCATGAAGATCGGCGTGATGTTCGGCAGCCCGGAAACCACTACCGGTGGTAACGCGCTGAAGTTCTACGCTTCGGTTCGTCTCGACATCCGCCGTACCGGCGCGGTGAAGGAAGGCGACGAAGTGGTCGGCAGCGAAACCCGCGTCAAGGTTGTGAAAAACAAGGTGGCTTCGCCGTTCCGTCAGGCCGAGTTCCAGATTCTCTACGGCAAGGGTATCTACCTGAACGGCGAGATGATCGACCTGGGCGTGCTGCACGGTTTCGTCGAGAAGTCCGGCGCCTGGTATGCCTACGAAGGCACCAAGATCGGTCAGGGCAAGGCCAACTCGGCCAAGTTCCTGGCAGACAACCCGGAAGTCGCGGCGAAGCTCGAGAAACAACTGCGTGACAAGCTGCTGTCGCCAGCCGTGATCGCTGACTCCAAGGCTTCTGCGGTCACAGAGACCGAAGACGACCTGGCTGACGCTGATATCTGATTGCACCGATGACAACCGCCGTACTCGATACCCTCGTCGCGGTGCGGCGAACCGCAATGGACCTGCTCGCACGTCGCGAGCACGGTCGAGTCGAGCTGACGCGTAAACTGCGTCAGCGCGGCGCTCCACCCGAAATGATCGAAACAGCTCTCGACCGATTGACGGAAGAAGGGCTGCTTTCCGAAGCCCGTTATCTGGAAAGCTTTGTTTCTTACCGCGCCCGTTCAGGTTATGGCCCGTTACGGATTCGTGAAGAACTGAGCCAGCGGGGCCTGCAGCGTGCCGATATCGAACTCGCCTTGCGTGAGAGCGGTATCAACTGGCAAGAGCAGCTCACAGACACCTGGCAACGGAAATTCTCCGGACAGCTTCCCGGCGACGCCAAGGAACGAGCCAGGCAAGGCCGGTTTCTGGCGTATAGGGGGTTCTCGATGGAGATGATCAACCGCTTGTTCAGCGGCAGAGGGATGGACGATTAAATCGGTTCCAGCTTCAATCAAAAAATAAAAAAGCGGCCCGCTATTTCGATAGCGGGCCGCTTTTTTTTGCCTTCAGATTACCTTCGACGGTTCGCGGGAGGGTTGCGCCGTTTGTGGTCTGGATTGGGCCCAGTTTTCCGGCAGGTTGATGAAGTCCACCAGTTCCCGCAGGCGTCCATGGTCCCGGGCGTTGAAGGCGAAGGACAGTCGTGCCAGATGGCTGAATTGCGCCTCGTCGTGCTCCTCACCGTTATAGGCGTGTTGATGGAACCGGTCGCTCAGGCACAGATCGGCGAAGGCCTCCTGCATGTGGTCCAGGGCCCGGTCGCTGAGCCTGTGGTTCATGCGAATCACGAACTGCCGTTTGAGCCAGCGGCTGGAGTGGAAGTTGCCATAGAACTGATTGATCTGTTCCACCGCCTCTTCAACGCTGTAGACCAGGCGCATCAGTTTCAGGTCGGTTGGCAGGATGTAACGATTGTCCTCCAGTTGCTGGCGGATGAAATCCAGCGCCCCTTGCCAGAACGTGCCGCCCGGCGCGTCCAGCAGAACCACCGGCACCAGCGGGCTTTTGCCGGTCTGGATCAGGGTCAGTACTTCCAGCGCTTCGTCCAGCGTGCCGAAACCGCCGGGGCACAGCACCAGTGCGTCGGCCTCTTTGACGAAGAACAGTTTGCGCGTAAAGAAAAAGTGGAACGGCAGCAGGTTTCCGGTGCCGTCCACGGTAGGGTTGGCGTGCTGTTCGAAGGGCAGGGTGATGTTGAATCCCAAGCTGTTGTCGCGGCCGGCTCCTTCATGGGCGGCGGCCATAATTCCACCACCGGCACCGGTGATGACCATCATGTCTGAGCGGGCCAGGGCTGCGCCCAGATCACGGGCCATGGCGTACAGCGGATGCTCGACGGGCGTGCGCGCCGAGCCGAACACCGTAACCTTGCGCCGGCCCTTGAACTGTTCGAGCGTGCGAAACGCCTGCTCCAGTTCTCGCAGGGCTTGCAGGGTGATCTTGGCGTTCCAGCGGTTGTGATCTTCCTGGGCCATGCGCAGCACGGTCAGGATCATGTCGCGGTAGATGGGAATGTTCGGGCTGTTGGGGGAAACCAGGTTGAGTTGTTCTTCGACCTTGCCGGTGAGGTCGTGGCCGCTTTCCTGAAAATGACGGCTGAGCAGGTCATTCGGTTGGTAAGGCATGCAACTTCTCCTTCTGCACAGAGCCTTCGGCCCTGACGTGCGGCGTCAGTGCCGCGCTGCAAGAAAAACAAACGTCCGGCAGCTCCTTTCCTGCCGTTGATAAATGATCGGGAATACTTTGAATCTAGACCCTCAAAGCATTTCTCGCTCATTGAGCATTGCGCCACAAAGTCTTGCCTGGCAACTGCTTATTGTCGTTTTGCGAAGTGCTTTCACCGCTCGTCCGATGGCGCACCGACGGCAAAATGCTCTGATTTACTAAGTTAAAGGCGCCGTACGACAACTTTGCGTCAGCGAGCGTACGCAAGGTGCACGCGATTCAAGGATTTGCGGGTGGCAAGGAGGCGGGACACATGACCAGAGTCATTCTGGAGATCGATACACAGCTGTATCGAATGTTGAAGGCATCGGCCGAGACCAATCATGTCAGTCTCGAAGAAGAGTGCTGCCGACGTCTTTCGGGAGGGGAGCGACGTTCGCGCTATCTGCAGGCCTTGCTGGCCGAACTGCGCGCCGAGGATGAACAGCGGCGCGCCAATTCTCGTTGATTACTTCTTCTTCGCCGGGCCTGCTTTAGGGCAGTCCGATTCCTGATAGCTGGCCGAACCGATCGCCCGATTGGTCTTCACTTCGCTGAAGTCGTAACGCATCACGGCACCCTTGGCCATCAGCTTGCGGTACGACGGGTTGTTGCAGACCGAAGCCCCCAGCTGGAAATACACGGCTTTGGGGTCGGCGCGCATCTTGTCGGCATGGCTTGCCTGGACGCTCAGGTGGTTGATCAGCGTGGTGCCTTCAACGGTGTAACCCTGATCGAGGATGTCTTCGTTGATCGCCCGTGGTGTACCGACGCTGCTTTGGGCGGCGACGTTTTGCAGCTCTTTGTTCAGGTTCTGCTCTTTCAGGGACGCAGCCTGTGCGCTGAAGGACAACGCCAGCGCAATGGCCGCGGTAGGAACGATAAGGCGCAGCATGAAACTCTCCTGATTCAGTGACTGGTGGTTCGACCAGCCCCGGG
This sequence comes from Pseudomonas sp. NMS19W, assembly GCF_051554255.1. Lineage (NCBI taxonomy): Bacteria > Pseudomonadati > Pseudomonadota > Gammaproteobacteria > Pseudomonadales > Pseudomonadaceae > Pseudomonas > Pseudomonas sp. NMS19W. The sequence goes on from NZ_CP136718.1 coordinate 1,229,900, forward strand.
GCTGTGCGTTCAGTGGCGGCGAATTATAGGGGAGCCGGTCGGGAGGGTACAGGCTTGTGCCCGTTGCTCTGATAAACTGCCGGCCTTTATTGCCTTGCCGAGAGTTGTTCGTGTCGAGTTTTCCTGTCAGTCGGCGTCGCCCGCAATGAACCATGCCCCCAACGCCGTGGCCCGCCTGCGCGATCAGCGCGAGGACGAGGGCATCAAGCCGATTCAGGCCCGTGGTTTCCGCTCCGAGCGTTGCCGCGACTGCCGGGTCATCATCAGTCATTGCCTGTGCGCTTGGCGCCCGACCGTTGAAACCCGCTCTGGTGTCTGCCTGATCATGACCGGCAAGGAAGTGTTCAAGCCGAGCAACACCGGTTGGCTGATCGCCGACATCGTGTGGGACAATCATGCCTTCATCTGGTCGCGGACCGAACCCGACGAGCAACTGCTGGCGCTGCTGAACGACCCGCAATGGCAGCCGTATCTGGTGTTTCCCGGCGAGTACGTCGAGCCTTCGCGGGTCACCAACACCGTGGATCTCGATAGCAGCAAGCGTCCGTTGTTCATTCTGCTGGACGCGACCTGGACCGAGGCGCGCAAGATCTTCCGCAAGAGCCCGTACTTCGATCGCCTGCCGATCCTCAGTCTGCTGCCCGACAAACTGTCGCGTTATCGCCTGCGCCGTTCGACCCGCAGCGAGCATCTGTGCACCGCCGAAGTCGCGGCGCTGTGCCTGGAACTGGCGGGCGATACGGATGCCGCCTCGGCGCTGGACGCCTATTTCGATGTGTTCAGCCAGCATTACCTGGGCGCCAAGCAGCAGCTTGAGGTGAATGTGTCGACACCGGCCCATGCCGAGTTGCTGCCTTTTATAGCCAACCCGCAGCCGGTGCCGGCCTGATCCTGGCCCATACTGCTAAAGCAGTGGCCGTGTTGCTTGACCACCCCGGCTTCGCTGGGCATGCTTGGCGCCGATTGGGGTGCGGCCAAGGTTTGAAACGCCGTTTTTGTCCGTGATTGGCGTTGAACGTGCCCCTGTGGATGCCGCTGCACAAGCGCCGGCATCTTGATTTGCCTTGGTGAGCCCCGAATGCATCGGGTCTGCCATCAAAAACAGGATCATTTGAAAAATGGCCACATACGACATCCTGATTGCCGATGATCACCCTCTTTTTCGTAGCGCACTGCATCAAGCGGTGACGATGGGCCTTGGTCCGGATGTACGAATGGTGGAAGTGGCGAGCATCGCCGAGCTGGAGACGCGCCTGACCGAGAAGGCCGACTGGGATCTGGTGCTGCTGGACCTGAACATGCCGGGCGCTTTCGGGTTTTCCGGGCTGGTGATGTTGCGCGGACAGTATCCGCAGATTCCGGTGGTGATGGTTTCGGCGCAGGAAGAAGCTTCGGTGATGGTCAAGTCGCGGGAGTTCGGTGCCAGCGGTTTCATTCCCAAGTCGAGCGACTTGAGCGTGATTCAGGAAGCAGTGCGCAAAGTGCTGGACGGCGACGTGTTCTGGCCGCCCCAGGCGTTCGAAGCCGTCAGCGTATCCGACGAGGCCAAAGCCGCCAGCGATGGTCTTGCGAGCCTTACGCCCCAGCAGTTCCGGGTGTTGACCATGGTCTGTGAAGGCCTGCTCAACAAGCAGATTGCCTATGAGTTGAGTGTGTCGGAAGCGACCATCAAGGCCCACGTCACGGCGATCTTTCGCAAGCTGAACGTGCGGACTCGCACCCAGGCGGCTTTACTCTTGCAACAACTTGAGTCAATTCCAAGCCAGTAAAGGCTGGCGTCTTCACGCTTTTTTGACTTTCGTTGAACTAGCTTCCCCACTTCTTTTTGGTCGGTTGTTTACTTTATGTCACCTTTCAAGGGCCAGACGGGCCTGAAACGCATCCTCAACGCTTCCGGTTACTCGCTGGACGGCCTGCGCGCAGCCTTCACCGGCGAAGCGGCATTCCGTCAGCTGGTGCTGCTTAACGTGGTGCTGATTCCACTGACGTTCTTCCTGAATGTCAGCCGTGTCGAGCAGGCGTTGCTGATTGCCGTGTGCCTGCTGGCGCTGATCGTCGAGTTGCTGAACTCTGCGGTGGAGGCGGCCATCGACCGCATTTCCCTGGAACTGCACCCGCTGTCCAAGAACGCCAAGGACATGGGCAGCGCCGCGCAATTCGTGGCACTGAGCATGATTGCCCTGGTGTGGGCGGTGATTCTGCTTTAAGCGATTGTCGGCAGGACGATCTCGTCGCTGCGCTGGACCCCGGCGGTGAAGGCGCGGCACAGATCGAGAAACTCGCGCATGGCGGAGGTCTGGTACTTCTGTTTATGCCAGATGAAATAGAACTGCCGCGCCAGATCCAGATCCGGCGTCTCCACCGGCACCAGACTGCCGCGCCGGAACGCATCACGCAGCGCCAGACGCGAGATGCAGCCAATCCCCAGACCAGATTCCACGGCGCGCTTGATCGCTTCCGTGTGTTCCAGCTCCAGACGAATATTCAGCGCACTGCGATGGTGACGCATGGCCTGATCGAACGTCAGACGCGTACCCGAACCCTGTTCCCGTAAAATCCACGCTTCATGGGTCAGTTCCTCCATGGTCGCGCTGCCGCGTTTGGCCAGTGGATGCTGCGGGGCGCAGAACACCACCAGTTCGTCCTCGACCCAGCTCTGCACTTCGATGTCCGGGTGGCTGCAATCGCCTTCGATTAGACCCAGATCAATTTCGTAATGCGCCACTTGTTGCACGATATTGGCAGTGTTCTGCACGTGCAGCTTCACCTGGCTTTCCGGATGCCGTTGCATGAAGCCGCCGATCAGCAGGGTGGCCAGGTAATTGCCGATGGTCAGGGTCGCGCCCACCGACAGCGAACCGAAACCGGATTTGCCGTTGAGCAGGTCCTCGATTTCCTTGGCCTGATCGAGCATAGCCACCGCTTGCGGCAACAATTGTTTGCCGAGGGCGTTGAGGCTCAGGCGTTTGCCGGCACGATCGAACAGCTGGCAGCTGGATTGACGCTCCAGTTCGGTGATGGAAGTGCTGGCGGCCGATTGCGACAGGTTGAGCAGACCCGCAGCCCGGGACACGCTCTCCTGCTGGGCGACAGCGACGAAGACTTGCAGTTGACGAAGAGTAAATCGCATATCGATATAACCGATAACCCTTATCTTAATAATCCAGTTAACAGATATTGTCGGCGCTATTAGAATGCGATGCAATTGCGCACCGTCGGCATCCTTCAACGCGAGCCGGGCAAGCGCAGATCAATCTCCAGGAGTCCCACGTACATGAGCAACATGAACCACGAGCGTGTCCTCAGTGTTCATCACTGGAACGACACTCTGTTCAGCTTCAAGTGCACCCGCGATCCGGGCCTGCGCTTCGAGAACGGTCAGTTCGTGATGATCGGCCTGCAACAGCCAAACGGCCGCCCGCTTATGCGCGCTTACTCGATCGCCAGCCCGAACTGGGAAGAGCATCTCGAGTTCTTCAGCATCAAGGTGCCTGATGGTCCGCTGACCTCGCAGCTGCAGCACCTGAAGGAAGGCGACGAGATCATCATCTCGAAGAAGCCTACCGGCACCCTCGTCCTGGACGACCTGAACCCGGGCAAGCACCTGTACCTGCTGAGCACCGGCACCGGTCTGGCGCCGTTCATGAGCGTGATCCAGGACCCGGAAACCTACGAGCGCTTCGAGAAAGTGATCCTGGTCCACGGTGTTCGTTACGTCAACGAAGTCGCCTACCGCGAATTCATCACCGAGCACCTGCCGCAGAACGAGTTCTTCGGCGAGGCGCTGCGTGACAAGCTGATCTACTACCCGACCGTGACTCGCGAGCCGTTCGAGAATCAGGGCCGTCTGACCGACCTGATGCGCAGCGGCAAGCTGTTCAGCGACATCGGCCTGCCACCGATCAACCCGCAGGACGACCGCGCGATGATCTGCGGCAGCCCGAGCATGCTCGACGAGACCAGCGAAGTGCTCGACAGCTTCGGCCTGAAGATCTCGGCCCGTATGCGCGAGCCAGGTGACTACCTGATCGAGCGTGCGTTCGTCGAGAAGTAATCCCGACGATGCCAACAGAAAAGCCCGCGTTGCCTGAGAAGGCAGCGCGGGCTTTTTCGTTTCCGGGGATCACGCTTCGGCGGGGACGACTTCCAGGACGCGGATCTGCTCCGGTGTCGGGTAATGCCAGCGCACGTCCAGATCCCAGAACTGCGCGCCGTATTCGCGCTCCGGTGCGGGCGTCTGATACGCCGGACGCGGATCCTGGGCCAGGCATTGCTCGATCAGCTCGACCAAAGGCTCGGCAAGGCGCTGAGCGTGCGTGTGCGCCTGTTGCAGCGCCGCGTCCGTCCACTGCACGTCGATCAGTTTCGGTGCGGCACTGGCGATGCTGTTGGAGGCGTCAGCGATGATGTCGGCGTAGGGCACGTAGGGTTTGATATCGAGAATCGGCGTGCCGTCCAGCAGGTCGATGCCGGAGATGAACAGGCGATTGGCCTCGACCTTGTCCAGTTTCACCACCGACTGACCGATGCCGTTTGGCCGGTGAGTGGCGCGGGTGGCGAACACCCCCATGGACTTGTTGCCGCCCAGGCGCGGAGGGCGGACTTTCAGTCGCGGCTTGTCTTCCAGCGCCTGATGGAACAGGAACAGCAGCCAGACATGACTGACCTGCTCCAGCCCCAGCACCGCATCGCCCTGGTCGAACGGTGCCACCAGTTCCAGCACGCCACGGGCGGCGGGAGCCAGTTGCGGCTGGCGCGGGATGGCGAACTTCTCCTTGAAGCAGGAGCGGACGAAGCCGATGGGGGAGACGCTGTAAGTCATGGTTTGCATTCGAAACGGAGCAGGGCGGGCATGATAACCCGTCCGGCCACGTCGCCGACCTAAAGACTGAACCCGCCATCCAGCGGAATGACATTCCCGGTCATATAGGCCCCGGCGGTACTCGCCAAGCTGATCGCCAGCGCCGCCATCTCTTCCTCGCGGCCCCAACGCTTCATCGGGATCAGCGCGGTGTCCTCGGCCAGTGCCTGCTGGTCGTTGCCGATGTGCTGGGTCATCTTGCTCGGGAAGCGTCCCGGCGCAATCACGTTGACGTTGATGTGCTGGCTCACCAGTTCCCGGGCGAGAATCCGCGACAGTTGGTGCAGGGCCGCTTTGCTCGGCCCATAGGCGTAGGCCTGTTCGCCGAAGGAAGAGATCCCGGCCACCGAACCGATGTTGATGATCCGCGCCGGATTCGCTGCCGAACCGGCCTTGCGCAGCAGGGGCAGGAATTGCTGGATGCAGCTGAACACTGAAGTCACGTTGAGCTGCATGACCTTCTCCCAGCCCTTGACCGGGTAGCTCTCCAGCGGCGCACCCCAGGTGGTGCCGGCGTTGTTCACCAGAATGTCCAGATGGGTGATCTGCTCGCCCAGTCGCTCCGCCAGCTCTTTTACGCCTTCTTCAGTCGCCAGATTCGCCGCCACGCCCTCGCAAGTGCCCAATGTTCCGAGCTCTTCAGCGGTCTGATGACAGGCTTCAGCGTCACGGGAGCAGACGTACACACGGGCGCCGGCCTCGACAAAGGCCTTGGCGATCATTTTGCCGATACCACGGGTGCCGCCGGTCACCAGGGCGGTGCGGCCTTGCAGGGAAAAATATGGATGCATGGCGAATCCTGAGGGCTAGGGTTCAGTACACCCTAGGCCATGCGGCCAGCTTCGAGCTACAAGTTTCAAGCTGCAAGCAAAGTCAAATGCTTGCAGCTCGAAACTTGTAGCTGCTTTTTACGCTCTCACGCGCAGCGTGAGCCCCTTGAGGAAATTGCGCAGCAACTGGTCGCCGCACGGGCGGTAGTTGGTGTGGCCGACCTTGCGGAACAGCGCGCTCAGCTCAGGCTTGGACACCGGGAAATCGGCAGCCTTGAGGATCGCGTGCATGTCGTCTTCTTTCAGTTCGAAGGCCACGCGCAGTTTTTTCAGAATGATGTTGTTGGTCACCGGCACTTCGATTGGCTGCGGCGGACGGCTTTCGTCCTTGCCGCGCTTGAAGATCACGAGACCGTCGAGGAAGTGCGCGATGACTTCGTCCGGGCAGCGCACGAAACCTTCTTCGTCTTCTTCTTTCTTGTCGAGCCAGGTCACCACGTCGGCAAGCGTTACGTCCAGGCCGCCTAGTTTGATGATTTCGACGACTTTCTTGTCGCTGATGTCGAGCATGTAGCGCACGCTGCGCAATACGTCGTTATGAACCATGTTTGCAGTCCTGATCTTTCGCTGTGGGCACCGCGCAGGCGCGATGCCGGAATGTGTGGCGGCAACGGAGGCCTTAGAACTTCTCTTTGCCGGACAGGTAGCGCCATTGGCCGGCCGGCACCTTGCCGATCGATACGCCGCCGATGCGGATACGGCGGATGCCGACGACCTTCAGCCCGACCGCTTCGCAGAATTGGGCGATGATCCCCGGCTGCGGGTTTTTCATGGCGAAGCGCAGGCGGTTTTCGTTCTGCCAGCTGGCCTTGACCGGCGGCAGCTCCTTGCCCTTGTGGGTGAGACCGTGCTGCAGGCGATTGAGGCCGTGGGCGACCATGTCGCCTTCGACTTCGACCACGTATTCCTGCTCGATCTTCGCAGCGTCGGCGGTGAGCTTGCGCAGCACCTTCCAGTCCTGGGTGAACACCAGCAGGCCGCTGGCCTTGGGTTGCAGGTCGGCGCTGGCGGTCAGGCGCAGGAAGTGCCCGCGCAGCGGTCGCTTGCCGTAGCGGTGTTCTTCGCTGAGGGTGTCGGCGCTCAGCGATTGCATCGCAGTGTCGACATCCATGCCGGCCGGGACGTTGAGCAGGATGGTCACCGGCTCCGGCGCGGTGGCCTTGGCGTCCTTGTCGAGCTCGACTTTCTGGTCGCCGACCTTGAACTGCGGCTCGTCGATGACTTCGCCGTCCACGGTGACCCAGCCGCCCTCGATGAACAGCTCGGCCTCCCGGCGGGAGCAACCGACCAGTTCGATGAGGCGTTTGGAGAGGCGAATCGGGTCAGTCATGACAGGGCCGTAACAAAAAAAGGGGTGGGCATTGTACCTGCCTGGCGCCGGTTAATCGCGATTGCATTTGTACCGTGTGGCTTTTAGCCGCGTACGGCGCGCTGTTCCGGCTGTTTCAGACGCATGTGCAGCAGTGGATACGGCTGGCCCATGCCATCGACTTCCGACCGGCCGATCACCTCGAAGCCCTGCTTGAAGTAAAAGCCCAGGGCCTGCGGGTTCTGCTCGTTGACGTCCAGTTCATCGGCGTTCAGGTGTTCCATGGCGTATCTCAGCAGCTTCTTGCCCAGGCCCTGGCCGCGATGCTGGGGGTCGATGAACAGCATTTCGATCTTGCCCGCCGCCACGCCGGCAAACCCGGTGATGCGCTGGTGGCTGTCCCTGGTGCAGATCAGCATCACCGCATCGAGGTAGCGGGTCAGCACCAGATTGCGCAGCAGCTCGATGTAGCTGTCCGGCAGAAAATCATGTGTGGCACGAACCGAGGCCTCCCAGACCCGGGTCAGTTCCTGATAATCGCTGAGTTTCGGCGTGTGAATGACCGAATGGTGGCGCATGCCCGATAGCCTCTTTGTCATTAATGAGGGAGTCCTTCCCCTCACAAACGATAGCCGTAAAAAAGCCCCGCATCTCGTAAAAGAGAGCGGGGCTTTTCGTATTTTTCGCGTTTAGATCTGTTCGGCCCAGAGGTCGTATTCGTCGGCGTCGGTCACCTTGCACCAGACCTTGTCGCCCGGCTTGAGGTTGCTGCCGTTGTCGATGAACACGTTGCCGTCGATTTCCGGGGCATCGAAGAAGCAGCGGCCGACCGCGCCTTGCTCGTCGACTTCGTCCACCAGCACTTCGATTTCACGGCCGATGCGCATTTGCAGGCGGGCCGAGCTGATTTCCTGCTGGTGCGCCATGAAGCGTTCCCAGCGATCCTGCTTGACGTCGTCCGGGACGATGTCGAGGTTCAGGTCATTGGCCGGCGCGCCTTCGACCGGCGAGTACTGGAAGCAGCCGACGCGGTCGAGCTGGGCTTCGGTCAGCCAGTCCAGCAGGTACTGGAAGTCTTCTTCGGTTTCGCCGGGGAAGCCGACGATGAAGGTCGAACGGATGATCAGGTCCGGGCAGATTTCGCGCCAGTTCTTGATCCGCGCCAGGGTCTTGTCTTCGAACGCCGGGCGTTTCATCGACTTCAGGACTTTCGGGCTGGCGTGCTGGAACGGAATGTCCAGGTACGGCAGGATCTTGCCGGCGGCCATCAGCGGGATCAACTCGTCGACGTGCGGGTACGGGTAAACGTAGTGCAGACGGACCCAGACGCCGAGGGTGCTCAGCGCTTCGCACAGTTCGGTCATGCGGGTCTTCACCGGCGCGCCGTTCCAGAAACCGGTGCGGTACTTGACGTCAACGCCGTAGGCGCTGGTGTCCTGGGAAATCACCAGCAGCTCTTTGACGCCGGATTTGACCAGACGCTGGGCTTCGTCGAGCACGTCGCCGACCGGACGGCTGACCAGTTTGCCGCGCATCGACGGGATGATGCAGAAGCTGCAGCTGTGATTGCAGCCTTCGGAAATCTTCAGGTACGCGTAGTGACGCGGCGTCAGCTTGATGCCTTGCGGCGGCACCAGGTCGATCAGCGGGTTGTGATCCTGTTTCGGCGGCACGACTTCGTGCACGGCGTTGACCACTTGCTCGTACTGCTGCGGACCGGTGACGGCCAGCACGCTCGGGTGCACGTCACGGATGTTGCCTTCTTCGACACCCATGCAACCGGTCACGATGACCTTGCCGTTTTCCTTGATCGCTTCGCCGATGACTTCCAGGGATTCGGCCTTGGCCGAGTCGATGAAGCCACAGGTGTTGACCACGACCACGTCGGCGTCCTGATAGGTGGACACCACGTCATAGCCTTCCATGCGCAGCTGGGTCAGGATGCGCTCGGAGTCGACCAGTGCTTTCGGGCAACCCAGAGATACGAAGCCAACCTTTGGATTGGCCGGCGCAGGAGTGGTGGACATGTCTAACCTCGGTGTTTTGTGACGTCGCTTGCCTGATGGTGGAAGCCGACGGACGGGCGCTTGAAGTGCGCCTCTGATCAAAAAGTGCGCAATTCTAGCGATGAGCAGCGCACTTGACCAGCTTTATGCAGGGAAATACGACGAGTGCTGCGCTATGCTTCGCGCCGTTGGGCTTTACCAATTTTTTACAGTCAACAAAACGACTGTAACAACAGGTAAAACAGCGCATGCTGCATCAAAAAGCATAGTGCTTCGTTCAAAGAAGCCGGTCTGGAAATCAGGAGTGTTGGATGGGTCAGGCAAGTAGTCAGGCGGCGGGCGCCGAGCATTCGGCTGCAAAACCGCTGAGCATGCTGGTCGCGGCAGTCGGGGTAGTTTACGGCGACATCGGCACGAGCCCGTTGTACACCCTCAAAGAAGTGTTTTCCGGCGGTTATGGCGTCCCCGTCAATCACGACGGAGTACTGGGCATTCTGTCGCTGATCTTCTGGTCGCTGATCTGGGTCGTGTCGATCAAATACATGATGTTCGTCCTGCGGGCCGACAACCAGGGCGAAGGCGGGATCATGGCACTCACCGCATTGGCGCGGCGGGCGGCGGGGGAGCGCAGGAAGTTGCGTTCGCTGCTGGTGGTCTGCGGCCTGATCGGCGCGGCGCTGTTCTACGGCGACAGCATGATCACCCCGGCGATTTCCGTACTCTCGGCCATTGAAGGTCTGGGTCTGGCGTTCGATGGCATCGACCACTGGGTCGTACCGCTGTCGCTGGTGGTGCTGGTGGGCCTGTTCCTGATCCAGCGTCACGGTACGGCGCGGATCGGCATTCTCTTCGGGCCGATCATGGTCACCTGGTTCCTGGTGCTCGGCGCCCTCGGCGTGTACGGCATCAGCCATTCCCCGGAAGTGCTGAAGGCGCTGAACCCGATCTGGGCCGTGCGTTTCTTCATGGTTCATGCCGGCATGGGCGTGGCGATCCTCGGTGCCGTGGTGCTGGCGCTGACCGGTGCCGAAGCGCTGTACGCCGACATGGGCCACTTCGGCCGCAAGCCGATTGCCCGGGCGTGGTTCCTGCTGGTGCTGCCGGCGCTGGTGCTCAACTACTTCGGTCAGGGTGCCTTGCTGCTGGACAACCCGGAAGCGGCGCGCAATCCGTTCTACCTGCTGGCGCCGAGCTGGGCGCTGATTCCGCTGGTCGGTCTGTCGACCCTGGCCACGGTGATCGCCTCGCAAGCGGTGATCTCCGGCGCGTTCTCCCTGACCCGTCAGGCGATCCAGCTCGGCTACATCCCGCGCATGTACATCCAGCACACCTCCAGCGATGAGCAGGGGCAGATCTACATCGGTGCGGTGAACTGGACGCTGATGGTCGGTGTGGTCCTGCTGGTGCTGGGCTTCGAATCCTCCGGCGCACTGGCCTCGGCCTACGGCGTGGCGGTGACCGGGACCATGCTGATGACCACGATTCTGGTGTCGGCGGTCATGCTGTTGCTGTGGAAATGGCCTCCGGTGCTGGCTGTGCCGGTGCTGATCGGTTTCCTGCTGGTGGACGGCCTGTACTTCGCCGCCAACGTGCCGAAGATCGTGCAGGGTGGTGCGTTCCCGGTGGTCGCCGGTATCGCCTTGTTCATCCTCATGACCACCTGGAAGCGCGGCAAGCAATTGCTGGTCGAGCGCCTGGACGAAGGCGCGCTGCCGCTGCCGATTTTCATCAGCAGTATCCGCGTGCAGCCGCCACACCGGGTGCAGGGCACTGCCGTGTTCCTCACTGCCCGCTCCGACGCAGTGCCACACGCGCTGTTGCACAACTTGCTGCACAACCAGGTCTTGCACGAGCAGGTTGTGCTGCTGACCGTGGTCTACGAAGACATCCCGCGCGTACCGCCATCCCGACGCTTCGAGGTCGAGGCCCATGGCGAAGGCTTCTTCCGGGTGATCCTGCACTTCGGCTTCACCGACGAGCCGGACGTGCCGCAGGCGTTGAAGCTGTGCCATCTGGACGACCTCGACTTCAGCCCGATGCGCACCACCTACTTCCTCAGCCGCGAAACGGTCATCGCCTCGAAACTCGAAGGCATGGCCCGTTGGCGTGAAGCGCTGTTTGCGTTCATGTTGAAGAATGCGAACGGGAACCTGCGGTTCTTCAATCTGCCGCTGAACCGGGTGATTGAGTTGGGGACGCAGGTGGAGATGTAGGCTCCGTTTGAACTGAAAAGCCCCCGTCAGTCTCGTGGCTGGCGGGGGCTTTTTCGTTTCTGTGCCGTTTACATGCTTTCGGGCAATTCTGCTTCAGATTCGGTTTTCGTCCGCGTTACTCGTGGCATCAGGGATTTCGTCACATCATCCATCAAGGCCTTGCCCATGATTGTCAGGTAATGCGCAGCCCAGGCGTGGCGGTCGTTTTCTTTGTCGTAGGCGGCATCCTCGGCGAAGGATTTGGCGAGGAACAACAGATCTGAAGCCTGTGACAGGGCTTCGACGATGGGGACGCCAGAGCGGACATTGAAAAACGCTTGATCGGAGCCAGAGCCGTAGAGAAAGGAGGTGAAGCCGATGGTTGTAAGGTCTGTGGGTGTAGACGATTTCGTTTCGGTCATGGTGTTACTCCTTGGTTCGAGGAGCTGCAACTTCCGTTACCACACGAAAGGGAGGCAGCTGTACGCAGGGTGGTAAACCGGGAACCAAGGAAACCGGCACGCCCGAAGGCGTCCCACGCACAGCTGCCATAAATCGAAATCACAGGCATGAAAGTGCCTGTGATTGTGAATGGGGCGCTGTTGCGCTGGTTTATCCGGGTTACCACACCCGATCGCTGAAAGGGTCAGCGACCTCTGGAGAGTATCCCGTCAAAAAACAGTGCAACAGGGCGGCAAAGTGCCCAAATACGAGATTAGGAGTTTGCCTACAAGGTACTCGGACGTCATCTGATATTGCGCCACCGGAAGTAAGCGAAACTATGCGTCGGACAGAATCAATGCGCTAAGCAGGTGTTGATTCTTCAATTAGTTTCGCTTGGCAACTGTCCTTTGTTCCAGGACTGAGGGCAGTTCGAGTGAAAGGCGGCATTCTTGGAGAAGGGTGTTCATGAAGAAATGCTTGAAACAAGAAAGGCTGGATGAACTCGAGAATCTCCGGGTTGAAGAGGTAGCCGAGGCACGATTGATCAATTTCAATCCGGCTCAAGCGATTAGCCATGACGACATGCGGGCGAGGTATGTCCAAGAAGCGCTGACAGTCAGCTGAGTTCTGTATGGTTCTCCGTGGGAGCTCCGAGAATGAAAAAGCCCCCGCAACCGTGAGGTTGCGGGGCTTTTTCGTTGGTGCGCCTCAGATCACTCTGCCGGCTGATCCTTGCTCTGACGCTTCTCGATCAGATCCACCAGGCGCTTGGCCAGCGCCGGGTAGTTCTCGTCGAAGTGGTGGCCGCCAGGCAGTTTCACCGCTTCGCCCACCGCGGTCTTGTCGGTGCAACCGCTTTCATCCTTCTCTTCTTCGCCGTAGATGCACACGACCTTGGCCGGTGGCAGTTTGGCCATTTCCGGGCCGGTGGCGGCTTCTTTGCCGGCGTTGCCGAGCCAGCCTTCGACTTCGATTTCGAAGCTGCCGGTGCGGGCGAAGGCCAGCAGGATGATTGCGTCGACGCGTTGCTGCTCGGTTTCCGGCAGGCGGTTGTAGATGGCCGGCAGGACGTCGGCGCCGAACGAGTAACCGGTCAGGATGAAGCGTTTGGTGCCCCATTTCTGGCGGTAGTGCTGCATCAGTTCGGTCAGGTCCAGTGCGCTCTGTTCCGGGCTCTTGTGCTGCCAGTAGTAGCGCAGGGTGTCGATGCCGACCACCGGGTATCCGATCTTGGCCATTTCACCGGCCACGTCGCGGTCGAGATCTCGCCAGCCACCGTCACCGGACAGGAACAGGGTCACGGTGTCCTTGGCCTGGCCGGCCGGGACTTCCACCACCGGGATCTGCAGGCCGCCGTTGGCCTTGTCGCCACCGACGAGGATCTTGCGCAGTTCGTTGTTCAGCACTTGCGGCAGGTTGATGTCGTAGTCGCTGATGCTGGTTTCGGCGTTCGGTTGATCGCGCACGAAACCGGCGCTGGTGTCGTCCGGGTTGTCGTTCCAGGCCACCAGCCAGTGGCCGTGGGCGGCAGATTTTGGCAGCAGGTGAGTGCAGCCGCCTTTTTCCAGGGCCAGATCGACCGACACGGCCTGGGCCTTGTCGTCCTTCTGTTCCGACAGCCAGCGCCAGGCCAGCACCGCACTAGGGCCGATGCCGCTGACCAGGGTCGCCGGGCCGTTCAGTTCGCGCAGGCCGCTTTGCAGCGCGCGGCTTTGCAGCAGGCAGTCCTTGGGCAGAATCACCTGGACGATCTGCGCCGAGGCGCTGCGGCTCAGGGTGGTCAGCTGATTGTCGGTGAGTTTCTTGTCGTCCTCGACCGCCACCAGCACCTGGGCCTTGGGCTTGGTGCCGGGGATGACCCGGGTCATGACGGTGCCGTCAGCCGGTTTTAGCTGTTCGAGGGTCGGTTCCGGTGCCGGGCGTTTGAGGTACCAGTAACCGCCGCCGGCAATCACGGCCAGCACAATCAGTGCGGCCAGGATGTACTTCAGGGAGCGTTGAATCATCAGCGTTTCACCAATCCAGTCAAGCCGCCCGCGATCAGGGCAGCAGTATCGGCCAGTGCCACCAGCGGATCGAGTCCGGCGGGCACTGCCATATAACGGGGTTCCCAGTCAGGCTGGAACTTGTCTTTGAAGCGGCGCAAGCCTTGGAAGTTGTACAGCTGCTCACCACGGCGGAAAACCATCGAGCCCAGACGCTGGGTCAGCGGTGCACCACGACGGGGTTGCAACCCCGACAACGGCACCATGCCCAGGCTGAAACGCGCGTATCCGTGACTCTTATAATGTTGAATCAGACCGACCATCAAAAACTCCATGGTCAGCTTGGGGGCGTCCGGGTGCGAGCGCATCAGATCGAGGCTGGCCAGGTCATGGCTATAAGTCTCGAGCAGGTTGGCGAACGCCACCGGGCGGCCTTCGAAGCGAATCACCGCGATGCGGAAATGCTTCAGGTAATCGTCGCTGAAACGGCCGAGGGAGAAGCCTTTCTCGCGTACGTTCTTGCCGGTCAGCCAGGCATCGGAAATCACCTTGAGCTCATCCATCGGCGCCTGGCCCGGCTCGAAGATCTCCAGCGACAGACCGTCGCGGGTGCCACGGTTCAGGTGTAGCGCAGGTCCTTCATCTCCTTGCCCTTGGCATCCAGGTCAAAGCGATGCAGATCGACCCGGGCTTCTTCGCCGAGCTTGATCGCGGTCAGGCCGATGTCCATGTAGTACGGCAGGTTCTCGGCGCGCACCTGATAGAACACGGGACGGGCGTGGTGGATGTCACACAGGTCGCGGAACTGCCAGATCATTTCCGCCCGTTGCTGGCCGGGGCCGATCGGGTCGTACAGCGCCACCAGACTGCGGCCGCGACGGGCGTACATCAGGAAGGCTTCGTCGTTGGGGTGAAACAGCAACGCCTTGTCACCGGTCAGGGCCAGGCCGCCGTCCGGTTGCGAGGAGGCCATCAATACCTTCGAGGCGCGCTCCAGCTCGTCCGGGGTCGGCAGATGAATCACCGGGCGGGCGGTACGCAGCAGCCAGGTCAGGGCGATCACCAGCAACAGCACCGCAGCGCCGAGCAGCGAACGCAAACCGCGCGGGGCATCGGCGTCGAGGGTGAACTGCCACCACAACTGATGGCTGTACGGCACGTCCTGGTAGGCGAACAGCAGCAGCCAGGTCGAAGCGCCGAGTACGCACAGGCTCGCCACCAGATACAGCGGCGAGAACGGCACTTCGGTCAGACGGCTCGGGCGATAGAACGAACGACGGAACACCCCCAGCAGCGCGGCGGTGAGGGTCATCAGCGTCGCTTCTTCCCAGTCGAAACCCTTGAGCAGCGAGAGCAGGGCGCCCACCAGCAGCAGAATGGTGGTCAGCATCCACGCCGCCGACAGCCGGCGACGCAGGCCCTGGGCGAGCATCAGGCACAGCACGCCGATCAGGCTGGCGCCGAAGTGCGAGGCATCGACCAGGCGATGGGGGATCAGGTAGGCGATGTGTTCCAGGCGCGTGTCGATTTCAGGGGTGGCACCGGAGAACAGCAGCACCACGCCGGACAGGAACACCAATACCGCGAGGATCGGTGCGGCCAGACCGGAAGCGGCGCGCATGGTCTGGGTCTGGAACAGCCGCTGACCTTCATTGATCAGCAGCAGTACGCAGGCCACCAGCAATGGCAGCACCACATAGATCATGCGATAGAGCAGAAGGGCGGCGGCCAGCGGTGCTGCGCCGAGTTTGTCGGCGAAGGCCGCCAGCAGAATCGCTTCGAAAACCCCGACACCGCCCGGTACATGGCTGAGCACGCCGGCCGCCAGGGCCAGCAGGTACACCAGCAGGAACGCGCCGAATGGCGGTGCTTCCGGCAGCAGCATGTACAACACGGTAGCGGCAGCGGCGACGTCGAGGGCGGTGATGACCAGTTGCAGGAACGTCAGGCGGCGGCCCGGCAGGCGCAAGGTGCGGCGGCCGACCTTGACCAGCAGATTGTCGCGATAAGGCTGTTCCGGCAGACGCCGACGATAAATGCCCATGGCCAGAATCGCGCCGAGCAACAGCACGGCAGAGGCAATCGTGGCCAGCAGGCCTTCGGACAGGCCCAGCGCCTGGGAAGCCGCCGGCAGGTCACTCAGGGTGGCCAGTGCCGCCAGCGGGGGTAGGGCGCAGCCCAGCGACAGGCTGGCGAACAGGGTCATGTGCGCGACTTCCGAAGCGCCCAGGCCAAGCCGTGCATATAAACGGTAACGCACCGAGCCGCCGGACAGCATCGACAGGCCGATGGCGTTGCCGATCGCAAAAGCCGTGAAGCCACCGAGCGCCAGCGTGCGCGGCGGGATGGTCACGCCGGCATAGCGGCTGGCCGACCATTCGTAGCCCAGCAGAATGATGAAGCCGACGACGGTCGCGCCGAAAGCACCGAGCAGGGCCGGCTTCGGCACGTCGAGAATCGAGTCGTGCAGGGCATAGAGGTCGAGTTCGCTGAGCAGATGGCGACAGGCAATCAGCGCGATAGCGAACAACAGCAAAGTGACCGCCAGACCAATCGGTTGCCGGTATTTGCTGATTCGATCCAGCAAGCGCATGCGCTCGGGCTTGATCGATGGATTCACGGTGAGGGTGTCTTGTGGATCAGACGAGTTGGCGCGCATCAATCACCTCTTGGATTGTGCGCGACAGGATGGGGGTATCCAGCCAAGTTACCAATCCCTGTAGAAAAAAATAATCACAAAATACTACGCCTCTCGTCGGGTATCGGCGAGGGCAGGTCCCGGATTGCAGACCTCTTGCCTGCGACTCAAGCATAGTCGCAACTCGGCGGGTCTGAAGATCCTGAGCGGTTCACTGCACGATGACAGATCATTGTTGCGAAAGGACTTTTTCCACAGATACAAAAAAGGCCACTCTTTCGAGCAGCCTTTTTTGATGTTTGGTTGCGGGAGCCGGATTTGAACCGACGACCTTCGGGTTATGAGCCCGACGAGCTACCAGACTGCTCCATCCCGCGTCTGTGTGGCGGCATTCTACAGGCGAACGGCGGGGTGTCAACCGTTAATCCCGCGAAGGGTCAAATAAGCGTGAAATCGCGTCAATCCGTCGCAGGAGGGCGGTAAGTTTCGGAATTGCAAAGGATTCCTGTTTGGCCCGGATGATTGCCCAATGAAAAACAGACGCGCACAAAAAAGGCCAATCTTTCGATTGGCCTTTTTCGATGTTTGGTTGCGGGAGCCGGATTTGAACCGACGACCTTCGGGTTATGAGCCCGACGAGCTACCAGACTGCTCCATCCCGCGTCTGTGTGGCGGGCATTCTACAGAGGATCGCCGGGGTGTCAACCTTGAATCCGGATAAAATCTGTTCTGGTTCAATTGGTTAGCTATTTTTTGAGGCCGCTGGCGGGGCCGCAGGTCAGGCAGGGCGCGGGTTTCAGCTCTATTGGTCAGCGATTTCCGATTGAGAAAATAAATTCAACGGACGTTTCCTACCGCTGGAAAAGAACCTTCATACCACTGGTGCTATATACAGGTGTCAGTGAGATACTGCCCATCCGGCTTGCCACGTTTCCTTTTCTGTCATGACCCAGCGAAAAATCATCCACATCGACTGTGACTGTTTCTACGCCGCCATCGAGATGCGTGACGATCCGCGTCTGGCCGGTAAACCGCTGGCGGTGGGTGGTTCGGCAGACCGGCGCGGGGTGATCGCTACCTGCAACTATGAGGCGAGGGCTTACGGCGTGCGGTCGGCGATGTCCTCCGGGCATGCCTTGAAACTGTGCCCGGACCTGACCATCGTCAAACCGCGTATGGACGCCTACCGCGAGGCATCGAAGGAAATTCACACGATCTTTCGCGATTACACCGACCTGATCGAGCCGCTGTCGCTGGATGAGGCTTACCTTGATGTTTCGGACAGTGCGCATTTCGGTGGCAGCGCCACGCGGATTGCCCAGGACATCCGGCGCCGGGTCTCCAATCAATTGCACATCACGGTCTCGGCCGGGGTGGCACCGAACAAGTTTCTGGCCAAGATCGCCAGCGACTGGAAAAAGCCCAACGGCCTGTTTGTCATCACCCCGGATCAGGTCGAAGACTTCGTCAGTGGTCTACCGGTGAGCAAGTTGCACGGCGTCGGCAAGGTCACTGCGGACAAACTGGGCAAGCTTGGAATCAACGACTGCTCGCAACTGCGCGAGTGGGACAAGCTGGCGTTGGTGCGCGAATTCGGTAGTTTTGGCGAGCGACTCTGGAGTCTGGCCCGTGGGATAGATGAGCGACAGGTGCATAACGACAGTCGTCGTCAGTCTATCAGTGTGGAAAACACCTACGACGTCGACCTCCCGGATCTGCGCAGTTGCCTGGACAAGCTCCCTGAATTGCTGGAAACCCTGAAAACCCGCATGGCGCGGATCGACAGCAGCTACCGGCCGGGCAAGCCGTTCGTCAAAGTGAAATTCCATGACTTCACCCAGACCACACTGGAGCAGGCCGGGGCAGGGCGGGATCTGGGCAGTTATCAGTTGATGCTGACGCAGGCGTTCAATCGCGGTGGCAAACCGGTGCGGCTGCTTGGGGTGGGGGTTCGGCTGGAGGATTTGCGCGGCGGGTTCGAGCAGATGGAGTTGTTCGAGCGGTAGCGCACATAAAAAAGCCCGAAACAGGTTCGGGCTCTTCTATAAGCGTTGTCAGTTCGGACCCGGGTCCGCCACCAGTCGCCCGGCATCCTTGGTCAGCGACTTGACGAACTCGGCCTGCAACTCGGGATCGTTGCGTGTCAGCTCGATCAGGCTCTGTTCCAGCTCACTGGCTTCTTCTTCCAGACCCAGTTCCGACAGACGTTTGACCCGGTGCACCCACTGGCTCACTTCGTCGTCTTCCAGATCGTCGTAAATCAGACCGTGGGCTTCCAGCAGCTTGCCGCGCAGGTGACTGCTGATCGTCAGGGACGAGTCGGAATGCACGTCATCCTTGGCGTCCTCGACACTGATCTGCAGTTTGCCGACATGGTTCAGATCGTTTTCAGCGAACGGGCTGTCCAGCAGGTTCAGGCGCAGCACGCCGTTGCGGTCGGTGGTCATGTCGAAGGTCTGCTTGCCGGCCTTGACCTGCACCGGACGCTCGCTCCACGGCAGGCTCGAATACTCCATGCGCTTGTCGCGCTGGACTTCATCGATACCGGCCAGGTTCTGCTGCGCACGACCGTGGGACTGCACGTTCATGAACGGGTTGAGCCCGGCGAACCCGTAGCTCAGCCAGTCCTTGGTCACGCTGTCTGGCAGGGTGCCGAAGGCGAATACGTTGACCACGTTGGCCCCGACGCCGGCCACCACCGCCACTGCACCCAGCGGAATCTCGTAGATTTCGCGCCAGGGCTGATAAGGCGTGTAACGGTCATAACGACGGGTCACTTCGTACTCAGTGACTTCGAAGGTTTTCTGCTCGTTGATCTTTACGCGTCTCTGCGGCAGCTCAAGCACCTTAGGCTCACCGACATCGATCTGCAGGCTGTGATCGAGCAGCTTCCGCTCGACCCGCTCTTCGTGCTCGCTGCGCTGTGACATGTGATTGGCACAGCCGCTGACCAGCAGGGTGCCGCACAGGGCGGCACCACCGAGGCCTAAGGTGTTTCGCTTGAACATGAGGACTCTATCTGGTTTCAGCGGCGGATACGGGCCTGCAGGAAGGACAGTACGTCGGCAACCGGCAGCGCTTGCGCCTGGCCTTCGGTACGGCTCTTGTATTCCAGGTTGCCTTCGGCGAGGCCGCGGTCGCTGACCACGATCCGGTGTGGAATGCCGATCAGCTCCATGTCCGCGAACTTGATGCCCGGGCTGGTTTTCTTGTCGCGATCGTCCAGCAGCACTTCGAAGCCGGCCGCGGTCAGTTCCGCGTACAGCTTGTCGGTGGCTTCGCGCACCTGCTCGGTTTCATAGCGCAGCGGTACCAGGGCGATCTGGAATGGCGCCAGGGCGTCGCTCCAGATGATGCCGTTCTCGTCGTTGTTCTGCTCGATGGCCGCAGCCACCACGCGGGACACGCCGATGCCGTAGCAACCCATTTCCAGGGTCACAGGCTTGCCGTTCTCGCCCAGCACTTCGCACTTCATCGCCTTGCTGTACTTGTTGCCCAGCTGGAAGATGTGTCCGACTTCGATGCCGCGCTTGATTTCCAGGGTGCCCTTACCGTCCGGGCTTGGGTCGCCGGCCACGACGTTGCGCAGGTCGGCCACGGTCGGAACCGGCAGGTCACGCTCCCAGTTCACGCCGAAGTAGTGCTTGTCGTCGATGTTGGCACCGATGCCGAAGTCGCTCATCAGCTCGACCGAACGGTCGATGATGATCGGCAGTGGCAGGTTCAGCGGGCCGAGGGAACCAGCGCCGGCGCCGATGGCGTCACGCAGTTCGGCGTCGGACGCCATGACCAGCGGGCTGGCGACGCCAGGTTGCTGGGCAGCCTTGATTTCGTTCAGCTCGTGGTCGCCACGGATGACCAGGGCGATCAGCTTGCCTTCTTCCTCGGCGTGCACGATCAGGGTCTTGATGGTCTTTTCGATCGGCAGACCGAATTTTTCCACCAGGGCCGCGATGGTCTTGGTGTCCGGAGTGTCGACCAGACGCAGCTCTTCGGCCGGCGCAGCGCGGGAGGTTTCACGCGGTACGGCTTCGGCTTTCTCGATGTTCGCGGCGTAGTCGGAACCGTTGCTGAAGACGATATCGTCTTCGCCGGACTCGGCCAGTACGTGGAACTCGTGGGAACCGGCGCCACCGATGGAGCCGTTGTCGGCTTCGACCGGACGGAACTTCAGGCCCAGGCGGGTGAAGATGTTGCAGTACGCTTCGTGCATGCGGTCATAGGTGATCTGCAGCGATGCCTGATCTGCATGGAATGAGTACGAGTCCTTCATGATGAATTCACGGCCGCGCATCAAGCCGAAGCGTGGGCGGATTTCGTCACGGAATTTGGTCTGGATCTGGTACAGGTTGATTGGCAGCTGCTTGTAGCTGCTCAACTCGTTGCGCATCAGATCGGTGATCACTTCTTCGTGGGTCGGGCCCGCGCAGAAGTCGCGACCGTGACGGTCTTTGATGCGCAGCAGCTCAGGGCCGTATTCTTCCCAGCGCCCCGATTCCTGCCACAGCTCGGCCGGTTGGGTGCTCGGCATCAACACTTCCAGAGAGCCCGCGGCGTTCATCTCTTCGCGAACGATGGCTTCCACCTTGCGCATTACCCGCAGGCCCATCGGCAGCCAGGTGTACAGGCCCGAGGCGAGTTTGCGGATCATGCCGGCGCGCAGCATCAGCTGATGGCTGACGACGACCGCGTCGGAAGGCGTTTCTTTCTGTGTGGCGAGCAAAAATTGACTGGTGCGCATGGTTGGCCGTTGTCGGTTGCTATGACTGGAAATGACGGAGCAGTGTACCGGCGAGAGCTGCCGACGTACAGAAGTGCAGGCCCGGCGGAAACCCTCCCGCCGGGTGCGAGATGTCTTACGACTCTTCGGCGACGGGCGTCGACACGGGTTCCGGTGTCGGAGTCGGGCCTTCGCGGCGACTCTCCTGGAACCAGTGCAGGGCGATCAGCACCAGGGTCGGCACGCCGAGCGCCGCTGTGATGATGAAGAAGTTGTGATAGCCGAACTTCTCCACCATGACCCCGGAGTAGCCGCCGATGAGGCGTGGCAGCAACAGCATGATCGAACTGAGGAGGGCGTACTGGGTCGCGGAGAACTTCAGGTTGGTCAGGCTCGACAGATAGGCGACGAACGCCGAAGTGGCCATGCCCGAGCTGAAGTTGTCGAGGGAAATGGTCACCACCAGCATTTGCAGGTTCGGGCCCATGTCCGCCAGCATCACGAACAGCAGGTTGGTGGCTGCCGACGCGGCACCGCCAATGAACAGGATCGGCAGAATCCCGAAGCGCACGATCAGCAGGCCGCCCATGCCGGCGCCCACCAGGGTCATGATCAGGCCGAAGATCTTGCTGACGCTGGCGATCTGGTCCTTGGTGAAGCCCTGGTCGATGTAGAACACGTTGGCCATCACGCCCATCACCGTGTCCGACATGCGATAGGTGGCGATCAGGCCGAGCAGCAGCAGGGCCTGCCAGCGGTAGCGCAGGATGAAATCGTTGACCGGCGTCAGCACCGGGGCCAGGCCACGGCGACCCATGGTCGACAGGCACAGACCGGTCAGCAGGGTGTAGAGAATGGCGCGCAGGAATGCCCGGTCTTCCAGCAGCAGGTCCAGCGGGCTCATGGTACCGAACAGCACGCTGGCGAAATCGGTGTTGTAGAGCTGGGTGAACATGGCCGGTACGGATACCAGCAGAACGATCAGCACGAACACCGACATCAGCTGATGCATGAAGGTGTAGCGCCCGGCCTGCAGCTGGGTACGCAGCGGCACTGGCGGCTCGCGCATCAGCAGGGTGGTGATCAGGGCTGGCACCATCAAGGCGCCGAACAGCGCGTAAGTGCCGGTCCAGGCCGAATGCTGGTAGTTGAAACCGGTGGAGCCGAAACCCTCGGCAAAGAACAGTGCGCCGGCCGTTGCCAGCAGGGCCGCGACCCGATAACCGGACATGTAGCTGGCGGCCAGGGCAGCCTGGCGGTTGTCTTCGGCGATTTCCAGGCGATAGGCGTCGACGGCGATGTCCTGGGTGGCGGAAGCGAAGGCGACGATCACGGCAATGGCGATCAGCCAGGACAAGTGTTTCTGCGGGTCGCAGAAGCCCATGCCGATCAGGCCGAGGATTACCAGCGACTGCGCAAGCACCAGCCACGAACGGCGTCGGCCCAGTTTGCCGAGCAACGGCAGGCGCCATTGATCGAGCAGCGGCGACCAGACCCATTTGAAGGCATAGGCCAGACCGATCAGGCTGGCATAGCCGATCGTCTCGCGGGCTACACCGGCTTCACGCAGCCAGACCGAAAGTGTCGAGAACACCAGCATGTACGGCAGGCCGGCGGCGAAACCCAGCAACAACAGCACGAGCGTCGAAGGACTGGCATAGGCGGCGAGCGCGGCGCGCCAGGTTTTACGGGGCATGGGCTGAAGTCTGCCTCAAGATTGCGAAAACAAAGCGCGCACTCTAACCGCTGTGCTCTACCGGACGCCAGCCATGGCGCCGAATATCCACACGATTGTTCAGGATCGTAACGCCCTCCATACGCAATCGTGCCCGCTGCTCATCACCCGAAGGGCTGCCTGCCGGCAGGCTGATCCGACCGCCGGCACCGAGTACGCGGTGCCAGGGCAGCTTGGTGTCGTCCGGCAACTGGCTCAGGGTGCGGCCAACCCAGCGGGCGGCGCGCCCCAACCCGGCCAGTTCGGCCAACTGACCATAGCTGACCACCTTGCCCTCAGGTACCTGGGCAAGGGTCGAGTAGAGTGCCGTGCGTCGGATTTGCGGATCGTTTTCGCAGGCTTGTATCGGGTCTGTCACGTGCGCCGTTCCTGAACAGGGTCGATTCATGGATTAAAGGGTAATCCGTGATCGGGCAATTGAGAAATGAACTCAACAGAAATAGCCGGGTCACTCCTTGTCAGAGGATTATTCCTACGGATAATGCCGACCCCTTTTTTCGCAAACCCGAGCCCCCGATTCGCTTATGTTGTCCAGAACCCTGTTGTGCCTTGCTGTCTTCAGTGCGTCCACGCCCTTGCTTGCCGATACCGTCTGGTTGAAGAACGGAGACAAGCTGAGCGGCAAAATCACCCTGTTCGATGGCGGCAAGTTGCTGGTGCAGACTCAGTACGCCGGTGCCGTCACCATCGACTGGAAACAGGTGAAGACCCTGGAAAGTGATCAGGAACTGCTGGTCAAGCAGGACGCCTACAGCGGCGAGAAAGCCAAGTCGCTGACTGCCGCTGACGATGGCAAGGTCACTCTTGCCAATGGTGAAGCACCGAAAACCGTCGAGCTGGCGAGCATCCAGCAGATTCTCAAGCCCAAGCCGGTGGTCGAGGATCTGGTCTGGAAGGGCAATGTCGATCTGGCCCTGGATTATCAGCGTGCCGAAAAAGACACCAATGACTACGACATCGGCTTCAAGACCTCGGCGCGCCATGGCCGCTGGCGTCATACCGCCGAGGGCGAGTACAACCGCGAAGTCCAGGATGAGGTGGTGACCACCAACAACTGGCGCGCCGAATACGCCCTGGACCGCTTCCTGACCGACAAGTGGTTCTGGCAGGGGCGATTGAACTACAAACGTGATTACGTCGAAGAGCTGTCACGCCAGCGGGTGGTCGGTACCGGTCCGGGCTATCAGTTCTGGGATGACGAACTGGGCGCGTTCTCCCTCGGCTCGCTGCTCAACCGCACCGATTACGAGTACAGCGACGGCGGCAAGGACAACTTCTATTCCGTTGCCATGAAATGGGACTACAACCGCTACCTGATCGGCAAGAAGGTGCAGTTCTTCACCACCGGCGAACTCGGCAAACCACTGTCGGACGTCGCCAACTATGCCCTGGATTCGGAAGTGGGCCTGCGCTACAAGGTGACGGACTGGGCTTCGCTCAATCTGAAGGCCGAGCGTGACATCATCAGCGGCACCAAGGATGCGGATCTGAACAAGACCCGCTACACCGCCGGGTTTGGCGTGGCCTGGTAACGCCGCACACAAAAAAACGCAGCCTTTGTCGGGCTGCGTTTTTTTTGCCTGTACAAAACAGGCGCCCACAAAAAAGCCCCGCTTTTAAGGGCGGGGCTTCCTAGCTAGGAAGCTACAAGTTAGATAACTTGTACTTCTTCAGCTTGCATGCCTTTCTGACCGCGGGTAGCGATGAAAGAAACCTGTTGGCCTTCTTTCAGGCTTTTGAAGCCGTCGGACTGGATAGCTTTGAAGTGAACGAACAGGTCGTCACCGGATTGTGGAGTGATGAAGCCGAAGCCTTTTTCATCGTTGAACCACTTAACGGTACCGGTTTGGCGATTAGACATGGTGTAACTCCTTGAACAAAGATAACTGCGACTCAGGAAGAACCCTGGCCGAGACTGAGTGCAAAGAGCAGGAAAAATTCTTGTAGATGGTTGGATCGAAATTCAACATATCGTGTAGAGATTCTCAGTGACACAAGCAGCACAGTGGCGCCACCTTAACCCTTTTTCCGGAACGTGCCAATGCTTCTTGCGAAGGTTTCTCCGTTTTAAGGATCGGCGGTGTGACGGTTCGTCGCGAAGCCGCGTATTTCCTGCATGTTCGGCGAGATTTGCACCCTGGACTTTGAACCCGGCGGCGCGCCCGGTAAGATGCCGGACAGATTTTTTCCACCTCGCTATTCAGGACACCCCGCCATGAGCATCAAATCGGACAAGTGGATTCGCCGCATGGCGCAGGAACACGGCATGATCGAGCCGTTCGTCGAGCGCCAGGTACGTGGCAGCGACGACAGCCGGGTGATCTCCTACGGTGTGTCGAGCTACGGCTACGATGTGCGTTGCACCAACCATTTCAAGGTGTTCACCAACATCAATTCGGCCATCGTCGATCCGAAAAACTTCGACGCCGGCAGCTTCGTCGACGTCCACAGCGACGCCTGCATCATCCCGCCGAACTCCTTCGCCCTGGCCACGACCGTTGAATACTTCCGTATTCCACGCAACGTGCTGACCATCTGCCTGGGCAAAAGCACCTACGCCCGTTGCGGCATCATCGTCAACGTCACGCCGCTCGAGCCTGAGTGGGAAGGTCAGGTGACCCTGGAGTTCTCCAACACCACCAACCTGCCAGCGAAGATCTACGCCAACGAAGGTGTGGCGCAGATGCTGTTCCTGGAGTCCGACGAGGAGTGTGAAGTTTCCTACAAGGACCGCGCCGGCAAGTACCAGGGCCAGCGTGGCGTGACTCTGCCACGTACCTGAGCCGTCCATCCGGCAGTTACCGGGAATTCTTCGGCGGGTAGACACTCTATGGGGTGTACTGCCCGTTTCGCGAACAGCGGGACGGGCCTTCGCCGAGGAGTGCTCCATGAAGATCGATCCGCAAATCACTGCCGAACTGGCAAGGCTCGAGCCCAATCAGGTTGGCGTATTGGCCTGGTCCTTGTTGGCACACCCGCCCGTCACCCTGGCTGGCGGAATTCCTCACCAGCCTGATCCCGACACCCCCAACGAAGAACCGACCGAGCCCGGCGAGCCTACATTGCCGGACAAACCGCCACCCGCGCCCGTCGCGTGATTGAATGTATGGCCCGTCGACTGATTCCTGAACAGGACCTCAGCCGACGGGCCATATTTCGTTGTCGCCAATGACAAAGATCCGACAGCTGTCTTCCTTCTCCACCGGATAACCGCCGGTGAAGGCACCGAAGGCCGGCAGCAGGCTGATGCGTTCTCCCAGCCTGAAACACGCCAGCCGCAGACGCTGACGCCCTTTGCCGTTCAATCGATAAACCGGATGCACGTGCCCGGCGAGAACATGGCGTTCCGGGTGCGGATCGGGTTCGTGCTGCAAGGCGAAGGGCCCGAGCAGTAACGGCTCCGGCACCACCCGAATATTCAGCGCCTGCGGAGGATCACCGGCACGTTTATCGTGATTGCCGCGAATCAGCGTGATCGGCAGATCCGCATGACGCGCCCGCCATTGCGCCAATGCTTGCAAGGTGTCTGTGGCGTGGGAACCGGGCCCATGCAGAAAATCACCAAGGAAGATCAGTTGCCGACACGGTAGTTTCGCCAGCAACTGTTCGATCACCGCAATGTTGCTCGCCGTGGTGCCCTGCGGCACCGGCTGCCCCAGGCGCCGGTAGGCGGCCGCCTTGCCGAAATGCACGTCGGCAATCAGCAGCGCCTGTTGCGCCGGCCAATACAGTGCCTTTTCCGGCAACAGCCAGAGTTCTTCGCCCGCCAGACGCACAGAATAGGGCGCGCCCATCAGGATTGACCCTTGTCGGCGTTTTTCTCCAGATCGCCGACCATGCGCCGGATGCGATCGGCGAGTTTTTCCGAACTCATGCTTTCGCGCATGCGTTCCACCAGCAGCGGGAAGCCGAGCGGTGTAGGACGTTTGATCAGGTGCATGTCCAGTTTCATCCGGTTGATTCGCTCCAGCGTCTGTTCCAGTCGACGAATATCCAGTTCTTCCCGTAGGACTTCTTCCCCGGCCTGGGCCAGCAACAGATTGTCGGCGTCGTATTGCTTGAACACTTCGAAAAACAGCCCGCTGGAGGCCTGTACCTGTCGGGTGCTTTTCGGCGCGCCGGGGTAACCGGCGAACACCAGGCCCGCGATCCGCGCGATTTCCCGGAAACGCCGCAATGCCAGTTCGCCCGCGTTGAGGCTGGCGAGCACATCCTTCAACAAATCCTCGGGACTGAGCAGGGCGCCGTCCAGTTGCACAGACCAGTCAACGGGTGTGGCACTGAGCAATTCCAGCCCGTAATCATTGACCGCAATCGAGAAGGTCAAAGGCAGGCGCTGGCTGACCCGCCACGCCAGCAGACTGGCCAGCCCCAGATGCACTTGCCGCCCGGCGAATGGATAGAGGAATAGATGCCAGCCTTCGCGGGATTTCAGCACTTCGGCCAACAGGCTGTCGGCTGTCGGCAGGCCCGACCAGCGCATCTGCGTTTCCAACAACGGTCGCAAGGCCTGCATTTCCGGGCTTGCAAACTCACCGAGTGCTGCGGCGCTGAATCGAGCGACCACCGCTTCGGCCAGTTCGCTGGACAGCGGCATGCGTCCGCCATTCCAGCGCGGCACGGCGGCTTTTTTCGCGGTGCTGCGTTTGACGTAGGCGGTCATGTTTTCCACCCGCACCAGTTCCAGCAAGCGTCCGGCGAACAGGAAACCGTCACCGGGTTTGAGGCGGGCGATGAAGCCTTCCTCGACGCTGCCCAGTTGCTTGCCGCCTCCGCCCTTGCTCCAGAATTTCAGATGGATGGAGGCGTCGCTGACGATGGTGCCGATGCTCATCCTGTGGCGGCGGGCCAATCGGGCATCGGGGACGCGCCAGATCCCGTGCTCATCCGGCTCGACCCGACGGTAGTCCGGGTAAGCCGTCAGTGACATCCCGCCATGGCGTACGAACGCCAGCGCCCAGGCCCAGTCTGCGGGCGTCAGGTCGCGATAGGCCCAGGCGCTGCGGACTTCTTCGTACAAGTCATCGGGAATAAAGCCACCGCCCAATGCGATGCTGACCAGATGCTGCACCAGCACATCCAGCGGTTTATGCGGCGACAGACGCGGTTCAATCCGTCGCTGCGCCACGGCATCGCGTGCGGCAGCGGCTTCGATCAGCTCCAGACTGTGAGTCGGCACTAGGGTCACCCGCGACGTTCGACCGGGCGCATGGCCTGAACGCCCGGCACGCTGCATCAGGCGCGCTACGCCTTTGGCCGAACCGATCTGTAGCACCCGCTCCACCGGTAGAAAGTCCACTCCAAGATCCAGGCTCGAAGTGCAAACCACCGCTTTGAGCTGGCCATTCTTCAACGCCTGCTCGACCCAGTCCCGGGTATCGCGGGACAGCGAGCTGTGGTGCAAGGCAATCAGACCGGCCCAGTCCGGTCGTGCTTCCAGCAAGGCCTGATACCAGATTTCCGACTGCGCCCGAGTATTGGTGAACACCAGGCTGCTGGCGCACACATCCAGTTCGGCGACCACCTGCGGCAACATCTTCAGACCGATATGCCCGGCCCAGGGAAAACGCTCGATCTGCGGTGGGAGTAAGGTATCGACCCGTAGCGTTTTTTCGCTTTGCCCCTGAACACTCACGCCACCGCCCTGTGGGATCAACACCTGTTCGGCGTGGGACTGATTGCCAAGCGTCGCGGAAACACCCCAGACGATCAGTCCCGGATGCCAGCGCCGCAGGCGGGCGAGGGCCAGTTGCAATTGCACGCCACGCTTGTTGCCGAGCAGTTCGTGCCATTCATCGACCACGACCATGCGCAAGGTCGACAGCGCCGTTTGCGCGTCGGCGCGGGCGAGCATCAGGGTCAGGCTTTCCGGGGTGGTGATCAGCGTAGTCGGCAGGCGCCGATTCTGCCGTGCGCGTTCGCTGCTGCCGGTGTCACCGGTGCGCAGGCCGACGCTCCAGGGGATGTGCAGATCGTCCAGCGGCGTTTGCAGGGCACGCGCGGTGTCGGCGGCCAGCGCCCGCATCGGCGTGATCCACAGGACGGTCAGCGGTTCGGCAGGCGGTGGGCGTTTGCGGGTTGTCTCTGCGGCAGGCCCGGAGCGGGCAAATCGATTGAGCGCGGCAAACCACACCGCGTAGGTTTTACCGGCACCGGTGCTGGCGTGCAGCAGTCCGGATTCGCCACGCTTGACCGCCGCCCACACCTGCTTCTGAAAGGCGAACGGCTTCCAGCCTTGGGCGCTGAACCAGTGTCTGGCGAAGTCGGTGGAAGTGCCCATGCCGGCGACGTGTGCTCTGAAGGTGTTCCTTCAGTGACCGCGCCGGCCGGGCAATAGTTTTACTTGAGATTGCCGCTGAGGAATTGCTTCAGGCGTTCGCTTTTCGGATTGCCCAGCACGTCTTCCGGCGCACCTTCTTCTTCCACCAGCCCCTGATGCAGGAACAGCACCTGGCTCGACACCTTGCGCGCAAAGCTCATTTCGTGGGTGACCATGATCATGGTCCGGCCTTCTTCGGCCAGGCCCTGAATCACCTTGAGCACTTCGCCGACCAGTTCCGGATCGAGCGCCGAGGTCGGTTCGTCGAACAGCATGACTTCCGGCTCCATGGCCAGGGCCCGGGCGATGGCCACCCGTTGTTGCTGGCCGCCGGAGAGAAAGGCCGGGTACTGATCGGCGACCCGGGCCGGCAGGCCGACCTTGTCCAGATAACGCCGGGCGCGATCATCGGCCTCGGCCTTGCTGCAACCCAGCACCCGGCGCGGGGCCATGGTGATGTTTTCCAGCACGGTCATGTGGCTCCACAGGTTGAAATGCTGGAACACCATGGCGAGGCGAGTGCGCAGACGTTGCAGTTCCTCGGCGTCGGCGACGTGCATGCCGTGGCGGTCGGTGACCATGCGGATCGCCTGGCCGTCGAGGCTCATCGCGCCGTCGTTGGGTTGTTCGAGGAAGTTGATGCAGCGCAAAAAGGTGCTTTTGCCCGAGCCGCTGGCGCCGATCAGGCTGATTACGTCGCCGGTTTTGGCTTTGAGCGAAACGCCTTTGAGCACCTGATGGTCGCCATAGCTTTTGTGCAGGCCTTCTACGGTCAGTTTGTACATGGGACAGGCATCCTCAAGGCGAAAGTAAGTAGCCGCTGCGATAGGCTTCGGCGCCCGCGACGTGGGCGATCACCATGCCGGCCGTGGCCATGCGCCGCAGCGAGCGGGCATAGAGCAGACCGGAAGCGGTGCAATGGACTGGCGTGACCCGGTCGTTGATCGGGTCGATGATTTCGGCGATTTGCTGCCCTGCTTCCAGGTGCTGGCCGGGCGTGGCGGTGTACACCAGCAGGCCGCCAACCGGCGTGGTGACAGGTTCGACACCGGCCAGCGGCGTGGCCGGGAATGGCAGCTCCGGCAGCGGTTTCGAGGCGCCGGCGATGGCACCGAAGTGAGTCAGGTAATCGAGCAGCGCCTGACAGTCACGACTGGCCACGGGATGACTGACGTCGCCCTGACCGCGCAGCTCGACCGTCACCGAGAAACTGCCGAGAGGGAATCTCGAAGTGCTCGCCGAAGCGCTCCTTCAATTGCCACCACAACAGGGTGAAGCATTCGTCGAACGATTGGCCGCCGGAGTCGGTGGCCAGCAGGCTCGCCTGTGATTCGATGTAGCGCGCCAGCGGCTCGACCTGCGGCCAGGCCTCGGGCGTGGTGTAGAGGTGAACCACGGATTCGAAATCGCAGTGCAGGTCCAGCACCATGTCCGCGTCACAGGCCAGCCGTTGCAGGGTCAGGCGCTGGGATTGCAGCTGAGTCGTGGCGCTATGGCGGGCGAGTGCGCTGCGCAGGCTGGTGCGGATCAGTTCGAGGTTGCGCTGCGGGTCGTCGCACAGTTGCGATTCGATTTCGTTGCCTATCTCTTCGCTGAGGTCGACGAACCAGCGGTTGAAATTCTGCCCGCTCTCCAGCTCGTAGCGGCCCAGCGGCACGTCCATCAGCACTTGTTCGAGGCCGACCGGGTTGGCCACCGGCACCAGCACGATTTCGCTGATCAGCCGCCCGGCGGCTTCCAGCTCCGCCAGGCGCTGCTTGAGGTGCCAGGCCACCAGCATGCCGGGCAGTTCGTCGGCATGCAGCGAGGACTGGATGTAGATTTTGCCTTTGGCCTTTTCCGGGCCGAAGTGAAAGCTGTGGATCTGTCGTGCGGTCCCCGGCAGCGGGGCCAGCAGGTCATGTATCTGGTGGCGCATTGCAGAGAGGTCCTAGTGAGTCGGCCCGAGGAAAGCCAGCCATCGGCGTTCGGCAAGACGGAACAGGCCGACCAGCGCAAAGGTGATGGTCAGGTAGATCAGCGCGGCGATACCGAACGACTGGAAGGTCAGGTAGGTCGCCGAGTTGGCGTCCCGCGCGACTTTCAGGATGTCCGGGATCGTTGCGGTGAACGCCACGGTGGTCGAGTGCAGCATCAGGATCACTTCGTTGCTGTAATACGGCAGCGAACGACGCAGCGCCGACGGCATGATCACGTAGGCATACAGCTTCCAGCCGGTCAGACCGTAAGCCTTGGCCGCTTCGACTTCGCCGTGGTTCATGCTGCGGATCGCCCCGGCGAAGATCTCCGTGGTGTAGGCGCAGGTGTTGAGGGCGAAGGCGAGGATCGTGCAGTTCATCGCATCGCGAAAGAATGCATCGAGCATCGGCTGGGCGCGCACGGCGGCCAGGCTGTAGATCCCGGTGTAGCAGATCAGCAGCTGGATATAGAGCGGCGTGCCCCGGAACAGGTAAGTGTAGAACTGCACCGGCCAGCGAATGTAGAAGTGCGGGGAAACCCGGGCAATCGACAGCGGGATCGACACGATGAAACCGATAAAGATCGACGCACTGAGCAGCCACAGGGTCATAGCCAGCCCGGTGATGTTGTTGCCGTCGGTATAAAGGAAGGGTTTCCAGTATTCCTGCAGGAGTTCGATCATCGTACGGCCTCCCGGGCACCGGCGGCGTAGCGACGTTCGAGCCAGCGCAGGATGACGTTCGAGGCACTGGTGATCAGCAGATAGATCAAGGCGGCGAGTACCAGGAAGTAGAACAGTTGATAGGAGCTTTTGCCGGCGTCCTGGGCGGCCTTGACCAGATCCGCCAGGCCGATGATCGACACCAGCGCGGTGGCCTTGAGCATCACCATCCAGTTGTTGCCGATGCCCGGCAGGGCGAAGCGCATCATTTGCGGAAACACCACGAAGCGAAAGCGCTGGCCGCGTTTGAGGCCGTAGGCCGTGGCGGCTTCAACCTGACCTCGAGGCACGGCGAGAATCGCGCCACGGAAGGTTTCGGTGAAGTACGCGCCATAAATGAAGCCCAGGGTGATCACGCCGGCCGTGAAGGAGTCGATTTCAATGTAATCCCACTCCATGACATCGGTCAGCGCGGTCAGCCAGGTTTGCAGGCTGTAGAAGATCAACAGCATCAGCACTAGGTCCGGCACCCCGCGAATCAGCGTGGTGTAGAGCTGGGCAGGCAGGCGCAGCAGTTTTGATTTGGACAGTTTGGCACTGGCGCCCAGCAGGCCGAGCAACACGGCCACCAGCAGCGACAACGCCGACAATTTGATGGTCATCCAGGTGCCTTCCAACAGCAACGGACCGAAGCCCTTGAGGCTGAAGGCGGAGAGCCCCAGATTTTGTAAGAGGTTTTCGAACATAAATCAGCAACCTGAGCGGATGAAAAAGGCGCCCATCGAAGGATGGGCGCCGGTGCATTATTTGCCGCTGTACAGATTCAGATCGCCAAAGTGTTTCTTTTGAATCTCGGCGTATTTGCCGTCGTCGTGTAACGCTTTGATACCTTTATCTAAAAGCGCCTTCAGCTCTTTGTTACCTTTCTTAATACCGACAGCGGTTTTGGCTGGCAGCAATTCGCTGTCAACCGGCTTGCTGACTTCGTACGCGGCACCGTCCGGCGACTTCAAAAAGCCCAGTTCGGCTTGCAGCATGTCCTGGATCGAGGCGTCGAGGCGGCCGTTTTTCAGGTCGGCGTAGACCTGGTCCTGGTTGGCGTAGGCCTGGATTTTCACCCCGGCCTTCTCCAGCACGGCCTTGGCGTAGGCTTCCTGGATGGTGCCTTGCTCGTAACCGACGGATTTGCCCTTCAGCGAAGCAACGTCATCGGTCAGGCTGGAACCCTTCTTGAATACGTAGGCCGTCGGGCCGGAGAACAGCTCGCTGGAGAAGTCGATGGCCTTTTCACGGGCCGGTGTTACCGTCATCGACGAGATCACACCGTCGAATTTATTGGCGTTGAGGCCCGGAATCATGCCGTCGAAGTCGCTTTCGACCCACTTGCACTTGACCTTCAGCTCGGCGCAGATCGCGTTGCCCAGATCGATGTCAAAGCCCACCAGGCTGCCGTCGGCCGCTTTCGACTCGAACGGTGCGTAGGAAGGATCGACGCCAAAACGCAGCTCTTTGTATTCCTTGGCCAGCGCGGAGCCGGCGGCCATGCACAACGCCAGTGCAGAAAGGGTCAGCAATGCTTTTTTCATTATTCAATCCCTAAGAACCAATATGAGCGCTTGTGGCGCAGAATTATTGTTACTGGAACGCTTACGACTTATAGAAAGTAGCAATTTCCGAACCAGAGTCCCGAACAAGTGTTTTAAAAGGTGTAGGAAGGGAGGGTGCAGCGGGAGGAATGCCCGAAAACGGGCACGGAAAATCGGATGCACTGTTTATGAGCATGATCGTTCCCACGCTCTGCGTGGGAGTGATCAGAGTGAGCATCGGGAGGAGGGATCAGACCAGCAGATTCTGCAACGTCGCCAGGTTGTCGGCCTCTTCCACGGTCTTGTCCTGGCGCCAGCGCAGCATGCGCGGGAAGCGCACGGCGATGCCACTCTTGTGCCGGCGCGACAGGGCGATGCCTTCGAAACCCAGTTCGAACACCAGGCTTGGTGTCACGCTGCTGACCGGGCCGAACTTTTCCACGGTGGTCTTGCGCACGATGCTGTCGACCTCGCGCATTTCCTCGTCGGTCAGGCCGGAATAGGCCTTGGCGAATGGCACCAGGGCGCGGGCGCTGGAACCGGGCGGCCCGTCCCACACCGCAAACGTGTAATCGCTGTACAGGCTGGCGCGCCGGCCATGGCCGCGCTGGGCGTAGATCAGCACGGCGTCGACACTGAACGGGTCGACCTTCCATTTCCACCACACGCCCATGTCCTTGGTGCGCCCGACGCCGTACATCGCGTCGCGGGCCTTGAGCATCATGCCTTCGACCCCCAGTCGTCGGGAGGCTTCGCGTTGCCGGGCGAGGTCGAACCAGTCGCTGCCGTTCAGCACCGGGGAGGGCAGCAGCACCGGGTTGTTGCAACGTGTGATGACCTGTTCCAGTTGTTCGCGCCGTTTGATCTGCGGCCGGTTGCGCCAGTCTTCGCCCTGCCACTCCAAAAGGTCGTAGGCGAGGACCACCACCGGTGCGTCTTCGAGGATCTTCCGGTCGAGGGTCTTGCGACCGATCCGCTGCTGGAGCAGGGCGAAAGGTTGCACCGCCGGTGGTGCCGTCGAATCGGGATCAAAGGTTTCGGCGTCAGGCCGTGTGTTTTTCCAGACCACGATTTCGCCGTCGATCACCGTGCCGTCAGGCAAGCCCTCAACCAGCGAGTCGAGTTCGGGAAAGCGTTCGGTCACCAGTTCCTCGCCCCGGGACCAGATCCACAACCGCCCGTCACGCTTGACCACTTGGGCGCGAATGCCGTCCCACTTCCACTCAACCTGCCAGTTGCTCGCCGGGCCGAGCAAGTCTTCGAACTGCTCGACCGGTTGCGACAGACCGTGGGCGAGAAAGAACGGATACGGCTGGCCGCCGCGCTGGGCGTGTTCGTCGCTGGACTCGGGGGCGATCAGTTTCAGGTAGCTGGCGGCGTCCGGCCGGTTGGACAAATCGGTGTAACCCACCAGCCGTTGTGCCACGCGTTTGCTGTCCAGCCCGGCCATCGAGGCCAGGGCACGGGTCACCAGCAGTTTGGAGACACCGACCCGGAAGCTGCCGGTGATCAGTTTGATGCACAGCATCAGGCTCGGCCGGTCCAGTTGCGCCCACAGCGCCGGCAACTGGCGAGCGAGGTATTCTGGGGTTTCACCGCGCAGCGGCAACAGCTTGTGCTCGATCCATTCGGCGAGGCCGGCTTCGGAGGTGTGCGGGTTTTCCGGGAGCACCAGCGAGATGGTTTCCGCCAGATCGCCGACCGCTTGATAGCTCTCCTCGAACAGCCACGGTGTGAGTCCGGACACTTCGACGGCGAGTTCGCGCAGGATCCGTACCGGCACCAGTTGCCGGGGCCGTCCTCCGGACAGAAAGTAAACCGCCCACGCGGCGTCTTGCGGTTCCGCCTGGGCGAAGTAGGCCTGCATGGCCGCGAGTTTCGCGTTGCTGGAGGTGGTGGCGTCGAGTTCGGCGTACAACCCGGCGAAGTCTTTCATGGTTGCACCTCGGCAACGACGGGTTCGACGGCGAGGTTGTCCTGTTCATCATCGCCGTATTCGGTGTTGAAGCCTTGGGCATCAAGCCCTTTTTCGCGCAGGTGGCGGACCAGCACGCCGATCGAGCCGTGAGTGACCATCACCCGTTCGGCACCGGTCTGTTCGATGGCCCACAACAGGCCGGGCCAGTCGGCGTGATCGGAAAGCACGAAACCGCGATCCACGCCGCGCCGCCGACGGGTGCCACGCAAGCGCATCCAGCCGCTGGCGAAGCTGTCGCTGTAGTCGCCGAAACGCCGCATCCAGCTACTGCCGCCGGCCGAAGGCGGGGCAATGACCAGCGCCTGACGCATCAGCGGGTCGTTTTTCTTCACGTCGCCGGCGTAGATCGTCGGCGGCAGGTATACACCGGCCTCGCGATAGACCCGGTTCAGCGGTTCCACCGCGCCGTGGCTGAGGATCGGGCCGAGGGTTTCGTCGATGCCGTGGAGGATGCGCTGTGCCTTGCCGAAGGAGTAGCAGAACAGCACGCTGGTTTTGCCGGCCTCGATATTGGCCTGCCACCACTGATTGATCTCTCCGAACACCTGCGCTTGCGGCTGCCAGCGGTAGATCGGCAGGCCGAAGGTCGATTCGGTGATGAAGGTGTGGCAGCGCACCGGTTCGAAGGGCGCACAGGTGCCGTCGGGTTCGATTTTGTAGTCGCCGGAGGCGACCCAGACTTCACCGCCGTATTCGAGTCGCACCTGAGCCGAGCCCAGAACGTGTCCGGCGGGGTGAAAACTCAAGGTGACGCCGTGGTGGGTCAGGCGCCGGCCGTACTCAAGTGATTGCAGGTTGATG
This sequence comes from Pseudomonas sp. NMS19W, assembly GCF_051554255.1. NCBI lineage: Bacteria > Pseudomonadati > Pseudomonadota > Gammaproteobacteria > Pseudomonadales > Pseudomonadaceae > Pseudomonas > Pseudomonas sp. NMS19W. The sequence goes on from NZ_CP136718.1 coordinate 1,265,924, forward strand.
TCCTGACCGAGACGCGCACGCAGAATCCCTTCGCCGGCGCTGGCCGCCAGATAGTGCGCGTTGCCGGTGCGGGCGTGATCGCCGTGGGCATGGGTGATCACCGCGCGCTCGACCGGGCGCCACGGATCGATGTAGAAGTCCCCGGCGGGGCAGTACAAGCCTTCGGGGCGGGCGATAACAAGGTCCATGGCGTTACCGGAATGGAGGGACTTGTTAGCTATGAGGTTTGGGCGAAGTCAGAAGTTCGATTGATTTTGCGGGTCATTGCAAAACCCGTGTGGGAGCTGGGCTGGCTCCCACACGGGGATCGCATTTACTTGCCTGGAGTCAGCGTCAACCGCGTCTTCCCATACACCCGCTCAAAGTTCTGCGGCTGCATCGGCAAACCGATGTACTGGCCCTTGAGCCAAGGATCGATGCCGTTGAGGTAGTTCGGACTGGCCGGGTTACCCGATTGCCCCGTGCCGTTCTGGCCCATCAGCGGTTCGCTCTGGCTGAAGTCGACGATGAAACGCATCGACGGCGCCCGGGTGGTGTTGAAGTCCTGGCCCCAGGCAAACGCCGCCGTGTTCAGAGTAGTGTGGTCACCACCCGCAGCGATCGGACCGCGAACGGTCTGGCCGTTGGCATTTTTCCATTCGTAGCGGTGCAGTTTGCCCCACTGCCAGGCTTTGCGGTCGCCACCCAGTTGGCTGTCGCCGGCGCTGATCGCCGCCGCCAGGCTGCGGGCGAGGATGGTCGGTTTGTCTTCTTTCTGCGGCGTGCGTGCGTCGTCCCAGAACGGACTGTCCTCGCGCCCCAGCAAGTGATCGGCCTGTGCCGAGTAGGACAAGTCGCCGTTGGCGATAAACGCTTTCCACGCCGGGCTGTTCTGCGGGCCGAGTTCGTCGAGGAAGATCTGCTTCATGCTTTCCTGCAGGAACAACTCGTAGATTGCCGCGTCGGCCGAAGTCGGGCTGAGCTTGCCGTCGAATGCCATCAAGCGGGTGTAGGCCTCGCGAGCCTTGCTGCGGTCGGCTTCCGGCAGAGCGTCGATCGCCTGTTTCAGCGGCTGCGCCATGCCCGGGGCTTCGAACATTTTCTTCAGCTTGGCGGCGAAGGTGGTGGTCTGGTCGTACTGCATGGCGATCATGCTGCGACCGTCCTGTTTGCCGCTGCCGGCCAGTTCCGCGAGGCGCTCGCCACGCTCCGGTGCGGCCCAGGAGTTGGACAGTTGCATGCCGTAACCGTGAGGGATGACGCGCTGGTTGGCGGTGCCGAGCCAGCCCTGCGCCGGATCCTGATCGTACGGGTGCAGCATCGGGTCGGCATAACCGTCCCAGTCGTAGCGACCGTCCCAGCCCGGCGACGGCAGCAGGCCTTCGCCTTCGCGGCGGTTCGGGAAACGCCCGGTGACTTGCCAGCCGATATTGCTGGCATCGGCAAACACCAGGTTCAGCGCGATGGCGCGGATTTCCCGGCTGGCGTCCGAGGCCCGTTCAGCGGTTTGCGCGCGGCTCAGATCGAAAAACGCATCGAGGGATTTGTCGTCGGTGAAGCTCGGCGTCTGCAAGGCCAGGCCGAAACCTGCGCCCTGGGCGCCAGCCTGAGCACTGTTGAGCAGCGCGCCGTGGCGGGTTTCGTACACCGCTTCACGAATCGGCCGCTGGCCTTTGACGAAATAGGTTTCGTTGCGCACGCCCAGCGGTTGCCATTTACCGTTGACCTCGTAAGTCAGGCTGCTGCCCTGGCGTCGAATTTTTTCCAGGAACAGGTCCTGGTTGTCGCCGAAGACGCTGGTCGCGCTCCACGCCACTTTGCCGTTGAAACCACCGAGGACCATCGGCAGACCGGCCACGGTCACGCCGGCGGCCTGGTATTTCGGCGCGTGAATCTGCACGAAACTCCACAGCGACGGCGCGGCCAGCGGGCCATGGCTGTCGCTGGCCAGCAGGCTCTTGCCGCTGCGGCTGCGTTGCGGGGCAATCGCCCAGTTGTTCGAAGTGCTGGCACCGAGCAGGTTCATCGCCGCCAGTTGTTCGCTGGCGTTGCTCAGTTCGCTCAGGCCCGGAATCTGCCCGTTGAGCTTGATGCCTTGCAGCTTGTCGGCTTCGGCCACCGGCAGGTTTTCGTCGGGGGCGGACGGGGTCAGCCAGGCGAGTTTATCGGTGGTGACGGTCTGCGCCAGCACCAGCGAGGCGATTTCTTCTGGCAGGTTGGCCGACTGGCTGAAATTCAGCAGGCAGAAAATCAGCGCCGAATCTTCCGGTTTCCAGTATTCAGGCTTGTAGCCGCTGGAGGCCAGATCCCCCGGCAACTTGTCGGCGTAGCGGAACAGGTAGGCGTTGACGCCCCGCGCATAAACTTCGAAGAAGCGCTTGAGCCGTGGCGACGACGCCTTGTACAGCTCGCCGGCGCTTTTCTTCAGGTTGATGGCGCGCATGTAGCGGTCGGTGTCGAGCATCGAAGCGCCGGACATTTCCGCCAGACGCCCCTGAGCCAGCAGGCGCAGGGTGACCATCTGATTGATGCGGTCGCTGGCGTGCACATAGCCGAGGGCGAACAAGGCGTCGTGGAAGCTGTTGCTTTCGATCAGCGGCATGCCCATGGCATTGCGGCGTACCGAAACGTTCTGCGCCAGGCCCTTGAGCGGCTGTACACCGGAGGTCGGCGGGAGGAGTCCTGAGCGTTCCAGGTCTGGCAACCGGAGAGGCTCAGGACACCGGTCACTGCTGCGGCAACGCCGAACCGGGGAAGAAAATGTGAAAGGGCTGGCGAGGCCATGGCAAAGCTCCTGCGGGGGTGTAGAGGCTGGGGGCGCAATAAAGCCGCTACGTTAGTGAGCAGGAGGGGGCCGCGCAAGCGGGGCGAGCGGTTATTTCTTCCCGTTGATCGTTCCCGCGAACGGGAACGATCGGGCCGGGTGACTCAAGCCTTCGGCGGATTGATCTTCTGCACCAGCGCGTAGGCCTTCACGGTCGCCGGGCGATCCTTGATGTGGTTGAACCAGCGCAGCACATTCGGGAAGTCTTCGAGGTTCTGGCTCTGCCATTTGTGGGAGACGATCCACGGGTAGATCGCCATGTCCGCGATGCTGTATTCGCTGCCGGCGACGAACTCATTGTTGGCCAGTTGCTTGTCCAGAACGCCGTACAAACGTGCGGTTTCATCGATGTAGCGCTTGATCGCGTAGGGGATTTTTTCCGGGGCGAACTGGCTGAAATGATGGTTTTGCCCGGCCATCGGCCCCAGCCCGCCCATCTGCCAGAACAGCCATTGCAGCGCCACCTGACGGCCACGCAGATCCTTGGGCAGGAACTTCCCGGTCTTTTCCGCGAGGTACAGCAGAATCGCCCCGGACTCGAACAGCGACAACGGCTCGCCGCCATCGGCCGGCTCATGATCGACGATGGCCGGGATGCGATTGTTCGGCGCGATCTTCAGGAAGTGCGGCTGGAACTGCTCGCCCTGGCTGATGTTGATCGGGTGCACGTTGTAGCGCAGGCCGGCCTCTTCGAGGAACAGGGAAATCTTGTGGCCGTTGGGCGTGGTCCAGTAATACAGGTCGATCATGGAAAGCTCCAAATCAGGAAGGGTACGGACAGCAAACGCCGGCTTCAGGTTGTCCTGTGTGCGTTCGATAGCTTGCTTAGTGACAGGAGGTGATGCTCAAGTACGGGAAATTCAATGACCGCGCGTGAGAAAAATCGCCATGGAGCTTCAGGCAAACGCTGCACTGATCATCATCGACCAGCAAAAGGGCATTCTGGAGCCGCGTCTTGGCCGGCGGAATAATCCGTTGGCCGAACAACGGATCCTCGATCTGCTGGACTTTTGGCGGCGTAGCGGGCGGCCGGTGATTCACGTGCAGCACCTGTCGCGCTCGCCGGATTCGGTGTTCTGGCCCGAGCAGTCCGGGGTGGAGTTTCAGGAAAGGTTCTTGCCGCAGGATCGCGAATGGCTCATCCATAAACAGGTGCCGGACGCGTTTTGTGCAACAAAGCTTGAAGTGAAGTTGCGTGAAGCCGGGATCGGGCAATTGGTCATCGTCGGCGTTGCCACCAACAATTCGGTGGAGTCCACGGCGCGCACGGCGGGCAATCTGGGGTTCGAGGCGTGGGTGGCGGAGGACGCGTGCTTTACCTTCGACAAGGCTGATTACTTCGGTACGTTGCGTACGGCTGAAGAGGTGCATGCCATGTCGCTGGGGAATCTGGATGGGGAGTATGCGACGGTGGTCGGTACCCAGCGGGTTCTGGCGGCAGGCTGAAAGCTGCGGAGGAGGGTGCTATCGCGAGCAGACTCGCGATAGCGATCTAACGGGCGAAACGAATGTCCGCCCGAAACATCAAGCGCCGTGGCACTTCTTGAATTTCTTGCCGTTGCCGCATGGGCAAGGGTCGTTGCGGCCGACGTCTTTCAAGGCGTTGCGCACCGGTTCCTGGTGAGCGTGGCCGCAGTTCGGGCCGTGGACATGGCCATGGTCGTGATCATGGTGGTGATGGTCATGATCGTGGTTGCAGTCTGGGCCATGGACATGAGGTTGCTGGGTCATCGGGGTCACTCCGTAATCAAATCGGCGGGGATTATCACGCCATTGCGCTCCAGGTGCACGTAGTGGGCGATGAATAAACCGGTTTCCATCTCGCCTTGCAGTCGGTAGGGAACCTGCTGGTGCGGATTCTTCAGCATTTTCACCACGTCCTTGACCTTCGGCCACAGGTTGGTGCGGATCGGCACCTTATAGAAAGCACTGCTTTTGGCACCGACGGTGATCCAGTGCTCATGCTCGCCTTCGGCCAGCAGCATGTCCGCCAGGTGCACGCGGTATTCCAGGCCGCGCACGGTCAGCTCGCTGTCGTTGGGGTTGTCGATGCGAAAGTGCAGGATGAATTTCTGTTCGAGCAACTTGGCGCGCACCACTTCGACTTTCACCAGGTGCACGGCGGGGTCGAGGGTGTCGTCGGCGAACCATGAGGCACAGCCGCCGAGCCCCAGAAACAGCAGCAGCGTGAAGGCTTTGAATGTGTGCCATTGACCGACCATCGCAGAACTCCCTTTTGCGCCCAGTCTAGTCGCCACTCACCTCACGCGCCGAAATAGCCCGCGCAACACTTCTTGAACTTCTGCCCGCTGGCGCAAGGGCAGCTGTCGTTGCGCCCAAGCTTGAGCTGCACCGTCGGATCGATGAAGTACCAGCGTCCGCCGTTCTGCACGAACGAGGAGCGCTCGCGGTGACTGTGCTCACCCTGACTGTCGTGCCAGCGCGCGGTGAAGGTGACGAAGGCGTGTTCCGGCTGGCCGCCGAAGACCTCCGAACTCTCGACGTTGAGGCCTAGCCAGGTGCTCGATGCACTCCAGTTGCTGATCGACTGGCGATCGAGCCCGGCCTGCTGAGCGGGCAGGGTGGTCGCCACCAGATAATCAATCAGGCCCAGCACGTAGGCGCTGTAGCGCGAACGCATCAGGGCTTCGGCGCACGGTGCCGGATGGCCGGCGTGATAATGGCCGCAGCAGGCATCCAGCAGGTTGCCGCTGCCGCAGGGGCAAATGGCTGTACTCATTGCATTACCACCAGTATTTCCCGAAGTTTTCCGGATTGGCCCAGAACCGAGAGTTGAGCCAGTCGGGGACTTGTTTGTAGTCAAGCAGATCATAGGTGAACAGGGTCAGCACCTGCTCATCCCGGGCGAAGCGTTCGCTGGCTTGCAGAGCCAGGGAATAGAAATCGGTTTCCTGCCAGCCGCTGGCCGGCAGATCGGCCAGCACGGCGATGCGGCTGGCGTTGAGGTTGCGAATCCCGCCGAGCAGATTCAGGCCATCACGCTTGGGCAAATGTTCCAGGCAATCGACCACCAGCGCCAGATCGAAGCGTTGTGCAGCGAGGTCTGCGGGCAAGGCACCGGGCGCTGCGTGAGCAACGCAAGTGTCCGGGTGCGCATCCTTGAAAGCGGCCAGTGCCGGAAATTCGCTGGCGCCGATCAGCAGCAGACGTGCCGGGGCGTAGCGGTCGAGCAGAGCGGCCAGTGCCTGCTGTGGCGTGCGGGAAGAAATCGCGACGTTCATCGAAGCTCCTCAATCAGATCGCCAAGACTAGCCTGCCCGAGCGTCGAGGCCTAGATCTCTGTTCTGCGGGTTTGCGGCAAATGCCTCGAAGTCCTGTGAACACGCGCGCAAACAGCAGTGGCCTATTGCTGGCGGAGATTAAAACTCCGGTCTTTACTCCCTGAATCGGTTCTAAGCCGATCCCTCAGGAGAAAACTAGATGAGCATAGTTCGGACAGCATTACCCTTGGTTCTGCTAACCAGTGTGTTGACTGGTTGCGCAGGTTTGCAGAAAACCGACTGGCCGACCTGTGCGGCAGTCGGTGGTGTCGTCGGTGCGGGTCTTGGCGCGACGGAAAGCTCTGCATGGGCAGGCTATGGCGCATTACTCGTTGGCGGTACGGCGGCAGCCTATTGCTGGGTGCACGGTGATGGCGATGAAGACGGCGACGGTGTGCCGGACAGTCGCGACAAGTGCCCGCACACGCCTCGCGGTACCAAGGTCGACGCAGACGGCTGCCCATTCCCGGCCCCTGCACCCGTGGTTGAAGAAGCTGTAGTGGTCAAGGAAGAAACCATCGTCATCCGCGATGTGCACTTCCAGTTCGACAAGGCCACCCTGACGCCTTCCGACAAGCTGGTTCTCGACAAGGTCGCCACGCGCCTGAAGCAGGAGTCGAGCACCGCGCGACTGACCGTGACCGGTCATACCGACAGCGTGGGCAGTGATGCCTACAACAAGAAACTGTCGGATCGTCGCGCGCACTCGGTGGTGGAATACCTGATCCATGATGGTGTGCCACGTTCCAGCTTCGTTTCGGTGACCGGTGCCGGTGAGAGCCAGCCAGTGGCGGACAACAAAACCGCCGATGGCCGTGCGCTGAACCGTCGCACGGAAATCAAAATCGAGCGTTGACGCCCTCGCATCCGCGGCTTGTGCAGTCGCGGATGCGGGTCTTTACTCCTGTGTAACCGGTATGGGCCGGTGACACAGGAGCTTTCATATGAGTGTTCTCTCACGGTCCGTCTTACCGGTGCTGCTGGCAGGCAGCCTGTTGACCGGCTGCGCTACCCACAGCGATGGCACTGCCCCCTCAATCAACGTACCTGGCCGATCTGCAGCGTCATCGGCGGACTGGTCGGCGGCGGTCTCGGCGCCATTGAAAACGGTGGCTGGGCCGCCGGAGGTGCGGCACTGGGTATCCTTACCGGCGGGCTGATCTGTTATGCCCAGGATGGCGACGAAGACGGCGATGGCGTGTTCGACCGCCGCGACCGTTGCCCTGACACTCCACCGAACACACCGGTCGATCATCGCGGCTGTCCGCTGCCGCAATACCCGGTCACCGAGAAACCGGCCGAGCCGGCTCCGCAATCCGAAGTCATCACCCTGAGCGATGCCGGCAACGTGCTGTTCGCGTTCGACAAGTCCGACCTGACTCCGGCCGCGAAAAGCCAGCTCGATGCGCTGATGGACAAACTGCGCAATGCCGACGTGGTGAGCATCAAGGTCATCGGTCACACCGACAGCAAGGGCACCGATGCCTACAACCAGGCTTTGTCGGAACGTCGCGCGAGCAGCGTGGCGGCCTATCTGTTGAGCCAGGGGCTGGCGCCGGAAAAACTCACCAGTGAAGGGCGCGGCGAGCGCGAACCGATCGCCGACAACGAGACCGAAGAAGGGCGCGCGCAAAACCGTCGCGTGGAACTGCACATCAATCGCTAGGAATCTTCTGTAGTCCGCAGGCTAGAGCTGTCGGTCGACGATCATCGTCGAACCGGCAGCCATCCGACGAGTGCCCGGAACTTTTTTATTTGCCCCTCTGGCTTATCCCGTACGGAAGCCGTTACTGTGCGCCCAAAGAATAATTTGCAACACGGGGGAGCGTATGAAGGGGTTCTGTGGACTGGGGCGATTATTGACCCTGGTGTTCTGCTGCGTGGTACTGGCCAATCAGCTGGTGCCGTTTGTTCATCCGTTGCATCTGCTGGTCAATCTGGCTGGCATCCTGCTGCTGGCCATCCACCTCCTTGAAGTGCTGCTGTGCAACGCCAGCCTCAAGGGGCGGCCGCACCCATGGCGTGATCGTGGCCGTGTCCTGCTGTTCGGCGTTTTCCACCTGCAAACCATCCCGGCCCCGGCCGCTCCGGAGGCTTCCCATGCGTAAACTCTGCCTGCTCGCTGCATTCATCAGTCCCCTGGCCTGCGCCCAGGTGGTCAGTGTCGAAGCCAACTCCCTGATGCGTCTGCCCAACACGGCCAGCACGTTGCAGCTGGAAAAACTGGTGGTCGCCGATTACGGCACCTTGCTGGTGCCCTCGAACGTGACCGAGCTGAGCGTCGGCGAATTGCAGCTGGGCCATGAGGCGCGCATTGCCATCGTGCCGGGCGAACAGGCGCTGGACATGAAAGTCATCCGCGCCCGGTTTGCCGACGGGAGCCGCATCACGGCCCACGGCGCACCGGGCACTTATGAAAAAGCGGCTCGCGCCGGGCGTAACCTGAACCTGCAATTCAAGGCGCTGGAGGCTCCACGGCTGATTGTCGATGCCCGTGGCGGCACCGGTGCGCCGGGCTTTGTCGGGCTCGACGGGGCCAACGGTCAGGAACCGGGCTGCACCTGGGGCCAGGCCGGGCATGGCTTCGACGGCAGTGATGGCAGCAACGGCCAGCCTGGTGCGCCGGGCGCATTGGTGCGGCTGGAAGTGCCACGGGAGTTTCCGGCGGAGCTGATCAAGGTCGACGTGACCGGTGGTGCCGGCGGGGCGGCAGGCCCGGGTGGCAAACCGGGCGCCGGTGGCAAGTCCAAGGGCTGCCTGGTGTATCGCGCCGATGGCGGCAAGAGCGGCAAGCCGGGGGCTGACGGTCAGCCGGGGCCGGCTGGTGCGGCGGGTTCGGTTACGGTTCAGCGCCTGTAAGCGAATTTCTAAATGATCGTTCCCGCGCTGCGGGAACGATCAGCACCCCATCAGAACGAAGGTCGCGCCGCCGCAATCGCCACCAGCAGCACGCCGACCAGCAAATTGATCCCCACCACCCGACGAATCCGTCCCAGCACCGCCGCACCTGTCGGCCAATCCTTCGCTTCGACCGCCGTGCGCAGCTCCGGCAGCATCAAACCCTGAACCCGGATGAACAGCGCGGTCATCACCACGTACAACCCCATCATCACCTGCACGTACTTCGGCGCTGTCTCGAAGCCGATGTGCTGCAGATGCAACATGCCGACCCCGGTCACCGGCAGCAGAATTACCGCACCCCACACCCAGCGGAAAAAACCTTGAAACACTTCCACCCACAGGGTCAGCCGTCCGGGGCCGTCCAAAGCCCTCACTGCCGCGGGGCGCAGCACCATCCAGGCGAAAAACATGCCGCCGACCCACACCAGGGCTGCGAGGACATGCAGGGGGTAAACGAGGCTAAAAGGTGTCATTGGGGTACTCCGTTCTGCGCGGGACTGATTAGCGGGGTATGATAGCCGCCGAACCGAACCACTGAAAATTTATCCAGCGTTTTTGCGCCCGACAACACATGATCAGCACTGAACTCAAAACCACGATCCAGGGCGCCTATTCGCGTTTTCTAGAGGCCAAGAGCCTCAAGCCGCGTTACGGCCAGCGTCTGATGATCGCTGAAGTCGCCAAGGTCCTCGGGGATATCGACACCGACGACGAAGGCCGGCGCAGTGGCGACCCCGCGATTGTCGCGGTGGAAGCCGGCACCGGTACCGGCAAGACCGTGGCCTACAGCCTGGCCGCGATCCCCACGGCGAAACTGGCCGGCAAGCGCCTGGTGATTGCCACCGCCACCGTCGCCCTGCAAGAGCAGATCGTCTACAAGGATTTGCCCGACCTGATGCGCAACAGCGGGCTGAACTTCAGCTTCGCCCTGGCCAAGGGCCGTGGCCGTTACATGTGCCTGTCCAAGCTCGACATGCTGCTGCAGGAAGGCCACGCACAGACTGCCACGGCGCAGTTGTTCGAAGAAGAAGGCTTCAAGATCGAGGTCGACGAGGCCAGTCAGAAGCTGTTCACCAGCATGATCGAGAAGCTCGCCGGCAATAAATGGGACGGCGACCGCGACAGTTGGCCCAACGCGCTGGAAGACGCCGACTGGGCGCGCCTGACCACCGATCACAGCCAATGCACCAACCGTCATTGCCCGAACTTCGGCCAGTGCGCCTTCTACAAGGCCCGGGAAGGCATGGGCAAGGTCGACGTGATCGTCACCAACCACGACATGGTGCTGGCCGACCTGGCGCTGGGCGGCGGGGCAGTGTTGCCCGATCCGCGCGACACCATTTACGTGTTCGACGAAGGCCATCACCTGCCGGACAAGGCCATCGGCCACTTCGCCCACTACACGCGCCTGCGCTCCACCGCCGACTGGCTGGAAACCACCGCCAAGAACCTCACCAAACTGCTGGCCCAGCATCCGCTGCCGGGGGACCTCGGCAAGTTGATCGAGCAGGTGCCGGAGCTGGCGCGGGAGATCAAGACCCAGCAGCAATTCATGTTCACCGCCTGCGAACAGATCGCCGACTTCAAGCCCGGCGAAGATGTCGAAGGCCGCGAGCGCCCGCGCCATCGCTTCATCGGCGGGGTGATTCCCGAGCACATGCGCGAGATGGGCATCGAGCTGAAAAAAGGCTACGCCCGTCTCAATGACCTGTTCACCCGCCTGACCGACCTGCTCAAGGAAGGCATGGACGGCGAAGTCAACATCGGCATCGCCAGCAACCAGGCCGAAGAATGGTATCCACTGTTCGGCAGCCTGTTGTCCCGTGCCTCCGGCAACTGGGAGCTGTGGACCGCGTTCACCGCCGAAGACCCGGAAGAGAGCCCGCCGATGGCCCGCTGGCTGACCCTGGCCGAAAGCGGTTCGCTGTTCGACATCGAGGTCAACGCCAGCCCGATCCTGGCCGCCGAAACCTTGCGCCGCAGTCTGTGGAACGTGGCCTATGGCTGTCTGGTGACCTCGGCGACGTTGACCGCGCTCGGCACGTTCGACCGTTTCCGCATGCGCGCCGGCCTGCCGAAAAAAGCCGTCACCGCCGTGGTACCGAGCCCGTTTCATCATGCCGATGCCGGTGTATTGCGAGTGCCGGACCTGAAAGCCGACCCGCGTGATGCCGCCGCCCACACCGCCGCGATCATCCGCGATCTGCCGGAACTGGTCGAAGGCTCACGCGGCAGTCTGGTGCTGTTCTCGTCGCGCAAACAGATGCAGGACGTGTTCGACGGTCTCGACCGCGACTGGCGCAAGCAAGTGTTCATTCAAGGCAACCTGTCGAAACAGGAAACCCTGAACAAGCACAAGGCGCGGGTCGATGGCGGCGATTCCAGCGTGCTGTTCGGTCTCGCCAGTTTCGCCGAAGGGGTGGACTTGCCGGGGGCCTATTGCGAACACGTGGTGATTGCCAAGATTCCGTTCTCGGTACCGGACGATCCGGTCGAAGCCGCGCTGTCGGAATGGATCGAGGCCCGGGGCGGCAACCCGTTCATGGAAATCTCGGTGCCCGACGCCTCGCTGAAGCTGGTTCAGGCCTGTGGCCGCCTGCTGCGTACCGAAGAAGACCGCGGCACCATCACCTTGCTGGACCGGCGACTGGTCACCCAGCGCTACGGCAAGGCGATCCTCAATGCGTTGCCTCCTTTCCGTCGTGAAATATCCTGAGACACCGGTGGGCAGTTTTGCCCGCCGCGTTGTCTATCTCTACGCCATCGCTTTTCCATTGGCCATTGCTGGTCGTTAGGGAGAAATCCGTTCTCATGATTCGTCGTTCGTTGCCTGCCCTTTTTGCCCTGGTTTTCGCTGCGCCTCTGCTGGCGGCACCTGCCGGGCAGCAGACCTTGTTCAACTTTGTCCGCCCCGCCGACGTGGTGAAAGTGGCGACCGAAAACGCCGACCTGCCACAAGCCAACGCCGAACAGACGCCCGAGGGCGAAGTGCTGCGCCGGGTGACCTTCAACCCGGTGGCGCGCCCGACCTTGCGCCTGACGCCGCAGACCGGTGCCTGGGACTGGTCGCAGTCCGGGATGATGAGCCTGCGCATTCAGAGCGCGATGAACTGGGCGGTGACCGTTTACGTACAGATCCAGAGCAACGACGGCAAGACCCTGGTCAGCCGCGTCGATCTGCCGGCCGGGCCGGCGCAGACCTTGCTCGTACCGTTGACCGCCACTTCGCCGCTGAGCCAGGGCATGAAGGCCGGACCGTTGATGCCGATGACCATCGACGGGCAGCGCATCCTGCTGGCCAGCAGCAGCGGTGAGCTGGATCGCAGTCAGGTGGTATCCGTCAGCCTGTCGATGGACCAGCCGAAAGCCGCGCAAAGTCTGTTGCTGGAGCGCTTCGGCGTGCAGGACGAGGGCGAGGTGATCAAAGCCGCCTACGGCAATCTGGTGGATGCCTACGGTCAGTCGACCCGCAGCAAATGGCCGGAAAAAGTCGCCAATGACGAACAACTGAAATCCGCTGCCGCCAGGGAACAGCAACAGCTGAAAACCTGGCTGGCCGAGCGCGAGAAGTCATCGCTGGACAAGTTCGGCGGCTTGAACAAAGGCCCGACGTTCAAGGCTAGCGGCTTTTTCCGCACCGAAAAACTCGACGGTCGCTGGTATCTGGTGACGCCGGAGGGCCATCCGTTCTATTCCCTGGGCGTGAACACCGTCAGCCCCGAGGTCAACCAGACCTACGTGGCCGGGCGCGAGTACATGTTTGAGTCTCTGCCGAAACCCGACGAGCCACTGGCCGTTCACTTTGGTGAAGGCGACAACCGTGGCGGCAACGGTTCAGATCAGGGTCGTGGCTATGGCAACGGACGCTGGTACGACTTCTATGGCGCCAACCTGCAACGCCTGTACGGCGAACCTTGCGCGACGCCGGCGGCCACCGAGAAAGCGCCTGCTGCGCCATGCAAGGCCGCCATCGACGAGCAGAAGTGGACCGGCCATACCCTCGACCGCTTGCAGGCGTGGGGCTTCAATACCGTCGGCAACTGGAGCGCACCGCAGCTGGGCGACGCCGAGCGCGTGCCGTACACCTTGCCGCTGTCGATCGTCGGCGATTACACCAGCATCAGCACCGGCAATGACTGGTGGGGCGGCATGCCTGATCCGTTCGATCCGCGTTTCGCCATGGCCACCGAGCGCGCCGTGGCGATTGCCGCGCGCGACCATCGCGATGATCCGTGGCTGATCGGCTACTTCGCCGATAACGAACTGGCCTGGGCCGGTCCCGGTGATGATCCGAAGTCGCGTTACGCGCTGGCCTACGGCACATTGAAAATGACCACCGACGTACCGGCCAAGCGTGCGTTCCTCAAGCAGTTGCGCGACAAGTACCGCAACCAGGCGGGGCTGTCGAAGGCCTGGGGTATCGATCTGCCGGCGTGGGAATTGATGGAAGACCCGGGGTTCGAAGCACCGCTGCCGAATCCGGAACACCCGGAAATCGAGGCTGACTTCAAATACTTCCAGAAGGTCTTCGCCGACACCTATTTCAAGACCATTTCCGACTCGTTGAAATGGCACGCGCCGAACCAGTTGCTGCTGGGTGGCCGCTTCGCCATCAGCACCCCGGAAGCCGTGGCCTCCTGCGCGCAATATTGCGACGTGCTGAGCTTCAACATGTACACCCTGAAACCGCAGGACGGCTATGACTTCGCCGCGCTGCGCAGCCTCGACAAACCGGTGCTGATCACCGAGTTCAACTTCGGCTCCACCGATCGCGGCCCGTTCTGGGGCGGCGTGACGCCGTTGAACAAGGAAGAAGACCGTGGCCCGGCCTACGCCAACTTCCTCAAGCAGGCGCTGAGCGAGCCGTCGATTGTCGGCGTGCACTGGTTCCAGTACCTCGATCAACCGGTGACCGGGCGTCTGCTCGATGGCGAAAACGGTCACTTCGGTCTGGTGGGCGTGACTGACTTGCCGTATCAGGGTTTCGTCGAAACCGTGCGCAAGAGCAATCTGGCGGCCCTTGATCAACTCGGCAAAGAAGCCGAGAAAGCCGCTGTGGCGGCAGACAAGGCCGGTCACGAGACCGAAGGCGGCCGCAAAGGCGAAGCCGGCAAAGGCCCGGGGCAGGGCGCCGGCCATACCGGCGGGCACTCCGGCAACGGTCATTAAGGCAGGACCGCCCGGCCCGCCGCTGTTCCCAAAACCCTCAAGGGCTGGAACAATGCGGGCCACTTTGTAGAGCGTTTTCGCGGGGGAGTTGCGGGTGCAGATTCAGGGACATTACGAGCTTCAATTCGAAGCGGTGCGCGAAGCCTTCGCGGCACTGTTCGACGATCCCCAGGAACGTGGCGCCGCGTTGTGCATCCGGGTCGGCGGGGAAACCGTCCTCGACCTCTGGGCCGGCACCGCCGACAAGGACGGCAGCGAAGCCTGGCACAGCGACACCATCGCCAACCTGTTCTCCTGCACCAAGACCTTCACCGCCGTCACCGCGCTGCAACTGGTGGCCGAAGGCAAGTTGCAACTCGATGCGCCGGTCGCCCGTTACTGGCCGGAATTCGCGGCGGCCGGCAAGGAGTCCGTGACCCTGCGCCAATTGCTTTGCCATCAGGCCGGTTTGCCGGCCCTGCGCGAATTTCTGGCGCCTGAAGCACTGTACGACTGGCAGACCATGGTCGATGCCCTCGCGGCGGAAGCACCATGGTGGACGCCGGGCACCGGTCACGGTTATGCCGCGATCACGTACGGCTGGCTGATCGGCGAGTTGCTGCGTCGGGCCGACGGCCGTGGGCCAGGCGAGTCCATTGTGGCGCGAGTCGCCAAACCGTTGGGGCTGGATTTCCATGTCGGCCTGGCCGACGAAGAGTTTTACCGCGTCGCGCATATCGCACGGGGCAAGGGCAATGTCGGCGATGCCGCCGCCCAGCGCCTGCTGCAAGTCACGATGCGTGAACCAACCGCCATGACCACCCGTGCCTTCACCAATCCGCCGTCGGTGCTCACCAGCACCAACAAACCGGAATGGCGGCGCATGCAGCAACCGGCGGCCAACGGCCACGGCAATGCGCGCAGCCTCGCCGGGTTCTACGCCGGTCTGCTCGACGGCAGCCTGCTGGAAAGCGAAATGCTCGACGAACTGACCCGGGAACACAGCCTCGGCGAGGACAAGACCTTGCTGACGCGAACCCGTTTCGGTCTCGGTTGCATGCTCGATCAACCTGATGTGCCGAACGCCACCTATGGCCTCGGTCCAAGGGCGTTCGGGCATCCGGGGGCGGGCGGTTCCATCGGTTTTGCTGATCCGGAGCACGATGTGGCCTTCGGATTTGTGACAAATACCCTGGGGCCGTACGTCTTGATGGATCCGCGCGCGCAGAAGCTGGCGCGGGTACTTGCCACTTGTCTGTAAAACGTTACTGGAGGTTCCAGGGCCGGAACCTCATTCGGCTTTTCGATTCAAAGCGTCTGTTTATCCGGGCGAAAGTCCTCTGATAGTCCATTACTAATTTTTGTGGGTTTCCAATGTCGTCCAAACAAACTCTCGCTCTGGCCCTGTGTTTCGCGATCACCGGTTGCGCTCAGACTCCCAAGAATGACGCCGATGGCGGCAGCTGGTGGCCGTTCGGTTCCTCCGACAAGGTCGCGGCCAAGGAGCCGGCTCCGGCTCCAGCGCCAGCACCGGTGAAACCCGCCGCTACCGCCCCTGTCGCCAAGACCGAGAGCAGCAGCCACTGGTACTGGCCGTTCGGCTCCGACGATTCGGCAGACAAGGCCAAGGCCGACGTGAAGCCCGAAGTCAAACCGCAAGCCGCGCCTGCTGTTGTCGCCAAGGCGGATGCCGACACCGGCAGCAAGTGGTGGTGGCCGTTCGGCGGCAAGTCTCAGGACACCGCCAAAGCCGTGCCGATGCCTGACCCGAAAGTGACCCAGGCCTGGCTCGACGATTACGAGCCACGCCTGCGTGACGCGATCAAGGGCAGCAACCTGCAATTCGAGCGCCGTGAAAACGTCCTCGTGGTGACCGCGCCGGTTGAAGGCTCGTTCAACCCGAAACGCCCGGCCATGCTGTTGCCGGTGACCCTGAGCCCGTTCACCAATATCGCCAAGATCCTCGAAGCCGACCCGAAAACCGCGGTCCTGGTACTGGGCCACAGCGACAACGCCGGTGTCGCAGCAGACAACACCAAACTCAGCCAGGAACGTGCTCAGTCGGTGGCGGCAATCTTCCGTCTCAGTGGCTTGCAGCGCGATCGCCTGATGCTGCGCGGCATGGGCGCCGATGCCCCGCGTGCGGCCAACGACAGCGTTGAAGGCCGTGCCCTGAACCGTCGTGTCGAACTGCTGGTGACCCCGCAGAACACCATGGTTGCGCTGCTGAGCAAGTACAACATGCCGGCACCGAAGCCGGTGACCATGGTCGCTGCCCAGGACGTCAAGCCAGTCGCCAAGCCTGTAACTCCGGCACCTGCGGCGAAGAAAGCTGCTGTCCCGGCCACCAAAAAGGCACCGGCCAAGAAGGCTGCTGCCAAGGCGCCAGTGAAGAAGGCCCCGGCGAAGAAAACCGCTCCAGCCAAAGCCGCCGCCAGCGACAAGAAAGTCGCGGCGACCGACGCGGCAAAACAGTGATCCGCTAACGAAAAGGAATGCGCCATGACCCAGGCTCTGGCAGATATGCGTCGTGATTACACCCGGGACGGCCTGACCGAGGCGCAAGCCCCGGCCGAGCCTTTTGCGCTGTTCCACCAGTGGTTCGCCGACGCGGTGAAAACCGAGCAGGCGCCCGTGGAGGCCAACGCCATGACCCTGGCCACGGTCGATGCGGACGGTCGCCCGCACTGCCGCATTCTGCTGCTCAAGGGCCTGGACGAGCAGGGCTTCACCTTCTTCACCAACTACGAAAGTGCCAAGGGCCAGCATCTGGCCGCGAATCCGTTCGCGGCCATGACGTTCTTCTGGCCGACCCTGGAGCGCCAGGTGCGTATCGAAGGGCGGGTGGTGAAGGTCACGCCGCAAGAGTCCAACGCTTACTATCAAGTGCGTCCGCTGGGCAGCCGTCTGGGCGCTTGGGCTTCACCGCAGAGCCGGGTGATCAACGGCCGGGGGAACTGGAAGATTTGCTCAAGGCCACCGAGCAACGCTTCACCGACACCCAGCCCGACTGCCCGGAACACTGGGGCGGTTACCGTTTGCTGCCGGAGCGCATCGAGTTCTGGCAGGGCCGCGCGAGCCGTCTGCACGATCGCCTCAACTACCGTTTGCAGGGCACCGACTGGATTCTTGAACGTCTGGCACCTTAAGCAGTCTACCGAGCGGGATAGCCTCCCGCAGCGGCCTCAAGCCACTTCGGCAGGTCCCGACGCCTGATCTTCTGTGATCGGGCTTGCGCCAGCCGTTCGAGCATGTAGGCGCGTTTGCCTTCATCCTTGCCGGCCAGCGACAATGCCAGATCGCGGTCCATCCAGCGTTTGATCCGCACGTACAACCACCAGTGGAAGTACAAACCGGCGACGGTTGTGACGACAATGATGAAGTAATCCATGAAAATCCTTGGGGTCGGCGGCGCAAGCTCTGTATTTTGGCGCTACTGTTGGGTGAGTTCGTGGAAGCCCTGTACCGGGCCTGAATGAAACCAAATTTATCCGGGCGGCGCCGTGACAGGCGTCAAGCTGCGGAGTTTAATGAATACCTGTCCTTTGGAGTTGATCCTATGCGTAAGTCTGTTCTGCTGGTTGCTTCCTTTTCCACGATGGCGATGTTGCTTACCGGCTGCCAATCGAGCCTGACCGGTGACTCCTACTCCCGTGACGAAGCGCGTCGCGTGCAGACGATTCGCATGGGCACCATCGAATCCCTGCGTCCGGTGAAAATCGAAGGCACCAAGACCCCGATCGGCGGCGCTGCCGGTGCCGTGGTCGGCGGTGTCGGCGGCAGCGCCATCGGCGGTGGTCGTGGCAGCATCGTGGCAGCCGTTATCGGTGCCGTGGCCGGCGGCCTGATCGGTTCCGCCACCGAAGAAGGCCTGACCCGTACTCAAGGTGTTGAAATCACCGTGCGCGAAGACGACGGCAGCATGCGCGCCTACGTGCAGCAAGTGCAGGAGAACGAAGTATTCCGCGTCGGTGAGCGCGTACGGATTTCGACTGTTGGCGGGACCAGCCGCGTTTCGCACTAAGCGGGAACTAGCGGTAAAGAAAAACCCCGATCAGGTGACTGGTCGGGGTTTTTTGTATGCCTCCGAATTGACGAATCAATATTCGGCACGGGTGCCCACAAAGTACTCCAAGTCCTTTGGGAAACTGACGTTTAAAAGATTTTCTAGCGCGGCTATCTGATCTTGATTCAACAACAACTCGCCCGGCTCGACCTCGCTAAGAGGTTTGGATTCTGAGAGCTGGGCAACTTTTTCATTCATCTCACTACCCGTGATATCCAGCTCGAATTGCAAAGAGTCGTCTTGAACTTCATCAGGAAAAAACCGGTGATCGAAAGGTAGCGCATTAAGGTCAATCAGCCTGTCTGTCGGTGTTAACTGTAGTCAAACGAAATTTGATAGTCGTTGGCACTTAGAGCGATTTGATGTTGAAAGTACGGCTGAATGGTCGCAACCCACTTTTCGACGACGTTGAAGCTGCCATTATTGATGTTGCCCTCCACAGGAATGCCTAAGGCATTCAGTACTGATTCATCATCCCCCAGATCTTTCGACGACTCCTCGCCTTGGAATTGCTGGGTTGCTGTGTTGTACCACTCCAGTCTTAGTTCCAGTCCCATCTCTTCCTCACAGATATCTTTTTTTGATGCTTCTTTCTTTTATAGGCCCTTCGCGTTGCTCACCTGTGTAGGGATCGAAGGCTCCCAGGTGAGTTCCATCGCTTCGGTACATTTCTAACTCCCCATGTCTTGAGTCCCATTCGTAAATTTTCTTTCCTTTAGCATCAGTCCAGCGCTTGCGAAGTCCTCCTCCACCCTGAACCGGATTCATGTCTTTAACTTTTTTCAGGTCTGGAAATGCGGTGATTTGGTCGGTCTTCGGCGGTTTATGGTAGCTATGGCCTGCGGGTGCCAAGCCTTTGCGGGATGTGTTCAGTACAACGTATAACGGTTTTACCCCCGAACTTGCCGGAAACACCAATATGAAATCCCGATACTCCGGCGGATAAACCGGATTCACCAGAATCCCGTCCGCCGCTTTCGTCGGCGGATACACCCAGATATGCGGTGCCTGCGGAGCGGCCTCCAGCGCGGGGATGCCGAGAATGTCGGAGCCGTCCACGGCGGGTGTCCAGACCAGTTCGATGCCTTCGCCGAGGTCTGCGACAAACCGGTTACCACGAGCAGCGAACTGCGCGACATCGACCATTTCCCAGTCGCGGTTCTTGCCGGTGTAGAAGCCATAACCCTTGAGGCTGCCGTCGGCCTGCTGTTCGACGTGCAGGCGCACGCGGGTTCGAGCCTGTTTGAGGGCGAGCAACTGGTCTTCGGTGTAGAGGGCGCTGTCGCCCAGGTTCGATGGCATGAACATCGCCACCAGCCCGACCAGCGGGGTGATGACGGCAGTGGAGGCTATCGCGGGCAATGCCTTTAATGCTTCACCCGCAAGGGCGAAGGTGCCCAAACCTGCCGGAATCGCAGTGCCGCTGATTTTCTTGAGTGCAACGCCGCCGTTGTCATCGGCTTCACGTCCGCCGAGCAGGATCAGATCGCCGTAATCTTTCAGGCTGTCAGTCGGCACCATCCCCGAAGGATTCGCGTAATCGATGATCGCGTCCGGCAACTTGCAGGACTTGGCAAACGTGCAGCCGGCGCGTACCGGCTCAGGCTTGTTCGCCGCGACCTCGCGACTGCGCTCGAAGGCGTCCTGCCGCGCCAGCATGGCGTCGTACTTGTTTTGTCGCTCGTCCTGATCGGCCAGCTCGGTGGCTGTCAGGTAGCGGTAGGTGACGTGATGCCCGTCGCCTGCCGGTGGGTTGGGAACCCGGGGAATGTCCTTTTGACCAGCCACTGATTGTCCTTTCGTTCATGCATCGGCAGCCCCTCGAAAGGGGCTGCACGACGTTAACGAAGCAGGAAAATCGTGGCTGTAGGACGCGTCTCTAAAGACGTGGGGATTGTTCGCTACGGCATCAGGAAGGCAGCGCGGTGTTCTTTCTGCTTGCCGCCAGGGTCACCGCATAACCGATCAATGCGGCGAACACCGAGCCGGTGAGAATGCCCATCCGGTCCATTCCGGCGTATTCACTGGCACCCGGCACGAAGGCGAGGGAGCCGACAAACAGGCTCATGGTGAAGCCGATCCCGCAGAGTATCGCCACGCCCAGCACCTGGCCCCAATTGGCGTTCTGGGGCAGGGCGGCGATGCCGGTTTTCACGGCGAGCCAGGTCAGGCCGAACACGCCGATGGTCTTGCCCAGCAGCAAGCCGACGGCGATGCCCATCGGTACGTGGTGAGTGAAGCTTTCGGCGGTCACACCGGTCAGCGACAGGCCGGCATTAGCGAAGGCGAACAGCGGCAGAATGCCGTAGGCCACCCATGGGTGCAGCGCATGCTCCAGAGTCAGCAGCGGCGAGGGCTCTGCGTTTTTCGTGCGCAGCGGAATGCAGAACGCGAGAGTCACGCCGGCCAGCGTCGCGTGGACACCGCTCTTGAGTACGCAGACCCACAGGATCAACCCGATGATCATGTACGGCCCGAGCTTGACCACCCCGAGACGGTTCATCGCCACCAGCGCCGCAATGCACGCCGCGGCCAGACCCAGCGACAGGGTCGAGAGTTCGCCGGAATAGAAGATCGCGATGATTACGATGGCACCAAGGTCATCGATGATCGCCAGGGTCATCAGGAACAGCTTCAGCGACACCGGCACCCGCTTGCCGAGCAAGGCCAGCACGCCGAGGGCGAAGGCGATGTCGGTGGCGGTCGGAATCGCCCAGCCATCGAGAGCGGCCGGGTTGTCGCGGTTGAGGAACCAGTAGATCAGCGCCGGCACCAGCATGCCGCCGATAGCCGCCGCGCCGGGCAGCACGATCTGCGACGGTTTCGACAGCTGACCGTCGAGCACTTCGCGCTTCACTTCCAGGCCGATGAGCAGGAAGAACAGCGCCATCAGGCCGTCGTTGATCCACAACAGCAGGGGTTTGGCGATTTTCAACGCGCCGATCTGCGCGACCACCGGTGTGTCGAGCAGGCCGGTGTACAACCACGACAGCGGCGAGTTGTTGATGATTAGAGCCAGGATGGCCGCGGCGATCAGTAACAGACCGCTGGCAGCTTCCAACTGAAAGAAACGCGTGAAAGTGCTACGCAGAGGCAAGGTCGCTCTCCATCGATAAAGTCAAAAGGTGGGACACCCTAACCCGTACTGTTAGTTGTTAAAACATAAGTTATATTCTTTTTTGTTATATATGGTTACAAGGCGCCTGCCAGACCTGCAGCAGAGCCTAGCAGTTGCCAAAGGTATTGAAGCTCAGCTGTATCTGTCAGTGCAGTAGGATTTTTCCTAAGCTTGGGGGCTAAGCCTGTGAAGGCACTTCTGCCCGATTCAACGAGAACAACAGCCATGAGCGACAACCGACAGTGGGCCCGCGAAGCCATCCGGATCATCGAAGCGGACTTCCAGCGCAGCGCCGACACGCACCTGATCCCCTTGCCGCTGCCGGGGTTTCCGGGCATCGAGTTGTATTTCAAGGACGAATCCAGCCATCCCACCGGCAGCCTCAAGCATCGGCTGGCCCGTTCGCTGTTTCTCTACGCCTTGTGTAACGGCTGGCTCAAGCCCGGCGCGCCAGTGATCGAGGCCTCCAGCGGTTCGACGGCAATTTCCGAAGCGTACTTTGCACGGATGCTGGGGTTGCCGTTCATTGCGGTGATGCCGGCGACTACCTCCAAGGAGAAGATCGCCCAGATCGCCTTCTATGGCGGCAAGAGCCATCTGGTGGATGATCCGACGCAGATCTACGCCGAATCAGAACGTCTGGCCCGCGAGCACGACGGGCACTTCATCGACCAGTTCACCTACGCCGAACGCGCCACCGACTGGCGGGCGAACAACAACATCGCCGAGTCGATCTTCCAGCAGATGCGCTACGAGCAGCACCCGTGCCCGGCCTGGCTGATTTCCAGCCCCGGCACCGGCGGCACCACCGCGACCCTCGGTCGTTACGTGCGTTATCGCCAGCACTGCACCCGCGTGCTGTGCGCCGATGCCGAGCGTTCGGTGTTCTTCGACTTTTACCAGACCGGTGATGCCAGCCTGCGCCTGGACCACGGTTCGCGGATCGAAGGCATCGGCCGGCCACGGGTGGAAGCCTCGTTCCTGCCCAAGGTGATCGATGCGATGGTCAAGGTGCCGGATGCCTTGTCGCTGGCGGCCATGCATTACCTGGCGCAGCGTCTGGGCCGGCATGTGGGCGGGTCGAGCGGTACCAACCTGATCGGCGCGCTGATGGCGGCGCAGCAGATGAAAGCGGCGGGGGAGTCGGGGTCGATCGTGGCGATCCTGTGCGATGGCGGAGAACGCTACGCAGACACCTATTACGATCAGGCGTGGCTCAAGGCGCAGGGCTACGAGCTGGAAGGATTGATGGCGGCTGTAGCAGCCAGTGCCGAGAAGGGTGAGGCGCTGCCGGCCTCGGTGCTGCACGCCAATATTTGACGCCGAAAACGACTGTGGGAGCGAATTCGCTCCCACAGTTTTTTGCATCGCTTAAGGTGTGGCGTATCAGGCCTCGAGGCCCAGGATGTCACGCGCCACCGCTTCGGCAATCCGGATCCCGTCAACGCCCGCCGACAGAATCCCGCCCGCATAACCCGCGCCTTCACCGGCCGGGAACAGACCTTTGACGTTCATGCTCTGCAGCGACTCGTTGCGCGTGATCCGCAGCGGCGACGAAGTCCGCGTCTCGATCCCGGTCAGCACCGCATCGTGCAGCGAATAACCGCGAATCTGCTTCTCGAACGCCGGCAACGCCTCACGGATCGCCTCGATGGCGAAGTCCGGCAGCGCCAGGGCCAGATCGCCCAGCGCCACGCCCGGCTTGTACGAAGGCTCAACCTCGCCCAGCTCGGTGGACGGCGTGCCGTTGATGAAGTCGCCGACCAGTTGCGCCGGTGCCTTGTAATCGCTGCCGCCGAGGATGAACGCGTGGGACTCCAGACGCTCCTGCAATTCGATCCCTGCCAGCGGACCGCCCGGATAATCGACTTCCGGGGTGATGCCGACGACGATGCCGGAGTTGGCGTTGCGTTCGTTACGCGAGTACTGGCTCATGCCGTTGGTGACCACTCGGTTCGGCTCGGAAGTCGCCGCCACCACGGTGCCGCCCGGGCACATGCAGAAGCTGTAGACCGAACGGCCGTTCTTGGCGTGGTGCACCAGTTTGTAGTCGGCAGCTCCCAACTTGGGGTGACCGGCGTACTTGCCCAGTCGCGCACGGTCGATCAGTGATTGCGGGTGTTCGATGCGGAAACCCACCGAGAATGGCTTGGCTTCCATGAACACGCCACGGCTGTGGAGCATGCGGAACGTGTCGCGGGCACTGTGGCCCAGCGCCAGGATCACGTGTTTCGAATGCAGGGTTTCGCCGCTGGCCAGCTCGACGCCGACCAGTTGGCCGTCTTCGATCAGCACGTCGGTGACGCGTTCCTCGAAGCGTACTTCACCGCCCAGGGCGCGGATCTCTTCGCGCATGGTCTCGACCATGCCGGTCAGACGGAACGTACCGATGTGCGGTTTGCTGACGTAGAGGATTTCTTCCGGCGCGCCGGCCTTGACGAACTCGTGCAAGACTTTACGGCCGAGGAATTTCGGATCCTTGATCTGGCTGTACAGCTTGCCGTCGGAGAACGTGCCCGCGCCGCCTTCGCCGAACTGCACGTTGGATTCGGGGTTGAGCACGCTTTTGCGCCACAGGCCCCAGGTGTCCTTGGTGCGCTGACGCACTTCTGTGCCGCGTTCGAGGATGATCGGCTTGAAGCCCATCTGCGCCAGCAGCAGGCCAGCGAAGATCCCGCACGGGCCGAAACCGACCACGATCGGGCGCTGGCTCAGGTCGCTTGGTGCCTGGCCGACGAATTTGTAGCTGACATCCGGCGCCACGTTGACGTTGCGGTCATCGGCGAACTTGCCCAGCACCTTGGCCTCGTCGCGCACTTCGAGGTCGATGGTGTAGATGAAGCACAGTTCGGAAGACTTTTTGCGCGCATCGTAGCTGCGCTTGAACAAGGTGAAATCGAGCAGGTCATCGCTGGCGATGCCCAGGCGTTGCACGATTGCAGCGCGCAGGTCTTCGTCGGGATGGTCGATCGGCAGCTTGAGTTCAGTGATTCGTAACATGACAGGATCCGGTTCGCGGGGCGCACAACTGCGCCAGGGCGTTTGAAGGCGGCGATTATAAGCCGCAACGGCCGGATCCCGTGAGGGTAAAACGATCAGTCGTTGCGCGATCCGCCGAAATACCCGCAACCGCGCTGCACCTTGCCGTCGATACGCAACTCGGCACTCATGTGCTGCACGCTGCCGGTGTTGCTGTCGACGCAGCGTTGCGGCGCCACCCACAGCTCGATGCGCTGGTTGTTGGCTTCGCTGCTGAGGTTGAAACGGCCGTCGCCCAATTGCTCTTCGACGTAGGGCACGGCGAGCGGTGGCTGGCCTTCGCGGTCGATGACCATGCCTTTGCCGCTGACCTTGACGTTCCATTCCGGGCCATGGCCGGCGGCGCGCAGGATCAGTTGCTTGAAGTTCGGATCATCGCAAGCGGTGCCGGAGCGTTCGACGCGATAGAGCTGGGTCAGGTCGAGACGGTCAACGGCGATCTTCCCGCGCACGTCGGCGAACAGCTTGCCCTGCTGGTCGGCCAGGGTGGCGGCCTCTTGCAGAATGCTGGTGCCGCCAATGTCGTTGACCACGTACTGGCACTGTTCGCCGCACGACTGGAACACCAGTTTGCCGTCGGCAGCGGTCAGTTGCCCCTGCATCCGCGTCTGGCCGACGTGGGAGGCGCTGGTCCGCGCACCGTCGAACAACTGGCACGCGGCAAACAGAGGGAGCAGGGCAACAACGATCAAGGAACGGGCAAGACGCATCTTCGGCTCTCCAGACAAGTGCCGCCACGTTACGCAGGCTGACCGTTCATCACAAGGGTTTAGCCCACGTGAAATGTCTGACCTGTCTGCAAGCCTTCGACACTTTTGGCGTAGGCCAATGCCACATCCGCCGCAGGAACCGGCTTGTAGCCGCGGAAGTACGGGGCGTAGCTGCCCATGGCTTCCACCAGCACGGTCGGGCTGATCGAGTTAACGCGCAGGCCCCGTGGCAGTTCAATCGCGGCGGCACGGACGAAGCTGTCCAGCGCACCGTTGACGAGTGCCGCCGAAGCACCGCTGCGGATCGGGTCGTGGCTGAGTACGCCGGTGGTGAAGGTGAAAGATGCGCCGTCGTTGGCGAATTCACGGCCGATCAGCAGCAGATTGACCTGGCCCATCAGTTTGTCTTTCAGGCCGAGGGCGAAGCTGTCTTCGTTCATGTCACCCAGCGGGGCGAAGGTTACGTTGCCAGCGGCGCAGACCAGGGCGTCGAACTTGCCGGTCTTTTCGAACAGATTGCGGATCGACGCGCTGTCGCTGATATCCACCTGGAAATCGCCGCTGCTGCGGCCGATGCGAATGACTTCGTGACGCTGGGACAGCTCTTTGTCCACAGCCGAACCGATGGTGCCGCCGGCGCCGATCAACAGAATTTTCATCGTGCTTGCCTCAAGTGATTGAACGAGCTTTCAGTCTAGAGTGGTTTTTTTCGCTGATAAGCGCGCTAATGGGCAACCTTTGGTTTTCAAATGGAAACAATCCATGAGCGAGATGGATGATCTGGCGGCGTTCGCGGTATTGATCGAGGCGGGCAGTTTTACCCTGGCGGCGCAGCAACTGGGGTGCAGCAAGGGACAACTGTCCAAGCGCATCAGTCAGCTGGAGGCGCAGTTTTCCGTGGTGCTGCTGCAACGCACTACGCGCCGGTTGAGCCTGACGGCGGCCGGTGCGGCGCTGTTGCCCCAGGCTCAGGCGCTTGTCGTCCAGGTGGAAAGGGCGCGTCAGGCATTGGCGCGTTTGAAGGACGACATGGCAGGCCCGGTGCGTATGACGGTGCCGGTGTCGCTGGGGGAAACCTTCTTCGACGGGCTGGTGCTGGAGTTTTCGCAGAAATATCCCGAAGTGCAGATCGAGCTGGAGCTGAACAACAGCTACCGCGATCTCTCCCGCGATGGCTTTGATCTGGCGATCCGCACCGACGTCGCCAACGACGAGCGTCTGGTGGCCAAGCCTTTGCTGGCCTGGCAGGAAATGACCTGCGCCAGCCCGGCCTACCTTGAGCGTTTCGGCGAACCGGCGACGCCACAGGCGTTGGCCGAACATCGTTGCTTGCTCAACAGTCACTACGGCGGTCGCGAGGAGTGGCTGTATCACCAGCAGCACGAGTTATTGCGGGTGCGGGTATCGGGGCCGTTCGCCAGCAATCACTACAGCCTGCTGAAAAAGGCCGCACTCGCAGGCGCCGGCATCGCTCGTCTGCCGTCCTATCTGCTGCAGACGGAATTGGCTGACGGCCGATTGCGCTGGCTCTTGCGGGATTTTCAGACCCGGCGCATGCCGATGTACCTGGTGCACCCGTATCAGGGCGGGCTGCCGAAGCGCACCCAAGTGCTGGCGGACTACTTGATCGACTGGTTCAAGCGCAGCGGCGAGGCCCTGGACCGGCTTCAGCGGTAACGCCGGGCGATCAGATGATCGATCGACAGTTTTCCCGGACCGGTGGTCATCAGGTACAGCAGCACTGCCGCCCAGGTTCCGTGGGTCGGATAGGCGTCGGGGTACACGAACAGTTCGATGACCAGCGTCATGCCCAGCAGTGCCAGCGCTGAAAACCTTGTGGCGAAACCGACGAGGATCAGGATCGGGAAAAAGTGTTCGGCGAACGCCGCCATGTGCGCGGCGATTTCCGGTGAAAGCAGCGGCACGTGGTATTCGCTCTGGAACAGCGGAATCGTCGAGTCCGCCAGATGTGGCCAGCCAATCTGGAACGTGCCGTCGATCAGGTCGATGGCCAGGCCCTCGACCTTGGTCTGCCCGGATTTCCAGAACACCGCCGCAATGGAAAAACGCGCGATGAAGGCGATCAGGCTGTGCGGGATTTTTTCCAGCAGCGCAATGGCGCGGGCAATGAGGCTGCTCATGGCGAAACCTTGTGATGTAAGTGGGTGATGGCCTGGCGACTGATCAACAAGGCCAGGGTCTGGCTGAGATCGAAGGCTTCTGCGGACTCCAGCGCCTGGGTGAGTGACAGGCCGGCCTTTAGCTGGCCGATGAACTGGCTGGCGCCGGGATCCACGGCGAACACCTCGACCTCCAGCCCGTTGCGCAGGACCAGCGCCTGTTGGGCCTGATTCAGATCGATCCCGGCCAGCGTGGCGTCTTGCTGATGCGCAGCCCAGATATCCACCACCGCAAAGGCTGAATCGAGCACGTGCAGCGAAGGATGCAGGCCGATTTGCAAGCGACTCAGGCCTTCCTGATCCGCGAAGGCCGCAGCGATCCGGTCCTGGCTGAGCGGCGCAATATCGGCGGAGTGGTAGGCCTGCGTGCGCAAGCGTTCCAGTCGTGCGACATCGGCCAGATAAGGCACGCTCGACGCTGGCTCGAATCCGCTGATGAAGTCCGCCAGATCACTGCCGTAGTCGCTCATCAACGGGCTTCGTGGTGGGTGGTTTTGAATGAAAACGCCGGCCATGGCGCGGAAGAATTCCTCTCCCACCAACTGCATCACCACGGGATAACTGTCGGCCAGTGCATTGCTCAACGAGCCTTGCACGTTGTTGCGGTACACCGCGAACCGACTGGCCGGATCGGCCCCGTTGGCGCTGTACAAGCCGTCGGGGCAGGGCAGGCCGACATCGAGCAGTGCGGCGCTGAACACGGCTTGGGTACTCATGGCCGACCTCCTGCGCAAAGCAGAAGCTCGTCGGCCTGTTGCGCCTCGGCCAGCAGCACGTCGAAGGCCGGCACCTGATTGTCCCGTTCGATCAGCGTCGCCACCGGACCGACACGCTCCAGCGCCTGCCGGTACAGCGACCAGACGACCTGATCGACCGGTGCGCCATGATCGTCAATCAACAGGCGATCGCCGAGGCTGTCGGAATCTTCGGCAAACCCCGCCAGATGAATCTCGCCCACCGCGTGCAAGGGCAGCGCGTCGAGGTAGGCCATGGGATCGCGCTGATGGTTGATGCACGAGACGTAGACGTTGTTCACGTCCAGCAACAGACCGCAGCCGCTGCGCCGGATGACCTCACGGATGAACTCCGCTTCGTCAATCGTCGAACGCTCGAACGCCAGATAGGTCGCCGGGTTTTCCAGCAGCATCGGGCGCTTGAGGGTGTTCTGCACCTGGTCGATGTGATCGCAGACGCGATTCAGCGTCGGCGTGTCGTAGGCCAGGGGCAACAGGTCATTGAGAAACACCGGGCCGTGGCTAGACCAGGCCAGGTGTTCGGAAAAGGAGTGGGGTTGATAGCGCTCGATCAGCGCGCTCAGACGTTTGAGGTGTTGAACATCCAGCGGGCCTTCGGCACCGATGGACAGGCCGACACCATGCAACGACAACGGATACGCCTCGCGGATCAAACCCAGAAAATGATGAAACGGGCCGCCGGCCACCATGTAGTTTTCGGCGTGGACTTCGAAGAAGCCGATGTCTGGTAGAGAGCCGAGCACTTCACGAAAGTGCCCGGTCTTGAGCCCCAGCCCGGCACGGGGCGGGAGCCCGGTGAGGGCTGCCCGAGTGCGGGGGAGGCATGGTCGCAGGAAGTGATCATGATCGACACTCGGGCAGCCTCCGGATCAGGACTTGGCCTTGAAGGCTTCCATCTGACCGAAACCGGTCGGCGAGGTTTTGCTTTCGGTGGTGGTGCAGGTGCCTTTCGGAACGAACTTCCAGGAGTTGGCCTGGTAATCCATTTTCGCCGTGCCTGCACAGGTGGTGCCGGCGCCGGCGGCGCAGTCGTTATGACCTTTCATGGCCACGCCGAAGCATTTTTCCATGTTGCTGTTATCGGCCGCCTGGACGGTCGAAACGGCGGCCATGCTCAGGGCGGAACCAAGGGCCAGAACCAGGGCGGTGGCGGACAGGGTACGGGTGGTAGCAGTCATGATGTTTCTCCGGTTTTAACTTGGGTTGGAACAAGCGATGTGCGCTTGCTTACCCCTCTAGAGAAACGACCTGGCGATGCGTTACAGCCCACAGCAAAAAAAAACCGAAGTAATTGGAATAAACCTTCGGTGTTGATCGCGAAACGTTATCCAGACCTGTTATTTCTGACAGTGGGCGGTGGTCTATCGAATGAGTAGATTCAACTCAGGGCTGACCGCTTGCGAGGAAGACGTCATGACTAAGGCTGAGTTGAGCAAATTCGTTCAGGCAAAAATCGATGAAAAGGCAAACATCATTCTTGATGAACGGGTGAGGTATGACGATGCGGCGTTCGGGGAATTGGAGATCTATTCGTGCCTGCGGCGAATTTTGAATCGGACCGCAACAATGGAGGACATAGGAAAGCTCCACGCCGTCAGCAACCTGATGCAGGCGTTGGGTGTTATCTCCCCCAATGAGACGCTGGGCGCAAAGCTCAAGCACTGAATGTCATTCGGCCGTAAAGACCGCTTTGAATCGTCATGGGGTGAGGTGTTGAAGATGGAAAGCATCGAGCAAAGAGTAAAAAAGATTGTCGCCGAGAATCTGGGCGTGAAGCAGGAAGATATTCACCCTCAAGACGGTTTTGTCGAAGACCTGGGGGCTGATTCTCTGGACACCGTTGAATTGGTCATGGCACTGGAAGAAGAGTTCGGGATTGAAATTCCGGACGAAGACGCCGAGAAAATCACCACGGTTCAGCAGGCGATCGACTACGCAGAGAGACATTCGAAAAGTTGAATGAGCGTAAGACAGAAAAAAACGGCCCGAAGGCCGTTTTTTGTTTGAAGCGATCCATCAACCGCCGAGGTACGCCTCGCGTACTTTCGGGTCGGTCAGCAGCGCTTCACCGGTGCCTTGCATCACCACCCGGCCGTTCTCCAGAACGTACGCACGGTCAGCGATTTTCAGCGCCTGGTTGGCGTTCTGCTCGACCAGGAACACCGTTACACCGTCCTTGCGCAGCTGTTCGATGATGTCGAAGATCTGCTGGATGATGATCGGTGCCAGGCCCAGCGACGGCTCGTCGAGCAGCAGCAGCTTCGGCTTGCTCATCAGCGCCCGGCCGATGGCGAGCATTTGCTGTTCGCCGCCGGACATGGTGCCGCCACGCTGGTTGAAGCGTTCTTTCAGGCGCGGGAAAAGTCCGAGAACCTTGTCCATCTGTTCCTGATAGTCGCCCTTGTCGGTGAAGAAGCCGCCCATGGACAGGTTCTCTTCGACGGTCAGGCGGGCAAACACCCGACGACCTTCCGGCACCACGGCGATGCTCTTGCGCATGATCTGCGACGAGTCCTGGCCGACCAGTTCCTCACCCATGTAACGGATGCTGCCGCTGTGGGCCTGCGGCGAACCGCACAGCGTCATCAGCAGCGTGGACTTGCCGGCACCGTTGGCGCCGATCAGCGTCACGATCTCGCCCTGGCGGACTTCGACGTTGACGCTGTGCAGGGCCTGGATCTTGCCGTAGAAGGTGGAAACGTTTTCGAACTGCAGCATTTACGCTTCCCCCAGGTAGGCTTTGATCACTTCAGGATTGTCGCGGATCTGTTCCGGCGTGCCGTCGGCCAGAGGCGTGCCCTGGTTGATCACGACGATGTGATCGGAAATGCTCATGACCAGTTTCATGTCGTGTTCGATCAGCAGCACGGTGACGTTGTGCTCTTCACGCAGCACGCTGATCAGCGCCTTCAGGTCTTCGGTTTCCTTCGGGTTCAGGCCGGCGGCCGGTTCGTCGAGCATGAGGATCCGCGGGCGGGTCATCATGCAGCGGGCGATTTCCAGGCGACGTTGCTGACCGTAGGCCAGGGTGCCGGCGGTACGGTTGGCGAACTCCTTGAGGTTGACCTTTTCCAGCCAGTATTCGGCGTATTCCATGGCCTCGCGCTCGCTTTTGCGGAACGCGGGGGTCTTGAACAGGCCGGACAGGAAGTTGGTGTTCAGGTGACGGTGCTGGGCGATCAACAGGTTCTCGACCGCCGTCATGTCCTTGAACAACCGCACGTTCTGGAAGGTGCGCACCACGCCCTTGAGGGCGATCTTGTGACCCGGCAGGCCCTGGATCGGCTCGCCGTCCAGCAGGATGCTGCCGCCCGACGGCTGATAGAACCCGGTCAGGCAGTTGAACACGGTGGTCTTGCCCGCGCCGTTCGGCCCGATCAGTGCCACCACTTGTTTTTCTTTCACGGTCAGGGCCACGCCATTGACCGCCAGCAGGCCGCCGAAGCGCATGCTCAGGTTTTCGACTTTAAGGATCTCGCGGCTCATTTTCGCAACTCCATGTGTGGGCGTTGCATCGGCAGCAGACCTTGTGGACGCCAGATCATCATCAACACCATCAGGGCGCCGAACATCAACATCCGGTACTCGCTGAACTCACGCATCATTTCCGGCAACAGGATCATCACCACGGCGGCGAGAATCACGCCGAGTTGCGAGCCCATGCCACCCAGCACCACGATGGCGAGAATGATCGCCGACTCGATGAAGGTGAACGATTCCGGGGTCACCAGACCCTGACGGGCAGCAAAGAAGCTGCCGGCGAAACCGGCGAAGCTCGCGCCCAGGGTGAACGCCGACAGCTTGATCACGGTCGGGTTGAGACCCAGCGCACGGCAGGCGATTTCATCTTCACGCAGCGCTTCCCACGCACGACCGATCGGCATGCGCAGCAGGCGGTTGATGATGAACAGAGCGGCCAGCGCCAGCAGCAGGGCAACCAGGTAAAGGAAGATCACCTTGTTGATCGAGTTGTATTCCAGGCCGAAATACTCGTGGAAGGTTTGCATGCCTTCTGCGGCCTTGCGTTCGAAGGTCAGACCGAAGAACGTCGGCTTCTCGATGTTGCTGATGCCGTTCGGGCCACCGGTGATGTCGGTCAGGTTACGCAGGAACAGACGGATGATTTCCCCGAAGCCGAGGGTCACGATCGCCAGGTAGTCACCGCGCAGACGCAAGACCGGGAAGCCCAGCAGGAAGCCGAACGTTGCCGACATCAGGCCGGCGATCGGCAGGCAGATCCAGAAGCTCAGGCCGTAGTAGTGCGACAGCAGCGCGTAGCTGTAGGCGCCGACGGCATAGAAGCCGACGTAACCCAGGTCGAGCAGACCGGCCAGACCGACCACGATGTTCAGGCCGAGGCCGAGCATCACGTAGATCAGGATCAGCGTCGCGATGTCCACCGCGCCACGGGAGCCGAAGAACGGCCACACCAGTGCACCGAGGATCAGCGCAATGATGATGTAGCGCTGGGTGGTCGGCAGGGTCAGGAAATTGCTGGCCTTTGCCGGGATCAGCGGCAGGCCCGGCGAGGATTTCCAGGCCTTGCTGATCTGCTGGTTGAACAGCACCCGCAGGAACATCAGCACCGAGCAGATGGCGATGGTCGCCAGGATGGCCGGGCTGGTGTTGTGAACTTCCAGGTTGATGCCGACGATGGTCAGCTTCAGACCCAGTACCGGGTAGGCCACGGCCCACACCAGCAAAGCGCTGAACAGCGCCTGTTTGAGATTCCTGTTCATACTTTCTCAACCTCCGGACGGCCCAGAATGCCGGTCGGACGGAACAACAGCACCAGAACCAACAAGCCGAAAGCCACGACGTCCTTGTACTGGTCACCGAAGATATCGGCACCAAAGGCTTCCGCCACCCCGAGCACCAACCCGCCGAGCATGGCGCCGGGGATGCTGCCGATCCCGCCCAGTACCGCGGCGGTGAAGGCCTTGAGGCCGACGAGGAAACCGGCGTTCGGGTTGATCACGCCGTACTGCATGCTCAGCAGTACCGCAGCGACTGCCGCCAGTGCGGCACCGATGACGAAGGTCAGGGCGATGATGTTGTTGGTGTTGATGCCCAGCAGGTTGGCCATCTTGATGTCTTCGGCGCAGGCGCGGCAGGCACGACCCAGGCGAGAGCGGGAGATGAACATGGTCAGGCCGAGCATGGCGACCAGGGTCACCACGAACACCACGATTTGCATGTAGGAAATCAGCACTTCATGTGCGCCACCTGGCCCGATGGAAAAGTTTCCGGGGATCAGGTTGGGGATGGATTTGTCCTTGGAGTCTTGCGCCAGCAGAACCGTGTTCTGCAGGAAGATCGACATACCGATGGCGGAAATCAGCGGAATCAGACGGTTGCTGCCGCGCAGGGGGCGGTAGGCGATCCGTTCGATGCTGTAACCGTAGGAACTGGTGACGACGATGCTGGCGATGAACGCCGCAGTCATCAACAGCGGAACGTTGTCGAGTCCCATCATGGCCAGTCCGGCGATGGCGATGAACGCCACGTAGGAACCGATCATGTACACCTCGCCGTGGGCGAAGTTGATCATTCCAATGATGCCGTAAACCATCGTATAGCCGATGGCGATCAGGGCATACGTGCTGCCAATGGTCAGACCATTAACCAGCTGCTGGAAGAAGTGATAGATGTCAGGCATTACAGCGCTCCTAAAAACCTGATACGCATTTCACTGGTGGAGTCATTTTCCCGCCCGGTCCCGTGGATCTTCATCCACTTCGAATCCGGGTTTTGCCAGCGAACCGCTGATGACGGTTTTGAGATTTTCAGGTGGGGAGACTGGCGGATCACGCCAGCGCGGCCCAATACATTCGTAAAACAAAGCCCACGGCACGCCGTGGGCTTTATTGGCAGTCAGTCAGGCAGCGCCTTACTGAGGCGAAACTTCGGTTTTAGGTTTGCCGAAGTGCCACTCGTAGACCACGAATTTGAAGTCCTTCAGGTCGCCCTTGGCGTCGAAGCTCAGGTCGCCGGTCGGGGTCTTGAAAGTGCCGGCGTGAATGGCGGCCGCCACTTTCGCAGGGTCTTCGGATTTGGCTGCAGTGATACCGCCGGCAATCACTTCAACCGCCGAGTAGGAAGGGAACACGAACGGACCGCTCGGGTCTTCTTTCTTCGCCTTGAAGTCTTCAGCCAGCTTCTGGTTGGCCGGATCCTGGTCGAAGGACTTCGGCAGGGTCACCAGCAGGCCTTCGGACGCGTCCTTGGCGATTTGCGAGATGGAGTCGTTACCCACGCCTTCCGGACCCATGAACTTGGCTTTCAGGCCTTTTTCCTGGGATTGACGCAGGATCAGACCCAGCTCCGGGTGGTAGCCGCCGTAGTAGACGAAGTCGACGTTGGCTTGCTTGAGTTTGGAGATGATCGAGGAGAAGTCCTTGTCGCCGGCGTTGACGCCTTCGAACACGGCGACTTTGACGCCTTTCTTCTCCAGGGTTGCCTTCACGGCGGTGGCGATGCCTTCACCGTATTGCTGTTTGTCGTGCAGCACGGCAACGATTTTCGGCTTCACGTGATCGGCAATGTAGTTACCGGCGGCTGGGCCCTGGGCGCTGTCCAGGCCGATGGTGCGGAACACCATCTTGTAACCACGGTTGGTGATGTCCGGGCTGGTGGCAGCCGGGGTGATCATGATCACGCCTTCGTCTTCGTAGATGTCGGAAGCAGGCTGAGTGGAGCTGGAGCACAGGTGACCGACCACGAACTTGACGCCGTCGTTGACGACCTTGTTCGCTACGGCTACCGCTTGTTTCGGATCGCAGGCGTCATCGTATTCAACGGCTTCGAGCTGCTTGCCGTCGACGCCGCCCTTGGCGTTGATCTGCTCGATGGCCATCTTGGCGCCGCTGAACTGCATGTCGCCGTACTGGGCTACCGGGCCGGTTTTAGGGCCGGCGATACCGATCTTGATGGTGTCAGCTGCGAACGAATGGCTGGCAACCCCGGCCAGTACCATAGCGGCAAACAGTTTGGAAATCTGCTTAGTAGCCTTAGTCATAGTGCTCCACTCTTACTGTTGTATTTTTTTAGAGTCCTGACGCCGTAGCAGCAGAACCGGGCTGGGTATCTTCGCGATACCTTCCGGAAATGCCCCCGGCAACTGTACCGGTACAGTGTAGAGCGCCGGTTGTTGGCCTGGGAAGCTGGCGCCAAGGGGCAAAACCTGAGGGTGTCGCTTTAATGAAAGAAAAAGACAGAATTGCGGCGGGGCTTTCAGAGGGCTTATGCCCCAATCGTCAGCATTCCTTGGCTTTCCTGCGCTTTTCGTTCGGTACAGCCTTTTGCTACCGGGTTTTTCTGCCGGACCACCGACGTTATCATTCGCGCCGATTTCTTTTCCGGACAGTCCCATGAATCAAGAACCTAGCACCCTCTATGCCAAGCTGCTTGGTGAAACCGCATCTATCACCTGGAAAGAGCTGGAGCGCTTCTACGCCCAGGGTGCCCTATTGTGGGTCGATGCTGACCTGGATTTGATCGCCGTGGCCGAGGCCGTGGCATCGGATCAGGGCGAGAAAGTCGCTGCCTGGCTGGCCGAAGACAAGGTCGCCAAGCTGTCTGAAACGCGGGCGCTGGATATTTTTGAACGTGATCCGCAGATGTGGGCGGTGGTGGTCCGGCCGTGGATTCTGGTCCAGGAAAGGGCGTCGGCCTGAGGTGTTGCACCTCGTTGGTGCGCATGATGGCCGAGGAAAAGTGTGTAGCCGAGTAGCGTGATGGCACGTTGCCGTAGAGAAATGCCACAAGCGCGGGTGGCATAACGGTGACGTAAACGTAACGGGCACAGTTTATTGAGCAGCCTTCGGGCTGCTTAATTGTTTCTGGATGTTGGAAAGGCTGAGCTGTGTGGCGTTTTCACGGGCCCCATCGCGAGCAAGCTCGCTCCCTCAGGTTTTGTGCTCGACACGAACACTGTGGGAGCGAGCTTGCTCGCGAATAGCTGCGACGCGGTCTTCGATCAGACCGAGTAAGTCTTGCCGGTGTGATTGTTGAGCGAAATAACCTTGGTCTTGCCAATCCGGTGGCGATAAATCTCGCGCAGGTACTTGATCGACTTCTTCACGCAATCGCGCGACAGGCGAATGTCGTTGATCGAGACAAACTTCTCTTTGTCGTTGATCAGCTCGCGGTACTTCTTCTCGTACATCGGTTTGATCGCGTACCAGTTGGTATCGAGGATCTTCGCCGGGTTCTCGAATTCGTTGAGCAGGTCATCGATACGTTCTTCGTCGAATTCTTCATTGATGATGAAGTCGAGGATCGAGTTGTCGAGGGTCTCGTCGAAACGGTACGGATTCTTCGCAAAGCAACGCTTGATGAATGCCACGATCAGGGTCAGGAAATCGTCCGACAGGCACGGGCTCTTGGCGATCAGGGTGGTCAGCGACAGGTTGGCCGAGGCACCGATCACCAGCGCGTAGCGCTTGAGCGTGGTGTTGGGGAACAGGCTGTTGAGGTGGGTCTTCAACCGGTTCAGGTCCATGTACGACAGCTTGTAGTCTTTGGGCAGCGAAACGATCGAGACCACCGACGAGCAGTTCTTGAAGAAGTGCAGGTCATGCAGCGCGGCGGCGTCGTAGCCGGAGTTCTTGTACTGCTCAAGCGAGGCGCGATAACGCTTGGATTCGATCGGCAGCAGGCTGATGCCTTCGATGGCCTGGGTCACCTTGTTGAAGTGCGGCAGGTCGATGGAGCGGAAGAACAGATCATCGATGTTCAGGCGCTGCGGCTCTTTGTCGAACACCTTGAACTTGTCGCTGCTCGGCGGCGGCGTTTCCGGCACCACCGATTCGGCGTAGGCAATGGCGACCGGGCCGGCCAGACTCATGAACAGGTCGTTGGCGTCCAGGCGAATGGTCTCGCCGATGTCGATGCCGGCACGACGGAAATAGTTCTGGTCGTAGTCGGTCGTGACCGCCTGGGCCGTCAGAATGTTGAAGATCTGCTGCGAGATGTACTGGTTGGCGTGCTTCTCCATCGCATTGACATCAATGTTCTGGATGTTGCCGTCGTCGCTCTCTTCGGCGTAACGCATGATGTCGTTGGAGATCAGCATCATCGCGTTCCATGGGCGGATACGGCCCATGACGCTGGCTTCGCTGCTGTCTTCATTGGCGAAGTTGTACGAGAAATCCCATTCTTCCGACAGGTATTTGCACAGCAGGCGACCGGCGTTGATGTGCAGCGCCTCGGACATTTCGCTGCGGTGGTCGGAAATGTTCGGCAGCACGCAGATGCCGCTGGTGAAGATCGGCTCGAACACGAACGAATGACCGCTCTTGCCGTCATGTTCGTCCATCGGCTTGGTGTCGAACGTCTTGTTCATGTACGAGTGCTGCTGGGCCAGGCCGAATTCCGAGGCCATGCCCGAACCGGTACCGCCGCCGGCACTGAAGATCGAGAAATACAGGCGCGACTGGTTGGCCTTGATGCCGCAGCTGTCGATCAGGTACGAGTGGATCATTTTCCAGTCGGGGCTGGAGAAACGCTGGGTGTCCTTGTTGAGGATGATCTTCGCCAGGTACTGGCCGAGGATCGGCGCATTACCGGCGCCACCGGCGTGGACTTCGGACAAGTCCATGATCTTCATTTTGCTGTAGTCGCGCAGGAAGCCGCTTTTCTCGCCCTTGCGCGAGAAACGGATGCGTCCGGCAATGTCCTTGTCCAGGTCGCCGAGCATCACCAGTGGCTCGACCAGGAACACTGGTTTGGTCGACTTGTTCGGGCCGATCCGCAGGTTCTGCTTGATCCACTGGGCCGGGCTGTAGCCTTTGTCGGAGGCCAGGCGACGGTCAGCTACACGGTCTTCGTTGTTGAATTCGTTGAGGTAGAACTTGCGCGCGTTGTACACCAATTCCGCCACGTCGAGGGCGATGTTGGAGCCGCAGCGACCGAGGCCGATCAGGCACACCGACGGGAATTCCTGGTCGTTGTGCTGCTCGTTGTCGCCTTCCAGGTGCGGCGGGCGCGGGAACACCAGATCACGCAGGCCGTCGAGGTTGTCGAGGATGCGGTCAGTGTTGGTTTCGGTGAAGTACAGGTATTGCTGGGTGCCCAGAGGGCGCGAAGGAGGCAATGGCTTCATCGGGGCAGGGCTGTTCGCTGCAGGGCTCAGGGTCAGATCGGATACCGCAGTGGCCGGATTGTTTTTAGAAGTCATTGTGCGCCATTTACCTGGACTGGTTGGCTCGGCGACCACTGTCGTCGAGCCTCACGGAATGGGAATCTCGCGTCTTTTTGCTGCGCGTATTTGGCCCGTGCGTCAGGGTCTTTGCCTGTGTGTCGCACGGGGGAATCCTTTCCTGATTGATGATGGATCGGCCATTATTCGGCGATCTTTAATCAAAAGGAGGCTAAATGATGTCAACGCTACCTTCGTTGGGGTTTGCCGGAATCGGACTGATGGGGCTGCCGATGTGCCGGCGTCTGCTGGCGGCGGGTTATCCGCTGACCGTGTGGAACCGCAACCCGGCCAAGTGCGCGCCGCTGGTGGAGGCGGGTGCCCGGCAAGTCGCGACCCCGGCCGAACTGTGCGGGCAGGCCGACGTGGTGATGCTCTGCCTGGCCGATACGGCGGTGGTCCGCGAGGTGGTGTTTGGCCCGGCCGGTGTTGCTGAAGGTGCAAAAAGCGGCCAGTTGCTGGTGGACTTTTCCAGTCTTGAACCGACAGCGACTCGCGAGATGGCAGCAGAACTGGCGCAAAAGACCGGCATGGCCTGGCTCGATTCACCGGTGTCCGGCGGCGTCGTTGGCGCGGAGGCCGGCAGCCTGGCGATCATGGTGGGCGGTGATGCCGCAGATCTTGATCGTGTGCGCCCGGTGTTGCTCACCCTCGGTCAGCGCGTCACGCACATGGGCGGCATCGGCGCCGGCCAGGTGACCAAGGCCTGCAATCAAATGATCGTTGCCTGCAATGCGCTGGTGATTGCCGAAGTGGTCGCGCTGGCCGAACAGTCCGGGGTCGACGCCAGCCTGATTGCCGAGGCGCTGGCCGGTGGTTTTGCCGATTCGAAGCCGCTGCAGATCCTCGCCCCGCAAATGGCCGACAGCCGTTTCGAACCGGTGAAGTGGCATGTGCGCACGCTGCTCAAGGATCTCGACACGGCGGTGAAGTTTTCCCGAGAAGTCGGCTCGGCCACGCCGATCAGCGGATTGGCCGCACAACTGATGCGCCTGCATGGGGCGCAGGGCTTTTTGGAGAGAGATCCATCGACACTGGTGAAAATGTACCGCGAGCCAGCGTCAGCGGATTGACCGGTTGGGCGTGTTTGCGCTGATTGATCTCTTCGAGGACCGGGCGCAGTTCGTGCAGCGGCACCGGACGGCTGAGCAGGTATCCCTGAATGAAGTCGCAGCCTGAACGCTCGAGGAATTCGTATTGCTCCAGGCTTTCCACGCCTTCGGTGACGACCTGCAAGTGCAGGGTGTGGGCCATGACGATGATCGCCTGGACGATTTCCATGTCGGCGGTGGCTTTGGGAATGTCGAGGATGAAAGAGCGGTCGACCTTCAAGGTGTTGAGCGGCAGACGCTTGAGATAGGCCAGGGACGAATAACCGGTGCCGAAGTCATCGATCGACAGCGACACGCCCAGAGCGCGGATCTGCCGCAACAGCACCAGCGTATTGGCGATGTTGCCCATCAGGGCGTTTTCGGTCACCTCCAGCTCAAGGCGTTCAGGGGCGACGCCGGCGCTGCGCAAAGCGCGTTCGATTTCATTGGCCAGTTCTTCCCGGGCCAGATTCAGCGGTGAGCAGTTCCAGGCGATTTTCAGTTCGTCGCAGCCATGGCGCGACAGTTCGCCAAGGTCTTCGCAGGCCTTGCGCAGCACCCAGTTGTCGAGTTCGGCGATCAGACCGTTGTTTTCGGCGATGGCGATAAAACGGTCCGGGGTCAGCAGACCGTGCACCGGATGCTGCCAGCGAATCAGTGCTTCGAGCTTGGTGACTTTGCCGGTCTTCAGTTCGAAGATCGGCTGGTAATACAGCATCAGCCCGTTCTCTTCGCGCAGGGCATGGCGCAGTTCTTCCTCCAGTTGCAGTTCCAGGCTGGCGCGGTTTTTCAGGTTGGAATCGAAAAAGTGCACGCCGTTGCGCCCGGCGCCCTTGGATTGGTACAGCGCCAGGTCCGCGTGCTTGAGCAGTTCATCGCAGGTGGTGCCGTCTTCGGGAAACAGGCTGATACCGATACTGGTGGTCATCACCATGCGTCGCCCGGCCAGTTCGATCGGTTCTTTCATCTTGAGCATGATGCGTTGGGCCAGGTTGCGGGCTTCCTCGCGGTCGCGCAGGCCGATGAGGATGCAGAACTCATCGCCGCCAAAACGCGCGACCACGTCTTCATGGCCACGTACCGAGCCTTTGATGTGCTGGGCGATGACCTTGAGCAACTCGTCACCGGCATCATGGCCGAGGCTGTCGTTGATGCGTTTGAAGTGGTCGATGTCGAGAAACATCACCGCGAGCATGCCGCCCTCGGTGGATTTCTGGCTGAGTTTTTCGGCAAAGAGCTGGTTGAAGCCGCGACGGTTGATCAGGTTGGTCAGGGCGTCGTAATTGGCGGCCTGTTGCAGCGACATCCGCGCCTGGTCGAGCTGGCTGAGCAGCATGTTGACCCGGCGCAGGTCTTGCTCCTTGTTCTGCAGTTTCTTGTCGGCGAGTGCAGCGCTGATGGCGCTGCCGAGGATCAGCAGGGTGATAAAGGCGACGGTGAGCCCCAGTTGCAGATGACTGGTTTCGGCCCTGAGTGTGGGAATATTTCCCTCCGGCAGGACCAGATGCAACGCCGCCATGCCGGTGAAATGCATGCTGATGATGCCGGCCCCGAGAATCAGGGTGGCCACGTATTTGAGCATCTGGTTGTGCAGGCCGCTGCCTTCACGCAAGTTCCCGGCCACCCACAGCGCGGCGAAACTGGCACCGATGGCAATCAGGATCGACAGGCCGAACAGAGTTGGCTCGTAGTAAGCGGTGGCGGCGGACTGCATGGCGGCCATGCCGACGTAATGCATGCCGGCAATGCCCAGGCCGATGACGATGGCGGTCTTGAAGTATTGCAGCAGACTGGGTTGCGGTTCGCTGAGGGTGTGCATCGCCAGCCAGGAGGCCAGCACGGCGATCACCAGAGAGAACAGGGTGATGGCCAGATCGTACTGGATGTCGATCGGTGTCTGGAACGCCAGCATGCTGATGAAATGCATGGCCCAGATGCCGCCGGCC
The DNA here is from genome assembly GCF_051554255.1 of Pseudomonas sp. NMS19W. Classification (NCBI taxonomy): domain Bacteria; kingdom Pseudomonadati; phylum Pseudomonadota; class Gammaproteobacteria; order Pseudomonadales; family Pseudomonadaceae; genus Pseudomonas; species Pseudomonas sp. NMS19W. The sequence goes on from NZ_CP136718.1 coordinate 1,307,163, forward strand.
AGGCAAGTGGCGCCGATCCAGCGCCAGAGCCTGCGCGATCCGGGGTCTTCGGCATGGCCGACGCGTTCCGCCATGTCGAGGGTGGCGAAACTCGCGGCGCACGCCACCAGATAGGCGACCAGCACCAGCAAGGGGTTGTGTGTGCAATTGAGGATGACCTGCCCGCTCTCCGGCAGCTCGGCAACAAACTGCAAACCAAGCCACTCCATAGCATGCCCCGTCTCTGAGTGCTTCCTTACTGCGTCATCAACGCAGGCGAATGAATGCAGTATAGAGGCCGATTTCGGGGCGCAAGCCGTGGTGGCACATTGGTTCTAATGATTTTGGCATGAGCGCCATAGCGATTGGCGCTAAGGCTCAGGCGACTTCGTTCCAGTGCGGTTGCAACGGTGGCAGGCCGAAGCGGGCACGGGCCTTGTCACAGTCAATGTTCTGCTCGCCGTTTTCCCACGATGCCTCGAACTCGCGGCAGGGGCTGGAACGCTTGTCGTAGATCGTGCAACTCACGGCCTTTCCGACTTCGCCTTCCAGCGCGGTGCAGCGTGGTGCCTTGCGGTCGGTACCGATCATGGCGACCCGGCTGGGCGTGATCTGGGTGACCAGTTCATCAGGCACGGTTCCGCCGGAGGATGCGCATTCACCCCAGAAAAATGACACACGAAAATGGGAACAGCAGGCACCGCAATTCAGACACGGACTGACATCGGACATGGGAGGGGCATCAAAGGGATTGATCGGCTGGATCCGGACGGATCCGGCGGCCATTCTAGGCTTTGCTACGGCGTTGGGAAGGGGGGTGCGAAAGTATTTTTTCATTGCCGGATTTTTCCGCAAACCCCCCGGTTTTCGGGGGATTCGAGCCTTTTCAAGGGCTTACGTTTCGTTACAGTGCCATGGGTGAACATCAGCCTGACGAATGATGACAGACAGGTCCTACCTGCCTGACTAGATTGCAGGTTCCGGGCTCGGATGCGTCGGCAGTGAAGCCCTATAACAATAAAAGAGACGGACCCATGCAGAACTCGACCCAAGCGGCGAATGCCTGGCGCATTCTGTTCCTGTTGTTCCTCGCCAACCTGTTCAATTTCTTCGATCGCACCATCCCGGCGATCATCATCGAGCCGATCCGCATGGAGTGGCACCTCAGCGACTTTCAGCTGGGGATCGTCGGCACCGCGTTCACCATCGTCTACGCCATTGCCGGCCTGCCGCTGGGGCGCATGGCCGACACCGGTTCGCGCAGCAAACTGATGGGCTGGGGCCTGGCGACCTGGAGCGCGTTGACCGCAGTCAACGGTCTGGTGGGCAGTTTCTGGAGTTTTCTGCTGGTGCGCATGGGTATCGGCATCGGCGAGGCCAGTTACGCACCGGCGGCCAACTCGCTGATCGGTGATCTGTTCCCGGCCCACCGTCGGGCGCGTGCAATGGGCATTTTCATGCTGGGCCTGCCGTTGGGGCTGTTGCTGGCGTTCTTCACCATCGGTGCGATGGTCAAGGCGTTCGACAGCTGGCGTGCGCCGTTCTTCATCGCTGCCGTGCCGGGGCTGCTGCTGGCGGTGTTCATGTTCTTCATCAAGGAACCCAAGCGCGGCGCAGCGGAAACCGTGCAAGTGTCGCAAGAGAAAGTCGACAAGCCGATCCGCCGGGTGCTGGCGGTACCGACGTTCCTGTGGCTGGTGCTGGCGGGGTTGTGCTTCAACTTTGCGACGTATGCCTGCAACTCGTTTCTGGTGCCGATGCTGCAGCGCTATTTCCTGATGCCGTTGCAGGAGGCGGCGGTGGCCACCGGGATGATCGTCGGGGTGACCGGCTTGATCGGCCTGACCCTGGGCGGCTGGATCGCCGACAAGATTCACCAGCGGGTGGCCAGCGGCCGGCTGTTGTTTGCGGCGTTCAGTCTGATCATCTCTACGGTGTGCACCGCCTGGGCGCTGCATGCCGGGCGGATCGAGATTGGTGTGTTTGTCGCCGTGTTCAGTGTCGGTTGGCTGTTTGCCTATAACTTCTACACCTGCGTCTACACGGCGATTCAGGACGTGGTCGAACCGCGTTTGCGGGCCACGGCGATGGCGCTGTTCTTTGCCGGGTTGTACTTGCTGGGCGGAGGCTTGGGGCCGGTGGTGGTCGGTGGCTTGTCCGATCACTTTGCCCAGTCGGCGATGATTTCGGCGGGTGCCGAACAGATGACCGAAGCGTTCAAGGCTGTCGGCCTGCATGATGCGATGTACCTGATCCCGGTTGCGTTGTTCTTTACGATGGTGTTTCTGTTTCTGGCGTCGCGGTGCTTTGTGCGGGATGCGAAGCGGATGAAGGAGGGGTTGTCGGCAGTGGTGGAGCCGGATGGCGCAGCGGTGACTGCTTAACCTCAGACAAACAAAAAAGGCCCGCATCGCTGCGGGCCTTTTTCGTTTTTGGCGATGGAGCAGGGCGGTTTAGCCTGCGACCAGCACCCGGATTGCTTCCAGTCGCAGCGCAGCCTTGTCGAGCATGGCCAGGCCTTGCTCGCGCTGTTTGCGCAGGGCCACCAGCTCGCTGTCGCGCACGGTCGGGTTGACCGCCTGCAACGCAGTCAGGCGCGCCAGTTCTTCGTCGGTATCGGCTGCCAGACGACGGCGGGCCTCGGCCACGCGCTCGGCGTGACGCGGGGTGACCTTGTCTTCACCGGCGTTGATCCGTGGTGTCAACTGATCGCGCTGGGCCTGAATGAACTTGTTGGCGCTGGCGCGCGGCACGCTTTCCAGCTGATCGTTCAGGGTTTCGAACGCCACACGGGCCGACAGGTCGTTGCCGTTGGCATCGAGCAGGCAGCGCAGGGCGGCCGGCGGCAGGTAACGGCCCAGTTGCAGCGAGCGCGGCGCAACCACTTCGCTGACGTACAGCAGTTCCAGCAGCACGGTGCCCGGCTTCAACGCCTTGTTCTTGATCAGCGCGACAGCGGTGTTGCCCATCGAACCGGACAGCACCAGGTCCATGCCGCCCTGCACCATCGGGTGTTCCCAGGTGATGAACTGCATGTCTTCGCGCGACAGCGCCTGGTTGCGGTCGTAGGTGATGGTCACGCCTTCGTCGTCGCCCAGCGGGAAACTGGCGTCGAGCATCTTCTCGCTCGGCTTGAGGATCAGGGCGTTTTCCGAGTGGTCTTCGCTGTCGATGCCGAAGGCGTCGAACAGGGTTTCCATGTAGATCGGCAGGGCGAACTGGTCGTCCTGTTCCAGAATCGCTTCGACCAGCGCTTCACCTTCGCCGGCGCCACCGGAGTTCAGCTCCAGCAGACGGTCACGACCGGTGTGCAGCTCGGCTTCCAGACGCTCGCGCTCGGTGCGCGCCTCGTCGATCAGCGTCTGCCACTCGCCGTCGTCAGCCTCTTCCAGCAGCGGCAGCAGGCGCGGGCCGAACTGATGCTGCAAGGCGTTGCCGGTCGGGCAGGTGTTGAGGAACGCGTTCAGTGCTTCGTGATACCACTGGAACAGGCGCTCTTGTGGGCTGGTTTCCAGGTACGGCACGTGCAGTTCGATGATGTGTTTCTGGCCGATCCGGTCCAGACGACCGATCCGCTGCTCCAGCAGGTCCGGGTGCGACGGCAGATCGAACAGCACCAGGTGGTGAGCGAACTGGAAGTTGCGACCTTCACTGCCGATTTCCGAGCAGATCAGCACCTGTGCGCCAAACTCTTCGTCGGCGAAGTAGGCGGCGGCGCGGTCACGCTCGAGGATGTTCATGCCTTCATGGAACACCGTGGCCGGAATGCCGGAACGTACGCGCAGGGCGTCTTCCAGGTCCATTGCGGTTTCGGCGTGGGCGCAGATCACCAGCACTTTGGTGCGCTTGAGCATTTTCAGCTGATCGATCAGCCATTCGACGCGCGGGTCGAATTTCCACCAGCGCTCTTCTTCGCTGGCGTCCGGCTGGGCCTGGAAGCTGACTTCCGGATACAGCTCGGCGTGATCGCCCAGTGGCAGTTCGAGGTATTCGTCCGGGCACGGCAGCGGGTACGGGTGCAGTTTGCGCTCCGGGAAACCCTGCACGGCGGCGCGGGTATTGCGGAACAGCACACGGCCGGTGCCGTGGCGGTCGAGCAGTTCGCGCACGAGGCGGGCGCTGGCTTCGCTGTCGCCATCGTTGACGGCGGTCAGCAGGGCTTCACCTTCGTTGCCAAGGAAACCGTGGATGGTCTTGTGCGCTTCGGCCGAGAGGCGGCCCTTGTCCAGCAGTTCCTGAACGGCTTCGGCCACCGGGCGATAGTTCTCGCTTTCGGCACGGAAGGCGGCCAGGTCATGAAAACGGTTCGGGTCGAGCAGGCGCAGACGGGCGAAGTGGCTGTCCTGACCCAGTTGTTCCGGGGTGGCGGTGAGCAGCAACACGCCCGGGATCGTCTCGGCAAGCTGCTCGACCAAGGAGTATTCCGGGCTGACCTTGTCTTCGTGCCACACCAGGTGGTGCGCTTCGTCGACCACCATCAGGTCCCAGCCGGCGGCGAACAGCGCGTCCTGGGCCTTTTCGTCTTCGACCAGCCACTCCAGGGCCACCAGGGCCAGCTGGGTGTCTTCGAACGGGTTGGAGGCATCGCTTTCGATGAAGCGTTCTTCGTCGAACAGCGCAACCTGCAGGTTGAAGCGCCGGCGCATTTCCACCAGCCACTGGTGCTGGAGGTTTTCCGGCACCAGGATCAGCACGCGATTGGCGCGACCGGAGAGCAACTGGCGATGAATCACCAGGCCGGCTTCGATGGTCTTGCCCAGACCCACTTCGTCCGCCAGCAATACCCGTGGCGCGATGCGGTCGGCGACTTCACGGGCAATGTGCAACTGGTGCGCGATCGGCTGCGCACGCACGCCGCCCAGGCCCCACAGCGCGGATTGCAACTGGCGGCTGGTGTGTTCCAGGGTGTGGTAGCGCAGGGAGAACCACGACAGCGGGTCGATCTGTCCGGCGAACAGACGGTCGCTGGCCAGACGGAACTGGATGAAGTTCGACAGCTGGGTTTCCGGCAGGGTGACGGCTTCGTTCTCGGCGTTCAGACCGTGGTAGACGAGCAGGCCATCGGCATCCTCGACTTCGCGCACGGTCATCTTCCAGCCTTCGAAGTGAGTGATGGAGTCGCCCGGCGAGAATCGCACGCGGGTCAAAGGCGCATTCCTTAGCGCGTACTGGCGGGTTTCGCCAGTGGCCGGGTAAAGCACGGTCAACAAGCGGCCGTCCTGTGCCAGAACGGTGCCTAAACCAAGCTCTGCTTCGCTGTCACTGATCCAGCGTTGCCCCGGTTGATACTGCTGCGCCATGCTGCCTGACTCCCACCTTGAAAAAGCGGGCTATCTTAACGGAATGAGGCCCTGAGGCCAAAGGATTAGGAGCAGTGGCGAGCTTTTAGCTGCAAGCCGCAAGTGAGGGCAAATGCGGTCATCTGTCAGTTTTAAGCAGAGCCTGGGCACCTGTGAGTGCCAACCCGGTCACAAGTTTGCGACCGATGGCTCAAGGCCCCGATGCCGCAGCCGATAGCCTGCTGACAGGAGACCCTTCATATGCTGCCACCGATGCTCCCCCTGAGCGCCGTGCCGATCACATCCCAGCAGGACCCGATCCGCCAGCGGCCGGACATTCCCCGGTGGTGCCGGTGCAGGAAAGCTCCAACGAAAGCACGATCGACCTGCAAAAGCGCGATCCTGAAGAGGATGGTTATCTGCTGCGCGAAGAGCAGCGCCGCCAGCAGGAGCGTGAGCGTCGCAAGCGCGAAGCCGACGAAGATCCGGAAGAACACCTCGCCGTGCCGGGCACCGAACTCAATGCCGACAACACCGTGCCGGTGGTGCCGCTGATGGAAGACCAGCCGCGTCAGGGCCTGTGGGTCGACATCGAGATTTGAGGCTGCTCGACCACCGCGTCTTGAATACACGATTTGTTGTACGTCGATGACTGGTCAGCGCCGGCGTGAGGCCGCATTATTGGCGCAGTCCTGTCGGCGATCCGGCAGTTGTGATTCAGTCCAAGCGATGCATCGAACGCCATGAGCCAAGACGACAAACTGATCGACCTCAGCACCGAACGCGCCAAGCGGGTTCACGACCTCAACGAAAAACGCCTGAATGAAGTGCGCAAGGCCTTCGAACAGGCCATGCCGCTGGGAAAACCGAAGAAAAAGTCGAAAAACAAACCGAAAAAGCGTTGATCTCCCCCTGTATCCGTTGATGCAGGTCAGTTATTTCCCTTCCTTTCCTCCGCACCTTGACCGGTATTGATCCCGGTCAATTCCTGCGCCTGCCTGATTGGTTAACTTAGCTCCATCGCAGCAAAGCAGGGGCCAGGAGGCCAGTCATGTTTTTCGATAACGTGGTGTTTGCCGGGGTTCTGACGGTGGGGCTCATGGTTCTGTTTTTTGCAGGGTTTGGATTTTTTATCTGGAAGGATGCGAATAAGCGCAAGAAGCCTTAGTTCTTCCGGGTTTGATGAGCACGCAAGGCATTTTGGGCAACTTCGGTTGCCCTTTTTTTGTGTCTTGGCGGCCTTTGGGCCGACCATGCTTTGGGTGTTTTTTGTGAATATCCGTTTTTTCGGGTGTTGGGGCTGGCGGTTTCGCCCTTACGGCGAGTCACTTTGGCAAACGCCCCAAAGTAACCAAAAGGCTTGGCCCCGGCGTACGGCACCTCGCTAGGGCTCGGTGTTCCTTCGTTCCGGGATTCATCCGGGGGCATCGCCTCCGGTTTGCTTCGCTGCACCTCCTCTCGATGTGTTCGACTTCGTCGAACGGCGCTACGCGCCCACCCCCGGATAAATCCCTCCACTCAGCCTTCCGATGGGGCCGGCACGTCAAAAGCGGTACTCGAGCTAACGCTCATCGTGTTGAGTGGTGGGAAGCCAAAGCAAGAGCAGATGAAGCAGGAGTCGAGTTGAATGCGTTTTAAAACCGGAGTTCACCTCGAAACGTCACGTCGGCGTATCTCCCCCAAGCAACACGGTCAGTCCCCTCTCCCTCCGGGAGAGGGCTAGGGTGAGGGCGCTCTTGATCTTCCGCGCCTCTTTACCGCGGCCAACAAAAAAGGCGTGATCCTCTCGAATCACGCCTTTTTCATTACCACGATCTATCAGCTACCCAGCGCCTTCGACGCCAGCCAGAACAAGCCGGCCGACAGGGCCACGGTGGCCGGCAGGGTCAGGACCCAGGCCAGCAGGATGGTTTTCACCGTGCCGCCTTGCAGGCCGCTTTTGTTGGCGACCATGGTGCCGGCCACGCCCGAGGACAGGACGTGGGTGGTGGACACCGGCAGGCTGAAGATGTTGGCCAGGCCGATCATGCTCGCTGCGGTGATCTGTGCCGACATGCCCTGGGCATAGGTCATGCCTTGCTTGCCGATTTTCTCGCCGATGGTCAGCACCACGCGTTTCCAGCCGATCATGGTGCCGAGGCCCAAGGCCAGGGCGACCGCCAGAATCACCCAGAACGGGGCGTATTCGGTGGTGGTGGTCAGGTCTTTGCGCAGCTTGTCCAGATCAGCCTTTTCACGCGCTTCCAGGCCCGGGAGTTTGGCGACTTTCTTCGCGGTGTCGTCCAGGCAGAGCAGGTAGCGGCGCACTTCGATGCGGCTTTCCGCCGGCAGCGAGTGGTAGTCCGATACACCTTTGAGGGTGTGGAGCAGGGCGGAAATGGTCGGTTCGGTCTGCTGCGGGTTGCAGCGGAATTTCTCCGGCAGGTCGCCTTCTACGCTTTTGCCCAGGGCCAGGAACTCGCCAAGGGTGGCGGCGTTGCGCTGGTAGAACTGGCTCAGGTGCAGGGTTGCGTCGCGAGTACGTTCGATCTGATAGGTGGTGCTGTTCAGGTCGAGCACGAACTGCGCAGGCACGATACCGATCAGGACCAGCATGATCAGGCCGATGCCTTTCTGACCATCGTTGGAGCCGTGCACGAAGCTCATGGCCATGGCCGACATCACCAGGACCAGGCGATTCCAGAAAGGTGGATGCTTCTTGTCGTCGATCTTGCGGCGTTGTTCCGGGGTCTTGTGCATTTTCGACAGCGGGCGCCACCACTTCAGGCCGATCAGCACCAGTGCGGCCACCAGGAAGCCAGCCATCGGCGAGAACACCAGCGAAGCACCGATATCGATCGCTTTCTGCCAGTTCACGCCATCACCCAGCGGAATGTCATTGATCAGGGCGTTGGCCAGGCCGACGCCGAGGATCGAACCGATCAGGGTGTGGGAGCTGGAGGCCGGGATACCGAAGTACCAGGTGCCCAGGTTCCAGGCGATGGCGGCGGCGAGCAGCGAGAACACCATTGCCAGACCATGGCCGGTGTTCACGTTGATCAACAGTTCTACCGGCAGCAGGTGGACGATGGCATACGCCACGCCGACGCCGCCCAGCAATACGCCGAGGAAGTTGAACACGCCCGAGAAGAACACCGCCAGGTGAGGCGGCATCGCTTTGGTGTAGATAACAGTGGCTACCGCGTTAGCGGTGTCATGAAATCCATTGATGAACTCGAAGGCGAGGACAAATGTCAGGGCGAGCAGGAGGCTCACAAGCACCCAGGCATCCAGTCCGCTGAATAAATCGATCATGAAGGTTTTCTGACCCGGTCATAAGGGGGCGCGATTATGCCAGAAAAGACTGGAAATCGATCCCCTACCTGCTCATCGGTAACCTTCTTCGCCAAATTAATTTGTATCAAGGTGCATTACCCAAGCTTTTTGCCGGGTTTTGTAAGGCTTTGATTTGTTTAAGGAAAATGCGAAGTTCCGGCTGAATGGCCGGTGCGCGGAAGGGGGCAGAAGCTTGTATGAAATATCTGAGAAACGTGTCTGACATGCTCCAAACCCGTGCAATACAGGGGAGTTGGCCGCTGCCCGCGGGTAGCGGGCGCGCAAGGCATCGTCAGTCCACCGTGCTTGTAACCCGGTGAGTACGCTTACCCTCGAAAGTCTCAAAGGAAGGCGTCAAGGCTCTTCGGCTTTGAGTTCCTCTTCCATTTTTTTCAGTTCTTGCTGGAAGACCTGATCCTGAACGGTGGGGCGTTTACGCCAGGCTTTGCGTTCCGGTTCGGGCTGAGCGGCGTAGGTGGTGACTTCCCCGCCGTAAACTTCCTTGTAACGTTGTTCCTGGCGCTCAAGTTCCGCGCGCAGTTCGTCTTTCGTCACAGTGCTACCTGTATGAGTTGAGATAAATGTCTGGTGAAACGCACTGCAACGAATCGATTGAACCGGTTCGCCAACAAGACGCGGCCTGAACAGGCAGCGGTGTTATCGGCAGGGCGGTCAAGACTTCCATGTTACAGGCGGCTACGGCACCAGATTAAAACTGACGCAGCATCAGTTTCCTGTTTCAGCGAGCGCGCTGGCGGTGCATGGGTGATGATCATCAGGCGCTGGCCGGAGCTGAAGGCAATGGACATTACCTCAGCGAATGACGTCGACGGCCAATAAAAGTGCGACGCCATTGAGGTGCATTATAGCGGCCGATTCGGGATTGACTATCTTTGCCAAGTTAAAAACGGTTCCGGATGTGTGATTGTTTTGTGACTCGCAACTTTTACCGGTAGTTGCGTCGTTGTTTCCGGGTGTTGTGTTTCTGGCGTCATTTAGTCGATCAACTAAGGGGGCCGGGCGCATGAATGATATCGCGTTGGAAACTTTACAGAGTCGCTTCATCCGGGTCGGAGGGCGCGTTTGCGATTATCGGTCGACGGTTCGATAATCGCCCGGTGTTGGCGATCTGGCGCTTGTGCATCTGTCTGCGAGCCGCTTGTATAGCCGTTGATCCGAACAAGAAAAAAGGACCTGACATGAACGATCAAATGCGCAATTCCTTCACCTCGGTAGCGCCGCCGATCGTCGCCTCGCCGGCCAAACGCATCCAGGCCCTGACCGGCGATCCGGACTTCATGACTTCCCTGGCCCGGGGCCTGGCCGTTGTCCAGGCGTTTCAGGAGCGCAAGCGCCACCTGACCATCGCCCAGATCAGCCACCGTACGGAAATCCCCCGCGCCGCCGTACGCCGCTGCCTGCATACTTTGATCAAACTCGGCTACGCCACCACCGACGGGCGCACGTATTCGTTGCTGCCCAAAGTGCTGACCCTCGGTCACGCCTATCTGTCTTCGACGCCGCTGGCAGTCTCCGCCCAGCCGTACCTCGACCGCATGAGCGAACAACTGCACGAAGCCTGCAACATGGCCACGCTGGAAGGCGACGACATTCTTTACATCGCTCGCTCGGCCACCACCCAGCGCCTGATTTCGGTGGACCTGTCGGTGGGCGGGCGGCTGCCGGCGTATTGCACGTCCATGGGGCGGATTCTGCTGGCGGCGCTGGACGACACGTCGCTGCGCGAGTACCTCGACCACGCCGAACTGGTGGCCAAGACCAGTCGCACACTGCACACCCCGGAGTCCTTGCTCGAATGTCTGCAGGAAGTGCGGCAGCAGGGCTGGTGCATCGTCGATCAGGAGCTTGAACAGGGCCTGCGTTCGATTGCGGTGCCGGTGTATGACGCTTCCGGCCAGGTGGTGGCCGCGCTCAACGTCAGCACCCATGCCGGTCGCGTCAGCCGTACCGAACTTGAACAGCGCTTTCTGCCGGGTCTGCTGAGCGCCAGTCGCGACCTCAGCGCGCAGTTGTTCGCCTGATGAAGCTGTTCGATAAACGCACAGAGTTGCGTTTATCGAATTGACGCTAAAACCCCCGGATCATTAATGTCGCGGCAGCGTCATCCGGTGCTGTTGTGAATGAGCCCGCCGGATCGTCGACTCCCATAATAATGACAAGAGGCAACTTCCCATGTGCACGTTCCCCGACTGTCGCCGCTCCCATTCCTGTTGCCGGTTTTAGCGCAACGCCCGATTCCCTCCTTATATGCTTGTGTCCGTGCCAGTCTTTGGCCGGTCGCCGTTCGACTGCGTTTTTTGCGTGGAATAAAAATAATGAACCAGCCTCAGTCCGCTGTAGGTCACTGCCTCGACGTGCAGTCCTTCATCAATGCCCAACCGATCTCGCGCTATCAGTGGCGGGTGGTGATTCTGTGTTTCCTGATTGTGTTCCTCGATGGCCTCGACACGGCGGCCATGGGTTTCATCGCGCCGGCCCTGTCCCAGGACTGGGGCATCGACCGCGCCAGCCTCGGCCCGGTGATGAGCGCCGCGCTGATCGGCATGGTCTTCGGTGCACTGGGCTCCGGACCGTTGGCTGACCGCTTCGGGCGAAAATTCGTACTGTTCGGCGCGGTCTTTCTGTTCGGCGCTTTCAGCCTGGCGTCGGCCTACGCCACCAACGTCGAGCAATTGCTGGTGCTGCGCTTCCTCACTGGTTTGGGGCTGGGCGCCGGCATGCCGAACGCCACCACGCTGCTGTCGGAATACACCCCGGAACGCAAGAAGTCGCTGCTCGTGACCAGCATGTTCTGCGGTTTCAACCTCGGCATGGCCGGTGGCGGATTCATCTCGGCCAAGCTGATTCCGGCGTTCGGCTGGCACAGCCTGTTGCTGATCGGCGGGATTCTGCCGCTGATCCTCGCCGTGGTGTTGCTGCTCTGGCTGCCGGAATCGGCGCGCTACCTGGTAGTGCGTAACCGTGGCACCGACAAAGTGCGCAAGACCCTCGCGCCGATCGACCCGGCCACTGTTGCCCAGGCAGCAAGTTTCAGCGTGCCGGAGCAGAAAACCGTCAAGGCACGCAATGTGTTCGCGGTGATTTTCTCCGGCACCTACAGCGTCGGTACGTTGCTGCTGTGGCTGACCTACTTCATGGGCCTGGTGATCGTGTACCTGCTGACCAGCTGGCTGCCGACCCTGATGCGCGACAGTGGCGCGAGCATGGAGCAGGCTGCCTTCATCGGCGCGTTGTTCCAGTTCGGCGGGGTGTTGAGCGCGGTCGGAGTAGGCTGGGCAATGGACCGGTTCAATCCGCACAAGGTCATCGGCATTTTCTACCTGCTGGCCGGGGTGTTTGCCTACGCGGTCGGGCAGAGTCTGGGCAACATCACGCTGCTGGCGACGCTGGTACTGGTGGCGGGCATGTGCGTCAACGGTGCGCAATCGGCAATGCCGTCGCTGGCCGCGCGGTTCTATCCGACCCAGGGTCGGGCGACCGGTGTGTCGTGGATGCTCGGGATCGGCCGCTTCGGCGCCATCCTCGGCGCATGGATGGGCGCGACGCTGCTGGGCCTGGGCTGGAATTTCGAACAGGTGCTGACAGCGCTGGTGATCCCGGCCGGGCTGGCCACGGCTGCGGTAGTGATCAAGGGGCTGGTCAGTCACGCGGACGCGACCTGATACCGGGATTGATCGCCCCGCACTCGGGGCGATCATTAGGTTGATAACAATCTGTTCGATAACCGAACACTCAGTCGATTATCGGATTGTTTGGCGAAAATCAGCGGCTTAATCTTCAGTGACTCCGGCGCACAACCTCGCGCCTTTTTATCACTGGCGATCCACTACAAAAACGGGAGCCCGCTCCATGGCTGAGATCCTTTCGCTGCACGACGCGGTGAAGCAATTCGTCAATGACGGCGACACCGTCGCGCTCGAAGGCTTCACTCACCTGATCCCTACGGCGGCGGGTCATGAAATCATTCGTCAGGGCAAGAAAGATCTGACCCTGGTGCGGATGACGCCTGACCTGATCTACGACCAACTGATCGGCGCTGGCTGTGCACGCAAGCTGATCTTCTCCTGGGGCGGCAACCCTGGCGTGGGGTCGCTGCACCGTCTGCGCGATGCGGTCGAAAAACAATGGCCCCACGCGCTGGAAATCGAAGAACACAGCCACGCCGACCTGGCCAACGCTTACGTCGCCGGCGCCTCCGGCCTGCCGTTCGCGGTGCTGCGGGCCTACGCCGGTTCCGACCTGCCGAAGGTCAACCCGCTGATCAAGTCCGTGACTTGTCCGTTTACCGGCGAAGTGCTGGCGGCGGTGCCGTCGGTGCGTCCGGACGTGACCGTGATTCACGCCCAGAAGGCCGACCGTCAGGGCAACGTGCTGCTGTGGGGCATCCTCGGTGTGCAGAAAGAAGCCGCCCTGGCCGCCAAGCGTTGCATCGTCACCGTCGAAGAAATCGTCGACAACCTCAACGCGCCGATGAACGCCTGCGTGCTGCCGACCTGGGCCCTGAGCGCGGTCTGCCATGTACCCGGTGGCGCGCATCCGTCCTACGCCCACGGTTACACCGAGCGTGACAATCGTTTCTATCAAGCGTGGGACCCGATCGCCCGCGACCGTGAGACGTTTACCGCGTGGATCAACGAATTCATCCATGGCTGCGCTGACTTCAGCGAGTTCCAGGCCAAGTTGGCCGCTGCTTCGGAGGCCAAGTAATGACTTACACCACCAATGAAATGATGACCGTCGCCGCGGCCCGTCGCCTGAAGAACGGCTCGGTGTGCTTCGTCGGCATCGGCCTGCCCTCGAAAGCCGCCAACCTCGCGCGGCTGACCTCGTCACCGGACGTGGTGCTGATCTACGAATCGGGCCCGATTGGCGCCAAACCCAGCGTACTGCCACTGTCGATCGGTGACGGCGAACTGGCGGAAACCGCCGATACCGTCGTCCCGACCGGTGAGATCTTTCGCTACTGGCTGCAGGGCGGGCGCATCGACGTCGGTTTTCTCGGCGCGGCGCAGGTCGACCGTTTCGGCAACATCAACACCACGGTGGTTGGCGATTATCACCAGCCGAAAGTCCGTCTGCCGGGTGCCGGTGGTGCGCCGGAAATTGCCGGCTCTGCCAAAAGCGTGCTGATCATCCTTAAACAGTCGGCGCGTTCGTTTGTCGACAAGCTCGATTTCATCACTTCGGTCGGCCATGGCGAGGGCGGCGATTCGCGCAAACGTCTGGGCCTGCCGGGTGCAGGTCCCGTCGGCATCATCACTGACCTGTGCATCATGGAGCCGGAAGAGGGCACCAATGAGTTCGTGGTCACCGCACTGCACCCGGGCGTGACCCGCGAGCAAGTGGTCGCCGCCACCGGCTGGGCCATCCGCTTTGCCGACAGCGTGGCCACCACTGCTGAACCGACCGAGGTCGAGCTGAGCGCTTTGCGCGATCTCGAAGCCCGCACCGCAGCGGCCCACGGCCAGGCACCGGGAGAAGCATGATGCGCGACGTTTATATCTGCGATGCAATTCGTACTCCTATCGGTCGTTTCGGTGGTGGTCTGGCGGCGGTTCGCGCCGACGACCTGGCCGCCGTGCCGATCAAGGCCTTGATGGAGCGCAATCCGTCGGTGGACTGGAGCGCCCTCGACGAAGTATTCCTCGGCTGCGCCAACCAGGCCGGTGAAGACAACCGCAACGTGGCGCGCATGGCGCTGTTGCTGGCCGGTCTGCCGGAGAGCGTGCCCGGCGTCACCCTCAATCGCCTTTGCGCGTCAGGTATGGACGCCATCGGCACGGCGTTCCGCGCCATCGCCAGCGGTGAAATGGAGCTGGCGATTGCCGGCGGCGTCGAGTCGATGTCCCGCGCGCCGTTCGTGATGGGCAAGGCCGATGCGGCGTTTTCGCGCAACATGAAACTGGAAGACACCACTATCGGCTGGCGTTTCATCAATCCGTTGATGAAGGCCCAGTACGGCGTCGACGCGATGCCGCAGACCGCTGACAACGTCGCCGACGACTATAAAGTGTCGCGCGAAGATCAGGACGCTTTCGCCCTGCGCAGTCAGCAACGGACGGCCGCCGCCCAGGCTGCCGGCTACTTCGCCGAGGAAATCGTCGAAGTGCGGATCGCCCACAAGAAAGGCGAAACCGTGGTCAGCCAGGACGAACATCCTCGCGCCGACACCACCCTTGAAGCCCTGACCAGACTGAAACCGGTCAACGGCCCGGACAAGACCGTCACCGCCGGCAACGCTTCGGGCGTGAATGACGGTGCCGCCGCGCTGATTCTGGCCTCGTCCGAAGCGGTGAAAAAACACGGCCTGACCGCCCGCGCCAAAGTGCTGGGCATGGCCAGTGCCGGGGTGGCGCCACGGGTGATGGGTATCGGCCCGGTACCGGCGGTGCGCAAACTCACCGAACGCCTCGGCGTGGCGGTCAGCGATTTCGATGTGATCGAACTCAACGAAGCGTTTGCCAGCCAGGGTCTGGCGGTGCTGCGCGAGCTGGGGCTGGCGGATGACGCGACCCAGGTCAACCCGAACGGCGGGGCGATTGCCCTCGGCCATCCGTTGGGCATGAGCGGCGCACGTCTGGTGCTGACTGCCCTGCATCAGCTGGAAAAGACCGGTGGCAAGAAAGGTCTGGCGACCATGTGCGTCGGTGTCGGCCAGGGTCTGGCCCTGGCCATCGAACGCGTCTGACGCAAGCCGTGACGAACAAGAACAGAGGAAAGCGAAATGACTGACAAGCCTGGTTACCGCCGCCCGCAGGAAGGCACCCAGCCGCCGTACCTGCACCCGAATTATCAATCCACCAATCTGCGCTCACCGTCCAAGCCGTTGGTGTTTCTGCCTCACTCGCTGTCGGAAATCACCGGCCCGACCATCGGTGCCGAGCGAGTGGCCGACACCGATAATGATCTGACCGCCCAGCATCAGGGTGAACCGCTCGGCGAGCGGATTATTATTCACGGGCGTGTGCTCGATGAAGACGGTCTGCCGGTGCCGGGGATTCTGGTGGAGATCTGGCAGGCCAACGCCGCCGGTCGCTACAACCACGCCCGTGACCTGCACGACGCACCGCTGGACCCGAACTTCACCGGCACCGGCCGCACCGTGACCGACGCCGACGGCTGGTATCAGTTCCAGACCATCAAGCCCGGCGCCTATCCATGGGGCAACCACCACAACGCCTGGCGCCCGGCCCACGTGCATTTTTCGCTGTTCGGGCCGAGCATCCTGACGCGTCTGGTCACGCAGATGTACTTCCCCGGCGATCCGCTGCTGCCCTACGACCCGATCTACAACTGCGTGCCGGACACCTCGGCCAAGGAACGCCTGATCGCCGCTTTCGATCTGGAAAAAACCATTCCGTCCTACGCCCTCGCTTATCGCTGGGACATCGTGCTGCGCGGCCGCGAAGCCACGCCGATGGAGAAATGAGATGACCCTGACTGCGACCACGTCCCACACCGTCGGGCCGTATTACCACATCGGCCTGACCTGGCTGAACCGCGAAAACCTCGCCAACGAACTGACCCTCGGCCAGCGCGTGGCGATCACAGGGCAAGTGGTGGACGGCAATGGCGATGTCGTCAACGACGCCATGCTCGAAGTCTGGCAGGCCAACGCCGCCGGAAAATACGATCACCCGGAAGATGAACAGGCCAAGCCGCTGGACCCGAATTTCGAAGGTTTCGGCCGGGTGCCGGTGGACGCCGAAGGGCGTTTCCGTTTCACCACGATCAAACCGGGCACGGTCGAAGGCCTGAAAGGCACGACCCAGGCGCCGCATCTGGTGGTGCTGGTGTTTGCGCGCGGTCTGGTGAAGCACTTGCTGACGCGGATCTACTTCGAAGGCGATCCGGCGAACGTCAATGATCCGCTGCTCGAATGTGTACCGGCCGAGCGCCGCACTACGTTGCTGGCGAAGGCGGATGCAGAGGGTGTCTATCAGTGGAATGTGATCCTGCAGGGCACTGATGCGGAAACCGTGTTCTTCGATTATTGAAGGAACACTGCACCTTCCCTGCCACAGGGAAGGTGTGTCGCTGATCCAATGTGGAACGGGACTGTTGCGAAGTGTGTCTAGACTCTCACTGTCCCTATCGAGTGAAAAACAATGACAACCACCACCACCCATTACACCGGCGAAGAGCGCAGCAAGCGTATCTTCGCGATTGTCGGCGCCTCGTCCGGCAACCTCGTCGAATGGTTCGACTTCTATGTCTACGCCTTCTGCGCGATCTATTTCGCCCCGGCGTTTTTCCCTCGGACAACCCCACGGTGCAGTTGGTCAACACCGCTGGCGTGTTCGCGGCCGGGTTCCTGATGCGACCGATCGGCGGCTGGATCTTCGGCCGGGTGGCGGACAAGCACGGGCGCAAGAATTCGATGCTGATCTCGATTCTGATGATGTGCTTCGGCTCGTTGCTCATTGCCTGTCTGCCGACCTACAACAGCATCGGCGTCTGGGCACCGGTATTGTTGCTGTTCGCGCGTCTGCTGCAAGGCTTGTCGGTGGGTGGCGAATACGGCGCCACGGCGACCTACATGAGCGAAGTCGCGCTCAAGGGCCAGCGCGGATTCTTCGCCTCGTTCCAGTACGTGACCCTGATCGGCGGGCAACTACTGGCGGTGCTGGTGGTGGTGATCCTGCAGCAGTTTCTTTCTGAAGACGAACTGCGGGCCTACGGCTGGCGGATTCCGTTCGTGGTCGGGGCGGTGGCGGCGCTGATTTCGCTGTTTCTGCGGCGCACCCTGAAAGAAACCACCAACAAGGAAACCCGTGAACACAAGGACGCCGGCAGCATTGCTGCGCTGTTCCGCGATCACAAAGCCGCGTTTATCACTGTGCTGGGTTACACCGCCGGTGGCTCGCTGATTTTCTACACCTTCACCACGTACATGCAGAAGTACCTGGTGAACACCGCCGGCATGCACGCCAAGACCGCCAGCTTCATCATGACCGGCGCGCTCTTCTTATATATGTGCATGCAGCCACTGTTCGGCATGCTCGCCGACAAGATCGGCCGACGTAACTCGATGCTCTGGTTCGGTGCCCTCGGTACGTTGTTCACCGTGCCGATCCTGCTGAGCCTGAAAAGCGTCAGCAGCCCGTTCCTGGCTTTTGTGCTGATTACCGTGGCGCTGGCGATCGTCAGTTTCTACACCTCGATCAGCGGCCTGGTGAAAGCCGAAATGTTCCCGCCGGAAGTGCGCGCCCTTGGCGTCGGCCTGGCCTATGCGGTGGCCAATGCGATCTTTGGTGGTTCGGCGGAGTATGTGGCTCTGAGCCTCAAGGCCGGGGGCATGGAAAACGCCTTCTATTGGTACGTCACGGTGATGATGGCGGTGGCGTTCCTGTTCAGCCTGCGCCTGCCGAAACAGGCCGCGTATTTGCACCACGATCTCTAAACCGAAGTGCGCGGGCCGCGATGGCCCGCGCCGGCAAGGACTGTTTATGACTCAGCGACCGGGCAATCAATTGTTCGATGCCTACTTCACTGCCCGCGAAATGCGCGAGGTGTTCTGCGATCAAGGCCGGGTGCAGGCGATGCTCGACTTCGAAGCCGCGCTGGCCCGGGCCGAAGCGCGGGTCGGAGTGATTCCGGCGAGCGCTGTGGCAGCAATCGAAAACGCCTGCCGCGCCGAGCTGTTTGATTTCGCCGCGTTGGGTGAAGCCATCGCTACGGCGGGCAACTCGGCGATCCCGCTGGTCAAGGCGTTGGGCAAACGGATCGCGGCATCCGATGCTGAAGCCGAACGTTATGTGCATCTGGGCGCCACCAGTCAGGACGTGATGGATTCCGGGCTGGTGCTGCAATTGCGTCAGGCGTTGGTGCTGATCGAAGCGGAGCTGGCGCAACTGGCCGACTCCCTTGCTGATCAGGCAGAGCGCCACGCCGCGACGCCATTGGCCGGGCGCACCTGGCTGCAACACGCAACGCCGGTCACTCTCGGCATGAAGATCGCCGGTTGGCTCGGTGCCGTGACCCGCAGCCGTCAGCGTCTGCGCGAACTCAAGCCGCGACTGCTGGTGCTGCAATTCGGCGGTGCGTCCGGCACCCTGGCGGCGCTGGGCGGACAGGCATTGCCGATTGCCCGTGCGCTGGCCGAAGAACTGAATCTGACCCTGCCGGAGCAACCCTGGCACACCCAGCGCGATCGCATTGTCGAGTTCGGCGCAGTGCTCGGTCTGATCGCCGGCAGCCTCGGCAAACTCGGCCGCGACATCAGCCTGTTGATGCAGACCGAGGCGGCGGAAGTGTTCGAACCGTCGGCGCCGGGCAAGGGCGGCTCCTCGACCATGCCGCACAAGCGCAACCCGGTGGGCGCGGCGGTGCTGATCGGTGCAGCGACCCGCGTGCCGGGTCTGGTCTCGACGCTGTTCAGCGCTATGCCCCAGGAACACGAGCGCAGCCTCGGCCTGTGGCACGCCGAATGGGAAACCCTGCCGGACATCTGCTGCCTGGTGTCGGGCGCGCTGCAACAGGCGCGGCTGCTGGCTGAGGGTCTTGAAGTCGATGCCGCGCGCATGGGCCGCAACCTTGAGTTGACCCAAGGCCTGGTGCTGGCCGAAGCGGTGAGCATCGTGCTCGCGCAACGGGTTGGCCGCGACGCCGCGCATCATCTGCTCGAACAATGCTGTAAACGGGCGGTGGCCGAACAACGCCATCTGCGTGCGGTACTCGGCGATGAACCGCAAGTGACCGCCGAACTGAGCGCAACCGAACTGGATCATTTGCTTGATCCCGCCCGTTACCTCGGTCAGGCGCAGGTCTGGGTCGAGCGAGCGGTGGCCGAACACAACGCATTGTCTGATTGAAAGGAGAGGGCTGTGGCTTTCGTTCAACTCGCCGATGGCGAACTGCATTACTCATTGGAAGGCCCGGTCGATGCGCCGGTGCTGGTGCTGTCCAACTCGCTGGGCACCGACCTGCACATGTGGGACGCCCAGATGCCGGCGTTCACCGAGCACTTTCGGGTCCTGCGTTTCGACACCCGTGGTCACGGCCAGTCGCTGGTGACACCGGGCCCTTACAGCATCGAGCAACTGGGCCGCGACGTGCTGGCGCTGCTGGATGCGCTACACATCGAACGCGCGCATTTCTGCGGTCTGTCCATGGGCGGCTTGATCGGTCAGTGGCTGGGGATCAACGCCGGCCAGCGTCTTAACAAACTGATCGTCTGCAACACGGCGGCGAAAATCGGCGATCCGTCGGTGTGGAATCCGCGCATCGAAACCGTGCTGCGCGACGGCCCGGCGGCGATGGTCGCGTTGCGCGATGCGTCGATTGCCCGTTGGTTTACGCCGGACTTCTCGGCGGCCAATCCGGCAGCGGCCAAGCAGATCACCGACATGCTCGCGGCCACTAATCCTCAAGGTTACGCCGCCAACTGCGCGGCGGTACGCGATGCGGATTTCCGTGATCAACTGGCGTCGATCACGGCTCCGTTGCTGGTGATCGCAGGCTCGGAAGATGCGGTGACGCCACCGTCCGGCGGGCACTTCATTCAGGAGCATGTGCGCGGCGCCGAGTACGCCGAGTTCTATGCCGCACATCTTTCCAACGTTCAGGCCGGCGACGCGTTCAGCGATCGTGTGCTGACGTTCCTGCTGGTCGTCTGAGGAGATTTCTGTGGACGAAAAACAACGTTATGACGACGGCATGCAAGTGCGCCGCGCGGTGCTCGGTGATGCCCATGTCGATCGCAGCCTGACCACGCTGACCGAGTTCAACTCGGAGTTCCAGGAGATGATCACCCGGCACGCCTGGGGCGACATCTGGACCCGTCCGGGCCTGCCGCGCCACACCCGCAGCCTGATCACCATCGCCATGCTGATCGGCATGAACCGCGAAGGCGAACTCAAGTTGCACCTGCGGGCGGCGGCCAACAATGGCGTGAGCCGTGGCGAGATCAAGGAAGTGATCATGCAGAGTGCGATCTACTGCGGGATTCCGGCGGCGAATGCGACGTTTCATCTGGCCGAATCGGTGTGGGATGAACTGGGTACCGAATCACGCGAGTAATCGTTGAATTCTAGGGATCGCAGCCTGTGGAAGGTTGCGATCCTTTGAATTTCACACCTTGGCCACAATGAAAATCCGTTTGAACGGAAACAGCGTATGCCCGTTATCCTCCTGCGGATAATGCGCATGCACCCGCATCAGGTAGTGATAGATGAAGCGCGCCTGTTCCTCAGGCGTCAGCCCCTGCATCACCGGCCGCAGCGCCGACACTTTCACCCAGTCATAAACCGGCGACTTGCCGTCGACCACCTGCAATTGCTCGGTTTCCCAGATATCCAGCGACCGGGTCAGCGGTGCGAGCAAACGGTAGTAATCCTCCAGCGACAACAACGGCCGCGCGGCCACGCGCTGGCGCAGTTGCGGGCTGCCCAGCGGTTGGCCACCGGGGCCGGCATCTTCGAGGGTGTCGAGCATCAGGCGATACCACAGCGCATCGCGCCAGTCGGGCATATGCGCGGCCAGGCAGCCACCAGGGTTGAGGTGGCGGAGCAATCCCGGCAACAGCGTTTGATGGTCATCGATGAAATGCAGTACGGCAGCGGCGAACAGCAGGTCAGCCGGCTTGCGGGGTTTCCAGTGTTGCAGCTCGGCGTGTTGCCAGCGCGCCTTGATCGGCAGACAGCGGGCGACCTGAAGCATGTCTTGCGAACTGTCGATGCCCTTGATATCTGCTCCGGGCCAGCGATCTGCCAGAACCTTCGTGGCAATCCCGGTGCCACAACCAAGGTCGTAGATGCGATGAGGATTGTGCAGATCGACGCGGCCGAGCAGTTCATCGACCGGTTGTTGCCTGAGACGGGAAAACTGCTGATACGCCCTGGCATCCCAATCGGGAGCCGGTTTGACTCGAGTGATCATGAGGTGGTCCTCCGATGATCGGCAGTGTCTTCCGGTGACAGCCTGGCTCAAGTCCCGGGGGACCAACATCAACAGATAACGGAAGCGGGAAGGGTGGAGCGCCTGAGTCCTTCAGGTGCATCCACTGTACTCAACGATGGCTGACGATCCATGAATCCAGACGGATGGCGCAGCCCTCTAGAGCAGGTTGATCGGGTAGCTGACGATCACCCGGTTTTCGTCGAACTCGTTATTGCTGTAGTCACGGCGCATGGTCGAATTGCGCCACCGCACATTCAGGTTCTTCAGCGTGCCGCTCTGCACGGTGTAGCCCAGTTCCGATTCGCGGCCCCATTCCTTGCCGTCGGTGATGGTGCCGGTGTGCACGTTGTCGCCGCTGATGTAGCGGTTCATCAGGGTCAGGCCGGGAATGCCGAGGGCGGCGAAGTTGTAGTCGTGGCGGATTTGCCAGGAGCGTTCCTGAGCGTTGTCATAGCTTGAGTTGTAGCTGTCGTTGGCCAGGGTCCCGCCGCTGGTGCCGTTGACCCGCATCCAGTTGCTGTCGCCGGTGAGTTTCTGCAGGCCGACGTAGAAGGTGTTGCCGCCGTATCGTGCGGAGAACAGCCCCGACCAGGTCTTGTTGTCGAGCTTGCCGGCCCGGGCGCTGCCGTCGTCCTTGCCGTAGAAGAAACCGAGGTTGGCGCCCAGGGTCCAGTCGCCGAGCGGCTGGCTGTGGATCAGGTTGACGTATTGCTGGCTGTAGATGTCCTTGAGTTCGGCGTTCCACAGGCCGATCTGCGTACGTTTGTCATTGAACGCGTATTCACCGCCCTGGAAGTTGAAGCGGTCCGAGGTGAACGCCGGTTTGCCGAACATCGACATGTCGCTCATGCTGCTGTCGTCGCGCGGGCTGTTGGCGCGGAACTGGCCGCCGTAGAGAGTCAGGCCGTCGATTTCCTTCGAGGTGATCTGCCCGCCGCGAAAGGTCTGCGGCAGCGAGCGACCGTCGTCCGAGCGCAGGATCGGCAGCACCGGCATCCACTCGCCGACCTTGATTTCGGTTTGCGACAGCCTGGCCTTGAACGCCACGTTGGTGCGGCCGAAGGTGTCCGCCGGGCGCCCGTCATGATCCAGCGGCAACAGTTGCGTGCCCCCCGTGCCTTTGCCGCCATCCAGTTTCACCGAGTACAGCCCCAATACGTCCATGCCGAAACCGACGGTGCCCTGGGTGAAACCGGATTTGGCGTCGAGGATGAAACTCTGCGTCCATTCCTGCGCCATGCCCTGGGCCTTGGTCGGGTTGGTGAAGTTGCGGTTGATGTAGAAGTTTCGCAGGTTCAGGTCGGCCTTGGCACCGTCGATGAAGCCCGTCTCTTCGGCTGCCACAGGCAAAGCGATGCCGGTCAGTGCCAGAGCGATCAGACTGAGTGCGCAAGGTGTTGTGGAACGTGTCATGGGCTCGGGTCTCTCTAATTGTTTGGGATGAAGCAGTTCGCAGCCGCAACCGGAAGTTGCAGACAAGAAACGGACTCGATGAAACGAAGGGCGGGATCAGCCCGAGCGGGTAGGACGCATGGTCATGGGGGTGAACCTGTTTTTATTGGTTTTGTTGGTGTGGGCAATGGTGAGGGGGATCGGCACGGGTATTCAATCGGGGTAAACAGGGTTGTGTGCGATTATCGAACGCTAATCGGTGAGGGTTTTATTTTCCGTTTTTACCGCATTCTTAATGAAATCCCGTGTTTATGTTTTGTATTAACGAGTTGCTCCGATGGTGTTCTATTAATGGCGATTGTGGATGTGCTTATTTCTTTAGTGGTAGGAAATTACCTACAGTAATTATTGCAATAAAGGCTCTCTCAGTCATCGCCGGTTCAACTTAATAATTGGCGTTATCGCTTATCGTGAAAAGGTTTAACGGGAAGTTGTGTTGTAACTGGCAAAGGAAACAGGCATTGCTATATTCAGAATTCTCGAAAGGGGCAGGGAGGTTAATTGTCGCTCTCGAGAGGATTAATTATTGACAACAAGGAGAGATAACATGCCTGCAAAAGTGAATCAGGAACGTCTCGCGACGGTGGTCGGTCGTGCCCTTATCGATAAGGACTTTGCGGAACAGTTGCACAAGGATGCTGAAGGCGCGGCCAAGGGCATCGGTGTGCATCTGAGCGCATCCGAACTGGGCGCCGTCAAGAGTATTGATGTAGCAAAACTGGGCACCGCCGGGGCGGGTATTCGCGACAAGCTGGGAGCGGCTGCGATATTTGACCAGCAACAACAGATTCAGGCACGGATGGACTGATGCCCGGGGGGCTGTTTGGCGTGTCATGGAGCGGTGATCCGGCTCTGTGTGCGCCAAATGGCCCGATTGCAAAGTGCTTGCACAGGGAGTGAGCGACGTATGTCAGTCACCTTGATTCCCATGGACGACGCGGACTTTGTGACGTTTACCGAAAGGGCGGTCGAAGAATACGCCCAGGGCATGGTCGCCTCGGGAGAGTGGAGTCAGGCAGAGGCCCCACACCGATCCGCCGCGGCTTTCGCACAGTTGCTGGACAAGGGAAGGCTGACCGAAAACCATCAGCTCTGGGTGATCAGGGCCAACCAGCGACGCATCGGTGAGTTGTGGATTGCCCGCAGGCACGTCGGTGCAAAGCCGATTGCCTTCATTCTGGATATCTACATCGAACCCGGCGAGCGCCGTCAGGGTCATGCCCGGCAATCGATGCTGGCCGCCGAAACCTGGGCGCGTCAGAACGATTGCGAGGAAATGCGTCTTCACGTATTTGGTCGCAACCTGCCGGCGCGTGGTCTTTATGAACAATTGGGCTATGACATTGCCAGTCTGACCATGGCGAAACCATTGCCGCCTGCCTGAATGGATGGTTGAAAAATGGATATTGGAAACCACAGCGAACTTGATTCGACGGTTGATGACTTGTTTAAAGGGAACACATTTCTCGCGGACGACAGACATTCAAGGTTTCAAGTCTTACTTGAACATGTCAGTCGCAATCGTTTCACCGTCTTCATGGTTTTATATACCGAGTTGTTCAAACTGTTTTCCGGGGAGTCGAGGTTGTCGGTGTTTTTCGATAAGGCGGTGGAACTTGTATTGCTGCCACCCCGTGAACAGGCTTTGATTATCAATGATCCGGTTTTTCAGATATGGACCGGGCAGGCTTTTCGATTAACCAATCACTTTCTGGTCGGCAAGTCAGAAAGTACTGACGAACTGGAAAAAACATTGCTCGAATTTCCTGACATGCTCGATCGGGTCACGATCCGAAGCAAGTCTGGCGCGGTTCTGAACGATCCGCCGGTCTACCGCTTCGACGCCGATCCACTGATCATGCAGGCCACGCCGCCCAGTTATGAATTCCCGGAAGACGAGGCGACCCGCAAGCGCCTGGAGCGCGGCAGTGTTTCCAGCCGGTTCTTCGCTGACGTGGTGAAGATTGCCCTGTTGCGGATCGAGCACACCTGGCCGGCCTGCCGCGAACAGATGAAGTTTCTGATCAAGTCGATTTGCTACCTGCCGGACGGTTCTTTTCGCAGTTGTTCGGCTTCGCGTTACACCGGCGTCATCCTCCTGGCGAGCCGGGACGACTCGATCCTCGATCTTGAGGAATCCCTGGTGCATGAGGCAACTCACCAGTTGCTTTATCACGTCGTCGAGGTGTCTGCGATTGTCGACCCTGGTGCTTCTCAGGAGGCGTCATTCAGCTTGCCGTGGTCGGGTCAGAAACGTGACCTGTATGGCTACTTTCATGCGTTTTACGTGTACATCGCACTGGTCAAGTACATGGAGCGGGTTCGGTCGCGTTCCGACGAGGAATTGCAGCGGGCGCAGAACCGTCTGCTGTTCATCCTGCGTGGGCTGATCCGGGCCTTGCCCGACCTTCAGGGCAGTGAGGATTTCACGCCCCATGGGCGCCAGTTGCTGGAAAACCTTGCCGCCGAGGTGCGGGCCATGGAGAGCAGATACGCCGGGCGGCTGGCCGCTGCGGCGCCATTGCCGACGACGCCACCGGTATTGGGTGCGACGGCCTGAGCCCGGGAGGCAATCATGACGATGTTCGATGCTTCGCGGTTTCCCGAGGCCGGGGTAGGGCTGGAGTATCACTTGCCCCGTCACCGGGTGGCGGATCATGCAGTCGATCCGGCCCTCGAACGGATCCTCGCCGAAGGGCTGCCGCATTTCGATTACCTGGAGTTTCAGCCGACCCACAGCATCCTCGAGCCGCGACTGCTTGAAGTGGGGGAGCAGACGCCCAGTCTGCTGCATTCCTCCAGCCTGTCTCTGGGCAGTGTAGGCATCGCGATGGATCGCGAGTTTCTGCAGATGACCCGACGGCTGTGCGACAGAACCCGCTCACCCTGGCTGGCGGAGCACATTTCCTGGTCGCGGTTTCACGGCGGTGACACCCAGCACTTCATTTTGCCGACCCTGGCGGCGGAAGTTGCGGACACGGTGGTCGCCAACGCCCTGGAACTGCAAGCACTGACCGCGACGCCGCTGGTACTGGAAAACGCACCACGCCTGTTTTCATTGGTCGACGCCCACGAGCAGTCGGAAGGCGAATTCATTTCCACCGTGGTACAACGCAGCGGTGCGGGGTTTCTGCTGGATCTGGATAGCGCCATCGCCACTGCCAAAGCGCTGGGTTATGACCTGAAAGACTATCTGCGTTCGTTGCCGCTGGACCGGTTGATTGAAATCCACACCGGGCATCCGCGTCGGGACTGGGATCTGTTGACGCAGTTGTTTGCAGTGTCTCCCGTCCGGGCGGTGACGCTGGAGTGGGATATCGCCGACAGAACCGATGATGCGCAACTGGAGGTCCTGATTCGCGACATCAAGCGTCTCAAGCCCAGGGTGCTGTTCTGGCAGGGGCGCGAGCCGCCAGTGCAGGACATGCCGGCCCTCGAGCCCGGCTCGTTGCTCAAACTCAGGGAAAGCGTGTGGTTCAGTGTCGGGTCTTCATCCTTTGTGCTGCGGGATCGGCAGTCGGGCCTGAGTCTGGACTTCTGCCTGACGTTGCTGCCGTTGTTGAACCACTTCATGACCCCGCATTCGCTTGAGAGTGCGCTGATGCTGCCGGGCGTTTTGAACAGCCCGGAGCAGGGCAGTCATCTGGCTTTTTTGCAGGCGCTGGTGAGTCACGGGATTGTGCAGTCGGTCGCAGGCCCGTCGGACAGGACGCACAGGCAACCGCTCAAACTCTGGTCCCGCTGGGAAGCGGCGCTGGAGTTTTACCTCAGCACCCGCACCGGTTTGCAGACGCCCTATGTCAGCGTCGTCGAGCTTGAGGCCGAGCTGGAACAGAAGGCCTCGCAGCAGCGTCAGCCGTCATCGTTCAAGGACTATCACTCTCACCCCTTCATCGCTCTGGAAAATCCGCTGCTGGTGCCTGGCGAGACCCTCGCTGAGACGACGCTGCTCGATTCGCTGTGCGCCCGGCGCACGTCTCGGGCGTTCAGTGGCAAGCCGTTGACCCCGACGCAGTTGTCCCTGCTGCTTTATTACACCTGGGGCGTGACGGCGATGGAGCCGAACGGCATGGGTGACTTTTTCCTGAAGAAAACCTCGCCGTCCGGCGGCTCGCTGCAAGCCACCGAGGTGTACGCGGTGCTGATGAATGTGCAGGGTTTCGAGCGAGGGCTCTACCACTACTCCGTGCGCCGCCATGGACTGGAATTGCTGTCGCGGGAGGATCCTAGAACCTGGATCAGCGAGGCAAGCGGTGGGCAACCCTGGGTGAAGGACGCGGCCGCGGTGTTCGTGTCCACCGCGCGGGTCGAGCGGTTGGCCTGGAAGTACGAGTTCAGCCGGGCGCTACGGGTGGCGTTGATGGATGCCGGGCACCTGAGCCAGACGTTTTCACTGGTGGCCACGGCCCTGAACCTTGGGTGTTTCACCACGGCGGCGCTGCGCGATGAAATGTTCGAAAACCGCCTGGGGCTTGATTATCTGGAAGAACCGGTGTTTTTGCTCAACGGTGTCGGCGGCTGAAGGCGTTGTGCAGACAACAAAAAGCCCACCGGATGGTGGGCTTTTTGTTTATCGCGAGATGATCAGAACAACTTCATCTTCGGCGCTTCTTCTTTCAACGGTTCGTTCTGCGCGGTTTGTGCATTCCAGCCACCGCCCAGGGCCTTGTACAGGTTGACCGCGCTGGTCAGCTGCGCGAGGCGGTCGGTGATCAGGGCCTGTTGGGCGCTGAACAGCTGACGCTGGGCATCGAGGAAGGTCAGGTTGCTGTCGACGCCGATGCGGTAGCGACGCTCGGCCAGACGGTAGTAGTCCTGGTTCGCAGCGACGAAATCACGCTGGGCCTGCAACTGCTCGGTGTAGGTCTGGCGCGCGGCCAGGCCGTCGGCGACTTCCTGGAAGGCCGTTTGAATGGACTTCTCGTAGTTCGCCACGCCGATGTCCTTCTGGATCTTGGCGTAGTCGAGACTGGCGCGCAGGCTGCCGGCGTTGAAGATCGGCAGGTTGATCTGCGGCTGGAACAGCCACGTGCCCGAACCGCCCTTGAACAGGCCGGACAGGTCCGGACTCAGGCTGCCCGCGTTGGCGGTCAGGCTGATGCTCGGGAAGAACGCTGCACGGGCCGCGCCGATGTTGGCGTTGGCGGCCTTCAGGTTGTATTCGGCCTGAAGGATGTCCGGACGACGTTGCAGCAGATCCGACGGCAGACCGGCCGGCACATCGCTGAGCAGGTCATCCGACAGCGGTTTGGCCGCTTGCAGGTTGGCCGGCACGCCGGTGCCGAGCAGCAGGGTCAGGCTGTTTTCGTCCTGGGCCACCTGGCGGGTGTAGCGCGCCAGTTGGGCACGGGCGTTCTCGACCGAGGTACGCGACTGTGCCAGGTCCAGCGCCGAGGCCACACCGACTTCGTTGCTGCGGCTGGTCAGCTTGTAGCTTTCCTCGAAGGCACCGAGGGTGTCCTGAGTCAGCTTGAGCAGTTCCTTGTCGGCCTGCCAGGTCAGGTAGGCGTTGGCCACGCTGGCCACCAGGCTGATCTGGGTGCTGCGGCGCGCTTCTTCGGTGGCGAAGTATTGTTGCAGCGCTTGTTCGCTCAGGCTGCGAACCCGACCGAACAGGTCGAGCTCGTAGGCGCTGATGCCGACGGTGGCGGTGTAGGAACTGGTGATGTTCGCTTCACCGGTCTGCGACGCACGGGCCGGAACCCGCTGACGGCTGCCGCTGGCATTGGCGGAAACCGCCGGGAACAGGTCGGCACGCTGGATGCGGTATTGAGCCGCGTAGGCGTCGATGTTCAGCGCCGCGACACGCAGGTCGCGGTTGTTTTCCAGGGCAACCTGGATCAGCTGTTGCAGGGCAGGGTCATGGAAAAACTGCTTCCAGCCCTGCTCGGCAGCGGCCTGCGCCGGTGCCTGGGCCGGCGAGTACGCCGGGCCCTGCGGGAATTGCGCGGCCACCGGTGCTTCAGGCTGCTGATAATCCGGTATCAGCGAGCAACCGCTCAGCACGAAGGCGGCGACTGCGATGGAGAGTAGCGACTTGCTCATTGGCCAGCCTCTTTAGGAGTTTCTTTGGTGTCATCCTCGCCAGCGATTTTGCGCTGACCCATGGACGACACAGTGACGAAGAACAGTGGGACCCAGAAGATCGCCAGGATCGTGGCCGTGAGCATACCGCCAATCACGCCGGTACCGATCGCGTGTTGACTGCCCGAGCCTGCGCCGGTGGAGATGGCCAACGGTACTACACCGAGGACGAACGCCAGCGAAGTCATGATGATCGGTCGCAGACGCATGCGGCAGGCTTCGATCGCCGCATCGCGCAGACTGCGCCCCTGCTCGTGCAGCTCCTTGGCGAACTCGACGATCAGAATGGCGTTTTTAGCCGCCAGACCGATGGTCGTCAACAGGCCCACCTGGAAGTACACGTCGTTCGACAGACCGCGCAAGCTGGTGGCCATCAGCGCACCGATGATCCCCAGCGGCACGACGAGCATGACCGCGATCGGAATCGACCAGCTTTCATACAGCGCCGCCAGACACAGGAACACCATCAGCAGCGACAGGGCGTACAGCGCTGGCGCTTGCGAGCCGGACAGACGTTCCTCGTAGGACAGACCGGTCCAGGAGATACCGACACCCGGCGGCAGCTTGGCAGCAATCGCTTCGACTTCGGCCATCGCTTCACCGGTGGAGTAACCCGGTGCCGGAGAACCGAGGATCTCCATCGCTTCTACACCGTTGTAACGCGCCAGTTTCGGCGAACCGTAGATCCACTCGCCCTTGGCGAACGCGGAGAACGGAACCATGGTGCCGGCGCTGTTGCGCACGTACCACTTCTTCAGGTCTTCAGGGCTCATGCGAGCACCGGCCTGACCTTGTACGTAAACCTTCTTCACGCGACCGCGGTCGATGAAGTCGTTGACGTAGCTACTACCGAAGGAGATCGACAGGGTGCTGTTGATGTCGGACAGGCTCAAGCCCAGGGCACGGGCCTTCTCGTCGTCGATTTCCAGGTGGTATTGCGGCTCGTCGTTCAGACCGTTCGGACGCACCTGGTAGAGCACCTTGCTCTTCGCGGCCATGCCGAGGAACTGGTTACGGGCTTCCATCAGCTTGTCGTGACCGATACCGGCGCGGTCTTGCAGGAACACGTCGAAACCGGTGGCGTTACCCAACTCCAGTACGGCCGGCGGAGCAAAGGCAAACACCATCGCATCGCGGAAACTGAAGAAGTGCTGCTGGGCACGCTGGGCCAGGGCGAATACGCTGTCGTTCGCACCACGCTCGTGCCATGGCTTGAGCATGATGAACGCCAGACCGGAGCTCTGGCCGCGGCCGGCGAAGTTGAAGCCGTTCACGGTGAACACCGAGGCTACCGAACTGGATTCTTTATCCAGCAGGTAGGAACGCATTTCATCGATCACCACCTGAGTGCGCTCTGCACTGGAACCGGCCGGGGTCTGCACCTGGGCGAACAGTACACCCTGGTCTTCTTCCGGCAGGAACGCCGTTGGAATGCGGGTGAACAGCCAGATCATGCCGACCACGATCAGCAGGTAGGCCAACAGGTACGGCGCCTTGCGCTGCAGGATGTTGCCGACACCACGCTCGTAGCTGCGCACGCTGCGGTCAAAGTTGCGGTTGAACCAGCCGAAGAAACCTTTTTCGGCGTGCCGTGCTCGCCTTTCGGAATCGCTTTGAGCATGGTGGCGCAGAGCGCCGGGGTGAAGATCAGCGCAACCATTACCGACAGGGCCATGGCCGAGACGATGGTGATCGAGAACTGACGGTAGATCACACCGGTGGAGCCGCTGAAGAACGCCATCGGCAGCAGTACCGCCGACAGAACCAGGGCGATACCGACCAGGGCGCCCTGGATCTGGCCCATGGACTTCTTGGTCGCTTCCTTCGGTGACAGGCCTTCTTCGGCCATCACCCGCTCGACGTTTTCCACCACGACGATGGCGTCGTCCACCAGCAAGCCGATGGCCAATACCATACCGAACATGGTCAGGGTGTTGATGCTGAAGCCGGCGGCCGCGAGGATGCCGAACGTACCGAGCAATACCACCGGCACAGTCATCGTGGTGATGACGGTGGCGCGGAAGTTCTGCAGGAACAGGAACATCACCAGGAACACCAGCGCGATCGCTTCGACCAGGGTTTCAACCACACCCTTGATCGATTCGGTCACCACAGGGGTGGTGTCGTACGGGAACACCACTTCCATGCCTGGCGGGAAGAACGGTTTGAGTTCATCAATCGTCTTGCGCAGGGCCTTGGCGGTGTCGAGGGCGTTGGCGCCGTTGGCCAGTTTTACCGCCAGACCGGAAGACGGTTTGCCGTTGAACTGGGCCGAGATGGTGGAGTTTTCACCCCCAGACCGACGTCGGCGACATCGCCGACACGCACTTGCGAACCATCCTGGTTGACCTTAAGCAGAATCGCCTTGAACTGCTCGGCCGTCTGCAGACGGGTCTTGCCGATGATCGTGGCGTTCAGTTGCTGGCCTGGCAGCGCCGGCAGACCGCCGAGCTGACCGGAGGAGATCTGAACGTTCTGCGCCGAGATCGCGGCGCTGACATCAGCCGGGGTCAGGTTGTACTTGTTCAGCTTGGCCGGGTCGAGCCAGATGCGCATCGCGTACTGGGCACCGAAGACCTGGAAGTCACCGACACCGGCAGTCCGCGAGATCGGGTCCTGCATGTTCGACACGATGTAGTTGGACAGGTCGTCCTTGGACATGCTGCCGTCACTGGAGACCACGCCGATTACCAGCAGGAAGTTCTTCACTGCCTTGGTCACGCGGATACCCTGTTGCTGCACTTCCTGCGGCAACAGCGGGGTGGCCAGGTTCAGCTTGTTCTGGACCTGGACCTGCGCGGTGTCGGAGTTGGTGCCTTGCTCGAAGGTCGCGGTGATGGTCATGCTGCCGTCGGAGTTACTTTCCGACGACACATAACGCAGGTTGTCGATACCGTTGAGCTGTTGCTCGATCACCTGCACCACGGTGTCCTGGACCGTCTGTGCCGAAGCACCCGGGTAGGTCACGGAAATCGCAATGGCCGGTGGCGCAATGCTCGGGTACTGGTTGATCGGCAGCTTGAGGATCGATAGAGCCCCGACCAGCATGATCACCAGGGCAATTACCCAGGCGAAAATCGGACGGTCGATAAAAAATTTCGACATGAGTTACTCCCCTTTGCCGCCGTAGGCCTTGTCAGTTGCCTTGGCGGGTGCCGGGTTCTTGGCTACGTTGGTCGCTTCGGTCGGATTGACCTGAACACCCGGACGCACGAATTGCAGTCCTTCGGTGATCAGGCGATCGCCGGCTTTCAGGCCGTCTTCGATCAGCCACTGGCTGCCGACGGTACGGCTGGCCTTGAGCTGACGCAGTTCGACCTTGTTGTCCGCACCGACGACCAGTGCGGTCGGGGTGCCCTTGAGGTCACGGGTCACGCCTTGTTGCGGCGCCAGGATGGCGGCGGCGTTGACACCGGCCTGCAGCTGGGCGCGCACGAACATGCCTGGCAACAGGGTGTGATCCGGGTTCGGGAACACGGCGCGCAGGGTCACGGAACCAGTGGTCGGGTCGACCGACACTTCGGAGAATTCCAGCTTACCGTCGAGCTTGTACTGGCTGCCGTCTTCCAGAGTCAGTTTGACCGCAGCGGCGTTGTCGCCGGCCTTCTGCAGGCGGCCGCTTTCCAGCTCGCGGCGCAGTTCCAGCAGTTCGACCGAGGACTGGGTAACGTCGACGTAGATCGGGTCCAGTTGCTGGATGGTCGCCATCGCATCGGCCTGGCCGTTGCTGACCAGCGCGCCTTCGGTGACCGAAGAGCGACCGATACGCCCGGAGATCGGCGCGTAGACCTTGGTGTAACGCACGTTGATCTGCGCGCTCTGCAGCGAGGCTTCCGATTGCAGGCGGTTGGACACGGCAGTGTCGTATTCCTGACGGCTCACGGCCTGCTCGTCGACCAGTTGCTTGTAGCGATCGGAGATCGACTTGGTCGAACGCAGGTTGGCCTCGGCGCTTTTCAGGGTCGCTTCATAGACCGACGGATCGATCTGATACAGCTGCTGGCCGGCTTTGACATCGCCGCCCTCCTTGAACAGACGCTTAAGAATGATGCCGTTGACCTGTGGACGGACTTCAGCGATGCGGAACGCACTGGTGCGGCCCGGAAGTTCCGACGTCAGGGTGAAGGCTTGTGGTTGCAGGGTGACGACGCCGACCTGAGGAGGTGGTGCGGCGGGAGCCGCCTCTTCCTTTTTACATCCGCTGAGCAGCGATGCCAGGGCGACGGCAGTGACCAGAGCGGTAACAGCTGGCTTGAATTGCATGAAGATCCTCGGGTCAGGCGCGCGAAAAGCGCACAAGAAGTGTGGAAGGGTAAAAACAGGTTACCGGGTGGATAAGTAGCTTGCTAAGGAATATACTTACGTTCATGGTTGTTTGTAAACACCTTGGCTGCGTACCCAACCGGTTACAAAAGTCGTGGCAAGGTCTGAAATTGTAGGCCGGGGAGTCGATCCGCGAGAGATCCACCCCTTTTTATTCAGCGGATATTCAACCATCCCTGAAACATCCTGTTTGAGGTTTTACTGCCATGGTTCGTCGTACCAAAGAGGAAGCTCAGGAAACGCGAAGCCAGATTCTGGAAGCCGCCGAGAAAGCTTTCTATGAAAGGGGCGTGGCCCGTACGACGCTGTCCGACATTGCGAGCCTTGCGGGTGTCACGCGCGGCGCCATCTATTGGCACTTCAGCAACAAGGCCGATCTGTTGCAGGCGATGCTCGATACGCTGAAGGAACCGCTGGATGAGTTGGCAAAAGCCAGCGAAAGCGAGGACGAACCCGACCCGCTGGGCTGCATGCGCAAGCTGCTGATTCATTTGTTTCATCAAATTGCGCTGGACCCGAAAACCCGGCGTATCAACGAAATTCTGTTTCATAAGTGCGAATTCACCGATGAATTGTGCGATCTGCGCCAGCAGCGCCGGACGGCCAGTCTCGATTGCAACCTGCGCATCGGTCTGACCTTGCGTAATGCGGTGAATCGTGGCCAGTTGCCGGAAGATCTCGACACTGCCCGTGCGGCTATCAGCATTCACGCCTATATCGACGGCCTCCTTTACGGATGGCTATTGGCGCCGGACAGCTTCGAACTGTACGCCGAGGCCGAGCGCTGGGTCGATACCGGGCTGGACATGCTGCGCCTGAGCCCGAGCCTGCGCAAATGAAACAAAATTCCATTATCGGGCCTGGCTATGTCAATCGGCTTCGTCGGTACAGTTCTGAAGGGCGAGTTTATACGTAGCGAGCTGTGCATTTTGTAGGGATTTTGTATCTTCATTGAGTGCGTAGCGCCGTGTTATTGATCGGCATATTCGGGGCCGTGGGACCTGCGCTAAACGTGCGATTATCAGTTAGTTATAAAAAGGCGATAAATCTTCTGGTCTGTTCAAGCGAGTGCCTGGTTGCAGATTATTTGCCAAGGTCGGCAAGCACCCTTGTTAAGGTGCTTGCTGTAAATACGCACTGATGCGGAAGGGTGATCAGTTACGGATGTTAATGTTTATGGCGTAATTGTAAGGGGCTTCGGATTGTTGACGTTCAAGGTCTGTAAGGCAAATCAATTTCTTTGAACCGATCGAGCGGATTGTATGTTGCCTTGTGGGTGCGTATTTTACGGAAAATGAAAATGGATCGTAAGGTATGTGGAGTTTTAGCAACGTCGAGAATTCAAATGCATACTCGCCACTTCGGTAAGTAAAGGAATGTTTGACTTCCGAGCTTCTGAATTGACTGTTGGCGTTGCTGGTGCGTTTTGGCGGTTCGCTGCGGAGTAGAAAAAAACCATAGCTGGCTGGGGGGATGATACGTTCGTCTGGGCTGGTCTCATCGATATCCCAGCTTGAATCAGTGAGTGTGAACGTCTCCCTGGTAGCGTTCGTGATATTGACTAGAATGCTGTTGTAAGAGGTTGTTTTACTGGAGGCTCTCCATTCTTTTTCCAGTTCTTTTTGAGATTTTATGTAGTTCGAATTGTATGTTTCCGCATGTTTGGTCTCCTCGATGTACTGGAGAACTTCATCGTTGCTCAGGGTTGACAGATAGCTTTTGATCTCATTGATTTTTTCGCTGTCAACTTTACCTTCGAGGGTTTCTAGGTAGCTTTTGATAATGTCCATATTTTAAGTTCCTTTAGTGAATGTCTTGCGGTTTTTTGTCCTTTGGTTTTTTTTGGAAAGTTATCAGTGTTTCTGTTGTGTTGTTTGTCTGGTGTGTAAATTTTTTTTCTTGTTCGTGGTTTTTACAGGTAGTAGGTTTTGTGTTGGCATTAAAGGCGTTAGTTATTAAAAAAGCCCCGGCTCTTTCGAGTCGGGGCTTTTTAGTTGTAACCGTTAATTAGTTACAACGTTGGGTAGTCGAGGTAGCCGACCGCGCCTTTGCCGTAGAAGGTTTCCGGGTGCGGCTGGTTCAGCGGCGCGTCGGCCTTCAAACGCGCCGGCAGGTCCGGGTTGGCAATGAACGGGATACCGAATGCCACGGCGTCAGCCTTGCCCTCGGCCAGCCACGCGTTGGCGCTGTCCTTGGTGAAACGCTCGTTGGCGATGTACGCGCCGCCGAAAGCTTCTTTCAGTTGCGGGCCGAGGCTGTCGGCGCCTTCTTTCTCGCGGGAGCAGATGAAGGCGATGCCACGCTTGCCCAGTTCACGGGCCACGTAAGTGAAGGTCTCGGCCAGGTTGTCGTCGCCCATGTCATGGGAGTCGGCACGCGGAGCCAGGTGCACGCCGACACGGCCGGCGCCCCAGACTTCGATGGCGGCGTCGGTCACTTCCAGCAGCAGACGGGCACGGTTTTCCAGGGAGCCGCCGTAGTTGTCGGTGCGCTGGTTGGTGCTGCTTTGCAGGAACTGGTCGAGCAGGTAGCCGTTGGCGCCGTGGATTTCCACGCCGTCGAAACCGGCGGCCTTCGCGTTTTCCGCACCGACGCGGTAGGCGTCGACGATGTCGGCGATTTCAGCGGTTTCCAGCGCGCGTGGCGTCGGGAAGTCGGCCAGTGGGCGAACCAGGCTGACGTGGCCTTTGGGCTGGATGGCGCTCGGTGCGACCGGGGTTTCGCCGTTCAGGTACGACGGGTGGGAAATCCGGCCCACGTGCCACAGTTGCAGGACGATCTTGCCACCGGCGGCGTGAACAGCCTTGGTCACGTTGGTCCAGCCACGCACCTGATCGTTGGACCAGATGCCCGGGGTGTCCGGGTAGCCGACGCCCATCGGGGTCACCGAGGTGGCTTCGCTGAGGATCAGGCCGGCGGAGGCGCGTTGTACGTAGTACTCGGCCATCAGCGCGTTCGGTACGCGACCTTCGTCGGCGCGGCAGCGGGTCAGCGGCGCCATGATGATGCGGTTGGACAGCTCGAGGTCGCCCAGTTTGATCGGATCGAAAATTGTTGCCATGAGATACAACCCTCGTGAAGTAAGTGAGTGAATCAGTTAGCGGTGGCCAGCTCGGGATTGCCGTTCCGGCGGAATGTGATCAGGGTGACCAGCAGGGCCAGGATCGCCAGTGCCGCAGCGGCAAGGGGCACGCTGGTCAGGCCGTAGCCGTGGGCGATGACGCTGCCGCCGACCCAGGCGCCCAGAGCGTTGCCGACGTTGAAGGCGCCGATGTTCAGGGTCGACACCAGGTTCGGTGCAGCCTGGCCGTAGGTCACCACGTTCACTTGCAGGGCAGGCACGGCGGCGAAACACGCAGTGGCCCAGAGGAACAGGGTGATTTCGGTCGGGATCAGCGCGACG
Organism: Pseudomonas sp. NMS19W; assembly: GCF_051554255.1. Lineage (NCBI taxonomy): Bacteria > Pseudomonadati > Pseudomonadota > Gammaproteobacteria > Pseudomonadales > Pseudomonadaceae > Pseudomonas > Pseudomonas sp. NMS19W. The sequence continues at coordinate 1,343,919 of NZ_CP136718.1, forward strand.
CTGGTCCAGGTCAGGACGGTGGAGGTCACGGCCATGGCGATGAACACGCCGATCAACGTCGTGGCCAGGCCTTTGTCGGCCATCTTGCCGCCGATGATGTTGCCGACGGTCAGGCCCAGGCCGATCAACATCAGGGTCCAGGTCACGCCACGGGGCGAAACACCGGTGACATCACCCAGCAGCGGCGCGACGTAAGTGAACAGGGTGAATACCGAAGCGGCGAACAGTGCAGTCATGCTCAGCGACAGCCAGATCCCGGCGCCTTTGAGCGCGGCCAGTTCGGCACGCATGTCGAGTTTTTCTTCGTCACGCTTGGCCGGCAGGAAGCGGATCAGGCCGATCAGCGCGATCACACCGATCACGGTCACTGCCCAGAAGGTCGAGCGCCAACCGGCTTCCTGACCGAGGGCGGTGCCCAGCGGCACGCCCAGCACGTTAGCCAGGGTCAGGCCGGTGAACATCAGGGCCACGGCCGAAGCACGTTTGTTCGGCGCCACCAGATTGGCTGCGACCACCGAACCGATGCCGAAGAATGCACCGTGACACAGGGCGGTGACCACTCGGGCGAACATCAGCACCTCGTAGTCAGTGGCGATGGCGCAGAGCAGGTTGCCGATAATGAAAATGCCCATCAACGCCACCAGTGCAGCCTTGCGCGGCAGTTTGGCGGTGGCCATCGCCATGAACGGTGCACCGATGGCTACGCCCAGGGCGTAACCGGTCACCAGCCAGCCGGCGCCGGGGATCGACACGCCGAGATCCGCCGCCACATCGGGCAACAGGCCCATGATGACGAATTCCGTGGTGCCGATGGCGAAGGCGCTCAGGGCGAGTATGAGGAGCGAGAGGGGCATCATTTAGTCCTTTTCGGCTGGCTGACGTTAAGGGTCAGAGCTCTTTACTGAGAGTGCTGAGGAACGCCTGGATCACGTCCTCGTTGCGTTTGAAAAAGTGCCACTGCCCGGCCTTCTGGCTGCTGATCAGCCCGGCCCGTTGCAGGGTGGCCAGGTGGGCGGAGACGGTTGATTGCGACAGGCCGCAGCGTTGGTCGATCTGTCCGGCGCAGATGCCGTACTCGTGGTTGTGGATCTGTTCCGGAAACTGGGCTTTCGGGTCTTTCAGCCAGTTGAGGATGTCTCGCCGTACTGGGTGTGCCAGGGCTTTTATTATTTCGTCGAGGTCAATGTTCATGGCTGGTTGCTCGTGATGTGTGTAGCGCTATATCGCGATGAGGCGAACTTTAAATCGGTATTTCGCGATATACCAATATGAATTCGATCTGACGACCGCATAAATCGGTATATCGGGTTATAACGATATGTGAAGTGTAAACAAACGCGGGCGCGGTGCTAAGCTGCGCCCATGAACTATCTCGCACATTTGCACCTCGGTGGCCAGCGCCCCGGTCAACTGCTCGGCAGTCTGTATGGCGATTTCGTCAAAGGACGGCTGCAAGGGCAGTTTGACCCTGAGATCGAAGCGGCGATTGCCCTGCATCGTCAGATTGACGTGTTCACCGATCGACACCCGTTGGTGGACGCTTCACTGGCGCGTTTTTCCACGACCCGCCGTCGTTACGCCGGCATCGTCCTCGACGTGTTTTTCGACCATTGCCTGGCTCGGGACTGGACGCTTTACGCCGACCGGCCGCTGGGGCAGTTCACCACCGACGTTTATCGCGTGCTGTCCAACGAGCGGCAATTGCCCGAGCGCCTGGCGAAGATCGCCCCGCACATGGTGGCCAATGACTGGTTGGGTTCGTATCAGGAGTTCGAAGTGCTGGAACAGGTGCTGCGCGGGATTTCCCGGCGTCTGAGCAAGCCTGAAGAACTGGCGGGGGCGATGCAGGAATTGCGGCGTCTGTATGAACCGCTCAGTGACGACTTTCGCTTGTTCTACCCACAACTGCAGGACTTCGCAGGCCGGCAGTTGTAGGCAGAGGATGACGATCAGGCAGCGATCAGCTCGCCTGCGCGACGCGGCTCGGCCGGTTTGGCCACCTCGCCGAACAACGCTTTCTGCACCGCTTGCTGGGCTTCGTACGCCAGTGCAGCGCGTTCCCGGCCCTGACAGGCAATCGGCTTGAGCAGGTGAACTTCCACCTCGCCGCAATCGTTGCTGAACAGACGCATCAGGTGCGACAGCAGATCATCGTCACCAATGAACGGTGCCAGCGTATCGATTTCGCCGTCGCGCAGATAACGGATCGCCACCGGTTGCAGCATCACCTCGGAATCAATCGCCGCCGACAGCAGGCGACCATGGAAGGTACGCAGCGAGCGACCGTCGGTGGTGGTGCCTTCCGGGAACATCAGCAGCGGATGATCGGTTTGCAGGTGACGGGTCATCTGCTTGCGGATCAACTGACTGTCGCCCGAACCGCGACGAATGAACAGGCTGCCAGCCTTCGCCGCCAGCCAGCCGGCCACCGGCCAGGTGCGCACTTCGGCCTTGGACAGAAACGACAGCGGCGTGAGCATGCCGAGCAGCGGAATGTCAGTCCACGACACATGGTTGCTGACCCACAGCATTGGCTGCTTCGGCAGTTCACCATGAACGGTCACGCGAAAGGGCAGGGCATTGCTCAGGCGCGCCATGAAAAACCGCGACCAGCGCTGCCGGCGTTGCATCGAATGAGCCAACCCCAGACGTTCGAAAACCCCGAAGACACTGGCCATGCTCAAGCCCAGCGTCACCACCAGCAGCACCCGCGCGATCCGCGCGTACACCCGCAGCCGGCTCATCACACGGCCGCCTTGAAGTGCTTGGCGTAGCGCGGGCAGAGCTCGTCGCGCTTGAGCAGGATGAACACGTCGGCGACCTGGAAGTCTTCGTCCCAGCACGGCTCGCCGCAGATCTTCGCGCCCAGGCGCATGTAGGCCTTGAGCAGCGGTGGCATTTCGGCGATCACGTTCGAAGGAAGATCCAGAGTCGGCAGCGGATTCTTCGGCTCGGCGCGCAAGTGTTCGGTGCACAGATAACGTTCGCGCAGGCGCTGCATGATCGCGTGGGCCTGCACGCCGCCGTCCTGCATCGGGATGCTCGCGCAACCCATCAGGTAGCTGTAGCCGCCCTGATTGAGGACTTCGGCCAGTTCGCCCCAAAGTACGGCGATGGTGCCGCCGTTGCGGTAGGCCGGGTCGACGCAGGTGCGACCGATTTCCAGGATCGGGCCTTGCAGACCGGCGAGGCCGTGCAGGCTGAATTCTTCTTCGCTGTAGAACTTGCCCAGGCTGCTGGCGGCGGTGTGATCGAGCAAACGGGTGGTCGCCACCAGGCGGCCGGTGTTCAGGTCACGCACGCCGATGTGGCTGCAGTGAACATCATAGTCATCCATGTCCAGACCCAGTTCCGCGCCTTTCAGCTTGGCGTTGAACTCGCCGCTGAACACGTTGAAGCGCAAGGCCTGGGCTTGCTGCAAGGCCTCGGCGCCGATCAGGCGTTCGGCTTGCAGGCGGCGTTCATTGCCGGTGTCGCTGATGCGGGCGATCTGAGTCATTTGAATCTCCGTACGGGCCTTTAACCCGTCGTGGGTTACAGCCGATCGACTTTCTTTATGCAGCTGTGTTGTGCAAAGTCAGGCTATGTAGCCCCGGTGTCATCGCCATGAATGTTTGGTGATGCTTATATGACAGCCCACGAGGAGCCTCTGATGACCTGGTCGACCCTGCTTGAATGTCGCGAACGCCTGCCCGCCGTTGCCGATCTGGCGGAGGGTTTCGCCACGCTGCTGCATCAACTGGGCAGCGTCACGCCGTTCGAACTGGCGGTGGCGGGAGGGCGGCGGATGGCGACGCCGGGGCTGGCGTTTCTGGTGGGCTATCAGGCGGCGTTGCGGATGCTCTGGCCGAGTGCGCCGCCGAGCCTGGGCGCGTTGTGTGCGACCGAACAGCGCAGCCTGCGCCCGGCGGACATGCAGACCCGGCTGACGGATTTGCGCCTGAACGGGCAAAAGGATTTCGTCACCGCCGGCGATGCGGCGGACTGGCTGTTGATCGCTGCCCGCAGTGAGCAACCCGGTGAATCACCGCGCCTGAGCCTGGCAGTGGTGTACCCCGGCGAGTCCGGCGTGCGTGTGGAAAAGCTCTCGGCGCTGCCGTTGATGCCGGATATCAGCCACGGTCGGCTGCATCTCGACGACGCCCTGTGCGAACTGCTCGCGGGGGACGGTTGGGACGCTTACGTCAAACCGTTCCGCACCCTTGAAGATGTCTATGTGCTGAGTGCGATGACCGCATGGCTGTACGGCGTCGGTCAGGACAGCGGCTGGCCGCAGCCGCTGCAATTGCGCTTGCTGGCGCTGTTGGCCGGGTGTGCGGAGGTCAGTCGCCAGCCGCCGAACAACCCCGCCGGGCATGTGTTGCTCGGCGGATTGTTTGCCCAGTTCGACGGGCTCAAAGCGGAAGTCGATCAGGCATTGCGTGACAGTCATCCGGAGTGGGCGGCGATGTGGCAGCGTGATCAGGCACTGATGCAACTGGCAGCAGGCGCACGGGCCAAACGTCTGGCCAAGGCGCTGGCGGCAAGCCAAAACACATCTGTCATGAACGCCGGCTAGTCTTGGCAGGTTCATCCCCAGAGCCCTCACCATGTTCAAAGGCCTGTCCCTGTTTCTGCTGCTGATCAGCTTCACGGTTCAGGCCGAACAATGGCCGGGCGAGCAGTGGCCGACCGGTCCGAAAATCGCCGGCCCGGCCGTCGAGGCACTGGAGGCCTATGCCTTCCCGGCCCGTGACGACAACATCCGCAAAGGCATCCGCACCGATGCCTTGCTGGTGATCCGCGACGGCCAGGTCATCTACGAACGCTACGCCGCTGCAACCACCGCCGACACCCCACACCTGACCTGGTCCATCAGCAAAAGCCTGATGGCCACGGTATTCGGCGTGGCCTACGGTGAAGGTTTGTTCAAACTCGATGATCCGGCCGCAAAATATTACCCGGTGCTGGAAAAACACCCGGCCATCACCCTCAAGGATCTGCTGCACTGGGCCTCGGGCATCGACTGGCAGGAAGACTACGAATACGCCCCGCTGAAATCCTCGGTGGTGGCGATGCTCTACACCCGCGGCCACCGCGACATGGCCGCCTTCACTGCCGATCACGACAGCTACGCGCCAGCGGGGCAGGCGTTCCGCTATTCCAGCGGCGACAGCAATCTGTTGGCCGCCGCGTTGAAAACCATCGTCGGCCCGCAGCGCTATCCGGACTATCCATGGACAGCGCTTTTCGATCCGTTGGGCATCCACCACGGCACCTGGGAAACCGATGCCACGGGCACTTTCGTCGCGTCTTCCTATGCCTACCTGACGGCCCGGGATCTGGCGCGAATCGGCCTGCTGATGGAACGGGACGGACGCTGGAACGACCGGCAGTTGCTGCCCAGGGATTGGGTCGCCTTCAATCGACAACCCTTCGCCGGCTACAAGGCCCATCAGGACGAAGCCGTGCCCGGTGGTCAGTGGTGGTTGAATCGCCCGGCGGACGGCGCGCCCTCGCCGTGGCCCGACGCACCGCCCGACACCTTCGCCGCCCTCGGCCATTGGGGCCAGGCGCTGTACGTGATCCCGAGCAAAAAACTGGTGATCGTGCGCTACGGCGATGATCGCGACGGCAGCTATCGCCACAACGAATTGCTCAAGCGCGTGCTCGCGACGGTGCGGCCATGAAACTGTTCAGACGCATCCTGCTGGTGCTGCTGGTCGTGCTGCTGGGCTGGGGCTGGCATGAACGGGAAAACCTGTGGGCCTTCCCCGACATCATCAGTGCCTACACCGCCAAGGAATACTGTTCCTGCCGCTACGTGATGAACAATGACGCCGAATACTGTCGGGGCTACGTCAAACAGTGGTTGCCCAGCGAATTGACCGATGACAGCACGCAAAAACTCGTCAGCGCCAGTGGCATGGGCCGAAGCAACAGCGCCCAATGGCAGGGCGAGCGCCAGGGCTGTCGCCTCAAGCCCTGATCGGCAAAATCAACTACCGGTTTGCATCCCGGCTTCAGGCAGTTAAGGTTCGTGCAGGTTTATCGGCCCCACGAGTCTTCAATGTTCAACCGTTCTCTGTGCAACGCCTTCGCCGGCCTGCTGCTGGGCGCCGCTGCGCTGCCGGCCCAGGCCAACTGGTATCTGGACGGCGAGTCATCGCGGCTGTCGTTCGTCAGCACGAAAAACGCCAATATTTCTGAAGTGCAGCGTTTTCTGGTGCTGCACGGCAAAGTCGATCCCGATGGCCGCGCCGAAGTCGAGGTCGAGCTGGATTCGATCAACAGCGGCATCCCGCTGCGCGACGAGCGCATGCGCAAGGAACTGTTCCAGATCGAGCAATTCCCCGAAGCGACCATCACCACGCAGATCGACCTGCGCCCGATCAACGATCTGGCCCCCGGCGCGCAGCTTGAATTGCGTTTGCCGCTGACCGTCAACCTGCACGGAAAACAGCACGAATACCCTGCCGAACTGCTCGCCACGCGTCTCGATGACCGGCGCTTTCAAGTGGTGACCCTGGAGCCGCTGGTGATCAACGCCGATGATTTCGATCTGCTGCCGGGCCTGGAAAATCTGCGCAACATGGCCGGCCTGTCGGCCATCAGTCTGTCGGTGCCGGTGGGTGCGGTGCTGATCTTCACGGCGCGCTGACATGCGCGGCGCAGTGTTCCCGTGGCGGGACGGCAATCGCTTCGAACTGTTGATCAACGGTCCGCAATTTTTCCCGCGCATGCTGGAGGAAATCGCCAGCGCCCGCGAGCAGATTGAACTGGAGCTGTATCTGGTGGAAGCCGGCGCCTGTGCCGAAACCGTGATTCAGGCGCTGGTGCTGGCGGCCGAGCGGGGCGTGCGGGTGCGTTGCCTGTTCGATGATTACGGCAGTCTTGCGCTCACCCTGACCCTGCGTCAGCGCCTGACCCTCGCCGGCGTCGAGCTGCGTTTCTACAATCGCTTGAGCTGGCGGCGCTGGGTCGGCAATTTCTATCGCGATCACCGCAAGCTGCTGCTGGTCGACCAGCGTCTGGCGGTGGTCGGCGGCACCGGGCTCACCGACGAATTCTGGCGGCCGGGCCACGACACCAGCGAATGGCACGAAGTGATGGTGCACATCACCGGCCCCCTGGTGCTCGACTGGCAACTGCTGTTCGACCGCCAATGGATCGCCAACCGCCATCGCCGTGCCTGGAAGCCTCACGCGAATTTCGGCCTGCCGCGATTGCCGCGCGTACCCGACACGGGGGAGGGCATGGGCCGCGTGGCCTATGCCGATGCCCGCCAGCATCGCGACATTCTGCAATCACTGTTCCGCGCCCTGAACAGCGGCCAGAAGCGCATCTGGCTGGCCACGCCGTACTTCCTGCCGACCTGGAAAATCCGCCGCTCCCTGCGCAAGGCTGCCGCCCGTGGCCTCGATGTGCGGCTGCTGTTGACCGGGCCGCGCACCGATCATCCGTCGGTGCGCTACGCCGGGCATCGCTACTATCCGCGCCTGCTCAAGGCCGGGGTGAAGATCTTCGAATACCAGCCGTGTTTCCTGCACCTGAAAATGGTGCTGGTGGACGATTGGGTGAGCATCGGTTCGTGCAACTTCGACCACTGGAATTTGCGCTTCAACCTTGAGGCGAACCTGGAGGCGCTGGATCCGTCATTGACGGCAGCGGTGGTGGCGAGTTTCGAGAAGGACTTCGGCCTGAGTCAGCAGGTGAGTCTGGAGGAATGGCAGCGCCGGCCGTTGTGGCGGCGGGTGAAGCAGCGGATCTGGGGCTGGGTGGATCGGGTGGTGGTCAACTTGCTGGACAGACGCGGCTAGTCGCCAAACCCGATTGATCGTTCCCACGCTCTGCGTGGGAACGATCAGGGTGCAGGGATTACAGCAACTCAAAGCTCTGCTGCGTCACGTCCTGGGAGTCCAGGCCGATCTGCACGTTGAACTTGCCGGGCTCGGCCGCGTACTTGAGCTGGGCGTTGTAGAACTTCAAATCATCTTCGCTGATGGTGAAGTGCACGACCTTCTGTTCGCCCGCCTTGAGCATGATCTTCTGGAAGTTCTTCAGCTCCTTGACCGGACGGATCATCGAACCGGTGACGTCCTGGATGTACAGCTGCACCACGGTTTCGCCGTCACGCTTGCCGGTGTTTTTCACCGTGACGCTGGCGTCGAGCTTGCCGGTGGCGTTCAGGGTGGTCGACGACAGCGCCATGTCGCTCAGGGCGAACTCGGTGTAGCTCAGGCCGAAACCGAACGGGAACAGCGGCCCGGTGGTGTCATCGAAATACTGCGAGGTGTAGTTGCCCGGTTTGCCCGGCGTGAACGGCCGGCCAATGCTCAGGTGGTTGTAGTAGGTCGGGATCTGGCCCACGGAACGCGGGAAGGTCACCGGCAGTTTGCCCGACGGGTTGTAGTCACCGAACAGCACGTCGGCGATGGCGTTGCCGCCCTCGGTGCCGCTGAACCAGGTTTCCAGGATCGCGTCAGCCTGTTCTTTCTCCTGAAGGATCGTCAGCGGACGGCCGTTCATCAGCACCAGCACCAGCGGCTTGCCGGTGGCTTTCAGGGCGCGGATCAGCTCGCGCTGGTTTTCCGGGATGTTCAGGTCGGTACGGCTCGACGACTCGTGGGACATGCCACGGGATTCGCCCACGGCAGCGACCACAATGTCGGCATCCTTCGCGGCTTTCACCGCCTCGTCGATCAACACATTGGCCGGGCGCGGGTCATCGACCACTTCCGGCGCATCGAAGTTGAGGAAGTTCAGGTAATCGAGGACTTTCTTGTCGCTGGTGATGTTGGCACCACGGGCGTAGATCAGGTTCGACTTGTCGCCGATCACGTTGCTCATGCCGTCGAACAGGGTCACCGATTGCGCCGGACGACCGGCGGCGGCCCAACTGCCCATCATGTCGATCGGGGCCTTGGCCAGCGGGCCAACGAGGGCGACTTTCGCGGTTTTCTTCAGCGGCAGGGTTTCGTTCTGGTTCTTCAGCAGCACCAGACTGCGACGCGCCACTTCGCGGGCTTCGGCGCGGTGCAGTCGGCTGTCGGCGTAGGTGTCGGCCGGGTCGTCTTCAGCCTTGCCGATGCGCAGGTACGGATCCTTGAACAGGCCCATGTCGTACTTGGCGGCGAGGACTTCACGCACGGCGTTGTCGATATCTTTCTGTTCGATCTCGCCGGACTTGAGCAGCCCCGGCAGTTCTTTGCCGTACAGGGTGTCGTTCATGCTCATGTCGATGCCGGCCTTGATCGCCAGCTTCGCCGCTTCACGACCGTCGGCGGCGACGCCGTGCTTGATCAGCTCGAAGATCGCGCCGTGGTCGCTGACCGCCAGGCCCTTGAAGCCCCATTCCTTGCGCAACAGGTCGTTCATCAGCCAGGTGTTGGCGGTGGCCGGGATGCCGTTGATCGAGTTCAGCGCGACCATCACGCCACCGGCGCCGGCATCGATCGCGGCGCGGTACGGCGGCAGGTAATCCTGGTACATCTTCACCGGGCTCATGTCCACGGTGTTGTAGTCGCGACCGCCCTCGACCGCGCCGTACAAGGCGAAGTGCTTGACGCTGGCCATGATGCTGTCGGCCGCGCTCGGCGTGTCGCCCTGATAGGCCTTGACCATCACTTTGGCGATGCGCGAGGTCAGGTAGGTGTCTTCACCGAAGCCTTCGGAGCTGCGGCCCCAGCGCGGGTCGCGGGAAATGTCGACCATCGGCGCAAAGGTGATGTCGAGGCTGTCGGCGGCCGCCTCTTTGGCGGCGATGCGCCCGGACTGGCCGATGGCGTCCATGTCCCAGCTCGACGCCAGGGCCAGCGGAATCGGGAAAATCGTACGGTGACCGTGGATCACGTCGTACGCGAAAAACATCGGGATCTTCAGGCGGCTGCGCATGGCAGCGTCCTGCATCGGACGGTTTTCCGGGCGGGTGATCGAGTTGAACGTGCCACCGATGTTGCCGGCGGCGATCTCTTTGCGGATCAGCTCGCGGGGCATTTCCGGGCCGATGCTGATCAGGCGCAACTGGCCGATCTTCTCGTCGAGGGTCATTTGTTTCATCAGGTTACTGATGAACGCGTCCTTGTTTTCCAGGGGTACCGGGGTCGTGGCGGCCAGTACCTGATGACTGGCCAGGCTGACGAACAGGCCCAGCAAACACAGCTTCTTCATGAATAGTTTTCTCAAGGGCCTAAACGGCGTTACAACGCCGGCCAGCCAAAATTTAGGGAGCGACTATTGTTGTTCGGGTGCTGATTCAAAAAACGACAGCCGAATGTACGGCGCCAGTTTCGGCGACGTGATCGCGCAGGGCCTCTTTTTAGCCCATCGGCCCGCTGCAATCCAGTGGCGCGGGCGATTATGCCCCAAGAGCCGGTCCGGAAGGTTTCAAGCGCGATCATTCATGAAATGTGCAAGGGAGCTCCCGAACGATGAATGTCAGTCCTGTCTACCGCTCGCGTTTGCAGGTCGCCACCTTGCTGGTGCTGGCCGTGTTGTTGACCGCTTGCGGCATCAACAATATTCCCACCCTCGACGAACAGGCCAAGGCTGCCTGGGGCCAGGTGCAGAACCAGTACCAGCGGCGTGCCGACCTGATCCCCAACCTGGTGGAAACCGTGAAGGGTTATGCCAAGCACGAGGAGGCCACGCTGACGGCGGTGGTCGAGGCCCGGGCCAAGGCAACGTCGATCCAGGTCGATGCCAGCACCCTCGACAACCCGGAAAAACTCAAGCAGTTCCAGCAGGCCCAGGATCAGTTGACCGGAGCCTTGAGCCGGTTGATGGTGGTGTCCGAACGTTATCCGGACCTGAAGGCCAACCAGAACTTCCTCGCCTTGCAGTCGCAACTTGAGGGCACCGAAAACCGTATCGCCGTGGCCCGCCGGGATTTCATTCTGGCGGTGCAGAAGTACAACACCGAAATCCGCACTTTTCCCGGTCGCCTGTGGCACAGCGTGATGTACAGCGACCTGCCGATCCGTGAGACCTTCGAAGCCACCAGCCCCGGCGCGGACAAGGCCCCGGAAGTGAAATTCTGAGCCGGTGATGCCCATGCGTTTGTTGAAGATGGGCCTGGTGCTGATGCTGTGGTTGTTCGCCATCAGCGCCCGGGCCGAGTTGACCTTCCCGGCGCTGACCGGGCGGGTGGTGGACGACGCGCAGATGATCGAGCCGGCGGTGCGCGCGCAGTTGAGCCAGCAGTTGCAGGCCCACGAGCAGGCGACCGGCGAGCAGCTGGTGGTCGTGACGCTGCCGAATCTGCAAGGCTCCACCATCGAGGACTACGGCGTCGAACTCGGCCGGCACTGGGGCATCGGCCAGAAGGACAAGAACAACGGCGCCTTGCTGATCGTCGCCCGTGACGAGCGCAAGTTGCGCATTGAAGTCGGCTATGGGCTGGAAGATCGCCTGACCGATGCCCAGAGTTCGGTGATCATCCATCAGGTGATCACGCCGGCATTCAAGGCCGGCAATTACAGCAAGGGCATCAGCGACGGCGTGGCGGCGATGCTGGTGGTGCTGGGCGGCAATCCGCTGGACGAACCTTCCACGGTGTACGAATCGTCCGGCGATCCTTCGGACGACTTTGTCTCGCGGCATCCGGGAATTTTCGTATTTCTGGTGATGTTGTTCATCCTGACTGTTTTTGTCTGCCAGATGCTCGGTATCCTTCCCGCCGGCCGTGGCGGCTCCGGAGGAGGGGGCGGCTTCGGTGGCGGTGGTTTTGGCGGCGGCGGTGGAGGCGGGGGCTTCAGCGGCGGCGGTGGCAGTTTCGGCGGGGGCGGTTCCTCCGGCGGCTGGTGATAACAATAATGAGCAGGCACTTCACGACATGGCATTACTGACTGAACACGAACAACGCAAGGTCGCCGAGGCCATCGCCCGGGTCGAGCGCGACACCGACGCCGAACTGGTGACGGTGCTCGCGGCCCGCGCCGATGACTACGCGTACATTCCGTTGCTGTGGGCCAGCCTGCTGGCGCTGGTGGTGCCGGGTATCCTGCATTACCTGACCGGCTGGCTGACCATGCACAGCCTGTTGCTGGTGCAGTGGATCAGTTTTGTCGTGCTGTGCCTGGTGTTTCGTCTGCCCAGGGTCACCACCCATCTGATCCCGCGCCATGTCCGGCACTGGCGCGCTTCGAACCTGGCGCGGCGGCAGTTTCTCGAACAGAACCTGCATCACACGGTGGGCAGCACCGGCATGCTGATTTTTGTCTGCGAGGCGGAGCGGTACGTGGAGATTCTGGTGGACGAAGGGATTTCCAGAAGGCTGGACGACAAGAGCTGGGACGCGATTGTCGCGGCGTTTACCGAGCAGGTGCGCCAGGGCCAGACGTTGCAGGGGTTCGTGACCTGCATCGAGGCGTGCGGCGAGTTGCTCAAGGTGCATGTGCCGGTGACTCAGGTGAGGAATGAGTTGCCGAATCGGTTGGTGGTGTTGGGGTAGCTTTGATTTTTGCGTTCGGCTTTAGAACCACCCCTCACCCCAGCCCTCTCCCGGGGGAGAGGGAACTTATCTCCAGCGCCTTCAGATCCTGAGTTCGACTCGGTACTTCAGGTCGGCGTAACTCGAGAATACGACCCGGTCGGCTCCCTCTCCCTCCGGGAGAGGGCTGGGGTGAGGGCCGCTTTTAAACGCCGTTCGGTAAATAAGAGCGTGTCCCCAATCCCCATCCCCCCTAAACTAGCGGCCATTCCCGATTTGCCCGTCCGAGGCCGTTTTCTGCATGTCTGCCACCGCCGTTTCCACCCCCGATCACCACGCCCGGTTCATCGAGCTGCTGCAAACCAGCCTCGAACAGAACGGCTTCATCAAACTGGTGCTGGCCAAGTACGTCGGCGAAGAAGCGGACCTGCAGCGGATCATCATCAAACCGGTGACGGTCAAGGCGCAGCCGAACCTGTCGTTCGTGTATCGCTACAAGACCCGCGACATCACCAAGAACCTTCCGCTGGACGAGGCGGTGGCGACGATCGCCGAACTGCTGCCGACGGCGTTCAAGAATGCGCATTTGCTCACGTTGACCGACGAAGCCCAGCTCGAATACAGCAAAAAGGGCAAGAGCTCGCTGTTCATGAGCAAACCCCAGCAATTGCGTGAAGTGCCGTCCGCCGAGCATAACCGCGAGAAAAACCGTTTCCTCGATTTGAACCGACCGTTCCTCAAGGATCTGGGCGTGACCAATGCGCAACACGAGCTGATCCCGGCGATGTCGCGCAAGTGGAAGCAGATCAACAAGTTCATCGAAGTCTTCAGCCACGCGCTGACGTCGTCGCCGCTGGCCCTGGACAAACCGGTGCGGGTGGCGGATTTCGGTTCGGGCAAGGGTTACCTGACGTTCGCCATTCATGACTATTTGCGCAACACCTTGAAGGCCGAGGGCGAAGTCACCGGCGTTGAATTGCGTGAAGAGATGGTCAACCTGTGCAACACCGCCGCGCAGAAACTCGACCACCCGGGGCTGGTGTTCAAGTGCGGTGATGTGCGCAGCGTGGCGCCGAGCGAGCTGGAGGTGATGATCGCCCTGCATGCCTGTGATATCGCCACCGACTATGCGATCCACACCGGCATCCGTTCCGGCGCAGCGATCATCATGTGCTCGCCGTGCTGCCACAAACAGATTCGTTTGCAGATCCAGAGCCCGGCGCTGCTCAAGCCGATGCTGCAATACGGTCTGCATCTGGGCCAGCAGGCGGAAATGGTCACTGACAGCCTGCGTGCGCTGTTCCTCGAAGCCTGCGGTTACGAGACCAAGGTGTTCGAGTTCATCTCGCTGGAGCACACCAACAAGAACAAGATGATCCTCGCCGTGAAGCGCGCCGAGCCGGTGGACCCGGCCCAGCTGCTGGTGAAGATTCAGGAGTTGAAAGCGTTCTACCAGATCAGCGAGCACTGCCTCGAAACCCTGCTGCTCGCCGATGGCCTGCTGCCGCTCAAGGCTTGAGCTGAACCCCTGCCGGTAACGTGCCCGGTTGAGCCGGGCGCACCGCGGTCTTGCGTCCGAGCATCACTGTCGCGATCACCCCGCAGGCGAACAGCCAGGTGATCGGCTCCACGTGTTCTCCGAAGAACAACGCGGAAAACGCGATGGTGAAGAAAATCTGCAACAGCTGGATCTGACTGACCCGGGCAATGCCACCCATGGCCAGCCCGGCGTACCAGGCGAAGAATCCCAGGAACTGCGAAAACAGCGCGACGTAACCGAAGGCCCACCAGGTTTTCGTCGACACCGCGCCCTGATGCTGCAACGCCAGATACAGCACCGGGCCGATCAGCAACGGCGTCGACAGCACCAGCGCCCAGCAGATCACCTGCCAGCCGCCCATCTCCCGGGCCAGACGCCCACCCTCGGCATAACCCAGACCGCCCACCGCAATCGCACCCAGCATCAGCAAATCACCGGCGTGAATGCTGCCGGCGCCGGTGTACAACGCGTAACCCAGCACCAGCGCACTGCCCAACGCGGCGCAGGCCCAGAAGGCTTTCGACGGCCGTTCATGGGACAGCCACGCGGCATACAGCGCCACGCACAGCGGCTGCAAACCGTTGACCAGCGCGCCGTGGGACGCCGGCAAGGTCTGCATGGCCCACGCCGATAGCACCGGGAAACCGAGAATCACCCCGGCGATCACCAGGCTCAGGCCTTTGACCTGCTGCCAGGTCGGCCACTTTTCCCGACGCCACAACAACAGCATTGCCGCAGGAATCGCCGCGAACAACGCACGACCGAGGCCGTTGAGCAGCGGGTGCAGTTCCTGCACCACGATGCGGGTGAAGGGCAGGGTAAGGCTGAAAATCACCACGCCGAGCAGGCCGAGGGCCATGCCGGTGTTTTCGCGCGAAGACATGATGGCAACCAGATTCGAAGGTGGCAGGGAGATGGCTTCATCTAGCCACAAACCACGGCAATCGGGCTGTTACAGCTGGGCGCAGAGTTATCCATACAGTTTGCGGACGCCATCGCAGCTCTTGGACTACTTTGAATACTCCTGTGCATTCACCAGAGGAGTCCTGTCCATGGCCGCGAAAAAGATTCTGATGCTGGTCGGCGATTACGTCGAAGACTACGAAGTGATGGTGCCGTTCCAGGCCCTGCAAATGGTCGGTCACACCGTGCACGCCGTGTGCCCTGATAAAGCCGCCGGCAAGACCGTGCGCACCGCGATTCATGATTTCGAGGGCGATCAGACCTACAGCGAAAAACCCGGTCACCAGTTCGCCCTGAACTTCGACTTTGCCAAGGTTGACGCCAAGGACTACGACGCACTGCTGGTGCCCGGTGGTCGTGCGCCGGAATACCTGCGGCTGAACGAAAAAGTCCTGGAACTGGTGAAGGCTTTCGACAAGGCCGGCAAGCCGATTGCTGCCGTCTGTCACGGCGCACAACTGCTGGCGGCGGCGGGGATTCTCGAGGGGCGCGAGTGCAGCGCCTATCCGGCCTGCGCCCCGGAAGTGCGGCTGGCCGGCGGCACTTACATCGATATCCCGGTCACGGACGGTCATGTCCAGGGCAATCTGGCCACCGCGCCTGCCTGGCCGGCGCATCCGAAATGGCTGGCCGGTTTCCTCGGTTTGCTCGGAACCAAAATCACCCTGTGAGCCAGAGGCCCATCGCGAGGGTGTTCGCGATGGGCAAGCCCGCAATGATCAGAAGAACCGCGTCACGCTGACCTTGGCATTGCGCCCCTGACTGTAAGCCCGATCACCGCTCAGCGCCGGGCGGTAATCCTCGTTGAACAGGTTGTCGACGGTGAGGTTGACCTCGGTGCCCTTGAGGTACGGCTGCTGCGGTTTCCATTTGGCGAACAGACCCTGCACGTTATAGCGGTCGTTGGCGTACTGGTCGTAGAACACGTCACCCACGGTGTTTTTGCCCGAGCCGTACTTGTCGCTCGGCAGGCGATCGGTCTGGCGCACGAACTCCCCTTGCCAGCCGACCTGGGCATCCCAGCTCGGAATCTTCACGCCGAGCACGGCGATCCATTTGCTCGGTGGAACGTCCCGCACCCAGACGTCCGGCCCCCAAGGGTTAGTGTAGGCGCCTTCGTGTTTGCCGGTCATCCACGAGTAGGACAGCGAACCGAACAGGTACGTCGAGTCATAGAAGCTTTCGACTTCAAAGCCCTTGATGGTCAGCCCGCCGATGTTACGGTAGTTGCCCATGGGGCCGGACCCCTTGCAGTCCGAGGCGATGGTGCCGCCCTTGATGGCCTGGTTCTCGCAGCCGATGCCGGTGGCCTTGAAGATCTCGTCGTCGATCTTGTTGCGGAACAGCGTGGTGCGAATCTGCACGTTGTCGCGGTCAGTGAATACGTTGGCGAAGTTGCTGATGTTACCGGCACGCCAACCGGTGATGCGTTCCAGGTCGAGATCCACACTGGTGGCGGTGCGGCTACCCAGCCCCTGCACTTCATATTGCTCGTCGATGACCGGCGCGCGCCAGGTCTTGCTGTAGTCGACGAAGAAACCGACATCCGGGGTCATCCGCCAGAACGCCGACAGACGCGGCGACCACCCGGTGTAGGTGCGGTCGCTGTAGTCGTGGCCGAAGCTCGGGTCCGGGTTGTCGTAGTAAGGCGCGTCGTTGGCTTCGCCGCGATTGCGCACATGGTCGTAACGCACGGACGGGGTCAGGGTGAAGTCGCCCAGCGTGATTGCGTCTTGCAGGTAGACACTGTTGGTGTCGACCTTGCCCCGGGGCATGAAACTCGGCTGGAAATAGCCGTAGTTGTACTTCGGCACTTCGTAGGTCTTGCCCGGCATCCACATTTCGGTGTCGCGGCTGTGCTTGCGGATCTGCACGCCGCCGGTGACCGCGTGAGACAGCACGCCGGTTTCGAACAGGCTGATGTTGCTCGCCTCGACGATGCGGTCCTTATAGGCGGTGTCCATCTTGCGTCCGCCGGTGGACGTCTGGAAAAACGCCGTGGCATCGCGCTCGTCGGTCTGATCGGTGTTGGACTCGGAATAGCTCAGTTTGAAATCGATCAGGCGATTGTCCAGCGGCTGGTACTGATACTTGGCCGACCAGGTGGTGTCGGTGGTTTCGCGGTTGGCGAGGAAACGCTTGAGAGCGTTTTCATAGCCGTATTGCTTGATGTTGGCCCGGGTTGGCGGGGTCGGATAACTGGCCGACGAAAACGGCGCCCAGCGCTCGCTTTGTGAACGCGAGTACGACAGACCGACGCTGTGTTCGTCGTTCAGGTGCAGGTTGAATTTGAGTAGCTGGCCGTCCAGATCCAGTGCGCTGTTGGGCAGGCGCTTGGGGTTGATCGGGTACTGATTGTCCGGATCGGGCGGGGTGCCGGCCAGCTTCATGTCACCGCCATCGCGCTTGGTCAGGTACACCAGCGCATCGGCCCGCCCATCGTCGGTTCGACCGAAAACGGCACCGGAGTAGGTCTGCTGATGGTCGTTGCTGGCGTAACCGTACTTGACCATCGCACCGCTGTTGCGACCTTCCTGCAGCAGGTCCGGGGCGTCCTTGGTTTCCATGTGCACGGTGCCGCCGAAACCGCCGTTGCCGGTGAGCATCGAGTGCGGGCCTTTTTCCACTTCGATGCGTTTGATCAGCTCCGGCTCGATGAAAATCGTGCCTTGCTGGTAGCGCTCGAAACCGCTTTTGGTGGCGCCGTCGACGGTCAACGGCACATCTTCGGCATCGCCCAGGCCCCAGATGTTGATGGTCTGGCCGCCCGGTTTCATCGAACCGCCCATGCTCACGCCGGGCAAAGTCGCCAGCAGGCTGGGAATGTTGTTTGGCTGGTGGCGGTCGATGTCGGCCTGGGTCAGGGTCGAGCGGCCGACGGTGCTGGAGTCGACTTCGGTGCCGCTGCCGATCACGCTCAGGGCGTCGAGCTGGATGCCGTCACCGCTGCTGGTGACCGGTTCTTCCGGGCGCACGACGTAGGTCTGGTTGACCTTGATCAAGCCGAACTGGCTGTTGTCGAGCAACTTGCGAATCGCTGCTTCCGCGCTGTATTCACCGTCAAGGGCGGGGGCCTTGAGATTGCGCAGTTGCGCCTCATCGAACAGCAACTGGATCTTCGCCTGTTGGGCGATCTGGCTCAGCGACGTTGCCAGTGGCTGCGCCGGCAAATGCAGGCTCAGGTCATCGGCATGGGCTTGTACGCTGAACGCCAGGCAAGTGGCGAGCAAGGTCGGTCGAAGGCAGGTGAGCGGGTACGGCGAAAACACGCGAAACATGGAATCCCCCAGGGCGGCGAAAAGGCCAGAAAGGCCTGCGTACGAAGCGCAGACCGGAGGAAGACGCGGCAGGTAAAAAAAACCTCACATGCGAATGCAAAATATTCTCATGTGAGGTTGTGTCAGCGGTTTTCGAGGCGAATTCCACCGTCGGCGAGCGCGACGGTTTTCACCGGAACCAGGGCGGGCAGGGCGTTGATCAGGGCATCCGGGTCATCGACATCGAGGTTGCCGGAAACCTTGATCTGCCCCAGTTTTGCATTGGCCAGCACGACCGGGTGCGGGCGATAGAGGTTCAGCTCATCCACCAGACTGGCCAGCTCACGATTGCGAAAGGACAGATGCCCGGTACGCCAGTCGGCTACCTGGCTGGATGCAAGACTGTTTTGTTGCAGGGTGCCGCTGGCCAAGTCGACTGCGACTTGCTGCTGGGCGCTCAACAGCAGCGGCGCGCGGCTGTCCGGTGTGAATGTGACCTGGCCGTGGGCGACGCTGACCACCAGTTGCCTGTCGCTGCGCCGTACATCGAAACCGGTGCCGACCACACGGATCGTGGCGTCGCCGGTCTGCACCCATAGCGGCCGTTCCTTGTCCGGCGCGACGTCTATATAGAACTGGCCGCGATCGAGGATGAGCCGGCGCTGCTGACTGTCGAAGTCGACACGCAGTTGCGTATTGGCGTTTACCGACAAGGTGCTGCCGTCGGGTAATTCGAAGGTGCGCTGACCTTTGGCCTGAGCCGTGACCTGCTGACGATAGACCGCATGCGGTGTGCCGACAGGCGTCGCCATCACGGCAACGAGCAGCGCGGCGGCCACTGCCAGTGCAGGTCGCCAGCGATTTACGGAACGTCGAGCCGGCAGCGGCGTCGGCCGGTTCAGTTGCTGCAATTGACCAAGGTCGGTCCAGAGTGCTTCGAACGCGCGATAGGCCCGGGCATGCGCCGGCTCGCGCAGCCACTGCTCGAATGCCTGTCGCACCAAGGGGCCCTGATCCTGACGATTGCGGGTAAACCAGGCGGCGGCCTGAGCGTCGATGCTGTCGTCGGGCAGTTCCCCGGTGAACTCATGAGAACCGTTCATTCTGGCTGCTCCCTGCCGTTGTCGTGATCCAGGCGTTGCTTGCAATGCAGCAGTGCGAAGGCGATGTGTTTTTCCACCATGCTCAACGAAATCCCCATGCGCTCGGCAATCTGCGCCTGACTCAAGCCTTCGAAGCGGTGCAGCATAAGGGCCTCGCGTCGACGTGGCGAGAGCTCGCCCAGCACGGCCTTGAGTTGCTCCAGCCGTTGCTGACGCTGCGCGGCCGCCATCGGATCGTGATGTTCATCGGCCAGCGGTTCGGCATCGTTGTCTTGAGTGGGCTGCACGATGTGCCGCACCTTCTGCCGGCGCCAGTGATCACGCAGCAGGTTGCGCGCCATCTGAAACAGAAACGCCCGCGGTTGCTCGACCTTGCCCCGGTCGCGATAGTCGAGCCATTGGGTGAACACATCCTGGGTCATGTCCGCCGCGTCATTGGGGTTATCCGTGCGTTTGCGCAGGTAATGCAGGATGTCCCCGTAAAACCGGCGAAACGAATCGGCCGACAAGGGATCGGGCGTGGGGCGGGGCATGAATATCCTTCTCGACGAAGCGGGGGCGCAGAAAGCTGCGGATGATATCGAGAATGATTGTTATTTGCCATGTTCGCATTCACGCCTGTCAGAGAGGGATGGCTAAACCGTTGAAACGGTCTTTACTTGCCGGGATTCAATCGACAGGAGCCGCGACATGTCCGGATGGTACGAGTTGAGCAAAAGCAGCAACGGCCAATTCAGGTTCGTGCTGAAAGCGGCGAATGCCGAAACCATACTGACCAGCGAGTTGTACACCTCTCACAGTGCCGCCGAAAACGGTATCGCGGCGGTGCAGGGCAACAGTCCGCTGGATGAGCGCTACGAGAAGAAATCGACGAAGGACGGCCATCCGTACTTCAATCTCAAGGCGGCCAATCACCAGATCATCGGCAGCAGCGAGTCCTATTCTTCGGACGCTGCCTGCGCCAAGGGGATCGCTGCCGTGAAGGCCAACGGACCGACGAAGGTGATCAAGGACAAGACCCGGCCGGTACTCTGAGGGCAGCGTTAATGATTCGGTCGCCAAATCATTGGCGACCGTTTTCTGGCTATGTGCCATCATTTGCCTTATCCTTCGCCATCAATCCATGGAAGGGCTGGCCTGACAACTCTTTCGTGCATGTCCGAAATTTTGCGCAAGAGTCCTTCCGATGATCCGCTTGACCGCTGTCCTGACGATGCTGCTCGCCCTGAGTGGCTGCTACAGCATGTCCCCGACCCACATTGACGATGAACTTCAGCCCACTGCCGATACCGGGGTGGCCTGGCTGGTAGGCGTGGTCGGGATCTGGCCCAAGGCAGAGTTTGGCGCCCACGAACAAATGCTGATGATCCGCAAGCGCGGCAGCGATGAGTTTGCCACCGCGCGCCTGCACAACGAGTTCTACGCCCGTACGGCACGCGACGTACGTGAAACCGGTCACGGCATCGGTACGCTCTTCGTCATGCCACTGAAGCCAGGTCGGTACGAGATCTACAACGTGCGTTTCGATCAGGGCCGCTCGGTGTCCTGGAGCCGCGAAGACTTCACCATCGGTCTGCAACTGGAAGCCGGCAAGGCCTATTACATCGGTGATTTTCGCGCTGGCTGTCTGATCGGTCGCAACTCCAACTGCATGTTCCTGCACAGCGATCACCTGGAGCGCGATGCGGCGCTGGTGCGCGCCAAATACCCGCAGGTGCCCGGCTTGCAGCGCCTGGACATGCCCAACCTGTACACGGCCACCCCGTTCATCCGCGAAGAGAACGGCACCAGTGCCTCTATCTACAAAGCCATGCTGTCAGGAAAACTCTGATGCGCCTCAAACTGCTTTTTCTCGGAGTGCTCCTGTTGCTCGGCGGCTGCCAGGTGACTCACAGTCTGAAAACGCCTGACGGCGATTACAGCCAGTCATTGCCGGCGATCAGTGTCGAAGTCGTGGGATTGCCGAGCTGGATGTTGCGTGACGACCTGCGCCGTCGCGGCACCTTTGACGAGGTCAAGGCCGGTCGCAGCGAGGAGGGCTACAACCTGTTGGTCATCGCCAACAGCGATGTGGGTGGAATACAACCGCAGCTGTTTCTGAGTGCTTTCACGATGTTCCTGGTCCCGGTGCCAGTGAGCTGGGACAGCACGGTGATTTTCAGTCTCAGCCACGGCAAGGAAGTGCTGGGCATCTATACCGTGCACAACCACAGTGAGTCCTGGCGCGGCGCGTTCAATGCCTCGGGTGGGCAGTTCGAACACCTGCAATTGGTCACCGATACGTTCATTGCACAGGTCCTCAAGGATCAGCCGTTCCATCGCGAAGCCATGAAACGCTCTTCCAGCCTCTGATCGCCGCACAGAAAAATCCCTCCCGGAGCGATCCGGGCGGGATTTTTTACATTCAGCGTAAAGTGTTCAGCAAGCCTTTGAGCTGGCATTGCCCGTTTTCACTGAGCGGGAACACCGGCAGACGTGGATCACCCACTTCCAGCCCGGTGTCACGCAGCCCGGCCTTGATCGTTGCTGGCAAACCACCCTTGAGGATGAAATCCAGCAGCGGCAACTGGCGGTAGAACAGCTCCCGCGCCTTGCCCAGATCACCTGCCAGCGTGGCTTCGTACAGGTCCAGGTTGAGCTGCGGAATCAGGTTCGGCGCCGCCGTGCACCAGCCCCGGGCGCCGGCCGCGAAGGCTTCCAGTGCCAGCGGGTTGCAGCCGTTGTAGAACGGTACCCGGCCTTCGCCGAGCAGTTGCAGCTTGTGCATGCGCTGGATGTCGCCGGTGCTCTCCTTGACCATGGTCACGTTTTCCACGCCGTTGACGATGCGCAGAATCAGTTCCACCGACATGTCGGTGCCGCTGGTGGCCGGGTTGTTGTAGAGCATGATCGGCACGCCGATGCTGTCGCCGATGGCGCGGTAATGAGCGAGGATTTCTGCTTCGGTGAGCTTCCAGTAGGACGCCGGCAGCACCATCACCACGTCGGCGCCGTGAGCTTCGGCGAAGCGTGCGCGACGCACTGCGTTGGCGGTGGTCAGGTCGGATACGCTGACCACGGTCGGCACCCGTTTGGCCACGTGCTTGATGCTGAACTCGGCGACCTGGTCCCACTCCGCATCGCTCAGGTAGGCGCCTTCGCCGGTGCTGCCCAGTGGCGCGATGGCGTGGACGCCGCCGGCGATCAGCCGGTCGATCGAACGGCCGAGGGCCGGCAGGTCAAGACCTTCGCCGTTGGCGCCGAACGGGGTGATGGTGTAGCCGATGATGCCGTGAATATTGGACATGAGAGTGCTCCGCAAGGATGGTGTGTTCAGTTCAGGCAATCGGCGTGCTGGCGCAGGTTCTGCCGGGCGTAGTAGTTGAAGGCTGCGGCGTGGCGTTTGGGTTTCGAGACCCAGTCATGGGCCTCGCGACCCAGCTCGGGGATGATCGGTTTGATCGTCCCGGCGGCCATCGCCAGCAACTGCAGTTTGGCGGCGCGTTCGATCAATTGCGCGATGACGCAGGCTTCCTCGATGGTCGTGCCGGTGGACAGCTGACCGTGGTGGGAAAGCAGGATCGCCCGTTTGTCGCCCAATGCCCCGGCAATCAGTTCGCCTTCTTCGTTACCGACCGGAACGCCCGGCCAGCCTTCAAGAAACGCGCAGTCGTCGTATAGCGGGCACAAGTCCATGTGGGAAATCTGCAACGGTACTTCCAGCATCGACAGCGCGGCAATGTGCGTCGGGTGGGTGTGGATGATGCAGTTCACATCCGGCCGGGCGCGGTACACCCAACTGTGGAAACGGTTGGCCGGGTTGGCCATGCCGTGGCCTTCGAGCACTTCCAGGTCTTCGTTGACCAGCAGCAGATTGCTCGCGGTGATTTCATCGAACCCCAGCCCCAGTTGCTGGGTGTAGTAAGTGCCCGGCTGCGGGCCACGGGCGGTAATCTGCCCGGCCAGGCCCGAATCGTGGCCGTTTTCGAAGAGGATCCGGCAGGTCAGGGCCAGCTTTTGCCGGTCCGTCCACGTATTATCCGCCAGGCTTTTTTGCATCTGGGTCAGCGCTTGCTTGACCAGTTGGTCTTTGGGTAGTGCTAATGTCTTCGCCATATCCGTGTCCTGTGGTGGTTGCCATGGATGACACTTAAGAGGCTATATGACACTTTGTGTCATTGGCAAGGACAAATCGTCTTTCCTTTGCTGGAATAATCGCTTCGCATGTCTATCCGTTTGAAATTATTGAGAAAAAAACTTGGCGTAACCCTTGAGGCACTGGCCGAGAAATCCGGCATGACCAAGAGTTATCTGTCGAAAGTCGAACGCGGGTTGAACACGCCGTCGATTGCCGCCGCGTTGAAACTGGCGAAAGCGCTGAACGTGAAGGTCGAGGAGCTGTTCTCCGAAGACAACGTCAGCCTCGACAGCTACAGCCTGGTGCGCAGTCACGAGCGCCAGTCACTGGCGGCCAACGATCACAGCCCCGGTTACGCGGTGCTGGCCCATCAGGTCAGCGAACGCAGCCTGCTGCCGTTCATCATCTATCCGCCGACTGAATTTACCGACAAGACCTTCAAGGAACATCTGGGCGAGGAGTTCCTGTTCGTCCATGAAGGCCGGGTCGAAGTGGACTTCATGAACGAACGGGTACTGCTGGAGCGGGGCGACGCGCTGCACTTCAATGCGCAGAAACCGCACCGGATCCGCTCGGTGGGCGAGGAGCAGGCACAGCTGCTGGTAGTCGTGCACAGCAGCGAAGAGTGATCAGACCTCGACGGGGACCGAAAGCTTCGGATTCCCCAGCGCGTGGCTCTTGGAATCAAAGAACCGCAACTCGGCGCCCGTGCCCTCGAACACCTTCGCGTAATGCCGCTTCTGGTGCTGGATGAACGCCGCGCTGCGCGGGTAGATCGAGATCGCCACGGTCTTCGGTTTCGCCAGACGCAGGGCACGCACGAGGTGGCTGTCCTGCTCGCCCAGGGCGTGGCCGAAGATGCACAGGTTGTCGCCATGTTCGAGTAACTGGTCGTAGCAGAACGACAGATAATCGGAGCTGCGGATGGTCTTGAGCTTGTCCGCGCTCGGCCCTTCGTTGACGAACAGCGGCACGTCGTCGAGGGTCTTGAGGGTGTTGTTGATCGCGAAACTGCCGAGCAGCGTGCCTTCGGTGGCGGTCAGTTTGCGGGCGCTGCCGTCCTGGTTGCGCACCAGATGCAGACCGCCGTGCAGGTACAGCAGACGCGGTTTGTCAGTGCTGCTTTCGCACAGGTCGAAGCTGGCGTCGGGGCCGTTGAACAGGTCGTCGATGGCCTCGCCCTGATGTTGCAGAGCCCAGTAGTTGAGCAGGTCGTAATTGGTGGTGAACACCGTGCGATAACTGGCCAGTTCGCGGTTCAGGATCGTCAGAGTCGACGCTTCGACCAGTCGCCACGGAATGTGCAAATCGTGGACGGCATTGATCAGCGCTTCCTTGATCGCGTAGTAGCGATTGCGCGGCGCGGCCGAGCTGACAGCCAGTGCCTTGTTGACCCGGCTGGTGGTTTTCAGCGCGCCGAGCACCTGCTCGAAACTGCGCGTCTGCATCGCATCGAACACGCTCAGTTCCGACGGGGTCAGCGGCTTTTCTTCCACTGTGCGGGCGTTTTCGAACAGCGAGTCGTAGCCGAAATCGTCCCAAACCGCACGGCTGGCGCCGTTGCCCACCAGCAAGCCGCTGAAGTCGGTGGTGGTGCGTAACGCGTTCCAGTCTTCGAGGGTGGCGTCGACATCCAGAAAATCGGTCATTGCAGGGCACGTCTCAAAACAAGGGGCAGATGGGCGGCGACTTTATCACGAGCGGGCATTGAGCCAGATCAACATCCGCCGTGACCGATCGGTCGATCCTGTATGCATCCGCCGGATCGCAGGAGTCGATCCGGCCTCTGTCAGGAGACGCGCCATGAGCAGCACCTTTTTCATTCCCGCCGTAAACATCATGGGCAGCGGCTGCCTCGACGAGGCCATGAATGCCATCCGCAACTACGGTTTTCGCAAGGCGCTGATCGTTACCGACGCGGGCCTGGCCAAGGCTGGCGTGGCGACCATGATCGCCGAGAAACTGGCGATGCAGGACATCGATTCGGTGATCTTCGACGGCGCCAAACCCAACCCGAGCATCGCCAATGTCGAGGCCGGGCTGGCGCTGCTCAAGGACAGCCGCTGTGATTTCGTGGTGTCCCTCGGCGGCGGCTCGCCCCACGACTGCGCCAAGGGCATCGCCCTGTGCGCGACCAACGGCGGGCAGATTCGCGACTACGAAGGCGTCGATCAATCGGCCAAGCCGCAACTGCCGCTGATCGCCATCAACACCACCGCCGGCACCGCCAGCGAGATGACCCGGTTCTGCATCATCACCGACGAAACCCGCCACGTGAAAATGGCCATCGTCGACCGTAATGTCACGCCGCTGCTGTCGGTCAACGACCCGGCGCTGATGGTCGCCATGCCGAAAAGCCTGACCGCCGCCACCGGCATGGACGCGCTGACCCATGCCATCGAAGCCTACGTGTCCACCGCCGCCAACCCGATCACCGACGCCTGTGCACTGAAGGCGATGACCCTGATCAGCAACAACCTGCGTCTGGCGGTACGCGACGGCAGCGATCTGGCGGCGCGGGAAAACATGGCGTACGCGCAGTTCCTCGCCGGCATGGCGTTCAACAATGCATCCCTCGGTTACGTGCATGCGATGGCGCACCAGTTGGGCGGTTTCTACGACCTGCCTCACGGGGTGTGCAACGCGGTATTGCTGCCCCATGTGCAGACGTTCAACGCGCTGGTCTGCGCCGATCGCCTCACCGATGTGGCCCACGCCATGGGCGCCGACATCCGTGGTTTCAGCCCGGAGGAGGGCGCAAAAGCTGCGATTGACGCAATCCGTTGCCTGGCCAAAGACGTCGACATCCCCGGCGGCTTGCGTGACCTCGGCGCCAAATGCACCGACATCCCTGTTCTTGCCGCCAATGCCCTGAAAGACGCCTGCGGTTTCACCAATCCACGGGCGGCGGATCAGCGGCAGATCGAGGAGATTTTCCGCAGCGCGTTCTAAGCGGACTGACGATCGGGCGTGAACCTCGTGCAGAGCACCGCGCCCGCCGCCAGAACGCAACACAGCAGCGACAGCGGCCACGCGTGTGGACCGGCCAGCAGGCTGGCCACCGCGCCGATCAACGCGGCCATCAATTGATGAATGAAACCGCTCAGGGCCATCGCGTAAGCGCCGGCAATCGGCGCTCCATCGTTAGCCCGTGACAGACTGATCGGATAGTTCAGCGACTGACCGAACACGGCGACGCAGTAAGGCAACCAAAGCAGCCAGGCAATGGAGCTGGCCAACAGGCTGCCAGCCAGCATCACCCCGCTTCCGGCCATCACCAGGCCCACACCCAACGCCATCAACCGATGCTGACCGGTACGCAGCACAAAGCGATTGACCGCCAGCGCCCCGAGAAAATACGCCGCACTGATCGGCCAGCCCAGCAACCCGTAGTCGGTCGTCGACCAACCGAACGGGCCTTGCAGAATCAACGGCGCAGCGCTGTTGAACGCGATGATCACGCCATAACCCAGACCGCCCGCGAGCGCCGGCAGAATAAACGCCCGGTGGGTCAGGATCGTTTGGTAGACCGCCCAGGGCGAAGCGGTTGTGGGGGCTTCGACGAGCTCCGGAAAGTTCAGGCGCGAAACAATCGCGGCCATCAACAGGCTGACCGCACCCAGCAGATAGAAGATCGCCTGCCAGCCCAGTGTCACCTGAATCAGCGAGCCGGCGTATTGGCCGATCCCGAGCGCGACAACGAACGAAATCGAAATCCACGACAGCGCCTTCGCCAGCAGATCGCCCCGGAAACTGTCACGGATCAGCACCCGCGCCATCACTGAAATGCCGCTGGCGCCGATCCCTTGAAGCAGTCGCAACAGCAGGAACGACTCCAGCGTCGAACCCAGCGGCAACGCCAGGTTCGACAGCCCATAAATCCCCAGCGCCGCCAGCAGCACCGGTTTGCGCCCGATGCGCTGCGCAAGGCTTCCCCAAAGCAGCATCGGCAACGCCATGCCGATCAGGTACAGCGACAAGCCCCAGGCCACCTGCGTTGCATCGACCTGCAAGTGCCCGGCGATCTGCGGCAACGCCGGCAGGTAAATGCTCATGCCCAGTTGAGCGAGGAACACGGTGGAGCAGGTGATGAGCAGGATGAGTCCGGGGTTCATGAGTCGTCCGTGAAGGTTCAGCGGTCGCGGTGGCCGCCGTGAGTCAGTAACAGTCCGGTGATCAAATCACAGAATTGGTGGATCAGTGTCGATTCCATGTCGGCGCGCAGGGTCACGCGGATCGCGGCTTTACCTTGGGCCACCACCGGGAAAAACACCGCGCTGGTGAAAAAGCCGTGTTCGGCCAGTTCAATGGCAATTCGAGTGGCCAGGGCGGCCTCGCCGCAGTTGATCAATCGGATGGCCATGGGGCTGCCGTGCTGTTCGGTGCACAACAGGCTGTCGAACAGGCGAATATTGGCCTGGAGCCGAATCTGCAACGCGCGCAGCTCTGCACTGCGATGCAGCTGGATCGAGGCCAGGCCCGCACCGATGGCCGCGCAATTGAGGCTTTGCGACCAGTTGCTCGGCCCGCCGTAACGCTGGATCAATTTCCGCTGCCGCTCATGGCCGAGCATCACCAGACCGCCGCTGGCCCCGAACGATTTGGCCAGTGACGCGACGATCAGACAGTCCTCCTCCAGTGCCGGCATTCTTGGCCGTACAAGACCGGCGCCGTTACTGCCGACCGCCGACAACGCGTGGGAATCATCGAGATAAAGAAACAGGCCGTAACGTTCTTTCAGGTACAGCAGACCATCCAGATTGGCCACGCCGCCCATGCTGTAGGCACCGTCGGCGATATAGGCGACCGTTGCGTGGCGCTGGCACACCGATTCGAGAAAATCCATGTCGTTGTGGGGACAGGTCAGCACGCGGGTTTCATCGGCGCAGCTGGCCTTCAGGTGACTCATCGAATAGTGAGCCAGACGATCGAACACCATCACCGGCGGACGGCCCTGGGTAAACACACCACTGGCCAACAGCGGCAGGATCCCCGCACTCGCGGCGCTGCAGGACAGAGTGCTCAGACACACCGCGCCAAACAATTGCGACAGCTCGCTTTCGTACCGATCGAGCAGCGCCAGTTTGCAGCGGTTTTTCGAATTGGCTACGCGCAGTGTGCCGGTTTCCCGTAACGCCGCGATGGCGCCTTCCAGCAGGGCGGGATGGTGATCGAGACCCAGATAGGACGTGGTGCAGAAATGATGGAACTGGCGCCCGTGCTGATCGAGCAACTGGTTGCAGCCTTGGACTTCGACGTTGAGAGCAGCGATTTTTCCGGCTTCGGCGGCCTCCCAGTCGTGGTCGGCAAGCGCGATGACTTTGCGGTAGTTGGAGAAGGTGTTGGCGGTGGTATCGGGCAGATGGTTCAAAGCAGCTCTCCTTGAGCATGGCAATCCATGAGGTGTTTCAGTTTGTGTGTGTTGCCAGACTTTACAGAGAGCGATGCAGGCTCAGAATCGGCCATATCCGATAGCGCTGAGGGCTGTTGGAGTTTTGCTTGTAGGGCGATACCTCGCAGAGTTGTAAGGCGGTGAAATGCCCGACAACCCTGATAGTGAAGGGCTTACCTTTGCCCTGTTATCCAGCGGCGGTGGCGCTCTTTTCCAGCGCCGGGGAAAACTGGATCAGCACCACGCCCACCATCAGCAACACCGCGCCGAATACCCGGGGCAATGTGAGTTGCTTCTCCAGCAGCCCGAACAACCCGAAGTGATCCAGCACCATCGATGCCAGTACCTGTCCGGCCAGTGCCAGCGCGACAAAACCCGATGCCCCGAGTTTCGGCACCAGCACCACCGCCAGTGCCACAAAACACACCCCGAACGCACCACCGGCCCACATCCACAACGGCGCCTTGCCGATGAAAACCAGCGATGGCAACGGCAAAC
Source organism: Pseudomonas sp. NMS19W (assembly GCF_051554255.1). NCBI lineage: Bacteria > Pseudomonadati > Pseudomonadota > Gammaproteobacteria > Pseudomonadales > Pseudomonadaceae > Pseudomonas > Pseudomonas sp. NMS19W. The sequence goes on from NZ_CP136718.1 coordinate 1,373,198, forward strand.
GCAGCGCGGCAATCACCGGTAACAACACCAGCACGCTGACCAGCAAGGACGCCAACGTCGCCCACAAGGGATGGCCCAACCCTCGGGCCAGATTGGTATTGATTGCACTTTGAAACGGGACGACGGCCCCGGCTACTGCCGCCAGCAGCAACAGACCGGTCCACTGCAACGTACTCATGATCGTTCTCCAGCAAGGTTTTGCTGGACTCTAGGGTATTCGTCGCGCAGATTTAAATTCTGTTTTGTCATGCGGAACATGCATCAAATGAATGATCTTCGGCGCATCGATCTCAACCTGCTGGTGATTCTCGACGCCTTGCTCAGCGAACAGCACGTCACCCGTGCGGCCGAGCGTCTGCACTTGAGCCAACCGGCGGTCAGCCATGCGCTGGCCCGATTGCGCGACTTGCTCGGTGATCCATTGCTGGTACGTGCCGGTGCGGGCCTGGCGCCCACCGCACGGGCGCTGGAACTGGTTGCGCCGCTGGCCGAGGCCCTGGCCCAGGTGCAATCGCTGCTGGTGCCGAACACCTTCGACCCGGCCCTCGCCCGCCGGACCTTTCGGCTTGCGATGTCGGATTACGGCGCGGCGATTATCCTGCCCGGCCTGATTCGCACGTTGCGCGCGGAGACTCCGGGCATCGACCTGCAAATCAGCCATGCCAGTCGCGAAGGGATGGTCGAGGGGCTGCTCAACGGCGACATCGACCTGGCTGCCGGCGTGCTCCCGGAGTTGCCCGGCGAGTTGCACAGCACGCCGCTGTTCGAAGAGCGCTACGTCTGTCTGCTGGATCGCCAGAGCCTTCCCGCCGAATATGTTCTCGACCTGCCAACCTACCTTTCCCGACCCCACGTTCTGCTGGAAATGCGCGGCAGCGGCACCCCGGAAATCGAACGTACCCTGACCGCCCTGCGTGAGCGCCGCCGCGTCGCCGTCAGCCTGCCGCACTGGAGCGTCGCGCCGCAGTTCATCAGTGGCACGGACCTGATCCTCACGGTGGCTTCGCGGGCGTTGAAGGATGTGGATGATGACTCGCTGATCGTCGTGCCGCCGCCGTTCGAGATCGCACCGTTTACCTTTGTCTCGGCGTGGCACAAGCGGCGGGGTGGGGATCAGGCGTTGAACTGGTTGAATCGGCGGATCGGGGAGGGGATAGTGCGCGGCTGAAAAACATCAAGGAGTGGGGCGTGACAGTGAAGTCTGGGGTGATGGGGTGTCTGGCGCTGTGTGGGGCGTTGATGGCGGGGCAGGTGTTGGCTGATTGTGTGCCTGCGCCGGTGGCGAACCCGCGGGATTTTTCCGTTTGCAAGGAGTGGCCGGCGTATCCCGGACTAACGCTGAATGCGGTTTCGAAGTTTGAGCCGGATCCGGTGTATGGCAAAACCGGTGATGTCGGTAGTTACGACCTTTCTCTTTCTGTCGTTTCGGTCGAAGTTTCAGAACCTCTGGCCACCTATTACAAGCCTTCTGCATTCTTGTCCGATGCCTTCGCGCTGGAAAGTGTGGAGTTCGATACCGCGCGCTACAAATTGACCCCTGAAATTCGGGCTTTTGGTGTACGGGTCGGTTTCAAAGGCTCTTCCCGCGTCAATCCCCTGGATGAGACTTCGCTGTCCCTTTACGTGAAAGAGGGCGACACGTTACGGCCAGTTCTGGATCGGCTTGTGATGTATCGCTACAACGGAGAATGGGATGGAAATTGTGCGGGCGAGCGCGCCAGTACTCTGCGCACTATCGAAATTGGAAAGACCAGTTCTCATGGTTACGCCGATCTGATCGTCAAATCGGTGACGACGGGAGTTGTTGGAAAAGGTAATCCAGACACTTGTGAAGAGAAAACCACAACCGGTAAACCTGTGCTGACAACCCTTCGCTACGACGGGAAATCTTACGTCTTGCCTAAAGGTTTCAAAGCCATCGAGTGATACAGAGCCAACGCGACTTATTTCAAGGAAGAACAATGCTTACCCCAACCCGACTTTTCATCGCCCTCGGTTTTCTGGCCGTCACCACTCAGGCCCACGCCGCCTGTGAGATAAAGAAATTCGACGGTCACTCCCTGTCACGCTGCAAAGTGTGGCCGGCCTTCCCGGACAAGGCGATCTCGGCAAAGTCCACATTCGTGTCCGACTCCGAAGGTGATCACGACGGCGTGTTCGATCTGGAGTTGTCGCTCCTCAACGCCGCGAATGCCAAGCCGTTGGCGACTTACGCCAAGCCTGGAGCCTACAACTCCGATGCCATCCGTTTCGAGGACCTGACCATCGACACGGCTCGCTACCGCCTGGCGTCCGACGTTCGCGCATTTGGCCTGCGTACGAAGTTTGCCGATCAGCTTTCTCGGGCCAACCCCTACGCGAAAACCGATCTGGCGCTGTATGTACGCGAAGGCGTCAAATTGCGACCGGTGCTGGAAGGGCTGGTCATTCGCAAGGAATTTGGTGAGGGTAGCGGTGAGTGCGATACCCAAGACACGAAAATCCTCAGGACCGTGGAAATCGGCCCATTCAGCCATAATGGCTTCGCTGACCTGATCGTTTCCTCAAGTGGTGTGGTGTACACCTCGACCCAGTCAAGCAAAGAGTGCGTTTCCAAAACCACCGATCTGAAGAACACCCAAATCACCCTGACCTACGACGGCAAGCAATACACCATCCCCGAAGACCTCCGAGGTTACTGACCTGATGCTCACCGGCCTCAACCACCTGACCCTCGCCGTCAGCGACCTGGACCGCAGCCTCGCGTTCTACCGCGACGTGCTGCGCCTGCGAGTCGAGGCCACGTGGGACGCCGGTGCCTATCTCTCGCTCCCGGGCCTGTGGTTGTGCCTGTCCCTCGATGCGTAACGCCAACCCGAGCCTGCCGCCGACTACACCCACTACGCCTTCAGCCTCGCCGCGGCGGACTTTCCGCTGTTCGTTCAGCAGCTTCGTGCCGCCAACGTGCAGGAATGGCGCGACAACCGCAGCGAAGGTGCGTCGTTCTACTTCCTTGACCCGGACGGTCACAAGCTCGAAGCCCATGTCGGCGATCTGGCCTCGCGACTGGCCGCGTGTCGGCAAAAGCCCTACGCGGGGATGCGTTTTTTCAACGAGTCGTGAATATTCACAAACCGCTGGGATAGACTGGCGGCCACGTTTTCCGGCGCTTGCAGGTATTCCATGACTCCATCGTTGCTTATGGCCGTGCTGGCCTCGGGTTTCATCTACGGCATCACGCCGGGGCCGGGTGTGCTGGCGGTGTTCGGCATCGGCGCCGCGCGCGGTCGTCGGGCCGGGGCGGGATTCCTGTGCGGGCATCTGCTGGGCGATGTGATCTGGTGCAGCACCGCGCTGATCGCGATTGTCGGCGCCCGGGAAATCGGCAGCACCGCATTCGATGTGCTCGGCGTACTCAGCGGTCTGTACCTGTTCTGGCTCGGCTGGCGTGCCGTGCGGGCCAAACGCAGCAGCGGCGACCAGCCCCAGGGCGCGGCGCGTCAGCCGTTCTGGCACGGCATTCTGTTCGGGCTGACCAACCCCAAGGCCTACCCGGTGGCGGTGGCGACGTTCACCGCGCTGCTGTCGAGCCGCGCCGAACTGCTCAACTGGTCGATGCTGCCGATGCTGATTGCCCTGAGTTTCCTCGGCGGATTGCTCGCCTACGCTATTCTCATTGGCGTTGTCGGCGCCCGTCAGGTGCGTACGCTGTATCAGCGCCATGAACTGGCCATCACCCGGTTGTGCGGGGTAATGTTCATCGGTTTCGCCATCAATGCTCTGGTGCACGCGTTGCCGGGGCTGATGCCGAGCAAGACTTGAAGAAAATCGCTGGGATGCGAGGTCGAGGTCAGGGACGGTTGATCAGTGCTGCATTGCCCGGACACCCACGCTGAACCATGGAAAGCCGAAATTCTGCGCCCTTGGCGAGTTACATCGATCTGTTGCTGGACGCCGTTTGTGCGGTCGACAAACAAGGTCGCTTCGTTTTTGTCAGCGCAGCCTGCGAGCGGATTCTCGGCTACACCCCTGATGAGCTGATCGGCCAGTCGATGATCGACTACGTCTATCCCGCCGACCGTGAACGCACCCTGGCCGCCGCCAGCGAGATCATGGGCGGCGAGCCCAAGCACAATTTCGAAAACCGCTACGTGCGCAAGGACGGCAGCCTTGTGCACATCCTCTGGTCGGCGCGCTGGTCGGAAGTCGATCAACTGCGCATCGCCGTGGCCCGGGACATCACCGAGCGCAAACTGGCCGAATCCCGACAGGCGGCGTTGTATGCGATCTCCGAAGCGGCCCATGCGGCGGAGGATCTGCTGGCGCTGTTCAAACGCATCCACACGATCATCGGCGAGTGGCTGCCGGCACTGAATTTCTCCGTGGCGCTGTACGACGAACACTGCGCAAAACTGAATTTTCCCTATCACGTCGACGATGACGAGTTGCAACCGGAGCAACCCGGCACTGTGACCGGTCGGCTGTGCGCCGAGGTCATCCGCAGTGGCCAGCCGATCCTGCTGACTCCGGATTGTCCGCAGGCCCCGGCAGGCTTCGAAGCGCTGGTGGCGGGGCAGCAATCACCGTGCTGGCTCGGCGTGCCGTTGAACTCGAAGAACGGCACCATCGGCGCCCTGATCGTCAAAAGCCTGCCCGGCGGCGAGCGCTACACCGAGCGCGACAAGGAACTGCTGCAATACGTCTGCGCCCAGGTCGCCACCGCCATCGAACGCCAGCAATTGCACGCCCGTCTGCGTCGCATGGCGCAATACGATCAATTGACCCAATTGCCCAATCGCGAATTGCTGCGTGATCGGCTGAAGGCGGCGCTGGCCAGCGCTCGGGAAACCTCCGGGCACATGGCGCTGCTGTATGTTGATCTGGATCGCTTCAAACAGGTCAACGACACCTTCGGCCACGGCGTCGGTGACATGCTGCTGCAGACCGTGGCCAACCGCCTCAAGGGCTGCGTGCGCGAGACCGACACCGTGGCGCGGATCGGCGGCGATGAATTCGTGGTGCTGCTGCACAGCGTCCACGCCCCCGACGATGCCGACAGCGTGGCGGAAAAGATCCGACAGGTGCTGGTGCAACCCATGCGTCTGGACGGGCATAACCTGCACATTGAACCGAGCATCGGCGTCGCGCGTTTTCCCGAACATGGCCATCACGAGCAGCAACTGTTTCGTCACGCCGATCAGGCGATGTACGCCGCCAAACGGGAAAATCATCGGGCGCGGGATATCTGACCGGCGGCCGCCGTTCGTCGCGGCAACGGCAACTTTTCTAAACCTTTGGGGGCTGGCGAATTCTCAATCCAGGCGGGCAGTTGCTCGCTGACGATCAACACCAAGAGGAAGAGAATCATGCCTAACTCAAGAAACTCGAACTCGGGAAACTTTGCCAACGATCGAACGAAGGCCTCTGAAGCCGGTCGCAAGGGTGGGAAAACCACCACCACGACTGTCGATAAAGAACCTAAAACTGAAATGGGCCGCAAGCCCGCTCAGAAATCGAAGTAGTCGGCGAAGGTTGTTTTGATTGAGAGGCGGGGGCGCAAGCTCCCGCTTGAATTTGCCGAGAAGGAGGGCGCGACCATGAGCCGGATGGCCACCCGAGTACGCAACATCAGTTTTGTCACCCTGCTGGGCCTGAGTGCCGGCAGTGCATTTGCCCAGTCGCCCGCCGACTTCATCAACGAAGCCTCGGCCAAAGGCATGGCCGACATCGAAGCCAGCCGCCAGGCCCACAGCAAGGCCGAATCCAAAGAGGTCAAGGATTACACCATCGTGGTCATCAACGACCGCACCACGGCCAACCAGCACCTGGCGAAAATCGCCAAGAAACTCGATCTGCCCATCGCCCCCCGTGAAGAAATCGCCGACAAGGCCAAGGCGCTGATTCCGGAAGTGAAGGACGGCGCGTCTTTCGATCAGGCTTACGCCGCGAGCCAGGTCAAAGCCACGGAAGAAGCCATCGAACAGATCCAGCAGGAAGCCCAGACCACCGACGTGCCGGAGATCAAGGCTTTCGCCGACGAGACCCTGCCGAAACTGCAAAGCCATCTGGAAATGGCGCGGGCGCTGCAAGCCAGTCGCTGAAACCGGGTCGAACAAAAACGGCGCTCAAGGCGCCGTTTTTTTGCTCAACAGTCATTCAGGTCCTGCTTCGGTTTGCTCTTTTCACCCAACCCGTCAAGGTTGAAAACCTCGCCTTCACCCAATGCCCGGTAGTGTTTGCGCAACGCTTCAAGTTGTTTGAGATCCAGCGCTTCAAGCCCGAGCATCGCGTTCTGCGCTTCTTTGGTTACCAGCAACAACTCGTCGATCTTCAAATGCAGGATGTCGGTATCGCGGTTCTGGGTGTTCTGGATCAGGAACACCATCAGAAACGTGATGATCGTGGTCGAGGTGTTGATGATCAGCTGCCAGGTGTCATTGAAATGAAAAATCGGCCCGCTCAACCCCCACAACCCGATCAGAATCAAAGCCCCCATGAACGTCTTCGGACTGCCGGCCCAGAGTGCGAGCGTCTGGGAAATCTTTGCGAATTTCATGGCGGTGTTCCTTGTGGGGGAGCTTGAAATTCAGACAGCGGGGGAGGGGGAAAATTCTGCTTACAGTTTTCTGTTCTCTATGGAAGTCGCCGCAGACCGTGATTCCGGCGATATCGGACGTAGGTAGGGGAAGGCAGATAAACACGTTCGCTGTATCGTGAGGGCAGCCGCTTTTTCGCCAAGACGTCCAAGACAGGAGAACGCAATGACCTGGTCCGCCAAACAATACGTCGCTTTCGAAGATGAACGCACCCGCCCGGCCCGTGACTTGCTGGCAGCGATTCCCACGCGAGAGGCGCGTTCCGTGGTTGATATCGGTTGTGGCCCCGGCAACTCGACCGAGCTTCTGGTGGAGCGTTTCCCGGGGCGAGCGTGCAGGGGCTCGACAGTTCGCCGGACATGATCGACGCCGCGCGCAAGCGTCTGCCGCAGCTGCAGTTCGAGGTGGCGGACATTGATACGTGGGCCGATGAAGGGCCGTTCGATGTGATCTTCGCCAACGCGGTGTTGCAGTGGGTGCCGGATCACGGGACGTTGTTGCCGGCGCTGGCGGGCAAGTTGGCGCAGGGTGGCAGTCTGGCGATTCAGATGCCGGACAATCTCAACGAGTCATCTCATCGGTTGATGCGCGAAGTCGCTGCCAACGGGCCCTGGGCCAGCAAACTGGCCGGTGCGGCGGGGCAGCGGACCGAGATGGCGGATGCCAGCGCCTATTTCTCGATGCTGCGTCCGTATTGCGCGCAGGTCGATGTGTGGCGCACCACCTATCACCATCAACTGGCGGGCGGCGCTTCAGGTGTTGTCGAGTGGTTCAAGGGCAGCGGTTTGATTCCATTCCTCAGCCCGCTGACGGAAACGGAGCGGGCGGAGTATCTGGCGCATTATCTGGCGGAGGTTGCGAAGGCTTATCCGGCGCTGGCGGATGGTTCGGTGCTGTTGCCGTTTCCGCGTTTGTTCATCGTCGCCACACGTTGAAATGAAAAAGGGCCGATTGGATCGGCCCTTTCTTTTGCGGTCAGCGCTGTACCGCGACCAGCATCATCATCGGCCGCTCGCGCTCCTCGGCGAGCGCCGGTTGTGCGGCCACTTCTGCACCGCTCGGGCCCCATTCGTTGACGTGTTGAATCGTGAAGCCTGCGCCGATCAACGCGTTGAGCAGCGTGCCTACCGTACGATGCTGTTTGATCACGCCGTCCGCCAGCCAGTTCGTAACCCGCTCGCCTTCCATCTGATAACTGTCCAGCGGCCAGCGCTTGTGGCCCTCGCTGTCGACCAGCCAGCCCGGATTACGCGGCGCCATGAAGATCGGGTGCTCGATGGAAAACACGAAATGCGCTCCAGGTTTAAGCGCCGCGTGCAGCTTGGCGAACAGCGCCGAAAGATCCTTGATGTAGTGCAGGGCCAGCGAACTGTAGGCCAGATCGAAAGTGCACGCAGGCAAGTCGAGCTGTTCCAGGTCGGCACGTTCGTAGCGGATGTTCGCGGCCGAGGTGGTTTCCCGCGCCCGTTCGAGCATTTTCTCCGAGACATCCAGCCCCAGCAGCTCGGCTGCACCTTGCTCGCTGGCCCAGCGGCAGAACCAGCCGTAGCCGCAGCCCAGATCCACCACCTGCAAACCGTGCAGGGAAGGCAACAAGGCTTTCAGCGCCGGCCATTCCGGCGCGGCGTCGAGGCCGCCGATGGAGCGGTTCATCTGGCTGTAGCCCTGGAAAAATTCGGGGTCGTCGTAGATGTTCTGGGTCATGGTTTGGTGCTCGTTTGAATTTGATTCGGGTGGCTCAACGGCCACGATTTGAAGTCCCTCGAAACGTGATGGCGCGTATTCGTCGATGGCCGCGCAGGGGGAGGGTGGTGGGTGATGGGGAAATGCTAGCGGGTCGTGGCGAGCGTGAGAACCGAACGAGTGTTGGGGATCTGTAAACGTGGTTTTTCGATTCGGGATGTTTAAAGAGTTGCTCTTGTTTGCTGATCCTTCCCACAAGGTTTTCAGGTTGTCCGTCGGAAGTGCGGGCTCTAGCCTGTGAGGGTCGCTGATGAATCGGCGATCGGGATTGGAACCCCGCGGCTTACCAAAAAAGCAAAAGCAGCTTTCATGACGTATGCTTGCCCGCCTTCATGGTGTGCACTCTGTTATGGCGGCTGTGCGCGAGAGACTTCGAGTCTGTCGGGCTTTTGGCTTTTTTCGCCCGGGTTCCAACTCGTGTACAGCTGCCACCTCTTCGATTGGAACCGAGTAGGTCAGCTCCACCTATCGACTAGAAAGAAGCCATTATGAAGAAGCCGACACCGAATCCCCCAGAAGTCGAAACCGACCCAACGTCCCCCTACACCTCAATCGACTCCAGAAAACTCAACGACGCCGCCAATCGCGCCCTCGATCACTACCTCTGCCCCGGCGCCCATGTCATGGGCACGACCAACCAGCCTGAACCGATGTTCCTCGCCAACCCGGCCTACAACACCGAATCCCTGCTCGCCAACGCCTGCGAATCTCTGGGCTCGGCCAGCGAAATGCTCAGCAACTTCGCCGCCGTGCTCGAGCCGTCCCATCGCAGGACAGCGCTGGGGATTGCGCAGGTCGTGATGCTGGGGGAGTTGGCGGTGAATCAGGCGCTGGATCATGTTGAGGTGAAGAGCTGAATCGCAGCTGTTCTGGCAGGCATAAAAAAACCGGTCATAGCGACCGGTTTTTAGTTTCATTTCAACCTGGCTGCAAAGCGTTGAGTGTTGTCGAAGCTTCGAGTCAGTGTTTCAGACGCAATGCTTGTGTAAGTGGCAGAGTTCAGCCCAATAAATAGCGAAATATAGTGAAATCTAATGGTGTATAGGGATATCTGCTATACATCGATATATTCGTGTAGAGACAAGCATTTGTGAGGCTTTCATGGATCCATACCGTAACCCATTCGCTCCAGGTGCAGGAAGCAGGCCGCCTGAGTTGGCAGGACGCGACACAATTCTTGAGGCAGCCAGGATTTCATGTGGGCGAGCCATCAACGGACGAAGCACCCGATCCCTCATGCTTCTTGGATTGAGGGGTACAGGTAAGACGGTACTGCTGAACGAGATTGGAAAAATTGCGAGGGAAGAGGGGCTTCTCGTTTCAAAGGTAGAGGCTCCGGAGCGTGAAAGCCTTGCACGCCTTCTCTTTCCTGAAATGCGGAAAGTCATGCGCTCACTTTCTGCTGTGGAAGCTGCCAAGCAAATTGCGGCTCGTGGACTGAATGGTTTGCGCGGTTTCGCCTCTATTTTCAAGATCGATATCGCAGGCGTGGAGATTGGAGTCGAGCCTGAGCCAGGATTCGCTGACAGCGGGGATCTTCAATACGATCTTCCAGACCTTTTTGCCGTGATAGGTCAAGCTGCACAAGCAGCTGGTAAAGGCTGGATTCTTCTGATTGATGAAGTTCAGTACCTTTCCGAAGCAGATTTATCCGCGCTTATAGTGTCGATTCACCACATGTCGCAAGAAGGGCTGCCCGTACTTCTTGTCGGCGCTGGCCTTCCTCAAGTTGCTCGTTTGGCAGGTGAAGCAAAATCCTATGCAGAACGGCTTTTTCTATACCCTGCGGTTGATGCGCTTGATCAAGTATCTGCAATTCAAGCAGTTCAGAAGCCTATCTCGGATGAGGAGGCTTCGATCGAACTCGCAGCACTTGGCAATATCGTTGATCGGACGAGAGGATATCCTTTCTTCCTCCAGGAGTGGGCATCCACTGCTTGGAACAACGCTGAAGGGCCTGAAATAACAGTCGAAGATGTGGACCATTCATACGCGGAGACGTTGGCTTCTCTTGATGCGGGCTTTTTCAGGGTGCGTATCGATCGACTGACAAAGTCGGAAGTGCAGTTCGTGAAGACGATGTCGGAGCTCGGTGATGGGCCCTATGCAATGGCCGATATTGCGAAAGCGATGGGGCGTACACAGTCATCGCTTGGTCCGACTCGGGCCAACATAATCTCTAAAGGAATGATCTACAGCACAGATCACGGCTACTTGAATTTCACCGTCCCACTTTTTGCGGAATATATGCGTCGACAAGGATGAACCGGTCTCAGACGCGAGACTGAGGCCAGAACGCGCGACTGATCCCGCGTGAAGGTGGAAACCGCTGGCTGCTTCTAACTCCAACAGTTTGGGTCTTATCTCGGTTTAGTCGTGATAGCTCACAATTAAATGGAGTTAGCTGCAGTTGAGTTACGCGTGCACCGTTGTTGAGTGTGTTCTGATTCATTCGGCTGGCTCCAAATCCCAGACACAAAAAACCGGTCATCAAGACCGGTTGGATTTGGGTGGGGTACTACTGCGGCACAGCGAACACTGCGCTGGCACGGGCAACCATTCGATCACCGACGTGCAAACCGACAGTGGCAAACGCCAGCTGCCGTCCTTTTTTGGAGTGCTCAACGCGTACCTCGAGCCACTCATTGATCTGCACCGCGCTGAGATAGTCCAGGGTCATGCTCGCCGTGATCAATGGCAGGGGAGGGTCGCTGGAGAATGCCATGGCGTAACCCATGCCGACGTCCGCCAATGTCGCCAGGACCCCGCCATGCAAAGTGCCCCGTCCATTGGCGTGTCGTGAGTCTGTCCGCAGACCGATTTCCAGTTGCAAGCCACTGCCTCTGGTATAGATCGGGCCAAGCAAGTCAAGCAGCGGGCTGCTGCGGGTCAGCGGAGTGAAGCCCTCGGGAATAGCAGTGTCGTTCATGGTCAATCCTTGAGCCGGTTGGTTACCAGCTTCTTTGGCCTGAATACGGAGCGTTGCTTATGAGGGTTTAAACCTGACTACGCCGTCGGAGAAGGATCATACGTATGCGGAATTTGCAGCGATAAGCTGATCACGATGGAGCAGTAAGGGCAGCAGCCCCCATGGTTCGTACTGAACCACAAAGCCTCACAACCCGAGGCTGAGCGGAAAAAGCACAACTACGCACATCCATTAGGTGAGCGTCGGACGGAAGAAGCGTGGCGGACGGCGTCGGTGCAGCCGCTCATCGAAGAAAATACATCCCAAGCCGCTGATTAATGTGAGACCTCCGCCAACAATGTCAGATGTACACCAGAGCACGTAAAACACGTCAACGGCAGAATGAAAAAGCCCGGCACTTGGCCGGGCAGTTTTGGAATCCACTAACGTAATCAGGCTTGCTTTTCACGTGCAGCCAGCATCACTTCATTCTGTTTTTTGGTGGCTTCGGTCAGCACTTCACTGTAAACGCGCTTTTTTTCTTCCGATTTCGCATTACGAATGAAGTCTGCGAATGGACTCGTGGACTCCTTTGGGGATCCGAGTTTCATGGAAAACATGGGGTTACTCCGTTAATTATCCCAAGCATGACCATCAGGTCGTGTTTCGTATGCTTCTCCGGGATATGGTAGTCGATCTTGTCAACACCAGCCTTGTAGAGACGGCCAGAATTATCAATGTGCTTCACAAGCAGATCGACATGAAGATCCTTGCCAAACTCTAGCTTAAGCGTGTTAACCACGTCACGTGCTGCAAAATACTGGTCGACGAAATGCTCCGGTCGAATCCTCCGTCCTTCGGCTTCCTCACGAGCCGTGACAAAAGACCAAGCAAGCCTGGGGTCTTGATAGACATAGAGAATTTGAACGAATCTCCCCTTGTCCAGGCAACGCCGCACATTGTTCCTTGCGATCTCTATATTCGAAAGCGTCCCATCGAGCAGGAAAGATTGTTTTCGATCCAGGGCAAGATCAATCAGCTTCCCTACCAGAATTGAAACGGCGCCTTGGAAAAGCCAGGCATTGCCCCCTTGGTAGGCTTCAAATTCGGTTCTGAGTTCGTCTGGATCAATTCGCAGGATGGGCGTATCAGAGAAAAGGTTCAGCAGGGCTAATGATGCCTCTGTCTTGCCAGCGCCGGGCGATCCAGCCATAAAAACTGAAACAGGCTCTTTTTCGGGCGGATACCGGGTCTGATCCGTGAGTCGCTTGCCAATAGCCTTCTTGTTTGATCGTGCGAACCTGATCGCATCGTCCCAGTTGGCCTGTTCCTCATCCGTCATTCCAAGCCTTTTGTCTTCCTGCACTGGATATGAACCCTCTTCGGTTGAAAGGTCATTTACCGTTTGCGCTCTGGATTTACCGCAGTGTGGTGGCTTCCAATCGGTCAAAGCTTTGATGGGAAAACCGTGCGCATGGATCATTCCTTTGAGCAAACTGTATTTTTTGTCGCTGGAGAGAGTGAAGAGTAGAGAGGGATACGGTATCTGCAATCAACGGTGTGTTTCTGAATTGTTCTTTGCCGGACGAGCAGCAGACCTTAAACCCCAGACACAAAAAAACCGGCCATCAAGGCCGGTTTTTTCTGTTTGCGCATCCCCCGTCAAACCACGACGCAGGACATGAATTCGATTGGAGCGGGTGAAGGGAATCGAACCCTCGTTATCAGCTTGGGAAGCTGGAGTAATGCCATTATACGACACCCGCTCAGAGCGGCTGACTTTGTACCAGACTCGGCCACGGATTTGAAGTTTTCTTTGCGTGTGGCGAGCGGAAAAGCCTGAATCAGAGCCGGATCGGTCAATCGCGGGCAAACGCTGCGGGCTGGAGGACGGCTTTATCTCAGACCCGCAGGCTTGCTCGCGACGACGCTGTTTCAAACGGCCAATGCATGGTGATCCTGAGTAAACGGGTGACGCGTTCGGCTGATGGGCTGCTGTGCAGGTTTCAGGAAGCCGAGCAGGGCGTTCTGGCTGTCCCGGCAAGCGGACTTGTGTTCCATGTCGAGGAAGTGCCCGGTGGCCTGCAGGGTGGTGAAGGTGCTTTGCGCCACGTGGTTGCCGAACAGCCGGGCATCTTCGGCGGCGGTGTATTCGTCCCATTCGCCATTCATGAACAGCACCGGCACGTTGATCTTCTTCGCCGCGTTCAGATAGCACTGGCGATCACTGTTCAGCACGTTGCTGATGTGAAAGTGCATCTGCCCGTATTCGTGCTCGGCGAGACTGCTCACGTGGCGATAGTTGAAGCGCTTGAACAACGACGGCAGGTGCTTGCCGATGGTGTTGTTGACCAAGTGGCCCACCCGGTCGCCGTCGCGTTTGCCGAGGCATTCGACGCCGCGCTCCAGGTAGTCGAGCATGTGAGCGTTGACCACCGGAGAGAACGAGCTGATCACGGCTTTTTCGATGCGCCGGGGCTGGTGCGCGAGAGCGACCATGGTCGCGGCGCCGCCCCAGGAAAACGACAGCACATGTTCGGCGGCGAAGTGGTCGATCAGCTCCAGCAGGATCAGACCTTCGACTTCTTTCGTCAGATGTTTCTCGTGGCGATTGTGGATTTTCGACCTGCCCGCGTAGGGCTGGTCGTAGCAAACCACGTTGAATTGCGGGTGCAGATTTTTCACGGTCTGTGCAAACGACGCAGTCGTGGCCATCGAGCCGTTGACCAGAATAATGGTCTTTTCCGCGGCGTCTGCGCGATAGAACTCCGTGTAAACCCGATACTGACCCTGTATATCCAGCACAGCGATTTCTGGCCTCATGTCATAAGACTCCTGGCAAGCGGGTATGCGCGCAAATAGAGATTGCACGAGCTTTGTGACAGGTAGGCATACGCCTGGAATTTTGGAGCCCATGTCGATCCGGAATGGCAGGTCGACGGGTATTGTTATTGGCGGGCAATCTGCCGGCTGAGGCGGAGCCCTGAGGGCTCTCTACCGGCAAAAGGTTTCTTAGAAGTTATGTGTGACTCATCGGTCACAATTTGGCCGACGTCCTGATTCAAGCAGGGGGATCCGGATCGCGCAAGTGCCGTTGGTAAATTGTTCGACAACTTCTGCTGAGCGGTCGGCGGCTTAGAACAAATGGATCTCTTCGGTGCGCAGGGCGCGGTATTCGCCCGGTTTTAGCGCGTTATCCAGGTGCAGCAGGCCCATGGATTCGCGGTGCAGGCGCAGTACTTTGTTGTTGAAGTGGCCGAACATGCGCTTCACCTGATGGTAGCGACCCTCGACGATGCTCAGCCGTGCCGTTCGCGGGCCGAGCACTTCCAGCTGCGCCGGTTGGGTGGTCAGGTCTTCGAAGGCGAAGTAGATCCCCTCGGCGAACTTGATCGCATATTCCGGGCCGATGTCCTGTTCGGTCTCGACGTAATAGACCTTCGGCAGTTTGGTTTGCGGCTGGGTCAGGCGCCGGGACCAGCTGCCGTCGTTGGTGATCAGCATCAGCCCGGTGGTGTTGAAGTCCAGACGCCCGGCGATGTGCAGGTCGTCCTTGTCCGGCTCGTGGATCAGGTCGAGCACGGTCGGATGCTCGGGATCGCGCGTCGCGCTGACGTAGCCCTGGGGTTTGTGCAGCATGAAGTAGCGCGCCGGTTTCCCCGTTTGCAGCACTTCATCGTCGACCTCGACGCGGCTGAATTCCAGGACTTCGCTGTGGGGATCGCTGACGACTTTTCCGTCAATGCGCACGCGCTTTTCCACCAGCAACAGGCGAACCTGCTTGCGGTTGAAGCGGGGCAGGTTACTGAGGAAACGGTCGACACGCATGATCAGGAATCGGCAGGGAGCGGGGCGCGCATCTTACGGGATCGATGGCTTTGCCGCTTGCAGTTGCGCCTCGACCCGGGCGCAACGCGGGCACAGACAGGACTTGTCGCGCAGTTCCGGCGGCAGGGCTTCGAGCACTGCCGGGTCAATGGACACGCCGTAGCACCAGCAGGCGCGGTCGGCGGTGCGCGGGTCGGCCAGGGTGCAGTCGTTGCGGGCGCCGCAGGCCGGGCAGAGGTCAGGTTTGTTCATGGGGCTCAGGCATAGGTCGATTGATGCATTTCCACGCAGATGCGGTTGCGGCCGGTCTGTTTCGCCCGGTACATCGCATGATCGGCCCGGGACAGCAGGCTGTGCAAGGTGTCATCTCGTTGCAGAGTCGTGGCGCCGATGCTGACCGTCAGATTCAGGGTGTGACCGTTGTAGGCATATTCATGCTGTTCGACGTGCTGGCGGATCTTTTCGGCAATCTTCTGACCGGTCTCGCCGTCGGTGTCCTTCAGCAGAACGATAAATTCCTCACCGCCCCAACGGCAGACGATGTCGGAATGGCGCAGGCAGCTTTGCAGGTCCCGGGCAAAACCGATCAAAACCTGATCGCCGGCCATGTGCCCGTAGGTGTCGTTCAACACCTTGAAGTGATCCAGATCCAGCAGCAGCGCCGTCAGCGGTTTCGGCTCGCGATGGGCTTCCTGCAAGGCCTGCCCGGCGAGCAGGTCGAAGCCCCGGCGGTTGGGCAGTTCGGTGAGACTGTCGAGGGTGGCCTGGGCGTGGATCTTGTCCTGATAGCGTTTGATCAAACGATTGACCAATGCCAGCACGATCAACGTCACCAGCAGGCAGATCAGCAGGTTGAGGTACAACGACTGGCGAATCTCGCTCAGTGCGCCGTCTTCGCGTTTGTCGACGAACAGGTACCAGTTCAACTCCGGAATAAACCGCACGTTGAGGAAATGTCCCTGGCCGTGGGCGGAATATTCGTAACTGCCGCTGTGGGGCTTGGGTAACTGGCTGACCAGACCTTTCATGCTGTCGAGATCCGTCAGGCTTTTCCCGACCCGAGCACCTTCCGGACCGCCCTCGGCGCCGGTCAGTACCAGTCGGCCGAAGGTGTCGACGAAGTAAACGCTGCGTTGATAGCGCTGCTGATACTTGTCGATCAACTTGATCACCGCGTCCACCGTCAGCCCGACGCCAGCGGCGCCGATGAAGCGATCGTTGTAATCGAAGACCTTGTAGTTGATGAAGAAGGTCATATTGTCTTTGTTGGCCAGATCCGGGTCGACGTTGATCTCGTAGGGATCTTTCATGTCGCGCACGCGGAAGTACCAGGCGTCGCGCGGCTCGTCGATCTTCACCTGTTTGAGCACACCCTTGGCGTGGTAATAGGTGTGGCTGCTGTTGGAGACGAAGAACGCGGTGTAGGCCCCGTAGTGGGTCATGACCTCGTCGAGGTAGCGGGTCATCTGGTCGCTGTCTTTCTCGCCGTTCACCACCCAGTCGCGCATGAAGGTGTCGCGAGACATCATCGAGGAAATAAGGATCGGTCTGACAAGGTCTTTCTGGATTTCCGAATAAACGGTGTCGGAAGTCAGCGGCAGTTCGGTGTTGACGATGTTGTCGCGGATCGAGGCCCGCGAGGCGTAGTAGCTGAGCAGCGAAGTGGCGAGGAAGCCTGCGCCGAGAAGGGCGACCAGCGTCAATACCAGCGAACGTTGGGAGTAAAACGCAGATCTGAGCGGCATTGGCAATTCCGTTGACGGTGGCCCGATGGCAGCATTCTAGTGGCAGTGACGGGGAAAAGGTTGCGGCATATTTGCCTGAAATGAGCAGCCTGTTGCGCCGCTGATCCGACGGGCGATGGACGTTGGCACTCGGCAGCGGTCAGCCAGTCAAATCTGTTGTCAGCCGGTCTGTGCCGACTGCTGTCACAGGTCTTCCAGGAGGCCGTCATGAGTACTGCAAAATTGCTGCGTCGGGTGCTGCTGGGAGCGGTGCTCGGTCTGGGGCTGTCCGGCTGTTATTACTACGGTGGCGGCTACGACGTTTACTCCGCGCCTTATTATTATCCCGGCTATTACTCGCCCTATTACTACGGTGGCTACTACGGCCCGCGCTATTACGGTGGCGCGCGTTACTACTATGGCGGTTACGGGTATCGAGGCTACGGGCGAGGTTATCGCGGCGGCTATCACGGCTGGCATCACTGATCGGCGGCTGAATGCGGCGTCGTTTTCGTGAACAAGGTTTCATCAATCACATGTTTCAACTTGTTACAGAAACGCACCAGATTCGGAAAACGCTGTCAGATATTTCGTCAGTCGCCGAATGAAAGACTGACGCCTGCCAGCGTCGCTGGTGTGGCTACCCGCGGTCCAGGAGGCCGCCATGTATCGCCGAATTCTTCTGCTCGCCGCGTTGCTTTTTTCCGTTGCCGGTTGCGTCCCTTATTCCTACGGAGACAGCTATTACAGGTCAGAGGTCTACACATCCCCCGCACCGGCTTACTACACAGGTGGCGGCACTTATTACAGCGGTGGCAGCACCTACTATTCAGCCCCGCGCTACTACCAGCCAGCACCACGCTATTATCAACCGGCGCCACGTTATTACTCGGCGCCCCGGTACTACCAACCGGCCCCGCGCTACTACGAGAGCCGCCGCTGGCACGGCGATGATCGTGGACGCTGGGATGGCCACCGTCGTGGTGGCTGGGACGATCACCGCGGTCGTGGTAACCATGACCGTGGCGATCACTGGCGCGGCAACCGCTGGTAACCAACCGCAAAAAAGCGGCGCATTGAGCGCCGCTTTTTTTATGCCCGGATTTCAGTAACTGGACAGATCCGCCAACGGATGCCGCCCCTCCCAGACCTTGTGAAAGTGCGCCTCGACCACCGCTTCCGGCACCCGGGTGATATCCGGCCAATGCCAATGCGGTTTGTGATCCTTGTCGATCAAACGCGCGCGAACCCCTTCGCTGAACTCCGGATGCCGACAGCAATTGAGGCTCAGGGTGTATTCCATCTGAAAGACTTCGGCCAGTGACAAGTGGCGGGCGCGGACGATCTGTTCCCAGACCAGATGCGCGGTCAGCGGCGAGCCTTCACTCATGGTTTTCGCCGCCCGGGCAATCAGCAGGTCGTTGCTGTCCCGTTGCAGGCTGATGGCTTTCCAGGCGCAGGTCACGTCGCTGACATCCAGCAGATCATCGATTGTCTGACGACGCGGCAGCCATTGTGCCTCAGGCATTTGCGCCACGGCTTCCTGCTGCAACGCCTTCAGCAAGCTGTTGAGCTGCATCGCGGTCTGTTCCTGCCAGTTCAACTGCAGCAGACCATCGATCAGTTCCTGCTGCTGTTCGTCGAGCAGGAAGCGGTCGGCCAGATCCAGGTCGAGCGCATCGCGGCCATTCATGTGCGCGCCGGTCAGGCCGAGGAACAAACCGAGCTTGCCCGGCAGTCGTGACAGAAACCAACTGGCACCGACATCCGGGTACAGGCCGATACTGATTTCCGGCATCGCCAGACGACTGCTCGGCGTGACGATCCGGATGTGCGCGCCTTGCAAGAGGCCCATGCCGCCGCCGAGCACATAACCATGACCCCAGCAGATCAACGGTTTCGGGTAGGTGTGCAGGCTGTAGTCGAGACGGTATTCCGCGTTGAAAAACTGCGCGGCCAGCGGCGGCACTTCGCCGGGGTGGGCGCGGCAGGCTTCCACCAGGCTGCGCACCTCGCCACCGGCACAGAAGGCCTTGGCGCCATTGCCGCGCAGCAGCACGCAGACGATTTGCGGATCCTTGGCCCAGGCGTTCAGTCTGTCGCTCAGGGCGTGGATCATCGGCAGGGACAGCGCATTGAGCGACTTTTCGGCATCCAGAGTGGCCACGCCGATGCGCGCGCCGTCGGTGCCGGTCAGTTCTTCGAAGTGCAGATTCATCGTGACCTCGATCGGGAATTTGAACGATCAGTATGATCGCTGTGTGGGAAAGTGCCGGATCTGCGTCAGATCAATTGACAAGCGTGGTCGGCTTTCCTAGGGTTCGCCCCATTGTTTTTGCCGGGTATGACCATGACTGCTGACGACCGTATCAAACTCGAACCGAGCTGGAAGGAGGCACTGCGTGCCGAATTCGACCAGCCTTACATGGCAGAGTTGCGCAATTTTCTGCAGCAGGAGCGGGCGGCCGGCAAGGAAATCTATCCGCCGGGACCGCTGATTTTCAATGCACTGAACTCGACGCCGCTGGACAAGGTGAAAGTGGTGATCCTCGGCCAGGACCCGTACCACGGCCCGGGCCAGGCCCACGGCTTGTGCTTCTCGGTGCAACCGGGCGTGCCGGCGCCGCCGTCGCTGGTCAACATCTACAAAGAGTTGAAACGCGATCTGAACATCGACATCCCCAACCATGGCTATCTGCAGAGCTGGGCCGATCAGGGCGTGTTGATGCTCAACACCACCATGACCGTCGAGCGCGCCAATGCCAACGCGCACAAGGACAAGGGCTGGCAGTTTTTCACTGACCGGATCATCGAAGTGGTCAGCCAGCGGCAGCCGCATCTGGTGTTCATGCTCTGGGGCTCCCATGCCCAGAGCAAGCAGAAGCTGATCGACGCCACCAAGCATCTGGTACTGACCTCGGTGCACCCGTCGCCGCTGTCGGCCTATCGCGGTTTCCTCGGCTGCGGGCACTTCAGCCGTACCAACAAGTTCCTGGAGCAGAACGGCGAAGCGCCGATCGAGTGGCGCCTGCCGTCGGTGGTCTGAAACTCAGGGCTGGCGGTTCCAGTATTTGAACAACGGTTCCGCCAGAAACAACACGAACAACAGCCGCATCACCTGCATCGCCGTCACCAGCGGCACCGACAGTTGCAGGGTTTCCGCCGTCAGGCTCATCTCGGCGATCCCGCCGGGCATCATACCCAGAGTCAGAGAACGCAGATCCAGATGGGTCATTGCACTCAGCCCCAACGCCGCCAATGTGGCGATCAACATGGTCAGCGCCGTGCCGATCAGCGTGCGCCCCATGAACGACGGCGCTCGGCGGAAGAACTGCCGGTTGAAGTGACAGCCCAGTCCGCTGCCGATCAGCCACTGACCAATCTGACTGCCACCATTGGGCAGACCGATATGCAGATCCCAACCGATACTCACCGCCGCGCTGACCAGCAACGGCCCGAACAGCCATGGATTGGGCTGGCGCAGGCGTTGCCAGAGCCACGCGAGCAAGCCGCCCGCCGGAAACAGAATCGCCAGCCAGCGCCAATCGACGCTGCCGGCGTGAGAAATCGGGGCACCATCGCCCAGCAGATATTTGAATGCCGCCGGTACACACAGCACCACCACCAGCACCCGCAGACTCTGCCCGGCCGCGACATGGCTGAGCATCGCGCCGTTGCGTGCGCCGAGGTTGACCATCTCGCCGGAGCCGCCAGGCATGCTGGAGAAAAACGCCGTGGCGCGATCCTCGCCGGTGCGGCGCATCAGCCACACGCCAACCACTGCCGACAGGCTGGTGACCAGCGCCCCGAAGAAGATCAGGCCGAAATGGCTCAACACCTGCTCCATCACCAGCGGGGTGAAGTGCAGGCCGATGCCGATCCCGACGATCCACTGGCCGCACTTGCGGCCGCCAGGGATTTCGGTGAGTTGCCACGGGGTCAGGCAGCGCACCAGGATGATCGCCAGCAACGAGCCGACCATCCACGGCAGCGGCCAGCCGATCTGGCTGGCGATGAAACCGCCAAGCAGACCGACCAGCGGGGTTCCCCACCAGGTTTTGAAGGACCGATCAAACATCGGCGATTGCGCGCCGCGCGACCGAACGTT
The DNA here is from genome assembly GCF_051554255.1 of Pseudomonas sp. NMS19W. Lineage (NCBI taxonomy): Bacteria > Pseudomonadati > Pseudomonadota > Gammaproteobacteria > Pseudomonadales > Pseudomonadaceae > Pseudomonas > Pseudomonas sp. NMS19W. The sequence continues at coordinate 1,394,084 of NZ_CP136718.1, forward strand.
TGCGCCAGATACGCAGCAGCGGCATCAGCAACATGATCGCGGTCAGCACCCAGACGCCGAAAGTGATCGGGCTCGACCAGAGGATTTCCAGCGCACCGTTGGAGATCGACAGCGCACGACGCAGGTTCTGCTCCATCAGACCACCGAGGATGAACCCCAGCAGGACCGGCGACAGCGGGAAGTCCAGTTTGCGCAGGATATAGCCGAAGATGCCGATGCCGACCATCAGGAACAGGTCGAACGTGGTGGCATGCACGGCGTACACGCCGATCCCGGTAATGATCGCGATCACCGGCACCAGCGCCCAGTTCGGCACGGCGAGGATGCGGGTGAAGATGCGGATCATCGGGATGTTCAGGATCACCAGCATGATGTTGGCGATGAACAGCGAGGCGATCAGGCCCCAGACGATGTCCGGTTGTTGCTGGAACAGCAACGGGCCCGGAGTGATGTTGTACAGCGACAGCGCGCCGATCATCACCGCCGTGGTGCCCGAACCCGGAACACCGAGGGTCAGCATTGGCACCAGCGCGCCGCAGGCGGATGCGCCGATGGCGGTTTCCGGGGCGGCGAGACCGCGTTTGTCACCTTCACCGAATTTGCCGTCGGCACCGGCAATGCGCTTCTCGGTCATGTAGGCCACGGCACTGGCCAGGGTCGCGCCGGCGCCCGGCAATACGCCCATGATGAAACCGAGCAGGCCGCAACGGATGTTCACCGCGAACACCGACGCCGCTTCCTTGAAGTTGAACATCATTCGCCCGGTGGCTTTCACCGCTTCTTGGCCGCGATGGGTTTTCTCCAGCAACAGAAGGATTTCGCTGATCGAGAACAGGCCCAGCACCAGCACCACGAACTGAATGCCGTCGGTCAGGTGAATGTTGTCGCCGGTAAAACGGTACACGCCGCTGTTGGCGTCGATACCGACGCTGGACAGGAACAGACCGATCAACGCTGCAATGAACGTCTTCAGCGGTCGGTCACCGGCCATGCCGCCGAGGCAGACAATCGCGAACACCATCAGTACGAAATATTCCGCCGGCCCGAAGGCAATCGCCCATTTCGCCAGCAGTGGGGCGAACAGCACCATGCCGCAAGTGGCGATGAATGCTCCGATGAACGAACTCCATGCCGACAGCGACAACGCGACCCCGGCCAGACCCTGGCGGGCCATCGGGTAGCCGTCGAGGGTGGTCATCACGGTGGAGGCTTCGCCGGGAATGTTCAGCAGGATCGAACTGATCCGGCCGCCGTATTCGCAGCCCAGGTACACCGCCGCCAGCAGGATCAGCGCCGACTCCGGCGGCAGGCCAAGGGCGAAGGCGATCGGAATCAGCAACGCCACACCATTGATCGGGCCCAGGCCCGGCAGCAGGCCGACCACGGTGCCGATCAGCGTACCGGTCAGCGCCGTGACCAGGTTGTACGGGCTCAGCGCGACGCCGAAGCCCTGTCCCAAATATCCGAGCGTATCCATATCAGTTCTCCAGAACGTCGAGCAGGCCGAGGGGCAGCGGTACGTCCATCAGACGGTCGAACAGCAGGTACAGACCGATGGCCATCAGCGTGGTCACCACGATGCTGGGCAACCATCGGCCGCCGTACAGGCGCGCCATCGGGATGCCGATCAGGCAACTGCTGAGGATGAAACCCAGCGGCTCGAACAGACCGGCGAACACCAGCAGCAACAGCACGCAGATGCTGATCTTGGTCAGGGTCTCGCGGTCCAGCGGCGGCTCGTCTTCGCTGTGTTTGATCGGTGTCGGGCGAAACACCATGTACAGCAGCGCCAGGCTCATCAGGCCGAGCATCAGCAGAGGAAACGCCCGCGGGCCGACCGGCTCGTAGGAAAACGCAGCCTGATAAGGCCACGCCATCAGTGCCAGGCCGGCACAGGCCAGCAGCAACACCGAGGCAAAAATGCGTTGAATCAGCATGAGTTACTCCTGGGCCACGACCTCGATGCGCGAGGCCATGGCCGCTAGACAGAGACGATCACTGGATCAGGCCGAACTCTTTGGCCAGCACTTTGTAATCCGCGACTTGCTTCTTCACGTAGGTGTCCAGCTCCGGGCCGGTCATGGCGAACGGGAACAGTTCACGCTGATCGCGCAGTTTGGCGAACTCTTCGGAAGCCAGCAGTTTGTCGAAGGCGCCTTTCCACCAGGCGTAGTCTTCGTCGCTGACTTTCGGCCCGAGGTAGAAGCCGCGAACCACCGGCCAGACGATGTCGTAGCCTTGCTCGCGAGCAGTCGGGATGCCTTTCATTTCCGGCTCGTCCAGACGGTTTTCGGCGAACACGGCCAGCAGGCGCATGTCGCCGCTCTGGATGTGCGGCATGGAGTCGGAGATGTCGGTGCTGCCGACCTGGATGTGGCCGCCGAGCAGGGCGGTGGCGATCTCGCCGCCACCTTCGAGGGCGACGTAACGCAGGTCGCGCGGGTTGATCCCGGCGGCTTTGGCGATCAGCGCGGTCTGCATCCAGTCCTGGCTGCCGACGGTGCCGCCGGAACCGATGACCACGGCGCTCGGATCTTTCTTCAGTGCCTGAACGAGATCATCGAGGGTTTTGTAGGGCGAATCGCTTTTCACCGCGATGGCACCATAGCTGGTGCCGACCGCTGCCAGCCAGCGCACGTTGGTTTCATCGAAACGGCCGAACTTGCCTTGCGCCAGGTTCAACAGCGAACCGCTGGACCAGGCAACCAGCGTACCGGCGTCTGCCGGACGCTGGGCTACAACGGCGTTGTACGCCACCGCGCCGACACCGCCGGGCATGTAGGTCACGCGCATCGGTTTGGTCAGCAGCTTTTCGTTGACCAGCGCGCTTTGCGCCAGTTTGCAGGTCAGGTCGAAACCGCCGCCGGGGGAGGCCGGGGCGATGCATTCCGGACGTTTCGGTTCAGCCATCAGTTGACCGGCGAACAGCATGACGCCAGCGGCCAGAGCGACTTTACGCAGTGATAAGTTCATCTATGTCTCCTTGGGAGTTGTTGTTATGGACGTACTGAATTACCAAAGGGCAACGCTATAGCTCACCAGCAGACGCACTTCATCGGCATCGCGAGCGGAGTAGTTGGAACGGTAAGTGGCATTACGCAAACGCACGGCAACGTCCTTCAGGGCGCCGCTTTGTACTACATATTTGATCTCGGTGTTGCGCTCCCACTCTTTGCCTTCGTCGCCGTTCTTGAGCTTGATGTTGTCACCGCTCAGGTAGCGGCTCATGAAGCTCAGGCCGGGGATGCCAAGGCGTGCGAAGTCGAAGTCGTAGCGCGCCTGCCACGAGCGTTCTTCAGCGCCAGCGAAGTCGTTGATCTGTACGAAGTTGACCAGGTACGGGTCGCTGCCATCGACATACGGGAAGGCGCTGTCGCCGGACATGTGCTGATAACCGGCGGTGAACTTGTGGCCGCTCAGGGCATAACTGACCAGACCGTTGAGGGAACGGTTGTCGATCTTGCCGCCACGGGCTGCACCCTGATCGTCACTGACGGCGAAACGCAGGTCGGTGGCGAAAGTCCCCGGGCCCATCGGCCGCGAGGCGACCAGTCCGAAGAAGTGCTGGTTGTAGACGTCGTCGAGTTGGGCGAAGTGGTAGCTGCCGGTGATCTTGTCGGTGAACTTGTAGTCCACGCCGGCAAAGTCGAAGTGCTTGCCGGCGACGGTGCCGGCGAAACGACCGTTCTTGTTGTTGAGGGCAATGTCCTCGAAATCGGTGCTGTCGCGGTCCTTGGCTTTCTCAAGGCGCCCGCCGGTGAAGGTCAGGTTCTTGATCTCTTTGGAGGTCAGCAAACCGCCTTCGAAAGTCTGCGGCAGGATGCGCCCGTCGTTCGGCTTGAGAATCGGCAGTTCCGGAATCAGGCTGCCGATCTTCAGTTCGGTGGCGGAGATCTTCACTTTGCCGGTCAGGCCGACCTTGGAGTATTCGTTTGCCGCGCGCCCGTCATCGTGGGTCGGCAGCAGGCCGGTACCGGTGCGGTCGGGGCTCGAGTCGAGCTTGACCCCCAACATCCCCAGCGCATCGACACCGAACCCCACGGTGCCGTCGGTGTAACCCGATTGCAGATTGAGCATAAAACCCTGGGCCCACTCGTCGCGCTTGGACTGTTGGGCGCTGGTGCCGTCGCGGAAGTCGCGGTTGAAATACATGTTGCGGGTTTCGAAGGTGGCGGAACTGTCTTCGATGAAATCGGCGTAGCTCATCGGTGCAAAACCGGCGAGGGCGGCGGCACTGGCAAGGGCGGTGTGGCTGAAACGGGAAGGACGGACAGGCGTAGGAGCCTTGGTCTGCAAGGACGGCATGCGGGGTGTACTCCGTTTATTGTTCTTATTGGTCGAAAACGCTTCGAGGCGTTTTTCGTATCGCTGTGTGGCAGCAGCGACGGAAGCCGAAACATTCCGTAACCCGACTCTATCGGCCAAACCTTTCGCTAACCTTTCAGCGGGCTTTAACGCGTTTTCGGGCTTCACAGCGGCGGTTGCGGCTGTAAACTCCGCGGCAAAGAATGGCGCCGGCCATCCCTGAATGAGGTAGAGATCCATGCGTGTTCTGCTCGTCGAAGACCATCTGCAACTGGCCGAAAGCGTCGCCCAGGCGCTCAAGAGCACCGGTCTGACCGTGGACGTGCTGCACGATGGCGTGGCCGCCGACCTGGCGCTGGGCAGCGAGGAATACGCGATGGCGATCCTCGATGTCGGCCTGCCGCGCATGGACGGATTCGAAGTGCTGGCGCGTCTGCGGGCACGGGGCAAGAACCTGCCGGTGCTGATGCTGACGGCCCGCAGCGACGTCAAGGATCGGGTTCACGGACTCAATCTCGGCGCCGACGATTATCTGGCCAAGCCGTTCGAACTGACCGAGCTTGAGGCCCGGGTCAAAGCCCTGTTGCGTCGCAGTGTGCTCGGCGGTGAACGCATCCAGCGCTGTGGCGTGCTGGCCTATGACCTGGAGACCCGGCGCTTCACCCTCGGCGAAGAATTGCTCACCCTGACGTCCCGCGAACAGGCGGTGCTTGAGGCCTTGATCGCCCGCCCTGGCCGGGTGATGAGCAAGGAGCAACTGGCGTCGCAGGTCTTCGGCCTCGACGAAGAAGCCAGCCCCGACGCCATCGAAATCTACGTGCATCGCCTGCGCAAGAAGCTCGACGGCCATGCGGTGGCCATCGTGACCTTCCGTGGCCTGGGTTATCTGTTGGAAAGCCGCGATGCATAAGCCCAGCAGCCTGCGCTGGCGGTTGCTGTGGAACCTCGCACTGCTGCTGGTGGTGTTGATGCTGGCCAGCGGCCTGAGCGCTTACTGGAACGGTCGCGAAGCCGCCGACACTGCTTATGACCGCACCTTGCTTGCGTCAGCGCGGACCATCGCCGCCGGCCTTTCGCAGCGGGACGGCAGCCTCAGTGCCGACGTGCCTTACGTGGCCCTCGATACCTTCGCCTACGACAGCGCGGGACGCATCTATTACCAGGTCAACGACATTCACCAGAAACTGATTTCCGGTTACGAAAACCTGCCGGGCCCGCCGCCGGGAACGCCGCGAACCGACAGCTATCCGGCGCTCGCGCGTTTTTACAACGCCACCTATCAGGGCCAGAACGTGCGCGTGGTCAGCCTGTTGAAAGCGGTGACCGAACCGAACATGAACGGCATGGCGGAAATTCGCGTCGCCGAAACCGACGAAGCACGCGTCAGCATGGCCCGCAGTCTGGCGGCCGATACGTTGTTGCGGCTGGGCATGTTGGCAATCGGCGCATTGCTGCTGGTGTGGTTTGCCGTCAGCGCGGCGTTGCGGCCGATCGAGCGTTTGCGCACGGCGGTGGAAGAGCGTCAGCCCGACGATCTGCGGCCCTTGCCGTTGGTGGAGGTGCAGCACGAATTGTGGCCACTGGTGCGGGCACTCAATCACTTCACCGAACGTCTGCGCGGGCAGTTCGAGCGGCAGGCGCAATTTATCGCCGATGCAGCCCACGAACTGCGCACGCCGCTGGCGGCGCTCAAGGCGCGTCTTGAGTTGGGCCTGCGCTCAAGCGAGCCGCAAACCTGGCGCGACACGCTGGAATCATCGGCGCAAAGCACCGATCGCCTGACCCATCTGGCCAACCAGTTGCTGTCGCTGGCCCGGGTGGAAAACGGCGCCCGGGCGATTGCCGAGGGCGGCGCGCAGTTGCTGGATCTGAGCCAATTGGCCCGGGAGCTAGGCATGGCCATGGCGCCGCTGGCTCATGCGCGCGGCGTGGCGTTGGCACTGGAAGCGGACGAACCGGTCTGGCTGCGCGGCGAGCCGACATTGCTCAACGAACTGTTGAGCAATCTGGTAGACAACGCGCTGGCGCACACGCCGTCGGGGGGCAACGTGATTCTGCGAGTGAAGTCGCCGGCGGTGCTGGAGGTTGAAGACGACGGCCCGGGGATACCCCAGGATGAGCGTGACCGGGTGTTTGAGCGCTTCTACCGGCGCAATCAGCAGGTCGCCGGTTCCGGGCTGGGTCTGGCGATTGTCGGGGAAATCTGCCGCGCGCATCTGGCGCAGATCACGCTGCATGATGGCGAGCAGGCGGGGTTGAAGGTGCGGGTGAGTTTTATCGCGGGTTGAGACTCAGTAGAACATCGACCGCGATTCTTCCAGATCCGCGCACAACGCTTTGTTGTCGATGTCGATCCCGAGCTTGCGAAAGGCCGGCACGCTGAGCGGGTCGATCCGGGCGAGGGGATGATCGCTGTCCTTGTGGCAATACAGGCTGGCCACTTGCACCAGATCCACGTAATCGACCTGGGGCGATTCGCGTTTCAGGTCCTGATACAGCCCCGGCAACTCCACGAGGCGCTCCGGGAATTCCCAGACCCGTAGCAACTTGTCGCCGATCAGCGGATGAATGTGATCGATCACGTGATTGAGGCTGACGGGGTCCGACAGCAGTTCGTAATGGTCTTCGGCATAGGTCAGGATCGGCAGCACACCGATCTGATGCACCAGTCCGCCCAGTGCAGCCTGATCGGGCTTGAGCTGGGTATAGCGACGGCACAGGGCGTAGCTGACCCCGGCGATTTCCAGACTCTTGCGCCAGACTTCGCGCATTTTCTGTTCCACCACCTCGGAGCGGGCGTGGAAGATCTGCTCCATCACCAGACCGATCGCCAGGTTACTGCTGTAATTGACGCCCAGCCGGGTGATCGCGGTGTGCAGGTCGGTGACTTCCTGGGTGGCGCGCAGCAGCGGGCTGTTGACCACTTTGATCAGGCGCGCCGACAGCGCCGTGTCACGGCCGATCACTTTGCTCAGGTCGCTGACGCTGATATCCGGGTCTTCGGCGGCCTTGCGAATCTGCAGGGCTACTTCCGGTAACGTTGGCAGAACCAGGTCATCGTTATCGATGGCCTCAACCAAATCCTGTTGGACCTTATCCGCCAGATCACTCATGTCATTTCTCTAGGGTGTTGCAACAAATGCTGCGATCAACGCTGGATTTCGCGGTCGCGATCCAGTTCGTAAGGCAGGTCGAGCAAGTGCAGCGCCGGACCTTCGGCCGTGCCCAGATGCAAATCGCCTGCGTCGGCAGCTTCGGCCTGCAACACCGCCAGCAGTTCAATATTTTTCTCGGCGCGGGCGGCCAGCACCACTTCGCCGATGGAACTGCCGTGGCTCGGGGCGAACAGCGGGGTGCCCGGCTCCGGCAATTCGCTGGCGTCCAGTTGCACGCGGTACAGGCGACGCTTGAGCTTGCCCAGGTACTGCATGCGCGCAACGATTTCCTGGCCGGTGTAGCAGCCTTTCTTGAAGCTCACGCCGCCGACGGCCTGCAGATTGAGCATCTGCGGAATGAACAGTTCGCGGGTGCTCGGCATGACCTGGCCGATACCGGCGCGGATCTGGCCCAGCAGCCATTGATTGAGTTCGGCTTCGCTCAGTTGTGCGGACAGGTTGCCTTTGATGGCGTCGGCCTGATCGGCTGGCGCCCAGAGTTCGGCACGGCCGGGGGAGACGCGAATCGCGATCAGCCCTTCGTGGCGAACCACGCTGTCGGTGTCCGCCGGCAGTTCCAGGCCCAGGCTGCTCAGGGCTGCGTCCCCATGCTCCAGACCGAAGCGCACCCATGAGGCACTTTCGTCGGTCAGTTTCGATTTGGAAAACACCGCGTATTTTTTCAGGTCCGCCAGTTGCGGTTCCAGCAGTTCGCCGGCCATCGCCAGCAGCACGCCGTCACCTTCAAGCACGATGCGGAAACTCGACTGCATCCGGCCTTTCTGCGTGCAGCGGGCGCCAAGGCTGGCCCGGGCGTCACTCAGGTAATTGATATTGCAGGTCAACTGGCCTTGCAGGAATTTGCCGGCATCCGCGCCGCGAACCGCGAGAACGCCTTCATGAGACAGGGTGCAGAAAAAAGCAGAATCGGCCATGGGTCATCGCAGGGTAAATAGACTGGGGCACATCATAAGGGGGTGGTGTTGAAATGGGTAGTTCATAAAGGATCGGTGGTGCCCGACCAAAGCCGACTGTTCGGCCCGTCTCGGGCCTGTATACTTGCGGCCTATTTGAGGAGCGCTCCATGGTCGAACAAGTTGAACTGAATCGCCTCTTTTGGCACAGCCGTCGCGGCATGCTTGAGCTTGACGTGTTGCTGGTGCCGTTCGTGAAAGAGGTCTACTCGAATCTGAACGAGGTGGACCGCGCGCTGTATGTCCGCCTGCTGGAGTGCGAGGATCAGGACATGTTCGGCTGGTTCATGGAGCGCAGCGAGTCCGAAGATCCGGAGCTGCAACGCATGGTTCGCATGATTCTGGATCGTGTCCAGCCCAAGTAACACGTTCGAGTGCCGCTGGCAGGCCTCACGGCAATTGCTGGCGGCGTATCTCCTGGCCCAGGCGTTCGCCCTGTGCGCTTTGTTTCTGCTTGTCATCCCTTTCTGGGTCAGTCTGCTCGGTGCAGTCGTCTGCCTGATCCATGCCGCGTGGGTATTGCCCCGTCAGATTCTGCTGAGTCATCCCAAGGCATTCTGCGGTTTGCGTCGTGACGCCGATGGTTGGCAATTGTGGAATCAGGCCGATGGCTGGCAGCCGGTGCAGTTGCGCCCGGACAGTTTGGCGCTGCCATTGATTGTGGTGCTGCGCTTTCGATTGCGTGGGGAGTGGCGGGTCAGGTCGATCTGTGTACCCCGGGATGCGCAGGCGACGGATCTGCACCGACGCCTGCGTGTGCGGCTCAAGTTCAGCCGGCGTAGGTGGGCGGCACCAGAATAGTGTCGAGGGCCTCGGGCAGCAGATCCGGGTAATCTAGGGTGTAATGCAGGCCTCGGCTCTCTTTGCGCTCCATGGCTGAGCGGATCATCAGTTCCGCCACTTGCGCCAGGTTGCGCAACTCGATCAGGTCGCGACTGACCTTATAGTTGCTGTAGAACTCGTCGATTTCGTCCAGCAGCAGGCGCACGCGGTGTTGTGCCCGTTGCAGGCGTTTGTTGGTGCGCACGATGCCGACGTAGTCCCACATGAAACGCCGCAGCTCATCCCAGTTGTGCGCGATGATCACGTCTTCGTCGGAATCGGTCACCTGGCTCGCATCCCAGGCGGGCAGGGCACGAGGGATGGCGACGTCGGACAGTTGCTCGAGAATGTCCGCCGCCGCCGAACGGGCATACACGAAACACTCCAGCAGCGAGTTGCTGGCCATGCGGTTGGCGCCGTGCAGGCCGGTGAAGCTGGTTTCACCGATGGCGTACAGTCCTGGCACGTCGGTGCGGCCCTGTTGATCAACCATCACGCCGCCGCAGGTGTAGTGCGCCGCCGGGACGACCGGGATCGGCTGTTTGGTGATGTCGATGCCGAATCCGAGGCAGCGCTCGTAGACGGTCGGAAAGTGCGATTTGATGAAGGCTTCGGGCTTATGGCTGATGTCGAGATAGACGCAGTCGACACCCAGACGCTTCATCTCATGGTCGATGGCCCGGGCAACAATATCCCGTGGTGCCAGTTCGGCGCGCGGGTCGAAACGCTGCATGAAGCGTTCGCCGTTTGGCAACTTCAAATGTGCGCCCTCACCGCGCAGGGCTTCGGTCACCAGGAAGCTCTTGGCCTGCGGGTGATAGAGGCAGGTGGGGTGGAACTGATTGAACTCCAGGTTCGCCACCCGGCAACCCGAACGCCAGGCCATGGCGATGCCGTCACCGCAGGCACCATCAGGGTTGCTGGTATAGAGGTAGACCTTGGCGGCGCCGCCGGAAGCCAGAATCACGAATCGGGCGCCATAGGTGTCGACTTCGCCGGTCTTGCGGTTGAGCACGTAGGCGCCGAGGCAGCGATCACCGTCCAGGCCCAGGCGGCGTTCGGTGATCAGATCGACGGCGACGCGCTGTTCCAGCAACTCGATGTTCGGGCGTTCTTTTGCCTGGGCCAGCAAGGTTGTGAAGATGGCTGCGCCGGTGGCGTCGGCGGCGTGGATGATGCGGCGGTGACTATGACCGCCTTCGCGGGTGAGGTGAAACTCGAAACCGCCATCTTCAGTGCCGGATTGTTCATCACGGGTGAAGGGTACGCCTTGGTCGATCAGCCACTGGATCGCCTCTTTGCTGTGCTCGACGGTAAAACGTACCGCATCTTCATGGCACAGGCCGCCGCCGGCATTGAGGGTGTCATCGACGTGGGATTCGACGGTGTCTGTGTCGTCCAGCACGGCCGCCACGCCACCCTGGGCCCAATAAGTCGAACCGTTGGCGAGATCGCCCTTGCTCAGTACGGCGATGCGCAAGTGACCGGGCAGGGTCAGCGCGAGACTCAAACCGGCAGCGCCGCTGCCAATCACCAGGACATCGTGTTGAAACTGTTGGCTCATTTCAGGATTCCGCTCAATGCGACCCGGGTCGGGGTTGGCGCAAGACAGGCGGATGGGCGAGTCGAGACAGCCACACAGCCCACTAGTATATAGAGGGGTGGGGCGGCACAATAGCCGGGTGGATATGGCATTGTGAAACTACTGTGACGATGAAATGCCGACGCTTTGTCGGAAGTTTTTTTCGCCGGTTTTGGGAAAAAGCGACTGTATCGCAGATGAAACATGCTTTTTCCGCTCACGGTTGCCCAATGTCGGCGTGGCCCGTCTATAAATATTTGGAACTTTTGCCAGAGGCCCAAGATCAATAGACAGTTGCCCGAAACAAGGGACAGTGTCGGCTTCAATGCGGAACCTGCGGTTGGGTTCTAGCCGGCGAGCCGATGAAAAGATTATTCGCGCAGCCGGTTTATCCCGCGCTGCGTTTTTCGTGCGTGCCAAATCAGAGCCCGCAGGAAACTTGCTTGGAGGGGGAGAACTTTTGCGAAAAGCCCGAGTCTATGTTTGCAAGTCCGGTCGTCTGGTCATGCAAGCCTCCTCCGAGTTTATCGAGGAGTGTTCATGCTAACCCAGGAAGAGGATCAGCAGCTGGTCGAGCGTGTTCAGCGCGGCGACAAGCGAGCTTTCGATCTGCTCGTGTTGAAGTATCAACACAAAATTCTCGGGTTGATCGTGCGTTTCGTGCACGACACCCATGAAGCCCAGGACGTTGCGCAAGAAGCCTTTATCAAGGCGTATCGAGCGCTTGAAACTTTCGCGGAGACAGTGCCTTTTATACATGGCTGTACCGCATCGCCATCAACACGGCGAAAAACTATCTGGTTTCACGCGGCCGCCGGCCGCCGGATAGTGATGTCAGTTCCGAAGATGCAGAGTTCTATGACGGCGATCACGGCCTGAAGGATCTCGAATCTCCTGAACGCGCATTGCTGCGGGATGAGATCGAAGGCACCGTCCATCGAACCATTCAGCAACTGCCAGAAGATTTGCGCACGGCATTAACTTTGCGCGAATTCGACGGTCTGAGTTACGAGGACATCGCGAGCGTCATGCAATGTCCGGTTGGTACCGTGCGCTCCCGGATTTTCCGCGCCCGGGAGGCCATCGATAAAGCCCTGCAGCCGTTGTTGCAGGAAAACTAAAGACAGCGGCGACAGCCAAGAGAGGAACGCCATGAGTCGGGAAGCCCTGCAGGAATCGCTGTCCGCAGTGATGGATAACGAAGCGGACGAACTGGAATTACGTCGAGTGCTCAACGCACTGGATGATGTTGAAACCCGCGAAACCTGGGCTCGTTACCAGATCGCTCGGGCAGCCATGCACAAGGATCTTCTGCTCCCACGCCTGGATCTCGCTGCGGCAGTGTCTGCTGCGCTGGAAGATGAGGCCACCCCGGCCAAGGTGTCTCGCGGACCATGGCGCAGCCTTGGGCGTCTGGCCGTTGCAGCTTCGGTAACGGTTGCCGTTCTGGCAGGCGTTCGTCTGTATAACCAGGACGAAATTGCCGGTGTTGAACTGGCGCAGCAATCCAATCAGCCAGCATTGGCCGTTCCTCAGGTCAAGGGGCCGGCGGTATTGGCAGGCTACAAAGAGAGTTCTGAAGCCACTGGTCCTATGGCCAATGGTGTGCTGCAAGGCCAGCCAGGCTGGCACGATCAGCGTCTGCCGGGTTACCTGCGCCAACACGCTCAACAAGCTGCGCTGAAGGGTACTGAAAGCGCATTGCCTTACGCGCGTGCAGCAAGTCTGGAAAACCGTTAAGGAGGATCATGCGCGCCATACCTCTACTTTCGCTTCTGCTCAGTGGCTGGTTCATTGTTCCAGCCCATGCCGACGAGGCCCAGGACTGGTTGACCCGCCTGGGCCAGGCCGAGCAGCAACAAAGCTTCCACGGCACATTCGTTTACGAGCGTAACGGTAGTTTTTCTACCCACAGCATCTGGCATCGCGTCCAGAACGGGCAGGTTCGCGAGCGGTTGCTCCAGCTTGATGGTTCTGCTCAGGAAGTCGTTCGCATTGATGGGCATACTCAATGTGTCAGCGGCACCCTGATTGCGGGGCTGGGAGATTCTCCGAATTCTGCCGCTCGTCCTCTTGATCCACAGAAGCTGAAGAATTGGTATGAGCTTGCCGTGATCGGCAAGTCGCGTGTGGCCGGGCGTGACGCGGTAATCGTATCGCTGACGCCACGGGATCAGTATCGCTACGGATTCGAGTTGCATCTGGACAAGGAAACGGGATTGCCACTCAAGTCGTTGCTGCTCAACGACAAGGGGCAGTTGCTTGAACGGTTCCAGTTCACTCGACTGGATACTGCCGAGGTTCCATCCGACAAGGATCTTCAAGCGGCCTCAGATTGCAAGCCTGTCAACCTCGACAGTGACAAGGCTTCTGCGGTGAAGACCGCGCAGGTCTGGCGATCCGACTGGTTGCCGCCGGGCTTTGAACTCACCAGCAGTTCCTCGCACAAAGATCCGGACACCAAGACCCAGGTCAACAGTCTGCTGTATGACGATGGTCTGGCGCGTTTCTCGGTGTTCCTGGAGCCACTGAACGGTGCCGTCGTCACGGATACCCGGACTCAGTTGGGTCCTACCGTTGCCGTATCCCGCCGTCTGACGACGCCACAGGGCGAGATGATGGTGACCGTGGTTGGAGAAATTCCAATCGGTACTGCCGAGCGGATTGCTTTGTCGATACGCAACGATGGCGCTGCAACCAGCAAGCAGTGAGCTGATTTCAGCAGTTTCCACTTCGTGTTCGAGACATGAAATGTTTGCTGAGCATTTTCATTTGCAAATAACCCGAAAATTTTTTATAGGTCAGAGCCTCTCGGCTCTGGCCTTGTTTGTTGTTCCCGGAACAAAAATGCCGGCCTGTCGTTTCCGGTGTTCCTTGCTCCATATCGCTTAACCCTGCTCGTCGTAACGGGAGCTGTATGTCGATACCAAGTTTGAAGTCTTACCTCTCTGTCATCACCGCCGTGCTGGTGCTCGGTCAGGCTGTCCCGGCAGTCAGTACGGCTGAGGCAGCCAGCCCGGTCAATCTGCCGGATTTCACCCAGCTGGTCGAACAGGCATCGCCTGCGGTGGTGAACATCAGTACCACGCAAAAGCTGCCGGATCGCAAAGTGAACCAGCAGATGCCCGATCTGGAAGGCTTGCCGCCGATGCTGCGCGAATTCTTCGAGCGGGGCATGCCGCCTCAGCAGCGTTCGCCGCGTGGTGATCGTCAGCGCGAAGCGCAGTCGCTCGGTTCGGGCTTTATCATTTCGCCCGATGGCTACATCCTGACGAACAACCACGTGATTGCCGATGCGGACGAGATTCTCGTTCGTCTGGCTGATCGCAGTGAAATGAAAGCCAAGCTGATCGGCACCGATCCGCGCTCCGACGTGGCCCTGCTGAAAATTGAAGGCAAGGATCTGCCGGTACTCAAACTCGGCAAATCCCAGGATCTGAAAGCAGGGCAGTGGGTAGTCGCGATCGGCTCGCCGTTCGGCTTCGATCACACGGTGACCCAAGGCATCGTCAGCGCCGTTGGCCGCAGCCTGCCAAATGAAAACTATGTGCCGTTCATCCAGACCGACGTGCCGATCAACCCGGGTAACTCCGGTGGTCCGCTGTTCAACCTGAACGGTGAAGTGGTGGGGATCAACTCGCAGATCTACACCCGTTCCGGTGGCTTTATGGGTGTCTCCTTCGCCATCCCGATCGACGTTGCCATGGACGTATCCAATCAGCTGAAAAGCGGTGGCAAGGTCAGCCGCGGCTGGCTGGGCGTGGTCATCCAGGAAGTGAACAAGGATCTGGCCGAGTCGTTCGGTCTGGAAAAACCTGCCGGTGCGCTGGTGGCGCAGATCCAGGATGACGGTCCGGCAGCCAAGGGCGGCCTGCAAGTGGGCGACGTGATCCTGAGCATGAACGGTCAACCGATCGTCATGTCTGCTGATCTTCCTCACCTGGTCGGCGCGCTGAAGGCTGGTGCCAAGGCCAGTCTGGAAGTGATTCGTGACGGCAAGCGCAAGACTATCGATCTAACGGTTGGCGCAATTCCTGACGAAGACAAGGAGCTGGATGCCTTGCCGAAATCCGGGGCCGAGAGCAGTAGCAATCGCTTGGGTGTTTCGGTGATCGAGCTGACCGCCGAGCAGAAGAAAACCTACGACCTGAAAGGTGGTGTGGTCATCAAGGACGTGCAGGACGGTCCTGCCGCCCTGATCGGCCTGCAGCCAGGCGACATCATCACTCACCTGAACAACCAGGCCATCGGTTCGGCCAAGGAGTTCGGAGAGATCGCCAAGGCACTGCCGAAGAATCGCTCGGTATCGATGCGGGTTCTGCGTCAGGGTCGTGCCAGCTTCATTACATTCAAGCTGGCTGAATGATCCAATAGCGGTTGAGTAAAAAAGAAACCGCCTCGAAAGAGGCGGTTTTTTTGTGTCCGGAGTTTTTCCTGGGGCGGGCTTATCCCATCATGTCCTTGATCATGCGTTCCTGCTCCATCAGTTCGCGCTGACGAGCATCGATCCGCGACGACAGCGGGAAGTTGCTGCCAGCCTTGCGTTTGGCGAAGTCCAGTTGCTGGATGGCCTGGCGGTAATCGCCGACCAGCGCGAAATACTCGGCACGGGCCTGGTGCAGGCCAATGATGTTGCCCGACAAGCCGCGGGTCTCCGCCACCTGATACCAGACGTCCGGATCGTTCGGCCGAGACTTCAGCAAGCCTTCCAGGGCTTTTTCCGCGTCGGCGGTGCGGTTCTGCTTCAGTAGCAGATCGACACGCACCTGATTCAGCGGATAGTTGCCTGGATATTGCGTCAGCATGCGGTCGACCCGCGATTGCGCATCTGCCAGGCGATTGTTGGTGATGTCCAGATCGACCTGGGCGAGGTTGTAGATGATCTCGTTCGGGGATTTCTCCAGCAGTTGCTTGAGATTCTCCCGCGCTTCATTCAACTGGCCACCCTTGATCTGGGCGATCGCCAGGCCATAACGGGCCACATTGTTTTTCGGGTTCTCATCCAGTTGTGCCCGGAAGCGCTTGGCACCCATTCCCGGGGTTTCTTCGTAGATCAACTGTACCCGTGCGCGGATCAACTGATAGCGCATGCTGTCCTCGATACCGCCGGGTTTGGCCTGTTCCGCACGGTTGCGGGTGTCGGCGATCCGCGATTCGGTTACCGGGTGAGTCAGAAGGAATTCCGGCGGCTTGGCGTCGTAGCGGTACTGGCGCATCAGGCGTTCGAACATGGTCGGCATGGAGCGCGGGTCGTAACCGGCTTTTTCGAGGTTGAGAATGCCGATGCGGTCGGCTTCCTGTTCGTTCTGGCGCGAGAAGGTCCGTTGCGACTGGATCGCCGCAGCCTGAGTGCCCGCGATGGTCGCGATCCCGGCGTCGCCGCCGCCGGCAGCGGCAATCACGATGCCGGCCAGCAAGGCGGCCATCATCGGCACCTGCATCCGCTGCGACGCCTCGACGCCACGAGCAAAGTGGCGTTGGGACAAGTGAGCCAGTTCATGAGCCAGTACCGAGGCGTACTCGCCTTCGGTCTGGGCATTGAGAAACAGGCCGCCGTTGACCCCGACAATCCCGCCCGGCGCCGCGAAGGCGTTGAGCTGCGGGCTGTTGATCAGAATGAATTCCAGGCGTCGGTCGTTGACCTGGCTGGTTTCCACCAGTTTGTAGACGCTGGACTCGACGTAGTCCTTGAGCTGTGGATCGTTGAGCTGTGAAACCTGGCTGCGCAGCAGCGCCAGCCAGGCGCGACCCAGTTGGTATTCCTGTTGTGGCGAGACAATGGCAGAGCTGGCGTCACCGAGTGACGGCAAGTCGTCGGCGAAGCCCGGTGAGGCGAGCAGGCAAGCGAGCGTCAGCAGGGTAGGGCGCAAAAATGTCATGCACAAAGCCTTAGTCGACAAAGACCTTACTGTAGCCGGACACCGGGCTTGCGACCAGATATTCTAGGCAGCCTGACCCTCTGAACCGGAGTAACGCATGACCGACGCTGTAGCCCATGACTGTGAACTGGACGCCAGTGGCCTGAATTGCCCGTTGCCGTTGCTCAAGGCCAAGATGGAGCTGAACAAGCTGCCCAGTGGCGCGGTGCTCAAGGTAATTGCCACGGATGCTGGCTCGCAGCGCGACTTTCGCACCTTTGCCCGATTGGCCGGTCATACGCTGCTGCGTGAAGAAGACGAGGCGGGCGTCTACCGGTACTGGTTGAAAAAAGCCTGAAATCGACAGCGTAAAAGACCTAAGGATTATTGATGTTCAAAGTGTTACGCGACTGGATTCAGCGCTACTTTTCCGATGAGGAGGCGGTGGTGCTGGCGGTGTTGTTGTTTCTCGCCTTCACCGCCGTACTTACCCTTGGCGGAATGCTCGCGCCTGTGCTGGCCGGGATGGTGCTGGCGTATCTGATGCAGGGGCTGGTGGTCACGCTTGAGCGCCTGCGCATGCCCGGTGGCGCGGCGGTGGGGCTGGTGTTTGCGCTGTTCATGGGCGTGCTGCTGTTGTTCATCGTCGTGGTGCTGCCGCTGCTCTGGCATCAATTGATCACGCTGTTCAACGAGCTGCCGGGCATGCTCGCCAAGTGGCAATCGCTGCTGTTGCTGCTGCCGGAGCGCTATCCGCATCTGGTGTCCGACGAGCAGGTGCTGCAAGCCATCGAAGCGGCGCGCGGCGAGATCGGGAAATTCGGGCAGTGGGCACTGACGTTCTCGTTGTCGAGTCTGCCGCTGCTGGTGAATATCATGATCTATCTGGTCCTGGTGCCGATCCTGGTGTTCTTCTTCCTGAAAGACCGGGTGATGATCGGCGAATGGGTGCGCGGTTATCTGCCTCGTGAGCGGGCGCTGATCACCCGGGTTGCCGAGGAAATGAACCGGCAGATCGCCAACTACATTCGCGGCAAGGTCATCGAGATCGTGATCTGTGGCGGGGTGACCTACATCGCCTTCGTCGCCCTCGGGCTGAACTACGCGGCACTGCTGGCGTTGTTGGTGGGCGTGTCGGTGGTGGTGCCGTATGTCGGGGCGGTGGTGGTGACGGTACCGGTAATGCTGATTGCGCTATTCCAGTGGGGCTGGAGCGATCAGTTCATCTATCTGATGGCGGTCTACGGGATCATTCAGACCCTGGACGGCAACGTGCTGGTGCCCTTGCTGTTCTCCGAAGCGGTCAATCTGCACCCGGTGGCGATCATCTGCGCGGTGCTGTTGTTCGGAGGGTTGTGGGGCTTCTGGGGAGTATTCTTCGCGATTCCGCTGGCGACGCTGTTCAAGGCTGTGCTTGATGCGTGGCCGCGCAAGGAACCGGTGGTGGCGCCATTGCTTTGAAAGTAATTCGGCGCCCGCCAGGGCGCCGAAAGCATCAGGCCTTGTCCAGCGCCTGAGCAGCGGCCAGCACTGCATCCACGTGACCCGGCACTTTCACGCCGCGCCATTCCTGACGCAGAACGCCATCCTTGTCGATCAGGAACGTGCTGCGATCCACGCCCAGGTATTCCTTGCCGTAGAGTTTTTTCAGCTTGATCACGTCGAACAGCTGGCAGACGGCTTCGTCCTTGTCGCTGATCAGTTCGAACGGAAACTCCTGCTTGCACTTGAAGTTCTCGTGGGACTTCAGGCTGTCGCGGGAGATACCGAAAATTTCCGTGTTGGCAGCCTTGAACGCCGCGTACTGATCGCGAAAGCCCTGACCTTCGGTGGTGCAGCCCGGGGTGCTGTCCTTCGGATAGAAGTAGATCACCACTTGCTTGCCCTTGAGGGCCGAAAGGCTGACGGTCTGTCCGCTGGTGGCGGGTGCTTCGAAGTCGGCAACCGGTTGATCGATAGCTACGGCCATGAAAGCTTCCTTACATTGGGTTCTGTGGGCGCCACGGTTCGATCAGTGCGTCGAGGTTCATGGCATCGGCGAAGTCCAGGAACTGGTCGCGCAGCCAGCTGATCTGGGTGCCGGCCGGCAGGGTCACGGTGAACGTGGCGTTGAGCATGGTGCCGCCGGTCTGTGGTGCCTGATAGGTGTCGCAGGTCAGGTTTTCCAGCTCGACGTTGTGATCCATGAAGAACTGGCAGAGTTCATTGATGATGTCGGGGCGGTAGGCCGAGGACACGTAGGCAACGTACGGCAGGGCCTGCGGACGATTTTCCAGGGCTGCGCTGCGCACCACGTTGACGGTGAACGAATGACGTTTTGCCAGCGTCGGCAGGCTGCCTTCCAGGCGGGCCAGGGCGTCCCAGCTGCCGGAGACTTCGAGCACCAGCGCACTGCATTCGCCGTGGCGGGTCAGGCGCGAGGTGACGACCGCGCAGCGGTTTTCATGGCTGGCGCGGCACAGGACGTTGGTCAGCTCCATGGGATTGGCGCCGAGGGCACTGATGACAAGGAATTGTTCGCGAACTGTGGGGGTGGACATGCAGCATTCCTAAAGCGATGAGCGGTCGGTAGGGTGAGGGCGTTGAGTGCCGGGACATACCTGTCCGGAAGACCCGGTTCGCCTGTCGCCACGGCTCCAATAATAAGGAAGCGTAAGGCGGCGACGCTGGAACGGGGTCTGGAAGGCCGAAACGGGGGCAGGAACCCGGCGCACAAGCTGATCAGTACCGATCAAAGTCTGAAGGGTAGCGAAAAGCGGCGCCAAGGGGAATGGCGGCGCAGTACTTCGCTTGTGCAAGCATCTTGGCGCCAGTACCATTACCGCTCTCTTTTTCCGGCAGGAGCGGTTTCATGATTGCGGGCAGTATGGTGGCACTGGTCACACCCATGGATGCACAAGGGCGTCTTGACTGGGACAGCCTCAGCAAACTCGTGGACTTCCATCTCAAGAACGGCACCCATGCCATTGTCGCGGTCGGTACTACCGGCGAGTCGGCAACCCTTGATGTAGAAGAACACATTGCCGTCATCAAAGCCGTGGTCAAACAGGTGGCAGGCCGCATTCCGGTGATCGCCGGTACCGGCGCCAACTCGACCCGCGAAGCCGTCGAGCTGACCCGCAACGCCAAGGAAGCCGGCGCCGATGCCTGCCTGCTGGTCGTCCCGTACTACAACAAGCCGACCCAGGAAGGCCTGTACCAGCACTTCAAGCACATCGCCGAAGCGGTCGACATCCCGCAGATCCTCTACAACGTTCCCGGCCGCACCTCCTGCGACATGCAGGCCGAGACCGTGATCCGCCTGTCCACCGTGCCGAACATCATCGGTATCAAGGAAGCCACTGGCGATCTGAAACGCGCCAAGGCAATCCTCGATGGCGTGAGCAAGGATTTCATCGTGCTGTCCGGCGATGATCCGACCGCCGTCGAACTGATCCTGCTGGGCGGCAAAGGCAACATCTCCGTCACCGCCAACGTCGCTCCGCGCGAAATGGCCGACCTGTGCGAGGCCGCGCTCAAGGGCGACGCCGAGACCGCACGGGCCATCAACGAAAAACTGATGCCGCTGCACAAGGACCTGTTCATCGAAGCCAACCCGATTCCGGTGAAGTGGGCTTTGGTCGAAATGGGCCTGATGCACGAAGGCATTCGCCTGCCGCTGACCTGGCTGAGCGCTCCTTGTCATGAAACGTTGCGCTCGGCCCTGCGCCAGTGCAGCGTCCTGGTTTAATTGAGGAAGTACAACGCATGAAGCGAATGGCCGGACTTTCCGCACTTGCCTTGATTATCTCCAGCACCAGTGGCTGCGGATGGATCTGGGGCCCGGAAGGTTATTTCCGTGACCGTGGTAGCGACTACCTGGAAGCGAAACAGACTGCACCGATGCAACTGCCAGAAGGTGTCAGCACCTCCAAGCGTCTGGATCCGCTGCTGCCGATCCCGCGCAACGTAGCCGACGACACCGCAACCGGCGAATACGTGGTTCCGCGTCCTCAGCCGCTGTCGGCAATCGCGGATGCCAGCGATTACTCGCTGCAGAAGAGCGGTGATTCGCGTTGGGTCATGGGTCAGCATCCACCGGCCGAAGTCTGGCCAGTGGCTGTGCAGTTCTTCCAAGACAACGGTTTCCGTCTGGATGAACAGCGTCCGCAAACCGGCGAATTCACCACCACCTGGCAGCATTCCGACGAACTGTCCGCCGCCATGGCCAAGCGCCTGAGCGCCGCTGGTGTCGGTGCCGACAGCGAGACCCGCGTGCGGGTGCGCATCGAGCCGGGCGTGCAGCGCAATACCAGTGAAATCTACGTGGTCAGCGCCGAGCGTCCTGCCGGCAGCACCGCCAACGTCGATTTCACCAACCGTTCGGTCAACACTGGCCTGGACGCTGCTCTGGTTGACGACATGCTCGCGAGCATGAGCCGTACCTCCGAGAAGGGCGGTTCGGTGTCGATGCTGGCATCCCGTGATTTCGATACCCCGAGCCGTGTCGCCCTCAGCGAAGACGGCAGCGGCAACCCGGTATTGAACGTCGGTTCGGATCTGGATCGTGCCTGGTCGAGCGTCGGTCGTGCGCTGGAGCAAGGTCAGTGGCGCGTTGAAGACATCAACCGCAGCCTGGGCCTGTACTACATCAACCTGGCCGAAAAGGCCGAGAAGAAAGACGAGAAGCCTGGTTTCTTCAGCAGCCTGTTCGGCAGTGCGCCGACCAAGGAAGAAGTTGAAGCCCGTGCCGAGCGTTATCAGGTTCGCCTGAGCAAGGTTGGCGACAACGTTCAGGTCACCGTCGAGAAAAACATCAACACCGTCGCGCCGGCCGATGTGGCCCGCAAAGTGTTGAGCGTGATTCAGGACAACCTGGGCTGATCCAATGCGTTTTGCCGTTCTCGGCAGCGGTAGCCAAGGGAACGGCACGCTGATTGCCAGTGCTGATACGTATGTGCTGGTGGATTGTGGTTTTTTCCCTGCGGGAAACCGAAAAACGCCTGTTGCGCCTGGGTGTGAACCCGGCGCAGCTGAGCGCGATACTCGTGACCCACGAACATGCCGACCACGTGCATGGCGTGGGTTTGCTGTCTCGGCGCTACAATCTGCCGGTTTACCTCAGTCGCGGCACACTGCGCGGGATGCGCAAACCGATTGAGCCCGCAGGCTTCGTGGCCGGCGGCGAGCAGCTGCAGATCGGTGCTCTGGACATCCGGGTCATTGCCGTGGCCCACGATGCACAGGAACCGACCCAGTATGTCTTCAGTGATCAGGAACAGCGGCGCTTCGGCCTGCTGACCGATCTGGGTTCATACTGCGAGCGGGTGCTGGACGGTTATCGGGACCTCGATGCGTTGATGATCGAGTCCAATCATTGCCGAGACATGCTGGCCCGTGGTCATTACCCGTACTTTCTCAAGCAGCGGGTGGGCGGCGAGCTGGGACATTTGAACAACCATCAGGCGGCATTCCTGGTGGCCGAGTTGGGCTGGCAAGGCCTGCAACACCTGGTCCTGGCCCATCTGAGCAGCAAGAACAACCTGCCGCAGCTGGCCCGGCAATGTTTTGTCGACACCCTCGGGTGCGACCCGGACTGGCTGCAACTGGCCGATCAAGATTCAGGGCTCGACTGGCGCCACATCGCCTAGCCCATCTACTTAGCAAGCGGAGCCCATCATGGAAAAACGTGAAGAACTCTACCGCGGCAAAGCCAAATCGGTTTACAAGACCGACGACGCTGACCGCTTGATCCTGCTGTTTCGCAACGACACCTCGGCGTTCGACGGCAAGCGCATCGAGCAGCTCGACCGCAAAGGCATGGTGAACAACAAGTTCAACGCCTTCATCATGCAGAAACTCGAAGCGGCCGGCATTCCGACCCAGTTCGACAAGCTGCTGGCCGACAACGAAGTGCTGGTGAAAAAACTCGACATGATCCCGGTCGAGTGCGTCGTGCGTAACTACGCCGCCGGCAGCCTGGTCAAGCGTCTGGGCGTCGAGGAGGGCATGAAGCTCAACCCGTACACCTTCGAACTGTTCCTGAAGGACGACGCCAAGGGCGACCCGTTCATCAACGAATCCCATGTCGTGGCATTCGGCTGGGGCACCGCCGAGCAACTGGCGCGCATGAAAGAACTGTCGCTCAAGGTCAACGAAGTCCTGAGCAAACTGTTCGACGACGCTGGCCTGCTGCTGGTGGACTTCAAGCTTGAATTCGGCGTGTTCAGCGACGGCTCCATCGTCCTGGGCGACGAATTCAGCCCGGACGGCTGCCGTCTGTGGGACAAGGACACCAAGAAGAAGATGGACAAGGACCGCTTCCGTCAGGGCCTCGGTGACGTCATCGAAGCCTACGAAGAAGTCGCCAACCGTCTGGGCGTACCGCTTTAATCGACGCAAGCATCTGATAGCACGGAAAAAATTTCGTTTAGGGGTTTCCCATTCAACGAAAGTGTTGTTATGATGCGCGCCGTTGGAGAGATGCCAGAGTGGCCGAATGGGACGGATTCGAAATCCGTTGTACCTTCACCGGTACCTAGGGTTCGAATCCCTATCTCTCCGCCATACATAGAAAAAGCCCCGTAGATGAAAGTCTACGGGGCTTTTTTGTTTCTGATCAGTCCTTGCACCAATGGGCGGAGCGCAATACTCCAGCGCATCCAGGCTGCTCACACTCCGAATTAACTGACTAAACTCCTGCATTCCAAATGCATGAGGTTCGGTCATGGCAAAGGGAAAGAAGAAAGACACGCCCAGAGAAACCCCCGCAGATCGCCCGAAGCTATCGAGCAAAGACTATCTGACGGAGCTGCGTCGACTGCACGTTGAGCTCGTCAAGCTGCAGGAATGGGTGAGGGCCGAGGGCATCAAGGTCTGTGTGATTTTCGAGGGGCGTGACGAGGCGGGGAAGGGCGGGACGATCAAGGCGCTTACTGATCGGGTCAGCCCGCGGGTCTTCCGGGTGGTGGCGTTGCCGGCCCCGAGCGAGCGTGAGAAGAGCCAGATGTACATGCAGCGTTACCTGCCGTATCTACCGGCGGCGGGTGAGGTGGTGATCTTCGATCGCAGTTGGTACAACCGCGCCGGTGTCGAGCGGGTGATGGGGTTCTGTAGCGAGAATCAGGCCGAAAAATTTCTCAGGACGGTTCCCTTGGTGGAGCATGCCATCGTCGATTCCGGGGTGATTCTGCTCAAATACTGGTTGAACGTCAGTCAGGAAGAACAGACCCGTCGGCTGGAGGAGCGTATCAAGGACGGCCGAAAAATCTGGAAGCTCTCGCCCATGGATCTCAAGTCGTACAGCCGCTGGTATGACTACTCGCGGGCGCGTGACGACATGATCAAGGCGACCGATACCGAATATGCACCCTGGCTGGTGGCCGACTCGAATGACAAGCGGCGAGCGCGCCTGAATATCATCTCCGATCTTCTCAGCCGCATCCCGTACAAGAGTGTTTCGCGCGAGAAGGTTGAGTTACCCAAGCGGCAGAAGCCTGGGGGCTACAAGGAATCGGATTATCCCTTCAGGCACATCCCCGAGAAATTCTGAAGACAGGGATTCGCGTCAGTCTCGGAAAAGCCCCGTTGATGAAAATCAGCGGGGCTTTTTTAGTTCCTGCAGGATTGTCAGCCAGCCCTCAAATCTCCTTCACCGGCGTATCCCCCTGCACACCCTTGATCAGCTCGATCACATGCAGACAATCCGCCTTGTTCACATACGACTCGCCACTGGCAACCGTCTCATGGTTTCCCGCCCGCAGGCGCCAGCGCCATTGGCCCTTGCCGGTGCTCGGGGTGCCCTTGGATTGCCTGTAAATCTCGAAATACATTCAGTTCGCTCCATGCGATGGGATATTGCGACAAGCTGTTTGACGCATGCCCGCAAGCCTAGCGGAGCCTTGTTATTTGGCTATCGGGGATTTGTTTCCAATCGTTGGATCATGTTTCTGCGATGCGCAGGGCAGGGCGTCGGGATTGGCCTTCTGACGATCTACTGGACCATTCGCGCATAGACGATAACGACAGGGCTTTCTACACTGCCCGCAATCCGGGGACAGGGGGCAATGGATGAACCGCAATGAACTTCGCAAGGCCGACATCAACCTGATGGTGGTGTTCGAGACCTTGATGCTCGAACGCAACGTGACCCGGGCCGCCGAGAAGCTGTTTCTCGGCCAGCCGACCATCAGCTCGGCGCTCAATCGCCTGCGCACGATGCTCAACGATCCATTGTTCATTCGCGTCGGCCATCGCATGGAACCGACAGCCCGCGCCGAAGACATCTATCGCCATTTGAAACCCGCGCTGGACTCGTTGTCGGTGGCGCTGAGCCTGACCCGTGATTTCGATCCCGCCGTCAGCACCATGACCTTTCGCATCGGCCTGTCGGACGACGTCGAGTTCGGTCTGCTGCCGCCCCTGTTGCGCGCCTTGCGCCAGGAAGCACCGAACGTGGCGTTCGTGGTGCAGCATGTCGATTACTGGCGGATTCCCGATCTGCTGGCGGCTGGCGATATCACCGTCGGTATCAGCCAGACCCGTGGCCTTCCGGCCAATGCCAAGCGCAAGCTGCTGCGGCATATCCAGCCGAGCATCCTGCGCGCCGACAAGTCCGCCACCCCGCTGACCCTCGACGAATATTGCGCACGGCCCCATGTGCTGGTTTCCCACACAGCCAATGTCAGTGGTTACGCCGATGAGTGGCTGGCGGACCTCGGTCGAACCCGTCAGGTGGTGTTGTCGGTGCCGCAATACAGCGCACTGCCGGCGCTGCTGGCCGGCACCGATCTGATCGCCAGCCTGCCGGACTACACCGCCGAAGCCATGGCGGCCTCGGGCCTGCTGTTCAAGGAACCGTTTCCGTTCAAGACCCCGACGCTCGACCTGTCGATGGTCTGGCTCAGCCATGTCGACAGCGACCCGGCCGAACGCTGGCTGCGCTCGCGGCTGGAGCAGTTCATGAGTGAGCGGCCTCACTCGCCGCTCTGACTTGCCGAGCCGTGGTCCGGCTGCTTTGCTGAGTACACCTGAACTCGGTGGAGCCTGGACCCCATGAGCATTTCCCGTGGTTTGCTGCGTGGGCGCGGCAGTCTCGACAGCGGCAAGGTCGGCATGGTCGAACTGTTTTTCGATCTGGTGTTCGTGTTTGCCGTGACTCAACTTTCCCACACCTTGCTCGCGCACTTGTCGGTTATCGGTGCGGTGCAGGTGACGCTGATGATGGTCGCGGTGTGGTGGGTGTGGATCTTCACGTCCTGGATCACCAACTGGCTCGACCCGGAAAAACTGCCGGTGCGCCTCGGACTGTTCGGCCTGATGATCGCCGGTTTGCTGCTCTCTTCCTCGATTCCCAAGGCATTCACCGAGCGCGGCCTGATGTTCGCGGCGGCGTTCGTGTTCATGCAGGTCGGGCGCACGCTGTTCGCAATCTGGGCGGTACGCGGCGAGTCGCTGAACATGACGCGCAACTTCCAGCGCATCCTCGCGTGGCTGATGTTGTCCGGGGTGTTCTGGATCGGCGGGGCGTTTGTGGAAGGCGAGCAGCGGTTGCTTTGCTGGGCGCTGGCGCTGCTGATCGAACTGATTTCGCCGTCGCTGTATTTCTGGGTGCCGGGACTGGGACGCTCGTCACTGAGCGACTGGAACGTCGAAGGCAATCACATGGCCGAGCGTTGTGCGCTGTTCGTGATCATCGCTCTGGGTGAATCGTTGCTGGTGACCGGCGCGACCTTCGCCGAGCTGACACCGGGCCGCGATGGACTGCTGGCGTTTCTGGTGGCGGTGCTGGGCAGCATCGCCATGTGGTGGGTGTACTTCGACAGCGGTGCGGAGCGCGCGCACCACCGTATCGCTCATTCCGCCGACCCCGGGCGCCAGGCGCGAATCGCCTACACCTACCTGCATGTGCTGATCGTCGCCGGGGTCATCGTCAGCGCAGTGGCCGATGAACTGGTGCTGGTGCATCCGGATCATGCCAGCGATTCCGGCATTGTCGTGATCATCGCCGGGCCATGGCTGTTCCTGCTCGGTAATGCGCTGTTCAAGTGGGTCATGGCTGATCGACCGTTCCCACCCTTGTCCCATGTATTCGGGCTGGTAGTGCTCACGCTGTTGTTGCCGCCGGCACTGAATCACTGGTTTTCAGCCTTGGCGCTGGGCGCGTTGACCACGGCAGTCGTGGTGCTGGTGGCGATCTGGGAAACCCTGGCGCTGCGTCGGGAGCTTCCCGTTCCTGTGTCGGAAAAAGCCGCAGGAGAGTAGGGCGCAGCTGTGTTATATGTACGGCCTTTCTGCCGACCGTTTGGAGTCTTTCGATGCCACACCTGCACATGGAATACACCGCCAACCTGCCGCAACTGAACGCCGACGTGGCGTTGATCCGGCTCAACAACACCCTGGTGGGTTCCGGTCAGTTCGCGGCGGAGTTCGATATCAAGAGCCGTGCGGTCAAGGTCGAAACCTTCAAGGTCGGCACGGCCATGAGCGAGCGGGCCTTCGTGGCGGTGAGGCTGGCGCTGCTCAGCGGTCGTTCCCCGGAGATCAAGAAACAACTCTCGCAAAACCTGTTGGCGGTGCTGCAGGAGCTGTGCGAGTGGCCGGCCGGTGTCGAAGTGCAGTTGAGCGTGGAACTGCTCGACATCGACCGCGAGTCCTACAGCAAAGTCGCCATCGGCGTGTAAGACTCAGGCCGCCTCCAGCTCCGCGCAGGTCTTGATGACCTGCTCGCGCAGCCAGAGGTTGGCGCTGTCCTGATCGACGTTGTGGCTCCACTGCATGTCGAGGGTGAACCCCGGCAGGCCGTTGGGTGCCTCGCAGTGATTGAACACCGCGTCGTTGGTCAGCAAGCGCTGGATCCGCCGGGGCAGGGTGAGGATGAAATCGGTGCCGGTGATCATCTTCAACGCCGCGCTGTAGCTGTTGGAGCGGGCGACGATCTGGCGCTTCTGTGCCTGCCGCGCCAGCCAGCCATCAACCATGTTGGTGGTGGACGTCCAGGGCGTCGGGAACACGTGCCGGCGTTCGGTGAAGGCCTGCAGGCTCAGGCGCGGCTCCAGCGGCGTCGCACGTTTGTCGAAGACGCAAACCAGATCATCCTCCAGCAGCATCCGCGATTTCAGGTCGGTATGGCTGCGGTGGAAATGCGGGCCGAAACAGATCACCAGATCGAGGCTGCCATCGCGCAACTCTTGCGCCGGTACGTCGGTTTCGAACTTGTGCATGTTGACCATCACCGGCAGATCGTCGAAGTCAAAACGCTTGAGCATGCGCGGCAGGATCAGTTGCTCGAAGTATTCCGGGGCGCAGATGTTGAAGGTCACCGGTTGCGCCATCGGGTCGAAGGTCGGGGCGCCGGCGTGGCACAGGTTGATGCTTTCGAGGATTTTCTGCACATGGCCATACATGCTGCTGGCCTTGTAGGTCGGGCGCATGCCCGTGCGGGTGTTGACGAACAATTCGTCTTCAAAACTGGTACGCAGTTTCTTCAGGCAGTAACTGACGGTGGACTGACTGACAAACAGCGCCTCCGACACATCGGTGACGCTGCTTTGCTCATACACGGCGACAAACACCATGAGATCCTGCATATCGAGCTTTCTAAGCAAGTTACTGTTCAGCATCCGTTCTGTCTCGCTGTGCTCCTTGCGCCGAATCCGCGCAAACGTGTGCGCATGATCGTAACGGAACGATGGTGCCAGGAGAAAGCCCTGTAGGATTTTTCACGGACAGTTGTGGGACAGAAAGTTTTAGTAATACGACGTGTCAAAACGATCCTGTAAAAGATGGCCAGAAGCCTTTAGCCAGAGGGGTGAAGCACCGTGCACAACGCCCGATCAGCAAAAGTGCCGGGCGTATTGCCGAGGGTCGAAACGCAGCACGATCAGCAGCATGACCACCATCACCGCGGTCAGCGACCACCAGGCCCATTCGAAGCTGCCCAGTCGATCACGGATCACCCCGGCCAGCAGCGGCGACAGGCCGGCAATCAGGTAGCCGATGCCTTGCACGAACGCGGTCAACCCGCCGGCACGCTGTGGGTTGTCGAGGTGATCGAGGGAGACGATCAGGCTCATCGGGAACAGCCCGCCAATTCCCAGGCCCAGCAGGCACGGCCACAACAGGCTCAGGTGTTGCGGGCTGATGATCAAGCCGCAGAATCCGCCAATGATCAGCACCAACAGGGCACCCAGTACCAGACGCCGGTCACGGTTGCGGTTGGCGATAGCGGGAACCACCAGACCGGAAATCACCTCCATGGCCGTCAGAAAACCCAACAGCAGACCGGCGTTCTGTTCGCTCCAGCCGTTTTCCACGTAGTACGGCGCCAGCCACGCGAGTACACAGGTGTAGGAAGCCGTCCCCAGACCGAAGAAGATGGCGAGCAACCAGGCGCGGGAATGGGTGAAGAAGGCCTCCTTCTTCACGGCAGTGGTGGTGACGGAAGGTACGTCATCGCGTTGTGACAACCAGAACAGCAACGCGAGCAGCGCCAGTACCGCCCAGATCGCCAACCCTGCACGCCAACTGCCGGTACCGAGCATCACCCGAGGCGCGAACGAGGCGGCCAGGGCGGCGCCGCCCATGATCGACGTGACATACAAGCCCATGCACAGCGCCACGTTGTCGGGAAACCGCGATTTGATCAGTGCCGGCATCAAGGCCTGAATCAGCGCGATGCCGATCCCGGCGAGCACGGCGCTGACGATCAGTTGCGCCGCCGAGTCGAGAAACAGCCGCGACAGCGTCGCCACACCGATGATCAGCAACGACAGCAGCACCGTGCGCCGCTCGCCCAGACGCTGGCTGATGCCGATCCCGAAAAACATCGCCAGCCCCATGGCCATCACCGGCAGCATGGTCAGCAGCGATGCCAGGCTGAAGCTCAGCGGAATATCGCCACGAATCGCCGACAGCAAAGGCCCGACGGCGGCCATCGACGGGCGCAGGTTAAGGGCGACCAGGACGATGCCGAGCATCAGCCAGACGTCGGGGCGGGCAGTGGCGCGAACGTTTTCCATCTTCAGACCTTTGAATCAGAGGCTGTCGATTAGGCGGGCGCGATACCGGCGCCGGCAAATCAGAAAATCCCGAGGGGTATTTAAAAAATCGATACGCCTCCTGTGCGCTCTGCCGGAGCGAGCTGTAATTTATTCTGAATCACACCTGACAAATGTCCGGATTTCATGGTTATTTCATGAGCCAACTAATCGTTGGCTTCTTTTTCACAAAAAATTGATGGGGGGCTACGTAGAGTTTTCATTGCCCGGGTCAATGAAGTTTTTACAATTGGCCACGGCGCTTCTTTTTCAGGAAATAGCCCCCTCATATGTTGAAGTTAAAAGCCGTGCGCCCGAAATGGGTGACGTTGTTTGCCAGCGCCTTTCTTTTGATCGGATTCAATTTCGTACTTTGGCAACATCTCCTCGAGATCACCGCTGCCGACGGCATCGCCATGGGTATTGCGTTCGGAGTGATGATCTTCGCGGCCTACAACATCGTGCTGACCTTTCTGGCGTTTCGCCCGATATTGAAACCGGTGTTGACGGCGCTGTTTCTGACCAGTGCCGGTGTGGCTTATTTCATGAGTCAGTATGGTGTGATGATTGACGCCGGCATGTTTCGCAACTTCGCTGAAACCAATGCCACGGAAGTTCGTGATCTGCTGTCATTGAAGTTGTTCGCCTATCTATTGTTTTTGGGCGTACTGCCGTCGTGGTTGTTGTGGAAGTTGCCTGTTGATTATCGTCGCTGGCACCGCGAGTTATTAAGCAAAGTTGTGGTGTGTGCAGCATCGTTCGCTGTTATTGGTGGCGTGGCACTGGCCAACTATCAGGGCTTGTCTTCGCTGTTTCGCAACCACCACGAATTGCGCCTGATGCTGGTGCCGAGCAACTACATCGGTGCATCGGCCGGCTATCTGCGTGAACAGGTGGTTTCCGCCCGGCAACCGTTCATCAAGATTGGCGAAGACGCCCAGCGCAACCCGGCACTGCAAAACCGTCCGCGCAAGTCGCTGACCGTGCTGGTGGTGGGTGAAAGTGCCCGGGCGGAGAACTTCGGCATCCTCGGCTACCACCGCGACACCACGCCGAAACTGGACAAGGAAGCCGGCCTGATCGCGTTCACCGATGTGCATTCCTGCGGTACGGAAACAGCGGTCTCGGTGCCGTGCATGTTCTCCAACATGAGTCGCCAGGATTACGACGCCAGCAAGGCGAAGAATCAGGAAGGGCTGCTGGACGTGCTCAAGCGCGCCGGCATCGATGTGATCTGGCGCGACAACCAGTCGGGCTGCAAGGGCACCTGCGATCGCGTCACCCTGCAGGACGTGAGCAATCTGAAAGACCCGGCCCTGTGCGCCAACAGCGAATGCCGCGACGAAATCCTCCTGCAAGGCCTGCAGAGTTTTATCGATCACCTGGACAAGGACACCGTGCTGGTGCTGCACCAGATGGGCAGCCACGGCCCGGAATACTTCAAGCGTTATCCCAAGGAATACGAACACTTCACGCCGGTGTGTGAAAGCAACGCGCTGAACAATTGCAGCCGCGAAAGTATCGTCAACGGTTACGACAACACGCTGGTGTACACCGACCATGTGCTGTCGAGCCTGATCGATGTGCTGCGCAGCAATCAGGAAAAAGTCGATACCGCCATGCTGTACCTCTCCGATCACGGCGAGTCCCTGGGCGAGTACAACCTGTTCCTGCACGGCACCCCGTACATGCTGGCGCCGGAGCAACAGAAACATGTGGCGATGCTGGCCTGGTTCTCCGACAGCTATCAGAAGTCCTACTCGGTCGACACCCATTGCCTGCAGTTGAGCCGCGACAAACCGTTGAGCCAGGACAACCTGTTCCATTCGATGCTCGGTCTGCTGGAAGTGCAGAGCAAGGTCTATCAGCACGATCTGGACCTGTTTGCCGGTTGCCGGGGGGCGGTCATCGACGGCGTATTGGCCAAGGACTGATCCGTCGGAATTGTTCTGTAAGACTATTCTTGCTGGCAGGCAGGAGATTTCATCAACGCTCTTGCCCTGCACAGGCGCGGAAAGCGCCGGTGGCGATATATACTGCGCGCCATTCTTGAAGGGAGAGCCGTGTGGCCATCGATATTCACTGGATTCGCGACAACGATAGCCTCGCGCAGTTTTGCGCCGAGTGGCAGCAGCTGCCTTTCGTTGCCCTCGACACCGAATTCATGCGGGTCGACACCTTCTACCCGATTGCCGGTCTGTTGCAGGTCGGCGACGGCAAACGCGCCTATCTGATCGACCCGCTGACCATTGACGCCTGGCAACCGCTGGCGGCGTTGCTGGAAAACCCGGCGGTGCTCAAAGTCCTGCACGCCTGCAGCGAAGACCTCGAAGTCCTGCTGCGCCTGACCGGCAGCCTGCCGGCGCCGCTGTTCGACACGCAACTGGCTGCGGCCTACCTGAACCTCGGGTTCTCGATGGGCTATTCGCGTCTGGTGCAGGAAGTGCTCGGCATTGAACTGCCGAAGGGCGAAACCCGTTCCGACTGGTTGCAGCGTCCGTTGTCCGACACGCAAATCAGCTATGCCGCCGAAGATGCCGTGCATCTGGCGGAAGTTTTCGTACAACTGCGTCCGAAACTGTCCGACGACAAATTCGCCTGGGTGCTGGAGGACGGCGCCGAACTAGTCGCCAACCTGCGTCGCGAGACCGATCCGTACGAGGTGTATCGCGAGGCGAAACTGGCGTGGAAACTGTCCCGCGCGCAACTCGCCGTTCTGCGCGAGCTGTGCGCCTGGCGTGAACGCGAAGCTCGCGCCCGCGATCTACCGCGCAATCGCATCGTCCGTGAGCATTCGCTGTGGCCGCTGGCCCGCACGCAACCGGACAACCTCAGCGCGCTGGGCAAGATCGAAGACATGCACCCGCGTACCGTGCGTCAGGACGGCGAGTTTCTGCTTGATCTGATCAAGCGCTCTGGCAGTGTGGGGCCTGATCAGTGGCCGCCAGCCGTGCCGGAGCCGCTGCCGATCGAAGCCGCCGCGCTGATCAAGCAACTGCGCGCCCTGGGCCAGGCCGAGGCTGAACGCCTGGGCATCGCGCCGGAACTGATGCTGCGCAAGAAAACCCTCGAAGCGCTGGTCAAAAGCGGCTTCCCCGAGGGGCCTTACCAATTGCCTGATTCGCTGCGTGGCTGGCGCCGCGAATTGATGGGCCAGAAGCTGCTCGACAGCCTGGCCACTGCCGGAGAACAGCCTTGAAACGTATTTGCTCCATTTACCAAAGTTCGAAGAAAAGCGGCATGTACCTTTACGTGCTCAAAAGCGATGCGCTGGAGCGTGTGCCGGAAGCCCTGATGGCGGCGTTCGGCAAGGCGAAGCATTCCTTCGATCTGGTGCTGACCCCCGAGCGCAAGCTGGCCAGCGAAGACATCGCCGTCGTCCTGGAGAACCTCGACAAGCAGGGCTACCACCTGCAGATGCCGCCGGCCGAGGAAGAGTACATCGAGCACTTGCCGGAAGAATTGCTGCGACGCAACGACCCGGTCTGACCTGCGAGGCCCGGTCCCGGGCCTCTTGTAATCCCTGGAACTGTTTTTACGGCGACGACTGCCACGAAGTGGACGGCCGTCTGCACGGTTTGCGAAAGGTTTGAAGATGCGCGTTCTGATTGCTGAACACGACCACGCGATATACGCCCGACTGTTGCGTCAGGCGGCCCCGGAGCTTGAAGTGCTGACCAGCGGTGACTCCGCCGAACTGGCTCGCCAGGCCGTCGATTGCCCGGTGTGGCTGGGGCAGCCGGATCTGCTGGCGACCCTGCTGCGTCAGGGCCACCAGCCACAATGGCTGCAATCGACCTGGGCCGGCATCACGCCGCTGCTGGCCGACGGCTTGCGTCGGGATTACCGCTTGACCCGGGCGGTCGGCATTTTCGGTCAGGTGATGGCCGAGTACGTGCTGACCTACATGCTCGGTCACGAGCGCGAAGTACTGGCGCGGCTGGTCAGCCAGGTCGAGCGCAAGTGGGACAACCGCACCGGCCAGAGCCTGGTGGGGCGCAAGGTGCTGATCGTCGGCACCGGTGACATCGGCCAGAGCGTGGCGCAGTTCCTGCGGCCATTCGGCGTCGAGTTGTACGGCATCGCCAGCAGCGCCCGGGAGCAGGCGCCGTTTGTCGAAGTCGGTTCGATGGCTGACCTGCCTCGGCTGGTGGGTGAAGTGGATTACGTGGTCAATCTGCTGCCCAACACCGAGCACACTCACGACATTTACGACGCGGCGCTGTTCAAGCAATTCAAGCCGACCGGGTTGTTCATCAACGCCGGGCGCGGTGTGGCGGTGGTCGATGCGGATCTGGTGGAAGCGCTGAAGGAAGGCCATCTGGCGGGCGCGGTGATCGACGTCTGCCGTCAGGAGCCGCTGCCGCAACGTCATCCGTTCTGGACCGCGTGGGGCCTGCTGTTGACCGGGCACAGCTCGGCACCGACCTCGCCGCCGATGATGGTGCAGTTGTTTCTGGATAATCTGCGGGCGTATCAGGCGGGAGAAGCGTTGCGTGGGGAAGTGGATTTCGCACGCGGTTACTGATTCGCCGCGATAAAAACTGTGGGAGCAAACTTGCTCCCACAGTTCGTTTTGCAGTATGGCTTAGAGGGTGAAATCGCCTTCAGCCGCCAGCTCGCTCAGCGGACGACGCGGGCTCGGTGTTTCCCGTGCTTGCAGGTAATCCGCCAGGGTTGCCTTGTCACCCAGTTTGCCTACCGCTACAGCGGCGTGCAGCGCATAACCTTCCGGAATGTTCAGCTCCTTGCGGGTCAGCTCCTGATCGAAGCCGGCCATGCCGTGGGTGTGCCAGCCGCTCAGGCTCGCTTGCAGCGCCAGGTGGCCCCACGCGGAACCGGTGTCGAAGGTGTGCCACAGCGCCGGCGTTTCTTCGGTCGCACCCGGTGCGGTGAAGGTGGTTTTCGAAATCACGATCACCAGCGCCGACGCGTGCTGCGCCCAGCTGCGGTTGAATTCGTTGAGCAGGCCCAGGTAACGCTCCCAGTTCGGCGTGTCGCGACGGGCGTAGAGGAAACGCCACGGCTGCGAGTTGTACGCCGATGGTGCCCAGCGTGCGGCTTCGAAGAAGCTCAGCAGGGTTTCCTCGGAAATCGCTTCACCGGTGAAGGCGCGGGGCGACCAGCGATCGGTGAACTGCGGGTGAATGGCGTATTCGGCAACGCGAGGGTTGGCACTCATCGAGAGATTCCTTGCTACGTTTGAGGATAGGTTTGAAGCAAAACCCGGCGGGATCAGTTGGGCTGAACGATGGGGGCTGAATCCGAAGCCGTGCAGTTCACCGGAATGCAACGCGGTCGAGCGTTAATGGCACCCGGCCAGGGCTTCTTGAGACAGGCAAAGCTACTTGGCCGCGCAAAAACTGACAAGCCCTGCACAACCGGCAGTCGCCAGCGCTTGGCCCACGGGGCCCTGGGCACTAGACTGGCGGCCTTTTCACCACCTGATGTTGATGCTTGAGCCATGGCCGCCAAAGTCGAACCGTTCTGGAAACGCAAAACCCTCGATCAACTGGATCACGAGGAATGGGAATCGCTGTGCGACGGATGTGGCCTGTGCTGCCTGCAGAAGCTCGAGGATGAAGAAGACAACAGCGTCTATTACACGCGCATCGCCTGCAAACTGCTGGACCTGAAAACCTGCCAGTGCAGCGATTACCCGAATCGCATCAAGTTTGTCCCGGACTGCATCCAGCTCACCCCGGGCCAGGCCGAAGAATTCAAATGGCTGCCGCCGACCTGCGGTTATCGACTGGTCAGCGAAGGCAAGGACCTGCCGTTGTGGCATCACCTGGTCTGCGGTGATCGCGACGCCGTGCATCACGAACGGATTTCCCAGTCCGGGCGCATGCTCGCCGAAGGCAGCGTGCCGGAAGACGATTGGGAAGATCACCTGATTTTCCGGGCCGGCTAAGCCCCTCGAGGATCCAGGCCTCGAGGATCGAGTTTCAACAAGGAGTGTGTATGGCTGTGGGATTGCGCCGGACGCTGATCGTCGGACTGCTGATGCTGAGCGCGCCGGTGTGGGCCGCGAAAAAAGTCGATCTGGATTACCACGTGCGCCTGTTGCCGCAAAGCGATCAGGCCGAAGTGCGCCTGACCCTGGCCAAGGGCGAGGCCGTGCGCAGTCTGGATTTCGACCTCGGCGACGGCAGCCACTACAGCGACTTCAAGGCCGACGGCCAATGGCAACTGACGCCGGGCCAGCAGGCACGCGGCGTGTGGCGTCCGACGGCAGACAAGGCCAGCCTGACCTACCGCGTACGCATCAGCCACGGCCGCAAGAACGGCAGCTTCGACACGCGCATGACGCCGACCTGGGCACTGATGCGCGGCGATGAACTGGTGCCGCCGGCAAAGCTCGATCAGCAGGACGGCATCGAACTGGTCTCACGCCTGCAATTCGAACTGCCCGACGGCTGGAAAAGCGTCGAAACCGCTTGGCCGCGCATCGGCAAGAACAAATTCCGCATCGACAATCCGTTCCGCCTGTTCGACCGGCCCACGGGCTGGATGCTCGCCGGACACCTCGGCAGTCGTCGCACGCGGCTGGGTGAAACCGAAGTCACCGTAGCGTCGCCCCAAGGGCAGGGCATGCGCCGGATGGACGTGCTGACGCTGCTGACCTTCGTCTGGCCGCAGGTGCAAGCGGTGTATCCGCGCCATCCGGGCAAACTGCTGATTGTCGGCGCCAACGACCCGATGTGGCGCGGCAGCCTGGCGGCGCGGGAATCGATCTACCTCAACACGCGGTTGCCGCTGGTCAGCGAAAGCGGCAGCAGCCCTTTGGTCCGTGAGCTGGCGCAGGTGTTCGGACGGATCAACGACGAGCAGCGCAGTGACTGGATCAAGGAAGGGTTCGCCGAGTATTACGCCGTCGAACTGATGCGCCGTGCTGGTGGCATGAGCGACGAACGTTATCAGGCGTATCAGGTGAAAATGGCGAAGGACAGCCAGAAAGTGACGACTTTGCGCGGCGAGCAGATCAGTCCGGCGCAGGTCTCCAAAGCTGTTCTGCTGTTACAGGAGCTGGATCGCGAGATCCGTCTGAAGACCCGCAACAAGCGCTCGCTGGACGATGTGCTGCGCGGGGCGATGCATCTGGGGACGGTGGATACCAAGGCGTTTGTGCAACTCGCCGAGAGTGTCATCGGCGAGTCGTCCAAGGCGCTTGATTCCGGGTTGCTTCAGTAGCGATCAGACCCCGGCTTTGGGCGACCTCACCGAATCATTGCCGGTCACGGTGGCGGTTTTGGTCGCCGCTTCGGCATTGGCTTTGAGCTTGCTCAGCTCTTCACCGGCGCGCTCGATCTTCGTGCGCACGTTGTTCATATCCTGACGGCTTTTCTCCAGCAGGCTTTTCATCGAACTGTGGCCGGTGATGCCACGGGCCATGGCCACGCCGCCAATTGCCACCTGGATCAGACCGAACACGCCGCCACGGCGCAGGCCCTTGCCGACCATGATCACGCCGCCGGCCAGCGAGCCGATGCGCTCCCAGCCTTCCACATTCTGTTCGGAACGGGTCTGGAACGGGGTGGATTCGATACGCTCGACGCGTTTGAGCTCGGTCATGATCTTTCTCCAGGCAATGAGTGATGGATAAACAAGCTGACTGCACTGGCGGTCAGCTTGTTCCATCGGATGTGCGGCGTTTCAGCGGAATTTCGGCCCGGAACGGGTGTTCAGGCCTTTGGCCATGCGGTCGTAGAGCACGACGTTGACCGTGGCGGCGAGGTTCATGCAACCGGTGGTCGGGATGTACACGACGTCTTCGCACCAGTCGCGGATTTCCTGATCCAGCGAGCCGTCTTCGGGGCCGAAGATGTACAGGGCGCGATCCGGGTGGGTGTATTCCGGCAATGGGCGGGCACCGTCGACCAGTTCCACGGCGACCGGGACGCAATTGAGCGGCAGGATCTTTTTCAGGTCGTCGATGCCGATCAGCGGGATGTCGTAGTGCACGCGCTTGGTGTCGGTGACGAAATCGGCGGCGCGCTCATAGCGCTTGCCGGTGTAGAACACGGTCGACACGCCATAGCAGCCTGCGGCGCGCATCACCGAACCGACGTTTTCCGGTGATTTGGGGTTATACAAACCAATGCAGCTGTACCGTTTGTCTGCCACGAGCGGGGTGCCTTCGGGAAAAAGAGGGCGATTATACGGGGATTGGGGGAGGGCGGGCAGATTCAGGACAGATCGTTCCCACGCGGAGCATGGGAACGATCGGAGTGGTGACTCAGTCTTCTTTTTTCATGAGACCGGCCAGCGCCGCAAACGGGTTGTGCGTGGCCTTGGCGATTTTCGGCGTGCTCAGGGAGCCTTCGCCGAAATACTGCTGGTCGGTGTAGCGCGAGTGTTCGTTGTCGTGGCAGTACAGGCACAGCAGTTCCCAGTTGGAACCGTCCTGCGGGTTGTTGTCGTGGTTGTGGTCGCGGTGATGCACGGTCAGCTCGCTCAGACGCTTGCCGGAAAACTCACGGGCGCAGCGGCCGCACACGTGCGGGTACATCTTCAGGGCCTTGTCGCGGTAGCCCATTTCTTTGTCGCGCTGGTTGTCGGCAAGGATGCGATCCAGCTTCGAAGTGTTGGTCGGGGTGGACGAACTCATGGGTTCACCTTTGTAGAAAGACTAATGACGGTTATGACGCAAGTTTAGCTCAGCCCTTGAGCTTCTCGGCAATCCAGATCGTGTGGCGGGTGCCCTTGTTGCCGTGGGCGAAGACCTGCACTTCCTCGGCCTTGAAACCGGCCTTCTTCAATTTGTCGGAAAACTGCCGGTCGGCGCTGGCGGACCACACCGCCAGCACGCCTTTGGGTCGCATCGCCCTGGCACAAGCGGCGAGGCCGGCGGCGGAATACAGCCAGCTGTTGGCCCTCTGGGTCAGGCCTTCGGGGCCGTTGTCGACGTCGAGCATGATCGCGTCGAAGCCGTTCGGCTCGCTTTGCAGCACCTTGGCCACGTCTTCCTGACGGATCACCGTGCGCGGGTCGAGCAGCGGACGTCCGGACTTTTCACCGAGCGGGCCGCGGTTCCACTCGACCACGCCGGGCACCAGTTCGGCGACCACCACTTCGGCGCTCTTGCCCAGATGTTTGAGCGCGGAGGCGAGGGTGAAGCCCATGCCCAGCCCGCCGATCAGCACCCGCGAGTTTGGTCGGCCGGCAACCTTGCGGCACGGGATCTCGGCCAATGCGTCTTCGGAACCGTGCATGCGGGTGTTCATCAATTGCCCGCCATCGCCGCCCTGGATCTTGATGACAAAGTCCTCGCCATACTCGAACAGGCACAGGGCGCCGCCGTTGTCAGGGATCGGCGTGGTGTCGAGCAGAACGAAACGTTTCATGGAAATCTCTACAGGGGGAAGGCAAGCAGGCGCGTTGGGAGTAGCCTGAGAGCAGACTTCAGGCAACGGAGCCCTTGATGAAGCGCACCATTCTAACGGTCATTGCCCTGGCCGCGCTCTCGATTACTGCAGTGCAGGCCCAACAGACGATTCCCGCCAGCCCGACCCCGCAACCGGGTTCGCCCGGCACCGCAACGCCGACGCCGTATCCGCAGATCAGTCCGGTATCGATTCCCAAGGCCGGCTCCGGCAGTGGCGGGCCACCGCTGGTGCCGATCGAGATGCCCAGCCCGCCGTCCAAAGATCAGCCGCTGCCGGGTATCGAACAGCCCGAAGGTAAAACCAAATCCCCCGGCGGCTAGATCTGCTGTGCCGCCAGTTGGCCGTCGGCCATGCGCAGACGTTTGGAGAGGGAAACGGCGAGGGCGCGGATGATCTTGGCGGCGATTTTCGGCGCGTCGTTGAGCATTTTTTCCAGTGAGTCCTTGCCGAGGTTGAGCAACTGACAGTTGCTCGCCGCCACGCAAGTCGCCGAGCGGCGTTCGCCATCGAGCACGGCCATTTCGCCGAAGGCCCGACCGCTGCGCAGGGTGGCCATGGTAATGACCTGGCCGTCAGCGCCGGTTTTCTGCACGGCCACCTGGCCGGTGTGGATGATGCACATGAAACTGCCGGCATCGCCTTCGCGAAAGATCGCCTCGCCCTCAGCCACGGT
The DNA here is from genome assembly GCF_051554255.1 of Pseudomonas sp. NMS19W. Taxonomy (NCBI): domain Bacteria; kingdom Pseudomonadati; phylum Pseudomonadota; class Gammaproteobacteria; order Pseudomonadales; family Pseudomonadaceae; genus Pseudomonas; species Pseudomonas sp. NMS19W. The sequence continues at coordinate 1,433,858 of NZ_CP136718.1, forward strand.
GCTGATGCTGAAGTAGCCTGAAGCGGCGGCGAAATCCGCCAGTTGCAATTGATCGAACAGGCCGCAGTCCATCAGCCAGTCACGGATTTCGTTGTTCAGTAAGGTCGGTTCTGACATGTCATCGCGGTCTTTTTGTTGTGTCGGGTTACAGGCTCGCCACCGGGAGCCGACTTGATTATCGGCTTCCGGTGCCCGGAATTAAGACCCAAGTGACCGGCGGAGTTCCTCAGGCGATGCCCAGAACCTTGAAAACAAATGCATATTCGAGCGCTACGTCACGTAATCCCTGATAACGCCCGCTCATGCCGCCGTGGCCGGCGCCCAGTTCGGTCTTGAGCAGCAGCGGGTTGTCGTCGGTCTTGGTCGCGCGCAGCTTGGCCACCCACTTGGCCGCTTCCCAGTACTGCACGCGGCTGTCGTTGTAGCCGGCGATCACCAGCGTCGCGGGATAGGCCTGGGCGGTGACGTTTTCGTACGGCGCGTAGGCCTTGATTCGTTCGTAGACGTCAGGCTCTTCGGGGTTGCCCCACTCGTCGTATTCGGTGACGGTCAGCGGCAGATCCGGGTCGAGCATGGTGTTGAGCACGTCGACGAACGGCACTTCGGCAATCGCCACACCGAACAGATCCGGGCGCTGGTTGAGCACCGCACCGATCAGCAAACCGCCGGCGCTGCCGCCACTGATCGCCAGTTGTGGCGCGGTGGTGATGCCGTTGAGGATCAGGAATTCGGCGCAGGCAATGAAATCGCTGAAGGTGTTTTGTTTGTGTTCCTGCTTGCCGGCGCGATACCAGGCTTCGCCCAGCTCACCGCCACCACGGACGTGGGCGATGGCGAATGCCATGCCGCGATCCAGCAGGCTCAGGCGGGCGTGGGAGAACCACGGGTCGAGGCTCGAACCGTAGGCGCCGTAACCGTAGAGGTACAGCGGCACCGGTTTGCCGAGCATTTCGCGTTTCATCACCAGACTGATCGGCACCAGCGTGCCGTCCGGAGCCGTGGCCCACAGGCGCTGGCTGACGTAGGCGTCGGCGTCGAACGGGCCGAGCACCGGGGTTTCCTTGAGCACTTCCTGTTCGCCGGTAGCGAGGATCAGTTGCCGAACCTGGGCCGGGCGATTCAGTGCTTCATAGCGCAGGCGAATGCGGTCGCTTTCGAATTCCAGACTGTTTTGCACATAGAGGCTGTAGGCCGCGTCCGGCAATTGCACACGATAAGGCGCCAGGCCGTGTGGGCGCACTTCGATGATCGGCAGTCCGCCCTCGCGCAGACTCAGGGTCAGGGCTTCGGCGTTTAGGGTCACGCCATCGAGCATTACCGAATCGCTGTGGGGAATCAGATTCTGCCAGTCGGCTTCGCTCGGCGCGATGCCGGTGTCCGGCGCCTGATACAGCGCGAAGTTGATGCCGTCGCGGTTGGTGCGGATGAACCAGGTCCACTCGCCGTCGAGCTTGCCGTGATCAACGTCGTATTCGTGATCCTCGACCCGTGGCGCCAGGCAGGTGAACGGCTGGTGCGGCTGATTGGCATCCAGCGCCCAGACTTCGCTGGTGGTCTTGCTGCCGAGCGACAACAGCAATTGCTGTTCGGAGCTGGCACGGTAGCAATGCAGGAAGAAACGCCCGTCCGGCTCGTGGAACACCTCTTCGGCGGCGGTGCCGTCGAGGCGGTAGCGGAACAGTTTGTGCGGGCGATGGGTGTCGTCGAGCACGCCGAAGAACAGCGTCAGGCTGTCGTTGGCCCAGGTCATGCTGCCGTCGCAGTCCTGGAATTCCAGTTCGCTGATGCGCTCGCTGGCCAGTTCCTTCACGAACAGCGTGTAAATCTCGTCGCCCGAGGCATCGACGCTGTAGGCCAGGCGCTGGTGATCCGGGCTGATGCTGAATGCACCGAGAGAGAAAAAGCCGCCATTGGCCAGGGCATTCGGGTCGAGCAACAGTTGCTCGCGGCTTTCGTCGAGGGTCAGGCTGTCGTCGGCCGGGCGCGGGCAGCGGTAGTGGCGCGGGTATTCGTCACCCGCCGTGGTGCGGGTGTAATACAGATACGGACCCCACGGTGACGGCAGGGACAGGTCGGTTTCGAGGATCCGGCCCTTGATCTCCTCGAACAGGGTTTCGCGCAGCTCTGCCTGATCGGCGGTCTGCGCCTGCTGGTAGTCGTTTTCGGCCTTGAGGTAGTCGAGCACCGCGTCGGTGTCGCGTTCCTGCAGCCAGGCATACGGGTCGGCACCGGCATCCTTGCGGGCAATCGGGGCGCTGGTGACGTTGGCGGATACGGGCATGGAGGGCTCTCGAACATGACAAATGAGGACCGCACGGACGGCGGGGAAGCCTGATGTGCGAAAAGTCGTTACTATAAGCGCCTCTTTGCCTGCCTTGCCATGGACACCATGACCGAGAACGACTATCTGATCGCCTGGGGCCTCTACGCCTTTGCTGCCGTAGGCTGCCTGTTGGTATGGATGCGCATGACCCGCTGGATGTGGCGCTGGCTGCGCGAGCCGCTGCGTGTGCTGATGGCGGTGTTGCTGTTCAGCCCGACCATCATCGATCCGGTGAAGGAAAAATTCGCCCCGGCCGTCGCCATCACGGCGCTGGACCTGGCGTTCAAGGTCGGCAACAACGCCTGGCGGGCGATTTCCGAATTGCTCATGTACGCGATGATCGCGTTCGGCCTGTACCTGATTTTCGTGCTGATCCGCTTCCCGATCGAACGCGCTTCGAAGGCGCGCAAGGAACAGGCCGAGGCCGCCCGCGCAGCCGCCCGTGCCGAAGACGAGCGTGACGGCGATCAACCGTTCGGCGGCGCCGGCGATGATCGTTACGGCCGTCCACCGCTGCCGAGCAATCCGCAGCGCGGGCGCGTCGAGCCGCGTCTGTAATCACGAGAGCCCGCACATGTGTGAACTATTGGGCATGAGCGCCAACGTGCCGACCGATATCGTGTTCAGCTTCACCGGGCTGATGCAGCGCGGCGGTCGCACCGGTCCGCACCGCGATGGCTGGGGCATCGCCTTCTATGAAGGTCGCGGGCTGCGGCTGTTCCAGGACCCGGCAGCCAGCTGCGAGTCGGAAGTCGCCAATCTGGTGCAGCGTTATCCGATCAAGAGCGAAGTGGTGATCGGCCATATCCGTCAGGCCAACGTCGGCAAGGTCTGCCTGTCCAACACCCATCCGTTCGTCCGCGAACTGTGGGGACGCAACTGGTGCTTCGCGCACAACGGCCAGCTCGCCGATTTCACCCCGATCAAGAGTTTCTACCGCCCGGTCGGCGATACCGACAGCGAGGCGGCGTTCTGCGATTTGCTCAACCGCGTACGTGCAGCGTTTCCGGAACCGGTCGATATAGAAGTGCTGCTGCCGGATCTGGTCGCGGCTTGCGCCGAATACCGCAGCAAAGGCGTGTTCAACTGCCTGCTCAGCGACGGCGACTGGCTGTTCTGCTATTGCTCGACCAAACTTGCGCAGATCACCCGGCGCGCACCGTTCGGCCCGGCACGGCTCAAGGACGTCGATGTGATCGTCGACTTCCAGGCCGAAACCACGCCCAACGACGTGGTCACGGTGATTGCCACCGAACCTCTGACCGAAAACGAAACCTGGACCCGCTACGAACCGGGCCAATGGAGCCTGTGGCGACGCGGCGAATGCGTCAGCCAGGGCACGACCGAATAAAGGATCTCTCCTCGATGTTGCTCAGTTATCTACGGCTGGTGTTGTTTGCGGCGGGCCTGTTGATCGGTGTCCAGGTGCCGGGATTCATCAACGATTACGCCAAGCGGGTCGAAGCGCATCTGATCGAGGCGCAGACCGGTCTGCGTGGCTTCCAGGGCACTGCCGAGCAGTTCTTCAAGGGCGATTTGCAGGCACTGGTCGCTCACTATCGCGCCAGTGAAGACCCGGTGTTTCGCAGCGATGCCGACAGCCTGAGCACCTTGCTCAACCGTCAGCTGGCGCTGGACAAGCAATTCCAGGCGATGCAGGGCCCGTGGTATATCCGCTTCCTGCAAGTGGTGCTGGCTGCCGATCCGGATATCCGCAAGGAAACCTGGAACGGCTACAGCTACCAGATTCTGCTAACACCGGAAGCGATGATCTGGGGCATGAGTGGCGCGCTGCTGCTGTCGTTCGGCCTCGAATGCCTGTTCCGTCTGATCGACTGGGTGGTGCTGGGCGGCAAGCGCCTGCGCCAGAGCCGGCCGATCGAAGACCGGGATGTGCGCGGGCTGTAAACCTCGATGCATCGTTCCCACGCCGTGGGAACGATCAACTCAGAACGATGTAATCCGTGCCCACCTTGCGCGCATACCCCTCCAGCACCTGCTGACACAACGTCACAATCTCTTCGACCCATTCCACACCTACTCGCCATGACACCACCACTTGTAGAGCGGGTGGTCGTTGATCGATGTCGAGCAGGGTCAGTTCACCCCGCGCCAGTTCCTCGGCCACCAGCGCCGGTGGCAGTGCGCCAATGCCGAATCCGTCGCGCAGCAGCCGGGTGATCGCCGACACCGAGTTCACACAGTTCAAGCGTGGCGCCAGCACGCCCTGGGCCTGCATCAGCGCCAGAATGTCCTGATGCGGCCGGGAGTTTTTCGAGTAGGTGATGATCCGTTCCTGCGCCAGGTCGGCGAGGTTTGCGTAGTCGCGGTTGTAGATCGAATTGCTGGCGACGATCCAGCCGATAGGGTGGCTGGCCAGCTCCAGGCTGCGCACGCTTTCATGGCGCACCAGATCGGTTTGCAGGATCAGATCGAGAAAGCCTTTTTGCAGCTGATCGCAGAGATTCAGCGAGGTATCCGCCACCAGCTCGATTTCCACCCGGGGATACAGATCGGTCATCTGCGCCACCAACGGGCTGAGCCAGGTGTGAATCACCGTGTCCATCACCCCGATGCGCACCCGGCCGACCTTGCTCGATCGGGTCTCGATGGACTGCTTCAGCGCTTGCATCGTGTCGAGCATCTGCTCGGCATAGTCCAGCACTTTCAGGCCTTCCGGCGTCAGGCTCACACCGCGCGAATCCCGCACAAACAGCTTCACCCCAAGCTCGCCTTCAAGCACCGCGATCCGGCTGGAGATCGAAGCCTGGGTGGTGAACAGCTTGTCGGCGGTCAGGCGAAAACTCTTCAGCCGGGCGACCCAGACGAAGGTCTCGAGAAACTTCAGGTTCATGGCAACAAATTTTTCTTATGTCTTGGGCGGGGTTTTATTCGTTGGACGCGACCGGGTGACGCACCCAAGAATCGACGCATCCGGTTCCCACGATAGGCGTCGTCGGAGCTTCGAACAAGACCAATAAAAGCCTGCGGAGACATGCCATGAGTGCGCCCGACACCCTCGACCTCCCCAAGACCACGGCCCGTCCCGGCCCGTTCGACTGGTATCGCAACATCAATCAGCAGGAGCGCCGCACCTTCTGGAGCTGCAAGATCGGCTACGGTCTGGACGGCATGGACACCCAGATGCTCAGCTTCGTGGTGCCGACGCTGATCGCGATGTGGGGCATCACCACCGGAGAAGCCGGGCTGATTCACACCAGCACGCTGATCGCCTCGGCCATCGGCGGTTGGGTGGCGGGGATTCTCTCCGACCGCATCGGCCGCGTACGTACCCTGCAACTGACGGTGCTGTGGTTCGCCTTCTTCACTTTCCTTTGTGGCTTCGCCCAGAACTACGAGCAACTGCTGATCGCCCGCACCCTGATGGGCTTCGGTTTCGGCGGCGAGTGGACCGCCGGCGCGGTGCTGATCGGTGAAGTGATCCGCGCCAAGGATCGTGGTAAAGCGGTGGGCATGGTGCAATCCGGCTGGGCGCTCGGTTGGGGGCTGACGGCAATTCTGTATGCGCTGCTGTTCTCGGTATTGCCACCGGAAGATGCCTGGCGCGCACTGTTCATCCTCGGCATCGTGCCGGCGGTATTCGTGATTTTCGTCCGCCGTCTGGTGAAGGACCCGGAGATTTATCGCGAAGCGAAAGCCAAACAAACCCCGGACAGTCCGTCGAAGTTTTACGAGATCTTCGCCCCCGGCATGCTCTTCACCACGTTCCGCGCTTCATTGCTGACCACGGGTGCCCTCGGTGGTTACTACGCGATCACCTCCTGGCTGCCGACTTTTCTGAAGAACGAGCGTGGCTTGAGCGTACTCGGCACGGGCGGTTATCTGGCGATGGTGATCATCGGTTCCTACGCCGGTTATGTGATCAGCGCCTATTTGACTGACCTGTTGGGCCGCAAGAAGAACTTCATCCTGTTCGCGGTCGGCTCGTTCACCATCGTTCTGCTCTACACCCAATTGCCGGTCAGCAACGGCGTGATGCTGTGGCTGGGCTTTCCGTTGGGTTTCTTCGCCTCGGGGATTTTCAGTGGCATGGGGGCGTTTCTCACCGAGTTGTTCCCGACGCGGATTCGCGGTTCGGGGCAGGGCTTCTGCTACAACATCGGCCGGGCGCTGGCGGCATTGTTCCCGCTGCTGATCGGCCTGCTCAGCCAGAAGGTGCCGCTGAGTGTAGGCATCGGTGCCTTTGCGGCAGTGTCCTACGGCGTGGTGATTCTTGCGGCGCTGAGCCTGCCGGAAACCCGTGGCAAGCAACTGGACGCGCAGTAACTGATAACCTGCGACAACGCCCTACGATAAAAAAAGACAAAAGCTACAGGAGTGTTCACCGTGAGCCGCCTGCTATTGAATTGTGACATCGGCGAGAGCTTCGGCAGCTGGACCATGGGTCTGGACGCGGAAGTCATGCCCTTCATCGATTGCGCCAACATTGCCTGCGGTTTCCACGCCGGCGACCCGGGCATCATGCGCAAGACCGTCAGCCTGGCCCTGAGCCACGGCGTGCAGATCGGCGCGCATCCGGCCTATCAGGATCTGGTGGGTTTCGGCCGCCGTTCCATGGCTTACGCCGCCCAGGAACTGCAAGACATCCTGCATTACCAGATCGGCGCCCTCGACGGCATCTGCCGTGCCCAGGGCGGGCGAGTGAGTTACGTCAAACCCCATGGCGCGATGTACAACGACATGATGGCCAACCCGGCGCAGTTGCGAGCAGTGATCCAGGCCGTCGCGGCCTACGACCGCAGCCTGCCGCTGATGCTGATGGCCACCCGCGACAACACGACCGCGCAACAGCTTGGCGACGAATACGGCGTGACCCTGTGGTTTGAAGCCTTCGCCGACCGCGCCTACGACAGTGCCGGCCGACTGGTGTCGCGGCAACTGCCGGGCGCGGTGCATCACGACGCCGAAACCATCATCGGGCAAGCACTGACCATCGCCCGTGGTGACAACCTCACCGCCAGCGACGGCAGCGCGCTGCACCTGCAAGCCAACACCTTGTGCGTGCATGGCGACAACGCCAGTTCGGTTGCGGCCGTGCAGCGCATTCGTCAGGCCTTGAACGAGCAGAGCGCGCCATGAATCCGCGGGTGGAAGTGGTGGCACTGGATTGCCTGATGCTGCGCCTGTTCGATGAAATCGCCGAAACCAACATGCCATGGATGCTCGCCGCCAGCGAGCGGTTGCGCACGGTGTTTGGCGCGCATCTGATCGATCTGGTGCCGTCGTACACCACGTTGATGGTGCATTACGATCTGACCGAACTGAATCCGGGCCAGGCCCGGGAATTGATTGCCGAAGCCTTGATCGACCTGTCGCCGAATGCGCGAACCGGCGGCCAGTGCCATGTGTTGCCGGTGTGGTACGACCTGAGTGTCGGCCCGGAATTGAGCCTGCTGTCGCAACGCAGCGGGCTGGCGGTGGAAGAAGTGATCCGTCGGCACAGCGCTCGGGAATATCAGGTGTTCGCGCTCGGATTCGCACCGGGGTTTGCCTTCATGGGGCTGGTGGAAGAAGTCCTGGCAGCACCGCGTCTGAATACACCACGCAAGAAAGTCGCCGCCGGCAGCGTCGGTATCGCCGAACGCCAGACCGCAGCGTATCCGGTGGTGTCTCCCGGTGGCTGGAACCTGATCGGTCGCACGCCGGCAAAACTGTTCGACCGCGAGCGCGATGGCTACAGCCTCATGCAGCCCGGCGATACCGTGGCGTTTCGAAGCGGTGAGCCACGCAGAATTCATCAACCTCGGCGGTGATGACACACCTCTGGAGGCACTGTCATGAGCCGACTGACGATTGAAGCGAGCACACCGCTGTGCCTGTTGCAGGATGCCGGGCGGTTTGGCGTGCGCCATCTGGGCGTGACCCAGGGCGGCGCGGCGGACTGGCGGTCGATGGCCTGGGCCAACTGGCTGCTGGGCAATGGCCTGGATCTGCCGGTGATCGAAATCACCCTCGGCGGGTTTGCGGTGGTGGCGGAGGACGACTGTCTGCTCGCGCTGGCCGGTGCTGATCTGGGTGCGCAGATTGATGGTGAAGCGCTGGCGCCGTGGTGCAGTTTCAAGCTGCATAAAGGGCAGACCTTGAAGTTAACCCAGCCGTTGCTGGGGGCTCGGGCCTATCTGGCGGCGCCCGGTGGTTTCAACGCGCCGAAAGTGTTGGGCAGCAGTGCGACGGTGGTGCGCGAGGAACTGGGTGGTCTTGATGGTTTTGGTTTGCCATTGGCCAAGGGTGCTTCGCTGAGTTATCAGGGCGAAACCCTGCTGGTGCGCGAGGTACCGGCACAGCATCGACCGGATCTGCGCCTCGACGCGCCGCTGGATCTGGTGCTGGGCGCGCAGATCGGTCAGTTCAGCGGGCAGAGCCTGTTCGATGCATTCAACAGTCATTGGACGCTGGACAGTCGCGCCGATCGCATGGGCATTCGGCTGCTGGGGACTGCGTTGCAGTATCAGGGCAAACCGATGATTTCCGAGGGCATTCCGCTGGGGGCGGTGCAGGTGCCGCCGGACGGGCAGCCGATCGTGTTGCTCAATGATCGGCAGACGATTGGCGGTTACCCGCGGTTGGGAGCGTTGACGCCGTTGGCGCTGGCTCGCCTGGCACAGTATCTGCCGGGGGCAAAGGTCAGATTGCGCCCGGTGGTGCAGGACGTCGCGCACCGGGAACATGTCGAATATTTGCAACGCTTTTGATCGTTCCCCCGCCATTGGCGGGGGAACCATTGCGGATTACTTGGACAGAAACCGCATCCCTTCTTCCAGCCCGCGCAACGTCAGCGGATACATCTGATCCTCGATCAAATCCCGCACGATATTGGTCGACGAGGTGTAGCCCCACGTATCTTTCGGGTACGGGTTGATCCAGATGAGCTTCTTGTATTTCTCCATGAAGCGCTGCATCCACACGTAACCCGGCTCTTCGTTCCAGTGCTCGACGCTGCCGCCGGCCTGGGTGATTTCATAGGGCGCCATGGCGGCGTCGCCGATGAAGATCACTTTGTAGTCGGCGCCGTACTTGTGCAGCAGATCCTGGGTCGAGGTGCGCTCGGAGGTGCGGCGCATGTTGTTCTTCCACACCGATTCATAAATGAAGTTGTGGAAGTAGAAGTACTCCAGATGCTTGAACTCGGTCTTGCAGGCCGAGAACAGTTCCTCGCAGATCTTCACGTGGGCGTCCATCGAACCGCCGATGTCGAACAGCAACAACAGCTTCACCGTGTTGCGCCGTTCCGGGCGCATCTGGATGTTCAGCAGCCCGGCGTCCTTGGCGGTGTGGTCGATGGTGCCGTCGATATCCAGCTCTTCCGCGGCGCCCTGGCGCGCGAATTTACGCAGGCGGCGCAGGGCGACCTTGATGTTGCGGGTACCCAGTTCCACGGAGTCGTCGAGGTTCTTGTACTCGCGCTGATCCCAGACTTTCACCGCTTTGCCCTGGCGCTTGCCGGCGTCGCCGACCCGGATGCCTTCCGGGTTGAAGCCGCCGGAGCCGAACGGGCTGGTACCGCCGGTGCCGATCCACTTGTTGCCGCCGGCGTGACGTTCCTTCTGTTCTTCCAGGCGTTTCTTGAACTCTTCGATCAGCTTGTCCAGCCCACCGAGGGACTGGATCTGCGCGCGTTCCTCGTCTGTCAGCGAACGCTCGAATTCCTTGCGTAGCCAGTCCTCGGGAATCAGCGCCTGCAAGTGATCGTCGAGCTTTTCCAGGCCGTTGAAGTAGGCGCCGAACGCGCGGTCGAACTTGTCGAAATGCCGTTCGTCCTTCACCAGGATCGCCCGGGACAAGTAGTAGAACTCGTCCATGTCGGCGAAGGTCACGCGCTGTTTCAGCGCGTTGATCAGGTCGAGCAGCTCGCGCACCGAGACCGGCACCTTGGCTGCACGCATTTCATTGAACAGGTTGAGCAACATGGCGTCAGCCTCTTAGCGGGTGCCGCGACGGCTCATGAACGCCAGGCGCTCAAGCAGTTGCACGTCCTGTTCATTCTTCACCAGCGCACCGGCCAGTGGCGGGATGGCCTTGGTCGGATCGCGCTCGCGCAGCACCGCTTCGCCGATGTTGTCGGCCATCAGCAGTTTCAGCCAGTCCACCAGTTCCGAGGTCGACGGCTTCTTCTTCAGGCCCGGCACCTTGCGCACATCGAAGAACACGTCCAGCGCTTCGCTGACCAGGTCTTTTTTGATGTCCGGGTAGTGCACGTCGACGATTTTCTGCAGGGTGCTGCGATCGGGGAAGGCGATGTAGTGGAAGAAGCAGCGGCGCAGGAAGGCGTCCGGCAGCTCTTTCTCGTTGTTGGAGGTAATGATGATGATCGGACGTTTCTTGGCCTTGATCGTCTCGTCGATCTCGTAAACGTAGAACTCCATCTTGTCGAGTTCTTGCAGCAAGTCGTTGGGGAACTCGATGTCGGCCTTGTCGATTTCGTCAATCAGCAGAATCACCCGCTCTTCGGACTCGAACGCCTCCCAGAGCTTGCCCTTCTTCAGATAGTTGCGTACGTCGTGGACTTTTTCATTACCCAGTTGTGAGTCGCGCAGACGGCTGACCGCATCGTACTCGTACAGGCCCTGATGGGCCTTGGTGGTGGACTTGATGTGCCAGGTGATCAGCTTGGCGCCGAACGATTCGGCCAGTTGCTCGGCGAGCATGGTCTTGCCGGTGCCCGGTTCGCCCTTGACCAGCAGCGGCCGCTCCAGGGTGATGGCGGCGTTGACCGCCAGCTTCAGGTCATCGGTGGCGACGTAGGCCTGGGTGCCTTCGAACTTCATCTGCTAATCCTCGAACGGTAACGCCGACCTGAACGGGCAGGGCGGGGGCGAAATAATCGGATGCCCGACTATAACGCGCGGCCCGGTCGACTGTGAACGCAGACGGCTTATTCAGTCTCTGAATGGGGCGTCACATGTTGACTCAGTTTCGGCGCAAAGCCAGCATTCAGCGATCATCGGTTTGGAAGTAGCCTGCTGAACATCTCTGAAAGAGGATCGGAACCGATGCTACCCAGGAAACGCCCCCGTTTATCGTCTATAGAACCTTTAGCGGATTTTTGTCTGGTGCTGACCTTTGTTGATGGTCAGCAGTTGCGTGTCGATTTGAGCCAGAATCTTCAAAGGTATCCGGGCCTCAAGCCATTACTTGATCCAGAGGTGTTCTGCGCAGTAACCCTTGGAGATGAGGGTTGGACCGTGGAATGGCTGGATCCGGATATTCAGCTCGGCGCCGATACCTTGTATCTGGATGCGCTCGCGCAAATACCTAGCCCGCATCCGGCTTCGGCCGCTCATACCGGGCATTGAATGCCTGAATGAATCCATTGCGCAAAATCTGCAAAAACGCTTCGAATGCGCTGATATCTTGCTGATGGACGCTGCCGCTGAGTTCGACCTTGGTAGCGAACTGGTTTTTGGCCTGGTTTTTCAGCACGGTTTCAGTGCCGCCGACCAGTGCCTCCCAGACTGAGCGGAAGATGCTTTTGTTCTTGTTCTCCACGTCCTGCTGCCAGTTGAACACTTCGACATCGCGCAGCAACGGCTTGATGTAGCCGGTGAGCTGGGCTTTTTTGGCCTGGGCTTCGATGACCACATCGCCGTGGCCGGCGTTGAAGTCGAATTTGCCGTAGGCCGAGGCGAAGTCGTTCATGCGTTTGAGTTCGAGGTCGCGGGCGCGCAGGCGGAACTCGAAATCCTCGAAGTTGCTCAGCGGGTCGAAGGTGGCGGAGGTTTCCAGTGGTGCCTGGCCGAGCAGCAGGGCCTTGCCTTCGAAGCGGGCATCGCGCTTGCCTTTGGAGTCAACGACGTTTGTCAGGTTGTAAATACTGGCCTCGACGTTGGTGGCATTCATGTTCACGGGCGGTTTCGAGTTGAAGTTGCGGAAACTGATGCGGCCGTCGTGGATCTGCACTTCGTCGAGGGTGATCGGCAGCAGCTTGCCCAACTGCGCGCGCCAGTCGGTGCCTTTACCGGTCTGGGAGTTCTGCTTGTTGGCGCCGCCATCGACGAAGTTGACTTCGGGTTTGAAGAATTTTACCTGTGCCACCACCGCGTGGTCGTACCACAGTGAATGCCAACTGACGGACAAGTCGATCAGCGGCGCGTTGACGAACGGCACCGGGACCTTGCCGTCCACCTTGACGATCTTCAGGCCGTTGATCTTGTACGCGCCACGCCACAGAGCCAGATCGACATCGGTGATCTGACCTCGGTAGTCGCCCATGTTGGCCAGCTTGTCATTCAGATAGTTGCGCACGACGTACGGCAGGGCGATGTGCAGGGCGATCAGCAGTACGACGACGGTGCCAAGTATCCACAATGGCCAGCGGTAGCGACGCTTCATAGGGGCGATTCCCGAAGGGTGTACAGCGATTGACTGTTGGCGGTTGCAGACGTTCGACCCGACTGGACTGGCAGGAGCAACAGGCTTACCTTGGAGAGCTGAATTCAACGCTGCACAAGGACCCAGCCATGAGCCGTATTTTTGCTGACAACGCCCATTCCATCGGCAATACGCCGCTGGTGCAGATCAACCGCATTGCGCCCCGTGGCGTGACCATTCTGGCCAAGATCGAAGGTCGCAACCCGGGCTACTCGGTGAAATGCCGGATCGGCGCGAACATGATCTGGGACGCCGAAAGCAGCGGCAAACTCAAGCCGGGCATGACCATCGTCGAGCCGACTTCGGGCAATACCGGCATCGGCCTGGCCTTCGTGGCGGCCGCTCGCGGTTACAAACTGATGCTGACCATGCCGGCCTCGATGAGTATCGAACGGCGCAAGGTGCTCAAGGCATTGGGTGCAGAGCTGGTGCTGACCGAACCAGCCAAGGGCATGAAAGGCGCGATCGAAAAGGCTGCCGAGATCGTTGCCGGCGACCCGGGCAAATATTTCATGCCGGCCCAGTTCGACAACCCGGCCAACCCGGCCATCCACGAAAAAACCACCGGCCCGGAAATCTGGAACGACACCGACGGTGCCATCGACGTGCTGGTGGCGGGCGTTGGCACGGGCGGAACCATCACCGGCGTCTCGCGGTATATCAAGAATACGGCGGGCAAACCGATTCTCTCGGTAGCGGTGGAGCCCGTGTCTTCGCCGGTGATCACTCAGGCGCTGGCCGGTGAAGAGATCAAGCCGAGCCCGCACAAGATTCAGGGTATTGGCGCCGGTTTTGTACCGAAGAATCTGGATTTGTCGATGGTGGATCGGGTCGAGCGCGTGACCGACGAAGAGTCCAAGGTCATGGCGCTGCGTCTGATGCAGGAAGAAGGGATCTTGTGCGGCATCTCCTGCGGCGCGGCGATGGCTGTCGCGGTGCGCCTGGCGGAAACCCCGGAAATGCAGGGCAAGACCATCGTGGTGGTACTGCCGGACTCCGGTGAGCGTTATCTGTCGAGCATGTTGTTCAGCGATCTGTTCACCGATCAGGAGAATCAGCAGTAAGCGTCCCGTTGATTCAGGTCAGCCAGGGTTCAGGCTCGTTATGTTAATTAGTGCTTTGTTGCGCAATTCTTAACACTGAATCTTGGGTCGGGCGGGTTTTTCCCGGAGCCGGTAGTGTTTATCATGGCCGGCCGCCATGTCGGGTAAATGACATGGCGTGGCGTTGTCTTTTTTCAAGGAGTCGTTGATGACCTTTTCGTTGGCCGCCAAGGTGTTGGTGTTGCTGCTGTTCGTGAGCAGCATCCTCTACGTGCATTTGCGCGGCAAGGCGCGTTTTGCCGGTGCTGCGCCAGTTCGTCAACCATTCGGCGCTGTTCGCTCCGTACAACGCCTTGATGTACCTGTTTTCCGGTGTGCCGTCCAAACCGTACCTGGACCGCAGCAAGTTCCCGGAACTGGACGTGCTGCGCGACAACTGGGAAACCATCCGCGACGAAGCGATGCACCTGTTCGACGAGGGTTACATTCGCGCTGCCGAGAAGAACAACGATGCCGGTTTCGGCTCGTTCTTCAAGAAGGGCTGGAAGCGTTTCTACCTCAAGTGGTACGACAAACCGCTGCCTTCGGCCGAAACCCTGTGCCCGAAAACCGTGGCGCTGGTGAGTGCCATCCCCAACGTCAAGGGCGCGATGTTCGCGCTGTTGCCGGGCGGCAGCCACTTGAACCCGCACCGTGATCCGTTCGCCGGTTCCCTGCGCTATCACCTGGGGCTGTCGACGCCGAACTCCGACGATTGCCGGATCTTTGTCGACGGTCAGGTCTACGCCTGGCGTGACGGTGAAGACGTGATGTTCGACGAGACCTATGTGCATTGGGTCAAGAACGAAACCGAACAGACCCGCGTCATCCTGTTCTGCGACGTCGAGCGTCCGCTGAGCAACCGCCTCATGACCCGCATCAACCGCTCCATCAGTGCCTGGCTGGGCCGCGCCACCGCACCGCAGAACCTCGACGACGAGCGCGTCGGCGGGATCAACCAGGCCTATGCCTGGACCAAGAACTTCAGCGACCGGTTCAGCGGCGTGGTCAAGCAGTGGAAGCGCCGCAATCCAAAGGCCTACCGTGTGATGCGGCCAGTGCTGGCGGTGGTGGTGTTGACGTTGCTGGGGTATTGGCTGTTTGGTTGAGGCTGGATGCAGGCAATAAAAAACCGCTCACAAGGAGCGGTTTTTTATTGCCTGCGAGTCAACGCCGTCCAGCGAGAACGTCGGGTTCGCCTTCTATACCTGTAGTCAGTAGCTGAAGAAAGCGCTGCTGATTGGTTGATAGCTCGGAGGAAGCAAGCCTTTCATCCGTTTTGATTGATCTTTTCTTGGTAGGGGATTTTTTCACGGATCTGCGCATGAGCCCGCCCTCGTTGATCATTACTTGAACAGTTTTCACGATACTTTACTCTCCACTGCGAGGACAAGGCGGCCTTCCAGATCAATTTTGAAGCCGAGTTTTGTATAAACAGGCATTGCTTCTTGTAGTGGCTCCTGGACTTCAATCCACTTACTGCCGATTATTTGCGCAAACTCATCAATGGCCATCATCGCCAGAACCGCAATACGCTTTTTAAGCGGGTGAAGCGCTCCGGGTTGTCCCTCCAGTCGCACGATTCGAATTCTCTGGCGGCTTTTATTCGGGTTGGCGAAACACAGTCCGCACAGCTGTTCTTCAAACCAGATCGCGATATCCAGGGATAAGGGTTCTCGTGACTTCCATGCGGCAATCTCTCGCCAGCTAAAGTGTGGATTCTCCCAAAGCTCAAAGGCGCTCAATGCTATGGCATCAATGGGTTCGAAGCGGATCTTCGAAAAATCTGCTCCGTCATGAAACTGCATTCTGTGAGTCGCGATACCTGCTTGCTTTCTGGCCTCTGACCGATACAACTGATACCGCAAATACGTCCTTTCTCTTGGCATATGATTTCGAGCATTCCATGTCTCCCCATCAGTGGGTGTAGCCGTTGCTCAACAGCCTATTCAGCTCTCGCTCATCCGTCGCTAGCGGCCCTTTGCCCAACTCATTGCAATCCATGTCGCAGGCTGGTTATAGTCGGCGCTCGTGAGTTCTACGGCTCACCTTTCAATCCCTCGAAAAAGATCAGCCCAGATGCCTGCATCCCTCATCAACGCGGTAGTCGATTCAGCGGTCAACGCTGGCGTCGTGCCGTGCGGGAATCAGCAGCCTGTGCAGATCAGCCATTACCCCCCACCTGTCAGTAGCACGCCGGTGTGCGCAGTCGTATCACCGCCGGGCGTTGGCGTTTCGGGCTGATCAGCGTTTTCTGCTGACCCCTGTGCCCGCCTGAAAAAACCTACTGAATTTCAGCTTCGGCTGAGTTGGCTATTTGCCTGACTACAGGTGGTATTCATGTTTGTCCTTTCGAAAAAGTCCGCGCTCGCGGCGGCGTCCACGAGCCTGTTCGTTCTGCTTTGGAGCAGCGGGGCGATCTTCTCCAAGTGGGGGCTGGCCCACGCTTCGCCCTTTGCCTTTCTGCTGATCCGTTTTGTGATTGCTCTGTGCGGGCTGGTGCTGCTGGTGCCGTTGCTCAAGCTGAAACTGCCCAAGGGCGGCCGGCCGATGCTGTATGCGATGGCTACCGGAGTGGTGCTGTTGGGGGCTTATCAGATCTTTTATCTGCTGGCGCTGGATCTGAAGGTCACCCCCGGGGTGATGGCGACCATCATGGGCGTACAGCCGATCCTCACCGTGGTGATCATGGAGCGGCAGCGCTCGGCGAGCAGGATCTTCGGCCTGGCGCTGGGGTTGGCCGGTCTGATCATGGTGGTTTACCAGGGCATCGGCCTGGCCGGGATGTCGCTGGCGGGGATGCTGTTCGGTTTGTTGGCATTGGCGAGCATGACGTTCGGCTCGATCATGCAGAAACGCATCACCGACAATCCTCTCGGCACACTGCCGGTGCAGTATCTGGCAGGACTGTTGTTGTGCGGGATCTTCGTGCCGTTCCAGCCGTTCCACTTCGAACACAGCGCAGGTTTCATTGTGCCGGTGTTGTGGATGGGGCTGGTGGTTTCCGTGCTGGCAACGTTGCTGCTGTATCGACTGATCGCCCGGGGCAATCTGGTGAATGTCACCAGTCTGTTCTATCTGGTGCCGGCCGTGACGGCGGTGATGGATTACCTGATCTTCGGCAATCGCCTGGCCGCGTTGAGCGTGTTGGGGATGCTGTTGATCATCGTCGGTCTGGTATTCGTGTTCCGTAAAACGGCGTAACAGCTACAAATGAAAAAGGCCCGGGAGGAAACTCCCGGGCCTTTTTTGCATCTGTCGATCAGCGAGTCGCGACTTCTGCCGGTTTCACCGCCGCCGGCTTCAATACCAGCCACAGCGCAATCGCGATCAACACCCCGCCATACACATGGGCCATCGACAGCGGTTCGTCGAGAAACAGCGCGCCCCACAACACGCCGAACGGTGGGATCATGAAGGTCACCGTCATCGATTTCACCGGCCCGATGGAGCTCAGCAGGCGGAAGTAAATGATGTACGCAAACGCGGTGCAGCCCAGACCCAGGCCCAACAGCGACAGCCAGACATTCCAGCCGCCCCAGCTCACAGGTGGCTGGGTAATGACGCTGTAGCCGAACAGTGGCAGCAGGAACAGCGTCGCACCGAGCATGCTGCCCAACGCCGAAAGACGACTGTCGAGCCCGCCGGCCTGATCCAGCCAGCGCCGGGCGAGGAAACCGGCGAAACCGTAGCAGGTCGTTGCGAGCAGGCAGGCAACGGCCCCCATCAACAGCGGCAGGTCGAACGCGACCGGGCCGGCGCGGGTCAGCACGCCCACGCCGAGCAGACCAAGAAACACCCCGGCCAGTTTGGCCACCGTGAGTTTTTCACTGAAGAACAGCCCGCCGATCAACACGCCCATCAGCGGCGTGGTGGCATTGAAGATGGCGGAGTACCCGGCCGGCAGCACCTGGGCGGCGACGGAGTACAGGGTGGCCGGAACGCCGGAGTTGATCACGCCCAGCATCATCACGGTCTTGAGTTTGCCTTTGAAATCCCAGCTGATACGCATCAGACCAAGGATCACCAGCAAACCGACCGCCGCGATCGAGACCCGGAAAAATCCGGTCGGAACGGTGCCGATCGCGGGGGCGATGATGCGCATGAACAGGAAGCTCGCACCCCAGATCGCAGCCAGCGACAACATGCGGAAAATATCGACAGGGCTCACGGGTAACTCCTTCCTTGATGGGGACGAGAGTGTTGCCGAGCGCCCTGACGATGGCAACCGCTAATCGGGCATTTAATTTCCCCGTCAGAGCACGAAGCGCGTCACCAGGCCGTTGAGGTCGACGGCCAGACGCGACAGCTCCTGACTGGCGGCAGAGGTCTGGGTCGCGCCGGCGGCGGTTTGTGTGGACAGATCGCGGATGGTCACCAGGTTTTCATCGACTTCCCGGGCCACCAGCGCCTGTTGCTCGGCGGCGCTGGCGATCACCAGATTGCGCTGGTTGATCTGCGAGATCGACGCGGTGATTTTCTCCAGTGCATGGCCGGCACTGTTGGCCCGGCGCAGGGTCTGGCTGGCCTGTTCGGCACTGCTTTGCAACGCGCCGACGGTGGCACCGGTGCCTTGCTGGATGCTGCTGATCATCAGCTCGATTTCTTCGGTGGAATTCTGCGTGCGCTGGGCCAGCGAACGGACCTCGTCGGCAACGACTGCAAAGCCACGTCCTGCCTCACCGGCCCGCGCCGCTTCAATGGCGGCATTGAGCGCCAGCAGGTTGGTCTGCCCGGCGATGCCGCGAATCACTTCCAGCACCTTGCTGATGTCCTGGGCCTGGGTCGCCAGGCCCTCGGCCTGTTCGGAGGCACCGAGCACCGCGCTGACCAATTCCTGAATCGAACTGATGGTCTCGCTGACCTGCACGTGCCCGTGCTTGCTGTCTTCGTTCGAGGCTTCGGACGCTTCGGCGCTGGACACCGCATTGGCAGCGACTTCATCCACCGCCGTGCTCATCTCGGTGACGGCCGTGGCAGCCTGTTCGATCTGGTCGTTCTGCTGCTGCAGGCCGCGGGTGCTTTGCTCCATCACCGAACTCATTTCCTCGGCGGCGGAGGCCAGCTGTTGGGCCGATTCGCTGATACCGCGAATGGTCGAACGCAGATTGCTCTGCATTTCGGCCAGCGCGGTGAGCAACTGCGCCGCTTCATCGCGGCCCTCGCTGTCGATGCGGCCGCTGAGGTCACCGGAGGCGATCCGTCGGGCCACGCTCAGTGCCTGATTGATCGGTGCGGTAATGCTGCGGGTCAGCAGCCACGCCAGCAGCAGGGTGGCGATCAGGGCGATGACGATGATTGTCGCGACGATCCACAGTGACTGCTGATAGGTCGCGGCAGCGGATTTTGCGGCGGCATCGGCGCCTTGCTGATTGAGGGTGATCATTTGCTCCAGGGTCTTGTCGAGCACGCTGCCCTGAGGCGCCAGTTCAGTGGTCAGTCGCGTATAGGCCTGTTCGTTCTGCCCGGCGTCGATCTGTTTGATGATCTGGTCGAGGATGCTCAGGTACTTGGCGGTGTCGGCGCCCAGACCTTCCAGCATCGCCCGTTCCTGATCGTTGGCGAGCAGGGCTTTGTGATCGTCGAGGCGCTTGAGCAACTCCTGACGTTGCGCCGTGAGAATGCCCTTGCTGCGTTCGCGCACAGCGGCCTGGGTACTGGTGATCAGACGCAGGGATTCGAGGCGGATGCTGGCGATGTTCGCCGCTGCGTCATGGATGCTTTCGATGCTGGGCATCCACGATTCTTCGATCACCGCTGCGCTTTCACGCAGGGCCTTCATCTGGCCCAGACCGAACAGGCCAACCACCATCAGCAGACTGGCCAGAACGGCAAAACTCAAACTGGCGCGCAAACCTATGCGCAGATTCCGGATAGACATCAATGTGCTCCTTGAACGTTGAGAAAGAGGGCGTCCTCGTGGGCCGAGGATCTTGTTGTGAGGCGGGTGATGGCGGGCTGTATATCAAAGTGCCATCACCTTGGTAAGGTCACTGTGCAATCAAGGTCGCGGGCGATGGACGGGAATGCGCAGGCAGAGCAAAGCCGCGGAATAGAGATGTCACGGTTTGATTGGATCCGAAACCCAGAGAATTCGCGGGCTGGCGCCGAGCGGCAGGAACTGCCGGTTGAAGTGTTTGCTGACCGAACGGTCGATTAAAAAAAACTTTGATAAAAACTGTGTCGCTGTACAAGCCGGTCGCGGATTTGGCAGAAATTACGCTTCTCCTGTCCCCGGTTCCGTGGCTAAGCTCAGGCCTTCGAGCACAGATTCTTCAATTCCCGCAGAGGTCTCATCTATGCCGCAGCAATGGCCAGCCACCGACATCGCCCGCATGATCCTCGATGGCTTTGACGATTACCGCGAGCATTTCCGGCGGATCACCGACGGCGCCCGGGAGCGTTTCGAACAGGCGCGCTGGCAGGACACGCAAACCGCGTCGGCGGCGCGGATCAACCTCTACGAAGACAAGGTCGGCGAAACCGTCGCGCGCCTGCGTGAGCATTTCGAGACGGACACGCTGATGGAAGTCAGTTGCTGGCCGCTGGTGAAAAGCGCCTACATCAGCATCATCGACCTGCGCTTCGACGATGAACTCTCCGAGACCTGGTACAACTCGATTTTCTGCGGCCTGTTCAGCCACGACCTGATCAGCGATGGCTGCATGTTCATCCATACCACCCGGCCGAGCCTGCGCCGCGCCAGGGCCGCGCAGACCCGCACCTACAAACCGCAAGGGCAGTTGTCGGGCATGCTCGCGAGCATCTTTGCCGATTACCGTTTCAGTGAGGTTTACGCCGATCTGCCCCGGGATCTGCAGCGCCTTGAAGCGCAACTGCGCGAGAACCTGCCGGACTGGGTGTGCAAGGACCCGGAGCTGAGCCTCGAGCTGTTTTCCTCGGTGCTGTACCGCAACAAGGGCGCCTATCTGGTCGGACGCATCTACACCAACGACGATCAGTGGCCGCTGGTAATTCCGCTGCTGCACCGCGAGGGGCGGGGGATTCAGATCGATGCGCTGATCACCGACGAAGCCGATGTGTCGATCATCTTCTCGTTCACCCGTTCGTATTTCATGGTGGATGTTCCGGTGCCGGCGGAATTCATCGGTTTCCTCAAGCGCATCCTGCCGGGCAAGCACATCGCCGAGCTGTACACCTCGATCGGCTTCTACAAGCACGGCAAATCCGAGTTCTATCGCGCCCTGATCAACCACCTGGCCAATACCGACGACCAGTTCATCATGGCCCCGGGCGTGCGCGGCATGGTCATGAGCGTGTTCACGCTGCCGGGCTTCAACACCGTGTTCAAGATCATCAAGGACCGCTTCTCACCGTCGAAAAACGTCGACCGCGCCACGGTGATCGAGAAGTACCGACTGGTGAAAAGCGTCGACCGCGTCGGGCGCATGGCCGATACCCAGGAGTTCGCCGATTTCCGTTTCCCGCTGAGCAAGTTCGATCCGGCGTGTCTGGCCGAGCTGCTGGAGGTCGCACCGTCCACGGTGTCGCTGGAAGGCGAAACGGTGCTGATCCGCCACTGCTGGACCGAGCGCCGGATGACTCCGCTCAACCTCTATCTGGACAACGCCAACGAAGCCCAGGTACGCGAAGCGCTGGAGGACTACGGGCTGGCGATCAAGCAACTGGCGGCGGCCAACATCTTCCCCGGCGACATGCTGCTGAAGAACTTCGGCGTCACCCGCCATGGCCGGGTGGTGTTCTACGACTACGACGAAATCTGCTTCCTGACTGAGGCCAACTTCCGCCATATCCCGCCACCGCGCACGCCAGAGGACGAAATGGCCTCCGAGCCTTGGTATTCGATCGGGCCGCTGGATGTGTTCCCCGAGGAGTTTCCGCCGTTTCTGTTTGCCGATGCCAAGCAGCGCAAGTTGTTCGATCAGTTGCATGGCGAGTTGTACAACGCCGATTACTGGAAGGGCCTGCAGGAGGCGATCCGGGCCGGGAAAGTCATCGATGTCTTCCCGTATCGGCGCAAGGGCCTGGATAACGAATAAAGCAGCTGCAAGCCGCAAGCTACAAGCCTCAAGTCAAAGGCCGCATTCAACTTGCGGCTCGCAGCTTGCCGCTTGCAGCTGCTTTTCTGCCACAATCGCGTCCTTGCGCCACTAGACGACCGAATTGCGTACCCGATGACCGACGAATCGCCCTCCATCGACAAACTGCTGAAAAACCTCGATCACGCCATGCTCGCCGACCGCCACCGGCTGCGGCGGCAGTTGCTTGAGCTGCGCAAGAAGCCCGACGAGGCCAAGCTGGCCCAGTGGGTGGCGCGCATGCAGGCGTCCTGCGATCAGGTGCTGGCGCGCAAGGCCAGCCTGCCGGTGATCCGTTACGACGACAGCCTGCCGATTGCGGCCAAGCGTGACGAAATCAAGAAGGCCCTGGAAAAGCATCAGGTGCTGATCATCGCCGGTGAAACCGGCTCGGGTAAAACCACCCAGTTGCCGAAGATCTGTCTGGAGATCGGTCGCGGCCAGCATGGCCTGATCGGCCACACCCAGCCGCGTCGGATCGCGGCGCGCAGTGTGGCCAGCCGGGTCGCCGAAGAACTCGGCACACCGCTGGGCGCGCTGGTCGGTTATCAGGTGCGCTTCGAAGACCAAAGCGATGCCAACACCCTGATCAAACTGATGACCGACGGCATCCTGCTGGCGGAAACCCAGAACGACCGCTACCTCGAACGCTACGACACGATCATCGTCGACGAAGCCCACGAACGCAGCCTCAACATCGACTTCCTGCTGGGTTACCTGAAAACCCTGCTGCCGCGTCGTCCGGATCTGAAGGTCATCATCACCTCGGCGACCATCGATCTTGAGCGTTTCTCCAAGCATTTTGACGATGCGCCGATTGTCGAAGTGTCCGGCCGCACCTTCCCGGTTGAAACCTGGTATCGCCCGCTGACGCTTGAGCAGGACGAAGAGGGTAACCGCGTCGAGGACGACCTGACCGTGGATCAGGCGATCCTCGCTACCCTCGATGAAATCGCCGCTTACGAGCGCAGCGAACGTCGCAGTCCCGGCGATGTGCTGGTGTTCCTGCCGGGCGAACGCGAGATTCGCGACGCCGCCGACATGCTGCGCAAGGCCCAGCTCAAGCACACCGAAATCCTGCCGTTGTACGCGCGCCTGTCGCCGGCCGAGCAGCAGCGGATCTTCCAGTCCCACCCGGGCCGTCGAGTGGTGTTGGCGACCAACGTCGCCGAAACCTCGCTGACCGTGCCGGGCATCCGTTACGTGATCGACAGCGGCACCGCACGCATCAGCCGCTACAGCTACCGCGCCAAGGTTCAGCGCCTGCCGATCGAAGCGATTTCCCAGGCCAGTGCCAACCAGCGTAAAGGTCGTTGCGGCCGGGTCGAGCCGGGCATCTGCGTGCGCTTGTACAGCGAAGAGGATTTCCTCGGTCGTCCGGAATTTACCGATCCGGAAATCCTGCGCACCAACCTGGCAGCGGTTATTTTGCAGATGCTCCATCTGCGCCTCGGCGAGATCACCGCGTTCCCGTTCATCGAGCCGCCGGACGGCAAGGCGATCAGCGACGGTTTCAACCTGCTGCAAGAACTGTCGGCGGTGGATCGCAACAGTCAGCTGACCCCGCTCGGCCGCCAGCTTGCGCGCCTGCCGGTGGACCCGCGCATGGGCCGCATGCTGCTCGAAGCCGCCAAGCTCGGCAGCTTGCAGGAAGTGCTGATCGTCGCCAGTGCCATGTCGATTCAGGACCCACGCGAACGTCCGCCGGAGCGTCAGCAAGCCGCCGATCAGGCCCACGCACAGTGGAAGGACGCCGACTCGGACTTTGCGGCGCTGGTCAATCTGTGGCGTGGCTTCGAAGAACAGCGCCAGGCGTTGACTGCCAACCCGCTGCGCAACTGGTGCCGCAAGAATTTCCTCAACTACCTGCGGTTGCGAGAGTGGCGTGATTCCCATCGCCAGTTGAGCCTGATCTGCCGCGACTTGCAGCTGAGCCTGAATAAAGAGCCGGCGGATTATCCGAAGCTGCACAAGGCTGTGCTGGTCGGTCTGCTCAGCCAGATCGGCCAGAAAACCGAGGACGGCGACTATCTTGGTGCCCGTCAGCGGCGCTTCTGGATTCACCCGTCGTCGGGCATCGGCAAGAAGCGCCCGCAGTGGGTGATGACCGCCGAACTGGTGGAAACCACCAAGCTCTACGCGCGGATGGTGGCGAAGATCGACGCCGACTGGATCGAGCCGCTGGCCGGGCATCTGATCAAGAAGAACCACTTCGAACCGCACTGGGAGAAGAAGCGCGGTCAGGTCGTCGCCTTCGAACAGATCACCCTGTTCGGGCTGATCGTGGTCGGTCGCCGACCGGTGCATTACGGCCCGGTGGATCCGGTGGTCTCGCGGGAACTGTTCATCCGCGAAGGCCTGGTGCGGGGCGAGATTCAGTCCCGGGCCAAATGCCTGACCGCCAACAAGCAATTGCTCGAACAACTCGACGAACTGGAAGCCAAGGCCCGTCGTCGGGACATTCTGGCCGACGAGGAAACCCTGTTCGCCTTCTACGATGCGCGACTGCCGGCGGAGATTCACCAGACCGCGACCTTCGACAGCTGGTATCGGGTCAACAGCCAGAAAGACCCGCAACTGCTGATCATGCGCGAAGAGGACGTGCTGGCCCGCGAGGCCAGCGAAGTCACCGCCCAGCATTACCCGGACACGCTGCACATCGGCGATCTGGAACTGGCCCTGAGTTACCACTTTGAACCGAATCACCCGCGTGACGGCGTGACCCTGCGTGTGCCGGCACCGCTGTTGCCGATGCTGCCGCCGGAGCGCCTGGAATGGCTGGTGCCGGGGCTGATCGAGGCAAAGTGCATCGCACTGGTGCGCAACCTGCCAAAGGCCCTGCGCAAGAACTTCGTGCCGGTGCCGGACTTCATCAAGGCCGCACTGCAACGCATGACATTCGCCGAGGGTTCGTTACCGCAAGTGTTGGGCCGTGAGCTGCTGCGCATGACCGGTGCGCGGGTCAGCGACGAAGCCTGGGCCGAAGCGGCGCAGCAGGTCGAAAGCCATCTGCGGATGAACCTGGAAATCGTCGACGGCCAAGGCAAGTTCCTCGGCGAAGGCCGGGATCTGGCCGAGCTGACCGCACGTTTCGCCGAAGCCAGTCAGGCCGCACTGGCTGTGCCGCAGAGTGCGAAAAGTCAGCAACCGGTGGAGGCCAAGATCTTCGCGCCGGTGGCGGAAAAGACTCAGCAGAAGATTGCCGGGCTGTCGATGACGGTCTATCCGGCGCTGGTGGAAGAGGGCGGCACGGTCAAGGAAGGGCGCTTCTCGACCCCGGCCGAAGCCGAGTTCCAGCATCGCCGCGCCTTGCAGCGTCTGCTGATGCAGCAACTGGCCGAACCGGCCAAATTCCTGCGTGGCAAGTTGCCGGGTCTGACCGAACTGGGCCTGCTGTACCGCGAGCTGGGCCGGGTCGATGCGCTGGTGGAAGACATTCTGCTGGCCAGCCTCGACAGCTGCATTCTTGATGGCGAAGACCCGTTGCCGCGTGACGGCGCAGGTCTGGCGGCACTGGCCGAGCGCAAGCGTGGCAGCTGGACCGAGCATGCCGAGCGGGTAGCGCGTCTGACCCTGGAAATCCTCAAGCTCTGGCACGGTCTGCAAAAACGCTTCAAGGGCAAGATCGACCTGGCTCAGGCGGTGGCGCTTAACGACATCAAGCAGCAGCTCAGTCATCTGGTGTATCCGGGCTTCGTTCGCGAAACGCCGATGCTCTGGCTCAAGGAGCTGCCGCGTTATCTGAAGGCAGTCGAGCAGCGTTTCGAGAAGCTGGGCGCGCAGGTGCAGAAGGATCGGGTCTGGAGCGGCGAACTCGCCGGCCTCTGGACGCAATACCAGACTCGCGCCGCCAAGCATGCTCAGGAAGGCAAGCGCGATCCGCAGCTTGAGCTGTATCGCTGGTGGCTCGAGGAGTACCGGGTTTCGCTGTTCGCCCAGCAGTTGGGGACGAAAGTGCCGATCTCCGACAAGCGCCTGAACAAGCAGTGGAGTCAGGTCGAGGCCTGACCTCCGATCCTGCAAAAGGCGCCAAATGCCAAGGTTTATGGCAAACTTCGCGCCTATAAACGCCGGCCCCGCGGTTTTGAGCCTTGTCAGCCGCGGGCGAGGTCGGAATAAAGCGATGCCAGGTTTTTGCGTCCCCTCTATGGGAATAGACCCTTTGCGTGTTGGCACGTCGGTGCCAGCACTTTCTGCCTGAACAGATTAGAGAAACGACCATGCATAACGTCGTCATCAGCGGCACCGGCCTGTACACCCCGGCCAACAGCATTTCCAACGAAGAGCTGGTGCAGTCTTTCAATACCTACGTCGCGCAGTTCAACGCGGACAACGCTGACGCCATCGCCAGCGGCGAGATCCAGGCCCTGACCGAATCCAGCGCCGCGTTCATCGAAAAAGCCTCGGGCATCAAGAGCCGCTTTGTCATGGACAAGGACGGCATCCTTGATCCGCAACGCATGGCGCCACGCCTGCCGGAGCGTTCCAACGACGAGTGGTCGGTGCTTTGCCAGATGGCCATCGGCGCTGCCGAGCAAGCCTTGCAGCGCGCCGGCAAGACTGCCGCCGACATCGACGGTGTGATCGTCGCCTGCTCCAACCTGCAACGTGCCTATCCGGCCATCGCCATCGAAGTCCAGGAAGCACTGGGCATCCAGGGTTTCGGTTTCGACATGAACGTCGCCTGCTCGTCGGCGACCTTCGGCATCCAGCAAGCCGCCAACACCGTGCAACTGGGCCAGGCCCGGGCGATCCTGATGGTCAACCCGGAAGTCTGCACCGGTCACCTGAACTTCCGTGACCGCGACAGCCACTTCATCTTCGGTGACGCCGCCACAGCCGTCGTCATCGAGCGTGCCGATACGGCAACGTCGAAGCACCAGTTCGACGTAGTCAGCACCAAACTGCTGACCAAGTTCTCCAACAACATCCGCAACAACTTCGGCTTCCTCAACCGCGCAGCGGAAGAGGGCATTGGTGCCCGGGACAAACTGTTCGTGCAGGAAGGCCGCAAGGTGTTCAAGGACGTGTGCCCGATGGTGGCCGAGCTGATCGGTGAGCACCTGGAAGAGAACAAGCTCAACGTCGGCGACGTGAAGCGCTTCTGGCTGCACCAGGCCAACCTGAGCATGAACCACCTGATCGTGCGCAAGTTGCTGGGCCGCGAAGCGACCGAAGAAGAAGCACCGGTGATTCTCGACACCTACGCCAACACCAGCTCCGCCGGTTCCGTGATCGCTTTCCACAAGTATCAGGACGATCTGGCGGCCGGTTCGCTGGCGGTGCTGAGTTCGTTCGGTGCCGGTTATTCGATTGGTAGCGTGATTCTGCGCAAGCGCTGAGTCCGTGTTAAAAGATCGCAGTCTGCACGCTCCTTCGGGAAACGCTGCAGGCTGCGATTTTTTTTGCCCGTGAGGTATCGATGGCTGCAATGGATGACTCTCAATTGCTCGAGCGCCTGCTGGCCGGCGAGCAAAAGGCTTTCAAGGAACTGGTCACCACCTACCAGAGCGCCATGCGCGCGGTGGCCTATGCGATTGTTGGCCAGCGCCACGTCGAAGAAGTGGTGCAGGACGCCTGGCTGTCAGTGGTGCGGCATATCGGCAGCTTCGAGGGCCGTTCCAGCCTGAAGACCTGGCTGCTGACCATCACCGCCAATTCGGCCAAGGGCCGTTACAAGCAGAACCGTCGCGAAGTGCTGATGGATGATCTGCCGGCTCCCCACGGCACCATAGACGATGATCGCTTTTCTCCCGGCGACGGCCACTGGCTGGTCGCACCGTTCGCCTGGCATCAGGACACGCCCGAAGCGTTGCTTACTGAAAATGAACTGCGCGAATGTCTGGAGCACACGCTGCTCAGCCTGTCAGAACTGCAAAGCAGTGTGCTGTTGCTGCGCGAGCGTCAGGGCCTGGAGCTGGAAGAGATCTGTAATCTTCTGGAGATCTCGCTCTCCAATGTCCGTGTGCTGCTGCATCGTGCGCGGCTGAAAGTCTTCGCCACCGTGGAGCATTTCGAGGAGACCGGCGAATGCTGACCTGTAAAGAACAAGTGGCGCGCTCCAGCGATTATCTCGATGGCCAGTTGAGCTTTCGCGAAAAACTGATGGTGCGTCATCACCTGATGTTCTGCCGAAATTGCCGGCGCTTCATCCGCCAGATGCGTTTGATGCAGGCGACATTGCGGGAGATGCCGGAGAAACCGGAGGAGGGTGTGGATGCGTTGGCCGAGCGGCTGGCGGCGCAGCGCCGGAAAGACAATTCCTGAGGCAAAAAAAACAGCCCGGCGTAACGGCAGCGAACGGATGATGGGGATCGCTGCTGCGGCGCCGGGCTGTAGGATAACTTCAGCTTCAAGCTTCAAGCTTCAAGCTTCAAGCTTCAAGCGAGGCATTCACTTGAAGCTTGCCGCTTGTGACTGCTGTTTTAGAACTTGGCTTCAGCATCCAGTTGCAGGGTGTTGATGTCGGAGTCGGTCTTCTTCAGGCTGGCGTTGGTGTAGTCCGAGTTAGCCATGAAGTAGGTGGCGCCGAGGGTGAAGTTCTTGTCCAGCTCGTAGCTCACTTTCAGCTTGCTGCCGCGGGAACCGGTGTAGCCGTTGGCGAAGTCGGAGTCGGTGAAGGCACCCACCACCGCGTTACGCTGTACGTCGCGGTAGTTGTAATCGATGCCGAAGCCGTAAACCTTGGTCTTCACGCCGGCCAGCCAGCCAGTGTCCTGGTCGTTGCTGGCGTCTTTGTTGTTCACGTACTGACCGTAGATCGACAGCGGAACCGGCAGGTTGGCGATGTCCAGCTGACCGAAGCCTTCATACAGTTTGAAGGTTTCGTTCGGGCTGTTGCCGTTGACGGCCAGGGCGCATGGCGCAGTCACGGTGCCGCTGGTAGGGCAGGCGCTGTCCTTGTCGTTGTCGTAGGAGTAAATGCTGCCGCCCAGGGTCAGTTTCAGGCTGTCGGTCAGCGCGAAGCGACCACCCAGCTGGCCAGCGTACAGACGCAGGTCGTGCTTGAACTGCACGCCTTCGCCGTCGACGTTGTCCTTGAGGGTGTAGTGACCGGCGCTGCCGAACAGCTCGGTGCTGCCGCTCAGCGGGTACTTGTAGGTGACAGCCAGACCTTCCGGGTTGATGTCGCTGTCCCAGATGATGTCGCCCATGCTCACCCAAGGCTGGTTCATTTTACCGGCGATCAGGTGCAGGTTCTTGACCGCGTCAGGGTGGTAGTCGACGTAACCCAGGTCGAGCCAGATCTGCTTCTTGTCGAAGTAGTTGTTCAGGTCCTGGTTGGTGGAGCGGGCGTCGTCGCTGCTGCCGGTGGCGATACGGATACCGGTATCAACCTGCGGGTTGATTTCGGTGTAGGCACCCAGACGGGCACGAATGCGCTGACGGTCCTGGTCCTTGGCGTTCGGTACGCCATCGTTCTTCACGGTTTCCTGACGGAAACGTACGTCACCCTTGAACTGGGTCTTGGCAGCCCAGGCCAGCTTCTGGTCGAAGCTGCTCAGCTCGTTGGTTTTCTTCGCGGTTGCCGCGATTTGCTCGTTGGTCTCTTGCTGCGCCTGCTGCGCGATTTGCTGGGCCTTCTGATCCTGGGCCAGTTCGGTTTGCAGTTCTACGTACTGCGCCTGGGTGATGGAACCGTTAGCCTTGAGCATGTCGAGCAGTTTGGCGTCGACTGCGGCACTGGCCGGAACACTCATGGCCAGCAACAGGCCACCGCACAGGGCCGCCGCAGTTTTCGTGGAAGCAAGACGCATAGCAATCTCCGAAGATGAGAGGGATGGCTGAACCATCCTGGGCACAACCGACGATTTGAACGTCGGAAAACTGTGTCCGGGTAGAACCCGGCGCTCTAAAAACAGGCGCCAGTATCGCGATGGTTTATGACAGAGCAGTGGCACGGTGATGGCAGGTTGATGACGATACAAAACTTGCGTGAACTATTGATCTAGAGCGCTGTCGCGCAATCGGACGTGGGCAAGACCGGGCCGATCAGCGATACTCGCGAGGCTTTCGGGGCCAAAAGTGGAGAGGAAAATGCCGTTGCAGCGCCTGCAAAAACTGTCGGAAATCGAACCGGCACTCTGGGATGCACTGGTGCCGGACAACCAGCCGTTTCTGCGCCATGCCTTCCTCGGCGCGCTGGAAGACAGCGGCAGTGTCGGCCCGCTCACTGGCTGGCAGGCGGAGCATTTGCTGCACGTCGAAGACGGTCGTCTGATCACGGCGCTGCCCGGTTATCGCAAGTGGCATTCCTACGGCGAATACGTGTTCGATCACGGTTGGGCCGATGCCTGCGCCCGTGCCGGCATCGATTACTACCCCAAGTTTTTGAGTGCGGTGCCGTTCAGCCCGGTCACCGGGCCGCGCCTGTTGGCGGCGAGCGTCGAGGACGGATTCGAACTGCTCAAGAGCCTGCCGGGTTATCTGGAAATCGAAGAACTCTCCGGCGCCCACATCAACTTCACCGATGCCTTTACCGATGCCGCCATGGCCGAGCAGCCGGGCTGGCTGCAACGCATCGGCTGTCAGTACCACTGGCAGAATCGCGGCTATCGCGACTTCCAGGACTTTCTCGACGTGCTCAGTTCGCGCAAGCGCAAGCAGATGCGCAAGGAGCGCGAGCAAGTGGCGGGGCAGGGCTTTGAATTCGAATGGCTTGAAGGGCGAGAGCTGGACGAAGCGCAGTGGGATTTTGTCTACGCCTGCTACGCCAACACTTATGCGGTGCGCCGTCAGGCACCGTACCTGACGCGGGAGTTCTTCAGTCTGCTGGCCGAGCGCATGCCGGAATCGATTCGTGTCGTATTGGCCAGACACGGGTCAAGGCCGGTGGCGATGGCGTTCAGTCTGGTGGGTGGCGACAGTTTCTACGGGCGCTACTGGGGATGTCTGGCCGAGTACGACCGGCTGCATTTCGAAACCTGTTTCTACCAGGGCATGGACTACGCGATTGCCCAGGGTTATCAACGTTTCGACGCCGGCGCTCAGGGCGAGCATAAGTTGATTCGCGGCTTTGAACCGGTGATCACTCATTCCTGGCATTACCTGCGCCATCCCGGCCTGAAAGCCGCCGTGAAGGATTTTCTTCAGCAGGAACGCGCCGGTGTGCTGGCCTATGCGGAAGAGGCGAGGAACGCCTTGCCGTATCGGCAAGCATGATCCTCGCCCACTCTCCTCAGGTTTCTTCCTTGCCCAGCCAGCGATAGACCACGCCGCCGACCACCGCGCCCAGCAGCGGCGCGACCCAGAACATCCACAACTGCGCGATTGCCCAGCCGCCGACCATCAGCGCCGGGCCCGTGCTGCGGGCCGGGTTGACCGAGGTGTTGGTCACCGGAATCGAGATCAGGTGGATCAGCGTCAGGGCCAGGCCGATGGCAATCGGTGCCAGTCCCGCCGGGGCGCGCTTGTCGGTGGCGCCGAGGATGATCACCACGAACATCGCGGTCATCACCAGCTCCGTGACGAACCCGGAGGCCATCGAGTATTTGCCCGGCGAGTGCTCGCCATAACCGTTTGAAGCAAGGCCGGCGGCGATGTCGAAACCCTCCTTGCCGCTGGCGATGTGATACAGCAGCGCCGCTGCCAGGATCCCGCCGATCACCTGGGCGATGATGTAGGCGGGCAGTTCTTTGGCCGGGAACCGACCACCGACGACCAGACCGACCGACACGGCCGGGTTGAGATGACAGCCGCTGATGTGGCCGATGGCAAACGCCATGGTCAGCACCGTCAGGCCAAACGCCAGGGCTACCCCCAGCACGCCGATCCCCACCGGTGAGGACGCGGCGATCACCGCACTGCCGCAACCACCCAGCACCAACCAGAACGTACCCAACAACTCCGTGGCTGAACGTTTTAACAGAGACATGAGAGAGTCCTTGATAGACGCGCTATCGAGACTGCATCGAGTTGTGCTTCCTTGCAATTACGACAGGTTCATCTCCAGAGCCTTCGCTGAGTACAGCAGGGAATGCGGGGATTTCCAGCAGGCATGAAAAAACCGCCAGGGCCCGTGGTGGAAGGGCTGTGGCGGTTTTTGCGTTTCGTGCCGGATCAGTCGATGCCGACAAAGCCTCCGGTCTGGTGCGCCCATAGCCGTGCGTACAATCCGCCGTGGGCCAGCAGTTCGGCATGGTTGCCGGTCTCGGCGATCTTGCCGTTCTCCAGCACCACCAGCCGGTCCATGCGGGCAATGGTCGAGAGACGGTGAGCAATGGCGATCACGGTCTTGCCCTGCATCAGGGTTTCCAGGCTTTCCTGGATCGCGGCTTCGACTTCCGAGTCCAGCGCCGAGGTCGCTTCGTCCATGATCAGGATCGGCGCGTCCTTGAGCAGGACCCGCGCAATCGCGATCCGCTGGCGCTGGCCACCGGACAGCTTCACCCCGCGCTCGCCCACATGCGCGTCAAATCCGGTGCGTCCTTCGGCATCCGACAGCAGCGGAATGAACTCGTCAGCCCGGGCCTTGCGCACCGCTTCCCAGAGTTCGGCGTCGGTGGCGTCAGGCTTGCCGTACAGCAAGTTGTCGCGGATAGAACGGTGCAGCAGCGACGTGTCCTGGGTGATCATGCCGATCCGCGCACGCAGGCTTTCCTGGCCGACCTCGGCGATGTTCTGGCCGTCGATCAGGATCCGCCCGCCCTCGACGTCGTACAGACGCAGCAGCAGGTTGACCAGAGTCGATTTGCCGGCGCCGGACGGACCGATCAGGCCGATTTTCTCGCCGGGTTTGATGGTCAGGTTGAGGTCGCCGATGATGCCTTTCTTCTTGCCGTAGTGAAAATCCACGTGCTCGAAACGTACTTCGCCACGGGCCACGGCCAGCGGTTTGGCCTGTTCCTGGTCGGTGACGCTGACCGGTTGCGAGATGGTCTGCAGGCCGTCCTGGACCATGCCGATGTTCTCGAAGATCCCGGTAACCACCCACATGATCCAGCCCGACATGTTGACGATACGAATCACCAGGCCGGTGGCCAGGGCGATGGCGCCGACGCTGATCACCGATTGCGTCCACAGCCACAGGGCCAGCCCCGTCGTGCCGACGATCAGCAGGCCGTTCATGGTGGTGATGGCCACGTCCATGCTGGTGACCACGCGGCCGGCCAGCTGGGCTTTTTCGGTCTGCTCCTGAATCGCCTCGCGGGCGTAGTGCTGTTCGAAGTTGGTGTGGGCGAACAACTTCAGGGTGGCGATGTTGGTGTAGCCGTCGACGATGCGGCCCATCAGTTTCGAGCGCGCGTCGGAAGCGGCGACGGAGCGGTCCTTGACCCGTGGCACGAAGTAATAGAGCGCGCCGATGTAGGCGGCGATCCACATCAGCAGCGGGATCATCAGGCGCCAGTCGGCTTCGGCGAACAGCACCAGCGAGCTGATCGCATAGATCAGCACGTGCCACAACGCATCCATTGCCTGCACCGCAGAGTCACGCAGCGAGTTGCCGGTCTGCATGATGCGCTGGGCGATGCGCCCGGCGAAGTCGTTCTGGAAGAAATTCAGGCTCTGCTTGAGCACGTAACTGTGGTTCTGCCAGCGGATGAGGCTGGTCATGCTCGGGCTCAGGGTCTGGTGCACCAGCATGTCGTGCAGGGCCAGGAACAATGGCCGCAGGAGCAGGGCCACCACGGCCATCCACGCCAGTTCGGCGCCATGCACCTTGAAGAAGTCGGCGTTCGGCGTGCCTTGGGCAAGGTCGATGATGCGGCTCAGGTAGCTGAACAGCGCCACTTCGATCAGGGCACCGAACAGACCGACGATCAGCAGGGCGGCGAAACTCGGCCAGACCTGCTTCAGGTAATAGGTATAGAAGGGCAGTACACGGTCCGGCGGGGATGCCGTAGGCGCGTCACGGAATATGTCGATCAGTTGTTCGAAACGGCTATAGAGCATCAGATAACCGCCCGGAGTACGGGCTCTCCTTTTATCAGTGTGAGCGGCGCGATGGGTGACCGGCGCCGCTCGATATGCCCTGTAAAGCTTAGTCGATGCGCTTGGCCGACTTGATGATCACAGGGTCGACAGGCACGTTTTGCATGCCCTGTTTGGTGGTGGTCTGGGAGTTGACGATGATGTCGACCACGTCCATGCCCTTGACCACTTTGGCGAACACCGCGTAACCGGCGTCGCGGCCCGGATCGAGGAACGCGTTGTCGGCGACGTTGATGAAGAACTGGCTGGTGGCCGAGTTTGGATCGGAAGTGCGGGCCATCGACAGGGTGCCGCGAACGTTGTGCAGACCGTTGCTGGCTTCGTTCTTGATCGGTGCCTTGGTTTCTTTCTGTTGCATCTGCTGGGTGAAGCCGCCGCCCTGGGCCATGAAGCCCGGGATCACACGGTGGAAAATGGTGTTGGTGTAGAAACCGCTGTCGACGTAATCGAGGAAGTTCTTGGTACTGATCGGCGCCTTGACCGGGTCCAGCTCGATTTCGATGGTGCCGTTGGTGGTCACCAGTTCGACGTGTGGCGCCTTGGCCGGCGTGGCAGCCATCAGGTTGGCGGCGAACAGCACGGTGCCGGCGGCGAGGGCGAGTTTTTTCAGCATGGTTCAGTGATCCTGAGGGTGAATATCGGCTGTGGCGAGAAACGCCAGCAGCGTTTGATTGAAGCGTTCGGGTTGATCGAGCGGGGTGGCGTGGCGCGAATCGGCGATCACCACCAGCCGCGCATCGGGCAGCAGTCTGACATAGGTTTCTTTCAGCGAGACGGGGGTGTAGTCCCGGTCGGCGCTGACGACGAGCGTTGGACAGGAGATCCTCGAAAGTCGTTCCTGAACCCCCCAGCCAACAATCGCATCGAAGCTGGCGAGATAAGCACGTTTGTCGTTTTTTGCCCAGCGCTCGGCCATCTTCTGGCGCAAATCAGCCTGCTCCGGTTTGGGGAAAAGTTTGGCGCCCAAGGCCTTGCCGATGGTGGCCAGACTCAGCAAACGCATCAGGCTCCAGCGCTTGAACCACTGCCAGTAGTCGTCGCGGCTGCGCACCTTGACCTCGGGCGCGCTGTTGACGATGGTCAGGCTCTTGAGCATCTGCGGCTGATCGACAGCGAACTGAAAGCCGATCATGCCGCCCATGGACAACCCGGCGTAGTGCACCGGGCCGAGCTTCAGGTGTTCGATCAGGGCGACGATGTCGGCGCTGAAACCGGCGATGCTGTAGCGCTCTCGGGGCTTGTCTGAGCGGCCATGACCGCGCACGTCCGGGACGATCACCCGGTATTGCGCGGCCAGTGCCGGGATCTGCATTTCCCAGTCCAGCGTGCTGGAGCCGAGCCCGTGAACCAGCAGCAACGGATCGCCGTGGCCATATTCCTCGTAGTGCAGGTTGCAGCCTTCATGCTCGAAATACGCCATCGGTGAACTCCGTGTCAGGCTTGTTCGGGGGCGGCGAACGGTGCGTCCAGCGGCAAGGTGTCGAAGGTGCGCAACAGTTCGACGAGGATCTGCGAAGCCGGGCCCAGCGGTTTGTCCTTGTTCGAATACAGATAGAAACTCGGATTGCGGCTGCCGCCCTGATCCAACGGTAGCAGCTTGAGCAGGCCTTCCTTCAATTCCCGTTCGATCATGTGCCGTGGCAGCCAGGCGAATCCCAGGCCGCTGGAAACAAAGTTGGCGGCGGTGGCGAGGCTGCCGACGGTCCAGCGCTGTTCGGCGCCGAGCCAGCCGACATCCCGGGGTTGCTGGCGGCCGGAGTCGCGGATCACCACTTGCATCTGGGTTTCCAGGTCCTGGAAATTCAGTTCACGGTTCAGCCGATGCAGTGCGTGTTCGGGGTGGGCGACGGCGACAAATTCCACATCGCTCAACTCCGCACCGAGGTAACCGGGAATGCTCAGGCCGGTGATCGCCAGATCGGCCACGCCTTCGAGCAACACCTCCTCGACACCCGACAGCACTTCTTCACGCAGACGCACGCGGCAGCCACGGCTTTGTGGCATGAATGCGGTCAATGCGCGAACGAGGCGGGCGCTCGGGTAGGCGGCATCGACCACCAGCCGGACTTCGGCTTCCCAGCCTTGCTCCATGTGATGAGCGAGGTCTTCCAGTTGGCTGGCCTGTTTCACCAGTTGTCGCGAACGCCGCAACAACACGCCGCCGGCTTCGGTCAGCACAGCCTTGCGGCCGTCGATGCGCAGCAACGGCACACCGAGTTGGTCCTGCATGCGGGCGACGGTGTAGCTCACCGACGATTGCGAACGGTGCAGGGCTTCGGCGGCCTGGGCGAATCCGCCGTGGTCGACCACCGCCTGCAACGTTCGCCATTGATCGAGGGTCACGCGGGGCGCTTTCATCGATAGCTCCTCTTGTCCTAAGCTGGCGGTCCCTCATGGAGACTGCCGAATGAAAAAATTCTGTTGTGTGGTACTGGCGTTGCTGCCGCTGACCGCGTTTGCGTATCCGATCGATGTGCAGAAGAATCTCAATGGCCTGAAGATCGACTACGAGTCCTTCGATACCGATAAAGACATCGGCTCCATCCGGGTCGCCAACTACGGCGAGGTCGACGCGGTCTGCAAAGTCGTGTTCAGCAATGGCCCGGAAGCGCCGCGCACCCGCAATATCGAGGTGCCGGCCGGCAAACACACCAACGCCACCGCCAAGTTCTCTCGCGAGATCATCAAGCTGCGCGTCGAACTGACCTGCAACCCGAAATAGCGGTTTTGCCTCTCTGTGGGAGCGAGTCAGGCCGCTCCTGCAGGTGTAGCTTGCATCTAAACGAATATTTCGATGGTTTGCAGCAATTATTTGCGCTTTTTCATCGATACGACTCTGTTTAACCTTCACTCCATCGACTTACAACATTCTCGGATGGAGGCTACACACCATGTCCCGCGTTCTGATCATCGAAAGCAGCGCCCGCCAGCAAGACTCGGTATCCCGTCAACTGACCCAGACGTTCATCAGTCAGTGGAAAGCTGCACACCCGGCCGATCAGATCACCGTCCGCGACCTCGCCGTGAACCCGGTGCCACACCTGGACAGCAACCTGCTGGGTGGCTGGATGAAGCCCGCCGAACAGCGCAACGCCAACGAACAATCCTCGCTGGATCGCTCCAACGAGCTGACCGATGAACTGCTGGCCGCCGACGTGCTGGTGATGGCCGCGCCGATGTACAACTTCGCGATTCCAAGCACCCTGAAAGCCTGGCTCGACCACGTGTTGCGTGCCGGCGTGACCTTCAAGTACACCGAAACCGGCCCGCAAGGCCTGCTCAGCGGCAAGCGTGCCTACGTGCTGACTGCTCGCGGCGGCATCTACGCCGGCGGCCCGGCGGATCACCAGGAACCGTACCTGCGTCAGGTGATGGGTTTCATCGGCATCCACGACGTGACCTTCATCCACGCCGAAGGCATGAACCTGGGCGGCGACTTCCAGGAGAAAGGCCTCAACCAGGCCAACGCCAAACTGTCCCAGGTCGCTTGATATGTTAATCGCCAGATAATCGCCGATTGTTCTAGTGATCTGGCGCAACCCCTTCAAGGCTCTACGCGCATCGAACCTCCCTTTGCACTTGTTGCTCCTGAGTGCTGTAGCCCGATTGAACGCTTTAGCGAGATCGGGCTTTTTTTGCCCGGGATTTAGCGATGGCCGGGAAAAAACGCTATCGTCGCCGCCATTCGAAATCGAGGCGACCATGGGCTATCTACTTATTGTCACGCTGATCCAGGCGTTTTCCTTCAGTCTGATCGGCGAATACCTGGCCGGGCATGTCGACAGCTACTTCGCGGTGCTGGTGCGCGTGGTGCTGGCCGGGCTGGTGTTCATCCCGCTGACGCGCTGGCGCTCGGTGGAACCGGCGTTCATGCGCGGCATGCTGCTGATCGGCGCGTTGCAGTTCGGCGTGACCTACGTCTGCCTGTACCTGAGCTTCCGCGTGCTGACGGTGCCGGAAGTGCTGCTGTTCACCATCCTCACGCCGTTGCATGTGACGTTGATCGAAGACGCGCTCAACCGACGCTTCAACCCGTGGGCGCTGATCGCCGCACTGGTGGCGGTCGCAGGCGCGGCGGTGATCCGCTACGACCGGATCAACCCGGACTTCTTCATGGGCTTTCTGCTGCTGCAACTGGCCAACTTCACCTACGCCGCCGGGCAGGTGCTGTACAAGCATCTGGTGGCGAAGCACCCGAGCGATCTGCCGCACTACCGGCGCTTCGGTTTCTTCTACCTCGGCGCACTCGCGGTGGCGTTGCCGGCGTTCCTGTTGTTCGGCAAATCCAACTTCCTGCCCGAAGCGCCTCTGCAATGGGGCGTGTTGGTGTTCCTTGGCCTGGTCTCCACCGCACTCGGTCTGTACTGGTGGAACAAGGGCGCCTGCCTGGTCAACGGCGGCACCCTGGCGGTGATGAACAACCTGCACGTGCCGGTGGGCTTGCTGCTGAACCTGCTGATCTGGAATCAGCATGAGGAACTGGGGCGGTTGTTCCTCGGTGGCGGCGTGATTCTGGCGGCGGTGTGGATCAGCCGGTTGGGGATTCGCAGGCCGGCGCCAGTTGCCCCACCAGAAACTCGATAAACGCGCGCGTCTTCTGCGGCACCCGCCGCGCTGACGAATACACCGCATTGATGGTGATCGCCGGGGCTTGCCATTCGCAAAGCACCGGCACCAGGCGCCCGGCGGTAAGCGCCTCTTCGACGATGAAGTCCGGCAGCAGCGCAATGCCCATGCCGGCCTCGGCTGCCTGCGCCAGCAAGTCACCGTTGTTGGCGTGCAGCGGCCCGGTGACGTTGACCCGTTGGGTTTCCTTGCCATTGCACAGTTGCAGGCTGACGCCGCTCTGCAAATAGCCGTAGTTCAAGCATTGATGCGAGCGCAGATCCTGCGGCGACTGCGGCGTGCCCGCGCGTTCGAGGTAAGCGGGGGAGGCGACCATGATGCGCGGCGCCGGCGCCAGTTGCCGGGCGATCATGGTCGAGTCGGGCAGGCTGGCGATGCGGATGGTCACGTCGAACCCGCCGCGCACCGGATCGACCTGCTGGTCGCTGAGCACCAGTTGCAATTCGATGTTCGGGTGCTGTTCGTGGAACAGTGGAATCAGCTTGCCCAAGCGCCGCAGGCCGAACGACATTGGTGCGTTGACCCGCAACACCCCGCGCAATTCGCCCACCCCGTCCCGTGCCCGCTGCTCGGCCTCGTCCAGTGCCGCAATCACTTCCCGCGCCGCTTCGAAATACTCCGCGCCAGCCTCGGTCAGGTGCAGGCTGCGGGTGGTGCGTTGCAGCAGTTGCACGCCGATGGCTTCTTCCAGGGCTTGAATCTGTTTGCTGACTTTCGACCGGGGCACGTCCATGGCCCGGGCGGCGGCTGCGAAGCCGTTTTCGCCGACCGTCACCACGAAGGCGCGCATGCATTCGATGCGATCCATTATTGTCCCTTTTTTAGAATCAATGATTCTCGATTTTAGGGAATTGTCCCTTTATCGGCTAGCCCCTAAAGTGACATCCAAGCCGAGACAACAACGCCGAAGACGGCAAGCCACTCGACTCACCCATTACCCAATCGAAACGCTGAATCGACATCAAAAGGAACGCGCCATGTCTATACGTGAACTGCTGAACCCAACCAACTCCGCCCTGATCCTGATCGACCACCAGCCGCAAATGGCTTTCGGCGTGCAGTCGATCGACCGTCAGACCCTGAAGAACAACACCGTCGGCCTTGCCAAGGCCGCCAAGATTTTCAACGTGCCGACCATCTACACCTCGGTCGAAACCGAAAGCTTCAGCGGCTACATCTGGCCGGAACTGCTGGCGGTGCACCCGGAGCAGAAGCCGATCGAGCGCACCTCGATGAACTCCTGGGAAGACAAGGCGCTGGTTGACGCGGTGAAGGCCACCGGCCGCAAAAAGCTGATCATCGCCGCACTGTGGACCGAGGTCTGCCTGACTTTCCCGGCCCTGGAAGCCCTGGCTGAAGGCTACGAGGTGTACATCGTCACCGACGCTTCCGGCGGCACCACCAAGGAAGCCCACGACATGTCGGTACAGCGGATGATTCAGGCCGGCGCCGTACCGGTGACCTGGCAGCAAGTACTGCTCGAGTACCAGCGTGACTGGGCGCATAAAGACACCTATCAGGCAGTGATGGACCTGGTGCTGGAACACAGCGGCGCGTACGGCATGGGCGTCGACTACGCCTACACCATGGTGCACAAGGCACCGCAGCGGAAGGCCTGACAAGTCGGCCGGACAAAAAAGACGCAACCCGGGTTGCGTCTTTTTTTGCGCTGAAGAAAGCGTTACATCAGATGCTTCTCGGCTTCTGGAATGTGGCTCGCGCCAAGGACTGCCGGCAGTATCCCGGAGCGCAAATCCCCACCACTCGGCTGCTGATACAGGCTCAACCCGAACTCCGGCAACACCGCCAGCAGATAATCGAAAATATCCCCCTGGATCCGCTCGTAATCGGCCCACACCGTGGTGGTGGTAAAGCAGTAGATTTCCAGCGGAATGCCCTGGGCCGTGGTCTGCATCTGGCGGACCATGCAGGTCATGTTCGGCTGGATCTCCGGGTGGCTCTTCAGATAGGCCAGCGCGTAGGCGCGGAAGGTACCGATGTTGGTCATGCGCCGACGGTTGGCCGACATCGCCGCGACGTTGCCCTGGGCTTCGTTCCAGGCCTTGAGCTCGGCTTTCTTGCGGCCCATGTAGGCGGTCAGCAGGTGCACCTGGGAGAGTTTTTCTTCTTCATCGTCGCGGATGAAACGCACACCGCTGGCGTCGATGAACAGACTGCGCTTGATTCGCCGCCCGCCGGACTGCTGCATGCCGCGCCAGTTTCGGAAGGATTCGGACATCAGGCGCCAGGTCGGGATCGAGACGATGGTCTTGTCGAAATTCTGCACCTTGACCGTGTGCAGAGTGATGTCGACCACGTCGCCATCGGCGCCGACTTGCGGCATTTCGATCCAGTCGCCGACCCGCAGCATGTCGTTGCTGGTCAGTTGCACGCTGGCGACGAACGACAGCAGGGTGTCCTTGTAGACCAACAGGATCACCGCCGACATCGCACCCAGACCCGACAGCAGCAACAGCGGCGAACGGTCGATCAGGGTGGCGACGATGATGATCGCGCCGAACACGTACAAAACCATTTTCGCCAGTTGCACATACCCCTTGATCGAGCGGGTGCGGGCGTGTTCGGTGCGGGCGTAGATGTCCAGCAGGGCATTGAGCAGGGCGCTGACCGACAACAGCAGGAACAGGATGGTGAAGGCCAGCGCCACATTGCCGAGAAACACCATGGCGGTCTTGCTCAGCTCCGGCACCAGGTGCAGGCCGAACTGGATCACCAGCGACGGCGTCATCTGTGCCAGACGCTGAAACACCTTGTTATGCCGAAAGTCGTTGATCCAGTGCAGCGCGGGCTGGCGACCGAGCATGCGGCTGGCATGCAGGATCAGGTAACGCGCCACTCGTCCGAGGACCAGCGCGATCACCAGCAACAGGATCAGCGCCAGGCCGGCGTGCAGGAGCGGGTGCTGATCAAGGGCACCCCAGAGGTCTTGGGCGTTGAGCCAGAGCTGTTTGAAATCCATGAGGGCAACGATTCTTCTGTAGGACGCGACGGGCGATTAGAGCATTTAAGACGCTGTGTATTACCGTTGGAGACAAATCGAGCAACAAAAAAGCCACTGATTGCGGCTGATTTCATAAAGAAACTCGGCCTGAGCGCTCGAAACCGGTAACCTATGCAGCTGTTTTTCTGCATATCTTCGAGGTAGCACCCGTGTTTTCCCAATTCGCCCTGCACGAACGCCTGCTCAAAGCCGTGGCCGAGCTGAAATTTGTCGAGCCAACGCCTGTGCAAGCCGCGGCCATTCCGCTGGCGCTTCAGGGGCGTGACCTGCGGGTGACGGCGCAAACCGGTAGCGGCAAGACCGCCGCGTTTGTCCTGCCGATCCTCAACCGCCTGATCGGCCCGGCCAAGATCCGCGTCAGCATCAAGACCCTGATCCTGCTGCCGACCCGCGAGCTGGCCCAGCAGACCCTGAAGGAAGTCGAGCGCTTTTCGCAGTTCACTTTCATCAAGTCCGGCCTGATCACCGGCGGTGAAGATTTCAAGGTCCAGGCCGCCATGCTGCGCAAGGTGCCGGACATCCTGATCGGCACCCCGGGCCGGATGATCGAGCAACTGAACGCCGGCAACCTCGATTTGAAAGAAGTCGAAGTACTGGTGCTCGACGAAGCCGACCGCATGCTCGACATGGGTTTCGCCGAAGACGTGCAGCGTCTGGTCGACGAATGCCCGAACCGCCAGCAGACCATGCTGTTCTCCGCCACCACCGGCGGTTCCGGCCTGCGCGAGATGATCGCCAAGGTGCTGAACAACCCTGAGCACCTGCAGCTCAATGCGGTCAGCCAGCTGAACGACACCACCCGTCAGCAGATCATCACCGCCGACCACAACCAGCACAAAGAACAGATCGTCAACTGGCTGCTGGCCAACGAGACCTATCAGAAGGCTATCGTCTTCACCAACACCCGGGCCATGGCCGACCGCATTTACGGTCGCCTCGTCGCCCAGGAATACAAGGCGTTCGTGCTGCACGGCGAGAAAGACCAGAAGGATCGCAAACTGGCGATCGACCGTCTGAAGCAGGGCGGCGTGAAGATTCTGGTGGCCACTGACGTGGCGGCTCGTGGTCTGGACGTTGATGGCCTGGATCTGGTAATCAACTTCGACATGCCACGCAGCGGCGACGAATATGTACACCGCATCGGTCGTACCGGCCGTGCCGGCAACGACGGTCTGGCGATCTCGCTGATCTGCCACGGCGACTGGAACCTGATGTCGAGCATCGAGCGTTATCTGAAGCAGAGCTTCGAGCGCCGCACCATCAAGGAAGTCAAAGGCA
Source organism: Pseudomonas sp. NMS19W (assembly GCF_051554255.1). Lineage (NCBI taxonomy): Bacteria > Pseudomonadati > Pseudomonadota > Gammaproteobacteria > Pseudomonadales > Pseudomonadaceae > Pseudomonas > Pseudomonas sp. NMS19W. The sequence continues at coordinate 1,476,569 of NZ_CP136718.1, forward strand.
CCTACGGCGGACCGAAAAAGGTCAAGGCCTCGGGCAAAGCCGTCGGCGTGAAGAAGAAAAAGACCGACGCCAAGGGCGACAAGAAAAAAGCCGCCGCCAAGACCCCGACCAAGCGCAAGAGCGCCAACCGTCCGAAGCCGGATTCTCTGGTGAGCAGCGACGGCATGGCCCCGCTCAAGCGCCGCAAGCCGGCTGCACCTGCGGCCGAGTAAGGCGTTTCAGGCAGGCAATAAAAAACCCGGACACTGTCCGGGTTTTTTTATTGCCAGCGTTTATCAGCTGCCCATCTGCCCACGAGTGTCGGCATCAAAGCGTTGCTTGGTCTGATCCGCCTTCGGTTTGAGCTGCGCGAGCAGGGCTGCTTCGCTGTACAGCCCGGTCAGGGCCAGCTCCTTGGGCGTCGGCTCGATCGGGATCAGCACATCTTCACCGGCCGCGTGCAGCCAGATCGCTACGACATGCAGCGCCGAAACGAACAGCACTCGCAGCTCGACGGTTTTGCCCTGCAACTGCGGCGATTGCTCCGCCAGCTTCAGCGCATTGACCGTGGCGGTGGCCAGGTTGCCGTGGTTCAACGAGGCGAATTCGACGTGACCGCGGACTTCGGCCAATTGCGCATCGGCAATCGACACGCCGTCGGCAAACACCAGGTAATGCCAGTCGCCGACCCGGGCATCCTTCAGGCCTTTGCCCTGGCTCAGATCCTCCAGGCTCAGCGAGTAGCCACGATAAGCCTCGCTCAAGCTGATTTTCGCCGGCGCCGCACTGGCGAACTGGCGATTGATGCCAAATCCCTGAGTCTGCAGCGCCGCTTGCAATACTGGACGCAAGGTTTGCACGCCATTGGAAGGCGCCTTTGGATAAGTCAGTTGCATGATGTCGCCCTCCTAGTTTTTCGCCGTGAAGTAAGTGTGGGTCCAGTTGCCGCCGCCGTTGTAGGAACCGGGGAACGAGCTCAGTGCGCGGGTCGAATAGCCGTAGATCGAATCCGCGACCAGCACGTAGTTGCCGTTGGTGCCGTAGATCGTCAGGAAGTGCGCACCGCCGCCGAACCAGGCACAACGCAGACCGACAGGCCGGCCCATGTTGATCTGGTTCTGGATGGCCGACATCTGCAACGAACCCTGATTCATCCCGTTGTAGCTGCGGGTGGTTTGCAGGGCCGAATCCAGATAGCCGTAGACGTTGCACGGCCCTGGCTGGCTGCAGCAGTTGCGGTTCAACTGGGTGCTGGCAACGCCGCACTGGGTCCAGGACCCGGTGCCGTAATAGTTGCCGACCGAAGCGGAAACCGCGGCCCAACACCAGTTGGTCTGGGTCTGTTGCTGCATCGTGAAGTTCAGGCTTGAGGCCGCCAGGGCCTCGACCTGTGGCGCGGCTTCGACCTCGACCAGATGCGCGTCGAGCAGATGGCCGGTCAGGCACCCGGGCAGGGTGTTGCCGGTGAATTGCGTTGTTTCAGTGGTTAACATTTTTCAATCCTCCATGAATGAAAACAAATGTCCTGCGTCTATTACGAGCCGTCGGCGGTTAAGGGTGCCACTTCTGCGGCGGGTTCCGATCAGGCTCGAGGTAACCCTAGGTCTGAATATGCATTTGTGCAAATAAATAAATGCACAAATGCAATTCTACGGACGAAAGGACACTGCTTTGAGCATGTCCTTTGTGGTGGAGGCTGAAGCCCGAGGCCGTTAACCCTCGGTTTTATGCTCGGCCGAATCCAGCTCCTTCAAGCGCTGGTCGATCAACTGGCATTTGTCCGGCAGATCGGCAGAGGCGGTGCCCAGGTCCATTTTCTGCAGCTCGGCGTTGATTTCCTTGGCCTTGGTCGGGTTTTGTTCGGTGAGTTTTGCCACTTCCTGAGCCAGTTGTTCGCGTTTGGCGGTGGCTTCTTCGGGCGTGCAGGCCCACACGGGCAGGGCGCAGGCGAGGGTGGCGGCGAGTGTGAGGGGGAGCAGGGTTTTCATGGGGGCAGGCCTCGGATCCGGTTAAGGCGGGTTAACCGGTTGAGGGCTGTGACCAGTGAAAAGTTCAGTGTCTTTGCCGGCTCAGTCGCCGTGGCAGCAACTGGATTTTTGCTCTCCGTCATACCGGTCGTGATGCCGTACCCACTCCATGATCTCGTCCTCATTCCGCCCCTTGGGCGTGAGGTCGAGAAAGTTATAGGCGCCCACCAGCATGTCCAGACCCCGGGCGTAGGTTGAGTAGGTGTGGAATATCTCGCCGTTATTGGCGCGATAGAACACGCTCAGCCCCGGCATTTCCTCTTCGCCACTGTCAGTCTTTTTCGTAGTTGTACGTAGCCTTTCCGGCTTCAGCGTCTTCAGCACGGGCGCACACGCAAAAGTCGTAGTTGAAATCGGAACCGTCCGACGACACCCAGTCGAACTTCCAGCCCATCCGCCGCTTGAACGCCTGGAATTCGGCGAATGGCGCGTGGGATACCGCCACCAACGCGATGTCATGATGGGCCAGGTGCAGATTGGCGCCGTCGAAGTGGTCGCCGAGGAAGGAGCAGCCCTGGCAGCCTTCCTCCCAGCCCTTGGCGAACATGAAGTGATAGACGATGAGCTGGCTGTGCTTGCCGAACAGGTCGGCGAGTTTCATTTCGCCGTCCGGCCCCATGAAGCGATAGTCCTTGTCGACTTTCACCCACGGCAGAGCGCGGCGTTTGGCGCTGAGGCGGTCGCGTTCCCTGGTGAAGGCCTTTTCGTCGGCCAGATGCTGTTTGCGGGCGGCGAGCCATTCTTCGCGCGACACCACCGGATGATTCCCAACGTTCATGATGATTTCTCCTGCGGGGTTGAAACCGTCTGTTTCAGACTAGTCGCTTAACGCCGTCGGAAATCGACAGACCGCCGGTCGGTCGGTGCCGCAAATCAAGCTGAACGGCTATTGCCCGCTCGGGTCACAACCTGAGACAGCGCCATTAATCACGCGCACCGGAGGTTGAATCAGGATGACGACTTATAACTGGGATTTGATTGAACGCCTGCTGCATGAAGTGCAGAACGGCGCAGGCCACAGCTTTGCACCGCGGTCCTATGCCGAAGACTATGCGGCGGAAAAAGCCGCGGCAGGCGAGCCGATCGAGAATCTGGATCATCTGAAAACCATCGCCTGTGAATACGAGCAGAAGCTGTTGCTGCGCGGTTTTATCGAGCCTCGGGGCGACGATGAAGGCAGCACCGGCAACAACTTCAGCTTGACCCCGCGCGGCTCGAGCCTGTTGAGCCTGATCGACAGCAGCATTCCCGGTAACGATCATCCGCGTCAGGTTCTGGATGAACAGGAGGATGCGCTGGATGAGGCGACCTTCGATCGTGTGGCGTCAAAGGCGCAGATTGCCTGAACGCCTGCTGCGATCCCTCTGGAGCCGGGTTTTCCGGCTCCCGCAGGTTCAATGAACCTCAGCCTGCTTTCGCCGCTTTCAGACACTTCAAATCGTTGAAGTCCTTGCGCACCCCTTCGATTTTCTTCAACAGGCGCTGGCGTTGTTGCGGTGTGCTTTCTGCCATCAGATCCACCGCCAGCGACCGCGCCTGGGCCTCGGTGTCGGCGTAGGCCTTGCGGTAATCCGCTGTCCATAAACGCTCGCGATAGACCAGAAGTGTCTCTATCCGCTGTGGGAATTCCGGACTTTTACGCTGGGCAACGGCGGCGCTGAACTGTTGTTGCCAATGCGCACGGTTGGCGATCCATTGGGTGTTCTGGTCGCCGAGTGCGGTTGACCACGCCATCACCCGTTGCTCTTGCGTGACACTCAAAGGCCCGAGCCAGTCGTTGAGGCGCTTGTCCATGCGGGCGCCACGCTCGGCGATCTGCTGAGCCAGCGGTGGCTTCACATACTCCTGCTGACGTTTGCGCAGATCCTTGGCAAACGCATCGTTCATGTCGGCGACCTGTTTGTCGTCCAGCCCTTGCAGCAACTCGATGGCCGACGGGGTGATTTCCCGGGCGGTTTCGGCAATCGCCTGCTTGGCTTCCAGAGTGCGGGCCTGAAGTGCGGCGTCGGCGACCTGATTGGTTTCGACCATGGTTTGCAGGCGATCCAGCCAGTCCAGATAACCCGGCAATTGCGTGGTGCAGTGCCAGCTCAGGTGTTCCTTGAGGCGTTCGTTGAACCAGCCTTTCTGCTCGCCGGTCATGTCCAGGTAGTCGCTGAGCGTCCATGGAATGATCACGTCGAGATTGCGATAGGCCAGGCCGACGCGGCTGCACGCGCCGAGGACGAGAGTGAAGATCAACAGGGTGGCGCAGTGTTTGAACCAGCGAGACATGAGCGAGTCCTTGCGAAAGCCTGGCGTCTGATTCTTATGTGAACGCAGGATGCTCCCGGCAGTTCAGCCAATCAATAGAACGCGCGTTCGGCCTTGAGCGTGACCAGCCCGTCGCACTGGCTGTTGTGCCCGGAGTAGGCGGAGCAATCGCTGCCACTGAGGCTGGAATTGCTGTAGATCAGGTCCAGGTCGATGCCCATCACCGGCCGGGAAAATTTCACCGACCAGTCGGTAAAACTGCTGACATACCCACCGTCCACCGAGACCGGCGTGTTGAGCTGATGGGTGGTGTATTTCATGCTGATCCCGATGCCGAACGGCTGGTTGCCGCCCAGATCGGCAAACAGGGTGTTGTTCTGTTTATCCGGATCGTTGCTCAGTGCGATGCCGAAACGGCTGCCGAGCAGGGTCAGGCCGCCAAAGAGTTCCTGGCTGTCGAGGGTGTCGACCTTGGGATAGCTGTAATGGATCATCCCGACTTCGTAGCCGAGGGTTTGATCGAAGGGTTGTTTGAAGCCGACGTAGGAGTCGATCTCCAGATTCTTGCCCGGCGTCAGCCCCATGCTCGGTGCGTACTGGCCGACATAGAGGCCGCTGTCGTGGGTCAGATCGAGGCCGCCGTGAAACGAGCCGGCCGCCGAGGGCTTGACCAGCCCCTGAGCCATGCTGCGGCTGGGCGTGGTGCCGAGCTTGAGGTCGAAGTCGCCGAGTTCACGCTGGAAAATCTGCGCGTGCGCCACCGGGCTCGCCAGCAGTCCTGCAAGAATTAAACAGAGGGTTTGAGCATGCGTCACTCCATGAACAGCGAGCGCAGGCCGACGTACCTGCTGAAACGCTTGATCCAGACGCGTGCAAGGATACCGGCGAATGATCGGCATTGAGGGCCGTTCGTCGATTTCTGTTGTTTTGTCGATTTGATTAAACGCGAGAGAGGTCTTGCGAGGGTTCCGGTCCAGACGCTTCGAAGCTCAAAGCGCCTTGGGACTGGGATGTTGCGGGGTGTTACTTCTTGCCCAGGCTGATCTGCTTGGACGGGCCGAACGTCTGGCCGCTGACGCCCTTGGCAATTTGCTGGATCTCGCCGCCGGACTTGAGGAATGCCGCGATCTGATCGTTGATCGATTCGCTGGTTTCAACGGCTGGAGCTGGCTTTGCTTTGCTGGTGGATGCTTTTACACGCATGGCGGCCATTAACCTGTAGAAAAGTAACTCGGCCAGGCATCGTACAGGAATAACTTGACAATTGCTTGGTAAATATCCCCCGGAATAACCCAGCGTGCGGGTGGATTATTCTCGATTAATTATTAGAAATATCCCGCTAACCTGCTGTTTTAAATAACAACATTTATCGGGAACGGTGGCTTTTTCGCGGGGGCGGCGCGCCGGGTAGTCGCCGAGGTGGTCTGACGAGTGGCGCCTGTTCGGCGGCAAACCAAGGAAAATCAAGGCTTCGCGCAATTTTCAGTTTGCGGGAGCATCTGCCGGCCAACGAACCCGGCAAAACCGGGTAGAATGCCGCCCACGCAATGAGGGTATTGGAAATGGCTTTAGTCGGGCGCTACAACAGTTTGCAAGTGGTTAAGCACACTAACTTCGGTTTATATCTGGACGGCGGTGCCGACGGCGAAATTCTTTTGCCCAACCGTTATATCCCCAAAGATATTCCCAGCGAAGATGAAGACTGGCTCAATGTTTTCATTTATCTGGACAGCGATGACAAACTAATTGCCACCACTGAAAAGCCAAAAGTTCAGGTCGGTGAATTTGCCAGTTTGAAAGTTGTTGAAGTCAACAGCATCGGTGTGTTCCTCGATTGGGGCCTGCCGAAGGATCTGCTGCTGCCTTACTCCGAAGAAAAACGCCAGATGACCGCCGGCGAATACTGCGTGGTGCATGTCTACCTCGACAAACACACCCGCCGCATCACCGCCACCGCGCGTCTTGATCGCTACCTCGACAAGACCCCGGCCAACTACAGCGTGGGCCAGGAAGTCGATCTGCTGGTGGCCGAAGCCACCGACATGGGTTTCAAGGCCGTCATCAACAACAAGCACTGGGGTTTGATTCACAAGAACGAAATCTTCAAGTTCATGCGTTCCGGCATGCGCGAGAAAGGTTTCATCAAGGAAGTGCGCGCCGACGGCAAAATCAGCCTGAGCCTGCAACCGGTGGGTCAGGAAGCGGCCAGCAGCCTGAGTTCGAAGATCCTCGCCAAGTTGCGCGAAAGCAACGGCACCCTGGCCGTCAGCGACAAGAGCGACCCGGCGCTGATCAGCAGTTTGTTTGGTGTCAGCAAGGGCAACTTCAAGAAGGCCATCGGTTCCCTGTACAAGGAAGGCAAGATCGTCATTCATGCGGATCGCATTGAACTAACCTGAGCCTGACGTGGCCCATGTTGCATGGGCCAACCTGAGGTCGGGCAAATGAAAAAAGCGCTGATTGCCTACGTCGCCACGTTGTTGACGTTTCTACTGCTCGACGGTATCTGGCTCGGCGTGTTGATGGCGCCGACCTATCGCGAACTGCTCGGTCCGCTGATGCTCGAAAAACCGTTGCTGGTACCAGCAGCGGTTTTTTATTGCCTGTACGTTTTCGGCTGTGTGGCGTTCGTGGTGTTGCCGGCGCTAACCTGGCAACGCGCTGTCCGCATGGGCGCGCTGCTCGGGCTGGTCGCTTACGGCACCTATGACCTGACCAACTGGGCGACGCTGCGCGGCTGGTCGGTGCAGGTGACATTGATGGATTGGGCATGGGGGACGTTTGCCACGGCGCTGGCCTGTACGGTCGGATTTGTCGTGGCCGACCGGTTTGGCAGATCAACCCGTCAGCGCTGACGCTTCAGGAGAATGAAGTGTCTCTTCCAGACGGCTTTTTCTGGCCAACTGGTTAATAATCCCCGAGACCATTTTTCGCCCCGGACGAAGAGCCGGGGCTTTGTTTTGACCTTTGGAAAAACTGCCATGTCGTGTGTGTTCGAGGTGTTGCGGTGAGCGTCAGTCGGCGCACTGCCGACGGTTTTGCCCTGCAAGTGATGATCGGCCTGTGCCTGATCTGGGGCGTGCAGCAGGTGCTGATCAAGTGGGCGGCGACCGACATTGCGCCGGTGATGCAGGCGGCGGGGCGGTCGGGGATTTCCGCGTTGCTTGTAGGACTGCTGATCTGCTGGAAGGGCGGCTGGGATCAGGTCGGCACCACATGGCGCGGCGGCTTGCTGGCCGGCGCCTTGTTCGGGCTGGAGTTCTTGTTCATCTCTGAAGGCTTGCAGTTGACCACGGCAGCGCACATGTCGGTGTTCCTCTACACCGCGCCGATCTTCACTGCGCTGGGCGTGCATTTCCTGTTGCCCAGTGAACGTCTGCGACCCGTGCAATGGCTGGGGATCTTCATGGCATTTGTCGGGATCGCGGTAGCGTTTGCCGGCGGCGTGTCATGGGACAACCTTGATCACCGCATGCTGCTGGGCGATGCCCTCGGCGTGCTGGCCGGGGCCAGTTGGGGCGCGACCACCGTGGTGGTGCGCGCCTCGCGCCTGTCGGAAGCGCCGGTGACGTTGACGCTGTTTTATCAACTGATCGTCGGTTTCGTCGGCCTGCTGTTGATCGCGCTGCTCAGCGGCCAGATTACCCATGTCAGCCTGACCGCCGTGGCGGTGGGCAGCGTGCTGTTCCAGGGCCTGGTGGTGTCGTTCTTCAGTTACCTGACCTGGTTCTGGCTGCTGCGCCGTTATCTGGCGGCCAATCTGGCAGTGTTTTCCTTCATGACCCCGCTGTTCGGCGTCACGTTCGGCGTGGTGCTGCTCGGCGAAGAGCTGAGCCTGAACTTCATCATCGGTGCCGTGCTGGTGTTGCTTGGCATCACCTTTGTCAGCGCGGAACAGTGGGTACGTCGGCGTTTGCGCAAAGCGCTCGGCCAGTCGTAAGCGGTTTCCACGCCAGGCCGCCGGCAATCAGCAGGCCGCTGCCGGCGATCACCAGCGCCGGTTGCAGGCCACCGCTGAAGTGGCTGCTGACCGCCGCCAGCAACGGCCCGCTGAGCTGACCGACAGCGAAGCACGCGGTGAGCAGGCCGGCGTTGCGCTGGGTGGCGTGGGGCGCCAGTTCCCGGGAACGCTGCATCACCAGTTGCATGCAGGCCAGGAACGGCGTGCCGCACAGGATCACACCCAAAGCCAGGCCGAGGCCGCTGCCCAGCAGGCAGGCAAAGACACCAGCCGCTTGCAGCCACAACGTCGCCATCAACCAGTGACGAGTGGTGTCCGGATCGTGTCGACGCAGACTCACCAGCAATACGCCAATCGCAGCAGCAAGGCCGAAGCATGGCCAGAACAGATCCGCCTGCCATTGCCCGTGAAACTGCGCGTTGGCCATCTGCGACAGAAACGTGGCCGGAATGATGTAGCCCACGCCGTACAAGGCATACACCACTGCCAAACGTCCGATACCGCGATTCGAAGAACTGGCGGCGGCAGGCGCGATGCTTGCACCGACACCCGGTTGCGGCAGGATCCGCACGATCCCCAGCAACATCACCAGTGCCACGGCGGCATAGATCAGCCACAAAGTGGCGGAAGTTTGCTGCGCCAGATGTGAGAACAGCGCCAGCAACCCCGTCAGAAAAATCCCAAGGCCCGGCCCGGCAAATACCAGCGCTCCCAATCTCGGGCGACCAGCCGCCGCAGCCAGCGGCTGACTCAGCGCCGTAATCATCACCAGCACCCAGGCACTCGCCACACCCGTGCCGAAGCGCAGCAGCAGATGCGACCAGAAACCGTTGGCCCAGAACGACGCCAGTGTCAGCAGCACACACAACCACAAGCCGCCATGCAGGCGCCGCTGCACCTGGTCGGGCCGTCGGGAAAACATCGCATCTATCGCGCCGAGCAGATAGCCGAGGTAGTTGGCGGCTGCAATCAGACCGGCGGCGGTCAGGTCGATCTGCCCTTCGCTGATCAGGTGGGGAAGTTGCGGTGTGAGGGCGAAACGCCCGATGCCCATGGCCATCATCAGGGCAATGAAGCTGGCGGATAAGCGAATCAGCGGCGACATGGTCTGGATTCCGTTAGAGGTTCAATGACCGTCAGGCTAGGACTGATTGACTTTCTTTAAAATTGAATAATAGTGAGTAACTTGTTCTGTTCAGGAGAAAGGTTGTGGAGTTCAGCCAATTGCGGATCTTCCAGGCCGTGGCGGAGGAGGGCTCGATCACTCGCGCCGCCGAACGTTTGCATCGCGTGCCGTCGAACCTGTCGACCCGGCTCAAGCAGCTTGAAGAGCAATTGGGTGTCGAACTGTTCGTCCGCGAACGTCAGCGATTGCAGTTGTCGCCTGCGGGAAAAGTCCTGCTGGACTACACCGGCAAGCTGTTCGCCCTGCGAGATCAGGCCAGTGCGGCGGTGATGGGCGGGCAACCGGCGGGGGATTTCGTGCTCGGCACTCTGTACAGCACCGCTGCGATTCATTTGCCGGCGTTGCTGGCGCGCTATCACAAGCAGTATCCGGCGGTGAATCTTCAGGTGCAGTCCGGACCCAGCGGCGAGTTGCTGGAGGGGCTGCTCACCGGGCGGCTGGATGCGGCGCTGGTGGACGGTCCGCCGCAACTGGCCGGGATCGACGGTGTGCCGTTGTGCAACGAGCGGCTGGTGCTGATCAGCGAGGCCGATCACCCGCCGGTGCGCAGTGCCAAGGATGTCGAGGGGCGGGCGGTGTTCACCTTTCGCCATGGCTGCGCCTACCGCGCGCGGCTGGAGTCGTGGTTCGCCCACTATCACGCGGCGATGGGCCGGGCGATGGAGATCGAGTCCTACCAGGGAATGCTGGCTTGCGTGATTGCCGGCAGCGGTGTGGCGCTGATGTCGGAGTCGATGCTCGCCAGCCTGCAGGGCCGCGAAAGTGTCGCGGTGCACCCGCTGGCCGAACCTTTTGCCAGTGCGACAACATGGCTCATGTGGCGCCGGGGCATGGTCGGCGCCAACCTCAACGCATGGATTGAACAGCAGCAGGCGCTCTATCCCGTGGCTGGCGAAGATACCCGGGAAACGGCTTGAACGATCGGTCAGGGATTCTGATCCATTCAGTAACAGATCATTGCGGATTTCGCCGAGCATTGCGTAGGACTTCGGACTATTATCAGTGCGAAGCGGCTACAGAATTCCGGCCGCTCAGCACCACCCTGAAGGGGGCATGACGATGAAAGAGAAAATTCAGAACTGGCTGCACGATTTGGGTGTTGCCCTCGGCTTGATCGAACCGCCTCTGCAACCGGTCCCGATTCGCACTGACGACGAACAGCGTCGGCGTCAGCAGCGTCGGCGGTAATGCCTTCCGGCTTCAAGGATTAAAGATTAGAGAGGTCGCCGTTTCGGGCGGCTCCGGCAGAAAAGAAGCTGGAGCCGCCCGAAACGGCGACCTTTTGCTTTTCAGTGCCGCCCGATTTCCAACAGAAACCGGCTCAAGTCATTCGCGGTTTTCGCGTTCTTGAGCATGCGGTCCTCTTCGGCGGTGAAGGCCGTCAGTCCGAATTCATCTTCCAGATGGAAGATCAGATCCTCGATGTCCGCCTTCTCCAGACCCAGCTCCGCCAGACTGGTGTTGTCATTGAAGTCGCGGTGTTCCAGCAGGCGTTTGATGAATCGGTGCACGGCGGCACGCACGGCAGCTCTTCTCATGGCAGATGTTCAAAAAGTGGCGGGATCTGACTGGAGTACAGCAGGCCTCAGGCGTGTCGGCGCAACCATTCGTCAATCATCGAGCGTAAATGCACTCCCGAGAAACTGCCGAAATGCCCGCCATGCACCGTGCGGATCCTCAGCGCCTGCAAGCGTCGCAGGCTGGCAGCGTAGTCCTCGAGATTGGAGTGGTAGGCGTCTTCAATCAGGGGGCCGTCGTAGATGATGTCGCCGCTGAACAAGGTTTCGGTCGCGGTTTCATAGAGGCTGATGCCACCCGGTGAATGCCCCGGCGTGTGCAGCACCTGCAACGTGCGGTTGCCCAGGTCCAGCACATCGCCGTCCTCGACAAGCCCGGTGGCCGGCGCAGCCTTGACCCGGTATTCGGCGTAGCACAACGGGCAATCCGGGTGCGCTTCGAACATGTCGTCGCCGACGAAGGCCCGGCTCAAGTCATTCTCGCCATCCGGCGCCGCCAGAATGTCTGCCTCGGCGGGATGGACCAGCCGTTCGGCAAACTCGTGATGCCCGGCGATGTGGTCGAAATGGCAATGACTGGCCACCGCCACCAGCGGCCGCTCGGTCAGCCACGGCAGTTGTTCGCGCAGGCTGACCAGCCCGGAACCGCTGTCGAGCAGCAGGTCCTTGTCCCGCCCCTGCACATGCCACAGGTTGCAGCGGTAGAACGGGCGGATATACGGCTCGTGAATCAGGCGAATGCCGTCGCTCAGGTGCTGCACTTCGAACCATTGGTCCCGTGAAACAATCTTCATCGGCCATTTTCTCCAGGCGAAAAAAACGGGTGTGGCAACCGACGCCACACCCGTCGAAGAAAGCATCAAGTCGTTATGTTCAGCTTAGATCGCGCTGGCCACCGGGGCAGGGCGACGGGATACCAGGCTCACCACCACGAAACTCACCAGGCCGACGGCCAGGCTGTAGTAGATCGGGGTGTTGGCGTCCAGACCGTCCTTGACCATGAACAGCAGGGCGGTGGCGAAACCCAGGCCCATGCTGGCGATGGCGCCGGCGGTGGTTGCGCGCTTCCAGAAGATTGCACCGATCAGCGGGATCAGCATGCCGCCCACCAGCAGGTTGTAAGCCAGGGTCAGGGCGCTGATCACGTCATTCACAATCAGCGCGATACCCAGCACCACGACACCGGTCAGCAGGGTGAACAGGCGGTTGATGCCCAGGCTCGACTGTTTGCCGCCACGCAGTTTCGGCAGCAGGTCTTCGGTCAGGGTGGTGGCAGCGGCGAGCAGGCCGGCGCTGGCGGTGGACATCATCGCGGCCAGGGCAGCGGCGATCACCAGACCACGGATACCGTCCGGCAGCGACAGTTTGACGATCGCGGCGAAGGCGTTGTTGACGTTGTCCAGATCCGGGATCAGCACGTGTGCTGCCATGCCGATCAGGGCGCAGGCCAGACCGTAGAGGATGCAGTAGATGCCCGCGAAGCTGCCGGCGTACTGAGCCACTTTTTCATTCTTGACGGTGAACACCCGTTGCCAGATGTCCTGACCGATCAGGATGCCGAAGAAGTAGATCATGAAGTAGGTGATGATCGTGTCCCAGCCGATGGTGGTGAAGTTGAACGCCGCCGCCGGCAGCTTCAGCACCAGTTCGTCCCAGCCGCCGACTTTGTACAGGCAGATTGGCAACAGGATGAACATCAGGCCCACGGTCTTGATGATGAACTGGACGATGTCGGTCAGGGTCAGCGACCACATGCCGCCGATGGCCGAGTACACCACCACGACGCCACCGCCGAGCAGTACCGAGACCCAGAACGGCAGGCCGAACAGCACTTGCAGCACGGTGCCGATGGCGAGGATTGAGGTCACGCCGATCATCAGCGCATAGGCCAGCATGATCGCCGCGCTCGCCGAACGGGCCATCGGGTTGTAGCGCGTTTTTCCAGGACCTGGGTAACGGTGTAGATCTTAAGTTTCAGCAGTGGCTTGGCCAGGAACAGGTTCAGCGCGACGATGCCGCAACCCAGTGCCGCGCACAGCCAGAAACCGGAGATGCCGTGCACGTAGCCCAGACGCACGGTGCCGACGGTGGACGCGCCACCCAGAACGGTCGCGGCCATGGTGCCCATGTACAGGCTCGGGCCGAGGTTACGCCCGGCGACGAGGAAGTCCTCGTTGGTCTTGGCTTTGCGCATGCCGAAATAGCCGAGCAACAGCATGCCGGCCGCGTAGATGAGGACGACGAATAAATCCAAAGCCATGATGGCGTGTCTCCGATTGTCTTTTTTATGGGGTGGAACACTGTGGGAGAAGGCTGACTCCCACAGGCGATTCGTTTCTTCAGGCGGCCTGACGCAGCGCCGCTTCCGCCGGCGCATGGGCGCCGTTGCTCCGTGGATCCTTCGGCCCGTAGACCAGCGCCGGTTCCGGGAACAGGCTCAGCAGCATCAGGTACATCACCGAGGCCAGGCCCAGGGTCACCAGCAGGCTGATGTCGATGCCGCCGGCCAGTTCACCCAGCGGGCCGACGAACTGCCCCGGCAGGTTGACGAAGCACAGGCCGACTGCCGCACTCGGGATCCATGCACCCAGGCCGCGCCAGTTCCAGCCGTGGCTGAACCAGTAGCGTCCGCCTTGCTCGCCGCGTGTGAACACTTGCAGGTCGTCCGGGCAGTAGAAGCCGCGGCGCACCACCAGGCCGATGATCATGATCACCATCCATGGCGTGGTGCAGGTGATGATCAGCACGGCGAAGGTCGACACGCTCTGCACCAGGTTCGCCGCGAAGCGCCCGATGAAGATGAAGGCAATCGACAGCACGCCGATCAGCAGCGTCGCCTTGACCCGCGACAGCAGGCGCGGGAACACGCTGGACATGTCCAGCCCGGTGCCATACAGCGACGTGGTGCCGGTGGACATGCCGCCGATCACCGCAATCAGGCACACCGGCAGGAAGAACCAGCTCGGCGACACCGCCAGCAGACCGCCGACATAGTTGTTGGCCGCGATGTAGTCCGGTGCCTGGATCGCTACGATGGTCGCAGTGGTCAGGCCGAACAGGAACGGAATGAACGTGGCGATCTGCGAGAAAATCACCGCCGCCATGATCCGCTTGCGCGAGGTCTCACGCGGGATGTAGCGGGCCCAGTCGCCGAGGAACGCGCCGAAGGAAATCGGGTTGCTCATGGCCACCAGCGCGGCGCCGATGAACGCGGCCCAGAAGCCCGGCTGGCCGAGGCTGACGGTACCGGCGTAGTGCGAATCGAAAGGGCTGGCGAAGGCGAAGACGCCCAGCAGGAACAGCAGGCTCGCGCTCCACACCGCGACCTTGTTCACCCACAGCAGGAAGCGGAAGCCGTAGATGCACACGGTCAGCACCAGAATCGCGAACAGACCGTAGGCCAGGCCCAGGGTCAGGTCGATTTCCGGCAGGCCGATCAGGCGTTTGGCTCCACCGATCAGCGCATCCCCCGAACTCCACACCGAGAGCGAGAAGAAGGCGATGGCGGTCAACAGCGACAGGAAAGAACCGACGATCCGCCCGTGCACGCCGAAGTGCGCACCGGACGACACGGCATTGTTGGTGCCGTTGAGCGGGCCGAACAGGCCCATCGGTGCGAGGATCAGCGAGCCAAGCAGCACGCCCGAGACAATCGCCCAGACGCCCGCCTGAAAGGACAGGCCGAACAGCACCGGGAAACTGCCGAGCACGGCGGTGGCAAAGGTGTTCGCGCCGCCAAAGATCATGCGGAACAAGTCCACGGGACCGGCGGTGCGTTCGTTGTCCGGGATCTGTTCGACCCCGTGGGTTTCAATCTGCGTAAGGCTTTGGTCTTTGTTGTTGTTATTCATGATCTGCTCCGATCATAAAGGCGCGCTCATCGTGCGTGAGCGTCACCTGTCTTGGCTAAGGGGGTGGCAGCCCTTCCGGCATTGCGGACAAATGTTCGTGGCAGGCCAGCCAATGGCCTTGTTGTTCTAGGCTCGACGTTTGTTTCTTGAAAACAATCGTCTCGCGCTCCTGGCTGAAGTGTTGCTCCCCTTGCATGCGCAGCTCGGTGGCCACGTCATGGATGAAAATCGCCACATCACCTTGCAGGCTGACGAAGGCGTTGCTCGAAGTGCACGACAGCACTTCGAAGCCATCCTCGGCGCGCCAGCTGTCCCACAACGCCTGATAGGCATCGCGCGACAGCAGGGGCTGTTCGAGGGTGTAGAACACGAAGCTCGCATCGGCGCTGAACGCGCCGAAGTAGGCTTCGCGATCGTTGCGGGCGAAGGCGGACACCAGATCGGCGGCCGCTTTCAGAACCTGATCACGTTCGTTCATGACCCGACCCTCAGCGGTGGACCACGCCCGGCAGTACGCAGAGCATTTCGTACAGCAGGTTGGCGGCCAGCAGCGAGGTGTTGCCGGTGGTGTCATAAGCGGGCGAGACTTCTACCAGATCGCAGCCGATCAGGTCGAGGCCCTGGCAGCCGCGAACGATTTCAATCGCCTGAATGGTCGTCAGACCACCGATTTCCGGGGTGCCGGTGCCCGGTGCCCAGGCCGGGTCGATGCCGTCGATGTCGAAGCTCAGGTACACCGGACCGCCACCGACTTTCTCGCGCACTTCGGCCATCAGCGGTTCCAGCGACTTGTGCCAGCACTCTTCGGCCTGCACCACGCGGAAGCCCTGATCGCGGCTCCAGTTGAAGTCGTCAGCGGTGTAGCCCTGCGCCCGCAGACCAATCTGCACCACGCGGTCGCAGTCCAGAAGGCCTTCTTCGACGGCGCGACGGAAGGTCGTGCCGTGGGCGATCTTCTCGCCGAACATGTGATCGTTGACGTCAGCGTGAGCGTCGATGTGCACCAGACCGACCTTGCCGTGCTTTTTGTGGATGGCACGCAGGATCGGCAGGGTGATGGTGTGGTCGCCACCCAGGGTCATCGGGATCACGTTGTGCTCGAGGATGTTGTCGTAGGCTTCTTCGATGATGCGCACGGCGTCGAGCAGGTTGAAGGTGTTGATCGCCACGTCACCGATGTCGGCAACCGACAGCGAGTCGAACGGCGCAGCGCCGGTGGCCATGTTGTATGGGCGGATCATCACCGATTCGGTGCGGATGTCGCGAGGCCCGAAGCGGGTGCCGGGGCGCAGCGAAGTACCGATGTCCAGTGGCACGCCAACGAAGGCAGCGTCCAGGCCGGCAGCGGTCGGTACATGGGGGAGTCGGAGCATGGTGGCGATGCCGCCGAAGCGCGGCATTTCGTTGCCGCCCAGTGGTTGGTGAAGAATCTTGTCCACGGGTAGGGCCTCATCGTCTTTGTTTTATTTATGTCGGCGCGCCGTTCAGCACAGGTTCGGACGCCGCTGTGGGGCCGATTCTGCGAAATGTAGTGAGATGGAAGAATCGCTACGAACAAAAACTTAGTTCAGATTTTTCTAAACTAATGGGAAGGCGGGAGATAGACTTCTCGCCCATGCTCGTTGCCCGATCAGTGGAGTCCCCATGGCCAACGCTTTACCCGACCTGAAACTTTTGCGCATCTTCGTCAGCGTCGTGCGTCATCAGGGGTTTGCCAACGCGCAGCAGGAACTCAACCTGTCGACCTCGGCGATCAGCACCTACATGAGCCAGCTCGAAGCCGCGCTCGGTCTGGTGCTGTGCCATCGCGGGCGCGGTGGTTTCAGCCTGACCAGCAAGGGCGAGTTGTTCCATCAGGAAACCTTGCGTCTGCTCGCCGAACTCGAAGGTTTCGAGCAATACGCCGCCGCGCTCAAGGGCGAACTGCGCGGCACGCTCAATCTGGGGGTGATCGACTCCACGGTCAGCGACAAGGCGTTGCCGTTCGCCGAAGCCATCGGCGCCTACAGCCAGGAACACCCGGCGGTGCATTTGCACCTGTCGGTGATGAGCCCCTATGAACTGCAACTCGGCGTGCAGGACAACCGCCTCGACCTGGCCATCGGTGCGTTTTCCACGCGCATGAGCGGTCTCGTGTATATGCCGCTGTACCGCGAACAGCACTGGCTGTATTGCAGCAGCCGCCACCCGTTGTTCAACGAACGGCGGATTCCCGAACAGGTCATCACCCAGCAGCGCATGGTCGGGCGGGGCTACTGGAGCCAGGCGGAACTGGCGCGCCATGGCTTCAAACACAGCGCCGCTACCGTGGAAAGTATGGAGGCGCAGCTGATTCTGGTGCTGTCCGGCGCCTATATCGGCTACCTGCCGGAGCACTACGCCCAGGCTTGGGCCGACAAGGGCGACCTGCGGGTTTTGCTGCCGGCGACCTTCGGTTATCAGGCGCCGTTTTCCATGATCATGCGCCGTGGCCGCAGCCGCGAGCCGCTGATCCAGACTTTCCGTGACCTGCTCAAAGCGCAGCTCAATCAGGCCTAAGCACATGTCCAGACCTCAATGCCCGCGCTGCCTGCGCCCACAAACCCACTGCCTGTGCCCGCTGATCCCGAGCCTCGACAGCCGCACCCGGGTGTTGCTGTTGCAGCACCCGAGCGAGGTCAATCACGCGCTCAACACCGCACGGCTGGCAGCGCTCGGTTTGAACAATGCCGAACTGATCGTCGGCGAGGTGTTCGAGGATTTGCCAACGCTGCTGAATCGGCCGGGCTATCAGGCGCGGTTGTTGTTTCCGGCGGACGATGCACAGCCGATGCAGGCTTACACCGCGTCCGATGAACCGCTGTTGCTGGTGGTGCCGGACGGCACGTGGCGCAAGGCACGCAAGATGTTGCATCTGAATCCGCTGCTGGCGGCGTTGCCACGGGTGACGCTGGCGCAGGGCGGGGTATCCCGGTATAGGCTGCGCAAGGCACCGGGGCCGGGGGCGTTGTCGACTATCGAGGCGATTGTTCAGGCGTTGCAGACCCTGGAAGCCCCGGCCTCTTTCGATCCGTTGCTCAAGCCTTTCGAGGCGCTGATCGAGGGGCAGATTGCGGCGATGGGGGAGGAGACTTTCCAGAAGAATCACGGAGGCTGATCGTTCCCACTGCGTGGGAACGAGTGCGGCTAACGCTCGCGCATCGCCTCGGTCCGCGCCTTGAGCACCGGTTTGAGCAGGTAATCCAGCACGCTTTTTTCCCCGGTAATGATGTCCACCGTGGCGACCATCCCCGGGATGATCAGCAACGGCTTCACATCCCCGCCCAAATGGTTTTTGTCGGTACGCACCTGGATCAGGTAGAAGCTGTTGCCCTTGTCGTCGGTGATGGTATCGGCACCGATCAGCTCCAGCTTGGCGCTGAGCCCGCCGTAGATCGTGTAGTCGTAGGCGCTGAACTTGACCATGGCTTTCTGGCCCGGATGCAGGAACGCCACGTCCTGCGGGCGCACCTTGGCTTCGATCAGCAGGTTGTCTTCCAGCGGCACGATTTCCACCATGTCGCTGCCCGGCTGGACCACACCGCCGATGGTGTTGACCTTCAATTGCTTGATCACCCCGTGTACCGGCGAGGTCACGGTGGTACGGCTGACGCGGTCGTCGATGGCGATGCTCGACGCGGTGATTTTCGACAGGTCGGTGCGTTTCTGGTTGAGGTCCTTGGCAGCGTCGGAGCGGAAGGTCTGTTCCGACTCGTCGATCTTGCTCTTGATCTCGTTAATGGCCGATTCAGCCCGGGGAATCGCCAGGGTCGTGGCATTCAGTGATCCGCGAATTTCCACTGCGCTGCGTTTGAGCCGCAGAATTTCCACCGGCGACACCGCCCCGGTGCCCACCAGTGGCGACGACATGTTCATCTCTTGCTGCAACAGCGCCAGGCTGGAACTGTACTGACCCTGCTTGGAGCGAAACTCCGCCAGTTCCTGAGTCTTCTGCCGCAGCTGTTCGGTGAGGGTGCGTTGCTCACTGGCCAGGCGCCGCTGGCGCTGGTCGTACAGTGCGCGTTCGTCTTCGGCCACTTGCGGCGCTTTGCTGACGATCTCGTCGGAGAGCTTCATCGGCCGGCCTTCGGACTCTGCCGACAGCCGCTCGACCTGGGCCATCAACGCATAGCGATCCGCTTCGCTCTCGCCTTTGTTCGACAGAAACCGCGTGTCATCCAGACGCAGCAGAGTGTCGCCCTTGTTCACCATTTGCCCTTCACGCACGAAGATCTCGGTGACGATCCCGCCCTCGAGGTTCTGGATCACCTGGACCTTGCTCGACGGAATCGCCTTGCCTTCGCCCATGGTCACTTCTTCGAGCACTGCAAACTTGGCCCAGACCAGCGCGCTGATCAGCAACGCTGCCGCCAGCCACACGGTAATTCGCGACCAGCGCGGCGAATCCTGCAACGACGCGCCGGCGGTTTCCGGCATGAATTCGGCTTCGGCGCTTTTGCCGAAACTGTCGAAGTAACCGCGCGATTTTGAAGAAGAGGAAGCAGACATGGGCAACTCCTAGACCGCCGCCGAGCCGACCCGGCCCTTGCGCAGTGCATCGATGACCGCATCCTTCGGACCGTCGGCGACGATCCGGCCGTTGTCCAGCACCAGCAACCGGTCCACCAGGCTCAGCATCGAGGTGCGGTGGGTGACCAGCAGCAGCGTTTTGCCCTGCACCCAGCCGTGGAGCTTCTGGCGCAGGACGTCTTCGCTGCTGTTGTCCATGGCGCTGGTGGGTTCGTCGAGCAGCATGATCGGCGGATCGAGCAACAGCGCCCGGGCCAGCAGCACGGCCTGACGCTGACCGCCGGAGAGCAATTGCCCGCGTTCACCAACGGGCCGATCGAAGCCTTGCGGGTGCTGGCGGGCCAGTTCGGTGACGCCGGTCAGTTCGGCGACTTCGAGCATCCGCGAATCGCTGACGTAGCGGGCGCCGAGCGTGAGGTTGTCACGCAGACTGCCGGCCAGCAGCGGCAGATCGTGGGCGACATAACCGATCTGCTGGCGCAGGTCGGCGACATCCAGTTGCCGCAGGTCGAGGCCGTCGAGCAGTAACTGGCCTTCTTCCGGTTCGTAGAAACCCATCACCAGCCGCGCCAGGGTGCTTTTGCCCGAGCCGCTGCGGCCGATGATGCCGATGCGTTCGCCGGGTTTGAGGCTGAAACTGACATTGCTCAGGGCCGGGGCATTCTGGCCGTTGTAATGGAAGGTCACACCGCTGACGTCCAGCGCGCCTTGCAGTTGCGTGCGCTCCAGCGGCCGCTGTTTGCCGTCGCGCTCCTGAGGCAGGGCCATCAGCGCGTCGGTGCTTTTCATGGTCAGTTGCGCTTGCTGGTAGCGGGTAATCAGCCCGGCGATCTGGCCCAGTGGTGCGAGCACGCGGCTGCCAAGCATGTAACTGGCCACCAGCGCACCGACGCTGAGGTTGCCGGCGATGATGCTGTAGACCCCGGCCACAATCGTCGCCATCCCCGAAAACTGCTGGATGAACAGCGTACCGTTGGTGGCCAGCGCCGAGAGGTTGCGCGCATGGCTGTCGAGGCGGGTGAGGGCGCCGTGGGTGCTTTCCCATTTGTGCTGGCGCTCGCTTTCGGCGCTGCAGGCCTTGAGGGTTTCCAGGCCGCCGAGGGTCTCGATCAGCAACGCCTGACGCTCGGCGCCGAGGCTCAGGCTTTTTTGCACGGTGTCCCGCAGGCGCACCTGAATGATCATCGCGAACATGATCGTGATCGGAAACGCCAGCAGCGGAATCACCACCAGCCAGCCACCGAGCAGGCCGATCACCACCAGCATCAGCACCACGAAGGGCAGGTCGATCAGGCTGGTCAGGGTCACGGCGGTGAGGAATTCCCGCAGCCCCTGAAAGTCGTGAATGCTCTGGGCGAAGCCGCCGATGGTCGCTGGCCGGGCCTTCATCGCCATGCCGGTGATGCGTTCGAACAAGGTCGCAGAAAGGATCACGTCGGTCTTCTTACCGGCGGTGTCCAACAGGTGCGCGCGCACCACCCGCAGCACCAGTTCGAAACCGGTGCCGATCAGCAAACCGATGGCCAGCACCCACAGGGTCGACGTGGCCTGGTTCGGCACCACGCGGTCGTAGGTCTGCATGACGAATAGCGGCACCATCAGGCCCAGCAGGTTGATCAGGAAGCTGGCGAGGATCGCGTCGCTGTACAGCCATTTCGACAGCTTCAGGGTGTCGCGAAACCACGCCTGCACCCTTGGCACCAACGGCGAACGCAGGTCTTCCAGTTCATGCCGTGGCCGGGCGAACAGGGCCTGGCCGGTGTAGTGTTCGGCGAGTTCTTCGCGGCTGACCCACTGCTCGCCGCCGTCGGCTTCACTGGGCAGGATCAGGGCCTTGCCGTCATCGGCAAAACGCCGCAACACGGCGGTGCGGCCATTGCCCAGCAGCAACAGCACCGGCAGGTTGAGCGGGGAGATGTCCTTGAGGTCGCGGCGCAGCAGCCGCGCCTGCAACCCGGCCCGGGCTGCGGCGCGGGGCAGCAGGTCCAGGCTCAGGCGTTGTTTGTCCAGGGGCAGCCCGGCACTCAGGCTGGCGCGACTGACCGTCGCGCCATGCAGTTTGCAGAGGATCAACAGACCGTCGAGTAACGGATCATCGAAGCTCAGCCGCGGATCGACCCCGGAAACACCGGGTTCCATGCTGGTCATATTGATCGCTCCCTGGCTACATCATCGGGACTACTTCAGTTCGGGCAAGCGCGCCTCGTTCTTCACTTCGGCAGCGGCAATCGCGTCGGCCGGCAGCACCACCCGTTGCTTGCTCAGCAACTGGCCCATGTTCGCCAGCACGCGGTACATCGAAAACTCCTCGGTGTAACGGATTTCGGTGTAGCGGCGATTGGCGTTGTACAGCTCGTTTTCACTGTCGAGCAGGTCGAGCAGGGTGCGTTGGCCGAGGCCGAACTGATCCTGATAAGCGGCGCGCACACGCTTGGTGGTCTCGGCGTATTCGCGGGCGGTCGGGGTCTGCTTCTTGGCGTTGACCATGGCGTTCCACGCCAGGTGAATGTTCTCGTTGAGCTGGCGCAGCGCGTTGTTGCGGATGTCCATGGCCTGGTTGATCTGGTGCGCATCGGAGGCCAGCCGCGCCTTGTCGCTGCCGCCACGGAACAGGTTGTAGTTCATCACCACGCCGACCCGCCATTCGTTGTCGTGGCCCTCGTCACCCTGCACGTTGTTGTTGGCGCCGACCGCCGCTTCGGCATCGAAGCGCGGGTAGAACGGCGACTTGGCGACTTCGTACTGGCTCTCGGCCGATTGCACGTCGGCCTGGGCGGATTTCAGATAGGGGTTGTTCTCGACCATGCTCTGCTGGGCTTCCGGCAGGGTGGCGGGCAATTCTCCACGGGTCGAGGCGGGCGTTTCCAGCTCGTCGGGCATGCGTCCGACCACGCTGTAGAAGTTCGATTCGGCGTCCGCCAGATCGACCTCGGCGGTGTCGAGGTTGTTCTGCGCCAACGCCTTACGGGCCACCGACTGGTCGGAGTCGGCGGTGCTGCCGATACCGCGCTGGGTGCGCAGGCCGATCTGGTCGTTGACCCGCAGGTGCGCCTGCAGGTTGTTTTTGGCCAGGGTCACCAGTTCGCGACGCTTGAGCACTTCGAGGTAGACCTCGATGGTGCGCAGGGCCAGGTCCTGGGCGGTGCCTTGCGCGTAGTACGCGCGCGAGTTGGAGACGCCTTTGGTGCGCGCGACTTCGTTGGACGTATTGAAGCCGTCGAACAGCATCTGGCGCAGGCGCAGCTCGGACTGGGTGTAGTTGAGGGTTTCAGTGTTGTGGCCGCTCGGGGTCAGCGCCCGGGTGTTGGTGTTGTCGCTGTAGCCGCGCCCATAGGAAGCATTCAGATCGACGGACGGATAGTAGCCACCCTTGGCGACGTTCACCTGTTCATCCGCCGACAGTTTCGCGTCGACACGCGAAGCGAGATCCGGGTGGGTCGCGATGGTGCTCTGGATGGCTTCGGTGAGGTTCATGGCCTGAGCTTGGGATGTGCAAGCCATGGCCAGCAAAACCGCACTGCAGAGGGGGTTAGAACGCGCATGGGTGCATCTCCCTGAGTCCTGATGGTATTCCGCTGTCGCCAATTTATTGACGATATTTTTAGTGTTTAGCGTCTCATCGCTGTTACAACAGAGCTAAGAACATCCTGAAGCGTAGCTAAGAAAAATTTTTCATATGGCTTATGCCAAAAAAACTTATGCGCTTCGCCGAATCCGGCACATTGTTCCATTCGAAAGCCTTTGTTTTATGTGCTTTAGGGAGTGCGTGAAGGCTTGAGGAAAGTTCCACTCACTTTGCGACATACGGGCGAAGTACTGCTAAAGGGGAGGGACGCGTAGCGGCAAATGGGCGACAGTTTTTTGTCACTCGGGTGATTCACCACCGTTACGTAGCGCTAGTGGGCGTGCTGCATCGATCAGGGATTCCAAGTGCCTGAGGGCGCTGGGGTTTCTGAACTTGCACAACCTGCGAAACGAACTGTCGAGGTGCGAGCGTCGCCCCGACAACCCGCTTGAGCCATGGGCTGCTTCGCGAACCAGTGCCGACGGTGGTCGGCAGCGGAGGAAATGCACATGGCAACGCTCATCGGGACCGTCACCAAAGTCATTGGTCAGGTTTTCGCTCAAGCTGCTGATGGAAGTCGGCGTGCATTGGTCGAAGGCGATCGGCTGTTTACAGGGGATCAATTGATCACCGGTGCGGAAGGGGCGGTTGCCGTCCATCTGCAAAACGGCCAGGAACTGACCCTGGGCCGCGACAGCAGCATGACCCTGACCGGCCAATTGCTGGCCAACCACGCCCCCCATGTGGATGCCCCGGAAGCGCTGACCCCGAGCGATGCCCAACTCACCGACGTGGCACAGATCCAGAAAGCCATCGCCGCCGGTGAAGACCCGACCAAAACCGCTGAAGCCACTGCGGCAGGCCCCGATGCCCCGGGCGATGCCAATGGCGGCAAGGGCGGCGGCCACAGTTTCGTATTGCTGACGGAAGTCGCCGGGCGGGTCGATCCGGTCGTCGGTTTCCCCACGGCCGGTTTCAATGGCATTCCCGAGTTCCCGCAAGAGCGCCACTACGCGGTGATCGACAACGGCGACAACACGCCGGCGCCGGTCATCCCGCCACCGGTCAATAACCTTGTGACTCTCACAGGCCTCGACGTACCGGGGGGCGAACTGACGCTCAACGAAGCCAATCTGCCGGACGGTTCCGCCGCCAATCCCGGCGCGCTGACCCAGGCCGGCAGCTTCAGCATCTCGGCGCCCGATGGGCTGACGAGCCTGAGCATCGGCGGCATCAACGTCATCGTCGGTGGCGTGCCCGTCGGTTTCCCGCAATCGATCACCACGCAACTGGGCAACACCCTGACCATCACCGGTTACAACCCGGCGAACGGCACGGTCAGCTACAGCTACACCCTCAATGGCAACGACGCTCATCCTGCGGGTGACGGTGCGAACAGCCTCAGTGAACATTTCACGGTGATTGCCGGTGACAGCAATGGCGATACCGCGACCGGCTCGCTTGACGTCAACATCACTGATGACGTGCCCAAAGCGGTTGATGACAGCAACACCGGCACGGCTTCGGAAACCAATTTGACGCTGACCGGGAACGTGCTGACCAACGACGTGCAAGGCGCCGACCGCGTTCCGACCGGCCCGGTCACGGCCGGCACCTTCACCGGGACCTACGGCACTCTGGTGCTGAATGCTGATGGTTCCTACACCTACACCGTCAACCCTAATGACGCCGACTTCAAGAACCTGCACGGCGGTGGCAACGGCACCGAGACCTTCACCTACACCATCACCGATTCCGACGGTGACACCAGCACCGCCAACCTGGTTCTGCAAATTCACAACAACGACGATCCGGTGGTTATCAGCGGCCTCGATGTGAATGGCGGTGAACTCACGGTTTTCGAGAAAAACCTCAGCACCGGCAGTGCGCCGGATGCCACCGCCCTGACTCAGAGCGGCACGTTCACCATCACTGCGCTGGACGGCGTAACGACGCTGACCGTGGGCGGTATTGCGGTCGTCACCAACGGTGTGGCCGCAGGGTTTCCGCAATCGGTCACCACGCCGCTGGGCAGCACACTGACTATCACCGGGTTCAACGCCACGACCGGCGTGGTGAGTTACAGCTACACCCTGGACCACAACGACGCTCATCCAACGGCCAACGGCGCCAACTCTCTGAGCGAGCAATTCGCTGTCACCGTCGTCGATGACAACGGCACCACGGCTAACGCATCGCTGGACGTGAACATCGTTGATGACGTGCCAAAAGCCGTGGATGACAGCAACACCGGCACGGCTTCGGAAACCAACCTCACGCTGACCGGGAACGTGCTGACCAACGATGTGCAGGGCGCCGACCGCGTGCCAACCGGCCCGGTCACCGCCGGAACCTTCACCGGGACCTACGGCACTCTGGTGCTGAATGCTGATGGTTCCTACACCTACACCGTCAACCCTAATGACGCCGACTTCAAGAACCTGCACGGCGGTGGCAACGGCACCGAGACCTTCACCTACACCATCACCGATTCCGACGGTGACACCAGCACCGCCAACCTGGTTCTGCAAATTCACAACAACGACGATCCGGTGGTTATCAGCGGCCTCGATGTGAATGGCGGTGAACTCACGGTTTTCGAGAAAAACCTCAGCACCGGCAGTGCGCCGGATGCCACCGCCCTGACTCAGAGCGGCACGTTCACCATCACTGCGCTGGATGGCGTGACCACGCTGACTGTCGGCGGCATTGCCGTCGTCACCAATGGTGTAGCCGCCGGTTTCCCGCAATCGGTCACGACGCCGCTGGGCAGCACACTGACCATCACCGGGTTCAACGCCACGACCGGAGTGGTGAGTTACAGCTACACCCTTGATCACAACGACGCACACCCAACCGCCAACGGCGCCAATACGCTGAGCGAGCAGTTCGCCGTCACCGTGGTGGATGACAACGGCACCACCGCCAATGCTTCGCTGGATGTGAACATCGTCGATGACCTGCCAAAAGGTGTGGACGACAGCAATACCGGCACCGCCTCGGAAACCAACCTGACCCTGACCGGCAATGTCCTGACCAACGACGTGCAAGGCGCCGACCGCGTTCCGACCGGCCCGGTCACCGCCGGGACCTTCACCGGGACTTACGGCACTCTGGTGCTGAATGCTGATGGTTCCTACACCTACACCGTCAACCCAAACGACGCCGACTTCAAGAATCTGCATGGCGGCGGCAACGGCACCGAGACCTTCACCTACACCATCACCGATTCCGACGGTGACACCAGCACCGCCAACCTGGTTCTGCAAATTCACAACAACGACGATCCGGTGGTTATCAGCGGCCTCGATGTGAATGGCGGTGAACTCACGGTTTTCGAGAAAAACCTGAGCACCGGCAGTGCGCCGGATGCCACCGCCCTGACTCAGAGCGGCACGTTCACCATCACTGCGCTGGATGGCGTGACCACGCTGACTGTCGGCGGCATTGCCGTCGTCACCAATGGTGTAGCCGCCGGTTTCCCGCAATCGGTCACGACGCCGCTGGGCAGCACACTGACCATCACCGGGTTCAACGCCACGACCGGCGTGGTGAGTTACAGCTACACCCTTGATCACAACGACGCACACCCAACCGCCAACGGCGCCAATACGCTGAGCGAGCAGTTCGCCGTCACCGTGGTGGATGACAACGGCACGACCGCCAATGCTTCGCTGGATGTGAACATCGTCGATGATTTGCCCAAAGCCGTGGACGACAGCAACACCGGCACCGCCTCGGAAACCAACCTGACCCTGACCGGCAATGTCCTGACCAACGACGTGCAAGGCGCCGACCGCGTTCCGACCGGCCCGGTCACCGCCGGGACCTTCACCGGGACTTACGGCACTCTGGTGCTGAATGCTGATGGTTCCTACACCTACACCGTCAACCCAAACGACGCCGACTTCAAGAATCTGCATGGCGGCGGCAACGGCACTGAAACCTTCACCTACACCATCACCGACTCGGACGGTGACACCAGCACCGCGAATCTGGTTTTGCAGATCCACAACAACGACGATCCGGTGATCATCAACGGCCTCGACGTTAACGGTGGTGAACTGACTGTCTTCGAGAAAAACCTGAGCACCGGCAGTGCGCCGGATGCCACCGCCCTGACTCAGAGCGGCACGTTCACCATCACTGCGCTGGATGGCGTGACCACGCTGACTGTCGGCGGCATTGCCGTCGTCACCAATGGTGTAGCCGCCGGTTTCCCGCAATCGGTCACGACGCCGCTGGGCAGCACACTGACCATCACCGGGTTCAACGCCACGACCGGAGTGGTGAGTTACAGCTACACCCTTGATCACAACGACGCACACCCAACCGCCAACGGCGCCAATACGCTGAGCGAGCAGTTCGCCGTCACCGTGGTGGATGACAACGGCACCACCGCCAACGCTTCGCTGGATGTGAACATCGTCGATGACCTGCCAAAAGGTGTGGACGACAGCAATACCGGCACTGCTTCGGAAACGAACCTGACGCTGACCGGCAACGTATTGACCAACGACGTACAAGGCGCTGACCGCGTGCCGACTGGCCCCAACGCCGGGCCGATCACTGCCGGTACCTTTACCGGGACTTACGGCACGCTGGTGCTCAATGCCAACGGCACTTACACCTACACCCTCAACACCAATGACGCCGACTTCAAAGCCCTGCACGGTGGCGGAAACGGGACGGAAACCTTCACCTACACCATCACCGATTCCGACGGTGACACGAGCACCGCGAATCTTGTTCTGCAGATTCACAACAACGACGATCCGGTGATCATTAACGGCCTCGACGTTAACGGCGGTGAACTCACGGTCTTCGAGAAAAACCTCAGTACCGGCAGTGCACCGGATGCTACTGCGCTCACTCAAAGTGGCACGTTCACCATCACTGCATTGGATGGAGTGATCACGCTGACCGTG
This sequence comes from Pseudomonas sp. NMS19W, assembly GCF_051554255.1. Taxonomy (NCBI): domain Bacteria; kingdom Pseudomonadati; phylum Pseudomonadota; class Gammaproteobacteria; order Pseudomonadales; family Pseudomonadaceae; genus Pseudomonas; species Pseudomonas sp. NMS19W. The sequence continues at coordinate 1,504,384 of NZ_CP136718.1, forward strand.
GGTGGAATCGCGGTCGTCACCAACGGCGTGGCCGCAGGCTTTCCGCAATCGGTGACCACGCCGCTGGGCAGCACGCTGACCATCACCGGCTTCAACGCCACGACCGGCGTCGTCAGCTACAGCTACACCCTCGACCACAACGATGCGCACCCGACTGCCAATGGCGCCAACACCTTGAGCGAGCAGTTCGCCGTTACCGTGGTGGACGATAACGGCACCACGGCCAACGCATCGCTGGACGTGAACATCGTCGACGACCTGCCAAAAGCCGTAAACGACACCAACACCGGCACCGCCTCTGAAACCAACCTCACACTGACCGGCAATGTCCTGACCAACGACGTGCAAGGCGCCGACCGCGTACCAACCGGCCCGATCACCGCCGGAACCTTCACCGGGACTTACGGCACGCTGGTGCTTAACGCCAACGGTACGTACACCTACACCCTCAACACCAACGATGCGGACTTCAAGAATCTGCACGGCGGTGGCAACGGCACGGAAACCTTCACCTACACCATCACTGATTCGGACGGCGACACCAGCACCGCGAACCTCGTGCTGCAGATCCACAACAACGACGATCCGGTGATTCTCAACGGCCTCGACGTCAACGGCGGCGAGCTCACCGTCTACGAGAAAAACCTCGGCAACGGCACTGCACCGGATGCCACCGCCCTGACCCAAAGCGGCACCTTCACCGTCACCGCACTCGACGGTCTGCAAACCCTCACCGTCGGTGGCATCGCGGTGGTCACCAACGGCGTCGCCGCAGGCTTTCCTCAATCGGTCACCACGCCGTTGGGCAGCACGCTGACGGTCACAGGCTTCAACGCCGCGACCGGCGTCGTGAGCTACAGCTACACCCTGGTGCACAACGACGCGCACCCGACCGGCAACGGCGCCAACAGCATCACCGAGAACTTCAACGTGGTGGCCACCGATGGAGATGGCAGCACTGCGTCGGGGCAGATCAACGTCAACATCGTCGATGACCTGCCGACCGCCAAGGCCGACACCGGCTCGGTGGTGGAGGGCGGTACGGTCAATATCAGCGTGCTGGGCAATGACGTCACCGGTGCCGATGGCCCGGCAGCGGGCGGTGCGGTGGTGGGCGTAAGGGCCGGCGGCGACACCTCGACCTCGGCCATCGGCGGCCTCAACAGCAACATCAACGGCACCTACGGTTACCTGACCCTGGATGCGGCGGGCAACGCGGTCTACCACAGCAATCCGAACTCGGTGAGCCCGCCGGGCGCAACCGACACGTTCACCTACACCATCCGCGACAGTGACGGCGACGAAAGCACCACCACCATCACCGTCAACGTCGCCGACAGCAAACTCGTGGCCTCGGTCGATCAAGACGTGACCGTCTACGAAAAAGCCCTCGACCTGACCAAGGACGGACAAGACCTGGCCCCGGGCACGGTCACCGGCAGCGACCCGACCAACACCGGCGAAACCGCCACCGGTACCCTGGTCGGCGCGGTCACCGGCGGCAGCGGCGCGATCACTTACACCCTGGTCGGCAGCGCCACCGGCACCTACGGACAGATCCAGCTCAACGCCGACGGCACCTACACCTACACCCTGACCTCGGCACCGAAAACCACGCCGAACGCCAATGACGGCGCAAACACCCTGAGCGAAAGTTTCACCTACAAGGCCACCGATGCGCTGGGCAACAGCACCACCAGCACCATCGTGGTCAACATCGTCGACGACGTACCCAAAGCGGTGGCGTCGGATCGCTCGGTGGCGGCGGTGGAGATCGACTCCAACATCCTCATCGTGCTCGATATCTCCGGCAGCATGGCCGACGCCTCCGGCGTGCCAGGCCTGTCGCGGCTGGACCTGGCCAAGCAGGCGATCAGTGCCTTGCTCGACAAGTACGACGATCTGGGCGACGTGAAAGTGCAGCTCGTTACCTTCAGCAGCAACGCGACTGACCGTACCTCGGTGTGGGTCGATGTGGCGACCGCCAAGACCCTGCTCGCCGGCCTCAGCGCCGGTGGCGGCACCAACTACGATGCGGCCGTGGCGACCATGCAGACCGCGTTCAACACCTCGGGCAAACTCACCGGGGCGCAGAACGTCGGCTACTTCTTCTCCGACGGCAAACCCACCACCGGCCAGGAAATCGGCACCGCCGACGAGACCGCGCTCAAGGCCTTCCTCGATGCCAACAACATCAAGAACTATGCAATCGGCCTGGGCAACGGTGTCAGCAACGCCAACCTCGATCCACTGGCTTACGACGGCATCAGTCACACCAACACCAATGCCGTGGTGGTCACCGACCTCAACCAACTGAACTCGGTGCTGTCCGGCACCGTGGAAGGCGCGCCGGTCACCGGTTCGCTGTTGGGTGACAGTGGTTCATTCGGCGCCGATGGCGGTTTCATCAAATCCATCGTGGTCGACGGCACCACTTACACCTACGACCCGAAAGCCAACAGCGGCCAGGGTTCGCTCACCACCAGCGGCGGCACCAACCACGGCACGTTCAATACGGTGAACAACACCCTGAGCATCGCCACCAACAACAGCGGCACGCTGGTGGTCAATCTCGATACCGGCGACTACAGCTACACCTCGCAAAAAACCACCACGACGGTGATCACCGAGAACATCGGCTTCACCCTCAGCGACAACGACGGCGACCTCGCCAGCTCCACGCTGACGGTGAAAGTGATCCCCAACTCGCCGCCCGTGGCAGTGGACGACCACATCATCACCAACGTGCTGTCGAGCAATTTGACTGTGCCGGGCGAGTTGCTGCTGGCCAACGACACCGATCCGGATGGCGATACCCTCAGCGCTTCGCCCACCACCTTCAACACCGGTTGGGCCGCCAAGGGCGCGGACTTCACCGGCAGCGGCGCGATCAGCTTCACCGGCACCACCAACACCAGCGCCAACCAGAACCTGGCCGATGTGCGCAGCTCTTTTGCGGCCAACACGGCGGCGATGACCGCCGTGCTGGTGGTCAGTGGCTACCTCGGCGCGGTGACCACCGCCAATGCCAACGACGAAGACCTGATCACCGTCAAACTGAAACAGGGCGAGACCCTCAACCTCGACCACAACCTGGCGGCCGGGCACATCACCATGGAGTATTCGGTGAACGGCGGGGCGTTCGTCAGCATCGCCGACGGCGGCACCATCACCGCCAGCGCCGATGGCACGTACCAGATCCACATCACCAACATCACCAACACCAGTGGCAGCAACACCAACGCGGCGGAAAACTACCAACTGACCATGACGGTCAACTACGCCGGGGCCCACGATGTCACCCCGGACTTTCACGGCACCTACACCGCCAACGACAACCACGGCGGCAGCGACTCCGCCAACGTGACCATCACTTATCAGGACGGCCACACTCTCACCGGTACGTCCGGCGATGACGTGCTGGTGGCGGGCAGCGGCGACAACATCCTCAATGGTGGCGACGGCAACGATGTGCTGACCGCCGGTTCCGGCAACAACGAACTGCACGGCGGCGCCGGCAATGACTTGCTCTACAGCGGCCCGGGCAATGACATCCTCGATGGCGGCACCGGTATCGACACCGTGAGCTACGCCCATGCCACCGCCGGGGTGACCGTCAACCTGAGCCTGCTCGGTGCACAGAACACCATCGGCGCCGGCATCGACACCATCAGCAACGTCGAAAACCTTGTCGGCTCGAACTTCAACGACACCCTGACCGGCGACAACAATAACAACGTCATCAACGGCGGCCTGGGCAACGACATCCTCAATGGCGGTGGCGGTGATGACCTGCTGATCGGCGGCATGGGCAACAACACCCTGACCGGCGGGCCGGGCGCCGACACCTTCCAGTGGCTCAAGGGCAACAGCGGCCACGACACCGTCACCGACTTCACCCCCGGCACCGACAAGCTCGACCTGTCGCAACTGCTGCAAGGTGAAAACGGCACGGCGGCGTCACTGGATGACTACCTGCACTTCACCGTCACCGGCAGCGGCGCTTCGGTGGTCACCACCATCGATGTCAGCGCCATGGCCGGCGCCACGCCGACTCAGACCATCGACCTGGCCGGCGTCAACCTGGCCAGCCACTACGGCGTGACACCGGGGGCGGGCGGGGTGATTGCCGGCGGGCATGACACGGCGACCATCATCAACGGCATGCTGAATGATCATTCGTTGAAGGTGGATACGGTGTGAGCCGGGGCTGAAACAACAAAACCCGCCGTCCCGATCTAACGGGGCGGCGGGTTTTTTCTTTGCTAAGGCTACAGCGGCGCCTCAGCCTTCAGTTCCAGATTATCCAGCACCCGATTTACCGCCAGTTCCGCCAGCAAGATCAGTTGCCCGATGCCCAGCAGCACATGCCGCTGCGGCGCATCGATCATCCCGGCAAAATCGCTGGCCATGGTTTTGGCCGAGGTCAGGGTTTCGCAGGCGTCGGCCAACAGTTCTTCGCTCGGGATGCCGGGGGCGATGAGGTAGCGGGTGTTGGGTTTGAGCAGCGGTTTTCTGGGGTGGAACGGATTGAGGTAGTGATCGAGGGCGCGTTCGGCGGCTTCGTGGAATTTCTTGGAATCGAAGGTTTCGTAGGGCGAAGTCGAATCGACTTCCGGCGGGTTTGGCGTTGGTTTGATCATGGTGAAGCTCCTTGAGAAATTGAGCCGTCATCCATCGCTGCTAAACGAAGAGGGTGGCGGCTGAACGCGGGTTAGCAGACCAGGCTCAAGGATCCCGGCGCACCGAAGTGCCCCACGTCAGCCGCCATAACAAAACATTGGCGACACCAACGTGCCTTGAAGTTAACCGGGCTGCTAAACCCGATCGCTGATTTTCAGCGACCGCCAAACAATAGAACCCGCCCCCAAGGCGCACAAGCCGGCGGATTCTGGCGGATGCGTAGGCAAAGGCGCAAGGTTGCGTGGCTTTGTGGACATAAACTTCAACACTCTTCAACGATGGGTTCCGAAGGCCCGGAAACGACAAAACCCGCACTTCCCGTTGAAAGGAAGCGCGGGTTTTTATAGTGGGGACTGGTAAATAAATGCGTCCCCTTTTCCACTTCTTTCCCTTACGTCACATCAATTATTGAGACAGTGTTATCGATATAGTTACAGACATAGGCGTGGTTGCCGTTCGGGTGGATAGCAATCCCGCTCGGTCTCTCCCCGGCAGTGATGGTCTTGATAACCGTCAGACTCCGGATATCAATTACCGAGATTGAATTGCTTAGAAAATTGGTCACGTAGAGACGGGCGCCGTCCGGGTGGATAGCAATCCCGCGCGGTTCCCTCTCAAGAGTGATGGTCTTGATTACCGTTTGACTGCGGGCATTAATCACCGAGACGAAACCGTTTTCATGGTAGATATGATGGATCACGAAGATATAGGAGCCGTCCGGGTGGATAGCAATTCGCCTTGGATTTTCTCCGACCGCGATGGTCTTGATGAACGTCAGACTCCGGGAATCAATCACGGAGACTGAACTAGGCGAAGCACCGGCAGCGTAGAAATGGGATCCGTCCGGGTGGAAAGCAATCCCTTTTATATCGCCATCGGTAATGATGCTCTTGATGACCGTCTGACTCAGGGTATCAATTACCGAGAGTTTCTCCTGGGAAAGTCGGGTCACGCAGACAAGGGAGCCGTTCGGGTGGATAGCAATGTAGTATGGAAAGCTCGCGCCAGTGATGATCTTGATGACCGTCTGACTCCGAGTATCGATAACCGAGACTGAATCATGTTGACTATTGGTCACGTAGACACGGGAGCCGTCCGGGTGGCTAACAATCCCGAATGAAGCGCTCTCGATGGGGATGGTCTTGATGACGGTCTGACTTTGGGTATCAATCACCGAGGCTGAACGTCCCCCCCATGGACCACATAGGCATGGGAGCCGTCCGGGAGCAAGGCAATATCCTCTGGGGCGCGGTCGACTGCAATGGTCGCTGGCCGAAAGACTGTCAGCGTTCTTGCGTCCGATATCTGCCCGTTACCATATTGGGCTTTGGCAGTGAAACTATGAGCGCCCTGTGCCAAGCCGCCGACCTCGTGGGTCCAGATGCCAGTGGTCGGATCCGCGTTCGCTTCGCCCTTTTTTTCTATCTCGTTATCCAGAATTTCCACTTTCTGGCTCCTGGTGGCTGTGCCCGTCAGGGTGACAGCCGTTTCCACGGTGGATCCGCCTGGTGGAATGTCCTCCCCGCTGGGTGAGCCTTTGGCCGAGGTGATTTCCGGCTTGTCATCCGCTACCGTTCCTACGACAAACTCCAACGGATTCGAATAACTGGTCTTGCCCGCCGCATCTCGAACGATGTGGTAGCGGATACTCAGCTGTTCACCGCGATGGGCCTCAAAGTACTGCTGTACAAACGCCGCATTGAGCGGAAATTTCACGGGCTTGCCGGCGCTCAATGAGTTGAGGGTTTTGTTGTCCGTAAACAGCAGCACACCCTGGGCATCATACAATTGCCAGTGCACCACATCCTTGGGCAGGGTCGGGTTGTTGACCGGGTTGGGGCAGGTGACTTCGCTGATACCGTTGGGCAGGCTGTTGGGTTCAAACGTACCGTCCTTTTCTCCGAGCAGGATGGCCGGAACCAGCTCAAGTTTCGGCTCGCCGATATTCAATGGCGAGGCTGGCGGGGAAGGTCTGCGAACGATCTGGCCGTTCTCGCCTTCGCTGAGCACGTCGTACGACACCACCAGGGTGCCGCCTTCACCGGGTTTCAGGTAATCGGGGCCTGAGATGGTGTCGAAGAAGCCGTCGGGGTCATCGGCCTCCTGCTGGGTCGGAAAGTACCAGTCCAGCTCGGGCTCGAAAAGGGTGCCGTCCGGAAGGGTAATGCTCCAGTGGATTTCAATGGCGTTGTCCGGGGTGATCAGTGGATCGTAGGGGATGCGGACGATCACGTTCGGCAGGTCCGGATCCAGCGCACCGCTCACGGCGCTTTCGACGATGGGAGCTGCCAGCCGTTCGGTTTCGCCGATGATATTGATGAAGCGACCTTTGGAGCGCTGAATGATGCTGCCGCCACGTTCCAGGTCGAAGAAAAACACCGCCTGGGTTTTTGCCAGTGCCCGGGCACCGTCGTTGTCCATCAGCACCTCGACCACCAGCGGTGGGTTTTTGTCGATGGTCTGGCGGGCAACGACCCGGATGTTTTTGCCGTCGGAGGTGATGCCCTCCAAGTACATGATGATGATGTCGCCCAGGTTGTAGTCAACGGACGATGCTGCAAAGACCTGGAGCACCAATTGCTCTTTACCCAACTGATTGACGTCGAGTTCGTTCCCGTTAGCCTGTTTAGCAATCGGCGCTTCCAGCCGCGACTTGCCGGTGTCGACGATGATGCGCGTTTCCTTGCACCAGTCTTCGGATTCGTTGTCAGCAAAGTCTCTGACGAAGAAGGACACCGCCAGCCCGTCTCTCCCGGAGTCACCCACCGCGAGGATGACGTCCTTGCTGATGTGGATGACGATAGGGTTGTTCAGCGGGTCGTCGATCTGCGCCTGAGTAACGGGATCCGACGGCACCATTATGGGGCCCCAGCTCACCCAGATCACATCGCCGACGGCGATGTCGGGGTACGGCAGGTTGGAGCCGCTGCCGGGTTTGGCAGTTATCCAAATGTCCACACCCTTTGCGGCAGTGTCCTTGTCGACACCGTCCTGGACAATTTCCGGCGGCCTGAACTCCATGTGCAGGTTGGAGTGTCCCTGCCCGGGATCGATGTCCTGGCCGCCGGGGATTTCCAGTTTGACCAAGAGTTTGAACGGTGGAGCAAAAGGCTCTGGCGCCTGGTTGAAGCGCGTCACCCGATAGGACAGATCCCACGTGCCACTCTGAAAAAGGCCCGGTGCGACGAACAGGGTGGCGCGCTGGGTCAGTTCGGCATCCATGGTAATGGTTTGATGATCGACCACCTGGTTATTGAACAGAAGCTCCACTTTGTCGGCCAGCCTCTTGTTCGACCAGACCGGTATCTGCGCCTTGAGCCCCTTAGTGGGGAAGTTGAGTAGTGCGGCGGCACGGTTGATTGCCCATTCACCGGTCGGCAGCAGCTTGGCGCCGGGGATGTCTGGGTCGAGCAAGGTGGCTGTTCCAATGGCTTTTTTGGGTTGGACGAGCATGATGGGAACTCCTGCCGAAGGGGGGCGGTGGAGTTATTGGGCGATCAAAGGGGGATTTGGCTACTGTCAGATCTGACAGGTATAGGAGAGGTTCAGACGAGTGGTAAAGGAAATCGATATGCCATGGAAGACCGCCCTCCCTCCGCAAGTTGGCGTAGATTGCAGGGGCGGTCTCCAGAGTTGAATCAACTACAACGTTTCATTCTCGATAGGTACTCAGCCTTTTATTTGATGCCGACCACGTTGGAGTAGTCATTAAAAGGTGGTGTCTTGGCTGAACCTTCCCCTCCCGAACTAATGTATAGAGTTTTTCTGGCCGGCGCGGGCCACCAGTAGTTGCTGGTATCGGTTGACCAGTAATGATGGTTTCCCATGGGCCATCGATTCCCGTAGGCGGCATGTATTTCGTATAGCTCTGCCATGCTCGGAATTCGGGCACCTGCCGACGCGACGCTTGAGTTGGCTTGCGTCCAGGTTGCATTCCCAAAGCCGAGACACTGGATCACGTTCGTGACTGTCACGTTGTAGCTCTTGGATTGGTTGGCTGTATCTCTGGCAGTGATGGTCGCTGTTCCACGGCCACGCACAGTGACATATCCCGTTGAGTCAACAACCGCCACGCCTGTGTTGCTGGAGGTATAGGTGTAACCTGGGCGGCCACCGGAGGCTTGATGTCGTACCGAGTTACCCGAATTGAACGCAGGAAGAACACTGGGGCTGCCCGGAATGATGTAGGTCTTGCCACCCAACGTGACCGGGTTGGTATTGAAGTTCAACGGCGCTAACGGATTCTCCCGGGTAAAGCTGCGCGACACGGTCTGTTGATTGTTGGCAACCGACCTCGCGTAAACCGTGTTCGAGCCCAGATGAATGCCGAGGGTAAGTGTCCAGACACCGCTCCCGTTGACAGGCACGGTTTGACCTCCCACGTTATTGAGAAAAATCTGCACGTTGTACAACGGCGTTGCCGCCCCGGTCACACTTACCGAAGTGTCTGTGGTTTTGCCGCCATTACCCAGTTCCCCGCCTGAATGCCGGACGGAGGTGAGTGTGGTGGTGAGATGGGCCCTCACTGTAAATAAGTGGACAGGTGACTCAAGCTGATTTCCATAAAGTGCTTTGGCTTTTAGGTCGTAAGTGCTCTGACTGAGGCTGGAAAGTCGAGTGCTGCCGCTGCCGTTACTGTCCAGTGTTATCGGCGAACCGATGGGCACTGTACGGTTGTAAAGCTGCACACGCTGATTGCGGTCTGCACTGACTGTTACGGTGACCTCGTTTTCGTACGTGATGCCGTTGTTGCCAATTGAACCTTTGACGTCGGTGACAGAAACGATGAGAGGGGTAGAAGCAACCGCTACGGTGAAGGCTCGAACCGCAGACTCCGGTTGAAGGCCATACAACGCTTTGACCTTGATATTGTGAGCGGTGGCCGTCAGACCGGTCAGCGTTTTGCTCCAGTTCCCGTTGCTGTCGACGGGAGTGTCGGGAGTAATGGCCGTGGCGCCGTCGTAGATCTGCACACGCTGATCGGCGACGGCCGTGCCGGTGATGGTCACGCTGTTGTAGAACGTGATGTCATTGTGCAGGACTTCGCCCAAGGCGTCGGTGATGGATGTGATGGTCGGAGCCGAAGCAACCGCTACGGTGAAGGCTCGAACCGCAGACTCCGGTTGAGGGCCATACAACGCCTTGACCTTGATATTGTGAGCAGTGGCCGTCAGACCGGTCAGCGTTTTGCTCCAGTTCCCGTTGCTGTCGACGGGAGTGTCGGGAGTAATGGCCGTGGCGCCGTCGTAGATCTGCACACGCTGATCGGCGACGGCCGTGCCGGTGATGGTCACGCTGTTGTAGAGCGTAATGCCATTGGGTGGTACTTCGCCCAAGGCGTCGGTGATGGATGTGATGGTCGGAGCCGAAGCAACCGCTACGGTGAAGGCTCGAACCGCAGACTCCGGTTGAGGGCCATACAACGCCTTGACCTTGATATTGTGAGCAGTGGCCGTCAGACCGGTCAGCGTTTTGCTCCAGTTCCCGTTGCTGTCGACGGGAGTGTCGGGAGTAATGGCCGTGGCGCCGTCGTAGATCTGCACACGCTGATCGGCGACGGCCGTGCCGGTGATGGTCACGCTGTTGTAGAACGTGATGCCGTTGTGCAGGACCTCGCCCAAGACGTCGGTGATGGATTTGATGGTCGGAGCCGAAGCAACCGCTACGGTGAAGGCTCGAACCGCAGACTCCGGTTGAGGGCCATACAACGCCTTGACCTTGATATTGTGAGCAGTGGCCGTCAGACCGGTCAGCGTTTTGCTCCAGTTCCCGTTGCTGTCGACGGGAGTGTCGGGAGTAATGGCCGTGGCGCCGTCGTAGATCTGCACACGCTGACCGGCGACGGCCGTGCCGGTGATGGTCACGCTGTTGTAGAGCGTAATGCCATTGGGTGGTACTTCGCCCAAGGCGTCGGTGATGGATGTGATGGTCGGAGCCGAAGCAACCGCTACGGTGAAGGCTCGAACCGCAGACTCCGGTTGAGGGCCATACAACGCCTTGACCTTGATATTGTGAGCGGTGGCCGTCAGACCGGTCAGCGTTTTGCTCCAGTTCCCGTTGCTGTCGACGGGAGTGTCGGGAGTAATGGCCGTGGCGCCGTCGTAGATCTGCACACGCTGATCGGCGACGGCCGTGCCGGTGATGGTCACGCTGTTGTAGAACGTGATGTCATTGTGCAGGACTTCGCCCAAGGCGTCGGTGATGGATGTGATGGTAGGTGCCGAAGCAGCCGCTACCTTGAAGGTTCGAACTGCGGACTCTAGTTGGTCGCCATAGGTTGCCTTGGCTTTGAGCGTGTAAGTTTTCAGGCTCAGATTCGATAGCTTGATACTTCCCGCGCCGTTTGCACCCAGACGTATCGGGCTTCCAATCGCCGTAATTCCGTCGTAAAGCTGCACAGTCTGGTTACTATCCGCATGAACCGACACCGTGACCTCTGTGAAATAGGTCGTGTCGTTGTCATCAACCGGGCCGCTGGCGTCCGTAACGGCTGTAATGCTTGGCTTCGTAGCGACTGCAATGGTAAAGGTGCGCGGATTGCTGACTTTGTCATCGGCGTCGTATTGGGCAATTGCCTTCACTCGTTGCAAACCTTCAATCAAATCCACCGTCAGTGTCCATTTGCTGTTGGCATCCACTGTTCGCATGTCTTTGGATATACCATTGATCTGGATATCGACTTTCTCGGCCCGAGTGGCTGTTCCTTCGATTGTCAAACGCTTGTCGTAGGTCTGACCCGCTTCGGGAATGACTGTGCCTTGTGCCGTTTTCACGGTGGTGATGACTGGTGTGACGTACTCGTAGTGCTGTCGGATGACCAACGGTAGTTTCGGGAAAACGATGGCGGCATCTTCATCCGTGCTGTTATCGAAAATGACCTTGCAAACCACGGTGGCGTTGGAGCCGTGCAGCAACTTCAGCAATTCCGTTTTGAGCAGGGTTTCGTTCAGCCCTTGCGTGAGCTGTGTTGAGCTCACTTCATGCGCAATGAGCAGATCGATTCGATAGGTGCCCGTGCTGGCCTCACCCTCGATGTACAGCCAGACCAACTGCTTGAGGGCAATGAAAGGCCATGCCTTGACCAGAACGTTCGCGTTCCCGGTGAGCTCCATTACCAGCAACTCGCCTGCCTTCGCTTGCGGAACCTCGGGCCTCGACAGTTCGGTTTCAGGGTTCTGGAAGTTGAGAACCTTCAGCGGGAGGATTTCCGAGGGGGTCCACAAGCCATAGCGCTGGACGTCGTAATTGACCGCTACCTCGCGGTCGATGTTGGCCCCGACAAAGGAGGGCGGCAGGTGAAACCTCACGGTGCCGGTGGTCTCGGCGGGTTTCTCAAGATCTTCCGAAGTCCCGGCGCCTGGCGTGCCCCGCCATTTCAATTGGAGTTTGTCGAGCAGGGTGTCCATGGATGCGTAGCTGCAATCGATGTCCACGCCATTGATGGCGTGCATCGGATTCAGAGTGCCATCGGGGGCCTGGACGACCGTAGGCGGCAGTAATCTGCCTAGTGGAATGCCAACCAGCACCTCAAGAGGGGCTGAATAGCTGTATTTCCCGGTGGCGGCGTGCAGCAGTGTGTAGATGACGGTCACGTAGTAGCCGATATTCGCCGATACATATTGTTTGTCCACCCGGAATCGTACTGGCTGGCCGACGGTTGCCAGCGTGATCGGCACACTGCCGGATGTGCTGCCGTAAAGGTTGACCCCGATCCAGTGGTAGGTGAGCGTATCGCCCTTGACCCAGTTCACTGGCAAGACCCGCACGTGAACCAGTTTGTCAGTTTGCGAGGGTTGAGAATGCCATCCGGTGCTTCGTCAATCGTGGGGGCCGGATGTGTTGCCTGCCATGATCCGACGTTGACCCGCAGAAACTCGGACTCGCTGGTTCCGTACTGGCCGGTAGCGTCGTCGAATACCCGGTACTGAAGTTTGAGACTGCCGTTTTCCAAGGCTTTGACGTGCTCGCCCATGACGTAAATCGTCACCTCGCCGTCCTTCTGCTCTTGGCCCGATACGATGTGTTCTTCTTCATGCAGGTAATCATCACCGTTGGATTTTTTACCTAGCCAGATCAGTGTCAGGACATCGCCATTTTTGATGGCTGGGTATCTGATGACCACCGATGCCGCTTGTATCAGTGCGGGCAAAATATTCCCGACCACTTCGCTGATGGTAGGTGCCGGCAGTAATGAGGGGTTGCCGATTACGGTGGCAAAGGTGCGTTTTGAATAAAGCGTCGGGCTGCCGTCCTGCTTGCGCAATGCATAGGAGGCGTCGAGGGTGCCCTGGGCAAAGAGCTTCACGAACTCGTAGGCAACCGGGATTTCATGAATATAAGGCGGGTTACGGACTATGGCTTCAACGGTAAACGTTTGAGGTGGCCTGCCGGGAATCGGCGTGCCGATCACTGTGATCAGGAGCGTGTCACCGGCGGTGAAGACGTCGTTGGGGTTGATCAGGATCTGCAAGGTGACAGGGTTGGCGTCCAGGTCTGCAAGAATGATTTTCCCGTCATCCGCTTCCTTGATGATGAGGGCATCGAGGCGTGATCCCCCGGCATCGACCTGCACAAAAGTGGCCTCTGACCACTTCACACTCCAGTTGTAGACGAGATCGCAAACGTTGTAGTGGATCTTCATCGCGTCGCTGTTGCCGGCTGTGAAGATATCTTCGGGCCGGGCCATGACGATGATTTCGGCGGTGCCATCCACTTCTGCCTGCGTCAGCACATGGGGCAGAAGAAACACACTGCCCAACATTACGAAGATGATGTCGCCCACCGCGATATTCGGATAACGCCTGATGGTCATCGGCACGCCCTTGTCGGCCCACTCTTTGGTCATGCCGTTATCGATGACATCCTGCGGTAAGCCGACCTTTTCCAGCTCCGAGTGCCAAGGCTCGAAAGGACGCTTGTCGGGGCCGGCCGGATCGTCGACTTCCAGCAACAGCGTCAATGTGGCCGATGGATCGTCGGGTACGGTTTCGCCTGCCCGGGTCAACACGTAGTGGCAGGTGAAAAGACCCGGTAGAAGCCCGTCCTTGGGTACGAAGAAGAACCATCGCTGGTTGAGGTGCTCATCCTTGACCTTGAGTTCGCCGACCTTTTTGTCATTCAGGAAGACGACCAGCTCGTCGTCGATTGCCATGTCCGGGTAAGGGTCGATAAGGGCAAACAGCCCTGCATCGAACGCTTCAAACGCCTTTCTATTGATCCCTCCGTCAGCACCTGGCACAGGGATGACCATGTCGGCGAAGTAGGGGGGAACAATCCCGACAACGGGGCGGGCAGTTCATTGCGACTCGGGAACAAGGACCGGCGGAAAGTGAACATGATCAACTCCATCCGAAGGGAGTGCCAGTGGCGTCAAGGGTTTCTGGCCATGGACGCGAGGCCGGCGGGTACGGGGTTACTGAGCAGGAACGCGCAATTTGACGTTCGAGCTAAGGATCAGGGCTGGAGTGATTTAAGGCTTGAAGTGAGGGGATTGGCTACTGTCAGAAATAACAGGTGGACGGGGGGTTCCGATGAACGGTTCGTTGCTCTGAAGAGCTTGAGAGCAGGGTGAGATCAGGGTTTGTGCAACGTCTTCTGCCGCAAGATATAAACCGTCACCAGCACCGCACTGGTCAACATGAACCCTCGCGCCCACGGCAGCGGCACGAGATAGCACGAGAATAGAATGCTCGCCCACATCAGCCCGATCGCGTAGACCTTGCCCTTGAGCGGTATGCCGTTGCCATCGAGGTAATCGCGGATCCATGGCCCGAGCCGGGGATGCTCGACCAGCCATTGATAGAAACGCGGAGAGCTGCGGGCAAAGCAGGCGGCCGCCAGCAGAAGGAAGGGGGTAGTGGGGAGAACAGGCAGGAAAATTCCGATCACCCCCAATGCCACGCTCAGCCAGCCGATGACCAGCAGGATGTAGCGCAACATCAGGGGGCGCTTGCCTATGGGGTTGTCCATAGGCCGGATCTTAGTGGTGACGTGGCTTGAGGATCGCCGGTTTTTCGTCGGGTGCCTGGCACAGCAGGTACAGCGCGGTCAGGGCTTCCGGGATCTGCACGATCATGTCGTCCATCAGGTTGGCGTCTTTGGCGATGTCTTCGAATTCAGGCTGTTCGTCGAACAGGCCCGAACCGACCATGATCGGCAGGAGCATTTCGCTGACTTCTTCTTCGGCGGTTTCGAACCAGGCCGCTTCGCGCAGGAACACGCCTTCCATGAAGCCGATGCACCAGCCGCGCAGTTCGGAATCGTCCGGTTCGTCGCCCAGGTCCAGTTCGCATGGCAGCTCGAATTCTTCATCGGACGCCAGTTGGCGGGCGATGTGGGCCTTGAGGCCGATCAGCGTGGCTTCGATCTCTTCACGCTGGGCTTCGCTGCTGTAGTGCGGCTCTTCGGCGAACAGGGCGTCGATCCACTCACGATCCGGCACCACGTCGGCGCAGATCGACAGCGCGGTCAGGTAACCGTGAGCGGCCACGTAGTCCAGCGCCTCTTCATGCAGCTCGTCGGCGTCGAGGAAGACTTGCAGGCGGGTTAGTTGCTCGGCGAAGGACATTAAAGGGCTACCTTGGGGGAATAAACAATGCGGGAATTCTAGGCCTTCTTGAGCCCTCAAGCCAGCCGCACGGCAGATTTGCCCGCACAAGCTTCTTATCGGCGGTGCCCTTTGCCGGGGAGGGCTCGGGTATACTGCCGCGCTTTGCGATCCCTGCCGGTGTCGCGGCTGAATCCGTACGGCGTCATGCAATGCGCCCTTACGTTTTGTTTAAAGCAGCCTTGGCTGTCTTGAACCAGCCTGTGCAGGGATGTTTCGGTGGATTTTTGGAGTTTTTATGCTCGAACAGGCTCAACGCGTCCTCAAGGACATCTTCGGCTACGACAGTTTCCGTGGCCGTCAGGGTGCAATCATTGAGCGCGTGGCCAGTGGCGGTGATGCCCTTGTCCTGATGCCGACTGGCGGCGGCAAGTCCCTGTGCTTCCAGGTGCCGGCGCTGCTGCGCGACGGCCTGGCGGTGGTGGTGTCGCCGCTGATCGCGCTGATGGACGATCAGGTGGCCACCCTCGAAGAGCTGGGCGTGGCCGCCGCCGCGTTGAACTCCACCCTGAGCGCCGAACAGCAACGCGACCTCGCCAACCGGATCAAGCGCGGCGAAGTGAAGATGCTTTACCTGGCGCCGGAGCGTCTGGTGCAGCCGCGCATGCTGTCGTTCCTGCAAGGCTTGAACATCGCGCTGTTCGCCATCGACGAAGCGCACTGCGTATCGCAATGGGGCCACGACTTCCGTCCGGAATACCTGCAACTGGGGCAGTTGGCGGAAATGTTCCCCGACGTGCCGCGCATCGCCCTGACCGCCACCGCCGACAAGCGCACCCGGGAAGAAATCGTCACCCGTCTGCACCTGCAGAACGCCGAGCGTTTCTTGTCGAGTTTCGACCGGCCGAACATCTTCTACCGCATCGTGCCCAAGGAGCAGCCGCGCAAGCAGTTGCTGGCGTTCCTCGTCGAACGACGCAGCGATGCCGGCATCGTCTACTGCCTGTCGCGCAAGAAGGTGGAGGAGGTTGCCGCGTTTCTCACCGAGCAGGGCTTCCCGGCGCTGCCGTATCACGCCGGTCTGCCCAACGATCTGCGCGCCTATCACCAGAAGCGCTTCCTCAACGAGGAAGGCCTGATCATGGTCGCCACCGTGGCGTTCGGCATGGGTATCGACAAACCCAACGTGCGCTTCGTCGCTCACCTCGACCTGCCGAAATCCCTTGAGGCCTATTACCAGGAAACCGGACGCGGTGGCCGTGACGGTCTGCCGGCGGATGCGTGGATGGCCTACGGTCTGCAGGACGTGGTGATGCTCAAGCAGATGCTGCAGAACTCCGAAGGCGACGAGCGCCACAAGCGTCTGGAGCAGCACAAGCTCGACGCCATGCTCTCGCTCTGCGAAGAAACCCGCTGCCGTCGTCAGGCGCTGCTGGCGTATTTCGACGAAGACATGCCCGAGCCTTGTGGGCACTGCGACAACTGCATCGACGGCGTGCAGACCTGGGACGCCACCGAACCTGCGCGCCAGGCGCTGTCGGCGATCTATCGCACCGGCCAGCGTTACGGTGTTGGACATCTGGTGGACGTGCTGCTGGGCAAGGACAACGAAAAAGTCCGCAGCTTCGGCCATCAGCACCTGTCGGTGTTTGGCGTGGGCAAGGCGCTGGGGGAGAGCGAATGGCGTTCGCTGTTCCGCCAGTTGGTGGCCCGTGGTCTGGCGGACGTCGATCATGAAGGCTATGGCGGGTTGCGTCTGAGCGACGCGTGCCGGCCGCTGCTCAAGGGCGAGGTGAGCCTGGAGCTGCGCCGCGACCTCAAGCCACAAATCACCGCCAAGAGCGGCAGCAAGAGCCAGGCCAGCCAACTGGTGCGTGGTGAAGAACGCGAACAGTGGGAAGCCTTGCGCGCCCTGCGGCGCAAACTGGCGGAAGAACATGGTGTACCGCCGTACGTCATCTTCCCCGACTCGACCCTGCTGGAAATGCTCCGCAGCCAGCCGACCTCGCTGGCGGACATGGCCCGGGTCAGCGGCGTCGGCGCACGCAAACTGGAGCGCTACGGCGAGGCCTTCCTCGAGGTGCTGGGCGGCGAGGCCGAGGCGCCGAAGGTGGTCGCCGACGTGCGCCACGAACTGATTACACTGGCCCGTGCCGGCATGACGCCGCTGCAGATTGCCGGTCAGTTGCAGTGCTCGGAAAAGAACGTCTACACCATGCTCGCCGAAGCCATTGGTAAGCAGCAATTGTCACTGGAACAGGCTCTGGACCTGCCGGAAGACCTGATGGGCGAAGTCCAGGATGCGTTCCTCGACGGCGAGGGCGAGTTGCCGTCGGTCGCCGAAGTGGCGGAGCTGTTTGCCGGTCGCGTACCGGAGGGGGTGCTGTATTGCGTGAGGGCCGCGCTGCAATCTGAATTCGAGATGTAATCCGGCCCATTCCCCTCACCCCAGCCCTCTCCCCCAGGAGAGGGAGCCGACCGGGCTGTCTTGCGCTATTCATCGACCTGAAATATCGGGTCGATTTTGGATTCAGCTCAGTGCATTCAGGTCGGCGTATTTCCTGAATATTCCCCAATCGGTTCCCTCTCCCCCCGGGAGAGGGTTAGGGTGAGGGGCTTTTCAGATGTAACGATTCAGTACAAGTCCCCCCTTGCCTATAGCCAAATGTCATGCTTAGCTGACTAATAATTAGTTTTTCTCTATTTCTTCAGTCTAACCATGAGTGTTTTATGCCGTTAACCGATCAACACCGCTTTGGCATGCAACTGGCCCAGATGTCCCGTGGCTGGCGTGCCGAACTGGATCGCCGGCTGGCCGGTCTGGGTTTGTCCCAGGCGCGCTGGCTGGTGCTGCTGCATCTTGCTCGCTTTGAAGAGGCGCCGACCCAACGGGAGCTGGCGCAAAGCGTCGGCGTCGAAGGGCCGACCCTCGCACGATTGCTCGACAGCCTGGAAAGCCAGGGCCTGGTGCAACGCCAGTCCGTGATGGAAGACCGCCGGGCGAAAAAGATCGTGCTGTGTGCCCCGGCCCGCCCGCTGATCGAACAGATCGAAACCATCGCCACGCAATTGCGCAAGGAGTTGTTCGAGGGCATCGATGAGGCTGACATGAAGGTGTGCATGCGGGTTCACGGACACATTCTGGCCAACCTGGAAAAATCTTGAGGCACAACGACGTGCCGTTTTTTTGAGGGATCGCGCTGGGCAGACTATAAGAACTACTGGGCAATATCGTGTTCGTACCGGATGTGCGAACCCATAGAAGTCGGTTTTGCTTATTTAAGGGATGCTCATGCTCGACAGTCGGCACGTAGTACTGCGTTGCGCCCATTCGCTGCTGGTGGCCGGTGTATTCACCTGGTCCACGGCATCACTGGCGCTGGGTCTCGGTGACATCACCGTGCATTCAGCGCTCAATCAGCCGCTCAAGGCCGACATCACCCTGGTGGACGCCGCAGGGCTCAGTGCCGGCGAGCTTTCGGCCAGCCTGGCCTCGGCGGACGAATTCGGCCGGGCCGGGGTCGAGCGGGTGTTCTTCCTCAACGACCTCAAGTTCACTCCGATCCTGCATGGCAATCGCAACCTGATCCGGGTGACCTCGACCAAACCGGTCAACGAACCTTTCCTGAATTTCCTGGTGCAGCTCAATCAGCCCAACGGCCATGTGCTGCGCGAATACACGGTGCTGATCGATCCGCCGGGTTCGCCGGGCATCGTGCCGGCCACCGACGAACCTGATGTGCATGCGCAGTCTTCGGAGTTTCCAACGCCCGAGGCGCCTGCTGCCACCCCCCAGAATAAACCTGCTGCAGCACCGGCCGCGCCGACGCCTCAAACGGCCGCGACCAACGACGCGCAAGCGGAACAGCTGGCGGCCAGTGTGCTGCTGAACCAGCAACTGCAGAAAACCATCGATGAGCTGAACCTGAAGCTTCAGGCGCAGGACGTGCAAATCGCCGACGGCAAAAAACAGCTGGCCGATCTGCAGGCGCATCTCGCACAGGTTCAGCAGGCACCTCCGGCACCCGCAACCCCAGCGGCGCCTGCCTCGGTCCCGGCTCCGGTCATTGCGCCGGCGGAAGCTCAAGACGACTCCGTCAGTTGGCCATTGCTCGGTGGCTTGCTGGTGTTACTGGGGGGGCTGGTGGCCGGGTTGATCGTTCGCCGCCGACGTCAGCAGGCAGTGATCCCGGACGTGCCGGCACGCGTGCTGCCGCAGCGAAGCGAACCAGAACTGAATGACAGCGAACCTGTTCATCCGAATGCTGCCCATGGTGCCGTCGAGCATCGAGACGAACAGACAAACGGCGATGTGCTGGAAGCCGTGGGCATTTATCTGGCTTACGGACGACTGGGCGAAGCGCTCGGTCTGCTACGCGACGCCTTGCAAAAAGAACCGGAGCGCATCGATCTCGGCATGCAGTTGCTTGAGGTGCTGGGGCGCCAGGGCGATCAGGTGGCCTATGACGATCAGGAAAACCACTTGCGCCAGCTCGGTGTCGAGGAGCAGCGGTTGCACGAGATTCGCGCCCGATATCCGAAACTGGCCAGGACTGAACCTTTGGTTGCGGCGGCTCCGGTCATTGCCGCGTTACCCGTTGAGCAGGCCGCACCCACAACACCGCTGGCCGAAGATGATTTCGAGCTGAATCTGGAGCAACTGTCGATGGATTCCAGCTGGGATCTGGAAGACAGTCGGCCGGCAACCGACCCACTGTCCTCGGCGCCATCGGCACTTGGCTCAAGCCTGCAAGTCTTGCCGCAGGATTTCGAATTGCCGCAAACCACCAGCGATGACGTTGAAACCACAGAGCTGGAGTGGATCGCCGAGCCTGAAGTCCAGGCTATCGATGAAGACTTTCTCAACGAGTTTGGCGATCCCGGTCAGTCACTGGCCCTGGAACCGCTGGACCTGCAGGCGCCGGAGCCCGAGCCGGATCCGACAGAGGCCGCCAACGCCGGCAAGCTTGAACAGGCCCAGACCTGCATCGACGATGGCGACCTCGACAGTGCGATCGCCTTGCTCAATGAGTTGCTGAAAGAGGGCGATGAGCCGCTCAGGCAAACCGCCCGCACCCTGTTGGCCGGGATTCGCTGATGCGGATCAGAAGGTCTGCCCCAGATTCAGATAAACCGCCTGTTCATTGGCATCGTTGAGGCCATAGCTGAAATTCAATGGCCCCAGCGGTGTGTCGAAACCGATGAACACGCTGGCCGCGTTGATGTAGCCGCTGTCGAACTCGTTGTCGTTGTTCCAGGCCCGGCCGCGTTCCAGCGAGCCGCCGGCATACAACGGGAAATCCAGCGGCAGGTAGGCGCGTGGCGTCAGGCGGCGGTAGTACACGGCCCGCATCAGGCTGACGTTCTGCCCGGAGATGGCATCTTCGCGGAAGCCCGACAGCTGTCGGGCGCCACCGAGCAGGAAGCTCGACGTCACCACATTCGCATCGTCCAGCGTGCGCCCGTAACGCCCGCCCAGAATCAGCGTGTTCGGGCCGCTGCTCATGGCCTTGTCCAGTTTGAATTCCCACTGTCGATAGCGCGTGTCGGAGCCCAGGCTCGGTTCGAATTGCATCAGGGTCAGGCTGACGTCCTTGCCGTCGTGGGGGAAGTACACGTTATCCAGTGAGTCGAACGAATATTTCAGCGCGTAGAAACCTTCGTTGAAATGTTCGCTCGGCAGATTCTGATCGCCGATCCGCACATCCGCCTTGCCCCAGGCCTCACCAACGCCAAAGCGGATTTCGCCGTTGTTGCCGATCTGGCGGCCGACATTGAGGCCGAAGCCGTAGCGCTCGACGCGATATTGGGCGATCGGATCGTTGTCGAGCACCGAGTCGACGTTCTGCGCTTCGAACGCCGCATAGGGCGCGACGAAGTAGCGTGAGCCGACGTCCAGCGGCTGGTAGAACTCGGTGTAGAGTTCCTGTTTGTCACCGATTTGCGCCCGGGTCAGCCATTCGGCGCCGAGGCGGTTGATGCCGTTCATGCGGTAGCTGGCGCCGAGGTTGAAGGCGCTGTCGCCGCGCATGTCGTCCGACAGGTTCAAGCCGACCCGCAAGTAGTCGGTGCCGCTGCGCTTGCCCCGGGCGCTGATCACCAGCGTGTGCTCCTGGCCCTTGTGCACCACGCGGTACTGCACCTGTTCGAAGTAATCCAGGCCGTACAGGGTGCCCATGTCCGAGTGCAGACGCCCGAGGTCCAGCGGCTCACCGATGGGCTGGCGGATGTAGTAACGGATCACGTCGTCGCCGACTTTCGAGTCGTTCTCGACCTTGATCGCGGTGATGATCGGCGTGCGCTGGCCCGGTGCGCGGGCAGCGTTGAGCTCGGCGTCCTGAGACTCTGCGAGTTTCAAACGGGCGAGGCGGGCGTCGAGGGTCTTGGCGGCACGGTAACCGGCATCGATCATTTCCTCGGCGCGACCGAAATCGGTGGCGCCGAAACTGGCCAGCGGCGGCTGGATCAGCACGTCGTTCGGGTGCAGCGCCGCCAGTTGTTCTTCGGAGTTGCGCCGGGTCATCAGGGTGATCGACTGGTTCAGCACATCGACCACGGTGGTCAGTTGCTTGCGGTTGCGCAGCGGGGTGCCGATGTCGACCACGATGGCCACATCGACGCCCATTTCCCTAGCCACATCCAGGGGAATGTTATCGGTCATGCCGCCGTCCACCAGCAGCCGGCCATCCAGTTCGACCGGGGCGAACACCGCCGGGATCGACATGCTGGCGCGGATCACCTGGGGCAGGTGGCCCTTGCGAAACACCACTTTTTCACCGTTGGCGATGTCGGTGGCCACGGCACGGAACGGGATTGGCAGCTTGTCGAAATCACGGGTGTCGCTGGTGTGGGCCAGCAGGCTTTCCAGCAGCAGCGCGAGGTTCTGACCCTGAATAACACCCAATGGCAAACCGAGACTGCCGTCGTCACGAAAGCTCAGTTTCTGCTTCACCAGAAAATCGCGGTCATCCTGTTTGCGCCGAAACGGTACATCTTCCGGGGCGGCGCATCGGACAAGGCTTGCTGCCAGTCGATGTTCAGGGCGAGTTTTTCCAGTTCGTCGATCTTGTAACCCGAGGCGTACAGGCCACCGACCACCGCACCCATGCTGGTACCGGCAATCGCATCGATCTTGATGCCTTGCTCTTCCAGCGCCTTGAGCACGCCGATGTGCGCCAGCCCACGGGCCGCGCCACCGGACAGCACCAGGCCGACTTTCGGCCGCGGCGCTTCACTGGCATGAACAAGCAGCGGGAGGAAACCAAGCAAAAGGCAGATCAGCAGACGACGCATTGTGAGTCTCGGGGCGAGCGTTAAAGCCGGCTATTATAGCGGCGCCCTCTGGCTCAGGAGTTTCAGCGATCATGACCGCGACAAAACCGGAAATCGTCATCACCTATTGCACGCAATGCCAGTGGCTGTTGCGCGCCGCATGGCTGGCGCAGGAGCTGCTCAGCACCTTTGGCGATGACCTTGGCAAGGTGTCATTGGTGCCGGGCACCGGCGGCATCTTTCACATCAGTTGCGACGGCGTGCAGATCTGGGAGCGCAAGGCCGACGGTGGCTTCCCCGAAGCCAAGGTGCTCAAGCAACGGGTACGCGACCAGATCGACCCTGAGCGTGACCTCGGCCACAACGATCGCACTCAATGAGACGCGGCCTCGGCCTCCACCGTTTTTTTACTGGTGCTGCCTGACATCTGGCTCGACACCACGATTGCGACGATGATCAGCGCGCCACCGACCAGCATGCGCAGGGTCGGATTTTCATCGAACAGCAGCCACGCGACGGTGATGCCGTACACCGGCTCCATGGCGAACACCACCGCTGCGGTGCGCGCCTTGATCACCGCAAGGCTGGCGACGAACAGGCTGTGGGCGACGCCGGTGCAGAACACCCCGAGCAGACCGATCCACAACCAGTCGATGGCGCGCACGTCGCTCAGTTGCGGCGCGGCCACCGGCAGCAGACACAACGCCACCACCACGTTCTGGCACAGCGCTGCCTGCACCGCCGGAATGCGCCCGGAACTGGCGCGGTTGGTCAGCGACAGCAGGGAAAACAGCAGGCCGGAGAGAATCGCCCAAAGCAACCCGGTTGTGGCGCCGCTGGCCAGGTCGAACGCCGGTGTCACCAGCACCAGACCGACACTGACCAGCGCCACCAGAATGATTTCGTTGGCACGGATGCGTTCGCGGAAGATCAACCCTTCGAGAATCACCGTGAAGGCCGGGAAACTGGCGAAACCCAGCGTGGCCACCGCAACGCCGGCCACTTTCACCGCAATGAAGAAACTTACCCAGTGGCCGGCCAGCAAAACACCGCTCAGGGCCAGGCGTCGCCAGTCCGCGGCCTGCAGTTTTTGCCAGCCGTGCTGGCTGGCGAAGCGGGCGAAAAACGCCAGCGCGAGAACGGCAAAGGCGGCTCGTCCAAAGACAATCACCGCCGGGGTTGCGGCGGCGAGTTTGCCGAAGACGCCGGTCAGGCCGAACATCAGTGCGCCGATATGCAGGGCGCCGAGGGCGGTACGGGGAGTCATTGAGGTCCTTTTTCCAAACACCATTTCAGACACACATTGAAGCGTGTAGCCGCTGAAAAGTCTGTCGGCAGACTATCGACTTTTGTCGTCAGCCTCGCGTCGCAATTGTGTAGGAGAGGTCCCGAACTCGCGCAGGACGGCGGCCGAGAACGCACTTTGCGATCCATAACCGACGCGGCTGGCCACTTCACCGATGGGCAGCGTGGTATCCCGCAACAGCGCGACGGCCTTGTGCAGTCGTCGACTGCGAATGTAGTCCATGGGCGTTTGCCCGCATTCGGCGACGAATCGCGCATGCAGGCGAGCGCTGGACAATCCGGCGACACGCGCCAGGTCCGCCACTTGCAGCGGATAGGCCGCGTACTGCTCGATGTGCGCATCGAGTGCCGCGTAGGGCAGACGACGGGCGCAGACTTCGGCAGGCCGGGCGTGGTTCAGGCTCGCCAGCAACAAAACCGCGCCCTGTTGTGCAATCAGCGGATCGTCCACCGGACTGTTCGCCAGCCAATTGACCAGTTGACCTTGTCCGGCATCCAGCGACAGGCGTGCGGTGTTATCCAGCAGACGGCGGCTGGCCTCGGCGTGATCGCCCAGCGAACGGGTCAGCCATTGCTCGTCCGGCACGTCCAGCACCAGGCAACGGCTGCCCTTGGGGCTGCCGCAGGCGTGATGCGCACCGGAAGGAATCACCACGAAACTCTGTTGCAAGACCTGACTGCCGTGCCCTTCGACCTCGAAATCCAGCGCACCGGACAGGCCGAACACCAGTTGCGCGTGGTCGTGACTGTGAACGATCAGGTCGTGGGTGTAATGGCGCAGGGTCAGGATCGGTTGCATGGCGGTCTCCGGGCGAGCCGCCAGTCTACACCGGCGCGAGAGCGCCGCGTTTGTCACAAGACTGACGCACACCTGTCATGGTCGATTAACCGGGCTCGCGCACAGTGGCGAAAACATCGCAGAGGGTTGCCCATGACCAGCGCCGAGCTCGCCAGACCCAGCCGTAAACAAAGGGTTCGCACCTTGTGGATCTCCGACGTGCACCTGGGCACGCGGGATTGCCAGGCCGAGCATCTGTCGCAATTTCTCAAGGGCTATCACGCCGACAAAATCTACCTGGTCGGCGACATCATCGACGGCTGGAAACTGCGCGGCGGCATGTACTGGCCTCAGGCGCACACCAACGTGATTCGCCGCTTGCTGACCATGAGCAAGCGCGGCACCGAGGTGATCTACGTCACCGGCAACCATGATGAATTCCTGCGTCGTTATTCAAAGCTGATCCTGGGCAACATCCAGCTGGTCGACGAAGCGGTGCACGTCACGGCTGATGGCCGGCATCTGCTGGTGATCCACGGTGACCAGTTCGACGTGATCACCCGCTATCACCGCTGGCTGGCCTTTCTCGGCGACTCGGCCTACGAATTCACCCTGACCCTCAACCGCTGGCTCAATCACTGGCGGGCGAAATACGGTTACGGCTACTGGTCGCTGTCGGCCTACCTCAAGCACAAGGTGAAGACCGCAGTGAGCTTCATCAGCGACTTCGAAGAAGCCATCGCCCACGAGTGCGTGAAGCGCGAGTTGCACGGGGTGGTCTGCGGGCACATTCACCACGCCGAGATCCGCAAGGTCGGCGAGGTGGATTACCTCAATTGCGGCGACTGGGTGGAGTCGTGCACGGCGCTGATCGAGCACTGGGACGGCACGATCGAGCTGTATCGCCTGGCCGATGCGCAGGCGCGGGAGGCAGAGCTGAAAGCGGCCAAGGTGGCCGAGCTGGCCTGAGTTTTTCAAATCAACTCAAGCCGGGGAGTGTTCCTCCATCGCGGCTTTGTAGATGGAGTTCCTCGGCTGGGCGAACAGCCGTTCCATCATCGGTTCGAAGAAGCTCAGCGGCAGGGTGTCGTAGTCCGGGTCGAACGCCGCCGCGTCGTATTTCGCGCAGAACTCCGCGGTCGCCTGATACTGCGGATGGCCGCTGAACTGCTCGCGCAGGTGCCGATCCATGCCCAGGTGATGGAAGAAGTAATAGCCCTGGAAGATCCCGTGCTTTTCCACCATCCACAGGTTCTCGGCGCTGACAAACGGCTTGAGAATCGCGGCGGCGATGTCCGGGTGATTGTAGGAGCCGAGGGTGTCGCCGATGTCGTGGAGCAGGGCGCAGACCACGTATTCCTCGTCGCGCCCGTCGCGATGGGCACGGGTCGCGGTCTGCAGCGAGTGGGTCAGGCGATCCACCGGGAACCCGCCGAAATCACCTTCGAGCAGTTTCAGATGCGCCATGATCCGGCCCGGTAACTGACGGGCGTAGGCGCTGAAATCCGCCGCGATGATCGCCCAGTCTTCCTGCGTGCCGTCCTTCATGTGGGTGAAACGGGCAGTGACATTCATCGACAATTCTCTTGGTCAGGGTTTCTAGAACGCCACGCGGCCCAGGATCATGTCGCGGTACATGACGAAGTCGCCCAGCAGGCTGTAGAACGGATGCTGGAAAGTCGCCGGCCGGTTTTTCTCGAAAAAGAAATGGCCGACCCAGGCGAAGCTGTAACCGGCCAGCGGCAGGGCCAGCAACAGCAGCCAGGCGCCCTTGGCGATGGTCATGGCGAGAATGAAGATCACCAGTGTCGTGCCGATGAAATGCAGGCGACGGCAGGTGCTGTTGCTGTGTTCGCTGAGGTAATACGGGTAGAACTCGGCGAAATTGTTGAAATGTTTGATGGTTTCCACGACTGCGATCTCTGTGGTTATTGTTCTGATTGCAAGTTGTTCGGCGGGTAGCTTATTTGAGTCTAGAGTGAACAGTGGCGTCGGCCAGTGACAATCGGCGCCACTTTACTATCCTTGGGAAATCGGCCGTAGTATGCGGCTCACCATGTCATCCAAGAATAAACGCCATGAGCGAACGTACGACATCTGCAAGCTGGGCGATGGGGATTGTCAAGGCACTGGAAATGGACGGCCTGGATTGTCGGGTTCTGTTCAAGCAACTGGGGCTTGATTACGCGGCGCTGGAAGATCCGGACGCACGCTTCCCGCAGGATTCCATGACCCGACTCTGGCAACGGGCGGTCGAGCTGTCCGGCAACCCGGCGATCGGCCTGAACATGGGCAAAGTGGTGCGACCGGCCTCGTTCCATGTCGCGGGCTACGCGCTGATGTCCAGCAACACCCTGGCCGAAGGCTTTCAGCGACTGGTGCGGTATCAGCGGATCATTGCCGAAAGTGCCGACTTGAGTTTTCGCCTGCTCGACGAAGGTTATGCGCTGATCCTGACGGTGCACGGCGATCATCTGCCGCCGACCCGGCAAAGTGCCGAAGCCTCGCTGGCCTGCGCGCTGGCGCTGTGTGGCTGGCTGACCGGGCGCACCTTGCACCCGCGCAAAGTGCTGGTGCAGGGTGATGAGCCCGATGATCTTGAACCCTACAAGCAAGCCTTTCATGCACCGCTGGTATTCAACGCGCCGTATGACGCGCTGATCTTCGAACGCGCCGACATGGAAGCGCCTCTGCCCACCGCCAACGAGGCGATGGCGCTGCTGCACGATCGGTTTGCCGGGGAATATCTGGCAAGGTTTTCCGAAAGTCGCGTGACCCACAAGGCGCGTCAGGTGTTGTGTCGTTTGCTGCCTCAGGGCGAGCCCAAGCGCGATACGGTGGCGCAGACCCTGCACCTGTCCCAGCGCACCCTGCAACGGCGTCTGCAAGAGGAGGGCACCAGTTTTCAGCAATTGCTGGATGACACCCGCCGCGAACTCGCCGAGCAATACCTGGCGCAGCCGAGCATGACCCTGCTGGAAATCGCCTACCTGTTGGGATTTGCCGACCCGAGCAATTTCTTCCGCGCCTTCCGCCGCTGGTTCGACACCACACCCGGCGATTACCGGGCGCGTTTGCTGGAGGCGCCGAACGCGGTCAGTGACGCCAGAACGCCGGAATACACAGCACAAACACCGTAATGATCTCCAGTCGGCCGAGCAGCATGCC
Source organism: Pseudomonas sp. NMS19W (assembly GCF_051554255.1). Classification (NCBI taxonomy): domain Bacteria; kingdom Pseudomonadati; phylum Pseudomonadota; class Gammaproteobacteria; order Pseudomonadales; family Pseudomonadaceae; genus Pseudomonas; species Pseudomonas sp. NMS19W. The sequence goes on from NZ_CP136718.1 coordinate 1,532,136, forward strand.
GAACGACAGGATCCATTTGGCCGCATCCGGCAAGGTCGAGAAGTTGCCGGCCGGCCCGATGGTTTCACCCAGCCCCGGTCCGACGCCGGACACGGTGCTGGCGGCGCCGGTCAGCGCCGTCATCCAGTCCACACCGATCAGCGACAGCAGCAGGGCGATCACGCAGATGGTGATGGCGAAGAAGAACGAAAAGGTCAGGATCGACCGGACGATTTCTTCGTCGAGGCGATGGCCGTTGTACTTCTGTTTGATCACCGCGCGCGGGTGAATCAGCTGATTGAGGTTGGCCTTGAGCAGGATATAGGCGACCTGGAAACGGAAGATCTTGATCCCGCCCGCCGTCGAACCGGAGCAGCCGCCGACAAAGCCCAGATAGAAGAACAGCATCAGCGAGAAGTTACCCCACATGCTGTAGTCACCCAGGGCAAAACCGGTGGTGGTGACCACCGAGGTCACGTTCAGCGCCACGTGGCGCAGTGCGTCCAGCCAGTGCAGGTCGGTGGTCCACCAGTACCAGGTGCCGAGTACCAGCCAGGTCACCAGCAACATGCCGAGCAAACCCTGCACCTGTTGATCCTTGATCAACGCCCGGCGATTGCCACGCAGCGTCGCCACGTACAGGGTAAACGGCAGGCTGCCGAGGATCATCACCACTACCGCCACCCAGTGCACCGCCGGTTGCGTCCACTTGGCCAGGGACTGGTCGGAGGTCGAGAACCCGCCGGTGGAAATCGCCGACATCGCGTGGTTGATCGCATCGAACGGGCTCATCCCGGCCCACCAGAACGCCAGGCTGCCGAGAATGGTGATGCCGATGTAGGTCACCACGATCAGTCGCGCCACCATGTGCGAACGGGGCATGACCTTTTCCGAGCGGTCCGAGGACTCGGTCTGGAACAAACGCATGCCGCCGATACGCAGCAGCGGCAGAATCGCCACCGCCATGCCGATGAAGCCGATGCCGCCGAGCCAGTGCAACAGCGAGCGCCACATCAGGATGCCGGGAGACATGGTGTCCAGGCCGCTGAGAACGGTCGAACCGGTAGCGGTGATGCCGGACATGCTTTCGAAGAACGAGTCGGTGTAGCTGATGTGCTGGGTCAGCAGAAACGGCAGCGCGGCGAAGATGCACACCACCAGCCAGCTGGTGACGGTCAGCAGGTACATGTCGCGGGGGCGCAGGTGAATGTGTTCCGGGCGCCCCGGAATCACCAGTGCCAGGCCGGCGACGAAGGTGATCATGCTCGCCCAGAGGAACGACGGCAGATCGCCGGTGCGGTCGAAAATCACCAGGGTGGCCATGGGCACGACCATGGCGATGGCCAGGGTGATCAGGAAGATGCCGATGATGAAACCAATGATCCGTAAGGTCGGCAACGCCATGAAGTCCGCTCGGGCTGATGTAGGAAAGGCGCCATTCTACCTGCGGGGCAAGGCATGTAAACCGACGCGGCCGGATCACTTGCAGCTAGAATAGCCGGACATTTTTTTCAGGAGGTGGCCGATGCAGGCTCTCGACGCTTTGCTCAACCGTGTTTCCGTTCCACGACTGATCGACCCGGCCCCTACCGCCGAACAGCGCGAAGTGCTGTTTGCCGCCGCGACCCGTGCACCGGATCACGGCCATTTGCAGCCGTATCGTTTCCTGACCGTCGAAGGCACGGCGCGTGAGCAGATGGGCGAGTTGCTGGCCGAAGCGGCGCAGATGCAGGAAGGCGAAGTCACCGAAGCGATGATCGACAAGGCCCGTAACGGCCCGCTGCGGGCGCCGCTGGTGGTCGTGGTCATCGCCAAGTTGCAGGATCACGTCAAATTTCCGAAGGCCGAGCAGTTGCTGGCCGCAGGCTGTGCCGCCCACGGCATTCTGCTGGCGGCTTACGCGCAGGGGATTGGCGCGGTGTGGCGTACCGGTGATCTGGCTTATTCGAAACATGTCGCCAAGGGTCTGGGCCTGACGGATGACGAAGAGGTGATTGCGTTCCTTTACCTCGGCACGCCGCAGAAAGAACCGCGAGTGGCGGAGAAGGTTGATCTGGCGGAGTTTGTCAGTGCCTGGCCGGGTAAGGCCTGACACTGAAAACCCCGTCAGGGCTGGACAATCGCACCCGGCTCCAACGGCAACTCAAGACTGGCCACAAACCCGCCCTGCGGGTGATTGGCCAGTACCAGCGTCCCGCCATGGCGCTCCGCCGCTCTCCGGGCAATCGCCAGGCCCAGGCCATGGCCGGCAGCGGTCTGCCCCGGTGCCCGATAAAACGGTTCGCCCAACTGGCTCAAATGCTCGGCCTGCACCCCCGGCCCGTGATCGCGCACGCTGACCACAATCCGCTCGCCCTGACGTGAAGCCTGCATTTCGATCGATTGCCCCACCGGGTTGAAGCGCTGGGCGTTGCGCAGCAGGTTGTCCACGGCGCGTTCGATCATGGTCGGCCAGCCGGTCAGATTGAGCTGCGGTTCGGCTTCCAGGCGTACCGTCTGCTCCGGCGAGCCGAGTTGCGCGTCCTTTTGCAGAGTGCCCAGCAGCGCATTCAGATCCACGGCTTCGGCGCTGGCGTTGTCGGCATCGACTCGCGCCAGCACCAGTATCTCGCTGATCAACGCTTCCAGCCGATCGCACTCGCGGGTCAGGCGTGGCCAGAGTTTTTCCCGTTCTTCCGGACTCGCCCGTTCGGCCAGTGCCAGCGCGATGCGCAGCCGCGCGAGTGGGGAGCGCAGTTCATGGGACACGTCGCGCAGCAACTGGCGCTGGCTGCCGATCAGGCTTTGCAGGCGTGCGCCCATGCGGTTGAAATCGTTGGCCAGCACACCGAACTCATCGCGGCGGTTGGCCAGTTTCGCCAGACTGTTTTGCTGGTAGGTGGTCTGTCCCAGGTCGTGCACCGCACCGCGCAAGCGGTTGAGCGGGCGAGTGATGGAGAGTGTCACCAGCAGGCTGAACAGGGTCAGTACCACCAGCGCGATCCCCAGCGCACTCAATGGCCAGAGCAGGCTTTCGCGATGCCAGGCGTCGAGTTCCGGGTGCGGGATGCGGTAGATGAACAGGTAGGTGTCACCGGTCTTTTCGCTTGTGAACTCATCGGTCAGGCGCCGCCAGGGCAGGCGTCGGTCATCGTTGTTCTGTCGTGCCTCGAACGCCGCCGCGCGGCGCGGGGAAGGTGCCGCGCACTACCGGGTCGCCGCTCTCGTTCAGCACCTGGACGTCGATGTGATATTGGCGTTTGCGCTGCTGGAGGATGTCCTGAGCGGCGTCCTCGCCCTGGGATTCGTAGGTCTGCGTCCAGTCGGCGGCCAGCGTGTTCAGGCCCGGATGGCGGCTGAGGATCCATGCGTCCTGATTGAGCATGTGCCCCAGCAGAATGGAAAGCCCCGCAACCAGAGCGATGGCCAGCCAGAAGCTCGCGAGAATACGCCAGAACAATGAACGCACAGAAAATCCTCAAACAAAGAAAACCCAACGGCAGTTAGCCGTTGGGTCGGGGCGTGACGCTAGAACATTATTGCGCCTTTTGCGGCTGTTGCGCTTTCCAGGCCTTGAACTCGGCCCACTCAGCACGACGCTCGGCCTGTTTCTTCTGGATCTCGTCGAATTTCTTCTGTTGATCCGGTTTCAGCACGGCGCGGACATCGGATTCGGCTTTCTTGTGGTTGGCCGCCATCTCGTCCTTCATGGCTTTCTGGTCGGCTGGCGAGAGTTTCTCCAGGTATTTTTCGACCGTCTGCTTACGTTCGTGCATCTGCTCGCCCATGATCTTGCGGATCTGCTCGCGCTGTTCACGGGAGAGGTCCAGCTGGCTGTACGGGCCTTTGCCGTGCATGCGGTGCATCTGACCGCCGTGGCTCCAGCCGCCGTCCGGCCCACCCATCGGGCCACCATCTTGCGGCACGGCCATGGCGACGGTTGGCAGAGCGGCAGCGAACATCAGAGCGATAAGAGTCTTGCGCATGGTGTATCTCCTTGTCTCGTTCCCGGTACGTTCCGGATGAGTACAGATTACGGAGATCAAGGTCAGCGGCGGTCAGCGCTGGGTAAAGCTTGGGTAAAGACGCTTTGTCATCGAACTGACAAAGCGTCCGCGTGCGGAGGATTCAGAGGCTGTAATAGTAGCCGCGGCTGCGCAGGGCCACGATGCGCGGGCGGCCGTCGGCGTGGGGGCCGATCTTCTTGCGCAGGTTGCTGACGTGCATGTCCAGGCTGCGGTCGTACAGGGTCAGCTTGCGGCCGAGGGCGATCTGCGCCAGTTCCTGCTTGTCCAGCGGCTCGCCCGGCTGCTTGAGCAGCGCTTCGAGCAGGCGGCTCTCGGAAACGGTAAGGGTGAATTCCTTTTCGTCGATGCTGACCACGCCGCGTACAGGGCTGAAGCTCAGATCGCCCAGCTCGAGCTGGGTCGACACGGCGGCCGGATGACTGCGACGCAGCACGGCACGCAGGCGGGCGGTGAGCTCTCGCGGATCGCAGGGTTTGGCCAGGTAATCGTCGGCACCCAGTTCCAGGCCGAGGATCCGGTCCAGCGGTTCGCCACGGGCCGAAAGCATCACCACCGGCAGATCGGCGTGTTCACTGCGCAATTGCTTGAGCAGTTCCAGACCGCTGCCATCGGGCAACATCACGTCCAGCACCACGGCGGCGGGGGCGGATTCGGCCAAAGCCTTGCGGGCGCTCTGGCCATCGTGGCACGCACGGACCTGAAAGCCTTCCTGGCTCAGCCAACTGCTCAGAAGCTCACACAGCTCCTGGTCATCATCAATCAGTAACAGCTCGCTCATGACTCACTCAATTTAGCCATTGTCGACGTTTTCGACTTGCACCACTGGCAAAGATACCGCAGAGCAGGGCCAATAGCGCTACCCCGGCGCCGGTGACGAACCATTGCTGCTGTTCGGTCAGCAGGCGCGGCAGCGGGCTGGCCTGGGCTTCCTTGAGTTGCAGCTTCATACGCTGGTTCTCCTGGCGCAACCGGGCAAGCTGGGCGCTTTCGCGGGTGTTGTCGGCATCTTGCAGTTGTTTGCTCAGTACTTCCCGCTGCTGCTCGCTGGCCTTCAGGCGCTGCTGCAACTCGGTGATCTGGCTGCCGGCGCTTAACGACAACGGCGTGGAATTGCCGCTTTCGGTGCTTTCTTCACCATGGGCGGGCGCCATGATCGACAACGTGACCAGCATCAGACACAACGGACCCTTGCGCATCGCGACTCCTGTTACCAAATGGATATTGGGCAGGTTGTCGGCCGGCAAACGAGAATAATGAGCGATTGAGAACGCGATGAACCGATAAGGTTCATCGCGTGGGGAAGGATTACGGCAGGACTTGCTTGAACGGCTTCACGACAACACTGGCGTAGACACCGGCGGCGATGTACGGATCGGCGTCGGCCCAGGCCTGCGCGGCGCTCAGGGAGTCGAATTCGGCAACGATCAGGCTGCCGGTGAAACCCGCTGCGCCCGGATCATTGCTGTCGACCGCCGGGTGCGGACCGGCCAGGACGATGCGGCCTTCGCCCTTGAGCACTTGCAGGCGTTCAAGGTGGGCCGGGCGGGCGGCGAGGCGCGCGCCCAGGGAGTTGGCGACGTCGGTGGCAATGATTGCGTAGAGCATGTCAGTCCTCGGTTTTTGGCGTTGTGGTATCGGCGTCGTGCAGGTGACGGGACAGATAAATACCCTGAGCGACCAGGAACAGCACGGTCAAGCCCAGACTGCCGAACACCTTGAAGTCCACCCAGTAGTCCTGGAAGGTGAACGCGACGAACAGGTTGGCGGCGCCGCAGAACAGGAAGAAACCGATCCAGGCGATGTTCAGTCGGGTCCAGACGGCATCCGGCAGGGTCAGCGCGTGGCCCATGATGCGCTTGATCAACAGGCGGTCACCGATGAAGTGGCTGCCGATGAAGGCCAGGGCGAACAGCCAGTTGACCACCGGGGCTTTCCATTTCAGAAAGGTTTCGCTGTGGAAGGCCAGGGTCAGGCTGCCGAACACGAGGCAGGCGATCAGGGTTAGCCATTGGCTCTTTTCCAGCTTGCGCTGCTTGATGAAGATCGCGCCATAGACCACCAGGGAGCTGATGATCAGCACGGCGGTGGCGCTGTAGATGCCGCCTACGGTCAACTCATGGCCGGCAACGTCGACGGTGCGTGGATCGAGTTTGTAGACGATGAAAAACAGCAGAAGCGGGATGAAATCGATGAATTGTTTCACAGTGAGAGCCAGAAGCTGGATGTGGCGGCATAATAACAAACATATGGGCGCGCGATAGCGCCAGCTGATTTGAGGTTACACATCCCCGTGAATGTTGATTTGCACTGCCACAGCACGGCCTCCGATGGCGCCCTGGCGCCTGCGGCACTGGTTGCGCGTGCGTTCGAAAACGGCGTGCGAGTCCTGGCCCTGACCGACCATGACACCCTCGAAGGCCTCGCCGAAGCGCGCACGGCCGCCGAAGCGCTGGGCATGCAACTGGTCAACGGCGTCGAACTGTCCTGCACCTGGGGCGGCGCGACCATTCATGTGCTGGGCTACGGTTTCGACGTCAACGCCGCGCCGTTGGTCGAGGCGATCGCCAGTCTGCACGATGGCCGCTGGCTGCGGTCTGAAGAAATAAGCCGCAAGCTCGCTCTCAAGGGCATGCCCGGCGCCCTCGACGGCGCGCGGCAGATCCAGCAGGAACTGGGCGACAGCGGCAACGCACCGGCCCGTCCGCATTTCGCCGACTGGATGGTGCGTGAAGGGTTCGTCAAGGATCGCGCCGAGGCGTTCCGCAAATGGCTCGGCGCCGGCAAGCTGGGGGACGTCAAGCAGCACTGGCCGACCCTCGAAGACACCGTCGGCACGCTGCGCGCCGCCGGGGCCTGGGTCAGCCTGGCGCACCCCTGGCACTACGATTTCACCCGCAGCAAGCGCCGAAAGCTGATTGCCGACTATATTCAAGCGGGCGGACAGGCGCTCGAGGTGGTCAACGGCCATCAGCCTGCGGAACAGGTGGGCAGCCTGGCGATCCTTGCCCGTGAGTTCGGTCTGCTGGTCAGCGCCGGCAGTGATTTTCATGGCCCTGGAGGCTGGTCGGAGATCGGCCAGTACCGGCCGCTCCCTGAGGACCTTCCACCCCTGTGGTGTCGGTTCAAACATGACACAGTTATTGCCGCCGTCTGAACAGGTAGAGAATGTGAGTCAATTTTTCCAGATCCATCCGGAAAACCCGCAAGCGCGCCTGATCAAACAGGCCGTCGAAATCATCCGCAAGGGCGGGGTGGTGGTCTATCCAACGGACTCTTCCTACGCAATCGGTTGTCAGATCGGCGACAAGAACGGCATCGAGCGCGTTCGACGCCTGCGTCAGCTCGATGAAAAGCACAACTTTGCGCTGATCTGCAGCGACCTGTCGCAACTGGGCAATTACGCCAAGATCGACACCGGCACCTTCCGGATTCTGAAAGCCCACCTGCCGGGGCCTTACACCTTCATTCTCAACGCCACTCGCGAAGTGCCCCGGCTGTTGTTGCATCCGAAGAAACGCACTATCGGCCTGCGCGTACCGAGCCACCCGATCGCCCTGGCGCTGCTCGCCGAACTGGGCGAACCGCTGATGAGCGTGACCCTGATCATGCCCGGTGATGAAGACCCGTTGAGCGATCCATACGAAATGCGCCAGTTGCTGGAGCATCAGGTGGACCTGATCATCGACGGCGGTTTCGGCGGCATCAAAGCCTCCACCGTGATCGACCTGACCGGCGACGATCCGGAAGTGGTCCGCGTCGGTTGCGGCGATCCTGCGCCGTTCATGGTCGAGGCCTGAATGTCCGCAGTAGAAACCGTTGATCCCCAGGCCGGAGCCCAGCAGGAACTGCCGTTTGCCATGGTCTATGGCCAGGCCGTCACGGAAATGCCGCTGGACCTGTACATCCCGCCGGACGCCCTGGAAGTCTTCCTCGAAGCCTTCGAAGGCCCGCTCGACCTGCTGCTGTACCTGATCCGCAAACAGAACATCAACATCCTCGACATCCCGGTGGCGGAAATCACCCGCCAGTACATGGGCTATGTCGAGCTGATGCAGTCGGTGCGCCTGGAACTGGCCGCCGAATACCTGGTGATGGCCGCGATGCTGGCCGAGATCAAGTCGCGGATGCTGTTGCCCCGGGCCGAGACCGTCGAAGAGGAAGAGGAAGACCCGCGGGCCGAACTGATCCGCCGCCTGCAGGAATACGAACGCTTCAAGGCCGCCGCCGAGGGCATCGATGGCCTGAGCCGGGTCGGTCGCGACGTGATCGTGCCCAAGCTTGACGCGCCGCAGGTCACAGTGCGCAAGTTGCTGCCGGACGTGGCGCTGGAAGAAATCCTGATGTCCATGGCCGAAGTGCTGCGCCGTGGCGACATGTTTGAAAGCCACCAGGTCAGCCGCGAGGCACTGTCCACCCGCGAACGCATGAGCGATGTGCTGGAGCGGCTCAAGGGCGGCGGCTTTGTGCCGTTCGTCGAGCTGTTCACCGCTGAGGAAGGCCGGCTCGGTGTGGTGGTGACCTTCATGGCGATCCTTGAACTGGTCAAGGAATCCCTGGTCGAGCTGGTGCAGAATGAGCCGTTCGCCGCGATCCACGTGCGAGCCCGAGTCGAATAACGAGTCCGAACATGAACCTGAGTGAACCCCGCGAGCTGGCGCCCCTGCTTGAAGCCTTTCTGTTGGCCTCGGGAAAGCCGCAAACCCTTGAACGCCTGTACGAGTTGTTCGAGGAAGGCGAACGGCCGGAACCGCCGGTCTTCAAGAAAGCCCTGACCCTGCTCGGCAAGTCCTGCGAGGGGCGGGCGTTCGAGCTCGTGGAGGTCGCGTCCGGCTATCGTCTGCAGATTCGCGAGAAGTTCGCGCCATGGGTCGGCCGCCTGTGGGAAGAACGCCCGCAGCGTTATTCCCGGGCCTTGCTGGAAACCATGGCGTTGATCGCCTATCGCCAGCCGATCACCCGTGGCGAGATCGAAGACGTGCGGGGCGTGGCGGTTAACACCAACATCGTCAAGACGCTGATGGAACGCGAGTGGATCCGCGTCGTCGGTTATCGCGACGTGCCGGGCAAACCGGCGATGTTTGCCACCACCAAGCTGTTCCTCGATCATTTCAACCTCAAGAGCCTCGACGAATTGCCGCCGCTGGCGGAGTTGCGCGAGATCGAGCCGGACCCGGTACTCGACTTCGACGACGCCCCGGTGCCTGCGGGCTTGCAGGAACTGGCCGATGCCAGCGCCGAGCCGGAAGAGCCGAAGGAGGAAACCAGTTTCCACTCGCTGCTGCTGGAACTGGACAGCATGGAGGAGGGGATCAAGACCGACTTCGACGATTTGCTGCGTGATGTCGCGGATGGCGAGCCGATGCCGTCCGGGTTTGAATCCGGTCCGGTCGAGCCGCCATCCGACGTTGAGTTCGAAGCGGAGCCGGAAGTCGATTTCGAGCCTGAATCGGAATTTGAGCCGGAGTTTGAGTCCGAGCCTGAGCAGGAAGACGATGTACTCGGCGTGGCCGAAGCCCGGGAAAAGCTGCTGGCCGCCGTTGCTCGCCTCGAACAACCCGCACCAGTACCTGAGGAAGAACTGAGCGAGGAAGAAGCCGAAGCCCGCGCCCTGGCTGAGGCCATCGAAGCCGAACGCCGCGAGTTCGAAGATTGAGCATGAGCTCGACCAAGGACCCGTGCATCAGCCTCTGCAAGTTCAGCGATGACATCTGCCTCGGCTGCGGCCGCAGTAAACGCGAGATCCGGGCCTGGAAGAAACTCGACAAGGACGACAAGCGCACGGTGCTGGCCGAAGCGGCGCTGCGCCTGGTCAAGCTCGGCGCCACCGGTCGGCGGAAAAAGAAATAACCTGGCCTCGATCGACTAGTCTCTGATGCGCGAACGAACACATCCGCGTATGATTCGCGACCCTTCGGCGATCCCTTCGCCTGAAAACCCAGATTTCAATGCTTCGGCAGGCCCGATCCAGAGCCGCCGAACAGATCACACCGGGAGGTGCACAGATGAGTGACAACCAGAAAGACGACCAGGAAATCGGCCCAGCAGGCGAAAAACTGCAGAAAGTCCTCGCCCGTATCGGCGTCGGCTCGCGCCGTGACGTGGAAGCTTGGATCAGCCAGGGCCGGATCAAGGTCAACGGCGCAGAGGCGACCCTTGGTCTGCGTGTCGACATGCACGATGCAATCACTATCGATGGCAAGGTCATCAAGCGCGAAGAGGCCGCCGAGTCGGTCCGCCGCGTGATCATGTACAACAAGCCCGATGGCGAGATCTGCACCCGTGACGACCCGGAAGGCCGTCCGACCGTGTTCGACAAGCTGCCGCGCCCTAAAGAAGGGCGCTGGATCAACATCGGCCGTCTCGACATCAACACCACTGGCCTGCTGATGTTCACCACCGACGGTGAGCTGGCCAACCGCCTGATGCACCCGTCCTACGAGATGGACCGTGAGTACGCAGTCCGTGTTCGCGGCGAAGTCGATGACGAGATGATCGAGCGCCTGAAGGCCGGCGTTGTGCTGGAAGACGGCCCGGCGCGTTTCACCGACATTCAACAGGCACCGGGCGGCGAAGGCTTCAACCACTGGTATCACTGCGTGGTGATGGAAGGTCGTAACCGTGAAGTGCGTCGTCTGTGGGAATCCCAGGGCCTGGTGGTCAGCCGCCTGAAGCGCGTGCGTTTCGGTCCGGTGTTCCTCAACTCCGACCTGCCGATGGGCCGCTGGCGCGAAATGAGCCAGTACGAAGTCGACGTGCTGAGCGCCGAAGTCGGTCTGACCCCGGTGGCCATGCCGCAACTGAACGCCAAGAGCAAAGACAAGCTCGACCGCATGCAGCGCAAGTCGTCGCGCCCGATGCCTCGCACCGAGCGCGTGCGTACCTTGCGTCCGGCCAACGGCGCACCGGCGGCTGCCGGCCCGCGTACCGTGCGTGAGCCGCAGATCGAAGGCGAGCGTCCGGGGCGCAAGCCGGCAGCGCGTCCGGATGGCGAGCGCGCTCCGCGCGGTCGCACTGAGCGCGGTGAAGGTCGTGCACCGGCCGGTCGCGGTACGCCGGTGGCGGATCGTCCAGCCGAGACCAAGCGTCCGACCAAACCGGCACCGAAGCGTCCAGGCATCAAGCTGGCGGACGACGACAAACCGTCGGGCAAGCGCCGTGGCGCACCGGCCGGTTCCGGCCAGCGTCCGGGTTTCGGTCGCAAGAAGCCGGAATAAGGCGGATGTAAGCTTTGAGCTGCAAGCTTGAAGCTTCAAGCGGAAAACAGAAACGCCAACCTCAGGGTTGGCGTTTTTTTTTGGATTTTTTATTTCTTTTTTTGGGTGTGTTTTTCCTTGTTTTAAGACAAAAAAATTTACGACTTTCAGATAGTTAGCCAGCTAACGTCAAACACCGGCTCCGGCTTCGATAGGTCTGGAGTGGAAACTTTACGTTACGCGCTGTCAGTGAATGTTTACGGAAAAACCCGCGAAGTCCCGTGAATCGTGCACCTCTGCCAGGCTGTAAGGAAAATCTGCCGAAGCCCCGTCCGCCGGGCCTTGCGCAGGGCTCTGGCGTGCTTGTTTCAGGTTCGTTTGAGAGGTGAGATGCGCCCCATGCCTGTCGTGCAGGTGCATAACAAGAAGGAGGCGCAATGAACGCCGATATCCATTTTCACTTCTCCACGTGGGGCGGATTTTCCATCGTCCACGTCGATGGCCTGCAAAGGCCTGACTCAATTTTTGCAGCCGCCCGGGCCTCTCGGGGCGGACACACGCAATCCCGGCAACCGACACGCTGATCCAGCGGGGTCTGGCAGCAGGGGGTTAGCGGTGTACAATGCGCCGCGTTTTAACTGTGACCCTCTGCGTAATCGCGCAAACCTCAAGGATTATCCGCCTTGTTCACTCCGCCGCGTCACAAGCGTGTCGGGTTCGATTTCGTCACAGATAAAAACAAACAGGTGACGCATGACCGTTGTAAGAAAGCTGAATTCCTGGTGCCTGCGCTGGGGTTTGATCAAGGCTGGTTGAAATCGCCACCTTGCAGCAACGTCTACTGAACATCATCAAACCTTGCGTGAGACCTTTTTCATGAGTGGACAAAACTCGCAATCAGGCGAGCTGAAACGCGGCCTGAAAAATCGCCATATTCAACTGATCGCCCTCGGTGGTGCGATCGGTACCGGATTGTTCCTCGGCTCGGCCGGGGTGCTGAAATCCGCCGGCCCGTCGATGATCCTCGGCTATGCCATCTGCGGCTTCATCGCTTTCATGATCATGCGCCAGCTCGGCGAGATGATCGTCGAAGAGCCGGTGGCCGGTTCCTTCAGCCACTTTGCGCACAAGTATTGGGGCGGTTTCGCCGGTTTCCTGTCGGGCTGGAACTGCTGGATTCTGTACATCCTGGTGGGCATGTCGGAGCTGACGGCGGTCGGCAAGTACATTCACTACTGGGCCCCGGACATTCCGAGCTGGGTCACCGCGGCGGCGTTCTTCCTGCTGATCAACGCGATCAACCTGGCCAACGTCAAAGTCTTCGGTGAAGCCGAATTCTGGTTCGCGATCATCAAGGTCGTGGCGATCGTCGGCATGATTGCCCTGGGCAGCTACCTGCTGGTCAGCGGTCATGGTGGCCCGCAGGCGTCGGTGAGCAACCTGTGGTCTCACGGCGGCTTCTTCCCGAACGGCGTCAGCGGCCTGGTGATGGCCATGGCGATCATCATGTTTTCCTTCGGCGGTCTGGAAATGCTCGGTTTCACTGCAGCCGAGGCCGACAAGCCGAAAACCGTGATCCCGAAAGCGATCAACCAGGTGATCTACCGGATCCTGATTTTCTACATCGGCGCACTGGTCATCCTGCTGTCGCTGACCCCATGGGACAGCCTGCTGGAAACCCTCAACGCGTCGGGCGACTCCTACAGCGGCAGCCCGTTCGTGCAGGTGTTCTCGATGCTCGGCAGCAACACCGCTGCGCACATCCTCAACTTCGTGGTCCTGACCGCAGCGTTGTCGGTGTACAACAGCGGCACCTACTGCAACAGCCGCATGTTGCTGGGCATGGCCGAACAGGGCGATGCGCCGAAAGGTCTGGCGAAAATCGACAAGCGCGGTGTGCCGGTGCGTTCGATTCTGGCTTCGGCAGCGGTAACGCTGGTGGCTGTGCTGCTCAACTACCTGATGCCGCAGCACGCGCTGGAATTGCTGATGTCGCTGGTGGTTGCAACGCTGGTGATCAACTGGGCGATGATCAGCTTCTCGCACTTCAAGTTCCGCCAGCACATGAACAAGACCAGCCAGAAGCCGCTGTTCAAGGCGCTGTGGTACCCGTACGGCAACTACATCTGCCTGGCGTTCGTGGCGTTCATCCTCGGCGTGATGTTGCTGATCCCGGGCATCCAGATCTCGGTGTATGCGATTCCGGTGTGGGTCGTGTTCATGTGGGTCTGCTACGTGATCAAGAACAAGCGAGGCGCACAGCAGGCGCTGCACGCGGCGAACGCTGCCAAGTAAGCGTCGTTGCAGAAAACAACAAACCCGGCCAAGTGCCGGGTTTGTTGTTTCTGCAGAATCTGGACGCTTCGAGCGGCTGGGGTTCCGCGGGCCACTCAAGGAGCTACGCGTAGTCAGCGATGGGATACAGCATGCAAAGCGCTTCGGTCTGTAAACGAAATTGCTCCTTCAGCGTGGGCTCCAGCGTGTAGTCCTGTTCGCCGAGCGGCGTCACATTGCCGAGTATCCGGCACATCAGATCGACAATCTGCCGGCATCCGCGCGAGTCGATGTGGCGTTGTGCAATGGAGCCCGTACCGATACGCAGCCCGCTCGTGACAAGAGAAGAGCGCGTCTCGCCAGGCACCCGGTATCTGTTCACGATGATTCCGCAGTGCTCCAGTGCCGATTCCGCGATAGAGCCGGTGATACCGCTGCGCAACCGAAGCAGAACCGTGTGGTTTTCGCTGCGCCCGCCCACGACTTCGTAATCATGTGCCTGAAATGCAGTGGCAAGCTCATCGGCCGTGTTGCGGATCCGCGCTATGTAAGCGTCGAACTGCGCCGACATCGCATGGCCCAGCGCAGCAGCCTTGGCCGCGATCATGTTGACGGCCGGCGCGCCTTGCATGCCAGGATACACGGCACGATCAAGGGCGCGGCTGAAGGTCATCCTCAAGCCGGGGACCTTGGTATTTGCGTCCCGGCCAGAAAGGATCAGGCCGCCGCGGGGGCCCATGAGTTGCTTGTGTGTGCAGGTGGTAGTGACGTGTGCAACGTCGATCGGGCTTGGATGTCGCCCGGTGGCAACCAGACCGGCGATATGCGAAATGTCGGCTAGCAGGATGGCCCCGGCCTCATCGGCAATCTCGCGAAACCGTTCGAAATCCACGATCCGCGAATAGGCGTTCGCGCTGCACATGATGATGCGCGGACGATGGGCAAGCGCCAGCGTCCGCACCTCGTCGTAATCGATCAGGCCCCGGGAGGTCGTACCGTAGTGGATCGCCTTGTAGTGGTCGCTCGCGAATGTTGTGCTGCTGCCATGGGTGAGGTGGCCGCCATGTTCGACGGCCATTCCCAGCAGGGTATCCCCCGGCTCGAGCAGGCCGGTGAGCACCTGGTAATTGGCGTTCGACGCCGAGTGTGGCTGCACGTTGGCGTATTGGGCGCCAAACAGTTCCCGGGCTCTGCGAATGGCCAGCGACTCGACCAGGGTGACGTTCTCGCAACCAGCGTTGTAACGCCTGCCGGGCATCCCCTCGGCGGTCACGTTGACCAGTGCGGAGGCAGATGCCGCAAGGGTGTGTGGCTTGACTGCGCAGGAAGAGGACGTCAGCGACAGTGTTCGGTGCTGGCGCGAGACTTCGGCGTCGAGGATCTGCGCGAGTTCGGCGTCCTGCGCGCGCAGGTCCGCCAGGCCGCGCCGTAGCAAATCGGCATGGGTCGTGAGCTGTTGAGTATTGACCGGCATTGTCTGAATTCCTTCCCTGTTTGTTGCGCGCGGTGAACAACGGCGCGACTTTCCTGGTTTTGCGTGTGCCGACATCCATGTATTGCCAGAACCTGTACAGGCGGATCCGTGTTCCGGCGTCGATGCGCGCAAAACAAACGTCTGTACAGACAGCCCGCATCTGTTTGCCTCTGGGCGCTGCCGTGAGGAGGGACTGCTCGGTGCATCATAGTTTTTTTGTTTGTGAACGCTAGAAGAATTAATCAAAAAAATGAACATTGTTCAAAGAAAATGATTCTTTTTGTGGGGCTCACGGTGTAATGCTGTAGGGCGACCGTCGCAGCTTTGCGCTGGTGAGGGGAAGGCAATGGAAACTAACAAGTCAGTACAGACTGCAATCTGAACCTGCAAGTCAGGATGAGTCTTCCGGGTTTCAGTCACTCAAGGACGGAGGGTGTTATGATCTCTCGCGGTTTTGACAGGGATGCAACTGTAATCATCTACTTGGTGTGTTTGCCCGTGGGTCATCATTCAGGGTGTGATGTCGTTGCAGTTATAAATGGGCGTAAGTAAGTCATGCACAGAAAAGAAAGATCGGAGAATCTGAAAAACAATATCAAGTACTTGATAAAGAGTCGTGGCGAGACACAGTTGTCCTTGTGCAACTCCAGTGGCCTGACCAGAACGACTATCTATAACATCCTTGAGGGAAAGGTGGTCAACGTACAACAGTCCACGGTTCGCAAGATTTCCGATTTCTTTGGTGTTTCCTATGAAGAAATAGAGACGATCGACTTTGAAGAGAAGGAAATAATAGAAAGCAGCATCTCGCCACAGGGAAACATGAATCCGGCGGCAGTGCCTGTTCTGAAAGAAAGTCTGCTGATACAGAATCTGGACAAGAGAATTGGCGAGCTGGCAACGATTTATCCACTGACCTATTACTTCGGTGCATCCTTCAATCTGATAGGCGTACTGCTTGAAAACGAGATCAGTGGATTGAATGAACCGGGCGATCTGTTGATCGTGCAGAAAGGTTCGTCAAGCAGCGACAGGGAAAAGCTGGTGTATGACAAGGTCACGAACAGGTTGTCGATCATCAAGGACATCGGCATCGCTACGGATCGTATTCGTGTTGTCGGGGATATAATCGAGGAACGATTTAATGGGTTGTAGTGTTGAAATGGAAAACAGCAAGTACAAACTGTTGGGGTTTGAAAACGGAAAAAGCCTGGCTGTCATCATGGTGATCGCGACAGGCAAGATAATTAAAATAAAACTGAGTGAAGTGTTGAATAGTGAGATTATGGATAATCTGAACAAGATAGAAGTAAAGAATTTGTATCGGAAATTTTATTCCCAGGGCGGAGCGCTTACGGCATACGATCTTAATGATCGTCATGAAAGTTCCTGGATGATCTATATCATTCTGAACCTCATGCTGTTTACCCTGTATATCTTTACCAGTATTGCCGCGACCAAACCTATTTATCTGGAATACTTCGACATTATCGTAACGCCGGGTACCTTTCTTTATCCGCTGACGTTTCTGATTGTCGACCTGTTGAATGAGACGTTCGGTCTGAGGCTGGCGCGAAAAGCGATTCTCTTTGCTTTCATCAGCAACGCAGCCATCATCATTTTGCTGGCAATCACGACTCATCTCCCCGGGCTGCCGGGCTGGAAACTCGATGGGCCTTACAATGACGTCATCAGCCAGTTGTCTTCTGTCCTGGTAGCTTCTTCTGTTTCTTTTCTGGTTTCCGAGAATATCAACTCGTATCTTCTGTGCAAAATCAAGGAGCTTACGAACTCCAGATTCCTGTTTTTGCGCGTGTTTTTAAGTACGTTGTTTGCAGTAATCATCGACAGCTTTCTTTTCTGCTTCATCGCATTTTATGGTGCGATGGAAACCAGTGCGATACTGAACATGATCTACGTTCAGATTGCGATAAAGGTGGGCTTCGCTTTCTTCAATGTCTTGCCTGCTTATGGGGCAAGGGCATTGTTCAAGAAATATCTGACTGGCGGTCAGACGCAATAATGCAGGATGGCGCTCACCCGGTGTGTCGTTGCTGTCATGCCAGGTGAGCGCTTGATGTGACGTCAAATACTCAGCTGAGGCCCAGTTTTGCTTTCAGGCTGCGCGCAAACTGATCTTTGTTGTTCAGGAATTCATTGAGTCCGTTGGCACGAAGATTACAGGCATCGCAATTGGCACAGCCGTTACCTTTGATTCCGTTGTAGCAGGTCAGTGTCTGGTCGCGAATAAACTCCAGCCGGTTATGGTAATCAGCCAGGGCCCAGGTTTCCGCTTTGTTCAACCACATCAGCGGAGTGTCGAGGGTCAATTTATAGTCCATGCCCAGTTCAAGGGCTTTGTTCAGTGCCTTGACAAAGTCATCTCGGCAATCCGGGTAGCCGGAGAAGTCTGTTTCACAAACACCGGTAATGACGGTCCTGGCCTGTACTTGATACGCATAAATGGAAGCCAGGGTCAAAAACAGGATGTTTCTGCCGGGCACAAATGTACTGGGCAGGCTTTCTCCAGAACTATTGATGGTCGGGACTGGGATGTTATCGCGCGTCAGACTGCTGATGGCCAATTCATTCAATAGCGACACGTCCATGGTCTTGTGTACGGTCACACCCAGTTCTTTTGCGAGTTGCTGTGCAACTTCAATTTCCGCGCGATGACGCTGACCATAGTCAAAGGTGATGCAGTGGACTTCATCGTAGTGGGTCAAGGCATGGATCAGGCAGGTTGTCGAGTCCTGCCCGCCGCTGAATACGATGACTGCTTTATTGCTCATGATTATGCTTCCTGCATTGAAAGAGTAAGTGCAATGTTTGAACAATAATCGAGGGGCTTGCCTCGGTTGCTCGTTGTTGTGGCGATATTCTACGGAGTGCCACGTTCATTGGCACTGATTAATGCCCGATGTTGACGGAGCCTTTCCTCCGGAGGTTTTCCCGTTTTGCCTGTTGGTCGCCGTGTATAGTGAAAAAGGCGCAACGCCGAAAATACACCCGGGCCATGCTGGCCGTAGCCTTTTCAGGTGCGGCGAAACGTCAGGCTCCTGAAGAGAATGCAATGCTGAAGGTTTCAATACAGTGCATCTGCCAGATGCCGAGATCGAACTGACCGCCATCCGCGCCCAGGGCGCAGGAGGGCAGAACGTCAACAAGGTTTCCAGTGCCGTGCACTTGCGCTTTGACATTCCGGCTTCTTCCTTGCCCGAGTTTTACAAGGAGCGGCTGCTGGCGCTGCGCGACAGTCGCATCACCAGTGATGGTGTGCTGATCATCAAGGCCCAGCAATACCGCACGCAGGAGCAGAATCGCGCCGATGCACTGGAACGCCTAATCGAGCTGATCCTCAGCGCCACCAAAGTTGAAAAGAAGCGCCGTCCAACCAAGCCGACACTGGGTTCGACGAAGCGTCGGCTGGAGTCGAAGACCAAGCGCGGCAGCATCAAGGCCGGGCGCGGCAAGGTGGATTTCTAGTCTTCGCGGTACTTTGCCGTATGCCTGTACAGGTACACGCTCAGCGCCAGGCCGCTCAACGCGGCGATCGCGGCGAACAGGAAGATCGAGGCAAAACCGAAGCCCGCCGCGATCGCCCCGGCCAGTGGCCCGGTGATCCCCAATGACAAGTCAATGAACAGCGAATAGGCGCCGACCGCCGCACCACGGCTGGAGGCCGGCACCAGGTTCACCGCTTCCACGCCCAGTGCCGGGAACACCAGTGAGAAGCCGAAACCGCTCAATGCTGCACCCGCCAGTGCCCAGTGGGCATCCGGTGCGATCCATAGCAGCAACAGGCCCAGTGTTTCCACCGACAGGCAGGCAATCGCCACGCGAAAGCCGCCGAGGCGGTTGATCAGGTTGCCGAAAAGCAGTCGCGCACCGATGAAGCTGGCGCCGAACAGGCTCAGGCACAGCACGGCGTTATCCCAGTGTTGCGTGGCGTAATACAGGGTGATGAACGTAGCGATGGTGCCGAAACCGATCGAGCCCAGCGCCAGTCCGCAGCCGTGCGGAAAAACGCGACCCAGCACGTGCATGAACGGCAAACGCTCGCCGGCGACAATCGGCGCAGCAGTCTTCGGCCAGGCCAACAGCAGGCCCAGCGATGCGAGCAACAGAATGCTGACGCCCATGCTCCACAGACCGAAATGGCTGACCAGCCACACCCCCAGCGGCGCCCCGATGGCCAGCGCGCCATAGCTGGCGATGCCGTTCCATGAGATGACTTTGGCCGTGTTGGCTGCGCCGACGCGGCCGATGCCCCAGCCGATCGATCCGGAGCCGACCAGGCTTTCCGCACTGCCCAGCACCAGTCGCCCGACGAACAGGCTGATCAGGCTGAGCATCGGCAGATTGGGTGTCCACGCCGAAATCAGCATGAACACACCGCTCAAACCGCACCCGGCCAGACCAATCATCACCGCACGTTTGCTGCCCTGGTTGTCGATGATCTTGCCGGCATATGGACGGCTGAGCAGGGTGGCGAGGTATTGCACGCTGATCACCAGGCCGGCGATCACCGCGCCGAAGCCCAGGTCGCTATGCACATAGCCCGGCAATACGGCCAGCGGAATGCCGATATTCAAATAGCCGATGAAGGTGAACAGGACGATGGAAACGACTTGCAGCGTGACCGCCAGGGGGCGCTGGGGTTCTGGCATAGAGGACGACATGGGTAACGATCCACGGGGAGAGCAGAATAGATAGGCTGCTCATGATACCGGCGTGGACGATTCTGCGGCGGGGAAAAGTAAAACTATTTGGCCGGGGCGACCAGTTGCGTGGTGACCAGCGCCGCGAGGGCGTTTTCTTCGCTGCCGAAACGGGCGAGCAGGGCGGCCTGTTTCTCGGGCGAGAGGCGGCTCCAGATCTCGATCATCTTCTCGGTGGCGCCGATGAGGATTTCAGCCTGGTGTTCGTTGAAGGATTCGTCGGTCATGGCGGGCTCGGTTTCAGGCAGTGTGGAAAGCGCATGTTAGCGCTTTCCACACGGTCTGTACGGCGGGTGTTACTTACTCTTCGCTGTCGGCCTGGCGGCTTTCGGCGGCTTCTTTCGGCTCGGGCTGTTGGGCGCCGGCTTGTTGCGTGGTCGTCTGCTCAGGTACGTGCAGGCTTGGGAAGGGGAGATTGGGAATCTCGTGCATGGTTGCGCTCCTCGCTAAGTCTGTTGATAGATCTGGTAGATCCGCGCTTTCAGAAAGCCTGCGAAGGATACAGCAGTAAAAATGACAAACAGATTTTTAATTCCGCTTGTTGCGACGGGCGGGATTGTCTCAGACAAGTGCGACAGGGTGACGCAGGGCAAATTTGCTTGATCGTTCCCACGCAGAGCGTGGGAACGATCACGGAGGGTTTATTTGCAGACGTTGGCGATCGCTTCGGCCAGCAGATCCAGGCGCGTCGCATCGATCCCGGCGACGTTGGCCCGGCCTGAGCTGACCATGTACACGCTGTGATGCTCGCGCAGGTTTTTCACCTGTTCCGGCGACAGGCCGGTGTAGGAGAACATCCCGCGTTGCACGCCAATGTGCGCAAAACGCTCACGCAGGCCGTGGGGTTCCAGCGCTTCCACCAGGCCACTGCGCAACTGGGCGATGCGCAGGCGCATGGCTTCCACTTCGTCGGCCCAGCGGCGTTTCAGCTCCGGGTCGGCGAGGATCGTGGCGACCACAGCCGCACCGTGATCCGGTGGCGTCGACCACAAGTTGCGGGCGATGTGGGCCAGCTGGCTGCGGATGTCGATGAGCTTGTCGGCGGTTTTCGCGCAGACGATCAGCGCACCGGTGCGGTCGCGGTACAGGCCGAAGTTCTTCGAGCAGGAACTGGTGATCAGCAGCTCGGGCAACTCGGCGGCGAACAGCCGGGTTGACCAGGCATCCTGCTCCAGACCGTCGCCGAAACCCTGGTAGGCAAAGTCGATCAGCGGCAGCAGATCGCGGCTGCGCACCACGTCCAGCACCCGGTGCCAGTCGTCGTGACTCAGATCGAAACCGGTCGGGTTGTGGCAGCACGCGTGCAGCAGCACCACATCGCCTTTCGGCACTTCATTGAGCACGGCGAGCATCGCATCGACGTCGAGACGGTTGTCGCTGCCAACGTACGGGTAATGGCTGATCTTGACCCCGGCTGCCGCGAAAATCGTTTCGTGGATCGGCCAGGTCGGGTTGCTCAGCCATACGCCTTTGCCCGGCAGGCACTGCGCGATGAAGTCTGCCGCCAGACGCAGGGCACCCGTGCCGCCCGGGGTCTGGGTGGCGCCAGTGCGCTGCTGGGCGATCAGTGCCGAATCGGCACCGAGCACCAGCTCATTGATCACCTTGCCGAACACCGGATTGCCGTGGCCACCGATGTAGGTCTTGGTGTCCTGGCTCTCGACCAGACGCGCCTCGGCGATTTTCACCGCCTCGGGGATTGGCGTCAGGCCCTGGGCATCCTTGTAGACGCCCACGCCGAGGTCGAACTTGCGCGGGTTGGAATCCTGCGCGTAGGCCTCCATCAGGCCGAGGATCGGGTCGCCGGGCACCCGGCCGATGGCGTCGAAGTGCATTACTTGCGTCCTTCTGCAGTCTTGGCCACTTCGTCGGTGCGCGCGGCCATGATGAAGTCGTTGCGGTGCAGGCCCTTGATCGAGTGGCTCCACCAGGTCACGGTGACTTTGCCCCACTCGGTCAGCAGACCCGGGTGGTGACCTTCGGCCTCGGAGATCTCGCCGACGGCATTGGTGAACGCCAGGGCGTGCTTGAAATTCTTGAACAGGAAGACTTTTTCCAGCTGCATGATGCTGTCGCGTACTTCGATGTTCCAGTCAGGGATCTGCTTGATCAGGATCGGCAATTCTTCATCGCTGACCTGTGGAGCATCGGCACGGCACGCTTCGCAATGGGCTTGGTTCAAGGTGGACATGGTGTACTTCCTGAAATCTAGAGGTGTTTTTTTATATTGGCTGACAATGCCGTCACGCTAAACCAAAGCCGCGACGACTGACAGACTCACTTGTAAGTAAAAGCCACGGTTCACGCAGCTTTTGGTTTCGGCGGAAATTTCGGTGCGTGCAGACCCAGCTGCATGCCTTGCTTGACCATGCCCATGATGTCTTCGTGGGCGAGGTCGAACAGGCGCTTGAGGTTCGGCAGGACAAAATACAGCGGTTGCAGGATGTCGATGCGATACGGCGTGCGCATGGCTTCCAGCGGATCGAAGGTCTGATGCTCGGGCTCGCCCGACAGGCTGTAAACGGTTTCCTTTGGCGAGGACAGAATGCCGCCGCCGTAGATGCGTTTGCCTTGCGGGGTGTCGACCAGGCCGAACTCGATGGTCATCCAGTACAGGCGCGCCAGGTAAACGCGTTCTTCCTTGGTCGCTTGCAGGCCGAGTTTGCCGTAGGTGTGGGTGAATTCGGCGAACCACGGGTTCGTCAGCAGCGGGCAGTGGCCAAAGATCTCGTGGAAAATGTCCGGCTCTTGCAGGTAGTCCAGTTCTTCACGGGTGCGAATGAAGGTGGCCACCGGAAACTGCTTGCTGGCGAGCAATTCGAAAAAGGTCTGGAAGGGAATCAGCGCCGGGACGCGGGCGACCTGCCAGCCGGTGGTCTCGCCGAGCACCTTGTTGATCTCGCCCAGTTGCGGGATGCGGTCGTGGGGCAGGCCGAGTTTTTCGATACCGTCCAGGTATTCCTGGCACGCCCGACCCTCGATCACTTTCAACTGGCGGGTGATCAGCGTGTTCCACACCGCGTGTTCTTCGGCGGGGTAGTCGATAAAACCTTGCGCATCGGGCTCGCGGGCCACGTATTGCGTCTGCTTCATACTGCTCTCCTGCGAGGGGAATTCGTTCTTGTTATGTCCTGCTATGGACTGAGAAATACCCCAGAGCGTGCCGTGTTGCAGCAGGTTGAAGAACCGTCGGGTAGGAAAAGTCTCTATAAATCGTAAAATTATCGTTACGCTTTGTGCGATAAGTCGTGGTTGCGGTGATTCGCGGGTTTGAAACGACCTGTGTCTGTCACATAAACTTGACGACTATCTTGCGGGCGGCAGAGAAAAATCCGCCCCCTTTACCTGTTTCGGGCCTTTATATGCGTATCAAAGTCCACTGCCAGAACCGCATCGGCATCCTGCGCGACATTCTCAATCTGCTGGTGGAGTACGGGATCAACGTCGCCCGCGGCGAGGTCGGCGGTGAGCACGGCAACGCGATCTATCTGCATTGCCCGAACCTGATCAACCTGCAGTTCCAGGCGTTGCGGCCCAAATTCGAAGCCATCGCCGGGGTCTTCGGCGTCAAGCGGGTAGGGCTGATGCCCAGCGAACGTCGACACATGGAGTTGAACGCGTTGCTCGGTGCGCTGGAGTTTCCGGTGCTGTCGATCGACATGGGCGGCTCGATCGTTGCCGCCAACCGGGCGGCGGCGCAGTTGCTCGGCGTGCGGGTGGATGAGGTGCCGGGGATTCCGCTGTCGCGTTACGCCGAAGACTTCGACCTGCCGGAACTGGTGCGCGCCAACAAGTCGCGAATCAACGGCATGCGGGTCAAGGTCAAGGGCGACATCTTTCTGGCCGACATCGCTCCCCTCCAATCGGAGCACGATGACAGCGAGGCCATGGCCGGTGCAGTGCTGACGCTGCACCGGGCGGACCGGGTCGGTGAGCGCATCTATAACGTGCGCAAGCAGGAACTGCGTGGCTTCGACAGCATCTTCCAGAGCTCGAAAGTGATGGCGGCGGTGGTGCGCGAAGCCCGGCGCATGGCGCCACTGGATGCGCCGCTATTGATAGAAGGCGAAACCGGCACCGGCAAGGAGTTGCTGGCGCGGGCGTGTCACCTGGCGAGCCCGCGCGGCCAGTCGCCGTTGATGGCGCTCAACTGTGCGGGGCTGCCGGAATCGATGGCCGAGACCGAACTGTTCGGCTATGGCCCCGGCGCCTTTGAAGGCGCGCGTGCCGAAGGCAAACTCGGGCTACTGGAGCTGACGGCGGGCGGCACGCTGTTCCTCGATGGCGTCGGCGAAATGAGCCCGCGCTTGCAAGTGAAATTGCTGCGCTTCCTGCAGGACGGTTGCTTCCGGCGTGTAGGCAGTGATGAAGAGGTTTATCTGGATGTGCGGGTGATCTGCGCCACTCAGGTGGATCTGTCGGAGCTGTGTGCGAGAGGAGAATTCCGCCAGGATTTGTATCACCGCCTCAACGTGCTCTCCCTGCACATTCCGCCATTGCGCGAATGCCTCGACGGTTTGACGCCGCTGGTGGAGCACTTCCTCGATCAGGCCAGCCGGCAGATCGGATGCCCGCTGCCGAAACTGGCACCGGCGGCGATGGACCGGCTCAGCCATTACCATTGGCCGGGCAACGTACGGCAACTGGAGAACGTGCTGTTCCAGGCGGTTTCGCTGTGCGATGGCGGAACGGTCAAGGCCGAGCATATTCGTCTGCCGGATTATGGCGTGCGTCAGCCGCTTGGCGATTTCTCCCTCGAAGGCGGATTGGACGAGATTGTCGGGCGCTTCGAAAAAGCAGTGCTTGAGCGACTGTATTCCGAACATCCGAGCAGTCGGCAACTGGGCAAGCGGCTTGGGGTTTCCCATACGACCATTGCCAACAAGTTGCGTGAATACGAAGTCGGCAAAGACGCGTCCGAGTGATCCCGACCGGCCTGGTTGATTGCCGCGAAGCGGCATGACACCGCCGGTTTTTCGTCTTCGATATATTTCCTTCTTTCCCGCAAAACCCCTCAAGTCCTTTGTTTATCGGGTCCCTGGCCGCCAGAAAAAAGTTGGTCTGCAAATTGCTTGTGGGTCAGCAGTACAGCGGTGGGCGGCAAACGTCCGGCATGCAGAGGAAAGAGTGTGGACAAGTACCTTTATGTGGCAATGACCGGCGCCAGCCAGAACGCACTGGCGCAAAAGGCTCATGCCAACAACCTGGCGAACATCTCCACCAATGGTTTTCAGCGCGACCTGGAACAGGCGCGTTCGATGCCGGTGTTCGGTGACAGCTTTCCGGCGCGTGCGTTTGCCATGAGCGAACGGCCTGCTACCGACTTCACTCCGGGCTCCCTGGTGCAGACCGGGCGTGACCTCGACGTGGCCGTCAGCGGCAATGGTTTCATTGCCGTGCAGAACCCCAACGGCGGCGAAAGCTACGTGCGCACCGGCAGCCTGAATATCGACGCCCTTGGCGTGCTGCGTGCCGGCAACGGCATGCCGGTGCTGGGTAATGGCGGTCCGATTGCCATTCCGCCGGAGCAGCAGGTGGAAGTCGGTGAAGACGGCACCATCAGTATCCGTGCGATGGGCGAGGGCCCGCGCGTCATGGCCGAAGTCGACCGGATCAAGCTGGTCAATCCGGACATCAAGAACATGAACAAGGGCCTGGATGGTTCGATCTACACCAAGGACGGCCAGCCTGCGCCGGCCGATGCCAACGTCAAGCTGGTATCGGGTTTCCTGGAGTCGAGCAACGTCAATGCCGTGGAAGAGATGACCTCGGTGCTGGCCCTGGCCAAGCAGTTCGAGTTGCACGTCAAGATGATGAACACCGCCAAAGACGACGACCAGGCCATGGCTCGGGTCTTGCAGATCAGCTAATTATCAGAACGTCGCGCCGTAAAACAGGCGCACGAGGAGAATCGAATGCTTCCGGCTCTATGGGTTGCCAAAACCGGTCTGTCCGCCCAGGACACCAACCTGACCACCATTTCCAACAACCTGGCCAACGTGTCGACCACGGGTTTCAAGCGTGACCGCGCCGAGTTCCAGGACCTGCTGTATCAGATCAAGCGTCAGCCAGGCGCCCAGTCGACCCAGGACAGCGAACTGCCGTCGGGTCTGCAAGTGGGTACCGGTGTGCGCATCGTCGGCACCCAGAAAAACTTCACCGCCGGCAGCCTGCAAACCACCGAGCAGCCGCTGGACATGGCCATCGACGGCCGTGGTTTCTTCCAGATCCTGCAGCCGGACGGCACCACGTCCTACACCCGTGACGGTACTTTCCACCTCGATTCCAACGGCCAGATCGTCAACGCCAGCGGTTTCGCCCTGGAACCGGCGATTGTCATCCCGAACAACGCCCAGACCTTCACCGTCGGCCGTGACGGCACCGTGTCGATCACCGTTGCCGGCAACGCCGCGTCCCAAGTGATCGGCAACCTGCAGACCGCCGACTTCATCAACCCGGCCGGTCTGCAAGCCGTGGGCAACAACCTGTTCCTGGAAACCGCCGCTTCCGGCGCGCCGCAAGTCGGTACTCCGGGCCTGAACGGTTTTGGCACCACCCTGCAGAACACCCTGGAAACCTCCAACGTGAGCACCGTGGAAGAGATGGTCAACATGATCACCACCCAGCGCGCTTACGAGATGAACTCCAAGGTGATCTCCACCGCCGACCAGATGCTCTCGTTCGTAACGCAGAATCTGTAATCAAGTCTATGAGGCGGCCATGAGGTCGCCTGCAACACCGTGAGGTAAGGGTCATGAAACGCTTCGTATCTGTTCTGGCATTGGGTGGGGTCGTCTCGCTCGCGGGCTGCGTCGCTCCGACGCCCAAGCCCAATGACCCTTACTACGCCCCGGTGTTGCCGCGTACGCCGTTGCCGGCGGCCGCCAACAACGGCTCGATCTATCAGGCCGGTTTCGAACAGAACCTGTACAGCGACCGCAAGGCGTTCCGGGTCGGTGACATCATCACCATCACCCTGAACGAGAAGACTCAGGCCAGCAAGAACGCCAACTCGCAAGTGGCCAAGAACAGCAAGACCGGCATCGGCCTGACTTCGCTGTTCGGCGGCAGTGGCACCACCAACAACCCGTTGGGCGGTAATGATCTGAGCCTGGACGTCGGCTACAGCGGCGACCGCGCGACCAAGGGCGACAGCAAGGCGGCCCAGGGCAACACCCTGACCGGCTCGATCACCGTGACCGTCGCCGACGTGTTGCCCAACGGCATCATCGCCGTGCGTGGCGAGAAGTGGATGACCCTCAACACCGGTGATGAACTGGTGCGGATCGCCGGCCTCGTACGTGCCGATGACATCGCCACCGACAACACCGTGTCGTCGACCCGGGTCGCCGATGCGCGCATCACCTACTCGGGCACCGGTTCGTTTGCCGATGCGAGTCAGCCAGGCTGGTTCGACCGTTTCTTCCTCAGCCCGCTGTTCCCTTTCTAGGTGGGGGGCGTGTCATCTCTTATTTCCTGGGTTGCGCCGGGCCTGCTTTTACGCAGGGCAAGGCGCGAGGAGTGCAGTTTGGTTGTTCCAAATAAACGACGAGTAACGCCGCCCTGCGTAAAAGCAGGCCCGGCCCTTCGGGTTGTGTCTGAGCGCGCGCCATGCTGCGTTGCAGGCCTTGCCAAGGGAGCGACCATTGGCGGCGGCCTGCGCCTTGCCTGGCTCGCGCTCAGACCTCAACGCAGCCCAGGAAATAAGAGATGACCCGCCCCGTGTTGAATTTCAAGAGCCTCATGGTGGCTGCCGTTTTGTTGTCGGCGGCCTTCAACGCACAAGCCGAGCGGCTGAAAGATATCGCCAGCATTTCCGGCGTGCGTTCCAACCAGTTGATCGGCTACGGCCTGGTGGTCGGGCTTAACGGCACCGGCGACCAGACCACGCAAACCCCGTTCACCCTGCAGACCTTCAACAACATGCTCTCGCAGTTCGGCATCAAGGTGCCGCCGGGATCGGGCAACGTGCAGTTGAAAAACGTCGCGGCGGTGTCGGTGAGTGCTGATCTGCCGGCGTTCGCCAAGCCGGGTCAGCAGGTCGACATTACCGTTTCGTCCATCGGTAACTCCAAGAGCCTGCGCGGCGGCACCTTGTTGCTGACCCCGCTCAAGGGTATCGACGGCAACGTCTACGCCATCGCCCAGGGCAACCTGGTGGTGGGCGGTTTCGATGCCGAAGGTCGTGACGGTTCGAAGATCACCGTCAACGTTCCGTCGGCCGGGCGCATCCCCGGCGGTGCCTCGGTCGAGCGTTCGGTACCGAGCGGTTTCAACCAGGGCAACAGCCTGACGCTGAACCTCAACCGTTCCGACTTCACCACCGCCAAGCGCATCGTCGACAAGATCAACGACATGCTCGGCCCAGGTGTCGCCCAGGCCATCGATGGCGGTTCGATCCGTGTCACCGCGCCGCTCGATCCGAGCCAGCGCGTCGACTATCTGTCGATCCTGGAAAACCTCGAAGTCGATCCGGGTCAGGCGGTGGCGAAAGTCATCATCAACTCCCGTACCGGCACCATCGTCATCGGCCAGAACGTGAAGGTGTCGCCGGCCGCCGTGACCCACGGCAGCCTGACCGTGACCATCACCGAAGACCCGATCGTCAGCCAGCCTGGCCCGTTGTCCAACGGTCAGACCGCCGTGGTGCCGCGCTCGCGCGTGAACGCCCAGCAGGAAGCCAAGCCGATGTTCAAGTTCGGCCCGGGCACCACCCTCGACGAAATCGTCCGTGCGGTGAACCAGGTCGGCGCGGCACCGGGTGACCTGATGGCCATTCTCGAAGCACTGAAGCAGGCCGGCGCGTTGCAAGCCGACCTGATCGTGATCTGAGGACGCCGCCCATGGATATGCGCAAAAGCGGTCTGGTCAGCAGCAGCGATTCGGGTTCGTACTCCGACCTCAATCGCCTGAACCAGCTCAAGGTCGGCGACAAGAACAGCGACGGCAACATGCGCAAGGTGGCGCAGGAATTCGAATCGCTGTTCCTCGGTGAGATGCTCAAGTCGATGCGCTCGGCCACTGAAGCGCTGGGTCAGGACAACCCGCTCAATACGCCGGCAGCCAAGCAGTATCAGGAAATGTACGACCAGCAACTGGCCGTTTCCCTGTCCCGCGAGGGCGGTGGTATCGGTCTGGCTGACGTGCTGATGAAGCAGATGTCGAAGAACAAACCGATGGCGCCGGGCGAGGCCGCCGCCGCGTCCGCTGCCAAGCAGCAGGAAGCGCTGGCCAAGGCCGCTGCGGTGGAAACGCCGATTGCCGCCGGCACCGTGGCCACCAACGGTCCGCTGTCGCGCCTCAATGGCGAGCGTCCTTTGTGGGCTTCGCGTTCGGTGCATGCACCGAACACCCAGCTGGCCCATCGCAATGACATGGAAATGATCAACCAGCGTCGTCTGGCACTGCCGCCGAAACTGGCTGACCGCCTGCTCGCCGGTCTGGTGCCTTCGGCCACGCCGACGGCCGCCACTCAATTGCCGCAGCGCGACACATTGGCTGCCGCCACCGGTTCCGGCCCGCTGTACAACGGCGACTGGCTGGCCCGCGCCGAGGCGGAAAAGGCCTCGGGCGGACAGATGCAGATCTACGGCCGCGCCATGGCGCAGATTCCCCTGGCGCCGGCCAAGCGTGCGTTCAGCAACGCTGACGAATTCGTCAACACCATGCTGCCGATGGCCAAAGAGGCCGCGGCGCGCATCGGTGTCGATCCGCGTTATCTGGTGGCTCAGGCCGCGCTTGAAACCGGCTGGGGCAAGTCGGTCATGCGCGCTCAGGACGGCACCAGCAGTCACAACCTGTTCGGGATCAAGGCCAGTGGCAACTGGAAGGGCGATTCGGCACGGGCGATCACCAGCGAGTTCCGTAACGGGCAGATGGTCAAGGAGACGGCGGAGTTCCGTTCCTATGCATCCTACAAGGACAGCTTCCATGATCTGGTGACGTTGCTGCAGAGCAACAATCGCTATCAAGAAGTGCTGAAGTCGGCCGATAACCCAGAACAGTTTGTACGCGAGTTGCAAAAGGCCGGTTATGCGACCGACCCGCATTACGCGACGAAGATTTCACAGATTGCCAAGCAGATGACCGTCAATCAGAACTACGCTGCGGCCGGCGTTTCAACAACGCCTTTATAAACACAAGGTAAGGTTTGAATCATGAGTTTGCTCAATATCGGGATGTCGGGGTTGGCCGCGAGTTCGTCCTCTCTGGCTGTGACAGGTAACAACATTGCCAACGTCGACACCGCCGGTTATTCGCGCCAGCAAACCGTGCAGGGCACCAAGGCCTCGCAGCAGGTCGGCAACGTTTTCATCGGCACGGGCACGACCCTGGCCGACGTGCGCCGGGTGTACAACTCCTACCTCGAAACTCAACTGCACACCGCTACCTCGCTCAACAGCGAAGCGGCAGCCTACGGTGCCCAGGCGACCGCGCTGGACGCCTCGCTGTCCGATACCAACACTGGCCTGACCGGTGTACTGCAGAAGTTTTTCACTTCGATGCAAGGTGTAGCGACCTCGGCGACCGACGACACTTCCCGTCAGTCGGTGCTGACCGGTGCGCAGGCGCTGACCAGTCGCTTCAATGCCCTGGCCAAACAGCTGAACGATCAGAACACCACGATCAACGGCAACCTGTCGGACATGGCTTCCCAGGTGAACAAGCTGGCCACCTCGATTGCCAACCTGAACCAGAAGATCGGCGAGGTTTCCACCAGTGGCGGCCAGCCGAACGATCTGCTCGACAGCCGTAACGAAGCCGTGCGCCAGCTCTCCGAGTTGACCGGTGCGCAAGTCGTCGAGCGTGGCACCAGTTTCGACGTGTATATCGGCACCGGCCAGCCACTGGTCATCGGCAACACCACCAACACCCTGAGCACTGTTCCGGGCAAGGATGACCCGACGCGCATGGGCATCCAGATGGACCGTGGTTCAAGCACCATCGACATCACGTCGGCGATGAGCGGCGGCGAAATCGGCGGTCTGCTGACTTATCGCAATGAAGTGCTCAACCCTTCGCTCAACGAGCTGGGCCGTGTAGCACTGGTCATTGCCGACCAGATGAATCGCCAGCAAGCCCAGGGCATCGACAAGAACGGTGACTTCGGCGCGCCGATCTTCAATGACATCAACAGTGCCGCGCTGATCAGCCAGCGCAGCATCGCCTCGGCGGGCAACAACGCGGGTTCGGGCAACCTGAACGTCACCATCAAGGACACCGGCAAGCTGACCACCAGCGATTACCAGGTCACCTTCACCAGCGCCACCAACTATTCGGTAAAGCGCTCGGACGGCACTGACATGGGGTCGTTCAGCACCACCACCACGCCACCGCCAGTGATCGACGGTTTCACCCTGGCCCTCAATGGCGGTGCGCTGAGCGCCGGTGACACCTTCAAGGTGACGCCGACCCGCAACGCAGGATCCACGATTCAGACCGTGCTCACCGATCCGAAGAAAATCGCGGCGGCGGCACCATTGACTGGCGTGGCCAGTGCCAACAACTCCGGCACTTACACCCAGCCGACGCTGGTCGACACCCTCGACATCACCAACCCGGCCTCCCAGGCCGAGCTGCAGAATGCGCTCAAGTATTCGACGCCGGTCAAACTCGTCATGGGTGCGGTCACCAGCGGCAGCCAGTCGTACAACATGGTCGATGCCAAGGGCTTCACCATCGGTACCGGCACCATCGTGCCGGGGCAGGCCAACACCCTGAACCTCAAGATCGGCATGGTCGATTCCACCGGGGCTCCGGTGATGGATACCTCGGTTACGCCGAACGTGCAGAAAACCTTCACCGTGCAGACCACCGTGGGCGCGACGCCGAAGCCAGGCGAAACCTTCACGATCAACCTGACCGGCGCGGCCTCTTCGGACAACCGTAATGCGCAAGCTCTGGTCGGCCTGCAGACCAAGCAAACCGTGGACACCGGCACCGGCAGCAAGGGCATCAGCCTGACCGACGCCTACAACAAGCTGGTGACCAACGTCGGTAGCAAAGCGGCCCAGAGCAAGTCCGACAACGAAGCCACCTCGGTGATCCTCGATCAGGCTCAGGGGGCACGCAACTCGCTGTCCCAGGTCAACCTCGACGAAGAGACTGGCAACCTGGTCAAGTATCAGCAGTACTACACCGCCTCTTCGCAAATCATCAAGGCTGCGCAGGAAACCTTCGCAACGCTGATCAACAGTCTTTAAGGAGCCGTAATTCATGCGCATTTCCACCGCCCAGTATTACGCGACACAAGCTGCTCAATATCAGCGCAATTACAGCAAGACTGTTGCCACCGCGAACGAGGCCAGCAGCCTGCAGCGCATCAACACCGCCGCCGACGATCCGATCGGTGCCGGGCGTCTGCTCAAGCTGGGTCAGCAGGCTTCGATGCTCGAGCAGTATCAGGGCAACATCGATACCACCAAGAGCGCGCTGACCGTGCAGGAGTCGACGCTGAGCTCCATCACCACGGCTTTGCAGCGCGCCAAGGAAATCGGCCTGGCCGCCAACAACGGCATCGCCACCGACGCAGATCGCAAGGCTTACGCCGACGAGTTGAGCCAGATCCAGCAGCAGGTGCTGGGTCTGATGAACTCCAAGGACGCCAACGGCAACTACCTGTTTTCCGGTTCCAAGACCGATACGGCGCCGTACTCGCAGAACGCCGATGGCACCTACACCTATAACGGTGACCAGACCCAGATCAATCTGAACATCGGCGATGGCATGTCTGTCGGCACCAACACCACCGGTTGGGATGCTTTCCAGCAGACCATCAATACCAGCCGCACTCAGACCACCATGACTGCTCCGGCTGTTGATGACGGTCGCGTGGTGCTGTCCAGCGGTACGGTCGGCAACAGTGCCACCTATGACGCCAAGTTCGCGAGCGGTCAGCCGTACACGGTCAGCTTCGTTAGCAGCACCCAGATGAAAATCACCGATGCCTTGGGCAACGACGTGACGACCGAAGCCAGCCAGAACGGTGTGATCAGCAACAGCAACGGCGCGAACCAGGCCGTCAGCTTCCGTGGCGTCGATCTGAGGGTGAACATCAACCTCAAGTCCGGCGACAACGCGGATGCGGTGATTGCCGGTCACAGCTTCCAGCTGTCGGTTACACCTGACTCGTTCACCACGGCGCGCAGCCCGGGCAACCCGTCCACCGCGGTCATCACCGGTTCGAACGTTACCAACCAGGCAGCTTACAATGCTGCGTTCCCGTCGGGCGGTGGTGCGATTCTCAAGTTCACCAGCGCAACTGACTTTGACCTGTATGCGGCGCCTGTCACGGCCGACAGCAAACCTGTGTCTTCGGGCACTGTGGTTGCAGGTAATGCCACTGCAGCCGGTGTGACCTTTGCCATCGGCGGCGTACCTGCTGCCGGCGATCAGTTCTCGATCCAGTCCAACAATCATCAGACCCAGAACGTGCTCGATACCCTGGGCCAGATGGTCACTGCACTGAAAGCGCCGATTGATGGCGATCCGGTAGCCAAGCAGAAATTCCAGGGCCAGATGGAGTCTGCGCTGGGCAACATCGACAGCGCGGCCAATCAGATTGGTACGGCGGTGACGTCGATCGGTGCGCGCGGGCAGTCGCTCGACGACCAGAACACCACCAACCAGAGCCTGATCCAGGCCAACACCACGACTCAGGGGTCGATCCGTGATTCGGATCCTGCCGAGGTGATGACGCGTCTGACCTTGCAGCAGACCATGCTGCAGGCCTCGCAGCTGGCGTTCAGCAAGATCAGCCAGCTGGGCCTGTTCAACAAGATCTGATGCTGGCCGGGCGCGCAAGCGCCCGGTTGCCTTGATCGTTTTGTACCTATTGTCTTCTTTTGCGGTTTTGAAGGGCTCGCAGTTTCGGGCGGGTTCCCGCCGCTTGCGAGTCCGCCGTGAATTCACTTCCCCTTGTCAGCCTTGTCATTCCTGCCTTCAATCCGCGCTTTTTCGAGCGGGCATTGCGCAGCGCCGTCAGCCAGGGTTATGGCAATCTCGAAATCATCGTGTGCGATGACAGCCGTGGCCATGAAATCGAGGCCATGGTCGGGCAGATGACCGAGCAGAGCGGGGTCGCCGTACGTTACGTGCGTAATCCGCATACCTTGGGCATGGTCGGCAATCTGCAAGCCTGCCTGGACCAGGCGCAGGGCGAATTCATCAAATTTCTGTGTGATGACGATCAGTTGTTCACCAGCTGTATCGAGCACCAGGCCGATGTGCTGGTCCGGCATGACGATGTCAACCTGGTGCTGGCCCAGCGTCTTTTCTGGGACGCCGACGACATGGTGTTGCCTTCGCGGCTGGAAAATACGCCCCTGTCGCCAACCAGTGGTCTGTTCAAGGGTATTGACCTGCTGGCCCTTTTCGAGACGTTTCCGTCAAACATCCTCGGTGGTTTCAGCAGTGCCCTGTTCCGTCGCGCCGATATTGTCGAATTACTGCCGGCCTTGACCCAGCCGGGGCACTGCTTTGTGGCGAGCCTCGACTTTGCACTGTTCGTGTGTTTGCTGCGTCGCGGCAATGCGGTCGTCTCCAACCATGTGTTGAGTGTCGAGCGCCTTTATCCCGATCGTCTGAGCGGCCAGCAAGCCATGAAGGATGCTCTGGGGGTCGAGCAGCAATGGCTGCTGCAAATGCTCAAGTCGCGCAGTGGCGAGTCGGCACCTGCAAAGGGGTGGGTACGTCATGTGCCGATGCTCAAGGCAGACGAATCGCCGCGGGTCTGGAAAGAGCTGCCCCTGAGCCGAACGCTCGGCACCAAACAGAGTGCACAGATATGGCAAGTCGGCAGTAACAGCCAGAGTTTTTCCGAGCTCTATTCGCAATGGCTGGAGTGTCGCGCGCTCAGCGACGTCCAGCGCAGATTACTGCCGGACATTTTGGCGGGCTGGCCATCCACGCCGCGAATCGTGCCGATCGTGGTTGATGAGCAGGGCAGTCCGGCGGCGCTGGAGCGTACGCTGGAAAGCCTCGCCGCCCAGGACTACCCGCCCGAACTGACACTGGTGCTTTCCAGCGATTGCGCGGAGCCGGCACTGGAGGGGCGAGTGTTTCATTTGCCGTTGCAGGACGATTATCTGCAACAGATCAATCAGCTGTTGCCGCAGCTGGAAGGCGCCGACTGGTTCTATCTGCTGCGTGCCGGTGATCGTCTGGTGGTCCCTGCGTTACTGATGATGGCCGAGCGCATCGCCTTCGACAGTGCCTTGCGCATTGTTTACAGCGATGAGGGCGGTTTGCGTGCGGGTGAGCCGGTCGGACCAGCGTTCAAGCCGGACTTCAACCTGGATCTGATGCGCACTTTTCCTTATGTCGGCCGTGCCCTGGCGTTCCAGCGCGACACCTTTCTGGCTCTCGGCGGTTTCGATTCGACGTTCACCGAACTGGCGCCTCACGACATGCTGTGGCGGATGGTGGAGGACCAGGGCACTCAGGTGGTCGGGCATCTGGCCGAGGTTGCCATTGAGTCGGGATTCGACCTGACCCAGTGGCTGTCCCTGCCTGAGGTGACGCAAAACAACCCACGATTGCTGTCAGCGCACCTTGATCGCCTGGGGATTTCCCACGACCTGCGACGCGGCTGCGTCGAGCTGCTCAATCGTGTCGATTATCGGCATGCGAATCGGCCTTTGGTCTCGATCATCATTTCGACTCGCGACCACATTGCGGCCTTGCAACGCTGTGTCGAGAGCCTGCTGGAAAAAACCGCTTACAGCGAATACGAGCTGTTGCTGGTCGACAATGGCAGCCAGACCACCGAAGCCCGTACGTGGCTGGACGGTATGGCGCAATTGGGCAGCGAGCGGGTGCGGGTGCTGACGTACGCGCAGCAGGGTAACCTCGCCGCAATGCGCAACTTTGCCGTAGGCCAGGCGAGGGGCGAATATGTGCTGCTGCTTAACCCTTACACGGTGATCACTCAGGGTGACTGGCTCGACGAGTTGCTCAATCACGCCCAGCGTCCGGAAGTCGGCATCGTTGGCGCCAAGCTCTTCAACCCCGATGGCTATGTTCTGCACGCGGGGCTGGTGCTCGGTTTGCAGGGAACGGCCGGCCTGCCGTTTTATGGTCAGGCCATGCAGTCCCCCGGGTACATGTTCCGCTTGCAGGCCGTTCAGGATCTGAGTGCCGTCGGTGCCGACTGCCTGATGGTGCGCAAATCGGTATTCGATGCGGTTGATGGCATGGATGAGCAGAGCCTGCCGCATATGCTGCATGAAGTGGACCTGGCACTGCGCGTAGCCCGGCAGGGTTATCTTGTGGTGTGGACGCCTTATGCAGTGCTGGCGCTGGGTGCGCAGCCGGTGGAGGCGGTCAACGATGAAGAAGGGGTCTCGCACAGTCAGCAGGAAGAAACGTTCTTCAAGCGTTGGCTGCCGGTCATTGCCCGTGACCCGGCCTACAATCCCAATCTGTCGTTGCACAAGCACACGGGCTCAAGCTTCGCGCTCGAGCCGGGCCTGCGTACGGGCTGGAGTCCTTTCAGCAACAGCAGCTTGCCGAAGATTCTCGGGTTGCCGATCAACGCATCGGCCATCGGCCACTATCGTGTCACTCAACCGCTGATCGAGCTCGAAGCGGCAGGCCGGGTTCAGAGTCAGATCCGCTACAGCGTGAACCTGCCGCCGATTGTTGAAATCGAGCGTATGGCGCCGGATGTGATCATTCTGCAAGGGCGTTATACCGAAGCACCGGTCAATGAAATGCCGTTGCTGTGCAACTACTTCAAGGCGCGGCGCATTTACGAGCTGGATGACTACGTCATCGATGTTCCGCATCGCAACGCGCATATCCGCAACATGCCGGACAAGTATGAAATGGAGCGTGTCGTTCGTCGTGCGATCGGCATGTGCGACCGCGTCGTGGTCTCCACTCAGCCGTTGGCCAATGCATTGTCGGATATGCACCACGACATTCGCGTAGTGCCGAACATGTTGGCGAAAGAGTTCTGGAGCAACCTGCGCAGCCAGCGCCGGACTTCGAAAAAACCGCGAGTCGGCTGGGGTGGCGGCACCAGTCACCATGGTGACCTGGCGGTGATCGCCGATGTCGTGCGCGAACTGGCGAATGAAGTCGATTGGGTGTTTTTCGGCATGTGCCCGGACGATCTGCGTCCGTACATGCATGAGTTCCATGGGGTGATTCCCCTCGATGCGTACCCGGCGAAACTGGCCAGCCTCAATCTGGACCTGGCCCTGGCGCCGCTGGAATTCCACATCTTCAACGACTGCAAGAGCAACCTGCGTCTGCTGGAATACGGTGCTTGCGGTTACCCGGTGATTTGCACCGACACCGAAGCGTATCGCGGCTATCTGCCGTGCACGCGGATCAAGACCAATTCCACGGATGAATGGCTGCAGGCAATTCGCATGCACCTGGCTGACCCGGATGCGAGCTACCGCATGGGTGACGAGTTGCGTGAAGTCGTACTGCGCGACTACGTACTGCGCGGCGATAACCTGCGTTACTGGGAATATGGCTGGCTCGCGGATTGATCGATTCGTACCTGCAGCAGCGAAAAACAGGCGACTTCTACAGTCGCCTGTTTTTTTTGCCTTTGAAATTCGTAACTGCATCAATCTTGATACATTTTTTTGCCGGCCACTTAAGCCGTGAAGGGTTTGTGTCGATATCAACACAATCGTTGATCTCCAGTGATCGCTGCGATGTCGTTTGATCGCCCGCGACAAGTACCTATTTCACAACAAGGCAAGGAAGAAGTAATGGCAGTTATAAACGGGACAAACGGCGCGGATACGCTGATCGGTACGAGCGGGGATGATGAGATCAATGGCCTGGCTGGCAATGATCTGATTATGGGTGGGGCCGGTGCCGACAAGATCGACGGCGGTGCAGGTACCGACACGGTGGATTACTCGGCGTCTGCCGCAGGCATCAATATCGACATCCGCTACACCGTGCCAGGGCGTCCAGGCATTGGTGGCGACTCGGAAGGCGATACCCTGTTCAACGTCGAGAAGGTCATCGGTACGGCCTTCAACGATACGTTCAGCATCGATACCATCGGGGCGACCTTTGAAGGTGGCGCGGGCGATGATGTTTACATCCTCAACACCGGCAACGCGACGGTCATCGAACAGGCAGGCGGCGGCAATGACGAGGTGCGCACCAACTATGGCGTGCTGGGCCTGAATGCCAACGTCGAGCGCCTGACCTACACCGGCACCGGCGCATTCACCGGTTACGGCAACGCCAGCGACAACATCATCACCGGCGGCATCGGCAACGACACGCTGTTTGGTGGCGACGGTGCCGACCAGTTCTTCGGTGGCGCGGGTATCGACACCGTGGGTTACACCGACAGCACCGTCGGCGTCACCGTCAACCTGAAGACCGGCGTCAACTCCGGGATTGCCAAGGGTGACACGTTCACCGACATCGAAGGCATCCGTGGTTCGAACTTCAACGATACCTTCGTCGCTGACAGCCGGGCGATTGCCTTCGATGGCGGCCTGGGCAACATGGACACCGTGGACTACTCGACCTCGGCTGCCGGGATCAATGTCGATATCCGCTACAACACGCCAGGTCGTGCGGGCATCGGTGGCGACTCGGAAGGCGATACCCTGATCAACATCGAAAAGGTCATCGGTTCTGCGTTCAACGACACCTTCAGCATTGACACCCTGACCGCGACTTTCGAGGGCGGCGCGGGCGATGATGTGTACATCATCAACGGTGCTGGCGGCACGGTCATCGAACAGGTGGGCGGCGGTAATGACGAAGTGCGCACCAACTACGGCGTGCAGGGCCTGAATGCCAACGTCAAACGCCTGACCTACACCGGCACCGGCGCATTCACCGGTTACGGCAACGCCAGCGACAACATCATCACCGGCGGCATCGGCAACGACACGCTGTTTGGTGGCGACGGTGCCGACCAGTTCTTCGGTGGCGCGGGTATCGACACCGTGGGTTACACCGACAGCACCGTCGGCGTCACCGTCAACCTGAAGACCGGCGTCAACTCCGGGATTGCCAAGGGTGACACGTTCACCGACATCGAAGGCATCCGTGGTTCGAACTTCAACGATACCTTCGTCGCTGACAGCCGGGCGATTGCCTTCGATGGCGGCCTGGGCAACATGGACACCGTGGACTACTCGACCTCGGCTGCCGGGATCAATGTCGATATCCGCTACAACACGCCAGGTCGTGCGGGCATCGGTGGTGACTCGGAAGGCGATACCCTGATCAACATCGAAAAGGTCATCGGTTCTGCGTTCAACGACACCTTCAGCATTGACACCCTGACCGCGACTTTCGAGGGCGGCGCGGGCGATGATGTGTACATCATCAACGGTGCTGGCGGCACGGTCATCGAACAGGTGGGCGGCGGTAATGACGAAGTGCGCACCAACTACGGTGTGCAAGGTCTTAACGCCAACGTCGAACGCCTGACCTACACCGGCACCGGCGCATTCACCGGTTACGGCAACGCCAGCGACAACATCATCACCGGCGGCATCGGCAACGACACGCTGTTTGGTGGCGACGGTGCCGACCAGTTCTTCGGTGGCGCGGGTATCGACACCGTGGGTTACACCGACAGCACCGTCGGCGTCACCGTCAACCTGAAGACCGGCGTCAACTCCGGGATTGCCAAGGGTGACACGTTCACCGACATCGAAGGCATCCGTGGTTCGAACTTCAACGACACCTTCGTCGCCGACAGCCGGGCGATTGCCTTCGATGGCGGCCTGGGCAACATGGACACCGTGGACTACTCGACCTCGGCTGCCGGGATCAATGTCGATATCCGCTACAACACGCCAGGTCGTGCGGGCATCGGTGGCGACTCGGAAGGCGATACCCTGATCAACATCGAAAAGGTCATCGGTTCTGCGTTCAACGACACCTTCAGCATTGACACCCTGACCGCGACTTTCGAGGGCGGCGCGGGCGATGATGTGTACATCATCAACGGTGCTGGCGGCACGGTCATCGAACAGGTGGGTGGCGGCAATGACGAAGTGCGCACCAACTACGGTGTGCAAGGTCTCAACGCCAACGTCGAGCGCCTGACCTATACCGGCACTGGCGCATTCACCGGTTACGGCAATGCCAGCGACAACATCATCACCGGCGGCATTGGCAACGACACGCTGTTTGGTGGCGACGGTGCCGACCAGTTCTTCGGTGGCGCGGGTATCGACACCGTGGGTTACACCGACAGCACCGTCGGCGTCACCGTCAACCTGAAGACCGGCGTCAACTCCGGTATCGCCACCGGCGATACCTTCGTCGATATCGAAGGCATCCGTGGTTCGAACTTCAACGACACCTTCGTCGCCGACAGCCGGGCGATTGCCTTCGACGGCGGCCTGGGCAACATGGACACCGTGGACTATTCGACCTCGGCTGCCGGGATCAACGTCGACATCCGCTACAACACGCCAGGTCGTGCGGGCATCGGTGGCGACGCCGAAGGCGATACTCTGATCAACATCGAGAAGGTCATCGGTACCGCATTCAACGACACCTTCAGCATTGACCTGCTCACGGCGACCTTCGAGGGCGGCGCGGGTGATGACGTTTACATCATCAACGGCGCGGGCGGTACGGTCATCGAACAGGTGGGCGGCGGCAATGACGAAGTGCGCACCAACTACGGTGTGCAAGGTCTCAACGCCAACGTCGAGCGCCTGACCTATACCGGCACTGGCGCATTCACCGGTTACGGCAATGCGATCGACAACATCATCACTGGCGGTATCGGTAACGACACTCTGTTCGGTGGCGACGGTGCCGACCAGTTTATCGGTGGCGCGGGCATCGACACGGTCGGCTACACCGACAGCACTGTCGGCGTGACCCTGAACTTCAAGACTGGGGTCAATTCCGGAATTGCCGCGGGTGACACCTACTCAAGCATTGAAAGATTCCTGGGCTCCAAGGCCGGCGATATCTTCATCGGTTCCAGCACCGCCATGGCCATGGACGGTTCCGATGGCGTCGATCTGGTCAGCTATGAGCAGTCCGACAGCGCCGTGACCATTGACCTGAAAACCAATGTCAACGCCGGTGATGCTGCTGGCGACACGTTCGCCGGTTTCGAGATTTACCAGGGCAGCAACTTCGACGACACTTTGTCCGGATCGATCTACACCGACATTTTTGTCGGTGGCGCAGGTGCGGACCGGATCGACGGGCGTGAAGGGTTCGACAGTGCGTGGTACGTCAACAGTGCTGCCGGTGTGAACATCAACCTGATGACCAACATCAATCAGGGTGGTGACGCTCAGGGTGATGTCCTGCTCAATATCGAACGGGTAGTGGGCAGCCATTTCAACGACACGATCACTGCCAGTGCAGTCGGCAGCCTCCTGGAAGGTGGGCTGGGCAATGACGTGCTGTATGGCGGTGACGGCAGTGACACCCTGTACGGCGGACTGGTTTCCCCGATCGCGCCGTTCACTGTGGCTGGCGTTGCCAACGGGCCGCAAGCGGACCTGATGTATGGCGGTAATGGCGACGACTACATCTACAGCGCTGCCGACGACGTTGGCACCATCGCCTATGGCGAGGCTGGCAGAGACACGATCGTTGTTGCCCATGGCAAGGCCGACGGTGGTGACGGTAACGACACACTGACCGGCACGGGCGACAACTTCGTGTTGCTGGGCGGGGCGGGCAATGACGTGCTCAACCTTGGCATCAAGAACCTGTCCGTAGGGCGTGCGCCTGCTGACGGCTATGCCAACGGCGGTGAAGGTGATGACACGTATATCGTCAACACCGGCCTGTTGGTGACCATTCGTGATGACGGCCACAGCACCAATGACACGCTGATCCTGAACAACATTCAGTCAGCCGCGACGTTGCAACTGGCGCGAGTCGGCGATGACCTGTACCTCAACGATGGCTACTTCTCTGTAACCGACCCTACCGCGCAAGGCGTAAAACTGCTGGACTGGTTCGCCGGTGGCAACACCATCGAACACTTCAAAGCGGCCAACGGTGATGTTCTGCCAATCAATGGCGACGGGTTTGCCATGTTTGGCTGATTCATCTGCCTTGCGTTTATCGAAGGCATGCTGAGCTGAAACGAAGGGAGGTCGATCCAGGTGGATCGGCCTCCTTTTTTTGTATCCGAGTGTTCGTCGGTGCTGGCGGTGCTGGCATCTGACGGTCGAGCGAGCTGGCGCGTTTCCTGCAAGTCCCCCTCAAATCGCCATAAAACGAGCGCTCGCGGTCATTGCCGCCGCGCCCGCAGCGGCAAAAGGTTGAGCCAGATGGCTCGCACGGCTCAATAAAGCGGTGCGCAGTCCGGTGACGAACAAGAGGGGAGACGATGAAGGCAGTAATTTTGGCGGGTGGCCTCGGCACGCGCATCAGTGAAGAGTCGCACCTCAAGCCCAAGCCAATGATCGAGATCGGCGGCAAGCCAATTCTCTGGCACATCATGAAGCAGTATTCCGCTCACGGAATCCACGACTTCGTGATTTGCCTGGGCTACAAGGGTTACGCGATCAAGGACTTCTTCGCCAACTACTTCCTGCACACCTCCGACGTCACCTTCAACATGCGCGAGAACCGCATGGACGTGCATCAGAACTACAGCGAGCCGTGGAGCGTCACGCTCATCGACACGGGCGAGGAAACCATGACCGGTGGCCGTCTGTTGCGTGCCGGGCGTTACCTCAAGGATGAAGAGGCGTTCTGCTTCACCTATGGTGACGGCGTTTCCGATCTGAACATTCGTCATCTGGTCGACTACCACAAGGCCCATGGCCGTCTGGCGACCGTCACTGCTGTGCAGCCACCGGGTCGTTACGGGGCGCTGGAGCGCCAGGGCGATCAGGTCCTGGGCTTCACCGAAAAACCTCGTGGCGATGGCGGTTGGATCAATGGCGGCTTTTTCGTGCTGTCGCCCAAGGTATTGCCGTACATCGCGGGCGATGAAACCACTTGGGAAGCCGAGCCCTTGGCCCGTCTGGCCCGGGAAGAGCAGCTCAAGGCGTTCGAGCACGACGGTTTCTGGCAGCCGATGGACACCCTGCGCGACAAGAATCATCTCGAAGCGCTGTGGCAGAGCGGGGAGGCCCCATGGAAGCAATGGGCCTGAGTCCTGAGTTCTGGCGCGGCAAGCGGGTTCTGGTCACCGGTCACACCGGTTTCAAGGGCAGCTGGCTGACCCTGTGGCTGCAAAGCCTCGGCGCGCAAGTCAGCGGTTTCTCCCTCGATCCTTCGACCGAGCCGAGCCTGTTCGAACTGGCGCGGGTGCACGAAGGCATCGATGATCAGCGCGGTGATCTGCGTGATCTCGGCGCGTTGCTGGAGATCATCGCCGACACCGAGCCGGAGATCGTCCTGCACCTGGCAGCCCAGCCGCTGGTGCGCGAAGGTTATCGCGATCCGCTCGGTACCTACTCCAGCAACGTCATGGGCACTCTCAACCTGCTTGAAGCGATTCGTCAGGTCGGCTGCGTGCGGGCCTGTGTGCTGGTGACCACCGACAAGGTCTACGCCAACAAGGAATGGCTGTGGCCGTACCGCGAGGACGAAGCCCTCGGTGGCCACGACCCTTACAGCAGCAGCAAGGCGTGCTGCGAGTTGCTGGCGCAGTCTTATGCAGCGTCGTTCTTCCCGGCCGACAAGTACGCCGAGCACGGTCTGGCCCTGGCCACCGCGCGTGCCGGCAACGTCTTGGGCGGCGGCGATTTCGCCCCTGAGCGGCTGATTCCCGATGTACTGAAAGCCTGGTCGGCCGACGAGCCGGTGACCCTGCGCTATCCGCAAGCCGTGCGCCCATGGCAACACGCACTGGAGCCGCTGGCCGGCTACCTGCAATTGGCCGCCGGGCTTTACGAAGAAGGTCCGGAATACGCCGGGGCGTGGAACTTCGGTCCGGGCGAAGCGGACATGTGCAGCGTCGGCGAAGTGGTTGAACTGCTCGCCAACCGCTGGCCGCAGGCCCGTGGCCTGCGCATCGAACCGAGCGAGCTGCATGAAGCCGGCCTGCTGCGCCTGGACAGCAGCCGCGCCCGTCGGGTGCTGGGCTGGCAACCACGCTGGTCGTTGCAGCAATGCCTGACCCAGACCCTCGACTGGCACCTGGCCTGGCAGAACGGCGACGACATGCGCACCGTGACCCTCGGCCAACTGAACCTGTACCGGGGCGCGCTGTGAGTGAGTTTTCCTTGAAACAGTTACCGCTGGCCGGGTTGTTCAGCGTTCAGCACAAGCGCTTCGAAGATCAGCGCGGGCACTTCGCCCGGCTGTTCTGTGAGGGCAGCCTGAAAGCGTTCGGCAGCGAATTTCACATCCGCCAGATCAACCATTCCTGCACCCGTGAAAAGGGCAGCGTGCGCGGTCTGCATTACCAGAATGCCAATGCGCCGGAAGCCAAGCTGATCACCTGCCTGCGCGGTGAAGTGTGGGACGTGGCGGTGGACCTGCGCCCAGATTCCGAGACGTTCCTGCACTGGCACGCCGAGCACCTGAAGGCTGGCGATGGTCGCAGCCTGTTGATTCCCGCCGGTTTCGCCCATGGTTTCCAGACCCTCACCGACGACGCCGAACTGCTTTACCTGCACAGCGCCGATTACGCGCCGGAGCACGAGGGCGGGCTGTCGGTGAACGATCCACGGCTGGCGATTGCCTGGCCGTTGCCTGTCAATAATTTGTCAGCGCGTGACTCCAGCCATCCCGCGCTCGATCAACACTTTGCTGGAGTGCGTCTATGAATTGCCGTGGGTGCGCCGCACCGCTGAGCCTGCCGCTGATCGACCTCGGCACCTCGCCACCGTCCAACGCCTACGTGCATGCCGATCGCCTGGAGCAGGCCGAGCAATGGGTGCCGCTGAAGGTCGCGGTGTGCCAGCAGTGCTGGCTGGTGCAGACCGAGGATTACACCTCCGCCGACAGCCTGTTCGACGCCGAGTACGCCTATTTCAGTTCGTTCTCCAGCACCTGGCTGGCCCACGCCGAGCGTTATGTGGCGGAGATGGTCGAACGCTTTGGCCTGACCCCTGACAGCCGCGTTGTTGAGGTCGCCGCCAATGACGGCTACCTGCTGCAATACGTCGCCGGTCGCGGCATCCCGTGCCTGGGTGTCGAGCCGACCCGCAGCACCGCGCAGGCAGCACGGGAAAAAGGCCTGGAAATCCGTGAGC
Organism: Pseudomonas sp. NMS19W; assembly: GCF_051554255.1. Classification (NCBI taxonomy): domain Bacteria; kingdom Pseudomonadati; phylum Pseudomonadota; class Gammaproteobacteria; order Pseudomonadales; family Pseudomonadaceae; genus Pseudomonas; species Pseudomonas sp. NMS19W. Next base: position 1,576,932 of record NZ_CP136718.1, read on the forward strand.
TGTTTTTCGGTCGCGACACCGCCGCACAGCTGAAAAGCGAAGGCTGGGCCGCCGACCTGATGGCCGCCAACAACGTGCTGGCCCACGTGCCGGACATCAATGATTTCCTCGGCGGTTTTGCCGCGCTGCTCAAACCGACCGGCGTTGCCACCTTCGAATTCCCGCAACTGTTGACGCTGATAGCTGGTGCGCAGTTCGACACGCTGTACCACGAGCACTATTCCTACCTGTCCTTGACCGCTGTGCAGACCTTGTGCGAGCGCAATGGCCTGGAAGTGTTCGACGTCAGCCAGTTGACCACCCATGGCGGATCGCTGCGGGTGTTCGTGCAGCGCAAGGATGGCCAACGCCGTGCCGTGCAGCCAGCGGTGCAACAGCAGTTGCAGGCCGAGCTGGACGCCGGCGTGAAAACTACCGAGTACTACGCCACGCTGGCGCCTGCCGCCGAACGCATCAAGCATGACCTGCTGCGCTTCCTGTTGCAGGCCAAGGCCGAGGGCAAGCGTGTGGTCGGCTACGGCGCCGCCGCCAAGGGCAACACCTTGCTCAACTACGCCGGGGTCAAGCCGGATCTGCTGGCCTGGGTCGCCGATGCCAACCCGCACAAGCAGGGCAAGTATTTGCCCGGCAGTCGCATTCCGATCGTGGCACCCGCGCAGATCGATATCGAAAAACCGGATTACGTGCTGGTGCTGCCATGGAACCTGCTGCACGAAGTCAGTCAGCAACTGGCCCAGGTACGCCAGTGGGACGGCCGCTTCGTGATCGCCGTACCTGAGTTGAGCGTGCTGTGAAGGTTCTGGTCACCGGAGCCACCGGCTTCGTCGGTCGCCATCTGGTCGCGGCATTGCTGAGCCGTGGCTGCACGGTGCGGGCGGTTGCGCGTGATGCACAGAAAGCTGCGGGCATGCCGTGGATCAATGACGTCGAGTTTGTGAGCGCGGATATTCACGCGGCGGATCTGGATGTCGGTGCGTTGACCGAGGGCGTCGATGCACTCGCGCACCTGGCCTGGCCGGGGTTGCCGAACTATCGGGCGCTGTTCCATTTCGAGCACAACCTGATGGCCGACTACCGCTTCATCAAAGGCGCGGTAGAGGCGGGTGTGAAGCAGGTGTTGGTGACCGGAACCTGCTTCGAATACGGCATGCAGAGTGGGCCGCTCAGTGAAAGCACGGAGCCGCAGCCGAGTAATCCCTACGGGTTGGCCAAGCACACGTTGCACCTGTTCTTGCAGAACCTTGCGCAAGAACATCCGTTCACTTTGCAGTGGGCGCGCCTGTTCTATTTGCACGGCGAAGGGCAGAACCCCAACAGTCTGCTGGCGGCGCTGGACCGGGCGATCGATGCCGGCGATGCGACGTTCAACATGTCGGCGGGCGAGCAGTTGCGTGACTTTCTGCCGATCCGGACAGCGGCGAATCACCTCGCCGCGATCCTGAAGCAACGCGACTTCATCGGCGTGATCAATTGCGCCAGCGGCCAGGCGATTTCGGTCAGGGTGCTGGTCGAGCAACACCTGCGTGAACGCGGCGCTTCGATCGATTTGAACCTGGGGCATTACCCCTATCCGACACACGAACCCATGGCGTTCTGGGCGGTGGTCGACCGTTTGCAACAGTTGCTGGAGGCACAGCAAACCAACTGATGTGCCTCGACGCGAATGCCTTTGGCAGCGTGACTATCAAATGACTTTTCAGTGAGACCGGACAATGAGCGATAACGTAATCAAAGCCTTCGAGGCGGAGTGCCAGGCCGAAGTGATTGCCCAGGGCCAGGACAAGGACCTGAAGGCGTTGGCCCAGGAGTTCTACAACCAGTCGGCCAAACACAAGTACACCTACCATTTCTCGTGGATGGGGCGTCCGATCATTCAGCTGCCGCAAGACATGATGGCGATGCAGGAGTTGATCTGGCGGATCAAGCCGGACCTGGTCATCGAATGTGGCATCGCCCACGGCGGCTCGATCATTTACTACGCCTCGCTGCTGGAACTGCAGGGCCACGGTGAAGTGCTGGGCATCGATCGTGATATCCGTGCGCACAACCGTGAGGCCATCGAAAGCCATCCGATGATCAAACGCATCAGCATGATCGAAGGTTCCAGCCTCGATCCGGCGGTTGTCGAGCAGGTGCGTCAGGCTGCTGCCGGCAAGAAAGTAATCGTGGTACTCGATTCCAACCATACCCACGAGCATGTCCTCGAAGAATTGCGTCTGTACGCACCACTGGTTTCGGTGGACAGCTACTGCGTGGTCATGGACACCGTGGTTGAAGACATGCCGGCCGATGCGTTTCCGGATCGTCCATGGGGGCCGGGTGACAACCCGAAAACCGCCGTTTGGGCCTACCTCAAGGAGAACACTGATTTCGAGATTGATCAGCACATGCAAGACAAGTTGCTGATCACCGTCGCGTCGGACGGCTATCTGCGTCGGGTTCGTTAATCGGTTCCATCATCAAAGTGTTTTTCGGGCGGTTTCGCCGGTCGTGGGAGAAGTTATGCAAGGCAATTACGGTACTGAAAACAAGCTGCCATTGAGCGAGTTGCTGACGGTGGTTCTGATCACCCACAACCGCCCGGCTTTTTTGCGTCGAGCACTGCAGTACTACAGCAGCCTGCCTTGCAAGGTTCTGGTGCTGGACTCTTCTCCCGAGCGTCCGGAAGGTGATTTTTCATCGGTCGACTATCAGCACCTGCCGCAATTCGCCTATTGGGGCATGCAGGCCAAGCTGACCTACGGTGTCGAGCAACTGACCACGCCTTACATGGTGTTCGCTGCCGATGACGACTTTATCCTGCATGAGTCGCTGGCCGAGTCGGTGAGCTTTCTGGAAGCCAACCGCGACTATGGTTTGTGCCACGGTTATTGCCTGATGTACCTGGCGCTGGCCGGGAGTGTCAGCTACTACCGTCGCGACAAGAAAATCTGCGAAGACTACGCGTCGGAGCGTGCCGAGGATCGAGTCCTCGACTTCATGCATCAGTACGTACCGCCGTTTTATGGCGTGTGCCGTACCTCGATCATCAAGGACTGGTACGCGGCATTGCCACCGGGTACCAGTTTCGAGTGGCAGGAAATCGGCCATTCCTATTATCTGCTGGCGAACGCCAAGGCACGCGTTCTGCCAATCCCGTATGTGGTGCGCGAAATCAACGTCGGTTTTTCCGACCACAACACCGAGGTCTATCACGCGCTGTCGTATGTCGATGCCAAGTCGGTGGCCGAGCGTGAAGCCTTCGCCGAATTTCTCGCGTCCCTGCCGACGGGCATCAAAGACCTCGACCAGGCGCAACGCAAGGCGTTCGCCCTGGAAAGTTTCGCGGCCATGACCGATAGCCTGGTGACCGGCCGCGCACTGACGGCCGAGCTGATTTTCCAGTCCATCTGGAACAACGTATCCAAAGAACCGGAGCGCAAATTCGGGCCTCTGCAATACGTCGAGATGCCGTTCTACAACCAGCGCTTTTTCGACTTGCTGGCCGGGTTCGAGTTTTTGTTGCACGCGATGCCTGCCGGCCGTGTACAACTGGAACAGCTCGAGGGCGTCTGGACCCGCCAGGATTACTTGTTGCAGGCACGCAATAACGATACCCCGGAAAGCGTGCTCGATCGCTTGTGGCAGGCCCATGACAGCAACGCGTTCAACCGTCGAGTGGTCAAGCGTCTGGTCGAGCAGTTGCACACGCTCGGCGATGACACGCAAGCGCAGGAACTGGCTGAGTGGGATGCCCGTCTCGAGTCGGTGTCGAAGGCTGATCATTATCCGGTCTTCAACAAAATGCGTTCCGGCCGTTTGCTCGAATGGCTGGCGTCCCGCGAGCCGGACGTCGAGCAGCGCGCGACGATTGCCGCTCATCTGGCGGCGAACAACGGCGGGCCACAGTTCGGCATTTTCCTGCTGGACCTGGACGACAATGTCGACAAGTTGCAAGTGACCCTCGACAGCCTGGTCGAAGGTCACAGCAAAGCCTTCAAGATCGTAGTCTTCACCACCGGCGAGCCGCAGGCTGCGACCACGGCGCAGAACACCCTGCACTTTGTTCGTGTCACCCCGGGTAATCTCGTCGACAAGCTCAACCAGAGTGCCGCCCAGTCTCCATGCGACTGGCTGCTGTTGGCTCAGGTGGGCGATGAATTCACGGCGGGCGGCCTGTTGCGCGCCGGCCTGGAGTTGATGTCGGCCACTGGCCTTCGCGCCGTCGCCACCGATGAAATCCAGCGCAATGAAGAGGGCGCGCTGATTGATGTGTTCCGCCCTGGCTTCAATCTTGACCTGTTGCAAAGCAACCCATCGTTGATGGCGCGTCATTGGCTGATTCGTCGTGATGTTTTCCTGGAGGCGGGTGGTTATCAGGCCGACTTCAGCAAGGCGCTGGAGTTCGACCTGCTGTTGCGTCTGATCGAGCAGGGTGGCCTTGACGGTCTGGCGCATCTCGACGAGCCGCTCCTGATCACCCAGGTCCCGGCGCAGGAGGAAGTGGCCCACGAGCGTCAGGCGTTGCTGCGTCATTTGACCAATCGCGGTTACAAGGCCAACGTCACCCCGGCGTTGCCGGGTACCTGGCAAGTCGATTATCGACATACCGAACAGCCGATGGTGTCGATCATCCTGCCTGCTGGCGATGATCTGGTGGCGCTGCGTCGCTGCCTCGAAGGTGTGTTGTTGCGAACCCGCTACACCCGTTACGAAGTGTTGATTGCGGCCAATCCGAATCAGTCGGCGCAGGTCAACGACTGGCTGGGCACGCTGCGCAGCAGCAAAGTGAATGTGCTGCGTGCCGATCAGCCACTGAGCGAAGTCGCGTTGTATAACGCCGCCAGCGAGCAGGCGCAGGGTGAGTATCTGGTGCTCCTGGCCACTGACAGCGAAATCGTCAATCCGAACTGGATCGATTCGTTGCTCAACCACGCCCAGCGCCCGGAGGTCGGTGTTGTCGGCGCGAAACTGGTCGACCGTGACGGCAAGGTCTCCCAGGCCGGTTTGATCCTTGGTCTGAATGGGGGCGTGGGCTCGGCCTTCATTGGGGAAAAACACTCTGCTGCGGGTTACATGCAACGTCTGGGGGTCGAGCAGAACTACTCGGCGGTATCGAAGGTTTGCCTGATGGTGCGCAAAGAGCTGTTCGACGCGCTGGGTGGTCTGGACGAAGTCAATTTCGCCGAAGGCTTCAGCGATGTCGATCTGTGCCTCAAGATTGGTCAGGCCGGCTACCTCACCGTGTGGACGCCGTCGGTGCAGGTGCTGCACACCGGCGAGCTGCCACAAGCTCCCGAGGCGCTGCAGGCCTTGCGAGAGAAGTGGAGTGGCGCCTTCGCGCAAGATCCGGCTTACAACGCGAACCTGGCCCTTGCCGGCAAAGGTTTTGCGCTGGCTGAAAAAGCTTCGATCGACTGGTTGCAGTTGCTCGCTTAAGTCCGTTGGACAAGGATCAGGAATCAGCACATGTTCAACGGTAAATCGATTTTCATCTCTGGCGGCACCGGCTCCTTCGGGCGCAAATTCATTGCGCGCCTGCTCGAGCAATACCAGCCCAAGCGCGTGGTGGTGTTCTCCCGGGATGAACTCAAGCAATACGAAATGCAGCAGACGTTCAACGCGCCGTGCATGCGTTACTTCCTTGGTGATGTGCGCGACGCCGAGCGTCTGCGCCAGGCCATGCGCGGCATCGATTACGTGGTGCATGCCGCGGCGTTGAAGCAGGTGCCGGCGGCGGAGTACAACCCGACCGAATGCATCCGTACCAACGTCAATGGCGCGGAGAACATCATCGCCGCCGCCATCGACAACGGCGTGAAGAAAGTCGTCGCGCTGTCCACCGACAAGGCGGCGAGCCCGATCAACCTGTACGGCGCCACCAAGTTGCTGTCGGACAAGTTGTTCGTCGCCGCCAACAACATTGCCGGTGAGCAACAGACGCGTTTTGCCGTGGTGCGCTACGGCAACGTGGCGGGTTCGCGCGGGTCCGTGGTGCCGTTCTTCAGCAAGCTGATTGCCGACGGCGCGACCGAACTGCCGATCACCGACGAGCGCATGACCCGTTTCTGGATCACTCTGGATCACGGCGTGCAATTCGTGCTCGACAGTTTTGCGCGGATGCACGGCGGTGAGGTGTTCGTGCCGAAGATCCCGTCGATCCGCATTGTCGATCTCGCGCGCGGCATGGCCGAGCATCTGCCGCACAAGAACGTCGGCATCCGTCCCGGCGAGAAACTGCACGAACTGATGGTGCCGCTGGACGATGCGCGGATGACCCTGGAGTTCGAAGATCACTACACCATCCAGCCTTCGATCCGTTTCACCAGCGTCGATGTCGATTTTGCCGTCGATAAACTTGGCGAGCACGGGCGGCCGGTGGGCGAGGACTTTGAGTACCGCTCCGACACCAACCCGCACTTCCTCTCGGTGGGGCAGATCGCTGATCTGCACGCGAAGCTGTCGGTATGATCCCCTACGGTCGGCAAAGCCTCGACCAGGCGGACATCGACGCGGTCGTCGAGGTGTTGCAGTCCGACTGGCTCACTCAAGGCCCGACCATCGAGCGCTTCGAACAGGCGATGGCCGAGCGTTGCCAGGCGGATTTCGCGGTTGCGGTGTGCAACGCCACGGCGGCGCTGCACATTGCCTGCCTGGCCGCAGGACTGGGGGCGGGCGACCGTTTGTGGACCACGCCGAACACCTTTCTCGCGTCGGCCAACTGCGGTCGTTACTGCGGCGCCGACGTTGATTTCGTAGACATCGATCCGCTGACCTGGAACCTCGATGCTGAAGTTCTGGCCAGCAAACTCGACGCTGCCGAACGCGACGGCACCTTGCCCAAAGTGTTGGTGGCGGTGGCGTTCTCCGGGCAGAGCTGCGACATGCGGCGAATCGCCGAACTGGCCGAGCGCTACAACTTCACGGTGATCGAAGATGCCTCCCACGCAGTTGGCGCCAGCTACGCCGGGCGCCCGGTGGGTTGCGGTGAATTCGCGGCGATGACGGTGTTCAGCTTCCACCCGGTGAAGATCATCACCAGCGGTGAAGGCGGCATGGTGCTGACCAATCGCCCGGAGCTGGCCGAGCGCCTGCAACGTCTGCGCAGCCATGGCATGACCCGCGATCCGCAGCAGATGACCGAACCCAGCCACGGGCCGTGGTACTACCAGCAGGTCGAGCTGGGTTTCAATTATCGGATCACCGATCTGCAAGCGGCGCTGGGCCTGTCACAGTTGAGCAAACTGGACGACTTCATCGCCCGTCGCCGGGAACTCGCCGCACGCTACGACCGCTTGCTGGCGTACTTGCCGGTTACCGTGCCGGGCATCCAGCCGGACGCCGAGTCGGCCTGGCACCTTTACGTGGTGCGCTTGCAGACCGATCGCATCAGCCTCAGCCACCGTCAGGTGTTCGAAGGCTTGCGCGCGGCCGGCATCGGCGTGAACCTGCACTACATTCCAGTGCACCTGCAGCCTTACTATCGTGAACTGGGTTTCGCCGAGGGAGACTTTCCCGAGGCCGAGCGTTACTACGCCGAAGCGATCAGCCTGCCGCTGTTTCCGTTGCTGAGTGATCAGCAGCAGGATTTCGTGGTGGAGCAATTGCGTCGATTGACTGAATGAGTGCCGCTAAGGCGGTGGATGGAAAACGGCAATGCGTGATCTGAGCGAACAGGAACAATTCTGGCAGGGCGAATTCGGTAACCAGTACGTCGACCGCAATATCGGGCAACCGCTGGTGGCCGCCAATCTGGCGTTGTTCGCCAAGGCGCTGACGCGAACCGGGCGGATCGACAGCCTGCTGGAGCTGGGCACCAACGCCGGCAACAACTTGCAGGCGTTGCGTCAGCTGTTACCGCGCTGCGAGCTGTTCGGTGTCGAAATCAACGCCAGCGCCTGTGCCCAGGCCCGGGCGCTGGATATCGCACAGATCTGGCACGGCTCGCTGTTCGACTTTCCCCGTGAACGCCAATACGACCTGACGCTCAGCAAAGGCGTGCTGATTCATCTGGCGCCGGAGCTGTTGCCGACCGCTTATGCGCAGTTGTACGAACTGAGCCAGCGCTACATTCTGATCGCCGAATACTACAATCCCTCACCGGTGGAAGTGTCCTATCGCGGCAACAGCGGCAAGCTGTTCAAGCGCGATTTCGCCGGGGAAATGCTCGATCGCTATCCGGATCTGCAACTGCTGGATTACGGCTTCGGTTATCACCGCGATCCGCAATTCCCGCTGGATGACGTCACCTGGTTCCTGCTGGAAAAACGCCCTTGAGCAACGTCGCAATCATCCCGGCCCGCGGCGGAAGCAAACGCATTCCGCGCAAGAATCTCAAACCGTTCGACGGTGTGCCGATGATTGCCCGTTCGATTCACACGGCACTGGATTCAGGGTTGTTCGACCAAGTGGTGGTCAGCACCGATGACGAAGAGATCGTCGAGCTGGCGCAGGCTCATGGTGCGCAAGTGCCTTTCTTGCGTCCGGCGCAGCTGGCCGATGACTTCACCGGTACGGCGGCGGTGATCGTGCATGCCTTGCAGCAACTGCCGCACTTTGATTACGCCTGTTGCGTGTATGCCACGGCGCCACTGTTGCAGGCGCGTTTCCTGCGTCAGGGGCTCGAGTTGCTGGAGCAACATCCCGACAAGTCCTTTGCCTTTTCGGTCACCGATTTCGGCTTTCCGGTGCAACGCGCCTTGACCCTGGACGGGCAGGGCGCGCTGACGGCGTTGTACCCCGAGTTTCGCAATACCCGTTCGCAGGATCTGCCGGTCGCCTTTCAGGATGCCGGCCAGTTCTACTGGGGACACAGCGAGGCCTGGTTGCGTGGCGAGATTCTGTATTCGCCGGCCAGCCTGCCGGTGATCCTGCCTCGGCATCTGGTGCAGGACATCGACACCGCTGAAGACTGGAAACGCGCCGAATACCTCTATGCCGCACTCAAGGCCGGCGGAGAGCTGCAATGAGAGTGCTGATCCGCGCCGACGCCTCGCCGACCATCGGCAGCGGCCACATCGCCCGATGCCTGACGCTGGCGCGAGTGTTGCGCGCCCAGGGCAGTCATGTGGCGTTTGCCTGTCGGCGCTTGCCGGGGCATCGGCTCGATGCGTTGCAGAGTGAAGGCTTCGAGACGTTCGCGTTGCCGGATCGCTACGCCGGTGAAGACCCGGAGCAGGCCATCGAATCGATGCTGCCGTGGCAGGCGGATATCGATGCGCTGGCGACGCAGCTGAAAGGGCAGGCCGAATTCGACTGGGTCATCGCCGACCATTACGGCCTCGATCATCACTGGCAGACCGCTGCCCGGCGCTTCGCGCCACGGATCGCCGCCGTGGACGATCTGGCGACCCGTCGCTACAGCGTGGATCTGCTGCTCAATCAGAACCTCTCCGGCCTCAGTGAAAACTATCAGCCGCTGCTGCCGGCCGGCTGCCGGACGTTGCTCGGCCCGCGCTTTGCCATGCTGCGCGAAGAGTTCAGCGGCCCGGCCATCGAGATCAAACCCGTGGCGCGACGGGTGCTGGTGAATTTCGGCGGTTTCGACGCTGCCCGCCAGACCCATCACGCGATGCGGGCGCTGGCGGATTTTTCCGGGCTTGAAGTGGACTTTGTCGCCGGTGCCGACAACCCGGCATGGGCAGAAATGCAGGCACTGGCCGAAAGTCGGCCGAACTGGCGCCTGCACAGTTTCGTCAGCGATTTTCATCGACGCATGACCGAAGCCGACCTGTTCATCGGCGCCGGTGGTGGCACCAGTTGGGAGCGCGCGGCGCTGGGGCTGCCGACGATCTGCATTGCCGTGTCGAACAACCAGCAGAACAACGGCGAGGTGATGGCGGCGGCCGGGGCTCATGTGTTCATGGGCGCCCGGGAGCAGGTGAGCGTCGAGCAACTGCGTGATGCCATCGGTTTTGTCGTCGACAATTTTTATTTGCGCCAGAGCCTGGCCGAGCGTTCACGGCAACTGGTCGACGGACGCGGCGCGCTGCGTGTCGCGGCGGCACTGGCAGGTGCGGTGCTCAAGTTGCGTGCAGTGACGCTGGACGATGCGCAGGTGTTGTTCGACGGGCGCAATGCCGACGCCGTGCAGCGCTGGTCGGTGAAGAGCGGCGTAATCGAATGGTCGCAGCATCTGGACTGGTTGAAGGCCAGTCTGCGCAATCCTCAACGGCTGTTGTTGATCGCCGAAGCCGATGACGGCCCGGTCGGTGTGTTGCGCTACGATCTGCGCGGCTTTGAAGCCGAGGTTTCGCTGTATCTGCTGGAGGGGCGTTTCGGCCTCGGCTGGGGCAGGGCGCTGCTGACGCGGGGCGAGGCGTTCGTCACGACGCACTGGCCGCAACTGGCCGCGATCAGCGCACAGGTCTTGCCGGCCAATCAGGCCTCATTGAATGTATTTCGTGACGCCGGGTTCACCCAAAGTGCCTGCGCGTTCACCAAAGATTTGAAGGAACACCGTTCATGAACAGTTTCAAGATTGGCGATCGCCTGATCGGTGCCGACGCACCGCCGTTCATCATTGCTGAAATGAGCGGCAACCATAACCAGTCGCTGGACGTCGCCCTGCAGATCGTCGAGGCGGCGGCCAAGGCCGGTGCCCATGCCTTGAAGCTGCAAACCTACACCGCTGAAACCATGACGCTGGATCTGGCGGAAGGTGAGTTCTTTATCAAAGACCCGAACAGTCTGTGGGCCGGCACGTCGCTGTACGATTTGTACGAGAAGGCCCACACACCCTGGGAATGGCATGCACCGATCTTTGCCCGGGCCAGGAGCTGGGCATGCTCGCGTTTTCGACGCCGTTCGATGACAGCGCCGTGGACTTTCTGGAAAGCCTCGACGTGCCGGCCTACAAGATCGCCAGCTTCGAAAACACGGATCTGCCGCTGATTCGTCGCGTCGCGGCGACTGGCAAGCCAATGATCATTTCCACCGGCATGGCCAGCATCGCCGAGCTCTACGAAACCGTGCGCGCGGCCCGTGAAGCCGGCTGCAAGGATCTGGTGTTGCTCAAGTGCACCAGCACCTACCCGGCGACGCCGCTCAACAGCAATGTGCGCACGATCCCGCATCTGCGAGAACTGTTCGGTTGTCAGGTGGGGCTGTCCGATCATTCGATGGGCGTTGGTGTGTCGGTGGCGGCAGTGGCGCTCGGTGCGACGGTGGTTGAAAAACACTTCACCCTCGACCGCGCAGCGGGTGGGGTGGACGCCAGTTTCTCGCTGGAGCCAGCGGAAATGGCTGCCCTGGTGCTGGAAACCGAACGCGCCTGGCAGGCCATGGGCCAGGTGCATTACGGCGTGACCGAGGCTGAGAAAAAGTCTCTGGTTTACCGTCGGTCGCTGTACGTCACGGCCGACATGGCGGCCGGTGAGCCCTTCACGGCGGCCAATCTGCGCGCCATTCGTCCCGGTCTCGGTCTGCCGCCCAAGCACACCGACGCCATCCTCGGCCGCCGCGCGCGCGCGCCGATCAAACGCGGCACCCCGCTGGACTGGTCGCTGGTCGAATAACCCGATCTGCACCGATTCGGCAAAATAGCGTGACCTGCGAGTCATAACGCGCATCTTCACTGTATTGTATTGACCGGGGAGATGGCGCCTGGCCCGTTAGCGGCTCCAGTGATAGCCCTTTGCGCTCCCCGTGGCTGCCCGTTGTGGCGGCCGTTTTCTGTTTGTCGGCGCCCCTCGAAATCCTTGCGAGCGGTGGTATTGGGCTGTTTATTATTGGGAAGCCGTAATGATTGGCATAAAAAACATTGCGAGCTACGTTCCTGTAGCCGGCGTGGACAATTACGCACAAGGTGCAAAATTCGAGAAGGATGAAGAATTCATCCTCGGCAAGATCGGTTCGGCCTTCCTGCCACGTAAAGACGCAGAACAGGAAACTTCCGATCTGTGCGTTGAAGCGGCCAATGCGCTGTTTGCCAGCAACCCTGAGCTGAAGCGTGAATCCATCGATGCGCTGATCGTCGTGACCCAGAACGGTGACGAAGAAGGCCTGCCGCATACGGCAGCGATCGTGCAGGACAAGCTTGGCCTGCCAACCAATGTCGCCGCGTTCGACATTTCCCTGGGCTGTTCCGGTTACGTCTACGGCATCTACGCGATCAAGGGCTTCATGGAAGCCGCCGGTCTGAAGAACGGTTTGCTGATCACTGCCGACCCGTATTCGAAAATCGTCGATCCGGAAGATCGCAACACCACGATGCTGTTCGGCGACGCGGCCACCGCGACCTGGATGGGTGAAGACCCGGTCTGGGCGCTGGGCAAGGCGAAGTTCGGCACCGACGGTTCGGGTGCACCGCACCTGAAAGTCACCGATGGCGTGTTCTTCATGAACGGTCGTCAGGTGTTCAACTTTGCGTTGCTGAAAGTACCGGCGCACTTGCATGAGTTGCTCGACGATTCAGGCCTCAACGCCGATGACATCGATGCGTTCTGCATTCACCAGGGCAGCGCGGCGATTGTCGATGCCGTGGCGCGGCGCTTCGAAGGCGAGCCGGAGAAGTTCATCAAGGACATGGTCGAGACGGGCAACACCGTTTCTTCAAGTGTGCCGCTGCTGCTGGAAAAACACGTGATGGATTCCGCCTGGAATCGCATTGCAATCAGTGGTTTCGGTGTCGGTCTGTCGTGGGGTTCGGCGATTATCTATCGTCCTTGAACCCGCTAAAAACAACAGATACAAAAATAGCGTTCAAAGGGTAACCTTGAACGCTATTTTTTTGCCTGAAGGAGCGCGAGGCGCCATGAGCGAGTTTTTCCAGGCCAACGCTGAAGTGATCGAGCGACGCTGGCCGGCGCTGTTCTCGCGATTGCTGAGTGAAGACAGTTCGGCGATCGAGGCCGAGCTGACGCAGGGGCAGGGGGCGACGCTGAGCATCAACGGCATTCAGCTCACCAGTCGTCACGATCGCATCCATGAAGCCCGGATTCAGGCCGAAAGCCTGCCGGTGGGCAAGCCGCAATTGCACGTCTACGGCACTGGCCTCGGCGATCTGCCTGCCGTGCTGCTGGAGCGCGCAGGGCTCGAGCGGCTCTACGTGCACATTCTCAACGGCGCACTGTTCGCCCTGGTGCTGCAATTGCTCGATCAGCGCCAGTGGTTGCAGGATCCTCGAGTGGAGCTTCTGTACGCCGGCGACCTGCCGGACATCTGCACGCCGTTCTTTGCCTTGCCGGCGGAGATGCTTCTGGCCGACGACTTCAACGCGAAAATCCGTGATCGTCTGGTCAGTGAAGTGCACCTGAGTTTCAACAATCGGGAGTTCGACCCGCAGTCGCCGTTTATTCTGCAGCGTCTGCAGGATTGCCTGCCGGTGTTGCTGGGCGATGACGATGTGGCGCGGTTGTTTGGCACTGCCAGAGATCGGGAAATCTACGTGATTGGCACCGGGCCGACGCTGGAGGGGCATTTCCAGCGCCTGGCGATGGTGTATGCGCAGGCCGAGCGTCCGTTGCTGGTGTGTGTCGATACTGCTTATCGGCCACTGCGCGAGCACGGAATTGTCCCTGATCTGGTGGTTACCATTGATCAGCGCATCAGCTTCCGGCATCTGCCGTTCGAGGACTCCGACGGTATTCCGCTGGTGTATCTGCCGATGAGTGACCCCGCGGTGCTGACGGCCTGGAAGGGCAAGCGCTACGGCGGTTACTCGGCCAGCCCGGTTTATGCCGCGTTACGTGAGCAATATCCGCGCGGTCAGTTGCATGTGGGCGGTAGTGTGATTCATCCGGCGGTGGATCTGGCGGTCAAGTTGGGCGCATCGCGCATCACCCTGTTCGGCGCCGATTTCGCGTTTCCGATGAACAAGACACACGCCGGCTGGAATGATGGTGATCTGGGGCCGGGGGTCGACCAGGCGCGCCATTGGGTGCGGGACGGCAACGGCCAGCGAGTCAGCACGCAGCTCAATTTTCGTGGCTATCTGTGTGTGCTGGAACGCTATATCGCCGCGCATCCGCAGGTGCGGTTCTACAACAGCAGTCGGGCAGGCGCATTGATCGCCGGGACGCAGTTCAATCAGGAGTTTGTGCAATGACGGTGGTTGAGCGATCTGTCGACGAATGCCGTCAGTGCGCGGGGTTGTTTCGCCTGGGGCGTGATGTCGAAGCCGCGTTGAATATGGTCGATGTATTCGAAGGCGTTCAGCAGTCGATGATCGCGGCGCCTGAGCAGATTCAACAGGACTGGGCCTTTGTACTCATGCAGATGATGAACTGCCAGGAGCGTCAGGACTGGCTGGGACTTGCTGACTGGATGGAGTACGAACTGATCGAGCTGTTGCAAAAAACACCATTGGCAACGTGACCGACCGCACTGGCCCGCGGGTTTGCGCCCAGTCGGATTTATGGCGTCATTTTTTTCGCAGGCGGGAGGGCGCTAAGCCCTTGTTTTCTCTGGGGTGGCAGGGTGATGGCAATTTTTTTTAAAAAAGCCCTCAAGCAACTTGCCAACCCGACGATAACTATTACGAAGGTTCTCTAGGCCATTCCAGGCGGTTGCCAGGGCCGGAAGCCGCAGTACCCAACCAACGAGGAATTCGTCATGGCTTTAACAGTAAACACCAACACTACGTCGCTGAACGTTCAAAAGAACCTGAACCGTGCTTCCGACGCTCTGTCGACTTCGATGCAGCGCCTGTCTTCCGGCCTGAAAATCAACAGCGCTAAAGACGACGCTGCTGGCCTGCAGATCGCCACTCGTATGCAATCGCAAATCCGCGGTGGCAACCAGGCTATCCAGAACGCCAACGACGGTATCTCCGTTGCTCAGACCGCTGAAGGCGCTCTGCAAGCTACTACCGACATCCTGCAGCGTATGCGTGAACTGGCTGTTAAAGCACGTACCGGCACCAACGGCACTGCTGACCAGCGCGCAACCAACGGCGAATTCGCTGACCTGTCCGACGAAATCAGCCGTATCGCTGCTTCCACCAACCTGAACGGCAAAAACCTGCTGGACGGTTCGGCTGGTACTGTGACTCTGCAAGTTGGTGCAAACACCGGTACTGCTAACCACATCGACCTGGTACTGAGCTCCAAGTTCGACGCCGTCAGCCTGTCCGTGGACAAAGCTACTCTGGCTCTGACCGGTACTACCCCTGCTGCTGCTGGTAGCAACATCGACAACGCTATCACTGCAATCGACGCTGCTATCGCTGCGATCGGTGATACCCGTGCCAGCCTGGGTGCTTCGCAAAACCGTCTGAACAGCACCATCGCCAACCTGCAGAACATCGTTGAGAACACCACTGCAGCACAGGGTCGTGTACAAGACACCGACTTCGCCGCAGAAACTGCTAACCTGACCAAGCAGCAAACTCTGCAGCAGGCTTCGACCTCCGTTCTGGCTCAAGCCAACCAACTGCCTTCCGCTGTACTGAAGCTGCTTCAGTAATTTCGGAATGAGTTCGGGCGGGGGAGTGCGCTAGTCGTGCTCTCTCGCCTTTTTACGTTAGGAGGTGATGAGCATGGACATGAGCGTAAAGCTTAACCAGTCTTATCCGGCTCCCAAGCCAGTAACGCCGGTTGCTGACAAACCGTCAGAGACGCCCAAAGTTGCCAAGACTGAAGCGCCGGTCGCTGACAAGGGTCAGGATACGGACGAGACCAAGTTGAAGCTGGCGGTGCAGGAGATCGAGAAGTTCGTTCAATCGATCAAGCGCAATCTGGAGTTCTCTATCGACGAACACTCCGGGAAGGTCATCGTCAAGGTGATCGCAAGCGAGACGGGTGAGGTCGTTCGACAGATCCCCTCCGCAGAAGCCCTCAAACTGGCAGACAGCCTCGCGAACGCGAGTCACGTATTGTTCGACGCCAAGGTCTGAGAGCTGGCATGAATAGTGTTTGTCCGTTCTCAGGACGCGTGTAGCGGTCAAAAGAATGGCAACAACCTGAAG
This sequence comes from Pseudomonas sp. NMS19W, assembly GCF_051554255.1. Taxonomy (NCBI): domain Bacteria; kingdom Pseudomonadati; phylum Pseudomonadota; class Gammaproteobacteria; order Pseudomonadales; family Pseudomonadaceae; genus Pseudomonas; species Pseudomonas sp. NMS19W. The sequence goes on from NZ_CP136718.1 coordinate 1,592,818, forward strand.
GGAGATGCACATGGCAAGTCAATTCTACCGGGTACCGGACTGGGTTCCGGCCTGGATATCGGTGCGATCGTCACTGCGCTGGTCAATGCCGACAAGGCGCCAAAGCAGACGCAAATCGATACCGCGACCAAAGCCAACACGCTGAAGATTTCCGGCATCGGTTCGTTGAAGAGCGCGCTGACCACGTTCCAGACAGCGATGAAAAATCTGGGCAGCACGACCAACCCTGCGTTTGCCGGATTTACCGCGACTTCGAGCAACACGAACGTTCTGAATGCTACTTCCGACAGCACCGCAGTGTCGGGCAGTTACAATGTTGCTGTGACCCAGTTGGCCACCGGTTCGAAAATTGCCAGTGCCTCTTTCGCCGGCGGTGCCGCCAGTGCCATTCCGAGTGGTACCCTGAAAATCAGTCAGAATGGCACTGATTACAATGTCGACATTCCGGCCGGTTCCACTTTGCAGACCACCCGCGATGCCATCAACAAGGCTCAGGGTGCCAACGGCATTTCCGCCAACATCGTGACCGATGCCAGCGGTTCTTCGCGCCTGGTGATCAGTTCGAACAAGACCGGCGCAGGTTCCGACCTCACTGTCAGCGGTATTGCCGGCCTGGAAATCGATGGTACCAAGCCGATGAGCGCCAGTCCGGCGGCAGGTGATTCGGGCGCGGTCAACGGCGTTGCCAAAGATGCCCTGTTGACTATCGATGGTCTTCAGGTCAGCAGCAAGAGCAACACCGTAACTGGCGCAATCAGTGGTCTGACCCTGAATCTGACAACTGTCAGTCCTGGCTCGCCGACACCTACTCCGACTGTTGTCAGCGTAGATGCCAACACCAAGGGCCTGCAGACATCGATTCAGCAGTTTGTCGATGCCTACAACACGTTGAAGACCACCATCGATACGCTGTCCAAGGCGACGCCGGACGAAGATGGCAAACTGACCGTGCAAGCGGCTTTTACGGGCGACGCGATGCCGCGTGCACTGATTGCCAGTGTTCGCGCTGAGCTGACGGCACCAGGGGCGGGTGGTTCGCTGGCGGTGCTGTCGCAGTTGGGTGTAATGACCGACCGCAACACCGGTAACCTGACGTTTGATACCAATGCGTTCAACAAGACCATGGCCCAGCCAGGCATGACCGGTCAGGTTCAGCAGTTGTTCACGGGTACCGACGACAAAAATGGGCTGTTGACGCGCATGAGCAAGGCGGTTGATCCGTATCTGAACCCGCCGGCAGACAACAAGTACGGCACCAGCTTGCTTGATCAGCGCATGGCCATTCTGACCAAAAACACGCGTAGCCTTGCCGATCAGCAGACGGCTCTGGATATACGTGTTGCCGGCATGACCAAGACGCTGACAGCAAAATACAACGCCATGGACTTGCTGGTAGGGCAAATGAAGGCGACGGCGAGCAACATTACATCGTTCTTCGCCTCGCTGAACGCTCAGCAATCCGCGAAGTAACCCGCAGGCACGACAAAAACCCGGCTACGCTTCATCGGCGTGCGCCGGGTTTTTGTCTTTTGATCTAAAGTTCTGTGATTCGTTGGCGATACACTGGTTATACGAGTCATTGTGGCAATGAGGTAGAACATGAACCCAATGTTAGCCCTTCGGCAATACCAGAAAGTCGGCGCACACGCCCAGACTTCCGAAGCGAGCCCGCACCGCTTGGTGCAAATGTTGATGGAAGGTGGCCTGGAGCGAATTGCGCAAGCCAAGGGCGCCATCGAGCGCAAGGATATCGCTGCCAAATGCACGGCCATCAGCAAGGCTGTGGGCATCATTGGTGGTCTGTGTGAAGGCCTGGATCTGGAAAACAGTGCGGATTCGGTAGGAGAGCTCAATCAGCTCTACATCTACATGATGAAGCGACTCGCCGAAGCGAACGCCAAGAGTGATCCACGGATTCTCGACGAAGTTGACGGACTTCTGCGCACCGTAAAAGAAGGCTGGGACGGCATTGCTCCGCCAGGCCCACAGTTTTAAGGAGAGCACCATGAGTCTTGCATTGCAGCGAATTGCCGATACCCGTGAAGCGTTGGTCGGCGCCCTGGCCGAGCGCAACTGGGAAGCCATTGGCGAGCTGGATCTGGCTTGCCGTTCCTGCATGGAAGACGTCATGGCCGAGGCCTCGCTGGATGAGGAGGCATTGCGCAATAACCTTGAGGAGTTGCTCCACGTCTACAAGGAGCTTCTTGAGGCCGCCATGGGTGAGCGCCAGGCGATAGCCAACGAGATGTCGCAGATCACCCAAGCGCAGAACGCGGCAAAGGTTTACCATCTGTTTGGTTAATTAACCCCCAGTTAATCCAGACATGTGCGCCATAAATTTGACTGTGCACGGTTTTTTGACTTAACTAGTGGCTGTTTTCAGATTTCAGGCGTCTACAGGCACGAAGTGTCCTGCAAGCGTCTCGCTTGCCCCTCGTATCGGGCATTGAGTTGACTAGGGAAGTTGCTATTGCATGTGGCGTGAAACCAAAATTCTGCTGATCGATGACGATAGCGTCCGCCGCCGCGACCTGGCGGTGATTTTAAATTTTCTTGGCGAAGAAAATTTACCCTGCGGAAGCCATGACTGGCAGCAGGCAGTCGGCTCTTTGTCGTCTAGTCGTGAGGTCATTTGCGTACTGATCGGGACCGTCAATGCTCCTGGTGCGCTTTTGGGCCTGTTAAAGACACTCTCGACCTGGGATGAGTTCCTTCCGATTTTGCTGATGGGCGATAATTCTTCGGTGGACTTGCCCGAAGACCAGCGCCGCCGGGTACTTTCGACCCTCGAAATGCCGCCGAGCTACAGCAAACTGCTGGACTCCCTGCACCGTGCCCAGGTCTATCGCGAAATGTACGACCAGGCCCGCGAGCGCGGCCGTCATCGCGAACCCAACCTGTTCCGCAGCCTCGTCGGCACCAGTCGGGCGATCCAGCATGTGCGCCAGATGATGCAGCAGGTGGCCGACACCGACGCCAGTGTGCTGATCCTCGGCGAGTCCGGCACCGGCAAGGAAGTGGTTGCGCGTAACCTGCATTACCATTCCAAGCGTCGTGATGCGCCGTTCGTGCCGGTCAACTGCGGGGCGATCCCGGCAGAGCTGCTGGAAAGCGAACTGTTCGGCCACGAGAAGGGCGCTTTCACCGGCGCGATCACCAGCCGTGCCGGCCGCTTCGAGCTGGCCAACGGCGGTACGCTGTTCCTCGACGAAATCGGTGACATGCCGCTGCCGATGCAGGTCAAGCTGCTGCGTGTACTGCAGGAACGCACCTTCGAGCGCGTGGGCAGCAACAAGACCCAAAGCGTCGACGTGCGCATCATCGCCGCGACCCACAAGAATCTCGAAAGCATGATCGAGATCGGCACCTTCCGCGAAGACCTCTACTATCGCCTGAACGTGTTCCCGATCGAGATGGCGCCGCTGCGTGAGCGCGTTGAAGACATTCCGCTGCTGATGAACGAACTGATTTCGCGGATGGAGCACGAAAAGCGCGGCTCGATCCGTTTCAATTCCGCCGCCATCATGTCCCTGTGCCGTCACGGCTGGCCGGGCAACGTCCGCGAACTGGCCAACCTGGTGGAGCGCATGGCGATCATGCATCCATACGGGGTGATCGGCGTGGTCGAGCTGCCGAAGAAGTTCCGCTACGTCGACGACGAAGACGAGCAAATGGTCGACAGCCTGCGCAGCGATCTGGAAGAGCGCGTGGCAATCAACGGCCATACGCCGGACTTCACCGCCAACGCCATGCTGCCGCCGGAAGGTCTTGATCTGAAGGACTATCTCGGTGGTCTGGAGCAGGGCTTGATCCAGCAGGCGCTGGATGATGCCAACGGCATCGTGGCCCGTGCCGCCGAACGTCTGCGCATCCGCCGTACCACACTGGTGGAGAAGATGCGCAAGTACGGCATGAGCCGGCGTGAAGGTGATGAACAGGCGGATGATTGACGCCTGTTTTTCAACTCCTTCATTTATAAGCGGTTTTTTTTAGGCACGGGTATTGCTACATCCCTCGCAACGTTCCGTTTAACTGACGGTCAGCCAAGCGAGAGAGCACAATGCCCCAAGCCTCCCAGATGTCTTCTGTTCCCGAGTCCTCGGGGCAACTGCCGTCCGTAGAGCAGGCCAGTCGGCAGGGTCTTGAGCAGGCGTTCGCGCTGTTCAACCAGATGTCGAGTCAATTGACCGACTCCTACAGCATGCTTGAGGCGCGGGTCACCGAGCTCAAGGGCGAGCTGGCCGTGGTCAGCGCCCAGCGCATGCAGGAACTGGCGGAAAAAGAACGTCTGGCCAACCGTCTGCAAAATCTCCTTGATCTGTTGCCCGGCGGTGTCATCGTCATCGACGGTCACGGCATCGTGTGCGAGGCCAATCCGGCCGCCATCGATCTGCTGGGCCTGCCGCTGGAAGGCGAGCTGTGGCGCCATGTCATTGCCCGTTGCTTCGCGCCCCGTGAAGACGACGGTCATGAAATATCCCTGAGAAACGGTCGACGCCTGTCGATTGCCACCCGTTCGCTGGATGCCGAGCCGGGGCAGCTGGTGCTGCTCAACGACCTGACTGAAACCCGTCACTTGCAGGATCAACTGGCGCGTCACGAACGCCTGTCATCGTTGGGGCGCATGGTCGCCTCGCTGGCTCATCAGATTCGTACGCCGCTGTCCGCCGCGTTGCTGTATGCCAGCCATTTGACCGAGCAGGCGCTGCCGGTCGCCACTCAGCAGCGGTTTGCCGGGCGCCTGAAGGAGCGTCTGCATGAGCTGGAGCATCAGGTGCGCGACATGCTGGTGTTCGCTCGCGGTGAATTGCCGCTGACCGACCGCATCACGCCCAATGCCCTGATGCAGTCGTTGCAGGCGGCAGCGTTGACCCACGTGCAGGATCTGCCCATTCGCTGGCAGTGCGACAGCCATGCAGGCGAGTTGCTGTGCAATAGAGACACGCTGGTCGGGGCAATCCTCAATCTGATCGAAAACGCGATTCAGGCCGGTGGCGGTGATGTGCGTCTGAAAGTGCATTGCTACACCCGCGACAACACGCTGCGCCTTTGCGTCAGCGACAACGGCGGCGGCATCGAACCGGCGGTGCTGGCGCGGCTGGGCGAGCCGTTTTTCACCACCAAGGTCACCGGCACCGGCCTGGGCCTGACCGTGGTCAAGGCCGTGGCCCGTGCGCATCAGGGAGAATTGCAGCTGCGCTCGCGGGTCGGGCGCGGCACGTGCGCGCAGGTCGTCCTGCCGATGTTTTCCGCTGTACAGGGAGCTGAGTGAAGGTCATGGGCATCAAGGTTCTGCTGGTCGAGGATGACCGTTCATTGCGCGAGGCGCTGGCCGATACGCTGCTGCTGGCCGGTCACGACTATCACGCCGTGGGTTCTGCCGAGGAGGCGCTGAAAGCCGTGGAGTGCGAGGCGTTCAGTCTGGTGGTCAGCGACGTCAACATGCCGGGCATGGACGGTCACCAGTTGCTCGGCCTGCTGCGCACGCGCCAGCCGCAATTGCCGGTGCTGCTGATGACGGCTCACGGCGCCGTCGAGCGTGCCGTCGATGCCATGCGCCAGGGCGCGGCGGACTATCTGGTCAAGCCATTCGAGCCCAAGGCCCTGCTGGACCTGGTCGCGCGCCATGCTCTGGGCAATCTCGGCACAGCTGACGCAGAAGGGCCGATTGCGGTCGAGCCGGCCAGTGCGCAGTTGCTGGATCTGGCGGCGCGGGTCGCCCGCAGCGATTCCACCGTACTGATTTCCGGCGAGTCCGGCACCGGCAAGGAGGTGCTGGCGCGCTACATCCACCAGCAATCCCATCGCGCGAGTCAGCCATTCATTGCGATCAACTGCGCGGCGATCCCGGACAACATGCTTGAAGCGACCTTGTTCGGTCACGAGAAAGGTTCGTTCACCGGCGCCATCGCGGCGCAGGCCGGCAAGTTCGAGCAGGCCGACGGCGGCACGATTCTGCTCGACGAGATTTCCGAAATGCCCCTGGGCCTGCAGGCCAAGTTGCTGCGGGTCTTGCAGGAGCGCGAAGTCGAGCGGGTCGGCGCACGCAGGCCGATCACCCTCGACATTCGTGTCGTCGCCACTACCAACCGTGATCTGGCGGGCGAAGTGGCGGCGGGGCGGTTCCGCGAAGACCTTTATTATCGCCTGTCGGTGTTTCCGCTGGCCTGGCGCCCGCTGCGTGAGCGCACCGCCGACATCCTGCCGCTGGCGGAGCGTCTGCTGGCCAAACACGTCAATAAAATGAAGCATGCGATGGCGAAGTTCTCGCCCGAGGCGCAGGCGTGCCTGATCGGTTATCCATGGCCGGGCAACGTGCGCGAGCTGGATAACGCGGTGCAGCGGGCGTTGATTCTCCAGCAGGGCGGGCTGATCCAGCCGCAGGATTTCTGTCTCTCCGGGCCTGCGCTGTTCGCGCCGTTGCCAGTGGCGATGCCGGTCGCGCCCGTCATTCGTGAAGTCGAGATCGAAGCGGATTCGGCCGGGGCGCTGGGCGATGACCTGCGTCGTCGCGAGTTCCAGATGATCATCGACACCCTGCGCACCGAGCGCGGTCGACGCAAGGAAGCCGCCGAAAAACTCGGTATCAGCCCCCGTACATTGCGCTACAAACTGGCGCAGATGCGCGATGCGGGGATGGACGTCGAAGGGTATCTGTTCGCCACGTAAGCAGTGGCGCAAACGTTTGAAAACGCATTTCTCGAAGCGGTGCCCGTGAGCTGGCACCGTTGTTGCTAACACCTGAGTACCCGCCGAGTGAGTGTCAAAAAATTGCGGGCCGCCCAAGAGAGTAGACCATGAGCCAAGGTATTGAATTTAATCGGTTGATGATGGACATGAAGGCCATGCAAATGGACGCCATGTCGAAGCCGAAATCGACTGCCGCCGTCCCTGAAGTGGCGGGCAGCAGCTTTTCCGACATGCTCGGTCAGGCCATCAACAAAGTGAACGATACCCAACAGGCCTCGAGCCAATTGGCCAACGCGTTCGAAATCGGCAAGAGCGGCGTCGATTTGACGGACGTGATGATTTCCTCGCAGAAGGCCAGCGTGTCGTTCCAGGCTCTGACCCAGGTGCGCAACAAACTGGTTCAGGCTTATCAAGACATCATGCAGATGCCGGTTTAAGGACGAGATTGAGTCATGGCAGAAGCAGTCGCCGATAACGTTCCGGCCAAGGCCACCCCGATAGACGGCAAACCGCCGCTGTTCGGCCTGTCCTTCCTGGAAAACCTCTCCGAGATGACCGTGCTGCGTCAGGTGGGCCTGTTGGTCGGCCTGGCTGCGAGCGTGGCGATTGGTTTTGCCGTGGTGCTGTGGTCTCAGCAACCGGACTACCGGCCTCTGTACGGCAGCCTTGCCGGTATGGACGCCAAGCAGGTCATGGACACCCTGGCCTCCGCCGACATTCCCTACACCGTTGAACCGAACTCCGGTGCCTTGCTGGTCAAGGCCGATGACCTGTCCCGTGCGCGACTGAAACTCGCCGCTGCTGGTGTCACTCCCAGCGACGGCAACATCGGTTTCGAGATTCTCGACAAGGAGCAGGGTCTGGGCACTAGCCAGTTCATGGAAGCGACCCGTTACCGTCGCGGCCTCGAAGGCGAACTGGCCCGCACCATCTCCGCCCTGAACAACGTCAAGGGCGCGCGCGTTCACCTGGCGATCCCGAAAAGCTCGGTGTTCGTCCGTGACGAGCGCAAGCCAAGCGCTTCGGTACTGGTCGAGTTGTACTCCGGCCGTTCGCTGGAGCCGGGTCAGGTTGTCGCGATCATCAACCTGGTGGCCACTTCCGTCCCTGAGCTGAGCAAGTCGCAGATCACCGTCGTCGACCAGAAGGGCAACCTGCTGTCGGATCAGGCGGAAAATTCCGAAATGACCATGGCCGGCAAGCAGTTCGATTACAGCCGCCGCATGGAAAGCATGCTGACCCAGCGTGTGCACAATATCCTGCAACCGGTACTGGGCAACGATCGCTACAAGGCTGAAGTGTCGGCCGACATCGATTTCAGTGCCGTCGAATCCACTGCCGAGCAGTTCAACCCGGATCAGCCGGCGCTGCGCAGCGAGCAGTCGGTCAACGAACAACGTACCGCCAGCAACGGCCCGCAAGGCGTCCCGGGTGCCCTGAGCAACCAGCCGCCGTCGCCGGCTTCGGCGCCGCAAACCACCGGTGGCGCCCAGGCTTCGACCGGCATGGTGCAACCTGGCCAGCCACTGGTTGACGCCAACGGTCAGCAGATCATGGACCCGGCCACCGGCCAGCCGATGCTCGCGCCGTACCCGGCGGACAAGCGTCAACAATCCACCAAGAACTTCGAACTCGACCGTTCCATCAGCCACACCAAGCAGCAGCAGGGTCGCCTGAATCGCCTGTCGGTGTCGGTTGTCGTGGACGATCAGGTCAAGATCAACCCGGCCAACGGCGAAACCACCCGTGCGCCGTGGAGCGCCGACGAATTGGCGCGCTTCACTCGCCTGGTGCAGGACGCCGTCGGTTTCGACGCCAGCCGTGGCGACAGCGTCAGCGTGATCAACATGCCGTTCTCCGCCGAGCGCGGCGAAGTGATTGCCGACATTCCGTTCTACTCCCAGCCATGGTTCTGGGACATCGTCAAACAAGTGCTGGGTGTGTTGTTCATCCTGGTGCTGGTGTTCGGCGTGCTGCGTCCGGTGCTCAACAACATCACCGGCGGCGGCAAAGGCAAGGAACTGGCCGGTCTGGGCGGTGACGTGGAACTGGGTGGCATGGGCGGTCTGGACGGTGAACTGTCCAACGATCGCGTCAGCCTCGGCGGCCCGACCAGCATCCTGCTGCCGAGCCCGAGCGAAGGCTATGACGCTCAGTTGAACGCAATCAAGAGTCTGGTGGCAGAAGACCCGGGTCGTGTGGCCCAGGTCGTGAAAGAGTGGATTAACGCAGATGAGTGATAACCGAGCCGCCGTCGCCAAACTGTCCCGGGTCGATAAAGCCGCGATTCTGCTGCTGTCCCTGGGGTCGACCGATGCTGCACAAGTGCTGCGCCACATGGGCCCGAAAGAGGTTCAGCGAGTCGGTGTGGCCATGGCCCAGATGGGCAACGTCCACCGCGAGCAGGTCGAGCAGGTCATGAGCGAGTTCGTCGACATCGTCGGCGACCAGACCAGCCTGGGCGTCGGCTCCGACGACTACGTGCGCAAAATGCTCACCCAGGCCCTGGGTGAAGACAAGGCCAACGGCCTGATCGACCGCATCCTGCTGGGTGGCAACACCAGCGGCCTCGACAGCCTGAAATGGATGGAGCCGCGCGCCGTAGCCGACGTGATCCGCTACGAGCACCCGCAGATCCAGGCGATCGTGGTCGCGTACCTCGATCCGGACCAGGCCGGTGAAGTGCTGGGCAACTTCGACCACAAGGTGCGTCTGGACATCATCCTGCGCGTCTCGTCGTTGAACACCGTGCAGCCGGCCGCGCTGAAAGAATTGAACCAGATCCTCGAGAAGCAGTTCTCCGGCAACTCGAACGCCTCGCGCACCACCCTGGGTGGCATCAAGCGGGCGGCGGACATCATGAACTTCCTCGACAGCTCGATCGAAGGCCAGCTCATGGACTCGATCCGCGAAGTCGACGAAGACCTGTCCGGTCAGATCGAAGACCTCATGTTCGTGTTCAACAACCTGGCCGATGTCGACGACCGCGGTATCCAGGCGCTGTTGCGCGAAGTGTCCTCCGATGTGCTGGTGCTGGCCCTCAAGGGTTCGGACGAAGGCGTCAAGGAAAAGATCTTCAAGAACATGTCCAAACGTGCTGCCGAACTGCTGCGCGACGACCTCGAGGCCAAAGGCCCGGTGCGCGTCAGCGACGTGGAAACCGCGCAGAAGGAAATCCTCACCATCGCCCGCCGTATGGCCGAAGCCGGAGAAATCGTGCTCGGTGGCAAGGGCGGCGAGGAAATGATCTAACACCATGGGCAAGAACGACGACGATGTGACGGACCTGATCCGTGCCCGGGACGTCCGCGGCTTCGAAACCTGGGCCATCCCGAGTTTCGATCCGCCGCCACCGGAACCCGAGCCGGAGCCGGAGCCCGAGCCGCCGGAAATGGAAGAAGTGCCGCTGGAGGAAGTCCAGCCACTGACCCTGGAAGAGCTCGAAAGCATCCGTCAGGAGGCTTATAACGAGGGCTTCGCCATCGGCGAAAAAGAAGGTTTCCACAGTGCCAGCCTCAAGGTGCGCCAGGAGGCCGAGGTGGTCCTCACGGCCAAGGTCAACAGCCTTGAGCAGTTGATGGCGAACCTGTTCGAGCCCATCGCCGAACAAGACACCCAGATCGAGAAGTCGCTGGTCGACCTCGTGCAGCATATTGCCCGTCAGGTGATCCAGCGCGAACTGGCCATCGACTCGACGCAGATCGAACATGTCATGCGCGACGCCCTTAAGCTGTTGCCGCTGGGCGTGGGTAATGTGCGGCTGTACGTCAATCCGCAGGATTTCGAACAGGTCAAAGCCCTGCGCGAACGCCATGAGGAAACCTGGCGCATCGTCGAGGACGAATCGCTGTTGCCGGGCGGTTGCCGGGTTGAAACCGAACACAGCCGGATCGATGCGAGCATCGAAACCCGTGTCGGCCAGGTCATGGCCAAGCTGTTCGATCAACTGCACGAACAAGCCTTGCACCCGGCCGAGCCGGATCTGAGCCTCGACTTGCCGGAAACGCCGAAACCGGCCCCAGTCACCGACGAGCCGCTCGCGGACGCCCCCGATGCGCCTTGAACGCACCAGCTTCGCCAAGCGCCTGAGCACCTATGCGGAGGCCACCGAGATCCCCGGTGCGCCGATCCTCGAAGGGCGCCTGTTGCGCATGGTCGGCCTGACCCTCGAAGCCGAAGGCCTGCGCGCCGCCATGGGCACGCGCTGCATGGTGATCAACGACGACAGCTATCACCCGTCGCAGGTTGAGGCCGAAGTCATGGGCTTCTCCGGCAGCAAGGTGTTCCTGATGCCGGTCGGCAGCGTGGCCGGTATCGCGCCGGGCGCCCGTGTGGTGCCGCTGGCCGATACCGGTCGCCTGCCGATGGGCATGAGCATGCTCGGTCGCGTGCTGGACGGCGCCGGACGTGCGCTGGACGGCAAGGGCGGCATGAAGGCCGAAGACTGGGTGCCGATGGACGGCCCGACCATCAACCCGCTCAACCGTGACCCGATCAGCGTACCGCTGGACGTGGGCATCCGTTGTATCAACGGTTTGTTGACGGTCGGTCGCGGTCAGCGTCTGGGCCTGTTCGCCGGTACCGGTGTCGGTAAATCCGTGCTGCTGGGCATGATGACCCGCTTCACCGAGGCCGACATCATCGTCGTTGGTCTGATCGGTGAGCGGGGTCGAGAAGTTAAAGAGTTCATCGAGCACATTCTCGGTGAAGAAGGCCTCAAGCGTTCCGTGGTGGTGGCGTCCCCTGCGGACGATGCGCCACTGATGCGTCTGCGCGCGGCAATGTACTGCACGCGTATCGCCGAATACTTCCGCGACAAGGGCAAGAATGTCCTGTTGCTGATGGATTCCCTGACCCGTTTCGCCCAGGCCCAGCGGGAAATTGCTTTGGCCATCGGCGAGCCGCCAGCGACCAAGGGTTATCCGCCTTCTGTGTTTGCCAAGCTGCCGAAACTGGTGGAGCGCGCCGGTAACGCGGAGAAGGGCGGGGGTTCGATCACCGCGTTCTACACCGTATTGTCCGAGGGCGATGACCAGCAGGACCCGATTGCCGACTCGGCGCGGGGCGTGCTCGACGGCCACATCGTGTTGTCCCGGCGTCTGGCCGAAGAAGGTCATTACCCGGCCATCGATATCGAAGCGTCGATCAGCCGGGTAATGCCGGCCGTGGTGCCGCCCGATCACATGGTCCGGGCGCAATTCTTCAAGCAGCTGTGGTCGCGTTATCAGCAGAGTCGCGACCTGATCAGTGTCGGTGCCTACGTCGCCGGCGGTGATCGCGAGACTGACCTTGCCATCAATCTGCAGCCGCAACTGGTCAGATACCTGCGCCAGGGTCTGAACGACAGCATCAGCCTGGGCGAAAGCGAGGCCTACCTCGAAACAATTCTCGCCCCTGCGACCGGCGGGTAACCGGCCATGGCCCTGAGCCGCGCCGCGCGTCTGGCACCGGTGGTGGAAATGGCCGAAAAGGCCGAGAAAACCGCCGTGCAACGTCTCGGGTATTTCCAGGGACAGGTAAAGGTGGCCGAAAGCAAACTCGCCGACCTGCATGCCTTTCGTCTGGATTACTCCGAGCAATGGATCGTGCGCGGCAGCACGGGCGTGACTGGGCAGTGGTTGCTCGGGTTCCAGGGATTTCTGACCCAGCTCGATACGGCGGTCGACCAGCAACGGCAAAGCCTGCAGTGGCACCAGAACAATCTGGACAAGGCTCGCGAGGCCTGGCAACAGGCATTCGCCCGGGTCGAAGGTTTGCGGAAACTTGTACAACGCTATCGCGATGAAGCCCAGCGCGCCGAAGACAAGCGCGAACAGAAACTGCTGGACGAACTGTCCCAGCGCCTGCCGCGCCGTGACGCTTACTGACGGGTTGATCTCTGACAGTATGCGGTGACTTCCTGCCTTGCCCCTTACTCGTGCAAGTGCTAAACCTTGTACAGGTTCGTCAATGACAAGGAAGCCAGTACATGTCAGTCGTTACAGAAGTTTCTCCGGATGGCCAAAAGCTGACGATCTCGATCAAGGGCCGGTTCGATTTCGGTCGCCATCAGGAGTTTCGCGAGTCCTATGAGCGACTCGCCAGAAGGCCCGACTCCATCGTTGTCGACCTCAAGGAGGCTACTTACCTCGATAGCTCGGCTTTGGGCATGCTGCTTCTGCTGCGTGACCACGCGGGCGGTGACGACTCGGACGTGCGGGTGGTCAACAGCAATTCGGACGTGCGCAAGATCCTCGCCATCTCCAACTTCGACAAACTGTTCGACATCAGTTGACGGCCATGCAGCCGCAAGAACCCCTGACGATCCTGATCGCCGAGGACAGCGCCGCTGACCGGCTGCTGTTGTCGACCATCGTGCGACGCCAGGGGCACGAGGTACTGACGGCCACCAATGGGGCCGAAGCGGTCGAGGTGTTTTCCCGTCAGCAGCCGCACCTGGTGCTGATGGATGCCATGATGCCGGTCATGGACGGCTTCGAAGCCGCACGGCAGATCAAGGTGCTGGCGGGTGAAAACCTGGTGCCGATCATTTTCCTCACGTCACTGACCGAAAGCGAAGCTCTGGCGCGATGTCTGGAGGCCGGTGGCGACGACTTTCTGGCGAAGCCGTACAACCAGGTGATCCTGTCCGCCAAAATCAAGGCGATGGACCGTTTGCGTCGCCTGCAAGCCACGGTTCTGGAGCAGCGCGACCTGATTGCCCGGCACCACGACTACCTGCTCAACGAACAGCGGGTCGCCAAGGCGGTTTTTGACAAGGTCGCGCATTCCGGTTGCCTGAGCGCGCCGAACATCCGTTACCTGCAATCACCCTATGCGCTGTTCAACGGCGATCTGCTGCTCGCGGCCTATACGCCGGCCGGCGACATGCATGTGTTGCTCGGCGACTTCACCGGCCATGGTCTGCCGGCGGCGGTCGGTGCCATGCCGCTGGCGGAAGTGTTCTACGGCATGACCGCCAAGGGGTACGGGCTGGCCGAAACCCTGCGGGAAATGAACGCCAAGCTCAAGCGCATCCTGCCGGTGGACATGTTCTGCTGCGCCACGCTGCTCTGTCTGAGTTTTCAGCGTCGCAGCGTGGAAATCTGGAACGGCGGCATGCCCGACGGTTATCTGCATCGCATCGCCACGGGCGAACGGGTACCGCTGGCGGCGCGGCATCTACCGCTGGGTGTGCTCAGTCCGCAGGCCTTTGACGATCAAACCGAAGTGCTGCCGATGGCGGTGGGGGATCGGGTATTCCTGTTGTCCGACGGGGTGATCGACACCTGCGACGCCAATGATCAGCTGTTCGGTGTCGAGCGCTTGCAGCGGGTGTTTGCCGGCAATCGCCAGCCGGATCGGCTGTTCGCCGAGATCGAGCAGGCGTTGCAGGATTTTCGCGGCGAAGCCCGGGACGATGTGAGCATGGTCGAGGTCAGCCTGCTGGAAATGGCGCAGGTCAATCCGTCGGCACCGGTGTACTCCGACAGCGGCCAGTCGTGCCCGCTGGACTGGTCGGTGAGTTTCGAATTTCGCGGCGCCACGCTCAAGCGCTTCAATCCGCTGCCCTACCTGCTGCAATTGCTGCTCGAAGTGCATGGCTTGCGCACGCAGAGTGGCGCACTGTACAGCGTGCTCGCCGAGCTTTATTCCAATGCGCTGGAGCATGGGGTGCTGGGGCTGGACTCCAGCCTCAAGCGCGACGCTTCGGGTTTTGCCCGTTACTATGAGCAACGCAATGCGCGCCTCGATGCCCTGCAGGATGGATATGTGCGCGTGCATCTGGAGGTTCGTCCAGAGGGCGAGGGCGGTTGTCTGGTCGTGCGCGTCGAAGACAGCGGCAAAGGCTTTGACGTGGCTCGGGTGATGGAGCGGCCGCTCGACGGTGTCCGCCTGTCGGGGCGCGGCGTCAGTCTGATCCGGCAATTGAGCAGGAATCCAAGCTGGTCGGACGATGGTCGTAGTGCTCGCGTGGAGTTTTTCTGGGAGGCTCTGGCATAATCCGCGCATTCTTGATCAAGGAGTGAACAAGTGACTGATGCCTGTGTAGATCGCGACGTACTGAGTGCGTTGCAAGAAGTCATGGAGGATGGCTATCCGGAATTGCTGGATACGTTCCTGGCAGATTCCGAAGCGCGCCTGCGTGAACTGCAAAAAACCGCCGATGCCGACGCCTTGTCGTCGGTGGCTCATAGCTTCAAAGGCAGTAGCAGCAATATGGGGGCGACCCGTCTTGCTGAACTTTGTCAGGAGCTGGAGCAGCACGCCAGGGACAAGAGCCCGTCCGAAATCATCAAGCTGGTGGCCGACATCCATGACGAGTTTGCGGATGTGCGCCCCGTCTATGAAGCCGAGCGACAGCGCTCTCCCGCCCATTGAGTCAACCGTCCGGCGTTTTTATCCGGCGCCGGACGAAACTGGCCCGGCACTTGCAGTCATCTCGTTCAACTGTACCTACGATCCCAGTGCAGCGGAGACCGTGCCATGCCTGCAACCCCTAACATTCTTATTCAGACTGCCGCCCAGGCCAAGGCGCAAGCCGCCTCTGCCAAAACGTCAGTGGTGGCCGCAGGCCCCGGGGACAAGGCATCGAGCTTCGCTCAGGTGTTTGCCGATCAGGGGCAGAACAAGCCTGCCGTCACGGTCGACAACTCGGTAAAACCCGCACGCGACAAGGCCGCCGACAACAGCGGCAAGAAAGACGCCGGCAAGGATCAGTCTGCCGCTCCGGACGCGACCGTTGCCGATAGCGGCAAAGCCTTGCCCGCCGATAAAACGTCTTCGACAGCTGCGGACGACAAGGTCGCCAGCGACGATACCTCCGATACGCCGACCACGCCGGTCGCCGACACCACGCCGATTGTGGATCCGACGCTGGACCCGGCGCTGATGCAGGTCGTGCAGCCGGTCGTCACGCCACCGGTTGTCGCTGCGCCGGTCGTTGAAACACCTCCGGTGAAGCCAGAGACCCAGGCGCCGGCGGTGGCGGCATTGCCGGCTGCTGCCACGGCAGCGCCTGCCGCCGACAGTGATTTCGATCCCGAGGCCGATCCACTCGATTCGATGCCGGCCTTGCGTATGGCGATGGAGCAGAGCGGTCACATTTCCGCGTCCAGCCAGTCGCAACCCAAGGCGACGCCGGCCCAGGCTCAGGCTGACGGTGAATTGACCTCGGCTCAGACCTTCGCTGCCGGCATGGCCAGCATGCTGGATGTGCAGGCCGACAAGGACAGCACCAGTCAGGGCGGCGAAAAAGCCTTCAGTGGTCTGATCGACGATGGTCTGAAAGACCTGAAATCCGCCACCAGCGATACCCGCGTCGATGATTTCGCCAACCGTCTGGCGGCACTGACTCAGGCCGCCACACCGAAAACCGCCAACGCAGTACCGGTGAACCAGCCGATCGCCATGCATCAGAACGGCTGGACCGAAGAGGTGGTCAACCGCGTCATGTACCTGTCGAGCAACAACCTGAAGTCTGCCGATATCCAGTTGCAGCCGGCTGAGCTGGGTCGCCTGGATATCCGGGTGAACATGGTGCCGGACCAGCAAACCCAGGTGACCTTCATGAGTGCTCACCCGAGCGTTCGCGAAGCCCTCGACGGCCAGATGCATCGCCTGCGTGACATGTTCACCCAGCAGGGCATGGGGCAGGTCGATGTCAACGTTTCCGACCAGAACCGTGGCTGGCAAGGGCAGGGTCAGGAGCAGCCCCAGCAGGGCCAGACGGGGCGTACCAGCGCCGCCGGCGGTCGCCTGGACTCTTCGGAAGAAGAGCTGACGTCTGCGGCCGTGGCTGAAGCGGCTGCCGCGACTACTCACGTGATCGGCTCCAGCGCCGTCGACTATTACGCCTGATTCATCCTTCCCCGAGGGAGCGGCCCTGTCCGCTCCCTCATCTGTTTTGCCACCGCTCTCCATTCCCCTCCGACACTTCTGGCATAACACTTGCTCTTGCCTTGCCGTGCGACTGTGAAAACCCGATTAGTGACGGATTATTGGCATGGCGAAGAGCGAAGCAGCAGCAGTAAAAGACCCCGCAACCAAAGGCAAACTCAAGATGATCATCGCGATCGTGCTCGGGTTGCTGCTGGCCATCGGCGCGTCTGTGGGGGCGACGTGGTTCTTCATGCACAGCGCCCAGAGCAAACCTGCGGCTGCCGTGGAAACCGCTCCGGTCGGCAAGCAGCCGGCGATTTTCGAGCCGATGGCGCCGGCCTTCGTGGCCAACTACAACCAGAACGGCCGTCAGCGCTACATGCAGGTGAGCATCACCATGCTCGCGCGCAATCAGGCTGATCTGGAAGCGCTTAAAGTGCACATGCCGGTGATCCGCAATAACCTGGTGATGCTCTTCTCCGGTCAGGATTTCGCCACTTTGGCGACCCCGGTCGGCCAGGAGATGTTGCGCCAGAAGGCCACGGCCAGCGTCCAGGAAGTGGCGCAGAAAGAGCTGGGCAAAGTGGTGATCGAACAGTTGCTTTTCACTAATTTCGTACTGCAGTAGGAACACGACATGGCCGTGCAGGATCTGCTGTCCCAGGATGAAATCGACGCGCTGTTGCATGGTGTCGACGATGGTCTGGTACAGACCGATAACGCTGCCGAACCCGGCAGTGTCAAAAGCTACGACCTGACCAGCCAGGATCGCATCGTCCGTGGACGCATGCCGACTCTGGAAATGATCAACGAGCGTTTTGCCCGCTACACCCGCATCAGCATGTTCAACATGCTGCGCCGCTCGGCGGACGTTGCCGTCGGTGGCGTGCAGGTGATGAAGTTCGGCGAATACGTGCACTCGCTGTACGTACCGACCAGTCTCAACCTGGTCAAGATCAAACCCCTGCGCGGCACCGCGCTGTTCATCCTCGACGCCAAACTGGTGTTCAAACTGGTGGACAACTTCTTCGGCGGCGACGGCCGTCACGCCAAGATCGAAGGGCGTGAATTCACCCCGACCGAACTGCGCGTGGTGCGCATGGTGCTGGAGCAGGCGTTCGTCGACCTGAAAGAAGCCTGGCAGGCGATCATGGAAGTCAACTTCGAGTACATCAACTCGGAAGTGAACCCGGCCATGGCCAACATTGTCGGCCCGAGCGAAGCGATCGTGGTCTCCACGTTCCACATCGAACTCGACGGCGGTGGCGGCGACCTGCACGTGACCATGCCGTACTCGATGATCGAGCCGGTGCGCGAAATGCTCGACGCCGGTTTCCAGTCGGACCTCGACGACCAGGACGAGCGCTGGGTCAACGCCCTGCGTCAGGACGTGCTGGATGTCGACGTGCCGATCGGTGCCACCGTGGCTCGCCGCCAGTTGAAACTGCGCGACATCCTGCACATGCAGCCGGGTGATGTGATCCCGGTCGAGATGCCGGAAGACATGATCATGCGCGCCAACGGCGTGCCGGCCTTCAAGGTCAAGATGGGCTCGCACAAAGGCAACCTCGCGTTGCAGGTGATCGAGCCGATCGAGCGCCGCTGAAGCGGCGCAACACCCCTTACGCCTTTAACTGAATTGTTGCCCGCCGAGGACAAATGATGAACGACGAAATGAACGCCCAGGACGATCAGGCACTGGCCGACGAGTGGGCTGCCGCCCTGGAAGAAACCGGTGAAGCCGGGCAGGCCGACATCGACGCGCTGCTGGCCGCCGACGCTGGCGTTTCGAGCTCCAACCGTCTGCCGATGGAAGAGTTCGGCAGCGTGCCGAAGAGCAACGAGCCGGTCAGTCTGGACGGTCCGAACCTGGACGTGATTCTCGACATTCCGGTGTCGATCTCGATGGAAGTGGGCAGCACCGACATCAACATCCGCAACCTGCTGCAACTCAACCAGGGTTCGGTGATCGAGCTCGATCGTCTGGCCGGTGAGCCGCTGGACGTGCTGGTCAACGGCACCCTCATCGCTCACGGCGAAGTGGTTGTGGTCAACGAAAAGTTCGGCATCCGCCTGACCGACGTGATCAGCCCAAGCGAACGCATCAAGAAGCTGCGCTGAGTGAAAAAGGTTCTGGGTTCCTTGCTGGCCGCGGTGCTGGCGCTGCCATTGACGGTCATGGCCGCCGAGCCTGCGACTGCGGCTGCGGCTGCGGCTCCCGCGGCGCCCGCGATTGCTCCGGCGGTCAGCAGTGGCGTCGCCGGGCAATTGACGCAACTGGTGTTCGGCCTGCTGCTGGTGCTGGGATTGATCTTCTTCCTCGCCTGGCTGCTTCGCCGGGTGCAGAACGCAGGGCCGGCGGGCAAGGGCCAGGTGATCGAACTGATCGGTTCCCGCGCCCTCGGACCGCGTGACCGCTTGATGCTGGTTCAGGTCGGCAACGAGCAGATCCTGCTTGGCCTGAGTCCCGGCACGATCACCGCGCTGCACGTACTCAAGGAACCGGTGGACGTCCCGGCCACCTCCGAAAAAGCGACTCCGGAATTTGCCCAGCATCTGTTGAAGATCCTCGGCAAGGATCAGAAGGATAAGAAGTAATGGGTGCGTTGCGCATCGTCTTGACCCTGGCCTTGATGTTGGCCGCGCCACTGGCGTTCGCCGCCGATCCGTTGTCGATCCCGGCGGTCACCCTGGGCACCAACGCCAACGGGGCGCAGGAGTATTCGGTCAGCCTGCAGATCCTGCTGATCATGACGGCGCTGAGCTTCATCCCGGCCGCCGTCATCCTGATGACCAGCTTCACCCGGATCATCATCGTCTTCTCGATCCTGCGTCAGGCCCTCGGCCTGCAACAGACACCGTCGAACCAGATCCTCACCGGCATGGCGCTGTTCCTGACCCTGTTCATCATGGCGCCGGTGTTCGACCGGGTGAACAACGATGCACTGCAACCGTATCTGGCGGAGAAGCTCACCGCCCAGCAAGCGGTGGAAAAGGCTCAGGTGCCGATCAAGGACTTCATGCTCGCCCAGACTCGCTCCAGTGATCTGGAGCTGTTCATGCGCCTGTCCAAGCGCACCGATATCGCGACGCCGGATCAGGCGCCGCTGACCATTCTGGTACCGGCGTTCGTTACGTCCGAGCTGAAAACCGCGTTCCAGATCGGCTTCATGATCTTCATCCCGTTCCTGATCATCGACCTGGTCGTGGCCAGTGTGCTGATGGCGATGGGTATGATGATGCTGTCGCCGCTGATCATTTCCCTGCCGTTCAAGATCATGCTGTTCGTGCTGGTTGACGGATGGGCGCTGATCATTGGCACCTTGGCCAGCAGTTTCGGAGGTGTTTCGCCATGACCCCAGAAGTAGCGGTCGACATCTTTCGCGAAGCCTTGTGGCTGACCACGATGATGGTCGCGATCCTGGTGGTCCCGAGTCTGCTGGTGGGCCTGCTGGTGTCGATGTTCCAGGCCGCGACGCAGATCAACGAACAGACCCTGAGCTTTCTGCCGCGTCTGCTGGTGATGCTGGTGACCCTGATCGTCGGCGGTCCGTGGATCATCCAGACCTTTATGGAATACATCATCCAGCTGTACAAAAACATTCCGCTGGTCATCGGCTAGGTCATGCAATCGCTGCTTCAGTTGACCGACACCCAGATCAGTACCTGGGTGGCGACGTTCATGCTGCCGCTGTTTCGCATCGGCTCGATGCTGATGGTGATGCCGGTCTTCGGCACTACGCTGGTTCCCAAACGCATCCGCCTGTACCTCGCACTGGCGATCACCGTGGTGATCTCGCCCAATCTGCCGCCCATGCCGGCGGTCAGTCCTCTCGATCTCAGCGGCTTGTTGTTGATCGCCGAGCAGATCCTGGTCGGTGCCGTGCTGGGCTTCTCTTTGCAGCTGTTCTTCCAGGCGTTCGTGATCGCGGGGCAGATCGTTGCGATTCAGATGGGCATGGGCTTCGCTTCGATGATCGACCCCACCAACGGCGTGTCGGTGGCGGTGATCGGGCAGTTCTTCACCATGCTGGTGACGCTGCTGTTTCTCGGCATGAACGGTCACCTTGTAGTCTTTGAAGTGCTGACTGAAAGTTTCACCACACTGCCGGTTGGCGCCGGTCTGATGACCGCGCATTACTGGGAGCTGGCCGGTAAGCTCGGCTGGGTGCTGGGCGCAGCATTGATGCTGGTGCTGCCGGCCGTCACCGCGCTGCTGGTGGTCAACATTGCGTTCGGTGTGATGACCCGCGCCGCGCCGCAACTGAACATTTTTGCGATCGGTTTCCCGCTGACCCTGGTGCTCGGTCTGTTCATCGTCTGGGTCGGTCTGGCAGACATTCTCAATCAGTATCAGCCGCTGGCCGTCGAAGCCTTGCAGCTGCTACGCGAACTGGCACAGGCGCGCTGAGTCATGGCAGAGAGCGAGAGCGGTCAGGATAAAACAGAAGACCCCACGGAGAAGCGCAAGAAGGACTCCCGGGAAAAGGGTGAGATTGCGCGCTCAAGGAACTCAACACCTTGGCCATCATGCTCGCCGGTTCCGGTGCGCTGCTGGTGTTCGGCGGCATGCTGGCGCAGGACCTGATGGAACTGATGCGCATGAACTTCACGCTGTCGCGGGAAGTGATCATGGATCAGGGCGCCATGGGCAAGTTCCTGATGAGCTCCGGGCTGACAGCGCTGGTGGCGATCCAGCCGATCATGATCACTTTGCTGCTGGCTGCGTTTCTCGGGCCGATCGCACTTGGCGGCTGGCTGTTCGCCGCGGGCTCTCTGGCACCCAAGTTCAGTCGGATGAACCCCGCTTCGGGGTTCAAGCGCATGTTCTCCATGAAGTCGGTGATCGAACTGCTCAAGGCGCTGGCCAAATTCCTGATCATTCTGGCCGTGGCGCTGGTGGTGCTGTCCGGGGATGTCGACGACCTGCTGCGCATCGCTCACGAACCCATCGACCGGGCCATCATTCACAGCCTGCAAGTGGTGGGCTGGAGCACGCTGTGGATGGCCTGCGGTCTGATCATCATCGCGGCCGTCGATGTGCCCGTGCAGATCTGGGAAAGCATCAAGAAGCTCAAGATGACCAAGCAGGAAGTGCGCGACGAGCACAAGGATCAGGAAGGCCGGCCGGAGGTCAAGCAGCGGATCCGTCAGGTGCAGCGCGAGATGTCGCAGCGGCGGATGATGGCCGCGATCCCGGATGCCGACGTGGTCATCACCAACCCGACGCACTACGCCGTAGCCCTCAAATACGACTCGGAGAAGGGCGGGGCGCCGGTGCTGCTGGCCAAGGGTAGCGACTTCCTGGCGCTGAAGATCCGCGAAATCGCCGTGGCCAACGAAGTCATGCTGCTCGAATCGCCGGCCCTGGCGCGTTCGATCTACTACTCCACCGAGCTGGAAGAAGAGATTCCCGGCGGCCTGTACCTCGCGGTCGCCCAGGTACTGGCCTACGTCTACCAGATCCGCCAGCACCGCGCGGGCAAGGGCAAGTTCCCGGAACCGCTCAAGGACGACCTGCCGATTCCGCCGGATCTGCGGCGCGATTCCTGATGAAACAAAAAACCGCCATCCGGTTGAGCCCGGAGGCGGTTTTTTTATGCCTGATGACCTGTGTCGCTTGTGAGGCCGCCTTCGCGGGCAAGTCGAATCGTCGCACCGCCGCTCCCACAGTGATTTGTGGCGTGCTCATATTTCCCGAGCGACGCTAAACCTGTGGGAGCGGGCTTGCCCGCGAAGGCGTCAGTTGCCGCGACACATCACTCAAGCCTTTACGCGGGGTTCGGCGACGGCGTCAGTTCCAGATTATTCAGCACCCGATTCGCTGCCAGCTCCCCGAGCATGATCAGTTGCCCGATACCCGTCAGCGTTCTGCGTTGCGAGGCGGGCATGAGGTGGGCGAAGTCATTGGCGATGGTTCTGGCAGAAGCGAGGGTTTCGCAGAGCTCGACCAGCAGCTCTTCGTTTTTGAAGTCTGCGGTGACGGCAAACATCCGGCGGGTTCTGCGTGGCGGTGGCGTGGCGCCGGGCGGGCAGAGATAGTGATCGAGGGCGCGGTCGGCGGCTTCGTGCAGCTTTCTGGAGTCGAGGGATTCGTAGGGCGAGGCAGGGTCGGTTTCGGGTGGGTTGGGTGTTGGTTTGATCATGGTGAAGCTCCTATTAAGTGGAGCCGCCCGGAACTGTCGCTAAACAGTAAGGTGGCGGCTGTACGCAGGTTAGCGAACCGGTTATAGGCACCCGGCAGACCCGAGGGTCTCCCGCATACAGCCACCATAGCGGAGTTGCAGACATTGAATCTGCCACAAGGCATGGAGCGCTGGTGCACCTATTTATGATTCGAGTCGCTAAACCCGATCGCTGATTCGTCAGCGACCGATCCACAATAGAATCCGACCCCAAAGCGCACAAGCCGGCGGATTCTGGCGTAGCTGTAGGCAATGGCGCAAGGATTCGTAGCCTCCAAGGCGTGTCTGGAGGTGTCTTTTAAACACCCGAATTTAAATGGCGCTTTATGCTGATTTCTCGGGCCTCTTCGCGAGCAAGTCGAATCGTCGCACCGTCGCTCCCACAGTTGACCGCGTTCCATTGTGGGAGCGAGCTTGCTCGCGAAAGCGACATCCCGCCCAGCAGAAAAACCGCGCTCAAACCCCTCTGTTTCAATCATCGGCAAAAGTTGGAAGGCTTCTTGCAGTAGCCGCCGTGCGCCCGCTCCGGGCGTCAAAAGTTTGCTTTAAAGGAACGGGGAAAACCGGTGGATCGCTCTCAGTTAATCAACAGTGCTCGCTCGAACATTGCCGACCTCAGTCGGGGCAATCTGGGTGTGCCGCTGTTGCTGCTGGTCATGCTGGCGATGATGATGTTGCCGGTGCCGCCGTTCCTGCTCGACGTGTTCTTCACCTTTAACATTGCCCTGTCCATCGTCGTGCTGCTGGTCTGCGTGTACGCGTTGCGGCCGCTGGACTTTGCGGTGTTCCCGACGATCCTGCTGGTGGCGACGCTGTTGCGACTGGCGCTGAACGTGGCGTCGACGCGGGTGGTGATGCTCCACGGTCAGGACGGCCACGCCGCTGCCGGTAAGGTGATCCAGGCCTTCGGTGAGGTGGTGATCGGCGGTAACTACGTGGTGGGTATCGTGGTCTTCGCGATTTTGATGATCATCAACTTCGTCGTAGTGACCAAGGGTGCCGGGCGGATTTCCGAGGTGAGCGCGCGCTTCACCCTCGATGCGATGCCCGGCAAACAAATGGCGATCGACGCCGACCTCAACGCCGGCCTGATCGACCAGACCCAGGCCAAGGCCCGCCGTCAGGAAGTGGCCCAGGAAGCAGAGTTCTACGGTTCGATGGACGGTGCCAGCAAATTCGTGCGCGGTGACGCCATCGCCGGCCTGCTGATTCTGTTCATCAACCTCATCGGCGGCATGGCCGTCGGTATCTTCCAGCACAACATGTCCTTCGCTGACGCCGGCAAGGTTTATGCCCTGCTGACCATCGGTGACGGTTTAGTGGCGCAATTGCCATCACTGTTGTTATCTACAGCTGCAGCGATCATGGTGACCCGTGCTTCCGGTTCGGAAGACATGGGCAAGCAGATCAATCGCCAGATGTTCGCCTCGCCGAAAGCGCTGGCGGTGGCGGCCGGTCTGATGGCGGTCATGGGCCTGGTGCCGGGCATGCCGCACTTCTCGTTCCTGACCATGGCCGCCCTGGCTGCCGGTGGCGCATACCTGTTCTGGAAGAAGCAGAACGTGGCCAAGGTGCAGGCGCTGGAAGAGGTCAAGCGTCAGCAGGAACTGCTGCCGTCGCCGGCCCGCGCCATGGAAACCAAGGAACTGGGCTGGGACGACGTGACGCCCATCGACATGATCGGCCTGGAAGTCGGCTATCGCCTGATTCCGCTGGTGGACCGCAACCAGGGCGGCCAGTTGCTGGCGCGGATCAAGGGCGTGCGCAAGAAGCTCTCGCAGGATCTGGGCTTCCTGATGCCGACCGTGCACATCCGCGACAACCTCGATCTGGCACCGAGCGCCTATCGCCTGACCCTGATGGGGGTGATCCTGGCCGAGGCCGAGATCTACCCGGATCGCGAACTGGCGATCAACCCGGGGCAGGTCTACGGCACGCTCAACGGCATCACCGCCAAAGATCCGGCTTTCGGCCTGGAGGCGGTGTGGATCGAAGTCAGCCAGCGCGCCCAGGCGCAATCGCTCGGTTACACCGTGGTGGACGCCAGCACCGTGGTCGCCACCCACTTGAACCAGATTCTGTACAAGCACTCCAGCGAGCTGATCGGCCACGAGGAAGTGCAGCAACTCATGCAATTGCTGGCCAAGAGCTCGCCGAAACTGGCGGAAGAGCTGGTGCCGGGTGTGGTCACGTTGTCGCAGCTGCTGAAAGTGTTGCAGGCGCTGCTGGCCGAACACGTGCCGGTGCGCGACATCCGCAGCATTGCCGAAGCCATCGCCAACAATGCCGCCAAGAGTCAAGATACCGCCGCTTTGGTGGCCGCTGTGCGGGTTGGCGTATCCCGTGCAATCGTCCAAAGCATTGTAGGGACTGAGTCCGAGCTGCCAGTCATCACGCTGGAGCCAAGGTTGGAACAAATATTGCTCAATAGTCTGCAGAAGGCAGGACAAGGCTCGGAAGAGGGCGTTCTGCTGGAGCCAAGCATGGCCGAGAAGCTGCAACGTTCGCTCATCGAAGCGGCGCAGCGTCAGGAAATGCAAGGTCAGCCGGTGATCCTGTTGGTAGCAGGCCCGGTTCGCGCGATGCTCTCGCGCTTTGGTCGCCTGGCAGTTCCCGGACTGCATGTGCTGGCCTACCAGGAAATTCCGGACAACAAGCAAGTGACCATCGTTGCGACAGTAGGGCCCAACGGCTGAGGTAGTGGTTTATGCAAGTTAAGCGTTTTTTTCGCCGCCGATATGCGTCAGGCCATGAAGCTGGTTCGTGATGAGCTGGGCGCTGATGCCGCCATCATTGGCAACCGCCGCATTGCCGGCGGTGTCGAGCTGACGGCGGCGCTGGATTACAAACTGTCGGCGCTGGCGCCACGGGTTCCGAACATGGAACTCGAAGACGAGCTGCGCAAGACCCAGTCGCGCATCGTCACCGCCCAGGCCGAGCTGAGCATGCGTGGTGAGGCCGACGGCAACACCAATCGCCAGTTGTTCTCCGGTCTGCCATTGACCGCCGGCCTGCCGCTGACAGCAGCCGAGCCTCTGACAGAACCGACGTACGCCGCACCGGCCCGTCCAGCCCCGGCACCTGCTCCGGCTGCCGCTGGCGTCGATCCGCGTGCGCTGGATTCGATGCGTTTCGAACTCAACAGCCTGCGCGAGCTGATGGAAGTGCAGCTCGGCACCCTGGCCTGGAATCAGCTGCAAGGCAGCCGTCCGGCCCAGGCCAACCTCTATCGTCGTCTGCAACGCATCGGCTTGTCCGGCCCGTTGTCCCGCGACCTGCTGGCGCTGACCAGCGATATCGAAGAACCTCGTCAGGCCTGGCGCATGCTGCTCGCGCACCTGGCGCGGATGATCGCCACACCGGAAGTCGAGCCGCTGGAAGAGGGCGGTGTGATTGCCATGGTCGGCCCGGCCGGCATGGGCAAGACCACCACCCTGGCCAAACTGGCGGCCCGTTACGTGCTCAAGTACGGCGCGCAGAACATTGCGCTGGTGAGCATGGACAGTTTCCGCATCGGTGCTCAGGAACAGTTGAAAACCCTGGGCCGGATCCTCAATGTGTCGGTGACCCACGTCGACCCTGGCCAGTCCCTGGTGCAGGCGCTGGATCCACTGCTGCGCAAACGCGTGGTGCTGATCGACACCGCCGGCCTCCAGGCCAGCGATCCGGCACTGCGCATGCAGCTGGAAAGTCTGGCCGGTCGTGGCATTCGGTCGAAAAATTATCTGGTATTGGCAACCACCAGCCAGAAACAGGTTCTAACCGCCGCTTATCACAGTTACAAGCGTTGCGGGCTCGCCGGCTGCATCCTGACTAAACTGGATGAGACGGCCAGCCTTGGCGAAGTGCTGAGCCTGGCGATCAGTCATGAACTGCCGGTCGCCTACCTGACCGACGGCCCACGGATTCCGGATGATCTGCATCTGCCGCGCCGTCATCAATTGGTCAGCCGCGCCGTCAGCGTGCAAATGCAGGAAGAACCCAGCGAAGAAGCCATGGCTGACATGTTCGCTGATATCTACCACAGCCCGACCAAGCAGGTTGGCTGAGGTAATGAACAGTTTTTGTACCTACATCGATGGTCTGCCACGCATTGTTCCGGTTGTGAACGCGCAGCCAGTAATGTGGCCTCCGTCTATGCAAGACAAGGTAAAGAAATAACATGGGCAGCATGCATCCCGTACAGGTGATCGCGGTGACCGGCGGCAAAGGTGGCGTCGGCAAGACTAACGTGTCAGTGAACTTGTCCCTGGCGCTGGCAGAGCTTGGCCGTCGGGTCATGCTGCTGGATGCCGACCTGGGTCTGGCGAACGTCGACGTTCTGCTGGGCCTGACGCCCAAACGTACTTTGGCCGATGTGATCGAGGGCCGCTGCGAGCTGCGCGACGTGCTGTTGCAAGGTCCCGGCGGGATCCGCATCGTGCCGGCCGCTTCCGGCACGCAAAGCATGGTTCATCTGAGCCCGGCCCAGCATGCCGGCCTGATCCAGGCGTTCAGCGACATCGGCGACAATCTCGACGTGCTGGTGATCGACACCGCTGCGGGTATTGGTGACTCGGTAGTCAGTTTCGTTCGCGCGGCGCAAGAAGTGTTGCTGGTGGTCTGCGATGAGCCGACCTCGATCACCGACGCCTACGCGCTGATCAAGCTGCTCAACCGCGATTACGGCATGAACCGCTTCCGCGTCCTGGCCAACATGGCCCAGAGCCCGCAGGAAGGTCGCAACCTGTTCGCGAAGTTGACCAAGGTCACGGATCGCTTCCTCGACGTCGCCTTACAATACGTCGGTGCGGTGCCTTACGACGAAAGCGTGCGCAAGGCGGTGCAGAAGCAGCGTGCGGTCTATGAAGCCTTCCCGCGTTCCAAGTGCGCACTGGCATTCAAGGCGATCGCGCAAAAGGTCGACACCTGGCCGCTGCCCGCCAACCCGCGCGGCCATCTCGAATTTTTCGTCGAGCGCCTCGTGCAGCAAACGGCAGGACCTGTGCTATGACCGCCAGCGGTATGAACCTTTACAAAAAGTCGGCGCGTGACGCGCAGTACGAGCTGATCGAGCGTTACGCGCCACTGGTCAAACGCATCGCCTACCACTTGCTGGCGCGGTTGCCGGCCAGTGTGCAGGTCGAAGACCTGATCCAGGCCGGGATGATCGGCCTGCTCGAAGTCTCGACCAAATACGACGCCAGCAAGGGCGCCAGTTTCGAAACGTACGCGGGCATCCGGATCCGTGGCGCGATGCTCGATGAAGTACGCAAGGGGACTGGGCACCGCGCTCGGTTCACCGCAATACCCGTATGGTCAGCGACGCGATTCGCTCGATTGAAGCTAAAACCGGCCGTGACGCTAAAGATCACGAGGTTGCGGCCGAACTCCAGTTGAGTCTCGACGATTACTACGGGATTTTGAACGACACCCTGGGCAGCCGACTGTTCAGTTTCGACGACCTGTTGCAGGACGGCGAACACGAAGGGCTGCACGAGGATGGCGCCAGTGCTCATCTTGAGCCGTCACGCGATCTGGAAGATGAACGCTTCCAGGCGGCGCTGGCGGACGCGATTGCCAATTTGCCGGAGCGTGAGCGACTGGTGTTGGCGCTGTACTACGACGAAGAACTGAACCTCAAGGAAATCGGTGAAGTCCTTGGCGTCAGTGAATCGCGGGTCAGCCAGTTACACAGCCAGTGCGCGGCCCGCTTGCGGGGGCGTTTGGGGGAGTGGCGAGCGCGCTGAAGGCAGTGTGGGGACACTGCGAACGAGGCTGGTGCGGTGGTGAACGGCACCGGTCTTGCTCTGTTGTGCTCCAGACAGTCATCGAGTGCTTTGCCGGATTGATTGAAATGGCGCGTCCAGGTGCTGGACGCGTTTAAGACTGCTTGGAGGTCGAATTGAACAAAGACATGAAAATCCTCATCGTTGATGACTTCTCAACGATGCGGCGGATCATCAAGAACCTGTTGCGTGACCTCGGGTTCACCAACACCGTTGAAGCCGACGATGGCACCACCGCCATTCCGGTGCTCAACAGCGGCAGCATCGACTTTCTGGTGACCGACTGGAACATGCCCGGCATGACCGGTATCGACCTGCTGCGTCACGTGCGCGCCGATGAAAAACTCAAGCACCTGCCGGTGCTGATGGTGACCGCTGAAGCCAAGCGCGAGCAGATCATCGAAGCGGCCCAGGCCGGCGTTAACGGCTACGTGGTCAAACCTTTCACGGCTCAGGCGCTGAAAGAAAAAATCGAGAAGATTTTCGAACGCATCGGCTGATGACGCGCGGGGGAGCTATGGAGCATAAAGAATCTTCACAGGGCGACTTCGAGTCGACGCTGAAAAAACACGCGGTCGAACTGGTCGAAAGCCTTGAAAAAGGCAGGTTCGGCGACGCTGTGCAACTGATCCATGAGCTCAATCAGACCCGTGACCGTGGCCTGTACCAGGAAGTCGGCAAGCTCACGCGCGAACTGCACAGTGCAATCGTCAACTTCCAGATCGACCCGCACATGCCGCAGGCCGAGGAAGTGTCGCAGATCACTGATGCGACCGAGCGCCTGGGCTATGTGGTCAAGCTGACCGAAGCCGCGGCCAACCGCACCATGGATCTGGTGGAAAGCGCCACGCCGGTGGTCAATGGTCTGGCTGATGAAGCCCAGGCATTGAGTGCCGACTGGGGACGTTTCATGCGCCGCGAAGTCGGGGCTGAAGAGTTCCGCGAACTGGCGCGCCGGGTCGACGGTTTTCTGTCACGCAGCAGCGCGGACAACCGCGCGGTGTCGAGCAACCTCAACGACATCCTGCTGGCCCAGGATTACCAGGACCTCACCGGTCAGGTGATCAAGCGCGTGACCCAACTGGTCACCGAAGTCGAAAGCAATCTGCTCAAACTCGTCCTTATGGCCAGTCAGGTTGACCGCTTTGCGGGCATCGAACATGACCGTGCGGCGATGCTCGCTGAAAAAGATCCACAAAAACATCTCTCGCAGGGTGAAGGTCCGCAGATTCATGCCGATAAACGAGAAGACGTTGTGTCCGGTCAGGACGATGTGGACGATTTGCTATCCAGCCTTGGATTTTGAGTTTTTTTGGGTTTTTAGACCTGTAGGAGCACCCCATTAATGAGCTTCGGCGCCGATGAAGAGATCCTTCAGGATTTCCTGGTTGAGGCCGGCGAGATTCTTGAGCAACTGTCCGAACAACTGGTCGAGCTGGAAAGCCGCCCGGATGACGCAGATCTGCTCAACGCAATTTTTCGCGGTTTCCACACTGTAAAAGGGGGCGCCGGCTTCCTTCAGCTCAACGAGCTGGTGGAGTGCTGTCACATCGCCGAAAACGTGTTCGACATCCTGCGCAAGGGTGAGCGTCGCGTAGATGCAGAACTGATGGACGTGGTGCTCGAAGCGCTGGACGCGGTGAACAGCATGTTCAGCGAAGTCCGCGATCGCAGCCCGATCACCGCTGCAACCCCGGAACTGCTGGCCGCCCTGGCGCGCCTGGCCGAACCGCAATCGGCGGATGAAGCTCCGGCTTCGCCTGTGGCCGAGATGATCGAAGAGCTGGTCGTTGAAAACGAAACCGGCGACTCCGGTGACATCACCGATAACGAATTTGAACAGCTGCTGGACTCGCTGAACGCCGTCAAGGCCGAAGCCGAAGCCCCGGCGGCTGCCGCTGCGCCTGCTTCCGACGAAGCGGCCAGCGATGAAATCACCGACGCCGAGTTCGAGTCGCTGCTCGACCAGTTGCACGGCAAGGGCCAGTTCGCGGCGGACGCCGTGGCACCGGCTGCCGCTGCGCCTGCGGCTCCGGCGGCGGGCGACAGCTCGGACATCACCGACGACGAATTCGAAGCCTTGCTCGATCAGTTGCACGGCAA
The DNA here is from genome assembly GCF_051554255.1 of Pseudomonas sp. NMS19W. Taxonomy (NCBI): domain Bacteria; kingdom Pseudomonadati; phylum Pseudomonadota; class Gammaproteobacteria; order Pseudomonadales; family Pseudomonadaceae; genus Pseudomonas; species Pseudomonas sp. NMS19W. The sequence continues at coordinate 1,623,425 of NZ_CP136718.1, forward strand.
GGGCAACTTTGCTGTCGATGCGCTGGAGTCGGCGATTGCTTCCGTCCCTGCAAATGCGAATGCTGCCCCGGCAGCGGCTGCAGCCGGCAGCGATCTGATCACCGACCACGAGTTCGAATCGCTGCTCGACGATCTGCATGGCAAAGGCAAGTTCACAGACGTCAACACCGGTGCCGTTGTAACGGCCGGCAATGCTTCCGCTGTTGCAGCGCCTGCCGCCAAGGCTCCGGCCGCTGCGGCAAAACCCGCTGCAAAAGCGCCCGAGCCCAAAGCCGAACCGGCCAAACCGGCTGCCGCTGCTGCACCGGCTCCGGCCCGTGCTCCGGCGACTCCGCCACCGGAAAAACCGGCGAGTGAAGCCGAGACCACCGTGCGTGTGGACACCGCACGTCTCGACGAAATCATGAACATGGTCGGCGAGCTGGTACTGGTGCGTAACCGTCTGGTGCGCCTGGGCCTGAACAGCGGCGACGAGTCGATGCAGAAGGCCGTGTCGAACCTCGACGTGGTCACCGCCGACCTGCAGACCGCTGTCATGAAGACCCGGATGCAGCCGATCAAGAAAGTCTTCGGCCGCTTCCCGCGTCTGGTTCGCGACCTCGCGCGTCAGCTCAAGAAAGAAATTAACCTGGAACTGGTGGGCGAAGAGACCGACCTCGACAAGAACCTCGTCGAGGCACTGGCCGACCCGCTGGTCCACTTGGTGCGCAACGCGGTCGACCACGGCATCGAGTCGCCGGAAGAACGCGAAGCCTCGGGCAAGGCCCGTGGCGGCAAGGTGATCCTGGCCGCTGAACAGGAAGGCGACCACATCCTGCTGTCGATCTCCGACGACGGTAAAGGCATGGACCCGAACGTCCTGCGCGCCATCGCCGTGAAACGCGGTGTGATGGACAAGGATGCCGCCGATCGCCTGAGCGACACCGAGTGCTACAACCTGATCTTCGCCCCGGGCTTCTCGACCAAGACCGAGATCTCCGACGTGTCCGGCCGTGGTGTCGGCATGGACGTGGTGAAGACCAAGATTTCCCAGCTCAACGGTTCGATCAACATCTACTCGACCAAGGGCGCCGGCTCGAAAATCGTCATCAAGGTGCCGCTGACGCTGGCGATCATGCCGACCCTGATGGTGATGCTCGGCAACCAGGCGTTCGCGTTCCCGCTGGTGAACGTCAACGAAATCTTCCACCTCGACCTGTCGACCACCAACGTGGTGGACGGCCAGGAAGTGGTGATCGTGCGGGACAAGGCGCTGCCATTGTTCTACCTCAAGCGCTGGCTGGTCAGCTCCGCCGCTCACGAAGAGCAGCGCGAAGGCCATGTGGTGATCCTTTCGGTGGGCACCCAGCGGATCGGCTTCGTCGTCGATCAACTGGTCGGCCAGGAAGAAGTGGTCATCAAGCCATTGGGCAAAATGCTGCAGGGAACCCCGGGCATGTCCGGCGCCACCATTACCGGTGACGGCCGCATTGCGCTGATTCTCGATGTTCCAAGCATGCTCAAGCGTTACGCCGCACGGCGTATTTGAATCCGGGGCGGCGGGGCGACAACGTCCCGCTGCACCTAATGGAGTGTTTATGGCAGTCAAAGTCCTGGTGGTGGACGATTCGGGTTTTTTCCGCCGCCGCGTCTCGGAAATTCTTTCAGCGGATCCGAGCATCCAGGTTGTCGGTACGGCAACCAACGGTAAAGAGGCGATCGATCAGGCCCTGGCCCTCAAGCCGGACGTGATCACCATGGACTACGAGATGCCGATGATGGATGGCATCACGGCGGTGCGGCACATCATGCAGCGCTGCCCGACCCCGGTGTTGATGTTCTCCTCGCTGACCCATGAAGGCGCCCGGGTGACCCTGGATGCGCTGGATGCCGGCGCGGTGGATTTCCTGCCGAAGAATTTCGAAGACATCTCGCGCAATCCGGAGAAGGTCAAGCAACTGCTGTGCGAGAAGGTGCACAGCATCTCGCGCAGTAACCGTCGTTTCAGTGCCTACAGTGCGCCGGCGCCAGCTGCTGCACCTGCACCGGCTCCGGCTCCGGCTCCGGCGCCAACATCGAGCTTTGGCAGCCACAGTGCTCCGGCTCGTCCGGCACCGGCGCCTGCCCCGGCTCGCGCTCCGGCAGCCAGCGCTTCGTCGCCGGCGCCGAAACGCAAGGCCTACAAGCTGGTGGCGATCGGCACCTCGACCGGTGGCCCGGTTGCGCTGCAACGGGTTTTGACCCAGTTGCCGGCCAACTTCCCGGCACCGATCGTGCTGATCCAGCACATGCCGGCCGCGTTCACCAAGGCCTTCGCCGAGCGTCTGGACAAGCTGTGCCGCATCAGCGTCAAGGAAGCCGAGGATGGCGACATCCTGCGTCCGGGCCTGGCGCTGCTGGCGCCGGGTGGCAAGCAGATGATGATCGACGGCCGTGGCGCGGTGAAAATCCTGCCGGGCGATGAGCGTCTGAACTACAAGCCTTGCGTGGACATCACTTTTGGTTCCGCGGCGAAATCCTACAGCGACAAAGTTCTGGCGGTCGTGCTGACCGGCATGGGCGCCGACGGTCGCGAAGGCGCGCGTCTGCTCAAGCAGGGCGGCAGCACCGTCTGGGCTCAGGACGAAGCCAGTTGCGTGATCTACGGCATGCCGATGGCGATCGTCAAAGCTGACCTCGCGGATGCGGTGTACGGTCTGGACGATATCGGCAAGCACATCGTCGAGGCGTGTATCTGATGGATGTTCTAAGCCTTATCGGGATCATCATGGCGTTTGTCGCCATCATCGGCGGCAACTTCCTTGAAGGCGGTCACCTCGGCGCACTGGCCAACGGCCCGGCGGCGCTGATCGTGCTCGGCGGGACCATCGGTGCCGCCTTGCTGCAATCGCCGATGAGCGCGTTCAAGCGTGCCATGCAGATTCTCGCCTGGATCTTTTTCCCGCCCCGTGTAGATCTGGCCGGCGGCATCGACCGCGTCGTCAACTGGAGCCTCACCGCACGCAAGGAAGGCCTGCTGGGCCTGGAAGGCGTGGCGGATGCCGAACCCGACGCCTACTCGCGCAAAGGCCTGCAACTGTTGGTCGACGGCGCCGAGCCGGAAGCGATCCGCAGTATCCTTGAAGTGGATTTCTACACCCAGGAAGCCCGCGACATCGAAGCCGCCAAGGTCTTTGAAAGCATGGGCGGCTACGCGCCGACCATCGGTATCATCGGTGCGGTGATGGGCCTGATCCACGTGATGGGCAACCTGGCCGATCCGTCGCAACTGGGCAACGGCATCGCCGTGGCATTCGTCGCCACCATCTACGGTGTGGCCAGTGCCAACCTGATCCTGTTGCCGGTCGCCGCCAAGCTCAAGTCAATCGCGTTGCGACAGTCGCGTTATCGCGAAATGTTGTTGGAAGGTATTTTGTCGATCGCTGAAGGTGAAAACCCACGCTCCATCGAGTTGAAGCTTCAGGGCTTCATGGATTAAGGGACTAACCTCATGGCACGTCGTCGCCAGCATGAAGAGCACGTAAACCATGAACGTTGGCTGGTTTCCTACGCCGACTTCATCACCTTGCTCTTTGCCTTTTTCGTGGTGATGTACTCCATCTCGTCGATCAACGAAGGCAAGTACAAGGTCATCTCCGAAGCGTTGATCGGGGTCTTCACCGACTCCGACCGCTCGCTCAAGCCGATCCCGATCGGTGAAGAACGCCCGAAAACCGTGACCCCGGCCAAGCCGCTGGTCAAGGACTCCGAACAGGTCGATGCCGGCATCGCCGGGGCCAGCGATCCGCTGAAAAGCATTGCCGACGATATCAGCGCCGCGTTCGGCGACTTGATCGCGAGCAACCAGATGACCGTGCGCGGCAACGAGCTGTGGGTCGAGATCGAGCTCAACTCCAGCCTGTTGTTCGGCAGCGGTGATGCGATGCCGAGCGACATCGCGTTCAACATCATCGACAAGGTTGCGGCGATCCTCAAACCGTTCGACAACCCGATCCACGTCGAAGGCTTCACCGACGATCAACCGATCCGCACCGCGCAGTACCCGACCAACTGGGAACTGTCTTCGGCGCGTTCGGCGAGCATCGTGCGCATGCTGGCGATGCAGGGCGTCAACCCTGGCCGCATGGCCTCGGTGGGTTACGGCGAATTCCAGCCGGTGGCCAACAACGCCACCGCCGAAGGCCGGGCGAAGAACCGTCGCGTGGTGCTGGTGGTGTCGCGCAATCTCGATGTGCGCCGCAGCCTGACCGGCACCGGGACCGCCAATGCAACACCGGACGCCGCGTTGAAGCGTGCTGGCACACAAACTGCACCGACCCCGGTCAAGACGCCGGGACGCGAGAGTGCCGTCAATTCTCCGTCGCCCGCATTAATACGCTGAGCCATGTCTCGGCCGAGCATCTCGGCCGGGAGGAACAATCCGAATGAGAGTCTGGGCAGTCGCCAATCAAAAGGGTGGTGTTGGTAAAACCACTTCTTCCATCGCTTTAGCCGGTTTGCTGGCAGAGGCGGGCAAACGCGTGGTCGTGGTCGATCTCGACCCGCACGGCTCGATGACCAGCTATTTCGGTTACGACCCCGACAGCCTGGAACACAGCAACTACGACCTGTTTCTGCACAAGGGCAGTGTGCCGCAAGGCCTGCCGGGCCAGTTGCTGCTGTCCACCAGCGATGAACGCATTTCCCTGCTGCCGTCGAGCACCGCGCTGGCAACCCTCGAGCGTCAGTCGCCGGGGCAGAGTGGACTGGGCCTGGTGATCGCCAAGAGTCTGGCGCAGCTGTGGCAGGACTTCGATTACGCGATCATCGACAGCCCGCCGTTGCTCGGTGTGCTGATGGTCAACGCCCTGGCCGCGAGCCAACAACTGGTGATCCCGGTGCAGACCGAACACCTGGCCGTCAAAGGCCTGGAACGCATGGTCAACACCCTGGCGATGATCAACCGTTCGCGCAAACAGGCGCTGCCGTTCAGTATCGTGCCGACCCTGTTCGACCGCCGCACCCAGGCGTCGATGGGCACCTTGCGTGTGCTGCGTGACAAATTCCCCGAGGAGATCTGGCAGGGTTATATCCCGGTCGATACTCGTCTGCGCGATGCCAGCCGTGCCGGTGTCACGCCTTCGCAATTCGACGGCAAGAGCCGTGGCGTGCTGGCCTACCGCGCGCTGCTCAAGCATCTGCTGGCGCAACAACTCGTTCCGCAGGTGGCCTGAGCATGAATCGGCCGATCAAGCTGACATCGAAGCCGCAACTGGCGCTGCAGTCCTATCTGGACGGCTTGCTGCAGGAAGTGACGGACGAGGTCGAGCAGGAAATCGCAGCGCCGGTCGAGGTGGTCGAGAACACCGCCGTACTCGATGAATTCCAGGCTGCCGTGCTTGAAGAACAGGCCCGCGATGCGCAGCAAGCCGCCCGGCCAGTCGCCCCGGTTGCAGCGCCTGCGGCTGTGGTAGCGAAAGCACCTGCAACATTGATCAAAGAGCCTGAGCCGGTGCGCGTGGTCTCGACCCTGGCACCGCTGCTGCAAACCCAACTTCTGCAAACGCCGCCGGTTCCGGCGGCGCCAGCGCCCGAGCCTGAAGCGCCTGCGCCAGCCCCGGTCGAGCCGACTCTGGTTGCGCCGCTGGTCGAAGTGCATCTGCCACCCAGCAATACGCCGCCACCGGTGGAAACCGATGGCCGCCCGGCCTGGGCGTCGGAGGCCTTCGAATGCCTGTTGTTCGACGTGGCCGGGTTGACCCTGGCCGTGCCGCTGGTTTGCCTCGGCTCGATCTATTCGCTGGCCGGCCATGAGCTGACGCCGCTGTTCGGTCAGCCGGAATGGTTCCTCGGCATCCTGCCGAGCCAGGCCGGCAACCTGAAGGTGCTGGACACCGCACGCTGGGTCATGCCGGATCGCTATCGCGATGACTTCCGTCAGGGCCTGCAATATGTGATTTCGGTACAAGGTTACGAGTGGGGGCTGGCGGTGCATCAGGTCAGCCGCTCGCTGCGCCTGGACCCGAATGAAATCAAATGGAGAAGTCACCGGGGTCAGCGGCCATGGCTCGCGGGCACGGTGATTGAACACATGTGCGCCTTGCTCGATGTCTCCGCACTGGCCGAGCTGATCGCCAGCGGTGGGGCAAAGCACATGTCCGGCAGTAAGCCGAACCACAAACCGACATAACACTTACATAACAGACAGCACCGGCATACGCATGGCGGCGCACAGAACACACACCGCCAGGCGCGGTTTTTCGAGGGGCTAGGGTATGAACGACAAGGCTACTGCGGCAAAGGGTTCCGAAGATCCGATCCTGCAATGGGTGACCTTCAAGCTGGACAACGAAACCTACGGCATCAACGTGATGCGCGTTCAGGAAGTCCTGCGCTACACCGAGATCGCTCCGGTTCCGGGTGCTCCAAGCTACGTGCTGGGCATCATCAACCTGCGCGGCAACGTGGTGACCGTGATCGACACCCGTCAGCGCTTCGGCCTGATGAGCGGCGAGATCAGCGACAACACCCGTATCGTCATCATCGAAGCCGACAAGCAAGTGGTCGGCATCATGGTCGACAGCGTGGCTGAAGTGGTTTACCTGCGTCAGTCGGAAATCGAGACCGCACCGAACGTCGGTAACGAAGAGTCGGCCAAGTTCATCCAGGGCGTGTGCAACAAGAACAACGAGTTGCTCATCCTGGTCGAGCTGGACAAGATGATGAGCGAAGAAGAATGGTCGGAACTGGAGAATATCTGATTGATTCTCGAGGTAGCGGTCATTGTCCTGTTCCTGTTCTGGGCAGGCACGCTGGCGATGTTTCTGGCGTACATCAAGGCGCAGCGCGTGATCGCTGCGCAACAGGCCCAGGGCGATGCGCTGCGTGATCAGCGCATCAAGGACCTGGCCAAGCGTGTCGACGATTACCAGAACGGCAACGTGCGCATGGGCGAAGCCCTGCACGAGCTGCGCGCGGTCGTCAGTCCGATCCCGGACAAGATCACCCAGCTCGAACAGCGCGACCCGTCCAGCCTGTCATTCGCCCAGGCGGCGAAACTGGTGGGGATGGGCGCCAGTGTCGATGAGCTGACTCAGTCCTGCGGGTTGACCCAGGCTGAGGCGGAGTTGATGCGCAAGCTGCACAGAAGCAGCTGAGAGTTTCGAGCTTCGAGCGGCAAGTTGAATCAAAAAATCGCAGTCGGTGACTGCGATTTTTTTGCCCTCAGTAATCGTCGCCGCGGTCGGTGATGTCCTTCTCGACCATCGGCGCATCCGGGTCGTGTCCTTGCGGGAACTTGCCCTTGAGGTTCCAGGCAAACGCGATGATCTCGGCAATCGTCAGGTACAGCTCCTGCGGGATGCTGTCGCCCAGTTCCATGCGCGCCAGCAATTTCACCAGTTCGGCGTTCTCGTAGATCGGCACTTCACAGTCGCGGGCGATGCGCAGGATTTCTTCGGCCAGTTCGTCGTCGCCCTTGGCGGTGAGGGTCGGGGCGTGGCTGCCGTCGTACTTGAGGGCGATGGCCTGGCGTGGAGCAGTGGAATCGTTCATGCGGTTTCGTCGACCCAGCGGTGTTCGAGACGGGTTTGGATGCCTTGCGGCGGGGTGCCGAGGTGGCAGTCGAGATCGCCGACGTTGAGCCCGCGATCCAGCAAGCGCTGACGCAGTGCGGCCAGATTGGTTTCGATCAGGTCGGCAGTGTACGGTCGTTCGGCCCATAGCTGGCTCGACAGGCTGCCGTTGATCAGTTGCGCCTGAACCTGCATTGGTCCCAGCGGTTCCATGTCGAAGGCCAGATCGACACGCCACAGCTGTTGTTTGGTCTCGCGCTCGCTGTCACGGCGTTCATTCTGTTTTTCGTCCTGTGGCGCTTCTTCGCGCTGGAACTTGACCTGCAGCGGCACGATGTCCTGCAGGTTGCGCATCGGGATTTCCAGTTGCCAGGTGCTGAGCAGACGCCCGTCGTCGGTCACGCCGGTCTGTTCCAGGCTCGACAGTTGATGACTTTGCAGGCGCGAGACCGCGGCGGCGGCCAAGCGCAGCAAATGTTCCAGATCGCCTTCACCTTCCAGGCTTTGCAGCAGTCGGTCCGGCAACGGGAAGCTGCCCGGCACCGGTTTGGCGCTGACCTGGCCGAGCATGCCCAGAGCATTGCGCACAAAGCTCGGCATTGCCTGGGCCAAAGTGTTGGCGGCGATGATCGCATTCAGATTGGTATTGCCGGGCAGGCCGGGGGTGAGTTGCGCGATCAGCTTGAGCAGATCGCCTTTCATGTCTGGGGTCAGCGTCGGGTTTTGCCCGGCCAGCAATTTGGCTTCGAGAAAGGCGCCGCTGTTGAGCAAGGCCTGGGCCAGGCCTTTGGGTGTGCTCAGTTGGCCGACGTCCGGCAGGTTGGCCAGCAATCGGTCCACGGCCGCGCGCAGATCACTGGAGGTCTGATCGTCGGCGGGCGGCAGGCTCTGCAACATTTTCAGCAGGCCATCCAGCGAACCCTGGCGGCTCTGCTGGCTGACCAGTTGCTGGCTGACGGCCAGTTGTTCCTGACGACTGCTCAGGGGCAGGAATTTCAGGGTCTGGGAATCCTGCACCAGTGCTGACAGCAGGGTGCCGATGCGTAATGGCTGCGGGCTGTCGAGGCTCAAGGTGCTGCCGCTCAACACCGTGTTGAGCAGGCTGACCGTCGAACGGAATACCGTCGGCTGCCCCGGCACCTGCGGCAAGGCCTGATTGGTCAGCACCTTGCCTTGCAGCAGCGTCCCGACCGGCAATTGCGCGGTATCGATGCGGGTGAGGGTGGCGACAGCCGTGGCGATGGCCTGTTGCACGGTGACCGCCAGATTGCCCGCCGACGGCTGGGTGACCGCCAGGTTGGTACCTTGCGGCAGCGGCAGGGGACTGGTCGCCTGCACGGTGGTCTGGCGGCCGCCGTCGAGGGTGACCTTGAGCAGTACCTGAAAGGCCTGGTCCGCCGGTTTCAGCGACAACACCTCGGCCTTGGCGCTCTGGCCGGCGGCAATCAGCCCGTCCATCGGCGTCAGCAGCTTGAGCAGCTCACCCACCTGCGGACGAGCGGTCGCCGGGTTGGTGGGCGGGAGCGGGAGGATGTTCATTTCGCCTGTCATACGCGGACACAACCTGAGGAAAATGCACTCGGGAGAGCAGGGGACGCCATGTATAATGCCGCCCGTCCTTCCGTTCGTTCAAAAAAACATAGCAATTGTTTGACCCAGCTCTCTGGATTGAGCCGTCATTGCATTTATGCTGCAACTCTTTAACGGCCGCCCCAGAGCCGACTTGAACCGTATAAGGCCCGTGAACCCTTGACCAGCCCTGTCCTGCAAACCGTCGGCCTCGCCTGTGAGCGTGATCTCAGACTGCTCTTCGAGAATCTCGAATTGAGACTGGCCAGTGGCGATATGGTGCAGATCAGCGGTCCCAACGGCAGCGGCAAGACCAGTCTCTTGCGCCTGCTGGCCGGCCTGATGCAACCGACCGACGGTCAAGTACTGCTCAACGGCCAACCCCTGGCCGAGCAACGCAGCGAGCTGGCGCGCAACCTGCTGTGGATCGGTCATGCCGCCGGAATCAAGGACCTGCTCACCCCGGAAGAAAATCTCGCCTGGCTCTGCGCCCTGCATCAACCTGCCGGACGCGACGCGATCTGGCAGGCACTGGCGGCGGTTGGATTGCGCGGTTTCGAGGATGTTCCCTGCCATAGCCTGTCCGCCGGTCAGCAACGCCGCGTGGCGCTGGCACGGTTGTATCTGGACAGCCCGCCGCTATGGATCCTCGATGAGCCGTTCACCGCGCTGGACAAACAAGGCGTTGCGCAGCTCGAAGAACACCTGGCCAATCACTGCGAGCAGGGTGGTCTGGTGGTCTTGACCACTCACCACACGCTGAGCCGGATGCCGGCCGGTTATCGCGACATCGATCTGGGGAATTGGGCAGTATGAGTGTGTTCGGCCTGCTGGTTGCCCGTGAATCCCGACTGCTGTTCCGCCGCCCGGCGGAGCTGGCCAATCCGCTGATTTTCTTCGCCATCGTCATCGCGCTGTTCCCGCTGGCCGTCGGACCGGAAACTCAAGTATTGCAAAACTTGTCCCCGGGGTTAGTCTGGGTGGCGGCGCTTTTGTCGGTCCTGCTCTCGCTGGACGGGCTTTTCCGCAGTGATTTCGAAGACGGATCCCTTGAACAGTGGGTCCTTTCGCCGCACCCCCTGCCACTTCTGGTGTTGGCCAAGGTGCTGGCACACTGGCTTTTTTCCGGGCTGGCACTGGTTTTGCTCTCGCCGTTACTGGCGTTGATGCTCGGGTTGCCGGCTGCGTGTCTGCCGGTATTGCTGCTTTCGTTGTTGCTGGGAACACCGGTGCTGAGCTTGCTCGGCGCGGTGGGCGCGGCGCTGACGGTCGGTCTGAAACGCGGTGGCCTGTTGCTGGCGCTGCTGATTCTGCCGTTGTACATCCCGGTGTTGATCCTCGGCAGTGGCGCCTTGCAGGCGGCACTGCAGGGCATGCCGGCGACGGGTTATCTGTTGTGGCTTGGCAGCCTGACCGCCCTGGCGATAACCCTGACACCTTTTGCAATAGCTGCTGGCCTGAAGATCAGCGTCGGCGAATAATGAGGTCTGGTTAAAATTTAACCAGCAAAGACCCTGAGACTGCTCACACCGATGAGCGGCACCCGTGATGGAAACAGTATGAACTGGACCTGGTTTCACAAGCTCGGCTCGCCCAAGTGGTTCTACGGCATCAGCAGCAAGTTCCTGCCGTGGCTGAGCATTGCAGCGTTGCTGCTGATCGCTGTCGGCGTCGTCTGGGGCCTGGCCTTCGCGCCGCCGGACTATCAGCAAGGCAACAGCTTTCGCATCATCTACATCCACGTTCCCGCCGCGATGCTCGCCCAGTCGATCTACGTGATGCTGGCGGTGTGCGGCGTGGTCGGGCTGGTGTGGAAGATGAAACTGGCCGACGTCGCCCTGCAATGCGCCGCACCGATCGGCGCGTGGATGACCGCCGTGGCGCTGGTCACCGGGGCAATCTGGGGCAAGCCGACCTGGGGTTCGTGGTGGGTCTGGGACGCGCGGCTGACTTCGATGCTGATTCTGCTGTTCCTGTACTTCGGCGTGATCGCCCTGGGCAACGCCATCAGCAACCGCGACAGCGCCGCCAAGGCCTGCGCGGTGCTGGCCATCGTCGGCGTGATCAACATCCCGATCATCAAATACTCGGTGGAGTGGTGGAACACCCTGCACCAGGGCGCGACTTTCACCCTGACCGAAAAACCGGCGATGCCCGCCGAGATGTGGCTGCCGCTGTTGCTGACGGTGCTGGGTTTCTACTGTTTCTTCGGCGCCGTACTGTTGCTGCGCATGCGCCTTGAAGTGCTCAAGCGCGAAGCCCGTGCCAGTTGGGTGAAAGAAGAAGTGCAGAACAGCCTGGAGGCCGCTCGATGAGTTTCGCGTCATTCGGCGACTTCCTCGCCATGGGCCATCACGGCCTGTATGTCTGGTCGGCCTACGGCATCTGTCTGGCGGTCCTGATCCTCAACGTGGCGGCGCCGATTGCGGCTCGCAAGCGTTACCTGCAACAAGAGGCGCGTCGTCTGCGCCGGGAGAACGGCAAGTGAATCCGCTGCGCAAAAAGCGTCTTATCATCATTCTGGCGATTCTGGTCGGGGTCGGCGCTGCCGTCGGCCTGGCCCTGAGCGCCCTGCAGCAGAACATCAATCTGTTTTACACCCCGACCCAGATCGCCAATGGCGAAGCACCGCAGGACACCCGCATCCGCGCCGGCGGCATGGTCGAGAAAGGTTCGCTGCAACGCTCCCCGGATTCCCTGGACGTGAAATTCGTGGTCACCGACTTCAACAAGTCCGTGACCATCACCTACCGCGGCATCCTGCCGGACCTGTTCCGCGAAGGGCAGGGCATCGTCGCACTGGGCAAGCTCAACGCCGACGGCGTCGTAGTGGCCGATGAAGTGCTGGCCAAGCACGACGAGAAATACATGCCGCCGGAAGTGACCAAGGCCCTGAAGGACAGCGGCCAATCCGCGCCGACCCAAGCGAAGGAGGGTTGATCGATGACGTCCACCATTTTCATTCCCGAGCTTGGCCATCTGGCGATGATCCTGGCGCTGTGTTTCGCGCTGGTGCAGGCCGTGGTGCCGTTGCTCGGTGCCTGGCGCGGCGACCGTCTGTGGATGGGGCTTGCCCAGCCGGCAGCGTGGGGGCAGTTCGCGTTCCTGTTGTTCGCCTTCGGCGTTCTGACCTATGCCTTCATGACCGACGATTTCTCCGTGGCCTACGTCGCGATGAACTCCAACAGCGCGCTGCCGTGGTACTACAAGTTCAGCGCCGTGTGGGGCGCCCACGAAGGTTCTCTGCTGCTGTGGGCGTTGATTCTCGGTGGCTGGACCTTCGCGGTGTCGGTGTTCTCCCGGCAGTTGCCGCAAGTCATGCTCGCCCGTGTATTGGCGGTGATGGGCATGATCAGCACCGGTTTCCTGTTGTTTCTGATCCTCACGTCCAACCCGTTTTCGCGAATCCTGCCGCAGATCCCGGCCGACGGTCGTGACCTCAATCCGCTGCTGCAAGACATCGGTCTGATCGTGCATCCGCCGATGCTGTACATGGGCTACGTCGGTTTCTCGGTGGCCTTCGCGTTCGCCATCGCTGCACTGCTCGGCGGTCGTCTTGATGCCGCGTGGGCACGCTGGTCGCGTCCATGGACCATCGTCGCCTGGGCCTTTCTCGGTATTGGCATCACCCTGGGTTCATGGTGGGCTTACTACGAACTCGGCTGGGGCGGCTGGTGGTTCTGGGACCCGGTGGAAAACGCCTCGTTCATGCCATGGCTGGTGGGCACGGCGCTGATCCACTCTCTGGCAGTCACCGAGAAACGTGGCGTGTTCAAGAGCTGGACGGTGTTGCTGGCGATTGCGGCGTTCTCCCTGAGCCTGCTCGGAACGTTCCTCGTACGTTCCGGCGTGCTGACCTCGGTGCACGCGTTCGCCTCGGATCCTGAGCGCGGTGTGTTCATCCTGATCTTCCTGCTGTTCGTGGTCGGCGGTTCGCTGACGCTGTTTGCCTTGCGCGCCCCGGTGGTCAAGAGCCAGGTCGGTTTCAACCTGTGGTCGCGGGAAACCCTGCTGCTGGGCAACAACCTGGTGCTGGTGGTGGCTGCGTCGATGATCTTGCTCGGCACGCTGTACCCGCTGATTCTCGATGCGATCAGCGGCGCCAAGCTGTCGGTCGGTCCGCCGTATTTCAACGCGCTGTTCATTCCGTTGATGGCGCTGCTGATGGTGGTGATGGCGGTCGGCGTGATCGTTCGCTGGAAAGACACCCCGGTGAAATGGCTGGCCAATATGCTGACTCCGGTATTGCTAGGCAGCGTTGCGCTGGCAGTCGTTGCCGGTGTCGCCTACGGCGATTTCAACTGGGCCGTGATCGCAACCTTCCTGCTCGCAGCCTGGGTGTTGCTGGCCGGCGTGCGCGACATCTTCGACAAGACGCGCCACAAAGGCCTGATCAAAGGCCTGCCGACCCTGACCCGCAGCTACTGGGGCATGCAACTGGCCCACATCGGCATCGCCGTGTGCGCGCTGGGCGTGGTGTTGTCGAGCCAGAACAGTGCAGAGCGCGACCTGCGCCTGGCGCCGGGCGAGTCGATGGAGCTGGCCGGTTATCAGTTCGTGTTTGAAGGTGCCAAACACTTCGAAGGCCCGAATTTCACTTCCGACAAAGGCACCATCCGGGTGATCCGCGATGGCCGCGAAGTCAGTGTGCTGCACCCGGAAAAACGTCTGTACACCGTGCAGAGTTCGATGATGACCGAAGCCGGGATCGACGCCGGTTTCACCCGCGACCTCTACGTTGCTCTGGGTGAACCGCTGGGCGACGGCGCCTGGGCGGTGCGGGTGCATGTGAAACCGTTTGTGCGCTGGATCTGGTTCGGCGGTCTGCTGACCGGTCTGGGCGGGATGCTGGCGGCGCTGGACCGGCGTTACCGGGTCAAGGTCAAAGCCAGGGTGCGTGAAGCGCTGGGCATGGAAGGAGCCGCTGCATGAGACGTTGGTTGATGCTGGTGCCGCTGGCGATTTTCCTGCTGGTGGCGGTATTTCTTTATCGCGGTCTGTACCTGGATCCGGCGGAGCTGCCGTCGGCGATGATCGGCAAACCGTTCCCGGAGTTTTCCCTGCCGGCGGTGCAGGGCGACAAGACCCTGACCAAGGCCGACATCCTCGGCAAACCGGCGCTGGTCAACGTCTGGGGCACCTGGTGCATTTCCTGCCGGGTCGAGCATCCGGTGCTGAACAAGCTGGCCGAGCGTGGTGTGGTGATCTACGGCATCAACTACAAGGACACCAACGCCGATGCGTTGAAGTGGCTGGCCGAATTCCACAACCCGTATCAACTGGATATCCGCGATGACGAAGGCTCCCTGGGCCTGAACCTCGGGGTCTACGGCGCGCCGGAAACCTTCTTCATCGACGCCAAGGGCATCATCCGCGACAAGTACGTCGGGGTGATCGACGAGCAGGTCTGGCGCGAAAAACTGGCGGCCAAGTATCAGGCATTGGTCGACGAGGCCAAGCCATGAAGCGTTTTATTGCTGCCGTGGTGCTGGGGCTGAGTCTGGCCGGCGTGGCCCACGCCGCCATCGACACCTATGAGTTCGCCAAAGAGGGCGATCGCGAGCGTTTCCGCGAACTGACCAAGGAACTGCGTTGCCCCAAGTGCCAGAACCAGGACATCGCCGACTCCAACGCGCCGATTGCCGCCGACCTGCGCAAAGAGATTTTCCGCATGCTCGGCGAGGGCAAGGACAATCAGCAGATCATCGACTTCATGGTCGATCGCTACGGTGATTTCGTCCGCTACAAACCGGCGCTGAATGCCAAGACCGCGCTGCTGTGGTTCGGCCCGGCGGGATTGTTGCTCGGCGGTTTTGTCGTCATCGCCGTGATCGTCCGTCGCCGTCGCGGGCAACGCGCCGAGACTCCGCAATCGCTGTCCCCCGAAGAGCGTCAGCGCCTCGACCAACTGTTGGATAAAAACCAAGAATGATTGATTTCTGGCTTGCCGCAGGGCTGTTGCTTCTGGTCGCCCTGAGTTTTCTGCTGATTCCTGTATTGCGCGAACGTCGCGCCCAGCGTGAAGAGGATCGCACTGCCCTGAACGTCGCGCTGTATCAGGAGCGTGTCGCCGAGTTGCAATCGCAGCAGGCCGAGGGCGTTCTCGACGCTGCGCAAATGGACAGCGGTCGTGCCGAAGCGGCGCGGGAACTGCTGGCCGACACCGAAGGCGTGGCTCCAGCGCGGGTCTCGCGTCTGGGCAAACCGCTGCCGTTGCTGGCGGCCGTACTGGTGCCGGTGTTGGGCCTCGGTCTCTATATGCATTTCGGTGCTGCCGACAAAGTCGAACTGACCCGGGAATTCGCCCAGGCACCGCAGTCGATGGAAGAGATGACCCGGCGGCTTGAGCGCGCCGTGGCCGCGCAACCGGATTCCGCCGAAGGACTGTATTTCCTCGGTCGTACCTACATGGCTCAGGATCGTCCGGCGGATGCGGCGAAGATGTTCGAGCGCGCCGCCAACCTGGCCGGTCGTCAGCCAGAACTGCTCGGCCAGTGGGCGCAGGCGCAGTACTTCGCCGATGGCAAGAAGTGGTCGGACAAGATCCAGGCCCTGACCGACGAAGCGCTGAAGGCTGATCCGAAAGAAGTCACCAGCCTCGGTCTGCTCGGTATCGCTGCGTTCGAAGGCGAGCGCTATCAGCAAGCTATCGACTACTGGAACCGCTTGCTGGAGCAACTGCCAGCGAATGACAAATCCCGCGAAGCCCTGCAGGGCGGTATCGCCCGCGCCACCGAGAAACTTGAAGCCAGCGGCGGCAAGGTGGCTCAGAACACCGGTCGCGAAAACCGCGCTGCTCAAGGTCAGCGTCGATCTGGCCAGCGAACTCAAAGGCAAGGTGCAACCGGGCGACAGCGTGTTCATCTTCGTCCGCGCCGTTTCCGGCCCTCCAGCGCCGCTGGCCGCCAAGCGTCTGACCGTCGCCGACCTGCCGGTGACGGTCGAGCTGGGCGATGCCGATGCAATGATGCCGCAGTTGAAACTGTCGAACTTTCCTGAAGTCCAACTGGTTGCGCGCGTCTCCCGTGCCGGTCAGCCGACCGCCGGTGAGTGGGTAGGTCGCAGCGGGCCTCTGGCCAGCAGCACCACCGCGCCACAAAAACTGACCATCGACAGCCCGGACAAATAGCCGGAACCATCAGGAACGCACCGCCATGAACGCCATCGCCCGAATCACAGTCCTCACACTGGCCCTGGGCTTGAGCGCATGTGCGGTGCAACGGCCGGAGCCGACCACGCGGCTGCCACCGATCCCGCCGTCACAGCCGAGCCCGACCCCGTCGACCAGTCCGACGCCGGGCAAACCGGGCATCCCGGCCAAACCCTCGAAACCCGCCCCGCGCACCTCGGCTAGCTTCGCCCCGCCACCGGGCGGCAACAGCCACTGGGACCAGAAGCTGGGCGTGTACGTACTGGATGACCAGCCCAACACCTTCTACCGCCAGCGCACCTACTATCGCTGGAACAACGGCTGGAGCCGCTCGATCAGCCCGAACGGGCCGTGGGAGGACACCAACATCCACGGCGTACCGGCGGGGCTGGGCAAGCAGTTCGGGGAGTAATGAAAAACGGCGATCTTTGGATCGCCGTTTTGCTTTTTTGGGTTGATGATCGGTTAGAGAATTGCCCGATAGTCGCTTAGCGCCTTAACCGACGTAACCAAGCCTTGGCGTTGCAAAAGGTCGAGGAAGGGGTCGATGTCCATGGCGGGCATTCTCAGCTGTTGTCGCTGCTTTTGAGCTGCTGATACAACGGCAGCCGGATCAAGTGCCAACAGGTTGTCGACAAATTCATCTGGATGCTGGGCCTCGATGCCGAAAGGCTCCAGAGTTTGGCTGGGAAAGTCTTTCTGGTTGAAAGTCACGATCACCCCAGCGCCGCAACGGATGGCCGCCGCCAGAACATGGCGATCATCGCGGTCGGGCAACGTGAGTCCGGCAATCAGATCTTCATAGTCATGTACACAGGCATCAGGTATTGCTTGATCCATAAGCTTTGATGTGCGATCCAGCTGTTCCATCGTCAGGTCAGGGCGGTTCTTCAGCAGATTGCGTTTCCATTCGCAGTGAATCTCCTGGGTCCATCTCGCCCGAAATCGTCCTGAGAGCGCAAGCCACATGAGGAAGTCTCTTAAGGTGGCGGGGTACAAGACGCATGCATCGTACAAAGCGGTAAAAGAGGAATGCCTCACTCGTAACCTGTCCTTAACGCCTGAGCTTGCTCTGCGAGAAGCGCCATTGCCTGCTCGCTGGCGGTGGTGCGCCGGTTCTTATAGTCCATCAGATCGGCAAAGCACACACGTCGGTGCTTGCCTGTTTTGTGGTAGGACAACTCGCCGCTTTCCAGCAGTTTTATGAGGTGTGGACGTGAGACGTTGAGCAGGTCGGCGGCTTCCTGAGTCGTCAATTCGGCATGCACCGGCACGACCTGGACCGCGTTGCCGGCTGCCAGCTCCGCCAGAATGTCGATCAGCAGGCGCAAGGCCGAGGTGGGCAGTTCGACGCGATGAGCTTCATTCTGCTCGTCGAAAATCTGGATGTGTTGGGTCTCGAAATGGGTTGCGAGATAGGCAGCCAAGGCGCGCTGTCCTTCAATGGCGGCTTTGACTTCACGTTCTACAGGGAGGCTGATGGAGGGATGAATAACGGTCGACATGGCGAGTCCGGCTTTGGGAATGAGTAATGCCGGGAACGTTATTCGAAATAAGCGAAAATCGCAATAAACGAAACGAGTGCTGCTTTACGGTTTTTTCATCAACATTCCCTGCACATACTCAACAAACGCCCGCGCCTTGGCGCTGGCCATCCTGCCCGTCGGAAACACCGCCCACAGCTCCTGCTTCGGCAAAACCCAATCGCTCAAGACAGCCTTCACAGCGCCACTGGAGAGTTCCGGTGCAAACATCCACTCCGAGCCCATCCCCAGCCCCTGATGGGTCAGCACCGCCTCACGCAACCCTTCGGCGGCGCTGACGCGCAGGCGGCCATTGACGGTCACGGACTGCTCTTCGCCATCCTTGTTGAAGTGCCAGGTCGCACCACCGCCACGGTGGTAGATGACGGCACGGTGTTGGCTCAGATCGTCAGGGCAGGCAGGTTCACCGTGACTGGCGAAGTAGGCCGGGGTGCCAACGATGACACGCCGGCATTCGGCGATCTTGCGCACGGTCAGCCCCGAGTCACTGAGCGGCCCAAGGCGCAGAGCTACGTCGATGCCTTCTTCCACGAGGTTGATGTTCTGGTCGTCGAGCAGCAGATCGACATTGAGTTGCGGGTGTTGATCGAGGAACGGCCCCAGGTGCGGCACCACATGCATCCGGCCAAAGGTGACGGCAGTGCTGACCCGCAGATTGCCGCTCAGGCCGCCGGCCACGCCTCGGGCAGCATTGTCAGCCTCGTCGGCTTCTTCGAGCGCACGCCTGGCTCGTTCGAAAAATGCCAGGCCGGCCTCGGTCGGCGTCAGGCCTCGGGTCGAACGCAACAGCAGGCGCACGCCGAGGCGAGTTTCGAGTTGGGCGATGGTTTTCGACACGGCCGGCTGACCGATATTCAACCGCCGGGCGGCGGCGGAAAACGAGCCTGTTTCCACGACGTAGATGAAGGTTTCCATGGCGGCGAGGCGGTCCATCGGTGGTCCTTGAGAATAGAGAGGAGCAAGCATGGCAGCCGAGTTTAATCGGGTCCGAGGACAGTGCATCAATCACATGCTGCAAAACAACCGAACGTCGTCCTGCGGATTTCTGTGCTTGAGTAAAGATAACTCTAGAGTTACTTTTATTGAGCCGAAGCAAGGAGGCGGTTGGTGCAGAGCAGGTTATTGATCAAGGAGCTGGAGGAAGCAGGCTGGACGCTGGATCGGATTACCGGCAGTCATCACATCTTCACGCACCGTTACAACCCTTACACGATTCCCGTTCCTCATCCGAAGAAGGATTTGCCGGTCGGGACGGTCAAGAGCATCAGGAGGCGCGCCGGGTTATACAACCCGCCAGCCAGTGACACAGGAGATTCGTAATGCAATACCCAATCTGCATCGAGTGGGGTGACGAGAACACCGCCATCGGTATTCAGATCCCCGATATTCCCGGCGCGGTAACGGCCGGGGATACGTTTGAGGATGCCTACAACGCAGCTGTCGAGATTGCCCACATCATGCTGCAGGAGATCGCGGCGGATGGTGATCCGATTCCGATGCCGACCTCGGCGGCCACCCACCGCAACAATCCGGAATTTGCCGACATGGGCTGGGGCATGCTGGAGCTGGATATTTCGCCGTACATGGGCAAGACCGAGAAGGTCAACGTGACCTTGCCCGGTTATGTCATCCAGCGGATCGACCGTTATGTGCGCGAGCACAACGTCAAAAGCCGTTCATCCTTTCTGGCGGATGCTGCCATGGAAAAACTGGTCCGGCATTGAGCGTCGGGCGCTGCCGGTTGGCAGCGCCTCGTACCTTTCAAGCCGTCGCCATCACTGTTCTCTGGGAAACACTCAAAAACCGCACCAGCGCCAGCAGCGGAAACGCACTGCCGACAATCACGATCCACAGCCAGCCGCCATGCTCGTACACCGCACTGGCCACCGACGAGCCGAAGGCGCCGCCGATGAAGATGCTGGTCATGTACAGCGCGTTGAGGCGGCCGCGGCTTTTGGCATCGAGGGAGTAGACCGCGCGCTGGCCGAGCACCATGTTCATCTGCACGCAGAAGTCGAGCACCACGCCGGTCACGGCCAGGCCGATCACGCTGTAGGCCGGGTGGATGAAGGCCGGCAGGAAGCTCAGGCTGGCGAACAGCATGGCCAGCAACGAGGCGACGCGGGTGTGGCCGGCGTCGGCCAGGCGTCCGCTGATCGGCGCGGCGATGGCACCGATGGCGCCGACCAGGGCGAAGATCGCGATTTCACTTTGGGACAGGCCATGGTTGCGCGCCAGTTCAAGCGGCACGGCGGTCCAGAACAGGCTGAAGGTGGCAAACATGCAGGCCTGGTAGAACGCCCGCTGACGCAGCACCGGTTGCTGGCGTAGCAGTGTCCACAGCGAGCCGATCAACTGGCCGTAGGAAGCGCTGTGATCCGGCTGGCGCTTGGGCACGGTCAGGGCCAGCACGATGCTGATCGCCGCCATCAACGCCGCCGCGATCATGAACATGGCCCGCCAGCCGAGATGGTCAGCGACCACACTCGACACCGGGCGCGCCAGCAGAATCCCCAGCAGCAGACCGCCCATGATCCCGCCGACCACACGGCCACGGGATTCCTCCGGCGCCAGATGCGCCGCCAGCGGAATCAGGATCTGCACCGACACCGAACTGAAACCCACCAGCAGCGAAATCAACAGGAACACATTGGGCTGATCGGTAAACGCCGCCCCCAGCAGGCTGGCGATCGCCACCACGGTGGTGATGATCATCAGACGGCGGTTTTCCAGCAGATCCGCCAGCGGCACCAGGAAGAACAGGCCCAGCGCATAACCGATCTGGGTCAGCGACACGATGAAGCTGGCCATGGTGTCGGTCAGGCCGATGTCCGGCGCGATCAGGCCGATGATCGGCTGGGCGTAGTAGATGTTGGCAACGATGGCGCCGCAGCAGAAAGCGAACAGCAGCACCATGCCTCGGGTCATTGCGTGAGTTGTGGCGGTCATAGGGTTTCTCGATCCAGCGAAAAGGAATGCGATGAGGCTAAGGGACGAAACGGGCAGGCGGTAGAAGCCCTGGATCGATATCAGTTATTCCGTTGCGGAATAGATCGCGTCGAACAATCCGTCGTCCATCGGCGAACCTTGCGTCCGACCGAAGAGGGACGATGATACATTCACTTACATCTTGTTCGATAGCGTGCTTATGTTGCGCCTGGATTTCCATGTGCACTCAACGGGAGGATTGCGATGTTTCGTCAGTTGCTTCGCCACACCACGACTCTTTTGATGATCGGCGTACTCAGTGCCGGCAGCGTCTACGCCGGCGAGGCCCCGGGCATGCGCATGGGCATACGCGGCGAAATCACCGGAGTCGGCTCCGACTCCCTCAAGGTCCACGTCAACACGGGCGAAAACGTAGTGGTCCAGTTGACTCCGGACACCAAGGTCCGCGCCGTCACCCTGGCCAATATCGAAGACATCAAGCCCGGCAGCTACATCGGCTCGGCAGCCATTCCTCAGGAGGATGGCACGCTCAAGGCGCTGGAGGTTCACGTATTCCCCCGGAGCTGGCCGGCGGCGGCGATGGTCATCGACCATTCGACCTGGCCAAGGGCAGCAGCATGACCAATGGCAGCGTCGGCGATCTGGTGGTGAGCAACGGCCGGGTGCTGACCGTCAACTACAAGGGCGGCCAGCAGAAGATCCTGGTGCCGGAGGACGTGCCGATCGTCAACCTGACGCCGGGGGATCGCAGCTTGCTCAAGGTTGGCGTGAAGATTGTGACCTTCGTGACCCAGAGCGCGGACGGCACGTTGACCGCGCAATCGATCTCGGCCGGCAAGGATGGCGTCAAGCCGCCCATGTAGCCGGCCACAAAAATGGCGACCTCTTCAGGTCGCCTTTTTCATGTCAGCTCACGCCTTACTGGCCGTTGTAGATCTGGTCGAAGATCCCGCCGTCGTTGAAGTGGGTCTTCTGCACGGTGCGCCAGTCGCCGAAAGTTTTCTCGACCGACAGGAAGTCGACTTTCGGGAAACGGTCGGTGTACTTGGCCAGGACCGCCGGGTCACGCGGACGCAGGTAGTTGGCAGCAGCGATTTCCTGACCTTCCGGCGACCACAGGTACTTCAGGTATTCCTCGGCGGCTGCGCGGGAGCCTTTCTTCTCGACGACTTTGTCGACCACCGACACCGGCGGTTCGGCTTCGGCGGAGACGCTTGGGTAGATGACTTCGAACTGGTCGCGGCCGAACTCGCGGGCGATCATTTCAGCTTCGTTCTCGAAGGTCACCAGCACGTCGCCGATCTGGTTGGTCATGAACGTGGTGGTGGCGGCACGGCCACCGGTGTCCAGCACTGGCGCCTGCTTGAACAGCTTGCCGACGAAGTCTTTGGCCTTGTTCTCGTCACCGCCGTTTTTCAGCACGTAGCCCCAGGCCGACAGGTAGGTGTAGCGGCCGTTACCCGAGGTTTTCGGGTTCGGCACGATCACCTGCACGCCGTCCTTGAGCAGGTCCGGCCAGTCTTTCAGGGCTTTCGGGTTGCCTTTGCGCACGATGAACACGGTGGCCGAAGTGAACGGTGCACTGTTGTTCGGCAGACGGGTGACCCAATCCTTCGGCACCAGTTGACCGTTATCTGCGAGAGCGTTGATGTCGGTCGCCATGTTCATAGTGATGACGTCAGCCGGCAGGCCGTCGATCACCGAGCGGGCTTGCTTGCTCGAACCGCCGAAAGACATCTGCACCGTGATGTTTTCGTTGTGTTCGGCCTGCCAGTGTTTCTGGAACGCAGTGTTGTAGTCCTTGTAGAAATCGCGCATCACGTCGTAGGACACGTTAAGCAGGGTCGGTGCGGCCTGAGCCACGCTGCCGAAGGCAAGACCAGCGGCGAGAAGTGAGGCGCCAAAGAGTTTTTTCACTGCGCATTCCTTGTTCTGTGGGGGTGTTTTTACAAAGGTGAGGCCATTTGCCAGCGACTATAGCGGGGCGCGCATAGTCGCTTAAAGATTAAAAAGAACTTTGCTTATTCCATTTTCTTGAACAGCGCATTGCCACAACGGGAGCAGAACGAGGCTTCGTGTTCATGGCTGTTTTTCTTGCACACCGGGCAATCGTGCTGCAACTGACCGCCACGCATGGCGGTGGCCAGTTCGGCGGTGAAAATCCCCGTGGGTACGGCGATGATCGAATAACCGGTGATCATCACCAGCGACGAAATCACCTGGCCCAGAATGGTCCTCGGCACGATGTCGCCGTAACCCACGGTGGTCAGGGTCACGATAGCCCAATAGATGCCTTTGGGAATGCTGGTGAAGCCATGCTCCGGGCCTTCGACCACGTACATCAAAGTGCCGAACACCGTGACCAGAGTGCAGACGCTGAGCAGGAACACGAGGATCTTCTGTTTGCTGCCCCGCAGGGCGTCGAGCAGGTAATGCGCCTGTTTCAGGTACGGGCCGAGTTTGAGTACGCGGAAGATCCGCAGCATCCGGATCACCCGGATGATCAGCAGATATTGGGCATCGCTGTAATACAGCGCGAGGATGCCGGGCACGATCGCCAGCAAATCCACCAGCCCGTAGAAACTGAAGGCGTAGCGCAGCGGCTTGGGCGAGCAATACAGGCGCAGCAGGTACTCGCCGAGAAAGATGACGGTGAAGCCCCACTCGATGTACGCCAGCACATCGGCATAGTTCTGGTGGATGTCATCGATGCTGTCGAGGATCACCGTCACCAGACTGGCGAGGATGATCAGCAGCAGGGTCTTGTCGAATCGACGTCCCGCTACTGTGTCAGTCTGGAAGATGATCACGTACAGGCGATCACGCCACGTGTTGTTGCCGTTCATGCGAATCGCCCTGGCCATAAATCAGCGCAGCCTAGGTTGATTCTCCCCGTCAGCGCAAGGCGCCGCGTTCAACTCGGGTTGGCGCATCAAGCGAATGCCGGTGCGCAGCAGCCAGCAGGCAAGAATGAACGGTGCCGTGAGGGTCGCAAGGCCAAGGGCGCTGAACAGCGGTGTCACCAGCAGCGCCAGGCCGATGCCGAACAGCGGCAGCCACGGTTGCTGGCGTTGGGTGCTGAAGGCGAGGGCGGCGAGCACCGCGTTGTAGCCCCCCAGACCGAGCAGCGCGACCTGGCTGTCGTGATGCAACAGGCTGGAACCCAGACCAATCGCCGAGGCCGCCATTGCCCAGGCAAATGCCCGGCGATCGGCGATCAGCAGACCGGCAGCGATCAATGCACCGGCCAGCGGGTGGTCGAGGAACATCACTTGGCCCAACCCCTTCAGCGCGGCACCAAGCAGATTCAGCGTGTTCAGTTCAAGCGCCGGAGCCGGTGTCGCAGGCTCGGCGAAACACAGGAACACCCAGCTCAGCAACACGAACGGCGCGGTGTAGGCAGGCAGGTATTCGGTGAGGCGCGCGCGTTTGAGCCACTGCTGCGTGATCATCGCGCTCAGGCCACCGGCCGCCAGAATCAGCGGCGGCAACATCGGCGACCAGGGGAAATACAGGCTCAGCAACAGGCCGACCAGCACGCCGTTGTAGCTGAACAGTCCGGCCTGGCGATCAGCCTTGGCGTAGTTTCGGCGTTGCGCGGTGAGCAACCCGGCGACCGCGCCGAGCAGCGCGCCGGCGAACAGCACCGGCGCGGTGAATAAAATGGCCAAAAGGCACAGCAGGCCACACAACGGGTGGCGCTGGAGGAAGATCTGACTGAAACCGTTGAGCAAGGCTTCGGCCCAGTCGGGGCAGTGGGTGTTGAAATGGTTGGCAGGCATGTCTGGACAATCTGGGCAGTAGGGCAATCAAAAGGTCTTGCTTGAAGCTGTGGCGAGGAGCTCATGCCCGGTGAATGCGGTGTCTCTTGTGGAAACCGTCATGCCGAGCGACGGGAGCACGCTCCCTCGCCACACAGGTGTTGCTTAAATCAATGTTTCGATCCGCAGCGAATTAGTCGATCCCGGCTGGCCAAACGGCACACCCGCGGTGATCAGCAACGTATCGCCACGCTCGGCCATTCCTTGAGCCTGAGCGATTTCCAGCGCGGTCGAGCACACTTCATCCACCTGACGCAGGCGATCATTGACCACCGAATGAATGCCCCACGCCACGCTCAAGCGGCGGGCGGTCTGCAGGTTCGGCGTCAGGTTGAGGATCGGCGCTTTCGGCCGCTCCCGCGCCGCACGCAGACTCGATGCGCCGGACTCGCTGTAGTTGACCAGCACCGCCACCGGCAGCACGTTGCTGATCCGGCGAATCGCGCAGCTGATCGCATCGGACACGGTCGCTTCGGCTTTCGGCCGGCTGACGTCGAGTTGGGTCTGGTAATCCGGACCGTTCTCGACCTGGCGGATGATCTTGCTCATCATCTGCACGGCTTCCAGCGGGTATTCGCCGGACGCGGTTTCGGCCGACAGCATCACCGCATCGGCGCCTTCGGCCACGGCGTTGGCCACGTCCGTGACTTCGGCGCGGGTCGGCGCTGGGGAGAAGCGCATCGACTCGAGCATCTGCGTTGCCACCACCACCGGTTTGCCGAGCTGGCGGCAGGTGGTGATGATGTTTTTCTGGATCTGCGGCACGCTTTCGGCCGGCACTTCCACGCCCAGGTCGCCGCGGGCAACCATGATCGCGTCGCTCAGCTCGGCGATCTCGCGCAGTTGCTCGACAGCCGACGGTTTCTCGATTTTCGCCATCAGGAACGCCTTGTCGCCGATCAGCTCGCGGGCCTCGATGATGTCTTGCGGACGCTGCACGAACGACAGCGCGACCCAGTCCACACCCAGCTCCAGGCCGAAGCTCAGGTCGCGGCGATCCTTGGTGGTCAGCGGGCTCAGATCGAGTACCGCTTGCGGAACGTTCACGCCTTTGCGATCCGACAGTTCGCCACCGTTGAGCACGGTGGTGTCGATCGCGTCGGAGTATTTGGTGACGACCCGCAGACGCAGTTTGCCGTCGTCGAGCAGCAGATCCATCCCGGCTTCCAGCGCGGCGATGATCTCCGGATGCGGCAGGTTCACCCGGCGCTCATCGCCAGGGGTTGCGTCCAGATCGAGGCGGAACGCCTGACCACGATGCAGTTGAATCTTGCCGTCAGCGAACTTGCCGACCCGCAGTTTCGGCCCCTGCAGGTCCATCAGGATGCCGAGCGGATAGTTGAGCTGGCGCTCGACTTCGCGGATCCACTGATAGCGCTTGGCGTGGTCGGCATGATCGCCGTGGCTGAAGTTGAGGCGGAAGATGTTGACCCCGGCCTCGACCAGCTCGCGGATGTCTTCGATGCCGTCGACGGCAGGCCCGAGGGTGGCGAGGATTTTGACCTTTTTGTCAGGCGTCATGATTTAGAGCTCTCGAGGATCAGGATGGCGCGGAAGTCGTTGACGTTGGTGCGGGTCGGCTCGGTGACGATCAGCGCATCGAGCGCCGCGAAGTAGCCGTAGCCGTTGTTGTTATCCAGCTCGTCGCTGGCGCTCAGGCCAAGCGCGGCGGCGCGGGCGTAGCTGTCCGGGGTCATGATCGCGCCGGCGTTGTCTTCCGAGCCGTCGATGCCGTCGGTGTCACCGGCCAGCGCATAGACGCCGGGCTGGCCCTTGAGGCTGTCGGTGAGGCTGAGGAGAAATTCGGCGTTGCGTCCGCCACGGCCATTGCCGCGCACGGTCACGGTGGTTTCGCCGCCGGAGAGAATCACGCACGGCGCTGCCAGTGGCTGGCCGTGATGAATGATCTGGCGGGCAATGCCGGCGTGGACTTTCGCCACTTCGCGGGACTCGCCTTCCAGGTCGCCGAGGATCAGCGTGCTGAAACCGGCCTGACGGCATTTCACCGCCGCCGCATCCAGCGATTGCTGAGGACGGGCGATCAGCTGGAAGTGACTGCGGGCCAGGCTCGGATCGCCGGGTTTGACGGTTTCCGATTCCGGGCTTTGCAGCCAGGTGCGCACGGACGCCGGGATCTCAATGCCGTAGCGCTTGATGATTGCCAGCGCTTCGGCGCTGGTGCTCGGGTCGGCCACGGTCGGGCCGGAGGCGATGACCGTGGCGAGGTCGCCCGGTACATCGGAAATCGCGTAGGTATAAACAGTTGCCGGCCAGCAGGCCTTGCCCAGGCGTCCGCCCTTGATCGCCGAGAGGTGCTTGCGCACGCAGTTCATCTCGCCGATGGTCGCGCCGGATTTGAGCAGGGCTTTGTTGATCGACTGCTTGTCGGCCAGGGTGATGCCTTCGGCCGGCAGCGCCAGCAGGGCAGAACCGCCGCCGGACAGCAGGAAGATCACGCGGTCGTCTTCAGTCAGGTTGCTGACCAGTTCCAGCACGCGTTTGGCCACGGCCAGGCCGGCTGCGTCCGGTACCGGGTGCGCGGCCTCTACCACTTCGATTTTTTCGCACGGGGCGCCGTGACCGTAGCGGGTCACCACAAGGCCCGAGACTTCACCTTCCCAGCAGCGCTCGACCACTTGCGCCATGGCAGCGGCAGCCTTGCCGGCGCCGATGACGATCACGCGACCTGTGCGATCGGCAGGCAGATGGGCTTCGAGGACCTGGTTCGGATGGGCCGCGTCGATGGCTGTGGCAAACAGCTCGCGCAGCAGTTGTTGCGGATCGACCGACATGGCGGGCTCCCGGAATTCTTGTTATTGGAAGGGCAACTCGGTCCAGTGTGGAAGCAGGGCTGCTTCCACACTGGGGGCGGGGCAGGGCTTACTTCTTGTCGCGAATCGAGAAGTTGGCCATGTGTTCCAGGCCCTTGATCAGCGCCGAGTGGTCCCAGTTGCTGCCACCGATGGCCGCGCAGGTGCTGAACACTTGCTGGGCGTTGGCGGTGTTCGGCAGGTTGATGCTCAGCTCCTTGGCGCCTTGCAGGGCCAGGTTCAGGTCCTTCTGGTGCAGGCTGATGCGGAAGCCCGGATCGAAGGTGCCCTTGATCATGCGCTCGCCGTGCACTTCGAGGATCTTCGAGGAGGCGAAACCACCCATCAGCGCTTCACGCACCTTGGCCGGATCGGCACCGTTTTTCGAAGCGAACAGCAGGGCTTCGGCGACGGCCTGAATGTTCAGGGCAACGATGATCTGGTTCGCCACCTTGGCGGTCTGACCGTCGCCATTGCCACCGACCAGGGTGATGTTCTTGCCCATGGCCTGGAACAGCGGCAGTGCGCGTTCGAAGGCATCGGCGTCGCCACCGACCATGATGCTCAGGGTCGCAGCCTTGGCACCGACTTCACCACCGGACACCGGAGCGTCGAGATACTGCGCGCCTTTTTCGTTGATCTTTGCGGCGAAAGCCTTGGTGGCGGTCGGCGAGATCGAGCTCATGTCGATCACGACTTTACCTTTGCCGATGCCGGCAGCAACGCCGTCGGCGCGGAACAGCACGTCATCGACCTGCGGGGTATCCGGCACCATGACGATGATGAATTCAGCTTCCTGGGCCACTTCTTTCGGGTTGGCCAGGGCGACGGCGCCAGCGGCGACCAGATCGGCAGGAGCGGCGTCGTGGTGTGCCGACAGGAACAGGCTGTGACCGGCTTTCTGCAGGTTCGAAGCCATTGGGTGGCCCATGATGCCGGTGCCGATAAATCCGATTTTAGCCATGAGAAATTCCTCTTGTTTTTGTCTTGCTCAAGCAAATAGGGGTCAGATCGCGTTGTGGGATTTCAGCCAGCCGAGGCCCGCTTCAGTGGTGGTCAGCGGTTTGTATTCGCAGCCGACCCAGCCCTGATAACCGATGCGATCGAGGTGTTCGAACAGGAAGCGGTAGTTGATCTCGCCAGTGCCCGGCTCGTTGCGGCCAGGGTTGTCGGCCAGCTGCACATGGTTGATCTCGGCCAGGTGCGATTGCAGGGTGCGGGCCAGATCACCTTCCATGATTTGCATGTGATAGATGTCGTATTGCAGGAACAGATTGGCGCTGCCGACCTGCTCGCGAATCGACAGGGCCTGCGCCGTGTTGTTCAGGTAGAAGCCCGGGATGTCGCGGGTGTTGATCGCTTCCATCACCAGTTTGATGCCGACGGCTTGCAGTTTTTCGGCGGCGTACTTGAGGTTGGCGACGAAGGTCTTTTCAACGGTGGCATCGTCCACGCCCTGCGGACGGATACCGGCCAGGCAGTTGACCTGGGTATTGCCCAGCACCTGTGCGTAAGCGATGGCCAGATCGACACCGGCACGGAACTCTTCGACCCGGTCCGGCAGGCACGCGATACCGCGCTCGCCCTTGGCCCAGTCACCGGCCGGCAGGTTGAACAGCACTTGGGTCAGACCGTTGGCGTCGAGTTTGGCCTTGATTTCGGCAGAGCTGAAATCGTACGGGAACAGGTACTCGACACCGCTGAAGCCAGCCTTGGCGGCGGCGTCGAAACGGGCAAGGAAATCCTGTTCGGTGAACAGCATGGACAGGTTGGCTGCGAAACGCGGCATGGTGGTCTCCCGTGTAAATAGCAGGTCATTCGATCCCTGTGGGAGCGAGCTTGCTCGCGAAAGCGGTGGGTCAGTCAACAAGTCTGTTGAATGTGAAGCCGCCTTCGCGGGCAAGCCCGCTCCCACAGTGGGAGCGGTCAGCAGTTAATCGAGCAGCGAAATCGCGGTAGGCGCATCGTTGCCGACCAGCGCCAGGTCTTCGAATTCGTTGACGGCGTTGATCTCGGTACCCATGGAGATGTTGGTCACACGCTCCAGAATGATCTCGACGATCACCGGCACCTTGAACTCTTCGATCAGCTCTTCGGCCTTGCGCAGGGCAGGGGCGATGTCTGCCGGTTCGAACACACGCAGCGCCTTGCAGCCCAGACCTTCGGCGACTGCGACGTGGTCGACACCGTAACCGTTGAGTTCCGGCGCGTTCAGGTTATCGAAGGACAGCTGCACGCAGTAGTCCATTTCGAACCCGCGCTGTGCCTGACGGATCAGACCCAGGTACGAGTTGTTCACCACGACGTGGATGTACGGCAGATTGAACTGGGCGCCGACCGCCAGTTCCTCGATCATGAACTGGAAGTCATAGTCCCCCGACAGGGCCACGACTTTGCGGTTCGGATCGGCCTTCACCACGCCCAGCGCTGCCGGAATGGTCCAGCCCAACGGACCGGCCTGACCGCAGTTGATCCAGTGACGCGGCTTGTAGACGTGCAGGAACTGCGCGCCGGCAATCTGCGACAGACCGATGGTGCTGACGTAGCAGGTGTCCTTGCCGAACACCTGGTTCATTTCTTCATACACGCGCTGCGGCTTGACCGGCACGTTGTCGAAGTGGGTCTTGCGTTGCAGGCTGGACTTGCGCTGCTGGCAGTCCTGCAGCCATGCACTGCGGTTTTTCAGTTTGCCGGCGGCTTGCCATTCACGGGCGACTTCGATGAACACGGTCAGCGCGGCGGCGGCGTCGGACACGATGCCCAGATCCGGGGTGAACACGCGGCCGATCTGGGTGCCTTCGATGTCGACGTGAATGAACTTGCGACCTTCGGTGTACACGTCGACCGAGCCGGTGTGACGGTTGGCCCAGCGGTTACCGATGCCCAGCACCACGTCGGATTTCAGCATCGTGGCGTTGCCGTAACGGTGCGAAGTCTGCAGACCGACCATGCCGACCATCAGCGGGTGATCGTCCGGAATGGTGCCCCAACCCATCAGGGTCGGGATGACCGGAATGCCGGTCAGCTCGGCGAATTCCACCAGCAGATCGCTGGCGTCGGCGTTGATGATGCCGCCACCAGCCACCAGCAATGGACGCTCGGCCTGATCGAGCAGCGCCAGAGCCTTTTCAACCTGCACGCGAGTTGCGCTCGGCTTGGCCAGCGGCAGTGGCTGGTAGGCGTCGATGTCGAATTCGATTTCAGCCATCTGCACGTCGAACGGCAGGTCGATCAGCACCGGGCCCGGACGGCCGGAGCGCATTTCGTAGAAGGCTTTCTGGAAGGCGTAAGGCACCTGACCCGGCTCCAGAACGGTGGTTGCCCACTTGGTCACTGGCTTGACGATGCTGGTGATGTCGACGGCCTGGAAGTCTTCCTTGTGCATACGGGCACGTGGCGCCTGGCCGGTGATGCAGAGGATCGGGATCGAGTCCGCGGAGGCGCTGTACAGACCGGTGACCATGTCGGTACCGGCAGGGCCGGAAGTACCGATGCACACGCCGATGTTGCCGGCCTTGGTGCGGGTGTAGCCCTCGGCCATGTGCGAGGCGCCTTCAACGTGGCGAGCGAGGACGTGATCGATGCCACCGACTTTCTTCAGGGCGGAATACAGCGGGTTGATCGCAGCACCCGGAATGCCAAAAGCGGTATCAACCCCTTCACGGCGCATCACCAGAACGGCGGCTTCGATTGCTCTCATTTTGCTCATGGTTTTGTGCCTCTTTACGTTTTGTAATTGTATACAAGTGGCTTTGCGCAGAGTGTATTCACGGCGGACGGCGCAGGTCAATCCATTTTCTCAAGCGCCTGTTTCATTCGTCGGAAGCCGTTTCTACTGTGGCTTTTCGTCGCATGGGGCGCTTTTCGAGAATTATTGTATACAAAAAAATAATTCATTGTGTTCTATTTGTTGCATCGGGCTGCGGCAGAAAAGCGCAGCCCAACGGCTTTCCCAATAACAAAATGAGGACGGCACCATGAGCGCTTTAACCTTGAAAGTCGCAGTCAACCTGGTCAACGAAGCCATCAGCGCAGGGCGGGCGATCTCCGCCGCGCCGCTGACCATTGCAGTACTGGATACCGGCGGCCACCTGGTCACCTTGCAACGCGAAGACGGCGCCAGCCTGCTGCGCCCGAACATCGCCATCGGCAAAGCCTGGGGCGCCATCGCCCTGGGCAAGGGCTCACGCCTGCTGGCGCTGGACGCACAACAACGCCCGGCGTTCATCGCCGCGCTCAACAGCATGGGGCAGGGCAGCGTCGTCCCGGCACCGGGCGGCGTGTTGATTCGCGATCAGGCGGGCAACGTGCTGGGAGCGATCGGCATCAGCGGCGATCTGTCGGATGTCGATGAACAGGTGGCAATCAAGGCTGTGGAGGCTTTGGACCTGCGGGCGGATGCGGGGGTGGCGGCCTGAGTGGCTAACGCCGGATAGTCGCTGAAACGAACAAGCCCGCCCTCACAGGAAGTTCTGTGAGGGCGGGCTTGTTTGTGTCTGGAGGTGTTGGCTTCAGTCCGGCTCGCAGCCCTTGAGCACCAACCGGATGATGGTTTGTGCTGCGGACTCGTAATCCGCCTCGTCGAGCTTTTCCTTGCCGGTCACGGCGGAGATCTGCCAGTCGAAGTCGGCGTAGGTCTGGGTCGCGGCCCAGATGCTGAACATCAGGTGGTTGGGGTCGATCGGGGCGATCTGGCCGCGGTCGATCCAGCTCTGGATGCAGTCGATGTTGTGCTTGGCCTGGCTGTTCAGTTGCTCCACCAGGTCGGCGCTCAGGTGCGGGGCGCCGTGCATGATTTCGCTGGCGAACACCTTCGAGGCAAACGGCAGGTCGCGGGAGATGCGGATCTTCGAGCGGATGTAGCCGCTCAGCACTTCGCTCGGCACGCCGTCCGGGTTGAACGGGGTCGAGGCCTGCAGGATCGGCACGATGATGCTTTCCAGAACCTCGCGGTAGAGGTTTTCCTTGGACTTGAAGTAGTAGTAGACGTTGGGCTTGGGCAATCCCGCCTTGGCGGCGATGTCGCTGGTTTTGGTCGCAGCGAAGCCCTTGTCGGCAAACTCTTCACTGGCGGCACGCAGGATCAGTTCTTTGTTGCGCTCGCGGATTGTGCTCATAAACCCGGTGGTTCCTTGCCTGTTCTGGCGGTTGCGCATGGTAGCACCGGCCTCGCGCGCCGCTCAACAAGGCCCGTCGGTGGCGCTCGTCGCGTCAGTCTGTCGCCAGCCTGAACAAATACGCCGTGCCCCGCGACGGTTGTCGGGACGCTGCTAGAGTCAAGGCAGACGCGGGGGCAAGAGGCGGGCGGTCATGGCGAGACGCAGGCGTGGCAAAGTCCTGTTGATCATTGGCATTGTGCTGTTGCTGGGGCTTGCTCTGTGGTTCTACCTGAGCGCCGGTCAGCATCGGGTCAAACCCCCGCCGGCCGCCGAGCCGGTCGCAACGGTCGCGGTCAAGTTGCAGGACGTGCCGGTCTACATCGACGCCTTGGGCACGGTGACCCCGACCCGCAGCGTGACCGTGGTGACCCAGGTCAACGGCATTCTCAGCTCGGTCGAGTTCAAGGAAGGCCAGCACGTCGCCAGGGGCCAGGTCATCGCTCGCATCGACGACCGCGCGCTGAAGGCGCAACTGGCGGTGGCCAAAGGCACGCTGATGCATGATCAGGCGCTGCTCGCCAACGCCGTGCGCGATCTGGCGCGTTATCGCGAACTGATCAAGGTCGGCTCCACCACTCAGCAAACCCTCGATACCCAGGCCTCCCTGGTGCAGCAACTGCAAGGCACGGTCGCTTCGGATCAGGGCAGCGTGCAGAACCTCGAAGTCCAGTTGAGCTACTGCACGATCACTTCACCGGTGGATGGCGTGGTCGGTTTGCGTCAGGTCGACCCCGGCAACTACGTGACCACCACCAGCACCACCGGAATTGCCGTGATCACCCAGATGACCCCGGCCACCGTGGTGTTCGCCGTGCCCGAGGATGATCTGGGGGCGATCAATCAGGCCATGGCCAAAGGCACAGTCACGGTACTGGCCTACGACCGCAACAAACACAACCTGCTGGCCACCGGCAATCTGCTGGCGCTGGATAACCAGGTCGATACCAGCACCGGCACGATCAAGGTCAAGGCGCAGTTCGACGATTCGGCCAAGGCGCTGTTTCCCAATCAGTTCGTCAACGCCCGGCTCAAGGCCGACACCCTGAGTCAGAATCCCGTGGTGCCGACCCGAGCGATCCAGCATGGCAGCAAGGGCGATTTCGTGTTCGTGGTGGTCGATCCCGGCAACAAGGTCAGCCTGCGCAACATCAAGACCGGGCCGGCGACAGGCGATGTTTCGGCGGTGCTCGACAACGGGGTAAAGGAGGGCGAGCAGGTCGTCACCGAGGGCGCCGACAAACTCGACGATGGCTCGGCGGTGAAAGTCGTCGCGCAATAGGAGGCGTAGCCCATGAACGTCTCGCGCCCCTTCATCGAACGCCCGGTGGCCACCACGCTGTTGATGGTGGCGGTGCTGTTGTTGGGCCTGCTGGGTTATCACTTGTTGTCAGTGTCGGCGTTGCCGGAGGTGGATTACCCGACCATTCAGGTGTTCACCCAATACCCCGGCGCCAGTCCCGAGGTCATCAGTTCATCGATCACTGCGCCGCTGGAACGCCAGCTCGGCGAGATGCCGGGGCTCAAGTCGATGAACTCCACCAGCTCCGACGGCGCCTCGGTGGTGACCCTGCAATTCGATCTGTCGTTGTCTTTGGATGTCGCCGAGCAGGAAGTGCAGGCCGCGATCAACGCCGCCGGCACCTTCCTGCCGGCGAACCTGCCGTACCCGCCGGTGTACAGCAAGGTCAACCCGGCCGATGCGCCGGTGCTAACGCTGTCGCTGACCTCCGATGTGTTGCCGCTGACCAAGGTTGAAGACCTCGCCGACACGCGGCTGGCGCAAAAATTTCGCAGATCACCGGCGTCGGCCTGGTCACCCTCAGCGGCGGTCAACGCCCGGCGGTGCGGGTCGAGGCCAACACCTCGGCGCTGAACAGTCTGGGCCTGTCCCTCGATGACCTGCGCACTTCGCTGGGCACGGCCAACGTCAATCAGGCCAAGGGCAATATCGACGGCAAATATCAGGCGTATTCCATTGGCACCAACGACCAGTTGCAGTCGGCCGAGGAGTACCGCGATCTGGTGATCGCCTACAAGAACGGCGCGCCGATTCGCCTGTCACAGATCGCTTCGTCGACCCAGGGCCCGGAGAACCCCCGGCAAGCGGCGTGGACCGACAGCACCCCGTCGATTGTCCTGAATATCCAGCGCCAGCCCGGGGCCAACGTGATTGATGTGGTCGACCGCGTGCAACAACTGCTGCCCAAGCTGCGTGCCAGCCTGCCGGCGACGCTGAAGGTCAACGTGCTCACCGACCGCACGCAAACCATCCGCGCCTCGGTCACCGACGTGCAATACGAACTGGCGGTGGCGGTGTTGCTGGTGGTGATTGTGATTTTCCTGTTCCTGCGCAACGTGGCGGCGACGATCATCCCGGCGGTGACCGTTCCGCTGACGCTGGTCGGCACCCTGGCGGTGGCCTACGCGGTGGGGTTTTCGCTGAACAACCTGACGCTGATGGCGCTGACTATCGCCATCGGTTTCGTGGTCGATGACGCCATCGTCATGATCGAAAACATCACCCGCTACATCGAGGCCGGCGACTCGCCGATGCAGGCTGCGCTCAAGGGCGCGGAGCAGATCGGCTTCACCATCATTTCGCTGTCGGTGGCGCTGATCGCGGTGATGATTCCGCTGCTGTTCATGGGCGATGTAGTGGGCCGGCTGTTTCGCGAATTCGCCATGACGGTGGCGGTGACCATTGTCATCTCGGCGCTGATCACCCTGACCCTGACGCCGATGATGTGTTCGCGGATGCTCAAGCACAAACACGAGGAACGCCGGGTCGATTTCTTCGACCGGGTCAACGGCTATTACGTCAAAGGCCTGGATTGGGTGCTGCTGCATCGCGGGCTGACGCTGATCTCGGTGGTGCTCACCGGGTTGCTGACGCTGCTGATCATCGTGGTGATGCCCAAGGGCTTTTTTCCCGAGCAGGACACCGGGCTGATCCAGGGCATTTCCCAGGCCTCGCCGGGCATTTCCTTCCAGCAGATGCAGAGCGAGCAGCAGCGGTTGGCTGCGCGGATTCTCAAGGACCCGGCAGTGGCGAGCCTGTCTTCGTTCGTCGGCATCGACCAGACCAACCCGACAATCAATCAGGGCAACCTGCTGATCAACCTCAAACCCCACGGCGACCGTGACAGCAGCGCAGCGGTGATTCGCCGGCTCTCCGACGCCAATGCCGACGACGCCGGAATTCGCCTGTACCTGCACAGCGTGCAGGACCTGACCCTGGACGCCACCGTCTCGACCACCAGTTACCGCCTCGGCCTGCAAGCCACTGACCCGGGCGAACTGGAAACCTGGACCAACAAGCTGCTGGCGGCGATCAAACAGGACCCGATGTTCACCGACGTGCAAAGCCAGGCGATGCAGTTCGGCAATCAGATCCAGCTCAACTTCGACCGCGCCACGGCATCGCGTCTGGGCATCACGCCGCAAGCCATCGACGATGTGCTGTACGACGCCTTTGGCCAGCGTCAGGTGTCGACCATCTACACCCAGCTCAACCAGTATCACGTGGTGATCGCCACCGACCATCCGCCGCACAATCTGGCGGATCTGTTGACTGGGCTCTACGTCGACATTCCCGGCGGCGGGGTGGCGCCGCTGTCGAGCATGGCGACGATGCAGGTGATTCGCTCGCCGGTAACCATCAATCGTCTGGGGCAGTTTCCCTATGCCGATGTCTCGTTCAACCTCGCCCCCGGCCAGACCCTCGGCGCGGCGGTGACGCGGCTCAAGGACATCGAGGCCAAGGCCGGTTTGCCGCTGTCGGTGCAGGCCAATCTGGAAGGGGCGGCGGCGACGTTCGAGGCGTCGTTGTCCAATCAGGTGTTTCTGGTGCTCGCGGCGATCATCGTGGTGTACCTGATGCTGGGGATTCTCTACGAGAGCTTCGTGCACCCGGTGACGATTCTCTCGACCCTGTTGTCCGCCGCGCTCGGCGCATTGCTGGCATTGCTGATCACCGGCACGCAGTTCGACATCATCGGCTTGATCGGCATCGTGCTGCTTATCGGGATCGTGATGAAGAACGGCATCATGATGGTCGACTTTGCCCTGGAGCTGGAACGCAAGGGCGGGCTCGATCCGGTGGCGGCGATCCGGCAGGCCGCCGAGCTGCGATTCCGGCCGATTCTGATGACCAGCATGGCTTCCTTGTTCGGCGCGGTGCCGCTGGCGCTGGGCACCGGGATCGGCTCGGAGCTGCGCCATCCGCTGGGAATCGCGATCATCGGCGGCTTGTTGCTTAGCCAGTTGCTGACGCTGTTTTCGACCCCGGTAATTTTCCTTGCCATGCATGGCCTGGAGCAGCGCTTCACCCGGCGCCGTCCAGCGGCGGCCGAGGCCTTGCGCGATGAACCTTAGCGCGCCGTTCATCCAGCGTCCCATCGCCACCACGTTGCTGGCGGTCGGGCTGGCGCTGTTTGGCGTATTGGCGTTCAACCTGCTGCCGGTGGCGCCGTTGCCGGAAGTGGACTTCCCGACCATCAGCGTGCGTGCCTCGTTGCCCGGTGCCGACCCGAGTACGGTGGCGTCGTCGGTGGCGACGCCGCTGGAACGCCAGTTCGGGCAGATCGCCGGGGTCACTGAAATGACCTCGTCCAGTTCGCTGGGAGCGACCCGCATCACTTTGCAGTTCGACCTCAATCGCGACATCGATGGCGCGGCGCGGGACGTGCAAGCGGCGATCAATGCGGCGCGCAGCAGCCTGCCGAGCGATCTGTCCGGCAACCCGACCTACCGCAAGGTCAACCCGGCCGACTCGCCGATCCTGATCCTCAGCCTTACTTCCGATTCGGCGACCCGTGGCCAGATGTACGACGTGGCCTCGACCCTGCTCGAACAGCGGCTGTTGCAGACCACTGGCGTCGGCGATGTCACGGTGGGCGGCGCGGCACTCCCAGCGGTGCGCATCGAGCTCAATCCGGACCGGCTCAATCGCTACGGCGTCAGCCTGGAACAGGTGCGGCAGGTGATTCAGGCGTCCAACGTCAACCTGCCCAAAGGCACGGTGTCGGTCGGCGATCAGTCCTATGGCCTGAAGGCCAACGACATGCTCTATCAGGGCAGCGATTACGGGCCGTTGGTGGTCAAGCAGCGCAACGGCGATCTGGTGCGCATCTCGGACCTGGGCGACGTCACCGAGGATGTCGAAGACCTGCGCAACTTCGGCCTGTCCAACGGCAAACCGGCGGTGCTGCTGGTGGTGTTCAAGCAGCCCGGCGCCAATGTCATCGATACCGTGGATGCGGTGAAGGCCGACTTGCCGTTTTTGCAGAGTTCGATCCCCTCGGCGATCAAGATCAACATCCTGATGGACCGCACCACCACCATTCGCGCCTCGCTGCACGACGTGGAAGTGACCCTGCTGATTTCGATCGCGCTGGTGACGCTGGTGACCTTCGGCTTCTTCCGCGACTGGCGCAGTACGCTGATCCCGGCCATCGTCGTGCCGCTGTCGCTGCTGGGTACTTTCGGTGCGATGTATTTTCTCGGCTACAGCCTCAACAACCTGTCGCTGATGGCGCTGACCATTTCCACCGGGTTTGTGGTGGACGACGCGATCGTGGTGGTCGAGAACATCATGCGACATCTGGAGAAAGGTGAAAGCCGTGTGCAAGCCGCACTGGCCGGGGCGCGGGAGGTGGGTTTCACGGTGATGACCATCAGCGTGTCGCTGGTGGCGGTGTTCATTCCGTTGCTGCTGATGGGCGGGGTGGTCGGGCGGCTGTTTCGCGAGTTTTCGATTTCGCTGTCGGTGGCCATCGTGATTTCGATGCTGGTGTCGCTGACGGTGACGCCGATGCTCGCCAGCGTGCTGCTGCGCACTCAACAGCAGAGCGGCAACGGCGACGATCATCCGGATTCGTACTTTCACCGGTTCTACGACCGCACGCTGGGTTGGGTTGTCGAGCATTCGTTCCTGATGGGCCTGCTGACGCTGCTGGTGATCGTGCTGGCGTGCGTGCTGTATGTGCTGGTGCCCAAGGGTTTCTTTCCGCAGGAAGACACAGGGCGCATGTCCGGCAGCATCATTGCGGCGCAGAGCATTTCCTTCGGGGCGATCCAGTCGAACTTCAGCGAGATCAATAAAAAGGTCTTGAGCAATCCGAACGTGGCGACCGTCGGCGGGTTTGTCGGCGGCGGTGGCGGGATCGGCGGGGCGGTCAACAGTGCGCAGTTGTTCATCACCCTCAAGCCGCTGGCGGATCGCAAGGACGGCGCCGATCAGGTCATCGGCCAGATTCGCCACACCCTCGGCGACATGCCCGGCACGCGCCTGTATCTGCAATCGGCGCAGGACATCACGGTCGGCGGGCGGCAGAGCGGGGCGCAGTACCAATACACGATGACCGCCGACGACCAGAGCACCCTCGACGAATGGGTGCCGAAAGTCGTCGCGGTGCTGCACGGCTTGCCGCAATTGACCGATGTGAACACCGATCAGCAGGACAACAGTCTGATGTCCAGCGTGACGGTCAATCGTGACGCTGCCGCCCGGCTCGGGGTCAGCATGTCGGCCATCGACCAGACGCTGTATGACGCCTTCGGTCAGCGTCAGGTGTCGACCATCTACCGTTCCGCCAACCAGTACCACGTGGTGATGGAAGTGGCGCCGGCTTACTGGGCGTCCCCGGCGACCCTGAAGAACATTTACGTGCCGGTCGGCACCGCAGCGGTCACGACCAAGGGCGCTGCGGCGGCGCCGAACCTGAGTGCCACGGCCTCGCAAGCGCTGGTGCCGCTGTCGGCGCTGGCGGATTACTCCGTGGGGCGCACGGCGATTTCGATCAGTCATCAAGGCACTTTTCCGGCGGTGACCGCCTCGTTCAACCTGGCGCCGGGCGTCTCCATCGGCCAGGCAACGGCGCTGGTGGACAACGCGGTGAAACAGCTGCGCATGCCTGCCAGTGTGGTCGGCCAGTTTGCCGGGACGGCGCAGGTGTTCCAGTCTTCGGTGGCCAGCGAGCCGTTGCTGATCGTTGCGGCACTGCTGTCGGTGTACGTGGTGCTGGGCATGCTCTATGAAAGTCTGGTGCACCCGTTGACGATCCTTTCAACGTTGCCGTCGGCCGGTGTCGGCGCGCTGATCGCCTTGCTGCTGACCGGCACCGAACTGTCGATCATCGCGCTGGTGGGGGTGATTCTGCTGATCGGGATCGTGAAGAAGAACGCGATCATGATGATCGACTTCGCCATCACCGAGCGCCGCGAATTCGGCCTGAGCGCCAAGGACGCGATCCGCCGCGCCTGCCTGATCCGCTTCCGGCCGATCATGATGACCACGCTGGCGGCGATTCTCGGCGCACTGCCGCTGGTGCTGGGCAGCGGTTATGGCTCGGAGCTGCGCCGGCCGTTGGGGATTTCGATCATTGGCGGCTTGCTGTTCAGCCAGTTGCTGACGCTGTACACCACGCCGGTGATCTACCTTTGGCTGGACCGGGCGTCGCAGCGCCTGAAGCGTAAGGAGCGATAAATGAAACGTCGCCTGTTTCCCGTGGGTGCCAGCCTTGTGCTGAGCCTGTTGCTGAGCGGTTGCATGGTCGGCCCGGACTACCACAAGCCTGCGATTGAACTGCCGGCTTCGTTCAAGGAAGGCACGCAATGGCAGCGCGCCCAGGCCAATCCGCAGGGTGCACTGAACAGCCAATGGTGGCGGGCCTATCAGGATCCGGTACTCAACGATCTGATCGAGCGCTCGGCCAAGGCCAACCAGTCGATCATCGGCGCCGAGGCGGCGTATCGGCTGGCGCAGGCGCAAGTGGCGTCGAGCCGTGCCGGGTTGTGGCCGACCGTGGGCGTGGGATTGTCCGGCGCTCGCGGTGTCGGCGGCGGTGCCAGCGGCAGCACCACCAGCGGTTTGACCGGTAGCAGTGGCAGCACCGTCGAACAAACGGTCAGCGCCACCCTGACCGCCAGTTGGGAGCCGGATCTGTGGGGGCAGGTGCGGCGCGGTATCGAGTCGAGCCAGGCGTCGCTGCAATCCTCCGACGCATTGCTGGCCGGCGTGCGGCTGTCCATCGGCGCCAGTGTGGCGACCAACTATCTGGGGCTGCGGCAACTGGATATCGACATCGACCTGTTGCAGCAACAACAGGCCATCAATCAGCAACTACTGACGATGATCCAGGCGCAAACCGTTCAGGGCACGGCGACCAACGATCAATTGCTGGTGGCGCAGGATCAGCTCAGTACGGTGATCACGGCGCTGCAAACCGCGCAGCGTTCGCGGGAGCAGGCCGAACATGCATTGGCGGTGCTGGTGGGTATGGCACCGGCGCAGTTCGATCTTCCCAGGGCCGCTGACTATCGCTTCACGACGCCCATGCCGCCGCCGGTGCTGCCGTCGAATCTGTTGCTGCGTCGACCTGATGTGGTATCCGCCGAACGTCTGGCAGCAGCGGCGAACGCGCGGATCGGCGTGGCCGAAGCGGCATTCTTTCCGACTCTGAGCCTGACCGCCGAAGGTGGCTTTCGCGGTACGGCGCTGGGCGGTCTGTTCTCCGTGCCCAACCGCATCTGGACCCTCGGGCCGGCACTGGCGGAAACCATTTTCGACGGCGGTGCCCGCGAAGCGGCAAAGCAGGAAGCCGAGGCCACTTACGATCAGGACGTGGCCACGTATCGCGGCACGGTGCTCGGGGCGTTGCAGAACGTCGAAGACAATCTGTCGGCGATCAATCACCTGCACATTCAGGCGCAAGCTTTTGATCAGATGTTCCAGCGCAACCAGCAGTTGTTCGGCAGTCAGCAGGCGCAGCAGCGGGCCGGCACCGTCAGCCAGCAGGCGGTGCTGACACAGCAACTGGTGTTGTTGCAGGCCGAGCAGAATCTGCGCGATACCCAGGGTTTGCTCGGTCAGGGCAGTGTCGCGCTGTTCCAGAGCCTGGGCGGTGGCTGGCAGGTGCCGTAGCCTCTCGCTCCCTTGAGTGGCGCACGGTATGCTGCGCGCACTTTTTTACACAGGGAAGCCTGACCCATGGCAGGAAGCAGTTTGCTGGTGCTGATCGACGACATCGCCACCGTTCTGGACGATGTCGCATTGATGAGCAAAATGGCCGCCAAGAAGACCGCCGGGGTGCTCGGCGATGACCTGGCGCTCAATGCCCAGCAAGTCTCGGGCGTACGCGCCGAACGGGAAATTCCCGTGGTGTGGGCGGTGGCCAAGGGCTCGTTCGTCAACAAGCTGATCCTGGTGCCGTCGGCGCTGGCGATCAGTGCGTTCGTGCCGTGGCTGGTGACGCCGCTGCTGATGGTCGGCGGCGCCTACCTGTGCTTCGAGGGTTTCGAGAAACTCGCGCACCCACTGCTGCACGGCAAGGATGAAGATCAGGCCGGGCATGCACAGCTGACCGAAGCGGTGGCTGATCCTGCGACCGATCTGGTGGCCTACGAGAAGGACAAGATCAAAGGCGCGATCCGCACCGATTTCATCCTCTCGGCGGAGATCATCGCCATCACCCTCGGCACCGTGGCCGAGGCTTCGCTGACCCAGCAAGTGATCGTGATGTCGGGCATCGCCGTCGTCATGACCGTGGGCGTCTACGGCCTGGTGGCCGGCATCGTCAAACTCGATGACCTCGGCCTGTGGCTGACCCAGAAGCCCGGCGCTGCGGCGAAACGCATCGGCAACGCCATCCTG
Source organism: Pseudomonas sp. NMS19W (assembly GCF_051554255.1). Lineage (NCBI taxonomy): Bacteria > Pseudomonadati > Pseudomonadota > Gammaproteobacteria > Pseudomonadales > Pseudomonadaceae > Pseudomonas > Pseudomonas sp. NMS19W. Next base: position 1,665,611 of record NZ_CP136718.1, read on the forward strand.
CGCGCCGCACCGTACATGATGAAAGGCCTGTCGGTGATCGGCACGGCGGCGATGTTCCTGGTCGGCGGCGGCATCCTGACTCATGGCGTACCGGTGGTGCATCACTGGATCGAGAGCGTTGCCGCAGTGGCGGGCAGCGCCGGGTTTGCAGTGCCGGTGTTGCTGAATGGCGTGGCAGGGGTTGTGGCGGGGGCGGTGGTGCTGGCTGTTGTGTCGGTCGTCGGCAAGCTCTGGAAAGCGCTGAAGGGCTGATTTCCTGCTCAATAAAAAAGGCCATTCGATTTGCATCGAATGGCCTTTTTTGTGGCTGCCGGTTTACTCGGCGATCTGCAGCTTGCGCGATTCGGTGTACACGTAGCGCACCTTTTCGTACTCGAACGGCGAGTTCATCTGGCCGTAGCGGAAGCGGGTCTGGTAGCGCTTGTCGACCGCACGCAGCGCCCAGATTTCCGGATGGTTTTCGCTGACTTTCGACACGTTCAGGTAGTTGATCGCCGATTCGGCGGTGTAGTCCACGGCCAGGCCGGCGGTGTCGCGGATGTTCGACGGGCCGAGGATCGGCAGCACGAAGTAGGCACCGCCCGGTACGCCGTAGAAGCCCAGGGTCTGGCCGAAGTCTTCGTTCTGGCGCGGCAGGCCCATGGCGGTGGCCGGGTCCCACAGGCCGGCGATGCCGATGGTGGTGTTGAGCAGCAGGCGGGCGGTGGTTTCCATCGAGCGTTTGCCCTTGAACTGCAGCAGGCTGTTGACCAGGTTCGGCACGTCGCCGAGGTTGTTGAAGAAGTTGCTCACACCGGAGCGCACGAAACCGGGCGTGACGTAGCGATAACCATCGACCACCGGCAGGAACACCCATTGGTCGAAACGGTAGTTGAAGTGGTAGACCCGGCGGTTCCACGACTCCAGCGGGTCATACACGTTCAGTGCGTTGAGGGTCGAGCGCTCGAACTCGCGCTGGTCCAGGCCCGGGTTGAACTTGAGTTTCGACAGCGGCTCCTTGAAGCCGTCACTGTCGATCACCACCGGTGCGTTGGCTTTGCTGTTGTCGGCCTGGGCCACGCCTGCACAGAGTAACGCTGCAAACAGCAGGAGATATTTAGCCACGGAAGAACTCCAGCATGGCGTCGCTGTTGACGCGATAGTTAAGGTTGCCGCAATGGCCGCCCAGTGGGTAAACCGTCAGGCGATCGCCGAAGGTCTTGCGCAGGAAACCGAGGTCGCCAGGGCCGAGGATCACGTCGTCGGCGTTGTGCATCACGGCGATTTTCGGGCTGTCGTGCAGGTAATCCTTGAGGGCGTACAGGCTGACCTGATCGATCAGTTGCAGCAGGCTGCCGCCGTCGGTGCGGGCGCGCCACATCGGGATCACCTGCTCGGTCAGGTAGCAGTCGAAGTCGCATTGCAGCGCACGCTTGAGGAACGGCGTGAGGCTGGTGCCTTCGGTGATCGGGAATTTCGGCGGGGTGATCAGACCGCGACGGTTGATCAGGTCCGAAGTGAAGGCGATGTCCGCCGCCGAGAAGCGGAACGAGGTGCCGATCAACATCGCCATCTGCTCGTTGCTCAGGTGCTGCTTGGACTGCTGGAAGTCATAGAGCAGTGCATCGTTGAGGTCGATGTAGCCTTTCTGCTGGAAGTAGCGGGTCAGCTTGGCCAGCACCAGTTCATAGAACGTGGTGCTGTTGTTGATGCCCTTGACCTCGGTCTGCACCAGCTTGTCGAGGTTGGTGATCGAGGTGTACAGGTTGACCGGCGGATTCAGCAGCAGGACTTTCTTGAAGTTGAAGCTGCGGCGGGTTTCGTCCAGGTGAGCGACGAACGCTGCGTCCAGCGCACCGAGGCTGTAGCCGCTGAGGTAATAGTCGGTGACCGGCACTTTCGGGTTTTGCGCGCGCACGGCCTGCATCACCCGGTACATGTCTTCGGCGTCTTCCTTGGTCACGCCGGGAGTGGCGAAACGCGAGGCGGCGCTCATGAAGTCGAAACTGGTGGGGGAGGACAGCTGCACCACGTGGTAGCCGGCCTTGTAGTAGAGCTTTTTCAGGTATTCGTTGAGGCTGCTGTCATACCGCGCGCCGGTTCCGGCAATCAGGAAGATCAGCGGGGCTGCCTTGTCCTGGGTGGCGATGCGATAGGTGAGTTTTTTCACTGCCCAGAAGTTGTCCGGCAGGATGAACTCGCGCTCCGGACGCAGAGTGACGCTGCGGTCGGTCTGATTGATGTCGTCGTCCGACGGCAACTCCGGACGCAGGTCCGGCGGCGTGGTGGCGATGGTCGCTTCGAACGGGTTGGTCAGCGGATAGCCGTAACTGGCGGCGTCTATATCCACCGCCAGCGCGGACGCACTCAGGATAAGGCCGCCAAACAGGGCGGCGAAGCGCAAGGATCGGAGCATGAGTGAATCCCTTAAAGGAAGGTGCCGAATGAGGTTCGCAGGCTATGACCACTGGGTTAGCGCCAAAGTGCCATGCATCGGCACCAATCAGACGGAATTCGGGGTAATAGTAGCCGGACGATACACTTTGCGCGGATCGAATGACCAGTTAAGAGTTGTTAGTTCTTGCACACGGCTGGCAGGCGATTAAGCTGGCCGCCGATTTCATCGTTTGGAGTGTTCCATGTCCCGCCGCTTGCCCGTGATTCTGCTGCTCGTTCTGTTGCCGTTATGGCTGGCCGCCAGTTATGGCGCGCGTTATGGCTTCATGGAGGACGCGCAATGGGTGGGCATCTGCGTTGACGAGGCGAGTCGCTGGGAATGCTCGGTGCGCTCGAACCTGGGCCTGATGATTCATTTCCAGATGCTCGGCTGGGCGGCGGTCGCGGCTGCCGTGACCGGTTTTGTCGTGCCGGGACGGGCAGGGTGGTGGCTGGCGGTGCTGGCGCTGGTGTTCGGGTTTCCGGCGCTGGCGTTGTACAACACCACGCTGGCGGTGTTTGCGGTGGTGATTGCCGGGTTGCGGTTGGTTCGGGAATCCCGCGTCGCCAACTGACTGGTAGTGCTGCATCGCGGGCTAGCCCGCGATGCTTTTAGTTACTGAAGATCAGCGGTTGCGAACCCGAAGGCAACGCCACAACGCGGCCACCATCAACCCGCTGACCAGCGCCCAGCCCCAGGCCTGCTGATTCTGCAGGCCTTCACGGAACAGCTGCGGCGCAATGCAGGCACCGATGATGAAGGTCAGCAGGGCAATTTCCCGGCGGGCCACCGGCACCGGGCGGCACAGGTAAACCAGTGCCGGCAGAATGAACGCCGCACTCGCGAAGCTGCGATAGCGCGGATCGAACACCATCTCCAGCACCATTACCGCTGCCGCAAAACCGGCCGCTGCAACCAGCCAGCCGGCTTGTCGTTCGAACGCATTGAAGGTGCGTTCACGCCAGCCGCTGCGGGCGCTCAAGGTCAGCGCGGCGTGCGCCAGCACCAGCAGATTCAACACGGTCAGCAAGCCGACCCACACCCATTCGCTGGCGAAGCGCGTGGTCAGCCATGCCAGGTTGGCCCAGGCGCCGATCGAGCAAGCGGCGAGGGCGCCAAGCAATGGCAGCACCAGCGCTGAACCCGTGGTGCGAACCCGACCGCCAAGCACCAGCGTGCCGAGGAAAATCAAACCGCCGATTGCCAGCCAGCGCGACCAGTCAGGCACGTTCGACACCGGCCCGGCCAGCACGCCTTTGTCCTGGCGATCCGCATCGAACAGCCCCCAATAACCGCCAACCGCGCCTTCACTGCCGCGCTTCCACGGCTGGTCGAAGGCTTCGATCAGGTTATAGCGCCAGCCCTGCTGTTCGGCCAAAGTGACAAAACCACGAATAAATCTGGCTTCGTTGACCCGGCTCGGCAGCGCGGTCTCCGCTGGCGGCCTTCGCTCGGCCAGCCGGTTTCGCCGATCATCACGTCCTTGGGTGCGAACTTGTTGCCGAACACCTGGCGCACATCGGCCACGTGTTGCAGGGCAGCATCGATGTTCGAAGGATCATCTTCCCAGTACGGCAGCAAATGAATGGTCAGGAAGTCCACCGCCGGCGCGACTTCCGGGTGCTTGAGCCAGAACTCCCAGACATCGGCGTAGGTCACCGGCTGCTTGATATGGCTTTTGACCTTGTTGATCAGCTTCGCCAGTTGCGCACCGGTGACTTCCTTGCGCAGCAGGGCTTCGTTGCCGACGATCACCGCGCTGACCACATCCGGGTTGGCGTTGGCCGAGGCGATCAGCAGATCGACTTCTTTCTCGGTGTCCACCGGGTTGCTGTTGACCCAGGCGCCGATCATCAGCTTCAAACCATGCTTGCGTGCCAGTTCCGGCAGGGCTTCGAGGCCGGTCATGGAATAGGTGCGGATGCATTCGAAGCGGGTGGCGAGCAGGGCGAGGTCGGCGTCCATGCGCTCCGGGCGCAGTTTGAACGGCACGTCGAACGGCGACTGATCCTTGTCGAACGGCGTGTAGGAGGCGCATTGCAACTTGTGGGTCGGGGTGGCGACGTCCGGCAGGATCACCGGTTTGCCGAGGCCGTACCAGAAGCCGCAAAGCGCAAACAGGCCGAGCAGGCAGGCGAACAGATAAGGAAGAAAAGGGAAGCGGGAGGATGCGGACATGGTCAGGCCGAGTGGCTGCAAAGCGACGCATGTTACCTGCATTTATAGAGGGGTTGGTGGCCTGCATGCTTTTGACATGCAAAGTTCGGGCGGATTGTCTGGCGTCAAATATTCAGACGCAGTTAATGGCTTTCTGATGTCGTTTCTCGTTGCTTCGAGGTCGCTGGCAGAGCAGGTCGCTGTGTGCGTCAGGTTGATGATCGGACTCATCAGTACTCCGCTGATGTTCGAACGAGTTTGCGGTCAGGCGTGATGGGGGCGCTGTGCACCATAACAATACGTTGACGATGCCCGGCATCCGTCGGGCGCAGCATTTCGGGGAAGTAACGATGAAGATGCGACGACTTTTAGGCGCAGGTGCCGCTCTGGTGCTTGCGATGAGCTCCACTTTCGCCAGCGCTGAAAAACAGACCCTGAACATCGGTTACGTTGACGGCTGGTCCGACAGCGTCGCGACCACCCATGTGGCGGCCGAAGTGATCAAACAGAAACTCGGCTACGACGTGAAGCTCCAGGCCGTCGCCACCGGGATCATGTGGCAGGGCGTTGCCACCGGCAAACTCGATGCCATGCTGTCGGCCTGGCTGCCGGTGACCCACGGCGAATACTGGGCGAAGAACAAGGATCTGGTCGTCGATTACGGCCCGAACTTCAAGGACGCGAAAATCGGCCTGATCGTGCCCGAGTACGTCAAAGCCAAATCCATCGAAGACCTGAAAACCGACGACAGCTTCAAGAATCGCATCGTCGGCATCGACGCCGGCTCTGGTGTGATGCTCAAGACCGACCAGGCGATCAAGGATTACGGCCTGACCGGTTACACCCTCAAGGCCAGTTCCGGCGCCGGCATGATCGCCGAGCTGACCCGCGCCGAGAAAAAGAACGAATCCATCGCCGTGACCGGCTGGGTGCCGCACTGGATGTTCGCCAAGTGGAAGCTGCGCTTCCTCGACGACCCGAAAGGCGTGTATGGCGCGGCTGAAACCGTGAACAGCATCGGCAGCAAGGAACTGGATGCCAAGGCGCCGGAAGTGGCGAAGTTCCTGAAGAACTTCCAGTGGGCCTCCAAAGACGAAATCGGTCAGGTCATGCTGGCGATTCAGGACGGTGCCAAACCTGAAGCCGCTGCCAAGGACTGGGTCGCCAAGCACCCGGACCGCGTGGCTGAATGGACCAAGTAATATAAGTCGAAGCGTCTAGTCTGCGCTTCCCAGGGCCGCCCGGCATTTACGTCGGGCGGCCTTTTTTATTGCCGTTCTTTTAATGGCGGATGCGCACCTTTTTCGGGCCGTCTGGAAATTGGCAAAAACGCCATGGCGATCTACTACTAAGGTCGTCTGGAAGCCGGCTCGCAGCCGCATACAGTGGATACGTTCCAAAAATAAAAATCTGTGCTGCGAGGATAAAAACAATGAACGACAGCATTTACCTCTCTATTCAGAACAGCCCGCGCTTCAAGGAGCTGGTGAAAAAAAGGGAAAGGTTCGCCTGGATACTCTCGGCGATCATGCTGGGGCTCTACTCCGGATTCATCCTGCTGATTGCGTACGGGCCGCAAGTGCTCGGGACCAAAATCAGTGCCGGTTCATCGATCACCTGGGGCATCCCCATCGGTGTCGGGCTGATTGTCTCGGCCTTCATCCTGACCGGTATCTACGTGCGCCGCGCCAATGGCGAGTTCGACGACCTGAACAATGCGATTCTCAAGGAGGCTCAGCAATGATCCGGCGTCTACTGGCTCTTTTGAGCATCGCAGCGTTCGCTCCGGCCGCCTGGGCCGCTGACGCCCTGACCGGCGAAGTCCACAAGCAACCGCTCAACGTTTCCGCGATCGTCATGTTCGTGGTGTTCGTCGGCGCGACTCTTTGCATCACCTACTGGGCCTCCAAACGCAACAAGTCGGCTGCCGACTACTATGCGGCGGGCGGCAAAATCACCGGTTTCCAGAACGGTCTGGCGATTGCCGGTGACTACATGTCGGCGGCGTCCTTCCTGGGGATTTCCGCGCTGGTGTTCACCTCCGGCTACGACGGCCTGATCTACTCGATCGGCTTCCTGGTGGGCTGGCCGATCATTCTGTTCCTGATCGCCGAGCGCCTGCGCAACCTGGGCAAATACACCTTTGCCGACGTGGCGTCCTACCGCCTCGGGCAAACCCAGATCCGCACGCTGTCGGCCTGCGGCTCGCTGGTGGTGGTGGCGTTCTACCTGATCGCGCAAATGGTCGGTGCCGGCAAGCTGATCCAGCTGCTGTTCGGCCTCGACTACCACGTCGCGGTGATTCTGGTCGGTATCCTGATGTGCCTGTACGTACTGTTCGGCGGCATGCTGGCGACCACCTGGGTGCAGATCATCAAGGCTGTGCTGTTGCTGTCCGGTGCCTCGTTCATGGCGCTGATGGTGATGAAGCACGTCAACTTCGACTTCAACACCCTGTTCTCCGAATCCATCAAGGTTCACGCCAAGGGCGAAGCGATCATGAGCCCCGGCGGTCTGGTGAAAGACCCGATCTCGGCGTTCTCCCTCGGCCTGGCACTGATGTTCGGTACCGCCGGCCTGCCGCACATCCTGATGCGCTTCTTCACCGTGAGCGACGCGAAAGAAGCCCGTAAGAGCGTGCTGTATGCGACCGGTTTCATTGGCTACTTCTACATCTTGACCTTCATCATCGGCTTCGGCGCGATCCTGCTGGTCAGCACCAACCCGGCCTTCAAAGATGCGGCGGGCGCTCTGCTCGGCGGCAACAACATGGCGGCGGTACACCTGGCCAACGCCGTGGGCGGCAGCGTGTTCCTCGGCTTCATCTCGGCCGTGGCGTTCGCGACCATCCTGGCGGTAGTGGCGGGCCTGACCCTGGCCGGTGCTTCGGCGGTGTCCCACGACCTGTACGCCAGCGTGATCAAGAAGGGCAAGGCCAACGAGAAGGATGAGATCCGCGTTTCGAAGATCACCACCGTCGCACTGGGCGTGCTGGCCATCGGCCTGGGCATCCTGTTCGAAAGCCAGAACATCGCGTTCATGGTTGGCCTGGCGTTCTCCATTGCGGCCAGCTGCAACTTCCCGGTGCTGCTGCTTTCTATGTACTGGAAGAAGCTGACCACCCGTGGCGCCATGATTGGCGGCTGGCTGGGTCTGGTGAGTGCGGTGGGCCTGATGATTCTTGGCCCGACCATCTGGGTGCAGATTCTGCATCATGAGAAGGCGATCTTCCCTTATGAGTATCCGGCGCTGTTCTCGATGATCATTGCGTTTATCGGGATCTGGTTCTTCTCGATCACCGACAAGTCGGCGGCGGCAGAGAACGAGCGTGCGCTGTTCTTCCCGCAGTTTGTGCGTTCGCAGACTGGGTTGGGGGCTAGTGGGGCGGTTTCGCACTGAGGCTTTTTGTGTAGGTTAGGTTGAATGGAAAATGCCCTGGTCGAGAGATTGGGGCATTTTTTTGTGGGCGGTTATCGGATGTTCTTGGGATTGGGTGTATATCCGTTGCTGCGGTAACGGCTTCTTAGGGTTCCGCCCTTACGGCGGGTCACTTTTGACAAACGCCTCAAAAGTAACCAAAAACGCTTGCTCCTACGTCCGGCCCGCTCGCTGGGGCTCGGGGTTCCTTCGCTCCGGGATTGATCCGGGGGCATCGCCTACGGTTTGCTTCGCTGCACCTCCTCTCGATGCATGCGGCTGCGCCGCACGGTCGCTGCGCTCCCACCCTCGGATCAATCCCTCCACTCAGCCTACCGACGGGCCCTGCGATCAAAAGCTTTACTCGAGCTAACGCTCATCGTGGTGAGTGGTTAGGGGCGGGTGTTCGGCTTTGGTTTTGTGCTGGATTTACCCCTCACCCCAGCCCTCTCCCCTAGGAGAGGGAGCCGATTTGTGGGCTTTTCAAAACTTGAGTTCGACTCGGTATTGCACGTCGGCGTAGCTCTGCCATTCACCTCGATCAGTTCCCTCTCCCTCCGGGAGAGGGCTAGGGTGAGGGGGGCTCTTGATCTGGCTTTTGCTCTAGTTTTTGCTCTGGCTTTTGATTTTTTGCCCCTTCGGCAGGCCGAGCGGAGGTGTCCATCAGGGGGTAGGCGCGCAGCGCCGTGCGGCGAAGCCGCATACATCGAGAGGAGGTGCAGCGAAGCAAACCGTAGGCGATGCCCCCTGATGGGCGCCGTAGCGAGGGAACACTGAGCCTAAGCGAAGTGCCGTACGCCGGGGCAAAAGCCTTTTGCTTACTTTTCGGCGTTTGGAAAAGTGAGTCGCTGTAAGAGCGAAACCGCCAGCGGCAGCACCCGAAGAAACGGATATGTACCCAATCAACAAAAAAACCAGTCGGCCCAAAGGCCGCTGAGATGAAACAAACAAAAACGGCCCCCATTCTCATGGAGGCCGTTTCCGATACAACGTTAAGACGTTATCGCAAGACAAGTCTTATTTGCGGTCTTCCAGCTTGGTGATATCCCGCGACTCATAACCCGTATACAGCTGGCGCGGACGGCCAATCTTGTACGGGCTGGAGAGCATTTCCTTCCAGTGCGAGATCCAGCCGACAGTACGTGCCAGGGCGAAGATCACGGTGAACATGCTGGTCGGAATGCCGATCGCCTTGAGGATGATCCCCGAGTAGAAGTCGACGTTCGGGTACAGCGAGCGTTCGATGAAGTACGGGTCGGTCAGGGCGATCTCTTCCAGGCGCATGGCCAGTTCGAGTTGCGGATCGTTCTGGATGCCCAGTTCCTTCAACACTTCGTCGCAGGTCTGCTTCATCACGGTCGCACGTGGGTCGCGGTTCTTGTAAACGCGGTGACCGAAGCCCATCAGCTTGAACGGATCGTTCTTGTCCTTGGCCTTGGCGATGAACTTGTCGATGTTCGAGACATCGCCGATTTCATCGAGCATGGTCAGCACGGCTTCGTTCGCACCGCCGTGGGCAGGGCCCCACAGTGCGGCGATACCGGCGGCGATACAGGCGAACGGGTTGGCACCCGAAGAGCCCGCCAGGCGCACGGTGGAGGTCGAAGCGTTCTGCTCGTGGTCGGCGTGGAGGATGAAGATCCGGTCCATGGCCTTGGCGAGTACCGGGCTGATCGGTTTGATCTCGCACGGGGTGTTGAACATCATGTGCAGGAAGTTTTCCGCGTACGACAGGTCGTTGCGCGGGTACATCATGGGTTGGCCCATGGAGTACTTGTAAACCATCGCGGCCAGGGTCGGCATCTTGGCAACCAGGCGGATCGCGGAGATTTCGCGATGCTGCGGGTTATTGATGTCGAGGGAGTCGTGGTAGAAGGCCGAGAGGGCGCCGACTACGCCGCACATGACGGCCATCGGGTGGGCGTCACGGCGGAAGCCGTTGAAGAAGGTCTTCAGCTGTTCGTGAACCATGGTGTGGTTCTTCACGGTGCCGACGAACTGGGCCTTTTGCTCTGCAGTCGGCAGTTCGCCGTTCAGCAGCAGGTAGCAGGTTTCCAGGTAGTCCGACTTTTCAGCCAGTTGTTCGATCGGGTAGCCGCGGTGCAACAGAATGCCGTTGTCGCCGTCGATATAGGTGATCTTCGATTCGCAGGAAGCGGTCGACATGAAACCGGGGTCGAAAGTGAAGCGGCCCGTGGCCGTCAGGCCCCGAACATCGATTACATCGGGACCAACGGTGCCGGTTAAAATGGGCAGCTCGACGGGGGCTGCGCCCTCGATGATCAACTGCGCTTTTTTGTCAGCCATGTGGCCTCCTATTTATGCTTGAAATCATCAGACAGACCCCCCACGCAGGGCCCGCACCACTATAGTGAGATAAATTCGAATGTCAATTTGCCTAAAGTCTTGCTCCAGAAGGCTTTAACCGCACTTTTTCCTCGAAATTGCCTGCCATTTACGCCTTTTATACAACTTGTGCAATCAGCTATTGGGGGTAGGCGATTGCGTTGTCATTAGTAGCCTAACTGTCTATACTCGGCGACCGACCGCCAAGGGCTTTTGGGCTTGCTTTCATTGGGGGTCGCATCCCTGGGTGGTGGTTACCTGACCAGTGCACTCCCCAACAACTTTGCCCTGATTGTTAGGGGCTCTTCAGTGTGAAAAAAAAGCCGTGAAAAGCCAACGACCTGTAAACCTAGACCTAAGGACCATCAAACTCCCCATCACCGGCGTTACGTCGTTTCTTCACCGTGTTTCCGGCATCATCCTCTTCCTGGGCCTCGGCATCATGCTTTATGCATTGGGCAAATCCCTGGGTTCCGAGGAAGGTTATGTCGAGGTGAAGGCATGCTTGACCAGCCCGCTGGCCAAGTTCGTAGCATGGGGCCTCCTGTCCGCTCTGCTGTATCACCTGGTTGCCGGTGTGCGCCACTTGATCATGGACATGGGCATCGGTGAGACGCTGGAAGGCGGCCGCCTGGGCTCGAAACTGATCATCGCCGTTTCCGTGGTGCTGATCGTTCTGGCAGGAGTTTGGATATGGTAACCAGCGTTACAAACCTTTCGCGTTCGGGCCTCTATGACTGGATGGCACAGCGCGTGTCTGCGGTCGTTCTCGCGGCTTATTTCATTTTCCTGATCGGCTACCTCGCCGCTCACCCGGGCATCGGCTATGAACAATGGCATGGCCTGTTCGCCCACAACGGAATGCGTATCTTCAGTCTGCTGGCACTGGTTGCCCTGGGCGCTCACGCCTGGGTCGGCATGTGGACCATCGCGACCGACTACCTGACGCCGATGGCGCTGGGCAAGTCCGCGACTGCAGTACGTTTCCTTTTCCAGGCAGTATGCGGCGTCGCGATGTTCGCTTACTTCGTCTGGGGTGTGCAGATTCTCTGGGGTATCTGATTCATGGCTAACATTCCAACGATTTCTTTCGACGCCATCATCATTGGTGGCGGCGGTGCCGGCATGCGCGCTGCGCTGCAGCTGGCACAGGGCGGTCACAAGACTGCCGTGATCACCAAGGTCTTCCCGACCCGTTCGCACACTGTATCCGCCCAGGGCGGCATCACCTGCGCCATCGCGTCGGCCGACCCGAACGATGACTGGCGCTGGCATATGTACGATACCGTCAAGGGTTCCGACTACATCGGTGACCAGGACGCTATCGAATACATGTGTCAAGAAGGCCCGGCTGCCGTTTTCGAGCTGGACCACATGGGTCTGCCGTTCTCGCGTACCGAAACCGGCCGTATCTACCAGCGTCCGTTCGGCGGTCAGTCGAAGGATTACGGTAAGGGCGGGCAGGCTGCCCGTACCTGTGCCGCTTCCGACCGTACCGGTCACGCGCTGCTGCACACCCTTTATCAGGGCAACCTGAAAGCCGGTACCACGTTCCTGAACGAGTACTACGCTGTCGATCTGGTGAAGAACGACGCAGGCGACTTCGTCGGTGTGATTGCAATCTGCATCGAAACCGGTGAAACCACCTACATCCGCGCCAAAGCGACCGTACTGGCGACCGGCGGTGCAGGCCGTATCTACGCGTCCACCACCAACGCCCTGATCAACACCGGTGACGGCGTCGGCATGGCTCTGCGTGCTGGCGTGCCGGTACAAGACATTGAAATGTGGCAGTTCCACCCGACCGGCATCGCCGGCGCTGGTGTACTGGTTACCGAAGGTTGCCGTGGTGAAGGTGGTTACCTGATCAACAAGCACGGCGAGCGTTTCATGGAGCGTTACGCTCCGAACGCCAAAGACCTGGCTGGTCGTGACGTGGTTGCCCGCTCGATGGTTAAAGAAATCATCGCCGGCAACGGTTGCGGTCCGAATGGCGACCACGTAATGCTCAAACTCGACCACTTGGGCGAGGAAGTGCTGCACAGCCGTCTGCCAGGCATCTGCGAACTGTCGAAGACTTTCGCACACGTTGACCCGGTGGTTGCTCCGGTTCCGGTTGTTCCGACCTGCCACTACATGATGGGTGGCGTTGCCACCAACATTCACGGTCAGGCAATCACCCAGAACGCCGAAGGTGTGGATCAGATCATTCCTGGTCTGTTCGCCGTAGGTGAAGTGGCTTGCGTATCGGTTCACGGCGCCAACCGCCTGGGCGGCAACTCGCTGCTCGACCTGGTGGTCTTCGGTCGCGCCGCCGGCCTGCACCTCGAGAAAGCTCTGACTGACGGCATCGAATACGATGACGCCACCGAAGCCAACATCGAGGCTGCCCTGGCACGCCTGAGCGCGCTGAACAACCGTACCGACGGCGAAGACGTCGCTACCCTGCGTCGCGAGCTGCAAAGCTGCATGCAGAACTACTTCGGTGTATTCCGTACCGGCGAATACATGCAGAAGGGTATTGCCCAGCTGGCCGATCTGCGCAAGCGCATTGCCAACGTGAAGATCAATGATAAGTCGCAGGCGTTCAACACTGCACGTATCGAAGCGCTGGAACTGCAAAACCTGCTGGAAGTGGCTGAAGCTACCGCCATTGCTGCCGAAGTACGTAAAGAGTCCCGCGGCGCTCACGCCCGTGAAGACTTCGAAGACCGTGACGACGAAAACTGGCTGTGCCACACCCTGTACTTCCCGGGTGAGAAACGTGTCGCCAAGCGTGCCGTGAACTTCTCGCCGAAGACTGTTCCGACTTTCGAACCAAAAGTCCGGACTTATTAAGGGTGACCGCCATGTTGAAAGTCAGTGTTTATCGTTACAACCCTGATCAGGACGCTGCGCCGTTCATGCAGGAATTCCAGGTCGATACCGGTGGTAAGGACCTGATGGTGCTGGACGTGCTGGCCCTGATCAAAGAGCAGGACGAAGGTTTCTCCTATCGTCGCTCCTGCCGTGAAGGTGTTTGCGGCTCCGACGGCATGAACATCAACGGCAAGAACGGCCTGGCGTGCATCACGCCGCTGTCCGCTGTCGTCAAAGGTAACAAGTTGGTCATCCGTCCTCTGCCAGGTTTGCCGGTTATCCGTGACCTGGTCGTCGATATGAGCATCTTCTACAAGCAATACGAGAAGGTTAAGCCATTCCTGCAGAACGACACGCCGGCTCCGGCCATCGAGCGTCTGCAGTCCCCTGAAGAGCGTGAAAAGCTCGACGGTCTGTACGAGTGCATCCTGTGCGCCTGCTGCTCGACCTCTTGCCCGTCCTTCTGGTGGAACCCGGACAAGTTCCTGGGTCCAGCTGCACTGCTGCAAGCGTACCGCTTCCTGGCAGACAGCCGTGACACCAAGACGTCCGAGCGTCTGGCGTCCCTCGATGACCCGTTCAGCGTCTTCCGCTGCCGGGGCATCATGAACTGCGTCAACGTATGTCCGAAAGGCCTGAACCCGACTAAGGCCATCGGTCACATCCGTAACATGCTGCTTTCGAGCGGCGTGTGATTCAGAAGCTGTAACCGCCGCTGTAAAAAGCGGCATCGCTGCACCGTACAGGTCAAGGCGCGGGCTTCAACCCGCGCCCTGGCTATAACCAGAGCAACAGCCATAAGCTGCGGCTCTTATTTTGAAGAAATGAGACAAGCAGGGGCATCCGGGCTGGTACCCGGACTATCAGTGTGATCCTAAGTGGCTTGTTTTGGTCGCTGCATTCGGACTTCTGCAAGTTTGCTCGGTGTCGACACCGATGGTGTTCCCCTAACCGAGGGTGACCAAGCATGCAAGAAAGCGTGATGCAGCGCATGTGGAACAGCGCCTACCTTTCAGGTGGAAACGCTGCCTATGTGGAAGAGCTTTATGAGCTCTACCTGCACGACCCTAACGCTGTGCCAGAAGAGTGGCGCACCTACTTTCAGAAGCTGCCCGCCGACGGCGGCTCTGCCACCGATGTTTCGCACTCCACAATTCGCGATCATTTCGTGCTGCTGGCGAAGAACCAGCGCCGCGCCCAACCGGTTTCCGCCGGCAGCGTGAGCAGTGAGCACGAGAAGAAGCAAGTTGAAGTGCTGCGATTGATCCAGGCCTACCGTATGCGTGGCCACCAGGCAGCCCAGCTTGACCCGCTGGGGCTGTGGCAGCGTCCTGCACCTGCAGACCTGTCGATCAATCATTACGGCTTGACCAATGCCGATCTTGATACGACCTTCCGTGCCGGCGACCTGTTCATCGGCAAAGAGGAAGCGAGCCTACGCGAAATTCACGAAGCGTTGCAGCAGACATATTGCCGCACCATCGGCGCTGAATTTACGCACATCACCGATTCCGAGCAGCGCCAGTGGTTCCAGCAGCGTCTGGAAAGCGTACGTGGCCGTCCGGAATACTCCGCCGACATCAAGAGCCACCTGCTCGAGCGCGTGACGGCCGGTGAAGGTCTGGAAAAATACCTGGGCACCAAATACCCGGGCACCAAGCGTTTCGGTCTGGAAGGCGGCGAAAGCCTGATTCCGATGCTCGACGAACTGATCCAGCGTTCCGGCTCGTACGGCACCAAGGAAGTCGTCATCGGCATGGCCCACCGTGGCCGTCTGAACGTGCTGGTCAACACCTTCGGCAAGAACCCGCGCGAGCTGTTCGACGAGTTCGAAGGCAAGAAGAAGGTCGAGCTGGGTTCCGGTGACGTTAAATACCACCAGGGCTTCTCGTCCAACGTGATGACCGCCGGCGGTGAAGTTCACCTGGCCATGGCGTTCAACCCGTCCCACCTGGAAATCGTTTCCCCGGTGGTCGAAGGTTCGGTACGTGCCCGTCAGGACCGTCGCAACGACGCGACCGGCGAAAAAGTACTGCCGATCTCCATCCACGGTGACGCTGCATTCGCAGGTCAGGGCGTGGTGATGGAAACCTTCCAGATGTCGCAGACCCGCGGTTTCAAGACCGGCGGTACCGTGCACATCGTGATCAACAACCAGGTCGGTTTCACCATCAGCAACCCGCTGGACTCGCGTTCCACCGAGTACGCCACCGACGTTGCGAAGATGATCCAGGCGCCGATCCTCCATGTGAATGGCGATGATCCGGAAGCCGTACTGTTCGTGACCCAACTGGCCATCGACTACCGCATGCAGTTCAAGCGTGACGTGGTGATCGACCTGGTCTGCTACCGCCGTCGCGGCCACAACGAGGCCGACGAGCCAAGCGGCACCCAGCCTCTGATGTATCAGCAGATCACCAAGCAGCGCACCACCCGTGAGCTGTACGCTGATCGTCTGACCCAGGGCGGTGTGCTGGACGCAGAGCGTGTTCAGGCGAAAGTCGACGAATACCGCAACGCGCTGGACAACGGTCTGCACGTAGTGAAGTCGCTGGTCAAAGAGCCGAACAAAGAGCTGTTCGTGGACTGGCGTCCGTATCTGGGCCACGCCTGGACTGCGCGTCACGACACGCGCTTCGATCTGAAGACCCTGCAGGAACTGTCCGCCAAGCTGCTGGAAATTCCGGAAGGCTTCGTGGTTCAGCGCCAGGTCGCGAAGATCTACGAAGACCGTCAGAAGATGCAAGCCGGCGGCCTGCCGATCAACTGGGGTTACGCCGAAACCATGGCGTACGCGACCCTGGCGTTCGAAGGTCACCCGATCCGCATGACCGGTCAGGACATCGGCCGCGGTACGTTCTCGCACCGTCACGCTGTTCTGCACAACCAGAAAGATGCCGGCACCTACATTCCGCTGAAACACTTGTACGAAGGTCAACCACGCTTCGACCTGTACGACTCGTTCCTGTCGGAAGAAGCGGTACTGGCGTTCGAATACGGTTACTCGACCACCACGCCAAACGCGCTGGTGATCTGGGAAGCCCAGTTCGGCGACTTCGCCAACGGTGCACAGGTCGTGATCGACCAGTTCATCACCAGCGGCGAGCACAAGTGGGGCCGTCTCTGCGGTCTGACCATGCTGCTGCCGCACGGCTACGAAGGCCAGGGCCCTGAGCACAGCTCGGCACGTCTTGAGCGTTACCTGCAGCTGTGCGCCGAGCACAACATTCAGGTGTGCATGCCGACGACTCCGGCGCAGATCTACCACCTGCTGCGTCGTCAGGTGATCCGCCCGCTGCGCAAGCCGCTGGTAGTCCTGACTCCGAAGTCGCTGCTGCGTCACAAACTGGCAATCTCGACGCTGGAAGATCTGGCCGAAGGTTCGTTCCAGACCGTTATCCCGGAAATCGATGCACTGGACCCGAAAAAGGTCGAGCGCGTGGTTCTGTGCAGCGGCAAGGTCTACTACGACCTGCTGGAAAAACGCCGTGCCGAAGGCCGCGAAGATATCGCCATCGTGCGTATCGAGCAGCTGTACCCATTCCCTGAGGACGACTTGAAAGAAGTCCTGGCTCCTTACACCAACGCCAAAGCGGCTGTCTGGTGCCAGGAAGAGCCGATGAACCAGGGCGCCTGGTACTGCAGCCAGCACCACCTGCGTCGCAGCATCAGCAACCTCAACAAATCTCTCGTACTCGAGTACGCGGGCCGTGAGGCTTCTGCTGCACCTGCATGTGGTTACGCATCGATGCACGCCGAGCAGCAGGAAAAACTGCTGCAAGACGCGTTTACCGTTTAACGCCTTCGCGCACCTGAAACCGAATTTAAGGAACCACAGACAATGGCTATCGAGATCAAAGCCCCCACTTTCCCGGAATCGGTTGCCGATGGCACCGTTGCCACCTGGCACAAACAACCGGGCGACGCCGTCAAGCGTGACGAACTGATCGTCGACATCGAAACCGACAAGGTCGTTCTGGAAGTGCTGGCCACCGCCGACGGCGTGCTGGGCGCAATCGTCAAGGGCGAGGGCGACACCGTCCTGTCCGACGAAGTCCTGGGCTCCATCGTTGAAGGCGGCGCTGCTGCCGCTGCTCCGGCTGCCGCTGCTGCTCCGGCCGCTGCTGCCGCTGCCCCGGCTGCTGCCGGCGCTGACGAAGACGCGATCGCTGCTCCGGCCGCTCGCAAGCTGGCCGAAGAAAACGGCATCAACCTGGCTTCCGTAAAAGGCACCGGCAAAGACGGCCGTGTGACCAAGGAAGACGTGGTTGCCGCTGTTGAAGCGAAGAAATCCGCTCCGGCTGCTGCACCGAAAGCTGCTGCTCCGGCCGCTGCCGCTCCTGTGTTCGCCGCTGGCGACCGCATCGAGAAGCGCGTTCCGATGACCCGCGTTCGTGCCACCGTTGCCAAGCGTCTGGTTGAAGCCCAGTCGAACATGGCGATGCTGACTACTTTCAACGAAGTCGACATGACCGAAGTCATGGCCCTGCGTTCGAAGTACAAGGATCTGTTCGAGAAGTCCCACAACGGCGTACGCCTGGGCTTCATGTCGTTCTTCGTGAAGGCTGCCACCGAAGCGCTGAAACGCTTCCCGGCGGTCAACGCTTCGATCGACGGCAACGACATCGTTTACCACGGTTATGCCGACATCGGCGTTGCTGTTTCCAGCGACCGTGGCCTGGTAGTTCCGGTTCTGCGTAACGCCGAACACATGAGCCTGGCTGAAATCGAAGGCGGCATCGCCACCTTCGGCAAGAAGGCCCGTGACGGCAAACTGTCGATGGACGAGATGACCGGCGGTACCTTCACCATCACCAACGGTGGTACCTTCGGTTCGATGATGTCGACCCCGATCGTCAACCCGCCGCAGGCAGCGATTCTGGGCATGCACAACATCATCCAGCGTCCGATGGCCATCAACGGTCAGGTCGTTATCCGTCCGATGATGTACCTGGCACTGTCCTACGATCACCGTCTGATCGATGGCAAAGAAGCTGTGACTTTCCTGGTGACCATCAAGAACCTGCTGGAAGATCCGGCTCGTCTGTTGCTGGATATCTAAAAAACAGCTGCAAGCTTCAAGTTTCAAGCCACAAGCTCAGACCGAGCGGCGTGGCTGGGAGCTTGTAGCTTGCGGCTTGTAGCTTTATTGCTAAAGAGGATTTTTTGAATGTCGCAGAAATTTGACGTAGTAGTGATCGGTGCCGGCCCTGGCGGCTACGTAGCTGCCATCAAGGCCGCGCAACTCGGTCTGAGCACTGCCTGCATCGAGAAGTACACCGATGCTGAAGGCAAGCAAGCCCTGGGCGGCACCTGCCTGAACGTAGGCTGCATTCCGTCCAAGGCGCTGCTGGACAGCTCCTGGAAATACAAGGAAGCCAAAGAAAGCTTCAACGTTCACGGTATCTCGACTGGCGAAGTCAAAATGGACGTCGCTGCGATGGTTGGTCGCAAGGCCGGCATCGTCAAGAACCTGACCGGCGGCGTTGCCACCCTGTTCAAGGCCAACGGCGTTACTTCGATCCAGGGCCACGGCAAACTGCTGGCCGGCAAGAAAGTCGAAGTCACCAAGCCGGACGGCTCGGTTGAAGTCATCGAAGCCGAAAACGTCATCCTGGCGCCAGGTTCGCGTCCGATCGACATTCCACCGGCTCCGGTCGACCAGAAAGTCATCGTCGATTCGACTGGCGCTCTGGAATTCCAATCCGTACCTAAGCGTCTGGGCGTGATCGGCGCTGGCGTGATCGGTCTGGAACTGGGTTCGGTATGGTCGCGTCTGGGTGCAGAAGTGACTGTCCTGGAAGCCCTGGACACCTTCCTGATGGCAGCGGACACCGCTGTTTCCAAGGAAGCGCTGAAAACCCTGACCAAACAGGGTCTGGACATCAAGCTGGGCGCTCGCGTAACCGGCTCGAAAGTGAACGGCGACGAAGTCGTTGTGAACTACACCGACGCCAACGGCGAACAGACCATCACTTTCGACAAGCTGATCGTAGCCGTTGGTCGCCGTCCGGTGACCACTGATCTGCTGGCTGCCGACAGCGGCGTGACCCTGGACGAGCGCGGTTTCGTGCACGTTGACGATCACTGCGCCACCACCGTACCGGGCGTCTACGCCATCGGTGACGTGGTTCGCGGCATGATGCTGGCTCACAAAGCCTCGGAAGAGGGCATCATGGTTGTCGAGCGCATCAAGGGTCACAAGGCCCAGATGAACTATGACCTGATCCCTTCGGTTATTTATACTCACCCGGAAATCGCATGGGTTGGTAAAACCGAGCAGGCCTTGAAAGCTGAAGGCGTTGAAGTTAACGTCGGCACCTTCCCGTTCGCAGCATCCGGCCGTGCCATGGCCGCCAACGATACCGGTGGTTTCGTCAAGGTCATCGCCGATGCCAAGACTGACCGCGTATTGGGCGTGCACGTGATTGGCCCGAGCGCTGCAGAACTGGTTCAGCAGGGCGCGATCGGTATGGAGTTCGGCACCAGCGCTGAAGACCTGGGCATGATGGTTTTCTCCCATCCGACCCTGTCCGAAGCCTTGCACGAAGCAGCTCTGGCAGTGAATGGCGGCGCCATCCACATTGCCAACCGCAAGAAGCGTTAAGACACAATAAGAAACCACGGCGGTACGGCCCGTCGTGAGCCTTGCGTGCAAGACTCACCGCGGAATGTCCGCTGGACGCAGCCTTGCGTAGCTGCACCGGGTATCCGGAAAGGCTACGCAAGCAGCAGTCACAGGTGGCGCGGCACTCATCAAGAGCGCAGCGCCGAATGCGCAGTACCTAACGAAGACGGTAAAAAGCATGAATCTTCACGAGTATCAGGGTAAGCAGCTGTTCGCTGAATACGGCCTGCCAGTTTCCACTGGTTTCGCAGTAGACACCCCGGAAGCAGCAGCAGAAGCTTGCGACAAAATCGGCGGCAACGAGTGGGTTGTCAAAGCCCAGGTTCACGCCGGTGGTCGCGGTAAAGCGGGCGGCGTCAAGCTGGTTCGCAGCAAAGAAGACGCCAAAGCCTTCGCACAGCAGTGGCTGGGCAAGCGTCTGGTGACTTACCAGACTGATGCCAATGGCCAGCCAGTCACCAAGATCCTGGTTGAATCGTGCACTGATATCGCTAAAGAGCTGTACCTGGGCGCTGTCGTTGACCGTTCGAGCCGTCGCATCGTGTTCATGGCTTCCACCGAAGGTGGCGTGGACATCGAGAAAATCGCTCACGACACTCCAGAAAAAATTCTGAAAGCCACTATCGATCCACTGGTTGGCGCTCAGCCGTTCCAGGGTCGCGAGCTGGCATTCCAGCTGGGTCTGGAAGGCAAGCAGGTTGCTCAGTTCGCCAAGATCTTCGTAGGTCTGGCCAAGCTGTTCAAGGATCACGACCTGGCTCTGCTGGAAGTGAACCCGCTGGTGATCAAGGCTGACGGCGATCTGCACTGCCTGGACGCCAAGATCAACATCGACGCCAACGCAATGTACCGTCAGCCTAAGCTGAAGACTTTCCACGATCCGTCCCAGGACGATCCGCGCGAAGCGCACGCTGCCAAGTTCGAACTGAACTACGTAGCGCTGGAAGGCAACATCGGCTGCATGGTGAACGGTGCCGGCCTGGCCATGGGTACCATGGACATCGTCAACCTGCACGGCGGCAAGCCAGCCAACTTCCTCGACGTAGGTGGTGGTGCTACCAAAGAACGCGTTACCGAAGCTTTCAAGATCATTCTGTCCGACAGCAATGTCGCTGCAGTACTGGTTAACATCTTCGGCGGCATCGTTCGTTGCGACATGATTGCCGAAGGCATCATCGGTGCAGTGAAAGAAGTCGGCGTGAAAATCCCGGTTGTTGTTCGTCTTGAAGGCAACAACGCTGAACTGGGCGCTAAAGTACTGGCAGAAAGCGGTTTGAACATCATCGCTGCTACCAGCCTGACCGACGCTGCTCAACAAGTCGTTAAAGCTGCGGAGGGCAAGTAATGAGCGTCCTGATCAATAAAGACACCAAAGTAATCTGCCAGGGCTTCACCGGCGCGCAGGGTACTTTCCACTCCGAGCAAGCCATTGCCTACGGCACCAAAATGGTTGGCGGCGTGACTCCAGGCAAGGGTGGTACCACTCACCTGAACCTGCCTGTGTTCAACACCGTGAAAGAAGCCGTAGAAGCCACTGGCGCCACCGCCAGCGTGATCTACGTTCCGGCTCCTTTCTGCAAGGACTCGATTCTGGAAGCAGCATTCGGCGGCATCAAGCTGATCGTCTGCATCACCGAAGGCATTCCTACCCTGGACATGCTGGACGCGAAAGTTAAGTGCGACGAGCTGGGTGTCACCCTGATCGGCCCTAACTGCCCAGGCGTGATCACTCCGGGCGAGTGCAAGATCGGCATCATGCCAGGTCACATCCACTTGCCAGGCAAGGTCGGTATCGTTTCCCGTTCCGGCACCCTGACCTACGAAGCTGTGAAGCAGACCACTGACGCCGGTTTCGGTCAGTCGACTTGCGTCGGCATCGGCGGTGACCCGATCCCGGGTTCGAACTTCATCGACATCCTGAAGCTGTTCCAGGAAGACCCGAAGACCGAAGCGATCGTAATGATCGGCGAGATCGGCGGTTCGGCTGAAGAAGAAGCGGCTGCCTACATCAAGGCCAACGTGACCAAGCCGGTTGTTTCCTACATCGCTGGTGTGACTGCTCCTCCGGGCAAGCGCATGGGCCATGCTGGCGCAATCATCTCCGGCGGCAAAGGCACTGCAGACGAGAAATTCGCTGCTCTGCAAGACGCAGGCGTGAAAACCGTGCGTTCGCTGGCAGACATCGGCAAGGCCCTGGCCGAGCTGACTGGCTGGGAAGTGAAGAAGTAAGCTTCGGCTGACTTTTAGCTCCAGCAACAAAGGCCACCTTCGGGTGGCCTTTGTCGTTTCTGATGTTCGGTTTGACGATGGCGATTTATAGGCACCTGCCCAATTACATGCAAAAACGCGACACAGACACGTCGCGTATCGGATAGTTCGCCCTCAAACAGTGCGTTTGTCAGACAAATTCGTTAGGCTAGCAGCCATTTTTGCGTCTGCCGCCCACAAGGCATGCAACGCGCTAAACGGGTCAGTCTTATACGGATTGACAGCATTTCCCTAACCCCACAGGGAAATCCCCCTCTAAATTCCGATTCAGTAGTGTGGTATTTCCTTAATGAAAGTTTTGAAAGGTCAGGACATCCTGGCACTTGGCTTTATGACATTCGCCCTGTTCGTCGGGGCCGGCAACATCATCTTCCCGCCTATCGTCGGTTTGCAGTCCGGGCCAAACGTCTGGATGGCGGCGCTGGGCTTCCTGATCACGGCGGTCGGTCTGCCAGTGATCACCGTTGTCGCGCTGGCCAAGGTCGGCGGGGCGATGGATGCGCTGAGCACACCAATCGGCAAGATCGCCGGTGGCGTACTGGCAGCCGCGTGCTATCTGGCGGTCGGCCCGTTGTTCGCCACGCCGCGTACCGCGACCGTATCGTTCGAGGTAGGTCTGGCGCCGCTGACCGGCGAAAGCCCGCTGGCGTTGTTCCTCTACAGCTCGGTGTATTTCCTGCTGGTGTTCTTCATCTCGCTCTATCCGGGCCGTCTGCTGGACACCGTAGGACGTTTCCTCGCGCCGCTGAAGATCATCGCCCTGGCGGTACTCGGCATTGCCGCGTTCGCGCTGCCGGCCGGTGACATCGGCGTGGCCACTCCGGAATACGTCGCTGCGCCGTTCTCCCAAGGTTTTATCAATGGTTACCTGACCATGGATACCCTGGGCGCCCTGGTGTTCGGCATCGTCATCGTCAACGCGATCCGCTCCCGTGGCGTCGAGTCGCCTGCGCTGATCACCCGTTACGCGATCATCGCCGGGCTGATCGCCGGCGTCGGTCTGGCGCTGGTGTATGTCAGCCTGTTCCGTCTCGGTTCCGGCAGCCATGAAGTGGCCGCAGGGGCAACCAACGGCGCGGCGGTGCTGCACGCTTACGTGCAACATACCTTCGGTTCGCTGGGCAGCGGTTTCCTCGCGGTGCTGATCTCCCTGGCGTGTCTGGTGACGGCGGTCGGCCTGACCTGTGCCTGCGCCGAATACTTCAGCCGCATCGTGCCGCTGTCCTACAAGACTCTGGTCATCATCCTCGCGGCATTTTCGCTGCTGGTGTCCAACCTGGGCCTGACCAAGCTGATCGCGTTCTCGATCCCGGTGCTGACCGCGATCTACCCACCGTGCATCGTGCTGGTAGCCCTGAGCTTCTGCGCTGCGTTCTGGCATGAGCAGAGCCGCATCATGGGGCCGGTGATGCTGGTGTCGTTCGTGTTCGGCATGATCGATGCCTTGAAAGGCGCCGGTCTGGCCGACTGGATGCCATCGCAACTGTCCCACCTGCCGCTGAGCGAGCAGGGCCTGGCGTGGCTGGTGCCATGCGTGATGACCCTGGTGGTCGCAGTGGTTTGTGACCGCCTGCTGGGCAAGCGCGCCGAAGCCCTGGCTTAAGATTGCCGGCCCGTCACAAGCGGGCTTGAGCGATTAAACAGAAATGCCCCGTATCAATCGATACGGGGCATTTTTTATGGGCGTCAGGCAGTGTCTTTTCCTTTCGGCTAACGTCGAAGGGGAGCCGAAATCTTCCACACAGGAATTTGCATGTCGTTCATCCAAGCCAACCTGATCCACTTGCTTGCCGCGCTCTGGTTCGTCATCTGCTGGGGCGGTTACACCCGTTATGCCACCTGGAAGGGCCGTGACACGGCGTGCCTGGCCAGCGTGTTGCACCTGTACCGCGAAGACTGGATGCGCCGCATGCTGCTGCGTGACAACCGCATTGCCGATGCCAGCGTGATCGGTAACCTGGAGCGCAACGCCTCGTTCTTCGCTTCCAGCACGCTGATCATCCTGGCCGGCATCCTGACTGTGCTCGGTGCCTCTGAACGTGCAGTGTCGTTGCTGGCGGACATCCCGATAGTGCAGCAGGCCTCCCAGGGCATGTCGGAGATCAAGTTGCTGTGCCTGGCGCTGGTGTTTGTCTATGCCTTCTTCACGTTCAGCTGGTGCATGCGCCAGTACAACTTCGCGGCCGTTCTGGTGGGCTCGGCGCCGATGATCGGTGAGCGTCAGGTGTCCGAGCAGGAGCGCAAGGCGTTCGCTTCCCGGGCGGCGCGGGTGATTTCGATGGCGGCCAACCAGTTCAACTTCGGTCTGCGTTCCTATTACTTCGGCATGAGCATGCTGGCGTGGTTCGTCAGCCCGTGGCTGTTCATGCTGATGAGTGCGGGTGTGGTACTGGTGTTGTATCGCCGCGAGTTTCATTCCGACGTGCTCGATGTAATGGTCTATACCCCTACAGAGGCGCCATTGCCTGAAACGATCAAAGAGGCTGCTTGATGAGTATTCCGTTCTGGTGTGTGTTTATCAGTGCGTTGTTGATTTACGTGGCGCGCATGCCCGTGGGCAAGGCCATGAAAGAGCAGGGGGTTACAACAATCACCTGCCGCGTCAGCAACAGGCGCAACTCACCGGCTACGGCGCCCGGGCACTGGCGGCACATCAGAACAGCATCGAAGCGTTCATCTTGTTCGCCGTTGGCGTGCTGATGGCGCATACCACGCAAACGGCGGGATGGTTGATCGATACGTTGGCGATCATCTTTGTGATCGCACGGATTCTCTATCTTTGGTTCTACCTGGCCGATATCCCGAAGCTGCGCAGTCTGGTGTGGCTGATCGGCTTAGTGTGTTCATTGTTGCTGATGATTAGTCCGACTTTTAAAACCGCATTGCTCTAACAAGGCATTACAAAAAAATGACAGGCAAAAGAAAACCCGCACTTGGCGGGTTTTCTTTTTGGGCATCGAGAAGCGGCTTATTGCTTCTTGGCAGCTTCTTCTTGGGCTGCAGCGTTCGATTCGGCCTGATCTTTGGCGGCTTCGGCGTTTTCTTTCGCCGCGTCGTTCACTTTATCCTGAGCTTCATTCATTTTCTGCTGAGCTTGTTCAGCATGTTGGTTGGCATCTTGAGCTTTGTCCTCGGATTTTTTATCGCAGGCAGCGAGACCGAGGGAAGCGGTCAACATCAAGGCAATAGCTAAAGTCTTACGCATGGGGTGTTTCTCCTTATGGAAAATAACTACTGGCCTTAAGAGCGCAGCCCCAAGGGTTAAGTTCCTCATTTCTCACAGATATATAAGTTTGTTTTGCAATGGAACTTTTGCTGTTCTTTCCACTACCGGGAACAGTGACTAACAAGAGTAATGATCAAATGGCCGAAAACCCTGTTTTTGAGCGTGCGACCCGCTTTCTCTCGGCCCTGCGCCACTGCCAGGTACTGGGTTTGAAAGTGCACAGCGCCAGCAGCGAAGGCCTGACGGTGGTCTTGCCGTACAGCGCACAAATCGTTGGCAACCCGCTGACCGGCGTGGTCCACGGCGGGGCGATCACCTCGCTGATGGACACAGCCTGCGGCATGGCCACCTTGTGCGTGCTGCCGGAATTTGAAGTCTGCCCGACCCTCGATCTGCGCATCGACTACATGCACGCTGCCGAGCCGAATAAAGACGTGTATGGCTTCGCCCAGTGTTATCGAGTCACCACCGATGTGATCTTCGCTCGCGGCTTCGCCTATCAGGATGATCCCGAGCAACCGATTGCCCATGTCGTCGGCACCTTCATGCGCATGGGCAAGGGCCTTAAAGGCACCAAAGGCTTTGGTGGCGCGATCAAGGGAGAAAATCCATGAGTGATGATTTCAAGCAGCAGCTGCAAGAGGCGCACGAGAAGGGTGACTACGCGCCGCTGCTGAAACTGATCCCCTACGCCGGACTCATCGGCGTCGAATGCGCTCGGGTCGGTGATGACTTGCTGTTCAAGCTGCCGGCAAACAAGGACAACATCGGTAACCCTTTATTGCCGGCGATCCACGGCGGGGTGATTGCCGGGTTCATGGAGCTGTCTGCTGCCCTGCATCTGCTGATTTTCACCGGTGCGCCCGGCGTGCCGAAGATCATCGACTTTTCCCTCGATTACCTGCGGGCCGGGCAGTTCCGCGATACTTGGGCCCGGTGTCAGGTCTGCCGTCAGGGACGGCGGGTGGCCAACGTCGCGGTCACGGCCTGGCAAAGCACCGAAAGTGAACCGATTGCCACTGCCCGCGCCCACTTCAAAATCGATGAGCCCTTGAAATCCTGAAGCACGCCCCCAACTCACAGAACAACCCGCCGCCGACCAGCAAGGTCGCGGCCAATGCCATCTGATTGGAGTTTGATGACCATGAGTGTGGAAACTCAAAAGGAAACCCTGGGCTTCCAGACCGAGGTGAAGCAACTGCTGCACCTCATGATCCATTCGCTGTATTCCAACAAGGAAATCTTCCTTCGCGAATTGATCTCGAACGCCTCCGACGCCGTCGACAAATTGCGCTTCGAAGCCCTGGCCAAGCCTGAGTTGCTCGAAGGTGGCGCTGAACTGAAAATCCGTGTGAGCTTCGACAAGGACGCCAAGACCGTCACCCTCGAAGACAACGGCATCGGCATGAACCGCGACGATGTGATCACCCACCTGGGGACCATCGCCAAATCCGGCACCGCCGACTTCATGAAGAACCTGTCGGGCGACCAGAAGAAGGATTCGCACCTGATCGGTCAGTTCGGCGTGGGTTTCTATTCCGCTTTCATTGTTGCCGACCAGGTTGACGTGTACAGCCGTCGCGCCGGCTCCGCTGCCAGCGAGGGTGTGCACTGGTCGTCGAAAGGCGAAGGCGAGTTCGAAGTCGCCACCATCGACAAACCAGAGCGCGGCACCCGTATCGTCCTGCACCTGAAATCCGGTGAAGACGAGTTCGCCGACGGCTGGCGTCTGCGCAACATCATCAAGAAGTACTCCGACCACATCGCGCTGCCGATCGAGCTGCCGAAAGAAGTGACCGCTGCCGAAGGCGAAGAGAAGCCGGAAGTTGAGTGGGAAACCGTCAACCGCGCCAGCGCCCTGTGGACCCGTCCTCGCACCGAAGTGAAGGATGAGGAATACCAGGAGTTCTACAAACACATCGCCCACGACTTCGAAAATCCGCTGTCATGGAGCCACAACAAAGTCGAAGGCAAGCTCGAGTACAGCTCGCTGCTGTACGTGCCGGCCCGCGCCCCGTTCGATCTGTACCAGCGTGAAGCGCCGAAAGGCCTGAAGCTGTACGTACAGCGCGTGTTCGTGATGGATCAGGCCGAATCGTTCCTGCCGCTGTACCTGCGCTTCATCAAGGGCGTGGTCGACTCCAACGACCTGTCGCTGAACGTGTCGCGGGAAATCCTGCAGAAAGACCCGATCATCGACTCGATGAAGTCGGCGCTGACCAAGCGCGTGCTGGACATGCTGGAAAAACTGGCGAAGAACGAGCCTGAGCAATACAAGGGCTTCTGGAAAAACTTCGGTCAGGTCATGAAAGAAGGCCCGGCAGAAGATTTCGCCAACAAGGAAAAAATTGCCGGTCTGCTGCGTTTCGCATCGACCACCGAAGGCGACGGCGAGCAGATCGTCGGTCTGGCCGACTACCTGGCCCGCGCCAAGGAAGGTCAGGACAAGATCTACTACCTCACCGGCGAAACCTACGCGCAGGTCAAGAACAGCCCGCACCTGGAAGTCTTCCGCAAGAAAGGCATCGAAGTGCTGCTGCTGACCGACCGCATCGACGAGTGGCTGATGAGCTACTTGAGCGAATTCGACGGCAAGAGCTTTGTCGACGTCGCGCGTGGTGACCTGGACCTGGGCAACCTGGACTCGGAAGAGGACAAGAAGGCTGCAGAAGAAGTCGCCAAGTCGAAGGAAGGTCTGGTCGAGCGTCTGAAAACCGCGCTGGGCGAGTCCGTTGCCGAAGTCCGCGTTTCCCATCGCCTGACCGATTCGCCGGCCATCCTGGCCATCGGCGAGCAGGACCTGGGTCTGCAAATGCGTCAGATCCTCGAGGCCAGCGGGCAGAAGGTGCCGGATTCGAAGCCGATCTTCGAATTCAACCCGACTCACCCGTTGATCGCGAAACTCGACAACGAGACCAGCGAAGAGCGTTTTGGCGACCTGTCGCACATCCTCTTCGACCAGGCCGCCCTGGCGGCCGGCGACAGCTTGAAAGATCCGGCCGCTTACGTGAGCCGTCTGAACAAGCTGCTGGTCGAGCTGTCCGCTTGATCAAGCTGTAGAAAAACCCGCTTCGGCGGGTTTTTTCATTCTGGTATTCAACCCATCAGGAGTCAGAAATGAGCCAAGTCACTGTACGTTCCGTGGTCTATCAGATCGATGGCCAGCCTTATGAAGGTCGATTGGCGTTCGACGCCGAGCACAAAGGCGCGCGTCCGGGCCTGTTGATGGCACCGAACTGGATGGGCGTCAGCGCTGGCGCGGAAGAGATCGCCAAATCCGTGGCAGCCAAGGGTTATGTGGTGCTGATTGCCGACGTGTACGGCCAGGCCGTGCGTCCGCAGAATGGCGACCAAGCGGGTGCGGCGATGATGCCGCTGAAGAATGACCGTGCACTGCTGCGCAAGCGTATGCAGGCTGCGTTCGAACAATTGCAGAAGCAGGGCGAAGCCGCCGTCGATACCTCGAAACTGGCGGTGTTCGGTTTCTGCTTCGGCGGTTGCTGTGCGCTGGATCTGGCCCGTACCGGTGCAGCGGTCAAGGCTGCTGTGTCGTTCCACGGCACGCTGGATTCGCCGAACCCGGCGGACGCGAAGAACATCAAGGGCTC
Source organism: Pseudomonas sp. NMS19W (assembly GCF_051554255.1). Taxonomy (NCBI): domain Bacteria; kingdom Pseudomonadati; phylum Pseudomonadota; class Gammaproteobacteria; order Pseudomonadales; family Pseudomonadaceae; genus Pseudomonas; species Pseudomonas sp. NMS19W. The sequence continues at coordinate 1,694,536 of NZ_CP136718.1, forward strand.
GGTGCTGGTGCTGCACGGTGCTTCCGACCCGCTGGTGCCGAAAGAGCAATTGCCGGCATTCGAAGACGAGATGAATGCGGCTGGCGTGGACTGGCAATTGCTGAGCTACGGCGGCGCGGTGCACTCGTTCACCGATCCGCACGCCAATGTGCCGGGCAAGATGATGTACGACGCGAAGACCGCCAAGCGCGCTTTCAAGTCGATGCATGACTTGCTGGAAGAAGTGTTCAACGGCTGAAAAGCGAAAAGCCCCTCACCCTCTCCCAGAGGGAGAGGGGACTGATCGTGAGTTTCTCGAGAGTTGCATCGACCTGAAATTGAATCACCGAATCCATAATCGACTCGGTCTTTCAGGTCGATGTATGACGCAAGACAACTCGGTCGGCTCCCTCTCCCCTTGGGAGAGGGCTGGGGTGAGGGCTGGCGGTTTAACGCGGCAATTCAATCCGCTCGATCTCCCCCGGCACCGTCGGCCAATCCCCGGCCGCCCACTTGCGCCGAGCTTCATCGATCGCCGCCGGATCGCTCGCGACAAAGTTCCAGTTGATCCGCCGTGGCCCATCCAGTGGCGCGCCACCAAACAGCACGGCATGACTGTCGCTCTCGGCGAACAGGCTCATCTCTTCCTCGGCCGGCAGCACCACCAGATCGTGGGGCTCCACGGTTTCCCCATTCAATTGCACATCACCGCTCAACACGTACAGCGCCCGCTCTTCATGTTCGGTCGGGATCAGCAGTGTGGTCGCCGTTTGCATTTTCACTTCCGCGTACAACGTCGGAGAAAGCACCGGCACCGGCGATTCCAGGCAAAAGCCTGACCCGGCAATCATGCGGATCTGCACGCCGAGGTTCTCGCTGACCGGCAGCGTCGAGGCCGGGTGATGGCTGTAATGCCCCGGACCCTGTTCGTGATCCTTGGGCGAGGCGAGCCAGATCTGCAGCCCGTGCATCTTGAAGCTTTGTTCCCAAAGCGGTTCGGGTGTGCGCTCGACATGGGCAATCGCGCTGCCGGCGGTCATCCAGCTGACATCGCCGGCCTTGACCACCTGATCCGAGCCGAGGCTGTCCTTGTGCTGGATCTGTCCTTCAAACAGATAGGTCAGGGTCGACAGACCGATGTGCGGATGCTGTCGGATGTTCATCCCTTTGCCGGCGGGATAAAGCGTTTCAAGCATGTGATCGAAAAACACGAAAGGCCCGACGCTGCGGCATTTGGCTGACGGCAGCGGACGCAGGATCGGCTGGCCTTCGACGTCTTCGGCGCGCGGGCGGATGATCAGGGGTTGGGTGTCCATGGTGCGTTCCAGGCTGGGCGGGTGATGCGTGGAGCATAACCCGCCGGCGTCATCGTGTTGATTACTGGCTGTCGAAGCCTTGGGGGGCGTGGGTTTCGATGGTGACTTCACTGGTGGTCATCAGTTTGTGAATCGGGCAGCGATCGGCGACGCGCAGCAGTTCTTCACGCTGGGCATCGGTAAGCACGCCTTTGAGTGTCAGGGTCACGTGCAGGGCGTATTTGCCTTTCTGTTCCTGGCTGTTGTCGCGCTTCACCTCTACGCCGACGCCCGTGAGCGGGATGTCTTTTTTCTTTGCATACAGCTTCAGGGTCAGAGCCTTGCAGGCGCCGAGGGCGGCGTCGAAATAATCATGGGGTTCAGGCGCGGAGCCTTCGCCGCCAGCAGTGGTCGGGACATCGGTAAACAGTTCGTGCTCATCGATCTGTACGGTGTGACGGAAACCTTCGGCGGACACGGTATTGACGGTAACGGTCATGTGAACCTCGCAAGCAGTAGGAAAAGTCATTCGATCAAATAAGACCTTGCAGGTATAGAGCATTCCCGCAGGGGCGCGTTCCACTTTCTTGCCGGCGTGCGGCAGGTCGTCAGGTTATGCCGGTGAGTCGAGGAATACTTGTGCCGGTGTTTCGTCTGCCGACCCGCTTAAAGATTTTCAGGTAACTTGCCGTTGATCTTGCGGCGAACAGCGCTCAAGTCCGGCAAAACCGTCGCTGAATCGTTAATGCCGAAGGTTTGAAGTATCAAGGCCTTTTGATATCACCTTTTGGTCTTACGCAAATTTTCGCCGGGCCGATACCTTCTAAAGCAGCCAGCTGCAGGGTTGATGCAGCGCTTTTGGAAGGAACCAGAGCAATGAGTATCCGCAGTCTCAATATTGCCCCCCGTGCCGGGCTGGGCTTCGGCCTGTTGGCGCTGATGGTGTTTGCCCTCGGGGCGTTCGCCCTGCTGCAGATGTCAAACATGCGAGCCCAGTCCGACGAGGTCGATAAAAACTGGCTGCCCAGCGTGATGGCGGTGGGCGAAATGAGTCAGGACATGCTGCGTCTGCGCGCCCTGACCATGCGTCTGTTGCTCAATCGCGATCCGCAGGCCCTCGACCAGAATGTCGCCAAGCTCAACGAGCTGCGCAGTGTGCTGAGCGAAGCCCAGCAACGTTACGACATATTGATCGTGCTGCCAGAAGAGCGAGCGTTGTTTGATCGCTTCAAAGTCGCGGAGCACAAGTATCTGGAGTTGCAGGCTCAGGTGATGGCTCTATCCGCTCAGGGAAAGGTGGAAGACGCGGCCAGCATTCTCAACACTCAGATGAACCCGTTGGCCGACGACATCGCCGCGACCCTCAAAGAGCTGGTCGAGTTGAACAAGCACAACGCCAATCTCGCCACCGAGGCAGCGCGGCTGGTGTTCATCAATTCGCGGGTCTGGGTCGGGGTGATGATCGGCATCACGGCACTCATCACCATTGGCCTGGCGCTGCTGCTGACCCGCAGCATCGTGGTACCGCTCTCGCAATCGCTGGGAGTCGCCGAAGTGGTGGCCGGCGGTGATCTGACCGGTGATATCAGCATCATCGGCAAGGACGAGCCGGCGCGGCTGCTGCATGCGCTCAAGAGCATGCAACACAGCCTGCGCGACACCATCCGGCAGATCTCGGAGTCATCCAGCCAATTGGCTTCGGCCTCGGAAGAGTTGAGCTGCGTCACCGAAGATGCGACACGCGGATTGCACCAGCAGAGCCTGGAAATCGAGCAGGCTGCCACGGCGGTCAATCAGATGACCGCCGCCGTTGAAGAGGTCGCCAGCAACGCCGTGGCGACCTCCGAGGCATCTCGGGAATCGGACCGCATCGCCCAGCATGGTCGTGAGCAAGTGCAGCAGACCGTGTCGTCCATCGAACTGCTGGCCGACGATGTTACCGCCAACGCCACGCAGGTGGAGGATCTGGCGCAGAAGGTCTACAGCATCAGCAAAGTGCTGGAGGTGATCCGTTCGATTGCCGAGCAGACCAATCTCCTGGCATTGAACGCGGCGATCGAAGCGGCCCGCGCCGGTGACGCCGGGCGCGGCTTCGCGGTGGTGGCCGACGAGGTGCGGGCGCTGGCCCATCGCACCCAGCAGTCGACCCAGGAAATCGAGCAGATGATCGGCGGCATTCAGCAGGGCACCGATTCGGCGGTCAGTTCGATGCAGCAGAGTAATGTTCGTGCGCGCTCGACGCTGGAGCTGGCGAAAGCGGCGGGCGTGGCGCTGGAGGAGATCGCTTCTGCATTCACCTTGATCAACGAACGCAATCTGGTGATCGCCAGCGCTTCGGAAGAGCAGGCAGCCGTGGCGCGGGAAGTGGATCGCAACCTGATGAATATCCGCGACCTGGCGATGCAGACCTCGGCGGGGGCCAATCAGACCAGTGCGGCGAGCCAGGAATTGTCGCGGCTGGCGGTGGACTTGAACAACATGGTGGCGAAGTTCTCGGTTTGATCGCCGAATGACAGGCGAAAAAAAGCCCCGCGTTTGCGGGGCTTTTCGTTGAATCAGCTGCCTTTGACTGTCTTGCCGTTGACCGTGCCGTCCTGGAGCATGATGTTGTACTCCTTGCCGTCGGTCTCGACCTGTTGCAGGCGGACCAGCAGGTAATCCCAGTCCTTGGCGAACCACATGACAGTGGTGCGCTTGCTTTGTGTCGGGTCACGCACGCGCTCGACCTTGATCGCGTCGATCTTGCCGGCCTTGGTCTCGACTTTTTCGGTACCCAGGACGCGGAAGTCATAGGTATCGACATCGCCGCCATCGACCACCTGGTAGCTCATGGTCTTTTTGCCGGAGGCGACATCATGCTGCAGCGCCAGCTGGTAGGTGGACTTGTCGACCATGCCGCGGTTCAGCGGGACTTTGACCGCGTCGCCACGGTCGGTGCCGGTGACCAGTTTGTTGTTCCAGTCGAAGTCCAGATCAGCCTTTTTCGCCTTGCCCAGGCCACCACGTTCGAAGTGGTAGGACTGCGGAAGCAGGGTGTCCTTGTCCAGGGTCAGGGTGCTTTCCTCGGACAGGCTGGCGATCATCATCGAAGCCTTGAAGCTGAGCTTCCAGACGCCGTTGGCTTCCTTGGTCAGGCTGCGTTCGGCGGTACCGCTCATGGGCAGCTGTTTCCAGTCGGCGGTGTAGCTGGCGGAGAACGGTTGAAGGTCTGCCGCCTGGGCGAAAGGCAGGGCAAGCAGAGCGCAAGCGAAGAGCAGGGCGCGACGCATAAAATCTCCTAGTTTCGAATCAAGTGACCGCTGGCCCCGAGTATCTGGCCATCCAGTAAAGCACCTTGCTCGCCGAGGGTCAGCCGTCCTTCGGCAAACCAGCGTACGGCCATCGGGTAGATCAGGTGTTCCTGAACGTGAACCCGTTGCGCCAGACTCTGCGGCGAATCGTGCAACTCTACCGGTATTACTGCCTGTACGACCAGTGGTCCGCCATCGAGTTCCTCGGTGACGAAGTGCACGGAGCAGCCGTGTTCGACGTCGCCGGCTTCCAGCGCGCGCTGATGAGTGTGTAACCCTTTGTATTTGGGCAGCAGCGACGGATGGATATTGAGCAGGCGACCCTGGTAATGACGGACGAAGTCAGCGCTGAGAATGCGCATAAAGCCGGCCAGTACCACGAGTTTCGGATTGAATTCGTCGATCAGTTCGATCAGGGCGGTATCGAAGGCCTCGCGACCTTCGAAACCCTTGTGATCCAGCGAGCGGGTGGCGATACCCGCGTCACTGGCGCGTTGCAGGCCGTAGGCGTCGGCGCGGTTGGAAATCACCGCAGCGATGCGGACCGGGCTGTCGCCGGTCCGCGTGCTGTCGATCAGGGCCTGCAAGTTACTGCCGGTGCCGGACAGCAGCACCACGACATCACAGGTATTAGGCATTAGTGAGCCTTGAGGTTTTTCAGCTCGACCTGGGCAGCGCCTTCGGCGGCAACGCCGATCTGGCCGATGACCCAAGGTTGTTCGCCGGCATCACGCAGGGTGTTCAGGGCAGTTTCTACGTGCTCCTGAGCCACGCAGATCACCATGCCCACGCCGCAGTTCAGTACGCGGTGCATTTCGGTCTCGTCGACGTTGCCTTTCTCTTGCAGCCAGTCGAAGACGGCCGGGCGAGTCCAGCTGGCCACGTCAACCACAGCTTGAGCGCCTTTTGGCAGAACGCGCGGGATGTTGTCCAGCAGGCCGCCACCGGTGATGTGGGCCATGGCCTTGACGGCGCCGGTGTCCTTGATCAGCTTGAGCAGCGGCTTCACGTAGATGCGGGTCGGGGCCATCAGCAGATCGGTCAGCGGCTTGCCGTCGAGCTGAACGGTTTCGATGTCGGCGCCGGATACTTCGATGATCTTGCGGATCAGCGAGTAGCCGTTGGAGTGCGGGCCGGACGATGGCAGGGCGATCAGGGCGTCACCGGTGGCGACTTTCGAGCCGTCGATGATTTCGGCTTTTTCCACGACACCGACGCAGAAACCGGCCAGGTCGTAGTCTTCGCCTTCGTACATGCCAGGCATTTCAGCAGTTTCGCCGCCGACCAGCGAGCAGCCAGCCAGTTCGCAGCCTGCACCGATACCGGTGACGACAGTGGCGGCCACGTCGACGTTCAGCTTGCCGGTGGCGTAGTAGTCAAGGAAGAACAGTGGCTCGGCGCCGCACACCACCAGGTCGTTGACGCACATGGCGACCAGATCCTGGCCGATGCTGTCGTGCTTGTTCAGGTTCAGCGCCAGGCGCAGCTTGGTGCCGACGCCGTCGGTGCCGGAAACCAGTACTGGCTGCTTGTAGCCGGCCGGGATTTCGCAGAGGGCGCCGAAACCGCCCAGGCCGCCCATGACTTCCGGGCGCGCAGTGCGCTTGGCGACGCTCTTGATGCGTTCGACCAATGCTTCACCGGCGTCGATGTCTACACCGGCGTCCTTGTAGCTCAGGGAGGGTTGCTTGCTCATGATCCAGGCCTTTAGGGGAGGGGATTCAGGGGTAACGACCGAGTTCAGCGGGAACTTCGAAATCGAGGGGGCGATGGCCTCACGCGAGTTTCGAGGTGCCCGGCTGTTGCCGGTCTGCGAAGGCGCGCGATTTTATCAGGCTTGAGGGGCAGCGGCCATCCTCACGCCGACGGGCAGGGGCATATCGGCCGAAATTTTTTGCAAATGAAGCTGTGGGTGACATCACGGGTGCCTGTATAAGGAACCGTCTATCGTTAGGGCTGTGCAAAAACTTATCGCCAGCGTGTGAATGTTTTGCAACGGCCAGTGGTCACAGGCTTGCTCAATCCGGTTCACGCGGCCTGTTCCAGCCGCTCTTGTCGACGGGAATTCTCCATGCGTTTGTGTAAATTGCTGTTAGTGGGCTGCTTGTCTCTGGTCAGCTTGGCGAGCCAGGCCGAAAACGTCAAAGGGCTTTATCAGGTGCGCGAACCGGTCAGCGGCCAGTCGCCGGAGGAGCGTGATCGTGCCACGCAGGCGGCGCTGGATACGCTGGTGCTGCGTCTTACGGGGGATCCGAAGGCGCCGCAGAATCCCGGGCTGGCGCCGATTCGCAAGGATCCGCAACAGATCATCAGCCAGTTTGGTTTCGATGCGGGGCCGCCGGAAGTGTTGAAAGTCGACTTCGATCCGGCCACCACCGAGCAGGCGCTACGCCGTGCCGGGTTGTCGCTGTGGGGCGCGAGCCGGCCGTCGATTCTGAGCTGGTGGCTGAACGACTCCACCGAAGGCTCGAGCCTGGTGGGTGACGGTCAGGCCAGTGCGGCGCCATTGCGGCGTGCCGCCCAGCACCGAGGATTGCCGTTGCGCCTGCCGCTGGCGGATCTCAGTGAGCAGTTGGTCGCGACTGCGCCGACGCTCGAAGGCACCGACCCCGCGCCGTTGCATGCAGCCTCTGAGCGTTACAACGCTGACGCCTTGCTCGCCGTGCATGCCCGCGAAGAGGGCGGTCAGTGGCAAGCCAAATGGCATTTGTGGCTGGGTGATCAAAAGGAGGCGGGAAGTGTGCAGGGGGCTGATCAGGCCGCTGTTGCAGATGCCGTGATGTTGGCGGTGGCCGAGCGACTGGCGCCGCGTTTTGTCGCCAAGCCTGGCGCTTCGGGTCAGCAGACGCTGGAAGTGCAGGGCATGAACCTGGAGCATTACGCGACGTTGCTGCGGATGCTCGAACCTTTTGGTGTGCGGCTGCAGAGTGTCGATGCCGATCGCATAGTGTATCGGGTCAATGGCAGTGCCGATCAGTTGCGGGCGCAGTTGTCGCTGGCGAAGCTGCAGGAAATGCCGGCCGAGGCGCCGGCTCCGGTGGCTCCGCAGCCTGCAGTGCCGGGCGGTTCGCCTGTCGTTGCGCCGGCACCGGCACCTGCGGCGCCGGCGTTGCGATTCCGCTGGTAGGTTTTTCTTTCCTATATAGAAGCAATGGAGTGTTACATGGCCGATACGCGGCGTTGGTTCTGGCTCGGTGGGGTGCTCCTGCTTTGCGCGTTTGTCTGGTTGCTGCATCCGATCCTCACGCCGTTTCTGGTGGCGCTGTTGCTCGCTTATCTGTTCGACCCTTTGGTGGATCGTCTGGAACGGCTCGGCTTGTCCCGCACCTGGGGCGTGATTGCGGTGTTCGCCTTGTTCACCCTGATCTTCACCACGTTGCTGCTGGTGCTGGTGCCGATGCTCGCCAAGCAGTTGCTGCGTCTGTACGAACTGGCACCGCAGATGCTCGACTGGCTGCAGCACACGGCGTTGCCATGGGCGCAGTCGAAGCTTGGGCTGTCGGATGGGTTCTGGAAGTTCGACAAGGTCAAGGCAGCGATCACCGAGCACATGGGCCAGACCACCGATATCGTCGGCGTGGTGCTGAGCCAGGCCACCGCTTCCAGCCTGGCGCTGATCGGCTGGCTGGCGAATCTGGTGCTGATCCCGGTGGTGAGTTTCTACCTGTTGCGCGACTGGGACGTGATGATGGCCAAGATCCGCAGCCTGTTGCCGCGTGATCGTGAAGAGCGTGTGGTGGCGCTGGCGGGCGAATGTCACGAGGTGCTCGGGGCGTTCGTGCGCGGACAGTTGCTGGTGATGCTGGCGCTGGGCGTGATCTATGCGGCGGGGCTGATGATTGTCGGTCTGGAGCTGGGTCTGTTGATCGGCCTGATCGCCGGTCTGGCGGCCATCGTGCCTTATATGGGGTTTGTGATCGGGATCGGCGCGGCGCTGATTGCCGGGCTATTCCAGTTCGGCGGCGATCTGTATCCGATGATCGGGATCGTTGCGGTGTTCATGGTCGGTCAGGCCCTGGAAGGCATGGTGCTGACGCCTTTGCTGGTGGGTGATCGAATCGGGTTGCATCCGGTGGCGGTGATTTTTGCGATCCTCGCCGGTGGTGAGCTGTTCGGCTTCACCGGTGTGTTGCTGGCGTTGCCGGTGGCGGCGGTGATCATGGTGCTGGTGCGCCACGTCCATGATTTGTACAAGGACTCCGAAATGTATAGCGGGGTCGATGATCCGAAGCTGTAAGGCGAGGTAGGGCCGCCCGGTGAATTGCCGGGTTGGCCCGTCTCATGCAGGCGATACCGGCACTCGGGCGCCAAAGAAACTGTCATAAAACCAGCACGTTAACGCAAACCTTTGATTTTGCTTGGGGTCTGTCGCATTGTGCGCTCCGCTTCACGGGTATAAACTTCGCACACTTTACACAGAGGCCACTAACGGTTCCTTGGGAACTGTTCAGTCAGCATGAAACCGATTCAGCTGCCCCTAGGTGTGCGTCTGCGTGACGACGCCACCTTCATCAACTACTACCCAGGCGCCAATGCCGCTGCACTCGGCTATGTCGAGCGTCTATGCGAAGCCGACGCCGGCTGGACCGAAAGCCTGATCTATCTGTGGGGCAAGCACGGGGTAGGGCGTACGCATCTGTTGCAGGCCGCGTGCCTGCGTTTCGAGCAGATGGGCGAACCGGCGGTGTACCTGCCGCTGGCCGAGTTGATGGATCGCGGCATCGAAATCCTCGACAACCTCGAACAGTACGAACTGGTCTGCCTGGACGACTTGCAGGTGATCGCCGGCAAGCCCGACTGGGAAGAGGCGATGTTTCACCTGTTCAACCGCCTGCGCGACAGTGGTCGTCGATTGCTGATCGCTGCCTCCACCTCGCCGCGTGAGTTGCCGGTAAAACTGGCTGACTTGAAATCGCGCCTGACCCTCGCGCTGATTTTCCAGATGCGTCCTCTCTCCGATGAAGACAAATTGCGTGCCCTGCAATTGCGCGCATCCCGTCGCGGTCTGCATCTGACCGACGAAGTCGGGCATTTTATTTTGACTCGCGGTACTCGCAGCATGAGCGCGCTTTTTGACCTGCTCGAGCAGCTCGATCAGGCCTCCTTGCAGGCTCAACGCAAGCTGACCATTCCCTTCCTGAAAGAAACCCTGGGCTGGTAAAACCGGGGCTTTCAGCGGGTTTCGGCATATTTCAGGCGCCAGAAAATCCGCTTTCCTGTGCATTGCGCAGGCTGCGTCTCGATTCAAATAGGCTTAAGCGCTTAGATGTAAACGAGAAACCGGGAAGTCACAAAAAGATCGATTGAATTTGCAAATGAGGCTGATAGCGGGCATAGTCTCGGCTTCTTTACAACTATCAGCCACGGTCGTGCCCATGCTAAAGCGCTTCGCACCCCTCGTGCCTCTCGCACTCGTCACCCTGTTGTTCGGTTGCGCTGCTCATTCACCTGTTCAAGAGCAGCAACAACAGGCTAAAGATTCTGCCACCGCCCAGTCTTCCGTTATTTACCAGGAAGAGCTGGACACCGAAAAGGAACTGGCCGCTTTCAACGGCAAGAAGCCTTACCAGCTTCCGGTTCTGGCCGACAGCATTCTTGAGCGCGGCATGTCCCTGATCGGTACCCGTTACCGTTTCGGCGGTACCTCTGAAGCCGGGTTCGATTGCAGCGGTTTCATCGGCTACCTGTTCCGCGAAGAAGCCGGCATGAACCTGCCGCGCTCCACCCGCGAAATGATCAACGTGGATGCTCCGCTGGTATCACGCGGCAACCTCGAGCCGGGCGATCTGCTGTTCTTCGCCACCAATGGTCGTCGCGGTCGTGTCAGCCACGCCGGGATCTACCTGGGCGACAACCAGTTCATTCACTCCAGCAGTCGTCGCAGCGGCGGTGTCCGTATCGACAGCCTGGGTGACAGCTACTGGAGCAAGACCTTCATCGAAGCCAAACGCGCTTTGGCGAACGCTCCAACCGTGGTTACCGCTCGCAAGTAATCACGCTTTTGTCGCCACGCTCGTGGCGACAGGCGGTCCTTCAGAGGCAATAGACTTAAACTTTACAAGGTGAAGTTAAAGTCTTACTTGAAGTTTGCCGCGTAGCCGCTAGAATCCTGATCTATATTGATGGCAAACCGCCTGCGTCCCGACGCAGGCGGTTTTGTTTTCTGTCGAATCGGCAGTAAAAGCCGCAGCCAGATCAGGATGTTCTGCTTATGACGATGACGGCCCGCCTTGCCCTGATGTTCTTCGCAGCGCTGCTCAGCGCTTGCGCCAGCCGCACTCCGCCGCCAGCCCCTGTGGTTCGCGCGCCGATTGTGTTCGGATCCTCCCAGGCTTTCTCTCCCGCTGCCGAAGACGTGCTGTTCCGCGCGCTCGGTCTGGTGGGCACGCCTTATCGCTGGGGCGGCAACACGCCAGACTCAGGCTTCGATTGCAGTGGTCTGATCGGTTTCGTTTACCGCGACGCTGCGGGCATCAGCCTGCCGCGCTCGACCCGCGAGATGATCGTCATGCAGGCGCCGAATGTCGGCAAGGAAGGGCTGCAGACCGGCGACCTGATCTTCTTCGCCACCAATGGCGGCTCTCAGGTCAGTCATGCGGGGATCTACGTCGGGGAAGGGCGCTTCGTTCACGCCCCGGCCACCGGCGGTACGGTGAAGCTGGACAGCCTGTCGAAAGCGTATTGGCAGAAGGCTTATCTGAGCGCCAAGCGCGTTCTGCAGCCGGAGCATCTGGCGCACAACCCGTAAAGCTGCGAATCAATAAAAAACCGTGGGAGCACATTGGCTCCCACGGTTTTTTTGTTTCAGGGCTTGGGCTATTTGGCCGCCGACACCCGCCACACCTTGTTCCCCACATCGTCCGCGACCAGCAATCCGCCTTGCTGATCAATCACCACGCCTACCGGGCGACCCAAAGCGTTTTCGTCCTTGTCGAGAAAACCGGTCAGTACATCCACCGGCGTTCCGCTCGGGTTGCCGGCACTGAATGGCACGAAGATCACCTTGTAGCCACTGTGCGGCTTGCGGTTCCAGGAGCCGTGCTGGCCAATGAATGCGCCTTCCTTGAATTGCGCCGGCAGTGTGGTGCCCTCGGCGAAGGTCAGGCCCAGTGAGGCAGTGTGCGGGCCGACGGCGTAATCCGGAGCGATGGCCTTGGCCACCAGGTCCAGGTTTTGTGGCTCGACGCGGACATCGACGTGCTGGCCGTAATAGCTGAACGGCCAGCCATAGAAGCCACCATCCTTGACCGAGGTGATGTAGTCCGGCACCAGATCGCTGCCGATCTCGTCACGCTCGTTTACCGCCGTCCACAGCGCGCCGCTTTTCGGCTCCCAGGCCAGGCCGTTGGGGTTGCGAATGCCCGAAGCGAAGATCCGGTGATTGCCGGTCGCCCGGTCCACTTCCCAGATCGCCGCGCGACCTTCTTCCTGATCCAGGCCGTTTTCGCCGACGTTGCTGTTCGAGCCGACGGTGACGTACAGCTTGCTGCCGTCCTTGCTGGCAATGACGTTCTTGGTCCAGTGATGGTTGAGCGGCCCCCCGGCAGGTCCACGACCTTGATCGGCTGGCTCTTGATTTCGGTTGTGCCGGGTTCGTAGTGAAAGCGCAGCAGGCGGTCGGTGTCGGCGACGTAAAGATCGTTGCCGACCAGAGTCATGCCGAACGGTGAATTGAGGTTTTGCAGGAACACCGTGCGGGTCTCGGCCACGCCGTCGTGATCGGCATCACGCAACAGGGTGATGCGGTTCGGGCTTGGCACGCCGGCACCGGCGCGGCCCATGACTTTTTTCATCACCCAGCCGCGTATGCCCTTGCCGTCGTCCGGTTTTGGCGGGGCATTGGTTTCCGCCACCAGCACATCGCCGTTGGGCAGTACGTAGAGCCAGCGCGGGTGATCGAGATTCTCGGCAAACGCCGCCACCTGAGTGCCTGCCGCTGGCGTCGGTTTTGCGCCGGCCGGCCAGCCGATCGCCGGGGCGATGTTCACCGTCGGGATCAGGGTCTTGTTCGGTTCGGGCAGTTTGGGGGACGGGCCGGTGCCGTCCGAGACTTGCAGGCTGGAGGATTCACCACAGGCGGTGAGCCCTCCGGCGAGTGCGATGACGAAAACGAGGTGGGGCTTGCGCATTACTGATCTTCCCTATGAATGCATTCCTAATCATAGAGAAGCACACGAGCCCGATGGTTCAACCCCTCAGCCGCGCGCCTCCTTGAACAGCACGGCAATGCCGGGGTGATAGTTGCCGGCCTCGCTGCGCAATTTGCGGTAGGCGTACGGGAAGTACCAGGCGACAGCGCAGGTGTGTTCCTTTTGCAGGTCGTCGACCATGTCCTGCAGTTCTTCCGGGCTGGCGCTGTGCTGGGCTTTCTGTGGGGCGACGAACAGGCAGCCGAGTTTGAGATCGCTGGCGTAGCTGATGCGCTTGGCGTCGCTGGTGATATCGGCCAGGGCCTGGGTCAGATTCAGGCTGTTGACGCGCGGCCAGCGCTGGGTGGCCTGGATGTAGGCGCGATCTTCGGCGCCGGCCAGGAACAGGTCGGCCCGGGCATTGCGTTCGCCTTCCTCATTCTGTTTGCGGGTGGCGGTGTCGCGCAGGGTGACCAGTTCGGCCATCCATGCGGCGGCGGACAGCAGGCCGAGGTTGGCTTTTTCGTCGTGCCAGTAGGGGGTGTCGTTGTCGCCGCGCACGGCGTTGTAGCGGTCGATACAGTCAAACCATCGTTCCAGCACCGGGCGCAGGAATTCCAGCCGCGGATTGCTGATGATCATGCCTTGCATGGTGCTCTCCCTTGTTATTGTGATGTGCTCTCTGCAGTCAAAAAGCATGGCTCTTTGATATCACTGCTGACAGTGTGGCACAAGATTGGCGTCAGATAATTGATCGACGGCAGTTATTTGCCGCACGACCCCCTCTTCATTTGACGCTCCACCCCCAACCCTCTAACCTTCGCGGCTTGTTTCAGGTGCTCTGTGACCGCTGTCGACAGAGTGAAACAGGGAAGCCGGTGAGGATTGTCTTCAAGCGAAGAACCATCACGATCCCGGCGCTGCCCCCGCAACGGTAAATGAGTGAAAGCTGCGTCGGATGCCACTGCTGCAAAGCGGGAAGGCGCGCAGCCAGGCGAACGCCACTCATGAGCCCGGAGACCGGCCTGATCCATCCAGCGGCATCACGGTGGGCGATGCCAGGCTTGTTGCCGTCTATTCTTGTGCCTGCCCGCCGTTATCCAGCCTCAACGGAGAGCTCCCCCATGACTGATTCCCCCGAACGCGACGAGCGCCACCTGGCGCGCATGCAGCGCAAAAAAGCCGTGATCGACGAGCGCATCGCCAACTCGCCAGACGAATGCGGCCTGGTGCTGGTGCTGACCGGCAACGGCAAAGGCAAAAGCAGCTCGGCGTTCGGCATGCTCGCCCGCGCCATGGGCCACGGCATGCAGTGCGGTGTGGTGCAGTTCATCAAGGGCCGCAACAGCACGGGTGAAGAACTGTTCTTCCGCCGTTTCCCGGAGCAGGTGCGTTTTCATGTGATGGGTGAAGGCTTCACTTGGGAAACCCAGGACCGCCAGCGCGACATCGCCGCCGCCGAAGCTGCATGGGAAGTCTCCCGCGAACTGCTGCGTGATCCGTCGATCGGTCTGGTGGTGCTCGACGAACTGAACATCGCCCTCAAGCACGGTTACCTCGATCTGGATCGGGTGCTCAGCGATCTGCAGGCCCGTCCGCCGATGCAGCATGTGATCGTCACCGGTCGCGCCGCGAAGCCGGAAATGATCGAGATGGGCGACACCGTCACCGAAATGGGCATGATCAAGCACGCCTTCCAGGCCGGCATCAAAGCGCAGAAAGGCGTCGAACTTTGAATCAACCACGTCACTGCCCGGCGGTACTGATCGCCGCGCCGGCTTCCGGTCAGGGCAAGACCACCGTCACCGCCGCACTGGCCCGCTTGCATCGCAATCAGGGCCGCAAGGTTCGCGTGTTCAAGTGCGGCCCGGACTTTCTCGACCCGATGATCCTCGAACGCGCCAGCGGTGCGCCGGTCTATCAACTGGACATGTGGATGGTCGGCGAGCAGGAAAGTCGTCGTCTGTTGTGGGAGGCCGCCGCAGAAGCGGATCTGATCCTGATCGAAGGCGTGATGGGCTTGTTCGATGGCACGCCGTCGAGCGCCGATCTGGCGCGGCACTTCGGCGTGCCGGTACTCGGCGTGATCGACGGCACGGCCATGGCCCAGACCTTCGGCGCCCTGGCGCTGGGCCTGGCGCGCTATCAGCCGGACTTGCCGTTCGCCGGCGTGCTGGCCAACCGCGTCGGCACCGTACGCCATGCGCAATTGCTCGAAGGCAGTCTCACCGAAGGTCTGCGCTGGTACGGCGCGCTGTCCCGGGAAACCGGGATCGAACTGCCAAGCCGCCATCTCGGCCTGGTGCAGGCCAGTGAGCTGAACGATCTCGATGTACGTCTCGACGCCGCCGCCGAAGCGCTGGCCGGCACTTGCGAGGTAGCGCTGCCACCGGCCGTGGAGTTCGCCGCACCTGAAGTCGTGAAGACCGAAAGACTGCTCGAAGGCGTGCGGATTGCTGTCGCCCGCGACGAAGCTTTCGCCTTCACCTATGGCGCCAGTCTCGATCTGTTGCGGGCGATGGGTGCGGAGCTGAGTTTCTTCTCGCCGATCCGCGATACGCAATTACCCGAAGCCGACAGCTTGTACCTGCCGGGCGGTTATCCGGAATTGCACCACGTTGCCTTGTCGCAGAACGCCGACATGCTTAAAGCGATCCGCGCGCATCACGCCGCCGGTAAACCGCTGCTCGCTGAATGTGGCGGCATGCTGTATCTGCTCGACTCGTTGACCGATGTCGAAGGCACCCGCGCCGAACTGGTCGGTTTGCTCAAGGGTGATGCGGTGATGCAAAAGCGTCTGGCAGCCCTGGCCCTGCAATCCGTCGAATTCCCGGATGGCTTGTTGCGTGGCCACACCTATCACCATTCCCTGACCACCACCGAACTGACGCCGATTGCCCGTGGCCACAGTCCCAATGGGGGGCGCGGTGCCGAAGCGGTGTATCGGGAAGGGCGGATGACTGCCTCGTACGTGCACTTTTACTTTCCGTCGAACCCGTCGGCGATTGCCGCACTGTTGGTGCCATGACCGACAACGCCTTCACTGAAACTGAGCGCGAAGCGGTCTATCGCGCTATCGCCGAACGCCGCGATATGCGCCACTTCAGTGGCGGTACGGTCGAGCCGGAACTGTTGCGCCGCTTGCTGGAAGCCGCGCATCAGGCGCCAAGCGTCGGCCTGATGCAGCCGTGGCGCTTCATCCGCATCAGCGACCGCGCCTTGCGCGGACAGATCCAGAATCTTGTGGAAGAAGAACGGGTACGCACCGCCGAAGCCCTCGGCGAGCGCAGCGACGAGTTCATGAAGCTTAAGGTCGAAGGCATCAATGACTGCGCCGAGGTGCTGGTCGCAGCCTTGATGGACGACCGCGAGCGGCACATTTTCGGCCGTCGCACGCTGCCGGAAATGGACATGGCGTCGCTGTCCTGCGCGATCCAGAACCTGTGGCTGGCGGCGCGTGCCGAAGGTCTGGGCATGGGCTGGGTGTCGCTGTTCGAACCGCAAGCGCTGGCGGATCTGCTGCAACTGCCGGCCGGGGCCAAGCCGCTGGCGGTTCTTTGCCTGGGGCCGGTCAAGGAATTCTATCCGGCGCCGATGCTGGTACTCGAAGGGTGGGCGCAGGCGCGTCCGCTCAATGAGCTGCTGTATGAAAATTTCTGGGGAGTGAGTCAATGAGTGTGGCGTTGCTGAGTGTCGCCGCGGTTGCGCTGGATGCGCTGCTGGGTGAACCGAAACGCTGGCATCCGCTGGTGGCGTTCGGCAATTTCGCCGGGCGCATCGAGCAACGTTTCAACACCGGCGGGCGCGGCTGGCGCAGCCATGGTGTCACCGCTTGGGTGATCGCGGTGCTGCCGCTGACCCTGCTTGCCACGGCATTGTCCTGGGCGCCGTATGTGGGCTGGATTGTCGAGATCGTCGCGCTGTATTGCGCCCTTGGCATGCGCAGCCTCGGCGAGCACGTCGAGCCGGTGGCCAAGGCCTTGCGCAGCGATGATCTGGAGGAGGCACGCAAACGCGTGGGTTATCTGGTCAGCCGCCAGACCAGTGAACTGGACAGCACCGCCGTCGCCCGCGCCGCCACCGAGTCGGTGCTGGAGAACGGCAGCGATGCGGTGTTTGCCGCGATCTTCTGGTTTGTCGTGGCCGGTGCGCCGGGCGTGGTGCTCTATCGCCTGAGCAATACGCTCGACGCGATGTGGGGTTACCGCAACGAACGCTTCGAGCGTTTCGGCTGGGCAGCGGCAAAAATCGACGACGTCCTCAACTACATTCCTGCACGTCTGGTGGCGTTGACCTACGCGCTGCTGGGCAAGACCCGACTCGCGCTGAAATGCTGGCGCACCCAGGGTCCGAAATGGGACAGCCCGAACGCAGGCCCGGTGATGGCTGCCGGCGCAGGTGCCTTGGGCGTCGAGTTGGGCGGGCCGGCGATTTACCACGGCGAGCTGCACGAGCGCCCGCAACTGGGCGAGGGTGCGCCGGCGGATGCCGATTCCATCGATCGCGGCTGGCAATTGGTCCAGCGCGGGGTATGGTTATGGCTGCTGATTCTCTGCGTGGGGGCTGAATTCTATGCTTGAACACGGTGGCCGGTTGCGCAGGGCGGCGCTGGAATACGGCATCGCCGAAGAAGACTGGCTCGACCTGTCCACCGGGCTGGCGCCGTGGCCGTTTCCGGTCCCGGAGATCCCGCTGCGGGCCTGGGCGCGTCTGCCGGAAACCGATGACGGTCTGGAGCAGGCGGCGTGCGACTACTACGGTGCCGCTCAGGTGCTGCCGGTGGCCGGTTCGCAGATGGCTATCCAGTTGCTGCCGCGATTGCGACGGGCCGGCAAGGTCGGCGTGCTGTCGCCGTGTTATGCCGAGCATGCCGAGGCCTGGCGGCGCAGTGGTTACATCGTCCGTGAAGTGCTGGAGCAGGAGGTCGATTTCTTTCTCGACGGCCTCGACGTGCTGGTGGTGGTCAACCCGAACAATCCCACTGGCCTGAGCCTGACTCCGGCGAAGTTGCTCGACTGGCACGCACGGCTGGCCCAGCGCGGCGGCTGGCTGGTGGTCGATGAAGCGTTCATGGACAACACCCCGCAGTTGAGCCTGGCGCCGCATACCCATCAGGTCGGACTGATCGTGTTGCGTTCGTTCGGCAAGTTTTTCGGGCTGGCCGGTGTTCGACTCGGGTTCGTGCTGGCCGAGCGCAAGTTGCTCCGTTTACTGGCCGAGCAGGTGGGGCCCTGGGCTGTCAGCGGGCCGACCCGCGTGCTGGGGCAGGCCTGCCTGCAAGACACCGAAGGCCACACTCGTCAACGAATTCGCAGCGATGAAGCCAGCGAGCGTCTGGCTGCGTTGCTCGAACGCTACGACTTCAAACCTCAGGGTGGCTGTGCGCTGTTCCAGTGGCTGATCACCGAGCATGCTCACGCACTTCACGAATTCATGGCCCGTCGCGGCATCCTCCTGCGTCTCTTCACGCACAACAGCAGCCTGCGTTTCGGTCTGCCGGCCAATGCCGCCGACGAGGCGCGTCTTGAGCAGGCCCTGCAAGCGTTCGCCGTGGACCGCTCTATGGACAAGAAACCCGCATGACTACGTTAATGGTGCAAGGCACCACCTCCGATGCCGGCAAAAGCACGCTGGTGACGGCGCTGTGCCGCTGGGCGACCCGTCAGGGTGTTGCCGTGGTGCCATTCAAACCGCAGAACATGGCGCTCAACAGCGCGGTGACTGCCGACGGCGGCGAAATCGGCCGGGCACAAGCAGTGCAGGCGCAGGCCTCGCATCTTGAACCGCATACCGACATGAACCCGGTGCTGCTCAAGCCCAACAGCGACACCGGCGCCCAGGTCATCATCCACGGGCGTGCGGTCACCAGCATGAACGCCTTTGCCTATCACGACTACAAAGCCATCGCCATGCAGGCGGTGCTCGCCTCTCACGAGCGCTTGAGCGCCGCGTATCCGCTGGTGATGGTCGAGGGCGCGGGCTCGCCGGCGGAGATCAATCTGCGTGCCGGCGATATCGCCAACATGGGTTTCGCCGAAGCGGTGGATTGCCCGGTGCTGTTGATTGCCGACATCAATCGAGGCGGCGTGTTTGCCCATCTGGTGGGCACGCTGGAACTGCTGTCACCGAGCGAGCAGGCACGGGTGAAGGGCTTCATCATCAACCGTTTTCGCGGCGATATCGCTTTGCTGCAACCGGGCCTCGACTGGCTGGAGCAGCGCACCGGCAAACCGGTGGTGGGCGTCCTGCCGTACGTGATGGATCTGCATCTGGAGGCCGAGGACGGCATCGACCAGCGTCAGACCGACAAGGCCGAGCAAGTCCTGAAAGTGGTGGTGCCGGTACTGCCGCGCATCAGCAATCACACCGATTTCGATCCCCTGCGACTGCATCCGCAGGTTGACCTGCAATTCATCGGCCCGGGGCAGGTGATTCCTCCAGCCGACCTGATCATCCTGCCGGGCTCGAAAAGTGTCCGTAGCGATCTGGCCTATCTGCGCGCCAACGGCTGGGAAACCGCCATCAGCCGGCATCTGCGTTATGGCGGCAAGCTGCTGGGAATCTGCGGCGGTCTGCAAATGCTCGGCGAGCAGGTGCATGATCCGCTCGGCCTGGAAGGCGCGCCGGGTTCCAGTGCTGGTCTGGGGCTGCTGGCATTCGAAACCCAGCTCGAAGCCGAGAAGCAGTTGCGCAATGTGCGCGGGCGTCTGGCGCTGGAAAACGCCGAGGTCAGCGGTTATGAAATTCATGCGGGTGTGACGACTGGGGCTGCGCTGGAAAACGCTGCTGTGCATCTGGACGATGGCCGTTGCGACGGCGCCCAAAGTCCAGACGGCCAGATATTCGGCACCTACCTGCACGGCCTGTTCGAATCGCCGGCGGCCAGTGCAGCGCTGTTGCGCTGGGCCGGTTTGAACGATGTGCAGGAGGTGGATTACCACGGCCTGCGCGAACGCGATATCGAGCGGCTGGCGGATCTGGTGGAGAAGCATCTCGATACCGGGCTGTTACGTGAACTCTGTGGAATGTCCCCATGCTCCAGTTGATCCTCGGCGGTGCCCGCTCCGGCAAAAGTCGCCTGGCCGAAAAACTCGCCACTGACAGCGCGCTGGCCGTGACGTACATCGCCACCAGCCAGCCGCTGGATGGCGAGATGAATGAACGCGTCGCCCATCACCGGGCGCGACGTCCTGCCGAATGGGCATTGATCGAAGAACCGCTGGAGCTGGCCCGTGTGCTGCGCGAAACCGCCAGCGCCGAGCGTTGCCTGCTGGTGGATTGCCTGACGCTGTGGCTGACCAATCTGCTGATGCTCGAAGACGTCGAGCGTCTCGCCGCCGAACGCGAAGCCCTGCTCGAATGCCTGGCGTCGCTGCCGGGTGAAATCATTTTTGTCAGCAACGAAACCGGAATGGGTGTCGTGCCGCTGGGCGAATTGACTCGCCGCTACGTCGATGAAGCCGGTTGGCTGCATCAAGCTCTGGCCGAGCGTTGTCAGCGAGTCGTCCTGACCGTCGCCGGCCTGCCCCTGACTCTGAAAGGACCTGCGTTATGACCCAAGCCTGGTGGCTGAACCCGTGCAAACCGGTGGATACCGACGCCGTTGAAAACGCGGCGGCGCGTCAGCAGCAATTGACCAAACCTGCCGGCTCCCTCGGGCAGCTCGAATCGGTGGCGGTGCAACTGGCCGGATTGCAGGGCCGGATCAAGCCGACACTCGATCAGGTCTGGATCGCGATTTTTGCCGGCGACCACGGCGTTGTCGCCGAAGGCGTTTCGGCGTTCCCGCAGGAAGTCACCGGCCAGATGCTGCTGAACTTCGTCAGTGGCGGCGCGGCGATCAGCGTGCTGGCGCGACAACTGGGTGCGCAGCTGGAAGTGGTGGATCTGGGCACCGTGACCCCGTCGCTGAACCTGCCGGGTGTGCGTCATCTGAACATCGGCCCGGGCACGGCGAATTTCGCCAAGGGCGCGGCGATGACATCGGCCCAGGGCGAGTTGGCCCTGCAGGCCGGTCGCGACAGCGTGCTGCGCGCGAAGGCGGCGGGTACGCAATTGTTTATCGGCGGTGAAATGGGCATCGGCAACACCACGGCCGCCAGTGCGCTGGCCTGTGCGCTGCTCGATTGCCCGGTGGCGCACCTGACCGGTCCCGGCACCGGGCTGAATGCCGAAGGCGTCAGCCACAAGGCGCAGGTGATCGAGCGGGCGCTGGCGCTGCACGCGGTGCAACGTGGGGATGTGTTGCAGACCCTGTTCAGTCTCGGCGGATTCGAGATTGCGGCTTTGGTCGGCGCGTATCTGGCGTGTGCTCAGGAAGGCGTTGCGGTGCTTGTGGACGGTTTTATCTGCACCGTTGCGGCGCTGGTGGCGGTGCGGCTGAATCCGGCCTGCCGTGAATGGCTGCTGTTCGGCCATCGCGGTGCCGAGCCGGGTCATCGTCATGTGCTGGAAACCCTTGGTGCCGAACCGCTGCTGGAACTGGGCCTGCGTCTGGGCGAGGGCAGCGGCGCGGCGCTGGCGGTGCCGTTGCTGCGCCTGGCCTGCGACCTGCACGGGCAGATGGCGACCTTCGCCGAAGCCGCGGTGGCGGACCGCCCGGCATGACCTTGCGTCTGGACCTGCTGCGCCACGGTGAAACCGAACTCGGCGGCGGCCTGCGCGGCAGTCTCGACGATGCGCTGACCGAAAAGGGCTGGGCGCAGATGCGCGAGGCGGTGATCGGGAAGGGGCCGTGGGATCGGCTGGTCAGTTCGCCGTTGCAGCGTTGCGCGCGGTTTGCTGAAGAGTTGGGCGCGCAACGGGATCTGTCGGTGTCTCTGGACAAGGATCTGCAAGAGCTGCATTTCGGTGTCTGGGAAGGACAGAGCGCGGCGGCGTTGATGGAGACCGATGCCGAAGCGCTTGGACTGTTCTGGGCCGATCCCTACGCGTTTACTCCGCCGCAGGGTGAGGCGGTCAGCGACTTTTCAGCGCGGGTGCTGGCGGCGGTCATGCGTTTGCATGCGGCGCATGCGGGGGAGCGGGTGTTGCTGGTCAGTCATGGTGGCGTCATGCGCCTGTTGCTGGCCCGTGCCCGTGGTTTGCCCCGTGAACAACTGCTCAATGTCGAAGTCGCTCACGGCGCACTGTTTTCGCTGATCGTCGAGGCCGATGGTTCGCTCAAGGAAGTGCGCTGACATGCTGCCCCTGTGGATCGCCCTGCAATTTCTCAGCAGCCTGCCGATTCGTCTGCCGGGCATGCCGGCACCTGAACAACTCGGGCGCTCGCTGCTGTTTTATCCGCTGGTAGGATTGCTGTTCGGCGTGATTCTCTGGGCGCTGAACATCGTTTTGGCCGGCGCGCCATTGTTGCTACACGGGGCGTTGCTGCTGACGGTGTGGGTGCTGCTCAGCGGCGCACTGCACCTCGACGGCCTGGCGGACAGCGCCGATGCGTGGCTTGGCGGCTTCGGTGATCGCGAGCGCACGCTGACGATCATGAAGGATCCGCGCAGCGGGCCGATCGCGGTGGTGACGCTGGTGCTGGTGTTGCTGCTCAAATACGCCGCGTTGTTGGCGTTGATCGAAAAACAACAAGGTATGGCGTTGATCATTGTCCCGCTAATTGGGCGAGCAGCACTGCTCGGGCTGTTCCTCACCACCACCTATGTGCGGGCCGGCGGATTGGGGCAGGCGCTGGCCGATCATCTGCCGCGCAAAACGGGCTGGCAGGTGCTGGCGGTGAGTTCAGTGGTGTGCGTGCTGATCGCCGGGTTCAACGCTGTCGTGGCGCTGCTGCTGTCGGTCGTCGTGTTCATCTGGCTGCGGCATTTGATGGTGCGGCGACTGGGCGGAACCACCGGTGATACGGCCGGTGCCTTGCTGGAATTGCTGGAGATGTCAGTGCTGGTCGGGCTGGCCTTATTTTGATCTGTAACTTGATTTAACACAGTCGCGGGTATATACACGCATCATGCTTCCTTCTCAATGTTTGTGCACCAACCTGCGTCGCGCCGCCCGTGGCGTCAGCAGGCATTACGACGGCGCTCTCGACGGCTTCGGGATCAACGTTGCCCAGTATTCTCTGCTGTGCAACCTGCAGCGTCTGGATCAACCGAGCATTTCCGAACTGGCCGAGGCCATGGGGCTGGACCGCAGCACTCTCGGGCGCAATCTGCGGGTGCTGGAAGGCGAGGGGCTGGTGGCGCTGGCCGAAGGCGAAGACATGCGCAACCGCATCGTCCGGCTCACCGAAACCGGCGCACAACGCCTGGCAGCGGCCCTGCCGGCCTGGGAAGCGGCGCAACAGCGGTTGATCGACCGACTGGGCGCCGAGAAGCGTGAAACCTTGCTGCGGCTGTTGGATGAGCTGGCCTGAGGGCCGGTTTTTTCCGAATCTAAGCGGGTATATACCCGCGACTGGAGAATAACAATGAGTTCGATGTGGCGTGCGTGCGGTTGGGTGTTGCTGGGGAGTGCGCTGATTCTGGCGTTGTCATTGGGTGTGCGGCACGGTTTCGGGCTGTTTCTGTCGCCGATGAGCGCCCAGTTTGGCTGGGGGCGCGAGGTGTTCGCCTTCGCCATCGCCCTGCAGAACCTGATCTGGGGCCTGGCACAACCCTTCACCGGCGCATTGGCCGACCGCTTCGGCGCGGCAAAAGTGGTGCTGATCGGTGGCGTGCTCTACGCCTTGGGCCTGGTGTTCATGGGGCTGTCGGAGACCGCTTTGGGTCTGTCCCTGAGTGCCGGTCTGCTGATCGGTATCGGGCTCTCCGGTACTTCTTTCTCGGTGATTCTCGGTGTGGTCGGTCGTGCTGTTCCGCCGGAGAAACGCAGCATGGGCATGGGCATTGCCAGCGCCGCCGGGTCCTTTGGTCAGTTCGCGATGCTGCCGGGCACCCTCGGGCTGATCGGCTGGCTGGGCTGGTCGGCGGCATTGCTGGTGCTGGGCCTGCTGGTGGCGCTGATCGTGCCGCTGGTGAGCATGCTCAAGGACAAGCCGCTGCCGGTGCTCGGGCATGAACAAACCCTGTCCGAAGCCCTGCGCGAAGCCTGCTCGCACTCCGGGTTCTGGCTGCTGGCGTTCGGCTTCTTCGTCTGCGGTTTCCAGGTAGTGTTCATCGGTGTGCACCTGCCGGCGTATCTGGTCGACCAGCATCTGCCGGCCACCGTCGGTACCACAGTGCTGGCGTTGATCGGGCTGTTCAACATCTTCGGCACCTACACCGCCGGCTGGCTCGGCGGGCGCATGTCCAAGCCGCGCTTGCTGACCGGGCTGTACCTGCTGCGGGCAGTGGTGATCGTGCTGTTCCTGTGGCTGCCGGTGACGACGACTACGGCGTATCTGTTCGGTATGGCGATGGGGTTCCTGTGGCTGTCGACGGTGCCGTTGACCAACGGCACGGTGGCGACCTTGTTTGGCGTGCGAAACCTGTCCATGCTCGGCGGGATCGTGTTCCTGTTCCACCAGCTCGGCTCGTTCCTCGGCGGCTGGCTGGGCGGGGTGGTGTATGACCGTACCGGGAGTTATGACTTGATCTGGCAAGTGGCGATTCTCTTGAGCCTGTTGGCGGCCGCGCTGAACTGGCCGGTGCGCGAGCGTCCGGTCGAGCGTCTGCAGGCCCGTACGAGCGCGGCATGAAGCGAATCTGGCCACGAATCGCCATCACCGCACTCGGCGCTGTCTTGCTGGCGCTGGTGTGGTGGGGCTGGCATCAGGGCGGCCTGGCGCTGATGCAGTTGGGCATGGGCGCTTGCCTGTAGGCTCTGAGGGCGAGTAACGTCGGGTTCTGACGACTCTCAAGGATGCCCGACATGCTCAAGCGCTGGTGTGCTGTTCCCGCGTTGCTGATGGCGTTGACCGGACTGGCCCAGGCCGCGGACTGTCCGGAATTGCTGCAAGGTTCGCTGCCCAAATTGCGGGCCAAGGAATCCATCGACCTGTGCCAGCGCTACGCCGACAAACCGCTGGTGGTGATCAACACCGCCAGCTTCTGTGGTTTCGCCCCGCAATTCGAAGGTCTCGAAGCGCTCAACCAGCGCTACAAGGCGCAAGGGCTGGAAATGCTTGGCGTCCCCTCCAATGACTTCAAGCAAGAGTCCAAGGACAGCGCCGAGACCGCCAAGGTCTGTTACGCCAACTACGGCGTGACGTTCACCATGACCGAGCCGCAGAAAGTCCGTGGTGACGGTGCCACCCACCTGTTCCAGGTACTTGCCGCGCAAAGCAGCGCGCCGAAGTGGAATTTCTATAAATACGTGGTCGATCGCCAGGGCAAGGTGATCGCCAATTTCTCCAGCCTGACCAAACCGGATGATCCGGAATTTCTCGCGGCCATCGAGAAGGCCATTGCATCGAAACCGCTGAAACCCTGATCGACGCCCACTAAAAAGCCCCGCCTCTGTAAAGAGAGCGGGGCTTTTTTTATGGGCGAGGCCTCAAATGGTAAAGAGCTCAGCCTCGCCGTACAGCATCAGAAGCGGTAGGTCGCACCGACACCGAAACCGTTTGCCGAGTTTTCATACTTGGCATCGTAGGTCTGGCCACGATCGTTTTCGTTGCGGATCTTGACGGCTTCTTCCTTCAGGTAGGAGTAGGCGACGTCGATGGTCAGGTCTTCGGTCGGGCTCCAGCCGGCGCCGATGCTGAAGATGGTCCGGTCACCGGTAGGGATGCGCGGCGAACGGTCGACGTTGTTGGTCGGCGACTGGTCGAAGGTCAGACCGGTACGCAGTACCCATTCCTTGTTCAGCTGGTAGGAAGTACCGACGGCGTAGGCCCAGCTGTCATGCCAGTTCTGCTCTTCGGTGATCTCGCCGAACTGACCGGCCAGCAGAGGCTGTACACCGGAGTTCTTGACGGTGATCTTTTCCAGCTGGCTCCAGCGGGTCCAGGTGGTACCGGCGTAGACGTTCCAGCGGTCGTTGATCGCCTGGGTGACCGAGAAGTCCACGGACTCAGGGGTAGTGATCTTCAGCGAAGCGTCGTACTTCTGGCTGGCGCCCAGACCGACTGCGGCCAGTGCGCCGTAGTTGACCTTGGTGTTGCCTTCGAGTTTGTAGTCGACTTTCGAGTGGTAAGTCAGGCCCAGGCGAGTGGTGTCGGTCGCTTGTACCAGAACACCGATGTTGTAGCCCAGTGCGGTGTCGTCACCCTTGATCTTGACCTTGCCGTCCGGCAGGGCCTGGGTGATCGACAGGTTGGATTCCAGGGTGCCGTCGATACGGTTGATGGTTGGACCGAAACCGATCGACACAACGTCGTTGAACTTGTAGCTGACGGTTGGCTGGAAGGTGATGACTTGTACTTCGGACTTGCTGCCGAAGTAGCGGCCGGCAAAGCCTTTTTCATAGTCGGTAATCAGGCCGAAGGGTACGTACACACCCAGGCCGAATGCCCAATGCTCGTCGATCGGCTTGACGTAGAAACCCATAGGAACTGAGGTGAAGGGCACCATGTCGCCTTTGTTGCTGCCGCCGTTAGGGCTGGAGCTGGCGTCGCTGATATCGGTCTTGGCATCGAGGAATGCAACGCCACCGGTGACTTGTTCGCGAGTGAGGCGCGACATGCCGGCAGGGTTGCCGTAAACAGTGCTTGCGTCGTCGGCAGAAGAAGATCGCCCGGCGTACCCAGTCCCCATCCCGCTGATGCTGTGTTCGTTGATGGCAAAGCCAGCGGCGAAAATCTGCGTGGATGCCAGGGAAACGGCGAGGCTAATGGTGGTTTTGAGCATTACTTTTTTCATTATTAGAACTCCTGGTGATCACCGGGGCGAAAATTACCAACATTTTCGTCCCAGCGCTATAGTCCGTATGGCTTGAGTTAGAGCGGTTTTGTAGGACAATCCGACCAGATTCGCGACCCGTTGGCCGATCTTGCGAAACCGGTGAGTCAGCACGCGACCTGATTCAGCGGTGAAACACAGGTCTGCCAAGCACAGGTGAAGTCGCGCAGACGACCCTGGGGTTGAAAGGTCTGACGCCAGATACGGGCCATTGCGAGCAGGTCGTCCGGGTCGGGGAGTGTGGGGGTCTGTTCTTCCACCAGCAGCCAGGCAATGGCAGTGGCGTAACGCAGATTGACGGTCAGTTCGAGGTGGGGACTGCTGAGAAAGGCATGCTGGCTGGCGAGGCCACGAACCAGGCTGGCGCGCTCCGGATCGAGCGCCAGGTAGTGGTCCCACAGCGCCTGGTGGCGATGCTCGGCAATCCGGTACAGGCCGTGGCCACGGCGGTCATGCAGGGCTGAACCCAGGGCGGACTGGCTGGCGGCGATGCCCAGCAGCAGGGATTCGGCGGTGGCGCAGTGGCGTCCCAGATAAATCAGCGTCGGACGGATCACATAGCGGCACAGTTCGCTGGCAGCGATACCCATAAAACCCTCGGATCTTGTTATTGGGCGGCGAGACCTGAAGGGGAGCTTGGCAGCTGTGGATCGACTCAGGCCCGCCGGAAGCGGATCACGCCGCTTGAGTTGAAGTGTAGTGTCATATTCGCGACGTAAAGGCCTGTTTTTAAAATATTTCCGGCGGGCAGTTATAACCGTTATATCGGTTGGTGCTTAACCGGGAAGGGTAAAAAGAGAAACATCGGGCAATAAAAAGCCCCGCTTTTCAGGCGGGGCTTTTGCTTTTGCAGCCATTTCGGCCTCTCAGGCGATCAACGCCTGACGGGTACGATCAATCACGGCCTGCAGCGGTTCGGCGCTGGAGTATTGATCAGGGTACAGACGTTCGCTATGGCGGGCGATCCCGTGCTCATTGACCACGGTGAAGCTGAAGCAGCCTTTGCGAGCGGCCATGATCAGGCAGTTCATTGGAGCAAAAGCGTTGGTTAGGGTGCGAATGGCATCCTGAGTCTGGATTTGAGTAGACATAGTTATTAGGTGTTCCTACAAATGACACGGATAAGAACCGTGCAACGTTAAAACGTTCCAGTAACGCAGACCACCATTGGTCGAACGAAGAACCCGACTGGAACAAAGCAGCCAGTTTGAAGCGCTGATAAGTTGGCGCGCTTGGGCTGGCAGGTAGGTACTTAGGAGGACAGGCAACACATCGAGGGCAGAGGTTCTGGGCCCGGGGTGAAGATCCTGATCAATTTGCAGGTTGGTTCGGTCAGAGTAACGGTTCTTTGCAACATCCTTTGATTCGATTCAAAGGCTGTGTCGTCGCAAGATTTACCTGGAAACCATCGAGGGGTCGGGCCCGCTTTTTCGGTGGAGGCTTCTCTGAGAGAAGGCTGACCGTGGGGGTTGTTCGACCGGAATTGACTTTCAGCTTGGTACTAACGCCGCGGATACTAACGGAACACGTCGAGGAAGGCAAACCCGATTTTTAAAAAGAACAGACGGACTGTTCCTTGAGCCCCGGCCCCGCCCCGATTTGGCTCACATTCCGACCGTCGGTCGTCACGGTGGGCGAGCCGAATCAGCACAGCGCAAGGGCTTATCCCCAGTCCGGCTGGCAAAACGACCCGAAAAAGCGCACCGATATAACCGCGTAACAGGTACTTGTGCACATTAGTTGCGCGGACGGTAACGACGCTGTCACATCGAACCTGACCCCGGTGGCTGCCTGTAACGAAAGTTTAAGTCAATGAAAAACATCGCTTTTTTTTACTGGTGAAAAAATCGTCAGTTTGACTGCGGGCCCCATTCCACAAGGCTTTGCGGCGAGTCGGGGGCGGTTGTCCACTGAGTTATCCACAGCTTCTGTGGATTGTCCCGAGCGCTTGCTCTAGCACGGGCGTGCCGGGTTTTTTTCGACTTTACCTGTGCGAAAAAAAGAGTAGAGTGGCGCGCCCTCCGATCTGTCCCGCAGTGCTTTATGAAGTTTCGTTCATCTCCAGATTCTGTTACTTCCCAACCCCCTCGTGTTACCGCTCCCAAGCGATTTTCCGTGCGCGTGGCCGAATGGCTGCTCGACAGCCCGCACCTGGGCGACAGCCAGAACGCCAAACACCTCGCCGGTCGCCTGCTCAAGCAACCGGCCCGGGAAGGCGTTGTCGCGGCGCAAAGCCGACTTGGCCAGTTGATGTGCCGTGAGTGCGGCAACGCCCGGGATCGCCGTATCGGTCAGGATTTGCTGCGTCAGGCCGCCCGCGCGGGTGATCGGCGTGCGCAACAGGAACTCGGCCTGATCGAAGACTGAGCTGTCCAAGACCTGACGCCTTGGTTAACCTTCAGGCTTTATCGGATCGGCGGGAATCACTATGGCGATGGACTTGACCAGCATCTTGCTCGGCTTGGCAGGCGCGGCGTTACCGTTGCTGGCGCTGGCCTGGCAACTGCAGCGCCGGGCCAGTCATGGCGAGTCCGAAGTCGCGTTGCTCGAAGAGCGGCTGGCCATGGCGCAGATGGCCCAGGACGGCCTCAACGCCCAGCTCGAAGCCTGTCGCGACGAAATGGCCGATCTCGGCCAGGCCAATGCCGCCAAACAAGCCGATCTCGCGGCCGTGCGCCGGGAAGTCGAACTGTTGCAGATCGAGCGTGACGATGCCCGCGACGCCGCCCATGCCTGGAACCTCGAACGTGCCAGCAAGGAAGCCGAACTGCGGCGCCTGGATGCTCAGGCCGCTTCCCTGAATGCCGAATTGCGCGAGCAGCAGGAAAGCCATCAACAACGCCTCGATGACCTGCAAGGCTCCCGCGACGAGTTGCGCGCCCAGTTCGCCGAACTGGCGGGGAAGATCTTCGACGAGCGTGAACAGCGTTTCGCCGAAACCAGCCAGCAGCGCCTCGGGCAGTTGCTTGATCCCCTGAAAGAACGCATCCAGTCCTTCGAAAAACGGGTCGAGGAAAGCTATCAGGCCGAAGCCCGCGAGCGCTTTTCCCTGGCCAAGGAACTGGAGCGTCTTCAGCAACTGAACCTGCGCCTGAGTGATGAAGCCACCAACCTGACCCGCGCCCTGAAAGGCCAGAAAACCCAAGGTAATTGGGGCGAATTGATCCTCGAGCGAGTCCTCGAGCATGCCGGGCTGGAAAAGGGCCGCGAGTACCAGACCCAGGTCAACCTCAAGGGCCCGGACGGCGAACGCTTCCAACCCGACGTGATCATTTACCTGCCGGGCGACAAGCAGGTGGTGGTCGACTCCAAGGTCAGCCTCACCGCGTATCAGCAATATGTGGCGGCGGACGACGATGCCATCGGCCAGATCGCCATGAAGCAGCACGTACTGTCGCTGCGCAGTCACGTCAAAGGTCTGGCCGGCAAGGACTACAAGCGTCTGGAAGGCCTGCACAGCCTTGATTTCGTCTTGCTGTTCGTGCCCATCGAAGCGGCGTTTTCCGCAGCGCTGCAAGCCGAGCCGACGCTGTTTCAGGAAGCCTTCGATCGCAATATCGTGATCGTCAGCCCGACCACGCTGCTCGCCACCCTGCGGGTCATCGACAGCCTGTGGAAGCAGGAGCGCCAGAGCCAGAACGCCCGGGAAATCGCCGAGCGTGCCGGATGGCTGTACGACAAGTTCGTGCTGTTCATTCAGGATCTGGATGAAGTCGGCAATCGTCTGCAGCAACTGGACAAAGCCTACAGCGCAGCGCGCAACAAACTGACGGAAGGGCGCGGCAACCTGGTCAGCCGCAGCGAGCAGCTCAAGTTGCTCGGCGCACGAGCGAGCAAGAGCCTGCCGGCGGATCTGCTGGAGCGCGCGATGACCGATGCCGATGGGTTGGTCGAACTGCCTGAGTAAGCTGCTTTTCTAGAGCGGCAAATAGCGACTCAACAACGCCCGCAACGCCGCCGGTTTCACCGGTTTGGCCAGATAGTCCAGCCCCGCCGCATGCACCTGCGCCACGGTTTCCGGATGCCCGTCGGCGCTGATTACCACGCCGGGCACCGGTTCGCCCAAGCTCTTGCGCAACCAGGCCATCAGCTCGGTACCGGTCTCGCCGTGATCGAGGTGGAAGTCCACCAGCGCCAGTTGCGGCCGCACGCCATCGCTCAGCAACGCCGCGCATTCCTCGCGGTTGCGCGCCGTCCACACCTGACAACCCCAACGCGTGAGCAGGCTGTTCATGCCGATCAGAATGCTGTCTTCGTTGTCGATGCACAGTACCTGCGCGCCGCTGTGCAGCTTGCCGTTGAGTTCGACCCCAGCGCTCGGTTGTGCAGTCTGCGTCCGTGCCAGCGGCACCCGCACACTGAACACGCTGCCGCGCCCCGGCCATGAACGTACGCGCAAGGTGTGCCCGAGCACCCGGCACAAGCCGTCGGCAATCGCCAGGCCCAGGCCCAGGCCTTTCTCGGCGCGGGTCTGGTGGCTGTCGAGGCGTTTGAATTCTTCGAAAATCACTTGCTGCTTGTCTTCCGGAATCCCCGGCCCGCGATCCCACACCTCCAGGCAAACCTCGCCCTGTCGCCGGCGCACGCCCAGCAAGACCGGGCCTTTGGCGTAGCGGAAGGCATTGGTCAGGAAGTTTTGCAGGATCCGTCGCAGCAATTTGATGTCGCTGTCGATGCGCAAATGGCTGCCACGGACCCGGAAGCTCAGACCCTGTTCCTGCGCCAGAACCTTGAACTCGGCACCAAGGGTGTCGAACAGCTCATTGACCGCGAACGGCTTGCGATCCGGGTTGATCTTGCCGTTTTCCAGGCGGGAAATGTCCAGCAGGTCGCTGATCAGGTCTTCGGCCGAACGCAGCGAACTGTCTAAATGCTGCACCAGTTTCTGCGCTTCGCCGCTCAAGCCATCGTCCTGATGGGAGAGGGCGGCGGAGAACAGCCGTGCGGCGTTCAAGGGTTGCATCAAGTCGTGGCTGACCGCCGCCAGGAAGCGGGTTTTCGACTGGTTGGCCGCCTCGGCGTTGCCCTTGGCCTCTGTCAGCGCGACGTTGAGTTGCGACAGTTCCTGAGTCCGTTCGCTGACCCGTTGCTCCAGCCCTTCGTTGGCCTCGGTCAGTGCCTGCTCAGCCTCGCGGAACGCGGTGATGTCAGTGAAACTCATGACGAAACCGCCGCCGGGCATCGGGTTGCCGATCAGTTCGATCACCCGGCCGTTGGGGAATAGTCGTTCAGAGGTGTGAGCGCGGCCCTGACGCATCCAGTGCAGTCGCCGGGCGACGTGGACTTCCGCTTCGCCGGGGCCGCACAAACCGCGTTCGGCGTTGTAGCGGATGATGTCGGCAATCGGTCGGCCGACGCTGATCAAACCGTCCGGGTAATTGAACAACTCCAGATAACGCCGGTTCCAGGCCACCAGTTTCAGCGACTGGTCGACCACGCTGATGCCTTGGGTGATGTTTTCGATGGCGCCTTGCAGCAGCGCGCGGTTGAACTGCAGCACTTCCGAGGCTTCGTCGGCGATCCGGACGACGTCCTCCAGTTGCATTTCCCGACCTTCGATGGCGGCTTTTACTACAGCCCGCGTCGAAGAGGCGCCGAGGACACCGGCCAGCAAGCGCTCGGTGTGGGCGATCCATTCACCGTCGGCGTTCTGGTTCGGGTTGAAGCCTTTGCCTTGGCGATAGGCGAAGCGGATAAAGCTCTGCCGCGCACGCTCCTCGCCGACAAACCGTGCCGCCAGTTGCAGCAAGTCGTCGATCTGCACCGCCAGCATCGAGCGTGCGCTCGGCCGGGCGCTGATTTCCTGACCAATGAAGCGCCCGGCCTGCCAGTGCTCCGACACCCGCGTGCGCGACAGTACCGAGACCCAGGCGAACAGGGTGAAGTTGCCCGCCAGCGACAGCACCACGCCTTGGGTCAGCGGGGTGATCGGCAGGTTCAGCGGGTTGCTGTGCAGCCAGGCAAGTCCCGGGAACGTCTCCAGCGGCACGCCGAGGCTGCGGGCCGCAATCGGCAGGATCAAAGTGTAGAACCACAGGAACGTGCCGGCGGCGAGGCCGGCGAACACGCCGCGGCGGTTGGCCTGTTTCCAGTACAACGCGCCGAGCATCGCCGGTGCCAGTTGAGTCACGGCGGCGAAGGCGATCTGGCCGATGGTCGCCAGGCTCGCGGTGGAGCCGAGCAGGCGATAGCTGACGTAAGCCAGCAACAGAATGACCACGATGCTGACCCGGCGTACCGAGAGCATCCACTGACGGAACACTTCGAACGGCCGCTCGGCATTGTTACGCCGCAACAGCCACGGCAACAGCATGTCGTTGGAGACCATGGTCGACAGCGCCACACTCGCCACGATCACCATGCCGGTGGCTGCCGAGGCGCCACCAATGAACGCCAGCATCGCCAGCGCCGGGTGGGCCTGGGCCAGCGGCAGGCTGATGACGAAGGAGTCCGGGAGGACGGAGCTGGGTAACATCATCTGACCGGCCAGCGCGATAGGGACTACGAACAGCGCGGCCAAGGCCAGATAAGTCGGAAACACCCACTTGGCCAGGCGCAGATCCTGCGGGTCGATGTTTTCCACCACGGTGACGTGGAACTGCCGGGGCAGGCAGATGATCGCCATCATCGCCACGCCGGTCTGCACCACCATCGACGGCCAGTTGATGGTTTCTTTCCAGTATTCCTCAAGGCGCGGGGCGAGCATTGCCTGATTGAACAGGTCGTCGAAGCCGTCATACAGCCCGTAGGTGACGAAGGCGCCGACGGCGAGGAAGGCGAACAGCTTCACCAGCGATTCGAACGCGATCGCCAGCACCATGCCCCGGTGGTGCTCGGTGGCGTCGAGGTTGCGCGTACCGAAGACGATGGTGAACAGCGCCAGCACCAACGATACGATCAGCGCCGTGTCTTGGGCGCGGGTGCCCATGGCATCGGCGCCGGCGCCGATCAACAGGTTCACGCCAAGGACAATGCCTTTGAGTTGCAAGGCTATATAAGGCAGGACGCCGACCAGACAGATCAGCGCCACGACCACCGCCAGCGATTGGGATTTGCCGTAACGGGCGGCGATGAAGTCGGCAATGGAGGTGATGTTTTCCTGTTTGCTGATCATCACCATTTTTTGCAGGACCCACGGCGCGCCCAGCAACAGCAGGATCGGCCCGAGATAAATCGGCAGGAATGACCACAGCTGTTCGGCCGCCTGACCGACCGCGCCGAAGAATGTCCAACTGGTGCAATAGACCGCCAGCGACAGGCTGTACACCCAGGCACGCATCCGCGGCGGCAACGGCGCGCTGCGACGGTCGCCGTAGAAGGCGATGGCGAACATGATGGCCATATAGGCCAGGGCGACGGCGGCGATCAGCCCGGTGGACAACGACATGGAGCACTCCCGACAAAATACGACCGGACTCACGCCCGGCCAGACAGTCTCGCATGTGCGCGGCGGTTAGTCAGTGTCGACCAAGGTCGTGGCGTGGCGGGGTGTCGCAGGAGCTGAACCGGGCAGTTCCGTGGTCAGTCCGGCTTGAGCGCGATGTCGATCAAGCGGTGAACTTCTTCGACTTCCAGCGGTTCCACGGCAAACAGAATGCGGAACACCGTCGGCGAAACCACCAGGTTGATCAGGTGATCCACGCTTGGTGGCGACTGATCCGGGAAGCGATCGACAATGGTCTGCAACTGATCGGCAATGATCGCGATGCAGAATCCCGGTGTGGCGCTGGCCTGCACGTCACGCATGACATTGCGCCCCGGCTCGGAACTCATCTCATCCAGATACTGTTCGGCCCAGGCGCGGATGTCACCGCGCAGGCTGCCGGTTTCCAGCGGATCGCTTTCAGGACGCAGGCGGGCGAGGGCGACGTCGGCGAGCAGCGCTGACAGATCACCCCAGCGCCGATAAATGGTAGAGGGCGTAACCCCGGCCCGTGCGGCAATTTGCGGGACGGTCACGCTGGAGCGCTCCTGTTCTTCAAGGAGTGCGCGCACGGCGCCGTGAATCGATTCCTGTACCCGGGCGCTTCGGCCGCCGGGACGGCTACTTTCTTTAATAGGCATGTGCCAGACCTTAACACAAAGAATTTGCTTTAAGCGCAAGTCGGGCGCACACTCCGCAAAAGCAAAAAAATAGCTTTTAAGGAGTGTGCTCATGACCGGCCTTGCTTCCAACCGTTCCAGCCTGTGGTTTCTGGCGATCACCTTACTCAGTTTTCTCGCCGCATCCACCGCGCCGACGCCGTTGTATCACCTGTATCAGGACCATCTGCATTTCTCGGCAGCGGTGCTGACCCTGATTTTCGGCGTTTACGCGCTGAGTCTGCTGGCCGCGCTGCTGACGGTCGGCTCGTTGTCGGATCACCTGGGACGCAAACCGGTGATTTTCACCGCGGTTGTCCTGAATGCCCTGGCGATGCTGCTGTTTATCTACGCCGACAGCGTCGGCTGGCTGATCGGCGCGCGAGTGCTGCAGGGATTTGCCACCGGCATGGCCACCGCCGTGTTGAGCGCGACGCTGCTGGACACTGACCGTCAACAAGGGCCGCTGATCAACAGTGTGGCGCCGTTGCTTGGCATGGCGCTAGGTTCGATGGGCTGCGGTTTGCTGGTGGAATTCGCGCCTGCACCGCTGCAACTGACCTATTGGCTGCTACTCGTGCTGTTTGTGTTGCAGGGGGTTTATGTCTGGCGCCTGCCGGAAAGCGTTTCGCCGCAAGCCGGAGCATGGGCCTCGCTGCGGCCGACCCTGCATGTGCCGGTTCAGGCGCGTTCCACACTGTGGCGGGTATTGCCGCTGAACACCGCGACCTGGGCGCTCGGCGGTTTTTATGCCTCGCTCGCTCCATCGCTGGTACGCACGGCGACCGGTTCCACTTCCAATCTGATCGGCGGCGCGACCGTGGCGGCGTTGACCGTGACCGGTGCACTGATGATTTTCACATTGCGCAATCGACCAGCCTCCCGGGCGCTGCAACTTGGCGCAAGCCTGCTGCCAGCCGGCATCGTGTTGATGCTGCTGGGCGTGCACAGCGCCAGTCTGTCGCTGTTCTTCTTCGGTACGCTGGTCGCCGGGTGTGGATTCGGCTCCGGTTTTCTGGGGGCGGTTCGCAGTCTGGTACCGCTGGCGTTGCCCCATGAGCGCGCAGGGTTGATGTCGGCATTCTATGTACTGAGTTACCTGGCGTTCTGTCTGCCAGCATTGCTGGCCGGGCACTTCACCCACAGCCTCGGCCTGCTGGCGACCACCGATGTGTATGGCGCGGTGCTGATTGTGCTGGCGGTCGGCGCGCTGTTGATGAGTTTCCGTGCGCAGGCGGTCAAGACCTGCAGCGCGCCATAAACCTGCGGATTCGGTTAGCCTTGGCCAGCCCATTCTTCTCACGGACCGATTCATGAAGATTATCCGCAGCAAGTCTTTCACCGCCGAGCGTGCCTGGGGCGCGCTCGATATCGCCAACATGAACGGCATCACCACGCGATTGCACTGGACCGACCAGCCGTACAAATGGCACGTCAACGACGGCGAGGAAGTGTTCGTGGTGCTCGACGGTCAGGTGCTCATGCATTACCGCGAAGAGGGCGAAGAAAAGCAGGTGCAGCTTGATGTCGGTGACATCTTCTACGCGTCCATCGGCACGGAGCATGTTGCCCACCCACAAGGCGCCGCGCGGATTCTGGTGATCGAGACTGAAGGCAGCGTGTAGGCCTATATCTGTAAAATAGATAACAGTTAGAGAAATTACCCGTTATATAGATATTCGATTCGGTTCTACCATGGACTCAACCTCACCTGAGGACAGGAGTTCATGATGATTTGCCCCAACAGTGCCAAACCCGGCATCAAGCCTTTCAGCCAGCTTCAGCATCCGCGTGAAGTGATCCGTCAATTCACACCGAACTGGTTCGCCGCGACCATGGGTACCGGTGTGCTGGCGTTGGCGCTGGCGCAATTGCCCGTTTCTATTCCCGGTCTGCACGCCGTGGCCGAAGGGCTGTGGATGTTCAACATTCTGTTGTTCGTGCTGTTTACCGCTGCCTACGCCGCACGCTGGATTCTGTTTTTTGATGAAGCGCGGCGGATTTTCGGCCACTCCACGGTTTCGATGTTCTTCGGCACCATTCCCATGGGGCTGGCGACCATCATCAACGGTTTTCTGCTGTTCGGTCTGCCGCGCTGGGGCGAGGGCGTCATTCATCTGGCTGAAGTGCTGTGGTGGCTGGACGTGGCGATGTCGCTGGCCTGCGGTGTGCTGATTCCCTACATGATGTTTACCCGTCAGGAACACAGCATCGATCAGATGACCGCCGTCTGGCTGTTGCCGGTGGTGGCGGCGGAAGTGGCGGCGGCCAGCGGTGGATTGCTGGCGCCGCATCTGGCCGACGCGCACTCGCAACTGGTCGTGCTGACAACCAGCTACGTGCTCTGGGCGTTTTCCCTGCCGGTGGCGTTCAGCATTCTGACTATCCTGCTGTTGCGCATGGCCCTGCACAAACTGCCCCACGAGAACATGGCGGCGTCGAGCTGGCTGGCCCTGGGGCCGATCGGCACCGGTGCCCTGGGCATGTTGCTGCTGGGCGGCGATGCGCCAGCGATCTTCGCGGCCAACGGTCTGCCGGGGATCGGTGAAATCGCTTCGGGCCTGGGTCTGGTGGCCGGGATCACGCTGTGGGGTTTTGGTCTGTGGTGGATGTTGATGGCGTTGCTGATCACCGTGCGCTACCTGCGCGACGGCATCCCGTTCAACCTCGGCTGGTGGGGGTTTACCTTCCCGTTGGGGGTGTATTCGCTGGCGACCCTGAAGCTGGGCAGCACGTTGAACCTGACATTCTTCAGCGTGGCCGGTTGTGTGCTGGTGACATTGCTGGCGGTGATGTGGCTGATCGTCGGCAAGCGCACACTGCAAGGCGCCTGGCGCGGCGAGCTGTTTGTTTCACCGTGCATTGCAGGTTTGAAGAAATAACCTGAAAAGTTTAGGTAAGGTGTGGCCTGGATCGCGGATCGACATTCCAATAAGCGTATCCAGGCCACTCGTTACCCAACATCAGGGACACACGGAAGATGAGTCACCCCTCACAGTTCAACCTGCTGCGTACCCGGCGCTTCCTGCCGTTCTTCATCACCCAGTCGCTGGGCGCGTTCAACGACAACGTGTTCAAGCAATCGCTGATCCTCGCCATCCTCTATCGGCTGACCATCGAAGGTGACCGTTCGATCTGGGTCAACCTGTGTGCGCTGCTGTTTATTCTGCCGTTCTTTCTGTTTTCGGCGCTGGCCGGGCAGTTCGGCGAAAAGTTCGCCAAGGATGCGCTGATCCGTCTGATCAAACTGGCGGAAATCGCCATCATGGCCGTGGGATCCGTCGGCTTTCTGTTCGATCACCTGTCGCTGATGCTGGTGGCCCTGTTCGCCATGGGCACGCACTCGGCGCTGTTCGGGCCGGTGAAGTATTCGATCCTGCCGCAGGCCTTGCACGAGGATGAGCTGGTCGGCGGCAACGGTCTGGTGGAAATGGGCACGTTTCTGGCGATTCTGGCCGGCACCATCGGTGCCGGGGTCATCATGTCTTCGTCGCACTATGCGCCGCTGGTGTCGACCGCGATTGTTGGCATCGCCGTACTCGGTTACCTCGCCAGCCGCAGCATTCCGCGAGCGGCCGCCGCTTCGCCGGAAATGCGCCTGAACTGGAATATTTTCAGCCAGTCCTGGGCCACGCTGAAACTCGGTCTGGGCCAGACGCCCGCGGTGTCGCGCTCGATTGTCGGCAACTCGTGGTTCTGGTTTGTCGGGGCGATTTATCTGACGCAAATCCCGGCTTATGCCAAGGAGTGGATGCACGGTGACGAAACCGTGGTCACCTTGATTCTCACGGTGTTTTCGGTCGGTATCGCCCTCGGTTCGATGCTTTGCGAGAAGCTTTCCGGGCGCAAGGTCGAGATCGGTCTGGTGCCGTTCGGTTCGTTCGGCCTGACGGTTTTCGGGCTGTTGCTGTGGTGGCATTCCGGTGGAATCCCGGAGAGTGCCGTTGGCCACAGCTGGACTGAAGTCCTGGGCTTTGGTCACACCTGGGCCGTGCTGGTCGACATCCTCGGCCTCGGCATCTTTGGTGGTTTCTACATCGTGCCGCTGTATGCGCTGATCCAGTCGCGCACCGCCGAGAACGAGCGGGCGCGGGTGATCGCCGCCAACAACATTCTCAACGCGCTGTTCATGGTGATTTCGGCCATCGTCTCCATCGTGTTGCTGAGCGTGGTCAAACTGTCGATTCCACAGCTGTTCCTGGTGGTGTCGCTGCTGAACATCGGCGTCAACGCCTACATCTTCAAGATCGTCCCCGAGTTCAGCATGCGCTTCATGATCTGGCTGCTCAGCCATTCCATGTACCGCGTCGAGCATCGCAACCTTGAAGCGATCCCCGATGAGGGCGCGGCGCTGCTGGTGTGCAACCACGTATCCTTCGTCGATGCCTTGCTGATTGGCGGCGCGGTGCGTCGGCCGATTCGCTTTGTCATGTACTACAAGATCTACAACCTGCCAGTGTTGAACTTTATCTTCCGCACGGCGGGGACCATTCCTATCGCCGGACGCCAGGAAGACATCCAGATCTACGAAAAGGCCTTCACCCGGATTGCCGAGTATCTGAAGGACGGTGAGCTTGTCTGCATCTTCCCGGAAGGCAAGTTGACCGCCGATGGCGAGATCAACGAGTTCAAGGGCGGGCTGACGCGGATTCTCGAAGAGACGCCGGTGCCGGTGATTCCGCTGGCGTTGCAGGGGTTGTGGGGGAGTTTCTTCAGTCGCGATCCCAATAAAGGGCTGTTTCACCGCTTGTGGTCGCGAGTGACGCTGGTGGCGGGTTCGCCGGTGGCCGTTGAAGCGGCGCAACCTGCGGAGTTGCAAGCGTTGGTCGGGGAGTTGCGCGGGACTGTCAGGTAGTAGTTTAGAAAGCCGCCATCCCCGAAGGATGGCGGCAACGGCTCAGGCGCTGACCTTGAGCCCGATCAATCCGGTGATGATCAGTGCAACGCTGGCCAGTCGAATCAATGCCATCGACTCACCGAACAGAATGATCCCGGCAATCACCGTGCCCACGGCACCGACGCCAGTCCAGATCGCATAAGCCGTGCCCAGCGGCAGTTCCTTCATCGCCAGACCCAACAGACCAAGGCTGACTGCCATGGCGGCGACGGTGAGAACGGTGGGCAGTGGACGGGTGAAACCATCGGTGTATTTCAGGCCGACGGCCCAGCCGACTTCGAACAGACCGGCGAAAAACAGAATGATCCAGGACATGAAAGACCTCCATCGATTGACGGGGCCGTCCCCGGATTGAAAACTCGATTGAGCCGCAGGGTCGTCCCCGCGTGGCGCACATAGTACCTAAAAATGTGCGCCGGGGACCCGGTCAGTCGGCAGGCTGCCGAGCCAAAGCCTCACGATCTTCCTTCTCGCTCATGCGCCGGAAGTAGGTCGATAGCAGCGCCCCGGAAATGTTGTGCCAGACGCTGAACAGCGCGCTCGGCACCGCCGCCAATGGTGAAAAGTGCGCACTGGCCAGCGCGGCACCCAGCCCCGAGTTCTGCATCCCGACCTCCAGTGCCAGGGACTTGCGCTGAGCCAGCGGCAAGCCGAACAGGCGCCCGGTGAAGTAACCCAGCAAGTAGCCGAAGCTGTTGTGCAGCATCACCACCGCCATGATCAGCAGGCCGGATTCGGCGATTTTCGCCTGACTGGCAGCCACCACGGCGGCGACGATGATCACGATGCTGACCACGGACACCAGCGGCAAAACCTCCACCGCGTGACGAACCCTGTCACCGAGCAGTCGTTGCGCCACCACGCCGAGTACGATCGGCAGCAACACCACTTGCAGAATCGACCAGAACAATTCCATGAACGAAACCGGCAACCACGCTGAAGCCAGCAGCCAGATCAGCGCCGGCGTCAGCAGCGGGGCGAGGAGGGTGGTGACGGCGGCGATGGCCACCGACAGCGCCAGATCACCCCGGGCCAGCCAGGTCATGACGTTCGAGGAGGTGCCGCTCGGACAACAACCGACCAGAATCACCCCGACGGCGATTTCCGGCGGCAGATGAAAGATCTGGCAAAGCAGCCACGCCATCCCCGGCATGATCACGAAATGTGCAACCACACCCAGGGCCACGCGCCATGGATGGCGGGCGACGGCGGCGAAGTCGTCGAGTTTGAGGGTCAGGCCCATGCCGAACATCACCAGCCCGAGCAGCGGCACGATTGCGCCTTTCAGGTTAAGGAACCACGCCGGTTGCAGAAACGCGACCACGGCGAAAATCAGAACCCAGTAAGCGAAGGTGTTGCCGACAAAACGACTCAGTGCAGCCAGTGCGCGCATGGCCTGTTCCTTATTATGTGAAAACGCCACCGAAGCGGTGGCGTTTGAAGATAACTCAAAGACTGCGCAGAGGCTTAAATCCCCTGCGGCGTCTCTTCACCGCCCAGTGCTTCAACCAGCGCCGGCAGGAAGTCGCCGAACGTCAGCATCATCAGGGTGAAGCTGGCGTCCAGTTGGCCGAGGGCTTCATCGCCGCCGTCCTGTTCCGCCTGATCCTGCAGCAGGTCTTCGAACTTCAGGCGTTTGACGGTCATCTTGTCGTCGAGCATGAACGACAGTTTGTCCTGCCAGGCCAGCGACAGTTGAGTCACCACTTTGCCGGTGCTCAGGTGCAGCTGGATTTCTTCGCTGGTCAGGTCCTGACGCTTGCAACGGACGATGCCGCCATCTTCGTGGGTGTCGCGCAGTTCGCACTCGTCCAGCACGAAGAAGTCCGGAGCGGCTTGCTGGGTGGTGACCCATTCGGTCATCACGGCGGTCGGCGCGGTTTTCACGGTCAGCGGGCGAACCGGCAGGGTGCCGATCACTTCGCGCAGGGTGGAGAGCAGGTCTTCGGCGCGTTTCGGGCTGGCCGAGTTGACCAGGATCAGACCCTGTTTCGGCGCAATGGCGGCGAAGGTCGACGAGCGGCGGATGAAAGCGCGCGGCAGGAACGCCTGGATGATTTCATCCTTGATCTGATCGCGTTCCTTCTTATAGACCTTGCGCATCTGCTCGGCTTCGATCTCTTCGACCTTTTCCTTTACGGCGTCACGCACGACGCTGCCCGGCAGGATGCGTTCTTCTTTACGGGCGGAGATCAGCAGGAAGTCGCCGCTGACGTGCACCAGTGGCGCATCTTCGCCCTTGCCGAACGGCGCGACGAAACCGTAGGTGGTCAACTCCTGGCTTGCACATGGACGCGCCAGTTTGGTGGCCAGTGCAGTTTCCAGCGCCTCGGCATCGACAGGCAGGTCTTGGGTCAGGCGATAGATAAGCAGGTTCTTGAACCACATGGGGTGAGTCTCTCCTTTATACAAAGGGGGCATTATTGTCTTCGCCGGGTCATAGGCCAACCCTTCTCTAAGCCTTTGGAAGGCCTGAGAAAATTATTTAAAAAAGTGCTTGCCAGAGGTTGGGTCGCTCCGTAGAATGCGCGCCACACCGAAGCGAAGGGTGATTAGCTCAGCTGGGAGAGCGTCTGCCTTACAAGCAGAATGTCGGCGGTTCGATCCCGTCATCACCCACCATTCGTTTCAAGTGTTTAGCGCAGCGGTAGTTCAGTCGGTTAGAATACCGGCCTGTCACGCCGGGGGTCGCGGGTTCGAGTCCCGTCCGCTGCGCCATATTCGGTAACCTGGAACACTGAACGCCAGGTCACCACGGAAGAACCCGCCAAGGCGGGTTTTTTTCTGCCTCGAGTTGTACATGCGGAATGTGTCGTTTCACCGGTTTTCGGATTTATTTGAAAAAAACTTCAATTAAATCAACACTTTACGAAAACTTGTGGCATAATGCGTCCCGTAACGAAGCGAAGGGTGATTAGCTCAGCTGGGAGAGCGTCTGCCTTACAAGCAGAATGTCGGCGGTTCGATCCCGTCATCACCCACCATT
Source organism: Pseudomonas sp. NMS19W (assembly GCF_051554255.1). Taxonomy (NCBI): domain Bacteria; kingdom Pseudomonadati; phylum Pseudomonadota; class Gammaproteobacteria; order Pseudomonadales; family Pseudomonadaceae; genus Pseudomonas; species Pseudomonas sp. NMS19W. Next base: position 1,736,960 of record NZ_CP136718.1, read on the forward strand.
CGTTTCAAGCGTTTCGCGCAGCGGTAGTTCAGTCGGTTAGAATACCGGCCTGTCACGCCGGGGGTCGCGGGTTCGAGTCCCGTCCGCTGCGCCATATTCGGTAACCTGGAACACTGAACGCCAGGTCACCACGGAAAGCCCGCCAAGTGCGGGCTTTTTGCTGTCTGGTGATTGGCTTTTTGCTCGTCCGGGCATGAAAAAAGCGACCTGGGTGTCGCTTTTTTCGTTTCTGCGGTTTGTTACTGGCTGGCGTTGCGGCTATGCCGGTAATCACTCACCGCTTCATACACCGCTTTGCGCAGGCGATTGATTCCGCCAATCGGGCGATGGGCCTCGATGCCGAACCATGGATTGAACGACAGGTTGTCGCATTGCAGGTTCAGCGCCGGCGTGTCGAAGTCCTGCGGGGGCAGGGTAATCCTGGCCACCGTCTGAAATGGACTGTCCTGTTCACGCCACTCAATGCTGGTGTCTTCGATCGGCATGTACTTGTTCGCGTCCTGACGCTGGATCTGCAACACAAAACACGCGGGCACCCGATCCGTGGACAGTTGCTGATTCAGCGCACTGCGCAGGAAGTTCGGCAGATTCTGGTTTTGCTTCGGCAGCGTGTAGGCCGGGCAGTTGTCCGGGTCCGGCATTACCCGGAACTTCGCATTGGCCTCGCCGAACTTGTAAGGCGATACCGAAAAGTAGGTGGTACGCGTCGGGCTCTCGGGCGGCGGAGAAAGCGTTGCCAGCGCAATGAACAAATGCCTGATCTGCCAGTTTCGCGGGTCCCAGCCCGGAAAGAATGCCATGACCTTCTTGCCGTCAGCCTGCGCCGCCACATTCTGACGATATTCAGCGACATCGCTGACGAAGAAATTCGGATGGCTGAACATCACGAAATCCTGCTCGTGCAGGCCCTGGCGGTCACCCAGCAACTGTTTGCCCGGCACATCGAGCAATTTGATCGCCATGCCCCGGGCGTCGCGGATGCTGTCGAACTGCGGGTAGGCATTACCGTTGGACAGACGCATCGTCGCCTGCCAGATCTTGCCTGGCTCGCTGAACACACCGCGCCGCAGATCCTGAGCCAGATCCGGCAGCACTTGCACGTCCGCCTTCACACAACCGTGGGCCTTGGCATGGGCGTCGCGCAGAAAACGCGTGCTTTCCCGGTGCTGATCGACAATTCGCACAGCGGTCTGGATAACGTCCTGCGTCATGGCCGCTTCGCCATCTGGAATCTGCTCCAGTGCCGATACCGGTCCCCGGTGCTGCCAGGCAAGCCAGGCGGTCGCCAAAGCCCAGCCGATCAGGCCGATCACCAGCAAGAACAGCAGGGTTTTGCCCAACAGGCGGCCCAACCACAACCAGAAACGCGCCAGCATCGATGGCTTCTTGAACGAATTGAAGATCATGGCAATTGCGCCTCCAGCGGGCCGCCCAGCACTTTCAGATATTCCAGAAGCGCCCAGCGCTCCTCGGGCTGCAACAATCGTCCGATGACCCCGTTGCCACGCTCGCCAGCGCGGAATTCATGGCCACTGTTGCGGTTACCGGTGATGCGCGTGTCGAACAGGAAAGCGTTGGTAAAGGTTTCGGTGCGATACCCCAGATGCCGAGGGTCGTATTCCAGAGTGCCTTTATAGAAAGTGGTGGAGCGTTCATCCTGCGGCGACAGCAGTTGATACAGGCTCGGCACCGAGCCGTTGTGCAGGAACGGCGGCGTGGCCCACACGCCTGCGAGCGGGCGAGCCTTATAGGCGACTTTCTCGCGCACGCCGATGGGCAGGCCGAAACCGTCGAGTTCTGGTTTTTCCTGAGCTGTGACGCCGGCTTCACGATAAGCGCGGTTTTCAACGAATGCCGTCACATAAGCCAGGCCCTTGGCCACGGATAACTGGCTGAGGTCGAGCGGTTCTTTGGGCGTGGGATGCAGTTTCACGTCCATTTGCTCCAGCTCTGCCGGATTCCATTGCAGCGCCTTCAGATCGAAACGGTGGTTGGCAATGTTGTTGGCCGCGTTCGGATCGGTGCCGATGACATCCACCGGCAGCATGTGCAGATGCTGGACCCAGCGTTCGCCTTCCTGCGTCACCCGTGGGACATGGCAACCCGCACAGTTTTCGGCAAACAGGGCTCGCCCCTTGGCCGCCAGTGGTTTGTCTACCTTCCCAAACAGTTCTTCCGGCCATGCAGGAGGTTGAAGTTTCTGCAGGGTTTCTTCGATCTTGTGCAGATCGCGCACGCGTACGCTCGACGCATAGCGCTCATCACCCTGCAGTGGCTGACCGTTGGTATCGAAGAAATTCAGGGTCGCACCAACCCCCAGCGCCTCACCGATGTTGCGAGCCATCGGTTGCTGCGCCGAGCCGTTCCATTGCACCCAGTCAAAGGTCCACATGTCCCACAATTGCGGGTAATCCACGGGAGCGTTGGCCACGCGATAATTGGTGGGGGAGATTGCATCGCCGAAGGTCGCGTTGGCGATTCGTCCGAATGCATCGGTGCGGCCAGGACCTTCCTCGGTGGGATAGAGGCCGCGATGGGTGTCGTTCCATGCCACTTTGAGGAATGTATTCAGCGAGCCTTTGAAGTCTTTGCGCAGTTGTTCGTGGCGCGCGTCGTATTCTTCGCCCAATACGTTTCGGGCGAAGCGTTCAAATTTCCATGGGTTGTAGTAAGTGGAAGCCAGACTGGCGACCAGGGCCTGTCCGAAACTGCCTCCCCGCAATGTAGGAACGCTGGAAGGCAACACGTGCTGCGCCGAGCCGCCGTCGATGCGCACGGCTTGACCGTTGAGATGCAGTTCACCGGTGTGGCAGGCCGCGCAGGTGATGTCCAGATATTGCTCAGCGCTGCCGGGGTTTTGATGTCGGGTGAAGCCCACCGGCAGATTCCCCGGGTTGTTCGGTGTGGCTTTTTGCTGCGGATCGACCAGAAAACCGAAGCGTGCGAGGTATTCCGGGGACGCGAAACGTTGCTGCGAGAAGGGCAGTTCAAGAGCCTGAAACCATTCGTAACGCAGGCCTTTGACTTGGGTGCCTTGTGGCGTGAAGTAATAGGTCTGGCGCTCCTCATCGGTCCATTGTTTGAGGTAATGGACCTGTTGGGCGGGCGCCGGAAAGGGCAGTTTCGGATTGGCGACGTAGTAGAGAACCACCGCCAGGACCAGGCCCAGCAGTACCACGATCAGCATCAGTACACGGAATAAGAGGCGCAAGATGAACATCCTTGTCGAGTTGTTGCGCTGTTATGCCTGAGCCGAGTCGTGTGCGGCAAGTGGCCATTACGCCAAGTGTTGTGGGAAGGGGCATCGGTCACTGTCAGGGCAAGATGACAGAAGCTTCATCATGGCTTTGCTCAAATGCTTTTTAATCCCTGAACTTATCAGAAGATTCCTGCTCTCATGCCGGTAGCCATTGGTCGTGGCGGCCTGATAAGCTCGCGGCTTTACTCGATTGCCCTTTCGGCGCATGAACAAGGAAATAGCATGAAACAGCATCGGTTGGCGGCGGCGGTTGCCCTGGTTAGCCTGGTCCTCGCGGGTTGTGATTCGCAGACCAGCGTAGAGCTGAAAACCCCGGCGCAAAAAGCTTCCTACGGTATCGGCCTGAACATGGGCAAGAGCCTTGCTCAGGAAGGCATGGATGATCTGGACTCCAAAGCGGTAGCCCAGGGCATCGAAGATGCCGTCGGCAAGAAAGAACAGAAGCTGAAAGATGAAGATCTGGTCGAAGCCTTCGCTGCACTGCAAAAGCGTGCCGAAGAGCGCATGGCCAAGATGAGCGAAGAGTCGGCAGCCGCCGGCAAGAAATTCCTTGAAGAAAACGGCAAGAAAGCCGGCGTGACCACCACCGCTTCCGGTCTGCAGTACGAAGTGGTCAAGAAAGCCGACGGCCCACAGCCTAAGCCTACCGACGTAGTGACCGTTCACTACACCGGCAAGCTGACCAACGGCACCGTATTCGACAGTTCCGTCGAGCGCGGCAGCCCGATCGATCTGCCGGTCAGCGGTGTGATCCCGGGTTGGGTCGAAGGCCTGCAACTGATGCACGTTGGCGAGAAGTACAAGCTGTACATCCCTAGCGACCTGGCTTACGGCGCCCAATCGCCAAGCCCGGCGATCCCGGCCAACTCGGTTCTGGTTTTCGACCTGGAACTGCTGGCCATCAAGGATCCAGCCAAGGAAGACGCCGCAGCCAAGTAATTGGCCCCGGTTTCGACAACAACGCCTCGCTAATGCGGGGCGTTGTTGCATCTGGTCGACGCCCGGCGTAAACAGAGCGAACCGACAGGCGCCACGACAGTCCTAGACTTTGTAGCTGCCCGCGCTAGACGCCCTGAGCCGCCAAGTCAATGAAATATTGGGGTTTTTTATGTGAGTAAAAAACGCCCGATCTGAGCGCAGCCCTTATGAACCGGGGCTCTCAGCGTTGAAATGCAGCTCTGTTCACAAGGTTATCCACAATTTGTGTGGATAACATTTCAACGGGAGAAATAGATGAAAGCTCCATGGAATTTCGCCCGGTTCCTGCCATTGGCCGGACGTCTCCTGGCTCGTGGCCGCTTGCCGACACTGTTGTTTGCCGTGGCCAGCAAAGGCGCCGCCCAAGGCAATCGTCTGGGCAAACTGAAGGATGACCTGCGCCTGCTCCAGGCCCTGTGCCTGGCGTACTGGCGTGGCGAGTATCGCGCGATCAGTCCCAAGGCCATTGTTTCGGTCGTTGCGGCCCTGATGTACTTCCTCAGTCCGGTGGATGCGATCCCGGATTTCATTCCCGTTTTCGGCATGCTCGATGACATTGCGGTTCTTGCCTGGGTCATGAAAACCCTCGACGACGAGCTCAGTGCGTTCCGTTTGTGGCGTCAACGGCAGGCGCCGGAAAAGCTAAGAGTTGTCGAGCGATTGCCCGATACACCCGAACAGCTTCAGCTTCAGGGCCCGAAAAAGTCCTGAATCGCGACAGCCTCTTATACAGATAGATACCCCCCACGACCTTGGCCGCTGTTAGGATTACACTTCTAGGGAAAAGTGCCGACTCGCTAAGTGTTGTTGTCCTACGGGGTAGTCATGGATATTCAGATAATTGCACGCGATGGCGAACCCGAATATGCGGTTCTGCCATGGGCTCAGTATCAGGCTCTACTGAAAGCAGCAGGCATTAACGAAGCACCGTCGCAACCGGCTCCAGCGCCGCTTGCGGCCACACCGGACCCGATTCTTCCAGGTCTGGATCAATTACGCAGTTTGCGCGAAGGGAAGGGCATCGCCATCGAGGCGCTCGCCCGCACGGTAGGCATCAGCCCGTCTTACCTGGCCATGATCGAAAGCGGTGAGCGTCTGCCCGACGCTGCGATTCGCCGCAGCCTGGCCTGGGAGTTGACGGTGCCAGGGTGGAGGGAACAATCGTGAGCGTACGCATCAGTCGTCAACATTGGGACGGATTGCTGGGGGAGCTGGACCAGGCGCGCAGGCAGCGCCATCTTCTGACCTATCGAGCCTTGCTCGAGCGTCTGCAACTGCCGACTCCGGCGATGCAGACCCTGACCGCTGCACTGGAGCATCTGGCTGCGCTGGATGCGAAAGCCGAACAACCGTTGCGTAGTTCGCTGGTGATCAGCCAGGGCGCCAGTCGCCTGCCACGCACCGGTTTCTTTGAGTGTGTCGAGCGTCTGGGGCGATTTTCCGGCCCGTCCGATGGTGTTGCCGCCGCCTCCTGGCATGCCTCGGAAGTGGTGCGGGTCTTTGAATACGAGTACCCGGAATCGGCGGAGGCCTGAGTGTTTTTACGACTCAAGGCGCGGGCAAGTTACTGGCTGGCCCGTAGGCTGTTTCACTGGTCGTGGTTTGTCCGTCAGCCCCGAGGCTGGCGTTGGCTCGAAGGGCAATTTGCGCGAATGGCCAACCTGGGCGATGTCGGAGCGCAAAGCTTCTACGGGCACATCCTGACGTTTCGCGGCGTGGGCCTGGGGGCGCGTGAGGAGGGCGTCCGGTTGCTGCGGCTGGCGGCGCTGGCCGGGGATGGCAAGGCTGCGTATCAGGTCGGTGTCATCAGTCTTGCCGGTACACCGAGCAAGGCTCGGACCCTTTGGAAGCGGCTCGTTGGTGGACCATGGCCGCCAAGGCCGGACATCCGTTGGCAGAGCTCAAATTGAAAGAGCTGACCGGCCGGCATTCTTCTTCGTAAATAGTCATCTGTTCCGTGAGCGGGGCGAGAGGGAAACCTCTCGCCCCGTTTTTGCGTCTGCTGTTCGATAAAGATCAGTTACAGACTTCTCCTACATCCTCCGCCTACTCGCCTGACTTCTTTTCTGTTTGATCCCCCGCAAAGTCCTTCGCCTGATTTTTGCGCGAGGGAACGCCCATGTTCGACCCGGTTTTTCATTTCGTCATGCGCATGGGAATGCGTTGATGGAAGCCGTCACCCGCATCGAGCAAGCGCTCGACAGCTTTCCCCGCACCCTCGATCTCTATCGCGAACAGCTCAGGCACTGGTTCAGTCGCTCGGCAGACAGCGTCAGTCATGCGGCCGACCTGCCGTCACTGATGGGGATGGAGCGGATCATCCGTTTCGGTGCACACAGCACGGCGGTCGCCATTGACGACAAGCGTTTCTCTTCGGCTGTCGTGCAATGCCCCGAAACCGGGCGGATGGAGATCGAGAGCAAGTTCGAGTCGGTGTACGACATTCCGTTGGGCGACATCGCTGTCGATGTGGTGGCGGTGGATAGCGGCGAGGTCAAGTCCGTCACGCTCGATGCTCAGGGCAAAGGTTTGTTCACCGGTAAGCCGGGCAAGTTCTATCGGGTGGTGGTGAACGGCGAGGCCCGCGAGAAACAGGTTGATGCGCTTTTCGAGTCCTACGATGGCCTGACCCAACAGCTGGATAGCTGGTTGCGCAGCGAATGGCAGGGCTTCAAGCCGCAGTGGTCACAGTCGGTAGCGACGGTTGCGGGCAACGGCCTGCTGGCCGGGAGCTGGGCAGCGATCGAGGGCGTGTGGGACAGCATTGGGTTGCTGTCGGAGATTCTCCAGAATCCTCTTCAGTTTGCAGGCCGGCTGGGAGACAGCGCGACGGCGTTGGCCGATTTCGCGCAGTCGATGCCGGAGAAAATGGAGCAACTCCAACTGCTCGTCAGTGACGAAGCGGCGCTCTGTCTGTTGTTGCGCACGGCCAGTCTGTGGCTCGAGATGCTGCCGCCCGGTGAACTTGCCGGAAAAACCGCCGAGGCCGTCTCGATGGTGGTGGTGCAACTGCTGATCGATGTGTTGATCGGCGTTGTGCTGACCTTCGTTGGTGCCGGGGCGGGGATTGCGTATCTGACCTTGCGCCTGGTGGATCGTGGCGCTCAGTTGTTGTCGGCGGTGACGCGTCTGGTGAAGGCGTTGTTCGGCATTGTCGGCACCGTCATCGACTACGTGAACCAATACAAATCTGTTGCCGCACGGGGCATCGCCGCCGGGGTGAAAAAGGGCCGCATGCAATTGCGCTGGGATGCCAAACGCAACGCTTCCCTGAAAAAAGACGAGCATCACGACGACAAGCCTGATCAGGCGAAGAACCCCAACGGCGACAGCGCTGATTGCGTCCCCCGGACCTGCACCAACGGTTGCCCGGTGTCGATGGTCACCGGCGAGGAGCTGCTGACCCTGACTGACGGTGTGCTCGATGGGTTGTTGCCGTTCGAGTTCAGCCGGTTGTATCGCACCAGCGCAGTCGAGATCGATGTCGGGTTGGGGTTTGGCTGGAGCCATTCGCTGGCGCATCGGCTGGAGGTTGATGGCGCTTCGGTGGTCTGGGTTGACCACGAGAACCGGCGCACGCGTTTTCCGCTGCCGAGTGTCGAGCGGCCGGCGATTCACAACAGTCTGTCGCGGGCGGCGATCTTTCTTGGGGATGAGCCGGAGGAGTTGATCGTTGCGCTGGCGGGGGACGCGGCGCGGTTTTATCACTTTCGGGCTGGGCGTCTGACGCTCATCAGTGATGCCTACGGCAATCGTCTGACGGTGCATCGAGATCTTTCCGACCGGGTTCAGCGCCTCGATAACGGGGCCGGTCGTTCCTTGTTGCTGCGCTATGAGCGGGCGAATCTGGTCGCGGTCGATTATCAGGTTTTTCGGGAGTCTGCCTGGCGTACCGAGCAGACGTTGGTCAGCTATCGCTTTGATGCCCGTCATCGGTTGATCGAGGCGACCAACGCCGTCGGCGAAAGCGAGCGTTACGACTACGACGATCGGCACGTCATCCTGCAACGGCAGTTGACTGGCGGCGCGAGTTTCTTTTGGGAGTGGGAGCGTTCCGGCAAGGCGGCGCGTTGCGTGCGGCACTGGGCGTCGTTTTCGCAGATGGACACGCGTTACGTCTGGGACGCCGCCGGCAGTGTGCGGGTGCAGTACGTCGATGGCCGTGAAGAGGTTTACGTCCACGACGACACGGCGCGGCTGGTGCGTCAGGTGGCCGCCGACGGTGGTGAGCAGCTCAAGGCCTACGATGCGCAGGGCCGGCTGGTCGCCGAGCAGGATGCGCTGGGGGCGGTCACCGAATACCGCTACGACGACGCCGGCCGGTTAGTTGCGCTGATTCCGCCGGACGATGCGCCGACGTCCTACGAGTACCGCAATGGTTTCCTGCACCGCCGTTCGCGTGGCGATGCCGTGTGGACGTACCGGCGCAATGCCCAGGGCGATATCACCGAAGCGGTCGATCCTGACGGCCATGTCACTCATTACCACTACGACCCGCAAGGACGGCTGCTGTCGATCCGTTATCCGGACAGTGGCCGGCACGTGTTCGTGTGGAACGACCTCGGGCAACTGGTCGAGGAAAGCCTGCCCGACGGTGGGGTTCGGAAGTTTTCCTACGACGCGTTGGGGCGGCGGATTACTGCGCAGGACGAACACGGCGCGGTCACCCAGTACGCCTGGGATGCCGTTGGCCGCCTGATCCAGACCACGCTTCCAACCGGTGCCACCCGTGCCTGGTCCTACAGCGCCTACGGCCAGATCACCGCCGAACGTGATGAGTTGGGGCGGATCACCCGCTACGAGTATGACGACGACCTGCATCTGGTCAGCCGGCGGATCAATCCCGACGGTACGCGGCTGCAGTATCGCTACGACCATGCGCAGCTGTTGCTGACGGAGATCGAGAACGAGTCCGGCGAGAAGTACCTGCTGGACTACACGCCGACCGGATTGATCCGACAGGAAACCGGTTTTGATGGGCGGCGCACCGCGTATGCCTACGACCGCAACGGTCATCTGCTGGAGAAGACCGAGTACGGTGATGACGGCTCGACGCTGGTCACCGGCTACCAACGTGATGCTGCCGGACGCCTGCTGCTTAAGACCCTGCCCGATGCCAGCACGGTTGAATACCGCTACGACCGCCTCGGTCGGCTGGTCGGGGTGGATGACGGCCAGAATCACCCACTGGCCTTCGAATACGACCTGCAGGACCGCCTGGTACGCGAGCATCAGGGCTGGGGCACCCTGCGTTACACCTACGATGCCTGCGGCCAACTCAGCCGGATGCGTCTGCCGGACAACAGCAAACTCGACTACCACTACGCCAAGGGCGGCGCGCTGACCGCGATCGACCTCAACGGCGCCTTGCTCACCCGCCACGTCTACCAGAACGGTCGCGAACAGCAGCGCCAGCAAGGCCTGCTGCTCAGCGAATATGCCTACGACGAACAAGGACGGTTGCTGTCCCACGCGGTAGGCCATCAACGCAGCGCGCTGTACCGCCGCGACTTTGCCTACAGCGCCAACGGCAACCTCGAACACATCGCCGACACCCGCCACGGCCAGCGCAGCTACCAGTACGACGCCCTCGACCGGCTGATCCGCGTGCGCCACACCCGCGACGATGTGCCGGAAAACTTCGCCCACGACCCGGCCGGCAACCTGCTGCAGGACCGGCCGGGCCCGACACAGATCAAAGGCAACCGCCTGCTGATGCAGGGCGACCGCCATTACGACTACGACGCCTTCGGCAACCTGATCCGCGAACGCCGCGGCCGCGCCCAACAACTCGTCACTGCATACCGCTACGACAGCCAGCATCGCCTGATCGGCATCACTCGTCCCGACGGCACCACCGCCACTTACCACTACGACGCCTTCGGTCGCCGCATCCGCAAGACCGTCGACGGCCAGACCACCGAGTTCTTCTGGCAAGGCGATCACCTGATCGCCGAAAGCAGCCAGGAACAGCACCGCAGCTTCATCTACGAACCCGGCACCTTCCGCCCATTGGCGATGCTCGACGGCAAGGGCCCGAAACGCGCCTGCCCGTTCTATTACCAGCTCGACCACCTGGGCACGCCGCAGGAACTGACCGACTACAGCGGCGACATCGTCTGGTCAACCAAATACAGCGCCTACGGCAAAGTCACCTCGCTGGAGCTGGCGACCGACGACTACCTGGACCAGCCGCTGCGGTTTCAGGGGCAGTATTTCGATGCGGAAAGCGGGCTGCACTACAACCGGCACCGGTATTACGACCCGGACGTTGGACGGTACCTGACGCCGGATCCGGTGAAGCTGGCGGGTGGGTTGAATCAGTACCGGTACGTACCGAATCCGACGGGGTGGGTGGATCCGTTGGGGTTGAGTTGTACTTGCCCGCCGCCGACCCCGCGCCGTCCGATGCGATACGAAGCGGGTCGCGTGGTCGTCGAAGAGGGCGCGCCCCCTCTGCCAAAGATGACAGCGCGGGAGCGGCGGGCGAGGATTGATGAGGTAGCAGAGGAAAATGCTCATAGGCGCTTACATGCTATGGAAGATCCAACGAATGGAGAGCACTTTCTGGAAAAACACGGTGCTCAAACTACTTTGAACTCTCAGTTTGAACGAATTACCTCAGCTAAAAATCCGACCACAGGAGTCGTGGAAATTTATAGCGATGGGAGGAGGAGAGGACAACCTATGATCCCATCGGCGGCTACGCATTTTTTGAGCCATAGAGATCAGTTAAATGCTATTTATAGAGCACAGCTGATTCTTCGATACACAAATTTGCAAATATCGAAAAGGCCGATTGAAATGGGTAAGGTGATTGGTGAGGGATACAAGCGAGGAAGCCTTGAATATGGAAGGCAAACGAAGGCGGTAGTCATACTTAATGCAAATGGGCGTGTTAAGACGGCGTATACGGATTTTGATTGATGAAGACTTCATATGAGATTGTTGATATAAAAAATTTGCTTTTTGTGTTTGATATAGAGAATACAAGGGATAGCGAGAGGGAAAGGGTTATAGTTTCCAAAAATGTTAATGATGATGAAGAGTTGGCTGAGTTATTTGATCTTCTATTGAAGTCTGATTTTTGGAGTATACCCCTGGAGAACAAGCTTCCCTAACGGATACTATCGTTCATTTTTTAAAAGAGGGTGACAGTTTTGATCGTGTGTTTGGGCGAATGACGACGTATTTTGACGAAGATGTTTTGGATCAGCGCCGATTTATGCAGGTGTTGCTGAAGTGTTTGGTGAGGTATCAACTTGAAAGCTCAAGAGGGGCATTGAATGATTGAAGTCATCGAGGGTAGATGGTCATTTAACGACTTTAAGCGGTGGAGTCGCGGCGAATCGAACGCAGAACTATTTGGTGATCAGTACAGTGAAGATCCCGATGCTGTGGATCTAAATATTCTAGGCGAGTGTGGAGACGCAGGTTTACTGGAGCTGATCTCAAATCCGAGCTGCAGAGAACGGTTGTACTTTGCAGAGCTTTTGGTGCTTAGTCTTTGCGATGTTTTTCGGTCAGGGCAAAATTTGCCCTTTCAATTTTCGAGATTTCTCGGGATTGAAAATCGTGAGGAGTATTTCGAGAATGTGATGAGTATGGCGGAGCGGGTTTATAAAAAGTGTGATGTGATTAATGCTATGAGTAGTTCAAGTGATCCAGCTATAAAGTCGTTTTATAAGCAGATGATGGATCTTCGTCATGAAAAGACTAGCCTTGAGGGTGAATTCTATCTTAATTGCAGAGCACGATTCGATCTGAGTTTGTTTGGTGATCCTCGGCTTTGATTGGAGAAGGATGGAGATAATAACAATCGGGCTGATTGGGCCGCCCCCTTCGCGACCAATCTCTCTTCCGCGGGGATTTGTGTTGTTTGGGGAGTCAACGCTGGCCAATAACCTGCGGTGTATGAAGGTCGGGAACTGTGAGGCTATCAATCAAATGCACACTATACCCCGGCACATTCTTAGCATGATGCTTCGCCTGCGAAGCCATCTCCGCCAATTGGCTCGCATCCAGTTGCGCACAAGCCTCAGGATGCAAATGCACAACGCCAATGGACAATGACAACAACGGAAACTCCTGCCGAATTCCCTGGCGATTCGGCGCAACAAAACACCCAGCCTCAAGGTGTTCGGGGCGGTAAAACCGTCGGCATTGGCTCTGGAAATCATCAAGCAACTGGTTGAGCCGCTTGCGCCAGTCCTCCGGGCCGAGCACCAACAGAAAATCATCCCCGCCAATATGCCCGACGAAATCACGGGATGGGTCTACACGTTCGTTCAGGCATTGCGCCAGACACAACAACACCTCATCCCCACGCCCATACCCATAGATATCGTTAAAGGGCTTGAAGCTATCGATATCGACATAGCAAATAACCGACTCCCGTCCCTGTTGCAGCAACCGTGTCAGGCATTGCTGGATCGGTACGTTGCCGGGTAGCAGAGTCAGCGGGTTGGCATACCGAGCCTGCTGGATTTTCAGTTCGGTAATCAGTTTGAGCACGTCAATCACCCGGCCCAGGCCCAGGTAACTGCCGTTGAGGGTGATGATGAAATCCTCTTCGATGCGCTGTCGGGCGCGGCTGGTGATCAGGCGGCTGACTTGTTGCAGCGACTGGCTCATTTCCACGGCGAGGAAGTCGTCGTTCATCAGGCGGCTGATCGGTTTACGGGCGAACAGATCGGTGGCGAACGGCTTGAGCAAGGCATCGGACAATGAATGACGATGAACGATGCCGCAGGGCTGGCCTTGTTCGTCCAGCACCGCCAACGAGTTCAGGTTGGCCTGTCGGCGAAACGCTTCGAGGACGGTGGCGGTGGGGGTGTCGCGAATTACGGCCGGCTGATCGTTGAGCAGGGCGCTGAGGTCGCTGCCTTCGTCATTCAGTGCCACGGCGCTGCTGTCGTGTTTGGGCATCAAGGCACGGGCGTCGCGTGGCGGGTTTTCCTGCGGGCGCCCGAGCAGGTAGCCCTGCACCAGATCAACGCCCATTTCGGTCAGCACCGCCAGCTCTTCCGGCAGTTCGATACCTTCGGCAATCACCTGGGCCCTGGAGGCCTTGGCGATTTGCAGGATCGATCCGACGAATTCGCGTTTCAACGCGTCCTGATGAATGCCATCGATAAAGTGCCGGTCGATCTTCACGTAATCCGGCCGCAGCTCCGACCACAGGCGCAGACTTGAATAACCCGCGCCAAGATCGTCCAGTGCAATCGAAAACCCCATCGCCCGGTAGTGATGCAGTGCCGTTTGCAGCAACTGAAAGTCATCGATCGGGGTCTGCTCGGTGAGTTCGATCACCACCTGGCTCGGTGGAATGCCGAAGTCCTGCAGCAGTTGCAACGTGCGCCCCGGCTGGTGTGCGGCTTCGAGCAGGGATTCGGGAGAGACGTTGAGAAACAGTTTGCCCGGCAATTGCTGTTCGTTGAAACGGCGGCAGGCGCTTTGGCGGCAGGCGATTTCCAGTTCGCTCAAACGCCCGGCCTGACGAGCCACGGCGAACAGGGCGATGGGGGAGTGCAGCGGGCTGTTGGACGGGCCGCGAGTCAGGGCTTCATAACCGAGAATGCGTCGTTCGGAGAGGCAAATGATTGGCTGGAACAGGCTGTGCAAACCGCTTTGAGTCAGGATCGAGCTCAAGGCACTCAGCTGTTCGGTCGTGGTCATGGCAATCTCTGGCGATAAAAAAAGGACTGGGAGCGTTCTCGATGAAGAGAACCGCTCCCAGTCCTTTATTGCACGACAGAATGATGACTGTTTGATGACGATCCGGGGATCGTCACCATTAAATTGCCATCACCTTACTTCTTGGCCACCTGATTGCTCAGCTTCAGGTAATCCAGCAGCACGCGCCCGGTCTCGCTCAGGTAGGCGTCGTCTTCCGGTTTGACCTTGTCCGGCTCGGCTGCCGCGAGGGCGTCGTCGTCTTCTTTCTTCAGCTCTTTGAGCGGTTCTTCGCCTTTGGCCTTGCGACGGATGTTTTCCATCGCCAGTTGCTTGGCGTCGATGTCGGCGTGCTGGGCACGACGATCGGCTTCATTGAGGCTGACGGTTTTCTCTTCCAGCAGCTTCTGCGCCAAGGCCAGCTTGTCGCGGATGAACACGAACTCCGCGTCCTTCGCCGAGCGGGCATCATGCTCGGACTTGAGCTGGGCCAGGTACGGCTTGAACGGGTCGACCGCCGGTTTGATCGCCGCGCGGATGGTGTCCCACGGCATGGCTTCCGGCAGGGCGCTCTCGCCGATTTCCTTGGTGTCGATGATCGACGGGTAGTCGATATCCGGCAGTACGCCCTGATGCTGGGTGCTCTGGCCGGAAACCCGGTAGAACTTGGCCAGGGTCAGTTTCAGTTCGCCGTGGTTCAGCGGCTGAATGGTCTGCACGGTGCCTTTGCCGAAGGTCTGGCCACCGATGATCAGCGCGCGGTGGTAGTCCTGCATGGCGCCGGCGAAGATCTCCGAAGCCGAGGCGGACAGGCGGTTGACCAGCAGCGCCATCGGGCCTTTGTAGAACGCGCCCGGGTTTTCATCTTCAAGCACATCGACCCGGCCATCGGCGTTACGCACGAGCACGGTAGGGCCCTTGTCGATGAACAGGCTGGTCAGCTCGGTGGCTTCCTGCAGGGAACCGCCGCCGTTGTTGCGCAGGTCGATGACCACGCCGTCGACTTTCTCTTTCTGCAGTTCGGTCAGCAGTTTCTTGACGTCACGAGTAGTGCTCTTGTAGTCCGGATCACCGGCGCGGAACGCCTTGAAGTCCAGGTAGAAGGCCGGAATCTCGATCACGCCGAGCTTGTAGTCCTTGCCGTCCTGTTTGAGGCTCAGGATGGATTTCTTCACGGCCTGATCTTCGAGCTTCACCGCTTCACGGGTGATCGGCACGATCTTGCTGGTCTGGTCGTTCGGCGCATTGCTGGCCGGGATGACTTCCAGACGCACCACGGTGCCTTTCGGACCACGGATCAGCTTGACCACTTCGTCCAGGCGCCAGCCGACCACGTCGACCATCTCTTTGTTGCCCTGGGCAACGCCGATGATCTTGTCGGCAGGAGCAACCTGCTTGGTCTTGTCGGCAGGACCTGCCGGCACAAGACGCACGACCTTCACCTGATCGTTGTCGCTCTGCAACACGGCGCCGATGCCCTCGAGGGACAGGCTCATGTTGATGTCGAAGTTTTCCGCATTATCCGGCGACAGATAGTTGGTGTGCGGATCGTAAGACATGGCGAAGGTGTTGATGTACGCCTGGAAGATGTCTTCGGCACGGGTCTGGTCCAGACGCGCCAACTGGTTCTTGTAGCGCTTGGTCAGGGTTTCCTGGATCTGCTTCGGCTCTTTGCCGGCGATCTTCTGCCGCAGCACTTCGTCCTTCACGCGTTTGCGCCACAGGTCGTCAAGTTCGGCGGTGGATTTGAGCCACGGAGCGTCCTTGCGATCGATCAGCAAGGTTTCCTTCGTGGTGAAGTCCATCTTGTCGACGCCTTTGTCCAGCTCGGCGATGGCGAAGTCCAGACGCGCCTTCACGCGATCCAGATAACGCTTGTAGATGGTGAAGCCGGCGTTGAGGTCGCCGCTCTTGAGGAAGTCGTCGAACTGGTACTTCCACTTGTCGAATTCGGTGATGTCGCTGGCCATGAAATAGCTGCGCGACGGGTCCAGCAGCTTGATGTAGCTGTCGTAGATGATCGCCGAGCGCGCATCGTCGAGCGGCGGCTTGCTGTAGTGGTGGCGCTTGAGCAACTCGACGACGTTCAGACTGGCAATCACTTCATCGCGATCAGGCTGCAACTTGTCCCAGCTGTTGGCTGCGAATGTACTGCCCGACACCGGCAAGAGGCCGATACCGATGAAAAGAGCGAGGGCGGTGCTGGGGAGCAGATGCTTCATGCTGATTCGACGCGGGGACAATTGATAACGCATATTAGGCCGTCTTTGAAGTCGCCGGTACCTCTACGCTCTGTACGATAACTGCTGTTCAGCGATCGTTCAGACCCCAGGGCCGGTCGCATAATGCAAAAAGCCCGGCGCTACAGCTTCGGGCTCAGTCCAGACTCACTATGGAGGCACTGTGAAGGCATTGCAAGGCGTTGAAGGTCAAGTGGCATGGGTTGATGAGCCGAGTCCTGCGTGTGATGTAGGACAAGTTCGCATCCGGGTGGCGGCAGCGGGCCTCAATCGCGCGGATTTATTACAGAAGGCGGGGCTTTATCCACCGCCACCGGGTGCCAGTCAGGTGCTGGGGCTTGAATGCTCCGGAGTCATCAGCGAAGTCGGCGCCGGCTCGTCCTGGCAGGTTGGTGATCGGGTCTGCGCCTTGCTGGCCGGGGGCGGGATGGCCGAAGAAGTGGTCGTCGACGGGCGGCATGTGCTGCCGGTTCCGGAAGGTGTGTCGCTGATCGAAGCGGCCGCACTGCCTGAGGTGTACGCGACGGTCTGGCTGAATGTGTTTCAACTCGCTGCGCTCAAACCGGGTGAGAAAGTTCTCCTGCATGCCGGCGCCAGTGGCATCGGTTCCGCCGCCATTCAACTGTGCAAGGCGTTTGGCAATCCGTGCTGGGTCAGCGTCGGATCGGCCGAGCGTTTGGCCTACTGTGAAGCGCTGGGCGCCCAGGGCGGTGTGGTGCGCACTGACGATCTGGAAAGCCTGCGGGACTTCGGGCCGTTCGATGTGATTCTGGATCCGGTCGGCGGCAATTATTCCGCATTGAATCTCAAGCTGATGGCTCAGGACGGACGCTGGGTGCTGATCGGCCTGATGGGCGGCCGCGAGGCGAAACTCGATCTTGCCCAGGTACTGGCCAAGCGTGTGCAACTGCTGGGCTCGACCCTGCGCAGCCGCGACGATCAGTTCAAGGCGGATCTGTTCAGCGATCTGAGCCAGCATGTGTGGCCGCTGTTTTCCGAAGGGCGGCTGAAGCCGCAACTGGCCAGGACCTTTGCGATCAAGGATGCCGAAGCGGCTTTCGCCGAGCTGGCGAGCAACACGGTCGCCGGGAAGCTGGTACTGGTGATCGACGACAGCCTGAGCTGATCATCGAGGCTTGTGGGAGCAAATGTGCTCCCACAAGACAATCGCTTACTTCCAGAGATGGATCGGCCAGCCAGCTTTCTCGGCCTGCTCGCGCAACACCGGATCCGGATTGACTACATGCGGGAAATCCACCTTCAGCAGCAGCGGCAGGTCATTGCGTGAGTCGGAATAGAAACTCGCGCCCTCAAGGTTTTCCTCTTCGGCGTCCAGCCATTCCAGCAGACGGGTGATCTTGCCTTCGCGATAGGTCAGGGTGCCCACGGTGTGGCCGCTGTACACGCCATGGGCCACTTCCAGTTCGATGGCCAGAACTTCGTCGATGCCCAGTCGTTCGGCAATCGGTTTGACCAGGTGCGTGCCCGAGGCCGAGATCACCAGAATCCGGTCGCCGGCCTTGCGGTGGGCGGCGATGGCTTTGGTCGCATCGCTGAAGATGATCGGCTCGATGAAGTCTTCCACCCACGGCCCGACCAGATGCTCGACTTCTTCCGGGGTGCGACCGATCAGCGGTTCGAGGCTGAACTCCATGTAGTCTTCCATGCGCAACTTGCCATGGCTGTAGGCGTCCATCAGCTCGTTGTTCCTGCGCATGAACGACTCGGGATCGACCCAGCCCAGGCGGCCCATCTGTTCGCTCCAGAGGGTGGCGCAGTCGCCGTGGATCAGGGTTTCGTCCAGATCAAAAATTGCCAGGGCCATCGGTTCTCTCCGAGAACAGCTGCGAGCTACAAGCTTCAAGCAGCAAGAGTTGGAATCAGGTACGCCGCAGTCTACAGCTTGAAGCTTGTAGCTCGCAGCTTGCAGCTTGCAGCTATTTTCAAGCTACCTCACACAGGGCCGTCGGATCGATGGAAAGCGCCAGGCGCTGACCGTCGGGATGCAGATCCGCCGCCGAACGGTTGAGCACATCCACCACCAGTTCCACGCCTCGGGCCTCGATGCGGTAGCGGATCACGTTGCCCAGCAGGCTGTGGCTGCGAATCTGCGCATCGAGTTCGCCGTTCAGGCTCAGTTCGATGGCCTCCGGGCGAATCGCGATGCGGTGGCTGATCGGCCGCTGCAACAGCTTCGAGGCACTCTCGGCATCCAGCAGGTTGTAGTTGCCGATGAAGCCGGCGGCGAACACGTCGACCGGGGCGGTGTAGAGGGTTTCGGCGTCGCCGCTCTGTACGATCTTTCCCTGATTCATCAGGAAAATCCGGTCAGACATGGTCAGGGCTTCTTCCTGATCGTGGGTGACGAAAATCGTGGTCAGGCCGAGCTCGCGCTGGATCTGACGGATCTGTTCACGCAGGTGTTTGCGAATCCGCGCATCAAGAGCCGACAACGGTTCATCCAGCAACAACAGACGCGGACGGGTGACCAAAGAGCGGGCGAGGGCGACACGCTGGCACTGACCGCCGGAGAGCTGATGCGGATAACGACTGGCGAAGTCGTTGAGTTCAACCAGTTTCAACGCCTCGGTGACGCGCTTGTGGCTGTCGTCGGCATTGACCTTCTGCATGCGCAGACCGAAGGCGACGTTCTGCTCCACGGTCATGTTGGGGAACAGCGCATAGCTCTGGAACACCATGCCGATCCCGCGTTTCTGTGGCGTCAGCGGCACGATGTCGACACCATCGAGCAGAATCTTGCCGCCATCCACCGGCGTCAGGCCGGCGATGCAGCGCAGCAGGGTGGATTTGCCGCAACCGGACGGGCCGAGCAGGGTGACGAACTCACCCTTCTGGATTTCGCAGTTGATGTCGCTGAACACCGTGGTGCCGGCGTAGTTTTTCTGAAGGTGTTGGACGCTGACATAGCTCATTCGCTTTTGTCCTTGTTCAAGATGTTGGCGACCCAGGTCAGGACCAGCACGAAAAAGAAGTAGGAAATCACCAGCGCACTGGTGAAGTGGCCGCTGCTGTTGCGCATGTTGTTGAGGTAGACCTGCAGGGTTTCGTAGCGGGTGCCGACCAGGATGTTGGCGAACACGAACTCACCGAACAGGAACGAGAACGACAGCAGCAACGCGACCATCAGACCCTTGCGCAGGTTCGGCAGCACCACCAGGAACGCCGCCTGAAAGGTGCTCGCGCCAAGCAGTTGGGCGGCATCCATCAGATCGCGCAGGTTGATCGCCTGCAGGTTGTTGGTGATTGCCCGGTACATGAACGGCAGCGCCACGGTGAAGTAGCAACCGATCAGGATCCACGGCGTGCCGACCATCGCGAACGGCCCGGAACCATAGAGCTGCAACAATCCCACCGACGACACCACCGGCGGCACCGCGAAGGGCAGCAGGATCAGGATGTTCATCAGCGCATCGAGTTTCGGGAAGTGGTAATGCACCACGAACAGCAGCGGCAAAATCAGCACCACCGACAGGATCAGCGCACCGACACACACCAGCAGCGACTGGCCGAAGGCATGCAGGAAGCGCGGGTCGCTCCACAACTGGATGTACCACTTGAAGGTGAAGCCGCTGGGCAGCACGGTGGCCGACCAACTGCTGGCGATCGAATAGATCAGGGTGCCCAGCAGCGGCAGCAGCAGAATGGCGAACAGCAGGTAGACCACGACGCGGTGGTAGACGCCGGCCGGGCCGGATTCAGCGCGAGACATGGTAGCTCCTCTTCAACAGCAGTTGATGCACGACGGTCACCATGGTCATCAGCGCCACCAGCACCACGGCCAGGGCGCTGGCCAGGTTCGGATCGAGGGAAATGTCGCCGGAGACCATCGCCGCAATGCGGATCGGCAGCACGTTGAAGTTGCCGGTGGTCAGCGCGTATACCGTGGCATAGGCGCCGAGGGCGTTGGCCAGCAGGATCACGAAGGTGCCGAGCAGGGCCGGGGTCAGCACGGGCAAACCGATGTGGCGCCAGAACTGCCAGCCGTCAGCGCCGAGCAGCGCGGCGGATTCACGCCAGTCTTCACGCAGGGCATCGAACGCCGGGTACAGCAGCAGGACGCCGAGGGGAATCTGGAAGTAGGTGTAGAGGATGATCAGCCCGATTTTCGAGTACAGGTTGAAATCCTGAATGATCCCGGCCTGTTTCAGCATGATGGTGATGCTGCCGTTGAAGCCGAGCAGGATGATGAAGGCAAACGCCAGGGGCACGCCGGCGAAGTTGCTGGTCATGTTGGCGAAAGCGTTGACGAAGTTGCGCAGCTTCGAATCGACCCGACGCAGGGAGTAGGCGCCGAGTACCGCGATGATGATGCCGAACACGCTCGACCAGAAACTGATTTCGAGGCTGTATTGGATCGCCTGCAAATAGAACTTCGAATTGAAGATCTTGCTGAAGTTGGCGAAACCCCAGCCGAATTCTTCCGATTGCAGGCTGTTGATCATCACCCAGATCAGCGGGGCGATTTCGAACACGATAAAGAACAGCGCAAAAGGCACCAGGCACAGGGCGGCCAGCCATTTGCCGCGAGTCATTGAGTTCACTTGAGCAACTCCCGGCACACAGGTTTGTCGTGGGGGACGCCGAGCAACTCGCAGACGGTGCCGCAGAGGTCGGTCTGCTTTGGCGTGGCGTCCGCATTCAGGCTGAAGGCATCACCGAGCACGAACAGCGGCACCTGGCGTTCTTCCGGCAACAGGCCGTTGTGCGAACGGTCGTTGTTCATGCCGTGGTCGGCAGTCACCAGTACCTGGTAACCGGCGTCGAGCCAGCCTTGCAGGTAGTCGGCGAGGATGATGTCGGCACTGCGTGCGCTGTTGCGGTATTGCGGGGTGTCGAGGCCGTGCTTGTGGCCGGCGTCGTCGATGTTCATCGGATGGATCAGCAGAAAGTCCGGGGCGTGGCGCAGGCGCAGGTTCTCGGCGTCGGCGAACAGGTGCGAGTCCGGGTAGTGATCGTTCCAGTAGAAGTGGCCGTGCTGGATCGGTAGCCTCGGGTCATCGGTGTGACGGTCCCGTGCGGCCACGAACGGCGAGCGGTTGTACAACTCGCTGACCCAGTGGTACGCCGCCGCGGCGGTTTTCAGACCGGCATCGCGGGCGTAGTGATAGATGCTGCGCTGGTTGGACAGGCGCGAGACGTTGTTGTGGACGATGCCGCTGTCGATGGGCGGCACGCCCGTAAGGATGCATTCGTAAAGCGGTCGGGACAGGGCCGGCAGCTCGCACTCCAACTGGTAGAGCGCGGCGCGTCCTGCGCCAACGTAAGCCTGCAGATGCCCCATGGCGTGACGCGCGACCTCGTAATTGAGGCCGTCGAGCACGACAAGGATGACGTTGTGCTTCATAGGGGCAAAAACTCCGCGAAACAGATCAGATTTTGAATTCGACGCAGATTCCCCTGTGGGAGCGAGTTCACTCCCACAGGGGCTTGAGCAATCCCGAAAGCGGGATCTACAACATCACTTCATCTCTACGATGACTTCTTCGTTCCACTTCTGCGGCAGGGCCTTCGAGGTTTTTTCCCACGCATCGGCGTCCTTGATCGGCGTGACCTTCTTGTACTGCTCGTTCGGCAGCAGCTTGGCTTTCACGTCTTCCGGCAGGGTCAGGTGCTCGGCGCGGATCGGACGGGCGTTGCCACGGGCGAGGTTGGTCTGGCCGGCGTCGCTGAAGATGTATTCGCGGGTCAGCTTGGCGGCGTTCGGGTTTTTCGCGTATTTGTTGATGATGGTGGTGTAGCCGGAAATCACCGAGCCGTCGGACGGGATCAGCACCACGTAGTCATCCGGGTTGGCCATCTTGGCCTTGTAGCTCAGGCCGTTGAAGTCCCAGACCACGCCGACTTCGATCTCGCCTTTTTCCATGGTGGCGATGGTCGGGTTGGCCATCGACAGGCGACCCTGCTTGGCGATGTCTGCGAACAGCAGCAGGGCAGGCTGGATGTTTTTCTCGTCGCCGCCATTGGCCAGTGCTGCGGCGAGTACGCCGTTGGCAGCTTGTGCAGCGGTACTCACGTCACCGATGGAGACCTTGTATTTGCCGCCCTTGAGGTCAGCCCATTTGGTCGGTACTGCGGAACCGTGCAGCAGTTTCTTGTTGACGATGAAAGCGATGGTGCCGGTGTAGGCCAGTGCCCAGTTGCCGTCCTTGTCCTTGGCCCATGCAGGAACCTGATCCCAAGTGGTCGGCTTGTACGGTTGCACCACGCCTTGCTTGACCGCGATCGGGCCGAAGGCCGCGCCGACGTCGCCGATGTCGGCGGTGGCATTGTCTTTCTCGGCAGCGAACTTGGCGATTTCCTGGGCCGAGCTCATGTCGGTGTCGATGTGTTTCAGGCCGTAGGTCTTGGCCAGGTCTTCCCAGGTGCCTTTCCAGTTGGCCCAGTCATCGGGCATGCCGACGCTGTTGACGGCGCCTTCCGCTTTCGCAGCGGCTTCGAGGGTTTTCAGATCATCAGCCGCCATGGCGGCGGTGCACATGGCAATGGTCGAGCCTAACAGTGTTGCCAGGAAAAGCTGTTTCATTCCGAAGCTCCTTGGTCGTGTTCAACGCTGCGATTGCGGTTTGTGTTGGTCTAGGTCAGCAATACCTGAGCCAATGTAGGGGGCTGGATGACACTTTGATGTCGGCGCATGCCTGACCAGCGATTATTTTCTCCGGTATCTACGGCTACCCGGTAAGCGTAGACCACCCTCAAAGTCCCGGCTGGCAAGGGACTTGGCCGATGTATTGCAAGTTGTCAGCGCGACCGTTCGGTAGTTTTGTCATCTCTCGGTCATCTGCACTGCCTAGGCTTGCAACACGACCGAACGGCGCAATAGTCGTGCGGTTTTGCCCCGAAACAGTGCTGGTCTAGTCCAGATAGGTAACGTTGATGCGCGATGAGGCAACAAAAGCGGTGACAGCCATTGGGCAGATCCTTCAGGAGCAGCTCGACCATGGATTGCTCGTGGCGGGCAGCAAGTTGCCGGCCGAGCGCAAGCTCAGCGAGTTGTTCGGCACTACGCGCATTACGGTGCGTGAAGCCTTGTTGCAACTGGAGGCCCAAGGGCAGATTTATCGCGAGGAACGTCGGGGCTGGTTCGTGTCGCCGCCGCGGCTGGCCTACAACCTGATGCAGCGCAGTCACTTTCACGCGATGGTCAGTGCGCAGGGGCGGGTGCCGTCGACCGAGGTGATTTCGGCGCGGTTGCAGCCGGCGTCAGCAGCGGTGTGTGCGTGGTTGCAGTTGCCGGCGTTGTCGAGCGTGATTCAGATCTGCCGGTCGCGGCGGATCGACGGGCGGCTGGTGTTGTATGTGGAGCATTATCTGAATCCGCAGTATTTCCCGGGGATTCTGGAGTTTGATTTGAATCAGTCGATTACCGAGCTGTATGCGCGGCATTACGATTTGCACTATGGGCGGGTGCGGTTCGAGATTGTGCCTACGTCTTTATCGGTCGATGCGGCGGCGGCGTTGCGGGTTTCGGTGGGGAGTCCGGGGTTGCGGATTGCTCGGGTCAATTATGATCAGTCGGGGCGGTTGATTGATTGTGATCTGGAGTTTTGGCGGCATGATGCGATTCACGTTGGGGTTGACGTTGTTTGACCTTGACCTTGACCTTGGCGGCCTTTGGGCCGACCAGGTTTTGGGTTGTTTTGGGTGAATATCCGTTGCTTCGGGTGTGGCGGCTGACGGTTTCGCCCTTACGGCGAGTCCCTTTTTCAGACGCCAAAAAGGAACCAAAACGCTTGGCCCCTGCGTTCGGCCCCTCGCTGAGGCTCGGGGTTCCTTCGTTCCGGGATTCATCCGGGGGCATCGCCTACGGTTTGCTTCGCTGCACCTCCTCTCGATGTGTTCGACTTCGTCGAACGGCGCTACGCGCCTACCCCCGGATGAATCCCTCCACTCAGCCTGCCGATGGGGCCGGCACGGCAAAAGCGG
Source organism: Pseudomonas sp. NMS19W (assembly GCF_051554255.1). Lineage (NCBI taxonomy): Bacteria > Pseudomonadati > Pseudomonadota > Gammaproteobacteria > Pseudomonadales > Pseudomonadaceae > Pseudomonas > Pseudomonas sp. NMS19W. The sequence continues at coordinate 1,761,056 of NZ_CP136718.1, forward strand.
TACTCGAGCTAACGCTCATCGTTTTGAGTGGGGGAGGCGTGGAGGTTGGGTTACTCCTGAGTTTGGCCACCACCACCTGCGGTAATCACCTGCACATTCATCCTCGGTGTCGCCAGATCCAGCCCGGCCTCATCCAGATGCCTTTTCAGCGACAGATTGAACGCCCGTGAAACTTCACACTGTTTGATCGGTGCGGTCTTGAACCGGGCGCGCAATATTGCGTTGCCGGATTCGAAGCTTTCCACACCCTGAATCTCCAGTGGCGACCAGATGTTGCGGCGTTGCAGCGGGTCGGTGCGCATTTTCTGGCCGACTTCGCGCATCAGTTTGATGGCTTCGTCGATGTTCATGTTGAAGGGCACCGCCACGCGGAAGATCGCGTAGCCGAATTCCCGGGAGTAGTTTTTGATGCTTTTGATTTCGCTGAACGGGATGGTGTGGACGATGCCGTCGATGTCCCGCAGGCGGACGGTGCGGATGGTCAGGCCTTCGACGGTGCCGAGGTGGCCGCCGACGTCGACGTAGTCGTCGATGGCCAGGGAGTCTTCGATGATGATGAACAGGCCGGTGATCAGGTCGGCCACCAATGACTGGGCGCCGAAGCCGATGGCCAGACCGATCACGCCCGCACCGGCCAGCAGTGGCGTGACGTTCATGCCCATGTTCGCCAGGGCGACGATCAGGGCGATGATGAAGATCGCCACGAACAGCACGTTGCGGATCAGCGGCATCATGGTTTGCGCGCGGGCGTTGGCCAGGCCTTTGCGGGAGCGGGTGAGGGCGTGGTGGACGGCGGTGTCGCTGAGGATCCAGATCAGCCAGGCGAAGATCAACGTGCCGATCAGGCTGAACAGTTTGACGCTGATGTCGTGGCCTTCACCTTCGGTGAAGCCGATCAGTGACATGCCCCAGACCCGCAAGCCGAGTTCGATGAAGGCCAGCCACACCAGCAGATGCGCGAGGGTGTAGAAGAAGCTTTTCAGGCGCTCGGAATACAGCGCGTGGCGTTTCGGCCCGCGTTGGGGTTTGAGGGCGTGACGGCGAACGAGGCCGTTGATGACCATGCACAACACCAGCAGCACGGTGCAGATCAGCGACTGGCGCAAGGCGGTGCTGGTGTCGCCGGCGGAGACGAAGGTGGCGAACAGGGAAATCCCCACCAGCACCAGCGCCGGCACGTACCAGAAGGTGCCGAGGATATCGATGGTGTCGCTGAGGGCGCGACGGGTCAGGCGGCGGGACAGTGGCTGGTTGCGGATCAGGTGCGCGATGGGGCGGCGGAAGCGCAGGATGAATAGGCCGGTCGAGAGCGCCGCCAGCACATTGGTGACGGTCGCGGCGGTGTGGGCCAGGTGTACGCCCAGACCTGCCACCAGGCGCGGATCGTTCAGCCCCTCTCCGAACGCGGCGAAGCTGCCGATCAGCCACAACGGGCGGAAGGCCTGATGCCGCAGGATGTACAACGCACGGTGGCGGTGCGGGCCGTCGAGTACGGAAAAGGCGATCACGCAGATCGCCGAGAAACAGGTGCCGACTACCAGAGCGTAGGCCAGAACCATCGCCAGGCTTTTGCCGAGGGACGATGGCAGCGCGTAGCTCATGTAGACGGTGATGACCAGCGCGATCATCCACGGTCCAAGCTTGCGCAGGGCGAAGCGCAGCATGTCGAGGGCCCGGGGATGTTGCGGCAGTTCTTCGGTCAGGCCGAATCGCATGCGCACCCGGTGGCCGAGCCAGATCAGCGCGGCGGCGAGCAGGCTCCAGACCATCAGGATCATGGCGAAGCCGAAGATGATCGGCAGCCATTCGCTGGCTGGCATTATCAGGGCGGACAGTTCGTCCTTGGCCAGTTCGAATTCGGCAGACCAGCGATTGAGCGGGCTGTCGCTGCCGGTGAACTGTTTTTCGAAATTGGCCAGGGTGCCGCCGATCAGGCCCAGCACCCCTTCTTCCGGGGTGGCCTGGGCTTTTTTCGTGGCGTCGCGCAGTTTTTTCAGGTCGCCCAGCAACTGGGTGCGCTGCTGATCGTTTTCCAGGGACTTGATGACTTCGTCGAGTGACTGGCCGAGCGGTTCCTGGGCTTCCGGTTGCGCCTTGTTCGAGCCATTGAGCAGGCCGGGCAGACCCACCGCGTGGGCAGGCGCCGACGGCAGCAGCGTCATCAGGCAGACGAGGAACAGGCAGGGCAGGGCAAAGAAACGAGCGAACACTAGGCGGTCAACCTCGCAAGGGGCGGATCGGGCGAGTGTACGAGCCCGCCAGAATCAATGCGAGCCGGGCGCGGATTTATTCGTTGAGTTTGGCGAGGATCTTGTAGACCACGGTGGCCAGGATCATCAGCATGCCGATCCACATGGCGAGCACGCCGGCGTTCTTGTCGCGGAAGTTGAAGCCGATCGCCAGCAGAATCATTCCGGACAGGATCGGAATGAGCATGGAGTGGAACGCAGACATCGAGATCATGGCGACAGCCTTGTCGAAGGGGATGACTTGAGTCTAGGTCGCTTTTTGCCGACCGGTGGTGATGTGTATCAGAAATGAGCCGGTTTCGCAGGGCAGGGGATCGCAACGCGGAGTTGCGATCCCCGTGGTTTCTACGGCAGTTCGCGACTGGCGTAGAACGCGCTCAGTACTTTCACCAGATGCGCCAGGTCATGGCTGCCGCACAGCTCGCGGATCGAGTGCATGGCGAACGTCGGCAGGCCGATGTCGACGGTGCGCACGCCCAGGTGGCTGGCGGTGATCGGACCGATGGTCGAGCCGCAGCCCATGTCGCTGCGCACCACGAAGCTTTGCACCGGGACTTCTTCGGCCATGCACAGATGACGGAAGAAACCGGCGGTTTCGCTGTTGGTGGCGTAGCGCTGGTTGCTGTTGACCTTGATCACCGGGCCGGCGTTGAGTTTCGGGCCGTGATTGGCGTCGTGCTTTTCGGCGTAGTTCGGGTGTACGCCGTGGGCGTTGTCGGCCGAGACCAGCAGGGATTTCTGAATGGTGCGGACGAACTCGTCACCTTCGGGCAACAGGCGACGCAGGGTCTGTTCCAGCATCGGGCCGTCGGCGCCGCAGGCCGAGCAGGAGCCGACTTCTTCGTGGTCGTTGCACACCAGCACGCAGGTTTCTTCGGTGTCGGCGGTCAGCAGGGCTTGCAGGCCGGCGTAGCACGACAGCAGGTTGTCGAGGCGGGCGCCGGCGATGAAATCACCGTTCAGGCCGATGACCGCAGCGCTCTGGGTGTCGTAGAAGCTCAGCTCGTAATCGAGCACCACGTCGGCATTCAGACCGTGCTCGCGGGCCAGTTGATCGGTCAGTACAGCACGGAAGTCTACACGCTCGTCACCGGCGAACTGCGCGAGAATCGGCGGCAGTTCGGTCTGGGCGTTGATGGCCCAACCCTGGTTGGCTTCACGGTTGAGGTGAATCGCCAGGTTGGGAATGATCGCGATCGGGGCCTTGAAGTCGATCAACTGGCTCTCGACCTTGCCATCGCGACGGAAGGTGACGCGGCCGGCCAATGACAGGTCGCGATCGAACCACGGTGCCAGCAGCGCGCCGCCGTAGACTTCGACACCCAGTTGCCAGAAACCCTGGCGTTGCAGTTCAGGTTGCGGCTTGACCCGCAGGCACGGGCTGTCGGTGTGGGCGCCGACCAGACGGATGCCATCGTGCAGCGGGGAGTTGCGGCCCATCTTGATCGCGACGATCGAGGAGTCGTTACGGGTGACGTAGTAACGGCCATTGGCTTCGGTGTGCCAGGTCTCGCGCTCGTCGAGGCGCACATAACCGGCGGCCTCCAGGCGTTGAACAAGGCTGGCGGTGGCGTGAAACGGGGTAGGGGAGGCCTTGAGGAAGTCGATCAGGCCTTGGTTCAACTCTTCGCGCATAAGAAGCTCCAGACAGCAATGGGCGGGAGTTTAACGCATCGGCCTGATGCTTGGGACATGACATGTACCGCTCGCGTCAGCGAGCGGCGGCCACGCGTTTTTTCAGGTAGGACATGATGACTTTTTCGTCTTCGGTTTTTTCCGGGCGAGGCAGTTGTTGCGGCCAGCGGCTCTGGTTCAGGAGCTTTTTCTGACGGCTTTCGTCCCAGCGAAGAATCTCCCGCGAGGCACATTCCCACCACTCATGGCGACAGGCGCTGTAGTACGGATGATCCGGGGCGGCGCTGCCGTACAGCAGATCGCGACCGACCTTGCGCAGGGTGCCTTTCTGGTTGCGCAGCTTCCATTTGATTTTCAGGCGCTGCCACGCGGACGGGAACGGTTTGACCCTTGGTACGTCCTTGCACAGATCCACCAGCCGCTGGCTGAACTTTTCGCCGTGCTGGGCGAAGAAAAACGCCTGCATCGCGTGGAAAAAGCGCTTTTCCGCAAAGTAGTGATAGACGTACTTGCGGGCCTCGACCACCGGCCGTTTGCGCATGGCGAACGACAGGGCGACCTGTTCGATGGTATGGATCTCGAAACCGTCTGCTGTCCATTCGTCGATCAGGCGGATCGACTCCTCGAACAATGCGCCGTCGCTGTCGGTCACGCCGCACAGCCCGCTGTTGTAGAGCTTGAAGCCGTTTTCCGGGGTGACGCCATGGGCACCGAGATCGCGACCGAGCTTCAGGTAGTCGTCGCGCTCGAAGACATCTTTCCAGTCGTATTCGAAGCGATCCATCACCGACTGCCCGGCAGTAATGTGCGGGAACAGGCGGTTCGGGTCACTGGTGAACAGGGTGTCGGTATCGACGAACAAGGTCTTTTCGGCCAGTTGCAGGCCGGCGGCGATGGCGCAGGCCTTGCGTCGGTGGTGATAGCCGTGGTGGCCCTGCCAGCGAGTCAGTGTCGGTTCGTCGAGCAGCACGGTATCGACCGGCCAGCCTTCGTAGTCCTGCGGCCGATCAGTGAGAACCCTGATTGCCGGGCGTTTGCCGGTCTTGGCCTGGGACAGGGCAGTCAGGATGCTGAACTTGGCTTCGCGCCGGTAAACATCCTGGTTGCCGTAGATCAGGTAAAGCAGTTGGTGACGGGTCTTCTTGACGGGTGTTGCCAGGGAATCAGTACAACTCATCCGGAACAAAATCCTTTAAAACAGGCGACTGCCGGTCAGGCAGTGCTTAAAACGGAGCCGGGCATTCGAAGCGCAAGCGTTCGCCGGACTGTGGGTGGGTGAAGCTGAGCATGCTGGCGTGCAGGCACAGGCGCGGCCAGGCGGCGAGGGCCTGTTCGTGAGCGTAGAGCCCGTCACCGAGCAGCGGATGACCGATGGACAGCATGTGTACGCGCAACTGGTGCGAACGGCCGGTGATCGGCGTCAGCTCGACGCGGCACCAGTCGCCGCAACGTTCCAGCACGCGCCAGAAGGTCAGGGCGTGTTTGCCGAATTCGTGGTCTACGACGTGGCGTGGTTTGGTTGGCGGGTCGTAGCGCAGGGGCAGGTCGATGCTGCCGCTGTCCAGTTCCGGCTGGCCCCAGGCCAGGGCGGTGTAGGCCTTTTCGGTTTCACGGTCGTGAAACTGCCGCGACAGTTCGCGGTGGGTGTCGGCGTCGCGAGCGAGCAGGATGATGCCGGAGGTTTCCCAGTCCAGACGATGGACGATGCGCGCTTCCGGGTAGCCATTTTCCTGCAGGCGGGTGATCAGGCAGTCCTTGTTGTCGTCGGCCCGGCCGGGCACCGAGAGCAACAGGGTCGGTTTGTTCACCACCAGTACGGCGGCGTCCTGATGGATGATGTGGATGTTGGACAGCGGCATTAAAACAGCCTCGTAACAAATGCCAACGGCGGCTCAGGGCCCTCCCGGTGGGGGAAGGGCCCTGAGCCGCCGTCGTTCCTGCCGGATCGACTCAGCGATCGGGCAGGGTGATGTTGAGTTCCAGAATCGAGCAGCTGCCCTGGCTTTCCAGTGCCACGTGTACGTCGTCGTTGCCGATGTTGACGTACTTGCGGATCACTTCCACCAGTTCCTTTTGCAGGGATGGCAGATAGTCAGGGGTGCTGCGCTGGCCGCGTTCATGCGCCACGATGATCTGTAGACGCTCTTTCGCGACCGAGGCGGTACTTGGCTTTTTGTTGGCACGAAAGAAGTCAAAAAGGTTCATTACCTACCTCCAAACAGACGCTCGAAGAATCCCTTCTTCTCGACATTCAGGAACCGGTGTTCTTTTTCCTTGCCCAGCAAGCGATCAACGGTATCGCTGTAGGCCTGGCCGGCGTCGCTCTGGTCGTCGAGGATAACCGGGACGCCCTGGTTGGAAGCCTTGAGCACGGCCTGGGATTCCGGAATGACACCCAGCAGGCGCACGGCGAGGATTTCCTTGACGTCTTCGACGCCCAGCATTTCGCCTTTTTCGACGCGCTCCGGGTGGTAGCGAGTGATCAGCAGGTGTTCCTGGATCGGTTCTTCGCCGCGTTCGGCGCGACGGGACTTGCTGGCCAGCAGGCCGAGCATGCGGTCCGAGTCACGTACCGAGGAAACTTCAGGGTTGGTCACGACGATCGCTTCGTCAGCGAAGTACATGGCCAGGTGGGCGCCTTTCTCGATGCCCGCCGGGGAGTCGCAGACGACGAACTCGAATTGTTCCTTGAGCTCCATCAGGACTTTTTCCACGCCTTCCTGGGTCAGCGCGTCTTTGTCGCGGGTCTGGCTGGCGGCCAGTACGTAAAGGTTTTCCAGGCGCTTGTCTTTGATCAGGGCCTGTTGCAGGTTGGCTTCGCCGTTGACCACGTTGACGAAGTCATACACCACGCGGCGCTCGCAACCCATGATCAGGTCGAGGTTACGCAAGCCCACGTCGAAGTCGACGATCACTGTTTTGTGGCCGCGCAGAGCGAGGCCGGTACCGATAGCGGCGCTGGTGGTGGTCTTACCCACACCACCCTTGCCGGATGTAACCACGAGAATCTTGGCCAAGGTGTTTCACCCCTAAGGAAGAAGGACTGTTCAGCCCCTGAAAAACATCTCTTGAAAACTACTGCAGTCGGACAGCCTTGGCTGGAATTCGGCTTTTGGCCTTTTTCCTACTTCGTTTGAGCCGTTTTCGCTACGTTTTAGAGATGCTTGGAAAATGCGGCAGTATCCGTTAAAGCCGAATGATGTTCAACACGTCGCCCGACAGGCTGACCTGTACGCCCGAACCCCACATCGGATCGCGACGCAGGTCTTCGGAAACCTTGTAATGGCCTGCGATGGAGATCAGTTCAGCGCTCAATTGCTGACAGAAAATCCGCGCCTTGGTGTCGCCCTTGACCCCGGCCAGCGCACGACCGCGCATCGGGCCGTATACATGGATGTTGCCATCGGCGAGAAGTTCCGCCCCCGGACTGACCGAGGACACCACCACCAGATCGCCACCTTGTGCATATATCTGTTGGCCACCACGTACTGGCGTGGTGATGACACGGGTCGGTTTGACGGTCGGCTCCGGCGGTTTTTCCGGCTTCTTCGGTGCAACGGGTTCGGCGGTTTCCAGTGGTCGCTCACGGGCGCCGGACGGCGGCAGCACCGGGATGTCGATGGCGATGGCGGCGGCGATGTCTTCGATGCGGCTGGCGCGGATCGCCAGGGTGCGCAGGCCGTGCTGGCGACATACGCGCATCAGGCCTGGCAGATCGACCGCGCCTTCGCTCGGCGGCAGTTTGTCCAGCGCCAGGACCAGCGGCGCATTGCTGAAGAAGTTCGGTGCCTGGGCGACTTTGGCGGCCAGTTGCCGATCGAGGCTGTCCAGGTCGTTACGGGACAGCTCGAGCACCGTGATGGCGAGCATGCTGCCCTTCAACTGGAACACGGGATCTTGGTCTGGCGATTCGTTTTGGCTCATGTCGGCATACAACGGCTTGTCACTAAAAGTGCCGAGACTTATAACGAGAACGCCCGCCAGCCGCAAGCCGGGCTGAACGATGTAGAATGCGCGGCCACTTATTTACGGAAGCTTTAATGGATCGCCCGCGTTTTCGAAAAGCATTTCTCGCGCCACGCTTCTGGCCGCTCTGGTGCGGCCTGGGGCTGTTGTGGCTGACGGTGCAGTTGCCCTATCCGGCATTGCTGGCCATCGGTCGTTTTCTCGGCGCCCTGATGTACCGCTTCGCCGGCGACCGGCGGCGCATTGCCAAGCGCAATCTGGAACTGTGTTTCCCGGAAAAATCCGCCGCCGAGCGCAAGCGCCTGCTCAAGGAAAACTTCGCCTCCACCGGTATCGCGTTCTTTGAAATGGCGATGAGCTGGTGGTGGTCCCGTCAGCGTCTGGCAAAACTGGCTCACGTCGAAGGCCTGGAGCATCTGCAAAAGGCCCAGCGCGAAGGCAAGGGCGTGATTCTGATGGCGGTGCATTTCACCACCCTGGAAATCGGCGCGGCGCTGCTCGGCCAGCAGCACACCATCGACGGCATGTACCGCGAACACAAGAACCCGCTGTTCGATTTCATCCAGCGTCAGGGCCGCGAGCGGCACAATCTCGATTCGCTGGCAGTGGAGCGTGACGACGTGCGTGGCATGCTCAAACTGCTGCGTTCCGGGCGCGCGATCTGGTACGCGCCGGATCAGGACTACGGCGCCAAACAAAGCATCTTCGTGCCGTTGTTCGGCATTCAGGCCGCGACGGTCACCGCCACCAGCAAGTTCGCCCGACTGGGCAAGGCGCTGGTGGTGCCGTTCACTCAGGAGCGTCTGGCGGACGGCAGCGGCTATCGTCTGGTGATCCATCCGCCGCTGGAAGGTTTCCCGGGGAGACCGAAGAAGCCGATTGCATCCGCATCAATCAGTGGGTGGAAGGCGTGTTGCGCGATTGCCCCGAGCAGTACCTGTGGGCGCACCGGCGCTTCAAGAGCCGTCCGCCGGGCGAGCCGAAGCTGTACGCCAAACGTCGTTGATTCACCCCATCCCATAAGCACCACGGAGCGTTGCGATGAGCCCAGCTGAACCGGTCACAGGTTTGATTCTTTCCGGCGGCGGGGCTCGGGCGGCGTATCAGGTGGGGGTGCTGGCGGCAATTGCCGAATTGCTGCCGCTGGGGGCGGACAATCCGTTCCCGGTGATCGTCGGCACGTCGGCCGGGGCGATCAACGCAGTCAGCCTCGCCAGCGGCGCTACGGACTTTCGGGCCGCCATCGAACGCCTGACCCTGTTCTGGCAAGGCTTTCGCAGCCATCGCGTGCTGCGCAGCGACTGGCCGGGGGTGATCCGTCAGGCCAGCCGCTTCGTCAGTCACAGTTTGCTGGGCATGGGCCGGCACTTGCCGGTGGCGCTGCTCAACAGCTCGCCGCTACGGCATCTGCTCGATGAAAAACTGCACATGCCCGGCATCGCCGAATCCATCGCCCGCAAGCAGTTGCACGCGGTGGCGGTGACGGCGTTCGGCTACGAGTCCGGGCAGGCAGTGACCTTCTATCAGGGCGGCGGCAGCATCGATGCCTGGCTGCGCCATCGGCGCATTGGCGTGCCGACGCAATTGACCGTGGAGCACTTGCTCGCCAGTTCGGCGATCCCGTTGTTGTTCGCGCCGGTGAAAATCGGCGAGGAATACTTTGGCGATGGCGCGGTGCGGCAGTCGGCGCCGATCAGCCCGGCGCTGCACTTGGGCGCGAGCCGGGTGCTGGTGGTGGGCGTCAGCGGCAACCCGCGCGGGTTCGACCCGGCACAACCGCTGGAGCGCACTTATACCGGTCAGCAGCCGACGCTGGCGCAGATCGGCGGGCACATGCTCAACAGTACGTTCATTGACAGCCTGGAAAGCGATATCGAGCTGCTCCAGCGTCTGAACCAGTTCAGCCATCTGATGCCCGAAGGCACGCCGATACGCACGCTAGGCGTGGCGCCGGTGGAGGTGCTGGTGATCTCGCCAAGTCAGCCGATCGATGAAATCGCGGCGCGGCATCGTCAGGAATTGCCGGCGGCTTTGCGGCTGTTCTTGCGTGGGCCGGGGGCGACTAAAACGAGCGGGGCAGGGGTGTTGAGTTACTTGCTGTTCGAGGCGGGGTATTGCAGTGAACTGATCGACCTTGGGCGGCGCGATGCGCTGGCCAAGCGCGATGAGCTGTGCCGATTTCTCGGGATTGGCGAGGCGGTGGTTCCGGCCTGAAACAGATGGCGCCCGGGTGGGCGCCATCGTCAGCACTATCAGAAGTGGAACTTCACCAGGAAGCTGGTCACGTTCTGATTGGTGGTGAAGGCACGGGTGTCGTCGATCCCGTACTTGTCTTTCCAGTAGTCGTATTCCACACCGACGTACAGCTGCTTCTCGCCGAAATTCAGCGCCTTGCCCAGGTCGTATTTGACCTGTGGGTTGAAGTGCAGGTTGGCGTGGTATTCGCCTTTGCTGTTGACGTCGTTGTCGACCACCCAGTCCATGTAGCCGTCGATCAGCACGTTCGAGTTGCCGACCGGAATGGTGTAGGACCAGACCGGGGTGATCTGCCAGACGTTGTCACCCGGACGCGAACCTTCGGTGTGGCGCTGGTAGAAGTTCAGCTGGAAGTAGTCGAAGCCCGGAATCGCCAGGTCGAAGCCTGGACCGATCAGGTAGGACTCGACGTCGCCTTCGCCGAACTCGTAGGTCATGGCCAGCAGCACGTCTTTGATCGGGCCGAATTCGATCTTCTGGTCGAGCACCTTGCCCAGCGAGATACGTGGCTGGAACTCACCGTAGTAAGTGTTGTTGCCGACGCCGCCGTCAGGCTTGCCGTTGTAGAAAATCTTGTCGACGAACAGGAAGTTGTCGCCGTACTTCCACGCATCGGCGTGCTCGAAGGTGACGGTCTGCTGGATGGCCGGGTTGACCTTGAAGTCTTTGCCGTACAGGTAGGTCAGGCTGTTGTTCTGCCATTGCAGCAGGCCGTCGGCCATGGCCTGGCCCCCCGCCAGCATGGTTCCCGCAAGCATCAGGCTGGTGCTCATACGTTTCATTCGGTTGCTCCCAAAGTAGGTATTCCACGTTTATTTTTTTGAGTCGGCGCTCTGGTGTGGCGCCTTTTTTCGTTGCCGCAAAAATCATCCATTCGGTCAGCTTTGATGCTGTTAGCAAGAGCTGAGCCAAGGCTTTTCGAAAAGCAAAAAAACGCCCGTCGGCTGCTGAAAAACAGTCGATTGAGCGTGTTTTCGGGACGCCTCGGTACTGACCGGGGCCGGGATAAGTTGGCCCGTCGGTCAGGAATTAAATCCGGGCTTTTTTTAGACCGAATTCAGGAGGCCGCGGAGAATACTGACTCAACGGCCAGGCCTCAAGTGCCCCGCAACAGAGCACCGACGACAGGTAGGCGGCACGGTTGCGGGTCATCTTAGAAGTGCACCTTCACCAGCAGGCTGGCGGTGTTCTGATTGGTGTCGAGGTTGTGGCTGCTTTCGACCCCGTATTTGTTCTTCCAGTAGCTGTATTCGGTACCGACATACAGCTGCTTCTGACGCCAGCCGAGGGCTTTGCCCAGGTCGTATTTGATCTGCGGGTTGATGTGCAGGTTGGCGTGATAGGTGCCGCGGGAGTTCTCGTCGTTGTCGACAACCCAGTCGAGGTAGCCGTCGATCAGCACGTCGGAATTGCCCAGCGGAAAGCTGTAGGACCAGCCCGGGGTGATCTGCCAGACACCATCGCCCGGGCGCGGGCCTTCGGTCTGGCGGCGGAAGATGTTCAGGGTGACGTAGTTGAAGCCAGGCACTTTCAGGTCGAAACCGGGACCGATCAGATAGGCCTCGCTCTCGCCTTCGCCGTACTCGTAGGTCATTGCCAGCAGCACGTCCTTGATCGGGCCGAATTCGATCTTCTTGTCGAAGATCTTGCCGAAGGAGAAGCGTGGGGTGAATTCGCCGTAGTAGGTGTGCGGGCCTTTGTTGCGGTCTTCCTGGCCGTTGTAGAAGATCTTGTCGACGAACAGGAAGTTGTCGCCGTATTTCCACTTGTCAGCGTGCTCGAACGTCACCGTCTGCTGGATCGACGGATTGATCGCAAAGTTCTTGCCGTACAGGTAGCTCAGGCTGTTGGTCTGCCACAGCAATAAATCGCCGGCCATGGCTTGTGATGCGGCCAGCAGGCCGCCGCTCAACAACACGTTGGTTTGAGTCCGGATCATCTGTTGCTCCCTCTTGTTTTTATTGTTTGAGGCAAAGCTGTCGCGAGGGGGCAGGCGTAGGCGAGCCCCCTTTTTTACTCTTCGGGTCAGTGCGGGTGTGCGTGACAGTCGTTGATGGCCGCGCGCTCGGCGCCGCCCAGGATGTTGAACAACAGGTTCAGCGTCAGTGCGCTGAGGGTGGCCATGGCGATCCCGCTGTGGGTGATCGGGCTCATCCACAATGGCAGGTGGGCGAAGAATTCCGGACGCACCACCGGGATCAGGCCCATGCCGATGCTTACCGCCACCAGCAATTGATTGCGTCGGTCACCGATGTCGGCTTCCTGCAGGATCTTGATGCCGGTGGCTGCCACCATGCCGAACATCGCAATCGCCGCACCACCAAGTACCGCCGGTGGAATCGACGCCACCAGGAACGCCGCTTTCGGCAGCAGGCTGAGGACGATCAGCAGACCGCCGGCAACGATGGTCACCGAGCGGCAGCGCACGCCGGTCATTTGCACCAGGCCGATGTTCTGCGCGAAGGAGGAGTGGGTGAAGGTGTTGAAGAAACCGGCAACGAACGATGCGCCAGCATCACACAGCAAGCCGCGACGCAGCATGCGCGGGCAGACTTCCTGGCCGGTGATCTTGCCCAGCGCGAGGAACATGCCGGTGGACTCGACAAAGATGATCACCACCACCAGACACATCGACAGGATCGGCGCCAGTTCGAACTTCGGCATGCCGAAATGCAGCGGGGTGACGAACTGAACCCATGGCGCGTTGGCCATGCCGCTCAGGTCGACCATGCCGATGGCGCCGCAGAGCAAGTAGCCCAGGCACATGCCGATCAGCACGGAAATGTTGACCCAGAAACCGCGCATGAAGCGGTGGATCAGCAGAATGGTCGCCAGCACCAAAGCGGCGATGGCCAGATAAATCGGTGAACCGAATTGAGCGGCGCCAGCGCCGCCACCGGCCCAGTTCACGGCCACGGGGAACAGCGACAGGCCGATCGAGGTGATGACCGTGCCGGTCACCAGCGGCGGGAAGAAGCGTACGACCTTGGACATGAACGGCGCGATGATCATGCCGAAGAACCCGGCGGCGATGGTCGCGCCGAAGATTCCCTGCAGACCGATGCCGGGCATGCCGGCCATGGCGACCATGCTGCCGACGGCGGCGAAACTGGCGCCCATCATCACCGGCATGCGAATGCCCATCGGGCCGATCCCCAGGGATTGCACGATGGTGGCGATGCCGGCGACCAGCAGGTCGGCGTTGATCAGGAAGGCGATTTCTTCACGACTCAGGCCAGCGGCCTGTCCGATGATCAGCGGTACCGCGATGGCGCCGCCGTACATCAGCAGAACATGTTGCAGACCGACCAGGATCAGTTGCAAAAGGGGCAAACGCTGAATGGCGGGTGCGTCGGGGATGCGCGCTTTGGACAGCTCGGACATGCAACACCTCGGATCTTTTTTATTCTTGTGATTGAACAGCTGCCGGGTTGCTCACAGCTGTTTCTTTGCATCAGGTAAACCGCGTTGCGGCAATTCGCCGGCAAGCCAGCTCCCACACAGGCAGTGCAAAACCCTGTGGGAGCTGGCTTGCCAGCGATGCTTTTACTGCTTAGTTGGTCTGGGCTCCCTGGGCGATCCATGCACCGATCAGGTCACGTTCCTGCTGGGTCATCTGCGTGATGTTGCCCAGTGGCATGATCTGCGTGGTGATGGCTTGCGCCTGGATCCGCGCCGCGTTCTGGCGGATCTGCTCGGGGGTGTCGAACATCACACCGGCCGGGGCAGCGCTGAACAGCGGGCTGGTCGGTTTGGCCGAATGGCAGACCGCGCAGCGTTCCTGGATCACGTTGTGCACCTTGTCGAACGCAGGACCGGCGTTCGACGCCTGAGCCGGAGCGGCAGCAGGTGCAGCAGGTGCGGCCGGTTGTGCCGCTTCAGCCGGTTTCGCGCCACCACCCAGGGCCGTTTCCGGCAGCGGCTGGTACTCGATTTTCGCAGGAGCCTTGGCCACTTCCGGCGCGGTCGGCATCGGCGCAGGGCCGGTGACGTACGCCAGGGTGATCATGCCCACCGCTGCCACCGGCAGGGTCCAGGCAAACTTGTGGCTGTCGTGACGGGTGTTGAAGTAGTGACGCACCAACACCGCCAACACTGCGATCCCGGCCAGGATCAGCCAGTTGTACTGGCTGCCGTAAGTGCTCGGGAAGTGGTTGCTGATCATGATGAACAGCACCGGCAGGGTGAAGTAGTTGTTGTGACGCGAACGCAGCAGGCCTTTGGCCGGCAGCGCCGGGTCCGGCGTGCGGTTCTCGGCGATCGCGGCCACCAGTGCGCGTTGTGCCGGCATGATGATGCGGAACACGTTGCCGACCATGATGGTGCCGATGATCGCGCCGACGTGCAGGTACGCACCACGACCGCTGAACACCTTGCTGAAGCCAAACGCCGCGCCGATGATCAGCACGAACAGGATGAAGCCGAGCAGGGCAGGTTTCTTGCCGAGGGGCGAATCGCAGAGGAAGTCGTAGATGAACCAGCCGGCGATCAGCGAACCGATGCCGATGGCCACGCCTTCAGGGCCGGTCAGGCCGCTGCCGGGTGCCACGAGGTAGAGCACGGGGTTGGAGTAGAACACCACGCACAGCAGCGCGATCCCCGACATCCAGGTGAAATAGGCTTCCCATTTGAACCAGTGCAGGTTCTCCGGCATCGACGGAGGGGCCAGTTTGTATTTTTCCAGGTGATAGATACCGCCGCCGTGGATCGCCCACAGATCACCGGCAAGACCGGTTTTCGGGTTGACGCGGTTGAGGTTGTTCTCCAGCCAGACGAAGTAGAACGACGCGCCGATCCAGGCCACGCCAGTGATCATGTGAACCCAGCGCACGCTCAGGTTCAGCCATTCCAACAGATGTGCTTCCACAGTCTTTACCTCTCGCCCGTCACTCTTGTTGTCGAGTGATCGGACCTTCTCTTATTGGTGGGGGGCGAGGATCAAACGCTCATCCTCTTTGAAAAAATGCTCATCGCAGTTATTGCCTGTGCCACTGCGATCAACCACCAGGAAGTCATCCCGCTTTTCGATCGTCAGCACCGGGTGGTGCCAGACGCCGCGATGGTAATTGATGCCCTGCCTGCCGTTGGTGACGAAGGCGCGGACCAAGCCTGATACAGGTACATCGCCAAGTGGCGCGACCACGATCAGAAAGGGGTTGCCGAGCAGCGGAATGAAAGCCTGGCTGCCCAGCGGATGGCGTTCCAGCATGCTCACGGTCAGCGGCATGTCCTGCGCGTCGGCGCGGAAGATGCTGATGATCGCGTTGTCCTCGGGCGTAGCGGTTTCGACCGTCGCCAGTTTGTGGAAGCGCATGGTCGAACCGTTGTTGATCATGAAGTGATCGCTGCCGTCGGTTTCGATCACGTCACCGAACGGGGCGAAGGCTTCTTTGGTCAGCGGTTCAATCGTCAATGTGCGCATGCTGTTCTTTTCCGAATTCTGTGTTGTTGGTTCTGCTTTGTGTGAGGAGGGAGCAAGCTCCCCCTTACAGGGTTCAACGCTTACTTGGCGACCTTGCCGAACAGGCGCAGGCGGCTCACACCACCGTCCGGGAACACGTTCAGACGGATGTGGGTGATCGGGCCCAGTGCCTTGATCTGCTCGACGAAGGTGTGTTCGGCGTGCATTTCCAGCTTCTGGCTCGGCAGCAGTTCGCGCCAGAACAGCGACTGGGTTTCGATCTGGCTGTCGGTGCCGCCTTTTACGAACGCGCCCTGGATCGAGCAGCTGTCCGGGTAGTTGCCCTTGAAGTGCAGGGTGTCGACGACGATTTTCTCGATCTCGCCCGGGTGGCCCAGTGCGACGATCACCCAGTCATTGCCCGGGGTACGACGACGCGCGGTTTCCCAGCCGTCGCCCATGTTGATGCCACGGCCCGGGTTGAGGATGTTGCTCATGCGGCCGAAGTGTTCGTCGGAGCAGGCGAGGGCGCGGCCACCGTTGAGAGCTGCTGCCAGGTCGACTTGCTCGTTGTCGCCAACCGCCGACCAGTCGCGGAACGGAATGCCGTACACGCGCAGACGGGCCACACCGCCATCCGGGTAGATGTTGAAGCGCAGGTGGCTGAACGCCTTGTCGTTGCTGATTTCGTGGTAGTGGTGGCTGTTGCCTTGCAGCTCGACGGCCGACAGCACTTCAGTCCACTGGGTGTTTTCGTCCGGCTCGCCCGAGGCCAGGAAGCACGCTTCCAGCGAGGCCGATGGCGGGAAGTTGCCGGTGAAGAATGAAGTGTCGATGTCCACGCCTTTGATCGAACCCGGTACGCCCAGGCGGATTACCGCGCTGTCGTAGCCTTCGAAGCGCTTGCGGCGGGATTCCCAGCCGTCCATCCACTTGCCGTTGTCGTCGAACACGCCCTCCTTCCACACGGCCGGGGTCGGCTGAAACAGACGATTGGCGTCTGCGAACCAGTCATCGGTGACCGAGATGATTTTGGTGCCCAGACGGGCATCGGCCAGGTTGACGAACTTCTCGAAAGGTACGGCGTAAACTTTCATTCTTCTTGTCTGCCTTTAAATAAGTGGCTGGGGATGCTTGCGAGGCCCTGGGCGTTCTCCGCGTCTGACACGCTCGGGCCAGGCTTGCTAAAGAGTCAGTAAACGGAACAGGGCGATCTTGTTGATCTCCGCCAGCGCGCATTTGAACTCGGTGTCGACCGGGTTGTGAATGCGCGTTTCGAACGCCGCGAGGATCTGATGCCGGTTGCTGCCTTTTACCGCCATGATGAAGGGAAACTTGAACTTGGCCTTGTAGGCGTCGTTCAGCTCGGTGAAGCGAGAAAACTCTTCGGCCGTGCATTGGTGAATACCGGCGCCAGCCTGTTCATTGGTGCTGGCTTCGGTCAACTGGCCCTGGACGGCAGCTTTGCCGGCCAGGTCCGGGTGAGCGTTGATCAGTGCCAGCTGACTGGCGTGATCGGCGCTCAACAGGATGTCGCTCATGCGCTGGTGCAGGGTTTCGATCTGGTCGATCGAAGCGTCCTGGCCCAGGTCGAAGGCCTTCTCGGCCACCCATGGCGAATGTTCGTAGATGTCGGCGAAGGCTTTGACGAAGGCGTCGCGGCTCAGGGTCGACGGTTTCAGGGTTTGAAAGGTGCTCATTTGGCAGCCCCTTGGTACGGGTGGGTTTCGTGCCAGTGACGGGCGATGTCGACGCGGCGGCTGAACCACACCTGTTCATGACTTTTAGCGTATTCGATAAAGCGTTTGAGCGACGCCAGACGCGCCGGACGGCCCACCAGTCGGCAGTGCAGACCGATCGACAGCATCTTCGGTGCTTCGGCGCCTTCGGCATAAAGCACGTCGAACGCGTCTTTGAGGTATTCGAAGAAATCGTCGCCCTTGTTGAAACCCTGGACCTGGGTGAAGCGCATGTCGTTGGTGTCCAGGGTGTACGGGATCACCAGGTGCGGCTTGCCGGTCGGGTTGTTCGGTTCCCAGTAGGGAAGGTCGTCGTCGTAGGTGTCGCAGTCGTAGAGGAAACCGCCTTCTTCCATCACCAGACGACGGGTGTTCGGGCCGGTGCGGCCGGTGTACCAGCCCAGCGGGCGCTCGCCGGTGAGTTCGGTGAGGATGCGGATCGCTTCGAGCATGTGCTCGCGTTCCTGGGCTTCGTCCATGTACTGGTAGTCGATCCAGCGGTAGCCGTGGCTGCAGATCTCGTGACCGGCCTCGACCATCGCGCGGATCACGTCCGGGTGACGCTGGGCGGCCATGGCCACGGCGAAGATGGTCAGTGGAATGTCGAATTCCTTGAACAGTTTCAGGATCCGCCAGACGCCGGCACGGCTGCCATACTCGTAAAGCGATTCCATGCTCATGTTGCGCGCGCCTTGCAGAGGCTGGGCCGCGACCATTTCCGAGAGGAAGGCTTCGGATTCTTTGTCACCGTGCAGGATGTTGCGCTCGCCGCCTTCTTCGTAATTGAGTACGAACGACAGGGCGATCCGGGCATTGCCCGGCCAGTGTGGGTGAGGAGGGTTACTGCCGTAACCGATCAGGTCGCGTGGGTAGTCAGCGCTCACTGCAGTCTTCCTTCTTATTCGTTGACAGATTGTGTGGCGCCCTGAAGTTTGGATGGCAGGCTGGCGTCACAGCGATGGGCTGATTGTATACAACTTTATTCTCAATTTGTAAGCCTGAATTTTCGCATTTTTCACCGGCTGTCATCTTTTGCTGTTAATGGCGTGAACCTGCAAGAAACCTGCCTGACCAGTCAGCTAATGGATTGGGGGTTCAATGAATGCAAGGTTGCAGGGCAAATCACCGGGAAATCGAAGGATGGCGGTGGTGAGCGGAAAAATGTCGTTTTTATTGTGTACAATTTTTTTGAAAAGTGTCTTAATCAGTCGCTCGCCGCAGCTTTTCGTGCTCCGAAACGGTGCGGTCTCCTTTTCAACTGACTTCGGGAGGCGCGAAGTCTGACTGCTCCACGCAGGCAGGCGCGCAGAATCAATGGGACGTTTGACAACACACGTTTTGGACGCTGCACACGGTTGCCCGGGCAGCTCGATCAAGGTCGAGCTGTACCGCGTTGAAGGTTCGCACCTGGAATTGGTCGCCAGTGCGCTTACCAACAGCGATGGCCGGGTCGATGCGCCGCTGCTGCAAGGCGATGACTACCGTACCGGTGTCTATCAGGTTCAGTTCCACGCCGGCGATTACTACCGCGCCCGTGGCGTCCAGTTGCCGGAGCCGGCATTTCTGGACGTGGTCGTGCTGCGGTTCGGCATCTCTGCCGAACAGGATCACTACCACGTGCCGTTGCTGATCTCGCCTTACAGCTATTCCACGTACCGGGGCAGCTGACCCCCAAGCAGCTGCCTCCACCGGGAAGCGACTGCGCATATAGCTTCTTTGGTCTTTCGCCCGCTCACACTGCGGGCTTTTTTTCGTCTCGCCAAAAGCGTTGCTGATTAAAGGTCGGCAAGGGTTGCGAGCCTCGACTCATCATCCCTGACGATGAAAATACTGTCCGGTTGCGAAGCATGAATCTGAGATCCACCCTTGAGCCACACCAGTCGGTTTTCAGCATGTGCCTGGAGCATTTCCTGCAATGCCGGGTATCCGACCTGAGTGTTCAACCGGGCGTCGCTGGCATCAGGGCCGGAGCTCAGGGGCTGATGAATTTTCTTGCCCCTGACGCGATGCAGGCTGATGAAAAAGACAAAGGGATGATTCTCCCGGCGAAACACCAGGGCCGGAAAAGTAGCTGAAGGCGTTGTCATGAAAACATCGTATCCCTGACGATTCAGGAGGTTAGCCATGAGTCGTTTGATATCGGTGCCTGACTGCGTTGTTTTGAAGTAATCCCATTCTTGCCTTGTCAGATCGAAGTCCAGTCGTTGCAGAGAACCCTCCGGCGTCAGGGGTGGCAATTCCAGGGTGCGGCTCGACCCTGGTCCGCTGCTGGAGGTTGTCAGCGTCGGTAGCATCAGCAACGGATCGGCCAGTGGCGCGTGAGGTGTGCTGTTACCGCGCCTCAAGTCATTGAACGTTTGCCTGAGCCGGGTCAGGCCGACGCCGGTTGCCATGTTTCCGTCGTTGGCCAGGTTGAACTGGTGTCTGGTCACCTTGTTCACCGAGATTTCCGACAACTGCGGAAAAAAAGTGGTGATGTATTGCTTCAGAGGGTGTTGAAAGGGCAGGTTCGGATCAACCTCCCACTGATTGGCAGGCGGCACGCGGATCGCGCCTCTGGGTTGCTGCATCAGGTCAGTGCCGAGAATGCGCTCCATGTAATCGAAATCGTATACCCAGTGCTCCGGGTTCTTGATGTAGACGATCGGGTGGTCCGGGTCGCTGCCACGCGGCACCAGCAGAAACCGGGTGCCATCGACTTCAATGCTGTCGACCGCTGCCTGCAGGCGGGGCGCTTCCCATTTTTTCCAGGGATCGGACCATTCATCACCCGTTGAGGTGGAAGAACGTTTGGGCGCGACAACTTCTTGCGGATCATCATCCGGATTTCGCAGACGCTTGAGCGTCAATCTGGAATCGCTGCTCCCGGCACCCTCGTCAGTGGGTTTCACGCGCCAGGTGAGAGTGCCTTCCACCCGCTCGACACGTGGACCGGAAGGTCTGAAGTCGCTGTTCAATCTGGCTCGGAAATGGTTGTCCGAATCAATGCCCAGCAACACGGTTCCCCCTCCTGAAGATCCACGAAGTGCCTCTGCGTCCCGAGTTCCCGAATGCCGGAAAGCGCATTCGGCGCCGGAAGCCTGGATAGCTGACTGGGCGCAAGGAAAAAGTGCTCGATCGGCGCATGGGCCACGACAGGGGTGATATGGGTCTCGGGCGGAAGGTCGACGATCTCCAGAGGAGCATGCCGGGAGGCGCTTGATTGAACCGACATCCTCGGGGGATCGAGAGGCACTCGGTCTTCGCCGTGGGGCGCGATGTTCAGCGGCAACCTGTGGAGTGCCGGTGGCCCGAAGTCGGGAAGGGTGAAAGGCGTTTCGGGGGAGGTGGTTGATGTACCGGGTTTTATCGGGCGTTTGGGGCTCATGGGTATTTCACTCGCAAGGTCGATTCACGTTGATCTGGCCAGAAGAGGCCGGATGTTCGGTGAATCAACGTTGCGAGGTGCGGTACATATATCTATTCGTCAGGCGAGATATTGCCGGGTATTGGCGACTCTCGATGGCCTCAGTGGCTGCTCAACAACGACGCTGCACCAGCGCCGCCAAACAGTCCGGCACTGATGCGGTTGAACCAGCTCTGGCCCTTACCGCTGCGCAGGTAGCGGGCGGCACCGTGGGCGCCGAGGCCGTAGGTCAATTTGCATAGCAGATCCAGCACGGTCCAGGTCGCGATCATCACCAGCAGTTGAGGCAGAAACGGTTGTTCGGCGCTGAGGAACTGCGGCAGAAACGCGGCGAAGAACAGAATGTCTTTCGGATTGCTGGCGCCCAGCATGAATGCGCGTCCGAAGAGTGCGCGAAAGCGTGGGACCGGTGCCGCCTGCGGGACTTCTGCGCCAACCGATGGCTGACGCGATTGCTGCCAGCTCTGCCAGGCGAGGTAGAACAGGTACAGCGCACCGACGATCTTCAGCGCGCTGAAGAGTTTTTCCGATGCCAGCAGCAGGGCGCCCAACCCCAGTGCCGAAGCGCTGAGCAGGCAGATCGACGCACTCACGCCACCGAGAAACGCCGGGTAAGAACGACGCAAGCCGTAATTCAGACTGTTGCTGATCATCAGCAACGACAGTGGCCCCGGAATCAGGATCACCACCAGCGCAGCGCCGCTGAACAGCAGCCAGGTTTCCAGACTCATCACTTTCTCCTTTTTATCGTTATCAAGAATGTGCAAAAGCCCCACCCGCAAGGGTGAGGCTGTTTTGACGCTCGAACCGCGTGTCGCTTACAGGAAGATGAACTTGGCGATGAAGATCGCGCAGAGCACCCACAGGCTGACCGAAATCTCTTTGTACTTGCCGGTGCCGGCCTTCAGCGCGACATAGGTAATGAAGCCCAGCGCGATGCCGTCGGCGACCGAGAAGGTCAATGGCATCATGATCGCGGTGACGATGGCCGGAATGCTGTCGGTCGCTTCGTCCCATTCGATGTGCGCCATGCCGCCCATCATCAGCATCGCTACATAAATCAGCGCGCCGGCGGTGGCGTAGGCGGGAATCATGCCGGCCAGTGGTGCAAAGAACATCGCGGCTATAAATAGCACACCAACGGTCACTGCGGTAAGACCAGTCCGACCACCAGCCGCTACACCGGCGGCACTTTCCACGTAGCTGGTGACCGGCGGTACGCCGACCACTGCACCGAATACGCTGGACGCGGAGTCGGCTTTCATCGCGCGGGACAGGTTTTCGATGCGGCCGTCAGCGCCCACCAGATTGGCGCGTTGAGCAACACCCATCAGGGTGCCGGCGGTGTCGAACATGTGTACGAAAAGGAAGGCCAGTACCACGCTGATCATGCTGACGTTGAACACGCCGGCGACGTTCATGGCCATGAAGGTCGGCGCCAGGCTTGGCGGAGTCGACATGATGCCTGAGTAGTGCACGATGCCCAGGCCCCAACCTGCCAGGGTCACGGTGATGATGCTGATGAGGATCGCGCCGAACACCCTGTGGTAGCTGAGGATCGCGATCATCAGGAAGCAGATGGCGGCGAGCAGCGGGCCGGGTTCACGCAGCGAGCCGAGCTTGATCAGCGTGGCCGGGCTGTCGACGACGATGCCGGCGGTTTTCAGGCCGATCAGCCCGAGGAACAGACCCACGCCGGCGCCCATCGCAAAGCGCAGGCTGACCGGGATGCTGTTGAGCAGCCATTCGCGAATCCGTGAAAAGGTCAGGATCATGAACAGCACGCCCGAGACGAACACCGCACCGAGGGCGGTTTCCCAGTTGTAGCCCATGGTACCGACCACGGTGTAGGTGAAAAACGCGTTGAGGCCCATGCCCGGCGCCAGGCCCACCGGCCAATTGGCGTACAGACCCATCAGTAGGCAGCCCAGCGCGGCGGCGATGCAGGTGGCGACGAAGGCCGCACCGTGATCGATCCCGGCATCGGCCATGATGTTCGGGTTGACGAAAATGATGTAGGCCATGGTGATGAAGGTTGTCAGACCGGCGATCAGCTCGGTCTTCACCGTGGTGCCATGCAAGCTGAGTTTAAAGAGGCGCTCCAGCAGGCCATTGCGTAACGGCGGCGAGAGTTCCAGCGTCGATGCTTCGGATTTGCGGCTTTCCACAGCGAGTACTCCTCAAGAGTTTTATTGTTATTTCCAGGGCCGGACCCTATGAGGGGTGGCAGCGGCCCTTTGAGGCATACGCGAATTTGTTGACCATGCGGTCAGGAACTCGCACGCAGTGGATTATGCTTTTGTGTACAAATAAAGCAAATATTGTTTTTGATTTTGTGGACGAAAGTTTTGAGGATCGCGCTATATCAATCGGCCGAGCGGTTTTTCCCCAGCGCCATATTCACCGCAAGCCAGCCATTCACCGCGGTTTCACCGGCCTCGGCAAACACCCGCTCCAGTAATTTCACCTGCTCGCGGCGCAATGCCTGCTCAAATTTCGCGCCTTCGACGGTCAGCTCCAACAAGCGCTTACGCTTGTCAGCCTCGGAGGCCACGCTGTCCACCAGGTGCATTTCCTGTAACTGACGCAATGGCATGTTCAGCGCCTGTTTGCTCACACCAAGCAGCGCGAGCAACTCCTTGACGCTCAAATTCGGATAACGGGCGATAAAAAACACGATGCGTTGATGCACGCGGGACAGGCCGCGACGCTCGAGCATTTCGTCAGCCTTGGCGGTAAACGCCTGATAACCGAAGAAGAACGCTTCCATGGCTTGTTGTTGGCTGGCGCAGTTTTTAAGGTCAATCATATTGACGTTTCCAAAGAAGGTGTCGTAATTTCAGTCAACAAGTTTGACTCATTTTTCCCATGCCTCGCTAGCGGTGACTTCCATGGCTTTTTCCGAACGTATCTCGCGTCTCAAAAGTTCTCTGATCCGTGAAATCCTTGCTGCGGCCCAGAGCCCGGAAGTGATGTCTTTCGCGGGCGGTCTGCCGGCTGAAGCCATGTTGCCGAAGGTCGAGTGGGCCGACATGCCGCTGTCCCTCGGCCAGTACGGTATGAGCGAAGGCGAGCCAGCCTTGCGCGAAGCGCTGGCGGCAGAGGCGAGGGCGCTGGGGTTGCCGTGTGAGGCGAGTCAGGTGTTGGTGGTCAGTGGTTCCCAGCAAACACTCGATCTGGCGGCCAAGCTGTACATCGACAAGGGCACCGAAATCCTGCTGGAAGCACCGACCTATCTGGCGGCCTTGCAGATTTTCCAACTGTTCGGCGCCGATTGCCTGACTGTGCCGCTGGAAGCTGACGGACCGAACCTGGCGCAGTTGCGTCAACGCCTGGAGCAACATCATCCAGCTTTCATCTATCTGATCCCGACCTTCCAGAACCCGTCCGCCGTACGCTACAGCGAAGCCAAGCGCGAAGCTGTTGCGGCGCTGCTCGACGAATTCGGCGTAACCCTGATCGAAGACGAGCCTTACCGCGAACTGACCTTCGACGGCGGTAGCGCCCAACCGATTGCTGGTCGTTTGAAGAAATCCAGCTGGATCTATACCGGCACCGTGTCGAAAACCCTGTTGCCGGGCCTGCGCGTCGGTTACCTGATCGCTAGCCCAGATCTGTTTCCGCATCTGCTCAAACTCAAGCAGTCGGCGGATCTGCACACCAACCGCATCGGTCAGTGGCAGGCGTTGCAGTGGATCGGCAGCGAAAAGTATCAGCAGCACTTGAGTGAACTGCGTGGCTTCTACCGTCAGCGCCGTGATGCCTTTCAAGCGGCGCTGGAAACTCACTTCGCGGATCTGGCGGACTGGAACACGCCGCAGGGCGGTCTGTTTTTCTGGCTGACCCTTAAACAGCCGCTGGACACGCGCACCTTGCTCAATACCGCGCTGGCCAACGATGTGGCGTTCATGCCGGGCGAACCGTTCTTCCCCGAGCCGGATCGCAATCACGGTCATCTGCGCCTGAACTTCAGTCACATTGACCCGACCCGCCTGGACGAAGGCCTCAAACGTCTGGCGGCGGTGGTGCGCCAGGCGCAGGCCGCACAGGCGGCATAAAAAAACCGGCCATCAGGCCGGTTTTTTTGATTCAGACGGCGGCGAACCGCTTGTTCAGGTATTCGATGATCGTGTTGGACTCATACATCCAGGTGGTCTGGCCGTTCTCTTCGATGCGCAGGCACGGCACCTTGATCTTGCCGCCCTGTTCCAGCAGGGTCTGGCGATCCTGCTCGTTGTTCTTCGCATCCTTCAGGGCCACCGGAACGTTCAGGCGACGCAGGCTGCGGCGGGTCTTCACGCAGAACGGGCAGGCGTGGAACTGATACAGGGTCAGGTCCTTGGCGGCGGCGTCGACCTGGGCCTGGGCAGCGGCGGGGCGCTGCTTCTTGCCCGGGCGGGTCAGGAAGTCAACGAAGATGATCAGTTGGCCGAGGCCGACACGAAGCGCTTTGACGAACACGTTACAAGCCTCACAGGGACATTGAAGAAGGCGCGCAGCTTACCCGATTTTTCACGGACGAAAAAAAACCGGCGATCAACGCCGGTTTTTTTGCCATCAATTACTTGATCAGGCTGAGAAACTCGCTGCGGGTCGCCGCGTTTTTCGCGGAACTCACCGAGCATCACCGAAGTGATCATCGACGAATTCTGTTTCTCCACACCGCGCATCATCATGCACATGTGCTTGGCCTCGATCACCACGGCCACGCCCAGCGCGCCGGTGACCTGCTGGACCGCATCGGCGATCTGGCGGCTGAGGTTTTCCTGGATCTGCAGGCGGCGGGCGTACATGTCGACGATCCGTGCGACCTTCGACAGGCCCAGCACTTTGCCGCTCGGGATATACGCGACGTGGGCCTTGCCGATGAACGGCAGCAGGTGGTGTTCGCACAACGAGTAGAGCTCGATGTCCTTGACCAGCACCATTTCGCTGTTGTCGGAGCTGAACAGGGCACCGTTGGTGACCTCTTCGAGCGTCTGTTCATAACCGCGGCAGAGGTACTGCATGGCTTTGGCGGCACGCTTTGGCGTGTCGAGCAGGCCCTCGCGGGACACGTCCTCGCCCAGTTGGCCGAGAATCGCGGTGTAATTCTGTTCCAGGGACATGAAACTACCTGTGGGGATTTTCGCAAAGGGCAAGGGTACGGTGGCGGACACAACCCTGCAAGTTCGGTGTGACGGGATTATTCGTCGCGGCCTTCCATCATGGTGCGTTTGAGCATCACGTAAACCGCGCCGGCACCGCCGTGTCTGGCCTGGCACGAGCAGAATCCGAGCACTTGCGCATGCTGGCGCAGCCAAGTGTTGACGTGGCTCTTGATCATCGGTCGTTTGCCGTCCAGTCGCACAGCCTTGCCATGGGTGACGCGCACGCAGCGGATTTCGAACTTGGTCGCTTCGGCCAGAAACGCCCAGAGGGTTTCCCGGGCCTTTTCGACGCTCATGCCGTGCAGGTCGAGGCTGCCCTCGAACGGGATCTGCCCGACCTTCAGCTTACGCATCTGGCTTTCCTGCACGCCGTCGCGGGCCCACAT
The DNA here is from genome assembly GCF_051554255.1 of Pseudomonas sp. NMS19W. Taxonomy (NCBI): domain Bacteria; kingdom Pseudomonadati; phylum Pseudomonadota; class Gammaproteobacteria; order Pseudomonadales; family Pseudomonadaceae; genus Pseudomonas; species Pseudomonas sp. NMS19W. The sequence goes on from NZ_CP136718.1 coordinate 1,787,244, forward strand.
CAGTTCGTCTTCCGGCCCGACGTCGATCACGAACTGGTCGGACAGACCGTCAACGGTGGTGGTTTCGGTGCGGATGGTCGCGGACTGGCGCAGCTTGGCGATCTGTGCGCGGTCAGTCTTGGGTTTGCCGGTGTCGGCGCGGTCGTGCTTGATCGGCTTGACGCCTTGGATCGCACTTTTGAACAGGGAAAAATCGTCGTCTTGCATATCAGCCTCCGCGAAGGGCGGCCAGTTTACCCAAACAGACACAAAACGGCCCGGCAAAAAGCCAGGCCGTCGATTCAGTCGTGTTTTTTCATCAGGTGCGGGGACATGTTCAGCTCCCGCGATTGCCGTGCGCGACGCCGGCAACGGCGCCACAGGGCCACGCCGAAATACAGGAACAACAGGCCGACGGCCAGAATGATCGCCGAGCCCATCGGCGTCGCATTCAAGTCGCCGAGTGCCGGCGGATGCCCGATCAGGCTGGCAGCCCCGGCCATCGCCAACAGCACACCGAACGTCGCCAGAATGGCGGCGATCGCTGCGCCGAATCGAAAACGCCAGTTGCTTTGGCCTTTGGGCCGCAAGCGGCGTGCGTCAAATCCATCGGATAACTTCATTCCGACCTTCCTCAATGGGTATCGGCCCTTCGACCGGGAGTTGACCGGGTTGTTCCTGAGGCTAGGGTAATTGAAGCAAATGCGAGGCTTTTGCGGATGAGCGGCGGGCTGAGCCGCTCATTGGCGGTCGATCAGATCAGGTCATTGGTCAGCGCGAGGGTGGCGAAGTTGTCGGCCATGATCGCCATTTCCGCCTCCTGAACCTGTTCGGCACTGAGCACGCGGCCCTTGAACGGCAGGTCACGGGTGGCGCAGGCGTCTTCGACCAGGGTGCAACGGAAACCCAGGTTTTTCGCGGCACGCACGGTGGTGCTGACGCTGGAGTGGCTCATGAAACCGCAGACGATCAGGTCGAGCGAGCCGAGGGTTTGCAGACGATCGTAGAGTTCGGTGCCGTGGAAAGCGCTCGGCAGCAATTTGCCGATGATGGTTTCATCGCCCTGGGGTTCCAGGCCGGGGATGAATTCGCCGCGTTCGCCTTGCGGGTCGAACAGACCGCCGACGGTGCCGAGGTGGCGCACGTGCACGATCGGACGGCCGGCTGCGCGGGCGGCGGCAACCAGTTGTTTGATGTTCGCGACAGCCGCGTCCATGCCGCTCAGGGCCAGCGGGCCGCTGAGGTACTCTTTCTGGGCATCGATGATGACCACGGTGGCATGGCTCAACGTGGCCGCTGCGTAACCGCGACCGCTGAGTTGAAACATCGTTTTTGGAACGGACATTCTGGGGCTCCTTGGGGTGGGGCTTTTGCGACATTGTCCTCTGGCTGAGCGGTTCTGTGAATCGCTACCATCGTAGGCACCGTCGTTACTGGCCTGCAGCCTCGTCAAGTTACACGTTCTGTTCAATAGCCGATAAGGAATTCGGAACACTCCTACCGTCGCCCCAGGATTTTTCCTGCGTCGTCGTGGCGCGTTTTGGCTGGTAGAATCGCCAGTCGTTTTTTCTGGAGTTCTGCCCCGTGATCACTTCCCGACTTCGTACCCTGCGCGACCACATCCGTTGGGCCGTCAGCCGCTTCCATGGGGAGGATCTGTTTTTCGGCCATGGCACCGACAATGCCTGGGACGAAGCCCGGCAGCTAGTGCTCGGTGCCTTGCACCTGCCATGGGAAATCGCCGACAGCTATCTGGACTGCGCGCTGGAAGACGACGAACTGGTCAACCTGCAACGCCTGCTCAAGCGCCGCATCGAAGAACGCATTCCGACCGCCTACCTGTTGGGCGAGGCGTGGTTCTGCGGCATGTCGTTCATCGTCGATGAGCGCGTACTCATCCCGCGTTCGCCGATTGGCGAGCTGATCGAAAACCGTTTTGCACCGTGGATCGGCGACGAGCCGGCGCGAATTCTTGACCTGTGCACCGGCTCCGGTTGCATCGGCATCGCCTGCGCCTACGAGTTCCAGAACGCCGAAGTGGTGCTGGCGGACCTGTCGTTCGAGGCGCTGGAAGTGGCGAACCAGAACATCGAGCGCCATGGCGTCGATGAGCGCGTGTTCACCGTGCAGGGCGATGGTTTTGATGGCCTGCCGGGCCAACGTTTCGACCTGATCGTGTCGAACCCGCCCTACGTCGATGCGGAAGATTTCGCCGACATGCCGGACGAATACCAGCACGAACCCGAGCTGGGTCTGGCCTGTGGCGACGATGGTTTGAACCTGGTGCGCCGGATGCTCGCCGAAGCGGCAGATCACCTGACCGAGAAAGGTTTGCTGATCGTCGAGGTGGGCAACAGCCAGGTACACGTCGAAGCGCTGTACCCGGAAGTCGATTTCGCCTGGCTGGAATTCCAGCGCGGCGGACATGGCGTGTTCATGCTGACCGCCGAACAGTGCCGCGATCATCAGGCGCTGTTCGCTTCCCGCGTCTGACCTGAACCGATCGTTCCCGCCTCGGTGGGAACGATCGTTGGCTTAGCGGTGCGTGGCAATCCAGATCAGCAAACCGGCCTGGAACACCGCAAACGCCACCAGACACGTAATGGTGAAGCGCAAACCCGCGTCTTCACGCTTGAACTTGCTGACCTTGTCTTCCTGTTTCTTCAGCTTCACTTCCTGCTCGGCCAGGTTCTGCTCGGCCTGCTGCAACATCTGCGCAGCTTCGAGAATCTCGACGATCTGCAGCTTTTCGCTGTTCCAGTCGCCCAGCAAGTCACCGACCTGCACTTCCTTGACGCTGCCCTTCAAATGTTGGGCGTCGGCGTACACCACATCAAAGCCATGCACGCGCAGAAAGTGATCGCGGCGCAGGCGGGTGTCTTCGTTCAGCGCGTCCTTGTTGTTCAAGTCCATGCCGTCGACGGTGTAGGTGGGCCAGCGTTTTTTCGCCCAGTTGATGCCTTGGGCGGCCATGAAACGGCCGATGCCACGGTTCAGCGGTTCGATCTGCAAGCCGCTGTCGGGGCCGAAGTGCACGCGTTTGGTCTTGTGGTCGACCCAAACATCGAGCTGATTCTGTTCCTTGCGCACACGCTGCGCGGGCAGCTTGATCGCCATGCGCATCAGGCTGTGTTCCTTGCTGTTGCGCTCGGCGTAACCGAATTCGACAAAGCGCAACGGCCGCCCGCCGGTATTGCGGTCGGTCTGCAACGGCGCCAGGCGGAGCATCTTGTGGTGCTCGACGTGGACATCCGCCCATGGCAGCTCGACCGCTGGCGGTGCGTCTTTTTCAGCGGTGGTGTCGGGTGAAGTCTGGGTATCAGTCATAACGGCGAGATCCTGTCCAAGCTGCTTGTCGCCAGCCAGTACGCTGGCGACAAAGGCTTATCGGCCGTTTTTTTCAGGACTGGAGGGTGAAAAAGACCTTAACGGGTGCGAAGTCCGTCAATAAATTCGAGGATTCGGGTCCCCAGCTCGGCCGCCAGAGGCAGATTCGGGTCCTTGTAGGAGGCCATTTGCCGCTTCACGTCGTTGGGCACGATGCGCATCACGTGGTTCATGCCTTCGATCAATGCCAGGGTCGCGTCGGGTTTTGCCGCCTTGAGCAGGTTGGCGTCATCGACCTGCACCTGAATGTCGTTGCTGCCCTGGACGATCAGGGCCGGCATTTTCAGTTGAGCGAAGGCGGCGGACGGATCCTGCCGGAACAACGAAATCAGGTAAGGCTGCACGCTCGGGCGGAAAATTGCCTGCAACGGCGGCGGAACATTGTCATCGGTGTGCCCGGCCTTGAGGCTGTCGAGCAGTTCATTGCTGCGCTGCATCAGTGGCGGTGGAAGGCTGCGGGCCAGTTGTCGGCGCAACACCTGATCGATTGGCCGGGCGGTGCCGGACAGTGAAATGACCGCAGCGGCGTCGACTTTCGGTGCGGCCAGGCTGGCGATCAGCGCGCCCTCGCTGTGACCCAGCAGGATCAACGGGCCGAAACGCGGGTCAGCCTTGAGCTTCTGGCCCCAGGCCACGGCGTCCGCGACGTAGGCGTCCACCGACAGATTGCGCTCATCCGGCGTCGCGGCCAGGCTCGCGGCCACGCCGCGTTTATCGAAACGCACGCTGGCGATATTGTGTTTGGCCAGCACCCAGGCCAGCCGCTTGAGACTGTCGTTGCGCCCGCCGTCGGGGTTGTTTCCGTCACGATCCGTAGGACCCGAGCCAGAAAGAATGAGGACAACCGGCACCGGATTGTCAGACTTTGGCAGCAGCAGCGAGCCGAAAAGTTCTCCGCTGTCGGTGTCCAGAGTCACCGGACGTTGCAGGACAGTTGCCTGGACGAAGCCAGTAAACAGGGTAAGGCTCAAGATCAAAACTCGCAGCATCATCACGCCATCATTTGCAAAGGTGCCGGTTGGACTCACCAACACCGCCAAGGTTCGAGGATGAACTACTCGGTTAGCCTGCGTATACTGGCGCGCATCATGAATTTGGGTTTGATTTCACGGAGCGTCCTGCATGTCCGGCAATACCTACGGCAAGTTGTTCACTGTCACCACCGCAGGCGAAAGCCATGGTCCGGCGTTGGTCGCCATTGTCGACGGCTGCCCGCCGGGCCTGGAGATTTCCTTGAGGACCTGCAGCGCGACCTCGATCGCCGCAAGCCGGGCACCAGCCGCCATACCACCCAGCGTCAGGAAGCGGACGAAGTCGAAATCCTGTCCGGCGTGTTCGAGGGCCGCACCACCGGCTGCTCCATCGGCCTGCTGATCCGCAACACCGACCAGAAGTCCAAGGACTACTCGGCGATCAAGGATCTGTTCCGTCCGGCCCACGCCGACTACACCTACCACCACAAATACGGCGAGCGCGATTACCGTGGCGGCGGTCGCAGCTCCGCGCGGGAAACCGCCATGCGCGTGGCGGCCGGTGCGATTGCCAAAAAATACCTGGCGACCCAGGGCATCGTCATTCGCGGCTACATGAGCCAGCTCGGCCCGATCGAAATTCCGTTCAAGACCTGGGAATCGGTCGAGCAGAACGCCTTCTTCAGCCCGGACCCGGACAAGGTTCCGGAACTGGAAGCCTACATGGACCAGTTGCGCCGTGATCAGGACTCGGTCGGGGCCAGGATCACCGTGGTTGCCGAAGGTGTGATGCCGGGTCTGGGCGAGCCGATCTTCGACCGTCTCGACGCCGAACTGGCCCATGCGCTGATGAGCATCAACGCGGTCAAAGGCGTGGAAATCGGCGCCGGTTTCGCCTCGGTCGCCCAGCGTGGCACCGAGCACCGCGATGAACTGACCCCGGAAGGTTTCCTCAGCAACAACGCCGGCGGCATCCTCGGTGGCATCTCGTCCGGTCAGCCGATCGTCGCGCACCTGGCGTTGAAGCCGACGTCGAGCATCACCACCCCGGGCCGTTCGATCGATATCGATGGCAACCCGGTCGAAGTGATCACCAAGGGCCGTCACGATCCGTGCGTCGGCATCCGCGCCACGCCGATTGCCGAGGCGATGATGGCCATCGTGCTGATGGATCACCTGCTGCGTCACCGTGGCCAGAACGCCGACGTGCGCGTGAACACCCCGGTTCTGGGCCAGCTCTGATGGGTCAACTCACAGCCGCCGCGGTCTGACCGTGGCGGCGCTCCCGTACTGGCGGCTGTCCAGTTTCTATCTGTTCTATTTCGCCTTGCTCGGCTCGACGGCGCCGTTTCTGGCGCTGTACTTCGATCACCTCGGATTCAGCGCCGCACGCATCGGCGAGCTGGTGGCGATCCCGATGCTGATGCGCTGCGTGGCGCCGAACATCTGGGGCTGGCTCGGCGACTACACCGGCAGACGCCTGGCCATCGTGCGCTTCGGCGCGGTATGCACGCTGCTGACCTTCTCGTTGATTTTCGTCAGCAAGACCTACGCCTGGCTGGCAATGGTCATGGCGTTGCATGCGTTCTTCTGGCACGCGGTGTTGCCGCAGTTCGAAGTCATTACCTTGGCGCATCTGCAAGGCCAGACCTCCCGTTACAGCCAGATCCGGCTGTGGGGCTCCATCGGTTTCATCATCACCGTGGTCGCGCTCGGGCGATTGTTCGAATGGCTGAGCCTCGACATCTACCCGGCGGCGTTGGTGTTGATCATGGCCGGCATTGTACTCAGCAGTTTGTGGGTGCCGAACGCGCAGCCGCCGCAGGGCAACCGGCCGACGGGCGAGGGCTTTCTCAAGCAACTGCGCAGTCCTGGGGTGTTGGCGTTCTACGGTTGCGTGGCGCTGATGCAGATGAGCCACGGGCCGTATTACACCTTCCTGACCTTGCACCTTGAGCGACTGGGTTACAGCCGTGGCGTGATCGGCATGCTCTGGGCCGTTGGCGTGGTGGCGGAAGTGCTGATGTTCATGGCCATGAGCCGGATCCTCGCGCGGTTTTCCCTGCGGCGCGTGCTGATGGTGAGTTTTCTGCTGGCGGCACTGCGCTGGTTGCTGCTAGGTTCGTTCGCCGAATTCCTCTCGGTGCTGCTGTTTGCCCAGGTGCTGCACGCCGCGACATTCGGCAGCTTTCATGCATCTGCCATCGCCTTCGTGCAACGTAGCTTCGGCGCACGCCAGCAAGGGCAGGGCCAGGCGTTGTACGCGGCGCTGGCCGGCACCGGCGGTGCGCTCGGCGCGTTGTATTCCGGCTACAGCTGGAATGCCCTCGGCGCGACATTGACCTTTAGTATTGCCAGTCTCGCAGCGCTCGCCGCTGCCGTTATCATTGCCATTCGAATGCAAGAGGACAGGCCATGAGCCTTACCCGTGAACAGCTTGCCCAGCAAATCGTCGATGCCGGGCGTTTTCTTTATGGTCGCGGCTGGTCGCCGGCCACCAGCAGCAACTATTCGACGCGCCTGTCGCCGAGCGAAGCGCTGCTGACCGTGTCCGGCAAGCACAAGGGCCAGTTGGGTCTGGACGATGTGTTGGCGACCGACCTGTCCGGCAACAGTCTGGAACCGGGCAAAAAGCCGTCCGCCGAAACCCTGCTGCACACCCAGCTCTATAGCTGGCGCTCGGAGATCGGCGCCGTGCTGCATACCCACTCGGTGAACGCCACGGTGTTGTCGCGCCTGACGCCGGAAGACTTCATCGAGTTCGAAGACTACGAACTGCAAAAAGCCTTCAGCGGCATTTCGACCCACGAATCCCGAGTGCGGGTGCCGATCTTCGATAACGATCAGGACATTGCGCGCCTCGCCGCCAAGGTTCAGCCTTGGCTCGACGCCCATCCCGATTGCGTCGGTTATCTGATTCGCGGCCACGGCCTCTACACCTGGGGCGCGCAGATGAGTGATGCGTTGCGCCAGATCGAGGCCTTTGAATTCCTGTTTGAATGCGAGTTGAAGACCCGCAGCGTCATGAACCGCCAAGGCTGACTTCACCAGAACCAGCCCATTTGCCTGATGAATGCAGTGCCCGACCGGTCTCGAAGAACCGGACGGCAAGGCCGATACCGAGGAATTGCCCCATGAGCAGCCTGTCCGTCTATCACGTTTCCAGCCCTGAAATTCCGAACAAGGTGCTGACCCATTTCGAAGACATCGCCTCGACCCTGGCCGAGCAGGGCGTGCGTTTCGACCGCTGGCAAGCCGCCGCGAAAATCCAGCCCGGTGCCAGCCAGGAAGAAGTGATCGGCGCCTATAAAGAACAGATCGACAAGCTGATGACCGAGCGCGGTTACATCACCGTCGATGTGGTCAGCCTCAACAGCGATCACCCGCAAAAAGCCGAGCTGCGCGCCAAGTTCCTCGAAGAACATCGCCATGGCGAAGACGAAGTGCGCTTTTTCGTCGCCGGTCGTGGCCTGTTTACCCTGCACATCGACGATTACGTCTACGCCGTGCTGTGCGAGAAGAACGACCTGATTTCGGTGCCGGCGGGCACCAAACACTGGTTCGACATGGGCGAGAACCCGCATTTCGTGGCGATCCGCCTGTTCAACAACCCTGAAGGCTGGGTTGCCAATTTCACCGGCGAAGACATCGCCGGCCGCTTCCCGCGTCTGGAGGACTGAGGCGATGTCGATCAAGGTCATCCTCACCGATATTGAAGGCACCACCAGCGCGGTGAGTTTTGTGTTCGACGTGCTGTTCCCGTATGCGGCCAAACACCTGCCGGACTTCGTTCGCCAGAACGCCCAGCGTGCGGACGTTGCCGAGCAACTGGACGCCGTACGCCGCGACAGCAACGAACCGCAGGCCGACGTTGAACGGGTCGTGGACATTCTGCTGGCCTGGATCGCCGAAGACCGCAAAGCCACGCCGCTGAAAGCGTTGCAGGGCATGGTCTGGGAGCAGGGTTATCAGGCCGGGCAGTTGAAGGGGCATGTTTACCCGGATGCGGTCGAAGCTCTCAAACGTTGGCATCAGGCCGGTTATCAACTGTTCGTGTACTCGTCCGGTTCGATCCAGGCTCAGAAGCTGATCTTCGGCTGCTCGGAAGCCGGGGATCTGACGCCGCTGTTCAGTGGCTACTTCGACACCACGTCGGGCCCCAAGCGCGAAGCGCAGTCCTACAGCAATATCCAGCAGGCCATCGGCGTTGAGCCGCAGGAAATCCTGTTTCTGTCCGACATCGTGCAGGAACTCGACGCCGCTCGGGCCGCCGGCCTGCAAACCTGCGGGCTGGCCCGTGAAGGCGGGGAGCTGGAAGGGCATGTGACCGTCGACAGCTTTACCGGGATCGAACCGGAAGCGTTCTGACTCCACCCATCGGGGCGCAAAAAAACAGGCCGTGAAGCGAAAGCTCCACGGCCTGTTTGTTTATGGGGTGTTCGTATTACATCGAGTGATAGGTCGGCAGGGCAAAACGCTGCTGACTTTGCAGCATACCGATCTGCGGCAGCTCGCTGGCCTGTTCCGCCAGGTCACGGCGAATCGCGCTGATCGCCCACGACAGTTGGTCGCCGGCATGCAGTTGCTGATAGGTGAGGGCACGTTTGAACACTTTGCCGTCGGCGCTCTTCAGCGTCAGCAGGATCCCGCCATCGGGACGCGGTTGGGTGGTGACTGCGAAGTTGGAGAACAGGGAGGTAAATTTTTCTTGGATCAGGCTCATGTCTTTCAGCTCCGTATGCACTTGAATGGCAAGCATGCGGAGGAGGTTGCAGCGATTGTGCCAGTATTTTGTTTTTATAAAATCATTATAAATCAACAACTTATAAAATATGCAAATTCGGATCGTCGTGCATTCTGCATGAATGGCCATCGTGCATCCTGCATTTTGCGGGATCGCTGTCGATCCGATGGAACCATTCCCTGCTGCCGCAATCACGTTTCGCCTTGTAGCGCTGGCGGATACAAAACATTGCAAAAACCGCGTGTACAGCCCGAGAAGCCCTGACGTATTTTCGGCCTCGACCCTCGCTCGAGAAGCGCCGGTTGCCTCACCCGATTGCCCGACAATAAAAATCCGGCCTGCACGTCAAGGTCGAACGGGAGCTGCCATGAGTCACGCGCCTAGCGACACGATTACCTGGGGCATGATGCTCCGCAAACTGCCGATGATCGCCAAAGCCATCCCTCGGGTGGTGAAAGGCATGAAGGTGGCCAACGTCAAGGATCCGACCCAAACCTGTGGCCTGGGCTGGACATTCGAGCAAGCGACCCTGCGCAATCCGGATGGCCCCGCGCTGCTGTCGGGCGAGGTGGTGCTGAGTTATTCGCAGGTCAACCAGTGGGCCAACCGCATCGCCCACTATCTGATCGGGCAGGGCATCGGCAAAGGCGATGTGGTGGCGGTGTTCATCGAGAACCGTCCGGAACTGCTGGTGACGATTCTGGCGCTGGCCAAGGTCGGCGCCGTCAGCGCTCTGCTCAATACCTCACAGACCCGCGACACGCTGATCCACAGCATCAATCTGGTGGCGCCGGTGGCAATTGTCGTCGGCGAGGAATTGCAGCCAGCGTTCGCAGCGGTGCGCGAACAGGTGACGATCCCGGCAGCGCGCGCCTGGTTCGTCGCCGATCAGGACACGTTCAGCCATCCGGGCATTGCGCCGGAGGGTTACACCAATCTGATCAGCGCCAGTGCCGATGCATCGGGCGACAACCCGGCCAGCAGCCGGCAGATCTTCTTCGATGACCCGTGCTTCTACATCTACACCTCCGGCACCACCGGTTTGCCCAAGGCCGGGGTGTTCAAGCACGGACGCTGGATGCGCAGCTCGGCGAGCTTCGGCATGATCGCCCTCGACATGCGCCCGGACGACATCGTCTATTGCACCTTGCCGCTGTATCACGCTACCGGGCTTTGCGTGTGCTGGGGCTCGGCGGTCAATGGCGCGTCGGGATTCGCGATTCGCCGCAAGTTCAGCGCCCGGCAGTTCTGGAGCGACGTGCGCCGCTACCGCGCCACCACCATCGGCTACGTCGGCGAGTTGTGCCGTTATCTGGTGGATCAGCCGGTCAGCAGCGATGACAGCCGCCATGATGTGCGCAAGATGATCGGCAACGGTTTGCGGCCCGGTGCCTGGGCCGAGTTCAAGACCCGGTTCGCGGTGGATCACATCTGCGAACTGTACGCGGCCAGCGACGGCAACATCGGCTTCACCAACATCCTCAATTTCGACAACACCATCGGCTTCTCGCTGATGGCCTGGGAACTGGTCGCCTACGACCAGGACAGCGGCGAGCCGATTCGCGGTGACGACGGCTTCATGCGCAAGGTCGGCCGGGGCGAGCGGGGCCTGCTGCTGGCGCGAATCGACGACAAGGCGCCGCTGGATGGCTATACCGACCCGCAGAAAACCGCGAAAGTCGTGCTGCAAGACGTGTTCACCAAGGGCGACCGTTTCTTTAATACCGGTGATCTGCTGCGCAACATCGGTTTCGGCCATGCGCAGTTTGTCGATCGGCTCGGCGACACCTACCGCTGGAAGGGCGAGAACGTCTCGACCACCGAGGTCGAGAACCTGCTGCTTCAGCATCCGCACATTTCCGAAGCCGTGGCCTATGGCGTGGAAATCCCCAACACCAACGGTCGCGCCGGCATGGCGGCGATCACCCCGGCCGAATCTCTGGCGACCCTGGATTTCACCGAGTTGCTGGCCTTCGCCCGTCAGCGCATGCCGGCCTATGCGGTGCCGTTGTTCTTGCGGGTCAAAGTGAAAATGGAAACTACTGGCACCTTCAAATACCAGAAGACGCGCCTGAAAAACGAAGGCTTCGACCCCGGCCAGACCGGCGACGACCCGATCTATGCCTGGTTGCCGGGAACCGAAACCTACGTGCAGGTCACGGATGAAATCCTTGCGGACATCCAGGCAGGCAAGTTCCGTTATTGATATTGGCTATCGGCTGCCTTGGAAAAAAGGGGTGACAGCTATCGCCGCGCTCGGGAAACTAGCGGCTTTCCGATTGACCGAAAGTGGAGTTGCCCCATGTCCGACCAAAGCCGCCAGATGACCCCCGAAGAAGCTGCCGAATTCACCGAGCAGGTATTCAACAAGGCGCGCGAAGGTGATGCGGTGATGCTGGACCGCCTGATCACCGCCGGTCTGCCGGTGAACCTGACCAACAGCAAGGGCGACACCCTGCTGATGCTCGCCAGTTACTACGGGCATGTGGACGCGGTGCAGGTTCTGCTCAAGCACAAGGCCGACCCGGAGCAACGCAATGGCAACGGCCAGAGCCCTATTGCCGGCGCGGCGTTCAAGGGTGACCTGGCGGTGGTCAAGGCGTTGGTGGCCGGTGGCGCGCAGATTGAAGGCGCATCCTTCGATGGCCGCACGGCGCTGATGATGGCGGCGATGTTCAACCGCGTTGAAATCGTCGAGTTCCTGATCGACCAGGGCGCCGACCCGAAAGCCAAGGACGCCAACGGCGTCACCGCGCTGGACGCGGCTCGCACCATGGGCGCTGTGGACACCACCGCGCAGCTGGAAAAACTGCTGGGCTGACACCGTCGGTCCGCAGCCGGCTCTGTGGGGAGGGCGAGAATGCGCTATCCTTCGCGCCCTCGAAATTCCCCAAGCCACAGGACCTGCCCCCATGAAAGCCGCACTCGCCGAACTCATCAGCAAAATCAGCTCCGGCTGCATGGGCGAAGACGAGATTCAGAAGGTCGCCGACGAGGCCGCACAGGCCTACGCCGATGCCGACGCTTTTCTGACCGCAAATCCGGACATCAACTACGACGACACCTTCCCGATTCCGCTGGGCGAGTGGGTGGTGGTCGGCAGTCTGCCGGAGACCGTGCTGTTCCAGGCCGACACCTATGTCGACCTGTTCGCGCAGATCGTGGCGTCGTTCGGCCCGGGCGTGGAGTTCAACCTCAAGCCCAAGCAACTGGCCAAGACCGAAGCGCTGACCGCGCTCAACCGCATCCAGGTGCAGATGAGCAGCCTGAACAAGGAAAACGGCGGTTACACACTGATGAACTTCAGCCAGTTGCTCGACGACGAGCTGCAAATGGTGCTGGTCTACGGCAACGACGTGCCGCGCGTGCTGGAACTGTGCGCCGAAGTCGGCATCGCCGCCGCGCCGTCGCTGGAAGCCTTGAAGGTCGCCGTTCACGTCTGAATGCAATAAAAGGGAACCCTGCGCGCGACCGTCTATCCTAAAAGTGCATGCCACTATTCTGGAGCGACACCATGGGTTCCACGTTCAACGGCCTGATCGGCCTGATCATTCTTGCCCTCGACATCTGGGCGATCATCAACGTGCTGAAAAGCGGCGCCGAGACCGGGATGAAAATCCTCTGGGTGCTGTTGATCATCCTCCTGCCGGTGCTGGGCCTGATCATCTGGGCGATCGCCGGGCCGCGGGGCAATGTGCGGATCTGACCGTTCGCACCATGGATTGCGCGGGGCCGATGAACTGAGGTTCGACCTGTCATCTTCGGCAACGTAGAATGCGCGCCTTTCCCGGGCAATCGAACCTGACGATTGGCGCCCGCGCATTCATCGGAGCACTTCACCATGACCGTCACCAAGACCAGCGAATACCTGGAAACCCTCTACGAAGGCTACGGCCAGCGTTTTCGCATGGAAAAACTGCTGCACGAAGTGCGCACCGAGCACCAGCACCTGGTGATCTTCCAGAACCCGCGCATGGGCCGGGTGATGGCGCTGGACGGCGTGATCCAGACCACCGAAGCCGATGAATTCATCTACCACGAAATGCTCACCCACGTGCCGATCCTCGCCCACGGCACTGCCAAGCGCGTACTGATCATCGGCGGCGGTGACGGTGGCATGCTGCGTGAAGTGACCAAGCACGCCAGCGTCGAGCACATCACCATGGTCGAGATCGACGGCACCGTGGTCGACATGTGCAAGGAATTCCTGCCGAACCACTCCAAGGGCGCCTACGACGATCCACGCCTGAACCTGGTGATCGACGACGGCATGCGTTTCGTCGCCACCACCACTGAAAAATTCGACGTGATCATTTCCGACTCCACCGACCCGATCGGCCCGGGCGAAGTGCTGTTCTCGGAAAACTTCTACCAGGCCTGCCACCGCTGCCTGAACGAGGACGGCATCCTCGTGACCCAGAACGGCACGCCGTTCATGCAGATCGACGAAGTGAAGACCACCGCCGGTCGCCTGCGCAGCCTGTTCCCGGACTGGCACTTCTACCAGGCGGCCGTGCCGACCTACATCGGCGGTTCGATGACCTTCGCCTGGGGCTCGACCAATCCGGCCTACCGCAAACTGAGCCGTGAAGTCCTGCAACAGCGCTTCATCGGCAGCGGCATTGTCACCCGTTACTACAACCCGGAAATCCACATCGGCGCCTTCGCTTTGCCGCAATACGTGCTGCAAGCGGTGAACAAGCCAAGCAACGACTGATCACTCAGCCGTCATCACTGCGGGAGCGGGGCGATTCGCTCCCGTAGATGAAAGGTTTTTCATGTTTCATCGATGTAAAGCTTTTGAACGATCAATCCTGACAAAAGTCGAGATAGATGTAAGCCCATTTGCGGGTTTGTTCGAGGAGGCTCCAATGCAAAAGTGGAAAGTCACTTTCGTGGATGATCACGGTGAAATTGTCGATGAAGTCTTCGAGCGTGCGGAATGCCCCAGCGATGATGAGGCCGCACGACTGATCAAGGAACGACTCCTTCCTGTCGCCGCCGCACTGGATCTGAACGATCTGGAAGGGCGCACCTCCGATGCAGGCGCCAAAAGCCTGAAAACCCAGAACAGCATCGAAATCCGCAGCATCACACCCATCTGAAAATCTTCTTGTCAGTAACGCACCAGGCCTTGGCAGCGGCTCTATCTTGGGGCTACTCTGCAAGCGAGATCAGCGAACGGATCGCTAAGGTCTGGTCTTGTCAGCTACATGCTTGTTTCCCGTCGGCAACACGGTTGCCGTAACGCCTGAGCCGTTCGGCCAGGTGCAGGGAATACGGAAAGTCTATCCATCTATGCGAGGGGGACGTTCATGAGCACAGCCTATCAAGAAGACATCAGCAGCAACGTGCTGCGCCGCATGAAAGAAGGCGGTTTCGATTTTTCCCGATTCCATCCCATCGAGTTCTACGCCATTTTCCCGGACGAGGAGCGGGCGCGCAGGGCGGCAGGCAAGTTTCGCGGTGAATCCATCAATGCCCAGGTCAGTGCGCGCGACGACGGCGCGTGGTCCCTGGAATTGAGCAAAGTGATGTACGCAACCAACGACGACATTGGCGATTTCGAACAGGGCTTCTCGGCGGTGGTCGAGCCTCTGGGCGGCATCATCGAAGGCTGGGGCGTGAAGCAGGAGGTGCGCAACCGCCATCGTTTGAACTGATCACCCTCGCAACACGTCGAGCAACGGCTGACCTTCGGGTCGGCCGTTGTCGTTTCTGCGCCTTGAACATTGCACGGCAAAACCCTGAAACAAGAATCCGGCGCAAAAAAAGCCACCAGGAGAGGTGGCTGAAAGGGAAGACCGGAAGGAGAGGAAACCGGTCAGGGTTACGGCCGGGAGGGCTGCCGGGGCAAGCCATGTCAGTTGGGCTGCATGCTTCGTCAGGGACGTTTTGCAGCGGATGTGCGGATTATCCGCAGGCGGCGCCGGGCAGTGAAATCAACTCTGACTATGCTGGTGATAGGCGACAGGACTGCGTCGCAATGAAGCGGGGGCGATCAGGTTGGGGCATTTGCCGCACAGGAATGGTGCGGTGTGTGTGGCGTGAATATCCAACCGATTGAAATCAAAGCGTTTATGCCGATGGCACGGGCCTTGCGAAGGCCTGTAGGTCCGGGGTGACAAGGAGTACGGCATGATCCGCACCTATTTTGATGAAATGTACGATGCCGGCGGCCAGGTCCGCCCGCATTACCGGGAGTTTGCCCGCTGGCTGGCGGAAACGCCTGACGAACTGCTGGCCCAGCGGCGACGCGAGGCCGATCTGCTGTTCCATCGTGCCGGGATCACTTTCACGCTCTACGGGGACGAGCAAGGGACAGAGCGCCTGATTCCCTTCGACACCATTCCGCGCAGCATTCCCGCCAGCGAATGGCGGATCGTCGAGCGCGGCTGCATCCAGCGGGTCAAGGCGCTGAACATGTTCCTCGCCGACCTTTACCACGAGCAGCGCATCATCAAGGCCGGGATCATTCCCGCCGAGCAGGTGCTGGCCAACGAGCAATACCAGTTGGCGATGCAGGGGCTGGATCTGCACCGCGATATCTATTCGCACATCTCCGGCGTCGATCTGGTGCGCGACGGCGACGGCACCTATTACGTGCTCGAGGACAATCTGCGCACGCCCAGCGGCGTGAGCTACATGCTTGAAGACCGCAAGATGATGATGCGCCTGTTCCCCGAGCTGTTCGCGGCCCAGCGCATCGCCCCGATCGACCATTATCCGAACCTGCTGCTCGACACCCTGAAAAGCTCAAGCCCGATCGACGACCCGAGTGTCGTGGTGCTGACACCGGGGCGGTTCAACAGCGCGTTTTTCGAGCATGCGTTTCTGGCCCGGGAAATGGGGGTGGAACTGGTCGAGGGTGCCGACCTGTTCGTACGCGACGACAAAGTCTTCATGCGCACCACCGACGGCCCGAAAGCGGTGGACGTGATCTACCGCCGACTCGACGACGCGTTTCTTGATCCATTGGCGTTCCGCCCGGATTCGATGCTCGGCGTGCCGGGGCTGCTGTCGTCCTATCGCTCCGGCAACGTGGTGCTGGCCAATGCCATCGGCACCGGGGTGGCGGACGACAAGTCGGTGTATCCGTTCGTCACCGAGATGATCCGTTTCTACCTCGATGAAGAGCCGATCCTGAAGAACGTGCCGACCTGGCAATGCCGCAATCCGTCTGAACTTTCCCATGTGCTGGCCAATCTTCCGGATCTGGTGGTCAAGGAAACCCAGGGCTCCGGTGGTTACGGCATGCTCGTGGGGCCGGCAGCGACGACAGCGGAAATCGATGCGTTCCGCGAGCGGATCAAGGCCAAGCCCCACGCGTACATCGCGCAACCGACGCTGTCGCTGTCGACCTGTCCGACCTTTGTCGAAAACGGCATTGCGCCGCGCCATATCGACCTGCGCCCGTTCGTATTGTCCGGCCGCGAAACCCGGGTCGTGCCCGGCGGTTTGACCCGTGTCGCCCTGCGTGAAGGCTCTCTGGTGGTGAATTCATCCCAGGGCGGCGGAACCAAGGACACCTGGGTGGTCGAGGATTGAAGGAAGCCTGCCATGTTAAGTAGAACTGCCTCGGATCTGTACTGGATGTCGCGTTACCTGGAGCGGGCGGAAAACCTCGCCCGCATGCTGGATGTGAGCTATTCGCTGTCGCTGATGCCGCAGGACGGCCGTGGCGACGGTCTGCACGAACTGGCGATGCCGCTGATGATCACCGGCACCCTGGACGATTACCTTGAACGCCACGGCGAGCTGCATGCCGAACGATTGCTGCATTTCTTCGCCCTCGACGCCGCCAACCCGGCGAGCATCTACAGCTGCCTCGGTGCGGCGCGGGCCAGTGCCCATGCGGTGCGCGGGCGGATCACCGCCGACATGTGGGAGAACATCAACGCCACCTGGCTGGAGATCCGCGGCATCGCCAATCAGGGCCTCAGCCGTTATGGCATGAGCCGATTCTGCGAGTGGATCAAGGAGCGTTCGCACCTGTTCCGTGGCGCGTCCTACGGCACCATCATGCGCAATGACGCGTTCCGCTTCATTCGCCTGGGCACGTTTATCGAACGGGCCGACAACACTTTGCGCCTGCTCGACGCCCGCTACGAAATGGCCGGCGACCAGGCGGAAGCGGTCAGCGACGGCACCGCCCACGCCTATTACCAGTGGAGCGCCTTGTTGCGGGCCTTGTCCTCGTTCGAGGCCTACACCGAAATTTACCGCGACGCGCCCGGCGCCCGGCACGTCGCCGAGTTGCTGCTGTTGCGCGCCGACGTGCCGCGTTCGCTGCGGGCCTGCACCGAAGAGATCGATCAGATCCTGGCGCAACTGCCGGGGGCCAACGGTCGACCGGCGCAACGGCTGGCGGCGGAAATGGACGCACGCCTGCGCTACACCGGCATTCAAGAAATCCTCGAGGAAGGGCTGCACGCCTGGCTCACCGAGTTCATCCCGCTGGTGCGCCAGTTGGGCAACGCCATTCACAGTTCCTACCTGGAGGCCGCATGAGACTTTCCATCAGCCACGAGACCACCTATCACTACGAAGATCAGGTGCGGGCGAGCATCCAGTACCTGCGCCTGACACCCCACGACAGCGAGCGTCAGCACGTGCTGAGCTGGCAGCTCGACCTGCCGCGCCCGGTGCGGGCCCAGCTCGACCCGTTCGGTAACATCCTGCATGTGCTGACCATGGACGAGCCCCACGAAGCGATCATCATCGGCGCCCGTGGTCAGGTCGATATCGACGAATTGCGCGAAGCGGAGCATGAAAGCCAGTCGGCGCTGCCGTTCCTGCGTTTTACCCGGCTGACCGAGGCTGACGAGGCGCTGCGGGCGTTTGCCGAAAAGTCCTGCAAACAACGACGGGACCGCAACGCATTGATTGACCTGATGCACGGTTTAAACCAGCACATGACTTACACGCCGGGATCTACCGAAGTCGACACCAGCGCCGCCGAGGCATTCGCCGGGCGGGCGGGTGTTTGCCAGGACCACGCCCACGCGTTTCTGGCCTGCGCGCGCAGTCTCGGGGTGCCGTCGCGCTATGTGTCGGGTTATCTGTACAGCGAGGATTGCGAGCATCTGGCCAGTCATGCCTGGGCCGAAGCCTGGATCGATGACGCCTGGTACAGCTTCGACGTGACCAATGAGCTGGCGCGGCCGGAGCGGCACCTGAAACTGGCGGTGGGACTGGATTACCTCGACGCCTGCCCGGTGCGGGGCATGCGCCGGGGCGGCGGGTCAGAGCAGATGCATGCGAAGGTGCTGGTGTCGCCGACACCAGCACCAGTCATCTCGGTGCAGCAGCAATAAACGATGGAGTCGGTTTACTTGGCGGGCGCAACCTTGCGCCCGGCCATGTGCTGCAAATATCCGATCAGCTTCTGCAGATCCGCGTCCGGCAAAACTTCGGCGGAGAATCCCGGCATCTTCGCCTGCGGCCACAGACGCAAGCTCTGCGGATCGCGGATATAGCGCTTGAGGAAGTCCGCGCCGAAATACTCGGTCGGGTTGTACGGAATATTAAGGTCCGGCCCGAACTGCGCATCCCCCTCACCATTCAGGCGATGGCAGGCCAGACAGTTCTTCTGGAACAGCGCAAAACCCTGATTCACCGGGTCGTCGGCCTTCAACGCAGGATCCGGCAGCAGGGCAGGGAAGCGCTCGGCCACCGGCGCCATGCGCTTGATGCTGGCAACTTCGAATGGCCATTGTTCCGGGCTGATATTGCCGGCCTGCGGATCGGTCCACACCAGATAGAACGGCCCGGCGCTGTGTTTGCCTTCCGACAGCGGCGGCCATGGGTGGTCCGGGTCTTCAATGGCCAGCCAGGCGCGTGAGCCTTTGTTGTTCAGTAGCGGCGCGGCGGACAGCTCTGCGGCAAAACCGTCCAGCGCTACGGCTTGCAGGTGATCTTCGGGTTTGATGCCGGTCAGCAGTGCGGCAATCGGCACGGCGCGATAAGTCATGTCCTGCTTGTAGGACACATCATTCTTGATCGTGAGGGTTTGCACCTGAGGATGCTTGAGCAATTCCTCGGTCTGCCAGGTGCGGCTGTTCTCGCCCAGCTCCAGGTTCAGCTGTGCGGCAGACAGGGGCAGGCTCAGCAGCATGGCCCCGAACAGAATGAGCGTTTTCAAGTGATCGCCGTCCATGTCGTGGAAGTGCGCAAAGGTTGGCACAGCCACGCTGGCCCGGGTAGCGGGCCAGTCAAATTTTCAGTGGCGATGAGCAATACCTGCCGCTTGAGTCAGCCGATGACCTTGGTCAGGTTCGGCAAAATCAACAACAGCGTCGTGGCGAAAAGAATGAGCCCTGCTTGACGAACTTTCGGTTGTTTGAACATGGCTTGACCGCCTTTTTTGTTATTTCCTGATGCCTGCCTGCATATCCATGACGGCAAGCGCTGCACTTCCTGTTGAAGAACGCCTGCCTCGGCAAAACCCGACGACAACGACGTACATGTTCACCTTAGGGCCCGCGTCACGCTTGGCTTAGATCCATTTCATATGTATTTGCTACCGGTCGCGATTAAAAAGGCATGAGGCCCATTGCCAGCTTCTTTGCCGCCCTTTTGCTAGACAGCTCGGTGACCTGAACCGGTTAACCTGACCGGGAATGACCGTCCGTCTGAGCGTGCACGTCAACGTCATTGAGCGCTGTGGTCATTGAATCCGTGACCGTCCCGGCCAAGAGTGGAGTCACGAATTTCACTCACCGCACAGGTTCGAGAACGCCATGACCCAAGCTTTGATTTTCGACGCATTACGCACGCCCCGTGGCAGAGGCAAGGCTGACGGTTCGCTGCACAGCGTCAAACCGGTGAACCTAGTGGCCGGGTTGCTGACCGCGCTGCAGGCGCGCACGGCGCTGGACACCAGTCAGGTCGATGACGTGGTGCTCGGTTGTGTCACGCCGATTGGCGATCAAGGCTCGGACATCGCCAAGACCGCCGTACAGGTGGCCGATTGGGACGTCAGCGTCGCTGGCGTGCAGATCAACCGCTTCTGCGCCTCGGGGCTGGAAGCGGTGAACCTGGGAGCGATGAAAGTGCGCTCCGGGTTCGAAGAGCTGGTGGTGGTCGGCGGCGTCGAATCCATGTCTCGCGTGCCGATGGGCAGTGACGGCGGCGCCTGGGCGCTGGACCCGCAAACCAACCTGCACAGCCATTTCACCCCTCAAGGCGTCGGCGCCGACCTGATCGCCACCCTTGAAGGCTTCAGCCGTCAGGACGTCGATGCCTACGCGCTGCACTCGCAACAGAAGGCCGCTCGCGCCCGGGCCGACGGCTCGTTCAACAAATCGTTGGTGCCGGTGCAGGACCAGAACGGCATCATCCTGCTTGATCACGATGAGTTCATCCGTGCCGAATCGACTCTCGAAGGACTGGGCAAGCTCAAGCCGAGTTTCGAAATGATCGGCCAGATGGGCTTCGACGCCACGGCGCTGCGGGTCTACAGCCATGTCGAGCGCATCAACCATGTGCACACACCGGGCAACAGTTCGGGAATCGTTGATGGTGCGGCGCTGATGCTGATCGGCTCCGAAGCCAAGGGGCGCGAGTTGGGCCTGCAACCCCGGGCGCGAATCGTTGCCACGGCGGTCACCAGTACCGACCCGACCATCATGCTCACCGGCCCGGCGCCGGCCACCCGCAAGGCACTGGCCAAGGCCGGGCTGCGGGTCGAAGACATCGACCTGTTCGAGGTCAACGAAGCGTTTGCCTCGGTGGTGCTGAAATTCATCAAGGACATGGCCGTCGACCCGGACAAGGTCAACGTCAATGGCGGTTCGATTGCGATGGGCCATCCGCTGGGCGCCACCGGTTGCGCGATTCTCGGCACCTTGCTCGATGAATTGAAGCCCGGCGCCTGCGCTACGGCCTGGCGACGCTGTGCGTCGGCGGCGGCATGGGTATTGCCACCATCATCGAACGCCTCTGACCTCAAGGAAACCTGTCATGACCCAAGCCATTCGTTACGAAAAAGGCCAGGACGGCATCGTCCTCCTGACCATCGACATGCCGGGCCAGAGCGCCAACACCATGAACGCGGTGTACCGCGAGGCCATGGCCGAAAGCGTCGCCCGACTGCAGGCGGAAAAAGATGAGATTGCCGGAGTGATCATCACGTCGGCCAAGAAAACCTTCTTCGCCGGCGGCGACCTGAATGAACTGATCAAGGTCGGTAAGCCCGAAGCCAAGGCCTTCTACGACATGGTGCTGACCCTCAAGGGCCAGTTGCGCACCCTGGAAACCCTCGGCAAACCGGTGGTCGCGGCGATCAACGGCGCGGCGCTCGGCGGCGGCTGGGAAATTTGCCTGGCCTGCCACTATCGCGTGGCGCTGGACGATGCGTCGGTGCAACTCGGCCTGCCGGAAGTGACCCTCGGCCTGTTGCCGGGCGGCGGTGGCGTGGTGCGCATGGTGCGCATGCTCGGCATCGAAAAAGCCCTGCCGTATCTGCTCGAAGGCAAGAAAGTCCGTCCGCAGCAGGCGTTGCAGGCGGGGCTGATCGATGAGCTGGCGGCGGATCGCGAAGAGCTGCTGGCCAGGGCCCGGGCCTGGATCCTGGCCAACCCTGCGGCCGTGCAGCGTTGGGATGTGAAGGGCTATCAGATTCCCGGCGGCACGCCGTCGAACCCGAAAGTCGCGCAGATGCTGGCGATTGCACCGTCGATCCTGCGCACCAAGACTCAGGGCACGTTGCCGGCGCCGGAGAAGATTCTCTGTGCGGCGGTGGAGGGCGCGCAGGTCGATTTCGATACCGCGCACCTGATTGAAACCCGTTACTTCACTGAATTGACCACCGGCCAGATCTCGAAAAACCTGATCGGCACGTTCTGGTTCCAGCTCAATGAAATCAACGCAGGCGGTTCGCGTCCGCAGGGCTTTGCGCCTTATGTGACGAAGCGCGTGGGCGTCCTCGGCGCCGGGATGATGGGCGCGGGAATCGCCTACGTCAGCGCGGTGGCCGGAATCGATGTGGTGCTCAAGGATATCAACCTCGCGGCTGCCGAAAAGGGCAAGGCGCATTCGGCCGCGTTGCTGGACAAGAAAGTCGCTCGCGGGCAGACGACCGCCCAGCAGCGTGAAGCGGTGCTGGCGCGTATCCGGACCACTGAAAGCGACGCCGATCTGGCGGGTTGCGATCTGATCATCGAGGCGGTCTTCGAGGATCGTGAGCTCAAGGCGAAAGTCTCGGCAGCGGCGCAGCAGGTGGTTGGCGATGATGCGGTGATCGCTTCAAACACATCGACCTTGCCAATCACCGGCCTGGCGGCTGCGGTGCCGGATCAGAGCAAGTTCATCGGCCTGCACTTCTTCAGTCCGGTGGAAAAAATGCCGTTGGTAGAAATCATCAAAGGCGCGCAAACCAGCGACGAAACCCTCGCGCGCGGGTTCGATTTCGTACTGCAAATCAAGAAAACCCCGATTGTGGTCAACGACAGCCGTGGCTTTTTTACCTCGCGGGTGTTCGGCACTTTCACCAACGAAGGCATCGCTATGTTGGGTGAGGGTGTCAGCGCGCCGATGATCGAGACCGAAGCGCGCAAGGCCGGCATGCCCATCGGGCCGCTGGCGATCTCTGACGAAGTTTCCCTCAGCCTGATGAGCCATATCCGTCAACAAACGACCAAAGACCTGCAAGCAGAAGGGAAACCGCTGATTGAGCACCCGGCGTTCGCCGTGATTGACTTGCTGCTCAACGAATACAAGCGGCCGGGCAAGGCAGCGGGAGGCGGTTTTTACGAGTACCCGGCGGGCGGCCAGAAACACTTGTGGCCGGAGCTGAAAACCCGTTTCGAGAAAGCCGACGGGCAGATTTCGCCGAAGGATGTGCGTGACCGGTTGCTATTCGTACAAGCCATCGAAACCGTGCGCTGTGTGGAGGAGGGCGTGCTGACGTCGACGGCGGATGCCAACGTCGGCTCGATCTTCGGCATCGGTTTTGCGGCGTGGACGGGCGGCGCATTGCAGTTCATCAATCAATATGGCGTGAAAGACTTTGTCGCGCGGGCGCAGTACCTGGCTGAACAGTACGGCGAGCGTTTCGCACCGCCAGCGCTGCTGTTGCAAAAGGCTGCCAGCGGCGAGCTGTTCTAGCGGGTTGGGGAAGCATTCCGGGGCTTGCCTTGCCGGGTGGTTTCAGGGCAGGCTCTGGGGTGTGCATTATTCCCATCACGTGTCAGGAATTTTTTATGTCGCTACGCATCTGCATTCTGGAAACCGACATCCTGCGTCCGGAACTGGTCGATGAATATCAGGGATACGGGCAGATGTTCCAGCGCCTGTTCTCGCAACAGCCGATTGCCGCCGAGTTCACGGTGTACAACGTGATGCAGGGCGACTATCCGAGTGATGATCTGACCTTCGATGCGTACCTGATCACGGGCAGCAAGGCCGACTCGTTCGGCACCGATCCGTGGATTCAGACCCTCAAGCAATACCTGCTGACCCGTTATGAGCGCGGCGACAAACTGCTCGGCGTGTGCTTCGGCCATCAACTGCTGGCGCTGCTGCTGGGCGGCAAGAGCGAGCGTGCGACCCAGGGCTGGGGCGTCGGTACCCACAACTACAAACTGGCGGCCAAGGCTCCGTGGATGAGTCCGGTGCGTGAAGAGCTGACCTTGCTGATCAGCCACCAGGATCAGGTCACGGCGCTGCCGGAGAACGCCACGGTGATTGCTTCCAGCGATTTCTGCCCGTTCGCCGCGTATCACATCAACGATCAGGTGCTGTGCTTCCAGGGGCATCCGGAATTCATTCACGATTATTCGCGGGCGCTGCTGGATCTGCGTCAGGAAGCGCTGGGCGAGCAGATCTACAGTAAGGGAGTGGCCAGTCTTGAGAGCGATCACCACGGCACCACGGTGGCGGAATGGATGATGCGTTTCGTGGCGCACAAGCCAAACGCGGCTTGAACCCGAAAGCCCCCGTGTCCTGCACGGGGGCTTTTTTCCTTACAGCCAGCCCGATTTCTTGAAGCTCGCCCACAGCCCCACGCAACCCACGGTGATAAAGCCCAGCACGGCGAAATAGCCGTAATGCCAGCTCAGCTCCGGCATGTTCTGGAAGTTCATCCCGTAGATCCCGGCGACCGCCGTCGGGAACGCCAGAATCGCCGCCCATGCCGCGAACTTGCGCTGCACCACGCTTTGCCGTGACGCCTCCAGCAGTACACCGATCTCGATGGTCTGGCTCGCAATGTCGGCCAGGGTGGTCAGGTCTTCCATCTGCCGTGTGACATGGATCTGCACATCGCGGAAGTAAGGACGCATGTTCTTGTCGATGAAGGGGAAGCTCAGCTTCTGCAACTCTTCGCCGATTTCCACCATCGGCGCCGCGTACCGACGCAAGCGCAATACATCGCGGCGCAGGCCATGAAGCTTCTGGATGTCGTGCTCATTCAGCGCGCTGCACAACACGTTGCGCTCCAGTTCATCGATCTCGGCGTGGATCGCTTCACCCACCGGCTGATAGTTTTCGATGACGAAATCCAGCAGCGCATACAGTACGAAATCTTCCCCGTGTTCCAGTAACAGTGGCCGCGCCTCACAGCGTTGACGGACATGAGCGTAGGACGCCGAATGGCCATTTCGGGCGGTGATGATGTAGCCCTTGCCGGCGAAGATATGAGTTTCGATGAACTGCAGGATGCCGTGTTCGCGCACGGGGGAGTAGGTGACGATGAACAGCGCGTCGCCGAAGGTTTCCAGTTTCGGACGGCTGTGTTTTTCCAGGGCATCCTCGATGGCCAGTTCGTGCAGATTGAACTGGCGTTGCAGGTTGGACAGCTCCTGGGCATTCGGCTCTTCAAGGCCGATCCAGACGAAGTGCCCGGTCTTGGCGGCCCAGGCGGCGCCTTCATCGAGGGAAATATTGGTGACTTTCTTACCGGCGCTGTAAACCGCAGCAGCAACAACTCGACCCATGGTGGTGGTTCACTTCTTCTTGGCAGATGGCAGGGGAGGCATGGCTTCAGCTTAGCCGTGTCGCTGCTTGAGAGTCAGTGAAATCTGCACAGTTCACCGGGCAAAAGAAAACCCGCACAGAGCGGGTTTCTTTTTTCACGCAGCCTGAAGCTGTCGATCCATCGCATCGATGCATTCACGCATCTGTTCGCGGCACTGGCTGATGAGCATGGGCATGTCGTCCATGGTCAGGCCGGCGGTAGGAATCGCCGGCAGCGAGCGTATGAGAATTTTCCCGCTGCGCCAGCGGTTCAGACGCATGTGCTTGATGTAGCTGCTGACACACACTGGAACGATCGGCACACCGGCGGCAATGGCCATCTGGAACGCACCTTTCTTGAACGGCAGCAGTTCTTCACCCAGGTTGCGCGTGCCTTCCGGGAACACCCAGATCGAGGTGTCCTTGTGCTGCAAGGTGTCGGTGGTTGTCAGCATCGACTGACGCGCCTTGTGCGCATTCCCACGATCGATCAACACATTTCCCGCCAGCCAGAACAACTGGCCAAACAGCGGCACCCATTTCAGGCTCTTTTTGCCAATGCACACGGTCCGTCGCGGCACTACGTTGCCGAACACGAACAGGTCATAGTTGGACTGATGGTTGGCGATGATCACGCAGCTGTCAGGCTTGTTCATCAACTGACCGACATCGGCCTTCACTCGCAGGCGCAGAATGCACATGGCCGGCAGGGCATAGAGACGGGCGCACAGACGACTGTTGTCCGGATTGAATGGCCGGCACAGCCCGAGAATCACCCCGAGCACACCCGCCAGCATAAAGTGCAGGCCCATCAATAACATACGAAACACGAACAGCATTTTCAGGCCCACCGGGACAAAAGGTGGCGCAGTGTACGGATGTGCACTGTTTTCGGCAATTGCCGCTATAGAGTCCGGAGATGGGCGATGTTTAAGCGCATGTTTCCGACTTGTCGGTCAGAGGCGTCCTAGAGCTGCCGAAGAGATTTAAACCTTGCGCGTAAGAAAAAGCCCGACACGACGGTCGGGCTTTTCTTTAAAGGAGCGAAGGGGTCAGCCCAGGTGTTCCTGATCCTGAATGATCGCGTTATCCAGGGTTTCCAGCAGCGCCTTGCGCACTTTGAGCTTGGTGTTCTTGTGCGCGGTCATGTTGATCTTCTTCAACTGACGTGCGGCGGCGAGGGCGGCACCTTGCAGCTCTTCGGCCGGAACCACCTTGTCGAGGAAACCGGCATCCACAGCACTTTGCGGATCGAACATCTCGCCGTTGATCACCGAACGGTGGAAGGCCGAGCGGCGCAGGCGATCACGGGCCAGCTCAATGCCGGCGTGGTGCATGGTCATGCCGATCTGCACTTCGTTCAGACCAATGCTGAACGGACCGTCGACACCGATCCGGTAATCGGCGGACAACAGAATGAACGCGCCTTTGGCCACGGCATGACCCGGGCAGGCAACGATCACCGGGAACGGGTGCGACAGCAGGCGACGGGCCAGGGTAGAGCCGGCAGTCACCAGCGACACAGCTTCTTTAGGGCCGGCAGTCATCACTTTCAAATCGTAGCCGCCGGAGAGAATGCCCGGTTGGCCGGTAATGATCACGATTGCACGATCCGCCACCGCCTGATCCAACGCCGCGTTGAAGGCCGCGATCACGTCCGGGGAAATGGCGTTGACCTTGCCGTTGCTCAGGGTCAGAGTCGCGATACCGTCTTCGAGGTGGTAGGCAATCAGGTCGCTCATGGCGCAATTCCTTATAAGAAAGATGGGCAGACGTTACCCACCGTCGCCGGTCAGGTAAAGCACGGTGACTGACCCGCCGGTCACCCTTGAGCGGCTGATGCGCCGCAACGTGCCCCACGGCATGCGCCAGCGCGCCTATATAGAAGGGCCGCGCCCACCCAAGATTGGCCGGATCGCCATGGCCTATCGATGGCGGAAACGACTTTTTCTCTTAACCGCATGAAAATTCTGAAAAAAAGTTTGCCATCCGAAAAGCTTTCGACTACATTAGCGCGCCTCGACAGACAGAACATGTTTGAAGAGATACGGTGAAGTGTCCGAGTGGCTTAAGGAGCACGCCTGGAAAGTGTGTATACAGGAAACTGTATCGAGAGTTCGAATCTCTCCTTCACCGCCAAATTCGATATCGAAAACCCCTGATTTTTAAAAGAAATCAGGGGTTTTTTTTCGCCTGCACGTCATGAAATCAAATTCTTGGCCGATGCATATCACGCAGCGTGACGAGGTGCGCATTTCGTTTCGTCGGCGTTTATTGAGTTTTTTTTAACTGAACAGTTAAAATTGTTGCGCGGTGGCTCCTTTCTCCTGAGGATATTTCTGAGCCAGGTAAGTAGCTCGAGGTGTAACAAGTTGGATACATTGTTTGCAGTTGTCGCTACAACCGGATATTTGCTTCTTGTTGATCTACATTCCAGGAAAGTGACTCCCATTGAGAACAATCGTCCTGAGTATTATGGCGTGTCCTGGTTTCCGGAGGATAAAGACTTTGTTTTATCGCATTCAGGTCTGGATAATCTGAAACTTGTCGATATTCAAACTTATGCCAACTCTGAAGTTGGTTTTCTTTCCCGCGGTTCCTTTCATTCAGAACCCTTCCTGTCTCAGCCACATCAGATTATTTGCGCTTCCGACGGGCGTATTATTTGTACTAATACCGGGAGAAACTCGATCTCGGTTATAGACTTGGAAAAACCCGGACATTTTCAGGAAAAGCGCCTGTCCGATGTGCGCTGGGATCGTCTGTCATTGCAGGAGATCACGGGTGATCACCTCAATTCCGTGTTCGAGAAAGACGGCCTTCTCTATGTCATCGCCCATGGTCACCATAATGGTTCTCTGCTCGCCGTTCTGACTTATCCTGATCTGGAACTGATCAGTCTTGACCCGATCGATCAGCGTACGGGGCTGCATAACATATGGGTCTCGGATGAAAAGCAAAAAATCGCCTGCCACAGTTCCATCGGTTCTCTGGTCGATCTGAATACCAATGATGTCATCTGGCACGCCGGTAGCTCGATATATGCCCGAGGACTGGCGGTGTCGTCCGATGTGATGCTGGTGGGCGAAAGTCAGATCACAGGACGCGAGTCCCGGCGCAGTTCGATGAGCGGGCTGTGGGTGTTGGAGCGAGGTACCTACAAACCGTTGGACTACCTTTGTCTCGGTCCTTACGGGGCGGTAAATGAGGTCAGATTGTTGAATGTCCCGGACTTCGCACACCATGGGCAGGTGTTTGCCGGCATTCCTCAACTGCTTGAAAAAGATCTGTTTCGGCGCAACGCCGAAGAGCGCCTGGCGAGTTTTCACAGCAGTTATAAAAATCAACAGGCCTGGGTCGGCTGGGAGCTTGTTTTCGGTGCTCACAAACAATTGGCAACAGGCGAAAAAGTGGCAGCACCTGACAGCTTGTGCCTGTTGAAACAGCGTGAAATTTCAGATGGTCCTGAGCGCTGTATGTCCTTCGGTTATGCGATTGATCCCGCTTTGCCGGACTCTCATGTCGCTGCTGTCCTTTATAAAGGCACCGGTGACGACACCGATATGAATGCCCTTGTAATCCAACCTCATAAAGCCGGCAGCGCCAGATTGGTGATGTGGACGCATGACGGGACTCAATGGGCTCCGGAGGCGGGCGTCACGGTGACGGGTCTACCGTTCTGCGGAGACTTGAACGTTGTGGTGAGTGAACGTGGTCTTGAAATTTATTTGAACAAGGAATTGTTGATCAGTTTGGGGCCGGACAGGTTGGCTCACCTGGATGGTTCTCTGGGCGTACGCTGGATTGGTTCTACAATCAGTCGTTCTTCTGAATAACAACAATCTTGAGATTGAACTCAGACTCTGCTCGAGATGAGGTATCGGTGTGACTAAAACAACAAAAGACTCCTGTGAAAACCTGACGCTGCATCTGCCAAGGCTGACAGCAGCAGACCGTGAACGGCTTTTTTCTCATAAGCCTTTCACCATTTGGCTTACCGGATTGAGTGGCGCCGGCAAGTCGACATTGGCCTTCTCTATGGAGAAACTTTTGGTCGACAGTGGGAAACCTGCCTTTGTATTGGACGGAGATAATGTCCGCCACGGACTTTGCAAGGGACTTGGATTTTCACCCGAAGATCGCTCGGAAAATATTCGCCGTATCGCTGAAGTTGCTCGAATGATGAACGAAGCGGGGGTAATTGTTCTCGTCGCCTGCATTTCTCCTTGTCGATTGCAGAGAGAGCAGGCCAAATTGACTATCGGCGAAGAAAATTTTATCGAAGTTTATTTGAACACTCCGTTAAGCGTATGTGAAAGCCTTGATCCCAAAGGTTTGTACCGTAAGGCTCGTGCGGGACTGATACCCGAATTTACGGGCATCAGCGCAGTGTATGAAGAGCCTGTTGCTCCTTCACTGGTTATTGATACTAGCCAGAAGTCAATTTCCGAATGCCTGCAAGAGGTCATGGGCAAGGCTGAAAGTTGGTGGCTGAAGAACTCAGACCGCCATAGGTGATTTACCCGAAAGGATGGACCGTTGTGCGTTCGAATGGGCGGCCCTGCAAGGTCGCCCATTTTGACTTTTTGGGTCGTGATGTTCCTGCGGCGTACAATAATTGGCCCTACGTTCTGCCAAGGTTCTCCTTTCATGATCATTACAACAACACCAGGCGTCGACGGTCGGCAAATTATTGCTTATATCGATATTGTCAGTGCCGAGTCGGTGCAGGGCGTGAATGTGATTCGCGATATGTTCGCCGGTATGCGGGACTTTTTCGGTGGGCGTTCGCAGACGCTGGAGCGGGCGTTGAAGGAGGCGCGTGTTCAGGCGACTGACGAGATCAAGGAACGGGCGCGGGCGTTGCAGGCTGATGCGGTGGTCGGGGTGGATTTCGAGATCAGCATGCCGGCGGGGAAGGGCGGTATGGTTGTGGTGTTTGCGACCGGTACGGCGGTCAAGTTGCGTTGATCGTTGGTTTAGCGTGCGTGAGCCCATTCAACGGAATGGGCTCGTTGCTGACAATCAGCCCTGTGGTTTGAGTACGACAGTGCCTTTCGAGTCGTAGGTCAGGGGGTATCGATGGCAACCATCGGCGTACCGCCAGGCTGAACCGGGCCTGGATGGTAGATGACGCCCGGTTTGCCAGGTTGCACTGGACTCGGTCCGTCCAGTGGCTTGATGACGATTTCACCCGAGGCAACCTTCTCCTTGAATTTTTCCGCCGCGGCTTTAGCGGCGGCGATCTGCTCCTCCGTGAGCTTTACAACAGGCATCGGTGGGAATCCTTTGATTTCCATGTCCTCTCCTTGAGATTCATTGCGTAGGAAAAAGGGCAACCGCCTGTGGTTGGCAATCTTTAGCTCCGTAGGACCAGCGGTCTGAACATTGTGTTTAATTTCTGTAGGCCATTCGTCGGGGTTCGGGCGATATGAATCACAAGTCCAGGAATGACCGGCTAGTCTCAAAAGCCTTGGAGGTCGATATTTTTTCAGGCAAAAGGGTCTTGCCGGTATCGGCCCGCTTTTGAAAGGGGTGAAGAGATGACTGATCCGTACATCGAAGACGACGGGGCTGAATTTCCATTCAACAATTGCGTACGCTGCGGCCAGACCGAGTATCAGGCGGGCTTTGGCGAAGATCCGGTGCAGACCGGCAAGATCAAGTCGACAGCACCCAAGGGGCCGAAAGCGAAATTTCTGCCCAAGGTGACGACACGTTCCAGGAAGTAATCCGGATGCCACAGAACCCCGCCATTGAGCGGGGTTTTTGATTGCTGATTTTCTGGAGAAGTGTCCTACGAAAATTGCGGAATCGTCCGGTTTCTTTCACAAACTTTTCACACCGGTCTACGTAGGGTGAAGCCATCCGTTAGAAAGCAAGTCTCCAGCCCGTCTCCCCAGCGGGCTTTTTTTTGCCTGCGATAAAACCTTTTCCCAAATCGCTGTCCAATCGGCGCCAAGTGCGCTGTGGCACTGGACATTGCCTCGGCAACAGCATTCAATCTGCGCCCTTTTTCTTTCTTCTTTTGAGGTTTTCGTCATGCGTTTAACTCTGCCTGCTCTGGTTCTGGGGCTTCTGGTCGCTCAAGGTGCAATGGCCGGTGATGGCACCGCCGCGCTGGGTGGTGGCCTGGGTGGCGCGCTGGGTAATGTGGTCGGCCAGAAAATGGGCGGCAGCAGCGGCGCGGCCATCGGCGCTGGCCTGGCCGGTGCGGCTGGCGGTGCGTTGGCAGCGAAGAAAGGTGCCCGTACCAAAGCGGCCATTGGCGGCGGTGTTGGCGCGGCAGGCGGTTCGATCATCGGCAACAGCCTGGGTGGCAAGAACGGCGCGACCATCGGCGCCGGCCTTGGCGGCGCAGCGGGCGGGGCGGTGGGCAGCAACCTGTCCAAAGGTCACAAGCGTCACTGATTGCGAATGCATGTCTGAAAAGGCCCGGCTATATGCCGGGCCTTTTCGTTGCTGAACGTTTTTCCCGAATTCGCCTCCAATTCCGTATAGCCCCTTCCGGGCATACCGTCCCGATCCGGGACCTGCGAGGTCTGTATGCGATCGACATTAACTGCGTTGGTTTTAGGATTGCTTGTGGCGCAAGGCGCCATGGCTGCCGGCGATGGTTCCGCGGCGGTCGGCGGTGGTCTGGGTGGTGTGCTGGGTAACGTGGTCGGCGGGCAACTCGGCGGCAGCACCGGCGCCGCAGTGGGAGCGGGCGTTGGCGGTGCGGCCGGCAGTGCCGTCGGAGCGAACAAGCGTAATCGTACGGAGGCCGCGATTGGTGGCGGTCTTGGCGCGGCGGGTGGTTCAGTGCTCGGCAACAGCGTCGGTGGATCTACCGGCTCGGCGGTCGGTGCCGGACTCGGCGGCGCGGCAGGTGGTGCAGTCGGCAACAGCCTGGGAGGCGATGGCGGAAAATCGCATTCCGGTGGCGGCCACAAGCACAAACACAAATATCGTCACCGCTGAGCAAGCGGAACTACCGAAACCCGGCCTTGTGCCGGGTTTTTTGTGTTCCCGCGTAATGCGCCGGAACGTTTAGCGACCATACTTTTCGAACGTCTACACGCTGAGCTTCCGAGGTGCACCATGACTCCCGAAACCGAAGGCAAGGAAGAAAAAGGCCCGAGCGGGTTGCCGTTTATCAATGATCCGGGGAATGAAGATCCGGGGTCGTTGATGGATGATGCGACGGTTCCGCTTTGGGAGGGTGAGGGGGAAGAGCTTGAGTATGAGGATTTTGATGATGATGAGTGAGAGTGGGTCTGCAAGTTTTATGGGGTTAAGACTTAAAGGGGGGCGGGAGCCCCTTGATTAAAAAGGTAAGAAATTACTCGAATTATGGAGCAAGTGATTTTATCCAAGATGAGTAGAATTCTTTTTGCTCCTTTATATCGTTTGTTAGATCTTCTTCTTCGTAGTCAAAAATTCTGACAATGTCTTCTTCTTCGGTTGGATGGCCAAGCCTGACTTGATATGCGACTAGCCCGCATGACATCTGCGAAGTCATACGGGAGGGGTGAACATTTTTCCGTGCTCCTTTGCAAAGAAAAATTATTTCTGGAAAATGTGCCCTAATTATGCCGAAGCATTCATATAGGTCCTCTGCAGTGCAGGCTTTTATTAATCCATCCTTCATGGTGAGTGTTAGCGATCTTTTTTTTCTATCAAATTCGACTTCTGCTGTTTCTTTTCTTTGATTTTTCAGGATTTGAATTTCTATTGTCTTCACTGTTACCTCCTATACGGATTAGGTATTGAATACCCGACGTAGCTACCATCCTCATTGACAGGTGTAGCACCCACGATATCTCGATTGTTGATACCGCCAGGGACTGCTATCTCTTTCTCGCGTCGATGTGGTGACATAGCGCCTAGCTCTTTGTTTACATCGATTCCTCGAATGTTTTTCAGGATGTAGATGTATCCTTCGGCATACCCGTATCCAGTTGCAAACTTCGCGGCTTCTTTTTCCGAGATTGATGTGCTTACGAACCAGCTGGGAGGACTTTTGTTATCTAATGCGTGCAAAAATAAGTCCTTACTCTCGCCCCATGGTTCAAATCCTCCTTCAAAGATATCCCATGGCTCTCGTTCATCACCTCTGTACAGATAGTGATTTTCTTGTATTGGGCGGGGAGTTTTTGGCTCGCCTTCATCTACTTTAGTGCCTGCTGTCCTATCCGGCACCGGACATCCCGGCTTATTCGGCGGCGGACAATTGGAGCTCAACCCCAACGGATCCACCCACCCCGTCGGATTCGGCACGTACCGGTACTGGTTCAGCCCACCCGCCAGCTTCACCGGATCCGGCGTCAGATACCGCCCGACGTCCGGGTCGTAGTACCGGTGCCGGTTGTAATGCAGTCCGCTTTCCGCATCGAAGTACTGCCCCTGAAACCGCAGCGGCTGGTCGAGGTAATCGTCGGTCGCGAGCTGCAGCGAGGTGACCTTGCCGTAGGCGCTGTATTTGGCTGACCAGACGATGTCGCCGCTGTAGTCGGTCAGTTCCTGCGGGGTGCCGAGGTGGTCGAGTTGGTAGTAGAACGGGCAGGCGCGTTTTGGGCCTTTGCCGTCGAGCATCGCCAATGGGCGGAAGGTGCCGGGTTCGTAGATGAAGCTGCGGTGCTGTTCCTGGCTGCTTTCGGCGATCAGGTGGTCGCCTTGCCAGAAGAACTCGGTGGTCTGGCCGTCGACGGTCTTGCGGATGCGGCGACCGAAGGCGTCGTAGTGGTAAGTGGCGGTGGTGCCGTCGGGACGAGTGATGCCGATCAGGCGGTGCTGGCTGTCGTAGCGGTATGCAGTGACGAGCTGTTGGGCGCGGCCGCGGCGTTCGCGGATCAGGTTGCCGAAGGCGTCGTAGTCGTAATGGCGGTCGCCCTGCATCAGCAGGCGGTTGCCCTTGATCTGTGTCGGGCCGGGGCGATCCTGCAGCAGCAGGTTGCCGGCCGGGTCGTGGGCGAAGTTTTCCGGCACATCGTCGCGGGTGTGGCGCACGCGGATCAGCCGGTCGAGGGCGTCGTACTGGTAGCTGCGCTGGCCGTGGCGGGTGTCGGCGATGTGTTCGAGGTTGCCGTTGGCGCTGTAGGCAAAGTCGCGGCGGTACAGCGCGCTGCGTTGATGGCCTACCGCGTGGGACAGCAACCGTCCTTGTTCGTCGTAGGCATATTCGCTGAGCAGCAGGCCTTGCTGGCGCTGCTGTTCGCGACCGTTCTGGTAGACGTGGCGGGTGAGCAAGGCGCCGTTGAGGTCGATCGCGGTCAGCGCGCCGCCCTTGGCGTAGTGGTAGTCGAGTTTGCTGTTGTCCGGCAGACGCATCCGGCTGAGTTGGCCGCAGGCATCGTAGGTGTAACGCAGGGTGCCCCAGCCCTGATGCTCACGGACCAGTCGGTCCTGGAGGTCGTATTCGAAGGCCAGCGGGTGATTCTGGCCGTCATCCACGCCGACCAAGCGGCCTAAACGGTCATAGCGATAGCTGACCTCAACCCCGTCCGGCAGGGTCTTGAGCAGCAGACGCCCGGCAGCATCTCGTTGGTAGCCGGTGACCAGCGTCGAGCCGTCATCACCGTACTCGGTCTTCTCCAGCAGATGACCGTTGCGGTCGTAGGCATACGCGGTGCGCCGCCCATCAAAACCGGTTTCCTGTCGGATCAATCCGGTCGGCGTGTAGTCCAGAAGGTACTTTTCGCCGGACTCGTTCTCGATCTCCGTCAGCAACAGCTGCGCATGGTCGTAGCGATACTGCAGCCGCGTGCCGTCGGGGTTGATCCGCCGGCTGACCAGGTGCAGGTCGTCGTCATACTCGTAGCGGGTGATCCGTCCCAGCTCATCGCGTTCGGCGGTGATCTGGCCGTAGGCGCTGTAGGACCAGGCGCGGGTGGCGCCATTCGGCGAGGTGGTCTGGATCAGGCGGCCAACGGCGTCCCAGGCGTGGTGGGTCACCGCGCCGTGTTCGTCCTGCGCAGTAATCCGCCGTCCCAACGCGTCGTAGGAAAACTTCCGAACCCCGCCGTCGGGCAGGCTTTCCTCGACCAGTTGCCCGAGGTCGTTCCACACGAACACATGCCGGCCACTGTCCGGATAACGGACCGATAGCAACCGCCCCTGCGCGTCGTAGTGGTAATGGGTGACATGGCCGTCAGGATCGACCGCTTCGGTGACGTCGCCCTGGGCATTGCGCCGGTAGGTCCACTCCGCCTCGCCCCGGCTACGGCGGTGCAGGAAACCGTTGCGGTATTCGTAGGACGTCGGTGCATCGTCCGGCGGAATCAGCGCGATCAGCCGTCCGACATCGTCGTAGCGGTATTCGGTGACCGCCCCCAGCGCATCCTGCTCGGCGATCAGCCGGCCCTGCGCATCGTAGGCCTTGAGCTGCTCACCACCGTCGGCGGCCACCTGACGCACCAGCCGCGCCGTGTCGTCGTGGACGTAAACCTCTTCACGGCCATCGACGTACTGCACCCGCACACTGCCGGCGTCGTCCCAGACGTAACGCGTGTCCATCTGCGAAAACGACGCCCAGTGCCGCACGCAACGCGCGGCTTTGCCGGAACGCTCCCACTCCCAGAAGAAACTCGCGCCACCCGTTAATTGCCGTTGCAGGATGACGTGCCGATCGTCGTAGTCGTAACGCTCGCTTTCGCCGACGGCGTTGGTCGCCTCGATCAACCGATGACGGGCATCAAAGCGATAGCTGACCAACGTCTGCTCGGTACGCCAGGCAGACTCCCGAAAAACCTGATAATCGACCGCGACCAGATTCGCCCGCTCATAGCGCAGCAACAAGGAACGACCGGCCCCGTTATCGAGGCGCTGAACCCGGTCGGAAAGATCTCGATGCACCGTCAGACGATTGCCGTAGGCATCACTGATGAGCGTCAGACGCCCAGCCCGAAAGTGATAAAACCGCGCCGCGTCCCCCGCCAGCGCAACGATCAACTCCTCCGGCTCATCCCCGAGAAAGATCGCTGCCCGCGACAAACTGTTGTGAATCGCCGGCCGCTCGACACTCGGCAAGGGAAACCGCGTGCGCCGGTTCTCATGGTCAATCCAGACCACACCGTCGCCCTCGACCTCCAGCCGATGCGCCAGCGAATGGCTCCAGCCAAACCCCAACCCGACATCGATTTCCGCCGCACTGGTGCGATACAACCGACTGAACTCAAACGGCAGCAGTCCATCGAGCACACCGTCAGTCAGGGTCAGCAGTTCCTCGCCGGTGACCATCGACACCGGGCAACCGTTGGTGCAGGTCCGGGGCACGCAATCAGCGCTGTCGCCGTTGGGGTTCTTCGCCTGAGCCGACGCATCGTCGCGAGGCTCATGCCGCTCCATTCGCGTCGTACCGTGGGACTTGTTACGCGCAATGGCCGCCGGATTGGGCACCGTCAGCACCAACGATTCGGCCGTGCGAATCTCCAGCGGAACGGCAGGTGCCGGCCGCAACGGTGCCGGACGCGCATTGATCATCAGCGGTTTCAGCGCGCCCGCATGCCGGGTCAGATCGGGTGCCGAAGTCAGCTCTGCCAACCGCAATGCCGACGCCGCCAGCCATTCCCGGGCTCGCGGCGACTTGACCTTGCCGAGCACCTTGGCGCTCAACCGCAGCGGCACGCCCATGCCCGCCGACACGCGCATCAACAGAAAACCGATCAGCAATTCGACCCGAACTTCAGCCACCACCTCGGCCAGATACTGCGGCGGCAGCATCTTCAGCCAACTGGTGAACGCCGCCAGATGAATGAACAGCAACGGCTCGTCGCTGAGCATCAGCAGGCCATTGGCGATGGCCTCGGAGGAGGCCTCGAGCAAGGCTTCCAGCTCGACACCGGAGAGGTATTGCAGAAGTTTTTCGCTGTTGGCCTGCAAGTCGGCGAGCAGGGCGAACAGCTGTTTCACGTCATCCCAGACGCCATTCAGCGCCGTTTCGAAACCGCGCCAGTCGGCCTGCTGCAACTGACCGTAACGCTCCAGGAAACCCGCGCTGGAAAACTCGGCCCATTGCGGTTGAAACCCGCCCCATTCCTCTCGCAACCATTTTTCCAGGCCATCAATGAGTCCCTGATACGAGGCGTACAGCGTCTGGACGTGCGAACTGGAAACATCGGGAAAGAAGGTGATGCGATAACGCTGGCCCCGGTCGCAGTTGTCGACCTCGAGAATGCCGCTGGGGCCGATGGTGTAATGCTGCGGTTCGCCGAATGACAGGACACCGCCGACATCGGAAATGACCGGTTCCAGGGTCACCGGCGTATCGCCGATCGGCACGAAGCGCGCAGCTTCGAACATGTGCACCAGCGTCAGGGAGCCAGTGGCAGAACACATGGCCACTGAGGGACTGATGGGCTTTCGGCTGGCAACCGGCGCACTGAGCTGGACATCGTTGCCGACCTTGAACACCTGATCGACATCCAGCGCGGTTCCCGTCCAGAACTGCTCGGCCCAGCTTTCATAGTTGTTGAGGCAGAGACGGAACTCCTGAAACAGCGTTTCGACGTCGGGCTGGTCAGGGTTCAGCGCAGCGACCACCAGCAAACCGATGCTGTTGTTCAGTTTCAGGAGTGGGTCAGATGGAAGCATTCGCAGTCACTCGCGCGCATCAAGGGGATGGCGCGAAACTTTGCGGGGGATCAAACAGGAAAGAAGTCAGGCAAGTAGGCGATGTCTGTAGGGCAATTCTCTAAATGCGATTCGGCGGACAACCGACATTGCCCGTTGCTCAACCTTGGCCGCGCTCGTTATGCTGCTGAACCCTTTAATCAGATCCGAGCAGCGGTACCCGATGCCGCCTGGGATGTTTTTGATAACGGATCCGATGATGAATGCACCGCTGAAGGCGTTCGGCCCGATCAAGGCCGTGATTTTCGATATGGACGGTTTGCTTCTGGACACCGAGGGCATCTACACCGAGGTCACCTCGCTGATTGCCGAGCGTTACGGGCGCACGTTCGACTGGAGCATCAAGCAGAACATCATCGGGCGTGGCGCCGGCGATCTGGCCCGTTATGTGGTCGAAGCGCTGGATCTGCCGATCACCGCAGAAGAGTTTCTGGTGATTCGCGAGCCGCTGATGCGCGAGCGTTTTCCCACCGCGCAAGCGATGCCGGGCGCCGAGGAACTGATCCGTCACCTCAAGGCGCACAACATTCCGATTGCCGTCGGTACCAGTTCGTCGCGTCAGTCGTTCGGTCAGAAAACCACGTTGCACCGTGACTGGTTCGCGTTGTTCGACTTCATCGTTACCGCCGACGACCCGGAAGTCGGTGCCGCCAAACCGGCACCGGACATTTTCCTCACCGCCGCTCGCCGCCTCGGTGTGGCGCCGGAAGATTGTCTGGTGTTCGAGGATTCGCCGTTCGGCGTGACAGCCGCGAAAGCAGCGGGCATGACCGCCATCGCGATTCCCGATGCGGCCATGGCCGATGAAAAATACGCACACGCCGACGGGATTCTTCGTACATTGAAAGCGTTCACGCCGAGTGCCTGTGGTTTGCCGGCGCTCGATTGGGCCTGACCAGGCCACTGATAAAAAAGCCGCCCCTCTATTAATAGAGGGGCGGCTTTTTTCGATCACTCGAAACAATCAGGCGCCGAAACCACCGTCGATACTCAGGCTGGCACCGGTGATGTAACCGGCTTCCGGGCCTGCGAGGTAGGCGACGAAGCTGGCGATTTCCTCGGCTTTGCCGTAACGACCGACTGCCATCAGCGGGATCAGGCTTTCGGCAAAATCGCCGTGAGCCGGGTTCATGTCGGTATCCACCGGGCCGGGCTGCACGTTGTTGATGGTGATGCCCCGTGGGCCGAGATCGCGGGCCAGGCCTTTGGTCAGGCCCACCAGGGCGGATTTGCTCATCGCATACACGCCGCCGCCGGCGAAGGGCATGCGGTCGGCGTTGGTGCTGCCGATGTTGATGATGCGCGAGCCTTCGCCCATGTGTCTGGCGGCTTCCTGACTGG
Organism: Pseudomonas sp. NMS19W; assembly: GCF_051554255.1. Classification (NCBI taxonomy): domain Bacteria; kingdom Pseudomonadati; phylum Pseudomonadota; class Gammaproteobacteria; order Pseudomonadales; family Pseudomonadaceae; genus Pseudomonas; species Pseudomonas sp. NMS19W. Next base: position 1,826,235 of record NZ_CP136718.1, read on the forward strand.
CGATGAACACGCTGCGCACGTTAATTGCCAGGGTCTGGTCGAAGTCTTCCAGTTTGAAGTCTTCCAGCGGGGCGACAGCCAGCACACCGGCGTTGTTGACCAGAATGTCGAGGCGGCCAAAGGTTTCGACGGTTGCGTTCACGGCGTTGCGGATGGCACCGGCATCGGCGCTGTCGGCCTTGATCGCCAGGGCTTTGCCGCCGGTGGCGGTGATGCTGTTTTGCAGTTCTTCAGCCTTGGCGGCGGAGCTGACGTAAGTGAAGGCAACCGCGGCGCCTTCGGCGGCCAGGCGCTTGACGATGGCGGCACCGATGCCGCGAGAGCCGCCTTGAATCAGAGCGACTTTACCGCTGAGGTGTTGAGTGGTCATGTTCGATCTCCAGAAGTTTCAAGGCAGGCTGCCTTGGTGTGGTGTCGAGTATCTGCCCCTCGCCACCGGGCGAGTAGACCGTGGTTGCTATAGTCTGTGTAAACCAAAAGTTTGGAATGGCGGTCATGGAAACCTTCAGCAGTATCGAATGCTTCGTGCGCAGCGCCGAAGTCGGCAGCTTTGCCGAAGCCGCGCGACGCCTGAGCCTGACACCGGCCGCCGTGGGCAAAAGCGTGGCGAAGCTGGAAGCGCGCCTCGGCGTGAGGCTGTTCCAGCGTAGCACCCGAAGATTGACCCTGACGGAAGCGGGGCAATTGTTTCTGAGTGAGGTCAGCGGCAGCCTGACCACCATCCAGAATGCCGTGAGCAATCTGGCCAGCGCCGGCGGTCAACCGGCGGGTACGTTGAAAGTCAGCATGGGCACGGTGTTCGGCCGCTTGTACATCGTGCCGTTGCTGGGGGAATTCCTGACAAGGTTCCCGGCGATCAACCCGGACTGGCACTTCGATAACCGGCAGGTCGATCTGATCGGCCAGGGTTTCGATGCGGCGATTGGCGGTGGTTTCGAGCTGCCCCAAGGCGTGGTGGCGCGCAGGCTGACACCGGCGCATCGGGTGTTGGTGGCTTCGGCGGATTATCTGGATCGGCACGCGCCGATCAGCGAACCGGACGACCTCAAACTGCACGAGGGCATCCTGATCCGCTCACCGCAGACTGGGCGGGTACGTTCCTGGCAGTTGACCCATCGCACACAGCAACACAGCCCGCTGACCCTCACGGCGCGAATGACCATGAGCGATTCCGAGGCCGCCTGCGCCACGGCGGCGCAGGGGCTGGGGATTGCGTTGGTGAGCATGCCGTTTGCCGTCGGCTATCTGGAGGCGGGCACGTTACAGCGGGTCTTGCCCGACTGGTACGTCGACGACGGCAATATCTCCATCTATTACGTCGAACACAAACTGTTGCCGGGCAAGACCCGGGCGTTTGTCGATTTCATCATCGAGCAATTTTCAACCCTGGGTCTTGCAGAGCGGTTCAACGCGCAAAACGTGCTGGCCAGCCGATGATGGTTTTCGGCCGTGGGGTCGCATACGTCCGCACCTTGGACGTCGACAGCCCCAGGCGCACCAGCGATTCGGCGATGGTCACGGCAGCGGTGATGCCATCGATCACCGGCACGCCGGTACGCTGACGGATCTTTTCATCGAGCCCGGCCATGCCGCCGCAACCGAGGCAGATCACTTCGGCTTTATCCTGAGTCACGGCCAGTTCGGCTTGGTGCACGATCGCCTCCAGCGCCCGCTGCGGTTCGTGTTCCAGCTCCAGAACCGCCAGGCCGCTGGCCCGCACCGAGGCGCAGCGATCCCAGAGGCCTGAGAGTTTCAGTCGATCCTCGATCAACGGCACGGTGCGATCCAGCGTGGTGACCACCGAATAGGCGTGACCCAGAAACATCGCGGTGCTGGCCGCCGCATCGGTGATGTCCACCACCGGCACGTTGAGCAACTCCTGCAAGCCTTCACGACCATGTTCGCCGTAGCCGGCCTGAATCACCGCGTCGAACGGCTGGTCGTAGGACATCACCCGGTCCATCACGGCGATGGCGGCCAGGTAACTTTCGAAATTGCCTTCCACCGAATCAGCGCCGAAGTACGGCGTCAGGCCGACGATCTCGGTGCCGGGGGAGGCCACAGCTTGCGCTGAACGGGCGATGGCCTGGGTGATGGATTCGGTGGTGTTGACGTTGACCACGAGAATTCGCATGGGAAGTCCTTATTACGGTTGGTTCTGCGGCCCGGCGAAGGGCCGCCAAAAGATTCAGTGGCTGACGTTGTCGACGGCGATGGCTTCACCGTCCACGTCGGCGTAGTGCGGTTGGCGTTTGGCGACGATCAGGTAAAGCATTCCGGCAATGCCGGCACCGATCAGCCAGGAGAAGGGCGAAACGCTGTGGAAGCCCGGCACCAGTGCCAGGACGATGGCGATCAGCGCCGCCGGAATGAACGCCGCCACCGCCCGCAGATTGACCCCACGGCTGTAGAAATACGCACCGTTCGGGTCTTCGCTATATAGCTGCGGTACATGGATCCGGCCTTTGCGGATCAGCCAGTAGTCGACCATGATCACGCCGTACAACGGGCCGAGCAGGGCGCCGAGGCCGGACAGGAAATACACGATCACCAGCGGGCTGTTGTAGAGATTCCACGGCAGGATCAGCACCGCAATCGTTGCGCTGATCAGCCCGGCACGGCGGAACGTCAGGTACTTCGGCGCCAGGTTGCTGAGCACGAAGGCCGGGGCGACGAAGTTGGCCATGATGTTCACCGCCACGGTGACGATCAGGAACGCCAGGCAGCCGAGCACCAGAAAGAACGTGTTGGGGATCGACGCGATGATTTCGGTCGGGCTTTCGATGATCCGGCCGTTGATCTGAAATTGCGCACCGCACAGCAGGACGGTGATCCCGGCGAACACCAGAATATTCACCGGCAGACCCCAGAAATTTCCGATCTTGATGGTTTTGCGGCACGGCGAAGAGCGGGCGAAGTCGCAGAAGTTGAGGATCAGCGTGCCGTAGATCGCCAGCCACAAGGCGCCGCCGGCAAAGATGTTGCGCCACATCTCGCCGCCGGTCAGCGGTTCGCGGATCGACCAGGCAATGGTCGCGTTGGCCTGGGTGTACATCCACGCGGCGAGGCAGGCGACGGTCAGAAGAATCACCGGACCGGCGAAGGCTTCGTAGCGGCGGACCATTTCCATGCCGTAGGCCAGAATCCCCAGTTGCACGAACCAGATCGCCACGAAACACACCCAGCCCAGGCTCGACAGGCCGAGGATCGAGTTGTGGTCGTAGTCGGCGAACCCGGGATGGATCGCCGTGAGCAGTACGCGGAATACCACCGACGCCAGGTATGTCTGAATTCCGAACCAGGCGATGGCGATCACCGCCCGGATCAACGCAGGAATCTGCGCCCCGTGAATGCCGAAACTGATGCGGCTGATCACCGGAAACGGCACCCCGGTTTTCTGCCCCATGTAGCCGGACAGGTTCATGAAGAAGTACACCAGCGCCGCGCCGATCCCCAGCGACAGTAGAATCTGCCAGCCGCCCAGGCCCAGGGCGTACAGGCCGATGGCAAACGAATAGTTGGCGATGTTGTGCACATCGTTGGTCCACAGGGCGAAGATGCTGTATTTGCCCCAGCGCCGTCCTTCGACCTTGGTCGGTGCGAGGTCCCTGTTGTGCAAACGTGGGCTCAGTTGCAGCGGTTCGGCGATGCCGTCACTGGGCGTGGTGTGGTCGAGGGTTGAGGAGGAGGGCAGATTCAGCGCGATGTTGTTGTTCGAAAGACTCGTACGCATTCCGGCAGGCTCCTGATGTTCGGGCCGCGATGACTGTGCATGAGCGCTCAGGCTCGGCAGATCTTCGTCGCGACGCTGAAACATCACTGGTTACGGGGCATCTGCAGCCTGTACGGGATAGGGCGCTTCAGGCTTGCGGATCGAAAGTGTGGGTTCATGTTTTGCGGTTTTGTATACAAAACATGTATGCACTTAAGCCAGATCTGTGCCAGTCAGCGATCTATGAAAACCACCACTGATTTCGAAAAGTTATTGAATGGCGCTAAGTCGCTGAAATACGGGCGATATAAATTGACCGTTCGAACAGCTATTTATTTTTCGGAAGGGATTTTGGCGGACGCCGGAAGGGATCGCTTTGGCAGCGGGATGTAACTTTTCAGGGCGCGGAAATGAAAAGTGCACACATAAATGGCACCGATGGTGACATTCGTGTGTACATGTTTTTCTCATGGCGCCACAAAGCAGATGTGGGAGCGGGCTTGCTCGCGAAGGCGTCCTTCCAGTCAACAGATCCAGTGACTGACAGACCGCTTTCGCGAGCAAGCCCGCTCCCACAGGGGGACATCATTGGGGCAGAGACTTAGGCCTTGCTGATGATATTCCCGGCATGCAACCCGCATTCTTTCTGGGTCGCTTCTTCCCACCACCAGCGGCCTTCGCGCTCGTGCTGGTTCGGCAGGACAGGGCGGGTGCACGGTTCGCAGCCGATGCTGATGAATCCGCGCTCATGCAGGCTGTTGTACGGCAGCTCCAGCATGCGGATGTAGCCCCAGATTTCCTCGCTGGTCATCTGCGCCAGCGGGTTGAACTTGTACAGCGTGCGCTCCGGGGTGGAGAACGCGCTGTCGATTTCCATCACCGCAACTGCGCTGCGGGTGCCCGGGCTCTGGTCGCGGCGCTGGCCGGTGGCCCAGGCTTTGACGCCGGACAGTTTGCGGCGCAGCGGCTCGATCTTGCGGATGCCGCAGCATTCGCCATGGCCGTCCTTGTAGAAACTGAACAGGCCTTTTTCCTTCACGAACGGTTCGAGTTTCGTGTAGTCCGGCGAGACCAGCTCGATGTCGATCTTGTAGTGCTCGCGCACCTGATCGATGAAGCGGTAGGTTTCCGGGTGCAGACGACCGGTGTCGAGACTGAACACCTTGACGTTCTTGTTCAGCTTCCAGGCCATGTCCACCAGCACCACATCCTCGGCGCCGCTGAAAGATATCCACAGGTCATCGCCGAACTCGGCGAATGCGAGTTTGAGGATGTCCTGGGCGGATTTGTTGGCATAGGTCGTGGCGAGTTCCACGACGTCGAACGTTGGGCTCATCAGGGCGGCTTCCTACAGGTCGGTGGCGCTGGGCGCTCTATATGGCGGCGATGTTAACAAAAAGCAACGCCCGCCGGGGCAGCCTCTGCGTTGCACGGTCCAGGTCGAGCCGCTAGAGTTCGGGCTCGCTCGACTCAATAAACATTACAAACGGAGTGTCCTGTGGAAATTGCCTGTCTTGATCTTGAAGGGGTGCTGGTACCGGAAATCTGGATCGCCTTCGCCGAAAAAACCGGAATCGAATCGCTCAAGGCCACCACCCGGGACATTCCCGACTACGACGTGCTGATGAAACAGCGCCTGCGCATTCTCGACGAGCATGGCCTGAAGCTTTCGGACATTCAGGAAGTGATCGCCACCCTCAAGCCGCTGGACGGCGCGGTGGAGTTCGTCAACTGGCTGCGCGAGCGGTTTCAGGTGGTGATTCTGTCGGATACGTTTTATGAGTTTTCCCAGCCGCTGATGCGTCAGCTGGGTTTCCCGACCTTGCTCTGCCACCGTCTGATCACCGACGAAAGCGGGCGGGTCACGGGCTATCAGTTGCGTCAGAAAGATCCGAAGCGTCAGTCGGTCCTGGCGTTCAAGAGCCTGTATTACCGGGTGATTGCGGCGGGGGATTCCTACAACGACACCAGCATGCTGGGCGAGGCGGATGCGGGGATTCTGTTCCATGCGCCGGATAACGTGATCCGGGAGTTCCCGCAGTTTCCGGCGGTGCACAGCTTTGGCGAGTTGAAGCAGGAATTTCTCAAGGCTTCGAACCGCGATCTGAGCCTGTAAGTCATGCTGCGGCGAGGGCACAACCGCCCTCGCCACACTCGTCAGAGGTTCTGCAGGGTTTCGAGCAGAACTTTGACTTTGGTAATCGACTCCTGATACTCCGCCTCCCAATCCGAATCGGCGACGATCCCGCCGCCACCCCAGCAGCACACCTGTCCATCCTTCACCAGCAGACTGCGAATCGCGATGGAGCTGTCCATCTCGCCACGCACGTCCAGGTACAGCAACGAGCCGCAATACAAACCGCGTCGGGTCGGTTCCAGTTCGTCGATGATCTGCATCGCGCGAATCTTCGGCGCACCGGTGATTGAGCCGCCGGGGAAGCTGCCGGCGATCAGGTCCAGGGCATCGCGATCATCCGCCAGCTCACCGGTCACGCTGCTGACCAGGTGATGCACGTTCGGATAACTTTCCAGGCTGAACAGCTCCGGCACCCGCACCGAGCCGATTCGGCAGGTGCGGCCCAGATCGTTGCGCAGCAGATCGACGATCATCAGGTTTTCCGCACGATCCTTGGGGCTGGCCAGCAGTTCGGCGGCGTTGGCGGCGTCTTCGGCCGGGTTCGCGCCACGGGGGCGGGTGCCTTTGATCGGGCGGGTTTCCACCTGGCGCTGGCTGACTTTGACAAATCGCTCGGGCGAGAGACTCAGCACCGCGTTGCCGTCGGGCAGGCTCTGGAACCCGGAAAACGGCGTCGGGCAGGCCTCGCGCAACGCACAGTAAGCCAGCCATGGGTCGCCTGCGCACGGCGCGCGGAAACGCTGGGCGAAGTTCACCTGATAGCAGTCGCCGGCCTGGATGTATTGATGAATGCGTTCGAGCGCCTGGCGATAGTCGTCGGCCGACAGGTCGGCGGTCATCGGCGTGTTCAGCTTGAAGGGCGTCAGCTCAACGATCACTGGTTGGCTGAACAGATCGATCAACCGTTGTTTCTCGCTGTCGCTTACCGACGGGTGAAACACCAGTTGGCTGGTGGCTTTCTGGTGATCGCTGATCAACGCCCAGTCATACAGGCCAAAACGCGCATCCGGCAGTTGCAGATCATCCAGCGCCTGACTTGGCAGATTTTCCAGATGTCGGCCGAAGTCGTAACTCAGATAACCGATCAGGCCACCGGCGAACGGCAGTTCGTATTCCGAAGGCAACTGTGCCTCGCCGAGGCGCGCCAGATTGTCCCGCAGGCGTTGCAGGAAATCGTCGCCACGCTCGTCCGGCAAAACCGCCAGTTGCTCCAGCGGCCAGGCGCTGAGCAAGTCATAACGGCCACGATCGGCACTGGGCCGGCCGCTGTCGAGCAGCACGGCGCCGGGCGCATGGCGGATTGCCGCGAAATAGTCGGCGGGGTTGGCGCGGTAGGGCAACGGGTGTACGGAACAGGTCAACATGGGCGGGGCAGATCGGCCATCGAGGCGGGGTAGGGATTGTAGTCCCCTCGGGGAATTGCTCCTAGAGGGGATGTCGGGGATTGGCAGATCGGAGGCCGGTAACGCGACTCAGCCTTCGACCACCGGAATATGCCCGAACAGTTCCTGAGCAAACGCCACCCGCTCTTCAACCGTTTCAGTCACACCGCGGGTCTTGAGATCTTCCAGATGCGCTTCCACCGCATGGGTCCGTGCCGTCAGCCCGCAGTCATTGGCAATCTGGATATTCAGCCCCGGCCGTGCATTCAGTTCCAGAATCAGCGGGCCTTTCTCCTGGTCCAGCACCATGTCCACGCCGATGTAACCCAGGCCGCACAGCTCGTAGCAACCGGCAGCGAGCCTCATGAAACCGTCCCAGTAGGGCAGTTGCACGCCGTCCACCGCGTTGGTGGTGTCCGGGTGTTTGGCGATGATGTTGTTCAGCCAGGTGCCGCGCAGGGTCAGGCCGGTGGCCAGATCGACACCAACTCCGATGGCGCCCTGGTGCAGGTTGGCCTTGCCGCCGGATTGCCGGGTCGGCAGGCGCAGCATGGCCATCACCGGGTAGCCCATCAGCACGATGATGCGGATGTCCGGCACGCCTTCGTAGCTGATGCTCTTGAAGATCTGATCCGGGGTCACCCGGTATTCGATCAGCGCCCGGTCGCGGTGGCCGCCGAGCGAATACAGGCCGGTGAGAATGCTGGAGATATGGTGCTCCAGCTCTTCGTGGGTGAGGATCTTGCCCGACACCGTGCGATAGCGACCTTCGAAACGGTCGGCGATAACGATGATGCCGTCACCGCCGGCGCCCTGGGCCGGTTTGATCACGAAGTCGTTGCGCCCGCCGATGATCTCGTCGAGCTTGTCGATTTCCTTCTCCGTGGAAATCACGCCATACAGTTCCGGCACATGAATGCCGGCCTTGATCGCGCGCTCCTTGGTGATGATCTTGTCATCGACAATCGGGTACAGACTGCGCTTGTTGTACTTGAGCACGTAGTCCGCGTTACGCCGATTGATGCCCATGATGCCCCGGGCTTCCAGGGCCTTCCAGGTCTTCCAGAAACCGAACATCAGGCGTCAGCCTTCTTCAGGAAGGCCTTGAAGCGCACCAGTTCGGTCAGGCGATAACCGCGATAGCGACCCATGGCCAGCATGAAGCCCACCAGGATCAGCAGGATCGCCGGGAAGGTGAACACGAAGTACACCAGCTCCGGAACGGTCATGATCAGGTGCGCCAGGGAGGCCGCGAACAGCGTGCCGATCGCCACTTTCAGCGCATGGCTGGCGCCGCGCTCTTCCCAGGTGATCGACAGGCGTTCGATGGTCATGGTCAGAATCACCATCGGGAACAGCGCCACCGACAAGCCGCGTTCCAGACCGAGCTTATGACTGAACAGGCTGATCGCCGCGATCAGCACCACCACGAACGTCAACACCACCGACAGTCGCGGCAGCATTTGCAGCTTCAGGTGTTCCAGATACGAGCGCAGTGACAGCCCCAGCGCCGTGATCACGGTAAACAGCAGGATGCCGAAGCCCAGCTGCGTCTCGCGGAAGGCCAGGGCGATCAGCACCGGAGTGAATGTGCCGAGGGTCTGCAGGCCGACCAGGTTGCGCAGGATCAGGATCACCAGCACGCCGATCGGGATCATCACCATGATCATGAACGTCTGCTGGGTCTGCAACGGCAGGCCGTACAGCGAGTATTCCAGGAAGTTGGCGTCGGTGTTTTCGTCGGTCAGTTTGGCCAGACGAATCGCGTTCATCTCGCTGTTGTTCAGGCTGAAGGTCACGTTGGCTTTCTTCGCGCCGTCGACGGTGATCAGGTTTTCATCGCCGGTCCACCACAGCAGGCGGTCGGTCGGCAGGCCTTGTTCGCCGGTTTCCGGGTTGAAGTACAGCCAGTCGTTGCCGTTGAAGCTGCGCAGCCACAGTTCAGGGGTTTGCGGCTGATCGGCGACGAGGCGGATGGTGTGGACTTTCTCGACAGGAACGTGGGCGATGGACAACAGCAGTTCAACGATTTTTGCCTTGTGGGCCGTCGACGGATCGCCCGCCAGCAGCAGTTTCACGTTGTCGTCGTTGGTATTGTTGACACGTTTGATGGCTTCGCCGATGAAGGTTTCGACGTCGGCCGAGTGCTGGCGGATCGGCGCGAGCAGGGCTTCGGCGGCGATTTTTTCCGGGCCTTCGATGGCCATGCTGTCACGGAAGGTCGGGCCTTTGACCTTGGTTTTCTCGGCGGTGTAACGCTTGGTCAGCACCAGACGGTAATAAAGGGTCTGGTTGCCCTTGGCCCGGCGTGCCGACCAGGTGACTTTGCGGTTGCCGTCGACACGGTTGACCGCCACACCGTAGTTATTGGAGATGAAGCTTTCATTGAGGCTGACGTAATCGCGGCTCAGGGGCGGCACGAACATCTGGATCTTCACCGGATCCTTGGTGCTGGCGACGAACTCGACCTTGGCGTCGATGTTCCACAAGTCGTCGGTGGCGTCTTCGGTCACCGGGATGCCGAGCACGAAAATCTGATAGGCCGTAACCGAAACGCCCAGGAGCACCAGGATGGTGATCAGGATTTTCAGGTGGAAGGTTAGAGAACGCATGGAAATTACTCGGCGGTATGAGCGGCGATGGCGCAGGCGGGTTTGCCGGCAGCGTATTTAAGACTGGGATCGACCAGCGCATCGAAGCGTTTCAGCGCCTCGGAGCCGATCAAAAGCGGGTATTGGAACGCACTGCGGTCGGTCAGGTTCACTTCGATGCTGCGCATCGCCGAACCCATGCAGATATCCAGCTCGATCACCGGGCGCGCGGTGTACTTCTTGCCTTCTTCCGGGTCGTAGTCGCCGGCGCGGCGCTTGATCTTGCTGACCCGGGCCAGCGGCCGTTCGATCGGGTGCGAATGCGCAGCGTCGATGGCCAGGTAGAAACGCACCCAGGATTCACCGTTGCGCTTGAAGCGTTTGATGTCGCGGGCGCTCAGGGAGGCGGTTTTCGCCCCGGTGTCGAGTTTCGCCGCCACTTCCAGGTTGATCCCGTCGAGGGCGGCGTACTCGTTGAGGCCGTACACAGTCTTTTCCCCCGCCACAGCCAGGCCGGGCAGGCAAAACAGATAGAAAAAGGTGGGGAAGGGCTTGAGTCTCATAAATCCTGGCGAGCAGCGTTCCGTTCTCGGTTCAGGGCCACGGCATCAGGAGATCCTGTCTGCGCGCGCCTTCGTGTGCCTATCAGCTTTTTATGACAAGCCGTGCAAATGACTCGCAAATGCGGGCGGCATTCTAGCACGGTGGTTTTATGGCGCCAGCGCCCGAGCGGGTCTATAACCCTTGGGGCTGATATCGGGCGTTATTAGACGATTGTCGACAATATCCATTTATCCTTTGACTGGTGCCGGCTGATTCGCTAGTTTTTGCCGCATTGGATTTAAAGGTGTCGACAATATGTTGGATCAACTCGATCCCCCGGTCATCAGCGGGGACGATTCGGAAACCCTGTCCGAAAACGTCTTCCGGCGTATCCAGGCCGCCATCGTCAAAGGCGAAATCGCCCCGGGCAGCAAGATCTCCGAGCCGGAACTGGCGCGCACCTACGGCATCAGTCGCGGGCCGCTGCGCGAGGCGATCCATCGTCTGGAAGGCCAGCGCCTGCTGGTGCGCGTGCCGCATGTCGGCGCACGGGTTGTCTCGTTGAGCCACGCCGAACTGCTCGAACTCTACGAAATCCGCGAATCCCTTGAAGGCATGGCCTGCCGTCTGGCGGCCGAACGCATGAGCGTCGAAGAAATCGACGAACTGCGCCGGGTGCTGGAGACCCACGAGCGCGATGCGGCGTTCCAGGCCGGCGTCGGCTACTACCAGCAGGAAGGCGATTTCGACTTTCACTACCGGATCATCCAGGGCAGCGGCAACCGCACCCTCACGCAAATGCTCTGCGGCGAGCTCTATCAACTGGTGCGCATGTACCGCATCCAGTTTTCCACCACGCCCAACCGCCCGCGCCAGGCCTTTGCCGAACACCACCGGATTCTCGATGCCATCGCCGACCGTGACGGCGAGCTCGCGGAATTGTTGATGCGCCGCCACATCGGCGCCTCGAAACGCAACATCGCCCGTCATTACCAGGACGGCGCCGACAATAAGACAGCCACTGAACGAGGTGAGTCATGAGTTCCAACAAGAGCACTCCAGGCCAGCGTTTCCGCGATGCGGTCGCCAGCGAACATCCGTTGCAAGTGGTCGGCGCGATCAACGCCAATCACGCGCTGCTGGCCAAGCGCGCCGGTTTCAAGGCGATTTACCTTTCCGGTGGCGGGGTGGCTGCCGGCTCCCTCGGCGTGCCGGATCTGGGCATCACCGGTCTGGATGACGTGCTGACCGATGTGCGCCGCATTACCGACGTCTGCGACCTGCCGCTGCTGGTGGACGTGGACACCGGTTTCGGCGCCTCGGCGTTCAACGTGGCCCGTACCGTGAAGTCGATGATCAAGTTCGGCGCCGCGGCGATCCACATCGAAGACCAGGTCGGCGCCAAGCGCTGTGGTCACCGTCCGAACAAAGAGATCGTCACCCAGCAGGAAATGGTCGACCGCATCAAGGCCGCCGTCGATGCCCGTACCGACGACAGCTTCGTGATCATGGCCCGCACCGACGCACTGGCCGTTGAAGGTCTGGAGTCGGCACTGGATCGCGCCGCCGCGTGCATCGAGGCCGGCGCCGACATGATCTTCCCGGAAGCCATCACTGAATTGGAGATGTACAAGCTGTTCGCCAACCGCGTGAAAGCGCCGATCCTGGCCAACATCACCGAGTTCGGTTCGACGCCGCTGTACACCACCGAGCAGCTTGCCGGAGCGGATGTGTCGCTGGTGCTGTACCCGCTGTCGGCGTTCCGTGCGATGAACAAGGCGGCGGAAAACGTCTACACCGCGATCCGCCGCGACGGCACCCAGCAGAATGTCATCGACACCATGCAGACTCGCATGGAGCTCTACGATCGCATCGATTACCACACCTTCGAGCAGAAGCTCGACGCGTTGTTTGCGGCGAAGAAGTAAGCCGCAACCGTACTCCCTAACAAATTCAAGATTGGAGACAACAATGGCCGAAGCAAAAGTACTCAGTGGCGCCGGGCTCCGGGGCCAGGTTGCCGGGCAAACCGCACTGTCCACCGTGGGCCAGGCCGGTGCCGGGCTGACCTATCGCGGCTACGACGTGCGCGAACTGGCGGCAGACGCACAATTTGAAGAAGTCGCGTACCTGCTGCTCTACGGAGAGCTGCCGACCAAGGCCCAGCTCGCCGAGTATCAAGGCAAGCTGAGCAAGCTGCGCGACCTGCCGCAAGCGCTGAAAGAAGTGCTGGAACGCATCCCCGCCGACGCCCACCCGATGGACGTGATGCGCACCGGTTGCTCGTTCCTGGGCAACATCGAGCCGGAGAAAGACTTCTCCGAGCAACGCGACAAGACCGACCGCCTGCTGGCCGCGTTCCCGGCGATCATGTGCTACTGGTATCGCTTCAGCCACGACGGCAAACGCATCAACTGCGTGAGCGACGAGCCGTCCATCGGCGGCCATTTCCTGCACCTGTTGCACGACAAGAAGCCGAGTGAACTGCACGTCAAAGTGATGAACGTCTCGCTGATTCTCTACGCCGAGCACGAATTCAACGCCTCGACTTTCACCGCTCGCGTCTGTGCGTCGACCCTGTCCGACCTCTATTCCTGCGTCACGGCAGCCATCGGCTCGCTGCGCGGCCCGCTGCACGGCGGCGCCAACGAAGCGGCGATGGAAATGATCGAGCGCTTCTCGTCGCCGGAAGAAGCGATCAAGGGCACCCTCGGCATGCTCGAGCGCAAAGACAAGATCATGGGCTTCGGCCACGCGATCTATAAGGACAGCGATCCGCGCAACGAGGTGATCAAGGGCTGGTCGAAAAAACTCGCCGACGAAGTGGGCGACAAGGTGTTGTTCGCGGTCTCGGAAGCCATCGACAAGACCATGTGGGAGCAGAAGAAACTGTTCCCCAACGCCGACTTCTACCATGCCTCGGCGTATCACTTCATGGGCATCCCGACCAAGCTGTTCACCCCGATCTTCGTCTGCTCGCGCCTGACTGGCTGGGCAGCGCACGTGTTCGAGCAGCGCGCCAACAACCGCATCATCCGTCCGAGCGCCGAGTACGTCGGCGTCGAACAGCGCAAGTTCGCGCCGATCGAACAGCGCTGACCGGGGAGGGCGCCGGTACAGGCGCCCCCTCTTTGAAACTACCGTGACCGAGTCCTGACCGATGAACACAGAATTTCGCAAGAACCTGCCCGGCACGCCGCTGGACTTTTTCGACGTCCGCGCGGCTGTCGATGCGATCCAGCCGGGCAGCTACGACACCCTGCCGTACACCTCTCGCGTGCTGGCGGAAAACCTCGTGCGTCGCTGCGACCCGGCCACGCTCACCGATTCCCTGAAACAACTGATCGAGCGCAAACGCGACCTCGACTTCCCGTGGTTCCCGGCCCGTGTGGTGTGCCACGACATTCTCGGCCAGACCGCGCTGGTGGACCTGGCCGGCCTGCGCGACGCTATTGCCCAGCAGGGCGGCGACCCGGCGCAGGTCAACCCGGTGGTGCCGACGCAACTGATCGTCGACCACTCGCTGGCAGTCGAGGCGGGCGGTTTTGACCAGCAGGCGTTCGAGAAGAACCGCGCCATCGAAGACCGTCGCAACGAAGACCGGTTCCACTTCATCAACTGGACCAAGAAGGCGTTCAAGAACGTCGACGTGATCCCGCCGGGCAACGGCATCATGCACCAGATCAACCTGGAGAAAATGTCTCCGGTGATCCAGGTGCGCGACGGCGTGGCATTCCCGGATACCTGCGTCGGCACTGACAGTCACACCCCGCACGTCGATGCACTGGGCGTCATCGCCATCGGCGTCGGTGGCCTTGAAGCCGAGAGCGTGATGCTCGGCCGCGCGTCGTGGATGCGCCTGCCGGAAAGCGTCGGCGTCGAACTGACCGGCAAGCTGCAACCGGGCATCACCGCTACCGATATGGTGCTGGCGCTGACCGAGTACCTGCGCAAGCAGAAAGTGGTCGGTGCGTGGCTGGAATTCTTCGGCGAAGGTGCTTCCGCGTTGACCCTCGGCGACCGCGCGACCATCTCCAACATGGCCCCGGAATACGGCGCTACTGCCGCGATGTTCTACATCGATCAGCAGACCATCGATTACCTGAAACTGACCGGTCGTGAAGACCAGCAGGTACAACTGGTCGAGCAATACGCCAAGCAGATCGGCCTGTGGGCCGACAGCCTGAAAGGCGCGCAGTACGAGCGCGGTCTGACCTTCGACCTGTCTTCGGTGGTGCGCAACATGGCCGGCCCGAGCAACCCGCACGCCCGCGTGGCAGTGTCGGATCTGGCGGCTAAAGGCATCTCCGGGAAATGGGAAGACGTGCCCGGCCAGATGCCCGACGGCGCGGTGATCATCGCGGCCATCACCAGTTGCACCAACACCAGCAACCCGCGCAACGTGATCGCCGCCGGCCTGCTGGCGCGCAATGCCAACAAGCTCGGCCTGACCCGCAAGCCGTGGGTCAAGTCGTCGCTGGCGCCGGGCTCGAAAACCGTGGCGCTGTACCTCGATGAAGCGGGGCTGACCACGGAGCTGGAGCAACTCGGTTTCGGCGTCGTCGCGTTTGCCTGCACCACCTGCAACGGTATGTCCGGGGCGCTGGATCCGGTGATTCAGCAAGAGATCATCGACCGTGATCTGTACGCCACCGCTGTGCTGTCCGGCAACCGCAACTTCGACGGCCGGATTCATCCGTACGCCAAGCAGGCATTCCTCGCTTCGCCGCCGCTGGTGGTGGCCTACGCGATTGCCGGCACTATCCGTTTCGACATCGAAAAAGACGTGCTCGGCGTGGTCGACGGCAAGGAAATTCGCCTGAAGGACATCTGGCCGAGCGACGAAGAAATCGACG
Source organism: Pseudomonas sp. NMS19W (assembly GCF_051554255.1). Lineage (NCBI taxonomy): Bacteria > Pseudomonadati > Pseudomonadota > Gammaproteobacteria > Pseudomonadales > Pseudomonadaceae > Pseudomonas > Pseudomonas sp. NMS19W. The sequence goes on from NZ_CP136718.1 coordinate 1,841,456, forward strand.
CGGTGGTGAAGTCGTCGGTGAAGCCGGAGCAGTTCCGTCAGGTCTACATTCCGATGTTCGCCATCCATGAAGACACCGGCCCGAAAGTCACGCCGCTGTACGACTGGCGCGAAATGAGCACCTACATCCGCCGTCCGCCGTACTGGGAAGGCGCGCTGGCCGGGGCGCGGCCGCTCAAGGGCATGCGCCCGCTGGCGGTGCTGCCGGACAACATCACCACCGATCACCTGTCGCCGTCGAACGCGATCATGCTCGACAGCGCCGCCGGCGAATACCTGGCGAAAATGGGCCTGCCGGAAGAGGACTTCAACTCTTACGCGACCCACCGTGGCGACCACCTGACCGCGCAGCGCGCAACGTTTGCCAACCCGAAACTGTTCAACGAAATGGTCGTGGAAAACGGCAAGGTCAAGCAGGGCTCGCTGGCGCGTGTCGAGCCGGAAGGCCAAGTGATGCGCATGTGGGAAGCCATCGAAACCTACATGGAACGCAAGCAGCCGCTGATCATCATCGCTGGCGCCGACTACGGCCAGGGTTCGTCCCGGGACTGGGCGGCCAAAGGCGTACGTCTGGCGGGGGTGGAAGCGATTGCCGCCGAAGGTTTCGAGCGCATTCACCGCACCAACCTGGTGGGCATGGGCGTGTTGCCGCTGGAGTTCAAACCGGGCACCGACCGCAAGACCCTGGGCATCGACGGCAGCGAAACCTACGACGTGATCGGCGCCCGTACGCCGCGCACCGACCTGACGCTGGTGATCCATCGCAAGAACGGCGAACGCGTCGAAGTGCCGGTGACCTGCCGCCTCGACACCGCCGAAGAAGTGTCGATCTACGAGGCCGGCGGCGTGCTGCAACGCTTCGCTCAGGACTTCCTCGAAGAGTCGGCGGTTGCCGTTTAAATCAACTGATGTGGGCATGGGACTTCAAGTCCCATGCCTTCGTTAAGGAGCACCATGGCTCACGCACCGCAAATAAAAATCCCCGCCACCTACATGCGCGGCGGCACCAGCAAAGGCGTGTTTTTCAGCCTGAAAGATTTGCCCGAAGCCGCGCAGATTCCCGGCCCTACGCGCGATGCCCTGTTGCTGCGGGTAATCGGCAGTCCCGATCCCTACGACAAACAGATCGACGGCATGGGCGGCGCCACGTCCAGCACCAGCAAAACCGTGATCCTGTCGAAAAGCATCAAGGCCGATCACGACGTCGATTACCTGTTCGGTCAGGTGTCCATCGATAAACCGTTCGTGGACTGGAGCGGCAACTGCGGCAACCTGTCGGCGGCGGTCGGTTCGTTCGCCATCAGCAACGGTCTGGTGGACGCCAGCCGCATTCCGCACAACGGTGTGGCGGTGGTGCGCGTGTGGCAGGCCAACATCGGTAAAACGATCATTGCCCACGTGCCGATCACCAACGGCGAAGTCCAGGAAACCGGTGATTTCGAACTCGACGGCGTGACCTTCCCGGCTGCCGAAGTGCAGGTCGAATTCATGGACCCGGCGGCGGAAGAAGAGGGCGGCGGAGGCTCGATGTTCCCCACCGGCAACCTGATCGACGAACTGGAAGTGCCGGGCGTCGGCACCTTCAAGGCGACCATGATCAACGCGGGTATCCCGACGATCTTCGTCAACGCCGAAGACATCGGTTACACCGGCACCGAACTGCAGAGCGCGATCAACAGCGATCCGAAAGCGCTGCAGATGTTCGAGACCATTCGCGCCTACGGTGCGCTGCGCATGGGCCTGATTTCCAATCTGGATGAAGCGGCCAAGCGTCAGCACACGCCGAAAGTGGCTTTCGTGGCCAAACCTGCGGATTACGTGGCGTCCAGTGGCAAGGCGATTGCCGCCGGGGATGTTGATCTGCTGGTACGGGCGTTGTCGATGGGCAAGTTGCACCACGCGATGATGGGCACGGCGGCGGTGGCGATTGGTACGGCGGCGGCGATTTCCGGCACCTTGGTCAACCTCGCGGCCGGTGGCGTTGAACGCAATGCCGTGCGCTTCGGGCATCCTTCCGGGACGTTGCGCGTCGGGGCTGAGGCCAGCCTGGAAAACGGTGAGTGGGTTGTGAAGAAAGCGATCATGAGCCGTAGTGCGCGGGTTCTCATGGAAGGTTTTGTCCGTGTACCTGGAGATTCCTTCTGATCCGGAATCGATGCCCTCACCCCAGCCCTCTCCCGGAGGGAGAGGGGGCCGACCGAGGTGTCTGGCGTCAGATATCGACCTGAAAGATCTAGTCGATTATGGATTCACAGAAGGACTTTCAGGTCGGCGTAACGCTTGAATATCCCCCATCCGGTCCCCTCTCCCTGCGGGCGGTCCGACGTTTCGGGAGGGCTAGGGTGAGGGAAACAATCCAACTGACGAAACACACTAAGGCAGACACCAACGATCTGCTCTAAACAAAAAACCAACCAGCCCCTGAGGAAGACCCCACCACTCATCATTCCCCACCAGGAGAACCGCAATGAGCGCCAACGTCGACCTGAACAACCGCCCCGACTACGACCATGTCCTGCAGGACATCGCCGATTACGTCCTCACTTACAAAATCGAATCCACCGAAGCCCTCGACACCGCCCGCAACTGCCTGATGGACACCCTGGGCTGCGGCCTGCTGGCCCTGCGTTTCCCCGAATGCACCAAGCACCTCGGCCCAATCGTCGAAGGCACCGTCGTACCGTTCGGCGCGCGAGTCCCCGGGACGTCTTATCGGCTTGATCCAGTAAAAGCCGCGTGGGACATCGGCTGCATCGTGCGCTGGCTCGATTACAACGACACCTGGCTTGCCGCCGAATGGGGGCATCCGTCGGACAACCTCGGCGGGATTCTCGCGGTGGCCGATCATTTGTCGCAAAAGCGTCTGGCCAATGGCGAAGCGCCGCTGACGGTGCGCGATGTGCTCGAAGCGATGATCATGGCCCACGAGATTCAAGGCGTGATCGCCCTGGAAAACTCCTTCAATCGCGTAGGCCTTGACCATGTGGTTCTGGTGAAAGTCGCCTCGACCGCCGTTGTCGCCAAGCTCATGGGCGCCAATCGCGAGCAATTGCTGTCGGCGTTGTCCCATGCGTTTGCCGACGGTCAGGCGTTGCGCACTTACCGGCATGCGCCGAATGCCGGCTCACGTAAATCCTGGGCAGCGGGGGATGCTTCGAGTCGCGGGGTGCGTCTGGCGGATATCGCGATGCGCGGCGAGATGGGCATTCCCGGTGTGCTGACGGCAAAGCAGTGGGGTTTCTACGACGTGCTGTTCAGCCACACCAACAACGATCTGGCGCTCAAGCCTGAAGACAAACGTACCTTCAGCTTTTCGCGGCCGTTTGGCAGTTACGTGATGGAAAACGTGCTGTTCAAAATCAGCTTCCCCGCCGAATTCCATGCGCAAACTGCCTGCGAAGCCGCCGTGACTCTGCACCCGCAGGTGCGCAATCGTCTGCATGAGATCGACCGTATCGTCATCACCACCCACGAATCGGCGATCCGCATCATTTCCAAGGTCGGCCCGTTGGCCAACGCCGCCGACCGCGATCACTGCATCCAGTACATGACCGCCGTGCCGCTGGCGTTCGGCAATCTGGTGGCCGAGCAGTACGAAGACGATTTCCACGCGGCGCATCCGATCATCGATGTGCTGCGCGAAAAAATGGTCATCGTCGAAGAGCCACGTTTCACCCGCGAATACCTCGAAGCCGACAAACGCTCGATTGCCAACGCGGTGCAGGTGTTTTTCAAGGACGGTTCCAGCACCGAAAACGTGGTGGTGGAGTACCCGATCGGTCACCGCCGGCGCCGGGCCGAGGGTATTCCGTTGCTGGAGGACAAGTTCAGGGCGAACCTGGCCACGCGTTTCACCGGCCAGCGCAGCGCCGAGATCCTTGCGCTGTGCAAGGATCAGGCGCGACTTGCGGCGACGCCGGTGAACCGTTTTGTCGACTTGTTCGTGATCTGAAACGCCGGGATCGTCGAGGGCTAAAGGCTGCCCTCGACATCCTCCAGGCTGAACGTTTCGGTGTGGTCGTCGTAGGAGAAAATCTCCGCATAACGACCCCAGGCAATCACGATTTCCAGGTTTTTCTCGACGAAGGCTTCGGTCAGCGAGTCTTCCAGTTCCTGCTCGAAACGTACCCGTGGCGCCCGGTGGCCATTGCGTTCCAGCAGGACCTGGCGGATCCGCGCGGCCAGCGGTATGTAGCGGATCAGATGTTCGGCGAATAGGGTCTTGCGCTCTTGAGTGCCATAGTCGGCGAACAGTTTGCCGGCGTCGGTCAGGGTGATGTCCGCGCCCTTGAGTTCGGCGAAACCCAGGTATTCGAGCATCTCGGCCACCGGAAACAGGTCGTCCACTTCCAGCAAGCGCCGCTCGGCCACGGTGGGCAGGCCGGCGTGACCGTTGTAGGGCTCGGCCGCCAGGGTTTCGATCAGACCCGCCATCAGGTTGGTGGACACTTCCTGCAGCGGGCTGCTGATTTTCAGTTCGGGTTTGCCGGTGCTGGCGTCGGCGCTGCGGCGGTCGGTCATCTGTGCGTAGATGTCATCGACCATCTGCCGGAACGCCGGGTCCAGACGATTGCGCGGATGGGCGAACGGCACCTTGATTTCCGCCACCAGCCGTCCGGGGTTGGACGACAGCACCATAATGCGGTCGCACATCAGCACCGCTTCTTCGATGTTGTGGGTGACGATCAGGATCGATTTGATCGGCAGTTGCTTGCCGCTCCACAGGTCCAGCAGATCGTTTCTCAGGGTTTCGGCGGTCAGCACGTCCAGCGCCGAGAAAGGTTCGTCCATCAACAGCAGCGTCGGGTTGACCACCAGCCCGCGAGCGAAACCCACGCGCTGGCGCATGCCGCCGGACAGTTCACGAGGGTAGGCGTTTTCGAAACCGTCCAGGCCGATCAGGTCGATGGCCGCCAGCGCACGCTTGCGCGCTTCCTTGCGCTCGACCTGCAAGGCTTGCAGGCCGGCCTCGACGTTTTCCAGCACCGTCAGCCACGGGAACAGGGCAAAGGTCTGGAACACCATGGCCACGCCTTCGGCCGGGCCGTCCAGCGGTTTGCCGTTGTACAGGACTTCCCCGGATGAGGGCTCGATCAGGCCGGCGATGATCCGCAGCAGGGTGGATTTGCCCGAGCCGGAGCGGCCGAGCATGCCGACGATCTCGCCTTCGTGCAGGGCCAGGTTGACCCCGCTGAGCACTTGCAGCTCGTCCTTGCCCTTGCCGAACACCCGGTTCACGTCGGTGAGCGAGTAAATTTCGGGTGTGGCGCCAGTGTGTTCGGTATAGGTATTCATCACATCGAATCCCGTCAGTTCAGGCGAAGTTTGTTTTCGGCCATGGCGTACATCGGTCGCCAGACCAGGCGATTGAAGGCCACGACGAAGAACGCCATGACCACCACGCCGAGGGTGATTTTCGGGAAGTCGCCGGCGGCCGTGGTTTGCGCGATATAGGCGCCGAGGCCATGGGCGACGACCTTGTCCTGTCCCCAGGAAACGAATTCGGAAACGATGCTGGCGTTCCACGCGCCGCCCGAGGCAGTGATGGCGCCGGTCACGTAGTACGGGAAGATCCCCGGCAGCATGACCTTGCGCCACCACAGCCAGCCGCGAATGCGGAAATTGGCGGCGGCTTCCTTGAAGTCATTGGGGAAGGCACTGGCCCCGGCGATCACGTTGAACAGGATGTACCACTGTGTCCCGAGCACGATCAGCGGGCTCAGCCAGATATCCGGGTTCAACTGGTAGCGCAGGATCACGATGACGAACACCGGGAACAGCAGGTTCGCCGGGAACGCCGCGAGAAACTGCGCCAGCGGCTGGATTTTTTCCGCCAGGGCCGGACGCAGCCCGATCATCACGCCCAGCGGCACCCAGATCAGCGAGGCGATAAAGATCAGCCCGGCCACCCGCAACAGGGTGTACAGCCCCAGCAACAACACATGCCCGACCTCGGCGAACGTCACTTCCGTGCCGACATACAGCACGATGTGGTACAGCGCGTACGCAGTCAGCAGCGCGATAAACGAGCCCCAGATCCAGTCGATGGCCTTGGTGGTGGCGGGGCTTTCCGAGGCCATGACCTTGCGCGCCGAACGCGGCAGGTTCAGGCGCATGTTGCCGAGGCGGCTGATGGCGCGGCTGATGGGGCGCAGAATGCGTTGGATCATCCGGGTGCGCTGGATCAGATTCAGAACCCAGGATTCCGGCGCAGCGGTCTGCGAGGCGGTGTTTTCCATGCGGAACTTGTCGGCCCAGGCCACCAGCGGGCGGAACAGAAACTGGTCATAGATCAGGATGACCACGATCATCGTCAGGATGACGTAGCCCACGGCGTGCATGTCTTTTTGCGCGATGGCCAGGGCCAGGAACGAGCCGATCCCGGGCAGGGTGATGGTCTGGTCGCCCACGGTGATCGCTTCCGAGGCCACCACGAAAAACCAGCCGCCGGACATGCTCATCATCATGTTCCAGACCAGTCCGGGCATCGCGAAGGGCACGTCGAGCTTCCAGAATTTCTGCCAGCCGGACAGTTGCAGGTTGGTCGAGACTTCCACCAGATCCCCCGGCAGCATGCGCAGCGACTGATAGAAGCTGAACGTCATGTTCCACGCCTGACTGGTGAAAATGGCAAAAATCGCGGCGAATTCCGCGCCCAGAACCCGGCCGGGAAACAGCAACAGAAAAAAGGTCACGGTGAAGGAGATGTAACCCAGCACGGGCACCGATTGCAGAATGTCCAGCACCGGCACCAGCAGTTTTTCGGCCCGGCGACTTTTCGCGGCCAGTGTGCCGTAGAGCAGGGTGAACACCAGTGCTGCGACCATCGCCGCGAGCATGCGCAAAGTGGTGCGCATGGCGTATTCCGGCAGGTTGGCCGGGTCGAGTGAAACCACTTCACTTTGCAGCGTGCCGATCGGGGCCCAGGTTTCCCGGGCACCGATGGAGAAAAACAGCAGGAAGCCGATCACCAGCGGCATGGCGATCAAGTCCCAGCGATTGGGCAGCAGGCGTCGGGTCGAGGCCGGTATGTAGTGACGGAACACTTTATTCATAAGCAGTGATTCCTGCAGTGCTCTGAATGGAGGCGCGGCAGTCTGAGCGTAGCTTCAGTCTGCACGGCGCACCCGGGAATGAACGGACGCTCATTCCTTGACTTCAATGGGGAGGCTGGATGCTGCGGGCCCGCTGAATTCAACGGGCCGAGAGGGTTGGCGCATCCGGTTGGCGGCCGGATACGCAACTTGCGCGGATTGTATATTTCGGAATGTTACAGAGGCGTAAAAAACACGGCCCTGGGCCGGGCTTGTGAGACTTCATTCAGCCTGCGGACAGGTTGGCCGGGTCGGTGTTACTTGAACCGCCGTTCCACGCCTTTTTCCACGAGGATTTTCGCCGAAATCTCTTCCACGGAAAAATGCGTGGAGTTGATGTGCGGGATGTTTTCGCGGCGGAACAGGTTCTCCACTTCGCGCACTTCGAACTCGCACTGCGCGTAGCTCGAATAGCGGCTGTTCGGCTTGCGTTCGTTGCGGATCGCGGTGAGGCGGTCCGGATCGATGGTCAGGCCGAACAGCTTGTGCTGGTGGGCGCGCAGGGCGGCCGGCAGTTGCAGGCGTTCCATGTCGTCTTCGGTCAGCGGGTAGTTGGCCGCGCGGATGCCGAACTGCATCGCCATGTACAGACACGTCGGCGTCTTACCACAACGCGACACGCCCACTAGTATCAGGTCGGCCTTGTCGTAATAGTGGGTACGGGCGCCGTCATCGTTGTCGAGGGCGAAGTTCACCGCCTCGATCCGTTCCATGTAGTTGGAGTTGTGGCCGATCGAGTGGGATTTGCCGACGGTGTAGGAAGAATGCTCGGTCAGTTCCTGTTCGAGCGGGGCGAGGAACGTCGAGAAAATGTCGATCATGAAACCATTGGAGGTTGCGAGAATCTCACGGATGTCCTGATTGACGATGGTGTCGAAGATAATCGGCCGGAAACCATCGGTTTCAGCGGCTTTGTTGATTTGTTGTACCATGGCCCGCGCTTTGTCCGCGTTGTCGATGTAGGGCCGCGTGAGTTTGGTGAAGGTAATGTTTTCGAACTGCGCCAGAAGGCTTTGACCCAGGGTTTCGGCAGTAATGCCGGTGCCATCGGAGATAAAGAAAGCAGATCGTTTCATTTGCACCTTGGGCCTTAAGCTAATGAGTATTTCTGGATATGATAGGCGCGATTTGTCGGCCGCCAATGGCCCGCATTCTCACTTATTTTCCAGGTCCAGGCCATACAACCGGCCGATGCTCCCCCGAGCCGCCGGTTTCTGAGCTTTTCCAACACAGTTAGTGGAGAGATCACCTTGGTAGAGTACGTAGTTTCCCTCGATAAGCTCGGCAAACACGATGTTGAGCATGTGGGGGCAAGAACGCATCCCTGGGCGAGATGATCAGCAACCTGGCCGGTGCCGGTGTGTCGGTCCCCGGCGGCTTCGCCACCACCGCGCAGGCCTATCGCGACTTTCTCGAGCTGAGCGGCCTCAACGACCAGATCCACAAGGCTCTCGACGCCCTGGACGTCGATGACGTCAACGCGCTGGCCAAGACCGGCGCCCAGATCCGCCAATGGATCATGGAAGCCGAATTCCCTGAAAAACTGAACACCGAGATCCGCACCGCGTTCGCCGCGCTGTCGGCCGGCAATCCCGATGTGGCCGTGGCCGTGCGTTCCTCCGCCACCGCCGAAGACCTGCCGGACGCTTCGTTCGCCGGTCAGCAGGAAACTTTCCTGAACATCCGTGGCGTGGAAAACGTCATCCGCGCGGCCAAGGAAGTGTTCGCTTCCCTGTTCAACGACCGTGCCATTTCCTACCGTGTGCACCAGGGCTTCGACCACAAACTGGTTGCCCTGTCTGCCGGCGTGCAGCGCATGGTGCGTTCGGAAACCGGCACCGCCGGCGTGATGTTCACCCTCGATACCGAATCCGGCTTCCGTGACGTGGTGTTCATCACCGGCGCCTACGGCTTGGGCGAAACCGTCGTACAGGGCGCGGTGAACCCGGACGAATTCTATGTCCACAAGGGCACGCTGGAGGCCGGTCGTCCGGCGATCCTGCGTCGCAACCTGGGCAGCAAGGCCATCAAGATGATCTACGGCGACGAGGCCAAGGCCGGTCGTTCCGTGAAGACCGTCGATGTCGACAAGGCCGACCGCGCACGTTTCTGCCTGACCGACGCCGAAGTCAGCGAACTGGCCAAGCAGGCGATGATCATCGAGAAGCACTACGGCTGCCCGATGGACATCGAATGGGCCAAGGACGGTGACGACGGCAAGCTGTACATCGTGCAGGCGCGTCCGGAAACCGTGAAGAGCCGCACCCAGGCCAACGTCATGGAACGTTACCTGTTGAAGGAAACCGGCACCGTGCTGGTGGAAGGCCGTGCCATCGGTCAGCGCATCGGCGCGGGCAAGGTGCGGATCATCCGCGACGTGTCCGAAATGGACAAAGTCCAGCCGGGCGACGTGCTGGTCTCCGACATGACCGACCCGGACTGGGAACCGGTGATGAAGCGCGCCAGCGCCATCGTCACCAACCGTGGCGGCCGTACCTGCCACGCGGCGATCATCGCCCGTGAGCTGGGTATTCCTGCTGTTGTCGGTTGCGGCAACGCCACCCAACTGCTGAAGGACGGCCAGGGTGTGACCGTGTCTTGCGCCGAAGGCGACACCGGTTACATCTTCGAAGGCGAACTGGGCTTCGACATCAAGAAGAACTCCGTGGACGCCATGCCGGAGCTGCCGTTCAAGATCATGATGAACGTCGGCAACCCGGACCGCGCCTTCGACTTCGCGCAGCTGCCTAACGCCGGTGTGGGCCTGGCCCGTCTGGAATTCATCATCAACCGCATGATCGGCGTGCACCCGAAAGCGCTGTTGAACTACGACGGCCTGCCGCAGGACATCAAGGAAAGCGTCGACAAGCGCATCGCCGGTTACGACGATCCGGTCGGCTTCTATGTCGAAAAGCTGGTCGAAGGCATCAGCACCCTGGCGGCTGCATTCGCACCGAAGAAGGTCATCGTGCGTCTGTCGGACTTCAAGTCCAACGAATACGCCAACCTGATCGGCGGCAAACTGTACGAGCCGGAAGAAGAAAACCCGATGCTGGGCTTCCGTGGCGCTTCGCGTTACATCAGCGAATCGTTCCGTGACTGCTTCGAACTCGAGTGCCGTGCGCTGAAACGCGTGCGCAACGAGATGGGCCTGACCAACGTCGAAATCATGGTGCCGTTCGTCCGTACCCTGGGCGAAGCGAGCCAGGTGGTCGATCTGCTGGCCGAAAACGGCCTGAAGCGCGGCGACAACGGCCTGCGCGTGATCATGATGTGCGAACTGCCGTCCAACGCGATCCTGGCTGAAGAATTCCTCGAATTCTTCGACGGTTTCTCGATCGGTTCCAACGACCTGACCCAGCTGACACTGGGCCTGGACCGTGACTCCGGGATCATCGCGCACCTGTTCGACGAGCGTAATCCGGCGGTCAAGAAGCTGTTGGCCAACGCGATTGCCGCGTGCAACAAGGCCGGCAAGTACATCGGTATCTGCGGTCAGGGCCCTTCGGACCACCCGGACCTGGCCAAGTGGCTGATGGAGCAGGGCATCGAAAGCGTGTCCCTGAACCCGGACACCGTGCTGGAAACCTGGTTCTTCCTGGCCGAAGGTCAGGCGGAATAAGTCGTGAATGAAGCCCCGGCCCTCTGAACCGGGCCGGGGCTTTAAGATTGAAGTAGGGCGAGCTCTCCGGATGCCGCCCTTTTTTGTGCAAGAGCATTATGCAAAGCAGCAGCAACCTTTTTCCTGTCGCTCTGATCAGCGCCGAACGTCGCGGTGATCTGAGCGAAGACATCTACCGTTTGAAACCGGGCAACAGCCCCGACTGGTCCGTGGAAATCGCGGTGACCCGTCTCGGCATGGCCGATGAACCGGCGACACGCGGTGTGCCGGTGATCTTGCTGCACGGCAGCTTCTCCAACCGGCGCTTCTGGTTTTCCCCGAAAGGCCTGGGGCTGGGCGCTTACCTCACGCGCCTGGGCTTCGACGTGTGGATCCCGGAAATGCGTGGCCACGGCATGTCCCAGCGCAACGAGGACTATCGCCGCAACCGCGTCGCCGATTACGCCCGTTACGATTTGCCGGCCATCGCCGCGTTCGTGCGTGAGCAGAGCGGGCAGATTCCGCACTGGATTGGTCATTCGCTGGGCGGCATTACGCTCGCGGCAGCGCTGGGCGGCGAATACCTTGGCGAACCGGCCGTGGCGTCGGCAGCGTTTTTCGGCACGCAGGTCAGTCGTACTTACTGGCCGCTGAAGATTCCACCGGTGGAGTGGAGCGGGCGCTTCATTCTCAAGCGTTTTGCCCAGTTGTCCGGCTCGCGGCTCAAGCGTGGCCCGGAGGACGAACCGATCGGCCTCGCGCTGGAAAGCATGCGCTGGTACGGCCTGTTCGGGCGTTTCGGCGACAAGGACAAGGATTGGTGGGCAGGACTTGCCGATGTTCAGGTGCCAGTGTTGGCGGTGACGGCGGCCGGCGATCATCAGGATCCGGCCTGGGCCTGTCGCAAGCTGTTCGAGCAGATTGGCTCCGAGCATAAGCAATTCATTAATCTGGGGCGCGAGCAGGGCTTCAGCGAAAACTTCGGCCATGTCGAGATGCTGGTGAGCAAGGCTGCCCAGGTTGAAGTCTGGCCGCTGGTGGCACGCTGGTTGACTGACCAGCACACACCATTACTCGGCGAAAAGGTGGACCTGGCGGCGGCAGGATGAGCGGAAGGCTCTGAAAAGGGCATTTCGTTCGAGTCGGCTTGCGGCTAAGATATGACGCATTGGACGGTTCCGGTCACATTTGGTGACTGTTTCGCTATTACGTTTCAGCTTGTGTTCAGGTTCGCTCAGCGACCATTGCATGAACTAAGGTAAACAGCGACCACCGGATCTCGTTTCAAAAGAGTGCGACATCCTTGATCGTCTTCCTTGTTACAGGAGTTATTCGATGAACCATTACCTCACGCCTGACCTGTGCGACGCCTATCCGGAGCTGGTGCAGGTGCTGGAACCGATGTTCAGCAATTTCGGCGGCCGTGATTCCTTCGGCGGCGAAATCGTGACCATCAAGTGCTTCGAAGACAACTCGCTGGTCAAGGAACAGGTTGAACTCAAGGGCAATGGCAAGGTGCTGGTGGTCGATGGCGGCGGTTCCCTACGGCGTGCGCTGCTGGGCGACATGCTGGCCGACAAGGCCTCGAAAAACGGTTGGGAAGGGCTGGTGATCTACGGTTGCATCCGTGACGTGGATGTCATCGCCCAGACCGATCTGGGCGTGCAGGCACTGGCCAGCCACCCGATGAAGACTGACAAGCGCGGTATCGGCGATCTCAACGTGCCGGTGACTTTCGCGGGTGTCACCTTTCATCCGGGCCAATACATTTATGCGGACAACAACGGCGTGATCATTTCGCCGAGCCCGCTGAAAATGCCTGAATAAAACGCGGCAAGAACCGGGGTGAGGATGTTCGAGGAAGAAAACGCGCAATGGGGGCTGGTGCATGCCCTGGTGCTGGACGGTAAAGGCGGTGCGCGTTCGATAGCCCGGACTGAACTCGACGATCTGCAGCTGCAGGCCCATGAAAGCCTGTGGCTGCACTGGGATCGCAGTCATCCGCAGACCCAGACCTGGCTGCGCAAATCCAGCGGACTCAACGAATTCACCTGCGATCTGCTGCTGGAAGAGAACACCCGTCCACGTCTGTTGCCGTTGCCCGATTCCGAATTGCTGCTGTTTTTGCGCGGGGTCAACCTCAATCCCGGTGCCGAGCCGGAAGATATGGTGTCGGTGCGGATTTTCGCGTCGGCCCAGCGTGTGATTTCCCTGCGTTTGCGCCCCTTGCGCGCCACCGATGAACTGCTGGCGATGCTGGGGGAGGGCAAGGGCCCGAAAACCTCGTCCGAGCTCATTCTCTATCTCGCCCAATACCTCACCAACAAGGTGCAGGATCTGGTCACTTGCCTCTCGGAAGTGGTCGATGACGAGGAAGAAAAACTGGATGCCGACGAACGGTATACCCCCGAGCACGGAGCGGTTTTGCACATCCGTCGTCGGGCGGCCGGACTGAAGCGTTTTCTCGCACCGCAACGGGATATTTTCGGACAGCTGACGCGGATAAAACTGCCATGGTTCGTCGATGACGACGCGGACTACTGGAATGAATTGAACAACAGCCTGACCCGCTATCTCGAAGAGCTCGAATTGACCCGAGAGCGCGTGGGGCTTGTGCTGGACACCGAAGACCGGCGTTTGAGCGTGCGCATGAATCGCACCATGTACCGCTTCGGGATCATCACCGGGATCTTCCTGCCGATGAGTTTTCTCACCGGCCTGCTGGGGATCAACGTCGGCGGAATTCCTCTTTCCGGGAGCCCCTACGGATTCCTGGTGGCGTGCCTGCTGATGGTTCTGGTGGCCCTTGGACAATGGTGGTTGTTCCGCCGATTGCGCTGGGTATGACGATGCGCCATGTGACCCGACCAAATCTGCCCGCGTCTTTCACAGACATCACGAGAGGTGCGTATGCACGATCCGTTTGAACAGTCTTTGCGCGACATGCTCAACGCCTCGCCGTCCGGCCGCGACGACGATGCCTGCCTGGGCCGCGTACTCAAAACCGCCAACCGCCAGGTCGGCGCCGGTGATCTGTTCAGCCTGCTGGGCCGCTGGCTGCCCGCGCTGATGATCGCCCTGAACAACGGCTCGGCTCATGTCGCGCCGGTTTCCCGTCTCCGTAAACCTAACGCTCGCACTGCTGATAAGGCTGATTGAATATGGAACTTGATCTCTGGACTCAGAGCCTCGTCACGGCAATGACTGCGTTGTGGACCAAAGTCGCTAATTTCATCCCGAACCTGTTCGGCGCACTGGTGGTGCTGCTGTTGGGCTTCGTCGTGGCCAAGCTGCTGGACACCTTGCTGTCCAAACTGCTGGCCAAGCTCGGTCTGGATCGCCTGATGGGCGGCACCGGCCTGACCAAATTGATGTCCCGTGCGGGACTGCAAGTGCCGATCTCGACCCTGATCGGAAAAATCGTCTACTGGTTCGTTCTGCTGATTTTCCTGGTTTCTGCGGCAGAATCCCTTGGACTTGAGCGAGTTTCAGCTACGCTGGATATGTTGGCGCTGTATGTGCCGAAAGTTTTCGGCGCCGCGTTGGTGCTGCTGGTGGGTGTATTGCTGGCGCAACTGGCCAACGGTCTGGTACGCGGTGCGGCAGAAGGCGTCGGACTGGACTACGCTTCAGGACTTGGGCGTATTGCCCAGGGCCTGGTGATCATCATCAGTATCTCGGTCGCGATCAGTCAGCTCGAGGTCAAGACCGACCTGCTGAACCATGTGATCGTCATTGTATTGATTACCGTTGGTCTGGCGGTTGCGCTGGCCATGGGTTTGGGAAGCCGGGAAATTGCCGGTCAGATTCTTGCGGGAATCTATGTGCGTGAGTTGTATCAGGTTGGGCAACAAGTGCGTGTTGGCGAGGTCGAAGGCCAGATCGAAGAGATCGGCACGGTTAAGACCACATTGCTGACCGATGAGGGTGAGCTAGTCTCTCTCTCCAATCGGATCCTGCTGGAACAGCATGTGAGTAGCCGCTAATCCGGCAAACCCTGCTAATGTATGCCGCCGCAAAATGCCAGCTGATGCTGGCAGCGGTGGACATTGACCTGACTGTCGGCACGACTTGTTTTGAATAAAGCCCAAACGCTATCCACGCGCTACGACCCCCGCGAGCTCTCTGACGAGGAGTTGGTCGCGCGCTCGCATACCGAGCTGTTTCACGTGACGCGCGCCTATGAAGAACTGATGCGGCGTTACCAGCGAACACTATTTAACGTTTGTGCGCGGTATCTTGGGAACGATCGCGACGCAGACGATGTCTGTCAGGAAGTGATGCTGAAGGTGCTGTACGGCCTGAAGAACTTCGAGGGGAAATCGAAGTTCAAGACATGGCTATATAGCATCACTTACAACGAATGCATCACGCAGTATCGGAAGGAACGGCGAAAGCGTCGCTTGATGGACGCACTGAGTCTTGACCCCCTCGAGGAAGCGTCCGAAGAAAAGGCGCCGAAACCCGAGGAGAAGGGCGGACTTGATCGCTGGCTGGTGTATGTGAACCCGATTGACCGTGAAATTCTGGTGCTACGTTTTGTCGCAGAGCTGGAATTTCAGGAGATCGCAGACATCATGCACATGGGTTTGAGTGCTACAAAAATGCGGTACAAACGTGCTCTAGATAAATTGCGTGAGAAATTTGCAGGCATTGCTGAAACTTAGTTCGGCGCAAATATCTCTTACGTGTAGGCAAGTTCTGATAGACTTGCCGCCGAGTTGTCCCCCGGTTTGCGGGACTGCTTCACAATCACCAGATGGGGATTTAACGGATGAAACTGAAAAACACCTTGGGCTTGGCCATTGGTTCTTTGATTGCCGCTACTTCGTTCGGCGCACTGGCACAAGGCCAAGGCGCAGTTGAAGGCGAACTGTTCTACAAGAAGCAGTACAACGACAGCGTTAACCATGTCGAAGACGGCTTCAACCCAGGCGCCTCTATCGGTTACTTCTTGACCGACGACGTGTCGTTGAACTTCACCTACGACAAGAACAACCACACCCGTTCGAACGACGGCACTGGCAGCCAGAAGCTGGATGGCGACAACTTCGGCCTGATCGCTCAGTACCACTTCAACAACGCTGGTGACGCTCTGCGTCCTTACGTTGCTGGCGGTGTGAAGCACGGCAGCCTGACCAACGTAGCCGCTGACGGCCACACCGGTCGCGACCAGTCGACCTACCTGAACGCTGGCGCTGGCGTTAAGTACTACTTCGCTGAAAACTTCTACGCCCGTGCTGGTGTAGACGCTGACTACAAACTGGACAACGGTCGCTGGAACTACGCTCCAGTAATCGGTCTGGGCGTGAACTTCGGTGGCGGCAACAAGCCTGCTGCTGCTCCAGTTCCAGCTCCAGCTGAAGTCTGCTCCGACAGCGACAACGATGGCGTTTGCGACAACGTTGACAAGTGCCCGAACACCCCAGCCAACGTAACTGTTGACGCTGATGGCTGCCCGGCAGTTGCTGAAGTTGTTCGTGTAGAGCTGGACGTGAAGTTCGACTTCGACAAGTCGGTCGTCAAGCCAAACAGCTACGCTGACATCAAGAACCTGGCTGACTTCATGAAGCAGTACCCATCGACTCACACCACTGTTGAAGGTCACACTGACTCCGTCGGTCCTGACGCTTACAACCAGAAACTGTCCGAGCGTCGTGCAAACGCCGTTAAGCAAGTTCTGGTTAACCAGTACGGTGTTGAATCGTCCCGCGTTCAGTCGATTGGCTACGGCGAAACCCGTCCAGTTGCTGACAACAAAACCGAAGCTGGCCGCGCCGTTAACCGTCGCGTAGAAGCTCAGGTTGAAGCTCAAGCTAAGTAATTAGCTCGCTGCTTTGAGAAAAGCCCGGCTTAGGCCGGGCTTTTCTTTGTCTGCGATTTGGTGAAAGCCGTAATGATCAGGCTGACTGATTGGCTGACCATGCGAGCAAATCGGTTCGGGCCGCAGAAGCTGCCACCGCACCAATCACCAGAATGGCCGGGCTTTTGAGCTGGAACCTGCTGGCCGCTTCCTCCATCCCCGTCAGATCACTACGGCATTCCCGCTGCTGCGGCAGGGAGGCGTTCTCGATCATCGCCACCGGCGTCTCTATCGCCATCCCACCTGCCAGTAATTGCTCTCGAATCTCGCTGAGTTTGGCTACCCCCATGTAGATCACCAAGGTCGTTCCGCCTTGCGCCAACGCCTGCCAGTTCAATTGGCTGTCGTCCTGAGTATGCGCGGTGACCAGCGTCACACCCCGCGCCACGCCGCGCAAAGTCAGCGGAATATCACACTGCGTCGCCCCGGCCAGCCCGGCAGTGATGCCATTGACCAACTCCACTTCAACTCCGCGCTCACGCAACCACTGCGCTTCCTCACCGCCACGGCCGAAGATGCAGGGATCGCCGCCCTTGAGGCGCACCACGCATTTGCTCTGGCGCGCATAACGCAGCATCAGCCGATGAATGAATGCCTGAGGCGTCGAGCGACAGCCGCCGCGCTTGCCGACCGGAATGATCCGCGCGCCAGGGCAGTGCTCCAGCACTGCGTCATTGACCAGATCGTCGATCAGCACCACATCCGCTTCGTGCAGGGCACGCACGGCTTTGAGCGTCAGCAATTCAGGGTCGCCAGGACCTGCGCCCACCAGCCAGACTTTTGCGTTCATGGTGTTTTCCTCTTCAGATAACGGCGACCGGCCGTGCTTCGGCGGCCAGCAAACGCTTGATTTCCGGGACGCAGGAACCGCATTGCGTGCCGCAGCCCAGTGTGTTTTTCAAACCCTGCAAATCCAGACCTTCACGAATCCCGGCGCAGACCGCGCTGTGGCTGACGTTCCTGCAATTGCACAAGGTCTTGTCGGCAACGCTTTGCACTCCGGCATTGCCTGGCGGCGCGCTCATCGGCGCCAGCAGCCAGCGCCGCAGTTGTTCATCTGCGCGGCCCTCCAGCCACAGGCCTTGCAGCCAATGCCGGGCGAGGGTCTCGCCAGCGAGGCGGATCGCCGTGATTCGCCCGCTCTCGATGCGTACCCGTTTGCCGATGGCCCGGCGCGGATCGTCATAGGCCAGTACCGGACCGTCGATCAGGGCCAGACACTGGTCGATTTCGCGCAGCAATTGCGGATCGGGCGCAGCGACGCTGGCAGCGCGTATCAGCAACGCCGGACGCTCGCGACCGACAAGGCTGAGGCTGACGTAGGAAAACGCCTCACACAGCGGTCGAAGCGCCTCGAAGTGCCGTTGAACATCGCCCTCGATCAGTGCGAAAAGCTGCCAGGGCAGATTCACCGGCTCCAGGCGTACACCGCTGTGCTTGAGTTCCGGTTGTTTGGACAAGGGATCGAATGCGGGCAGGGTCAGGCAATTCACGCCGCCCTTGAGAAAGCGGTCACCCCAATGCATCGGCAGAAAGGCCTGGCCCGGACGCACACTGTCATCGCTGCCGACCGCCACAACCACTGCGCCACGACGACTTTTCAGATTCACCAGATCCCCCGGTTGCAAACGGTGCCGGCGCAATTCGTCCGGGTGCAGACTCAGCACGGCTTCGCTGACATGCCCGAACAGCTGCGCCGCTGTGCCGGTGCGGCTCATACCGTGCCATTGATCGCGCAGGCGACCGGTGATCAGGGTCAGTGGAAAGCGTGCGTCCCGTTGCTCCTTGGCCGCACGATAAGGATCGGCAACGAACTGCGCGCGACCACTGGCTGTAGGAAATATGCCGTCGCGGTACAGCCGTGGCGTGCCTTGCCGGGCGCCCTGAGGAAACGGCCATTGCTGCGGCCCGATTTCGTCGAGCAATTCATGACTGATGCCGGACAAGTCCAGATCGCGGTCACGGGTCAGTACCTTGAATTCATCGAACAACTGCGCGGGGCGATCAAACGCAAACAGGCTCGGCTGTTGCGGGCGCAGACGTTTCTCCAGTCGTTGTGCGAAATCCACCGTGATCGCCCAGTCCGGTCGCGCTTCACCCGGTGCGGCAATGGCCTGGCGGACGTGGGAAATCCGCCGCTCGGAGTTGGTCACCGAGCCTTCCTTCTCGCCCCAACTGGCCGCCGGCAACAGCAGGTCGGCAAACGCCGCGGTTTCGGTGGTGCGAAACGCTTCCTGCAACACCACGAACGGACAAGCCTGCAGCGCAGCCCGCACAGTATTCTGGTCCGGCATCGATTGCGCCGGGTTGGTGCAGGCAATCCACAACGCCTTGATCTTGCCGTTGCGCACTTGCTCAAACAGTTCGATGGCGCTTAGATCGGTGTTTTCCGGCAGCGAATCTACGCCCCAATACGCCGCCACTTCTGCGCGGTGTTCCGGGTTGGCGGCCTCACGATGACCGGGCAACAGGTTGGAGAGGCTGCCGGTTTCCCGTCCGCCCATGGCATTTGGCTGACCGGTCAGGGAGAAAGGTCCTGCACCGGGCCGGCCGATTTGCCCGGTGGCCAGGTGCAGGTTGATCAGGGCGCTGTTCTTCGCGCTGCCGGCGGTGGACTGATTCAGGCCCATGCACCACAGCGACAGAAAGCTCGGCGCGGTGCCGACCCATTCGGCGCATTGCTGCAACTGCTCGACGCTGATCCCGCACAACTGCGAAACCATGGCCGGGGTGTAATCGCGCACCAGGCTTTTCAGCTCGGCAAGGCCTTCGGTATGGGCCTTGATGAAGTCGCGGTCGATCCAGTCTTCCCACAACAACAGATGCAAAATCCCATGGAACAAAGCGACATCGGTGCCCGGCAGAATCGCCAGATGCAGATCTGCCAAATCACAGGTATCGGTGCGCCGTGGGTCGATGACGATGACCTTCATCTGCGGGCGGCGGGATTTGGCCTCTTCGAGCCGACGAAACAGTACCGGGTGGGCGTAGGCCATGTTACTGCCGACGATCATCACGCAATCGCTCAGCTCCAGGTCCTCGTAGCTGCACGGTGGTGCGTCGGCGCCGAGGCTGCGCTTGTAGCCGACCACCGCCGAAGACATGCACAGCCGGGAATTACTGTCGATGTTGTTGGTGCCGACCAGCGCCCGCGCCAGTTTGTTGAAGGCGTAGTAGTCCTCGGTCAGCAACTGCCCGGAGATGTAGAACGCCACGCTGTCCGGGCCGTGTTCGGCGATGGTTTCGGCGAACACGTTGGCGGCGTGTTCCAGCGCGGTGTCCCAGTCGCAGCGGCTGCGCGCCAGACCTTTGCCCAGGCGCAATTCCGGGTACAACGCCCGGGCCGCCAGATCACCGGTCAGGTGCAGGGTCGAGCCTTTGCTGCACAGTTTGCCGAAGTTGGCCGGATGCGCTGGATCGCCGCTGACGCCGAGGATGCGCTCGCTGTCATGCTCGATCAGCACGCCGCAGCCGACCCCGCAATAACAGCAGGTCGAGGCGGTCGTCTGGCGGTTCATCAGACGGCGTCCCGCAGGGCCAGTTGCACGCGGCCGTTTTCGACCCGGGCCGGGTGATGGTGTGCGCAACCGACGTCCGGTGCCTGGGCTTCGCCGGATTGCAGGTCGATCTGCCAGTTGTGCAGCGGGCAGGCCACGCGCTTGCCGTAGATCAGGCCCTGGGACAGCGGGCCACCCTTGTGCGGGCAGCGGTCATCGAGTGCGAAAACTTCGTCGTCGCTTGTGCGAAAGATCGCGATGTCACCTTTGGGCCCGGCGATGATCCGCGAACCGAGGGCGTTGATCTCTTCCAGGGCACAGATATCGAGCCAGTTCATGCCGGCACCTCCAGGTTTTTCACGGGAATCACGTCGAACTCTTTCTTCAGTTGCGGCTGGGCGAGGCGTTCTTTCCATGGGTCCTGTTCGAACGACAGGGAGAATTGCAGGCGCTCGTTCAGGGCCTTGCGGCGCTCGGGATCTTCCAGCACGGCTTTCTTGATGTGCTCCATGCCGACCCGTTGCAAGTAGTGCACGGTGCGTTCGAGGTAGAAGGCTTCTTCGCGGTACAGCTGCAGGAACGCGCCGTTGTATTCGCGCACTTCTTCGGCGGTCTTGAGCTTGACGAAGAACTCGGCGACTTCGGTCTTGATCCCGCCGTTGCCACCGATGTACATCTCCCAGCCGGAATCGACGCCGATGATTCCTACGTCCTTGATCCCTGCTTCCGAGCAGTTGCGCGGGCATCCGGAGACCGCCAGCTTCACTTTGTGCGGCGACCACATGTTGAACAGGTCATGTTCGAGGTCGATGCCCAACTGGGTCGAATTCTGCGTGCCGAAGCGGCAGAACTCGCTGCCGACGCAGGTTTTCACGGTGCGGATGGATTTGCCGTAGGCGTGGCCGGACGGCATGTCGAGGTCTTTCCACACGCCGGGCAGGTCCTGCTTCTTGATTCCCAGCAGGTCGATGCGCTGGCCGCCGGTAACCTTGACCATCGGCACCTGGTATTTGTCCGCCACGTCGGCGATCCGCCGCAGTTCCGACGGGTTGGTCACGCCGCCCCACATCCGTGGCACCACCGAGTAGGTGCCGTCCTTCTGGATGTTGGCGTGGGCCCGCTCGTTGATCAGCCGCGACTGCGGATCGTCCTTGGCCTCGCCGGGCCATGTGGAAATCAGGTAGTAGTTGAGGGCCGGGCGGCAGGTGGCGCAGCCGTTCGGGGTGCGCCAGTTGAGATAGCTCATGGTGCCGGCGATGGTCAGCAGGTGCTGCTCGCGGATGGCCTGACGGATCTGGCCGTGATTGAGGTCGCTGCAGCCGCAGATGGCTTTTTCGCTTTTTGGTTTGACGTCCGCCGCGCCGCCGACGGTGTTGATCAGGATCTGCTCGACCAGCCCGGCGCAGGAGCCGCAGGAGCTGGCGGCCTTGGTGTGTTTCTTCACTTCGTCGACGCTGAACAGACCGTGTTCCTGAATCGCCTTGACGATGGTGCCCTTGCACACGCCGTTGCAGCCGCAGACTTCAGCGTTGTCGGCCATGCTCATGGCCTTGTCCTGGCCCTGATGTCCTACATCGCCCAAGGCATTTTCGCCAAACATCAGGTGATCGCGGATCTCGCCGATGGCGTGATTCTCACGAATCTGCCGGAAATACCAACCGCCATCTGCCGTATCGCCGTACAGACAGGCACCGACCAGCACGTCATCCTTGATCACCAGTTTTTTGTACACCCCGCCGATCGGGTCGGAGAGGGTGATGGTCTCGGTGCCTTCGCCACCCATGAAGTCGCCGGCGGAAAACAGGTCGATGCCGGTGACCTTCAATTTGGTCGACGTCACCGAACCCTGATAGCGGGCGAAACCCAGTTGCGCCAGGTGGTTGGCGCAGACCTTGGCCTGTTCAAACAGCGGTGCAACCAAGCCGTAGGCGATGCCACGGTGGCTGGCACACTCGCCGATGGCATAGATGCGCGGGTCGTAGGTCTGCAGGGTGTCGTTGACCAGAATCCCGCGATTGCACGGGATGCCGGCCTTTTCCGCGAGCTCGGTATTGGGGCGGATGCCGGCGGCCATCACCACCAGATCGGCAGGGATGATGTCGCCGTTCTTGAATTGCACCGAGCCAACGCGGCCGTTGCCGGCGTCGTGCAGGGCCTGGGTCTGTTCGCACAGGCGAAAGCGCAGGCCACGGGATTCGAGGGCGGTTTGCAGGAGCTGGCCGCTGGTCTTGTCCAGTTGCCGTTCCAGCAGCCATTCACCGAGGTGCACTACGGTGACGTGCATGCCGCGCAGCATCAGGCCGTTGGCCGCTTCGAGGCCGAGCAGGCCGCCGCCGATCACCACGGCGTGCTTGTGGGTCTTGGCGGTGTCGATCATCGCCTGGGTGTCGGCGATGTCGCGGTAACCGATCACGCCCTGCAAGGTATTGCCGGGGATCGGCAGGATGAACGGGGTCGAGCCGGTGGCGATCAACAGGCGATCGTATTCGGCCTCGGTGCCGTCCTCGGCGATCACCCGGCGCTTGACCCGGTCGATTTCTACCACTTTGCGGTTGAGCAGCAGTTTGATGTTATTTTGCAGGTACCAGTCGAGGTCGTTGAGCACGATCTCTTCGAAGGTCTGCTCGCCGGCCAGTACCGGTGACAGCAGGATGCGGTTGTAGTTGGTGTGGGGTTCGGCGCCGAAGACCGTGATGTCGTACAGTTCGTTGCTCAACTTGAGCAGTTCCTCCAGGGTACGGACCCCGGCCATGCCATTGCCGATCATCACCAGTTTGAGTTTTTTCATCAGGTTCTCCGGGGAGCTTCGGGCTTGCCTCTTATGGGCAGTCAGGCCTTGCTCGACAAAAATGGCGCAAACAAAAAAGGCGTCCCGCCAGTTACCTAGCGAGGACGCCTTTGTCCTTGTCCCGTTCTCTCGGGAAGCCTGGCCTTCGTCGTTGAAGGTCGGGCTTTATGTCAGTTGAACACGTTAATGCAGTGGTTGTGCCAAGTCGCGGTGAGCCGCGAATTCATTGAGGTGGCGCAGGTATTGGCCGGAGAGTCATTGTGGTTTTTGCACCGATTGGATGCGGCTTGCCCGCTAATGGAGCGACGAGTCAGCCATGAAGCAACAGGAACAGCAGCACCAGATTGCCCAGCAGCGCCAGTAACGCCAATGTCCGCCAGACCTTCAGCGGTTCCCGTTCGAGCAAAGGACGAGGGCGTACATTCAGGCTGAGGCGTTCACCCTGTTCCAGCGTGAGCAGCCATTCCTCGGCGGTTTCATAGCGTTGCAACGGATCGGCCGAGACGCCACGTTCCAGACACTGCGCCAGCCATTCCGGCAGATCCGGCCGATATCGAGCCGCACTCACCGGCACGCCGAAACGCGGACGCTGGAAGGCTTCGATCTCTCCGTAGGGGAAGTGCCCGGTAAGCAGGAAATATAACGTCACGCCCGCCGCATACAGATCCTGACGAGCCTCGGGTGCATCTCCCCGAAAGGACTCCGGGGCGATGTAGCTAGGAGTGCCGGGCAACGTTGACGGCGTGTCCTGCGACAGGCCGGGGCAATACGCCAGACCGAAATCCAGCAAGCGCAACTCGCCGTCGTCCCCCAGCAGCAGGTTTTCCGGTTTGATGTCGCGGTGCAGAATCTGCCGCCGATGCAGCAGACCGACGGCACGTAGCAGGCGTTCGGCCACATCCTGCCACTGAGCCAGCGGTAGCGGCCCGCGTTGCTCGAACAGCCGCGCCAGGGTGATCCCCGAATATTCACGCATCACGTAGTACAAATGCTGACGCTGACTGGCGCCATGGACTTCAGGGAAGTGTCGCCCGGCCACGCGTTTGAGAAACCATTCCTCCGCCAGCAAGGCCTGGCCTGCGTGGGCATCGTCCGCCAACCGTGTGGGCAAGGTCTTCAACAGCCACGCCTGGCCTTGGTTGTCGAGGACGCGATACAGCAGCGATTGCTGGCTCTGGCCGACGTTGCCTTGTACCTGCCAGCCTTCGAAGGTCTGGCCCGGTTTGAGCGTCGGGGGCAGGGGCCATTGCTGCAACTGGATCAGCGCATCGCCGATGCTCGCTTCCCCCACGGCATCCACCCGCACCAGCAAGGCGCTGGCATTGTCCTGGCTGCCGGCCAGGTGCGCGGCGTTGACCAGTGTTTGTGCCGCACTGTGCAGATCCGGTTGATCGCGCAGGATTCCGGTGATGGCCGTGTCGCCAAGCACGGCCCAGACACCGTCGCTGAGCAGCACGAAGCTTTCGCCCTCACGCAGCTCGCCGTCGAGAAAATCCAGCACCAGATGCTGATCCAGGCCCAGTGCACGCTTGAGCACGTGCTGCATGCCCGGCTGCTCCCAGACGTGATCCTCGGTGATCCGCTGCAGGGTGTCGGCGTGCCAGCGATAGACCCGGCAATCCCCCACATGCGCCAGCGTAAAGCGTCTGCCGCGCAGGACCAGGGCGCTGACGGTGGTGAGTAACGGCTGCCCACCGCCATTGGCCTGTAACCAGCGGTTTTGCGCGAGCAACAGGCGATCCAGCGCCTGAGCCACGCTCCAGGTCTGCGGGGTGGCGTAGTAGTCCAGCGCCAATGCCTGCAAGGTCGAGCGCGCAGCCAGACCACCATCGGCGCACAGGCTGACGCCGTCGGCGATGGCGAACAGAAACCCCTTGCTGGCGGCCAGCGCCGGGGCCGGCGTGACCAGGCGCAAAGCGTCCTGATTCTCCGTGCGCGGTCCGGTGGCGCTGGCTTCGGCGAAGCTCAGTTGTAGGGCCATGCGGGCCTCAGACCCGGGCAGCGGTCACGGCCGCCGAACCCCAGGTGGTTCTCCAGCGGCGTTTGACGCCATGCAGGCCGAACCATGCCAACACGCCAAGGCTGGCAAACAACCACAGTGCCAGTTGATAGCTGCCGGTGCTCTGTTTGATCGCGCCCATACCGGCGGCGAGGGCAAAACCGCCGATGCCGCCGGCCATGCCGATCAGCCCGGTCATCACGCCGATCTCCCGGCGAAAGCGCTGCGGCACCAGTTGGAACACCGCGCCGTTACCCGCGCCGAGACCGAGCATGGTGCAGACGAACAGTGCCAGCGCCGCGTAGGAACTTGGCAGGTTGAACCCGACCGCTGCGATACAAACTGCGGCCACCGTGTACATCGCCAGCAATGTGCGAATCCCGCCGAAACGGTCGGCCAGCGCACCGCCCAGCGGGCGCATCAGGCTACCGCCGAACACGCAGGCGGCGGTGTAGTAACCGGCGGTGACCGGGCTCAAACCATATTGATCGTTGAAATAGCCGGGCAGGGCGCTGGCCAGGCCGATGAAGCCGCCGAAGGTGACGCTGTAGAAAAACATGAACCACCAACTGTCGCGGTCGCCCAGGGCCTTGAAGTAATCGGCCATGGATTTGGCTTTTGGTCGCTCCGGCGCGTTTTTCGCCAGCCAGGCAAACAGCACCAGTGTCAGGATCAGCGGAATCAGGGCGAAACCGAACACATTGCTCCAGCCGAACGCCGCTGCCAGTACCGGAGCGATCAGCGCCGCGAACACGGTCCCGGAATTGCCGGCCCCGGCGATGCCCATCGCCTTGCCCTGATGTTCCGGCGGATACCATTGCGAGGCCAGCGGCAGCGCCACGGCGAACGAAGCGCCGGCCATGCCGAGGAACAGGCCAAGCAGAAGCGCCTGTTCGTAGCTGTGGATACCGAGTTTCCAGGCACCGAACAGCGCGCCAATCACGATCACCTGACCGATCAGGCCGGCGGTTTTCGGCGACAGGCGATCGGCGAGCATGCCCATCGCAAAGCGCAGCACGGCTCCGGCCAGAATCGGTGTGGCCACCACCAGGCCGCGCTGTTGGGTGGTCAGGTGCAAGTCGGCGGCGATCTGCACCGCCAACGGGCCGAGCAGATACCAGACCATGAAGCTCAGGTCGAAATACAGGAAGGCCGCGAACAGGGTCGGGGTGTGGCCGGATTTCCAGAAGCTTTTATTCATCGCGCACCTCAGCGGTAGAGAATCTCGAGAAGGAGTCAGAACCAGCACAGTGGGGCGCCGCCACGGCCGCACCACCGGCCCCGGTCAGTGGGGCCAAAACGCAAAAACGCCGCTACCCGGATCGCCGAAAGGGGCGAAGAAGGTGAGCGACGTCTTTGTCGTGGGTGGGGCAACCGCCGTTGGTTACCTGTAGGGATTGCTTAGCGAGATTTGTGCCAGCTCAGCCAAGCAACTCGCTCATGGCAATGATCTGCTCCGCCACCTGAATCAGTTTCTGCTGGCGGCTCATGGCCTGGCGGCGCATCAGGGTGTAGGCCTCTTCTTCGTTGCAGTCCTTCATTTTCATCAGCAGGCCCTTGGCCAGTTCGATGCGCTTGCGCTCGGCCAGTTGCTGGTCGCGGGCCTGAAGCTGGGCGCGCAGGGCCTGGTCGCTTTCGAAGCGGGCCATGGCCACGTCAAGAATCGGCTGCAGGCGTTGTGCGTGGATGCCTTCGACGATGTAGGCACTGACCCCGGACTTGATCGCCTGACGCATCACGCCGGGGTCGTGCTCGTCGGTGAACATCACGATCGGCCGGGGCTGGTCGCGGCTGACCAGCACCACTTGTTCCATCACATCGCGGCCCGGTGACTCGGTATCGATCAGGATCACGTCCGGACGCACCGTTTCGACGCGCGCCGGCAGGTCGATGGTCAGGCCGGACTCGTCGATGACCTCGAAACCGGCCTCGGTCAGCGCAGCTTTCAGGCGGCCGACTTTCTTCGCCGTGTCGTTGATCAGCAGAATGCGCAGCATATTCGCGGTCTCCTGTCAGCGGTGGGCGAGAAGGGGAGCGAGGTCGCTCAATGCTTGCAATTTAAAGCTTCGGGCATAGGCGGCCGGGTCGCTGCCGTCCCAGACCTTGCCGTCGATCAACTGGCTGCTGCGCATGTCCTCGGTGCCGACTTGCACACCGACCGCGCTGGCGGCGTCGCGGTACAGCGCCAGTTGCTGCACCTGACGGGCGATGGCGAGGTAGTCCGGGTCGTCGCGCAGCAAACCCCAACGGCGGAACTGGGTCATGAACCACATGCCGTCCGACAGATACGGCAGATTCACTGCGCCATCGCCGTGAAAGCGCAGGGCGTGCGGGTCTTGCCAGCGGTTGCCTAAGCCATCGTCGTAGGCGCCGAGAAAGCGCGGTTCGATGCAGGACACCGGGGCGTCGAGGTACTCGGCGGCGCTGAGCAGGTGCGCGGTGCTGCGGCGGTTTTCCTGGCTTTCTTCGATGAAACGGCTGGCTTCGAGGATCGCCATCACCAGCGCCCGGGCCGTGTTGGGGTATTGCTCGACAAAGGCGCGGGTGCAGCCGAGGACTTTTTCCGGGTGATCGGGCCAGATGGTCTGGCTGGTCGCCAGGGTGAAACCGAGATTTTGCTGTACGGCGCTGGCGGCCCACGGTTCGCCGACGCAGAAGCCGTCGATGCGACCGGCCTGCAGGTGCGCGACCATTTGCGGCGGTGGCACCACCACGCTGTCGACATCCTGCAACGGATGGATGCCCTGGCTCGCCAGCCAGTAATACAGCCACATGGCATGGGTGCCGGTGGGGAAGGTCTGGGCGAAGGTCAGCCTTGCGCGGGTTTGGTGCACGTGGCGGTCCAGCGCCTCAGGACCGGTCACGCCCAGGCTCAGCAAACCGTGAGACAGGTTGAGGCTCTGGCCGTTCTGGTTCAGCCCCATGAGCACCGCCATGTCGGTGGAAGCAACGCCGCCGATGCCCAGGTGCACCGCGTAGATCAGGCCGTACAGGCTGTGGGCGGCATCGAGTTCACCGCTGACCAGATTGTCCCGCAGGTTGGCCCATGAACTCTGGCGCTTGAGGTTCAGGGTCAAGCCGTAAGGCTGGGCAAAGCCCTGGGTGGCGGCGACCACCACCGAAGCGCAGTCGCTCAGGGCCATGAAACCCAGGTTGATCGCGCTTTTTTCCGGGGCATCGCTGCCGTTGACCCAGGCCAGTGGCCCGACGGAGGTTTGAGTCATGAAGCCACCCTCAAAAAAAACGCCGTCCCGGACTTTGTCGAGGCAAATCCCGGTGACGACGTCATTGTCCTTGCCCGCCTGCCGTCATTGGCCTGCGGGCTGATGCAGGAGCAGGTGCAAGGCATATGCCAGCGCAGCGGATTTGCGCATGCGCCTCGCGCGGCAGGGCGATGCCCGGCTATAATCGCCGCCTCTTTTCGCCGCCCGAGTCATAGCCGCCCATGTACACCCTGGCCCGTCAGCTGTTGTTCAAACTTTCCCCGGAAACCTCCCACGATCTGTCGCTGGATCTGATCGGCGCGGGCGGGCGTTTGGGCCTCAACGGCTTGCTGTGCAAGGCGCCGGCGTCGCTGCCGGTGAACGTTATGGGCCTGCAGTTCCCGAACCCGGTAGGTCTGGCGGCCGGTCTGGACAAGAACGGCGCGGCCATCGACGGCTTCGCGCAGCTGGGTTTCGGTTTTGTCGAAATCGGCACCGTGACTCCGCGTCCGCAGCCGGGCAACCCGAAACCACGGATTTTCCGTCTGCCGGAAGCCGAGGCGATCATCAACCGCATGGGTTTCAACAACCTCGGTGTGGATAACCTGCTGGCGCGGGTGGCGGCGGCCAAATACAAGGGCGTGCTGGGGATCAACATCGGCAAGAATTTCGACACCCCGGTCGAGCGTGCGGTGGATGACTACCTGATCTGCCTGGACAAGGTTTACGCTCACGCCAGTTACGTCACGGTCAACGTCAGTTCGCCGAACACTCCGGGCCTGCGCAGCCTGCAATTCGGCGATTCGCTCAAGCAATTGCTGGCAGATCTGGCCACACGTCGCGCCGAACTGGCCCTGCGCCACGGCAAACATGTTCCGCTGGCGATCAAGATCGCGCCTGACATGACCGACGAAGAAACCGCGCAAGTCGCCCAAGCGCTGATCGAAACCGGGATGGACGCGGTGATCGCGACCAACACCACCCTCAGCCGCGTGGGCGTCGAAGGCATGGAGCACGGTGACGAGGCAGGCGGCCTGTCCGGTGCGCCGGTGCGTGAGAAGAGCACCCATACCGTGAAAGTGCTGGCGTCCGAGCTGGGCGGCAAGCTGCCGATCATCGCGGCCGGCGGCATCACCGAAGGCAAGCATGCGGCCGAGAAGATCGCTGCCGGCGCGAGCCTGGTGCAGATCTACTCGGGCTTCATCTACAAGGGCCCGGCGCTGATCCGCGAATCCGTGGACGCCATCGCTGCCAAGCGCTGATCATCGGACAAAAAAGGCAGGCATAAAAAAGGGCTCCTCGAAGGAGCCCTTGGGCCGTAGCCCGCCGTCCGGGAAGGACGTGCATGGTGATCAGGGTGTTGCGAAATCAGATTGTCGTGTCGGAATAAATGCCCTGTGTCAGCCGACGGCGTGAAGTTCGTTGAGTCTGTGGATTCCCGCAGTGCCGGTCATACCGTCCCAGTTGTCGCCGCGTCCTTCTCGCCAGCCGTTGATCCAGGCTTGACGTACCGACGGTAGAGTAAATGGGCAAAGCTCACGGGATTTGCCACCAACGCCATATTGATATCCGCGCAAAAATGCTCTTTCCAACGGATCACGCTTAAGTCTTCTCATAGGGTGTTTCCCTCACTTGTTGACTGTTTTTGTCGCGTCGACCTCAATTGAGGTCTGGCAGAAAAACTCTGCCGTTGGCGGCTCGCTGCCGGCGTGGCGAGCCAAGGTGTTGACGCCGTTGCGACGTCAACCTGTGTCCAGTTCTAACCAATGAGTCACATCGAGGGAATGACCGTTTTGTCATAAGGACGTAACGAAAAGGGTGCTATGGCGATAAGTAACGGCAGGTTTCATGAATGTTTATTCACCAAACCCCGGTATGATCGGCCCTGCGCTGTATGACAGGTTTAATGCCTTAGTGAGAATGACCCACGTTTACCGTCGGGTACTTTTCGACGAAGGGTTGCTTTGAGTCATTTTGTTGCATCAACTTTTTTATCTGTCCCGGCATCTAAGCTCCTTTGACCCGAGCAGCGGGGATGGAACGGCACACCTTCGTGCCACGCGGGCGCTCTTGTAGAAAAGCGCCTGATTGAAAACCGGACCGGCAATGCGTTGCCGGTTCATTAGCCAAAGGCTCTGGAAAAACCATGTCCGACCGTTTCGAACTCTTCCTCACTTGCCCCAAAGGCCTTGAAGGCCTGCTCATCGAGGAAGCCGTCGGGCTTGGCCTTGAAGAAGCGCGCGAGCACACCTCCGCCGTGCGTGGCATGGCGACCATGGAAACCGCCTATCGCCTGTGCCTCTGGTCGCGCTTGGCCAACCGGGTGTTGCTGGTGCTCAAGCGCTTCCCGATGAAAAACGCCGAAGACCTGTACCACGGCGTGCTCGACGTCGACTGGCAGGATCACATGCTGGCCGACGGCACCCTGGCTGTTGAATTCAGCGGCCACGGTTCGGGCATCGACAACACCCATTTCGGCGCTTTGAAGGTCAAGGACGCCATCGTCGACAAATTGCGCACCCCGCAGGGCGATCGTCCAAGCATCGACAAACTCAACCCGGACCTGCGCATCCACCTGCGTCTGGATCGCGGCGAAGCGATCCTGTCCCTCGACCTCTCCGGCCACAGCCTGCACCAGCGCGGCTACCGTCTGCAGCAGGGTGCTGCGCCGCTGAAGGAAAACCTGGCAGCCGCGATCCTGATCCGTTCCGGCTGGCCGCGCATTGCTGCCGAAGGTGGCGCACTGGCTGACCCTATGTGCGGTGTCGGCACGTTCCTGGTGGAAGCCGGCATGATCGCCGCCGATATGGCGCCGAACCTGCGTCGCGAGCAGTGGGGCTTCACCGCGTGGCTGGGGCACGTACCGGCGCTGTGGAAGAAACTGCACGAAGAAGCCGTCGAGCGCGCCGCTGCCGGTCTGGCCAAGCCGCCACTGTGGATCCGTGGTTATGAAGCCGACCCACGGCTGATCCAGCCGGGCCGCAACAACGTCGAGCGCGCCGGCCTGAGCGAATGGATCAAGATCTATCAGGGCGAAGTCGCGACGTTCGAACCGCGTCCGGACCAGAACCAGAAAGGTCTGGTGATCTGCAACCCGCCGTACGGCGAGCGTCTGGGTGACGAAGCCAGCCTGTTGTACCTCTATCAGAACCTTGGCGAGCGCCTGCGTCAGGCGTGCCTGAACTGGGAGGCCGCGGTGTTCACCGGCGCGCCGGACCTGGGCAAGCGCATGGGCATCCGCAGCCACAAACAGTATTCGTTCTGGAACGGCGCGTTGCCGTGCAAGCTGCTGTTGATCAAAGTGCTGCCGGACCAGTTCGTCACTGGCGAGCGTCGTACCCCGGAGCAACGTCAGGCCGAGCGCGAGCAAGCCGCCTACGATCAGACGCCGGACGAGCCGCAAGAGCGCAAGTACAACAAGAACGGCAACCCGATCAAACCGACGCCGGCCCCGGCTCCGGTGATCGAGCAACCACGCCTGAGCGAAGGCGGGCAGATGTTTGCCAACCGCCTGCAGAAGAACCTCAAGGCCATGGGCAAGTGGGTCAAGCGCGAAGGCATCGACTGCTACCGCGTCTACGATGCGGACATGCCGGAATACGCCATGGCCATCGACCTGTACCACGACTGGGTGCATGTTCAGGAATACGCCGCGCCGAAGTCGATCGACCCGGAAAAGGCCTCGATCCGCATGTTCGATGCGCTGGCGGCCATCCCGCAGGCACTGAACATCGACAAGAGCCGCGTGGTGGTCAAACGCCGCGAGCGTCAGAGCGGCACCAAGCAGTACGAGCGTCAGGCGGCCCAGGGCAAGTTCAACGAGGTCACCGAGGGCGGCGTGAAGTTGCTGGTGAACCTCACCGACTACCTCGACACCGGTCTGTTCCTCGATCACCGGCCGATGCGCATGCGGATCCAGAAAGAGGCGGCCGGCAAGCGCTTCCTCAACCTGTTCTGCTACACCGCGACCGCCAGTGTGCACGCGGCCAAGGGCGGTGCTCGCAGCACCACCAGCGTCGACCTGTCGAAAACCTACCTCGACTGGGCGCGCCGCAACCTGTCGCTCAACGGTTTCTCCGACAAGAACCGTCTGGAGCAGGGCGATGTGATGGCGTGGCTGGAAAGCAGCCGGGACGAGTACGACCTGATCTTCATCGACCCGCCGACCTTCTCCAACTCCAAGCGCATGGAAGGGATCTTCGACGTGCAGCGTGACCAGGTGCAGTTGATCGACCTGGCCATGGCGCGTCTGGCAGCCGGCGGTGTGTTGTACTTCTCCAACAACTTCCGCAAGTTCCAGCTCGAAGACAACCTGGCCGAGCGTTATGCGGTCGAGGAAATCACCGCCAGCACCATCGACCCGGATTTCGCCCGCAACGGCAAGATCCACCGCGCCTGGAAAATCACGGCTCGTTGACGCTCTGCATAATTGGATCCACAGAGCCTTGATTTTAAAGGTTCTTGGATCCGATCAGAGCTAGCCAAATTAATGGCTAATAGCTATAACTCACTCACGGCCAATGGGGTTATCCCGTAAGTACTGGCGTAGTGAGTGGCCCATATGTCGTTGCACCCCGTG
Source organism: Pseudomonas sp. NMS19W (assembly GCF_051554255.1). NCBI lineage: Bacteria > Pseudomonadati > Pseudomonadota > Gammaproteobacteria > Pseudomonadales > Pseudomonadaceae > Pseudomonas > Pseudomonas sp. NMS19W. The sequence continues at coordinate 1,874,079 of NZ_CP136718.1, forward strand.
CGCCCCAAGATCCTGGGTTTTATCAGCGAAGAAGTCTCGGCCTGGCTGGTCGCGCTGCTGGTATTGCTCGCCGGCGGTATTCTCACGGGGCTGCTGGCCTGGGCCACCCTCAATCAGTTTCACAGCCAGTTGCGCCAGCGTTTCCAACTGCTGGCCAATGAGCGTTACAGCCGTATCGAAGAACGCTTTCAGGATCAGGAGCAGCGCCTCGACGGCCTGCGCCGGTTCTTCGCCAACTCAGAATCGGTGTCCCGTGCCGAATTCGATGGCTACACCCAACCTTTATTACTGCGCACCCAGGCCTATTCGTTCGCCTTGCGGGTGAGCGGTGCCGAGCGCGCCGCGTTCGAGCAGCGGGTGCGTGACGAAGGCATTACCACCTTCAGCGTGCGCGAACTCAATACCCGCGGCGAACTGCAACTGGCCGCCGCCCGGGATGAATACGTCGTCGTGGTGTACAGCCAGACCCAGAGCCGCCTCGGTTCCCCACTGGGTTATGACTTGCTGGCCCAGCCGCTGCGTCGTTCGACCCTGGAGCGTGCCGACCAGCTCGGCGGCCTGGCGGTGTCGCAGCCGATGCATCTGGTCAGTATCGAGCCGGCCTATGCGCGGGGCGTGCTGCTGGTGGCGCCGGTGCGGCGTGAGGGTGAGCCCAAGTCCTTCGGTTATGTGATGGCGGTGATCAGCATGCGCCAGTTGCTCGCCGACGGGCTGCCGGACGCCCTGCATGATTACCTCTCGGTGCGCATCCTCGACCTGTCGACCAATGATCAGCACGAGGTGCTGTTCGAGTCGACCAATGACCCGGCGCCCAGCGATCTGTCGACCACGCGGCTGGTGCGCATGGCCGATCATGACTATCAGGTCGATATCTCGCCCAGCGAAGCCTTCCTGCAAGCCAACCATTCGTCGGTTGGCAGCGTGGTGGTCCTCGGCGGTTTGCTCAGCCTGTTGCTCAGTGCGCTGCTGTATGTGCTGGTCAGTCAGCGTCAGCGGGCCTTGCGCATGGTTGAGTTGCGCACTCAGGAGCTGCATGAGCGCGAGCAGGAACTGCGGGGCACCCATGGCCAGTTGCGCGGAGTGCTAAACGCGGCCACGCAAGTGGCAATCATCGCCACCGACCTGCGCGGCGTGATCAACACCTTCAACCCCGGCGCGGAGCAGATGCTCGGCTATCGCAGCGCCGAGGTGGTCGGCCACATGACCCTGGAAAACCTGCATTTCCCAAGGGAGCTGATCACCCGTGCGGCAGAATTGAGCGCCCGCTATGGCAAGGCCATCCCGACCTGCCAGGCGATGCTGGTGGAGGGCGGCGAAGTCGGCGGGCATGAGGCGCGGGAGTGGACGCTGGTGCGCAAGGATGGCAGCCATCTGCCGGTGAACATGCTGGCCACCCCGGTGCTGGACGAGCAGGGGTTGTGGGTCGGGCACCTGGCGATCTGCATCGACATCACCGAACGCAAGCGTGTACACGAGGCCTTGGCGGCGCGGGACGTGCTGCTGAAGAAGCTCAGTGCCCACGTTCCCGGCGGCATCTATCAGTTCAAGATGGAATTCGACGGGCGCTTCAGCGTGATTTACGCCAGCGACGGCATCCGCGAGATCTACGAGCTGGAGCCCGACGTTCTGCTGCTCAATGCCGAATCAATCTTTACCCGGATTCATCCGCAAGACGTCAGCCGCGTGCGCAAGTCGATCCGTGCCTCGGCGGACAATCTCAGTCCGTGGCGTGAAGAGTACCGCGTGCAATTGCCCGAGCGCGGCTTGCGCTGGGTGCGTGGCGAAGCGACGCCCGAGGAATTGCCGGGCGGTGGCGTGCTCTGGCATGGCTACATTTCGGACATCTCCGACCTGAAGCGCGTGGAGGAAGAACTGCGCGCACTGTCGGTGACCGATGCGCTGACCGGCATTCACAACCGGCGCTATTTCCAGGAGCGCCTGACCACCGAAATGGCCCGGGTCGAGCGTGGAGGCGGCGAATTGTCGGTGATCATGCTCGATATCGACCACTTCAAACGGATCAACGATCAGTACGGCCACGCGGTCGGCGACCGGGTGTTGCAAGCGGTGTGCGAGCGCATCGGCCACCGGTTGCGGCGTACCGATGTGTTCTGTCGTCTGGGTGGTGAGGAGTTCATGGTGCTGTGCCCGGACATCGACGGCGATCATGCGTACATGCTGGCCGTGGAGTTGTGGCAAGGCTTGCGCGGGGCGCCGGTGGATGTGGTCGGCGTGGTGACCGCGAGTTTCGGGATTGCCAGCTGGCGGCCGGGGGAGGGCGCTGATTCGCTGTTGTTGCGGGCGGATTCGGGGGTTTACGCGGCGAAACAGGGCGGGCGGGATCGGGTCGAGCGGCAGATGAGTTAAGCATCGGACTTGTGGGAGCCAGCAGGCTGGCTCCCACAGTGTTTTCTGGTGTGCTTACAGAACCGAAGCCGTCTGCGGCGCTCGCGGCTGTTTGTAGAGATCCAGCAGCACCTGATCCAGCACCGACGACGCACCGAACGGCGCCTTGTCGTTGAGGATCGCCACCACGGCCCAGGTGTTGCCGTTGACGTCGCGGCTGAAGCCGGCGATGGCGCGCACGGTGTTCAGGGTGCCGGTCTTGACGTGGGCTTCGCCGCGCATCGCGGTGGTCTTCAGGCGCTTGCGCATGGTGCCGTCCATGCCGGCGATCGGCAGCGAGCTGATGTACTCGGCCGCGTAAGGGCTGTGCCACGCAGCTTGCAGCATCGCGGCCATTTCCCGGGCGCTGACCCGCTCGGCACGGGACAGGCCGGAACCGTTCTCCATCACCAGATGCGGCGCGGTGATGCCTTTTCTCGCCAGCCACTGGCGGACCACGCGCTGCCCGGCCTTGGCGTCATCGCCGTCGGCTTCGTTGCGGAACTTCTGGCCCAGGCTCAGGAACAGCTGCTGGGCCATGGTGTTGTTACTGTATTTGTTGATGTCGCGGATGATTTCCGCCAGATCCGGGGAGAAGGCGCGGGCCAGCACTTTGGCGTTGCTCGGCGTTGGGGCCAGACGGTCCTTGCCCTGGATGCTGCCGCCCAGTTCCTTCCAGATCGCCCGCACGGCGCCGGCGGTGTAGGTCGCGTGGTCGAGCAGCGACAGGTAAGTCTGCGAGCTGCAGCCTTCGCCCAGTTGACCGGCAACGGTCACGGTCACGCTGCCATCAGCCTGCGTCACCGGGTTGTAGCGAACGCCGCCGGTGCACTGCTTGGAGTTGAGCGCCTTGACGGTGTTCTCGATCTTGATGCTGGCAATCGGCGGTTCTACTGAGATCAGCACCCGGCCGCCGTCATTGCGGGCCACGAAGCGCAGGGCCTTGAGGTTGACCAGCAATGAGTCCGGCTTGACCAGGAACGGCTTGTTCTCGTCATTGCCGTCATCGTTGAATTCCGGCAGTTGCGGCTGAATGAAGAAGCTGCGGTCCAGCACCAGGTCGCCGGTGATCTGGGTCACGCCGTTGGCGCGCAGGTCGCGCATCAGCAGCCAGAGTTTTTCCATGTTCAGCTTCGGATCGCCGCCACCCTTGAGGTAGAGGTTGCCATTGAGGATACCGCCGCTCAGGTCGCCGTCGGTGTAGAACTCGGTTTTCCACTGATGGTTGGGGCCGAGCATTTCCAGCGCCGCGTAGGTGGTGACCAGTTTCATGGTCGAGGCCGGGTTGACCGACACATCGGCGTTGTACACGGTCGGCGTGCCCGGGCCGTCCAGCGGCACCATCACCAGCGACAGGGCAGTGGGCTGCAGCTTGCTGGCCTTGAGGGCTTTTTCGACGTTGGGGGTCAGGGACGTGTTGATGGTGGCAGCGGAGACGGGCAGGGCCAGGGGAAGAAGAAGGCCGGCCAGGAGCAGAGGACGCAACGATTTGATCATATGAAATAAAACCCTACAGCCGAGGGGAAAAAGACGAGGACATGGATGAAAAGGCCCTCAGTGGTCATGAAAGTGTCGGCATTATGCCCCAAGGTGTAACAGCTTGTGCCTTTCCCAAGGGGCCCAATTGGTTATTTTTTTACGGGCGGTCGTACGCACGTCCCGGATAGGCGGGCAATCGCCGCCTTAAACTGGTAAAGTGCCGGCCGTTATTTATTTAGAGGATTGTTCCAATGGCGACTAACCGTTCCCGGCGTCTGCGCAAAAAACTGTGCGTCGATGAATTTCAAGAGCTGGGTTTCGAACTGAACCTGGGCTTCAAAGAAGACCTGTCCGAAAAAGCCATTGACGCTTTCCTCGAAGCCTTCATCAAAGAAGCCATGGAAAAGAATGCTCTGGGTTATGTCGGCGGCGACGACTTCGGTCTGGTTTGCCTGCAGAAGCGTGGCTCGGTCTCCGAAGAGCAGCGCGCTGCCGTCGAAGCCTGGCTGAAAACCCGCTCCGAGCTGACCACCACTGAAATCAGCCCGCTGCTGGACGTCTGGTATCCGGAAAAGCCGATCAACGCGGCCAAGTGATACTGAAAAAAACGGCGACCCTCGGGTCGCCGTTTTTTTATGCCTGCTTTTTAACGAGTCAGGCCTTGCGCCAGTTCAGAATCAGCAAGGTCAGCACCCCCGCAACAATCCCCCAGAACGCCGAACCGATGGAAAACAGCGTCAGCCCCGACGCCGTGACCATGAAGGTGATCAGCGCCGCTTCCCGTTCCTTCACCTCGGTCATGGCAATGCTCAAGCCATTGATAATCGAACCAAACAGCGCCAGCGCGGCAATCGACAGCACCAGCTCCTTGGGCAGCGCGGCAAACAGCGCCGCCAGCGTGGCGCCGAACACCCCGGCAATCCCGTAGAAAATTCCGCACCACACCGCTGCGGTGTAGCGTTTATTGCGATCCTCGTGGGCGTGGGGGCCGGTGCAGATCGCGGCGCTGATCGCTGCGAGGTTGATGCCGTGGGAGCCGAACGGCGCCAGCAACAGCGACGCAATGCCGGTGGTGGTGATCAAGGGCGAAGCCGGGACGTTGTAGCCGTCGGCGCGCAGCACGGCGACGCCGGGCATGTTCTGCGAGGTCATCGCCACCACAAACAACGGAATGCCGATGCTGATGGTTGCGGCGAGGGAGAAGTGCGGCGTGGTCCAGACCGGCGTCGCCACTTCCAGGTGAAAACCGCTGAAATCCAGCAGCCCCATGAAGCCCGAAAGCGCGGTGCCGATCAGCAGCGCGGCCAGCACCGCATAACGCGGCGTCAGGCGCTTGACCAGCAGGTAAGTGAAGAACATCCCCAGTACCAGCCCGGTGCGGTGCTGCGCGGCGACGAAGATTTCGCTGCCGATCTTGAACAGAATCCCCGCCAGCAATGCGGCCGCCAGAGAGGCCGGGATCTTTTTCACCAGGCGTTCGAAGCTGCCGGTCAAACCGCAGATCGTCACCAGCAACGCGCAGGTAATGTAGGCGCCGATGGCTTCGCCGTAGGTAACGCCGCCAAGGCTGGTGATCAACAGGGCTGCGCCGGGGGTCGACCAGGCAATCGTGATTGGCGTGCGATAGCGCAGCGAGAGGCCGATCGAGCACACCGCCATGCCGATGGAAATTGCCCAGATCCACGAGGAAATCTGCCCGCTGCTCAGGCCCGCGGCCTGCCCGGCCTGGAACATCAGCACCAGCGAACTGGTGTAACCGGTCATCATCGCGATGAATCCGGCGACGATGGCGGAGGGCGATGTGTCCGCCAGCGGGCGCAGTCGGGTGTGGGTGATTTCGTTCATGACAGCGGCGTTCCTTGTTCAAGCCACGGATTTCGGGTTTAAGCCTAAACTCAAACGTAACGATGCGTTGCAATACAGCCGAAGTCACAAACAGCCGTACAGTCGTGTTGCCACCTTCCATTGTGTACAATCGCGCTGTTTTTTACGCGATACTTGCCAGCGACCCACTGTGCCGTATTACAGTCACGGTCAATTCGCCGCAGTTCTTCCCGACTCGAGTGCCCATGAACGAACAGTTGCAACCCCTCAAGAAACAACCGCGAGCAGGCAAAGCCGGCCGCAGCGGAACCCAGGACGATATTGTCTATGCGCATATCTTCGAGGCCATCCTCGAACAGCGCCTGGCGCCCGGTACAAAGTTGAGCGAAGAAGCGCTGGGGGAAATTTTCGGGGTCAGCCGCACCATCATTCGCCGCGCACTCTCGCGTCTGGCCCATGAAGGTGTGGTGCTGTTGCGGCCGAACCGTGGAGCGGTGGTGGCGAGCCCGAGCGTCGAAGAGGCGCGTCAGGTGTTCCTCGCCCGGCGCCTGGTGGAGCGCGCGATCACTGAACTGGCGGTGCAGCACGCCACCGCCGAGCAGATCGCCGAATTGCGTCAGATGGTCAACGACGAACGCGACAGTTTCTCCCGTGGCGATCGCGGCGCCGGTATCCGTCTCTCTGGCGAATTCCACCTGAAACTGGCCGAAGCGGCGAAGAACGCGCCGTTGATCAGCTTCCAGCGCAGCCTGGTTTCGCAGACGTCGCTGATCATTGCCCAATATGAAAGCGGCAACCGTTCGCATTGCTCCTACGACGAACACACCCAGTTGATCGACGCCATCGAAGCGCGCAACGGCGAGCTGGCGGTGGACCTGATGATGCATCACATGGATCACATCGACAGCAAGCTCAACCTCGACGAGGAAAGTGCGTCAGACGATCTGCATGCGGTGTTCTCGCATCTGTTGCAGACCAAGAAGCCGGGACGGCCTGCGGCCAAGCTCTGAAGCGAATCGACAGGCAATAAAAAATCCCCGGGGTGAACACCACCGGGGGATTTTTTTGTCTGCAGAAAACTAGCGCTGGTGCACCAGCGCACCCGCCGCGTAGGTCTGGGTCACGGTGCGGTCATCGCCCAGGGTCATCAGCACGAACAACGTTTCGGCAATGTTGTTGGACTGCTTCAGGCGGTAGCTCAGCAGCGGCGTGGCGTTGTAATCCAGCACCAGGAAGTCGGCGTCGGAGCCCGGTTGCAGGTTGCCGATCTTGTCTTCCAGGCGCAGTGCCCGCGCGCCGCCGAGGGTGGCGAGGTACAGCGATTTGAACGGGCTCAGGCGCGCACCTTGCAACTGCATCACTTTGTAGGCTTCGTTCAGGGTCTGCAGCAGCGAGAAACTGGTGCCGCCGCCGACGTCAGTGCCGAGACCGACGTTCAGTTTGTGCTTCTCGGCCATCGGCAGGTTGAACAGGCCGCTGCCGAGGAAGAAGTTCGAGGTCGGGCAGAACGAAATCGCCGAGCCGGTTTCCGCCAGGCGCGCGCATTCGTCGTCGCACAGATGCACGCCGTGGGCGAACACCGAACGCTCGCCGAGCAACTGGTAGTGGTCGTAGACGTCAAGGTAGCCCTTGCGCTCAGGGAACAGCTCCTTGACCCACTCGATTTCCTTGAGGTTCTCGCTGATGTGGGTCTGCATGTACAGATCCGGGTATTCAGTCAGCAATTGGCCGGCGAGGGTCAACTGTTCCGGGGTGCTGGTCGGGGCGAAACGCGGGGTGACTGCATAGTGCAGACGACCCTTGCCGTGCCAGCGCTCGATCAGCGCCTTGCTGTCGACGTAGCTGGATTCGGCGGTGTCGGTCAGGTAGTCCGGCGCATTGCGGTCCATCATCACCTTGCCGGCGATCATCCGCAGATCAAGCTTCTCGGCCGCTTCGAAGAACGAGTTCACCGACTGCGGGTGCACGCTGCCGAACACCAGCGCGGTGGTGGTGCCGTTGCGCAGCAGCTCCTTGATGAAAATGTCCGCCACTTCATCGGCGTGGGCCTTGTCGCCGAACTGGCTTTCGCACGGGAAGGTGTAGGTGTTCAGCCAGTCGAGCAATTGCTCGCCGTAGGCGCCGACCATGCCGGTCTGCGGCAGGTGGATGTGGGTGTCGATGAAACCCGGGGTGATCAGTGCATCCTTGTGATGCGTGATCTCGATGTCCGCCGGCAGGGTCGGCAGCAGTTCGCTGGCGTGGCCGAGGGCGCTGATCTTGCCGCCATCGACCACCAGCAGGCCGTCCTCGAAATACTCGTAGGAGGCTTCGATGCCGACCTCGGCGGGGTCGGCGATGCTGTGCAGGATGGCGGCGCGGTAGGCTTTGCGAGTCAGAGGCATGAGGGTTCTCTAATCAGTTTGAGGCTTTGAGTGTGGCGGCCTGACTGCGGCGCGAAACCGGCAGCAGTTTGGCAATCGGTTCGGCGCTGGCGGTGTGCTGGCCGAAATTGGCGTTATAGGTGGCGATGATTTCGCCGGCGATGGAGATGGCGATTTCCACAGGCAATTTGCCTTTGACTTCGCTGATGCCCATCGGGCAGCGCATGCGTTGCACGACACTGGCGTCGAAACCGCGGTCACGCAGGCGATGTTCGAACTTGGCGCGTTTGGTCTTCGAACCGATCAGGCCGAACCAGGTGAAGTCGTTGCGCTTAAGGATCGCGGCGGTGAGTTCCAGATCCAGCTGATGGTTGTGGGTCATGACGATGCAGTAGCTGCCGGCGGGCAGGTCGTCGATTTCATCCACAGGCTCTTCGGCGACGATTTTACGCACGCCGTGAGGAATCTGTTCGGGAAATTCCTCCTCCCGGGAATCGATCCAGCGCACCCGGCAGGGCAGGCTGGCGAGCAGCGGTACCAGGGCGCGACCGACATGACCGGCACCGAACACGGCGATCTGCGCCTGCACCTGGCCCATAGGTTCGAACAGCAATACCGTGGCGCCGCCGCAGCACTGGCCGAGGCTGGCGCCGAGGCTGAAGCGCTCCAGATGGGTGTCCTGCCTGCCGCTGGCGAGCATTTCGCGGGCGATCTGCATGGCTTTGTATTCCAGGTGCCCGCCACCGATGGTGTCGAATGTCTGGCGGGCGCTGACGACCATTTTCGAGCCGGCATTGCGCGGCGTCGAGCCGAGCTCTTCGATGATCGTCACCAGAACGCAGGGCTCGCCCTGGTTCTGCAGGTCGGCGAGGGCGTCGATCCAGTTGTACATGTTCACCTCGACATCTTCGTTGTCTGTCGGGCCTCTTCGCGAGCCAGCCCGCTCCCACAAGGGAATGCATTCCAAATGTGGAAGCGAGCCTGCTCGCGAAGGCCGCGCCTCGGTCCTTAAAGCGGAGCCAACTCGGTTTCAGCCTCGACGGCCTTCACCGCCTTGAGCTGACGCATCTGCTCGCAACCCCACAACACCCGCTCCGGGGTCGCCGGCGCGTCGATCTTCGGTTGGTGCTTATAGTCGCCCAGACTTGCCACCGCATCCTTGATCGCGCACCACGCGGCGATGCCGAGCATGAACGGTGGCTCACCCACAGCCTTGGAATGGAACACCGTGTCTTCCGGGTTCTTGCGGTTTTCCACCAGCTTCACTCGCAGATCCAGCGGCATGTCCGCCACGGCCGGGATCTTGTAGCTGGCCGGGCCGTTGGTCATCAGCTTGCCTTTGTTGTTCCACACCAGCTCTTCCATGGTCAGCCAGCCCATGCCCTGGACGAAGCCGCCCTCGACCTGGCCGATGTCGATGGCCGGGTTCAGCGAGGCGCCGACGTCGTGGAGGATGTCGGTACGCAGCATCTTGTACTCGCCGGTCAGGGTGTCGACGATCACTTCGCAGCACGCCGCGCCGAAGGCGAAGTAGTAGAACGGCCGGCCACGGGCCTGACTGCGGTCGTAGTAGATTTTCGGGGTCTTGTAGAACCCGGTGCTCGACAGCGACACCTGATTGAAATACGCCAGCTGGATCAGCGCTTCGAAGGTCATGATGTGGTCGCGCACACGGACGTGACCGTTGTGGAATTCCACGTCTTCTTCGCTGACCTTGTAGTGCCGCGCCGCAAATTCAACGAGGCGTTGCTTGATGATTTCCGCCGCGTTCTGTGCGGCTTTACCGTTCAGGTCGGCACCGCTGGAGGCCGCAGTCGGCGAGGTGTTCGGCACCTTGTCGGTGTTGGTCGCGGTGATCTGCACGCGGTCCATTTCCACCGGAACACTTCGGCCACGACTTGCGCGACTTTGGTATTCAGACCCTGGCCCATCTCTGTGCCGCCGTGGTTCAAGTGGATGCTGCCGTCGGTGTAGACGTGCACCAGCGCACCGGCCTGGTTGAGGAAGCTGGCAGTGAAGGAAATGCCGAATTTCACCGGGGTCAGCGCCAGGCCTTTTTTCAGGATCGGGCTGTTGGCGTTGTAGCGACGGATCGCTTCGCGGCGCTCGGCGTACTGGCTGCTTTCTTCCAGTTCGGCGGTCATTTCCTCGAGCATGTTGTGCTCGACGGTCTGGTAGTAATGGGTGACGTTGCGTTCGGTCTTGCCGTAGTAGTTGGCCTTGCGCACGGCCAGCGGATCGAGGTTGAGGTGACGGGCGATGGCGTCCATCACTTCTTCGATCGCGACCATCCCTTGCGGGCCGCCGAAACCACGGTACGCAGTGTTCGACGCGGTGTTGGTCTTGCAGCGGTGACCGTTGATGGTGGCGTCACCGAGGTAGTACGAGTTGTCCGAGTGGAACATCGCCCGGTCGACAATCGAGGCCGACAGGTCAGGCGAACAGCCGCAGTTGCCGGCCAGGTCCATGGCGATACCGTGCAGGCGTCCGGTGCTGTCGAAGCCGACGTCGTACTCGACGTAGAACGGGTGACGCTTGCCGGTCATCAGCATGTCTTCGACCCGTGGCAGACGCATCTTGGTCGGCTGGCCGGTGAGGTGCGCGACCACGGCGCACAGGCACGCCGGGCTGGCCGCCTGGGTTTCCTTGCCACCGAACCCACCGCCCATGCGGCGCATATCGACGACGATTTTGTTCATGGAAACGTCGAGGACTTCCGCCACCAGTTTCTGCACTTCGGTGGGGTTCTGGGTCGAGCAGTAGACGATCATGCCGCCGTCTTCGGTCGGCATCACCGAGGAGATCTGGGTTTCCAGATAGAAGTGTTCCTGACCGCCAATGTGCAGCGTGCCCTGAATACGATGTTCAGCGGTGGCCAGGGCGTTGGCCGAATCGCCGCGCTGATGGGTGTGGCTGTCGAGCACGAAGTGGCGTTTGCGCAGGGCCTCGACCACGTCCAGCACCGGTTCCAGATCTTCGTATTCGATGATCGCGGCCATCGCGGCCTTGCGTGCGGTTTCAAGATCCCTGGCGGCCACGGCCAGCACCGGTTGACCGACGAACTGCACATCATCGATGGCCAGCAGCGGATCGCCCGGCAGCAGCGGGCCGATGTCTTTCAGGCCCGGCACGTCTTCGTGGGTGATGGCGATGCGCACGCCTTCGAAGGCGTAGCAGGGCTTGGTGTCGATGCTGATGATTTTCGCGTGGGCGCGATCCGACAGCCGTGCGTAAACATGCAACTGGTTGGGGAATTCCAGGCGGTCATCGATGTACTGCGCTTCGCCGGACACATGCTTGGCGGCGCTGTCGTGCTTGACGCTGCGGCCGACGCCGGTGGTCAGGTCTTTGGCGAACAATTCAGCCAGTTCAGCTTGTGTTTTCTCTACGCCGTGATGGTTAGACATAAGCGGTCACCCGAGTCTCGATGTGCGGTGTTTGCAGTTCGATGAAGTATTTGCGCAGCAGGTTCTGCGCGCTGAGCAGGCGGTATTCCTTGCTGGCGCGGAAGTCCGAGAGCGGGGTGAAATCCTCGCCCAGCGCGGTGCAGGCACGTTCGACGACAGCATTGTTGAACGGCTGACCGAGCAGCACGGCTTCGCAGTGGGCGGCGCGTTTCGGGATCGCGGCCATGCCGCCGAAGGCGACGCGGGCGTCGGTGATCACACCGTTTTCGACGCGCAGATTGAACGCGGCGCAGACGGCGGAGATGTCATCGTCCAGACGCTTGGAGACTTTGTAGGCGCGGAAACGCTGCTCGGCGGTGGCGCGAGGGACGATGATTTTCTCGATGAACTCGCTTTCCTGACGCGCGGTGACCCGGTAATCGATGAAGTAATCTTCCAGGTTCAGCGTGCGGCGGGTCTCGCCCTTGCACAGCACGATCTTTGCGCCGAGGGCGATCAGCAGGGGTGGCGAGTCACCGATCGGCGAGGCGTTGCCGATGTTGCCGCCCAGGGTGCCCTGGTTGCGAATCTGTAGAGAGGCGAAGCGGTGCAGCAGTTCGCCGAAGTCCGGGTACTCGGCGTTCAACGCTTCGTAGCAGTCGGAGAGAGCAGTGGCAGCGCCGATTTCAATGCGGTCCTCGAAATGCTCGATGCGCTTCATTTCGGCGACGTTGCCGACGTAGATCATCACCGGCAGGGTGCGGTGGAACTGGGTGACTTCCAGCGCCAGATCGGTGCCGCCGGCCAGCAGGCGGGCTTGTGGATACGCGTCGTAGAGGTCGGCCAGATCGGCCACGGTCAGCGGCACCAGGCAGCGTTTGTCGCCGCTGTTGAGTTCGCCGATCGATGTCGGGGCAATGGCTTTGAGGCGGGCGATGGTTTCCGCTTCACGGGCGTCGAACTGGTCCGGCTGCTTGCCGCAGCAGGATTGCTCGGCGGCGGCCAGGATCGGCCGGTAGCCGGTGCAGCGGCAGAGGTTGCCGGCCAGCGCTTCGTGGGCTTTGGCATGGTCCGGTGCATCACTGTTCTTTTGCAGGGCGAACAGCGACATCACGAAACCGGGGGTACAGAAACCGCACTGGGAACCGTGGCACTCGACCATGGCTTTCTGCACGCTGTGCAGTTCGCCCTGGTGCTTGAGGTCTTCGACGCTGATGAGTTGTTTGCCGTGCAGCGACGAAACGAACGTCAGGCACGAGTTGAGGCTGCGATAGCGAATGTGCTCGCGGCCGTCGTCATCCGTCTGCAACTCGCCGACCACCACCGTGCACGCGCCGCAGTCACCGCTGGCGCAGCCTTCTTTGGTGCCGGATTTGCCCACGTGTTCACGCAGGTAGTTGAGCACAGTCAGGTTCGGGTCCAGGGCGTGCTCGCTACGGAGTTCCTGGTTGAGTAAAAACTGGATCACGGAAGGCCTCGCAGACTCATTATTGTTGTTAAGCGACTTGAGCCGAATTTAGCAGGTCTGACTTTTCGGTCAATGGTTTTCTGACTTAAAGGTCAGGAAAAACCGTTTTGTCGCTTTGCAACGTGTCTCTTCAGTATTGACCCTCATTGGATCAACTGCTTTTTTGCGGGATTCGTGCCAAAAACCGCTGTGCGGGCACTCCGCCATGTACGCGCATTGCGCTACACTGCGCCGCTTGTGCAGATCGAAGAGTTTGAAGGACAACCATGACGTTCAAGGCGCCGGACAGCCTCGCCGAGCAAATCGCTCACCACCTCGCCGAACGGATCATTCGCGGCGAAATGAAGCCGGGAGAGCGTATCCAGGAACAGAAGGTCACGCTGGCGCTGAACGTCAGCCGCGGCTCGGTCCGCGAAGCCTTGCTGATCCTCGAGCGCCGCCATCTGATCGCGATCCTGCCGCGTCGCGGCGCCCACGTTACCGAGCTGACGGCGCACAAGGTGCAGAGCCTGTGCACGTTGATGAGCGAGCTGTACATCCTGCTCGGCAACGCAGTGGCCAACGGCTGGCAAGTCCAGGCCGACATGGCGCCGTTCGTACAGATCCAGCAGCGCCTGACCGCCAGCTACGAGCGTCAGGACATCCGCACCTTCGTCGACGACAGCTTCAACGTGATGCGTGCCGCGTACCCGTTCGCCAACAACCCGTATCTGCAGGAAACCGTCGAAAACCTGCAACCGGCCATGAGCCGTGCGTACTTCCTCGCGCTGGAACAGCGCAAGGCCGAAATGAGCGAGTTCCTCGAACTGTTCGAGCGCTTGCTGGCCGCCGTCCTCGCCCGTGACCTGCCGCAGATCCGCATCGTGCTGACGGCTTACGCCCAGCGCAGCTGCGATCTGGTGGTGTCCGCCCTGACGGTTGCCTGACCTTGCGCCTCAAGTGCATCAAACTGGCGGGGTTCAAATCCTTCGTCGACCCGACCACGGTGAACTTCCCCAGCAACATGGCGGCGGTCGTCGGGCCGAACGGTTGCGGCAAGTCGAACATCATCGACGCCGTACGCTGGGTGATGGGCGAAAGCTCGGCCAAGAACCTGCGCGGCGAGTCGATGACCGACGTCATCTTCAACGGCTCGACCAGTCGTAAACCGGTGAGTCAGGCGAGCATCGAACTGGTGTTCGACAACTCCGACGGCACGCTGCTGGGCGAGTGGGCGGCGTACGCGGAAATTTCGATCCGCCGCAAAGTGACCCGCGACAGCCAGACGACTTATTACCTCAACGGCGCCAAATGCCGTCGCCGCGACATCACTGACATTTTCCTTGGCACCGGCCTCGGCCCGCGCAGTTACTCGATCATCGAACAGGGGATGATCTCCAAGCTGATCGAGTCCAAGCCGGAAGACCTGCGCAACTTCATCGAAGAAGCCGCCGGCATCTCCAAGTACAAGGAGCGCCGGCGCGAGACTGAAAACCGCATCCGCCGCACCCACGAAAACCTCGCTCGCCTGACCGACCTGCGTGAAGAGCTTGAGCGCCAGCTCGAGCGCCTGCACCGCCAGGCCGAGGCCGCGAGGAAGTATCAGGAATTCAAGGCCGAAGAGCGCCAGCTCAAGGCGCAACTGTCGGCCCTGCGCTGGCAGGATCTGAACGATCAGGTCGGTCAGCGCGAATCGATCATCGGCAACCAGGAAATCAGCTTCGAAGCGCTGGTCGCCGAGCAACGTAACGCCGATGCCGCCATTGAGCGCCTGCGCGACGGTCACCATGACCTGTCCGAGCGCTTCAATCTGGTGCAGGGGCGCTTCTATTCGGTCGGCGGTGACATCGCCCGGGTCGAGCAGAGCATCCAGCACGGCCAGCAACGCTTGCGCCAGTTGCAGGACGACCTGAAGGAAGCCGAGCGCGCGCGCCTCGAAACCGAATCGCACCTGGGCCACGACCGTACCTTGCTGCTGACCCTCGGCGAAGAGCTCGATCAACTGACCCCGGAGCAGGAAATCACCAACGCCGCTGCTGAAGAAGCCGCCGCGGCGCTGGAAGATTCCGAAACCGTCATGCACGGCTGGCAGGAGCAGTGGGACGCCTTCAACCTGACCGCCGCCGAACCGCGCCGTCAGGCCGAAGTGCAGCAGTCGCGCATCCAGCAGCTGGAAACCAGCATGGAGCGTCTGGCCGACCGGCAAAAACGTCTGGGCGAAGAGCGCGCGCTGCTCTCCGCCGATCCGGAAGACGCGGCGATCATGGAACTCAGCGAGCAGCTCGCCGAGTCCGAGGCCACCCTTGAAGATCTGCAGACCAGTGAAGAAGCCCAGGTCGAAAAACTCGAGCAACTGCGTCAGGAGTTGCAGCAAGCGTTGACTGCGCAACAACAGGCGCAGGGCGATTTGCAGCGGCTCAACGGTCGCCTCGCGTCCCTCGAAGCCTTGCAGCAGGCCGCGCTCGATCCGGGCACCGGCACCGCCGAATGGCTGAAGGAACACAACCTCGCCGAGCGCCCGCGTCTGGCCGAAGGCCTGAAGGTCGAGGCCGGTTGGGAGCTGGCGGTGGAAACCGTGCTCGGCGCCGACCTGCAAGCGGTACTGGTGGATGACTTCGCTGGTTTCGATCTGTCCGGTTTTGCCCAGGGCGATCTGCGTTTGCTCAGCCCCGGCAATGACGGCGTGCGCGTGGCCGGCAGCCTGCTGGACAAGGTCGAGGCGCAGGTTGATCTGTCGCCATGGCTGGGTCAGGTCAAACCGGTCGACAGCCTTGAGCAGGCACTGGCATTGCGCGGCCAACTGGCTGCCGGCCAGAGCCAGATCAGTCGCGACGGCTACTGGGTCGGTCGGCACTTCCTGCGGGTACGCCGTGCCAGCGAGGCCGAAAGCGGCATGCTCGCGCGCGGCCAGGAAATCGAATCGTTGCATGCGGAACGCGAAGAGCGCGAAGCCACGGTCGAAGCCATGGAAACCCGTCTGCAAACCCTGCGTGCGCAACAGCGTCAGCAGGAAAACGGTCGCGAACATCTGCGTCGTTTGCTGCAGGACGAAGCTCGTCAGCAGGGTGAATTGAAAGCTCAACTGTCCGCCGGCAAAGCCAAGGCAGAACAGTTGACCCTGCGCCGTACCCGCCTCGACGAAGAACTGGTCGAACTCGCCGAGCAACGCGAACTGGAACACGAAAACATCGGCGAAGCGCGGATCCAGTTGCAGGACGCCCTCGACGCCATGGCCCTCGACACCGAGCAGCGCGAATTGCTGCTGGCCCAGCGCGACAGCCTGCGCGAACGCCTCGACCGGGTGCGTCAGGAAGCCCGCCAGCACAAGGATCACGCTCATCAATTGGCCGTGCGTCTTGGCTCGCTGCGGGCGCAGCATGATTCGACCCGCCAGGCGCTGGAGCGTCTGGAAATGCAGGCCGAGCGCCTCACCGAAAAACGTGAACAGCTCAGCCTGAATCTGGAGGAGGGCGAGGCGCCGCTGGAAGAGCTGCGCCTCAAGCTCGAAGAGTTGCTCGACAAGCGCATGAGTGTCGACGACGAACTCAAGACTGCTCAAATCGCCCTGGAAGACGCCGACCGCGAACTGCGCGACGCGGAAAAACGCCGGACCCAGGCCGAGCAGCAATCGCAATTGATCCGTGGCCAGCTGGAACAGCAACGCATGGAATGGCAGGCCCTGACCGTGCGCCGCAAGGCGCTGCAGGATCAACTGCTGGAAGACGGCTACGATTTGCACGGCGTACTCGATACCTTGAGCGCCGAGGCCAGTGAGAAGGAAGCCGAAGAAGAACTGGAACGCATCGCCGCACGCATTCAGCGACTGGGCGCGATCAACCTCGCGGCGATCGACGAATACACGCAACAATCCGAGCGTAAACGTTATCTGGATGCTCAGGACGCCGATCTGGTGGAAGCCCTGGAGACGCTGGAAAACGTCATCCGCAAGATCGACAAGGAAACCCGTAACCGTTTCAAAGATACCTTTGATCAGATCAATGGCGGTTTACAGGCGCTTTTCCCGAAAGTTTTCGGTGGCGGACGCGCGTATTTGGAACTGACGGGCGAAGATCTACTCGATACAGGGGTGACGATCATGGCGCAGCCGCCCGGAAAGAAGAACAGCACCATCCATTTGCTCTCCGGCGGCGAAAAAGCCCTGACCGCACTGGCACTGGTTTTTGCGATCTTCAAGTTGAATCCGGCGCCGTTCTGCATGCTCGATGAGGTTGACGCGCCACTGGATGACGCTAACGTTGGACGCTACGCACGCTTGGTCAAAGAGATGTCGCAGACCGTGCAGTTCATCTATATCACCCACAACAAGATCGCCATGGAAATGGCCGAGCAGTTGATGGGCGTGACGATGCACGAGCCGGGATGTTCGCGACTGGTAGCCGTGGATGTCGAGGAGGCGATGGCGATGGTGGACGCCTAGCGGCGCAGCTTCGAGCGATAAGCTGCGAGCTGTAAGAGAAGAGCTTGTGGCTTGTAGCTCGCAACTTGCAGCTGAGCTGCGCAAAGCTGACGACAGGTGGGCTATTTGAATGAAAGTGGCAATTCGACACAATTTGCGCGGCGATTTCGACAGACGGTGTAAAGTTGTCTTTGGTCGTGCTAGTTTAATGTCAATTTTTCGTATACGTGGGCAAAACGCCTGTCAGAACATAGAGTTGGCGCCACGTTTTAAAGCGGTTTGCACAGTGTAAACCCCTTATTTTTCAGCATTTTTTATAGAGGCACGGGATTACATGGAAATCGGTCTGCGCGAGTGGCTGATCGTCATCGGCATCATTGTGATAGCCGGTATTCTTTTCGATGGCTGGCGCCGTATGCGCGGCGGCAAGGGAAAACTGAAATTCCGTCTTGACCGAAGTCTGTCCAACCTGCCGGACGAGGACACCAGCGCCGAGCTGTTGGGCCCGGCCCGCGTGCTGGATACTCATAAAGAGCCGCAACTGGACGAACACGATCTGCCATCGGTGAGCATGCCGGCCCGCGAACCACGCGAGCCTCGCGAATCCGGTTCCAAGCGCGGCAAGCGTGGCAACAACGGTCCGGCCCAGGGCGACCTGAACCTCGATCTGGACCTGGACGGCGGCCCGAGCTTCAGCAGTCGTGACGATGACTTCATCGAGCCTGTCGCCAAGTCTTCGCCGGCCGTTGCCGACAAGGATCAGCCGCAAGCCGAAGAAGTACTGGTGATCAGCGTGATCTGCCGCGACCCGGCCGGCTTCAAGGGCCCGGCACTGTTGCAGAACATTCTGGAAAGCGGTCTGCGTTTCGGCGAGATGGACATCTTCCACCGTCACGAAAGCATGGCCGGCAACGGCGAAGTGCTGTTCTCCATGGCCAACGCAGTCAAGCCGGGCATCTTCGATCTGGACGACATCGACCATTTCAGCACTCCGGCGGTGAGCTTCTTCCTCGGCCTGCCAGGTCCGCGTCATCCGAAGCAGGCCTTCGACGTGATGGTGGCGGCAGCCCGCAAGCTGTCCCAGGAGCTGAACGGCGAATTGAAAGATGACCAGCGCAGCGTCCTGACCGCGCAGACCATCGAGCACTACCGTCAGCGCATCGTCGAATTCGAACGCCGCGCCCTGACCCAGAAGCGTTGATTGAAAAGGTTGCCTCGCAATAAAGGGGCAATCGGCAAAATAGATTGAGCAGCCTCGGCTGCTCTTTTGCTTTATGAGAGAACACCCATGACTGCCGCCAAAGACCGCATTCTAGAGCTGCGCGCTGAACTCGATCAGCACAACTACCGTTATCACGTCCTCGATGAGCCGAGCATTCCGGATGCCGAGTACGACCGGTTGTTCCACGAGCTCAAGGCGCTGGAAGCGGCCAACCCGGAACTGATCACCAGCGACTCGCCGACCCAGCGCGTCGGCAGCGTGGCGCTGACCGCATTTACCCAGGTGCGTCACGAAGTGCCGATGCTCAGCCTCGGCAACGCCTTCGAAGAAACCGACATGCGCGAGTTCGACCGCCGGGTGACCGAAGGTCTGGACCTGCCGGCCGGTGATCTGTTCGGCGGTGGTGCGGCGGTGGAATACAGTTGCGAGCCGAAACTCGATGGCCTGGCGGTCAGCCTCCTGTATCAGGACGGCGTGCTGGTGCGCGGTGCCACGCGCGGCGACGGCACCACCGGCGAAGACATCAGCGTCAACGTGCGCACGGTGCGCAACATTCCGCTGAAGCTGCACGGCGAAGGCTGGCCGGCGACGCTGGAAGTGCGCGGCGAAGTGTTCATGTCCAAGGCCGGTTTCGAGCGTCTCAACGCCTCGCAACTGGAAGTCGGCGGCAAGACGTTCGCCAACCCGCGCAACGCGGCGGCCGGCAGCCTGCGTCAGCTGGACTCGAAGATCACCGCCAATCGCCCGTTGGAATTCTGCTGCTACGGCATCGGCCAGGTGTCCCACGACATCTCCGATACTCACATCGGCAACCTCAAGCAGCTGCAAGCCTGGGGCATGCCGATCAGCCACGAATTGAAACTGGCCAAGGGCATCGGCGAATGCCTGGATTACTACCGCGATATCGGTGAGCGCCGTAACTCGCTGGCCTATGAAATCGACGGTGTCGTATTCAAGGTCAACAGCATTGCCGACCAGCGCGAACTGGGCTTCCGCGCCCGCGAACCGCGCTGGGCCATTGCGCACAAATTCCCGGCCATGGAAGAGCTCACCGAACTGCTCGACGTGGAATTCCAGGTTGGCCGCACTGGTGCCGTCACTCCCGTGGCGCGCTTGAAACCGGTAAAGGTCGCCGGCGTCACCGTAGCCAACGCCACGCTGCACAACATGGACGAAGTTGCGCGGCTGGGTCTGATGATCGGCGACACGGTGATCATTCGCCGTGCCGGTGATGTGATCCCGCAAGTGGTGCAAGTGGTCATCGAGCGCCGCCCGGAAGATGCGCGGCCGGTGCAGATTCCCGAGAGCTGCCCGGTCTGCGGCTCCCACGTCGAACGCACGCAACTGGTCAAACGCAGCAAAGGCAAGGAAACCATCAGCGAAGGCGCGGTGTATCGCTGCGTCGGTCGTCTGGCCTGCGGTGCGCAGCTCAAGCAGGCGATCATTCACTTCGTTTCCCGTCGGGCGATGGACATCGAAGGCCTCGGTGACAAGAGCGTCGAGCAACTGGTTGACGAAGGTCTGGTCAGTTCGCCGGCCGATCTTTATGCGCTGAAGTTCGATGACATCGTCGACCTCGAAGGCTTTGCCGAGGTGTCGAGCAACAAGTTGCTGGCCGCCATCGAAGACAGCAAGAAGCCGGGCCTGGCGCGCTTCATCTATGCGCTGGGTATCCCGGATGTCGGCGAGGAGACCGCCAAGGTGCTGGCCCGCTCGCTGGGGGCGCTGGAGCGCGTCCAGCAAGCCTTGCCGCAAGTGCTGACGTACCTGCCGGACATCGGCCTGGAAGTGGCGCACGAGATTCACAGCTTCTTTGAAGATGCGCACAACCAGCAGGTGATTACCGAATTGCTGGGCCACGGTTTGCAGATTCAGGATCAGGGCGAGCTGGGCGCCGAGTTTGCCGCGAGCACCACGCTGGGCGGTTTCCTCGACAAGCTGCACATCCCTTCGGTGGGGCCGGGCGGGGCGCAGAAACTGGCGGACAAGTTCGAAACGCTGGAAGGCGTGATGAACGCTGACTGGCTGGACATGCGCCAGGCATTGCCGGAGAAACAGGCGAACTCGGTTCGTGAGTTTTTCGAATTGCCCGAGCATCGGCAATTGGCGGAAAGTGCCGAGAAGCAACTGCGCGATTTCGGCATGCACTGGCAGAGCGAAAAGAAAGTCGTCGAAGGCCTGCCGCTTTCCGGCGAAACCTGGGTACTGACCGGCAAGGTCGAGCTGATGAGCCGCGACGTCGCCAAGGAGCACCTGGAAAGCCTCGGCGCCAAGGTCGCCGGTTCCGTGTCGGCCAAGACCCATTGTGTGGTCGCGGGGCCAGGCGCCGGGTCGAAACTGACCAAGGCCAACGAGTTGGGCGTGAAGGTCATGGACGAAGAGGCGTTTATCGCGTTCCTGAAAGGACACGGTATTTCCGCCTGACGCAACGCGCGGGAACGATCAACTCGCGGGAATGATCTAGTCTTGGCAAGCCCCAGGAGAGATCGCCATGTACCGCTTTTTCGAGCAGCTCAGTTCCCGCATCGTCGCGCCGTTCATGGGCGAATCCTCGCGCAACAGCAAAGTCTGGCCGTGCCGCTGCGGCCAGTCGCTGTTCTTTCGCAACAGCCAGTGCCTGGCCTGTAACGCGGCGCTGGGTTATCAACCGGAACACAGTCGGCTGACCTCGCTGCAACCGGGGCCGCAAGAGGGCGCCTGGACGCTGGATGTCGATCCCGAAGCCGGCCTGTTCCGGCGTTGCGCCAATCTCGATACCCCGGCGGCCTGCAACTGGCTGCTGCCCGCCAACGATCACGACACCCTGTGCGCGGCCTGTGATCTGAATCGCACCATTCCCGATCTGTCCGTCCCGGAGAACCCCGAACGCTGGCGAAAGGTGGAAATCGCCAAGCGCCGACTGGTGGCGCAACTGATCAGCCTCGGGCTGCCGGTCATCCCGAAAACCGTCGATGAAGACACCGGCCTGGCGTTCGATTTCATCGGCGTCGATCTGGAGGGCAATGCTCCCATGACCGGCCACGCCAATGGCTTGATCACCCTCGATATTGCAGAAGCCGACGACGCCCACCGCGAACAGGTCCGGGCGCAGATGCACGAACCCTATCGCACATTGCTCGGGCATTTTCGCCATGAGGTCGGGCATTACTACTGGGATCGGTTGATCGCCAACGGCCCTTGGCTGGGTTCATTTCGCAACCTGTTCGGCGACGAACGCGCCAGTTATGCCGAGGCGCTGGAGCGGCATTATCAACAGGGCGCGCCGGCCGACTGGTCGCAGCATTACGTCAGCGCCTACGCCACCATGCACCCGTGGGAAGACTGGGCGGAAACCTGGGCGCATTACCTGCACATGATGGATGCGGTGGACACGGCGCTGGGCTTCGGCATGAGCGCCCGGGAGATGGACCTCGACTACCAGCCGTTTCCGTCGAGCACGCTGTACGACCCCGAACATCCCGGCGGCGCGGCGTTCCTGTCGTTCGTCAACGCGTGGATCGAACTGGCCGGCATGCTCAACGAACTGTCGCGCAGCATGGGCCAGCCGGATTTCTATCCCTTCGTGCTGCCGCCGGCGGCAATCGCCAAGCTGCACTTCATTCATCTGGTGATCCAGCAAGAGGGCGGCCGCGCGGACGAGGTGCTTCAGGCGCAATAGCAAGTGCTTGAAGCCCTTCATATTTTTAATCTGCAACCAGCGGTTGTAACTTCGTCTCAGATAGGTACAATGGCGCGGCTCGCCGACAGGTGAGCGTCGTTATGGTGACCCTATCGGTCCCCCCGCAACGATTACCCGTGAATCTGGTCAGAGCCGGAAGGCAGCAGCCACAGCGGGAACATTGTGTGCCGGGGTGTGGCTGGTAGGGTTACCACCTTAACGAACATCGAACGAATCAACGCCGAACTGCATGGGTTTCGCCCAATGCGGTTTTTTTATGCCTGCGATTTGGTGGTTCGTCCCCAAACCCTCTGCTAGCAACGGCGTCGACGCGGGGTAATCATTTCCCTTGCGATCCCGCATACTCGCCACAACTGAAATAAATGAAGAGTCTGGCCAGGATCGACCTAGCAAGGTCTGGGCCCTGGCCGCGAGGTTTTATGCTCCCGGAACATTCCGATCTATCCAGCCCCGTGTTCTTGCCTGTCACGGATGAAACCTGCGCGAACCTGTTGCAGGCGAGTGGCACCAAAGCCCTCGAAGCCCTGACCGACCCAGAGTTGGCGGCAGTGCTGGTCATCCAGAATCTGGTACAGACGACAGAGCAGGATCTCGGTGCCGTGGCGGCAGAAAAGATTCTGGCCAAGCTCTTGTCCTGGGCTGTCGAAAAGCGGCAGTCAACAACGGCGGGCCTGCTGTCCGAAGCCCAGCGACTGTTCGATCCGCGCAAATTGTATTTCGGCCTGAAGGTCCTCCAACCGCTGAACCTGCGATTTCTGCTGGCCGAAGAAGTGTCCGCACGCGACTACTTGTTGCCCGATGGTCAGTGGGATTTCGAATACAAAGTCCGGCGCCATCGCAGCCATGACCCGTTCAGTCAGCAGATCGTGACGCCCCGGCAGCGCGAACGCTGGCTGAGCCCGGCACAAGACAAACTGGTCAGAACCTTCCGCGCCAATCTGGACGAAGACCTGCACGTTCAAGGCTACGCAGGGATTGGCAAAAGCCATCTGCTGGTGGCGTTGCTGGAGCATTTGCGGCCGGAAAAGACCCTGTTGCTGGCGCGCACCCCGGCCAAGCTTGAAGTCCTTCGCCAGCGCATGGTGGGGCCGAGCGAGAAGAAGGCCGGCAAGACCTTCCTGGCGTTTGCCCAGTCGCTGATGCTCGGTCGCAGGCCTCAGCCGGAAGGGGCTGCTCGAATCCCGAGTCGACAGGCGCTGGCGCAGGAACTGAACATCTACGGTTTTCGCCACCACGACGGGCAGGCGACCCTTGAACTCTGCCTCAAAGTGATCGAGCGCTACTGCCGTTTCCGCGATCACACTTTTTCGGCGAAGCATCTGCCGCATTTCAACCAGCCGCTCTCCAGCGTGGACGCGCAAGTGTTGCTGGAGTATTCGAGCCGGCTGTGGGGCTACCTCGAGCTCAATCCGGCGTGGGGCAGCCAGACCGGTTTCGAAGCGCTGCTGATGATCAAGCGCGCCTGTATCGCCGGTTGCGTGGTGCCGGCGCGCTACACGCACGTACTGATCGACGAAAGTCAGGACATTCCCGGCTCGCTGTTGCAGATCATCGAGCGTGGCCGCCAGGTGCTGATCACCCTCGGCGACGAGTACCAGCAGGCCAGCGGCGTATCGGTCAAACGGCAGCGTGAGGTTCGCCAAAGCGATATCAGCTATTCCGTGCGCTCGGGCCGTAACGTCGAGCGGCTGGTCAATCCGTTGATCGCCCGGCACTCGCAGAAGGGCAAGATTCCGTTCGAAGGCGCCAGTGACGCCGACGTCGTCATCAAGGAGTACCCGGAAGGTTTCGTGCCTTCCGAAGGTTGCGTGGTGCTGACGGCCTCGCCGTGGGACAGCATGATCTGGGCCATCCACCTGCACGATTCCAACTGCAAATTCAGATTCCCGGACAAGCGCACCCAGGATGATCTCAAGCATTTCATGGCCACCGCCATCGAACTGTTCAAACCGGACTTCTACCGCTCGGAATTCAGCGAAAACGGCGTGCATCCGTACTTCAGCGACCTGCCTGACTGGCAAGCGGTGTGCGACGCCAACCGGTTCGACGAGTCGTTCCTGCGGGTCAAGGCCAAGCTGGAAAACGGCTTCATGATTGCCGACCTGACGCGCCTGAACCGAATGATCGACAACACTGGCAACGGCTGCATGCTGATGCTGGCGGAAGAGGCGGGCGGCATGGAGTTTGACAAGGTGCTGCTGACGCCGGGGCTGCTGACCAACGAAAAATTCAAGGATGCCTACGCGTTCGATCAACGGATCTGCGCCGTGTACATCGCCATCTCCCGCGCCAGGCTGAAGCTTTACGTGCCATACGATGTGGTGGCGTGGGTCGAGTATCACGAATACCAGAGATTCCGCGATACGGCGGGGCATTGATCGAGCGATTCAAAGGCTCATGGGGCGTTTTCGGGGGTACCGGTATACAACCGGATAATGTCATCAATCTCCCCCGACATTTTCATCCGCAGCAACGTCCTCAATATTCGCTGCACGGGAACATCCGGATCGTTGCGCACGTAACAGCCGACCTGCTGCTCCTGCAATACCGCCACCCCTTGCAGTTGTTGCCCCGGCAGCAGGCGCTGGTTGAACCAGTCCAGGGTCCATTGATTGCTCACGGCGTAGTGGTAGCGACCGGCCAGGAGTTTCTCCAGCACTTGTTCCTGATTGCGCGCGTCTTCGCGCCATAGGCGGTCGGCGTCGAACAGTGGTTGCAGGGTGGGGTAGCTGTAGCCAAGCACGGTGCCGATCGACTGGCGGGGCAGGTGGGCCGGATCGACGCTGGAGGGTTGATCCTGGCGGCTGATCAGCAGATCACGCTGAAAGAACAGTGGAATGCTCCAGATGTAATCGCCGGACTGGTTCGGCAGCCAGGATTGCGCGGCATAACAGCGCACGTCGACCTCACCGTGTTCCATGGCGCTCTGCACCCGGGTGCGGGGCAGGACGTGAAACTCCGCCGGCACGCCGACCTGGGTCGCGAGGCTAAGCATCATGTCGTAAAGAATGCCCTGGGTCGGGCGGCCACGTTCGTATTGCACCAGCGGCATCGCCCAGCTGTCGGCCATGGCAAAACGCAGAGGCGGCTGCGCGGCCATCACGTTCAGGCTGATTCCCAGTAATGCCCCCACGGCCCACCGCATAAACGCTCCGGTAATTCCCGATCCCGAGCCGACAAAAGCCCTCGCCCATGCAGCTTAGCCAGAATAGAAGAGCGCACCGGATGCAATTTTGCCCTTGCTCCGCTAGCATTAGCCGCTTCTGCTTCCTTTGCCGCGACGGTTTTCGATGAGTTATCAGGTTCTTGCACGTAAATGGCGTCCGCGCTCGTTCCGCGAAATGGTCGGCCAGACCCATGTGCTCAAGGCTCTGATCAATGCCTTGGACAGCCAGCGCCTGCACCACGCCTACCTGTTCACCGGGACGCGGGGCGTCGGCAAGACGACGATTGCGCGAATCATCGCCAAATGTCTGAACTGTGAAACAGGTATCACTTCAAGCCCCTGCGGCGAGTGTTCGGTGTGCCGCGAGATCGATGAAGGCCGCTTCGTCGACCTGATCGAGATCGACGCCGCGAGCCGGACCAAGGTCGAGGACACCCGCGAGCTGCTCGACAACGTGCAGTACGCCCCGAGCCGTGGGCGCTTCAAGGTCTACCTGATCGACGAAGTGCACATGCTCTCCAGCCATTCCTTCAATGCGCTGCTGAAAACCCTCGAAGAGCCGCCGCCCTACGTCAAGTTCATCCTGGCGACCACCGACCCGCAGAAACTTCCGGCAACGATTTTGTCGCGATGCCTGCAGTTCTCCCTGAAGAACATGACGCCCGAGCGTGTGGTCGAGCATCTGACCCACGTCCTGACCGCCGAAAACGTACCGTTCGAAGACGACGCCCTGTGGCTGCTCGGCCGCGCGGCCGACGGTTCGATGCGCGACGCCATGAGCCTGACCGACCAGGCCATCGCCTTCGGTGAAGGCAAGGTTCTGGCCACCGACGTACGGGCGATGCTCGGCACGCTGGACCACGGTCAGGTCTATGACGTCCTGCATTCCCTGATCGAAGGCGACGCCAAGGCGTTGCTCGAAGCCGTACGCCACCTGGCTGAACAGGGCCCGGACTGGAACGGCGTACTCTCGGAAATTCTCAACGTGCTGCACCGCGTCGCCATCGCCCAGGCCTTGCCGGAAGGTGTCGACAACGGCCACGGCGACCGTGACCGGGTGCTGGCACTGGCCCAGGCCTTGCCGGCCGAAGATGTGCAGTTCTATTACCAGATGGGCCTGATCGGTCGCCGCGACTTGCCGCTGGCGCCGGACCCGCGAGGCGGTTTCGAAATGGTTCTGCTGCGGATGCTGGCCTTCCGGCCGGCGGACACGGCGGACGCCCCGAGGCAACCGCTAAAGCCAGTGGGGATCAGCCAGGCCACAGTTGATTCCGCAAACTCAGTGGCTGCCGCGCCGAAACCTGCGCCGGTAGTTGCTGCGGCTGTTGCGCCGGCTCCGGTGGTTGCACCTGCACCTGAGCCCGCGCCGGTTGCCCCGGTGATTGCACCTGAACCCGTGCCTGAGCCGGAACCCGAACCGGTCGCTGTCGAAGAAGTCGTCGATCTGCCGTGGAATGATCCGGTAGAGCCCGCTCCTGTGCAGCAGCCAGCGGTAGAGCCGGTGCTGGAAACGGCCGCCGAGCAGCCAGAGTTGCCGCCAATGCCGCTGCCGACCCCGGACAGCGTCGTGCCGGATGCGCCTGAATGGGCCGCTGCGCCGATCCCCGAGCCGTCCGTGGCCGAAGTCGATGCCTTTACGCCAGGCATGGACATGGACGACGAGCCACCGCTCGATGAAGACTACATAGAGCCGGACATGGATTCGGCCTACAGTTACCTCGATGATCTGGCCAGCGAGCACGCCGCAGAACCGGCCCCCGAATCCGAGCCGGAACCCGCCGCCGCGCCTGCCACCGGTCTGGCCCTGCAATGGCTGGAACTGTTTCCGAAACTGCCGATTTCCGGCATGACCGGCAGCATCGCCGCCAACTGCACGCTGATCGCGGTCGATGGTGACAACTGGCTGATGCACCTGGACCCGGCCCATAGCGCCTTGTTCAACGCCACTCAGCAGCGCCGTCTGAATGATGCCTTGAACCAGTACCACGGCCGCACGCTGAACCTGAGCATGGAGCTGATCAAGCCCGAGCAGGAAACTCCGGCTCAGGCCGCATCCCGGCGCCGTGCCAACCGTCAGCGCGAGGCGGAGGAGTCGATCCACGGCGATCCGTTCATCCAGCAGATGGTGCAGCAGTTCGGCGCGGTCGTGCGACACGATACTATTGAACCTGTCGATGCCCTGGTCAGTCAGGGCTAATAACTGAAGGCGTTCGGCGCAAGTCGCCGGGCGCTGTATTGATCCAAGTACTTTTGAGGTGATTACCATGATGAAAGGTGGCATGGCCGGCCTGATGAAGCAGGCGCAGCAGATGCAGGAAAAAATGGCCAAGATGCAGGAAGAGCTGGCCAACGCAGAAGTCACCGGCAAGGCCGGCGGCGATCTGGTCACCGTGGTGATGACCGGTCGTCACGACGTGAAAAAAGTCAGTATCGACCCAAGCGTGCTGCCGGGTCTGGACGAAGACGACCGTGAAGTGGTCGAGGATCTGGTGGCCGCTGCCGTCAACGCCGCCGTGCGTCAGATCGAAGCCAACAGCCAGGCGAAAATGGGCAGCATGACCGCTGGCATGAACCTGCCGGCCGGTATGAAACTGCCGTTCTGATTCGCCTTGGCGGGTTGGATGAGCTACAAAAAATGCCAGGCATCGCGCCTGGCATTTTTGTTTCCGGCTGACGAAACATCGAACGCGCAATAGCTGCAACGGTCTGCTCCCTATACCGACGAATTCACTATTCACAGGAGACGCTGACATGTCCGACCCTCTGACTCTCAACCAACGCTTCGTGCTGGCCTCGCGGCCGGTGGGCGCGCCGACGCCCGAGAATTTCCGTCTGGAGCGCGAGGCACTGCCGGATCTTGAAGACGGCCAGTTGCTGCTCAAGACCCTTTACCTGTCGCTCGATCCCTACATGCGCGGACGCATGAGCGACGCGCCGTCCTACGCGGCGCCGGTACAAATCGGCGAGGTGATGACCGGCGGGGCTGTCAGCCGGGTCGAGCAATCGCGTCATCCGAAATTCCAGGTCGGCGATCTGGTGGTCGGTGTCACGGGCTGGCAAAGCCACAGCCTCAGCGACGGGCGCAACATCATCCCGATCCCTTCGGGGCTGCCGAGTCCGTCGATGGCCCTTGGTGTGCTGGGCATGCCGGGCATGACCGCTTACATGGGGCTGATGGATATTGGCCAGCCGAAAGCAGGGGAGACCCTGGTGGTCGCTGCGGCGTCGGGTGCGGTAGGTTCGGTGGTCGGTCAGGTCGCCAAGATCAAAGGCCTGCGCGCCGTCGGCGTGGCCGGTGGTGCCGAGAAATGCAAATACGTGGTCGAGGAACTGGGTTTCGACGCCTGTATCGATCACAAGGCGCCGGACTTCGCCGAACAACTGGCCAAGGCCTGTCCGAAAGGCATCGACATCTATTACGAAAACGTCGGCGGCCATGTCTTCGATGCGGTCGTCCCGCTGCTCAATCCCAAGGCACGGATCCCGTTGTGCGGCCTGATCGCCGGCTACAACGCCACGGAAGCGCCGAAAGGCCCGGATCGCTTGCCTGCCTTGCAACGCACCCTGCTGACCAAGCGTGTACGCATTCAGGGCTTTATCGTGTTCGACGACTACGGCGACCGTCAGCCGGAATTCATCAGCGCCATGGTGCCGTGGGTGCGCGAGGGCAAGGTGAAATTCCGCGAAGACGTGGTCGATGGCCTGGAGCAGGCGCCGCAAGCGTTTATCGGGCTGCTGGAGGGGCGCAACTTCGGCAAACTGGTGGTGCGGGTCGCCCAGGACTGAGGATTTGACGCTGGCCGGAGGCGCGGGTATAAACCGCGTCTCGTTGTTTTGTCGGACTTTTTCCCCATGAGCTTCAGCCCTTTGATTCGCCAACTGATCGACGCCCTGCGAATTCTGCCGGGCGTGGGTCAGAAAACTGCCCAGCGTATGGCGTTGCAGTTGCTCGAACGTGACCGCAGCGGCGGCACGCGCCTGGCCCAGGCCTTGAGCCAGGCCATGGAAGGGGTCGGACACTGCCGCCAGTGCCGCACGCTGACCGAAGACGACCTGTGCCCGCAATGTGCCGATACGCGCCGTGACGACACGTTGCTGTGCGTGGTGGAAGGGCCGATGGATGTGTACGCGGTCGAGCAGACCGGGTTCCGTGGCCGTTACTTCGTGCTCAAGGGGCATTTATCGCCGCTGGACGGGCTCGGCCCGGAGGCCATCGGTATTCCGCAACTGATGGCGCGGATCGAAGAGGCGGGTACTTTTACCGAAGTCATCCTCGCCACCAACCCGACCGTGGAAGGTGAAGCGACCGCGCATTACATCGCCCAGTTGCTGCAGAACAAAGGCCTGATCGCCTCACGTATCGCTCACGGCGTGCCGTTGGGCGGCGAACTTGAGCTGGTGGACGGCGGCACGCTGGCGCACTCGTTTGCCGGGCGCAAGCCGATTTCCCTCTGAGCCACACAATCCTGTTGAAAACCAAGCAAGCGCTCGGTTAAGTTCGGCGAACCCTTCCATGGAGTTCGCCGATGCCCGCTTTCCAGGAATACTTCGACCCCAGCCACCAAATGGTCCGCGACAGCGTCAGACGTTTCGTCGAGCGCGAGATCCTGCCGGACATCGATGCGTGGGAAGAAGCCGAAAACTTCCCCCGTGAGCTGTATCTCAAGGCCGGTGCGGCCGGCATCCTCGGCATCGGTTATCCCGAAGCGCTGGGCGGCAGTCACGAAGGTGATCTGTTCGCCAAGATCGCTGCCAGCGAAGAACTGATGCGTTGTGGCTCTGGCGGCCTGGTGGCCGGGCTCGGCTCGCTCGACATCGGTCTGCCGCCGATCGTCAAATGGGCCAGGCCCGAAGTGCGGGATCGCGTTGTGCCTCTGGTACTCAGCGGCGAGAAAATCAGCGCGCTGGCGGTGACCGAGCCGGGCGGTGGCTCCGACGTCGCCAGCCTGCAGACCCGCGCTGTACGCGATGGCGATCATTACCGGGTCAGCGGCAGCAAAACCTTTATCACCAGTGGCGTGCGCGCCGATTACTACACCGTCGCAGTGCGCACCGGTGCGCCCGGTTTTGGTGGTATCAGCCTGTTGTTGATCGAGAAGGGCACGCCGGGTTTCACCGTCGGCCGGCAACTGAAGAAAATGGGCTGGTGGGCGTCAGACACGGCTGAATTGTTCTTCGACGATTGCCGGGTGCCTGTGGGAAACCTGATCGGTGCGGAGAACATGGGGTTCGCCTGCATCATGGGCAACTTCCAGAGCGAACGTCTGGCGTTGGCATTGATGGCCAACATGACCGCGCAACTGGCGCTGGA
The DNA here is from genome assembly GCF_051554255.1 of Pseudomonas sp. NMS19W. NCBI lineage: Bacteria > Pseudomonadati > Pseudomonadota > Gammaproteobacteria > Pseudomonadales > Pseudomonadaceae > Pseudomonas > Pseudomonas sp. NMS19W. Next base: position 1,904,758 of record NZ_CP136718.1, read on the forward strand.
AGAGAGCCTGAAGTGGGCGAAGGAGCGTGAAGCGTTCGGCAAACCCATCGGCAAGTTTCAGGTGATCAAGCATCGCCTCGCGGAAATGGCCACGGCGCTGGAAGTCTCCCGGGAGTTCACCTACCGGCAGGCGGCGAAGATGGCGGCGGGGCAGAGCGTGATCAAGGAAATCTCCATGGCCAAAAACTTCGCCACGGACACCTCGGACCGCATCACCACCGAAGCGGTGCAGATACTCGGCGGGCTGGGTTACATGCGCGAAAGCCGGGTGGAGCGGCTGTATCGGGATAACCGCATCCTGTCGATTGGCGGCGGGACTCGGGAAGTGATGAACGAGATCATCAGCAAGCAGATGGGGCTCTGAATGATCGCTCCCACACGAGTGGGAACGATCGGCGTCGCGGTGTTGCTTACTTATCAGTCAACGCAAACTGCGTCAGGCAGAACGTCGGAACCCCCATGTCTTCCAGACGCTGCGAACCACCCAGCTCCGGCAGATCGATGATCGCCGCCGCTTCATGAACGCGGGCGCCCATGCGGCGGATCAGGTTGGCCGCTGCGATCAGCGTGCCGCCGGTGGCGATCAGGTCATCGAACATCACCACCGAATCGCCTTCGCACAGGCTGTCGGCGTGCACTTCGAGGAACGCTTCGCCGTACTCGGTCGCGTAGCCTTCAGCCAGCACGTCCGCCGGCAGTTTGCCTTGCTTGCGGAACAGCACCAGCGGCTTGTTCAGCTGATAGGCCAGCACCGAACCGATCAGGAAGCCACGCGCATCCATCGCGCCGATGTGGGTGAAGTCGGCTTCCACATAGCGGTGGGCGAAGCTGTCCATCACCAGGCGCAGGGCCTTGGGCGACTGGAACAGCGGGGTGATGTCGCGAAAGATCACACCCGGTTTCGGGAAGTCGATCACAGGGCGGATCAGGGATTTGATGTCGAAGGAGTCGAAGACCATCGTCGAGGTGTCCTGGCAGGGCTGCAAACGGCGCAGTATACCCGCGGCTGAAACGATACGCTCGGCCGCGGGTCGAGATCAGACTTCGAGCGAGCCGCCAGCCAGGGCGCAGAGCTGGATCGGGTCGAGGATATGGATTTCCTTGCCCTCGGCGGCGATCAGTTCGTTCTGCTGGAAGCGCGTGAAGACCCGGGACACGGTTTCCACCGCCAGCCCCAGATAGTTGCCGATTTCATTACGCGACATGCTCAGGCGGAACTGGTTGGCCGAGAAGCCGCGAGCGCGGAAGCGTGCCGACAGGTTGACCAGGAACGTGGCGATGCGCTCGTCGGCAGTCTTCTTCGACAGCAGCAGCATCATTTGCTGGTCGTCGCGGATTTCCCGGCTCATCACGCGCATCAACTGGCGGCGCAGTTGCGGCAGTTGCAGGGCCAGTTCGTCAAGGCGTTCGAACGGAATCTCGCAAACCGAAGTGGTTTCCAGGGCCTGGGCGGAAACCGGGTGCTTCTCGGTGTCCATGCCGGACAGCCCGACCAGTTCACTCGGCAGGTGGAAACCGGTCAGTTGTTCTTCGCCGGCATCACTCAGGCTGAAGGTCTTCAGAGCGCCGGAGCGTACTGCATAAACGGAATCGAAAGTGTCACCCTGGCGGAACAGGAACTCACCCTTTTTCAACGGGCGGCCACGTTTAACGATTTCGTCCAGCGCATCCATGTCTTCCAGATTCAGCGAAAGTGGCAGGCAGAGAGGGGCCAGGCTGCAATCCTTGCAATTAGCCTGGTTATGAGCGCGCAGTTTAACTGGCTCGGACATTTCTTAAATCCTTGTGGGAAAACACACATAAGGCGTAAGGGTAACCCAGGGGAGGACATTCAGGCCAGCCTGTGGCGAGATTGCCTCCACGGCATAAAGCCGCAGGGATGACGGCCGATAAACAGGTATCTGACGGCATGCAAGGAACCGCTTCGATGACTGCTATTGGCACGCTGACCCCCGGTAACAGTGGCGTTGCGTCATTGCTGGAAAGTGCTGAAACCTCCGTTGACGATGAGTCCGGCACAGACGCGGCATCGTTGGGAACCCCGACCTTGGTCGAGGGCGTCAAAGTGTCGCTGTCCGGTGCCGCCATTGCAAAATCCGCCGGTGTCGGCGGGAAAAACAGCGATATCGATGAAAGCGGCTTGCCGGAAAACGTCCAGCAATTGCTGAAGATGATTCGCAAGTTGCGCCAGCAGATCGCCGAAAAAAACGCCCAGATCAACGCGCTGATGGCTAACAAGACTCTCTCCAACGAAGAGCGATTCGCCAAGATCGCTGCCCTCAAAGGCGCCATTTCCGCCCTCAACAACGGTCTGATTACCGCCAACCTGTCCCTGGCCAAGGTCATTGACCAATCGGGCCTGACTGCGGACCAGAACCTGAAAACCAATACCTTGCTGATGAAGAGCTAGATCACCCGCGAGAAACGCTGGCGGTTCTGCTGTTCCAGATACGCATCGAACACCATGCACACCGAGCGCACCAGCAGACGCCCGGCCGGCAACACATTGATTCGTTCGCGATCCAGTTCGATCAGGCCGTCCTTTGCCATGCCCTGCAATTGCGGCCAGAGCGCGCCGAAGTAGCCCTGAAAGTCGATGTTGAAACTGCGCTCGATCTCGGCGAAATCCAGGCTGAAGTTGCAGATCAATTGCTGAATCACCGCGCGACGCAAGCGGTCGTCAGCGTTGCACACCAGGCCACGGCTCGTGGCCAGTTGCGCGCCGGCCAAAGTGTTCTGGTAGTGATTGAGGTCGCTGCTGTTCTGGCAGTACAGGTCGCCGATCTGGCTGATGGCCGACACGCCCAGACCGATCAGGTCGCAATGACCGTGGGTGGTGTAGCCCTGGAAGTTGCGTTGCAGGGTCGATTCTTCCTGGGCAATCGCCAGTTCATCGTCGGGCAGGGCGAAGTGGTCCATGCCGATGTAACGGTAGCCGGCGGCGGTCAGTTGTTCGATGGTGCGTTGCAGCATTTCCAGCTTTTGCGTCGGGCTCGGCAATTCATTGCCGTTGATCCGTCGCTGCGGCATGAAGCGTTCCGGCAGGTGCGCATAGTTGAACACCGAGAGCCGGTCCGGTTGCAGGCTGATGACTTCTTCGACGGTGCGGGCAAAGTTGTCCGGGGTCTGTTTGGGCAGGCCGTAGATCAGGTCGATGTTGATCGAGCGAAATTGCAGGGTCCGCGCCGCGTCGATCACCGCGCGGGTTTCTTCCAGGCTTTGCAGGCGATTGACTGCGCGTTGCACCGCCGGGTCGAGATCCTGCAGGCCGATGCTGACCCGGTTGAAGCCCAGCTCCCGCAGCAGGCCCATGGTCGACCAGTCGGCTTCGCGCGGGTCGATTTCGATGCCGTAATCGCCTGAGTCGTCATCCAGCAGATTGAAATGCTTGCGCAGGTGCGCCATCAACTGCCGCAACTCGTCATGGCTGAGAAAGGTCGGGGTGCCGCCGCCGAAGTGCAGTTGCTCGACTTTCTGCGCCGGGTCGAGGTGGCAGGCGATCAACTGGATCTCCTGCTCGAGCCGTTGCAGGTACGGCAGGGCGCGGCCGCGATCCTTGGTGATGACCTTGTTGCAGGCGCAGTAGTAGCAAATGTTCGCGCAGAACGGCACATGCACGTACAGCGACAGCGGGCGCAGAGCCTTGCGGCTGTCACGCAGGGCGTGGAACAGGTCGAAGGTGCCGACCTGACTGTTGAATTGCACGGCCGTCGGGTACGAGGTGTAGCGCGGCCCCGCCAGGTCGTAGCGGCGGATCAAATCGGTGTCCCAACGAATGGCGTCGAGCATGCGGGCATTCCCCCGGATAGGCTGGCAGTGTGAGCGAGTCTAGGGAGGGCGCGGCGGGGCATCTTGATTTGCATCAAGCCTGGGTCAGTGGCCCATCAGCCAGTGCTGGTGCGGCCCCGGCAGGGTCCAGATACCGAACAGGATCACCAGCAGACCGCCGGCCATGCGCACGCTGCGTTTGCGCAACAGCGCCGTCACTCGTTCCGCCGCGAGTCCGGTCGCCAGTAACACCGGCCAGGTGCCGAGCCCGAAGGCGAGCATCAGCAAGGCACTGTCCAGCGCATTGCCCTGACTGGCCGACCACAGCAGCGTGCTGTAAACCAGCCCGCACGGCAGCCAGCCCCACAGCGCGCCGAGCAGCAGCGCCCGGGGCAGACTCGACACCGGCAGCAGGCGATTGGCGACAGGCTGAATGTAGCGCCACAGTCCACGACCGAGGCTTTCAATGCGGGTCAGGCCGCTCCACCAGCCAGCCAGGTACAAGCCCATGGCGATCAGCAGCAACCCGGCCAGAACCCGCATGAACAACGCCGCGGGACTGTTGGCCACTGCCCATCCCGCCAGCCCGATCAGCAATCCGGCCGTGGCATAGCTGAGGATTCGCCCGAGGTTGTACGCCAGCAGCAGTCGAAAGCGTCGGCTGCGTTGTTCTTTGGGGATTGCCAGGGTCAGCGCGCCCATCAAGCCGCCGCACATGCCCAGGCAATGCCCGCCGCCGAGCAGGCCGAGAATCAGCGCAGACACCAGCAGCGGCGCCAGTTCAAGCATGGGGCGGCGCCTTGTCGTCCGGTTTTGTCGGGTTGGCTTCGTCCACGGCGGCGGTGTGCTTCGGGTCCTGGTCGTCGAACAGGATGCTGTGGGCCGGGCCGTCGAGGTCGTCGTACTGGCCGCTGTCCACCGCCCAGAAGAAGATGTAGACGGCGATGGCCACGATCAGTAGCGCGGCCGGAATCATCACGTAGAGAGCTGGCATCTGTACTCCATGCCCGCGCGGCTCAGGCCGGCAGCGGGCGGGTTTCTGACGAGGCGTTGACGGCCGGCGCACTCGGCAGGCGAGTCAGGCGCAGGGCGTTGAGCACCACGGTCAGGGAACTGATCGACATGCCGACGGCGGCCCATACCGGAGTGATCCAGCCGAGGGCGGCGAACGGCAACATGAGGCCATTGTACAGCGCGGCCCACAACAGGTTCTCGATGATCACCCGGCGCGTGCGGCGGGCCAGCGTGAAGGCTTGCACCAGCGCATCGAGACGGTTGGACAGCAGTACCGCATCGGCACTGGTTTTCGCCAGATCCGTGGCCGAGCCCATGGCCACGCTGATGTCCGCAGCGGCCAGCACCGGCACGTCGTTGACCCCGTCACCGAGCATCAACACCTTGCGGCCGTCCTTGTGCAGTTTTTGCAGCACTTGCAGCTTGTCGTCCGGGCGCAGACCGCCCCGGGCCTCGTCGATACCCAGTTCGGCGGCAACACTGGCGACCATCGGCGAACTGTCGCCCGACAGCAGCAGCGTGTGCCAGCCGCGCGCCTTGCACGCGGCGAGCAGGGCCGGAGCGTCGTCGCGCAGACGGTCGTCGAGGGCGAACCAGGCCAGCGGTCCATTGCTGTCGCCGAGCAACAACCACTGGCCCGGTTCGTCGGGCATCTTCGGGACGGGCACACTGCTGAGATCACAGACAAAGTCCGCCTGGCCGATGCGTAAACGCTGTTCGCCAACCAGGCCTTCAAGCCCCAGTCCCGGCGTGCTGTGAACCTCTTCGGCGGCCAGCGGCGCCCGGCCAAAGGCGCGGGCAATCGGGTGTTCCGAACGGTTTTCCAGCGCGGCGGCCAGGCTCAGGCACTGATCGCTGTCGAGGGCGCCGAGGGGGCGGATCGAACGCAGCACCAGTCGTCCTTCGGTAAGGGTGCCGGTCTTGTCGAAAATCACCGTGTCGATCTGGTTCAGGCCTTCCAGCACATGGCCGCGGGTCAGCAGCAGGCCGAGTTTGTGCAGGGTGCCGGTGGCGGCGGTGAGGGCTGTCGGCGTTGCCAGTGACAACGCACAAGGGCAAGTGGCGACCAACATGGCAAGGACGATCCAGAACGCTCGCGACGAATCCAGTTCCCACCACAGCAGGCCGATGGCGGCCGCCGCGATCAGCGACAGCAGCAGAAACCATTGCGCGGCAAGGTCGGCGATTTCCGCCAGGCGGGGTTTTTCCGCCTGGGCGCGATCCAGCAGGCGAACGATGGCCGACAGCCGCGTGTCCTGACCCAGCGCCTGCACCTCGACGGTCAGCGCACCTTCCACATTCAGCGTGCCGGCGGTGACGGCGTCGCCCAGTGTGCGCGGTTGCGGCAGGTATTCGCCGGTCAGCAGCGACTCATCGATACTCGACTGGCCGTCGAGGATCTTGCCGTCCGCCGGCAGCACCGAGCCGGGCTGCACCAGCACCCGGTCGCCAAGGCGCAGTTCGCTGAGCAGGATGCGCTCGCTTTGGCCGGTGTCGTCGAGTCGCAGGCACGAGGCCGGCAGCAGATTGACCAGTTGCGCGGTGGCAGCGGCGGTGCGTTCCCGGGCACGGCGTTCGAGGTAGCGTCCGGCGAGCAGAAACAGGGCGAACATGCCCACCGCGTCGAAATACAGCTCGCCGACCCCGGTGATCGACGTCCAGATCCCGGCGACATACGCCGCGCCGATCGCCAGCGACACCGAGACGTCCATGGTCAGGTGGCGAGTGCGCAAGTCGCGCATGGCGCCTTTGAAAAACGGCGCGCAGCTGTAGAACACAATCGGCGTGGTAAGGAACAGCGCGACCCAGCGCAGGATGGTGTGCAACTCGGGGCTGAGGTCTATGTTGAATTCCGGCCAGGTGGCCATGGTCGCCATCATCGCCTGGAACCAAAGCAGCCCGGCGACGCCGAGTTGGCGCAAGGCGAGGCGGTTTTCGCTGGCCAGTTGTTCGCTGGCGCGGTCGGCCTGATACGGGTGCGCGGCGTAGCCGATGTGGCGCAGTTCGCCGAGGATCTGGCTCAGCGGCAGTTGGGCGTCGGCCCAGCGCACGTGCAGGCGATGGTTGGACAAGTTCAGCCGCGCCTCGGCCACGGCGGGCAGCGTGCGCAGGTGTTTCTCGATCAGCCAGCCGCACGCGGCGCAACTGATGCCTTCCATCAACAGCGTGGTTTCGGCCAGTTCACCTTCGTGGCGGACGAAAGGTTGCTGCACGTCGGCGCGGTCATACAGCGCCAGCTCGTCCACCAGTTGCACCGGCAGGGCTTCGGGGTTGGCCGAGGCTTCGCTGCGGTGCTGGTAATAACTTTCCAGCCCGCCGGCGACGATGGCTTCGGCCACGGCCTGACAGCCGGGGCAGCAGAACTCGCGGGACTCCCCGAGCACGATGGCGGTGAAGCGGCTGCCGGACGGAACGGGCAGGGCGCAGTGGTAGCAGGGGAGTGGAGTGGTCATGGCATTGTCGAGGGGATAAACCCTTGGAATCGAGTGGTCCGCTTGCCCTCACCCCAGCCCTCTCCCGGAGGGAGAGAGAGCCGATCGGTGGAGGCCGGATTAATGGGTTCAGTCAGCGCTGTCGTCACTGGCGTACATCGATTATGCAAACACCCGAGATCAGTCCTCTTTCCTAGGGAAGAGGGAGCCGATCGGTGGCGGCCGGATTATCAGGTTCAGTCAGCGCTGTCGTCACTGGCGTACATCAGGTCTGCAAACACCCGAGATCAGTTCCCTCTCCCTCCGGGCGGTCCGACGTTTCGGGAGGGCTAGGGTGAGGGGCTTTTGATCTTGATTCACTTCTTCAGGTCTTCCGCGCCTTGCAGCGGTTCGTCACCGAGAAGCAGATCCTTGTCATGGCTGACCACTTCTTCCTCGAACATCCGCCACACGTGATCGTCCTGCGACCCCAGCAGCTCAACAAAACGGCGACCTTCAACCTTGTCGTTCACCTGGCCAATGTAACGACCCTGCTCGGTTTCGCTGCGGGTCAGAACAATCTTGCGATCCTTGTCCGGCTGGGTCGGCGAGATCAGGTTCAGTTCCAGAGTTTTCGGCTGGCTGTCGCCGCTAAGGCGCAGGTCGACTTCGCCGGTCACGTCGTCCAGATGAACGTTGGCGCGCATCTTCAGGTTTTGCGCGAGCATTTCACGGTCCAGCGAACGGTTGATGCCCTTGCCCGCCTCGTAGTAGTTGTCGTTGACCAGGTTGTCCGGGTTGTTCACCGCGATGGTCACCATGGACAGCGTCAGGGTCACCGAGCACGCGAGGATCCCGATGATGATCCACGGCCAGAGATGCTTGTACCAGGGGCTTGCGGCGTTTGCTGCGGGCATGTTCAGTTCTCTCAACGATTTTGTGGGCCGATGAACCGGCTCTTGGCTTCTACGTGGACGCTGTCGTCATCGGCATCCTTGAGGATGAATTTCACCTCGTTGGTGCTCGACGGCAGTTGTTCGGGGGCGCTCGACAGCTCGACCGGCATGCTGAAGATTTCCCCGGCCGGCACCTTGATCTCGCGTCTGCCTTGCAGGCGCAGATCCGGCAATCCGGCGGCTTCCAGCACGTAGGTGTGGTCGCGCTGATCCTTGTTCATGATCTTCAGGCTGTAGACGTTTTCGACCCGGCCTTCGGCGTTCTCGCGGTACAGCACGCGGTCCTTGCTGACGTCGAAACCCACCAGCGAACGCATGAAAAATGCCGTCACCAACAGGCTGATCATTGCCAGCAGCACCACGGCATAACCGATCAGGCGCGGACGCAGTTTATGGGTTTTCTGCCCGGACAGGTTGTGTTCGGTGGTGTAGCTGATCAGCCCGCGCGGGTAGTCCATCTTGTCCATGATGCTGTCGCAGGCATCGATGCACGCGGCGCAGCCGATGCACTCGATCTGCAGGCCGTCGCGGATGTCGATGCCGGTCGGGCAGACCTGTACGCACATGGTGCAATCGATACAGTCGCCCAGGCCCTGAGCCTTGTAATCGACGCCTTTCTTGCGCGGGCCACGGCTTTCGCCGCGACGCGGATCATAGGAAACGATCAGCGTGTCCTTATCGAACATCACGCTCTGGAAGCGCGCATACGGGCACATGTAGATGCACACCTGCTCACGCAGCCAGCCGGCGTTGCCGTAGGTGGCGAGGGTGAAGAAGCCGACCCAGAAATACGACCAGCCATCGGCCTGGCCTGTGAAGAAGTCGAACACCAGTTCGCGGATCGGCGAGAAGTAGCCGACGAAGGTCATGCCGGTGACGAAGCCGATCAGCAGCCACATGGCGTGCTTGGCGAACTTGCGCAGGAACTTGTTGGCGCTCATCGGCGCCTTGTCGAGCTTGATGCGCTGGTTGCGGTCGCCTTCGGTGACCTTCTCGCACCACATGAAAATCCACGTCCACACGCTTTGCGGACAGGTGTAGCCACACCAGACCCGGCCGGCGTACACCGTGATGAAGAACAGGCCGAACGCGGCAATGATCAGCAGGCCCGAAAGCAGGATGAAATCCTGGGGCCAGAAGGTGGCACCGAAGATGAAGAACTTGCGTTCCGGCAGGTTCCACCACACGGCCTGGTGGCCACCCCAGTTCAGCCACACCGTACCGAAATACAGCAGGAACAGCGCCGTGCCGCCCATCATCCGCAGATTGCGGAACAGGCCGGTGAAAGCACGGGTGTAGATTTTTTCTCGAGAGGCGTAAAGGTCGACGCTGTTGTTCGCGTTCTTGTTGGGGGGCGTGACGTCGTGTACCGGAATCTGATTACTCATCATTGCATCCCACGGCAGTGGAAAAATGCCTCGGTCGATACGTGCCGGCCGGGGTCAGAAAGGGTGTTGCGGTGGCGCAATGATACGCCTGTGATGCCGACGAACGGGTGCGACCTTTGGTCGCGTTGGGGAAAAAAACCTGAATGGTGTAGCGAATGTAACAAAGCATGATGCAGATCAATTGACTATAGACGATCCCTGATCCTGCTTTGGCGAACGGCTTCCCCGGATCGCGCGACATCAAACCAGTTTTCCGCCTCCGAGGCTGTCCAGCCCGCTGTTTTTTTCCTTCCCGGTTCGCTCGACGGTTTTCCTGTTGTCGTTGCCGGGATCTTCTGCTTGAGTCTTCAATATCCGGATAGGTGTAAATGAAATCATCACGGGGTTGCACGCAGTCGTGATCGGATTCTCGCATCGGTTTTCTTCCTTGAATTGAGTGCGTCGAACGATGTTCCTGAGGTCTTCCGTCAGGCAGAACAGCAAACTACAGGGCACATCATCAATCGTCTATCGAGCATTCGTCGCAAATCATGAAGGTGCCGGAATGCAAAAGGCCCCGCCGGTTCTCACTGGCGGGGCCTTTTTTTGCTTCAAGCGTTGGCCTTACTGGGCCTCGGCTTCCGGTGCTTTTTCACCATGGGACAGGCTGTAAACATACGCAGCCAGCAGGTGAACCTTGTCGTTGCCTTGCAGTTGTTCCTGAGCAGGCATCTGGCCCTGACGGCCGTAACGGATGGTCTGCTGCAGTTGCGCGAAGCTCGAACCGTAGATGAACGCGGCCGGGTGGGTCAGGTTAGGGGCGCCCATTGCTGGCGTACCTTTGCCTTCCGGACCGTGGCACGCCACGCAGTTGGCAGCGAACAGTTTCTGGCCGTTGGCCGGATCCGCCTTGGTGCCTTCCGGCAGCTTGCGGCCATCGAGGTTGGTCAGCACGAAGGCCGCCACGTCGGCCACGCCTTGCTCACCGATCACTTCAGCCCAGGCCGGCATCACCGCGTGACGACCGCCCATGATGGTGGTCTTGATGGTTTCCGGCTCGCCGCCCCAGCGCCAGTCGGCGTCGGTCAGGTTAGGGAAGCCATAAGCGCCCTTGGCGTCGGAACCGTGGCAGACCGAGCAGTTGGAGGCGAACAGACGTCCACCCATCTTCAGGGCTTGCGGATCCTTCGCGACTTCCTCAATCGGCATCGCCGCGAACTTGGCGAAGATCGGACCGAACTTGGCGTCCGAGCGAGCCATTTCCTTTTCCCACTCGTGAACGCCGGTCCAGCCGGTCTGGCCGTTGGCGAACGGGGTCTGCTTTTCGTTATCGAGGTAGTTGTAGCCCGGCAGCAGACCTTTCCAGCTGCCCAGGCCCGGGTACAGCACCAGATAACCCAGGGCGAACACGATGGTGCCCACGAACAGCATGAACCACCATTTCGGCAGCGGGTTGTCGTACTCCTCGATCCCGTCGAAGGAGTGGCCGACCGTCTCGTCGGTCTGCTCGGTGCGCTGGCCCTTGCGGGTCGACAGCAACAGCCAGGTCAGGGAAAAGATCGTACCGAGACTGAGGACTGTGACGTACAGACTCCAGAATGTAGTCATTCTTTGTTACTCCTAGAAGCTTGCTCGACGTGCTTGATGGCTTCGGGATCATCCGCGAAGGGCAGCAAGGTCGCGTCTTCAAACTCCGACTTGCGCTTGGGGCTGAACACCCACAACGCCAGGCCGATGAAGGCAACCATCACGACAACGGTGCCCAGGCCTCGAATCATCCCGATATCCATCTAGATCACCGTTTGCTTTTGATGATGGTGCCCAGGCCTTGCAGATAGGCCACCAGCGCGTCCATTTCGGTTTTACCCTTTACAGCGTCTTTTGCACCGGCAATGTCTTCGTCGGTGTAAGGGACGCCGAGCGTGCGCAACACTTCCATTTTCTTGGCTGTGTCTTTGCCGTCGAGCTTGTTTTCCACGAGGAACGGGTAAGCCGGCATTTTCGACTCGGGCACGACGTTGCGCGGGTTGTACAAGTGCGCACGTTGCCAGTCATCGGAGTAACGGCCGCCGACACGGGCCAGGTCTGGACCAGTACGCTTGGAACCCCACAGGAACGGGTGATCCCAGACGCTTTCACCGGCAACCGAGTAGTGGCCGTAGCGTTCGGTTTCGGCACGGAACGGACGGATCATCTGCGAGTGGCAGCCGACACAGCCGTTGGCGATGTAAACGTCGCGGCCTTCCAGTTCAAGGGCGGTGCGCGGCTTCATGCCCTCGACCGGCTTGTTGGTGACGTCCTGGAAGAACAGCGGAACGATTTGGGTCAGGCCACCGACGCTGACGGCGATGACCATGAAGAAGGCCAGCAGGCCAATATTCTTCTCGACAGCTTCATGCTTCATCAGTGAGCTCCAACTACGGCGATCTTGGCGGCGGCTTCAGCTTCAGCCGGGTCCGAGGCGCGAACGGTGCGCCACACGTTGTAGGCCATCAGGAACATGCCGCTGGCGAAGAACGCACCGCCCAGGGCACGAACGATGTAGCCAGGGTGGCTGGCCTGCAGGGCTTCGACGAACGAGTAGGTGAGGGTGCCGTCGTCGTTGATTGCACGCCACATCAGGCCTTGGGTGATGCCGTTGACCCACATCGAAGCGATGTACAGAACCGTACCGATGGTCGCGAGCCAGAAGTGCGCGTTGATCAGACCCACGCTGTGCATCTGCGCACGGCCGAACAGTTTCGGGATCATGTGGTAGATCGCGCCGATCGAGATCATCGCCACCCAGCCGAGCGCGCCGGCGTGTACGTGGCCGATGGTCCAGTCGGTGTAGTGCGAGAGCGAGTTGACGGTCTTGATCGCCATCATCGGACCTTCGAAGGTCGACATGCCGTAGAACGCCAGCGATACCACGAGGAAGCGCAGGATCGGGTCGGTGCGCAGCTTATGCCAGGCGCCCGACAGGGTCATCATGCCGTTGATCATGCCGCCCCAGCTCGGTGCCAGCAGGATGATCGACATCGCCATGCCCAGAGATTGTGCCCAATCCGGCAGTGCGGTGTAGTGCAGGTGGTGCGGGCCGGCCCAGATGTACAGGGTGATCAGTGCCCAGAAGTGCACGATCGACAGGCGATAGGAGTAGATCGGACGTTCGGCCTGTTTCGGCACGAAGTAGTACATCATCCCCAGGAAGCCGGTGGTCAGGAAGAAACCCACGGCGTTGTGGCCGTACCACCACTGAATCATCGCGTCGGTCGCACCGGCGTAGGCCGAGTAGGACTTGAAGAAACTGACCGGCAGCGAGGCGTGGTTGACGATGTGCAGCATCGCGGTCACGACGATGAACGCGCCGTAGAACCAGTTACCGACGTAGATGTGTTTGGTCTTGCGCTTGGTGATGGTGCCGAAGAACACCAGACCGTAGGTGACCCAGACAATGGCCAGCAAAATGGCGAGGGGCCATTCCAGTTCCGCGTATTCCTTGGTGGTGGTGTAACCCAGCGGCAAGGTAATGATCGCGCCGACGATCACCGCTTGCCATCCCCAGAAGGTGAAGGCCGCGAGGCTGTCGGAAATCAGTCGCGTCTGGCAGGTTCGCTGCACGACATAGTAGGAAGTGGCAAACAGTGCACAACCACCGAAGGCGAAAATCACCAGGTTTGTGTGCAACGGGCGCAGGCGTCCAAAGCTCGTCCACGGCAGACCGAAGTTCAACTCCGGCCAGACCAGTTGCGAGGCAATGAAGACACCGAGCCCCATGCCAAGGATCCCCCAGACCACCGTCATGATGGCGAACTGGCGGACTACCTTATAGTTATAAGCAGTCGGACTGATTGCTGTGCTCATTCTAAGGTTCCACGGTTTGGGTGTTTTATTAGGATTAAAATCGGCCGCAAGTATGTAGAAAGCAGGGGGTCAATGCAACGCGCCATGACCTGGGTCAATGCTTTCCAACGCTGATTCTGCGGCCTTTCCATGCGCCGCGTAAGGACAAAATTGCCCTCGGGCAAAATGTCGCAGCGGACGAAAAAAGCGAGGGGTTCCGGTCGGATGTAACGGGGTGTGTTCGAACGCTCGGTTCGGGTGACGGACGGTAATCGGCACGACAGCCGGTATCTACCGGCCTTTGCGGCCATGTCAGTCAGCCGATTCGTTCAACGCCTCGCTCGGGGTCGACCTGGAACCGGCACGGGCCAGTCCGCATCGAGCAAGCGTAGACCCGAATCCGGGGAACCGAAAGGAGAGGGCAAGAAGGGGTGCGACAAAAGGAAGCAGCTACGAGCTGCAAGCTGCAAGCGACAAGACGAATCATGTCGCCTGCAGGATTGTATACATTGCTTGTGATTTTACTTGGAGTTTTCAGCTTGAAGCTTGTCGCTCAACTGCTCAGTATTTTTTGACAGACTGTATACATAAGCGGCGAGCAGTTGCACTTTATCGTTGCCCAACAGCTCGTTCTGAGCCGGCATGTGGCCCTGACGACCATGGCGAATGGTCTGCTCAAGCTGGGTCAGGCTGGTGCCATAGATAAATCCGGCCGGGTGCGTCAGATTCGGCGCACCCATGGCTTCAGTGCCCTGGCCGGTTGCCCCATGACAGGCTACGCACATGGTGCTGAACGTCTGCTGTCCGGCTTGCAGGTCGGCCTTGTTATCCGCCGGCAATGGCAGCCCGGCCAGTTCGTGACGCACGTAAGCGGCGACGTTTTTCACGCCCACCTCACCCAGTGACTCGCCCCAGGCCGGCATCGCGGCGATCCGGCCACCCATGATGGTGGTCTTGATCGTCTCGGCACTGCCGCCCCAGCGCCAGTCCTGGTCGGCGAGGTTGGGGAAGCCGAAGGCGCCCTTGGCGTCCGAACCGTGGCACACCGAGCAGTTGGAGGCGAACAGACGGCCACCCATTTTCAGCGCCTGCGGATCCTTCGCCACTTCTTCCACCGGCATCGCGGCGAATTTGGCGAAGATCGGCCCGAATTTGGCGTCGGCCTTGCTCATTTCCTTTTCCCACTCGTGGACGCCGGTCCAGCCGTCCTCGTAGCCGGGCAGGATGCCTTTCCAGTTGCCCAGGCCCGGATACAGGATCAGATAGCCCACGGAAAACACCAGCGTGCCGGCGAACAGCATGAACCACCACTGCGGCAGCGGGTTGTCGTACTCCTCGATGCCGTCGAAGCTGTGGCCCATGGTCTGGTCGACGCTGCCCTTGGTCTCGCCCCGACGGGTGCCGACCAGCAGCCAGGTCAGGCCGATCAGGCTGCCGATGGTCAGTACGCAGATCCACGTACTCCAGAAGGTGGTCATGGCCGGGTACTCCTTGTTTCAGTTGCAGGGGTTGGGTCGGGTTGCGGCTCGTCGGCAAACGGCAGCAGGCGCGCTTCGGCGAATTCCGGTGTGCGCTTGCGGTTGAACACCCACAGGGTCAGGCCGACGAAGGCCACGAACACCACGACCGTGCCGAGGCCGCGAATCAGCCCCGCGCTCATTTCTAAGGCCATCTCGATCACCTCTTGCTCTTGATCGCAGTGCCGAGCACTTGCAGGTAGGAGACGAGGGCGTCCATTTCGGTCTTGCCTTTCAGGCTGGCCACCGCGCCGCTGATGTCGTCGTCGGTGTACGGCACGCCGAGGGTGCGCATGACCTTGAGCTTGGTTTCGGTGTGGCTGCTGTCGACCGGTTGAGTGACCAGCCATGGGTAGGCCGGCATTTTCGATTCCGGTACGACGTTGCGCGGGTTGTACAAGTGCGCACGGTGCCAGTCATCCGAGTAACGCGAACCGACCCGGGCCAGGTCCGGACCGGTACGTTTCGAGCCCCACAGGAACGGGTGATCCCACACGCTCTCGCCGGCCACCGAGTAGTGGCCGTAGCGTTCGGTCTCGGCGCGGAACGGACGGATCATCTGCGAGTGGCAACCGACGCAGCCTTCGCGGATGTAGATGTCGCGGCCTTCCAGTTGCAGCGCGGTGTAGGGCTTCATGCCTTCCACCGGTTTGTTGGTCACGTCCTGGAAGAACAGCGGGACGATCTGGGTCAGGCCGCCGATGCTCACGGCGAACACCATCAGCAGCATCAGCAGGCCGACGTTCTTTTCAATCGTTTCGTGTTTCATGGCGGACTCCTCAGGCCATCTGCGCGGCAGCAACGACGTCAGCAGGCTGCGAGGCCCGCACGGTGCGCCAGGTGTTGTAAGCCATCAGGAACATGCCGCTGAGGAAGATCGCCCCGCCAATCAGCCGCACGACGAAGCCTGGGTGGCTGGCCACCAGGGTTTCGACGAAGGAGTAGGTCAGCGTGCCGTCCTCGTTCACTGCGCGCCACATCAGGCCCTGGGCGATGCCGTTGACCCACATCGAGGCGATGTACAAAACGGTGCCGATGGTCGCGAGCCAGAAGTGCGCGTTGATCAGACCGATGCTGTGCATCTGCTCTTTGCCGAAGACTTTCGGGATCATGTGGTACAGCGCGCCGATGGAAATCATCGCCACCCAGCCGAGCGCGCCGGCGTGTACGTGGCCGATGGTCCAGTCGGTGTAGTGGGAGAGGGCGTTCACTGTCTTGATCGCCATCATCGGACCTTCGAAGGTCGACATGCCATAGAACGCCAGTGACACCACGAGGAAGCGCAGGATCGGGTCGCTGCGCAACTTATGCCAGGCGCCCGAGAGGGTCATCATGCCGTTGATCATGCCGCCCCAGCTCGGTGCCAGCAGAACCAGCGACATCACCATGCCCAGCGACTGCGCCCAGTCCGGCAGCGCGGTGTAGTGCAAGTGGTGCGGGCCGGCCCAGATGTACAGGGTGATCAGCGCCCAGAAGTGCACGATCGACAGGCGATACGAATACACCGGACGTTCGGCCTGTTTTGGCACGAAGTAGTACATCATCCCGAGGAAACCGGCGGTGAGGAAAAAGCCTACGGCGTTGTGGCCGTACCACCATTGCACCATCGCATCGGTTGCACCGGCGTACACCGAGTAGGATTTGGTGAAGCTCACCGGCAACTCGAGGTTGTTGACGATGTGCAGGATCGCCACGGTGATGATGAACGCGCCGAAGAACCAGTTGCCCACATAAATGTGCTTGGTCTTGCGCTGCATGATCGTGCCGAAGAACACGATGGCGTAGGCGACCCAGACGATGGTGATCAGGATGTCGATCGGCCATTCCAGCTCAGCGTACTCTTTGGAACTGGTGTAACCCAGTGGCAGGCTGATGGCCGCCAGCAGGATCACAAGCTGCCAGCCCCAGAAGCAGAACGCGGCGATTTTCGGCGCAAACAATTGCGTCTGGCAGGTGCGCTGCACCGAGTAGAACGAACTGGCGAACAAGGCACAGCCGCCGAACGCGAAGATCACCGCGTTGGTGTGCAGCGGGCGCAGGCGTCCGAAGCTGGTCCACGGCAGGTTGAAGTTGAGTTCGGGCCAGACCAATTGAGCCGCGAGAAAAACCCCGAGCCCCATGCCGACGATGCCCCACACCACCGTCATAATGGCGAATTGGCGGACCACCTTGTAGTTGTAGGCGGTACTGATAGAAGTGTTCATGGTTCCCCATCCACGGTTCAGCCGAAGTGAGCGCGCGCAGAAAACGCCGCGAATCCTTCGCCTGGAGTTATAGGCAGACTAAAAGCGAGGCAAGCATGGACAAACAGCACAAGGCCAGTATTGACGGGGATCAATGGGCGCAGTGCCTGCGGGATCACGGGTGGCTTTGGGATGCGGCTGTTGGGGAGGCTTCGGCGACGCTCATTCTTGCCCATGGGGCGGGGGCGCCGATGGATAGCGACTGGATGAACGATATGGCTGGGCGCCTTGCTGGGCTTGGGGTGAATGTGTTGCGGTTTGAGTTTCCTTATATGGCGCAGCGGCGGGTTGATGGCAGTAAACGGCCGCCGAATCCGGCGCCGAAGTTGCTCGAATGTTGGCGTGAGGTTTATGGCTTGGTGCGACTTCATGTCGCTGGGGTTTTGGCGGTTGGCGGGAAGTCGATGGGGGGCGGATGGCCAGTCTCTTGGCCGACGAGTTGGGTGCGGATGCGCTGGTGTGTCTGGGGTATCCGTTTTATGCGGTTGGGAAACCTGAGAAACCGCGGGTCGAACATCTCGCTGGGTTGAAGACTCGGACGCTGGTTGTGCAAGGCGAGCGGGATGCGTTGGGGAATCGGGACGCTGTCGAGGCTTACGATCTATCGCCGAGTATTGAGGTGTTTTGGTGGGCCTCTGGGGATCATGATTTGAAGCCGCTCAAGGTTTCCGGGTTTACGCATGAGCAGCATTTGGCTAGCGCCGCGCAGAAAGTGGCTGCGTTTCTCAAGCACTGATCGAGATTCTGAACCGCATGAAGATCAGCTCCCTTTCCCCCTCGCCCCCCTGGGGGAGAGGGCTGGGGTGAGGGGGTAGATCTTGAGCGCGACACACTTTTCGATCTGTGTGCATATCCGTTGCTGCGGCAACGGCCACTTAGGGTTTCGCCCTTACGGCGACTCACTTTTTTTACAAACGCCTAAAAAAAGTAAGCAAAAAAACGCTTGCTCCTACGTCCGGCCCGCTCGCTGAGGCTCGGGGTTCCTTCGCTCGGGATTCATCCGGGGGGCATCGCCTACGGTTTGCTTCGCTGCACCTCCTCTCGATGTGTTTGGCTTCGCCAAACGGTCGCTGCGCTCCCCCCCGGATAAACCCCTCCACTCAGCCTTCCGACGTCGCCCGTGGATCAAGATCAAAAGCGGTACTCGAGCTAACGCTCATCGTTTTGAGTGGTGAGAAGCGGAATGTTTGCTCTTTAAGACCAGAGTTCACCTCGGTATCCCACGTCGGCGTACCTCGCCCAAACACCTCGGTCAGTCCCTCTCCCTTAGATGAGAGGCAGATTGAGGTGCTTTCAAAACCTGAGTTCACCTCGGTATCCCACGTCGGCGTACCTCGCCCAAACACCTCGGTCAGTCCCCTCTCCCTCGGGGAGAGGGCTAGGGTGAGGGGGAAGGTTTCACTGACACGCCACCAAAACTGAAAGCTCCCCCAGCCCAGCATTTCCAGCACATAAACAAGATCGCGTGACCACGTTTAAAGTACACGAACCGTTACGCCATAAGGGCTACAACACCTTGCGTCGTTGCCTACGCGTACGCCAGAATCCGCCGGCTTACGCGGTTCGGAAAGGGCTATATCGTTTCCCTGTCACTGAAAAACAGTGATCGGGTTTGGTAGCCCGCTTCGAAACCGTCGTATGGCGTCACCATATGCAGTCCCTTATTTGGGGCTCAGATTTTTATGGTGGGCATGCGCGGGGCTCCTTTGTGAGCGCCGGGTTTCCCGTTTCGACCGGTCTACCAACCCGCGTATGGCCACCACCCTTCGTTTGGTAGCGAGGGTGATGGCTCCTAAATATTCGAAACTGGAGTTAAATCTATGTTCAAAGCCACACCCAACCCACCAGAAACTGATCCAACCTCCAACGACCCCGCGCTCGAATCCCAAAAGACAAAAGAAGCCGCCGACCGCGCACTCGACTTTTACCTCGGCCCTGAAATTCCTAAGTACTTCCCACCCAAGGCCCGTCCCATCTACATGGTCGATCCCACACTCGATGACGAAACACTGCTCGTCGAAGCCTGTGAATCGCTGTCGTCAGCCAACGCCATGGCCGGCAATATCGCCAACTCGGTGAAAGGCCCGGAGCGCAAACCGCTGCTGGCGCTGCAACAGCTAATCATGTTGAACGAGTTGCTGGTAAATCGGCTGCTGGACAGGTTGCGCTTGCCGCAGTAACGCCAGCTCTGACAGCCAGGTAACTAAAAGCCCGGATGCTTACACGTTCCGGGCTTTCAACATTACGAGATTGATCCTCCTCAACAATCGGGAGGCAGTCGGTCAGAGATCACAAATTTATCGAACGCTTTCTGCCCATCACGTGCCGCTCGCCGCACATCAAGGAATGTCAGTTCACCCCGGACTTCCTTTCTCACAGGTTTGTCCGTCGTGCCCATCGGATTCTGCGTAGTTGATGTATTCATGCTGGCTAGCCCGTGTGAGTAAGTTTGAGCGACAAAGTAGAGCTAGGCTTCATCGCCTGCCAGTCAGTTGGGTCTGATTCAGTTGTAGGCACTGTCCGCGCTTTTCGAATGAGATTTTCGCCGGCAGGCCGGGCCTCTTCGCGGGCAAGCCCGCTCCCACAATGATGGTGGTGTGACGAGATTTTGTGGCCAATGCGCAACCCTGTGGAAGTGGGCTTGCCCACGAAGAGGGCGGTGCTGGCCACATCCATTTCAGACAGGCAATAAAAAACCCCGGAAGCTTTCGCTGTCCGGGGTTTCTTTATTGCCAGAACAATCAGCGGTTAAACCGCTCCACCAACGAATACTGCGTGTTGGCAGTCTTGGTCAGCTCTTCACTCAGCAACGCCGAGTTATGCGCCTGTTCCGAGGTCTGGTCCGCCAGTTCCGAGATGTTGCTGATGTTGCGGCTGATTTCTTCAGCCACGGCACTTTGCTCTTCGGTCGCGGCGGCGATCTGGGTGGTCATGTCGGTGATGTTGGCCACCGCTTCGCTGATGCCGACCAATGCCTGGTCTGCTTCCAGAACCCGCGCAACACCTTCTTCCGCCTGGCGATGGCCGGCTTCCATGGTTTGTACGGCGCTGGAGGCAGTCTGTTGCAGCTTGGCGATCAGGGCGTGGATCTGGCCGGTGGATTCGCTGGTGCGTTGTGCCAGTTGGCGGACTTCGTCAGCGACCACCGCAAAACCACGGCCCATTTCGCCGGCACGCGCGGCTTCAATCGCAGCGTTGAGCGCGAGCAGGTTGGTCTGGTCGGCGATGCCTTTGATCACGTCGACCACGCCACCGATTTCGTCGCTGTCCTTGGCCAGTTGGGTGACGGTCAGGCCGGTTTCACCGACGACGACCGACAGGCGCTGGATGGCTTCGCGGGTTTCGCCGGCGATGTCGCGGCCGCGACCGGTCAGGCGGTTGGCTTCCTGGGTGGCGTCGGCGGTGCGTTGTACGTGGCTCGCCACTTCTTGCGTAGTGGCGGCCATCTGGTTGACGGCGGTGGCGACCTGTTCGGTTTCCACGCGCTGACGTTCCAGACCGCTGGAGCTGTTGTGCGCCAGGGCGTCGGACTGTTTGGCCTGATCGGTCAGGTGCTCGGCGGTGTCCTGCAGACGGGTCAGGCAGGTTTTCAGGCGCGCTTCCTGACTGAGGATCGACATCTCCAGACGCGCCTGGGCGCCACGGCTGTCGGTGTACATCTGCGCGATCAGCGGGTCGGACGTGGTCTGCTCGGCCAGACGCAGCAGGCGCTTGAGCCCGCGTTGTTGCCATTGCAGGCCCAGCAGGCCCAGCGGCACCGACAGGCCGGCGGCGAGGGCGAAGCCCCACTGCGAGTTCAGGGTGGCGCCGATCATGAAGCTCAACTGGCTGACCAGAATGAACGGCAGCCAGTCCTGCACGATCGGCAGCCATTTGTCGCTCGAAGGAATCGCCGACTTGCCCTGGTTGATGCGTTGGTAGAGCGCTTCGGCACGGCGGATCTGTTCGGCGGACGGCTTGACCCGTACCGACTCGTAACCGACCACCTGACTGCCATCGAACACCGGCGTTACATAGGCGTTCACCCAGTAATGATCACCGGTCTTGCAGCGATTCTTGACAATGCCCATCCATGGCAAGCCTTGTTTCAGTGTGCCCCACATGTGCGAAAACACCGCAGCCGGGACGTCGGGGTGACGAACCAGGTTGTGCGGCGCACGGATCAGTTCCTCACGCGAAAACCCGCTGATTTCGACGAAAGCGTCGTTGCAGTAGGTGATCACGCCTTTGGCGTCGGTTGTGGAAATCAACCGTTGCTGAGCCGGGAAAGTCCGTTCGCGTTGTGTAATGGGCTGGTTATTACGCATGGTTTTTCAATCCGCAAGGCTTTGAAAGGTTGTCGGCGGGGTCGGCGATTTGTTGAAGTTTTTTTTCATTTATAAGTACGGCGTCGCAAAACGGGGCTTGCCTCAGCCGGCGAGCATCGGATAGGTGAACAGGCCGAAGTGCAGCAGGTTCAGACCAAAGTGCGTCATGATCGCCGCACCGAGCCCGCCAAAACGGTAGGCCAGACCATAGCCGACACCCGCCAGGCCCGCCAGCAACACCCATTGCCAGCCGGCGCCCACATGCACCAGACCAAACAGCAGGGATGCGAGCAACAGCGCGAGGTTTTCGCCGTAGGGCAGGTGTTTGAAATGCCGGCTCAGGCCGCCCTGTATATAGCCGCGAAACAGCGCTTCTTCGACCAGCGTCACCAGCAGCAGATTGTTCAGTACCCACAGCCACGCCTGATCCGGCCATTTCGGCGCCCAGGTGATCATGCCCAGCAACACCGCGCCGCCCAGCGCCAGAATCACGCTTAACGTCAGTGCCAGCGCGGTGGCATAAACGGTCAGGCGCAACGAGCGCCGCGCGACGATCCATGGGCAGACCAGCAACAGCCAGAAGCCAATCAGCGGTTTGTCCAGATTCACGAACATCGAGAATGGCACGGCGTTGTCGGTGAAGCGCTGCGCCGGGATGGCCCGGCCATTGTAGAAGCCCGGCAGCCAGTGCATGGCCAGCGCCACGGCCAGCACGATAAACAGGCCATGGCCGAGAAAACGCCCGACCGGCACGGTTTGCTGGCGTACGGCGTAACCGGCAAAAACCAGCAGTGCAATGGAGATCAGCGCCAGCCAGCCGAGCTGGCCGAAACTCAGCGCCAATCCGTAACCAAGGCTGAGAAGCCCGAGATAGAGCCATGGCAGAGCTGTCATGGAAAGTCCTTGTGCACGATTTGTGGACAGGCTTTCTACACGGGTGGGGGCGAGCGGACAAGTGAAGGTGCAGGGGAAAACCGGGACGCAGGCCCTGTGGGTTGGTCCCCACAGGGCCTGTGCTGCGCACGAATCAGCGCAGATTGAGCTTCGCCGCCGCGCGCTCGGTGATTTCCCGGCGCAGTTTCAGCGAAGGCGCCGCACGCTTGCGCGCCTCATCGACAATCCCGCTCGGCGCAGTGTCCGGGCTGCCCGAATCAAACGGCGGCGCCGGCGCATATTCCAGCTGCAACTGCACCAGTTGCGCGGTGTCGGCACCGACCAGTTCCTGCGCCAGGGTCAGGGCAAAATCGATCCCGGCGGTGATGCCACCCCCGGTAAAAAGATTGCCGTCACGCACCACCCGATCCTTAACCGGAATCGCGCCCAGTGTTGGCAGCAGATCGTGATAAGCCCAGTGCGTAGTCGCCCGTTTGCCCTGCAACAGACCCGCCGCGCCAAGCACCAGCGAACCGGTGCAAACCGACGTAACGTACCGAGCCTGTGCCGCTTGCGACTTGATAAACGCCAGCGTCTGCTCATCCTCCATCAACGGTCCGACCCCGGCACCGCCGGGAACGCAGATCACGTCCAAAACCGGGCAGTCCTCGAACGTAGTGGTCGGTTTCAGCAGCAGCCCGGTGCTGGAAGTCACCGGCACCAGATCCTTCCAGACCAGATGCACCTGCACGTCCGGCAACGAGGCCAGCACGTCATACGGGCCGGTCAGGTCGAGTTGCTGCACCTGGGGAAACAATAGAAAACCGATCTGCAACGCCATGATTCAACTCCGTGAAAAGGGGGTAGACGGCTTCACTGTAGGCGCGTAGGTTTTGGCGCATACGCCAATCAGCCCTCGAATTACGCCAAATGCCGAAAACCATCCACGTACTCGCGTTCGCCAATGTGCAGTTGCTTGATGTCACCGGGCCGTTGCAGGTCTTCGCCTCGGCCAACGACATCGCTCGCCAGCAGGGTTTGCCTGCGCCGTATGCACCAACTGTCATCGCCAGCGGCGGTGGGGCGGTGAACTCTTCGGCCGGGTTGGCGATTTTGGCCGAGCCGTTGCCTAAACAGCCCAGCGATACGCTGATCATCGCCGGCGGCTGGGGCGTGTATGCGGCCTCCGAAGATGTCGAGTTGGTGAGTTGGGTGCGCGAACATGCCAGTGGCTGCCGACGCGTGGCCTCGGTCTGCACCGGCGCATTTCTGCTGGCCGCCAGCGGCTGGCTCGACGGTCGCCGGGTCGTCACCCACTGGACCCGCTGCGAGCAACTGGCACTGCAACACCCACGCTTGCAGGTCGAGCCCAATCCGATCTTCATCAACGACGGCCCGGTCTGGACCTCGGCGGGCGTCACCGCCGGCATCGACCTGGCGCTGGCCATGGTCGAAGACGACCTCGGTCGCGACATGGCCCTGGACGTCGCCCGGCAACTGGTGGTGTTCCTCCAGCGCCCGGGCGGGCAGTCGCAATTCAGCGTGACGCTGTCACTGCAAAAACAGGGCAACCGCTTCGACGACCTACATGCGTGGATCGCCGAACACCTGACCTGCGACCTGGGCATCCCGACCCTCGCCGAACAGGCCGGCATGAGCGAACGCAGCTTCGTGCGCCACTACCGCGCCGACACCGGCCAGACCCCGGCCCGCGCCATCGAACTGATCCGCGTCGAAACCGCGCGCCGGTTGTTGAGTGATACCGGGTTGCCGGTCAAACGGGTCGCGGCCAATTGTGGATTTGGCAGTGAAGAAACCTTGAGACGCAGTTTCCTGCGGGCCATGGGTGTGACACCGCAGGCGTATCGGGAGCGGTTTTCGGTCAGCGCTGGAGCAGATCCAGTAATGCCTTGATCGTCTCGTTCGGCGCTTCCTCGGGAATGTTATGCCCGACACCGGCCAGCACCCGCCGCTCGTAAACCCCGGTAAAGTGCTGCGCGTCTTCATCGTCTTCCGGCGCCGGGCCAACACCATCATCGGCACCGCACAGCGAAATCGTCGGAACGCTGATCGCCGGTTGTTTCTCCAGCACCTGCTCCATCCACTCCAGCGCCGGATCGCCCGGCGCATACATGAAGCGATGGCGATAAGAGTGAATCACCACTTCGACGAAGTCCGGGTTATCGAAGGCCGGCGCGCTCAGCGGATAACGCTCGGCGTTCCGCGCCCAGGTCGGTGACCACAACTGCCACAGCAACTCGCACAGCGCCCGGCGATTCTGCGTCAGCCCTTCAACGCCACGGGGCGTGTGGAAGTAATACTGATACCAGAAGCGATGCTCGGTCTCGGGATCCAGCGGCTGGATCGAATGCGCAATGTCTTGCAGGTTGTAGCCGTCGCCCGTCACCAACCCGCGCACCCGCTCCGGGAACAGCGCCGCCACAATGCACGCCGCCCGACCACCCCAGTCATAACCGCACAGCGTCGCTTGCTTGATACCCAGTGCGTCCATCAGATCCAGCAGATCCTGAGCCAGCGCCGCTTGCTGGCCGGAACGCAACGTGTCCGGGCTGTTGAAACGGGTCGGCCCGTAACCGCGCAGGTACGGCACGATCACCCGGTAGCCTTTGGCGGCGAGGGGCGGGGCGATTTCTTCGTAGGCGCGGGGGGAGTAGGGGAAGCCGTGAAGCAGGATGACCGGCGTGCCGTTTTCCGGGCCGTGACGCTCATAGGCGATGGTCAGACTTTCAGTCTTGCAAAACTGCATCACGGCTTGGGTCATACGGGATTCCTCAAGTTTCGGCTTCCGCCACCTGATTGAAATACTTGCTGCGATCCGGCGTAAACGTCACCACCATTTTCGTCCGCGAACAGGTCATGACCCGCTCGGAACCCAGATCAATATCCAGATCTTCCCCACGCAATCCTTGCCACTGAGCCAGATATTTCAGCGATCCGTACTTTTCATTCTTCTTCAGGCTGCGACTCACGCCACCTTTCCAGCCCAGTACCGGCAGTTCATCGGCGCTGCAGCGTTGAGCGAGGTCGGGGAAGCGGGCGGCGCGCTGGCGGCCGATTTCCCAGCATTTGATCAGGCCCTTGTCGGCGGCTTCCCACAGTTCGTCGCGGGTCAGGCCCGTGCGCAGAGGGGAATCGATGGGGCGGTGGATGCGTTGGCTCATTCTGGTTCCTTGAATCGGGTTTTTATTGGACAGCTCCGCTGTGCCCGTTGCGGTGGATGGTAGGGGGGATGTAACCGCTGGCAACAAGGTATTTCGGGGTGTAAGTGCGAAGGATGGGGAAGGCTTGCTGGGAGGCTGACAAGTGTTTATCGACTCTTAAACGCACGTGGCTGCAACCAGATTGCTGTTGATAACCCGCATAGCCAAGGTGCAACAGGATTCAGCGTTTGATGACTGAAGCGGGTATCAGGATGTTGACGTGTGGGAGAAAACCCATTGAGTCAGTCTTTTCCTACAAATGTTGGAGAGAAAGAGCATTTTTCTGACTGTGTCTGGTGCTTTTTCAGTTGGGAAGATCAGTAAATGGATGACGGGAAACGACCAGACATGACGAAGTCGCAGCGCGAATCGGTCATGTCCAGTCGCAAAATTGCAGTTTGATCACGCTACGAAAGGGGATTCCTGGATCTTTTTCAGGTACGGGATCAGCAGTTTTGCGTCGAACTCCGGCTCCCGTATGCCACTGCCTTCAAGAAAACGCTGGACGTTGGAACAACCCCAAAGATAGGTGTTCTGGTAAAGCTCCACGGTGGACTGATTGTCGACGATCTTGTCCCGAAACAGGCTCGACAGTGGATAAAGCGGGGCCCGTGGGTTGGTTTTCCAGAGATCGACCCAGTCGTTGAACGGCAGGCGGGCGAAATTCAGACCGCAATGGGTTTCCAGCCGGGCGAAAAAATCTTCGAGGGTCAGATTCTTCTCGGGCGAGGGGATGAGATTGAATTTTTTGCCAAGGGCCAGCGTGTTGCGGGAAATACAGCCGATCGCTTCGCACATGTAGTCGACGGTCGTCAGGCCTTCGCGCAGGTTGGTCAGCGCGGGTATGGCCTTGAACGCCAGACAGGTCTGGATCAGCCGGCTCCACCATTGATAGCCGGCGAATTCACCGGTACGGCTGTCGCAAGTGGCGTAACCCAGGCGGAAGGTCATCAGTGGCAGGCCTTTTTTCGCGGCCAGATCGGCGATTTTTTCCATGACCCATTTGCTGCGCACATAACCCAGGTCGGTCACGACGGCGGGCAGGTTCTGATCGATGTCGTCATGCTCATACATCGTGGTTTTACCGGTGTGCAGATGCCCCCAGCTATAGACCGAGATGGTCGACAGCAGAATCAGCGGTTTGAGTCGGCTGCGGACGGCAAAGTCGATGACCTGTTTAAGCCCCTCAACATTGTCCTTCTTCATGTGGGAATAAGGCTGAATGAAATTGACGGCGCTGGCGGAGTGATAAACGACGTCAATCAGGTCGCACAGCCGTGCATACAGCGTTTGCTCAAGGCCAAGTTGCGGTTCGGAGAGGTCGGCCGGGAAGGTGTCGATGCGCATCACATCATTCGATTCGAGGCGGATTTTGTAGCGTTCAAGCGTGGCGGTCACTCGTTGCCGGGCCAAAAGAGGGTTGGCGGCCCTCACTGGGCAATGGATCTTCGCGTCGGTAGTCCTCAGAAGTGTTTCAAGCAAGTGAACACCAATGAAGCCCGTGGCTCCGGTGAGCATGATGTGTTGCGGCGCTGTCAGTTGCTGCTCGCTGAAACGGTCGGCGGGAGCGAAAGTCGGCGGCAGGTTTATATCGTCCTCCAGCGCGCGCACCGGTTCGCTTTGCGGTATCGGGGCAGCGGCGTTCTTCCTTCGACTCAGTTCTGCGGCCAAGGCTTTGATGGAGCAGAACTCGTAAAGATCCCGGATGTACGCAGGGACCTGAAGTCGTTCCGAAATGTCTCGCAGGACAGCCGCCGCCATCAATGAGTGGCCTCCGATCTCAAAAAAATTATCGCGAGTTGTGAAGTCGGCGTGGCCCAGATGCTGCTGCCAGATGGCGGCGATACGCGCCTCAGTGTCATTGGCGATATCGATTTTCGGCGCATCATTTGATGCGGCGGCGAAGTGTGCCTGAAGTGCCTGTTTGTCCGTTTTGCCATTGAGGGTGCAGGGGATGTTTTTCAGCAGTAAGTAGCGGGCCGGCAACATGTAGTCCGGCACTTCTTTTTTCATGCCGATTTTCAAGGCTCCGATCAGGTCGCCTGTCTTTGCATCAGCCGTTGGCACCACGAACGCAATCAGGCGTTTGCCGGCAGGTCCTTCGTTCGCGTCCACCCAGACGACTGCCGTCTTCACACCGGGCTGGCGCAAAAGGGCTGCCTCCACATCTCCCGGTTCGATCCGGTAACCGCGAATTTTCAACTGGTCGTCGTTGCGCCCCAGGTACTGAACGCTGCCGTCGGGCAAGAAGCGTGCGAGGTCGCCGGTGCGATACGCCTGCAGGTTGAGGGATGGCAATGTGATGAAGCGCTGTGCAGTCAGCTCCGGGCTGGACAGGTAGCCGCGCGCCAGGCATTGGCCACTGATGTACAGCTCGCCAATACTGCCCGCCGAAACGGATTCGAATTTCTCATCCAGAATGAACACTCGCGTGTCAGCGACCGGAAACCCTATCGAGGACACGCCGTGATCGCCGGACTGATCGAAAACCCGACACGTTGTATAGATCGTTGCTTCCGTGGGGCCGTAGTAATCCACCAATCTGTAGTTCAGGTCTTGTGTCTCGATGGACGGCAGTTTTTCACCGGCGGTAAACAGATACTGCAAAACCAGATTCGAGGTGTGGGGATGCCGGATCAATTCACTGACCAGCACCGTCGGCACATAGGCATGAGTGATCAAGTGTTCGCAGTAGAAATCGTGGAGCTCCGGAACACTGCTGCGTATTTCGTCCGGCAGGATGTAAAGGGTGGCGCCAGCGCACAATGGCGCCCAGATCTCCCATTGCGATACGTCAAAACCAACACCGACTATTAGCGTCGAGCGGCAGTCGCTTGTCATTGCAAAGTGCTCGTTGTGCCATTCGATCAGATTCAGCAACGAGTGATGTTCAATCTCGACCCCTTTGGGCTGGCCGGTCGTGCCGGACGTGAAAATCACGTACACGACATCCTCGGCCTTGGGCGTTTTCAATAGCGCAGCGGATAAGGAGGACTCCAGAATTGCCTTGATGGAACGCTTGGGGACTGCGCAATCCGTAGCATCGTCACTGTCTGTAACCAGCACGATTTCAGCCGCGCATTGATCAATGATGTTGCGCTTGCGGTTATCCGGCAGGCGGGCATCGATCGGGACATGACAGGCCGTGGACTTGATGACCCCAAGCTGGGCGACGATCAGCTCGATGGAGCGATGCCCGATGATGGGCACCCGCTGGCCCTGCGTGATGTTGTTCTGAATCAGAAAACCGGCGACTTTGTCACTTTCGCTATCGAGTTCAGCGTAAGTGAGCTGCCGTTCAAGGCTGTGGAGGGCAATGTGAAGGGGAAACTGCTTAACGTTTTGTTTGAAAAGCTCCAGGACAGTTTGAGGTTGCATGATGACGCTCCGGTCAGTGCCCCGTCCAAACCGCATTTTGTTCTGTGTAGCCAAAAATTGTGGGGCAGTTCTCATTTTAGAAAATGCTTCTGCCCCAAATCCTTTGTTCCTAGAGTGTGTTTTTCTATGGATATTTCCATGGGAAATATAAGGAAGCCTCCAATCAAGGCTGCCAGTAATTCTTCTCCCCACTCAACTTGCGATCAAGAAAACTCGCCGCACTGATCAACGCCAGATGGGTCAACGCCTGGGGCGTGTTGCCCAGATGCCTGCCACGGTTATCGAACTCTTCCGCGTACAACCCCAGCGGATTGGCATAACGCAGCAATTGCTCGAATTCCAGATGGGCCTTTTCCAGTTGCCCGGCGCGGGCCAGACATTCCACATACCAGAACGAGCACGCAGCGAAGGCGCCCTCGGTGCCTGACAAGCCGTCGATCCCCGAATCATCATTGCGATAGCGGTAAACCATGCCGTCACGCACCAGATGTTTTTCGATGGCTTCCAGTGTCGCGAGCCAGCGCGGGTCCTTGGCGCTGACGAAACGCACCAGCGGCATCAGCAACATCGAACCATCCAGCGCGGTGCCGCCCTGGTACTGCACAAAATGCCCGTGCTCCGGGTTCCAGAAGTTGTCCCAGATGTCGGCGTGGATCGCCTGGCGGGTCTGGTCCCAGCGCGCAAAAGGCGCCGGCAGCGAGCGTTTCGAGGCCAGGCGGATCGCCCGGTCCAGCGCCACCCAGCACATTAGTCGTGAGTGCAGGAAGTGATGTTGCTCACCGCGCATTTCCCAGATGCCTACATCCTTGGTCTGCCAGGTCTCACAGACCTGATCGACCACTTCCATCACGTGTTTCCAGCCTTCGTGGGAAATCGCATCGCCGTATTTGTTGACCAGATAAACGGCGTCCATCAGTTCGCCGAAGATATCCAGTTGAATCTGGTCGTAGGCGCCATTGCCGATCCGCACCGGCTTCGCGCCGCCATGCCCGGACAAATGCGTGAGTTCGGTTTCCGGCAGTTCCTGGCGGCCGTCGATGGCGTAGAGGATGTTGAGTTTCATCGGCTGACCGCTGCAATCACTGACCCGCCCGCGCAGCCAGCGCATGTAGCCGTTGGCTTCGTCGACAAAGCCCAGGCGCATGAAGGCGTAGACGGTGAAGGAGGCGTCGCGGATCCAGGTGTAGCGATAGTCCCAGTTACGCTCGCCGCCGGGTGTTTCCGGCAAGCCGAAGGTGGCGGCGGCGAGGATTGCGCCGTGCTGGCGCGAGGTCAGCAGCTTCAGGGCGAGGGCCGAGCGGTTGACCATTTCCCGCCAGCGACCGCGATAGTTGGACTGGCCGATCCAGTCGCGCCAGAACTTCAGCGTGCGTTCGATGCACAGCTTGGCGGCGCCTTCGGCAAAACGCGGATCGTCGCTGGCGCCGAGCATGAACGCTGCCGTTTCATCTTGCTTGAGGGTGAATTGCCCGACTGCCGCATCGTGATCGACGCTCAAGGCTTGATCCGAGGCCAGCCGCAATGTCGGCTGCCCGCTGGCGCTGAACAGCACATCCTTTTTATCGACGACCGCGCGCGTTTCAGCGCGAGCGTAGTCATGCCGAACGGCGCAGCGCAGATGAAACGTTGCCTGCCCGCTGACCACCCGAACCCGGCGGATCAAAACCGGTAACGCCTCATCGTTGTCGCCAATGGGCAGCAGATCGGTGATTTCCACCACGGCATGGTCACTGAGCCAGCGGGTCTGCAGGACGTTGGTATCCGGCAAATAAATCTGCTCGCGCCGGGCATCGGGCAGGTCCGGGGCCAACTGGAAAATCCCCGCATCGGGCGTGTCCAGCAGCGAGCAGAAGATCGACGGGCTGTCGAACTCCGGCCAGCAGAAAAAATCCACGCTGCCCTTGTCGTTGACCAGCGCCGCGCTGCGCATGTCGCCAATGATGCCGTGGGCGTCGATGGGGCTTTGTCGTTCGGAAGGATGCTCAGCCATTGCCACGGAACTCCGGATAGAGGCTCATGCCGCCGTCGATGAACAGGGTGGTGCCGACGATGTAGTCAGAGGCATCGGAGGCTAGGAACACCACCGCGTTGGCCACGTCCTCGACATCGCCGATGCGCCCGTAAGGAATGAGTTTGAGCAAAGCCTGGCCGGCGTCGCCTTCGGTGGCGTCCTTATTGATCGCCGTGCGAATCGCCCCCGGCGCGATGCCGTTGATGCGGATGCGCTGGTGGCTGACTTCCTGGGCCAGGGTCTGCATCAATTGATCGACGCCACCCTTGGACGCCGCGTAGTTCACATGCCCGGCCCAGGGAATGCGCTGGTGCACCGAACTCATGTGAATGATCTTGCCGGCGGCCCGGGACACGCCTTCGCGCACGCCCTGGCGATTGAAGATCCGCAGCGCGGCGCGGGCGCAGAGGAACTGTCCGGTGAGGTTGACGCCGATCACCGTGTTCCAGTCCGCCAGCGACATATCCACAGCCGCCGCGTCTTTTTGCAGGCCGGAATTGGCCACCAGAATGTCCAGCGTGCCGAAGGCGTCGAGGGTCTGCTGAAACAGCCGCTCCACGTCCTCTTCCTTCGAAACATCGGCGCCGATGGCGATGGCCTGACCACCGTCGGCGACGATCTGCCGGGCCAGCGCTTCGGCGGGTTCGGCCTGGCGGTTGTAGTTGATGACCACGGCGGCACCGGCGGCGGCCAGGGCTTTGGCGGCGCCATGACCGATGCCGGAACTGGCGCCGGTGACGAGTGCTACCTGGCGGGCGAGGGAAATCTGCATGAACAGTCGCACCTTGTACGGGGATCTGATCAACTGACCGATATCCTTGAGTCAGAGTTCAGACCGAGTGCGGCAGACCAGGCAAACAGGTCCAGACCCGCAGGAGTGCACAGAATCAGACGTGGTAACGCGCGCTGTGTTTATGCCACTCCAGATTGCCGCCAATCCATGTCTTCAAGCCTGTGAGGTAGCGCCGCAATACCGGCGAGCGCGTGCCTTTCATCAACGTACCGTGCAGGCGTTCGTATTCTTCCATTACCGCGTCGTGGATATCGGCCGTCAGGTCGATTGCCTCTTGTAGCGAACAGTTGTGCCTGGCTGCCAGCAGGTAAGGCAGCTTGAAGTCTCCGGTTTCGTTCAAGTGCTCCTTGTAGGCGGAATACAGATCGTTGACCAGCGTGGTCGCCAGCGAGGCGAGTGCGGTGATGTGGTGAATCTCTGGATCGGAGTACGTGTTGGCCGGGACTTCATAGCCGCCGATCGGATCGATCAATACCAGGCATGGCCAGAAGCTGTTGACCTGCCTGCTGGCAAGATACTCGGCAACGGTGGGTTGAGTTCCATACAGGCGCCAGGGCCCTTCGGCAGCCATGGTCACGAACATCGCAATGGTAATCTGCCGGACCCGCGCCACCTGGGATGGCGTGCAGAATCGAGCGACCCGGCTCATGTAAGCGAGAAGGCCACGAATGACCGGGTCGCGCGTTTGCTGCTGCAATAACTCGTCGTCGAACGGGGAGGCAAGTAAACCGGGTCGAGGCCGGTCATGGCGAACGAAAGTCGCTCTGCCACTTTCTCGGGGTTGCCGCCCAATGTCCGGTCGTCGCAATAGTAGTCATCCACGGCGAACAGGGCTGCAAAACACTGGGCCGCCAACAGCAACCTGTCCGGGTCATCGGTGTCCGCGTGGCACAGCATCGCGTAGCGCCCGAAGTCGGAGGAGCGGATCTTTTGCAGTCGGCCCTCGAAAATGCCAATGGCTGGCAGCCAGTCCATCAAGCGCTCGTTGACGACCTGGCCCAGTGGTTCATCAATGCGGGTCGGTGCGGGGCAACGCAACCTTCGCACGACAAAGGGAGCCACTGCGCTGCGAGGTTGTGTGACTGCAGATGATGGGGTCATGACGATATCTCCTTGAAAGGGATGCTCACCCTGAGGGATCGTTGAATCTGCGTTCGCGATGCATCGCGAGGTTTTGCCATCGCCTCAAGTCGGCCGGCCCGTTGTGTTCACAGAGCCGACGAAACCAGATGCTGAACTTGTCAGGCTCCGCTGAGACAGACTGGTGAACCCGGGCAATGCTCAACCATTGCCAGGCGTGAGCCTCTGCGGGATTGGCGACAGGGTCGACATGACTGATGCCGGCGAATATGTGATCGAACTCATGCTCGATCAGTTGATTTGTTACCGGTTCGCGATAGAGCAGCGTGGAGACTTTCCTCAGTGGACAAGTGAGGCCCATTTCTTCCTGCAGACGGCGTCTGGCTGCCGCCAGGGTGCGCTCGCCATTGCGCGGATGACCGCAACATGCATTGGTCCACAGTCCCTGAGAGTGATATTTGCCAAGTGCGCGTTGTTGCAGGAGGACGCGATCGTGGGTGTCGAAGATGAAGATCGAGAAGGCTCTATGCAGCAAGCCTTGGCGATGAGCCTGCAGTTTCGGTGAGCAGCCCAGTTTTCGGTCATGTGCGTTGACGAGTATCAGCAACTCTTCCATAGCCAGACTCCGGTGTGTCTTCGCTACTTTGGTGTTACTGCCAACCAGACAACGTAGGGAAATTCAGACGTGTGATCTGATTCGAATCTAGTGCGCGAGAACGTGGCCTGCAATCGTGTTTTTAGACCGTTTAAGCAGCAACTGATCCTGTTTTAAAAGCATCTGACCATCTGTTCTGTATCGGATCTGTCATCGATCCGGCTATTGCCAAACCGGGATCTCGACTGTTCAACCTGCAAAGCCAGCGTCTTCACATTCCACCAACAATTCCTCGCTTTCCCGCCCGTCAGGCTTTGTGGCAAGTTGGCCGCCCCTGATGAGGCAACAACCGATGGCAAACCCTTACCGCGAACTGTTCAACGCCCCCGGCGCCCGGGCCTTTGTGATGGCCGGGATGATCGCGCGCATGCCGATCTCCATGACCGGCATCGGCGTGATCACCATGCTTTCGCAGTTGACCGGCGGCTATGCGCTGGCCGGTGGCGTGGCGGCAACTTTCGCCTTGGCCACCGCATTCTGCGCGCCGCAGGTGTCGCGGCTGGTGGACCGTTACGGTCAGGGGCGGATTCTGCCGGTGTCGGCGCTGATCGGTGGCGGGGCGTTGCTGATGTTGTTGCTGTGCACCCGTTTGCAGGCGCCGAACTGGACGCTGTTCGTCTGTGCCGCGCTGGCCGGTTGCATGCCGAGCATGTCGGCGATGGTGCGGGCGCGCTGGACGGAAATCTATCGCGGCCAGCCGCAATTGCAGACCGCTTATGCGCTGGAGTCGGTGCTCGACGAAGTCTGCTTCATTGTCGGGCCGCCGCTGTCGGTGGGGCTGTGCGTCAGCGTGTTTCCCGAAGCCGGGCCACTGGCAGCGCTGATCATGCTGGCCATCGGCGTGACGGCATTCGTCGCCCAGCGCAGCACCGAGCCGCCGGTGCATCCGCATGAATCCCATCATCAGGGCTCGATCATTCGTTCCACCGACGTGCAATGGCTGCTGCTGTTGATGGTCGCCATGGGCATGATCGTCGGCGTGGTCGATGTGGTCAGCGTCGCGTTCGCCCAGCAGCAGGGGCAACCGGCAGCGGCAAGCATCGTGTTGTCGGTGTATGCCATCGGTTCCTGCCTGGCGGGCATCGCGTTCGGGGCGATGCGCTCGAAGCTGCCGTTGCCGCGCCTGTTCCTTTACGGCGGCCTGGCGACCGCAGTGACCACGCTGCCGCTGTTGCTGGCGACCAACATCTTCGGCCTGGCCCTGGCGGTATTCATCGCCGGGCTGTTCTTCTCGCCGACCCTGATCGTGGCGATGGCGTTGATCGAACGCATTGTGCCGCCGGCCAAGCTCACCGAAGGCCTGACCTGGCTGGTGACCGGCCTGAGCATCGGTGTGGCCATCGGCGCTGCAGGTTCCGGCGCGCTGGTGGATGCTTTCGGCGCCCGCAGCGGTTTTTGGTTGGCGATTGCTGCCGGGGCGGTGGTGTTGTGTTCGGCGGTGCAGAGCTTCCGTCACCTGAAATGACTTTTGCCCATGTCAGTGGCGCCGACGGGGAAATTTAACGCCCGTCGACTAATTTGCCACGACGCTGATCCGTACCCCTTGAAGAGACTTTTTTCGAGGGAAACGTGGTGACCAAGCTGACCCTGCTGTGCCTGCCGTATTCCGGCGCCAGTGCCATGGTCTACAGCCGCTGGCGGCCCAAGCTGCCGCAGTGGCTGCAACTGCAGCCGGTGGAACTGCCGGGGCGGGGCGCACGGTTCGACGAACCGCTGCACACCGACATGCGCGTGCTGGCCATGCAGTTGGCCAGGAACTGCGCCCGACACTCAAGACCCCGTATGCTTTGTTCGGCCACAGCCTGGGTGCGTTGATGGCCTGCGAAATCGCCCATGCGCTGAGGGCGCTGGGCTGCCCGGAACCGGTGGCGCTGTTCGCCTCGGGCACCGCCGCGCCGACCATGCGCGCCGAGTACGACCGAGGTTTCGCCGACCCCAAGACCGACGCCGAACTGATCGAGCAGTTGCGCACGCTCAACGGCACCAGCGAAGAAGTGCTGGCCAACGAAGAGTTGATGAGTCTGACGTTGCCGATCCTGCGTGCGGATTTCCTGCTCTGCGGAAAATTCCAGCCGTTGCAGCGCCCGCTGCTCAAATGCCCGGTGCATGTGGTGGGCGGCAAGGCCGACAAGGCCAGTACCGAACAGTTGATCGGCTGGAGCAAGGAAACCACCGGCAGCTTTTCCGTGGACATGCTCGCCGGCGGACACTTCTTCATCCATGAGCACGAAGCCAAGGTGCTCAAGGTGATCAAGGATCAACTTGAGGTTCATCACCGGCGCCATGCGCTGGCCGTGAGCGCCTGAATATCAACCGGCAACTGCGTGCTCTCTGTCCGCAGTTGCTCCTTCTTGCCGCTCGCAACTTTGAGCTTGCGGCTACCTTTCTGATAGTTCCTCTCAATCGCTAATTTTTCCGGTCTGCATTCGTTTTATAGGGACGACGTGCCTTTGTGCTGCCTGTGCCTACTGATCCGGATGCCAAGAAATGAATGCAGAAGACTCCCTGAAACTCGCTCGCCGGTTTATCGGGTTGCCCCTGGAAAAGCGCCAGATGTTCCTGGCGGCCCTGGCGAAAGAAGGGGTGGATTTTTCCCGGTTCCCGATTCCCGCTGGCGTCGAGGCCGAGGACCGGCAGGCGCTGTCTTATGCCCAGCAACGCATGTGGTTTCTATGGCATCTGGACCCGCAAAGCGGCGCCTACAACCTGCCGGCGGCGGTACGCCTGACCGGTCGCCTGAACCAGTCAGCGCTGGAGCAAGCCTTCGCCAGCCTGATCGAACGCCACGAAACCCTGCGCACGGTGTTCCAGCAGCAGCCTGACGACAGCCTGCTGCAAGTGCCGCTGCGACAACCGCTGGACATCCAGCGCATCGACCTCAGCGATTTGCCCGCCGCCGAACGTGAAACCCGTGTGGCCGCCGCCGCGCAGGAGCAATCGCTGCTGCCGTTCGACCTGGCCAACGGCCCGCTGCTGCGGGTGCGCCTGTTGCAACTGGCCGAGCAGGAACATGTGTTGCTGCTGACCCTGCACCACATCGTTTCCGATGGCTGGTCGATGAATGTGTTGATCGACGAGTTCTGCCGCTTCTATGACGCCCACGATCAAGGCATTGCCGCCGAACTGCCGGCGTTGGCGGTGCAATACAGCGACTACGCCCTGTGGCAGCGCCGCTGGCTGGAGGCGGGCGAGCAACAGCGTCAACTCGATTACTGGCTGGCGCAGATGGGTGACGAGCATCCGGTGCTGGAGTTGCCGGTGGATCACCCGCGTCCGGTGCTGCCGAGCAATCAGGGCCAGCGTCTGGACAGTGTGGTGGACGCCGCGCTGGTCGAGCAATTGCGCGGTATCGCCCGTCAGCACGGCGTGACGCTGTTCATGCTGTTGCTCGGCACCTTCAATATTCTGCTGCACCGTTACACCGGCCAGACCGACCTGCGCGTCGGCGTGCCGATCGCCAACCGCAACCGACGGGAGATCGAAGGGCTGATCGGCTTCTTCGTCAACACCCAGGTGCTGCGCGTCGAACTGGACGGCCAGACCTCCATCGCCGATCTGCTGCGTGACCTCAAGGAAACCGCCCTCGGCGCCCAGGCCCATCAAGACTTGCCGTTCGAGCGTCTGGTCGAGGCGCTGAAACTGGAGCGCAGCCTGAGTTACAACCCGCTGTTCCAGGTGATGTACAACCACCAGCCGGAAGTCGCCGATGTCACCACGCTCAAGGTCGGCAGCGGTCTAGAACTGGGCGTCATCGAGTGGGAAAGCCGCAGCACCCAGTTCGACCTGAGCCTGGACACCTACGAGAAGGGCGGGCAACTGCACGCGGCGTTCACCTACGCCACGGATCTGTTCGAACCCGCAACCATCGAGCGCATGGCGCGTCACTGGACGCACCTGCTGCGCAGCATCGTCAGCGATCCGCAGCAGCGCGTCGGTGACATCGTGTTGCTGGAAACGGCCGAGCTGGAACAACTGACTCAGAAGTGGGGTCGCCACGACACCCAATGGCCGAGCGAGCGCCCGGTGCATCAGCTGTTTGAGGCACAGGCCGAACTTACGCCTCATGCCGTTGCGCTGATTTTTGAAGGCCAGCGACTGACCTACGCCCAGCTCAACGCCAGGGCCAATCGCCTGGCGCGCACGCTGCTGGCACAGGGCGTCGGCCCGGACGTGCTGGTGGGCGTGGCGGTGGATCGCGGTCTGGAACTGATCGTCGCGATTCTCGCCGTGCTCAAGGCCGGTGGCGCTTATGTGCCGCTGGATCCGCAATACCCGCGTGATCGCCTGCTATGCATGATCGAAGACAGCGGCAGCCGCTTGCTGCTGACCCAAAGCCATTTGCTCGAGCGTTTGCCGGTGCCGCAGGACGTCCGGAGCCTGTGTCTGGATCAGGCCGAAATCTGGGCCCAGACCGATGAAAGCAATCCGCAACGCATTGTGTGGGCCGACAACCTCGCCTACGTGATGTTCACCTCCGGCTCTACCGGTCGCCCGAAAGGCGTCGGCATCAGCCACGGTGCCCTGAGCAAGCACGCCTTCGCCTCGCAGTATTACTACGACCTGAGCGCCGCCGATTGCGCGCTGCAATTCGCGACCTTCAACTTCGATGCGTTCGGCGAGCAACTGTTCGGGCCGCTGACCTGCGGCGCCTCGGTGGTGCTGCGCGGCAACGAAGTGTGGGACAGCGAAACCCTGTACCGGAACATTGTTGAACACGGCATCACGGTCATGGACCTGACCACCGCTTACTGGAACATGATTGCCAAGGAATTCGCCGTCGCCGGCCCGCGTGATTACGCGGCGCTGCGTCAGGTGCACAGCGGCGGTGAAGCGATGCCGCCGGAAGGCGTGCAGGCCTGGCGTCAGGCCGGGCTCGAGCACGTCAAACTGCTCAACACCTACGGCCCGACCGAAGCCACCGTCACTGCGACCACCCTCGATTGCAGCGACTACGTGTTCGGTCGCCAGCCGCTGCCGCTGACCCTGCCGATCGGTCAACCGTTGCCGGGCCGTCACACCTATCTGCTGGACGCCGATGGTCAGCCGACCCCGGTCGGTGTGGTCGGTGAGCTGCTGATCGGTGGCGAGCTACTCGCACGTGGTTATTTCCAGCGCGCCGATCTGACTGCAGAACGCTTCATTCCCGATCCGTTTTCCAGCACTGGGGCGCGCCTGTATCGCACCGGCGACCTGGCGCGTTACAACGCCCTCGGCCAGATCGAATACGTCGGCCGCGTTGACCATCAAGTGAAGATCCGTGGTTTCCGTATCGAGCTGGGTGAAGTCGAAGCGCGCCTGCTGGAACTGAACGATGTCAGCGAGGCCGTGGTGCTGGCGGTGCAGGGCGGCAGCAGCCTGCAACTGGTGGCCTACGTGGTGCCGAAGCAGGCATCGGTGGTCGCGGCGAACGTCGATGAACAAGGCGCGGCGCGGGAAGCGATCAAGGCGCAGCTCAAGGACAGCCTGCCGGACTACATGGTGCCGACGCAGATGCTGTTCCTCGCCGAACTGCCCCTGAGCCCCAACGGCAAACTGGACCGCAAGGCCCTGCCGGCGCCGGACGCCAGCCAGATGCAGCAGGCGTTCGTCGCGCCACGCAGCGAACTGGAGCAGAAGATTGCCGGCATCTGGCAGGACGTGCTCAAGCTTGAACAGGTCGGCCTCACCGACAACTTCTTCGAGCTGGGCGGCGACTCGATCATCTCGATTCAAGTGGTGAGCCGCTCGCGTCAGGCCGGGATTCATTTCAGCCCCCGCGATCTGTTCCAGCACCAGACCGTGCAAGGCCTGGCCAGCGTGGCGCAGCAGGGCAGCGGCGGCGTGAGCATTGATCAGGGACCGGTGACCGGCGAACTGCCGTTGTTGCCGATCCAGCAAGTGTTCTTCGAAGACCCGATTCCCCAGCGTCACCATTGGAACCAGGCGGTGCTGCTGCGCAGTCATCAAACCCTGAACGCCGAAGCATTGCTGCAAGCGCTGAACGCGTTGTTCGCGCATCACGACGGCCTGCGTTCGCGCTTTGTCGAAAGCGCCGAAGGCTGGCGTGCCGAAGTCGCGCCAATTGCGCACGATCCGGAACTGTTGTGGACCGCCGACACGCTGGCCGACAGCGAACTGCAAGCGCTTTACGCCAAGGCCCAGCAAAGCCTGAACCTGCAAAACGGCCCACTGCTGCGCGCGGTGCTGGCGACCGTCGCCGATGGCAGTCAGCGTCTGCTGCTGGCAGTGCATCACCTGGTGGTCGACGGTGTTTCGTGGCGGATTCTGCTGGAAGACCTGCAACTGGCTTATCAACAGGCCGCACAAAAAACTGCGATCAAACTGCCGGCGAAAACCAGCGCCTACAAGGTCTGGGGCGAACATCTGCAAGCCTGGGCCACGACCGAAGCGCTGCAGGCTGAACTCGGATTCTGGAAGCAACAACTCGACGGCGCGGCACTGGATCTGCCCTGCGACAATCCGCAGGGGAGTCTGCAAAGCCGTCACGCACTGGTGCTGCACAGCCGCCTCGACAAAACCTTCACCCGGCAGTTGCTGCAACAGGCCCCGGCCGCTTACCGCACACAGGTCAACGACCTGCTACTGACCGCACTGGCCCGAGTCATCAGCCGCTGGACCGGCCACGCCGACACCTTGATTCAGCTGGAAGGCCACGGTCGCGAAGACCTGTTCGACGACGTCGACCTGACCCGCACCGTCGGCTGGTTCACCAGCCTGTTCCCGGTGCGCCTGACCCCGGCGGATTCCGTCGCGGCGGCAATCAAACAGATCAAGGAGCAGTTGCGCGCCATTCCGAACAAAGGCATCGGTTTCGGTGTGCTGCGCCATCTCGGCGACGCGTCCACCCAGGCCAGTCTCAAGGCGCTGGCAATGCCGCGCATCACCTTCAACTACCTCGGCCAGTTCGACGGCAGCTTCGATGCCGAGGACGGTGCGCTGTTCAGCCCGGCCGGCGAAAGCGCCGGCCTGGAGCAAAGTCTCGATGCGCCGCTGGACAACTGGCTGGGCGTCGAAGGCCAGGTCTACGACGGCGAACTCGACTTGCGTTGGACCTTCAGCCGCGAGCAATTCAACGAGGCGACCATCGCTCGTCTGGCCGAAGATTACGAACGTGAACTGCAAGCGTTGATCAGCCATTGTTGCGACGCGGATTCGATGGGCGTGACGCCGTCGGACTTCCCGCTGGCGCACATCGATCAGGCGCAACTGGACGCGATCCCCGTGCCGGCCGCCGGCATCGAAGACATCTATCCGCTGTCGCCGATGCAGCAGGGCATGCTGTTCCACACCTTGTACGAACAGGGCACCGGCACTTACATCAACCAGTTGTGCGTCGATGTCGACGGCCTCGATCCCGAGCGTTTCCGCGCGGCGTGGCAAGCGACCATGGACGCCCATGACATCCTGCGCAGCGGGTTCATCTGGCAGGGCGAATTGCAGGAACAACTGCAAATCATCCATCGCCAACTGGCGCTGCCGTACACGCTGCTCGACTGGCGTGAACGCAGCGACATCGCCCAGGCCCTCAAGGATTTCACTGCCGCCGATCTGGCCGAAGGGTTCGACCTGACCCGGGCCGGGCTGTTGCGCGTGACCCTGATCCGCATCAGCGACCAGCGTCATCACCTGATCTTCACCAACCACCACATCCTGATGGACGGCTGGAGCAGCGCGCAGATGCTCGGCGAAGTCCTGCAGCGTTATGCCGGCCAGCAACCACCGCGACCGGTCAGCCGTTACTCGGATTACATCCAGTGGCTGCAACGTCAGGACGCGGCGGTCAGCGAAGCGTTCTGGCTGCAACAACTGGCGGACTTCCACGAGCCGACGGTGCTGGCGCAAGCCGCTGCCGGCGGTGGCGAGGTGCGCAGCGAAATCGGTCACCTGCTCAAACATTACGACCTCGATGCTTCGCGCACCCGTCGCTTGAACGCGTTTGCCCGTGAGCAGAAAGTCACCGTCAACACGCTGGTGCAAGCCGCGTGGCTGTTACTGTTGCAGCGCTACACCGGCAGCGCCTGCGTGGCGTTCGGCACCACCGTGGCCGGGCGTCCGGCGGAACTGGTGGGGATCGAGCAGCAGGTCGGTCTGTTCATCAACACCTTGCCGGTGATCGCCGGCAGTCGTCCGGACCAGACCGTGGCCGCGTGGCTGGCGGCGGTGCAGGCGCAGAACCTGTCGCTGCGCGAGTTCGAACACACGCCGCTGGCGAGCATTCAGCGCTGGGCCGGGCAGGGCGGCGAGTCGCTGTTCGACACGCTGCTGGTGTTCGAGAACTTCCCGATCTCCGAGGCGCTGCAACACGGCACCGCTCAGGGCGTGGTGTTCGGTGAAGTCGCCAACCAGGATCAGACCCACTATCCGCTGACCCTCGGCGTGACGCTGGGCGAAACCCTGGCGCTGCACATGAGCTTCGACCAGGCGCATTTCAGCGTCGCCACGGTCGAGCGCCTGAGCGCGCAGTTGCTGCACTTGCTGGAGCAGTTCGCCGAATCCGCCGAACGTCGTCTTGGTGAAATCGCCCTGGCCACGGCCGACGAACATGCGCGGCAACAGGCGCAAAACCATCCGCAGGCGTATCCGACCGATATCGCCGCGCACCAGCGTTACGCCCGACTGGCGGCGCAGCAACCGGATCGCACGGCGGTCATTTTCGATGGCAAGCATTACAGCTACGGCGAACTGGATGCCCGGGCCAACCGTCTGGCCCATGAACTGGTGGCCCGCGGCGTGCGCGCCGAAGTGCGGGTCGGCGTGGCGATGCCGCGCGGCGAAGGGCTGATCGTTGCCCTGCTGGCGGTGCTCAAGGCCGGCGGCGCCTATGTGCCGCTCGATACCAGCTACCCGCGCGAGCGTCTGGCGTACCTGATGCAGGATTCCGGTCTGGCGCTGCTGCTGACCGATTCCCGTGTGTCGGCACAACTGCCTATCAACGACGCCATGAGCGTGCTGGAACTGGATCGCCTCGACCTCAGTGGCCATTCGGCGCAGGCGCCGGTGGTGACGCTGGATCCGGACAATCTGGCCTACGTGATCTACACCTCCGGTTCCACCGGCAATCCGAAAGGCGTCGGCGTCACCCACGGGCCGCTGGCGATGCACTGCCTGGCCATCGGTGAGCGCTATGAAATGCGCGACAGCGATTGCGAATTCCACTTCATGTCGTTCGCCTTCGACGGTGCCCATGAGCGCTGGCTGACCAGCCTGACCCACGGCGGCTCGCTGCTGATCCGCGACGACAGCCTGTGGACACCGGAGCAGACCTACAACGCGATGATCGAGCACGGCGTGACCGTGGTCGCGTTCCCGCCGGTGTACCTGCAACAACTGGCCGAACACGCCGAACGTGTGGGCAATCCGCCGCCGGTGCGCATCTACTGCTTCGGTGGCGATGCGGTGCCGAATGCGAGCTTCGAACGGGTCAAGCGTGCGCTGAACCCGGAGTACATCATCAACGGCTACGGCCCGACCGAAACCGTGGTCACGCCGCTGATCTGGAAGGCCGGTCGCGAAGTGCCGTGCGGCGCCGCGTATGCGCCGATCGGCAGCCGCATCGGCGACCGCAGCGCCTACGTGCTCGATGCCGATCTGAACCTGTTGCCGCAAGGCATGGCCGGCGAGCTGTACCTCGGTGGCAGCGGCGTAGCCCGTGGTTACCTGAATCGTCCGGCGATGACCGCCGAGCGCTTTGTCGCGGACCCGTTCAGCACGACTGGGGGCGTGCTGTACCGCACCGGCGACCTGGTGCGCCAGCGTGCCGACGGCACTTTTGATTACCTGGAGCGCATCGACAACCAGGTGAAGATCCGTGGTTTCCGCATCGAACTGGGCGAAATCGAAGCCAGCCTTCAGGCCCTCGACGGCGTGCGTGAAGCGGTGGTCGTGGCCCAGGAAAGCGCCGGCAGCAAACGGCTGGTGGCGTACGTGGTCGGTGACTCGCAACAGGTGGATTTCGCCGAGCAACTGCGGGCGCAACTTAAGGCCACCTTGCCGGCGCACATGGTCCCGTCCTACGTGCTGACCCTCGAGCGCATGCCGCTGACGCCGAACGGCAAGCTAGACCGCAAGAACCTGCCCAAGCCTGATGTCAGCCAATTGCAGCAAGCCTACGTGGCGCCGCAAAGCGCGCTGGAGCAGCAACTGGCAACGATCTGGCAGGACGTGCTGAAGCTGGAACGCGTGGGGCTGACCGACAACTTCTTCGAGCTGGGCGGTGATTCGATCATCTCGATCCAGGTGGTCAGCCGCGCCCGTCAGGCCGGCCTGCGCTTCACCCCAAAAGACCTGTTCCGGCAT
This sequence comes from Pseudomonas sp. NMS19W, assembly GCF_051554255.1. Classification (NCBI taxonomy): domain Bacteria; kingdom Pseudomonadati; phylum Pseudomonadota; class Gammaproteobacteria; order Pseudomonadales; family Pseudomonadaceae; genus Pseudomonas; species Pseudomonas sp. NMS19W. Next base: position 1,948,473 of record NZ_CP136718.1, read on the forward strand.
CAGACCATTCAGGCCCTGGCCAACGTGGTGCAGACCGGCGAGCCGGTGCAGCAGATCGATCAGCGACCGGTGACCGGCGAAACCGCGCTGCTGCCGATTCATCAATGGTTCTTCGCCCAGCCGATTCCCGACCGTCATCACTGGAACCAGTCGGTGATGCTCAAGACGGCTCAGCCGTTGGACGCGGTTGTGCTTGAGCAGGCGCTGGATGCGCTGGTCGTGCATCACGACAGCCTGCGCCTGGACTTTGCCGAGCAAACGCAGGGCTGGACGGCGCAGTACCGCGACGTCGAAACCCAGGCCGGCGAAACCGTGCTGTGGCAAGTCGAGGTCGCTGATCTGGCGGCGCTTGAAGTGCTTGGCAACAAGGCCCAGCGCAGCCTGCAACTGAGCGGCGGTTCGCTGATCCGTGCGGTGCTGGCGAACCTGGCCGATGGCAGCCAGCGTCTGTTGCTGGTGATCCATCACCTGGTGGTGGATGGTGTGTCGTGGCGGATTCTGTTCGAAGACCTGCAAAGCGCTTACCGGCAGATCCAGTCGGGCGCGGCCGTGCAACTGCCGGCCAAGACCAGCGCCGTGAAAGCCTGGACCCAAGCGTTGCAGGACTACGCCACCAGTGCTCCGCTGCAAGCCGAGCTGGGCTTCTGGCAGCAACAGCTGCAAGGCGCGTCGAACGCATTGCCGTGCGATAACCCGCAGGGCGGCCAGCAACATTGCCAGGCCATGGCGATCCGCACGCCGCTGGACAAGACCCTGACCCGCCAACTGTTGCAAGAAGCCCCGGCGGCCTATCGCACCCAGGTCAATGACCTGTTGCTGACCGCGCTGGCGCGGGTGATGGTGCGCTGGACCGGCGAAGACAATGTGCTGGTGCAACTGGAAGGGCACGGTCGTGAAGATCTGTTCGATCACGTCGACCTGACCCGCACCGTGGGCTGGTTCACCAGCCTGTTCCCGGCAAAACTGACCCCGACCGCTGACCTCGGCGCCTCGCTGAAACAGATCAAGGAACAACTGCGGGCGATCCCGAACAAAGGCATCGGTTTCGGTGCCCTGGCGCACCTGGGCGACGACCATGCCCGGACCGTTCTGCAAGCGCTACCGAAGCCGCGCCTGACCTTCAACTATCTGGGCCAGTTCGACAGCAGTTTCGATGCCGATGATGCAGCGTTGTTTGTGCCAACCAGCGAATCCGGCGGCGAAGAAGTGAATATGCAAGGCCCGCTGGGCAGTCCGCTGGCCCTCGACGGCAAGGTGTTCAACGGTGAACTGGACCTGAGCTGGACTTTCAGTCGCGAGATGTTCGAACCGGCGACCATCCAGCGTCTGGCTGACGATTACTTGCAAGAACTGACCGCACTGATCGCCCATTGCTGCGACAGCGCCAACCGTGGCGTGACCCCGTCGGACTTCCCGCTGGCGACCCTGACCCAGGCCCAGCTCGACGTGCTAGTGCCGCAGCCTCAGACCATCGACGACATCTACCCGCTGTCGCCGATGCAGCAGGGCATGCTGTTCCACACCTTGCTCGAGCACGGCAACGGCGACTACATCAACCAGATGCGTCTGGACGTCGATGGCGTCGATCCGCAGCGTTTCCGCGCCGCGTGGCAAGCGGTGGTGGATGTCCATGACATCCTGCGCACCGGTTTCGTCTGGCAGGGCGATCTGGAGCAGCCGGTGCAAGTGGTGCAGCGTCAGCTCGAAGTGCCGTTCCGCGTACTCGACTGGAATGGTCAGACTGACCTCGATGCAGCACTGAAAAAGCTCGCCGACGAAGAACGTGCCCAAGGCCTCGACCTGACCCGTGCACCGTTGCTGCGGCTGGTGCTGGTACGCATCGCTGAAAACCGTCATCACCTGATCTACACCAACCATCACATCCTGATGGACGGCTGGAGCAGCGCGCAGTTGCTCGGCGAAGTGCTGCAGCATTACAGCGGCGAAGCGGTACCGCGTCCGATTGGGCGTTACCGCGATTACATCGCCTGGCTGCAGCGTCAGGACGCCGCGACCGCCGAAGCCTGGTGGCTGGCGGCACTGGGAAATCTGCAAGAGCCGACGCGTCTGGCCGATGCCATCGCGCGGCCGAATGCCGGTCTGCCGAGCGTCGGTTATGGCGATCATTTCCAGGTGCTCGATGCCGGTCTGACTCAGCGTCTGGGCGAGTTTGCCCGGGCCTCGAAAGTCACCGTCAACACCCTGGTGCAAGCCGCATGGCTGCTGCTGTTGCAGCGCTACACCGGCAAGGATTGCGTGGCGTTCGGCGCCACCGTCGCCGGGCGCCCGGCGGATCTGCCGGGGGCAGAGCAGCAGGTCGGTCTGTTCATCAACACCTTGCCGGTGATCGCCGCGCCACAAGCGCAGCAGAGCCTGGCCAGTTGGTTGCAAGGCGTGCAGGCGCAGAACCTGGCACTGCGCGAGTTCGAACACACGCCGCTGGCGCAGATCCAGCGCTGGGCCGGGCAGGGCGGTGATGCGCTGTTCGACAGCCTGATGGTGTTCGAGAACTACCCGATTGCCGAAGCGCTGGAGCAAGGCGCGCCACAGGGCTTGCGATTCGGTCCGGTGGAGAACCACGAGCAGACCAACTATCCGTTGACCCTGCTGGTGCATCTGGGCACCGAGCTGTCGGTGCACTTCAGCTACCAGCGCGACCGTTTTGCCGACGTCAGCGTGGCGCAACTGGGCGCGCACTTGCAGCGTTTGCTTGAGCAGATGACCGAGGCGGGCGAGCGTGCGCTCAGCGAATTGCGCCTGATCGAGACGGCGCCGGTTTCCACCGATTTCGTCACTGACCTGTGCATCCACCAGCGCATCGCCCGTCAGGTCGCCGCGACCCCGGATGCACTGGCCGTAACCTTCGCCGAGACGAAACTCACTTACGCCGAACTGGACGCTCGGGCCAATCGTCTGGCGCACAAATTGATCGAGCTCGGCGTCGGCCCGGAAGTCCGGGTGGGCGTGGCGTTGCCGCGTTCCGAGCAGTTGCTGATTGCGCTGTTGGCGGTGCTCAAGGCCGGCGGCGCCTACGTGCCGCTTGATCCGGATTACCCGGCCGACCGCGTCGCCTACATGCTCGAAGACAGCCGCGCGCGAGTGCTTCTGACTGAACAGGAACTGGCTGTCACGCTGACCGTGCCGTCCGAGGCTCAAGTGTTGTTGCTGGATCAAATCGCGTTGGATGGCTATCCGGCTCAGGCATCGCAAACCGCAGTGACCCCGGACAACCTCGCCTACGTGATCTACACCTCCGGCTCCACCGGCAAGCCGAAAGGCGTGGCGATTGCCCATCGCAACGTCATGGCGCTGATCGACTGGTCGGCGAAGGTCTACAGCCAGGACGACATTCAAGGCGTGCTGGCCTCGACCTCGGTGTGTTTCGACCTGTCGGTGTGGGAGCTGTTTGTGACTCTGGCCAACGGCGGGTCGCTGATCATCGCCCGCAACGCGCTGGAACTGCCGCAACTGCCGGCCCGGGATCAGGTGCGCCTGATCAACACCGTGCCGTCGGCGATCAATGCGTTGCAGCGCGCCGGGCAGATTCCGTCGGGCGTGCGGATCATCAACCTGGCGGGCGAGCCGCTCAAGCAAGGGCTGGTGGACGCGCTCTATCAGCAGCCGAACATCGAGCATGTCTACGACCTGTACGGCCCGTCGGAAGACACCACTTATTCGACCTGGACCCGCCGCAGCGCCGGTGGTCAGGCGCGGATCGGCCGTGCACTGGATCACTCCGCCAGCCACTTGCTCGATGCCGATCTGCAAACGGTGCCGCACGGCGTGTCGGCCGAGCTGTACCTGTCCGGTGCCGGTGTCACGCGTGGGTATCTGGGCAAAGCGGCGATGACCGCCGAGAAGTTCGTGCCCAACCCGTTCGCACGCAACGGCGAGCGTCTTTACCGTACCGGCGACCTGATTCGTCAGCGCGAAGACGGCGAGCTGGAGTACATGGGGCGGATCGACCATCAGGTGAAAATCCGTGGTTTCCGTATCGAACTGGGCGAAATCGAGGCGCGGCTGCTGGCCCAGCCGGGCATCAGCGAGGCGGCCGTGCTGGCTGTCGACGCCGAGGGAGGCGCACAACTGGTGGCCTACGTGGTCGCGCAGCAACTGGACGTGTACGACGGTGAAGCGCAGCGACAACTGCGCGACGGACTAAAGACTGGCCTCAAGTCTTCGTTACCTGACTACATGATTCCCGCGCACCTGCTGTTCCTTGAGCAGTTGCCCCTGACCCCCAACGGCAAGCTCGACCGCAAGGCGCTGCCGGCGGTGGATGCCAGCCAGATGCAGGCCGCGTATGTCGCGCCGCAATCGGAGCTTGAGCAACAGGTCGCGGCAATCTGGCAGCAAGTGCTCACCGTGGAACGCATCGGTCTGAACGATCACTTCTTCGAACTCGGCGGGCACTCGCTGCTGGCGGTCAATGTCGTGTCGCGCATCGCCCTGGAACTGGGGCTGACGCTGACACCGCAACTGTTATTCCAGCACCCCGTCCTGAGCGACTTTGTCGCTCACCTCAATACAGGAGGCGGGGCAATCAACGAACAGAAACTGAACAAGCTGGAAGCCCTGCTTGACGATATGGAGGAGTTCTGATGGACACGAGTGTTGCTTTGAGGATTGCCAAGCGCTTTATCACTCTGCCGCTGGACAAACGTAAGCTCTACCTGGAAAAGATGCTCGAAGAGGGTGTCTCGCCGGCCAACCTGCCGATTCCGGAAACTCGCTCAAGCTTCAAGGCGATCCCGCTGTCCTACGCCCAGGAACGCCAGTTGTTCCTGTGGCAGATGGACCCGCACAGCACCGCGTATCACATTCCCAGCGCCCTACGCTTGAAGGGGCGGCTGGATGTTGCGGCGCTGGAGCGCAGTTTCAACGCGGTGGTCGCCCGCCACGAAAGCCTGCGCACCACGTTCGTCGAGCAGGGTGAAAGCTTCTGCCAGAAGGTTCACGAGCAGATGCCGCTGAGCATCACGGTCGAGACGCTGGCGCCCGGCCAGGACGCCGACGCTGCGATCAAGGCTTTTGTCGAGAACGAAACCGCGCGTCCGTTCAACCTGCAACAAGGCCCGTTGCTGCGGGTGTCGTTGCTCAAGGTCGGCGAAGACGATCATGTGCTGGCGCTGATCCAGCACCACATCATCTCCGATGGCTGGTCGATGCAAGTGCTGGTCGGCGAGCTGATCCAGCATTACGCCGCCGACACCGGCGGCCAGTCCCTGAGCCTGCCGCCGCTGGACGTGCAGTACGCCGACTACGCGATCTGGCAGCGCCACTGGCTGGAGGCCGGCGAGCGTGAGCGGCAGCTGAAATACTGGATCGACACCCTCGGCGGCGAACAGCCGGTGCTGGAGTTGCCGATCGATCATCCGCGCCCGGCGGTGCAAAGCTTCCGTGGTGCGCGGCTGGACCTGAATCTGCCGACGGCGCTGGGCGATGCCCTCAAGCAACTGTCCCAGCGCGAAGGCGCGAGTCTGTTCATGGTGTTGCTGGCGTCGTTCCAGGCGTTGCTGCACCGCTACAGCGGTCAGTCGCAGATCCGCGTCGGCGTGCCGACCGCCAACCGCAACCGGGTGGAAACCGAAGGCCTGATCGGCTTCTTCGTCAACACTCAGGTGCTGAGCGCGGACGTTCACGGGCAACTGCGGTTCAATCAATTGCTGGCCCAGGTCAAGCAATCGGCGATGGCCGCCCAGGCCCATCAGGACCTGCCGTTCGAGCAACTGATCGAAGCCCTGCAACCGGAGCGCAGCCTGAGCCACAGCCCGGTATTCCAGGTGATGTACAACCACCAGGCGGTCAACGACCAGACCCAGCGTCAGAGCCAGGTGCAACTGCCGCAACTGAGCGTCGAGGACATTGTCTGGGAGGGCCGCACCGCCCAGTTCGACCTGACCCTCGGCACTTACGAATCCAGCGAAGGCGTGGCGGCGGAACTGACTTACGCCACCGACCTGTTCAAGCCGGAAACCATCGAGCGCCTGGCGCGCCACTGGCTGAACCTGCTGCACGGCATCGTCGCCGCGCCGAACCAGCGTGTCGGCGAACTGCCGCTGCTGGAAACCACCGAACATCAAGTGCTGTTGCAGGACTGGAAACGCGTGGTCGATCACGCCGCACCGACGCCGTGCGTGCAGCAACGCATCGCCTTGCAAGCCGCGCAGACGCCTGACGCCACCGCGCTGATCATCGGCGAAGACCAGCTGACTTATGGTGAGTTGAACGCTCGCGCCAACCAGCTCGCGCACAAGCTGATCGAGCAGGGTGTCGGCCCGGATCGACTGGTCGGCATCGCCGTCGAGCGCAGTGTGGAAATGATCGTCGGCCTGCTGGCGATCCTCAAGGCCGGCGGCGCCTACGTGCCGCTGGACCCGGCGTACCCGGAAGATCGTCTGGCCTACATGATCGAGGACAGCGGCATCGAGTTGCTGCTGACCCAGGCGCACCTGCAGACGCTGTTGCCGATCCCGGCCGGTCTCGCCACGGTGTTGCTGGATCAGCCGCAGGACTGGCTGGCGTCGTACCCGACCACTGCGCCTGAAGTGGCAGTGAACGGCGAGCATCTGGCCTACACGATTTACACCTCGGGTTCCACCGGCAAGCCTAAAGGCGTGATGGTCCGCCACGCAGCCCTGAGCAACTTCGTCGCGAGCATGGTCGCGCAACCGGGCATCGCTGCGGCGGATCGCATGCTGTCGCTGACCACGTTCTCGTTCGACATCTTCGGCCTGGAAATCTACGGCCCGCTGCTGGCCGGCGCCGCCGTGGTGCTGACCGGCAAGGACGTGCATCAGGATCCGCAAGCGGTGCTCGAACTGATCGACCGTCACGGCGTGACCATGCTGCAAGCCACGCCTTCGACCTGGCGCATGCTGCTGGATAACGAACACGCCGCGATTCTCGATGGCCGCACCTTCCTGTGTGGCGGTGAAGCGCTGCCCCAGGAACTGGCGCAACGCATGCTGGCGCGCTCGTCGAAGGTCTGGAACCTCTACGGCCCGACCGAAACCACGATCTGGTCAGCGCTGCATCCGCTGAGCGTGGACAACAGCCGTCCGTTTCTCGGCAAACCGATCGACAACACGGCGCTGTACATCCTCGGCAGTGATCTGGAACTCAACCCGCTCGGCGCACCGGGCGAGCTGCTGATCGGTGGCGATGGCCTGGCGCGGGGTTATTTCCAGCGTCCTGCGCTGACCGCCGAACGCTTTGTGCCGGACCCGTTCTCGACCACCGGCGAGCGTCTGTATCGCACCGGGGACCTGACCCGTTACCGCGCCGAAGGCGTGATCGAATACATCGGGCGGATTGACCATCAGGTGAAAATCCGTGGTTTCCGCATCGAGCTGGGCGAAATCGAAGCACGCCTGCTGGCGCTCGACAGCGTGCGCGAAACCGTGGTCGTTGCCCAGGACGGCCCGACCGGCCCGCAACTGGTGGGCTATGTGGTGCCGGCGTCCGGCGAGGCGCTGGACGCTGACGGTGAAGCCGCGTTGCGCGCTGCACTCAAGGCCAGCCTCAAGGCTGAATTGCCGGAGTACATGGTGCCGGCGCATTTGCTGTTCCTCGCGCAACTGCCGTTGACCCCCAACGGCAAGGTCGACCGCAAGGCCTTGCCGGCCCCCGACGCCAGCCAGTTGCAATCGACCTACATCGCGCCGCAGACCGCCGCCCAGCACACCGTCGCCGAGATCTGGCAAGCGGTGCTGAAACTGGAGCAGGTGGGCCTTGGCGACAATTTCTTTGAACTCGGCGGCCATTCGTTGCTGGTGACCCAGGTCGTTTCGCGAGTGCGTCAGGCGCTCAACGTGCAGGTGCCGCTGCGCACGTTGTTCGAACACAGCACGCTGGTGGATTTCGTCGCCGCCCTCGGCGTTGAGCAGGCGCAGCAGGAGCCACCGATTGTTGCGCTGCCGCGTCTGCAACCGCTGACGCTGTCCTACGCTCAGGAACGTCAGTGGTTCCTCTGGCAACTGGAGCCGACCAGCACCGCTTACCACGTGCCGGCCGCTTTGCGCCTGCGTGGCGAACTGGACCTGCCGGCGTTGCAGCGCAGCTTCGATGCGCTGATCGCCCGCCACGAATCCCTGCGCACCTGCTTTGTCGAGGAGCAGGGCCAGACTCTGCAAGTGATCCAGGCTCAAACAGCGCTGAACATCGCCGTCGAAAGCATCGACAGCGAACTGGACGAATCCGCGCTGCAAGCCCTGGTCGCTGCCGAAACCCTGCACCTGTTCGACTTGCAGAAAGGCCCGCTGCTGCGGGTCAAGCTGCTGCGCCTGGCCGCCGATGACCACGTACTGATCATCACCCTGCACCACATCGTCTCCGACGGCTGGTCGATGGGCATCATGGTCAACGAACTGGTGGCGTTGTATGCCGCGCACAGCGAAGGCAAGACCGTGCAGTTGCCGGCATTGCCGGTGCAGTACGCCGACTATGCGGTGTGGCAGCGCCAGTGGATGGACGCTGGTGAGCGCGAGCGTCAACTGAGTTACTGGACTGCGCAACTGGGCGATGGCGACCATCCGTTGCTGGAGCTGCCCACCGACCGTCCGCGTCCACCGGAGCAAAGCTACCGGGGCGCGCGTCAGGACATCCCGCTGAGCGCCGAACTGGCCGCCGGCCTCAAGCAGGTCGCACAGCGGGAAAACGTCACCCTGTTTGCGCTGCTGCTGGCGTCGTTCCAGACCCTGCTGCATCGCTACAGCGGCCAGGCCGACATTCGTGTCGGCGTGCCGGTGGCCAACCGCAACCGGGTCGAGACCGAAGGCCTGATCGGCTTCTTCGTCAACACTCAAGTGCTGAAGGCTGAGTTCGACAGCCAGCAGAGCTTCCGCAGCCTGCTGCAACAAGTGAAGAACACCGTGCTCGGCGCCCAGGCCCATCAGGACCTGCCGTTCGAGCAACTGGTCGACGCACTGCAGCCGGAACGCAGCCTGAGCCACAGCCCGCTGTTCCAGGTGCTGCACAACCACCAGAGCCAGGCCCGTCAGGCCGAAGGCGCGACGCGTCTGTCGAAGATCGAGATCGAAGGCCTGAGCTGGGTGTCGCACACCGCACAGTTCGACCTGACCCTCGACACCTTCGAATCAGCGGATAACGTCTGGGCCGAACTGACCTACGCCACCGACCTGTTCGACGCGGTGACCATGGAGCGTCTGGCGCAGCACTGGACGAATCTGCTGCACGGCATCGTCGCCGATTGCGCTCAGCGCATCGCCGAGTTGCCGTTGCATGACGCGGCCGAACGTGATGCCACGTTGTTGCAATGGAACCCGGCCGTGGCCGATTTCCCGAGCGAGGCGTGCCTGCATCAACTGATCGAAGCGCAGGCCGCGCGTGCGCCGCAAGCGGTTGCCGTGACTTACGGCGAACAGACCTTGAGCTATGGCGAGCTCAACAGCCGTGCCAACCAATTGGCCCACAAGCTGATTGCCAGCGGTGTCGGGCCGGACGTGCGTGTCGGTCTGGCAGTGGAGCGCAGCCTGGAAATGCTCGTCGGGCTGCTGGCGATTCTCAAGGCCGGCGGCGGCTATGTACCGCTGGACCCGACGTATCCGGAAGATCGTCTGGCCTACATGATCGGCGACAGCGGCATCGGCCTGCTGCTGACCCAGAGTCATCTGCTTGGCCGTCTGCCGGTGCCGGATTCGGTGCGCAGCCTGATGCTCGATCAGGAGCGCGACGGTCTCGAAGGCTACAGCGACAGCAACCCGCAGGTGTCCATGAGCCCGGACAACCTGGCTTACGTGATCTACACCTCCGGTTCCACCGGCCAGCCGAAAGGCACCTTGCTCGCCCATCACAACGTGCTGCGCCTGTTCAAGGCCACCGATGCCTGGTTCGATTTCGGCCCGCAGGATGTCTGGAGCCTGTTCCATTCCTACGCGTTCGACTTCTCGGTCTGGGAGATCTTTGGTGCGCTGCTGTACGGCGGCAAACTGGTCGTTGTGCCTTACGAGACCAGCCGTTCGCCGGACGATTTCTACGGCTTGCTGTGCCGTGAAGGCATCACCGTGCTCAACCAGACGCCGTCGGCGTTCAAGCAACTGATGCAAGTGGCGTGCGCCCCGGAACACGCGGCAGCGCAGCCGTCCCTGCGCTACGTGGTGTTCGGCGGCGAGGCGCTGGAGGTCAAGAGCTTGCGCCCATGGTTCGAGCGCTTCGGCGATCAGGCTCCGCAACTGATCAATATGTATGGCATCACCGAAACCACGGTCCACGTGACGTATCGGCCTATCTCCCTGGCGGACCTGCAACGCGATGCCAGCAGCCCGATCGGCGAGCCGATTCCGGACTTGTCCTGGTACTTGCTCGACGGTGACCTGAACCCGGTCGCCAAGGGTTGCATCGGTGAGCTGTACGTCGGTCGCGCCGGTCTGGCCCGGGGGTATCTGAACCGTCCGGACCTGACCACGCTGCGCTTCATTCCCGATCCGTTTGCCGCCGATGGCGGGCGTCTGTACCGCACCGGTGACCTGGCGCGCTATCGCGCCGACGGCGTGATCGAATACATCGGCCGGATCGACCATCAGGTGAAGATTCGCGGCTTCCGCATCGAACTCGGCGAGATCGAAGCGCAACTGCTCGAACAAAACGCCGTGCGTCAGGCCGTGGTGCTGGCGCAGCCGGGCCTCAGCGGTCAGCAACTGGTGGCGTACCTGGTGCCGAGCGATGCTGCATTGCTTGATGCCGACGCTGCTGAACAGGGCCAGTGGCGTGACAGCGTGCGGGCCGCGCTCAAGGAAAACCTGCCGGATCACATGATTCCGGCGCACCTGTTGCTGCTCGAGCAACTGCCGCTGACCGCCAACGGCAAACTCAACCGCAGTGCCTTGCCGTCCCCGGATGCGAGTCAGGCGCAACAGACTTATCAAGCACCGCAAAGCGAACTGGAACAGCGCCTGGCCGAGATCTGGCAGGACGTGCTGAAACTGCCGCAGGTCGGTCTGAACGACAACTTCTTCGAGCTGGGCGGCGATTCGATCATCTCGATTCAAGTGGTCAGCCGCGCCCGTCAGGCCGGCATTCGCCTGAGCCCCAAAGACCTGTTCCAGCACCAGACCGTGCAGCGTCTGGCGCTGGTCGCACAGACCGGCGACAGCGAATCGACCATCGATCAGCAGCCGGTCACCGGCCCGGCGTTGCTGCTGCCGATCCAGCAGCAGTTTTTCGAGGACGAAATCCCCGAGCGTCACCACTGGAACCAATCGGTGCTGCTCAAGCCACGTCAGCCGCTGGCGGCCGAAACGGTCGAGCAAGCGTTGCGTGCGCTGGTCATCCATCACGATGCCTTGCGCCTGAGTTTCCGTCAGCACGGCAGTGTCTGGCAGGCCGGACACCTGTCGGTCGATGCCTTGCCGCAAGACCTGCTCTGGCAGGAAACCATTGCCGACATCGCCGATCTTGAAGCCTTGGGCAACCGTGCCCAGCGCAGCCTCGACCTGCAAAACGGCCCGTTGCTGCGGGCGGTGCTGGCGAATCTGGCCGATGGCAGTCAACGCCTGTTGCTGGTGATCCATCACCTGGCGGTGGACGGCGTGTCGTGGCGGATTCTGCTGGAAGACCTGCAAACCGCGTATCAGCAAGCCAGCAACGGTCAGGCCCTGAGTCTGCCGGCCAAGACCAGTGCCTTCAAGGACTGGAGCGAACACTTGCAGCGCTACGCCAACAGCCCGGCGTTGCAGGAAGAACTGGCGTACTGGCAGGCCTGCCTGAGCGACGTCAGCACCGACTTGCCGTGCAAACGTGTCGACGCCGGTCAACAGAACCGACTGGCGCAAACCGTGCAGACCCGCCTCGACGCGGAGCTGACCCGACAACTGCTGCAAGAAGCCCCGGCGGCCTATCGCACCCAGGTCAACGACCTGCTGCTGACCGCACTGGCCCGGGTGATCGGGCGCTGGAGCGGGCAGTCATCGACACTGATTCAACTGGAAGGTCACGGACGCGAAGAGCTGTTCGACGGCGTCGACCTGACTCGAACGGTGGGTTGGTTCACCAGCCTGTTCCCGGTGCGCCTGACCCCGGCCGAAGGGGCGGGGGATTCGATCAAGCAGATCAAGGAACAACTGCGCTCGATCCCGAACAAGGGCATCGGTTTCGGCGCGTTGCGTCACCTCGGTGATGCCGAGGCGCAAAGCAGCCTGAAGGCGTTGCCGATCCCGCGCATCACCTTCAACTACCTCGGTCAGTTCGACGGCAGCTTCGAAGCCGATGACGGCGCGCTGTTCGCACCGGCTCCGGACAATGCCGGCCTCGAGCAAAGCCCGGATGCGCCGCTGGGCAACTGGCTGACCCTCAACGGTCAGGTGTATGGCGGCGAATTGAGCGTCGGCTGGACCTTCAGCGAGGAACGCTTCGACAGCGCCACCATTGAAGCACTGGCCCGCGACTACGCCGACGAACTCGCCGCGCTGATCGCTCACTGCCTGACACCGGGCGTGGAAGGCCTGACCCCGTCGGACTTCCCGCTGGCCGGCCTGAGCCAGGCACAACTCGACAGCCTGCCGCTGCCGACTCCGCAGATCGCCGATATCTATCCGCTGTCGGCGATGCAGCAGGGCATGCTGTTCCACAGCCTGTACGAGCAGGCGACCGGCGATTACATCAACCAGGTTCGCCTGGACGTCGAAGGCCTCGACGCGCAACGTTTCCGGCAAGCCTGGCAAGCGGCGGTGGACAACCACGACATCTTGCGCACCAGTTTCGTCTGGCAAGGCCAGGTGGCGCGTCCGGTGCAAGTGGTGCACAAACAGCTGGAAATGCCGTTCAGCGTGCTCGACTGGCGTGAGCGCAGTGCCGATCCGGCAGCATTGGATCAGTTGGCGGCCAGCGAGCAGGCACAAGGTTTCGACCTGAGCCACGGCCCGCTGCTGCGTATGGTCGTGGTGCGTCTGGACGATCAGCGTTGCCACCTGATTTACACCAACCACCACATCCTGATGGACGGCTGGAGCAACTCGCAGCTGCTCGGCGAAGTCCTCCAGCGTTATGCCGGGGAGACCCTGCCGGCGCTGGCCGGGCGTTATCGCGACTACATCGAATGGCTGCAACGCCAGGACGCCAAAGTCAGCGAACACTACTGGACCGCGCAACTGGCCAACCTGCAAGAGCCGACCCGTCTGGCCCAGGCGATTCAGGCCCAGCGCAGCGACGAGGCGCGTGACGGTCATGGCGAGCGCTACGTGTTCATCGACGCCGAACAGACCCGACGCCTGGGCGAGTTCGCCCGTCAGCAGAAAGTTACGCTCAACACCTTGATCCAGGCCGCATGGCTGCTGCTGTTGCAGCGCCTGACCGGGCAGGACAGCGTAGCGTTCGGCGCCACCGTGGCCGGTCGTCCGACCGAGCTAAAAGGCGTCGAGCAGCAGATCGGCCTGTTCATCAACACCTTGCCGGTGATCGCCAGCCCGCGTTCGGACTCCAGCGTCAGCCAGTGGTTGCAGACCGTGCAGGCGCAGAACATCGGCCTGCGCGAACACGAACACACGCCGTTGTTCGACATCCAGCGCTGGGCCGGGCAGAGCGGTGAAGCGCTGTTCGACAACATTCTGGTGTTCGAGAACTACCCGGTGTCCCAGGCCCTGGAGCAGGGCGCTCCGCAGGAGCTGCGCTTCGGCGGGATCAACAACCACGAGCAGACCAACTACCCGCTGACCCTGGCGGTGAACGTCAGCGATGAGCTGTCGCTGCACTACAGCTACCAGCGCGGGCATTTCACCGATTCGGTGATCGAGCAATTGAGCGCGCAACTGCACAACCTGTTGCAGCAGATGGTGCAGTCGGGCGATGCCATGCTCGGCGCGCTGGATTTGCTCGATACCGCCGACCGCCGTTTGATGGTCGAGCAGTGGAACGCCACCGGCATCGACTATCCGCTGGAGCAGGGTGTGCACACGCTGATCGAAGCCCAGGCCCTGCGCACTCCGGATGCGCCGGCGCTGGTATTCGCCGGTCAGACCCTGAGCTACGCGCAGCTCAATGCCCGCGCCAACCAGTTGGCCCATGGCTTGATCGCCCGTGGGGTCGGCCCGGATATGCTGGTGGGCATTGCAGTCGAGCGCAGCCTGGAAATGGTCATCGGCCTGCTGGCGATCCTCAAGGCCGGTGGCGCCTACGTGCCGCTGGACCCGGAATACCCGCGTGATCGCCTGAGCTACATGATCGCCGACAGCGGTATCGACCAGTTGCTGACCCAGCCGCACCTACTGGCCAGCCTGCCGATTCCCGACGGCGTACAGACCCTGTGCCTGGAACCGTCCGGTGCGGACTTCGCCGAGTTGCCGACGCACAATCCGCAGGTTGAATACGACGCCAGCAACCTGGCCTACGTGATCTACACCTCCGGTTCCACCGGCATGCCGAAAGGCGCGGGCAACGCCCATCGCGCCCTGACCAACCGCCTGATGTGGATGCAGCAGGCCTATGCTCTGGACGCCAGCGACACCGTGTTGCAGAAAACCCCGTTCAGCTTCGATGTGTCGGTGTGGGAGTTCTTCTGGCCGCTGATGACCGGCGCCCGACTGGTGGTCGCGGCACCGGGCGATCATCGCGATCCGGCGAAACTGATCGCGCTGATCAACGCCGAGCGTGTTACCACGCTGCACTTTGTACCCTCGATGCTGCAGGCCTTCCTGCAGGATGCCAACGTGTCGAGCTGCACCGGTTTGACCCGCATCGTCTGCAGCGGTGAAGCGCTGCCGGTGGATGCGCAGGTGCAGGTGTTCGCCAAGTTGCCGCAGGCCGGTCTGTTCAACTTGTACGGCCCGACCGAAGCGGCCATCGACGTGACCCACTGGACCTGCCGCGACGAAGGGCGCGACGGCGTGCCGATCGGTCAGCCGATTGCCAACCTGTCGACCTTCATTCTCGACAGCGGTCTCAATCCGCTGCCGGTGGGTGTGGCTGGCGAGCTGTACCTCGGCGGCATCGGTCTGGCGCGTGGTTATCACCGTCGTTCGGGATTGAGCGCCGAGCGGTTCGTCGCCAACCCGTTCGCGGCCGGCGAGCGCATGTACCGCACCGGTGACCTGGCGCGCTACCGCGCCGACGGTGTGATCGAGTACGTCGGGCGCATCGACCATCAGGTCAAGCTGCGCGGTCTGCGGATCGAGCTGGGCGAAATCGAAGCGCGCCTGATGGAACACGCTGCCGTACGCGAAGCGGTGGTCGTGGCCCGTGATGTGCTGGGCAGCCAGCAACTGGTGGCTTACCTGGTGCCAAGCGATCCGGCGACCATTGATGCTCCCGACGCCGTGTGCAATGAACTGCACGACAGCCTGTCGACCTGGCTGGGTGCGAGCCTGCCGGATTACATGGTGCCGGCGCACCGGATGTGGCTGGCGCAGATGCCGCTGAGCCCCAACGGCAAGCTTGACCGCAAGCGTCTGCCGGCGCTGGAGTTCTCGGCGTCGCAGCAACATGTCGAACCGGTCAACCCGATCGAGCAAGCCTTGGTGCAGATCTGGAAAGAAGTGCTGGGCCTTGAGCGGATCAGCACCACCGACAGTTTCTTCGCGTTGGGTGGCGATTCGATCATCTCGATCCAGGTGGTCAGCCGCGCCCGTCAACAAGGCATCGAACTGAGCCCGAAAGACCTGTTCCAGCAGCCGACCATCCAGCAACTGGCCGTGCGTGCCCAGGCTATCGAAGGTACGCAGGCACCGGTGGTCGCGCTGGTCGATCTGCCGCTGCACGGCTTGAGCGAGGCGCAGATTGCCGAGCTGCCACTGCCGGAAGGGCAACTGGACGGGCTGTACCGCTTGTCGCCGATGCAGCAGGGCATGCTGTTCCTCGGTCTGAATTCGCCGGACGGCGACCTCTACATCAACCAGGTGAGCATTCCGGTGCAGGGCCTGGAGCCGGCGCGCTTCAAGGCGGCGTGGGAAGCGGTAAGCCGTCGCCACGACATTCTGCGCACCGGTTTCCTCTGGCAGGACATGGCCGAGCCGCTGCAATTCGTACTCGCCGATCCGCAACTCCCGGTGAGCTTGCTCGACTGGCGCGATCAGGATCACTCGGAACACGCCTTGCAGGCGCTGGCCGCCAGCGAACGGGCCAAGGGTTTCGACCTCGACCGTCCGCCGCTGCAACGCCTGACGCTGGTGCAGGTGGGCGAGGGCAGCTATCAGCTGATCTGGACCTATCACCACATCCTGATTGACGGCTGGAGCAGTTCGCAGTTGATCGGTGAAGTGCTGAGCCAGTACTCCGGCCAGCCGCTCGCCGAAGCGGTGCCGTACCGCCGCTACATCAACTGGCTGCAACAGCAGGATGCCAACGCCAGCGAAGGTTTCTGGCGTGAGCACCTGAGCCTGCTCGACGAGCCGACTTATCTTGCCGACGCCGTGGCGCGCACCGGCGAAGGTCGCGGTCATGAAGCGCTGTACAGCCGTCTGGGCGAAACCCGCACCGAGCAGCTCAAAGCCTTCGCCCAGTCCCAGCAGATCACCCTCAACACGCTGGTGCAGGGGGCGTGGCTGATGCTGCTGAGCCGTTACAGTGGCCAGCGCTCTGTGGCGTTCGGCGCTACGGTGGCCGGGCGTCCGGCGAGTTTGCCGGCGTCGGAGTCGATTCTCGGTCTGTTCATCAACACCTTGCCGGTGATCAAGGATGTGCCGGCCGAACAGGCGGTCGGTGACTGGCTGCGCGACTTGCAGGACTTCAACCTGGAAATGCGCGAGCGCGAATACACGCCGCTGTCCGACGTTCAGCGCTGGGCCGGGCGCACCGGGCAATCGCTGTTCGACAGCATCATCGTGTTCGAGAACCACCCGATCGATCAGGCGCTGCGCGAGTGGCGCGACGACTCGCTCAAGTTCGGCGAGAGCGCCAGCGCCGGCCTGACCAACTTCCCGATGGACCTGATGGTCACGCTCGAAGAAGGGCTGGTGATCGAGTACATGTTCCTGCGCGAGCACTTCGACCGGGCGACGGTGGAAGGTATCCGCAGCAACCTCGAAGGGCTGCTGGTTGCGCTTACGCAAAACGCTGAGCAACCGCTGGGCCGTATCGGCCTGCCGACTGCGCAGGTGGCGGACTCGACGGTGGTTGCGGTGCAGCCGCCAGCGCTGGTGGTGCATCAGCGCATCGGTCAATGGGCTGCGCAACGCAGCGAGCAAACGGCGGTGGTCTTCAATGATCAGGCGTTCAGCTACGGCCAGATCGAGGCGCGGGCCAATCGTCTGGCCCACGCGCTGATCGCCGAAGGGGTCGGCCCGGAAGTACGGGTCGGCGTGGCACTGCCGCGCAGCGAAAACATGATCGTCGCGCTGTTGGCGGTGCTCAAGGCTGGCGGTGCCTATGTGCCGCTGGATGCAGCCTATCCTCGTGAGCGTTTGAGTTATCTGATGCGTGACTCCGGTATCGCTTTGCTGCTCAGCGATTCGAGCCTGCGTCAGGTGATGCCGACCCAGGACAACCTGCATGTGCTGGAGCTGGATCAACTGGACCTGAGCGCGCAGCCGAATACTGCGCCACAGGTCTCGGTCGAACCGGGCAACCTCGCTTACGTGATCTACACCTCCGGCTCCACCGGCCTGCCCAAAGGCGTCGGCGTGGCTCACGGGCCGTTGGCGATGCACTGCGAGGCGATCGGTGAGCGTTATGAAATGAGCGAAGCCGATTGCGAACTGCACTTCATGTCGTTCGCGTTCGACGGCGCCCACGAGCGCTGGCTGACCACCCTGACTCACGGCGCACGCCTGCTGATCCGTGACGACAGCCTGTGGACCGCCGAGCAGACTTACAACGCCATGCATCAACACGGCGTGACCGTCGCGGCGTTCCCGCCGGTGTACCTGCAACAACTGGCCGAACATGCCGAGCAACACGGCAATCCACCGCCGGTGCGGATCTACTGCTTCGGTGGTGATGCGGTGCCGGTGGCGAGTTTCGAACTGGCCAAGCGTGCGCTCAAGCCGCAGTACATCATCAACGGCTACGGCCCGACCGAAACCGTGGTCACGCCGCTGATCTGGAAGGCCGGAGCCGAGGATGAATGCGGCGCCGCCTACGCACCGATCGGCAGCGTGGTGGGTGAGCGCAGCGGTTACGTGCTCGACAGCGATCTCAACCGTCTGCCGGTCGGTATTGCCGGCGAGCTGTACCTCGGTGGCGCATTGGCCCGTGGTTATCTGGGACGCGCCGGCGGCACTGCCGAGCGCTTCGTGGCCAACCCGTTCAGCGCCGATGGCAGCCGTCTGTATCGCACCGGCGACCTGGTGCGCCAGCGTGCCGACGGCACGGTTGACTACCTGGGCCGGATCGACCATCAGGTGAAAATCCGTGGTTTCCGTATCGAGCTGGGTGAAGTCGAAGCACGCCTCAAGCAACAACCCGGCGTGCGCGACGCGGCGGTGGTCGCTCGCGAAGGTGTCAGCGGCAAACAACTGCTCGGTTACGTACTGGCCAGTGCCGATGCGCCGGTGGAGGGGCTGTGCGAACGGCTGCGCGAACAGCTCAAGGCCAGCCTGCCGGACTACATGGTGCCTGCGCACCTGATGTTGCTCGAACGCATGCCGCTGACGCCGAACGGCAAACTCGACCGCAAGGCCTTGCCGGATCCGGACGCCGAACAGCGTCAGGAATATGCGGCGCCGCGCACCGAGCTGGAAAAAGCCCTGGCGAAGATCTGGCAGGAGGTGTTGAAGATCGAACGCGTCGGCCTCACCGACAACTTCTTCGAACTGGGCGGCGATTCGATCCTCAGCCTGCAAGTCATCGCTCGCAGTCGCGTGCTCAAGTCCCAGGGCGTGAGCCTGAAACTGCGCGACCTGATGCAGAAACCGAGCATCGCCGAACTGGTGGCCAGCGTTCAGGGCTCTGCCCAGAAGGCC
This sequence comes from Pseudomonas sp. NMS19W, assembly GCF_051554255.1. NCBI lineage: Bacteria > Pseudomonadati > Pseudomonadota > Gammaproteobacteria > Pseudomonadales > Pseudomonadaceae > Pseudomonas > Pseudomonas sp. NMS19W. Next base: position 1,967,321 of record NZ_CP136718.1, read on the forward strand.
TCCGGGCTGCTGGCGATGAACGCCGAGGTCAAGGGCCGGGCGCCATTGTTCTGCATCCACGCCGGTTTCGGCACGGTGTTCGACTACGAGCCGTTGGCCCGTCGTCTGAGCGGTCAGCGCCAGGTGTTGGCGATCCAGTCGCGGATGTTGCTCGACCCGGCCTTCAGCGATACGTCGCTGGAAACGATGGCGAGTGACTACGTGGCGCAAATCCGCGAGAAACAGCCGCAGGGGCCGTATCACCTGTTGGGCTGGTCGCTGGGCGGTACGCTGGCGATGCTGATGGCGGCGCAGCTTGAGCGGGAAGGGCAGCCAGTGACATTCGTCGGTCTGGTGGACAGCTTCGTGGCTTCGGCGGCGATCAATGCCGGGGCCGTGGATGACTGGCAAGCCGATCTGCGGGACTTCCTGCGGGTCACTTTGCCGGACGCCTCGGATGTGACCATCGATGGCGAGGAAACCGCGCAGAACCTGCGCGCGGTGTTCAACGCTGCCATGGGCGTCGAGCGTGGGGCTTCGACCTACGTAGCGCTGGGGGCCGATGAACTGGCCCATGTGTTCAGCGTGGCGCGCCGGCTCAAGCAATTGTCGCTGCAGCTCGACCGCTGCCCGCCGCTGGCGGTGCAGCCGATCTGCTGGTGGACGCTCGGCCGCGAAGAGGAAGCGGTCGAACTGGCAGCGCAACTCGAACAGCCGGGCATGGGCGGCGAATGGCTGGACTGCGGGCATTTCCAGATCCCGCGGGATGAAACTTTCCTGTCCGAGGCTGAAGAAATGCTCGGCGAGTTCGTTGAATCAGTAGTCATGTCCTGAAGCCTGCTTCGTAACTGCAAACACCACTCGGGCGCCTAAGGCGCCCGAGTGGTCTGGAGAAATTGAATGTCGTTGAATCCTGATATCGCCGCATTTCTGCAATTGGTCGGCAACGGCCGGGCCAGCGGCAAACGTGTGGGCATGCATGAGCTGAGCCCGGAACAGGCCCGTGAGCAGTTCGATCAGTCATCGTTGCTGATGGACGCTGGCGGCGAAGACCTTGCGGTGGTCGATGAGCTGCAACTGCCGGTGCGTGACGGTTCGCTGCTGGAGGCGCGGATCTACAGCAATCAGCCCTTTAAAGCCGGGGCCGGGCGTCCGGCGCTGTTGTATTTCCATGGTGGCGGTTATGTGGTCGGCAGCCTCGATTCCCATGACTCGCTGTGCCGGGCGCTGGCGTCGATGGCCGATTGCGTGGTGCTGTCGGTGGCCTATCGACTGGCGCCGGAATTCCGTTTTCCGACCGCCGCGAACGATGCACAGGACGCCTGGAACTGGCTGGTGGCAAGTGCTCAGGATCTGGGCCTGGACAGTGCGCGCCTGGCGATTGCCGGTGACAGCGTCGGCGGCAGCCTGGCCACGGTGCTCGCCGCACAATTGGTGGGCGCCCCGGTGCAGCCGCGTTTGCAGGTGCTGATCTACCCGGTCACCGATGCCAGCCGCAGCACGCCCAGCATCGAGCGTTATGCCGAGGGTTATCTGCTGGAGAAGGAGTCGCTGAATTGGTTCTACATCCACTATCAGCGTGAGGCGGCCGACCGTCTCGATCCACGTTTCTCGCCGTTGCTGGGTAAAGTCTCAACCGGTGTGGCGCCAGTGCTGCTGGTGTTGGCCGAGTGCGATCCGCTGCACGACGAAGGCGTGGCGTATGCCCGGCATTTGCAGGCGGCGGGAGTCGAGGTCGAGCTGAAAGTATATGAAGGCATGACCCATGACTTCATGCGCATGGGGGCGATCATCGATGAGGCCGAAGAGGCGCAGCAACACATTGCCGAGCGCTTGGTGGAGGTGTTTGTAGCGCGGTGACAGAAGTTTTTGAGGGACTGAAAGGGCCGCTGATTGCGGCCCTTTTCTTTTGCCCGGGAAAGGCTTTCGGGCAGACAGCAAAACGCCGGCAGATGCCGGCGTTTTGTCTGATGCTAAGTGTGTTACCAGTTGTAGGTCACGTCGGCGGTCATGGTCCGGCCTTCGCCGTAGTAGCAGTCCAGGGTGCTGTTGCAGCTGGCGACGTACTTTTTGTCGGCAAGGTTTTCCAGGTTCATCTTCACTTTCACGCCTTTGACATGCAGTGGTGATTTTTCCAGGTCGTAGGAAATCATGGCGTCATACACGGTATAGGACGGGATCTGGAAGGAGTCTTCCTCGTAGTCCGAGCCGTAGCTGCTGCGCACGTAACGGGTGCCCAGGCCCATACCCAGACCGGCCAGCGAAGTGGACTGGTCGAAGTTGTAATCGATCCACGCCGATGCGGTCAGCGGCGGGCTCATGGCCAGGGTGCGACCTTCGCGACCATCGTTGACGCTGCGCCACTTGATCTGATTACGCGACACCGAGGCCAGGACACGCAGGTTCTGGGTGACGTTGACCTTGCCTTCCAGTTCCACGCCACGCGAGCGTACCGAGCCGCTTTGGCTGCTGAAACCCGGGTTGTTCAGGTCGTTGGTCAGCATGTTGCTCTGATCGATCTGGTAAGCCGACAGTTGGATGAAGCCGTCGACGAACGATGGCTCGTACTTGATGCCGACTTCGTACTGCTTGCCCTCGGTCGGTTCGAACGGACGGCCGTTCATGTCGGCGCCAGTCTGTGGCAGGAACGATTCGGCGTAGCTGACGTATGGGGTCAGGCCGTTTTCGAACTCGTAACCCAAGCCTGCACGACCGGTGAATTTCTCGTCCTTGATGCTTGAGTGATTGCCGCCCAGCGGTTCCTTGTTGATGGTCTCGGCGAAGTCGTAGCGACCGCCGACGGTCAGGAACCACTGGTTCCAGCGCATCTGGTCCTGGGTGTACAGGCCGGTCTGCTTGACCGTGTTGTCCCAACGGTACGGCTGGCGGAAATTGAACTCGCTGCCATAGACCGGGTTGTACAGGTCGATGGCCGGGCCCTGGCGGTCATAACGGCCGAGGAACTTGGAGTTGAAGTGGTAGTAGTCGACGCCCAGCAGCAAGGTGTGATCCAGCTCGCCGGTCTTGAACTTGGCCTGGGCGATGTTATCGACTCCGAAGACCTTGTTGTCCTGGGCCCAGTCCACGCCAAAGCGGGTTTGACGGCTTTCGTCGTCGGCCCCGGTGACCGGATTCGGTTCGAAGGAGTAACCGTGCAGCGGCGCGATGTAACGGTCGTTGAGCTGCGCGTAACGGGCGTTCTGCTTGAGGGTCCAGACATCGTTGAGTTCGTGGGAGATCTCGTAGCCGAGTACGAACTGCTCGCGGTCATACTTGTTCACATTCGGCTCGCCAAGGAACAGGCTGCGGCTGATGCGACCGTTGGCGGTGCGATACACGGTGCCGTTGGCCGGCAGGCCCTGGGCTTCCGGGGTGTCGTGGTCTTTCTGGTACTGGCCGTACAGGGTGATGCTGGTGCGGTCGTTCGGCAGCCAGGTCAGGCTGGGCGCGAGCATCATGCGTTTCTGGTCGGCGTAGTCGATTTGCGAGTTGCTGTCGTTGACCACACCGGTCAGGCGATAGAGAAATTCGCCCTGATCGTCGAGCGGGCCGCCGAGGTCGAAGGCGCCGTATTTGCGGTCATAGCTGCCGCCGCCAATGATTACCTCGTGCAGCGGTGTGGCCGTCGGACGCTTGCCGACCATGTTGACGATGCCGCCTGGCTGATTCTGGCCGTAAAGCACCGACGCCGGGCCCTTGAGCACTTCGATGCGCTCCAGGCTGTACGGATCGATCTGCAGCGAACCGCCGGTGCTGCCGCCGCCGTAGGGCAGGTGCAGCCCGTCGAGGTACAGCGGGGTTGGCGAAAAGCCGCGGGAAGTCGGTTCGTCGAAGATCTTCACCCGGTCGGAGAAGCCGCCGCCGGTCATGCCCGCGGTGTAGCGCAGGGCTTCGGTGACCGACTGCGAGCCGCGCATCTTGATTTCGTCTTGCGTGACGACGTTGATGGTCTGCGGGATTTCCTTCAGCGCGGTATCGGTCTTGGAACCGGTGGCGCTGCGTTTGGCGACGATCCCGTCAACCGGACCCCACGCCGACTCCTGGGCGGCGGTGATGCTGGTCGGTGCCAGGTCAAGGGCTGCGCCGTTGCTGCGGGCACGCAACGAAACGTTGTTGCCCTGCACGCTGTAGGCGATGTCGGTGCCCTGAAGCAATTGCGCGATGGCGGCGGTCGGCTCAAGGTTGCCACTGACAGCGGTGCTGCGCAGGCCACTGACTTCGACCGGGCTGTACAACACTTGCAGATTGGTCTGGCGGCCGAATTCCTGCAGCGCGCTCCCCAGCGACTGTGCAGGAATATTGATCGCCACCGCTGCGGCCTGCGCCTGGCCGATCACCGGCAGGGTCAACGCCAGGGCGCAAAGGGCTGGAAGGGTGGTGCGGAAGGAGCGGCGGATCAGCAGAGCCTTGGCGAGCGGGTGGAGTCCGTGCGGTGCGGGCATTGTTCTTCTACTCTTCAAAGTGTTGACTGAGAACTATTTCTATTAACTGTTAGTAAGACGTTGAGCCCTCCGAAAACCGGAAAGGCTCAACGCACTTTTTTTACAGATTTTTCACAATCAGGCGGGTTGCAGCTCGGTGACCACTTTGCCGGCGCTCATGCGCACCAGTTGGTCGGCAACGTCGAAGTAACGATCGTCGTGGGAAATGACGATGATGGTCTTGCCCAGACGCTTCAGGTCCGGCAGCAGTTCGGTGTAGAAAATCCGCCGGAACGTCGGGTCCTGGTCGGCGGCCCACTCGTCGAACACCAGCACCGGACGCTCTTCCAGCCATGCGTTGATCAACGCCAGACGCTTGCGCTGGCCGGTCGACAGATCGGTGGTGGTGAACGCACCGTCGCGTACGCTGACCTTGTGCGCGATCTCCAGACGCTCCAGGTATTTGTTGGCGTCTTCCGGAATATGCGTGTCGCCCTGCACCACGTCGTCGAACAGGTAATAGTCGGCGAAGATCGTGGTGAACAACTGGCGGTAATCATCGCGGGTGAGGGCGGTGACGACCTGATCGTTGAGGCGGATTTCACCCTGCTGTGGCGCATACAGGCCCAGCAGCAGTTTGATCAGGGTAGTCTTGCCACAGCCGTTTTCACCGACGATGAAGATGATGTCGCCCTGATCGATCTTCAAGTTCACCGGCCCCAGGCGGAACGGCGCAGCCCCTTCCACGGTCGGGAAGCTGTACGAGACGTCGGTCAGTTCCAGGCTGTGCACCGGGGTTTTCTGGTTGCCTTGATCGCTGAGTAGCAAGTGCGGTTCGGGCGACGAGAACTGCTCGGACAACTCGGCGATCCGTCGGAACGCGATCTGCGCACGGCCCACGATCGGCAAAGCCGCCATGACGTGTTCCAGCGGGCCTTTCATGTACAGCAGCACCAGCACGAAGCCGCTCATCACCGCTTTGTCGGCGCTCGGCCACAACGATTGCAGGGCCAGCGCCAGGCCGATCACCACGAAGAACAACATTGAGCCGAGGGTCTTGGCGACTACATAGATGTTCACCGAGCGCACCTGAGTCTCGCAGATCTGGTCGGCGGTGGTCTGGATGCCCGAAACGAACATGCGGTGGCGACGTGGACGGTGGATGCGCAGCTCCTTGGCACCCTCGGCAATCGCGTTGTAGTGCTTTTGCAGCTCGTCTTCGTGGTCGCGGGCTTTCATGAAACCCTGCATGCCACGGCCCTGGGCGATGTACTGGATGATGGTGCCGATCAGGACCGCCACCGCCATCATCAGGAACATCGGCCACGACAGCATCGCCAGGTAACCCATGCAGCCGAGGGTGACGGTCATGGAAATCGCCAGCGGCGAAAAGGCGAAAGCAAAGTCGCTGATGGTGTCGACGTCGTGGGTCAGCACCGGGATCAGCCGATGGCTGCGGTAGCGTTCGATCTGCTCGATGGGCGCCGACAGCACTTTTTCGCCCAGCTCTTTGCGCAGCCTGGCGATGATGTGCTGGCCGACGAAGTTGGTGCCGATATCGGAAAAGATCGAGCTGGCCAGGGCCAGCAGGCACAGGCCGGCGAATACGGCGACCACGGTGCTGGTCAGGCCGGCTTCGGAATGCAGCGCGTTGTTGATCGTCGCCAGCAGCGCCGTGACGCTCAGGCCGCCGACCATGCCGAGCAGGATCGAACCGGCAACGATCAGCCGAAAGGGTTTGAGCAGGGCGAACAATTCATTGATCACCCCGCGTGTTGGTTTGCTCATGGAGGTTCCCTGCGTGAAAGAGCGGCGAAGGCCGGCATCGGCTGCGGGCGTCGCCTGGGTGACGTAGAGGGCAGTGGCGCGTCGCAATGGATCGCGCCATCTGTAGAACGACTGGCGGGAGGGTTAATTTAGCGTGGCGGTACCGGGTTACAGATCCCGGGCGACCCGGAAACCGATCCAGTCGCCGCGCTCGTCGGGCGCCAGCGCATTGCGGTTGCCGGAGCGCGAGAACACCGGTGCTTCGCCCCAGTCGTTGCCGCGGATGCGCTTGAATTCGCACTTGCCGGTCTGCCAGGCGCTGCCGTCGCTCGGGGCGCCTTCGTAGTTGTCGTTGTAGCAGTCGGCGGTCCATTCGTAGACGTTGCCGTGCATGTCGTACACGCCGAAAGCGTTCGGTGCGAAGCTTCCGGCCGGTGCGGTGAAGTTGTAGCCGTCGGCCGCGCCATAGGTGTTGGCGTGCTTGGCGATGCTGTATTCCTTGCCTTCATCGAACGGGAAGGGAAACGGGCCGGTCGTGCCGCCCCGGGCCGCGTATTCGCGCAGGGATTCGCTGACCAGTCGATATTGCTGGCCGGTCTTTTTCGACAGCCATGCCACGTAGTCATTGGCTTCGGCGAAATTCATGCACACCGCTGGATGCTTGTCGGTGTACTGCTTGCGCGGGTCGCTGCCCGCGTAGTCCGGAACCCCGGCCTTGCAAGCGCGGCCCGGGCGGTCGTCGCCGTCGGGCATTCGGTAGCCGGTGTCCTTGAGGTAGGCGAACCACTCGCCCTTGAGCACCTGGAAGCGGCTGATGGCCAGAGGTTTGGCAAAGGTCACCGGGTGCATCGGGCCTTCGTCGGGCTCGCGGCCGACTTCATCTTCCGGGGTGCCCATGGTGAAGGTGCCCGTCGGCAGCACGACCATTTCCGGGCAGTCCTTGCAGTCCTTGAAGACTTTGCCCGGTGCCGGCGGGGTGGCGGCTTGTGCCGCCGTTGGCAGCAGGCTGGCGGCGAGGGCGGCGAGCATCAGTGCCGGCAGGGTTTTCAGGGCAGAACGAGGCAGTTCACTGTTCATTTCAAGTCTCGTCAAAGGAAGGAAATCGTTGGCGCTCACAGCGCCCGGTCGAGCACCGCCAGCAGGCGGTCAATCTGCGCTTCGTCGTTGAGCAGGCCCGGCGCGGTGCGGATCACCGGCCCGACATCGCGCTCCACCGCGTCGGCCACCACCTTGTTGGCCATCAGGTGCGCGGCGATCTTGTCGCTGTCCTTGCCCTTGACCCGGAAGAAGGTGAAACCGGCGGAAAACTCCGGACTCAACGGCGTGACCAGTTCAATCTGCGAGCGTTGCAGCAGGCGTTTTTTCAGGTAGCTGTTGAGTTCGTGAATCCGCGCCTGCACGTCGTCCTTGCCCAGTTGCAGGTGCAGCTTGAACGCCTCGGTCAGCGCCCAGCGATGTTCGAACGAGTGGTAGCCACCGGGCGTCATGGTGGTCGAGAAATGCTCGGCCTCGGAAAAGGTCGGGATGATCGGCGTGACGTATTTCACGTCGGTCGTGCGGCTGACCACGATCCCGGTGCCGCGCGGGCCGAACATCCATTTGTGGGTGCCGGCGATGAAGAAGTCGCAGTTCATCGCCGGGAAGTCCACATCTTCCACGCCGAAACCATGCACACCGTCGACGACATAGACGATGCGATCGGCTTCGCTGCGGCCACGGTTGTGTTTATCGACCAGTGCGCCGATATCGGCGAGCGGCAGTTTCACGCCGCTGCCCGAATGCACCCAGCACATGCCGAGCACGCGGGTTTCCGGGCGAATGCTGCGGTCGATACTGGCCAGCAGTTCATCCTTGCTGATCCGGTACGGATCCTTGAACAGACGGATCTTGCGCACCTTGGTCCCGTCGCGCTGGGTGCGCAGTTCGAGGATGGTGTGGGTCGCGTAATGCTCGTGTTCGGTGGTGAGGATTTCCTGATCGGCGCGCACCTGCACGCCGCCGTAAATCATCGCCAGCCCTTCGGTGGTGCTGCCGGTCAGGGCGATTTGCCGGGCATCGGCCTGCACATACTTGCCGGCCCAGACTCGCACGTCTTCTTCACGCTTTTCGGTGACGCCGTGGTCCCAGTCCATCGCCAGCCCCGGATTTTTGTCGAGGGCGGCGCGGTGCATCTCGATCGCTTCGCGCACCGGGCGCGGGTGGCTGGTAACCAGAAAATTGGAGAAGTGCAGCCACGCCGGATCCTGATCGAACAGCTGCTGCAATTGCGCCCACTTGTTGCGCGGCAGCGGCGCAGCGGTCGAAGCGCTGGCGACGTTCGGCAGGCTCGCGCCCAGCGGCAATGCGGCGGCAAGAATCCCGGCTTGTTTCAGAAAGTCACGACGGTTGCTCATGGCTTGGCGACTTCCCGGCTCGAAGCGATTGCCGGCCTGGCTGACTTCTCGACCTGGTCCCAGACCCGCAGGAAATTGCCGCCCCACAATTTGGCGATGTCCGCTTCCGAATAGCCCCGCGAGAGCAGTTCAGCGGTGACGTTGCGGATTTCACCGACGTTTTCCCAGCCTTTGACACCGCCGCCTTCGTTGAAGTCCGAGCTGATGCCGACGTGATCGATGCCGATCTTGCGCACCGTGTAGTCGATTGCGTCGCCCAGATCCTTGAGGCTGGCCTTCGGTTCGGTGTCGAGGATGGCGTAGAGCTGGCTGGCGTATTCGCCGAATTTCTGCTCGGACCATGCGGAAATGATCGGATCACCCGGCATCAGGGCCACCGCCAGATTCGGCAGGGGTGGCAGGTCGAAGCGCTTGCGCAACTCGTTGAGTTTGTCCTGGGTCTCTTGGGTCAGCGGTCGCAGGTACTGCGAGAAACCGACGATCTGCACCACGCCGCCGCTGTTCTTGATCAGCTGCATTTCCTTGTCGCTGAGGTTGCGCGGGATATCGACCATGGCCCGTGGCGCCGAGTGCGAAGCCACCAGCGGCGTGCGGCTCAATTGGGCGACTTGCTCCAGGGCCTTGGTCGACATCTGCGACACGTCGATGATCACACCCAGATCGTTCAGGCGCTTGACCGCTTGCTTGCCGATATCGGAAAGACCGTCGAGGGCGTCCGGCGAGTCATTGAAAAACGGCAGCGGGCGCGACGAGTCGGCCCAGTCGTTGTTGCCGATGTAGCTGAAGCCGAACATGCGCATGCCGCGTGCCGCCCACAGGTCCAGCTGGCCCAGGTCATGGCCCAGCGGATAGGCGTTGAGCATGCTGATGAAGATCGCGAACTTGCCTTCGCCGTGCAGACGCCGGAAGTCGTTGGCGGTATAGGCGATGCCGACCTGATTGGGGAAGTCGCGGACCATGCCGGACAGGATCTTGTAGCGGATTTCCTGCTGGTTGCGCGCCTCTTCGACAAAACCGGCGGTGGGTTTGTGCGGGGCGTTCGGGCCGTTCCAGATTTCCGGCCAGCCGAAAATCGTCAGCGCCGCGCCGGACAGCCGTCCGCGATTGGCCTTGACCAGGTCGAACTGCTCGCTGCCGTCCTTGTCGATCTCGTTGCCGGTGGTGCCGAAGTTCTGGGTGATGGTGATGTGGCTGTCGAACGAGAGCATGTGCTCGTGCAGTTCTTCGGCCTGCTGCATGACTTTGACCGGGTAGCCGGGGTTGTCCTTGAACCAGATATCCCAGACCGCGAAACCGGCACCGGCGCTGATCGCCAGGGCCAGTGGCAGGCCGATGAATAGAGCCTTTTTCGAACGTGGTTTTGTCATTGCCATCTCAGTCAGGTTCGCCGTCGAGGTACAGGCGCAGAGGCCTTTGCTATCTGGGAGGAACGAGCGGGCGCGGGGAAAAATTAGTCGGGGTCGCCGGCGCTTAAATTTGTCCGCACAGCAAACGTTCTAGCTTGGATAAAGCCTGCTTCAGGGCTGAACACAGGTAGGGCAATGAGGATTTCTCGACGATGGTTCATGGCAGGCCTGGCGTTGACCGGCGCTGCCGTACCTGCAGCTTATTTCGGGCATCGTGAATGGACGAAGCCCGACCCGACAATCACTCCTGGCGAGGCGTCGTTCGATGTCGCCGACGTGGCCGGGCAACGCCTGGCGAACGCGCTGCGCGGGGTCTGGAAGATCCGCTTCACGGGCCGCGACGCTGGCCTCGACGGACTGCCGGCCCAGGGCCTGGAAGTGTTCATCGACATTGGCCAGAAGGGCCGGGGCGTATGCGGCTTTCTCGACACGCCGGAGCGTTTGCGCTCTGCCGAAACACCGCGTTACCGAATACTCGGCGATCTCGCCGGGGCCGAGGCATCAAAACTCAGTTGGCGGCTGCTGGGTGCCGACGGCAGTGTCGACTACGAACTGAACATGATCCTTGACGAGGTCTGGGCCGACTTCGGCAACGCCGGCAGTGGCAGTCTGAGCGGTACGGTGCAGCGTCTCGACCGTTCGCTGGCCTTGCCGGCCCAGGATCACCGCTTCATTGCGGTCAAGTGCCTGTTCCCGGAAGCGCGACAGCGCACACCGTTGAACCCGACGCTGCTGGCGTGGCTGGTGTCGCCCGAACATCGGTTGTTCCACCAGGTCTGGCATGCGACGCGGGACAAGTGGCACACCCTGTCCGAAGACAAGCGTAACGCCTTGCGCGGTCTCGGTTGGCAGCCCGGCCCGCGCGACCTGGAGCGTGACGCCCGTGGCCCGCGCAAGGATCGCAATGGTTCGGGTATCGATTTCTTCTTCATGCACCGGCACATGCTTGGCACCGCGCGCTCCATGCAGGATCTGCCGTCGTGGCAGTTCTTCCCGTTGCCGCAGCCTGAACTGGTTCGCGACCGTGTCGGTTTCGCCCGTTACTTCGACAATCACGACGGCACCTCGCTGCCGCCGACCTGGCTGGCCGAAGGCGATGACGAGTACGCGCAATGGGTCAGCGACATCAAGACCGCCGAAACCTATCAGAGCAACTTCGAAGTCTGGGAATCGCAGTACCGCGATCCGCAGTATCTGTCGAAGCTGACTCTGGGGCAGTTCGGCTCCGAGGTGGAGCTGGGTCTGCACGACTGGCTGCACATGCGCTGGGCGTCGGTGCCACGGGATCCCTCCAACGGTCAGCCGGTGCCATTGGCCCGGGATCTGGATGACTTCGCCGCACGCTGGTTCGCCCCGGAAAACGACTTTCTCGGCGACCCGTTTTCATCTCACGTTAACCCGGTGTTCTGGGCGTTCCATGGCTGGATCGACGACCGCGTGGAGGACTGGTTCCGCGCTCACGAGCGTTTCCATCCGGGTCAGGTCACGCGGCTTGAGGTCAACGGTGTGAAATGGTTTGCCCCGGGCCGTTGGGTCGAAGTGGCGGATCCGTGGCTTGGTCCGACCACTCACGGTTGCAGCACGGTGCCGGGATTGCAGGTCGGCAAGTCGGTGGAGATGGACCCGGAAACCATGAAGCTGGCGCTGCGTATCACGTTTGGCGAGGACGAGAAAAAGCTCGAGAGTCTGTTCCGGCGAGTGCCGAAGCGACCGTGGTATGCGCGTCATCTGACGGCGAAGAACAGTCCGGTCTGAGGGCCGTGTTGTTGCTCATTCGCGGGCTCGCCCGCGAATGCAATCCGAAAGGCGACGCCGTCAGAGCGTCTGCCAGCCTCCACCCAGTGCCTTGTACAACGCTATGCTCGCCTGCAACCGCGACAATCGCAGCTGCACATTCAGATCCTGCGCCGCATACAGCGTGCGCTGGGTTTCCAGCACTGTCAGCAAATCCTCGGCGCCCGCCTGATAGCGGCTCTGGGCGATATCGAACGCAGTCTGCGCCTGATTCAATTCTTCACTTTGCCATTGCCGCTGTTCGTCGAGCCCGCGTATGCCGTTGAGGGCTTTTTCGACGTCGGCGAAGCCGTTGATGATCGCCCCGCGATAGGTTTCCAGCAGTTCTTCCTGGCGAGCCGTGGCTTTGTCCCGCTCGGCGCTCAGGCGGCCGTTGTTGAAGATCGGCGCTACCAGTCCGGCGGTGAGGTTGTAGAAGGGGCTGCGGATGATGTCGTCGAACTGGTTGGCGCCGGAGCCGAGTTGGGCGGTCAGGGTCACGGTCGGCAGCATGGCGGCGCGGGCGACTTTGACATCGGCCTCGGCCGCGGCCAGTTGCGCTTCGGCGCGGGCGATGTCCGGGCGACGGCTGAGCAGGTCGCTGGGCACGCCGACATCGATGGTCGGCCATTGCAGTCGGTCGAACGGTTCCACGCCGGTTTGCAGCTCTTGCACCGGTCGACCGAGCAGGGCAGCGAGGCTGATCAAGGCGTCCCGGGCTTGCTGCTGCACCAGCGGCAGTTGCCGTTGTTGCGCGGCCACCAGGCTTTTCTGCTGGGCCAGTTCCAGTGCGGTGGCCGAGCCTGAATCGAAGCGGGTCTGCACCAGGTTCAGTACGTTCTGCGCGTTGGTCAGGTTCAGCTCGGCGATGCGACTTTGCTCGTGCAGCGACAGGGCTTGCGCATAGGTGCTGGCCACGCCGCTGAACAGAGTCAGTTCGACGGTGGCCCGGTCGAACTCAGTGGCTTGCAGAGCAAACTGCGCACTGTCGCGGGAGGCGCGTTTGCCGCCCCAGAAGTCGATTTCGTAGGACGCGCTCAGGTTGGCGTCGAAGTAATCCACCGCCCGATTGCTGCTGTCGGCGTCGAGTTGGTTGTAACCGTTACCGCGCAGCAGTTTCTGTCGGTTGGCATTGGCCCCGGCCTTGATTTCCGGTAGCTGCGAACCGCCGGCGATCACCGTTCCGGCCTGGGCCTGACGCACCCGGGCGACAGCGGCCGCGAGGTCGAAGCTCCCCATGCGCGCCTGTTCGATCAAACGGTCGAGCTCGGGGCTGCCGAACTGCTTCCACCAGTGCGGATCGATGCGAGCGATGCTGGCAGTGTGAGGGGACTGCCACGCGGCGGGCGGTTGCAAGCCGCTGTCGGGACGCTGGGCGGGACTGCCGCAGGCGCTGAGCAACAGGCACACGGTCAACAGGCTGAGACGCGGTTTCATAGAGCGATCATTCACTGGTAAGGGCCGTCACCGGGTCGAGCCGGGCGGCTTTGCGGGCGGGCATGAAGCCGAAGACGACACCGGTCACGAGGGCGCAGCCAAAGGCGCCGAACACCGCCATCAAGGAAAACGCCACGGCGACTTCGCTGAGGATCAGCACGCCGCCGACGATCAGCGCCAGGGCGATCCCGGCGATGCCGCCGACCACCGACAGCATCACCGCTTCGGTGAGGAACTGGCGCAGGATGTCCCGTTGCCGGGCGCCGGTGGCCATGCGAATGCCGATCTCGCGGGTGCGTTCGCGCACGGTCATGAGCATGATGTTCATCACGCCGATTCCGCCTACCAGCAGCGAAATCGCGGCAATCGAACCGAGCATCAGTGACAGGGTGTTTTGCGTGCGCGCCTCGGCCTGGATCATCGCGGCGTTGTTGGTCAGCTCGAAATCCTTTTTGCCGTTGTGCAGACGCAGCATCAGTTGCTCGATGGCGTGTTCCGCCTCTTTAACCTTGCGTGCATCTGCCGCGGCGATGGCCACGTATTCCGGATTGCGCGTGCCGAACAGTCGGACGCTGGCGGCGGAGTAGGGGATGGCGATGCGGTCGTCGCTGTCCTGATCGCCGGAGCTCGCGCCTTTTTCCTGAAGCACACCGACCACCTGGAACGGCACGTTTTCGATCAGGATGTACTGGCCGATGGGGTTGGCGACATCCTTGAGCAGTTTGTCCCGTACCTTCTTGCCGATCACCGCCACGGCGCTGGCGTTGCGCTCGTCGGCGTCGGTGAAATAGCTGCCTTCGACCACCGGCCAGTTGAAGATCGCCGGGAAGTTGGTGTCGTTGCCGCCGACGTAGCTCATATGGTCGGCGTTGCCGAATCGCACCCCGGCCTCGGCGCCGTTGACCGGCATGATCCGCTTGACCTGGGGCAGGCTGGCCAGCGCCGCCACGTCATCGAGGGTGACGATGCCTGGCGGCGTGCGCGGATTGGGCGCCGAGCCGCTGAGGTAAATGATGTTGGAACCGAACGCGCCCATCTGCGCCATGACCTGACGCTTGCTGCCTTCGCCGACCGCCAGCATCACCACCACCGAAGCCACGCCGATGATGATTCCGAGCAGAGTCAGCGCCGTGCGAAAGCGGTTGATCCACATCACTCGCCAGGCAGCATGCAGGGCATCCACCAGTTCGCCTTTCCAGGCGCCAGAGGCTTGCGCACCCTCGGTCAGGCGCTTGCGCAGGTCGACGGCTTGAAGGGCGCCGGGGTTGGCCGACGTCTGGGCTTCGGGGTCGTCCCGGGCGCTGTCGCTGATGATCAGGCCGTCGCGGATCTCGATGATGCGCTTGGCCCGGGCTGCCACTTCGCGGTCGTGGGTAATCAGGATGACTACGTGACCCTGGCTCGCGAGTTCGTCGAGCAGTGCCATGACTTCTTTGCCGCTGTGGCTGTCAAGGGCGCCGGTGGGTTCGTCGGCCAGGATGATGTGACCGCCATTCATCAGCGCCCGGGCAATCGACACCCGTTGCTGCTGACCACCGGACAGTTGATGTGGGCGGTTGCCGGTGCGCGAGGCCAGACCGAGGCGATCGAGCAGGGCGGCGGCACGGGCGTGGCGTTCGGCGGCGGGGGTACCGGCATATATTGCCGGCATCTCGACGTTTTCCTGGGCCGAGCCGGACGGAATCAGGTGGTAACCCTGGAACACGAAACCGAAGGCTTCGCGGCGCAGCCAGGCCAATTCATCGGTGTCGAGGCCGGCGACGTTTTCCCCGGCGAAACGGTATTTGCCGGAGGTCGGTCGGTCGAGACAGCCGAGGATGTTCATCAGCGTCGATTTGCCGGAACCGGACGCGCCGACAATCGCCACGAATTCGCCGGCGTGGATCGACAGGTCGATCCCGCGTAGCACATGCACTTCAGGGGCGTCGCCGCCGCCGTAGGATTTGCGAATGTCCTGAAGGTCGATCAGAGGCGTTTGCATTCAGCCTCCGCTGCCGTCGGCCGGGCCGATCAACAGGTGATCGCCTTCGCTCAAACCTTCCAGTACCTGGACTTTCAAGCGATCGCTGATGCCGGTGTGCACTTCGCGGGACTGGACGTCGCCATTGGCGGCAATCACTTGGGCGGTCTGCCGGTTCGCGGTGGCGGTGCCTTGCAGCGCGGCAACCGGCGCGGTGAGGACGTCTTTTGCCTGATTGGCGACGAAGAACACCTGGGTGGTCATTTCCGCCATCAAGGCATTGTCGGCGTTATCGACATCCAGCAGCACGGTGTAGAGCACCACGCGGGCGCTGCCGCTTTTGCTGGAGCTGGCAGGACTGCCGCCGCCCTGGCTGGTCTGGTCCAGCGGTTTGGGCGGCACCGGCAGGATTTGCCGCACGGTGCTGCTCCAGCGACGGTGGCCGCCGCTCAGGGTGGTGAAGTAGGCGGTCATGCCCGGTTTGACATGGCCGATGTCGGCTTCGGAAACCTCCGCCCAAACGGTCATCGGCGACAGTTTGGCGATGCGCAGGATCAATGGGGTTTGTTGTTGCGCGTTGAGGGTCTGGCCTTCGCGGGCATCGAGGGCGACCACGGTGCCGGCCATCGGTGCATAAATGCGGGTGTAGCCGAGTTCGGCCTGATCGCTGCGCAGGCTGGCTTCGGCCTGGCGGATCTGCGCCTGGAACATGTCGATGCGCGCCTTGGTAGCTTTCAGTTCGGCACGGGCGGTCTGCACGTCTTCTTCACGGGTGGCGCCGCCGGCGGCCAGATGCTGCTGACGCTGGTATTTCTGCTGCGCCAGTTCGTGTTGAGCTTTTTGCTCCTGCAACTGGGCCTTGAGGTTTTCGATGGAGAAGCGCCCGGCGTCGAGTTTGGCTTTCTGGGTCGAAGGGTCGATCTCCACCAGTAGTTGGCCTTCCTTGACCACGTCGCCAACTTCCACATGGATCTTCTGGATCTGCCCCGACGCCTGGGCGCCGACGTCCACATAACGCCGTGGTTGCAGGGTGCCCAGCGCGGTGACGCTGCTTTCGATATCGCCACGGGTCACTTGCACCGTGGCGAACTTGTCCTCCCCGGAGGCAGGATCTGCCAGGCGGCGTAGGCGGCAACGGGGATCAGACAAAGGACTGCGAGCAAGGCGCGTCGGGCGGGGCGGGGACGTTTCATGCAGGGTTCCGGCCAGTGGTAATCGGCCCGTCGTTCAGCACGCATGCACAGGATCGGGCACCGTAGAACGCTGCCACAGGGCGCGGCAGACACGGGGAGCTGTCCTGTTAACGATGAAAGCGGAAGGGAATTTAAGCGGTGACACAGGTTGTTACAGCAATCTGGAGGTATAGCCGATCACTATTTTTCGGGCAACGACAAACACCACTTTAAATCTATATGAGAATTACTATAAATTACGCGCCTCAAGTTGCCACTATCCTGCTACTGCCTTGTGCGGCTCAGCAGAACGGTGTGCTCAAGGACAGAACCCGCACTCAAGCGGCCGGGAGTCATGTTGGAAAACTACTATCGAGAGCTGGTGTGTTTCCTGAACGCCAAGCTCGGCAACCGACAGGTGGCCGAAGATGTGGTGCATGACGCCTATGTGCGGGTCCTGGAGCGCTCCAGCGATACGCCGATCGAACAACCCCGGGCCTTCCTTTATCGCACCGCGCTGAATCTGGTGATCGACGACCATCGGCGCAACGCGCTGCGTCAGGTCGAATCCCTGGAAGTGCTCGACAGCGAAGAGCGTTATTTCACCCCGTCCCCTCACTGCACCCTCGACCATGGTCAGCGCCTCGACATGTTGCAGCGAGCACTGGCCGAGCTTGCGCCGCTGTGTCGCGAAAGTTTTCTGCTGCGCAAGATCGAGGGCCTGTCGCATCCCGAGATCGCTGAACGCCTTGGTATTTCAAAGGCTCTGGTAGAAAAGCACATCGTCAACGCCATGAAGCATTGCCGCCTGCGAATCAAGCAATGGGATGCCCATTGAGCCGTCGTCGTTAAATTTTATTTCACTGTCCTCGTTCCTACTCAACAGACGACCTGCTGTCCTGCTCAGGGCCGGCCGGTCACCCAAGCTCTTCCTCCGCGCTGTTCGGGGGTTCATCCAGAGGACACTGGAAATGACACAGGCAATTGCATCGCCCATCGTTCACGACCTGATCGGCGTCGGTTTCGGCCCTTCGAACCTGGCGTTGGCCATCGCTCTGCAGGAGCGAGCCCCGACCCTGGGCGAGCTGGATGTGCTGTTTCTCGACAAGCAACCGACCTACAGCTGGCACGGCAATACGCTGTCGACCCAGAGCGAGCTGCAGATTTCGTTCCTCAAGGATCTGGTGACCCTGCGCAATCCGACCAGCCCGTACTCGTTCGTTAATTACCTCAAGCACCACGGCCGTCTGGTGGACTTCATCAACCTCGGCACCTTCTACCCGTGCCGCATGGAGTACAACGACTACCTGCGCTGGGTCGCCGCGCAGTTCACCGAGCAGAGCCGCTACGGCGAAGAAGTGCTGACCATCGAGCCGGTGCTGCACAACCATCAGGTTGAAGCGCTGCGGGTGATTTCCCGTGGCACCGACGGCCAGCAATTCGTGCGCACCGCCCGCTCGGTGGTGGTCAGCGCCGGTGGTACGCCGCGTATTCCTGAATCCTTCAAGGCGCTCAAGGGCGATGCCCGGGTATTCCACCACTCGCAATACCTGGCCGAGATGGCCAAGCAACCGTGCGTCAACAACCAGCCGATGAGCATCGCAATCATCGGCGGCGGCCAGAGCGCGGCGGAAGCCTTCATCGATCTGAACGATTCGTTCCCGTCGGTGCAGGTCGACATGATCCTGCGCGGCTCGGCGCTGAAGCCGGCGGACGACAGCCCGTTCGTCAACGAAGTGTTCTCGCCGGAATTCACCGACCTGATCTTCCAGCAGAAGAGCAGCGAGCGTGAGCGTCTGGTCAACGAGTACCACAACACCAACTACTCGGTGGTGGACATCGACCTGATCGAGCGCATCTACGGCATCTTCTACCGCCAGAAAGTCTCCGGCGTTGCCCGTCACGCGTTCCGCACCCTGACCACTGTCGAGAAAGCCACCGCTACCGAACGCGGCATCGAACTGGCGGTGCGCAACAACGCCACGGGTGAAGTTACCGTCCGCGTCTACGACGCCGTGGTGCTGGCCACCGGTTACGAGCGTCAGATGCACCGCAAACTGCTGGCGCCGCTGGAAGAGTACCTGGGCGACTTCGAGGTCGATCGCAACTACAAACTGATCACTGACGAGCGCTGCAAGGCCGGTCTGTACATGCAGGGCTTCTGCCAGGCCAGCCACGGCCTGAGCGATACGCTGCTGTCGATCCTGCCGATCCGCGCGGACGAAATTGCCGGCTCGCTGTATGAGCATGGCAAGAACCGCGGGCACAGCCGTTCGGTGATGGATTTGTTGCTGGCGACTGCCAGCTGATGACTTCCTGATGACTTCCTGATGACTTCCTGATGACTCCCGCGCCGAGCGCGGGAGTCGTTTCCGGGCCAATCCTGAACCCTTCCTGAATGGCCCTGCATTTGCCCGACTCACTTTCTTTTGCGGGTTTACTCTCCAGGCATCGGGGCGTAAGCTTCGCGCGTTTTCATCAATAGCGGAGACCCACAGTGGGTACTTGTTCGAGTGACAGTTGTCGGCCGGTCCTTGTAACCGGCAGATTCTCGGCAAGATAACGCGCATTCCTTTGTGCCGTTGTCTCGCCGAACAGCGAGCAGCGGCATCCCGATCATGGTCAGCTGAGACCATGTCCCGACGTCCTTCTCATCGACGCTGAAAAGAGCGTGGTTTCGACTTCATTGTCGCAATCGCAGCCCTATCGACACGCCTGTCTTTTTTGACCGGCGCGCCAACCCTTGCCGTGCCGAATTTTCGGTGCAAGAGGGCTGGACGTACCTGCTTGACGGTTTCCCGGCTGACCATAGGGGCAACAGCCATGAAACTTACGCTCAAGGAATTTTTCGCAGGCTTCCTGCGTACACGCCACATCGCCCGGCACTTCCGTCGCCTGGCGTTGCTGGAAACCCTCAAAGACACCACGGTCAGCCGTGAGGTGCCGCCCACTCTGGCCAATACGCTGGTGGACGCTGCCCATTGCGACAGCGGCGTGCTCCTGTCGAATCTGGGCACGCACACCGACGGTCTCACGGACTTTGAAGTCGACGCACTTCGGGCGCAGCACGGCCTCAACGAAGTCGAGCACGAGCAACCGCTGCCGTGGTGGACCCACTTGTGGCACTGCTACAAAAACCCGTTCAATCTCTTGCTGACCTTGTTGGCGGTGATCTCGTGGGTGACCGACGACCTGAAAGCCGCCACCGTGATCTTCTCCATGGTGGTGCTCTCGACCCTGCTGCGCTTCTGGCAGGAAAGCAAATCCAATCAGGCCGCCGATGCGCTCAAGGCCATGGTGAGCAACACCGCCACGGTGATGCGCCGGGACGAGCCGCGTATCGAACTGCCGATCAAGCAACTGGTGCCGGGCGATCTGATCGTGCTCTCGGCCGGCGACATGATTCCCGCCGATTGCCGGGTGCTCAGTGCCAAGGATCTGTTCGTCAGCCAGGCCGCGATGACCGGCGAATCGATGCCGGTAGAGAAGTTTCCTCGTCAGGCGGACCGCGACACGCGCAACCCGCTGGAGCTGGACAACATCCTGTTCATGGGCACCAACGTGGTGTCCGGCACGGCGGTGGCGGTGATTCTCACTACCGGCAACAGCACCTATTTCGGCGCGCTGGCGCTGCGGGTCGGGGCAACCGATCGGGCGGTGACTTCGTTCCAGCAAGGGGTGAACAAAGTCAGCTGGCTGTTGATCCGCTTCATGTTCGTCATGGCGCCGCTGGTGCTGTTCATCAACGGTTTCACCAAGGGCGACTGGACCGAAGCGCTGTTGTTCGCACTGTCGATCGCCGTGGGCCTGACCCCGGAAATGCTGCCGATGATCGTCACCTCGACCCTGGCCAAGGGCGCGGTGTTCCTGTCGCGCAAGAAAGTCATCGTCAAACGCCTGGATGCGATCCAGAACTTCGGCGCCATGGACGTGCTGTGCACCGACAAGACCGGCACGTTGACCCAGGACAAGATCTTCCTGGCGCGCAATGTCGACGTCTGGGGCGAAGACTCCGACGACGTGCTGGAAATGGCCTATCTGAACAGCTACTACCAGACCGGCCTGAAAAACCTGCTCGACGTGGCGGTACTGGAACACGTGGAGGTCCACCGTGAACTGAAGGTCGGCACGGCATATCGCAAGGTCGACGAGATCCCGTTCGACTTCAATCGCCGGCGCATGTCGGTGGTGGTCGAAGGCCACGGCCAACCGCATCAGTTGATCTGCAAAGGCGCGGTGGAGGAAGTGTTGTCGGTGTGCACCCGGGTTCGTCACGGTGAAGTCGACGAAGCCTTGAGCGATGAATTGCTGGCGAGAATTCGTCAGGTCACAGCAGCATTCAACGCTGAAGGCTTGCGCGTGGTCGCGGTGGCGGCACGGTCGATGCCGGAAGGTCGCGATACTTACAGCCTGGGCGACGAGCAGGAACTGACGCTGATCGGTTATGTGGCATTCCTCGATCCACCGAAGGAAAGCACCGCGCCGGCACTCAAGGCGCTGGCCGAGCACGGCGTGGCCGTGAAAGTGCTGACCGGTGACAACGAGCTGGTGACTGCCAAGATCTGCCGCGAAGTGGGCCTGGCGCAGCAAGGCCTGTTGATGGGCAACGACATCGAACGCATGAGCGACGCGCAACTGGCGGTGGCCGTTGAAACCACCAACGTGTTCGCCAAACTGACGCCAACCCACAAGGAGCGCATCGTGCGCATCCTCAAGGGCAACGGCCACGTGGTCGGATTCATGGGTGACGGCATCAACGACGCACCGGCATTGCGCACCGCGGACATCGGTATTTCCGTGGACAGTGCGGTGGACATCGCCAAGGAAGCGGCCGACATCATCCTGCTGGAAAAGAGCCTGATGGTGCTGGAGGAGGGCGTGCTGGAAGGGCGCCGTACCTTCGCCAACATGCTGAAGTACATCAAGATGACCGCCAGCTCGAACTTCGGCAACGTGTTCTCGGTGCTGGTGGCCAGTGCGTTCATTCCGTTCCTGCCGATGCTGCCGATGCACCTGCTGGTGCAGAACCTGCTGTATGACATTTCGCAGATCGCGATCCCGTTCGACAACGTCGACGACGAAATGCTGAAACAGCCGCAACGCTGGCAGCCAGGGGATGTGGGGCGCTTCATGCTGTTCTTCGGCCCGATCAGTTCGATCTTCGACATCACAACGTTCGCCTTGATGTGGTACGTGTTTGATGCCAATACCCCGGATCACCAGACCCTGTTCCAGTCCGGCTGGTTCGTGGTGGGGCTGCTGACCCAGACGCTGATCGTGCACATGATCCGCACGCCGAAGATTCCGTTCCTGCAGAGCCGCGCGGCCATGCCGCTGCTGGTGATGACCGGAATCATCATGGCCGTGGGTATCTTCCTGCCGATGGGGCCGCTGGCGCACTACTTCAAACTGCAGGCGCTGCCGTCGATGTACTTCGTGTTCCTGCCGGTGATCCTGCTGGCGTATATGGCACTGACTCAGGCCGTTAAAGGCTTCTACATCCGTCGGTTCGGCTGGCAGTAACAGGAATGATTCCCCCTTGTGGGAGCAAGGGGGGCGGTTTCAAGGAGTTCAACATGCAAGCCATCAACAACATCAACCTCACTTCGCTGCTCGACACCCTGGTCAGCCTCAGCGCGGCGTTCATTCTTGGCGGCCTGATCGGTTTCGAGCGCCAGTACCGGCAACGCACGGCAGGCCTGCGCACCAACGTGCTGGTGGCGGTCGGCGCGGCGATTTTCGTCGATATGGCCAATCGTCTCGGCGGGGCTGAAGGTGCAGTGCGGGTGGTCGCCTACGTGGTGTCCGGGATCGGCTTTCTTGGCGCCGGTGTGATCATGCGCGAAGAGGGCAATGTGCGCGGCCTCAACACCGCCGCCACACTCTGGACCTCGGCAGCGGTCGGCGCCTGTGCCGGCGCCGACCTGCTGGCCGAAGCCGTGCTCGGCACTTTGTTCGTGCTCGCCGCCAATACCTTGCTGCGACCGATCGTCAACAACATCAACCGCCAGCCGCTGGATGTGGTTTCGGCGGAAGTTACCAACATCGTCTACGTGATCGCCCGGCGCTCGCAGCAGACCGCAGTGTTCGCCTTGCTTGAGGCCGAGCTCGAACGCAGCAACTACCCGGCCAGTGACGTCGATGTACACGCCTTTGGTGCCGACGAAATCGAGATCGAAGCCACGCTCGCAACGACCTCGGTGGACGGTGATGAACTGGACGCGCTGGTGAAGCGGATTTCAACGTCGAACCTGGTGGTACAGGCGTTCTGGAGCCCGAGTACCACGGAATAAAGTTTCGAATTCCCGTCGTCGGGCAATGGCATGGGTAGCCGTCAATCCGGATGAGTGACGGTTATTTTCGGAATAGTCCTACAGAGCATGCCTCGATGCTTGGGTAGTCTTGCCGCCACTTGAAGCGACTGGCGGGACTTCCACGATGGCCGACAAAACCTTGCGCATTTTGATCGCCGACACCCGGCACTTTCACCGGATGAAGATCGAGCGGATGTTCAATGCCCTCGATTACTACCGCATCGCACCGGTGCAGAACTTCACCGAACTGCTGACACTGATCGATTACGGCTGCGAGCCGTTCGATGTGCTGGTGACCGACTCTCAACTGGCAGGCGGAATGCCGGATCTGCACGGATTCCTGTTCGATCTGGCGCAGGTCCGGCATGCACTGGTCTATGGCGAAGCGCTGAACTCATCGGAGGTTCCCGGATACTTTCGGCCAAAGATCACCACCTGCGACGCCGCGCTGCCCTCAATGAGCGCCATCACACAGTTGATGGCGTCGGTGGAGGCTTCCCGGGTGCGTTCATCGCCTGTGTGCCCGGCAAAATCCCTTGCGTGATGGCGCGCCAAATCACAGATCGCCCGATGGCGCAACTGTCAGGTCTGACAGGTGTTTCGCCATGCGTCCCGTGCAACAGTTGTAGCGCAGCTACCCGTCGTCCCGTTCCTACAGGATCGGTGACGTCATCGTCATGTATTCGCCCGGGAGTGGTCATGGATTCAGCATTGATCGTCGACGATCACCCGGTGGTTGTCGGTGCCGTCAGAATGGTTCTGGAGTCACTGGGCTATAAACCGATTCATGTCGCTTCGAGTGGCGTCGACGTGGTGCCGATGATCCGTGCCCACACGCCGACATTGATCGTGCTCGATCTGAAGCTCAAGGGCATGGGAGGGCTTGAAGTGCTGGACCGGATCAACGCCCTCGGGATGATCTGCAAAATCGTGATTTTTTCATCGGCCGACCCGAACAACTACCTGGTGCGTTGCCGACGTGCAGGTGCAATGGCCTTTGTGGCCAAGTCTGCCGAGTTGCAGCAGTTGCAGAGTGCGATCAAGGCTGTCCGGTCCGGTTACAGCTATTTTCAGGAATTGCCGGATATCAACGCAGGGCAACCTGATGTGCACAGTGACGAGCGACAGCAGATCGAAGGATTGTCCAATCGCGAGTTACACATTCTCGTGCAATTGGCGCATGGGAAGCCCAACAAGGACATCGCCCAGGAGATGAACCTGAGTCACAAAACCATCAGTACCTACAAGACTCGCCTGATGCTCAAGCTCGGGGTCAGCTCACTGGTGGTGTTGCGCGAGTTCGCCAGACGCAACCATCTGCTCTGAGAGGCTGCCCGATGATGAGGCCGCTGCGATGCATTCTTCTGATGATCTTCCTTTTGGCAAACGCGGTGCAGGCATCCGGTGCTGCGCAAAAACTGGAAATCATCTCTCGCACCCGGCTGGAGGGCGTGCAGGTACGCCTCGACGAGCAGGATCGCCAGTGGCTCAGGGCACACCCGGTATTGCGCATCGGCGCCTCCGGGCCGGACTATCCTCCCTTTGAATTGACCCGCAACCGGCATGAACTGGAAGGTCTCACGGCCGAGTACGCCGACGCGATCGCACAAGTGCTGAATGTCCGGATCGAGGTCTGGTGCTACCCAGACCGCGAAAGTGCCATGGCCGCGCTCAAGGCCGGCGAACTGGACTTGCTGGGCACCTCGAACAACTATGAGATTGCCGATCCCGAGCTGATGCTGTCTCGCGCCTATGCCGAAGATCAGCCGATGTGGGTGACCCGGCTCGACGATCCGTTGCCCGATGATCTGGCAGGCAAGCGCATCGCCATGGTGGATGATTACCTGCCGGTTTCGACCATCCAGAAGGCTTACCCGCAAGCCACCTTGCAGCGCTATCGCTCGATTCTCGATGCCCTCGGCGCCGTGGCATTCGGACGGGATGACCTGTACCTCGGCGATTTCATCAGTGCCAGTTACCTGATCAACATCAACTTCCACAACGACCTGCAGCTGGCCGGCCCTTCGGGCCTTGACGCCAACCCGTTCGCCTTTGCCCTGACTCGCAGCAACACACGCTTGAAACGACTGGTCGACAAGGCCCTGCTGGCCATTCCCATGGAGCAACGCCTGGCCATGGAACTGCGCTGGAGTGCCGGGCGTGCGGACATGACGGGACAGGCGCGGGTAAGTCTGAGCAGCAGTGAACAGGCGTGGCTCGACCGGCATCCGAGCGTACGTGTCGGTGCGATCGAGGATTTCGCCCCGTTGACGTTCTTTGATGCCGAGGGAAAAGTGCAGGGGCTTGCGGCGCAGTTGTTGAGCCTGATCAGTCAGCGCAGCGGCCTGAAGTTCGAGATCGTACGGGGGCAGTCACTGGACCGACAGATCGAACAATTGAAGGCCGGGGAACTTGATCTGCTGCCGGTGGTGACACCCAGCAGCGAGCGTGAACTCGAAATGCGTTTTTCCCGAGCCTATCTGAACAATCCGTTCGTCCTGGTCAGCGGGGTATCGGCGTCGGGTGTTAGAACCCTGGACGACATGGCCGGCAAACGGCTTGCGATCTATCGCGGTCACCCGTTGCGCGATTATCTGCTGGAGCGAGTACCGCAGCTCAGATTGGTCGAAGTACCAAGCCCGGCAGCCGGGATGGAAGCGATTGTCAGCGGACAGGCCGATGCCACACTGAGCTCGTTGATGGTGGCGCGTTATCTGATCTCCCGTCAGTACCGGGGGCGTACCCGGATAGTCGGTACGGTGGGGGACCAGCCCGCGCGGATTGCGTTGGCCACCGCACCGGATGCCGTGGTGTTGCATTCGATTCTGAACAAGGCGCTGCTGAGCATTGCCCCGAAGGAACTCGACGATCTGGTCGAGCGCTGGGGCCGTGACGCGGTTGCCGATGACAGTTACTGGCAGCGCCATCGACGGGAGATCCTGCTTGGATTCGCCGGTGCGTCCGGGCTGTTGCTGCTGGCGTTGGGCTGGATCGCCTTTCAGCGTCGGCAGATTCGCCAGCGCCAGCAATGGCTGCTTCAACTGCAGGAGGCCAAGGACGCGGCGGATGACGCCAACCCGGCCAAGAGCACCTTTCTGGCAGTCATGAGCCACGAAATCCGTACGCCCATGAATGCCCTGCTGGGCATGCTGGAACTGGCGCTCAAGCATGCCAATGAGGGCGTGACCGACCGTGGGG
Organism: Pseudomonas sp. NMS19W; assembly: GCF_051554255.1. NCBI lineage: Bacteria > Pseudomonadati > Pseudomonadota > Gammaproteobacteria > Pseudomonadales > Pseudomonadaceae > Pseudomonas > Pseudomonas sp. NMS19W. The sequence continues at coordinate 1,993,141 of NZ_CP136718.1, forward strand.
CCATCCAGGTGGCGTCCACGGCGGGGCAGCAACTGCTGGCATTGATCGGCGATATTCTCGATATCGCCCGCATCGAATCCGGTCATCTGTCGCTGGCTCCCGAACGCACCCATCTGCGTGAGACGGTGTTGTCGGTGTGCCGGATTTTCGAAGGAGTGGCGCACCAAAAGCAGTTGTCGTGGCATGTCGAGCTGGATGAGCGCAGCAATGTCGAGGTGATGCTCGACGCCCTGCGTTTCAAGCAGGTGTTGTCGAATCTGTTGAGCAACGCGATCAAGTTTACCGATGAAGGCGACGTGAGCCTGCGATTGCGAGTGTTCGCCGAGCGGGACGGGTTACTGGAAATAGGTGTAGTCATTGAGGACAGCGGCCGGGGCATCAGCGCCGAGGATCAGCAACGCTTGTTCAGCCCGTTCGTGCAGGTTGGCAGTCAGCCAATGTCGGCCCGCAGCGGTTCCGGTCTGGGGCTGGTGATCAGCCGCAGCCTGTGCCGGATGATGGGCGGCGACTTGTGGATGACCAGCGAACCCGGACGAGGCACACAAGTCATGCTGCGTCTGGTACTGCCCGTGCTGGAGTCGCAGGGTCAGGAGGACGTTACGACGCCGACAGTGACGGCGGCAAAGGCGCTGGACGTATTGGTGGTGGACGACCATCCGGTGAATCGTCTGCTGCTGTGTCGGCAGTTGAGCGAGCTCGGGCATCGCTTTGTCGATATCGGGAGTAGTGAACAGGCGCTGGATCTGTGGCGTGGTCAATCTTTCGATGCACTGATCACCGACATCAACTTGCCCGGGCTCAACGGTTACGACCTGGCGCGAGCGATTCGCGAAGAAGAGAAGGCGGCGGGCAGGGCGCCTTGTCTGATTCTGGGGTATACCGCCAATGCACAGCTGGAGGAAAAGCAGCGATGTCTGGCTGCCGGAATGGATGATTGCCTGTTCAAACCGGTTCTGCTGCGGGAACTGAGCCTGGCGCTGATGACCGCAGAGCCCGACAAAATGCAGGTCGAAGGAGTGAAGGAGCAGGTATTGCCCGGGTTCGATCTGGATTCGCTATTGCAACTGGCGGGAGCGGACAACCCGCTTATCGGGCAGTTGCGCGAGGAGGTGCTGAGCAGTCTGCGTATCGACCTGGAGCGTCTGGAGGAATCAGGGCGGGAAGGTGATCGTGCAGGTCTGAAGGATCTGGCACATCACATCACAGGCGGGGCGCATGTGATCGGTGCCGAGCGCGTGGTTTCGGCGTGTCGGATACTTGAACAGGCCTGCGGGGACGGTGAGCCCGAAGCCGCATTGAATGTTGCTATCGAATTGCTGCGCGTGGCCATGCACGACCTCGCGCAGCAACTTCAGGCCTGAGCGGTCAATCCCACTGCGGCGCGATGCCTTGGGGGCTGGTCAGGCGCTGGCCACGCTCCAGTGAGTCGATCAACGCCATATCAGCGTCGCTCAGCGTCAGCGCGGTGGCGCCGAGGTTACTTTGCAGGTTGGCGCGCTTGGTCGAAGACGGAATCACCGCGTAACCCGATTGCATCGCCCACGCCAGAGTGACCTGCGCCGGAGTGGCTTGCAGACGCTTGGCGATTTCGACAACCAGTGGATCTTTCAGCACTTCGCCATAGGCCAGGGTCATGTACGAGGTGATCTGGATACCCTGGCTCTGTGCAAATTCCACGACCTTGCGGTTTTGCAGGTACGGGTGCAGCTCGATCTGGTTGGTAGCGATGTTGTCTGCACCCACTGCTGCGATGGCTTGTTTCATCAGGTCGATGGTGAAGTTGGATACACCGATCTGGCGGGTCAGGCCCAGGCGTTTGGCTTCCAGCAGAGCGCCCATGAACTCTTCCACCGGCACCTGATCTTCCGGCGACGGCCAATGGATCAGCGTCAGGTCGAGGTAGTCGGTCTGCAGCTTTTGCAGGCTTTCCTTGAGGCTCTCGATCAAGCGATCCCCGGCAAAGTTGGCGATCCAGATCTTGCTGGTGATGAACAGTTCTTCGCGGGCGATGCCGCTGGCAGCGATGGCCTGGCCGACTTCGGCTTCGTTCTCGTAGATCTGGGCGGTGTCGATGACCCGGTAACCCAGCTCGAGGGCGGTGCTCACCGAATCAATGACCACCTGACCTTGCAGGCGAAACGTACCAAGACCAAAAGCGGGAACAGACATGCATGACTCCAGGGTTGCAGTGGGAATGGACGGAGTATCCGCTGCTGCTTCCTTGAGAAAAACCGCTGTCGGGGCAAAGTACTGTTGACTGAAAGTCACGAATCGCTGCGATGGGGATCGTTCCATCAATAGAACGATGAGGACGGTTTTGGCTGACTAGTGCTAAATACGTGGCGAATTTATGATCACTCCATGATCAACCTCAATTCGGAGCCCACCATGAAAAACCTCATCGGTATCTATACCAGCCCTCGCGGCCACTGGGTCGGCGATGGGTTTCCGGTTCGCACACTGTTTTCCTACGACAACCTGGGCAAGTACATCAGCCCGTTCCTGCTGCTTGACCATGCAGGTCCTGCGCATTTCACCCCGACCAGTGAACGACGTGGGGTGGGTCAGCACCCGCACCGTGGTTTCGAAACCGTCACCATCGTTTATGACGGCGAAGTGGAGCATCGCGATTCCACGGGCAGCGGTGGCAAGATCGGCCCCGGCGATGTGCAGTGGATGACCGCTGCTTCCGGAATCCTGCACGAGGAGTTTCATTCGACAGATTTCGCCCGGACAGGTGGGACGCTGGAAATGGTGCAGTTGTGGGTCAACCTGCCGGCCAAAGACAAAATGGCCGACCCGGGTTACCAGACGATTCTCGACAGCGATATCCCGAACGTCGCCCTCCGGGACGGTGCCGGCAACCTGCGTCTGATCGCGGGTGAATTCGACGGTCACAAGGGGCCTTCCCGGACCTTTACGCCCATCGACGTCTGGGACCTGCGCCTGAATGCCGGCAAGTTGTTGACGCTGGAGCTGCACGAAGGCCGCAACACTGCGCTGGTGGTGCTGCGTGGCTCGGTCCGGATCAACGGCGAGGAGTCGGCGGGCGTAGGGCAACTGGCGTTGTTCGAGCGTGAGGGTGACCGCCTGACGCTTGAGGCCAGCGAGGACGCGATGGTGTTGCTGCTCAGTGGCGAACCGATCGATGAGCCGATCGTCGGTCACGGCCCGTTCGTGATGAATACCGAGCAGGAAATTCACCAGGCGTTCGTTGATTTCCAGTCTGGCCGGTTCGGACGGATGCCCGCGTAGATCGATATTGTGGGAGCCAGTTTGCTGGCTCCCACAGCTTTATTTCAGAAGCGTCTTCAATAGCCCTTATCCCGCCAAATCAATTGCTCCTACACTAAGCCCAATCTGTGCGATCTTCTCGCGATTGACCTCTGTCGGAGTTGTTTGATGCTGTCACTGCTGACTGAACATCCGTTGTTCTGCGCGTTGATCCTGATCCTGCTCGACCTGGGTTTGTGGCGCCTGATCAGTTCCCACGGCAGCGAATGGAAGCTGCTGGTGCGGGTACTGATTTTCAGCCTGTTCAGCGTGCTGCTGTTCAACGAAGGCCTCAATCCGATGGAGCCGGCGCCGTGGGCCGACAACGTGCCGCTGCATCTGGCGGCAACCGGGTTGCAGATCGGCTGGTGGCTGTTTGGCGCGCGCACGCTGACGGTGTTGATCGGTGCGGTGATGATGCAGCGGGTCGGCCACACCGGGCGGCTGTTGCAGGATCTACTCGGCGCGGTGATTTTCCTGATCGCCATCATTGCGGCGCTGGCCTATGTGCTGGACCTGCCGGTCAAGGGCGTGCTGGCCACGTCCGGAGCACTGGCGATCATCGTCGGTCTGGCGTTGCAGAGCACCCTGAGCGATGTGTTCTCCGGGATCGTCCTGAACACCACCAAGCCCTATCAACTCGATGACTGGATTTCCATCGACGGCACGGAAGGGCGGGTCACCGACATCGACTGGCGCGCCACGCGCCTGCAAACCTCACAGGGCAGCATGGCGGTGATTCCCAACTCGCTGGCGGCCAAGGCCAAGATCATCAACTTCAGCCGCCCGAGCAATATGTTCGGTGTTGCCGTGAGTGTGCAGGTCAGCCCCCATGCGCGGCCGAACTCAGTGATCGACGCCCTGGAGAGGGCGATGCAGGGCTGTCGCCCATTGCTGGACAACCCGGCGCCAAGCGTCGCGCTGAAGAGTTCCAGCAGTGCCGGTGCGGAATATGAAATCAGTGGTTTCGTGGCGTCGATGAGCGAGAAGCGCGCAGTGCGCAATCAGTTGTTCGATCTGGCTTTCCGGCATCTGCAAGCGTCCGGAGTCAATCTGCTGTCGAGCGATGAACCCGCCGCCCCGGCCCATCTCTCACGGCCTCGGGCGCTGCTCGATAGCTCGCCGATCTTCTCCACCCTGCGTCAGGAAGAAAAAGAGACCTTCAGCCAGAACATGGCTCTGCAAACCTTCCGTGCCGGCGAGATCATTCTGGCGGGCGGGGAGGTCAGCGATCATTTGTTCATCATTGAGTCCGGTGTGGTTTCGGTTACCTTGAACCGGCACGGCGTACCGTTCGAATCAGGACGCATGGGGCCTGGGGAAGTGATCGGCGAGGCCGGGATCCTTTCCGATACCTCGTTGCCGGCCGACTTTTCCGCCAAGACGTTCTGCGCCCTGTACCGCATCGAGAAGTCGTATCTCAAGCCTTGCCTGGATGCCCGTCATGACATCAACGATGCAATGAAGGCGCTGCTGGATTTCCGCCTGCTCAAGGCGCAGGCGCTGACTCAGGAAACGCCGGTAGCCGTGCCGAAAAGAGGCTTCCTGCAGTGGCTGCGCCATCGCGCCTGAGCCGAATCAGCGGCGTTCGTATCCGGCGAGTTTCTGTTCGAGGTTCAAGCGCACCTGCGGCCATTCGTCATCAATGATGCTGAAGCGCACCGAGTTGCGCTTGCGGCCGTCAGGCATGATCCGTTCGTGTCGCACGATGCCTTCCTGCTGCGCGCCCAGACGCAGGATTGCATGGCGTGATTTCTGGTTGTTTTCGTCGGTGGTGAATTGCACGCGCACGCAATCAAGTACCTCGAAGGCGTGGCGTAGCATCAGGTACTTGGCTTCGGTGTTGACGAAGGTTTTCTGGAAGCGCGCCGAGATCCAGCTGCTGCCGATCTCCAGCTTGCGATTGAGCGGATCTATCTTCCAGAAACGGGTCGAGCCGATCACCTCGCCGGTTTCCTTCAATACGATCGCAAACGGCATGACCGTGCCTGCCTCACGCCCGTCGAGGGCCTTTTTCAGATAGCTGTTTACGGTGGTCGCCGACGGCACCACGGTGACGGTGAGGTTCCATAACTCGCCGTCGGCAGCGGCGTGGAGCAGGGCGTCGGCATCGGTGTATTGGAGAGGGCGCAGGAGGATGCCCTGGCCTTCCAGTGTGATGTGCATGGTGCGTGGCTCTCGGCAGTTCGGGCGAGGGCTTATTACGCCGCATCGGGCGGCGTCGTTGCAACCGTGGGTTCTGGCGGCAAGGCCGATTGGTGAAATCAATTGTCGATTCAATGCCCTGATCCCGTATACATGGCGACCATCGGCGGAACGATCCGCGTCTCCATGCATAAGGACCGAGCAATGAGCGAGCCACGCCTGACGAATCTGAAACAGTATCTGCAACGGTTGGGGTTCGACACGCCGCCGGCTCCGACCCTTGAGACCCTGCGTCTGTTGCAGTTGCGTCATACCGGCGCCTTTCCCTTCGAGAATCTGTCGACGCTCAGCGGCGAACCTGTATTGATTGATCTGCCGTCAATCCAGCGCAAGGTTCTGGACGATGCCCGTGGCGGTTACTGCTACGAGCTCAATAATCTGTTTCTGGCCTTGCTGCTGGAGCTGGGGTTCGATGCGCGGGGCATCAGCGGCCGAGTGGTCATGAATCAGCCCGAAGGCAGCTGGACGGCGCGTACTCACCGCCTGAGTCTGGTGACCCTCGACGGCGTGCGATACATCACCGATGTCGGCTTCGGCGGCATGGTGCCGACCGCACCGCTGATTCTGGATACCGAAGCCGAGCAATCCACGCCGCACGAACCCTATCGCATCGAAGTGCAAGCCGATGGCTACATGCTGCGGGCCAGAGTCGCCGGCGAATGGCGGCCGATGTATCTGTTCGACCTGCAACGGCAGGAAGACATCGATTACACCCTTGGCAACTGGTACGTCTCGACGCACCCGGACTCACCGTTCGCCCAGCGCCTGATGGTCGCGCGTACGGGCGACGGCTGGCGGCGCACGTTGAACAACGGCAGTTTCGCGATCCACCGCATTGGTGCCGAGAGCGAGCGGCGCGAGGTGACAGATGTCGATGAACTGATCGAATTGCTGGAGCGGGAGTTCGGCCTGCGCTTGCCGCACCAGCCTGGTGCGCGTGTGGCGCTGGCGCGCTTGATTCAGCCGAACTGAAACCTATGGTTTTACATCCGGCTCCAGTACTCGCCGGATTTCGTTCACGGCCGCCGACAGTTTTTTCTCAAGGCTCTTGAGGTCGGTGGCGGTGATGCCTTTCTTGAATTGACCGATGGAATGCTCGAGTTCATCGGCTGTGGCACGGCCGTCGAGCAGCGCATGGCGCAGGGTGTTGTTGATTACCGTCTGATAGCCATACCCCTCGCTTTCAGCGACCCCGCGCGCGGCCTCGATGACCGCGTCATCGAGCATGATGGTGATGCGGGACTTGCCCTTGTTGGAGGCAACAGCGCCGCGTTTACCTTGGCTGAAATCGTACTCATCCTTCATTGATCAAGTCTCCGGAAAGTATTGGCGTCACTCGCTGGGTGTTGCGCTGCGCGCGGAAATGATTCGAACAATATTCGGCTCCCGATAGCTGTAAACAACGACCAGCAAACGTCCCTTGGCGTCGGTGCCGAGTGTGATCCAGCGTTGTTCGTCATGGTCGTTGTCTTCAATCGTCAGTGCTCATTCGTCGTAGAAGACCGGTTCGGCCTCGGCGAGGCTGATTCCTCTGTGCTTGAGTTTGTTGGCAGCATTCTTGCTTTTGTCGAACTGAATCTTGAATGACTTCATTATGCATACTTTATATGTATAAAAAAGAGCGCGGCCGCACCGTCGGTCGCCATGAACACTTCAGCCTAGGTCGATAAAACGTGGGGTCAGTTAACGATGTGTTGCCGGATTTGTGGGGGATGGAAGCGGCGGGATAGAAGGTTGGGTGGCTACCTATCCATAATGTGACTGATAAGTTGTATACAACTCTATGGACATTTGTCACGAGTATTGAATACAGTGTGCGCATAACAAAAACCAGGGAACCCCCCACCATGAAAACGCCCCATGTTTCACACCAACGGCCCGAGGACGAAAACCTCGGGGTCGGCGCGAATATGGCTTACGGCCTGCAACATGTTCTGACCATGTATGGCGGTATCGTCGCGGTGCCGCTGATCATCGGTCAGGCCGCCGGGTTGTCGCCGGCGGACATTGGTCTGTTGATTGCTGCTTCATTGTTTGCGGGGGGCTGGCCACGTTGCTGCAAACCCTGGGTCTACCGTTTTTCGGATGTCAGTTGCCGCTGGTGCAGGGCGTGTCGTTCTCCGGTGTTGCCACGATGGTGGCGATTGTCAGCAGTGGCGGGGAGGGCGGCTTTCAGTCGGTGCTCGGGGCGGTGATTGCCGCGTCGTTGATCGGCTTGCTGATCACGCCGGTGTTCTCGCGCATCACCAAGTTCTTTCCACCGCTGGTTACCGGCATCGTGATTACCACCATCGGCCTGACGCTGATGCCGGTGGCCGCACGCTGGGCAATGGGTGGCAACAGCCACGCTCCGGACTTCGGCAGCATGCAGAACATCGGACTGGCGGCGGTCACGCTGGTGCTGGTGCTGCTGCTGAGCAAGGTCGGCAGCTCCACCATCTCGCGTCTGTCGATCCTGTTGGCCATGGTGATCGGCACGGTGCTGGCGGTGTTTCTCGGCATGGCGGACTTCTCCAGCGTCACCCAGGGCCCGATGTTCGGCTTCCCGGCACCGTTCCATTTCGGCATGCCGACCTTCCACTTTGCTGCGATTCTGTCGATGTGCATCGTGGTCATGGTGACCCTGGTGGAAACTTCGGCGGACATCCTGGCGGTCGGTGAAATCATCGGCACCAAGGTCGACTCCAAGCGTCTGGGCAACGGCCTGCGGGCAGACATGCTGTCGAGCATGTTTGCACCGATCTTCGGCTCGTTCACCCAGAGCGCCTTCGCCCAGAACGTCGGGCTGGTGGCGGTGACCGGGATCAAGAGCCGTTATGTGGTGGCGACCGGCGGTATCTTCCTGGTGATCCTTGGTCTGCTGCCGTTCATGGGCCGGGTCATCGCAGCAGTGCCGACTTCGGTACTGGGCGGCGCCGGTATCGTGCTGTTCGGCACCGTGGCGGCGAGTGGCATCCGCACGCTGTCCAAGGTCGATTACCGCAACAACGTCAACCTGATCATCGTTGCGACCTCGATCGGTTTCGGCATGATCCCGATTGCCGCGCCGAACTTCTACGATCACTTCCCGAGCTGGTTCGCGACCATTTTCCATTCGGGTATCAGTTCGTCGGCGATCATGGCGATCCTGCTGAACCTGGCGTTCAACCACTTCACGGCGGGCAACTCGGATCAGCAGTCGGTGTTCGCGGCGGCAGAAGAGCGGACCCTGCGTTATCGGGATCTGGCGGCGCTGCGTGAAGGTGATTACTTCAGCGACGGCAAGCTGCATGACTGCGACGGCAATGAAGTGCCGGTGATCGATCCGGATTCGGATCACGGTCATGGCGCACCGAAAGTGCATGCCAAGAGCAGCGAGCACGTCTGACCGCTGCTTTGAAACAAAAAAGGGCCGATCAGTTGAGAAACTGATCGGCCCTTTTTTATGGCACGCACTTTTTCAACGCCCACAAAAAAGCCCCTGAATCTTGCGATTCAGGGGCTCTGTATTTGGCTCCACAACCTGGACTCGAACCAGGGACCCAGTGATTAACAGTCACTTGCTCTACCAACTGAGCTATTGCGGAATTGGTGCGTATGTTACTGATTTAAAAAGACTAGTCAAGCTTTGCCGGATATTTTTTTGCTGAACGGTTTTCAGCCGCCGAATGTAAAGGTGCCCATCAGCAGTTTGGCGTACAACGCTGTGGCCGCCAGTTGCACCAGCCAAAGGGCCAGTCCCCCGAGAAACACGCCGGCCGCCACTTGCAGTACCAGGCTCTTTTCGCGTTTGCCCGAGGTGCGAGGCGGATAGTAGTCCAGCTCATCGCGGTCGGCGCGCAGGTCATCGTTTTTCATGTCGGCTCTCTGAAATATCGTCTGTGTGCAGTCTAGAGGGTGTTGCGGCTTTTCTTCAGACAAATAAAAAAACGGGAAGCCCGAAAGCTTCCCGTTTTCAGTGCTGCGCCGGATCAGATGACCTGAACGATGGCGTCCGTCACGACTTCGATGTTGCTCTGGTTCAGCGCGGCGACGCAGATGCGGCCGGTGTCCAGGGCGTAGATGCCGAACTCGTTGCGCAGGCGGTGAACCTGCTCGGTGGTCAGGCCGGAGTAGGAGAACATGCCACGCTGACGACCGACGAAGCTGAAGTCACGCTGCGGGGCTTTCTTCGCCAGCAGAGCAACCATCTGCTCGCGCATGCCGCGAATGCGCAGGCGCATTTCAGCCAGTTCGGCTTCCCACTGGGCGCGCAGTTCCGGGCTGTTCAACACAGCGGCGACAACGCTTGCACCGTGAGTCGGCGGGTTGGAGTAGTTGGTGCGGATCACGCGCTTGACCTGAGACAGAACGCGGGCGCTTTCTTCTTTCGATTCGCTGACGATCGACAGCGCGCCGACGCGCTCGCCGTACAGCGAGAACGACTTGGAGAAGGAACTCGACACGAAGAAGGTCAGGCCGGACTCGGCGAACAGACGCACGGCAGCGGCGTCTTCGGCGATGCCGTCACCGAAACCCTGGTAAGCCATGTCGAGGAACGGCACGTGACCTTTGGCCTTGACCGCTTCCAGCACGTTGTTCCAGTCCGCCGGGCTCAGGTCGACGCCGGTCGGGTTGTGGCAGCAAGCGTGCAGCACGATGATCGAGCCGTTCGGCAGGGCGTTGAGGTCTTCGAGCAGGCCGGCACGGTTTACGTCGTGGGTGGCGGCGTCGTAGTAACGGTAGTTCTGCACCGGGAAACCGGCGGTTTCGAACAGCGCGCGGTGGTTTTCCCAGCTCGGGTCGCTGATTGCCACAACGGCATTCGGCAGCAGTTGCTTGAGGAAGTCGGCACCGATTTTCAGTGCGCCGGTCCCGCCGACGGCCTGAGTGGTGACCACGCGGCCAGCGGCCAGCAGTGGCGAATCATTGCCGAACAGCAGCTTTTGCACGGCCTGGTCGTAGGCAGCAATGCCGTCGATTGGCAGGTAGCCACGGGAGGCGTGCTGAGCAGCGCGAATGGTTTCGGCTTCGATAACGGCGCGCAGGAGTGGAATTCGCCCCTCTTCGTTGCAGTACACACCCACCCCGAGGTTGACCTTATTGGTCCGGGTATCGGCGTTGAATGCTTCGTTGAGGCCCAGGATTGGATCGCGGGGTGCCATTTCGACAGCGGAGAACAGGCTCATTTTTACGGCAGCTCTAATGGAGAGTGGAGGGACGTGTGGCGCTCCAGCCGAATGCACTAGAGCGGTGCACAAACGGGGAGCTAGTATAGAGGCCATCATCGATCAATGGCGACAGGCGAATCGGGTTTTCAGGTAAGTTTTTCCGATTATTTCTCGACCGTTAGTCGAATGGACTTGTCGGAGACTTTACCGGATGTAGGACGTTTGCCTTGAAAGGCGAGGCAATCGGCTCCACATTCAGCACAATCTTCGTTTTTCCTTGCGCGACATCGGTCGTTTGCGGTCTTTCTCGTGGTGCTGCGGTTTGCCGCCGGCGTCGCGATTCCAGAGGTGTTTATGTCTGAATTCCAGCTCGTCACCCGATTCGACCCTGCCGGCGATCAGCCTGAAGCCATTCGCCAGATGGTCGAGGGCATTGAAGCCGGGCTGGCGCACCAGACCCTGCTCGGTGTGACCGGTTCGGGCAAGACCTTCAGCATCGCCAACGTGATTGCCCAGGTGCAGCGTCCGACCCTGGTGCTGGCGCCGAACAAGACCCTGGCCGCGCAGCTTTACGGCGAGTTCAAGTCGTTCTTCCCGAACAACGCCGTCGAGTACTTCGTTTCCTACTACGACTACTACCAGCCCGAAGCCTATGTGCCGTCGTCCGACACCTTCATCGAGAAGGATGCGTCGATCAACGACCACATCGAGCAGATGCGTCTGTCCGCGACCAAGGCATTGCTCGAGCGCAAGGATGCGATCATCGTCACCACGGTGTCGTGCATCTACGGTCTGGGCAGCCCGGAAACCTATTTGAAAATGGTCTTGCACGTCGATCGCGGCGACAAGCTCGATCAGCGCGCGCTGGTACGGCGTCTGGCCGACCTGCAATACACCCGAAACGACATGGATTTCGCCCGTGCGACGTTCCGGGTGCGCGGCGACGTGATCGACATCTATCCGGCCGAATCCGACCTCGAAGCGATCCGCATCGAGTTGTTCGATGATGAAGTCGAAAGCATTTCCGCATTTGACCCGTTGACCGGCGAGGTCATCCGCAAGCTGCCGCGCTTCACGTTCTATCCGAAGAGCCACTACGTGACGCCCCGGGAAACCCTGCTCGATGCCATCGAGGGGATCAAGGTCGAGTTGCAGGAACGTCTGGAATACCTGCGCAACAACAACAAACTGGTCGAAGCCCAGCGTCTGGAGCAACGTACCCGGTTCGACCTGGAGATGATCCTCGAGCTCGGTTACTGCAACGGCATCGAAAACTACTCGCGCTACCTGTCCGGGCGTCCGGCCGGTGCGGCGCCGCCAACCCTCTACGACTACCTGCCGGCCGACGCCTTGCTGGTAATCGACGAATCCCACGTCAGCGTGCCGCAGGTCGGCGCGATGTATAAGGGCGACCGTTCGCGTAAAGAAACGCTGGTGGAATACGGCTTCCGCCTGCCATCGGCGCTGGACAACCGGCCAATGCGCTTCGACGAGTGGGAAGGGGTGAGCCCGCAGACGATTTTCGTCTCGGCCACACCCGGCAACTACGAAGCCGAACACGCCGGACGAGTGATCGAACAGGTTGTGCGCCCGACCGGTCTGGTCGATCCGCAAGTGGAAGTGCGCCCGGCGCTGACTCAGGTCGACGATCTGCTCTCGGAAATCACCAAGCGCGTGGCGTTGGAAGAGCGGGTGCTGGTCACCACGCTGACCAAGCGCATGGCCGAGGACCTGACCGATTACCTGGCCGATCACGGCGTGCGCGTGCGTTATCTGCACTCGGACATTGACACCGTCGAACGGGTGGAAATCATCCGCGACCTGCGCCTCGGCACTTTCGATGTATTGGTGGGGATCAACCTGCTGCGTGAAGGTCTGGACATGCCTGAAGTGTCGCTGGTGGCGATTCTCGATGCGGACAAGGAAGGCTTTCTGCGTTCCGAGCGTTCGTTGATCCAGACCATCGGCCGTGCGGCACGTAACCTCAATGGCCGGGCGATTCTCTACGCAGACCGCATTACCGGCTCGATGGAGCGGGCGATTGGCGAAACCGAGCGCCGTCGTGACAAACAGATCGCCTTCAACCTGGCCAACGGCATCACGCCGAAGGGCGTGTTCAAGGACGTCGCCGACATCATGGAAGGCGCCACCGTGCCCGGTTCACGCAGCAAGAAGCGCAAAGGCATGGCCAAGGCCGCCGAAGAAAACGCCAAGTACGAAGCGGAATTGCGTTCGCCAAGCGAGATCACCAAACGCATCCGCCAACTGGAAGAGAAGATGTACCAGTTGGCCCGCGACCTGGAATTCGAAGCGGCGGCGCAGATGCGCGACGAGATTGCGAAAATGCGCGAGCGGCTTTTGGCAGTCTGATTCGAGTCAGTGTGCCTCGCCGGCCTTCAGGCCGGCGGGCAGCTTCTTGGTCAGCAAGATCGCCAGCATGCTGATCCCCAGCGCAATCCCGACAAAATGAAAGGCATCGTTGTAGGCCATGATCAGCGCCTGCTGATGGACGATGTCACTCAATTTCCCCAGCGCCGCCGTGTCACTGCCAAAGCGATCGGTCATCGACGCCAGGCGTTCGGCCACCTGCGGATTGGTCGGCACCACCGCTTCGCGCAAATAATCGAAGTAAGTCTTGGTGCGAGCATCCAGCAACGTCGCGAGCAGGGCGATGCCGATGGCGCCGCCGAGGTTGCGCAGGATGTTGAACAGGCTCGACGCCGACCCCGCATCCTGCGGCAGGATATAAGCCGTGGCGATCAGCGAAATGGTCACCATGATCAACGGCTGGCCGAGGGCGCGGATGATCTGGATCTGGTTGAACTGCGGCCCGGCAAAGTCCGGGTTGAGCACGCCGGATGAAAAACTCGCCAGCCCGAACAGACCGAACCCCAAGGTACACAGCCATTTCGGCGACACGAATTTCATCAGCTTCGGCACCAGCGGAATCAGGAACAGCTGTGGCACGCCCATCCACATGATCACTTCGCCGATCTGCAGGGCGTTGTAATTCTGGATCTGCGCCAGATACAGCGGCAGCAGATAGATCGAGCCGTACAGCCCGACGCCCATGCCCAGGCTGGAAATGCTCGACAGCCCAAAGTTGCGATTGCGCAGGATGCCGAGGTTGATCAGCGGGTTGGGCTTTGAAATCTGCACGATCACGAAGGTGATCAGGCTTAGCAGGGCAATGCTGCCCAGTGTCACGATCAGGCTCGATTCCAGCCAGTCCTTGCGATGACCTTCTTCAAGAAACACCTGCAGGCAACCAAGGCCGATGCCCAGTGTGAGAATGCCGGTGTAATCGGTGCTTTTCAGCAGTTCCCAGTGCGCTTCTTTCTTCTCCAGGCCGTACATCAGACCGGCGATCATGATCAGCCCCGGCGGCACGTTGATATAGAAGATGTACTCCCAGCCCCAGTTTTCCGTGAGCCAGCCGCCGAGGGTCGGGCCGATGGACGGGGCGAAAGTGGCGGTCATGGCAAACATCGCCATGCCTTTGGCACGGTGGTGCTCGGGGAGTTTGATCAGGGTCAGGGTGAAGGCCAGCGGGATCAGCGCGCCACCGGTGAAACCCTGCATGGCGCGAAACACGATCATGCTGTCTCAGGCTCCAGGCCATCGAACACAGCAAGGACGAAATCAGAAACCCCAGCGAGACCCACACCGCCAGCCTTCGCGCCGATAGCAACTGCACCAGCCACGCGGTCAGCGGGATCATGATGATTTCCGCCACCAGGTACGAGGTGGAAATCCACGAGCCTTCTTCCAGGGTCGCCGACAGGGCGCCCTGAATGTCCTTGAGCGACGAGTTGGTGATCTGGATATCGAGCACCGCCATGAAGGCGCCGAGCATGACACTCATCACCGCGATCCAGTCCCGCCGGGTCGGTTCGCCGACCGGACGGATCAGTTGATCACCGGCCATTGTCTGGGGCGTCTTTGATATTCACGGTGGCGGTGACCGACATGCCCGGACGGATCTTGCCGTGCAGCGGGTTATCGGCTTTGAAAGTCAGTTTGACCGGAATCCGCTGTACGACTTTGGTGAAGTTGCCGGTGGCATTGTCCGGCGGCAACAGGCTGAACTGCGCGCCGGAAGCCGCGAACAGGCTGTCGACCCGGGCTTCGATCGGCGTATCGCCATAAGCGTCGAAGACCAGCTCGGCCTTCTGGCCAGGCTGCATGTGGCCGATCTGGGTTTCCTTGAAGTTGGCCTGCACCCAGATGTCTTCGTCCGGAACGATCGACAGCAGGTACGCGCCGGCCTGAACAATCTGGCCATTGCGTGCGGCGCGCTGGCCGACGAGGCCACTGATCGGCGCGTGGATTTCGCTACGGGTCAGGTTCAGCTCGGCCTGGGCAAGGTCGGCGCGGGCGTTGGCGATCTGCGCATCGAGGCGCTTGATCTCGGCATTCAGTGCGCTGACCTGCTGGCGTTGGCTCTGTGCATCGGCCTGGGCCTTGGCCACTTGCGAGCGGGCGATATGGTTGTCGGCGGAGAGGGTGGTGACACGCTCCTCGGAAACGAAACCGGGTTTGCGCAGGGCTTCTGCACGGGACAGGTCAATCTGCGAGCGGCCCAGTGTCGCTTGCGTGGTTGCCACTTGTGCTTCGCTGGCGGCGATCAGGCTGGATTGTTGAGTCAGCTTGCTCTGGGCCTGCAGGCGCTCGGCTTCACGGGTGGCGAGGGCGGCATTGGCGCGATCGACGGCGAGGCGGAAGTCGTCGCCTTCGAGACGCACCAGCAACTGGCCTTTTTCCACGTGCTGATTGTCCTGCACCAGGACTTCGTCGATGCGCGCGCTCAACTGGCTCGACACGCGGGTGATTTCACCCTGGACATAGGCGTTGTCGGTGCTTTCATAAAAGCGGCCCTTGAAAAACCAATGAGCGAAAAAGCCCCCGGCAATCAGCAGGACGAGCAGCAGGAAAATGAACAGGCGACGCTTGAGTTGGGCAGGCATGGGCAAACTGTAGTCGAGGAATTGTAAGGAAAGTTATCAGCAGGCGAATCTGGCATACAGCCGATGAACGGTAAATGCCGTCTGCTGATATTCAGCCATTCACCACGGCCTACGGGCGTTACAGACGCAAAATTGGCTTAAATGCCCTGCCCGCTGGAGCGGGGCGGGTGTCGCCTGTTACCATTCGCCGCTTGATTGTTCTTTGCTTTTCATTCTTTTCGAGACATGCCATGACCACCGTCCGCACTCGCATCGCGCCATCGCCTACCGGGGATCCCCACGTAGGTACCGCTTACATCGCATTGTTCAACTACTGCTTTGCCAAGCAGCACGGCGGTGAGTTCATCCTGCGCATTGAAGACACCGATCAACTGCGTTCGACCCGCGAGTCCGAACAGCAGATTTTCGACGCTCTGCGCTGGCTCGGCATCGACTGGAGCGAAGGCCCGGACGTCGGCGGCCCGCACGGTCCTTATCGCCAGAGCGAACGCGGCGACATCTATCAGACGTACTGCCAGCAACTGGTCGACATGGGCCACGCTTTCCCGTGCTTCTGCACCGCGGAAGAGCTGGACCAGATGCGCGCCGAGCAAATGGCGCGCGGCGAAACCCCGCGCTACGACGGTCGTGCGCTGTTGCTGTCCAAGGAAGAAGTCGCGCGCCGCCTGGCTGCCGGCGAGCCGCACGTGATCCGCATGAAAGTGCCGACCGAAGGCGTCTGCGTGGTGCCGGACATGCTGCGGGGAGATGTCGAGATCCCGTGGGATCGCATGGACATGCAAGTGCTGATGAAGACCGACGGCCTGCCGACGTACTTCCTGGCCAACGTGGTCGACGATCACCTGATGGGCATCACCCACGTTCTGCGTGGTGAAGAATGGCTGCCGTCGGCACCGAAACTGATCCTGCTTTACGAATACTTCGGTTGGGAACAACCGGAGCTGTGCTACATGCCGCTGCTGCGTAACCCGGACAAGAGCAAGCTGTCTAAGCGCAAGAACCCGACCTCGGTGACGTTCTACGAGCGCATGGGCTTCATGCCGGAAGCGATGCTCAACTACCTGGGCCGCATGGGCTGGTCGATGCCGGACGAGCGCGAGAAGTTCTCGCTGCAGGAGATGGTCGACAACTTCGACCTCAAGCGCGTGTCGCTGGGCGGGCCGATTTTCGACATCGAGAAACTGTCGTGGCTCAACGGCCAGTGGTTGCGTGACCTGCCGGTGGAAGAGTTCGCCGCTCGCGTACAGAAGTGGGCGTTCAACTCCGAATACATGATGAAGATCGCGCCGCACGTTCAGGGCCGCGTCGAAACCTTCAGCCAGGTCGCACCGCTGGCCGGCTTCTTCTTCGCCGGTGGCGTTAATCCGGACGCCAAACTGTTCGAATCGAAAAAGCTGTCTGGCGATCAGGTTCGTCAACTGATGCAGTTGATCCTGTGGAAGCTGGAAAGCCTGCGTCAGTGGGAGAAGGACAGCATCACCGCGACGATTCAGGCGGTGGTCGAATCTCTCGAGCTGAAACTGCGTGATGCGATGCCGTTGATGTTTGCGGCGATTACCGGTCAGGCGAGCTCGGTGTCGGTGCTCGATGCGATGGAAATCCTCGGGCCGGACCTGACGCGTTTCCGTCTGCGCCAGGCGATTGACCTGCTGGGCGGCGTGTCGAAGAAGGAAAACAAAGAGTGGGAAAAGCTGTTGGGCGCTATCGCCTGATTGCGTTTGACTCTGCAGGACGCGCCGCAGGCCAGGATCTTTTGATCCCGTCCTTCGGCGCTTTCCCCCGAATTTACGGGGGGAGGGCGGTAAGTGATTGTTATGCCGACAAAAAATTTTGAAATTTTTCAAAAATAAGTTTGACAGGCTTTCGATACGCCCTTAAGATTCGCCCCGTCCTCAGCGATGACATCAACGATGAGGGGCTATAGCTCAGCTGGGAGAGCGCTTGCATGGCATGCAAGAGGTCGACGGTTCGATCCCGTCTAGCTCCACCAATTTACACTTCGAAGCCTGGCCACACCGGCTTCGAAGCGATCAACACTCAGCGTTGATCAGTTGTATAGAAGGGTTTGCGTCCCCTTCGTCTAGTGGCCTAGGACACCGCCCTTTCACGGCGGTAACAGGGGTTCGAGTCCCCTAGGGGACGCCAGTTTTACAGAAGCGATGTTACAAGTAGTCGCTCCGCCGCGAGGCGAAAAATCCGGGGCTATAGCTCAGCTGGGAGAGCGCCTGCATGGCATGCAGGAGGTCAGCGGTTCGATCCCGCTTAGCTCCACCAATTTACAGTTCAAGGTCTGGCCACACCGGCCTTGAATCGATCAGATCTCAGCACTGATCAGTTGTATAGAAGGTTTGTGTCCCCTTCGTCTAGTGGCCTAGGACACCGCCCTTTCACGGCGGTAACAGGGGTTCGAGTCCCCTAGGGGACGCCACGATTACCCGCCTTGCGGGATTTATAAGGGTCATTCAATTATTGAATGGCCCTTTTGTTTGTCTGGCGTTTGGCCAAATCTCCTTTTTCCTTAAACTGTGCTTCAGACCAGCGGTCATATTTTCGACTTGCAGAATATTATTATGAGAATAATATTCTAATCGTAATATTCGGAGGCAACGATGAACGACAAAAAAGCTCAAACCCGCGAACGCATCCTCAAGGCTGCCAGCGCCGCTCTGATCCAGCGTGGCCCGGCCGAGCCGAGCGTGGGTGAAGTGATGGGCGCCGCCGGCCTGACTGTCGGTGGCTTCTATGCGCACTTCGAAAGCAAGGACGCCATGATGCTTGAGGCGTTCAAGCAGTTGCTGGGTCGCCGCCGCGACCTGATTGCCGACATGGACTCCGAATTGACCGGCGAAGAGCGTCGCGCCCTGGTGGCTGCGTTCTACCTGTCGCGCAAGCACCGTGATTCCAGTGACTCGGCCTGCCCGATTCCGGCTTCCATCGGCGAGCTCGGGCGGCTGCCGGAAGAATTTCGCATAGCGCTGAACGAGCACCTGGAACTGATGATCGCGCAGTTGGCTTCAAGCCCGGAAGACATCGATAAAGCGTTGGCCGACGTGGCCTTGATGGTAGGTGGTCTGGCGCTCTCAAGAGCGTTGGGGCCTGGTGATTTGTCCGATCGATTGCTGCGCGCTGCCAAATCGGCGGTGCGTTGACCTGAAGGCAGCGAGCCTGAGGAGAGAGCGATGAGCACGTTGAAGTGGGTTCGCGGCGTTAATGGCACCTTGGGCTGGTTTGCACCGAAACTGGTAGCAAGCAAAATGCGGCTGGCATTCATGACGCCCCGCGCAAATTCACCACGGGATTGGGAATTGCCGCTGCTGGCGAAATCCGAGCGGATCACTTTGCGCTTCGGCCTCTCTGCATTGCGCTGGGGGCAAGGCCCGACGGTTCTGCTGATGCACGGTTGGGAAGGGCGGCCGACCCAGTTTGCTGCGCTGATCACGGCGCTGGTCGAATCCGGTTACACCGTGGTCGCTCTCGACGGTCCGGCCCACGGGAGATCACCGGGACGCGAAGCCAACGTTGTATTGTTCGCCCGCGCCATGCTCGAAGCCGCTGCTGAATTGCCACCGCTGCAAGCCGTCATCGGCCACTCCATGGGCGGCGCCAGCGCGATGCTCGCCGTGCAACTGGGTCTGCGCACTGAAACCCTGGTCAGCATTGCCGCGCCTGCCCGTATTCTGGGCGTATTGCGCGGGTTTGCCCGCTACGTCGGCATGCCGCCCAAAGCTCGTTCTGCCTTCATCCGCCAGGTTGAACAGGACGTCGGCATGCGCGCCGCGACCCTCGATGTCGCCCACTATCAACTGGATATGCCAGGCCTGATCGTGCACGCCGAAGACGACACGTTCGTCTCGGTCAAGGAATCCCAACTGATCCACGAATCCTGGTTCGACAGCCGACTGCTGCGCCTGGAAGCCGGCGGTCATCAGCGCGTGCTGGCCGACCCTCGGGTGATTGATGGCGTGTTATCACTGCTCGCCGGTCGCAGCCTTCAGGCGCGGCAATCGGCCTAGTCATCCGTTACACTGCCCCGGTTGAATCATTTGACCGGGAGTAGGGCATGGGCTGGGATCGGGCAACGCCGTTTACCATTGATCTGCAAGTGGGCGCCGAGGACATCGACGGGCTGGGGCACGCGAACAACGCGGTTTATGTGTCCTGGCTCGAACGCTGCGCCTGGCGTCACTCGCAGCGGCTGGGTCTGGATCTGGTCGAGTATCGTCGTCTGGATCGGGCGATGGCGGTAGTGCGACATGAAATCGATTATCTGGCCGCCGCCTACGAAGGTGACGAACTGCAATTGGCGACCTGGATTGTCGATTGGGATCAGCGCCTGAAAATGACCCGTCACTTCCAGCTGATTCGCCCCAGCGACAACACCACGCTGCTGCGCGCCCAGACCACCTTTGTCTGCATCGAGCTGTCCACCGGCAAGCCGAAGCGCATGCCCGCCGAGTTCATTGAAGGTTACGGCCCGGCCATCCAGACAGCGGACATGGGTTTAACCCGCGAAACCCAGTAAACTGCCGCACGTTTTTCCTTGAGTGTGTGTTTCCCATGCAAATTGCTCTGGCGCCGATGGAAGGGTTGGTCGACGACATCCTGCGCGATGTCCTGACCCGTGTCGGCGGTATTGACTGGTGCGTGACCGAGTTCATCCGGGTCAACGATCAGTTGCTGACCCCGGCCTATTTCCACAAGTTCGGCCCTGAATTGCTCAACGGTGCTCGTACTGCTTCCGGCGTACCGCTGCGCGTGCAATTGCTGGGTTCCGACCCGGTGTGCCTGGCGGAAAACGCTGCGCTGGCCTGCGAATTGGGTTCCGAAGTGATCGATCTGAACTTCGGCTGCCCGGCGAAAACCGTCAACAAGTCCCGTGGCGGTGCGGTGCTGCTCAAGGAGCCGGAGCTGCTCAACCAGATCGTCGAACACGTGCGACGTGCCGTACCGGCGCACATCCCGGTCACCGCCAAGATGCGCCTCGGTTTCGACAGCCCGGACGGCTCGCTGGTGTGCGCCACGGCGCTGGCCGAGGGCGGCGCCGAGCATATCGTGGTTCATGCCCGGACCAAGATGGACGGCTACAAGCCGCCGGCCCATTGGGAGTGGATTCCGCGTGTGCAGGATGTGGTCAAGGTGCCGGTGTTCGCCAACGGCGACATCTGGAGCGTCGAAGACTGGCGTCGCTGCCGGGAAATCAGCGGCGTCGAGGACATCATGCTCGGTCGTGGTCTGGTTTCGCGCCCCGATCTGGCCAAGCAGATCGCTGCCGCCCGTGCCGGCGAGGAAGTCGTCGAGATGACCTGGGCCGAACTGATGCCACTGATCCAGGACTTCTGGCTGCAAGCCAAAGCGCAGATGACAGCGCGTCAATCGCCGGGCCGTTTGAAGCAATGGCTGGCGATGCTGACCCGAAATTATCCCGAGGCCACCGAGCTGTTTACCGTGCTTCGGCGTGAGACCGAGCCGGACCAGGTCTCGCGTTTGCTGGGCTTGCCGGTCGCCGAAGCCGCCTGAAAAAATCTTCGAATAATCTCTTGAAAACAAAACGCAGGTCCCTATCTAAGGGTTACGCGATGCCGAATTCGGGTCGCGGAGACAAAAAACCTTGCTGATTGTTTTCAGGAGATTTGAACCATGAGTACTGCATTTTCCCTCGCTCCACTGTTCCGTTCCTCGGTAGGTTTCGACCGTTTCAACGACCTGTTCGAAACCGCCCTGCGCAACGAGCCAGGCAGCAGCTATCCGCCTTACAACGTCGAAAAACACGGTGACGATCAATACCGCATCGTCGTGGCGGCGGCCGGTTTCCAGGAAGAAGACCTGGAACTGCAAGTCGAGAAGGGCGTGCTGACCATCAGTGGCGGCAAGCGTGACGCGAACGAAGGCGTCACTTTCCTGCACCAGGGCATCGCCCAGCGTGCATTCAAGCTGTCCTTCCGCCTGGCCGATCACATCGAGATCAAGGCCGCCGGCCTGAGCAACGGCCTGCTGAGCATCGATCTGCTGCGTGTGATCCCGGAAGAAGCGAAAGCCAAACGCATCCCGATCAACGGGACGCAGAAGCCGGCGCTGCAACACTGATTCACTTGCAGAAACAAATCGTCTGAACGGGCGATAAGCCGCTGAATGAAGGCCCCGATACGTCGGGGCCTTTTTTGTGGGCGCAGGAATACTGCGGTTCTGCTTTGCCGGAAGCGGCGGTTTCTCTACAATCCGCCGCAGTTTTGCCGACCCCCATCCTTACCGGTCGGCCTGGAGCCTTTTCTCATGGACGATATTCAACAGCGCTGGCTGTGCGCCCTCTCTGCGCCTATGGCAGCGCTCAACACCGGCGCCGGGTATGACGACCCCGCGTTCTGCGATGACCATTACATCGATCTGAAAGACAGCTGGGGCATCGATGACCGGCGGCAGTTGTTCGACATGCTCCAATGGATGACGGACGACGGTCATGCCAAAAACCTGAGTGGAGCCTATCTGGCGTGGCAGCGTTGTTTGCCGAGTCAATGGCACGCCTTGCTTGAAGATCTGAGTCCCCGTGAGCGTGTTTTGCACGAGTTTGCCAGTCGCACTTTCGGCAGTTGCGGTCCTGGAGGGATTTTGTCCTGGGACTATGGGCGGATGGGTTTCCTCTTGCGTTGTGCGGTGCGCAACCAATGGATTGATCTGATCGAAAGCAACTGGCTGCACAGTCGTTTGGCCGTCAGGGCACAATTTCACTACGGTAGCTGGATGTCCTACTTCAATGGATTTGTTGTGGGGCGCACCTTTTGGTGCTGCTTGAGCAAAAGCGACGACGAACTGGCCTGCGAGCTGGAGCGGCAAGGGGACAGTGCTCATAACCTGCGAATCGTCCGTGGCCTCGCCCAGAACATCCCGCACTTTCTGGCGGATTTGCCTTGGCACATGGAGATTGATTCGTTACCCCGTCCGGCATCGCTCAAGGAGTTCGACTGGTCATGAGTTGCTGGATTCGCCTGGGCATCGAGCCCACTTCCGACGAAACCCTGATTCGCGATGCCTACCGCGCACGTCTGCCGTCGCATCATCCGGAAACCGATCCTGAAGGGTTTCAGGCTCTGCGCATGGCCTACGAAAACGCCTTACGCTTGGCGCGTGAAGACGAGGAAGACGGGCCAGAAGAAGGCATTGAAGAGTCAGAGCAGGAGCTTGTCGAGGTCCCGCAGGCGTTCATGGATTTCTGCGAGTTGCTTGATGATCCCGCGCTACGGTTCAATTTCGAGGCGTGGCAGGCATTTGTCCGGGCGCTGGATGAGCTGTCACTGGAACACCTTGATGAACTCAGTTGGGGGCTCTACCACCGGATGGCCGACGCCGGTCCGCTGTCCTATCGTTGCGCGAATCTGTTGGCCAGGCGTATGGCCTGGGACCAGCAACTGCTGGATCTGGAGTTCAACGACGCTCAACGGGTGGAAGCCTTTCTGCGGCGAATCGAAACGCCCGATCCGTTTGATACCAATCTGATGAGCACCTGGTCAGAAGCCGCGCAGACCGAATCACTCTGGTACGCCCGTAGCCTCGATTTCATCTTCACCCAGCGTCCGCTCCATGAGTTCGCCGATTTCGCCAACCAGCACACCTGCCTGCCGTTGCCGCATGATGCAGCGTTCATCAAGCGTTTGCTGGTGCAATTCACGCAGGCGGGCATCGGTGCGCCGACACTCTTGCAGTGCTGTGTCGAACAGCAACTTGAATCACCCGATGATGTGGACTGGCTGTACCTGGTGGCCTGTCAGAGCAGTCTGTTGGGGAATGACGATCAGGCATTGCCGTACTGGATCCGGTTGTGGGATGAGCATCGCCATCCGATGGCCGAAAGTCGTCTGCTGGAACTGTGTACCAAGCGGCAACCGACTTTTCTGCCTCTGCTGATTCAGGCGTTCGATTGTCTGGGCAATTTTTCTGACTGGCCTGCGGATCTTGGGGATGACGCCCAGGTGTATGGCAGTCCCTCACAACGTCCCGAGACGCTGAACCGTTGGTTGGGTGTCGGGCGGTTGAAGCTTGATAACCTGGCGCAGAGTTTTGTCGGGTGGCGCATGACGGGCGATGAACTTCCGTTGCTGGCGCAGTTGCTGGGTGAAAATGCCGACAGCCGACTGCTTCATCTGTACCGACATGCCTGGGCGTTGCATCGAGGGGATGCGGTCTTGCTGCAGCAGATTCTGGACCAGCCGCTGCCGGTCGATGCGCTCGAATGCCTGGTGTTGAGCGGGTTCAAGGCTCAGGCCGGGCAGCACCTGCGCTGGTTGAGTGATGCGCCGATTGCGCAGGCGATGAGTGCCTTCAGCGAAGCGGATTCAACACCGCGACAATTGCCGCAGGAACTGACAAAAGGTGAGCTGCACAAGGTCTGTCGACTGTGGTTGCGTCGCTTGCGGCCCTACAGTGATGCCGCGCTGGAGCGAATCGCCGAAGCATTCAGGTTGGGTGCCGTCAAAGACGACTGTGACTTGTCCGAGCTCGATCTGCTTCTTCAGTTGAGTCGCCGCGGGACAGGGTTGCCGCCGGTCGGGCTGGGCGATGCTGCCTGGGAGTGGCATGCACAGACATTGTTTTTACTGGCGTTGCTCGATCAGCCGGAGCGCTGGCTGCAATTGATCGATGGACAATGCCTGGAGAGTCTGCCGTTCAATCCGGCTCATCCTTTGAGTCGATTGCAGCCACTGTTGCGGCGTTTGCAACGTGAGCAAGGTAATTGCGACGGACTGCTGGGCTGGCTGCAAGGCGATGACCCGGTGCACGGCTTGTTGGTGCAGCAATTGTTCAGTGTGCAACAGGCACTCGACAGCGCCCGATTGCCATCCAATACCCTGCTTTACACCTGTATCGAAAGCGACCGCGCTGCATGTGGCGACGATCTTCTGGGTTTGTTGATGTTCTGGGGCGTGCTTTATCACGACCCGAGCCTGAGCGCCGAGCAGCATCGTGTCTTGCTGCAATCGATCGCGGCGGTCAGTTGCGAAGACGACTGGTTCGAGGGTTTTCGCGACGCCTTGATCAAGGGTGAACCGGTGTGGCCACCGCGCAAGGTGTTGACGGATTTTGGTGTCGACAAACTGTTGGCGTACGAGGCGCTGGATGCGCTCAAGGGCATGGTTCGCCATGGCGCTGCCGGTGTCCTGAAAACCCGGGTGTTGCGCCAATTGCAGCAGGGCAAGGATGACATGCAGAACAGTATCGGTTTGCGTCTGGCGCTGTGTGCGTTGCTGTCCTGGTCGGAGCGTTTGATGCTGGCCAAAAGTGATATTCAACCGGTACCGGCGGGTGCGATCTGGCGCCTGGGGTCGCGATTGGGGCGCAAGGCTTTTATCGCGCAGGTCCTGGGGTGTGTGGTGATTGCGCCGGTCGCAGGTCTTATCAGTGGTACCACGCTCTTTGGGATTCTGATCCTGTTGCTCAGTGTTCTGTTGTTATTCGGCGCCACTCTGCGCCGATTGCACGACATGGGGCGAGGTCTGCCCACGTTGCTGATATTCATGGCGCTGTCACCGGTCTTGCCGTTCCTGCCATTGCTGTTGTTCGGTTTTCCCGGCGACAAACTGCCCAACCGATACGGCGTGCCGCCGGACAGCGGCGGTGACGAAATGCTGTCCGGTGGCCTGCAGGCTGCGCTGCGGCGACTCAACGGTTAGAGGCGCAGTTGGTCCAGCGCCTTGTTGATTTCCGAGCGGTGGCTGGTGATCTCTGCCGGCTGCTGCCCGCCGAGTACAGTGGTGAAGTGGTGCAGCCACTCGGCAATGTGTTCTCGCTGCGTGCCCAGACTCTGCATCCATGCCCGCTCCAGTCGGGCCAGCAGTGTGCGGTTGGGCAATGCATCACGCGGATGGACTTTCAGCGTTGACAGCCGGTTATGGCTGTCTCTGCGCGCTTGTTCATCCAGTCCGGTGGGACTGCGATCGATGCTGTGGCTGTGCCGTTCGCCAGTCTCGAGCAACGTGACGTCGACTTCGAGCAAACCGTTGATGTCGTAACTGAAGCGTACGTCCAGCTCCTGGATGTTATCGTTCGGCGTCAAGGTGACATCGAAAGCGTCAATGAGGATGTTGTCACGTACCCATGGCCGTTCACCCTGGTAAACGGCAATGCGCAGCAGCTCCTGCCGGGGATAAGTTGTGTGGTAGCGCTCCACCCGTGACGTTGGAATGATGGTATTGCGTTCGATGATTGGCGAAAAAGCCCCGTCGATGCCTTTGCCACGCATGGTCTCGATGCCCAGCGTATACGGGCAGACATCGGTCAGGATCAGTTCCTCAATCGCACCATCACGCGCCTTGCACGCCGCTTGCGTCGCTGCACCCAGTGCGACAATCGTGTCCGGATCAAGATGCCGGTAAGGCAGGCGTCCGAACAGTGTAGCGACCAACTGTTGCACCGCAGGCATCCGCGTCGCGCCGCCCACCAGCACCAGACTGTCGAGATCCCGTGGTTTCAGGCGCGCGTCGCGCAGAGCTTGTTCGATCGGTGCGCGCAATCGTGCCAGCAAGGGTTCCCAGATCTTCACGGCAGCGGCTTCGTCCAGCGACCATTCATACAGTTTGTCGACATGGCGCCAGCTCAACGATTGATTGCCTTCGCCGAGTTTGCATTTGAGTTGTTCCAGGGCATCGCCCAGGCTGGCCATGCTTTGCGCATCAATCATCGACGGGGTCAGTTGCCAGTTTTTCAGACAGGCGTTCAACAGTGCGGCGGTAAAGTCTTCGCCACCCAGAAAGTTGTCACCGGTGGACGCATGGACCTCGATCAGCGGCAGTGCATATTCCAGTACCGTGACATCGAAGGTCCCGCCGCCCAGATCGAAGATCAGTGTGCGTTCGAATTTCTGTTCGTGCAGCCCGTAGGCCATGGCGGCAGCGGTCGGTTCGTTGATCAGTCGGGAAACTTTCAGGCCCGCAAGCTCGGCGGCGAACAGCGTGCGTTTGCGTTGCTCGTCACTGAAATACGCCGGCACGGAAATCACCGCTTCAGATACCGGGTGGCCGAGAAAGGCTTCGGCGTCCTGCTTGAGTGAGCCGAGCACCAGTGCCGAGAGTTCTTCCGGGCTGAATGAGCGCTCGCCCAGTTCCAGACGCTTGTCACTGCCCATGAAGCGCTTGAACGCCGCCGCTGTGCGCTCCGGGTGAGTGGTCAGCCGGGCGCGTGCCGCTTTGCCTACCAGAATGCTGTCGTCTTCATCGAGACTGACGACGGAAGGTGTGAGCACGTCGCCGAGGGCGTTGGGGATCAGTCGGGCCTGGCCGTCCTGCCAGACGGCGATCAAACTGTTGGTGGTGCCAAGGTCAATACCCAGCAGGGCCGGGCGGGGGAGGGTTGCATCCTGCATGATCGATCTCGAAACGGCGCGAAAAAACGCGACCCTACAGGTTGCCGCCAACCCTGGCAATTCCCGGTCTGGCGGCAACACCGGCGGAACGCAACCGCAGGTGCCAGCTCACTCCAGCAAGCCTTTCAACACCTCCAGCGCCACCGGCCGACTGTGCAGATACCCCTGATACAAATGGCAGCCCAGCCCTTGCAGAAACTCCAGCTGCTCAGGTGTTTCCACGCCTTCGGCGATCACCTCCAGTTCCAGGCTGCGGGCCATGGCGACGATGGCGCGAATGATCTCCGCGTCGTTGGGGTCGCTGGTGGCGTCGCGGATGAAGGACTGATCGATCTTCAGGGTGTCCACCGGCAGGCGCTTGAGGTAGGTCAGCGATGAATAACCGGTACCGAAATCGTCCATGGCGAAGCTCACGCCGAGCTTTTTCAGACGGCGCATCTTGCTGATGGTGTCTTCCAGGTTCTGGATCACGATGCCTTCGGTGATTTCCAGTTTCAGCAACGAGCAGGGCAGGCCATGGCTGGTCATGCTGTGTTCGATACGTTCAACGAAGTCGTTCTGGCGGAACTGCCGGGGGCTGATGTTCACGCACAGACTGAACGCCAGCGGATCGATCAGGCCGTCGGCGATCAATTGCTTGAAGGCATCGCAGGCCTCATCGAGGATCCAGGTGCCGACCTCAAGGATCAGCCCGCTGTCTTCCAGGACCTTGATGAATTCGGTCGGCGATTGTGCGCCGAGTTCCGGGTGATTCCAGCGCACCAGCGCTTCGGCGCCGATGATGCGGTTGTCCCGGGCGTCCACTTGCGGCTGGAAATGTACGTTGAATTCGCCACGGGACAGTGCCAGTCGCAAATCGGTTTCCATGCGCAGCCGTTCGCTGGCGGCTTTCTGCATGGTGTTGTGGTACATCTGCGTGGTGTTGCGCCCGGAGTCCTTGGCCCGGTACAGCGCGATGTCCGCGCGTTTGAGCAGGTCGGTCGGGGTCGAGCCGTGATCGGGAATCAGCGCTACGCCGATGCTCGGCGTCACTTGCAGGCGCTGGCCGTCGAGGAACATCGGCTCCGAAAGCAGTTCGCGAATGGTGTCGGCCAACTCCCGCACCTGAACGCTGACCTCATTGCGCGTGCCTTCCAGGCCGCTGAGCAACACCACGAATTCATCGCCACCAAGCCGCGCCACGGTGTCTTCCATGCGCACACTGGCTTCGAGGCGCGCGGTGATGATCTTCAGCACGGTATCGCCGACCGGATGGCCGAGCGAGTCGTTGATGTGTTTGAAGTGATCGAGATCGAGAAACAGCAGCGCGCCGCGCAAATTGTGGCGCTTGAGCAGGGCGATCTGCTGGCTCAAGCGATCCATCAGCAATGCGCGGTTGGGCAGGTTGGTCAGCGGATCGTGATAGGCCAGATGGCGGATCTGCGCTTCGGCGTTCTTCAGCAGGCTGACGTCCCGGGCGGTCATCAGCAGGCAGGCGATTTCGTTGAGGGTGATCGGCTCGACCGAAACCTCCACCGTCAGCAATTCCCCGCGCTTGTTGCGCCCGAGCATTTCCTGATGATGCACACGGCCCTTGATCTGTAGCTCGGCGAGCAATCCCGAGCGTTGTTTTTCCTCGGCCCAGATGCCGACCTGATACACGGTTTTGCCCACCACTTCGTCGGCACGGTAGCCGGTCAGGCGACAGAAACCGTCGTTGACTTCCAGATAACGCCCGGTGTCGCGTTCGGTGATGGTGATGGCGTCGGGGCTGGAGTGAAACGCCTTGGCGAACTTCTCTTCACTGGCCTTGAGCGCCGCTTCCGAGCGCTGTTGCTGGGTGATGTCGCGCAGCGTGGTGACGATGCACGGCTGGTTGCCGACGCTGATCTGGCGGCTGGAAATCACACAGGTCAGCGATTGGCCGTCCTTGTGCTGGACGATGATCGCGACGTTGCTCAGGCCCTGTTCGCGGATCACCCGTTCGATGCGTTGCAGGCTTTTCGCCGAGGCGTCCCACAGGCCGATTTCTTCGGCGGTGTGGCCGATGACATCGGTGGCGCTCCAGCCGAAAGTCTGGGTGAAGCTGGAGTTGATCTCGATGAACTCCCCGGTTTCCTGGCGGGTCACGCAGATCGGGTCGGGGCTGACCTGGAACAGGGTGGCGAATTTCTCTTCGGAAGCCACGAGGCGCTGCTCGCGTTCGACTTGATCGGTGATATCGAGCAGGGTGCCGGCCATGCGCAGCGGCGCGCCGTTTTCGTCGCGATAGAGGCGGGCGCGGCTTTCCAGATAGCGCGAACTGCCGTCCGGCAGTTGCACGCGATACGTCAGCTGATAATTACCTGCCGGTCCTTCGCGCAGGCTGCGGTAGGCATCGCGCATGCTGTCGCGTTCCTCGCCGGGCACGCCTTCGAAGAATTCGTCAAAAGATTCGTGGAACGGAATCGGCTCCAGCCCGTGCAGTTGCGCGGCCCGGGCCGAGCCGTAGAGCATGCCGCTGGGAATGTGCCAGTCCCAGGTGCCGAGCTGCGCCGAGTCCAGTGCCAGATCGAGGCGTTCCTGACTGTCCTTGAGCGCATGTTCGGCGGCTTTGCGCTCGGTGGTGTCGAGAAAAGTGCTCAACAGGTAAGGCTGGCCCTCGAGTTCGACCTTTTGTGCGCTGAGAATCCCGTCGTGAACCTGGCCGTTACTGGCGCGGAACTGCACCTCCATGCTGATCAGCTCGCCCTTGGCCTTGGTTTTCTTGACTAGCTCGGCTCGCTGCTCGGGATGCACCCACAAGCCCAGCTCCAGGGTGGTGCGCCCGATGGCGCTCTGCACCGGCCAGCCGAACAGACTTTCGAAATACTGGTTGGCCTCGCTGATCAGGCCGTCTTCCTGGCGGGTCAGCAACACCATGTTCGGGCACAGGTGAAACAGTGTGGCGAAACGTTTCTCCGAGCTGCTGAGGGCCTGTTCCCGTTGCCGCTGGTGGGTGATTTCACGGATCACCCCGATCATTCGGGGGCGGCCATGTTTGTCCGGTAGCAGGCTGCCATTGATCTCCAGCCAGTGCAGGCTGCCGTCGGGCCAGCGAATGCGGTGGTGCATCGCCTGTTCCAGCGGCGCGCCGGCAATCACCGCGTGGAAGGCACGAATGGTTTTCGCCCGGTCTTCCGGCGGCAGCAGGTCGAGGTATTCCAGGTCTTCGGGCAGCGGCTGCCGTGGATCGAAGCCGAACAGGGCCTGAGTGCCCCGCGACCAACTGATCTGCCCGCGCTCGATATCCCAATACCAGGCGCCGAGGCGGGCGCCGTTGAGCGCCGCGAGCAATTGCGGCGCGCTCTCCCAGCTCTGTTCGGAACGCCGTGGATCAATGGCCTGAATACGCGGCATCGGCGGAATACGGTCAACAGATTTCGGCATTGTTAAGGGGCCTTGAGCTGATTTGGGCGTTAGGCACAGGGGACGGCAGCTCTATAGGATTAGCACAAGTCAGCCGTGAGTCCCTGGCAGATCGATTTGCGCGTCCAGCAGGGCCATAAACGCCCGTGCAGCATTCGACAGCGTCCGTTCGGTGTGCAGGATATAGCCTAGCTGGCGACTGAGCTGTATGCCCGGCAAAGGTATGCGCGCCACCTGTTCATCGAGCATGGTGCGCGGCAAAACGCTCCAGGCCAGGCCGATTGAGACCATCATCTTGATGGTTTCCAGGTAGTTAGTGCTCATGGCGATGTTCGGCGTCAGGCCCTGAGCCTCGAACAGGCGTTGGACAATATGGTGGGTAAAGGTGTTGCCGCCGGGGAAAACCGCCGGATGACCGGCAATGTCCGCCAATGTGACAGCGCCGTTGCTGATCAATGTGTGTTCCGGGGCGACCACGAAGTCCAGCGGGTCATCCCAGACCGGCGTGGCCTTGACCAGTGTGTGCGGCTCCGGCGCCAGGGTGATGACCGCCAGCTCTGCGCGGCCATGGAGAATTTCCTCGTAGGCCACTTCCGAATCGAGGAACTGAATATCCAGCGCCACCTGTGGGTAACGGCGGGTGTATTCCCTCAACAGGGGCGGCAAACGGTGCAGGCCGATGTGGTGACTGGTGGCCAGGGTCAGGCGGCCGGTGACTTCGCCGGTGAGGTTGGTCAGGGCGCGGCGGGTGTCATCGAGCACGTTGAGAATCTGATAAGCCCGCGGCAGAAGTGCCCGGCCGGCCTCGGTCAGGCCCACTTCACGACCCAGCCGGTCGAACAGCCGCACGTTCAATTGCTGCTCAAGCCCGGCGATGCGTTTGCTGATCGCCGGTTGCGTCAGGTGCAGACGTTCACCGGCGCCGGAGAAGCTCCCGGACTCGGCGATGGCGATAAAAGCATTGAGGTTGGCCAGATCCATGTTCGTATTCCAGTTGGTTATCCAAAGCATAAAAAATATGAATTTGAGTTATTCAATCTAACCCCATAGGATCGGCCTCACAAGCCAAAGGGTTATTGATAAGCCCAGGGCATAGAAACAAGCTGATGAGGAAACGTCTGATGGCCGGCAAAACGCTCTACGACAAGCTCTGGGATTCGCATTTGGTCAAGCAGCGCGACGATGGTTCGGCGCTGATCTATATCGATCGTCACATCATCCACGAAGTGACCTCGCCGCAAGCCTTCGAAGGCCTGCGTCTGGCCGGGCGCAAGCCGTGGCGCATCGATGCCAACATCGCGACCCCGGACCACAACGTACCGACCACTCCGGAGCGCAAGGGCGGCATCAGCGCCATTGCCGACCAGGTCTCGCGTTTACAGGTTCAGACCCTCGACGACAACTGCGATGAATACGGCATCGTCGAATTCAAGATGAACGACGTGCGCCAGGGCATCGTCCACGTGATCAGCCCGGAGCAGGGCGCGACCTTGCCGGGCATGACCGTGGTCTGCGGCGACTCGCACACCTCGACCCACGGTGCGTTCGGCGCATTGGCCCACGGTATTGGCACTTCCGAGGTCGAGCACGTGCTCGCCACCCAGTGCCTGGTCGCCAAGAAAATGAAGAACATGCTGGTGCGCGTCGAAGGCCAGTTGCCGTTCGGCGTGACCGCCAAGGACATCGTCCTTGCCGTGATCGGTAAGATCGGCACCGCCGGCGGTAACGGCCATGCCATCGAATTCGCCGGCAGCGCGATCCGTGATTTGTCCATCGAAGGCCGCATGACCATCTGCAATATGTCCATCGAAGCCGGCGCCCGGGTGGGCCTGGTGGCGGCGGACCAGAAGACTGTGGATTACGTCAAGGGTCGCCCGTTTGCACCGAAAGGCGCCGAGTGGGATCTGGCGGTTGAATCCTGGAAAGACCTGGTGTCTGACGCCGACGCGCATTTCGACACCGTGGTCGAACTCGACGCCGCACAGATCAAGCCGCAAGTCAGCTGGGGCACTTCGCCGGAAATGGTATTGGCCGTTGATCAGAACGTGCCGGACCCGGCCAAAGAAATGGATCTGGTCAAGCGCGACTCGATCGTCCGCGCCTTGAAATACATGGGTCTGACCGCCAATCAGGCGATCACCGACATCCAGCTCGACCGCGTATTCATCGGTTCCTGCACCAACTCGCGCATCGAAGACCTGCGCGCTGCAGCGGTGATCGCCAAGGGCCGCAAGGTCGCATCGACCATCAAGCAGGCCATCGTGGTGCCGGGCTCGGGTCTGGTGAAGGCGCAGGCCGAGGCCGAAGGTCTGGACAAGATCTTCCTCGAAGCCGGTTTCGAATGGCGTGAGCCGGGTTGCTCGATGTGTCTGGCGATGAACCCGGACCGTTTGGAGTCCGGCGAGCATTGCGCCTCGACGTCCAACCGTAACTTCGAAGGCCGTCAGGGCGCCGGTGGCCGTACCCACCTCGTCAGCCCGGCCATGGCCGCTGCGGCGGCGGTGAACGGTCGTTTCATCGACGTTCGTGAATTGATCTGAGGAGCGCAGCATGAAAGCTTTTACCCAGCACACTGGCCTTGTCGCACCTCTGGATCGTGCCAACGTCGACACCGACCAGATCATCCCGAAACAGTTTCTGAAGTCGATCAAGCGCACCGGTTTCGGCCCGAACCTGTTCGACGAATGGCGTTACCTGGATGTCGGCCAGCCGTATCAGGACAACTCCAAGCGCCCGTTGAACAAGGAATTCGTGCTCAACGCCGAGCGTTATCAAGGCGCCAGCGTGTTGCTGGCCCGCGAAAACTTCGGTTGCGGCTCCAGCCGTGAGCACGCGCCTTGGGCGCTGGAAGAATACGGTTTCCGCAGCATCATCGCGCCAAGCTACGCCGACATCTTCTTCAACAACAGCTTCAAGAACGGCTTGTTGCCGATCATCTTGAGCGATGCCGAAGTCGATGAACTGTTCAAGCAGGTCGAGGCCGCGCCGGGTTATCAGTTGCAGATCGATCTGCACGAGCAGACCGTGACCAGCCCGAACGGCAAGGTGTACCGCTTCGAGATCGACGCGTTCCGCAAACACTGCCTGCTCAACGGTCTGGACGACATCGGCCTGACCTTGCAGGACGGCGATGCGATTGCGGCGTTTGAAGCCAAACATCGTGCGAGCCAGCCGTGGTTGTTCCGCGACGCCTGAATTTGAAAGGTTGAACCCCAACAAAGGAAGTCCCCATGACCAGCACCGCCCAGCACAGTCAGGTTGTACAGAAGCAATTCGGTGAACAGGCCGCCGCCTACCTGAGCAGCGCCGTTCACGCTCAAGGCACTGAATTTGCGCTGCTGCAGGCTGAGCTGGCGGGGCAGGGCGAGGCTCGGGTGCTGGACCTGGGGTGCGGCGCCGGGCACGTGAGTTTTCACGTCGCCCCACTGGTGAAGGAAGTGGTGGCCTACGACCTGTCGCAGCAGATGCTCGATGTGGTGGCCGCTGCTGCGGTTGATCGCGGTTTGAACAACGTTTCCACAGTCAACGGTGCGGCCGAGCGCCTGCCGTTCGCCGATGGCGAGTTCGACTTCGTGTTCAGCCGCTATTCGGCGCACCATTGGAGCGACCTCGGCGTGGCCCTGCGCGAAGTGCGTCGGGTGCTGAAGCCGGGTGGCGTGGCGGCGTTCATTGATGTGCTGTCGCCGGGCAGTCCGCTGTTCGACACCTATTTGCAGAGCGTCGAAGTGCTGCGCGACACCAGCCATGTGCGCGATTATTCTGCCGGTGAGTGGCTGCGCCAGGTCAGCGAGGCCGGTCTGCACACCCGCAGCACCACGCGTCAGCGCCTGCGTCTGGAGTACAACAGCTGGGTCGAGCGCATGCGCACGCCCGAAGTGATGCGCGCCGCAATCCGCCAGTTGCAGCAATCGATGGGCAACGAAGTGCGCGAATATTTTGAGATTGAGGCCGATGGTTCGTTCAGTACAGATGTACTGGTGCTCTGGGCTGAAAAGTAATCTTGGAACAATAAGTATTTTTCCGGGCGCGCCAGTCGCTGGCGCACCGACTGAAGACACGAGGAAAGCATGAGCAAGCAGATTCTGATTCTCCCAGGCGACGGTATTGGTCCGGAAATCATGGCCGAAGCGGTCAAGGTGCTGGAGCTGGCCAATGACAAGTACAGCCTGGGCTTCGAGCTGAGCCATGACGTGATCGGTGGCGCCGCCATCGACAAGCACGGCGTGCCGCTGGCCGATGAAACCCTCGACCGTGCCCGCGCTGCCGACGCTGTGCTGCTGGGCGCCGTGGGCGGCCCGAAATGGGACGCCATCGAACGTGACATCCGCCCTGAGCGCGGTCTGCTGAAAATCCGTGCGCAACTGGGCCTGTTCGGCAACCTGCGTCCGGCGATCCTGTACCCGCAACTGGCCGATGCCTCGAGCCTGAAGCCGGAAATCGTTTCCGGCCTGGACATCCTGATCGTCCGTGAGCTGACCGGTGGCATCTATTTCGGCGCGCCGCGTGGCACCCGTACCCTGGAAAACGGCGAGCGTCAGTCCTACGACACGCTGCCGTACAGCGAAAGCGAAATCCGCCGTATCGCCCGTGTCGGTTTCGACATGGCCATGGTCCGTGGCAAGAAGCTGTGCTCGGTGGACAAGGCCAACGTATTGGCGTCCAGCCAGTTGTGGCGTGAAGTGGTCGAGCAGGTGGCCAAGGATTACCCTGAGG
The DNA here is from genome assembly GCF_051554255.1 of Pseudomonas sp. NMS19W. NCBI lineage: Bacteria > Pseudomonadati > Pseudomonadota > Gammaproteobacteria > Pseudomonadales > Pseudomonadaceae > Pseudomonas > Pseudomonas sp. NMS19W. The sequence continues at coordinate 2,028,141 of NZ_CP136718.1, forward strand.
TCGAACTGAGCCACATGTACGTCGACAACGCCGCCATGCAACTGGTGCGCGCACCGAAGCAGTTCGACGTGATCGTCACCGACAACATGTTCGGCGACATCCTGTCCGACGAAGCGTCGATGCTCACCGGCTCCATCGGCATGCTGCCGTCGGCTTCGCTGGATGCCAACAACAAGGGCATGTACGAGCCTTGCCACGGTTCGGCACCGGACATCGCTGGCAAAGGCATCGCCAACCCGCTGGCGACCATTCTGTCGGTGTCGATGATGCTGCGTTACAGCTTCAATCTGCACGAAGCGGCGGATGCCATCGAGAAAGCGGTCAGCGTGGTGCTGAATCAAGGCCTGCGCACCGGCGACATCTTTTCGACCGGTTGCACTAAAGTCGGTACGCAGGAAATGGGTGACGCAGTAGTCGCCGCGCTGCGGAATCTGTAATCTCTCGGGCCCGCTGCGAAATTCAATACAAAGCAGCGGCCCACTTTTCAAGAAGGTGTAGTTGCGATGAAACGTGTAGGTCTGATCGGTTGGCGCGGTATGGTCGGTTCCGTGCTCATGCAGCGGATGCTGGAAGAGCAGGATTTCGATCTTATTGAGCCGGTGTTTTTCACCACTTCCAATGTCGGTGGCCAAGGCCCGTCCGTGGGCAAGGACATTGCTCCGCTCAAGGACGCTTACAGCATTGAAGAGCTGAAGACCCTCGACGTGATCCTGACCTGCCAGGGCGGCGACTACACCAGCGAAGTGTTCCCGAAGCTGCGCGAAGCCGGCTGGCAGGGTTACTGGATCGACGCGGCCTCGAGCCTGCGGATGAACGACGACGCCGTCATCATCCTCGATCCGGTCAACCGCAAGGTCATCGACCAGCAGCTCGATGCGGGCACCAAGAACTACATCGGCGGCAACTGCACCGTCAGCCTGATGCTGATGGGCCTGGGCGGTCTGTTCGAGGCCGGTCTGGTGGAGTGGATGAGCGCCATGACCTATCAGGCGGCCTCCGGTGCCGGCGCGCAGAACATGCGTGAACTGATCAAGCAGATGGGCGCGACCCACGCCGCTGTCGCCGATCAACTGGCCGATCCTGCCAGCGCGATCCTCGACATCGACCGTCGTGTGGCCGAAGCCATGCGCAGCGACGCGTACCCGACCGAAAACTTCGGTGTACCGCTGGCAGGCAGCCTGATCCCGTGGATCGACAAGGAACTGCCGAACGGCCAGAGCCGCGAAGAGTGGAAGGCCCAGGCCGAGACCAACAAGATCCTCGGCCGCTTCAAGAGCCCGATCCCGGTCGACGGCATCTGCGTGCGCATCGGCGCCATGCGCTGCCACAGCCAGGCGCTGACCATCAAGCTGAACAAAGACGTGCCGATCGCCGACATCGAAGGGCTGATCAGCCAGCACAACCCATGGGTCAAGCTGGTGCCGAACAACCGTGAAATCAGCATGCAGGAGCTGAGCCCGACGAAAGTCACCGGCACCCTGAACGTACCGGTCGGTCGTCTGCGCAAGCTGAACATGGGTTCGCAGTTCGTTGGCGCGTTCACCGTCGGCGACCAGTTGCTGTGGGGTGCGGCCGAGCCGCTGCGCCGCATGCTGCGGATCCTGCTGGAGCGTTGATCGCTTGAAGCAATGAACGAACCCGTGCCTTGCAAGAGGCGCGGGTTTTTTTTGCCTGTCTGGCAGCCACCCGGTAAAGTGCCGCTCCCCCGTTCCACCAGAGGTCGCACCATGAGTCAGCCCATTGATATTGCCGTGATCGGCGCCACCGGTATTGTCGGCGAAACCCTTGTGCAGATTCTCGAGGAGCGCGACTTTCCGGTCGGCAACCTGCACCTGCTGGCCAGCAGCGAATCCGCCGGCAGCTCGGTGCTGTTTCGCAACAAGAACGTGCGCGTGCGCGAAGTCGACGAGTTCGATTTCAGCAAGGTCAGACTGGCGTTCTTTGCCGCCGGCCCGGCGATCACCCTGAGCTACGCGGCTCGCGCCCATGCGGCGGGTTGCTCGCTGGTGGATCTGTCTGGCGCCTTGCCGGCGGATCAGGCGCCGCAAGTAGTGGCGGAGGCCAATGCCGATGTACTGGCCGGTTTGAAAGTGCCGTTCCAGGTCAGCAGCCCGAGCCCGTCGGCTACTACTCTGGCCGTGGTGCTGGCGCCGTTGCTCGATCTGGTCGATCTGCAATATGTGCATGTCACCGCCAATCTGGCCGTTTCTGCCCAGGGCCGTGAGGCGGTTGCCGAGCTGGCCCGTCAGACGACGGAGCTGCTGAACATGCGCCCGCTGGAGCCGACATTCTTCGATCGGCAGATGGCGTTCAACCTGTTGGCTCAGGTCGGCACGCCGGACGCGCACGGCCACACGCTGCTGGAAAAACGTCTGGTGCGCGAGCTGCGCCAGGTGCTGGCCAAACCTTCATTAAAGATTTCCGCAAGTTGCGTTCAAGCCCCGGTGTTTTTTGGCGATAGCTTTAGCGTGACCTTGCAGTCAGCGAGCGCGGTCGACCTGGAAAAGGTCAATGCCGCGCTTGAAGACGCCGAGGGGATCGAGCTGGTCGAGGCCGGCGATTACCCGACCGCTGTCGGTGACGCGGTGGGGCAGGACGTGGTCTATGTCGGGCGGGTGCGTAGCGGTGTCGACGAGCCGTCGGAACTTAATCTGTGGCTGACGTCAGATAACGTACGCAAAGGCGCGGCGCTCAACGCGGTGCAAGTGGCCGAGTTGTTGATAAAAGACCTGCTGTAAAAGATACTTGGCAACAATTTGTCGACTGATTCTAGCCGGGCGCTATGCTTGGCCAGATCGCTTGATGACGTAATACCCTCCGGGACTTTCCGGGGCATCAAAGAAATGATCGCGCGCGGCATGCTGTCGTCGTCGCGCGCAATGCCTTACGGCAGCGACAATCAACATCTTCTCGCTGGCCGAGGAACGTTCAAACAAAGGAAGAGGCTATGGTTCAAGTTCGCAAACTGGTGTTAGCAATAGCGGCCGCCTCGGCGCTGTCCTCCGGTATGGCGCATGCCCTCGGGCTCGGGGAGCTGACCCTGAAGTCGACCCTGAACCAGCCGCTGGTGGCGGAAATCGAGCTGCTCGATGTCAAGGATCTCACGGCTGCCGAAGTGGTTCCGAGCCTGGCCTCGCCGGAAGATTTCGCCAAGGCCGGCGTTGATCGCCAGGCCTTCCTCAATGATCTGACCTTCACCCCGGTGCTCAACGCCAGCGGCAAAAGCGTGCTGCGCGTAACCTCGAGCAAGCCGCTGTCGGAACCGATGGTGAAATTCCTCGTACAGGTGATGTGGCCGAACGGCCGCCTGCTGCGCGATTACAGCGTGCTGCTGGATCCGTCGAAGTTCTCGCCGCAGACCGCTGATGCCGCTGCGCAACCGGCGCCGTCGCAGACGATCACCGCACCCACTACCGGCGCCACGCATCCGAGCCACACTACCACGCCGCGCGATACCCTGTGGGAAATCGCAGCCAAGGCGCGCACTGGCGGTTCGATCCAGCAAACCATGCTGGCGATTCAGGCTCTGAACCCTGACGCATTCATCGACGGCAACATCAACCGCCTGAAAACCGGCCAGGTGCTGCGTCTGCCGGATCAGGTGCAAAGCACTGCGCTGCCGCAGTCCAAGGCGATTGCCGAAGTGGCCGCGCAGAACGAGGCCTGGCGTCAGGGGCGTCGTTACGTGGCCAAGCCAGGCACTGGTCAGCAACAGCTCGATGCCACCAAGCGTGGCCGCGCCAATGCCGGTGCTGCGCAGAATGCCAAGGACAACCTGAGCCTCGTTTCCGCCGAAAGCGGCAAGGCTCGTGGCAAGGGCCCGGCCGGTGATGCCAAGGCCCTGAGCAACAAACTGGCAGTAACTCAGGAAAGCCTCGACACCACCCGTCGTGACAATGCAGAGCTGAAAAGCCGCATGGCTGATCTGCAAAGCCAGCTGGACAAACTGCAACGCCTGATCGAACTGAAGAACAATCAACTGGCGAAAATGCAGGCTGAAGGCCCGGGCACTGCTCCGGCGCCGGCAGCTGACGCGGCTGCGCCAGCCGTTGCGCCGGTTCCGGCCATTACTGCGGAACTGGCTGCGACTCCACCGGCGACTCCGGCCGAGGCGGCACCTGCCGCACCTGCGCCCGAAGCCGCCGCTCCGGCACCGGTTGAGCCAGTGGTCGAGCCGAAGCCTGCTGCCGACGAAGACAAGACCTTCAACGAACTGCTGACCAACCCGATCCTGCTGGGTCTGGTCGGTGGTGGTGCGGTGGTGTTCCTGCTTCTGCTGTTGCTGCTGGCCCGTCGTCGCAAGGCGCAACAGGAAGCCGAGAAACATCTGCGCATGGCCCGCGCCCTGGAAGAACAGTCGTTCTCGCCTGAGCTCGATCTGCCGGAAGACAGCTTCGAAGGTCTGGAAGTGCCGGCGGCAAGCGTCAAGCTCACGCCTGCACCGGCTCCAGCCCCGGCGCCTGCCCCTGTGGTGGCTCCGGTGGTGATGGCCGAGCCGATCGCCGCGCCACTGGTAGCCCCGGCAGCCGAGCGTTCCGATGACGTGCTGGACAAAGCACAGTCGCACATCGATGGCGGTCGTCTGAATCAGGCTGCGGCGTTGCTGGAGGAGGGCGTCAGCCAGGAGCCGCAGCGCAGTGACCTGCGTCTGAAATTGATGGAAGTCTACGGTCGCCAGGGTGATCGTGATGCCTTCGTCGGTCAGGAGCGCCAACTGGTTGCCAATGGCGACAACTTCGCCAAGGTCGAAGAGCTGAAAAAACGCTTCCCGGCCATGGCGGTCGTTGCGGCTGCCGGTCTGGCGGCAGCGGCCATTGCGGCCGAGCTGGACGAGGATTACGTCAAGGAACTGCTGCTTGATGAGCCAGAAGCGCCTGCCGCCGAGGCGGACGACGATCTGGACAGCGCTTTTGACCTGAGCCTGGATGATCTCGACAACATCAAGCCGGTGGAACCTGTCGCTCCTGTGGCTGCTGTCGAACCTGAAGCGCCGGTCGAGCTGGACGAATTCCCGGCCGATGACGACCTGAGCTTCGAGTCGGTGCTGCAGCAACAGACCGAAATCAAGGAAAACCTCGACGACCTGTCCGACTTCGATCTGGACCTGGATCTCGGGGCTGATCCTGCGCCTGTGCCGGTTGAACTGGCTGACGACGATTTCCTGCTGGATCTCGACGAGAGCGTGAAAGATCTGCCGCCGGTCGAGCCGCCAGTGGTGGCTGAAGCCCCTCTGGACGATCTGGAGCTGCCAGCCGATTTCGATCTGTCCCTGGCCGACGAGATGGATGCGACCCCGGCTGAGCCGGATGCCTTCACCGCCGAATTGGACGACGTCAATGCCGAGCTGGATCGCCTGTCGAGCAGCATCAACGAGCCGAGCTTCACCGAAGCCGACGCAGCGTTGGGTGGTGATCTGAACGACGAGGACTTCGACTTCCTCGCCGGTACCGACGAAGCCGCCACCAAACTCGATCTGGCCCAGGCCTACATCGACATGGGCGACAACGACGGCGCGCGCGACATCCTCAACGAAGTGCTCAGTGAGGGTGATGACAAGCAGAAGAGCGAAGCGAAGGAAATGCTTTCGCACCTGGCCTGAGTCAGCGTTCGGCAGTAAACAAACGGCAGCCCATCGAGGCTGCCGTTTTTGTTTGGGTCTGGTATCCCCGGTGCGCCGCCTTATAATGCCCGCCTTTGTAGATCAGCAGGCTGTACCGACTTGGCAAACATAGATAACCCGGCCGCCGAAATGGCCCCCGAAGGCTTTTTTCGCGTCGCCCTGGGCGTTGAGTACAAGGGTTCGCGCTACAGCGGCTGGCAGCGCCAGTCCACGGGTGTGCTCACCGTGCAGGAAACCCTGGAAAAAGCCTTGTCGAAGGTCGCCAATTCGCCGATCTCGCTGCAATGCGCCGGGCGCACCGACGCCGGCGTGCATGCCTGCGGGCAGGTCGTACATTTCGACACCCAGGTCGACCGCTCGCTGAAAGCCTGGGTCATGGGTGCCAACATCAATCTGCCCCACGACATCAGTGTCAGTTGGGCGAAGGTCATGCCTGCGCACTTCCATGCGCGGTTCAAGGCCATTGCCCGGCGTTATCGCTACGTGATCTACAACGATCAGATCCGTCCGGCGCATCTCAATGAAGAAATCACCTGGAATCACCGTCCACTGGACGTGGAACGCATGGCCGAGGCCGCGCAGTACCTGATTGGTACCCATGATTTCAGCGCCTTCCGTGCCGGTCAGTGTCAGGCCAAGTCGCCGATCAAACAGATGCATCATCTGCGCGTGACCCGTCACGGCAAGATGATCGTGCTGGACATCCGCGCCAACGCCTTCCTGCACCACATGGTGCGCAATATCGCCGGGGTGCTGATGACGATCGGTGCCGGCGAGCGGCCGCCGGAGTGGATGAAAGAAGTGCTGGAAAGCCGCGAACGTCGCTCCGGCGGGGTCACGGCGCATCCGTTCGGGCTGTATCTGGTGCAGGTCGAGTACCACGACGAGTTCCCGTTACCCGAGCGTTTCATCGGGCCACATTTCCTTACGGGTTTCTCGGAACTTGACGGCTGACGCCCTCGAATGCATTTGTTACCATCCGGGACTTTCCCGGATTTGCCCTGAGGTTTTTATCGACATGTCGGCCGTTCGCAGCAAGATTTGCGGGATTACCCGCATAGAAGATGCGTTGGCAGCCGTCGAGGCCGGGGCCGATGCCATCGGGTTCGTGTTCTACGCTAAAAGCCCACGTGCGGTGACAGTGCAGCAGGCGCGGGCGATCATCGCCGCATTGCCGCCATTCGTGACCACGGTAGGGCTGTTCGTCAATGCCAGCCGTTGCGAGCTCGGGGAAATCCTCGATGCCGTGCCGCTGGATCTGCTGCAATTTCACGGCGACGAGACCGCTGCCGAGTGCGAAGGCTGGCACCGGCCATATATCAAGGCCCTGCGGGTCAAGGCGGGCGATGACATCGCCGCCGCCTGCAATGCCTACCCGAGCGCCAGTGGCGTTTTGCTTGATACCTATGTCGAAGGTGTACCCGGTGGAACCGGCGAGGCGTTCGACTGGTCATTGATACCGCAAGGCTTGAGCAAGCCGCTGATTCTGGCCGGCGGCCTGACCCCGGAGAACGTCGCTGACGCCATTGCCCGAGTGCGGCCATACGCCGTGGACGTCAGTGGTGGGGTAGAGGCGAGCAAGGGCATCAAGGATCACGCAAAGATTCGGGCGTTCATCAACGCCGTACGTTGATGTGACGGCTGGCAGACTGCCGCCGTCCACAGCTCTGTAGAAAAGAGGCTGAGGGTCTTTTCGGGTTGTACGCAGGTCAGTTCCGCTGACCCGGCAATCCATCGATCATCGCCACACATGAATTTAGCTGAAGGGCATACGCGGGGCCGCGAACCAGAGCGTTCGGGCCGCCGGTACTGGAGAAAGAAAGCATGAGCAACTGGTTGGTAGACAAGCTGATCCCTTCGATCATGCGTTCGGAGGTCAAGAAGAGCTCGGTGCCTGAAGGCCTGTGGCACAAATGCCCGTCCTGCGAGGCCGTGCTGTATCGTCCGGAGCTGGAAAAGACCCTGGACGTTTGCCCTAAATGCAACCATCACATGCGTATCGGCGCACGTGCGCGCATCGACATCTTCCTGGATGCCGAAGGCCGTGTTGAGCTGGGCGCCGACCTGGAGCCGGTTGACCGTCTGAAATTCCGCGACGGCAAGAAGTACAAGGATCGCCTGGTGGCTGCCCAGAAGCAGACCGGCGAGAAAGACGCACTGGTTTCCATGAGTGGCACCCTGCTGGGCATGCCTGTCGTGGTTTCGGCGTTTGAATTCAGCTTCATGGGCGGCTCCATGGGCGCCATCGTCGGTGAGCGCTTCGTGCGCGCCGCCAACTACGCCCTGGAAAACCGTTGCCCGATGGTCTGCTTCTCCGCCTCCGGTGGTGCGCGCATGCAGGAAGCCCTGATCTCGCTGATGCAGATGGCCAAGACCTCGGCGGTGCTGGCACGCCTGCGTGAAGAAGGCATTCCGTTCATCTCCGTGTTGACCGACCCGGTCTATGGCGGCGTTTCCGCCAGTCTGGCGATGCTGGGCGACGTGATCGTCGGCGAGCCGAAAGCGCTGATCGGCTTCGCCGGTCCGCGTGTGATCGAGCAGACCGTTCGTGAAAAACTGCCGGAAGGTTTCCAGCGCAGCGAGTTCCTGTTGGAACACGGCGCAATCGACCTGATCATCGACCGCCGCGAGCTGCGTCCACGCCTGGGCAACCTGCTGGCGCAACTGACCGGCAAGCCAACCCCGACCTTCGTTGCTGCGCCGATCGAGCCGATCGTCGTTCCGCCGGTGCCTGCCAACGTATGACCGAGCGCACCCTTGGCGAGTGGCTCGCCTACCTTGAGCAGTTGCATCTCTCGGCCATCGACATGGGGCTGGAGCGTTCGCAACAGGTAGCGTCCCGCATGGGGCTGGGCCAGCCGGCGCCTCGGGTGATTACGGTCACCGGCACCAACGGCAAGGGTTCGACCTGCGCTTTCGTGGCTTCGCTGCTGCGGGCGCAGGGCCTGAGCGTTGGTGTCTACAATTCCCCGCACCTGCTGCGTTACAACGAGCGGGTGCAGCTCAATGGCGTCGAAGCCACTGATGCACAGCTGTGCGAAGCCTTCGCGGCGGTCGAGGCCGGGCGTGGCGAAACGTCCCTGACTTACTTCGAAATGGGCACCCTGGCGGCGTTCTGGCTATTTCAGCAGGCCGGGCTTGATGCGGTGGTGCTGGAAGTCGGGTTGGGCGGGCGTCTGGACACGGTCAACGTGGTCGATGCCGACATCGCGCTGGTCACCAGCATTGGTGTCGATCATGCCGATTACCTGGGCAACACCCGCGAATCCGTGGCCTTTGAGAAGGCCGGGATTTTCCGTCAGGGCAAACCTGCGCTGTGCGGCGATCTGAATCCTCCACAACCTTTGCTGGACAAGGCGCGCGAGCTTGCTTGCCCGTTCTTCCTGCGTGGGCGCGATTTCGATCTCGGCATCACTGATAAATTCTGGCAGTGGCGCGGCACCGATGCCGATGGTCAGGTCGTCGAGTTGCGGGATTTGCCGCTGCTCGATCTGCCGATGGAAAACGCCGCGCTGGCGTTGCAGGCTTATCTGCTGCTGGGTCTGCCTTGGGGTGCTCAACAGATTGTTGCGGCCTTGCAGGCGACTCGCGTGGTCGGTCGTCTGGATCGTCGCTCGTTCGAATGGAACGGCAAGCGCCTGAACCTGTTGCTGGATGTCGGGCATAACCCGCACGCGGCGGAGTATCTGGCCCGGCGCCTGGCGGCCCGTCCGCCGGTCGGCAAGCGCCTGGCGGTGTTCGGCCTGTTGGCGGACAAGGACCTGGACGGTGTGGTCGGTGAGTTGAATGCCAGCGTCCAGCATTGGGCGGTGGCGCCACTGGATTCGCCGCGAGCGCGTCCGGTGGCTGAATTGAATGTTGCATTGCAGAACCTTGGCGCGTCGGTCACGTCTTATGACAGCGTGGCGGCCGCTCTGGAAGGGCAGTGTGCAGTGGCCACCAGCGACGACGAGATCTTGCTGTTCGGATCATTTTATTGTGTCGCCGAGGCCCTTGAATGGCTGGCCCGGCGCTCCACGGAGGAAGCGGCAAATGGCTTTGCTGGATAAAGCGTACAAGCAGCGCATGGTCGGTGCCCTGGTGCTGGTGGCGCTGGCGGTGATTTTTCTGCCGATGCTGTTTTCCCGTCAGGACGAACAGCGTCAGGTGACCGTCGAGGCGCCGGCTGCTCCGCAGGCGCCTGCCGTAGCTCAGATCCAGATGGAGACAGTGGCCGTGCCTGAGCCACAGGTTCTGCCTCAGGAGCCAGTACCGAGCGATTACGAAGTGGCCGAGCAAGCGGCGCCAGCGGCACCTATTGCGCCAGCAGCTCCAGCTCCTGCGCCGGTAGCCAAGCCAGTCGCAGTTGCTCCGGCACCTGCACCCGTGACCAAGCCTGCTGCAGCCCCGGCCCAGCCGATCGCCGCACTGTCTGCCAAGCCGGACACCACCCAGAGCCGCGTCGATGCCAATGGCCTGTCGGTGAGCTGGTCGGTGCAACTGGCCAGTCTGTCGAGCCGTGCCAGCGCCGAAAGCCTGCAGAAAACCCTGCGCAGTCAGGGTTACAACGCTTACATTCGCTCCGCCGATGGCAAGAATCGGGTGTTTGTCGGTCCGCTGATCGAGCGCGCCGAAGCCGATCGTTTGCGCGATCTGTTGAGCCGCCAGCAGAACCTCAAGGGGTTTGTGGTGCGCTTCCAGCCCGAGCGTGGCTGAAAACTATCACCTCGATTGAAATGCACTGACAATCGCAGCTTACCGACAGCCATGCGCTCTGCTAAAATGCGCCGCCTTATCCGTCTGTAGGCTGCACTGTGCCATTTACCTGGGTTGACTGGGCGATCGTTGCAATCATCGCCATCTCCGCTTTGATCAGTTTGAGCCGCGGCTTCGTCAAGGAAGCACTATCGCTGGTGACCTGGATCATCGCAGGAGCGGTTGCCTGGATGTTCGGTGGCTCACTGTCCGAGTATCTCGCCGGATACATTCAAACACCGTCGGCTCGTGTCATCACGGGCTGTGCCATCATGTTTGTCGCCACACTGATCGTGGGCGCAATGATCAATTATCTTATCGGCGAGTTGGTTCGCGTCACCGGGTTGTCCGGGACCGATCGATTCCTCGGCATGGCCTTCGGCGCTGCGCGTGGCGTGTTGCTGGTGGTCGTGGCGGTCGGGCTGTTGAGCCTGGGGCCGGTACAGCAGGACGGGTGGTGGAAAGAATCACAGCTCGTGCCAAAGTTTCTATTGGTCGCCGACTGGTCCAAGAACCTGATTCTCGGGTGGAGCAGTCAGTGGCTTGCCAGCGGAATCAGCGTACCCGCTGATATTCCGTTCAAGGAGCAACTCTTGCCGTCGGCCAAAACGCCTCAGTGAGTGTTGTTCAGTTCAGATCCATTAAGTAGGGGTTGCGTCGCATGTGTGGCATCGTCGGTATCGTCGGTAAGTCGAACGTCAATCAGGCGCTGTATGACGCGCTAACCGTGCTCCAGCACCGCGGCCAGGACGCTGCCGGTATCGTGACCAGCCATGATGGCCGGTTGTTCTTGCGCAAGGACAATGGCCTGGTGCGTGACGTGTTCCAGCAGCGTCACATGCAGCGTCTGGTCGGCCACATGGGTATCGGCCACGTCCGTTACCCGACTGCCGGCAGCTCGACCTCGGCCGAGGCCCAGCCGTTCTACGTCAACTCGCCGTACGGCATCACCCTGGCGCACAACGGCAACCTGACCAACGTTGAACAGTTGGCCAAAGAGATCTACGAATCCGATCTGCGTCACGTCAACACCAGTTCCGACTCGGAAGTGCTGCTGAACGTGTTCGCCCACGAGCTGGCCCAGCGCGGCAAGCTGCAACCGACCGAAGAAGACGTGTTTGCCGCCGTGACCGACGTGCACAACCGTTGTGTCGGTGGTTACGCCGTCGTGGCGATGGTGACCGGTTACGGCATCGTCGGTTTCCGTGACCCGCACGGCATCCGTCCGATCGTGTTCGGCCAGCGTCACACCGACGAAGGCGTCGAGTACATGATCGCGTCCGAAAGCGTTTCGCTGGACGTGCTCGGCTTCACCCTGATTCGCGACCTGGCGCCGGGCGAGGCGGTCTACATCACTGAAGACGGCAAGCTGCACACCCGTCAGTGCGCGACCAACCCGTCCCTGACCCCGTGCATCTTCGAACACGTCTACCTGGCGCGTCCGGATTCGATCATCGATGGCGTGTCGGTCTACAAGGCCCGTCTGCGCATGGGGGAGAAACTGGCCGAGAAGATCCTGCGCGAGCGTCCAGAACACGACATCGACGTGGTCATCCCGATTCCGGACACCAGCCGCACTGCTGCGCTGGAGCTGGCGAACCATCTGGGCGTGAAATTCCGCGAAGGCTTCGTCAAGAACCGTTACATCGGCCGTACCTTCATCATGCCCGGCCAGGCCGCGCGCAAGAAATCGGTACGCCAGAAGCTCAACGCCATCGAGCTGGAATTCCGCGGCAAGAACGTGATGCTGGTGGACGACTCGATCGTTCGCGGCACCACCTGCAAGCAGATCATCCAGATGGCCCGCGAAGCCGGCGCGAAAAACGTCTACTTCTGCTCGGCCGCTCCAGCTGTACGCTTCCCGAACGTGTACGGCATCGACATGCCGAGCGCTCACGAGCTGATCGCGCACAATCGTTCGACTCAGGATGTCGCTGACCTGATCGGCGCTGACTGGCTGATCTATCAGGACCTGCCTGACTTGATCGAAGCGGTCGGCGGCGGCAAGATCAAGATCGAAAACTTCGACTGCGCGGTGTTCGACGGCAAGTACGTCACCGGCGACGTCGACGAGGCTTACCTGAACAAGATCGAACAGGCACGCAATGATGCCTCGAAGGTCAAGACCCAGGCGGTCAGTGCGATCATCGATCTGTACAACAACTGAGTTTCAACCGGCCCTTAGGGGCCGGTTTTGTATCTGGCAAAAGACTTTTATTTATCGAGAACAGGGCAAGGAGTGACAGCATGAGTCAGGAATGGGATGCCGGTCGGCTGGACAGCGACCTCGAAGGCGTAGCGTTCGATACCCTGGCCGTACGTGCCGGTCAGCACCGTACGCCGGAAGGCGAGCACGGTGATCCGATGTTCTTCACTTCCAGCTACGTGTTCCGTACCGCCGCTGACGCCGCTGCGCGGTTTGCCGGGGAAGTGCCGGGCAACGTTTACTCGCGCTACACCAACCCGACCGTTCGCTCGTTCGAAGAGCGCATTGCTGCGCTGGAAGGCGCCGAGCAAGCAGTTGCCACGGCAACCGGCATGGCGGCGATCATGGCGGTGGTGATGAGCCTGTGCAGCGCCGGCGATCATGTGCTGGTGTCGCGTAGTGTGTTCGGTTCGACTATCAGTTTGTTCGAGAAGTACTTCAAGCGCTTTGGGGTGGAAGTCGACTACGTGCCGCTGGCCGATCTGTCGGCCTGGGATGCGGCGATCAAGTCCAACACCAAGTTGCTGTTCGTCGAGTCTCCGTCCAATCCGCTGGCCGAACTGGTGGATATCACCGCGCTGTCGGAAATCGCACACGCCAAGGGCGCGATGCTGGTAGTCGACAACTGCTTCTGCACGCCTGCCTTGCAGCAGCCGTTGAAGCTCGGTGCAGACATCGTTGTGCACTCGGCCACCAAGTTCATTGATGGTCAGGGCCGTTGCATGGGTGGTGTGGTGGCCGGTCGGGGCGAGCAGATGAAAGAAATCGTCGGCTTCCTGCGCACTGCCGGCCCGACACTGAGCCCGTTCAACGCCTGGATCTTCCTCAAAGGCCTGGAAACCCTGAATCTGCGGATGAAGGCGCACTGTGCCAACGCCCAGCAACTGGCGGAATGGCTGGAGCAGCAGGATGGCATCGAGAAAGTGCATTACGCCGGTCTGAAGAGCCATCCGCAGCACGAGCTGGCCCAGCGTCAGCAGAAGGGCTTTGGCGCGGTCGTCAGCTTCGAGGTGAAGGGTGGCAAAGAGGGCGCCTGGCGCTTTATCGATGCGACCCGTTTGATTTCGATCACTGCCAACCTGGGTGACAGCAAAACCACCATCACTCACCCGAGCACCACGTCCCACGGCCGTCTGGCGCCGCAGGAGCGTGAAGCGGCGGGGATTCGTGACAGCCTGATCCGCATCGCGGTCGGTCTGGAAGATGTCGCTGACCTGCAAGCCGACCTGGCGCGCGGTCTGGCGGCGTTGTGATCGAGTTGTCCACGCCAAATACGGGCACTCATGGCCGCGTTGCGCTGGTCACGGGTGCCGCTCGCGGCATCGGTCTGGGGATCGCGGCGTGGCTGATCAGTGAAGGCTGGCAAGTGGTGCTGACGGATCTGGACCGGGCGCGTGGTTCCAAGGTAGCAAAAGTACTCGGCGAAAATGCCTGGTTCATCGCCATGGACGTGGCGGATGAAAGCCAGGTGGCGCTTGGCGTTGCGGAAGTGCTGGGGCAGTTCGGTCGTCTGGATGCGTTGGTGTGTAACGCGGCGGTGGCCGATCCGCACAACATCACTCTGGAAAGCCTGGATCTGGCCTACTGGAACCGAGTGCTGGCGGTGAATCTCAGCGGGCCGATGTTGCTGGCCAAGCATTGTGCGCCGTATCTGCGGGCGCACAACGGGGCGATCGTCAATCTGGCCTCGACCCGTGCGGCGCAGTCAGAACCCGATACCGAAGCTTATGCGGCGAGCAAGGGCGGCTTGTTGGCGCTGACTCATGCGCTGGCAATCAGCCTCGGGCCGGAGATTCGGGTCAATGCGGTCAGTCCGGGCTGGATCGACGCGCGGGATCCCTCCGCACGGCGTGCCGAGCCGCTGACCGATACCGATCATGCCCAGCATCCGGCGGGCAGGGTAGGGACGGTCGAGGACGTGGCGGCGATGGTGGCATGGCTGCTGTCGAAGAATGCCGGGTTTGTGACGGGGCAGGAATTCGTGGTCGACGGCGGTATGACCAAGAAGATGATTTACGAGCAGTGAGAAGCAGCTGCAAGCGTCGAGCTGCAGGATGAAGCGAGATCGCGGTGTATCTGCTTTTGATGTTTATGCTTTTGCTTGCAGCTCAAGGCTTGCCGCTAAAAACTGTTTTTGAAAAAAACTTCAATCCTGCTATTGACTTAGGTTCGCTACCTGCGTAAATTTCGCGGCCTCGGAGATGCAAACGGGTGATTAGCTCAGCTGGGAGAGCGTCTGCCTTACAAGCAGAATGTCGGCGGTTCGATCCCGTCATCACCCACCACTCCCGAGAGACTTGCGAAAGCAAGAGGTAGGCTGAAAGTGCCTCCACCGACGCGCAGCGGTAGTTCAGTCGGTTAGAATACCGGCCTGTCACGCCGGGGGTCGCGGGTTCGAGTCCCGTCCGCTGCGCCATATTCAACGAGTCAGACATTGTCTGGTTCGCGATTGAAAAGCACCGAAGCTTTTCAGTCAAACGAGTTACTTGAGCATCAGCTCAAAGCGATACGCAGCGGTAGTTCAGTCGGTTAGAATACCGGCCTGTCACGCCGGGGGTCGCGGGTTCGAGTCCCGTCCGCTGCGCCATATCTGTTTCAAGGACCACTGAACGCCTTGAAACACCGAAAGCAACCGTTGGTTGTTTCGGAATCGATAGCAAAGACCCTGGTCGAAAGACCGGGGTTTTTTGTGTCTGAAATTTGACCTTTCCCCAAATTCCTCCTCTGTTGCCTCGCGACGAATGCAAGCAGTCCGCGCGGCAATATCCTCTGCGTCATCGGGTCGCTGCGATGCATTGCCACATTGATTTTTGATTCTTTAGTCAGATTTTTGTAACTGGTTGTTTGCTGCGAGCGCAGAAACCTTTAAAGTTAACCTTTCGGTCAGCTTTGCACTGTCATCACGCCCTTTGTTTAGCCAAAAAGGGCTTCTGCAAGACTCGAGATTCCCAGTAGATAACCAGAAGGGCGGATCCATAACCGCCCAGAGGATGATCCATGTCCAACCGTGAAATATCCCGGCGCTCGTTCCTTCAGGGCGGGCTGGTGGCGGGTGTGAGCGTTACGCTCACGCCGCTCAGCAGTCAGGCGCTGGCTGCCTTGATGGAAAACAGCGTAACCGTGCCGTCCGAGCAGTGGCTCGGCAATAACGGCAAGGCGCGCCAGCGTAACGATGCCTTGTCCAAGGTCTGCGGCAGCAAAGTGTTTGCCCGCGACATCCGTTCCAAGGACATGCCGGGCTGGCCCCAGCAGCAAGGCCATGCCATGTTGCTGAAAACCATCAAGGCCGACCGCATCTACGACGGCTATGACCTGTCGTGGCTCGGCGCCGATTTGCAGCCTGATCGCATCGTCACCGCGGCCGACCTGGACAAGGACGGCATCGTGTTCCCGGAAGAGCACGCGCCGGATCCATTGCTGCCGGAAGGCAAGGTGCCGATGTTCATCGGTCACCCGGTGGCTATCCTGATCTGGAACGATTTCGAGCGTTTCCGTCAGGCCAAGAACAAACTCAAATTCAATGACAAAGCGATTCGTTACGGTGCAAAAGTGCCGTTCTACGAAGGCGACCCCTATGGCAGTTTCCGCTACGTGCGCGTCGGTGGTCCGACGTCGGCGGACGAAGACGAGTTCGCCAGCCTCAAGGACTCGATCCTGTTCCCGATGCTGAAGAATCGTCGCCCGGTGTGGAATTCCCAGCCGAACCTGCATGGCAACCTGACCGAGCGCGGCCTGTTCTACGCCGACCGCATGAAGAAAGAGATCGACACCCCGCCGGACAACTGGCTGGTGTTCGACGAGCGTTACAAGACCCCGTCGATCGAACCGGCCGCGATGGAGCCGGACAACGGCAATGGCTGGTACGACCCGGCCACCAAGACCCTGCATTTCGTCGTCGCCACCCAGTGCCCGCTGGAGGCTGCAACCGAGACCGCGAAGATGATCTCGCCGTCGCGCTTCGGCCTGGCCAACCTGAACATGCACCCGGGTTACACCGTCGGTTACGGCTCCAAAGACCACAACATTTTCGTCTACTACGCGGCCCTGGCAGCGTTGTACGGCGCAGGTGTACCGATTCGCCTGGCCAACGACCGTTACGAGCAGTTCCAGAGCGGCATCAAGCGCCACCCGTTCGACATCCGCTACCAGCTGGCGGTGGACAAGACCGATCACAGCTTCAAGATTTTCCGCGCCGAAATGAGCGTCGATGGCGGCGGTCGGATCAACTACAGCCCGTCGGTGGCTGCGGTTGGCGCAACGGCGGCTCAATCGATCTACTACATGCCGCAGAACGACTTGCAGGTTACCGCTTACCACTCCCGTGGGGTTGAGGCGGGTTCGATGCGTGGCTACGGCACGCTGCAAAGCATGGCTTCCACCGAAATGATGGTCGACGAAATTGCCGACCGCCTCGGTGTCGACGCCATCGATCTGCGCCGCAAAAATGCGCTGCGTTCGGGGATGAAAAACACCCAGGGCGCGATCCCGGCCGGTGCACTGCGCCTGCACGAGATTCTCGACAAGGCTTCGCTGCACGAAGTCTGGAAAAACCGCGACGCGATCAAGAAGCAGCGTGAAGCGGCGGACCCGGACAACTGGTACGGCGTCGGTTTCGCCATTTGCCAGAAGGACTTTGGCACCGGTTCCGAAGCGCCGATGGCCAGCATCGAATTCACCGCTGAAGGGCGCATTTCCCTGCGTCACATCGGCATCGAGATCGGCACTGGCATGTCCACTTCGCAAGCCCTGGTGGTCGCCGATTTCCTCGGCAGTCCGGCGCACGACGTGAAGACCGGCGAAACCGAATGGAAGGAAATGCAGCTGGTCACCGCCGGCAACCCTTACATCATGAGCCAGGCCGAGCAGGACAACTTCCTGCGCAACCCGCGCTGGGTTGGCAAGCTGGCGTCGGCCTCGTCCGCGACCAACTCCGCCTACTATTTCAGCCACGCCACCCGTGAAGCGGCGCGCGTGCTGTTCAATCATGGTCTGTGGCCGGCAGCGCTGGAGATCTGGCGTCAGGGCCCATACGGTGGCCAGGCCAACCCTTACGTCGTGCGTCGCGAAGATGCGCATTGGGTCGACGGCAAACTGACTGCCAACGGCATGCAGCCGCTGAGTTTCGAAGAGCTGGCCAAGCGTGCTCACGAGCGCGGTCTGGTCACGGCTGCCACGGTTCACGGTTTCAACCGCTGGAGCTGGGCGGAAGCCGAATACAGCATCGACGGCGTGCGTGAGCGTCTGCCGCTTGATGGTCTGGCCGTGAAATACGGTGACGGCGCTCCTAAAGCCAAAAAAGCGCAGATGACCAGCGACGGTTTCCACCTGCTGGATCGGCAGAACATCGCCTATCCGGTGGTTCAACTGAACAACGCTGCTGTGACCTACTACAGCCCGGTAGCGACGCTGGTCGAGTTGAAGGTCAACAAAGGTTCGGCAGAAGTCGAAGTGCTCAACCATCACTCGTGGCTGGAATGTGGTCGGGTGCTGGTCGAAGAACTGGTTCGTGGCCAGCTCGAAGGCGGGATCGCCATGGGCATCGGTCACGCCTTGATGGAAGAAATGCCGCTGTACGAAGGCGGGCCGGGGGAGGGTGACTGGAACTTCAACCGTTATCGCCTGCCGATGGCGCGCCATGTGGCGGTGTGGAAGCAGACGTCGGAAATCCTGCCGCCGCTGTCGCCAAGCGACCCGTCCAAAGGCATCGCCGAAGTGGTGATGATCCCGGTGGTTGGCGCCATCGGTAACGCCGTGGCCCACGCCATTGGCAAACGTGTCCGCGATCTTCCAATCACTGCTGCGCGCATCAAGGAGGCCCTCAATGGCTAACCGTCCGCTTCAACTGACCCTCAACGGTCAATCCGTCGGCCCGGTGGACATCCCTGATGACCTGCCGATGATCGATTATCTGCACGAATACAAGAACCTCACTGGCTCGCGTCTGGGCTGCGGCCAGGGCATCTGCCACGCCTGTGTGGTGATCGTCGACAACCCGGACGGCACCAGCGAAGAAGTGCGCACCTGCATCACCGGCGCGCATTACTTCGAGGGCAAGAAAGTCCGCACCATCGAAGGCCACGCCAAACGCGACGAGCAAGGTCAGGTCACCGAGCTGAACCCGATCCAGCAGCGTTTCGTCGACGAGTTTGCCTTCCAGTGCAGCTACTGCGCACCGGGCTTCGTCAACGCCGCGACCGTACTGGTGGAAAAGCTGCAACGCCAGCCGATCGTCAAAAGCAAACTGGAACAAGTCATCGAGGACAGCCTCGGCCATCACATCTGCCGTTGCACCGGGTACGTGCGTTACTACAACGCCACCCGCAACGTGCTGACCGATCTCGGCCTGGTCAAGGAGGGTTAAGCATGAAGCGTTTATTGACCCACCTGACCCTGGCGGTCGGGTTTGCCGTGCCTGTTCTGGCGGCTCATGCGGATGATCAGGTCAAGCGCGGCGAATACCTCGCCCGCGCCGCCGACTGCATGGCTTGCCACACAGCGCCGGGCGGCGCGCCGTTTGCCGGTGGCCTGCCGATCGTGTCGCCATTCGGCACGATCTACGGCACCAACATCACCCCGAGCAAAGAGCACGGCATCGGCCTGTACAGCGATGACGAATTCTTCGCTGCGCTCACCGAGGGCAAGCGTCGTGACGGCGCCAATCTTTACCCGGCGATGCCATACACCTCGTATCACCTGATGCCGCGTGCGGATTCGGATGCGATTCACGCGTATCTGAAAACCATCGAGCCGATCGAGCGCGCCGCGCCGGTGACGAGCCTGAGCTTTCCGTTCAACGTGCGTCCGGGCCTGATTGGCTGGAACATGATGTACGGCAAAGCCTTGAAGCTGGAGCCGGCCGAAGGCAAAAGTGACGCCTGGAAGCGCGGCCAGTACATGGTCGAAGTGCTGGGTCACTGCGGCGAATGCCACACGCCACGCGGCTTGCCGGGCGCGATGCAACTGGACAAACGCCTGACCGGCGGCATCCTCAACGGCTACCTGGCACCAAGTCTGCTGGCAACGGATCTGGCGGCCCGCGGCTGGAATCAACAGGACCTGAGCACGTTCCTCAAGCACGGCATGAGTGCCCAGGGCACGATGTTCAACGAAATGTTCCCGGTGTTCCACAACAGCACCCAGGGCCTGAATGATCCGGATCTGGCAGCGATGGCAACCTTCCTGCTCGGCGACAAGCCGCCGGCGGCGAAAGAACTGACCGACGTTCCAGTGGAAAAACTCAGTGCCAGCGCTCAACGCGGCCGTCAGGAATACTTGAACGTCTGCGCCGGTTGTCACGCGGCCGGTGGCGAAGGCAAACCGCACATTGCGGTGGCCATGCGCGGCAATACCACGCTGCGCCTGGAGGATCCGCGCAATCTGGTTCGAGTGATCGAGGACGGTATCGGCGAGCAGAAATTCGCCGGATTCGAGCACATGCAGCCGATGCCGGGTTTTGCCGACAAGCTCAGTGCCGAACAACTGACCGATCTGCTGAACTACCTGCGTCAGGGTTGGGGCGGTCAATCTGCTGAACTGGCGGTGGGCGACGTGCAGAAGCTGCAGGCTGAAGCCCCGTCCATCGAGCACAAGGCGCACTGATCATGCAGCATCTCGATCTGCAGGTTGTGCGTCGGGCGCTGGAATGGTCGACGGCGGGGCAGCGCATCTGGCTTTGCACCGTGCTGACCACCTACGGTTCGGCGCCTCGTGCGCCGGGCTCGCTGTTGGCGGTGAACGATGACGGGCAGTGGATCGGGTCGCTGTCCGGTGGTTGTGTCGAGGAAGATTTTCTCGAACGCGTCGCCGAAGGTGCATTTCTCGATGCAATCAACGTCGTGCGTTATGGCGAAGGTGACGATCCGCGCTCGCGGGTCAGCCTGCCCTGTGGCGGCATTCTCGATGTGCTGGTAGAGAAATTTGACGCCGGTTGCGATGTGCAGGCGCACCTGCGCGAACTCGAATCGGCATTGCAGGGGCAGCGCCGGTTGATTCGCGAGGTCGATCTGGCCACGGGCGCGCGCAGCCTGTTTGCGGATCGTGAGCAGGGTGCGCGGATCGAGCGTGAAATCGATCGCGTGCGGATTCGCATTGGTGCCGCCCAGCGTTTGCTGCTGGCCGGCTATTCCAGTGTGGCTCAGGCCTGTGCAGAGTTCGCGGTCGGTCTCGGCTTCGAAGTGATTCTCTGCGATCCGCGTGATGAAGTGCTGGAAGGCGTGGTGCTCAATGGCGTGGAGATTCGCCGGCAACTGCCGTCAGTGTTCATCGCGGAGGGTGGCTGTCACCGTGATACGGCGGTGGTGGCGTTGACCCACGATCCGCGCATCGACGATTTGGCGATGATGGAAGCAGTGCGCACCGAGGCCTTCTACATCGGCGTGATGGGTTCGCTGCAGACATCACAGAAGCGCTTCGAGCGATTGCGACGGATTGGCGGTCTGGGGGAGGGCGAGCTGGCGCGGATTCATGCGCCGATCGGCCTTAACCTTGGCAGCAAGACGCCGTCGGAAATCGCTTTGGCCGTGCTCGCGGATATCCTGCGGATTCGCAGCGGGATTGCGCGGGATCAGCTGTGATTGATGCTGAATGTAAAAAGGGTCGCTTTTCAGCGGCCCTTTTTTTGTGTCAGAAACCGAGCTTGTCGCGCAGTCCGTAATACCACGCGCCCAGCGCGGCAAACGGTGTGCGCAGCAGTTGCCCGCCGGGGAACGGGTAGTGCGGCAGGTCGGCAAACGCATCGAAGCGCTCGGCCTGGCCGCGCAGTGCCTCGGCCAGCACCTTGCCGGCCAGGTGCGTGTAGGTCACGCCGTGGCCGCTGCAGCCCTGGGAATAATAGATGTTGTCGCCCAGGCGCCCGACCTGAGGCAGGCGCGACAGGGTCAGCAGGAAATTGCCGGTCCAGGCATAGTCGATCTTCACGTCCTTGAGCTGCGGGAAAGCCTTGAGCATTTTCGGGCGGATGATCGCTTCGATGTTCGCCGGATCTCGCGCGCCGTAAACTACGCCGCCGCCGAAGATCAGGCGCTTGTCGCCGGTGAGGCGGTAGTAGTCGAGCAAGTAGTTGCAGTCTTCGACGCAGTAGTCCTGCGGCAGCAGGGATTTCGCTAGCTCATCGCCGAGTGGTTCGGTGGTGATGACCTGAGTGCCGCACGGCATCGATTTGGCCGCCAGTTCCGGCACCAGATTGCCGAGGTAGGCATTGCCGGCAACGATAATGAATTTGGCCCTGACCTTGCCCTTTGGTGTATGCACGACCGGGTTGGCGCCGCGCTCAATGCGCACGGCCGGCGACTGTTCATAGATAGTGCCGCCCAGGGATTCCACGGCAGCAGCTTCGCCGAGCGCCAGGTTAAGCGGGTGGATGTGGCCGCCGCTCATGTCGAGCATGCCGCCGACGTATTGATCGCAGGCTACCACTTCGCGGATACGGGGCTGATCCAGCAGCTCGAGCTGGGTGTGTCCGAAACGCTCCCACAGGCGCTTCTGAGATTCCAGGTGGCCCATCTGCTTGGTCGACAGGGCCGCGAATACGCCGCCGTCCTTCAAATCGCACTGGATATCATATTTGGCGACTCGCTCACGAATGATCCGGCCGCCCTCGAACGCCATCTGCCCGAGCAACTGAGCCTGCTTGGGGCCGACACTGCGTTCGATCACGTCGATGTCACGGCTGTAGCTGTTGACGATTTGCCCGCCATTGCGTCCCGAAGCGCCGAAGCCGACTTTGGCGGCTTCCAGCACGGTCACACGAAAGCCGTTTTCCAGCAGGAACAAAGCCGAGGAAAGTCCCGTATAACCAGCGCCGATCACACAGACATCCGTCTCCACGTCATCCTGCAGGGCAGGGCGTGGTGGTACGGCGTTGGCCGACGCAGCGTAATAAGACTCTGGGTAAAGGGTGTTCGCCATCCTGCAGCCTCTGTTTAATATATTTTACGAGTGCGACGATCCTACCCGAGTTGAAAAACCTCCGCCAGCCACCGGGAAATCTTCTTGCGGAGGGCTGAAATTAAATATTTTGCATATTCATAGGGTTAGGTGAAAAAAGGTGTTGACACCCCTCCGGAATTCCGTAGAATGCCGCCTCACAGCAGGCACGTAGCTCAGTTGGTTAGAGCACCACCTTGACATGGTGGGGGTCGTTGGTTCGAGTCCAATCGCGCCTACCAAACAAAATCCGCTCTGCTGGGCGGTCTGAAAGGGCTCACCGAAAGGTGGGCCCTTTTTTGTTGTCTGCGATTTGTAAAGCCCGGCCTTGAGGTGTCAACTCGGTTCATGACGGCTACACTCCGGCGAACTTTAGCTGTGAGCGAGGGCGTGCGTGAATCGCCAAGTCAGACAAGCCATCCTGGGTGATATCGAAAGCCTGTTGCAGATTGATCCTGTCGCTGGAAGAGATGACGGCCGCCGAAAATACATTGCGAGGGCTGTCCGGGCGGGGGAGTGTTGGGTTGTCTACGAGAAGAACGATCCTGGTGCTCCTATCGGCTACGGTTGCCTGGATCGAAGTTTTTTGGGGAGTGGTTTATTCCTCTCGTGGTCATCTCCAGTGAAATCAGGCGTTCCGGCGCAGGCCGGCAAATCGTGAGCTATATGGAGCGCCACTCCTCAGCAGAAAAGATCTTTACCTCGACCAATGTGTCCAACTTGCCGATGCGACGGCTTTTGGAGGGGCTTGGTTATCAACACAGCGGAAGGGTGGAGAATCTGGATCCGGGCGATCCTGAGCTCGTTTTCGTGAAGTTCTTGAGTTAAATGCGTGCCGCCGTTCGTCGCCGAAAACCTTGGCGCCCATTTAAAAAGTGTGGATATTTAAGGGGTTACGGTTTTTTTTAACTGGCCGGTTATCAAAAATACGTTGTTACACACTGAGAAAATCAGTAATATCCGCCCCGCGTTCACCACCACGGTTTATGCATTTTTAAATCCCAAGCTTCCATCAGCTGCTTGGGATTTTTTTGCCTGCGATTTACCCCTCCTCACGCATTTGTCCTGTCGCCTTTCTCAACCAGCGCTGCCTTTCAGATCGGCATCGGGCAAGTCCTTATTTTTTCGACTACTACTGTCTGGCCGATTTTCATCTCAGTCTGACGGGAGTTCATCAATGCTGGTTCATTGGTTTCTGGCTGCAGTTCACTTGCTGGCATTTGCCCTGGGTTTCTGGGCCGTGCTGACGCGCGGAACGGCTTTCAGCCGCCTGGCGGCCGGGGCGGGCGAGGTTCGGCGGGTTTTGCTCGCTGACAATCTATGGGGCGTATCCGCTCTGGTGCTGCTGGTCACGGGTGGCATGCGGGCTTTTGGCGGTTACGAAAAGGGCACCGATTACTATCTGCATCAGCCGCTGTTCCATTTGAAGATGACGCTGTTTGTGCTGATTCTGCTGCTGGAGCTTGCGCCGATGATTACGTTGATCAAATGGCGTATTGCCCTGGCGCGGGGAAATCCCCTCGAGACAGGGCGAGCAAAGATGTTTGCACGAATCAGTCATGCTGAGGCGTTGTTGCTGGTTCTGATGGTGATAGCGGCCACCGGGATGGCGCGTGGGGTGGCGTTCGGCTAGGCGGGCGCAATTCTCGGCTTTGATTCGGAAACGTCCGACAGCCAGCCATTGAAATGATGGTTAGTATCGGTGGCGAGGAAGGGGAGGGAGTTGCAGCAGGAGGGAAAATAGCCTGCGCCGTCACCAATGAGGTGGTGGGGGGATGGCAATACGGCGCTCGGATCTTTAGCCAGTCATAACGCGAGGGTGAACAGACTGGCTACTGACTGCGACAGGACTCAGGGGGTTTGTGGCTTGGCCGGTGCGGTCAGGCCAGCCTGAATGCGCTGGTAAATCTCTTCACGGTGTACGGCAACGTTCTTTGGAGCGTTGATGCCGATGCGAACCTGTTGGCCGCTTACACCGAGGATGGTGATCGTAATTTCATCACCAATGTTTATGCTTTCACCGACTTTGCGGGTGAGTATCAGCATGGTCTTCTCCTTGATTGCTTTGTAGGGCACCTGATTCAGACAGTGCAGAGGTCGGTGGTACGTATAGATTAGTGCGAAGTCTCACGGTTTGGGTGCCTCTTTCTGACGCGCAGATGCGGCATTAATTCCCAGCGCGTAACTATACAGGTGCGGCAATCATCAATCTCGTAGTTTTGTGCCCATTTTGCTGGGCTCTGAAAGTATTCGCGAATGTTAAGATCCCCCTTTCGAGAATTCAGAGGGAAGCGTTGTGCGCAAATTGGTCTGGTTGGTCGCAGCACTGGCATTGGCGGGATGTGGTGAAGGCAAGAGTGTGGACGCTCAAAAGTCAAAATCGGTAGCGGTGGCAGCGCCGGCAACCGTGTCAGGTCCGCAATGGGATCTGGAAGTGCGGGGCGAAACGCCTCAAGCCGTCAGTGATCTGAGCGGCTGGTTGATCGAGCACGCGTTTATCGCCAATGTCATCAAGGGTGCCAGCGGAAAGACCCGGATCCTGCTGGGGCCATTCAATTCAAGGCCGAAGCCGAAGCGAAACAGGCGGATGTGAATGCGGCGCTGATCAAGGCGAAAAAACAGAACATCGAGACGCTGGTGATCGAACGTACCGCAGCACAGTAATCATTCCTTTCAGCGGAGCTGACTAAAGGGTGTCCGGTGTGATTCGTTTTTACAGGAGTCACCGAAGATTCTCAGAAGGAGCTCCGCATGGCCTCCGCCAGTCCCTACAAATTGTTCGACGTTGTTTTACGACACAAGCATCAACTGAGTCCGCACCTCATGCGGATTACCCTCGCCAGCGAGGCTGTTGCCGAAATGGCGACCTGGGCGCCTGATCAGCGCGTCAAACTGTTTTTCCCGGCCGCGGACGGTTCGCCAGCCCGGCTCTCTCAGGGTGAGGGTTGGTACGCTCGTTTTCGCTCGATGCTGGCGGATCGACGCCCGGCGATGCGCACCTACACCATTCGCCACTTGCGTGCCGATCGGGGCGAAGTCGACATCGACTTTGTACTGCATGGCGAAACCGGGCCGGCTTCTCGCTGGGCTCTTCGAGCGCGGCCGGGTGAGTCGATGCAGATTCTGGCGCCCGATAACCGGTTTTCGGCCGAGGAGGCGGGTGGTTTTGAATGGAAGCCACCGCAAACCCTTCAACAACTCTTGTTAGTCGCCGACTCAACGGCTTTGCCCGCTGCGATGGGGATACTCGATGAACTGGCCGCACTGGTAGAGCCACCCCGGACCCAGGCGTTCTTCGAGGTCGACAGTGCGCAGGACATACTCGCAGTCCCGGACTGGCCCGGCCTGTCCGTACAGTGGTTGATTCGAGAGCAGGTGGGAGCGGCGGTTGCCGGTACGCTGATGGTAGAGGCGGTGCGAAAGGCTGCGCTACCTGTCGACGCATCGACGGTCAATCAAGCGGTAGAACTGGCTGACGTCGATATCGATCAGGAGATCCTCTGGGAAATCGCCGAAACCGCTACTGATGGTTTCTATGGCTGGATTGCCGGTGAGTCAGCGGCGGTCATGAATTTGCGCCGATACCTGATCAAGGAGCGCGGTATCCCGCGAGAAGCACTCAATCTGATGGGCTACTGGCGTTACAACAAGCCCGGCAGCTGACCACAAAAAAGGCCTCGAGCTTGAAGCGCGAGGCCTTTTCTTTTATGTGGTCGATCAGCTGCAGGCCTTCATGTTCACCGGCCCGACAAACTCATTGCCGCGCCCCATCACGCACGCCACACTCTGATTGCGCTGACGTTCCCAGTCCTGCACCGGGTATGTCTTGTCCCACGCCTCATACAGTTGGCGATCCTGCTTCGACAGACGCAAGCCATATTGCTTGCTCATGTAGAAGTAAGTGCGGGCGATCATGCCGCGAATCGAAGGGCGGGGCATGACCTTTTTTTGCCTTGAAGTCGACCTGCGTCAGGCAGGAGCCATATTGACCCTTTTCGACCGGTAGCCAGCCATAGCTGAAGTTGCTGCGATCACCGTTGACCTCGCCGATGCTCGGTACCAGGTTGTGCAGGTCTGCTTCGGCTTTCTGGTAGCTCGGGTCATAGCGCGTGCAATTCTTGCGTCCGCCTTCCTGCCAACACTGGCGCTGATGACCGAATTCCCAGGCCGGAACAATATGTTCCCATTCAATGCGGGCGGCGCGCTTGGCATTTTTACGCGGCACATAACCGCAAGCGGCCAGGTCGACCTTGTTTCCCGTGTATTTGCACCCGCAATAAAACTCGGTGGATTGTGGGGCGTACAGCTTCCAGGCGACCTTCTTGGCCTCGGTGAATGTGCGGGGTGCGCCAGCCTGGGCACCCAGGGAAATGAGCAGTAAAAGCAAAGCAAAAAAACGGACAATCATTGAGTCAATCTTCCTTCGGTACAACCCAGAAAATCTGCACGCCACCATCGTCTCGATAGGCGAGGGTGACGTTGTCGTTCTCGTCGATCTCTTCCAGCAGGCGCTCCCACTCATCGATCGGTTCATCCGGAAGACGGAAGATCAGAGCGGCTTTGGCTTTTTGTGCGGTGGGGGAGTTGATGATCTTTTGAACGCGCATGCCCATGCGTTCGTAAGCATCGGGAGCATCAGAGGAAGTGGCCACGAGGTTATCCTTATTAAGCTGTACGTGCATACAGTATTTAACTGTAGGCATTTTCGCAACTGCTTAAAAATCAAGAAAATCCTCTGACAGCGGTTTTCCGGTTTTGATGTGGCTCATCCGAATTTTTTGTGCAGGAAAGAAGCAGGGGGGTAGGTAATTGCACCATCCACCAGGGCGGCGAGTGGTGAGGCAAGTGCCCGGCCGAGATCCGGCCGGGCGAGGGCGAATCAGTACTCCCAGAACATCCGTTGCAGCTCTTTGCTGTCGTTGGTTTTGGTCAGGGCGACCATTGCCAGGATGCGGGCCTTTTGCGGGTTCAGGTCGTGAGCCACGACCCAGTCGTACTTGTCATCAGGCTGTTCGGCGTTGCGCAGAACGAAGCCGCCGGCATTGACGTGGGAAGAACGAATGATCTGAACGCCATCCTTGCGCAGGGCCTGCAGAGCCGGGACGACCCGGGAGGACACCGAGCCGTTGCCGGTGCCGGCGTGGATGATGGCTTTGGCGCCGGACTGGGCCAGGGCTTTGTAGGCGGTGTCGCCGACATTACCGTAGGAATAGGCGATTTCTACGTCAGGAAGGCTCTTGATGTTTTTGATATCAAATTCCGAATCCATGGTGTGGCGCTTGGCTGGCAAGCGGAACCAGTAGGACTTGCCTTCGACCACCATGCCCAGCGGGCCCCATGGGCTCTTGAACGCTTCGGTCTTGATGTTGATCATTTTGCTGACATCGCGGCCGGACTGAATTTCATCATTCATGGTCACCAGCACACCTTTGCCGTGGGCCTCTTTGCTACTGGCGACGGCGACGGCGTTGTACAGATTGAGCATGCCGTCCGCCGACATGGCGGTACCTGGGCGCATCGAGCCGACAACGATGATCGGCTTGTCGGTTTTTTCCACCAGGTTCAGGAAGTAAGCGGTTTCTTCCAGGGTGTCGGTGCCGTGGGTGATGACGATGCCATCGACGTCTTTGCTGTCGGCCAACTCGGATACGCGGCGACCCAGCTGCAGCAGGTTTTCATTGGTGATGCTTTCCGACGCGATCTGCATGACTTGCTCGCCACGCACGTTCGCCAGTTTGCTCAGCTCGGGAATGCCGGCGATCAATTGCTCGATACCGACCTTGGCGGCCTGATAGGTAGCGCTGTTGGCCGCACTGGCGCCGGCGCCGGCAATGGTGCCGCCCGTAGCAAGGACCACCACGTTGGCCAGTTTGGCCTGGGTTTCGACTTCTTTTGCCTGAAGGGCGGAAGGCAGGAGCAGCATTAGGGCCAAAGCGCCCGGAACCAATGTCTTGAAAGCAGATTTCATTATTTTTCTCTCTAGTAGTGAGACGGTGCTGATGCAGGTTCATCTAGATGCGCCCCGGGCCGATCTGAATGCCTGGGGTGCAGGGAAGGAGCAGGATCTGTACCAGCCGTACTGTGCTCTAGGGGAATGTTTAACCTTATGATTTATATCAATAATTTTTTGAATGGCGAAAATCGCCTATCCGGTATTCCGAACGGTGGCCTCTTTCGTGTTCGGCTCTCCGAAAGGGACTACTGCTGTTGTCGAACGAATCAAATTGCAGGTTTTGGATTCTCTGCTAAAGAAAGCTTCCCGCAGGCCGATGGATTTTGAAGGAAACTGGAATTGAGGGGGTTCACATGTCACTGACGATCGGTTTTTCCAACCCCGGAGCTGTCACCATCGGCGGCAAAACCGCAGCTACGATCAATGCGATGAGTGATGCGCAAGCGGACGCTTCTACCGAGGCGCTGGGCGCAGAAAAACCAGAGAGCAATCAGGTCAGGACCGGCGGTCCGGCGCAAGAAGACAGCAAGACCGAAGGGGGGGCGATAACCTGAGTGTCACCGTCAAGATGCTGCTGAAGCGGATGCAGGAATTACAGAAGCAATTGCAAGAGCAGCAGCAACGACTGGCTGCGGCACAAGCTGCGAGCTATCCGACTCCGGAAGCTAAGTCGCAGGCGGTCATGGCCGTTCAGGGCGAGATCGCCGAAACCAGCGGTGCGCTGCTGGAAGTCTCGGCCGCGCTGGTCAAGGAAATGTCGAAAGGTTCTTCCGCCGGTAACGTGGTCAACACCACGGCTTGAGCACTCAAGGGGCGAATCTGCAGATTCGCCCTACAATCAATACCGATTTCTGATTGTTGACAAACGTGGGCAGGATTCGCATAGTTCGGTCTACGCAAACGTTTGCGCGGCTTTCCAGAGACCCTGTTGTCTGGAAGATGCCGACGAAGCTTACGCCAGCGCAAGCGTTGCTCACAATAATCATAAGATCGGAGTGAACCCATGAAGCTGCCATTCGCTGGACGTCTTCTCGCTGTCGCCATGCTGGCTGCCGCATCCGCCGCACTGCCTGTCTCTTCGGCTTTCGCCGAGTCCCCCGAAAAACCCAAGGTCGCGCTGGTCATGAAATCTTTGGCCAACGAATTCTTCCTCACCATGGAAGACGGCGCCAAGGCTTACCAGAAAGAACACTCCGCCGATTTCGACCTGATCTCCAACGGGATCAAGGACGAAACCGACACGGCAGGCCAGACCCGCATCGTCGAGCAGATGATTCTGGCGAAGGTCAATGCACTGGTCATCGCGCCTTCTGACTCCAAGGCCATGGTGCCGGTGATCAAGAAGGCCGTCGACGCCGGCATCACTGTGATCAACATCGACAACCAGCTCGATCCCGCCGTCATCAAAAGCAAGAATATCTCCGTACCGTTCGTAGGCCCGGACAACCGCAAGGGCGCACGTCTGGTTGGCGAGTACCTGGCCAAGCAGCTGAAGGCCGGTGACGAAGTCGGCATCATCGAGGGCGTTTCCACAACGACTAACGCCCAGCAGCGTACCGCTGGCTTCAAAGATGCGATGGAGGCCGCGCAGATCAAGGTGGTTTCCCTGCAGTCCGGCGACTGGGAAATCGACAAGGGCAACAAGGTAGCCGCGTCGATTCTCAGCGAGTACCCGGACGTCAAGGCGTTGCTGGCCGGAAACGACAGCATGGCGGTCGGTGCTGTTTCTGCTGTACGTGCGGCCGGCAAGGCCGGGCAGGTACAGGTTGTCGGTTACGACAACATCAATGCCATCAAGCCGATGCTGCAGGATGGTCGCGTACTCGCAACGGCTGACCAGTTCGCTGCCAAACAGGCGGTGTTCGGTATCGAGACCGCGCTGAAAATCATCAAGGGCGAGAAAGTCGACAGTGGCGCCAACGGCGTCATCGAAACCCCGGTCGAGCTGGTCACCAAAAAGTAGTCCTTCGGCGACACAACGGCGCTCGTCCGTCCGGGCGAGCGCATGGAGAGTTTTTTATGTCAGTTTCCGCCCCGAACGCTGTCCTCTCGGTCAGCGGTATCGGTAAGACCTATGCGCAGCCGGTGCTCACCGGCATCGACTTGACGCTGATGCGCGGTGAAGTGCTGGCACTGACCGGCGAGAACGGTGCCGGTAAAAGTACCCTGTCGAAAATTATCGGTGGTCTGGTGACCCCGACCACCGGACAGATGCAGTTCCAGGGCAAGGAATACCGCCCTGGCAGCCGTACCCAGGCCGAAGAGCTTGGCGTGCGTATGGTCATGCAAGAACTCAATCTGTTGCCGACCCTTTCGGTGGCGGAAAACCTGTTTCTCGACAACCTGCCAAGCAACGGTGGCTGGATCAGTCGCAAACAGCTGCGCAAGGCTGCCATCGAGGCCATGGCCCAGGTCGGCCTGGATGCCATCGACCCCGACACGCTGGTTGGCGAGCTGGGCATCGGTCACCAGCAAATGGTCGAGATTGCGCGCAACCTGATCGGCGACTGCCATGTGCTGATCCTCGACGAGCCCACTGCGATGCTCACTGCTCGCGAAGTTGAAATGCTCTTCGAGCAGATCACACGGTTGCAGGCACGCGGCGTTGCGATCATTTACATCTCCCATCGTCTCGAAGAGCTGGCCCGAGTCGCACAGCGCATTGCTGTGCTGCGTGATGGCAATCTGGTGTGTGTCGAGCCCATGGCCAACTACAACAGCGAGCAATTGGTCACTCTGATGGTCGGGCGCGAGCTGGGCGAACACATGGACATGGGGCCGCGCAATATCGGTGCGCCTGCGCTGACGGTGAAAGGCCTCACTCGTTCCGACAAAGTGCGGGATGTGTCCTTCGAAGTGCGGGCCGGCGAAATTTTCGGTATTTCCGGACTGATCGGGGCTGGGCGTACGGAGCTTCTGCGCCTGATTTTCGGCGCTGATCCTGCTGACAGCGGAAGCGTTGCCCTTGGATCACCGGCACAGGAGGTGAGTATCCGCTCGCCGGTCGATGCTGTGCGTAACGGCATCGCCCTGATCACTGAAGACCGAAAGGGTGAGGGCCTGCTGCTGAGCCAGTCGATCAGCGCCAACATTGCCCTGGGCAATATGCCGGAGATTTCCAGCGGTGGTTTCGTCAACAATAGCGACGAAATCTCCCTGGCCAAGCGGCAGATCGATGCCATGCGCATCCGCAGTTCGAGCCCGACACAATTGGTGTCCGAACTGTCCGGTGGCAACCAGCAAAAAGTCGTGATCGGCCGCTGGCTGGAGCGCGACTGTTCGGTGTTGCTGTTCGATGAGCCTACTCGCGGTATCGACGTCGGTGCCAAGTTCGACATTTATAACCTGCTCGGTGAACTGACCCGACAGGGAAAGGCGCTGGTGGTGGTCTCCAGCGACCTGCGCGAGCTGATGCTGATCTGCGACCGCATCGGGGTGCTGTCGGCGGGGCGTCTGATCGACACGTTCGAGCGCGACAGCTGGACCCAGGATGACTTGCTTGCCGCCGCGTTCGCCGGCTACCAAAAACGTGATGCGTTGCTCAACGAGGCAGCGCCTGGGGATCTCCCATGAAAACTGCATCTTCTGCCGGTAAACGTAGTGGCAACTTCTACGGTCTGGGCACTTACCTGGGCCTGGCCGGTGCCCTGCTGGCGATGGTTGCGCTGTTCTCGGTCATGAGCAGCCACTTCCTCTCGTACAACACTTTCAGCACCTTGGCCAATCAGATTCCTGATCTGATGGTGTTGGCGGTGGGCATGACCTTCGTGCTGATCATCGGCGGGATCGACCTGTCGGTGGGTTCGGTACTGGCGCTCGCGGCATCGACCGTCAGCGTGGCGATCCTAGGCTGGGGCTGGAGTGTCCTGCCGGCTGCGCTGCTTGGCATGGCAGTGGCAGCACTGGCCGGTACGGTCACTGGCTCGATCACGGTTGCCTGGAGAATTCCGTCATTCATCGTTTCGCTTGGTGTGCTGGAGATGGCCCGGGGCCTGGCGTATCAGATGACCGGTTCGCGTACCGCTTACATCGGTGATTCATTTGCGTGGCTGTCGAACCCGATCGCCTTTGGTATTTCGCCGTCGTTCATCATTGCCCTGCTGGTGATTTTCATTGCTCAAGCGGTGTTGACCCGGACCGTGTTTGGTCGCTACCTGATCGGCATCGGTACCAACGAGGAAGCAGTGCGGCTGGCGGGCATCAATCCCAAGCCCTACAAGATTCTGGTGTTCAGTCTGATGGGGCTGCTGGCCGGTATCGCGGCGCTGTTCCAGATTTCCCGCCTGGAAGCGGCCGACCCGAATGCCGGTTCAGGCCTTGAGCTGCAAGTGATCGCTGCGGTGGTGATCGGCGGCACCAGCCTGATGGGCGGCCGTGGTTCGGTCATCAGTACGTTCTTCGGGGTATTGATCATCTCTGTCCTGGCGGCCGGTCTGGCGCAGATCGGCGCAACCGAGCCGACCAAGCGCATTATCACTGGTGCAGTGATCGTCATCGCGGTAGTGCTCGATACGTATCGCAGCCACCGCGCAAGTCGGCGGGGCTGAGACATGGCGACAATCAAGGATGTGGCGGCGCTTGCGGGGATTTCCTACACGACCGTCTCCCATGTTGTGAACAACACCCGGCCGGTGAGCCAGGAAGTTCGGCTGAAAGTCGAGGCGGCGATCAAGAGCCTCGACTACGTGCCGAGCGCCGTCGCCCGATCGCTGAAGGCCAAGACCACTGCCACTATTGGCTTGCTGGTGCCCAACAGTCTCAACCCTTACTTTGCCGAACTGGCGCGAGGGATCGAGGATTATTGTGAGCGTAACGGCTACTGCGTAATCCTCTGCAACTCCGACGACAATCCGGAAAAGCAGCGCAGCTATTTGCGGGTCTTGCTGGAAAAACGCATCGATGGCTTGATCGTCGCCTCCGCTGGAGGTGACAGTGGTCTGGTGCAAGGTCTGGCCGGGGTCAAGACGCCGATGGTGATCGTTGACCGGGGGCTGGAAGGTGTGGACGCTGATCTTGTGCGCATCGACCATGAATATGGCGCCTATCTGGCAACGAGGCATCTGATCGAGCTCGGCCATCACGATATCGCCACGATTGGCGGTCCGGCGAGCACCAGTGTTGCGCAAATGCGTCAGGCAGGATTTTGCCGCGCCTTGAAAGAGGCAGGTATTGAAGTGCCATCGTCGCGGATGCTGGAAAGCGATTTCACCAGCACTGGCGGTTACAACGCGGCTGCGGTTTTGCTTGAGGGCAATCCCCCCAGTGCAATCTTTGCCGGCAACGACATGATCGGCATCGGTGTGCTGCGCGCCGCCGCCGAGCGCAATGTGCGCGTACCTGCGCAGTTGTCGGTGATCGGTTTCGACGATATCCAGATGAGCCGTTACGTGTACCCGGCGCTGACCACTGTGGGGCAGTCGATCCTGCAGTTGGGCGAGATGGCGGCGGAAGTGTTGCTGCGAAGAATTGCTACCCCGGATCTGGCTACGGATCAGCGGATCGTGACCCCGAGTATTGTCTTGCGAGAGTCGACCGCGCCGCTGGCTGGCGTGTTTACCGAATATCGCTGAAACCGAAATGATGAGTAGTGATGTATGCCTGCAAATGTAGTGGTAATAGGCAGTCTGAACATGGACCTGGTCACTCGGGCACCTCGTTTGCCCCGGGGTGGCGAGACACTGATCGGACATTCGTTCGCGACTGTGCCAGGTGGCAAGGGTGCCAACCAGGCGGTGGCCGCCGCCCGGCTGGGCGCTCAGGTGTCGATGGTCGGCTGTGTCGGCAATGACGACTATGGCGTGCAATTGCGCGAGGCATTGCTGGCCGAGCAGATCGATTGCCAGGCGGTCAGCGTGGTCGAGGATTCCAGTGGCGTGGCATTGATCGTGGTCGATGACAACAGTCAGAACGCAATCGTCATTGTTGCCGGGGCCAACGGTTCGATGACGCCTGCGGTGATCGACCAGTTCGACGCGGTATTGCAGGCGGCGGATGTGATCATTTGTCAGCTGGAAATTCCCGATGCCACCGTCGGTCATGCGCTCAAACGCGGTCGTGAACTGGGCAAGACGGTCATCCTGAATCCGGCCCCGGCCAGCCGTCCATTGCCTGCGGACTGGTTTTCTACCATCGACTACCTGATTCCCAATGAAAGCGAAGCGGCAGCCCTCAGCGGTTTGCCGGTGGACTCGCTGGAAAGCGCTGAAAAAGCAGCTGCACAACTAATTTCCATGGGTGCCGGCAACGTGATCGTCACGCTGGGGGCTCAGGGTGCGTTGTTCGCCAGCGGCTCGGGTTACCAGCATTTTCCTGCGCCCAAAGTGAAGGCGGTCGATACCACGGCTGCCGGGGACACCTTCGTCGGCGGTTTCGCGGCAGCGCTGGCCGTCGGCAAAACCGAAGTCGAGGCCATTCGTTTTGGCCAGATAGCCGCAGCGCTGTCTGTTACTCGTGCGGGGGCTCAGCCGTCCATTCCCACATCATCCGACGTACAGGCGTTCAAACCCGCATGAAAAAGACTCCATTGCTCAATATCGCGCTGTCTCGGCTGATTGCCTCCCTGGGTCATGGCGACATCGTCGTGATCGGTGATGCCGGCTTGCCTGTGCCACCGGGTGTCGAGTTGATCGATCTCGCGCTGACCCACGGTGTTCCGGATTTCGTCAGCACCCTGAAGATCGTGCTCAGCGAAATGCAGGTGGAAAGTCATGTGCTTGCCCAGGAAATCTTCGACAAGCAACCCACTGCGCTGGCTTCGCTGGATGCATTGAATGAAGAAGGTGCACTGGGGCGGCGCGATCTGCTCAGTCATGAGCAATTCAAGGCTCTCAGCCGACAGGCGCGAGCGATTGTTCGTACAGGCGAATGTCAGCCGTACTGCAACATCGTGCTGGTGGCCGGGGTAACGTTTTAACGGGGCTCAGTCCCTTTTCTGATTTCAAATGCACAAGGAATGCGCCATGCACCGCTATGCTCAAAAAATTCACCAACTGATCCGGAGCCTGCTGCTTTTGTCCGTGATAACCGCGACCGGCGCCCAGGCGGCGGAAAAAATCGATCTGATCATCGATACCGATCCGGGTGCCGATGATGTGGTGGCCCTGTTGTTTGCTCTGGCATCGCCGGATGAACTGAACATTCGCGCGCTGACCACCGTGGCTGGCAACGTGCGTCTCGACAAGACATCACGCAATGCGCGACTGGCCCGCGAGTGGGCCGGGCGTGAAGAAGTGCCGGTTTATGCCGGCGCACCGAAGCCGTTGATGCGCACACCGATCTACGCCGAGAACATCCATGGCAAGGAAGGCCTGTCGGGTGTCACCGTGCATGAGCCGAAAAAAGGCCTGGCTGAAGGCAATGCGGTCAACTATCTGATCGACACCCTGAAAAAAGCCAAGCCGCACAGCATCACCATTGCCATGCTTGGGCCGCAAACCAACCTGGCACTGGCACTGATCCAGGAGCCGGAGATCGTTCAGGGCATCAAGGAAGTGGTCATCATGGGTGGCGCGCACTTCAATGGTGGCAACATCACACCAGTGGCCGAATTCAACCTGTACGCCGATCCGCAAGCGGCTGAGGTCGTGCTCAAGAGCGGCGTGAAACTGACTTACCTGCCGCTGGATGTCACCCACAAGATTCTCACCAGCGATGCACGCCTGAAGCAGATCGCGGCGCTGAACAACAACGCGAGCAAGATTGTCGGCGATATCCTCAACGAGTACATCAAGGGCGATATGGAACACTACGGTATTCCGGGTGGTCCGGTGCATGACGCCACGGTCGTGGCTTACCTGCTCAAACCAGAACTGTTCACCGGCCGTTCGGTGAACGTGGTGGTTGATAGCCGTGAAGGTCCGACCTTCGGGCAGACCATCGTCGACTGGTATGACGGCCTGAAAGCCCCGAAAAATGCCTTCTGGGTGGAAAACGGTGATGCTCAGGGCTTCTTCGATCTGTTGACCGAACGCCTGAAGCGTCTGAAGTAAGCAACAGGCCCGCAGGTGCCAGCCTGCGGGCCTTTATTATTCTTTCTCGATGTCCGATGTGCCTTTGAAGTCATCCGGATACTTCTCGAACAGCTGGGCAATAAATGATTGCGCGGCTTGTGTTCCCAGCGTCTTGACCAGCAGGTCGATGCTGATCAATGCCAACTCCTCCGGACTGCCCGGACTGTAAGAACTATGGCCTTGTGGCCAGTGGGCCTTGATGTCGGCTGAGATGCTTACGGTCGTCATGATGGGCTCGGAAGGTTACGGGACTGGAGTCTTGAGTTAACCACTTTGTCTGATGTTTGGCACTGCGACTTAGGCATGAGCGCAGGGCTATGCGACACTTGGTCGTCTTCGAATTAACCAAGGGCCTGAGTTGTGCAAATCGATTTGAATTCCCCGGGCGGCCTGACGCTGGACGCCGTGCGTCTGATGCTGGCTTCGGCCAGCGACGATGAGCACACCCAGTTACGCGTGACCAAGGGCGGCATTGCATATATCTCTTCGGGCGTCACGGGTGGCCAGGCTATCGATGGCTTGTCGTTTCGCCTGGAGACCTGGGCCAAGGGCTCGGGTTATGTGGGCAACGTTGCGGCCAGCGACGAGGTCTGGGTGATGCAGATCTTCAATGCGCTCAAGGACAACTGGCCGAATCCGCCCTTTGACTACATTGATGTCTACTGAGCACTGGTCATATTCAGTGACGATTGTATGAAGAAGGATCGGGCGTTGCTGAGGCAAACTCGCCGTTTTTCTGATCGTGGGGCAGGGGAGTGGCGCAGGTCATGAAACCAAACGCTGTATTGGCGGTCGCACGATGTTCGCTCAACTATTGAAAAAAGGAGGCTTCATGCCTTGGAAGCTCGCGTCACTGGGTACTCTGATGGCAGTTGCCATGCTGGCTGGCTGCACTACCACGTCCAGCGAGTCGCAGAAGGATCCCGTGGCAACCGAAACCGGTCACAGTCGTTGCGAGGCAACCGCTGCAGAGTTCGCCGTCGGCAAAAAGGCTTCGCCGGAATTGCTGGAGCAGGCGCGCAAAAAGGCCGGCGCGCAGAATGCCCGATTCCTCAAGCCTGACGACATGATCACCCTTGAGTACCGGTCTGATCGGCTGAACCTCAATACCGACAACAATCTGGTGATCACTCGGGCCAGTTGTGGCTGAGTTGTACAGACTTTTGTCACGCGCATAAAAAACCCCGTCACATGGACGGGGTTTTTTTAGTGCGCCGGGAAATTACTCTGGGCGAACTTGTGCAGCTTGCATACCCTTTTGGCCTTTCTCAGCCACGAAGGAAACGGTCTGGCCTTCTTTCAGGCTTTTGAAACCGTCGGATTCGATAGCTTTGAAGTGTACGAACAGGTCGTCACCGCCACCTTGAGGAGTGATGAAGCCGAAGCCTTTTTCATCGTTGAACCATTTAACGGTGCCGGTTTGGCGATTAGACATGGTGTATCTCCAAGAAACATATATTTTCAGTAGTACTGTGCTGCTCAGGCCAACTGGGCACACCGGGGTATCATAGTCGAAATGTTCGCTTTGGTAGCCCCCCGGACGTGCTGTTTGCTTTCATATTGCAGACGCTTCGACAGTTTGAATGTCTGTAACCCCCGGTTTCAGAGGCTTTCAGCCAATTCGGCGGGGTGTAAAAAAAGCTATAAAAC
Source organism: Pseudomonas sp. NMS19W (assembly GCF_051554255.1). Taxonomy (NCBI): domain Bacteria; kingdom Pseudomonadati; phylum Pseudomonadota; class Gammaproteobacteria; order Pseudomonadales; family Pseudomonadaceae; genus Pseudomonas; species Pseudomonas sp. NMS19W. Next base: position 2,066,237 of record NZ_CP136718.1, read on the forward strand.
CTGCATAAAATATCGGATTCAGGGGCATTCCGGCCGTTTTTTGCTCGCTGAATGCCCGTAAATCCGCTCGCCAGGGTCTATTTCTGCACTCGGCAAACCGAGATTTCCTTCAGCGCGCGCTGACCCAGCTCACCGCTCGGCGGGGTGTTCTTGTCCATCAGCTGAGAGATTTCCTGGGTGGTGAATTTCTTCTCCAGGACATCAGCGCCACAGGTGCAGTGTTGTTTGGCTACGGTCGGGTTGACGCTTTGACTGGCCGCTTTGGTGCAGTCGTTCATGTATTGCTCTTTGACGCCTTTCGGCCAGGCAGCCTGCGCGCTCAGCGGCAACAGCAGAACTAAAGGGACGACTGCGGCGAATAGGGTGTTCAGACGCATGCGAGGATGCTCCTTGTGGGTCGATGTCTTGTTATCTGATGGCTGAGTGGCCGATCAAGTTCATCACTCTGGCATAAAACTGACGATTTGCCTGCCGGTAAAACCAGAGTGCGTGTGTGACCGTTCATCTGTGCTAGCATGGCCGACTCGGGCGTTCGCAGGCTCCGGTTGACCTTCAGTCCCGGCAGCGGCAACGTGCGAATACTCTGATTTGAATCCCAGTCACTCTGGTTCGGTTTTCCGGTTGGCCGCAAGGCTCCTGCCGCTGTAAGGCAGGCGTTCGTCATTGAATGGCCTGGATCGGATCTTGTACTGGCTCATCCCAACCCACGTGACCTTTGGTAGGGGTCACCACTAGGAGAGGAGGCGCCATGCCAACTATTACTCTTCCCGACGGCAGTCAACGTTCATTCGATCACCCGGTTTCCGTAGCCGAGGTCGCCGCATCCATCGGTGCAGGCCTGGCCAAGGCCACCCTGGCCGGCAAGGTGAACGGCAAGCTGGTCGACGCCAGTGACATCATCGACAGCGACGCAACGCTGCAAATCATCACGCCAAAGGATGAAGAGGGGCTGGAGATCATTCGCCACTCTTGCGCCCACCTGGTTGGCCACGCGGTCAAGCAGCTGTACCCAACGGCCAAAATGGTCATCGGTCCGGTCATTGACGAAGGCTTCTATTACGACATCGCCTTCGAGCGTCCTTTCACTCCGGAAGATATGGCCGCCATCGAACAGCGCATGCAACAGCTGATCGATACCGAATACGACGTCATCAAGAAAGTCACTCCGCGCGCCGAAGTGATCGAAGTGTTCAAGGCTCGTGGCGAAGACTACAAGCTGCGCCTGGTCGAGGACATGCCGAACGAGCAGGCCATGGGCCTGTACTATCACGAAGAATACGTCGACATGTGCCGCGGTCCGCACGTGCCGAACACTCGCTTCCTGAAATCCTTCAAGTTGACCAAGCTGTCCGGCGCTTACTGGCGCGGTGATGCCAAGAACGAGCAATTGCAGCGCGTTTACGGCACCGCATGGGCTGACAAGAAACAGTTGGCAGCGTATATCCAGCGAATCGAAGAAGCTGAAAAGCGCGATCACCGCAAGATCGGCAAGCGCCTGGGCCTGTTCCACACCCAGGAAGAAGCGCCGGGCATGGTGTTCTGGCACCCGAATGGCTGGACTCTGTACCAGGTGCTCGAGCAGTACATGCGCAAGGTGCAGCGTGACAACGGCTATCTCGAGATCAAGACGCCGCAAGTCGTTGACCGTAGCCTGTGGGAAAAGTCCGGGCACTGGGCCAACTACGCCGACAACATGTTCACAACCGAGTCGGAAAGCCGCGACTACGCGATCAAGCCGATGAACTGCCCTTGCCACGTGCAAGTGTTCAACCAGGGTCTGAAGAGCTACCGCGAGCTGCCGATGCGTCTGGCCGAGTTCGGTGCCTGCCACCGTAACGAGCCGTCGGGTGCGCTGCACGGCATCATGCGCGTGCGTGCATTCACTCAGGACGACGCCCACATTTTCTGCACCGAAGAGCAGATGCAGGCCGAGTCCGCTGCGTTCATCAAGCTGACCATGGATGTTTACCGCGACTTCGGCTTCACCGACGTCGAAATGAAACTGTCCACTCGTCCGGAAAAACGCGTTGGTTCCGACGAACTGTGGGATCGCGCCGAAGCAGCCTTGGCCGCGGCCCTTGATAGCGCGGGCCTTCCGTATGATCTGCAGCCGGGTGAGGGCGCTTTCTATGGTCCGAAGATTGAATTCTCGCTGAAAGATTGCCTCGGTCGCGTGTGGCAATGTGGTACTTTGCAGCTCGATTTCAACCTGCCAGTGCGTCTTGGTGCCGAATACGTCTCCGAAGACAACAGCCGCAAGCATCCGGTCATGTTGCACCGTGCGATCCTCGGTTCGTTCGAGCGTTTCGTCGGGATTCTGATCGAGCACTACGAAGGTGCATTCCCTGCGTGGCTGGCGCCAACCCAGGCAGTGATCATGAATATCACTGATAAACAGGCAGATTTTGTTGCTCAGGTCGAAAAAACTCTCAACGAAAGCGGGTTTCGTGCCAAGTCTGACTTGAGAAATGAAAAGATCGGCTTTAAAATCCGCGAGCATACTTTGCTCAAGGTTCCATATCTCTTGGTTATTGGGGATAAGGAAGTCGAGATGCAGACTGTCGCTGTGCGTACTCGTGAAGGTGCTGACCTGGGCTCGATGCCCGTCGCCCAGTTCGCTGAGTTTCTCGCGCAAGCGGTTTCCCGGCGTGGTCGCCCAGATTCGGAGTAATTATTATTAAGCGTGAAATGAGACAAGATAAACGAACTGCACCGAAAGCCCCGATCAACGAGAATATCTCGGCACGCGAGGTTCGGTTAATTGGCGCTGACGGCGAGCAGATTGGCATCGTCTCGATTGATGAAGCGCTTCGTATCGCTGAAGAAGCAAAGCTTGATCTGGTAGAAATCTCTGCAGACGCAGTCCCACCGGTTTGCCGTGTGATGGACTACGGCAAATCGATCTTCGAAAAGAAGAAGCAGATTGCTGCGGCGAAGAAGAACCAGAAGCAGATTCAGGTAAAAGAAATCAAGTTTCGTCCAGGGACGGAGGAAGGGGATTACCAGGTAAAACTGCGCAACCTGGTACGTTTCCTGAGTGACGGGGACAGGGCCAAGGTATCCTTGCGATTCCGCGGCCGTGAGATGGCCCACCAGGAGCTGGGGATGGAACTCCTCAAGCGGGTTGAACAAGACCTGCTCGAGTACGGTTCGGTCGAACAGCATCCTAAGATGGAAGGACGCCAGCTGATCATGGTCATCGCCCCGAAAAAGAAGAAGTAATCAACAGGGCACGGCAGGCCTTCTGATTATGTTTATCAACTGAATGCGGAGTATCCGAACATGCCAAAGATGAAAACCAAAAGTGGTGCTGCTAAGCGGTTTCTGAAAACTGCTAACGGTATCAAGCACAAGCACGCTTTCAAGAGCCACATCCTGACCAAAATGTCGACCAAGCGTAAGCGTCAACTGCGCGGTAGCAGCTTGCTGCATCCGTCTGACGTGGCAAAAGTCGAGCGCATGCTGCGCCTTCGTTAATTTTTGGATCAAGAATAGAGGAAGTAACTCATGGCTCGTGTAAAGCGTGGCGTCATTGCCCGTAAACGTCACAAAAAAATTCTGAAACTTGCTAAAGGCTACTACGGCGCTCGCTCGCGCGTATTCCGTGTTGCCAAGCAAGCGGTAATCAAGGCAGGCCAATACGCCTACCGTGACCGTCGTCAGAAAAAACGTCAGTTCCGCGCTCTGTGGATCGCTCGTATCAACGCTGGTGCTCGTGTTAACGGTCTGTCCTACAGCCGTTTCATCGCTGGCCTGAAAAAAGCGTCCATCGAGATCGACCGTAAGGTTCTGGCTGATCTGGCAGTGAACGAAAAAGCGGTGTTTGCCGCGATTGTCGAGAAAGCTAAAGCCACCTTGGCTTAAGTACCCCCGACAGTCACCCGGCCTCACCTCTGTGGGGTCAGGTGGTAAACGTCATAAATAGGGGAAGAGCCTTCAAGCTCTTCCCCTATTTTGTATCTGGAGTCTGTACATGGAAAACCTGGATGCGCTGGTCTCTCAAGCACTAGAGGCTGTGCAAAGCGCTGATGATATCAATGCCCTGGAGCAAATCCGGGTTCAATACCTTGGCAAAAAGGGTGAATTGACTCAGGTGATGAAGACCCTGGGGAATTTGCCGGCAGAGGAGCGTCCGCAGGTCGGCGCCCTGATCAACGTTGCCAAGGAGCGTGTCACAGGCGTTCTCAATGCGCGCATGGCGCTGTTTGAAGAGGCCGAACTGGCTGCCAAACTGTCCGCCGAATCCATTGACGTAACCCTGCCGGGCCGTGGTCAGACCTCCGGTGGTCTGCATCCGGTAACCCGGACTCTGGAACGTATCGAACAGTTCTTCACCCGCATCGGCTACGGCATTGCCGAAGGCCCTGAGGTCGAAGACGATTATCACAACTTCGAGGCGCTCAACATCCCAGGCCATCACCCGGCCCGGTCGATGCACGACACCTTCTATTTCAATGCGAACATGCTGTTACGCACCCATACCTCACCGGTACAGGTCCGCACCATGGAATCGCAGCAGCCGCCGATCCGCATCGTCTGCCCAGGCCGTGTGTATCGCAGCGACTCCGATATCACCCACTCGCCGATGTTCCACCAGGTTGAAGGCCTGCTGGTCGATCGCGACATCAATTTTGCCGACCTGAAAGGCACTATCGAAGAGTTCCTGCGGGTGTTCTTCGAAAAAGAACTGGCGGTACGTTTCCGTCCTTCCTACTTCCCGTTCACCGAGCCATCCGCTGAAGTCGACATGGAATGCGTGATGTGCAGCGGTAAAGGTTGCCGTGTCTGCAAGCAGACCGGCTGGCTGGAAGTGATGGGCTGCGGCATGGTTCACCCGAATGTGCTGCGCATGTCGGGGATCGACCCGGAAGAGTTCTCGGGCTTTGCCTTCGGCATGGGCGTCGAGCGTCTGGCCATGCTGCGTTACGGCGTGAACGACTTGCGTCTGTTCTTCGACAACGACTTGCGGTTCCTTGCGCAATTTCGCTAGTCGTAACGAATTCTTAGGAGAGCAGGATGAAATTCAGTGAACAATGGCTGCGTGGCTGGGTCAGCCCGCAGGTAAATCGCGACGAGCTGGTTGCTCGTCTGTCGATGGCCGGTCTTGAGGTCGATAGTGTTACGCCGGCCGCCGGTGCATTCAGTGGTGTAGTGGTGGGCGAGGTTCTGAGTACCGAGCAACACCCTGACGCCGACAAGTTGCGTGTGTGCCAGGTGAGCAATGGTGCGGAAACCTTTCAGGTCGTGTGCGGTGCGCCAAATGTGCGTCCGGGCCTGAAGATTCCGTTCGCCATGATCGGTGCCGAGCTGCCGGGCGACTTCAAGATCAAGAAAGCCAAGCTGCGTGGCGTCGAGTCCAACGGCATGCTGTGCTCGCAATCCGAGCTTCAGGTCGGTGAAGGCAATGACGGTCTGATGGAGCTGCCGGCCGATGCGCCGGTAGGCGAAGATTTCCGTGTTTACCTGGATCTGGAAGACGCCAGCATCGAAGTCGATCTGACTCCGAACCGCGGCGACTGCCTGTCCCTGGCGGGGCTGGCGCGTGAAGTGGGTGCGTTGTACGACACTCCAGTCACTCGTCCGGTGGTGATGACTGTTCCGGCCGTGCACGACGAAGTGCGTTCGGTGGAAGTCCTGGCGCCTGCTGCATGCCCGCGTTACCTGGGGCGTGTCATCCGTAATGTTGATCTGTCCAAGCCGACGCCGCTGTGGATGGTCGAGCGCCTGCGTCGCGCCGAAGTCCGCAGCATCGACGCCGCGGTCGATATCACCAACTACGTGATGCTCGAACTGGGTCAGCCGCTGCACGCTTTCGACCTCGCGGAAATCAATGGCGGCATTCGTGTACGCATGGCGGAAGAGGGCGAGAAGCTCGTTCTGCTCGACGGTCAGGAAGTCAGCCTGCGTAGCGATACGCTGGTGATCGCCGACCACACTCGCGCTCTGGCCATTGCCGGCGTGATGGGTGGCGAGCACAGCGGTGTATCCGCGACCACTCGCGACGTGTTCCTTGAGAGTGCCTTCTTCGACCAGATCGCGGTGGCGGGCAAGGCTCGTTCTTATGGTCTGCACACTGATGCTTCGCACCGCTACGAGCGTGGCGTGGACTGGCAACTGGCCCGTGAAGCCATGGAGCGCGCCACTGGCCTGCTGCTGGAAATCACCGGTGGCGAAGCCGGCCCGATCATCGAAACCGTCAGCGAGCAGCACCTGCCGTCGATCGCGCCGATCACTCTGCGCGCTCAGCGCATCACCCAGATGCTGGGCATGGAAATGGATTCGGCCGAAGTCGAGCGTCTGCTCAACGCTTTGGGCCTGAAGGTTTCCGCCGACGGAGCAGGGCAGTGGCGCGTAGAAGTGCCAAGCCATCGCTTCGATATCAGCCTGGAAGTCGATCTGATCGAAGAACTGGCGCGTCTGTACGGTTACAACCGTCTGCCGGTTCGTTACCCGCAAGCTCGTCTGGCGCCGCAAGCCAAGGCTGAAGCGCGCAGCGATCTGCCGGAGCTGCGTCGTCTGTTGGTCGCTCGTGGTTATCAGGAAGCGATCACCTATAGCTTCATCGATCCAAAGCAATTCGAGCTGTTCAATCCAGGTGTCGAGCCGCTGCTGTTGGCGAACCCGATCTCCAATGACATGGCTGCTATGCGTTCGTCGCTGTGGCCGGGTCTGGTCAAGGCGCTGCAGCACAACCTGAATCGTCAGCAGGATCGCGTCCGTCTGTTCGAGAGTGGTCTGCGCTTCGTCGGTCAGCTGGAAGGCCTGAAGCAAGAGCCGATGCTGGCCGGTGTTGTCTGCGGTAGCCGTCTGCCGGAAGGCTGGGCGCAAGGTCGCGATACCGTGGACTTCTTCGACGTCAAGGCTGACGTGGAAGCGGTGCTGGGTTTTGCCGGTGCGCTGGATTCGTTCACTTTCACTCCGGGCAAACACCCGGCGCTGCACCCGGGTCAAACCGCGCGCATCGAGCGTGAAGGGCGTGAAGTCGGCTTTATCGGTGCGATTCACCCTGAGCTGTCGAAATCCCTCGGTCTCGACCGTCCGGTCTTCGTCTTCGAGCTGGTTCTGGCTGAAGTGGCGTTGGGCAAAATGCCTAAATTCCACGAGTTGTCGCGCTTTCCTGAAGTGCGTCGTGACCTTGCACTGATTGCGCACAAGGACGTTGCGGCCTCGGCCGTACTGGATGTAATCCGTGAAAATGCAGGCGAATGGCTGACAGACCTCAGGCTATTTGACGTGTATCAGGGTAAAGGTATTGATCCTGATAGAAAAAGCCTTGCAGTCGGCTTGACCTGGCAGCATCCATCGCGCACTCTTAATGACGATGAGGTGAATTCGACGACGCAAAATATCCTCACCTCGCTCGAACAAAGGTTGAACGCCACGTTAAGGAAGTGACGTATGGGGGCTTTGACGAAAGCTGAGATGGCGGAACGTCTGTATGAAGAGCTGGGCCTGAACAAGCGGGAAGCCAAGGAATTGGTCGAACTGTTTTTCGAGGAAATCAGGCACGCTCTTGAAGACAACGAGCAGGTCAAATTGTCGGGTTTCGGCAATTTCGACCTTCGGGACAAACGCCAGCGGCCTGGCCGCAACCCGAAAACGGGGGAAGAAATCCCGATCACGGCTCGCCGTGTGGTCACCTTTCGTCCAGGGCAGAAGTTGAAGGCCCGAGTTGAGGCTTATGCTGGAACCAAGTCATAACGACGAACTACCCGTCATCCCGGGCAAACGCTACTTCACCATTGGTGAAGTCAGCGAGCTGTGTGCGGTAAAGCCGCACGTGCTGCGCTACTGGGAGCAGGAGTTTCCTCAGCTCAACCCCGTCAAACGCCGCGGAAACCGCCGGTATTATCAGCGCCAGGACGTGCTGATGATCCGGCAGATCCGCGCGCTCCTTTACGATCAAGGGTTCACCATCGGCGGTGCGCGTCTGCGCCTGTCCGGTGATGAAGCCAAAGACGATACAACCCAATACAAGCAAATGATCCGCCAGATGATTGCCGAGCTCGAAGATGTTCTGGTGGTTCTCAAGAAATAATTTCCTGCTTTTAAATACTTCCAGTTTTCAAAAGCTTGCGATATATTCTTGAGCGTTCTTCGAGAAGGGGAACGAGTTTCAAGCCCAGTCGGGGCGTAGCGCAGTCCGGTAGCGCACTAGCATGGGGTGCTAGGGGTCGAGTGTTCGAATCACTCCGTCCCGACCATATAATTCAATGACTTAGCCCAACTTTAACGAGTTGGGCTTTTTCATGTCCGGTGACTTTTGCAGGGGAATTCTGCTTTGGCTGATTCAAGCTGTCGGCCGGCCTGTGATCTTAATGGAGCGTCGCAGCCCTTCGGCTTTGTCCAATCCTGATCCTGTCGAGTGCTCGATTTAGCGCATCCAGAGCGTCCAGGAGTGCCTTGGCCTCGGACTCGCGTCCATCGCCCCAAAGACGTTCCGCCATGTTGTTCAGGGCCTGGATCGAACGTTCTATTTCGGCAGCGGTTGCTGCCGTTTTACTTTGCGGCTGATTCTTTGGCATCGGTCACCTGGCTCCATTCAATTCCAAACCGTCCCAGATATTTCCTCAATCGGTCCGCATCATTGGGTTGTGCCTTCGCCTGGCGCGATACGCCGAACAAGCGTCTGCCGGCATCCGACAAGCTACCTGACTCTCTGCACACTGCCAGTACGGCCTTCAATTGCAATCGGTCAAACAGGTCCATGCCTTCGGCGTCTCCCGGTAAATCGTCCATCACTCCTGCCGATTGCTGCAGTCCCCAGGCATAACGAAGTCGATCAATCTCTTCCTGCACCTGGGCTTCATCAATTCGCCCGCTGTCGGCCAGTGTCGCCATGCGTGTTATCGAGGCTGAAAGTTCGCGAAAGTTGCCAAGCCATGCCGCTTCGCGTGAGCTGGCAAAAGCCAGATAGCGCCTGCGCGCTTCCAGGTTGAAGCGTACCAGTTGGCCGTGTTCGCGCGCGTGGCGTTCAAGTTCGAAGTCGATGTTCGGCTCGATGTCCTCGCGCCGACCCGCCAGGCCCGGCAGGTCGAACGTCCAGAGGTTGATTCGTGCGTAGAGATCCTCCCGAAACAAGCCTTCAGCGACACGGCTGCGCAGATCGCGGTGGGTGCCGGCGATAATCAGAAAGTCGCTGTCGACTTCCTTGTCCGAGCCGAGCGGGAAGAAGCGCTTCTCCTCAATGGCCTTGAGCAGCATGGCTTGTTCGTCTGCACCCAGTTCGCCGATTTCATCGAGAAACAACATGCCACCGTCGGCGGCGCGCAACAGGCCGTCGCGGGCATTTTGCGCGCCGGTGAAGGCGCCTTTGACGTGGCCGAACAGCGCGGACATCGCGCCGTCGCCGCGCAGGGTGGCGCAGTTCACTTCAACGAAGCGTCCCTGCATCTGGTGGCGGCCGCGTTTGAGCTCATAGATCCGCCGGGCGAGGAAGGATTTGCCGGCCCCGGTCGGGCCGATCAGCAGCATCGGCGCTTTCGAGCGCACAGCGACGCGTTCAATCTGTTCGATGGAGCGGTTGAACGCGGCGTTGCGTGTGGCGATGCCGGATTTAAGAAACTCCAGGCCTTCCAGGCGTTTGTTGGTGAAGCGAGTGGCAATGCGATCGTAGCGCGACAAATCCAGATCGATCAGCGCGTGAGTACCAGTGGCCGGCTCATCTTCGCTCTTGCGTCGGGCGGGGGAGGTCTGGATCAGCCGTGCCGGCAGGTAGCGCGCCTCGGTCAGCAGGAACCAGCAGATCTGCGCAACGTGGGTGCCGGTGGTGATGTGGACCAGATAGTCCTCGCGCTCGGTATCGAAGGTGTATTCGGTGGTGAAGTCGTGCAGCGCGCCGTAGACCTCCTCGAAATCCCACGGGTTGCGCAGCGCCATCGGGTGCAGGCAGACCTCGGTTTCAGGCGATACCTGACGAATGTCTTCGCGAATCCGCTCGGCAAGGCTGATGTCTCGGGCGTCAGTACCGTGAATCAATTCCAGTCGATGGATCAGCACATCCGGCTGCTGGCACAGGCCCACGCTCGGGCGCCAATGGTTCCAGCGATTGGCGCCTTTGCCTACGCGATCGAGGGTTGCTCCGATGAAGCCGATGGCAACAGTGCGCTTGTTTTGCATGGCTATCTCAAAAGATAAACGACGATATCCAATGATAGTGTTCGGCGAATCGTGTTGTCGTGCCTAATGTTCAGAGATCTCCTCGTAATAAATAAAAAACTATATAAATCAATTATTTAAAAAATTAATGGATGAATTTTTAAAAACTGGCACGGCGGCTGCAATATTTCTCGCAACGAACAGGACAACATAGCGAGACGCCACGATGGCCAATTTGAACCTCTTCAACACACAATCGAACAACCTGCCGGCGTGCGATACCGTGAATGCTTCGGGAGCCGCGGCTTATGCCTATACGCCCAAGCATCAACTGGCCCAGTTGGCAGTGACCGGTTGTCTGAACCAGACCTTTTACGCAACGGCGCAAAACCAGCTGGATCAGGTGTTGAAGCTGGTGGCCGAACTGGACAGCCGCTTTGTGGCCAGCGCTGCGATATACGCCCGCCAAAAAGGCCATATGAAAGACATGCCGGCGTTGTTGCTGGCGGCACTGACCGCCCAGCGTTCGGTGCTGGTACCAGAGGTGTTCGGGGAGATCGTGGACAGTGGCAAGATGCTGCGCAACTTCGTACAGATCCTGCGCAGTGGTGCCACCGGGCGCAAATCCCTCGGCTCGCAGCCCAAGCGACTGGTGCAGAACTGGCTGAACAGCGCGACCGAGCGGCAACTGCTGCAAGCGTCGATCGGCAATCAGCCCTCGTTGGCGGATGTGGTGAAAATGGTTCACCCCAAACCGTCCGAAGCCTGGCGCGAAGCGTTCTTCGCCTGGCTGATCGGCAAACCGGTGGACGTACAAACGCTGCCGGAACTGACTCGTGATCTGCTGGCGTTTCGCAGCGGTGCAAGTGATCGAGTACCTGAGGTGCCTTTTCAATTGCTCGGCAACGAAACCCTGAGCAAGGAACAGTGGGCCGCTCAAGCGCAAAACATGGGCTGGCAGGGGCTTCGCATCAACCTCAACACCCTGGCGCGCCATGGTGCTTTTGAAGTGCCGGGTTGCACTGAATACGTGGCCGGACGGTTGGCGGATCCAGAGTCGGTCGCCAAGGCGCGGGTGTATCCGTACCAGTTGCTGACGGCATACCGAATGGTGGGTGAGGACGTTCCGGCTCCGATACGTGAGGCGCTGCAAGATGCACTTGAGTTGTCGTTGGCCAATGTGCCGAAGCTTGAAGGCGCGGTGGTGGTCTGCCCGGACGTCTCCGGGTCGATGGGCAGCCCGCTGACCGGTTACCGACAGGGTGCGACCACAGCAGTTCGCTGCATCGATGTGGCGGCGTTGATCGCGGCTGCGGTGTTGCGCAAACAGCCGGCCGCGCGGGTGATGCCGTTCGAGGTCGACGTGGTGGATATCACGCTCAACCCGCGGGACAGTGTAATCAGCAATGCCGAAAAGCTTGCAGGCATTTTCGGTGGCGGAACCTGCTGCTCGGCACCGCTGAAGAAGCTGGCGGACAGCAAGGCCAAGGTCGATACGCTGATCATGGTCTCGGACAACGAATCCTGGATCGATGCGCGACGTCGAGGCGCGAGCGAAACGATGCTGCAATGGGAGCGGATAAAGCGGCTCAACCCGCAGGCGCGCCTGATCTGCATCGACCTGCAGCCGGGTTGGGCGACACCAGCGGCGGATCGCGGCGACATCCTGAATGTCGGCGGTTTCAGTGACGCGGTGTTTGATGTGATCGAACAATTCACCGCCGGCCGGTACGGCCCGCAGCACTGGGTCGAAGCGATCGAACGTATGAAATGAAGCTGAACAATTGATCTGTCACGGGCACTGAATGCCGGTGGGACTACATCCAAGACGTCTCATCAAACCCTTGTCAGTGCACGTGACGGCACGAATGCCGATGGCTGTACATCTGAGGCCGGCTAACCCCGGTGCGCGGCGACGCGCAACAGTCTTCAACCTTTGTCGTGCCACCTTTTTTGAATCTGCCGGCGAATGCCGGTGGAACTACCTGAAGAATCGAGATGATGAAAGAACACACTTACCAACTGCTGGAAGTCGCCAACGGCAAACCGATCAAGCTCTGGACCGAAGGCGTCCCGGTGGAAAACGAAGCGCGCGAGCAGCTGATGAACACGGCAAAGATGCCATTCATCTTCAAGCATCTCGCCGTGATGCCAGATGTTCACTTGGGCAAGGGCTCGACCATCGGCAGCGTGATTCCCACGGTGGGCGCGATCATTCCGGCGGCGGTCGGGGTCGATATCGGCTGCGGCATGATTGCCGCGCGGACTTCTCTGACCGCGTCCGATCTGCCGGACAACCTTCACGGTCTGCGCAGTGCCATCGAACAGGCGGTGCCTCATGGCCGAAGTTCGACCCGCTCGCAGCGGGACAAGGGCGCCTGGGGGAGATTCCGAAGGAGGCCGATCAGGCGTGGGCGGCGCTGCATCCACGGTTCAAGGCAATCACCGACAAATACCCGAAACTGGCCAACACCAACAACCGCGGACACTTGGGAACACTGGGCAGCGGTAACCATTTCATCGAAGTGTGCCTGGATGAAGCCAACCGGGTCTGGTTCATGTTGCACAGCGGCTCGCGCGGTGTCGGCAACGCCATTGGCAATCTGTTCATCCAGATGGCCCAGGCGGATATGCGTCAGCACATCGCCAACCTGCCGGATCGTGATCTGGCGTACTTCGAAGAAGGCAGTCGGCACTTTGACGATTACGTGGAAGCGGTGGGCTGGGCTCAGGATTTTGCCAAGCAGAACCGGGCGCTGATGATGCAAGCGGTGATTCAAGCCACGCGGCAGATCATCCGCAAGCCATTCGAAGTCGCGCTGGAGGCGGTGAACTGCCACCACAACTACGTGCAGAAAGAGCGGCATTTCGGCGAGGACATCCTGGTCACCCGCAAAGGCGCGGTGTCGGCGAAGAAGGGTGAGTTGGGGATCATTCCCGGCTCGATGGGGGCCAAGAGCTTCATTGTGCGCGGCTTGGGCAACGAGGATTCGTTCTGCTCCTGCAGCCACGGTGCCGGTCGGACCATGAGCCGTACCCGAGCGAAAAACACCTTCACGATCGAGGATCAGATCCGTGCCACCGCGCACGTTGAATGCCGAAAGGACGCTGCGGTGATCGATGAAATTCCGATGGCCTACAAGGACATCGACAAAGTCATGCACGCCCAGCGTGAGCTGGTGGAAGTGCTGCATACCTTGCGCCAGGTGGTGTGCGTCAAGGGATAGCGCGTGCTGCGGCACGCTGGAACAAGGACTGAAGGACATGAAATTTGAAGAACGTCACCCGCTGTGCAGCGCCATGCGCGCCCGGGTGCTGAAAGAGCTGGCGCGCATAGAGCGCGAGCGTAATGTCACGGTGTTGTATGCCTGTGAATCGGGCAGTCGGGCCTGGGGTTTTGCCTCGACCGACAGTGATTACGATGTGCGCTTCGTTTATGTGGAGAAACCCGAGTGGTTCGTCCAGGTCGATGCACCACGGGACGTGATCGAGCGACCGCTGGATGATGAACTCGACGTGAGTGGCTGGGAACTGCGCAAAACCCTCGGACTGTTGCGAAAGTCCAATCCGACTTTGTTGGAGTGGCTCGACTCGCCGCTGGTGTACCGCAGCGAAACTGCAGCAGTCTCTCGACTTCGGGCGCTTGCCGAGGCGTTCTACAGCCCGCCGGCCGCGCGCAATCACTACCTGTCGATGGCGAAGAAAAACTTCCGTGGCTATTTGCAGGGCGACAGCGTGAGGTTCAAGAAATACTTCTACGTATTGCGGCCTCTGCTGGCCGTGCGCTGGATCGATCAAGGACGTGGCCGGCCACCGATGACGTTCGCAGACCTGCTGAGCACTGTCGATAACCGGGCGTTGCTCGAAGAGGTCGACGAGCTGCTGGCGCTCAAACGCAATGCCGATGAGAGCGCCTACGGTCCTCGTCGTCCGGCGTTGCATGACTTCATCGCCGGGGAACTCGAGCGCGAAGTACCGACATTGGCCAGAACCCGGGAGGACTCCAGTCAGCTCGATCAATACCTCAGAGAAACCGTCGGGTTGTACGCATAAGGAAGAAAATGAAACAGGACGTGATTGAACTGGACGGCGCTATCGGCGGTGGCCAGGTGTTGCGCAGTGCCTTGAGCCTGTCGATGGTGACGGGCCGGGCATTTTGCATCGAGCGGATTCGTGCCAAGCGCAGTCGTCCAGGGTTGTTGCGCCAGCACCTGACCGCCGTGATGGCGGCGGCGCAGGTCTGTGGTGCAAGGACTCAAGGCGCAGAGTTGGGTTCACAGACACTGAGCTTCGAGCCTGGGCCGATTCGTGGTGGAGAATACCGCTTTGCCATTGGGACTGCCGGCAGTTGCACACTGGTATTGCAGACCTTGCTGCCCGCATTGTTACGGGCACCGCAAGCCAGTCGGGTACGGATCAGCGGTGGCACCCACAATCCGTTGGCGCCGCCGGCCGATTTCCTCACCCGCAGCTGGTTGCCGTTGATGCGCCGCATGGGCGCCGAGGTCGATCTGAAGCTGCTGCGTCATGGATTCGTTCCTGCGGGTGGCGGCGAAATCGAGGCCACGGTGCAGCCGTCGAAACTGTCAGCGTTGCACGTGTGCGATCGCGGCTTGCCGCTTTCGCAAAAGGCGTTTGCGCTGACGGCAGGGCTCGCATCGGACATCGCCAGACGTGAGCTTGACCGTGTGGCCCGGCGTTTGAATATGCCGCCAGCGGCGATGAATGCCATCAGCCTTGATCCGGATTGCGGGCCGGGTAACGTGTTGTTGCTGGAGTATGCGTTTGAGCACGTCACGGAAGTATTCAGCGCGTTTGGCCAGGCTTCACTGCGCGCAGAGGCCGTTGCAGACGTCGCGATCAATCAAGCAGACGCTTGGCTGCGCAGTGGCGCCGCGGTGGCCGAGCATCTGGCCGATCAACTGTTGTTGCCGATGGCGCTGGCCGGATCGGGCTCGTTTACGACCCCCGGGATGACCGAGCATTTGCACAGTAACATCGCCGTGATCGAGCGTTTTTTGCCAGTCTCCATCGAGTGTCGGGAAGAAGGCGTGGATCGGTTGAGGATCGAAGTCAGCCCCCGGGGCCAATAGGCGGCAAACTGCTGGCCCCCGAATCTCTCCGGCACCGGCAAACTCACCTTTTTTCAAAAGGTTAGGCTGGCCCTATGCGGACGACTGTCATCACCGTTGCAACGCTTTCCCTGGCTCTTTTCGCGCTGGGGGCCCAAGCGAGGGAGCTGAGCAAGAGTCATCGCTTTGCTTGTACCTGGGGTTCGGACATCGCGGCCGGCGCGCAGCAATCGAAGCTGTCGGGGATTTCCCTTTATGGCGCCCGCAAGCGCTTGCAGGTGCGCAAGTTTCAGCAGCCGTGGATGCGCATGACCGCGATGGGCATCACGGAGCAAACCTACAACAGTACCTCGCGTCTCAAGCCCGCAGCCGTCAAGCAGACCTATTACGAACAGTGCGTGAGGCATGAACTGGCTCAGCGATAAACAAAAAAGCCCGACCTGAAGAGGTCGGGCTTTTTCATGTCTGGTGCAATGGCTGCTTCAGTTGTCGCTTTCGCAATTGACCATCCACGACACGCCAAAACGATCCACCAGCATGCCGAAACGCGCGGCCCAGAACGTGGCCTCCAGTGGCATGTCCACCCGACCGTCCTTGGCCAGGGCGTTGAATACTCTTTCAGCCTCGGCGACGGTGTCGACGTTAAGGGAAATCGAGCAACCGCTCATGCCTTGGGTCGGGCGGTCGGGCGTGGTGTCCGAAGCCATGATCATCTGGTCACCCACCTTCAGGCAGGTATGAATGATCAGGTTGTGGTGCTCCTTTGGCACGTGCTCAGCGGCAGGCGTCTCGCCGAACGTCATCATCGCCTCGAGCTTGCCTTGCAGGCATTGTTCGTAAAACGTGAAGGCGGCACGGCAGTCGCCGTTGAAGATCAGGTACGGGTTGATTTTCATGGTGGTGCTCCCGAACAGGCAGTGAAACGCAGCGCGGCCGGGTGTGCCGAGGCTGCGTCATGGATTGACTCAATCCAGCAAAGCCTTGGATCGAAGGAATGCCAGTCAGTGTGGCAATTATTTACGTCGGGATGACCAATGGTCTCTGTTTTCAGGAGTCGCGCGCGCCTTGCAACAACGTTGCGCCTGCGACGCGTGCGGCAGGTTTGGTTTGCATCAAGGCATCTATCGCCTTGCGATAGTTTTGTCCGCCCAATGCCATGCTGTTGTTGTGCGTCCCGCCGGGCACCAACAGCAATCGCTTGGGTTGGCTGGCAGCCGCGAACAGTTGCTCGCTGAAGCGTGACGGCACAAACGCATCGGCCAGACCGTGCACCACCAGCAACGGCATATGGATGTCGGCAATCTTGTCGATGGAGTCGAACTTCTGCGACAGCAACCAGCGAACGGGCAGGGACGTGTTGGCCACCGCCGCAGCGACGTCGGCCAATGACGTGAAGGTGGACTCGATGACCAGGCCCCGGACCGGCAGCGGTGTATGGTTTCTGGCCGCATCCCGGCCCAGTTCGGCGGCGAGGTCGATGGCGACCGCACCACCGAGGGAATGACCATAGATCAGGCGTTTGCCGGGGTCGGGTTGAAGTTGCTGGAAGCGTTCCCAGGCTACCCGTGCATCCTCATAAACGGTGCTTTCTGACGGCAAGTCACCATGACTTTGGCCAAAGCCACGGTAGTCGATGGCCAGTACCGAATAACCCGCCGCGCGCAGCTGTTCGATGCGGAACAGTTGCCCGGTCAGGTTCCAGCGCACGCCATGCAGGTAAAGGATGGCCGGGGCATTGGCCCGTTCCGCCGGCCACCACCAGGCATGAATGTTCTGCCCGGCCTTGAAGCTTTTGGGTTTCAGGTCCAGTTCCTGAACGCTGCCGGGCAATCCGTGATACCAGCCGGCTGTGCCCGGTTCGATGCGAAACAGCAGCTTGCGTTCGGTGTGCTCCAGTACGGCGCAAGTCGCCGGCAGGCCGATGATCAGGGCGGCCATGCAAGCGAACGCCAGTCGACGGCGTCGGAGTCGGGTCATGAAGGCAAGGAACATGGACGGTTTCACCACAGCACGGACAAAGAAGGCTTTTTACCAGATGCCTTGATTCCCGCGTGACAATTTCGACCGCCGTCCGCCAGCAATCTTTACAAAACGATGCTGTGACTCATGCCACGTTGAGCACAATCTTGCCGATGTGATCGCCTGCCTCCATGTGCGCGTGGGCTCGGGCCGCGTCGGTGAGCGGGTAAACCTTATCGATGATCGGCAGGCAACGCCCGGCGGCCAATACCGGCCAGACATGCTCGCGTAATTGATCGGCGATGGCAGCCTTTTCCGCGGAAGTGCGAGCGCGCAACAAGGAACCGGTGACCACGGCCCGTTTGCCGAGAATGGTCAGCAGGTCGACATCGTTGGCACGGGCACCGCCAAGGAAACCCAACATCACCACACGGCCATCCATTGCCAGGGCGCCGAGGTTGGCGTTCAGATACGAGCCGCCCATGATGTCGAGGATCACATTGACGCCCTGGCCGTTGGTTTTCTCGGCAATCACGGCCGCGAAGTCCTGCTCGCGATAGTTGATCGGCTCAGCGCCCAATGCACGGATAGCCTCACATTTGTCGGCGCTGCCGGCGGTGGCGAAGGCTTCGATACCGAACTCGCGGCACAGCATCAGAGCGGTGGTGCCGATGCCACTGGTGCCACCGTGAATCAACACACGCTGGCCACGGCTGGCACCACCGAGACCGAACAGGTTGGCCCATACCGTGAAAAAGGTTTCTGGGATCGCCGCGGCCTTGACCCAATCCATTCCGTCGGGGATCGGTAGGGTCTGGCCCGCCGGAACCGTGCAGTATTCGGCATAACCACCGCCATTGGTCAGCGCACAAACCCTGTCGCCCACGGCAAAAGTGCTGACACCAGCACCCAGCGCCACCACTTCACCGGCCACTTCCAGGCCGGGAATCGGGTTCATGCCGGGTCTCATCGGGTACTTGCCCGCGCGTTGCAAGGCGTCCGGCCGATTGATGCCGGCAGCGTGCACGCGGATCAGCAACTCGCCCTGCGCGACGACCGGCAGCGGTACACGACGTGGTTGCAGAACGTCGGGAGCACCAGGTTCGGTTATTTCGATTCGGGTCATTTCGGTGGGCAAAGTCATGTCGGTTCCTGTCGTGCTTTGGGGCGTTTGGCCCCGTGAAAGGTTCATGACATCCAGCATATCGGCTATCGTGGCTGCATAAATGCAGCGATTTTGCTTGCTGGTGATGCGATTCTGCATCGTGAGAGGACAGCATGAACTGGGATGATGCACGGGTGTTTCTGGCGGTCTGCCGCGAGTCGACATTACGCGGTGCCGCGCGAGTATTGAGGGTAGACCAGGCCACGGTCGGACGGCGTATTGCGGCACTGGAAAAGTCGCTGAACGCCACGTTGTTCCTGCGGACTTCAGAGGGATATGCACTGACTGCAATGGGCGAAGCCGCCCTCAAGGCAGTCGAGAAAATGGAGCATTCGGCGCTGGAGCTGGAGCGGCAGATCCAGGGCCTGGATGATCGCCTGACCGGAAACGTGAGGGTCAGCACCACCGATTCTCTGGCCATCGACTTCCTGATCCCGGCCATCGCGCGCTTGCATGGGCAACACCCTGACGTGCGTGTGCAACTGGACGCCTCCACGCAGATGCTCAACCTGGCCAAGCGCGAGGCTGACATTGCCGTACGCAACGCCCGACCGGAAAACCCTGACCTGATCGCCCGACGCCTGGCGCGCTGGCCGGTGGGGTTGTTCGCATCCCGGGCCTATGTGGATGTCCATGGCGTGCCAACGCCAGGCACCGCGTTCGAGGGCCACGATCTGGTGGTGTACCAACCCTACCTGCAAGGCAACAGGGAGATCACCCTGGCAGGCGACCCGGTGAATCGCGGGCGTATTGTCGCAAGTCTGAACTCCAGCCTGTTGATACGACGCTCGATTGCGGCCGGTCTGGGTGTAGGAGAAATCCCGGTTTGCATGGGGGAGCGCGACGGCCTCGTCAGGCTCTGGCCGGAGCGCACGCGCCCGCTTCCCTATGAGGTGTGGCTGGTGACCCATGCAGATTTGCGCCACACAGCGCGGGTGAGGGCGGTGATCGAACAGATTGTCGAGGCGTTTGCGCTGGAAAATGAATAGCTCATTCGAGCCGTGTAGGACGGCTACATAACCCGGCGACATTGCCTACATCCGAGCCAGAATTCGCTGTCTTGTGAGTTTTTTGCCCGAGTTCTATCGTTTCTCAAACCTTGGGCGAGCAGGCAAAGCACTCCAGGGTCATCAATCAGGGAAGTATTGATAAACGTCAGAGGTGTGGAGTTGATTGCAAGGGAATTCAGCCAATTTCAAACAGGTGGCATGGTCGGGCAAACGGACAGTGCGGAATCTATGAACTACATAACGCGAGACGAATTCAGCGCCAGAATCGAGATCATCGAGACCAGAATCGATGCACGGATCGAATCGATGTCCGCGAAAATCGATGGGTTTCTCATCGAGCAGGCCGAGCGAGACAGGGCACGGCTGGAGCAGGAGTGCATCCAGGAAAATGTGCGGCTGGAGCGAGAAAAGGCTCGGCAAGAGGATTGGCGGAAGCACGAGAAGGCTCGGCAAGAGGATTGGCGGAAGGACGAGAAGGCTCGGCAAGAGGATTGGCGGAAGGACGAGAAGGCTCGACAAGACGATTGGCTGAAGGAAGAGAAGGTTCGGCAGGACGATTGGCTGAAGCGAGACAAGGCTCAGGAAAAAGTGCGTCTGGCCAGGGAGCGGCATCTGGAGGAGATTCGACAGGAGAGGGAAAAAGCTCGACTGGAAAGAGAAGAAGAATCCAGAAAGGCCTGGCAGGAGCGCGAGAAGTCACAGGAGAAACTCCGTCTGGAGCAAGAAAAGGCTCACCTTGAGCGTGATGCGCGTTATGCGTCCATGGCGGCTCGCTCGGATCGGGCTATGGAGCGATTGGACGAGTCAATGAGAATGGTCTCGACAATCAAGGCGAACTACTGGGCGGCGACGACCGTTCATTTTCTGGGGATGGTTGCCATTCTTGTAGGCTCCTACTACGCGAATCAGTCAAATGTGCTTGTGACGATGCAGACCACCCTGGCAATGGTCCAGTCGGTGAAGGAGGCTGGAAATCCCGTACCGGCAGTTTCGACGACCTTGTCCGCAGAATGAAAAACGGCCTTCAACGAAGGCCGTTTTTTGTGCTCGATGAAAACCAGACTGCTTTATGGCATTTCCGGTAACTCCTGTGGCCGCAGATCAAACACCAGTACTTCGGCATCCTGGCCATTGCTCAGGGTCAGCGCCTGTTCTTCGCGAACCCGAACACCGTCACCTTCCTTCAACTGAACGCCGTTCAGTTCAACACTGCCGCGAGCAACGTGCACATAGGCGTAGCGGTTTGCAGGCAGTTCGAGTGTGGCGCTTTCCTGGCCATCAAACAGTCCGGCATACACCCGTGCATCCTGGCGAACTTTGAGTGAGCCGTGGTTGCCTTCGGGCGAGATGATCAGTTGCAGGCGACCGCGTTTTTTCTGTTCGCTGAAGTGCTCCTGTTGATAACGCGGTTTTGCGCCGCTCACGTCCGGCACGATCCAGATCTGCAGGAAATGCACAGGCTTGGTCGCCGAATGGTTGAACTCACTGTGAGCCACGCCACTGCCGGCGCTCATCAGTTGCACGTCTCCAGGGCGGATGACCGAACCGGTGCCGAGGGTGTCCTTGTGTTCCAGCGCGCCTTCGAGCACATAGGAGAAAATCTCCATGTCGCGGTGCGGGTGCTGGCCGAAGCCTTTGCCGGCTGCGACACGGTCATCGTTGATCACCAGCAGGTCGGAGAAACCCTGCTCACGCGGGTCGCGATAGCTGGCGAAAGAAAAGGTGTGGAACGACTTCAACCAGCCATGATTGGCCAGACCACGGTCGGAAGCTTTGCGAAGGGTCAGCATGATGAAATCTCCTTTCAGGACGTTGATTCGTCCGAGTGAGGAGAAGGTTACTGGTTACTCGGGTGTGCAATAAGTAGGTGAAAATTGAAATACTGTCCCCTCAGGGTTGACAGTAATGTGCGTCAGTTCACGCATTCTTTTTCAACGTTTGCGTTGTACTTGGCCATAATGCGGCAACTTATAACCGTTCATTGATTTCAGTGATGTCTGCTCATGAAAACCGTGGCAATGGTGTTGTTTCCCGAGTTTCTACTGCTCGATATGGCCGGACCGCTGGAAGTGTTTTCGGTTGCCAACCGATACCTGAAGCCGGAAGACCACTATCAACTGACGCTCCTGGGGACTGAACGCGGGCCGCTGCGTGCTTCCAACGGCGTGCTGGTGCATACCGACCGGCATATCGACGAAGCCGGCGATCGCTATGACCTGCTGCTGGTGCCGGGTGGTCCCGGGGCCTACAACGAAAAATGTCCGCCGCTGCTGGCCTGGCTGCAAGGCGCGGTGGGTCGTGCCGAGCGCTACGGCTCGATTTGCACGGGGGCTTTTGTACTGGGTTACGCCGGATTGCTCGACGGCTACCGCGTGACCACCCACTGGAATTACACCGAACGCTTGATCAAGGGCTTTCCGAAGGCGGATGTCGCCACCGACCAGATCTTTGTCGAGGACCGCAACCTGATCACCTCTGGTGGCGTCACCGCCGGCATCGATCTGGCGCTGGCAGTGGTAGCCCGCGATCATGGCAAGAAGCTCGCTCAGGACGTGGCCAAAGTGCTGCTGGTAGTGATGAAGCGTCAGGGCGGGCAGGCGCAATTCAGTCCGTTGATGGCGGCGGTTTCGCCCCAGGAAACCCCCATCACCCGGGTACAGAATCACGTTCTGGAACACCTTGAAGAAAGCTTCACTATCGAACGCATGGCAAGCCTTGCGAACATGAGCGCTCGCCATTTCGCCCGGGTGTTCGCCCGGGAGGTCAACATGACGCCCATGGAATTCCTGCAAAGTGCGCGCATCGATTGCGCGCGCAATCTGCTGGAAACCAGCGATCTGCCGTTGAAGACCGTCGCCTACAAAAGCGGTTTCGGCAGCGTGCGGCATATGCGTTTTCTGTTCGGCGAAAAACTCGGGCTGACCCCGGCCCAGTACCGCGAACAGTTCAGCTAGAGCGGTTTTGTCCGTTATGGGCATGCGGATGTCCGTGCCGGGCCCCGTGTGGTGGTTGTACCGTCATCGTGGCCTGCCAAGATAACGGACATGAACAGCCTCGACGAATTGAGCTCGGCGTCGGTCCTGCGTTTCGGGCCGTACGCGTTCCACTTGCGCCAACGGTTGATCCTCGAAGGGGATCGGCAACTGCGCATGGGCGGCCGTGCGCTGGACATTCTGCAAGTGCTGGTCGAACGCGCCGGGCGGGTAGTCAGCAAAGAGCAATTGATCGCGCTGGTGTGGCCGAACTCGGTGGTAGAAGAAATCAATCTGCGGGTGCACATCGCGGCGTTGCGCCGGGCCCTCGGCGATGGCGAGAGCGGGCAGCGCTACATCGTCAACGTGCCGCAATGCGGGTACAGCTTCGTTGCGCCGGTGCAGGGTGACAGCGTCGCGCAAGTGGTGTTCGAAAGCCTGCAAGTGCCACAGCATAATCTGCCCGCACGGCTGACCCCTGTTACGGGTCGTGATTCGCTGGTCGGCGGTCTGGTGCGGCAACTGCCGCTGTCCCGACTGATAACGGTGACGGGGCCTGCCGGCGTCGGCAAAAGCACCGTGGCACTGCGCGCAGCGGAACTGCTGCTGCAACATTTTCGTGACGGCGTGTGGCAGGTGGATCTGTCGCTGATCGACAAAGACATTCCGCTTCTCGATCACCTGCTGAAAACCCTCGACATTAATTTCGCCACACTGGCAGCGCGCCACGCCTTGCTGGTGCTGGACAACTGCGAACACCTGCACGAAGCCTGCCGGAGCCTGCTGCAAACACTGCTCGATGCCGCGCCCCGTCTTTCGATCCTGGCCACCAGCCGCGAGCCGTTGCGTCTCGGTCTGGAAGTCCTGCAGCCACTGCCGCCTCTCACCACTCCTAAAACCTCGGCACTCAACAGCGTCGACGAGGTCATGGGTTACTCGGCGGTGCAGCTGTTTGTCAGTCGTGCCCGTGCGCGTCAGCATGGCTTCCAATTGCGTGAGCAGGATCTGGAAACCGTGCGTGATATCTGTCGACGGCTCGACGGCCTGCCGCTGGCGATCGAACTGGCAGCGGCGCAGATCGATGCACTGGCGTTGGTCGGCATGCAGGCGCAACTGGACCACGGTCTGCAAGTCTTGAGTCACGGCCGCCGGACCGCCGTGCCACGCCATCAGTCGATGTGTGCCGCGCTGGACTGGAGCTATCAGCGCTTGAGCGAGCAGGAGCAGCGTGTGCTGCAACGCTTGTCGGTGTTCAAAATGGCGTTCACCCTGGATGCCGCCATCGGCGTGATCAGTTGCGCGCAACTGCCACCTTCGATGCTGGTGTCAGTGGTTGAACAGTTGGCGGCCAAATCGTTGCTGACAACGGATCGATCCAGCGGAACACTGCGCTATCGAATGCTCAACACCACGCGCCGCTATGCCCGCGAACGGCTGGAACAGGGCGGCGAACTGAATGATGTCGAGCGTCGGCACGCGCGTTACCAGGGCCGCACCCGGCCAGCCTCAAGCGGCAGACTGACCGCGCAATTCGTCGAGCAGTAAACGCACTTTGCGCAAGTCCGGGGTGGCGTAGCCTTCGGTGAAGCGCTGGTAGATCGGAGTAAGCAATTCAAGCGCCTCACGATAGCGCGACTGGCGTTGCCACAACCGGGCCAGCGACGTCGCACTGCGCAGTTCCCAGGCCAGGGCGCCTTGCGTCCGCGCAATCGCAAGGGACTGCTGCAAGGCGCTTTCGGCCGAATGATGACAGGGCGATTCAGCGGCCAGCAATCGCTCGGCCCGGGCCCGCAAAATCTCCGCCGTGCTCCAGCCGGCCGCGCCGCTCTGTGCCCGCTCCAGCAAAGCGTCATCAACGAAACCCGGATCCAGCGTGACCATGATTTCCCTGACCAGGCCGCTATCCGCAGGCGGGATGGCGGGGGCTCTATCGGCGTCGATCACCTGCGCATAGTGCCGCGCCCACGTGTAGAACAGCAGCACCGAATGCTTCTGCGCCTGTTCCAGCAACAGTTGCAGCAGCGCGCGGGCGTTCTGCACGTCGCCGTTGTAATGGGCGATCAGACACGAAGCGAGGGCCAGGGTGTAGCAGATCGACGTGCCATGGTTGATCTGCACCGCGATGTCCAGTGCCTGCCGTGCCGTGCGCCAGGCCTGCTCGGGAAAACCTTGCAGCCATAACACCCGGGCGAGGACAGTCAGCGAGGCGACGCTCTGATCGTATTGCACGCCGAAACCGTGGGTGAAACGGTTGAGGTGGCCGCTGTGGGCCATGCGCTGGATCACCTGTTCGGCGTGGATCCGCGCCTGATGCTGATCGCCGGCGTAATGCAACGCGAGCACCCGCAAACGATGGGTACTCAAGGACAACTGTGCATCGCCATGCAGGCCGAGGCTTTCGAATTGTTCGCTTTGCTCCAGCGCCATCCGGTAATGGCCGCAACTGAGGTTGACCGCCATGTGTCCCGACACGGCGCGCAATTGGCCGGCCATGTCGTCGTGCTGTTGCGCCAGCCGTCGGGCGCTGACGAAGGCTTCGATGGTTTCCGGTGTGCCGCCCCAGGTGTGATAGCAGGCGCTACCGAGGGCCAGTTTCAAGGCAATTTCCAGCCGTGGGCAAGGCTCGTCCGATGACTCCAGCAACGCGAGTGCCCGGCGCACATGCACGCCGTACTCCTTGAGCAGCGACAATTCCTGCCACAACGGCGCCGACGTCGCTGTCAGCCGCACGCCGAGAGAACGCGAGCCTTCATCGTTCAGCGTCCAGTCAAGCGCCGCCCGCAGGTCTTCGAGGCCTCGGGCGTAGCGCTCGATCCAAACGGCGGTCGGCGTATTCTCCCAATCGGCCTGGGCCAGATGCATCAGCGCCAGGCAGCGTTCGGCATGACGTTCGCGGGTTTCGCCGAGTTCTGTGGCCTGATCGAGTTTTTCCAGGGCATAGCGGCGGGTGGTATCGAGCAGGCGATAGAACACCTCCTCATCGCCGACCTCGACGTTGAGCAGCGACTTGGCGACCAGTTGCGTGATCGAGGCGAACACTTCGCCCGGCTCGATATGCTGGCCCACGATGACCGCCGCCGCAGACTCCAGCGTGAAAGCACCACGAAACACACCCAGTCGGCGCAGGCCGGTCTGTTCGCAGCCGTTGAGCAGGTTGAAGCTCCAATCCAGCGTGGCCCGCAGGGTTTCATGTCGACCAAGATGAGTCTGATTGCCGGTCGGCAAGCGCCCCTGAAGCTGACTCAGCAAACCGTCCAGACCAAGGCTCGCCACCTGCGCAGCGGCCAGTTCCAGCGCCAACGGGATGCCATCCAGCCGCCGACAGATTTCGATGATCAAGGGCAGGTCGGCGTTGTCCGGTTCGAAATGCTCGTGTGCGGCCATCGCCCGTTCGACGAACAGCTGCAGCGCAGAAAACCCCATTGCCTGATCACGATCGAGCACCGCAATCGGCGGCGGGCAGTCGAGGGATTCCAGACGCTGCACGTACTCGCCCTCGGCGCGCAGGCTTTCACGGCTGGTGGCCAGAATGTGTACCTGCGGCGCGCCGCGCAGAATGCTTTCGCCGAGCAGCGCCACGGCGTCGATCAAGTGCTCGCAGTTATCGATCACCAGCAGCAGCTGCCGCTCGCGCAAGCTGTTGATCAGACAGGCCATCGGTTCATTGTCGTGCAGTGACAGATCCAGCAGGGCGGCGAGGTGCGAGCAGATCGAGCCCGGATCGTTGAGCGGCGCCAGATCCAGCAGACGAATACCGTCGCGATAGCGGCCGATCAACTGTTCGGCGACGCGCAGGGCCACGGTGGTCTTTCCGATGCCGCCGGGGCCGACCAAGGTGATGCAGCGCTGGCGCGGCAGTTGCGTCATCAGGCTGTCGACTACCGACTGGCGCCCGATCATCCGCGTGCGACGCAGTGGCAGGTTATGCCGGCCGATAGTGGTGGTGGCGGGGCGTTGTTCGATGGATTGCAGCAGGACCGGTGCGACGAAGCTGTATCCGCGTTGCGCCACCGTGACGATGTAGCGCTGCCCGGCCTGACCGTCGCCGAGGGCCTTGCGCAGCGCCGCCATGTGCACCCGCAGATTGATGTCTTCCACCACGCTGTCCGGCCAGACCCCGGCGATCAATTGCTGCTTGCTCACGACCTCGCCGGCGTTGGCCAGCAGGATCAGCAGAATATCCATGGCACGCCGACCCAGGCGCAAAGGCTGGTCGCCTTCAAGCACCAGCCGCTGGCCGGGGTGGATCCGATAGGGGCCGAAACCGATGGCCTGATTCGGGGAAAGACTCAACCGCTCACTCCTGCGATGTTTTTGTAATCCTGCGCTGTCGTGGTGAAGAACCTGTGACGGGCAGGGCGGATAGAGACTTGAGGGTCACGCAAGCTGTCTAATCCGCGGTATCCGAGCATATTCCTCAGGATTTGATGCCAGCGCAACGGGCGTGAAGTCCTGCCGTTTGGGCATCGGTCAGCATCCAATGCCATTACCACTGTATTTAAAGGCTGAAACCTGCGTCGGCCCACCCGACAGCCGGGAAAAATTAACAACGATTAACTCGTCCGCGCCCGCGCTAGAGCCAAAACTCCAAGGCAATGGAGTGCATACGTCCGGAGGACGCTGCGATGAGCAAGGTAGTGGTGGTCTATCACAGTGGCTACGGGCACACCCGCGTCATGGCCCAGGCTGTGGCCCAAGGTGTGGAGCGCCACGTGGGCAGCACTTGCCTGTTGCTGGCGGTGGAAGACGTGGAAACCCGCTGGGATGACCTGCACCGCGCCGACGCCATCATCTTCGGCGCGCCGACCTATATGGGCAGTGCTTCGGCGGCATTCAAGCAGTTCATGGAGTCCACGGCATCCTTCTACCTCGCCCGGCCGTGGCGCGACAAACTCGCGGCGGGTTTTACCAATTCCGGCAGCCTGTGTGGTGACAAACTCAACACCCTGCTGCAAATGGCGGTGTTTGCGGCCCAGCATTCGATGATCTGGGTCGGGCTCGATCTGTTGCCGGCGCGTGCACGCGAAGGTGTTTTTGACGGTCAGTTGAATCGCCTCGGCAGCTCCCTCGGCGCCATGTCCCAATCCTCGGTCGAACAACCGCCCGAACAGGTCCCCCCGCTGGAAGACCAGGAAACCGCTGCGCACCTGGGCGAGCGGGTGGCGCGACTGGCTCAGCGGATGGCTCGGGAGTGAAACCGCCTCAGCGGTTTTTCATGACCTGACACCGCCACGCAAACGGATTGATCCCTTCGCTGCGGGTGAAGATGTGGCAGAAGTGCGCCTGATCGCAGAAGCCGCATTCCAGGCTGATCTGCGTCAGGCTGTGGTTGGTGTGCTGGATCAACAGCTTGGCCCGGGCGATCCTCTGGGTGCGGATCCAGTCTTGTGGCGAGAGCCCGGTGCTGCACTTGAACGCCCGGGAAAAGTGACTGCGAGAGAGTGAGCAGGCGCTCGCCAGTTCGGTCACTTCAAGGCTGTCGCCGAGGCGCTCGAGGATGAGTTGTTTCACCAGCCGCTCGCGCTGCGGGCTGAGGCCGCCGGTGCTGGTTTTGCGGGATTCGCTGGCAGGGGCGAGGGCGACGGTTTGCTGTGAGTGAGCCATGGCCAATGTCCGTGTCGAGGGGGAAGGCACGGTCAGCGCTTTCCCTCAGGTCAATAAAACAACGCTGCGCAGAGGGATTCATTGTTTGGCGAGGGGCGAAGGCTGACGAGTTAAACGTTGTTAATTCCGCCGCCAAGGCTGATTTCGAAAGGTCGCCGATCAAGTAAAGTGCGTAGCACTTGCGCCTGGCCCAAAAGGAAAACACGCCCATGAACCGAAACGATCTGCGCCGCGTCGACATGAACCTGCTGGTGATTTTCGAAGCCCTGATGTTCGAGAAGAACCTGACCCGCGTCGCCGAAAAACTGTTCATGGGCCAACCGGCGGTGAGCGCGGCGCTGGGCCGCCTGCGCGATCTGTTCGACGATCCGCTGCTGCTGCGCAACGGTCGCGGCATGGAACCGACAGCGCGGGCTCTGGCGATTCTTCAGGAGCTGCAACCGGCGATGGACGTGATTTCCGGCGCGGTCAGCCGGGCCAAGGAATTCGATCCGGCCACCAGTTGCGACGTGTTCCGCATCGGCCTGTCGGATGACGCCGAGTTCGGTCTGTTTCCACCGCTATTGCGCCAGTTGCAGGAAGAGGCACCGGGGATCGTGGTCGTGGTGCGCCGAGCCAACTATCTATTGATGCCGACATTGCTGGCGTCCGGGGAAATCTCCGTCGGCGTGAGTTACACCACCGATCTGCCGGCCAACGCCAAGCGCAAGAAATTGCGCGACATCCCTTGCAAGGTCCTGCGCGGCGACAACCGCCCAGGCCCGCTGACCCTCGACGAATACTGCGAGCGGCCCCATGCGATGGTGTCGTTCTCGGGTGACCTGAGCGGCAACATCGACGTGGACCTGGCCAAGGTCGGCCGCAGCCGCCGGGTGGTGCTCGGGGTGCCGCAGTTCAGCGGTTTGCGCGCCTTGCTCGCGGGCACCGAGATGATTGCCACCGTGCCGGATTACGCCGCGTGTGCGTTGGTCGAAGGTTGTGCGTTGCGGGCTGAAGATCCACCGTTCCCGATTGATGCGGCGCAATTGTCGATGGCGTGGAGCGGGGTGCATGACAACGATCCGGCGGAGAAATGGCTGCGGTCGCGGATCAGTCAATTCATGTCGGCGTCGCTGGATATTCCGGCCTGACACGACCTGAAACGCAATTGGTTCATCGCCTCATAACCCTGTGGGAGCGAGCTTGCTCGCTCCCACAATCATTTGTGTCGTTCGTGCGTTCTGTGTGTTCTTGCAAAGAGAGCACACCCATCCAATTTCCCCCCGATCAATCGTTGCACCATTGCCGGCAATGATTGATCAAGGATGGGCCCATGAACGCTGTACAACGCAATGACCAGGCGCAAGACCTCGGCCTGCTGTTCCTGCGGGTCTCCGGCGGGTTGTTTCTGCTGTTCGTCCACGGCTTGCCCAAGCTGCTGGACTTCACTGCGCAGCTGCAGTTGATCGAAGACCCGTTTCACCTCGGTGCCCACCTCACGCTGATCCTGGCGATTTTCGCCGAAGTCCTCTGTCCGCTGCTGATCGTCGCCGGGTTACTGGTGAGATTGGCGTGCTTGCCTATTCTGTTTGTGCTGCTGGTGGCGCTGCTGCTCGTGCATCCGCAATGGAGTGTGGCCGAAGGGCAGTTCGGCTGGTTGCTGTTGATCCTCTTCACTACTGTTCTGATCGCCGGGCCCGGACGGCTGGCGCTCAATGCCCGTTTGCCCGGAGTGCTTCGCTATGCCTGATACCCAGTCCCTGAGAAAACCGGGAACCGAAGAAACCGTGACGCTGATCGTCAAGCACCGGGTCAAGGCCGGTTTCGAGCAGCCCTACGAAGCCTGGCTGCGCAACATTGTCAGCGTGGCGGGGCGTGAAGAAGGGCACCTGGGCGTGGACGTGATGCGCAGCAAACAGGGTGGCCTCGCACTGTTCACCTGCGTGCTGCGTTATTGCTCGACCGAAGCGATGCAGCGTTGGCTCGACTCGCCACAGCGCCAGAAGCTGATCGAAGAAGCGGCGCCGATGCTCGCCGACGGCGACCAGACCGAGGTCAATGCGGCCAACGAATTCTGGTTCACACCACTGGTCGACGCTGCCACGCCACCACCACGCTGGAAGCAGGCGGTGGTCTCACTTTTCGTGATCCTGCCACACACCTTGCTGGTGCCCTTGATCTGGGGGCCGTTGCTCAAACTCAACGGGTTTCTCTCCAACTATGTGGTCGCCACGTTCCTGATCACCCTGACCATCGTGGTGTCGGTGGTCTACGTGTGCATGCCGGCCGCCACCCGCTTGTTCGCGCCATGGCTGGCGGCCAGTCAGTCCCATGAACACCTGGAATCCAATGCCAATCCGCCGCGCTGAGCCGGCGGGTATGGGCTTCGTTTCACTTATCTCGAAGGAACTGCGATGAACGCCGATCTGATTCTGTTCAATGGCCAATTTCATACGGTAGACCGCGAAAAACCGCTCGCCAGCGCCGTGGCGATCAAGGACGGACGCTTTGTCGTCGTCGGCAACGATACGCAGGCCATGGCCCTGCGCGGTGCCGGCACTCAGGTGGTCGATCTCAAGGGCCGCTGCGTGATCCCCGGCCTCAACGACTCGCACCTGCACCTGATCCGTGGCGGTCTGAACTACAACCTCGAACTGCGTTGGGAAGGCGTGCCATCCCTGGCCGATGCGCTGCGCATGCTCAAAGATCAGGCTGACCGCACGCCGACCCCGCAATGGGTGCGCGTGGTGGGGGCTGGAACGAATTCCAGTTCGCCGAAAAACGCATGCCGACCCTCGAAGAAATCAACCAGGCCGCACCAGACACCCCGGTGTTCATCCTGCACCTGTATGACCGCGCCTTGCTCAACCGCGCCGCATTGCGCGTCGCCGGTTACACCCGCGACACGCCGAACCCGCCGGGCGGCGAGATCGTGCGCGATGCCAACGGCAACCCGACCGGCATGCTGGTGGCGCGGCCGAATGCGATGATTCTGTACTCGACCCTGGCCAAGGGGCCGAAGCTGCCGCTGGAATATCAGGTCAACTCGACCCGTCAGTTCATGCGCGAACTCAATCGCCTCGGCCTGACCAGCGCCATCGATGCCGGCGGCGGTTTCCAGAACTACCCGGACGATTATCAGGTGATCGAACAACTGGCCAAAGACGACCAGTTGACCGTGCGCATCGCCTACAACCTGTTCACCCAGAAGCCCAAAGAAGAGCTGACCGATTTCCAGAACTGGACCGGCAGCGTGAAGCTGCATCAGGGCGATGACTTCCTGCGTCACAACGGCGCGGGTGAGATGCTGGTGTTCTCGGCAGCGGACTTCGAAGACTTCCTCGAACCGCGCCCGGACCTGCCGCAGACCATGGAACAGGAACTGGAGCCGGTGGTGCGCCACCTGGTCGAGCAGCGCTGGCCGTTCCGTCTGCACGCTACCTATAACGAATCCATCAGCCGCATGCTGGATGTGTTCGAGAAGGTCAACCGCGACATCCCGTTCAACGGCTTGCCATGGTTCTTCGACCACGCTGAAACCATCACCCCGCAGAACATCGAGCGGGTGAGGGCGCTGGGTGGTGGCATCGCGATTCAGGATCGCATGGCGTTCCAGGGCGAATACTTCGTCGATCGCTACGGCAAGCAAGCCGCCGAAGCCACGCCACCGATCAAACGCATGCTCGCCGAAGGCGTGCCGGTCGGCGCGGGCACCGATGCCACCCGGGTATCGAGCTACAACCCGTGGACTTCGCTGTACTGGATGGTCAGCGGTCGCACCGTCGGCGGTCTGGCGCTGTACGAAGAGGGCTTGCCTCGCACCACCGCGCTTGAGCTGTTCACCCACGGCAGCGCCTGGTTCTCGTCCGAGCAGGGCAAGAAGGGCCAGATCAAGGTCGGGCAACTGGCGGATCTGGCGGCACTGAGTGCGGACTTCTTCCATGTCGAAGAAGAAGCGATCAAGTGGATCGAGTCGGTACTGACCGTGGTCGGCGGCAAGATCGTTTACTCCGCCGGCGACTTCGAAGACCTCGGCCCGCGCGCCTTACCGGTACTGCCGGACTGGTCGCCGGTGGTCAAGGTCCCTGGCCACTGGCGCCCGAATTCGCCATTGCAGGCCCAGGTGCACCAGTGCAGCGGCCCGTGCGCGGTGCATACCCACAGCCATGAAAAAGCCCGGATGTCGAATGCCCCGGTCAGCGATTTCGCCGGTTTCTGGGGTGCGTTCGGTTGTTCCTGTTTCGCTTTCTGATCCCGTAAACGGCGCCGGTCTTCGTGGCCGGCGCTTGCCGCATCACCCATCCCCGAGGAGTTTCACATGAGCAACGTTCCTTACAAACGCCTGAACAAAGACGACGCCGTGGTGCTGCTGGTCGACCACCAGACCGGTCTGATCTCGCTGGTACAGGATTTCTCGCCGAACGAGTTCAAGAACAACGTGCTGGCCCTGGGCGACATCGCCAAGTTCTTCAAACTGCCAACCATCCTCACTACCAGCTTCGACAGCGGCCCGAACGGCCCGATCGTGCCTGAGCTGAAAGCACAATTCCCGGACGCGCCGTTCATTGCTCGCCCTGGCCAGATCAATGCCTGGGACAACGAAGACTTCGTCAAGGCGATCAAGGCCACCGGCCGCAAGCAACTGATCATCGCCGGTGTGGTGACCGACGTTTGCGTGGCGTTCCCGACCCTGTCGGCCATCGCTGAAGGTTTTGAAGTGTTTGTGGTGACCGACGCTTCCGGTACTTTCAACACCACCGTGCAACAGGCAGCGTGGGCGCGTATGTCGGCCGCCGGTGCACACCTGCTGAACTGGTTCGCTGTGGCGTGCGAGCTGCAGGTTGACTGGCGCAACGATATGGAAGGCCTGGCGAATCTGCTGTCGGAACGCCTGCCTAACTATCGCAACCTGATCAACAGCTACACCAAGTTCACTGCCAAGTAACTGGTTGAAGAAAAATGCCCGCTGAGGAGCGGGCATTTTTTTGTCTGCCGAAAAGGGCTCAACGCTTTTGCAACCACCCCAGAAACCCGCCCTTGCGAACCGGCACAGGCTTGGACATCAACGCCAGCCGACTGTTCTGCTGCCGTACCGCCTGCAATTTGTTCAATGCCTGGCCGACTTCACTGCGCTGTTCCATGCACTGGCGGGTCAGGTTCTTGTCGAGGCGATAAATGATCGAAGACGTCAGCGCCGTGAACGTCGCCTGCGACGGTGTATCCGCCAGAATGCTCTGTTCACCCATGACTTCACTCGGTCCCATGCGCCCGGCCTCGGTGAAACCATTGCCGTCCGGCACGCTGGCGCTAACCACGCCGGTGGCGATCACGAACAGGCTGTCGGGGACTTCCTCCAGACCGAGCACCACCTGCCCGGCGCTGTACTGCTGCGCGACCATCGATTCGGCGAGACGATCGCGTTCTTCATGGCTGAGCGAGCGGAAGATTTTCACTTCATCGAGCAAGGCGCGAGCGCGGGTCGAGGGTTCGATCACGCCGTCCGGATGGCGCGAAATACCGGCCGCTTCGAGATGGCGGTGGGCGAGGTCGAACAGTTGATTGCGCACTTCGCCTTTCTTGCCCAGTTCAGCGATGAATCCGCTGGCCACGTATTCCGACATGTCTTCGCCGGCCTCTTTCAGCAGCGCTTTCGGCGCAGGCGACAGCAACAGACTGCTGCTGCCTTGCAGCGTGCGGTCGAGGGCGTCGAGTACCCGGCGCGGGCGGATGTGGTTCGGCACCTTGATGCTGATCGACACGCCATGGAGGTTGTTCGGGCGGCTGAGGTTGACGATCTTGGCCTTGGCCGCCACCGAGTTCGGCACTACGGCCAGGGTGCCGGCGCTGGTCAGCAGGTGCGTGGCGCGCCAGTCGATGTCGAGCACCTTGCCTTCGACGCCGTCGATCACCACGAAATCGTCCACCTGATACGGCTTGGTGGTGTTGAGCACGATGCCCGAGAACACGTCGGCCAAGGTGCTTTGCAGCGCCAGACCGACCACGATGGCGAATACCCCGGAGGTGGCGAGCAGGCCTTTGACCGGCAGCTCCAGCACGTAACCGGCCGCTGCGACGATGGCCGCCAGAAACACCAGCGCACCGATCACGTCCTGCAACAAACGGCCGCTGTGGCCGATGCGACGCATCAGGATCAGACCGATCACTTCGGTCAATGCCCGTGCGGCGTACAGCCACCAGAGAATCCCCAAGGCCGTCGCACCCAGTTGCGCCACCTGATCATCGGCAAAGACTGGCGCCTGCAACGGGCTGACGCCGGCATTGATGATCAGCGCGCTGAAGGCCAGGAACAGCGCCAGCCGCACACCGACTCGTTGTGCGCGATGCTTGAACGGCACGAGATGCCAGAGCAGGGCGTCGAGCACCAGCAGCAGGGCACTCCAGGACAGCAGGTGGGCAGAAAAAGGCTCATGGGATGAACTCCGGCGGGCACAAAAGAAAACGCCACACCCGAAGGTGTGGCGAGGGGTTGCACTCAGTTCAGATGGGTCTTGAGTTCCGCCGCAGCCTGGCGCACGGCGGCTTTCACTTCTGGAATCCCGTTGAGCGGGTTGAGCAGTCCGAAGTCGTGAATCATCCCGTTGTAGCGCACCGAGGTCACCGGTACACCGGCGGCGTCGAGGTGGCGGGCGTAGCCTTCGCCTTCGTCGCGCAGCACGTCGAACTCGGCGGTCTGCACCAGCGCGGCGGGCAGGCCCTTGAGCTGTTCGGCACTGGCGTTGAGCGGCGAGGCATGGATCTGCGCACGCTCGGCCGGATTGGTGGTGTAGTTGTCCCAGAACCACTGCATCATGCCCTTGGTCAGGAAATGGCCCTCGGCGAACTGCTGGTACGAGCCGTTATCGAACCCGGCATTGGTCACCGGCCACATCAGCAACTGGAAGCGCAGGGCCGGGGTTTTCTGTTCCTTGGCCATCAGCGCCACGACCGCCGCCATGTTGCCGCCGACGCTGTTGCCGGCCACCGCCAGACGCTTGCCGTCGACGCCGATGTCCTTGCCGTGCTCCGCCACCCACTTCGTCGCAGCGTAAGCCTGATTGATCGCGGTCGGATACTGCGCTTCCGGCGATGGCGTGTAATCGACGTACACCGCGACCGCGCCAGAACCCACCACCAGATCACGAATCAGGCGTTGGTGTGTCGGGAAGTCACCCAGTACCCAGCCGCCACCGTGGAAGAACATGAACACCGGCAGCTCGCCCTTGACCTTGGCCGGGCGCACCACTTTCAGGTTGATCGTCTGGCCATCGACCTTGATCGCCTTGTCGCTGACGTCAACGCCGGACAGGTCCACCTTCACCGAAGCCTGGGCGCCGGTCAGCACCGCACGGGCGTCTTTCGGGCTCAGTTGCTCCAGCGGTTTGCCACCGCCGGCGGCGAGGGCATCGAGGAAGGCCTGGGTGTTGTGTTCGACGCCAGTGCCTTCGGCGGCGAATGCGTTGCCGATGGACAGGGCGAGGAGGGAAGCGGCGAGGGTTTTCTTGATGTTCATGTGCAATTCCTTTTTTAGTCGTTTGAGTTTTTGTATGCCTTGGGATCGGGCTGCTGTGGCGCTGGGCTTCAGGCCTCAGCAACACCGTGAGCACAGATTAATGAGGTGCCGGAAAGTGAAAAAGCGGCTATAAAGCGTTTAACTGTCAACCAGAGAGTGACAATGAACCCGTTCGAAGACATGCGTATTTTTTGCCAGGTGATGGACTCCGGCAGCTTCACGGCGGCGGCCGATCAGTTGGGCCTGTCCAAGCAGTTCGTCAGCCGTCGGTTGATGCAACTGGAGGAGCGCCTCGGCGTGCGCTTGCTCAACCGCTCGACCCGGCGTCTGGACGTGACACCGCTGGGCCAGAGCTATTACGAATCGGCGCTGCGGCTGCTAAGCGAAGTCGAACAGGTGGAGCAGGGCATCGCCGGGCAGACCGCCGAGCCGCGCGGAACGATTCGCGTGAGCGCGCCGCTGTCGTTCGCGGTGGCGCATTTGGGGTGTCTGCTGCCGCTGTTCCTGCAGCGTTATCGCGAGGTGACGGTGGAGGTCGATCTGAGTGACCGTCCGGTGGACTTGCTCGGCGAAGGCTATGACCTGGCGCTGCGCATCGGTGTGCTGGAAGACTCGACCCTGATTGCCCGACGCATCGCGGCCATCGAGCGGGTGTACTGCGCCAGTCCCGCCTATCTCGCCGAGCGTGGCATTCCGGTCAAACCGGAAGATCTGCTCAGCCATGACTGCCTGCCTTACGGTCACGGGCGTTCGGTTCAATGGCGGTTCAATGCAGGGCAGGGCAAGCCGCAACTGGTGAATGTCACCGGGCGGATGCGGGTCAACAACGGCGAGTTGCTGCGGGATGCGGCGGTGGCGGGGATGGGGATTACTTACCTGCCGACATTCATTGTCGGCGCGGCATTGAAGGACGGGCGGCTGGTGCCGGTGCTGGATGATTTGCGCCCGGAGCCGTTGATTCTGTCGGCGGTGTACCCGCAGCATCGTCAGGCGTCGCGGCCGGTGCAGGCGTTGATCGAGTTTTTGCGTGAGCGGCTGGATCAGACACAAGCGATTTTGTAGTCGCTGAAAAACAGTGTGGGAGCGAGCTTGCTCGCGAAAGCTTTCTGTCTGCCAGCGAAGAGGTTGTGCGTACTGGCGCCTTCGCGAGCAAGCTCGCTCCCACAGGTGTTGCGTTTCAAGGTGATTTAGTTGGCGCGCTTGTCATCGCCTGGCTCGCCGCCAACGTTTACGCCACGGTTATCACCGATTTCGCCAGCGCGGTGTACGCCATGGTCGTCACCGACTTCACCTGCGCGGTGTACGCCATGGTCGTCACCGACTTCACCTGCGCGGTGTACGCCATGGTCGTCCCCGACCTCCCCAGCACGATGAACGCCATGATCGTCGCCAGCTTCGGCGTGGGTACCATTGCGTCCCGAAGAGGCGCTGTCGCCGGAGTGGCCCGAACCATGGTCGCTGCCGCTGTGGCCACTGTTGCCACCACTGCCGCTGCCACCGTGGCTACCGCCATTGCCGCCTCCGCCATTGCCACCGCTGCCGCCGCCTCCACCACCGCCACTACCTCCGCTGCCTCCACCGTTTCCTCCCCCCACTTCCACCTTCCTTGGCCTGAACGCTGGACACCCCGGACAGGTTGTCCGGGATCAATACGGTGGACGCCGACAGGACTGCGCCGATGGCCATTGCGAGCATGAGCTTTTGAATGTGCATATCGTTCTCCGTCTTTGTTGTCTTGATTGGGAACGTGGATGTGCCTTGTTTGCGTGTGATCCGACCCGTTCCCGAGGTCAGTGGATACTCGATGCGAGTTCGAAGATCGGGATGTACATCAGGATCACGATGACCCCGATCAACAGGCCGATGAAGGTCATGAGCAGCGGTTCGAACAGCCGCACGAACCACTCGATCCAGCGGCTGATTTCCTCGTCGTAGAAGTCGGCGCTGCGTTCCATCATTTGCCCGAGGTTGCCGGACTGCTCGCCGGCGCGCAGCAGGCGCAGGGACACGGGCGTCACCAGTCGATTGAGCTCCAGCGCGGTGGACAGCGATTGCCCCTCGCGCACTCGCTCGCAGGCCTGGTCGAGCCGGGCCCGGGACGCCACGGTGAGCAGGCCGCGCACCATGCCCATGGCGGTCACCAGCGGAATCCCGCCTTGCAGCAGAATCCCCAGTGATCGGTAAAACCGCGCCAGCTCATACATGAAGATCCGCTGGTGCACGGCGGGGAGTTTCTCCACCAGCCGATCCAGCCCACGGCGAAACGCCGGTTGTTTCTGCAACACGGCGAGAACGGTGATGATCGCCGCCAGAATGCCGAAAAATTCACCCTGATGGGCGTGCAGGAACATGCCGCTGCTCATCAGCATCTGCGACAGCCATGGCAGGTTCGAGCCCAGTCCTTCGAACACCAGACTGAAGCGCGGCACCACGTAGCCCATCAGAAACAGCACCACGCCGCCACCGACCACCAGCAACAGCAACGGGTAGATCGAGGCGCTGACGATCTTCTGCCGCACCTCGTCCATGCGCTGGCGATAGCTGACATAACGCCCCAGCGCATCGCCGACCGCGCCGGTTTTCTCGCTGGACTGTACCAGCGCCACGTACAGCGGCGGGAAGACCGCCGACAACTGGGCCAGTGCCTGGGAGAACGACTTGCCCTCGTACAGCAGCCGCACCAGCTCGCTCAGGGTTTTGCGGGCAGCGGGAGCGGTTTCCTTTTCCGCCAGGCTTTCCAGTGCATCGATCAACGGCAGACCTGCATTGAGCAACGTTGTCAGTTCCTGGCTGAACAGCACCAGGTTGAAGGTCTCACGCTGGCTCAGGCGCAACGAACGCCAGTGCCGCTCGGCGTGCAGGCTGACCACGCGCAGGCCCTGATCCTCGGCGATGCGTCGCGCTTCGCTGTGTCCGGGTGCCTCGATGTTCAGCGACACCACGCCGGCCTTGCCCACTGCCTTCAGATGAAAACGCATGCCGTGTGCTCCGCTCATTGCCAGTTGGTGATTTCGGCGTTTTCGCCTTCGCCGCCGGGCTGGCCGTCCTTGCCCATCGACAGCAGGTCGTACTCGGCGTTTTCGCCGGGGTAGCGGTAGGTGTAGTTGCGGCCCCACGGGTCCTGCGGCAGTTTTTTCTGTAAGTACGGGCCGGTCCATTTCGCCTCGTCGCTCGGCGCGGTCACCAACGCCTGCAGGCCTTGTTCGGTGGACGGGTAGTGGCCGACTTCCAGCCGATACAAGTCCAGCGCCTTGCTCAGGCCTTCGATCTGCGCCTTGGCGACTTTCACTTCGGAGCGCCCCAGCTGTGCGAAATATTTCGGCGCGACGATCCCGGCCAGCAGGCCGAGCACCACCAGCACCACGAGCAATTCGAGCAGGGTGAATCCCCGTTGGGCGCGCGGACGAACATGCAGCTTCATGATGACCTCCGGTGAGTGGCAGCCGAGTCGCCCAAGGGGCTATGCAATTGCCATGCTCAGCCCCCGATAATTCCTGCGCCCGGGCTGAAGCCCTTGAAGTACGGGGCTTTCGAGAGTCGGCACAGTGCTTGCGTACGGCTGATTCACGACAGGTCAGTGGGGCATTTCCCCCAATTTTCCGGGCCTGTCAGGGGAGGCCCAATGCTCAATCCAATCTGCGCAGGACTGCTTGGCTGCATGCTGCTGATCGGCATCGCCGAAGCCGATGTGTTTGTCTCCGTGGACGCCAAGGGCAGCTACGTGCTGTCCAACGTTCACCGCCCCGGACGCACCTACGAACGGGTCATTCACGAGGCGCAAATGCCCGTGGTCAGCCTCGATCAACAACCGCAGTTGATCGCCAATCAGCCTTACGCCGAGCTGGTGTCGGCTGCCGCTGCAGCCAATCACTTGCCCGAAGCGCTGTTGCACGCGGTGATCAACGCCGAGTCGAACTACAACCCCGGCGCGACATCGGCCAAAGGCGCCGGTGGGCTGATGCAACTGATGCCCGACACCGCCCGCGAACTGGGCGTGACCGACGTCTATGACCCCCGCGCCAACATCCAGGGCGGGGCCCGGTATCTGAAGCGCCTGATGACCCTGTTCGATAACGACATCGCCCTCGCCGTGGCGGCCTACAACGCCGGCCCCGACGCGGTGCTCAGCCGTGGCCGGGTGATCCCGCCGTTCGCCGAAACCCAGCGTTATGTGCCCAGCGTCCTGCGTCAGTACCGGCGTTTGCAGGGGCTGGCGGCGGATGCGCCGTTGTAAACCTTCAACCCGGTTTTCCCCACTTTCGGGGCAAATTCGCCGGGTCGGAAAATCGGGGAATCGGGTGGGGAATTTTCCCCGGATTCTCAAGTGGCTTGTGTAACTGACTGAGCGGTAATGAAATTTTTTGTGGCATGCGGATTGCTCCAGCGGGTTTGTCGAGAATCATTCCCTGTGAGCACCCACTACGAGGTTTCCGATCATGGTTGGCATTCACCACGCACCGTCCCTGTTGAACTGGCTGCTGTTGCTGGCCTCGATGCTCAGCGTCGAACTGGCCAGCGCCGCCGTGCGCTGCGAACGTAATCTGGTGGCCAACGTCGTGGCCTTCGATCAGCCGCTGATGTTCAACCGCCTCGGCGCGCAGAACGTCAACGGCATGATGTTCGCCTTGCGTCGCGACGTGGTCGATGACCATGACCGGTCACTGGCCCTGGGCGGTTCGGCGGTGCCGGGCAAAGTGTCGCTGCGCCCGGACAAGCGTCCACGGCCACTGGTGCTGCGCGTGGCCGCGGGGGATTGCCTGACCATCAACCTGCAGAATCTTCTGACGTATCAGGCCAACCCCAATCATCACGCCGAGCCCGAGGGCGAAGCGGAAAACGCCAACATCGGCGAAGCCTTCAAGGCCGACGAACAAGTTGCCGACCGGCATGTCGGTTTCCAGGTCAACGGCCTGCAAGCGGTGAACAGCATCGACGACATCGCCTCGTTTACCGGGCGCAATGCCAACAGTCTGGTCGCCCCCGGTGCCAGCCGTTCCTACTTGTTGTACGCCGAGCGAGAAGGGGCGTTCGATGTCAGCAGTCGGGGCGCGACGTTCGGCGGGGAGGGCGCGGCCGGCAACAATGCCAACGGTCTGTTTGCCCAGGTGGTGGTCGTGCCCAAGGGCGGCCGCACTTACCGCAACACCCTCACCGAAGAAGAAATGCGCCTGGCCAGCACTGGCCGTACTCCCGCCGGACACCCCATCGTCGATTACCAGGCCCGCTATCCGCAGCGCGAGCCGTGGCTGCGCGAAGGCAAGGCCGGCTCGCCGATCATCAGCATGGTCGACGGCAGTGAAATCATCTCCAGCGAAAGCGACGCCATCGTCATGGGCAGCAACCCCGACGGTAGCTTTCCGCCGATCACCTATCCGCTGGAGTCAGTGGGCAAACGCAACCCGGCGCTGCCCAACCGGCTCGAGCCGTTCCGCGATTTCGCCGCGCAGTTCCAGGATGAAACTGCCGTCACCCAGGCGTTCCCGGCGTACTTCGCCGACCCGGTGATGGGCCATGTGCTGGAGCCGACCCGCGATTCCTTCATGATCAACTACGGTGCTGGCGGCATGGGCGCCGAAGTGATTGCCAACCGTCTGGGCGTGGGGCCGATGCACGATTGCCTGTCCTGCGCCTACGAAGAATTCTTCCTCAGCTCGCACACCGTCGGCGACGTGGCGATGCTGGTAGACGTGCCGGCCAACACCGGGCTTGAGAACATCGCCCCGGGCCAGACCCCGCGCGCCGATCAGGTCGGCGTCAAAGCGACGATGGCGCTGTATCCGTCGGAGCCGTCGAACGTCGCCCACAGCTACATCGGTGACTTCGTCAAATTCCGCAACACCCACAACGGGTACGAACACCATATCTTCCACTTGCACGGCCACCAGTGGCTGTTCAACCCCAACGATGACAACTCCGATTATGTCGACGCCCAGGGCATCGGCCCGGGCGCCGGCTACACCTATGAAATCGCCAACGGCGGCTCGGGCAACCGCAACCGAGTGGCCGGCGATGCGATCTACCACTGCCACTTTTATCCGCACTTCGCCCAGGGCATGTGGGCCATGTGGCGGGTGCACGATGTGTTTGAAGAAGGCACCCGACTTGAGGTTTCCGAGCAAGGTGCCGACGGTTTCCACAGCGAGCCTTATGCCCTGCGCAGCGGCAAACCGGCCGCTGGTGCCCGCGCCTTGCCCGATGGCGAAATCATCGCCGGTACGCCCATTCCGGCGGTGGTGCCGCTGCCGGGCAAAGCCATGGCGCCGATGCCCGGCAAAGTCGTCGTGGTGCCGAAAATCGGTGAAACCCTGGTCGCCGGCTACGATGACGAAGAAGAGGGTGACGATGATCACCACGGTAGCAATGCAGGCGGGCAAGCCGTGGGATCGCTGGCCCTGGTGGATCGCAGTGAAGCCAACCGCAACGCCGACGGCAGCCTGAAAAATCCCGGCTATCCGTTCTGGATCGGCGGCATGGAAAGTTCGGTCGGACAACGTCCGCCGACCCCACCGCTGGACATGCTCGACGCCGCCACCGCGCAATCCCTCAAAGCCAGCGGCAAGGCACTGTGGGCCAACCTTGATCCGTTGCAATCCGGCGGCTGGGACGGTGGTTTGCCACGCCATGCACTGGACGGCAAATCCGCCGGCGGCGAAGCGCTCACCGTGACCACGTCGCTGGATTTCTCCAAGGCAGTCACCCGCGCCAAACCGATCTATCTGCCCGAGGAAGGCACCGAAGTCGAACAGGCCGCCATGGCCTTCCACGCGAAGAAAGATCATCCAAGTTTTGCCTTGTTGCCCGGTAATCAAATCGTGGCCAAGGCCTTCCGTACCAACGGCGCTCTGCCGATTGCCGGCGCGCCGTACTACGAACCGTGCATGGACGACCGGCAAAAACGCCTGACCAGCAGCGCCGGCAGCGGTGAATTCAACAGCGGCGAGCGTATCGACGGCATGTCGTTTGTCGGCGCCTCGGCCTTCACCGCCGACCGGCCACGGGTCTACAAAGCCGCCAACATCCAGTTCGACGCGGTGTACAACAAGGTCGGTTATCACTTCCCTCAAGCGCGCATCCTCGCGCTGTGGGAAGACGCCTGGCCGGTGATCACCAAGCAGCGTCCGCCGGAGCCGCTGGTGATGCGCATGAACACCTTCGACTGCGTGCAATACCAGCAAACCAACCTGGTGCCGGCCGTCTACGAGATGGACGACTATCAGGTGCGCACCCCGACCGACGTGATCGGCCAGCACATTCATTTGCCGAAGTGGGACCTGACGGCGGCCGACGGTTCCTCCAACGGCTGGAACTACGAGGACGGTGTGCTTTCCCCCGGCGCCGTGCAGGAGCGCGTGCACGCGATCCGCGAGTTCAACCAGTGCGCCGGCACCGATCCGCGCGACGGCACTCCGGCCTGCCCGAAAGCCAAGGCGCATCCGTTCTTCGGCCAGTACGGGCGAAGTGACTGGATGGGCGCACGCACGGCGATGCAGCGCTGGTTCGTCGACCCGGTGATCAACAGCAAAGGCGTGGATCGCGGCCTGGGCACGATCTTCACCCACGACCACCTCGGCCCATCGACACACCAACAGATCGGCCTCTACGCCACCGTGTTGGCTGAACCGGCCGGGTCCACCTGGTTCCACGCCGAAACCGGCGAGCCTCTGTACAGCGGCGCCCGGCAGGACGGCGGGCCGACGTCGTGGCAAGCGGTGATCAACACCGGCGACCTCGACGGCGACGGTTTGAATGACAGCTTCCGCGAGTTCTTCCTCGAATACAGCGACTTCCAGCACGCCTATGAAGCCGGGGTGTATGTGGGCGCCGGCCCGAATGGCATCCCCAATGCCCAAGCGTTCCCGGCCACGGCCGACAGCTTCCGCTTTGCGATCAACCCGCCGGTGCGCAACAACGCCGGCAACCTGCTCGAAGCAGTAATCGAGGCGCGCGGCGGGATCAAACCCGGCTGCCCGAGCCGGCCATGTCCGCAGGCGATTTCCGTGGATGACCCGGGCATGTTCGTCGTCAACTATCGCAACGAGCCGCTGGGCCTGCGGGTGTTCGACCCGAACAAAGTCGGCCCGGACGGCAAGCGCGGCATGCAGGCCGACGGCCTCGGCGGTGACCTGGCGTACGCCATGCAGAGCCGCACCGACCGCGCCATCCCGGCACTGAACCTGGCGCCGAACCAGATCAGCTCGGCCACCGGGCCTACCGGCGGCACCACACTGTTCCCGCCGCACATCAACAAGGGCGGCGCCGAACCGGGTGATCCGTTCACGCCGATGCTTCGCACCTACACCGGCGACAACGTACGGTTGCGGGTGCATGCCGGCGGCCACGAGGAAGAGCACAACGTCACCCTGCACGGCGTGAAGTGGCTGCAGAGCGGTTCCGGGTTCGGCAACAGCTCCAACTCCGGCTGGCGCGCTTCGCAGATGGTCGGGATCTCCGAGCAGATGGGCTTCATTGCGCCGGTGTCGATGCTGTCGAGTTCGGCTGCGACCACCGGGGATTATCTGTACTCGATGGACGCCTCGATCGAAGGCTACTGGAACGGCATCTGGGGCGTGATGCGCAACTACACCGCGCAACGCAACGACCTGTTCGCGCTGCCGAACAACCCGAAACCCACGGGCATGCGCAACACCGTGGCGTTCGAAGGCAGTTGCCCACGGATCAGCGCCAACCCCAACGGCATTGGCACCCGGCCCACCGTGCAGCGCAATTATGAAATCGTCGCGGCGCTGGCCAACGACATCCTGCGCAACCCGCTGGGGCTGACCATCGGTGACTCGGCCGGGCTCGGCCAGCACGTTGGCGGGCCGTTGAATCCGGCCGGCGGCACGCTGGTGTTCAACTCGCGGCCGGTGAGCATTCCGCAGGTGACGGTGACCGATCCCGAGGATGGCGAAACCATCACCATCGGCGGCCAGAGCGGGCCGATCCATGACCCGACCGCGATCCTGTATGTGCGCAAGGCGGATCTCGATCCGGCCACCGGCAAACTCAAACCCGGCATTCCGGTAGAGCCGCTGGTGCTGCGCGCCGCTGCCGGCGACTGCATCAACATCACCCTGGAAAACCGCCTGCCGAGCGTGATGCCGGACCTCGCGCAGACCGCAATCCTGCAAGGTCTGGTCAAACGTGACCGCAACGGTGGCGACGGCTCGACCACCTTCAACAACAACCTGCTGCGGCCGTCCAGCCATGTCGGACTGCACGCGCAACTGCTGGCCTACGACATCACCAAGTCCGATGGCGTGAACGTCGGCGCCAACCCGATCCAGACCGTGCCACCGCGCGCCGGCAGCACCGGTGCCTACCCGACCCGTACCTATCAGTACTACGCCGGGCATCTGGAGCGCGAAGGCAAACCGGTCACCCAACTGGGGCGCAGCGTCGACAACATCAACGCCACGGCGGTGGAGTTCGGCGGCCTCAACTTCACCCCGGCGGACGTGATCAAACAACCGCAAAAAGGCTTGGGCGGGGCGATGAGCATCCTGCCGGTCGGCGCGACCTGGGTGGATGACG
The DNA here is from genome assembly GCF_051554255.1 of Pseudomonas sp. NMS19W. Taxonomy (NCBI): domain Bacteria; kingdom Pseudomonadati; phylum Pseudomonadota; class Gammaproteobacteria; order Pseudomonadales; family Pseudomonadaceae; genus Pseudomonas; species Pseudomonas sp. NMS19W. Next base: position 2,111,140 of record NZ_CP136718.1, read on the forward strand.
TGCGCAAAGTCAGCGCCACGGTGACGGCGGCGGGGCAGACGGCCTATCGCGACTTTGCGATGGTCTGGCAGCGCGCCCTGAACCTGCGTTGGGCCAACGGCCGGCCAGTAGAAGGCATCGCCTCCGAAGGCATGGGCGTGCCGAACGATCCGAAGGACAACGCCGGCATGGCCATCAACTACAAGGCCGAACCGATGTGGTACCGCTTCGGCCTCGCGCCGGACGCACCGTTCGGTCGCGCCGACGGCCACGGCTACGGCGACGTGCCGAACGCGCACATGGCCTACAGCAACGCGCTGGTCGGCGGCGATCCGCAGACCCCGGTGTTCTACGCCAGACCGGGTCAGCCGTTCCGCACCCACATCCTGATGCCGACCGGTGGCAGCCGTGGCTCGACCTTCCAGCTCGACGGGCATCTGTGGTCGGTCAACCCGTTCCAGTCGGAGAAGAGCGATGTCGGCGGCTACCCGATGAACACCCCCGGCGTGGGTTCGGTGAAGTTCGGCTACAACCCGATGTCGATGTACATCGGCGCCCGGGAGAGCGTGCTGCCGGCGGCGCACTTCAGCTTCATGCTGCCGAGCGCCGGCGGTGCCAACGCGATAGCGGGGGACTACCTGTTCCGCGACAACGCGTCGTTCGGCAACACGGCGGGGTTGTGGGGATTGTTGCGGGTGACCAATGAGGCCGAGCCGGCACCGCCCGCTCAGTAACCGGACGGGGAAGTATTGGCAGGGGAGAGCGACATGAACAGGATCATCAACATCATTGGCGTGTGTCTGCTGACCATCGCAGGTGCGCTGCTCACGCTCGGCGAGCTTGCCCTGGCGCAGACGTTGACCCGCGATGGCGTGTCCATCACGTTTAACCTGCAACCGCTGGCCCACGACGGCAAATTGCGTGAAGGCGAGTTCGCCGACGTGCAGTTCCGGGTCACCGATGGCGCCTCCGGCCAGCCGCTGTCCGGGGTGGCGCCGGGGGCGTGGATCGATCCGGAAACCGTTGCCGCCGATCAAGCCCAGGGCCGCGACAAGAGTTGCAAATCCAGGGTCGGGACGTTCCTCAAATCCAATATTGGCGCGCGGCCGTTGCTCGATCTCAACAGCTATTTCCTGCTGGTGATGAACCGCGATGCCAGCGTTTCGGTGATCGATCCGTCGGTGTCGGTCGGCGGCATCACCAGTACCTTGGCGCGGATCGAACTCAAGCAACCGCCGATGGACTGGGTCACGCCCAGGGACAACAAACGGGTGTTCGTGTCGATGCCGGCGGCAGGGGAAGTGGCGGTGATCGACAGTGAGCAATTCAAAGTGATTGATTCGGTGGCCGCCGGCAGCCAACCGGTGCGGGTCGCGCTGCAACCGGACGAGCGTCTGCTGTGGGTTGGCAACAACGCGGCGAAGGCTGGAGAGTCCGGTGTCACGGTGATCGATGCCCAAAGCCTCAAGCCACTGAAGCATCTGGCGACCGGGCGTGGCCACCACGAAATCGCCTTCAGCAAGGACAGCCGCTCCGCCTTCGTCAGCAACCGCGACGACGGCACGTTGAGCGTCATCGACATCGCCAGCCTGAGCCTCCTGCAACAGATCAAAACCGGTTCCAGCCCGTTGTCGGTGGCGTACTCGCCGCTGTCCGGTGCGGTGTATGTAGCCGATGGCAAGGACGGCACCGTCACGGTGATCGACGCCAACAGTCGCGACGTACGGCGGGTGATCAGGCTGCAACAGGGTCTCGGCCCGATGGGATTCAGCGCCGATGGTCGCTTCGGTGTGGTGTTGAACACGATGGAGAATCGCGCCACGGTCATCGATGCGGCCAACGATTCAGCGATCCATGATCTGGACGTCTCGGCCGAACCCTGGCAAGTGGTGTTCACCAAGGCCTACGCCTACGTGCGCGGGCTGGCGTCGCCGAAGGTCACGATGATCAATCTGGCGTCGCTCGGCGAAGGGCGTCAGCCGATTACTCAAGGCTTCGAAGCCGGGCCGCAGCCGCCACGGCTGGCCGGGGATCTGCCGCTGGCGTCGAGCCTCGCCGTTTCGCGGGACGACAACGCGGTGTTCGTGGTCAACCCGGTGGACAACACCACCTATTTCTACGCCGAAGGCATGAACGCGCCGATGTCCGGTTACCTCAATCGGGGACAGGTGGCGCGTGCGGCCCTGGTCGTCGATCGCAGCCTGCGCGAAGTGTCGCCGGGGCTGTACAGCGCCCGGGTGAAACTGCCGGCGGCGGGGCGTTTCGACGTGGCGTTCCTGCTCAATCAGCCGAACATCATTCATTGCTTCAGCGCCCAGGTGGAATCCGACGGCGCGGCTGAAAAATACGTCGGCCCGCCGCAAGTCGAGTTCCTGCCGGGCAAGACCGCCGTGGCGCTCAACGCCCCGTATGTGGTGCGGTTCCGCATCTTCGAGGGCAAACAGAAGGCGCAGCGCACCGGCGTGAAAGACGTGCAGTTGCGCTACTTCCTCGCGCCGACATCGCGGCCCCGTGAAGTGGCGGCGCTGGAAGTCGCCGACGGTGTGTACGAAGCCCCGCTGACCCTCGACCGCAGCGGCGCCTGGTACCTGCATGTGCGCGCGGCATCGCTGGGCGCCGGTTTCGACGACAAGACCTTTGCCAGTGTCCGGGTGTTGCCCGGCCAGACTCAGTGACGAGGACAACACCATGAACCGATTCGCATCATCCGGCCTGCTGACCCTGTGCCTTTTGGCCGCCGGCATTCATCAGGCCCGGGCACATTCGGCGGATGAACACGCGGGGCACAAGGCGCCGGCCACCAGCACTCAGGAACATACCCAGGTCAAATTCGTCGACGTGCCGCTGCTCGACCAGAACGGCAAGACCGTGCGCCTGGAACAGGATCTGGTGCACAACAAAATCGTCGTCATGAGTTTCATCTACACCAGTTGCACCACGGTCTGCCCGGTGGTCTCGTCGATCATGGGCAAGGTGCAGAAACAGCTGGGTTCGCGGGTCGGCGGCGAAGTGCAACTGGTGTCGATCAGCATCGATCCGCAGCGCGACGACCCGAAACGCCTGCAGGATTACGCCCGCTCTTTCCAGCGCGGGCCGGGCTGGAGCTGGCTGACCGGTTCGCCGCAGTCGATCAACGCCACGCTCAAGGGACTCGGCAGTTTCAGCGGTGACTTCAAGAACCACCAGCCGTTGATCCTCGTCGGTGACGGCAACAGCCGCCACTGGATGCGCTACTACGGTTTCACCGACCCGGCGCTGCTGGCCAAGGAAGTGGAAAAACTCAGCGGCCTGCGCACCCACGCCAGACACACCGCGATTGCCATGGAGCAACAGCCATGAGAATGCTCGACTGGATCTCCCTGACGATCTGTTTCCTGATTCTCGGCAACGTGGCGTTTGCCCACGAAGGCCATGCGCCCGAGGCTCCGGCAACGGTTGCCGCCGCGCCAGCCAAAGGCACCCACGACGCAAAGACCTGGTTCACCGACACGCCCCTGCTTGATCAGCATGGCAACACTCAGCGCTTCTACAGTGACGCCCTGCAAAACCGTGTGGTGCTGCTCAACGTCATGTTCACCAGTTGCAACGACGCCTGTCCGCTGATCACCCGCAAGCTCAAGGAAGTCCGCGAGCTGCTGGGCGACAAGGCCGAAGGCGTCACCTTCATTTCCCTTACCAGTGATCCGCTGCGCGACACGCCGGCGGTGCTCAAGGCTTACACCTTGAAGCAGGGCGCCGATGACCCTCACTGGCTTTTCCTTACCGGCGACAAGGCGCAGATGGACCTGGTGCTCGGTCGCATCGGCCAGATCGTGCCGACGCCGGAGCAGCACTCGACCCAGTTGATCGTCGGCGACGTCGCCAACAAACGCTGGAGCAAGATCCGCCCCGACGCCCCGGCCGCCGCCATTGCCCAGCGCTTGCAGTTGCTGACAATGCCCGTGGCCGGCCGCTGAGTCCGCGCCATGAACCTGCGCCGCGTCCTCGCCCTGATCCTGCTTGCTGGCGTCAGCCTCGGCGCGGCTGCGTTGCCGCTGACCGATGAAGAAAGTGCTGGCAAGCGCCTCTATCGCGAAGGCCTGTCGGCCGGCGGCGAGGCGATCATGGCGCGGGTCGGCGCGGCGGATGTGTTGCTGCCGGCCACGAGTCTGCCGTGCGCCAACTGCCACGGCGCCGACGGCCTTGGCCGGCCCGAGGGCGGAGTGCGGCCGCCGGAGCTGAACTGGTCACGGCTGACCAGCATCCACGGTCAGCAACAGGTCAATGGCCGTAGCTACCCGGCCTACACCGAAAACAGCCTGGCGCGGGTAATTCAGGAGGGGCGTGACCCCGGCAACAATCGGCTCGACCCGAGCATGCCGCGCTTTCTGCTGTCGATGAAGGATCAGCGCAACCTCACCGCGTATCTCAAACGCCTGGCCGACGATCGCGATCCGGGGCTCGATGACCAGACCTTGCACCTGGGCACCTTGCTGCCGAGCCAGGGGCCGCTGGCCGAGGAGGGCGCCACGGTGGCGGCGGTGCTCAACGGCAGCGTGGCGCGGATCAATCAGGCGGGCGGCATTCATGGCCGACAACTGCGTCTGACCGTGGTCGATCCCGGCCCGGACCGCGTCAGCGCCGAGCAGGCCCTGCAACGGCTGATCGACGAGGAAAAGGTCTTTGCGCTGATTGCTCCGCTGGCCCCGGCGCTGGACAACGAACTGGCGCCGCGCCTGGAACAGGCCGGTCTGCCCCTGATCGGGCCGTTGTCCTTGATGGGTTCGGTGCAGGCCAGTGCGCAGATTTTCGAACCGCTGCCGGGATTGCGTGAGCAGTTGATCGCCCTGGCCGATTACGCCGCCGCCAGCCTGAAAGTGCTGCAAGGACCGACGCTGATCGCCTATCCCGACGACCCGAATCAGGTGCAGGCCGCACAGGCGCTGGGGCAATACTTGCAGGGTCACGGCTGGAAAAATGTCCGAATGCAGGCCTACGACCCGGCGGCGGATGCCTTGCCGCTGGGCTCACGCTCAGTGTTTTACCTGGGCAGCGGCAGCGGTTTCAGTCAACTCGCGGCGGGGCTGCAGCATGCGGGGCAGGTGCCGTACCTGTTCGCGACGTCTGGGCAGGTGGCGGGTGATTTGATGCAAGTGCCCGAAGGCTTTTCCCGGCGCGTCTTCCTGGCCTATCCCTTTGTGCCCAGCGACTGGACCCAGGCCGGGCGCATGGCCCTGACCCTGCTGCGCGAACATCAGGGTCTCGGTGCGCAGCATGCGGTGCTGCAAGTCGGCGCCTACGCCTCGATGCTGTTGTTCAGCGAAGCCATGAAGCAGGCCGGGCGCGACGCCAGCCGCGAAAAAATGGTGACGGCCCTCGAAAGCCTGCACGACTTCGACACCGGCCTGACCCCGCGCCTCAGCTTCGGCCCCGGACGACGAGCGGGCCTGAGCGGGGCGCACGTGGTCACCGTGGATTTGCCCGATCAGCGTTTCTATCTGGTCGCGCCCTACAAACCGATTCTCGCGAGCCCCTGAACGGAGGTCTTGATCATGAAGCTCATAAGCGTGTTGTGGCTGCTGGCGTGCTTGTTACCGATGGCGTTCGCCAATCCGGAACCGGTGGCGGCGCGGGTCAACGGCGAGGTGATATCCGAGTTTCGTCTGGAACGGTTTTTCGCCGAATACCTGGAAGACCGGGGTCGCGCCGTCGCGAGCATCCGCAGTCCCAAGGCCTATAAACAGCTGCGTCAGGCCGCGCTGGACACGCTGATCGACAAGGAGCTGCTGTGGCAGGAGGCGCAAAAACGTGGCCTGAAGATTGACGATCAAGCGGTGCAGCAACAGGTCGAGCAGATTCGCGTGGCTATCGGTGGTCGCGACAATTTCCTGCGGCGCTTGCAGGATGCGGGGTTCGACGAGGCCTCGTTCACCAAGTACACCCGTCGCGAACTGGCAGCCCAGCAGATGTTCGCCACGTTGATCCGCGCCAACACCTTGCAGGCCCGGCATCTGCTGGTTCGGGTGGCGCCGGACGCCGATGCCGCCACAGACGCGGCGGCGCGTCTACGCTTGATGCAGATGCGCGCCTCCGTGGTCGAGGGCGCCACGTTCGCCAGCGATGCCGTGCGCTCGCCATTCGGCTGGCATTTGATTTATTTGCCGAACCACTTGGAGGCAGCCGATGTCCCAGAGGTGCAGGGGCTTGCAACAGTCCGGGTACAGCGTGCCCGACAGCAACAGGCCCTGGCTCGTCGCCAGGTGCTCGCGCAATTGCGGGTGCAGAACAGGATCGAACGAATTGACGACGATTGAAGGTTCCCCCCAATAGTGGGGAATGGCTTCGATGCCCATTCAGGTGCTTCCCCGTTTCTGGGGAACGGGGTACCGGGACGAGCGGGCATTGTCATCAAATTCAAGGACATGAAGACATAAATTGACCGGCACTCGGCCTGGCATGAAGTGTGCGTTACCTCTTGTGAGGCGCACTCCAGCAGGTTCGGGCAGTAGATGTGAAGGCCGGATTTGTAGCTGCAAGGAGTTCACCTTGGTTAACAAAGTACTGGTTGTCGAAGACGAACTGCTGCTTGCACAGAACCTTCAGGATTATCTGTCGGCGCAAGGGCTGGACGTCCGGATTGCACATGACGGCGCAGACGGAATCGGCCAGGCCGAGACCTTCGCTCCCGACGTGCTGGTGTTCGATTACCGCTTGCCCGATATGGAAGGGTTCGAGGTGCTCGACGCGGTCCGCCAGAACAGGACGTGTCATTTCGTGCTGATAACGGGTCACCCGACCGCTGAAGTCTGTGAGCGGGCGCGGCAACTGGGGGTCAGTCACATCCTGTTCAAACCGTTTCCCTTGGCGGAACTGGCCCGAGCTGTCTGCGACCTTCTGGGAATCCAGCGCGAAGCGAAACCCGGTGCGAGCCCATCCGAAGGCTTCGTCGAACGACGCCAGAGCAGGACCGAGAGCTTCCCGTTGCAGTTGTACGATGGCAGTTGGGTGCTGGCGGACCGCCGACGAAACCGGTCGGAGGTCATGGCACCGGACGACGATCAAATGCTCACCGGGGAGTAATGGCGCGATAGACGTTCCGGCACTCGCCGAACCCGCCTCCCGCGCCGTCAGGGCCTCACGCCCCGGGTGTTGGAGAGCAAGCCATGGAACGTCTGTCCGTTGTCGTCGATGCGTTGCAGCCTGCGTGTGCCCCGACACGCTTCTCCAGTGAACAACTGGCCCAGGCCCGGGCGCGGGCCGGCACTTGCGGGGAACGGGTGCTCAATGCACTCAACGTCCTTTGCGAACTGGCGCCGATGCCGTTCATTGCCAGCCTCGGCGCCACCCTGCATTACCCGGTGCTCGACACCGACACGCTGTTTCAGGCGACGCCGGTATTCGACCGGGTCACCCTCGCGCAATGCCTCAAACGTGAATTCATCCTGCTGCGGCATAACGATGAAGTCATCGGCGTGTTCGCCGATCCCTTCGATACCGCACGCCTGGCCTGGATCGACGAATGCCTGCACGGCGCGCCGCTGTATCTGGTGCATGCCGACGATCTCAAGGCCTATCTGGCCCGCCACGAAGAAAGTTTCCACGCCGTCGAATCGCTCAACGCCCAGGCCGACGCCGGCAGCGAGGTCGACACCCTGCAAAGCCTGTCGCTGACCAGCATCAGCGAAGACTCCAGCGTGGTGGTGAAACTGGTCAACTCGACCCTCTACGACGCGTTGAAGATGCACGCCAGCGATATCCACCTCGGCACCACCGGCAACGGTCTGGTGATCAAGTACCGGATCGATGGCGTGCTCAACAACATCAGCAAGATCCAGGGCAGCGAGTTCGCCGAGCAGGTGATTTCCCGGGTCAAGGTCATGGCTGAGCTGGACATCGGCGAAAAACGCGTGCCCCAGGACGGTCGCTTCAAGATCGGCATCAGCGGCCGGCAGATCGACTTCCGGGTGTCGATCATGCCGAGCATCTTCGGCGAAGACGCGGTACTGCGGGTGCTCGACAAACAGGACCTGGCCGACAAGGTCTGCGGCGTGCAGTTGCAGGCGCTGGGCTTTGAAGACGAAACCCTGCGCCAACTGCGGCGTCTGGCCGCCGAACCCTACGGCATGGTGCTGGTGACCGGCCCCACCGGCAGCGGCAAGACCACCACGCTGTACGCGATGATCACCGAGATCAACCACGGCGTGGACAAGATCATCACCATCGAAGACCCGGTGGAATATCAGTTGCCGGGCGTGCTGCAAATTCCGGTCAACGAGAAAAAGGGCCTGACCTTCGCCCGTGGCCTGCGCTCGATCCTGCGTCACGACCCGGACAAGATCATGGTCGGCGAGATCCGCGACCCGGACACCGCACAGATCGCCGTGCAATCGGCGCTCACCGGGCACCTCGTGTTCACCACCATCCACGCCAACAATGTGTTCGACGTGATTGGCCGCTTCACCCAAATGGAAATCGACCCCTACAGCCTGGTCTCGGCGCTCAACGCGATTCTCGCCCAGCGCCTGATCCGTCTGGTGTGCAGCCACTGCAGCGCACCGGCCACTCCGAGCGACGAGGAACTGCGTGCTTCCGGCCTCGACCCGCTAAAGGTCGGCCATTACCACTTCGTCCACGGCAAGGGCTGCGGCCACTGCCGGGGCAGCGGCTATCGCGGGCGCACCGCGATTGCCGAGCTGCTGCACCTGGACGACGAGCTGCGGCAGATGATCGTCGAGCGCCAACCCATCACCCGGATCAAAGCCCTGGCCTGTTCCCGTGGTTTGCGTCTGTTGCGCGAATCGGCGCTGGAACTGGTGGAGCACGGTCGGACCACGCTGGAGGAGATCAATCGTGTCACTTTTATCGCGTGATCAATTTGTTGCCGTGCTCGGCGCCAGCGGTGTCGGCCTCGGCCAGCGCCGGGGCAGCGAAACCTTGTGGCTGGGCAGCGTCGGCTACATCGACGAAGGCTTTCACAGTTACGCGGTGGCGCTGGACACCCTCGACCGTCTGCTCGGCGAGCACGCTCGTGCAGGTTCGGAGTTGAGCGTGGTGATCTCCGGGCATTTCAGCCGTTTCTGCCTGGTGCCGTGGAGCGAGCAGATCAGCACGCCCGAGGAACTGCGCGGTTTCGCCCAACTGTGTTTCGAAGACCTGTTCGGCGCACCGACCCAGCCCTGGAGCCTGGTGTTGTCCGCCGAGCCGTCCGGTCACGACCGGATCGCCAGTGCCTTGCCGCAGGATTTGCTGGAGCGCCTGCGCACGCAGGTCACTGGTCGCGGCCTGCGTCTGCGCTCAGTGCAGCCTTACTTGATGAGCGCCTTCAACCGTTTCGACAAAAGCCTCGACGCCGGCGACTTTCTGTTCGTGGTCGCCGAGCCGCAACGCAGCGTGTTGCTGCTGGCCAGGGAAGGGCGCTGGGCATCGGTGCGCTCGGTGGGCGGCAGCGACAGCGATTTGGCGTTGGCCGCGCTGATCGGTCGCGAACGGCAACTGCAAGCCTCCACCAGTGAACGCGCGTTCAACGTTTATCTGCACGCCCCGGCGCGCCTCGATGCACAGCCGGATGTAGCGGGGGTGCACCTGCGCACTCTCGAAGACGACTCGATGACCGTGCGTGACGCCTTGTACGTCATGTCCCGGGCGGTGGCCTGAGATGCGCGCCCTGAATCTCGACTTCCAGCCCCGTCCGCGTTCCGGCCCGCTGGGCTGGAGCCTGCTCGGCGGCGGTGTATTCCTCGCGCTGGTGTGCTTCGGCGTGCAGCAGCACCTCGGCGATCAGGCCCAACAGCAGCAAGGTCACTTGCAGCACACCCAGCGCCAGCTCACCGGCGACAGCGGTGCCAAGACCAGCCTGAGCCCGGCGGAAACCCGTGAGCAGGCGCAGAACCTCGCCGAAATGCGCAAGGTCTCGCAGCAACTGCGCCGCCCCTGGGAGCGCCTGTTCGCCATGCTCGAAAGCATGCCGCGCGATGACATCGCCCTGCTGACCCTGACCCCGGATGCCCGCAAGGGCCAGGTGCGGATCAGCGCCGAAGCGCGGGATCTGCAAGCGATGCTGGATTTCCACAAGCGCCTGGAGGCCAGCGACGAGCTGTCGGACGTGTCGCTGCTGAGCCACGAAATCGTCGTCAAATCGCCGGAACAACCGGTGCAATTCAACCTGTCGGCAACCTGGGAGATGGGCGATGCGAATCCCTGAGACTGATCGTCCACGAATACCTGCAAGGCCTCGGCGTTCCAGGCCTGGCCGGGTCGGCGCTGCTGCTGATCAGTGTCGCCTGGGCGCTTGGTGGTTTGCTGCCGGGCTGGCAGTCGCTGCAACAGCTCAGCCAGCAGACCCAGGAAGCCACCGAATACCTGGCCAAGGTCGAGGATGGCAGCATCGCGCCGCCAGTGGTGCCGCAACGTCAACTCGATGACTTTCGCAACAAGCTGCCGGCCCAGCCGCAAGCCACCGTCGCTATCGACCGCATCTACGCCCTGGCCGCGCAGGAACACATCACCCTGGCGCGCGGCGAATACGCCCTCGGCGTCGATCCCAAGACACATCTGGCGCGCTACCAGATCCTGTTGCCAGTGCGTGGTAGCTACCCGCAACTGCGGCGCTTCCTGCACGCCTTGCTCGGCCAGTTGCCGGCGGTGGTGGTGGAAGACGTCGAGTTTCAACGCAAGAAGATCGCCGACACCGACCTCAACGGCCGGATCCGTATGACCCTTTACCTGTCGAGGTCGTGATGAACACCAAGCGCGTAACGGGGTGGGTGGCGTTCTTCGGTGTGGCGGCGGCGTTGGCCTGGTTGCCGGAGTATTTTTCGCCGAGCGATGACGCGGACGCCACTGACGTCGCCGTCTCGACCCCGGCCAAAGCCACCGCCCGTGGCGCCTTGCCGGCCAGCAGTGCCAAGGCGAGTGCAGCGCCGATCAAGGACCTGAGCCCGGCCGGTGACCTGTTCGCCGCCAAATCCTGGAAGGCCGCGCCGACCTTGGCCAGCGTCACCGAACAACCCGTCAACCCGACCCCGGTGGTACAAGCCCCGAGCCTGCCACCGGTGCCGTTCCAGTTCGTCGGCCGCCTGCATGACCGCAGCGACCTGCAAGTGTTTTTGCAGGACGGCGAAAAAATCTACGTCGTGCGCAACGGGGATGTGATCGACGACACCTGGAAGATCGCGGCGATTTCCGACGCGGAACTGAGCCTGGTCTACCTGCCTCTGCATTTGTCGCAGACCTTGTCTGTGGGGAGTACGCAATGAACCGTTCCCGTTTGCTGATGAGCCTCGGCCTGTGCGCCGGGCTGGCCGCGTGCAGCTCCGCGCAGGTTGCCAACAAGGAAGCTTCCGACTTGATCGAGCAGGGGCAGTACGAGGCGGGCCTGGCCCGGATCGAAGAAGGCCTGCGGGAAAATCCACGGGACACCGAGCTGCACCTGCTGCTCAACAGCGGCCGGGCCAAGGCCATCACGGCGTTGCTGACATCGGGTGACACCGACCGCGCTCGCCGCGATTTCGCCAACGCACGTTTGGCCTACAGCCGGGTGCTGACCATCGAACCGAACAACCGCCGCGCCCAGGAAGCGCTCAAGCAGCTCGAGTATCTGCGCAGCATGGACGAGAAGCTGGAACTGGCCCGAGGCGATTTGCGCCGGGGCGACATTTACGGTGCCGACCGTCAGGTCAAGCAGATCCTCGAACTCGACCCGACCAACGAAGGCGCCGCCGAGCTGCAAGGCAACATTCGCCTGGTGCAGAGCCGCAACGTGGTCCAGTACCCGCAACTGCGCACCCGGCTCGATCGTCCGGTGACCCTGGAGTTTCGCGACGCCAACCTCAAGACCATTTTCGAAGTGCTGTCCCAGGTGGCCGGGCTGAATTTCATCTTCGACAAAGACCTGCGCCCGGACATGAAAGCCACGATTTTCGTGCGTGACGTGCGTATCGAGGACGCAGTGGCCTTGCTGCTGCAACAGAACCAGTTGCACCAGAAAGTGGTGAACGAAAACACCTTGCTGATCTACCCGGACTCGCCGCAGAAGCTCAAGGATTATCAAGAGCTGGTGATGCGCACCTTCTACCTGACCAGCATCGACGCCAACACCGCGCTGAACATGATCAAGACCATGCTCAAGACTCGCGACGTGTTCGTCGACGAACGCCTGAACACCCTGACCATGCGCGACACCGAAGACGCGATTCGCATGGCGGAAAAACTCCTGCAATCCCAGGACCAGTCCAACCCCGAAGTGGTGCTGGAAGTGGAAGTGATGGAGGTCGCCCGCCAGCGCATTCTCGACCTCGGGCTACAGTGGCCGAACACTTTCGGCGTGCTCAACAGCAACGGTCAGCCGGCGTCAGTGCTCGATCAACTGAAGGGCATCAACTCCAGCCGTATCTCCATTTCGCCGGCACCCCAGGCCAAGATCAACGCTGCCGACAAGGACATCAATACCCTGGCCAGTCCGGTGATCCGCGTCAGCAACCGTGAACAGGCGCGCATCCACATTGGTCAGCGCGTGCCGATCATCAGTGCCACTTCGGTGCCGTCGACCCAGGGCCCGGTGATCACTGAAAGCGTGACCTATCTCGATGTCGGTCTGAAGCTGGAAGTGCAGCCGACCGTGCATCTGAACAACGAAGTGGCGATCAAGGTCGCGCTGGAGGTCAGCAACGCCACATCGCTGGAACCGACCCGCCAGGGCACCATTCCGGTTCAGGTCGACACCCGCAACGCCCAGACCACGTTGCGCCTGCACGATGGTGAAACCCAGATCCTCGCCGGGCTGGTGCGCAACGACCATGGCAGCACCGGCAACAAGATTCCTGGCCTGGGTGACATTCCCGGTCTGGGCCGCTTGTTCGGCAGCAACCGCGACGACGTCAGCAAGTCGGAACTGGTGCTGTCGATCACCCCACGGATCGTGCGCAACCTGCCGTACCAGAGCCCGTCGGACATGGAGTTCCCCACCGGCACCGAAACCAGCATGCACATCCAGGCGCCGGATCGCTCGCAGAACTACGTGATGCCAACCCCGGCCGCGCAGCCTCGCGCCATCGGTGAGGCCGCTGTGGCAACGACTCACGTTACTGTCGAGAAGCCTTGATCATGAACGCCTCCCAGCGCGGTTTTACCTTGATCGAAGTCGTGGTGACGCTGGCCCTGATCGGCCTCCTGGCCGGCATGGCCGCGCCGCTGACCGAGACCCTGGTACGGCGTGGCAAGGAGCAGGAACTGCGCACCGCGCTGTATCAGATTCGCGATGGCATCGATGCCTACAAGCGTGCCTTCGATGCCGGCTACATCGAGAAATCCCTGAACAGCAGCGGCTACCCGCCGAACCTCAAGGTGCTGGTCGAAGGCGTGCGCGACGTGCGCAGTGCCAAGGGTGCCAAGTTCTACTTTCTGCGCCGGATACCCCACGACCCGCTGGTGCCGGCCAAACGTGACGACAACGGCGGTTGGGGCCTGCGGGCCTACGACAGTTCGGCCCAGAACCCGCGCGATGGCGAGGACGTGTTCGACGTCTACTCCCACGCCAGGGGCCGTGGCCTCAACGGCATCGCTTACCGCGAGTGGTGACTCTCATGGGCCGGCAAAAGGGTTTTACCTTGCTCGAACTGATGGTGGTGATGGCGATCATCGCGACCCTGATGACCATCGCACTGCCGCGCTACTTCAACAGCCTGGAAGCGTCGAAGGAAACCACCCTGCGCCAGAGCCTGTCGGCCATGCGCGAGGCGCTGGATCACTACTACGGCGACACCGGACGCTATCCCGATTCCATCGAACAACTGGTGGAGCTGCGCTACCTGCGCAACGCGCCGCTGGACCCGATCACCGAGCGCAAAGACCAGTGGGTGCTGATCGCGCCGCCGGACGGCGTGGCGGGTGGCGTGGCCGACATCAAGAGCGGAGCTACCGGGAGGGCGCGTGATGGCAGCCAGTATTCCGAGTGGTAAGCGCGCGGAGCAGGGCGGGTTCACCTACCTGGGCGTGCTGTTCCTGATCGTGATCATGGGCATGGGGCTGGCCAGTGCGGGCGAGTTGTGGGCGACCGTCGCGCGCCGTGACCGCGAGAAGCAACTGCTGTGGGTCGGCACCCAGTACGCCCAGGCGCTGCGCAGCTACTACCGCAGTTCGCCGGGGTTGGCGCAGTACCCGAAAGACCTGGCCGACCTGCTGCAGGACGAACGTTTTCCGGAGCCCCGGCATCACTTGCGCCAGCTCTACCCGGACCCGATTGGCGGCGGCGAATGGGCGCTGCAACGGGGCTTCGACGGGCGCATCACCGGGATCAACAGCCCGTCCACCGAGGTGCCGTTGAAGCAGGCGGACTTCCCATCGCAATGGTCGGATTTCGAAGGCATGCAGCGTTATTCGGACTGGCAGTTCGTCGCCGAAAAAGCCTTTCTCGATGGCACCGGCCCTGGCAACGGAACCCCGGTCAAAGGCCAGTCGGCCCTGCCGCAGGCGTTGCAGCCATGAGCCGCCAGTGGTGGTGCGCGCTGATCCTCTCTGCCGTGGCTTCTGTCGCCAGCGCTGGCGAGGAAGACGAAATGATGGGCTTCATCGTCGACGACACGATCTCGCACATCGGCCACGACTTTTACTACTCGTTCAGCGAACGCCTGCGCGACACCAGCCCGATGGATTTCAACCTGGTGGTGCGCGAGCGCCCCGACGCGCGCTGGGGCAGCCTGGTGACTGTGGAATATCAGCAACGCCTGGTGTATCGGCGCTTCCTGCCGCCGAACACCGTAGAACTGAAGGACGAGGCCTACGAGGCCGCCGACTCGGTTCGACTGGAGGTCGTCCGGCGCAAGCTGGAAGCCTTGTTGCAGGACACCACCGACCTTGAGAAGGACGAACTATGAACACGACAACGTTCTCACGGCACCGCGGATTGTGGATCCCGGGGTTGTTGATCGGGCTCGCCGGCGCTGCCGCCGTCCAGGCCACCGAACTGATCTACACGCCGGTCAACCCGTCGTTCGGCGGCAACCCGCTCAACGGCACCTGGCTGCTCAACAACGCCCAGGCGCAAAACGATTTCGACGATCCCGATTTGAAGAAGCGTTCGACTGTGGCCGGCACTTCGGCGCTCGAACGCTTCACCAGTCAGTTGCAGTCACGGCTGCTGGGGCAGTTGCTGGACAACATCTCCACCGGCAACACGGGGAGCCTGTCCACCGATGCCTTCATCGTCAACGTGGTCGACGATTCGGGGGCACTGACCATTGAAGTGACCGACCGAGCGAGCGGGCAGGTTTCGGAAATTCAGGTGAACGGCCTCAACCCATGACGGGATGACGGTTCCGGGGAGTGCAGGACATGAAAAAAATAATAGCGCTAGGGCTGATGTTGGCGGCATTGCAAGGGTGTGGTCTGCGCGAGCCGATGCCGGCCGAGCAGGACACCGACACTCCGACCCTGACCCCCAGGGCCTCGACCTACTACGACTTGCTGAAAATGCCGCGACCCAAGGGCCGGCTGATGGCGGTGGTGTACGGCTTCCGTGACCAGACCGGGCAGTACAAACCGACGCCGGCGAGTTCGTTTTCCACCAGCGTCACCCAGGGCGCGGCGTCGATGTTGATGGACGCCCTGCAGGCCAGCGGCTGGTTTGTGGTGCTGGAACGGGAAGGGCTGCAGAACCTGCTGACCGAACGCAAGATCATTCGTGCGTCGCAGAAAAAGCCGAATACGCCGGTGAATATTCAGGCCGAGCTGCCGCCGTTGCAGGCGGCGAACATGATGCTCGAGGGCGGGATCATTGCGTACGACACCAACGTGCGCAGCGGCGGGGAAGGAGCGCGGTATCTGGGGATCGATCTGTCCCGGGAGTACCGGGTGGATCAGGTGACCGTGAACTTGCGCGCGGTGGATGTTCGTAGCGGGCAGGTGCTGGCGAATGTGATGACCAGCAAGACGATTTATTCGGTGGCGCGCAGTGCCGGGGTGTTCAAGTTTATCGAGTTCAAGAAGTTGCTCGAGGCGGAGGCTGGGTATACGACCAATGAGCCGGCTCAGCTTTGTGTGTTGTCGGCGATCGAGGCGGCGGTGGGGCATTTGCTGGCGCAGGGGATTGAGCGGCGGTTGTGGCAGGTGGCTGGGGATAATTCTTCGCCTGCGGGGGATGAGACTTTGAATCGGTATCTCACCCAGAACAAAGTTGATCCTGAGGCGGAGTGAACTTGGCGGCCTTTGGGCCGACCAGGTTCTCTGGGTGGTTTGGGTGAATATCCGTTTCTTCGGGTGTTGCGGCTGGCGGTTTCGCCCTTACGGCGAGTCCCTTTTGCAAACGCCCAAAAGGAACCAAAACGCTGGGCCCCGGCGTTCGGCCCCTCGCTGGGGCTCGGGGTTCCTTCGCTCCGGGATTCATCCGGGGGCATCGCCTCCGGTTTACTTCGCTGCACCTCCTCTCGATGTGTTCGACTTCGTCGAACGGCGCTGCGCGCCCACCTCCGGATAAATCCCTCCACTCAGCCTTCCGATGGGGCCGGCACGTCAAAAGCTTTACTCGAGCTAACGCTCATTGTTTGGTTTGGTGAGGGCGCAAGAATGTGTAGATGGGTTTGGTTTTGATTTTTTTGTTTTGAAAGCTCGAGTTCAGCTCGATGGCTCAGGTCGATGTAACTCGAATGAACTACTCGGTCGGCTCCCTCTCCCTCCGGGAGAGGGTTGGGGTGAGGGCCGGCGTCCTAAAGTCTGTTTAAAAACGTGTCTGAATACACCGAACCTTCCCACAAGGTTTTCAGGTTGTCCGTCGGAAGCGCGGGCTCTAGCCTGTTTTGGTCGCTGCCAATTCAGCGATCGGGTCTGGAAACCCGGATGTGTGAGAAAGCGAAATTGCTTTTCATAACGTATGCTTGCGCACCTTCATTGTGTGCACGCTGTTATGGCGGCTGTGCGCGGGAGACATTTATGTCTGCCGGGTCGCGTTCTCCCCGGATTTCCAGCCCGCGTACAGCTGCCACCCATTCTTCCTGGAAGTCGATTGGGCCGGCTGCAATCATCAATGAGGACGAAATGACCATGAAAAAACCAACACCCAACCCACCCGAAAACCCAGCCAACCTCGAAACCGACCCAACCTCCCCATACACCTCCACCAACTCCAAAAAACTCCACGAAGCCGCCGAACGCGCCCTGGACCATTACCTCTGCCCCGGCGCCCACATCATGGGCAGCGTCAACGAACCCGCCCCGATGTACCTCGCCAACCCGGCCTACAACACCGAATCCCTGCTCGCCAACGCCTGCGAGTCCCTGGGCTCCGCCAGCGAGATGCTCAACAACTTCGCCGCCACCCTCGACCCCGCCCACCGCAAGACCGCCCTGGGTATCGCGCAGATCCTCATGCTGGGTGAACTGGCCGTAAATCAGGCCTTGGATCACGTCGAACTGAACGATGAGTAGCTCGATACAGAAGCCAATTCCCTTCGAATCAGAACATAGTCGACTTACCTTGGAGGCGATGGACGATGTGGATGCTGATCGGGTGGTTGACCATCAAACAGTGCTGGATTGGGCCGATTCTCTGATCTGTCTGGAGAAACCGTTAGATAGTCCCCAATAACTTGAGAACCATCAGAAACAAAAAAGAACGCGACCCAAGAACAAGGTCGCGTTCTTCACTTTCAATCCGGAGCCACCATGGATCCCCTAATATCCACAATCGTTTCAGACTTCGAAAGCGAAGAGCAGGCCGCCAGCTACGACCGGTGGTTCCGTGCCGAAGTCCAAGCGTCAATCGATGACCCGCGTCCAAACATTTCTCATGAGCAGGTAAAGGCCGAGATTCGGTTATTGATGGAGGAAATGGAACGCAAATACGAAAATCTTGAGGCAGCGAGCAAGAATTCAATTCAAATATCGTTCGTTCAGGATGCATCAAAGTTGAGGTAAGATCCGTAGATCGTGATATTCAAAGGAGAGAATTGATGGCAGGAAAGCCAGTCGCAAGGCTCGGAGATCCAGGTAGTCACGGCGGAAATATCATCACTGGATCAAGCCCCATTTTTGTTAACTCAATGCCAGTGGCCTTGGTAGGTGATACCTATGCTTGCCCTGTTCACGGCAGTAACCCCATTACGACAGGCGCGCCCCATGTTTTCGGATTGGGGAAGGATGTTGCACATGTTGGCTCGCAAACAGCATGTGGAGCGACGATCACGGCTGGCTCACCGGATACCTTCGTTGGTGAGTCTGGTGGCGGTGCTCCCACCAGCTTTCTGTCGCAGTTTTTGAAAGAAAAAACTTTTGTCGAGTTTCATCTGCTTAACGAAAGAGATGAGCCTATCGCCAACGAGGCGTATGAACTGACACTTCCCGATGGAACCTTAATGACAGGCACCCTTGACGATAATGGTTTCATGCGTGTGGAAAATATTCCCAGAGGAAGTTGCAGCATAAAATTTCCGAAACTTGAAGATACGGAACATCTTTAATGGTTCAGCCTACTAAAACTACCAGCACAACCCAGACGGCAAAAAATGCAGGCACATCAGGGAAAACTACGAAGACCAACCAGGTAGTCGTGTCCGGAGCCTATATGGAAATACTGGTGGGTGGTCCCTATACTCGCGATAAAGAAGAGCATCCTTTCGGACACGCAGCTTTACATGTCGTAGTCGGTAGTAAAGACATTACCTATGACTTTGGTCGCTATGGAAAGACGTGGGGTACATTCGATAGCGAGGGTGAAGGTGTGTTGAACGTTTGGACTTCCTTCAGAGCGTATATCTCTGGTGAGAACAGTCTGGGGCGTACAACAACAGGCTTTGTTTATTTTTTGGATAATACAAAGGCTGAGGCTGTGATCGCTCATTTCGACGCTATTGTTGCTCAGCAAAAAGAGCAGAGAAAAAAGACTGCGTCATCAGCAAGGTATGTCTTGCCATCCAACTATCATCCGACGACAAATAACTGCACAACTGTGACAATCGCAGGGGCAAAGGTTTCGGGTAAGTCAATTGTGCAGAATCCGGCGAAATATAATGAGATGCGAGGTCTTTCTTTTATCGAAAGACAAGCCGCACGTACGCAGAGTAGTCCGAAGGATGGGATTTTCATGCCAGCGGATTTACAAGCCATGCTCGAAGCGAATACAGAGACCCCCTATGATAAGAAAAATGTTTACAAATAGGCGATTGGGCCTGTGGCTGGTGGCTGTTTTATCCGTAAATGCAATTTTTTTGGCGTTTCTGATTTTTGACGATATTGCGAAGGGGCACGATATGAAAATGATCAAAACTAAAGAACCGTTGCTGATCGAAGGTCCAAATGGCGACGAGAATTACTATGTCCTGCCTCTGGGGACTACGCTATATCACGATAAAAGCTTTCCTGAAGGGCATGATCGTTATGTGGTGTATCTCAACCATAAAGGCGCCATTGCCCACGAAGAAGTACCCATGAAGCCTGAATATGGCGGTTCATTTATCGATCCTCTCTGGCTGGCCAACGTTGATGCGGACACCTTGAAAGAAATTTTCAAGCGTTTCCCGCTTTCAAAAAATGACATTGCCGCTGCTATTAAGGCCAATGAAATAACCAAGGATGATCTGGCCGACATTATTCGTTCTATGCCAGATTGACCGACGTTACACAGGGGCATAAAAACCGCGCGCCCTCTCACCAGAGGATCGCGGTTTTTTATGCCCCAGACTTACTGCTGCTGAAACGGTCGCCTGGTTAGCCGACCCGCACTGATGAATGTTCGCAGTTTGCGTCATCCCGCCCCGGGCCACATACGCCATGTTCATGGTTTGATCATTCCCACGCTCTGCGTGGGAATGCAGCCCCGGACGCTCCGCGTCAAATTCGCGAGCTGGAACGCGGTGCGTCCCTTGAGGCATTTCCCGAGTCGGTTCGACGTGGGAACGATCAACGACTCAAGCACCAGCGAAAAAACGCCCCCAAAAGGGAGCGCATTTATTGCTTTAGTGGGGTCATTCATTCTGTGACCGAGCGCCACATCACGGATATTCCAGACGTGTGTGCACAACGCCCAGAATATTTATCCGGCCCACCGCTTGGTAAATGAGCAGGTAGTTGGGATGTACGACCATCTCACGAGTGCCGGGAGTTCGCCCCACTCGATAGAGGTGTGGATGTTTGGTAAGGGTAACCGTGGCGGCTTCGATAGCGTTTGAGAGCTTGTTAGCCGCTTTGAAATTACGGTCACTGATGTAGTCAAGAATGTGCAGGAGTTCAGCCCGAGCTTCGGGCTGCCACTCAACCTGCATCGTATTTTTTACGCTTTGCTTCCATCAGGGCATGCATTTCGGCCATCACCTGATCATTAGGAATGCTCGGACGTGGGTCATTCATGGAAGCTTGTATTTTGGCGATCAACCAACGGTCATAACTCGCAGCCTGTTCCTCAGGACCAAGATCCGAAACAACCGGGCACAGTGGGTCGATCAAAGACGGGTCGATCATGGAACCTCCGGGTTTGGTGCCTGGAAGTCTATTCGGTAATGGTATCGCTGTCGTCGCTGTCTGGATGAGTTGCATGTAGGCCAAGCTCCGTGGGGATCAAGTTGTCCCGGCAAATCCTAGAGCCTGCACTTCCGACGGCCAACCGCCAGAATTCGTCAGAAAAGTCCCCGATTTTCTGAAAACGGTACGTTTTCCGTAGGACGCCACTCGAGCCGCAGCGCAAAAAAAACCGCGACCCTCAACAGGTCGCGGTTTTCCAACACCCAACCCTTACTGCTGCAACACCGTCGCCTGGTTAGCCGACCCGAACTGCTGAATATTCGCGGTCTGCGTCATCCCGCTCTGATCCACGTTCGCAATGTTCCCGATTCCGCCCTGGGTCACGTACGCCACGTTCATGGTGTCAGCCTGCTTGACCGTGATCATGTTGTCACTGCCATACAACTGCGCGGTGTAGGCCTGGTTGCCGGTGCCGGACTGGTCGAACTCGGTGCTGTTGCCCGAGCCGTTCGAGGTGCCCTGGGCCAGGTTGGTGGTGCCGCGTTGGTCGGAGATCAGGATGTTGTCGCTGCCGTTCTGGTCGAAGTACAGCTCGTTGTAGGAATCAGCCTGACTGACCGTGGTCTTGTTGCCGGTCCCGGTCTGGTGGGTGGTCATGATGTGGCCGACGCCGTCCTGGGTGAAGCTGGCGATGTTGCCGTTACCCGCTTGATTGACCGTCGCATGCTGGTTGCTGCCGAACTGGCCGCCGTGTTGCGGGCCTTTCCAGTTGCTGGCGTAGACCTTGTTGTCGTTGCCCACGGAGGTGGCGTTGAGCGTGTGGCCGTCGCCGCTCTGGTAGGTGTAGTGCACGTTGCCGTTGCCGACTTGATACAGCGCCAGGGTTGAATTGACCGATTCGAACTGGTCGGCATAGATGGCGTTGGTGTTGCCGACCTGGGTGACGGCGGCGGTGTTGTTTTCGCCGTAGCTCTGGTCGACCACGGTTTCGTTGCTGTCGCCGTACTGATTGACGGTGGCCTGGCTCGCCAGTTGCGAGTCTTGCCAGATTTCACTGCCGTTGAGGTTGCCGAACTGGTTGATGGTGATGTTGCCGCCGGTGCCGTTGCGCTGGTCGCCGTAGGCGTAGTTGTTTTCGCCGGCCTGGTTGATGCCGATCTGCCCGCCGTTGTGGGTGACCTGTTCGGCGGTGCCGTAGTTGGCGGTGCCGTATTGGGTGATCACCGAGCTGTTGCCGCTGCCTTCGTACAGTTGCTCGATGTTGGCTTCGTTGCTGTCGCCGAACTGGAAGGTCTTGCCTTCGCTGCCATTCTGCGAGTCCTGGTAGACGAACGAGAAGTTACCGGTGCCTTGCTGCTGTTGCAGGACGGTGTTGGGTGAGCCGAAGCCCAGCGACTGGCTGGCGTGGGTGGTGTTGAAGGCGCCGGTCTGTTGCTGGGTGATGGTGCCGTTGTCTTCGTAAAGTTGTTCGGCATAGGCGGCGTTGTAGTCGCCGACCGCGTCCTGGGTGATGACGCTGCTGGCATGGTCTTGCACGGCGGCGGCGTCGTTGCCCTGGCCCAGTTGGGTCTGGGTGGCGCTGCTGAACGGAGCCTGGGTCTGCTTCACATCGGCGATGTTGGCAGTGCCGACCTGGCTCTGGGTGGACAGGCTGTCGTCGGCCATGGCCTGGGCACTGATCATGACCAGGATGGCGGCGGTGAGGGGCGTCAGTTTGAACATGATGAACTCTCCGATGATTGCAGTGCTTAGCGATATTGCTTGACCGAAACGCTCATGCCGTTGCCCGACTGGGTCACGGCGCTTTGCAGCCCCGTGCCGGCCTGCTCGATGCTGGCGTCGTTGTTGTTGCCGTTTTGCGAAATCTGCGCGCGGTTGTGGCTGCCGTTCTGGGTGATCGATGCGGCGTTGCCGGAACCGTTTTGCGTGATCAACGCCATCAGGTCGCTGCCTTGTTGCAGGATGTACGCCTCCTGATTGCTGCCCGACTGCACGATTCGCCCGAGCAGCGACTGACCGTTCTGCGAGAGCAGTGCGAGGTTGGCCTGGCCGTTCTGGTCGATCAGGGCTTGCTGGCCCACCGGAGGCGGCAGTTCACCAAGGTCGGCGGAGGGCGCCAGGTCGTCGTTGTCCATCAGGTCGTCGGCTCGCACGCCCGCACTGCCGCACAGGGCGAGCAGGCAAAGCAGGGCGGCGGTCAGCGTGTTCATGGCGAAAATCCTGTCGGGCATTAACCGTTGAACGTTGCCCCACCTGCCCGAAAGCTGGTGGGGCGTTGGCTCAGAGCGTGGTCACCGAGATGGTGCGCACGGTGCCCTGGGACGAGCGGATGGTGGCGGTCGGGTTGGCCGAAGGCACCACGTTGGTGTTGTTTAGCGTCAGCCGCCAGCGTCCGGTGACCGGTACCGTCGTCGTGCCGAGGGTGACCAGCCCGGTCGGGGTGGTGACCTGCACGGTGATGGTGTTGCCGGTGGTCACCGAGGAGGTGCCGGCGAAGTCCCAGTTGAAGCGGTTGCCGGAGCGGGCCTGCACGGTCGAGGTGGTGATCGTGAAGGTTTCCGCCGCTGGCCGTGGCGACACTTGCACGGTGACCGTGGCCGGCGTCGACAGGGCGCCGAAGCTGTCCCGGGCGATGTAGGTGAAGGTCGTGGTGAAAGCCGTGGTCACGGTGGCCGGTGGGGTGTAGGTGATCACCGTGCCGTCGGTGCTGACCGTGCCGCGTCCTGCCGGCGGTTGAGTCAGGCTGGCGACGCCCAGCGGCACGTTGCCTTCCGGATCGGTGTCGTTGGCCAGGACGTTGATCGGGATTGCTACGCCAAGGGTTGCGACACTGTCGGCGACGGCGGTCGGTGGCCGGTTCGGCGCGACGCTGATGGTCACCGTGGCCGGGTTCACCGAGGCCAGACCTTTGCTGTCCTGGGCCTTGTAGGTGAAGGTCGTGGTCAGCGGTGCGTTGACCACGGCTGGCGGGGTGTAGACCACCGACGTGGTGCCGTTCAGGGCGACGGTGCCCTGGCCGGCCGGCGGTTGGGTCAGCGCGGTGATGGTCAGCGGTATGTTGCCGTCCGGGTCGTTGTCGTTGGTCAGGACGTTGAGGGTGATCGGCACGCCGAAGCTGGTGCTGCCGGTGTCGGCGACAGACAGCGGCGCCTGGTTCTCACCGGTATCCGGCGCGTTGCCAACCACCACGACCGGCTCGGTGTCGCTCCCGCCAGCGGCGGATTTGACCGTGACGGTAGCCGGTGGCTGGGTCAGGTCGGCGACGGTGATTTTTTGCAGGGTGCCGGTCTTCGACAGGCGACCGTAGCCCTGGGCGACCATGTCCGGCACGGCGACCTCATCGGTCGAGGTGGCTTCGATCAACAGGCTGTGATTGGCCCAGCTGTAGCGGGCAGTCTGGATTTTCACCACGTCGGTGAGCTTGCTCGACACGGCGGTCGGACGCGTCGTACCGGCGGGGTTGGTGGCGGTCACGACCACCACGGATGGCAGGGTTCCGTTGCCCAGGCGCTGGCCGAAAAACAAGCCGTTGTTGTCGCTCAGCAGGCTGGTCTGGCAAGGCGTCGGCGGTGGGCCGGGCAGCAGCGCCAGGCTTTCACGAAAGCACAGCGTCGAGCTGTTGTCGGCCTTGGCGAACACTTCGGCACGCACACCGGCCGACGTGCGGCGGTAGGTGGCACGGTCGATTTCCACGTGGGTCTGCTGACGGTTGTCGAGGACCTTGCCGGCGACGGTGAACAGGGTGGTCTGAATCGAGCCTGCGCCCGAGGGACCGTCGATCCGCACGAAGTTGGTATTGAACGGGCTGCCGGTCACGGCTTCGGTGAGGTTCGGGTCGCCGACGAAGGTTTCGATGTTGCCGGTGTCCGGGTTCACCTCGGTGTAGGGCCCGTTGATGCTGCGCAGGAACGGCCCGATGGCGCCGTTGAGCGCACCGCTGAAATTGCCCGGTGCGCCGATGCCGACGTCCTTGGTGATGTTGATTGCCCGCCGGCCTGGTGTGGTGACGGTGACCGTTTCGACACCGTACGGGTGGGTGATGGTGTAGGTCCCGGCAACGGGTACGTTCACCCGGATTCGGATCCGCGCAAAGCTCTGCTGATCACCGTCCACCGGGTTTCCCGAGGCGAAGGCCGCCTCGATCCCGGCGACGTAAGCGTCCATACCGAAACCGGCGCCGTTGTTGGGGATGTTGGTTTCCGCCAGGAACCAGAAGGCTTCCGGTGGCCAGTTGTCGGGGAAGACCATCGGCAACGTATCGTCGAAAATCCCCGGCTCCGGCAGCAGGGTGCACATGTACGCCGGCGGTGTGGCTGCCGCGACGCGGGAGCTGGTGGCCCGCGACTGGCACAGCTCCATCGACAGCAGGTTGTTGTCCTGATACCAGATCGGGAATTTCCCGGTGGCGTAGGTATAAGGGCCGGGATCGACGGCGGCCAGTTGCGCGAACGCACTGCCGGTCAGCGAGATTGTCAGCCCGAGCGCGTTGAGCGCGAAGCGTGGCCACTTGTTCATGATGCCTCCTGATGCGGATCTGGGCATGTGAGCGTTCATTGCACGATGACCACTTCTTCGGTATCGCTGCCGCCGTTGGACGACGTCACCCGGACCCTGGCCGGCGGAATCGGCGAGATCCCGGTGGCCAGGGTTTTCACTGCGCCGTCACCGCCAAGCGCACCGATGGCGGCGCCGGTGCCGGAGGTAGCGGTGAGCACCGGTGGCGAGGTTTCGTCACTGGTCGAGGCCACCACGGTCAGTTGCCCGGAACTCAGGCTGTACTCGGCGCGCTGGATCACCACCAGATCGGTCAGGGGCATGGGCAGGGTGGTCGGGGTGCTGCTGGCGATGGCCAGGTGGTTGTCGGCGGTCACTTGCAGGGTGGTCGGCAAGGTCGGGTTGATTGGTGATTGCGCGTACCAGCTGCCGGTGCTGTCGGCCTCCGTGAGGTTGAGCACCGGCGTGCTGCTGGTGACCGCCACGGTGGCCGGGGCGGGCGGCGCCAGCACGAACACGTCTTGCTGGGCCACAGGCGCGCTGGTGCCAGGCTTGCGCGAATAGGTGCTGCGCTGCGGAATCAGCGGCGTCGGCCGAACCACCGTCGACAACTTGCCGGAGACCGCAAACACCGTGGTGCGCAGATCGATCCCGCCGGGGCCTTCGATGCGCAGGAAGTTGGTGTTGAACGGGCTGCCGGTCACGGCTTCTTCGAGGTTGGGGTCGCCGACGAACTGTTCGGCGCCGCCGCTCACCGGATTGGTTTCGGTGTAGGGTCCGTTGACGCTGCGCAGGAACGGCCCGACGTCACCCTTGAGCGCGCCGTCGTAGGTTTTCGGGCTGCCGATGCCGATGTCGCGGGTCATGTTGATCGCGCGACGACCGGGGGTGTCCACGTTGAACACTTCGACGCCGTACGGGTGAGTGATCACGTAGGTGCCGGCGGTGGGCACATCGACCCGGATGCGGATGCGCGCGAAGCTGATCTGGTCGCCTTCCACGGGATCGCCACCACTGAACGCCGCTTCCACGGCCGAGCCGTAGGACAGGTTGATGCCCCGGGCCGCATCGACCACGGTGCCGTCGGCGGTGAACCAGAACGCTTCGTCGGGAAAATTGCCCGGAAAGACGATCGGCTGGGTGTCGTCGAACACGCCGGGCGCGGGAATCAGCGAGCACATGTACGAAGGGGCGCCGGGTGTACTCGGTACGCGGGAACTGAGTGCTTTGGACAGGCACAGGTCCAGGGTGCGTCCGTGGGTGTCCTGATACCAACTGGCAAATCCGCCGGTCGCCGGGGCATAGGGCCCGGGATCGACGGCGAACAGAGCGGCCTGGGCAATGCCCTGGGCCAGGGCGCTCACGACCAGGACGGTCGCGGTTTTGGACAGTAAAGGGTGCATGAGTTAATCCCTCTATCGAAGTGCCTGCCCCTTGGGGGTGGGTCAGTTGCAGAGGGGCTTTACAACTTCCATACCAACGGCCGGGCAACGGGCGGGAGAGGCCCGTGGTGCAAGGGTTGGCGAATGAGAGTGGGGATTTTTTGCAGCGCGGGCAGCGGGCGACAGTCCCCAGGATTGGGGATTGTGGGGATCAACCGGCAACGCGGATTTGCAGATCGGTGATCGTGGGGCCGTTCACCCCCCGCATCCGGGCAATCACCCAACCGTGGGCTATAACCCTATAGGGACGTATCGGGAAGTCGCCGCCATGAACATGCAGTCAAAATCGCTACCGGTCGAGGAGAGCAGTCTGCGGCTGGGCTCGCACAAGCAGCCCTTCAATCTGCTGCGCTGGTTTTCGTTGATCAGCATGGCGGTGATCGGCACGGTGGCGGTGGCGCTCGGCACGGTGTCGACGCGTTTCGTGATCGAGGAAAGCGTGCAGCGCGATGCCTTGCTGACCGCGCAGTTCATTCAAGCCATCGCTTCGGCTGAGGTGCGCCACGTTTCGATTCCCAATATCCGCACCATGGGCGACTTGCTGGACCCGCGCCAGGACCGGGACTTTCCCGACGTCGATCCGGCGGCCCGAGCCAGCGCCCGGGGCGAGTTTCTCGATCACATCGAGCATCTGCCGGACGTGATCCTCGCCAACGTTTACGCACCGGATCGCCTGGTGATCTGGTCGACCAATCCTGCACTGGTCAACACCCGCATCCACGCCGATGAAGACCTCGATCGTGCATTCAGCGAGAAGATTCCGGTGTCGGCCAGTTATCACAACGTCGACAAGGGCCGCGAAGAGCAGAAGTTCGTGGTGCCGCCGGATTACATCTTCATCGAGAATTACATTCCGCTGTTCGACGCCGACGGCAAGAACGTCACCGCGATGGTCGAGATCTACAAGGAACCCAAGGACCTGATCGCCCGCATGGAGCGCGGTCTGACGCTGATCTGGCTGGCCACCGCGCTGGGCGGCGGGCTGATTTATCTGGGGCTGTACTGGATCGTGAGGCGGGCGGCGATCCTGCTGGCGGTGCAACAGAAACAACTGATCGCCAACGAAACCTTTGTCGCGCTGGGCGAGATGTCCTCGGCGGTGGCGCACAGCCTGCGCAACCCGCTGGCGACCATCCGCTCCAGCGCCGAGCTGGCCCTGGAATTCGACGCGGGACCGGCGCAGAAGAACATCAAGGACATCATCGGTCAGGTCGATCGCATGTCGAAGTGGGTGCGCGAACTGCTGCAGTCACTGCGACCGCTCAACGACGAACCGGAGCCAGTGAACCTGGTGGCGGCGCTGCATGAAAGTCTGGTGGCGTTCGAACAACAGATCGCCAAAAACGCGGTGCACGTGGTGTTTCATCCACAGGAGACGCCGATGGTGCTGAGCCAACCAGTGCAACTGACGCAAATCCTCAACAGCCTGCTGGCCAACGCACTGGAGGCCATGGACAAGGGCGGCACGTTGACCATTACCCTCGAACCCACAAACAACGGCGGCGTCAGCGTCATGCTCAGTGACACTGGCAAAGGCATGAACGAAGAACAGCGCAGCATGGCGTTCCGGCCGTTCTTCACCACCAAGCAGGGCGGCCTCGGCGTAGGGCTGGTGCTGGTCAAGCGGATCATGGAGCGCTTCGGTGGCGGCGTGACCCTGGACAGCCGCGAAGGCGAGGGCACCACCGTTCGTCTGGCATTTCAGCTCATCCAGTAAATGGGGTGAACTTTCCCCCAGGAGCGGGTGTCAGGCCCCGGTCACCGGGGAGTGGGGAATCCAGTAGCGTCTGTAACGGCTTGTTTTAACTTGGATTAATACTTTGGCGAGCTAATTGCAAAACACCATCACCCCTTCCTTAGATGAGGCGGCTGGTGATGGACAGAACAACGCGTGACCCCAAAAAGCTGTTTCTGCTGACGCCGTTGAGCGTCTTTCTGATGTTGGCTCTGGGCAATATGGCCGGAGTCCGAGCGAGCCCGATCGACGACGAAAACCAGCCGGAAGCCTCCGACCCGTCAGCGTATTACGACGAGCCGGCCGATGAACCGGCGGCCCTCAACGCCATCCTGACCATGCCCGAGGCCAACGAAGACTCCTTCGATCTGCCCGACGGGGTGAAAGGCACGCGCAACACCACGCGTTCGGAAAACATCCTGCCGCCGACCGTACAGACCAGTTTCAACTACCCCACCAACGGCAAGCCGAGCCCGCTGTTTGGCGCTCAGCCGTTCACTCAGCAAATCGTCCTGTTCGAAGAGTTCGGCCCGGAAAAACTCGACCCGACCACTCCGGCCGCGCCGTTGGGTTTTCCGCCAGCGGCCATCGGCCCGGCGCCGGCCCAGGACCCGAGCAGCGTCGCCCGCAGTGCGCCACCGGGCACCGCGCTGGACGCGTTCCTGCGCCAACCGGGCCTGACACCGTTCCCGAGCCAGTTCTCCAACGTCGTCGACCGCAATCCGTGGCAGTCGCAGATCGAGCTGTTTCTCAACCGCCACATCGGCTCGTCCGCCGAAGGGCGGCCACCGGGAAAAGGCTGGGCCCACCAGCGCTGGAACGAGTTCTACCCGCAAGTCGCCTACAAGACCGTGCAGACCGGTGCCCGTGTGAACGGCGGCCTGCGTGACAATCGGCAGATGCACGGTTATGCCGTCGGCGAGTTCGGCCCCGGCGGGCTGTACCACAACGTTGCCGGCGTGCCGGCGACGGATGGCACGGCCAAAGGTGTCGATGCACGTTTCCACCCGGCGATGCCCGTGCAGAACCACAACTCGGTGTGGACCTTCGACGGCACGCTGCCGCCGAAACTGCTGATGGTGCGCTACGGCCAGCCAGTGATGATGCGTCACTACAACGGCCTGCCGATCGATCCTTCGGCCAACCGTGGTTTCGGCCTGCACACCATCACCACCCACGAACACAACGGCCACGCGCCGGCGGAAAGCGACGGCTATGCCAACGCGTTTTTCTTCCCCGGCCAGTACTACGACTATCGCTGGCCGATCCAGCTCGCCGGTTACGACAGCATCAACACCAAGGCCGAAGATCCGCGCGCGGCGTTCCCGTGTGCACCGGGGGAAACCCTGTGGGTCAATGACCTGCAGCCTGCGAAGAAGACCTGCGACCACGGCACCATCAAGATCCGTGGCGACTGGCGTGAAACCATGAGCACCCACTGGTTCCACGACCACATGCTCGATTTCACCGCGCAGAACGTCTACAAGGGCAATGCGGCGATGATGAACTACTACAGCGCCCTGGATCGCGGCAACGAATCGGTGAACGACGGGGTCAACCTGCGTTTCCCCAGCGGCAGCGCCTTGCCGTGGGGCAACCGTGACTACGACGTCAACCTGGTGTTCGCCGACAAAGCCTGGGATCAGGAAGGCCAGTTGTGGTTCAACCCGTTCAACACCGATGGCTTCATCGGCGATCAGGTGCTGGTCAACTGGCAATGGAAACCGACCCTCGACGTGCGCGCCCGCAGTTATCGGTTCCGCATCCTCAACGGTTCGGTGTCGCGCTACTTCAAGCTCGCTCTGGTGCGGGAAATCAAAGGCACCGGCGGTGAATTCCAGGGGCCGAAGAACTCCGGTGTTTCCTACAGCCGTGTGCCGTTCCACATGATTGCCAACGACGGCAACATCATGGAGCACAGTGTGCCGTTCGACGGCTCGATGGATCTGGATGCCGACGGCGACAAACAGAACCACAACGCGATCCTGCCGACCCAGGGCATCGCCGAGCGGTTCGACATCATCGTCAACTTCTCGAAAAACGGCATCAAACCCGGTGACAAACTGTTCTTCGTCAACCTCCAGGCCCAGGACGACGGCAAAGGCCCGAAAGAGACGATCTCGCTGTCCGACGTGCTCTCCGAGAAGTACCTGGCGGTGATCAAGCAGACCAGCAAAGGCCCGCAATGGGACAAGGGCGATCCGGCGGTGGGCAAGGTCTTGCAGCTCAACGTCAAGCCTTTTACCGGCCAGGACCTGGCCATGGACCCGGCGGCCTACGAACCGGCCAAACCGGGCAAGGCTGAAGGCATGGTGATGATCCCGCTGAAGATCCACCGCGACAACGCCGCCGACAAGGCGCTGCTGGCCAACGCCCGTCACCGGACCTTCACCTTCGGCCGCAGCGACGG
Source organism: Pseudomonas sp. NMS19W (assembly GCF_051554255.1). Taxonomy (NCBI): domain Bacteria; kingdom Pseudomonadati; phylum Pseudomonadota; class Gammaproteobacteria; order Pseudomonadales; family Pseudomonadaceae; genus Pseudomonas; species Pseudomonas sp. NMS19W. The sequence continues at coordinate 2,141,621 of NZ_CP136718.1, forward strand.
CACCGATGAAGCACCGTGGACGGTCAAGACCGATGGCGGCTTCGGCTTCCACATGGACCCACGCCGGTTGAACGCCTCGACCAAATTGGCCAGCGGCCCGACCGATGCCGGCACCGCCGGGTTTGGCACCCTGGAAGTGTGGAATATCAAGCTCGGCGGCAAGGGCTGGAGCCATCCGGTGCACGTGCACTTTGAGGAAGGGATCATCCTCAGCCGTGGCGGCAAGGCTCCGCCCGAGTGGGAAAAATGGGCACGCAAGGACGTCTATCGCATCGGCTCCGAAGCCGACGGGCTGGACAGCGTGGAAATGGCGATCAACTTCCGCGAGTTTGCCGGGACCTACATGGAGCACTGTCACAACACCCAGCATGAGGACAACTCGATGCTGCTGCGTTGGGACCTCGAGAAACCCGGGCAACTGCAGTTGATGCCGACACCGCTGCCGAGCTGGGATGGCGTGCGCTACGTCAACTCCGCCGCGCTGCCGACCTTCCGCACTGGCGATGGCTTCGGCCCGCAAGTGACCGTGAAGAAATGAGCAGGGAGGGAGCCGACATGACCCGACCAAAGCCACGCTCCCGCGCCCTGGGCATGCACTTGATCCTGGTGCTGGTCACCTGCCTGCTCGGCAATCAGGTGCTCATCGCCCATCAAGCGCTGCCCGAAGGCGCCAACGAATCCGCCACCCCGTGGGGTGGCGACTATTTCCCCAACACCCTGCTGACCGATCAGGACGGCCGGCAGGTGCGTTTTTTCGATGACCTGATCAAAGACAAGGTGGTGGTGATCAACTTCATCTTCACTTCCTGCAGTGACTCCTGCCCACTGGAAACCGCACGCCTGCGCCAGGTGCAGAAACTGCTGGGGGATCGGGTCGGCCAGGACATCTTTTTCTACTCGATCAGCATCGACCCGCTCAGTGACACCCCCGAAGTGCTCAAGGCCTATGCGCAACGCTTCAAGGTCGGCCCCGGCTGGAAATTCCTCACCGGCGAATTCGAAGACGTCACCGACCTGCGCAAGAAACTCGGGTTGTTCATCGAAGGCGTCGACAACGGCCGCACCAAGGATCACAACCTGAGCCTGATCGTCGGCAACCAGAGCACCGGGCGCTGGATGAAGGCCTCGCCGTTCGAGAACCCGTGGATCCTCGCCGATCAACTCGCCAACACCCTGCAGAACTGGAAGCAGCCGAGCATCGAGCAAAGCTACGCCAATGCGCCGGAAATCCGCCCGCCGAGCAATGGCGAAGAGCTGTTCCGCACCCGTTGCGCCTCCTGCCACAGCCTCGGCCCGCAGGACGGCGAAGGCATCGGCATGCGCAACATCGGCCCGGACCTGATCGGCGTGACCCGCCAGCGTGACCCGGCCTGGCTCAATCGCTGGATTCGTGAACCGGATCGGGTACTGGCGGAAAAGGACCCGATCGCGCTGCAACTGTTCGAACGATACGAGCGGATTCCGATGCCCAATCTGCGCCTCGACGAGCAGTCGGCGCAGTCGATCATCGACTTTCTGCGCGATGAAACCGAGCGCCAGCATCCCACCACGCAGCCCTTGGCTGACGGGGCGTTGACGCCAACGAGTGCGGCCACGAGCAGCGAAACGGTGAGCCGCATGCGCTAGCGACCAAATAGCGACTTTGAGTCCTGTATTGCGGTGATAGCCACCTACACTCACTCGTGAGGTGGCTGTAACCGGTTCGATACAAAAAAAACGCCAGGGCACCCCCATGCAACGACTGGAAGAACAACAAACACCGGCGCCGAACGTTGCGGCGGCCGCCATCAAGGGTTGGGGCGCGCAGTTCAATCTGTTGCGCTGGTTCTCGCTGGCGAGTTTTTTCATCATTGCTGCCGTAGCGCTGGGGTTGGGTTATATCTCCACGCGTTTCGTGGTCACTGAAAGCGTCGAGCGCGATGCGCTGCTCACGGCGCAATTCGTCCAGGCCATCGGCGATGCGGAAATGCGCCATGCCGGCATCACGCCGCTGCGCACCATGGGTGAAATGCTCGACCCGCGTCAGGACGAAAACTTTCCCGACGTCGATCCGCTGGCCCATGGCGCGGCGCGGGCCGAGTTTCTCGATCACGTCGAACACTTGCCGGATGTGCTGCTGGCGACGGTCTACGCCCTGGATCGTACGGTGATCTGGTCGACCAACCCGGAACTCATTGGCGTCAAGTTCGAGGACGATGACGAGCTGGACGAGTCGTTCGAAATGAAAGTGCCGGTGTCCTCCAGCTATCACAAGATCGACGACGAGAAACCCGAGCAGAAACTCTCCCGCGAACCCAAATACCTGTTCATCGAGAACTACATCCCGATGTTCAACGCCGACAAAAGCAAAGTCATCGCCATGGTCGAGATCTACAAGGAACCGGAGGATCTGGTGGATCGCATCGACCGCGGGTTTGCCTCGATCTGGGCGGCGACGATTCTCGGCGGGGCAGCGATTTACCTGGGCCTGTTCTGGATCGTGCGGCGTGCCTCGACCCTGCTGCACAGTCAGCAACAGCAACTGATCAGCAACGAAACCTTCGTTGCGCTGGGGGAGATGTCCTCGGCGGTGGCCCACAGCCTGCGCAATCCGCTGGCAACCATTCGCTCCAGTGCCGAACTGGCTCAGGAAGTGGCCAGCCAGAGCGCCCAGCGCAACATCGGCGACATCATCAGTCAGGTGGACCGCATGTCGCGCTGGGTCCGGGAGTTGCTGGTTTCGCTGCGGCCGATGAGTGACGACGGCGAGGCGCTGGAACTGCGCGCCGCCGTGGAAGATTCCCTCGGCGCGTTCGAGGCTCTGATCCGGCGCAACGGTGTCGAGGTGCGACTCAACCTGCAGGACTGCCCGCCGGTGGTCAGCCACAAGGTGCTGCTGACGCAGATTCTCAATAGCCTGTTTGCCAACGCCCTGGAGGCCATGCCCAAGGGCGGCGTGCTGAGCGTCGAGATTGATGCACCCCACGCGGGCCAGGTCTGCATGACGGTGGGTGACACCGGCAAAGGCATGAACGCGCAGCAGCAACAATTGGTGTTCAAACCGTTTTTCACCACCAAGCAGGGCGGCCTCGGGGTTGGCCTGGCACTGGTCAAAAGAATCATGGAGCGTTTTCAGGGTTCGGTCGTGCTGACCAGCCGCGAGCAGGAAGGAACCCGCGTCAGTCTCAACTTTAAAGTGGCATCGGGAGGGGAATATGGAACACAGCATTCTGCTGGTCGAGGATGACGAACTGTTGGCCGACAATATTCAGACCTACCTGGAACGCAAAGACTTCGAGGTGACGGTTTGCCATTCGGCTGAAGACGCGCTGGGGCAACTGGAAAGCTTCATGCCGGACATCGTGCTGACCGACAACTCGCTGCCGGGCATGAGCGGTCACGACCTGATCCAGAAGCTGCGCATCAGCGCGCCGGATCTGAAAGTGATCATGATGACCGGTTACGGCAACGTCGAAGATGCGGTGGTCGCGATGAAGGAGGGCGCCTTTCATTACGTCACCAAACCGGTCGCGCTGCCGGAACTCAAACTGCTGCTGGACAAGGCCCTGGCCACCGAGCGGATGGAGCGCACGCTGTCGTTCTATCAGGAACGCGAGGCGCAGAAATCCGGGGTGCAGGCGCTGATCGGCGAATCAGAGCCGATGCTGCATCTGAAGAACACCATCGGCCAGTTGCTCGAAGCCGAGCGGCGCATGACCGGTGGCGACCTGCCGCCGGTGCTGGTGGAAGGCGAGACCGGCACCGGCAAGGAACTGGTGGCCCGTGCGCTGCATTTCGATGGCGTACGCAGCAAAGGCCCGTTCATTGAATTCAACTGCGCGTCGATCCCCGCCAACCTGGTGGAATCGGAGCTGTTCGGCCATGAGAAAGGTGCGTTCACCGATGCCAAGGACCGCCGCGTCGGGCTGGTGGAAGCGGCTGACGGCGGCACGCTGTTCCTCGATGAAATCGGCGAGATGGACCTGGTGCTGCAGGCCAAACTGCTCAAGCTGCTGGAGGATCGCACCATTCGCCGGGTCGGCTCGGTGAAGGAGCGCAAGGTCAATCTGCGGGTGATCAGCGCCACCAACTGCAACCTCGAACAAATGGTCCAGCAGGGCAAGTTTCGCCGTGACCTGTTCTTCCGCCTGCGGATCATCTCGATCAAGGTGCCGCGCCTGTATGCCCGGGGCGACGACGCGCTGCTGCTGGCCCGGCATTTTCTCGCCAGCCACGGCAAACGCTACGGCAAACCCAACCTGCATTTCAGCCAGCAGGCCGAAGAGTTGCTGCTCAATTACACCTGGCCGGGCAACGTGCGCGAACTGCGCAACATGCTCGAGCAGACCGTGCTGCTGGCGCCGAACGACACCATCGCCGCGCACCAGTTGAACGTGTGCATGAGCCTGGTGGACGAACCGTCGCTGCATCAACATCACGAGGTGCCGCACTTCGAACCGCGCCCGGCGAGCAACACCGAGTCGATGAACCTGCCGGAAGTCGAGCGCGACATGGTGCGCAAGATGCTCGACAAGACCGACTGGAATGTCACCAAGTCCGCCCGCTTGCTGGGCCTGAGCCGCGACATGCTGCGCTATCGCATCGAGAAGCTTGGCCTGGCGCGACCGGACAAGCGTCAGTGGTAAACCGCGTTGGTTCGTGGGTTTGGCGGGCTCAGGCACTCCAGCAGGCACGTCGGGTCCAGCACCTCGTCATTGACGTAGATGCCGCGCTCGGCATCGTAGGTGCGGATAAACACCCGCACCGTCGCATCGGCCACGGTCGGCAGCTGTGAATCATGGAACACGTGGCGATCCGGGATGACGATGAAATTCTGCGGCGGCGTGTCATCGAACGCTCGTGGCGGTTGCGCATACAGCGAAGGCGGAGCAGGGTGGGCGAAGGGCTGGTCGGCCCCGTAGTAATTGAAGTTGCTGTCGAGGGCTTGCGCCTGTGTGGCAGCGAGCAGACAGGCGGATAACAGCAGCCGGTTGAGCGTTTGCATGGCGGCACCTGTGGAAGCGGTTTTCCCCAAGGCTATTAACTATAGCCGCCCGTTGGCTTACAAGTTCGCAACAACCTGGATCATCGCGCTCAACTAGACTCGGGCCGCTCAATCAAGAGCATCGTGCGGAGTGCGCCATGGAAGTGCCAAACAACAAGAACGCCATCGAAAGCAATCGTCAGGCGTGGAACGATTCGGCCCGTCACCATCAAGAATCGCCCGAGTGGCAGGCCTTGCTGAGCGAGGTCACCCAGACCGGTTTTTCCTGCCTCGACGAAACCCTGAGCGGGTTGCTGGAACAGGTCGGCGTCGATGGAAAAGACGTCGTGCAACTGTGCTGCAACAACGGCCGCGAGAGCCTCTCGCTGTTCGCGATGGGGGCGCGAAGTGTCGTCGGGGTCGATCAGTCGGCGGCATTTCTTGAACAGGCCCGTGTGCTGAACAGCCGTTCGCCGCACACGGCCGAATTCATCGAAGCCGATGTTCATCACTTGCCCGAATCACTGCGCAATCGCTTCGACGTGGCGCTGATCACCATCGGCGTCCTCAACTGGATGCCCGACATCGGCGAATTCTTCCGCCACGTCGCCTCGACCCTGAAAACGGGCGGGCAACTGGTGATCTACGAGACCCACCCGTTCCTGGAAATGGTCGATCCCGACGCCGAAGATCCGTTTCGCCTGGCGACCTCGTACTTTCGCCAAGAGCCGTTCGTGCAGCAGGAACCGATCGTCTACGTCGGCAAGGTCGAGCAACAGGTGGCGCCGTCGTACTGGTTCGTGCACAACCTCGGCGCCATCTTCACCGCCGCCCTCGACGCCGGCCTCGGAATCGTGCACTTCAAGGAGTACCCGCATTCGAACCGCGAAGAGGCGTATGACCAGTACCTGAACCGCGAGGCGCAGATGCCGATGTGTTTTACGTGGGTGGGCGTGAAAAACTGAAGTCCGAATTGAGCGTCACGAAGGCGGCCAAATGGCCGCCTTCGTCATTTCAAGCCTGCGCAGCCGCCGTCACCACCGGCCGCCCCGGTTTGCGCAGCGGTTCCAGTCTCGAACCCTCATAACGCGTTTCGCGGAAGAACCGCCACTTTCCAAACAACCCATAGACGTGGGTGACGCGGCCCTGTTCGTGATAGCCCATACGGATGTGCAGCTTCAGCGCCGGGATGTTGTGGGTTTCGCAGACGTCCACCACCTTGTGGCAACCCTGGGCGGCCATGGCTTGCCAGAGGGTGACTTGTACGTCCACCGACAGGCTGCTGCCAAAGTAGGCGCGGGTCATTTCGCCGCCGAATTCGAAGAACTCGCCAGGCTGGACCGGGAAGTTGCAGCCGTAATAGTGACGGTCGTAATAGTCCCGGATGCTGCCCCAGATGAAGGCCACGGCGTGGCCGTCGGCGTCCAGGTACATGTGCCCGGTGTGGCCTTCGCTGGCGAGTTCGGCCATGATCTGCACGCGGTCACCGAAATGCTTGCCGAACGCGCCGGCATTCTGTGGCGTGATGTCGACTTTGCGCAGGCCTTCGTAAGGGCGCAGCTTGTGCGGCGGCACCGGGCTGATCAGGTCGCGCTCCATCCACAGCAGTTCCCAATGGAAGAACACGTAGCGTTTCCACAAGGTGGAAAACGTGCGGCCCAGGCCTTTTTGCTTGATGCGTTCGCGCAGCTTTTCGATGACGCTCATGATGCCCTCCGTGGCCGAAGCCCGGGTGTTTTTGTAGTTGGCTTTTGTGGGTATAGATCAAGCTGGCAAGTACATTTCAAAGTGCCATCTTCGAAAGTGTTGCCAGTTGTGTAACTCAGTCGAGTGCCGCGGCACCGCGTAGAAAATCCTTGTTCAAATCGGCGTAGGAAACCCGTGGAACCCCCGGCAGCCGGCGCTCTAGCACGCGACTCAGGGACTCTCCGGGTTGTAGATAGGCATCACCGAAATCGGCCCCGAGCTGATTCGGGTGGGCGACGATTTCCAGCACACCGTCGGTCGGCGCAGGCTCGTTGCGCAGGTCCACCGGGGTGCAGACATAGTCCGCCGTCGCACCGGCCAGCCCTTGCATGCGACGGTTGAGCAAACCCTTGAACAGACGTTTGGGCAGGCTGAGGTTTTGCCCCAGATTGCGCGCCAGCCTCACCGGTACGCCTTGGTGGGCGGCGAAGCGCGCAACGATCTCGCCGATCGGCCAGATGTTGTGCACGTGCTGATGTGAATCGATGTGGCTCGGGCGTACGCCATGATCGACACAACGTTGCCACTGCGCCTGCAATTCCTCCTGCACCGCTTCACGATCTTCGCGACCCAGCCACAGGCTGTGTCGGGCAAGGCTCAGATCGAACACCCCGTGGCTGTCGCAGAAGGTGGGGCGGGCGAGAATTCCCTGGCTCAGTGGCCGGCCATATGTCAGGTTGAAGTGCAGGCCGACCCGACCTTCCAGCAAGTGATGGCGGGCCATCGCGCAGGCCGCTTCGAAGGCCGGCATGTTGGCCATGGCCGTGGCGGAGCTGATGACCCCGGCCTGGAACGCGCTGAAGATCACCGCGTTTTCGTTCGGGCTCAGGCCGAAATCGTCAGCGTTGACTATGACTTGGCGAGGCATGTTCGCCCTCCGTGGTGGGGTGGGTTGCCGGTTTCACAAGAGCTGCGGGTTTGGTCGTTGCCTGTCTGGCCCGCCACTGTTGCAGCTTCGGCTTGAGTCGCTGCCAGAGCCGTAATCCCAGCCCCAGCAAAACACCGCTCGGCCGCCAGGAATAGAAACTCCAGCGCCAGTGCTCCAGTTGTCCGGTCATGCGTTCGTGCAGTTGATGGCTGGAGTTTTCCAGGCTGACCCGCGAGGCATCGATCCAGCGCCAATGGTCATCCAGCCCCCAGCGAATCCATTCCTCCAGCAACACCCGGCCGCTGCCCAGATCGGCGTATTGCGGCAGGAAGGCGAGGTTGTAATCGTAGAGCCGGCCCTGTTCGAGCAGGCCGAGCCGGTAGCTGATGCAGCGGCCGTCCAGCTCCAGCGTGACGACGCGCACCAGCCCTTGGGCGGCGAGGGCGGTGAAAGCGTTTTCGATGCAGCGGCGGCTGCGCTCGGTGGCGAAGATGCCGACGCCTTCGTCGCCTTTCCAGCTCACCGCTTCGACTTCGCGGATGGCTTGCAACAGCGGGCCCATGGTCAGGGCATCGGGCGTGATTCGTCGCACCACCGCGCCACAGGCGGCAATCCGTTTGCGCGCGCGGCGCAGCTTGTAGCGCGGGTCGCCGGAGACTTCCTGATGATCGGCATCGCTGATCAGGTGCACCGGCACCCGACAGCTCAGGCGTCGTTCGGCGTTGGAGCTGCGGGCCATCCATTGCGTGAGGACGCTTTCCTCGCCCGCCGGCTCCGACAGTTCGTTGAGTTGCAGCAAGGCGTGGGGCACGCGCTGGCGGATCAGCAGCAGCGCCTGGCGCATCTCGTCAGCCGTCAGCACTGACAGCAACGCCAGACGATCCGCCAGCGGATAACCCAGGTGATGCACCACGGCAAACCGTAGCCCGCCAAAGCGTTCACGGCCGGCCACCAGCGGCAGGCACAGGCGCAATTCGTCCGCTTCCCAGCCCAGCAGAATGTGCAGATGCTCGTTCGCGTCGAGTGTCTGCTCTGCCGCGATCAACCAGCCGAGGCTGTTGAACGGCGTGTGATCCGTCACCCGCAGGCGCAGCGCTTCATAAGCCGCTGCCGGGAAGTCAGGGCGCACAGCGAGGTGCGCCATTCGAATCGCGCCATAGGCTCAGGTCGCCGTTGCTGTGACGGAGGGACGGGAAGGTTTGCGCAACGCATCCAGCCGCGAACCGCTGTAGCGGGTTTCGCGGTAGAAGCGCCAGCGAGCGAACAGGGTGTACACGTTCATGATCCGGCCCTGTTCGATGTAGCCCATGCGCAGGTGCAGCTTGAGCGCCGGGATGTTGTGGAATTCGCAGACGTCCACGACCTTGTCGCAGCCTTGGGCGGCCATGGCTTTCCACAGCTCCAGTTGCAGGTCCACCGACAGTTCGGTGCCCCAATAGGAACGGGTCAGCTCACCGCCGAATTCGAAGAACTCGCCGGGTTTCACCGGGAACATGCAGCCGTAGTAGTGGCGGTCGAAATAGTCCCGGGCGCTGCCCCAGATGAAGGCCACCGCATCGCCGTGATCGTCGAGGTGCATGTGCCCGGTGTGACCTTCGTTGGCCAGCTCCGCCATGGTGCCGACGCGGTCACCGAAGTAGCGGGCGAAGGCGCTGGCGTTGTCCGGGGTGATCTTCACCACCCGCAGCGGCGGATACGGTTTGAGGCTGTGGGGCGGCACCGGGCTGACGAGGTCGCGCTCCATCCACAGCAGTTCCTGATGGGAAAAGACGTAGTGTTTCCACACCTTGGCCAGCGTCGCACGCAGGCCTTTTTGTTTGATGTGTTCGCTGATTTTTGTCACAACGTTCATGGTCGGTACTCCTGATGACGTGGCATCGCGCGGCAGGTGGCCTGCGCGGCAGGACATCAACGGGCGGTTCATCAAGTGCGCCAGCTCAGGGAAAACAGGGTCTGCCCCGGCAGCTCGAAGCGCACGCGCCCGTCCTGGCAACGGAACGGCGCGTCGCGGCTGCGGTTGTCGGCGCCGAAGTAGCGCAGGGCGCCGTTGTTCAACGGGCACTTGGCGCCCGCCAGATCGACACGCTGCAACCGCGTGCCCTTGTTCACACCCAGCAAGCCGCGCTGATCGTCGCCGGCCATCGCCAGCACATCGACTTCGAAGGCATCGTTTTCCAGCCACAGCACCTTGTGCAGCCAGTGTTGCTGGATGAACTGCTGGGCCAGGCCCACGGGTTTGAGTTCGAAGTGTTGTTCATCCGCCGAGACGCGCAACATGCCTTTGGGATATTCCGGCTCATCGGCGGCCTGGAACCAGTTGAGCATGGTCAGCAAGCCGTCCTGAGAGGCGTTGATCACCACCGAGGCCCACCACAGCGAGGTGTAATGGGTTTCCTGATCATAGGGGCTCAGGCTTGAGCCGCTGGAGAGATTGGTCTGATCCAGCAGCAAGGCCTTGCGCGGTTGGCCCTTGGCATCGAGGCCCACCAGATCGGCGGCGCGACGCACGCTGTCGCGGTAGACGCGAGTGGCGAGCAGGTCGCGGATCATCCATTCATGCCAGGCCAGCGCATCGACCTGATCGGCGGACTCACCCAGCAGGCGCCGGGCCCAGTCGATGCCGCGTTTGTTCGCGGCGTTGTCGGCGAACGGGCCGTTGACCAGTCGCGAACTGGCCGGCATCGCGATGCGCACGCCGGCCCGGGCATTGGCCGGGTCGCTGCGCACCTGGCGGGCCATGCTGGTGAAGATCGAGCGGTATTGCTCGTAGCTCGAATAATTGAGATTGGGCTCGTCGGCAAAGCCGATGTAGTGCGTGCCTTTGCCGCCAAGCAGTCGAGTGCTCGTGAGCCAGGCGTCGAGGCCGCCGTTGCTTTGCACGTCGGCGCGCAAGTCAGCCTGACGCTGGCTGCCGGCGAGCAAAGTGATGTCCTGACGAATGCCGAAACGGTCCTGATAGACCTGGCGAAACGCATCTTCGAACTGCGGTTTTTTCGCCGTCACATCGACGAAGCTGTAGTAACTGGCGGCCGTCGGTTTCAGCGCATCGAGGGCGGCATGGCTGGCGGGCGGCGGCATCACGTAGGGCAGGGCGATGCCCAGATCCGGTGTGCGACCGAGGATTTTGTCGTGCAGGGTCAGGCGGGTCTGGCCGTCGTCTTCGCGCAGCGGTTTGAGCTGTTGCGGATTCTGCGCGAACAGATTGGCCGTGCCGTCGAGCCAGAATGCCGCTTTGCCGCCGCCTTGCAGGCGTAGGCGCCAGATCTGTTCGCGATCGCTGACCGGCAGCGCGACCTGATCGAATTGCCAATAGGCGCGATAAGGCTTCAGCGCCAGTGACAGCTGTTGACCGTCGCCGACCCGCTGCGCTTGCAGGGCGCTGACGCCACCGTGGAACTTGCCTGCGAGCACCGCGTGTTCACCCGGTGCAATCCTGAAATACAACTCATCGCCGTCACGGGTTTCCGCGCTGAAATGCACCTTGGCCGGGGCGAACAGCGCCACGGTGTTTTCGTCGTGCTCGACCCGGTAATTACGGAAGCTGTAGCCGGGGACTTCCAGCTGATAACTCGCCGCGCCCGGCGCCAACGGCCAGCTCTGGCTGCCACGGGTTTCGCTGGCCTTGATGAAGCGATCGCCCTGCAATTTGCCTTGACCGTCGAGCAGGTAAAGGTGTTCTTCGTTGGCGTCCGCCTGCCACGCCGGCGCCCAGCGCACGGTCACGGTGTCGGGGCGATCCGCTTGCAGGTACAGGCTGCCGTCACGGATGTCGCCCCAGCGCATCGACGCCGCAAAGGCGTCCAGCGACAGGCCGAGACCGAGCAGCAGGGCCAGACTTTTCATGCTGCCTTCCGACGCTGCAACATCAGCCACATCGGCGCGATGTCGGCGGGCAGGATGATCAGGGTTTGCCAGAACGGCACGCCGCTCAACCGGCAATACAGCACCAGCATTGCCACGGTCACCGCCAGATAGGCAATCGACGATGCCGCCGCTGCGCCGACAATCCCGTAAGCCGGAATCAGCACCACGTTCAGTGCCAGGTTGAGCAAGGCGCCAAGGCCCATCAGCAGCGATACGGTGCCGGGGCGATTCTTGCCCAGCAGGTCCAGCCGCAGAATGCTCGCGTAGCACAGGCCCAAGAGGCCCGGAAGCAACGCCAGCAGCGCCGGATACGCCGGTTGATAGGCGACGCCAAACAGGGTGACGATCAGCCATTCGCCGATCACCGCCATGGTCAGGCAGGCGCCGAGCATCACCGTGGCGGTCAGGCGCAGGGCCAGCGGGGTGACCTTGTCCATGCCTTCGTCCTGTTGCAGCAGGCGTTTCATCAGCGGCGTGGTCACGGCTTCCGGGACGATCAGCAACAGTTCGGCGGCAGCGCTGGCCATGGCGTAATGACCCAGCGCGGTACTGCCGAGCAGGGCGCCGATGAACAGGTAATCGGAGCGCAGGATGACTTGCTGGAACAGCAGATCCGGATGGCTGCGGGCGCTGTAGCGCAGCAGTTCGTTCTGGCTGGCGCGATCCCATTGCAGCTGCAACGGCTGCGCGCGCTTGAGCCAGACCCAACCGGCCAGCACCACCAGGCTGATTCCCGCCAGCCAACTGATCAGCGCCGCTTCCAGTGCCGCTTCTTTCCACATCCAGAACAGCGCGAGAAACAGCAGCAGCGGCGCCAGGGATTCCACCAGACGCAAGGCATTGAAGGCGACCACGCCGCCGGATGCATTGTGCAACGTCAGCAGGCCGCTCTTGAGCACAGTCAACGGCACCGCCAGCAGCAACAGCCACGCCAGCAGGCCGAGTTGCACGGTCACGTCCAGTTCACTGCCGAACTCGCGCACCAGCGCCACCACCAGCAAGGTCAACAAACCCGCCAGCAAGCAACCGAAGACCAGCACCTGAGCCAGCAGCAAACCCATCGGCCGTTGTTTGGCAGCCTGGTAACCGACGGCGGAATTCAAGCCACCGCTGGTGGCCGCGCTGATCAGGTCGGGCAGGGTGCTGAGCAGGGCAAACAAGCCGCGCTCGCTGGGGCCGAGAATCCGCGCCAGCAACACGTTCCTCAGCAGGCGCAGGGCGATCATCGCCAGTTTGGTGCCCATGCTCAGCGCCAGGTGCTTGAGGTAACTGCTTCGACTCATGGTCGCGCCCCGCGAAAGATCCGCCACGACAACAGCTCGGGGTTGCGCGCCGTCCGTTGACTGACGCCGAAGCGCGGCAGGTTCAGCGGATCGCCGGCGCCGCGATAGATCCCGGTGCCGGTGCCGAGGGCAAACGGATAATCGTGGTTGGCAATCTGTTCGCGGACTCGCGCGTCGTTGTCGCCGTTGGGGTAGCAGTACACCGGTAATGGCCGGTTGCAGCCGTTGTTCAGGGCGTCGCGGCTGCGGCTGATTTCTTCGCTCAGGCGCACATCGTCGAGACCGGTGAGGATCGCGTGGCTGGCACCGTGAGGACCGAAACGCACCAGCCCCGAAGCCTCCATCGCCCGCACCTGATGCCAGTCCAGCGCCTGGGGCAGTGACTCCGGCGGGCATTCGTTGGTCAGGCGTTCGAGGATCGAAGGGTCGGTGCCCTTCAAGCCTTGCAGATAGTGCAGCAACGTCAGGCTGCGGCGATCCACATCGATGTCGTCCATCAGCACCGGCAATGGGTGGTGCAGCGCCTGCAGGCAGTCGATCAGGTGCATGCGCGGTTTTTCGCCGTGGCTGCCCCACAGGGTTTCACCGATGCTTTCCCACCAGAAGCGCTGACGGCTGCCGATGAAGTCCGTGGAGAGGAAAATGCTCGCCGGCACCTGATGCTTCTGCAGCAGCGGAAAGGCGTTGGCCGCGTTGTCGCGCCAGCCGTCATCGAAGGTCAGCGCCACTTGCGGGCGCTCGCGGCGCAAGGCGTTGGGCTGGAGGATTTCCATGAGCGGTACGCAATCGAAATGCCTGCGCAGCCACACCAGTAAATGCTCGAAGGCTTTCGGGCCGACGCACAGTTCGTTGCGATGCGGCAGGTCGGCGGCGCGGTCGTTGGACAGCACCCGGTGCAACATCAGGATCACCCCGGCGCCGTGCAACTGGTTTCGTCCCACGGGCGAGTTGAGATAGAGCCAGCCACTGGTGCGTTTTATCAGTTGTTTGATCGCCATGGCTTGAGCCCTCTCAACGGTTTTGGTCAGGGTTCCACTGGGCGTAACGCTGGCCGCGCAGGAACTGCCACAGGCCGATGCTCATGCCCGCCAATGTCACCAGCAGGAATGCCGCAAGGCGGAACGGTTTGGGTAAGCGGTGTTGCGAATCCAGCAGACCGGCAATCGCGATGGCGTAGCCGATCAATTGCGCGATCAGGCTCATGCGATAGAAACCGTGGTCGTCCCACAGCCAGAAATTGCTCAGCAGCAGCGGCAGCAACAGGATCGGCGCCAGCCGCCGGATCAATTTGTGGCTGATCAGTGCAATCGAATACAGCCCGTGCTTGAGCGGATTGAGCAGCTCACTGCGCTGGGCCAGGCTTTGCAGACCGCCGACGGTGACCCGCTGACGGCGGCGGAATTGTTTGTCGGCTTCATCGACACCGTGGTCGATCACTTGCGCTTCAGGCACGTAAACGATGCGTTTGAATTTCACCGGGGCGCAGGTGCTGATGAAGAAGTCGTCGTTGACTTCCGCCGGCACGTCTTCGAACAGTTCCCGGCGCAGGGCAAGCAGGGCGCCGTCGGCGGACACCATGCAGCCGGTGCGGTTCTCGACCCGGCGCAGCCAGCCTTCGTAATGCCGATAGAGGCTGTCGCCGACACTCAAACCGCCACCGGTGACCGGGATCACCATGTGCCCGGCACAGGCACCGACCTGCGGATCGCTGAGGGGCGCGAGCAGATAGCCAAGGGTTTCCCGCGACCATTGGTTGTCGGCATCGGTGAACACCAGAATGTCACCCGTGGCCAGGGCCACACCGGCATTGAGAGTCGCCGCCTTGCCCTGGCGCGGCAGGTCGAGCACGGTGATCCGTGGGTCGATGACTTTATGCGCGCAAGCCACGGTGTCGTCGCTGGAACCGTCGCTGGCCAGAATGATTTGCAGGGTGGCCGGCTGATAATCCTGGGACAGCAGCGAGCGCAGCTTGTGTTCGATATGCCGCGCCTCGTTGTGTGCGGCGATCACGATGCTGATGTTCAGCGGTGGTGTCGGGCTGTGGCGCCACGCCGGAAACAGCGGCGCCAGCAGCGTCAGCAGCAACGGGTAGCCGACGTAGGCGTACACCGGCAGCAACAGGCACATCCAGAAAATGAACTCAGCCACGGGCAGGCCTCCTGGCATTCCAATGACACAGACTGAGAATGAACGCCGCGCCGGCCAGGTGCAGGCGCACCCAATGCAGGCCCCACAGTTGCAGGGTCAGGCCGATATCGTGCTGGCGGCGACTCTGACGAATGCTGAGGACCAGCGCCGGGATCGTGGTCATGATCACCATGACCGCGGCGTGATGGGGAAAACCGTTGAGCAGCGCGGAGATTGCCAGCAGATCCAGCAGCCACGCCGCCAGCGACAACAGTGGAAAACGCAGCAGGCGCAAACTGAAACCGTGGGTGCGCAGCAGTTGCAGATGACTGCCCTGGCGCCACATTTCCTTGCCCATCCATTCGCGCCAGTTCATTTCGTAGCCCCAGTGCAGGGCCACGGATTCGTTGACGGACAACAGCCGCGCGCCCTGTTCGCTCTGGCGCAGGGTGAATTCCTTGTCTTCGCCGGTGCGCAGGGATTCGTTGAACCCGCCGACCTTGTCGAACCAGCGCCGATGCATCAGCAGATTGGAGCTGGGCAACCAGTCCACGGCATGGGCGGCGTGGCTGGTCGGGCGCAGGGTGCGGCGTTGCCAGGCCACGGCGTACCACGGTGCAGAGGCGGGGGTGTGCAGGTCTAGTCCGAACACATCGGCGTGGCCCTCGGCTTCGAGGGCGAACAGCCCGGTGAGCCAGTCTTCGGGCATTTCGATGTCGGCATCGATGAACGCCAGCCAGTCACCGGTGGCGACGGCGGTGCCGCGATTGCGCAGAGCGCCGATCAGCACGCCCGGGACAACGAGCACTTGCGCGCCGAACTGGCGGGCGATCTGCGGGCCCTCATCGCTGGAACCGTTATCGACCACGATCAGTTCGCACTCGACATTGGCCGCATGGGCGGCTTTCTGCGCCGCCAGCAGGGTGCGGCCGATGTGGCGGCCCTCGTTGTACATCGGGATGACGACACTGATCCGGCTCATGTCCTGGTCTCCACCAACGGTGCTTGCTCGGCCTTCAGGCGCAGGACGCTGGTGAGCGCGAGCATGATCCACACGTACTTCTGGTTCGGTGCACTGAGGAACATCAGAAACAGGGTCAGCGACAGGAAACCCACCCCCAGGTGGGTCATCATGTCGGCCTGTTCCCAGTCGCGGCGCTGCATCCAGGCGCGGCGCGCGCGAATCAGGTTGTACAGGCCCAGCGCGAGCATGCCGACGAACAGCAGCCCGGCGGGAATCCCCAGTTCGCTGAAGATTTCCAGGTAGGTGTTGTGCGCCCGGCGGTACAGGTCACCGATCTTGCGGTTGGCGGAAAACGCCTTGGCGTAACCGGTGGTGGCGTAATGCAGGGGAAAGGTGCCGGGGCCGGAGCCGAGCAACGGGTTCTCGCGGATCATCTGGCTGCCGACCACGATGTACGAAGCGCGGCGGCCCAGGGATTCGTCATCGTGGCCCCGGGCGCCGGCACTGAGCACGCTCAGCGACTGGATACGCGCCAGATAGCCGGCGGGCATCGCATAAATCGCCAGCGGAATCACGATCGCCAGGCCAAGCATGGCGAAGCCCAGGTGCCGTGGACGGATGCGTGTCAGTTGCGCGCGGTAGTGCCAGCAACCGATCACCAGACTCAACGCCAGCACCACCAGCCCGGAGCGGGATTCGGTCTTGGTCATGCCGCCGAGCAGCAGCAGGCAGCAACCGCCCCAGAACAGACGGTGCAACAGGTTCGGGCTGCGAATGATCAGCAGCAGGCCCAGCGGTACGGCGAAGGCGATCAGCATGGCGAAGGCGTTCGGGTCTTCGAGCAGACCGGCGGCGCGGCCCTGATCCTGGAATTTGGTCGAGAACATCGCCATCGCACAGGTGGCGCTGACGGCCAGCGTCACCAGGCGGGCGAACAGGTCGAGGTTCAACTCGCGACCGATCAGCAAGGTGATGACGAACAGAATCAGACCGACGCTGAGTTCACGCAGATGACCGAGGGACATGCCCATGTCATCGGTGTTGAGCAGGCTCAGAAAGTATAGAACCATGAACCAGATCAGGTAACGCCAGATATTGCTGCGCAGACGTTCCGCCGGGATCTGATGCATCGCCAGTTGCAGCATCAGGATCACTGCCAGCGACGCACCGATCAGCTTGCTGCCCGACAGCGAGCTGTCCTTGAAGAAACCCTCGAACGGCACCAGCGCGGCAATGCCGAGCAGGCCCCAGGTCGGCTTGCGGTAGAGCACGGCGAACCCCACCAGACCGAGCACCGCGCCCGGCGCAAGATAGGGCCAGGGGCTGGTCAGCAAGGCGATGCAGACCAGACCCAGCAAGCTGACGATCGAGAGCGGGAAAATCATGCGCGTGCCTCCCGTGCCGTGCGGATGTACAGCTGCGACCAGCGTTCGGCCAGGGCCTTGAGGTCGTAGCGGTCCTGTTGCGTGCGTTTTGCGTTGTCCCGCAGCCTGCGCGCCAGCCCGCTGTCGCTCAGCAGCGTGTCGAGCTGACGGCCCAGGGCGGTACTGTCGGTCGGCGCGGCGAGCAGGCCGTTGTGCCGGTGTTCCAGCACATCGGGAATCCCGCCGACCGCAAAGGCCACCACCGGCACCCCGGTCTGCATGGCCTCCAGCAAAATCATCGGTGTGCCTTCGGTGCGCGAGCTGATCACCAGCGCGTCGAGTCGCTGCCACCAGTGGCGCATGTCGTTCTGATACCCCGGCAGACGAATGCGCTGCTGCAACCCGGCGGCGTCGATCCGCGCCTGCAACGCCTCACGTTCCGGGCCGTCACCGAGCATCACTGCGTCGAGCTGCGGGTGCTGATGACACAGCGGAATCAGCGCGTCGAGGAACAGATCCGGGCCTTTCTCGCTGCTCAGCCGGCCGACATAACCGGCGAGCCAGCGCGGACTTTCGGCTTGCAGCGTTTGCGGGGCGACCGCTGCCGGCAGGCCGTTGGGGATCACTTGCAGCTTCTCCGCCCGCACGCTGGCCTGGCGGTGCAGCACCGCGATGCTTTCGGCCACGCACACCACCCGGTCCACCGAGGCGGTGCGGCACAGTTGCAGGCTGAGCCAGGTGTAGAACTTCTGCTTGCGGCTGCGCGGGGTGAAACCGTGTTGCGTGATCACCAGCGGCAGACGCAACAGCGAAGCGCCCACCCAGCCGAACAACAGGCCCTTGAAGTTATGGGTATTGATCAACGGACGCTCCGCCCGGCGCTGGCGCAGATGCCCGAGCAGAGCGCCGAGCCCGGCGCACCCTTGCGCATCGACGCCGGCTTCGCGAAAGCGCTCGATCAGCTGCGCTGGCGCATCGAGAAACAGCACCTGATGCTGCCCCGGTGTCGCCAGGCAATGATCCAGCAACATCCGCTCGGCCCCATAGAAGCCGCCGCTGCTGAGCAAATGAATGATCGGCAGCGCGGCGTTCGGGGTGGACGGCGTGTTCAATTGCGCACCCAGTGCACGAAGCTTGGCACGGTCCAGTTCTTGTGCGGATTGCCAGGCTGGGTGCTCTGATCGTTGATCACCAGCAGCACCGGTACGCCCAGCTCGTGGCTGATTTGCGCCGGGTGTTTGAAGCGGTGATCGAAGAACTCACGCACGTAGACCAGGGCAATCGCCAGCAGCAGACCGGTGAACAGACCGAACGGAATGATCAGCAACGGTTTGGGGAACGCCGCTTCGGTGGGCTCGAATGGCGGGCTCAGGACCCGGGCGTTCGACAGGTCGTCGTTCAGTGCGCGGGTGGTGCTGCTTTCGGCGAAGCGCTGGGCGTAGGTCGAGAACGCGGCGTGCAGGGCGTCGATTTCGGTGTCCATCTGCCGCAGTTTGCTTTGGGTCTGCTGCAGGTCATGGATGCGCGCCTTGAACTCGGCGATGCGCGCCGTCTTCTGATCGATCACCTGTTGCACCACCGCCAGATCGTTGGTGCGTTCCTGAATGCGGTTGCTCACCACTTTGAGGAACTGCTGGCGGGTGCGGGCGATCTGTTCGCGGGTCAGCAGCATCGGCTCGCTGCCGGGCTGGAACACTGCCAGATCGTTCATGTAACGGCTGACCTGGGTGGTCAGTTGCTCGCCCAGCTGTTTGATCTCCCGGTCTTCGAACGCCACGTTGTCGACGGTGGTGGTGAAGGTGTAGGGGAAGGTGTAGTCATTGAGCTTGTTGTTGCTGGCGGCAGCCAGGCTGGTTTTCAGGTATTCCAGCCAGCGCTGGCTTTGCAGCAGGCGATCCTGATACAGGTTCAGCGCCTGTTCTTCGGTGTTGATCGCGTTCAGGCGGAAGGTGATTTCTTCCTTCGGATCCGCCGCGCCGACACGTTCCAGCAAGGCCTGGCGATTGGCTTCCAGACCATCGAGGCGTACTTGATACAGGTGCTTCTTGGTCTCGTAGAAGGACTGCGGCAGGTCGATCGATTGCAGGGCCTGACGGCTGACCAGATAGTTCTGCAGCAGGGCGGCGACGAAGGTTGTGCCTTGATGCGGATCCGGGAAGCTGTAGACGATCGAGATCACGTTGGAGCCTGGCAGGGTCTCGATCTTCAGGCTGTCGATGGCCTGTTGCGTCAGCCCGTCGAGCACGGTGTCACGCACCGGATCGGTCTCCAGCCCCAGCAGGTTGCGCAGCGGGTTGATCAGGTACTGGCGCAGCGGTGAGGTGATGTAGCGCCGGAACGGATCGCCGATCAGTTTGGCGAACATCCCGGGCGGCGGGGTGTATTCACCCTTGTCCCGCAGTTCGCTGATGGTCTGGCGGATCAACGCCGGCGAACGCAGGATGTTGCTCTCGGTTTCCATGTCCGCCAGTGATGGCGGGATGAAGGTGGCGTTGTCCACAGTCAGCGACGTGGTAGCGTCGCCCTGGGAGAGTTTTTTCGACTGCACGATCACCTGGGCGGTGATATCGAAGCTCTGTTTGAGCACCATCGGCAGCACCAGCGCGATCACTGCAAAGATCAGGAAGACACGCTTCACCAGCCGTTTGTTGGCGAAGAAGATCCTGAAGAACTCATGCAGGTAGTTTTCCTTTGGATTCATGTCAGGTCACCCGAGAGTCAGTTGTTGTTGCTGCCCTTGTTGTCGACGCGGTAGCCGAAGCTGAACCCCACGCCCTGGAACAGCACCACGTCGGCCAGTTGCCGTGCCAGATCACCGGCACTCGCCAGTTTGGTCTTCGGCACGTAGAGCATGTCGTCCGGTTGCAGGTAGGCAATCTGCGAGGCGTCGCCGGCCAGCGCTTTCTCGACGTCGTAGCGCACGGCCTGCACTTGATTGCCGTTGCGCCGCATGATCATCACCGAGTCCAGACGCGCCTTGACGTTGGTGCCTCGGGCCAGCGTCAGTGCTTCGAGCACAGAAACCGGCCGGCGGATCGGATAGGAACCTGGCTGACCGACTTCACCCAGCACATAGATCTCGTTGCCGGCGGTGGACTTGAGCAGCACGTCCACGGTCATCCTTCCCGGCAGTTGCGCATAGCGTTTGTTGAGGAAGGTTTCCAGTTGATTGACGGTCATGCCTTGCAGCGGCACGGCACCGATTTCCGGAAAGCTCGCGTAGCCGTCAGTGCCAACGGTGATCTCCCGGCTCATGCCGGTGGCGGGGTGGTTGAGGGCGCTTTTCAGGTTCTGCTCGTTGGTCAGCGGACTGATGATCTGCACGGTCAGCTGATTGCGATTGGGCTGGAACAACTGTTTGCGCTGATAGGCACGCTGGATTTCATCCCGGGCCTCATCGCTGGTCAGCCCGGCGATTTTCACCGAAGTGTTGGCACCCGGCAGATTGATGGTGCCGTCCGGCAGCACCAGTTGGTTGCCGTTGAGCTGGCTGGCCGCGGTGAAGTTCAGGCCGATCTGGTCACCCGACTGCACGCGGTAGGCGTCCGAGCCGCTGGTGCTGATGTGGAAGATCACGTCCAGCACATCCTGCGGGCGCAGGGTCTGCTCGATCTTTGGCATGTCGGTGGCCTGGGCGTTGGCCGGGGTGGCGGTGAGGATATTCACCGGCATGGTCTGGGTTTCGGAGTTGCTGGAGCAACCTGCAAGCGGCAGCATCAGCAGAACCAGTATCTTGGCGTTCATTGCGTCATCCCTCGCGTTGCTTACAGGTTTTTGTACAGCCATTTGGGCATGTAGTACTTGCGCCGGTTGAACACGCTGCCGACCACTTTCGCCCCGGCCTGGGTCAGCCGTTGCACCGCGGCCTGGGCGACTTCCCAGCGGGTGTCCTCGGCCCGGACCACGAACACCACGCCGTCGGCCTGGGTGCTGAGCACCAGGGTGTCGGCGGCGGAGTACACGGCATCGCCGTCAATCACCACGAAGCGGTACTGGCTGCCCAACTGATCGAGCAACGGGCTGAGGCGTTCGGCGGTGAGCATGTCCATGGTGCGGATCGGCCGGCCGTTGGGCAGTACGTGGAAGGGCAGGCTGGACACCTGCACCACGCAGTCCTGCAACAGCGGCGGGTTGTCCGGGTTGAACAGCAAATCGCGCAGACCGCGCTCCTTGCCCAGGTTCAGTTGCTGGGTGAGGTTGTTCGCCGACTGGCTGGCATCGACGTACAGCACCAGTCCGCTGCTCATCTGTGCCAGTTGACTGGCCATGGCCAGGGCGCTGGTGGTGGTGCCGGCGCCGGGGTTGGCGGCGGTCAGGAACAGGATCCGCAGATCCAGGTCCAGCACGGTCGACGTCAGGTTCGACTCGCTGGGGCTGGCAATGCTCAGGCTTTTGTTGGTTGAACCGTCCATTAGCTTGCTCCGTGGCCGCTGAATACTTTGAAAGGGGTTTTCAACAGGATCTTCAAATCAAGCAACAGGCTCTGCTCGGCGATGTAGCTGAGGTCCAACTCAACGCGCTGGTCGAAGTCGATATTGCTGCGCCCGGAGATCTGCCACAGGCCGGTCATGCCGGGGTAGATCGCCAGACGGGCGAGGTGCTTGTCCTTGTAGCGGTAGGCGTTGAACGAGGTCGGACGAGGGCCGACCAGGCGCATGTCGCCGGTCACCACATTGATCAGGTTGGGCAGTTCGTCGAGGCTGGTGCGCCGCAGGAAACCGCCGATCCGGGTGATGCGCGGATCCTCGTCGATCTTGAAATCGATCGCATCGGCACCGTGTTTGTTGAGGTGGCGCAGCGACTCTTTCAGCTCTTCGGCGTTGGCGACCATGGTGCGAAATTTGTACATGCCGAACTTGCGGCCGCGATAACCGGTGCGTTTCTGCACGAACATCACCGGGCCTTTGCTGGTGAACTTGATGGCGAGCGCCAGACCGATCAGCAGCGGCGAAATCATCACCAGAATCACCAGCGCGCCGAAGCAGGCCAGTACCCGGTTGGTGCGCGACAGCTGCCAGGGCCGGCCACCCTCGCGCCCGGTCACCCAGCCTTGCCCCTGACGGTGGATGGCTGCGTCGAGGCGCATTCGGTGTTCCGGATCCATGCGTTTGTCACGAACCAGATGTTGGATCGGTACACCTTTCTCATGTCCAGTCATGGAGTCCTCCGCTGGTGTTCAGCCGCGAACGGCGCGTGGGCGACAGGCAGTCGGGTAGTAATCGCGATACCAGGCGATGAAACGCCCGAGGCCTTCATCCAGCTCTATCCGGGGCTGGAACCCGGTGGCCTGGGCCAGATCGTCGGTGTCGGCACAGGTGTTGAGCACGTCGCCCGGTTGCAGGGGCAGCAGCTCGACAATGGCTTTCTGGCCGAGGTGTTTTTCCATCAGGGCCAGGTAGGTTTTCAGCTCCACCGGATGGTGGCCGCCGATGTTGAACAGGCACCACGGCGCCATGCTGCTGCCCGCGTCGGGGTGCTCGCGGTCCCATTCCGGATGGGTATGCGGCGGATGGACCGTGAGGCGGGCGATGCTTTCGACGATGTCGTCGATGTAGGTGAAATCGCGTTGATGCATGCCGTAATTGAACAGCTTCAACGGCAGGCCTTCGGTGATGGCCCGGGCGAACTGGATCGGCGACATGTCCGGCCGGCCCCAGGGCCCGTACACCGTGAAAAAGCGCAGCCCGGTGCAGGGAATGCCGAACAGGTAGCTGTAGCTGTGGGCCATCAGCTCATTGGCTTTTTTGGTCGCGGCGTACAACGACAACGGGTGGTTGACGTCGTCATGCACCGTGTACGGCGTGTGCTGGTTGGCGCCGTATACCGAGCTCGACGAGGCATAGATCAGATGCTCGACCGGGTGGTGCCGGCAGCTCTCCAGAATGTTCAGGAAACCACTGAGATTGCTGTTCAGATAGGCCTGTGGATTTTCCAGCGAATAACGCACCCCGGCCTGCGCCGCCAGGTGGATCACCACTTGCGGGCACTCGCGGACAAACAGCGCATCGACCGTGGCGGCGTCGGCCAGATCGACTCTGGCAATCTGGAAATCGCCGACCTGGCCGCGTACCCAGCGCACACGATCATGCTTGAGCTGCGGGTCGTAATAGGCGTTGAAATTGTCCAGGCCGATGACCTGATGCCCGTCGCGCATCAATCGCAACACGCAATGAGCGCCAATGAACCCGGCCGCACCGGTGACGAGGATTTTCATGACCGCAACCCGTCAGGCGCGATATGCCGCAGGCCGATGCCGCTGTAGTGCAGGCCGGCGGCCGCCACTTGTTCCGGGTTGTAGAGATTGCGCCCGTCGATGATCACCTTCGAGCGCAGCTTGTCGGCCAGCAGTTCGAAATCCACCACGCGAAAGTTCTTCCACTCGGTGCAGATCACCAGCGCATCGGCGTCTTCCAGGGTGTCGTCACGGGTGGCGCACAGGTGCAGGTCATCGCGGTAGCCGTAGATACGCCGGCACTCGGACATGGCTTCGGGATCGTAGGCCTGCACGCTGGCGCCTTCGGCCCACAGGGCATCCATCAGATAACGGCTGGGGGCTTCGCGCATGTCATCGGTGTTGGGTTTGAACGCCAGGCCCCAGACGGCAATGGACTTGCCGGCCAGGCCTTGGGGGAACTGCGCTTTGAGTTTGCTGAACAGGATGTGCCGCTGCGTATCGTTGACGTCGGTGACACTGCGCAGCAGTTTCAACGGCATGCCGTTGTGTTCGGCGGTGTGCAGCAGGGCGCGCAGATCCTTGGGAAAGCATGAGCCACCGAAGCCGCAGCCAGGGTAGATGAAGTGATAGCCGATGCGCGGGTCAGAGCCGATGCCCTTGCGTACGGCTTCGATGTCGGCGCCCAGCAGCTCGGTGAGGTTGGCCAGTTCGTTCATGAAGCTGATGCGGGTGGCGAGCATCGCGTTGGCCGCGTACTTGGTCAGCTCGGCGCTGCGGTTATCCATGAACATCAGTTTTTCGTGGTTGCGGCAGAACGGCGCGTAGAGCTCGCTCAACTGTTCCCGGGCCTCGGGGTCCAGGGTGCCGACGATGATCCGGTCCGGGCGCATGCAGTCGGCGAGGGCGCTGCCCTCCTTGAGGAATTCCGGGTTGGACACGATCCGCACGTTCAGGCCGCTTTTGCCGCGCCGGCGCAGTTCGTTGTTGGCGGTGTCGAGTACCTGATCCGCCGTGCCGACCGGCACCGTGGATTTGATGATCAGGGTGCGATCGGCCTCCATGAAGCTTGCGATCTGCCGTGCCACGTTGAGCACGTGGCTGAGGTCGGCGGAACCGTCTTCGTCAGCCGGAGTACCCACGGCGATGAAGATCAGTTCGGCGTGTTCAACGGCATCGCTGGCCTGGGTGGTGAACAGCAAGCGCCCGGCCTTGATGTTTTCTTCCAAAGTTGCCGACAGACCCGGTTCACTGATAGGCGGAACTGCCTGTTGCAGTTGTTTAATCTTGTTCGGGTCTATATCGACACACAGTACTCGATGTCCGACATCGGCAAGTGCCGCAGCTTGTATCAGGCCAACATAGCCCGTACCAAATACGCTCACGTCCATATTGGCGTGCCTCGTAAGACGGTGGAGGAAGATCGAATTGGAACTGTCAAAAGGGGTATAGCGCAGGGTGGGAAAAGCGTGTCAGCAAAATGACATGTTGCATGTGTATAACACCCCCGTTTTTGGGGGCTAATAGCCATCAAGTACTTGCTGCATCTGGATTTGTCCCGTCCTTGACATGTTTTTCACAATTCAAAGAAAACGATAAACGGTCGTAGGCCACAAAATTCAAGGGCTGTAGAGACTTGGGTGTGTCAGTAATGAGTCAATGTTTTTTTGACGCTTTTGGCAAAAGTCCGACAATTCTTGCGCTTTGATAGCGCGGTGCTAGTGTCAGAAATTGACCGACAATTCATTGACCATGCCCCGTCGGCAGCGCCCCGGAACCGCCATGTTTCGATATTTGAAAGAACTGCTTTTAGTTATTTATCTACTGCTTTATTCCGATTATTACCTTGATCGTTTAAACGCCATGGGTATCGGTCCGGCAGTACTTCTTTTTGGCGCGATGTTTTTGGCGCTGACTTTCGCATTACTACTAACGGCCTATATAAGGCAGACTTTCATTCGGCACTTGTTCGCATTAGCGATGTTTGTGTCGGCGGTGTTCTTCGATGTCTATACCCGGGTCACTGCCGATTACCTGACGTACAGCAGTTTTGTCTCGCTGGTGTATTCGGGTGGCTTCATTCAGGAAGCGGCTTACCAATACCGGGATGCGATCGTCCACGGGCTACTCAACGGACTTTTGCTGTTGATCGGCATCGGCCTGCGGCCGCGTCATTCGATCCCGGTTCCCAATGCGCTGCGAGTCGCGGCGCCGGTGCTGGGGGTGTTGCTGCTCAGCGCGGTGCTGTTCATGCGGGCCGGAGAGGGCGCACGGGGTTTGCCGATCATGTACACGCCGCTGGCCTACCTCAATCTGTTTGGCTACGAGGCGCTGCACAACACTGTCGGCCCCCGTGAGCCGGTGACCCTGGCGCGCAACGGCCCGGCAGTGGGCCACGACATCGTGCTGATCATCGACGAAAGCATTTCCGGCAATTACCTGGACATCAACGCGCCGTTCGGTGTGCACAGCAACCTCAAGCAGGCGCATCCCGGCGTCGACATTTTCAATTACGGCTATGCGGCGTCCATCGCCAATTGCAGCGCCGACACCAACGTCACCCTGCGTTACGGCGGCACCCGCGCCGATTACATGCGCATCAACAGTACGCTGCCGTCGATCTGGCAATACGCGAAAAAGGCCGGCCTGCGCACCGTGTACATCGACGCCCAGCGCACCGGCGGCAACCTGCAGAACCTGATGACCGACACCGAGAAAAAGGACATCGACGAGTTCGTGCAGTTCGACCAGACCAGCGTCCGCGACCGCGACATGGCCGCCGCTGCCAAGCTGATCGAACTGCTCAACGACGACAAACCGGAGCTGGTGGTGATCAACAAGGTCGGCGCGCATTTCCCGGTGCACGACAAATATCCGGACGCCTTCATGGCCTACCGCCCAACCTTGCCGCGCGGCCAGTTCACCGAAATCGCCGACACCGGCAAGCGCGACGGCTTCAACGGCCAGCCGGATGACTGGGTGCTGTACCGCAACGCCTACAAGAACACCGTGCTGTGGAATGTCGGCGAGTTCTTCTCGCGGGTGTTTGCTCAGGCCAATCTGAACAACGCGCTGCTGATCTACACCTCGGACCACGGCCAGGACCTGCACGAACGTGGCAACCCGGGGCTCAACACCCATTGCGGTGGCGACCCGGTGGAAGAGGAGGGACTGGTGCCGCTGGTGGTGATTCAGGGCGATCAGCTGCACACACTCGACTGGTCGGCACAACTGGCGGCGAACAAGGATCGCTCCAGTCACTACAACATCTTCCCGACCCTGCTGCAGTTGATGGGCTATGAGCTGGCAGGGATTGAATCGGTCTACGGCAAACCGCTGAGCGTGCCGACGACGGACGACTTCACCTTCAACTACCGCTTCAATGCGCGGTTGGGGGCCAAGCCCGAGTGGAAGCACATCGACCTGAACAGCATCGTCACGCCGGGTGAGGCGCCGACGAGTGTTGCAGCAGGGCAGTAACCCGTCGCGATCCGCTATCCTTGCCCCACACGCAACGATCGGATGGCGGCATGCTGCAGGTTCAAAACGTCTTCAAAAGCTACCTCACCCCCCAAGGCCCGTTGCCCGTGTTGCAAGGCATCGACCTGACGCTCAAGCCCGGCAGCAGTCTGGCGCTGATGGGCGAGTCGGGCAGCGGCAAAAGCACGCTGCTGCACCTGATCGCCGGCCTGGATAAAGTCGACAGCGGCAGCATCCACAGCGGCGAACATCGACTCGACACAATGAGCGAAGCGCAACTGGCCAACTGGCGGCGCACGGAAATCGGTCTGGTGTTCCAGCAGTACAACCTGATCGGCAGCCTGCGCATCGAAGACAACCTGGCGTTTCAGGCGCGACTCGCCGGGCGCCATGATCCGCGCTGGCAGAACCATCTGGTGCAGCGTCTTGGCCTGAGCGATCTGCTCAAGCGTTATCCCGAACAACTTTCCGGCGGCCAGCAGCAGCGGGTCGCGCTCGGCCGGGCGCTGGCGTCGCGGCCCAAATTGTTGCTGGCTGACGAACCCACCGGAAGCCTCGACGAGGCGACAAGCGACGAGGTGCTGCGGCTGTTGCTGGAGTTGCTCGACGACACGCCGACCACCTTGTTGATGGTCACCCACAGTCAGCGCGTGGCCGCGCGACTGGCGGAGCGGGTGGTGTTGTCCAGCGGTCGACTGACGTGAGGGTTTTCCGGCAAACGCTGATTGCCTTGCTCAGTCACTGGCGGCGACACCCGGTGCAGTTCTTCAGCGTGCTCACCGGGTTATGGCTGGCCACCAGCCTGTTGACCGGTGTCGAAGCGCTCAACAGTCAGGCGCGGGACAGTTACGCCCGCGCCAGCCAGATGATCGGCGGCGAACCCCAGGCCAGCCTGAGCACGCCGAATGGCGCGACGTTTTCCCAGCAATGGTTTGTCGATCTGCGCCGGCAAGGCTGGCCGGTTTCGCCAGTGTTGCAAGGGCGTTTGATCCTTAAGGGCCATGAATCCCAGCGCCTGCAATTGATGGGCATCGAGCCGGTGTCGCTGCCGGCCGACAGCGCGGTGGCGGGACAGGCGATGCCGATCGAGCGCATCGTCGATTTTTTCACCCCGCCGGGCAGCACCTGGATTTCCCCCGACACCTTGCAAGTGTTGAATCTGACCGAGGGCGCGACACCACAAACCGAAACCGGTCAGACGTTGCCTCCGCTGCTGACGCAAAAGGACATGGCGCCCGGCGTGCTGCTGGTGGACATCGGTGTCGCTCAACGTGTGCTCGAACAACCTGATCAACTGTCGCGGCTGCTGTTGCCCAAGGATTTTCACGCCGACGTGCCGGCGGCGTTCAAAGGCCAGTTGCAGCTCAAGAGCAGCGGCGAAGAAAACAATCTGGCGCGGCTGACCGAGAGTTTTCACCTCAACCTCGATGCACTTGGTTTTCTCTCGTTTGTCGTCGGCCTGTTCATCGTGCATGCCGCCATCGGCCTCGCACTGGAACAGTGTCGCGGATTGCTGCGCACGTTGCGCGCCTGCGGTGTCAGTGCGCGAATGCTGATCGCCGGCCTGATCGTCGAACTCGGTGCGCTGGCGTTGATCGGCGGACTGTTCGGTGTCGTCAGCGGCTACTGGCTGGCGAGCGTGCTGTTGCCGGATGTCGCCGCCAGCCTGCGCGGGTTGTATGGCGCGGAAGTGGCGGGGCAGTTGCGCCTGAGTCCCTGGTGGTGGTTCAGCGGCATCGGCTTGAGCCTGCTCGGCGCGTTGCTGGCCGGGGCAAACAGCCTGCTGCGGGCGGCGCGGCTGCCGTTGCTGGCGGTGGCTGATCCGCAAGCCTGGCATGAACAGCATGCACGCTGGTTGCGCCGGCAGGGCTGGGTGGCCGGGGTGTTTGCGGCGATTGCGTTGATTGCGCTGGTGTTGGGTGACAGTCTCGCCAGCGGATTTGTGTTGATGGCCGGGTTGCTGCTCGGCGCCGCGCTGGCGCTGCCGGTGGTACTCAGTGCGCTGTTGAACGGTTTGCTCGGGCGCCGTCGTTCGGTGCTGGGGCAGTGGTTTCTCGCTGACTGCCGACAGCAATTGCCGGCACTGAGTCTGGCATTGATGGCGCTGCTGCTGGCGATGGCAGCCAACATCGGCGCCGGCAGCATGACCGCCGGTTTCCGCCAGACCTTCAACGACTGGCTCGAACAACGGCTCACTGCCGAGCTCTATCTGAATCCGAGCAATCCGGCCCAGGCCCGCGAGCTGTACAGCTGGCTCAAGCAACAGCCGAGTGTCACGGCGATCCTGCCCAACTGGCAGGTTTCGGTGACGCTGCAAGGCTGGCCGACGGAGGTGTTCGGCATCATCGACCATCCGCACTATCGTCAGCACTGGCCGCTGCTCGAAGCCCGGGGCTACGACCCGTGGGCGTTGCTGGCCAAGGACGACGCGGTGATGCTCAGCGAACAACTCGCGCGCCGGCTCAAGGTGCGGCCGGGGGATCATCTGACGATTCCGACGCCGGGCCTGTCGTGGTCACCGCGCATCGTCGGGATCTATGCCGACTACGGCAATCCCAAGGGGCATGTGCTGGTCAACAGCAATCATCTGCTGCGCAGTTGGCCGCAGTTGACGCCGAATCGCTTCAACCTGCGGATCGAGCCGGCAAAGATTCCGGCATTGCTCAGCGCCTTGCAGGCACGCTTCCAGCTCGACGACAGCCGCATCGTCGATCAGGCGCGGCTCAAGGGCTGGTCGGTGCAGGTTTTTGAGCGAACCTTTGCCGCCACGGCTGCGCTGAACAGCCTGACGCTGGCGGTTGCCGGTGTGGCGTTGTTCATCAGTCTGCTGACCCAGAGCCAGAGTCGCCTCGGCCAATTGGCGCCGTTGTGGGCCTTGGGTGTGACGCGGCGGCAATTGATGCTGCTCAACCTTGGCCAGACCTGGCTGCTGGCGGTGCTGACCCTGGTGCTGGCATTGCCGTTGGGCATCGGGCTGGCGTGGTGTCTGGATGCGGTGATCAACGTGCAAGCCTTTGGCTGGCGTCTGCCGTTGCGGGTGTTTCCGTTGCAGTTGCTGCAACTGACCGGGCTGGCGCTGCTGGCGACACTACTGGCCTCGGCGTGGCCGCTGTATTCGCTGTACCGCACGCAACCGGCGGACTTGCTGAGGACGTTTGCCCATGAGGATTAGCTTCGTCGTGGTGTGCCTGACGCTGTTGCTCAGTGGCTGCGACAACCCGGTGCCGGAACAGAAAGGCTTCGCCGGGATGGGCGCTCAGGCGCAGGCCTTCACGCCGGTGGTGCCGGGGCGGGTGTTCAGCTTTCCGGCGGATCATGGCGCTCATGACGGTTTTCGCATCGAGTGGTGGTACGTCACGGCCAATCTCAAGGATGCCCAAGGCAATGATTTCGGCGTGCAGTGGACGTTGTTTCGCAGCGCCCTTAACGCATCGCCGGAGCAATCGGGCTGGGCCAATCAAACGATCTGGCTCGGGCATGCGGCGGTGACCTCGGCCAGCGTTCATCACGCCGCCGAGCGGTATGCCCGTGGCGGCGTCGGGCAGGCGGGGGTGCGTGCGGTGCCGTTCGAGGCGTGGATCGATGACTGGCACTTCGTCAGTCAGGCGAGTGATCCGCTGGGCGACATGCAGCTCAGCGCGAAGGACAAAAACTTCAGCTACCAACTGCGCCTGACTTCCAGTCGTCCGCTGGTGCTGCAAGGTGATCACGGCTTCAGTCAGAAATCCGAACAGGGCCAGGCCTCGTACTACTACAGCCAACCGTTTTTCCAGGCCAGCGGCACCCTGCAAATCGACGGCAACACCTACACCGTCAACGGCCCGGCCTGGCTCGACCGCGAGTGGAGCAGCCAGCCGCTGACTGCCAACCAGACCGGTTGGGACTGGTTCTCCCTGCATCTGGACGACGGCGCGCACGTCATGCTCTACCGCATGCGCCAGAAGGAGGGCGCGCCTTATCTGACGGGCACCTGGATAGGTGCTGATGGTCAGACTGAAACGCTGCACGCCGAGCAGATCAAACTGACGCCGCAGGACACCGCGAAGGTCGCGGGTCGTTCGATGCCGGTGCGCTGGTCGATCGGGATTCCGGAAAAGAACCTGCAGATGACCCTCGATGCAATCAATCCCGACGCCTGGATGGGGTTGCGCATTCCTTATTGGGAAGGGCCTGTGCGGTTGAGCGGCAGTCAGGGCGGGCGCGGTTATCTGGAGATGACCGGGTATTGATTCACCCTGTGCCAAGAGCGACGGCGGATCAGCGTCTATGCTCCTTGGCACGCACGGCGCCGAATGCGCCGTGTGCTGCCATCCATCACAGGGAACGTACCGCTTATGAAGCTTCAAACACTGTCGCACGCCATTGCACTCGCCACTGTCCTGTCCGCCTCCACGGCGTTCGCGGCCGATATTCCTTTGTCAGCGACTGTCGAGAAGGATCAGGTCACCACCAAAGTGCTGGCGGTTGATCCGGCCAATCATCAGGTCGTCCTTGAAGGCGAAGAAGGTCGCCAGGTGCATGTTCAGCTCAGCGACAAGGCTAAAAACCTCGCCAACCTGAAGGTTGGAGACAAGGTCGACATTCAAGTCACCCGTTCCGTGGCAGCTTTCCTGGACACTGACGTGGATAAAGGTCTGCCTGGCTCCACCGAGCGTACCGGCGAGCTGCGCAACGCCGTGGGCAGCAGCAACCCTGGCGGCGAGGCATTCCGCCAGATTCAGGTACAACTGAAAATCACCAAAATTGATTTGAAGAAAAACCAGGTCACCCTGGAAAACCCTTCGGGCCAGTCGAAAACCCTCAATGTCGAAAAGCCTGAAATCCAAGCCAAACTCAAAGATCTGAAAATCGGACAGAGTGTCGTGGTCACTTACACCGATGTATTAAAAGTGACCAGTGAACATGAAAGCTGAGTATTAACTCTACAGCGTGACTGTTCTTGTACAAGTAGTTGTATGAGAACAGTCATATAAAATGATCGGATCCGATAATTCTGAAAGTTTCTCGGGAAATATCGGTGATCAATATCCGTTAACGTTTTAGTACATAAAATTCATCCTCAATTAGCACGACATATCCGCCAACTTCCATTAAAATCCTTCCCGTTCGCCCAGTGTCAGGGCTCTTTACCGGTGCATGGATTGCCAGGCCATTACACTGGGCGGACACCTCCTCCGGAGAGAGGACTAAAGAATTCGGATAAAAAAAGGGCGACTGTGAAGTCGCCCTTTTTTATTGTTCTCAGGATTTGGCATGCCGCATGCCTTGCTGCATCTGAATACGCTTGAGTGTTTGCTGGTACATGGTGGTGCGGCGGTGGTTCTTGGCATAGCCACCAGCGGCGGCTACGGTGCCGGCCTGGATGTGATCCAGGTAGCGGAAGATCGTCCGCGGTGAAAGAAATCTGATGCCGTAGCCAAGGCTGCTTAATCGATCCTGCAGCGTGTATCCCGGGACCCGGTCATCCATCGAAAAATGCAGGCCATGGGCCTTGATCAACCGAGCATTCCACAGGGTGCAGAAGCTTTTCAGGTGGGTTTCCCGGTAGGGTTTTGGCTCCCGGGAGCGCAGGCCCAACTGCAGTTTCGCCCGCCGAAAATAGTGTTTGAAATAACGCGAAGACAAGCGCCAGGTGTCTCTTAAAACACCCCGGTCAAGCTGTTCGACACAACCGACTGCTGCTGTATCCAAAGATTGCATGCACTCTTTCATCATCATTGAAAAGACAGTGCTGTCGAAAACGAAAGTATCGGTGTGCAGTAAAAACAGGTAATCGGTTTCAACCTTTTCAAGTGCCAGATCGAGTGCCTTGCCGTGGGCAATATGCCCGGCTTCTTTGCAAGGGGAAGGGCGCTCGATCAAGTTGATCCAGTCCAGAGAGCGCAAGTAAGCCAGGCTTTCGTCGGCAGAATCGTTGTCCACCACCCACACCGGAATCTGCTGTTCCTTGACGTATTCCTGGAGAAACTCCAGGCACATCCGGGTTATTTCCGGGGTTTTGTAATTGACCAACACAAGACTGAACGCGGGCTGTTGTGCCGAGGGGAAATCAAACTCTCTCATGGACTGGGCTCACATCGAAATGAATGGCTTTGTGTGCGGCGAAAAACGCACGCACCCGCTGCTTTGTGGCCCGGATGGTAGGGACGCAACCTTAGTTGAAGCTTAATTTCGAAACGCTCGGCGTCGGTCGACTTGTAACGGCTTGCGACGCCTGCGCGAGCAGCGCACACGGCGATATTCCACGGTAAGATGCGCCGCCCTTTTCAGATCAAGGAAGACAACGGCCCGCGCCGTTCGCCACGGATGAAACCACTTTCCCTCTACCACCCGGCCCTCTACTGGCTGCGCGTGTGGCAAAAAAGACTGTTCCGCCACATCGCCTGGCACTGCTCGAGCAAACGCTACGCACGGCCTGCCGCGACGCCTGAGCGCTTGTCGTATCGCTACCTCAAACACACCTCCAAACTGATCCGCAAACTTGGCGACTCCGACCTGGCGCTGCAACACAACAAAGTCATCAACCTCAAACTCGCCGTCGCCGCCATCGACGGCGTCACCATCGCCCCCGGCGAGTATTTCTCCTTCTGCCGCCTCGTCGGCCGCCCGACCCGAAAACGCGGCTACGTCGAAGGCATGGAACTGTCCTTCGGCCAGGCCCGCACCGGCATCGGCGGCGGCATCTGCCAACTCAGCAACCTCATCCACTGGATGGCCATTCACTCACCCCTGGTCGTCATCGAACGCGCCAACCACAGCTTCGACCCCTTCCCGGACGACGGCCGCGTCCTGCCGTTCGGCTCCGGCGCGGCGATCTTCTACAACTACATCGACCTGGTACTGCACAACCCGACGGATCGCAGCTTTCAGCTGAAGTTGAAGGTGGGGGAGACGCAACTGGAAGGGGAGTTGTTGAGTGATCGGGAGCGGGAGTTTCGGTATCACGTGTTTGAATTGGGGCATCGGTTTGTGCGGGAGGGGGAAGGGTGTTTCGGGAGAATGAGATTTGGCGGGAGGTGAGGGAGAAGGGGCAGGTGGGGGCGTTGGTGGAGAGGGAGAGGTTGTATGGGAATCGGGTGGTGGTTAAGTATGAGGTGGGGGAAGGGATGATTCAGGGTCAACAGGGATAATCGTTGTTGAGGTCATATGGCTTGATTATCGATATTTAATCGGCTTATCCATACATATATAAAAGGTCCACGATAAGTTCTAGTTCTTGTTGTGTGAACTGAGCGTTATTCGAACTTCGAATATCCTCAAGCACACCTCTGATCGGGATTTGCCGGGAATGATCTTGAATAAGATCGATCAGGTGCTCGAAATTAGGGTGGTTTTTGCTGAGGTGTTTTTCGATCAACCCCTTCAGTGACGCTCGGGCCTGTAGGTCGGTTAACATTGTTGCTTGCCCTAATAATAAAAAAGGTGGGGGAGGACCGGTTCAAGGTTTATTTTTTACGAAAATTAATCTGGTTTCTTTATTTGTTGGCTAGCAAAAAGGGGCGATTGAAGTCGCCCCTTGTTGTTCATCAGACTTCCTGTTTCCAGGCGGAAAGGGTGATCACGGTTCCCTCTTCTTTTCGATTGTTGATCTCGATTTTGTAGGTCCCGCCACCGATATACCCCTCAACAAGTGCTTTTCTCTCGGTGCCGCTGATCTCGGCATCTTTGGCATGTTGTTTGTAAAATTCCAGCACGCTTGCGTACTCGGTGTAGGTCCGCAGAATGACCTCGAACTCATGTCGCGGCCGGCCGGCCATTTCATCCCAGTCGCCATCCATAGGGGCGCCGACCATGCCGGGCGTTGTGAATTCTCCGTGTGCTCCAGCACCGATCAAATAAGCTTGCTCGGGAAGCAGCGGAAGCATGAATTTGGGAAAGTCGGAAGGAAGCTGTGAAGCGCTCCACGCCGCTTTTTTTCGGATCTGTGGAAACGTATTCGACAGTCGCAATCTTCTGCACATTAGCGCGTGTTTCAGGATTGTCGCTCTCGGCAAGGATGGCTTGCATGGGCGGCAGTTGTTTACTCCAGGTAACAAGAGACGCAGCATCATCTTTGTTCGCGCCTTTCGGCTGGAAGATAGTCAGCACAGTGTCCGTTAGGTCATTACAGCTCAACGACTCTTCTCGGGACTTTACTGTGCAGTGTCCGTTTACCAACCCGACGGCTACCAATTGGCCCTTTTCATCCAGCAACAAGGCAGCCCGTTCGATACCGTTATTACGGTCATTCATGGCTGTAATCATCTTTTTCCCGGCGGGTACCCCTTCTTCAAAAGTCGAAACTTCTGAATCGAGGGATTCAAGCACCTGCTGCACGATCATGGTGTTGTCGTTTGTGTAGCTACCGGTCGCATAGCCAAAAAAAGCAACCAGCGAAGTTCGAATTGCCGGATCCTGATTCAGTGTTGGAGGAGTGGGCGCTGCGGGATCATTTGTCAGCAACAACGCAACGGTGCCGTCGGGACGTTTTTCTGAGTGCAGTGACAGGGCGGTTGCGTTCAGGGACAGAGTCAAGGCGAGGATGAGAGTTAGTGAGCGTGTTAGGTGTGGCAAGAGACAGTCCTTTGTGTGGGTTGTAAATCAAGGAAAGGGGACAGATTTATTTTTTATTGTCTTTAGCGAAAAATAAATCTGTCCTCTTTAGTTTATATGTCATAGGGCTGATTTTCATTTGTCTCCGGAACCATGAGGTTTGAAAAGCCTTTTCCATAGGGGGGCTTGAAAATTCAATATATATACTCTTGGTGAGAGTTTTGACTATGCGTAATATAGTGTATTTTCATTTTTTTGACAGAAAATGGACAGATTTATTTTCTTGTTGTCTTTGGCGAAAGATAAATCTGTCCTCTTTGTTTTTGGTTTGAGTTATATTTAAAATTGCGCACTACTGGCTTTTTTTAAAAGGTTTTCAAGTTCGGGATAGGATTCGAGTTCTTCATGGTTTAGGGTGTCAATAACAGCTTGTATCTTTTTGGCGTATTTATTTTCGATTGGGGCTTCACTCCAATCCAGTTCTGAGGCAGAGGCTATTAGTACCTCGGTAAATGGAGAGTCCAAAAGTTTCTTTAGAATCTCAATTGCCTGAGTGGATCGATGCTCTCCAAGTGCCGCAGCACTTCGCTCCTGCCAATACTCTTCCCTCGATAGGATCGTGTCATTAAGCCGGATCCAGTCATCAGGCCTGAACTTTCCTAGAACTCCTTTGGCTATCTGTTCTGTAATGTATTCATTCCAGTTAGAATCTTCGCTTTGTCCCAGCCAGTAGTTGTATTCATCGAAGGCCTTACTATTCATGAATGTGACTTAATTTTAATAGGAGGCGGCATGTGGGGCTAAATAGGGGGTAGGCTTATTTTTATTTTCTTCAGCGAAAAATAAACCTGTATCCTTTAATTTATGCTTCAAGCATAAAGTCTTCGATTTTCTTAATGTATTCCGTCTTGTTTTTTGTTCTGAATTCCCCTAGGAATATTTCAGAGTTTTTTAGAGGTTTTCCTTTGTTGTCATACTTGATTGTTAGGAAATCAACTACAAATTCCCCTGATGGATCTCCTTCCGGTTCAACTCTGGAGTCAAAGCAGTGTCCCGTAGCTCGTCGAACTCCACCTAGTAATACTGAACTGCTAAACCACTCTGCAGTTTCAGGTGTGAGGTCAACCTCGAAAAGGTTGTTGATTGTGATTGTCCATCCACTAGGTACTCGTAGGGGTTGGAGTTCGTATTCAAGCTTGGTTTTCATGTTATTTGGTTTTCCCCATATATTTTTGAACTTGCTCTGGAGAGGCTGGGAAACTGTGTATTACAGGCTCTCCTGCTTTTGTTAGTTCGATTCTTACCCAGTTGGTGAGTTCGCCGTTGTTGTAGCCCACTGGGGTTTCTGATCGATAGAACATATATCTTGATCCTCCGTGATCGAATACGTTCCCATCGCGTACTGCCGCATACGCAGCTTGTTTTTCAAATCCACTAACGTTATTTGCAATATCTGGTAAGTAAGATGCTTCGGGCTTTCCGTCTCTGGTTCCTTTGCCAACGTTGACAAGAGGGGACAGATTTATTTTCCTAAACGAGAAATGGATCTGTCCCTTTCAATTTTATCCCTTTGTTTGGTTTATGACTTGAAAGGGAAGGTTTCTCCGGTTATTGCTATTCCTGTTGTGGTTGTGCTGATGCTGTTTATATTGTTTATTACTAGCTTTAGATTGTTGGTGTTTGGGAATAATGAAAATAATAGGTCGAAGTACAGGTAGTTTTTGATTAGTTCAGTGGCTTGTTTTGGACTTTTTTTAACTAGTTCTAAAAAGTCTGGGTATTGCAGCTCTTCAAGTTTAGGTATTTCTGGGAAGCCTTGTTCTGCGTCGTCAATTTTACACTGTTCAATAAATGAGTCGGCGCATTTTATAAAGCTGTCAGGTAATTCGTTGAACTCAGCTGTTAACTCGTAATTTTTTGTTTGTAAGTTTGTCGATTCGCCAAATCCTAGACTTCGATATCCGACAGAGCATGGATTGATTACCTCACCTTCTGATGTGAATTTCATGGGGTTGTCCCTGGTGGAAGTAAAGTGATTGTTCCATCTTTTTCCAATGTAATAGACCCAGATGGCTTGTACTCTTGGCCAGCTTTCGGATCAAGACCTGATCGAGTTCCTGAACGTTGGAAAAATTCTTCTGGTGATTTTATTTCTTCAATATTAGCGGTTTTGTTTCCTGGCACGATTCGAGTTTTCTCAAGAGAAAGGAAAGCCTCTTGGCCCTCAAATTTTCCTTCTAGTGCTTTCACATGCTTGCCAGCTTGGTTGGCGTTGAGGTGGCCGAAACCAAAAAGGTCAAAGGGGACAGATTTATTTTTTTAACGAAAAATAAATCTGTCCCCTTTGGTTGTCCCCTTTGGTTCAGGGATTCAAGCACCTGCTGCACGATCATGGTGTTGTCGTTTGTGTAGCTACCGGTCGCATAGCCAAAAAAAGCAACCAGCGAAGTTCGAATTGCCGGATCCTGATTCAGTGTCGGGGAGTGGGCGCTGCGGGATCATTTGTCAGCAACAACGCAACGGTGCCGTCGGGACGTTTTTCTGAGTGCAGTGACAGGGCGGTTGCGTTCAGGGACAGAGTCAAGGCGAGGATGAGAGTTAGTGAGCGTGTTAGGTGTGGCAAGAGACAGTCCTTTGTGTGGGTTGTAAATCAGATTGAGAGGTTGGTTTTGTGTGAGATAAAACGGATTTTCTTTTCAGGATGAAAAGAGGTGAAAGGGGACAGGTCCAAGGTTTATTTTTTCAACGAAAAATAGATCCGAAAAATAAGTCTGTCCTTTTGACTGGTCCCCTTTGACTGGACTGGTTCCCCTTTGGATTTTTTACCAGAGATCAATTCGGCCGCATTTGAACTCGATTAGGTCGCCAGTATTTATGCCGCCGGGTAAG
This sequence comes from Pseudomonas sp. NMS19W, assembly GCF_051554255.1. Classification (NCBI taxonomy): domain Bacteria; kingdom Pseudomonadati; phylum Pseudomonadota; class Gammaproteobacteria; order Pseudomonadales; family Pseudomonadaceae; genus Pseudomonas; species Pseudomonas sp. NMS19W. Next base: position 2,179,873 of record NZ_CP136718.1, read on the forward strand.
TAGTCATCGATTAATAGTTTTATTCCACCCACGGCCACCAGATGCTCTGATGCATTTATTACTCTGGCAATTACTTTTCGAGATAGCCCAGGTTTCTCTGTGTTCCAGATCCCTACTGCCGACTCGATTTCACAGATCATTGCATCTTTTAACGAGAAAACATGCAGTGGCTCATTTATGGTTTCTCCAATGTTCGCACTGCATGGCTGAGAAAAAGGCAATGCAGGTAAAGTTTCCGTCACTGATCTCAACTTCCGCCTCAGCCGAGTCTTTGGATATCCAACTGATGTCCTTTATTAACATGTCTATTGCTCTGTCTTTAATCCGTAAGGAGACTTCCATCCGACCTGAGGGTCAGCACCGATCGTGTCTGTTTTTACCGACTTCGGTTGTGCTTTCCACCTAAACTCGGAGCTTTATTTTCAAAGAATGAAATGGGTTTGAGGTGCATTGTAGTAATTTCTCCAGTAGCCCTATCGACACCAACGAGCAAACCTTTTGCACTTCCAATCCCTCCAGGGATTGCGACGTAAGCGTTTAACTCAGGTGTAAACGTCCGTTTCGAATAACGGAGTTGGCGTCAGCTACAAGGAGAAAAGGAGACAGATTTATTTTTTATTGTCTTTAGCGAAAAATAAATCTGTCCCATTTTTGCATTTTTGACATTTTTGCCGGTGTAAACCTATTTCAGGACTAGACAAACGAAAAATAAATCTGCCCCCTTTGGTTGGCTTGTTTTTTCTAGGTTTTGAATTTGTGAATTGTCATTTCGCTTTCAAGTTGATAGCCGGAGATGAAGTTGGATAGGCCTGAATCCATGATGTCCAACCAGCTGGCTGGAGTGGTTCCAATGTCGTCGGTGAACTCCATCCATTCTGCTTCTACAAATTTTTTGTCGGCTTCATTAAAGATTTCACCCTTTTTTATGGCAACTTTTTCGATGTCCTTTGTACATATGTCAAATTCAAAGGAGGCGCCATATAAGGTGCCGTTTGCTGATTTTATAATGAGAAGGTCGGCACCTTGTGCGTATGTACTTACATATGCATCTGCGGCGTAAAAAATTTTTTCCATACAAGCCTCACATGGGAAACGCGGTGACTACATTGTTTGTATTAGCCTTAACCACGATTCTAATTGAGTTCAGAACCGGGTGGCCATCTGCGGCTCCTGGCATGCCACCTTTGAATCCCGCATTTGGATAAGGGACATCGTAGATCCAATTACCATTCCCTGGTTGTTCTACGTAAGGGGTTATGCCGTCACGTTTTGCAATCGCCCACGCATTTTCTGTCGCTGATATTGGTTCCTCGTTGAATACCCCATGAGGAACTTGTCGAGTAGGGTCATCAGCACCATGCCTCCTCACATGGTCTGCTCGACTGAGCCCTTTTTTATCTACACCATTCCAGTCCAAATCTCCGCTTGGCTTATGGTTTACGGGTACTTTCTTTTTTCCTGGGCACTGGGCTTGTGTTGTGGTCAGACCTAAAGGATCCACCCACCCCGTAGGGTTAGGCACGTACTGGTAGCTATTCAACCCGCCCGCAAGCTTGATCGGATCCGGAGTCAGAAACCGTCCAGTCCCCGGATTGTAGTAGCGATGACGGTTGTAGTGTAGGCCCGTCTCCGCATCGAAATACTGACCCTGGAACCGCAACGGATTGTCGATTTCGCTGACGTCCAACGCGGCAAGGTTGCCGTAGGCGCGGTACTTCGCGGACCACATGATCTCGCCACTGTAGTCAGTGAGCTCCTGCGGCGTACCAAGATGATCGAGCTGGTAATAGAACGGGGTCGCCTTGAGAGGCCCTTCGCCATCGAGCATGGCAAGAGGACGGAATGTGCCCGGTTCATAGATATAGCTTCGGTAACGATTGTCCGCGCTTTCGGCGATCAGGCGTTCGCCTTGCCACAGAAACTCGGTGGTTTGGCCATCGACGGTTTTCTCGATGCGGCGACCGAAGGCGTCGTATTTGTAGGACGCGGTGCTGCCACCCGGCAGGCTAGCGCCGATCAGTCGATGCTGGCAGTCGTAGCGGTATTCGGTGACGAGCTTCTGTCCGGTGCCACGGCGTTCGCGGATCAGGTTGCCATAGGCGTCGTAGTCGTAGTGGCGGTCGCCCTGCATCAACAGGCGGTTGCCTTTGACGTTGGCGAGGTTTGCTGTGCCTTCGTTGTTCTGGCCGAGCAGGTTGCCGGCCGGGTCGTGGGCGAAGCTTTCCGGTGTCGCGCCACGCACGCTGATCAAGCGATCAAGCGGGTCGTAGTGGTAGCTGCGGTTGCCTTTGCGGCTGTCGTCGATGCCGGCGAGGTTACCGTTTGCGTCGTAGTTGTAGCGACGTTGGAAGAGGTTTTTGTCGCGTTGGCTGACGCTGTGGGCCTGCAAGCGGCCCTGTTCGTCATATTGATACTGGCTGAGCAGCAAGCCTTGTTGGCGTTGCTGTTCGCGACCACCGCTGAACTGGTGAGACGTCAGGCGCGAGCCGTTGAGGTCGATGCCGCTGAGCATACCGCCGGGTTGGTGGCGGTAGTCGAGTTTGCTGCCATCGGGCAAGCGACAGTGCTTGAGCTGGCCAACGCTGTCGTACTCGTAACGCAAGGTGCCCCAGCCCTGGTGTTCGGTGACGAGGCGGTCTTGCAGGTCGTATTCGTAGGCGAGTGGCCAGTGTCCGTCGTCGACGTTGACCAGGCGGCCAAGGGCGTCGTAGCTGTAATGGATTTCTTCGCCGTCGGGAAGCGTCTTCACCAGAAGCCTGCCAGCAGCATCGCGTTGATATTCAGTCACCAACTCGCTGCCGTCATCGCCGAATTCGGTTTTCTTCAGCAATTGGCCGTTGAGGTCGTATTCGTATGCGGTGCGACGACCGTCGAAGCCGGTTTCCTGTTGGATCAGGCCATTCGGGAAGTAGTCGAGGTGGTAATGCTCGCCGCGCTCGTTTTCGATCTCGGTCAGCAACAGGCGCGAGTTGTCGTAGCGGTAACGCAGCTGGCTGCCATCCGGGTTGATGCGACGGCTGACAAGGTGCAGTTTATCGGCGTATTCGTAACGGGTGACGCGGCCGAGTTCGTCGCGTTCGGCAGTGACATTGCCGTAGGCGTTATAGGTGAACGCGCGCGTTGCGCCGCCCGGCAAGATAATTTGTGCGAGGCGGTTGGCGGTATCCCACTGATATTGGGTGATGGCACCTGATTCTTCTTGCCGAGTTATTTGCCGGCCCAACGCATCGTAGCGATATTTGCGTTGACCACCATCGGGCAGGCGTTCCTCAAGCAATTGACCGAGGTTGTTCCAGCCCAGTTGGTGGCGGCTGCCATCCGGGTGACGGATCTCCAGCAGACGTCCTTGATGGTCGTAACTGTAGAACGTCGAATTTCCATCCGGGTCGATTTGCTGAGTGACATCACCCTGTCTGTTGCGTTGATACTTCCAGCTGGCTTTGCCACGGTGAACATCGCTGACGAATCCGTTGCTGTATTCGTACGTGGTGGCTTCATCTTCAGGAGGGATGACGGCGGTCATCAATCCATCATCGTCGTACCGATATTCGGTCACGGCACCGAGAGGATCCTTTTTCCGCGACCAATTGGCCTTTGTCGTTATAGGCCTTGAGGTGCTCGGCACCATCCGGATCGATCTTGCTGATCAATCGCGCCTGATCGTCGTGGGTGTAAACCTCTTCGCTGCCATCGGCGTTGGTAACGGTCACGCTGCCTTTATCATCCCAGGCGTAGCGCGCGTCCATCTGCGAGAAGTTTGCCCAGTGGTGGATGCATCGAGCCAGTTTGCCTTCGTTCTCCCACTCCCAGAAGAAGCTCGCGCCGCCGGCCAGTTGCCGCTCCAGAATCACGTGTTGATCGTTGTAGCTATAACGCTCGGCTTCCCCGGCGGCGTTCTTTGCTTCAATCAACCGGTGTTGCGCGTCATAGGTGTAGGTGACCAGCGTCTGGACGGTGTTCCAGGCATCCTCAAGATTGTCCGCCGGTAGAAACTGCTGATAGTCCACAGCCACAATATGTTTGCGGTCGTAGCGTAAAAGCAGGGCACGACCTGCGCCGTTGTCGAGGCGTTTGATGCGCCCGTGGATGTCCCGTGTGACGTGCAGGCGATTGCCATAGCTGTCGCTGATGGCGATCAGGGTTGCGCCATTGCTGTTGAAGCGGAAGTGGTAGAACGATGGGCGTTTGCCTGCTTGGGCCAGTACCAATTCGGACGGGTCATCGCCGAGGAAAATGGCTGCACGCGAGAGGCTGTTAGTGATCGCCGGGCGTTGCTCGCTTGGAAGCGGGAACGGTGTGGAGCGGTTTTCGTGGTCGGTCCAGATGACCTCATCGCCCACGATTTCGATGCGGTGGGCAAGGGCGTGACTCCAACCGTATCCCAGGCCACAGTCGATTTCGACGGCGCTGGTTCTGTACAGGCGCGTCCATTCAAACGGCAGCAAGCCGTCAAGTTGGCCATCTGTCAGCGTCAGCAGCTCTTCGCCGGTGACCATCGAAACCGGGCATCCGTTGGTGCACGTTCCCGAGGCCGGCTCGGCACTTTTTTCTGCGGGCGACTTTGCCTGCCTGGATACATCGTCTCCCGCTTTTCCTCTACCCAGGGTCGCGTTTCTCTTTCCATCAAACCTCAGTTCAGAAACACCATTTCTCACCTTCGCCGTAACCCCACGCGCCGCAACGGCAGTGTACTTGGCGACGTATTCCATGAAGCCCTTGATGATCTTGAATACTGACTCCACAAAACCAGTGACAGCCTTGATGATGATCTGGCCGTACTTTTTCAGGCGTGCGGCGAGATAGATTACGCCCGTACCTTCCGCAGCAATTGTCAGCACGATACCAATCACGATGTCGATGGCGATGCCGACGACTGCCGCAGTTGTCATCTTTGCTGATTCACCTGCCAGTTTCGTTGGTGGCAAACCTGCCAACCAGATCACGGCACTGCGTACCATCAGGAACAGTGCAGCTTCGTCGCTGGCCAGCAACATCGCTTTTTTCATGACGTCCGGGGATTGTTTAGCCAGATCAATCAGCTTCTGGGTACCCGCTCCCAAATCGTTGGCAAATTTTCCCGGATCCTGAAGGATGTCGAGAACCAGACTGATGCCATCCCACACCCCTTTGATAGCCTCCCAGCCGCCCTCAAGGATGCCGCTGCCAACAGCCATCGCCATGCCGGATGCAGACAGATTCGACCATTGCGGTTTGAAACCGGCCCATTCTTTGCGCAGGAAGCCTTCAAGGTCCGCCGTGATGCCTTTGTAGGAATTGAAAAGGGTGTCGATCTGGCCGGGCGTCACTTCGTTGTGAACACGGATTTTGTAAAATTTGCCGGGAATGCCACCTGTCCAACTTGCCTTGCCTTGGGCGTCAAGTTTGACCTTGCTGACTGCGCCACCTTCCACAGCAACGATTTCAACTTCGATATTGCCAAGTGGAATGTCATAAACCGATTCAAACTTGCTCTCGATCAGCAGCGGTCCCTTCAAAGGGCACCGGGCCACGTTCGACGTGAAGTCGCCGTCTGTCATGCTCACCGATTTGCTGGTGTTGCCGACCTTGATCACTCGCTCCATGCCCAGCAGGGAAGGCAGGTCGGCGACCCGACTGGCCTTGTCGGCAGCTCTCGCATACCAGGTTTTGGTTTGTTCCTGGTACAGCGTCAAGCTGTCCTTGAAGGTGTCAAGTTGCTTGTCAATGAAAGCAATGCGTTCCTTCGCGATCATCAGCCTTGCTCCATAATCAGGTGATCCAGCAGTTTTTCTTTGCGGTTTTCAGATGTGTCCGGCCGACGCACGAAACGGGTGATCTTCAATTTCAGATTGCTCTCAGGCCACGCGGTATAGAGGTCCGGGCGCGCTTCTTCGAGCCATTGCATCAAGTTTCCGACCAGCGTCGTCTGATCTTCTTTCGCCAACTGATCCAGCAACTTCTTCGGCACCTCCCACCACGGCCAATCCCTCACCTTCGGCACCACCCTCGGTCCGACTTCCAGGCTCCGCCCATTGATCAGATACCGCTCAAACACCGGCAGCACCTCCCCGGCTGTCTCACCCAGCCCTTCAAGAATCGGATAGATATGCCGCCCATCCCAGAACCGGAAAAACACCTCGGTCCCGTCCGGCATCTTCACCTGGGTCAGGCTGCGCAGGTGTTCGAAGACTTCGTTGGGTTCGGAGCGGGAGACCGCCAGCCAGCCCCAGTCGAGGGCGTCGGTTTCGGTGATCCAGGGCAGGAAAGCCGAGTAGGCCTTGAGTTCGGCGACGTAAGGCATCACCGGTTGCCAGGTGGAGTAGGGCGTTCCGCCCCAGACGGGAATGGCCTGGACGGACGGTTCGCTCTGATACAGGGTCTTGAGCGCGTCGGCATCGCTGGCGGCGCTGATGACCAGATACAGGCGTTCGTCTTTTTGCAACGGCTGTTGTGCCAGCCAATCCTTGGGTGTCAGTCGATTAGATGGCACAGGCACCTGCCTTACACTTCTCACACTCTTCACAAAACGGCGCATTACGCTTGAGGGTATTGATCTGCGCCGGCGTCAGCACAGCCCCCGCCTTGTCGGCATCCGCCTGCTTCAGCACGCCCGGCATCAATGGCGCCGCCCCCGTGCCGCTTCCCGGCCCACCCCCGAGTTGATGTTGATCGCCGGCCCGCTCATGGTCACGCCGCCGCCATCGATCTTGATGAAGCTGCCGCCACCGACCAGCGTCAGTTCAGCCCCAGCCTCCAGCACCACCTTCATGCCGCTGCTGAGGTGAATTTCCTGTCCGGCGTCGATGAATTGCCCGGTGCCGATCTTGATGTGCTGGTTCACGCCCACGGTCAGGTGGTCGTTGGCGCGGGCTTCGACTTTGCGGTCTGCGTAAACGGTGTGGTGTTCTTCGGCCTTGAGTTCCGTGTAGCTGTTCTTTTCCACGATGTCGTGGCGTTCGTTGCCGACGCGGATTTTCTGGTCGTGTTCGATGTTCTCGTCCCAGTCGCGCTGGGCGTGGAGGAAGATCTGTTCCTGGCCTTTCTTGTCTTCGATGCGCAGTTCGTTGAAGCCACCGCCACCCATCGAGCTCAGGGTCTTGAAGGTGGTGCGGGTCTTGTTCGCCGGCAGGGCGTAGGGGACGGTGTTTTCCTTGTGGTACAGGCAGCCGCTGATCAGCGGCTGGTCGGGGTCGCCTTCGAGGAAGGTGACCAGCACTTCCATGCCGATGCGCGGGATGGCGATGCCGCCGTACTGGGCGCCGGCCCAGGCTGACGACACGCGCAGCCAGCAACTGGTCTTGTCGTCGGCCAGGCCGTCGCGATCCCAGTGGAACTGGACTTTCACCCGGCCGTATTCGTCGCAGTGGATTTCCTGGCCTTTGGGACCGGTGACCACGGCGCTCTGGCTGCCGAGAATGCGTGGTTTCGGGTGGCGCAGGGGCGGGCGGTTCGGCACGTCCCACGGGGTGGCCTGGAAGCGGTTGCGGTAGCCCTGGTGGAAATCGTCTTTCAGCGCGGTGGTGTCGCTGGTGACAGACTCTTCCAGCACTTGCGGCTGCTTGCCTTCGTGATGGACTTCGGTGAGCAGCCAGAGGTCGTTCCACTTGGCTTTCGGGTGTTCTTTCAGCGCGAGGAAATGGCCGCTGACCAGCAACGGCTGGTCGCTCTTGCCTTCGGCGAGCTGGAAGTCGCTGCGGTGACGTTCGAGGGCGCGTTTGGCCAAGTGTTTGCCGCGCTCGCGGTCGACGAAACGGCCCGGGTAGTCGTAGTCCTCGAGGTCGGGCAGGGCGTCGCCGCGGTTTTCGCTTTCGAGGGTGATCCTTGGTTTTTCGAAGTCGTAGTCGCGGCGGGTGGTGCGGCTGGTGCGGGTTTCCAGGCGCAGGTCGAAGCGCTTGATTACCGGGTCGCTGGCGACCATGCCGGAGTCCTGCTGGTAGGCCACCGGCGCCAGTTTTTTAAACACCGTCTGGTCATCGCCGAACACCAGCTTGTGCGCCGTGGCGCTGTGCTGGAAGTGGTAGTGAATGCCTTCTTCTTCGCACAGGCGCTGGATGAAATGCAGGTCCGATTCGTCGTACTGCACGCAGTAGACGCGCTCGGGGTAGATCGATCCGGTCTGGAATTCGTAGGCGTTGCCCTGGATGCCGTGTTCTTCGAGAACCTTGCCGATGATTTTCGGCACGCTGAGGTTCTGGAAGATCCGCTGGTTGATCCGGTGCGCCAGATACGCCAGTTGCGGGCGCAGGGTCACGGAGTAGCGCGTCAGGCGCTTGCCGGAATCGCCTTGCGCGGCGCGGTCGATCAGGCCGTGGATGCCGCTGCCGTCGGGCGACAGCTGCAGGAAGGCCGGTTTGTGCAGCAGGGTTTCGAGGTCCAGCGACGGCTGCTCACTGACCAGCTCCACCTCGAAGGCAAACGGCTGGCTGATGGCTTCCCGACCGGTGAGGGTAAACACCTGGAAATCGGCGGAAAGCCCTTCGATGGTCAGGGCAAAGTGGGTTTCATTGGCCGGCGCGAACATCCCTTGTTCCTCGTGCTGTACAGCGGCGCCCGTCGACCGCAAGAGCAGTCAACGCGCGCGAAATTCTGGAGGGGCGTAAACAACATCGACCAGCAGAGCTGGCCGATGCTTGAAACGATCAGCCGTAATTAAACGACTGGAGCACGCCAGTCATCGGAACCCGAAGTACCGGATACTTCGTGGGTCCAGGTGATTTTGCGGTAGGTGAACTGCACTTCTTCCAGGTGGGTGAAGTGCGCGTTGCCTGGATCCTGGCAGTTGTGCATTTTGTTGTTGATGGCGACGATGATCGCGTCTTCCAGTTTGGTGGTGTAGTAGTGCTCTTGGGTACCTTGAGCCGAAGTGCGGTACCACTGGATAACGATTTCGCTCATGCGCTCGCCGGAGGTCAGAGCCGCTTGCAGCAGAGGCGAAGCCTTGTCGTAGACCTTGGTGATCACGACTGGCTTGTGCACGCGCTGACCGGTTGGCTGACCGGATTGCGGGTCACGCGGGATGATCACGTCGTGGGTGAAAGCCTGAACCATAACCTGGTCTTCGTGGCCTTCCTGGTAGGTGTTGCCAACGGAGTCGGCGGTGAAGGCGCCGGCAGTGATCAGGCCTTGTTTTTCGCCGGTAACCGACATGTACGCTGGTGTTGCCATGGGAGGTGCTCCTTGCGGATAAAGTTAGGGTGCCCGGGAGGCGAAATCGCCCGGTGGGTGCCAAAGCTATATCAAGGAGCGTGCCAACTTTTCAGAAGCCCCGGAAACCAAGGGGTAGCCGGGAAGCGTCAGCGGTTTCGGTTAAAAAAAGCGGTATTTCAGGCAAAAAGTGCGCAAGAAGTTGCGCAGTACTGCGCAACTTCTTGCGCACTTGGCTGCAGCCCTTGATGTGCAAGGGCTGCAGCGATTGTGATGGGGTTTTTATTACGGGGAACTGCGCAACTTCTTGCGCAGTATGGCCAAGCGCCGCTTCGTCGCGTTATCGGGCAAGCGCCTTCAAACATTCCTCGATCGAACGCCGTTGAGTCTCTGCATACAAGCCCAGTTCATCGATGGTCGGGCGGCCCAGAGACAGTTCGAACGACTGCCGGTTGGAGTGCTCGCCATAATGCGTCTGCGCGGCGTCCCCCAGGTTCGACTGAAAAATCCCCGCCGCACTCACCGGCAGGAAATCTTCGTACACCAGCGGTTCGGCTTTCACATAGCCGTCGCGCAACAAAGCTTGCAGCGAAACCTCAGCGGGACGACCCGCCACAAGCCCTTTGTCTGTCAGGAAATAACGGAAATACGCCAATTCCTGCTCGCGCATGCCTTCGAGGCTGTCAGGGAATTCGCTGAAGTGGTGGGTCATCAGCGCGTTGTAGCGTGAGGCGTTGGCTTCGTTGGGGAAGTCACCCAACTCATCTCGCGCCGCATTCAGCAGACGGTCGTACAACGCCCGGCCCTTGGGTGTCAGCGCTGCGCCGCGTTGCTCGATCTCGCCAAACCGTGCGCTGTGGCTGCCGCGGGTTTGCGTCTGGTCGGTGAAGGCGATCGGCTCGTCCAGTGCCTTGAAACTGGTCTGGCGCAGGAGGATCGGATGCTGCCGGCGCGGTGGCCCCTCGATCACCGCTTTGGGCGTGATGCCATGCAGCGGCATCTGTGCCTGAACAATGTCGATGTCCAGGGTGCGCGGTGTCAGGTGGTTGATGTGCGGGCCTTTGAACGCAACCACATCGGCGATCAGACGATGTTGGGCGCTAAGGGTCTGGTATTGCGCGGCGGTGACGGTGGCGCTGTGGTGCCAGCGAAAAGTCTCCAGTGCTTGCAGGACAAATTCCCCGGCTTCGGACTCAGTCAGCCCACCAACGGCTTCGGCCTGTTCAATCAGGCGCAATGCCTCTGACGTAAAGATCGAACGCTGATCCAGCACTGATTGCGCGAAGGCCCGCAACTCGGGATCTTCAATCAATTCCAGTCGCAGCAGCGAAGTGAACACCCGGAACGGGCTGACCTGCAGCGCATCTTCATGCACTGCTCGAAACGCCGTGGAATGCACCGGCACCCCGGCGGGCGTCAGGTCGTAATAACCCACCGGTTGCATGCCCATCACCGCAAACAGGCGGGCGAGGGTGGCCAGTTCGGCGGCGGTGCCGACGCGGATTGCGCCATGGCGCTCCATGTCCAGCCGTTCGATTTCGCCGGTGCTGTGCAACTGGTTGGCGATCTGCGGCTCGCGGGCCAGCACGTCGCGGTTGGTCTGCTCCACCAGTTCCATCAGTGCGCCGTACAGCGGCACTTCTTCGCGGTACATGTCGGACATCGCTTTGGAGAAGCGTTGGCGGATCAGGTCGGGGCTGACGAACGGCTGCACGGTCATGAAAAAAATTCCTGGCACGGTCACGTAAAGGATGTCGGAAAAGATCGCAGCCTTCGCCGACGCGGGCAAACGAAGAATCCTACGAACTTCATTCTGCCAACGACTGACCGTTTACCTGTCTGCGCGTGAGTTTTCCCCCCAGGAACTCCCGATACAACCGCGCCGTGTTCGACGGCTGCTCGACCATCGGCATGTGCCCGACGCCATCCCACACATCCACCCGCAGGTTGGTGATGCCCTTGCTCCACACCGGCACACTGCTGACATCGATCAACCGGTCCTTGCGGCCCCAGAGCAGCAGCGCCGGGCATTTAATGTCTGCAAGTTTCGGTTCCATCGGCGGACTCGCGCGAAAGTCCCGGAAGATCTCTTCCAGTTCGTCCCGTTGCTGCTCGTAACGCTGGGCAATGGCATCGAGCACCAGGCCGGGCACCCACGGTGGCGAGGCCATGGTCATCGCATAGAAGTGTCGGAATTCTTCCCGGGAATTGATCAGGAACGGATTGTGCCCACGGGCCAGGTGACGCTCCATGTCGCTGGCCTCGGGCGCCGTGACGCCGGCCGGGTCGATCAGCGCCACCGAAGCGATGCGATCCGGGTAGGTCGCCGCCAGCCACGCGGCGATGTAACCGCCCATGGAGTTGCCGATCACGTGGACTTTCTCGACGCCGCAGACGTCGAGCAGCTGGATCATGCGTTTGGCCTGAACCGGAATGTCGTAGCCGCCACCGGCCTTGAAGCCGGTTTCGCCGTGGCCGGCCAGGTCCGGGATGATCACCCGGTACTGCCCGACAAAGTGCCGGGCGAAGCGCAACCACAGGTTCTTTTCGGCGCTGTAGCCGTGCAGCATCAGAATGCTGCTCGACGCTTCGTAAGGCCCGCCTTGCCAGGTCGACACCGTCATTTCGGCAATCGGCACTTCAATCTTGTGCAGCCGGTACAGCCTGGCCTCCAAAGCTGCGCTCAGGTCGTAGAGCCAGTGACCGACCGCCGGGTAGCTCAACCAGCTCCAGGCCACGAAAACTGCGAGGGCGACAAACAGCAAAAGCATCGTGGTTCTTCCTTGTTCAAGACAGAATGTGGTCGGCCGGTTTCAGCGCCCGGGTCAAGCGGTGATAGCTGAAACTGAAGCCGGGAAACATCGCGATCACATGACCGCTCCTGCTTTGATACCAACTGTGGCAGCCGCCGGTTTTCCAGACCGTGCGCTCCATCTCCCGGTGAATCATCTGAGTGTAGGTACGTTCTGCTTCGGGGCGAACTTCGATGCTGCGCAGACCTTTGGCCTGTACGGTGCGGATGCAGTCGAGGATGTAGTTCATCTGCGATTCGATGATGAACAGCGCCGAGGTATGGCCGATGCCGGTGTTCGGCCCGGTGACGATAAACAGGTTGGGAAAGTCCGGCAGGCTGGTGCCGAGGTAGGCACGTGGGTATTGCGCCCAGACATCGCGCAGTTTTACGCCGTTTTTTCCGCTGACCGGGTAGGAAATCACGCCATCGGTGGCGTCGTAGCCGGTCGACCAGACAATCAGATCAACGTCGATGTGCTGGCCATCCGTGGTGAGGATGGCGGTTTCGTCGAGGGCGGCGATACCTTGTTCGCGGCTGTGCAAGGTGACATTGGGCCGGGTCAGCGCCGGATAATAGGTGTTGGAGAGCAATACCCGTTTGCAGCCGATGGTGAAGTCAGGTGTCAGTTTTTTCCGCAACTCGGGGTCAGTCACCTGGCGTTGGAGAAATTTCAGCGCCTGGTTCTGCACCATGTGAATCGCCGGTTTCGAATATTTGAAGGCGATGATCCGGGTTTCGAACTGCCAGTAGATCAACCAGCGCAGCAGCTTCCAGGCCGGCTTCAGCCCCAGCAGCCAGCGCTGGAAACGTCCGAACTTTCGGTCGGGGCGCGGCAGCACCCAATGGGGTGTGCGCTGAAAGACGTGCAAGTGCGCAACATCCGGCGCAATCGTCGGGATCACCTGCACGGCACTGGCGCCGCTGCCGACGATCGCTACGCGTTTACCGCGATAGTCGTAGCTGTGATCCCAATTGTTTGTATGAAAGGTCTTGCCTTGAAAGCGATCCTGACCGGGGAAGTGTGGGACGACCGGTTGACTCAGCGGTCCGGTGGCATTGATCACGAACTGCGCGTAATAGGTGCCCTTGGCGCCGGTGTGTACGGCCCAGCGTTTTTCGTTTTCATCCCACTCGATGTGCTCGACATCGGCTTGCAGTTCCACCCGCTCGCGCAGGCCGAAACGCTCGATGACGTGTTCGGTATAGCGATGCAGTTCGGCCTGTCCGGCGAACATCTGCGTCCACGGGTAGGGCGCGAACGACAGCGAATACAGGGGCGACGGCACGTCCACCGCCGCGCCGGGGTAGGTGTTCTGGCACCAGGTGCCGCCGAAAAAGTCCCGCCGCTCCAGCAAGCGAAAATCGTCGATGCCGGCCTTGAGCAAGTTGACCGCCGCGCACTGGCCGCCAAACCCGCTGCCGATGATCAACACTTGATAGGTCTGCATGGGCCTCCTTCTTAGAGTCTTTTTTCCATTTTCCTACTTCATGTATAGCCAATCATTTGCCTGCCGTGTGCCGGAAATGGCGGGCTGCGGGGTCGGAGACTGCCGGCCGCTGGCCGGTGATGGCTATTTAACGTTGCCCTGTTAGACTCCGAGCACATCCTTTTGCGGTGTACTCGAGGCCCTTATGGGAAGAACGGGAGGAAAGGGACTTTCACTGGCCAGGAGGCTTTACACATCGCGAACCCTGGGGCTGGTCCTGGGGCTTTTGTGCGTGAGCGTCGCGATGTATCCGCTCGATCCCCCGGCCTGGGTCTGGGCGCTGATGGTGTTCAACGGCCTGGTCTGGCCACACCTGGCGTATCAGTGGGCACGACGCTCGAAAGTCCCTTACCACGCCGAACACCGCAACTTGCTGATCGATGCCTTCCTCGGCGGCCTCTGGGTCGCGGCCATGCAATTCAATTCGCTGCCCAGTGCCACGACCATTTCGATGATGGCGATGAATAACGTTGCCATCGGCGGTCTGCGCTTTCTGCTGGCAGGGTCGGCGGCGCAGTTGCTGGGCGTCGGTGTCGGGCTGGTGGTATTTGCCCCGGCCTTCATCCCGGCGACCACACCGGCGCAGATGTATGCCTGCCTGCCATTATTGATGCTGTACCCGTTGGCGCTGGGCTGGATCTGCTTTCGTCAGGCCTACACCCTGGGGGTGCAGAAACGTGAATTGCTGGCCCTGAGCCGTACTGACAGTCTCACCGGTCTGCTCAACCACGGCGCCTGGAAGGATCAACTGGAAATCGAATTCCTGCGCTGCAAAGGCCAGCAAAAAGGCGCGGCGATTGCGCTGATCGACATCGACCACTTCAAGGCGATCAACGACACCTACGGCCATGTGGCCGGCGATATCGTCCTGCGCCAGTTGAGCAAGATGCTCAAGCAGAACCTGCGGATGGCGGACGTGGCCGGACGCTACGGCGGCGACGAGTTCTGTGTGATCCTGCCGGACTTGCCGCTGTTCAATGCGGCGCAGGTGATGGAAGCCTTGCGCGAGCGTTTTTCCTTTCTGGTCTACGAGCAGAATCCGGCGCTTAAAGTCAGTCTGAGCATCGGCCTGGCCGCACTTGATCCGGCTCATGGCGATGCGACACGCTGGCTCAATGACGCCGATCAGGCGCTGTATGAAGCCAAGGCGACCGGGCGCAACCGGGTGATCTGTTGCAATGATGATCCGCCGCGGCGCGAGGTGTTGGGTTCGGTTTGAACGGATGGGGTGTCGCATCCGGGATAGAGCCTTGCGGCGATGTCAGGTACGGTTCAGTACCCGACACGAAACAAGGATTGATTCATGACGTTCAAATTCCCTCGTTCCCTGCTGGCCGCCGGTCTCGGCCTGACCCTCTCTTTCGCAGCCGCTGACGCCTTCGCCGAACCGCACAAACAGGTGCTGGCCGACGCCGAACAATACAAGCCCGAAGCCCTGAAACTGCTGGAGCGGCTGGTCAATATCGACTCCGGTTCCGGCGATGAAAAAGGCCTCAAGCAAGTCAGCGAAATCGCCATCGACGAGCTGAAAAAGCTTGGCGCGACTATTGAGTTGGTACCCAACACTCCTGAAAAAACCAACCACGTGCTCGCCACGCTCAAAGGCACCGGCAAGGCCAAAATCCTGCTGATGGCGCACATGGACACGGTGTTCAAGGAAGGTTCCGCCGCCGAGCGTCCGTTCCACATCAAGGACGGCCGCGCCTATGGGCCGGGGGTGATGGACGACAAGGGCGGGATCGTTGCCGGCATCTATGCGCTGAAAATTCTGAAGAACCTCGACTTCAAGGACTACGCGCAAATCACCTTCCTGCTCGACGCCAGCGAAGAAACCGGCTCGGAGGTCGCCACCGACCTGATCAAGAAAACCGCCAAGCTTCACGACGTGACGCTCAACCTCGAACCGGGTCGTCCGGCGGATGGCCTGGTGGTGTGGCGCAAGGGCAGCGCCACTGCGCTGGTCGAGGTCAAGGGCAAGGCTGCTCACGCCGGTGTCGCGCCGGAACTGGGGCGCAACGCGGCGATGGAGGCGGCGCACCAGATCCTGCAACTGGGCAAGCTCGGCGACGAAGCGAAGAAAACCACCATCAACTTCACCGTGCTCAAGGCGGGCGACCGCACCAACGTCATTCCGGATCAGGCCACGGCCAAGGCTGATGTGCGGGCGGCGGTGCCGGAAGAATTCGACCGGATCGAGAAGGATCTGGCGCGGTTGTCCCAGGACAAACTGATCCCCGATACCGAAGTGAAGACCTCGCTGCAACGCGGCTTGCCGCCGATGCCGCAGACGGCGGAGTCGGATCGTTTGATGGCGATGGCCCAGGGGATTTACGGCGAGATTGGCCGCAAGTTGACCGAAGAAGGCAGCGGCGGGGCGGCGGATGCGAGTTTGTCGGCCGGGGTGGGAACGCCGACGCTGGACGGGTTCGGGATTGTTGGCGGCAATATTCATACGCCGGAGGAATACGCGGAAGTGGAGAGTGTGGCGCCGCGGATTTATCTGTTGTCGCGGATGATTATGGAGTTGGCGAAGGAGCGGTGAGTCAGATAGGTCGCTCCCTCACCCCAGCCCTCTCCCGGAGGGAGAGGGAGCCGACCGAGTCGTATTGCGTCATACATCGACCTGAAATACCGAGTCGATTATGGATTCAGCGCAAATCTTTCACGTCGGTGTATCTCACCAATATCCCCCAATCGGTCCCCTCTCCCTCCGGGCGGTCCGACGTTTCGGGAGGGCTAGGGTGAGGGGGCTTTTGTAGGAAGTGAGGAAAGCGTGAGCGGCGCACAACTTTCCAAGACCTTTCCTACAACGTACCCTGTTGCCGCGTTTCGGTATCGACACCTATAGTTCGGGCTCGCGGAAAACTTCGCGAACGACCTTGGCCGGTCGATACAGGAACGTACAGTTGTCCAACATATTCAGCGATGTTTGCCTGAGTTGTTGTGTTTTGGCGGCTGTGCGTGGGACACCTTCGGGTGTGCCGGTTCCTGTATCCGGTCGGCCAACCCGCGTACGGCTGCCACCCTCTTCGTTTGGCCGCGAATGGTGATAGCTCTAATTACAGGAGTTACGCCAATGTCAGAACAAGTAATCCCCCGTTACCTCCCCATCGACACCTACGACGCCGAATCCCCGGTGCTCTTCATCAATACCCAAAAAGAACTCAGCGACATGGCCGCGTGTGCGATGCACCGTTTTGTGGTCGTGCGCGATCTGGCGGACACGTTTTCCAGTCTCGACCTCAAGGGTATTTCCGATTGTGATCTGACGCGCATTACCAGCGCAGTGCATCTGCTGATGCGAGAGGGCTGCGCCATTCTGAACGTGATTCAGACGCGGGCATTACAGCGGGAGGCGGGCTTCAAGACTGCGGTTCTAGCGGTTTCGCGGCGGGCGCCATGCGAGGGGACTCGTAATGGCGTCGGGCCGCGCTGCCTCTTTGTAGCTTGGTGCGGAGTTACTCTTTGACGCTCATGTATTCCTTGGCCCAGAGGATGTATTCCTCAGGCTGGGTGTAGGTGTGGGTCAGCTCAGTGGCGCTCAGGTCCGAGGCCTGGGTGAAGATCTGCCGCTGTTCGCGCAGGCTGTCGTAAGTGGCCTTGATCGCCGCGAAGTAAGCACCGTGGCCGTCGATGGTCACGCGCACACCCAGTTCGGCCAGACGTTTGTCGTCGCGCAGCGCCGGGTTGCCGTAGGTGACCAGCATCAGCGGCACGGTCAGGTGTTCGGCGATCTGCTCGAGCTGATCGAAGTCCTGGATGCCGACCATGCAGATGCCGTCGGCACCTGCGGCCTGGTAATGCTTGGTGCGGCTGATGATTTCCTGGTTCGGCAGGATGCCGGCGTTGGTCCGGGCGATGATCGCCATTTCCGAGTCGACCCGGGCTTCCAGTGCCGCGCGGATCTTGCCGACGCCTTCGGCAACGGTGATCAGGTCGGTGGATTTACGGCCGAATTGGGCTGGCAGCAGGGTGTCTTCGATGGTCAGCGCGGCGACGCCGGCGCGTTCCAGTTCGACGATGGTGCGCATCACGTTGAGCGCGTTGCCGTAGCCGTGGTCGGCGTCGGCGATTACCGGCAACTGGGCGACGCGGCCGATGCGGGTGGCCTGCTCGGCGAATTCGCTGAGGGTGATCAGGGCAAAGTCCGGGGCGCCCAGCACCTGCAACGAGGCGACCGAACCGCCGAGAATCCCTACTTCAAAACCCAGGTCAGCGGCAATGCGGGCGGACATCGGATCGAACACCGAGGCGGTGTGATAGCAGGTGTCCGAAGCCAGCAACTGACGGAAGTTACGGCGCAAATCTTGATGAGAAAGCCTGGTCATACGAGTTCCACCAATACAAAGGAATGGAAAGGCTTGAGCAAAGGTGTCAACGCCGAAGGTGAAAAGGCTATCACGCCAATGGGTCAAGGATCATGACGATTTTTGCCAGCGAAAAAACCAAAAGGCCACAGACGTTTACCGTCTGCGGCCAGGTTTACTCAGTGGCGTGAAGGCAAAAAATCAAGCCTTCTGGATCTCGCCCCAGATTTTTTTAATTTCGTGGATGTTACCGACGTTGAAGCGCGGAATGACCAACTGCGAGCAGAGAACAGAGGGATCATCCGTTTTGAGGTTGGTGTTGATGACGTTGCTGTCTGCACGCAGAAGCGGGACGTCGTTGAAGTTGTTATGAGTCATGTTCATATGATTTTCCTTTCTTTCTTGTGTGGTCGGCGTATGGCTAACCATGGTTAAACAGGGACATCGTCTTTTCGTAAAATGCGATTTCCTGCATGGCAATGCCGGGGTAAATCGGCACGTAGTTCTCGTCGAAGCACCAGGCTTCTTCGCTGTTTTCTACCCGCGGAGCATGTATTAACAAGCTCAGCGAGGCGGACATCTGTTGTGGCGGCAGTTGGCGGTGAATCTCATAAAGTGGTTTCATGTGAAGCACTTCGCCGGGCGCCAGTTTTAATTCTTTTTCCTCTCCCAGTTGTGGTCGTACTCCGCAGCCGATGGGAGTGCGGTCGAGAATTTCTCGCTTGATTGTCGTGTAGCCATCTCCGGCATAACCGACGCAATACATCTCAAAATCGTGAGTGTGGTTCAGGCCGTAAATGAATGTATCGCCTTCTTCTTTCGAGTTGACGGGTGACCAGAATCCCAAACGGACGGTGTATTTTTCGTTTGAGTGCAACACGAAGGCATAAGCGTTATAGAGCATGTGCTTAACGCTGAATCCATGCTGCTGAATACCTTGGTATAAGTATTCGCTTAATAAGGTTCTATGCGTGGCCAGGCTTTTCAGGTCCTCGACTATTTTGTTGTGGTCGCACTCGGTGTCGTAAGTGTTCATGCGCTGAATGAACGTATCGATATTCATTGTGCGTACTCCAGTTGTTCATCGAGGAAACTGTTCAACTTGTCGTTTTGCAACAGCCTCATCACTGGCGCGTAAGCCAGTGCGGCTTGTCTGTCTTGCTCGGCGATAGCATTGAAGGCATTCCAGGCCACGGCCGCGTGGGTGTGATAAACGAGTTCTTCGGCAACCTTTCGACGTTGCGGGTCCCGAACAACCTCCAGCAATTCCAGAGCGACCAGGAAGCGTGCTGCGCTTTCATCATTCGGCAACCAGGCAACTTTTTGCAGCGTCTGTCGATCGTAGACGCTGATGTCTGCACGTCTGTCCACCAGGGTCATGGCACCGAAGGCAATGTCCGGGGCACACTCGTACAGTTCCTTGGTCCCGTCGATGTACAGCGGGGTGTCCTCGGTTATGGTAGTGCTGCCAATACGCTTGAGGCCGTTGTCGTCGATCAGTAAGTGCTGAACACTGAACGGGTTACCGTCAATGGAGAATAAAAAAGTCTTGCCTGGAATAGAATATATATAAGGTGACTGTGTATTGCTCCCGGGGACTTTAATGCTGATGTTGCCGGTTTCGTTGTAATGCAGTGTCAGGTTGTTGTTATGTAAGTTGGTGATGTTGAGTATGTGTGTCTTGTAGTGATTATTTTCCGAAGTATTATTTTTGTTATTGATTGTTTGTGCGAGTTTCTCGATTTCCAGTCGCATGTTGCAGGTTCTGATTTTTTGCAATAGCTCTGGTGGCGAGAGGTTGTTGTTTAAAAGTTGGGTGATCATATTGTTTTAGTTTGGTGTTGAGTTGGAATGACTCTATCCAGTTGGTTGTTGCGGTGCAAACTTTGAGGTGTGAGTAGTTGTGTTTTATATATAATTGACTTGGACGATGATAAGGCGAATGAGATGGTTATTTGCGGGCTGTTTGACTGTTCGCCCACAGCTTTGCGCTCGGTACAAGCCATTGGCTTTAACCGTTTCGTAAGTACGACCAGGTTTACGCTGCGATGACGAAAAAGGAGGCCACGGGCTGCTAGTGCGATTGTGGGAGCAGCCCCTGGTTGGAACGATAGCCGCTCAGGCCGCCACTGCCTGCTGCTGTTGATTGGGCAACGGCACGGCCCGCACCGAGTTGCCCGGCTGCAATTGCAGGCGCTTGGCGGTGAGGCGGTCGATCACCAGGCTGCTGCCGACCCGGCGGCCCGCAGCGACGGTGATGCGGCAGTTTTCCAGACGGCGGTTATGGATCAGCCACAACGGCGCCTGTTCGTCCGGCGTGCCGATGCTCAGGGTCAGTTCCAGGCTGTCGCGAACGGTACGGATACTGCGGATCGGTGCTTCGATCACCGGGCCACCGTCAAAGATGTCGATGTAGCCTTTGTGGGCGAAACCCTCGGACTGAAGGATTTTCAGCGCCGGTTCGGTGTTGGGGTGAGCCTGGCCGATCACGGCCTGGGCCTGTTCGGTGAGCAGGCAGGTGTACAGCGGCTGGCGCGGCATCAGTTCGGCGATGAATGCCTTGTTGCCCAGCCCGGACAAGTGATCGGCGTGGCTGAAGTCCATCTGGAAGAAGTGCCGGCCCAGGCTGTCCCAGAACGGCGAACAGCCTTGCTCGTCGGCACTGCCGCGCAGCTCGGCGATCATCTTCTCGCCGAACAGGTGCGGGAATTCGGCGACGAACAGCAAGCGTCCCAGCGACAGCAGACGCCCATTGCTGCCGTGGCGTTGATCGTGGCGCAGGAACAGCGAGCACAGTTCCGACTGGCCGGTCAGCTCATTGTTGAGGAACAGGGTCGGAATCTGCCGCTGGATGCCCAGATCCGGTGCCGAACTGACAGTCAGCCCGACCCGATAGTTGTACCAGGGTTCGCGCAGGCCGACGGCGCCGGCCAGGGCACTGACCCCGACCACCCGCTGCTCATCGTCCTCGAGCACAAACAGATAGTCGGCATCGGCCCGCTCGACCTGCTCGGCAAACGCCCGTTGCGCCCAGCGTACCCGGTGGGCCAGGCGATCTTCGTTGGCGGGCAGGGTGGTGAACCCCGGCCCGGCCTGTTGCACCAGGGTCATCAACGCGGGCAGGTCGCTGACTTGGACCGGACGGACAATCATGCTGCAACTCCTTTTGCGCGCCTGCTCGGGCACTGTCGTTGGGTGAGGGCGCGGTTCACAGGGCTATTACCCGGACCGTGCCGCCATGGCTGACGTTCAGTGCCGCACACAGCGACGGGGTCAGCACCAGGGGCTGGCCGGGCTGGTAATCCAGTTCGGCGACCACCGCCCGGTAGCCCAGCAGTGCATCGTTACTCACCAGATAGCGACCGCGTGCGTCAATCAGTGGTTCCTCCCGGACCGTGGCGATCCGACTGCTGGTGATCGAACGAATGTTGGCGGTGCGTGCGTACAGGGTCGGGCCGGCGTCGAACAGATCGATGTAGCTGTTGGTTTCAAAGCCTTCGCGTTCCAGGATATCGAAGGCTTCCTGGCCGTCGGGGTGGACTCGGCCGATGCAGTCCTGCGCCGCTTGCGGCAACATCGGCACGTAGATCGGGTACTGCGGCATCAGTTCGGCGAGAAACGTGCGGCTCTGTAAGCCACACAAGCGCTCGGCCTCGACGTAGGGCAGGTCGAAGAAATGTTTGCCCAGTGCATCCCAGAAAGGTGAGTGCCCCTGTTCATCGCTGTAGCCGACGATTTCGGTAATCACCGCTTCGGCAAAACGTGAGGCATGGGCGGCGATGAACAGCAGGCGGGCCCGCGATAGCAATTCGGAAAACGGTGTGCGCACCAGCGCTGCGTCGATGTGAAATCCGCGCAGCAGCGTGTGACCACTGAGGTCGTGGCACAGCGACAGCGCCGGCACGCCATGTTCGATGTTCAGTTCCCGCGAAGCGCTGGTGAAATGGCGATTACGCAGGCTGTAGAACGGTTCGTTGAATCCGGCAGTGGCGAGAATTTCCGAGCAGCCGACCAGACGACGGCTGTCCAGGTCTTCCAGTACGAAGAAGTAATTCTCCGGGCCTTGGGCCGAGGCATTACTGTCGAACGAGGCGCAGGACGCGGTGATTTTCCCGCCCAGGTGTTCGCTGTCATCCGGCAGGGAGGTAACGCCCACCAGGCTGTCGCGAGCCAGTTGTTGCAATTGAGGCAGGTCGGTTGGCTCGACTGGACGTAAGACCAGCATGGATGCACTCCTGTATCAAAAGGTTCGGCACATTCGCCGAACCTGACTATCACTGTCGGTTTCCACGCGTTAAAGCGGCGGTCGCCTGATTTGTTGTCAGACGCCGCCCTTTTTCTTGTCAGCCATTGCTCGGGTCAGGCAGCGCGGTACTGGCGCCGAGCTTGTTCAGGAAGAACAGGTACACCAGACCCAGGGCGATCCAGATCAGGCCGAGTTTTTGTGCATCGACGCCCATGTTGTACATGATGGCCGCGACGATGCCGAAGCCGATCACCGGGCAGATCAGGTGACGGATGACCTGGCCGGACTTCTGCCGACGCCAGTAGTAATTAATCACGGTCAGGTGCAGCAGCATGAAGCCGCTCAGGGCGCCGAAGTTGACCAGCGAGGTCAGGGTGTCCACCGAGTTGATGAACAGGTAGCAGATCACCAGCGACAGCACGGCTACCAGATAAATGCTCAGGTACGGCGTGTTGTGTTTCGGGTGAACCTTGGCCAGCACCTTCGGCAGCTTGCCGTCGCGGGCCATGCCGAACAGCAGGCGCGAGACCGCGGCTTGTGAAGTGATCGCCACCGCCACGCCCCAGGCCAGGGCCGTGGCGACGCCGGTCAAAGTCGCCAGCCAGCTGCCGGCGGCGATTTCGGCGATTTCATAGAACGCGGTGTCGGCGGACTTGAAGCCCATGCCGGCGGCCAGATCGGTGGCGATCCAGGTCTGTACGACGAAAATCGCACCCATCACCACCAGGGTGATCAGCGCCGCTTTGCCGACGCTGCGGCCCGGATCGCCCTTGATCTCTTCGGCAAGCGTGGAGATCGCATCGAAACCGAGGAACGACAGCACCGCAATCGACACAGCCTGCATCAGCAGGGCGAAGTTGAAGGTTTCCGGGTGGTACAGCGGCGCGAGGGTCAACTGGCCGTTGCCGCCACCGTTGTGCAGGGCATTCCAGGCGTAGAACAGGAAAATCCCCAACACAACGAGCTGCGCCAGCAGGAACAGGATGTTCATGCGGGCGGTGAAAGTAATGCCGCGCAGGTTGACGAAGGTGGCGCTGACCAGGAATGCCAGAATGAAGCCGACTTTCGGGATGTCCGGGTACAAATGGTTGAGCGCCATTGCCGCATAGACGTAAAGCAGCGGCGGAATCAGCAGGTAGTCCAGCAGCATCAGCCAGCCGGCGAGAAAGCCGACGTGTTGATTCAGGCCCCGTTGCGCGTAGGAATAAACCGAGCCGGCAATCGGAAAGGCCCGGGCCATGCTGCCGTAGCTCAGCGCGGTGAAAACCATCGCCACCATGCCGATGATGTACGCCAGAGGCACCATCCCCGGTGCCTCGGCGTTGACGTAGCCATACACGCCGAACGGGGCGATGGGGATCATGAAGATCATCCCGTACACCACCAGGTCGGTCAGTGTCAGGCTACGTTTCAACTCCTGTTTGTAGCCGAACTCTTCTATTTCCATGAAGCGCAACTCCTTGTCAGCCAATCGATCGTTTTAGTTGTTATGTCGGTCCGTCGTTTACAGCGTCAGCAGTGTTTACAGCAATGTTCAAAGCAGTGGAGCCAGATAATTTGCCCAGCGGGAAACCGCTTCCGGGTTACGCAGCAGGTCGTTGCGCACTTCAATCAAAACCGACTCCAGGCCTCGGGCATCGCCGTGCACCGGCACGGTCATGTCGCCCAGCGGGTCAATCCTGTACGGCTGGTTGCCGGCGACTTTCAGCGGATGCTGTCCGAGACCGTCGAGCAGGCGCTGGGCGTATGCCTTGGCCTGACCGAACAGCACGCCGGCTTCCAGCTCACGCGGCTGGCCGTAATAAACCGGGGTGAAACTGTGAATCCCCACCACCCGCACCGGCCGGCTTTCGGCCAGACGTTCGTCGATCAGTTGTTGCAGCCGGGTGTGAAACGGCTTGAACAGACACTGGCGACGGTATTCGCGGGTGGCTTCATCAAGCTCGCGGTTGCCCGGCACCTGGTAGATCTCGCTTTGCGCCGGGATGCTGTCCGGGGCGTGGCGGGGCCGGTTGAGGTCGATCAGCAGTCGCGAATAGTTGGCGCTCAGCAGTGTGGCGCCGATCTTTTCCGACAGTTGCTCGGCCAGTTCCAGCGCACCGATGTCCCAGGCAATGTGTTCACGCGCAGCCGTGTCATCCAGGCCCAGGTTGTTCAGGGCATCGGGGATGTAGCGGCTGGCGTGTTCGCACACCAGAATCAGCGGGTGCGTCGAATCTTCACGGGTCAGGTTGTAGACCGGTCGGGTGTACAACCCAAGCTCGGCGGATTCAGTACAGGCGTGCATAGTGCTCACACAGGTCAGCGGGCGAGAGCTGTTCCGTCAGCGCCAGTTCCTCGGTTTTAAGGGCGAAATACGTGTCGAGCAACGGTGCCGGCAGCGCTGCCATCAGCGCTTCGCTGCGACGCAGGCAATCCAGTGCCTGAGCCAGAGAGGCGGGCAGGGCAACGATGCCCCGCGCCTCGCGTTGTTCGTCGTTGAGTGCATCGGGGATTTCATCGGTGATCGCGTTCAGCGCCAGACGCTGTTCGATGCCCAGGCGTCCGGCGATCAGCAGCGCAGCCATCGCCAGGTGCGGCGAGGCGGTGGCGTCCATGGCGCGGAACTCCAGGTTGTACTGCTTCGCGACGGGTTTGTTGCCCAGGCTCACGGTCGGGCAGATGCGCAGCGCCGCTTCGCGGTTCTGCTGACCCAGGCAGGCATAGGACGCGCTCCAGTGATGTGGCTGCAAACGCTCGTACGACACCGGCGTCGGCGCGGTGAACGCACACAGCGCCGGCAGGTAATGCAGCACTCCCGCCGCCCAGTGCTGGCCAAGCGTGGACAAGCCATTGCTGGTGCCGGCGTCGTACAACATCGGCTGACCGGCCAGATCCAGCAGGCTGACGTGCAGATGCACACCGTTGCACACTGCTTCAGCGGCGGTTTTCGGCGCAAAGCTCAAGTCCAGGCCCATCTGCCGGGCGATTTCGCGGGTAATCTCGCGTACGTTTACCGCGCGATCCGCCGCCGCCACGCCGAGGGTCGGGCGGCAAGTGATTTCGTATTGATGCTTGCCGTATTCGGGCAGGAACATTTCCGGCTCAACGCCACCGGCGCGTAACGCGCTGAGCAGCCAGCCACCGAATTCCGCGCCCTGGCGCTGGGACTCGAGGGAGAAGGCAAGGTGTTCGGCAAACCCGGCGTGCAGATTGAATTCGTGTTCGAACGCGGCGTTGACCTGCAACCCGAGCTGATCGCGATAACGCTCGATTTCATCGCTCAGCAGTGTGCGCGGGCAGGCGCCCCACGGGCGGCCGTCGGTTTCGCGGATGTCGCCGTGGATGAAGTCCAGCGCCGGAGCGGCGGCGTCCGGGCCGTTGCCGACCGTGACGCGGCTGGCCAGATCGGGAATCAGCCGCAGATCGCCATAAGCGCCCCACGGGTTGGTCGAGGCGATGATGTCCTGCGGCGTCAGCGCACTGTTGGCGGGCACCCAGCCGCAGCCGGCCGCTTGATAGTGTTCCAGTTCATCGCTGGGAAACGAGCGGCCACGGGTGATACCGATCAGGTCGGTGGTGACGATGGTGGTCATCGGCAACGGCGACAGGCGCTCGCTCATGGCTGCATCTCCTGCAGACGACCGAGGACGGTGTCGGTATCGGTGATCCAGCAGTAGCCCTTGATCGCGTTCAGGCAGGCATCGTGGCGTGCTTCGGTGTAGGTCGCGCAGGCGTCCGCCACCAGTGTCACCAGATAACCCCGGTCGGCGGCGTCGCGCACGGCCATGTCCACGCATTGGTCGGTGACGATGCCGGCGATGATCAGGTGACGGGTTTCAAGGTTGCGCAACACGTAGTCGATGTTGGTCGAGTTGAAGACCCCGGAGGAGGTCTTGGGCAGCACGATTTCGTTTTCAGCCGGGGTCAGTTCGGCGATGACCTGTGCCTGCGGGCTGCCCTTGGGCAGGTGCATGTCCGACAGTTTGTGGTCCAGCGAGCGGTCGCGGCCGTCGGCGGTCAGGCTTTCGATCAGGGTGTGCAGCACGTTCTGCCGTGCGTCGCGGAAGGCGTTGAGCAGACGCACCTGATTGGGCACCACCTGCGAGCGCGTGCGATTGAGGAAGTAGGCGGCGTCCGGGCCTTCGAGGTGCGGGTCGAACTGCGGCTCTAGCCAGGCACGCTGCATGTCCACCAGCAACAGCGCGGTGTGGTCGGTGACAAACGGCAGGTCCCGCGGCGAGCGGTGGGGAAGGCTGAACATCCTTATTTATCCTCCAGCAAGTGGGTGTCGAAGTCGTTGCGCAGGGCATCGATGCCTTCCAGGCGATCGGCCAGGTCCGGGCTGCGCAGGGTCAGGCAAGCGATCAGCGCTTCAACCTGGGCCAGCGCCGGGACCATGGTGTCGAACGGCGAAGCCGATTCCACCGGGGAGCTGATGATCATGTCGGCCAGTTCGCGCAGCGGCGAGGCGTAGATGTCGGTGAACAGCACGACGCGAGCATTGTTGTTCTTGGCCGCAGTGGCCACGCGCAGGGCCTGGGTCTGGTAGCGGCGATAGTCGAACACCAGCACCACGTCCTGACGTTGCAGGTCGAACAGACGATCCGGCAGTTGCGCGTTGTCCTCCAGCGCAAAACAACCGGGGCGCAGCAGACGCAAATGATTGAGCAGGTAGGTGGCCATCAGGCTGCTGAAACGCCCGCCGAAGCAGTAGACCTGGTGGCGCGTATCGAGCAGCCATTGCGCGAGAATCCGCACGTCTTCGGGTTGGGTCAGGGCCTGGGTTTCCGCCAGCAGGTTGTGGCTGTGGGCCAGATAATGGCTCCAGGCATCGTCCTGGTTCAGGTTCGAGCGGGGTTGCAACAGCGTGCGTGGCGAGCGCAGGCGATGGTCCATGTCGCTGAGCAGGGCGTCCTGGAATTCGGCGTAACAGCCAAAACCGAGTTTTTTTACCAGTCGCACGATGGTCGGATCGCTGACGCCGGCGTGCTCGGCCAGCCGCGCCATCGGGCCGAGACCGTTGCGCGGGTACTGATCAAGCAAGGCCCGGACGACTTTGCGCTCTGACGGCGTAAGATCCAGGCCGGGATCAGTAATCAGGTCTCTGAGAGGGGGCATCCGGGCTCCTGCTGGATGGGTGTGT
This sequence comes from Pseudomonas sp. NMS19W, assembly GCF_051554255.1. Lineage (NCBI taxonomy): Bacteria > Pseudomonadati > Pseudomonadota > Gammaproteobacteria > Pseudomonadales > Pseudomonadaceae > Pseudomonas > Pseudomonas sp. NMS19W. Next base: position 2,206,955 of record NZ_CP136718.1, read on the forward strand.
TGAATTCGTTTCACAATCCTTTAAAACAGTATTTATGTAACTGACGTTACATGTCTAGTGAATTTTCCGCAGCGTCCGTGAAGCCCCAAAATGGGGCGAGATGCCCGTGTAGCAAGGGCTACATGGATTTCCCTGTGGTTTGTAGTCCATTGCCCATTGTGATGTCAGACATTACCGTTTTCCTTTGACGGAGCGTTTTAACGGGCTTGCCCGGAACCACACGGTTTACGGCACAATTGCCGTCCTGTCGGCATTTCGCCGGTGGTTGTTTACCTTCTGACCGAGTGACTCATCGTGCAAGCCACCCGTTTGACCTTGATTTGTCACGCAAGAACCGTCTCACAAAAACTGGCGCGTTTTCCTACGAACGAACCTGTTGAAGAAAACGCTGTAGTGTCTGACTCGCTGGCTGCTCGGTTCGGGTTACCGCATCGTTTGATCTGCGGCCCGGAATTGCGTGCGCGTCAGACTGCTCGATGGTTCGGTGATGATGTGCAGGTTGATGAGGCCTTGCGCGATTGCGACTGGGGGCGTTGGCAGGGGCAGTCGATCAAGGACCTGCAGCGGGATGAGCCTGACGCGTTGCAAGCCTGGCTCGAAAATCCCGGTGTGGCGCCCCATGGCGGTGAATCAGTGGCGCAACTCGGCGAGCGAATGGCCGCATGGCTGGCGGCCCTGCAAACCACGTCGGGTCATGTGGTGGCCGTCACTCATCCGTTCATTATTCGTGCGGCGCTGATGCAGGTCATGCAGGGCCAGGCCTTCCACAGCATCGATGTCGAGCCGTTGGCGGTGGTCGAGTTGAGTTTCTTCGGGCGCTGGCGGCTACGCTTGCCCGGAATCGATCTTGAAGGAATCCGCACATGAAGCGATTGCTGGTCATCGGCATTGGCGCCGGCAACCCCGACTACATCACGATGCAGGCGGTGAAGGCGCTGAATCAGGTGGATGTGTTCTTCCTGATGGACAAGGGCCAGAGCAAGGACAAACTGATCGACCTGCGTCGCGAAATCTGCGAACGCTATATCACCGATCGTACGTATCGTTTCGCCGAAGCCCACAGCCCGGAGCGCGAGCGCGGCGATGTGGACTACAGCACCAGTGTCGATGATCTGAACCGCGCCAAGCAGCAAACCTTCGAACGCCTGATCAATGACGAATTGGCTGACGGGCAGTGCGGCGGTTTTCTGGTGTGGGGCGATCCGGGGTTGTACGACAGCACCATTCGCATCCTCCAGGCAATCCTGGCTTCGGGGCGATGCGCGTTCGAATTCGACGTGATCCCCGGCATCACCAGTGTTCAGGCCCTGGCGGCGCAGCACAAAGTGCCGCTGAACACCATCGGCCGCTCGATTGAAATCACCACCGGCCGACGCCTGGCAGCGGGGCAGGTGAGTGATACCGACAGTCTGGTGGTGATGCTCGACGCCGAAGATTCCTACCATCGGGTGGCGGATCAGGAGACAGAGATTTACTGGGGGGCCTACCTCGGCACGCCGGATGAAATCCTCATCAGCGGCAAGCTCAAGGATGTCGCCGATGAGATCGAGCGGGTGCGCAAGACGGCGCGCGCCGAGCATGGCTGGATCATGGACACTTATCTGTTGCGCAAGCCTTGATCTCACGACCAAAGCGCTCGCGATACACCGATGGTGGCACCCCGACCACGCTGCGAAACGCCACGCGAAAGCTTTCCACCGAGCGATAACCGCAGCGCTGGGCGATCTGCTCGGTGTTCTGCGGTGTGCTTTCCAGCAACTCCCGGGCCCGGGCCAGACGCTCGTGTTGCAGCCAGGCCTTGGGTGACTGGCCGCTGGCCTCGGTGAATTTGCGCAGGAAGGTGCGTTCGCTCATCGCCGCTTCGCTGGCCAGGTCGCGTACCTCCAGCGGTTCGTGCAGGCGTTCGCGGGCCCACTGCATCACGCGCGACAAGTCACTGCGCGGGGTCGGGCTGACCGGTGTCGGAATGAATTGCGCCTGACCGCCGGTTCGTTGCGGCGACATCACCAGCCGCCGCGCCACCGTGTTGGCCACCTGAGTACCGAAGTCCCGCGCCACCAGATGCAGGCAGGCGTCGATCCCCGCTGCACTGCCGGCCGAAGTGATCAACTGGCCGGAATCGACGTAAAGCACGTCCGGATCGACATCAATGGCCGGGAAGCGCTCGGCCAGTTCTGATGTGTAGCGCCAGTGGGTGGTGGCGCCATGCCCGTCGAGCAGCCCACTGGCGGCCAAAACAAAGACCCCCGAGCAGATCGACAGCAACCGGGCGCCGCGCGAGTGCGCATCACGCAATGCTGCGAGCAATGACTCCGGCACCGGCGCGCTGCGGTCGCGCCAGCCGGGAATGATGATGGTGCGCGCCTGCGCCAACAGCTCCAGACCGCCATCGGCCAGCACCTGAATCCCGCCCATGGCGCGCATCGGGCCTTGATCGACAGCGGCGATGCAGTGCGCGTACCACGGGAATTCGAACTCCGGCCGGGCGAGGCCGAAGATCTCCACGGCGATGCCGAACTCGAATGTGCAGAGGCCGTCGTAGGCCAGAATCGCGACCAGTCCAGGTGAATCAGGCATTTGGCGGAAACTTCCCGGTGAGTGTCTTGTGCGCCACTGTAGCGGCAAGCGGCGGCTCGATAAAGTCTGTTCATCCCTTCACAGACGTAGGAGCAACACAACATGCCCAGCCTGGTTCGCGAAATTCCTGCTGCCCCTTCGGCCATTGCCCTGATGCACTTCAGCAACCGTCTGACTTTCGAAACCGATTGTTCCGACGTCTTCAACAGCCAGGAGGCCGGCGAGGTCGATTTCGTGCTGGTGGATGTGCGCGGGCCGCTGGCCTTCGAGCGCGGCCATGTGCCGGGGGCGATCAATATTCCGGGGCGCCTGATAACGGCCCAAGCGCTGGCGGACTACCCGAGCTCCACGCTGTTCGTGGTCTACTGCGCCGGGCCGCACTGCAACGGTGCCAACAAGGCCGCCGTGAAGCTGGCAGCGCTGGGTTATCCGGTCAAGGAGATGATCGGCGGGGTGACCGGCTGGCTCGATGAGGGCTTCGAGTTGAGTGTCGCGGCACCGCAAGCCGCGACCCACGCGATTGCCTGCGATTGCTGATATTCAGTGCGTTGCCGCCCTCGGCGGCAACTTTTAATGGCTTTGTCCTACAACCCTTGCACCGCTCTGGCGCACACTTTTCCTACGAGATGGCACTCGCCGATTTTCTGTAAGTATTTGTCGCTTAAACACAATTTGCCCCGTGCGCGCCGCCATAGACTGCCGGCCACTTCGGTTTCTTTGCGCTCCATAGCCCAAGGCCGAACCTGACAATCGAAAGCTGCCAATAAAAGCCTCCGCACACGGGAGTAATAAATGAAAAAGCTGGTTATGTTCGGTGCCCTGGCACTGTCGATGTTGTCCCTGACCGCTGTGGCCGAAGACGCCAAGCCGATCCGTATCGGTATCGAAGCCGGTTACCCGCCATTCTCGATGAAAACCCCTGACGGCAAACTGGCCGGTTTCGATGTGGACATCGGCGATGCGCTGTGTGAGCAGATGAAAGTCAAATGCACCTGGGTCGAGCAAGAGTTCGACGGCCTGATCCCGGCGCTGAAAGTGAAGAAGATCGACGCGATCCTGTCCTCGATGACCATCACTGACGACCGCAAGAAAAACGTCGATTTCACCATCAAGTACTACCACACCCCGGCGCGCTTCGTGATGAAGGCAGGCTCCGGCGTGAAAGACCCGCTGGTCGAGCTCAAAGGCAAGAAAGTCGGCGTGCTGCGCGCCAGTACTCACGACCGCTACGCCACCGAAGTGCTGGTGCCGGCCGGGATCGAACTGGTGCGTTACGGTTCGCAGCAGGAGGCCAACCTGGACATGGTGTCCGGTCGGATCGACGCGATGCTGGCCGACTCGGTCAACCTGAGCGACGGCTTCCTGAAAACCGACGCCGGCAAAGGCTTCGAATTCGTCGGCCCGACCTACGAAGACGCCAAGTACTTCGGCGGTGGCGCCGGCATTGCCGTGCGTAAAGGCGATACCGAGCTGGCAGAGAAATTCAACACTGCCATCAACGAAATCCGCGCCAACGGCAAGTACAAGCAAGTGCAGGACAAGTACTTCGACTTTGACGTGTACGGCCATTAATACGCCGTAGAAAAAAGTGGCCCCGTTAATGCGGTGGCCACTTTTTTTCGCCTGTGATTTATCCTGTCAGCACATTTCCAACACGGTCACTGCTTGCGGCAGCGACGACAGAGTTTCCGGAGTTCCCCATGCAACGCATCGATCATGTTCTGCCCTGGAGCCACTTGGGCAGCGAACGTTCCCTCAGCGTCTTCCGTTACGGCGCCGGCCCGCGCAAGGTCTACATCCATGCCAGCCTGCACGCCGATGAGCTGCCGGGCATGCGTACCGCGTGGGAACTGAAAAAACGCCTGGCCGAGCTGGAAAACAACGGTCAGTTACAAGGCGTGATTGAACTGGTGCCGGTGGCCAACCCGATCGGTCTCGATCAACACCTGCAAGGCAGTCACATGGGTCGTTTCGAACTGGCGAGCGGCAAGAATTTCAACCGTTCCTTCGTCGAACTCAGCGCCCCGGTGGCCGCGCGCATCGGCGATCAGTTGGGTAACGATGCCGAGGCCAACATCGCGTTGATCCGTCAGACTATGGGCCTGATACTCGACGAACTGCCGGCCCCGGCTTCGCAACTGGAAGCGCTGCATCGCCTGTTGCTGCGCCATGCCTGTGAGGCCGATATCACGCTGGACCTGCACTGCGATTTCGATGCGGCGATTCACATCTACGCATTGCCGCAACACTGGCCGCAGTGGCAATCCCTGGCCGCGCGCCTGAAGGCCGGTGTGGCGCTGTTGTGTGAAGACTCCGGCGGCAGTTCGTTCGATGAATCCTGCTCCACGCCGTGGTTGCGTCTGGCGCGGCTGTTCCCGGAGGCGGCGATCCCGCCGGCCAACCTCGCCACCACCCTGGAGCTGGGCAGCATGGGCGACACCCGCGTCGATCAGGCCCAGGCCAATTGCGAAGCGATTCTGGGTTTCCTCGCCGAACAGGGCTTCATCAGCGGCGAATGGCCGACAGCGCCGAACGAGTGCTGCGAAGGCATGCCGTTCGAAGGCACCGAATATCTGTTTGCCCCACACCATGGCGTGGTGAGTTTCCTGCGCAATGCCGGTGAATGGGTTGAGCGCGGTGATGCGCTGTTCGAAGTGGTCGATCCGTTGCAGGACCGCGTGACCACCGTGCGCGCCGGCACCAGTGGCGTGCTGTTCGCCATCGACCGTGGACGTTACACCCAGCCGGGCATCTGGCAGGCGAAAGTGGCGGGGCGCGAGCCGATTCGGGCGGGCAAGTTGATCAACGACTGATGACCCCATCTTCCGGATCACAGTGTTAGGCTCTGCCCCGAACCCTGCACTGTGTGAAGGAAGGCTTATGTTGAAGGTGTTTGCTCTGTTGACTCTGCTGGCGTCCAGCGCCGTCCATGCTCAAACCTCGCTGCAATCCGATCTGCCACTCAACTACCTGGCCCAGGTTCATCCGGACGCCGAACAGCGTCCGTTGGTGGTTTTCCTGCATGGCTATGGCAGTAACGAGGCCGATCTGATCGGTATGAAATTTCAGCTGCCCAAGCAGTACAACTACCTGTCGGTGCAGGCGCCGATGGCGTTGGGGGAAGGGCGTTTCCAGTGGTTTCGCAAGAAAGGTGACGGTGCCTACAACGGCGAGACCGATGATCTGAAGGATGCCAGCCAGAAGCTGCGAGCCTTTATCGCTGCAGCGGCGCAGAAATATCACGCCCGACCGGACAAGGTGTACCTGATCGGTTTCAGCCAGGGCGCGATGATGACGTATGAAGTGGGGCTGCGGCAGCCGGCGGCGGTCGGGGGCATTGCCGCATTGAGCGGGCGAGTGTTGCCGGTGCTCAAGGGTGAGCTGAAGTCAGAGCAACAGCACCCGCCGCTGGAGATCTTCATCGGCCATGGCACGGCGGATGACCGCGTGCCTTACAGTGGCGCCACCGCGGCCAAAGATCTGCTCGAGAAGCTGGATTACAAACCGGCGTTCCATGCCTATCCCGGCGTCGGCCACAGCATCAGCGCGGCCGAGCTTCGGGATCTGAACGACTGGTTGCAGCGACTCAATCCTTGAGGATCACTTTTCGCTGAGGATGTTTTTCACCAGCGCATCGTGACCACTCTTGTCGCTGGCCCGGGAAATCACCTGGACGAGTGCCATGCGTGTGCCGGAGCCGGCCATCAACGTGGTGTTGAGGGTCTGGCCGCCGCCCTGGGTCGCGGTGCTGTCCACTTGACGCAGGCCCAGGCCGTTGCCTTTGCGGGTCAGGCTTTTTTCGCTGAGCTTGTTGAAGTCCGGAAGCGCCTTGCGCTGTGCGTCGATGAAATCGGAGACGGTGCCATCGAGGAACGCACTGTCGTTGTCCTTGACGTTGTTGCCTTCGGGAATCTGGTTTTCGGCGGTGATGACCACCGTCTTGGTGGCGTCGTTGGTGTACATCGTGCCTTTGGCACCGGTCGGGCCGGCAGGCAACGGATCGGCGACAAAACCTTTGGGCAGGACAAAGCTGAACTTGCCGTCGAGCATCGAGACTTTCTCGGCGACAGCCTTCTCTTTGGCCTTGGCCGCCTGGGCACTGACGGCGCCGAAACCGGCCACCGCCGCCAACAACAGGACGACGGCTTTCTTGCTAAGCAATGACATTCGAATCTCCGAGGGATGGTCGCGCTTGGGCGGCGATCATCCCACGGAGCATACCCGGCACTCCAGAGCGGTTTGTCCGGGCGGGTTCAGTTCGTCGACGGCGCAGGCGCCGGTTTGGCCAGCAACTGCCGGGTGACGCCCAGCATCGCCACCGAAACGGCCACAGCCACGGCGAAGCCGCCGAAGCCCAGGTTTGGAACGGTCAGTGCCAGGACCAGACAAAACGCCGAAAACGAATACATCCCCGTCGCCGTCGCCCGCAACAACGCGGCGGTAAACGCCGGCCCCCGCGTCTGCTGGGAAAACACCGCCATCACGCTGCCCAGCACCGGGAACACCGCGAGCAATCCGCTCCAGCGCTCGCCGACGGTGCTGGCCAGCATCGTCACCACCAGCGTCAACGCCGCGCCGGCGATCATCCGCCAGACCAGTTTGTCCGACTTCGGCGCGGGGCCGCCGACCACCGGTTGCACCTTGGGAAACAGATACGGCGCGGCGAGTAGGGCGGTCGCCGCGGCGCCGACCGAGAAGGGCAACGACGCCGGAATCAGCGACAGGATCAACGCCAGCACCGCCCAGACCGACAAAGACACAATCAGCGCCAACGGCCAGTTCGCCCGCTGCGCCACCTGCGCATAAGTGACGCAAAACGCGATCATCGCAAACATGGCCGACAGTGCCGCCACCGCCGACTGCGCGGCAAATGCCGGGCCTTGTTCGATGGCGAGGAAGAACAGAATCGGCCCGACCACCACCGGCAACCCCGACAGCCACCCGGCCACGCTGGGCCCCCAACGCTTGCCGGCCAGGGAAATCAGCAGCAGGAAACCGGGAATCAGCAGCAGTTTGAGGATCAGCACGCAAGTGTCTCCATCGGGTCAATGAGGGCCACGTTAGCACTGTCGCTGGCGGATTGCTGCAGATGCATGCAATAAATGTATACAAAGTGTCAGGACTGATCGCCGACTATGCTCTGACTATCAGGGTTTACCGGAGTCGATGCCGCGATGAGCAGAACACCGAAGGTGTTGCGTGGATGCTGCGGAATCGGCTTGTGGGCGCTGCTGCTGACGCCGACCTGGGCCAGTTGGCAGGATTCGGTGCCCGGTGCGCAGATCATCGGCACCGGGGATTTCAGTGTGTTCGGCTTCGACATTTATAACGCCCGGCTATGGAGTGCCGCGCGTCCGCTGGCCGATGGTCAGCCCTTCGCCCTGGAATTGATCTACCGGCGCAATGTGTCCCGCGATGATTTGGTGAAGGCCAGTGTCGACGAGATCAAACGCCTGGCTGGTTCTTCCATCAGTCCGGCGCAATTGGCGGTGTGGCAAACGCAGATGCAGCAATCGTTTGTCGATGTGCAGGCCGGCACGCGGATTACCGGGGTGTATCTGCCGGGGCAGGGCGCGCGGTTCTTTGTCGGCCAGCAGTTGCAGCACGAAATCGACGACCCGTTGTTCGCCCGGGCATTTTTCAACATCTGGCTGGATCCGCGCACGCGCAATCCCGAACTGCGCCAGCAATTGCTCGGCACTGCCAAACCCTGAACGCAGCACATCGGCGCTTGGGCGCGTGGACTGAAACGTCTAAGCTGCGTCTTTCGACTTGTTTCTGGATGTGTGCGTGAAATTCAGTTTGCCCAAAATCGCCACCGCGCCGTTCTGCCCACCGGAAGTGGCCGGCAGCGTCCCGGTTGATCCGAATGCCTCGTTCTTCAAACGCGTGCTGCGTTTTGCCGGCCCCGGTTTGCTGGTGTCGATCGGCTACATGGACCCGGGCAACTGGGCCACCGCCATCGAGGCCGGTTCGCGCTTCGGCTACAGCCTGTTGTTCGTGGTGCTGCTGGCGAGTCTGGCGGGCATGGTTGTGCAATGCCTGTGTTCGCGGTTGGGTATCGCCACCGGGCGTGATCTGGCGCAGCTGTCCCGCGAACGCTACAGCACCCCGACGGCACGGCTGCAATGGGTGCTGGCGGAAATTTCGATCATCGCCACCGACCTTGCGGAAGTGCTCGGTTGCGCACTGGCGTTTCACCTGTTGCTGGGGTGTTCGCTGACTTTCGGCATCGCCCTGACCGCATTTGATACGTTGCTGGTGCTGGCCCTGCAAAACCGTGGTTTCCGCCGACTGGAAGCGATCATGCTGGTACTGGTGGGCACCATCGGCGTGTGCTTCTTCGTCGAGTTATTGCTGATCAAACCGTACTGGCCGGACGTCGCCCAAGGCTTCAAACCGTCACTGTCGGCCATCAGCGATGCGGCGCCGCTGTACCTGGCCATCGGCATCCTCGGCGCCACGGTGATGCCACACAACTTGTACCTGCACACCTCGATCGTACAAACGCGGCTGATCGGCCAGGATCTCGCGAGCAAGCAGGACGCGGTGAACCTGGCACGCATCGACACCATCGGCTCGCTGGCGCTGGCATTGCTGGTCAATGCGGCGATTCTGATTCTCGCGGCGGCAGCGTTCCATCAGACCGGACACTCCGACGTGGTGGACATCCAGGACGCCTACCACTTGCTCGATCCGCTGGTGGGCGGCGCGCTGGCCAGTGTGCTGTTCGGCGTGGCGCTGCTGGCGTCGGGGCAGAGCTCGACGTTCACCGGCACCATCGCCGGACAAGTGATCATGGAAGGTTATCTGAACCTGCGGATTCCCTGCTGGCAGCGGCGCCTGATCACCCGAGGGCTGGCGCTGATCCCGGCGTTCATCGGCGTGTGGCTGATGGGCGACGGCGCGGTGGGCAAGTTGCTGGTGCTGAGTCAGGTGGTGTTGAGCCTGCAATTGCCGTTTGCGCTGTATCCGCTGATTCGCATGACCAACGACAAACAGCTGATGGGGCCGTTTGTGAACCGGTTGCCGACCCGGATTCTGGCTTGGGGACTGTTTGTGGTGATCAGCGGCGCCAATGCCTGGCTGATTCTGCAGCTGGCCGCCTAACGGCCGAAGGCCTCCACCACAAAATCAATGAACACCCGGGTCTTGGCCGGCATCAAGGTGCGGCTCGGGTAGTACAGCGATATCGCCCCGGCATCGCAGTGCCAGTCCGGCAACAGCCGCACCAATTCACCGTGCTCGATCTGCACGCTGACATCGGGCAACACCAGCATCGTCACGCCGAGGCCCAGCAGCGCCGCCTTGCGCATGGCCATCGGATCGTTCAGCACAATATTAGGATTCAGCAGGGCGCTGGCCTGTTCGCCAGCGTCGTTGTGCATCTGCCATTGGCGGATACGCCCGGTGCGCAGGCCGCGCATAACGATGCCCTGGTGGTCGGCGAGGTCTGTCGGATGCCGGGGCAGGGTGCGTCCGGCCAGATAGGCCGGTGAGGCCACTGCCAGTATTTCAGCGGATGCCAGTCGCCGGGAAACCACGCCCGGCGTCAGCTCGAACCCGCCGCCAATCGCCACGTCGTAACCCTCGGCGATCAAATCCACCTGACGATTTTCGAAGTGCCATTCCGGGCGAATCAGCGGATAGCGCGCCAGAAACTCCGGCAGCAGCGGCAGCATGTGATCGATACCGAATGTCGGCGGCAGGCTGATCTTGAGCACACCTGCCGGCTCGCCGCGCTCGGTTGCCACCGCTGCAATCGCGGCCTGCAAGGCATCGAGATTGCCTCCGATGCTCGCCAGAAAACCTTCCCCGGCCTCGGTCAGCGACAGCTTGCGGGTCGAGCGCTGAAACAGCCGCACGTCGAGGTTGCGCTCAAGAATCGCCACGTTGCGGCTGACCGCTGCCGGGGTCAGCGCCAGCAACCGTGCGGCGGCGGAGAAGCTGCCGGTTTCGGCACTGCGGACGAAGGATTCGAGATTGGCGAGGGTTTCCATGGTTTCGACCTGATAGCGATGCTTGAAGATCATTCAAGGCATTACCGGCTAATCAAGTGGGAATGGCAAGCGCAAGATTCGTTTCGAGTCTTACCAAACCTTCTGGAGAACACCATGAGCACTATCGGAATCATCGGCGCTGGCGCCATCGGTTCAGCGTTTGCCAAAGCCTTGTCGCGTCAGGGCATCCCGTTGGTCATCGCCAACAGTCGCGGGCCGGAGACCTTGGCTGATCTGGTCGCAGAACTCGGCCCGACCGCCCGCGCCGTTACTCGTGAAGAAGCCGCTGCCCAGGACATCGTGCTGGTCGCGGTGAACTGGTCGAAACTGCCGACCGCACTGGCCGGGCTGCCGGACTTCGGCGGGCGGATCGTCATCGACGCCAACAACTCGATTGAAGCGCCTTCGTTCAAACCGGTGGATTTGCAGGGGCGGCCGTCCAGCGAAGTGTTCGCTGAATGGGTGCCGGGTGCGCGGATGGTCAAGGCGTTCAACCATTTGCTGGCGCGTTTGCTGGAAGCGGACCCAGCGTCGGAGGGCGGCAAGCGCGTGTTGTTCCTGTCCGGGGATGATGCGCAGGCCAAGGCAGAAGTCGGCGCGCTGATCGATCAGCTCGGCTTCTTCGGGATCGACCTGGGCGAGTTGAGCGTGGGTGCGCGACTGGTGCAGTTCCCGGGCGGGCCGTTGCCGGTGCTGAATCTGGTGAAGTTCGACTGACGCTCAGGCAAAAAAATACCCGGTGCGACGTGAGTCGTACCGGGCTTGTTGCCAACGGGTGGCGGATGTCGTGGATCCGCCGCCCGCTGTTGTGCCTGTTTTGCGCTTACGCGCGTTCCAGTGCCAGGGCCACGCCTTGACCGCCGCCGATGCACAGGGTCGCCAGACCCTTTTTCGCATCACGCTTGATCATTTCGTGCAGCAGGGTCACCAGTACACGGCAGCCCGATGCACCGATCGGGTGACCGAGGGCGATGGCGCCGCCGTTGACGTTGACCTTGTCCAGATCCCATTGCAGATCCTTGGCCACTGCCAGGGATTGCGCGGCGAAGGCTTCGTTGGCTTCGATCAGATCCAGTTGGCCGATGTTCCAGCCAGCCTTGTCGAGGCAGCGGCGGGTGGCCGACACCGGGCCGATGCCCATGATCGCCGGGTCGACGCCCGCGTTAGCGTAAGCGGCGATTTTCGCCAGTACCGGCAGGCCCAGGGCCTTGGCTTTTTCGGCGCTCATCAGAATCACCGCGGCGGCGCCGTCGTTCAGCGACGAAGCGTTGCCGGCGGTGACGCTGCCGTCCTTCTTGAAGGCCGGACGTAGTTTGGCCAGGGATTCGGCGGTGGTGTCGCCCCGTGGCTGTTCGTCGACCTTGAACGCTACCGGATCGCCTTTGCGCTGCGGGATCAGGATCGGGGTGATTTCATCGACAAAACGCCCGGCCTCGATGGCAGCGGCTGCTTTCTGTTGCGACGCGGCAGCGAAGGCGTCCTGCTGCTCGCGGCTGATCTCGTACTTCTCGACCAGATTCTCGGCGGTGATACCCATGTGGTAATCGTTGAACGCGTCCCACAGGCCATCGCTGATCATGGTGTCGACGATTTGCGCGTGACCCATGCGCAGACCGGTGCGCGCGCCCGGCATGACGTAGTTGGCCAGGCTCATGTTTTCCTGGCCGCCGGCGATGATCACGTCAGCGTCGCCGCAACGGATCGCCTGGGCGCCAAGGTGCAGGGCCTTGAGGCCCGAGCCGCAGACCTTGTTCAGGGTCATGGCGGGTACGGCGTGGGGCAGGCCGGCCTTGATCGCCGACTGGCGCGCCGGGTTCTGGCCGGCGCCGGCGGTCAGCACCTGGCCCATGATCACTTCATCGACCTGGGCACCGTCGAGACCGGTCTGCTCAAGCAACTGGCGGATGACCGCTGCGCCCAGATCCACGGCGGAAACGGTGGCCAGCGATCCCTGGAAACTGCCGATCGCGGTACGCGTGGCGGCAACAATGACGACGTCTTGCATTTTCGAATTCCTCACTCGGCAGCGAACTGCATTTCCGGCACGTGATCCGGGACGATCAGTTTACCAGCGGTTTTGGCGACGATTTCCTCGACGCTGACGCCAGGTGCGCGTTCCTTGAGGACAAAAGCGCCATTTTCGATTTCCAGATACGCCAGGTCCGTCAGCACGCGCTTGATGCAACCGGCGCCGGTCAGCGGCAGGCTGCACTGGCTCAGCAGTTTGGACTCACCGTCCTTGGACGCGTGGGTCATGATGACGATGATGTTGTCGGCGCCAGCCACCAGGTCCATCGCGCCGCCCATGCCCTTGACCAGTTTGCCGGGGATCATCCACGAGGCGATGTTGCCTTGCACGTCCACTTCGAAGGCCCCGAGCACGGTCAAATCGACGTGACCGCCACGGATCATCGCGAAGGACTCGGCAGAGTTGAAGATCGAAGCGCCGATGCGCGCCGTCACGGTCTGTTTGCCGGCGTTGATCATGTCGGCGTCGATGGTGTCTTCAGTCGGGAAAGGGCCCATGCCGAGCAGGCCGTTTTCCGATTGCAGCATGACTTCCATGCCGTCGGGGATGTAGTTGGCGACCAGGGTCGGGATGCCGATGCCGAGGTTCACGTAGAAGCCGTCCTGCATTTCGCGGGCGACGCGTTGAGCCATTTGTTCGCGGGTAAGTGCCATGTTCTTGTTCTCCGTCAGCCTGGATTATTTGCGGATGGTGCGTTGTTCGATGCGTTTTTCGAACGTGCCGCAAATGACCCGGTCGACGTAGATGCCGGGGGTGTGGATCTGCGACGGATCCAGCTCGCCGGGTTCGACGATTTCTTCGACTTCGACCACGGTGATCTTGCCGGCGGTGGCGGCCAGCGGGTTGAAGTTCTGCGCGGTGTGACGGTAGATGACGTTGCCGAAGTGGTCGGCTTTCCAGCCTTTGACGATGGCGAAGTCGCCGGTGATGGATTCTTCCATCAGGTACTTGCGACCGTGGAATTCACGCACTTCCTTGCCTTCGGCAACCGGAGTGCCGACGCCGGTGGCGGTGAAGAAGGCCGGGATGCCGGCGCCGCCTGCGCGCATTTTTTCGGCGAGTGTGCCTTGCGGGGTCAGGACGACTTCGATGTCGCCTTTGAGCAGTTGCTCTTCGAACAGTTTGTTTTCGCCGACGTAGGAGGCGACCACCTTGCGGATCTGGCGGTCGGTCAGCAGCACGCCGAGGCCGAAGCCATCCACGCCGCAGTTGTTGGAGACGACGGTGAGGTCGCGGGTGCCTTTGCGTTTGATCTCGGCGATCAGGTTTTCCGGAATGCCGCACAGGCCAAAGCCACCGGCGATCACGGTCATGCCGTTTTCAAGGCCCGCCATGGCTTCCTCGTAGGAATACACGCGCTTGTCGAAACCTGCCATATGCACCTCTTTTATTGTTTGTCGGGCGGCTGGCTAGCCGAATGACTGGAGTGTCTCGCTGGGGGATATATTTGTTAAGTTGATTTTTGAGGTTGATTGATTGATAAAGCTCATCAAATACCCATCCTTTGTCTTGCAGCTTAACGCTTGAAGCTGGCAACTGGAGCAACGCGACCATGACCATCAAGCAGATCCGCGCCTTTCTCGCTGTCGCCCAGAGCCTGAGTTTCGCCGTGGCCTGCGAGCGCCTGCACCTGTCGCAGTCTGCGCTGAGCCTGACCATCAAGGCGCTGGAAGAGGGACTGGGCGGGCGCCTGTTCAGCCGCAACACGCGCAACGTGGCGCTGACCCCGGAAGGGGAATCGCTGTTGCCACTGGCCCGGCGCCTGATCGCCGACTGGGACAACGCCGAAGACGAAATGCGCCAGCGCTTCAGCCTGCAACGAGGACGGGTGACACTGGCGGCAATGCCGTCGTTTGCCGGCAACCTGCTGCCGCCGATCCTCAAGACCTTCCGCGCGCGTTATCCGAACGTCAACGTGACGGTCAACGACGTGATCAACGAGCAAGTGCTGGAAATGGTCCGCGATCGTCAGGTCGAACTCGGCGTGGCGTTCGAGCCGTTGCAGAACACGTCGCTGACCTTCACACCTCTTTATAAGGACCGCTTCGTCGCGGTGGTGCCACAGGATTCGCCGCTGGCCCGGCGCACCGACATCGACTGGCAGACTTTGCTGCAGGAACCGTTCATCACCCTGCAACGCCCGTCCACGGTGCGGGTGATGCTGGAAGAACACCTGCAGGCCCGGGGCATGAAACTGCCGGTGGAATTCGAAAGCCATCAACTGGCGACGGTGGGGCGGATGGTTGCCAGCGGGCTGGGCGTCAGCGCGGTGCCGGCGTTGTGCGCCGAGCAGATGCGCGAACTGGGGGCGCGGTGTCTGACGTTGCATGAGCCGGTGGTGGAGCGGGCGATTGGCGTGTTGACTGACTCCGGGAATGAGTTGTCGGCGGCGGCGCAGGCGTTGTTCGACATCCTTAAGGCTGAGCATTGAGGCGTTGTGTCAGCAGCGGCAACAACTGTTCGCAAGACGCCTCGATCTTCAAATCCAGCAACTCATCCGCCCGGGTCTTCCCCAGATTGATCGCAATCAGCGGCTTGCCCCGATCCGCCATCACTCGGCACAGGCGAAACGCCGAATACGCCATCAACGACGACCCGACCACCAGCATCCCGGCAGCATTTTCTGCCAGCGCCATGGCTCGCGCCGCCGTCGGTTGCGCCACGTTCTCGCCAAAAAACACCACGTCCGGTTTCATCCGCTCGCCTTCGCAATGCGGACAATGCGGCACCTGAAAACGCGCCTCGAAAGCCGGGTCGAGCAGGGTATCGCCGTCCGGCGCCTGCACCGCATCGACACCTGCCAGATACGGGTTCTGCGTTTCCATCAATTGCTGAATCGAATCCCGCTCGCTGCGCAAACCGCAATCCAGACACAGCACCCGATGCAGGCTGCCGTGCAGTTCGATGACATCGTGACTGCCGGCCTGATCGTGCAAGGTATCGACATTCTGGGTGATCAGGCCGCCGATCCGGCCGTGGCTTTGCAGGCTGGCCAGTGCCTCGTGAGCTGCATTCGGTTGCGCCTGACGTACGCGTGGCCAACCGAGCATCGCCCGGGCCCAGTAGCGACGGCGCGACTCGGGCGCCGACAGAAATTCCTGATACATCATCGGCTGCCGGCCCCGGCGAACTCCGTTGGTGTCGCGGTAGTCCGGAATGCCCGACGGCGTGCTGATGCCGGCGCCGGTCAGCACCACGAAATGGCCGTCAGCCATGGCCTGTTGCAGATAATCGAGATGTTCGTGGAGGGGGCGGTCGAGCATGGTCAGCGCTCCGCAGGCTGTGAGTGCCTTGCAGGTTAGCACTGCCGGGCGCCTCTTATGGAGGCGCCCGGTATCGACCTTTACTTGCGTGCCTCCAGTATCAGGTTGAACGGCGTCTGCGTCGCCCGCCGGAACCGCTTGAACCCGGCTTCGCTGAACACTTTGCGCAAGCGCATCTCGCCGGCTTGCGCGCCAAGCCCCAGGCCCACTTCCTGAGACAGCGAGTTCGGCGTGCAGATGAACGTCGACGCGGCATAGAACAGCCGCCCGACCGGGTTGATGTTGTCGTCCAGCGTGTCGTTGGCAAAGGGTTCGACCAACAGCACCGTGCCGTCGTCCTTCAGGCAATCGTAGGCATGCCGCGCCGCGCCGACCGGATCGCCCATGTCGTGCAGGCAGTCGAAGTAGCAGATCAGGTCGTAGTCATCGCCGGGAAAGCTTTTCGCCGTGCCCTGGAAAAACTTCGCACGGCTGCTGACACCACCTTCTTCGGCCCGCTGGGTGGCGACACTCACCGAAGGCGCGTGATAGTCGAATCCGACGAAACGCGAGTTGGGATAAGCCTGAGCCATGATCACCGTGGAGGCGCCATGACCGCAGCCGACATCGGCGACCTTGGCGCCGTCTTCGAGTTTGGCCACCACGCCCTCCAGCGCCGGCAGCCATTCGGCGATCAGGTGCCCTTTGTAGCCAGGACGGAAGAACCGCTCGGTGCCGGTGAACATGCACGGATGGTGATCGCCCCAGGGCAGGGCGCCGTTGCCGCGCATGGCTTTGACCAGTTTGTCCTTGTCGTGGAAAAACGACGCCACCACGCCGAGGCCACCGGCGACATAGACCGGCGAATCTTCCTTGGCCAGGGCCATGGCCTGTTCTTCCGGCAGGCGGAATTTGCCGTCCAGATGTTCCATGTAGCCGGACGCCGCATGGGCGCTGAGCCATTCGCGCACCAGTCGGGTGTTGCAGGCGGTTTTTTCGGCGAGGGTTTCCGGGGCGATCGGCTGGCTGTCGGCCATGGCCTTATACAAGCCAAGTTCTTCGCCGACGATGACATTGGCCAGCATCGCCGCGCCGCCCATGTCGTTGACCAGTTTGCCCATGAACTCGTTGAGTCTGGCCTCGTCCATGTCATGTGCTCCTGTCAAGGATCACAGTCCGGTGGTGATGGGGGTCGAGGCATTCACCACCGGGCGGTGGTCGTGGAAACGGGCAGGGCGACACTGCTGTCCTGCGTCCCCCTCGACTGGGTAATGTTTGAGTCTAGCCGGAGTTGGTGCTGGCGGGAGTGGGCTGCGTGATTTTCGAGCCTTGTATCGCGGTGGTGCGTTCTCCCACGTTAGCGTGGGCTCCCGAATTTTCCGCCGACGGTTCCTGTCCTGTGCGAGACGATGCGACTCAGGACGATTTCGCTTTTTGAGCCAGGTCAGAGCACCGGCCCATGCCCGCCAGGAGCAAACGACGGGCGAAAAAAAACCGCCTTGCGGGCGGTTTTTTAGCAAGCCTCAGATTGCGGCTGAGGCTTAGTGCGTCTCACCGGAAGCACTGGCGTGGGGGCATGTTATTGAGCTTTTCCTATCCTTGCAATGTAATTTTTACCCGCCATGAGTAGGTGTATTAGAGATCACTCGGCAGTGATTTCAGTACCTGATGTCGGAGAGCAATGCTGACAGAAATAACGCTTTACAAAAGATGCGCTTTTTTCATTCGAGAATCACTGGGCCGAAACTTACGACCTGCGATTACAGGTTAACATGCTCGCGCTCACACCCTGGTGCAGCGGTAGGGTTCGGCTGGTGGCCTAACGGTTTTACGCCCTCTGACACGGTTTTGCATCCGTGCCGGAATGATGGTTCGGAGGATTTCAACCGGCCGCCTCACCGGAAGTACTGGCGTGTTCTTCCGAAGGCACGCGTGATCCGGTAAGTGCGCTGGAGGTTTGGCCCCCAACCTTGGAGGCCAAAACGTATGAAGCTTTTGTTGCGTACGTTGAGCCTCGTATGGAGATTGTTGAAAGCGTTTCGCTTTTACGAGTTCCTGCGAGATCACTTTGACGACCTGAAGTAGCGGTCGTTAATGTGGGGAAAAGCCCGTGTCAGTTTCGGCTGGTACGGGTTTTTTTTGGTTTCTTTAATCTGTCAAAAATAATAATTCAATCAGCTGATTCTCTTGCGGAGGTAGGCTCTTTCGTCGGCATGTGTAGGTGTCATCCGGAAGCTCTGAGCTCTTCGGCCTGTCAGGAACCGGGGCGGGCTTCGAACGTCGCCTGTTTGGTAGTCGGCATGCCGTTCAGGAAGAGGGCAGCGGCTCTGTATCCCATTGTGTACGGGCTCACCGCCGATACAAAAACCGCCATTTCCCGCGCATCGCCCACACAGCAGCGATACACCCGCCGGTTTAACTGGGCCTCTCGGCCGCCACTGTCGGCGGCACTATTGCAGAGGTCTTGCCCATGCAGATTCCCCACCCCACCTTGCAGGCCAGCGTCGGGCTCGGCCTGCGTCGCGGCCTGATGAAAGATCTTCAAGCCGCCCGCACCGGCGATTTCGACTTTCTCGAAGTCGCCCCGGAAAACTGGATCGGTGTCGGCGGTGCCCACGGTGCCGCGCTGCGCGAACTGGCCGAGCGTTATCCGTTGTCTTGCCATGGCTTGTCGTTGTCGCTCGGCGGGTCGGCGCCGCTGGACGTCGACTTCCTTCGGGAAGTCCGGGTGTTTCTCGATCATTACAACGTGCCGCTGTATAGCGAACACTTGAGCTATTGCAGCGATGACGGTCACCTTTATGACCTGCTGCCGCTGCCATTCACCGAAGAGGCCGTGCACCACGTCGCCGCGCGGATCCGTCAGGCCCAGGACATCCTCGGCCGGCGCCTGGCAGTGGAAAACGTTTCCTATTACGCCGCTCCCCGGCAGGACATGGACGAGGTGAGCTTCACCAACGCCGTACTGCGCGAGGCCGATTGCGATCTGCTGCTGGACGTCAACAACGTCTACGTCAACTCGATCAACCACGGTTTCGACCCGCAGACGTTTCTGGCCGGGATTGAGCCGGGCCGGGTGGTCGGGATGCATGTCGCCGGGCATTTCGACGAGTCCGACACGCTGAAGATCGACACCCACGGCGCTTCGGTGAAACCCGTGGTCTGGTCGCTGCTGGCAGAGGCCTACGCACGCTTTGGCGCACAGCCGACCTTGCTCGAACGCGACTTCAACTTCCCGGCCTTCGCCGAACTGGTAGCGGAGTTGCAGACCATTCGCCGCTTGCAGAATCAAGGAGGTCAGCGTGGATAATCTTGAGCAGCAACAACGGGCCCTGACGCGCTACCTGCGCGATCCCGAGAACCAGAAGCCGCCGACCGAGATGGACGCGGTACGGGTTAACGTCTATCGCGATCTGGTGTTCAACAATGTCTCGCAACTGTTGGGCGGGACCTTTCCGGTGCTGATCCGGATCATCGGCCAGGAGCGTTGGCGCCTGCTGATTCGCGGCTTCCTGCGGGACTACCGGGCACAGACGCCGAAATTCGGTGAGATCGCCGAGGAGTTCGTCGGTTACCTCGCCTCGGAGCCCGCCGTGTTGAGTGCGGGCGAGTGGCCGGCGTTTCTAGTGGAACTGGCGCATTACGAGTGGGTGGAGATGGTGTTGCAGCAGTCCGATGCCGATCCGCTGCCGGCAAGTGATCCCGCGCTGTTGCTGGAACGGCCATTGCTGGTTTCGGCGCTGGCCTGGCCATTGGCGTATGCGTGGCCGGTGCAGATCCTCAGCCCTGAATATCAGCTGTCCACGCCACCGGCCCAGCCAACGTTGTTGCTGGTGCGGCGCGCGGCGGATTTCAGTGTGAAGTTTTCCGAGCTGAGTCCGTTGGCGTGGCGGTTGTTGCAGCGGGTTGGCGAGTTCCCGTTGCTGAGCGGTCGTGAGCAACTGGAGGGTCTGGCGATGGAGGCAGGTTTGCCAGGAACTGCATCGTTCATGGACAGCGGGCTGGCGTTGTTGCAACAGATGCATGAAGACGGTGTGATCGGAATCAACTGATCCCACCAACAAAAAGACCCGGGGAGCACGATGGCTCCCCGGGTCTTTTTGTTTGTCTCAGGCCTGAAGCGGCAACTTGAGTTCAGCACACAATCCACCACCTTCACGGTTGCTCAGATTCAGCGAACCACCCAGCGCCATCGCCAGTTGCTGGGCAATCGCCAGACCGAGGCCGGTGCCGCCGGTGCTGCGGTTGCGCGAGTTTTCCACGCGGTAGAACGGCTCCATCACCTGGGCCAGTTCTTCTTCGGCGATGCCCGGCCCGCGATCCATCACCTTGATCGACAGGCCGGTCTTGTCCCGTTGGATCAACAGCTCGGCAGCGCCGGCAAACTTCAGCGCGTTGTCGGTCAGGTTGACCAGCACTCGGCGCAGGGCATGGGGGCGGGTGTCGATGACCGCTTCACTCCTGCCGCTCAACTGCACTTCTTTGCCCATGTCCTGGTAGTCGAACACCAGGCTGTCGAGGAACGAATCGAGGTTGGTGCGCCGGCTTTCTTCGGTCGAACCGTGGATGCTTCGGGCATAGGCCACGCCTTCACGCACCAGGTGCTCCATCTCGCCGAGGTCGTTCCACAGTTTGTCCTTTTCCACCGAGTCGTCCATGAACTCCGCGCGCAGTTTCATCCGGGTGATCGGGGTTTGCAGATCGTGGGAAATCGCTGCCAGCAACTGCATGCGCTCTTTGAGGTACGCGGCGATCCGCGCCTGCATGGTGTTGAACGCACGGGCGGCGTACGCCACTTCGTTCGGGCCCTGTTCATCCAGATTGATCGGATGGGCGTTGGGATCAAGGGTTTCCACCGCATTGGCCAGACGGGTGAGCGGACGGATGGCGATGCGCACCGCCAGCCAGGTGCAGGCAATCATCAACGCCAGTTGCCCGAGCAGCACCACCGGCAGCCATGGTGACAGCGGCACCATCGACGGGCGCACGTCGATGGTCACCGGGCTGCCGTCGCTCAGGCGCAAGTGGCCCTGAAAGTGCTTTTTCGGCCCCGGAATGTCGGTGAAGGTCAGCGGATAGGCTTCGCCGATGGCGTCGGTGATCGAGGTGACCGCGATTGGCACTTCGCCGGCGCCGATCGGTGTACCCGGTTCGCCCTCACTGAGCAGGTAACCGTAGTTGGGCCGGGCCAGGCGTTCGAGCCACATCGGACGCTCGTCGGCCGGCAGGCGGTCGAGGATCGCGATCGAGGTCGAGACGTCGGTTTCCAGGTTACCGAGCATGGTGTTCTTCGCGCTTTCGTAGCGCTCGTAATACTGCGCGCCGAACGACAGGGCTTGGGCGAGGATCAGGCCGATCAGAAAAATCAGCGACAACCGCGAGGCGAGGGTGCGCGGCCAGTGCAGCGCAACCTTCATGCCGGGGCTCCGAGGATTTCCACCGGCAGCGAGAATACATAACCCTCGCTGCGCACGGTCTTGATGTAGGCCGGTTCGCGGGCGTCGTCGAGCAGACGCTGACGCAGACGACTGACCAGCAGGTCGATGGAGCGGTCGAACAGATCGGCGTCGCGACCCTGGGTCAGGTTGAGCAGTTGATCGCGGCTCAGCACCCGTTGCGGATGATCGAGGAACACCCGCAGCAAACGGTACTCGGCGCCGCTCAAGGCAACCATGGTACCGTCGGTGTCCAGCAGATGCCGGGCCGAGGTGTCGAGTTGCCAGCGACCGAAGGCCAGCAAGCGACCGCTTTCGGTGACCACCAGATTGGGCGGCAGCATGCGCGTACGGCGCAGCACGGCATTGATTCGCGCCAGCAGTTCACGGGCGGCAAAGGGTTTGGTCAGGTAGTCGTCGGCGCCCATTTCCAGGCCGATGATGCGGTCGGTCTCATCGTTGCGCGCGGTGAGCATCAAGACCGGCGTGGCCTTGTGTTTGCCGGCGCGCAATTCGCGGCACAGCAGCAGGCCGTCATCGCCGGGCATCATGATGTCGAGCACGATCAGGTCGACGGTGTTGGCTTCCAGAAAACTGCGCATCTGCCGGCCATCGGCGACCACGGTGGTGCGCAGGCCGTTCTTTTTCAGGTAATTGCCAACCAGTTCGCGAATCTCGCGGTCGTCATCGACGATGAGAATGTGATCGACATGATCCATGGAGCCAAACCTCTATCAAGTGGGGGAATGTCTCGCAGTCTATAGAGCCCGCGCGGGCTCGCCTGCCTGCCTTTGTATTGCAGTGTATCTGCCGCAACGACGGATACATGTGGACGCAAAATCAGGATTTTTTCAGGGTTTTGTATCGCTGTGTATCCCCCGGCGGGCGAGATACGTAGCGATTTATACCGGCCGTTTTCCGACACAGACGGGATACCTCGCGAGCTTTAAATGAGCTCCATCGAGGCACACCACAGCGCCTCGGCTCAATCAACCGATCTACCCATTGAAGCCCTGAGGAAAACGCCATGACCAACAAATCCGTAATCGCCGCTTGCCTGTTTGCTGCCCTGAACATCTGCACCCTGTCGGCCCGCGCCGAAGCCGTTGCCCCGCAAACCTACACCTACGGCACCCATCTGGATATCCAGAAAGTGATCTCGATGAAAGAAGACAAATCGATGACCTGCGGCATCGTCGACGCCCGCATGACCTACCTCGATTCGGCCGGTCAGACCCGCGTGCTCGACTACAGCAAATTCGCCGACGGCTGCGACAACCAGAACTGATCCGCCACCCACTGACTGAAAGGAAGATTGCCATGAACAACGTATCGCGTTTCCTGACCGCCATTGCCTTCTCTTTTGCCGGTGTCGCGGCTCACGCCAACAGCGCCGTCGAGCAGAGCAGCTGCGCCGGCAGCACCTGCTTCCAACTGAGCCCGGTCGCGAAACAGGGCAGCGATGCCTTGATCGCCGCCGACGGCGCCAGCCACACGCCGCAAGGGCAGATGGTCGCGGCAGACGGCTCCAGCCATACGCCGCAGGGGCAGATGGTTGCCGAAAACGGTGCCAGCCGGACCCCGCAGAGCCAATGGCTGGACAGCCAGAACGCCTGAGTCCCCGTGTGTGTCTGCCGGTGAGCGGCAGACACCTCTTTTATCGGCAGACCGCCCATCCTTCAAGAGGTGAACCTCATGTTCCTTATCGCGTTCCTGGGCGGTCTGTTGACTGTCCTCAGCCCCTGCATCCTGCCGGTGGTGCCGTTTCTGTTTGCCGGCGCCGACCGCACGCGCTCGTCGATCCTGCTGACCCTCGGCGGCATGGCCCTGACCTTCGCCCTGATCTCCAGTCTCGCAGTGGTCAGCAGCGAGTGGGTGATCCAGGCCAACAACACCGGCCGACACATCGCGCTGATCGTGATGGTGCTGTTTGCGCTGTCGCTGATTTCCGCACGCATCGGTGACTGGCTGGCGCGGCCGTTCGTGTTGCTCGGCAATCGTCTGGATCCGGACACTCGCAAGAAGGCTGGCCCCATGGGGTCGGTGATGATCGGCGTGGCCACCGGTCTGTTGTGGGCGCCGTGCGCCGGCCCGATTCTCGGTGTGATCCTCACCGGTGCCATGCTGCAAGGCGCCAGCGCTCAGACCAGCTTGTTGCTGCTGGCCTACGGCGCGGGCAGTGCGCTGTCGCTGGGGACGCTGATTTTCGCCGGTCGTGGCCTGGTCAACCGATTGAAACCGTCGATCCCGTTCACGGGCTGGTTCCGTCGTGGCGCAGGTGTCGCCGTGCTGGCGGCGGCGGTGGTGATTTCCACCGGTGCCGATCGAACCCTGCTGGCCGGTACATCGTCCGAGGGCGTCGCCAGTGTCGAGAAAAACGTGTTGGAAAACGCGCCGAAAGTGATCGACTACTTCATCAGCAAAGTGCGGGCGGATTCGACTTCGGACGAGCAGGGCAAAGGTGCGATGCCATCGCTGGCCGGCGCGGTGCAATGGCTGAACTCACCCGAGCTGAACGCCGAATCCCTGCGCGGCAAAGTGGTGCTGGTGGACTTCTGGACCTACGACTGCATCAACTGTCAGCACACCCTGCCGTATGTGAAGGATTGGGAGAAGAAGTACGGCAAGGACGGCCTGGTGGTGATCGGCGTGCACACCCCGGAATACGGTTACGAGCGGATCATCGACAACGTCAAGGATCAGGTGAAGAAACTCGGCATCACCTACCCGGTGGCTATCGACAACAACTACGCGATCTGGCGCAACTTCGACAACCAGTACTGGCCGGCGCACTACCTGATCGATGCCAAGGGGCAGGTGCGTTACACCCACTTTGGCGAGGGTCGTTATGAGGCACAGGAGCAGATGATTCAGCAACTGCTCAAGGAGGCCAAGACGCCTTCTGCATAAGCCTGATCGACGACGGCCCGGCGGTGAATGCTCCGGGCCGTTTTCGTTTGCCCGGAATCTGTTTCGAGCGCTTTACAAAATCCCGCCACTCATCGGCGAAGTCCCGGTTTACGGGGCTCTCCAGACGATTGGCAAGGACGGCGCACAGTCTCGGGACGATAGTGAAAGAGCAGGGCTGTATCCGCCCTGTCACTGATAAAAAGAAAGTGAGGTTGCCATGCCGAAATTCGTGATTGAACGCGAGATTCCAGGGGCCGGAAACCTGTCGGAGCAAGAACTCAAGGCGGTATCGCAAACGTCCTGTCAGGTGTTGCGTGAACTCGGGCCACAGGTGCAGTGGCTGCAGAGTTACGTCACCGCCGACAAGATCTACTGCGTGTACATCGCCCCTGATGAGGAGCTGGTGCGCGAGCATGCGCGGCTGGGTGGATTCCCGGCCAACAGCGTGTCTCGGGTGATGAGTGTCATCGACCCGACCACCGCCGAGTAAAGCCCGATCCAGCCTGTCTTGGAGCACCTGTTGATGAGCACCCCCATCGATCTCAATGCCCTCAAGGAACGCCAGAAAGTCGCATGGGCCAGTGGCGACTATGCCGTGATCGGCACCACCTTGCAGATCGTCGGTGAGAATCTCGCCGAAGCCTGTGATTTGCGCTGCGATGAAGAAGTGCTGGACGTCGCCGCCGGCAATGGCAATGCCACGCTGGCGGCGGCGCGTCGGGGTTGTCGGGTGTTGTCCACCGATTATGTCGCGGCGCTGCTGGAGCGCGGCCAGGACCGGGCGCGGGCCGAACATCTGGATGTGACCTTTCAGGTGGCCGATGCCGAAGCGCTGCCGTTTGCCGACGCCAGTTTTGATGCGGTGCTGTCGACCTTCGGGGTGATGTTCGCCCCGGATCAGGCCAAGGCTGCGCAGGAACTGGCCCGGGTCTGTCGCCGTGGCGGCCGGATCGGCCTGGCCAACTGGACACCGGAAGGCTTCGTTGGCCAGATGTTCAAGACCCTTGGCCGTCACCTGCCACCGCCGGCCGGCGCGCAACCGCCGTCGAACTGGGGGGCGGAAGCCTGGCTGCATTCACACTTCGATGAGCGCCAGTTCCTGATGCAAGTGACTCGCCGCCACTTCAATTTCCGTTATCGCTCGGCGGCACACTTCATCGACATCTTCCGCCACTGGTACGGGCCGGTGCACAAGGCGTTCGCGGCGCTGCCGCCAGAGAGCGGGCAGGCACTGGAAGGGGATCTGACGCAACTGATCGACGGGCTGAATCGTGCGGGGCCGGAATCGATGGTGGTGCCGAGTGAGTATCTGGAGGTGGTCATAACCAAGCGTTGAGCGCAAACCCATGTGGGAGCGAGCCAGCTCGCTCCCACGGGATTTCTATTTCAAGTGCGAAGCATCAAACCACTCCAGCGCCGTGCGCCAGATGCAGATGCCGAGGAAATACGCCGATGCCAGCAACCACAAACCCATCACCAGCGGGTTGATGACCGGGTGGTTGAGCACCAGCGACAGGCTGCACAACAGCCAGATCGCCGTCACCGCAATATTGATCGGCATGAACCGGCGCACGCGGAACGGGTGCAGGAATTTCATCCGGGTGATGGTCAGCAGCGCCAGACCGATCACGGTCAGGAAGGTGATCCACGGCCCCGGAGCGATGATGTACAGGCACAGCGCGACCACGTTCCACGCGGCGGGGAAACCGACGAAGTAGTTGTCCTTGCTCTTCATGTTGACGTTGCAGAAGCAGAACAGCGACGACACCAGAATCAGCGACACCGTCAGCAACAGGGTGTAGTCGGGCAGGGGAATGTAGCGATAGATGAACAGCGCCGGAATGAACACGTAGGTCAGGTAATCGATCACCAGATCGAGGATCGATCCGTCGAAACTCGGCAGCACTGACTGCACGTTGACCTTGCGCGCCAGCGCTCCGTCGAGGCCGTCGACGATCAGCGCGACGCCCAGCCACATCAGGCAATGGGTCGGCTGGTTTTCCAGCAGGGCGAGGGTGGCGAGGAAGGCGGTGACCACGCCGGTCGCGGTGAAACCATGGGCGCCCCAGGCCTTGAGCCTGGCAATGTGGACGGTCGATATCACAGGGGCGTTCTCCAGAAAGTGAAGCAAGCCGGGAATCACACTTGAGCAACAAGGGTGGCGGCCAACCGGGTCGGGTTTGCAGCTATCGACCGGTCGGGCCGGGATAAGGTTCATCCTTCATGAATCTTAGCTGGCCGGGAAAATTTTTCGACGCCGATATCGCTTCACCGCAGCAGCGTCAGCCAAACGGTGCTGGCGCAACCCGTGCGCAGGTCTATCGTTGCCTGACGCCGTTACGCTTTTGCCTGAGGATGACGTCATGAACACCAGTGATCTGCTCGAACAACTGCTGCGAGGCCAGGCCTCGGCGGGACAACAACAAAGTGGCGCCTCGGCCGGCGATGGCCTGGGCGGGCTCGGCGGTTTGCTGGGTGGCCTGCTCGGTGGCGGTGGCACCAGCGGTGGCGGTGCGCCTGCCGGCGGACTCGGTGGCCTGGGCGGGCTGCTTGGCGGATTGCTCGGTGGCGGCGGTTTGGGTGGCGGAGCGCTGGGCGGTGGGACGCAAAGTCGTTCCGGCGGCACCAACTACGCGGCCCTCGCCTCGCTGGGCATGATGGCCTATCAGGCCTATCAGGCCTGGCAACGCAGTCAGGCGTCGGCCGCACCGCAGCAGACACCGCAGACCGCGGACCTGCTGGCCGGCCCGCAAGTCGAGGAGCACAGCCACGCGGTATTGCGCGCACTGATCGCGGCGGCCAAGGCCGACGGGCGGATCGACGAGTCGGAGAAACAGCTGATCGGCAGCGAAATCGGCCGCCACACTGATGACCCCAACCTGCAGCAATGGCTGGACGCCGAAGTCGCCAAACCCCTCGATGCCCGCGAAGTCGCGCAAGCGGCGAACAACGATCCGGCGGTGGCCGCCGAAATGTATATCGCCAGCGTGATGCTGGTGGATGACCAGCAGGACGCCGAGCGCAATTACCTGGATGAACTGGCGGCGGCCTTGCAGATCGATCCCGAGTTGCAGGTGCATCTGGAGCAGCAGGCCAAAGGCACCGCCTGAAACACCTCAACACCCGGGCCCCGGACGTTTCCATCCGTCCGGGGCTTTTTTACGTCGATTGAATTTTTCCGGGCAGGCGTCGCTCTTCTGCATAACAGCACCAGACTGCAGCCGGAGCCGCCATGAACAGGAACCTCGACGACTACAACCGCATGCGCGACTTCTCGGCGACCTCGGAACCGGCAGCGGTCAAGCGCCGGGGCAAAAAGGCTGGCACCGATCACGCGCTGCAGTTCTGCATTCAGAAGCATGACGCCTCGCACCTGCATTATGACTTTCGCCTGGAACTGGACGGCGCGCTCAAGAGCTGGGCGGTGCCCAAGGGGCCGTCGCTGGATCCCAAGGTCAAGCGCCTGGCGGTGCATGTCGAAGACCACCCGCTGAATTACGCCACCTTCGAAGGCCGCATCCCCGAGGGGCATTACGGTGCCGGAGACGTGATCGTTTGGGATCGCGGTGTGTGGATTCCGCTGGAGGATCCGCAGAAGGCCTACGCCAAAGGCAAGCTCAAGTTCGAGCTGCAGGGCGAGAAGCTCGGCGGTGTGTGGAATCTGGTGCGCACCCACATGCCGGGCAAGCAGGAACAATGGTTTCTGATCAAGCACCAGGACAGCGCCGCCCGGCCGCAAAGCGATTATGACGTGCTGGTCGCCGAGCCGGACAGCGTGCTCAGCGAACGCACCCTCGTCGACAAACCGAAGCTCGACGCCCGGCAAGTCAAACCGCTGAAACAGCCAGCGCGCAAACCCGCCTCGGGCAAGCTTGTCGGTGCGCACAAGGCGCGAATCCCCGCACAGTTGAAACCGCAATTGGCCACGTTGGTGGACAGTGCTCCGACCGGTGACTGGAGCTACGAAATCAAATTCGATGGCTACCGGATCATGGCGCGCATCGATCATGACGACGTGCAGTTGTTCACCCGTAACGGCCATGACTGGACCCACAAACTGCCCGAGCAGGCCCAGGCACTCGCAGCGCTGGGGCTGGAGTCGGCGTGGCTTGACGGTGAAATGGTGGTCGCCAACGAAAACGGCATTCCGGACTTTCAGGCGCTGCAGAACGCCTTCGACGACAGCCGCAGCAGCGACATTCTTTATTACCTGTTCGATCTGCCTTACCTCAACGGTGTCGACCTGCGCGAAGTCCCGGTGGAAGAGCGGCGCGCGGCGCTGGCCACGATATTGAAGGCACACAAGAGTCCGTTGCTGCGCTTCTCCGAAGCGTTCGACGAAACCCCAGAGGCCTTGCTCAACAGCGCCTGCCAGATGCAGATGGAAGGCTTGATCGGCAAACGTCTTGGCTCGCCCTATGTGTCGCGGCGCAGCAGCGACTGGATCAAGCTCAAGTGCAAACATCGCCAGGAATTCGTGATCGTTGGTTACACCGATCCGAAGGGATCACGCAGTGCCTTCGGTGCTTTGTTGCTGGGTCTGCACGATCGCGACAGCGGTGAATTGCGTTATGCCGGCAAGGTCGGAACGGGCTTCAACGAGGCCACCCTGAAAACAGTGCTTGCCCGGCTCAAACCGTTGCGGGCGAAAAAGTCTGCGTTGGCCAACCCGCCCAGTGGTTTCGAGGCCAAGGGTGTGCACTGGCTTAAACCGAGTTTGCTGGCCGAGGTGGCGTTCGCCGAAATGACTCGCGAGGGTTCGGTTCGCCATGCCGTATTCCATGGTTTGCGCGAGGACAAACCGGCCAAGGACATCACCGAGGAGCGCGCCAAACCCATGAAGACCTCAAAGGCTCAAGCTACCGCGCCGTCCCAAGCCGGCCTGGCCGACGGCAAGGTGCGCATCACTCATCCCGACCGGGTCATCGACGCCAGTAGCGGCACCACCAAGATGCAACTGGCCGAGTATTACGCCAGCGTCGCCGAATGGATCCTGCCGCAGCTCAAGGATCGCCCCGTGGCGCTGGTGCGGGCACCGGACGGCATCGCTGGCGAACTGTTCTTTCAAAAAAACGCCGAACACCTGGCGATCCCCGGCATCCGCACGCTGGACAAGGAACTGACCGGCCAACCGATGATGCTGATCAACAACGCCGAGTCTCTGATCGGCGCGGTGCAGATGAGCACCGTCGAGCTGCACACCTGGAACGCCACCACGGTGGATCTGGAAAAACCCGACCGCTTCGTTCTCGACCTCGACCCGGATCCGGCGCTGCCCTGGAAAAGCATGGTCGAAGCCACCGCCCTGACCCTGAGCGTGCTGGATGAACTGGGTTTGCGGGCATTCCTCAAGACCAGCGGCGGCAAGGGCATTCATCTGGTGGTGCCGCTGATTCGCAAGCACGGTTGGGATGAGGTCAAGGATTTCAGCCATGCGATCGTCAGTCACATGGCCAAACAGTTGCCGGAGCGGTTTTCCGCAGTGTCCGGACCGAAGAACCGCGTGGGGCGGATCTTCATCGATTACCTGCGCAACGGCCTGGGCGCCACGACCATTTGTGCCTACGCCGCGCGGACCCGCGACGGGCTGCCGGTGTCGGTGCCGCTGTTTGCCGATGAAGTGAAGGCGATCAAGGGCGGCAATCAGTGGAATATTCATAACGTCCACGAACGATTGGCGGATGTCGGCGATGAACCCTGGGCGGACATGAAGAAAACCCGCCAGAGCATTACCGCCGAAATGCGCAAACGGGTCGGATTGAAAAGGTGATCAGGCGTCGCGCAGCAAGTCGTGGGCGTTGAGCAGTTCGAAGGCGATCTCGGGGTGTTTTTCCAGCCCGCGGCGAATGGCGGCCGGGATCGCCTGACGAGTCTTGCGACACATCCCCGGCAGTTCGTCGATTTCGATGGCGATGCCGCGCATGGTCCGCACTTCGTTGAAGCCCGGGGCGATGGCCATGCGAATCCCCAACTGCTCGAACATCCGCTGTTGCAGGCGTTCGAGGTCAGCCAGGCTTTGCAGGTTTTCCAGGCGTTCGAGCAGGCGCTTTTCCTCCTGCCGCGTGAGCAAGAGAATGCGCAAATCCGCACCGGGCATTTCCAGCAACGGATCGCGCCCGCAGATGCAGGCGCCGGGCGGGCAGGGGGAGCGAAGCGGGGCGGCAATCGTCATGGCCTCCATCATAGAGGCCGTTCGACGGTTTTGCCCATGGTCGCCCGGCTGCCGTCCATCGGCAGAACGCAGAGGTGGCAAATCCGTCAGCCACCGTCGTCGAGCGTGCGGCTGTTATTGCGACAGGCCTTCGTAGTGGACCAGGATCGCATTGGCCAGCTCTTCATCGCTGGCGTTCAAGCCCGGGTTTTCCTGACGAACCTGTTGCAGCGCCGATTCCAGATACGCGCCACGGATGGCTCCGCCGCTGGCGACGAATGCGGACAGGTCGTCACGGGCCGGAATCACCATTTTGTGATCCTTGAAGGTGGAATACAGCGATGCGGAAACACCGGCCGAAGTGGCGACATCCCCCGCATCCACGCGGGCGAAGGCCGAGCCAAAAGGCAGGCAGAGCACAAGAGACGAAACGAGTAATAAACGACGCATGACGGTGTTCCTCCAGCAGCGTAAAGCGAAAAGGAAGTACCACATAATGTGAGAGGTGCGGCGTGGCTCGGGAGTTCCATGCGCCGGAACAAGTTCTCGGGGCTGCAAACCGATAACTGCCGCACAGAATTCTTTTTTACCGGATGTGACGACATACCTTGAGACGCTCTAACCCGGCGGGTTCGCGGAAATAGGCTTAACTGAAGCGTTGAAAGCGCTGTGCGGCGCGACCAGGGAGGAAATTACCGTGTCGATCAAACTGCGTTTGGTGCTGCTGATTGCGACCAGCCTGCTGACGGCGCTGATCGTGAGCCTGGTCAGTTATGTCGGTAATCAGCGCATGGCTTCGGCAGTCAGTGCCAACGCCGTCAGCATGAGCGCGCTGCGCAATCACATGGAAGCCGACATGATGCACGACGCCCTGCGCGCCGATGTCTATTCGGCGATGCTGGTGGGGCTGGGCAAAAGCACCGGCACGGCAGCTGAAGTGCGTAGTTCGGTTGAAGAGCACGCCGGGCATTTTCGCGAGGTGCTGGGCGAGAACCTGAAACTGCCTCTCGACGCCACGATCCGGGCTGTGCTGGAGCAGATCAAACCAAGCCTCGACACTTACATCAACGCGGGCGAGCGGATTGTCGGGCTGGCGCTGGACAATCCCGACACGGCGCAACAGGAGCTCGGCACCTTCAGCGCAGCGTTCAGCCAGCTCGAAGAGCAGATGGCGTCTCTGAGCGAGCTGATCGAAACCAACACCCGACAGACCAGCCAGGGCACCGAAACGGCGATCCGCAACGCCAACATCGCCCTCGGCATCGTGCTGATCGCCAGTCTGTTGCTGCTGTTGGTGCAGGGACGCTGGGTAATCCTAAGCATCACCGGCCCGCTGAAAACCGCCAGCCGCATCGCTGAAAGCATCGCTCATGGCAACCTCAGCGAACCGATCGCCGAGCCTTCCGGCAAGGACGAAGCCAGCACGCTGATCCGCACACTGGCAACCATGCAGCGAGACCTGCGGGACATGATCGACGTGGTGCGACGCAATGCACATGGTGTCAGCGGCATGAGCGAACAACTGAGCCATGGTTGCCATCGGGTGGCCGACAGCAGCCAGCAACAAAGCACCGCTGCCGGCACCATGGCCGCTGCCGCGAGCCAGATGACCGCCAGCATCGAGGAAATCACCCGCCACGCCGAACGGGCGCTGAACATGGCCAGTCAGGCCGAGTCACTGGCGAAAAACGGCGGGCAGGTGATTCATCAAGTGGTCAGCGACATGGACGACATCGCCCGCTCCGCCCAGCAGTCGGCACAGGTGATCCGCACCCTGGACCATGAGTCCGAAGGCATCTTCAATATCATCCAGGTGATCAAGAGCATCGCCGACCAGACCAATCTGCTGGCGCTCAATGCGGCCATCGAAGCGGCCCGGGCCGGTGAGCAGGGCAGAGGGTTTGCCGTAGTCGCTGATGAAGTACGCAGCCTGGCTGCCCGCACCAGCGCCTCGACCCAGGAAATCGCCGCGATGGTCGCGCGCATCCAGAACAGCACCCGCGAGGCGGTCAGCAGCATGGAGGCGGGCGTGGCCCAGGTCGATAAAGGCATGGCCGTCACCGCCGATGTCGAACGCGCCATTCGCGAAATCCTCGACGCCACGTTGAACACCACGCAACTGGTCAACGACATCACCCGCACTATTGGCGAACAGAGCCAGGCCAGTAACGAAATCGCCCACCAGGTGGAAATGATCGCCGGCATGTCGGAAGGCAACAGCAAGGTGATCGGCGAGACGGCGAATACGACGGACGAGTTGTCGAATCTGGCGGGGCGGCTGGCGCAGTCGGTGGATCGATTCAGGCTGTGAGCCGGGTGCCGTCAACCTCATTTGTAACAACTGCAAGGCCGCAGGCGAGCGGGGAAAGGACTGTCAAATCGCTGAAAGGCTTCAGCCAGAGGCGCTGAGGGGGTCATGTTCGGCGATTGGCCGCCGATAAGTTATCAGGCGGATAAAGACCATCAAGTCGCGAACAGACGCGCGGGTTTGCCCTGACGTGATATTCTTCGCGCCACTTGGTTTGACCTAATTCAGTCTGGCGCGCTTTTTGGCGAGCCGACCGAACCCCTGTCGCTCAAGTAGCTGAAGCCAATAATGATAAAAAGTCAGTTCAGAAGGGACATATAACTGAGGTCGATGCAGCCTGTCGGCCTTGTGTGCCCACCCGTCAAAATTGAAGTGTGCCGGAACCCGCGACGCTGGCCTGAGTGTCGCGAAAAAAGGGGAACGCATACGCACAACAGCGGCGGGCGGAAGGCGTTTTATCATAGGTGCAACAGATGTTTAAAAAAGTGAACACAGCCTTGCTGGGGCTGGCTTTGGCGATGGGGATGTCGTCCGCCAATGCCGCAGAAGCAAAGAAAGTCGACGTCCTGCTGATCGGCGGCGGCATCATGAGCACCACCCTGGGTGTGTGGATCAATGAGCTGGAACCGAGCTGGTCGATGGAAATGGTCGAGCGCCTCGACGGCGTCGCCCTGGAAAGCTCCAACGGCTGGAACAACGCCGGTACCGGTCACTCCGCCCTGGCCGAGCTGAACTACACCCCGGAAGATGACAAAGGCAACGTAACGATCCCGAAAGCCGTCGAGATCAACGAAGCGTTCCAGGTTTCCCGTCAGTTCTGGGCCTGGCAGGTTCAGCAAGGCGTTCTGAAGAACCCTCGCTCGTTCATCAACACCACTCCGCACATGAGCTTCGTGTGGGGCGATGACAACATCAAGTTCCTGAAAAAGCGCTACGAAGCCCTGCAGGCGAGCCCGCTGTTCGCCGGCATGCAGTACTCCGAAGACCCGGCTGTGATCAAGAAGTGGGTCCCGCTGATGATGGAAGGGCGTGACCCGAACCAGAAAATCGCGGCCACCTGGAGCCCGCTGGGTACCGACATGAACTTCGGCGAAATCACCCGTCAGTTCGCCGGTTACCTGCAGACCAAGCCTAACTTCGATCTGAAACTGTCGAGCGAAGTACAGGACATCACCAAGAACGCCGACGGCACCTGGCGCGTCAGCTACAAGAACCTGAAAGACGGCACCAAGACTGAAACCGACGCCAAGTTCGTGTTCATCGGCGCCGGCGGCGGTGCCCTGCACCTGCTGCAGAAGTCCGGTATCGAAGAAGCCAAGGAATACGCCGGCTTCCCGGTAGGCGGCTCGTTCCTGGTGACCGATAACCCGGCCATCGCCGAGCAGCACCTGGCCAAGGCCTACGGTAAAGCGTCGGTTGGCGCGCCTCCGATGTCCGTTCCACACCTGGACACCCGTGTCCTGGACGGCAAGCGCGTCATCCTGTTTGGCCCGTTCGCAACCTTCAGCACCAAGTTCCTGAAAGAAGGCTCGTACCTGGACCTGCTGACCAGCACCACCACCCACAACATCTGGCCTATGACCAAGGTCGGCATCAAGGAATACCCGCTGGTCGAGTACCTGGCTGGTCAACTGATGCTGTCGGATGAAGACCGCATGAACGCGCTGAAGGAGTACTTCCCGAACGCGAAAGCCGAAGACTGGCGCCTGTGGCAAGCCGGCCAGCGCGTGCAGATCATCAAGCGTGATGAAGCCGCTGGTGGCGTGCTGAAACTGGGCACCGAAATCGTGGCTTCGAAAGACGGCTCCATCGCCGGTCTGTTGGGCGCATCCCCAGGCGCATCGACCGCTGCACCGATCATGCTGAGCGTGCTGCAGAAAGTCTTCAAGGACAAGGTCGCTACCCCTGAGTGGCAAGCCAAGCTGCACCAGATCGTTCCAAGCTACGGCACCCAGCTGAACAACGATCCGGCCAAAGTGGCCGAAGAGTGGGCCTACACCGCCAAGATCCTGCAACTGCCAACGCCTCCGGCGATTGGCCAGGCTGCACCTGCGGCGGCACCTGCTTCGGCTGAAAAGCCACAGGCTCCGAAAGAAAGCGCTGCACGTGACATGGCTCTGTAATTCAGACGCCTGACACATAAAGCCCACTGAACCGGTGACGGTCAGTGGGCTTTTTTGTACTCGGATTTCAGGCTTTGGCGTTGGCCAGGTACGCCCCCAACCGCCGCCCCATCTCTTCGCCCAACGCCTGCAACCCGCTCAACGGCCGCACCATCACCTCGAATTCAACAATCTTCCCCTGTTCATCGAAGCGGATCATGTCGATGCCTTTCAGCTCTTTCGCCCCGACCTTTGCGCTGAATTCCAGCACCACGTTCAAGCCATCTGCTGTCGCCAGTTCACGGTGGTATTTGAAGTCTTCGAATACGTTGAACACGGTGTTGAGGATCATCGAGACCACCGGTGCGCCGGGGTAAGGCGTGTGGGCCATCGGCGAGCGGAACACGGCTTGCGGATCGAGCAGGTCGGGCAGGGCCTTCAGGTTGCCGGTGCGGATCATATCGTGCCAGCGGTTAAGGGATTCGGCGGCCTTGGGGTGCAGGTTCAGTTCGGACATGGTTTCACTCCTGTATTTTTGTTGTTCTTGGCGCGGCGACCATGACTTTAGATCAAAGCGGCGCGATGGAAACCTTCTGTACCGGTCTGAATATCGACACATGCGCGGACCGAATCCATCTGATCCGCTTTTTCCTGTTGAATCTGCATCTGTAACCGTCTCAGCCATAGGCCCAAAATACCCTTGCCGTTCGGCCATACGCGACGCGCTTCATTCCGAAGCACCCGGTGCGCCGGACATTCAGTATTCAGGAGTCCTTCATGGCTAAGATGGCGTTTTTCCTCGGCGGCTTTCTCGTGTTGACCATCATGATCGGCGTTCTGGCGACGATTTCACCGGTCTGAGCCGTCCCGAGTCAGTTTGTTTTTCGCAGGCCGAGACTGGTGCCTGTACAGGATCTGGACTAAACCGGGGTATCCCTTCACTGGAGTACCCACCGTGGCGCCTGTGTCATGGACTCGCTGATCAACGCCGCCGGCCGCGCCCTGGCGGCGGGTGACCCGTTGGCGGCGCTGAATTTTGTGGCTCTGCGCGAAGACCCTCCCGCCCTGGCCTTGCGCGGAATCGCCATGGCCCAGCTCGGCGACATGGCGCGGGCCAAGGCATTGCTGCAACGGGCAGTGAAAGCGTTCGGTGCCAACGAGCCCTTGTCCCGGGCGCGCTGCGTGGTGGCCGAGGCCGAAGTGGCGCTGGCGGCGCGGGATCTGGGCTGGCCGGTGAAGGCGCTGGAGGCGGCGCGGCAGGTCTTGCAGGATCACGGTGACCGGCTCAACGCGGCGCACGCACGCTATCTGCAGATTCGTCGGTTGTTGTTGATCGGGCAGTTGAATGAGGCTGACGCGCTGCTCGATGAACAGGACCCTGCACCATTACCCCCGGCCTTGCGCGCCGCCCATGAACTGATGTCAGCCGGGATCGCGCTGCGGCGTGTGCAGGCGCACAAGGCGCACAAGGCGCAATCGGCGCTGGAGCGTGCGCAGCGGGCGGCGCAGTTGGCCGACATTCCGGCGCTGCTGGCGGAGATCGCACACGCCCGGCAAACCCTCGACGCTCCCGCCGCCCGATTGCGCATTGCCGGTGAAGTGAAAACGGTGACACTCGCACAGGTCGAAGCCTTGTTTGTGTCTGCGACGCTGGTGGTGGATGCCTGTCGCTACAGCGTGCGCGGTGCCGGCATGACGGTGGCGCTGGCAACCCGACCGGTGTTGTTCAATCTGCTGCAACTGCTCGCCGAAGCATGGCCGGGGGATGTCCCGCGAGAGACGCTGATCGCCAAGGCCTTTCGTTTGAAACTCGATGATGAATCCCACCGCGTCCGTTTGCGGGTCGAGATCGGCCGGCTGCGCGCCGCACTGAAGCCGTTGGCCGGAATCACTGCGACGTCCCGTGGCTATGCGCTGGTCGCGCAAGACGTGGCGCTGCTGACGTTACCCCTTGAAGACAAGCACGCAGCACTGCTGGCCCTGCTTGCGGACGGTGAGGCATGGTCGAGTTCGGCACTGGCGCTTGCGCTGGGCAGCAGTCAGCGCCAGATACAACGGGCACTGGAAACCCTGGCCGCGCAAGGCAAGGTCCAGGCATTCGGTGTCGGCCGTGCGCGACGCTGGTTGACCCCGCCGGTGCCGGGTTTCGCGACGATCTTGTTACTCCCGGTGTCGTTGGGCAATGGCTAGGCTGGACTCACCACTCAACGAGGCAACCGGCATGAAACAGGCAAACGCAGAAATTCTTCGTGAATACGGCCCGTTCGAAGGCATCCACGGCGTCCATGGTGTGACCTTCGACGGCCAGCAGGTCTGGTTCGCCAGCGACGGCCAGCTCAATGCACTGGACCCGGCCAGCGGTGAAACCGTGCGCACTATCAAGGTCGGTGCGGATGGCGGTACCGCATTCGACGGCAAGCATCTGTATCAGATTGCCGACCGCCGTATTCACAAGATCGATCCGGCCACCGGCAAAGTGCTCCATACCATCGCGGCTCCCGGCGGTGGTGGCGATTCGGGCATGGCCTGGGCCGAGGGCACGTTGTGGGTCGGGCAGTATCGCGAACGCAAGATCCATCAGATCGACCCGGAAACCGGCAAGATTCTTCGCACGCTGGAGTCCAACCGCTTTGTCACCGGCGTGACCTGGGTTGACGGTGCGCTGTGGCATGGGACGTGGGAGGGCGATGAAAGCGAGATCCGGCGTGTCGATCCGGGCAACGGCGAGGTGCTGGAAAGCCTCGCGTTGCCCAGCGGCATCGGCGTCTCTGGACTGGAGGCCGATGGCGGTGAACGTTTCTACTGTGGCGGCGGGGACACCAGCAGCGTCCGGGCGGTGCGCCGGCCGAAGTGAGTCAGGGCGCGCCGAACAGCATCGTCCAGTACACACCGTTGTCACTGCGGGCATCACTGGCAAAACCGGCGCCGACCTGGGTAAACATCGGGTTCATCAGGTTGGCGCAGTGCCCCGGGCTGGCGAGCCAGCCGGCCATCGCGCTGCCGGGAGAGCTTTGCCCGGCGGCGATGTTCTCGCCGATCTGCCGGCCACGGTAACCGGCGGATCGGGCACGGTCGGCCGGCATGTCGCCGTCCGGGTCCTGGTGAGCGAAGTAGTTGCCGTAGGCCATGGCCTTGCTGTGGCCCTGGGCGGCGGCGCCGAGGGACGGGTTCCAGCTCAAGGGGCGGGCAGCGGCGAAACGCTGGCGTCCGCACATCCGGGGCCGGGCGCGGGCAGCGTTGACTTGCGCCAGCAGGGCCTTGCCGACGCTGCGGTTGTCGCCCATGCGACTGTCGATCACCGGCCGCGCCAACACTACTTGCCATTCACTGCGAGCGCGGCTGATACCGATGTCGGCGTATTGCGCGTCGATCAGTGCGCTGCAATGTTCATCCTGCAATTGATCGAACGCCTCTTCGGCATCCTCGGCCCCGACAATGCGGATGCTGCGCACGGCCACCGCCGCATAACCGGAAGACTTCAACTGCTCGCGCAACCCGCCGCCGTAGCCATAGCCGATGGGCAACGCAATGTTCTGTTTGAGCGCCAGTGGCGCCAGGCGTTGTGCCGCACGCCGGTCACAGCGTTGGGGATGGGCGCGCAGGTCATTGATGGCGGCCGCCAGTTGTCGTTCCGCGCCGGCATGGGCGGAGGGGGCGAGCAGAGGAGAGAGGATCAACAGGCACAGCGATACGAAGCGAGACGAACGAACGGCGTGGCGCATGGGACGCAGGACTCTGAAAAAAGACAGCGCTGACAGGGAGTTAACCGCGAATGCGGCGCGAGTAGGACTGGCCTTTCTGCACTTGGTTCACGGGGCGCCCGTGGCTTTGTCCGGACGCCGACGAACTGCGCAGTGGCCGCTCACCGGTTCAACACTTCCTTCATCCATTGCAGGTATTGCGGGCGTTCGGAAATCGAATTGTGCGTCGCCTCCGGCACCACTTTCAGGGTCGCCACGCCATCCGGGAAATTGCGCAGCAGGCGTTCACTGCTGCCCCGTGGCACCACCTCGTCATCGCTCGCCGCCAGCAGCAGGGTTGGCGCGCGGATATGCTCGGCGAATTTGCCGGATTCGTAACGCTCCTTGAGCAGCCATTTCACCGGCACCCACGGGTAATGCCGGACGGCGAGTTCCTGGAGGCTGTTGTAGGGCGTGACCAGAATCAGCCGGGTAACCGGCCGCTGACTGGCCAGCCGCACCGCGACGCCGGAACCGAGGCTGCGCCCGATCAGGGCGATCTGCGGATGCCTGGAAAACACCTGATCGAACAACCCCAGGGCATCCCGGGCAATCGCCTCCTCGGACGGCGAACCGCCGCTGCCGCCAAAACCGCGATAGTGCAGCAGGTAGATCGCGTGGTCGGGGAAGGCCTCGGCAAACGCCGGCAGATTGCGCGAAACGTCCTCGGCATTGCCACCGAAATAAATCAACGCCCGCGCCCCGGAATGTTCGCGGACACTGACGCGAATGTCCGCATCGGGCATCGTCAGAGTCATCCGCGATTCCGCCGAATCCACTGAGCCCGCCTGCGGGAAATAGATCAGCGAGCGCTGGAACACGAACAGCGCTGCACACAGGATCAGGTACAGGGCCAGCAGCAAAGCGACGAGTGACATCAGGATTCTGGACATTCGGCTAACTTTAACGGGACGTGAGGGTTCGCCCATGCAGTGTAGTTGAGCCTTCTCCGGTGACCGCCGCCGCACACAAGGTGCAACAGATCCACCCGACAGAGAAGCCAGCATGAGCCACACTGAGGGCTATTCCCGCCGCCATCTGCTCGAACTGGCAGCGGGGATAACGACCGTTTTCACGTTTGACCGGGCGTTGGCTGCCGCCACGTCGTCGAGTGCCCCCGGAGGCCAGACCATGCAGACCCGCGCCATCCCTTCCAGCTCCGAGCTGCTGCCGTTGGTAGGGCTGGGCACCTATCGCGGCTTCGACGTCGCGCCCGGCGAGCCGGCCTATAAACAATTGTCGGCGGTGCTCGACGAGTTGTTCAGGAAGGGCGGCACGCTGATCGACAGTTCACCCATGTATGGCCGCGCCGAAGAAACCACCGGCGAACTGTTGTCGATTCACGAACCCCGTTCACCGGCGTTTCTGGCGACCAAGGTGTGGACCCGCGGACGCGAGGAGGGCATCGCGCAGATGGAAAACTCCTTTCGCCTGCTGCGCACCGATCGCATCGACCTGATGCAGATCCACAACCTGCTGGACTGGCAGACTCATCTGCCGACCCTGCGGGAATGGAAGGAACAGGGCCGCATCCGCTACATCGGCATCACCCATTACACGCCCTCGGCCTACGACGAAGTGGAAGCGGTGTTGAAGGCCGAACCGCTCGACTTCCTGCAAATCAATTACGCCCTCGATGACCGTGGCGTGGAAAAACGCATCCTGCCGTTGTGTCGTGAACGGGGTGTGGCGGTGATCTGCAATCGGCCGTTTGGCGGTGGCGGGCTGTTGGCCCGGCTCAAGGGCAAACCCCTGCCGGGCTGGGTTTCGGACGTGCAGGTCAACAGCTGGCCGCAACTGGCGCTGAAGTTTTTGCTCTCGAACACGGCGGTGACTTGCGTAATCCCCGGCACCGGCAATCCGCGTTACATGGCCGACAACGCCGGCGCCGGGTTCGGGCCGATGCTGACGGATGCGCAGCGGCAGCAGTTGATTGCGTTGGTGGGTTAGTCATGTTCCGGTGTGAGTCGCGCACCAGCACCCCCATGCTGGGGACTGAAGCGATCTAACTACCTGTTTTACAAGAATATAGACCCATTCAAGGCCTAGCAAAACATCCGTTTTTTTGTGCTTATGCAAGCGGAAACGGAACACGCGGCTCCCAGGGGAGGTTTTGCGCACAACTATCAGCGCGCGTGCGCAGCTAGTCCCGCTTACAAAACAACGCCTATGCTTGTTAGCCAGATCGGTCAAAACAAGAAAAGGAAAAAATCATGAAATTTGTCGCAGGTTTTCTTTTTACCGCTTTAAGTATGGGCATCGCTCACGCTGAGACGGTGGTGGTGCGAGCTCAGGATTTTGTAAGCAATCAGAATGTCGAATCTGGCGGACCGTATGGCTATGGTGATTGCATTGTCACTAGGAGACCGGGAAATATACCCACATCAGCCGAGTACAGATTTAGTGTGAAGGACGGCGGCCAGTATCAATTGACGATTAGCTATGCAGCTTTGGATCCGCGACCAATATCCATCACCGTAAACGGGCAAAATATTTCGAGCAATGCTGCAGCCGCCTCAACAGGAGGCTGGTTTGAAGGCAATCGTATTGACTCTAATGAGGGGATGATTTCGCTGAAACCAGGAGAAAATCGAATCTTAGTTTCACGCAGTTCCGACATTCCCCATATCCACACACTGACCGTTAAGGGCCCCTAGCACCTTGCCTGTGAGAGCGATTCGCGATGGCTCATGAGTCTGCGATGTCGGCGCGCAGACCTCAATGAGCACCTCCATGTCAAGGTGACCATTAAACAGATACAAGCTATTAATTTTAAAGGGAAACATAGCAAAATCTGCAACTGAAGGGTGTAGTTCGCAGTCCTCCCCAGCGAGAGCGCCAAGAAGGCATCCGAAGGCGTTCCCTTTGTCGCTGAGGACACCGGGGAAGTTTTCCCAGACGACAACGCAAGCGGGTTTTCGCTGGCCGGCGCGAACATAGTCAACTGCATCTGCAAGCTCCACGTATTTGATTGTGAGGGCGCCGCGCGAGTCGGCGAGGCCTTCGCGCATTCCGACCACGCTGAACGCCTGGCATGGGGGCCGCCGACGAGGATGTCCGGTGCGGCGATCTTGCCGGCCAGCACCTGGGCGCCGAGTTTGGTCATATCGCCGAGGTTCGGCGTATTCGGGTAGTGGTGGGCCAGTACCGCGCCGGGGAAGGCTTAGATCTCGGCGAACGAGGTCGCCCGCATGCCTAGCGGCTTCCATGCAAGTGTTGCCGCCTCGATGCCGGCGCAGACCGAGCCGTAAGTGATGGCCATATGTTGTATCCTTCGCCAAAAGGGAGGCGTGATGGAAATATTTGATAAATTCGAGCTAGACGCAAAGGGGTTAAGCTTTAGCGGCCATCGCTTAACCGATGATCCTAAGGTTGAAGCTCAATTCGGATCAAAAGAGCAGCCACTTTACGTATTCACTCAATCCGATACCGACTGGGCAACCGTTTCACCTTCAATTGCTGGTGTAGTGGTCGCAATAATTGTTGCTTGGCTCACAGTAAGAGTGCAGAAAAATCAGATTAAAGCGAACCTCAGTGGCTTTAGAAATCAATGGATGAGCGAGCTACGAACGTGCGGATCAGAATATCTGATGGCGATGCTTGATATGGCCGTAAAGACTGAAATGGATCCGAAGTTTTATAATTCAGGAGAGCACTTTCAGGCTTATCGGCAAGTAAATTCGTTAGGTTTAAAGTTTGAGTTGCTTCTCACAAGAGATGACGAAGATGCAACAAAAATTAGAAATTTAGATGAAGTGACTGCGCAAATGCTTTTTGCTATGAAGCTTGGCGATGACAGTCAGTCTGTGATTGATAATATTAATAAATTAAAGTCACTTCTTAGGGTTGAGCTTGAAGATGCATGGACTGACATTAAGAGAGATGTCGGTAAGACTAGATAAACATCGTCGAATATTTCTCCAGTCAGGCGCCACCCTCCGTGACTGGTGGTGGAAACTTGGTTTGGGTTGGGGTATTACGGGTGACCGGCATGGGGCCGGCTCAAGGAGGTAGCAGATGTTCGAACCATATGGTCAAGACGGTCCCACTAACGCCTTTCGGTATCGAAATGTCCCGGTCCGCTTTACTTATCTTTTAGATGCTGGCGCAGATCATGTGGCCCAGGTCGATATCGACGGGGTTCTTCCGGAAGACACGGAAGAAACAAGATTCCATCGTCTGCGCGGTCCTTGGAAAACACGAGAGGAAGCCTTGGCGGCTGCTCAAGATTGGGCAAAAACTTGGCTCGACATCGTGCTAGGGAAGGGTGCTAAAGAGGTGTAACTACCTCGTCGTCAGGCTCTGGCGGATCGTCGGCGAGCGACTTCATGCCTGCGGCCCGAATCATGCGCGACACCTTTTCAGTAACAACAAAAGGTGTCGTGACACACT
Source organism: Pseudomonas sp. NMS19W (assembly GCF_051554255.1). Taxonomy (NCBI): domain Bacteria; kingdom Pseudomonadati; phylum Pseudomonadota; class Gammaproteobacteria; order Pseudomonadales; family Pseudomonadaceae; genus Pseudomonas; species Pseudomonas sp. NMS19W. The sequence continues at coordinate 2,249,841 of NZ_CP136718.1, forward strand.
TTAGCATTTTGGCCTAGGTTTCGAAGTCGGCTGCGATCAGGTTCCGCAGCAAGTTCTGATACACCTCCTGCTGGTTGTTGAAGCAGTGGGCGGCCATGACTCGCTTGAGGTCTGGCTTGAACACGCCGGCGACCTCAACCGTAAACTTCTCGACGCCCAATGCAGCGTTCTTCGCAGCTGCCTTCTCGCGCTTCTTGCGCTGCTTGATGGCTCCCGCTGTCAGTTCCAGCTCTTCGGCCATGGCCTACTTCTTAATCCCGCTGGCCAGCAAGTTGTCAACTGATGTATTTATCTTTCAACTCACACTGGCAGGAGGCTGACATGAGGTTGCAAAGCGGTGTGGATGCGCTAGCGGCTATCGAATAGGACGCTAAAAGCTATGCTGAAACGGATAGGGCTACCGGACGACGCAGCGAAGCTGGAGATGGCCGTGTTCCTTCGGAAGGTCATCGACCTAGCCGGCTACATGGCGTCGTGGCATCGAATCGTTGAGCCGCCGAGCTTTGCCTGAGCTGGCGCAACGCCGGTATTTGCGGTATTCGTGTTCGGCCCGGCATGGAGTCGGAAGAGGAGATTCAGATGGCGGATTCGCCTTGGGATATGTGGTCGGCTATCGGCACCTTGGCCGCCGTTGCTGTTGCCTTGGGCGTTTCTGGGCACGCGGCTTACGTAAGCCGACGGGCGGACAAGGATCGCGCCGAACTGGTCGCTGCTAGGATGCTGAGTCCGATCACGGCACTAGAGCAAAAAGCTTCTTACCTATTCGCCTGGTTTTGCTTCAATGACGAGGAGCCAGCTGACGGACATATGAATGCCCTGCGGGGCATACAAGAGCTTGATGTCATGGCCAACGCCATTTCGATCGACGATCTATATCCGTTACTACTTTTGAAAAGTCATGCCGCCAAAAGATCAGCGCGAGCGCTAGGGCTAATCCAAAGTTTTTCCGCCGATGCAGTTGCGACAATTTCACACCATTCGTGGAGCGATAGCGGGCGGCGAAAGGTTCACTATGAAAGGTGGGTCGTGATGCTTTCTGAGATTAAAGATCATCTTGCTATCGCCGCGCTGGCTTGTGAGTCGGCGGCCTCTACTGGCGCACCACGACCAACCGCAGAAGAAATACAAGGGTGACCGCCGCCCTCCGTGACCGGTCGTGGCAATTTGGTTTAAGGTATTGGTAATACGTTTATAAAAACCTATCAAGGAAATTGAATTGAATAAAATATCTGGTGTTGGATTCTTAATACTTATTGCTGTTCTAGCCATTTTGGGGCTGTACGGATGTTATTACTATTTTTTAGTTCAAGGATTTTCTGAAGCAAATCAGCAAGGGTTAGTTGGGGTGAGAGCGGGTACATTTGGTGATGCTTTCGGTACATTAAATGCGCTTTTTTCCGCGCTTGCCTGTTGTGGCGTCGTGGCAACACTTCTGCTGCAGAGGCGTGATCTGAAGCAGACACACGAAAAAGCAGACCGGCAGCAATTTGAATCTCATTTTTATAGCAGGCTATCTTTGCAGCAAAATATTGTGGATCGACTGGATTTGGTAAACAAAGAGTCGAAACAAACTGTAGCGACTGGTAGGGATTGCTTGAAGCAAATTTATAAAAGTATGTCGGAAAGATGTTTGGGTGACACGAAAAGGACTGATCAGAAGACCAAGATCGACTATTGGTATGACTGGGTCTGGGTTAATTTTCACAGTGATCTTGGCTTATATTTTAGATCCCTATATAGTCTTTTGAAGTTTTTATCTGAAAGTGAGTACCAGGATAAGGCGAAGTTGGGGGTTGTGATTAGGTCGCTGTTGTCCGATTATGAGTTGGCTATAATTCTTTATAATTGCATGAGCTCTCGGGAGAAAATTTCAAAAAATATGCAGAAGAGTACGCATTGTTTGATAATTTGGATATCAACATATTGATTGATCAAAAAGATTTGCTAAGAGTGTCTAGAGTTTCATTCGGAAAAAATAAAGTAGCTCTGGATGTATTTGATAGACATTGCCTTGATGAAAAAAACTCTCTTGGTTAAGTGCTAGAGAGTTGTAAGGAATAACGATTTCGTCACCCGCGTCTCGCTTAGCTTCGGCTAAGCTTTGATTCCGAAACTCAAGCGCCACATGTTCGCTAATCTCGATTTCGTGGCGCGACTTCAGAGCCTCAAGAGCGCTTTCAGGTCCAGGCGGGTCTACATACCGTAGACAACCCTCAATCACTGAAGCCTGCTCGGTATCTTCGTTCCAGGCCATGAGCACTTCCAGCTTCTGCCGCGTTCCGAGCCGGCGCCCGTGCCGCAGCTCCTTCTCGTCGAATTCCATCCGTTTCAGCGTGGCCTTCGTCGATCGCTCCTGCCCAATCTTGGCCATGGCCTACCTCTTCAATTCCACTGGCCGGCAAGTCCAGCCACGTCTGTCGGCGACGCGTGGCCGCCCGGTTTGTGGTTCGTTTCATCGAAATGCAGGCTTCAGCTTTGGGAGGTCGATCTTGTAATCCCGGACAATCCGGTCGGGCATGTTGTAACTGATCGCCAGTACCTTGCAGCACTGGCTCCGGTTCATGCTGCCAGCGATGCAATCCTTGATCTGTAGGACCAGTCGAGCCTCCAGTTCAGGCGTGGCCTTGTTCGGCACCGTGCCGATTTTCTGTCGAACCTGGAACTTGATGGCGTGCTTTGACGCGATCGCCTTGAGAGTGGCCAAGGCGATTCCTTATCGCTCGCAGGCGTTCAGCAAGTCGGCAGGGAACGGCCTGGTCGCAATGGTATTAAAAGGAGCTGCAAGATGGTCCCACGGCCGCGCAACAAGGCGAACAAGAGCCTCCCGCAGAATCTGTACTTCGATTTGCGGCGCTCGACCTATCGCTACCGCCGGCCTACTGACGGTAAGTTGTTCCAGTTCGGATTCGATCGAATCAAAGCGATCGATGCTGCGAAGTAGTTGAACCTGAAGTTCATGCGCGGCGCTGACCTGATCGGCGCCGTAATGGGCAGCACATCCGAATCGTTCGCCGGCTTCCTGGACACATACGAGCGCGAAGTAATGCCGCTGCGCGAACTGGCCAAGGGCACGCTCGGTGCTTTACGCCACCCACTTCCGCCGTTTCCGAAAGTAGTTCGAAGGCAAAGCCGTCGACCAGATCACTATCCGCATGATCGCCGAAATGGTGGACGCCCTCACGCCGCGCATTGCCAACCAGTGCCGCGCCCTGCTAATCGACATTTTCAACCACGCAGCGGCCAAAGGCCTTTGTCCGGTTAACCCGGCGGCCAGCAACATCAACCGAATTGATAAGAAGTAGCGCAAGCGGCGCACCATCAAAGGCCTGAAAGCCATTCGGGAAAAGTCGCCGGTCTGGTTGCAAAACGCGATCGATCTGGCGTTGATCACCGCACAGCGGCGCACCGACATTCTCAACATGCGATTCGACGGGGTTCGTGACGGGTTTCTGTATGTGGTGCAGCAGAAGACGGTCAAGGCCAGCGATGCAGCGTGGATCCGGTTCAAGGTGACCGAAGAACTCCAGGCCGTGATAAGCCGTCGCCGGGATGACATCGTTTCGCCTTACCTGATCACCGCCGGCCCGATCGCAAAAAGCAAAAGCAGGCGCAGGCGAAGGATCACTGGACGCAGATCGAAGAACGATATTTGACGCGACCCTTCAAAGAGGCTCGGGAAGCGGCGGGTTGTTACAAGGGATAGAAAGAAGAGGAAATGTCGGGCTTTCACGAAGTGCGTGCGCTATCGCTGCACTTGTACAAGAAGGCCGGAAAAGACGGTCAGAAGATCGCCGACCACGCCAGCGAAACCATGACCAAAAACTACCAGAAGAACCACGCCGAAATCGTCTGGTCAGAGGCAATTCCAGACCTGAATATCAGCGAAATCACCGGGTAGTTTTACGCAAGTTTTGCGCAGGAACAAAAAAGCCGATTCAGCTGATCGGCTTAACTGTCTAATTTTAATCAGGAATAATGGTCGGGACGGACTGATTCGAACACTCGACCCCTAGCACCCCATGCTAGTGCGCTAGCGGATTCAGATCATCGGCGGCAGCGAATCGAGAATCTTGTCCAGGGTAATCGGATACTCCCGCACTCGCGCCCCGGTGGCGTTGTAGATCGCATTCGCCACCGCCGCGCTGACCCCGCAGATGCCCAGTTCGCCCACGCCCTTGGCCTTCATCGGCGAAGAGATCGGGTCGGTTTCATCGAGGAAAATCACCTCCTGGTGCGGGATGTCGGCGTGTACCGGCACCTCGTAGCCGGCCAGATCATGGTTGACGAAAAAGCCCAGCCGTTTGTCCACCGCCAACTCTTCCATCAATGCCGCACCGACACCCATGGTCATCGCGCCGATCACCTGGCTGCGGGCGGATTTCGGGTTGAGAATCCGCCCGGCAGCGCAGACCGCGAGCATGCGCCGCACGCGCACTTCGCCGGTGGCGGCATCGACCGCGACTTCGACGAAATGCGCGCCGAAGGTCGATTGCTGATACTGCTTGGCGAGGTCGGCGAATTCGATGCTGTCCTCGGCTTCAACCGCACCGTTTTGCGCGGCGTTGCGCAACGGCACCTGTTTGTTGCCGAGCTGCACCTGGCCATCGGCGAACACTGCGTCACCTTCGGTCATGCCCAGTTTCGTCGTCACCGCTTCGCGCAGTTTCAGGCACGCGGCGTAGACCCCGGCGGTCGAGCAATTGGCGCCGAACTGGCCACCGGAGCCGGACGACACCGGAAAACTCGAATCCCCCAGATGCACCACCACATCATCCAGGCCCACGCCCATCATCTCGGCGGCAGTCTGGGCGATGATCGTGTAGCTGCCAGTGCCGATATCGGTCATGTCGGTTTCCACGGTGATCTTGCCGTCACGCTCCAGCCGAACTCTTGCGCCGGATTTCACCAGCAGATTGTTGCGAATCGCCGCCGCCACGCCCATGCCGATCAGCCAGCGACCTTCGCGGCGGGAGCCGGGCGTTGCATTGCGCTTGTCCCAGCCGAAGTGTTCGGCGCCGGTCTGCAGGCATTCGATCAGGCGCCGTTGGGAGAAGGGGCGCTCGGTTTTTACCGGGTCGACCTGGGTGTCGTTGAGGATGCGGAACTGGATCGGATCGAGTTTGAGCTTTTCCGCCATCTCGTCCATGGCAATCTCCAGCACCATCAACCCCGGGGTTTCGCCGGGGGCGCGCATGGCGTTGCCTTCCGGCAGATCCAGCGGTGCGAGGCGCATGCTCACCAGGCGGTTTTCCCCGGCATAGAGCAACTGGCTGGGCTGTGCGGCGACTTCAACCTTGCCCTCGGCCAGGTTACCCGACCAGCCTTCGTGGGCGATGGCGGTGAGTTTGCCGTCCGCCGTGGCGCCCATGCGAATGCGCTGGATGGTGGCCGGGCGGTGGGTGGTGTTGTTGGCGATTTGCGGGCGGGCGAGGGCGACTTTCACCGGGCGGTTGGCCAGGCGTGCGCCGAGTGCGGCGAGGATCGAGTCGGCGCGGATGAACAGCTTGCCGCCGAAACCGCCGCCGATGTAGGGCGAAATCAATCGCACTTTCTCTTTGGGCAGGCCGAGGGTGGTGGCGACGTCGCCGACACTCCAGGCGATCATCTGGTTCGAGGTCCACAGGGTCAGTTGATCGCCTTGCCACGCGGCGAGTGTCGCGTGGGGTTCCATCATCGCGTGGGACTGGTCCGGGGTGCTGTAGGTCTGGTCGAACTGCACCGGGGCATCGGCGAAAGCCGTGGTGAAATCGCCGTGTCTGACGTCCGGCAGTTCTTCCTTCGGCTCCTTGCCCTGATCGCGTACGGCGGCCAGATCGAACTGGCCTTTATCCGTCGCGTACTCGACGTGCACAAGCTGCGCGGCGGCGCGTGCCTGTTCGAAGGTTTCAGCGACCACCAGCGCCACTGCCTGGTGATAGTGCTGCACCTCGGGCCCGGCGAGCAGATGCGCGGCGTTGTATTTGCCCTTGCCGAGTTTGCCGGCATTGGCAGCGGTGACGATGGCCAGCACGCCAGGGGCGGCGTGGGCCTCGTCCAGATCCATGCGGGTGATGCGCCCCTTGGCGATGGCCGCACCGACCATGACGCCGTAAGCCTGATTTTTTGCCGCTTCGTGTTGTTCGTAAGCGTAAGGCGCCTGACCGCTGGTCTTCAGCGGGCCTTCAATGCGGTCGGTGGGTTTGCCGATGACCTTCAACTGGTCAATCGGATTGGTCGCGGCGGGCGTGTCGAATTTCATGCTTCGTCCCTCGCTTGGGCCAGCACCGAGGCGAGCGTGCGCTCCACCAGCGTTACCTTGAACTGGTTGTCATGGGTTGGCGTGGCGCCGTCGAGCAGACGTGCACTGACGGCTTTTGCGCCTTGGGGCAGCAGCGCTTCTGCGGCTTCGACACGCCAGGGTTTCGGGGCAACTCCACCGACGGCGATGCGGCCGCTGCCGTCCTTTTGCAGGATCAACCCGACAGACACCAGCGCAAACGCGTAGGACGAGCGATCCCGCACCTTGTGATAGACCTGGGTGCCGCCAACCGGGGCGGGCAGGGTAACGCCAGTGATCAATTCCCCGGGCGTGAGCGCGGTTTCGATGTGCGGTGTGCTGCCGGGCAACGCGTGGAAATCGGCCATGGCGATGCGCCGGGTGCTGCCATCGGGTTGGAGGGTTTCGATCTGCGCATCCAGCGCCCGCAGGGCAATCGCCATGTCGCTGGGGTGCGTGGCGATGCACGCGTCGCTGACACCGATGATCCCCAGTTGCCGGGTGACCCCGCCAATCGCCGCGCAGCCACTGCCGGGATTGCGTTTGTTGCAGGCCTGGTTGGTGTCGTAGAAATAAGGGCAGCGGGTGCGTTGCAGCAGATTGCCGGCGGTGGTTGCCATGTTGCGCAACTGCCCCGAGGCCCCGGCCAGCAAGGCCCGGGAGAGCAGGCCGTAGTCTTTGCGCACACGCGGGTCGGCGGCCAGGTCGGTGTTGCGTACCAGCGCGCCGATGCGCAAGCCGCCCTCGGGAATGGCTTCGATCTGGTCGAGCCCCAAGTGATTGACGTCGATCAGGTGCGGCGGCGTTTCGATGTCGAGTTTCATCAGGTCCAGCAGGTTGGTGCCGCCGGCGATGAACCGCGCGCCTGCCACCTGCGCCGCTTGTGCAGCGGCTGCGGCGGGGGAGTCGGCGCGACTGTAATTGAACGCTCTCATGCCGAGACCTCCGCGACTTCGCTGATGGCTTCGATGATGTTGGAGTAGGCGCCGCAACGGCAGATGTTGCCGCTCATGCGTTCCTGCAACTCGCTGGCGATCAGTTGCGGCGGCTCGGTCAGGCTTGGGCTGGCGTGGCTGGGAATGCCGTCGCGAATTTCCTTGAGCACCGCCACCGCCGAGCAGATCTGCCCCGGCGTGCAATAGCCGCACTGATAACCGTCATGCTTGATGAACGCGGCCTGCATCGGATGCAACCGGTCCGGCATGCCGAGACCTTCGATGGTGGTGACCTTGGCGCCGTCCTGCATCACCGCCAGGGTCAGGCACGAATTGATCCGCCGGCCATCGACGATCACCGTGCAGGCGCCGCACTGGCCGTGGTCGCAGCCTTTTTTGCTGCCGGTCAGGTGCAGGTGTTCGCGCAGAGCGTCGAGCAGCGTGGTGCGGGTATCGATATCAAGGGCCTGCGGCGTGCCGTTGACTTCAAGCGTCACTTTGCTCATGGCCGGTTGCTCCAGACTGGCCGCGTAGGCCTTGAGGCTGATGAAGGGCGGCAGTGCAAAGGCTGTCGCTGTCACGGCGCCGAGAATCAGGAACCGGCGTCGGGACATCCCCGATGGCGGATGATCGTTCATGGCTGGGCTTCCTCTGATCAGGTCGGCGGGTTGCAAATGACCCGCACGTGCACGCCGGCGTGGTTGCCAGTCTTGGTCTGTTCTAGGAGTGACCGCGAGGGAGAGGAAAAGGTTTTGTCGGATTTTTGTTCGGGCATCAGGCCCGCCACGTTGAGGCTAACGAGGCGATCAACGGTCATGGACCGTCAGTGAATCATCGGTGTTTTCCCCGGTCGAAACCGCGGCTGCGCGCATTGCGCTGACCACTTCCGTCGTCAAGACCTTGGTTTTAGGGAAATTCTGAATGATGCGTGCAACGAGCCTGTTGCTGACTGTTTCTGCCGCCGTACTGCTGGGCGGTTGTGTGGCGGACTTTGATGATGACTACCGCCATGGCCGGCATTACGACCGCGATCATGGCCGTTATTACGACCATGACCGGCGCTGGGATGATCGCGACTACGACCGTCGCGACGGGCGTCGCTATCATCGCGGCGATAACGACGACCAGTAATGAGCAAAAAAGGGGCGTTCCCTCACGGGAGCGCCCCTTGGCATTAAAAATGAGCGTTCGCCCGGACGCTGGATCGCGCAGGCACGGAGGCCTCGATGTCCAGCAAATGGGTGGCGAGTATGTCGCTCAGAAAACGGAACTGATCGTTGAGGCCCACCACTTCATTGCTGAAATAATTGCTCGCGGCGGGCATCAGCAGATCTTCGAAATCTTCGTTGAACACCAGCGCCTGTGTCTTCAGCGACACCACTTGCTGGTCGTAATAGTTGTTGCCGAAGACCGGGAAGCTCACGGCGAGGGTGACGGTACGACTCATGATGTGAACTCCTCGTGGTGTGTGTCTCGGATGGGTGAATCCTGCGCCGGACGCGTCTGATGCGGAAGGCAATCGTCGTAATGGTGATCATCGACGTCAGTGATGGTTGGAACAAAAGCTGAAATCCCGCGCCCGGATCGAGGATCGATACAACCGGACAAACGGCTGAAACCCGCACCTATACTCAAGTCGTTACCTCCAGATCTGACCCACCAAAGGACACCGCCACCGTGAACCTGCGTGCGCTGATCGTCGCCGCACTGATGTTGCTGGCCGGTTGCGCGAGTTCGGCGCGGGGCCCGGCGAGCGCGCCGGCGGTGGTGGTTTCGCCGGCCACCTGGCAGCAGATCGACCGGGATATCGTTGTGGCTTCCCGGCAGTCCACCGAACAGGTCAAGGCTTTTGCCCGCGGTTCGATGGAACATTGGCGCATTCGGGTCTACGAGCAAACTGAAGAAAAATTCATCCCGTGGTTCAGCAGCTACTGGACCCAGGAATGGCTGTCGATGAAAGTCAGCTGGTACACCCTCAGCGCCGGGGGCGAGCAGGACGCCTCATCCAAGCGCCTGGCTGCCTATTTGCTGGAGCAATATCAGGAGCGGGTGCTGGTGCCCGTGGCTCAGGAGATCGACCCGGACGCGATCCTCGCCCAGTCCACCGCGTTCTACGCGCAACTGATGGCGCAGCAGATGCCGGTCATCGCCCAGCGCTACGGCGTACCCGTCGCCCAGCTCAACGGGCACTTGCAGAAAATCCCCGCCATCGCCCTCGGGCCGCCGCCGGCCGGGATGCCTCGCTGTATCAGGTTGTCAGCACGGAGCCGCTGAACACCTTGCCGGCCTATGCCGCGCTGATCGACAAGATCCACACCGAAGGCGGGGCCAAGGGCATCGCCTCGACCGATGCCGGCATGGCCCCGGTGGCCAAGCGTGCCAGCCAGCGCATGGAGGCGGAGATGGCACCCCGGGGCGCGGCCAGCGCGGTTGCGGCGGCGGCCGGCAAACTCGTCGGCGGGGTGATCTCGGTAGGCGTGGCGGGCATCCGTGCCATCCTTCAGGCCAATGATCGCCCGGACAGCGAAGCGCTGATCCGCAGCAGCTTGGGCAACACGTTCGACAAGGCCTGGCTGAAACTGGTGCAAAACCCGACGACCGGCGTAATGGCCGGTACGCTGCACATGGCGGCGCAGGTCGAAGGCAATCTCGGGGGAGCAGAGGAACCGTCGGTCGGGTTGGGCGCCACACCTGTCGAATGGCGCCCGCCTGAGTCGACTACTCAGCAGATCGACCCCTAAACCCGCAGGAGAACGACCATGGCTTACATCGATGTTTTTGTCGCACCCGTTCCGAACGCCAATCGCGAACAGTACAAAAAACACTGCGAAATCGCCGAGAAACTGTTCAAGGAATACGGCGCCCTGGAGGTGGTTCAAGGCTGGGGTGATGACGTGCCGGACGGCAAGGTCACCTCATTCCCGATGGCGGTGAAACTCAAGGAAGGCGAAACCGTGTCGGCCGGCTGGCTGGTCTGGCCGGACAAGGCCACCCGCGACGCTGGCATGGGCAAAATGATGGAAGATCCGCGCATGCAGCCGGACGTCAATCCGATGCCTTTCGATGGGCAGCGGATGATCTTTGGTGGCTTCAAGTATCTAGTGGAACTTTGAATACTATGCACATAGCCTAAACGTTAATAGCGAAATAGCCTTAAAAACTGTCATTTTCCACAGGTGTTAGTTGAGTGTGGATATCGCAGGATTCGACTTCATCTCACTGATGGAGCAATGATCATGTCGTTTTCACAGAGTTCGTTTGCGAACGTTGCTGTTGGCACTTCTATTATTGTTAGAGATGCCTCCAGAGGGTCCCATACCGGCACGCTCAAAAGTGTAAGTGAAACAGGTATCACGATTGACTGGGTTACTTATGGCAAAGATAAGACCTTTGCTTACGCTGACATCCTTAGCGTTGATTTAAATCTCCAAGGAGGAGTACCCGAGCATGCCTTGAGGGCGGATGGCACTCTTAAAAGTAAGGATAAATCTCAAAGAGATTAGAGCGATTTCCGTAATTGTAATAACCGGATCACTCCGCCGACGGGGTGATCCGGCAGCCTTTGCGGTTGCGAATCTGCTCGTCCGTCGGCCGCTCGCGCACGAATTCGAAACGCGGTTCTCCCTCGCTGTAATGCACCAGCCAGCCCCATTCCAGTTCCTTCTCATCCTGTCCGGGATTCGGCGGTCGGGCCCACCAGGGTTCTTTGCTGAGGATCTCGCGCATGACGTCCTCCGGTTGATGGCAATCGTTGAACTATAACCCCCATGCCGGGAGTCGCCAGAAACGGGCGTGTAGAATCCAGGGATCTCGACGAACGAAGGAGCGTGGCCATGACGGACGAAACACGCGGGGATCAACCGTTCAAGCGGCTGTTCTTTGCCCTGGACTGCCCGCCGGCACAGCGCAAGGCGATTGCCCAATGGCGCAGCGAACTGGGTTTGCGCACCGGCAAACCGGTGCCGGCGGACAACTTTCATCTGACGTTGCTGTTTCTCGGTGCGGTGCCGTTGGCGCAGATCGGTGAAGTCTGTGAGGCAGCGTCCAAAGTGCGCACGCCGGGTGAGGCGCTGAAAATTTCGCTGGATCGCTTGCAGGTCTGGCGGCGCGCCGGGGTGTTGGCGCTGGCGCCGGAGCAGGCACCTGCGGGTTTGTTGCGGCTGGTTTACGGACTGGAGCAGGCGATGCTGCCGTTCGGTTTTGAAGAGGCGACGCGTGAGTATCGTCCGCACCTGACGCTGGCCCGGGACTATCGCGCGCCGGAGCCGGAATCCGCCACGCCGCCGGAGTTCTTCCTGCGGGCCGAACGCTTTGCGCTGTTCGAATCCCACAAGGGCCGTTATCGAATTATTCAGGATTGGCCGCTGACCTGAGCCCACAAAAAAAGGCGCCCGAGGGCGCCTGAATTCACCTGAACCGAGGGAGGCCAGGTGAGGCCGTTCAGAGCGAGGGTGCAGCGGTGGTAAGGCGCTGCGTGAACGGGAAATCGATGTGTGTTTACTTGCCGAGTTTTACGCGGGTCCAGCCCCGGGTCATGATCCGTTGCGTGGCAATCGGCTGATCCGGCACCGCGTACAGCGTGGCCATCACTTCCTGCGACGGGTACGAGCCCGGGTCGTTGCGGATCGCTTCGTCCACCAGTGGCGTGGCGGCGGCGTTGGCGTTGCTGTAGCCGTTGCTGTTGGTGATCTCGGCGATGATGTCCGGACGCATCAGGAAGTCCATGAAAAGGTAAGCGTTCTCGACGTTCGCCGCATCGCGGGGGATGGCGACCATGTCGTAGAAGCTGCCGGCACCTTCCTTCGGAATGCTGTAGTCGATCACCACGTTGTTGCCCGATTCCACCGCGCGGGCCTTGGCCTGCAGCACGTCACCGGAGTAACCGACCGCCACGCAGATGTTGCCGTTGGCCAGGTCCGAGATGTATTTCGACGAATGGAAGTACGCCACGTTCGGGCGAATCTTCATGAACAGCGCTTCGGCTTCCTTGATGTGCGCGGTGTCCTTGTCGTTCACCGGATAGCCCAGATAGTGCAGGGCCGCCGGGATCATTTCGGTCGGCGAGTCGAGGAAACTGATGCCGCAAGCCTTGAGCTTTTCGGCGTTCTCCGGTTTGAACAACAGGTCCCAGGAATTGGTCGGCGCGTTCTTGCCGAGCACTTCCTTGACCTTGGCCGGGTTGAAACCGATGCCGATCGAGCCCCACATGTACGGGAACGCATGGGCGTTGCCCGGATCACTGGCGGAGGCGTTTTTCAGCAGCACCGGGTTGAGATTCTTCCAGTTCGGCAGCTTCGATTTGTCCAGGGTCTGGTAGACCCCGGCCTTGATCTGCTTGGCCAGGAAACTGTTGGACGGCACCACGATGTCGTAGCCTGACTTGCCCGCGAGCAGACGCGCTTCGAGGGTTTCATTGCTGTCGAACACATCGTAGGTCACGCGGATGCCGGTCTCGTCTTCGAACTTCTTGACGGTGTCCGGGGCGATGTAGTCCGACCAGTTGTAAACGCGCAGCACCTTGTCGTTGGCCTGGGCGCCCGTGGCGATTACGCCCAATAAGGACAGTGTCAGCAGAGTCCTGCCAAACATTTTCATCGGTACAACTCCATTCTTTTTATTCAAAAGCTTTATTCAAAAACACAAAGCGGAATTTCAGTGAATCGGTGGCGAGGGAGAGCCTCCCTCGCCACCCGGTACTCAGGCTGTCGCTGCCACTCGTTGAGGTTGCGGTTGCTGCCACGATTCGTTGGCGGTCTGATCCATCGCTTCCTGAATCGCCCGCTTGCGGTTGGCTTCTGCCTTGCGGCCGAAGTACCAGACGAGGAAGGTCACCAGCGACACCGCCAGCAGAATCAGGCTGGCCACGGCGTTGATCTCGGGCTTCACGCCCAGACGCACGGCCGAGAACACTTCCATCGGCAGGGTGGTGGAACCAGGCCCCGACACGAAGCTCGCCAGCACCAGATCGTCCAGCGACAGGGCGAACGACATCATGCCGCCCGCTGCCAGCGACGGCGCGATCATCGGGATGGTGATCAGGAAAAACACCTTGAACGGTTTCGCGCCCAGATCCATCGCCGCTTCTTCGATCGACAGGTCCAGCTCACGCAAGCGGGCGGAGACTACCACCGCCACATAAGCGGCACAAAACGTGGTGTGGGCGATCCAGATCGTGACGATGCCACGCTCCTGCGGCCAGCCGATCAGTTGCGCCATCGCCACGAACAGCAGCAACAGCGACAGACCGGTAATTACCTCAGGCATCACCAGCGGCGCGGTCACCAGACCACCGAACAATGTACGACCCTTGAAGCGCGTCACGCGGGTCAGCACGAACGCGGCGAGGGTGCCCAGCGCTACCGCCGCGACGGCGGTGTAGCAGGCGATTTCCAGCGAGCGCACCACCGAGCCCATCAGTTGCGTGTTGTCGAGCAGGCCGACGTACCACTTCACCGACCAGCCGCCCCAGACCGTCACCAGTTTGGAGGCGTTGAACGAGTAGATCACCAGAATCAGCATCGGCAGATAGATGAACATCAGGCCGAAGATCAGCATGAACTTTGAAAATCCGAAGCGTTTCATCCCCGTCCCTCCATCTCTTTGGCCTGGCTGCGGTTGAACAGCAGGATCGGCACAATCAGGATCAACAGCATCACCACCGCCAGGGCGGACGCCACCGGCCAGTCGCGGTTATTGAAGAACTCTTGCCACAGCACGCGACCGATCATCAGGGTCTCCGGGCCACCCAACAGTTCCGGAATCACGAACTCGCCCACCACCGGAATGAACACCAGCATGCAGCCGGCGATGATGCCGTTCTTGGCCAGCGGCACGGTGATTTTCCAGAAGTTGTTGAAGTTGCTCGAGCCCAGATCCTGCGCGGCTTCCAGCAGGCTGCCGTCGTGCTTCACCAGGTTGGCGTAGAGCGGCAGCACCATGAATGGCAGATAGGCGTACACCACGCCGATATACACGGCGGTGTTGGTGTTGAGGATCTCGATCGGGTGATCGGTGAGCCCGGTCCACATCAGGAATGCGTTGAGTAAACCGTTGTTGCTGAGGATGCCCATCCACGCGTAAACGCGGATCAGGATTGCGGTCCAGGTCGGCATCATGATCAACAGCAGCAGGACGTTTTGCGCTTCCTTGCTGGCCTTGGTGATCGCGTAAGCCATCGGGAAACCGATCACCAGGCACATCATCGTGCTCAGTGCCGCGACCTTCAGCGAACCGAGGTAGGCCGACAGGTACAGCTCGTCTTCGCCGAGCATGGTGTAGTTGCCGATGTTCAGGAACAGCTGGAATTTCTGTTCGGCGTAGGTGTAGATCTCCGAGTACGGCGGGATCGACAGCGCGGCTTCCGAGAAGCTGATCTTCATCACCAGAAAGAACGGCAGCATGAAGAACAGGAACAGCCAGATGAACGGGATGCCGATGACGAACTTTCGCCCGCTGGGCACCAGGCGCAGGAATTGCTGATTGAAGGTTCTCATGAGCGCAGTACCACGCCGCTGTCGTCTTCCCACCAGACGTAGACCTTGTCGTCCCAGGTCGGCCGCGCGCCACGGCGTTCGGCGTTGGCCATGAACGACTGGACGATCTTGCCGCTCGGCAATTCGACGTAGAACACCGAGTGGCCGCCGAGGTAGGCGATGTCATGCACCTTGCCTTCGGACCAGTTGTAGCGGGTCTCCGGCTTGATCGTGCTGACCAGCATTTTTTCCGGGCGGATCGCGTAGGTGATCGACTTGTCCTGCACCGACGTGCTGACGCCATGACCGACGTAGATCTTTTGCTGCAAGTCCGGGCTGTGAATGATCGCGTGACCTTCGAGGTCCTCGACCACGGTGCCGTCGAAGGCGTTCACGTTGCCGATGAATTCGCAGACCATGCGGCTGACCGGTGCTTCATAGATGTCGACCGGGCTGCCGATCTGGGCGATCCAGCCCAGGTGCATGATCGCGATGCGCTCGGCCATGGTCATGGCCTCTTCCTGGTCGTGGGTCACCATCACGCAGGTCACGCCGACGCGCTCGATGATTTCCACCAGTTCCAGCTGCATCTGCGAACGCAGCTTTTTTATCCAGTGCGCCCATCGGTTCGTCGAGCAGCAACAGCTTCGGACGCTTGGCCAGGGAGCGGGCGAGGGCCACGCGCTGACGCTGGCCGCCGGACAGTTGATGCGGGCGGCGCTTGGCGTATTGGGTCATGTGTACGAGGCGCAGCATCTCCTCGACGCGGGCGTCGATTTCGCTGGCCGGCAAACGGTCCTGCTTGAGGCCGAAGGCGATGTTCTGCGCGACCGTCATGTGCGGGAACAGGGCGTAGGACTGGAACATCATGTTGATCGGCCGCTCGTATGGCGGCATGTCGGTGATGTCGACACCGTCGAGCAGAATGCGTCCTTCAGTCGGCCGCTCGAAACCGGCGAGCATGCGCAGCAGGGTCGATTTGCCCGAGCCGGAGCCGCCGAGCAGGGCGAAGATTTCGCCCTGATGGATCTCCAGGGACACATCGTCCACAGCGGTGGTTTCGTCGAACTTCTTGGTGACTCGATCGACTTTCACCAGAACCTTTTTCGGTTGCTGATGACCTTCAAGAGCCTTCCTGTAAGTGCTGGAGGCGTTTGCCATGTGAAACTCCCAACAGGTTTCAGTCGCCGGGCCAACGCGGCCTGGCTTAAGAGTGGATTGCAGACCCGCACCGTGCGGGTTGTTCGGCGCCGCCGTCCTGGCTGCCGGGTGGTGCTTTTTGTTTTCGCGGTGTGTTGCTGATCGCGGATGACGGATGCGCAAACGCGCAGCCGCCGAGCCCCGCGGGGGCAGTAAATGGTTTTGCAATCGTTGGGTGGCGTCAGCGCTGGTTGCGTCGCGCCGCACGCTGGCGGCAGGCCTCGCCGAACGCCTGGAAAATCCGCAGGTAGTTCGGGTTGTCCAGCACCTGCCATTCGGGGTGCCATTGCACGCCGAGGGCAAAGGTCGGGCTGTGCTCCACCGAGACCGCCTCGATCAGGCCGTCCGGCGCCACGGCTTCGGCGCGCAGGCCGGGAGCGAGGTGGTCGATGCCCTGACTGTGAATCGAGTTGACCTGGAATTCACCCGGCAGCTCCAGCGCTTCGAACACGCCACCGGGCAGTACCGACACGGCATGAGCCGGGGCGTACTGCACGGCGACATCCGGGCTGTCGGCTTCGCGGTGATCGAGCATGCCCGGCAGCTCATGCACCTTCTGGTGCAGGCTGCCGCCGAACGCCACGTTCATTTCCTGGAAACCCCGGCAGATGCCGAGTACCGGAACGCCCGCCGCGATGGCTGCACGCAATAGAGGAAGGGTAGTGGCATCCCGCGCCGGATCGTGATCCGTGCCGGGAGCGCTGGCCGGGCCCTGATAGTGGAAGGGTTCCACGTTGGACGGCGAGCCGGTCAGCAACAGACCGTCGAGCTGACCCAGCAGGTCTTCGATTTCAGTCAGTTTGCCAAGGGAAGGAATGACGACGGGCAACCCCAGCGCCGCAACGCTGACAGCGCGAACGTACTTGTCGCCGCTGATGTGATAGGGGTGCAGGCCAATCTGTTTGACGCACGCAGTAACGCCGATCAATGGCTTGAATGCCATTTTTATTCACCTCGAAGTTTGACACTTGAACGAGCTTTTCCGGAGCTTAGCCTCGTTGATTTTAATTAACAACTCCCATGTAAAAAATTCTAAACGCCGTTCATCAAATCGTCATCAAGACCGGGGCTCTGGCGCCTGTGTTGGCACGAGAGTGTTAAAAAAAGCCCGAAAAATAAACGCTGAACGGCCAGGTGTTCGCTATTGACTTCACTTTGCCGTTCGGGTTGACTGGCTCCGCGAAACAGCAGTGAACATAATAATTAACAGCTAAATAGGTGCATCATGTCGGTCCCTCTGCGTGCCGTTCAACTCAACGAAGCAAACGCATTCCTTAAGAAACATCCTGAGGTTTTGTACGTCGACCTTCTGATTGCAGACATGAACGGTGTGGTGCGCGGCAAGCGCATCGAGCGCACCAGTCTTCATAAGGTGTACGAAAAAGGCATCAACCTGCCGGCCTCGCTTTTCGCCCTCGACATCAATGGCTCCACGGTGGAAAGCACCGGTCTGGGCCTGGACATCGGCGACGCCGACCGTATCTGCTACCCGATCCCCGGCACCCTGAGCATCGAACCCTGGCAGAAGCGTCCGACCGCTCAACTGCTGATGACCATGCACGAACTGGAAGGCGAGCCGTTCTTCGCCGACCCCCGTGAAGTGCTGGCCAACGTGGTGCGCAAATTCGACGACCTGGGCCTGACCATCTGCGCCGCGTTCGAACTCGAGTTCTACCTGATCGACCAGGACAACGTGAACGGCCGTCCGCAATCGCCCCGTTCGCCGGTGTCGGGCAAGCGTCCAGTATCGACTCAGGTTTATCTGATCGACGATCTCGACGAATACGTCGACTGTCTGCAAGACATCCTCGAAGGCGCGAAAGAGCAGGGCATCCCGGCCGACGCCATCGTCAAGGAAAGCGCCCCGGCGCAGTTCGAAGTCAACCTGCACCATGTTTCCGATCCTGTTAAAGCGTGCGACTACGCCGTCCTGCTCAAGCGTCTGGTGAAGAACATCGCCTACGACCACGAAATGGACACCACCTTCATGGCCAAGCCGTATCCGGGCCAGGCGGGCAACGGTCTGCACGTGCACATTTCGATTCTGGACAAGGAAGGCAACAACATCTTCGCCAGCGAGGATCCCGAGCAGAACGCCGCGCTGCGCCACGCGATCGGCGGTGTGCTGGAGACCCTGCCTGCGCAAATGGCCTTCCTGTGTCCGAACGTCAACTCGTACCGTCGCTTCGGCGCGCAGTTCTACGTGCCGAACTCGCCGAGCTGGGGCATCGACAACCGCACCGTGGCCGTCCGCGTGCCGACCGGTTCGGCAGACGCCGTGCGCATCGAACACCGTGTCGCCGGCGCCGACGCCAACCCGTACCTGCTGATGGCTTCCGTTCTGGCCGGTATTCACCACGGCCTGACCAACCAGATCGAACCGGGCGCCCCGGTCGAAGGCAACAGCTACGAGCAGAACGAACAGAGCCTGCCGAACAACCTGCGTGACGCCCTGCGTGAGCTGGACGACAGCGAAGTCATGGCCCGTTACATCGACCCGATGTACATCGACGTGTTCGTCGCGTGCAAGGAAAGCGAGCTGGCCGAGTTCGAAAACTCGATCTCTGACCTTGAGTACAACTGGTATCTGCATACTGTGTGATTTTGAAAAGCCCCTCACCCTAACCCTCTCCCAAAGGGAGAGGGACTGACCGGGGGATGCTCGGAAAATCCGCCGACCTGAACGATTTTTACCGAATCCATATTCGACTCGGTCGTTCAGGTCGGTGCATCTCCCGAGACACTTCGGTCGGTCCCCTCTACCTCCGGGAGAGGGCTAGGGTGAGGGCAGCCATCTCAAGCCAAACACAGACCCAGACACCCCCAAATTCCCCCGCGTCGAGCCACCACCATGACAACGACCCGCAACGACTGGGAACAACGCTTCCAGTCCCTGACCCTCGAATCCCGCGCCTTCATCAACGGCGAATACCGCCCGGCGATCAGCGGCGACACCTTCGAATGCCTGAGCCCCGTCGACGGCCGTTTCCTGGCCTCCGTCGCCAGCACCGATGAAGCCGACGCCAACCTCGCCGTCGAAGTCGCGCGCCAATCCTTCAACTCCGGCGTGTGGGCCAACAAGGCCCCGGCCGAGCGCAAGCGCATCCTGATCCGCTTCGCCGACCTGATCCTGCAACACCGGGAAGAACTGGCGCTGCTCGAAACCCTCGACATGGGCAAACCGATCAGCGACTCGATGAGCATCGACATCCCGGCGACCGCCAACGCGATCCGCTGGAGCGCCGAGGCCATCGACAAGATCTACGACGAAGTCGCCGCCACCCCGCACGACCAGCTCGGTCTGGTCACTCGCGAACCAGCGGGCGTAGTCGCGGCCATCGTGCCGTGGAACTTCCCGCTGATCATGGCCAGCTGGAAATTCGCCCCGGCGCTGGCGGCGGGTAACTCGTTCATTCTCAAGCCTTCGGAAAAATCCCCACTGACCGCGATCCGCATTGCGCAGCTCGCACTGGATGCGGGCATTCCGAAAGGCGTGTTCAACGTCCTGCCAGGCTTCGGCCACACCGTCGGCAAGGCGCTGGCGCTGCACATGGACGTCGATGTGCTGGCCTTCACCGGCTCCACGGCGATTGCCAAGCAACTGATGATTTATGCCGGCCAAAGCAACATGAAACGCGTCTGGCTCGAAGCAGGGGGCAAGAGCCCGAACGTGGTGTTTGCCGACGCACCGGACTTGCGCGCGGCAGCACAAGCGGCGGCCGGCGCCATTGCGTTCAACCAGGGCGAAGTCTGCACCGCCGGCTCGCGCCTGCTGGTGGAACGTTCGATCCGCGAACAATTCATCCCGCTGCTGGTGGAAGCGCTGCAAGCGTGGAAACCGGGTCATGCCCTCGATCCGGCGACCACCGTCGGTGCCGTGGTCGATCAGCGTCAACTGGACAATGTGCTGCGCTACATCAGCATCGGTCGGGAGCAGGGCGCCGAGCTGATCGCCGGCGGCCAGCGCACCCTCGAGGAAACCGGTGGCACTTACATCGAGCCGACGATTTTCGACGGTGTGACCAACGCGATGACCATCGCCAAGGAAGAAATCTTTGGCCCGGTGCTGTCGCTGATCACCTTCGACACCGTTGAAGAAGCGCTGCAGATCGCCAACGACAGCATCTTCGGCCTCGCCGCCGGGGTCTGGACCAGCAACCTGAGCAAGGCCCACACCTTCACCCGTGGCCTGCGCGCCGGCAGCGTGTGGGTCAACCAGTACGACGGCGGCGACATGACCGCGCCGTTCGGTGGCTTCAAACAGTCGGGCAACGGTCGCGACAAATCGCTGCACGCATTCGACAAGTACACCGAGCTGAAAGCGACCTGGATCAAGCTCTGACTCTTTTACAGCGGTGGTCGCCTGCAACCGGCGACCCTCGGAGAACAAAAAAATGAAACAACAACACGTGAACAGCTACTACGCCGCCACCCGTAACGAAGTGATCGATTTCCCGGTCCTCGAAGAGTCGGTGGAGTGCGATGTCTGCATCATCGGCGCCGGCTACACCGGCCTGTCTTCGGCGCTGTTCCTGAGCGAAGCCGGCTACAAGGTGACGGTGCTGGAAGCGGCGAAAGTCGGCTACGGCGCCAGCGGTCGCAACGGCGGTCAACTGGTCAACTCCTACAGCCGCGACGTCGACGTGATCGAAGAGCGCTACGGCGACAAGACCGCGGAAATCCTCGGCAGCATGATCTTCGAAGGCGCCGACATCATCCGTTCGCGCATCAAGGAATACGACATCAAGTGCGACTACCGCCCGGGCGGCATTTTCGCGGCGATGAACAACAAGCAGCTCAAGGGCCTCGCCGAACAAAAACGCAGCTGGGAACGTTACGGCAATAAAAACCTGAAGATGCTCGACGCTGCGGACATCCGCCGCGAAGTCGGCTCCGACGCCTACGTCGGCGGTCTGCTGGACATGCAGGGCGGCCACATTCATCCGCTGAACCTGGCCCTCGGCGAAGCTGCGGCCATCGTGCGTCTGGGCGGCAAGATCTACGAGCAATCCGCTGCGGTGGAAATCAAGTACGGCGAGCCCAACGTCGTGCGCACCGCCAAAGGCCAGGTCCGCGCCAAGTACATGCTGATCGCCGGCAACGCCTACCTGCCGCAAGGTCTCGACAACCGTGTGACCGCCAAGAGCATGCCGTGCGGCTCGCAGATCTGCGTCACCGAACCGCTGACCGAAAAGCAGGCCCGCAGCCTGATCACCAACAACTATTGCGTCGAAGACTGCAACTACCTGCTCGACTACTACCGCCTCACCGCCGACAACCGTCTGCTCTACGGCGGCGGCGTGGTCTACGGCGCCCGTGAACCGGACGACATCGAAACCCTGATCCGCCCGAAGATCCTCAAGACCTTCCCGCAGCTCAAGGACGTGAAAATCGACTACCGCTGGACCGGCAACTTCCTGCTGACCATGTCCCGCATGCCGCAATTCGGCCGCATCGAGAAAAACGCCTACTACATGCAGGGCTACAGCGGCCACGGCGTCACGTGCTCGCACCTGGCCGGCAAACTGATCTCGGAGATGATCCGTGGCGACGCCGAACGCTTCGACGCCTTCGCCTCGCTGCCACACATGCCGATGATCGGCGGCCGTACCTTCTCGGCCCCGCTGACCGCCCTCGGCGCGGTGTATTACTCGCTGCGCGACCGTTTCGGCATCTGATTTACCTCGCCGGCGACGCCCCCAAAAAGGGCGCTGCCGGCTTTTTCATGTGCCGTCCATCGAACCTGCTGAGCAACACCGACAAACGTGATTTAATAGCCGCCTTTCACGGTTCCGGGACACGGGAGCAACGTGATCCGCGCGCCTTGCGCGGCACCCGCCACCCACCCCCATTACCCTTAAGTCGTTCTCACATAAGGCTGTCATGGATACGGGTTCTCGACTCAAACTAGTACGCGAAAGCTACAAACTCTCCCAGCGTGAGCTGGCCCGGCGTAGCGGCGTGACCAATGCCACCATCTCCCTGATCGAACAGAATCGTGTCAGTCCTTCCGTCAGCTCACTGAAAAAGCTGCTCGAAGGCATCCCGATGTCCCTGGCCGACTTCTTCACCTTCGACCAGCCCCCCGCGAACACCAATACGTCTTCCGCGCCAACGAACAACCCGACCTCGGCCGCCACGGCCTGCGCCTGCTGCTCATCGGCGCCTCGGTCCCCAGCCGCCAGATGCGCCTGCTGCGTGAGCAATACGCACCGGGCGCGAGTTCCGGGGAAGAGCCGATCGTTCACGCGGAGGGTGAAGAGTGTGGGTTGGTGACGCGCGGCACCGTGGAGTTGACGGTGGATGGGCAGGTGAGCGTGTTGAGTGCGGGGGACGGGTATTACTTCCCGACGACGCTGCCGCATAAGTTCCGGAATATCGGGGCGGATGAGGCTGAGATTATTAGTGCGAATACGCCGGCGAATTTTTGACGCAGCAATGCGATGTAATCTTTATTGTTTTCTAAATAAATGAAGCAACCATGCCTTGTGTAACAAAGCATGGTTGTTTGGTTTTCAACGGCGCCAGATCAGCGCTAGTGTCTGTTTGAACGTGCTACTGGCCCTATTGCAACTCTGCCATGGTAGGTGCTTTAGGTGGTGTGTTTTGCTCTCGATAAAATCCGCCCGTTTGGATGCCGTTTAGTTTAGCGGTCCATGTTTGGAAGGATGGGCTACCGTTGACGTGGTCCGAGGTCCATTCCCAGTTTCCGACCGAGGTCGTTACCTTGAGCACGGTCTCGTCCTGACCATCGGAGAAAAAATGATAGTCTCCACTGACTTTTTCCCATTGGTTGGTCTGACTGTTATTGAAATAGCCGCTAAATTTACCCTTTGACTCATTTTGAGTATCGATCACCAAGCGATAGATGTTTCCGTCGCCGCCATCGTAATTACCTCTAATGTCGTTTGCCATTTTTCCTGCCCTCTTTCGGTCGATTAGGAGACGCAAGATCTCCAGTTCTGGGAGAGTAGGGGGGTTGTCTTCTCGATGAACCTGTTAGAAGTTACAGTTTTTATACTGTTTTATTATTGACTCTATATTCCGGCGCTTGCCACGCTTTTAGCGCATAGCAAATTTCGTGCTCTAGTGATCGCATACCGGATGTTGCAAATTTACGGAACATCAAATTTTCGCTTCTCAATCACCCTAAACAGATCACTCACGTCCTGCACGATGATTCTGGCAATGGTGGTAACGGTGTTGATGTCCTGTTCGGCGTGATCTGGTAGTCGGATGCAGGCCATGAGGTCAAGGTATTTGAGGACTGCGCTGAGGCGTTCGCTGACGCAGGCGTGAAGATCGCTCAGTGTGGCGTTGGCATCGATGAACAGGACGGGATGGTCAGTGGCGGGGTGGAACATCGGGACGTAGTTGCACTGCGGTGACTTACTTGTCATGGGTAAAAATCCTTAGCTCAGAAAGTTAATTACCACCATTCGCTGCGAAACGAGTTGGGTGGCAGTTATGCGCGGGTTCGCAGACCGAGGAGCTAAGACCCGGCAGACCCGAAGGTCTCCCACGCACAACCGCCATGAAAATGAAGCACAGGCAAGTTGCCGGGCCGCATTGTGCCGGGTGTGGACTTAGCTCGCTAGGGCTGCGAAACCCTATCGCCAATTTCGCTCGGCGACAGACCCACTCTAGGCACCGATTCCCACCGTCGCAATCAGCTTGTAGGACTCAAAATTACTACTTCTGGCCAGAGAGTTCGCTCCGGCTCGGCGGCGCAGCCGGCGTAAATCAAGGGCTGTGGAGTAACAGGGGAAAATGACTCGCCGGGTTTGTAACCACTTCGCAGCCCCACAAGAACAAGCTCCCTCACCACGCGGAGTAATTTCCTACGGCGTTTTCAGATCAAAAAATCATCACACATCCCCCGCCCAGGAACTTTCCCCAAAACCGATGTCAATTTGATGGCGTGTCGCGACGCTCATTCATCGGCTCAAGCAGTGCCAGGCTGGTTCCTGGTCAACCATGGAAGTGTGTGATGAGACTATTACTCGCAATGTTGTTGATGTTGAGCGGCTACAGCTTTGCCAGTTGCGGCAACATTGATGACCACGATCAGCGTGCCTATTGCAATGCAAGGGAGAGCGGCAGCAGTTGCGGCAACATCGATAATCACGATCTGCGGGCGGCGTGTAATGCGGAGATGGGCGGCAGTTCCTGCGGCAACATTGACGACCATGACCAGCGCGCCTACTGCAACGCCAAAAAGAGCGGCAGCAGTTGCGGCAACATCGATGATCATGACCTGCGTGCACGGTGCAACGCAGAGCAGGGTGGCAGTTCCTGCGGCAATATCGATGACCACGACCAGCGTGCCTACTGCAATGCCACGACGGGCGGCAGTAGTTGCGGGAATATCGACAACCATGATTTGCGCGCGCGGTGTGAGGCGATGAAACGCTGATCCATCGGCCTGATTCCAAACGCAAACAGGGATACCCAACGGTGTCCCTTTTTTATGGGCGACTGAAATGGACCTTCCGGACCACCCAGTCAACCTTTTCACTTGCCACAACCCGGCTCATCGCCAAAGGTTTCCCCCATCGGCACCACGTCGTAGACTGCGAAACAAGTTGTAACGCCTCTCCCACGGACGGAACCGCGCATGATTCAGATCGGCCATCGCAACAACGCCCCCACGCCGCAGCACAAGACCCAGGACATCTACATCTTCAGCATCGACCTGTCCCGCCCGGCGACGCCGTTCTGTTTCGAGCAATCGATTGGCGGCGGGCATGTCGAGCAGGGTGGTGCGCGGTGGCTGGCGCTGGATGAGCTGGATGGCTGGCCCGGGGAGTGGCGCGAGCATTTGAAGAAGGCCAATTGCGCCTGGGTGGCCGAGTTGCTGGATGCGCATCCGGGGAGAGTCAGGCTGATCTGGTTTCGCTGATTCTCCAGCGCTACGCCGAGCCGGCGCAGCCGACCGGGCGTTTGCGGGCGATCGGGCGCTGGTTCAAGCGTCATTTCTATATTGGCGGCCGGTACGGCGTCTGACCCGAGGAAACGCCCATGACTCAGACTCTGGAACGCGCCATTGCCATAGCCGCCACGGCCCATGCCGGGCAGGTGGACAAGGGTGGTGCGCCGTACATTTTGCATCCGCTGAAAGTCATGTTGCGCATGAGCAGTCTGGAAGAACGCATCGTCGCGGTGCTGCACGATGTGGTCGAGGATAGCGGCATCAGCCTGGATGATTTGCGTAAGGAAGGCTTCAGCGAAGAGGTTTTGTCGGCCATCGAGTCGGTGACCAAAGTGCCCGGCGAGTCCTACGAGGACTTCGTCGAGCGCGCCGCGCAGAACTCGATCGGACGGGTGGTGAAACTGGCGGATCTGGAAGAGAACAGCGATCTGTCGCGGATTGCTTCCCCGAGTTGGGAGGATCTGGAGCGGGTCGAAAAGTATCGGCGGGCGATTGGACGGTTGCGCGCCTGACGTCATTTGAATAGCCAGGAAGGCGACCATGAAATCCATTCTGTGTCTGTTGATCGCTGCCGGATTCGGCGCGCTGTTGCAGTTCGAAGGCGTGCCTCACGGCTTGCTGTTGGGCTCGATCCTTGTCACCGCACTGGCTGCCACCAAATTTGGCTTCGCGCCCAGAACTCCTTACGGCTTGGGTTACATCCAGGTCACCCTCGGCATCGCCACAGGCTTGATGTTCGAGGCCTGGGACAGTGCGACCGTCTCGACGATGTTGCCAAGCCTCGGGCTGTTGCTGCTGTGCCTGACAGTACAAGTGGCGCTGTCCGCCTGGTGGCTGGCGCGCGGGGCAGGGTGGAATCGTACCGACGCCTTGCTGGCGGTGTATCCGGGGGCGTTGGCGGCGGTGTTTGATTTGCTGGAATCGCATCAGGCATCGAGCAAGGTCATCATCGTGCACCTGATGCGGCTGCTGCTGATCACGGTGCTGGTGAGTTTGCTGATTCCCGGTCAGGCGGCGGTCGCGGTGGCCGAGGTCGATCCGCTGTCCACGGGCATGGCGTTGACCGTGTTTTCGTTGATCATTTCGAGCATTGTGGTCGGGCGTTTGCTGCTGGCGATTGGTGTGCCGGCGCCGTTCATGTTGACGGCGATTATCCTGACGGCCGTGTTCTTGAAATCGGGATGGCTACACGGCTTTCACATGCCGGACTGGAGCCTGAATCTGGCGGCGTTGATTCTCGGTGTGCGGATCGGCTCACGCTTCCAGGGCCTTGGACTCGCGGAACTGGGACGTCATGGCCGCACGGCACTGGTGTCGGTGGGTTTGATGATTCTGGTCGCGGCGGGGTTCGCCGAAGTGGCGGCGCGGTTGTTGGGGAGTGATGCGTTGTCGCTGTGGCTGGCCTACATGCCGGGGGCGATTGAGACCATTGCCATTGTGGCGTTTGGTGGCGGGTTGAACGTGGTGTTCATCCTCACTCACCATCTGGTGAGGATGGTGCTGCTGCACTTTGCGCCGGCGTTGTTGGTGCAGGTGCGTCGGGCGCGGGAAGAGGTTTGATCCGTTTGTGCTCCCGAACCTGCTGTGCGGGAGCGTGCCACTGAATCACGCGTGTCCAAGGGCAATCGCAAACGACACGACGATCATGCATGCAAACGCAAAATTGAGATTCATGAGCTGTTCATCCTGAGCTTTATTGAAGTGGTGCCATTGTGAACAGGCTGAAAGCAAAGAAAAAATTCGGCTTCATGATTTCAAAGATCGAAACAATTGATATCAGCCGGTTTGTGTTTGGCAGAGGCATTGGTTAGGCTCGCCAAACCTGCAACTACAAGCACAAACAGGCAAAACCATGCACGATCATTCCGCTTCCGAGCTTCCCTCCCTGCGTCGGCAGAAAATCCTGCTGATCCTCGAACGAGACGGCAAGGTCATGGCTTCAGAGTTGAGCCAGCATTTTGCGGTGTCCGAAGACACCATCCGCCGCGATCTGGCCGAGCTGGACAACGCCGGGCTGGTGCAGCGGGTGCACGGCGGGGCGTTGCCGCGACCGAAGGACACCGGCAAGGATTATTTCACGCGGATCAGTGAAACCGATGAGGTGAAAACCAGCCTTGCGCAGCTGGCGGCGGGAAGGGTGAAGGATGGCCAGATCGTGCTGTTCGATTCCGGCACCACCACGTTGCAGATCGCCCGTTCGTTGCCCTCGGACATTTCGATCACCGCCGTGACCACGTCACCGATGACGGCGATCACCCTGGCTGAATACAAGGGGATCAAGGTGATTCTGGCGGGCGGGCAACTGAATCTGGCGACGATGTCGGTCAGTGGCCACGAGACGGTGCGACTGCTGCAAAGCATCAAGGCTGACGTGTTGTTTACCGGGGTGTGTGCGATTCATCCGGAGGTGGGGTTGAGTTCGCTGTATTTCGATGAGGTGCCGGTGAAACAGGCGTTGTTCGACAGTGCGGCGCAGGTGATTGCCGTGACCACGGCGGACAAGCTGGGGGCGGTGGAGCCGTTTGTGGTGGCGCCGTGCAGCCGGGTGCAGACGTTGATCACCGAGCGGCATCTGGCGTCGGGCAGTGCCGAGGATTATCGGCGGTTGGGGATTGAGGTTGAACAGTTGCAGGACTGACGTTTTGGAGCGAAAAAAGACCCCACCGCTCGCGATGGGGCCCGTTCAATCAGCGCAGTTTTTCCAGCATCTGGTAGTACCACATGCCCGCCGCCAGCATCGGATTCCCCAGCAGATCCCCCATCGGCACGCGAATGTGCGAGCACGCGGCGAACGTGTCGAACTGCTGTATCTGCCCGGTGATCGCCCGGCTCATGATTTCGCCCATGATGTGGGTCGTGGCGATGCCATGGCCGGAGTAGCCCTGGCAATACCAGATGTTGTCCGAGAGCTTGCCCAATTGCGGGATGCGGTTGATGACGATGCCCATCGCGCAGCTCCACTGGTAATCGATTTTCACCCCTTTGAGCGCCGGGAAGGTCTGTTCGATGCACGGCCGCAGTTCGCCGGCGATGTCCCGTGAGTCCTTGCCGCTGTAGTTGGCGCCGCCGCCGAACAGCAGGCGGCCGTCGGCGGTGAGGCGGTAGTAGTCGAGGACGAAACGGCAGTCGTAAACGGCGAGGTCTTCGGGGTTGATCTGCCGGGCCAGATCCCCCAGCGGTTCGGTGGTGACGATGCCGCCCATGGCCGGGAAGATCTTGCCCTTGAGCTGGCCAGGTTCGAGCTTGTGGTAGACGTCGCCGGCCAGCAGCACCTGATTGGCGTCGATCCGGCCATGGGCCGTGCGCACGCCCGGACTGTCGCCGTGGATGATCTCCAGTACTTCGCTGTTTTCGAAGATCAGCGCGCCCAGGCTTTCCGCCGCCCGCGCCTCGCCGATGCACAGGTTGAGCGGGTGCAGATGCATGTTGCGGGTGTTCTTGATCGCGCCGTGATAGAGGTCGCTTTGCAGCAGATCGCGCACCTGGCTGCGGTCGAGCAGGCTGACTTCATCGCCCATGCCGCGACGCACGGCTTCGTCGTAATCGCTGCGCAAACCGGCCATGTGGCTCGGC
Organism: Pseudomonas sp. NMS19W; assembly: GCF_051554255.1. Lineage (NCBI taxonomy): Bacteria > Pseudomonadati > Pseudomonadota > Gammaproteobacteria > Pseudomonadales > Pseudomonadaceae > Pseudomonas > Pseudomonas sp. NMS19W. Next base: position 2,278,209 of record NZ_CP136718.1, read on the forward strand.
TTGTAGGCCGCGTGCAAGTGGCCGTGTTTGAGGTCGCAATCGATGGCGTATTTCTCGACCCGCTGCTTGATGATTTCGTGGCCGCGCCAGCGCAGGTGCCAGATGAAGTCGTCGACCTCATCGCCCAAGGTGTTGCGCATCTGTTTGCGCATCGCGCCGTCGCCGGACAGGCTGCCGGTGACCTGTCCGCCATTGCGCCCGGTAGCGCCCCAGCCGATCTTGTGGCTTTCGACGATGGCGACTTTCAGGCCTTTTTCCGCCAGTTCGACGGCCGTGGCGACACCGGTGAAACCGCCGCCGATGATCACCACATCGACCTTGTGCCGGCCTTGCAGGGTCGGGTAGTCGGTGTCGCGGTTGAGGGTGGCGGTGTAGTAGGAATTGCTGCGTTCAGTCATGTCGGTATCCAAGGCAAAAAGAGGAAAAAAGGATCAGGCTTCGGTCAGGTACCAGCGCCAGTCCTGCTCACCCACTTCAGCCATGAACTGCCGGTATTCCGCACGCTTCACCGCCAGATACACCCCGAGAAACTCCTGCCCCAGCGCATCCCGTGCCCAGGCCGATTTTTCCAGTGCGATGAGAGAGGTCAGCCAGTCAGTCGGCAGCAATTCCTTCGCCTGCGCATAGCCATTGCCTTGCACCGGTTCGCCCGGATCGATGTCTTCTTTTATGCCGCGATGAATGCCCGCGAGAATCGCCGCGGCCGCCAGATACGGGTTGGCATCGGCGCCGCAGATGCGGTGTTCGATGTGCCGGGTGTTGGCCGGGCCGCCGGGCACGCGCAGGCTGACGGTGCGGTTGTCGACGCCCCAGGTCGGTGCCAGCGGCGCGTAGCTGTTGGCCTGGAAGCGGCGGTAGGAGTTGGCGTTGGGGCAGAACAGCAGCAGCGAATCGAGCAACGAGGCGAGCATCCCGCCAATCGCCGTGCGCAGCAGCGGGGTGCCGGCCGGATCTTCGGAGGCAAACAGATTTCGCCCCTCGGCATCGGCGAGGCTGACGTGCATGTGCATGCCGGTGCCCGCCAGATCGTCGAAGGGTTTGGCCATGAACGTTGCCTGCATGCCGTGCTTGTGCGCCACGGCTTTGACCAGCCGTTTGTAGCGCACGGCCTGGTCCATCGCTTCCAGCGCATCGCCGTGTTCAAGGGTGATTTCCACCTGGCCCGGCGCGTATTCCGAGATCGCCGTGCGCGCCGGAATGCCGTGCAGTTTGCAGGCGCTGTAGAGGTCGGCGAGGAACGGTTCGATCTGCTCCAGCTCACGCAAACCATAGACCTGCGTGTGCCTCGGTCGGCCCCCGTCGGCATCCAGCGCCGGTTGCGGGCGGCCGTTGTGATCGCGTTTCGCGTCGAGTAGATAGAACTCCAACTCGCAGGCCATCACCGGGTGGTAACCCTCGGCCTTGAGGGCGTCGATGACCTTGATCAGCAGGTGACGCGGATCGGCAATGCTCGCCGGCATGCCTTGTTCCGGGTGCATGCTGACCTGCACCGCCGCAGTCGGAATCTGCCGCCACGGCAGGCGCACCAGACTGCCTTCCAGCGGGTAGGCGCGGCAGTCGATGTCGCCGACGTCCCACACCAGACCGGAGTTTTCCACGTCCTCGCCGTGCACGGTCAGGCCGAGGATGGTGCTTGGCAGCGGGCGACCGCTTTCGTACACGGCGAGCAGTTCTTCGCGGTGCAACAGCTTGCCGCGCGGCACGCCGTTGGCGTCGAGGATGAACAGCTCGATCATGTCGATGTCGGGGTTTTGATCGAGAAAATGACGTGCGTCTTCAATGGCTGCGAATTTCATAATCAATCACTCACGATGGCGCCGCACAGGCGCGCAGATTCGGGCCGGACGCAGCTCGGCAAAAGGCGCGGGCGTCCTGGCAGGGATATCGAAAAAAGAGGGGAGCTGTCGCGGTTTTTAACGGCGCGATCAGACGGGCAGGCAGATATCCGGCGGGCGTGCGGAGTGACGCAGCTTGGAACGGCTCAGGGCCATGGGGAGATTGACGATGCGATTCATGCGCGGCCCCTGTGAAGGAGGGCGCACAGTGCAGAGACGTTCAACGATTCTGATTGTTGTAGTGACGTGCTCATGACGCGTGTTTCCGTTGGCGGAAAACGTCGGCGGCGGGAGTGTCCCGCCATGCCGGTGTGGCTGGATAGTAAGGGGGAAGTCCGGGATAAGTAAACGCCTGATTCCGATGCGCGCGGCAAGCCACCGGCTCAGCGCAGCAGATGAAACCCCAGCCCGACGAGGGCGCAAACGATCAACACCTCGATCACCCCGCGCTTGAAAACAAACAGCCCGAGGGTGGCGGCGAGGGCGAGCAACAGCGCAAAAAAATCAGGCTGTGCGGCAAAACCCTTGGGCCAGAACACGTGGTAAGCAAAGAAACATGCGAGATTGAGGATCACCCCGACCACGGCAGCGGTGATCGCCGTCAGCGGTGCGGTGAACTTCAGTTCGTTGTGGGTCGACTCGACCAGCGGCCCGCCGGCGAGAATGAACAGGAACGAGGGCAGGAAGGTGAACCAGGTCACCAACGTCGCCGCCAGCGCACCGGCGGCAAACGCATGTTCCGCACCGAACCTCGGTTGCAAGTAGGCGCCGACGAACCCGACAAACGCCACCACCATGATCAGCGGCCCCGGCGTGGTTTCGCCCAGGGCCAGGCCGTCGATCATCTGCGTCGGCGTCAGCCAGCCGTAATGCCCGACCGCGCCCTGATACACGTAGGGCAGCACCGCGTAAGCGCCGCCGAAGGTCAGCAGCGCCGCTTTGGTGAAGAACCAGCCCATCTGGGTGAAGGTGCCTTCCCAGCCGAACAACATCGTCAGCAGCGCCATCGGCAGGCACCACAGCAATGCACCGATCAGCACCAGACGCACCAGCCTCGGCAGGCTGAACCGCGCATGTTCGGGTGGTGGGGTGTCGTCATCGATCAGCGCCGGGCCGAAGGACTTTTCGCTGCCTCGATGACCGCCATTGTTGAACCGCTGCGGCGCCCAGCGTCCGCCGAAATACCCGATCAATGCTGCACCGAGCACGATCAGTGGGAATGGCACGTTGAAGGCGAAGATCGCCACGAACGCCGCTCCGGCAATTGCCCACAACCAGCCATTTTTCAAGGCCCGGGAGCCGATGCGATGGGCCGCGTGCAACACAATCGCGGTCACCGCCGGTTTGATTCCGTAGAACACCCCGGCCACCACCGGTACGTCGCCAAACGCGATGTACACCCACGACAGGGCAATCAGAATCAGCAGCGACGGCAGCACAAACAGCGCCCCGGCCAGCACGCCGCCACGGGTTCGGTGCAGCAGCCAGCCAATGTAGGTCGCCAGTTGCTGGGCCTCGGGGCCGGGCAGCAACATGCAGTAGTTGAGTGCGTGCAGGAAGCGCCGCTCGGAAATCCAGCGCCGGCGCTCCACCAACTCCTGATGCATGATCGCGATCTGCCCGGCGGGGCCGCCGAAGCCGATGCAGCCGAGTTTTAGCCAGAAGGGCCAGGTTTGGCGCAGGGGGATGGCATCTGGTTTGGGCAAGTCGTTGGGCGTAGTGCTCAAACGAGGCTCCAAGGTTGGTTTTGTCGGAGATGCTATCTAATCAGGCTTTTGTGAATTTGTGGCGTCTGCCTTGCCCTCACCCCAACCCAACCCTCTCCCGGAGGGAGAGGGGGCCGACCGAGGTGTCTTGCGTCAAACATCGACCTGAAAGTCCGAGTCGATTATGGATTCGGCACACCGCCCTCAGACCGGCATTCGGATTCAACGCTATACGTTCAGGTCGGCGTTTTTCTGAAATATCCCCCAATCGGTTCCCTCTCCCTCCGGGAGAGGGCTAGGGTGAGGGGGCGATCGTCAGGCATGCGCCAGACTCCAGCGAAACGCCGCATTCTGATCACTCTCCCGCGCTTCGACCCAATGCGAACCCTCCGGCGTAGTCTCACGTTTCCAGAACGGCGTACGGGTCTTCAGCACATCCATGATGAAAGCACAGGCCTCGAACGCCGCATGCCGATGCTTGCTGCTGACGCCAACAAACACGATCGGCTCGCTCACCGACAGCGCGCCGACCCGATGCACAATCTCCACCGCCAGCAACGGCCAGCGTTCGCGGGCCTGTTCGGCAATCTGCTCCAGAGCCTTTTCGGTCATGCCCGGATAGTGCTCCAGAAACAGCTCGGTCACCGACTGCCCGACGTTCAGATCCCGCACATAACCAATGAAATTCACCACCGCGCCCACCCGTGGATTGCGCGCATGCAGATTCGCAATCAACTGACCGGCATCGAAGCCTTTACGCTGGACTCGAACCCCCATGGTTCAACCTCCCGTGACCGGCGGGAAAAACGCAATCTCGTCGAAATCCTCGATCGCCTGATCCGGTTGGCACAGCTCCTGGTTCACCGCACACATCAGGTTGCCGGCGCCGAGCACTTCACGCCACAGATCACCACGCTGCATCAGCATCTGCCGCACATCTTCGACACACGCGAGGGCGCTGCTGGCCGGAATCTTTTCCCCCCAAGATTGAGCCGGTCACGGTAGCTGGCGAAGTAGTTGATCAGAATCATTGCGGGTTCTCCCATTGGAAGTGTCCTGAGCGGCCGCCCTGTTTGCTCAGCAGGCGGATGTCGCCGATGACCATCGCCCGGTCCACCGCTTTGCACATGTCGTAGATGGTCAGCGCGGCGACGCTGGCGGCGGTCAGGGCTTCGAGTTCGACGCCGGTCTGGCCGGTGAGGCGGCAGGTGCTGGTGATCTGCACACGGTCCGGTTCGCAAGCCTTGAGCTCGACATGGATCGAACTGAGCAGCAGCGCGTGACACAGGGGAATCAACTCGTGGGTGCGCTTGGCGGCCTGAATCCCGGCGATCCGCGCCACGGCGAACACGTCGCCCTTGGGGTGGCCGTTGGACTGGATCATTTGCAGGGTTTCCGGACGCATCTGCACCCAGGCTTGCGCGGTGGCTTCACGGCGGGTCGCAGCTTTGTCACTGACGTCGACCATGTTGGCGCGGCCCTGATCGTCGAGGTGGGTGAGGGTGTCGCTCATGCGGTTGGCTCCTGGATCGGGCTGTAGATTCGGGGGGCGTTGCGGTGCGGGACGTGGATCAGGTTCAAGTGGTGTTTGAGCGCCCAGCGCACGGTCAACGCGGTGGGGGCGGACAGGCTGACGAGGGTGCCGAGGCGGGCGCGCACGGCTTTGTGGATCAGTTCAAGACTGCAACGGCTGGTGACCACGACGAAGCCCTGACGCGCATCGAGGCCTTCGAATTGCAGGGCGCCGATCAGCTTGTCGAGGGCGTTGTGGCGGCCGATGTCTTCGCGGCACAGCAGCGCTTCGCCGTCGGCGTCGAAGTAAAGCGCCGCATGCAGGGCACCGCTGCTGCGGGCCAGTTGCTGGGCCTGTTCGATGCGTTGGCGGATACCGTCGAAATGCGCGGCGAGTGGCAACGGTGTCGGCGTCAGGATCTCCAGTTGCGGCAAGGGCCTGCTCAAGGGCCTCCACACCGCAGAGGCCGCAACCGCTGGTGCCCGCCATCTGCCGGCGATGATCTTTCAGGGCCCAGAACGCGCGACTGGAAATCTGCACGTCGGCCTGGCAGGCCTGGTCGAAATGGGTCAGTCGGATGTCATGAATATCATCGAGGCTGTCGACGATGGCGTTACTCAGGCTGAAGCCGCGAATGAAGTCCTCGATGTTGCCGGGCGAGACCATCATCACGGCTTGATTCAGGCCGTTGTAGCTGATGGCCAATGCAATTTCCGCCGCGAGGGCCGCGTGGGACAGCGGCGCGTCGTCGAGGTATTCGCGATAAGCCACTTGCGCCGGTTGTGGCGCGGGGGCGTTGGCATCGCCCGATTCGATGAGTTGTTCAACCTGGCACAGCATCTTGAAAATCCCCGAAGCGCTGAAGTGGGTTCAGGCTACGGGGCAGGGAAAAGTGCGTCCAATCGCTTGTTCCGATGCAGTGATTGGATTGGTCGATCACTGAAGGCGTTAAACGGCAGGCGCCTCGATCCCGAACATTTTGCGCGCCTCGGCAAAGCACTTCTCGGCAATCGCCGAACGCGGTTCAGTCTTGCGCATCACCAGCCCCAACGGCGCGAGCACGCTGGCATCCGGCAGGTTGATGAAGGCAAGGTGCTCGATCGGTTCTTCCAGACCGCTGTCCAGCGGCATGATCGAGCAGCAGAAACCCTGGTGAATCGCCTGCAACAGTTGATAGGTCGAATCGCTTTCCATGATCGGCTGCGGATTCAGCCCGCGACTGCGGAAACTCAGGTCGATGGATTTGCGGTAGTGCATGCCGGTGGTGATCATCCCCAGCGGCAGTTCGGCGGCGTCTTCCCAGCTCATTTCCGGGCCTTCGAAATGGAAGTGGCGGGTGTCGTAAAGCAGGCCGACGCGGGTTTCGCCGATCTCGAAGAAATCGAAATAGTTCGGGTTGACGTGGTCCAGATAACACACGCCAAGATCCAGTTGATTGTTGCCCAGACCCTCGATGATCTCGTCCGAACTCAGGGACGACAGGCTGTATTTCAGCTCGGGAAATATTCCCGACAAACCCTGAATGTAATTGACCGGATTGAAGTTGCTCAGCGGCACCAGCCCCAGACGCAGGCTGCCGACCAGTTGCCCGCGGCAGGCGGCAGCTTCGGCGAACAGCCCGTCGTGGGCGGCCAGCAGGGTGCGGGCCCAGGCCAGTACGCGTTCGCCGGCTTGGGTGAAACCTTCGAAGCGTTGGCCGCGATTGACCAGCACCAGATCCAGCTCGTCTTCCAGATTGCGCAGGCGCATCGACAGGGTCGGCTGGGTGATGTGGCAGCGCGCGGCGGCCTGGCCGAAGTGGCGGGTTTCGTCCAGCGCAATCAGGAACTTGAGTTGTTTGATGTCCACGATGGCACCTGCTCGAAGGGAAATTTGGATTGAGTATTGACGCAGATGCGTACGGCGCACGAAAAGCGCAGGTGGCGACGATCCCACTGATCGCGTTTTACGTCCAATCGGAAGCGTTGAAGAGGCTATCGAGGGATTCAATCATGGCCGGTTTCATTGGCTCGATCAGTGAGCGCCGCCCGATAAAAAACAGCCGATAGAGCGGCTCGATAATGTGGTTGGTTAGAGTGATTAGACAGTCCTGATAAGTGGCACTTAGGCTCTGGCCCAATTGAATTGGCGAAGGCCGGAGAGTGCCATGAGTGTTAAAGCGGATGCCCTGTTTGTTCCCTTGAATATTGCCGTGCTGACGGTCAGCGATACCCGCGATTACGCCAGCGATACCTCCGGCCAGTTGCTGGTCAGCCGCTTGCTCGAAGCCGGCCACACCTTGAGTGAACGCAACCTGCTCAAGGACGACCTGTACAAGATCCGCGCCCAGGTCGCGCAGTGGATCGCCGACGACGGCATTCAAGTGGTGCTGATTACCGGCGGCACCGGTTTCACTGGCCGCGACAGCACTCCGGAAGCCGTGGCTTGCCTGCTGGACAAGCAGATCGACGGCTTTGGCGAACTGTTCCGCGCCATCTCGATTCTCGACATCGGCACCTCGACCGTCCAAAGCCGCGCGCTGGCAGGCCTGTCCAACGGCACGCTGGTGTGCTGCCTGCCGGGTTCCACCGGCGCGTGCCGCACGGCGTGGGAAGGCATCCTTGCCGAGCAACTGGACAACCGTCATCGCCCGTGCAACTTCGTCCCGCACCTCAAACCGGTGCAAGCCTGCGGGCCACGGGGATGAGCAAGCCCGGATTGATGCCGGTCGAGGACGCACTCGACCAGTTGCTGACAATGGCCAACGAACAACGCCTGCCGGACAGCGAACCGGTGCTGCTCAATGAGGCGCGCGGCCGAGTGCTGGCCAGCGATCTGGTGGCGACTCTCGACCTGCCGCCATGGCCGAACAGTGCCATGGACGGTTACGCCTTGAACCTCGCCGATCTGCATCGCCAGCCGCTGAGCGTGTCGCAACGGGTCTACGCCGGATTGGCGCCGGACGCCCTGCTGCCCGGCACTTGCGCGCGGATCTTCACTGGCGCGCCATTGCCCAATGGCGCCAATTGCGTGGAAATGCAGGAAAACACCGAGGTGCTGGAGGACGGTCGCATACGTTTCCTGCAACCGCTGAAAGTCGGCCAGAACATCCGCGCCCAAGGCCAGGAGAACCGCGTCGGTGACACTCTGCTGCGCGCCGGCAAACGCCTCGGTCCGTTCGAACTGGCGGTGGCGGCGGGGCAGGGCATGACCCATTTGCCGGTGGTCCGTCGTCCGCGCGTGGCATTGCTCTCTACCGGTGACGAGCTGGTGGAACCGGGTCAGCCATTGCGTCCCGGCAGCATCTACAACAGCAACCGCACTTTGCTCGACCACTGGTTGCGCGAACTCGGTTGCGAGGTGATCGACGCCGGGATTCTTCCCGATCGCCCGGCGCAGACCCGGCTCAAGCTTGAGCAACTGCAAGTGGCGGCCGACCTGATTCTGACCACGGGCGGCGTGTCTGCCGGCGATGCCGATTGCCTCGGCCAGGTGCTGCGCGACAACGGCAAACCGCTGCTGTGGAAGCTTGCGATCAAACCCGGCAAACCGCTGACGGTCGGCCATTTCGGCACGGTGCCGGTGATCGGCCTGCCGGGCAATCCGACCTCGGCGCTGGTGACCTTCGGCCTGCTGACGCGCCCGTACCTGCTGCGCATTCAAGGCGTGGAAGAGGTGATGCCGTTGAGCCTCACCGTCAACGCCGGGTTCGACTGGGCGAAACCCGGCAGCCGTCGCGAGTACCTGCGGGTGCGTCTGGAGGGCGGTCAGGCGGCGCTGTATCCGAACCAGAGTTCCGGCGTACTGCTCGGCGCGACCTGGGCCGACGGGCTGGTGGAAATCCCGGAGAACAGCACGCTGCGAATGGGCGATCCGCTGCGCTTCATTCCGTTCAGCGAGCTGTTCTGAGGGCGATCAAAAGGTGTAGACCACTTGCCCGGCAAGGGACGTTTGCAGCCGACGCTCGACAATCGGGCTGTCGGCGGCTTCGTGATTCAGGTACTGCACCGCCAGCACCGTCGATACGCTCCACTGTTTGTCCAGCGGCAATGACCACGTCAGGTCTGCACCACGGCTGATCAACCCGGCCCGGGCCTTGTACGTGCGGAACTGGCTGCGCGAAGCCTGGGCATCGCTGACGCCGTACCAGGTGCGCATGTAGTTGCTGTCGCCGAACTGGCTGCTGAGCCCGCCGGTTACCTTGCCGAAACGTCCTTCGTAGAGCGGCGCGCTGATGCTCAGCTTGAGGCGGTTCCACGAGGAGCCGGTGTCGTGGTCATCGTCGTCCTTTTCCAGCGCATGTTCGAAACTCGCGCCGAGAATGAGCGGGCCCAGGTGATACGTTCCGTCGAGCCCGATCACCGGGCGCGACTTGATCGAACCCATGCCGTTGAGTTCGTCCGAGCCTTTGAATCCTGTCTTGCGATCCTTGCGCACGTCGCTGGCGCCGATGTACACGCTGAGGCCGAAATCCTCTTCATCGAAACCCCAGCCCAGACCTCGGCTGGTGTCGAGGAACACGCCGTAGGGGCTGACGATTTCAACGCCCACCAACGGCGCCATCACCCGTTCATCACTGCCGCTGTAGCGCGGCGCACTGGCCGCCCCGGCGCGCAGGGTGGTGTGCCAGTCCTCTGCGCGCAGCGAGTCGCCGGGCAGCAGCAGGCAAAGGGAGGTCAGGGACAGCGAGAACGTACGGAGCGAAACCGGCATGGGGCACCCGATGGGGAAGATAGATGCGCCATGCTAGGCGGGTGCCGTTCGGCAATCTTTGGCAGCTTTGTCGGGAAACTGTCAAAGACTGTGAAGGCGGCTATCGGCTCAATCCCAGCCGTTCGTGCCATTGGGCGATGGATTCTTCGGGGTAGACCTCGAATTGCCGGTCCTTCGCGCTCACCTGCACTTCGACCCATGGCGCTTTCGAGCCGAGCATCAGGTGGGTGTGCTCCGGCGGCACCGGCAACGGTGTGTCGATGGCCGAGGCGAACGGGTGGATCAGCTCCGGCCATTCCGGGCTGAACAGCCACAGTCCGCTGCCGCACAACGAGCAGAAGTGTCGTTCGGCGGTGCTGCGATGGGCGCGGGCATCGCCTTCGTCTTTCATCTTCGCGTGGTAGATCGTGATGTGCTTGCGCCCGCGCACCTTGAGGCTGGCCGCGTCGCCGCCGAGGTTGATCGCATAGCCGCCACCACCCTGGGTCTTGCGGCAGATCGAACAGTAGCAGCGCTGATAAGGGTAAGGGTGTGCGCTGTCGAGAGAGAATGAAACCGCGCCGCAGTGGCAGGAGCCTTCGAGGTGCATGGTGGCCTCCGGTTTGGTGTTGTCGATGCGGTTCAGCCTAGAAGAGATGTTGCGCCTGTGCCGCTGCATTCGCGGCACAACTGGACGACCACGAAAAGCCCGGTCAGCATGTCCGCAAAAAAAGGGAATCACCCCATGCGCCGACTACCTTCTCTGGCCGCCCTGCGAACTTTTGAGTGCGCCGCCCGCCACGCACATTTCGGCCGCGCCGCCGCCGAGCTGTGCGTCACCGACAGCGCCGTCAGTCATCAGATCCGCCAGCTCGAAGAGCAACTGGGCGTGTCGTTGTTCATCCGCGAGGGCCGGCAGATTCGCCCGACCATCGCCGCCGGGCGCCTGATGCAAAGCCTGCAACAGGCTTTCGAACTGATCGGCGATGCCTGCGACGAGTTGCGCGATCCGTCCTCGCTCGCCGTGTTGCGGCTGGCGGTCACGGCGGAGCTGGCGCAGAAGTGGTTGATGAACCGCCTCACCGATTTCTATGCGCGTTATCCGCACATCACCTTGCACCTCTACGAACAGCCGATCGACGCCACCGCACCCGGCGAAGACATCGATCTGGCGATCACCTACGGCACCGGTCCGGTGGACAGCAGTGCGTATTTCGTTCGCCCGTTGCCGGCGTTGCAGTTCTTCCCGGTGTGCAGCCCCGGCCTGTTCAACCAGGGCAACCTGAAAACCCCGAAGGACCTGGCCCGGCATTGCCTGCTGCACGACGATCAGGACGGCAAGACCTGGACCGCGTGGCTGACCAGCCATGCCGGCGACCTGCGCCCGGAACGCCAGTTGTATTTCGCCCACGCCGGCCTGGCGCTGGAGGCGGCGGCGCAAGGGCAGGGCGTGGCGATGGGCGACAACCTCACGGCGCAGGAAGACTTGCAGAACGGGCGTCTGGTGCGCCCGTTCACCTCCAGCATGACCGCGCTGGGCCAATACGCGCTGGTCTGCGAGCGGGTGCGGCTGGAGCGTCCGGCGGTGGCGCAGATGCTGGAATGGTTCAACGATCAACTGGCGGATTGATGAGTTGAATTCAACTGTTCCGAAATAATCATCGTTGGCGGCGCGACCGCCCGCGACCGTAGCCTGAGGTCATTCCTATCCCGATGACGAGGTTTGACCATGGCACGTTTGCTCGACACCACCCCGAAACAGGACGGCTTCCGTCTGCCCGGCGAATTCGAAGCCAAGTCCGGTTGCTGGCTCGGCTGGCCGGAGCGCACCGACGTCTGGCGCAACGGCGCCAAGCCTGCACAGAAAGTCTGGGTGCAGATCGTCACCGCGATCTCCCATAGCGAACCGGTGACGGTCTGCGCTTCGGCGGCCCAGTTCGCCACCGCCCGCCGCCAGTTGCCGCCGCAAGTGCGGGTAGTCGAGATGACCTGCAACGACACCTGGTTCCGCGACAGCGGCCCGTGCTTCGTGGTCAGCGATCAGAGTGGTGAAGTGCGTGGCGTCGATTTTGAATTCAACGCCTACGGCGGCCTCGATGGCGGGCTCTACTACCCGTGGGACAAGGACGATCAGATCGCCAGCAAGATCCTCGAAATCGAGCGTTTCGACCGCTATCGCGCGCCGTTGATCGCCGAACTCGGCGGCATCCAGAGCGACGGCCAGGGCAGCATCCTCACCACCGAGCAGTGCCTGCTCAACCGCAATCGCAACCAGCATCTGGGCAAGGACGAAGTCACCCGCCGGCTCACCGATTACCTCGGCGCCGAGCAAGTGATCTGGTTGCCACGGGGTTGCAAGTTCGACGAAACCGACGGCCATGTCGACGACCTCGCGTGCTTCGTGCGTCCCGGTGAAGTGGTGCTGCAATGGACCGACAACCGCGACGATCCGCAATGGGAAATCTACCAAGAGGCCTACGACATCCTGCGCAGCGCCCGCGACAGCCGTGGCCGCGAACTGATCGTGCACAAACTGCCGCAACCGGACGTGCTGGAGTGGACCGCCGAAGAAGCCGAAGGCCTCGATCAGCAGGACAGTACCCACACCCGTCAGGCCGGCACCAAAATCTGCGCGTCGTATATCAACTACTACGCCGGCAACAGCTCGATCGTGGTGCCGCTGTTCGGTGATCGCAACGATCAGGTGGCGCTGGCGACCCTCGCCGAACTGTTCCCGCAGCACAAGATCGTCGGCATCGAAAACTCCCGGGAAATCCTGCTCGGTGGCGGCAACGTCGCGTGCATCACCATGCCGCAATACGCCGGCCAGAAAAAAGGAGCCTGAGCATGGGCCTGCACAAACTGAGTAAAGCGTTATTGCTGGTGCTTGCACCCCTGTGTGTGCAGGCCGCCGAGCCGGCGAAACCGGTGGTCAATCTGTATATCTGGGGCGAGTACCTGGCCCCGGATACCCTGAAGAATTTCGAGGCGAAAACCGGGATTCAGGTGGTCGCCGATCACTTTGATTCACTGGAAACCGTCGAGACCAAACTGCTCACCGGCCGCAGCGGCTACGACCTGGTGCTGAGCGCCGGCCAGCACCTGTCGCGGGCCATCGAGAGCGGCGCGATCCAGACCCTGAACAAGCAGCAGCTCCCGCATTTCGCCGGTGTGGGTGAAGAGTTCCGTCAGCACATGGCGGTGTTCGATCCGGGCAACCGCTACGCCGGGATTTACGCCTGGGGCACCACCGGCGTCGGCTATCAGGAGGAGGCCGTGAAGCAGCGCCTGCCGGAGGCGCCACGGGACAGCTGGGCGATGCTGTTCGATCCGGCAGTGGTGTCGAAATTCGCCGATTGCGGGGTGAGCCTGCTCAACGATCCGAACGAAGTGTTCGCGGCGGTCATGAAGTACATGGGCCTGGACATTAATCGCCAGAGCCTCGATGACCTGAAACTCGCCGAACAGCAACTGGCGAAGATCCGCCCGTACATCCGCTACTTTGACAACGACCTGAACATCAGCGACCTGGCCAACGGCAACACCTGCGTGGCGATGTCGTGGAACGGCAACGTTGCCATTGCAGCGGGGCAGGCCGAAGCGGCGAAAAAGCCGTTCAAGTTGAATTACCGGATTCCGAAGGAGGGCACGTTGATCTGGTTTGATGCCATGGTGATTCCCAAGGATGCACCGCATCCTGAGGCTGGCCTGGCATTGATGGATTATTTGATGACGCCTGAGGTGATCGCGCCGATCACCGACACCATTCACTATGCCAACGCGATCACGGCGGCGGACGGGTTGATTGATCCGGCGATTCGCAATGATCCGGGGACTTATCCGCCGGAGGCGGTGAGGGCTTCGTTGTATAGCAAGAATGATAATGGGAAGGTGTTCAACCGGGCTTTGATTCGGGCGTTCAGTAAGCTGAAGTCTGGTCTCTGAAAAGTCAACCCTCACCCCAGCCCTCTCCCAAAGGGAGAGGGAGCTGACCGAGGTGTCTCGGGTTATACATCGACCTGAAAAATCGAGTCGATTATGAATTCAAAAAAGTCTTGGCGATGCTGGATTCACAGTTGCTGTTTCAGCTCGGTTGACTTCGGCAATATCCCCCGATCGGTCCCCTCTCCCTCCGGGAGAGGGCTAGGGTGAGGGCGCTTTTGGCACCCGCCACAAATACCAAGCCGCCACGGTGCGATACGGACTCCACCCCAACCCGATCTCAACCATCTGCCTGCGCGCAGGCTGCATCTCCAGCCCCTTCAACCGCCGATACCCCTCACGCACGCCAAAGTCATCCGCCGGCAAAATATCCGGCCGCTCCAGGCTATAAATCAGCAACATTTCGACAGTCCAGCGCCCAACCCCGCGCAAACTGACCAACCGCTCAATCAGCGCCTCATCCTCCATCGCCAGCGCAGTCAAATAATCCGGCACCACACCATCCAGTGTCGCCCGGGCAATCCCCTGAATCGTCGCAATCTTGCCCGCCGAAAACCCGCAACTGCGCAGCCGATCAAAGTCCGTCGCCAGAATCTGCTTCGGACGCGGAAACGTCTGCCCGGGAAACAGCCCCACCAGCCGCCCGACAATCGCATCGCCAGCCTTGGCGTGCAGTTGCTGATAGGCAATCGCCCGCACCAGCGATTCATAAGGATCCCGCGCCGGATGTGGTTGATGCAGACATGGGCCGACCGCAGCGATGTGGCGCTGCCAGTCGGCGTCGAGGCTGGCCAGAAACTCGCTGGCCGGTTGATAAGGATCGGGCATGGCTTACTTCAGCAGACTGTTGACTTCGCCATAGGTGAAGGCCTTGAGGTCGTGGGTATCGAGCTTGCCGCTGGCGAGGAAGCTTTTCACCAGCGAACCCATGGCGCCGTACATGAACTCGGCGATGCCGGAGCCGGCACTCAAGCGGCGTACGCCGAGGGATTTCAGTTCGTCGGGGGAGGGCAGGCCGGCGAAGCCGAGAACGTTGACCGGCAGGATCGTGCCCTTGCAGATCGCTTCGATTTCGTAGGCGGACGTCACCCCGGCGGCGAACAGTCCATCGGCCCCGGCCGCCTGATACAGCGCGGCGCGGTGCAGGGTTTCGGCGACGCGATCCTCGGCCGGCACCAGACTTTTCAGATAAACGTCGGTGCGGGCATTGATGAACAGTTTCACATCGCGTTTGTCGGCAATCTTGCGCGCCACTTCGATCTTGCGCGCCAGCAGTTCCGGCGTGCCGCTGCCGTCTTCGATATTGATCCCGACTGCGCCTGCCGCGACCACCGCGTCGATCACTTTAGCGACCCGGTCAAGGTCATCGGAATAACCGGCCTCGATGTCCACGCTCAGCGGCACCTTGATGACACGGGCAATCGATTCCACGGTGTTGATCAAACGCTCCAGCGGCAGGGTGTTGCCATCCGGGTAACCATGGGCCCAGGCCACGGCGGCACTGCTGGTGGCGACGGCTTTGCCACCAAGCTGCTCGACCAGCCGCGCGCCGGTGGCGTCGGCGACGTTGGTCAGGATCAGCAGGCCATCGTGGTGCAACTGGTGAAACTGTGTGTCGAGCGCGTTCATCGAAATCCCTTCTTGTCGTCGTTCAGAAAGCCAGCGGTTGCGTCAGTTGCACGGCAGCGTTTTCCAGCCTGAGCAGAAACGCCTTGCGCGGTTGCCCACCACCATAGCCGGTCAGCGAGCCGTCCGCACCGATCACCCGATGGCACGGCACCACGATCGACAGCCGATTGTGCCCGTTGGCCAGACCCACCGCGCGACTGGCGCCGGGTTTGCCCAACCGCGCCGCGATGCTGCCGTAGGTGCTGGTGTGGCCGTAGGGGATTTGCCGCAGTTCGGCCCAGACCTGACGGGCAAACTCGCTGCCGGGCAGGTGCAGCGGCACACTGAATTCGCTCAGTTTGCCGGCGAAGTACAGCGTCAGTTCGTTTTCGATCTGCTGCAAATGCGCGTTGTGTCCCGGCGCGACCACGTAGCCGTAGCGGTTCTGCAGTTCTTCGACTTCCCGGGTCAGCGCCGGGCGGTCGAGAAACTCCAGCAGCACCAGTCCGCGTCGTTCGGCCATGGCGATCATCGGCCCCAACGGCGTGGTCAGGCGGGTGAACAGCAGCGGTTCGCTGGTCGCCGCACGGCCTGGCGTGATGTGGAATGACTTCTGGAACGCATCGCGAAAGCCGCTGAGGGATTCATAACCGGAGTCGAACGCCGCGTGGTCGATGGAGGTGCCTTGCTTGATCCCGCCCAAGGCCACGCCGAGCCGACGGGTGCGCAGCCACGCATGAAACGTCATGCCGAAATGCTGCTTGAACCAGCGCCGCAGTTTCAGCGGCTCGATGCCTTCGGCGAGCAATTGTGCATCGCTCCAGCGCAGCTCCGGATCGGCGTCGACGGCTTTCAATAGCCGTTGTACCCAGTCCGGGGCGATGGCGGCAGCGTCCAGCGGCTTGCAGCGCAGGCAGGCGCGATAACCGGCGGACAGGCAGTCGTCAGCGTGGGCGAAGAATTCGACGTTTTCCGGTTTCGGTTTGCGCGCCGTGCAGGTCGGGCGGCAAAAGATCCCGGTGGTTTTCACCGCCGTGAAGAACACGCCTTCATAGGCAGTGTCGCTTGCGAGCATGGCGCGAACCATTTCGGCGTGAGGGGGCAGGACAGCGGTCTGTATGTTCATGGGCCGAGGATAAAACCAGTTATTCGATGGCTCCACCGAAAAATCGACAGTGAATTTTCGGGCCGCTGCACTACAGTGATCGGGTCGCTACAACTCGGGAAATGAAGGTATGCCACCGTTCACGATTCACCACATCGATCACATCGTGCTGCGCGTCGCCGATCTGCAACGCAGCATTGATTTCTACGACCGGGTCTTCGGCGCCGAAGTGGTCAAGCGCAACGAAAAATTCGGTCTGGTGCACCTGCGCGCCGGCACGTCGATGATCGATCTGGTCGACCTCGACGGCGAAATCGGCCGCAAGGGCGGCGCCGCTGCCGGCAGCGAACGGCGCAATGTCGATCACTTCTGCCTGCGCATCGAGCCGTTCGATGAAGCGGCGCTGATCAGCCATCTGCAATCCTGTGGCCTGACCGTCGACAAGGCCGCCACCCGTTTTGGCGCCGAGGGCAACGGCCTGTCGCTGTACTGCTTCGACCCGGACGGCAATCAGGTCGAGCTCAAAGGCCCGTCCGAAGCTTAGGCCCGCTTGGCCATCAACAACACCGATGCCGCCGCCGACAACAGCCCCGCGCAGCAGCGATTGAAAATCCGCTTGCCGCGCGGCTCGGCGAACCAGCGGCGCATGTGCAGGCCCATGTAGGCGTAGGCGCTGATCGCGATCCATTCCAGCAGCAGGAACAGCACCCCCAGCAGCATGAACTGCGGGGTGATGGCGCGGTTCGGGTCGACGAACTGCGGCAAGAATGCGGTGAAGATGAGTATTGCTTTTGGATTTCCTGCGGCCACCAGGAATTCCTGACGTGCCAGTGCCAGCAACCCACTCGCCGGCGCCGTAACGGCGTCTTCAGCGGCAGGATTGGCTCGCCAAAGCTGCCACGCCAGATACAGCAGATACCCCGCGCCGACAATCTTGATTCCATAGAACAACAGCTCGGACGTTTGCAGCACCACCGCCAGCCCCGCCGCCGCGAGGGCGATCATTCCGGCGAACGCCAGCAATCGGCCGACCCCGGCCACGCAGGCGCGGCGATAGCCGTAACGGGTGGCGTTGCTGACCGACAGCAGGTTGTTCGGGCCGGGCGCCATGTTCAAGGCGAAACAGGCGGGCAGAAACAGGGAAAGGGTGGCGAGATCCATGGCGCGGGCTCCGGTGGCGGGACGGCTATTTTTATCATGCTGATGGCGGGCCGGAACCGTACAGTCAGGCTGCGGAGTCGCGGTACAGCGATTTTCGGGCGTGAATCCGTTCGAACTTTCCGCCGCCCCGTCAACTCTGAAACCGTCACAGGGTGATGAATCCGCCAGAAAAAATCATCTGCCGGGTCAGAAAGGACAATTGCCGTGTAAGCTTTCGCGCCATGCGTTTTCATTCCCCAATGGCCCCAGGCGGCCCACTGTACGAGCGACTACATGCAAGCAAAGGCCCGCGAGGTTCATGTGCCACCGGTGTTGCAGGACCTGCGCGCCGGCACCGCCGAACTGCACATCGCCCTGGAAAAACGCCTTCCTTTTTTCTCCGACACCCTTGATCTGCACGCTTTCGAGCGATTGATGCGCGCCTATTACGGCTTCTATGAGCCACTGGAAGCCGCGTTGCAGGACAGCGGCGCGATCCCCGCCGATTTCGATCTGGTTTCACGCCTCAAGGCGCCGACCCTGCAACGCGATCTGCAAGCGTTGGGCGCAAATCCGGAGGTTTCCTCAATCTGCCGCCAGTTGCCCGCCATCGACTCCGCCGCTGCAGGTCTGGGCGTGCTGTACGTGCTGGAAGGCGCGACCCTCGGCGGGCAAATCCTGCGCCGGGAAATCGCCACACGGCTGAACCTGGGCGCGGACAACGGCGCGGCATTTCTGGACATCTACGGCGCTGCCACCGGCCGGCGCTGGCGCGACTTCATCGAATACCTGGGCAGCCGCCCGATGGACGCCGACGAGCGTGAAGCCGTCGTGGCGGCCGCTCACACCACATTCAGCTGTTTCGAGCGCTGGCTCGAAAGCCAGGAGGTTCTGGTATGACCCCGCAAGACAAAGAAGCCTTTGAAGAGTTGCTGGCCAACTGCGCCGACGAGCCGATCCGCTTTCCCGGCGCGATCCAGCCCCACGGTTTGCTGTTGACCCTGAGCGAGCCCGAGCTTTCGATCATCCAGATCAGCGCCAACGTCGAGACCTTGCTCGCGCGTCCGGCACCGGAACTGATCGGCCAGCCGCTGCCAAGCCTGATCGGCGATGCCCATGCCGCCCAGGTTCGCGAGGCCTTGCAGCAACCGACCCTGTCCGACGCGCCGCCGCTGCACTTTCGCCTCAACGGCACGGCGTTCGAAGGCTTGCTGCACCGGCATCAGGATGTGTTGATCCTGGAGCTGGAAATCCACGTCGAAAACTTCCAGCCGCGCAACGTCGCCGGCACCGAAACCCACCTCGGGCGGATGCTCGCGCGCCTGCAAAAGGCCCAGAGCCTGCAGGCGCTGTACGACATCAGCGTCAAGGAAATCCAGGCCATGACCGGTTACGACCGGGTGCTGATCTATCGCTTCGAAGAGGAGGGCCACGGCCAGGTCATCGCCGAAGCGTCCGATCCGTCGATGGAGGTCTTCAACGGTTTGTTCTTCCCGGCCTCGGACATCCCCGAGCAGGCCCGGGAGCTGTACCGTACCAACTGGCTGCGGATCATTCCGAATGCCGACTATCAACCGGTGCCGCTGGTGCCCAAGTTGCGTCCGGACACCCAGACCCCGCTGGACTTGAGCTTCGCCACGCTGCGCAGCGTGTCGCCGATCCACTGCCAGTACATGAAGAACATGGGCGTGCTGTCGTCGATGAGCATTTCCCTGCTCAAGGGCGACAAGCTCTGGGGCCTGATCAGTTGCGGCAACCGTCAGCCGTTGCACGTGCCCCACGAATTGCGCACCGCATGCCAGACCATCGGTCAGGTGCTGTCGTTGCAGATCAGCGCGATGGAAGCGCTGGAAGTCAGCCGTCAACGGGAGGAAAAGGTCGAGGCGCTGGCATTGCTCAATCAGGCGATGATCGATTCGCCGCAAAACGTCTTCGATGGCCTGGCTAACCAGCCACAAGTTCTGATGGCGCTGGCCAATGCCGGTGGCATCGCGATCATCGAAGACAAGCAATTGCACCGTTACGGCAATTGCCCGGAGCCGGAAGACATTCGCGCCCTGCACAAATGGTTGCAGGAGCGTGGCGAGCCGGTGTTTGCCAGTCATCACCTGGCCAGCGTCTACCCGCCGGCCGCGCAGTATCAGCAGGTTGCCAGCGGCGTGCTCGCCATGAGCCTACCCAAACCGGTGGATAACGGCGTGCTGTGGTTCCGCCCGGAAGTCAAAGAGAACATCAACTGGAGCGGCGACCCACGCAAGCCGCTGGACCTGGAAAACTCCGATGCCGGCCTGCGCCTGCGGCCGCGTACCTCGTTCGAAATCTGGAAGGTTGAGATGGCCGGGATCTCCACCAAGTGGAGCCATGGCGATTTGTTCGCCGCCAACGACCTGCGCCGCTCGGCACTGGAAAACGACCTGGCCCGCCAGGTGCGTCGCGAGCAGGAAGCGGTGCGGGCTCGCGATGAGCTGGTGGCAGTGGTTTCCCACGACCTGCGCAACCCGATGACCGTCATTTCGATGCTGTGCGGCATGATGCAAAAGGCTTTCAGCTCCGACGGGCCGCACACTTCGCGGCGCATCTCGACTGCGATCGACACCATGCAGCAAGCCGCCGGGCGCATGAACACGTTGCTGGAAGACTTGCTCGACACCTCGAAAATCGACGCCGGGCGCTACACCATCGCGCCGCAGAAACTCGATGTCGCACAGATGTTCGAAGAGGCGCAGTCACTGCTCGCGCCGCTTGCGCTGGACAAGGACATCAGCATCTCGTTCGAGGCCGATCCCGATCTGAGTATTCATGCCGACCCGGAGCGGCTGTTTCAGGTGCTGTCGAATCTGGTCGGCAACGCGATCAAGTTCACGCCGCGTCTGGGCACGGTCGATGTGTTTGCCAAATCGGTCGGTGACGACATTGTCTTCACGGTGCGCGACAGCGGCGAAGGCATCCCCAAGGATCACCTGCCGCACGTGTTCGACCGTTACTGGACGGTGAAGGAAGGCAATCCGAACGGCACGGGGCTTGGTCTTTACATCACGCAAGGCATCGTCGAGGCCCATGGTGGGCGGATTGTTGCCGAGAGCGAGCCGGGGCAGGGCAGCGAATTCCGCTTCACCGTGCCACGTCTGGACTGAGAATCGGCTCGCGACGGGTGGCCTGCAACAGGGCCACCCATTCGGCGGCGAATCGATGGCAGTCGCCGGGCCAGCGGGCCGTCAGCAGGTTGTCGTCGCGCACCACAAAACCGATTTGCGGGTTGTCTGCCTGGTCGCGTTTGGCAATGAGTGGCCCGCGCACGAAGTCGGACTTGCGGGCCAGTGCGGCGGTCACTTCCGCCTCGACGGTCTGCTTGTAGGTGCGGTAGTAGCGCCCCAGCCACGCAGCGGTCATCAGCCACGCCGGCAATTCCATGGTTGCCGCCAGCAGTGCCGTGACCTTGCGCCCGAACAACACCGAACGTCCGGTGTCGGGATCGAGCGTCCGGGCCAGCAACAACACGCCATGACACACCGCTGCCACGGGTTTTTCGGCCTTGAAAAATTGCAGGGCGATCTGCTGGGCCTGTTTGGATTCCAGCAGTGTGCGCATCCCCTTGGCGTGGCCGCCGGGAATCAGCAAGCCGTCAAACTCCTTCGAGTCGACATCGGCATACGCGAGCGGCTTTTTGAACGCTTCGGACTCGATCATTTTCGCGTAACTGTCCAGATCGGCCCTGCGCGTCATCAGCATCGAACTCAACAGGCCGAAACCGATGTCCACCAATCGTGGATCGGCGTGGGCGGGCAAGCCTTGTGGCGTGGCAAAACGCACTTCGATGCCCGCATCGCGCATGGCCTGCCATGGCACGCTGCTTTCGGTGGGGTCGTAATCGGCGGAGGGCAGCAGAATCAGAATCATCGCGGGCGACTTCCTGGTCGAGAGTGGTCACTGAGGTAGAGCGTAGTGGGTCTGCGCGTTCGGGGGTAATTTCGTTCAATACTCAGGGCTGGGCGCTGGTTACCGTGAGCGCCTTGTTCCTCGATTTGAAGCAGGTGTGCGATGAGTCTGATTGTGTCGATGGCGGCGTTTGCCCTGGCCGCGTCCATTACCCCGGGGCCGGTGAATATCGTGGCGTTGAGTTCGGGGGCGCAGTTCGGCTTTCGCGCCAGTCAGCGGCATGTGGCCGGAGCGACGCTGGGGTTTGTATTGTTGCTGGTGTTGATGGGGCTGGGGCTGCATGAAGTGCTTATGCTGTGGCCGTCGCTGACCCGCGTGGTGCAACTGGCCGGGGTGGCATTTCTGCTGTTCATGGCCTGGAAACTGGCCACCGATAACGGGCAGTTGAATGCGGGAGAATCGGGCAGGGCGCCGTCAATGCTCTACGGCGCGGTGATGCAGTGGCTCAACCCCAAGGCCTGGCTGGCCTGCGTGGCGGGGATGGGCGCGTTCGTCGCCGATGGCGAAGCGCGGCTGGTGTGGCAGTTTGCGGCGGTGTATCTGGTGATCTGTTATCTGTCGGTCGGGTGTTGGGTGTATGCCGGCACGTTCTTGCGTGGCTATCTGCACAATCCGGCGGGGATGCGCTTGTTCAACCGGGTGATGGCGTTGCTGTTGGCGGTGAGTGCGGTGTACTTGTTGCTGCCCTGATCCGCACCCCGACAAGCGGGGTACGGGCTCGTAATCTGTTCAACCGAGCGTCGTCAGAATATGCCGTTCAGTTTCCTGAAAACGTGGGGCGGCATGGCTGTGAAGCTGTTTCTGCGCAGTTGACTGATCGAGTACAGCGCACTGGCAGTGCGGCCGTTGCCATCAGCGAAACCCTGGAAGCCGACGACCGCTGCCAGCACGTGTTTGTCAAAGTGCTGATGGTTCGCGTCCAGGTTCTTCAAGTGCTGCTCAAGCAATGCGAAACCGGTAGGGCTGCTTCCATATTGGGTTGGCGTACCTGCGTTGCGCACTTTTCCGGCGAGTTCCGGTACGAGTCTGCGATGGATTTCCCTGATCACATTCGGGTCGGTCAAGGAGGCCCCGTTTGAGCTGTATTCGCGCAGCACGCCAAGGATATTGTCGAAGTCATTACCGCTGGAACTCGAGCCTTTCAACATCCAGGCCGTCGCGCGTTGTGATGGATCGGTGTAGCCCAGGGGATTGAAGAGTGCTTCGGGCATCACGTCGTTGTACGGCGCCTTGCCCAGGTCCAGGTTCAGTACGTCTTGTTGATAGCCCTTCATGTAACGGGCTTTTTTGCTTTCCAGCTCGTAAAGGACAGTGAGTCTTTCTGTGTAGATCTGTGCCGTGTTGCGCACATCGTTGAGTTGGACCGGGTAGGTTTTGAAGAGCGCTTGCGTCAGTTCGTCCATTGCCTGTCGGCCGATCAGGGATTCCAGGTCACCGGCCTGTTTCGATTGAAGCGCTGTTTCCATGACGGCGTTGTTCGCGAGGTGCCGCCATTCCGTCTCGGCAACCTTCGCGGGCAGCTTGAAGTGCTGGTCGCTCAAGTGGGCGACAACTTGCTGCACCGTCTCGAGGGTGTCGTTTTTCAGCAGTGCCCGTGCGTGGGATACCGTGTCCAGGGACATCCGTACCTGTGCAGCCGAACCCGTGTGGTCAATGGCCTTGAGCAGGTCGTAGCTATTGGCGCCCGTCAGATAACGCAAATGCTGATGGGGTTTGCGCAGGGCCCCGACGATATGGCCGCCGAGTTTTGAAGCGCCGCGACCGATCAGCTTGCCACCGCTCTTGATCAGCCCGGGGAGTCCACTCAAAGGGTTGAACAAGCTCAGTGTCGTACTGGCAAGTATCCGGGACCCGGCAAGCAGCCGGGTCGCCAGGGACGAGGCCTTGCTGGCGGTCAGCGCGATCCTGGCGGGCACGGCTGCAAAGGACATCACCACGACGGCGGCGTCAACGATGCAGTCGAAAATGGCCGGGCCCTGCTTTTTGGGGTCGCCCGAGGAGAGCCCTTCCACACAACTCTTGAATGGAATGATCATGTTGAGAATCGCATTGAAAATGGCGTCGGTCTTTTCAATGGCTCGCTCCCGGTCGCTTTGATGCAGACCCAGCTGGTGTATTTCGCTGTGCGTCAAATGCGGACTCTTTTCGGCGACCAGTCTGCCCAGAGCCGTTTTGCGAGGCGAACGCAGGAGTGTTGTCGGAAAGTCCGGATCGAGTCTGCGCCAGATGCGCGCAGTTCGCCGATCTTGCGCAGAAACAGCCGGGATTTGATGCCGCTTCTCGGTGCCACGTTCTGTAGATAGGCCTGGAGGTCGACTGGCACATTTTCAATTTTTTTCAAATTGGCGAATTGTGTGTCGAGTTTGAAGTAGTCACCTGAAACGAGAGGGGCGAAGAAGTCCTCGAGTTCAGGGGCTTCACGACACGTCATCCGCAGGGGGAACAACTCGAAGCAGGCAACTCTGTTGTGCAGGTACTGGGCACAGAGAATAACGCCGTAACGACCGGTTTCTCCGGGCAGTTCCGCCGCAGGAATGGTCACACCCGGACGGCCGGAAGGAGCTTCAGCCCTGTAGTCTATCTTCTGTACGCTGTACAGGCCGATGGCACCATATTCGATCTCTGGCAAAAGTTTTGGCGAAAGTTGCGAAAGTGCAAATTCAATATTGTTCGCCAGTGCGCCGGTGATGTTGTCGAAGTATCTCCAGACTTCCGGGTCGTAAAGTTCGGCAACGGGAAACAGATGTTCCAGTTCCGGAAATGACTCGTAAATACTCTGGCCTCTGACACGGTCCCAGTCCCGCGTGTGAAGTTCATCCCCCAGGTACAGATCAAGTACGGATACCTTGCGTCCGCCGCCGCCACCGCTGCCCCGGTGCTTGACCAGGGTCTCATCCGGATCGCATTCGGGATACCGACGGTTCAGTTCATTCAGCGCCAGTTGTCGGCGGTCGGGGAGAGGGCTGCTCAGGGCTTCGACGGCACTCAGCATCTTGTCCGTGTAGCGCGCATATTCGTCGCAGGCGTGCCTGATGGCCGTTTCGTCGACGGTATTGTCACTGTTGCGGGAAATGACCTTGTTCATCAGTGCCCAGGTCACCACCGGATCGACCGAAAGAGGCGCCTGCATGGCTGCCAGTTGCGGCATCGCCCTGACAGACTGGCCGAACCCCATCAGATGCTGATAGGTCATGTCGCGGGAGACGCCCGGAACCAGCGACTCCACCAGATGAAGCGTCTGGCAGCCCACCACCCACGCCGGCGTTCCCATACGCATCTCGGCCGGCCAGTGCGCAAACTGATATTCCGGAGCCATACCGCCCAGTGCCCATTGTGCTACCAGAGGGGCAAGCAACTCGTTCAGTTGCAGCGTTTCGACCAGGTGTCTTTCCAGTCGCGTCCGCACCTGGGCTGGATGCAGGTGCAGGAAATCGCTGGCATAAAGGTCGAATCCCGCGAAGCGGGTGGACGCGATGTCCAGTTCCGGGTCGAGGTCCAGCAGCATGGCGGCAATCAGCAATTGCTCGATGAGTTCCCGTGGCGGCGATTTGGCGGCATCGGCAAACCACCCCAGCGCATCGATGTATTCCCGGGCCTCCCCGGAAGCCCAGACGGCCATTTCCGTCAGTCGCTGCAAGCGGTAGCCGTTGCTGGTCTGCAAGGTGTCTGGCGAAGTACTCTCCAGCAACAGATGGGTGCCGAAGGCGCTTGCCAGAGGCATTTCCCCACCCGTGTAGGCCTCGGTGACTTGCGCGATGATGGCCCGTTTTTCTTCATCGAGCTCGTAAGGAGAATCGGCCGGAGCGTCCAGCACTTGCCAGTAATTTGCAAACCTGGGAGCGTCGGGCAGCCTTGAGAAATGCAACAGATCGATCAGTGCCCGAGTCTCCTCTTCATTGACCGGAAGGTGCAGTTGCTGGAAGCGCAGCCATTGGCCGACGAGCAGGGTTCCACCGGTCGTTATCCAGCCGCCGCACAGGCTGGCGATACGGGCCAGCGCGTTCAGTTCTTCGCTGAAGCCTGCCAGACCGGCGACGTCCGGGGTGATGTCTCGCGGCGACACATACTGTGTTGCGGGCGCGTTTGCGTTACCGGCGAGATTGGGAAAGGAAAAATAAAGACGGCCCGTTTCGTTGACCAGGAAGATGGCGGTTTCGGGAACTGAGTGCCGTTCGCGAATTTCGGAAAAACCGGAGCGTCGAAGCAGAATCGACAAGGACACACTGGCGCTTCGATGGACCCTGGAAAACAGGGAACCTTCCACGATGGGGGCCTGGATACGGTCCCACTCCCAGGCAAGTTGCTTTACAGCGTACGGACTTTCAATAAAGTGAATAAGCGTGTCGGCAATACTCTGCTTTTGTTGTTCATCTAAATCGGCGTCAAGTTTTGAAATGTCTGTTTGCATTGAATAAGCTCGGCTTGAAAAAGAATGAGTGGGAGGGTGCCGAGATTAAATGAGCGATCGAAAAAGTGTGGTTGAAGTTGTGTGTGAAAGTGTTTTGCGAATGAGGGGGGAGTGTGAGAGTTGAAGTCGATATATCCTGGACGCTATAAATATGCTGAGGGTTGGTGATGTTTTTATGAAGTCTGGATTCTCTTGTTTCATATTGTTTGAAACATGATTTCTGTTTTTGCCGTAAGTGTGACGGGTCTTGGGTTTAAAGGTGTTTAAGGATGCTTCCGGCAAGCCACAACACCTTGCGCCGTTGCCTACGCATCCGCCAGAATCCGCCGGCTTGTGGGCCTTGGGGCCGGGTTCTATCGTGTGTCGGTCGCTGACGAATCAGCGACCGGACTTGACCGTCCGACTCAATCAAGGCGCCAGCGTGCCGTTTCCGTTCAGCTCTCGTGGCTGTTCGTTTTATGGCGGTTGTGCGCGGGATACCTTCGGGTATGCCGGGTTCCTTGATTCCCGGTCGGTCAACCCGCGTACAGCTGCCACCTGTTTCGATTGACCGCGAACGGTTGCAGCTCCGCCTATCAAGGAGCTTCACCATGATCAAACCAACGCCAAACCCACCCGAAACCGACCCGACCTCGCCCTACGAAACCCTCGACTCCAAGAAATTCCACGAAGCCGCCGACCGCGCCCTCGACCACTACCTCAATCCGTTCCATCCCAGAAAACCGCTGCTCAAACCCAACACCCGCTACCTCATCGCCCCCGGTATCCCGAACGAAGAACTGCTGGCCGACGCCTGCGAAACCCTGACCTCGGCCAAAACCATGGCCAGCGACTTCGCCGGGATGATCGATACGCCGCAGCGGCATGTGCTGCTGGGCATCGGGCAACTGATCATGCTGGCGGAACTGGCGGTAAATCGGGTGCTGGATAACCTGGAAGTGAAGGCTGAGACGCCGCTGTAGCCTGAGCATATAAAAAACCGCCGTCCCGATTGATCGAGACGGCGGGTTTTGTCATTTTACTTCCAGCTTTATGGCTACAAAGCTGAAAAGCGAGCTCACAGGCGAAACCGTTGGTCAAAACCTTCCTCAACCTGTCAGATCTGACAGTAGCCAAATCCCCCTTTGATCGCCCAATAACTCCACCGCCCCCCTTCGGCAGGAGTTCCCATCATGCTCGTCCAACCCAAAAAAGCCATTGGAACAGCCA
This sequence comes from Pseudomonas sp. NMS19W, assembly GCF_051554255.1. Classification (NCBI taxonomy): domain Bacteria; kingdom Pseudomonadati; phylum Pseudomonadota; class Gammaproteobacteria; order Pseudomonadales; family Pseudomonadaceae; genus Pseudomonas; species Pseudomonas sp. NMS19W. The sequence continues at coordinate 2,305,282 of NZ_CP136718.1, forward strand.
CCTTGCTCGACCCAGACATCCCCGGCGCCAAGCTGCTGCCGACCGGTGAATGGGCCATCAACCGTGCCGCCGCACTACTCAACTTCCCCACTAAGGGGCTCAAGGCGCAGATACCGGTCTGGTCGAACAAGAGGCTGGCCGACAAAGTGGAGCTTCTGTTCAATAACCAGGTGGTCGATCATCAAACCATTACCATGGATGCCCTATCGGGTGACGCGCTTCAACCAGGCGCCAGAGCCTTTTGCTCCACCGTTCAAACTCTTGGTCAAACTGGAAATCCCCGGCGGCCAGGACATCGATCCCGGGCAGGGACACTCCAACCTGCACATGGAGTTCAGGCCGCCGGAAATTGTCCAGGACGGTGTCGACAAGGACACTGCCGCAAAGGGTGTGGACATTTGGATAACTGCCAAACCCGGCAGCGGCTCCAACCTGCCGTACCCCGACATCGCCGTCGGCGATGTGATCTGGGTGAGCTGGGGCCCCATAATGGTGCCGTCGGATCCCGTTACTCAGGCGCAGATCGACGACCCGCTGAACAACCCTATCGTCATCCACATCAGCAAGGACGTCATCCTCGCGGTGGGTGACTCCGGGAGAGACGGGCTGGCGGTGTCCTTCTTCGTCAGAGACTTTGCTGACAACGAATCCGAAGACTGGTGCAAGGAAACGCGCATCATCGTCGACACCGGCAAGTCGCGGCTGGAAGCGCCGATTGTTAAACAGGCTAACGGGAACGAACTCGACGTCAATCAGTTGGGTAAAGAGCAATTGGTGCTCCAGGTCTTTGCAGCATCGTCCGTTGACTACAACCTGGGCGACATCATCATCATGTACTTGGAGGGCATCACCTCCGACGGCAAAAACATCCGGGTCGTTGCCCGCCAGACCATCGACAAAAACCCACCGCTGGTGGTCGAGGTGCTGATGGACAACGACGGTGCCCGGGCACTGGCAAAAACCCAGGCGGTGTTTTTCTTCGACCTGGAACGTGGCGGCAGCATCATTCAGCGCTCCAAAGGTCGCTTCATCAATATCATCGGCGAAACCGAACGGCTGGCAGCTCCCATCGTCGAAAGCGCCGTGAGCGGTGCGCTGGATCCGGACCTGCCGAACGTGATCGTCCGCATCCCCTACGATCCACTGATCACCCCGGACAACGCCATTGAAATCCACTGGAGCATTACCCTTCCGGACGGCACCCTTTTCGAGCCCGAGCTGGACTGGTACTTTCCGACCCAGCAGGAGGCCGATGACCCCGACGGCTTCTTCGACACCATCTCAGGCCCCGATTACCTGAAACCCGGTGAAGGCGGCACCCTGGTGGTGTCGTACGACGTGCTCAGCGAAGGCGAGAACGGCGAGATCGTTCGCAGACCTTCCCCGCCAGCCTCGCCATTGAATATCGGCGAGCCGAAACTTGAGCTGGTTCCGGCCATCCTGCTCGGAGAAAAGGACGGTACGTTTGAACCCAACAGCCTGCCCAACGGTATCAGCGAAGTCACCTGCCCCAACCCGGTCAACAACCCGACCCTGCCCAAGGATGTGGTGCACTGGCAATTGTATGATGCCCAGGGTGTGCTGCTGTTTACGGACAACAAAACCCTCAACTCATTGAGCGCCGGCAAGCCCGTGAAATTTCCGCTCAATGCGGCGTTTGTACAGCAGTACTTTGAGGCCCATCGCGGTGAACAGCTGAGTATCCGCTACCACATCGTTCGAGATGCGGCGGGCAAGACCAGTTATTCGAATCCGTTGGAGTTTTACATCGGTGGATTCACCAGCGATGTCACTACTTTCGACAATGACAAATGGAATGGCTGGAGGGCAATCACTCCAACTGACTGGGTTTTTGTAAGCATCGACACGGACCGACGGGCAAGAAACAGTACTCAGACCGACAATTCTGATGGAGTGGTTTTGCAAAAAAAATATCACGGGATGATTGTGGGAAAAACGTATTCGTTTTCGATTGAACATGCTCGTACAAAAAGTTTTTACGCGGTACCACGTCTTTCTCTTTCCGCAGGTGGACAGACAATCGCAGGGCCCGTAGATATTGTTCAAACTACCCTCCAGACCCTATCCGGGACTTTTACTGCCTCGGCAGTCTCAGTGGAGTTGGCCGTTGTAAGTCATGAGGCTTCGGGATACGGAAACGACTACGAACTTTCCAGCATGAAGGTCATTCGACTCTCATAGCCTGCAAAAAGTCGGAAGGAAAAAGGGGACGTATGATCTTGTCCCCAAAGTAAAAGTGAGTAAAAGGGGACGTATTTATTTACCTGAGTAAAAGGGGACGTATTTATTTACCTGCGGCAAAGTCATGAACAGTGACTTTGCCGGTTACCCTCACGGCCCGCAGCAATGCGGGCCGTTTTGTTTTTTACCCCCGATACTGCCCCGGCGTAGCCGCCAGATGCTGCTTGAACGCTCGTTGAAAATGCGCCTGATCGGCAAACCCCGCCTCCAGCGCCACATCCGCAATCAACTGCCCGCGCCGTAAACATTCGCGAGCAAACTGAATGCGCTGGTTGACCAGAAACGCGTGGGGCGTCATGCCGAAGTACTGTTTGAAGGCGCGGATCAAATAGGACGGTGACAGTTCGGCAGCGGCGCAAATGTCGTCGAGGCTGAGCAGCTCGGTGCAGTGCTGGCGGATAAAGTCGGCGGCGCGTTCGAGTTTGAAGTTCGGTTCGCGCAGCGGTGGTTCGACGGGGTTCAGGCGCAGTTGCAGGTCGCTGAAGAATTCCACCGCTGCGCTCTGTTTGCGCAGCACGTCTTGCTGATCGTCGACCAATACCGCGTACAACGCATTCAAATCGCGAAACAGGCGGGCGTCATTCAAATGGGTATCGGAAAACCGCCGAAACTCAAGCTCCGCACTGAACCCCAACTGATGCTGCAGATCCGTCAGCCACGGCGTTTCCACATACAGCATCAGATACGACCACGGCTGATCGTCGATCGGGTTGCAGGCGTGCACATCCCCCGGATTCATCAGCACCACCGTGCCGGCCGTCACTTCGAACGATGATTGTTCGTGCACATAGGTGCTGCGCCCGGCGGTGATCGCGCCGATGGAAAAGTGCGCGTGGGAATGTCGGGAATAACAGACCTCACGCCCATCGGCGATGGCCCGGGCTTCGATGAAGGGCAGGGTGTCGTCGCGCCAGAAGCGCGGGGCTTGTTCGGGGTTCCTGGTGGCGGCTTTCATTTTTGGGGTTCTCGGCAGGCCAGCGCCCGAGTGTATTAGCTCTGGCCGGCGAAGGCTCGCTCCAGTTCGGCGATGTCGAGTTTTTTCATCCCGAGCATGGCTTGCATCGCCCGTTGGGCCTTGGTCTGGTCGGCGTCGGTCATCATGTGCATGAACGCCACCGGGACGATCTGCCACGACACGCCGAACTTGTCCTTGAGCCAGCCGCATTGCTGCGCTTCCACGGGCCCGCCGGCACTGAGGTTGCCCCAGAAATGGTCAACTTCCTCCTGGTTCTGGCAGTTGACCTGAAACGAAATCGCCTCATTGAACTTGAACATCGGCCCGCCATTGAGGCCGGTAAAGGTGTGGCCGTCGAGTTCAAAACTGACGGTCATCACCGAGCCTTCCGGGCGGCCGTGAAACTCCTGGCCGGCCTTGCCGTAGTGGGTGAGGGCGGTGATTTTCGAGTGGTCGAAGATCGAGCAGTAAAACTTCGCCGCCGCCTCGGCCTGATCGTCGAACCACAGGCACGGAGTCAGTTTTTGAAAGCGTTGCATGGCAGTCATCCTCGGCAGGTTGGACACGCTGGATTAATAGCGTAGTCAGTCCGGGGCAGGGCGTAGGCGCCATAGATCGACAAGTGCGCCCAAAAACGATTGTCGTTAGACTTGCCGCCCCGATTTTGCCGCAAGGATGCTCTGCAACATGTCTGTCTCTCGTTCATTGTTTTTTCTCTGCCTGTTTGGCACCGCTTCGGCCAGTGCCGACCCGCTGAGCTGCCAGCTCACCGATCCGGCAAACAGCTACAGCATCGATGTGAAAGTCGACCACCTGCCGATGCAGAACTTCGAACCGGTGGCGGCGCAAGTCACCCTGCGCGACAAGTCCAGTGGCGAAGTGCTGCAACGCATCGATGCTGTCGAGGCTACCGATTTGATTCCGCTTGACGATTCGGCCCGGACATTGCGATGTGACGAACAACGGCTGTTAGTGTTTGGCGACTTCAATTTCGATGGGCATCAGGATCTGGCAATCCGTAACGGCAATGACGGCGGCTACGCGGCAGCCTCCTTTGACGTCTATCTGTTCGATCCGTCGAGCCCGGTGCTGGTGCTGAACAAGGCATTGTCGGCGCTGACTCGCGAACCGTATCTGGGGTTGTTCGAAGTCGATTCCACTGCTCGACGGCTCGTCAATCATTCGAAAAGCGGTTGCTGCTGGCGTCAGACTATCAACTGGCAGGTGCAGGACAATTCGCCGGTCAAGGTGGCCGAAAAAGTCGAGGTCGCGCAGCGGCCGTCCGAAGGCAGCCCGCTGATGCCGGCGGGTTATACCGATGTCACCCGGCGAGAATTGAAGGACGGCAAATGGCTGGAGCAGCGTCGCCTTCAAGGACCGGTGGGTGAAGCGCCGGTGATGTTGCGGGGCAAGCTCGACGGCAGGATCGCATTCGAGCTGTGGTGGCAGATGTTGGGTGGTGTCTACATTGGCGAGGTTCGTTACACGAAAACAGGCAATGGCCAGCCGATCCGGCTGGTGGGCGAACCCTACGACGACGGCGCCGTGTTGCTGCATGAACTGGATGCCCAGGGCCGTGTCACCGGCGACTGGTACGTGGCAGGTGAGCCTGATGAACATGGCTTTCAGGGCGGAACATGGCACGAGGGCGACAAGTCCCTGATCTTCGAAGCACGACCGACGGCTTTTCGGGTTGCAACGCAAAAATTTCAAGCGCCCGCCGACAATCAGCGTGAAGGACGGTACGTGATGATGGCGTCGGACGGGCGATCGGCCTGGCTGACGATCAAGATTACGCCGGCCACCGAGAAGGGCGCGGGTGAGCAGGCGTCCATCCAGATGGCTGTGACACAGGCTGGAAAACCACCCCGCCAGGAAACCCGGCAATGGCCGTTGCAGGCGGGCAATCTGGTGATCGGTCAGGATCAGATTGCCGAGCCGCTCTACCGTTTACGCCTGCTCGACGGGGCGGTACAGGTGGATGGAGCCGGTGATTTTTGGGATTTCAGAGGGGCTTACGTCAAACAGCCTTGAAGATAGTTTGTTGTCCTAATGACAATGGTCGAAGTCAATATGACTCTTTCCTGTTCGAGTCATATTGACTTCATTTTTGTTGGGGTCCTTGATTTAAAAGGATAAAAAATCTGGCACGAGAGTTGATATGGCTTCTGTACAAACTGATCCGCTCAGGAGTACGAAACATGTTCACTTTCTTCGAGAGTCCGCTGAACGTTCTGCACCTGTCGAGCAAAATGCTCGTCGCCGGTCTGGTCATGTTGCTGGCCGGGATCTACGGCGCTTATCTGTATCAGGGCCACATTCCGATTGCGCTGCTGGTGGCGATGCACGCCATGACCATCGTCGGTCCGACGCTGATCAAGATCGGCTATGTCATGCGTTTGCTGTCGCAGTATCGGCTGGCTCGATACCCAGCCCTGGCGGTGGCCTGAGATGCGCAGACTCGCCGCAGCACCTGTGTTCAGCCTGGGTTTTCGGCCGCTGTTTCTAGCCGGTGCCGGATTTGCCGCGCTGGCGATTCTGATCTGGGGTTTGTGGCTTTACGGCCACTGGTTCGACCTGCAACCGGTGGGCGGCATGCTCGCCTGGCATCGGCATGAAATGCCGTTCGGTTTCGCAGCGGCGATCGTTGCCGGGTTTCTGCTGACGGCGGTGCCCAACTGGACGGGAATTCCCGGCGTGCGCGGCGGGGCGTTGATTGCGTTGGTGATCGTCTGGTTGCTCGGGCGAGTGGCTTGGTGGATGCCGTTGCCCGTTGGATTGATCCTCGCGTTGCAATGGGCCTTTCTGCCCTTGCTGGCGGTGATGCTGGCGCGGGATCTGATCGCTGCGGGCAAACGTGACAACTATCCGATTGTGTTGGTGCTGGGGTTGATGGCGGGTTGTCAGGCGCTGACTTTGATTGGCCTGTACAACGACGACGCAGGCCTGCAACGCCAGGGTGTGCTGGGCGCGTTGTGGCTGGTGACGGCGCTGATGACCGTAATTGGCGGGCGGGTGATTCCGTTTTTCATTCAACGCGGCTTGAACCGTCCGCCCGCACCGTCCGCCCATCCATTGCCAACACGGTTGCTGTTGATCGGCAGTCTGCTGACGGCGATCACGTTTGCGGCGGGTCTCAACGATTCACCCCGGCTGTGGCTGGCAGCGCTGTTTGCGCTCACTGGCAGTTTGCAAATGTTGCGTCTGATCCGCTGGCATGATCGCGGGATGTGGCGGGTGTCGCTGCTCTGGTCGTTGTACCTGGCTTACGCCTGGATGGCGCTGGCGATCTGGGCCATGGCGGCTTGGCATCTGGGACTGCTCGGCCAGCAAAGTCTGGCAACCCATGCGCTGGCCGTTGGTGGTGTCGGCGGCTTGATTCTGGCGATGATTGCGCGGGTCAGCCTCGGTCACACCGGCCGGTTGTTGCAGCCACCGAAAGCCGTGGTGCTGGGGTTTGCACTGGTATTGATCGCGGCGGGTTGTCGGGTGTTGCTGGTGCCGTTTTCCAGTCTGGGGCTTGGGTTGTCCGTGGTGCTCTGGTGTGCGGCTTTTGTTTTGTTTTTACGCCATTACACCGGGATCCTGCTCAACCCGAGGCTGTAGCTTTTTCAGTCACGACGCTCGGCAATCATCAACAACGACTGCGGCACGGGGCTTTGCGGATGCTGCGGCTCCCGCAGGCTGGTCAACTGAAACCCGGCCATGTCCAGCGCATTCAGCCAGCTGGACAAGGTGCGAAAATACCACGGCATCGGCTGCCACTGGCCTTTGAACCCGTCGAAGGTTTCCTCCCGCCAGCCATCCTGATAATCACCCGCTGCCACCGACCACGGATGCAGCGTCTGGATCACCAGCGCGCCGCCCGGCAAGAGCAGGGCGTTCATGGCGGCGAGCAGCGGGATGATGTCCTGATGCAGCAGGGAAAAGTTCGCGCAGATCAGGTCGTAGCCATGGCCGATGTCGACTTTTGCTTCCACCAGCTCTTCATAACTGGCGACGTACACCGGAGACGATCCCGCCGCTTGTGCGGCCTCGACCAGCGTCGCATCACCGTCCACACCGACTGCGTCGAACCCTCGCTCAGCCAACGCCCGCAACAGCCAGCCTTCGCCGCATCCCAGATCGAGCACGCGCTCCGGCTGGCGCCCCATCAACGTCAACAGAATCGCCTGATCGGTGACTTGTTGGCGGCTTTCGATGGCGCCACTGCGGATGGCTTCGGTCCAGGCCTGAGCGTTCTGGCTCCAGCTCTGCAAAAGGATGGATTCAGGCGAGGACATGACGAACTCCAAGAAAGCGGGTGCAGGCAAGGATAGGTCAGGTGCAGTCCGCCAGACGAATCCGGTTGCGTCCGCCGCGCTTGGATTCGTAGAGCGCGCTGTCACCCTGTTCGATCAATGCCGCGAGGCTGGCCGGCGGCTGGTCGAAGGCTTTGGCGCCGATACTCAGCGTTACCGCTTCCGGGGTGACGTAGGATTGAGAAGTCATCTGCTGAAACTGCTCACGCAACTCACTGCCCAGCACCATGATCTGTTCGTGGGAAGCATCGCCCAGCAACATGACGAATTCGTCGCCGCCCAGCCTCGCCGCCAGTGCGTCCTGAGGCAACTGCGAGCGGATCATTTCGCTGAGTGAGATCAGCAGGCGGTCGCCGGCGGTGTGGCCATACAGATCGTTGATCAGTTTGAAGTTGTCGATGTCGATCAGCAGCAGGGCGCCGGGGCGGGCGTTGGAAACTTGATCGAGCAGGCGCGGCGCGCGGACTTCGAGGGCGCGGCGGTTGTACAGTGCGGTCAGCGGATCCCGGGCGGCCAGTTCGGCAATCTGCTTTTCCCGGCGGTAGCGCTCGGTGCCGGTCATCGACAGCGCGATCAGCATGATTGCCATCGCGCCTTCGACCAGAGAAATCTGAATGATCGTGCCGCGAAACGCCGCCAGGTCGATCAGTGTGCCCGGAAGCACCGCCGTAATCGCCTTGGCGAAATAAAACAGTCCGTGAATCAACAGCACATAACGCAGTTGCACGGCGCCAATGCTCAATGATTTGCCGTGAGGGCGCAGCAGCAGACTGGCCCGCAGCATCAGCACGGCAACCAGCAGCGAGTTGGCCATCAGCATGATCTTCGACCACGACGGATCTTCCGGTAACAGCAGTAGCGCCAGCCACGCGAGGAACATCAAGTACCAGGCTCGCGACAACGATCGCTGGGTAAACCGCGCAACGCCCAGCAGGAACAGCCAGTGCGCAACGACCAGCAAGCCGTTGGCGAACCAGATGCCGATCAGCGGATAACCGTTGGCGCGCAGCAGGGCCAGGCTCGAGCCAACGGTGATGGTGGCGAAACCGGCGCTCCAGAACAGCAACGAGGATTCGCGGATGCCGCGCCATTCGACCGCCAGGTAAAGGGCGGCCGCCGCTGCCAGGGCGGTGGAAATGGTCAACATCGTAAGGGGGTCGAGCGCCATGAAGGGAGTGGTCTGTCTGAATGGTGGTAATGGGCCACGATTGTAAGCGTTCCCCCAGTGCGCTGCTATTTTCACTCACCGGATATTCCATTTGCGGGAGGTGTGCCATGGATCGACTGACGGGCGGTTGCCTGTGTGGCGCGGTGCGGATCGAAACGACGGGCCGACCCTGGCGGGTTGGCGTTTGCCATTGTCTGGATTGCCGCAAACACCATGGCGCGCTGTTTGCGTCGGCGGCGATCTTTCCGGCGGAGGCGGTGACCATAACCGGCGAAACCCGGGACTACGCCGGGCGGTTTTTCTGCCCGCGCTGTGGCTCGTCGGTGTTCGGTCGCAGTGGCGATGAAATCGAGGTCAGTCTGGGCGCGCTGGATGCGCCCGATCGGTTGCAGCCGACTTATGAACTCTGGACGGTGCGTCGCGAGTCGTGGCTGCCGGCGTTTCCATTGGCCAGACACTATGTGGGTAATCGCGAGGGGGCGGGGAGAACCGAAGAGTAGCCGGGGTCAGGTAGGGCGCCTGACCCCGGCGAATAAAATCAGCCGCGAATAAAGGCCAGCAGATCGGCGTTGATCGTCGGCGCCTCGGTGGTCGGCATGCCGTGGGGGAAGCCCGGATAAATCTTCAGCGTGCTGTTTTTCAGCAGTTTGGCGGAGAGCACACCGGAGTCTTCATAAGGAACGATCTGGTCGTCATCGCCGTGCATCACCAGCACCGGGATCGAGATGCCTTTCAGATCCTCGGTGAAATCAGTCTGGGAGAACGCAACGATCCCGTCATAGTGCGCCTTGGCGCCGCCCATCATGCCCTGACGCCACCAGTTGAGCACGACAGGCTCCGAAGGCTTGGCCCCCGGCCGGTTGTAGCCATAGAACGGACCGGCCGGCACATCGTGATAGAACTGCGCACGATTGGCTGCCAGTTGGGCCTGAAGATCGTCGAACACCGACTTCGGCAGGCCGCCGGGATTGCTCTCGGTTTTCACCATCAGCGGCGGCACGGCACTGATGATCGCGGCTTTGGAAACCCGATCCTCGCCATGCCGGGCAATGTAGTGAATCACCTCCCCGCCACCGGTGGAGTGGCCGACGTGCACGGCTTTCTGCGTCCCCAGATGATTGACCACCGCCGCCACGTCGTCGGCGTAGTGATCCATGTCGTGACCGTCCCAGACCTGGCTGGAACGCCCGTGACCACGTCGGTCGTGGGCTACCACCCGGAAGCCCTGGGCGAGGAAGAAAAGCATCTGCGCATCCCAATCGTCCGCGCTCAGTGGCCAGCCGTGATGGAAATGGATCACCGGAGCGTCTTTCGGGCCCCAGTCCTTGTAGAAGATTTCGACGCCGTCTTTCGTTGTGACATAGCCCATGTTCGCTACTCCTGAAAAATGCGGAACGGAAACGTGAAGGGGGAAGACAAGCGTTATGAACTCTAGGATTGAAGTGCACTTTAAGGTCAAGGAAGTTCCGAACGGTCATCGCTGGCGTGAATGGTGGGCCATAGCCGTTGAGCGCTTGACCTTAAAGTTTGGTTGAACCTTAGAGTGGCGCTGACCGGCCACCTGCCGGGCCACTCATCGAGAAAGGTCAGCGAACATGAGCAAGCGCTTTACAGAAGTCGAATTCGGATCGCATAAGGTTGAGGTGCTGGAGGGCGGCTACTACGACCGTTTCCGCATGAACCCCAACCTCGACGAAGTGGCCCGGGACAAGGCCGCCGGCAACATCGACTTCTTTCGGCGCATTCCCAAGCAGCAGGTGGCGTCGCGAGTCGGGCCGACCTGGGCACCGAACTTCTATTACCGATCCGGCAGCGTGCAGTTGCTGTTCCTCGCACCGCTGGATCGCTTGCGCGCCACGTTGCCGGCGCCGCTTGAGCCGCTGCGGGCGTTTCCCGGTTATGGGCTGGTGGCGCTGACGTTTTTCTCCTACTCGGTTTGCGACAACGACCCGTACGACGAAGTCTCCGTGGCGATTGTCGTGCGTCGCCCCGGCGCCCGTGGCTCCCACGCGCTGGAGCTGATGGACGCCATGCGCCGACGCAGCTTCACCGCCCATGTGCTGGCGCTGCCGGTGAACACCGAAATCGCCCGGGTGCGCGGTGTGCACGGCTATCAACTGCCCAAGTGGCGCGCCGACATCAACGTGAACATCGGCACCAGCGTCAGCGCCCGCATCGACGGGCCCAAGGGCCTGCCGGACCTGGTCCTGAAAGCGCCGCTGCCGACCCTGAAAAACGTCACGTCGCAATCACGCATGAGCACCGCCACCATGATTCATCAGGTCGACGGTCTGTGGCATCAAAGCGTGGTGCAGAGCAACACACTATCCTTTGCCCAACGCCTGTTTCCCCGCGATGTGCAGCTGGACCGCAATGGCGGCCCGCTGAGCCAGTTGCTCGATGGCCTCGGGGCGTCGCGGATCCTGCGTCTGGACGTGATCAAGGACGCCCAGATCGTGCTCAATCTGCCGGTGCCGCTGACAGCACAGCCATGACCGGTGGTCGCGGCGGCTGGTCGTCGGGGCAAAATGCGCTTAGCTGAAAGGGATAAGCCGAGGCGTGCACGGCATCGAATGCTGTCGCAACGCCCCTTCAGAACACCGTGAGTCTGAGGAAATCCCCGATGCTGACCTTGAACATCAATGGCAAGGATCAGGAGCTCGATGTCCCCGCGGACATGCCGTTGCTCTGGGTTCTGCGCGATGTCGCGCACCTGACCGGCACCAAGTTCGGTTGTGGCATGGCCCAGTGCGGGGCCTGCACCGTGCACGTCGATGGCGCTCCGCTGCGCTCGTGCATCACACCGGCCACCGCCGTCGCCCATGGCCAGAAGATCCTCACCATCGAAGGTCTCTCGACCGACGGTTCGCACCCGGTGCAACTGGCCTGGGCCGAGCTGGACGTGGTGCAATGCGGCTACTGCCAGTCCGGGCAGATCATGTCCGCCGCCGCGTTGCTGGCGAAAATCCCCAAACCCACCGACAGCGACATCGATCAGGCGCTCTCCGGCAACATCTGCCGCTGCGGCACCTATCCAAGAATCCGCGCAGCGGTCAAACGTGCCGCCGACATCGGCTGAGCGAGGGGAGGTGAGTGATGAACAGTCCTGTATCCCGTCGCGGATTTCTCAAGGGCAGTGCCGTGCTTGGCGGTGGTCTCGTCGTGGCGTTTGTGGTGCCCGGTGGCAATCGCTTTGCCACGGCAGCGGAAAATGAAGGCAAGGCCTTTGCGCCGAACGCGTTCCTGCGGATTGCGCCGGACAACAGCGTCACGGTGCTGCTCGGCCATTCGGAAATGGGTCAGGGCATCTGGACCGGCCTGACCATGCTGATTGCCGAAGAACTGGACGCCGACTGGTCGAAAATCCGCGTCGAGCACTCGCCGGCCTCGGCTGCCGACTACGGCATGCCGGCGTTTGGCGGGATGCAGATCACCGGCGGGTCAACCTCGACCTGGATGGAGTTCGACCGTTACCGGCTCGCAGGTGCCACGGCACGGCAGATGTTGATCGAGGCGGCGGCGAAGCGTTTCAACGTGGCGCCGTCGACGATCCGCACCGACTCCGGTGTGGTGATTGCCGGTGACAACCGCGCCACCTACGGCGAACTGGCGGATGCCGCCGGACAACTGCCGGTGCCGGATCCGAAGTCGATCACCTTCAAGGAAGCCAAGGACTGGAAAGTCATCGGCAAACCCACCAGACGCCTCGATACCCCGGAGAAAATCACCGGTCGCGCCAAGTTCGGTATGGACGTGCAATTCGACGGATTGATGACCGCCATGGTTGCCCGGGCGCCGGTGTTTGGCGCCAGCGTCAAATCCTTTGAAGGCGCGCAAGCGCTGGCCATTCCCGGCGTGCGCAAAGTAGTGCAGGTGCCGACCGGCGTGGCGGTGATTGCCGATCATTACTGGGCGGCGAAGCTCGGTCGTGATGCATTGAAAGTCGATTGGGATCTGGGGCCGCACGCGGATCTGAGCAGCGAAAAACTGCTGGAGAGTTTCCGCAAACTCGCCGCCACACCGGGCATTTCCGCCAGTCAGGCCGGGGATGCCAAGGGCAGTTTTGGCAAGGCGGCGAAGAAAATCGATGTCGAGTACAGCGTGCCTTATCTGGCTCATGCGCCGATGGAACCGCTGAACTGTACGGTGAAGATCACCGCCGACAAATGCGAGATCTGGACCGGTACGCAATTTCAGACGCTGGACCAAATGATCGCCGGCAAGATCACCGGGCTGAAACCGGAGCAGGTGGAAATCCACACCGAATTCCTCGGCGGCGGCTTTGGCCGGCGAGCCAACCCGACCTCGGACTTTGTCGCCGAAGCGGTGCAAGTGGCCAAGGCTGCCGCGATGCCGGTGAAAACCGTGTGGTCGCGGGAGGATGACATTCGCGGCGGCTACTACCGCTCGATGTTCCTGCATCAGGCGCGGATCGGCCTTGGCGCAGACGGCATGCCGCTGGCGTGGCAGCACGTGCTGGTCGGCCAGTCGATCATGGCCGGCACCATGCTGGAAAAAACCATGGTCAAGAACGGCGTCGACCAGACCTCGGTCGAGGGCGTGGCCGACAGTCCGTACATCCAGGGGCTGGCGGATCATCAGGTCGATCTGCATTCGCCGGCCACCGGGATCAATGTGCTGTGGCTGCGCTCGGTGGGGCATAGCCACACCGCGTTTGTCATGGAGTCGCTGATCGATGAAATGGCCACGGCGGCGGGCAAGGACCCGGTGGAGTACCGGCGAACGTTGCTCAAGGATCACGCCCGTCACCTTGGCGTGCTGAATCTGGCGGTGGAAAAAGCCAACTGGAAAGCGCCGCTGCCGGACGGCCATGCGCTGGGCGTGGCGGTTCACGAGTCATTCGGCAGCTATGTCGCGCAAGTTGCCGAAGTGTCCCAGGACAACCTGAAAATCCGCGTGCACCGGGTGGTGTGTGCGGTGGATTGCGGAATTGCGGTCAATCCGCAGAGCATCGCGGCGCAGATGGAGTCGTGCATCACCTTCGGCCTGGGCATGGCGTTGCACAGCAAACTGACGCTCAAGGACGGTCAGGTCGTGCAGTCCAACTATCACGACTATCAGGTGCTGCGGCTGAACGAGATGCCGGTGGTCGAGGTGCATATCGTGCCGAGCACGGACAAGCCCGGTGGCATCGGCGAGGCCGGTGTGCCGCCCACCGCGCCGGCCGTGGCCAACGCGGTGTTTGCCCTGACCGGGCAGCGTCTGCGGGAACTGCCGCTGCAACTGTCGGGGGTGTGAGATGAAACGACATCTGTTGTTGGGCACGGTGATTCTGGTCGGGTTGGGTGGTTACGCTTCGGACCTGTTCGCTGACGATCAGGAAGCCTTGAAAGCCTTTGGCACGGTGCAGAAAGTGTTCCAGAGCCCGCGTTGCCAGAACTGCCACGTCCCCGGCGATTCACCGTTGCAGTTCGACGCCGGCACGCCCCACGCGATGAACGTGGTGCGTGGCATGGACGGCAAGGGCGCCGCCGGTTTGCCCTGCGCCACCTGCCACGCCGAGAGCAATCCGCCGGCCAGTTACGGCCCCCACGCGCCACCCGGCGCGCCGCACTGGAGCCTGCCGCCGGCCTCGCACAAGATGGCCTGGATCGGCCTGCCGCCGGATCGTCTGTGCGCGATGATCAAGGATCGCAGCAGCAATGGCGACCGGGATTTCGCTGCGCTGATCAAGCACGTCAGTGAGGACAAACTGGTGCTCTGGGGCTGGAATCCCGGAGCGGGGCGGCAACCGGTACCGGTGCCCCACGACATCTTCGTCAGTCAGTTCAAGCTGTGGGCGGATGCAGGCGGGCCATGTCCGGTGGCAGGTGGCTGAGAAGTTGAGTCATCGCCGAATCGGTCTACGCTAAAGACCACTGATGACAATGGAGTGTACTGATGCTGGTTCCAGGCAAACCCGCCAATGAGGCGGCTCGGGTTCAGGCGCTGTATGGATTGAACCTCCTCGATACTGCCCCCGAAGAACGATTCGACCGCCTGACCCGTCTGGCCAGGCGCCTGTTCAATGTACCGATTGCCCTGGTCACGCTGGTGGACAAGGAGCGGCAATGGTTCAAGTCCTGCGTGGGGCTGGACACTACCGAAACGCCACGTTCTGTTTCGTTCTGCGGCCACGCGATCCTCAAGGACGAGCTGCTGCTGGTGCCCGATGCCCGCGAGGACGAGCGTTTCCACGACAATCCGTTGGTGACCGGTGACCCGAACATCCGCTTCTACGCCGGTTACCCGCTGACCGTGCCCAACGGCAACAAGATGGGCACCTTGTGCCTGATCGACACCAAACCCCGGGAACTCGACGACGAAGAACGCGAGTTGCTGCGCGATCTCGCCGGCATGGCCGAGCAGGAGCTGATGGCCGTGCAGATGGCGAGCATGGACGAGCTGACGCTGCTGTCCAACCGCCGGGGCTTCAAGATGCTGGCCCAGCATGCGCTGGACGCCTGCGCACGGATGGACAAACCGGCGACGCTGCTGTTTTTCGACCTCAACGACTTCAAGCAGATCAACGATCTGTATGGGCATGCCGAGGGCGACAGTGCGCTCAAGACCTTCGCCGATGTGTTGCGCATTGCCTTTCGCGAGAGCGACGTGGTCGGGCGCTTGGGGGGCGATGAGTTCGTGGCGCTGCTGACCGGCTCCAGCCACATCGAAACCACGGCAATCATGGCGCGGCTCAAGGAAATCCTCGAGGAGCGCAATGCGACGTTGCATCGGGGTTATGCGATTCGTTTCAGTGTCGGCCAGATCGAATACGACCCGCGACGGCATGAAACCGTGGACAAGTTGCTGGCGGATGCGGATGGGGCGATGTATGCCCATAAGCAGGCCTTGAAGCGTTGTTAGTGCCGGCGCCATCGCTGGCTTGCCAGCGATGGCGCCCGGATGAACGCCGCAAAGTCACTTGGCAAACAACTGCCCGATATCCTTGAACGCCTTGAACTCCAGCGCATTGCCGCAAGGGTCGAACAGAAACATTGTCGCCTGTTCGCCCACCTGACCCTGAAAACGAATCCCCGGCTCGATCACGAACCGCGTGCCCAGCGATTTCAGGCGCTCGGCCAGCGCGTGCCATTCCTCCATTCCCAGTACCACACCAAAATGCGGCACCGGCACGTCATGCCCGTCCACGGCATTGGTGTGGGCCGCTTCTTGCGAGGCGTTTTTCGGCGCCAGGTGAATCACCAGTTGATGCCCGAAGAAATTGAAGTCGACCCAGTGATCGCTGGAGCGGCCTTCCTCAAGGCCGAACACTTCACGGTAAAAATGCCGGGCGGCGGCGAGGTCGTATACGGGAATGGCCAGATGGAAAGGGCTGAGTGGCATGGGAAGGCCTCAATCGACGGTTGGGTGACCTGAGTCTAGCGCTGTGCTTTTCAATTGTGGGAGCGAGCCTGCTCGCGATGACGGTATCAGGCGCACCGGGGGCGTGGATTGATACATCGCGATCAGTCAGCAGGCTGAGTCCCACAGAAAAAACGATACTGCTCAAATCGCAGGCAATAAAAAGCCCGCCAATTGGCGGGCTTTTTTATCGGCAGCGCGAAGATTACTCTTCGATGTTGCCCATGGCGGTGGTGTTGAAGCCGCCGTCCACGTAGGTGATTTCACCGCTGATGCCGGACGCCAGGTCCGAGCACAGGAAGGCGCCGACGTTGCCGACTTCTTCGATGGTGACGTTGCGACGCAGAGGGGTCTGCGCTTCGTTGGCGGCCAGCATCTTGCGGAAGCTCTTGATGCCGGAAGCGGCCAGGGTGCGGATCGGGCCGGCCGATACGCAGTTGACGCGAGTGCCTTCCGGGCCCAGGGAGCCGGCCAGGTAACGTACGCCGGCTTCCAGCGAAGCCTTGGCCATGCCCATGACGTTGTAGTTCGGCATGGTGCGCTCGGCGCCCAGGTAGGACAGGGTCAGCAGGCTGCCGTTGCGGCCTTTCATCATTTCGCGACCGGCCTTGGCCAGAGCGACGAAGCTGTAGGCGCTGATGTCGTGGGAGATGCGGTAGCCTTCACGGGTGGTGACTTCGGTGAAGTCGCCGTCCAGCTGGTCACCCGGTGCGAAGCCCACGGAGTGCACGATGCAGTCCAGGCCGTCCCACTTCTTGCTCAGTTCTTCGAAGACCTTGGCGATTTCTTCATCGCTGGCCACGTCGCACGGGAAGCACAGCTCAGGGCTCGAGCCCCAGCCCTGTGCGAACTCTTCAACGCGACCTTTCAGTTTTTCGTTCTGATAAGTGAAGGCAAGCTCAGCGCCCTCGCGATGCATGGCGGCAGCGATGCCGGATGCGATGGACAGCTTGCTGGCGACACCGACGATCAGTACGCGCTTACCGGCGAGAAAACCCATGTGTTGCTCCTCTTTCAGGTTATTGCGCAGTGGCTGGTGCCAGAAAAGCGGCTTCCAGCAACTGCTGTGTATACGGATGTTGGGGGGCGGCAAAAATACTTTGCGCGTCTCCCTGTTCGACCACTTGGCCATGCTTGACCACCATCAACTGGTGGCTCAGCGCTTTCACAACAGCCAGATCATGGCTGATGAACAAATACGTCAGGTTGTACTTGGCTTGCAGTGAACGCAACAGCTCCACCACTTGCCGCTGCACCGTCCGGTCGAGGGCCGAAGTCGGCTCGTCCAGAAGGATCAGCGCCGGTTTGAGCACCAAAGCCCGGGCAATGGCGATACGCTGCCGCTGCCCACCGGAAAATTCGTGGGGGTAGCGGTGCCGGGTTTCCGGATCCAGACCTACCTCCTTCAATGCCGCAATAATCGCCGCTTCCTGCTCGGAGGCGGTGCCCATCTTGTGGATCCGCAGGCCTTCGCCAACGATGTCGCTCACGCACATCCGCGGGCTCAGGCTGCCGAACGGGTCCTGAAACACCACCTGCATCTCCCGACGCAACGGGCGAACCTCGTTCTGCGTCAGGCAGTCTAGCTGCTTGCCTTCAAAACGGATTGCGCCTTTGCTGCCGATGAGCCGCAAAATCGCCAGACCGAGGGTGGATTTGCCGGAACCGCTTTCCCCCACGATCCCCAGGGTCTGACCCTGAGGCAGGCTGAAATTGATGCCGTCCACTGCCTTGACGTGATCCACCGTGCGTTTGAGCAGGCCTTTCTTGATCGGGAACCAGACTTTCAAGTCCTCGACCTGCAACAGCGGCGCGCCGATTTTATTGCTCGCCGGGCCTCCGCTGGGCTCCGCCGCCAGCAGCTCCCGAGTGTACGGATGCTGCGGAGAACGGAACAGCTCTGCGCACGATGCCTGTTCGACGATGCAACCGCGCTGCATGACACATACGCGATGCGCAATTCTTCGCACCAGGTTCAAATCGTGACTGATCAGTAGCAGCGCCATGCCCAATCGAGCCTGCAATTCCTTGAGCAGGTCGAGGATTTTCAGCTGAACGGTCACGTCCAGCGCGGTGGTCGGCTCGTCGGCGATCAGCAGTTCCGGCTCGTTGGCCAGGGCCATGGCGATCATCACCCGCTGGCGCTGGCCGCCGGACAACTCGTGGGGCAGGGCCTTGAGGCGTTTGTGCGGCTCGGGGATGCCGACCATTTCCAGCAGTTCCAGCGTGCGCTTGGTCGCGACCTTGCCGGTCAGGCCTTTGTGGATGCCGAGGATCTCGTTGATCTGCTTTTCGATGGAATGCAGCGGATTGAGCGAGGTCATCGGCTCCTGAAAGATCATCGCGATCCGGTTGCCACGGATGTGACGGATGGTCTTTTCGCTCAGTTCCAGCAGGTTCTGCCCGGAATAAGTGATGCTGCCGGCCGGATGGCGGGCCAGCGGGTAGGGCAGCAGGCGCAGGATCGAGTGCGCAGTCACCGACTTGCCCGAGCCGGATTCGCCCACCAGCGCCAGAGTCTCGCCACGCTTGATGTCGAAGCTCACACGTTCCACCACCCGATGGGCGCGATCGCCCGTGCCGAATTCGACGGCGAGGTCGCGGATTTCGATCAGATTGTCCTGATTCATTTCACTTCCTCGGGTCGAAGGCATCGCGAGCGGACTCGCCGATAAACACCAGCAAACTCAGCATCAGCGCCAGCACCGCAAACGCGCTCATGCCCAGCCACGGCGCCTGCAGGTTGGATTTGCCCTGGGCCACCAGTTCACCCAGCGACGGACTGCCGGCCGGCAAGCCGAAACCGAGGAAGTCCAGTGCGGTGAGGGTGCCGATGGCGCCGGTCAGGATGAACGGCATGTAGGTCATGGTCGAAACCATGGCGTTGGGCAGGATGTGGCGGAACATGATCGCGCCGTTCTGCATCCCCAGCGCCCGGGCCGCACGCACGTATTCGAGGTTGCGCCCGCGCAGGAACTCGGCGCGCACCACGTCCACCAGGCTCATCCACGAGAACAGCAGCATGATCCCCAGCAGCCACCAGAAATTCGGCTGGACGAAACTGGCGAGAATGATCAGCAGGTACAGCACCGGCAAGCCCGACCAGATCTCCAGAAAACGCTGGCCGGCCAGATCCACCCAGCCACCATAGAAGCCCTGCAAGGCCCCGGCAATTACGCCGATGATCGAGCTGAGCACGGTCAGGGTCAGGGCGAACAGCACGGAAATACGGAAGCCGTAGATCACCCGCGCCAGCACATCGCGGCCCTGATCGTCGGTGCCCAGCAGGTTCACCGTCGAGGGCGGGGCAGGGGCCGGGACTTTCAGGTCGTAGTTGATGCTCTGGTAACTGAACGGAATCGGCGCCCACAACACCCACGCGTCCTTGGCCTTGAGCAGTTCCTGGATGTACGGGCTCTTGTAGTTGGCCTCCGGGGGAATTCGCCGCCGAAGGTGGTTTCCGGGTAACGCTTGATCGCCGGGAAGTACCAGTTGTTGTCGTAGTGCACCACCAGCGGCTTGTCGTTGGCGATCAGTTCGGCGCCGAGGCTCAGGCCGAACAGGATCAGGAACAGCCACAGCGACCACCAGCCACGCTTGTTGGCCTTGAACAGTTCGAAGCGCCGGCGGTTGAGCGGGGACAGGTTCATCTCAATGCTCCCGGCTGGCGAAGTCGATGCGCGGATCGACCAGGGTGTAGGTGAGGTCGCCGATCAGTTTCACCACCAGCCCCAGGAGGGTGAAGATGAACAGGGTGCCGAACACCACCGGGTAATCGCGGTTGATCGCCGCTTCGAAACTCATCAGGCCGAGGCCGTCGAGGGAGAAGATCACCTCCACCAGCAGGGAGCCGGTGAAGAAGATGCCAATGAATGCCGACGGGAATCCGGCAATCACCAGCAGCATCGCGTTGCGGAATACATGGCCGTAGAGCACGCGATGGCGGGTCAGGCCCTTGGCTTTGGCGGTGACCACGTACTGTTTGTTGATTTCGTCGAGGAAGCTGTTTTTGGTCAGCAGGGTCATGGTCGCGAAGTTGCCGATCACCAGCGCCGTTACCGGCAGCGCCAGGTGCCAGAAGTAGTCGAGAACCTTGCCGCCCAGGCTCAGCTCGTCAAAGTTGTTTGACGTCAGACCGCGTAAAGGAAACCAGTCCAGATAACTGCCGCCGGCAAACACCACGATCAGCAGGATGGCGAACAGGAACGCGGGGATCGCATAACCGACGATGATTGCCGAACTGGTCCAGACGTCGAAGTGACTGCCGTGCCGCGTGGCCTTGGCGATCCCCAGCGGGATCGACACCAGGTACATGATCAGCGTGCTCCACAGCCCGAGGGAGATCGATACCGGCATCTTTTCCTTGATCAGGTCGATGACCTTGGCGTCGCGGAAAAAGCTGTCACCGAAATCCAGCCGCGCGTAGTTCTTGACCATGATCCACAGCCGTTCCGGCGCCGACTTGTCGAAACCGTACATGTGCTCGATTTCCTTGATCAGCGCCGGGTCCAGGCCTTGCGCGCCGCGATAGGCGGAGCCGGCCACCGACACTTCGGCACCGCCGCCGGCGATGCGACTGGTGGCGCCTTCGAAGCCTTCGAGCTTGGCGATCATCTGCTCCACCGGCCCGCCGGGCGCGGCCTGGATGATCACGAAGTTGATCAGCAGAATGCCGAACAGGGTCGGGATGATCAGCAGCAGTCGCCGAAAAATGTACGCCAGCATCTGATTACTCCGTGCCCACAGGGTCGGCTTGCAGTTGGGTTTGCACTTCTACCGCAGGTTTCGTGTCGGGCTTGACCCACCAGGTATTAATGCCGATGTCGTATTTGGGGGAGACTTTCGGATGGCCGATGTGGTTCCAGTAAGCTACGCGCCAGGTCTTGATGTGCCAGTTGGGGATCACGTAGTAACCCCATTGCAGCACGCGGTCCAGCGCCCGGGCGTGGGCCACCAGGCTTTTGCGCGAGTCGGCGTTGATCAGGCTCTCGACCAGTTGATCGACGATCGGGTCTTTCAGGCCCATGGAGTTGCGGCTGCTCGGTTTGTCGGCGGCGGCGCTCATCCAGAACTCCCGTTGTTCGTTACCCGGCGAGTTGGATTGCGGGAAACTGCCGACGATCATGTCGAAGTCCCGCGAACGCACACGGTTGACGTACTGCGAGACGTCGACGCGGCGGATCACCAGATCGATACCCAGGTCGGCGAGATTGCGCTTGAACGGCAGCAGCACCCGTTCGAATTCGGTCTGGGCCAGCAGGAACTCGATGACCACCGGTTTGCCGGTGGTGTCGACCATTTTGTCGTCGACGATCTTCCAGCCGGCCTCTTGCAGCAGTTGATAGGCTTCACGTTGCTGCAGGCGGATCATGCCGCTGGCGTCGGTCTTGGGGTTTTCGAAGGCTTCGCTGAACACCTGCGCCGGGAGCTGGCGCCGGAACGGGTCGAGGATCGCCAGTTGATCGGCGTCCGGCAGGCCGGTGGCGGCCATTTCCGAGTTTTCGAAGTAGCTGCGCGTACGCACGTAGGCGCTGTTGAACAGTTGCTTGTTGGTCCATTCGAAGTCGAGCAACAGACCCAGTGCCTGACGCACACGAACGTCCTGGAACACCGGACGGCGCAGGTTGAAGACGAAGCCCTGCATGCCGGTCGGGTTGCCGTTGGGGATCAGTTCCTTGACCAGTCGGCCCTCGGTGACGGCCGGGATGTTGTAGGCGTTGGCCCAGTTCTTCGCGGTCATTTCCAGCCAGTAGTCGAACTGCCCGGCCTTCAGCGCTTCCAGGGCGACGGTGTTGTCGCGGAAGTAGTCGGTGGTCATCACATCGAAATTGTAGAAACCGCGATTGACCGGCAGGTCCTTGCCCCAGTAATCCTTGACCCGCTCGTAACGTACCGAGCGTCCGGCCTTCACTTCGGCGACCTTGTACGGGCCGCTGCCCAGCGGGATTTCCAGATTGCCCTTGTTGAAATCGCGACTGGCCCACCAGTGTTTCGGCAGCACCGGCAACTGGCCAAGGATCAGCGGCAGCTCGCGATTGTTGTTGTGCTTGAACTTGAACAGCACCGTCAGCGGGTCTTCGGCGACGGCTTCTTCGACGTCGCTGTAGTAGCCGCGGAACATCGGCGAGCCTTCTTTGGTCAGGGTCTCGAAGCTGAACACCACGTCTTCGGCGCGCACCGGGTGACCGTCATGGAAGCGCGCTTCGGGGCGCAGGTAGAAGCGCACCCAGCTGTTGTCCGGGGCCTTTTCGATCTTGCCGGCGATCAGGCCGTACTCGGTGAAGGGTTCGTCGAGGCTGTGCCGGGTCAGGGTGTCGTAGATCTGCCCGACATCGTCCGCCGGCACGCCCTTGCTGATGAACGGGTTGAGGCTGTCGAAACCGCCGAAACCGGCCTGGCGGAAAACCCCGCCCTTGGGCGCATTGGGGTCGACGTAATCGAAATGCTTGAAATCGGCGGGGTATTTCGGCGGCTCGTTGTACAGGGTCACGGCGTGTTGCGGGGCGGCGCAGGCCAGCCCGGCGAACAACAGGCCGCAAGCCTGCACGAGCAGGGTGCGAACAGCGTTCATTGACCTTTCTCCGAAGATTTCAGCCACCACGCGCTCAGGCCCAGGGTGTAGGGCGGCGTGGTGACGAAGGCGAACCGGTTGCGGTACGCCAGGCGGTGATAATTGAGGTACCAGTTGGGAATGCTGTAGTGCTGCCAGAGCAGCACGCGGTCCAGCGCCTTGCCGGCGGCGACCTGTTCATCGCGGGTGCGGGCGGCGAGCAGTTGCTCGAGCAGATGATCGACCACCGGGTTGGCGATGCCCGCGTAATTCTTGCTGCCCTTGACCCCGACCTGGCTGGAGTGGAAGTACTGCCACTGTTCCAGTCCCGGGCTGAGGGTCTGATTGAGGGTCATGAGGATCATGTCGAAGTCGAACTGATCCAGGCGCTGCTTGTATTGCGCGCGATCCACCGTGCGCAGGCGCGCATCGATGCCGATGCTGTTGAGGTTCTCGATGTACGGCTGGAGGATCCGCTCAAGGTTCGGATTGACCAGCAGCAGTTCGAAACTCAGCGGTTGGCCGGCGGCGTTCTGCAGGCGCTGGCCATTGAGCTTCCAGCCGGCCTCGGCCAGCAGCGCCAGGGCCTTGCGCATGGTTTCCCGGGGAATGCCGCGTCCGTCGGTCTGCGGCAGCGTGAACGGCTCGGTGAACAGCCGGGCCGGCAGTTGATCCTTGTACGGCTTGAGCATCAGCCATTCGTGGCCGACGGGCAGACCGCTGGCGCTGAATTCGCTGTTCGGGTAATAGCTGGTGGTGCGCTGGTAGGCATCGCTGAACAGCGCGCGGTTGGTCCACTCGAAGTCGAACATCAGGCCTAACGCTTCGCGGGTTTTCACGTCCGAGAAGGTGGCTCGCCGGGTGTTCATGAACAGGCCCTGGCTCTGGGTCGGGATCTGGTGCGGGATCTGCGCCTTGATCACGTCGCCACGACGCACGGCCGGGAAGTTGTAGCCATTGGCCCAGTTCTTCGCCTGATGCTCGATATAGATGTCGAACTCGCCGGCCTTGAAGGCTTCGAAGGCCACGTCGCTGTCGCGGTAGAACTCGACTTCCATGCGATCGAAGTTGTATTTGCCGCGATTGACCGGCAAGTCCTTGCCCCAGTAATCCTTGACCCGTTCGAAAATCAGCTGCCGCCCGGGTGTCACCGAAGTGATGCGATAAGGCCCGCTGCCGAGCGGCGGCTCGAAGGTGGTGGCCTTGAAGTCACGGCCCTTCCAGTAATGCTGGGGCAGCACCGGCAACTCGCCCAGGCGCAGGATCAGCAGCGGATTGCCCGAGCGCTTCATGATGAAGCGGATGCGCTGCGGGTTGAGGATGTCGACCCGCGACACTTCTTGAAGCGCCGTGCGGTACAGCGGATGACCTTCCTTGAGCAGCGTCCGATAGGAGAACGCCACGTCGTAGGCGGTGATCGGCGTGCCATCGTGGAAGCGCGCTTCCGGGCGCAGGTTGAACACCACCCAGCTGCGGTCTTCGCTGTATTCCACCGACTGGGCGATCAGGCCATAGCTGGAGGCCGGCTCGTCGCCGGACGGCGAATACTGGCCGGTGCCGACCATCAGCGGCTCGTTCAGCTCGTTGATGCCGTACTGCAGGAAATTCGGGGTGGTGACCGGGCTGGTGCCCTTGAAGGTGTAAGGATTGAGCGTATCGAAGGTGCCAAACGCCATCACCCGCAAGGTGCCGCCCTTGGGCGCTTGCGGGTTGACCCAGTCGAAGTGGGTAAATCTGGCCGGGTACTTGAGCGTGCCGAACTGCGCATAACCGTGGCTTTCGGTGATCGTGGCGCTGACGGGGGAGCTCAAGGCCAGGCTGATCAGGAGCAGGAGGAGGGGACGCTTCAAGTCAGATCCGATCCAGGCGGCTTGGGCTTTGTGGGCCGTACAGTAACAGCTTGTATGGACAGGAAAAAGACAGAGGTTAATGTGGGGTTAATCGACTGGGCCAGGTTCCCCTCACCCTAGCCCTCTCCCGGAGGGAGAGGGGACTGACCTAGGTGTTCTTTCAAGCTACACCGACCTGAAATATCGAGTTGGACTCAGATTCCGAAAAGCCCCCAATCGGCTCCCTTTCCCCCTCTCCCCTTGGGGGAGAGGGCTGGGCGGGCGGCGTTCCGATGAGGGGGTAAGATTTTGGTGGCAGCGACAGAATCAAGCCTGACGACAGACGAAAAAAAGCCCCTGAATTTCAGGGGCTCTTTGTCAGTGCGGCTGGTAGACCGTGAGCATCTGCCCAGGCTTGAGCGCCTTGCCGGCGCCCGGGTTCCAGCGCTTGAGATGCTGCATCTCGACGTTGAAACGCTTGGCCACCACGTACAGCGTGTCGCCGCGCTGGACCTTGTATTGGGTCTGCTGCTTGCTGTCGTCCTTGGCTTTGGCCTTGCTGTTGGCCGCGATCACGGTGTTGATGCGCCCGCCGGTCTTGCCGGCCGGGGTGCGTTTGGTGGTGTCCTGCATGACCAGGGTCTGGCCGACCTTGAGGTTCTTGCCGGTCAGCTTGTTCCAGCGTTGCAGGTCCTTGACGTCGACCTTGTTGGCCTTGGCGATGGAGCCGAGGTTGTCGCCGCGTTTGACCCGGTACGCACGCTTGAGCTTCGCGACTTCGGTCGGGTCGGCGCCTTCGAAGACCGGTTTCAGCGAACGAGGGCTGATCAGTTCTTCAGGGCGCATGGTCTGCAGGCTGGCGGTCAGCAGTTGGGCCTTCGAGGTCGGCACCAGCAGGTGCTGCGGCCCGTCGATGGTGGTGCGCTGCTTGAACGCCGGGTTGAGCTGGAACAGCTCGTCTTCGTCGATGTTGGCCACGGCGGCGACCTTGGACAGGTCCATGCGCTGGTTGATTTCGACGACCCGGAAGTAAGGCTCGTTGGCGATCGGGTTGAGGTTGACCCCGTAGGCTTCCGGCGACAGCACCACTTGCGACAGCGCCAGCAGTTTCGGTACGTACGCCTGGGTTTCCGCCGGCAGCGGCAGGTTCCAGTAGTCGGTTGGCAGGCCGAGCTTTTCGTTGCGTTCGATGGCGCGGCTGACCGTGCCTTCGCCGGCATTGTAGGCCGCCAGGGCCAGCAGCCAGTCGCCGTTGAACATGTCGTGCAGGCGGGTCAGGTAATCCATCGCTGCAGTGGTCGAGGCGGTGATGTCGCGACGGCCATCGTAGAAACGGGTCTGGCGCAGGTTGTAGTAACGCCCGGTGGAAGGGATGAATTGCCAGAGCCCCACCGCGTCGGCCCGGGAATAGGCCATCGGGTTGTAGGCGCTTTCAATCACTGGCAGCAGGGCCAGTTCCAGCGGCATGTTGCGTTCTTCGAGGCGTTCGACGATGTAATGAATGTAGAGGCTGCCGCGCTCGCCGGCGTTCTCGAGAAAGGAAGGGTTACTGGCGAACCACAGGCGCTGTTGCTCGATGCGCGGGTTTACGCCCAGACCTTCCTGAAGCTGAAAACCGCCGCGCATGCGTTCCCAGATGTCCTGAGGCACCTGCGGGCTGGGCTTTTCGGACAACCAGATGGGCTTCTGCTTGGCTCGCGCAGCAATGTTCGGCGTATGGGTCGCTTCAGTCTGCGGAGCATGGCTGGAACAGCCCGCCAGTGTGGCGGACACAGCCACCGCGATGGCTTGCGCCAGGCGGGTCAATGCGTCTGAATTGACGGACTTACGTATGGATGACGACATTGGCTGGAAGTAAGTTCCGGGCAAAAATGTCGGGCGATTCTAGAAAGCGCACCCCCTGCGGTCAACCATTCAGCGTTTTTGTACCAAGTGGTGAACGGCTTAGAACTTATCTTTCCAAGCCCGCAGAGCCGCAAAAACCTCACTCGGCGCCCGGTTTTGAGCGCCATTCCGTTCGTCCACTTTTTGTGTAACTAATGTTTCACTGGTACGCAGAAACGGATTTGTGAGCTTTTCCAGGGCAATGGTCGAGGGCAGGGTCATGACCCCGTTCTGCCGTTGCTGGCTGACTTTTTCCAGACGGGCGGCAATGTCCGGGTTGCCCGGCTCCACCGCAGCGGCGAATTTCAGGTTGCTCAGGGTGTATTCGTGGGTGCAGTAGACCAGCGTGTCTTCCGGCAGGGCCGCCAGACGACCGAGCGAATGGTGCATCTGCTCCGGCGTGCCTTCGAACAACCGGCCGCAACCGGCGGCGAACAGGGTGTCGCCGCAGAACAGCAGGCCGTGGTGGTAATAGGCGATGTGCCCCAGGGTGTGACCGGGAACGGCGTAGACATCGAAATCCCAGCCGAGCACGCGAACCTGGTCGTTGTCCTTGAGCGCGACGTCCCGTCCCGGAATGCTTTCGCTGGCCGGACCGTAGACAGTCGCGCCCGTAGCCTTTTTAAGCGTCTCGACGCCGCCGACATGATCATGGTGATGATGAGTGATCAGAATATCGCCCAGCACCCAGCCCGGATGCGCGGCAAGCCACGCCTGCACGGGGGCGGCATCTCCCGGATCGACCACCGCGCAACGCTGGGTGGCATGATCCTGTAACAACCAGATGTAGTTGTCGGTGAAGGCGGGCAGGGCACTGATCTGTATCATCTTCGGATTCGCCAAGCGGGTAACATTGGCGCATCTTAGAGGTTCCTGGCGTGTTGGAGAATGCAATGATCGATAAAGCGTTCGCTCAGGCCGATCCTGACTGGCTGGCCCTGATCGGGGCGGCCCGTGAATGGCTGTCCGGTCCCCTCGGGCAATTTCTGCTGGACGAGGAGCGGCGCATGCTCGAAGACGAGCTCGGCCGGTTCTTCGGCGGCTATCTGGTGCATTACGGGCCGTCCGCCGAAACACCGCCGTCGGCGCCGCAGGTGCAGCGCAACGTGCGGCTCGGTGCGCCATTGCCCGGCGTCGAGATCGTCTGCGAAGAGCAGGCCTGGCCGTTGAGTGAACACGCCGCCGACGTGGTGGTGTTGCAGCACGGTCTGGATTTCTGCCTGTCGCCCCATGGCCTGCTGCGTGAAGCGGCCAGCAGCGTGCGCCCCGGCGGGCATCTGTTGATTGTCGGGATCAATCCCTGGAGCACCTGGGGCCTGCGCCATGTGTTTGCTCACGATGCGCTGCATCAGGCGCGCTGCATCTCGCCGTCGCGGGTCGCCGACTGGCTCAATCTGCTGGGCTTCGCGCTGGAGAAACGCCGCTTCGGGTGCTATCGTCCGCCGCTCGCGTCACCCAAGTGGCAGGCCCGTCTGGCCGGCTGGGAACGCAAGGCCGGCGACTGGCAACTGGCGGGCGGCGGCTTCTATCTGTTGGTTGCACGCAAGATCGTGGTCGGCCTGCGTCCAGTGCGTCAGGAACGCCGCGAGCCGATGGGCAAGCTGATCCCGCTGCCGATGGCCAAGGTCAATCGTCGCCGCATCGAACCGTAAACCTTCTTTTATTGTGGCCGGGTTTGTCCCGGCCCGGGCCGTTGTCGATCCGTGATCGGCGGGGCCAGGCATTTTTCTGGATAGATTGGCATGAGCGAAAGCGTCGATAGCGTAGAACTGTTCACTGACGGCGCCTGCAAGGGCAACCCCGGCCCCGGCGGCTGGGGCGCCTTGCTGGTGTGCAAGGGCGTCGAAAAGGAACTGTGGGGCGGCGAAGCCAACACCACCAACAACCGCATGGAGCTGCTCGGCGCGATTCGCGGCCTCGAAGCCCTCAAGCGTCCGTGCGAAGTGCTGCTGGTGACCGACTCGCAATACGTGATGAAAGGCATCAATGAGTGGATGGCCAACTGGAAGAAGCGCGGCTGGAAAACCGCTGCCAAGGAGCCAGTAAAAAATGCCGACCTGTGGAAAGAGCTGGACGAGCAGGTCAACCGCCACAAGGTCACCTGGAAATGGGTTCGCGGCCACATCGGCCACCACGGCAACGAACGGGCCGACCAGTTGGCCAACCGTGGCGTGGATGAAGTGCGCGGCTACAAGCAGGACTGATCAGAGCATCAGAATGGCCTTGGCCAGTTGCTGGTCGGTGGCGGACAGTTCTGGCAACAGGCTGCGAATCCGCTTGAACGCCGCTTCCATCCGGGCGCCCCGAATGTCCCCGTCGCTGGCCACGAACGCCGCCGCATCGTCCTTGGCGGCCAGCACGAGCTTGTCGTCCTTGAACGAACCGCTGGTGCCTTTGCTGGAGCTGAGCGTCAGGCTCAGGGTGATGTCAGTGCTGATGACAAAACTGGTGGCGTGCGCTTCAGTCATCAGCAAGCAGCCGCCGAGCAATAAAAACCGTGCAGTCTTCATGAGGTGTTCGAGTCCGTGAGAAACAGGCCGCGCACGCTAACAAGCCGGTTTGCCCCAGACTTTATGAACATTGCTAATGATTGTTAAAAACTGCATGAGCGCCGATCACCCGGCGGTGCGCGACTCGCGCCACCGGCGTGTTAACATCGCCGCTTTTGCACGATTGACCCGTTGAGAGCTGAACACTGATGGCCACCAGATCCGTTGTACTCGATACCGAAACCACCGGCATGCCGGTGACCGATGGTCACCGGATCATTGAAATCGGTTGCGTCGAGCTGATCGGTCGGCGCCTGACGGGGCGGCACTTTCACGTCTACCTGCAACCGGATCGCGAAAGTGATGAAGGCGCGATCGGCGTCCACGGCATCACCAACGAATTCCTCGTCGGCAAACCGCGTTTCGCCGAAGTGGCCGATGAGTTCTTCGAGTTCATCAACGGCGCCCAACTGATCATCCATAACGCGGCGTTCGACGTTGGCTTCATCAACAACGAATTCGCCCTGATGGGCCAGCAGGATCGCGCGGACATCACGCAGCATTGCACGATCCTCGACACCCTGATGATGGCCCGGGAACGTCACCCGGGTCAGCGCAACAGCCTCGATGCCCTGTGCAAACGCTACGGCGTCGACAACTCCGGCCGTGAGCTGCACGGCGCTTTGCTCGACTCGGAGATTCTCGCCGACGTCTACCTGACCATGACCGGTGGCCAGACCAGCCTCTCGCTGGCCGGCAACGCTTCCGACGGTAACGGCACGGGCGAAGGCGCGGACAACTCCGCCACTGAAATCCGTCGTCTGCCGGCGGATCGCAAGCCGGGGCGGATCATTCGCGCCACCGAAGCCGAACTGGCCGAGCACCAGGTGCGTCTGGAAATCATCGCCAAATCCGCTGGTGCACCGGCGCTGTGGACTCAGCTGCTGGAAGCCGAAGCCCAGGCTTGAAGATAAAAGGATCGTCCGAAGGCGCAGGCTGCGTCCGGACGATCCTTTGTTTTTGGCAGTACTGACAACTGGCCACCCTCGCCACATCCGCTCCGACCCTCTACCCTGAGGACATTGGCAGATCACTCTCCGCCGCCTCAGGACACTGAGCCCCATGTACAAAGATCTGAAGTTCCCGGTGTTGATCGTCCACCGCGACATCAAGGCCGACACGGTTGCCGGCGAACGCATTCGCGGCATCGCCCGTGAACTCGAGCAGGAAGGTTTCAGCATCGTTTCGGCCACGGACTACACCGAGGGCCGGCTGGTGGCGTCGACCCACCATGGTCTGGCGTGCATGTTGATTGCCGCCGAAGACGCCAGCACCAATTCCCATTTGTTACAGAACATGGCCGAACTGATCGGTCTGGCCCGGGTGCGGGCGCCGGATCTGCCGATTTTCGCGCTGGGTGAGCAGGTCACCCTGGAAAACGCTCCGGCCGATGCCATGGCCGAATTGAATCAGTTGCGCGGCATTCTTTACCTGTTCGAAGACACCGTGCCGTTTCTGGCCCGGCAGGTCGCACGGGCGGCGCGCAAGTATCTGGACGGGTTGTTGCCGCCGTTCTTCAAGGCCTTGGTGCAGCACACTGCCGACTCCAATTATTCCTGGCACACCCCGGGGCATGGCGGCGGGGTGGCGTATCACAAGAGCCCAGTGGGGCAGGCATTTCACCAGTTCTTTGGGGAAAACACTCTGCGCTCGGACTTGTCGGTATCGGTGCCGGAGCTGGGTTCGCTGCTCGATCACACCGGCCCTTTGGCCGAGGCAGAAGCAAGGGCTGCGCGCAATTTCGGCGCCGATCACACCTTTTTCGTGATCAATGGCACCTCGACCGCCAACAAAATCGTCTGGCATTCGATGGTCGGGCGCGATGATCTGGTGCTGGTGGATCGCAACTGCCACAAGTCGGTGTTGCACGCGATCATCATGACCGGCGCGATTCCGCTGTACCTGTGCCCGGAGCGTAACGAGCTGGGGATCATCGGCCCGATTCCGTTAAACGAATTCAGCCGCGAATCGATCCAGGCCAAGATTGATGCGAGCCCGTTGACCAAGGGCCGCGAGCCGAAAGTCAAACTCGCCGTGGTGACCAACTCTACTTACGACGGCCTCTGTTACAACGCCGAACTGATCAAGCAAAGCCTGGGCAACAGCGTCGAAGTCCTGCATTTCGACGAAGCCTGGTACGCCTACGCGGCATTTCACGAATTCTTTGCTGGACGCTACGGCATGGCCACCTCGCGCAGTGCCGACAGTCCGCTGGTGTTTACCACCCATTCCACCCACAAACTGTTGGCAGCGTTCAGCCAGGCTTCGATGATTCATGTGCAGGACGGCGGCGCGCGGCAGCTGGATCGCGACCGGTTCAACGAAGCATTCATGATGCACATCTCGACATCGCCGCAGTACAGCATCATTGCGTCGCTGGACGTGGCCTCGGCCATGATGGAAGGCCCGGCCGGGCGTTCGCTGTTGCAGGAAACCTTCGACGAGGCCCTGAGCTTTCGCCGGGCGTTGGCCAATCTGCGTGGGCACATCGACGCCAATGACTGGTGGTTCTCGATCTGGCAGCCGCCGGGTGTCGAGGGCATCGACCGGGTGCAGACCGAAGACTGGCTGCTGAAGCCCGAGGCGGACTGGCACGGTTTCGGCGAGGTCAGCGACGACTATGTGCTGCTCGACCCGATCAAGGTCACTCTGGTGATGCCCGGCCTGACCGCTGGCGGCGCGTTGAGCGACAAGGGGATTCCGGCGGCGGTGGTCAGTCGTTTCCTCTGGGAGCGCGGACTAGTGGTGGAGAAAACCGGGCTGTATTCGTTCCTGGTGCTGTTCTCCATGGGCATCACCAAGGGCAAATGGAGCACGCTGCTGACCGAGCTTTTGGAGTTCAAGCGCAGCTACGACGCCAACGTCAGCCTCGACACCTGCCTGAAGTGTGTCGCCCAGGAAGACCCGGCGCGTTATCGCGGCATGGGGCTGCGCGACCTGTGCGATCAGCTCCACGCCTGCTATCGCAGCAATGCCACCGCCAGACACCTCAAACGCATGTACACCGTGTTGCCGGAAATCGCCATGAAACCGGCCCACGCCTACGATCAACTGGTGCGCGGCGAAGTCGAGGCGGTGCCGATCGATGAGCTGGAGGGGCGGGTCGCGGCGGTGATGCTGGTGCCTTATCCGCCGGGGATCCCGTTGATCATGCCCGGCGAGCGTTTTACCGAATCCACCCGGTCGATCATCGATTACCTGAAGTTTGCCCGCACGTTCGATGCGAGTTTTCCGGGTTTCGTGGTCGATGTGCACGGACTGCAACACGAAGACGAGGGCAATGGACGGCACTACACCGTCGATTGCGTCAAGGAATGAGGGCGTTTCCCAGTATGCAACCGGTCATGAATCCAAAATACCCCGGGCTGTCAGTGCGCGTTGCCGACGACGGCTTTGCCGCTTATATCTGGGGCAGTGATTTCAGCTTCGAGGTCGCCGCCTATGGCGCCGCCGAAATCGGCAAGTCCGTCGCGCAGTGGGGTGTGACGCCCATCGTGCCGTACCGCAAGTGCTACGGCATTGATCCCGAGGAGTTCAGCAGTTTTCGCGATGCCGCCGACAGTGCGATTTTCATGGCGTATCTGGAAGACCAGCCGGTGGGGCATCTGGTAATCAGCACCAACTGGAACGGTTTTGCCCATATCGATGAGCTGGCGGTGCATGCGCCGGCACGACGCCATGGTGTGGCGAAAGCGTTGCTGGACGTCGCACAGTTCTGGAGTCGCAAGAAAAAACTGCCGGGGATCATGCTCGAAACCCAGAACAACAACCTCGGTGCCTGCCGCCTGTATGAGCGTTGCGGTTATGTGATTGGTGGCATCGACCATCTGCGTTATCGCGGCATTGATCCGAACACCGCCGAGGTGGCGTTGTTCTGGTATCGATTGTTCGATAATCCGCTGGAAAACCCGATCAGCTCGCCAGCATCGCCTCGGCTTGTTCCGTAACGATACCCAGCAATGTCTGGACTGCCGATGTCGGCGGCGCGTGCTTGAAGGTCAGTGCATAGAGGCTGATCGGCACCGCCGGTGACAACGGGCAAGTATCGATTCCACCGGCCCGGGCACCCAGTGCTGTGAACGGGTCGACGATGGCCAGGCCTTCGCCGGCCTCGACCATGCTGCGCATCATCTGATGGGTCTGCACCCGGGTGTGGATGCTCGGTGCCGGGCGCAGGGCCTGGAGTTTGTGCTCCAGCGCCGGACTCAGCGGGTCCTGGCCTTCGAGGCCGACCATTGCCTGACCGGCCAGGTCCTGCAGCGAAATGTACTTCTGCTTCGGTTGCAGCCAGCCGTGAGGCGCGAGCAGTTGCAGCTTGCCTTGGGCCAGCGGCTGGCAATGGATATCGGGATGTTCGGGATCGTGCAGGCTCAGTCCCAGATCGCTTTCACGCAGCAACAGACTGCGAACGATGTGACGGGTGGGTTCACTGAGCAGCGTGCAGGGCACGTCCGGCAGGCGTCGGCGCAATGCGGCAAGGCTTTGCGGCAACAATTGCTGGGCCAGCGGCGGGGTGCCGATGATTCGAAGGGGCGGGGCGAGGTATTGCTTGAGACTGCTGGCCAGCCGTTGCACCGGTTCCAGCGCGTCATAGATGTGGGCGATTTCGACTTGCAGCGCACGGGCTTCGGCGGTGGCCTGAAGCCGCCCGCGCACGCTGGCGAACAGCATGAAACCCAACTGACTCTCGGCTTCGCGCAGTCGCTCCTCGACATCGCCCGCCGGCAATTGCAGCCATTCGGCGGCGGTGCCCACGTGACCCGTCTGTAAAAGCGCCTGTATCACCTCGATATGACGTAAACGCATGCGTGAAGTCCATGTCCGGCCGTTGGGGTCAGTGGCTGAATCCTACCCCAACTCGGCGCGGATGACTTCTGCTCATAACAATCGGTTATGAAGCGACAGTCGGCTCGGGTTCGCGAATCAACGTGATGCCTGACTGAACCAGCAGGAATTCGTTGTCGTCGATTTTATTGACCCGGTCGCCAATGGCCAGTTTGTAGGTGGTAACAGGCTCCATGCCGGTGAAACCGTCTGCCGACGGGTTGGATTCCTGGAACTCATGCACGGAATAAACGCGGCCTTCCGCATCTCTTGCATGGAACTGACCGACGAGTACTGCTGCCATCTGCTTAGAACCTCTGGAGATAAAACGCTTGATTTGCGGCTTGGTAGACCGTCATCGAGCTTGGTAAGTTTTCCTACAGGAAAAAAATAATCCGGACGTGGGAAATATCCCTCGTCGTCTGGTGGAATCGTCGTTGGATCATCTATAACTACAGGCTCCTCCCACGGACAGTCGAGAGTCTTCCCATGAGCAATGTCTATAACGTCGCGGTAGTGGTCGGCAGCCTGCGTAAAGCATCGATCAATCGCAAGGTCGCGCTGGCGCTGGCGGAACTGGCACCGGCCAACCTCAAGCTGAACATTGTGGAAATTGGCGATCTGCCACTCTATAACGAAGACATCGACGGCGATTCACCGCCGGCAGCCTACAGCACTTTTCGGCAAAAAGTGGCGTCATCCGACGCGGTGCTGTTTGTCACCCCGGAGTACAACCGTTCTGTGCCGGCACCCTTGAAGAACGCCATTGACGTCGGCTCGCGGCCTTATGGCAAGAGTGTCTGGGGCGGCAAACCGGGCGCGGTGATCAGCGTTTCGCCGGGTGCCATCGGCGGTTTCGGCGCCAACCAGCATTTGCGCCAGTCGTTCGTTTTCCTCAACGTGCCGTGCATGCAGCAACCGGAAGCCTACCTGGGCGGCGCCGGTACGGCGTTCGATGAGTCGGGCAAGCTGAACGAGTCGGTCAAGCCGTTCCTGCAGAGCTTCATCAATGCCTATGGCGAGTGGGTAGCGCAGCACAAAAAGTGATCCACTGATTTTTCTGACAACATAACGAACCTGTGGGAGCTGGCTCCCACAGGTTTTTTTGTGGTCTGATTCTTTCCCCTTTTATTGAAGGCTGTCGCGAATGCTCGCTGCGTCACTGATTTTCCTGCTGACCATTACCCTGGTGATCTGGCAACCCAAAGGCCTCGGGGTCGGCTGGAGTGCAACGCTCGGCGCCATTGTCGCGCTGCTTTTTGGCGTGGTGCACCTGAGCGATATTCCGCTGGTGTGGCAGATCATCTGGAACGCCACCGGTACTTTTGTGGCGCTGATCATCATCAGCCTGTTGCTCGACGAAGCGGGGTTCTTTGCCTGGGCCGCGTTGCATGTGGCGCGATGGGGGCGGGGCAGCGGGCGCAAGCTGTTCGCCTTCATGGTATTGCTCGGTGCGCTGGTATCGGCCTTGTTCGCCAATGACGGCGCGGCGCTGATCCTCACGCCCATCGTGATTTCCATGCTGCTGGCCCTGCGCTTTTCGCCGGCGGCGACTTTGGCGTTCGTCATGGGCGCGGGGTTTATCGCCGATACCGCGAGCCTGCCGCTGGTGGTGTCGAACCTGGTCAACATCGTTTCGGCCGACTTCTTTCACATTGGTTTCAATCGTTATGCGGCGGTGATGGTGCCGGTCAACTTCGTCAGCGTCGCGGCCACGCTGGCGGTGTTGTTGTGGTTCTTTCGCCGCGACATTCCGAAAGACTACGACCCTGAACAGCTTGAGCACCCGGAGACGGCGATCCACGACAAGGCCACTTTCTACGCCGGTTGGGCGGTGTTGCTGATTCTGCTGGTGGGCTGTTTCGCCCTGGAACCGCTGGGGATTCCGATCAGTGCGATCTCGGCGGTTTGCGCGGCGTTGTTGCTGGGTATAGCCGCTCGCGGGCACAAGATTTCCACGCGCAAGGTGATGAAAGAGGCGCCGTGGCAGATCGTGATTTTCTCCCTGGGCATGTACCTGGTGGTCTACGGACTGCGCAATGCCGGGCTGACGGATCATCTGGCCGGTTGGCTGGATGCCTTTGCCGGGTATGGCGTGTGGGGCGCGGCCATGGGCACTGGCGTGCTGACCGCGTTGTTGTCGTCGATCATGAACAATCTGCCAACCGTGCTGATCGGTTTGCTGTCGATCGATGCCAGTCAGGCGACCGGTGTGGTGAAAGAGGCGATGATCTACGCCAACGTGATCGGCAGCGACCTTGGGCCGAAGATCACTCCGATCGGCAGTCTGGCGACTCTGCTCTGGCTGCATGTGCTGGAGCGCAAGGACATCCGGATTGGCTGGGGCTATTACTTCAAGGTGGGGATTGTGCTGACGGTACCGGTGTTGCTGGTGACATTGGCGGCGCTGGCGCTGCGGTTGAGCGTCTAACTCTGCCCGGGCACGTTCGGCCACAGATCCGAAACCAGAAACAGCCGCTCGGCTTCTTCCCATTCGCCCCGGGCATTCTCGGTCAGGCGCACCATCAGTTGCGCCGGGGCCAGCGGTTCGAGCTCATTGAGCCAGGCCCGCAGCTGCTCGTGATTCCAGGCCTGATCCGCAGGGTAATGCGCCGGCGCCAGCCACGCATGGCGGGGCAGGGGTTGCCAGCGTCCGGCCGGGCGCTGGGCGATAAACGCCGGCCAGTCCTTTTGATGCAACCAACTGCCGCGCAAGTGCTGCGGATGGGCGCCGCTCGGTGATTCGGAATGCCCGGGCCATGGATACAGCAGATAGCCGCCCAGCCACAGTTGCGCACTGAACGACTCGATATCCAGCGCCGCCAGGGCTTCACGGCTTTCCGGGCGGGCGGAAATCGGTAACTGGTGTTCGCTCAGGTGGGCCAGTTTGCGGTCCAGTCGATCATGGCAACCCGGGCCGAGCCACTGCGCCGGATCGCGGCCGTCACCGTTCTGCGGGCCGAGGTAGAGCTTGATCGCCAGTTCCAGGTGATGCACGCCGTCGCGGTCGCGAAGCAGCATGTCGAGTTCGCCGAGGGTGTGACCCTCGCGGCGGATCGGCAGGTTGGCGGCGATCAGTTCGATCCCCGGCGCATGCTCCACGGCAAACTGCCACAGCCGCTCGTAATACAGGCCCAGACGCCGGGTGCGGGCCTGGGACAGCCATTGCAGCAGACCATAACTGTCCCGGTCGAGCCGGTGCAGCCAGTGCGCCAGCCGCTCAGGGTCATGCACCCAGTCGCTGCCCGCCAGCGGATGGCGTTGCGGCCACGGCGTGGCGGCGAGCATCGGCGGGGCGAGGATCACCCACGCCAGATCGCGCACTTCCGGGTGGCGCAGCTGATGGGGCAACTGGAGCAAATCGGGAAATAGGATCATCTTGCGAGCATAGCCTTAAACGCAGGCGCACTCTCGGGCTGAAAGGGTTTTGTCTATCCGGCGCTTTCGCCCATAATCGTCGTTTTCGCCGTCGCAGCCCCAGCAGGAGTCCCATGGAGCAATTTCGTAATATCGGCATCATCGGTCGCCTGGGCAGTTCCCAGGTGCTGGATACCGTCCGCCGACTGAAACGCTTTCTGCTCGATCGTCACCTGCATGTGATCCTCGAAGACACCATCGCCGAAGTCCTGCCCGGCCATGGCCTGCAAACCTCGTCGCGCAAGATGCTCGGCGAAGTCTGCGACATGGTCATCGTCGTCGGCGGTGACGGCAGTCTGCTCGGTGCGGCCCGGGCGCTGGCCAAACACAACATTCCGGTGCTCGGGATCAACCGTGGCAGCCTCGGCTTTCTCACCGACATCCGCCCGGACGAGCTGGAAATCAAGGTCGCCGAAGTACTCGACGGCCACTATCTGGTGGAAAACCGCTTCCTGCTGCAGGCCGAAGTCCGCCGTCACGCCGAGGCCATCGGCCAGGGCGATGCGCTGAACGACGTGGTGCTGCACCCGGGCAAATCGACGCGGATGATCGAGTTCGAGCTGTACATCGACGGCCAGTTCGTCTGCAGCCAGAAGGCCGACGGCCTGATCGTCGCCACGCCGACCGGTTCCACCGCGTATGCGCTGTCCGCTGGCGGCCCGATCATGCATCCCAAGCTCGACGCTATTGTGATTGTGCCGATGTACCCCCATACCTTGTCGGGCAGACCGATCGTGGTCGATGGCAACAGTGAGCTGAAAATCGTCGTGTCCAAAGATATGCAGATCTACCCGCAGGTCTCCTGCGACGGGCAGAACCACTTCACCTGCGCGCCGGGCGACACCATCACCGTCAGCAAGAAAGCGCAGAAACTGCGGCTGATCCATCCGCTCGACCACAACTACTACGAGGTCTGCCGCACCAAACTCGGCTGGGGCAGCAAGCTGGGTGGTGGAGGCGACTGATGCTCGATCCCGCGCGCAGTTATGACCTGATCGGTGACGTGCACGGATGCGCCCTGACCCTGGAACACCTGCTGGACCGTCTCGGTTACCACAAGCAGGGCGGGGTCTGGCGGCATCCATCGCGCATGGCCGTGTTCGTCGGCGACATCATCGACCGTGGCCCGCGGATCCGCGAGGCGCTGCACATCGTCCACGACATGGTCGAGGCCGGCCAGGCCTTGTGCATCATGGGCAACCACGAATTCAACGCCCTGGGCTGGAGCACACCGGCACCACCGGGCAGCGGCAAGCAGTTCGTGCGCGAGCACACGCCGCGCCACGCCCGTTTGCTGCATGAAACCCTGACCCAGTTCGAAGACCATCCCGGTGACTGGCACGATTTCCAGCGCTGGTTCTATGAGCTGCCGCTGTTTGTCGACGCCGGACGCTTTCGGTTGGTGCATGCCTGCTGGGATGCCGGCCTGATCGAGCCACTGCGCGCGCTGTTCCCCGATGGCTGCATCGATGAGCACTTCCTTCAGGCTTCCGCCGTACCGGGCAGTTTTGCCTGCACGGTGTTCGATCGCCTGCTGCGGGGCACCGACATGCGTCTGCCGGATGGCCTGACCATGACCAGCGGCGACGGTCTGGTGCGTTCGTTCTTCCGCACCAAGTTCTGGGAGGACGACCCGCAGACCTACGGCGACATCGTGTTCCAGCCCGACGCCTTGCCGGAGCCGGTAGCGCAGAAGCCGCTGACCTCCAGCGAAAAGAATTCCCTGCTGCGCTACGGCGTCGATGAACCGTTGCTGTTCGTCGGCCACTACTGGCGCAGCGGCAAACCGGCGCCGATCCGCCCGAACCTCGCGTGCCTGGATTACAGCGCCGTGCTCTACGGCAAACTGGTGGCTTATCGTCTGGATCAGGAAACCCGCCTGGATCCGCATAAATTTGTCTGGGTCGATGTCGAGCGGCCGGAGGTGCTGCGATGAGCGCGGTAGCGGTATTGCGTCTGCCACTGGCGGCGGACCTGAGCGGTTTCGTCAAACTGCTGCAACGCATGCAGGTGCCACATCGCGTCAGCGAAGAGTCGGGCGAGCAGGTGTTGTGGGTGCCCTCTGAAATCAGCGAAGACGTGCGTTCGCTGTACGAGCGCTTTCCGGCGGGTGATCCGGATCAGCAACTGGACATTCCGGTGGCGCCGACCTTCAAGCGTCCGAGCTTCGCCGAGCAACTGAAACACGCCAAGGCCACCGGGTTCATCCTGTTGCTGAGCCTGCTGGTCGGCGGCCTGACGTATCTGGGCGACAACCTCGACACGATGCGCTGGCTGACCTTCCTCGATTTCCGCGTGGTCGGCGACTACATCCATTTCACCTCACTGGCCGACAGCCTGGCGGCGGGGCAGTGGTGGCGCCTGTTCACGCCGATGCTGATCCACTTCGGCATCCTCCACCTGGCCATGAACGGCATGTGGTACTGGGAACTGGGGCGGCGCATCGAGTCGCGCCAGGGCAGTATCAACCTCATCGGCCTGACGCTGCTGTTCAGCCTCGTTTCCAACTATGCACAGTTTGCCTGGAGCGGCCCGAGCCTGTTCGGCGGTCTGTCCGGCGTGCTTTACGGGTTGCTCGGTCACTGCTGGATCTTCCAGCTGCTGGCGCCGAACCCGGCCTATCGTCTGCCCCGCGGCGTGCTGGTGATGATGCTGGTGTGGTTGCTGGTGTGCATGTCCGGGCTGATCTCGATGATCGGCTTCGGCCAGATTGCCAATGCCGCCCACGTCGGCGGGTTACTCATCGGATGCTTCACCGGTTTGTTGGGCGGTTTGTACAACCGCCGTAAACTGGCCGCCTGAATTTTTGAATAAAGAGCACGGAGACCCTGATGTCCTCTTTTAACGACCTGATCAAGAACATCACCCCGGATATCTACCAGAGCCTGAAACTGGCCGTGGAAATCGGCAAATGGTCCGACGGTGGCAAGCTCACCGCCGAACAGCGCGAGCTGTCGCTGCAGGCGATGATCGCCTGGGAAATCCAGAACCTGCCCGAAGAAGAGCGCACCGGTTACATGGGCCCGCAGGAGTGTGCGTCGAAGTCGATCGAAGTGCCGAACATCCTGTTCAAGTCGGACGCCATCCATTGATCGAGATTGGCCGCGGTGCAATCAGCAAAATGTCGGCGCGCCTGGACGGGCCGAACGTGCAATACGCGTTTCGTCTGGATGACGTCGAGGTACCGGTCAACCCGTTGATCGGCACCACGGTGCGCCTGGAATACCTGGGGGCGATTCACTGCACCCATTGCGGACGCAAGACCAAGACCAGTTTCAGTCAGGGTTACTGCTACCCGTGCATGACCAAACTGGCCCAGTGCGATGTGTGCATCATGAGCCCGGAGCGCTGCCACTTCGACGCCGGCACCTGCCGGGAACCGGAGTGGGGCGAGAAGTTCTGCATGACCGATCACGTCGTCTACCTGGCCAATTCCTCGGGGATCAAGGTCGGCATCACTCGCGCCACCCAACTGCCGACCCGCTGGCTCGATCAGGGCGCCAGTCAGGCGTTGCCGATCATGCGCGTCGCCACGCGCCAGCAGTCCGGTTTCGTCGAGGACCTGTTTCGCAGTCAGGTCGCGGACAAGACCAACTGGCGCGCGCTGCTCAAGGGCGACGCGGCGGCGGTGGATCTTGCCGAGGTGCGCGATCAGTTGTTCGCCAGCTGCGCCGAAGGCCTGCAGGGCTTGCAGGAACGTTTCGGCCTGCAGGCGATTCAGCCGGTCACCGACGTCGAGCCGCTGGAAATCCGTTACCCGGTCGAGCAGTACCCGGCCAAGATCGTCAGCTTCAACCTGGACAAGAACCCGATTGCCGAAGGCACGCTGCTGGGGATCAAGGGCCAGTACCTGATCTTCGACACCGGCGTGATCAACATTCGCAAGTATACGGCCTATCAGCTCGCCGTGCATCAATAAGGACTTCAGCATGCGCACCGAACAACCGAAGATGATTTACCTGAAGGACTATCAGGCGCCCGAGTACCTGATCGATGAAACCCACCTGACCTTCGAGTTGTTCGAGGACCACAGCCTGGTCCACGCGCAACTGGTGATGCGCCGCAACCCGGCCCGTGGCCCGGGCCTGCCGCCGCTGGTGCTCGATGGCCAGCAGCTGGAATTGCTCTCGGTGACCCTGGCCGACCAGGAATTGAGCACTGCCGACTACCAGTTGACCGAGAATCACCTGACCCTGCAGCCGAAGAGCGAAACCTTCACGGTCGACACCAGCGTCCGTATCCACCCGGAAACCAACACCGCGCTGGAAGGCCTGTACAAGTCCGGCACGATGTTCTGCACCCAGTGCGAGGCCGAAGGCTTCCGCAAGATCACTTATTACCTCGATCGCCCGGACGTGATGAGCAAGTTCACCACCACCGTGGTCGCCGAGCAGCACAGCTATCCGGTGCTGCTGTCCAACGGCAACCCGATCGCAAGCGGCCCAGGCGAAGACGGCCGGCACTGGGCGACCTGGGAAGACCCGTTCATGAAGCCGGCGTACCTGTTTGCGCTGGTGGCCGGTGACTTGTGGTGCGTTGAAGACTCTTTCACCACCATGACCGAGCGCAACGTGGCGCTGCGCATTTATGTCGAGCCGGAAAACATCGACAAGTGCCAGCACGCCATGAACAGCCTGAAGAAGTCCATGCGCTGGGACGAAGAGGTCTACGGTCGCGAGTACGATCTGGATATCTTCATGATCGTCGCCGTGAACGACTTCAACATGGGCGCCATGGAGAACAAGGGCCTCAACATCTTCAACTCCAGCGCCGTGCTGGCCCGCGCCGAAACCGCCACCGACGCCGCGCATCAGCGGGTCGAGGCGATCGTCGCCCACGAATACTTCCACAACTGGTCGGGCAACCGCGTGACCTGCCGCGACTGGTTCCAGCTGTCGCTGAAGGAAGGCTTCACCGTATTCCGCGACGCCGGTTTCTCCTCCGACATGAACTCGGCCACGGTCAAGCGCATTCAGGACGTGGCGTACCTGCGTACCCACCAGTTCGCCGAAGATGCCGGCCCGATGGCCCACGCCGTGCGCCCGGACAGCTTCATCGAGATTTCCAACTTCTACACCCTGACCGTGTATGAAAAGGGTTCGGAAGTGGTCGGCATGATCCACACCCTGCTGGGTGCCGAGGGCTTCCGCAAGGGCAGCGACCTGTACTTCGAACGCCATGACGGCCAGGCCGTGACCTGCGATGACTTCATCAAGGCCATGGAAGATGCCAATGGCGTCGACCTGACCCAGTTCAAGCGCTGGTACAGCCAGGCCGGCACACCGCGACTGGCGGTGAGCGAGTCCTACGATTCGGCTGCGAAAACCTACAGCCTGACCTTCCGCCAGAGCTGCCCGGAAACCCCGGACAAGGTTGAAAAACTGCCGTTCGTGATCCCGGTGGAGCTGGGCCTGCTCGACAGCCAAGGCAACGAGATTGCCCTGCGTCTGGCCGGTGAAGCCTCGGCTCAAGGCACCACCCGGGTGATCTCGGTGACTGAAGCCGAACAGACCTTCACCTTTGTCGATATCGCCGAACAGCCACTGCCGTCCTTGCTGCGTGGTTTCTCGGCGCCGGTAAAACTGAGCTTCCCGTACAACCGCGATCAACTGATGTTCCTGATGCAGCACGACAGCGACGGTTTCAACCGCTGGGATGCCGGCCAGCAACTGTCGGTGCAGGTATTGCAGGAACTGATCGGCCAACAGCAGAAGGGCGAAAGCCTGGTGCTCGACCCACGTCTGATTTCCGCGCTGCGCACCGTGCTGGCTGACCAGACGCTGGATCAGGCGATGGTCGCGGAAATGCTCTCGCTGCCGAGCGAAGCCTATCTGACCGAAATCAGTGAAATCGCCGACGTGGACGCGATCCACACCGCTCGCGAATTCGCCCGTCAGCAACTGGCGGACAACCTGTTCGAGGCCCTGTGGCAGCGTTATCAGGCCAACCGCGAACTGTCGAAAAAGACCCCGTACGTGGCCGAAGCCGAGCATTTCGCCCGTCGCGCACTGCAGAACATTGCGCTGTCGTACCTGATGCTCAGCGGCAAGCCTGAAGTGCTGGCGGCAACGCTGGAGCAGTTCGACGCCTGTGACAACATGACCGAGCGCCTGACCGCGCTGGCGGTACTGGTCAACTCGCCGTTCGACGCCGAGAAGGCCAAGGCCCTGGCCAGTTTCGCCGAGCACTTCAAGGACAATCCGCTGGTCATGGATCAGTGGTTCAGCGTGCAGGCCGGCAGCACCTTGCCGGGCGGTCTGGCGCGGGTCAAAGCCCTGATGCAGCACCCGGCGTTCAACATCAAGAACCCGAACAAGGTGCGTGCGCTGGTTGGTGCCTTCGCCGGGCAGAACCTGATCAACTTCCATGCGGCGGATGGTTCGGGTTATCGCTTCCTCGCGGATCTGGTGATCGAGCTGAACGGCTTCAACCCGCAAATCGCTTCGCGTCAATTGGCGCCGCTGACTCGCTGGCGCAAGTATGACGGTGCTCGTCAGGCGCTGATGAAGGCGGAGCTGGAGCGGATTCTGGCGTCCGGTCAGCTGTCCAGTGATGTGTATGAAGTGGTCAGCAAAAGCCTTGCCTGAAGCTGTTTCAGGGCAATAAAAAACGCCGCTCGATGAGCGGCGTTTTTGTGGGTGGCTGAAAAACTATTTGCGCAAATCAAACCGATCCAGCTCCATCACCTTCGCCCACGCAGCAACGAAGTCGTTGACGAACTGCTCCTTGGCATCGGAACTGGCATACACCTCCGCCAGCGCCCGCAGTATCGCGTTGGAGCCGAACACCAGATCGACCCGTGTGCCTGTCCACTTCACATTGCCGGTCTTGCGGTCGCGACCTTCGAACTCGTCCGCCGCCTTGGACGTCGGTTTCCATTCCACGCTCATGTCCAGCAGGTTGCGGAAGAAGTCGTTGGTCAGGGCGCCGGGCTTGTCGGTGAACACCCCGTGCTTGGTCTTGCCGACGTTGGTGTCCAGCACGCGCAGGCCACCGACCAGCACGGCCAACTCTGGTGCCGAGAGCGTCAGCAGCTGTGCCTTGTCGATCAGCAACGCTTCGGCCGGCACGCGATAGGTGCTGGCGGCGTAGTTGCGGAAGCCATCGGTGTGCGGTTCAAGGAAGCCGAACGATTCAACGTCGGTCTGCTCCTGAGTCGCATCGGTACGGCCAGGCGAGAAGGGCACCGTGACCGAATGGCCGGCGTTTTTAGCCGCCTGTTCGACCCCGGCATTACCGGCCAGCACGATCAGATCCGCCAGCGAGACTTTCTTGCCCGACGCCCCGGCGTTGAACTCGTTCTGAATGCTTTCGAGGGCTTTGAGCACCTTGTCCAGTTGTTCCGGCTGGTTGGCCTGCCAGAACCGTTGCGGTGCCAGACGCAGGCGTCCGCCGTTGGCGCCGCCGCGTTTGTCTGAACCACGGAAGGTCGAAGCAGCAGCCCAGGCGGTGGAGACCAGTTCCGAAACCGACAGTCCCGACGCCAGCACTTTGCCTTTCAACGCCCTGATATCGCTGTCGTCGATCAGCGGATGGCTGGCCTCGGGAATCGGGTCTTGCCACAGCAGTTCTTCCTGGGGCATTTCCGGACCGAGATAGCGCGACAGCGGGCCCATGTCCCGGTGGATCAGTTTGTACCAGGCGCGGGCGAAGGCATCGGCCAGCTGATCGGGATTGGCCAGGAAACGCCGCGAGATCTTCTCGTAGGCCGGGTCGAAGCGCAGGGCCAGGTCAGAGGTGAGCATCGTCGGGTCGATGCGTTTGTTCGGATCGTGAGCATGGGGAATGGTGCCGGCTCCGGCGCCGTTTTTCGGTTTCCACTGGTGGGCACCGGCCGGGCTCTTGGTCAGTTCCCACTCGAAGCCGAACAGGTTTTCCAGGTAGTTGTTGCTCCA
The DNA here is from genome assembly GCF_051554255.1 of Pseudomonas sp. NMS19W. Classification (NCBI taxonomy): domain Bacteria; kingdom Pseudomonadati; phylum Pseudomonadota; class Gammaproteobacteria; order Pseudomonadales; family Pseudomonadaceae; genus Pseudomonas; species Pseudomonas sp. NMS19W. Next base: position 2,350,281 of record NZ_CP136718.1, read on the forward strand.
TTTGGTCGGGGTGGTGGTCCAGGTCACTTCCAGGCCGCTGGTGATGGTGTCCGCACCTTTGCCGCTGCCAAAGCTGTTTTTCCAGCCCAGGCCCTGAAGCTCAAGGCCGGCGGCTTCCGGTTCCGGGCCGACGTTATCGGCCGGGCCGGCACCGTGGGTCTTGCCGAAGGCGTGACCACCGGCGATCAGGGCGACGGTTTCTTCGTCGTTCATGGCCATGCGGCCGAAGGTTTCACGGATGTCTCGGGCCGAGGCCACCGGGTCGGGATTGCCCTCGGGGCCTTCCGGGTTCACGTAAATCAGGCCCATCTGCACGGCGGCCAGCGGGTTTTCCAGATTGCGTTCACCCTGATTGGTGCGACTCTGTTCATGGCCGTGCTCGGCAGGTTCGGCGACCAGGGTGCCGTCGCCCGGTTCCTGCATGGCTTCGGGGTGTTTGCCGTAACGGGTGTCGCCACCCAGCCAGGTGTTTTCCGAACCCCAGTACACATCTTCATCCGGCTCCCACACATCGGGCCGTCCGCCGGAGAACCCGAAAGTCTTGAAGCCCATGGATTCCAGCGCGACGTTGCCGGTGAGGACAATCAGGTCGGCCCAGGAAATGTTGCGGCCATATTTCTGTTTGATCGGCCACAGCAGGCGCCGGGCCTTGTCGAGGCTGACGTTGTCCGGCCAGCTGTTGAGCGGGGCGAAGCGTTGCTGGCCGGAACCGGCGCCGCCACGGCCGTCAGCGGTGCGATAGGTGCCGGCGCTGTGCCAGGCCATGCGGATGAAGAGCGGGCCGTAGTGGCCGAAGTCGGCGGGCCACCAGTCCTGGGAGTCGGTCATCAGCGCCGTCAGATCGCGTTTCAGGGCCTGGAAGTCCAGGCTCTTGAAGGCCTTGGCGTAGTCGAAGTCCTTGCCCAGCGGATCGGAGGCGGGCGAGTGCTGGCTCAGGATTTTCAGGTTCAGTTGATTCGGCCACCAATCGCGGTTCGTCGTGCCACCGCCGGCGGCGTGATTGAACGGGCATTTCGATTCATTTGCCATGTTCGGGTCCTTATCAGGTCTTCTGCGGCCGGCTCGTGCCGACTTCGGATTAGTAAGGCTAGACCCGACTGGGCAGGTCAGCTAATAGGCCGACTATTGGTGGCTGATAGGCAAAGTCTTTTACCGCTGTCTGATCAGGATTTTTTCGAAGAAAGGCAGGGCGTGCTTGCGCAAGCGGCAATGCCGCGTGCTGAAAGACCCGTCCTTGAGCGGTTGTTGTAAACATCGGGCGAGAATCATGATGGCCATTAGAAATGTTATTGTATAACATAAAAATGATTTCATCTGATCGATGTCACTGACATGTCCGTGTGGCAGTGGCATCGGTCCCTTCCTTTCTGCCTTACGGAATACTAGAAATGTCTGCCCGTTTTCCCTCCTTTCCGCCAAGTCTGCTGGCCTCTGCGCTGCTGATCGCATCCCCCGCATTCGCTGCCGAACCCCTCGAACTGCAACCTCAAGTCATCACTGCCAATCCACTGGGTAGCCAGACCCTGGCTTCGCCCTCGACGGTGTTGAGCGGTGATGACCTGACGCTGCAGCAAAAGGGCAGCCTGGGCGAAACCCTGAACAAGCAGCCGGGCGTGTCGTCGTCCTACTTCGGGCCGGGTGCCAGTCGCCCGATCATTCGCGGACAGGATGGCGATCGCATCCGCATCCTGCGTAACGGCGTCGGCGCGCTGGACGCCTCGTCGCTGTCCTACGACCACGCGGTGCCGCTGGACCCGATCAACGTTGACCGCATCGAAATCGTCCGTGGCCCGGCCGCGTTGCTCTACGGTGGCAGCGCCATCGGCGGGGTCGTGAATACCTTCGACAACCGCATCCCGACCGAAGCCATCGACGGCATCCACGGCGCCGGCGAACTGCGCTATGGCGGCGCCGACACCACCCGCAGCAGCGCGGGCAAACTCGAGGCCGGCAACGGTCAGTTCGCCCTGCACCTGGACGCCAGCGCCCGCGAGTTCAATGACCTGAAAATCCCCGGCTACGCGAAAAGCAGCCGCGAACGGGCGGGGGATGATGGCGATTCCAGCAAGCATCGCCTGGCCAACAGCGACGGTCGCCAGGACGGCGGCGCGGTGGGTGGTTCGTACACTTGGGATGACGGGTACGCGGGGCTGTCGTACAGCAATTACGATTCCAACTACGGCTCGCCGGCCGAAGATGACGTGCGGATTCGCATGCAGCAGGAGCACTACGCGTTCGCCTCGGAAATCCGCAACCTCCAGGGGCCGTTCAGCTCGGTCAAGTTCGACGCCGGTTACACCGATTACCAGCACCGCGAAATCGAGGGCGGCGAGGTCGGCACCACGTTCAAGAACAAGGGTTACGAAGCGCGGGTCGAGGCCCGGCACCAACCGTTGGGGCCGTTCAACGGGGTGATTGGCGCGCAGGTCAGTCGCAATGAGTTTTCGGCGCTGGGCGAAGAAGCCTTTGTACCGCACACCGATACCAACGCCGGTGCACTGTTTATTTTGGAAGAGCTGCAAGCCACGGATCGCCTGCTGTTCACCCTCGGCGGACGCCTGGAGCACACCACGGTCGACCCGGACGCCAAAGGCAACGAGCGCTTCGCCAATGCCGACCGCTCCAGCAGTTTCACCGCCGGCAGCCTGTCGTCCGGTGCGGTCTACACGCTGACGCCGATCTGGTCGGTCGCCGCCACGCTGGGCTACACCGAGCGGGCACCGACGTTCTACGAGCTGTACGCCAACGGCGCCCACGTCGCCACCGGCACTTTCGAAGTCGGGGATGCGGGTCTGTCGAAAGAGAAAGCCGTCTCCAGCGATCTGGCCCTGCGTTTTGACAATGGCACGCACAAGGGCAGCGTCGGCGTGTTCTACAGCCACTTCTCCAATTACATTGGTCTGCTCGGCACCGGGCGCACGCTTAATGATGAAGGCGAAGAAGATGCCGCCGGCATTCCCGAATACGCCTATTCCGGTGTCCGCGCACGCTTCAGCGGCATCGAAGCCCAGGATCGCTGGCAGCTCGGCGAGAGCGCCTACGGCAAGTTCGCGCTGGAGTTGTCGGGCGACTACACCCGGGCCAAGAACCTCGACAACGGCCAGGATCTGCCACGCATCGCACCGTTGCGCTTGAATACCGGTTTGTTGTGGGAGCTGGATCGCTGGCAGGCACGGATCGATGTGGAGCACGCCAGTTCGCAGCATCGGGTGCCGGACAATGAAAGCAGCACCGATGGTTACACCACGCTGGGTGCGAATGTGGGGTATCACTTCGACGTTGGCCAGAGCAAATGGCTGGCCTTCGTCAATGCCGAGAACCTGACCAACCAGACCGTGCGCTACGCCAGCTCGATCCTGCGCGACATTGCGCCGGCAGAAGGGCGAAGCATTCAGGTGGGATTGCGCACTACGTTCTGATCGTTCTCCGCGATCTTTCGCCAGCGTCCCGCGAATCGCGTGACGCTGGCGTCGGCATCAGCTCGATTGGGCGGTGTCGTCTTCCGGGCGTTCCTCCCGCAGATCCTGCTGCCCCGGCAGCTCGGTGATCACGCTGAAATCCGTAACCTCCACGGCCCCCAGCCCATAACCCAGCAAGTGGAATGAGAAGGCCTTGCGCGGTTGCGGGTTGTCGAAACTGAAGTCCATTTCCAGCGGCTGCTCCGCCGTGGCGACCATTTCCGAAGGTAGGCCCAGTTGCACGTCCTGCTCGAACTCCTTGGCCTTGAGCTGGATGTACGCCGCCTGTTGCGGGTCCATCGAGCGCACGGTCAGGCGCACGCGGGTGTGCGAGCCCTTGGGCATTTCCAGGTATTGCGCGCCGATCAGGTTGTCGGCCCAGTCATCCTTGATCTGCGCCTGCAGCGGGATGACGTTGTCGCTGCCGAACTGATAGCGCTGATTCAGTGGAGTGCGCAGCAGCGACAGGTCCAGTGCATCGGCACGGGCCGCAATCTGCCGCGCATTCTGGCCGCTGGCATTGCCCTTGAACGTGGCGCTTTCGGCGATGAAACCTTCGCTGGCATAAGCGCGGCAGCGCCGTGGCATGTCGCATTCGGTGAGGATGCCGTGGCCGTCGTGGTAGCGCAGTTTGCCGTTGGTGAACGACATGATTTCGCGCCCGGTGTCGTAGTCGCGAAACAGCGAGCGGCCGCTAAGTGCGGCGGGCACCGGCAGGTCAAAGTAATCGAGGATCGATGCGCTCAGATCGACATGCCCGTAGACCCCGGCGTTCAGGTGTGGCAACTGGGCCTGTTCCGGTGCGAGGGTCAGGTTGAAGCCCCAGGACGAGGCGAGCCGCACGCCATCGATGCCATGGGATTCGTCCGAGGTGATCACCACCAGCGTGTCTTTCAGCACGCCCTGGCGTTCGAGGCCGCTGAGGAACTGGTCCAGGGCATCGTCCAGATACCCGACGGCGGCCTGTTTCGGCGTGTCGTAGCGTTGCAGGTAGTCTTCCGGCGCGGAGTAGGGCTGATGGGTGCCGACGGTCAGCAGGGTCAGCATCCACGGTTTTTTCTGTTTCTTCAGTTGGCCGACGTAACCCAGCGCGCCTTCGAAGAAGGCCTTGTCGTCCTTGCCCCACGGGAATTCCAGGTAGTTGGCGTTGGTGAACCACTCAAGGCCATGGGTCGCATCGAAGCCGATGTGCGGCATGATCTTGTCTTTGGCCATGAAGCGCAGGCCGGCGCCTTGCAGGTAATGCGTAGTGAAACCGTTCTGACGCAATTGGGCTGGCAGGCAGGCCTGATTGCGTTCGTTCTGGGTCAGCATTTCCACGCCTTTGGGCGTACCGTTGTTCAGCTTGTCGTAATCGCCGCAAAGCATGGCGTACAGGCCGCGAATGGTCTGGTGCGTGTGCAATACGTAATCCGGCGTGTTCATGCCGCGCTCGGCCCAGCGGCTGAGCTTGGGCATCAGGTCTTCCTGATAATGGCTGCCGATGGCCTCGCGATTGGCGCGGATGTAGGCGCCGGGAATGCCTTCGACGGTGACGATCAACACGTTGCGCGCCTGACCTTTTGCGGCCAGTAACGAATGGCCATTCAAGTCGAGATCGGTGAGCCCGGCCATCGAGGGGGAGGTATTTCGCTGCCGCCTTCCAGCCATTCTTCGGCCTGCATCTGCGCGTCGGCGACCTGGGCGGCGAGCAATTGGTGAGGCAGGTTGTACAGGCGCCATGGGTCGGCGTCGCTCGGCGAAAGATTCTGTGCGCCCCAATGGGCGGCGAACAGCAACACTGGTGCCGACCACACGGCGCGGGGCAGGGCCGGCGCCAGCGTTCCGCGGTTTGCCCACTGCGTCGCCAGCCACAGCAACAGCGCCAGCAGCAATGCACCGGCCACTGCCGGATGGGCGAAGCCGCCGCCGGTTGAGTTCTCGACGAATTGCGGGTCGATCAGGTAATGCAGGTCCTGGGGTTGGGCAGGCGCCCGACCGCGCTGACCAGTTCTGCCGTCGCTACCGCCAGCAGACCCCAGAACACCAGCACCGGCAGGGCCAGCCACCACGGCCGGCGATGCAACAGAACTACCAGCAGGCTGCCGATGGCCAGGTCCGAAAGATAGCCGAACAGGCTCGACCAGCCGAGTGCCGCACGCAGGCACACCGGCACGATCAGTACCAGAAAAACCAGAGAAAGAAGACGGGCGTCGGGGTGCCGAAGCCGTTGAAAAAGAGCGCTCACAAAAAAGACCTTCCAGCCATCAAACCGTCATAAAAGTGTGGGCGATGATACCAAGGGTGGGCTGTCTGATCGCCTTTTTAAACGCATGGCTGATCCGTTGTCGAACGCGTGGGCGATCCGGTCGAATTGCCTGAAGCCTTGACCTGCGTTCGTATCAGCGGAGAGGGAGGCGGTTTTCGGCCCCGGCGAAACAGGGGATTAATTGTTTCAGGCTGTTTACTGCGCCTTTGACAAGCGTTACCTGACGCTATGAAGTCTGGTGGAAACGGCTAAGCGCTGGTCATCGAACGCCATGATGAAAGCCGCTCTTTATGGACAGGGTGATGGCCACTCAGTAGCATTCGCGCCTTCGGGATCTGCTTTATTCACGTGGTCCGGCGTGAACCCTCAAGGAATCGACATGCGTAAAAGTGCCAATGGTGACAATCCCACAGTGGTGACGCTGGTGAACGGTGAAATCCGCCGCGAAACTCACATCAGCTTCAGCTCGGCTTCGATCATCAATGGCGAGATTCGGGTCCAGTCTGTGGAAGGCAACCAGATCCAGGTGCAAATGCCGGGTATGGATGTCGCCTTGCGTTTTGATCTGGATGGCGTTCAGCAAGTGCCAAATGTTGAACCTGAACCGATCGAAGACAAACAGACGCCTGCCGGCAAGTCCTTGTCGGTGTTCAACTGGAAGACGTTGCTGATCACCTTTTTCCTGTGGGTTTTTGTGGGTTTGTTTTCAGGCGCGCTGGGATTCTTCGTGGCCGCGGGTTATTTCGGTTACCAGTGGCGGCAGGTGGCCAAGCGCAAGAAGCTGCTGTCGAATGGACAGTCACTGCCGTTAACCTCCACTAAAGCGCAAGATCGCGCTCAAACCAATCCTTCAAAACTATCCAGACAGAACGTGCGGGATGCGCTGGCGCGCCATCGTTGACGTCGATCAGATGATGCCTTGCCCATCATCGAAAATGCTTTCAATCGTCATCTCGAACACCCGGGCAATCTGAAAGGCCAGAGGCAGGCTCGGGTCGTAGCGCTCATTTTCAATCGCATTGATGGTCTGGCGTGAAACGTTGAGGCGTTCGGCCAGATCCATCTGCGACCACTTGCGCTCGGCGCGCAGTTCCTTGAGGCGGTTTTTCATTGATAACGGCGCCGGGCGATGCGCAGGCCGATCATCCACATCAGACCCATCACCGGCCACACATAGAGCCAAGGGATATGCGGGGCGCCGACGGTTTCCAGAAAACCATAGGTGAATGTCAGCAGTGCCGAGGCCGCGAACGCAAAGCCCAGGGCTTCGAACTGAATCCGTAAGTACATTTCATCGAGGCGGCGCATGTCGCGCACGACCGTCCAGCAGAATAGCCCGACCGGAATCATCGGCATCAGCACGATGACACCACGCAGGTACACATTGGCGTCCTGCAGATTCAGTAACGCGAACTGCGAGGCCAGCAGCACTGCGGCGTAAAGCACCATGGCGGCGGTCATTTCTCGGTTGAATCGGTTCATTGCTCAACTCCCTGTTTCGAAAAACGCGATGTAAAAGGCGCTTTACATACTCGCGGAAACGTTTTTCGATGTAAAGGGTGCTTTCCATAAAACCCCGGGACGCCGTTCGCCGTACATCTGTAGTGCGGTTGAACCGCACACGCCCGTCTATAGTGACAAGGCTGTGCGAAACGGGTGACGTGTCGGGTGACACCCAGACGCAAACAGGGCGGCATGATCGTCGATCGTGCCGCCCCGTTTGTTTTTTGAAGCCGTAAAGCCGTCAGCCAGCGATCAATGCATCTTGCTGTGATCGTGGCCTTCCATGTTGGTCAGCGAGCGCACTGGCGCCTGCACTTCAATGGCTTGTTTTTCGCCTTTGGCGTTTTCCACGGTCAGGGTCAGCGGCACGGTTTCGCCTTCCTTCAGTTGACCGTTCAGGCCCATCAACATCACGTGGTAGCCATTCGGATCGAGCTTCACAGCCTTGCCGGCCGGCAGGTCGACCGAGTTGACCGGGCCCATGCTCATCACGTCGTTCTTCATGGTCATTTCATGAATCTGTACGTCCTTGGCCACCGGCGATGCAACGCTGAGCAGTTTGCTGTCGCTGTCGGCGGTGACGGTCATGAACGCACCGCTGGCCGACTGGTTTGGCACGGTTGCACGGACCCAGGCGTCATCGACCTTGGTCTGCGCGGAAACCTGGAAGGCCAGGCCCAGCAGGGACAGGCCCAGTGCGGCACGTTTGATGTTGTTCAGGAAAGGGTTCATCAGCAGACCTCCATGACGGTTTGCAAATCTTCCGTACACTCTTGTGCAGAAAGCGATTGGGACAGACCCACGCGCAGGTTGCCGCGGGTGTCGTAGACATAACTGGTGGACGTGTGCGACAGGGTGTAGGTGTCGCCGGCAGGGACTTTTTCGTAGAAGACGTCGAATTCCTTGGCGGTGGCCTTGGTTTCCTCGAGGGTGCCGTACAGGGCGACGAAGCTCGGGTCGAAGGTCTTGACGTAGGCGTCGAGGATTTGCGGCGTGTCGCGTTCCGGGTCGAGGGTGATGAACACCACTTGCAGGATGTCGCCATCCTTGCCCATCAGCTTCTTGATTTTCGCCGCGCGGGCCAGGGTCGTCGGGCAGACGGCCGGGCATTGGGTGAAACCGAAGAAAATCATCGGCATCAGGCCGCGAAAGCTCGACAGTGTCACGGTGTTGCCTTCGGTGTCCTTGAGCTTGAAGGTGCGTCCGAGGATCTTGTCGCTCAGATCCTTGCCGTACTTGTACGACAGTTGGCCACGGGTGTCGCAGCCGGCGAGCAGGCCCAGACCGAGCACGCCCATTCCCGCAAGCACCTTGCGGCGAGTCAACAAAGCCGTCATCTAATACCGCCTTTTGCAGCCCGCCGGTCAGCAAGACAGGCGGGGGGTTAACCGTAAAAGCGGCGCATGATACCAAAATGAACCGGCAGGTCGGTTTTTGATCACCGACGGATGTCAGATCTGGCGACAAAAGGTGTAAGAAAACATGACCTGCGGTTATTGCGGCGACGGTTCGACAGGGCTCCAGCTACCGCCCAGTGCGGTGTACAGGTTCACTTGCGCCACCAGTTGCGCCAACCGGTCGGAGATCAGACCCTGCTGCGAACTGAACAGCGAACGCTGGGCATCGAGAAACGTCAGGCTGCTGTCGACACCGGTCCGATAACGGTGCTGCGCCATGTTGTAGTAGTCCTGAGTGGCCTGCACCAGATCGCGCTGGGCCTGTAGCTGTTGCTGATAGGTCTCCCGCGCGGCGAGACCGTCGGACACTTCCTGGAAAGCGGTCTGAATGGTCTTTTCGTATTCGGCGACCGTGATGTCCTTCTGCAGCTTCGCGTAATCGAGGCTGGCGCGCAGGCTGCCGGCGTTGAAGATCGGCAGGTTGATCTGCGGCTGGAAGGTCCAGGCGCCGGAGCCGCCCTTGAACAGTCCCGACAGGTCCCGACTCGACGTGCCGGCATTGGCGGTCAGGCTGACACTGGGGAAAAACGCCGCCCGGGCTGCGCCGATATTGGCGTTGGCAGCTTTCAGTTTGTATTCGGCCTGGAGAATGTCCGGCCGGCGTTGCAGCAGATCCGACGGCAACCCGGCCGGTACTTGCGCCACCAGATCACTGGCCAGCGGGCGCGCCGGCAGGGTTTCCGGAACCGGCGCCCCGACCAGCAAGGTCAGGCTATTAAGGTCCTGGGCCACCTGGCGTTGATAGCGGGCGAGGCTGGCACGGGTGCTGTCGACACTGGTCTGCGCCTGGATCTGATCCAGTGCCGAGGATTTGCCGGCCTCGCGATTGCGGGTGGTCAGGCGCAGGCTTTTCTCGTCGGCGGCCAGGGTTTCCTGGGCCAGGGCCAGCAACTCCTGGTCGGCGCGCCAGGTCAGGTAGGCATTGGCGACGTTCGCCACCAGGCTCAATTGCGCGCTGCGCCGGGCTTCTTCGGTGGCCAGCCAGCTCATTAAGGCCTGTTCGCTGAGGCTGCGGACCCGGCCAAAGAAATCCAGTTCATAGGCGCTGATGCCGAGGTTCGCCGAGTAGGTCGAGGTGATTGCAGCTTTGGTTTTGGTCACGCTCGCCGGCACCCGTTGGCGCAGCTCATTGGCATTGGCTGAAACCGCCGGCAGCAGATCGGCGCGCTGAATGCGGTACTGCGCCTGGAATGCTTCGACGTTCAGTGCCGCAACGCGCAGGTCACGGTTGTTGACCAGTGCGCTTTCAATCAGCTGCTGCAACGCCGGGTCATTGAACAGCCCGCGCCAGTCCTCGATAGCGGTCGTGGTCCGGGTTGACGCAGGGTAGGCGGGGCCGTTTGGATACTGCGCCGCGCTGGGTGACGCCGGACGCTGGTAATCGGGAATCAGCGAGCAGCCGCCCATCAGCAACGCCATGGACAGCAGGGAGATCGGCAACCTGGACATCAAACAGCCTCGTTCACAAATAGGAGTGGGCGCGAAGGCCCGTGATGAGAAAACGCCGGATCAGGCCCCGGCCATCCATTTCGCCAGACCGTGACGCCCGCTGACCCCGAGTTTGGCCGCCGCGCGCTTGAGGTAGGTCTCGATCGAGCTGTTCTTGACCCGCAACCGCTCGGCCATCTGCGGCACGGTGCCGCCGGTCAGCAGGCCCAGGCAGACTTCCTTCTCACGCACTGACAGGGTGATGTCGCCCAGTGCCAGGCGCTCGTCGAACACCTGTTGCAACGGTGTCTGCTCCTGATCGGCCTGAAGTGGGCGCGGTTGCCGGGCGATGATTTGCCGACGGATCTGCGCGTGACGCTCGATCAACGGCAGCAGGGTGTCGGACAGGCTTTTGAGAAACGACAGCTCCGGCAGGGAAAACACCCGGTGCGTGTGAGGGCGGCAGAACGAGATGACACAGCGGCGGTTGGAGGTGCGTGACACCAGATTGCACTGATGGACGCTGTGGTGCGGGTGTCGTTGCTGCAGCGAGGCCTTGAGTTGAATCAGCAGCGAGTCATTCATCTCGATCATCTTCTGCAACAGCGGATGATCGTCCTGACATTGCAGCGGGTCCGGGGGCGGGAAGGTATCCGGCAAACCGGCGCTGCCCAGGGCCTTGATCTCGACCACGCTGGCCTCGCGCTCGTCGAGTGTCCATTCGCTGAGATCCACCCGGTTGACCGGCACCAGGGTGTCGACCAACTGAAACATGTTGGAGGCGAATCGTTCGTTCCCCGTACTGGCGATCAACTCGCCCAGTTGCCAGTAGAAGTGCGGGTTTTCCATGTTGCGAAGACTGCCGGTCAGATTCATATCCTTGTCATCCCTGATTTAAAGCCATTGCCGAATCATCTGCCGTGCATACACCTGTGAAGCCGCCAACCAGCGTTTCTCCTTGAAATCGATCTGGAGCGGGATTTAAGCCTATGCATTTGTCCTACGTCTGTAGGGGAAAACGGGGACACAAAGTGCCACTATTTCCGAAAAAATGGCGTCACGTTTCTGTCAGATCAATGTGTAAGTGCTCGTGGTCCCTGACTGTACGGTCTAGTGGGAACCCCGAGATCCGGGGCTCGGACCGCCGCGTCCCACATCTGCGAGGCGTTGGTCGGTAGAGGTGTGTGGCGATTGTCCTACAGGATTTTCAGCCATTTCTTTCCGAACTTTCGGGGGAATAACTGACTTGTCCGGGGCCAGGGACCCTCAGGGCGGTGCTAAGAGGGGGAGTTGTCCGGGTTTCACGTGTCATGCGGGTTTCGGGGCCGATGCTTGAATACGCGCCAAATCACATGAGACGGATCTTATGAACCAATTTGCTGCCGATGCGGCGGACGGTCTGTCCGCGATTTCCGAAGCCTTCCCGCTGACCGCTGCCCAGCGTGACATCTGGCTCGATCAACTGCGCCAGGGGGATTCGCCGGTGTACAACATCGGTGGTTATGTCGAGATGACCGGCGCCCTTGACCCTGCGTTGATGCAAGCGTCCCTTGAATGTCTCGTGGCCCGGCACGACGCCCTGCGCACCAGTCTGCTGCTGGGTGCCGGTGAGCACGGTCTGCCGTTGCAGCGTTTTGCGCCCTCGATGCCGGTGCCGATGCCGTTCCATGACTTCAGCGCCCATCCCGAGCCGGAGGCGGCGGCGCGCCGGTTGACTCAGGAGCGCATCGAACTGCCGTTCACGCTGGACGGCGGGCCGCTGTTCCGTTTCTGCCTGATCCGTCTCGATGATCGCTGCCATTGGTTTTCGCTCCAGGCCCACCACCTGATTGTCGATGGCTGGGGCTTTGGCGAAATGCTCAAGTCCCTCGACGAGATCTACAACGCCCTGGCGCTCGGGCAACAGCCGCCGGATTCGGCGCCGTCCTATATCGACTTCATTCATGACGACGCACGGTATTACGAGTCCGCCCGCTATGCGCGTGACCGTGCGTACTGGCTGGAAAAATACCGGCATCTTCCCGAGCCGCTGTTGTTGCCGCGCTATCAGGAACGCTTTGCCGGCGCGACGGCACCGACGCGGATTTTCTCGCAGGTCTTTCCGGCGCGCCTTCACGACCGTATGAAGCAGGTGGCCGCGGAGTACGGGGCTTCGGCGTTGCACTTCCTGCTGGCGGCGATGCATGTGTACTTCAGCCGCATCGGCCAGCGTGATGAATGGGTGGTGGGCTTGCCGTTGCTCAATCGATCCGGCGCCCGTTTCAAGTCGACCCTGGGGCTGTTCACCCAGGTCAGCGCCGTGCGCATGGGGTTCGGGCGCGAGCTGGCGTTCGGTGCGCTGGTCAAGGCCGTTCGCGATGAGCTGAAACAGGATTTCCGCCATCAGCGTTTTCCCCTGAGTGAGATGAACCGTGCGCTGGGTCTGCTGCGAGAGGATCGTTCACAGCTGTTCGAAGTGACCGTCTCCTACGAGCGGGACGCCCATGAATACCGGTACGGAGAGGCCCGGGGGCGGGTGGTTAAAGTGTCCAACCACGAAGAGGGCACGCCGCTGTCCGTGCACCTGTTGAGCAGCCGTGGCGACGAAGAGGACAGTTTGTACCTGGTGTACAACGAGGCCTACTTTGACGCGGATGAAATCGCGGCGCTGTGCGGCCGATTGCTGTGGGTGCTGGAGCAGGGACTTGAAGACACCTCGCTGGCGATGGGGGATTTCAGTCTGAACCTGCCAGCCGAGTCGGCGTTGCTGCAAGCGTGGAATGACACCCGCGCCGATTACCCCGACGGGCTGACACTCCATCAGCGAATCGAAGCGCAGGCGGCGATGCGGCCGGATGCGGTGGCAGCAGAATCCCAGGGACAACGGCTGACCTATGCCGAGCTGAACCGAAAGGCCAACGCCCTGGCCCATCATTTGATCGGGCTCGGTGTGCAACCCGATGACCGCGTGGCGCTGGTCGCCCGTCGAGGGCTGGACACGCTGGTCGCGTTGCTGGCAATCCTCAAATCCGGCGCCGGTTATGTGCCGGTCGATCCGGCCCATCCTGCGGAACGTTTGAGCTATTTATTGAGCGACAGCGCGCCGGTCGTGGTCCTGACCCAGGGCAATCTGCGTGAGCGTCTGCCGGTACTGAATGTGCCGCTGATCGACATCGACTCGCGCACCTGGCCGGTCAACGATCTCAACCCCGACGTCTCGGGCCTGACCACCGCGCATCTGGCCTACGTGATCTACACCTCCGGTTCCACCGGTCAGCCCAAAGGCGTGATGGTCGAACACCACACGTTGTCGAACCTGGTGGACTGGCACTGTGAAGCTTTTGATCTGAGTGCTGGAGGTCACACGTCAAGCCTCGCCGGCTTCGGCTTCGATGCCATGGCCTGGGAAGTCTGGCCCGCACTGTGTGCCGGCGCGACCCTGCACCTGGCGCCGTCCCGCGACGGCGGCGAAGACATCGACGCGCTGCTCGACTGGTGGCGTGCACAACCGCTGGACGTAAGTTTCCTGCCGACCCCAATTGCCGAATACGCCTTCAGCCGCCACCTCGAACATCCGACGTTGCGCACGCTGCTGATCGGCGGTGATCGCCTGCGTCAGTTCAATCGCGAGCAGACGTTCGAGGTGATCAACAACTACGGCCCGACCGAAGCGACGGTGGTCGCCACCTCGGGTCGCATCGAACCGGGCCGGACGCTGCACATCGGCAAGCCCGTGAGCAACGCCACGACCTATCTGCTGGATGACCGACAGCGACCAGTACCGATTGGCGTGGTCGGTGAGCTCTACGTCGGTGGTGCCGGGGTGGCGCGGGGTTACTTCAACCGTCCGGAACTGACCGCCGAACGCTTTCTCGACGATCCGTTCAGCCGCCAGCCCAACGCGCGGATGTACCGCACCGGCGACCTGGCTCGCTGGCGCCCGGACGGCAATATCGAGTATCTGGGCCGTAATGACGATCAGGTGAAAATCCGTGGTGTGCGCATCGAGCCCGGCGAAATCGAAGCGGCGTTGAGCAGTCATGAATCCGTGCGTGATGCGGTGGTGCAGGTGCGCGACGGGCAGTTGCTGGCCTGGTTCACCGAACACCAGCCGCTGGACATCACGCAGCTGCATGCCCATCTGCAAACCCGTCTGCCGAGCGCGATGCTGCCATCGGCCTACGTGCGCTTGACGGCGTTGCCCCTGACCGCCAACGGCAAACTGGATCGCCAGGCGTTGCCGGCGCCGGGGCCGGAAGCGTTGATCCGCCGTGAATACGAAGCTCCGCAAGGCGACGTCGAAATCCTCCTGGCGCAGATCTGGGCCGAGGTGCTGCAAGTCGAAAAGGTCGGGCGTCACGATCACTTCTTCGAGCTGGGCGGGCATTCGTTGCTGGCGGTCAACCTGATCGAGCGCATGCGCCAGCTCGGCATGAGCAGCGACGTGCGCGTGCTGTTCGGCCAGCCGACCCTGGCGGCACTGGCCGCATCGGTGGGCAGTGGTCGCGAAGTCGAAGTGCCGGCCAACCGCATTCCGGCGGGCTGCACGCAAATCACGCCGGATCTGTTGCCATTGGTAGAGCTGGATCAGGCCACCCTTGACCGGATCATCGCTACGGTACCGGGCGGGGCGGCCAACGTGCAGGACATTTACCCGCTGGCGCCGTTGCAGGAAGGCATCCTTTATCACCACATCACCGCCGCCCAGGGCGATCCGTACCTGCTGCAATCGCAGCTGGCGTTCGACAGTGTCGAGCGGGTCGAGGCCTATGCGGCCGCGTTGCGTCAGGTCATGGCGCGCCACGATATCCTGCGCACTGCGGTGGTCTGGGAAGGTTTGACCACGCCGGTGCAGGTGGTCTGGCGCGAAGCCGAACTGCCGGTGCAGGAAATCATGCTTGATCCGGCCGAGGGCGATGTCCTCACGCAGCTGCACGAGCGCTTCGATGCCCGGCGTTATCGCATCGACGTCAGTCAGGCGCCGCTGATCCGGCTGATGTATGCCCGCGATCCGGCCCACGGGCGGATCGTGGCGATTCTGTTGTTCCATCACCTGGCGCTGGATCACATCGCGCTGGAAGTCCTGCGCCATGAAATGCGCGCCAACCTGCTGGGGCAGGGCGAGCCGTTGCCGCCAGCGGTGCCGTATCGCAATTACGTGGCCCAGACCCGGCTCGGCGTCAGCGAGCAGGAACATGAAGCGTTCTTCCGCGAAATGCTGGCCGACATCGACGAGCCGACCCTGCCGTTCGGTTTGCAGGACGTGCAGGGCGACGGGCGCGGGATCGACGAAGCCGTGCGAACCCTTGCGCCTGAACTGGATCGCCGCTTGCGCCTGCAAGCGCGACAGGCAGGCGTCAGCGTGGCCAGCCTGATTCACCTGGCCTGGGCGCAGGTGCTGGCAGCGACCTCGGGGCAGGAACATGTGGTGTTCGGCAGCGTGTTCATGGGTCGCATGCAGGGCGGCGAGGGCGCGGACCGGGCGCTGGGGGTGTTCATCAACACCTTGCCTTTGCGAGTGGACATGGATCGGGGCGCGCGTGATGCCGTGTTGCTGACCCACGCCCGACTGACCGACCTGCTCGGGCACGAGCATGCATCGCTGGCGCTGGCCCAGCGTTGCAGCGGCGTCGCGTCGCCGGCACCGCTGTTCAGTGCGCTGCTCAACTATCGGCATACCGACCTTGAGGTGCAGGAATCGACGGCGGATCCGGCCTGGCAAGGCATCCAGACTCTGGACAACGAAGAACGCACCAACTACCCGCTGACCTTGAGCGTCGATGACCTGGGCAGCGCCTTGCAGATCACTACGCGGACCCTGATCAGCATCGGCGCCCAGCGCATCGGCGACTACGTGCAAACCGCATTGCAGGCGCTGGTCGATGCGCTTGAGCAGACACCGCAACAGCCGCTGAATCGCTTGTCGATCCTGCCGGCGGCGGAGCTTGAACAACTGCTGGTCGAGTTCAATGCCAGCGAAGTCGATTGCCCGATGGATCAACCGCTGCAGACCTTGTTCGAACAGCAAGCGCAGCGCAGACCCGACGCCATCGCCTTGCAGGCCGGGGATAAACAGCTGACGTATCGCCAGTTGAATGAGCAGGCCAACCGCTTGGCGCATCATCTACGGGAGCAAGGTGTGCAACCGGATTCCCGGGTGGCGATCTGCGTCGAGCGCAGCCTGGATCTGATAGTCGGTCTGCTGGGCATTCTCAAGGCGGGCGGCGCATATGTGCCGCTGGATCCCGACTATCCGCTGGAACGCCTGCACTACATGTTGCAAGACAGCGCCCCGGTGGCGGTGCTGGTGCACGAGGCCACCCGCAATCTGCTGGCTGATCCGGGTGTGCCGGTCATCGATTTCGACCGTTGCACCTGGCAGCACGCTTCCGCCGACAATCTGCAAGTACCGGGTTTGAGCGCTGCGAACCTGGCCTACATGATCTACACCTCGGGTTCCACCGGCACGCCGAAGGGCGTGATGATCGAGCATCGAAGCGCCTGCAACATGGTGCACTGGGGTTCGCAGATCAGCCCGCCGACCGGGCACGGTGCGCTGTTGCAGAAGGCGCCGTTCAGCTTCGACAGTTCGGTGTGGGAGATCTTCTGGCCGCTGTGTTCCGGCCTGCGGCTGGTGCTGGCGCGGCCTGACGGCAACCGCGATTCGGCCTATGTGACCCAGGTGATTCGCGAACGGCAGATCACCGTGGTCAAGTTCGTGCCGGCGCTGCTGCAACAGTTCATCGAGCAGGACGATGTCAGCCAGTGCACCAGCCTGACCGACGTGCTCAACGGTGGCGGTGAACTGACCGCCGCACTGGCGCGGTGCGTCCGCGAGCGCCTGCCATGGGTGCGTCTGCATAACGTTTACGGCCCGACCGAAACCACGGTCGACAGTACCGGCTGGACGCTGGAACCCGATCAATCGGTGCCAGAGGCCGTAGTACCAATCGGCAAGGCCCTGAGCAACACCCGGCTCTATGTGCTGGATGCCCACGACCAACCGGTGCCATTCGGGGTCAGCGGTCACTTGCACATCGGCGGGGTCGGGGTCGCGCGGGGTTATCTGGGACTGCCGGAGCTGCAGGCCGAGCGCTTCATCGACAGCCCGTTCGTGGCCGGTGATCGCCTGTATCGCACCGGCGATCTGGTGCGCTACCGGGCGGACGGCAACCTCGAATTCCTCGGGCGCAACGACTTCCAGGTCAAGCTGCGTGGCCTGCGTCTGGAGCCGGGTGAAATCGAGGCGCGGCTGATCGAGCATCCGGCCGTGCGTGAAGCCGTGGTGCTGGTGCGCGACGAGCGACTGGTGGCGTATTTCACCGTCCGCGAAGGCTTCGACGCGCCACGTATCGAAAGCTTGCGTGCCCACGTGCTGGAGCGCTTGCCGGAGTACATGGCGCCGGGCGCCTACGTGAAGCTCGATGCGTTGCCCCTGACCCCCAACGACAAGGTCGACCGCAAAGCCTTGCCGGCACCGGGGGCGGAGGCGGTGCTTAGTCGTCGCTACGAGGCGCCCGAGGGCGACGTCGAAATCCGGCTGGCGCAGATCTGGGCCGAAGTGCTGCAACTGGAGCAGGTCGGGCGCAACGACCATTTCTTCGAACTCGGCGGGCATTCGTTGCTGGCGGTCAGTCTGGTGGCGCGCATGCGTCAGGCCGGGCTGCATGTCGATGCCCGCACGCTATTCAGCCAGCCGACCCTGGCGGCGCTGGCGGCCCAGACTTCGGCGCAGGCCAGACAGGTTGAAGTCCCGCAAACCACCATACCGACCCTCAACCGCAAACGCCGGCTCTGAGCCGACATCGGCGTCGATTCGCGGTTCCCGCGGATCGACGCCATGACTGGCCGGTCACGGGGCTTGTCCCCGCTTCCCATGTCAGACACCCAAGCCCCGATGTTTTAGCTTTTCCGGGCTGCGCGTGGCCGCACGGATTCGCCGCTGCGCGCTCCTTTTTCCCGAATTTACAGCAGGTTACCCCCCATGCAATTTCGCGAGCTGATGGCTGTTATTTCCACCCATGCGATCCGCCTTCAACAGGACGATGAAGACCTGGTCATTCTGGGCGACGACGAGGCGCTGGACGACGCGCTTTGGGACAGCCTCGCCAAACACAAGGCGCAGTTGCTGGAGCTGGTGGCGAGCCATGGCGGCGACTGGTCGAGCCCGGCGCTGCGCATCACCCCGGACATGCTGCCGCTGGTGCAACTGGATCAGCCGGCCATCGACCGCATCGTCGCCACCGTGCCGGGCGGCGTGGCGAATGTGCAGGACATCTATCCGCTGGCGCCGTTGCAGGAAGGCATGCTGTATCTGCACCTCGCCGCCGGTGAAGGCGATCTGTATGTGCAACAGGCGCAATTCACGTTCGACAGTCACGAGCGCCTCGACGCGTTTGCCCAAGCCTTGCAATGGGTGATCGACCGTCACGACATTCTGCGCACCTCGTTTGTCTGGGAGCGCCTGGACGAACCGGTGCAGGTGGTCTGGCGCCAGGCGCCGCTGGTCTGCGAAGAGGTGCAGCTCGACACGTCCACCGATGTGTTCAGTCAGTTGCAGGCGCGCTACGACGCCCGTCACTTGCGCCTCGACTTGCAACAGGCGCCGCTGCTGCGCCTGGTGTATGCGCGGGATCCGGCGCAGGGACGGATCGTCGCGCTGCTGCTGTTCCATCACATGATCATCGACCACGTGGCGCTGGACGTGGTGCGCCGGGAAATCCAGGCCTGGCTGCAAGGGCAGACCGAACGGGTGGCGCCGGCGGTGCCGTTTCGCAATCACCTGGCGCGGGCGCGCATGGCCCTCGATGAGCAGGCCCACGAAACGTTCTTCCGCGAGATGCTCGGCGATATCGACGAGCCGACACTGCCGTGGGGGTTGCAGGATGTTCAGGGCGGCGGGCAGGACTTCGAAGACGCGCAGCTGACGCTCAGTGACGCACTGAACCTGCGACTGCGCACGCAGGCACGGCAACTCGGCGTGAGCGTGGCGAGCCTGATGCACCTGGCGCTGGCACGGGTGTTGGGCCAGTTGTCCGGGCGCACCTCGGTGGTGTTCGGCACCGTGTTGCTGGGGCGCATGGAGGCGGGCGACGGTGGTGAGCAGGCGCTGGGCATGTTCATCAACACCTTGCCGCTGCGGGTCGATGTCGGCGCGCAAAGCGTTTACGACGGCGTGCTCGCCACGCATCGTCGCCTGAGCGCCTTGCTCGCCCATGAACAGGCCTCGCTGGCACTGGCCCAGCGTTGCAGCGCGTTGAATGCGCAGACGCCGTTGTTCAGCGCCATGCTCAACTATCGCCACAGCGCTGTCGGTGATGTTGCCGCAGTGATCGAACTGGCCCCCGGCGTCCAGGTCCTGAGTGGCAAGGAACCGACCAACTATCCGCTGACCCTGAGCGTCGATGACCTGGGCAGTGGTTTCCGGCTGTCTGCCATCGCGCCGAGCGGCATCGGTGCCGAACGGGTCTGCGCCTATGTGCAAACCGCAATCGACGGTTTGCTCGATGCCCTGGAGCAGTCGCCCGAGACGCTGATCAACCAGTTGCCGGTTTTGCCGGAGCTGGAGCGGCAGCAATTGCTGATGGGCTTCAATGACACACGTGTCGATCTTGATCTGCAGCCGACCGTTCATGGCCTGTTCGAGGTTCAGGTCCAGCGTTCGCCGCAGGCCGTTGCATTGCAGGCCGATGCGCAATCACTGACGTATGTCGAACTCAATGCCCGGGCCAATCGCCTGGCTCACCGGTTGCGTGAGCTGGGTGTCGGGCCGGATACGCCGGTGGCGATCTGCGTCGATCGCGGGCCTGAACTGGTGATCGGCCTGCTGGGCATCCTCGAAGGCCGGCGGCGCCTATGTGCCGCTGGACCCGGCGTACCCGGCGGAACGCCTGAACTACATGCTCAAGGACAGCGCCCCGGTGGCGCTGCTGGCGCACGGCGCGACCCGGGCGCTGTTCGAGGTGGGTGGCGTGCCGCTGCTCGATTTCGATCAGGATCACTGGCAGGACTACCCCGATCAGAATCCTCAGGTGCCGGGCCTGAACGCTTCGAACCTGGCCTACGTGATCTACACCTCGGGCTCCACCGGCACGCCGAAAGGGGTGATGGTCGAGCATCGTGGCCTGAGCAATCTGCTGCACTGGAGCTCGCAGGTGTGCCCGCCCGTGGCGGACGGCGCCCTGTTGCAGAAAACCCCTTACAGTTTCGACGCCTCGGTCTGGGAGCTGTTCTGGCCGCTGACATCGGGTCTGCGTCTGGTACTGGCGCGCCCCGATGCGCACTTCGAACCGGCGTACTTGACGCACGTGGTGCGCGAGCAGCGCATCAGCGTGATCCAGTTCGTGCCGGCGCTGTTGCAACAGTTCCTCGACGTGGAAGACGTCAGCCAGTGCACCAGCCTCACGGATGTGTTCTGTGGCGGCGGCGAGCTGACGCCGGCGTTGGCCCGTCAAGTCCGCGAGCGTCTGCCGCAGGTGCGCTTGCATAACGTCTACGGCCCCACCGAAACCACGGTCGACAGCACAGTGTGGACGCTGGAGCCGTCGATGCCGGTGCCAGAGGCGCTGTTGCCAATCGGTCGGCCCGTCAGCAACACCCGTTTGTACATTCTCGACGACCAACTGCAACCGCTGCCGCTGGGTGTGGCCGGCGAGCTGTACATCGGTGGCGTGCAGGTGGCGCGTGGATACCTGAATCTTGCGTCGCTCACCGCCGAGCGTTTCCTCGATGATCCGTTCAGCGACCAGCCCAATGCGCGGCTGTACCGCACCGGTGACCTGTGTCGCTATCGGGCCGACGGCAACCTCGAATACCTCGGTCGCAACGACGATCAGGTGAAGATTCGCGGTTTGCGTATCGAACTCGGGGAAATCCAGGCGCGGCTGATGCAACTCGACACCGTGCTCGCCGCCGAAGTGCTGGTGCGCGAAGA
The DNA here is from genome assembly GCF_051554255.1 of Pseudomonas sp. NMS19W. Taxonomy (NCBI): domain Bacteria; kingdom Pseudomonadati; phylum Pseudomonadota; class Gammaproteobacteria; order Pseudomonadales; family Pseudomonadaceae; genus Pseudomonas; species Pseudomonas sp. NMS19W. The sequence goes on from NZ_CP136718.1 coordinate 2,371,287, forward strand.
CGTGGCCGGCGATCCACGGCTGGTGGCGTACTACAGCGGTGAACCGCTGGACATCGGCGAACTGCGCAGCCATCTGCTGGAGCAGTTGCCGGATTACATGGTGCCGACGGCGTTCGTCCATCTCGACGCCATGCCCCTGAGCCCCAACGGCAAACTCGACCGCAAGGCGTTGCCGGCGCCGGATCAAAGCGGCCAGTTGCTGCGTGGGTACGAGGCGCCGGTCGGCGAGGTGGAATGCCGAATCGCCGAAATCTGGCAGACCCTGCTGAACGTCGAGCAGGTCGGGCGCCATGACAATTTCTTCGAGCTGGGTGGGCATTCCTTGCTGGCGGTGAAACTGGTCGAGCGCATGCGCCAGCAGGAATTGAGCTGCGATGTGCGGGTCCTGTTCGGCCGGCCGACAGTGGCAGGACTGGCGGCAACCCTGGGCGCGTCGTCCGGCGTTCAAGTGCCGGTCAATCGCATCACCCCTGACTGCCAATACATCACGCCAGACATGTTGCCCCTGGCCTCACTCGATCAGGCCGGCATCGACCGGATCGTGGAAAGCGTCCCCGGTGGCGTCGCCAACGTGCAGGACATCTACGCCCTGGCGCCGTTGCAAGCGGGGATTCTGTATCACCACATGGCGGCAACGGCCGGCGATCCTTACGTGTTGCAGGCGCAGTTCGTGTTTGACGGGATCCAGTCGGTCAAGGCGTTCGTCCGCGCCGTCAACGTGGTAATCGCGCGCCACGACATCCTGCGTTCCAGTGTGGTCTGGGAAGGCCTCGAAGAACCGGTGCAAGTGGTCTGGCGTGCGGCGCCGCTGGCGCTTGAGCGAGTCGATGCTGACCCGCAGGACGGCGACGTGCTGCAACAGATGCAGGCATGTTTCGACCCGCGTCACTACCGTCTGAACCTGGGCCGCGCACCGATGATGCGCTTCGCCTACACCGAGGATCCGCAACAGAAGCGCTGGGTCGGCATCCTGCTGATGCACCACCTGATGCTCGATCACACCGCGCTGGAAGTGCTGGTGAGCGAGATGAACAGCGTGCTGCACGGTCACGCCGCCGAACTGGCGACCCCGGTGCAGTACCGCAACTATGTCGCGCAGGCCCGGCTCGGCGCGGATGTCGAGGCCCATGAAGGGTTTTTCCGCGACATGCTCGGCGACATCGACGAGCCGACCCTGGCGTTCGGCGTACAGGACGTACACGGCGACGGCAGCGCGGTAGTCGACAGCCAACTCACGCTGGACACAGCGCTGGCCTTGCGTCTGCGTGAGCAGGCACGGCGGCTCGGCATCAGTGTGGCGAGTCTGGCGCACCAGGCCTGGGCGCAGGTCCTGGCGCAGACCAGCGGCCGGGACGAGGTGGTGTTCGGCACGGTGCTGCTGGGCCGGATGCAGGGCGGCGAGGGCGCCGACCGGGCGTTAGGCCTGTTCATCAACACCTTGCCGCTGCGCGTCAGCGTGACCGCCACGGCGGTGCGCGACAGCGTGCTTGCCACCCATGAACGGCTGGCGCAATTGCTCGCCCATGAACAGGCGTCACTGGCGCTGGCCCAGCGTTGCAGCGGGGTTTCCGGCTCGTTGCCGCTGTTCGGCACGTTGCTCAACTATCGCCACAGCGCACCGCAGGCGGCGGGGCTGACGCTGGATGGCATTGAACTGCTCAGCTCCCGCGAGCGCAGCAATTATCCGCTGGTGGTCAGCGTCGATGACCTTGGCGAAGGCTTGCGTCTGAGTGTGCAGGCAGTGCCGGGGATCGATGGGGCGCGGGTCTGCGAGTACATCAATATTGCCTTCGACAGTCTGGTGCAGGCGCTGGAGCAGACGCCGCAACGGGGTGTCGATCAGCTGTCGATTTTGCCGCCGGAGGAACGGCGGGAATTGCTGGTCGGGTTCAATGCGACTCAGCGGGAGTACCCGTCAGGTTCAACGGTTCACAGTCTGTTTGAACAGCAAGTGAAACGGCATCCGCAAGCCGTGGCGGCGGTGCATGGCAACACCGCGTTGACCTATGAAGAGCTGAACCAACGGGCCAATCGCCTGGCCCATCACCTGATCGGGCAGGGCGTGCAACCGGGCGACCACGTCGCGATTCTGCTGCCGCGCTCGCTGGATCTGCTGGTCGCGCAACTGGCCATCGGCAAATGTGCGGCGGCTTATGTGCCGCTGGACATCAATGCGCCGGCCGAGCGTCAGGCGTTCATGGTTGAGGACTGCGGGGCGAAAGCGTTGCTGACCTTCAGCACCGAGTCAGTCGGCTACAGCGTGCGCCGGATCGACCTCAATGCGCTGAAACTCGACGCGCAGCCGACGCACAACCCGGACCTGCCGCAGTCCTCGGAATCCGTGGCCTACATCATGTACACCTCCGGTTCCACCGGTACGCCGAAGGGTGTGATGGTGCCGCACCGGGCCATCGGGCGACTGGTGATCAACAACGGCTACGCCGATTTCAACCCACAGGATCATGTGGCGTTCGCCTCCAACCCGGCGTTCGACGCCAGCACCATGGACGTCTGGGGGCCGTTGCTCAACGGCGGGCGAGTGGTGGTCATCGATCACGACACCTTGCTTGATCCAAACGTGTTCGGGCAGGTATTGGCGGCTTCGGGCGTCACGATCCTGTTCGTCACCACCGCGCTGTTCAACCAGTACGTGCAGTTGATCCCGGAAGCTCTGAAGGGCCTGCGCATGGTGCTGTGCGGTGGCGAACGTGCCGACCCGGCCGCCTTCCGCCGCTTGCTGGCCGAGGCGCCAGACCTGCGCATCGTCCACTGCTACGGCCCGACCGAAACCACCACCTACGCCACAACCTTCGAAGTGCGCGAAGTGGCGGAAACCGCCGACAGCGTGCCGATTGGCGGGCCGATCTCCAACACCCAGGTCTATGTACTCAACGCCCGCCAGCAACCGGTGCCGATGGGTGTAACCGGCGAGCTGTACATCGGCGGCCAGGGCGTGGCGCTGGGCTATCTGAATCGCCCAGACCTGACCGCCGAGAAATTCCTGCAAGACCCGTTCGGCGATCAGCCGGGGGCGCTGCTGTACCGCACCGGCGACCTCGCACGCTGGCTCGCACCGGGGCAACTGGAATGCATCGGCCGCAACGACGATCAGGTGAAAATCCGTGGTTTCCGCATCGAACTGGGAGAAATCGAAAACCGCCTGCTGAACTGTGAAGGGGTCAAGGAAGCCATCGTGCTGGCCCGTCAGGACGGCCAGGAACCGCTGCGTCTGGTGGCGTATTTCACGGCCGAAAAGGGAGTGGACAGCGCCAGCCTGCGCAGCCAATTGCAGGCACGCCTGCCGGAATACATGGTGCCCTCGGCCTGGGTGCAGCTCGATGCGTTGCCGCTGAACAACAACGGCAAGGTCGACCGCAAGGCCTTGCCGCTGCCGGATCCGGGCGCCTGGCTCAGCCAGGCATACGAAGCCCCGCAAGGCCCGGTGGAAACTGCGCTGGCGCAGATCTGGGCCGATGTCCTGAAGCTGGAAAAGGTTGGTCGCCACGACAACTTCTTCGAGCTGGGCGGGCACTCGTTGCTGGCGGTGAGCCTGATCGAGCGCCTGCGCCGGATCGGCCTGAGCACCGACGTGCGCGTGCTGTTCAGCCAGCCGACCCTGGCTGCACTGGCTGCGGCGGTAGGCAGTGGTCGCGAAATCGAAGTGCCGGCCAACCGCATTCCTGCTGATTGCTCTCACATCACCCCGGACCTGCTGAGCCTGACCGCACTGGACCAGGCCGGCATCGACCGGATCGTCGCCACAGTGCCGGGCGGCGCCGCCAACGTGCAGGACATCTATCCGCTGGCGCCGCTACAGGAAGGCATCCTTTATCACCACTTGAGCGCGGAGCAGGGCGACCCTTACCTGCTGCAATCGCGGCTGGCCTTCGACAGTGTCGAGCGCCTGCGCACCTTCACCGACACCTTGCAGCAGGTCATCGCACGCCACGACATCCTGCGTACCAGCGTTGTCCACGAAGGCCTGGCGACGCCTCATCAAGTGGTGTGGCGCCACGCCGAACTGGTGGTTCAGCGCGTCGCGCTGGATTCAGCAAACGGCGACATCCTTGAACAGTTGCACGAGCGCTTCGATGCCCGTCACTACCGCCTCGACATCAGCCAGGGGCCGCTGCTGCGCATGGTGTATGCCGAAGATCCGAAGCAGCAGCGCGTGGTGGCGATCCTGCTGTCCCATCACCTGATTCTCGATCACACCGCGCTGGAAGTGATCGTCGATGAAATGCGCGGTGTGATGTTCGGTGAGGTCGACAGCCTTTCGGCGCCGATTCCCTATCGCAACTACGTGGCCCAGGCACGCCTGGGGCTCAGCGAGCAGGAACACGAAGCGTTTTTCCGCGAGATGCTCGGTGACATTGACGAGCCGACCCTGCCGCTGGGGCTGCGGGACGTGCAGGGCGACGGTCACGGCATCGAGGAAGCGCTGCAACCGGTGGCCACTGAACTCAATGTACGTCTGCGTGAACAGGCGCGGCAACTGGGCGTGAGTGCCGCCAGCCTGATGCACCTGGCCTGGGCGCAAGTGCTGGGCGTGCTGTCGAACCGCCGCGATGTGGTGTTCGGCACGGTGATGATGGGACGGATGCAGGGCGGCGATGGCGCCGACCGGGCGCTGGGGGTGTTCATCAATACCTTGCCGCTGCGCATCGATGTCGGTGCCGGCGCGCGGGACGGGGTCAAGGCGACTCACGCACGACTGACCGCGCTGCTGGGACATGAACACGCCCCGCTGGCGCTGGCCCAGCGTTGCAGCGGTGTCGCGGCGTCGTCGCCGCTGTTCAGTGCCTTGTTCAACTACCGTCACAGTGCCCCCGCGCAACAATCGCAGAACGGCCAGGGCATCTGGGAGGGCGTGCAGAAACTCGGCGGTGAAGAGCGCACCAACTACCCGCTGACCCTGAGCGTGGACGATCTGGGTGAAGGGTTCGCCTTGTCGGTTCTGGCGGTGAGCCAGATCGGTGCGCAACGGATTTGCAGTTACATGCACACCGCGCTGGAACAACTGGTGCAGGCGCTGGAACAGACGCCGCAAAAACCGTTGAACCGCTTGCCGATCCTTTCGACCGCAGAACTGGAGCGTCTGGTCGAGGGCTTCAATCCCCCGGTCACGGCCTATCCTCGTGGCGCAACGATTCACGCAATGGTCGAGGCGCAGGCCCGGCGCAACCCGAATGCCCTCGCCGTGATTCAGGGCGCGCAACAGCTGACCTATGGGCAGCTCAATCAGCGCGCCAACCAACTGGCCCATCACTTGATCGGCCTCGGCGTGCAACCGGACGACCGCGTCGCCATTTGCGTGCGTCGCGGCCCGCAGATGCTGGTGGGGCTGCTGGCGATTCTCAAGGCCGGCGCCGGTTATGTGCCGGTGGATCCGGCGCACCCGGCGGAGCGCATTGCCTACCTGTTGCAGGACAGCGATCCGGTGGCCGTGCTGGTCCAGGCCTCGACCCGGGATCTGCCGGGCATGATGCCGGTGATCGATCTGGACAGCGACGCCTGGCAACACCTGCCCGACAGCAACCCGCAACTGCCGTACCTGACTCCGGCAAATCTTGCGTACGTCATCTACACCTCGGGCTCCACCGGCCAGCCGAAAGGCGTGATGGTCGAACACGCGACCCTGGAAAACCTTGTGCACTGGCACACCGAAGCCTTTGACCTGCACGCCGGCAGCCACACCGCCAGCGTTGCCGGGTTCGGTTTCGACGCGATGGCCTGGGAAGTCTGGCCGGCATTATGCGTCGGCGCGACCCTGCACCTGCCGCCGGAATCGGTGAGCAATGAACATCTGGACGAATTGCTCGACTGGTGGCGGGCGCAGCCGTTGCAGGTGAGCTTCCTGCCGACGCCGGTGGCCGAATACGCCTTCAGCCGCGAATTGCAACACCCGACCCTGCGCACCTTGTTGATCGGTGGCGACAAACTGCGCCAGTTCAACCGTGCGCAGCGCTTTGCGGTGATCAACAACTATGGCCCGACCGAAGCCACGGTGGTCGCGACCTCCGGGCCGGTGGAGGTCGGTCAGCCGCTGCACATTGGCAAGCCGATGGCTAACGCTCGCATCTATCTGCTGGATGACCAGCAACGCCCGGTGCCGGTTGGTGTGACGGGTGAGTTGTACGTGGCCGGCGCCGGTGTGGCGCGGGGTTACCTGAACCGTCCGGAAATGACCGCCGAACGCTTCCTCGCCGACCCGTTCAGCGACCAGCCGCAGGCGCGGATGTACCGCACCGGCGACCTCGCGCGCTGGCGGGCGGACGGCAATATCGAATACCTGGGCCGCAACGACGATCAGGTGAAACTGCGCGGCGTGCGGGTCGAACTCGGGGAAATCGAAGCCGCGCTGGCCAGCCACCCGACGGTGCAGGACGCCGTGGCGCTGGTGCGCGACGGGCAGTTGCTGGTGTGGTTCACCGAACGGGCACCGGCCGATATCGAAGCCTTGCGCAATCATCTGCAAGGGCTTCTGCCGCAAGCCTTGATCCCGGCGGCTTACGTGCGACTCGACGCCTTGCCGCTGACCGCCAACGGCAAACTCGACCGCAAGGCCTTGCCGGAGCCGGATCAGAACGCCTGGCTCAGCCGTGAATACGAAGCCCCGCAAGGCCCGGTGGAAACCGCGCTGGCGCAGATCTGGGCCGACGTCCTGAAGCTGGAAAAGGTCGGTCGTCACGACAACTTCTTTGAACTGGGCGGCCATTCGCTGCTGGCAGTGAGCCTGATCGAACGTCTGCGCCAGATCGGCCTGAACACCGATGTGCGCGTGCTGTTCAGCCAGCCAACGCTGGCTGCGCTGGCCGCTGCGGTGGGCAGCGGTCGTGAGATCGAAGTACCGGCCAACCGCATTCCTGCTGATTGCACCCATATCACCCCGGACCTGTTGAGCCTGACCGAGCTTGATCAGGCGAGCATCGACCGCATCGTTGCCACGGTGCCCGGTGGCGCCGTGAACGTGCAGGACATTTATCCGCTGGCGCCGTTGCAGGAAGGCATCCTTTATCACCACTTGAGCGCCGAACAGGGCGACCCGTACCTGCTGCAATCGCGGCTGGCCTTCGACAGCGTCGAACGTGTGGACGCGTTTGCGTCGGCGCTGCGTCAGGTCATTGCCCGCCACGACATCCTGCGCACGGCGGTGATCTGGCAGGAACTGGCCGCGCCGATGCAGGTGGTGTGGCGTCACGCCGGACTGGCGGTGCAGGAAATTGTGCTCGACCCTGCACAGGGCGACATCCTCGAGCAATTGCACGGGCGTTTCGATGCCCGTCATTACCGCCTCGACATCAGCCAGGCACCGTTGCTGCGTCTGGTGTATGCCCGTGATCCGGCCCACGACCGGGTAGTCGCGATGTTGCTGTTCCACCATGTCGTGATGGATCACACCGCGCTGGACGTGGTGCAGCACGAAATGCTCGCCTGCCTGCAGGGGCGCGAAGCCTCGTTGGGCGCGGCGGTGCCTTATCGTAATTACGTTGCGCAGGCGCGGCTGGGTGTCAGCGAGCAGGACCACGAAGCATTCTTCCGCGACATGCTCGGCGATATCGACGAGCCGACTCTGCCGTTCGGTTTGCAGGATGTGCAAGGCGACGGTCGCGACATCGAGGAAACGCAACAGGCCCTGACCGCTGCAACCGGTCAGCGTCTGCGCAGCCTGGCCCGGCAACTGGGCATCAGCGTGGCCAGCCTGTTCCACCTTGCGTGGGCGCAGGTGCTGGGCGCGACGTCCGGGCAGGATCGTGTGGTATTCGGCACGGTGCTGATGGGCCGGATGCAGGGCGGCGAGGGTGCCGACCGGGCGTTGGGGATGTTCATCAACACCTTGCCGCTGCGGGTCGATCTCGGTGAAACCCCGGTGCGCGAAGGGGCTCGGACGACGCATGCACGTCTGAGCGCATTGCTCGGCCATGAGCATGCGTCACTGGCGCTGGCCCAGCGTTGCAGCGGCGTGGCCGCGCCGTCGCCGCTGTTCAGTTCGATGCTCAACTACCGGCACAGCGCCGACGAGGCGCAGCAGCAAAGCGTCCGTCAGGCCTGGCAAGGCATCGAGACCCTGAGCAGCGAAGAACGCACCAACTATCCGCTGAGCCTGGGCGTCGATGATCTGGGCAACGGTTTCGTGCTCACCGCCATGACCCCGGCGAACATCGGTTCACAGCGCATCTGCGACTACATGCAGACCGCGCTGGAGAAACTGGCGGATGCCCTGGAACAGGCACCGGATCAGCCGCTGAATCGCTTGCCGATCCTCGACGGTGCAGAACGTCAGCAGGTGCTGTACGACCTTAACGCCACCGGCACCGCAGACAATCTGGAGCAAACCGTTCACGGGTTGTTCGAAGCGCAAGTCCAACGTACGCCGCAAGCCATCGCGTTGCAGGCCGGTGAGCAGCGGCTGACCTACGCCGAACTCAATGCTCAGGCCAACCGTCTGGCCCATCACCTGCGCGAACTGGGTGTGGGGCCGGATTCGCGGGTAGCAATCTGCGTCGAGCGCGGGCTGGAACTGATGGTCGGTCTGCTCGGCATCCTCAAGGCCGGCGGTGCCTATGTACCGCTGGACCCGGCGTACCCGGCGGAACGTCTGGATTACATGCTCAAGGACAGTGCGCCGGTAGCGGTGCTGGTGCATGGGGCGACTCGCGCATTGCTCGAAGAGAGCACCGCGCTGGTGATCGATTTGGATCAGGACCACTGGACATTCAACCCGCAGGACAATCCGCAAGTACCGGGCCTCAACGCTTCGAACCTGGCCTACGTGATCTACACCTCCGGTTCGACCGGGGCGCCGAAAGGCGTGATGGTCGAGCATCGCGGCGTCGGCAACCTGCTGCACTGGAGTTCGCAGCTGTGTCCCGCCGTGACGGACGGCGCGCTGTTGCAGAAAACCCCGTTCAGTTTCGATGCCTCGGTCTGGGAGCTGTTCTGGCCATTGAGCGCCGGTTTGCGTCTGGTGCTGGCGCGTCCTGACGGGCACCGCGAGCCGGCGTATCTGGCGCAGGTGATTCGCGAGCAGCGGATCAGCGTGATCCAGTTTGTGCCGGTGTTGCTACAACAGTTCCTCGAGCAGGACGACGTCAGCCAGTGCAGCAGCCTCACCGATGTGTTCTGTGGCGGCGGCGACCTGACACCGACACTGGCGCGCCTTGTGCGCGAGCGCCTGCCGCAGGTGCGCTTGCACAACGTCTACGGCCCGACCGAAGCCACGGTCGACAGCACGGTGTGGACGCTGGAACCGTCGATGCCGGTGCCGGACAACGCCTTGCCGATCGGGCGACCGATCATCAACACCCGTTTGTATGTACTGGATACCGCCGAGCAGCCGGTGCCGATGGGCGTCATCGGTCAGTTGTTCATTGGTGGTGCCGGGGTCGCGCGGGGCTATCTGGGCCTGCCGCAGTTGATGGCTGAACGGTTTGTCCCGAGCCCGTTCGTGGCCGGCGACCGGTTGTATGCCACGGGCGACTTGGTGCGCTACCGTGCCGATGGTCAGCTCGAATTCATCGGGCGCAACGACTTCCAGGTCAAGTTGCGTGGCCTGCGCCTTGAACCGGGTGAAATCGAAGCGCAACTGCTCAGCCATCCGGCCCTGCGTGAGGCCGTGGTGCTGGTGCGTGAAGAACGTCTGGTGGCGTACTTCACCTGGCACGCCGAGGCCGGGCAACCGGGGATCGAGGCGTTGCGCGAACACTTGCTTGCACGCCTGCCGGACTACATGGTGCCGTCGGCTTTCGTCGCGCTCGACAGCCTGCCACTGAGCCCCAATGGCAAGGTGGAGCGCAAGGCGCTGCCGGCTCCCGGTGCCGAGTCGGTGCTGGTGCGCGAGTACGAGGCTCCGCTCGGCGAGACCGAAATCGCCCTGGCCCGACTGTGGGGCGAGGTGCTGAACGTCGAACGGGTCGGGCGCCATGATCACTTCTTCGAACTGGGCGGGCACTCACTGCTGGCGGTGAGCCTGATCGAACGCATGCGCCAGATCGGCCTGAGCACCGATGTGCGGGTGCTGTTCAGTCAGCCGACCCTGGCCGCGCTGGCTGCGGCTGTGGGCAGCGGTCGTGAAATCGAAGTGCCGGCCAATCGCATTGCAGCCGATTGCACCCGCATCACTCCGCAGATGCTGACGCTGGTTTCGCTGGATCAGGCCGCCATCGACCGCGTGGTGTCCAGCGTGCCGGGTGGCGCTACCAATGTGCAGGACATCTATCCGCTGGCGCCGTTGCAGGAAGGCATTCTTTATCACCACTTGAGCGCGGGAGAGGGCGATCCGTACCTGCTGCAATCGCGTATCGCGTTCGACAGTCTTGAACGTGTGCAGCGTTTCAGTGCGGCGTTGCAACAGGTCATCGACCGCCATGACGTGCTGCGTACGGGTGTGGTGTGGGAAGGTTTGAGCGTGCCGGTGCAGGTGGTGTGGCGTCGGGCTGAACTGGTGGTGCAGGAGGTCCTGCTCGATCCTGCGGCCGGCGACATCCTTGAACAGTTGCATGCCCGCTTCGATGCCCGGCATTACCGCCTCGACATCGCCCAGGCGCCGTTGCTGCGCCTGGTGTATGCCCGGGATCCGGCCCGTGGCCGGGTGGTGGCGATGCTGCTGTTCCATCACATTGTGCTCGACCACACCGCGCTGGAAGTGGTGCGCCACGAAATGCAGGCTTACCTGCGCGGCTCCGATGAGCCGTTGCCGGCGGCGGTGCCGTATCGAAATTACGTGGCACAGGCGCGGCTGGGTGTCACGGAGCAGGAGCATGAGGCATTTTTCCGCGACATGCTCGGCGACATCGACGAGCCGACCCTCCCGTTCAGTCTGCGCGATGTGCGCGGCGACGGACGCGGCATCGAGGAAGTGCAGCAGGTCCTCGACAGCGGCCTGAACCTGCGCCTGCGCAGTCAGGCACGGCAGATGGGCATCAGCGTGGCCAGCCTGTTCCACCTTGCCTGGGCCCAGGTACTGGCGGCGACCTCCGGGCAGGACAACGTGGTGTTCGGCACCGTGCTGATGGGCCGGATGCAAGGCGGCCAGGGTGCCGACCGTGCACTGGGCATGTTCATCAACACCTTGCCGTTGCGGGTCGATCTGGGCGAAACCCCGGTGCGCGAGGCGGTCAAGGCGACGCATCAGCGTCTCACTGCGCTGCTGGGCCACGAACACGCTTCGCTGGCACTGGCCCAGCGTTGCAGCGGGATCGCGGCGCCGTCGCCGTTGTTCAGCGCGATGCTCAACTATCGGCACAGCCACGGTGCAGAGCATGCGGACAGCGTGGTTCAGGCCTGGCAGGGCATCGAGACCCTGAGCAGCGAAGAGCGCACCAACTACCCGCTGAGCCTGAACGTCGATGACCTGGGCAACGGCTTCTCGCTGATCGCCATGGTGCCGGCGGACATCGGCGCGCAGCGGATTTGCGGCTACATGCAGACGGCGTTGTTGGCGTTGGTGGAGGCGCTGGAACAGGCACCGACGCAGGCGATGAATCGTTTGCCGGTTCTTGAGGGGGCGGAGCGTCAGCGGCTGTTGTTCGACTTCAACGCGACCGATGTCGGTTATGACCTTCAGCAGAGCATCAATGGATTGTTCGAGGCGCAGGTCTTGCGGTCGCCGCAGGCTGTGGCGGTGCTTTCCGGAGAGCAGCGGCTGAGCTATGCCGAGCTGAATGCTCGGGCCAATCGCTTGGCCCATCACTTGCGCGGTCTGGGCGTCGGCCCGGATGCGCGAGTGGCGATCTGTGTCGAGCGCGGGCTGGAAATGGTGGTCGGGTTGCTGGCCATTTTGAAGGCTGGCGGCGGTTATGTGCCGCTGGATCCGGCGTATCCACTGGAGCGGCTGGCCTACATGCTGGAGGACAGCGCGCCATCGGCGGTGCTGGTGCAAGGCTCGACCCGCGCGTTGCTGGGTGAGGTGGCGGTGCCGGTGGTCGATCTGGATCACGAGACCTGGCAATCGTTGTCGGCGGATAACCCGTCGGTCGATGGACTGACCCCGCAACACACGGCCTACGTGATCTACACCTCCGGCTCCACCGGGCAGCCGAAAGGCGTGATCAACGAACACAGTAGTGTAGTCAACCGCTTGCTGTGGATGCAGGACGCTTATCGTCTGACGGCTGAAGATTCAGTGCTGCAGAAAACCCCGTTCAGCTTCGACGTTTCGGTGTGGGAGTTCTTCTGGCCACTGATGACTGGCGCCCGGTTGGTGATGGCCCGTCCCGGCGGGCACAAGGATCCGCTGTACCTGAGCGAAGTGATCGAGCAAGAACACATCACCACGCTGCACTTCGTGCCGTCGATGCTCGACGTGTTCCTCGCCCATGGCGACACCGCGCGTTGCCACGGTTTGCGCCAGGTGATGTGCAGCGGTGAAGCTCTGCCGGGCAGTCTGGTGCGGCGCTTCAAGCAGCAATTGCCGAACAGTGGTTTGCACAATCTCTATGGCCCGACCGAAGCGGCAGTGGACGTCACGGCGTGGGATTGCGCTGGACCGATGGAGCAAACCCCGGACAACACGCCAATCGGCAAACCGATCGCCAATACCCGGATGTACATCCTCGACGCCCAGCAACAACCGGTGCCGCAAGGCGTAGTCGGCGAGCTGTATATCGGCGGCGTGCAGGTTGCTCGCGGTTACCTGAATCGTCCTGAACTCAGCGCCGAGCGGTTCCTTCAGGACCCGTTCCAACTCAATGGAAGGATGTATCGCACAGGCGACGTCGCCCGTTATCTGGCCGACGGCAATATTGAATATCTGGGCCGTAACGACGACCAAGTGAAGATCCGAGGCCTGCGCATCGAACTGGGTGAAATCCAGTCCCGCCTGACCGACATCGGCGGCGTTCAGGAAGCGGCGGTGCTGGCCCGCGAGGACGTGCCGGGAGACAAGCGTTTGGTCGCTTACTACACCGGCGCCCGACTGGAAATCGATGTACTGCGTGGCCATCTGCTGGAGCACCTGCCGGATTACATGGTGCCGGCGGTGTTCGTGCATCTCGATGCATTGCCGCTGAGTCCGAACGGCAAGCTCGACCGCAAGGCGTTGCCGTTACCGGATCAGGCGTCGGTCATCACTCGCGAATACGAAGCGCCGGTCGGCGAGGTGGAAATCCTGCTGGCCGGACTCTGGGCCGAACTGCTCAACGTGGAGCGGGTAGGGCGCCACGACAACTTTTTTGAACTGGGCGGGCACTCATTGCTGGCGGTCAGTCTGATCGGCCGGTTACGTCAGGAAGGCATGGAAGCCGAGGTCAGGGCGTTGTTCGAACAACCGACCCTGGCCGGATACGCCGCAATTACGGAAAGAATGGAGATCGTCCTGTGAACGTGATCGAACTGTTGGCAACACTTAAAGCGAAAGACATCCAGTTGGCGGTCACCGACGACCAGTTGCGCGTACAAGGCAACAAACAGGCGCTGAGCGATCCGGCGGTGCTGGCGCTGTTGCGCGAGCACAAACCGGCGCTGATCGAGCTGATCAAGGCCGGGCAATATTCAGCGACCAAGAGCGGCCAGGTCGACGTGCCGGCCAATGGCATTGGACCCGGCACCACGCGCATCACACCGGCGATGCTGACCCTGGCCGAACTCGATCAGGCGACCATCGACCGTCTGGTGGACGACGTGCCGGGCGGCGCGGCCAATGTGCAGGACATCTACCCGCTGGCGCCGTTGCAGGAAGGCATTCTTTACCACCACGTCAGCGCCGCCCAGGGCGATCCGTACGTGATGCAGGCGCATTTCGCCTTTGCCGATCGCGGGCGTTTGAACGCGTTCGTTGAGGCTTTGCAGGCTGTGATCAATCGCCATGACATCCTCCGTACGGCAGTGGTCTGGGAGGGACTGGATACGCCGCAGCAAGTGGTCTGGCGTGACGCCGAATTGCCGGTGGAAGAGATCGATGCCGAAGGCGATGCGCTGGCGTATTTGCACGAGCGTTTCGATGCCCGGGAATTTCGCATGGATGTAACCCGGGCGCCGATGATGGGCCTGGCCCATGCCTGGGACGAAGCCGGGCAGCGGGTGGTCGCGACTTTGCTGTTTCACCACATGGCGCTGGATCACTCGGCGCTCGACGTGGTGCGTCATGAGATGCGTGCGTTTCTCACGGGGCAGGGCCATCTGCTGGGGCGGCCGGTCGCGTTTCGTGACTATGTGGCGCAGGCACGGCTGGGTGTCAGCGAAACCGAGCACGAATCGTTCTTCCGCGACATGCTCGGTGACATCGACGAGCCGACTCTGCCATTCGGCCTGCAGGATGTGCAGGGCGACGGGCACGGCATCACCGAACTGAGCGTGCCGGTCGAACCGGCCTTGGGCCAACGCCTGCGGGGGCAGGCACGGCAGCTCGGGGTCAGCGCGGCCAGTCTGTTCCACCTGGCCTGGGCGCAAGTGCTGGCCTCGCTTGCCGGCAAGCAACACGTAGTGTTCGGCACGGTGCTAATGGGCCGTCTGCAAGGTGCCGAGGCTACCGACCGGGCGCTGGGCATTTTCATCAACACCTTGCCGGTGCGAGTAGACGTCGATGCTCAGAGCGTGCGCAGCGCCGTGCAGGCGACCCACGCACGCCTGACCACCTTGATGCGCCATGAACACGCGCCGCTGGCGCTGGCCCAGCGCTGCAGCAGTGTGGCTGCGCCGACGCCGCTGTTCAGCGCCTTGCTCAATTACCGCCACAGCCATGGCGCCGCGTCGGCCAGCGCACAAAACCTGTCGGCATGGGAAGGCATCACTACCCTGCACTCGGAAGAACGCACCAACTATCCGCTGACCCTGAGTATCGACGACCTGGGCGACGCCTTCAGCCTGACCCTGCTCGCCACCACTGAAGTCGACCCGCAACGGGTTTGCGATTACATGCTCGGCGCCCTGAACGGTCTGGTGTCCGCACTGGAACAGGCGCCGGATTCCCCGGTCAGCCAGGTGCCGATCCTCCCGGACGCGGAGCGCGAGCAGATCCTGCGCGGCTTCAACGCCACCCGGGCCGACTATCCGCAAGGGTTGACGATTCATCAGCGTTTCGAAGCGCAAGTCATTGAACGGCCGGAAGCGGTGGCGGCGGTGTTCCTCGGTGAGCAAGTGACCTACGCCGAGCTGAACCTGCATGCCAACGCCCTGGCCCATCATCTGATCAGCCTGGGCGTGCGCCCCGATGATCGCGTGGCCATCGTCGCCCGCCGCGGGCTGGATACACTGGCGGGGCTGCTGGCGATTCTCAAGGCCGGGGCCGGTTATGTGCCGGTTGACCCGGCGCATCCGCCCGAACGCCTGGGCTACCTGCTCAGCGACAGTGCCCCGGCGGTGGTACTGACCCAGAGCGATCTGCGTGACCGGTTGCCGACGCTGGACGCCCCGGTGATCGACCTCGACCGCCGCACCTGGCCACTGAGCCTGGCCCTCGATCCGCAGGTGCCGGGCCTGACCGCCGGGCATCTGGCCTACGTGATCTACACCTCGGGCTCGACCGGTCTGCCCAAGGGCGTGATGGTCGAACACCGTACCTTGTCGAACCTCGTCGACTGGCATTGCAGCGCGTTCGACCTGTGCGCCGGTCGTCACACTTCAAGCCTTGCCGGCTTCGGCTTCGACGCCATGGCCTGGGAAGTCTGGCCCGCCCTGTGTGCCGGTGCGACGTTGCACCTGGCCCCGACCCGCGACGGCAACGAAGACATCGATGCCTTGCTCGACTGGTGGCGCGCGCAGCCGTTGGACGTGAGCTTCTTGCCAACGCCGGTAGCCGAATACGCCTTCAGTCAAAACCTCGAACACCCGACCTTGCGCACACTGTTGATCGGCGGGGATCGCTTGCGGCAGTTCAGCCGTCACCGGCATTTCGATGTGATCAACAACTACGGCCCGACCGAAACCACGGTGGTGGCGACCTCGGGTAAGGTCGAAGCCGGGCAGGCGCTGCATATCGGCCGGCCGGTGAGCAATGCCACGGTGTATCTGCTGGATGAGCAGCAACGTCCGGTGCCCATCGGCGTGGCGGGGGAGTTGTATGTCGGTGGCGCCGGGGTTGCCCGGGGTTATCTGAATCGTCCGGACCTGACGGCCGAACGCTTTCTCGACGATCCGTTCAACAGCGGGCGCATGTACCGCACCGGTGACCTGGCGCGCTGGCAGGACGACGGCACCCTCGAGTACCTGGGACGCAACGACGATCAGGTGAAGATTCGCGGGGTGCGCATCGAACTGGGCGAGATTGAAACCCGTCTCAACCAGCTCCCCGGCATTCAGGAAGCGGTGTTGCTGGCCCGTGAAGACGAGCCCGGCCAGCCGCGCCTCGTCGCCTATTACACCGAACAGGCTCAGGTCGAACCGCAACCGGTGGCCAAGCTGCGCGCCTGCCTGCTGGCGCAATTGCCCGAGTACATGGTGCCAACGGCGTTCGTGCGGCTGGACGCGTTGCCACTGACCGCCAACGGCAAGGTCGACCGCAAGGCCTTGCCGGCGCCGGATCGCGCGGCGTTGTTCACTCGTCATTACGAGGCACCGCACGGCGAGCTGGAAATCGCGTTGGCGCGGATCTGGGGCGAAGTGCTGCAGGTCGGGCAGGTCGGACGCCGGGATCACTTTTTTGAGCTGGGTGGCCACTCGTTGTTGGCGATGCGCATGGTGTCCCAGGTTCGCCAACGTCTGGGCGTCGAACTGGCCCTGAGCGACTTGTTTGCCAATGCCGAACTGGCAGCGGTCGCCGAAGTGCTGGCCCAGGCCGGACGCAGCTCGCAGCCGGCCATGTTGCCGGTGCCACGGGACGGCGCGCTGCCGCTGTCGTTCGCCCAGCAGCGGCTGTGGTTTCTGGCGCGGATGGAAGGGGTCAACACCGCCTACAACATCCCGCTGGGCCTGCGCTTGCGCGGTCATCTCGACGAGGCGGCGCTGCAACGGTCACTGGCGCGGATCATCGACCGCCACGAAACCCTGCGCAGCCGTTTTGTCCCGCACGCCGATGACGTGCAGGTGATGATTGCGCCGGTCGACAGCGGCCTGCTGCTGCGGGTCGAGGATCTGCGTCAGCATCCACACGCCGACGACGCCATGCAGGCGTTGATCCGTGAACAGGCCTCGACCCCGTTCGACTTGCAGAACGATCCGTTGATTCGCGGATGTCTGGTGCGGCTGGCCGACGATCACCATGTGTTGCTGTTGACCCTGCACCACATCATTTCCGACGGCTGGTCGATGGGCGTGCTGACCCGCGAGCTGATGGCGCTGTATCAAGCGTTCAGCCAGGGGAGGCCGATCCTCTGCCGCCACTGGCGCTGCAATATGCCGACTACGCGATCTGGCAGCGCCGCTGGTTGAGCGGCGAAGTGCTGCAGCAACAGAGCGATTACTGGCAGCAAACCCTGGCCGGGGCCCCGACCTTGCTGGTGCTGCCGACCGACCGTCCGCGTCCGGCGCAGCAGGATTACACCGGCAGCAGCGTCGAGTTTCGGTTGGACGAGCCACTGAGCGCCGGCCTCAAGGTACTCAGCCAGCGCCATGGCGTGACGATGTACATGACGATGGTGAGCGCCTGGGCCCTGTTGCTCAGTCGCTTGTCCGGCCAGTCAGACGTTGTGATCGGCTCGCCGGTTGCCAACCGTGGTCGTGCGGAAATCGAAGGGCTGATCGGCTTGTTCATCAATACCCTGGCCCTGCGCATCGACACCTCCGGCGGGCTCAGCGTCGAGGCGCTGCTGGCCCGGGTCAAAACGCTGACATTGCAGGCCCAGGCCCATCAGGACCTGCCGTTCGAGCAGGTGGTGGAAGTCACCCGGCCGGCGCGCAGCCTGTCCCACAGTCCGTTGTTCCAGACCACCCTGAGCTGGGAAAGCAGCTCAGGGCCGGCGCTGGAACTGGGGGAGATGGCGCTGGAAAACGTGGCCGGTCCGACCCGCTTCGCCAAGTTCGACCTGTCGCTGACGTTGGGCGAAACCCGCGATGGCATTCGCGGCGTGCTGGAATACGCCACGGCGTTGTTCGATGAGTCGACGATCCAGCGTTATGTCGGCTACTTCGAGCAGTTGCTGCACGCGATGGTCGCCAACGATCAGGCGCAGCTGGAACAGCTCGAGATGGTTCAGGCTCACGAGCGTGAACAGTTGCTGGTTGCGTTCAATGACACCCATGCGGAGTTTGTGTCGGGGCTGACCATTGCGCAGCGATTCGAGGCGCAAGTTGTCGAGCGGCCCGAAGCGGTCGCGGCGGTCTGTCAGGGGCAGGCGTTGACCTTTGCCGAGCTGAACCGGCAGGCCAACACCTTGGCTCATCACCTGATCGGGCTGGGCGTTCGTCCTGACGATCGCGTGGCTATCGTTGCCCGACGCGGGCTGGATACGCTGGTGGGGCTGGTGGCCATTCTCAAGGCCGGCGCCGGTTATGTGCCGGTGGATCCGGCGCACCCGGCGGAGCGTTTGAACTATCTGCTGAGCGACAGCGCCCCGGTGGCGGTGCTGTGCCTGAGTGATTTGCGTGAACGACTGCCGGCGCTGGACGTGCCGGTGATCGACCTCGATTTGCAGGCCTGGCCGGACACCGAGACCGGCAATCCGCAGGTGCCGGACCTGACTGTCGAACACCTGGCCTACGTGATCTACACCTCGGGCTCCACCGGCCTGCCCAAGGGCGTGATGGTCGAGCACCACACCTTGAGCAACCTCGTCGACTGGCACTGCAAAGCTTTCGATCTGTGCGCCGGACGCCACACGTCGAGCCTCGCCGGATTCGGTTTCGACGCCATGGCCTGGGAAGTCTGGCCGGCTCTGTGCGCCGGCGCGACCCTGCATCTGGCGCCGGCCCGCGACGGCAGCGAAGACGTGGACGCGTTGCTCGACTGGTGGCGCGCGCAACCGCTGGACGTGAGCTTCCTGCCGACACCGGTGGCCGAATACGCGTTCAGCCAGAACCTCGAACACCCGACCCTGCGCACACTGCTGATTGGCGGCGACCGTCTGCGTCAGTTCAACCGTCAGCAGTCCTTCGATGTGGTCAACAACTACGGCCCGACCGAGGCGACGGTGGTTGCAACGTCGGGCATTGTCGAGGCGGGACAGGCGCTGCACATCGGCAAACCGATCGCCAACGCGACGGTGTACCTGCTCGATGAACAGCAGCGTCCGGTGCCGGTTGGCGTGGCTGGAGAACTGTATGTGGGTGGCGCCGGTGTGGCTCGGGGTTATCTCAATCGATCTGATCTGACCGAAGAACGCTTCCTGCGCGACCCGTTCAATCACGGGCGCATGTACCGCACCGGCGACCTGGCGCGCTGGCGCGCCGACGGTTCCATCGAGTACCTGGGGCGCAACGACGATCAGGTGAAAATCCGTGGCGTGCGGGTCGAGCTGGGGGAAATTGAAACTCGCCTGAATCAGTTGCCCGGCATCCAGGAAGCGGTGCTGGTGGCCCGCGAAGACGAACCCGGGCAGGTGCGACTGGTGGCGTATTTCACTGAACACGGGCAGGGCGAAGCGCTGGCGGTGTCCGACCTGAGGGCGCATCTGCTCGGTCAACTGCCGGAATACATGGTGCCGGCGGCCTTCGTCAGACTCGACGCGCTGCCGCTGACCGCCAACGGCAAAGTCGATCGCAAGGCCTTGCCGGTGCCGGATCGCAGTGCCTTGTTCACCCGCGACTATCAGGCGCCGCAAGGTGAACTGGAAACTGCCCTGGCGCAGATCTGGGCCGAGGTGCTGCAGGTCGAGCAGGTCGGGCGTCAGGATCATTTCTTTGAACTGGGCGGCCACTCGTTGCTGGCGATGCGCATGCTGTCTCAGGTTCGCCAGCGGCTGGGGGTGGAACTGACCCTCGCCGAGTTGTTCGCCAATGCCGAACTCGCCGCTGTCGCCGAGGTGCTGGCCCAGGCCGGACGCTGCACGCAACCGGCGATCATGCCGGCGCCGCGTGACGGCACGCTGCCGTTGTCGTTTGCCCAGCAACGGTTGTGGTTCATGGCGCAACTGGAAGGGGCGAACACTGCCTACAACATTCCCCTCGGCCTGCGCTTGCGCGGTCGCCTCGACGAAGCGGCCCTGCAACGGGCATTGGCGCGGATCGTCGAGCGTCACGAAACCCTGCGCAGCCGCTTCGCCCAGTTCAACGATGAAGCCCAGGTGCTGATCGCGCCCCTCGACAGCGGAGTGCTGCTGCGGGTCGAAGACTTACGCCGGCACCCGCAGGCCGACGACGCCTTGCTCGCGCTGATTCAGGGTGAAGCCTCGGGGCCGTTCGATTTGCAGGACGATCCGCTGATTCGCGGGCGTCTGGTGCGACTGGCCGATGATCATCATGTGTTGCTGCTGACCCTGCACCACATCGTCTCCGATGGCTGGTCGATGGGTGTGCTGACCCGCGAACTGATGGCGCTGTACCAGGCGTTCAGCCACGGCGAGGGCGATCCGCTGCCGCCGCTGGCGTTGCAGTACAGCGACTACGCCGTGTGGCAGCGCCGCTGGTTGAGCGGCGAAGTCTTGCAGCGACAGAGCGACTACTGGCAACAGACCCTGGCCGGTGCGCCGGCACTGTTGATGCTGCCGACCGACCGCCCACGTCCGGCCTTGCAGGATTACGCCGGCAGCAGTGTCGACATCCGGCTGGACGAGCACTTGAGCGCCGGTCTCAAGGCGCTGTGCCAACGCCACGGCGTGACGCCGTACATGGCGGTGATGAGTGCCTGGGCGATGTTGCTCGGTCGCTTGTCCGGGCAGTCGGACGTGGTGATCGGCTCGCCGGTCGCCAACCGTAACCGGGCGGAAATCGAAGGGTTGATCGGACTGTTCGTCAACACGCTTGCCGTGCGCATCGATACTTCGGGCGCGCTCACCGTCGAGGCGTTGCTGGCCCGGGTCAAGGCCCGCACCCTTGAGGCGCAGGCCCATCAGGATCTGCCGTTCGAACAAGTGGTGGAAATCACCCGGCCGGTGCGCAGCCTGTCCCACAGTCCGTTGTTCCAGACGCTGTTGAGTTGGGACAGCGGCAGCGGTGCGACCCTGGCTCTTGGTGATCTGACACTGGAAGGCGTAGCCGAGCCGAGTCACTTCGCCAAGTTCGATCTGTCGTTGACGTTGGGCGAGGCCCAGGGCGTGATCCGGGGCTCACTGGAATACGCCACGGCGCTGTTCGATGAATCGACGATCCAGCGTTACGCCGGTTACTTGCAGCAATTGCTGCAGGCCATGGTCAGCAATGATCAGGCATTGCTGGAGCAGGTCGATGTGCTGGCAGAGGATGAACGCCGGCATTTGCTGCACGGCTTCAATGCCACTGACGTTGATTACAACCTTCAGCAAAGCATTCACGGTCTGTTCGAGGCGCAGGTGTTGCGCACGCCGCAGGCTGTGGCGGTGCTTTCCGACGAGCAGCAACTGAGTTATGCCGAGCTGAATCAGCGGGCCAACCGTCTGGCGCATCACTTGCGTGGCTTGGGCGTTGGCCCGGATGCGCGGGTGGCGATCTGCGTCGAGCGCGGGCTGGAGATGGTGGTCGGGCTGCTGGCGATTCTGAAGGCCGGCGGCGGTTATGTGCCGCTGGATCCGGCGTATCCGCTGGAGCGGCTGGCCTACATGCTGGAAGACAGCGCGCCTTCGGCGGTGCTGGTGCAAGGCTCGACCCGCTCGTTGCTGGGTGAGGTGGCGGTGCCGGTGGTCGATCTGGATCACGACACCTGGCAATCGTTGTCGGCGGATAACCTTTACGTCGATGGGCTGACTCCGCAACACACGGCTTACGTGATCTACACCTCGGGTTCGACCGGTCAGCCGAAAGGCGTGATCAACGAGCACAGTGGTGTAGTCAACCGCTTGCTTTGGATGCAGGACGCCTATTGCCTGACGGCTGAAGATTCAGTGCTGCAAAAGACGCCGTTCAGCTTCGACGTCTCGGTGTGGGAGTTCTTCTGGCCGTTGATGACCGGCGCCCGACTGGTGATGGCCCGTCCGGGCGGGCACAAGGATCCGCTCTATCTGAGCGAAGTGATCGAGCGCGAACACATCACCACGCTGCACTTTGTACCGTCGATGCTCGACGTGTTCCTCGCCCATGGCGATAGCGCACGTTGCCACGGTTTGCGCCAGGTGATGTGCAGCGGCGAAGCGCTGCCGGGCAGTCTGGTGCGGCGCTTCAAGCAGCAATTGCCGGGCTCTGGATTGCACAACCTCTACGGCCCGACCGAAGCGGCGGTGGACGTTACCGCGTGGGATTGCTCTGGTCCGCTGGAGCAAACCCCGGACAACACGCCAATCGGCAAACCGATCGCCAACACGCGGATGTACATCCTCGATGCCCAGCAACAACCGGTGCCGCAAGGCGTGGTCGGCGAGCTTTACATCGGCGGCGTGCAGGTGGCGCGCGGTTACCTGAACCGTCCTGAACTCAGCGCCGAGCGTTTCCTTCAGGATCCATTCCAGCCAAACGGCCGCCTGTACCGCACCGGCGACGTCGCCCGTTATCTGGCCGACGGCAACATCGAATACCTGGGCCGCAACGACGATCAGGTGAAGATCCGTGGCCTGCGCATCGAACTGGGTGAAATCCAGTCACGCCTGACTGACATCGGCGGCGTGCAGGAAGCCGCGGTGCTGGCCCGTGAAGACGTGCCGGGAGACAAGCGTTTGGTCGCTTACTACACCGGCTCCCGGCTGGAAATCGACGTGCTGCGCGGTCACCTGCTTGAGCATCTGCCGGATTACATGGTGCCGGCGGTGTTCGTGCACCTCGATGCGCTGCCGCTGAGTCCCAACGGTAAGCTCGACCGCAAGGCTCTGCCGGTGCCGGATCAGGCCTCGGTCATCACTCGCGAATACGAAGCCCCGGTCGGCGAGGTGGAAATCCTGCTGGCCGGACTCTGGGCCGAACTGCTCAACGTGGAGCGGGTAGGGCGCCACGACAACTTCTTCGAGCTGGGCGGACATTCGCTGATGGCGGTCAACCTGGTGGCGCGGATGCGCCATGTCGGGCTGACGGCCGATGTGCGTGTGCTGTTCAGCCAGCCGACGCTTGCCGCTCTAGCCGCTGCGGTCGGCGATGAGACGGAGGCCGAAATCCCGGCCAGCCGGATTGCACCGGACTGCAAACACATCACCCCTGACATGCTGCCACTGGTTGCACTGGATCAGCCTGCCATTGACCGCATCGTCGCCAGCATTCCCGGTGGCGCCGCGAACGTGCAGGACATTTACCCGCTGGCGCCGTTGCAGGCCGGCATCCTGTTCCATCACTTGTCGGCACCTCAGGGCGATCCGTATGTGTTGCAGGCGCAGTTCGCGTTTGCCGATGAATCCCGTCTGCGGGTGTTCGCCGAAGCCTTGCAGGCCGTGATCGAACGCCATGACATCCTGCGTACGTCGCTGTTCTGGGACGGCCTGGAAGAACCGGTGCAAGTGGTCTGGCGTCAGGCGTCGTTGGTGTGTGAAACGGTGGAGCTGGACGAGAGTGAAACGGATGCATTGAGCCAGTTGCGCAACCGGTTCGATACCCGCCACTACCGCATGGCCGTCACTCAGGCGCCACTGATGCGCGTGGTGCACAGCTGGGACGCGGTCAATCGGCGTGTGGTGGCGCTGCTGCTGTTCCATCACCTGATCATGGACCACATTGCGCTGGAGGTGCTGCGCCACGAGATGCAGTCGGTCCTGCTCGGCCAGGTGCGGCAGCTGGCCGAACCGGTGCCGTATCGCACCTATGTCGCCCGCACTCGCTCGGGGCTCAGCGAGGAGGAACATGAGACGTTCTTCCGCGACATGCTCGGCGATATCGACGAACCGACCCTGCCGTATGGCCAGGGCACTGTCGCGGATGGCGGCAACGGGCATGCGCAGCGGCTGTTGAGCACCGCGCTGAGCCAGCGGGTCAGGGCCAAGGCCAGGCGTCTGGGCATCAGCGCTGCCAGCCTGATGCACCTGGCCTGGGCCAGCGTGCTGGGGCAACTGTCGGGGCGTGAAAACGTGGTGTTCGGCACCGTGATGCTCGGCCGCTTGCACGGTGGTGAAGGTGCCGAGCGGGCGCTGGGCGTGTTCATCAACACCTTACCGCTGCGCATCGATCTGGACGGGCAATCGGTGAAAGAAGCCGCGCTGGCGACCCATCAGCGCTTGAACCGCCTGCTGCATCACGAACACGCGCCGCTGGCGCTGGTGCAACGCTGCAGCGCCATGGCGCCGGGGGTGCCGCTGTTCAATGCCTTGTTCAATTACCGTCACAGTGGCGGCGGGGGCACGCCGTCCGACGACGTCGTGGCGGCATGGCAGGGCATGCAGTTGCTCGATGCCGAAGAACACAGCAACTACCGCCTGAGCCTGAGCGTCGATGATCTGGGCGAAGACTTCAGCCTGACCGCGTTGACCATGGCCGGGATCGACGCCGGGCGGATCTGCGACTACATGGATCTTGCGGTCGAGAGCTTGTTGCAGGCGCTGGAGCGGACGCCGCAACTGGGCATCGATCAGTTGTCGATCTTGCCGCGGGATGAGCGCCGGCAATTGCTGGTCGAGTTCAACGCCACTCAACGGGATTACCCGGCGACGTTGACGGTTCATCGTCTGTTCGAACAGCAGGTGATGAAGCACTCGCAAGCGGTGGCGGCGGTGCATGGCCGCGCGGCGTTGACTTATGAAGCGTTGAATCAACGGGCCAATCGCCTGGCCCATTACCTGAACGGGCAGGGCGTGCAACCGGGCGACCACGTGGCGATCCTGCTGCCTCGTTCGCTGGATCTGCTGGTCGCGCAACTGGCCATCGGTAAATGCGCGGCGGCTTATGTGCCGCTGGACATCAATGCGCCGGCTGAACGTCAGGCGTTCATGGTTGAGGATTGCAGGGCGAAAGCGCTGCTGACCTTGAGCACTGAAACGGCTGATTACGCTGTGCGCCGGATTGATCTGGATTTGCTGTCGTTGGACACACAACCGGTTCACAACCCGGATTTGCCGCAGTCTTCCGAGTCCCTGGCCTGCATCATGTACACCTCCGGTTCCACCGGCACACCGAAGGGTGTGATGGTGCCGCACCGGGCGATTGGCCGGTTGGTGATCAACAACGGCTATGCGGATTTCAACCCGCAGGATCGCGTGGCATTCGCTTCCAACCCGGCGTTCGACGCCAGCACGATGGATGTCTGGGGGCCGTTGCTCAATGGTGGTCGAGTGGTAGTCATCGATCACACGACCTTGCTTGATCCGCAAGCCTTCGGACAAGAATTGGCAGCTTCGGGTGCCACGATCCTGTTCGTCACCACCGCGCTGTTCAACCAGTACGTGCAGTTGATCCCCGAGGCACTGAAAGGCCTGCGCATGGTGTTGTGCGGTGGCGAACGCGCCGATCCAGCGGCCTTCCGCCGCTTGCTGGCCGAGGCGCCAAACCTGCGCATCGTCCACTGCTACGGCCCGACCG
Source organism: Pseudomonas sp. NMS19W (assembly GCF_051554255.1). Lineage (NCBI taxonomy): Bacteria > Pseudomonadati > Pseudomonadota > Gammaproteobacteria > Pseudomonadales > Pseudomonadaceae > Pseudomonas > Pseudomonas sp. NMS19W. Next base: position 2,396,652 of record NZ_CP136718.1, read on the forward strand.
AAACCACCACCTATGCCACGACGTTCGAAGTGCGCGAAGTGGCAGAAGATGCCGACAGCGTGCCGATTGGCGGCCCGATCTCCAACACCCAGATCTACGTACTCGACGCCCGTCAGCAACCGGTGCCGATGGGTGTAACCGGCGAGCTGTACATCGGCGGCCAGGGCGTGGCGCTGGGCTATTTGAATCGCCCGGACCTGACCGCCGAGAAATTCCTGCAAGACCCGTTCGGCGATCAACCGGGTGCGTTGCTTTACCGCACCGGCGACCTCGCACGCTGGCTGGCACCGGGGCAACTGGAATGCATCGGACGCAACGACGATCAGGTAAAGATTCGTGGTTTCCGCATCGAACTGGGAGAAATCGAAAACCGCCTGCTGAACTGCGAAGGGGTCAAGGAGGCCATCGTGCTGGCCCGTCAGGACGGCCAGGAACCGCTGCGTCTGGTGGCGTATTTCACCGCCGAAGAGGGCGTGGACAGCGCTACTTTACGCAGCCAATTGCAGTCGCGTCTGCCGGAGTACATGGTGCCCTCGGCTTGGGTGCAACTCGACGCCTTGCCGCTGAACAACAACGGCAAGGTGGACCGCAAAGCCTTGCCGATCCCGGCGCAGGACGCGCTGCTCAGCCGCGCCTATAAGGCCCCGGCCAATCCGCTGGAAGAGACTTTGGCACAGTTGTGGGCCGAGGTGTTGCAGGTCGAGCAGGTGGGTCGTCACGACAACTTCTTCGAACTGGGCGGGCACTCGTTGCTGGCGATTCGTCTGGTCAACCTGATGCAGCAGAGCGGGCTGGAAGTGACGCTGGCCGAGCTGTTCCAGCACGCCAGCATCGAGTCGCTCGGTACATTGCTCAGCCAGCGTACTGGCGCAGAACAACAGGATGACGGGCTGGTCTTGGTGCGGGCCGGTGGCGCAGGCTCGCCGCTGTTCCTGATGCATGAGTTCAGCGGGATGGACGCGTACTTCCCGGCGCTGGGCCTGCACATCGAGGGTGATTTCCCGATCTACGGCCTGCCGGGCATCCCGTTCGGCCAGGCACCGCTGCGCACCATGGAATGCCTGGCGGCGCGCATGGTGGAGATCATCCGTTCGGTGCAGCCACAGGGGCCGTATCGTCTGGCCGGCTGGTCGTTCGGCGGGGTGCTGGCCTATGAAGTGGCGATGCAGTTGCTCGGTATGGATGAGACGGTGGCGTTCGTTGGCCTGATCGACAGTTTCGTGCCGCGCCTGACCGATCAGGGCAAGGCGCGCTGGAGCGACGAGCATGCGCACAAGCGCCAGTTGCTGCAGCACTGCACGATGTACCGGGCCTCTCTTGGCGACGCGGGGCAAGCCGCCCTGGCGCATCTGGCGCTGTTGCAGACCGAACTGGAACAGATCGACTTCCAGCCACTGTTGCAGCGCTGCCGGGACGAGCAATTGCTGCATCCGGAGATGGCCGCCGCCGCGCCGCAAGACCTCTGGCACTACCTCGACCGCGAGGTCGCCCACGGGCATGCGCTGGCGCATTACCGGATCAATCCGTTGGGCTTGCCGCTTTACCTGTTCCGGGCGCAGGAGCATCCGACGGAGCTGTCTCGTCGTCATCCGACCCTGGGCTGGTCGGATGAAGTGCCGGCCACGCTCCTGCACTGCATCGATGTGCCGGGCGATCACCAGAGCATGATGCAGGCGCCGCATGTGCAGGTGCTTGGTCACGCGCTCGGTCAGGCAGTTCAGGCGTCGGCAGTGATCGAATCCCGGGCGTATCAGCCGCTGTTGACGATCCAGACCGGTCACGCCGGGCATGCGCCGATTTTCTGTGTGCCGGGGGCTGGCGACAGTGTCACAGGGTTCATCCACCTGACCGAGGCGCTGGGGCCGGAGTGGCCGATTTACGGGCTGCAACCCCGTGGCCTCGACGGCGCAACCGTGCCGCACAGCCGGGTCGAAAGTGCGGCCACGTTCTACCTGCGGGCACTTGAGCAGTTGTATCCGCAAGGACCGGTGCACCTGATCGGGCATTCGTTCGGTGGCTGGGTGGCCTACGCCATGGCGGCGCAGTTGCAGGCTGCGGGGCGCGAGGTGGCGTCCCTGACCCTGATCGACAGCGAATCGCCGGGTGGCAACAGCGTCGTGGGCAAGCCGTACACCACGACGGCGGCGTTGCTGCGACTGATCGAGTCGCTGCAATTGTCCAGCGGCAAGTCTTTGGCGATCGATGCACTGGCCTTCGCTGAAGCCGATGACGCTACGCAAATGCGTCTGCTGCATGACGGCTTGGTGCATGCCGGTGTGCTGTCCGAACGCTCGTCAGCTGACGCGATGCAGGGCCCGGTGCGTACCTTCGCCACGGCGCTGCGCACGGTCTATCAGCCGGCGCTGGCCTATACCGGACCGGTGCGTCTGGCGCTGGTGGACGATCCGACACTGGACGCCTCGGGCAACCAGCGCGAACAGGCAGCGATGCTCGAAGGCTGGCAGCGCGAGGCCCGGGATCTGGCGGTGTGGTACGGCCCCGGCAACCACTTCACGATCCTCAAGGCGCCCAACGTCTTCAGTCTCGCGGCGTGGTGGCATGACGGGCTGACGGTGGCGGCGGGTCAAGTGTTGTCCTGATTGAAGTTTTTATCCTGGAACCCGGCCTCTGGCCGGGCTCAACCCTGAACGGAATTGTGGTCATTTATGGAACAGTCGAAGTTGCGCAAAGTCGGTCTGGGAATCGCGTTGACGCTGGTGGCCGGGTTGGTGTTCTACACGGTGCAGGCACCGGCTGAAGCACCGCAATACCTGACCGCCACGGTTGAACGCGGTGACATTGAAAATGCGGTGCTGGCCACCGGATTGCTGGAAGGCATCAAGCAGGTGGACGTCGGTGCCCAGGTCTCGGGGCAGTTGAAGTCGCTGAAGGTCAAGGTCGGCGACAAGGTCAAGAAGGGCCAGTGGCTGGCGGAAATCGACCCGCTGGTGCTGCAGAACACCTTGCGTCAGGCGCAGGTCGACGAGGAAAACCTGCAAGCCCAGCGCCGGGCGACTCAGGCTCAATTGCGCCAGACCAAGGCAATCTACGAGCGCTATCAGAATCTGCAGGAAGACGCGTCGATCTCGCGGCAGGATTTCGAAACCGCGCAATCCAACTACGAGGTGCAACAGGCCAACCTGTTGTCTCTGGACGCGCAGATCAAGAGCGCGCATATCCAGATCGACACGGCCAAGGTCAACCTGGCCTACACGCGGATCGTCGCACCCATCGACGGCGACGTGGTGGGCATCGTCACCCAGGAAGGCCAGACCGTGATCGCCAACCAACTGGCGCCGATCCTGTTGAAACTGGCGGACCTGGACACCATGACCGTCAAGGCTCAGGTGTCGGAGGCGGACGTCATCCACATCGCGCCGGGGCAGGAGGTGTATTTCACCATTCTGGGTGAGGACAAGCGTTACTACGGCAAGTTGCGCGGCACCGAGCCGGCGCCGCAGAACTTCCTCGAAACCCCGCCCGCCGGCACACCGAAGCAGAACACGGCGGTGTTCTACAACGCGCTGTTCGAGGTGCCGAACCCGGATCATCGCCTGCGTATTTCCATGACGGCGCAGGTACGCGTGGTGCTCGACACCGCCAAGTCGGTACTGACGATTCCGGTGGCGGCGCTGGGCCCGCGCAACAACGACGGCAGTTTTCCGGTGCGGGTGCTGGACGCCAAGGGCCAGGCGCAGTCGCGCAATGTGCAGACCGGAATCAACAACAACGTCAAGGTGCAGGTCAATGACGGTCTGGCCGAAGGCGACCGGGTGGTGATCGGTGATCCGGTGGCGAAAGTGGCAGGGGCATGAGCATGACCGAACCTCTGCTGCAACTGAGCGGCATCAGCCGCAGTTTCACCGCTGGCGACCGTGAGTTTCTGGCGCTGAAAAATATCGACCTGACGATCAATGCCGGGGAAATGGTGGCGATCATCGGCGCTTCGGGCTCCGGCAAATCGACCCTGATGAACATCCTCGGCTGCCTCGACTACGCCACGGCCGGCAGCTACAAGATCAACGGCCGGGAAACTCGGGATCTGGACAATCAGGCGCTGGCCGAACTGCGTCGCGACTATTTCGGCTTCATCTTCCAGCGCTATCACTTGCTGCCGCATCTGAGCGCGATGCATAACGTCGAGATGCCGGCGATCTACGCCGGCACGCCAGAGCCGCAGCGCCACGCCCGGGCCCGTGAGCTTTTGGCACGGCTGGGGCTCGAAGGACACCTGACGCATCGCCCCAGCCAGCTCTCCGGCGGTCAGCAGCAGCGGGTGAGTATCGCCCGGGCCTTGATGAACGGTGGCGAAGTGATCCTCGCCGACGAGCCCACCGGCGCCCTCGACACCACCAGCGGCAAGGAGGTGATGCGCATTCTGCTGGAGCTGCACGCCGCCGGGCACACGGTGATCCTGGTGACCCACGACCCCAAGGTCGCGGCCAACGCCGAACGCATCATCGAGGTCAGCGACGGCGAAATCCTCAGCGACCGCCGCAACGAGCGCGACACCACGGCACTGACCAACGAAGACGCCGTGTCGCGTAAATCCGGTGCGGCACGACGTCTGGTGGCCAGCTTCGGCCTGTTCAAGGAAGCGTTCAACATGGCCTGGGTGGCGCTGATCTCGCATCGGATGCGCACTTTGCTGACCATGCTCGGGATCGTTATCGGTATCACCTCGGTGGTATCCATCTCGGCCATCGGCGAAGGGGCCAAGCGCTACGTACTCAAGGACATTCAGGCCATCGGCAGCAACACCATCGATATCTATTCCGGCACCAGTTTCGGCGACAGTCGCTCGGCGGCCATCGAAACCCTGGTGCCGGCGGATGTGACGGCACTCAATCAGCTCTACTACGTTGACAGCGCCACGCCGGTGGTCGGGCGCAACCTGTTGCTGCGCTATCGCAACATCGACCTCGATGCGCAGGTCAACGGCGTCAGCGATCTGTATTTCCAGGTACGCGGAATCAAGATGGAGTCAGGCATCCCGTTCAGTGAAAGCGATGCCCGGCGTCAGGCGCAGGTGGTGGTGATCGATCACAACACCCGCCATCGGTTGTTCGGCGAGGGCGTCGATCCGCTAGGGCAGGTGATCCTGATCGGCAATCTGCCGTGCACCGTGATCGGTGTGGCGGCGGAGAACAAGAACATCTTCTCGTCGAGCAAGTCGCTCAACGTCTGGGTGCCCTATGAAACCGCCGCCGGACGGCTGTTGGGCCAGCGTTATCTGGACAGCATCAGTGTGCGGATCAAGGACGGTCAGCCGAGCAAGGTGGTGGAAGACAATGTCAACAAACTGATGCTGCAGCGCCACGGCACCAAGGACTTCTTCACCAACAACCTCGACAGCGTGATGCAGACCGTTCAGAAAACCAGCCGCTCACTGGCCTTGCTGCTGTCGCTGATTGCGGTGATCTCCCTGGTAGTGGGCGGTATTGGCGTGATGAACATCATGCTGGTGTCGGTCACCGAGCGTACCCGTGAGATCGGCATCCGCATGGCGGTCGGGGCGCGGCAGTCGGACATCCGCCAGCAGTTTCTGGTGGAGGCGGTGATGGTCTGCCTGCTGGGCGGCGCCATCGGTATCTCGCTGAGTTATGCCATCGGCCACCTGTTCTCGCTGTTCATCAAGGAATGGGAAATGGTGTTCTCGCTGACCTCGGTACTGACTGCCGTGATCTGCTCGACCCTGATCGGCATCGTGTTCGGCTTTGTGCCGGCACGCAATGCGTCGCGGCTCGATCCGATCGAGGCGCTGGCCCGGGATTGATGAGGGCACGAAAAAACCGCCGTCCTTTGCAGGAGAGCGGTTTCGGCAGGGGCCGGGGGATTATCAGGCCGCGTTTGACGGACCGCAGGCTGTCGGGCAGTCCTGCGGCGAATACATCCAGCGCATCAGCGAGTGACGTCCGCTGATGCCCAGTTTGATGGCTGCGCGTTTGAGGTAGCTTTCCACGGTATTGACCTTCAGTTTCAACTGTTCGGCCAGTTCAGGCGCGGTGCGCCCAGCCAGCAGGCCGACACACACTTCCATTTCGCGGTTCGACAGGCTCAGCCCCAATTGCTCCACTCGTTCACAAAAGCGCAGGCGCAGGGTTTCCAGGCCCAGCAGGGTGGAATCCGATTGTTCCTGGGATTGCCCCTGAGCGTCAGTGTTCGCCGGTTGCAGGGCGTTGATGTGTTTCTCGACCATCGGCAGCAGTACGGGGGAAATATCCTGCAACAGACTGCGCTCATGAGCGGAGAAGCGTTTTGCCGGGCCGCAACGGTAGACCGAGATCACGTAGCGGTAACCGTCCTTGCGGCGGGTCAGGTGCAATTGCGAGGCGTCGGTGACCGTCGAGGGTTCGGGAGCGGGCAAATCATTGGCACTTGGCAGGGTGCTCAGTTCGGAATACACCGTTTCAGCCGGCAGTGGCGCTTCCTTGATGCATTCGGGTTCGCCGCGCGGTTGCGTGCGTCCGACCGATTCCACGCGCATCTGCCGGATATGCGTGGCGTCCACCGCCAGTTGGGTCAGGATCAGGTCGTGCAGCATCCGTGGGAAATGTCGGCTGCCAGTGCTGGCGATGACCTTGCCAATGTGAGGAAACAGCTGTGAGTTCATGTCGTTCATCCATGAGTTGCAGTGTGGTACTCGTGTTCCTGAACCACCGGAAAACAGCTCCATGCCCGGCGACAGCGAATCAGGAAATTGGATCCTATCCTAGTACAACGTTTCAGCGACGGTTTAATGAAGGCGCTATTAGCTCATAACTGACGGTGAGGAGGATGTCGGGATGACAGGTGTCAGAGAAATGCCTTACAGCTGAACAGGATTAATTTTATAAAAAATCCTACAAATGACAGTGTTTGTGAACAAAAAAAGCCCGTTTCAGCCGAAACCAAAACGGGCTTTTTTTCCGCATCGACAACCGTTACTTCAGGTTGTCAAAGTGGTCTCGCAGGAACTCGTAAAAGCGAAACGCTTGAAACGATCTCCATACGAGGCTCAGCGTACGCAGCAAAAGCTTCATACGTTTTGGCCTCCAGGTCGGGGGCCAGACCTCCAGCGCACTTACCGGACCATGTGTGCCTTCGGACATAAACGTCAGTTCTGTCCATGAGGCGGCCGGTTGTGATCCCTCCGAGCCATCATTCCGGCACGGGCGCAAAACCGTGTCGAAGGGCATGAAACCGTTATGGTTCCAGCCAAACCTTATGGACATACTGACGAGTGAGCGCTGGCATATTAACCTGCCTAGTGGCGGGATTTTGAGGAACATGGATAAAGGTTTTATATGTTTTGTAATTCGTTATTTCTGTCAGCATGTTTTTGGGTGGTTCACGTCCATCAGCATCTTCCTTGTCTTCGTGTAACACGCAAAATAACGTTGCAACGAAGACCAAAGATTAATAGTATTCCGGCACGTCAGTTCTGTCCGTGAGACAAAACAGGCCCCAGCCGCAAACTGAGGCCTACCGAAAAACCGCCCCGCTAAGGCGGTTTTTTTTCGCCCATCGTTTGACCGCCGCCAGCAATCCTACGCGTCGCTCACCAAGGGCATCGCGGCATCCACCAGCTCGATCCAGTGCCTGACCGGCGTGCGTCCCGCGCCGTCGAGGTGGGTCTGGCAGCCGATATTGGCGGTAGCGATGACATCCGGATGACCGCTTTCCAGTGCATTGAGCTTCTGGTCGCGCAGTTGCCGAGCCAGTGCGGGTTGGGTTATCGAATAAGTGCCCGCCGAGCCACAGCACAGATGGGCGTCCGGCACGGTCGTGAGGTTGAAGCCCAGCCGGGTCAGCACCGACTCCACCGCACCTCCGAGTTTCTGTGCGTGTTGCAAGGTACAGGGGCAGTGGAAAGCCAGGCGTTGATCGGCATGGATGCCGAGGGATTCGAGCGGTTCCTCGCGCAGCACTTCCACCAGGTCTTTCGCCAGCGCACTGACGGTTTTCGCCTTCTCGGCATAGGCCGGGTCGGTGCAGAGCAAGTGCCCGTAATCCTTGATGAACGCACCACAACCGCTGGCGGTCTGCACGATCGCTTCGGCGCCTTGCTCGATGGCCGGCCACCAGGCGTCGATGTTCTTGCGGGCCCGTTCAAGTCCTTTGGCCTGGGCATCGAGGTGATAGTCCACGGCGCCGCAGCAGCCGGCATTCAGCGCCGGAGTAATGCTGATCCCCAGTCGATCCAGCACCCTTGCTGCCGCCGTGTTGGTGTTGGGCGACAGACCCGGTTGCACGCAGCCTTCAAGCATCAACATCTGGCGGGCATGCCGGGTAACCGGGTGGCGCCCGGTTGCAGAAGTGCTGCGTGGCAGTTTTGTTTGCAGAGTCTCGGGCAACAGCGCGCGGAAGATCCGGCCAGCACCGAGCAATCCCTTGAACAAAGAAGCATCGGGCGCCACTGCGCGCAAACCTTCGCGCAACAAACGTTCGCCGATGGGCCGCGGTACAGCGGCATCCACCACGGCGCGGCCGATATCGAGCAGGTTGTGGTAATCCACACCCGAGGGGCAGGTGGTTTCGCAATTGCGGCAGGACAGGCAACGATCCAGATGCAGCTGGGTTTTGCGGGTAACCTCGTTGCCTTCCAGCACCTGTTTGATCAGGTAGATGCGACCCCGTGGGCCATCGAGTTCATCGCCGAGTAACTGATAGGTCGGGCACGTCGCGTTACAGAAGCCGCAGTGCACGCAGGTGCGCAGGATGCTTTCGGCTTCTTTGGCGCGGGGGAGTTGTCGGGCCTTTTCGCTGAGAGAGGTTTGCATGGCTCAAAGCTCCGCGTACAGGCGACCGGGATTGAAGATGCCCTGAGGGTCGAGTTGCTGCTTGAGGCGACGGTGATAGTGCAGGAGCGCGGGCGGCAAGGGATGGAACGGCGCGTCGATCAAACCATGGCTGTAGCAGGTCGCATGCCCGCCAACAGCCGAAACTACCTGGCGAATCAGAGCAGCTTCGGCCCCTGATTTCAGCCACCGCTGTGCGCCGCCCCAGTCGAGCATTTGTACACCGGCCAAGGCCAGCGGCGGGGTGTTGTTCGGCACCGACAGGCGCCACAGGGGCTGGTCCTCATCAAAAAAGTCCAGGCGCTGTTCATTCAGATCCGACCAATAAGCACCATCAAGCATTTCGCCACCGAGACGATCACGGGCTGCCGCCACCGAGCCTTCGCCACCTTCCAGACGCAAGTGCAGGCGCTGGCCATCATGGCAGGCGGCGCTGATCGGCAACGGCTGCTGGCCCCATTCCGCCAGGCGCTGCAAGGCACGCTCGCTGTCCATTTCCAGGCTGATGCTCAGGCACTCACGGGGTTTGGGCAGGACTTTCAGCGAGACTTCGGTAATCACCCCCAGCGAACCGTAACTGCCAACCATCAGCCGTGACAGGTCATAACCGGCGACGTTTTTCATGACTTCACCGCCAAAGCGCAAATGCTTGCCATGACCCGTGATGATCCGCGTACCCAGCACGAAATCCCGCACCGAGCCCGACCACGGCCGGCGCGGGCCCGACAGTCCGCTGGCGATCATCCCGCCCACCGTCGCATCGTCGGCGAAGGCCGGTGGTTCGCACGGCAACATCTGTTGTGAAGCATCCAGCACCGCCAGCAGTTCGCGCAGCGGTGTGCCGCAACGTGCGGTGATCACCAGTTCCGTCGGATCGTAGCTGACGATGCCGCGATGGGTGCGGGTGTCTAGGATTTCTCCGGCGACGATGCGCCCCAGAAACGCCTTGCTGTTGGCGCCCTGAATCCGCAGGGGCGTGGCGTCCTGCAACGCCTGATTGACCTGTTCGAGCAGCGCGACGCTGTCGTCGAATTCCTTTTCTCGGACCATCAAAAACGCTCCAGCTCGGGAAAGGGCAATTGCCCGGCGTGAACATGCATCGCGCCGAATTCGGCGCAGCGGTGCAGGGTCGGGATGTTCTTGCCCGGATTGAGCAGACCGCCGGGGTCGAACGCGGCTTTGACGGCGTGAAACAGGGTCAGCTCATCGTTGTTGAACTGCGCGCACATCTGGTTGATTTTCTCCCGCCCCACGCCGTGCTCGCCGGTGATGCTGCCGCCGACCTTCACGCACAATTCGAGGATTTTTCCTCCCAGGGCTTCGGCGCGTTCCAGCTCGCCGGGCTGATTGGCATCGAACAAAATCAATGGATGCATGTTGCCGTCGCCGGCATGGAACACGTTCGCCACCCGCAGGCCATGTTCGGCGGACAACTGCGCAATGGCTTGCAGCACGCCGGGCAGTTCGCGGCGCGGGATGGTGCCGTCCATGCAGTAATAGTCCGGCGACAAGCGGCCCACGGCCGGGAAGGCATTCTTGCGACCGGCCCAGAAACGCACGCGCTCGGCTTCGTCCCTGGCCTGACGCACTTCGCTGGCGCCGGCGTTCTCAAGCACCTGGCGCACGCGAATGCAGTCATCGTGGACGTCGGCTTCGACGCCATCGAGCTCACAAAGCAAAATCGCTTCGGCGTCCACCGGATAGCCGGCGTGAATGAAATCCTCGGCGGCGCGGATCGCCAGGTTGTCCATCATTTCCAGACCGCCGGGAATGATGCCGGCGGCGATGATGTCAGCCACGGCGCGGCCGGCGTTTTCCACGGAATCGAATGCGGCCAGCAAGACTTTGGCGGTCTGCGGCTTGGGCAGCAGTTTGACCGTGACTTCGGTGATCACGCCCAGCAGGCCTTCGGACCCGGTGAACAGCGACAGCAAGTCGAAACCGGGGGAGTCGAGCGCATCGGAGCCTAGCGTGAGGTGTTCGCCCTCGACGGTCAGGATCTCGACCTTGAGCAGGTTGTGCACGGTCAGGCCGTATTTGAGGCAATGCACGCCACCGGCATTCTCCGCCACGTTGCCACCGATGGAGCAGGCGATCTGCGAGGAAGGATCCGGCGCGTAATACAGGCCGAACGGAGCGGCAGCCTGGGATATCGCCAGATTGCGCACGCCGGGCTGAACCCGCGCGGTGCGGGCGGCCGGATCGATGTGCAGGATGTTGTTGAAGCGCGCCATGACCAGCAGCACGCCTTTCTCCAACGGCAACGCGCCGCCGGACAATCCGGTGCCGGCACCCCGGGCAACCACCGGCACGTTCATCTCATGGCAGGTGCGCAAAATGCCCTGCACCTCATCCAGATGCCGAGGCAGAACCACCAGCAGTGGCGTGGTGCGATAGGCCGACAAACCGTCGCATTCGTACGGGGCGAGATCCTCGCGCTGATGCAGGATTTCCAGTGCCGGCCACCGGGTTTGCAACGCCTGCAACAGCGCGGCTTTATCGACGTCCGGAAGGGCGCCGTCGATCTGTTCGTCGTAGAGAATGTTCATGTGGGCGCCCCTTGGTTTTTGTTATCGGGTGCGAACTATCAGTCCAGATCAGCAGCCTCATGTCGCTCCGGCACCTGGCTCGCCTCATCGCCCCAGGTCCGGTTGACGCGCTGCCCACGAATGACCGCCGGCCGTTTCGCGATGTCCTCGGCCCAGCGTTGCACATGGGTGTATTCGTGCGCCGAAAGAAATTCGGCCGCGCCGTACACGTTGTTGCGCACCAGTTGCCCGTACCAGGGCCAGACCGCGATATCGGCGATGGTGTAGCGGTCGCCGGCAAGGTAAGGACTCTCGGCAAGACGCCGGTCGAGCACATCCAGCTGACGCTTGGCCTCCATGGTGAAACGGTCGATCGGGTATTCGAGTTTCTCCGGCGCATAGGCATAAAAATGCCCAAAACCGCCGCCGAGGTAGGGCGCCGAACCCATTTGCCAGAACAGCCAGTTCAGGGTTTCGGTACGGTCGGCGAGGTCGGTGGGCAGGAAGGCGCCAAACTTTTCCGCGAGATAAAGCAGGATCGAGCCCGACTCGAAAACCCGGATCGCCGGCTCCACGCTGCGGTCCAGGAGTGCCGGAATCTTGGAGTTCGGGTTGATCTCGACAAAGCCGCTGGAAAACTGATCGCCTTCACCGATACGGATCAGCCAGGCATCGTATTCGGCCCCGGTGTGCCCGAGTGCCAGCAACTCTTCCAGCAGGATCGTGACCTTGACGCCGTTGGGCGTGGCCAGCGAGTACAACTGCAATGGATGTTTGCCGACGGGCAGGGTTTTTTCGTGAGTCGGCCCGGCAATCGGGCGGTTGATGTTGGCGAACTGGCCGCCGGACGGAGCGCTGTGTTTCCAGACCTTGGGTGGTACGTAAGGCGTTTTGCTCATGAAACGAACCTCATCGTCAGCTGCTGAATGGGCGTGAGCCGGCGGAAAAAAACCACCGGCTCCTGACGAACAGAACACCACAGAAGGGCGTTTGAATTCCACCCTGTTGTCCCATCAACTCTTTATATCGTTATTCGATTCGCGGGTGCTGCTGCACGAGGTGCTCGCGTTTGGCTTCCAGCTCGGCGATTTCGGCGTCGATGTCTTCGATCTTCTGTTCGATGTTGTCGTGATGCTCCTGCAGCAGCTCCTTGGCTTCCTCGATATCGGACGCCGCAGGTGCTGCGCCGCGCAGCGGTTTATTCGCGGTTTCCTTCATGGTCACACCGGTGATCAGTCCGATGACGGCAGTCACCATCAGGTAATAGGCCGGCATGTACAGGTTCTGCGTGCTTTCCACCAGCCAGGCCACCACGGTCGGCGTCACCCCGGCGATCAGCACCGAGACGTTGAAGGCACTGGCCAGTGCGCTGTAGCGGATGTGAGTCGGAAACATCGCCGGCAGCGTAGACGCCATGACCCCAATGAAGAAGTTGAGCACCACGGCCAGTATCAGCAGGCCGGAAAAGATCAGGCCGATCTTGCCGCTGTTGATCAGCATGAACGCTGGTATGGCGAGTATGAACAAGCCGATGCTGCCGAAGATGATGAAGGGACGACGGCCGATCTTGTCGCTGATGAAACCGATGGCAGGCTGCACGAACAACATGCCGACCATGATCGCGATGATGATCAGCACCCCGCGATTTTCGCTGTAGTGCAGGTTGTGCGAGAGGTAGCTCGGCATATAGGTGAGCAGCATGTAGTAGGTGACGTTCGTTGCCGCCACCACACCGATGCAGGTCATCAGGCTGCGCCAGTGTTTGGTCGCGACTTCCTTGAACGACACTTTCGGGCCGCCGGCCAGGCCTTCGCGGTCACCTTGTTCAAGCTTCTCGACATGCTGCTGGAACGCCGGGGTCTCTTCGAGCGCATGGCGCAGGTAGAGCCCGATCATGCCCAGCGGCAGGGCGAGGAAGAACGGCAGGCGCCAGCCCCATTCCTGGAACTTTTCTTCGCCGATGATCGCGGAAATCAGCACCACTACACCGGCGCCGAGGACGAAACCGGCGATGGAGCCGAAGTCCAGCCAGCTGCCGAGGAAACCGCGTTTGCGATCCGGCGCATACTCAGCGACGAAGATCGAAGCACCGGTGTACTCGCCTCCGACCGAAAAGCCCTGGGCCATTTTCGCCAGCAGCAGGAGGATCGGCGCCCAGATGCCGATCGAGGCATAGGACGGGATCAACCCGATGGCAAAGGTGCTGAGCGACATGATCACGATGGTCGCCGCGAGGACTTTCTGGCGTCCGTACTTGTCTCCCAGCGCACCGAAGAACAACCCGCCCAGCGGCCGGATCAGAAACGGCACCGAGAAAGTCGCCAGTGCCGCGATCATCTGTACGCCGGGATCGGCGCCGGGGAAGAAGACCTTGCCCAGTACATAGGCGACGAAGCCGTAGACGCCGAAGTCGAACCACTCCATCGCGTTGCCCAGCGCCGCAGCGGTAATGGCTTTGCGCATTTTGGCGTCGTCGACAATGGTGATGTCTTTCAGTCCGATCGGGCTGACGCTTTCCTTTGATTCCATGGGATTCACTCTGCATCTGATCTGTCTTTGTGCAAACCGCGAGTCAGAGCGGTTTGCCGTGACCGATGCCATCTCTGTGATGGCACGGCTTCTTCCTGATCAGATACAAGTGGACACGAAAAAATTCACCACTGATTTGGTTTTTTGCCAATGACCGGATTGTGACGCGATCCTGCGCGCAATTGCGCCGGACTCACGCCAAGTCGCTGCTTGAACGCACTGGTCATGTGCGCCTGGGAATTGAAACCGCAGGCGAGGGCGATTTCCGCCAGGCTGGCCTTCGAGTCGCGCATCAATTCACGGGCCCGCGCCAAGCGTCGATCTATCAGATAGCTATGGGGACTTTTGCCAGTGGCCTGCTTGAAGGCGCGAGTGAAATAGCCTTCGGACAGTTCCAGCAGTTGCGCCATGGTGTGAAGGCCGAGCGGGCCGTCGAGGCCGGCGTCGATGAACTCATCGAGCAGACGCAGGCGACGTCCGGTGATAGTGCCTTGAGGCAAGAGAATGTCTTTGCCTTCGGCGCGTTCCGCCAGTTCCAGAGCCCAGGTTTCCCATTCATCGTCCACCGAGGCCATCAGCATCGCGTTGCGCATTTGCGAGGCAAGACGAATGGCCTGCGGGTCGATGCGATTGTTGAACGCGTGCTCACCTGCCAGTGCGATGCCGTCAGTGCGAATCACCCGCAGGTATTCACCGCCCATGGGCGATTCGGACATCACGTCACAGCCGGCAGGCACAAATGCCAGGCCATTGGGCATGGCATCGAAGGGGCGCACCCGGTCGCTGCCGATGGCGTGCACGCCGCGCTGACTGTCGAAGGCGAAGCCGATCGCAGACTGGCTCGCCACATAACGCGTCGCGTAGGCGGCGCCGGGCAGCAATTCGATCGCCCACGGGCCGGCCTCGATACGACGGACCGGTTCCGGGACGACGGCTGGCTGCTGACGGTTTCGATGGCTCATGAGCGCCATAGTAGTGAAGAGTGCAGGCGAAAGTCAGGTCAGTTTTTTGAAAGCCGACGTGATGTGCCTGTGCCTAGACTGGGGCCAGGCACAAGGAGATTCCCATGCATTCATTCACTCGCGAAGACATCGAACAGGCTGCCCGTCAGGTTTACCAGGTGATGCCGGCCACTGCCCAATACCGCTGGCCATTGCTGGCCGGGCGGTTGGGCTGCACCGTGTGGGTCAAGCACGAAAACCACACACCCACCGGTGCGTTCAAGGTACGTGGCGGCATTACCTTCATGCACTGGCTGCGCCGCGAACATCCCAACGTCAAAGGCATTGTCTCCGCGACGCGCGGCAATCACGGTCAAAGCCTGGCACTGGCGGCCAGTGCCGTCGGGTTAAGGGCGTTGATCGTGGTGCCGGAGGGCAATTCGCTGGAAAAGAACAACGCCATGCGCGGCTTTGGCGGCGAAGTGGTCGAGTATGGGCGTGATTTCGATGAGGCCCGTGAGGAAGCAGCACGTCTGGCGCTGGAACACGGACTCTATCTGGTGCCACCGTTCCACACCGAGCTGGTCAAGGGCGTGGCGACCTACGCGCTGGAACTGTTCAGCGCGGCGCCGGATCTGCACACCGTCTACGTGCCCATCGGATGCGGCTCGGGCATTTGTGGCGTGATCGCTGCTCGTGATGCGCTGGGTCTGGATACTCAGGTCGTAGGTGTGGTCTCTACCGAAGCGGCCGCCGCCAAACTGTCCTTCGAGGCGAAAACAATCTGCGAGACTGCCTCCGCCAATACCTTTGCCGATGGCCTGGCCGTGCGCAAACCGATTGCCGAAGCGTTCGATGTCTATGGGGCCGGCGCTGCACGAATCGTGTCCGTCAGCGAGGACGAAATCGCCGAAGCCATGCGCGTGTATTACACCGACACCCACAACCTCGCCGAAGGCGCCGGCGCCGCCGCGCTGGCTGCACTCATTCAGGAACGGGAAAGGATGCAGGGCAAAAGGGTGGGGGTGATTCTGTCCGGAGGCAATATCGACCGGGCGGTGTATGCGCGGGTGATTGGCTGATAGATGACGGCTGGCTGCGGGGCATCGCTTTTCCGCTTGTGATTCGTCCTGCCTACCCCTTATAAGATCGACTTTCACTTTCGATATAAAAGGGTGTCACGCATGAGCAATGCCTGGAACGAAGGTTATTTCACGGACGAAGGCTACACCTACGGGTATAGCCGGGAGATCAATCCGGTTTTCCAGCGCTATTGTTTGTTGTTGCGTGGTTTCGCCACGCTGGAGGGCACCGACGGCTATCACTGCGAGCTGGGTTTTGGCCAGGGCGTTTCGATCAATATCCATGCGGCGGGTAATCCGGGGACCTATGTCGGTACGGATTTCCATCCGGGCCAGGCCGCCCATGCCATCGGGCTGGCGAACGATTGGGGCAGCGATGCGCGGCTGTATGACGACAGCTTCGAGCAACTGTTGGCCCGCCATGACCTGCCGCCGTTCGACAGTATCAGCCTGCACGGCATCTGGACCTGGGTCAGCCGTGACAATCACCAACTGATCGTCGAGTTCGTCCGTCGTCATCTGAAGCCGGGCGGTCATGTGTACATCAGCTACAACTGCTTCCCGGGCTGGTCGCCCATGGCGCCGTTGCGCCAGTTGTTCAGCCTGCATGACCGCTTTGCCACACAGACTTCGGCACGCCCGGACCAGCGGATCGACGCCGCGCTGCAATTCTCCGAGGCGCTGCTGGCGGCCAATCCCAATTACGCCAATTCGGTGCCGGGGCTGGACGCGAAGGTGCAGAGCATCAAGGGCCAGAATCGTCAGTACGTCGCCCACGAATACTTCAACCGCGACTGGAATTGCATGTACTTCACCGACGTGGTCGAAGCCATGGCCCCGGCCAAGCTCGACTACGCCACGACTGCCGTGCCTCTGGATACGGTGGACCCGCTCAACCTGAGCGCCGAAGGCATGGACTTTCTGGAAGGCATCGAGCATCCGGTCATGCGCGAGCAGGCCCGTGATTACTTCGTCAATCAGAACTTCCGACGAGACCTTTACGTGCGTGGCGCCAACCGGTTGTCCGCCTCCGAACACCGCGAGCGTATGCTCAGTACCCGATTCGTTTTGATGCAACTGGCGGACAGTGTTGCGGGCAGCGTCACCGGTCCAGCAGGCTCGGCCACGTTGCAGGCCGAGATTTACGGCCCGGTGCTGGATGCATTGGCGGATGATGCCTACGTACCGAAAACCCTGCGTCACTTGCTGGAAGCTTCGCCTTTATTGGGTTATGGCGATGTGGAGCAGGCCCTGAACGTGTTGATCGGGATGGGCGCCGTGGCACCGTGCCAGAGCGAAGCGGCCGAGAAGCAGGTGCAGGCCCGCTGCACAACCCTCAACCTGCAACTGTGCAGACGCTCGTTGTTCGACCACAAGATCCAGGTGCTGGCCAGTCCGGTCACCGGTGGCGGTGTGACGGTCAGCCGCTTCCAGCAGTTGTTCCTGATTTCGATCAAGCAAGGCAAGACCCGTCCGGCCGAGTGGGCACTGCTGGCATGGGGCATCATCGGCGGTCAGGGGAGAGGGCTTGCTCAAGGACGGCAAGGCACTGACCACCGCTGAAGAAAACATTGCCGAACTGACCGAGCAGGCCGAGGCATTTGCCGAGCGTTCGCTGGTCATTCTCAAGGCCCTGAAAATCGTTTGAAGGTGAAAGGTGCAGGACGGGGCAGGTTTCGACCTGCCGCCGTCCCGCATTACCGCATCTCGGGTTATCCGCCGTAGGCCGGGTAATCCACATACCCTTCGGCATGGCCACCGTAGACCGTGGCCGGATTCAGTGAATTCAGCGGCCAGTCATTGGCGATGCGCGCCGGCAGGTCCGGGTTGGCCATGAACGGACGACCGAAAGCCACGAAATCCGCCAGCCCGGAATCCAGCAACTGCGCACCGGTTTCTGCGGTGTAGCGTCCGGCGTAAATGATCGCGCCGCTGAAGGTGTCGCGCACTGCCTGGCGGAACGTGAGTGGCATCGCCGGCGCATCGTCCCAGTCGGCTTCGGCGATGGACAGATAGGCGATACCCACGTCCTGCAGCACCTTGATCGCTTCGGTGTAAGTGGTGTGCGGATCTTCCTCGACCATGCCCAGGTAGGTACGTGCTTCATCGGTGGTGGTGAACAGCGGGGCGAAACGCACACCGACTTTTTCACGCCCGATGCACTCGGCAACACCGGCCACCACTTCACGCAAAAAGCGCAGGCGATTGTGCAGCGAGCCGCCGTATTGGTCGGTGCGCAGATTGCTGTGGGCCGAGATGAACTGGTTTACCAGATAGCCGTTGGCGCAGTGCAGTTCGATCCCGTCGAAGCCTGCCTCCATGGCATTGCGTGCGGCCTGGATATACAGCTGAACCAGTTCCTGCACTTCATCGGTGGTCAGGGCACGCGGGGCGGACGGCGGTACCAGGGCGCCGGCGCCGGGCGCGGTTTCGATGAACACGCTGACCCGGTCAGTGGCCACCGCAGAGGCCGAGACCGGCGCGGCACCGTCAGGTTGCAGAGCCGTATGGGACACGCGCCCCACATGCCAGAGCTGAGCGAAGATCACGCCGTCCCGCGCATGGACTGCCTCGGTGACCTTGCGCCATCCGGCGATCTGCTCCGGAGTATGAATGCCCGGCGTCCACGCATAACCCTGGCCGCGCGGCTCGATCTGCGTGCCTTCCGTCACCAGCAGACCGGCGCCGGCGCGTTGCTGGTAATACTCGGCCATCAATGCATTGGCGATATTGCCCGGTTGCGTGCTGCGCTGGCGGGTGAGGGGCGGCAGCACGATGCGGTTTTTCAGGGTGTGACGGCCCAAAGTGCCGGGTTTGAAGAAACTGCTGTGATTCATGGATGTACCTTGATTGGGTTTTATTAGACCAGTCGACTAGTGATCGGGCCAAAAAAAGACGCCGTGCAACGCGCGCACGGCGTCCGGGTGGATGACGGCTGAAAAGTCAGCCGAGCAGCTTCAACAGTTTCTCGGCGACAGCGGCGGAGCTGGCCGGGTTCTGGCCGGTGACCAGTTTCCCGTCAGTCACCACGTGCACCTGCCAATCGGCGACTTTGGAGTAACGGGCGCCGAGGCGCTGGAACTCGTCTTCGACCAGGAACGGCACCACATCCGTCAGACCGACCGCCGCTTCTTCAGAGTTGGTGAAGCCGGTGACGTCACGATCCTTGACCAAGGCTTTGCCGTCAGCGCCGAGTACATGCCGCAGCACACCGGGGGCGTGGCAGACGAAACCATGAGGCTTGTTGCTGCGGGCGAAGGCCTCGATCAGGGCGATGGAATGCTTGTCCTCGGCCAGATCCCAGAGCGGGCCGTGGCCACCTGGATAAAACACGGCATCGAAATCCTCGGCACTGACATCGGCCAGGCGCCCGGTGTTTGCCAGCGCCTGCTGCGCCGCCGAATCCTTGCGGAAGCGGTCGGTTTCGGCGGTCTGGGCGTCAGGTTCGTCGCTTTTCGGATCAAGCGGTGGCTGGCCGCCGGCGGGCGAGACCAGCGTGATATCGGCGCCGGCGTCCTTGAAGGCGTAGTAGGGCGCGGCGAATTCTTCGAGCCAGAAACCGGTTTTTTTGCCGGTGTTGCCGAGCTGATCGTGGGAAGTCAGAACCATCAAGATTTTCATAGAGCACCTTGGTTGGGTCGGGTGTCGTGGCTGTGCGAGGGATTCGCACACGATCGACACCGGGGAAAAGGTTTGTCGGGGCGCAGCATAGATTCCAATTAGACCAGTCGTCTAGTAATTTTTTATCCGCATGTTTTTCATGGACCGGTGTGGCAAACTCCCGTTCCTTCGAGTTAAACGACTGGTCTATTGCCTGGTAATCTGCGCCCCGATGAAACCGACCTACGACGACACCCGCCAACACCTACTCGACACCGGCCACCGGATGATGGCCGAAAAGGGCTTCACCAGTGTCGGCCTGAACGAGATCCTGCAAACCGCCGGCGTGCCCAAAGGCTCGTTCTATCACTACTTCAAATCCAAGGAGCTGTACGGCCAGGCGCTGCTTGAGGATTACTTTGTCTGCTACCTGGCCGACATGGAACGACGCTTGACGCTGCCCGACCTGAATGCCCGCGAGCGACTGATGGACTACTGGCAGGGCTGGCAGGATCGCTGCACGCTGGAAGGGCACGGCGACGAGTGTCTGGTGGTGAAGCTCAGTGCCGAGGTGGCCGATCTGTCCGAAGCCATGCGCCTGACCTTGCGCGATGGCGCCGAGCGCGTGGTGGCTCGCATCACCATTTGCATCGAACAGGGCCAGGCCGATCAATGCCTGCCCGACGGCGATGCCCGGCAACTGGCGGAAACCCTCTATCAGCTGTGGCTGGGGGCGAGTCTGTTGAACAAGTTGCAACGGACCGGGCAGTCGCTGGACACGGCGATGGCGACCACCAAGCGACTCTTGAGCGCCTGAACTTTTAGCGCTCCTGTCCCTTGCTGATCGAATGCCGGCGAAGTTTCAGGGCCGTGTCGAGCCGGCTCACCCAGTTGATGTCATTCAGATCCGCGCCCAACAGATTTTCGATGCGTCCTGTCCGGTAATTGAGGGTGTTGGGGTGAATGCCGAGGGTCTTGGCGGTCTGGGCGCGGTGACGGCCACTCGAGAAAAACGCTTCCAGTGTCAGCAGCAGGTCGGGTTCATGGCTGAGTTGCTCGATGAGCGACATCAGGTATCTGAGAGTGTTGTCGTGGCTGCGCACGCTGTCTTCGATCAGCACGCTGGAGTAGCGTCTGACACGTGCTTCAGCGCCGTCGAAAGGGAACAGGTCGATGGCCTTGATCGCTTCTTCCGCCGTGCCGATCCAGCCGGCGATCCCCTGATTCAGCAGACCGATGCCAATGCCACGCAACGACGGCAGCAACGCCGGCAGTGACGCGGCGCTGTCGCTCATGCGCTGGTCGCATTGCGTGAGGGTTTCGCCTTTGATGCCCGGCAGCCAGATCACCAGTCTGTCCCGATACCAGACGCGGATCAGTTCCTTGACGGGAATCTTCAGGTGCCGGGCAACCTGCAGGGTCATACGGTCGAATTCGTCCTCGCGCTGCAACGGCTGGACCGGGCGCAAGGGCAGTTCCAGTGCAAGTGCCACCCGGGGCGTGCTGGCGTCCAGGCCGAGCGCCGACAGGGTGTCTTCGAAGCCCTCGGTATCCTGCGGCGAGTGCAGCAGGAAGTGATAAAGCCGCTGGTGCAGATGTTCCCGCCAGCGGACTTTCTGAATCTGTTCTTCCAGATAGGCCTGGACCACTTCTTCGGCAATGTCGTCGAAGAAGTCGAACATGTAGCCGGAAATCTGCAACAACAACTCTTTGCTCAACGCATCGTCGTCTCTGGCAAGTTCCAGATAGCCGCTCCAGATTTCACGCACTCCCAGACTGAACCCGCGCATCAGTGATTGCAGGGGCACGCCCTGATGGACGCGCCGGCAACCGATCTCCTTCAGCGTTCGGCGAGTGTCCTGCGACAAGCCCTCGCCGGTCAGCAGCGTTTCGCACCACAGGCGCGCGGTGTAGCTCAGGGAGTTTTCCAGATCCCTGCGGGCTTCGGGCGTGAGGTCCTTGTAGCCTGCCATCCCGTTGAGCTGGCTGTTGATCTTCGCGGTGAGCAGGGAAGGGGTGTTCGCAAACTCGCGGGTGATCGTTGCAAGTCGAGCGCTGAGGGTGGGAATGGGCGTCATCGCGTTCACCTTTTTGCGCCTGGAAGTGTCGGTTTCACTCGCCGGCGAGTGTCTGTGCGCGCTCTATACTCTTACGTTCACCAAGCCAGTTCAACAGCGCTTTCAGCCCGGTTTTGCGGTTGTTTACTGTCACAACGAAGTTATGTTTTTTTCAATATCGGGACGGTGACCGGATCGGTAAGGTGCGCAGGTCAATTCCTTGCCCAGAGGTTCCAGTTTGCGTCAGTCGTCACTCGCGGAGGTAGACATGCCTTCATTCGATCCCGTCAGGCTGGCACTGATACCTGTCGTTCTCCTGCTCAGTGGATGCTCCACTTCCCCCTCGCTTGTACTGTTCGGTGCGGCTTTTCCCGACTGGCTGTTCTGCATTGTCGGCGGCGTTCTGGTCACCACGGCGATCCACGTGATCCTGGGCAAATATTCGCTGCGTGAACGCATTTCTCCTCTGGCACTGACTTACCCGGCGCTGACCGGACTCCTGGCGATGCTGTTGTGGCTCGTCGTCTTCCACGGATGAATGCCCGCCATGAATAACCCCACCGCAAAACCGCATTCAAGCCGTGTGCCGGCGCTGCTGATCGTTCTGGCGGCGTTTCTGCTGCTGGGTTATGTGCTCTGGCAAACCGAAACCCGGCCGAGTACCGATGATGCCTACGTGTACGCCGACACCATCGATGTCGTTCCGGAAGTGAACGGCCGGATCGTCGAAATGCCGGTGCGCGACAACCAGTTGGTCAAGCAGGGCGATCTGTTGATCCGCATTGACGCGCGTCCGTATCAGGACGCACTGGATCAGGCCAAGGCGCGGCTGGTGACCCTCAATCATCAGATCGGCTTGACCCAACGCAGCGTGAACGCCCAGCAATACGAGGCCGCATCGGCCGTGGCATCGGTCGAGCGGGCGAGGGCGCAGGCCACGCAGTCCAACGACACCCTGCAGCGGCTGGAGAAGTTGCTCGCCAAGGGCTACGTGTCCGTGGAAGCGGTGGATCAGGCGCGAACGGCCCAGCGTTCGACGGCTGCCGAACTCAACGCCTCCCGATTGCAGGCGCAACGGGCCGGGGCTGCGGTCAGTGGCGTGGATGCGCTGGTGGCGCAGCGGGCCGAGGTCGAGGCGCAGATTTCTCTGGCCGAACTGAGTCTGGAATTCACCGAAGTGCGCGCGCCTTTCGACGGGCGAATCGCCTCCTTGCGCACCACCGTCGGCCAGTTCGCCTCGGCCTACAAACCGATCTTCACACTGATCGATACGCGCCACTGGTACGTGGTGGCGAACTTTCGCGAGACCGATCTGAAAGGCATCAAGGCCGGCACGTCCGCCACGCTTTATCTGTTGGGCGACACCGGCAAGCGCTTTCAGGGGCGGGTCGATTCGCTCAGTTTCGGTGTGTTGCCGGATGACGGCGGAACTGTCATCGAAGGCCTGCCGCGTGTCCAGCGCACTATTAACTGGGTCCGGGTTTCGCAACGTTTTCCGGTGAAGATTTCTGTGCAGGATCCCGACCCGGAACTGTTCCGCATCGGTGCCTCGGCCGTCGCGGTGCTGCGCCCTGACGAACCGGCCAAGACCGGCCAATGAAACACTCGGCGGAAGACTGGAACCGGGGCGGCCTGGAGCGCCTGTACCGGTTTCTGGTCGATGAACTTCAGCCCTATCCCGGTCGTATGAACCTGCTGTTGCGCACGCTGCTGGGCAGTGCGCTGGTGATCATCATTTCGATGACTTTGCAGGTGCCGTTGCTGGCGCTTTCGCTGATCGTGGTCTTCTACGTGACGCAGACCAACGTGGTGCTGACCCGCATGGTCGGGATGCTGTTCCTGGTCGGCGCAACGCTGGCCATCGGCTTGACCATCCTGCTTCTGAAATTCACCTACGGATACCCGCTCCTGAGAATTCTCGGCGCGAGCGTGCTGTTTTTCTGCAGTGCGTATCTGATTCGGGTCACGCGGATCGGCGTGGTGTTTTTCGTGGTCGGCATTGTGGTGATCTATGCCCAGACCTTCGTCGACCTGACCGATCAGGCCGAGGCCGTTTTGCGTCTGGTGCTCTGGGTGTGGGTGGCGGTCAGTTACGCCATCGGCCTGACGCTGTTGGTCAATACGTTGCTGTTGCCGGCGGAGCCTGTCCGGCAATTGCAGAATCATTTGCGCTCCCAGTTGCTCACGGTTGCCCGGTGTCTGAGCGGCGAGCAGAGCGGGGCGGCGCTGGGTGCCGCCACAATTCAGCGTAGCGTGTTGGCCTCGCAACAACTGTTGCGGTTCGCTTGCATGCGCGACGCTGACTTTCGCAGTCAGCAGGCCGCGCATCTGGCACGCATCAGCAGTATTTCCCGGCTGTTGACGCTGGCGGCTCAACTGCCACCGCCAACAGCCAATGCCCGGGCCATCGAGTTGTTGCGTCAGGCCGTGCTTGATCTGGAGGCCTCTCTGGAGACGGGCCAGGTGCCTGAAGGATTGTCCGCTCTGGATCAGATCGATACGACCGGCCTGCCCGGCGTGTACGAGGAAATGCGCCTGGAGTTGTTGTCTTTTCTCAATGTGCAGGTAGCTGACAGCGCCCCGGAAACCAAGGCGAAGGGGCCGCCGATGTGGGTGCCGGATGCCTTTGAAAACCCGGTGTACACGCAGTTTGCCGTCAAGACGCTGCTGGCGGCATCGCTTTGCTACCTGTTCTACATGGGCACGGACTGGCAAGGCATCCACACCATCATGCTGACCTGCCTGATCGTCGCTCAGCCCAGCCTCGGCGCCACGGGGATGCGTGCAACGTTGCGCGTAGGTGGTGCGCTGGTGGGCAGCGCTTTGGCATTGGCGATGGTGATTCTGGTGGTTCCGCACATCGACGGAATCGTCGGCCTGTTGTTCATGTCATTACCCGTGATCGCGCTCGGTTCCTGGATCGCCGCCGGCTCCGAGCGCATCAGCTACGCCGGTGTGCAGATCGTATTCACCTTTGCGTTGGCGTTACTGGAGCAGTTCGAGCCCAGCACCAATCTCACCGAGATTCGTGATCGCATCATCGGTGTGCTGCTCGGTGTCGGGATTTCCCTGTTGATTCACACCTTTCTATGGCCCGAGGCGGAAGGTGAAACGCTGCGCCAGCGATTGGCGACGCTGGTTGGCCGGCTCGCGGATTCGCTCAAAACCAGACGAGCAGCCGACGATTCGCCCCGTGATTTGCGGGTGTGGAGCGAGTTGGCCGATTGCCAGGCGATGGTGGCCCGAGTGGCGCTGGAGCCAGGGTGGCAAGTCGCCGAGAGTCATCAGGAAGTGTTGGTCTTCCGCATGCAGGAATTGCTGGTGCGACTCAGAACCATCGCCATGGCAATCGATGCATTACAAGTGGAGCTGACTCACGGTCAGTCCCAAGGCGAGGCCTGGCTGGCATCCCTTGAACTGTGCAACGCAACGTCCGCCGTGCTTGGTGACTACGCGCAACAACTGAAAGGTCAGCAGGGCTTTGCGGTCGCGAGCGGGGAGCTGGAGCGCTTGCGGGAATACGCCAGCGCAAGGCTGGCGGATGATGTACTAAAAGCGCGTTTTCTTCAGTTGCTGGCGAGCGTGGAAAACCTGCCCGCCCGTTAATGCGACGAAACATACTCCGAGGGCGTAGTCGGCGCAGGCAACGCGTACGTCGCCTTCATCCACTCGATCTCCGCCTGCGGTGTCCTGCCAAAAAAGCGTTTGAACTCGCGACTGAATTGCGAGGCGCTTTCATAACCCACGTTGAACGCCGCTGCCGAAGCGGTCATGGCGTTGCGCAGCATCAACAGCCGCGCCTGATGCAAGCGTGTCGACTTCAGATACTGCATGGGTGAGGTGTCCGTCACGCCGCGAAAGTGCAGGTGAAAATTCGGCACGCTCATACTGGCTTCGTGGGCGAGTTGCTCGACGTCGAGGCGCTCCTGATAGCAACTGTGGATCTTGCGGATCGCCCGGGTCACCTTGCCGAAATGCCCCTGTCGATGGAGCGCGGCACGCATCGATCCGCCTTGTTCGCCCGTCAGAATGCGGTAGTAAATTTCCCGCAGCAGCGATGGCCCCAGAATCTGCGCGTCCCCCGGAATGCTCATCGCTTCGAGAAAACGCAACGTCGAAGTGCGGAGTTTGTCGTCCATCGGCGAAGCGTACATCCCCTTGGGTTGCGCATCGCTCGGGCCGTGCAGGTCATCCACTTGCTGCATCAACTCGCTGGCCAACTGGAAGTCGAGGTGCATGTAGATCGCGAGCATCGGCTCGGCCTCGGTGGCATCGGTTTCCATGGTGAAGGGGATGGGCACGGACACCACCAGATAATGCTGGGCGTCGTAGACGTAGACGTCGTCGCCCAGATAACCGCGTTTCTGCCCCTGACAGAGAATCACGATGCCCGGGTCGTACAGCACCGGCGTGCGGGTCAGCGGCCGGTTCGAGCGCAGGAAACGCACGCCTTCAAGCGCACTTAGGTTGTAACCCTCGACCGGTGCGAGGGTCTCCATAAGCTGCACCATGCGCGAGGTGCCTGCGTCGGCCTGCTTCATTGCGTTCTCTCGGTTGGCCATTCAATGGTCGGTGGAGCGAGTCAACGCTTCCCACTGATCGATCTCGCCGGCAGCGTGTTCGAGCTTTTCACGCACCAGGCGCAACGCGTCACTGCCCAGGAGCACGTGCGCCGGTGGTGTCAGGCTGGCGATGATCTGCAACATCGCTTGAGCTGCTTTTTGCGGATCGCCGAGCTGCTTGCCGCTCTTGTCTTCGCGCGCCTTGCGTACCGGATCGAAACTGGCGTCGTAGTCGGCAATGCTGCGCGGCGTGCGCTGCATCGAGCGACCGGCCCAGTCGGTTCGAAATGAACCCGGCGCGACGGCAGTCACAAAGATATTGAAGGGCGCCAGTTCCTTGCTCAGCGTATCGGAGATGCCTTCGAGCGCAAATTTGCTGCCGCAGTAGTACGCGATGCCCGGCATCGTGATCGTGCCGCCCATCGAAGTGATATTGATGATGTGGCCGGCACGGCGCTGGCGAAAGAAGGGCAGAAACGCCTTGATCACGGCAACCGCACCGAACACGTTCACGTCGAACTGGCGGCGCATCTCTTCCAGCGGCGACTCTTCGAAGATGCCTTCGTGACCGTAACCGGCGTTGTTGATCAACACATCGACCGGGCCATGAGTCGCCTCAACTTCGGCAATGACGCCGTCGATCCGGTCGAAGTCCGTGACATCCAGCATCACCCCGTAAGCGTTATCCATGGACAGCGCTTGAAAGGCGTGCAAGTCGGCCTCTTTGCGCACGGTGCCAATGACGCGATGGCCGGCCGCGAGCGCTTCCCTGGCCAGCGCATGGCCGAAGCCGCTGCTGACGCCGGTGATGAAAAGGGTCTTGGTGGTGGTCATGACGGGCTCCGGTGATTGGGGTTTCAGCTCATGGTATCCATCGAAGAAACGCCCACCTATGTCGGTTTGTCTTTGAGCATTGCCTATTCCTATCAGCGATGCGAGATAACGCCCGATGAACTTTTTGCATGGCTCCGGGCATCCAAGCAGGAACAGACCCAACGCGCTGATATCAGCCAAGGACAGACGATGACTTTTCTAATTTTCCTGTTGGCCTGCGGTGCGGCAGCGAGCACCGGTATGATTTTCCAGCCTGGCCCATGGTACCAATCGCTGGTCAAACCGCGCTTCACACCGCCCAACTGGGTGTTTCCCGTTGCCTGGACAACGATCTACCTGTTGCTCGCGTGGGTCGGCTATCGCCTGACTCTGACACCCGGCAGCGAAACGGTACTCGCTTTGTGGGCAGCGCAAATTGCATTGAACACCTTGTGGACACCGGTATTCTTCGGCGCGCATCGACTCTTCGCCGGCATGCTGATCATCACGCTGCTGTGGCTGGTGGTCGCGGCGATGGTGGTGTTGGCCTTGCGCCTGGACGTGATTACCGGATTGATCCTGTTCCCTTACCTGGCATGGCTGTGTGTCGCGGCGGCGTTGAACTTCTCCATTCTGCGCAACAACCGCGAATAAATAGGACGAAATGAAGACATCAATGGACTGGCCCGCCGACGAAAACGAGCTGGCGCAATTACGCACCTTCAACAAGAAACTTGCCCGGCTGCCGCGCTTTCGCATCCGCAATCGCATCACGCCGCGAGTGATTCAGTTGCTGCTGCGCCTCAGCCAATTGGGCGGCGCGAGAAAGTTGCTCAAGCACGGGCTCGAGGCCGAACGCAAAGTCGTTGGCGTTGACGGCGCTTCAGTGCCAGTGCGGATCATCCGGCCAAAGACAAAAGCCAAAGGCGTGGTGCTGGATTTTCATGGCGGTGGCTGGGTCATCGGCAACGCACAGATGAACGATCACCTCAACATCGGCATGGTGAAAGCCTGCGACGTGGCCGTGGTCTCAGTCGATTATCGGCTGGTGGTCTCGACGCCGATCGAAGGCGTCATGCAGGACTGCCTCACGGCGGCCCGCTGGCTGCTGAGCGATGACTGCCATGAATTTGCGAACCTCCCCGTCATCGTCGTGGGCGAATCCGCCGGCGGCCACCTCGCCGTCGCAACCCTGCTGCAACTCAAACAATGGCCGGACTTGCTCAAACGGGTGCGCGGGGCGCTGCTGTACTACGGCGTCTACGACCTGACCGGAACCCCCAGCGTACGCAACGCCGGGCCTGAGACCTTGCTGCTGGATGGACCGGGCATGGTTGAAGCGCTGCAAATGCTCACGCCGGGATTGAGCGATGAAGAACGGCGGTGGGCGCCGTTGTCTCCGTTGTACGGCGACTTCACCGGGTTTCCGCCGGCGTTGATGTTTGCTGCGGAGCTGGATCCGCTCAGGGATGACACGCTTGGGTTGGCTGAGCGTTGGAGTCGGGCGGCGGACGTGGAGGTGCATCTGTTGCCGGAAACGGCGCATGGGGTGATTCATTTTCCGTTGGGGTTGGCGGGGAGGGTGGTTGGGTATAGTCGGGAGTGGGTTGCTGGGCGGGTTGGTGAGGGGTGAGTGTTTTATGGAAGGCCGATTTCAGCCTCCACGAATGTCCGCTTTCGGCCAAAAGCGGACGCTCGGGAGTTACCGATTACGGCCAATATCAGTCGACGGAGCCGATTGCGGCTGTTCCATTTTTTCTAATTCGCATTGCGCCCCGACACGTGGCCGCTCCACTCCATATCTGTAAACCCACTGGTTTTGAGTTAGCAGCGACGTTTAGGACGACTGTATCCGGCTTGTTCTAAAAGTTTACTAGCCTCGTGAATGTCGAGTGAGTACCTATCTGGATCCATTAGATCGGTGTAGAACTCTGCGCAACCGCCGACTACATGACCGCTCCAGATTGAGACCTCTCTACTTTCTCTGCGAAATAATTGAAGAAAGAAACGTTTAAAGTCAGATGTAAGAGAAAACTTAGCTCTGTAAGGGTTACCCTTGCGCAGATAGTCATCCCAATTTAGCCTAATCGGAAGGCGAAAACCTTCCATTCTAGTGGACAGATCTAAAATGATATTAAATGTCAAAAACTCTACTCTAACTCCTAAAAGATCCTGCACCAAAATTCTATTCAGTACGTTATTTCTTCCTTCGTCGGTATTGTATAAGCTGGTCCATATACCTTTTTGTGACGACTGCACTACCACAATGTGGGCTCGTTGAATCGAGCCAGAACTATCAACGACTACTGCATATTCTGCTGCGCACGGTTGACGATCATTGCCAGCATAAAAAATTTGCTTCACAAGATAATCTCACTCTCTAAGCAGTCAACTCAAAAAAGCCACGAGCTTGCTTCCGAATTTTGTGTTCTGTTTTGATAGGCAACTATCCGCACTTAGAATCATTTCAAGCTGCTTTACCTCAACCAACCCCTTTTGGTAAAGGTCACTCCATATGCTGTCAAGGATTTCATGATTTGCAATTAGTTCGGGCATAGCGCTTGCAATAATTTGAGATAGAGATACTGAGGTTTGGTATGGTTTAACACGATTATTCTCTGTAAACCACCGCTCAGGATCCTCGAAAAGCTTTAGGAGCCTAGTGTGTGAAACTGTGCACACGTCTACAAAATTAAGGAAAATCTGTCGGTAATCATCACTTGGGCATGTAGGTAGCGCAGAGTTTATTACGGCATTTCGTAATGCTTCAAGCTTTTCTGTCTGATGGTTCCTTAGTGAGATATTGCAAACTTCTGCAATCGTACTTATGAATGCTTCATTTTCCTTTAGTCCTGCTTCCGTCACAACTCCTTGATCTATGAGGTCGTTTAAAGCTGCTCCAATCGCAAGCATTGTTTCTGTGCGGCGCTTATTTAAAGGGGCCTCAAGTAAAGAATTAAAAATCTCCAACAACGGACTTCCAATAACGGGTACTGCTCCTATGGCAACTCTTCCAATGCGGTGTAGCTTCTCATCAATTGGTTCGACTTTTGGATCAATCGCTTCAAGATTAATTTTTTCCATGATTAGAGACTCCTTGATGCCATACGCTCGATGCTAAATATTGATATGCTTTCCGTTGTCAAGCATATCAATTTTACCTAACTCAAAGTAGTCCATCGCGGTGAGGCCCTAGTGCTAATCAAAATTAGAAAAGAGGACGCATTTATTTTTAGGATCAACCGGCTGCTTTTGGCCGGTAGGCGCCTGTCACGAAAGGCTCCTGCCGGCCACAAGTGGACGTATGTAGCTGGGGGGCTCCCCGGTTTTAATCACCCGGTTCGCCTGGTTTATGTTTTTTCACATTGCGATAGCAAGCTCTTCGACATTGTCGCTTCCAAACAGGTTGTTTATCGCTTCGAGGGCGGTTCCCGGCATGGTTTGCGTGGCAAGCACTGCGAGCCGAGTCATGGGTCGGGATATAGAAACATAGAAGAGGTTGCGGGCACGATAAAAGCCCTTCGAGTTCTTGCTATTCAGCGCTTTTGTCTTAACAAGCTCTAGTAGTTGAGGCCAGTTGTAATGATTCCAGCCCCCTCCCAGCACTACCAAAACGTTCTCAAACTCGGCGCCCTTGACGCTATGCTGTGTGGCAAAGGAGGTCTGTTTCTCAATGAATTTGACCACCTCGATAACCTCTCTGTAAGGTATTTCCCGCAGCTTGCTGTACCGCTGAAGTGCGGAAGCATCGTCAGGTATGGGGTCGCCATTTAGGGCTCTGAGTTCTTCGTCGCGCCGGCGCAGACGATCCGGTGGCGATGGGCGTTTCGTTGCTTTTAAGTGATCAATGACCTGTCCAATCGTGCCATTTGCACGCAACATCTGGAGGGTATCCATGTCGCGACGCCAACGGGTTTTGTCTTCATGCTTGGTGATCGTAGGACCGGAGCCGAACACCCTGAACATATCGCCGAAGCGAGATGCGCCATAGGCCGCACACATGGGTTCGACTACCTCTACAAAGAACTTGATCGCCGGGTCTTCCTTTTTTACGAATTGTTCGGTACGACCGCTGAACACCTCAGCAATGTTGGGATAACCCTGTTCAGCGGCCAGGACGTTGTGGGTGAGCATCAGTACCTTCGTCTTGCTCAGATCCCAGCCTTCGGCTTGCAGTCGCTGCATCAAGTCTTCTCGAGTGCGTCGCGCTAGGTCGGGTGGAAGATCCTCTTTGGAGTGCCTGTCATTGGTCCGTTGACCTTTATAGGCGTTGGTGTGAAAGAACCGAGCCTCGCCCTTCGCCTCGGGTTCATGAACGGCTTGCTTCAGTTCAGGGCGCAGTTTGTTCAGCACATCGACAACTGCAGGCACCGATCGAAAGTTGGAGCCTTTGGGAATTTCTTCTATCGGGTACTCTGCGAGCTCGTATTCACTGCGATAAATAGTCTGCCAGTGGTCTCCAAATAGACCAATGAGCGGACCTGTGGCGGGCCTCAAGAAGTGCTCGGTAATTGCCTCCATAAACTGGGGATGGGTATCTTGATACTCGTCGATGAAGATCACTGGAAACTGTTGGCTCAAGAGACGTCGAAACTTTTCCTTCTGCAGGAGATTTGCCATCATCTCCGGAATGTCGTCGTGGCTCAGCGTGATTCTGTCGGTATCGACGCTAAAGTATCCTAAGTTGTAATCCACAGACTTTGATCCGATTCCTCCGCCTTGTTCGACCTTTTCTTTTCGATCGTCCATTTCACCCACGAGGTCGCGCAGCGCTTTTTGAAACTGGTGTAGGAACGCCCAGGAAAATCCGTGGATGGTATTGACCAATATGGCGGGGTGATCCTCAATCTCCCGGGCAATTTCGTTACGGGCAACCTCGGTGTAGGTGATGCAAGCTACCTTTTGTCCTGCTTGAACCAAGGCTGGGCCTCGCTCTGTAATCAATCGCTTAAGCGCGGCGACCAGGGAATACGTCTTGCCTGCGCCGGCGCCGGCTTCAAGGCGAAAGCTATAACCAGCATCAAGGGCCTCATTGATCTTTCTTTGGGCCTCTTGTGCAGCAACGAGTGCGGGATTCTCAGTAGGCTCCTTCATACCGCCTCCTCCTTAACTGGTGCTTCCACGTTCTGCGCGGAGGGAGGCGGGGCGGAAAGCCATCCTAGACCTTCCTGGATGTAGCGGGGTACCGTCCATTCCTTTTCGCGAATGGCAAACCGCAGAGCCGTATCCGCTTTCGCGAGCCCCTTGGCGATCTCCCATGCCTCAGATGCCTCGTCCTGTTCCTTAGGCCATTTAAATCGATCGGGGTTTGCTAGGACGAGTGCATCTTCATAGCTGCGGGCACAAATGTTAGTGCCTGGCTTCTCTGCAATTTGATAGGCAATGCGACGGTAACCGATTTGCTTCTCTTCGGCAGTCTTGGCAACAAGCTCTGCAGGAGTGATCTGCCAGCCATCCTTATCCGCGGCGTCGTTGGGACGAAACCAATCCTTGATTGCTGCATTCGATGTCTGCTCTCCCTCAGCCACGGGGCACTTGTCCCAAGTCGTAATCTTTTTCCCATGCTTGTTCTGCTTTTCCACCGGCTTGGTTGAATCTAGGTCGGTGACGACCAAGGTCTTGAGTTCGAGGAAGTCGAGGAGTGGATAAAAGATGTGCGCGTATGCTCCGCCGACCTCGACGCAGGTCACATACTGTCTGGCCAGCTTGTGCTTGTCCTCGAGCGACTTATCAACCAATTCGCACAGACGGGGCATCAGTAGCCTCTCCGTTGTTCCCTCAACCATGATGGCCTTGTCCGCAAAGTACAGGTCACACTTGGTTAACGTCATGTATTGGTGCAGGAAGTCTTGGTCGTCGGGAGAAATGCTGCTCAAGCCCTTCTTGAAGTCTTTGACCTTGGTCTGACGAGCATTTTCCGGGGTTGGCGACTCATTTAGGAAATACCGCACTGCTTCAAACGATGCGGTATTTGCCACATGCGGAGAATGCGTCGTGATGACGAACTGAACGTTCCACGCAGCCTCTTCAGGGTAGCTCGTCGACAGTTTTCCAATGGCTGCATTGAGCTGGTTGATGAAAACTTCTTGCATCTGCGGATGCAAGTGAGCCTCAGGTTCTTCGATGAATATTAGGTGAGTTGCTGGACGGGTTGTCTTGGCTCGGTAGGCCTTGTGGTAACTCTCGAGCTGCAACAGCATGTAGATCAGGTTGCGAGTGCCGAGGCCATTATAGCCCTCAGGGAGATGTACCCCGTCTGTGCCTGTGTAGACCACTTTTGTGTGGTCCGACAGCAAGGCCTCAACGTTCAATGAAGTCTCGGGTCGAAGCTCGGTATCGTTGAGGCTCGGAAAGCCCAGTGCCTCCATCGCTGGCAAAAGCTTTTTCAGCATCTCGTCGAAGTCGCCTTGAACATTGCGCTCGATTTCTTCGACGGATGCCTTCAGCTTCGCCGCCAGCTCCTGATCTGCAGCCGCAGCAGTTGGTGCGGAGGCAGTTTTGAATAATGTGCTGAGCAATTTCCCAATGACATCGGCATCGCCATGCTTCGCATGGTCGAGAGTTCTTTGTGCCCGAACGAAATTACACTGCAGCAAAGCCGTTAGTGCGGCCGTGCCCTCAAAATCACGGCGATTGGTATCGTCGGTGGGGTCGATGGCGCACACGTGGATGCTGTATGCCTTGGGCACCGTGTCGCGCAACGAGCGGAAGAAGTGTGTTCTTGGTCCGACACCGTCTGGTGCGGGAGGGGGATCGAGCAGGGTGTGGAGGGTTGCCAATGTCGCTCGGTATTCGAGGTGCACAATGGCAGTGGTGGAGTCTAGATCCAAGTCAATGACGAAAGGCGAAAGAGGTCCTAAATTCGGGGCGGTGCTGTCGTAGCGGAAGGTGAGCGTAAGAGCAAGCGTCGGGAGTGCCGCGAGTACGTCCTCCGGCTTTGTCGCTTGTTCTCTAAGCATCTTTGCAGCGAAGAATCTCTCGCGCTGTGCGGGCGAGAAGTCTTCAAGGCGAAACCTCGCCCCGGTCTCGCCAGTGAAGCGATCAAAAATGTCGGTAAACGATGTCTTTCCACTGTTGTTGCGTCCCACGATCACTGTGGAATTTTCTTCCAGCATGATCTCAACATCCTGAAGCAGTCGAAATCCCTCGACTCTAACCTTCTCGACTCGCATTCTAGCTCCCCCGATTGGCTGTCCTAAGCGGCTTCTTATTCGCCGGAAATGTATTTTTTTGTTCTTACTTGGTGAACGGTATGTGTGGCGCCTTGCTACAAAACCTTACCGTCAAATACCACTTCAAGCCGAGCCAGCCCTTACTGTCTCATTTTTTTCCACAAGCCTACGCGGTTCGCGTTGCTGTTAATCATCCATGTTAGCGTGAGGTCGGCGAAGGGGCGCAAATCGAATTAGAAACGTGGCATGTAGCTGACGTCTTTGCAGCAGGTCAGTTGTCCTTTGACGAGCACTGATGGGGCGCTTTTGGCCGAACGTTGCCTGTGATTAAGGGCAGCTCTAGGCCACAGCGGTCGCTTCAGAACGTCCGCTCTTGGCCGAAAGCGGCCGCTCAAAAACAAAGAGTGAGACCACTCTTGATCCACCCGTTTAACCACCCCAAAAAACCTGTTTAAAAGATACCTACCGTTACTTCCTCAAGGCTACACAACCTTGCGTCATTGCCTACGACTACGCCAGAATCCGCCGGCTTGTGCGTCTAGGGCGCGGGTTTTATCGTTTCCGGGTCACTGAAAAACAGTGATCGGGTTTGGTAGCCCGGTTTACCTGTCGCATCGCAACACCAGTTTGCAGGGACTCTTTCGTCCTCTGTTTTATGGTGGCCATGCGTAGGGCGTCTTTGGACGCGCCGGGTATCCAGGTGACCGGTCTACCAACCTCCGTATGGCCACCACCCTCGTTTGGTAGCGAGGTTGATGGCTCCACTTTCTCACCCTGGAGTTACATCTATGATCAAACCAACACCCAACCCACCCGAAACCGACCCGGTTTCCCCCTACCAATTCCCCGATTCCCGAACCCTCAACGAAGCCGCCGAACGCGCTCTCGATCATTACCTCACCCCACAACAACGCATCATGGGCAGTCACACCAAGCACGATCCCATGTTCCTGGCCAACCCGGCCTACAACAGCGAATCCCTCCTGGCCAATGCCAGCGAATCCCTCGATTCCGCCAGCGAAATGCTCAGCAACTTCGCCGCGATCCTGGAGCCCGGCCACCGCAAAACGGCGTTGGGCATCGCGCAAGTGGTAATGGTCGCGGGGCTGGCGGTGAATCAGGCGTTGGATCATGTCGAGGTGAAGACGTGATCGGCTGATGGCTGTCGCTCAATAGCCGGAAAGAAAATGGCCGAAGTTGTCAGGTGTAACTGACGACCTCGGCCATTTTTTCTGCACCTTTCAACGTTCGGACAAAGGGGACGCCTAGTCAGTCCGCGATATCTACACTTTCCCCACCACTTGCCGCGCATCCCGCCGGACCGCCTGCGGAGGCACGCCGAATCCTCGAATAAACGCTTCACGCATATGGCGCCGATCACGAAAACCGGATTCGCTGGCGACCACATCGAGGGAGTGTCGGCTCTGTTCGATCATCAATCGAGCGGCCTCCAGGCGCAGGCCTTCGATGGCTTTGGCGGGGGATTGGCCGGTTTCTGCGCTGAATATGCGGGTGAACTGGCGGGGGCTCAGGTGCGCCACGTCGGCGAGTTCTTCGACGCTGAGCGGTCGGCTCAAATGCTGGCGTGCATAGTTCAGCGCGCTTTGGATGCGGTCGGATTTGGGTGCGAGGTCGAGCATTTCCGAATGCTGCGACTGGCCGCCGGAGCGGTGCTGGTGCATCACCAGTTTGTGCGCCACCGAGCGGGCGACCTCGGCGCCCAGATCCTTTTCCACCATGCCGACGGCGAGGTCGAGGCCGGCGGTCATGCCCGCGGAAGTCCAGAAGGGGCCGTCGACGATATAGATGCGGTCGACGTCGACGCTGATTTCGGGGTGGCGCTTCTGCAAGGCCTGCGCGTAGGCCCAGTGGGTTGTGGCGCGGCGTCCGGTCAGCAGGCCGGCTTCGGCGAGGATGAAGCCGCCGGTGCAGATGCCGACGGTGCGCCGTGCCTGATTGCCGGCCTGGCGCACGAAGTCGAGCACAGCGGAGGCTGTGTCGGTTTTTTCCGGATCGTTGACCCCGACAACGATCCAGGTGTCGGCCAGTCCGGGCGCCTCAAGCGGGCGGGTTTCCATGGCCAGCCCCAGCGAGGAGCGCACCATGCCGCCGTCCGGCGAGAAATTCTCGACGCTGTAGAAGGGCGCTTCGGCGATCTGATTGGCGAACTCGAAAACGGCTTGGGTCGCCAGGGAGAGCACCTGAAAACCGTCGGTGAGCAAGTAGCCGATACGATGCATGATGATTTCTCGGATGTCCTGAATCCATACCATATACGTCATTTGAGATATGGCCAAGCCGTCGCATCCTGTTCTCCAGTACTTCCCACAACCCTGGAGACTCGACATGACTCAATCCCGCCTCGGTACCGCCCTGATTACCGGCGCTTCGTCCGGCATCGGTGCCATTTACGCTGAACGCCTGGCCCGCCGTGGCCATGACCTGATCCTGGTCGCGCGAAATCGCGATCGCCTGAATGTCTTGGCCAAGCGCCTGAGTGAAGAAACCGGCCGTCACGTTGAAGTCCTGGCTGCCGACCTGTCCGACAGGGCCGATCTGGCACGGGTCGAAGATCGCCTCAGATCAGACGCCAATATTTCTCTGCTGGTGAACAATGCCGGAGTTGGCGCGACTCATCCTTTGCTGGAGTCGGACGTCGACAAGCTCGACGACTTGCTCACGCTCAACGTGAACGTGCTGATGCGTCTGACGTACGCGGCGGTCCCGGGCTTCGCCGCCCGTGGCGGCGGCACGCTGATCAACATCGCCTCGATCGTGGCCATTGCCCCGGAGGTGTTGAACGGCGTTTACGGCGGCTCCAAGGCCTTCGTTCTGGCGTTCAGCCAATCCTTGCGTCACGAACTGGCGGACAAAAATGTCCGGGTTCAGGTGGTGCTGCCCGGCGCGACGGCCACCGAATTCTGGAGCGTGGCCGGCACACCGCTGGAGCATCTGCCAGAGGCCATTGTGATGCGGGCGGACGACATGGTGGACGCTGCGCTATCCGGCCTCGACCAAGGCGAATTCGTCACCATTCCGGCACTTCCCGAAATCGCCGACTGGAATGCCTACGAGGCGGCGCGCCAGAAGCTGATGCCTGATCTGTCGCGCAGTGAGCCGGCTGCACGCTATCGCGACTGACGTTCGACGCAGGCATTGATTTGCGAACGAAGGGGGCTACGAACATAGGGGCCGAAATTACCGGCTGAAGTTCTCACTCCGCACGCGTCAGGCTTGAACGACCGTGCAAAACTCCTATGATGCAAAGGGCCTGCGCCTGTGGCTTGCAACCGGCGACGCCCCCTTCGTTTCCCAGTGAGATCGCCCCTCGTGGAGTCTATTCCAGACGCTTTGCATGAATCACTCATGACCCGGTTCGTGTTCGGGCCGTTTTGCGTCGTTCCAGGTAAACGGCTGCTGACCAGAAACGGGGTTGCCGTGGAAATCGGCGGTCGGGCGCTGGATCTGCTGATTGCCTTGCTCGAGCAGCCGGGGCGGGTGCTGTCCAAGTACGATCTGATCGAAAAGGTGTGGCCCGACAGCGTGGTCGCCGAAGGCAGTCTGCGCTTTCACATGACGGGCCTGCGGCGGATTCTCGGGGATGGCGAGGAGCACGCGCGTTATATCGCGACCCAGGTGGGTGTGGGTTATGCCTTCGTGGCGCCGCTGGAAAGGCAACTGTCCGGGGTTCAGCCGACGCCCACGGAGACCGGGCATCTCCGGGCCGCCTGCAGTCTGCCGCCGCGGGCGAAGCTGATCGGTCGCGAAACCGACCTGCAATTGGTCGTCGATCACCTGCAGCAGCCCAGGTTGTTCACCCTCGTCGGTCCCGGCGGTGTCGGCAAGACCAGCCTCGCCATCGAGGTGGCGCATCGCATCGCGGCCCAGGGTTACGAACGCGTCTGCTTCGTCGACCTGGCCCAGGTGGAAGACAGCACGCTGGTGCCTTCAGCACTGGCCAGGTCGCTGGAAATCGCCGTGCAGGCCGAAGATCCGATGTTCGTGTTGCTGGCGCATTTGCGCGAACAGCGGCTGATGCTGGTCATCGACAATTGCGAACACCTGATCGACGCCGTTTCGACTCTTCTGGAACAGATCAGCGACAGCGCGCCCGATGTGGGCATTCTGGCAACCAGTCGCGAGCCGTTGCGGGTGCGTGGCGAATACGTGCATTGGCTCAATCCGCTGGAGTTTCCTCGCGAGTCCCGGCACCTGTCGACTCAGGAGCTGCTGGCATTCGCAGCGATCAAACTGTTTGTCGAACGCGCTTCGTCTAGCAACGCGGCGTTGCTGCTGGAGGCGGGTGGCGGGCAAATGATCGCGGACATTTGCCAGCGCCTGGAGGGTATGGCCCTGCCGATCGAACTGGCGGCGATGCGGGTCGCCAGCCACGGCCTGAAGGCCACGCATGCCTTGCTCGGCGAGCGGTTTTCACTGGGCTGGTCGGGGCGCCGGACGGCGGTCCCGCGGCATCAGACGCTGCGTTCCATGCTCGACTGGAGTTACGACCTGTTATCGGTACCGGAGCGTCTGGCGCTGGAGCGGTTGTCGGTGTTTGTCGGGCCGTTCTCTCAAGAGGCGGCGTCCCAGGTGGTTGCCGAGTCCCAGTCCGAAGGCCCTGCGGTGGCGGCGATCCTCGATGATCTGGTGTGCAAGGGGCTGGTCACGGTCGATCACAGTGATTCGACGGACTCCTATCGGCTGCTCGAGATGACACGCGCCTACGCCCGGGAAAAACTGGCGGCCCGGGGTGACGCCGAAATGAACTCGCTGGCCTTCAGGCATGCGGCGTATTACATGGATCTGCTGGGGCATCCTGGCACCTCGCCCGATGAGTTTTTCCGCAACTTTGCGCGCCTTGCCAGCCAGTTGGGCAACGTGCGCAGTGCGCTGGAGTGGAGCTTCGGGCCCCATGGCGATCCGGGCCTGGCGTTGCCCCTGGCAGCGGCGAGTGCACCCTTGTTTTTGCATTTTTCCTTGCTGGTCGAGTGCCGGACCTGGTGTGCCCGGGCCGTGGAACTGCTTGAACTGGGGTACTACGGCACGTCGACCGAAATGGAACTGCAGGCGGCGCTCGGGCTGGTGCTGATGTTCACTCAGGGCAACAGCGAAGCGGCCGAGAAGGCCTTGCTCCGGGCGCTGGACATCGCCGTTGCGCTGGCTGACCACGGCTCGCAGCTGAGGCTGCTTGGCCGCTTGCAGATTTTCTACGAACGCATTGGTGATTTCCCTTCGTCGCTGGCGTGGGCGGAGCAGGCGGCCGTGGTCGGCAACCTGCTGAATCAGCCGGCGGCCATCGCAATCGCTTCATCGCTGACCGGCATCTCCCATCATCTGCTGGGCGATCAGCGTCTGGCGCGGCAGGAGCTGGAACGCTCGCTGCGCAACAGTTTGCCGTCCCATCCCAGCCACACCATCTATTACGGCTTCGATCACCGCAATCGCACCGGGCTGGCACTGGCGCGTTCGCTGTGGCTGCAGGGCTTTCCCGATCAGGCCCGGCACTGGGCCGAACTGATAGAAGCCGAAGCGTCGGCGCTGCAGCATCCGGTGACCTACTGCATCGCCATGGTCTGGATTCTGTGCATCTACATCTGGACCGGCGATCTGGAGAAGGCGGCCGCCAGCCTTGAACGGTTCAGTGCCGTGGCCGAGACCAATGCTTTGGGCCCTTATATTGCCGCTGCCCAAGGCTTGCGGGCGGCGATTGCGATCCGCGCCGAACAGCCTGGCGATGCGGTGTCGCTGCTGGAGGAAAGCCTGGCGCGGCTGCGTGGCATGCGCTACGAACTGCTCACGACATCGTTTGAAATCGCGCTGGCCGAGGGCCTGATTCTGGGTGGGCAATACTCGAAGGCGCTGGTGCTGGTCGACGGCACCATCGATCACTGTCGTCAGAGCGGCGACGCCTTCGCGCTGCCGGAACTGCTGCGGATCAAGGCCGGAATTCTCAAGGAAATCGATGGCGAAAATGTCCAGGCCATCACCACCCTGCTTGAGGCGTCCATCGCGCTGAGCCGCGATCAGGGGGCCTGGGCATGGGAGCTGAGGACTTCGATGGATCTGGCCAGGCTCTGGCTGGAACAGGGAAGGTCGGAGCAGGCCAAGGCGTTGCTCGGCGCGTGTCGCGAGCAGGTTTCCGAGGGCTTCGACACCCTTGACCTGCGCCGGCTGGAAAACCTCTGGCAAAGCCTTCGCGTCACGCGGGGGTGATCAGCGCCGCCATTTTCACCAGATCTGCTAGCGAGCGGGCTTTCATCTTGCGCATGACCTTGCCCCGGTGGGCCTTCACCGTGATCTCGCTGATTTCGAGGTCTGCGGCGATCAGTTTGTTCAGACGACCGCTGACCACCGCGGCCATGATTTCCTGTTCGCGGGGCGTCAGGGTCTTGTAGGCCTCAAGCACGGAACGCAGGGCTTTTTCCCCCTCCAGAGCCGCACGGCTGCCTTCGAGCGCATCGCCCATGGCAGTCAAGAGTTCATCTTCGTTGAACGGTTTGGTCAGAAACTCCACCGCACCGGCTTTCAAGGCCCGCACCGTGCGCGGAATGTCTCCGTACCCGGTGATGAAGATGATCGGCATGTTGTAGCGCTCGTCAGCCAGTGACGTCTGCAGATCCAGACCGTTCAAGTCAGGCAGGTTGATATCCAGTACCAGACAACTGGGTACCCGCGCGCGGGGCTCGGCGAGAAAGTCCTGCGCGGATTCGAAGAGTCGTGGCTGCCAGCCGGCGCATCGGATCATCAGCTCCAGCGACTCGCGCACGGAGATGTCGTCATCCACAACGAACACCACAGGCGTGACATCACTCATCGGCAATGCTCCGTGGCCGGGGGACACTGTGTGATTCGAGTTCAACATGTCGATTCCTTTTCTTTACCGCTTCGCGTTCAGTCGAGGGGCAGGGCAGCGCTCAGGGCCTTGATCAGTTGCGCTTCACTGAAGGGCTTGAACAGGCACTCCACCGCGCCGGTGTTCAACAGCTTCGTCTGTTGGCTGGCGTCGGCGTGAGCGGTGATGAAAACCACCGGGATACGATAGCCGCGACGCAGCAGTTCCTTGTGCAGATCCGGGCCGGACATGCCCGGCATGGCCACATCGAGAATCAGGCAATCGGTCAGGCCGAGATAAGGCGAGGCCAGAAACGCCTGCGC
Organism: Pseudomonas sp. NMS19W; assembly: GCF_051554255.1. Classification (NCBI taxonomy): domain Bacteria; kingdom Pseudomonadati; phylum Pseudomonadota; class Gammaproteobacteria; order Pseudomonadales; family Pseudomonadaceae; genus Pseudomonas; species Pseudomonas sp. NMS19W. Next base: position 2,437,871 of record NZ_CP136718.1, read on the forward strand.
CGAGGCGAACGCCTGGACAGCGAATCCGAACTCCCTGATCAGGTCAGGCAGCGATTCACGAACCGACTCGTCATCATCGACAACCGATACGAGCAAGTACTTACCCATCAGTGATTCTCCATGACGCGATCACAGGCCTCGCGGTTGTCGGCATACGGGATTGAAAAGGCGAACGTCGCACCCGGGCCGTCGTGAGCAGAGGCCCGGAGTTGCCCGTCGTGGTGTTCGATGATGGAGCGACTGATCGACAGACCGACCCCCATGCCCGAGCTTTTGGTGGTGTAGAAGGCATTGAAAATCCGCTCCATGTCCTGTGGATCGACCCCGGTGCCGCTGTCTTTCACCGCCAGATAAACGCTCCGGTCTTGCTCCTGGCCGGTGCTGACGATCAATTCTCTGGCGCGACCGGTGATGCTGCTCATGGCCTCGACGGCGTTCATGATCAGGTTGAGGATCACCTGTTGAAGCTGGACCCGGTCGCCCCTGACCGGCGGTAGGGCCTCGGCGAATCGAGGATGAAGCACCACGCCATTGCGTTGCAGCTCGCCCAGCAGCATGGCGATGACTTCCCGTGCGGCGTCATTGAGATCGACGTTTTCAATCGTGATGCTTTTTTCGAGAACAACGCTCGCAAGCGGTTGATCACATCGGCGGCCCGATTGCCGTCGCGAATGGTGCGGCGCGCGGTTTCCAGGGCTCCGTCGACATTCGGCGGATCGGCTCCGAGCATGCGCAGGCAGGTGCTGGCGTTGGTGATGATGCCGGCCAGCGGCTGATTCACCTCATGGGCAATGGACGCGGTGACTGCGCCCAGGCTGGCGACTCTGGCCAGATGTGTCAGTTCGGAACGGGCCTTGGCCAGAAAGGCTTCCGCCTGTTTGCGGTCTTCGATGTCGGTGTTTTCGCCATACCAGCGCACGATCCGGCCCGCCTCATCGCGCTGGGGCACGGCGCGAATCAGAAACCAGCGATAAATGCCGTCGAAGCGTTTCAGGCGAGCCTCGTACTCACCGGCATCGCCCGAGTGCAGAAGCGCCTGCCAGTAACCGCCCAGTCCGGGAGCGTCGTCGGGATGGATCGATGCCACCCAGCCATCGCCGCACGCCTCTTCGAGCGACATGCCGGTGTAATCGCACCACCGCCGGTTGACGAATCCGACACTGCCTTCGGGGGACGCGCTCCAGACGAACCCGGGGACGGCATCGATGATGCCGCGCAGGCGCTCCTCCGAGCTGCTGACCTCCGCGAGGGCTTTGGCGATCAAGACCTTGTCCCGTCGGCGCTCATCGATATCGACCTGCAACACGCACCAGCGAGTGATGGTGCCTTCGCTGTTCCTGACCGGCAGGCCGCGCACGTGAAACCAGCGATAGACACCGTCGGCGCGCCGAATGCGATGCTCGATATCGTAGGGTGTGCCAGTGCCGACCGAATGCATCCACGCTGCGCTGACCGATGGCAGATCGTCCGGGTGCAAGGTGTCGCTGGCCTGCCAGTTTTTCAGCTCATCGAGGGGGATGCCGATGTAGTCCAGGATTTGCCGGTTGACCTGCTCCAGCTCACCGGACGGTGTCATGAAGGCGACCATGGCCGGAATGCTGTCGATGATCGAGTCGGCCTCGGACATTGGCAGGGCCCCGTCATTGACGTGGCCCGGACCGTCTTCGATGACGCGCTCCCGCTCGTTCGCCATGTCGATTCTCATTGTGCAGTCACCGTTGAACAAAGATGCGCCTTCTGATGGCACTCGCCCATCATACTTTGGTGTCGCTTGCCGCGAATATCGGCCGCCGTCACGTATTGCGATGCGCATCACAGACCGCCCGGGGCTTTTGTAAGCCACTGTATCTACGGCCGCTCAAGCCACACAAGCATGCAAATGAGCCTGTTCGCGAAACTGCGCGGATACACCACCCGGCCACCCTTGGCGCTGGTTTCAACGTCTTCCGACGATTGAATGAAGACAACGTGACGTCCGCGCTCCTGCCACCCATTCGGCAGCAGGACAGGTCGTCCCTGTGGCAGGGCAGAACACAAATGAAAGCAGTCGTGATCCAGGCCTTTGGCGGGCCCGAAGTCTTGACGGTGCAAGACATTCAACTGGCTGAACCGGAACCCGGACAAGTCCTGGTCAAGGTCATGGCGGCGGGCGTCAATTTCATGGACACCGGTGTCCGTCGCGGCCTCGGCGCTGCCTGGGAGCTGCCGCTGACACCGGGGGCGGAGGGTGCCGGCATCGTCCTGGCCACCGGCCCGCAGGTGACGGAGTTCGGTGTCGGTGACCGCGTGGCCTGGCATTACGTGCCGGGCAGCTACGCCGAACAGGTGATCGCCCCGGTCAGCCAGTTGGTGCCATTGCCGGACGAGATCGACTTCGCCACCGCCGCCAGCCTGATGATGCAGGGCCTGACTGCCAGCAATCTGGTGGACAAGGTGCACGCGATCCAGCCGGGCGATGTGGCATTCGTGCACGCGGCGGCGGGGGGCGTGGGGCTGATGTTGACTCAGTTGATCAAGCTGCGGGGCGGCAAGGTCATTGGCCGGGTGTCTCATGCCGACAAGGTGGAGGCGGTGCTCGCGGCCGGGGCTGACTACGTAGTGATCGGGCGCGCGCACAACATTGCCGGACAGGTCATGCGCCTGACGGAAGGGCAGCGAGCGAATGTGGTGTACGACGGGACGGGCGCGGAGGGCTTCGCCGAATCGTTGAACCTGCTGGACCATTTCGGCACTCTGGCCTTGTACGGACCGTTCATGAATCCGATCCCGCCGATCGATATCTTCAGCGTGCCGCGCAGTATCAAGCTGACGTATCCCTCGGTCATGCACTACGTGCGTAACCGCGAGCTCCTGCTGGAAAAGTCCCGGCAACTGTTCGCGTGGTTCAGCACCGGCAAACTGAAAACCTTCATCGGCCAGCGTTATTCACTGGACGGCGCGCAGCAGGCCCATCGCGATATCGAGTCGCGCAATACGACGGGCAAGCTGATCATTGTTCCTTAGTGCCACGCCAGATCAGCAGCGCTGCCAACATCTGGCTGCCGGCGAAGAACGTGAACAGCTCTTGCGCGGTCCATCGGGCATCCAGCAGAAAACCGGCGACTATCGGCGAAATGATCGCCCCCAGGCGCCCCATCGCCAGCACCACGCCGACGCCGGTCGTACGGACTGATGTGCAGAACGCCTGAGGGGCCAGGACATACAGGGCGGCGACCGCACCGTTGAGCATCAGGCCAAGCGTGACGGCCACGAGCGCGGCCAGACCGGGCACGTGCGAGGCCGGCACCATCAGTGGCAGCAGGGCAGCGTTGAGCAGCAGGAAACCCGACGACAATCGCCGGCAGCCATACCGATTGGCCGCCAGTCCCAGCAACAGGGCGCCGAGCATGCCCCCCGACGCCAACAGAACGCCGATCCGGGCGCCTTGCCGATCGGTAAAACCGTTAAGAACCAGAAGACTCGGGGTCCAGCTCATCACGAAGTAAAAGCAGAACATCAACAGAAAGAGTGCCAGCGCCAGCGACGTGGTCTGTTGCCACTGACCGGGCGAAAACGGTCGGCGGGCATTGTCTGGCGACGTTGTCGTGGCAGGCCCACGGCGTTCAAGTGCCAGAAATGACGGTGACTCTCGCAGCCAGAAGACGCCCGCCAACGCCGCCGCCAGCGTGATACAGCCACCCGCGAGAAAGACATACCGCCAGCCCATGAAATCATTCAATACGTGCGCCAGCACCCCGCCCAGGCTGGCACCCATGGCGAAGGCGAGGGATTGCAACGCGATGGCCAGGTTGCGCCGCTGCGCGCTGGCGTGCTCGAACGTCAGCACGTTCGCCCCCACCAGCACCGCCCCCGTGCCGATGCCGGTCAGCAATCGCAAAAGCATCAATACGTGATGATCCTGGCTCCAGAACGACAGCAACATGCTCAGTCCGCCGAGCATCAGGCCGGCGAGCAACAAAGGCCTGCGCCCGAAGCGGTCGGCCCTGGGCGCGGCCAGCAGCGAACCGAGCGCCATCCCGACCAGGCTGGCGCTCAACAACAGGCCCGTTTGCGCGCCGTTCAACGTCCACTCCGCTGACACCCGGCTGGCGGTGAAGGCCATGGCCATCACGTCCAGACCGTCGATCACGTTGAACAACATGCACAGCCCGATCACCCACCACTGCGAAGTGGTCGATGACGTGCCGCACGGGCGTTCGAGCGCTGTTTCCCCACGCATCCGCAATCCTTGTTCTGCCAGGTCATTCGAATGGGCCGGCTCGCCGAGCCGTATCCCCGCCGCATTTTGCCCGTTAACCGCTGCTGAATTCGAGTGCGATTTTGCGCGTCATACCAAGGTATCGACCGACACCATCGTGTAATCGCTGCGAGGGTGGCGGGGTGGTCTGATCCGATTGGCGATGCCTTTCGAATAATGACTACAAGGAGATCCAACATGGTTGCGGTTACGTGCGGTTCCACATGGCGCCATTGCCTGGCGTCAGCCATCAGAAGAGGGGCCCTGGGCCTTGCCGTGCTGGCAGGCAGCAGCGGCGCCTGGGCCACCAGCCCGACAACCGATCAGTCGCAAGCCATTCGCCCGTACCACGTTCATGTGGATGAAGCGAAATTGACTGATCTGCGCAAACGCATTGCCGACACTCGTTGGCCCGACAAGGAAACGGTCAACGACGTGTCCCAGGGTGTGCAACTGGCGCAGGTCGAGGCCCTGGTGAAGTACTGGGGCAGCGGTTATGACTGGCGCAAGGCAGAGGCGAAACTCAACGCCTTGCCGGAGTTCGTGACCACGATCGATGGCGTCGACATTCAGTTCATCCACGTGCGCTCGCGCAACCCCAACGCGATGCCGCTGATCCTCACCCATGGCTGGCCGGGTTCTCAATTCGAGTTCCTCAAGACCATCGGCCCGCTGACCGATCCCGTGGCCTATGGCGGCAAGGTGGAGGACTCGTTCGACGTGGTGATTCCGTCGATTCCCGGTCACGGTTTTTCCGGCAAGCCGACCGAACTCGGCTGGGGTCCGGATCGGGTGGCGAAGGCCTGGGATGTGCTGATGAAACGCCTGGGTTACACCCACTACGTGTCTCAGGGGGGCGACCACGGTTCGGTGATCTCTGATGCACTGGGTCGTCTGGCACCGCCCGGTTTGCTGGGCATTCACTTGAACATGCCAGCCACGGTGCCACCGGAACTGGTCAAGCCGATCAATGGCGGAGACCTCGCTCCGGCAGGGCTGAGCGGCCCGGAACTGACGGCGTTCAACTCGCTCAGCAAGTTCTTCGGGCGCAACGCGGCCTATGGCGCAATGATGGTGACCCGGCCACAGACCATCGGTTATCTGCTGGCGGATTCGCCTGCCGGCACGGCGGCGTGGATGTATGAAAAATTCGCCGCCTGGACCGACAGCGACGGTCAGCCCGAGAAGGTGCTGAGCCGCGATGAAATGCTCGACGACATCAGCCTGTACTGGCTGACCGACAGCGGCGCCTCGTCCTCCCGTTTCTACTGGGAGAACAACAACAATAACTTCAGTGCCGCCGCGCAAAAGACTGCGGACATCAAAGTGCCGGTGGCGATCACCGTGTTCCCCCACGAAATCTACCGTGCCCCCAAGGTCTGGTCGCAACGTGCCTATCCGTCATTGGCCTACTTCAGCGAGGTCAGCAAGGGCGGTCACTTCGCGGCATGGGAGCAACCGCAATTGTTCAGCGAAGAACTGCGCGAAGCCTTCCGGCCACTGCGCGCGGCTGCGCAGAAAACTGCGGCTCAGGCCGCGCGCTAGCCCTTCAATCGGCAATTCCTTTAACGCTAAGCCCTTCAACGCAAGCCCTTCAACCAAAGCCCGGAACCGCCGCCCGGCGGTTCTCGAGGGAGACTCGGCATGACTGACCATAACGCTGTAACTCAATCCCGGCGCGTGCTCGCCGTTTCGATGCTGGCGCTTGCACTGGGCATCGCCTCGGTCTACGCCAGCGCCGCCGAAGTACCCGGCGGCAAGATCGACGCGATCACCGCCGGCAGCAACGTTTCTTTCGGCGCGCTGAAACACGTCAAGGCCGGACTGTTGGACGTGTCGTACGCGGAAGCCGGCCCCGCCGACGGGCCGGTGGTGATCCTGCTGCACGGCTGGCCCTACGACATTCACAGCTACACCGACGTGGCCCCGGCACTGGCGCAGAAAGGCTATCGGGTACTGATTCCCTATGCGCGCGGTTATGGCGATACGCGCTTTCTGTCGGCCAAAACCGTGCGCAACGGCCAGCCCTCGGCGCTGGCGAAGGATCTGATCGATTTCATGGACGCCTTGAACATCAAGCAGGCCGTGCTCGGCGGCTACGACTGGGGTGCTCGCACCGCCGATATCGTCGCCGCGCTCTGGCCGGAACGGGTGAAAGCGCTGGTGGCGGTGAGTGGTTACCTGATCGGCAGCCAGGACGCCGGCAAGACCCCGTTGCCGCCGGCTGCCGAGTTGCAGTGGTGGTATCAGTTCTATTTTGCGACCGAGCGCGGGCGTCTGGGTTACGAGAAAAACACCCATGACTTCGCGAAACTGATCTGGCAACTGGCGTCGCCGAAGTGGAACTTTGACGATGCGACCTACGACCGCAGCGCCGCCGCGTTGCAGAACCCGGATCACGTCGCCGTGTCGATCTTCAACTACCGCTGGCGTCTGGGCCTGATCAAAGGGGAAGCGCAATACGATCCGCTGGAGAAAAAACTGGCGGCATTCCCCTCGATCGGCGTGCCGACCATCACCTTGAAGGCGACGCCAATGGCGCGCCGCATCCACCGGCCGAGGCCTACGCCAAACGCTTCACCGGCAAGTACGAATACCGGCTGATCAGCGGTGGCATCGGCCACAACCTGCCGCAAGAGGCGCCGCAGGCGTTCGCTCAGGCGGTGATCGATGCCGATCATCTCTGATAGCCGGCCTGAGGGGATCCGACGATGAAACTCAACCATTGGGCCGTGTTGCCGTCGGCCATTGCACTCGCCGCGCTGGCCGCCACCGGTGTCGCGTTGGGCGAGGCCGATGACGGCGATGCCTCGCCGATCTACGGCGTGAAGCTGCCGAAAAACTATCGCCAGTGGGCGCTGATTGCCCCGGCCCAGGAAGCCGCGCCGCTGGATGAACTGCGGGCGGTGCTGGGCAATGACCGGGCGATCAAGGCTTACCAGAGCAAGACGCTGCCGTTTCCCGATGGCACGGTGCTGGTCAAGCTGGCGTGGAAACACGTGCAGTCCCCGGAGTTCGAACCCGCCTCGATTCCGGGGGCGGCCACCACCGTTCAGGTGATGGTCAAGGACTCGCGCAAATACGCCTCGACCGGTGGCTGGGGATTCGGCCGCTTCATCAACGGCAAACCCGCCGATGAAGCCCAGCACCAGACCTGTTTCGCCTGCCATCAGGCGCGGGTGCAGAACCATGACTTCGTCTTCACCCGATACGCCCCCTGATCCCGTCACACAAGGAGTTGTTACATGAAAAGAACATTGACTGCGTTGACCCTCGCTGCCGGCCTGTGCCTGGGCGTGAGTGCCTTCGCCCAATCCGCCAAACCGACCGTGGTACTCGTGCACGGCGCCTTTGCCGACGCGTCGAGCTGGAATGGCGTGGCGAAAATTCTCGAGAAGGATGGCTACACGGTGATCGCCGCCGCCAACCCGCTGCGCGGCGTCAAGAGCGATGGCGCGGCGGTATCGGCGTTGCTGAGCAGCATCCAGACGCCAGTGGTGCTGGTCGGTCACTCCTATGGCGGCAACGTCATCAGTGAGGCGGCCAACGATCATGCCAATGTCAAAGCGCTGGTGTATGTCAGCGCCTTTGCGCCCGAGGCCGGCGAAACCGTTGCCGGACTCGCCGGCAAGTTTCCCGGCAGCACCCTCGGCCCGACACTGGCGGCACCCGTCGCACTGGCCGATGGCGGCAAGGACTTGTACATCCAGCAGAGCAAGTTTCCCGATCAGTTCGCCGCCGATGTCCCGGCTGCACAAGCGGCGCTGATGGCCGCAACCCAACGCCCGGTCACCGAAGCGGCGCTGAACGAGCAGGCCGGAACGCCTGCCTGGAAGCACATTCCGTCGTGGTACATCTACGGCGACAAGGACAGGAACATCCCGCCCCAAGCGATGGCGTTCATGGCCAAACGTGCGGATGCCAAGGCGGTCGAGGTGGTCAAGGGCGGCTCTCATGTGGTGATGGTGTCGAACCCGGCACCGGTGGCCCGCTTGATTGAGAAAGCCGCTGCGGCCAACTGAAACCCTGCGACGTGCCGAGGCGCGTCGCAGGTCTTTCACTTCCCGCTCAGGCAGCAGATACCTGTGGCGATGCTGCCGGTGCCACTCTCAGCAGCGGGGTGATGCCGAGCATCAACAGCAGAACCGCGAACAGCAAGGTGTACGCCGGGCCATAGTGTCCGGTGTATTCGCGCAGGGCACCGAACAGCAACGGCCCGAGCGCGGCGATCAGGTAACCGATGAACAGCATGAACACCGTCCACAATCCGGCCTGTTCGCTGGTGCTGGCGTGATCCAGCGGCAAGGTCATGGCCACGGTGAAACCCATGCCCAGTCCGATGGCTGCGAGCACCACATAAAGCATCGGCCAGTACGCCGGCAGGAACGCCATGCCGCCAAGCCCCAGCAGGGCCAGCAACGCCGACAGTCCGAGCAGGCCGCGCCGGTCGTGGGCCTTGCCTGGAATCAGCCCCGCACCCACGCTGGCAACGGCGAACACCGCCGTAAAAATCCCCAGCAGGATGCCCGGAGACACACTCGACGTAGCCGCTTCCACCGACGCAGGCGCCATCCAGGCGAAGAGGGCGTAGACCACGAATTGACCGGCACCGAAATTCAACGCGATCAACCACGCCTGGGGATTGCCCCACGGCAGGCGCTTGCTCTGGTGCGACGACTTCACCACCGGCGCCGATGTCGCAAAACGCCGCGCCATCCACACCCAACTGGCGATGGCGGTGAGGCACAGCACGCTCCAGAACCCGGCGCTGACCCGCCAGTCCTGCGCCAGCTCGGCAAGCGGCGCGCTGAGCACTGCCGCGAGGGTCGCGCCCAGGCTCAGTCCGCCGGCATAGATGCCCATGAACAGTGCCGGTCGTTGTGCAAAGTGAGTCTTGATCCACGCACCGGTCATTGCACCGGCGACTGCAATGCCGACGCTGGCGAAGAACGTACTGCCGAGCAGGAAAAATGCATTCGGCGAGAGCGCCCGCAGCAAGGTCGAGGCACCCAACAACGTCAGTGCGACAACCACACTGCGATCGATCCCGAAGCGTCTGGCCAGGCTCGGAACCACCAGCGCGAACACGCCCATGCAGACGTCGGGGATCGAGGTCAGCAGCGCGGCCTGGGTGTAGCTCAACTGAAAATGCTGCTGGATCAACAGCAGGATCGGCCCCACCGAAATGATCGGGGGACGCAGGGCGATGGACAGGATCAGCAGGCCGATCACCGCCGTAATGGCCTGCTGGCTGCTGGAGAGATTGCGGGTGATTGCCATGGGGAAAGCCTCATTGATCAACAATGAGCGCAAGGCTAACAATGGGCCGGCCATGGCAAATGCCAGGATTTGTCGTCAAAGTGACAATCCTGGCCTTACGACGATCAAGGGCTGATTTCAGGAGGCTCCACGCGATGAAACAAGAGGTGCGCAAGGTCGTCGCCAGGCGTGAGTCCGCGCCGCGCAGCGAACGTTATCCCGACTATCAGGATGTGCCGCGGGTGATGACCGTGCTGGTGCGCGATCAGGCCACCGGCGAATACAACGAACCGCACGTGCATCGGCACGGGCAGTTGCTGTATGCCTCGAACGGCGTGATGCGGGTGGCCACCGAACGCGGGTTGTGGATCCTGCCGCCGAAGCGGGCATTATGGATTCCACCCGGGGTGATCCATGATCAGTTGATGCTGAGCGCGGTCAGGATGCGCTCGATCTACATCGAGCCGCAGGTCTGCGCCGGGCTGGGCGATCACTGCAAAGTGCTGGAGATCCCCGGACTGCTGCGCGAGCTGATTCTGGCCCTGGCCGACCAGCCGATCGAATACCCGCAGGAAGGGCGCAACGCGCACATCGTGGCGTTGATACTCAGTGAACTGCAGGCGGCGCGGACGTTGCCGATCGAAGTGCCGTGGCCGGTCGACAGGCGATTGGTCACGGTGTGCGAGGCGATTCTGCAGGATCCCGGACAAGACCATTCGATCGGCTATTGGGCAGACCGGGTTGGCGCCAGTTCGCGCACGCTGATTCGCTTGTTCGTCAATGAAACCGGCCTGAATTTCCGCCACTGGCTGCAGCAGGTGCGGCTGGCGACCGCCATCGACCGGCTCGACAAGGGGCAGTCCGTCGGGGTGATTGCCCGGGACCTGGGCTATGCCAGCCAGAGTGCCTTCAGCGCAATGTTCAGACGGGTCATGGGCGAATCGCCCCGCGAATTTCTTGTTCGCGATTAGGGCGCTCTGCCAATTCCGATACCTTCGTATTCTGTCGCCGAAGGGAGGCGGGTGTTATCAATGACGCTGCTGTTGCAGGTGCATTGAACGCCAACCCTCGTTCCGCGAGGAACCTTCGAAGAGTGAGAATCCTGATGCTTTTATACCTATCGACCTGGTCCGAAATCGCCCAATTCCTCGAACGCAGCCGCACCATCGTCATCCCGATCGGCTCCAACGAACAGCACGGGCCGACCGGCCTGCTGGGCACCGACTGGATGTGCCCGGAGATCATCGCCCATGAAGCGCAGAAGAACGCCGACATCCTGATTGCCCCGACCTTCAACATCGGCATGGCGCAGCATCACCTCGGTTTCCCCGGCACCATTTCGCTCAGGCCCTCGACCTTCATCGCCGCCATCGCGGACTGGACCCGTTCGCTGGCCGCCCACGGCTTTGAAAAGATCTTTTTCCTCAATGGCCACGGCGGCAACATCGCCTCGATCGAAGCGGCGTTTTCGGAGCTGTACGCCGAGGCGAGTTTTGCCCGGCGCAAGGCCGGGTTCGCCCTGAAGTTGTGCAACTGGTGGGATCTGGAAGGCGTGAATGAGCTGGCCCGTGACCAGTTCCCGACCGGCCACGGCATTCATGCAACGCCTTCGGAAATCGCCGTGACCCAGTGGGCCTATCCCGATTCCATCAAGTCGGCCGATTACTCGCCGCAGATCGCCAACTGGGGCCCGATCCGCGAAGCCGCGGACTTCCGTGCCCGTCACCCCGATGGCCGCATGGGCTCGGACCCGGCCCAGGCTTCGCCGGAAAAGGGCCGGCAACTGGTGGAAATGGCCGCGCGCGGTCTGGTGCAGGAGGTGCAGGCCTTCAGTCGCGAATCATTGCCTGACTGACCCGTACAAACAACAACGCCCGGATGATCCGGGCGTTGTTGTTTCGGCTCCCTGCCAGCGTCTTTGCAGATTAGCCCAGTGCCTCAATGGCGTGCGCAACCCCTGCGCCATACGCCGGATCTGCCCGGGTGCAGTGGTCGATGTGTCGTTGTTTCGACTCAGCGCTGGCGCCATGAATCGAGCGCGCGGTGTTATCGAACAGGGCCTGTTTCTGGGCCATGGTCATGGCCCGGAACAGCGCGCCGGGTTGCGAAAAACAGTCGTCGTCCTCCCGGTGATCCCAGTGCCCGGCGCTGCCTTTGAGGGCCAGCGGTGGCTCGCTGAAATCCGGTTGTTCGGCCCATTGGCCATGGCTGTTGGGTTCGTAGCCGAGGGTGCTGCCCGCGTTCGCATCGGTGCGCATCTGGCCGTCCCGGTGATAGCTGTTGACCGGGCAGCGTGGGGCGTTCACCGGGATCTGATGATGATTGACGCCCACGCGATAGCGCTGTGCATCGCCGTAGGAGAACAGACGGGCCTGGAGCATCTTGTCCGGTGAGAAACTGATGCCGGGCACGACGTTGGCCGGGTTGAAGGCTGCCTGTTCGACGTCGGCGAAGTAGTTGTCGGGGTTGCGGTTGAGTTCAAGTACACCGACTTCGATCAACGGGTAATCCTTGTGGGGCCAGACCTTGGTCAGGTCGAAGGGATTGATCGGGTACGTCTCGGCGTCCAGCTCCGGCATCACTTGCACGTAGAGCTTCCATTGCGGGAAGCGGCCTTCCTCGATGCTGGTGTACAGGTCGCGCTGGGCACTTTCGCGATCATCGCCGATCAGTGTCGCGGCTTGCTGATCGGTCAGGTTCTCGATGCCTTGCCCGGTCTTCCAGGTGAATTTCACCCAGAATCGCTCGTTTTCTGGGCTGATGAAACTGAACGTATGGCTGCCGAAACCATGCATGTGGCGGTAGGTGCGCGGCAACCCGCGCTCACTCATGACGATCGTCACCTGATGCAGCGCCTCGGGCAGCAGCGTCCAGAAATCCCAGTTGTTGCGGGCGCTGCGCATGTTGGTGCGCGGGTCGCGTTTGACCGCATGGTTGAGGTCGGGGAATTTCAGCGGATCGCGCAAAAAGAACACCGGCGTGTTGTTGCCCACCAGATCCCAGTTGCCTTGCTCGGTATAGAACTTGATGGCAAATCCACGAATGTCACGTTCGGCATCGGCGGCGCCACGCTCGCCGGCCACGGTGGAAAACCGGACGAAGATATCGGTGGTCTTGCCCACGCTCGAAAACAGTCTGGCCTTGGTATAGCGGCTGATGTCACGGGTGACGGTGAAGGTGCCGAACGCCCCCGAACCCTTGGCGTGCATGCGCCGTTCGGGAATGACCTCACGATCGAAATGCGCCAGCTTTTCCAGCAGCCATACGTCTTGCAACAGCACCGGGCCTCGCGGGCCGGCGGTCTGCGAGTTGTTGTTGTCCACCACTGGTGCGCCGGCGGCGGTCGTCAGCTTTTTCATGCGCTACTCCTGGCTTTTGTCGGTTTGCCGCCATCACATCAAAAGCCTTGGGAGCCCTCTATTGCACCATGGTGTCGCTGCATGGCCACCGGGCAGGGCAGGCGTGTCTGGCGTGTCGGCGGCTGGCCGGTTCGGGAGCGGCAGATGAGGGATCAGGCGAGGGTGATGCTGACGTTGATGTTGCTGCGCGTGGCTTTGGAGTAGGGGCAATTCTGGTGCGCCGCTTCGATCAGCTGGAGCGCCACTTCCGGCTCGATTTCCGGCAGCGACACGGCCAGACGGGCCTGCAGGAAGAACCCGTGCTCTGCGTGCATGAGGTCGACTTGAGCTTCCACCCCGGCGTTTGCCGGGAAACCGATTCTGCGCGCATTGCAGGCGTGGCGCAGGGAACCGAGAAAACAAGCCGACCAGCACACCGCGAACAACTGCTCGGGATTGGTTCCCGTCCCCGGTGCGCCGGGAGGAGAGAGCCTGAGATCAAGTCGACCATCGTGACTGCGTGCGGTCCCCTCACGGCCTCCTGTGGTGCAGGTCTGTGCGGTGTAGAGCGTTTTTTCGATGTTGATCATGGGCATTCTCTGGTGAAGATTTTCACTGCGTCGAAAGATCGATGCAGGCTGAGCGTGGGGTGTCGTGACGTTCCGCGGCAGACGCACCCGCTAGCGGCCCGGGGTGGTCCGGCGCTGTGATGCCCCGATGGCTCAGGTTGTCGAGCAACGTTGATCGTGCAATCTCGATGAGCCATGCCCGAAACGGAAAGCCGGGGTCATGCCGGGCCTGCTCGAGATAAAGGGTCTTGAAGGCTTGCTGGACGAGGCGGCCGGTGTCCTCGCGACTGATCCTTCCGGCCTGCACCTGGCCTTCGAAATAGGCGATGAGCAACGGTGTCACCGTCGCGAACAGTTGCTGGGATTCAGCCCTGTCATGCCTGACGGCGCCCGTGACCAAGGCATACAGTTCGTCGTTGCCGAGTCGGTCAGCCTCGCACAGGCAATGTTGGCGATAACCTTCAGCCATGATCGGATCCCTCGCAAAACCATCGTTCGACCGACCGCGACAACCCATGATGTCTGCAGGTTGCCTGACGCTCAGCGGTGAGCTTCAATCCTGCCCCCGGGACATGATCGACTGCCAGTTATGCGTTGTTAGCGCTTGTTAGCGATGCTTGAAGGCTGTGTTTGAAGTGACGACTGGCTGGCTGTCAGGCCCGGGTCTTTGCGTGGTTTTAAGGCGGCGGATGCCTGAAGGACGGCCAGGTTTGCGCTGGCGCATTTATGACAACCCGGTCGCTTGGCCATCATTCCGATGGCGTAGGAAACACCCGATATTTATTTCGCAAGTTTCCTACATTTTGTTTGCCTCTCCAGCAAAAAACGTGGTTATTATCCGCCGGCGCTTCGGGTCACAAACCCGGCGCCAGAAGATTGCCGTGTGTCCACAGACCCGGCAGTCGCAGCCGATCGGGACCACCCTGGCGCTGTCACCCACCGCGCAGGTTGTTCCTCGTCGTTGACCCTCAAATGGAAGTCGAGGTTTCAATTGATCACGCGGTTTGCAATCGACGATGCAATGAGCAGGGCGACGGGCGTCGTCAACGATTCTGTCATCTCCCCAGCTGCCTGCGCGGACCGCGCCGCGGTGTTCTTCGCCAGCCTTTCTCCTCCCGGTTTCCTGTGTGCCTGCGTGCGACGCGAGTCTGCATGCGCGTGCCGCGCCATCTTCCTGAATTCGAATGACCGAACCGGTACTTGATGCCGGGGCCTGACTGGCGGGGCGCGTGCTGTCTCTGCCTGATCACAAAAATAATGCAGTCATGGACGGTAGCCTCCGATGCTCGACAACACTTCCTTGCGTGGGACGAATCCCGCGCAGCCCGACGTTTCATCCTCGATTCCGTTCGACACCGATCTGTGTGTGCACGGTCTGTTCGAAGCGCAGGTGCTGCGCAACCCCGAGGCCATTGCCGTCCGTTGGCAAGCAGAGGCGCTCAGCTACCGCGATCTCAATATCCGCGCCAACCGCCTGGCCCATCATCTGCGCAGCCTTGGCGTCGGACCGGACGTGCGGGTCGGGATTTGCCTTGAGCGTTCGCTGGAGATGCTGGTCGGCGTGCTCGCGGTGCTCAAGGCCGGTGGCGCTTATGTGCCGCTGGACCCGGCGTATCCGCAGGCGCGGCTGGCGCACATGCTGGCCGACAGCGCGCCAGCGGTGGTGCTGACCCACGGTCAGGCGCGGCATGTCCTGATGACTGCGCTCGAACAATCGACCACGGTGCTCGATCTGGGCGATTCAAAGCATTGGGCTTCACAGTCACCGGACAATCCCGATCCTCATGCGACAGGCCTTACACCCCGACACCTGGCCTACGTGATCTACACATCCGGCTCGACCGGCACCCCGAAAGGCGTGATGGTCGAGCATCGCGGGCTGATCGCGGTGAGCGCTGCCTGGGCGCAACTTTATGCCTTGGGTGAGCCGCTCAATCACCTGCAAATGGCCGGTTTTTCCTTCGACGTGTTCAGCGCCGATCTGATTCGTGCGCTGGGGTTTGGCGGCACACTGGTGCTGTGCCCCCGCGACACCTTGATGGACCCGCCGGCCCTGTATCGCTTGATGCGCGATGCGCAGATCGGCTTTGCCGACTTCGTGCCGGCGCTGCTCAACCCTTTGCTGGCCTGGGTCGAAGAGACCGGCCATGACTTGTCGTTCCTGCGCACCGTGGTCTGCGGCTCGGACATCTGGACTGCTCACAGCGCCCGACAATTGCGCAGGCTCTGCGGTGAGCGGGTGCAGATCGTCCAGGCCTATGGCGTGACCGAAGCGAGCATCGACAGCACCTGTTTCGAATTCACCGAAAACAGTCAGGTCGACGCGGTGTTGCCCATCGGCCGGGCATTGCCCAACTCCCGGATTTACCTGCTCGACGAACAAGGCGCGCCCGTTGCCGAGGGTGTCGCGGGCGAGTTGTACATCGGTGGCGTCGGCGTGGCGCGGGGGTATCTGAACCTGCCGCAACTCACTGCCGAGCGTTTCATCGACAACCCGTTCGTGGCGGGTGAACGCTTGTACCGCACCGGAGATCTGGCGCGTTATCTGGCCGACGGCCAACTGGAGTTCCTCGGTCGCAACGATTCCCAGGCCAAGTTGCGCGGCCTGCGCCTGGAACTGGGGGAAATCGAAACCCGGCTGGCGGACATCGCAGGCGTGCGTGAAAGCGTGGTGTTGCTGCGTCAGGACCGCCTCGGTGAGCCTCGACTGGTCGCTTATTACTGCGAAAAACCGGGCACAACACTGAGTCCGCGTTCTCTGCGTGAGCAGCTGCAAATCAGCCTGCCGGACTACATGGTGCCGACCGCATTCGTGCGCCTCGACGCGCTGCCGCTGACCGCCAACGGCAAGGTTGATCGGCCCGGTTTGCCTGCGCCGGACGTCGAGGCATTCGATCAGCAGGAATATCAGGCGCCACAGGGTTCGATGGAAACCGCGCTCGCCGCAATCTGGGCCGAGGTGCTCGGCGTCGAGCGAGTGGGGCGTGAAGATCAGTTCTTTGCTCTCGGTGGTCACTCGCTGTTGGTGATGCGTGTGCTGGCGCAGGTTCGCCATACGCTGGGGCTGGAAGTTGCGCCTTCGACGCTGTTCGCCGCACCCGTTCTGAAACTTTTCGCCGAGCGGCTGCAAGCCAGTCAGGTGGCGGCTCGTCCGGCGATTACGGCCCTTGAACGCTCGGGCGCGCAAACGTTGTCGTCTGCCCAGCAACGCCTGTGGTTTCTGGCGCAAATGGAGGGCGGCAACGCGGCGTATCACATGCCGCTGAACCTGCGTTTGCGTGGTTTGCTGGATGTGCCGGCGCTCGAACGCAGCTTCAATCAACTGGTGGCGCGCCATGCTGCGCTGCGTACCACTTTCATTGCCGTTGAAGGGGAAGGGCGGCAGCAGGTTTCACCGCCCGCGCACAGCCTTCGACTGACCGTAACCGATCTGCAAGGGCCCGATGCTCAAGAGCGTCTCACCCGATTGATCGACGAGGAGGGCGCCCGGCCGTTAGACCTGAGCCGTGGCCCCCTGATGCGCGTAAGTCTGGTGCGACTGGCGGCGGACGACCATGTGTTGCTGCTGACCCAGCACCACATCATCTCCGATGGCTGGTCGATGGGCGTGCTCACTCGTGAGCTGGGGCAACTCTACGAAGCGGCGTTGCAGGATCGCGACGATCCGCTACCGGCATTGCCCGTGCAGTACGTGGATTACGCCGTGTGGCAGAAGCAATGGCTGACCGGTGAAGTGCTGGAACAGCAAAACCGCTATTGGCGCGAAACCCTTACCGGCGCGCCGGTGCTGCTGGAGTTGCCGACGGATCACAAGCGTCCACCCGTGCAGGACTACCTCGGCGGCTTTGTCCCGCTGGTCTTCGACGAAGCCTTGACCACGCGCCTGAAAGCCCTGGGCATGCAGCAAGGCACCACGCTGTTCATGACTTTGCTGGCCGGTTTTTCGCTGCTGTTGTCGCGCCTGTCGGGACAGGACGATGTGGTGATCGGCGTGCCATCGGCCAACCGTCCGCAGCAGGAACTGGAAGGGTTGATCGGCTTCTTCGTCAACACCCTGGCCCTGCGCATGACCCGATCGGGCTCGCCGTCGGTGGCGCAATGGCTGCAACAGGCGCGGCGGGTCGCGCTGGGGGCTCAGGAACATCAGGACCTGCCGTTCGAGCAAGTGGTGGAGTTGCTCAACCCGCCGCGCAGTCTGGCCCACAGTCCGCTGTTCCAGGTGCTGTTCGCCTGGGAGCAGGATCAGGATTCCGATCTGCTGCTGACCGGGCTCGACGTCACGCCGGTCGAGAGCAGTCATCACGTGGCCAAGTTCGATCTGCAACTGGCGCTCCATGAGCGCGACGGGCAGATCGTCGGCGGTCTGGAATACGCCTCGGGCCTGTTCGAACGCGGCACCGTCGAGCAGTTCGGCGAGTACCTGCGCCGGGTGCTGACGCAGATGGTCGAGGACCGTGAGCAGTCGCTGGCCGGGATCAAACTGCTGAGCACTGAACAACACCAGCAGATCGTTCACGACTGGAACCGCCCCGCGCGGGACACCGCGTCGCTGCCCGGTTGCGTGACGCGTTTCGAAAGCCTTGCCCGGCAAATACCCGAAGCCGTGGCGCTGCTCGCCGACCGTGAGCAACTGAGTTACGGCGAACTGAATCGAGCGGCCAACCGGCTCGCGCATTACCTGATCGAGCAAGGCGTCGGCCCCGAACATCGCGTCGGCCTGTGCCTGGAACGCTCACCGAAAATGGTCATTGGCCTGCTGGCAATCCTCAAGGCCGGCGCGGCGTACGTGCCGTTCGATCCGGCTTATCCGAGCGAGCGGCTGGCATTCATGTTCAGCGACGCCGCGCCGACCATGTTGCTGACGCAATCGAGCCTGATGGCCGGGCTGCCGGCCAACGAGGCGCAGATCTGCTGCCTGGACACTGACGCATCGCAGTGGGCACAGCACCCGAAGGATGATCCGCAAGTCAATGTGAGTCCGGAAAACCTCGGCTACGTGCTCTACACCTCCGGCTCAACCGGGCGACCTAAAGGCGTCGCCCACAACCGTAGTGCGCTGGACAACCTGATTAACTGGCAACTCGATCAAGCCACATCACCGCAGCGCGTGCTGCAATTCGCCTCGCTGAACTTCGACGTATCCTTCCAGGAAATCTGCAGCACCCTCTGCCAGGGTGGCAGCCTGCTGCTGATGACCGAAGACAGCCGCAAGGACCTCGCCGCATTGCGCCCGACCCTGGTGGCCGAAGGCGTGCAGCGCGCCTTCCTGCCATTCGCCGTGTTGCAGCAACTCGCCGGCCTGACCGAGGCCGATGCCCCGATCCCGGCCGGCGGTTGCGAAATCATCACCGCCGGTGAAGCCCTGCAAATCAACGACGAGCTGCGCGGTTTTGTCCGTGGACTGGGCGGCGCGCAGTTGCACAACCAGTACGGACCGACCGAAACCCACGTGGTCAGCCAGTTCAGCCTTGACTGCAACGACGCCGACTCCTGGCCGGACGCGCCGCCCATTGGCCGCCCCATCGCCAATGCGCGGCTCTATGTGCTGGACGAGCATCTGAATCCGGTGCCGCTCGGCGTGGCGGGCGAGTTGTACATCGCTGGCGCCTGCCTGGCTCGGGGCTACCTCAATCGCCCGGACCTGACCGCCGAACGCTTCCTGCCGGACCCGTTCAGCGACGAGCCGGGCGCGCGGATGTACCGCAGCGGCGACCTCGCGAAGTTCCAGGCCGACGGCAACGTGCAGTATCTGGGACGCATCGACCAACAGGTGAAACTGCGCGGCTTCCGCATCGAACTCGGCGAGATCGACAGCCTGTTGCACCAGCAACCCGGCGTGCAGGAAGCTGCCGTGTTGCTGCGTGAAGACGTGGCCGGGGACAAGCGTCTGGTGGCGTATGTGGTCGGCTCCGCGACCAGTGAATCCCTGCGTGCCGAACTGCAACGCCAGTTGCCCGAACACATGATCCCGAGTGCCTGGGTCCGGCTTTCGCAATTGCCGCTGACCCGCAACGGCAAGCTCGACCGACAGGCGCTGCCGGCGCCGGAACGCAGCGCCGGGGAGACTTACGAGGCGCCGCGCAACGACATCGAACGGCAAATGGCCGAGATCTGGACCGAGGTACTCAAGTGCGAGCGGGTCGGCATCCACGACAACTTCTTCGACCTCGGCGGCCATTCGCTGCTGGCGACGCGGATGATCTACGCGATCAACCAGCGCATGGGCGCGCAATTGTCCCTGAGCAGCCTATTCCAGACCCCGGTGCTGAGGGATCTGGCGGCGCAGGTTTCGTCTGATGATCAAAGTATCGAGCCGGCTTTCATCCAGATCGAGTCGGATCGCGGCAATCGGCATGAACCCTTCCCGCTGACCGATATCCAGCAGGCCTACTGGTTCGGTCGCGAGGCCACGGTCAGCCTCGGCGGCGTCAGCGCCCATGGTTACGAAGAACTGCGCATTCCCGAGTTCGACGCCGAGCGTTTCGAACAAGCGTTGAACCGCATGATCCTGCGCCACGACATGCTGCGCGTGATTTTCCTCAGCGACGGCACGCAACAGGTGCTGGCGCAGGTGCCGACCTATCGCATGCCCCGCAGCGATCTGCGCGGATTGCCCGCCGAAGAGGCGCAGCGCACGCTGGAAGCGACCCGCGAGCGCCAGTCCCATCAGGTGCTGGACGCCAGTCGCTGGCCGCTGTTCGAGTTCAGCCTGTCGCTGCTCGATGATGGCATTACCCATCTGCACATCAGCCTCGACGCGCTGATCGTCGATGCCGCGAGCACGCAGATTCTCGCCCGGGAATTGATGGCGTTCTACGTCGATCCGACCCTGGAACTGGCGGAACCGGGCCTGACTTTCCGCGACTACGTATTGGCCGAACAGCAACTGCGCAACGGGCGCCGCTACGAGCAGGCGCTGGGCTACTGGCGCGAGCGGGTGACTACTCTGGCCCCGGCGCCAGACCTGCCGCTGGTGCGCCAACCCGAAAGCATCGCCAACCCGCACTTCACTCGCCGTGACCGCGACATGTCGGCGGCGCAGTGGGCGCAACTCAAAACCGTGGCCAAACAGTTTGCGGTGACACCGTCAGTGATGCTGCTGACCGCATTCAGCGAAGTGCTCGCGCTGTGGAGTCGCACCCCGCGTTTCACCCTGAGCCTGCCGCTGTTCAACCGTATGCCGCTGCACCCGGATGTCGACGAAATCATTGGCGACTTCACCTCGCTGGTGCTGCTGGAAGTCGGCATCGACGGGGCGCAGAACTTTACCGACAAGGCCCGCGCCGTGCAGGCGCAGCTTTGGCGTGACATCGACCATTCGGTGGTCAGCGGTGTGCGGGTGCTGCGTGAGTTGTCCCAGGCCCGGGGCGTGCAGCAGACGGCGATGCCGATCGTGTTCAACAGCACGCTGTCGGAAGCGGCGCCGGAACTGGCCGAATTCAACCTGGCCGATGCGTTGAATGCCAAACACATGCACAGCATCACCCAGACCCCGCAGGTGTGGCTCGACCACACCTTGCTGGAGCTGGAAGGACGCCTGCTGTTCAACTGGGACAGCATCGACGAACTGTTCCCGCAAGGCATGATCGAGCAGATGTTCGTCGCCTATAACGCGTTGCTCGACAGCCTCTGCGAGCCGGCGGCCTGGGGCGCCAACACGCCACAACTGCTGCCGCAGGCGCAGTTGCCGGCACCGGTCGACATTCAGCAAACGCTGCCGTTGATGCACGAACTGTTCGAACGTCAGGCCCTCGCCACACCGGATGCACTGGCGGTGATCGGCGCGCGGCAGCTGACTTACGCCCAGCTTCGCTTTGAGGCCCGGCAACTCGGCGCCCGCCTGCAAGCGCAGGGTGTGCTGCCGAACCGGTTGGTCGCGGTGGTGATGGAGCGCGGCTGGGAGCAAGTGGTGGCGACCCTGGCGATTCTGTATGCCGGCGGCGCTTATCTGCCCATCGAGCCAACCCAGCCGGCGGAACGGCTGCGGCATATTCTGGAGCGGGCCGAGGCGAGCCTGGCCCTGACCCAACCGGCGCTGCTCGACAAAGTCGAATGGCCGGCGCAAGTCACGCCCATTGCCGTGACCGATGCAGTCTCAAACGACGCATTGCCACTGCAACCGGTGCAGGTGAACGAAAACGACCTCGCTTACGTGATCTACACCTCCGGCTCCACCGGCCAGCCGAAAGGCGTAGTGATCGACCATCGCGGTGCGGTCAACACCTTGCTCGACATCAACCGCCGTTTTGCCGTCGGCCCGAACGACCGCGTATTGGCGATTTCCTCGCTGAGTTTCGATCTGTCGGTCTATGACTTCTTTGGCACGCTGGCGGTGGGCGCGGCGGTGGTCATCCTCGACCCGCAACTGACCCTTGATCCGGCGCACTGGCTTGCATTGATCAAGCGTCATCAGGTCAGCCTGTGGAATTCGGTGCCGGCGCTGCTCGGCATGCTGGTCGAGTACGTGGAGGGCGAGGGCGGCGCGTTGCCTGCCAGCCTGCGGGTGGCGATGTTGTCGGGCGACTGGATTCCCCTGACCCTGCCCGAGCGGGCCTGGGCGTTGCAGCCGAAGCTGCAACTGATCAGCCTCGGCGGCGCCACCGAAGCGTCGATCTGGTCGATCTATTATCCGGTGACTCACGTCGATCCGGACTGGCGCAGCATTCCCTATGGCAAGGCTCTCGACCATCAGCGCTTCTACGTGCTGGACGAAGCCCTGCAAGTGCGCCCGACCTGGGTTGCGGGTCAGCTGTACATCGGCGGCATCGGTCTTGCGAAAGGTTACTGGCGCGATGAAAAACTCAGTGCCGGCAGTTTCTTCAACCATCCACTGACCGGCGAACGGCTCTATCGCACTGGTGACCTGGGCCGTTTGCTGCCGGACGGCAATATCGAGTTCCTCGGTCGCGAAGACAATCAGGTCAAGGTCCAGGGCTATCGCATCGAGCTGGGCGAGATCGAAGCCGCGCTCAATCGCCATCCCGGCGTGCAGAGCGCGGTGGTGCGGATTCTTGGCAGCACGCTGGGCGAGAAGCGTCTGGCGGGTTATGTGCTCAAGGCCGATCCGGCGTTGCAGGCCAGTGATTTCACCGACTACCTGACGGACAAGCTGCCGGCGTACATGATTCCGTCGTCGTTCACCTTCGTCGAAGCCTGGCCGTTGTCGTCCAACGGCAAGGTCGACAAGAAACGCCTGCCGGAACCTGAGCAAATCGAGGAACAAGGCCCGACGCTGGAAGTCGAGGGCCCGCAGGAACAGCGGCTGGTGGAAATCGTGCAGGGCGTGCTCAAGCGCGAATCCATCGCTGCCAATGCCAACCTGCTGAACCTCGGCGCTACCTCGATCGATATCGTCAGGATCAGCAACGCCTTGTCCGGCGCCTTGCAGTTCCGACCGCACGTGGCGCAACTGCTGGCCCAGCCGACGTTGCTGCATCTGCTCGGCATGTACCGCCAGAACCGGGCGCGCCAGGAGTTGATCGGCAACATCCAGCAGACGCCGGAGACCCCGCAGGACATCATCGAAGATCCGCAGCAACGGGCACAGTTCAAGGCTGAGCAACGCGGTCGCCGTGCCTTCGCTCAAGCCTTGCCCGAGGTGGCACTGGACTTGCCGCAAGACCCGGCGTTCGCCCGGCGTTTGAGTGACTACCGCTCGGTGCGCCAGTTCGGCGAGCAGCCGATTGCGACTCAAGCCTTTGCGCATGTATTGGCGGCACTGGCCCAGGGGCAACTCGACGGTGAGGTGAAATATCAGTTCCCGTCGGCGGGCGGGTTGTACCCGATTCAGGCGTATCTCTACATCAAGCCGGATCGCGTGATCGGCGTGCCCGGCGGCGCGTATTACTACGATCCTCGCCAGCATCGCTTGATGGCGCTCCAGAGCGGACTGCTCGACCCGGACACCTACGACTATTTCGTCAATCGCCCGGTGTACGAGAACGCCGCGTTCTCGCTGTTTTTCATCGCCGACATGGCTGCGATCCGCCCGCTGTATGGCGAGCGCAGCCGTGACTTCTGCCATATCGAAAGCGGCGCAATGGCCCAGTTGCTGAGCATGACCGCCGTCGAACAGGGCCTGGGCCTGTGCGGCATCGGCTCGGTCGAGGAACAGCAATTGACGGCGCTGTTCGATCTCGGGCCAAGCCACGAGTTGATCTACTCGATGATCGGCGGGCTGCGCACGGCCGATGAACAACACCGCGCGCCGGTCGAGGCATTTGCCATCGAGCCTGTGACCGCAAGCCTGGACGACGAAGACATGGAGGAGTTCGAAGTATGAATGCCGATCAATTGCTGGCGTTGTTCGCTCGCTATGGCGTGGTGCTCGAGGTGGACGGTGACAGGCTGCGCTGCAAGGCGCCGCGCGGTTTTCTCACTGAAGAACTGACAGCGGCGCTCAAGCTTCACAAACAGGAACTGATTGCGTTGCTGGGTGGCGGCGATGACGCAGTGATTCCCCGCCGTGCCGGCGCACACGCGTCCTGGCCGTTGTCGTTCTCGCAACGGCAGCTGTGGTTTCTCGATCAACTGGAACCCGGCAACCCGTTCTACAACGTGCCCACGGCGGTGACGCTGAAGGGGCGGCTGGACGTGGCGCTGCTGGAGCGGGCACTGAACGAACTGGTTGCCCGTCACGAAGTCCTGCGCACGACGTTTTGCAGTGTGGATGGCGAGCCGCGTCAGGTGGTGCACCCGTCGATGCCGCTGTCGTTGTCGGTGACGGATCTGCACCAGTTGCCGGCCGCAGAGCGTGAGCAGCAAGTGCGATTTGCCGTCGAACAGGACGCACGGGCGCCGTTCGATCTGGCCACCGGGCCGTTGCTGCGGGCGTCGTTACTGCGCGTGGCTGAAGACGAATACCTGTGGCTGTACAGCGTGCATCACATCATCGCCGACGGCTGGTCGATGGGCGTGATCCTGCAGGAAGTCGCGA
The DNA here is from genome assembly GCF_051554255.1 of Pseudomonas sp. NMS19W. Classification (NCBI taxonomy): domain Bacteria; kingdom Pseudomonadati; phylum Pseudomonadota; class Gammaproteobacteria; order Pseudomonadales; family Pseudomonadaceae; genus Pseudomonas; species Pseudomonas sp. NMS19W. The sequence goes on from NZ_CP136718.1 coordinate 2,462,210, forward strand.
CCCTGTACGGCGATTATCGGCGTGGCGAAACCTCGACGCTTGCGCCGTTGCCGGTGCAATACGCCGACTACGCCTGCTGGCAGCACCAGAGGGTGGGCGGTGCGGCGCTGGAGGCGCAGCTCGATTACTGGCGTCGCACCCTGGCCGACGCGCCGCTGCTGTCGACCCTGCCGGCCGATCGGCCGCGACCGTTGGTGCAGCGTTATGTCGGAGCCACTTTCAGCTCCACCGTCGATGGCGGCACGTTGCGCGAACTCACGGCGCTGGCCCGGCAGACCCAGGGCACGCTGTTCAACGTATTGCTGGGGGCGCTGGCAGTGCTGTTGTGGCGCCACAGCGGTCAGCAGGATCTATGCATCGGCACGCCGTTCGCCAACCGCAATCGCCCGGAAGTCGAGCCGCTGATCGGTCACTTCGTCAACACGCTGGTGCTGTGTCAGCGCCTGAATCCGCAGCAGACCTTCGCCGAACTGCTGCGCGACGTGCGTGGCCAGATGCTCGACGTCCACGCTCATCAGGACGTGCCGTTCGACCGCGTGGTCGAGGCCGTCAACCCGCAGCGCGATCCGGGGCATTCGCCGCTGTTCCAGGTGATGCTGGTGCTGCAGAACACCCCCGGCAGCGGCGTACGGATGCCCGATCTGGAATTGACGCCATATGGCACCAGCAGCGCCACGGCCAAATTTGACCTGGCGTTTGAATGGGTCGAGCGGGAAGGGCGGCTGGACTTGCTGGTGGAATACAACACCGACCTCTACGACGTCTCGACTATCGAACGCCTGAGCGGGCATTACCGTCATCTACTTGAGCAGATCGCCGCCGACGCCAAGCAACCGATCAATGCAATGCCGTTGATGAACGAGGCTGAGCGTCAGCGGGTGCTGGTTGACTTCAACCGCACCGCGCCGCTGACGCAACCGGCGCAATGCGTGCATCAGTTGGTCGAGGCTCAGGCCGCGAGCAATCCTCAGGCTTGCGCAGTGGTGTTCGAGGGCGAATCCCTGAGCTACGCCGAACTCAATGCCCGGGCCAACCGACTGGCGCGGCACTTGCGCACGCTGGGCGTCGGCCCGGACGTGCGCGTGGCGGTATGCATAGAACGTTCGCTGGAGTTGCCGGTGGCGCTGCTGGCGGTGCTCAAGGCCGGTGGCGCCTATGTGCCGCTGGATCCGGATTATCCGTTGGGACGCCTGAGCCACATGCTCGGCGACAGCACGCCGGCGGTGCTGTTGACCCTCGGCTCGGCGCACGGGATTTTGCGTCAGGCTGTACAAGGTTCGACCTGGGAAGCGCCGATTCTCGACCTCGAAAAAGATGCCGCGAGCTGGGCGTCGTTGCCGGCGGATAATCTCGATCCACGCCATGTCGGCGTCACCCCTGACCATCTCGCCTACGTGATCTACACCTCGGGCACCACCGGGTTGCCCAAGGGCGCGATGGTCGCGCACCGTGGCCTGAGCAATCTGCTGCTGTGGTGCTTGCAGGTCTGCGGTGAAGCGGGAGCGATGCTGCACAAGATCCCGTTCGGTTTCGATGCCTCGGCCTGGGAGACGTTCTGGCCGTTGGCAACTGGCGGGCGTCTGATCATTGCGAAGCCCGGCGGACATTACGAACCAGCGTATCTGGCGCGCGAAGTTCGCGAGCAGCGGGTCACGGCGCTGGTGTTCGTGCCGGCGATGTTGCAGCTGTTTCTGGAAGTCGAAGAGGTCAGCCTGTGTGCTTCGCTGACCGATGTGTTCAGCGGCGGCGGTGAACTGCCGCCCGCCCTGGCCCGGCGTTTGAAGGAGCGCCTGCCCCATGCGCGGCTGCACAACGTCTACGGCCCGACCGAAACCACGGTGATCAACAGCATCTGGACCCTTGAGCCCGGCGCCGAAGTCCCGGCCCGGCAACTGCCGATCGGCCGGCCGATTTCCAACAACCGTTTTTACGTACTCGATGACCGCGACGAGCCGGTGCCGGTGGGTGTTACTGGCCAATTGCACATTGGCGGCGTCGGCGTCGCTCGAGGTTATCTGGGGCTGGCGCAGCTCAGTGCCGAGCGCTTTATCGATAATCCGTTCGTGGCAGGGGATCGCCTCTATCGCAGTGGCGATCTGGCGCGTTATCGCCCGGACGGCCAACTGGAGTTTCTCGGGCGCAACGACTTCCAGGTCAAGTTGCGCGGCGTGCGTCTGGAACTGGGCGAGATCGAAACCCGGCTCGAAGCGTTTCCCGGCATCCGCAGCGCTGTGGTGCTGATGGTCGGCGAGGCGGCGCAGGATCAGCGACTGGTGGCGTGTTGCGTGGTCGCCGAGTCGATGGATGAAGCGGCGGTGCAGGCCCATCTGGCAATGACGCTGCCCCGAGCGGTCGTCCCCGGCAGTTATCTGTGGCTCGACGCCTTGCCCCTGACCGCCAATGGCAAGGTCGACCGTGCCGCGCTGACAGGAATGGCGGACGAGGAAATGGTCAATCGTCAGGTCAACCTGAGCAGCCCGCGCGATCACATCGAACTGACGCTGTACCAGATCTGGAAACGCCTGCTGCTGGTGCCGCAGATCGGCATCCGCGACAACTTCTTCAACGTCGGCGGCACCTCCATCGCCGCGATCAAAATGGCCCATGAAATCAGCCAGGTGTTCGCGGTTGAAATGCCGGTGCGCGTGGTGCTCAGTTACCCGACCATCGAAGCGCTGGGCGGCTGGCTGCGGGTCGGGGCGAACACGGCGGTGGCGCAGGGCAATCTGATTGAGTTCCGGCGCGGCGCGGGGCAGAGCAATGTGGTGTGCATTCACCCGGCGGGCGGCACGGCGTTCTGCTACTTGTCGCTGGCCAAGGTGTTGCCGGACGAGGCTGGCGTCTACGGTGTGCAATCGCCGGGGCTGAATCAGGGCGAGAGCACCGAGCCGACGGTCGAGGCGATGGCCGAAGCTTACTTGCGCCTGATCGAACCGCTGACCAATCAACCGTTAATTCTCACGGGGCTGTCGTTCGGTGGTCTGGTGGCTTATGAAATGGCTCGGTTGCTGACGGCGGCCGGGCATCGTCAGGTGACCGTGGTGCTGCTCGACACCCAGGGAAGCGATGATCCGGGTTTCCGCGAGCAGATCGGCACCGTGGACATGGCCGAGTTCCGCGACAAACTGGTGCGTTTCAACGGCATGTACCCCGGCATTGAAGATGCCCAGGTCGAGCGCTATTTCCACATCTACAACCACAACCGGCTGGCCATGGCCGCCTATGAATGTGCGCCGCGCGCCGGGCGTGTGGTGCTGATCCAGGCGCGGGAAGATTTCAGCCGCCATCAGTTGCATGAACTGCGCGGCTTCTGGCGTCGCCGCTCCGGTAGCGGCTATCTGGCGAAACTGGTCAGCGGCGGGCACTGGGACATGCTCGAAAGCGCGGAAATCCATCGGGTCTCGCAGATCATCCGGCAGGAGCTGCAACGCTTCGCCGCGCAGGAGGCGAAATGATGAGTGCGTCCAATGACCTGACATTGCTCACGCGTTTTGCCGGGCAAGTGCGGCGCAATCCGCAAGCTGCGGCCGTCATCGACGGCTCGGTAACCCTGACTTACGCCGAACTGGCCAGCGCCAGCGAGCGCATCGCCCGAGGGTTGCAGGCTCGCGGGGTCGGGCCCGGCCAGTCGCTGGCGTTGTGCATGCCACGTTGCTGGCAATGGCTGGCGGCGATTCTCGGCGCGTTGAAGATCGGCGCCGTGGTTGTGCCGCTGGACCGTGCCAGTCCGCTCAAGCGTCGGGAGTTGATGCTGGCGGATGCGGCGTGCGTGGGGCTGATTACCCTGAACGAAGAACCTCAGTGGTCGCTTTCATTGTGGCAATCCAGTGTCGAGGCCTTGCTTGATCAGCCGGACACTCCGCCACAAGCGCTGACCGCAGAGTTCGCCGAGGTGATGTTCCTGTTCTACACCTCGGGCACCACCGGCATTCCGAAAGCCGTGGAAGTCGGCGAACGCGGTCTGCTTCGCCTGGCGCACACCGACGGCTATATCGAGATTCGCCCGGCCGACCGGTTTGCCTGCCTGTCCAACCCGGCGTTCGACGCGTGCAGTTTCGAGCTGTGGGCGCCGCTGCTCAACGGCGGTTGCTGCGTGATGATCGCCGACGAAGACGTGCTGGATGCCCGACGGCTGGCCGAGGTGCTGGAGCGGACGCAGGTCGACAACCTGTTCATGACGGTGTCGTTGTTCAATACCTTGATTGCCGAATGGCCGTCGTGCTTTGCCAGCGCTCGTCAGGTGTTGATCGGCGGAGAGCAGATCAGTGCTGCGGCGGTTCGTGCATGGTATCGAGCCAATCCTGAAAGCCAGTGCCGGATTCATAACGTCTATGGCCCCACCGAATGCACCACGTTTGCCCTGTGCTGGCCGATCAGCCGCGACTTTACCGGTGACCTGGCGCCCATTGGCCGAGCGTTGCCGGATACCGGCGTACAGGTGCTGGATGAACAGCAGCGGCCGGTGCCGGCGGGAGAGGTGGGTGAGTTGTATCTGAGTGGCAGCGGCGTCGCCCGTGGCTACCGCAACCGGCCCGAAGAAACGGCTCGCCAGTTTGTGCGGTTGCCCGACCTCGACGGTGGCGCGCACGTCCATTACCGCACCGGTGATCTGGTGCGCTGCAATGCCGATGGTTTGATCGAGTGTCTGGGGCGGGTCGACCGTCAGGTGAAAATTCGTGGTTTTCGCATCGAGCCGGGGGAGGTGGAGCAACGGATCCTGGAGCATCCGGGCGTGGCGCAGGTGTATGTCTGCACCCGGCGTCAGGCGGCGGAAGATCATCAGTTGCTGGCGTTCATCGTTCCCCGCGGGGAGCTGGACTATCACGCCTTCGAAGCCCATCTGCGGGCGCAACTGGCGCCGTATATGCGGCCGCATCAGTTGTTCTTGCTTGAGCGCTTGCCGCTGACGGCCAATGGCAAGATTGATCGCGACAGCTTGCTGGGGCAGCCGCTGAATCCGTGGCATCCAGTCACGGCGGCGATGGAAAACGACAATGCTTCGCCGACGCTGGACTGGTTGCTGAATCAGGCCCGTTCGCTGCTCGGCCAACCGGGCCTGAGTGCGCAGGACGACTGGCTGGGCAGCGGCGGCGATTCGCTCAAGGCCATGCGTTTGCGCTCGGCAATTCGTAACCGTTGGCAGCGCGAGATCCCCCTCGACACGTTGCTCAACGAGTCTTTCTCATTAGTGGCCGGACAACTGCTGGGAGAGCGTGGCGATTCGATCTATCCACCTGCGCCCGGGATCAGTCGCGCCGCACGCTTGCCCGCCACCGCCGAACAGCGTCGTTTGTGCCTGTTGCAGCAACGTACGCCGACCTCGACCGCTTACAGCGTGCCGCTGATCCTGCATCTGGTGGCCGGTGTCGAGGTCGCGGCACTGGGCGAGGCCGTGGACCGTCTGGTGAAGCGCCATCCCGGATTGCGCACGGCATTCGCATCGGGGGGCGATGGTCTTGATCAGGTGATTGCCGAGCAAGGTTCGGCCTGTCGCACATTTGCCGTCGGGCACTTTACAGAAGACAACTGGCAGGCCTTCGCGGAACTGGTGTTCGCCACGCCGTTCGACCTGAGTACGCCGAACCTGTTTCAGGCGTGGCTGTTGCCGTTCGCCGATGGCAACTGCCGGCTGCTGCTGAATCTGCATCACATCATCGTCGATGGCTGGTCGGTGAACCTGCTGTTCGACGACCTGAAGCAGCTCTATGCCGACGCTGTGCAAGGTCGCGAAAGTACTGAATCGGCAGCCCATCTGACGACGCTGGAGTTTGGCCAGTGGCAGCGGCAGTGGAGCGTCGATCCGCATTACCGTGACCAGCGGCGAGCCCTGGCCGAGCTGCATCGTCATCGGGAAGAGCCATCGCCCGCGTTGATGCCGATGCGCCCGGTCAGCCCGGACGCGAGGTTGTACCGCGAACCCCTGGGCGCGGTGCGCAGCGCCGCCCTCGAACGCTTTTGCACGCAACAGCGACTGACCCGTTTCGAAGTGCTGTTCAGTGTCTTCGCCTGGAGTCTTTACGCCCTGACCGGATGCGAGCGACCCCGGATCGCCAGTCCAGTGGCCAACCGGCCCCTGGCTGAGTTCGAGGACAGCGTCGGCATGTTCGCCAACACCGTGCTGATTCCCACCGCCGTAAACCACACAGTGACCCTGAGCGAACAGCTGCATCAACAGACCGCCACCGTGCGCGAGGTGCTGGCGCTGCAAGATGTGGCGCTGGCGGATCTGGTCGAAGACCTGCGGCTGTCGTCGAATACTGCGCTGTTCGATTTCATGTTCGTGCTGGAAAACACGGATTACGCGGCGCTGGCTGACTCCAGCCTGCGCGCGACCCTTGAGTTCAACGAACACCTGCACGCCAAGTGCCCGCTGACCTTGTTGATGGTGGGCAGCGGCTCGCAGCTGGAGTGCTGGTGGGAATATCAGTGCAGCTATTTCGATGCCGGACAGATGAGCACGGTGAATGCGTTGTTCCGCCGTGGTCTGGACCTGTTGCTGGACAGCCCGGCGGCGACGCTCGACAGTCTGCTGGGGCCTTATCGACAGGGTCTGGCCTCGGCCAGTGAAGGTCCGAAGGGTGAGTTGCCGTTCAACACCCTGGCGGACTGGTTCGAGCATCAGGTGCATTGCACGCCGGATGCGGTTGCGTTGGTTCAAGGTCAGCGCCGCCTCACTTATGGCGAGCTGAATGGGCTGGCTGACGCTCTGGCTGCTGACTTGGTTGAGCGCCATCCGTTGCCGACTGGGAATGCGCCGCTGCATGTGGTGCTGTTCCTCGATGCCTCGGTCGAGCACATCGTCGCCCTGCTGGCCCTGGCCAAACTCAACCTGACCGCCGTGCCGCTGGATCCCGCTTATCCGGTGGCGATCCAGCGTCAGGTATTGGAACAGGCAAAACCTCATTGTGTGCTGTTCAGCGACACGACGGCGGCCGCGCTCGATGATCTGAATGCCGGACGATTCGCCGTGCACCGGGTTGATTTGCACGTCGGTGCCGAAGCGTTCGAGCGCCCACGCCACGCGGGTGAGCGACCGCTGTACACGCTGTTCACCTCCGGCTCGACCGGCACGCCCAAAGGTGTGCAAGTGTCGGAACGCACCCTGTGCAACCTGCTGCAATGGCAGCGCACGGAAGGGCAGTTGCCGGCGAAAGCGGTAACCCTGCAGTTCTCCATGCTGTCGTTCGATGTGTCCTTTCAGGAGATTTTCAGCACCCTGTGCGGGGGCGGCTGCTATCACCTGATCACGCCGCGCTGGCGTCAGGATGCCGAGGCGTTGCTGGATTACATGGTCGGGGCGCGGATCGAGCGGTTGTTCCTGCCGTACGTGGCGTTGCAGCATCTGGCGCAAACCGCTGTGGCTCGGGGAATCTACCCGTCGGCATTGCGCGAAGTGATCACCGCCGGGGAGCAATTGCTCTGTACCGATGCGCTGCGCAACTGGTTCGGCGGTATGCCGCAGGCTTCGTTGTTCAATCACTATGGCCCGACCGAAACCCATGTGGTCAGTGGCTTGCGATTGCCTGCGGTGCCCCGTGACTGGCCGTTGCGTGCACCGATCGGTCATGCCGTCGGCAATGCCCGGTTGCTGTTGGTCGATGAGTTTGATCTCCCGGTGCCCATTGGCAGTCGCGGCTATCTGTTGGTGGCCGGGCCGATGGTTGCCCGATGCTATCTGGCTGACGCTGATCTGAATGCCAAGCGGTTTGTAGAGTTGCCAGAGGGCCGCTTGTTCTATCGCACCGGCGATCTGGCGTGGGCCGATGCCCAGGGCTGCCTGCATTACCTCGGACGTGACGACCAGCAGATCAAACTCAGTGGCCATCGTCTGGAGCTGGGGCAGATCGAAGCGGCGCTGATGCAGGTGCCGGAAGTGGTCAACGCGGTGGTGGCGGTTCAGAGCGATCCGCCGCGCCTGATCGCCTGGCTGCAACTTGACGGCGAGCCTGCGACGTCGCAACAGCTGGATCGTCAGGTGGCGCATCGACTGCCGGCCCATGTGCGGATCGATGAATATCGGCGGATCGACGTCTGGCCACGCACCCCCAGCGGCAAGATCGATCGCAAGGCCTTGCCGAATGTGGGTGAGGCGCTGGAGCGTCGCAGTACGCCACAACCGGTTGTGCAATTGACTGCACTGGAGCGGCAACTGAGCGAGCTGTTCCGGGACGTGATTGGCCGTGATATCGAACCGGAACAGACCTTCTTCGAGGCCGGCGCCACCAGTCTCGGCCTGATGCGTTTGCATGGCCGTTACGCCGAAGAGCTGCCGCACAAGGTGACGATGGCCGACCTGTTCGAACACGTCACGATACGGCGTCTGGCGGCGCATCTGTCGACCGCCCCGGTGGCAGCAGTGGAGCGTGTCCGGCAAACCGATGCAGGTCATCAGCCGGTGGCGATCATCGGCATGTCGGTCAATGTGGCCGGGGCGCGGAACCTGTCCGAGTTCTGGGCGATGGTGCAGGGTAACGAGCTGGGCATCGAACGCTTTGCCGCCGAAGAAGGTCTGGTCGGCGCCCGCAGTCAACTGGCCGGCATGCTCGATTTCGACCCCGAATACTTCGGCATCAGCCGCCAGGAAGCGCGCCTGATGGACCCGCAACAGCGGCATCTGCTGATGGGTTGCGTGCAGGCCCTGCAACACGCGGCCATCGTCCCGTCGGCGGACGGCCCGCGTATCGGCCTGATCGCCAGTTGCGGCGAAACCACCTACTTCCAGCAGATGCTGCGCGAGACCGCTGAAGGCGACCTGCCGGACGGCTTCCAGATGGCGCTGCATCACGACAAGGACTTTCTGGCGACCAAAGCCGCGTATCACCTGGACCTCAACGGCCCGGCCCTGAGCGTGCAGGCGGCGTGCGGTAGCTCGCTGATCGCCGTGCACATGGCCAGTTCGATGTTGCGTCAGGGCGACAGTGACGTGATGCTGGCCGCCGGCGTGCTGATCGACCCGACCCTGACCGATGGCTACCGTCATCGCTCGCAGCACATCTTTTCCGCCGACGGTCTGTGCCGCCCGTTCAGCGACGACGCCAGCGGCACCATCGGCGCCAGTGGTTATGGCGTGGTGGTGCTCAAGCCACTGGCCAGGGCGCGGGCGGATGGCGACCGGATCTACGCGTTGCTCGAAGGCTCTGCACTGAACAACGATGGCCGGGCCAAGATGAGCTACACCGCGCCGTCGGTGGCCGGGCAGAGCGCGGTCATCAGCGATGCCTTGAGCCGCGCCGGACTGACTGGCGCTGACATCGGCTACATCGAAGCCCATGGCACGGGCACCTTGCTGGGGGATCCCATCGAGGTCGCGGCGTTGACCAAGGCCTTCGGCGAGGCGCCGGCCGGCAGTTGCGCGCTGGCCTCGGTGAAAAGCCAGATCGGCCATCTGGGCGCGGCGGCGGGGGTGGTGGGGCTGATTCGCGCCAGTCTGGCGGTGTTCCATGGCGTGCTGCCGCCGAACCTCGGGTTTGGCCGGATCAATCCGCAGATTGATCTGGAGCATTCGCCGTTCTATGTTCCCACTGCATCGCGGCCGTGGCCGGAAGGGCGGCGGCGTCTGGCGGGTGTCAGCAGTTTCGGGATTGGTGGGACCAACGCTCATGTGATTGTCGGCGCCGCACCCAAGGCGCAGGAAGTGGTCGAGGAAACGCTGCCACTGCTGATGATCTCGGCCCACAGCCGATCCGAACTGCTGCGCGATATCGCGGTGATTCGCGAACACATGCAAACGCATCCAGACCAGCACACCGCGTTGCTGCGGCACTTGCAGTCTGGTCGCCGCCAGCTGCGCTGGCGCTTTGCGATGGTCTGCCAACCGGGTGACGAAATTCCGTTGCAACCGACAGCGATCAAGGAAATCTCCACGTCGGGTGCACAACTGATCGCCCGTGATCATTCAGCGCAGGCATTGCTGGAGGCCTGGTACGAAGGCGCCCATATCCAGTGGCCACAGCGCTCGGCACCGCCGCCCTGGGATTTGCAGCCGTCGTCTTTTGATCTCCAGACCTATCGGTTTCAACCTGCTGGCGAAATCGTTGCCCCTGTTTCCGCAGGTATCGAGCGGCAGCCGCTGGCGCAGTGGTTTCATCAGCGGCAATGGGTACGTGTCCTGCGCCTGAGTGTGAAGGCATCTGATGCCAAACGAGAAACGCTGATCCTTTGCAGCCATGAAACACCCGGCGCGGCATTGCTGGAACATCTGCGAACGGTCTATCGACGCGTGGTTCAAGTCCGCACCGGCAATGGCTTCAAGCAACTCGGCGCAGATCGTTTCGAGCTGGACCCGCTGGACACCGAAGCCCTGAACCGTCTGCTCACCGAGGTCACAGAATCTGAACCCGGCGAACTCGACTGGCTGCACACCTTGCCGCTGGCGGTCTCAGGCGCGGTCAACGAGCAATCGCTGGATCTGGCGCAGTGGGCCTGTCTGGACACGGTCAGCGCGCTGATGCAGGCCTGGGGGCAAACCGTGCGCACGACACGACTGCGGTTGTGGCTGATGTCGTGGCAGGCGTGTCCGGTGGATGGCGAGGTTCGGCGTCCCGAGTTGGTGGCACTGGCCGGGATCTGCGAAGTGGTGCCCCAGGAATACCCGGTGCGTTGCCACTGGCTGGACTGGCCGTCGTCGCACCTTGATGCGCAGGCCGCAGAGCTGGCGGCGCTGCTCGGCGATCCGGCGGCGTTGCCTCGGCGGATGGCGGTGCGCGACGATTACCTGTGGCAGCCACGGTTGATCGCTCAGCCATTACCGGGTCCGACCACGTCTTCCAGCCTGCTGCCGGAAGACGGCACGGTTCTGGTCCTGGGTGGCACCGGCGGAATCGGTCGGACGCTGTGCAAACACCTGCTGCAGGCACCTGCGCGGCGTGTGGTGCTGCTCTCCCGTCAAGGTGAATTGCCTGCAGAACTCGCGGCCTACGTCTCGCGAATCGACTGCCTTCAGGCGGACATCGCCGATCTATCACGCTGGCCGCAGGTACTCGATCAACTGGCCCGGCGCTACGGTCAATTGGCTGGGGTGATTCACGCGGCGGGTGTCGGTGCGGGCAGCCTGATTCGTCACCGCGATGCCCGGCAGATGGCCGAGGCGATGGCCGCCAAGACTCGCGGCATGCTCGCGGTCGAAAGCCTGATCGAACAGCTTTCGCCGGGCTTCGTCCTGTACTGCTCGTCGATGTCGGCGTTGTTCGGCGGAGCGGGGCATCTGGATTATTCGGCAGCCAGCGGTGTGCTCGACGGCTTCGCGCATTACCGTCCGGACACGGCCAAGGCTTGCCTGCGTCTGGGGATCAACTGGGACATCTGGCGCGACATCGGCATGGCCACGACCAGCAACGGCGGGGATGCTGCGCATCAGGAACATCTGACGGTCGGTTTGTCGGCCGAAGAGGGGTGTCGGGTGTTCGATCTGGCGATGGCGACGCAGTTGCCGCAATTGCTTGTTTCCACCACCGGCATCGACACGGCGCGGCGTTTCTATCCGGTTCGCCATGGCGCCGTTGTCGCGCAGGTCGAAATGCCGAAGGGCGTGGATCTTTCCGTACGTCTGCGTGAATGCCTGTGCAAATGGCTCGGCGTTGTTGAGCTGGAGGACGACGATTCGCTGTACGACCTGGGTGCGGATTCGCTGACCCTGCTGGACCTGATCGATGAACTGCAAGCGGCCACCGGCGAGGTGTTCCAGCTGTCGCAGTTCAGCCACAAGGTCAGCCTGAACGAGGTGTTGGAGCTGGTGGCAGATTCCACGGCAGAGGCCTCAGCAGATGCGCCGCACAGCTGGAACGACGCGGTGCGGATCGATCAGTGGCATGGCGGCGCCGGTCGCGAATGGCTGTATTTGATCCATCCGGTGGGCGGCGATGTTCAGGCCTACCGGGAACTGGTTTCGACGCTGCCGACGGAACTGGGTGTCTGCGTGATCGCAGATCCTGCGTTGCGTGTGCCGGCGCTGCCGAACATCAGCATTGTCGAGCGGGCCCGGTGGTATCTTCAGGCGATCAAGGCCCACATTCCGGACGGTTGCGCCTGGCGCCTGGCGGGTTGGTCGTTCGGGGCCTGGGTGGCGCAGGCACTGTGTCTGCAAGCTCAGGCTGAAGGCTTCAGGCAACCGCTGCTGTATCTGATCGACCCACCCGCGCCGGATGCCGGTGCGGAACTGGCCGGCATTGACGAGCGGACCATCGAACAGGTGTTCCAGCGTGAGTTCGCCCAGCGCTGGCCTGACGTCGAAGGGCAGGCGCTGTCCGAGGAACGTCAGGCTTATTTGCAACGGCTGACGGTGTGCTGTCGCAATAACATGGCCAGCATGGTCGACTTCCGGCCTCCAGCGCTGAGCAACACACAGGTGCAGATGTTCATCGCGGGGCACGCCAACCCTTATGGGGTGGGCAACGCCTGGAACATGAATGACCTGCAACGCAACTGGCAGGCCTTGCTGCCGCAGTTGCAGAGTTGGCAGCAACTGGATACCGACCACTACGGCATCGTGGCGGGCCGTTGGGCGCGGATGCTGGCCGAGGTCATTGGCACGGAGGGACCGTCGAGATGAGTGCGCCGATTGTGATGCCCCGGTGGTTGCCGACCTTGGCGCAGGTACTGTGTGAAGACCAGTCCGAAGTCCTGCGTCAGCGGATTCACGAGTTCGAGGACACGCAGTCGCTTCGTCCGATTCATCGTTGGCAAGCCGATGTTGTCGTGCCGATGTTGTGCGAGGCATTGCCGAAACACCGGCCGGCGCTGCTCGCACTGCAAAGCCTGCATCAACGGGCGGCGCTCGGTTTGTCGGGGCGTCAGGGCGAGTGGCGGGCCACCCTCAAACCGGTGTTGCTGGCGCTGTATCGACGGGCCTATGCCTATGACGCGGCGTACGCTCAGGCCCATGCCAGTGCGATGACTTACGGCCTCGCGCCGAGCAACACCGCGATGATCGCCGAGCACTTCGGCGATGCCGAGGCGTTCGCGGTGTATTACGCGCAACTGAATACCGACGCCAGCGCCTCGGCGTTCGCTCAGGCCCATGCCACCGCCAATGTTGAAATCTCGTCCCGGGCCTTCGCGGCTGACGACGCCGATGCGTATGCGCAGGTTTGCGCAGCGTCGGCGCGGGTTTACGTCTGGGCCTGTGCCCAGACTGACGAACAACGGCGTGCGCTGTTCAACCATCTCGCACAAGGGCTGGTCCGGCACCTGCAGTCCCATCCAACAGGAGAAACGACATGAATGACGCACAGCAGCAATTCGATTTGGTGATCAACGCTCAGGGTCAGTATTCCCTGTGGCCGGCGGGCAAGCCGATGGCCAGCGGCTGGAGCGCGGCGGGGATGCGTGGCGAACGTCAGGTCTGTCTGGATTACATCAATGAGCACTGGATCGACATGCGCCCGCGTTCTCTGCGCGAGCAGTCATCGGTGTCGTTCCAATAAGAAAGGTGAGGAAACATGGATCAGTTGGCACTCAAGGCAATCGAGCGCATCGCCGCAGAAAAACGTGCGCCGTATCAGCGCATCACGGTCGACCGGATCACACCGATCATCGGTGCCGAAATCGGTGGCGTCGATCTTTCGCAACCGTTGGATGACGCTCAGCTCGCGGAAATCCGCCGGGCCTTTCTGGAGAACCACGTGCTGGTGTTCCGCGATCAGCATCTGACGGTGGAAGAGCACAAGGCGTTTGGCCGGCTGTTCGGCGAACTGCGGGCGTTGCCGGTGGAAGACATCGACGGCGATGACCCGGAACTGGTGGTGATCCGCGCCAATGCGCAATCGCGTTACGTCGCCGGGGAAACCTGGCACACCGACGGCACGGCTGACCTGGCGCCGTCCATGGGGTCGATGCTGTACGTCAAGGAAACCCCGGCCATCGGCACGGGCGGCGATACGCTGTTCGCCAACATGCACCTGGCGATCGAAATGCTTTCACCGACGATGCAGCAGTTCCTCGGCGAATTGACCGCGATTCACGACGGTGCAATTCCATGGAAAGGCTATGAGGCGCCGGCGAATCTGCCCAAAACCGAACACCCGGTGGTGGTGCGTCATCCGGAAACCGGACGCAAGTCGCTGTTCGTCAATTCCGGGTTCACGTCGCACATCGTGCAATTGTCCGGGGGCGAAAGTCAGGTGCTGTTGAACATGCTGTTCGACCTGGTGGCCCGGGAGCCGTCCCTCAGCTGCCGCGTTCGCTGGGCACCGAACACGCTGGTGTTCTGGGACAACCGCTGCACCCAGCACCACGCAATCTGGGATTACTTCCCGCATTCGCGTTATGGCGAGCGGGTGACGATTCTCGGCACGCAGCCCAAGGCTTGAAAACATCAGAGGGAGCCATGCGCTCCCTCTTTTTCTAGATGCCGCGCCGGACCAGTTGCTCGACGATCAACTCGCCAAACGCCAGGTTGCCGTGCAGCGGGTCATCCACTTCGCAGAACGCCTCACGCTGAAAACCCTGCTCATCATTCGCCGCCTCGCGCACGTCGATCAGCTCGACGCCAAGCCCTTGCAGGCGTTCGATCAACAATGACTGCGCCGCCATGAACACGCGCGGGTCCGACAGCTCCGGCACCCGTTGCGGCGGCAGCACGGCGAACACCTTGAGGTTCAGCGCCAGGGCCTGCTCATAGAAGGCCAGGGCAGGGTGGGACAAGGTGTCGATGACCGCCTGGAACAAGGGCCCGGCGAGAAAACCGTCGTCGAACTCACCCTGCGCGTTCTGGTAGCAGGTCCAGTTCGGTGCGGTGGCCAGATAGTGCAGGCTCAGGCCGAGGGTGCTCACCAGCGGCACCTCGACCTTCGCCAGTTGCGGGACTTCGAGCGTGGCGAGGGCCTGGCGGTACAGCCGATCCATTTCCGCATCGCGAAAGACCACGTCATAACGGGTCAACTGGAAGAAATCGACGGCGAAGTCCCGACCGGTTCCCAGCGGACCACCACCGAAAGCTATCTCACGGGCCTGCGCCGCTTTGCCGATGACGCCGGCATGGGAGTCACCGAGCAGCAGAAACCTAGGCGTAGTAATCGAGTACGGCGTCTTCACAGACAAGATCCTCGGTGGACAGACTGGTGGAGGTGGTCGGCGCCTGCACCGACTGGACGGCTTCAAGTCCGGCAAAGAATTGCTGCATCACGAACGCCACACCCTCGGGTGTGACTTCACGCTGGTTGGGCTGGTAGAACTCGCCCTTGAACGGGGTGCCGGTGATGATTTCGTAGGACGGGAAATAGTCGACGTCGGGCAGGTCTTCACACAACTGCCCGGCGACGGCGCGCAGCACCGATTTGGAGTAGGTCGTGGCGCTCAGCACATGCTGCCCCGTGGCGGTAGCCGTCAAAGGCACCGGCGAAACGGTGAGTAACAGGCGCAGTTGTGGGTTGATCGAACGCATCAACTCCAGCGCCCTGACCATGTCGCCATAGGTGTCCATGAAACCGAAGTTGCAGAACCGGTGGAGCAACGGATCGAAAGTGCCGCGTACGGTGCCGGGGCACACGGGATAGATCAGACCAGTCTCGCGATGTTGCCAGGCTTCGGTCAAACCGAGGGTGAACACGAACACTTTGGCCCGGCGCAGCGCTTCGCGGATGGCGTCCAGGGTAGCTTCGCGCGAGTCGAACAGTGCCTGCTCGCTGGCAAAGCCGTCAGGCTCCACGGCGGGGCGGAACGGGTCGAAGAAACGTCCGTCATGCACCCAGGTCTCATCCGGCGGAGCGCTTACGCCTAGCGCCCATTCGAGCCATTGGCACAACATCGCCGGGGTATACAGATTGCCGGTGCGGAACGAAAACACCCCGTAGTTGTGGGCTTTCCAGTCGGCTTCGGGCAATGCGTCCGGGGCGGGCTCCGCGTCCAGCCAGTGCATGCCGCGCGCAACCAGCGCGCGGCCGATGTGCTGGGCGAAACAGGAGCCGGCGGTGACGATGGCATCCTTGTTGCCGATCTCGAATTGCGGGGTCCACAGTTCACCGATGTCCGGTGCGGACTTGTCGGCGATGGCCGTACGCCAGAAAGCGCGGGGTGGCAGGCATTGATAGGGATTCACGACGAGAGGCCTCCTTGGCGAGTCGTTGAGCGCAAGGCTCAGCGGATTTGATAGTGGTAGATCAGATCGTCGAACCACCGATCACCGATCTGGTAGGCCTGCGGCACACGACGTGCGAACACAAAGCCGCATTTTTCCAACACCTTGCAGGACGCGACATTGCCGTCGGTCACGGTCGATTCCAGCGAGTTCAGCCCGATGTCGGCGGCGTAGTCGATGATCGCCTTTCGCGACTCGGTGCCAAAGCCTTTGCCCTGATGTTCCGGCAACAGCAGGCATCCCACTTCGGCATGCCCCGGCGACAGAATGCGAAAACCGGTCACGCCCAGTTCGTGCCCGCTGGCCCTGTCGGTCACCACCAGGCACAGCCAGTGCTCCGACTGCGGTCCCCACGCCGGAAGCCGGTGCTCGAAGCCTTGGCGAACCTGCTCCTCGGCAATTTCGCCGAACACGTACTGCATGGTCTGCGGCTCGGAATGCAGCCTGAGAAACAACGGCCAGTCGGATTCGACCATCGTGCGCAGGTCCAGTCGATCCGTGGATAGCTCGAGCATCCGCTGCTCCTTGCAAGGGTGGAAAAGGGAGAGGTTTTTTACTTGGTGGAAGGGGAAAGATCAATGAGCGGATGGGGAATGCTGGAAGGAATCGCCCGGCGTTGCGGTGCTGTGGAGAAAGACGTTCGTGCCTGAGTGGGCAAGCGTAACGCCTCTCTCCAGTTGTGCCTGTCAGCCCGCCAACGTCGCGTTATCAATCACGAACCGATATTTCACATCGCCCTTGAGCATCCGCTCATAGGACTCATTGATCTGATCCGCGCGAATCAGTTCGATGTCCGAAACAATCCCGTGCTCGGCACAGAAATCCAGCATCTCCTGGGTCTCGGGAATGCCGCCGATCATCGAGCCGGCGATGGTGCGGCGTTTCATGATCAGGTTGAACACGTTCGGCGATGGATGCGGCGAGGCGGGGGCACCCACGAGAGTCAGTGCGCCGTCGCGCTTGAGCAGCACCAGGAACGCATCGAGATCGTGAGGGGCGGCGACGGTGTTGAGGATGAAGTCGAAGCTCTTGGTGTGCGCGGCCATTTCTTCGGCATTGCGCGAGACCACGACCTCATCGGCACCCAGTGCTTTCGCCGCCTCGCGTTTGGATTCGGACGTGGTGAACGCCACCACGTGCGCGCCCATCGCATGGGCCAGTTTGATGCCCATGTGGCCCAGGCCACCGATGCCGACCACGCCGATTTTCTTGCCCGGCCCGGCGTTCCACTGACGCAGCGGCGAATAAGTGGTGATGCCCGCGCACAGCAGCGGTGCGACGGCGGCCAGTTGTGCTTCGGGGTGGCGGATGCGCAGCACGTAACGCTCATGCACCACAATGTTTTGCGAGTAGCCGCCGAGCGTCCAGCCGGGTGCGTCCGGGGTCGGGAAGTTGTAGGTGCCGATCATGCTGTCGCAGTAGTTTTCCAGACCGGTTTCGCAGTCTTCACAGTGCTTGCAGCTGTCGACGATGCAACCGACGCCGACCAGATCGCCGACCTTGTATTCGGACACATGGGCACCGACCGCCGAAACGCGGCCGACGATTTCGTGTCCCGGTACGCAAGGAAATTGCGTGCCGGCCCACTCGGAGCGCACCTGGTGCAGGTCGGAATGGCAGATGCCGCAGAAGGCGATGTCGATCTGGACGTCATGGGCCGCAGGGGCGCGGCGATTGATCTGGATAGGCTCAAGGGGTTTGTCGCCCGCGTGGGCACCGTAGGCTTGTACAAGCATGGGAACGTCCTCGATGGATCTGTCGGACAGTCATCTTCCCGCTCGAACCTGCATTCCGTTAGCGCATTCCTATCGAATACTTGCCTGATCCTGTGCGTCAGCGCCGTGCAGAAAGTTGCTGCGGAGCCAGGAACGCATCGTGGAAGTAATTGCGCAAGGCCTGCATCGCCGGGCTGAATTCGCGCTCGCGGTGCCAGGCCAGGCCGACGCTCATCGGGGTCACCTTGTCGGTGATGGTCAGGGTCTCGATGCGCTTGCCTTCCAGCGACCAGGGGCGGTGCACCAGGTCGAGAGAATCGCCACGCCGCTGCCATTGGCGACCATGCTGCGCACGGCTTCTACAGAACTGGTACGCACCCGCACGTTGGGTTGCTGGCGGGCGTTTTCCCAATAGCGCATGGCACTTTGTTCCGCTTCATCCACGGTCAGCAGGATGTAGGGTTCCAGCGCGACATCCGCGAGGCTGACGGCCGAGCGCTCACAGAGTGGATGGTGGCTGGGCAGCCACAGACGGCGTTCGGAGTTGAACAGGGTTTCCGAAACGATATCGGGGTGCGTGAGGTTCGCGGTAAGCACCACCGCCATATCGAATTTGCCTTCCAGCAATCCCTGTTCGATGGCCTGCCGTTCCTGCTCGTGGACTTCGATGGCGACGTCCGGGTGCCAGTGTTCCAGCCGTTGCAGATGGTGCGGCAGAAAATAACCGATCACCGTGTAGCTTGCGGCCAGGCGAATCAGGCCGCTGGCGCGGAGGTCGGGTAGCGGGCTGTTCAGCGCGTCGTCGACGCTGCGCAAAATCACGTAGGCGCGGTTCAGGAAATGCCGACCGGCATCCGTCAGGCTCATGCCTTGTGCCGAGCGCTGGAACAGCAACGTGCCGAGCATGCCTTCCAGTTCCTTGATCGCCGTGGTCACCGCCGACTGGGAAATATTCAAATGAATCGCTGCCTGGGATATCTGCCCGATCTCGGCGGTGGCAACGAAGTAGCGAACCTGACGCAAGGTCAACGACATGGGTGTTCCTGTTTTTTCAGGTATCTGTTTTTCAGAAGATACCCTATCTGTTAATAGATCTTCCCAAGGGGTTGGCGGGAATTTAACGTGGCCTGCATGAAGTCACAAGGGTCAGGAGCAAGGGTTATGCAGGCAGTAGATTTCAACTCGGACATGGGCGAAGGCTTCGGCCCATGGACCATTGGCGATGGCGTCGACAACGAACTGATGGCGTTCATCAGTTCCGCCAACATCGCCACCGGTTTTCATGCCGGCGATCCCGGCACCATGCGTCGCACCGTCGAGCTGGCCAAGCGTCTGAAGGTCGGCGTCGGTGCGCATCCGGGGTTCCGCGATCTGGTGGGTTTCGGGCGCCGACACATCAATGCACCGGCTCAGGAACTGGTCGACGACATCCTTTATCAACTGGGCGCACTGCGCGAATTGGCACGGGTGCAGGGCGTGACGCTGCAACACATCAAGCCTCACGGCGCGCTGTACATGCATCTGGCCCGGGACGAAGAAGCCGCGCGTCTGCTGGTGGAAAACCTGCAACGGCTGGAGCCCGACCTGTTGCTGTATTGCATGCCCGATTCGGTTATCTGGCGTGTCGCCAAAGAGCTCGGCCAACCGGTCGTTCGCGAATTCTATGCAGACCGCGAATACGACTTGAGCGGCTCCATCGTCTTCACCCGCAATGTTCGCGCCTACGATCCGGAATTTGTCGCCGCCCGTGTGTTGCGCGCTTGCCAGGAAGGCGTGGTGCGCACCGTCGAGGGTGAGGATCTGCCGATCGAGTTCGATTCCATCTGTCTGCACAGCGATACGCCGGGTGCTTTGGCGCTGGTCGAGGCCACCCGCAAGGCGCTCGATGCCGCCGGGATCGAGGTGCGCCGACCCCGCTGAATAAAAACGAAACACCCGGCACACAGACGCCGGGGTTCAAACATTTTTTGCCTGCCTTTCTACAACTATTCCAAGAGGAACAGACATGGCCGAACACACTGTCATCACCCCGTTACCCGGGACTTTCTACCGAAAGGCCACGCCGGATTCGGCGAATTACGTCGAGGTCGGCGATCCTGTCAGCGCCGACACGGTGATTGGCCTGATCGAAGTCATGAAGCAGTTTTCCGAACTGACCGCCGGGACGGCGGGGCGCCTCAGTGCCTTTCAGGTTGAAGACGGTGATCCGGTGGAGCCGGGTCAGGTCGTCGCTACGCTTGATAGCGAGTGAGGGCGTGAACATGACTCAACCTATTCGTAAATTGCTGGTCGCCAACCGTGGCGAAATCGCCGTGCGCATCATCCGTGCGGCCAAGGCCCTAGGCATCCCCACTGTTGCCGCGTGCAGCGAGGCCGATATCGACTCTCAGGCCGCACGCCTGGCCGATGAAGTGCATCTACTGGGGCCGGCCCGTGCCGATAAAAGCTACCTGAACATCGAGGCGTTGCTGGGTGCCCTGCAAGTGACGGGCGCCAATGCGGTTCACCCTGGATATGGTTTTCTGTCCGAGAACGCCGGGTTTGCCGAAGCCGTGATTGCCAGCGGCGCGATTTTCGTCGGGCCGGACCCGGACACGATCCGGCGTATGGGTGACAAGGCCGAAGCGCGGCGTACTGCCCAGGCGGCAGGTGTTCCAGTGGTGCCGGGTTCACCGGGCGAGCTGTTTGATGTCGAGTCGGCGCTTCGGGCGGCGGAATCGGTCGGTTACCCGTTGCTGATCAAAGCTTCGGCCGGTGGTGGCGGGCGAGGTATTCGTCTGGCAGAAAGTGCCGCGCAACTGAGTGAAGAATTTCCCCGTTCGCAGCGCGAGGCGCAGGCCGCTTTCGGTAATGGTGCGGTGTATCTGGAGCGCTTTATCGGCAAGGCCCGGCACATCGAAGTACAGGTTCTGGGCGACGGGAAAAACGCCGTGCACCTGTTCGAGCGCGAGTGTTCGCTACAGCGCCGGCGCCAGAAAATCTTTGAAGAGGCACCGTCGCCTGTACTGAACGCGCAGCAGCGGGAGGCACTCTGCGCCAGCGCCGTACGCTTGACCGAATCCCTCGGCTACAAGGGGGCGGGCACGCTGGAGTACCTGTATGACGACGTCACCGGCGAGTTCTTCTTTATCGAGATGAACACCCGAATCCAGGTGGAACACCCGGTCACCGAACGGGTCACCGGCATCGATCTGGTGCAGGCGATGCTGCGAATTGCCGGTGGTGAACCACTGGGCCTGAAGCAGAGTGACATCCGCCTGAATGGCTCGGCCCTGCAAATGCGCTTGAATGCCGAAGACCCGGCCCGGGATTTTTTCCCCAGCCCCGGTCTGGTCGAATCGTTGGTCTGGCCGCAAGGCGAAGGCGTTCGTGTGGACACCCACCTGTATGAAGGCTATCGGGTGCCACCGTACTATGACTCGCTGTTGGCCAAGCTCATTGTGCATGGGCCGGATCGCTCCACAGCCCTGGCGCGTGCCCGGACAGCGGTGGCGCAAACCTTGCTGACCGGCATGGCCAGCACCTTGTCGCTGCACGCTGAACTGCTGCAACAACCGTGGTTGCAAACCGCCGACTTTCATACGGGGACGCTGGAAAACTGGCTGTCCGCACGCCGCAGCGGAGGTGAAGCATGAGTCGTCCGATCCGCTACAGCTTTGGTGCCGATGAGCATCTGTTTGCCGAAGTCAGTGAAAGCATGTCCCTCGAGGCGTTTTTCAAGGGCATGGCGGTCACCCGCGCCGTGGAGCGGTTGAAACTCGATGGCGTACTCGATGTGTGCCTGGCCAACGCTTCTTTCCAGATCCGCTTCGATCCGGATCGAATTGCGCCGCAGGCCTTGCTCGAAGCGGTGCAGGGCGCCGAGGCAGAAGCCGTTGCCGAGCGCACATTGCAGACCCGGATCATTGAGATTCCGGTGCTGTACAACGATCCCTGGACCCACGAAACGCTGATGCGTTTTCGCGACCGGCACCAGGACCCGAGCGCCACGGATCTGGAATATGCCGCGCGCATCAATGGCCTGGCGGACGTCGATGCGTTCATTGCGGCTCATAGCGGGGCGCCATGGTTTGTCTCGATGGTGGGATTCGTCGCCGGTTTGCCCTTCATGTTCCAGATGGTTGAGCGCGAACGTCAGTTGCAGGTGCCCAAGTATCTGCGTCCACGTACCGACACGCCGAAACTGACACTCGGTCACGGTGGTTGCTTCGGTTGTATCTACTCGGTGCGTGGCGCCGGGGGTTATCAGATGTTCGGTGTCACACCGGCCCCCATCTACGACCCGCAGCAATCGCTGGCGTACCTGAAGGAGCACATGGTGTTTTTCCGTCCGGGCGACATTGTGCAGTTCAAGCCAATGGATCGTGCAGCGTATGACCAGGCCGTTGCAGAGGTGGAGGCCGGGCATTTCGATTTGCGGATCCGGCCGGTGGAGTTTTCACTGGATGCGTTTCTCGCCGACCCGGTCGGTTATCCCGTGTCGCTGCAGGAGGTGCTGGCATGATCAAGGTACTCAAACCCGGTCTCGCCACGTCGGTTCAGGATCTGGGCCGCGAAGGTTACTACCACCTTGGCATCCCGCCGTCCGGCGCGCTCGATCAATATGCGCTGAGAGCGGCCAATCATCTGGTCGGCAACGCGGCGGATTGCGCCGCGCTGGAGTGTACGTTGCTGGGCCCTGAGCTCGCGTTTCAGCAAGACGCACTGGTCGCGGTGTGTGGCGCGCACATGGCACCTCGGCTCGATGGTGTGGAAATGCATCACGCCACCGCGTTCGCGGTGAAGGCCGGCCAGGTTCTGCGTTTCGATTTTCCCAAGGCGGGTGCCCGGGCTTATCTGGCGGTGGCAGGCGGAATCGACGTGCCGCAGGTGCTGGGCAGTCGGTCGACCTATGCGCTCGGGGCGTTGGGCGGTTTTGCCGGACGACGCTTGATCGCCGGAGACGAATTGCCGGTGGGCAAAGCCAGCGGCAAGGGGCGTGCCGGGGCCAGTCTGCCCATGGCGCTGCGCCAGTCACTGGGCGGGGAGATCACCCTGCGCGTGGTGCCGGGGCTTTATTACGATCGCTTGACCGAAGCGGCAGCGAAGAGCTTTTTCGCCGAGCCGTGGACCGTCGGATCGGAAGCGGACCGCATCGGCTATCGCTTCAAGGGCGGCAGCGCGCTGGACTTCCAGCCGCGAGAGCAACCCTTTGGTGCAGGCTCCGATCCGTCGAACATCGTTGACAGCTGCTACCCGATCGGCTCGATTCAGGTACCCGCCGGCCTCGAACCCATCGTGCTGCATCGCGATGCCGTATCGGGTGGCGGTTACGCCATGATCGGCACTGTCATCAGTGCCGACCTGGATCTGATCGGCCAGATGCAGCCCAACCAGAAGGCTCGCTTTGTAGCGGTCAGCCTCGACGAGGCCCTGGACGCACGGCGTTCCTACAAGAAAAAACTCAGCTGTCTGAGCAAGCTTTTCCCTTCCTGACTCTGCCCGCCGCACCGCGCGGGCCCTGCCACACGCCAGGCCAACGCCGCACTTCGGTGCGGTGAAGGCTGCCCGCGCTTCAACCTTTGACTGGTTCTGGAGTACACGCATATGGCTGCTTTATCGCAATCGAGTCAAACCGGGCAAGATCCGGCCCATCATCCCGTTTCCGCCGAAGCCCGCATGGGCCGACTGTCTCTGACCATGGCCTGGTGGGCCGTGTGCAGCGCCATGTTCTACATCGTGGTCGGCGCTTCGCTGGCCTTGTCTTTCGGCGCACGCAATGCGTTGATCGGGATGGTGTTGTCGGTGATCAGTTATGGGCTGGTCAACAGCGTTCTCAGCCGTTTCGCCATGCGCAGCGGCTGGTCGGTCGCGTTGTTTTCAAGCGTGTTGTTCGGCCGGACCGGGGCATGCCTGGCCACGCTGATTTTCTTTTCGACGGCGATTTACTACGCCGTATTCGAAGGATCGGTGATCGCCGTGGCGCTCAATCACCTGTACCCGGAATTGGTCTACCCACTGGCTGCCCTGCTGGTAGTGCTGTACAGCGTGCCGATGATTCTGGGTAGCGTGCAGCACTGGCTGGACAAGCTCAACGGCGTGTTGTTGCCGGTGTACCTGGGCGGTTTGCTGGTGGCGGTCGGGCTGTCGATCAGCCGTTATGGTTACCAGCCGCAATGGCTCGACTTCGGCCCGACAACCCCCGCGACCTTCGGCTGGTGGGATTGCTTTGTGGCCTACATGGGCGTCTGGATCCTGATGCTGTTCACCTTCGACTACGCCCGTTTCGGCAAGCCGCAGGACGCTCAGTATCATGGGCGCTGGAACTTCGGCATGCCGTTTTATGCCGTGACGTTTCTGCTCAACGGCGCGGCAGGCATCTATCTGGTCAGCAGTATTCCCCATGAAGGCACGCTGAACGAAGTCTCTGTGGTGATGGCCATTCTGCAGTTGATGGGGTTGTGGGGTCTGTTGTTCGTCTGGGCCACGCAAACCCGGATCAACACAGCCAACTACTACTTGGCGACCCTCAACATGCAGGCATTCTTCGGCCGTTTCGGCTTACGCGCGTCTTATCTGCTGTGGGCATTGGTGGTCGGGGTAATCGTGTACGGCTTGATGCTCGCTGACGTGTTTTCCTACTTGCTCAAGGCATTGGCGTATCAGGGCATTTTTGTGGTCGCCTGGGTCGGTGTGGCATTGGCGCAGATTGTCTATGGCAGCAATGACGAGGGTGCACTTGAACGCAGCCCGGCGTTCAACCCGGTCGGCCTGATGGCGTGGTTCGCCGCTACGGCGCTGGGGTTGTTGCTGATGTGGACGGGCGGTGTTCCCGGCAGTTTTTCTGCACCGGCGACGGTGGTGCTCGCGTTCGGCTTGCAGGCCAGGCTTGCCTATCGGCATCGGTGGGTAGGGCAGAGGGCAAGTTGAGAGGATCGGCGTCGGCCCGCTCGACGGCGGGCCAGCGTCGCGAATGCATGGTCAGGAAGCCGAACGTCAGACTTATGTGATTCTGATATCAGTGCTATCCAATTAGTGCCGTTTATCAATCAATCGTCGAAGGGTAGTTTGCATCTCCATACCGTATTGATGGAAAGGAGGGGGCAAACGATGCGAACCACGATGAAGGCCGGCGTGCTGGCCGCGATGATCGGAATGTCGGGCGCTGAGGTCGAGGCGGCGGATTACCGGCAGAACCCGTTCACCTTGACCTACGGTGGCGCGATCACCCGCAACGAGCCAGGCAAGGTCAACATTCACCCGGTGACCTACACGCTCAATGGCCTGGCCATTTCCGCCAACGTCTACACCCCCGCGAACTACGATCCTGCCCGGCACTATCCCGCGGTTGTCGTCGCGCACCCCAATGGCGGGGTGAAAGAGCAGGTTGCCGGTCTGTACGCTCAACGACTGGCAGACCAAGGCTACATCACGATCACGGCGGACGCGGCCTATCAGGGGGCGAGCGGTGGCGAGCCGCGCAACATCGACAAACCGGCCAACCGCGTCGAAGACATTCACGGCATGGCCGACTTCATCGCCAGCTACCCCGGCGTCGACACTGCCCATCTCGGTCTGCTCGGCATCTGCGGCGGTGGCGGCTATTCGTTGAAGGCCGCGCAGACCGACAAGCGCTTCCGCTCGATTGCCACGGTGAGCATGTTCAATTCCGGGTTGGTGCGCCGCAACGGGTATCAGGATTCGCAACTCGACACCATCCAGCAGCGCTTGCAGCAAGCCTCGGCCGCCCGTGCCCAGGAAGCTGCCGGCGGGGAAATCCAATACATCGGTGATGCCAAACTGACCGATGAGCAGATCGCCAAATTGCCGTTCGACCTGTACCGCCAGGGCTTCGAGTACTACGGCAAGACCCACGCGCATCCCAACTCGACTTTCCGTTACACCCTCAGCAGCCTGCTGGACCTGATGAGTTTCGATGCGACGGACCAGATCGAACTGATCGACAAGCCGTTGCTGATGATCGCCGGCAGCAAGGCCGACAGCCTGTACATGTCGGAGCAGGCCCTCGCCAAGGCCACCGGGACCCAGGACAAGACGCTGTTCAAGATCGACGGCGCCACCCACATCGAAACCTACTGGGTGCCGGCCTACGTCGACGTCGCCATGCAACAGCTGACGGCGTTCTACGCCCGAACCCTCTGATTCGAAGGAAGCCATTGCCATGAACAAAACCTTGTTGGGCCTCGCCATGTGCGCGGCCACCCCTTTTGCCAGCGCTGCCGAAGTCGCGGGCGGCGGCAGTGAGCCTTCGAGCGCGCAGCAAATCCGACGTGCAGGCTCGCAGGCGTCATTCGTGGGGCCTGAAGATTATTTCTCCGGTCGGGTGCGCGTAGATCCACTGTTCAACGACACGGGCGAAATCAATGCCTCCGGCGCTTACGTGACCTTCGAATCGGGCGCCCGGTCAGCGTGGCACACCCATCCCGCCGGACAGCGGCTGGTGGTGATTTCCGGTGTCGGGCAAACCCAGGAATGGGGCAAGCCTGTGCAGGAGATTCACCCCGGCGATGTGATTGTCTGCCCGCCGGGCGTCAAGCATTGGCACGGCGCCGCACCGAACAGCACCATGACCCATCTGGCGGTGACCGGCTCGGTGAACGGCAAGAATGTGGAGTGGCTGGAGAAAGTCGCCGAAGACCGGCCGCTGCCGCCGACAGCACCGGCAGAAACCGCCGTTTCCGAAGTGTTGTCCGCGAGGCAGCAGGCGATTGTGCCGATTGGCGCGGCCATGGCCAGCAGCAACATGCCGCGTCTCAACAGCGCTTTGAACGAAGGGCTGGAGGCCGGGCTGACCGTCAGCGAGGCCAAGGAAATCCTGGTGCAGCTGTATGCCTACGCCGGTTTTCCACGCAGCCTCAATGCGCTGGGCGAGTTGATGAAAGTGGTCGAGGCGCGCAAGCAACGGGGCATTCACGATGAGCCGGGGCGCGAACCCGGTCACGCGGTGGCGACAGGCGACGCCTTGCTGGCTGTGGGCAAGGCCAATCAGACCCGTATCGCCGGGGCACCGGTTCAGGGGCCGTTGTTCGACTTCGCACCGGTCATCAACCAGTTCCTGCAGACGCACCTGTTCGGCGACATCTTTGAGCGCGACAACCTGGACTGGCAAAGCCGCGAACTGGCCACGGTTTCAGCTCTGGCGGCTACGCCCGGCGCCGAATCGCAGTTGCGTTCGCATGTTGCCGCCAGCCTGCGGGTGGGCTTGAGCGCTGCACAATTGCGTCAGTTGACGCAGGTGCTGACCCGGCACGGAGAAGTCGAAGCGGCGGGGCGCGCCAGCGAAGCACTGGAAAAACACCTGACCCAACCCTGAGCAAACATCATCCGCCGTAGCGCAGTGCATCGCGCAACAGGGTGAAGGCGGGCGAACTCTGGCGCCGACTGGGGTAGTAGAGGTGATAGCCGGAAAACGGCTCGCACCAGTCGGCGAGCACCCGAATCAACCGGCCCTGTGCGATATGCTCCTGCACCAGGTCTTCCGGCATGTAGGCCAGCCCCAGCCCCTGGAGCACGGACTGCAGGCGCATGGCAATGTTGTTGAACACCAGTTGCCCTTCGACCCGTACATTCAGGGTTTGCCCGTTCTTCTCGAACTCCCAGAGCAGCAGGCTGCCATGGGTCGGCATGCGCAGGGTGATGCAGTTGTGTTCCATAAGGTCGGGTGGAACCAGCGGTTGGCAGTGGCGGGCGAAGTAGGCCGGGGAACCGACCACTGCCATGCGCATGTCCGGCCCGATGCGCATGGCGATCATGTCCTTGGCCACCTGTTCGCCCAGCCGCACGCCGGCGTCGAAGCCTTCGGCGACGATATCGGTCAGGCCGTAGTCGACGATGATCTCGACATTCAGGTCGGGGTTGTCGGGCATCAGCCGGGCGAGGGCGGGTTGCAGAATGGTGATCGCCGAATGCTCGCCAGCGGTGATGCGCAGTTTGCCGGCCGGTTTGTCGCGAAACTCGCTGAGCAAGGCCAGTTCGTGATCGATCTCCTCGAACCGCGGCGCGATCACGCGCAACAGGTGCTCGCCGGCCTGGGTCGGGGAAACACTGCGGGTGGTGCGCGCGAGCAAGCGCACGCCCAAGCGCTCCTCCAGTTGACGCATCGCCCGACTCAAGGCCGGTTGCGACATGCCCAGTTTCGCCGCCGCACGGGTGAAGCTGCGCTCTTGCGCCACCGCCGAAAAGATCGCAAGCAGGTCGTAGCTTTCAACGGACATTGATGCGCCCCTGTTATGAACTGCTGGCGATTATGCCATCAGCCATAACAATCGGCCGACTCTAAAAACCTGCGTGATGGCTCGGGTCAGGTGGATTTTTTACGCATTCTTTACGGTGGAGGATTGGGTTCGCATCGATACTGGCCGCGTTTTTTTGACCGCACCTGAGCCTTGTATTCGTGAAGGCCCCGGTCCGTGTATTGCCCAAGGATGGCATGCCACTACTTCCCGCCGTTCGAGAGCCGTAACCCTTGAGTAAAACCAACGAAAACTCCCCAACCAAAACCTCGGGCGCAGCCATGCTGGTGGCTGCTGTCGGTGTGGTTTACGGGGATATCGGCACCAGCCCCCTCTACACCCTCAAAGAAGTGTTTTCCGGCCACTACGGCGTGCAGCTCAATCACGACGGTGTGCTGGGCATTCTGTCGCTGGTTTTCTGGTCGCTGATCTGGGTGGTCTCGATCAAGTACGTGTTGTTCATCCTGCGGGCCAACAACCAGGGTGAGGGCGGCATCATGGCGCTGACGGCGTTGGCCCGTCGTGCGTCGGCGCCTTACCCGCACTTGAGCAAGGTGCTGGTGTTGCTCGGTCTGTTCGGTGCGGCGCTGTTCTACGGTGACAGCATGATCACCCCGGCGATCTCGGTGCTCTCGGCGGTGGAAGGGCTGGAGCTGGCGTTTGACGGCATCGAACACTGGGTGGTGCCGCTGTCGGTGGTGGTGCTGGTGGCGCTGTTTTTGATCCAGAAACACGGCACGGCGCGGATCGGCATCCTGTTCGGCCCGGTCATGGTGCTGTGGTTCGTGGTGTTGGGCGCGCTCGGGGTCTACGGCATTGTGCAGCGCCCCGAGGTGTTGCAGGCGCTGAACCCGATCTGGGCGGTACGCTTCTTTACGGCCCATCCGGGCATGGGCGTGGCGATTCTCGGCGCGGTTGTCCTGTCGCTGACCGGTGCGGAAGCCTTGTACGCCGACATGGGCCACTTCGGTCGCAAACCGATTGCCCGTGCCTGGTTCATGCTGGTCCTGCCCGGCCTGGTCCTCAATTATTTTGGCCAGGGCGCGTTGATCCTCGGCAACCCGGAAGCGGTGCGTAACCCGTTCTACCTGCTGGCCCCGGAATGGGCGCTGCTGCCGATGGTCGCGCTGTCGACGCTGGCGACGATCATCGCTTCGCAAGCGGTGATTTCCGGTGCGTTCTCCCTGACGCGCCAGGCCATCCAGCTGGGCTACGTCCCGCGCATGTTCATCCAGCACACCTCGAGCCAGGAGCAGGGCCAGATCTACATCGGCACGGTCAACTGGGCGTTGATGGTCGGCGTGGTGCTGCTGGTGATCGGTTTCGAGTCCTCCAGCGCCCTGGCTGCCGCGTATGGCGTGGCGGTGACGGGCACCATGTTGATTACCACACTGCTGTCCGCCGCCGTGGTGTTGTTGCTGTGGAAGACGCCGCGCTGGCTGGCGATCCCGATGCTGTTCGGTTTTCTGTTGGTGGACAGCCTGTACTTCGCGGCCAACGCGCCGAAGATCCTGCAGGGCGGTGCGTTCCCGGTGATCGCCGGCATCGGCCTGTTTATCCTGATGACCACCTGGAAGCGCGGACGCAAGATCATCGTCGAGCGACTGGATGAAACCGCGTTGCCGCTGCCGTTGTTCATCAGCAGCATCCGTGCGCAGCCACCTCATCGGGTGCAGGGCACGGCGGTGTTCCTGACCGCACGGGCCGACGCGGTTCCCCACGCGCTGCTGCACAACCTGTTGCATAACCAGGTGCTGCATGAGCAGGTGGTGCTGTTGACCGTGGTGTCCGAAGACAGCCCGCGAGTGCCGGTGGATCGTCGCTTCGAAGTCGAGTCCTATGGCGACGGCTTCTTCCGGGTCAACCTGCATTTCGGTTTTACCGAGGAACCGGATGTGCCAATGGCGCTGAGCCTTTGTCACTTGGCCGAACTGGATTTCAGTCCGATGCGCACCACGTACTTCCTGAGTCGTGAAACGGTCATCCCGACCAAGCGCATCGGCATGGCCAAGTGGCGCGAGTACCTGTTCGCGTTCCTGCTCAAGAATGCCAACAGCAACCTGAAGTACTTCAAGTTGCCGTTGAACCGAGTGATCGAACTGGGGACGCAGGTCGAAATGTAAAGACGGGAAACGGCTCAGGGTTGCCCGATGCTGACGGTGACACACAGACCGCTGCGTTCGATGACGTCGGTGAACCCCAGATCAACCTTGAGCCCCGTGCGATCGGCAATCGCCTTGACGATGGACAGGCCCAGCCCCGAGCCCGACTCATCGGTGCCCAGGCTGCGGTAGAACGGGTCGAAGACCCGCGCCTGTTCTTCCACGGTAATCCCGGGGCCGGTGTCGCTGACTTGCAGGACGACCGCCGCTTGCTCCCGCTTGACCGAGAGGTCGATGCGTCCGCCGGGCGGGGTGTAGCGGACGGCGTTGTCTACCAGGTTGCGGATCAGGATCAGCAGGTCGGTTTCGTTGATGTTGACCTGCACGTCCTCGCTGCTCTCGACGCCGATATCGATATTCTTGCGGTCCGCCAGCGGCAGCAGGTCTTCCAGAATCCGTCGGTAAATGTGCAGGACTGAAACGCGGGTCGGCGCTGTATTTGAGCTCGACTGCGCGGCAGCGAGGCTCAGCAATTGATCGATCAGGTTCCGGCTGCGCTCTATGCCTCGGGACAACGGCAACAGGCGTTCGCGGGCGGCGGCCGGCATTTCCGTGGCGGCCAGTCGTTCGGCCTGCAGGGACAGGGCGGTCATCGGCGAGCGCAGTTCATGGGCGGCATCGGCGACGAAACGCCGCTGGTTGTCCACGGATTGTGCGACTCGGCCGAGCAAGCGGTTGATGGCCACCACAAACGGCCGGATTTCGCTCGGCACATGGCTTTCGTCCACCGGGTGCAGGGCTTGTTCGTCACGTCGATCGATGTCGGCCGACAGCGTGGCGATGGGGCGGAACATTTTGCGCACTAGATCGCCCACTACCAGCAACAGCACCGGAAACAGAATCAGGAACGGCAGCAGACTGCGCCAGGCGCTTTCGCGGGCCTCCTTGTCGCGCACGCCGGTTTCCTGGGCGACGACGATGCGCTCGCCACGGGCGGTGGTTCTCACCAGTACGCGGAAGTCTTCACCGGTCACCTTCAAGGTCGACAGGCCATCGGACAGGGTCGTGGGGAAGGGCAGCGGTAGCAGGGCGTCGTCGTTGCCGACTGCTCGGCTGCCGTCGGCCAGGTATTGCACGATGACCCTGGATTCTTCGTTGTCGTCGTCCATGGCCTGGGCGGCGGGGTAGTGCAGGGACATTTGCTGGCGGTCGTAGAGGGCCGCCACCTGGCGCAGGGTTTCGTCCTGCATTTCGTGGGCCTCGTCCAGCGCTGAAACGAACGCAAACGCCGCGGCCAGCAGTGCAACGACCAGAATCGCCAGCGACAGGGTGACCGACAGCCGCAGTTGCACCGAATCCCTCAGGCGCCTTTTGAAACCATCCATCCCATTCCCCTGACGTTCTTGATGACGTGACTGCCGAGTTTGCGGCGCAGGGCGTGAATCAGAAACTCCACCGCGTTGCTTTCCACTTCATTGCCCCAGCCATAGAGCCGGTCTTCCAGTTCACTGCGCGAAAGGATTGCCCCTGGCCGGATCAACAGAGCCTGCAACAGGGCGAATTCGCGGCTGGACAATTGCACGTTCGGGTTGTCAACGGTTGAGGCTTGCTTGGAGACTAGGTCGAGGGATACCACACCGTTGTCGAGCAAGGACAACGCAGTCCCGCCCTTGCGCCGCAGCACCGCGCGCATCCGCGCCAGCAACTCGGCCATGTCGAAGGGCTTGAGCAGGTAGTCGTCGGCGCCGCCGTCGAGGCCGCGCAGGCGATCGTCGAGACCGTCCCGGGCGGTGATGATCAGCAACGGCACCGGGTTGTTGCGAGCGCGAATGCTGTCGAGCACGTCCAGTCCGTCCTTGCCGGGCAGGCCGAGATCCAGCAGCACCAGGTCGTAGTGCTGGGTGTCCAGGGTGGCCAGTGCGGTGAGGCCGTTTTTCACCCAGTCGGTGGCATAGCTGGCGTCGTTCAGCGCGCCCTGGATGGCATCGCCGATCATCGGGTCGTCTTCCACCAGTAATATCCGCATGACCCGCTCTCAAAAAAATAGCGCGACGGGCAGGGCCGTCGCGCTTGTATTGAAGCATCTGTGCAAGGGTTTGTCCGGCCCCGGATCAGGCGTTGCCCTTCAGCGAGTCAAAGGCCTTGAGCAACTCGTCCATCCGCGCCTTGCAGTCCTTCTGCTGCGGGGCGCTGGCGCGCAAGGTATCGAGCGAGCGGTCGATGGCCTTGTCCAGCATGTGCCAGTCGCCGGCGGCACGGGGTTTGATTCCGGCTTCGGCGGAGTCCCAGGCGGTTTCCAGATCCTTGATCCGGGCCTTGGCGCCCGGGAGGTCGTTTTTATCGACGAGGGCAGCAACGTCGGCCGCGATGTTGCGGAATTCGGACAGATCCCCCAGTTTAGAGGCGGCCTGGCCTTGTGTGCTGACGGCGCCTGCAGCGGCGTTTGCCGCAGGCTTGTCCGCCGGTTTCGAGCAGCCGGCAGCAATGCTCAGCAGGCAGATGGACGAGACGATGGCAACGTGACGAATGATGTTTTGAATCTGGCGCATGATGATTCCTTGATGAAAGTCTGAAGGTTTACTGAGTGATGGCTTTGCGATTGCCGACGCTGATCTGCGCGACGGTGACCAGCAGGACGATGACGCACAGGAAAATCGCGCTGGTCCAGGTCGCGCCCATGCCGAGGCCGCCGTAGGTCTTGGCCTGGGTCAGCAGGTCGCCGAGGGATGCGCCGAAGGGGCGGGTCAGGATGTAGGCGATCCAGAAGGTCAGCACGGTGTTGGCACCCAGACGCCAGGCGATCAGGGTGGCCGCGATCAACGCGCCGAATATCACTGCGCCGACGGTGAAGCCCAGGCCCAGTGCTTCAGTGGCCAGGTCGCCGGCGGCGGTGCCGAGGGCGAAGGTGCAGAGCACCGTGGCCCAATAGAACAGCTCCCGGCGCGGGGTGACGATTTCGCGGATCGACAGGCTGCGTTCGGTCCGGTACCAGATCAGGAAGTTCACCACCAGCAACACCGAGAACACCGCTGTGCTGGTGTAGAGGCTGACGTCCAGCATGTCGGTCAGGATGTCGGTGATCTGCGTGCCGACGATGCTCACCAGCACCACGGTCAGCCAATAGATCCATGGGGTGTAGGCCTTGGTACGCAACTGGGTGAACAGCGCGATGGCCAGCAGCGCGGCCATGCCGAGGCTGGTCGGGCCGGCGCCGAAACCGGCGTCGACGGCCAGAAAGTCGGCCCCGGTTTCACCCACGGTCGTGGACAGGATCTTGATCACCCAGAAGGACAGCGTCACTTCGGGCACTTTGTTGAGCCAGTCGGCTATGGCGGGTTTCATGGGTGGATGGCCTCTCCTGAGCAGCGCTGAATGTGCGCAGGAGAGAAGGTATCCAGTGAAACTTAGCTGAGCCTGAGGGGCACGCGATTGTCAGCGCAACGGCACGTAAATATCCGTTTGCCACTGCTCCTGCGGGGTCTCGGGACTGATGCTCAAGTACTCGAAAAACAACGGGTGATCGCGCAGTTCTTCGCCGCTGGCGGGCAGCCAGTCGCGGTAGACCGGGTAGATGGTTTCACCGATGTGATCGGTTGAACCGGTGTGACGCACCACGGCACAGCGGCCGGCAGGAATGCTCAGCTCGCGGACGCTGAACTCATTCGGCGCCACCGCTTCACGGATTTCGCCGCAGATCGCGAAATGAAAGTCCTCCGGCGGCGTCGTGTCAGGGTTGCCGTAAGGAATCCCGAAGGTGCGGCTCGATGCCACCGGCGACTGCCCGCTCTGCTGGCGCCACTGGATGAAGCGTTGCACGCTTTGATTGACAAGGCCTGGTGGCCCACGGTGATCGAGTGCAGCGACCTGGACTCCGGGGAAGTCGACGATTCGTACCTGCATGGTAATGCTCCTTGAAAAGTGAGGTATGGCGAAGACCGTGTGCCAGACGCTCCAGTCCGGAGCCTTGCGAAATGCCCCCGGCGAGGTGCCGAAGGCTCGCTTGAATGCCCTGGAAAACGCTTCGGGACTTTCGAACCCCGCGTCGAGCGTGGCTTCCATCACCGAATGGTCGGGCAGGGTGCTCAAACGATGCGCGGCACGGCGCAGGCGCATCAACTGCACATAGCGCGAGACAGGCACGCCGACGTATCCCGTGAACTGCCGGTGAAAGTGGAACTCGGAAAAGTTCGCCACCTGGCTCAGCGTTTTCACCGACAGATCGCCCTCAAGATTGGCGTCGATGTAGGCGAGTACGAAGGTGAAGCGCTTCGCGTAGGCAGTTTGCGTCGGTGCGTCGGGCACGGAGTGAAGCTCCTGGAGTAACGGTCGGCCCTAGAATCGTCGAAAGCGGCGTACAGATACCTAGCCGGACTTGCTCAGGGTTTGACCTCTTCAGGCATTACATCCGAACGACCCTGCACGAATCAATCGCGCGCCTGAGCGACGATCGCAAAGTTGCCCGGTGCTTTCTCCAGCAATCCAAGGAATCTCACCAGATCCACCGTGCTGCCATCGACCTTCAGGTCTTTTGAGGTGAGGGCATCCTTGAACCCCGCCGTGCCGCCCAGCAGTTGCACGAAAAGATCCTTGGTGACGCTCAACGTGGCGTTGGCATTGCTGGCCGGTGCGCCCCGGCGATAGTGCAGCACGGCGTTCTCGATCCACAGCACGAACGACTCCTTGGTATCGGTCAGTTGCAGGTTGAAGGTCCAGTTCTTGCCGTCCGCCGCCGGTCCGTCGAGGCTCGCGGCCATGGCTTCGAGGAAGCGTTCGGTCGGCGTCTGCTTCATCAGCTCGATCAGGTCCGAGCGGCGCACGCCTTTTTCCGGTGGGCCGTTGCGCAGTTCCTGGGCGGCGGTCAGGTAGCTGTTGCGCCAGGTCGCCGATTCCGACTGATAGCCCAGCTGTTCATAGGCTCGGGCCAGCAGTTCCTTGGCGGCCTTGTCGTTGGGCTGGTCGAGGACGGCTTGATCCAGTAGTTCGGCGACCCAGCGGTATTCGCCTTTGTCATAGGCCACGCGTGCGGCTTCGAGCACTTTGGCGCTGCCGCCCATCAACTCGACGTAGCGTCTGGCGGACTCTCTGGGAGGCAGCGGATTCAGATGCGCCGGGTTGCCATCGTAGGCGCCGAGGTACATCTGGTAGATCGCCTTGACGTTGTGTCGCACGTCGCCGTAATAGCCGCGGGTGCCGAAATACGAGGCCAGCGAGTCGGGCAACTGGATCTTCTCGGCGATCTCGTCAGGTGTGTAGCCGGCGTTCATCAGCCGAACGGTCTGGTCGTGCATGTACTTGTAGACGTCGCGGTGCTTGGTGATGAATTCGCGGATGCGGTCGTTGCCCCAGACCGGCCAGTTGTGTTGGCCGAAATAGACTTCGGTGTCGCCCAGTTCATCGAGGGCGGCCTGGGCGTAGTCGGACCAGAGCAACGCGTCGCGGACCTTGGCACCACGGATCGGCAGCAGATTGTGCATGGTCTGCGCCAGCAGCTCGGCACCGCCGTAGGCCTTGCGTTCGGGGATGGAAAAGGTCAGCTCGGCCGGGGCCTCAGCGCCGGGAATGTTGTGGAACACGAAGGTCACGCCGTCGATCACCCGTTCCTGCGTCGGCTGATCGATGATCTGCGTCGGCGGCAGAATGCCGATGCTGCCGTAGGCGACGTTTTTGCCCAGCCCGGTATCCACCATGCCGGTGGCGCCCGGCGCGAGGTTCTTGCCGAACTGATACATCGAACGGCGCGACATCGCAGGCCCGGCCAACACGTTTTCGCTGGTGGCTTCCTCCATGAAACCGACAGGGGCCACCACGGGAATCTTGCGCTCGGCCACTTCCGCGACCGAGGTAATGCCCAGTACGCCGCCGAAGTGATCGGCGTGGTCATGGGTGAAGATGATGGCGGTCACGGGTTTGTCGCCCAGTTGTGCGCGGGCGAATGCCATGGCTGCGGCGGCGGTTTCCTTCGAGGTCAGCGGGTCGACCACGATCCATCCGGTCTGGCCCTCGATCAGCGTCATGTTGGCGATGTCGAAGCCGCGCAACTGGTAGATGCCGTCGGTGACTTTGAACAGACCGATCTGGGCATTCAGCATTGCGTGGCGCCAAAGGCTCGGGTTGACCGTGGCGGGGGCCTTGCCTTCAACGAACCTGAACGCGTCGAAATCGATCAGCACAGAGCCGTCGGAGCCGAGGATCTGGCCGGTCGGACGGGCGATGAGACCGCGCTGGGCGTCTTCCATGTCCCGAGTGTCGTTGAGGTCCAGGCCCTTGATTGAGGCTTCTATCACCGCCGCAGTGGCGGGCGTCGCTTCGCCGCTGGCAACGCTGGGCGGTTTGTCACAGCCGGCGAGGGATACCAGCGTCAGGGCGATCAGTGTGTGAAAGGTCGGTCTCATTCTTATTGTTCTCCGAGGATCGATTCATCAGAGAGTAGGGAGGTGGGCGCGATGTATCCAATGCATTGTTTACATCCGGATAATGCGTGGCTAGCATCGGCGACATGGACCTCAAACGACTGACACACCTGCTAGCCCTTGCCGATGAACGCCATTTCGGCCGCGCTGCCGAACGCGTGCACCTCAGCCAGCCGGCGCTGAGCCGCAGCATCCAGGCACTTGAAAGCGAAACCGGACAGCGCCTATTCGATCGGGACAGTGGCGACGTGCGCCCGACGCCGGCGGGGGAGTTTCTGATCGAGCGGGCGCGACGGCTGCTGTTCGATGCACGCTCGCTGGAGCGGGACCTGGCACTTTACGGCGATGGCCGGCTCGGCAGCCTCGCGTTCGGCGTCGGGCCGTTTCCGGCGGCGATGCTGATGCATCAGGTGGTGCCTCGGTTGCGTCGGGAATATCCGCAAGTCACCCTGCGGGTAGAGATCAACAACTGGCAGATACTCGAAGCACGGTTGCGGGACGAAGCGATCGAATTCTTCGTCGCGGACATTCGCAATTTCTCGGCCGACACCGATCTGCTGATCCGCCCGCTGGGTCAGGCCTCGGCGGGGTTCTTCGTCCGGCCACAACACCCGTTGGCCGGGCGCGCGGTGACGATGAGAGACCTGGAAAAGTACGGCATCGCCACGACGCGCCTGCCGGCCGTGGTGAAGGAAGAGACTGCGCATACCCTGGGCATTTCCACGCGCCAGTCCTTGCCGCTTGCGCTGGAGTGCGACGATGTAGCGTTGCTCAGGACGGTGGCCTGCTCGACCGATACCATCCTCGGCGTGATCCACGGCGCCGTGGTTGAAGACCTGCGCAGCGGCAATCTGATCGAATTGCAGGTCGTGGACCGGCCCGGACTGCACTCCGAAATCGGTGTCGTCAGCCTGCCCAACAGAAGCCTGTCACCGACAGCCCGCTGCGTGATCGACGCCATCGTCGACGAGATGGCGCAGCGCAACATCTCGACCTGAGCGGCGCTCCGGTCGGCGGCCAAAACGCCAAAGCACAAGACTTCCCGCTCAAAAACCGGATAATGGCGGCCATTCTGTTCAGCTCGCTATTCTGGTAGTCCCCCATGGAAATCAAGGTCAACTTTCTCGACAACCTTCGACTTGAAGCCAAGTTCGACGACTTCACGGTGGTGGCCGACCAACCGATCCGCTACAAGGGCGATGGTTCGGCACCGGGTCCGTTCGACTACTTCCTGGCTTCGTCGGCGCTGTGTGCGGCGTACTTCGTGAAGCTGTATTGCGAAACCCGCAATATCCCGACCGATAACATCCGCCTGTCGCAGAACAACATCGTTGACCCGGAGAACCGCTACAACCAGATCTTCAAGATTCAGGTCGAGCTGCCGGCGGACATCTCCGACAAGGACCGCCAGGGCATCCTGCGCTCCATCGACCGTTGCACCGTGAAGAAGGTGGTGCAGGCCGGCCCCGAGTTCGTCATCGAAGAGGTGGAAAACCTCGACGCCGACGCCCAGGCACTGTTGATGCCGGGCGCGAACTCCAGCGCCAGCACCTACATTCCGGGCAAGGACCTGCCGCTGGAGCAGACCATCGCCAACATGTCGGGCATCCTCGCCGACCTCGGCATGAAGATCGAAATCGCTTCGTGGCGCAACATCGTGCCGAACGTGTGGTCGCTGCACATCCGCGATGCGCACTCGCCGATGTGCTTCACCAACGGCAAGGGCTCGACCAAGGAAGGCGCGCTGGCGTCGGCGCTGGGCGAGTTCATTGAGCGCCTGAACTGCAACTTCTTCTACAACGATCAGTTCTGGGGCCTGGACCTGGCCAACGCGCCGTTCGTGCACTACCCGGACGAGCGCTGGTTCAAGCCGGGCAGCAATGACGAGCTGCCGAGCGAGATCCTCGACCCGTACTGCCTGAAGATCTACAACCGCGACGGCGAGCTGCGCGGTTCGCACCTGATCGACACTAACTCCGGCAATGAAGAGCGCGGCATCGTTTCGCTGCCGTTCGTGCGCCAGTCGGACGGCGAGGTGGTGTACTTCCCGTCGAACCTGATCGAAAACCTGTACCTGAGCAACGGCATGAGCGCCGGCAACACCCTGGCCGAAGCCCAGGTGCAGTGCCTGTCGGAAATCTTCGAACGTGCGGTGAAGCGCGAAATCATCGAAGGCGAGTTCGCCCTGCCGGACGTGCCGCAGGAAGTACTGGCCAAGTACCCGGCGATCATGGCCGGCATTCAAGGCCTGGAAGCCCAGGGTTTCCCGGTGCTGGTGAAGGATGCGTCGCTGGGCGGTGAGTTCCCGGTGATGTGCGTCACGCTGATGAACCCGCGTACCGGCGGTGTGTTCGCCTCGTTCGGCGCACACCCGAGCTTTGAAGTGGCGCTGGAGCGCAGCCTGACCGAACTGCTGCAGGGCCGCAGCTTCGAAGGTCTGAACGATCTGCCGCAGCCGACCTTCGAAGCTCAGGCAGTCACCGAACCGAACAACTTCGTCGAGCACTTCATCGACTCCAGCGGCGTGGTGTCGTGGCGCTTCTTCAGCGCCCAGGCAGAGTACGAGTTCGTGGAGTGGGACTTCACCGGCGAGGGTGAAAACTCCAACGTCGAAGAGGCCGAAACCCTGTTCGGCATCCTCAAAGGCATGGGCAAGGAATCGTACATGGCGGTGTACGAGCACATCGGCGCCACCGCTTGCCGCATCCTGGTGCCGGATTACTCGGAAATCTACCCGGTGGACGACCTGATCTGGGACAACACCAACAAGGCGCTGTTCTTCCGCGAAGACATCCTCAACCTGCATCGCTTGAACGAAGAAGAACTCCAGTCTCTGGTCGAGCGCCTGGTCGAAAGCGAACTGGACGACTACACCGACATCACCACGCTGATCGGCATCGAGTTCGATGACAACACCGTGTGGGGTCAGTTGACGATTCTGGAACTGAAACTGCTGATCTGGCTCGCTCTGGGACAAATCGAGGAAGCGAAAGAAGCAGTGGAAATGTTCCTCCAGTACAACGACAACACCGTCGAGCGCGGCCTGTTCTATCAGGCCGTCAACGGGGTGCTGGAGATGCAACTGGACGAAGACCTGGAATTGGCCGACTACGAAGCCAACTTCCGCCGCATGTTCGGCAACGAACGGATGGACGCGGCGATCGGCTCGGTGGACGGCAGCGTACGCTTCTACGGCTTGACGCCGACCAGCATGAAGCTGGAAGGCCTCGACCGCCATCTGCGACTGATCGACAGCTACAAGAAACTGCACGCGGCCCGGGCCAGCGTGAAGACTTCGTAACGCTGACTGCCGCGACAAAAAAAGCACCTTCGGGTGCTTTTTTGTTGTCGGGTGGTGGGGCGGTCGTCGACTCTGTTACGGGCGAGCCGGTTCCTGGTCCGTCCAGACGGCCAGTTCATAGCCATCCGGATCAATGAAGTGGAATCGGCGGCCACCGGGATTTTTTAATGGGGACAGATTTATTTTTAAAATAAATCTGTCCCCTTTTGAAAATACTTGCACCGTGATGCATCCATTTGCGCGTCTGCTCCGTAAATTCATCACCCTCATTCGAAGGGTCGAAGAATTCAGGAGACACACCATGCACTCGCTCATCAAACGCATTGCCATTGCCTGCTTCACATTGCTCTGCCTTGGCACGGGATCGAGCTTTGCCGCCGATACCGTGATGGTCGGCGGTGCGGCCATGTACCCGAACAAGACCATCGTCGAAAACGCCGTCAACTCGAAGGACCACACCACGCTCGTTGCAGCGGTCAAGGCGGCGGGGCTGGTCGACACCCTCAACAGCAAGGGGCCGTTCACGGTTTTCGCTCCCACCAATGAAGCCTTCGCCAAATTGCCCGCCGGCACCGTCGATACGCTCGTTAAACCGGAGCACAAGGCCGACCTGACCACGATCCTCACCTATCACGTGGTTGCTGGCACTCACACGGCAAAACAGCTGATGGATGACGCCAAAATGCACGGCGGTAAAGTCATGCTCAAAACCGTTCAGGGCGAATCCCTGACCGTCATGCTGCACGACGGCAAATTGTGGGTGGTGGACGCCAAGGGCGGGAAGGCAGCGATCACCATCGCGGACGTGATGCAGTCCAATGGTGTGATTCATGTAGTGGATACGGTGCTGATGCCGAAGTAGTCTTTTTAATGGGGACAGATTTATTTTTTAAATAAATCTGTCCCCATTTTCACCAACAGAAAAGCACCTTCGAGTGCTTTTTTGTTTTTAAGATGGAGGCCTGTCAGAAGGAGCGCTGCAATGGATCTGAAGTTCAGTCACGTCGATGTACTGGTCAGCAATCTCGAAGAAGCCTGCGCTTACTATGCGCGGATTCTCAAGGCCAGAGTTTCCCGGACCCTTATCTGGGAGCGTGGCGGCCTGCATGTGCGCTACGCGATTGCGCTGATCGGCCAGGAGCGCTTCATGCTCGTCCAACCGTTGGCGGGCAACTTGAAGGAGCTGCTGGATTCTTCGGGGGAGGGGATGATCTATCGTCATTGTTATTCGACTCCGGATATCGAAATAGCCTATGACGAACTGGTTCTCGCCGGTGTGCAGCCCGAGGACGAAAACGGCCAGCCTCTGACGCGCGCGAACCTGCAGTCGCCCTCCGGAGGGCGAATCATCTGGCTGCCCAAGCGCTTCGGGCATTTCTCTATCGAGATTCTGGAAGCACAGGCGCTGGAGGCGTT
The DNA here is from genome assembly GCF_051554255.1 of Pseudomonas sp. NMS19W. NCBI lineage: Bacteria > Pseudomonadati > Pseudomonadota > Gammaproteobacteria > Pseudomonadales > Pseudomonadaceae > Pseudomonas > Pseudomonas sp. NMS19W. The sequence goes on from NZ_CP136718.1 coordinate 2,503,458, forward strand.
CATCGAGTCTGCGTTTTAATGGGGACAGATTTATTTTTTTAAATAAATCTGTCCCCATTTGAGAATTGGCCGGCGCGCCCTCACTACAGTCGCTACCTCCATCACTCTCGAAGGGAAGGACAGATAATGACGAGCCAAACCGAAACTGCCATCCTCGCCGGTGGCTGCTTCTGGGGCATGCAGGACTTGCTGCGGCGCTATCCCGGTGTGCTGAAAACCCGTGTCGGTTATAGCGGGGGCGATGTACCGAATGCCACCTACCGCCACCATGGCAACCACGCTGAAGCCATCGAGATCGTTTTCGATCCGGCCGTGATCAGCTATCGGCAGATCCTAGAGTTTTTCTTCCAGATACACGACCCGACCACGCCCAACCGTCAGGGCAACGACCTGGGCCCCAGCTACCGTTCGGCGATCTATTATCTGAACGAGCAGCAACGTGACATTGCCGAGGACACAGCTGCAGACGTCGACGCTTCGCGCCTGTGGCCGGGCCGGGTAGTGACTGAAATCGAACCGGCGGGGCCGTTCTGGGAGGCGGAGCCGGAGCATCAGGATTACCTTGAGCGCATTCCGAATGGTTACACCTGTCACTTCATCCGTCCCAACTGGAAGCTCCCGAAGCGCGGCTGAAACCGAGCGGTATCACTCTCAAGAGCGGCCGTTCTACTTATTGAGGTAGAACGGCCCTTTTTTGCCCGTCATTTGAAAACTAGCTAAGCAAGTTAGCTATATGCTATTTTCGCGTCCTTTATAGTGACCGGCAGACACGTGCATGACGCAGCCTTTATCTCCATCCGAATCCGTCGAAGATCCTCGCCGCCTGCAGATCGCCAGCGATGTCGTCGGCCAGCAGTTGCAACAGATCGCCATCCTGACGCGTAAAGCTGCTGGCAATCTGGGTTTTGCGCTGGGCATCAACCAGACCGACGTGGCGGCTCTGGAGCACTTGATTACCGATGGACCGCTGCCGCCGACCGAGCTTGCGGCGCGCCTGTCAGTGACCACCGCCGGCATTACACAGGTCATCGATCGACTGGAGCGCGCCGGGCACGTGGTGCGCGAACGGCAGCTCAATGACAAGCGCCGGGTGTTGGTGTGTCCGGTGCCGGAATCGGTGGCGCAGGCCTATCGGCATATTGCGCCGATGCTTAATGGACTCTGTACCGTGCTGGGTGCTCTTGATGTTCAGGATCGCGCGGTCATCGAAGCATTCCTCGGGCAGGTGATTGAGGTTTACCGCAACACGTTGCCGGGCAGCACAGTCATCAACCCTGAAACCCCGGACGTCTGATGAAACCACAAAGAGTTCTGGTGAGCGGTGCAAGCATCGCCGGGCCGTCGCTGGCTTACTGGCTGTCTCGGCAGGGCATGGACGTTACGGTGGTCGAGAGGGCGCCGGCATTCCGCGATGGCGGGCAAACGATCGATGTGCGAGGGGCCGGCCGTGAAGTTGTCCAGCGTATGGGGCTGGAAGAGTTGATTCGGGCCAATACTACCGAGGAAAAGGGCATCGCCTTCGTTGACCGGAACAACCGGACCAAGGCGTTTCTCGGGGTAAAGGCCTTCGACGGCGACGGGCCGATCGCGGAGCTGGAAATCCTTCGGGGAGAACTCGCCAGGTTGTTGATCCAGCACAGCGAGAACCGGGTCAAGTACCGCTTCGGAGACAGCATTGCCGCGGTGGAAGATGACGGCGCTCAGGTGCTGGTGCGCTTCGAGCAGGGAGGCGAGCAGATTTACGATCTGGTCATCGTGGCAGAAGGCATCGGTTCGACGACCCGCAATCAAGTGTTTGGCAGCGAAGTCCATCGCCGCCCCCTTAACCTCTATACCGCCTATTTCACCGTGCCTCGGCAACGAAGTGATGGCCAGGTCATGCGCTGGTACAGCGTTCCCGGTGGTCGTTGTGTCTGCTTGCGTCCCGACAATCTAGGGACCACGCGGGCCTTCCTGTCTTTTCAGCAGGCGCCTTGCGGATACGAGAAGCTTGCGCAGGCCGAGCAGAAATCCTTGCTCAAGCAAATGTTCGCCGACGCTGGATGGGAGACGCCTCGTGTGCTCGCTGCGCTGGAAGAAACAACCGACCTTTATATGGAAGCGGTAGGGCAGGTAAAAATGCCCCGCTGGTCAAGGGGCGCATCGCATTGGTGGGGGACGCGGCTTATTGTGCTTCGCCGATCAGCGGGATGGGTACAAGCCTGGGCCTGTGCGGCGCCTATGTGCTGGCCGGTGAGCTGGGGCGTCATGCCGATCACGCTCAGGCATTTGCGGCTTATGAAAAAATCATGCGGCCTTACGTTGCGCAGGCGCAAAGCGTGCCCGGCTTTGCCCCCGAGACTGGCGTCGCCGCATTCGCGTCTCGGTATAGCGCTCGGTCATGCGGTATTGAGGATGGCTACGGCGCCGGGATTGAAGACCTTGTTCGGAAAGATCCTTTCACCGAAGGCAGATGCCCTTGTGCTGCCGGATTACACCAACAGTCGGTGAATATAGACAGACTTCTGTGTGCCGGGATGGCTCCTTCAATAACAGTCGCATTGGATCTTTTGTTGATGAGCTGCGGCTCTAAACTGAATGCATTTCTGTAAATCACCCGCAAAGGAATCCATCTGTGCGCGACTTCGACTGCCAGCCCGCTTTGCTTGGTAACACCCTTCGGCTAAGACCACTGACTGCGGGTGATTTTGAAGAATTGTTTCTGGCGGCCAGTGATCCGCTCATCTGGGATGGCCATCCGGCCAAGGATCGATATGATCGCCAGGTGTTTGAAGCGTACTTCGCTTCTCGATTGGCTAGCGGAAAAGCACTGGCGGTCATCGATATTGAATCGGGACAGATTGTTGGAACCTCGAGCTACTACATACCGCCCGATCTGCCGGAGGATATTGCAATCGGGTATACCTTCCTGGTGCGAACCAAATGGGGTGGCAATACCAATCGGGAACTGAAGCAACTGATGGTGGAGCACGCTTTCAAGGATTTTGGCATTGTGTATTTCCATATCGCGCCTTCGAATATCCGCTCGCAGAAAGCTGTCCTGAAGATTGGTGCGCAGCACTTGTATGACGCCGAGCTGGCGCTGTCTACCGTGCCAGCCTTGTGCAAGTGCTATGGACTCACCTCGGGACAATGGGCTGCGTTGCATCCCCATGGCTGACGCAATTGGGAGTGGACTTGCTCTGATGCGGCGCGACGATATGGAGGCTGCGAAAACAATTTTCAGGAGAGGGTTGACCACCTGTTTTAATCCTGTATTATTCGCCTCCCGCTAGCGAGCATCTTGATGTTGCAGCTAGCGCAAGTGGTTGATTTGATTGAAGAAATTTTAAAACTTCTGAAAATAATCACTTGACAGCAAGTGAGGCTGCTGTAGAATGCGCGCCTCGGTTGAGACGAAAGATCTTAACCAACCGCTCTTTAACAACTGAATCAAGCAATTCGTGTGGGTGCTTGTGGAGTCAGGCTGATAGTCAAAAAGATTATCAGCATCACAAGTTACTCCGCGAGAAATCAAAGATGTAACCAATGATTGCTGAGCCAAGTTTAGGGTTTCTTAAAAACCCAAAGATGTTTGAACTGAAGAGTTTGATCATGGCTCAGATTGAACGCTGGCGGCAGGCCTAACACATGCAAGTCGAGCGGATGAAGGGAGCTTGCTCCTGGATTCAGCGGCGGACGGGTGAGTAATGCCTAGGAATCTGCCTGGTAGTGGGGGACAACGTTTCGAAAGGAACGCTAATACCGCATACGTCCTACGGGAGAAAGCAGGGGACCTTCGGGCCTTGCGCTATCAGATGAGCCTAGGTCGGATTAGCTAGTTGGTGAGGTAATGGCTCACCAAGGCGACGATCCGTAACTGGTCTGAGAGGATGATCAGTCACACTGGAACTGAGACACGGTCCAGACTCCTACGGGAGGCAGCAGTGGGGAATATTGGACAATGGGCGAAAGCCTGATCCAGCCATGCCGCGTGTGTGAAGAAGGTCTTCGGATTGTAAAGCACTTTAAGTTGGGAGGAAGGGTTGTAGATTAATACTCTG
>NZ_CP136718.1:2510000-4185000 GCF_051554255.1 Pseudomonas sp. NMS19W
GAAGATGTAACGGGGCTCAAACCATACACCGAAGCTACGGGTATCACGCAAGTGATGCGGTAGAGGAGCGTTCTGTAAGCCTGTGAAGGTGAGTTGAGAAGCTTGCTGGAGGTATCAGAAGTGCGAATGCTGACATGAGTAACGACAATGGGTGTGAAAAACACCCACGCCGAAAGACCAAGGTTTCCTGCGCAACGTTAATCGACGCAGGGTTAGTCGGTCCCTAAGGCGAGGCTGAAAAGCGTAGTCGATGGAAAACAGGTTAATATTCCTGTACTTCTGGTTATTGCGATGGAGGGACGGAGAAGGCTAGGCCAGCTTGGCGTTGGTTGTCCAAGTTTAAGGTGGTAGGCTGGAATCTTAGGTAAATCCGGGGTTCTAAGGCCGAGAGCTGATGACGAGTTGCCTTTAGGCGACGAAGTGGTTGATGCCATGCTTCCAAGAAAAGCTTCTAAGCTTCAGATAATCAGGAACCGTACCCCAAACCGACACAGGTGGTTGGGTAGAGAATACCAAGGCGCTTGAGAGAACTCGGGTGAAGGAACTAGGCAAAATGGCACCGTAACTTCGGGAGAAGGTGCGCCGGTGAGGGTGAAGGACTTGCTCCGTAAGCCCATGCCGGTCGAAGATACCAGGCCGCTGCGACTGTTTATTAAAAACACAGCACTCTGCAAACACGAAAGTGGACGTATAGGGTGTGACGCCTGCCCGGTGCCGGAAGGTTAATTGATGGGGTTAGCTAACGCGAAGCTCTTGATCGAAGCCCCGGTAAACGGCGGCCGTAACTATAACGGTCCTAAGGTAGCGAAATTCCTTGTCGGGTAAGTTCCGACCTGCACGAATGGCGTAACGATGGCGGCGCTGTCTCCACCCGAGACTCAGTGAAATTGAAATCGCTGTGAAGATGCAGTGTATCCGCGGCTAGACGGAAAGACCCCGTGAACCTTTACTATAGCTTTGCACTGGACTTTGAATTTGCTTGTGTAGGATAGGTGGGAGGCTTTGAAGCGTGGACGCCAGTTCGCGTGGAGCCATCCTTGAAATACCACCCTGGCAACTTTGAGGTTCTAACTCAGGTCCGTTATCCGGATCGAGGACAGTGTATGGTGGGTAGTTTGACTGGGGCGGTCTCCTCCTAAAGAGTAACGGAGGAGTACGAAGGTGCGCTCAGACCGGTCGGAAATCGGTCGTAGAGTATAAAGGCAAAAGCGCGCTTGACTGCGAGACAGACACGTCGAGCAGGTACGAAAGTAGGTCTTAGTGATCCGGTGGTTCTGTATGGAAGGGCCATCGCTCAACGGATAAAAGGTACTCCGGGGATAACAGGCTGATACCGCCCAAGAGTTCATATCGACGGCGGTGTTTGGCACCTCGATGTCGGCTCATCACATCCTGGGGCTGAAGCCGGTCCCAAGGGTATGGCTGTTCGCCATTTAAAGTGGTACGCGAGCTGGGTTTAGAACGTCGTGAGACAGTTCGGTCCCTATCTGCCGTGGACGTTTGAGATTTGAGAGGGGCTGCTCCTAGTACGAGAGGACCGGAGTGGACGAACCTCTGGTGTTCCGGTTGTCACGCCAGTGGCATTGCCGGGTAGCTATGTTCGGAAAAGATAACCGCTGAAAGCATCTAAGCGGGAAACTTGCCTCAAGATGAGATCTCACTGGAACCTTGAGTTCCCTGAAGGGCCGTCGAAGACTACGACGTTGATAGGTTGGGTGTGTAAGCGCTGTGAGGCGTTGAGCTAACCAATACTAATTGCCCGTGAGGCTTGACCATATAACACCCAAGCAATCTGCAGACTCGAAAGAGACCAGATTGCGGTGTGTGAAGACGCAATGAACCGAAAGTTCGACGCTCACAAAGCACCGAAAACTATCCATACCCAATTTGCTGAAGCGAGGCCATTTGGTCACGAGTCAGTACCCGAATTTCTTGACGACCATAGAGCGTTGGAACCACCTGATCCCATCCCGAACTCAGAAGTGAAACGATGCATCGCCGATGGTAGTGTGGGGTTTCCCCATGTGAGAGTAGGTCATCGTCAAGATTAAATTCCGAAACCCCAATTGCGAAAGCAGTTGGGGTTTTGTTTTGCCTGCAGGAAAGTGCTCGGCGCAGGGGCCGACTGTCGCGATCGCAACCATTGAAGTGGCCGTGGACGCATCCTTGATGCACTCGTTTGCGTTATGCCCCCCGCATCACGCAGGTTTATCCGTGGAGCACCAGCGATTTCGCCCCAGCCGTTTCGCTTGATAAAGGCAGGTATCAGCCGACTTCAACAGCATGGCCGGCGTCACGGAGTCGTCAACCGGGTGGCGTGTGGTAACCCCTGCGCTCGCAGTCACGTAACGCAAGGGATGTCCGCTGTGTTCCAGTTCCAGCGAGCGGATAGTCTGAAGAATGTCTTCGGCGACTCGTATGGCGCCAGCGTTGTCGGTGTTGGGTAGCAACACGGTGAACTCCTCTCCGCCGTAGCGCACAGCGAGGTCGCCCGGGCGTTTGACCGCTTGCTGGATCGCACGTCCGACAGCGTTGAGGCAATCGTCGCCAGCAGCGTGGCCATAGCGGTCGTTGTAGCGTTTGAAGTAATCGACATCGAGCATGATCAACGACAACGGTGTGCCCTGGCGCCGGGTCAGGCGGATTTCATCCGAGAGTGCGGCGTCCAGACGTCGGCGATTGCCAAGGCCGGTCAGGCTGTCGGTCAGTGCCATGTCGCGCATGGCTTGATGGGCGGAACGAATTTCCCGTTCCATCGCAATTCGCTGACGCAATTGACTCAGGACGATCAGACCGAAACCGGCGAGTACCAGAATCAGAAAAATCAGCACAAAGCCGTTTTTCAGCAGATCCCGTCGCCATGGTGCTGTGATCGAGTCCTTGGACAACCCCGCTTCGACCACCAGTGGATAAGTGGTCAAGGCACGATAGCCATACAGACGCTCCGTGTCATCGACCACCGCCCGGATCTGGGCAATACCTTCGTTGGAGCTGGGCAGGTAGGTCTTGAAGATCTCGCTGTTTGCCAGACTCTTGCCAACTACCGATGCGATAAAGGGACGGCGGACCAGGATCGTGCCGTCGCGCATGGCCAGCACCAGTGCGCCTTTGTCATCGATGCGGAAGTCGCCGTAATAGTCGACGAAGTAACTGACCTTGACCGTCCCCAGCAGCACGCCCGCGAACGAACCATCGGGGTTGTTCAAACGGCGGGAGATAGGAATGATCAAGTCATGAGTGGAGCGGCTCTCGACCACTTGACCGATCCGTACCTGCCGATCGTCATGGGTGCGGTGGTACTGGAAGTAATCACGGTCGGCGTTGTTGGCCATTTCCGGCGTGACCTCCTTATCGGTCACGATCCAGTGGCCATCCGGGCCATAGATGAACAGGCCATGCAGCTGCGGCATGATCTTCGATTGCTGCACCAGCAGCTTGTGAATACGCGTAACGTCGAGATTTTGCAGGCCATCACCCTCGACACGTTCCGCCAGCCCTGCGGTGAGCACGTCGACCTGGCGAATGGTGTCTTCGGCGTGCTGGGCCGTGGCGCGGGCGAGGTTGGTCACCGAGTCCCGAGCAGAGGCGAATACCGAACGATAGTCCCGCCACGTTCGCCAGCTCTCGACCGCCAGAAAGGCCACGACAACCACCACCATGAAGCTGACGGTCAGCCGAAAGGTCGAGCCCGCCTTCACTTTTTTGCTGCGTCGCGCGTCGTTTGCAGTTGGCTCTTGAGAATTGCGTCCGAGCATCAACTTTTCCTTGGATGTCATTCTGAACGTAGTGCTGACAAACATTATGACAAGGATCGGCGGTAAGTTCGGACAGCGGCGTGATCGATACATCACTTTGAATGGATTGTCTCCTCTCAGTTGACGGTGAAACCCTTTACAGGCGATTTATCACGTCCAACCAAGTCATTAATCTGTGCCCATCTTGAACGCAACCCTACCTACACAACTAAAAAGAGATTCAACATGAGCACTGCAACTTACAACCGCTTGAACAAAGACGACGCCGTAGTTTTGCTGGTTGACCACCAGACCGGCCTGATTTCCCTGGTACAGGACTTCTCGCCGAACGAGTTCAAGAACAACGTCCTGGCCCTGGCCGACCTGGCGAAATTCTTCGAATTACCAACCATCCTCACTACCAGTTTCGAACAAGGCCCGAACGGCCCGCTCGTACCGGAACTCAAGGAAATGTTTCCGGACGCGCCGTACATTGCCCGCCCGGGCCAGATCAACGCCTGGGACAACGAAGACTTCGTCAAGGCAATCAAGGCCACCGGCCGCAAGCAGATCATCATTGCCGGTGTCGTGACCGACGTGTGCGTGGCGTTCCCGACCTTGTCGGCGCTGGCGGAAGGGTTTGACGTGTTCGTGGTGACCGATGCCTCCGGCACCTTCAACACCACCGTGCAGCAAGCTGCGTGGAACCGCATGACCCAGGCCGGCGCACAAATGATGAACTGGTTTTCGGTGGCCTGTGAGTTGCACCGCGACTGGCGTAACGACATCGAAGGCCTGGGCAATCTGCTGTCCCAGCGGATTCCAAACTATCGCAACCTGATGAATGGCTATGCGGCGCTGACGGCCCAGCAAAAATAAGGTAATGCCGAAAGATGAAAGCCTGCTCTGAAAAGCAGGCTTTCGTCGTTTACAGAGGAGCAGGAGGGGAGGTCTTCAGACCGTGACGACTACTTTTCCGATTTGTTGATTGGCCTCAAGGAAGCGATGCGCATCCTGAATGTCGTCCAGAGCGTAGGTCCGAGCCATGACCGGTTGCAGCGCGCCCGATGCCAGGCCGTCGACAATGAAGGCCTTTGCGCGGGCCAGTGTGGCCGGATCCGACACGATTTCCGAATAGAGGTAACCCTTGAGGGTCAGGCATTTACCCAGCACGGTGAACAACGGGAATGGTGTGGGTTCCGGGCTCAATGCGCCGTACTCCAGCAAGATGCCGCCGCGAGCCATGCTTTGGGTCAGCGGCTCGAACGAGGGGCCGCCCACTGGATCGAATACCACGCGCGCGCCTTTGCCGTCGGTCAACGCCATGACCACTGCCACCATGTCTTCTTCGTCGCTGACGATCACGTGCGCCGCGCCGGCATCCAGCAATGCCTGTTTCTTGGCACGAGTTCGGGTCACGGCGATCGAGGTAGCGCCCACCATCCGGGCGATCTGGAAGGCCGCGAGCCCGACGCTGCTGGAGGCGGCGGTGACGATCACGAAGTCATTTTTCTGAAGCTTCGCTTGTTCGACCAGTGCACCCCATGCGGTGACGTATTGCATCCAGGATGCGGCGGCCTGTTCGAAGGACAGATTCGAGGGATGCTTGACGGTGAGGCTTGCCGGTACGTTGGCCAGTTCGCCGTAGGTGCCCCAGCGGGCGATGTCCAGCGGCGGAATAACGCTCACAGCATCGCCGGCCCTGAATTCGCTGACGTTGGCACCGACCGCGACCACGACGCCGGCCGCTTCGTAACCGAGGCGGCTGGGAAACTCCGCTTCCTGCAAATAGGCGTGATTACGGAACATCACTTCGGCGCGATTCAGGCCGAAAGCTTTGACCTCGATCTGCACTTCGTCCGCTGCGGGTGCCGGAACATCAATGTTTTCCAGTTTCAGGACGCTCGCGTCACCGTATTCATGAATCCTGACAATGCGTGCCATGTGTACTTCCTCGGTTTTCGATGAATTGCACCTGTGTGATCCGGTGCCTTGGGCGCCAATTTAGTCTTTGGCCTGCTTCGGATAAAGGCCTAGGATGGCGCAACACTAGAAACAAAGAGTTTCCAATGGATCGCCTCACACTCATGGCCACCTTCGTCAAAGCGGTAGAGCTGGGTACCTTCAGTGCGGTGGCGGATGAGCTCAATCTGTCCCCGCAGATGGTCGGCAAACAGGTGAAGCTACTTGAGCAGCACCTGGGTGTTTCGCTGCTCAATCGCACCACTCGCAAGCAAAGCCTTACGGATTTTGGCCGTACGTTTTATCAGCGGGCGAAGATGATTCTGGCTGACATGGAAGCCGCCGAGGAAATGGCTGCCGTGACCCGTGGTGTGCCCAGTGGCCGACTGCGGATCAACGCGCCCGTGACTTTCGGTGTCAGTACACTGTCGCCGCGCCTACTGGAGTACATGGTCCGCTATCCGCAGGTGTCCGTGGATCTGGCGCTGTCGAACGAACTGGTGGATCTGGTGGACGGCGGATACGACGCGGTATTCCGCATTGGCGAACTGGCCGACAGCGGCTTGAAGGCGTTGCCCCTGATGCCTTATCAAATGGTGCTGTGTGCGGCACCGTCCTATCTCGCGCGGCGCCCGCCGATCGCGACACCCTGGGATCTTCAGGAACATGAATGCCTGGCGTTTGCCTATTCCGACGGGCGTTCCCACCTGAGATTCGAAGGCCCGGAAGGCTGCATCGACGTACCGATTAAAAGCCGATTGACGATTAATCAGGGCGATCCTCTCCTGGCCGGAGCGATAGCGGGGCTGGGCGTAGTGATGTTGCCGCTGGAACTGGTCAAGGATTCCCTGCGAAGCGGCACGCTGGTGAGTGTGTTGCCGCAATACAAGGTCCCGGTGTCGCCGATGAGTCTATTGTATTCGCCGGATCGGCGGCTGACGCCAAAGCTAAGAAGCTTTATTGATTTTGCACGGGGGTGTTCGGTTACGAAGGGCAGTAAACAAGCCTGTCTATTTGTGGGCCGCCTCGAGTCGAAAGCGGCCCACTGTCAGAAACGATCCAGCCGATAACGCTTGAGTGACGGCAGATGACAAGACTCACTTCGCATCGCTGGTGAAACCATCCCCCCAACCATCTCCGCCGTCACCGCCGCCTGTGTCAGCCCCAGATGCTGATGCCCAAACGCCAGCAACACTTTCCCGTCACACACACTATCGATCACCGGTAACGAATCCGGCAGCGACGGCCGGAATCCCATCCATGGCGTGGCTGCCTCCACATTCAATTCCTCTCGAAACAACCCCTTGCTCAGACGATGCAACTGCCAGGCCCGCGCCATGGTCGGTGGCGCTTTGAGCCCGGCGAACTCAACAGTGCCCGCCAATCGCAGTCCCTCGGACATCGGCGTCATGATGAATTTGCGCTCCAGCGAAGTGACCGGGAAGGGTAAACGATCGTGTTCTTGAGGCAGCATCAGGTGATAGCCGCGTTCGGTATCGAGCGGAACTCTTTTGCCGGTCAGTGCGGCGGTGAGTTTTGCCGAGTGAGCGCCACAGGCAATCAACACCTGACGAGCTGACAGCGTGCCGTTTTCGGTTATCAGGCTGACGCCGCCCTCCTGCAGTTGGCCGCCCTCGACCTGTTGTTTCACAAATTGCACGCCGCAGGCCTTGGCAGCGCTGGCCAGTTCAAACACCACCCGGTACGGATCGATGAAATGCCCGGTGTTCGGGAAAAATAGCCCGCCCTGTATCTTTTCGCTGAGTTGCGGTGCGGTTTCATGTACCGCCCCGGCCTGCCACCAATCAACCGGCACCTGTTGCTGTTGCATGCGTCGTTGCAATGCTTCGAGTGCAGGGCGCGAATCCTGCCGCTCGAAGACCAGCAAGGATCCTTCCACCTTCAAAAGGTCGAGGCGTCGGATGTCGTCGAGCAACCGGCGCCAGGCTTCGAGCGAACTTTCATTGAGCGCTCGCAGACCCGCCACGGTGCGCTGAAATGGCGCCGAGCGCAGATTCAGCAGCAGGCGAGTGAACCAGGGCAGGGCGCAGGGCAGGTATTTCCAGTCCAGGCGCAGCGGCCCCATCGGGTCCATGAGCATGGCCGGCAAGCGCTTGAGAATCGACAGATCGGCTATCGGAAACACCTGCTCGGTCGCCAGGTGCCCGGCATTGCCGAACGATGCGCCGTGGCCGGGCTCCTGCGGGTCGATCACGACCACCTGCAAACCCTGCCGCGCCAGACGCAGGGCGCAGGCAACGCCGATGATGCCGGCGCCGACCACGGCGATGTCATGGGTGATGTTCGGCATGGTTTCAGGCTTCCCTTTGGCCATCGAGCAGGCGTCGCAATGTCAGTGGATTGGCCTGTTTGAGCGCGGTGGGCAGCAAGGCGTCGGGGAAATCCTGATAGCAGACCGGGCGCAGGAAACGCTGGATCGCCGCCGTGCCGACCGACGTGGTGCGCGGATCGGACGTGGCCGGGAAAGGCCCGCCATGCACCATCGCGTCACAGACTTCGACCCCGGTCGGCCAGCCGTTGACCAGCAAGCGTCCGGCCTTGCGCTCCAAGGTCGGCAGTAATGAGCGGGCCTGATCCAGATCCGCGTCATCCAGATGCAGGGTGGCGGTCAGTTGACCTTCCAGGCGTTCGAGCACCTGACGGACTTCATCGTGGCCGGCGCATTGCACGACCAGAGACGCCGCGCCAAAAGCTTCGGCTTGCAGCGCGTGATCGGCGAGAAAGTCCGCAGCATCGGCGACAAAGACATGGGCCTGCCCCTGGTTCGGACCTGTTCCTCTCTGGCCGACCGCTGCAAGGCGTGCGCGCGGGTTTTCCGCCAATGCGTTCACGCTGGACTCGTAGGCATTGAAGATACCGGGCGTGAGCATGGTCTGGGCCGGGCTGCGCTGGATGAGCTCGGCCGCGGCGCCAATGAAGGTGTCCAGCGCCGGTCCCTTGAGGGCGATCACCAGGCCGGGATTGGTGCAGAACTGGCCGGCGCCCAGCGTGAGCGAGGCGACAAAACCTTCGGCCAGCGATTGCGAGCGATTGCGCAGCGCAACGGGAAACAGCAGAACCGGGTTGATCGAGCTCATTTCCGCATACACCGGAATCGGTTCGGGGCGAGCCTGAGCCGCTTTGATCAACGCGAGCCCGCCGCTGCGCGAACCGGTGAAACCGACGGCTTTGATGCGCGGATCGCTGACCAGCGCAATCCCGACTTCACGCCCGGAACCGTACAGCAACGAGAACACGCCCTCAGGCAGACCGCAGGCCTTGACGGCCCTAGCCACGGCGCGGCCGACCAGTTCGCTGGTGCCGGGGTGGGCGCCGTGGGCCTTGACGATCACCGGGCATCCGGCGGCCAGTGCTGAAGCGGTATCGCCGCCAGCGACGGAGAACGCCAGTGGAAAATTGCTCGCGCCGAACACCGCCACTGGCCCTAGCGCAATCTGACGCTGACGCAGATCCGAACGTGGCATCGGCTGACGCTGCGGTTGTGCGCTGTCAACGCGCACATCCAGCCATTCGCCGGCGCGTACGGTGCGGGCGAACAGTCGAAGTTGCTGACAGGTACGCCCACGTTCGCCCAGCAGACGAGGGCGCGGCAGGCCGGTTTCGGCCATGGCGCGGTCGATCAGCTCATCGCCGAGGGCTTCGATCTCGTGGGCGATGGTTTCGATAAATTCGGCGCGTGCGTCCAGCGCGGTTTCGCGGTAGCGGTCGAATGCGGCCCAGGCCAGTGCGCAGGCCTGTTCGACGTGCTCGGCGGAACCGCCAGCGTAAGCGGGCTCCAGCAGTGCGTCAGTGGCCGGGTTGATCCCCTGAATGACTTCGCGATCACCCGAGATAGTTTGCTGACCGATCAGCAGTTTGCCCGTAAGAGACATGGCATGTTCCTGAGAAGAAAGAAGGCCCGCCGCCGGTAATCACGGCGGGCTGAAACGAGGCTGCGGGTCAGGCGAAGTTCTGTTCTGCCGACCAGTTTTCGTACCAGTGACGGAACAGCGCGTACTGGGCTTCCGCGTAGCGACGCTGCGAGTCACTGAGGGCATCGGTCTCGTTGAAGTGCAGGGTGTATTCCTTGTCGCCGTTGAGCACCATCAGGTGTTTGTAATACAGCACCAGATCCGTGCCTTCGTCGAAGGACGACAGCACTGCCAGCGCCGATTCCAGCTCCCGTGCCTGGCGCCGGGCCTTGGCGTCTCCCTTGGCCGCCTGCTTGCTCAGGGCCACCAGTTGCAGCACTTCGCGGGGCAGGGCGTTGCCGATGCCGGTGATCGCGCCGGTGGCGTTGCAGTTGACGAAGCCGTGCACGACCTGGGTGTCGACACCGACCATCAGGGTCACGTCATCGTCCTTGGAGGTGATGTTTTCAGCGGCGTAGCGAAGGTCGGCGCCACCGCCGAATTCCTTGAAGCCGATCAGGTTTGGGTACTCGCGGCGCAGTTCGAAGAACAGGTCAGCGCGGGTCGCGAAACCGTAGTAAGGGCTGTTGTAGATCACTGCCGGCAGGTTCGGCGCGGCTTGCAGAATCGCGGCGAAGTGCGCCTTCTGCGCGGCGAGCGAAGCGCCACGGGACAGCACCCGTGGAATAACCATCAAACCCTGAGCGCCGACTTTGGCCGCATGGGCCGCGTGGGACACCGCTTCACGGGTGTTGATGGCGCCAGTACCGACGATGGTCGGAATCCCGGCAGCCACCAGCCGCGCCACGCCTTCCTGACGCTCGGCTTCAGTGAGCAGCGGCCAGTCGCCCATGGAGCCGCAATACACGACAGCGCTCATGCCGATATCGATCAGCTCGCGACCCTTGGCCACCAACGCATCGAAGTCCGGTTTGCGTGCGGCGGTGCACGGGGTCATCAGGGCGGGCATGCAGCCGGTGAAGATGTTGTCGCTCATTATTGTTCTCCTTGGAACGGTCATTCAGATAGGTATGGAAAAGCAGCGCGGCGGCTCAGATGCCCCACGCGAACGGATCTTCTTCGTCGATCAGCAGCGTGCTGTCGGCGGTCATGTAGGCGCGGCCGGTGATGAACGGGCGCACGCGTTTACCTTCCCATTCGAAGCGGCCTTCGAACTGGCTACCGGTGATGCTGGCCTGCACCCAGCGCTGGCCGGGCTGAAGTTTTTCGTCGGCGGCCAGGCAGGCGAGTTTGGCGCTGGTACCGGTGCCGCACGGTGAGCGGTCGTAGGCTTTGCCGGGGCACATGACGAAGTTGCGGCTGTCGGCGTTGTTGTCATCGGCGAACAGTTCGACGTGGTCAATGATTGCGCCGTCCTCGCCATGGATGCCTTGGTCTTCGAGGGCCTTGAGCATTTTCCAGGTGAAGTCGGTCAGGGTTTCGACGTTGTCCATCGTCAGCGTCTGGCCGTGCTCCGACACCAGGAAAAACCAGTTGCCGCCGTAGGCAACGTCACCGAGGAAGCGGCCGTATCCCGGCACTTCCACCGCCACCTGTTTGCGTGAGCGATAGGCGGGCACGTTGCCCAGAGTCACGGCGCTGTCCTCATGCAACGTCGCGCTGACCGGGCCGACCGGTGTGTCGATCTTGTGCACGCCCGGGGCGATCAACCCCAGATGCTGCAAGGAGGCGATCAGGCCGATGGTGCCGTGGCCGCACATGCCCAGATAACCGGCGTTGTTGAAGAAGATCACCCCGCAAGTGGCGTCCGGCGATACCGGCTCGCAATACAACGCGCCCACCAGCACATCGTTGCCGCGCGGTTCCAGCAGGCAGGCCCGGCGCCAGCGGTCGTGCTGGTTGCGCAGGGCATCGCGCTTTTCGGCCATGGTGTTGCCGGGCAGATCGGGGAAACCCTTCATCACCAGGCGCGTGGGTTCACCGCCTGTGTGGGAATCAATGACGTGTACGCGTTTCATGTTCGTGTCCCTTCAAGAGGTTTCAATAAGCGCCGGCAGCGCGCGGGTTGGCAGCGGAGGCCGGGGACGTCGAAGCGACTTCGCTTTCATCCTCTTCGGACTCCAGACGCAGCAGGTGCGACGGCACACCGGTGGCGGCGCCCCAGTAGTAAATGCCGGTGGCGAAAGCGGCGACGACCAGCGTGTCGAAAGGGTGGGCGAGGATGCCGAGGCCACCGAAAGTGCCGAGTTTCGACAGGACGATGGTCACGGCGTAGAAGGCGATCAGCCACGCGGATGAGCGCACTTGATGGGCAAGGCTCAGATGTCTGGTCGGTACGAAACGACCACACAGCAGGTACACGACAAACATCAGGATCTGCAGGCCGAGCAACCAGGAGACGGTGTCCCACCCGGACCAGTAAACGATCAGCGCAGCGATGATGAACGACACCGGCCCCAGCACGCCCATGCACTTGACCCGGAACGGGCGCGGCATGTCCGGCGCATTGCGACGCAGCGCGGCGACGGTCACGGGCGCCACGGCGTAGCTCAACACCAGTGCGGCGGACACCACGTTGATCAGCGCTTCCCAGGACGGAAACGGCAGAGTCCAGAACACCGACAGGGCAAAGGTCAGCCACAGCGCCGGGCGCGGGATGCCGGACTTTTCATCGATGCGGGTGAACACCTTGAAGAAGGTGCCGGTCTGCGCCCAGCCGTAGATCACGCGAGGCGTGGCGTTCATGTAGATGTTGCCGCAGCCGCTGGGCGAGATCACCGCGTCGGCCACCACCAGATAGGCCAGCCAGCCCACGCCGAGCGCCAGGGCAATGTCGCGATACGGCAGGGCGAACTCCTTGGAAACCCCGGCCCAGCCATTGGCGAGCAATTCAGTCGGGATGCCGCCGAGGAACGCCGTTTGCAGCAGCACGTAGATTGCAGTCGACAGCAGCACCGACAGGATCAGCGCAATGGGAATCGTGCGTTGTGGATTTTTCACTTCGCTGGCCACCGAGATGATCGGGGTCAGGCCGAGGTAGGCGAAGATCACACCGCCAGCGGAAACGGCCATCTCGATGCCCGAGAGCCCGAAGGGTGCGAAACCCTGAACCTGAAAGTTCTCCGGTTTGAAGAAGGTGAACAGCACACCGATCACCAGCAGCGGCACGATGAACTTGAACACACTCACCAGGTTGTTGGCCTTGGCGAAGGTTTTCACGCTGCGGTAGTTGAGCAGGAAGAACACGCAGAGCAGACCGAACTGCACCAGCCAGCCCAGCACTGTCGGATCACCACTGCCGGCTTTGGTCAGGCCGGGAAACCACGCCGCCGCATATTGGCGCGAGGCGACCACTTCGATCGCCACCAGACTGGAAAACGCGATCAGTGTGATGAAACCCATCAGATAACCGAGCAGCGGCCCGTGGCTATAGACCGGGTAGCGAACCACACCGCCGGCCCGGGGCAGGGCAGCGCCCAGTTCGCAGTAGACGATGCCCAGCAGCAATACGGCGAAACCGCCCAGCAGCCAGGAAAAAATCCCCGCCGGCCCGGCAATCGCGGAAACGTGACTGGCCGCGAACAGCCACCCCGACCCGAAGATCGCTCCGAGCCCGATAAACGTGAGGTCGATCAATGAAAGCTGTTTTTTGAACTTGCCTTGGCCTGACATGGCGTCGCCTTCTTGTGAGTTATTGGATAGGCAGGTGTATGTCACTGGGACGGGCCAACATTGAACTCATCGGTGGTCGGGCGATTGATGTTTTGCGCAAGACTGGATGACGAAATCAGCACAATTGCGCTGAACGACGGCAGACCTCGACAGGCCGTGGGCGTTGCTGCACTCTGCACGCGAACGCCGTATGGCGGGCCGTTGGCCGATTCACCCGCGAAGGAAAACACCGACGATGCAGAACGCATTTGCGCGCCTGTGCGAGGGCGATGAACACAATCGCCCCCAGACCCTCGAAGCCCTGGTGGCAGGAGTTGCCGCGCTGTTGCCGATGCTGGACGTGATTCCGAATGCGGTGATTTTCATCAAGGATCCAGACGCGCGTTACGCCCTGGCCAACCGCACCCTGGTGCAGCGCTGCGGGTTGAAAGACCTGAAGCCGTTGCTCGGCAAAACCAGTGCGCAGGTATTCCCGGCGCAACTGGGGCCGGGCTACACCGAGCAGGATCGCCGGGTGCTGGAAGAGGGATGGGTGCTGGAGGATCAGCTGGAATTGCATCTGTACGGCAGTCGCGAACCGGGCTGGTGCCTGACCCATAAGCGACCGTTGTACAACCGCGATGGCGCGATCATCGGCCTGGCGGGGATTTCGGTGGATCTGCAATCGGCCAGCGAAACCCACCCGGCCTTCGAACGTCTGGCCGCCGTCGACGAGCACATTCGCGCGCATTTCAATCGGCGGGTGACGCTGGGGGAACTGACCCGGATCGCCGGTATTTCCGTGGCGCAGCTGGAGCGCTACTGCAAGCGGGTGTTCCATCTGACGCCCCGGCAGATGATCCAGAAAGTACGGCTGGAGCATGCCCATCGCTTGTTGCACACCGACCTGCCGATCACCGACGTCGCCCTGCAGTGCGGCTACACCGACCACAGCGCCTTCACTCGCCAATTCAAGGCCTCGACCGGCTTCACGCCGCGTCAGTACCGGCAGGCGACGGAGCAATGAACGGTTCCCGGGGCATTGCGGATAAACTGAGCCCGTCAGTCCCAAGTTGCGCAGGTAAAACGAGATGAACCGGATACAGATACGCCATTGCGCGTATTTTCTTTGCGCGATCATGCTGACGTTGACGACAGGCTGCTCCAGCAAGGCTCGCTATGCGACCGTGGGTGATCGCTGTTACGCCAAAGCGGTGCCGACGATGGGCGAGGGTGGCCTGGCCTGGGGACAGACCCTGGGCCAGGCACAGAAAAAATCCATGGATAACTGCATGCGCTACGCAGGCCGCTCCGGCGGTACGCCCGGTACCTGCCAGGTGGTGTTGGCCAAGTGCAAGTGAATACCCAGTCAGACCGGTATATCTGATTTCACATAAGCAACATGTTCTTCACGACATGGGCGAGGCCGGCGCGAATCTCTAGCATGGATTTCGCACTCGTCGTCCGCAGGCCAACAACACATCCAACAGCCTGCGGATGCGCACCCCTTCGGTGCCTTTTCCACGTCAAGGAGAACTCACATGTCCACGGCCGCAATAGCCTGCCAGTCCGTTACCTGGAACCCGATCACCAAGAGCAGCACCTTCACCGCACAAGACCGCGAGACGCTCAGCAAGCACTGGCACCCCGTGGCCTTTTCGGCAGACGTGACCGACAAACCCTATGCCGTCACGCTGCTGGACGAGCCGGTCGTACTCTACCGGGCCGGCGGGAAACTGAACGCCGCCCGGGATATTTGCAGTCATCGCGGCGCGCCACTGAGCAAAGGTTGGGTGAAGGGCGAAAACATCATCTGCCCGTATCACGGCCTGCACTTCGGCACCGATGGTCGCTGCACGCACATCCCGTCGGAGCCCAATGCCAATCTCACCGAACGCCATCGCATCCAGATGTACGCGACCCGTGAAGACTTCGGTCTGATCTGGGTGCTGATGTCTGGCACCAGTGCGCCGTTCGCTGAAATGCCGTCCTGGGCCGATGACAGCTTTCAGCGCATCCTGCCGCCGTCCATCGACATCGCGGCTTCTGCCGGCCGGCAAGTGGAAGGGTTTATCGATGTCGCGCACTTTGCGTGGATTCACCACGAGGCTTTTGCCGAGCGCGACAACCCGGTGGTGCCGACCTACAAGGCCGAGGTCACGCCGTACGGGGTCCACGCCGAGTACATCAGCAACGTCAGCAATTTCCCCAAGAGTCTGCAGCATCGCGCGCCGGAAGGTTTTCTCTGGAACCGCACCTTCGATGTCTTCGCGCCGTTCACTGCGCGCCTGACCGTCAACTTCCCCGAGCCGGAACACCGCTTGGTGATTCTGAATGCGGCCAGCCCGATCTCGGCGCGCAAGACCCGCATGTTCTGCGCCATCACCCGCAACTTCGACAAGGAGATGCCGCTGGAAGACGTTTACGCGTTCAACCAGCAAGTCTTCGAAGAAGATCGCGACATCGTCGAGCTGTGCCGCCCGGAAGACTTGCCGCTGGATCTGTCGCTGGAAATCCACATTCCTGCCGACCGCTCTTCCACTGCCTACCGTCGCGCCTTGAGTGCGCTCGGCCTGGGACGCGCTTTCACCAGCTGATTCAGCCGCTGCGTATCGATTGACTGGAGGATCGACCATGTTCAAGTGGGAATGTCTTGTGTGCGGCTTCATTTACGACGAAGCCGTGGGAATACCTGAGCACGATATCCCGGCCGGGACTCGCTGGGAGGACGTGCCGGAGAGCTGGTATTGCCCGGAGTGCGGGGTAGGGAAGGCTGACTTTCAGATGATCCAGGTCGGGCAGAGTGCAGAGCCGAACTGCGTGCCGGAGCAATCCGACCCGGTGATCATTCTGGGTTCGGGGCTGGCTGGCTACACCGTGGCGCGCGAGCTGCGCAAGCTGGATAGCGACACGCCAATCCAGATCGTCACCCGCGACGGCGGCGAGTTTTACTCAAAACCGGCGCTGTCCAACGCCTTCCAGACCGGGCGTTTGCCGGAGCAACTGGTGACCTTCAGCGCCGAGCAGATGGCGGCGCAACTGCAAGCGCAGATCAGAACGCACGCGTCAGTAGAACGAATCGACACCGATGCCCGGTCGATCTGCATCGACGGCCAACCACTTCGCTACCGCGCACTGGTGCTGGCGCTCGGGGCCGATGCGCGTCGCCCCGCGCTGCAAGGCGATGGGGTGGACGCCATCATCACGGTGAACGACCTGGAAGATTATCGGCGCCTGCGTCAGCAGATCAGCGCTGATAGCCGGATCGCCATTCTGGGCGGCGGGCTGATCGGTTGCGAGTTCGCCAATGATCTGCGGCATGCCGGTCATGAAGTGTCGGTTGTCGACCGGGCCACCTGGCCGTTGAGTCGCCTGCTGCCTTCGGAGGCCGGAGAGGAAATGGCCAATGCGCTGGCGTCGATTGGCGTGCGCCTGGAGCTCGGCAATGCACCGGTTGCAGTTAACCGCGCCGGGCAGGGGTATGCGTTGCAACTGGCCGATGGCCGCGTGCTGGAAGCGGATTATGTGTTGAGTGCCATTGGCCTCGAACCCCGCGTCGATCTGGCGCGGGCGGCAGGTATTCGGGTTGCCGGCGGTATTGTCACTGACGCTTATTTGCGAGCGAGCGCCGACAACGTTTACGCCTTGGGCGATTGCGCGCAAGTCCATGACCTGGTGCTGCCCTATGTGATGCCGATCATGTTGCAGGCCCGGTCGCTGGCCCAGACCCTGGCGGGTCAGCCGACGCCGGTCGCTTATCCCGCCATGCCGGTGACGATCAAGACAAGTGTCTTGCCGACCATTGTGGCGTCGCCGATGAGCACCGAGGGAGAGTGGTCGACCGAGTGGGCGGGGCGCTGTGACAAAGGCATTGCTCACGTGAAATCCATTTACCTGGATCAGCAGAGCCAAATGCAGGGATTCGTCCTGATGGGTGGTGCGGTCCATGAAAAAGCCGAGTTGCTGAAAAGGCTGCCGGACTGGCGGTAGCACTGCACGTGAACCCTCGCATGGACGCGAAAATGAATAGCGCTATATCATCTGGTATATAGCGCTACATCAATCCGTCCACCGGAAAAGAGGTTGCTGTGTCCAACGCTTTGCCCAACTGCGATGTCCAGCTGATCCGCACGCTCTACACGTTGCTGACGGAGTGCAGTGTGTCGCGTACGGCCGAGCTGCTCGGGCAGACTCAACCGGCGATCAGCGTGGCGTTGCGCAGGCTGCGCGAGCTGACCGGCGATCAGTTGCTGGTGCGCAGCGGCAGCCGGATGGTGCTGACCGCGCACGGCCTCACCTTGATCGAGCCCGTTTCGCAGGCTCTGAACGGTATCGAGCAGATCCTGCACCCGATCGACCTGTTCGATCCCGCCACCACCCGACAGACCTTTCGCATCAGCACGCCGGATTACCTGAGTGTGTTTTTCGTGCCCGCCATCATCGAGCGTTTTTATGCGCAAGCCCCGTTCGCCACGCTGGAGCTCAAGCACCTGCAAGCCGAGGGCGGCTACTCCCGTGGGCTGGAGGACGGTTTTCTCGATCTGGTGATCGGCAACTGGCGAACGCCGGCCGAGCATCTTCATCTGCAACCCCTGTGCGACGATGATCTGGTTTGTCTGATGCGTGAGGAGCATCCGATTGCACGGGGTGGGCTGACCCCGGAAGCCTACGCGGAAGCGGATCACCTGGCGGTGATGACACACAATGCTTCCGGGCAGGGCACGATTGGCGCCGAACTGGCGAAAAGCGGCCTGGTCCGGCGTGTGAAAACGACTTTGCCGTACTTCTGCATTGCGCCTTACGTGCTGGTCAAATCGAACCTGGTGTTCACCACCACACGTTCGTTTGCCAAGCACTACACCGAATTGTTGCCGCTGCGGATCGAGCCGTTTCCGGTGCCGGCGCAGCCCTTGCGCTACTACCAGTTGTGGCATGCACGCAAACATCGTTCGCAGGCTTCGAAGTGGCTGCGCAGCGTGGTGCTGGCCGCAGCCAAGGCGATTGGCCCCGAGCCTTTGATGCCGATCAGTCAGGATCGCGGGTTCTAGTCTCGACAAAAAACAAAATCGCCATGTGTTTACTTCGTTCATTCATACGTCGCAGTTCTCACTGCCCGTAACTGTCTGTCTGGAGTTCTCTCGATGCCCTCGCTCAAAACACTGCCCGCTGCATTGCTGGGGCTGGCCCTTGCCTGTCCGGTCGAAGCCGAGTCTCAGGGCATGGAGTTGGGGCAGGTGTTGATCGGGGCTGAAGAACAGACGGGCGAAGACCTTTCGGTGGAAGAGGCCAAGTCCCGGCTTGCGCAAGTCCCCGGCGCTACCAATGTGGTCGATATGCGCGCTCCGTTGCAGGGGCGGGTGGCGAGTAATCAGGATGTATTGGCGTATCAGCCGGGCGTATATGCCCAGTCGGCGGGCAACGAAGGGGTGAAAATCTCGATTCGTGGCTCGGGCATCAATCGGGCTCCCGGCGCCCACGCGTCTGGGCTGTACACGATGCTCGACGGTCTGCCGCTGACCGGTCCCGGCGGCACGCCCTACGAGTTGCTGGAGCCACTGTGGCTCGACCATGTGGAAGTGTTGCGTGGTGCCAACGGTTTCGATCGTGGTGCGCTGGCCCTCGGCGGGGCGGTCGATTACGTCAGCCACACCGGCTACAACGCGCCGCTGCTGAATGTGCGTTACGTCATGGGCAGCCACGGTTATGCGCAACGGCAAGTCAGCTCGGGCCAGGTGCTGGGCGACTTCGATTACTACCTGTCGATGACCGATGCACACTCCGACGGTTATCAGGATCACACCGCCAGCAAGAGCCAGGGTGTGATCGCCAACTTCGGTTATCGCTTCAATCCGAATCTGGAAACCCGTTTCTACATCCGTCACCGCGAGACCGACAACGATCTTGCCGGGCGAGTGACCAAACACTCCATCGAACACGATCCGCGTGCGGCCAACCCGGCCTACGTGACGCGCAACGACAGCCGCGATCAACCCGGCAGCACCTTCATCGGCAACAAGACCACGTACTACATCGACGATGATTCGAGCATCCAGACCGGTCTGGTTTATCACGATTACCCGATGGATCTGCGTGAAGGCCCGAACCGTTTAAAGGTCGCATACACCGATGTCAGCGGCACGTTCGACTACAAACGCCGCGATACGCTTTGGGGGCTCGAAAGCCGCAGCACAGTTGGCCTGCGGGTGACCAAACACCTGCCTAACGACGGTGCCACTGAGTTGGTAAGGATTCCCACCGGCAACACCGCCGGTTATGCGCCGGGCACGCACATGCGCAACTTCACTTATCAAGGCTCGGACACCGTTCTGCACTTTGGCAATGATCTGGAGATCGCCGACGACCTGTGGCTGACCACGGGCCTTGCCGCGATCTACACCCGCCGCGAAAGTGCCGTGACCTACCCGGAAGGTGGCGGCAAGACCAGCCTCGGCGACTGGGACTACGCACCACGTCTGGGCCTGCGTTATCAGGTGACGCCGGACCTGCAACTGTTCGGCAACCTCAGCCGCTCGGTCGAAGCGCCGCATCCGTGGTCGCTGATCTACAGCTCCAACGTACGGTTCCCGGCCGGCAGCGGCGCCGCCACCGGCACCCAGCGCGATCCGGTCAAACTGCAGAACCAGACCGCGACCTCGCTGGAACTCGGTGGTCGTGGTAACAGCGCGCTCGGCGAATGGAGCCTGGCCTGGTACTACGCCCAGGTGCGCCACGAACTGCTTTCGGTGTTGCCGGATGCCAACGCGACTACCCCGTACGAACTCAACGCCAGCCCGACCGTGCACCAAGGCATTGAAGCCAGCCTGAACAGCAACCTGTGGTCGGCGAACGACGGCGGCAAGTTGAGCCTGCGTCAGGCTTACACCTTCAGCGACTTCCACTACCGCGATGACGACCGCTTCGGCGACAACCGCCTGCCGGGCCTGCCGATGCATTACTACCAGGGCGAACTGCGCTACGACTTTCCGCAGGGCTTCTTCGCGGCAGTCAACACGCAACTGGTGTCGAAAGTCGCGGTGGATTACGCCAACAGCTACTACGCCGACCCTTACGCCACCTTCGGCGCGACCCTGGGTTACAACGCACCCAAGGGCGACTGGCAGACCTGGCTGGACATGCGCAACCTGACCGACAAACACTACGCCGCTACCGTCACGCCGGGCTACGACGATAAAGGACTGGACGCCGCACGCTCGACGCCGGGCGAGGGCATGGCGATGTATGTCGGGGTGTCGTGGAGTCTGCTCTGAGGGCCAACCCTCAAACAATATCGTCGATCAGAATATGGCGCTGCCCGCGACTGCACTGCTCGATCCGCGCCTCGACCTTGTAGACCGTGCGCAGCATCGGCTCGGTGATGACCTCATGGCTCGGCCCGCTACCATGAGCCGTGCCACCAGCGATGACCAGCACCTGATCGGCAAAACGCAGCGCCTGATTCAAGTCGTGGATGGCGATGAACACGATCACCTCGCGGCGGCGCGCCAAGGCTTTCATGAAGTTCAGCACCTGCACCTGCCGGTGCATGTCGAGTGCGCTGGTGGGTTCGTCCATCAGCAGGATTTCCGGCTCGCGCACCAGGGTCTGGGCGATTGACACCAACTGTTGCTGGCCACCGCTCAGTTCACCCAGGTTGCGGAATGACAGTCCGGTGATCCCGAGCGCCTCGAGAATCTCGTCCACCAATTGCAATTCATCGTCGTGTACCGACCAGTTGGGCGTCAGTTGCTTGCGCGCCAGCAGCACTGATTCGTAAACCGTAAGCCGGGCGCTGGCGTTCAGGCCCTGGGGCATGTAACTGATGCCTTGCGTACCTTTTTTCGAACCTTCCAGAATCACTTCGCCCGGACCGTCGATCAGCCCGGCCATGCGTTTGAACAACGTCGATTTGCCCGCCGCATTGGGCCCGACTACCGCCACCACTTGGCCTCCAGTGAAGGTCGCGGTGCTCACGCCTGAGATGATCTCGCGCTGGCCATAACCGGCCCCGAGGTTTTCGAGCCGCAGCTTCACCATGAGTTTTTCTTCCCGTTGAGAATCAGAGAAATGAAGAACGGCACGCCGATCAGCGACGTGACCACGCCAATGGGGAATATCGCCCCCGGGATCAGGGTCTTGCTGACCACCGAACTGGCAGACAGGATCAGCGCACCGGTCAGCAACGAGGCCGGCAGGAAAAACCGTTGATCCTCACCGATCAGCATTCGTGCGATGTGCGGCCCGACCAGCCCGATAAAACCGATGGTGCCGACGAACGCCACCGGAAACGAGGCGAGCAGGCTGACCATGATCAGCGTCTGAAAACGCAGGCTGCGCACGTTGATGCCGAAGCTCGCGGCCTTGTCATCCCCCAGACGCAGGGCCGTCATCGCCCACGCGCGCTTGGCGAAAATCGGCAGGGTGATGAGGATCACCACGCAGATCACCCCGAGTTTCGGCCACGTGGCTTTGGTCAGGCTGCCCATGGTCCAGAACACCACGGCCGCCACGGCTTGCTCAGTGGCGAAGAACTGCACCAGCGCCAGCAGCGCATTGAAGGTAAACACCAGGGCGATACCGAGCAGCACGATGGTTTCAGCCGTCACCCCACGACGCATGCTCATAAAGTGGATCAGCAGCGCCGAGAGCATCGCCATGATGAACGCGTTGAGCGGCACCATGTATTGCGCCGCCAGCGGAAACAGCGCCACGCCGAAGGCCAGCCCCAGCGCCGCGCCGAAACCGGCCGCCGCAGAAATGCCGAGGGTGAAAGGGCTGGCGAGAGGGTTGTTGAGGATGGTCTGCATTTGCGCCCCGGCCAGCGAAAGCGCCGCGCCGACAGCGACCGCCATCAACGCCACCGGCAGACGGATGTCCCACATCACCACCCGAACCTGCGCCGAAGCTGTATCCGGTGAGAACAACGCTTCGAGCACTTCACCAAGGCTGTATTGCGCCGGGCCGAGGGCCAGGTCGAGCAGGACGCTGAAGATCAGCAGCACGGCCAGCCCGAGCAGGATCAGCCGCTTACGCAGCACCAGCCGCCGGTAGGTGACGCTTTGCACGATCGGTGCTTCACCCAGCGAGCTCATGGTTTGGCCTCGGTTTTTTGCAGGCTGACGAAATAGCCCGGTTCGTAAGGCACTGGCAAGAAGCGCTCGTGCAGCTCGCGAAACGCGGCATCCGGATCAAGATCGGCGAACAGTTCCGGGTGGAACCATTTGGCCAATTGCTGAATGGCCACGAACTGGTAAGGGCTGTTGTAGAACTGATGCCAGATCGCATGAAACGCCTGAGTTTTCTGCGCTTTGATGCCGGCGTAGGCCGGGCGCTGGGTGTACCAGGCCAGTTTGCGTCGGGCTTCGGCCAGGTCCGCGCCCGGGCCGACACCGACCCAATGGCCGCCCGGCGCAAAGGCCTCCCAGTCGGCGCTGGTGACCACGACATGGTCCGGATTGGCGACAATCACCTGCTCGGGGTTCAGTTGCCCGAACGTACTCGGAATGATCCGGCGGGCGATGTTATTGCCGCCGGCCATATCGACGAACAGGCCGAAGTTCTCGTTGCCGAAACTCAGGCAGCAGTCATCGGTGTAGCCGCCGATGCGCTCGATGAACACGCTGGGGCGGGCAGGGTGGTGTTTCTCGATCACATCGGTGACGCGATGGATCTGCTGGTTACGAAAGTCGATGAAGGCTTCGGCGCGTTCTTCCTTGCCGAACAACTTGCCGAACAGGCGCATGGTCGGCTCGGTGTTCTGCATGGGGTTGTTGCGAAAGTCGACGTACACCACCGGGATGCCGAGGGCGTCGAGTTTCTCGATGTAGCGCGCATCCTCGGTCGCATGCTGCGCTTCGATATTGAGGAAGATCACGTCAGGCTTCTGCGAGATTGCCTGCTCGATATCAAAGGTGCCGCTTTCGAAGCCGCCGAAGGTCGGGATTTTCGCGATATCGGGGAATTTGCGCAGGTAGGCGTTGTAGGTGTCCGGGTCGGACTGGATCAGGTCCTTGCGCCAGCCGACGATGCGTTCGATGGGGTTCTGCGTGTCCAGCGCAGCCACCAGATACAACTGGCGGCCTTCCCCCAGGATCACGCGACGGACCGGCAGGTGAACCTTGACCGTGCGGCCCTGCAAATCAGTCACGGTGCCCAGTGCCGGATCCGGTTCGGCAGCCCGTGCGCTGCCTGGCATCAGAGAAGAAATCGACAAACCCAGCAGCCCGGCGAACAACAGGGCGGCGAAGGTCTGGCGGCGGCGAAAAACATTAACCATGGTGTATGCCTTTGCAAAAGCCGGATCGGACCACGACGCCAGGCGCCGCACCGGGCCGGACGTTTCAGAAATCGACAGTGGCCGAGAGCAACAAGGTCCGAGGCGCGCCCTGGGAGAACGCGCCGTAAGAGGCGACGCCCGACCAGTATTCGCGGTCGAACACGTTCTGCACCGTGGCCCGGAACGTGGTCGGCCGTTCGGCGATGCGCGTGGCGTAGCGCGCACCGACGTCGAAGCGGGTCCAGTCATCCAGTTTCTGCGTGTTGGCCTGATCGACGTACTGGCTGCCGGTGTAGATGGCGCCGCTGGTCAGCGTCAGGCCTTCGACTTTCGGGACGTCCCACTCGGCCCAGAGGTTGGCCTGCACCTCTGGCACCCCCACGGGCTTGTTGCCGCGATTGGCGGCAACGCTGGTTCGGGTCAGCTCTCCGTCGAGCAGCGTCACGCCACCGAGCAGGCGAGTGCCAGGGGAGACTTCGCCCGCCATGTTCAGCTCCACCCCGCGGTTGCGTTGCTCGCCCTGGACCGAGAACACGCCCGAGGCCAGTTCACCGCTGGGTTTCTGTAACTGGAACAGGGCCAGGGTGGACATGAAGCTGCCGTAGTCGAGCTTGACCCCAAGCTCCTGCTGCCGGGAAACGTAGGGAGAAAAGATCTCGCCGGCATTCGAAGCGGCGGAAGGCGCAATGTCACCCTTGCTCAGGCCCTCGACGTAGTTGTAGTAGAACGCGACGTGATCCCAGGGTTTGACCACAACCCCGTACAGCGGCGTGGATCTGCTCTTGTCGTAGGAGGTGGTGACGAAGCCGGCCGCGTTGTAGTTGTCCGACTTGATGTTCTGCTGGCGCAATCCGGCCGTGACTTGCACGCGCTCGTCGAGTACCGACAGGGTGTCGGCAAGGGCCACGCCCGACAGTTCGCTTTGCGAGACTTTAGGTGTATCGGGTTTGGCGATTGCAGGCTTCGGGCGGTCGATCGGGTGGTAGATGTTGGACAGGATCGCCGGGCCGGAAATGATGCCCCGCGCCAGCTCATCGCGATAACGGGTGACTTGCAGGGCCATGCTGTGGCTGACCGGCCCGGTGTCGAAACGCAGGCGTGCCCCGGCATCGACGGTGTAGCGCTGGACTTCGAATTTGTAATAGCCGGGGATAGACGAGGTGTCGCCCGCTGCGTTGACGATGGTCGGCGTCTGGTCGGACATGCGCGCGACGTCCGATCGACCGCCACCGGCGTGGGCGAACAGCGTCAGGTTGTCGTTGAGGTCGTATTCGCCACCGAGCAACGCCGATTTGTCCCGGGTATCCGACCAGCCCCATTCCTGGCTGACGCTGGTACGCCCGTTGGCTGCCGACGGAATGTCCACGCCGGGGGCGATCAGGAATGGTCGGGAAGCGGCGTCGAATGATTCTTTCTGGTTGATCAGGTCCAGGGTAGTGCGCAGGCGCTCGCCCTGATAGTCGAGGGAAATCGCGCCGATACCGACCTCCCGTGACTGCTTTTCGATGGCGGTTTCGCCTTGCTGGATGCTGCCGTTGATCCTCACTCCAAACCGCCGTTCTTCACCGAAGCGGCGACTGATATCGAGATGGCCGCCAAGCTGGGTGTTCAAGGCGTAACTGGTGGTGAGTCGGGTCAGGTCTTCGTCCAGCGAACGTTTGGGCACCACGTTGATCACGCCGCCGACGCCACTGTTGGGCGACATGCCGTAGATCAGGGCGGCGGGGCCTTTGACCAGTTCGATGCGTTCGGCGTATTCGGTGAACACCCGGTAGTTGGAGGCCACGCCGTACACGCCGTCGAACGCCAGTTCACCGAGGTTGCCTTCGCCGACTGGAAAACCGCGAATGAAAAACGAATCGACAATGCCGCCGGCCTGTCCCGTGGAGCGCACCGAAGAGTCGCGTTCGAGCAAGTCACCGACCGTGACGGCCTGTTGGTCCTTGATCAGCGTCGAGGTGTAGCTGCTGACGCTGAACGGGGCGTCCATCGCGTCTCGGTTGCCGAGTATGCCGAGGCGCCCGCCACGAGCGATCTGGCCACCCTGCAGCACCGATGGCAAGCTGTCGGTGCGTTTTTCGGTGCCTTCGACCGTGGTGTCCGGCAAGGTGACCCGGCGCACCACCAGCGTCCAGGTGCCGTCGCTGCGGGCGACCATTTCCAGACCGCTGCCTTCCAGCAGCCGGGTCACGGCCTCCTGTATCGAGTAGTTGCCGGACAGGCCCGGGCTGACCAGCCCTTCGGTGATCGACGGCTGAAACGACAGGGCGATCCCGGCGTCCACGGCAAAACTCGACAGGGTCGCGCCAAGCGGCCCCGGGGCGATGTTGTAGGCTCGAACGGTGACCGCGTCCAGTTGCGCCGGTTCGGCAGCCAGCGCGAACGCACCGCCAGCCAGGCCCAGCACGACGCTGAGCAACACACTGCGTATAACGGGCTTTAGCAGACGATCCGGAAGCAAGGGTCGTGCAACGAGCATGAAGGGATGACCCTATGGACGAGGTGGAATGGTTGTTCCTTTCATTGCCAGCCGAGAACAAAAAAAGTATCACCCGCGCGGTGATTTTTTTGCTCAGGCGGGTGAGAGCGTCACCCAGTAACCGCTCAAGTGCCCTGAAACGTGCACGGGATAGGTTTGCGCCAGCATGTTCAGCGAACGTTGGGTGTCCGTGATGGGATAGGCCCCGGAAATGCGCAAGTCGGCAATGGCCGGATCACAGCGCACGAAACCTCGGCGATAGCGCGCCAGTTCGACGACGAAATCCGCCAGGCGCATCTTGTCGGCCATCAGCATGCCTTGGGTCCAGGCACCGACGTTGCGGTCGGTCGGGTTCAGTGAGCCGAAGGCCTGCGATGAAAAGTCGGTGCGCTGGCCAGCGTTGACGATGATCGGCGTGCGCTGAGGGCTGTCGGCCAGTTCGACCTGCACGGCGCCTTCGAGTACCGCGAGTTGGGTGCGTGGCTGCCATTCACGCACGGTGAAGCGCGTGCCCAGCGCCTGCATCCGGCCCTGACGGGTGCTGACCAGAAAGGGTCGAGGTTGCGCGGCGTTGTCCGGTGCGGTCTGCACCAGGATTTCGCCTTCGCGCAGATTGATCAGGCGCTGACGGGTGTCGAACAGGACGTCGATGGCCGTGTCGGTGTTCAAGGTGATCTGCGAGCCGTCGGCCAGGGTCAATTCGCGGCGCTGGCCCACGGCAGTGTGGTAATCGGCGGACCATTGCTGCGATTGCGCCAGTTTCCAGCCGCCCCAACCGGCGGGCACCGCTGCCAGCAGCAAGGCCAGTTTGCCGAGGGCTGCGCGGCGCTCCGGGTTGCTCGGGCGATCCAGCGCCGACATTGCCAGCGCCGGTGGCAGGCCGCCAAACTTGCTTTGCAGCAATTGGGCGCGGGCCCACGCCCGATTGCGCTCGGGGCTGCTGACTTTCCAGTATTCCCATTCCGCACGCTCGGTTTCACTGAGGTCGTTTTCGCTCAGGCGCATCAGCCACTCGGCGGCTTCTTCGAGGATTTTCGGATCGAGCGGCGGTTCACTGCGACGCGTGAGCATTCATTCCACCAGCATCAGGCACTGCACGAAAGCCTGTTTCATGTAGCGCTTGACGGTGATCAGCGAGACGTCCAGCTGCTCGGCGATGTCGGCGTATTTCAAACCGCCGATCTGCGACAGCAGGAATGCGCGTTTGACCAGTGGCGGGAGGGTATCGAGCATGGCGTCGATTTCGTGCAGGGTTTCCAGCACCACGAAACGCAGCTCGGGCGAGGGCACTTCCGGCGCCGGCAGATGCGCGAGGGCATCGAGGTAGGCGCGTTCCAGTGCCTTGCGTTGATACCAGTTGATCAGAATGCCCTTGGCCACGCAGCTCAGGTAAGCCCGGGGTTGCTCGATGGCCGTGACCTGGGAGGCGAGGATCCGGGTGAAGGTATCCTGCGCCAGATCCGCCGCATCCATGGCGTTACCCAGTTTTTTCTTCAGCGTGTTGTACAGCCAGCCGTGATGGCCGCTGTACAGCGCTTCGATCACGCGCAGATGGTTGTCGTTGTTCGCGGGAAGGGTTTCGCTCATGGCTGCAGTGTTTTGCAATTGAGAAGTATTCCCAATGCTAGTGTACAAAGAGCCCGTGACGCAAGCGCGAATCAGCATCCGTTTTCAGCTGCGGGGCATTCTCATCAACGCGTCCACCATGGCATCGATTTCGGCCTCGGTGTTGTAGGCGTGCAGCGATGCGCGGCTGACTTCCAGCAGGTCTCGTTGCTGCATGTCGAGCATCGTCGAGCGGAAGGTAGAGGTGGTGACGTTGATGCGTTTTTCCTGGCCGGCCAGCCACTCCTTGACGTGCGCCGCGCTGGCGTTCTGGCAGGTGAAGGTGACGATGCCCGACTTGATGGAACCCATGTCTTGCGGTGTAACCCCCGGTACGTCAGCCAGACGATTGCGCAGGTGCGCCGACAATCGTTGAATGCGTTGCCACATGGGCTCGATGCCTTGCGCCAGGGCGTAACGGGCCGCCGTGCCCATGCCCAGTTTCGCGGCAACGTTGCATTCCCAGTTTTCGAAGCGTCGGGCATCGCCGCGAATTTTGAAGGTGTCCGGGGTCAGCAATGAAGCCGCGTGCAGGTCGAGAAACGCCGGTTCGAGGTTTTCGCACAAGGCTTTTTCGACATAGAGAAACCCCATGCCCCGAGGGCCACGAAGGTATTTGCGGCTGGTGGCAGCGAGCATATGGCAGCCGATTTTCTGCACATCGATCGGCATCTGCCCGACGCCCTGACAGGCATCCAGCAGAAACAGAACCCCGGCCGCGCGGGCGAGGGCACCGATCTGTTCGATGGGCTGCACCGGGCCGCCGTTGGTGGCAATCACCGGCAGCGACACCAGGGCAACCCGGTCATCGCCAAGCATGTCCCGCAGCGCCGGCAATGACACCTGACCCTGTTCATCGTTGGGAATGACCCTGATCTCGATCCCGCGCTGTTGCTTGAGTTGCAGGTAGGGAATGTAGTTGCCGGCGTATTCGGTGGTCGACGTCAGCACCACATCGCCGGGCCGCAGCGGCAATGAATAGAAAGCCATGTCCCAGGCGCGGGTCGCATTCTCGATCACCGCAATCTCGTCGGAACGGGCGTTGATCAGTTGGCCGATGGCGTCGTAAACATTTTCAACTTCAACGGATTGCTGCCCGGCGGCCTCGTAACCGCCGATCCGGGCTTCAAGTTGCAGATGACGGGTCATCACCTCGATCACCGGGTCAGGCATCAGCGCCGCACCGGCATTGTTGAAGTGAATCAGTTGCCCGACACCCGGTGTGTCGGCGCGCAGTTGTTCAATGTTCAAAGCAAACTCCTTGATCAGTCGCCCGGCGGGATCTGGCTCGGTTGCATGACCATGGGCCGATAGCGCAACGCAACGATGGGAATCAGCGCGAGGACGTAGGCGAGGCAGACAAACAGGTAGGTGTACTGCAAACCATAGACCTGGCTGAGCAGGCCACCTGCCGAGATGCCGGCGATGGACGCAAATTGCGCTGTGCTTTGGGCAATGCCCAGCACGTAGCCTTGGCGCGAGCTGTCGGCGGTTTTGGAAATCAGCGCCATCAATACCGGCGTGGTGGCGCCCAGCAATACGCCCCAGATGAAGTAGGCGCCGACGAACACGATCGGATTACGCGTGATGCCGGCCAGTGCCGTGAGCGCAATGCAGCCGATCACGACATAGGTGATGCGTTGCAGAGTGTCCTGCTGACTGCGGTGTTCGAAATAACGCGACCACGCCGTTGCCGACAAAATGAAGCCCAGCGCCAGCAAGCCATAACACAGCCCGACCACTGAATTGCTGACCTCGAACACCGAGCTGACATACAGCGAGAACGACGTCTGCGGCAGCATCCGCGCCAGCAGCAAAATGCCCATGACACCCAGCAGCGACAGCAGCGGCGTGCCTTGCCAGACGCTGCCACTGTGACTGCTTGGCGTCGCTGTATCCGCAACCGGGGCCTTCTTCACCGGCGGCACGTCCGGCAGCGTGACGGCCGCGACCACGGTGCAGATCGCGCACAACACCGCCGCGCTCATGTTGATCCAGAAGAACGTCGCGTAATCGAGGATCAACCCGCCAACCACTGCGCCAAGCAACGAGCCGACGTTGGTGGAAATCTGCAGGATCGCGAACAGCCGCGCCCGCCGCGAAGGCGCTTCGATGCTCACGCCATAAGCCTGGGCCGGCGCGATATAGCCGGCAAAGGCGCCTTGCAGGAAGCGCAGGATCAGGATCACCCAGATGTCGCTGCACAGGGCCAGCCCAAGCTGGGTCAATGACAGGCCGGCGAGGGCGCGGATCATCATCAACTTGTGGCCGTAGCGGTCGCCGATACGGCCCCAGAATGCACTGGTCAGAATAATGCCCAGCATCGGCCCGACGTACACGGCGATGCTGGCGAAGCTGAAGAGCGAGTCTGACGAGGTCAGCCCACGCAGGTGGACGGGCCAGAACGGCCCGCTCATTTCCATCGCACCCATCGAAATGAGCTGGATCGCGAACAGAAGATAGATCAGGACTCTTACGCGCGAACCCGCGATGGCACCTGCATGGGTCATGGGTCAGCCTCGGTTATTGAACGACATTGAGCGGGTTGGTCAGCGTGTGCTGAATCCGGTAGTTGGAGTACTGCATCATGTGCATGCGCAACAACGAACGGGTCGGCCACGGATCATTGAGGAAGGCCTTGCGCTCGACTTCCCACAGCTGCGGCGCGACACGCTCGCGCACTGCGGCGAAGGCCAGTTCGGTCTCTTCACGCAGAATGTCCCACATCCGGTTGTTGTCCAGCGCGTACTCCTTGGTCAGCCACAGGGCCATTTCATGCAGGTGCGTGAGGAACGCCGCGTCGAGCACGAACATGCGCACCGGCTCGATATCGCCCTCGAACACCGTTGGCAGAATGCCCGGCTGCACATGCGGTTGCAGGGTGTAGCCGCGTCCCTCCAGCAATGGAGCGTAGGTCCTGCCGTCGCCGAAATCACGGATCAGCAGACTACGTGCTTTGCCATCCGGGGAAAACAGCACCATCGTGTTCTGCTGGTGCGCCTCAAGCCCGATGCCATACATCAGGTAGATCGCCACCACCGGGTGGGTGACCACTTTGGCGTATTGGCGGAACCAGTCTTCAACTTGGGCGACACTGGCCCGAGCACCGTCGCGCTCGATCAACTCGGTGAACAGCGGTCGGCTGTTGCCGGGCAGTCGTGTGAACAGCGACGCCACGGTGATCGGCAGGCACTCATCGCTACGCTCGAACGCTTGCTGACTGGCACGGAACACCACTGACAGGTGCCGGCCGGGGTGGTCATCCTGGGTGATCGCATTCTTGTAGCGCACGCCGATTTCTTCCGGGAAGATTTCCAGGCGTTGCTCGAAACCGTTTTCGACTTCGAGGATTTTCGTGATGACGGTGCTGATGCGCGGCCCCATGTGGATCGACTTGGCCTGCAGGCTGCGCAGCTCGCTGGTCATCCACACGGCAATCGGCAACTTGATCAGCGGCGCGCTCTCCTTGAGCACCGGCATCATCGTGCGGTACGACATGGTCGGCAGGGTCTGGATGTCCGGGCCGTCGGTGATCAGGATGCCTTCTGCGATTTCCGCCGCGAAGTTTTTCAGCACGTAAGCCCGCAAATGCCATGAGTGAATCGGCAGCGGCAACCACTGGGATTCGTCCAGGCCCTTGTCGTTGAGCGAGGCCTTCCATTGTTCCCATTGAGTCGGGAAGTTGCTGGCGAACCAGCTGTGATAGTCGGTGACGTGAGGCATGCTTTCGC
This sequence comes from Pseudomonas sp. NMS19W, assembly GCF_051554255.1. Taxonomy (NCBI): domain Bacteria; kingdom Pseudomonadati; phylum Pseudomonadota; class Gammaproteobacteria; order Pseudomonadales; family Pseudomonadaceae; genus Pseudomonas; species Pseudomonas sp. NMS19W. The sequence goes on from NZ_CP136718.1 coordinate 2,541,308, forward strand.
TTTTCGCCATGTCGGCCCGCAGCGCGGCAATGCGCAGCGGCACTTGGGCGTTGAACTCCGGCGACAGTTGCTCGACTTCTTCGTCGCTCAGGCCCGGCCGGGCTTTCCACGTCGGATAGTAGGGGTGACCCTCCAGTGAGCCCCATTGGTCGAGGAGGATCGCGGCGTCCTTGGTGCTGGCGTGCTGGCGCAGGTAATCGGTCAGGCTGTCGAGGCCCTGCTCCCGGGCGGCGGCGGCCAGTCGTGCGTTCCACTGCTGGCGATGCTGACGCGCGTGAGCGTCGTTCATCAGGCTGTTTTCCATGTCCGACTTGAGCCCGGCGATGCCTTCATCGGTCGGTTCGAAATCGAAGCTGTCGCGCAGCACATCCAGCAAGTCGTGATGGGTGTGAATCACCTGGCGTACGCCTTCATCGGTCACCAGCACCACGTCGCCGTCATTGACCACGGTGTCGGCCGGACCCTTGGCGATGTCGGAGAAAAACACATGGGAGCGGCCGTCTTTCAGCGCGTAGGTGGCTTCGTTGCCGGCCTCGGAGAAACGCAGCCCCGAGCGATCCAGAATGTTTTCGGCAAACAGGCAACGGATCATCCGTCGCAGGGCGTTCTTGCGGGAGTAGGCGATGAGTGTCTTGAAGTCATCCATATCAGCTATCTGCTCGTCGAGAAATTAATGAAATGTTGAATCCGCTCACGCCGTGCGCGGCCAGTGGCGGGGAAGTAGTCGAGCGCCGAGTCGCGCAGGCCCTGCATATAGGAAACGCTCCACTGCAGGACTTCTTCGATGTAGGGGACTTTCAGTTCGAAGCGCCGGGCCATTTCCACCAGCAGCACGAGGCCATAGGCGACGTCTTCGTTGAAGGCACGGCTTTCGCGCTCGATCACGTAACCGGCGCGGTTGTCGTCGGCCGGAATCATCGGCGCGAGGATGTCGTTGTAGGCCTGGTTGGTGCGCAGGATCGACAGCATGCTGCTCTGATCGCGGATCTGCTCGCCGTAGGCCTCGACGATTTCCTGCTTGAGGGATTTGACCGACGACAGGTCGATGCCCAGGCGCTGGCTGATCACGCTGCACAGTTCCTGGCTTTCCTGATCCATGCGTTCGAGGAAATAGGCGCCCAGCTCGGGGCACTCGGTCCACCAGCACATGCGCTGCGGGAAGATCTTGCGATGCCACTGGCCGTAGGGGCCGATCAACCCGTAAATCACCGAGCTGTGCATGATCGGATTGCCCGGTGTCAGGGTGATTTCCAGGTAGTGGTCGAGCATCGTCACGCAGGGGCCATAAAGCGTCGTGAGGATGTCCTCCAGGTGGTGCCGTGATTGCGCTGATTCCCGGTCGTGCAGAGCGACATACAACTGGCTCTTGCCGCCGCCCATCTTCACCGACACGCCCGGCTTCAGATCGAACGCCGTGTGTGGCACATCCTTCATGCCCCAGATCACTACGTTCGAGCGTTCGCCCAGCGAAGCTTCCGCCAGCCAGTCGAAGCCGCAGAATCCAGGTATCGCGCCGACGTACACCGGTTTGCTCGCGCTCAAATGCGGCGCGATGGCTTGCAGGGTTTGTGGTCGAGCGTGGGCCGGTACGGTGATGATCACGATATCGGCGTCGGCCACCACAACGCTGGCGTCGGTGCTGACCTGATCCGGCAGTGCGCTCAGCGTCGAGCCGTCCGGCATCAGCGCCTGCATCGGCAGGTTGGCGAGGTGCCGGTCGACCACTTCCTGATTGTTGGTGAGCATCGAGACCTGAACGTTAGGCAACTGCTTGAACAGGATGGCGTTCAGATGCCCGGTCCGGCCTGCGCCGCAGATGGCGACTTTCAGCGGTTTCATACAGAGACTTTCCTGTGTGGGAGGCGCGTCAGGCGACGCTCAATTGCAGGGGAGTGGCGTCGGATTCCAGCCAGCGGGTCTTGCCCAGCCAGCGATCCAGTTGCGGCGCGACATCAGGGTCCAGCAGGTCCCGTTCTTCCAGCCATTTGTCGTCGAACACGGTGTGCAGGTATTTTTCGCCGCCGTCGGCAATCGGCACCACGACGTTGCCGGTCAACGTGCCTTTGTGAATCAGCTCCAGCGCCTTGTAGATCGCACCACCGGTCGAGCCGCCGACCAGCAGGGCCAGGTTGCGCGCGATGTAGCGGGCGGTTTCGAAGGCCTGGGAATCGGTGACTTGCAGGCCCAGGTCGATACAGCTGTAGTCGAGCACAAGGCCAACGGTATCTCCGGCCGGGGTGCCGGTTCCCGACTGGTAATACGGATAGCCGGGATGGCCGAAGACAATGGAACCGGCCGGTTCGACGGCGACGGTGACGATGTCCGGGTTGTGCAGTTTCAGACCCCGTGCGATGCCGGTCATCGAGCCGCCGGTGCCGACGCAACCGACATACGCGCCAATGTGGCCACCGGCCTGAGCAATGGTTTCACGGACGAAATCGCTGTAGCCGCCGGCGTTGGCCGCGTTGTCGGACTGATTCATGAACACCGCACCGGGGATCTGCGAGGCCAGTTCGGCAGCCAGACGCTGACGCTCGACCACAGCCACTTCGTCTTCCCGATAGGTCCCGGCGACAAAGCGAATCTCGGCACCGAGTGCCTTCATCACCGCAATCTTGTCCTGCGCCGCATGGTGATCGACCACGGCAATGAAATGCAGATCGAACTCCACGGCCGCCATGGCCAGGCCGATGCCGGTATTGCCGGAAGATGATTCAACGACTACGCCACCGGGTTTCAACTTTCCGGACTTGAGCGCCGCTAAAACCATGTTTCGCGCCATACGGTCTTTAATACTGCCGCCGGGGTTGTTCTTCTCTATCTTGAGCAAAAGCCGGGCGTTGGTATCCGGAACATCGATGCCCAACATTGGTGTATTGCCAATAAGATCCGAAACTTTATTCAGTATCATCTGGACGTCTTCCCTTAATAGTCAGGTGTGAATGCGTAGTTACCTTCCGTACAACATGTCGCCATCAGTCGCTGCGGCAACGGGTGGCGATGAAATTCGTTTTCCAGCAAGTCCATCTGATAACCGGCGGTGTTGGCGTAGATCAATAAGTCGCCGGTCTGTGGTGTTGTGTCGAAGTTGATCAGGCGGTGAGTGATCACATCATCGTCCAGGCAACTATGGCCGGCGATATAGGCTTGCATCGGAACAGGTTTCGATTCTTTTGATGTAATAAGAATTGGATCGACAAGGTATTCAGACGAGAACCAGGTTTCGCACGCGCTGAAACTGCTGCCTTCGGCAAAGATCACAATTTTGTTGTCGGCCAGTTGTTTGGTTCGGGTGACGCGGAATACTGAAATGGCTGCTTGATCCACCAGGCTTCGGCCCGGCTCCAGTGCCAGTTTTATATTCTGGCTCTTCAAGTAACCGGCAATGGTTTTTCCCGAGGAATGATCCGACTCCAGGAATAACTCCAGCCACTGGCAAGCCGTCAGACTGCTGCCATAAGGATAAAAAGAGTCGGGAACTCGGCGGTTCTGATAATGACTCGGGTTGTTTTCGTTCTGCAAAAAACTGTTGTAATCCTGCGGGTCTACATAGCGCATCGGCAGGCCTCCACCGATGTCGATCATGACCGGGTCGAGGCCCATTTCCCTTGCCGCATCGATGAAGCCGGTGACTTCACGGAAAGCCTGTACCCGGGTTTCGTAGCCGTAGCCGCCGAGGTGGAAATGGAACCCTTCGACGTGGAACGACTCACGTTGTTCGGTCAGCACTTGCAGGCACTGAAACAAATCCTCCGCGCCCATTCCGAAGCGGCTCGCCGGGCAACTTGTCGGTCTGTAACGCAGCAGAATCCGGGCTTTGGCCGGTGGTTGCGAAGTGTCGAGCAGCGCCTTGAGATGGCTGAACTCTTCCAGTGAATCCACACAAATCAGCGATCCGCCTTGCAACAGTACCTGATGAAATGCTGCCGTTTTGGCCGGCCCGGTCGCACACAAATGTTCCGCCGGCGTTCCGGCGCGCAGTGCCGCTTGCAGCTCAAACAGGCTCGATACGTCGGTGCCAATGCCCGAAGCCGATGCCGCAGCAAGCAGGCACTGCGACTTGTTGGCCTTGGCTCCGTAGAAAATCGCGTAGTCGACTTCGTGTCCTTTCAACACCGATTGCAGCGCCTGAACGTTGGCCTCAAATGCATGTGGCCATACCAGATTCAGTGGGGACCCGTGTTGGTTAACGAGTTCAACAAGTTTTTCCGGAGAATGTTTAAGTAGATTGGCGATAACAGGGTCAATTAACGGTTTCAGCACTTTTGGGTATTGAACTTCTGCTATTTCTTTAGTTGGCGGCGCAATTAATTCAGGCATAGAAAACCTCTGGCGTCGATAATCGCCATGTGCAGGTCGACAACTAATCTTTGTCGAATCGTGTGTTCTTGCTGCTCGTCAGATACGAGTGTTTAAAGAGGTGGAGGCGGATGACAGATCCGCTCTGCAAATAAACACGGGGCATGTTCTTTCATAAAATTTTCACAAAACTGTTTCATGAGAACCCCACTCCTTAAGGTTCAGGCAGGCAAGGAGAGGGCCAATGACTGATGGCCTTGTCTCTTTTGAAGTGCCATTACCTGACATGTAAATGACATCATTGCGCCGAACTTTCCGTGAACAAAATTTCAGGTCTTGATTTGAATCCTGACCCTGTCAGCGGCTCGAACAATATTGCGAACAGGAACGATTATCAAGTAAGGTTTTCAAATATTTTTGAATGAACACACACAACAGGGGAGTGCGAAACCGTTTGTTCGCATGCTCAATTAATCGCTCGCGTGTTGATTTTAAAAACCTTCAACGCCTTGTTATTCAAGGTGTTGGCGGTTGATTCAAGACACCCGGATTCAACCCGGTTTTTCCCCTGTAACAGGTGTTCGAATTTTTTTGAAAACCCACGACTGAAGCACGCTCAGGAGAGTCCCGATGACTGTTCGTCACAGCACCAACGCCACGCTTCCCATCAGCTACCTGTTCGTTCCCGGCAACCGGCCGGAGCGCTTTTCCAAAGCGGTCGAGGCCGGGCCGGACGCGATCATTCTCGACCTCGAAGATGCCGTTCATCCGAACAGCAAAGCCGTGGCCCGGGCATCGATCTGGGCCTGGCAGCAGAGCACGCCCGAAACCGCCAGCCAGCGTTACATCCGCCTGAACAGCGTCGGCAGTTCGCTGTTTCGTCAGGACATGACCTGGCTCGGCGACATGCGCTACCCCGAGCGCTGCGCAGGGATTTTCCTGCCCAAGGCCGAATGCCCCGAGAGCCTGTCCCGCGTGGTTGAGCGCCTGCTGGAATGGAACCCCGACCTGCAAATCGTCGCCATCATCGAGACTGCCAAGGGCTTGCATCAGGTCGAGGCGATTGCAGCGATTCCCGGCCTGGCGCGGCTGGCATTCGGCTCGCTGGATTTCTCCCTGGACATCGACTGCAGCCAGATTCCCGAGGCGTTTCTGTTCGCCCGCAATCGCATCGTGCTGGCGTCGCGGGTTGCCGGATTGCCGGCGCCGATCGATGGTGTGACCCCGGCCATCAGCGACATGGCGATAGTCGAGCGCGACTCGCGTTATGCCCGGTCTCTGGGCTTCGGCGCCAAGTTGTGTATCCATCCTGCGCAAATCGCCACGGTGCAGAAAGCGTATCTGCCCAACGCCCGCCAACTGGCGTGGGCGGACCGGGTCCTGAACGCCGTGGCCGGGGGCAGTCATGCGGTGCAAGTCGACGGCGAAATGGTCGATCTGCCGCTCATCGAACAGGCGCAACGTCTGCGGGACATGGCCAGCCAGTACGCGCTGGTCGCCAACGCGGATGCCTGCTGAAACGGGGGCCGAATCATGGGACATGGTTATCAGATTGCCTTGCGTCCACTGTGCGACGTGCGGCAATCCGAACAGGTCGATCCGCTCAACGTGCAACGGCTGCGCGAGGCAATCATCCAGGCCGGCCACTGGCTGGAACCGATCATCGTCGAGTGCTCCCGGGGCATCGTGATGGACGGCAATCACCGGTTCAACGCAGCGCGGGCGCTGGGGTTGAAACGGGTGCCGTGCATTCAGCTCGACTACGCCGATCCGCGCGTCTGTGTGCGCCACTGGCAAACCGGGCAGGCGTTCGAGGTGGCGCGGATTTTCACCACCATCGAGCGCGGCGAACTGTTCCCGTACAAGACCACCCGGCACGCGTTCGATCCCGCGCTGCCGGTGATCTCCATTCCGCTGCAATGCCTGTACGACTGACCGGCGTCGGAGGGTGGGCATCACAGCCCGCTCTCTGGACGTTCTCCCCAAGCAAAAAAAATATTCAGCGACGCTGATACTTTTTCGATTGCCGGCTGGCAAATAGGAGTCATTACCATTTTCAGCCACCCGAGAAGGACCCGAACTCCATGTCTGTTGCAAGTCGACCCTGCAGTGAACGCGCACTAACACTGGCCATTCGCACCGCGATGCTGAGTTCAATTCTGGCCGCAGGAAGCGCCACTGTCTGGGCAGCAGACCCCGAACAACCGGAGCAAAAGGACGCCGTTACCGCCGAAGCCCTGACCCTGGATACCACCAACATCACCGGCACCTACAACAGCGCGACCGCATTACCGGAAGTGCTTGCCGGCGGCCAGGTCGCCCGGGGCGCGCGGCTCGGGATGATGGGCAACAAGGACGTGATGGACACGCCGTTCAGCGTGACCAGCTACACCGCCAAAACCCTCGCCGACCTGCAAACGGTGACCGTGGCCGATGCATTGGAGCGTGACCCTTCGGTGCGTTCCACCGGGCAGACCGGCGGCATCGTCGACTCGTTTTTCATTCGCGGATTCGCGATAGGCGAGGGCAACCTCGGCGAACTGGCCTACGACGGTGTGTACGGCGTAGCCCCGAACTACCGGGTGTTCACCGAATACGCCGAACGCGTCGAAGTGCTCAAAGGGCCGGGCGCGCTGATGTACGGGATTTCGCCCAACAGCGGCGTCGGCGGCGTGATCAACATCGTGCCCAAGCGGCCACTGGACGAAGACCTGACCCGCTTCACCGGCACTTACGCGTCCGACTCGCAAGTGGGCGGGCATCTGGACGTCAGTCGACGTTTCGGCAGCGAGAACCAGTTCGGCATCCGTTTCAACGGCAGCACCCAGGGCGGCGATACCGCGATCGACAATCAGGAGCGCGCACTGGACATCGGCGCCATCGCCCTCGATTACAAGGGCGAACGGTTGCGCCTGAACCTGGATTACATCAGCCAGAAAGAGAGCTTCGACGCGGCCTCGCGACCGTTCACCATTGCGCCGGGTGTGAAGGTTCCGTCGGCGCCGAACGGCCGCACCAACCTGCCGCAGGACTGGGGCTGGTCGGACACCAAGGAACAGTCGGCATTGCTCGGCGGCGAGTACGACCTCAACGACAACCTGACCGTGTTCGCCCACGCCGGCGGCGGTCGCTCCGACGTCAAGCGCATGTCCGATCAGGTGCCGAGAATCCTCAATGACGCCGGCGACACCAGTAACATCCCCGGCTACTACAAATTCAACGTCGATCGTTCAACGGCTGACGTGGGGATGCGCGCGCTGTTCGCCACCGGTCCGGTCACTCACACGACCACGGTCATGGCGACCCGTTACCAGGACGAGCTGTCCCGGGGCATCAACAACGGCACGGAAATCCGCTCGAACATCTACCATCCGGTGGACGTGCCCAAGCAGTACATCAGCTCGCCGAAAGTGCTGCGCATTTCCGAATCGGAGCTGTCCGGTGTCGCGCTGACCGACACCCTTGGCTTTCTTGATGACCGCATTCAACTGACCCTCGGCGTGCGCCGTCAGGACATCGAATCGCGTAACTACAGCGTATCCGGTTCGGTCAGTTCCCGTTACGACGACAGCGCCACCACACCGCTGGCGGGCGTGGTGGTCAAACCATGGGAAGACGTCTCGCTGTATTACAACTATGTCGAAGGCCTGAGCAAAGGTGACATCGCCCCCGGCACGGCAGCCAACTCCGGTGAAACCTTCGCACCTTACAAATCCAAGCAGCATGAAATCGGTGTGAAGTACGAGCACGGCACTTTCATGACTACCCTGGCGCTGTTCCAGATCGAGAAACCGAGCGGCGAAATCGGCGCCGGCAACGTGTTCTCGGTGCAGGCCGAGCAACGCAACCGTGGTGTCGAGTTGAGCATGTTCGGTGAAGTGGCGCCGGGCACTCGCCTGATGGGCGGCGTGACCTTGCTCGACGGCGAACTGACGGATTCGGCCACCGCTGCCAACCGTGGCAACAAACCGGTGGGCGTGCCGGATGTGCAGGCCAACCTCTGGGCCGAGTGGGACACCCCGTGGGTCGAAGGTTTCACCCTGACCGGTGGCGCGATCTACACCGACAGCCAATACGTCAATCAGGCCAACACCCAGGAGCTGCCCTCCTGGACCCGCATCGACGCCGGCGCCCGTTACGCCACCAAGATCGAAGGTCGGCCGACGACATTCCGCGCCACGGTGCAGAACGTGTTTGATCGTGAGTACTGGTCGGGCGTTGCGTCCTACGGCGCGTTCTCCCCGGGCTATCCACGCACGTTGCAGTTGTCGGCGACCGTCGACTTCTGATCGGGAGGTGCACTTGATGGCGGAGCCGTCGAGTGCGCCTTCTTCTATATATAGCTACGCACAGCGGCTGATCATAAAAAGGAGCATTCGAATGTTAACCAGCCCGGCATCGACTTCCTCTGGCAAGCAATCGCAGTTCCCGTTGGCGAAAGGTCAGCGAGCATTCGATTTCGAGCGCAGCACCAATGAGCACATCCGTGAACTGCTGCATTATTACGGGCTGCGCACCAGCCTGATCCGGATCAAGGTGATCGATGCCTTGCTGGTGGCTGCACGTGAAGGACGCGCCGTTGGCGGGCGTGGGGTGCATGGTTATCTGCAGGCGTTTGTCAGCGGGATTCAGTTCATCAGCGTGAGGGAAGTGCTCAAGCGTTTGTGCGAGGAGGGCGTTATCGTGTTTCAGCCGGACAAGAGTTATCGGTTTACCGGTGAGGCGTTCTCGCTGCTCGAGCAGCATGCTGGCCGGTGACATTCGCTTGTGTTCAGCCAGATCAAGACCACCTGTTTAGCCGCAGGTGGTTTTGTCGTTTTGGGGATTGATCGGACCGTTATCTATGTACGGTTTCCCTGTTTCAGTGGAGCCGATCGAAATTACTGAACTGCGCAAAAAGTTGCGCAGTTGTCCGTAATAAAATCACGGTCAAAACCCCGGCAGGCCTTGCCAATCAAGGCTTCCAGCCAAGTGCGCAAGAAGTTGCACAGTACTGCGCAACTTCTTGCGCACTTTTTCGCTGTTTCCTACAGCAAAGGATGGAAAATTCTCACGCGAGATTCGTAAGCCCTTGATGGGTAATGGCCATGTGATGGCTGGCACGACTTTTGACTCCTCCTTTGCCGCCTGGACAGGCAATCACGCCTTCCGGTCCTGTCTTTTGAGCAAGGAGAGCATCCCATGGCAACACCTACCAGGAAGGCCACGAAGACCAGGTCATGGTTCAGGCTTTCACCCACGACGTGATCATCCCGCGTGACCCGCAATCCGGTCAGCCAACCGGTCAGCGCGTGCACAAGCCAGTCGTGATCACCAAGGTCTACGACAAGGCTTCGCCTCTGCTGCAAGCGGCTCTGACCTCCGGCGAGCGCATGAGCGAAATCGTTATCCAGTGGTACCGCACTTCGGCTCAAGGTACCCAAGAGCACTACTACACCACCAAACTGGAAGACGCGATCATCGTCGCCATCAACAACAAAATGCACAACTGCCAGGATCCAGGCAACGCGCACTTCACCCACCTGGAAGAAGTGCAGTTCACCTACCGCAAAATCACCTGGACCCACGAAGTCTCCGGTACTTCGGGTTCCGATGACTGGCGTGCTCCAGTCGTTTAATTACGGCTGACGGTTGTACCGCTTCGGCCGGTTTCGCCGGTCGAGGCACCTTTACAACTCAAGGATTTTTCGACGTCAGATCCTTACCGACCTGGCGTGTGTTGCAGCACTGCGCGAGGGACAAGGGAATGTTCTCACCGGCCAATCAGCCCCATTTCAATCTGACCATCGATGGCGCGGACAGCGATTTCCAGGTGCTGTCGTTCACCGGTCGGGAAGCCCTCAACACGCCCTTCGAATTCGAGCTGGAACTGGTCAGCGAAAAGGCCTCGATCAACCTCGAAAGCCTGCTGCACAAACTGGCGTTTCTTCAGCTGTCGCCGAGCGGCACCGGGATTCACGGGCTGATCTACAGCATCGCCCAGGGCGAGGCGGGCAAGCGCCTGACCCGCTACAAGATCTCTCTGCGCCCGCAGCTTTCCTACCTCGCGCACCGGTTCAACCAGCGTATTTTCCAGCAGATGACCGTACAGCAGATCATCAGTCAGGTGCTGGAAGAGCACGGCATCCTCGCCAGCGATTACCACTTCCAGCTGAGCGCGGTTTATCCCGAGCGCATCTACTGCACGCAGTACGACGAATCGGACCTGCACTTCGTCCAGCGCCTGTGCGAAGAGGAGGGTATTCACTACCACTTCCAGCACACCGCCAGCGGCCACAAACTGACCTTCGGTGATGACCAGACGGTGTTCCCGAAACTCGCGCCCGTGGCCTATCAGCAGGACTCCGGGCTGGTGGCGGACAAACCGGTGGTCAAGCGTTTCGGCCTGCGCCTGGCCACCCGCACCAGCCGCACCACGCGGCGCGATTACGACTTCATCAAACCGAAGATCGAGCTGGAAAGCGATGCCAGGAGCAGCGCTCAGCCGGACCTCGAGGATTACGATTACCCGGGCCGTTTCGTGGACCGCGAGCGCGGCAAACATCTGGCCAACCGTAACCTCGAACGCCACCGCAGCGACTATCGGCTGGCCGAGGGCAACAGCGACCAGCCGATCCTCGTCAGCGGGCATTTTCTGGCCCTGACCGACCACGCCAACCCGACGTGGAACGACCTGTGGCTGCTCACTGAAATCTTCCACGAAGGCAAGCAGCCGCAAGTGCTGGAAGAGTCGGTCACCAGCGACACCACCGACGACAAGGACGATTTCCATCAGGGCTATCGCAACCGTTTCAGCGCGATCCCGTGGGACGTGCCGTACCGTCCGCCGCTGGATCACCCGAAACCCAAGGTTCTTGGTTCGCAAAGCGCCGTGGTCACAGGCCCGGAAGGTGAAGAAATCTTCTGCGACCAATACGGCCGGGTGAAGGTGCAATTCTTCTGGGACCGCGAAGGCCAGCACGACGACAAGACCACCTGCTGGATGCGCGTGGCCTCCAGTTGGGCCGCTGAAACCTTTGGCTCGATCAACATTCCGCGGGTCGGCATGGAAGTGCTGATCACCTTCCTCGAAGGCGATCCCGACCAGCCGCTGATCACCGGTTGCCTGTACCACGGCGCCAACCTGCCGCCGTACAAACTGCCGGACTTCAAGACCCTGGCCACGGTCAAGAGCAAGGAATACAAGGGCAGCCGCGCCAACGAACTGCGCATCGACGACACCACCAGCGAAATCAGCATCGCGCTGCGCAGTGATCACGGCGCCAGTGCGATCAACCTGGGTTACCTGACCCACCCGCGCCCGAGCGGCGGCCAGCCACGCGGTGAAGGGTTTGAGTTGCGCACCGACCGCCACGGCGCGGTGCGTGCCGGTGCCGGTCTGTTGATCACCACCGAACCGCGCCCGAATGAATCCAAACACCACAAGGACCTGCCGGAAACCGCCGAACGCCTGGCCACCGCCAGCGACCAACAGGACGGTTTCGCTACGCAGGCCAAAGAGCTTCAGGCCCAGGAGGCCGGCGATCAGGACGACGTGGCCAAGGCCTTGCACGCGCAGCACCAAGGCGTACTCGGCTCGGGACCTGCGAACCTCACCGCCAACGAATTCCCCGAGTTCACCGACCCGCACCTGGTGCTCGCCAGTCCCGCCGGCATCGCCCTGACCACACCGCGTTCCAGCCACATCGCCACCGGCGAACACCTGGCGCTGAGCAGCACCGGGCACACCAGTTTTTCCATCGGCAAACGCCTGCTCGCGAGTGCCAGTCGGGGCATGCGCCTGTTCGTGCAGAGCATGGGCTGGCGTCTGGTGGCGGCCTCCGGCGACATCGACGTCAAGGCACTCAAGGACAGCATCAACCTGCTGGCCAAACTCAACATCACCGCCAACGCCGACCGCATCACCATCACCGCCAAGACCGAACTGGTGATCCAGGGCGGCGGCAGCGCCACGACCTACAACGCCGGCGGCATCACCCACGCCACCAGCGGCCCGTACACCGCCCACGCGGCGAACTTCGCCTACACCGGCGCCAAGAGCCTGGCCGGCGTGTTCCCCGAGCCGCCGAAGCCAGGCAAGGGCAACCTCGAATTGTTCAACCAGTACGCCGGGCGTCAGGGCATCAAGGAAGGCGATTACGAAGTCATCGATGCGCTGGGCAAGAGCATCAAGGGCAAGCTCGACGCGAAGGGTTTCGCCAGCGTTGCCGGTGCCGCCCCAGGCCCGGCGCGTGTGCTGTTCGGCAAGGATCCGGCGGACACCTGGAGTGAAGGCAGCTACATCGGCAAGCCGGAATGGCCGTTGAATCCGCCGGGCGCAGAAGATGTGCCGAGTCAGGTGCAGGCGATGGTGGCGCAGGCGTTGCCGAGCAAGAACTGGGACATGTTGGAGAAAGGCAAGGAATTGGCACAGACAGGGATGGGTGCAATGCAAACGGCGCAGCAGGTGAAAAGTGCAGTGCAGGGCGGGGTGGCGGGGTTGCCAAAACTGGCGAGTGCGGCGATGCCGAGTGCGTCGGGGATTCTCGGGACGGCGAGCAAGGCAGGCAAGTTGCCGAGTCTGCCGGTCCCGGTGTTGCCGAAATCTGCTGTTAAAACTCCGAGCCTCCTTAATGGAGAAGTGTTGTCATGACTGATATATCCGGTGCCAAAAAGCGTGAACCACAGGTAGCCGTAGTACCGTTGAATACGCTGGATGTGCAGGACGTCGGACGCGGTGCTGCAAGATTTGATGCCTGGCTGCGATCCATCAGTGGCGATGTGGTTACGCTGGATCGAATCAAGGGTGTAGCAGGCGCTCTGCCAGTTGTTGGCAACATCATGGCGCTGGTCGATGCGCTCGGCGATATCGTGACTCTCGCCAAAAGCAAGCAGCGGGAACTGCTCGACTGGGTGAGTCTGGGTATCAACCTGATCGGTGTTTTGCCCGCTCCCCCACGATGGCCGCCGCTCGCATGAGTATGCGACCGACTTTGTTTCTAGTACGTCAAGAACTGCGTAACAGCGCCAAAATGCTGTTAGGCGACTCAATGATCGAAGTATTGGTCGGTCATTTGAACGCAACCATCGTCGGGACGATAGATGACTTCGTCAAGCAGGCCCAAGGGAAACTCTCGGGAATACTTGTCGATGCCGGAAAGCTTGGTGAAAGCGCGGTCAGTGAAATCGCAAAAGGGCTTGAAGCTGTCGTTAACGGCAAGCTTGACGCGAAAGGCGATGCGCGAGCGGCGAGTCAGAAAATCACTGCAGCGGGCAATCAACTGCTCAGCGATCCTAAAGCGGCCATCAGTAACATCTTTGGTGCCGCCTTCAGTGCTTACAAAGCCGTAGGTAAGGGCGTAGCCAACAGTGCAGCCAAGAATCTGCTTCCGGATCAGGCTAAGAAACTGGTTCTGACCCATACCGGAACCTTGAGAGCCATGGGACCTGAGATTAAAACCCAACTGAGCAAGTTGGGTGATCCCGGCACACGTCATTCGATTGGCTGGTTGTTGCAGATGCTCAGTGGCGCAGTTTTGGCCTGGCGCAAGCGTCGTGGGCATGGTCAGGCCGCCAGCGTCAAACCCAACACCACCAGCAAGGCTCAACACACGGCCGGGGAGGGAGACTAGAGGCCTCCAGTCATCAAGCTCCAGCCAAAGGTGCTGCCAATCCCGACAAGAATGTCGCCTGCACCGGTACTTGTCACAGTATTAGCTTTTCGCTGGGGTCAGAACTTCTTCGCCATACCGACTTCAGTCTGCCCGGCGCCTTTCCCATCGAGTGGGCGAGAACCTATAACTCTCGACTGGATGCCTATGACCAAGGCTCATTGGGTGCACGTTGGGTAACGGAGCTGAGTACACGCTTCGATTGTCAGGATGATGGCCTGATTTATTTTGGCGCCGATGGCAGAAGCCACGACTATCCACTACCCAAGGTCGGACTGTTTCACTATGACCCTGTAGAAAACGTCACACTGATTCGCAGTAGCAACGATCAATTGCTTTTGTGTCGCGGCTTTGAACGCAAAGAGACCTACGTTCGTCGAGGCCAGCGTTATCTTTTGGCTGGCGTCGTACTTCGTAATGGTGCCGGGATCATGCTTCATTATGAGCATCGTCACGGGGGCGAGCTGATTCTGTCGGACTTGATGACTTACCAGGACGACGTCACACAGGTTCTTTCGCATCTGGGCACGCTGATTGATGATCATGGTCGCCTGACCGGACTTTGGGAGATCAAGGATGGCGTACCTCGGCGGCAACTTTGCAGCTATCAATACGACATGCACGGCGATCTGATCCTGGCTCAGGACGAGAATGGCGCCGCATGGTCGTATCGTTATGAACACCACCTGATCACACGCTATACCGATCGAACCGCCCGGGGTATGAACATCGAATGGCAGGGGCGTGGCGCCGATGCAAGAGCTGTTCGGGAGTGGGCGGATGACGGTAGTTTCGATACTCATCTTGAGTGGGATGACAATATTCGTTTGACCTATGTGACGGACGCATATGGCAACGAGACCTGGCATTACTACGACATCCTTGGCTACACGTATCGCATCCGTCATCCAGATGAACGTTCTGAATGGTTCTTCCGTGACGAGGCCAAGAATCTGATCCGTCATGTCCATACAGATGGAAGCACCGATCGTTTTAGCTACGACTCTCGCGGAAACATGGTTGAACATATCCGCCCGGATGATAGCGTCGAGCACTACGCGTTTGATGACAATGATCAACTGATCAAAATCAGTGATGCTGAAGGCGGTCAGTGGCATAGAGGATACGATGATCACGGCAACCTCGTTGAGTCGATCGATCCTTTAGGCAACAAGACGGAATACGCTTATAACAAGGCCGGATTGCCGATTGCCATCAAAGATGCCAACGGCAATGAAAAAGCTATTGAATACAACGATGCAGCTCAACTGACCAAATACATTGACTGTTCTGGCAAGGTCAGTGTGTGGGAGTACGATGCGCGCGGCCAGATGATCTGCTTCACTGACGCAGCCGGGTTAAGCACCGAATACGAATATAGAAATGGTCAGTTGGTGCTGATCAAACATCCTGACAAAACAGAAGAGCGCTTTGACCGGGATGCAGAGGGCCGGCTGCTTGCATACGTTGATGCATTGGGACAGTGCACAACCTGGAGTTATACCGTAGCTGGATTGGTCCGTGAGCGTGTAGATGCCGCTGAGCAGAGCTTGCGTTACAACTGGGATTTCCTGGGGCGCCTGGTTGCCTTGGAGAACGAGAACGAACAGCGCGCCCACTTTCACTATGATCCGCTTGGCCGACTCGTGGAGGAGACGGGGTTTGACGGTCGTACTACTCGATATCAATTCGATCCTGAAACCGGACGTCTGGATAGCAAAATCGATGGACAGCGCGTCATTAAGTTCAACTTCGATTCCATGGGACGCCTGACTGATCGTCATGCAAGCCTTGGTGGTGAATCCCAGATTGAAACGTATGCCTATGATGGGAATGGCCGACTGGTCATGGCCAGTAATGCCAATAGTCGACTGAACTGGTTTCATGATCCTGCCGGAAATCTGGTTCGTGAACACCAGAACTATCTGGATCTGGAAAAGCCTCTTGTGGCTGTTTGGAAGCATGAGTATGACGTTCTTAATCAACGTATAGCGACTGTCAGGCCAGACGGGCACCGGGTGAGCTGGCTGACCTATGGAAGTGGCCACCTTCTGGGATTGCGGCTGGATGATCATGATCTGATCGCGTACGAGCGCGATGACCTGCACCGAGAAGTGGCACGTCATCAGGGTAATCGGCTGCTACAAACACTGAAATGGGACCCGGCAGGGCGTCTTGAGGAGCAGTTGCTGGGTCGCAGTGACGACAAGTCAACTTTACTCAAGCGTGAGTATAAATACGATGCCGTTGGCCAGTTGACCGAGCTCAACGACACCCGGCGCGGCCCATTGGCGTATCGTTACGACCCGGTGGGCCGCCTCATCAGTGCCGTCAGCCGGCTGGGCACTGAAACCTTTGCGTTCGATCCTGCAAGTAATCTTTTGGATGACGCGGTCACACAAATTCGGCGACCGCTTGATCAGGACAAGCCCCGCAGCAAGTTACTCGACAATCTCCTGCGCGAATATGCCGGTACTCACTATGAGTACGACGAGCGAGGCAATCTTGTCCAGCGATGGCACAACGGAAGCTACAGCCGCCTACGTTGGGACCTGTTTGACCGCATGGTGAACTTCGACGATGCGCGTTTGAGCGTCGATTTCGCTTATGACGCATTGGGCCGACGCCTGTACAAGAACTCCAACGTTCACTACAAAGAACGCTCGGAGGCAGGGTCTCAATGGAACCACAATGAGCGCGCTCGTAAACAAAGAGAGCTAGGCTGCGGATTCACGCTTTTTGGCTGGGACGGAGATAACCTTGCGTGGGAAAGCCGTCCTGCTCAATCAGATGGCGGTGCAGGGAGAACGGTTCATTACATCTTTGAACCAGGCACATACGTTCCGGTAGCTCAGGCTTTATCCAACGGCCCGATTCAACTGTCAGGACTGCCCGATAATACTGGCGATTACACGCTCGATGATGATCCCCTCTGGAATTACCAACCGACAGTAAGACCTTTCGATGCCATTAGTTGGTACCAGTGCGATCATCTGGGCACACCATTAGAACTGACTGATCAGAATGGTGATATTGCCTGGAGTGCTCAGTACAAGGCATGGGGAGAGGTTCGGGAGCAACGTTCTGTTCAAGCGCAACAGCTGGGACTGGCTAACCCAATACGTTTTCAGGGGCAGTACCACGATGTTGAAACGGGACTGCATTACAACCGACATCGTTACTTTGATCCTGGCGTCGGTCGATTCATAAGCAAGGACCCAGTGGGGTACGCAGGTGGTCTGAATACCTATGTTTATGCACCTAACCCTACGGGTTGGGTCGATCCTCTGGGCTTGACTACGACCACCGACGGTACGGGAAAAACCGTCCCGATGAGTAATCTGGGTATTCCTGACAAGGCTCAATTTGATCCAAAACCTGGCATTACTCAGCCTTACGCTCGAAGTTCAGCGTGTGGGCCTACTACAGCGCAAACCGCCTCCGTGCAGGGCGTTCCATGTGTTGTATGTGGAACTGTGGCACCTAAAATGGTCGCTGACCATAAAGATGCCTTGGTCGTGGAGTATTATCGAACGGGTACTAACGATGTGACACATCAGTCCTCATTGTTGGCTGTGCAATCACATTGTCCCGTCTGCTCAAGAAAGCAGGGTGGGCACGCATCATCCTATTCAAAATGTATGAAAACAAAGCTGGGGATCTGATTAATGCAAAAGGCTGAAGCTGTTTATCCCGACGAAGCACAGACAAAAATCTGTAAAAAGTATGGAATGCCTGTGCAGCCGCCCGAACAGATGGTCGCGGTCGCTATTGATTCGCTTGGCCAGTCACCGATTTACGGCACGAGGGTTGAGCTTCCCGAGGGCGGAAACATTACCTGGTTCATTCACTGTGGCGAGTTCTCGACGGCGGATGATTTTTACAAGCCTGTCCATGTTCACCACCTGAGCGAAATGCTGCCCGAGGCAGTTAATTATCTATGCCTGCCCACCGGGGCAAAATTCATCATCGATGCCTCCGGTTATGAAGATGTCTGGATGGCGGAGTAAGGAACACGGGTTTCGGATCACCGCCGGCTTCACCCTTGGCAGATCCCGTGGACTAATCTGGCGTGTCAGAGTCAGGTCAAAGGAGTGACAACTTGAAAGACGCAATCCGCCTCGGCGACTCCACCACCCACGGTGGCAAGGTGCTCGAAGCTTTCTCCCAGACCGATCTCAACGGCAAGCCGATTGCCGGGGTCGGCCACATGGTCAGTTGCCCATTGTGCAAAGGGGTTTTCCCGATAGCCGAGGGCAGCAGCACCTACACCGTCGATGGCGTGCCCATCGCGCTCGACGGCATGAAAACCGCCTGCGGTGCAGCGTTGATCGCCAGTGGACCCAAAGGGGCCGTGGTCAGTTGAATCCATATCTGTGCATTGATTGCCATCTCCCATGAAGCGGCCTTTTCGGCGCGTCGTTTGAACAAAACACGCTTCAACCAAAACATGCTTCACCT
Organism: Pseudomonas sp. NMS19W; assembly: GCF_051554255.1. NCBI lineage: Bacteria > Pseudomonadati > Pseudomonadota > Gammaproteobacteria > Pseudomonadales > Pseudomonadaceae > Pseudomonas > Pseudomonas sp. NMS19W. The sequence goes on from NZ_CP136718.1 coordinate 2,559,718, forward strand.
CAAAAAGAGCTCAAAACGCTCGAACATTTAAAGGAATAAATATGAAGACCGCTTCTTTGATTCTCGCCATGGCAGCCGCGTTTGGCACCCACTCGCTCGCCCACGCCGAAGGGCAAGACGCCGCGACCCTGAAAGGGATTTACGACAATGGTCGCAACATGTCAGGCCTGATCAAAAGCTGTGTCGACAAGGGATTCCTGAAAGCGGACAGCACCGAGAACGCCAACAAGATGGCCGCATTCGTCAGCAACATGCCAGGTGATTTCGACAAGCGCGACGGCGACAAGAACGAACAGTCTGGCCGTAAAGGCGAAGTGTTCACGGATGGGGAATACAAGAGCCTGGAAAGCAACCTGCCGCCGAACCTCACGCTCAAACAATGGTGCGAGCAAGCGGATCAGGGCATGCGTGAAGGGTTGAAGCGCGTCGGTCTGTAGCCGTCAGCCGATTCAGGACCGACTGCAACGGCAAGTCGATTGCCGCAGTCGGTCTTCAGGTCAGTTGAGCCCCCGATAGACAGGCCTAAGCTAATGCAAAAAAGATATTTGTTCGGATTTTTATATATCGTTTAGTTTTGATTTACAGACGAATCAAAGCATCAAACCGACAGACCCCCGATTGCCATGACGGCACACGCTGAATCGATCACAGGCTCTTCAGGTTTGATTCACACGGGAGTGAATCATGCCGCATACCTCAGACATCACCGCATTACCCATCCTCGACTTGTCGCAGCTCGACGGTACTCCGCAGCAGCGCCAGGCTTTTCTCGATGACCTGCGCCACGCCGCTCGCGATGTCGGGTTCTTCTACCTGACCGGCCATGGCATCGACGCCAGTCTTCTCAAGCAAGTTCAGGATCACGCCCGGCAATTCTTCGCCTTGCCCGACAGCGAGAAAGCCGCCGTCGGCATGATCAATTCGCCGCATTTTCGTGGCTACAACCGCGCCGCTTCGGAGATCACTCGCGGCCAGCCGGATCAACGTGAACAGTTTGATCTGGGCGCCGAGCGTGAGGTCTTGCCGCTGACGGCCGACAGTCCGCTGTGGGCGCGTCTGCAAGGGCCAAACCAATGGCCGCAGGCGTTGCCGCAACTCAAACCGTTGCTGCTCGACTGGCAGCAAGCAATGACCCATATGTCGCTGCGCCTGCTGCGTGCTTTCGCCCAGGCACTCGCGCTGCCGGAGAACGCCTTCGACCGGTTGTACGGCGACAAACCCAACGAACACATCAAGCTGATGCGCTATCCGGGGCAGTCCTCGACGGCGAGCAATCAGGGCGTCGGCGCGCACAAGGATTCGGGTTTCCTCAGTTTCCTGCTGCAAGACCGGCACGCCGGCCTGCAAGTGGAAATCGAAGAGGGGCGCTGGATCGATGCACTGCCACGGGACAACACCCTGGTGGTCAACATCGGCGAGCTGCTGGAGCTGGCCACCAACGGTTATCTGCGCGCCACGGTGCATCGCGTGGTCTCGCCGCCGGTGGGAAGCGAGCGCTTGTCCATCGCGTTTTTCCTCGGCGCGCAACTCGACGCGGTGGTGCCGCTGTACCCGCTGCCGGCGGTGTTGCTGCGCGAGGCGCGAGGCCCGGCGAGCGATCCGCTCAATCCGCTGTTCCGCGATGTCGGCTGGAACTACCTCAAGGGCCGGCTGCGTTCGCACCCTGATGTGGCGCGTCGGTTCTATGCCGACGCATTGCTGCCCGAACCTGAGCCTCGCAAGACCGCCAACGCCTGATCCATCACTCGCTAAAGGATTTTCCTCATGTTGAAAACAGCAGGTTTGACCCTGGCCGTCCTCGGCGCGCTGGTGACTTCGTTTGGCGCTCAAGCGCTGGAGCCATTGCGCGTTGCCGCCGACCCGGTGCCCCACGCGCAGATTCTGGCCTACATCCAAAAGATCGATCCGCAACTGAACCTCAAGGTGATCGAAATCCCCCAAGGCGTGAACTCCAACGAGCTGCTGGTACACGGCGATGTGGACGCCAACTACTTCCAGCATCTGCCGTACCTGCAATCCCAGGAAAAGGCCCTCGGCGAGAAACTCGCAGTGGCGGCCACGGTGCACATCGAACCGCTGGGCATCTATTCCCATCGCCACAAAACCTTCGCCCAGGTGCCGGACAAGGGCACGGTCGCGGTGCCGAACAACGTGACCAACCTGAGCCGTGCGCTGTACCTGCTGCAGGACAACGGCCTGATCAAGCTCAAGCCTGGTTTCAATGACCCGGCAGCCGATCAGGCAACGCCCAAGGACATCGCCGAAAACCCGAAACACTTGAAGATCCTCGAAATCGAATCGCCGCAATTGCCCCGCGCACTGGACGACGTGGATCTGGCGGTGATCAACGGCAACTACGCACTGGAAGCCGGACTGGTGCCGGCCAGGGATGCGCTGGGGCTGGAGAAGGCCGAGCACAATCCTTACGCCAATATTCTGGTGACCACGCCGAAACTGGAAAACGATCCGCGCATTCAGCAACTGGCCAAGGACCTGACTTCGCCGCAAGTGGCCAAGTACATCGCCGAAAGCTTCAAGGGCTCGGTGATCCCTGTGGCGGATGCCAAGCCATGATCGTCGTCGAGCGGTTGAGCAAGACCTATGCGTCAGCATCGATTCCGGCGCTGGATCAGGTATCGCTGAGTATTCCCGATGGCGCGATCTACGGGATTCTCGGGCGCAGCGGCGCGGGCAAGTCGACGCTGCTGCGTTGCCTCAATCTGCTCGAACGTCCGGACGCCGGGCGGATTCTGCTGGATGGAGAAGACCTCACCGCGCTGTCCGATCAGGAACTGCGTCGCCAGCGTCAGCGCATCGGCATGATCTTTCAGGGCTTCAATCTGCTGCATTCGCGCAACGTGTTCGACAACATCGCAGTGCCGCTGGAAATCGCCAAAGTCGCCAAACCACAGCGTCATGAACGGGTTCGGGAATTGCTGGACCTGGTGGGCCTGAGCGACAAGGCTGAAGCCTTTCCTTCGCAACTTTCGGGTGGACAAAAGCAGCGGGTCGGGATTGCCCGGGCCCTGGCGGCGCGGCCGGCGTATCTGTTGTCGGATGAAGCGACCAGCGCTCTCGACCCGGAAACCACCGCGTCGATTCTGGAACTGCTACGCGACATCAATCGTCAGCTCGGACTGACCATCGTGCTGATCACTCATGAACTGGACGTGGTGCGTTCGATCTGCGATCACGCCGCGTCCATGGCCAACGGAAGGCTGGTGGAGGCGGGGACGGTCGCCAGATTACTGGCAACTCGGGGTTCCGCGCTCGGTGCCTCTCTGCGGCCCAGTTGCGGATTGCCGCAGGGGCACGACGCGCCGGGCTTGAGTTTTCTACGGCAATACGGCGTACGGGCGGCCCACTCATGAATCGCATCATCGACTGGAATGAAATCCTGCAACTGGTGCTCAACGCCACCGGCGAAACCCTGTACATGGTGCTGCTCGCCGGGCTGTTCACCCTGTTGATCGGCCTGCCGCTGGGGGTGTTGCTGTTCATCAGCCGCCGTCAGGGTCTGTACCCGTTGCCCCGGATCAATCAGGCACTGGGCGCGATCATCAACCTTGGTCGTTCGCTGCCGTTTGTGGTGATGCTGATTGCCCTGATCCCGCTGACCCGCCTGGTGGTTGGCACCACGTTGGGCAGCACCGCCGCCGTGGTACCGATCACCATCGGCGCCTTTCCGTTTTTTGCGCGGATCGTCGAGAACGCCCTGGACGAAGTCGAAAAGGGCCGCATCGAAGCAATCCTGGCCATGGGCGGTGACATCCGTCATGTGATTTTCAAAGTGCTGCTGCCCGAAGCACTGCCGGCCCTGCTGGCGGGCGTCACCCTGACGCTGGTGATGCTGATCGGTTTTTCCTCCATGGCCGGAGTGATCGGTGGCGGGGGACTGGGCGATCTGGCCATCCGTTACGGCTATCAGCGGTTCAACAATGAAGTGATGGTCGCCACGGTGGTGGTGCTGGTCATCCTCGTTCAGGGCGTGCAGAGCCTGGGTGATCGACTGGTGCGTTCGCTGGCTCATCGACGTTAAGGAATTCTATGAGTGCGCCTGTCGCCGTGGCCTCCGAGCCACTGATTCGTGTCCGTGAACTGAGCAAGACCTTCGGCTCGAACCGTGCGCTGGACCGGGTCAGCCTGGAGATTTTTCCCGCTGAAGTGGTGGCGCTGCTCGGTGCCAACGGTGCGGGTAAATCGACGCTGGTGAAGATCCTTGCCAGTAGCCAGTCGGCCGACAGCGGCGAGATTCAGGTGGACGGTCAGCCTAGGCAATTCAATTCGCCGCTGTCCGCTCGGCGGGTCGGGATCGTCGCGGTTCATCAGCAGATCAACGAGGGCATCGCACCCGGTTTGAGCGTGGCGGAAAACCTGCTGCTCGATGAATTGTGCCGCCCGGACGGCGACTTCTGGCTCAACCGCAAACGCCTGCTGGAGCGCGCCGCGAACATCGCGGCCGGGCTTGGTTTGGTGCTGCCGTTGGAGCAACCGATCGAACACCTCGGCCAGGCCGAACGGCAACTGGTGGTGCTGGCCCGCGCCTTCGCTCTGCAGCCACGGTTGCTGATTCTCGACGAACCGACAGCAGCGTTGTCGGATGCCGAAGCGCAGCGCCTGTTCGGTCTGATCGACACGCTGCGCAGCCGGGGTGTGGCGATCGTGTATATCTCCCATCGCCTGTCGGATCTGCAACGGGTGGCCGACCGCGCCATCGTTCTGCGTGACGGACAACTGGCCGGCGAATTCAGTGCCCGGCAATTGCCGCAGGCGCTGGAGGCCATGCTTGGTCAGGCGCTGGAGGCTCATGTTTACACGCCGCGAGCCACAGGGCGCGAAGTGCTGAAGCTGCGCGAAGTGAAACTGCTGCCACGCACGCAAGCGTTTGACCTGACCCTGCATGAAGGCGAAGTCGTAGTGCTGACCGGGCTGCTCGGCGCCGGCAAAAGCGAGATCGCCGAAGTGCTGTTCGGTCTGCGCCAACCGTTGTCCGGGTTATTGCAACTGGACGGCGCCGACTGGCAACCGGGCTCGCCACGTCAGGCGATCCAGAGCGGGGTGTTCTTCGCCGCCGAAGACCGGGCAAGTCAATCGCTGGTGCCGGACTTTTCATTGCGCCGAACCCTGACCTTGCCGTTTCTCGAACGCTTCACCCGTGGCGGTTTCATCCGCAATCGCGCCGAAGCGGCGGCGGTGGAGGCGCAGGTCGCGGCGCTGGGGATCAAGACTGCCGGCATCGATGTGCCGATGAGCGCGCTGTCCGGCGGCAATCAGCAGAAGGTCGTGCTCGGTCGCTGGCTGCTTGGCGAGGGCAGGGTGCTGGTCCTCGACGAGCCGTTTCAGGGCGTAGATATACGTGCCCGACGCGAGATCGGTCAACTGCTGCGCAACAGCGCCGAAGGCCGCGCCACGCTGGTGATCTGTGCGGATGTCGATGAAGCCCTGGAAATCGCCGACCGGATTCTACTGGTACGTGATCACGCGGTGGTCGCCGAGTACCCGCGTGCCGGTCTGGATCGCGCCGTTCTGGTCGCTGCGCTGGCCGGCACCGATCCGCAAAGTCTTTTCATTCAAGCCGCGCCAAGGAGTAGAGCGAGTGCCTGATTCGAGTTCCCTGTTGTCATCCGCCCCGGCGACGTCCGAGCGCTTCGTGCAGGCGCTGATCCGTTACGGCCTGCTGTGGGTACTGGCGTTGATCGTGGTGTTTTTCAGTGTCGCGGAGCCGGCGTTCCTGCGGGTCGGCAACCTGTTCAGCATCTTGCAGTCGGTGTCGATTGTCGCGTTGTTGGCATTGGGCGTGACCCTGACCATGGCCGTTGGCGGGCTGGACTTGTCCATCGGTGCGGTGGCGGCCATGAGCCTGATGATCGCCAGTTACGTGATGGTGGTGCTCGGCTGGGGCACGCTGCCGGCGGTGCTGATCAGTCTGGCGGGTGGCGCGCTGGTCGGACTGCTCAACGGCTGGCTGATCGTAAAGATGCGCGTGCCGGACATCCTCGCGACGCTGGGCAGCATGTTCCTGGTGATCGGCGTGCAGTTGATCCCTACGGGCGGGCGCTCGATTGCGGTGGGCATGACCCTGCCCAATGGCGATGAAGCCGAAGGCGCGTTCAGTGCGCTGTTTCTTGCGCTCGGCCGTGGACGGTTGTGGGACGTGGTGCCGGTTCCGGTGTTGATCACGGCGGTTGTCGCGCTGGCGGTGTGGCTGTTTCTCGAACGTACGCGCATCGGCCGGTTGTTCTACGCGATTGGTGGCAACGAGCAGGCTGCGCGGCTGGCCGGTGCGCCGGTGCAGCGCTTCAAACTGCTTGCTTACGTGTTGTCGGCGTTGCTGGCCTCGCTCGGCGGAGTGTTGTTGGCGGCGCGGTTGGGGCGCGGCGATGTCAGCTCCGGCAACGGCCTGGTGCTGGATGCGCTCGGCGCTGCGCTGATCGGTTTTGCCGTGCTCGGGGCGAAAAAGCCCAACGCGTTCGGCACGCTGGTCGGCGCGTTGCTGGTGGCGTCGTTGCTCAACGGCCTGACCATGCTCAACGCGCCGTATTACGCGCAGGATTTCGTCAAGGGACTGGTGCTGGTGCTGGCCCTGATGTTCACCTTCGGCCTCGCGCATCGGGCGCGCTGAGCCGGTTCATTGATGCTTCAAGGAAAGATCCATGCACGGTTCAATCAAGCAGTTCGCACGTCATTGCCTCGCCGGCGCCTTGCTTTCGGCACTGGCGCTGAATGCTCAGGCCAGGGCCTTGCCGGGGGCGCCGGCACCGTTCGATAAAGGTCAGGTACAGATCGCGCTGGTCGGCTATCTGTTCTCCGGGGATTTCCCCGAAGCCTACCTGCGCGGCGTCGAGAAACAGACCGAAGCACTGGGCGCCAACCTGCGGGTGTTCGATGCCCGGCAACAGGCGGCCAGTCAGGGCGAAATGATCGATCAGGCGGCCGACCTCGGGGTGGACGGGATCATCGTGCAACTGGGTCTGGCCGAAACCCTCAAGGGGCCGATTGACCGGGCGCTGGCCAAGGGCATCAAGGTCGTTGCCTTCGACGTCGATCTGAACACGCCGCAAGTGACTCAGGTCGAGCAGGATCACCACGCGCTGGCGCGTCTGGCGCTGGATCAGGCAGTCAAGGACAACGGCACCCGCTTCGACGCCGGGTACGTTTACATCAGCGGCTTCACGCCGATGGAGCGTCGCGACGAGATCTGGAGCCAGGTCAAAAAGAGCAATCCGGGGATCATCGAGAAGGCGCGGTTCGGCACCCTTAATCCGCCGATTGCCAACTCGGTGGCCGATCAGGCCAGCGCCGTGCTGCGCGCCAATCCGGGGATCAGCGTGATCTTCGCGCCGTTCGACGAGTTTGCCAAAGGCGCGAAAATCGCCGTGGACGAGGCGGGGCTGAGCAGCAAGGTGAAGATCTACAGCGCCGACATTTCCACCGCCGACATTCAAATCATGAAGGAACCCGACAGCGCCTGGGCGGCGACGGCGGCGGTCAATCCGCAAGTGGCCGGGGCGATCAGCGTGCGCAGTCTGGCGCTGCTGATCGCCGGCGAGAATCCGGGGCACAAGGTGCTGGTGCCGCCGACCCTGATTACCCGCCAGCAGTTGCTGGATCTGGATGTGAAAAACGTCCGCGATCTGGGGCAGAAGCTGCCGTCCTTCGGTGATACCGCCAACGTCGCGCGGGCACCGTGGATTCCTGTGGCGAACTGAAAATCCCAACACCCAAAAACTACAGCAGACATTTGCCGTGCACTGACTGACGACTCCTTTTTTGTCGGCAGCGGACGGGTATTAGCTGCGATAAAAGGAGCTGTCACATGATTCACCGTTCCCGTTCATTACTGGCTGTCGCTGTTGTCAGTGCGATCTGGCAACTTCCCGCACAAGCCGAGGACACTTCCACCCACATCGACGATGACACACGGTTGGGCACCGTGCTGGTCACCGGCACCCGGGGCACGGCGCGCACGGTACTGGATTCGCCGGTGCCAGTGGATGTGCTGACCGCCGAAGACCTCAAGTCCGCCGGTGCCGCCGACGGCGAACTGGGCGCGGCGCTGCAGACGCTGTTGCCGTCGTTCAGCCTGCCGCGCCAGTCCAACTCCGGCGGTGCCGACCATGTGCGCGCTGCACAATTGCGCGGCATGAGCCCGGACCAGGTGCTGGTACTGGTCAACGGCAAGCGCCGACACACCTCGGCGGTGGTCAACGACTCGTCGAAAATCGGTCGCGGCACGGCGCCGGTGGACTTCAACTCGATCCCCATCAGCGCCATCAAACGCATCGAAGTGCTGCGTGACGGAGCGGGTGCGCAGTACGGTTCCGACGCGATTGCCGGGGTGATCAACATCATCCTCGACGACGCCCCGGAGGGCGGTGAAATCTCCACCAGTTACGGTGCGTATCACACCCATCAGGACGCCATCGGCAAAACCACCACCGACGGCCAGAACAGTGTGACCACGGCCAAGATCGGCACCCGGCTGGGCGAGGAGGGCGGGTTCATTCGTGGCGGTACCGAGTACAAGAATCGCAATCCGACCAACCGCGCCGGTTTCGATGGCTTTGCCGACACGCCGGGCCAGCGTAACTACGTGATGGGCGATGGCCTGGCGCGGGACGTGAACCTGTGGTTCAACGGCGAACTGCCGCTGGCCGGCGGCAAGGCCTACAGCTTCGGCACTTACAACCAGCGTCATACCACCGGCGCCGAGTTCTACCGTTATCCGTCGGAGCAGCCGCAGTTCTATCCCAACGGCTACCTGCCGCAATCCCTTGGCGACAACACCGACATTTCCGCCACCGCCGGTTTCAAGGGCCTGATCGGCGACGATTGGGATTTCGACAGCAGCCTGACCCATGGCCGCAACCGCTTCGAATCGGCGACCCGCCGCACCCTCAACGTCAGCCTCGGTGCGGACTCGCCGACCCGTTTTGACACTGGCGATTACGAGCTGCGCCAGACCACGGCCAACCTGGATTTCAGTCGTGAGCTGCGCCTCGGCGGCCGCTCGTTCGTGCTGGCGCTGGGCGGCGAATATCGCTACGAGAACTACCTGACGTTCGCCGGTGACGAGGCTTCTTACATCGGCTCCGGGGCTGATGGCGCCAACGGTTTGCGCCCGAGTGAAGAGTCGGATCTGGACCGCAACGTGTTCGGCACTTACGCCGAATTGTCCGGTGATCTCACCGACCGGTTCTTCGTCGACGCCGCCACCCGCTGGGAACATTACGACGATGCCGGTAGCAAACTCACCGGCAAGCTCAGTGGCCGCTACAAGCTGACCGAGCAATGGGCGGTGCGCGGCGCGGTGTCGAACAACTTTCGTGCACCTTCGCTGGCGCAGAGCGGTTTCCAGAACACCACCAGCAACTTCGGCGAGGGCGGCACGCTCACCGACATTCGTGTGCTGTCGGTCAACGATCCGATTGCCCGGGCACTCGGTGCACAGAAGCTCGATCCGGAAACTTCGAACAACTACAGCCTCGGCCTGACCTTCCAGTTGAACGATCGCTTCGATGCCTCCCTCGATGTGTTCCGCATCGACGTCAAGGATCGCATCACGCTGTCCCAGCGCATCGGCAGCGACGCGCTGGAAAGCTACATCAATGACAACTTCGGCGTGCCGGGCGTGCACGACGTCAACTTCTTCACCAATGCCGCGGACACCAGCACCCACGGTGCGGAACTGGTGCTCAACTACCATCAGCCGTTCTACGAAGGGCAACTGGGCCTGACCACCGCGTACACCTACAACCACACTAAGGTCACCAGCACCAAGGGCACGCCATCGCAGCTGACCGCATTGGGGATCGGCAACGATGCGCTGGTGGGTGTCGAGGAAACCAACACCCTGACCGATGCGGCCCCCAAGGATCGTTTCGTGTTTTCCGCCAACTGGGTCAGCGAACACTGGGGCTTGCTCGGGCGCCTGACCCGACAGGGCGAGACCACCCGGGTGTTCGATTTCGGCGATTCGCAGCCCGAGCAAACCTATGGCGCGGTGTGGCAACTGGATGCCGAGGTGACCTACAAATTTACCCCGAAATTCAACATCGCCCTGGGTGGCAACAACCTGACCGACAACTATCCGGAACGCTCCGGTTCAGCCATCAACTACGGCGGCAACCTGCCGTATGACGTGCTGTCGCCGATCGGCACCAACGGCGCTTACTACTACGCTCGCGCCACTTACGGCTTCTGAGATTTGCCGCCATGGATGGCGGACCCTCTGCAGGATCTCGCATGAGTAAAACCAACGGCCCCCAACGCCATTTGCCGGTACTCCAGGCGTTGCTGATCACCCTGGGCATGGTCATCACCACCGATATTCTCAAAACCGCGCCGACCGTTGCCTTGAACGTCGGGCCGGAACATTTCTATTGGGTCTGGGTCCTCGGCGGATTGGCGTCGATGGCCGGGGCCCTGTGCTTCGCCGAGATGGCCACCGCGTTTCCGCACCCGGGCGGTGACTATCATTTTCTGCGTACCGCCTACGGCGAGCGCATGGGTTTCCTGTTCGCCTGGTCGCGTTTCTCGGTGATGCACACCGGGTGGATCGCGTTGTCGGCGTTCATGTTTGCCGATTACTTCAACGCGGTTTTTCCACTGGGACAGTACGGCTCGGGAGTGTTTGCCGGCGCGATCATTGCGGCATTGGTGCTGCTGAATCTGACGGGCAAGCACATCGGCTTCATCACCCAGACCGTGCTGGTCGGGCTGCTTGCCGTGGGCTTTCTGAGCATTGCCAGCGCCGGGGTCTGGCTGGCGTGGCAAGGGATCGAACCGACGCTGCCCAGCGATCCCGTCGTGCCCGAACACACCGGCGCGGCAGGATTTTCCGCCGCGATGATCTTCGTGTTTCTGGCCTTCGGCGGCTGGAGCGATGCGGCGACGTTGTCGGCGGAAGTGCGCGATGGCCGACGCGGAATCTTCATCGCCATGCTCGGCGCACTGACGGTGTTGATGGCGATCTATCTGGCGCTGAACTGGGCGTTCGTCCAAGGGCTGGGGTTCGCAGGCCTGGCGGCGAGCAATGCGCCGGCGGTGGAACTGTTGAACCGCGCCTTTGGTGCCCCCGGCGTACTGCTGATTCTGTTGATGGTCGGCATCGCGGCCATCGCCACCATCAACTCGACCTTGCTGGTCGGCGCCCGCACCACCTACGCCGCCGCGCGCGATGTGCCGCAATTGCGCCGCTTTGGCGAATGGGACGAGCGCGACGGCGTGCCGCGCAAGGCGTTGCTGGCGGAGGGGGCGGTGGCGTTGTTGCTGGTGCTGTTCGGCAGTTTTACTCAGAGCGGTTTCAACACCATGGTCGAGTACCTGACGCCGGTGTACTGGCTGTTCCTGAGTCTAAGCAGCCTGGCGTTGATCATTCTGCGCAGGCGCTTTCCCGAAGTGCCGCGGCCGGTCAGGGTGCCGCTTTATCCGGTTTTGCCGCTGCTGTTTTTCGGGTTGTGCGTGTTCATGCTGTATTCCAGCGTGACGGTGGTGGGGTTGGGGGCGTTTCTGGGGATCGGGGTGTTGCTGGTGGGGGCGCTGGTGCTGGCGGGGTTGAGCCGCCTGGTGTCGACACCTCGGCAGGCTCTGCAGCAGACGGCGGATTAGAACGAAACCTGGGCCGGTTGCGACAGGCGCAACACCGACAAATCCCCCGTTATGCGCTTGTATGCCAGACGAATCGCCTCAATGTCGCGCTCACGTTTCGGGCTGCCTTCGTGCAGGATCACAATCACCTTGGTCGCCAGTCGCTCAGGCACTTTCGCGTCATGGTCCTTCCACTGCCCGTAGGCGTCCAGCACGGTGAAACCGTCCGGGAACCGCGACGTCACTTCCTGATCGAGAAACTCGCGCCAGCGCGCGGGGCTCACCACACCTTCCTTGCCATCGATCGACCCCACCGAGAAATACAACTCGGTGCGCACCCACTGCGCTTGCGCCGGGCGCGTGGCATCGCCTTGCAGTGTTGAACTGGCGGGATCTTTGGTATGTACGGAGGAAGGAGGAGGCGTGGCACAACCGCTGATTGCCAGAAACAGTGCAGCCACCAACAGGCTTTTTTGCATGGAACGTCCCTTTTTATGAGTTGAGTGCAGGCGCGAGCCATCATAAGGGGCATCAGTAATAGCGATAAAAGATTAAAAAATGGCCATCTGCTTGATTTACGGAATAAGGAGATCAGCGAGAAAACCATGAAACAGCCTTTTCTCCGGGCACAAAAAAGGCGCATGAGCGATTAACTCATGCGCTTTTCATTCATTTACTGGCGTTCAACACAATCCGATACCGCGCCTTGCCGCTGCGCAGATGTTCGACGGCTTCATTGACCTTGCTCATCGGAAATTCCTCCACTTGCGGAAGGATCTGATGCCGCGCGCAGAACTCCAGCATGGTCGCCGCCGTGGCGGGCGAGCCCACCGGGGAGGCGGACAAGGATTTCTGTTGAGGGATCAGATTGAACACGTGCACCGGAATCGCGTCCGGCACGATGCCGACGAAGTGCAGCCGCCCCTTGCCGCGCAGGGTGGCGAGCATGGCCGTCCAGTCGAGGTTGGCGTTGGCGGTGATCAGCAGGAAATCCAGCGTGCCGGCAATCGCCTTCAGCGCATCGCTGTCGGTGGACGCGACGACCTTGTGCGCGCCAAGGCGTTTGGCTTCGTCCTGTTTGCTCAGTGACGAAGTGAACGCCGTGACGTCGCAGCCCCAGGCATTGAGAAAGCGCAGCGCCAGATGACCGAGGCCGCCGATGCCCACCACGCCGACCCGGTCCGTCGGCTTGATGTCGAACTCCACCAGCGGGTTGAACACCGTGGAACCGGCGCAGAACAATGGGCCGGCGAGGGCGGGGTCGAGGTTGTCCGGGAGTTTCAGGGCCCAGGCCCAGTGAGTGCGCAACCGATCGGCGAATCCGCCGTGGCTGCCGATGATCGTGGGTTTGGCGGTAGCGCATAGGTGATGGGAGCCGCCGATGCAGGACGAACAATGCATGCAGCTGCCCTTGTACCAGCCGATGCCCACGCGCTGGCCGACTTCCAGTCCGCGAACCTGCGGGCCTGCACGCACGATGCGGCCAACCACTTCGTGGCCGGGAATGAACGGGTATTGGCTGATGCCCCAATCGTTGTCGATCAGCGACTGGTCGGAGTGACAGACGCCGCAATATTCCACGGCGACTTCGACTTCTTCATCCCCGAGCGGGCCGGGATCGTAACTGTAACGCTCCAGCGGAGCGCCGGCCGAAGTGGCGGCCCAACCGGTAAACGTCGTCGGTTCGGTGTTATTGCTCACAGGACACCTCCAGGTCTGGCGCTGCGGGCGCAGCCTGAAGAGTCTAGCGGGTCATCGCGTATGCGCGAGCCAGGTGTCCAGCACACGCCGGTCGAGTTCTTCCCAGTCCGCCATGCCCAGCACTCGCGTGGTGTTGAGGCCGCGCAGATAACCACGCAACTGATTGGCCACGGCCCGCACCGACTCCGAATCGTCTGCCGACTGGCCCAGCACGGTTTCGTATTCGACGAGGTATTCGGCCACCCGGTCGCGGAATTCGGGCAGGACGGCATCGCGGATCAAATCAAAGGTACGCACGGAAAATCCTCATTTGTTTTCGTTGTGATCGAGTGTGCAGCAGTCTGCACGCTGCGCAACTATTGGTTCAAGTAATAGTGACCATCAAGAAACGCAAGTTCTGCTTTGCGGCCGACAGGCGGAAAATCGCCTCCATCGAAACGCAGCTCAAGGAATTTGCGCGATGAAGACTCTGACCCGACTGGCTTTGGTCGCCCTGCTGATGGGCGGGGTAGCCACCACTGCACCGACTTACGCAGCCGACGCCGGTACGTGCCATTTTCTTCCCATCGGCGGCGCCAGCAGCGGGCTGCAGCATTCGCAAACTGTGGGTGTGCTGTACAGCGAAAACACCCTGGACAACCTGCAATACCTCGAGCGTTACCACGATGTGGCGGTGAACGGTGCCAAGGATGCGCTCGATGCGCGAATCCGCGAGGCCTTCGTCAACAGCTCCGATCCGGAACTGGCCATCGACTGGTTGATGAGTTCGCTGCAACAGCAGTTTCTCTCGGTGACCGTCTACGACAGCCTGGATCAACTGGTACAGGCCCATCCCGACGTGGTGGTGATGCTCGACACCCACAACCGTCTATTGACCCAGCGTAACAGCCAGGTAGAAGCGCGCTTCGCCGCACGTTTCTACGACGCCAACCTGCAATACATCGGCAAGGCCGAAGGTGCGGTGGAGAAACAGCTGCCGTCGGTGTGGGTTCACAACAAGGCTGCACCCGAGATTGCAGCCCAGATCGAAAAACAACGGGACCTGCAATTCAGCGCCTTGAAGCAGTTCGACGATTCGCTCAAAGCCCTGGTGAGTGCAGGCTGAACACCCAAATCAGAAATCGCAACGGCAGCGCCCGTGACGCTGAACGTTGCTTGAGAACCGGACCTTTTATTTTCAGGATTTTATCCATGCGTGCCTTTTTTATCCCTGCCATGGCTTCTGCCACTTTGCTGCTGACCGCCTGCGCTTCCGCGCCGAACGATCCGACGCTGACCTTGCAGACTCACAAGACCCCGGCCCAGTACGCCGAATGCGTCGTGCCGAAACTGCAGAACAGTGCGATGAACCCGACCGTCTCCCAGACCCAGCGCAGCTACCGGATTGTGGTGCCGAGCAAAGTGTCGGCGGACAACGTGCTGGAAGCCTACAAGGCGCAGGATGGCGGCAAGGTGTTCTTGTACGAGCGCCACTTGCTGGCGTCGAGTTTCATGCCGTCGAGTTTTGAACGGGCTGCCCAGGAGTGCCTGTAACGCCTGACGGTCAGCGCTTTTGACGATGCTCCTTTGGTTGGCCGCAACCAACCAATTCCTTTGCCCCGCACCTTGCGGGGCTTTTTTTTGCCCGTCGTCTGGCGCAGTCGGCGCTACGCTGGATAGCGGACAAGGTTTTCGGGAGAACAAGGATATGAAGAAGGACAGTGGTGGCGCGGCGACCGAGAATCCCTCGGCGCTGATCGACGCAAGAATCAAGGAACTCAACGACTGGCGCGGCCAGAAACTGGCCGAAATTCGCGCGATCATTCACGAGGCCGATCCGGAGGTCGTCGAGGAGTGGAAGTGGCGCGGCGTTCCGGTCTGGTCACACAACGGCATCATCTGCACCGGAGAGACCTACAAGGCCGTGGTGAAAATGACGTTTGCCAAGGGCGCGGCGCTGGAGGATCCGTCGGGACTGTTCAATGCCAGCCTTGAAGGCAATACCCGGCGGGCGATTGATGTTCACGAAGACGACAAAATAGATGCAAAGGCACTGAAAGCGCTGGTGCGTTCGGCGATTACGTTGAATTCGAAAAAGTGATTTGCCGTTGAGGCAGAGATGAAGCGGAGGAGGGTGAAACGAGGAAAAAATGGCAGGGGCGGCTGGATTCGAACCAACGCATGGCAGGATCAAAACCTGCTGCCTTACCGCTTGGCGACGCCCCTGTAGCTATTGTGTTCAGTCCCGAGAGGACCTCTGCAACAGTGGGCGGCACTTTACCAGCGCTCTTGCGTTCTGGGAACCCCTCAGGCAAATAAATTTCATGGAAAACAGCTACTTATTTCCCCGAGCGGCTGAGAGGGCCGGATTTTCGAGCCATTTTGGAGGTCCAGGCGCCCGAATCCTGCGGGCGCCTGGAGCCGATTTCACACCAACGTACTCGGCGCCACCCCCAGCAACCCCGTCAACGTGTTCATGATCGCCTGCTGACGCGCCCGGTCGGTCTGGTGCCTGGCCTCGGCCGCCGCGACGTCGGCGTGACAGTGCGGGCAGATCGATTCGTGGGGGTGAATGTATTGCAGGCAGCTGCGGCACAGTGCCAGTTGCACGGGGATGCGTCCTTCCTCCGGCGACTTCTGGCCCTGATTGATCCACGCCAGTTTGATCACCTGGCCGCTGTCGCTGACGCTGCTGACTTGCTCGCCGGTGTCGATGCGTTCGGTGATCAGATCGAAACGGCCGACGGCGAAGGAGCGTTGCGCGGCGTCTTCGAGCTTGACGATGCGCTCGCGCAGTCCGCGCTTTTGCAGTTCCAGGGTGCGGTAATGGCAGTAAGGATTGTTGCCGGGCTTGCCCAGCAGCGAGTGCGATGTCCAGGTGCAGCCGCCCCGGCAGACGTCGTTGTAATAGCAACTGCGGCAGTAGCCCCACAGGTCGTCGACCGAGCGCAGGCGGCCGAAGTGGATACCTTCGCTGTAGTGCCAGATATCGTGCAGGCTCATGTTGCGCACGTTGCCGCCGGAGAAGCCGACGGTCGCCAGTGACGGGCAGCCTTTCACCGTGCCGTCGGCCTCAAGCGCCAGCACCGTCTGACCGGCCGCGCAACCGCTCCAGTGCACGCGCTCGTCTCCGAAGCCGCGCCACAAATGTTCGTAAGGGCCGTAATAGCCGATGTTGTTGCCGACGTTCATCAGTAGGCCGCGGTCCACGCCTTCGCGATACAGCCGTGCGAGCAGCGGCATCACCTCCAGCAATTGATAGGGTTGCAGCAAGAGTTCCGGGTGATCCACGGCATTGCCCATGGCCACGGTGATCTGGATCTGCCAGTGGGTGGCGCCGAGTTCGATGATGGTGTCCATCAGCTCCGGCAAATCAGGCAGGGTGGCCGCGCCGATCTGGGTGTTGACGCTGACGGCCAGCCCGGACGCCTTGGCCCGGCGCAGGGTATCGACCGCCTTGTCGAACGAACCGGGCACGTTACGCACTTTGTCGTGCAACGGTGCGAGTCCATCCAGCGAAATCCCGACTCCGTTGAGGCCCGCATCGACTGCGGCCTGCATCTTCGCCGGCGTCAGGTTGCGTCCGCCGGTCTGGATCGCGCAGTACATGCCGTGGTCGTGGATGGCCTGGATCAGTTGCGTCCAGTCCTTGCGCAGATAGGCTTCGCCGCCGATCAGGGTGATCTCGCGGGTGCCGAGTGCGGCGAGGGAATCGATGACATCGAGGCATTCACGGGTGTTCAGTTCATCCGGGCGTCGATGCCCGGCGCGTGAGCCGCAATGCAGGCATTTGAGGTCGCAGGCCAGGGTGATTTCCCAGACCACGTGCACCGGCACGTAGCGTTTGAGATCGGTGTCACTGAGGTAACGGGCAGGGCGGATGTCTGTCATGGGAGATCCTTGCGCACGGTCCTGTGCGCGGCACGATTGGACTGATCTCGATTCGCCGCAAGACCGGGCGAGGCCGGCAGTGGCCTCGCCCGGGGCGTGCGGTTTAGCGTGCTTCCAGACGCGCGATTTCTGCGTTCAGTTGCTCGAGGGCACTGCGCAATGCGCCCTGGTGGGCCAGTTGCTGTTCGCCCTGTTGCACCACGGTTTTCAGCTGCGCCAGATCACCACTGGTTTGCGCCTGCTGCACGGCCACGGCATACAGCGGCTGGAAGTGACGCTCGTGCGGTTGCGGCTCGATGGTCGGCGCCTGATGCACAGCGACGTGCCTCACGTAATGCCACTGGCCACCCTCGTTGTAACGGTAATCGACAAAGCCGCTGGTCCAGTCGTCGAGGATGCCCTTGAGGCTGAAGGTCTGCGCAATCTGACTCAGCGGACCGCTCGGGCTGCCATCGAGGGTGAGAATGATGTAATTCTCGGTCGATGGGGTCAGCCGTGCCTCGGAATAATCGCCCCAGACCCGGGCATGGAAATTGACCGGTGGCCAGGTGCTTTGAAAGACGCTGGCAGCGCCGCTGACTTTTTTACGCACGGTATCGACCACGAGGTCGAGTGTCAGAACCGGAGCGCCGAGCAGTGAGTTGCTGGCGATGAGGCGGGTATGAAAAAGTCCAATCGACATGGTGCTTACTCCCTTAAGTGAATGGCGGACTCAGTGGTCGAATCAGCGGGCCTGCAGCTTGCTGATTTCGCTCTTGGCGGCGTCCAGTGCCTTTTGCAGTTGAGGTTGCTGATCCAGTTGCTGCTGGGCGAGCTTCGCCAGGTTTTTCATCTGGGCCAGGTCGCCACTGGCGATGGCGCTCTGGATCGGCGCGGCATACAGCGGCAGGATCGGCGGATGCGGAAGAATCACCGGGCCGGGATGGAACGGCTGGAAGACATTCGAGGGCACCTCGACCAGATGCGCCGGCACGTTGTTCAGCTCGTGCCAGCGTTGCCCGTCGAAATACTCGTAATTGGCCACGCCTTCACGCCAGTCGGTGCCGACCACCAGTTGAATCTTGAAGTTCACGATGGAGTTGGAGCCGGGGCCGCCTTCATTGCCCTCGGCGGTAATCAGGATTTTACTGACACCCGGCTTCATGACCGTCAGGTAGGTGTATTCGCCCCAGACATCCGAATCGATGTCCAGCGGAGGATTGGTTGCCTGAGTGATGGCGGAGGTGCCGCTGACTTCATGCTGCGGTGTGGAAACCAGCAGGTTGAGCGCAAGGCTCTGCGCCCCCGGCTGACCCGTGCCGATCCGATAGCTCACGGGGAACAAGCCGACATTTTGTTGCTGAACTGAACCAGACATGTGAATTGCCTCCATTGCAATGTGGGAAATGGCCTTAGTGTTTTTCCAGACGGGAAACTTCTTTGGCCAGTTTTTCGTACGCGGTTTGCAGCTCCTTCGCTTCCGGCTTCGTTGAATCGCGCTGCTTCAACAAAGTCTTCATCTGTTGCAGATCGCCTCCCGTGATAGCGCTCTGGATAGCGACGCCGTAAGGCGGCATGTTGTGTTTTGAGCCAGTCATATCGAGGGTTTCCTCGTGGTGGTTGCCGAACATCCCCTTCAGGCGAGGGGCGTCTTTCCTGACAGGCAGGCGACAGCCAGCGGCAGGAATCACTGGCGACAGTGGTGCCTGGCGAGGTGAACGCCTGATCCGTCCGGATCCGTCAAATCGTGGTGATTGAATGGGCGCCGATGCGACGCCGCGGGCGTCAGCCGAAACCGTCGGGTCTGCTGTCCGGCCTGCTGTTCTGAGTCGGGAGGCGCGTCTGCCGTGGCAGAGGGCAAGAGAAGTTCGCCTGTACGTTGGTCATCTTTCTGTCCTTGATAGAAAGCAACGAAACACAGGGATAGGTTGTTCACTCATCAAGAGTGCATTAACCCGCAAGCACAAAAACCATCCCTGATTTTTCTTCCAGTGCTGCTGATGGCGTTCGTCGAGAGACGTTTGCCAAGTGGCCAGCATATCGCCAGCCACGCAACCCTAGTCCTGTTTGTTCGGGGCTGCCAGAAAAAGCGCCGAACGGTCATGGCCGCTGCTATCCTGCGCGAATCATGAAGCAGGCAGTGGATGAGCGCGCTGTATGAACACGAATCGTGACCAGTTTCCCTTGCCCGAAGACCTCAAGGTATTCCTGACAGTCATCCGCAAGAACAGCTTCGCCAGCGCGGCCGATGAGTTGGGCTATTCGCCGGCCTACGTCAGCAAACGCATCGCGGTGCTCGAAAGCACGCTCTCGACAAAACTGTTGCACCGCACCACCCGGCGCATCGCCCTGACCGACGATGGCGAGCGGGTACGGATCTGGGCGGAAAAGCTGCTGGGGGATTTCGATGATTTCCTCGGCGAGATGGCCCAGGCCCGGCACCAGCCAGCCGGGTCGCTGCACATTTGCAGCAGCTTCGGTTTTGGCCGCAATCACGTGGCGCCGGCGATCAGCCAACTGGCCCGAACCTGCCCGAAGCTCGACATCCGCCTGGACGTATTCGACCGCGTAGTTGATCTGGTGGGCGAGGGCTTCGACCTGGAGATTCTGGTGGGCGATGACCTGCCGGGCCAGCACCTGGCGCGCAAACTGGTCAGCAACCGGCGGGTGCTGTGTGCCACGCCGGACTACCTTGAACGCCGGGGCACGCCGCAAACCCTCGAAGATCTGCAAGACCACGATTGCCTGGTACTGAAGGAACGCAACAATGCGTTCGGCATCTGGGAACTCACCAAGGACGGGCAGCAGGAATCGGTGCGGGTCAGCGGCCCGCTGTCCTCCAACAGTGGCGAGATCGTGATGGAGTGGGCCTTGAGCGGCGGCGGGATTCTGTTGCGCTCGATGTGGGACGTCAAACCGATGCTCGAACAGGGGCGGCTGGTGCAGGTGCTGGCGGATTACACCCAGAGCGCCAACGTCTGGGCGGTGTACCCGACGCGGCTCAGCGAGTCGGCCAAGTTGCGGGTCTGCGTGGAGTTTCTTGAAGAGTATTTCCGCGACTTGTCCGTCGAATGAAAAACCGGGTGGTTCAGTGAGCCACCCGGTTTTTTGTGTTCAGCCCAGCCAGGGATTTTCTGCCAGATGTCGCGCTTCAAACGCGCGAATCTGCCCGGCCCGTTGCAGCGTCGTGCCGATGGCGTCCAGTCCCAGCAACAGTGACTGTTTGCGCAACTCATCAATCTCGAAAGCGATGCGTGTTCCGTCTGCCAGTTCGATGATCTGCTCGGGCAGATTCACGCGGACATGCGCGGTCGCCGGAACGCTGATGATGTCGGCGATCTGCTTGAGCTGCGCGGCATCGAGCTGAATCACCAGCACGCCGTTGCGCTGACAGTTGTCGTAGAAGATCCCGGCAAACGTGGTGCCGATCAGCGCCCGGATCCCGACCTGCTTCAAGCCCCACACCGCATGTTCACGACTGGAGCCGCAGCCGAAATTCGGTCCGGTCACCAGAAACGCCGCGTCCTGCCAGGCGGGCTGATTGAGCACAAACTCGGGGTTGGGCGCACCCGAGGCCAGAAAACGCAGATCAAAAAACAGCCCCCGGTCCAGCCCCTGACGATCAATGCCCTTGAGAAACTGCTTGGGCATGATCACGTCGGTGTCGATGTTGGCCGCCAGAAACGGCGCGGCGCTGCCGCTGATAGTGGTGAACGGTTGCATGGCTCAAACTCCCGGCGCGAAGGCGCGAACGTCAGTCAAATGTCCGGTGATGGCGGCTGCGGCAACCATCGCCGGGCTCATCAGGTGAGTGCGCGCCCCGGCGCCCTGACGACCTTCGAAGTTGCGATTTGTGCTGGACGCACAGCGATCACCGGGCGCGAGCACGTCGTCGTTCATCGCCAGGCACATCGAGCATCCCGATTGCCGCCATTCGAAACCGGCGTCGCGAAAGATCTGCGCCAGCCCTTCGGCTTCCGCCTGATCGCGCACCAGCGTCGAGCCGGGCACGATCATCGCCCGCACATGAGCCGCGACTCGTTTGCCGCGCACCACACGGGCAACGTCACGCAAGTCTTCGATCCGCGCATTGGTGCAGGAGCCGATGAAGGCGTGGCTGATCACCACTTCGTTCAGCGGCGTGCCGGGTGTCAGGCCCATGTAATCGAGGGCGCGTTGCAGGCCTTGGCGCAGAATCGGATCGGGCTGGCTGGCCGGGTCCGGCACTCGTCCGCCGACCGGGGCGGCCTGATCCGGGCTGGTGCCCCAGGTGACCATCGGTTCCAGCGCCGAGACATCCAGGCTGACTTCACTGTCGAACACCGCGCCATGGTCGCTGTGCAGGCCTTTCCAGCGCTCGACCGCCTGCTCCCAGATTTCGCCTTTCGGCGCGCGCGGCTTGAGTTGCAGATAGGCGAAGACCTTGTCGTCCGGCGCCATGAACGCTCCACGAGCGCCGGCCTCCACGGCCATGTTGCAGATGGTCATGCGTGCTTCGACGCTGAGGTCGCTGATCGCCGGGCCGGCGAATTCGATGGCATAACCGGTGGCCCCTGAAGCACCGATCTGCTCGATCAGCGCCATGATGATGTCTTTCGACGTGACGCCCGCACCAAGCTCGCCGTTCACCGTCACCCGCATGGTTTTCAGGCGTTTGTAGACCAGGGTCTGCGTCGCCAGCAGGTGTTCGATTTCCGAGGTGCCGATGCCGAAACCGAACGCTCCCAGTGCGCCGTAAGTGGTGGTGTGGCTGTCACCGGCCGCGACCACCATGCCAGGCAGAATGAAACCCTGTTCCGGTGCGACGACGTGTTCGATGCCCTGGCGCTTGTCCAGCACATCGAACAGCTCGATGCCGAAGTCGCGGCAATTCTCTTCGAAATAAGACACCTGCCGCGCACCGCCGGCGTCGGGCATGGTCGCGATGCGTTTTGGTGCGGTGGGGTTCACATGATCGACCACCGCCAATGTCGCAGCGGGCCGCCAGACTTTGCGCCCGGCGTCGCGCAAACCGCTGAAGGCTTGGGGGCTGGTGTATTCGTTGGCGACCTGGCGGTCGATGTAAAGCAGCACATGGCCCTGATCGTCGAGATCGCAGACGGTGTGGCTGTCGATGTGTTTCTGGTACAGGGTTCTCGGGCTGGGCATGGCGCAGGCTCTTTTCTGTCAGTGCAAAAACAACGTACGGACAGAATTGTTGATTGCAGAACCTGCATCAAGCGCGCTTTGGTGAAGCCGTTGAACACGAAATGTGAGCAATTAAAAACGCTGGGGTGCTACTCGGTAGCCTCGAAAGCTTCGTGATACTTCACGACACCCACCGGCAACTCCCCGCCAAACGCCAACGCCTGAAAATACTCCGCCGGAATCCCCGGCAACTCCAGACCGGCATGGGCCTTGAAGCCGAAACGACCGTAATAGCCCGGATCACCCAGCACCACGCAACCAACGCCGCCGATGCGCTGCAACTCCGCCAGCGAAGCTTTCATCAGCGCCGAGCCGATGCCTTGCTGCTGGCGGGTCGGGCATACGGAGATCGGGCCCAGGCCATACCAGCCTTGAGTGCCGGAGGAAATCGTCACCGGTGAAATGGCTACATGGCCGACCACCGTGTCGTTCTCCACCGCCACCAGCGAAACACTGAGCTGGCCGGCGCGGCGCAAGGCGTTGACGATGAATTGTTCGGTGTGGCTGGAGTGTTCTTCGTGCTGGAACGCGGCCTCGGTGATTCGGGCGATGGCGTCGATGTCTTCGGGGCGTTCGTTGCGGAGGGTGATGTTTGTATTCATGCGTTCTCGGGTATCCCGGTCGATCAGGGTCCGAAGGGTTTCGAACAGCGGATCGGCGTTGGTGTATTGCTTGCCGTAGGCCAGGTTGAAGCCATAGTCGAAGTCTGGCGGATTCTGTCCTTGAGTGTGTTGTAAAAGTGTTTCCAGCTTGTCCAGTGCCTTCACGGCCTTGGCTTCGGGGGAGCCGGCGTTTTCGTAGTCGTCCCAGAGCGCGAGGATTTCGTTTCTCAGGGCGTCGTCCAGAGACCGGGTGAGCAGCAGCAAGTCGTTGCGTTCCTGTTTGCCCTTGTCGGGAAAACCGGCTTGATCGACCGCCGGAATGTCACCGTTGATGGCCTCGCCGAGGTCGTGGATGACGCACATTTTCAGGACTTTCAGCACGTCGAGCCCGGCCAGATCGTCGGCAAACACGATCGCCATCAGGCACAGGCGCCAGCTGTGTTCGGCGGTGCTTTCGCTGCGCCCGGAGGAAGTGTGCGCGCTTCTGAGGACGTCCTTGAGCCGTTCTGCTTCGCGCAGGAAGTCGAGGCGTCCCTTGATTTTTTCGAGGTTCATACGATAGCCGGGATATAGAGAGCAGGGCTCAAAGCCTAGGCCCGGGCTCGATCATCGTCCACGCATAAAATATGCGGCGGGTGGCCTATAGCGTTTCCACCAGCCGTGCGGCGGTGCCGTCGGAGAGGGCGATCCGCGTCCAGCGGCAGAGGCCCGGCTGGATCGGCACGAGGGCGGAGTCATTGCTGCCCGTCAGGAATTCCAGAGCCGGCGGCGCCTGTACTTCCCGCCAGCCGGTGTCATCCAGCAAGGATTCCTTGTGCTGGATTTCCGCTGTCGCAAAACGCCACAGCGATTGCCCCAGCAGATCGCTCAGCGGGCTGGCGAACTGCGCGGCCCGGGCCGGGGAGCAGGCCAGCAGGCGATGGGTCAGGTCGCAGACGAGGTGAACCGGCCGCGCACTTTCCGTCACCAGTCGTGCGAGGGCCTGATCGGCGGCGCTGTCGAGTCGCGCCGCGAGCAACGTTTCGAGTTGCCGATGCGCGTCCGGCTCCATCGCCTGCACACCGCTTTCCCAACGGGAAATCGTCGACTGGGTAACCTTGAACAACTCAGCGGCATGGCTTTGCTTGACGCGGTGCAGCACACGCCAGCGGCGCAGGGCGATGCCGGGGAGACTGGGCTTGAGCAAGATGTCGGGCATGGCGATGGATCGCAAAAGGAATGCGGGCCGACAGTCTGAAGACTGGCGGCCCGTGCTGCAAATCGACGCGATATCAGGTCATTCCGGCACTTTGGCAATCACCTTGATCTCGAACTGAAAGCCATACAGCCACGTTACGCCGACCGCCGTAATCGTCGGATGAGGCGCCTCGCCCCAGAACTCGGGCACCACTTCCCAGATGGTTTCGAAGGTCGATTGCGGGTCGACCATGAACACGGTCACGTCCACCACGTCATCAAAGCTGCCGCCGGCCGCGCCGAGAATCGCGTTGAGGTTGGTGAAGGCCCGGCGCACCTGTTGCTTCAGATCCGGCTCGGGCGAGCCGTCCTCAAGGCTGCCGACTTGCCCGGAGACAAACAGAAAACCGTTGGAACGAACGGCCGGCGAATAGCGATTGCGCTCGTACAAGGCATGGCGCCCGGGAGGAAAAACCACGTCGCGTTTTGGCTGATTATGGGTCATGGGGTGTCTCCTTCAATGGGTTGAAAAACCTGCGATGGAGAAACTCTGGGGACTTGCATCGGCCCGATAAACGCGCAACCTTGGCGATCACTGTTTGTAAATTCCAAACAATCGAGCCGCCATTAGAGGTTGGATATGGACCGTTTTGACGCGATGCAGGCCTTCGCCCGAGTGGTGGAGGCGGGCAGTTTCACCAAAGCCGCCGAAACCCTGCACATGAGCAAGACCACCGTGACCCATCTGGTGCAGCAACTGGAGGCGCGCCTTAGGATCAAGTTGCTCAACCGCACCACGCGCAAGGTCAACGTTACCGCTGACGGTGCGATTTACTACGAGCGGGTGGTCAGGCTTCTGGCGGACCTGGACGATGCTGAAACCGGTATTAGCCAGGCTTCTGCTGCACCCCGCGGGCGGCTACGGGTGGATGTGCCGAGCCCGCTGGCACGCTTGATCCTGATACCGGCGTTGCCGGACTTTCACCGGCGTTATCCGGATATTCAGATCGACATGGGCGTCAGTGATCGCATCGTCGACATCATCGATGAGAATGTCGATTGCGTGGTGCGCGGCGGCGAATTGCTGGATCAGTCGCTGATGGCCCGTCGGGTTGCCGACCTGCAACTGGGGGTATTTGCGGCGCCGAGCTATCTGGATAGCGTCGGAACGCCTGAGCATCCCGGGGAGCTGGAAGACACGCAGCATCGGGTGGTGGGATTTCTCTGGGCGCGCACCGGCAAACCGGTGCCTTACGCCCTGCGCAACGCCAATGAATCTCTCCTGATCAGGGGCCGGCATGTCCTGGCGGTCGATGATGGCAACGCCTATTTGGCGGCAGGCCTTGCCGGCCTGGGCGTGCTTTGGCTGCCTCGCTACATGTCGGCTGAATATGAGGCCCGAGGCGAGCTGGTGGCGCTGTTCGAAGATTGGGATCTTGAGCCGATGCCGCTGTATGTCGCGTATCCGCCGAACCGGCATATCAGCCGAAAACTGCGGGTATTTATCGATTGGATCGTGGAGTTGATGGCCGAGCGTGCCAATGGCCCAAAACTTGCTGATCGCGTTCCGGGACTGTCAAATAAATAGCGAATAACAGCGATCTCGAAAGTCGGCAGGTCTGATTGCACCGCTATTCAATCAAGGATCACTCGTAATGAATATGTACATCGATATTGTCGGCGCGTGCAATTTGAGCTGCCCTTCGTGTCCGATGGGTAACTCGGAAAACGCCAACTTCAAGAAAGCCATGCAACTCGACATGTTCAGGAAGATCGTCGAGAAGGCTCAAAGCGAAGGGGTCGAGTCGATTTTTCTGTATAACTGGACCGAGCCGTTGATCCACCCGCGAATCGGCGAATTTGTCGAGATCATCAACGCGGCCGGTTTGCGCAGCGGTATCAGTTCCAATCTGAATCTGGCGAAAAACATGGAGACGGCGATGCTCGCCAATCCATGGTTCTTCCGCATCTCGCTGTCAGGTTTTTATCAGCAGACGTACGAACAAGGGCACGTTGGCGGTGACATTGAAGTCGTCAAGGCCAACATGATCAAACTGCATGAGCTCAAGCAGAAGCATGGCTTGACCACGCGGATCGAGGTCTATTACCACCGCTACCTGGACAACATCGAAGAAGAAGGGCTGATGCGCGAATTCAGCGAGGCCCTGGGCTTCGAGTTCTCGAGCGGCTTCTCAGTGATGATGCCGCTGGAGAAGACGATGGCGCTGATCGAGCGCGACCCGTCGGTGACCGATACCGATCGCAAGACCTTGCAGCGACTCGCGCTGCCGCCTTATGACGACCTGGTCAATCTGGTCCGCCAGTACCCCAAGCAGGCATGCACGCTCAAGGATGACTGGCTGGTGCTTGACTGCAATGGCAATACCGTCTTGTGTTGTTCCATTTTCAATCAGACCGAATATCAAGTCGGCAAATACCTGGACATGCCGCTGGCGCAACTGACCGAACGCAAGTCCACTCAGCCGAACTGCGTCGACATGTGCAATCGCTGCGCGAACAACGGATTGCACATCTACGCTATGTCCCCCAACACGGGATCGTTGAAAAGTCACGCCATCAACCGGATTGTCGACTTCCACCAGCGCACGATTAACGGCTTGCCAGTCGACAGCGACAGGCTTGGGCGCAATGGCGAAGTCAGTGCTGAGAACTTCGACGAAGCGCAGTACCTGCATATGAATCAGGACGTCAAGAACGCGATTTCTACCGGGGCTTTTACCAGCGGTTATCAGCATTACGTACTGTTCGGTCGGCTGGAAGGCCGGCTCGGCGCAGGTCAATACTCAGTCGTCTGAGCCAGCGGTCCGGGCTCCGCCAGTCGAGTTGACAGCCATTGACTGAAGCATCGCGCCATCGGGTCGTTCTCGCTGTCGCGATGGGTCAGCATCGCCCAGTTCGGGCCGCGAATGGTTTGCTCCACCAGTGGCTGCAACAGCCCGTTTTCCTGTGCCTGGCGGCTGAGCAACTGACTGACCAGCGCAATTCCGAGACCTGAGCAAGCCGCGTCCAGCAGCAGGCCCGGGTCAGAGAAGTTCAAGCCCTGTTCCTGCTGCCCGATATCAACTCCAGCCTCTACGGCCCAATGGCTCCAGTCCATTTCCCGCTCACCGTGCAGTGTAGTGCGCTGCGCGGCGGGCTGCGCCAACACGCTCGGATGGCACGCGGGAAAGAGGCGGTCGGCATGCAGAACCTTGAAGCTGCACTCAGCCTGAGAACTGATGTCGTCGCGCACGGCGATATCAATGGTCTGGGTCGCCATGTCCGGCACTTCATCAGTGCTGTAAATCCACAGATCGACCTGCGGGTACTGTTGTCGGAAATCCCCCAGACGCGGCAGCAACCAGTGCCGGGCAAACGCCGGCGTAGTGTTGAGCACCAGTTGATTGGGCTTTTGGTATTGCCCCAGCCGCCGGATGCCCACCGACAGTTGCTGCAACATCGCCTGAGTGGTGCTGAGCAGATCGTGGCCCGCGTCGGTCAGCGCCACGCTGCGCCCGCTGCGAAAAAACAGCGGCTGCTCCAGGTACGCCTCAAGGCTGCGGATCTGCTGGCTGATGGCCGACTGCGTGAGGCTCAGTTCCTCGGCGGCCTTGTGAAAACTGCCCAATCTTGCAGCGGCTTCGAAGCCGCGCAACGAGCTGAGGGGTGGCCAGTGTTTCAGCATGATCGATAAGTTCCTCTAATCAGTTTTCCGCTAAATCCATCGTTTGTTTGCCCGTCAGGCCGCCATTAGCATGCACGTCAACGCCGCCAAGGCTGTTTTCATTGAACACAATGGCTTAACTCAAAGGGCTTTTTACCATGCAGCAGAACAAAAACAACAACAGCGGTTGGATGATGCCGGCAGAGTGGGTGACGCACGCCGCGACCTGGATGGTCTGGCCCCACAACAAAGCCCTGTGGGAGTCGGGCTGGCGCGTGACCTTGCCGTTGGTGCAGGAAGATTTCGCCCGCGTCGCCAACGCCATCGGCCGGTTCGAACCGGTGAAAATGGTCGTCGATCCGTCGGCCATCGCCAGCGCCAAGGCCTTGTGCGGGCCGAACATCGAACTGATCCCGCTGGCGGTCAACGACAGCTGGTGCCGCGACTCCGGCCCGAGCTTCGTCGTTCATCCGGAGCAAGGTCTGGCCGGTGTGAGCTGGCGCTTCAACGCCTGGGGCGGCAAGTCGGCCCACGATCTGGACGAAAGCCTGGCCCGTCGCGTGCTCAATCACTTGGGCGGCGAGTGCTTCGGCACGGCGCTGAGCAACGAGGGCGGCGCGATCCACGTGGACGGCGAGGGCACGTTGATCACCACCGAATCGGTGCTGCTCAACCCCAACCGTAACCCCGGCGTGAGCAAGGCCGAGATGGAAGAGATCTTCAGTCGCCTGCTCGGCGTGAAAAAAACCATCTGGCTGCCGGGGGATCCGGATTACGTCACCGGTGACATGACCGACGGCCACGTCGATGGCGTCTGCGCCTTCGCCCGTCCCGGCGTGTTGCTGGTGGATGCGACTCACGATCGCAGCTCGGTATACGCCGAAGTGGTGCGGGAGAACCGCCGCGTACTGGAACTGGCCACCGACGCCCAGGGCCGCCAATTCGAGCTGATCGAGCTGTATGAAGCCACCGATGCCGTGGACACCGAAGCCGAAGTGTTCTGCGCCTCGTACACCAATTTCTACATCGCCAACGGCGCGATCATCATGCCGGCGTATGGCATCGAGGCCGACCATGTGGCGGCAGAAACCCTGGCCAAGGCGTTCCCGGGCCGTGAAGTGGTGCCGGTGCAGATCAATCACCTGGCCCATGGCGGCGGCGGTGTGCATTGCATTACCCAGCAACAGCCAGCCTGGCCGGTGGAGGGTTGATCGATGACGATGTTGAAAGTCGCCACCACCCAGATGCCGTGCACCTGGGACCTGAACAGCAACCTTGATCGCGCCGAGCAACTGGTGCGTGAAGCAGCGGCACAGGGTGCGCAAGTGATTCTGTTGCAGGAGCTGTTCGCCACGCCGTATTTCTGCATCGAGCAGAGTCACCATCATATGGCGCTGGCCGAGGAGTACCGCGACAGTCAGGTGCTGTCGCGCTTCGCCGCGCTGGCCCGTGAACTCGGCGTGGTGCTGCCGCTGAGCTGGTACGAGAAGGCCGGCAACGCCTACTTCAACTCCCTGAGCGTGGCGGATGCCGACGGGCGTCTGTTGGGCGTGTACCGCAAGACCCACATCCCCAACGCCATCGGCTACCAGGAGAAGGAATATTTCAGTCCCGGCGACACCGGTTTCAAAGTCTGGGACACCGCATTCGGTCGCCTCGGCGTGGGCATTTGCTGGGATCAGTGGTTCCCGGAAACCGCCCGCTGTCTGGCGTTGATGGGTGCTGAGGTGCTGCTGTATCCGACCGCCATCGGCTCGGAACCGGGCTGCGCGGATCTGGATTCACGGGATCACTGGCAGATGACCATGCGCGGCCACGCGGCTGCCAACCTGCTGCCGGTGATCGCGTCCAACCGCGTCGGCCGCGAAGTGGCGGGCACCGATGCGACGCTGCAAATGAATTTCTATGGCTCGTCGTTCATCTGCAACCACAAGGGAAAAATGCTCGCCGAAGCCGACCGCGCCAGCACCGGCGTGCTGGTGCAAAGCCTGGATCTGTCGGCCATGCGCGAAGATCGCCTGAGCTGGGGCATCTACCGCGACCGTCGCCCGGAAATGTACGGTGCGTTGTTGAGTCAGGACGGCCGTCACCTTCACGCCCGCTGGAATCCTCAAGGAGTCTGATATGCATACCTCACACAAGTGGTTGCTGGGCGTCCTGGGTCTGGCGCTGGCTGGTCTGATGCCGGCCGTGCACGCCGAAGACAAGACGCTACGGCTGTACAACTGGGCGGATTATTTCGCCGAAGACACCCTGAGCAAGTTCACCGCCGAAACCGGGATCAAGGTGATCTACGACGTGATGGACGGCAGCGAAACCCTGGAAGCCAAGATGCTCTCCGGCGGCAGTGGCTACGACCTGATCTTCCCCGGCGACACCGTGGCCGAACGGCTGATGCGCGCCGGCAGCCTGTTGCCGCTGGATCCGTCGAAAGTCACGGCGATGAACGACATCGAACCGGGCCTGCAAAAGCTGCGCAGCCATTACGAGCATTCGAACAAGGCCACGGTGCCTTATACCTGGGGCACCATCGGCCTGACCTACAACGCTGAGCAGATCAAGCAGCGCATGGCTGATGCGCCGGTCAACAGCCTCGACATGCTGTTCAAACCGGAGCTGGCGGCGAAGTTCGCTGATTGCGGGATTTCGATGATCGACTCACCGGACGAAGTGCTGGCCGTGGTGCTCAATTATCTGGGCCGCGACCCGCGCAGCGCCAAGCCTGCGGACCTGGCGGCGGCGAGTGACTTGCTGATGAAGCTGCGGCCGTACATCCGCAAGTTCCAGTCGCAACCGGTGACCGATCTGGTCAACGGCAACCTGTGTCTGTCCCTCGGTTACAGCGGCGACATGACCCAGGCCCAGCGCACCTCGGACAGCGCCGGCAAGAAGACCCGCTTCCAGTATCGCGTGCCCCGCGAAGGCACCACGGTGTGGATGGACACCATGGCCATTCCGGTCGATGCCAAACATCCGGAATACGCTTACGACTTCATCAACTTCGTGATGCGACCGGAAAACATGGCCGCGATCAGCAATTTCACCGGTTACCCGACCTCCAACGCCAAGGCCCGGCCAATGGTGGATGAGGCGATGCGCAACAACCCGGACATCTACCTCGACGAAGCGACCTATGCTCGTCTGATACCGGGCAAGGATATTCCCCAGGCCGACATGCGCGCCCGCATGCGCACCTGGACCAAGTTCAAGACCGCCACTGCAAAGTGATTTTTCCGGGCCGCTTCGGCGGCCCCTTACACATCAGGAAGTTACACATGCCAACTCGTCGCGAGTTCATCAAACAGGTTTCAGTCGCCGCCGGCGTGGGCGCTGCCGTCATGGGCCTCGGCCTGTCCCCGGCACGGGTACTGGCGGCCAGCGAAGGTCGCTGGTTCATGCCCGACGAGGGCGACAAACACGAACGTGCCTACATGGCGTTCGGCGCGCAGGACGCGATCTGGGAAGACTTCACCGAAGACGTCCAGGAAGCCCTGGGCCGCATCGCCCGCGCCATCTCCCGTTACGAGCCGTTGACCATTTACTGCCGCAGCGGCGAGCGCAGCCTGGCCGAAGAGATTTGCGGCACGTCCAACATCACCTACCAGATCGCCAACCTCGACGACATCTGGATGCGCGACATCAGCGCCAACTTCGTCATCGATGACAAAAGTGGTCTGGGTGCGGTGGACTTCAATTTCAGCGGTTGGGGCAACAAGCAGCAGCACTCCAAAGACGCGAAAATCGCCCAACGTGTAGCGCAAGACGCGCAAGCGACCTACATCCGTAGCGAACTGGTGGGCGAGGGCGGCGGTATCGAAGTCGATGGTCACGGCACAGGGATCATGACCGAAAGCTGCTGGGTCAACGCCAACCGCAACCCCGGCTGGAGCAAGGCCGATGTCGAGGCGGAACTGAAATCACGCCTGGGCCTGCGCAAGATCATCTGGCTGCCGGGCATCAAGGACAAGGACATCACCGATGCCCACGTCGACTTCTACGCGCGCTTCGTCAAGCCCGGTGTAGTGATCGCCAACCTCGACACCGACCCGCAATCCTACGATCACAAGGTCACGCTGGCGCACCTGGAAATCCTGAAAAAGGCAACCGACGCTGACGGTCGCCCGCTGCAGATTCACACCGTGTCGCCACCGCTGAAGCCGCGCAAGACCAAATTCAACAAGAACAACGACGACTTCGCGGCCGGTTACATCAACTACTTCGTCATCAACGGCGCGGTGATTGCGCCGGAGTTTGGCGACAAGGATGCCGACAAGAAGGCCTTCGACCTGCTCAAGCAGCTCTACCCGAACCGCGACGTGGTGCAGATCAACATCGACGCCATCGCGGCCGGTGGTGGCGGGATTCACTGCGTGACCAGTCACCAGCCGGCGTGAGGCCGTTCGTCAGCGAAACCGTTGGGGAAGCGCTTCGGCAAAGGGATAGAAGTCAAACCACGGTTTGGCTTCGTCGATCACCTGGCTGAAAGACGGGCGCTGCACCAGCCGCTCGAAATAGGCGCTCAGGCGAGGGCGGTCGGTGCCAAACGGCACCAGCGTGCTGGCGTAAAACAGCGCCGGGCTGGCCGAGCAATCGGCCATGCTGTAGTCCGGGCTGGCGATCCACGGGTGGGTGGCCAACTGGTTTTCCAGCATGTCGTAGGCGGTGTTCAGCAAGGTGCGCTGGCTGCTCAGGTCGGTGTTTCTGCTGTGGATGCGGTCGGCGACGATCTGCGACATCGGCGTCATCACGTAGTTGTCGAAAAACCGGTCCCAGAGGCGAACCTGCAGCGCTGTGTCCCAATCGTCGGGGATCAGGCGGCCAGCCCCGGCGTGATAGCGATCCAGATACTCGATGATCACACTCGACTCCGGCACGTTGCGCTGACGGGCACGATCCTGCGGCACCGGAAATTTGACCAACGGCCACAGCGCGCGCAACTCGGCCCGTTCGGCTTCGCTGGACAGGTCGATCAGGCGTTTTTCGAAGGCGACGCCGTGTTCGTACAGGGCAATCAGGGCTTTGTGGCAGTAGGACGACAACGGATGGTAGTAGAGGGTCAAGTCCATGGTTCAACGCCTCGCGGTGATAGTGAAAAACACTACACAGGTATAGCCCGCCTGCGCACGGCCACGCATTTGATTTCCACCAGCAGCCCCGGATGGGCCAGCTCGCTGACGCCGATGCAGGTCCAGGCGCAGAAGCCTTTGGGGAACACGCGGTTCTTCACTTCGCGAAACACCGGCATGTGTCGGCTCATGTCCACGTGATAGGTGGTCATCTCCACCACGTCCTCAAAGGCGCAACCGCCGGCCTTCAGCACTTCGTCGAGGTTTTCCCAGGCACGGATGAATTGCTGCTCGGGGTCTTCGATGACTGCCAGATCAGCCGTGCGGCCCACCTGACCGGCGCAATAAAGCGTGTCGCCGACCAGAACCGCCGGAGCGTAACCGGCGCGTTCGACGATGGGTTTCATGGATTCGGGGATGATGATTTTGCGATCGGGCATGGTGTTTTCCTTCAGCGTTGCATTTCAGCGGCCGTGGGCATTCGCCGCCAACTGTTCGGTATCCACCCGAACAAACACCGAATCACCCACCGCCGTCAGCACATCCCCCGCATACACCTCGCAGATCACCCGGCTCTTGCGCCCGACGTCTCCTTCGACTTTCGCCTTCAATGTCAGCGGGACGCCCATGGGCGTCGGCTTGATGAATTTGATGCCGAGGTTGCCGGTGACGCAGTTGATCCGTGGCAGGCTTTCGGCCTCACGGCCTTCGGCGCGGTAGTGGTAAGCCATCGCCGTCCAGTTGGAGTGGCAGTCCACCAGCATCGCGATCAAACCGCCGTAGACCAGCTCCGGCCAGCCGCAGTATTTGGCTTCGGGCACATGCTCGGCCATGACGTGTACGCCGTCTTCGTGCCAGAAGCTCTTGATGTGCAAACCGTGCGGGTTGCTGCTGCCGCAACCGAAGCAGACGCCGTCGGGGGCGGCGGTGTCTTGCAGGGAGGTGTCGAGTGGGGACATGCCGTGGTCATCCTTAAACTGTTAGCCGAACCGGGCCGAATCTTAACCTTGAACGACGTCAGATCAACAACCCCAACGTATCGAACAACTCGACATCTTCCGGCCGTGCCGAGCGTGCACGACGGCGGATCACTTGCAGCAGGCAATCGACAAAACACTGCGCCGCCGCACCCAGCGGGGCGTTGCGCGGGGTGACGATGCCGATGACATCGTTGGCGAAGGTCTCGGCCAGATCGAGTCGGGCAACGCGTTCGCGGTAGCCGGGCACTGTCAGCATCGGTTCGGGAAAGTAGCTGAGCATGTCGGTCTGCTCGATCAGCGACAGGGTCAGTTGCGGCGAGTGGGCGCGGTGGATGTGTTGCAGGTCTATCTGCGCGCCGTGTTGCCAGAACAGCTCGGTCATCAAGCCTTCGTGGCTGGCGTCGGGGTAGTTGACCACCCAGTCCTGTTCGACCAGTTGATGGATGGAACTGGCCTTGCGCAGCGGGTGCTCGTGACGGGCGACCACCGCCATGCGGTAGGAGAAAATCGGCTCACTGACGAACTCCGGACGCGGCAGCAGTGACGAGACCAGGCCCACCGCGAACTCCATCGTTCCGTCGCGCAGTTTTGGCAGGGCCACGGCCATCAGGCCTTCGAAGATTTCCAGGCGCACTTGCGGCATGCGCTGGCGGAACAGGGTGACGACTTCCGGCAACAGGGTCATGCCCATCCACGGCGAGATGCCCAGGCGCAGCTGGCCCTGGGCCTGATCGCTCAGGTGTGTCAGCTCCAGTTGTGCGCGCTCGAGCTGGCTGAGCATCTGCCGCGCATGCTGCAGCAGCGACTGGCCGTAAGCGGTCAGCACCACGCCGCTGGCATTGCGCACCAGCAGCGGCAATTGCAGGTGTTCCTCCAGTTCACGCAGGGCCTTGGCCACGGCGGTCTGCGAAACCCCCAGTTGCCGCGCCGCCGCACGAATGCTGCCGCAGTCGGCAATCATCACCAGCGCCCGCAGTTGATGCAGCTTCATCCTTTTCTCCGGTTGTGACGGTGTAAACCCACGGTTTTCAGCCCCGTTTTTTGCGACTGCCGCGGCATTCGGCAAGTCATTAGGATCGCAGGGTATCAGTCGAACACCCGAAAACGCCCCCATAAAAACAAGGAACCTGCTGATGACCGACTTGCCTGCACTGCCCGGTATCCGTGCGCTCGAAGAAGAAATGATCGCGCTGCGCCAACACATTCACGCCTACCCGGAACTGAGCTTCGAAGAGTTCGCCACCGCCGATCTGGTGGCGGGCAAGTTGAGCGAGTGGGGCTATGAGGTGCATCGCGGGCTGGGCGGCACCGGCGTGGTCGGCCTGCTGCGCCAGGGCAATGGCGGCAAGATGATCGGCCTGCGCGCCGATATGGATGCGCTGCCGATCATCGAGCAGACCGGGCTGCCGTATTCGAGTCGCCACGAAGGCGTAATGCACGCCTGCGGGCACGACGGGCACACGGCGATGCTGCTGGCGGCGGCGCGATATCTGGCGGAAAGCCGCGACTTCGACGGTTCGCTGGCGGTGATCTTCCAGCCCGCTGAAGAGGGCGACGGCGGCGCGCAACGCATGCTCGATGACGGCTTGTTCGAGCTTTTCCCGTGCGACGCGGTGTTCGCCATGCACAACATGCCGGGGTTGCCGGTGGGCAAACTGGGCTTTCTCGAAGGGCCGTTCATGGCCTCCACCGACACCGTGACGATCCGCGTCGACGGTGTGGGCGGCCATGGCGCGATGCCGCACAAGGCGGTGGATCCGGTGCTGGCGGGATCCGCAATCGTCATGGCATTGCAGAGCATCGTCTCGCGCACTGTCGATCCGCTCGACACGGCGGTGGTGACGGTGGGGGCCTTTCATGCCGGGATGGCCGCCAAC
Source organism: Pseudomonas sp. NMS19W (assembly GCF_051554255.1). Taxonomy (NCBI): domain Bacteria; kingdom Pseudomonadati; phylum Pseudomonadota; class Gammaproteobacteria; order Pseudomonadales; family Pseudomonadaceae; genus Pseudomonas; species Pseudomonas sp. NMS19W. Next base: position 2,595,409 of record NZ_CP136718.1, read on the forward strand.
GTGATTCCCGATCACGCCGAGTTGCAGTTGAGCGTGCGTGCGCTCAAGGCTTCGGTGCGTGATGAATTGATCGAGCGCATCACCCGCATCGCCCAGGCTCAGGCCAGCGGTTTCGGGGCGCGGGCGACGGTGGATGTGGACGAGGCGCAACGCTTCCCGGCGCTGTTCAACGATGAGGCCAGGACTGCTTTTGCGCGGCAGGTGGCGGTCGATTGGGTGGGCGAGGAAGGGCTGATCCCGAACATGAAACCGCTGACCGGCAGCGAAGATTTCGCGGTCATGCTGCAACGCTGCCCCGGCTGTTACCTGCTGATCGGCAATGGCGACGGGGAGGGCGGCTGCATGGTCCACAACCCCGGCTACGACTTCAACGACGACTGCCTGGCGACCGGCGCCAGTTACTGGGTGCGACTGGTGGAAGCCTTCCTGGCCTGATCCGTATCGACAACTTCAGGAGTTCGCCCCATGTCCACTGCCATTACCAGCGCCGCTGCCTCTGCACCCGCGACGCGCAAGCCCATCGGTGCGCGGGCCATTGCCGCGATCACCATTGGCTCAGGCCTCGAGTTCTATGATTTTTCCGTCTACAGCTTTTTCGCCACGCTCATCGGCCGGCAGTTTTTCCCGGTAGAGAGCACGCTGGGGCAATTGCTGCTGTCACTGGCCACGTTCGGCGTCGGCTTCGGCATGCGTCCGATTGGCGGGATCGTGCTCGGTGCCTACGCCGACCGGGTCGGTCGCAAACCGGCGATGATGCTCACGCTATGGCTGATGGCGCTCGGTTCGCTGCTGTTTGCCATCGCCCCCACCTACGCGCAGATCGGCCTCGCCGCACCGGTGCTGATTGTGCTGGCGCGGCTGGTTCAAGGGTTTGCCATGGGCGGCGAAGTGGGCGCCTCTACGGCGATGCTGATGGAGTACGCCGACGACAAAAACCGAGGTTTCTATGGGAGCTGGCAGTTGTTCAGCCAGGGCTTGAGCTTCATGTTCGGCGCGTTGGTGGCGCTGGCGTTGAGTTCGACCTTGTCGGCCGAATCCCTCGAAAGCTGGGGCTGGCGACTGCCGTTCGTACTGGGGATGCTGGTGATTCCGGTGGGGCTGTATATCCGTCGTCACCTCGATGAAACCGCCGAGCAGGAACCGCCAGACGAAGGCGCCACCTCCGGTCTGCGCCTGATTTTCCGTGACTATCGCAAAGTCCTGCTGACCGGCGTATTGCTGGTGATCGGCAGCACGGCATCCAGCTACATCGTGCTCGATTACATGACCAACTACACCGTCAGCGTGCTGCACCTGCCGATGACCATGGGCACCACGGCTGCGTGTCTGGGGGCGCTGGTGCAGATCAGTCTGTCGATCTGGGCCGGTCGTTTGAGCGACCGCATCGGCCGTCGTCGCACCATCGCGCTTGGCTGCATTCCGATGCTGTTGCTGATCTATCCGGCGTTCATGTTGATGAACCGCTTTCCGACCCTGGGTACGCTGCTGGGTGTTTCGATGGTCACCACGTTGTTTCTGGTGCTGATTACCGTGCCGACGCTGGTGCTGGTGACGGAGATGTTCCCCCGCAAGATTCGCGCGTCCGGCCTGTCGATCATCTATTGCCTGGGTGTGTCGGTGTTCGGCGGGTTCGCCCAGTTCTTTGCCACCGGGCTGATCGGTCTGACCGGCAACAACAACGCGCCTGCGCTGTATGTGATGACGTGTCTGTGCCTGACCCTGGCGGGGCTGGCGATGGTGCGGGAGACCGCAGGCAGGCCGCTGGAGTGAGCGGCCCGGGCGCGGCGCACTAGTTGCGCTGCGCCAGGTTGCGTTGAAACTCTTCGAAGCTGCACGGCAGTGTCGTGGCCTTGCGTTTTTTCGACTTGTCTTGCTCGTCGGGCAATTGATCGCTCAACTCCCAGACCTCAAGCATCTTCGCGTACTCGAAGGCGTGGCGCGGGCTGCTCTGAATCCATTGCTGGAAGGCCTGGCGTTCGTCAGGCGTGCAGGTTTCGTCTTGCAGACGCAGGCACCAGTGCGCCGCCTGATTGAGGACTTCATCGTCGGCGTCTTGAGGGCTTTGGAGGTTCATTGACTGCTTCCAGGATGGCCGGAGAGGGCACTTTACCCTGCCTCTTGCAAAAAAAACGTCAAAGTTCGACAGGGATTTAGCTTGCCTGACGGACAGAATGCGCGCCCGCCGGACAGATCGCGCCGCCATTTACGCTTTTCGAGGTTTTGCCATATTCAGTCACATTTCGTTGTAGATAGTGGGCAGCCCAACCGGTTTCCAATGAGGCTGCATCGTGTTTCCACGTCTTCTGTGTTCGCTGTCCGTGTTGAGTCTGTCCATTGCCGCCGCCCACGCGGCCGACCTTGATACCCCGCGCCTGCAGGGCATCGACAACTTCCGCGATGTTGCCGGTATCACCACGGCCTACTCGACGACCCATGACGGCACGATGCGCGCCGGAGTGTTCTACCGCTCCAACGCGCTGACGCCGACGGCTTCGGATCTGGCGACCCTCAACGGTCTGGGGATCAAGGCCGTTTTTGACCTGCGCACCCCCAGCGAAATCGCGGCCACGCCGGACACGATGATCAGCGGCGCGACCTACCAGAACATCGACATTATCGGCGCCACCACCTCGGGCGCGAACATCACCACGGTCTCGTTCAAGAGCGCGGCCGATGCGATTGCGATGATGCAGGAGACCAACCGCGCCTTTGTCAGCGACGCCGGCATGCGCGGTCAACTGGGCGTGTTGTTCAACGAACTGGCGGGCGTCGACGGCGCCGCGCTGTTCCATTGCACCGCCGGCAAGGACCGCACCGGCTGGACCGCCGCCGTGCTGCAAAGCATCGCCGGGGTCGACAACGCGACGATCATGAGCAACTACCTGGCGACCAACGACTACACCGCCGCCCGCGTGGCCAAGACGCTGGCGATGATGCCGCCGAGCATGGCCGCGGTTTACGCGCCGCTGTTGGGCGTGGAAGCGAGTTACCTGCAAGCGGGCCTGGATCAGGTGACCGCGCAATACGGCAGCATGGACAACTACCTCAAGCAGGGTCTGGGTCTGTCCCAGGAAACCATTTACGTGCTGCGCGGAAAAATGGTCGAGTACAACAGCCTGCCGGGTCAGGCCGGGCTGATCGGCAACGCCGCCGCTGGTGCGCAACTGTTGCAGGAACTGCAGAACAGCAAACTGTCGGGCACCTACAGCGCCTACAACTACTACCTGCAATCGGCCATCGACGCCGGCACTCTGGGCGGCGTCGAGTCCACGGTGGGCGGTCAGGTGCACGCCGATGCGGCCAGTTACCTGCTGCGTCAGAACGCAATGATCGAGCAGGCCGCCGCACCTTTCGCCAGCGGCACCGACCTCAAGGTCGGCCAGTACCGTTTGTGGAGCACCGCGCTCGCCGGTTACCTCGGCACCGACGGTTCGGCCCATGCGCAAAGCAGCAACGAACACAGCCAGGGGCTGATGGTCGGCGTCACCCAGCGCTTCTCCGAGCAACTCAGCGCACGGGGCGGGATCGGTTACAGCAAAGGCACCGTCGGCGGGGCAGGCGGCGAGGCTGATACCGACTTCACCTTCCTCAATCTGGGGGCCCGTTATGGCTTCACCAGTCTGGAGCGTGGCCTGTTTGCCGATGCCAACCTCAGCGCCGGTTACGTCGATTACGACAGCAAGCGCGATCTCGGCGGCGGCCTCGGTTCGGCGAAGGGCGACACCCATGGCAACCTCAGCGGCGCCACACTGGCGCTGGGTTATCGCCTGCCGATGAACGATGTGGTTCTGGAGCCGAGCCTCGGCGTGCGCGTCAGTCGTCTGGACCTGTCGGGCTTCCAGGAGAAGGGCAGCGAACTGGCCCTCGACGTCGACGACATCCAGCAAACCCGCCGCAGCGCCGTGGCCAATCTCGACGTCTCGTTCGCCCCGATGCCGATGGGCGCGTGGCAACTGGTGCCGGGTGTGCGGGTCGGTTACGAGCGTGTGCTCGGTGATCATCAGGTCGACAGCGAAGGGCATCTGCTGGGGCTGGATATCGAACAGCGCGCGGCGTTCGACAACCGCGATCAGTTCAGTGGCGGCGTCAACCTGATGGCCAACCTCGGCGCCCTGAGCCTGGGTGCCGAAGTCGGCGCCAGCGGCGGTGGCGATAGCCATGGCTTCAGCGGCGGGCTCAAGGCCAGTTATCAGTTCTGATCAATTTGAAGGTGAAGAAAAAGGACTGCCTCAGCGCAGTCCTTTTCGCATTTCTGCGGGGCTCACGCCGTAGGCGTCCTGAAAGTACTGGCAGAATCGGCCGACGTTGCTGAATCCGTATTGCAGGGCCACGTCGGTCACCGATGACGATTGGCGGTGCTTCAGCGCTTCGCAGGCACGCTCCAGTCTGACCTGGCGCTGGTACGCGACAATCGAGGTGCCGACAAACCGTCGGAAACCTTCCTGCAACGCCCGCAGGCTGACGTTGACCAGTCCCGCCAGATCCGTCCCGCTGACCAGGTGCTCGGGATGCGCCTGAATGTATTCGATGGCCTGTTTCACATGCCGGGGTGCGATCTGCGCCTCGGGTCGACGCAAGGCTTCGCTGAAGTTATGCGGCCAGGCTTCCAGCACCGCATCCACCAGCATCTCCCGCAGGCGCGAAGGCATCAGCGAACCGGCGTTCAACAACAGGTCGAATTCGGTACCGGTGGCCAGATCGATCAATGCGCGAATGCCCTGAAACGCCGGGCTGTTCAGATCCACCCTCGGCTCGAAATGCAGCTTGTGTACGATCGGTCGCCCCAGCAGTGACGACAGCCGTTCAGTGAGCGCTGCGCGGCTGATCGACATGCCGTGCTGGGCATGATTGTCGACGAAGCGCATCGAGCGCAGATCCGCCTTGTCGATGGCCAGCCCGATGTGCGGCATGCCGAGCGATTCGGTCGAGTCGTTGAAAATGATCTTGCCGGCGGTGGGGATCACGAAGGTGATTTCATCGTAGGGCTCGGGGAACGCCACGGTGAAATCACCCCGGTAATGCATGCGGCGGAAACTGACCCCGTCGTGCCGTCCGTAGACGCCGCCGATGATGATGTCCTTGGGCGGCGGCGGTGTATCGCCATAACGGTTGCCGAACATGCGGGAAAACAAAGCGCCGAAGTCGTCGCAGGACATGTCGGCGGATCTGAGGATGATGGTCTGGCGCGTCGGGCTTGAGTACACCGGGAAGGTCACCTTGGCAGTCGGGGCAAAGAGGCGCGAGGACGTTAGCAACCGAGAATGACAGCGACATGACACAAACGGATTACGCCGCTTGCCAATGCGCCTTCAGGAAATCGATGAACACCTTCACCTTGCGCGTATTGCGCCGATGGGCCTGATACAGCACATAGATCCACGGGCCGAAAGCGCTGGGTTCACGCCAGTATTCGGGCATCAATTCCACCAGTTCGCCCCGGGCGAGATACGGCGCGGCGCTCCACTGCGGGAGAAATTGCAGGCCCTGGCCGTCGAGCAGGCAGGTCAGCAGGAAATCGTAATTGTCACTGGCGATGCGCGGGGTGGGCTGGGTCATGCGCAAGCGTCGCTCGCCCTGTTTGACCCACCAGAAATGCCGGTTGAGCAGCGGGTGACGGAAGATCAGCCAGTCGTGCTGGTGATAGTTGTCCAGTGACACATCGCTGCCCTTGCGCGCCAGATAGGCCGGGCTGGCGCAGAGCTGCACGCGGTTTTCCACCAGCGGTTGGGCGATGACTCCCGGCAAGTCGATCGGCCCGTCACGCAGCGCCAGGTCGTAGCTGCCATCCACCGGGTCGTCGTAGTTGTCGCTCAGATCCACTTCCAGATTCACCTGCGGGTGCTCGTTCAGAAAGCGGCAGCACACCTGATTGAGAAAGGCCGGGGCGAAGGAGGGCGGGGCGATGATGCGCAACTCGCCGCGCAATTCGTGCTTGAGCTGTTCGACACCTTCGCTGGCCAGTTGCAGTTGCAACAGCGCCTGACGCGCGCCTTCCAGATAGATCCGCCCGGCCTCGGTCAGCGCCATGCGTCGGGTTGTGCGGTCGAACAAGCGGCTGCCGAGTTCCTCCTCCAGTTGCGCCACGGCCTTGGTCAGGGCCGACGGCGTGTTGCCGAGCACCTCGGCGGCACGGCTGAAATTACCGTGTTCGGCGGTGGCGACGAACATGGTCAGGGCGCTCATTTTGTCCATTGATCTATTCCTGATGGGCACAGAAGTTGTGCGTGAGACGGCATTCAGTTATCCGGCGGGCTTGGCTAATCTGGCCTCAGCCTAACAAAAATAACGAGAACGCTCATGAAGCAGCTTCTGACCTTGATGGTGTCGTCCGCACTGGCCTGTGCCTCGCTGGAAAGTCTGGCGGCCACCGACCTGATCCTGCACAACGCGAAAATCTACACTGCCGAACCCGGCCAGCCGCTGCAGCAGGCCGTCGCCATCGAGGGCGACAAGGTGGTGGCGGTCGGCTCGGACGTGCAGGTGCTGCGCCTCAAGACCGCCGACACCCGGCTGATCGATCTGGGCGGCAAAGTGGTGATGCCCGGTTTCATCGACTCTCACTCCCACACGATCAAGGGCGGCCTGCAGATGTTGCAGGCCAATCTCGACGGGCAGATGTTGCCGTTCGATGAACTGGAATCGCGCTTGCGCCAATGGCGTGAGGACGGCAAGGCCCGGCGCGGCGAGTTCTTGAGTGTCGGCGGATTGCCCTCGACTTACTGGAACCAGACCGACGCGCTGGAGCAGCGTTTCAATCAGGGCGAGTGGGCCGATCAGCCGCTGTTGCTGCTGGGTTGGGACCTGCACACCGGCTGGGCGAATCAGGCGATGCTCAAACGCGCCGGCATCGATGCGGCGCGCATCCAGGCGCTCAAACCCGAAGAGAAAGACACCCTCGGTCATCACCCGGACGGGCAGCCGAACGGTTTTATGGTGGACGCCGGGCTCTATCCCGTTCAGGCCCTGTTGCCGCCGCCGACCGATGAAGCGCTGCTGGCGGGCGGTCGCGCCGCGCTGGATTACTACAAGAGTCTGGGCATCACCGGTTGGATGGACCCGCTGGCCAACGAACTACCCGGCGCCGACGTGAAAAACGACTCGCTGGGCGTGCTGCCGACGTACAGGAAGCTTTCGGAAAACGGCGAACTCACCGCCCACGTCGCAGCGTTGCTGATGGCGGATTCGAAGGCCACTCCAGCGGAGCTCGATGAGCTGGACAAGGTGCGCCAGCAGTTCCTCGGCGTGCACAACCTGACCCTGCCGGGCATCAAGGTGTTCGCCGACGGCGTGGCCGAATCGCCCGCGCAGAGTGCGGCGATGCTGGAGCCGTACAAGAACTCGAAAAAATCCGGCGAGCTGCTGATCGACCCGGCGCACTTTGGCGAACTGGTCAGCGCCGCCGACGCCCGTGGCTGGCTGGTGCACATCCACGCCATCGGCGACCGCGCGGTGCGCGAATCCCTCAATGGCATCGAGCAGGCGCGCAAGGATCGCCAGAGCGGCATCGCCCATTCCATCACCCATTTGCAGATGGTCAACCCGAAAGAATTCGCCCGATTCAAGGCGCTGAACGTCATCGCCTCGATGCAGATGTATTGGGCCAGTGCCGATGAATCGAGCATGGATCTGGTCAAGCCCTACGTCAGCGCCATGGCCTTCATGTACACCTATCCGGCGCGCTCGCTACTCAAGCAGGGCGCCACCATCGCCGGGGCCAGCGACTGGCCGATCACCACGCCGGAGCCGTGGAAAGCCATTTACCAGGCCGTCAGCCGCAAAGGCCCGAAAGGCGTGCTCAACGCCGCCGAAGACATCGATCGCCAGGTCATGTTCCAGGCCTACACCCTCAATGCCGCCAAGGTCCTGCGGCTGGAAGACAGCATCGGCTCGCTCAAGCCCGGCAAGCAGGCCGACCTGATCGTGCTCGACCGCGATGTGTTCACGGTCGCCCCCGAAGCCCTGCGCGACACCCAGGTGCTCAACACCTTCTTCGCCGGCCGCGAAATCTATCGCCGCCAGCCGTAAGCCGCACTCCGATTACAACGCCAAAAAAGGAAAGCCTTTCGTGAACCTTCATTGCTTCGTCCCCGACACCCGTAACCCGCAAACCCGTGGGCACCAGATCGGTGATGCCTTCAGCGCGCAGATTCGCCAGACCGTTGCGCTGTACCTCGACTTCTTCAATCAGCTCGACATCCCGCCGCAGCAAGTGCGCGCCATCGGCGAAGCCAGCCTGAAAGCCCTGGAAGACTGGAGCCCGGCGCTGGCCGAGGAAGTCGTTGCCATGGCCGAAGGCGCGGATCTGCCGCTGTGGCAACTCGCGGCCCTGAACGCCCGCACTGAAATCCTCGCGGTGATGCCCTCGAATGAAGGCGAATGCTCGACAGCTGTGTTCGCGCCCCATGGCCCTCAGGCGCCGAAAACCATCCAGACCTGGGACTGGCACGACACGCTGGTGCCCAACGGCCTGATCCTGCAACTGACCACTGACGTCGGGATGACGGTCAAGCTGTTCACCGAGTTCGGCATGCTCGGCAAGATCGGAGTCAACAGCGCCGGGCTCGGGCTGCACTTCAACATCCTTCACCATGCCAGCGACGATGGCAGCGGCGGGGTGCCGGTGCATGCGATTGCGCGGCGGATTCTGGAGCAGGCGCGCAGCGTCGATGAGGCCATCGAACTGGCGCGTTCGGCGCGGGTCAGTGCGTCCACGGTGCTGACCGTGTTCTCTCGTGAAGACTCGAAAATCCGTGCCTGCAGCATCGAAATGTCACCTGCCGCCACCGCCGTGGTGCTGCCGGACACTGAAGGCTGGATCACCCACACCAACCATTTCCTCGACCCGGAGCTGAGCGCTGGCGAACGCACGCCGGACGCCTCGACCACCTACGCGCGCATCGATCACGTCAACGCCTTGCTGAACGGCATGACCGAGGGTGACCTCGTGCGCCGGGCCGATGCCATGTGCGGCGCCGCCGGCGAAGAGGCGCCGATCTGCTTCCATCCCGACCTGAGCATGCCGGCCACCGAGCGCTGGGAAACCTTGCTGACCATCGGCATCGACACCGAATCCTGTGTGCTCGAATTCGCCGCCGGCAACCCAAAACAGCTGTCCCGCAACGGTTACCAGCGCTTCTGAAATCCTTGCAGCAACGCCCCGAAAAACAACAACAAGAGGAGCACCCCACATGGCCAGTCACCCTGAACGTACGACGGGTTCACCGTCGGCGCTGAGAACCTTCTTCGTCTCCGGCATGGGCACCGCCCTGGAGTTCTATGACTTCGTGATCTACGGCACCGCCGCCGCGCTGGTGTTCCCCAAGGTGTTTTTCCCGCAGATGGACCCGCTCACCGCGACCCTCGTAGCCTTTGGTGCATTCGGCGCGGGGTTCTTTGCCCGGCCGTTGGGCGGCGTGGTGTTCGGGCATTACGGCGACAAACTCGGCCGGCAGAAAATGCTGGTGATCACTTTGCTGTTGATGGGGCTGAGCACCTTCCTGATCGGCTGCTTGCCGGGTTACGCAACAATCGGCGCGGGTGCGCCGGCGTTGTTGGTGCTGTTGCGACTGGTGCAGGGATTTGCCGCCGGGGGCGAGTGGGGCGGGGCCGCGCTGTTCGGCATCGAATCGGCACCCGTGGGGCGTCGAGGGTTGTGGGGCAGCTTCACCAGCATGGGCATCGGCATTGGCGGGATTCTCGGCTCGGCCGTGTTCGCCGTGGTTAGCGTGGCGGCGAACGATGACCTTGCCGGGTTTGCCTGGCGCATTCCGTTCTGGCTGGGTGGCGTGCTGGTATTGGTGGGGTTGTATGCGCGGTTGCAGAAACCGGCGCAGTCGTTGGGCGAGTCAAAGGGACACGGGCGCATGCCGCTGATTGAAGCGTTGCGCGCACGGCCTCGGGCCATGTTGCTGTGCACCGGCATCGCGTTTGGCTACGTGACTATCGCCTACATCGGCAGCACGTTCTTTCTGTCCTACGCCACGCAACTGGGTTATGGCAGCACCGATGCGCTGATTTTCGACATCGCGTTATCGGTTGCCATCGTCATCACTGCGCCGCTGTTTGCCTTACTGTCCGACCGCATTGGCCGGCGCAAGGTGATGATCCTCGGCGCGTTCATCATGGCTTGCGGATTCTTCCTGTTCTTCCCGTTGGTGGGGCTGAAAAGTCTGTTGGTGTCGACGTTCGCCTACATCGTGATCGGTGCGTTCATGGGCGCAACGCAGGGGCCGATCCCGGCGTTTCTCGCCGAGCAGTTTCCACGGGACATGCGTTATTCAGGGATGTCGGCGGCGTACCAGATCGGTGCCGCGTTGGGTGGCGGGACGGCATCGAGTGCGGCCACGGCCATTCTGATTGCCAACAACCACGACGCGTTTGGTGTTGCGGTGTACGGGGCGGTGGCGCTGGGGATCGTGGCGGTCTGCTCGTTCTTCCTCAAGGAGACCGCGCACCTGAGCCTGGAACAAATCGACGCGCCATCAAGTGGCGCGCCGACCTCTGCAACAGTGCCGGGGCGTTTGCAGACACCCTGACACCGGGATTCGGGATCAGGCCGAAAGGTGTTCGTAGAGGATCGTCGCGCCGACAATCATCAGCACTACGCCACCGACGATTTCCGCACGTTTGCCGACCACGGTACCGAGCACCCGGCCCAGCATCACGCCAATGGTGACCATGGTCATGGTCGCGAGGCCAATGGCGGCAGCGGCTACCCAGATGTTCACATCGACAAACGCCAGGCCGACGCCGACGGCCAGGGCGTCGATGCTGGTGGCCACGGCGGTGACCGCGAGAATGAAGAACGAGTGCTGCCCCGGTTTTTCTTCTTCGGCTTCCTCATGTTTGAGGCCGTTGTAGATCATGTGCAAACCGAGTGCGACCAGCAGGGTGAAGGCGATCCAGTGGTCCCAGCTTTCCACCCAGCGGGTGGCGGCCTGGCCGATGAACCAGCCGATGACCGGGGTGATTGCTTCGATGACGCCGAAGATCAGCCCGGTGCGCAGGGCTTCGGTGATGCGAGGTTTGTGCAGGCTGGAGCCCTTGCCGATGGCGGCCGCGAAGGCATCCGTGGACATGGCGAGTGCGAGGAAGATCAGGGAAACAGGATTCACGGGCAATACTTCCAGTCGGGCCATGAGTCAACGACACAACCACACGCCCGACTTTCGGCATGGATGTGTCGTCGGTCTCACCAACCCGAAGGTGTTCGCACCACGGCATGTTGCCGAATATGTTGATACGAACGCTTCCGAGGGGCTCGGAAGCAGGTTACTCCCCAACGAAGGCCCGGATCATAGGCAGGCAAACATGAAAATTTCGTTAAATGCCCGGCGCAGGTTCTGCTGATCCCGCAGGGATTCGCAGCTCGGCGCACAGCCCGCCCTCAGGCCGGTTGTACAGCTGCAGGGTGCTGCCGATCTTGCTCACGATCATTTGCACGATGGCCAGCCCGAGACCCGCGCCATTGGCGTGACCCTCGCTGTAGAAGCGTTCGAACAACCGCGCGTATTGCTGCTCATCGATACCGGGGCCGGCATCTTCGACGCTGATCGACACCGAACCGCAGGCCTGTGGTTGCACCTGAATCCGCACTTCGCTGCCGGGGGCGCGAAGTTCAGCGCATTGGTTACCAGATTTTGCAAAGCGATGGCCAACGCCACCGGATCGGTATCGACCGGGCAGTGATGATCGCTGTCGAGGATCAGCTCGACGTCTTTCTCCAGGGCCAGCGGTGTCAGCTCGGCCAGTTCCTCGCGCACCAGCGCGGTCAGTTCGATACGGGCATTTTGCGGTGATGCCAGACGCGGCTCGATGCGCGCCATGGTCAGCAACTGGCTGGCAATGCGTGTGGCGCGGTCCACGGCGCTGACCAGAAACTCCAGCGCTTCCTCGCGCTGTTGCGGGGTGTTGGCCAACTGCGCGTTCTGCGCATGAATCCGCAGGATCGCCAGCGGCGTGCGCAGCTCGTGGGCGGCGTCGGCGATAAAGCGTCGCTCCCGGGCCAGCAGGTTGTCGATCTGTTGCAGCAAGCGGTTGAGCGCGGTCTGCATCGGCTCGAGATCCTGGGGCAGGGGGCTCAGGTGCAGGGGTTTCAGGGTGTCGGTATCGCGGCCGCGAATCGATTGGGCCATGGCCCGCAATGGCTGCAAGCCCCAGCCGATGGCCAGCCAGATCAAAATGGTCAGCAGCGGTACGCCGATCAGGCTCGGCCACAAGGTATGGCCGACGATGCGGGTGATCAGGTCCTGGCGGATGTCGTCGCGTTCACCGACCCAGATCAACAGGCCTTGTCGCGGATCCTGGAGCAGGAAGGCGCACCAGTCGCGGCCGTTCTCCATCAAGTCATGGGCGCCGAGAGTGGTGGGCGGTGCATCCAGAATCGGGGCTTCGGCGGAACGCATCAGCAACTGGCCGTCGTTGCGCCAGACCTGAAAGGTCAGCCGCGTCTCGTAGGGATGCGCCGCCTCGCCATCGCCGTCACCGTCCCGGCTCATCGCCTCGTCGAAGGCCTGATGCAGGCGCTCCCAATCGTTGTCTCCGGGCGCGCGCTGGGCCAGCACGCCTTGCAGCAGGCGGGCGCTTTGCGCCAGTTGGGCGTCGTAGATTTCTTCGATTTCATGGTGGCTGTAGCGCAACACCGCCCAACTGATCAGCACATCGCCGAGCAACACCAGAAACAGCACCGGCAGCAGAATCCGCGCGCGAATCGAGTTCATGGCTTGAGCTCCACGACGTAACCCACGCCGCGCACGGTGCGGATCAACTCGGCGGAAAGCTTCTTGCGCAGGTTGTGGATCAGCACCTCCAGGGTGTTGCTTTCGACCCGTTCCTGCCAGCCGTACAGCGTGCGCGACAGGCGCTCGCGGGTGACAACCTTGCCAGGCCGCGCCATCAGTTGATGCAACAGCTGATATTCCATCGGCGTGACCACCACCGTGCTGCCGCGCCAGGTGACTTGCTGGCTGATCGGGTCGAGGCAGACGCCGGCGTGTTCCAGCACCGGTTGCGCACGGCCCTGACTGCGCCGCAACAGAGCGCGGATGCGTGCCTTGAGTTCATCGACATCGAACGGCTTGACCAGATAATCGTCAGCGCCGGCGTCCAGCCCGGCGATGCGTTCGGCGGTGCCGTCGCGGGCGGTGAGGATCAGCACCGGCAAATCATGCTGGCTGGCGCGCAGTTGTTGCAGCAGCGCCAGGCCGTCGAGCCTTGGCAGGCCGAGGTCAAGCAGCAACAGATCGAAGCTTTCGCTGCGCAATGCGTGCAGCGCGCTGACGCCATCCTGTAGCCAGTCGAGGGTGTAGCCCTCGTTGCTCAGGGCGACGCGGATGCCCTGGCCTAGGGCGCGGTCATCTTCGACCAGAAGTAGGCGCATGGCATTTTCTCTGTGGGAAATAGGGCGCGTGTCCGGCGGCATCATGCCGCTCGCCTTGCTGCCGTGGCAGCCCCTGAACCGGCGAAGATGTTACGACTCGTTGCCAACTAAGCTTTCGTTAAGCTTGGTTTTGCACAGTGAGGCCTTTCCCATCCAGCGAGAGTGCTTCCATGCGCAAACTTGTGCTGTTGTCCCTGATTGTCGCCAGCCCCCTGGCCGTCGCCGGCCCGCAATGCACCACGGCCGAACGTTCGCAGTGGCAGGACCAGAAGGCGTTTCAGGAACAGCTGAAATCCCAGGGCTACGAAATCAGCAAGTTCAAGGTCACCGACGGCAACTGCTACGAGATCTACGGCTTCGACAAGGACAAGCGCAAGGTCGAGATCTACCACGACCCGGTCAGCGGCAAAGCGGTGAAAACCGAGATCAAGGGCTGATGCCACGGGAGTCCCTGCGCCTCTGGGACCCGGTGGTGCGGGTGTTTCACCTGTCCATCGCCGGGGTCTTTGCCGCCAACTACTTCTTCAATGAAGCCGGTGACGACTGGCATGTCTGGCTCGGTTATTACGCCGTGGGCTGGCTGCTGGTGCGTCTGGTGTGGGGATTCGTCGGGCCGCGCAGTGCGCGCTGGTCGGACTTCTGGCCGACGCCATCACGGCTGGCGGCCCATGCCCGGTCGCTGATCGCCGGGCGACCCGAGCATCGTCTCGGGCATTCGCCGATCGGTGCGCTGGTGATGATTTTGATGCTGCTGGCGATGTTGACCGTCGGCCTCAGCGGCTGGGCCATGGAAGAAATCGATGCCCTGTGGGGCGCCGACTGGCCGCTGCAAGTCCACGAAACCGCCGCCGACGTGCTGCTGGCGCTGGTCATCGTGCACATCGCGGCGGCGCTGTTTGAAAGTGTTCAAGTGCGCGACAACCTGCCGTTGTCGATGCTCACCGGGCGCCGGCGTCGTTTGCCGGACGATCCGGGCCCGTGACAGGGATGTCCTTTCGATGGATTGCCATCTCGTAACTGCCATGAGCTGCCTATGCGTGCCTTGTCCTTTCGTTTGAAATTCGTTGTCGCCGCGCTTGCCGTGAGCCTGATTTTCCTCGCAGCGTGGCGCAGTCACCCGGAGCATGTGCTGGCGCCGTTCGCGGTTGAAACGCCTGCCGCTCAGGCTTCGGCGAATGCGGCCGAGCCGATGTACAGCAGCCGTTTCGTGTCCTCGGAACTGGATGATTTCGTGCACTCGTCTTCGGTGACCGCGCTGCCCGGCGGCGACCTGATGGCCGTGTGGTTCGCCGGCTCCCGCGAAGGCGCCGCCGACGTGCAGATCCGCACCGCGCGCTTCAACGCCAAAACCGCAGAGTGGGGCGCCGAACAGGTACTCGCCACCCGCGAATCCACCGTCGCCGGCACCCAGCGCTACATCCGCAAACTCGGTAACCCGGTGATCGCCCTCGCGCCGGATCAGCGCTTGTGGATGTTCTACGTGTCGGTGTCCGTCGGCGGCTGGGCCACCAGTGCGATCAACGTAATGTTTTCCGATGACCTGGGGCGCAACTGGACGGCGCCGCGACAGCTGATCACCTCGCCGTTCTTCAACATCAGCACCCTGGTGCGCGCCGCACCGGTGTTTCATGCCGATGGCTCAATCGGCCTGCCGGTCTATCACGAGTTCATGGGCAAGTTCGCCGAATACCTGTACTTGAGCGCGGACGGCGCCGTGATCGACAAATTCCGCATCAGCCGGGGCAAGCATTCGCTGCAACCGACCATCGTGCCGCAGGACGAACGCCGCGCCGTGGCGATGCTGCGTTATGCCGGTGAAACCCATCACAAGGTGCTGGCCAGCCGCACCGAAGATGCCGGGCAGACCTGGAGCGAACCCTATCCGCTGGAACCGGCCAACCCCAACTCGTCGCTGGCGGCGGTGGGCACCGTTGATGACGGTTTGCTGGTGGCGCTCAATGATCTGCGCGACGGTCGCTTCAAGCTCAGCCTTTACGGCACCGATGCGAATCTCAACGACTGGCGCAACGTGATCGAACTCGACCAGTCCCCCGATCCCCTCGGCCAGCCGTTTTCGCCCGAGGCCTACAAGGCAATTATCGGCGAGGGCTTTCGCGCCTCCAGCGGCGCGCAGCGTTTGCCACTGGAGCAACGCTTCCTGAGCAACCTCGACTACCGCGTGTGCAAGCCCGAAGGCTGTGAATTCGAGTACGAATACCCGTATTTCAGCCGTGGCAGCGATGGCCTGTATCACCTGGTTTATTCCTGGAACAACACCTTCATCAAACATGTCAGCTTCAATGATGCCTGGCTGGCGGAGCGTCTGTGATGCTGTTTCTCTGGCAAGCCCATTTGAGTTTCATCCTGCTCGGTTTTGTTTTGCTGGGCTCCTTTCAATTCACCCAGCGCTGGCGTCCGTGGCTGTTGCCGGCGCTGGCGCTGGTCAGCTTCATTCCGCTGGGCGGCCTGCCGCTGGCGGCGTATGTGCGCAGTTTTACCGATGACCTGGCGATTACCACGCTGGTGTTTCTTGGCTGGGCTGCGTTATTGCGCCTCGGTGTGGTTCAACCCTTGAGAATGTTTTCGCGGGTGCAGGTGCTGGGATTGTTTGTGGTGCTGACGGTGCTGCTGTACCCGGCGACGATGGGTCTGACCTATGTCGATCCTTACCGTTGGGGCTTCAATCCTCGGCCGATGATTGTGGTGATCGGGCTGGCGACTTTGGCACTGCTGTGGCTGCGTAACACGCTGGGCGTGGCGATGCTGGCGCTGGCCACGTTGGCATTCGCGCTGCGCCTCAAGCCTTCGGAAAACTACTGGGATTACCTGATAGATCCGCTGCTGGCGGGTTATTGCCTGATTGCCGGATTTGGGCTTTGCATTAAGGCAGCGTGGCATTTCCTGCCATCTCAACGAACGACACAGAGGTAAACGATGGGGTGGTTGCAATCGCGTCGCCTGCGCTATGGCGTGGGCGCGACAGGTCTGGCGTTTCTGCTGTTTGCCTTGCTGCGGCTGGTGTTTTTGCTCGGATTCTCCGGGGTGGATGCCGCGCAGTTCTTTGCCGACCCGCAATGGCTGCAAACCCTGGGCATCGGCTTTCGTTTCGATCTGAGGCTGGCGCTGTTGCTGGTACTGCCACTGGCCGTGGTCGCGTGGCTGCCGCGCTGGAATCTGACCACCGTGTCGCTATTGCGCAGCGTGGGCCGGGTTTATCTGTTGCTGGCGTTGGGTCTGATCGGTCTGGTGTACATCATCGACTTCGGCCATTACGCCTACCTCGGCGTGCGGATCAACGCCACGGTGCTGCGTTATCTGGAGGATGCGCAGATTTCGCAGCAGATGGTTTGGGAAACCTATCCGGTGATCTGGATTGCGCTGGGCTGGCTCGCGGTTCTGGCTCTGTGGTTCTACGGTTTTGTGCGGCTGGAAAGGCTGACGCTGGCTGGTGAACCTCAAGTGATTCGCCGTAGCTCAGTCGCCGTAGGCGCGGGACTCGGCGTGGTGGCCGTCCTGCTGGCGCTGTTGGGCCGGGTCGACAAACTCAACCTGGAAAACCCGGTGCCGTTGCGCTGGAGCGATGCGTTCTTTTCCGGCAACGGGCAGATTGCCGCCGTGGGCCTGAACCCGGTGCTGTTCCTCTACGACACGCTCAAGGCCGGGCAGGCGCAGTTCGATGAGGCGCAGGTGCGGGCGCATTACCCGGTCATTTCCCGTTATCTGGGTGTGGATCGGCCGGATGTGCAAAGCCTGACATTCGAACGCCGGCAATCCGTGCAGCCATACAACGTCGCGGCCGAGCGTGCGCCTAACGTGATGTTCGTCATGCTCGAATCCCTCGGCACCAGCGCGGTGGGCGCGTATGGCAACCCGTTGAACCCGACTCCCAACCTTGATCGGCTGGCGAACGAGAGCTGGTTCTTCAAACATTTCTACGTCCCGGTCACCGGCACTGCAAAAACCGTGTGGGCAAGCATCACCGGCGTCCCTGACGTCACCCGTCAGGAGACCGCCACCCGCCATCCGCTGATCACCAACCAGCGCACGCTGATCAATGCCTTCACTGATTACCAGAAGCTCTACATGATTGGCGGCAACGCCGGTTGGGCCAACATCAATGCGCTGATCCAGCAAAGCATCGACGGCGTGCGCCTGTACGAGGAGCGCGACTGGCGTTCGCCACGGGTGGATGTGTGGGGGATTTCCGATCTGGATCTGTTCAAGGAAGGCGATGAGATTCTGCGCGCACTGCCCAGGGAAAAACCGTTCTTCGCCTACGTGCAAACCTCGGGCAATCACCGGCCGTTTACCATCCCCAAAGACAACGATGGCTTCGAGGTCAGCAACCTGTCGCTGGAGCAGGTGCAAAACGCCGGCTCACGTAGCGTCGAGCAATACAACGCGGTGCGGCTGCTGGACTTCAACATCGGTCGCCTGATGGAACTGGCCAAGGCCGGCGGCTATTACGACAACACGATTTTCGTGTTCTTCGGCGACCACAACACGCGCATCAGCCGCATCCCGCACATGCCGCCGGCCTTCGAACAACTGGGGCTGGAAAGCAACCATGTGCCGATGCTGATTCATGCGCCGGGGCTGCTGAAACCCAAGGTGATTGAAGAGGCGGTGGGGCTTGCCGACCTGTTGCCGACGGTGGCGGGCATGGCCGGCGTGGCTTTCGACAACCGCGCCATGGGCCGCGACCTGCAGCAACCGGCGCCCGAAGGCGAGCGAGTGGTGCCGCTGGTGTTGCGCGAGGGGACATTTCCGCTGATCGGCGGAGTAACCAAGGATCACTTGCTGCAGATGCAACACGACGGCAGCGCGCCGACGTTGCACGACCTGAAATCGGCGACACCGCTGGAGAACGTCGCCGACGCGCATCCCGAGGAGTTTCAACGATTGGTCGAGCTGACCCGAGGGCTGCATGAAAGCGCACGGCTGATGCTGTATCGCAACGTGCGTTGACGGCCCTCTCTCGAGGAAAGAGGGCCGCTACGGTTTCAGGTGTGATGGATGTCGCGATCCTTGGTTTCCGGCATGAAGAAGATGCCGAGAATCGCCGTCATCACCGCGATGACAATCGGGTACCACAAGCCGTAGTAGATATCCCCGGTGGCCGCGACCATCGCAAACGCCACCGTCGGCAGGAACCCGCCGAACCAGCCGTTACCGATGTGGTACGGCAGCGACATCGAGGTGTAGCGGATGCGCGCCGGGAACAGCTCGACCAGCCACGCTGCAATCGGGCCGTAGACCATGGTCACGTAGATCACCAGTACGGTCAGCAGGAGCAAGACCATCGGGTAATTGGTCTTGGCCGGATCAGCCTTTTCCGGGTAACCGGCCTCTTTCAGCGCAGTGCCGAGACTGGCGGTGAAGGCGTCGTTGCGGGTTTTGAAGTCAGCGGCCGGCAGGGCGGTGCCTTCGAAACTTTCGATGACCTTGTCGCCGATGCGCACCTGGGCCACGGTGCCCGGTTCCGCCACGACGTTTTCATACGGAATCGCCCGTTTGGCCAGGATGGTTTTCGCCAGGTCGCAGGAGCTGGTGAATTTGGCCTTGCCCACCGGATCGAACTGGAACGAGCACTGGTCAGGGCTGGCGACCACTTTGACCGGGTTCTTTTCCTGGGCGATGAACACGTCGGGGTTACCGTACTGGGTCAGCGCGTGGAAGATCGGGAAGTAGGTCACCGCCGCCAGAATGCACCCGGCCATGATGATGCCCTTGCGCCC
Source organism: Pseudomonas sp. NMS19W (assembly GCF_051554255.1). Classification (NCBI taxonomy): domain Bacteria; kingdom Pseudomonadati; phylum Pseudomonadota; class Gammaproteobacteria; order Pseudomonadales; family Pseudomonadaceae; genus Pseudomonas; species Pseudomonas sp. NMS19W. The sequence goes on from NZ_CP136718.1 coordinate 2,614,525, forward strand.
GATGCGGTCGGACAGGCTGCCGAAAATCACGAAGAACGGCGTACCGATCAACAACGAACCGGCGATCAACAGGTTGGCGGTCTGCGGGTCAATCTTCAGGGTTTGCAGCAGGAAAAACAGCGCGTAGAACTGCCCGGTGTACCAGACCACCGCTTGCCCGGCGGTGCCGCCGAGCAGGGCCATGATCACGATTTTCAGGTTGTCCCAACGGGCGAAGGATTCGGTCAGCGGCGCCTTCGACGCCTTGCCTTCGGCCTTCATCTTCATGAACACCGGCGACTCGTTCAGTTGCAGACGGATGTACACCGACACCGCCAGCAGCAGGATCGACAACAGGAACGGAATCCGCCAGCCCCAGGCCTCGAACGCCTCGGTGCCTAGCGCGGTGCGGCAGGCCAGAATCACCAGCAGCGACAGAAACAGCCCCAGCGTCGCCGTGGTCTGAATCCACGAGGTGAAATACCCGCGTTTACCCTTCGGCGCATGCTCGGCCACATAAGTCGCCGCGCCGCCGTATTCACCGCCCAGCGCCAGACCTTGCAGCAGTCGCAGGGTAATCAGAATGATCGGCGCCGCGACCCCGATGGTCGCGTAACCGGGCAGGAAACCCACAATCGCCGTCGACACACCCATGATCACAATCGTGATCAGAAACGTGTGCTTGCGTCCGATCATGTCACCCAACCGCCCGAACACCACCGCCCCAAACGGCCGCACCGCAAAACCGGCGGCGAAGGCGAGCAGGGCGAAGATGAAGGAGGTGGTCTCGTTGACCCCGGCAAAGAAGTGCTTGGCGATGATCGCGGCGAGCGAGCCGTAGAGGTAGAAGTCGTACCACTCGAAGACCGTGCCGAGGGACGAAGCGAAGATGACCTTGCGCTCCTCCTTGCTGACACTGTGGTGCGGATGCGGCGCACTGCCGGTGGACATGCTGTCGAGTACGGCCATGGGTGTTCTCCGTCGTGCTTGTTGTTATAGGCCGGAGCACTTCATCAACGTCGCGTACCCGAGGCCTTTGGCTGGTGCTGGAGCAGGTGTTTCGTGGAGCGTGCACAGACTCTCGACCTCGCGGGAGGGCGGGGTTTCTTTGAGCATAATTGGGATTGGGGGGATATCCAGTGGGGGCGGCGCGTGGAGATGGATGGGGGGCAGGAACGGAATGAGCTAAATGAGTTCGTATTCTTGTTTTCTTATGTTTTTTCATAATTTTTATTGTTCAGAATAGGTATTAAAAACTGTCATTTCTATCAGGTGTGGTTTTTGGTGTTTGTGTTGATACTTTGCTTGTGGGTGTGCAGAAAATAAATCTGTCCCCTTTGATTTCCCTTTGATTTGTCCCCTTTGATTTTAGGAAATGAAAACTACAAAGCCACATTGAATGCCGCACATAACTATTCAAGGACTTTATCATGGCGACCTCACTACATAGAGAAACCTCCAAATTTTCCAATTTTTTTTCAACACCCATTCTATTGAAAGCATACTGCATTGCTAGTCTTCTACTATTTGGCGAACTTTCCTACGGAGATAAATGTGAAGATGCCTGGAATGCTAGCTCGGCCCACAATTCTTGCTACCTGAATACTCCAATAACCACTGCCCAGCCAGCGGACCCTAGTCGTGGTGATATTTACTGTGTCGTCAACGTAAAATGCCTAACAGGCAATACAGTTCCGATGGATCCAGATAATTTGAAATCCCGTGAAATTAAAGAGAAAAAAGATAGCATCAGAAACATACTGCCTGACACACTAAAATACATGAATAACTGCAATGGAACGCTGGAGCGCATTTGCGAGTAGAACAAGAGCAATTAACGGAGGATGAAGACTCTGATGGAGTAACAATTTACGACAAAGATTAATCAGGAACCTGGATTTAAGAGGCGAATTTATTTAATTCGATTATTCCGCAGAAAATAAATCTGTCCCCTTTTGTTGTCCCCTTTTTGTTCCGTGTCCTATTTGGTTTTTTGATTTTTATTCTTTTTTTGTTGTCTGTTGGAGGTCGAGGTCGTGAAAAAACTATTATTGATAAATCTCCCGCCAGAAACATTGCTAACAGATTCTCATCTTCAAGCCAAATTAAGAGGGATTGGTATTAAATTTGATGCTATTCAGATTGATAGATCAAAATCAAAGGCCTTGGTTTACGTGAATAATGCCGAACCGCTAAAGGGGATTTTAATCAAAAGGGGACAGATTTATTTAATTGTCCCCTTTTGATGTTAAGTACTTTTCTCTGGTGGTCCCCGCTCTCTGAATTGAATACGTCTACCGGCGATTTTCTCGATTTCGTCGACGAATTTCATTCAAATAAAATAAATCTGTCCCCTTTGATTAGTCCCCTTTGATTATTTATACCTAATGCTTCTTTGAGTTCGCGCAGGTCAGAGAGATAGCGTTTGAAATCCTCCGGTTCGGCGAACACAACCTGCCTGTTGTGGCCACGCTGCACGATATGGTGCGGGTAGTGGGGAAGCACGATACGTCCCGTCCTGGGCATGAGTTTTCCTACGTCCTTGTTTTGACGGATGAAGTTTAGAAGGTGGCGAGGCTGAGGCAGGTTGGATGTGTCAGAGAATGAATCTGTCGAGGCTAAGGGAATGAATTAAATAAGCCAGTATGCGCTGTCTCTTATAATTGCTAAGGGTGTTGGTTGTTCTGAATCAGTATTAAAAACTGTTATTTCTATCAGGTGTGTTTGTGGTTTTTTGTGTTGATACTTTACTTGTGGGTGCGCAGAAAATAAATCTGTCCCTTTTGATTTTTGATTGTATGGCGTGAGGAGAGTGATCATGGCGCGTGAAGAAGGAAAAAGATATTCAAAATGCATTTTTTCTGGTTATAAAAGCCAGCAAGAGCTTAAAGAATATTTATCGAGAAACTATCAGCAGGCGCCTGCGGAGATAGTAGAAGTTGAAGGTTCGAATGATTTTGTGGTTTATCTTGAGGATGAAAAAGGGGAGGAGTATACGGACGACAGAGCTTTGGGTATGCTCATAACGCCTGATGATTTAGGGCGGCGATAAATATTAATGGAACAAAAGTTGGTACATGTATTTAATTGTCGCCCTTTTGATGTTGGACTCAAAAGGGGGCAGATTTATTTAATTGTTCCATATTGATGTTAAGTACTTTTCTCTGGTGGCCCCCGCTCTCTGAATGAAGAAAGGGGACAGATTTATTTAATTGTCCCCTTTTGATGTTAAACAGTTTTTTCTGGCCTTCCGCGAGATCTGAGCTGAATGCGTCTTCCAGTGATTGTCTCGATTTCGTCGACGAATTTCATGTTGCCAGTCAGTTGACCCCGCTGAAGTGCGCCCCTTATGAGTTGCAATTCATTGGTGGGTGTCGCCATCTCAATAAACGATTTATAGCGTTCACGCCGTTTGACATCCGTAGGCCCTAACTCCAGAAAACAGGGATCTTTGTCCAACCATGTGGATTCAGAGAAATCGCTCAGGCGCAGGGCGAAACTCGACCAGTGATAGTCTTCTGCACGCGCCACCATGTGGGCTCGCACGGGGTTTAACTCGATGTAGCGACTGCAAGCCAGTAGATAAGTGTCGGATTGAACAACGCTGGATTTGTAGCGACTTTCCCACAGCGTCCCGGTCCTCCCCTCAACCTTGTTGCGATACCGCGTCATCCGCCCGGCGAGGGCTTTCATGAGTTGTCCAAGGTTGGACGTTGTTTCCCCAGGGCGAGAAGCAAGTGGACATGATTGGTCATCAGGCAGTAGGCAAAAACTTTTATACCTAATGCTTCCTTGAGCTCGCGCAGGTCAGAGAGGTAGCGCTCGAAATCCGCTGGTTCTGCGAAAACGACCTGCCTGTTGTGGCCGCGCTGCACGATATGGTGCGGGTAGTGGGGTAACACGATGCGTCCCGTTCTGGGCATGGGTCTTCCTACGTCCTTGTTTTGACGGATGAAGTTTAGAAGGTGGCGAGGCTGAGGCAGGTTGAATGTGTCAGAGAATGTATCTGCCGAGGCTAAGGGTATGAATTAAATAAGCCAATATACGCTGTCTCTTATAATTGCTAAGGGTTTTGGTTGTTCTGAATCAGTATTAAAAACTGTTATTTCTATCAGGTGTGTTCGTGGGTTTTTGTGTTGATACTTTGCTTGTGGGTGCGCAGAAAATAAATCTGTCCCCTTTGATTCTGTCCCCTTTGATTCTTTTTGATTTTTACATCGTATGGAGTGAGGAAAGTGATCATGGCGCGTAAAGAAGGAATAAGATATTCAAAATGCATTTTTTCTGGTTATAAAAGCCAGCAAGAGCTTGAAGAATATTTATCGAGAAACTATCCGCAGGAGCCTGCGGAGATAGTAAAAGCTAAAGGTTCGAATGATTTTACGGTTTATTTTGAAGATTCTAGCGGAGAGCCGTTTACCATCACGATAGGAGTTGAAAAAATTCTGCAAGACGGTAAAGCCCTTCAAGATATTATTTCAATATTAGGAATGGACGAGCTAAGTGCGGAGGATAAGTTGCAGATCCCAAGAGCCAGAAACACAATTAAACTTGCAGGTTATGTACTGCAAGAGGTAGAGGTGGCTGTTGACGCAGGCCCCACCAAAATAAATATTGACGACATTATAGAAAAAGTGCTTCGAGAAAATCCATTTAACCTAGAGCCGACTCTTTACTGATTTTTTGCATTCAAAAGGGGACAGATTTATTTATCGTCCCCTTTTGAAACTTTGTGATAGCGAATATAAATTTTTTCGCTACGGCTTATTCCGTCGGAACGACTTTATCCAACACCCGATTCACCGCCAGTTCCGCCAACATCACGACTTGCGCAATACCCTGAGCGGTCTTGCGATGAGGACCCTGGAGCAGGTCGGCGAAGTTGTGGAGCATGACGTTGGCCGAACCGAGGGTTTTCGACGGCGTCGACCAGCAGGGATTCGTTGTTGCTGGCCGGGTTGGTCTGGTAGAGGCGGTTGGGGGTGTAGGGCGCGGCCATCATGTGGGCTGTCATCGGGCCGAGGTGGTAGTCGAGGGCGCGGTTGGCGGCTTCGTTGAATTTCTTGGAGTCAGGGCATTCGTAGGGGGAAGTCGGGTCGGTGATGCTGGCCGGTTCGGTGACCGGAGGGTTTGGAGTCGGTTTGATCATTTTCAGGTTCCGAAATGATGCTGAAACCGCTTCTCTGCTAAAAGAAGGGAGGCAGCTGGACGCAGGTTAGCAGACCGGGGAACCTAAGGAAGCCGGCGCGCCGAAGCGCCCTGCGTACAGCCGCCATCAAATGCAGGCATGGAACCTGATTGATAGTGCGCGTACGACCTTAGGTTGACCACGGGCTGCTAAACCCGATCACTGCGAATCAGTGACCCGATCCAAGTTACCGGCCGACCCCAAGGCGCACAAGCCGGCGGATTCTGGCGTAGCCGTAGGCTCTGGCGCAAGGATTTGTGGGCAATTGCGCGTAACTCCAGGTGTCTCTAAACACACGGATCGAAACATGTTTATCGGCCCACAACACACACTGAAACATCCGTCAGAAACCACCCCGGAAACCGCCATGGCTTCAAACCCGCCGCCGTGTCTGTAAACTGGCCGCCCGAAACGGCGCGCGATGGCGCCGTCCTCACTGCCAGCGAAGGACTTTCCCATGGCCAACCAAGACATCACCTACACCCCGGATCCGGATGCAGACTCGATCTCTTCGGACGTCACCGAATTCAACGGCATCCTGATGTCGACCCAGATTCCGACCCGCGCCGACGGCAGCCTGGAACTGGGCGACGTCACTGCGCAAAGCGAATGCACGTTGCAGGCGCTGAAAGTCGCGCTGGAAAAGGCTGGCAGTTCGATGGACCGGGTGCTGCACCTGACCATTTACCTGACCGACATGGCCGAACGCGCTGCGTTCAACGAGGTGTACAAGCGCTTCTTCGCCAAGCCATGGCCGGTGCGTGCGGCGGTTGGCGTGGCGGCGCTGGCGGTTGAAGGGATGAAGGTGGAAGTGACTGCGATGGCCGCCAAGGCCTGAGTTTGCGGTTCGGTATGGCAGTTCTGCCCTGAGCAGGGCTGCCACCCGGCAGCACAGGCGTGCCGGCCACGCGTTTCGCGGCTACAATGCGCGCCTCGACCGTGACAGCCTGACTAAAAACTATATATGTCCTTGCCCAAACATCACCTGGAACTGCTCAGCCCCGCCCGTGACGTGGCCATCGCCCGCGAGGCCATCCTGCATGGCGCCGACGCGGTGTACATCGGCGGCCCGAGCTTCGGTGCGCGCCACAACGCGTGCAACGAGGTGAGCGAAATCGCCGAACTGGTGGAATTTGCCCGTCGCTATCACGCGCGCATCTTCACCACCATCAACACCATCCTGCACGACAACGAACTGGAGCCGGCGCGCAAGCTGATCCATCAGTTGTACGACGCCGGCGTCGATGCGCTGATCGTCCAGGACCTGGGCGTGATGGAGCTGGACATTCCACCCATCGAGCTGCACGCCAGCACCCAGACCGACATCCGCACCCTTGAGCGGGCGAAGTTCCTCGATCAGGCCGGTTTCTCGCAACTGGTTCTGGCCCGTGAACTGAACCTCAAGGAAATCCGCGCGATCGCCGATGAAACCGATGCCGCCATCGAGTTCTTCATTCACGGCGCGTTGTGCGTGGCGTTCTCCGGTCAGTGCAACATTTCCCACGCGCAGACCGGGCGCAGCGCCAACCGTGGCGACTGCTCCCAGGCCTGCCGTCTGCCGTACACCCTGAAAGACGAAAAGGGTGGCGTGATCGCCTACGAAAAACACCTGCTGTCGATGAAGGACAACAACCAGAGCGCCAACATCCGCGCGCTGGTCGAGGCCGGTGTGCGTTCGTTCAAGATCGAAGGTCGCTACAAGGACATGGGCTATGTGAAGAACATCACCGCCTATTACCGCCAGCGCCTCGACGACGTGCTCAACGACCGTCCGGACCTGGCCCGCGCTTCCAGCGGCCGCACCGCGCATTTCTTCATGCCGGACCCGGAAAAGACCTTTCACCGTGGCAGCACCGACTACTTCGTCAGCGAGCGCAAGATCGACATCGGTGCGTTCGATTCGCCGACCTTCACCGGTCTGGCGGTGGGCACCGTCGAGAAAGTCGGCAAGCGTGACATGCAGGTCATCACCCACGAGCCGCTGTCCAACGGCGACGGCCTCAACGTGCTGGTCAAGCGCGAAGTGGTGGGTTTCCGCGCCAACATCGCCGAAGCCAAGGGCGAGTTCGAGGAAGAAGGCGAGAAGCGCTACCGCTACCGCGTCGAACCGAACGAAATGCCGGAAGGCCTGTACAAGCTGCGCCCGAACCACCCGCTGAACCGCAACCTCGACCACAACTGGCAGCAGGCCTTGCTCAAGACCTCCGCCGAGCGTCGTATCGGCGTGAGCTGGCTGGCGAAGCTGCGTGAAGAGCGTCTGGAACTGACCGTGACCAGCGAAGAGGGCATCAGCGCCAGCGTTGCGCTGGACGGCCCGTTCGGCGTCGCCAACAAACCGGAACAGGCGCTGGACACCTTGCACGATCTGCTCGGTCAGCTCGGCACCACCGAGTACCACGCGACCTCGATCAAACTCGATGCGCCACAAGCGTTCTTCATCCCGAACTCGCAGCTCAAGTCGTTGCGCCGTGAAGTGATCGAAGCGCTGACCGCCGCCCGTGTTGCCGCCCACCCGCGCGGTTCGCGCAAGGCCGAGACTACGCCACCGCCGGTATACCCGGAGGCGCATCTGTCGTTCCTGGCCAACGTCTACAACCAGAAGGCCCGCGACTTCTACCACCGTCACGGCGTGAAGCTGATCGACGCGGCGTACGAGGCCCACGAAGAGGCGGGCGAAGTGCCGGTGATGATCACCAAGCACTGCCTGCGGTTCTCCTTCAACCTGTGCCCGAAACAGGCCAAAGGCGTGACCGGCGTGAAGACCAAAGTCGCGCCGATGCAACTGATCCACGGCGATGAAGTGCTGACCCTGAAGTTCGACTGCAAACCGTGCGAAATGCACGTGATCGGCAAGATGAAGGGCCACATCCTGAACCTGCCGCAGCCGGGCAGTGTGGTGGGGCATATCAGCCCTGAAGACCTGATGAAGACCATTCCTCGGGCGCCGCACTGATTCAGAGGCTGCTGTGCGATAAATAAAAAAACCGGTGACGAAAGTCACCGGTTTTTTATTGCCCGCCAGAAACTCAACTGGCTTCGTAGCGCGATGCCGTTGGCGGCGCCGCTTCGCCGCTCAACGCATCGACCATCGGCGGGTGCTCCTGTGCTGCCTGACGCAGATCTTCGGTCACTCGCAGCTCGGCGCCGGTCGGCGAGAACGTCGCTGCCGCCGCAAACGGCGCCGGGTTGGCCGGCACCGGACGCTTGCCGCGACGCCAGAAGAAGAACGTCACCATGGCCAGGTTGACCAGGGCGAAGGCCCAGAACAGGCCGGTTTCGCCGTGGGCGTTCATCGCCGGGGAGATCAGCAGCGGGCTCATCGCCGAGCCCAGCGAGTTGATCAGCAACATGCCCTGAATCATTGGCACCAGGGTTTCGACCGGCGCACGGTCGGCAGCGTGGCTGACCGCCACCGGGTACAGCGCGAACACGCCGCCGCCCAGCAGAAACAGCATCGCCGCGAGCATGGCCGAGGACAGCGGCACCAGCACGATCACCAGTGACAGCACGGTGCACGCGGCGCACAGCACGGTCAGCACTTGCAGGCGATCCTTGCGGTCGGACCAGCGCCCGACCGGGTATTGCAGCAGCATCGCGCCGAGGACCGTCCAGGCCATCATGCTGCCGACTTCGCCGACGTTAAGGCCGATGCGTTGCAGGTACAGCGGCAGCAGGGTGTAGATCGCGGCGATGGTCACGCCGGAACCGAAGCAGCCGACCAGTCCGGTGGGCGATACGCCCAGCAAGGCCCGTGGCTTGAGTGGTTCGACCTGTTCCAGCAACGGCGAAACACGCGGCAGGATCACGATCGGCAGCACCGACAGGGTCGCGAGCATGCCGGCGACCATGAACGGCGCGGTGTCGCCCAGCCCGGTGATTTTCCCCAAAAACGCCTGACCCAGCACCCCGGCGCCGTAGAGAACGATCATGTACAGCGCCAGCAGACGCCCGCGAATCTTCGCGTCACCGGCCAGCAGCAGCCAGCTCTCGATCACCAGAAACACGCCGACCGTGGCCCAGCCGTTGATCAGGCGCAGCACGACCCAGCCCCAGGTGTCATAAAACAGCCCTTGCAGCAGGATGGTCGCGGCGATCAGCGAGGCGAAGCTGCTGTAGGCGCGGATGTGGCCGATGCGCAGGATCAGCCGGTCGTTGAAGATCGCGCCCAGGGTCAGGCCGATGAAATAGGCCGAGGACACGATGCCGATCATCGTCGCCGATTCGCCGGCCGCGCCCAGGCGCAGGGTGGTCAAAGAAGACAGAAAGCCGTTGCCCAGAGCAACAATGAACAGCCCGAGCAGGGGCGCCAGCGCCATGGCCAGCAAACGCGGTGTCATAAAAACCTCAAGTGATCGAACAGCGGAACGTGCGCCTCTGCGCATGCGAGTGCCAAGCCGAAGTGTGTTGAAGACAAGCGACCGCCGAACGGGCAGGACGATTGAGCCAGGCTGACTTCGTGAAAGTCGCCGGCTGTTCAAACCTGAGGGTTGTCATGGCTGCGGGCAGGCGCCGGTCGGGCGACTGCAAGAGGAGGCGCGATTTTAAGCCTTGTGCGGCGTTTGCCAAGGTGCGGGGCCTGCGACGTTGGGACGCAGGCCGAATCGATAACCCCAGCGCATTCATTGCCCGGATGAAAAGTTGCTGTATCGATCCGGTTTCCCTCGTTAGCCTGTGCGGTCGAATCGCGATATTGATCCAGAGGCAATGATGCAGATAAGAGGCGAGCGTGCCGCCACGGCGTGCGGGCTGTTGGCGATTGTGTTGTGGAGCACCGCCGCCGGGTTGATCAGGGGCGTCAGTGAACATTTCGGCCCGCTCGGCGGCGCGGCGATGATTTACACCCTGGGGGCGATCCTGCTGGTGATGTTTCTCGGGCGGCCGCGCCTTCGCTCCACGTCAACACTCTATCTCCTGCTCGGCAGTGCATTGTTCGTTGCCTATGAGGTGTGCCTGTCCCTGGCGCTGGGGTTTGCCAGTGACCGGCAACAGTCCATCGAACTGGGCGTGGTCAATTACCTGTGGCCGTGCCTGACCGTGGTGCTGGCGATCTTCATGAACGGGCAGAAGACCCGCTGGTTCATCGTTCCCGGCAGTGCACTCGCGCTGTTCGGCATCCTCTGGGTGGTCAGCGGTCAGGGTCTGTCGTTGCCGGGGATCATCGCCAACGTCAATTCCAACCCGCTGAGTTACAGCCTTGCGCTGGCCTGCGCGATTACGTTTGCGCTGTATTGCAACGTCACGCGCCGCTACGCCAACGGGCAGAGTCTGGTGGTGCTGTTTTTCGTGCTGACGGCCATTGTGCTGTGGGTGAAGTGGGGCTTCAGCAATGAGCATATTTCCACCTTCACCCTGGGCAACTCCCTGGAACTGATCGCCACCGGCATCGCCATGGCCGGTGGTTATGCGCTGTGGAACATCGGCATCCTGCGCGGCAATCTGACCTTGCTGGCCACCGCGTCCTACGGCGCGCCGGTACTGTCGTCGGCGTTCGCCGCGCTGTGGCTGGGCGTCAGTTTGCAGATGCAGTTCTGGCAGGGTGCGGTGCTGGTGACCGTGGGTTCGTTGATCTGCTGGCAGGCGACGCGGCAACGTCAGATCTCCTGAAAAACCCGCCGTTGCCGCGAATGCCAATCAGCCTACGGACTTCAACGGAATCGGCCCCTTGAGCCGGTCCATCATCGTGGCGCAGTACCAGTCATCGAACTGGCAGACGCCGGTTTCCGCCGTTTCCGAGTACGGCCCCGGTTCATAGGACGGGGACGTCACGCCACGCTGGGTGCCTTCGACCAGTGTGCGGTCCTGATCGTTGGTGGCGATCCAGACTTTGGTCAGGCGTTCGAGGTCGTAATCCACGCCTTCCACCGCGGTGTCGGGCACCAGCCATTTGGTGGTGACCATGGTTTGCGTGGCGCTGATCGGCAGCACCCGGAAGCTCAGCGCATGGTCGCCGAGGAAGTGGTTCCAGGTGGACGGGTAATGGAAGTAGAGCAGGGCGCCGATGTCCGGTTCAGCGGTTTTGTCCAGACGCCCGTTCACCGCAGGCTTGCCGTCCATGGTGTAGCTGACGGCCCCGGACGACAGCGGAATGCGGGTCATGCGGTACTGGCCGTTGATGTCCATCACCAGGCGACTTGGCAGACCGGCTTTCTCGCAGGTGTTCCAGTAGGCCGTGAGGTGCGGATCATCCTCGCCGCCGGCGCCGCCCACGGACGGGTTGTCGACGTAGGATTTCAGCAGTTCGGGGTGGGAACCGTCGCAGTGGTAGCACTCGCGGTTGTTTTCGAACACCAGTTTCCAGTTGCCTTGCTCGATGATGGTCGACTCGAACGCCACTTTGCAGTGGTCCAGATAATGCGGGGCAATAAACGGGCTGACAGCCTTGCGAAAGCCTTCGAAGTCCGGTGCCCTGGTGGCGACGCAGACATAGATGTAGCTGTGCACAATCTCGCAATGCACGGACTTGAGGTTGTATTGGGTCTTGTCGAAATCCTGGCCCATGTTGCCGGCGAACAGCAGGTTGCCGTCCAGCTCGTAGGTCCACTTGTGATAGGGGCAGACCATCTTCGCGACCTTGCCGTGCTCGTGTTCGCAGATCTTGGCGCCGCGATGGCGGCAGGCGTTGTGAAACGCCCGGACTTCGCCATCCTTGCCGCGCACCACGGCGACCGGGTAATCGCCGATCTGCAGGGTGAAGTACTGGCCGGGTTTGGAAATTTCGAAGGTGTGCCCGGCGAAAATCCAGTCCTTGTGCCAGATCTGTTCAAGGTCCTGGCGATAGACGTTTTCATCCTGGTAGAGGGCGCCCGGCAACGAGTGCCAGGGTTTGCGCTGGGCGATCAGGTCAACCACGGTGTCTTTATTGTTCATTGTTATCCTCGTCATGCGCGTAGGGCCGGAACGGATTCCAGCCTATCTGTGCCAGGAAAGCCGTCACAAACGACATTTCCTGCGGGCAATCGATGCGTTGCGGTTATGGGTGAATCCGTTCGAAGATCGGCTCAAGCGTGGTGATGGCCGACGCAGACTGGTCCAGATTGTGAATCGCCTGTTTCACCGCGAGGCTGCGTTCATGGCCGAGGTTTGAGGCGAACAGGTCGAATTTCTGCTCCAGTTCTTCGCGGCTCAGGGCCGTTTCGGGATCGCCCCGTGCGGCGGTGATCGGGCTGACGAGCACGTTGCCGTTTTTCAGGGTGACGGAAACCCGCGAGAGGATTTCATTGGGGAACCGCGCGGAAATATCGGCCGCCTCGACGATCTCGATGCGTGCGCTCAAGGCGCGAATGTCGGCGGCGTGGATGGATTCTCCGGTGACTTCGTCCGGCCCGAGTTTGCCCCTGACGATCAGCGCTGCCAGCGGAAAAGCCAGGGCGTATTGCGCCTGATCGGCATCCGCCGGGGTGTGACCTTGCAGGCACATCGATTCGTAGAAAGTCTCGACGCGGATGGTCTCGATCCCGTCAGCGTTGAGCGCAGGATGATCCTGTTGCAGCTGCAGCATCGCGGTCAGCGCCGGTTGCGCCCAGCGGCACACCGGCCAGGGTTTGAAATACTGGCTGTCGATTTCCCAGCGCTGACCAAGGTCGAGCCAGTGCTCGGCGACCGAAGCATCCTCGACGGTTTCCGCCGGCGCGCCGGTCACGCCTTCCTTGGCCAGCAGCAGCGCATTCAACCCGACGAAGGCGCCGCTGCCGTGGGCGTCACGCAACATGGTCGGAAACGCGATCAGGCGCATCATCGGGCATCGGGCGCTGAAGTACTCGGCAATGCCCAAGGCATGGCGGAACGTCGGCTCGTCAAAACCCAGCAAACGGGCGCCGGCGCAGACCACGCCAATCGCCGAAAAGCCGCCGGACGCGTGGTAAGTCGAGGAGGTCGCCATCAGGGCCGTTCCGGCGCGCAGTCCGGTTTCGTAGCCAATGCACAACGCGGTCAACAGCTCATGCCCGCTGACGTTTTTGCCTTGGTGATGCAGGGCATCAGCGAGGGCGAGCAGGGCCGGCACCACGGTCGCGCCGGCGTGCCCCTTGGATCGGAAATGACCTTCGTGGGCATCGAGGCTGTCGGCGGAAAAACCGCCGGCCCAACCCGCGCCCAGCAGGTTCACGCGCTGACCGTCGAACAACAGACGGCTGCCATACTCGCCGGCGGGGTAGTGGGCAACGGCGAAACGGCGCAGCGCCACACTGGTGTCGTTGGACGCGGCACCGGCCATGACGCCGACGATATCCAGCAGGCTGTTCTGCAGGATCTCCCGGGTCTTGGCCGGGGCCTGGAGGAAATCAAAGTCGCGGCAGAATTCGTAGAGTGACATTCAACAATTCCTTCCTGTGAGGGGAACCGGCCAGATCCCGGCCGGCGCCGCTCCACAATGAGTCAGGAAGGTTGTGCGGCTCCAACGACATTTTCGTCGGGCAATTGATAACCAAATCGATGGCTAACGACGGGGAAACTTCGACAGGATCCACTCGCGAAACCGCCGCAGCGCGTCTTCGTTGTCGGCGTTCTCGCGGCAGCTCAGGTAGTGCCAGCTGTTGCGCAGTTGCACTTCCTGTTCGATCGGGCGCACCAGCAAACCGCGCTGCAGCAGCGGCGCAACCAGGTGATTCCAGCCCAGCGCGATGCCCTGATGGGTCAGCACCATGCTGATCAGCAGGTTGTAGTCGTTGGCATTGAAAATCTGCGGACTGGTTGCCGGGCGGTCGTCAATGTCGATGGACTGAAACGCCAGCCACACGCCCCAGTCGACGTGCTCGGCGACTTGCGAGCGACCATAGGGGCTGAGGTTGAGCAGGGCCGAATCACGCACGCCCTCAATAGTGGCGATTTCCGGGTGCTGCTCCAGATACTGCGGCGTGCACACCGGGTAGATCAGGTCATGGCACAGCGGGTAGCTGCGATAGCCTTCGCGGATGCGCGAAATCTTGGTGATGAACACGTCGGGCTGCACGCCCGGTTCCATGGTCAGGAAGTTCTGGGTGGTGATCAGGTTCAGCTCGATGCCTTCGCTCTGGGCGAAGAACTCCGGCAGGTGATTCGACAGCCACAGCGCCGAGAACGCCGGGGAGCAGCAGATGGTCAGCACCTTCTTGACCGACTGACTGCTGCGGATGCGCTCGGCGGCCTGGGCGATGTTCACGAACGACAGCTGCGCGGCATCGAAAAACAGCGCACCCGCCGAGGTGAGCTCGACGGCGCGCCCGACGCGGGTGAACAACTGCGCGCCCAGGTAGCTTTCCAGTTCGCGGATCTGCCGGCTGATCGCGGCCTGGGAAACGCACAATGCTTCGGCGGCACGGGTAAAGCTCTGGTACTTGGCGGCGGCGACAAATGCCTTTACGGCCCTTAAGGACGGCATCTTCAGCAAGATGGTGTCTGGGTCGACATGCTTGGTCATTTGTACGGCCTCCTCACGAAACGGCTCCCGGGCGAAGCGCGACGAGGGTAGCCCAAGCCTGCGCGCAGGGATACGCCAACGTCGCTGCAAGGATAGTCGCGGTCGCTGGCAGGCGATGCCGGCTGCCAGCGGCGGATGCCGGCGTGATCGATAACCCGACGTTATCAACATGCCCCTGTAAATGTCGTTGGATTAAGCAGGGGGATGCTAATAAATTTGAAACGTCCCTCGTTCCTGGGGTCCCAAAAATAATAAAAGGAAACCCGTCGTGACGACTTATAACTATTACCGCTGCCGCTCTAAAACCGTTTCGCTCGATTGCATATTGTTTGAATTCGAATATGCACAACGCGATGGAGGCAAGGTATGAATCGCTCCGACGAAATAATCTGCGTCAAGAATGTTTATAAAGTCTTCGGCACTCAGCCAGCACTGGCCATGAAGTTGATCGAAGAGGGCGCCTCGAAAGCCGAAGTTTTCAAAAAGACCGGCCAGGCCATCGGCGTATTCGATGCCAACTTCTCGGTCAAGCGCGGCGAGATCTTTGTCATCATGGGGTTGTCCGGCTCGGGCAAATCGACCATGGTCCGACTGTTCAATCGCCTGATCGAGCCGACCTCCGGCAGCATCTTTCTCAATGGCCGGGAAATCACCGGCCTGGGCGACAAGGACCTGTTGCAGGTGCGCCGCAAAGACATGGGCATGGTCTTCCAGTCGTTTGCCCTGATGCCGCACATGAGCGTCATCGACAACGTCAGCTTCGGCCTGGAAATCAGCGGAGTCGGCGAAAAGGAACGCTACTGCCGGGCCATGGGCGCCCTCGAGCAGGTCGGGCTTTCCGGGCAGGAAATGTGCTTCCCTCACCAGCTCTCCGGCGGCATGCAACAGCGGGTCGGTCTGGCCCGGGCGCTGGCCAACGACCCGGCCATCCTGCTGATGGACGAAGCGTTCTCCGCCCTCGATCCGATGATCCGCAGCGAGATGCAGGGCGAGCTGATCAAGCTTCAGGCCGAGCAGGATCGCACCATCATTTTCATCTCCCACGACATTGAAGAAGCCGTGCGCATCGGCCATCGCATCGCGATCATGGAGGGCGGGCGGGTGGTGCAGATCGGTACGCCCCGTGAGCTGCTGTGCAACCCGGTCAACCAGTATGTCCGGGATTTCTTCAACGGTTTCGACACCAGCCGCATATTGCGCGCCGGCGATATCGCACAAGCCGATTCGGGGATTGTTTATGAACCGGGTCGTCAAACTCCGATAAAGGCTGACGCTTCCTTGCGCGAGATTTTTCATCTTGTTGCGGCATCTTCAACACCAATGCCGGTAGTTGATGAAGTTGGACTTTATAAAGGGTCGATCTCGCAAGGGCATCTATTAAGTTGCCTGGGCAATAGCTGAGATCCTGATTTAAAAAAAGAATGGTCACGCAGTCCGCAAGTGCGAGGTAGTGTCATGTCCGACTTTAACTTTCTGGATCCCTTCCAGAGTTTGAATATTCCGCTGGGGTCGTGGGTTGAAACCGCCCTCAAATACCTGGTGCATAACTTCCGGGATGTCTTCCGCTCGATTCGCTGGCCGGTCGATCAGGTACTCGACGGCGTCCAGTGGGGGCTGCTTTCGCTGCCGCCAACGGTGTTCATCATCATTGCCGGGCTGATCAGCTGGCAGATCGGCGGCAAACGCATCGCGATCTTCAGTGTGGCGACCCTGACCGGGCTCGGGCTGATCGGCGTGTGGAACGACGCGATGGTCACCCTGGCGCTGGTGCTGACCTCGCTGTTGTTCTGCGCGGTGATCGGCATTCCGCTGGGCATCCTCTGTGCCCGCAGCGACCGCACGGAAATGATCATCCGCCCGGTGCTGGACGCCATGCAGACCCTGCCGGCGTTCGTGTACCTGGTGCCGGTGGTGATGCTGTTCGGCATCGGCAACGTGCCCGGCGTGATCGTCACGATCATCTTCTCTGTCGCACCGCTGGTACGCCTGACCAACCTCGGCATCCGTCAGGTGCCGGCGGACAAGGTTGAGGCAGCGCGGGCTTTTGGCTGCACACCGATGCAGATGCTGATGAAGGTTCAACTGCCGCTGGCCGCGCCGACCATGATGGCCGGCTTGAACCAGACCTTGATGTTGTCGCTGTCGATGGTGGTGGTCGCCTCGATGATTTCGGTCGGCGGGCTGGGGCTGATGGTGCTCAGCGGCATCGGTCGCCTCGACATGGGCCTGGCCAGTGTCGGCGGAGCAGGGCTGGTGTTGCTGGCGGTGTTCCTCGATCGCCTGACCCAGGCCATGGGTGAACGCAGCAGCGATCTGGCCACCGGACAGCGCTGGTATGAGAGCGGGCCGGTCGGCCTGGTCATGAAGTTGAAGAAAAAGAAGAACGTTGCTCGTGCGGTCATTAACTGAACCTTTCTGCTCACCGATTAAAACTCCAACGCGTGGTGAAACATGAAACTGGCAAATCTCAAGAAAAGCGTCATGGCGAGTCTGGTTGCTTCCTTGCTGGGCACGGTCCTGTGTTCGGCAGCCTTTGCGGCTGATGCCAATAAGCCCGGTGCCGGTGTGTCGATCACGCCGATTTTCCCGACCATCGCTGAAGAGCGCTTTCGCGGTGAAGTGGTGATCGCCGGGCTCAAGGAGCTGGGCTACGACGTCAAACAGCCGAAGGAAACCGACTACCCGGCGATGTTCCTCGCGCTGTCCTACGGCGACGCGGACTTTACCGTGCATGAGTGGGAGCACCTGCACGAAGCCTTTTACGAGAAGGCCGGAGGCGATGACGTGATGGTCAAGGTCGGGCAGATCATGAAAGGCGTGCTGCAGGGTTACCTGATCGACAAGAAAACCGCAGATGCCTATCACATCAAGGATCTGTCGGACCTGAAGAAACCGGAAATCGCCAAGCTGTTCGACAGCAACGGCGACGGCAAGGCCGATCTGACCGGTTGCAACCCGGGCTGGGGCTGCGAAGTGATGGTCGAACACCACATGAAGGCTTACGGCCTGGAACCGACCGTCGTCGACAATCGCGGCTCGTACTTCGCCTTGATGGCCGACACCATTGCCCGCTACCAGCAAGGCAAACCGGTGCTGTTCTTCACCTGGGTGCCGCAGTGGATTTCCAGCGTGCTGGTCGAAGGGCGCGACGTGGTCTGGCTGCCGGTGCCGTACACCGACCTGCCTGACGGCAAGGAAAGCAAGGACACCTTCTATGAAGGCAAAAACCTCGGCTTCCCGGTGGATACGATCAATGCCGTCATGAACAAGGAATTCGCCGAGAAGAACCCGGTGGCCCGCAAGTTCCTCTCCGAAGTCAGCATCAGCACCGCCGACGAAAGTGCGCAGAACCTGAAGATGCAGAACGGCGAGAAGTCCCTGGCCGACATCAAGCGCCACGCTGCCGAATGGATCAAGGCCCACCAGCAAAGTTACGACGGCTGGCTGAGCGATGCGCGGGCGGCGGCCAAGTAAGCGGGTTTTTCGTTAGTTCGAGTGGCGGTTATCCCGTGGCGTAAAGCCGTCATTCAAACGCATTCATTTACGCAACTTTGATGGCTGTTTTCATTCAACGCGATTCCGCGCGTTCGCTTCGTGTCGGCTTCGATTTGTCATTTCAACAATAAACGGTTCAACACTATGAAAGTCAGTTCGCTGCCCGCCGATGATGACAGCTGTGGCTGGTTCCACCTGAGCCGGCCACGCAGCCCCGAGCCTGGCCATCGCGGCCACAGCTCGGCGCGTTGGGTGGTCGTCGGCGCCGGTTTCACCGGGCTGGCGGCGGCACGCCAGCTCGCGCTGAACTTCCCCGACGATGAAGTGGTGCTGATCGAAGCGCAGGAAGTGGGGTTGGGGCCGTCCGGTCGCAATGCCGGTTTCGCGATCGATCTGCCCCACGACATCGGGGCCGAGGACTATATCGGTGATATCGACCTGGCCAGGATCAGTCTGAAGCTGAACCTGGAGGGCCAGTCGATCCTGCGCAATCTGGTCGATCAGTTCGGTATCGATTGCCAGATGAAAGCCTGCGGCAAGTATCAGGCCGCCGTGGAAGAACGCGGCATCGCGGTGCTGGAGGCTTATCGTCGGGGTCTCGACAAGCTCGGTCAGCCGTATCAGATGATCGAGGCCGAAGAACTGCCCGAGCATCTGGGCACCCGTTTCTACCGCAAGGCGTTGTTCACTCCCGGCGCGGTACTGGTTCAGCCGTCGGCGCTGGTGAAAGGCCTGGCGGACAGTTTGCCGGCCAACGTCACCCTGTACGAACGCACGCCGATTCTGGAAGTGGAATACGGCGCCAAAACCTTGCTCAAGCACGCTCACGGCAGCATCACCGCCGACAAACTGATCCTCGCCAACAACTCGTTCGGCATGCGCTTCGGTTTTCTGCAGGGCCGCATGTTGCCGATCTACACCTACGCCAGCATCACCCGCCCGCTGACCGACGAAGAGCAGGCGCGTCTGGGTGGCAAACCGTTCTGGGGCGCGATTCCCGCCGATCCGTTCGGCACCACGGTGCGACGCACCCCCGACAACCGTTTGCTGATCCGCAACAGCTTCAGCTTCAACCCCGATGGCCGCAGCAACAGCAAATACAACGAGCGCTTCGTGCACCGGCACCGCGCCTCGTTCGATCAGCGTTTCCCGATGCTGCCGGGGGTGCAATTCGAATACACCTGGGGCGGGGCGCTGGCCATGTCGAGGAACCACAACGGCTTCTTCGGCGAACTGGCGCCGAACGTGTACGGCGCGCTGGGCTGCAATGGCCTGGGCGTCACCCGTGGCACGGTCACCGGCAAGTTGCTGGCCGATTGGCTGGCCGGGCAGCGCGACGGCTTGATCGATTTCCTGTTGCAGGCCCCGGGGCCGACGGGCAACCCGCCCGAACCGTTTCTGTCGCTGGGCGTGAACATGAACCTGAAGTGGGGGCAATACCGCGCCGGCCGCGAAAGTTGAACGCTCATGGCACGCCCTGCGCGATGAGCTGAAGTAACGATGCACTGAATACAAGGACAAGAAATGAACAACGTTGCTGTATCAATCGAGGACGTACCGCTCAATGGCTTTCATCGTCTGCTGACGATCCGTTCGGCCGGTGGTTCCTTTGTCGACGGGTATGTTCTGAGCATCATCGGTGTGGCGCTGGTGCACATGTCCAGGTCTCTGGCGCTGGACGATTTCTGGGAAGGCATGATTGCCGCCTCGGCGCTGATCGGCATTTTCTTCGGCGGTTTTCTTGGCGGCTGGCTGACTGATGTATTGGGGCGCAAGCGTCTGCTGTTTGTCGGGCCGACCCTGTTCATCGTGGCGTCGCTGGCGCAGCTGTGGGTCGATTCGGCGGTGGCGCTGTTTGTGCTGCGGCTGCTGCTGGGAGTGGCGGTCGGCATCGAGTACCCGGTGGCGACCTCGCTGCTGGTCGAGTTCATGCCACGCAAATATCGCGGCCCGCGTCTGGCGACGCTGACGATCATGTGGTTCGCCGGGGCGGCGATGGCCTATGTGGTCGGCGAGCTGATGTTCAAGCTGTGGGGCTCCGATGCCTGGCGGCTGGTGCTGGCCAGCGCGGCGGTCATCGGCGCGATGCTGTTTCTGGTGCGCATCGGCACACCCGAATCGCCGCGTTGGCTGTTGAGCAAGGGCCGCGCGGCCGAAGCCGAGGCGATCATCAAACAGGTCTACGGCAACGACTTCTCCCTGGCCAATCTTCCCGAGCACCGGGTGGGCGAGAAGCTGACGATCCTTAACCTGCTGCACTCCGGTTACGGCAAGCGGATGCTGTTTGTCGTGGTGTTCTGGACCTGTTCGGTAGTGCCGCTGTTTGCCGTGTATGCCTTTGCGCCGAAGGTGCTGGCCGCGCTGAATCTGCAGGGCGACTGGTCATCCCTGGGCTCGGTGGCGATTACCTTGTTCTTTGTCATCGGCTGCGTGATTTCGACCCGGATCATCAACCGCGTCGGCCGACGCAATCTGCTGATCTACAGCTTTCTCTGCTCCGGCCTTGCGCTGCTCGGGCTGGCCGTCGGACACGCCGGGCCCAATGCGCTGGTGCTCGCGTTCTTTGCCGTTTACGCCTTGTTCATCGGCGGCGCCCAGGTACTGACGCTGGTGTACCCCAATGAACTGTTCCCCACGGAAATCCGCGCCTTCGCCGTCGGCGTCGGCACGTCACTGTCGCGCATCGGCGCTGCGGCGGGGACTTATCTGGTGCCGGTTTCCCTGAGCACGCTGGGCATCGCCCAGACCATGTACATCGCGGCGGCCGTCACGTTGGTCGGCCTTGTGCTGTCGTGGGTGCTCGCACCGGAAACCCGCTCGCTCAACCTGCAACAGGCAGCCTCGCTGAATTGAACCTTGCCCGGGCCGTAGCGGCGTCGGGCCAACGAATCGAACACTGCAACCACTGGAGAAAACCCTATGAACTTTGACGGCATCTTTACCCCCGCCATTACGCCTTTGTCCGCCGATGGCCAGATCGATTATTCGGCCTTCGCCGAAGTGCTCGAGTATCTGATCGAGTCGCGGGTTCACGGCATCGTCATCGGTGGTTCGACCGGCGAGTACTACGCCCACACCACCGCCGAGCGGCTGAAAGTGACCGAACGCGCCAGGGAAGTGATCAACGGCCGCATTCCGCTGGTGATCGGCACGGGCGGGATCCGCACCGAAGATGCGGTGGCCTTCGCCGAGCACGCCAAGTCGATCGAGGCCGACGCGATTCTGGTGGGCTCGCCGCCGTATGCCTTGCCGACGCAAAAGGAAATCGCCGCCCACGTGCTGGCCGTGGACAAGGCCGCCGGCCTGCCGATCATGCTTTACAACTACCCGGCGCGGATGGGCGTAGCGATGGGCCCTGAGTTCTTCGAGGCGATTGCCGGTTGCAAGAACATCGTCGCGATCAAGGAAAGCTCCGGCGACACCGCCCAGTTGCATCGTCTGGCGCATTCGCATCCTTCGATTCAGCTGTCCTGCGGCTGGGACGACATGGCCCTGGAGTTCTTCGCCTGGGGCGCGCGCAGCTGGGTCTGTGCCGGTTCGAACTTCATTCCGGCCGAGCACATCGCGCTGTACGAAGCCTGCGTTCTGGAGAAGAACTTCGACAAGGGCCGACGGATCATGTCGGCGCTGTTGCCGCTGATGGATGTGCTGGAGAGCGGCAAGTTCGTTCAGTCGATCAAACACGGCAGCGAACTGGTCGGTCTGCGTGCCGGCGGCGTGCGCAAGCCAATGCAGCCGCTGGAAGCGTCCGAGAAGGAAGTGCTGGAAAGCGTGATCAAAACCCTGAAGCAGAATGTGGCGCGCATCGTCGCGGAGGTTTGAAATGGCCGATCTTCTGAGTCAAGCGCAATACCGCGAACTGGCGGCGAAGCTTGAGTTTCGCAATCAGGCGTTCATCAACGGCGAGTTTCGCAGCGCGCTGTCCGGCAAGACGTTCACCACGACCAACCCGGCCACTGAAGCGGTGTTGACCGAGATTACCGCCTGCGGTGCCCAGGACGTGGACGTTGCCGTCGCCGCCGCCAAGGCTGCGTTCGAGGACGGGCGCTGGCAAGGGCTGGCGCCATCGGCGCGCAAATCGGTGTTGCTGCGATTCGCCCAATTGCTGGACGACCACTCCCATGAACTGGCGGTGTTGGAAAGCCTGGACAGCGGCAAACCGATCCGTGAATGCCAGAACATCGACGTGCCCGAAACGATTCATACCCTGCGCTGGCACGCCGAACTGATCGACAAGATCTACGACTCGACCGCACCGACCGGTAACGGCGCGGTGACCATGGTCGTGCGCGAACCGATTGGGGTGGTCGGCCTGGTGTTGCCGTGGAATTTCCCGCTGCTGATGCTTGCGTGGAAGATCGGTCCGTCGCTGGCCGCTGGTTGCTCCATCGTGGTCAAACCGGCCAAGGAAACCACCCTGAGCACCCTGCGCGTGGCCGAACTGGCGCATCAGGCCGGGATTCCCTCCGGCGTGTTCAACGTGGTGCCCGGCGGCGGCAAGGAAGCGGGCGAACCGCTGGGCCGTCACCCGGACGTCGCCATGGTCAGCTTCACCGGGTCCACCGACACCGGGCGGTTGTTCCTCAAGTACTCCAGTGAGTCCAACCTGAAACGCATCGTGCTGGAATGCGGCGGCAAGAACCCGGCGGTGGTGATGAACGATGTCGAAGACGTTGATCTGGTCGCCCAACACGTGGTCAACGGCGCGTTCTGGAACATGGGCGAAAACTGCTCGGCTTCGTCGCGGCTGATCGTGCACACAGACATCAAGGACCAATTGCTCCAGCGCGTGCAGGTGCATCTGGCCGACTGGAAAATGGGCGATCCGCTGGACCCGGAAAACCGTCTGGGCTCGATGATCAGCAAGGCGCATTTCGAGAAGGTCCGTTCATACCTCGACCATGCCCGGGAGGAAAACCTGTCGATGCTGGCGGGGGGCAACACGGCCGACAACATTTTCGTCGAGCCGACCATCGTCGATGGCGTCCGCCGTGACAGTCGTCTGTTCCAGGAAGAAATCTTCGGCCCGGTGCTGAGCGTGACCACGTTCACCTCCGTCGACGAAGCGATCAGCCTGGCCAACGACACGGCTTATGGCCTGGCAGCCTCGGCCTACACCGGCAGCCTGCGCCATGCGCTGAAACTCTCGCGGGGTATTCGCGCCGGTATCGTCACCGTGAACTGCTTCGGCGAGGGCGATGCGTCGACGCCTTTTGGCGGTTACAAGGAGTCGGGTTTTGGCGGGCGCGACAAGTCGATCTGGGCCCATGACCAGTACACCGAGCTGAAAACAATCTGGATCGACGCGTCCTGATTCATCGCGGTTTTTCGCAGGTCTTTTTCGCCCCGATCGGCACGTTTGTACCGGTTGGGGCGAATTGCATTCATTCCCGAGTATTTTGCCGCCCCGGCGGTTAGCATGGCGGCATAACAAGTAACTGATGGACCGCATCTTGATCGAACGACGTCAATTCAGCGGTGGCATGAAGGGCAAGAACCTTCGCTACCTGAACGAGCCTTCCTCCGGGGCGGGGCGCCTGACCCGTACCGGGTTCGTGCTGCTGGAGCATTTTTCCCTGCCGGCCTTCACCCAGGCGCTGGACACCCTTGTCACTGCCAATCTGCTGCGCCCCGGTCTGTTTTCCACCCGCACTTTTGGCCTGAGCGACGGCGAAGTGATCAGCGATCTGGGGCTGGTGATCCGCCCGGATTCACGGCTTGACGCGAGTGTGTTGCAGGAACTGGATCTGCTGGTGATCTGCGGCGGTTACCGTACGGAATTGAAGGCCAGCGACGAGTTCATCGGCCTGCTGAAAATGGCTGCCGAGGCTGGCGTGTTGCTCGCCGGGTTGTGGAATGGTTCGTGGTTTCTGGGGCGGGCAGGGGTGCTGGAAGGCTATCGCTGTGCAATTCACCCGGAGCATCGACCGGCGCTGGCGGAAATCTCCAAAGCGACCCAGGTCAGCAGCGAGCCCTATGTGATTGACCGCGACCGGTTGACGGCGTCGAGTCCGTCCGGGGCGTTTCACATGGCGCTGGACTGGATCAAGAGCCTGCACGACAAGGCGCTGGTCGAGGGCATCGAAGACATTCTGGCGTTCGAGGAGTCGCGCTACCGGCGGATCAAGCCCACCGAGAACATCAGCGTCAGTGCGCCGTTGCGCGAAGTGGTGAAGCTGATGGACGCCAACCTCGAAGAACCGCTGGAGCTGGAACAACTGGCGGTGTACGCCGGGCGTTCCCGGCGTCAGCTGGAGCGGCTGTTCAAGGAACAACTGGGCACCACGCCGCAGCGTTATTACATGGAACTGCGCATCACCGAGGCCCGGCGTCTGCTGCAGCACACCGAGCTGTCCCAGGTGGACGTGCTGGTGGCTTGCGGGTTCGTCTCGCCGAGCCACTTCAGCAAGTGCTACAGCGCCTATTTCGGTTATCGGCCGTCAAGGAAAAACGGCTCGTCAAATGACGAGCCGTTCGGCGTACTGCTTCAGAGGTGATCGGCGTCGATGATCGCCTTGGCGAAGGTCTGCGGACTTTCCTGTGGCAGGTTGTGACCGATGCCGCCGTTGATCAGACGGAACTCGTACTTGCCGGTGAAGCGTTTGGCGTAATCCTCGGGCGCCGGGTGTGGCGCGCCGTTGGCATCGCCTTCCAGGGTGATGGTCGGCACGCTGATTGATGGCGCGGTGGCGAGTTTCTGCTCCAGCGCTTCGTACTGGCTTTCACCCTGCACCAGGCCCAGACGCCAGCGGTAGTTGAACACGGTGATGGCGACGTGATCGGGGTTCTCCAGGGCCTTTGCGCTGCGGTCGAACGTGGCGTCGTCCAGCGCCCATTTCGGTGAGGCGGTTTGCCAGATCAGCTTGGCGAAGTCGTGGGTGTTCTTGGCGTAACCGGCGGCACCGCGGTCGGTGGCGAAGTAGAACTGATACCACCATTGCAGCTCGGCCTTGGGCGGCAGCGGATTCTTGCCGGCGGCCTGATTGCCGATCAGGTAACCGCTGACCGACACCAGGGCTTTGACGCGCTCAGGCCACAGCGCCGAGACGATGTCCGCCGAGCGCGCGCCCCAGTCGTAGCCGCCGAGTACGGCTTTTTTGATTTTCAGCGCATCCATGAAATCGATCACGTCGCTGGCGAGTGCCGCAGGCTGGCCGTTGCGCACAGTCTTGTCGGACTGGAAATGCGTGTCGCCATAACCCCGGGCGTACGGCATCAGCACGCGATAACCCTTGGCCGCCAGAATCGGTGCGACTTCGTCGTAACTGTGAATGTCGTACGGCCAGCCGTGCAGCAGAATCACCACCGGACCATCGGCCGGGCCGGTTTCGGCGTAGGCCACGTCCAGCACGCCGGCTTTCACATGTTTCAGTGCGCCGAAGGGCAGGTCGGCCTTCACGCTGGCGGCTACGGTCTTGACCGGCTCCGGTGCCGCCGATTGCGCGTTGGCGAACGCGCCGAATTGCATCAGGGCGGTGGCGAGAATCGACAGGCCCAGCAGGCGACGACGGGTGTTGCCGGTGGCGGAGGTGTGCAGTGCGTGCTTCATGGTCAGGCTCCTTTGCAATCGACGGGGATGGGGTTCTGGGTGAACCCTTCTGAACTGGAGCCCAGTAAAGCCTGCCGGTGTATCCGTGCTGTTTCGGTTTTGCTCCCAAGTTAAGGGCGTGTGTATCAGCAGGCATTGCGTACACAGTGCGATACAAATCCGCCGACCATGAAAAAGCCCCGAATGATCGGGGCCTGGTTGTTTTGCGCTTTTGGCAGATTCAGGCCTGGGTAATGTGTTTCGGTCCGGCCAGGGCCCAGGCGATCAGTCCCACTAACGGTACAAACACGATCAGTACGATCCAGACGCCCTTGTTGCTCGATTTTCCTTCGCTCTTGCGTACCCGGTTGATTGCCCAGAGTTCGACGAGCAAAAGAATGATGGCCAGTACGATCCACGTGGTTTCGATTTGCATGAGCTACCTCCTGATGGTCATTCGGTTAGGCGGGCGGTGAAACCGTGGGTTCATTAAATTTGTATCCCGCCTGCGTCGGGCAACCTGCACAAATCTTCTAAACGCTTCGACGTGAAGCGCGGTAAGTTAGGCATCGAACCCAATTCTCCGGAGCCTTTGCGTGGACAAACGCAACTGGATCGACCTGTCTCAGGATGCCGACACCGGCATCGAGTCGATCCGTGCCCATTTCCAGGGCCATGCCTACGATCCGCACTGGCATGACAGTTTTCTGGTGGGCGTCACCGAGCAAGGGGTTCAGCAGTTCGATTGCCGGCGGGTGCGGCATTTCAGTACGCCGGGCAAGATCTTCATGCTGGAGCCGGGGGAGATCCACGACGGGCATGCGCCCACCGAGGAAGGCTTTACCTATTCCATGCTCTATCTCGATCCGCACTGGCTGGAGCGCGAGTTGCTGGCGCTGTTCGAGCAGGCGCCGGACAACAGTCAGCTCGGATTCGCCGACACCCTGAGCCAGGACCCGCGACTGGCCACCTCCATCAATCAAGCCTTTCAGGCCCTGCATCACGGTGACCTGCGTATCGTCCGGCAGAGCGCGGTCGACCACTTGCTGAGGGCTTTGACGTCCCACCTCGACTGGCGCAAGCGTCAGGCGTTCGATCCACGTTTGCCGCGCGTGGCGCAGGTGGCGCGGGACTACCTGCATGCCCATGCCTTCGAAGACATCGGGCTGGATGATCTGGCCCGGGCCTGCGGGGTTGACCGCTTTCGGCTGACCCGGGCCTTCAAGTCGGCCTTCGGGCTGGCGCCCCATGGTTACTTGATCCAGTTGCGACTGGCTCGGGCCCGGCAAATGCTGGCACGAGGCGAAACGCCTGCCGACGTCGCCAGTGCGCTGGGGTTTGCCGATCAAAGCCACCTCGGCCGCTGGTTTCGCCGCGCCTATCACCTGACGCCAGCGGATTACCGCAAGCGTTGCTCAAACCTTCCAGACTGAACCGCGCACAACCGCGACCATGGACTCCTGTTCTGATCCGGAGTCCATGCCATGGAATCGTTGTTGCCTTTTCTGCTGTTTTCCTTCGTCGCCTCGATCACCCCGGGGCCGACCAATATTCTGGTGATGAGCCACAGTTCGCGGCGCGGCATGCTCGCCACGTTGCCGATCATCTTCGGCGCCTGCGTGTCGGCGGCCCTGGTGGTGCTGGTGGTCGGGCTCGGCGTGGGTGAAACGCTGCTGCGTTACCCCGTGTGCAGCAGGCAATGGCCTGGGCCGGGGTGCTGTGGCTGAGCTGGCTGGCGTGGCAGATCTTCCGCAGCACGCCGCCATCCCTTGACCCGGCAACGGCGGGGGAAGAGGGAATTGGTGTTTATGGCGCCGCCGGCCTGCAACTGATCAATCCCAAGGTGTGGATGATGGCGGTGGCGGTGGTGAGCGTGTTTGGCGGGAGCGGTGACGAGAGTACGCGGATGGCGCTGTTGGCCTTTGTGTTTCTGCTGGTCTGCCTGCCGTGCATGACGGCGTGGGCGGTGCTGGGGGTGGGCAGTGCGCGGTTCTTTGGCTCGCCACGGGCATTCAGGCGCATGAATGCCGGGCTGGCGTTTTTGTTGTTGCTGTCGGCGTGGTTGACGGTGTTGGTGTGATCGTCGCGCTTGGTCATTTAAATTTGAAATACACGACGTTGCCCTCCAGAATCGCGCCCCGATCCCGGTTGCCCAAGTTGAAAGAGGTTGCGGTTGAACGAACAGACATTGTCCATGCGCCTGGAGCGTGTCGCTGCGCACGTACCCGCCGGTGCGCGCCTGGCCGATATCGGCTCGGATCACGGCTACCTGCCGGTGGCTTTGATGCGTCGCGGCGCGATCACGACGGCGGTGGCGGGGGAGATGGCGTTGACGCCGTTTCGTGCGGCCCAGCGCACTGTGCGTGAGAACTACCTGGGTGAGCAGATTACCGTGCGCCTTGCCAATGGCCTGATGGCCATCGAGCCAAAAGACGGGATCAATGCAATTACGATGTGCGGCATGGGCGGCGAGACCATTCGCGACATTCTCGAAGCCGGCAAGGCACGTTTGAGCGGCCACGAACGCCTGATCCTGCAACCCAACGGCGGCGAGCAACCGCTGCGCCAATGGTTGATGGACAACGACTACCGAATCCTCTGCGAAGAAGTCCTGCGGGAAAACCGCTTCGATTACGAAATCATCGTCGCCGAGCGTGGCGTTCCGGTGACCTATACCGCCGAAGAACTGTACTTCGGCCCGTTGCAATTGCAGGCGCGCAGCCCGGCGTTTGTCAGCAAGTGGCAGCACCGGTTGCGGCACAAGCAACAGACCCTGAACCACTTCGGGCGGGCGCGGCATGCGGTGCCCGAAGAGAAGGTACAGGACCTGACCCGGCAGGTGCGGTGGATCACCGAAGTGCTCGCTTGAACCCGACTCAGGGCTGATATCATTCAACAACTTTCAAGCAGGGCAAGACACCATGAATCGCCAAAAGAAACTGCAACAACTCTTCAAGGGAAAATCCAGAAAGGCCAACGCCAAACTGGCGCCGAAAAGCAACAAGCCCAAGTACATCAGCAAGGCTGACCGCTTGAAGATGGAAGCTGAAGCCAGCCAGGAGCCGAGCCTTTCCACTGAAGAGTGATGTGCTTTCTTTAAAGGGGACAGATTTATTTTCCATTTAAAGGGGACAGATTTATTTTCAGAAAATAAATCTGTCCCCTTTAAAGCAAGTGCCCAGAGCAACCGTCCTTCCTGAATCAGGGCAACGGTTTCGGCCGAGAATGTAGAAAAAGTCGTCAGGCCACCGCAGAAGCCCGTGATGATCAGCAGCCGCCACTCGGGGCTCAGGGAAGGGGAAGCAGCAAGGAATGCGATGGCCAGGCCGATGATGTAGCCGCCGACCATGTTGGCGACCACTGTGCCCGGAGGAATTGCGGGGAACAGCGCATTGAGTTTCATGCCCAGAAGCCAGCACAACCAGGCGCCCAAAGCACAAAAGGTGACAGATCTATTTTCAGAAAATAAATCTGTCCCCTTTTGTGGTCACCTTTTGTGTTTGTCCCCTTTTGTGTTGTTTGGGGGAAAATAAATCTGTCCCCATTTGGGGGTGGGGGGATGCATTGAACAGGTTCAACCGCTTCGGGTTTCTCCGAGTATCCGGGCCGCGTCCCGCGAGGGGGCAGGCCGAATACCCGTGTGTAGTCACGGCTGAACTGTGTAGCGCTTTCATACCCGACTTCGAACGCTGCCTGGGTGACATTCCTGGTACTCGCCACCATCAGCGTTCGGGCTTGAAACAGACGAACCCGCTTTTGATATTGCAATGGGCTCAGCGCCGTAACGGCTTTGAAGTGTCGGTGGAAGGCTGACACGCTCATTGACGCAAGCCGAGCCAGGTCGTCCACCCGGATCGGTTCGGCGAAGTCCTGTCGTATGTGCGCAATGGCAAGGTTGACGCGCGCCATGGCGCTGTCGGGGGCGGCGATGTCACGCAGCATCCAGCCATGGGGGCCTTGCAGGACACGGTACAGAATCTCCCGCTCGTAGACCGGTGCCAGTGCCGCGATTTCTTCAGGTTTTCCCATCAGGCGTAGCATGCGCACCCACGCATCCATCAAGGACGGGGTGACAGCCGACACCGAAAAACCGGTGTCCTGTTCATGTTGGCCGAATGGTTTGGGCAGATCGGCCAGCAGCGTCGTCAAGACAACCGGATCAAGCGTCAGACTGACCGCCAGGTACGGCTCGCCGGCAGGAGAGGGGTGGACCTGGCCGACTGCCGGCAGGTCGATGGACATGACAAAGTAGGTCGCCGGGTCGTAATGCAGCGTACGGTCGGCGATGGTCATGGTTTTGCTGCCTTGCAGAATCAGGTTGATCATCGGTTGGTAAACCGCCGCCAGCAAATGCTCGGGGATTTCGCCCTGAACCATGGCGACGCGCGGAATACCCGTTTCCGTGCGGCGGTTTTCGGCGTGTCGGGCCAGGGTACGAAGTTCTGTCAGTTGGCTGTTCATGCCGAGCATCTGACCCCACGCGAATACGTCCACGCAAGCAAAAAGCAGAAACAGGCAGGTTTCGAAGAGGAACGGCTGCGCTCGCCGGCCGCCCGATGGCTACTGTGGTGACTCACCTCAAACGACATTGGAGCAGCGCATGAGCGTTATCGTTATTACCGGCGGCAGCCGTGGCATTGGCGCCAGTGCGGCCGAGCAGTGTGCCCGGCGCGGCATGGGCGTCATCCTGACTTATCAACGCAATGTCGACGCGGCAGCCTCTGTTGTCCAAGGTATCCAGGCTTCGGGCGGCAGCGCCGTGGCGCTTCAACTGGACGTGGCCGACGTCAGCCAGTTCGACGATTTCCGCCAGAAGGTAGTGCATGCATTACAGGCCACCTGGGGTGTGGAAAGACTGTCCGGGCTGGTCAACAACGCCGGCCACGGCTTGTTCAATTCGCTGGAAACGGTGACCGAGGCGCAGTTCGACGGTTTATTGAACGCCCACCTCAAGGGCCCGTTTTTTCTCACACAGACCTTGCTGCCGCTAATGGATGAGGGCGCCAGTATCGTCAATCTGACCAGTGCGACCACCCGTGTCGCAACAGCGGGCGTGGCGCCATATGCCGCCGCCAAGGGCGGGCTTGAGGTCCTGACGCGTTACATGGCCAAGGAGTTCGCGGATCGCCGGATTCGGGCCAACGCGGTTTCGCCGGGCGCGATACGCACTGAATTGGGCGGCGGTTTGAATGATGAATTCGAGGCCTTGCTGGCCTCGCAAACGGCGCTCGGCCGGGTGGGCGAGCCGCAGGACGTTGCTCGTGTCATTTCCCTGTTGCTGTGCGAAGAGAGCGGCTGGATCAACGCCCAATCCATTGAAGTCGCGGGCGGCTATTTCATCTGAACCGACCATTGAACGCGAGGCAGCACCATGCTTGATCATATTTTTCTGTCAGTCAGCGATATCCAGCGCTCCATTGATTTCTATACGGCTGTATTGAACCCGCTGGGCATCACCGCCAGGCTCGATTACGACGGCAAGGACGGGCCGCCGGGGCATCCCGACCTGAAAGGTTTCGGTGCCCATGGCCGGATGTTTTTCTGGTTGCGCGCAGGTGTGGTAGAGGGGCGGGCAGTGCATGTAGGTTTTGTCGCCAGCAGCAAGGCCGAGGTTGACGCGGCTTACGCGGTGGCCATTGAACGTGGTGCTGTCGACAACGGCCCGCCGGGCGCACGCTTGCATTATGACCCCGATTATTACGCGGCCAACGTCCTCGATCCGGACGGTTACAGCCTGGAATTCGTCTATAAAAAATGGCAGCACGCCCAATGAGTACATTAATGATCTACGGCGCGACGGGTTACACCGGGCGCATGGCGGCCGAGTACGCTCGGTCGTTGGGCCTCGATGTCGTCATCGCCGGCCGGACAGCGGGAAAACTCAATCCCTCGCAGCGCAGCTGGATGTGCCTTATCGAGTGTTCGCTGCGGATGCCGTCGCAGCAGAGTCACTGGAGGGCATTGCAGTACTGTTGAACTTTGCAGGGCCGTTCGCGCAGACGGCGGACATTTTCATGCAGGCGTGTATCAAGGCCGGGGTGGACTATCTGGATATCACCGCAGAGATCAATGTCTATCGGCGGGCCGAGCAACTGGGCGCCGAGGCCGCGAAGGCCGGTGTCATGTTGCTGCCTGGCGTCGGCTGGGATGTGGTACCGACCGATTGCCTGGCGATGCATGTCGCTCGACGCGTACAGGAACCGCGTTCACTGAAGATCGCCCTGCAAGTGGCCGGCTCCATGTCTCGCGGGTCTGCTCTGAGCGTCGGTGAAATCGTTGGCGCGGGCCTGCTGGCCAGGGTCGACGGACAACTGGTCGCCACGCCCGATGCCGAGCCCCGCCAATTCGATTTCGGCGACGGACCGGTGGTTTGCGTACCGCTATCGTTCGGCGACCTGGTCACCGGTTGGCACTCCACCGGCATTCCCGACATCGCCATGTATGTACACATCAGTGGCGACGCGTTTCCCGAGGGCGATCTGTCGCTGTTGCCGGACGGTCCCAGCGCCGAACAGCGAGAGGCTCATCGCGCCCGTGCGGTGGCCGAAGTCTCTGGCGTCAACGGCAGTGCCGCGCGGTCGGTCATTGAAACGGTCAACGGCTATACCTATACGCCGTTGGTGGCCGTGGAGGCTGCTCGTAGAGTGTTGGCGGGGGAACGACGGCCAGGTTTTGAAACACCGGCTCGGGTATTCGGCATCGAGTTTGCCCGGAGCATTGCAGGAACAACCGTGACTGACTTCTAAAACCATCGGGACGACGAGCCGTCTTTCCATCAGGTACTCGGCGGCTTCGCCAACTCAATCCCCGCCGCCCCCAGCCGCTTGAGTATCTCGAACAACAGATCACTCTTGGTCTTGCCGACAATCCTCGGGCTGTCGACGTAACCGGTCACGGTCAACGTGATGCCATCGGGTGACAGTTTGCTGAAGCGCACGAAAGGCGCCGGTTTGCCGAGGATGGTTTCGTGCTCTTTGTAGGTGTCGAGCAGCAGGCCTTTGACCTGTTCGGGGTCGATGTCCAGCGGGAACATCAGCTCCAGCGTCGCCACGCCCTGGGCGCTGCCGCCGAGGGTGACGTTGCGCAGGTTCTGCGAGATCAGTTGCGAGTTGGGTACGATCACGATGGAGCGGTCGCTGAGCTGGATTTCCGTGGCGCGCACGTTGATCCGGCGAATGTCGCCCTCGACACCGCTGATGCTGATCAGGTCGCCGACCTTGACCGGGCGTTCGGTGAGCAGGATCAGCCCCGAGACGAAGTTCTTCACGATCTCCTGCAGACCGAAACCGATGCCTACCGACAGTGCGCTGACGATCCACGCCAGGTTGGTCCACTGCACGCCCAGCGACGACAGCGTCAGCAGAATCACTACCGCGTAGCCGATGTTGGAAAACAGCGTGCTGAGCGACGCGCACATGCCCGGGTCCATGTCGGTCTTGGGCAGGAACTCGTTGTCGAGCCAGCGGCGCAGGGCACGGATCAGGTAAATACCGATCAGCAGGGCGAGTATGGCGTTGAGCAAATGCCCGGGAACGATGTTCAGTTTGCGCAGGCCGGCGCCGCCGAGAATGGTGCCGATGCTGTTGGCCAATTGACCCAGCGTGGTGCCGATGCCGCCCACGAACAGCGTGATCACCGCCAGCAACAGCAACGCCGCCCGGCCCACACCGGCCAGCAGGGTCGAGGCCTGTTCGAGGCGCCGGTCGCCGACGCCCAGCAGTTGCTTCAAGGCCTTGCCGCTGGAATGGCGGGGCGAGAAGACGTATTCGCAGCTGTCCTTGAGCAACTGCATCAACAGGTAGAAACCGGACAGCACGATAAACGCCCACACCAGTTCATAGGTGATGAACCGCGCCAGCGATACGTAGCCTGTCAGCAACGCGCCGAGGGAAATGACCATCGCCAGCGTGGTCACGGTGTAAATCACCCCGGCCAGGGTGTTGCCCGTCACCTGCGCATCCCCGGTCGCCGCCAGCGCCTTGCGCACCTTGCCGACGCGCATCAGCAGCACGGTGACGATGGCCAATACCACCAGTGCGATCACACCACGGCCGGTGATCACGATCTGGCTGCTCATGCCGGACGAATTGCCGACCTGCACCGCCGTTACCAGCACCAGCAGCGTCGCGGCGAGGACTCTGGCGAAAGGCTTGAGCGTCAGGGCCACCGGTTCGGCAATCGCCGGCAACCGCCACGACGGGTGCTCGGTGGACAGCAAGGCGCGGCTCAGGCTGGTGATCATCACGCAGGCGTACACGACTTTCTGGAATTCGTCGGAGAACGTCGCGAGCATCGGCGGCAGCGGCACATGCCGGGTGCAGGCGTAATACAGCAGTTCCAGGGCAATCGCGGTGGTCGCCAGTGTCGCCAGCGCCGAGGCGAAGGCCAGCGAGCTGCGGCGTAAGCGGCCTTCGGGCATGCGATGAATGCACACCCACGCCAGCCAGCGGTCGGCGAGACGTCGGCCCAGGGTCCAGACCAGGAAGGACAGCACCACCAGCACGCTGGTGTAGAACCGTTGCCCCGGCTGCCAGGCCTCGGTGCCGGTTTCCTTGATCTGGTCGACGAACATCTGCAGGCGTTGGCGATCCGCAGGGTCTGGATCGATCATCGGCGACCAGAAATCAGGACTGAGCACGCTGTCGGTGCGCAGGGTGAGTTCGCTTTCCAGCAACGTGCGGCGAATGCCGGCGATCTGGGTGATCAGCTCCGTGGCGTTCTGCTTGAGCGTGGCCAGATTCTTCAGCGCGGTATCGACCTTGTTCTTCTGTTCGATCAGCGCCGCCCGTTGTGCGGCGATATCGGCCTGTTCGGCGGCTACCGTTTCCGTCGGTGCTGCGCCCAGCACGCCCAGTTGTACGGTCAGTTGTGCCTGCTGCGGCAACAGCGAAGCCGATAGCCGATCGATGTCCAGAATGAACGTCTGCACCCGATCCTGGGGGCCTTCGAGCTGGTTGTAATTGTTGGCGGACGAGATCTGCTGCTTGAGGCCATCAAGGCGTTGTTGCAGGGCTTGCAGATCATTCTGGGTGACCCCGGGCAGCGGAGCACCGCTGTCGGGCGAGGGCGACAAATCTGCGGCCGACACCATGGCCAGCCCCGGGACAAGCAGGATCAGGGCGACGAACATCAATGACTTCAATGCGTTGCGCATGGGACTGGCGATTCCGGTTGAACACACAATCAATGAGGTTAGGTGATCGTTCGAGCGCTGCATGATTTTCCGTTGCTAATCCTGGCTTAATGCTCATCCGCTGATATCGCCGGCACTTGATTGTGAATCCCGTTTCTCGCAACTAGACTTCCGGCCATGAAACGCTACCTGCGGTTTTGTCTCGTCTTCCTGATCAGCCTGGCGCTTCCCCTCAGCGGGATGGCGGGCGTGCAGGCACCGACAGAACCCTGCCCGATGCAAGCCATGGGCATGGCGATGATGGATGGCATGGGCATGGATTGCTGCAAGGACATGAAAAGCCCTACCGATCACGGCGCGCCTTGCAAGCCGGGCCAGGAGTGCAAGACTGGCGGCCTGCTGCAAGTCGCGATCCTCAAGCCGCCCGTCACCGTGTTCAGCCCCGTTGCGCATTCTTTCTTCAGTGATTCCCTGCCCGTAGCGACCCCGTCCGGGGTCTGGCGACCGCCCCGCGTCTGATTCCTGTCTCCCTTGAAAACTCATTCCGCCCCGGCGGAGTGGATTGGCTGTGCGCGTGTTTTACGCCGCGCACAGCGGACGATCACAGGAATCGTAAACATGACATTCAAGTGCACAGGTTGGCCCTTCGCGGCCGGCCTCGCGGCAAGCGTGCTCGCGTGGCCGGGTCTCGCCGCCGCGCTGACACTCGATGAAGCGCTGCGGCTGGCGGAAACCAACGCGCCGTCGCTGAACGCTCAAGATGCAAAAATCCAGGCCGCCAGCAGTGCTGCCATCCCGGCGGGGGAGTTGCCCGATCCGAAACTGGTGCTGGGCGTGCAGAACTATCCCGTGGGTGGCCCGGATCGCTATAGCCTCGACAAGGACTTCATGACCATGCAAATGGTCGGCTGGCGCCAGGACATGCCCAACGGCGACAAGCGCAAGGCGCGCATCGAAGTCGCCGAGGCGGGCGTCGAGCGCGCGGCGGCGGAACGTCGCGTCGAACGTCTGAAAGTCCGTCAGGCCACCGCGCTGGCGTGGATCGGCAGCTATTCGGTGGAGCGCAAACAGGCGCTGCTTCAGGACTTCTACAAGGAAAACCGCCTGCTGAGCGATACCGTGCGGGCGCAGATCGCCGGTGGCCGGGCGCAACCTGCCGACGCGGTGACGCCGAAGCAGGAAGCCGCCCTACTGGCGGAGCAAGAAGACAACCTGACGCTGGAACGCACCCAGGCTCGCGCGGCGCTCAAGCGCTGGATCGGCACCGCCGCCAACGACAGGCCCGAAGGCAACCTGCCGCAATGGTCGGTTGAGCCCGCCACCTTCAATCATCAACTGCAACACCATCCCGAACTGGCCGCGTTTGCGCCCATGGCCCGCGAAGCACAGGCGAAGGTGCAGGAAGCGGTGTCCGAGAAAAAGTCCGACTGGAGCTGGGAAGTGGATTACCAGCACCGTGGCCGCGAATTCGGCGACATGGTCAGCGTGCAGTTTTCCTGGGATCTGCCGCTGTTTCCCGAATCGCGACAGAACCCGAAGATCGCCGCCCGCCAGGCTGAACTCAGCCAGATCGAAGCGGAACGCGAAGCCCTGTCCCGGGAGCACACCGAACAACTGGAAAACGAGCTGGCCGACTATGCGCGCCTCGACCGGGCAGTGCTGCGCAACCAGCAAAGCCTGGTTCCGCTGGCCAAAGAGAAGGTCGAGCTGAGCCTTGCAAGCTACCGCGCCGGCAAGGGCGATCTGAACGCCGTGGTCAGCGCCCGTCGTGAACTCATCGAGGCGCGCCTCAAACAGATCGACGTGGAAGAACAGCGCGCACTGACCGCTGCGCGTCTGCATTTCGCTTACGGGGAGAGCAGCCTGTGAACCTACCAAAACACAACAGCTTATGGCTGGCCGGCTTGGCCCTTGCAGTGGGTGTCGCTGCGGGTTACGGCGTGGCTTATCAGCGCATGCCTGGCGCAACCGGTGCAGCAGCGGAGCAGGGTGCCGAACCCAAGGCCCTGTACTGGTACGACCCGATGTACCCGCAACAGAAATTCGACAAGCCGGGCAAGTCGCCCTTCATGGACATGCAACTGGTGCCGCGATACGCCAGCGAAGGCGCAGGCAATGCGACGGTCAGCATCGATCCGGGCCTGACCCAGA
Source organism: Pseudomonas sp. NMS19W (assembly GCF_051554255.1). Classification (NCBI taxonomy): domain Bacteria; kingdom Pseudomonadati; phylum Pseudomonadota; class Gammaproteobacteria; order Pseudomonadales; family Pseudomonadaceae; genus Pseudomonas; species Pseudomonas sp. NMS19W. The sequence goes on from NZ_CP136718.1 coordinate 2,651,393, forward strand.
ATCTGGGGCTGCGCACGGCAACGGTTGTGCGCGGGCGGTTTTCCTCCAGCCTCGATGTGACCGGTGTGCTGGCCTTTAACGAGCGCGATGTAGCGGTGATCCAGACCCGCACCAGCGGTTTTGTCGAACGGGTCTACGCCCGGGCACCGGGGGATGTGCTGGCGGCGGGGGCGCCGTTGGCGGACATTCTCGTACCGGACTGGGCGGCAGCGCAGACCGAGTTTCTGGCCCTCAAGCGCAGCGGCGACCGGGAGCTGATTTCGGCGGCGCGCCAACGGCTGCAACTGACCGGCATGCCGTCGAGCCTGATTGCCCAGGTGGAACGCAGCGGCAAGGTTCAGCCGAACCTCACCGTCACCAGCCCGGTGGGCGGCGTGGTACAGGAACTCAACGTGCGCACCGGCATGACCGTGGCGAGCGGCGAGACGCTGGCGCGGGTCAACGGGCTGAGTAGTGTCTGGCTCGCCGTGGCGGTGCCGGAAGCGCAGACCGGTTCCATCACCGAAGGACAAGCCATCGAAGCGCGATTGCCGGCATTTCCCGGCACCGTGTTCAACGGCAAGGTCAGCGCAATCCTGCCGGACACAAACCCGGACAGCCGCACCCTGCGCGTGCGGGTCGAACTGGCCAACGCCGAGGGTCGCTTGCGTCCGGGGATGACCGCTCAAGTACGGCTGAACCGCTCGACCGGACAGGACAGCCTGTGGGTGCCGAGCGAAGCGGTGATCCGCACCGGCAAGCGGGCCTTGGTCATGCTGGCCGAGGACGCGGGTCACTATCGCCCGGTGGAGGTGCGGCCCGGCGAGGAAAGCGACGGCAAAACGCTGATCCTCCAAGGCCTGGAAGAAGGGCAGAAGGTCGTGACTTCCGGCCAGTTCCTGCTCGATTCCGAAGCCAGCCTGAAGGGCATTGTTGCCGCGCCGCTTGAGACCGATGGCCAAGCCTCCGGGAGCCAGCCATGATCGCCGCGCTGATTCGCTGGTCCGTGGCCAACCGCTTTCTGGTGCTGCTGGCGACGCTGTTCGTCACCGGTTGGGGAGTGTGGTCGGTGCAGAGCACGCCGATCGATGCACTGCCGGACTTGTCCGATGTGCAGGTGATCATCCGCACGCCGTACCCCGGACAGGCTCCGCAGATCGTCGAGAACCAGGTGACCTATCCGCTGACCACTACCATGCTCTCGGTGCCGGGTGCGAAAACCGTGCGCGGTTATTCGTTTTTCGGTGACAGCTTTGTGTACGTGCTTTTTGCGGACGGCACCGATCAGTACTGGGCGCGCTCGCGGGTGCTGGAATACCTGAGCCAGATCCAGAGTCGCCTGCCGGCCAGTGCCAAACCGGCATTGGGCCCGGACGCCACCGGGGTCGGCTGGATCTATCAGTACGCGCTGGTGGATCGCAGCGGCCAGCACGATCTGGCGCAGTTGCGCGCGTTGCAGGACTGGTTCCTCAAGTTCGAGCTCAAGACCCTGCCCAACGTCGCCGAAGTCGCCACCCTCGGCGGCATGGTCAAGCAGTATCAGGTGCAGCCCGATCCGGTAAAACTGGCCAGCCTCGGCATCACCCTGGCGCAAGTGCGCGAAGCCATCGGCAAGGCCAATCAGGAGACCGGCGGTGCGGTGCTGGAAATGGCCGAAACCGAGTTCATCGTGCGCGCATCCGGCTACCTGAAAACCCTCGATGATTTCCGCGCGACCCCGCTCAAGCTCGGCGCCGGCGGGGTGCCGGTAACCCTGGGCGATGTCGCGACGGTCCAGACCGGACCGGACATGCGCCGGGGCATCACCGAGCTGGACGGCCAGGGCGAGACCGTCGGCGGCGTGGTGGTTTTGCGCAGCGGCAAGAACGCCCGGGAGACCATCGCGGCGGTCAAGGCCAAGCTCGAGGACATGAAAAGCAGCCTGCCGCCCGGCGTGGAGATCGTCACCACCTACGATCGCAGCAAGCTGATCGATCGCGCCGTGGACAACCTCAGCCACAAACTGCTCGAAGAGTTCATCGTCGTGGCGCTGGTGTGCGGGATCTTCCTCTGGCACCTGCGTTCGTCGCTGGTGGCGATCATCTCGTTGCCGGTGGGTGTGTTGATCGCCTTCATCGTCATGCGTCATCAGGGGCTGAACGCCAACATCATGTCGCTGGGCGGGATTGCCATCGCCATTGGTGCGATGGTCGATGCCGCCGTGGTGATGATCGAGAATGCACACAAGAAAATCGAGGCATGGCACGCCGCCAATCCGGGGCAGGAACTCAAGGGCGAACGCCATTGGCAGGTGATGACCGACGCGGCGGCGGAGGTGGGGCCGGCGCTATTCTTCTGCTTGTTGATCATCACGCTGTCGTTCATCCCGGTGTTTACCTTGCAGGCTCAGGAAGGACGGCTGTTCGGCCCGCTGGCGTTCACCAAGACCTACGCCATGGCGGCGGCAGCGGGGTTGTCGGTGACGCTGGTGCCGGTGCTGATGGGCTACTGGATTCGCGGGCGGATTCCGGATGAGCGCCACAATCCGCTCAACCGCTGGCTGATCCGGATCTACCAGCCAGCACTGGATGCGGTGTTGCACCGACCGAAGTTCACGCTGGTGATGGCGCTGCTGGTGTTCATCAGTGCCGCATGGCCGGTTTCGCGCCTGGGTGGCGAGTTTCTCCCACCGCTGGACGAGGGCGATCTGCTGTACATGCCGTCGGCACTGCCAGGCCTGTCAGCGCAAAAAGCCGCGCAGTTGCTGCAGCAGACTGATCGTTTGATCAAGACTGTGCCCGAGGTCGAGCATGTGTTCGGCAAGGCCGGTCGCGCCGAAACGGCTACCGATCCGGCACCGCTGGAGATGTTCGAAACCACGATCCAGTTCAAGCCCCACGAGCAATGGCGCCCGGGCATGACCCCGGAAAAACTCGTGGAAGAACTGGACCGCGTGGTGAAAGTGCCGGGCCTGACCAACATCTGGATTCCGCCGATCCGCAACCGCATCGACATGCTCGCCACGGGGATCAAGAGCCCCATCGGCGTAAAGGTCGCCGGCAACGATCTGGCCCAGATCGATGCGGTGACCCAGGCCGTCGAGCGTGTGGCCAAAGACGTGCCCGGCGTCAGTTCGGCGCTGGCCGAGCGCCTCACCGGTGGTCGTTACATCGACGTCGATATCGACCGCAACGCCGCCGGCCGTTACGGGCTGAACATCAGTGATGTGCAGTCCATCGTCGCGGGGGCCATCGGCGGCGAAACCGTCGGAGAAACCATCGAGGGGCTGGCACGGTTCCCGATCAATATCCGTTACCCGCGAGAGTGGCGCGATTCACCCGGCGCCCTGCAGCAACTGCCGATCTACACGCCTTCGGGCAGTCAGGTCACCCTCGGCATGCTGGCGAAAATCCGGGTCACGGACGGCCCGCCGATGCTCAAGAGTGAAAACGCCCGACCGTCCGGCTGGGTGTACATCGATGTGCGGGGCCGAGACATCGCGTCAGTGGTGGCTGATCTGCGTCGAGCAGTCAGCGAGCAGGTGAAACTGCAGCCCGGCATGAGCCTGAGTTACTCGGGGCAATTCGAGTTTCTCGAACGGGCCAACGCTCGCCTGAAACTCGTGGTGCCGGCCACGCTGCTGATCATCTTTGTGCTGCTCTACCTGACCTTCGCCCGTTTCGACGAAGCGCTGCTGATCATGGCCACGCTGCCGTTCGCCCTGAGTGGCGGTGCGTGGTTTCTCTATCTGCTGGGCTACAACCTGTCGGTTGCCACCGGGGTAGGGTTCATTGCACTGGCCGGGGTTTCCGCCGAGTTCGGCGTGATCATGTTGCTGTACCTGAAAAACGCCTGGGCCGAACGCGAAGACGGCGGCGACCGCACCGAGCGCGGGTTGGTCGCGGCGATTCGCGAAGGTGCCGTGCAGCGCGTACGCCCCAAAGCCATGACCGTGGCCGTGATCATTGCCGGCCTGTTGCCGATTCTGCTCGGCAGCGGCACCGGCAGCGAAGTCATGAGCCGCATCGCTGCGCCCATGGTCGGCGGTATGGTCACCGCGCCCCTGTTGTCCCTGTTCGTCATCCCGGCGGCGTATCGAATGATGCGCCGTCGCCACTTGTCCGTTGAAACCCTCCAAACTGAAGGAAAAGCCTCATGAAACTGATCCCGATCTCTGTTGCCGGCACGCTGGTTGCGTTCGCTTTTACTGTGCAGGCAGAAGACATGCCCGGCATGAAGATGGACGACATGCAGGGCATGCAGATGCAGTCCGCCACTCAACAGGCACCGGCCGCGAATGCCGAAGGTACGATCAAGGCCATTGATGCCACGGAGCACACTGTGACCATTGCACATGGTGCCGTAGCGTCGTTGCAGTGGCCGCCGATGACCATGGGCTTCGCCGCGACTGAGGAACAATTGGCCGGGTTGGCGGTGGGCGACCGGGTGAAATTTTCGTTCCGGATGGAGGGCAGCAAGGCGACGCTGGTTTCGATCAGCAAGTAAGGTCGAGATATAAAAAAACGGCGCGAATCATCGCGCCGTTTTTGGTTCAGGGCTTCAGATCGAGCGCTGATTGACTCGCTTCATCAACTCTTCCGCCGATTCCTTGCGCTCCGAGTAGCGATCCACCAGGTCCGGGCGATCACGCAGCAACAGCGTGAACTTCACCAGTTCCTCCATCACGTCGACCACCCGGTCGTACAGCGCCGAAGGTTTCATGCGGTTGCCTTCATCGAATTCGAGATAGGCCTTGGGCACCGACGATTGATTGGGGATGGTGAACATGCGCATCCAGCGTCCCAGCACCCGCAGTTGATTGACCACGTTGAACGATTGCGAACCGCCGCAGACTTGCATCACCGCCAGGGTCTTGCCCTGGGTCGGGCGCACGGCGCCGAGGGCAAGCGGCACCCAGTCGATCTGCGCCTTGAACACCGCCGACATCGCGCCGTGACGTTCGGGCGAGCACCAGACCTGGCCTTCGGACCATTGCATCAGCGCAAGCAGTTCCTGGACTTTCGGATGATCGCCGGGCGCGTCGTCCGGCAGCGGCAGGCCCGACGGATTGAAAATCCGCGTTTCGGCGCCGAAGTGCTCCAGCAGCCGGGCGGCTTCCTCCACCAGCAAGCGGCTGAAGGAACGCGGGCGGGTCGAGCCGTAGAGCAACAGGATGCGTGGCTTGTGCGCGCCATCGTTGTGGGTGGTTTTCTGAATCAGTGAAGGGTCGAGATTGGGCAAGTCGGTCATGACGGCTCCGGTCATAGCAGGCTGATGCGGTCGAGCTCGCGCTTGAGGGCATCGCGATCAAGTTGGGCGAAGGGCAGGGCGAGAAAGGCCCGGCAGCGGGTTTCGATCCGGGCCAGGGTGGCGTGGAAGGCTGCATTGATAGCGGTCTCATCGGCATGCACTTCCGACGGATCCTCCAGTCCCCAATGGGCTTTCAGGGCCGGGCCGAAGTACACCGGGCAGGCTTCGCCGGCGGCCTTGTCGCACACGGTGATGACAATGTCCGGCGGATTGTCTTCGAAGGCGTCGTTGCCCTTGCTGCTCAATCCGGCGATGGAAATGCCGGCCTCCTGCAACGTGGTCAGGCTGCGCGGCAGCACCTGGCCCTTGGGGAAACTGCCGGCGCTGACTGCCTCGAAACCTTGCGGCGCCAGGTGATTGAACATCGCTTCGGACAGGATGCTGCGGCAGCTGTTGGCGGTGCACATGAATAGAACGCGCATGATCGGTCCTCAGCAACAGGCGGATGTATTGAGCGGGCGGTCGCCCATGGCGGCGAGTCGCGCGCTGTTTTCTTCCAGCCATGTGGTGTTGGCGGAGAGAGTGGTCTGCAACATCTCGCGTACCCATTCCGGTAACTGCGGATTCAGTCGGTAATACACCCACTGGCCCTGACGACGATCCAGCAGCAAACCGCAGGTGCGCAATTGCGCCAGATGACGGGAGATTTTCGGCTGGCTGTCGTCGAGGGCGCAGACCAGCTCGCAGACGCACAACTCGCCTTCACGGGTGATCAGCAATGTGGCCCGGGCGCGGGTTTCGTCCGCGAGGCATTTGAAAACGGTGGCGGGGGTGAGCATGAAGTTGCCCTGGATACATATGGGGTTTCGAATATACGGATATCCATATGTATAGGGCAAGCACTCGAATCGATGAAACTGCACGCGTCGATAGAAAGCGTTGCGCGGCTCAACGCTTGCTGAACGCCAGCCGTGCCGCAAAAAGCACGAAAATCACCCCGGTGGTGCGATCCATCCAGCGAATCACCTTCTCCCGGCGCAGAAATCTCGACAGCGGCTGCGTCGCGCCAATCAGCACCAGCGACCAGATCAATCCCAGCACCACATGAATGCTCACCAGCCCGAACGTCCACGGCACCAGCGGCTGCCCTTGCGGAATGAACTGGGGCAGGAACGACACGTAGAAAATCCCCACCTTGGGATTGAGCACATTGCCCAGCATGCCCTTCAAGAACCAGTTGCCTCCCGGCTTGCCACTGGCTTCGGCGGGCGCCAGCGAGCGGCGAGGGCGCAGCAGCATGTTCAGCCCGAGCCACGCCAGATACGCCGCGCCGCAGTACTTCAACAGGTTGTAGGCCAGCTCCGACACTGCAATCAACGCCCCCAGCCCGAACGCCACCGCCGCGCCCCACATCAGGCAACCGGCGTTGATGCCCAGCGCAGCACGCAAGGCCTGTTGCTTGCCTTCGACGGTGGCGGTGCGCAGGACCAGCGCGGTGTCGAGGCCGGGTGTCAGGGTCAGCAGCGTGGCGGCGAGGGTGAAGGCGAGGACGTTGTCGGCGATGGACATGGCAGTTTGTGCTTGTGATGGGATTGGGCAAACGTTAGCGGTTCCAGGGTGAGTGATCCAGCCAAGATTCTCCTCGGTCCCGGAGACTGCCGTGAATGCCAGAAACGACAAAGCCCCGAATATTCGGGGCTTTGTCGTAAAAATAGCGGAAGTGCTGCTGTGGAATCAATGTCCGTCGAGCCGAGACTTCGAACAAACCTCAGGAAGGATTGTTGAACTGAACTCTTTTCGTGATTGTTTTCCCGTCGCGACTAAGCGTGACATCGACTTTCTTGCCTTGTCTTTTGCCAACCATCTCGCCTAATTGATTGGCGTTTTTTATCTTTTCGCCGTCGAGCGCTTCAAGTATATCCCCGACCAGAATGTCCGCATTGTAAGCCGGAGAGTCTTCGGTGAGCATGATCGCTTTGACGCCAAAGTTTGACTGGCGCTCTTGGCGCTCCTTGTCTGTAAGGTCTGCCGAGCGGGCTCCAAATATTACCTGTTGCTTGACAAAATAAACGGCGGCGTAGTCAGCCCTATGCTCTGTTGTCGGAACATATTCGGTGGTTGTGGTGACCGTTGTCCCCGTCCCTTTGACCAGAGCGTTGGTGCGCCCATTGGCGCCCATCAATAGCGCTGAGCCTTCCGTTGTACTGATTGTGGGTTTTACGACAGCTGTCGAGCTTGCATAACTGCCGGTGTATTCAGGGCTTCTGATAACGACCAGATCAGCCTTTACGGCTTTTGCTTGATCGACTGCAAATTTTTCGGGAATGGGCTGTGCACTGTTGAATGATGCTATGCCAATCGCCAGATAGCCCCTGCGTGCCCACATATCCAGTCGTTCTTGTCCTTGTGCAGGGCTTACGTTGTCGACTTGTGGGATTTGAGGCGCAGGCGCAGATCGAAATCTGGCAATGTTTTCTGGTGTAGTTCCGTTCAGGGCTGAGTAGTAATCGGTATATGGGTTGTGATTTGCACAGCCCGATAGTGCGGCATAAAAAAACGCGAGCGCAATAAAGTTGGTTGCGTGTTTTTTCACTTTTTCTTCCCTATGTTCATTCTGGCATTCCGATATTGCAGTGATGGCAATTTAGCATGGATTCGATTTGTCCCGTCTAGTGGAGGGGCTGGATCCGACTGATATTTGCGTAACCTTGGAGTTTTCTACGAAACACCGAGGCGATTCAAACTGAGACCAGTGCATGGCTCACAACGCAATCGCCCACGTCTGACTCACCAGCTCCTTCCCGAAGCTGAATATCGACTCTTCCTCAACCAACTCAAACCCCGCCCGCTGGTACAACTTTCGCGCATCCACCAGATTGCTGGTCGTCCACAAAATCATCTTTTTGTACCCGACATCCCGGGCAAACCTCAGGCATTCCTCGACCAGTCGATTGCCGATTCCCAGCCCCCGCGCGCTGGCGTCCACAAACAGCATGCGCAGTTTTGCCGTGGTTTCGTCGTGCCGGATGACAAATACAGAACCGACAACCTTGCCGTCCTTTTCCGCGATCCAGCAGCGTTCGCTGGCAGGGTCGAACTCGCGCAGGTACTTGGCGACGATCTCGGCGACCAGCGCTTCGAACTCCCAGTTCCAGCCGTATTCGCGGGTGTAGATCACGGTTTGCTGCTGCACCACCAGGCCCATGTCGCCGGGTTGCGGGTCGCGCAACAGGTAGGCTGGTTGCTTGCCTCCCTCGAGCAAGGTCTGGATCTGTTTCATGGACTCGATCAATTGCAGTTGCTGCGGCTCGGCCAGGCGTTCGAGCAGGGTGATGACTTCCTGTCGCGAGGCCTGTTCAAGCGGTGCCAGGATCGAGCGGCCGAGGTCGGTGATGTGCAACAGACTGGCGCGGGCGTCGGTGGCGGAGGGGACTTTCTGAATCAGGCCTTTTTTGTCGAAGCCGCTGATGATCCGGCTCATGTAACCGGCATCCAGGCTCAGCATCTGGCGCAGGTCGGCGCTGGTCAGATCGCCGCCGGAGGCCAGTTCGTAGAGGATGCGCAGCTCGGTCAGCGAATAGTCGCTTTGCAGCAGGTGCTCCTGCAAAACGCCGATCTGGTGGGTGTAGAAGCGGTTGAATTGCCGGACGATGTCGGCGCGTTCGATCAGTGGGGTCGCGGACATGGCATGTGCTCGAGTGGTTGCCTTGAGCAACTATATAGTTGCCTAAGGCAATCAAGTCAAATGAATTGCTCAGCTTCTTTCAGGGCAAACTCTGCCGGATCGAACCTTTCGCTGGTGTCCATTCGAATGTTTCTGAGAACCACCGTTTCCAGGTGTGATGCGTAGAGCGTTTCCGAAAAATAAGTGATCAGCAGCGTGCGACGACGGGCGCCGGTGGCGTTCAGGCTGCCGGCGTGAATGAGATCGGCATCGAAAATCAGGATATCGCCGGCGTTGCCCGTCAGTTGCACGGATCGGGATTCGTCAGTGAAATCGAACGGGGGCTCGCCCGGTGCAGGGCGATGGCTGCCGGGGACGAGGCGGGTGGCGCCGTTTTCTGGCCCGTAGTCATCGAGGTAGGCCAGCGCGATGGCGGTATCGCCGGGACGTTGTGCCGACAAGTCGCGGTGCAGTTGCTGGTGGCCGCCACCGGCAAGTGGTTCGCGGCCCTCGACCTGGGAAAGGAAGAAGCGCTCACCGATCAACTCACCCACCACCGCCAGCAATGGTGGCAATCGACACACAGCCTGAACGCTCGGGTCGGTGTCCAGCAGCGAATGGCGCCAGTCGATGCCGCGGGGCACGGGCCATTCGCTTGAGGGCTTTACACCGGTGTCGAACGTGTTTCGAAGCTCGGCCAGCCCTGCAGCCGGGATTGCCTGTCGGAGCAGGGCGTAGCCGTTTTCGTGAAGTTGTCTAGCGCAGGGCGTAGACCCAGGCATCCATTGCCGTCCCGTCATCCAGAGTCACCTTGGTCAGAACCCGCTGATACTCGGCCCCTTCAAACTCATCGAGCGCCGCCCAGTGCAGGTGGAAGTTTTCTGACGAGAAAATATAGCCCTCGATGACATCGCCATCTTCAGCAATCACCAGCCCGGGAAAACCCATCGCCGCACCCCAGCCGGCGTGCGACAGACGCCCCTTCAACGAAGCGGCCTGCCAGGTGCCGCCGATGTTGAGCATCACATGCTCGTTCGGACGGCCAGGCCCCAGAGTTCCATAAACGAAGAGACGTTCCACGATTGCTCCTGATGGTCAAAAGGGAGGAATCCTGACGTATCACGAATGCACAGGCAACAGCGTCATCAGTTGGGCAGTGACCGGTTCAGAAACCCGTCGATCAATGCCACAACCTGTTGCTGGATCGCCTCACGCGAACGACCGCCGCCATCCCCGCAAATGATGCCGTCGCCTGGCGAGTCTTCTTCAAGCAACTCCACGGCGCCGGGTTTGCAAGATGCCACGAAGCTGAAATGGCTGGCGTCGCTAATCTCGACATACTGCGACGATGCCGAAGGCAGGCGCTTGGCGAGATCGGCCGACTCCAATTGGGCGGGCAGGTCTTCGGACGGCACACCAGCGCCAATCACCAGCGTCGGGACCGGCAACGCGGCGAGGCTTGCGTCGGTCATCCCCCGTGACAGGCCCAGGTCCAGTGACACGATTGCGCCGACGCGTTTATCGCGCAAGTCCGCGCTCATCCGGCTTTTGGATTCTGGTGTGTCGGCGACGTTGATCGTCTTGTAGACGGAACAACTGGCCAGTTTTTGATGGGCTGCGCAGTCCTTGGCAAAACGCACGGGGTCGAAACGTGAGCCGGCGAGTTCGAGGGCGGTCCAGCCCCCGAGTGAATGACCGGCTACTGCAATTCGATGCATCGAAACGGCGCCCAGTTGCTCGGGCCGAGCGGTGACCGCATCGATGACACGGCTGATGTCGGCAGGTCGTTGCCACAGCTGTGCAGCGGCTTTCGGGCTGCGGTCATGCGTCGTGGTGCCGGGATGGTTGACCGCCGCCACGATGTAACCCTGACGGGCCAGCGCGGTGGCCAGCCACGCCTGGTTGCTCCAGTTCCCCCGATAACCATGGGAGAGCACCAGTAACGGATGCTCACCGGCAGTCGGTGGCGCATCGCGCACGGCGGACGTCCCGACGAACACGATATCGTCGGCAATCAATTGCGGGGTGGCGCTGGTTCTGGCGGGATACCAGACGACCATTTCCAGCGGACGGTCGTTGTGCGCGTCCGTCAATGTGGAGGTCCGGAAACCGATGGGGTTTTCGTCAGCGTTTGCGCTGGCCGAAAGGCAGACCAGTAGCAGGATGCCGAAAGCTATTTTCATTGTTTTTATCTTCCTTGATCAAAGTGAGCAAACGGGACGCTCGTCCAGACGTTCTACCAGTCTCTCGGGATAACTGTCTCGTCATTTATTGCCGTTGCGAATAAATCTCGCGGTGAGGTTCAATATAAGGCACTGAGCCGCTCTGCCAACTCCAGCGCCACCCGACCACTGCTCACGGTCGGCAACAGATGCGTAAACGGAATATCGATCATCCGGTTCTCACGCACGGCCCGCAGGGTCGACAGCACCGGATCCTGCATCAGCAACTGGCGCTTGCGAGTGGCTGGCGACCACTGTGCGTCGGCCAGCAGGATCACGTCCGGGTCCGTGGCGAGCAGGGTTTCGCGGCTGACGGTCACCCGGTATTGGCTGATGCCGGCGAACAGGTTTTGCGCCCCGGCGGCGGCCAGCAGAGTGGTGACAAAACCACGGCGGCCTTCGCTGTCGAGACCGTTGACCTCGCTGTCGAGGTAAAACACTGACAGTGGCCTACCCGGACGGGTTAAAGCCTTGGCCTTTTCCAGATCGGCATCCATCGCATCGCTCAGTTCCCGAGCGCGCTGCTGTCGGTGCAGCAAGGCACCAAGGGCCAAGAGGTCGCGGCGGATGTGTTCGAAGTAATCCAGCGAGTGTCCGTTGCAGGCTGACTCCAGCAAATACGAAGCCACGCCGTTGCGCCCCAGTCCGCTGCGTGACGTTACGCCGTTGCCGAATGCCGTCGCAAATCCACCCACCACAAGATCCGGTTTCTGCGCGTACAGCACTTCGCTCGACGGATAGCGGTGTGAGATCACTGGCACGCCGAAGTACTCGGTCAGAGGCGCGCCGGTATCATCCAGATAGGCCACACCCGCCAGCGCCGAGCCTGCGCCCAACGCCAACACCAGATCGGCCGCATGCTGATTGAGCGCGACAATCCGCGACGGTGGAGACACCGGCAGGTGCCAGGCCTCGCCACAATTGCGGTAGTCATCTGCCAGAGCCGGGGAACCGCACAGCAGGGCACCGGCCAGAAAGTACAGCCTTCTCACGAGCGCTCCTTGATCAGCAGATCCTCGACCACTTCGCCACCCACCAGATGCACCTCGACCAATCGCTGCGCATCGGCGTGGCTGCGTACGCCATACCAGCAGGTCTCCGGATACACCGTCATGACCGGCCCGAGATTGCACGGGAACTGACAGTGCGTGCGGGTCAGCAAAACCCCGCCCGGCGTCTCGATGCGGTCATGCGCGAGCAAGTGCCGGCGCAGGGTTTTCCATAGCTGCAACGCCCCGCGCTGGGTGCAGCGTGGGCCGGTGCAGAGGAATACATGGCGAGCATGAGCGGGAACATGCGACCAGTCCGGGTGCGTGTCGACGCCGTCGATGGTTTTGATTTCAGCCATCAGAAACGGTACGTGTAGCGGACTTCGGAGGTGAACGGCCGTCCGAGATTGTCGACGTTGTTCGAGCGGCTGGTGACGTAGTCGCGGTCGAACAGGTTTTCCACCAGCAGGCTCAGGCGATGCTGATGGGCACCGTCGAGATAGCGATAAGCATCGGCGTCCACCACCGAATAATGGCCGTACTCGACCTGTTTCGAGCTGATCACATCGCGGATGTAGCGGATCGCGCTGCCGGCGCCCCACATCCGGTCAATCGACTCGTAACCGATGCGCGAGCGGGCGAAGAAGCTCGGTACGTCATTGATCGTCACCCCCGCGCGGGACTCGGTCAGGTTGCGGGTCATGTCCGCCTGCAGGCTCCATTGATCGTTGAGTGCGAGCTTCGCGTCCGCCTCGAAACCACGCATCTGGATCCGCCCCTGGCCGTTGACCCACTGGATGTCGTCGAGGGTAATCAGGTCATCGATCTTGCGTTTGAACAGGGTGACGCTGGCGCTGAACTCGCGGTCAATCAGCAAGCCTTTGTAGTCGAGACCGAGCTCCGCGTTTCGGCTTTTCTCCGGTTTCAGGTTGCGGTTGCCCAGTTCATCACCCGGTTCGTTGACGAACAGTTGCTCGGCGTTCGGCAGTTTGTAGGCCGTGCCGTACTGCCCACGAACAGACCAGTTTTCATTGAGGTCGTACAGCGAAGTGAGCATACCGACCGTGGCGCTGTCGCCGCCGCTCATGGCTTCGTGGCGGATACCGATGCTCGGGTGCCAGTCGGGCAGGGCGTCGATCTTCGGACGCAACTGGGTGTAGAAAGCGTGGGCTTCGGCCTTGTCGTTGTCGATGATCAACACATCGTCCTGGCCCTTGAACCACTGGTTGTCCGTGCCGAACACCAGCACATGGCCGCCGGGCAATTCAGCCTTGCCTTCGGCCTGCACACCCCAGTCGGTGAAGCCCCAGTAGTCATTGTGGTTGATGGTTTTTACACCGCCATCGGACGTGTTGTTGATGCGCGTGTAGCGGGTGTCCCAGTCGTTGATGTGGCCTTTGACGAAATAGCTCAGGCGTTCGTTGACGTTCTGTTCGAAGGTGGCCGTGGCGATCTGCTGGATGCGGTCGTTGGTGGTCTTGTGGTTGTCCACCGGGCGGGCGAAATCGAGGTTGGCGTCGGCGTATTGGTAGAACAGTTCCAGGCGCGCGTCATCGGCAAAGGACTGAATCGCCTTGGCGCCGAAGGTGGTGACTTCGTAGGCGCGGTCCTTTTCGCTGCTGTTTCTGATGTCGCGATTGCGAAACGGCTGGTAGCCGTCCGAAACGTTATGGCTGACGTAGGCCAGCAGGCCCAGGTCGCCGAAACCGTTGGTGAAGATGTTTTCGACCCGCGCATCCTCGGTGGTGCCACCGAAGGTATCCACACCCATGTTCACTTCCCCGGAGGCTTTGCGGCTCTGCGGGCTACGGGTGACGATGTTGATTACGCCAGACACGGCTTGCGTGCCGAACAGCAGGCTCTGCCCGCCCTTGAGCACTTCGATACGTTCGATGGCGTTGGCTGGCAGGGTGTCAAGGTACAGGCCGCCGTACAGGCGATTGTTCAGGCGTACGCCGTCGAGCAGGATCAGCGTGTCGTCGTTGCGGCCGCCCAGCAGGGAATAGGTGCCGTAGTCGAACGGGCCGTTTTTCGGCGCGACGTACAGGCCGGGAATGAACATCTGCATCACGCGGCTGACATCGGCACTCGGGCCGGCGCGTTCGATCTGATCGCGGGTGACGATCTCGACCTTGCTGCCGAACTGCGCCATGTCGGCCACGGTCGTGGACTCCACGGAGGGCGCGGAAACGATTTGCTGGGTGAGTTCGAGTGGCGCGTCGTCTGCCAGCAACAGGGGGCTGAACAGGCAGCCAAGCAACAGGGATGGAGCCGGGGTGTTGAAAGGTTTGATCATCGTCTTCTCGAAAGGATCTTCGCAGAAGAGCATGCAGGAGAAGGCATCGCGCACACGCCGACACCGGCCCATGCCCGCCCACCGCAGGAGTTTGCCAAACAGCATTTCAGGCCGGTCTCCGGGCTCGCGCGTCTGGACGCTTTCACCTTCCCATGGCCGTCTGGCCACAGTGGTGTGTCGAAAGCATCACGCGCCTACCGTTGCGGGGGCAGCACCGGACTGGTTCGAAACGAACGCACCGGTTTCCCGTTTCACCCCATGCACGGCGGCATGGGACACCTGAAACAGGGCGGCATCTGAACACTCGGATGACCGCTCGTCAACTTGCCGGATCAAGCCTCGCGCGTATTCTGCTGAACGAAACGCTCGATCAACCACCGCGCCGCCGGCCCCGGTGGCACATCGGTGCGGTAGATGGCGTCGAAGGTGTATTGCCCGCTGGTGTATTCCGGCAGATCCAGTTGCACCAGTCGGCCGCTGTCCAGGTCTTCCTGGATCATCGGCCGGGGCATGTTGCCCCAACCGATGCCTTCGCGCAGCAGCATGTGCTTGGCGCCCAGGTCCGCCAGGCGCCAGGTGCGGTTGCTCAGCACTGCGAATTCTTTGTCTTTGGTCAGTTGCGAGCGGTCGGACAGCACCAGTTGCGTGTGCTCGCGTCCGGCACCGGGAGCATTGGCTTCGGCGGTCGCCAAAGGATGATTCGGTGCTGCCACCGGAATCAGCTCGACGCTGCCGATGCCGATTCTTTCGATGCCGTTGATACCGTCGTTCATTGGCCCGCTGACGCCTACTACCGCACCGCGATTGATCACTCGCTCCGTCACGGCACCGAGCGCTTCAATGTGCAGATGCAGGGCAACAGTGGGGAACTCCTCGCGAAAGGATTTCAGCGCATCGACCACACGCTCGGCCGGTAGCATCACGTCGAGCACCACATGCACCTCGGCCTCAAGCCCTTGCAGCAGGCCTTTGACCTTGGCGCGCAAGCCATGCACGCCGTTGGCGATGGTCCGGGCCTCAGCCAGCACCGTGCGGCCGGCTTCGGTGAGCTGCGGCTTGCGGGTGGTTTCACGATCGAACAGGGTGACGCCCAGCTGCATTTCGAGATTGGCAATCGAATAGCTGATGACCGACGTCGCCCGGTGAAGCTTGCGCGCCGCCCCGGCAAAACTGCCGACTTCGACGACGGTAAGAAAGACCCGCAGTTGATCGAGTGTCGGTGTGCCTGGGTCGGAGATCATGTCGGTGTCCTTGAGTTACCGGGGGGGACGTTACTGGATGCACAGCTTACCTATTTTTTCGAACATAAAGATCTAAATTAGTCGGCTATTCAGATGAGCCGTCGAGGCGCAACATTTCTTCATCCGGACGGTTCAAGTCGAACCGGACCCCATTGAAGGAAATACTCCCATGGCTACTTCTGCAAACATCGCCCAAGCAACTGCTGTACAGAACGCTTCCGACACCAAACAAGCCTCGGCTGCCTTGATCGGCCGCGTCTTGCTCAGCGTGATTTTCATCCTCTCCGGTTTCTCCAAACTCGCCGCGCCGGCCATGATGATCGGCTACATCGGCTCGGTAGGGCTGCCGCTGCCGCAAGTGGCGCTGGCACTGGCAATCATCGTCGAAATCGGTGGTGGCCTGGCCCTGATTGCCGGCTACCGCACCCGCACCGTCGCCGCTGTGCTGGCCGCGTTCAGCGTGTTCACCGCACTGGCCTTCCACAATGCGCTGGCTGACCAGAACCAGTTCATCCACTTCTTCAAGAACATCGCCATGGCCGGCGGCCTGCTGCAAGTCGTGGCCTTCGGTGCCGGTCGCTTCAGCCTCGACGCCCGTCGCCGCTGAAAGCCGAGCGCCGCGAGGGACTGGTTCCCTCGCGGCGCTTTGCCGTTTGTTGGCCGTTCCCCGCATCAGAATCGAGTAATCATCATGACCGTTCAGCAACACCTCTCCGGCTACACCCGCGAACCTGTCACTCACCGCACTCTGCGCTATCGCACCAGCGGCAGCGGGCACGGCTCGATCGTGCGACTGATGAGCCCTTCGGATCTGGGCCAGTTGATCAAACCTTTCGTGTTCCTCGACCTGTTCGAAGGCGAGGCCTCGTTCATTCACAACATGCCGATGCACCCGCATTCGGGGATCGCCACCGTGACGGTGATTACCGAAGGCAACCTGCGTTTCGAGGACGCCGAATCGGGCAAGGGCATGATCGATTACGGCGGTGTCGAGTGGATGCGCGCCGGTGGCGGTGTGTGGCACGGCAAGGAAATGTCGGTGGGCACGTCGCAGCGGATACAGGGTTTTCAACTGTGGGTGGCTTTGCCGCCGGAGCTGGAAAACGCCAGTGTCGACAGCCAGTATCTGGAATCCTCCGCGATGCCTGAAGTGGGACCGGCGCGGGTGATTCTCGGTGCCCATCAAGGCGTGCAAAGCCCGGTTCGGGCACCCGCCGGTATCAACTATCTGCTGGTCACGCTGAGTGCCGGCGAAACCTGGACTTACACGCCACCCGAAGGCCACGAGTCGTTATGGCTGAGCGTCGGCCGTGGATTGCTGGCGACACCGGATCTGGTCAGCGCCGGCGAAATGGCCGTTTTCGAGCC
Source organism: Pseudomonas sp. NMS19W (assembly GCF_051554255.1). Lineage (NCBI taxonomy): Bacteria > Pseudomonadati > Pseudomonadota > Gammaproteobacteria > Pseudomonadales > Pseudomonadaceae > Pseudomonas > Pseudomonas sp. NMS19W. The sequence goes on from NZ_CP136718.1 coordinate 2,668,381, forward strand.
GGGCAACGGTGCCGTTACCCTGAAGGCCCTGCGCGATGGCACCGTGTTCGTGATCGGCTCGGCGCAGTCTCATCCCTACGATCTGGCATTGGGTAATTACTCTGTGCATACCAACCCGCAGGCCTTGCGAGAGGGCGAAGCGAAGATCGCGGAAATCGGTGGGCGGTTGCGCGAGTATCTCAAGCAGGCGGATGGGGTGGGGGCGGTGCCGGTGTTCAAGTAGTCCAGTAAAAAGTCATTTGATGATGCGGACGCTACGGCTATAACTGTCGACAACATGGGTGGCAGAGGCTTTTATGGCGGACGAGAAACTTGAAGACATCCTGACCGAAGGCCTGTCCGTGGTGTTCTGCGGGATCAATCCCGGCCTGTTGGCGGCGGAGCAGGGGCATCACTTTGCCGGGCGGAGCAATCGGTTCTGGCGCACGCTGCATCTGGCCGGGTTCACGCCTGTAGAAGTGGCCCCGGAAAACGACCGCTCGATCCTGCATTACCACTGCGGGCTGACTGCTGTGGTCGAGCGGCCGACAGCGCGGGCGGATCAACTGTCGGCGCGGGAGTTCACCGCGGCAGCGGGGGACTTCGAGCACAAGATCAAACGCTATGCGCCGCGTTATGTGGCGTTTCTTGGTAAGGCTGCCTATGCCGGATTGTCCGGGAAAAAAGCGCTTGAATGGGGCCCGCAGGACAGCACGTTCGGCGGGGCCGATGTGTGGATCCTGCCCAACCCCAGCGGTCGCAATCTGGCGTTCAATCAGGATCAATTGGTGACGGCGTATCGGGCGCTTTATCTGGCGTCGAGCGCGTCGCGATAAAGCGCCGCGTGACTTTCATCATCGGTGCTGTGCGCTCAGGCATAATCCCGCGCCGGGCAGCAATCGCCCCAATGGCACCCGGTCTGTCGTCCAGGAAACCCGCAATCCATGCATTCGCTCCAAACCGCAAACGAGTTCACCGTCCCGTTCGGAAGCCACAAGCTTTACGCCGATACGCTACCGGGCAGTGGTCGCCCGCATTTGTTCTGTATCCACGGTGGCGGAGCCCGCAGCCGAGAGGTGTTTGCAGACCTGCGGCAGATATTGCACGGGCAGGGCATAGGCTCCACCGCGCTGGACTGCATCGGGCATGGGCAAACCGGGGGCGTGTTCGCCGAGTCTTCCCTACACCGGCGCGACCAACAGTCGCTATCGGTCATCGAGCACAGCGGAACCCGGCCGACCGCTCTGATCGGCATCAGCATGGGCGCCTACAATGCCGTGCGCCTGAGCGAAATCCTGGATGTCCGGATGCTGATCCTGGTCGTGCCCGGGATCTATACCCCGCAGGCGTACAAGGTGCCGTTCGGCCCTGAGTTCTCGGCGATCATTCGTCAGCATCGCAGTTGGCTGGCGAGCGATGCGTGGGACATTCTCGGTCGATTCAAGGGCCGGTTGCTGGTGATTGCGGGGGAACGGGACGAAGTCATTCCGCTGGAAATTCCCGAGCGTCTTCTGGCCGCTGCAACTCAGGCACAGGACCGGCAGTTGTGGGTTGTTCCGGATGCCGGTCATAACGGTTTGTTGCCGCTGGTGTTGCAGAATCCCGAGTGGCTGGCCGCGATCACTGCGGGGCTGGCGTCGAGCGGTTGAGTGCAAGCCTGTGAGGGCCGTCTGATCTTCCATCCGGGCGACAGGAATCGTCTATCGTCATGAAGATCAACACATGGCCACGATCAGGGAGCTGATCATGAATCGTCAGGAAGACCTCAACGTTATCTGGAAGCGGATATTCTGGATTTTCATAGCCCTGTTGGTGCTGGCGATTGCCGTCACTTACAGCCTGCCCGACTACAAAGTGCCGTTTATCGTTTGTATCGCCGGCAATGTCGGGGGCTACGTCGGGTTTCACCGGCGACTGTCAATGCTTACCGACCCGGAAATCGAAAACCTCTCCCGATCATGGTTCGCCTTGATACTGCCTTCATTCATCGGCGGGATACTGGCGGGGCTCTTGTATCTCTTGTTCCTTTCCGGCGTTATCAGGGGCGATCTGTTTCCGGTGATCGTTCCGGATGAGGATCCGCAATGTCTGAAGCAAATTTTCAATGACATCTTTTGCCAACATGCAGAAGGGTACGCGGCTTACGCCAAGTTGCTGTTCTGGTCATTTGTCGCGGGCTTCAATCAGGACTATGTCGTTGACCTGATTGAAAACATAAAGGGCAGCGATAAAAAGACTGACTGAAGCAGGCACTTAGTTCTGTTTTTTTGAAATGACCTCGTTCATGTACTGATTCAAATCGCGAAAATCATTAACGCTCCAGGCATGCGGCGGGATCTTTACGCCGTTCTCGCGCAAGGTTTTCGGAATCAGGTCGCCGTTCGGGCGAAGGATGATCGAGGACACGATCACGCCCGGGTAATCACTCAGTCGTTTCTTGAAGGCGGGTGTTGTCAGATCAGGTGTCGGTGGATTGCTTTTAAGGGCCAGTGGGCCTGTTCCCTTGATATCGGGCCCGTGGCACACGGCGCATCTCTGTGAGTAGAGATTCTTTCCGTTGAGGTTGTCTGCGAAGGATGGTGTTGTTTGAGTAAGCGATAGAACTGCCAGTAAAGCGATGGTGGATGTTTTCATTTTTATAGGTCGATATTGATGAGTTTTGACGATGAAACGCTTCATGCGCTTTAGAAGTTGACGCAAGTGAAGGATAACTACCCGCCGCTGTAATGAGCCACGCACCGACAAGTAACCTATGCGACGCAGGCTGTCGTCCCTGGTGAGCAACATGGCTTCACCCGGTCGTCAGCAGGTGCAGCCATGCCAGTTCCTCCACACCCGTTCACTCTTGTTTGCCAGTACTGCTCATGGAAAAAAACCATTTTTCCCTGCAGTGACGTACTCGTACCGCTGCGCGACTGGATGTCCAGTTGTCCCCACTGCCGAACCCCTTCGCTTCAACGTCGCCTCGCAACTCCCAAGGAAATGCTCAAAGTGCGACTGGAGCAATTCTCGCGCTCAACGGGGGAATATTCGGTACCGCGACACAGGTTGTCGCGTGCATCGAGAAACTGATCACAACACACACGAGGTTACATCGATGAAAAACCTGTTCGCCACAATCGGATTTTTGGTCGTCCTGAAAAAAGGCATCGAACTGTATCGCGAGTACAGCGAAATGAAGCGTGAAAGGGAGACGCGCCAGCCTTCGTCCACATGAGCGAAGGCAGAAAACTGGAAGCTGCAGCACGGCTTCATGTGTCTCTGCAATCCGCAGAAGGGTGGGTGGCACAACGCCATCAAATTCATTACCATCATGTCACTTGCGCCAGCCTGCTGGCGGTAGTCGAGACATAGAACAAGGAAGTCATCATGTCCCAAGCGAAGGATACGCTGCTCAGGCTATTCGCATTATTGCGCCTGATCCCCACCGAACCTCAGCGCATCGCAACACCGACCCTGCTCGAAAAGCTCCGTGACAGAGGTTTCTCTGTAACGCTGCGGTCAATCCAGCGCGACTTGAGCCGGTTGTCGATTCCTTTCTCCTTGCAGTGTGATGACAGCGAGACTCCCTTCCGTTGGAGCTTCACACGTGAGGCGCCACTCAAGCTCGAAGACATGGATGCGCCGACCGCACTGGCACTGTTCCTGTCGGAAAGCCACCTTAGCCCGATACTGCCACAGAGCGTTCTGGACCAGTTGAGCCCTCAGTTTCGCCGGGCGCGTAATTTCCTCAGTGGCCTGGGTGGCAACGGATTGGCGGATTGGGCGAAGCGTGTTCGAACACTGCCCAATGGCAAGACGCTGCTTCCGGCCCAGGTCAGTGCTCACACCTGGGCGCAAGTATCCGCCGGCCTGCTTGAGCGTAAGCAGCTTGAAGTCAGCTACTTGAGCCGAAGCAAGGGGGAGCTCAAGCACTTTCGCCTGCACCCGGCCGGCCTCGTGTCACGTCATTCCGTCAGTTACCTGCTCGCCTCGGTGGATGGTTACAGCGACCTGCGTCAGTTCGCCTTGCACCGGATCAGCGAAGCAGCCGTGCTCGACCAGGCCGGCCATGAGCATGAAAGCTTCGATGTCGATGCCTACATCGCCAGTGGCGTATTCAGCTTCCGTGAAGCAGAGATGCATGTAGAGCTGATAGCCGATGTGCGCCCGCAGATCGCTGCTTTGCTCAGCGAAACCCCTCTGAGTCATCAACAGACCTTGAGCGGTATCTCCGCAGAAGGCTGGCACCGACTTGAGGCAACCGTGCCACTGGACCGGGAAACGCTGTGGTGGATCTTCGCCCTGAACGAAAACATTCGCCTGCATGCGCCACAGGTGTGGGTGGAAGAAGTCCGCACGCGACTGAACGCGATGCAAGCGCTTTACCTGGCCCCTTCGGTCCCGCAACTACAACCTGCCTGACCCTCCAACAATCAAAAGGACATTGCTATGCCTCTTCCCCTCATCCTCGGCGCTGCGGCGTTGGTAAGCGCAGCCTACGGTGCCAAAAAAGGCTACGACGGCTACCAGAAACACTCCGAAGCGGACGATATCGTCAACGCCGCGAAAAAGCGTTATGCCGATAAGAAAGACGCCTTCGATGTCCAGGAAAAAGCCACCACTTCCGCACTTGAAGCACTGGGCAAGGAAGAGCTGAACATCGGCAAGCAATTCGATGAGTTCAAGACCCTCGCCGACGCCTTGCTGAAGCAACTCAACGCGGGCCGCCAGAACAAACTGGAAGTCAACATTCCCAAGCATAAATTGCAAAACATCGCGAGCTACAGCTACACCGCGGTGGGCGTGCTGGGCGCCGCTGCCGGGGCAGGTTTTGCCGGTGCTGCGGCGGGCTTTGCCGTATACGGCGGCGTCATGGCTTTGGGCGCGGCGTCTACTGGCACTGCCATCTCCTCGCTGGCCGGTGTTGCCGCCACCAACGCAACGCTGGCAGCGATCGGCGGCGGCTCCCTCGCCACCGGCGGTCTGGGTATGGCGGGTGGTACTGCAATCCTCGGTGCTGCGGTAGCGGGGCCGGTGCTGGCCATCGCCGGCTGGGCTTACGATAGCCACGGAGAAGAAGCACTCAAGAATGCGCGCAAGGCCGATCGCGAAGTCGACAGCGCCGTGAAGAAACTGCAAAGCGCGCTAAAGCAGCTCAGCAAGACAGAAGATTACGCATTCGACATCAACGACGTGTTGCAGTCGGTCTACAAACAGTTCGATGACTACTTCGAGCACCTCAAAGTAGTCAACCGTCACCTTGAAGACATCCGGTCTCGCAAGCTCGACCCGCAGACAGAAATTGCCAAACTGGGCGATGCCATTCTGCGCCTGATCAACAACGGCTACGCACTGGCCGCCATCCTGGTCGACCTGATTACTACACCTCTGTTCCGGGTCAAGGAAGTCAACGGCAACGTCGTCAAAGACAAGAATGACATGCCAGTGATGGCCACCGATGCCGATGGCTCGATGATCCTCAACAGCGAGCAACTGGACCAGCAGCTCAGCGAAACCAAAGCCAAGGCCGCGCTCATCGAAGCCGCCTGATCCGGAGCGGGACCGAAAGGTCCCGCGTCTGCTTCGCTCCCTGATTATTCGCCACGGAAGCCACTATGCACGCCGCAGCAAAAGACTACCCCTGGGCCGATGAGCTCGAGAAAACCGTCATCAATAGCCTGGCCACCAGCTTTGGCCTGGACTTTCTGTTGTTCAAGGACCAGAAGGGCGGCGAAGTGGACACCATCCACAACGTGCGCAACGGTGTGTGGGCGACAGAAGCGGAAAAGCAACGTTACGAGCAACAGGGTGAGTACGACTCCACGCCCTACCATCAGCATGCGAATTACATTGCCACTGGCCAGCGAGACAAGGCCGAGCAAGCCGCCGGCACGCTGCATGACCCGTATCGCAATACCGTCATGGGCGCTCATGAACAGCGCAATCTCGACCATGTCATCAGCGCGAAAGACATCCATGATGACGCCGGTCGTGTGCTGGCCGGGCTGAGCGGCGTTGAACTGGCGAACCAGAGCAGCAACCTGCAAACCACCCACGAAACCGTCAACAAATCGAAGAAGCAGACGCCCATCGGCGAGTATCTGCAGAAGTTGCCGGGCCTGATCAGCACCCATGAGAACACGCTGACCAAAGACCGCGAACGCCTGGCGACCTTGCCCCGCGAAACACCACAGCAGCAACACCAGGCCCGCGAGCTGGAAGACAAAATCCGCAAGACCGAAAGCAAGGTCAACGAGCTCAAAGCCATAGATCCCGATGCCATGCTCAAGCGCGATGCCGAAGCTCGCGCCCCATATGAGCAGCAAATCAACCATAGCTACTACACCAGCAGCAAGTTCCTGCACCAGACCGCCGGTGTGGCGGGTATGGCAGGTCTGGCCATGGGGACCCGACAGATGCTCGGGATGGTCATGGCGGAAGTGTGGTTCGAATTGCGTGAGCAATTGCCCGCGCTACTGGACAAGCTCAAGCACAAATTCAGTTTCGAGGCATTCGTCGACAGCATTGCCCAGTCGCTGAAAGGCATCTGGCAGCGGGTTCAGGCACGTTTCAGCGCGTTCCTGGTGGCGTTCAAGGACGGTGTATTTGCCGGCGTACTCGGCAGCTTGACCACGACCTTGTTCAACATTTTCGCCACCACCCAGAAAATGGCGATCAAGATCATTCGCGAAATCTGGGGGCAGTTGGTCAAAGCCATCAAACTGATGGTCTTCAACCCCGACCAACTGAGTTTCGTCGAGCTTTGCCAGGCGGTGACTTCGCTGTTGTCCGTCGGCGCGGCCACGGTTGTTGGCACGCTGGCCTACACCCAGCTTTTACCGTTCTGCAGCTTCCCGTTTGGTGGTGAGCTGGCAGCGTTTGCCAGCGCACTCGTGACGGGCGTGGTCACCCTTGGTCTGAACTACGTTTTACTGCACAGCGACTTGGCGCAAAAACTTTGGGCTTTTGTCGAATCGCTGACGCCTCATGCCGGGACCGTGCGTGAGTTCCAGGCCATCAACGCCGAACTGGACCGCTACCTGCTGGAATTCAGCCAGCTGGAGTTCAACCTGGACGTCGAGGAGTTGCAAGCGTTCACCGTGGAACTGGACGCCTGCAACGATGAAATCCAGCGTAGCGTCGTGTTGCAGAAGGCCGTTGAAGCTCGCGGTATCGAGTTGCCGTTCGAGATGGGTAGTGCGGCCAGCACGCGCAACTGGCTGGCCTCGTTGGTATGACGCTACTGGCGTTTCCCTGTACGCAATGCGGGCTATGTTGTCGCAACGTGCATCTGGCAGAGCAAACACGTTATCTGGATCGGGGAGACGGGGCTTGTCGGCACTACAGTGATGCCGACAAGCGCTGCCAGATCTACGAGACGCGACCGGATATCTGCCGGGTCGACCGGCAGTACCGGATGCATTATGCGCAGCAGTACAGCTGGGAGGCGTTCGTGGAAGTGAATGTCGAGGTTTGCCGACTACTGCAACATCAGGCGGACGGGTAGCACGCCACCGATCACGGCGCGCTGGCCGCCATCACCTACAACAGGCGTACGCCGTGCGGTACTTGCCGACAACGGTTGTGCGCCTTTGCCAAATGGAGCAGTCAGAAAACACCTCAATTTTTTTAAGAGATCGACTATCTCAGAAATAAATCAACGGCTTGGTCTCGCTGAATTACGCTCCATTGTTCCCGCGTCAACTGATCGCACGTTGACACTATAAAGCCATCTCCTATCGTTCTCCGCAGACCGCATCCAGGGACCGGATGAGCCGGACAGCCTTTGCGGGCGCGGTCGTCATGCCATTCCAACAAGGAGCAGCAACATGTCCAGTGCGACCAATACTTTTGACGTGCTCGTCAATATCGATGCCGATTACCTAATTGCCCATCCAAACGACGTCGGCGGTGCGATTTCCATGCTGGTGACGCGCGATGCCGTCGATCCACATGCCAGCGGCAACACCGGCGAAGGCGGTAACGAGTTGTGGATCGATGTCAAAACCGGCGACAACATCCGCTGGCGTGCCACCACGCTGTCGCGCAACTTCGACCGCATCGCACAGATCAAGAACGTCCAGCCGGGCGATCCTCATCAGGGCGGCGATTACAAAGGCACCATCTCGCCACCGGTCTCTTTCAACGTGCCGGGTGTGGTGATCTACTTGAACAAAGCGGCTCCCGGCGGTATTTCCAAAACCGATGTGACGTACTCCCTGTGGCAAGCCACTGCGCTGAATCCAGGCAAACTCTGGTACACCATCAACTTCGCCCTGTACGACCGTGACCTTAACCAGATTGGCACAGACCACACCTGGGACCCCTACATCACTGTGAATAACCAGTAACTGAAAAGTACACAGCCCGGCCAGAGGCTCTTCGTCGATGACGAGAGTCTCTGGCCGGGCTTTTTGTTGTCTTTCATCCGCCTCGTTCAGGGAGTGTTGGGGCGCGTCATGCTTGAATAGTCCCTGCCGTGGGCTAGGCTCAAATTCAACTTTCCGGAAAGCAGAACTTCAATTCCTGCGTTACCGGAATTTCAGGATTCTGGCCAAAAAGAACAACTTCACTAAAGGGTTACCGATGGATCGATATGATGCCCCGCTTGTTGTAGATCGCACTTGGCGGGCAGGCATGTTGAAAGGATTGATTGCAAGAAATCCATGCCTGAGCATTTTCTTCATGACACTGGCCGTGTTCATGGTGTTGCAGTACAAACCTGCTGTCCTCAACTACACCACACGCTTTGTCGACTTTGCCGAGTACATGTTGCTGCACGGCGTCACGCTGTTTCCCATTGCCGACGACCTCAAGCCTTATCCCGACTACACCGTCCTCAATACTTTGCTGGTCTATCTGGTTTCCTTGCCGTTTGGCCGGGTGTCGATACTTTCCATGGGGTTTCCGTCCTGCGTGGCGGCGTCCCTGATGCTGGTGTTCATTTATCGGCTGGGAGCGCTGCATAGCAAGAAGTGGGGCGCGTACGGCGTGCTTTTCAGCCTGTTGACCTGGGCCTTTCTCGACGGCGTGAACTCGCTGGCACTGGATATCTACCCGGCGCTGTTTACGGTGATGTGCTTTTACATTGCCTATTCGGCCGAATTGAAAAAAGACCCGCGACGCCTGGCGCTTCTGTTCGTGGGACTGGCACTGGGCTTTGCGTTTCGTGGGCCGATCGGTTTGATCGGGCCGGCAAGTGTCATCGGGGCTTATTACTTTCTGAGTCGTCAATGGCGCATGTTATTGGTGTTTTCATTCCTGTCGGGCCTGATTCTGGCCGCTGGAGTTGTGCTGTTGGCATGGGCAGCCTACGCGCAAGGGGGCAATCGTTTCTCGAAGAAGTGCTTAACATGCAGGGCATCGGCCGCTTCGGCTCCGACCACGCACCGCGCTATTACTTCTACTTCTCCGCAGGCCTGTTTACCTATGGTTTCACGGTGTTTTACGCCATCAACGTGATCCTGAAGAAGTACAAACTTTTTTTCGTTCGACCCGCGACAAAGACATCGACCTGCTGCTCTATCTGACCGGGTGGCTGTTGGTGTTGCTGGTGCTGTTCACCATCCCGAGCTCCAAAAAAGCACGTTACATCCTGGCAATCACCCCGGCCATTTCACTGCTGGCCGCGTACCTCTTCGTCAGCCAGGAAGCCGCCTTCGTACGCGCCAAAAACGGCCTACTGAAGTTCTGCCTGAAGTTGCCCATGCTGGGGTTGGGGATGCTGGTGTCGGTGCTGGTCTACAACAACTTCGCCGAAGTCCCGTTGCAGCCCAACTATCTGGGCGCAGGCCTGGGATTGATTGCGCTATTGAGCTTCTATCACGCCAAACGCGAGTACTTCGCCGAGCATCCTTATCGTGAGTTCATGACGCTGTCGTTTGGGGTAGGGGCGTTTTTGATTCTGGATATGTTTTTCTTCAATCCGATCACCTATCACCTGGAACTGATGATCGAGCCTACGCCGAAGTTTTTGCCGTATTGGTTTTGGTGAAGCGGATGTAGAAGCAGCCATCGACTGCTTCTACAGCCACCGACCGCTTACGCCACTTCGACGTGATCCAGCGCCTGATTCACCGCCAACCCGGCGACCATCACCACCTGCGCAATCCCCAACGCCGTCTTGCGATGCGAGGGTTCGAGCGTGGACGCAAAGTTATTCAACATCTCGGTGGCCGAACCCAGGGATTCGCTGGCATTGGCCAGCAGGGATTCAGTGTTGTACTTGGGATTGGCCCGGAACATCGGCTCGGGATCGATGCAGCACGACATCACCCGGGAAGACGGGGAGAGATAGTGATCCAGAGCACGCTCGGCGGCATCGTGGAATTTCTTCGAATCGGGAAATTCGTAAGGGGAGGTTGGGTCGGTTTCGGGTGGGTTGGGTGTTGGTTTGATCATGGTGGAACTCCTTGTGTCGTCATCAGGAACCATCACCCACTCGCTACCAAACGATGGGTGGTGGCCATACGCAGGTTGGTAGACCGGGACACAAGGAGACCGGCGCACTCGAAAGTGCCCTGTGCATGGCCACCATAAAACCGGGACGATTGAACGCCGCAACGGTGAGCCTTGCTTCTTGTGTTTGCTCGGGCTACCAAACCCGATCACTGTTTTTCAGTGACCCAGGAACGATAAAACCCGCAGCGTAGACGCACAAGACGGCGGATTCTGGCGTAGTCGTAGGCAATGACGCAAGGCGTTGTAGCCTTGGGGAAGTTACGGCGGGTTGCTTTAAACGCGGCCTGTTTAACCGCTCAAAGCCTGGAAGAAATCTCCTTCCAGATGTAGCCGTAGTTGTATTGCAGCCAGCGAACCAACGCCTTATCGAATTGCCTGCGAAACCAGCTGTTCTCCCTGGCTGCCAGCCTTTGCTCGATCATTATTCTGAGTGAGTCTGGATCGAAGCCAGTCCATACCGAGGGCACAGCGGCCAGAAGGTTGGTGAAACACACCGGCGCGACCTCTGAATAAAGGATGTCGTAGAGCACGTCAGGATCGATGCCTCTGACTTCCGCGGCTACGTAATCGTATTCGACGGGTAAATCGTTGAAAGGCCAGGAGAGGGCAGCTCTGACGTTGGTCAGCTGTGGCTCAGTCAGAAGATGTCCCAAACCCAAAACTCCTTAAGTCCGCCTTTCATTGAGTAGGGGCAAGGTGATGTGGTTGTTTCTCGAATGAAAACTCTGGGTCGCTGGTGAAAAGGGGTGTAAATATGTTCCTTTTGGTTCTGCCCCCCCTTTGATTCTTTAGAGGGCGTTAGTGTATGAATGAGCTGTCTGTGAAGTGAAGGTGGGAGGGCAGAGTTGTGTAGAGAATACGAACCTGCCCAAAATCCTATAGCATTAATAATCATTAGTCGGCGGCGTCAAGCTCTTCAAGATTACTTGCGCGTTTTTCATCAATATGCTGTAAAAATTTGCCTTTTACTATTGATTTTTCTTTAAGGGTGGAACCTCGCAGGACAACGAAGGCTTCGCCAATGCAATCCCTTATAGCATTTATAGAGTAGGTTGGGGCTTCGTAGTGGTATAAGGTTAATAATCTTATAAAGACTGCTTGCGCTACGATGTTGTTGGTTCCCGATTCCTTCAGTAGTTTTTGAATTGCTTGTATGCTGGATTTGTTCAGGTTTTCTATGGTCAGCATAGTAGATAGGAAGCTGATGCACTGAATTGAACTATTCGCTTCGGCCAATATGAACTTTTCAAGCTTTGGCGTGGATAGTGACTCTGCCATTAAAGAGGATACGAGTTGTGGGATCATTAGCTTTGCGAATACTTTGAATTCGGCTTGGGTCATGTCTCCAAGATCATCTGGAAATTCGGTGGATTCGGCATTATTGATATAGTTTATCGTGGATACGATTACTTTTGACCACATGGTGAGGACATCATTTAGGCATGCTGTCTTTAATTCTATGTCGTCAATTAGTTCGCTATTCCTTAGTATGTTTGAATACGCTCTTAGTGCCCCAATGAAATGCATTTGACTGGACAGTGGAGCAGTCGGGTATCGTTTTCTTGCGTGATTGTGGTCAATGGACGCTTTGGAAGAGAAATCAACATCTTCGATAAGCTGAGCTCTTTTGTTGTCGTCGAAAGGTTCATTTAAAAACTCGTCTTCTATTTTTGTCAGCGTTTCCTCGTGATTGAAAATACCTCGCTCTTTTCCATAACTTTCAAAAAGAGAAATGTCCACATCAAATTCGGACAGGGACAGTAGTTTTTGGCAGCAGTCTTTAGCCATCGCAAGTATTTCTTTGCGTCCGCGATGCAGTCCTGTAAGTAGATCCAGTTCGGCTGTGTATTTTGCGATTGATAGTGGTGTGAGGACTTTTGCTAATGCGTCACCATTTTCAGCGAGCTTGTTTGCGAGAAAGAATGCTCTAAAACAGTCGAACTTAAAGGTGATCATCTGGTTGCTTTCATATAATAATCCCTTTCTTAGAAGTTCTTCTGTGAAGCCGCGTGAAGGTACGGCGAGCCCTCGTCTTTGGAAATAAGATGCGACAAAAATTTCAAGTTTGTTAGACTCTATCCATTCCACGCCTTGCTCGTCCATGCTGCTGGAAAGTTCGGATAGGAAGTGGGACTGGATATTGGAGTCGTAGCTTGATCGTAATTTTGACTCTGTAAATTTCTCAAGCAATCCATAGATTAACGCCTCTACGGCGGATGCTTGGTTGATTAATTTTGCGGTAGGCTGCTGCTCTATTACCCAAAGTAATATGGAAACCAAAAAAGGTGTTTGTGGTACGTTTAGTTTCGAAAGTAACTTTTTTACGAGTGCTAACTTTTCTTCGGAACCTTGGTCGTGCTCACCAAACCACTTTTTGACAAGTTCTCTGGTTTGTCTTCTTTTGAATGAGTGGATGTATATGGCTACTGGATTTTTCTTTAGTGTGGGTAGTTTCTCAAGGCTAAGATCGTCTTGCATTTCCTCACTGGTTGCCAATATATAGCGCGGTGCAGGATATTTGTCTCTGAATTCCTCAATGACCTTCCGGTGTGTCGGATTGTGTATATTGAAACTGTCGAAGATTACAAGTACTTCGCCGCTTTCGAGCAGGGCTATGAGATCTCGCTTTATTATTTCATTATCAAGGAACTCAATCGCTTGTGTGAGAATGGCAGCGATCGTTAGTTTGTTAAGTATCGATACGTCAACGAGAAGTCCAACCCTAGCATTGCCATGGAATTCCATAAAGCGATTCACGGCAATATGATTGAGGAGGGTTGATTTTCCCGATTCCCTTTTCCCAATAAACATGATGTCAGACTTTTCTTGGGATAAGCTATGAAGGCTCACAAACTCGTCGCTATCGTCTGTATCTATGCTCTCACTGGCTGCTAAGCTTTTCTCGCTTTTTTTGGCTAGCGGAGGCTCTACAAATATCGACGATAAATGTTTAGGTGCAATTTCAGAGGCAGAAAAGGACAAAAGTTTTGAGTTTGCCTTCTCCAAAGCTGCATTAATTGCGGTGCTTGAGATAATTGTTTTTGATATGCTGTTTCTTTTTGAAATGTTAAATTCGCAGACGCCGTCTTCAGAGAATCTTGGTGATATGTCAAATACATTTCGTTGGCTGTAGTATTCCCGGGCCTCTATTTTCCACACGTTATCATTGCAAATATCGATGACGGAGTATCCGTTGAAATGGTCTCTATTTTCGTAAATGCATCCTGTATTGCTAACTAATAGATCCCCAAGTGTTGACGTGGTGTGGCTAGCATTGTTGTTGTGATTATGGCCGCATAGAAGTGCATCGAAATTATTTGAGAGTACGCGCTGGATTCTGTTTTTTTCATCTGGTGCGAGCCAGTCCAGAGTGTGATGCATTAAGGCAATTTTGATATCGCATCCATGTAATTGCTCTAGAGCTAATTCAATCTGTCGCTCACCAACATATAAGTAATTTCTATCTTTGCTACCTCCCCCCGTCGTTCTCCATGTACTATTTAGGGAGGCTATGCCTACTTTAATTGAATTGGTGTTGATTATTTTTGTGGTAAATAAAATATTCTCGGAGTATGTTGTAGGGTCTATTTTTTTTGAAAGATTAATGTATCCCTTTAAGTGTCCCCATAGTTCAGAGTTTCCTTGCTAATGAGATTGTCGATTAGTTTGTTCGCTTCCTCGGGGGTTTTAATTCCAGTAAATATCGGCTCGTAAACCTCTTCTCTTGCTTTCAGGTTTACGTCGTGATTACCCGGGCAGCATAAAAAAATTGCGGGAGTGATAGTTGATTGTAATATCCTCCGGATAACAGCTTCTTGAGACGTAATAGCGCTCTCGGATGTGTCACCTCTGTTAGCTATGTCTCCAGTGCAGAGTATTGCGTCTATTTTTTGAATTTTATCGATTTTATTTATATCTAGGCACAAGGCTTCGATTGTTCGAGCATGGTCGGCGCTATTTGTTATATGCAGGTCGGAAATGTGTAAAATTCTCATTTTATCCGGTTCCCCAGTTAGATAGGTACTAATAATTCGTAAATTTAGCCATATTGCTAGAATAGAGTTTTAATAAGAAGCGCTCTCGAAAGTGCTCGTTTTTCGAGAAGTTGGAGGCTCTTTAATTTGTAGAGAGTGGATTGTATTTGGCTTGAGATATTTGAGAACTATTTCCATGTTCTTCGCCGACTGTAGTGTTGTTTTTATTAAAATTTGATTTTTCAGACTAGCACAGTGCCATTATGAATGCATACACTACCTAAGTGGAAGTTTTTATAGGCTTGGTGGGTTGCTGTCTTAAGATATATCGTGTAGGCCGCTTTGGTGGGTCACACCCAATTGAAACTGCTTAGCTATGTAGCTGACCGCGTTTCGCGTTCAAAAAAATGAAAGTCGGGGAGATAAAACCTACGCCTTAACCCACCGCCCCCGACTCCACGCACTCAACGAATCCACCCCCAACACCAACCCCAACATCGCCAAAATCACAGTCCCCGCCTGCGCCTCCTGAAACAGGCTCAAGCTCACATACAACATCTGCCCCAGCCCGCCAGCGCCGACAAACCCCAGCACGCTGGCCATCCGGATATTGTTCTCCCACCGATACAAACAGTACGCCAGCAACTGCGGCGCGAGGTTCGGCAGGGTCCCGTAGCAGAACGCCACAACCGGATTCCCCCTTGCAGCCGAATCGCCTCGGCAGGTTCCGGCGGCGTATTTTCCAGCGCTTCAGCAAACAACCGCCCCAGCACCCCGGTGGTATGCAGCGCCAAGGCGAGGGTGCCGGCGTTCGGCCCGAGGCCAGCTGCAAACACCATCAACGCAGCCCATACCAATTCAGGAATCGCGCGCAGGCCGTTGAGCAGCAGACGTGCGGCGCTCTGAAAAAACCAGCCAAAGCGGCCAGCGGCGGGGAGTGCCAACAGCAGTCCCAGGACAGCAGCGAGGAGGGTGCCGAGGGCGGACATGGCGAGGGTTTCCATGGCGCCGTGGAGGATGGCGTTGAGGTAACCGGCGCTGAAGTCGGGGCTGAGGAAGCGGGCGACATACGAGCCCATTTGTTTCAGGCTGGTGGCGCTGCCGAGTTCTTCGAGGTCGAGGCCCAGGTAGGCGAACGAGGCGATGACGGCGAAGACGATGGCGAGGATCAGCGTCGTGTTGATCAGGCGCTTCATGTCAGTCTCCAGCGCAGCAGGCGGCTGAGTTGGTCGGCGCCGAGTACCAGCAGCAGGAAGGTCAGCAGCATGCTGGCGACTTCGCCGCCGGCGAACATGCGGATCGACAGGTCGATCTGTTGGCCAAGGCCGCCGGCGCCGACGAAGCCCATCACCACCGAGGCGCGGATCGCGCATTCCCAGCGGTACACGGTGTAGGAGAGCAGTTCCGCCGCGACGTTGGGCAGCACGCCGTAGGCGAAACTGGCCAGGCGTCCGCTGCCAGCCTGGAGCAAGGCGTGGGCCGGGCGCTGGTCGGTGGATTCGAAGATTTCCGCGTAGACCTTGCCGAGCATGCCGCTGTAGGTGATGGCGATCGCCAGCACACCCGCCGCCGGGCCGAGGCCGACGGCGCGCACGAACAGCAGCGCCCAGACGATTTCCGGCACGCTGCGCAGGAAGATCAGCAACCCGCGCACCGGCCAGCGCAGCAACCGGCCCAGCAGGCTCGGGCGGCCGCCGTGGGACGCAGCGGACAGCGACAAGGCGCGACTGGCGAGCAAACTGGCCGGCACCGCCAGTATCAGTGCCAACGCCATGCCGGCCGTGGCGATGGCCAGGGTTTGCAGGGTGGCCTTGAGCAGCAGTTGCAGAAAGTCCCGGTCATGGGCCGGCGGCCAGAAGGTCGAGACGAAGCGGCCCATTTCGCTCTGGCTGTCGGCGTGCAGCAACACGCCGAGGTCGAGTTCGCTGAGCTGAATGCCCGGCCACAGCAGGGCAATCGCCAGCAGTGTCAGCAACAGGCGAGGCAGTGCGGCGGGGTCGCGGGTGTCGGTGCTCAGCATCGTGGAATCTGCACAATCAGCGGCGTCAGGGCCGGCGCCGGGGATTGCAGTTGTTCGTTGGCGTACAGGCTGTCGAGCATGTCGTGGCTGACTTGATCGGACGGGCAATCGAAGAGGATCTGCCCCTCACGCAAACCGATGGTGCGCGGGAAGTGCGCCAGTGCCAGGTCCACCGCATGCAGGCTCGCCACCAGCGTGACGTTGTGCTCTCGGGCATGGCGCGACAGCACCGTCAGGGTGTGCCCGGCGAGGACCGGGTCCATGGCCGATACCGGTTCGTCCGCCAGCAATACCTCCGGCGCCTGATACAGCACGCGAGCGATGCCGACCCGCTGTAACTGGCCGCCGGAAAGTTGCTGGCACTGGCTGAAGAGTTTGTCCGCCAGATCCAGCCGCGCCAGAGCGGCGCGGGCGCCGGGAATGTCCAGTGGATGCAGCAGGTTGACGAGGCTTTTGCCCAGGCTCCATTGCCCGAGCTTGCCGGCCAGCACCGCCGTCACCACCCGTTGCCGGGGCGGCAGGGGCGGCGCCTGATGCACCAGGCCGATTTTTGCGCGCAGGTGTTGGCGTTGGCGGGCGGACAAGTGCCAGGCCCGTTGGCCCAGCACGTCGATGTCGCCGCTGCTCGGCCGAATGGCGGTGGCCAGCAGGTTGAGCAGGCTGGATTTACCGGCGCCGGACGGGCCGATGATCACCACCTGCTCGCCGCTGTTGATTTGCAAATCCACACCACGCAGGGCTTCGACGCCGTTGGCGTGGTGCAGAAAGACTTGCTTGAGGCTCAGGGTCATTTCAGCAGTTCGGCGGCGCGGGCGGCTTCCTCGATGCCTTTGTAGTTGTCCGGACTGGTTTCGATGAAGCGGCTGGCGGCCTGCAGGTCGAGGATTTTCTTCTGCTCGGGGTTGGCTGGGTCGAGGGCGAGGAAGGCTTTTTTGATTTTCGCTGCCAGCGCCGGGTCGAGGGTGCCGCGCACGGTCCAGTTGTAATCGAAGTAGGCCGGGGTGGTGGCGAAGACCTTGACCTTGTTGGTGTCGACCTTGCCGGCGTCCACCAGTTTCTGCCAGACGCTGGCGTTCAGCACACCGGCATCGACCTTGCCGGCCTGCACCCAGGCGACGGTGGCGTCATGAGCACCGGAGTAGCCGACGCGGCTGAAATAGGTCTCGGGTTTGATGCCGTCCTTGAGCATGAAGTAGCGCGGCATCAGGCTGCCGGAAGTCGACGATACCGAACCGAAGGCGAAGGTCTTGCCCTTGAGGTCGGTGAGGCTCTTCACGTTCGGGTCGGCGGTGATGAATTTGCTGGTGAACTGCGCGTCCTGCTCACGCTGCACCAGCGGGATCACCGGGGTGGTGGCATCGGTTTTCAGCCGTGCCTGGACGAAGGTGAAACCGCCCAGCCAGGCCATGTCGAGGCGGTCGGTGGCCAGGGCTTCAACCACGGCCGGGTAGTCGGCCACGGGAACGAATTGCACTTTCATGCCCAATTGCTGCTCCAGATAAGCCCCCAGCGGTTCGAACTTACGCAGCAGTTCGGTCGGGGCCTCGTCGGGAATCGCGCTGACTTTCAACACGTCTGCGGCCTGGGCCAGCAGGGTGGAAAAGGACAGGGCCAGGCCTGCAGTCAGTGCCAGGGTGCGTTTGAGCATGGGAATCTCCGTTTCATGGGCGTCAGGATCGGTGCGTAGCCTGCGGAAAAACGTCGGCGGCTGCAACGTCAGGTTAGACGAATCGGCGCGACAGCGAGGCTCAGTCCACCTGCGCGAAGCGCTCCACCAGCCAGTCGATGAACACCCGCACGCGGTTGCTCAGGTGCCGGTTCGGCGGATACAGCAGGTGGAACGGGTACGCCGGCGGGCGCCAGTCGGTGAGGATCGGCACCAGTTCGCCGCGCTCGATGGCGGCCCTGACTGTGTAGCTGAATGTGTGGATGATCCCCAGCCCCGCCAATCCGGCCGCGAGATGCGCGTTGCTTTCGTTGACGCTGACCAGGCCTTTGCCTTCGATTTGATGGCGCTCGCCGTTGCGCTGGAAGTTCGACGGCAGGATGCGCCCGGTGGAGGCCGAGCGATAGGCGATCATTTGATGCCGGGCAAGCTCCAGCGGATGCACCGGCGTGCCGTGGCGCTGCAAATAGTCGGGCGTGGCGCAGGTGGTCCAGGACACTTCGCCCAAGCGGCGCACAGCCAGGGCCTGTTCGGTCAGCGGGCCGCCGCGAATCACGCAGTCGACGCGCTCGCTGATCAAGTCCACCGGGCGGTCGCTGACGCCTAGATCCACCTGAATGTCCGGATAACGCTCGAAGAACTTCGGCAGTTCGGGAATCACCAGCATGGTCGCGGTGGAGCCGCCGATGTCCACACGAATCCGGCCACGGGGCAAGCCCTGGGCCTGACTGAAACCCTGATCAATGTCGTCCAGTTGATGCAGCAGTTGCTGGGTCAGCTGGTAGTAGGAAGCGCCGTCGGCCGTCACGGTGAGGCGCCGGGTGGTGCGTTGCAGCAGGCGCACGCCGAGGTGGCTTTCCAGTTGCCCGATCAGTTTGCTGACCGTGGTTTTCGGCTGGTTCAACGAGTCGGCGGCTTTGGTGAACGAGCCGCTTTCCACGACGCGGGCGAACACGCGGATCGCCAATAACTGATTCATCGGGCTGCACTCAAGGATCGAAGACAGGGCTGAGTATTGTGCATATCTGTGCACAAACAAAACCGATTTTGCGGATTTTTCAATTCAATCCATCGGCCTAAAGTCGCTTCCAACGGCTCACCTACGACCCGTCACCTTCCTTGAAACGGTTATTGGAGACACATCATGAGCAACAGACTTGAAGGCAAAATCGCACTGATCACTGGCGGCACCACCGGCATCGGCCTGGCCTCGGCGCAGGAGTTCGTCGCTCAGGGCGCCACCGTATTCATCACCGGCCGTCGTCAGGCCGAACTGGATAAAGCCGTCGCCGCCATCGGCCCTCGTGCCATCGGCATCCAGGGCGACGTGGCGAAGCTGGACGATCTGGACCGCATCTACCGCGAAATCGCCGAGAAGGCCGGGCACCTCGACATCCTGTTCGCCAATGCCGGGGGCGGTGACATGCTGCCGCTGGGGGCGATCACCGAAGAGCACTTCGACCGGATTTTCGACGCCAACGTGAAGGGCACGCTGTTCACCGTGCAGAAAGCGCTGCCGCTGCTGCGCGATGGCGGTTCGATTTTGCTGACTTCTTCGACCACCTCGGTGCAAGGCACGGAAAACTTCAGCGTCTACAGCGCGAGCAAAGCCGCGGTGCGCAACTTCGCCCGCTCGTGGCTGCTGGACTTGAAACCTCGGCGCATCCGCGTCAACGCCATCAGCCCCGGCCCGGTGCGTACGCCAGGTCTGGCAGGGCTGGTGCCGGCGGAACACGCTCAAGGTCTGTTCGATCAACTGGCGTCGGTGGTGCCGATCGGGCGTCTGGGCGAACCGAGCGAGATCGCCAAGGCTGCGCTGTTCCTCGCTTCGGATGACAGCAGCTTCGTCAACGGCATCGAGTTGTTCGTCGACGGCGGCACCGCGCAGATCTGATTGGAGTCATTCAATGCCCCGGCACTTGTTCATTCGAGTGCCGGGGCTCGTCTGTTTCATCGGTTTCTTCGGCCGGCGCCTTGTCCCAGATCAGGCGCGGGTCGAAGCTCATGGCCGAGAGCATGGTGAACACCACCACCAGCCCGAAGAACAGAATCCCCGGTCGCGGCTCGATATCCCCCAGCGCCTGAAACTTCACCAGCGCCGCCACCAGCGCAACCACCAGCACATCAAGCATCGACCAGTAGCCGATCAGCTCGACGAACCGGTACAGCTTCGAACGTTCCCGGCGCGCCCAGTGGCTGTCCCGTTGCACGGTGACCAGCAGCAGCGTCAGCGCGATGAACTTGATCCCCGGCACCGCAATACTGGCGATGAAGATGATCAGCGCAATGTCCCACGCGCCGTGCTCCCAGAACTCCAGCACCCCACTCATGATCGTACTGTCGGCGCCGTTGCCGAGCAGGGTGGTGTTCATCACCGGCAGCAGATTCGCCGGCACGTAAAACGCCAGGGCGGCGAACATGTAGGCCCAGGTGCGGGCCAGGGAGTTGGTCTTGCGCCGGTGCAGCGGCGCGTCACAGCGCGGGCACTGGTGCGGTTCGTCGGTCATGTCGCAGGCCAGTCCGCAGCTGTGACAGAGGCAGAGGTTGAGTTCGCTGGCGGTCGGTGGTCGTTTCACAGGATGTCCCACAAATCACGTATGTCGCGTCCGGCGACGCGGATCAGCAACAGGCTGAGCACGGCCAGCGCAAACAGGCCGATGCCGGGGATCACATCGAGCATGCCCGCCAGTTTGAACACCGCCACCATTGCCCCGAGCAGGCACACTTCGAGCATGCTCCACGGCCGCAGCGCTTCCAGCCAGCGCATGCACAGCTTGAAGGCCGGCGAGCGGCGCGAGGCGAGGGCGAAGCTCAATACCCAGATGAGCAAAACCAATTGGAAGGCCGGGGCGATGATGATCGAGATCGCCGCGACCATGGCCATGAAAGTGATCGGCCCCTGACTCAGGGCCAGCACCGAATCCCACAGGGTCGCGCTGTTTTTCAGGCCTTTCATGCTGATGCTCATCACCGGGTAGAAATTGGCGAACAGCCACAGCATCGCGGCGGTGAAACTCAGGGCCAGACGTTGCTCCACGCTCAGGTTGTTGTGGCGCTGGAGCACGCCGCCACAACGGGCGCAGAGGGATTTCTGGTAGCGCGCGAGCGTGGCTTTTTCGTACACGCAGTCGCAATGCTCGCAGATGATCAGGTGATCAGTCGTGGCCATGGGGCGCTCGAGGGGAGGAGGGCTTGAACCTTCTTCAATATAGGCGCGTTGGGGCATCCGACAACTGTCACATCCCGAAATGCACCTTTGGTCTGCCGGCCCGCCGGGTTTGTGGAAGCGTTCCATACTCCTTGGCGCCGAATTCATTACGAGCAGGAGCAGGGCCATGAGTGAAAAACCGACGATTGTGCTGGTACACGGGTTCTGGGGCGGGGCCGCGCATTGGGGCAAGGTGATTGTCGAACTGTCGCGTAAGGGCTACCGCGCGATTCAGGCGGTGGAGATGCCGCTGACGTCGCTGGCCGACGATGCCGAGCGCACGCGCAAAATGGTCGCGCAAGTCAACGGCCCGGTGCTGCTGGTCGGGCATTCCTACGGCGGGGCGGTGATCACCCAGGCCGGCAATCAACCGAATGTGACGGGGCTGGTGTACATCGCTGCGTTCGCTCCGGATCAGGGCGAAAGCCCCGGCGGCATCACTCAGGAACATCTGCCCGCCGCCGCGCCGAATCTCGCCCCGGACAGCGACGGTTTCCTCTGGCTCAAGGCCGACAAGTTCCATGAAAGCTTTTGTCAGGACCTGTCGGAGGATGAAGCGCTGGTGATGGCCGTCACCCAGAAAGCGCCGCTGGCCAGTACCTTTGGCGATGTCATCAGTGATCCGGCATGGAAGCACAAACCGTCGTGGTATCAGATTTCCAGTCAGGACCACATGATCCACCCGGACAACCAGAAACGCATGTCCGCCCGGCTCAATGCGAAGAAAGTCATCACCCTCGACGCCAGCCACGCCTCGCTGGCCTCCTGCGCCGGAGAAGTGGCGGCGCTGATCGACGAGGCCGCGAAGGCCTGAAAACGACCACGCAACCGGGCGATTCACACCGGTTGCGTGGCTACCTCTTCCGCTATCGCAGCCATCACGCCGGGCCGCTCGGCGATGCGCGCCATGTAATTCGCCAGCGCTGGCCAGTCTTCGATGGCGATGCTGAACGTCGGCAACCACTTCAGCACCGTGAACAGATAGGCATCCGCCACGCCGAACACCGGCATCAGATACGGTTGCGTCGCAAGGATGCGGTTCAGGTAGTCCAGACGTTTGAAGAGTTTGTGTTTGAAGATCGTTTTGGTGGATTCCGGGATTTCTCTGCTGAACAGCGGCGCGCTGCCGCCATGGATTTCCGAGCTGATGAAGTTCAGGTGCTCCTGCAGGCGCGAGCGCTCCCACGTGCCATTGGCCGGGGCCAGTCTCTGGTCGGGAGCAAGGTCAGCGAGGTATTGCAGAATCGCCGGGCCTTCGGTCAGCACCTCGCCGTTATCGAGCATCAGCGCGGCCACGTAACCCTTCGGATTGATCTCGCGAAAGTCGCGGCCGTCGGCGGTGCGCTTGGTCTGGTTGTTGACCCGGATCAGTTCGAACGGCAGCGCCAGTTCTCGCAGCAAAATGTGCGGGGCCAGCGAGCAGGTCATGGGGGCGAAGTACAGTTTCATGGGGTCTCCTTCAAATGAAGGCCCAGAATCCGGGATTTTGGCGGCGCTTCGCAAAGGACATCTGCAGTGCTAGCGTATGACAAAATCTCATGGACCGAAGAAGCCCCATGCTCACCCGATTACCCTCGCTCAACGGATTGCGTGCCTTCGAATGCGCGGCCCGACACTTGAGTTTCACCCGCGCCGCCGAAGAGCTGAACGTCACGCAAACCGCGATCAGCCATCAGATTCGTCGCCTCGAAGATGAACTCGGCGTGCGCCTGTTCATGCGCTTGAAGGACGGACTGGCGCTGACGGAAGAGGGCAACGCCTATTTTCCCGGTGTTCGTTCGGCGTTTATGGAACTGCGCCATTCGACCGAGCGCTTGCTGGAGGCGAACAATCAAAGCGTCCTGACGATCAGCACGTTGGTGTCGGTGGCGTCTAAGTGGTTGTTACCGCGTCTGCCGTCCTTTCGTGAGGCCTTTCCCGAGATTGATGTGCGTATCAGTGCATCCACCGAACTGGTGGACTTTCGCAAGGGTGGCATCGATGCGGCGATCCGCTACGGCAACGGAAACTGGCCGGGACTGCGCGCCGACTGGCTGATGGCCGACGAGATATTCCCGGTGTGCAGCCCGCGTTTGCTCAGCGGGCCGGATCCGATCAAAGCGCCGGCCGATCTGGCCCGGCACACTTTGCTGCACGTCAGCGCGCAGACCGCCGATGACTGGAGCGCCTGGCTGAACGCCGCAGGTCAACCGCCACCCTCGGCCAAAGGCCCGCGCCTGACCTTCGACCTGGCCATGATGGCGGTGCAGTCGGCGATTGACGGGCAGGGCGTGTGCATCGGGCGATCGACCTACGTCGAGGACGATTTACGGGCCGGAAGACTGGTGGCGCCGTTTGATTTGCGGCTCAAGTCTGACTCGGGTTTCTACTTCGTCACGCCCCATGAAAACGCCGGTTCGAAAAAGATCGTCGCCTTCAGGCAGTGGCTGTCGCAGATGGCGAGAGTTGTATGAGCGTGTATCAATCCCGCCCTCGTACACAGTGAGCTAACAAGTGCCGATATCGGGACACATTCCCGGTACATGCCCTCTTCAAAGTAGTGGCGTCACTTCACTACTTCCAAGAGGGCAACACCATGCGCCGCACACTCCTGATGACCGCAGCCGCCGTACTGGTTTCAATGATCGGCCTGGCACACGCCGCCGACACTCAATCTGCCGCCCCGGCGAAGAGCTGGCAACAAGGCCTGAGCCGTACCGATCTGGTCCATCAGGACCTGGGCGCTGCGGATCGCGAAGTGATCCAGGCCCGGGTCGATTTCGAACCGGGCATCACCTCGCCCCGACATGCCCACCCGGGCGTTGAAGTCGCCTATGTGATCAGCGGCACCTTCGAATACCAGCTCGAAGGCCGGGCACCGGTGACGCTGAAGGCCGGCGATTCGCTGTTCATCCCGGAAGGCGTGGCGCACATCGCGAAGAATGTCGGCAATGACAAGGGTTCGGAGCTGGCGACTTACATCGTCAAGAAAGGCGAGCCGTTGTTGATCCTCAAGCAATAACCCCCGGGATACTGAAAAGGCCTGCCAATGTGGCAGGCCTTTTTTGTTGTCGGCGGACTTAACGCAGGTTGATGTTGCCCGATTCGAACTGAAGCAACTTCAGCGCGCATCCACCTCTTTCACAACCCCGGCAGATGCCCTTTGCTTGCGCCGCTTGAGCCAGCTGAAAAACGCATGCACCGGATGCAAAACAGCCGTCAGCACGCCAAGCAGCAGGATGATGAAAAGGATGATCAGCGGGATGCTTTCGTGCGAGAACATGGTGGGTTACTCCTGTAGTCACTATGTTGGAACCCGCAGACTAGACGCATCCAGCGAGGTTTTTGGTGAACGTATGTTCATCCTCGGGCGCTTCGATTGTGCTACGGGGCGGCGGTGGATTTGCTCCGGGATCGTCATCCATCGCATGCTGAGCGCCCCATTCGCCACCACTGAAGAGGCTCCCCTTGCAGACCCTCCGCCGCGCCCGACCCGAAGACGCTGCGCCCATCGCCGCACTGGTCGATGAGGCCTACAGCCCTTACATCCCGCGAATCGGCCGCAAACCCGCGCCGATGCTCGACGACTACGAGCAAGTACTGCGCGAAACCGAGACGTTCGTGCTGACCGACAACGATGAAATCCTCGGTGTGCTGGTGATGAGCCAGGAAGGCAAGGAGCTGCTGCTGATCAACGTCGCCGTGTCGCCCCGGCACAAGGGCAAGGGCCTCGGCAAAGTGTTGATGACCCTCTGTGAAACTCATGCGCGGAGCCTCGGTTGCGATGCCGTGCGGCTCTACACCCACGAGCGGATGACCGAGAACGTCGCCATCTATGAAAAGCTCGGTTTTGTGGAAACCCATCGCGCCACCGAGGACGGATTTGCCCGGGTTTTCATGCGCAAAACGCTTGCTGGTTCTCGCTGACCGTCACCCAGGCATGTCGAAATCAGGCATCGGCATGCCGCACCCGGGCTATTTGCGTTGAACTTCAGCCACGTAAGGTGAGGCGTCCATCAGAGAACAACAAAAACAATGAACAGCCTGAATTCGAAGGAATCGAGCGGTCAACTGGCGCAGGGGTTCAAGCCTCGCCACGTGACCATGTTGTCAATTGCAGGAATCATCGGCGCGGGGTTGTTTGTCGGTTCCGGGCACGCCATAGCAGCGGCGGGGCCGGCGGTGTTGCTGGCGTATCTGTTTTCCGGCCTGCTGGTGGTGCTGGTCATGCGCATGCTGGGGGAAATGGCGGTGGCCCGACCGGACACCGGATCGTTTTCCACCTACGCCGATCAGGCCATCGGCCGCTGGGCCGGCTTCACCATCGGCTGGCTCTACTGGTGGTTCTGGGTGCTGGTCATTCCCATCGAGGCACTGGCCGCCGGGCACGTCTTGAATCAGTGGTTTCCCCAGGTCGATGCGTGGCTGTTTGCGCTGGTGTCGATCATTCTGCTGGTGATCACCAACCTGTTCAGTGTTTCCAAGTACGGCGAGTTCGAATTCTGGTTCGCCATGGCCAAGGTCGTGGCGATCATCGGTTTCATCGGCGTGGGTTTCGCCGTGCTGATGGGCTGGATTCCCGAGCGTGAAGCCAGCGGCCTGAGCCGCTTGATGGAAGAACATGGCGGGTTCGCCCCCAATGGTTTGTCGGCGGTGGTCGGCGCCTTTATCACCATCATGTTCAGTTTCATCGGCACCGAGGCGGTGACCATCGCCGCCGCCGAATCGGACAATCCGGCACAAAACATCGCCAAGGCTACGCGTTCGGTGATCTGGCGCATCGGCGTGTTCTATCTGCTGTCGATTTTCGTGGTGATTTCCGTGGTGCCGTGGAACGATCCGCTTTTGGCGTCCGTCGGTTCCTATCAGCGCGCACTGGAGTTGATGAACGTTCCCCACGCCAAATTCATGGTCGATGTGGTGGTGTTGATCGCCGTGGCCAGTTGCATGAACTCGTCGATCTATATCGCTTCGCGCATGCTGTTTTCACTGGGGCTGCGCGGCGACGCACCGCACGCGTTGAAAGTGACTTCCGGTGCAGGCGTGCCGAGGGCGGCGGTGATTGCCAGCAGCGTCATCGGCGCCGGGGTGACGTTGCTCAGCTACTTCATGCCCGCCGGCCTGTTTCAATTCCTGCTCGCCAGTTCCGGTGCCATCGCGTTGCTAGTGTACCTGGTGATCGCGGTTTCTCAGTTGCGTATGCGGCGGATGCTGCTTCGGCAGAATGTCGAGCTGACCTTTCGCATGTGGCTGTTTCCGTGGCTGACCTATCTGGTGATGGCGTTCATCTGCGCCGCGCTCGCGGTGATGATGCTGACGCCGGAGCATCGCCTGGAAGTGACGTCGACCATTGGCCTGGCGCTGGCCATTTCCTTTATCGGGCTGGTGACCACCCGTCAGCATGGGCAGGCGGGTGCTTCTGTCCCGGTCAAACAAAACGCCCGAGGCACTGCCTCGGGCGTATAGGGAGGATCGGGATTCAGATCAGCCGCAGGGTCACGTCGATGTTGCCGCGCGTGGCCTTGGAGTAAGGGCAGGTCTGGTGCGCAGCTTCCACCAGCGACTGAGCGACCGAGGGCTCCAGCCCCGGCAGGCTGACATTCAAGCGTGCCTGCAGGAAAAATGCGTCGCCGGTCTTGCCCAGATCGATTTCGGTTTCCACCGCCACATCCGCCGGCAGCCTGATCTTCAGCGCAGCCGCCGCTTTGCCCATGGCGCCGATGAAACACGCCGACCAGCCGGCCGCCAGCAGTTGTTCCGGGTTGGTGCCGCTGCCGTTGGAGCCCGGTGGCGACAGTTTGACGTCCAGATTGCCGTCGGAACTGCGCGAGGCGCCATCGCGTCCGCCGGTGGTGCGGGTCTTGCCGGTGTACAGCACGGTGTCGATTTGATTGATCATGAGAAGGCCTGCCTGTGTGAGTGGTTGAGTCGGAGGGAAGGCTCCGATGGCCCACACTTTTGCATCGGCATGTACCGGGGATGTGTCATGAAACAGGGGTTATGTATCGCTGTGTAGCAATGCGTTCAGCCTGATCGCTGAGACAGCGTCAGCAGAACCCCGAAGCCCACGAGCAGGCCGCCGAACGCCCGGTCAATCCACTGCCGTGCCGCCAGCAGTTTCTCCCGCACCCGCCCGGCCGAGAAACACAGCGCCACCAGGCTGAACCACAGCACATGCGCGCCGGCAATGAACAGCCCGTAGGCGATTTGTACCGGCAGGCCGGTATCCGGCCGGACGACGCCCATGAACAGGCTGACGATGAAAATCGAGGTTTTGGGGTTCAACGCATTGGTGAGAAAACCTGAACGCAACGCGGCCAGATCCGACAGGGCAGGTGACGCAGCATCCGGCTGTTGAACGTCAGGTCTGGAACGAAGCATCTTGATGCCCAGATAAACCAGATACGCAGCCCCCGCCAGTTTCAGTGCATTGAACAACCAGGGCGATTTTTGCAGCACTAATCCGAGCCCGAGCAGGGTGTAGCCGACATGCACCAGCACGCCCAGGCCAATGCCCATCGCCGTAAGTACGCCTGCGCGTCGGGAGAGCAGCAAGCCGTTGCGCGAGACCAGGGCGAAGTCCGGTCCGGGGCTGATGCATGCCAGCAGGGTAATGGTGATTACGACTATCCATTCGCTCATGGTGGAACCTTGGGTGGGTTGGTGATAGAAAGCCATGTTTACAGATAGCGAACGCTGGAACTAACGATGATTTCTGAAGCTGATGGTGAGTCTGACTCACCGTTTACCGAGGGGCGTATGCCGTCTCTGCTGGCACTGCGTTGCTTCGAATCCGCAGGCCGGTTCGAGAACTTCGCCCGTGCGGCTGACGAACTGCATCTGACACCCGGCGCCATCAGCCGGGCGGTGCGCCTGCTGGAAGAGGATCTGGGCGTTGACCTGTTCGAGCGGCGCCAGCGAAGGGTTTTCCTGACTGAGCCGGGGAGGCGACTGCTGAAAGCGGTGAGCGAAGGGTTGGGGGTGATGAACCAGGCCGTCCGTGAGATCCGCACTGAGGCACGTCGTACGCGGCGGCTGGTCCTGTCCTGCGAGCCGACGCTGTTGATGCGCTGGTTGATTCCGCGCTGGAGTGATTTCCAGAAACAGCATCACGGCCTGGACATTCATTTGGTGGCGGGTGGCGGTCCGTTTTCATTTGAACAAGGAATTGACCTGGCCATTCGGCGCGACGATTTCCCCCGGCCTCCGGGTTACCACACCGAGCGCTTGTTTGCCGAGAAGGTCGGGCCAGTCTGTCGTCCGGATAAAGTCGGTGAGTGGTTCGATGAAAGCGCCAAAGGCCTGCATGCCACGGCGCCTCTGTTGCAAACGAGCAGCCGACCCACGGCCTGGCAGGAGTGGGCCTTCGCAGCGGGCCTGTCTGTTCCTGCGACGCAAATGCAGTCTTTCGAACACTTTTACTTCAGCATTCAGGCGGCTGTCGCTGGCCTGGGCGTGGCCATCGGTCCGTGGCATCTGGTCCGCGACGATATCGAAAGCGGGGTGTTGGCCGCACCGGCAGGCTTCGTTGAAGACGGCTCGCATTATTGCCTGCTGTCGCCTGCGCCTCCCAAACCGGGCAGCCTGGAGCTGGATTTGCTGGAGTGGTTACGGTCGGTAGGTTGAGGCCCGTCGGTTTTCAATGGCTGGCCGGCGTTGCCTTGCCCAACAAATCAATCCGGCACCCCGGCGCCGCATCGTTCACCGTCACCCGCATGTCATGCAGGCGCGCGACCGCCGACACCATGCTCAAACCCAACCCGTTGCCCGGCGTATGGCGGCTGGATTCGGCGCGGTACAACCGGCGCAACACCGCCTCGCGTTCGGCCGGGGGAATGCCGGGGCCGTTGTCGGTGACGCGGATTCCGACGTTGTCCTGATCGGCAATCACGCTCAGGCGCACCTGACTGTGGTCGGGCGAGAACTTGATGGCGTTGTCAAGCAGGTTGCACAGGGCGTCGAACAGCAGTTGTGCGTCGCCAGCCATGATCGCGGGGGCCTGACTGTTTTCGATGGTCAGGCTGATGCCGCGTTCTTCGGCCAAGGGTTCGTAGAGTTCGGCGGCATCGGCACTGATCAGGTTCAGATCCAGCGGAGCGAAGTGGCTGCGGCGGGCGCTGTTTTCAATTTCCGAAATCCGCAGCAGTGCCTTGAAAGTCAGCAGCAAGGCTTTGGCCTCGGTCAGCGCCGCGTCGATGCTGGCAGCATATTGCTCCTCATCCAGACCTCTGCGCTGGGTGCGCTCCAGGCCGGCGATCAGGCGCGTGAGGGGCGTGCGCAGGTCGTGGGCGATGTCGTCGCACACGCCTTTGACTTCACTCATCAAACGCTCCAGTTCATCGAGCATGCTGTTGACCACCGAGGCGAGGCGGTCGATGTCATCGTTGTTGCCCTTGACCGGCAAACGTCCTTTCAAGTCACCTTCGATGATGCCCTTGATCGAGCGGCTGACCTTGTCCAGCCGTCGGTGTGCCGAATAACCCAGCACCACGGCGCCGAGCAACCCGACCAGCAACAGCAGCAGGCCACCGGAAATCAGCGCGTTGATCAGCAGTTCGTCGAACTCGCGAATGTCGTGAACGTCCTGGGCGACCAGCAAGGTTTTGCCGTCCGCCAGTTTATGCACGATGAAGCGCACCGGTCGGTGATGCCCGTTGGACTTGAGCCAGCGAAACTCCTGCGGCTTGTCATAAGCAGAGAAGGGCGGCAGTTCTTTGATCACACCGGCAATGAATTTGCCGTCGGCATCGAACAGGCTGTGGGGCAGGCGTGCTTCGACGTCCTGCAGGGCGTGTTTGCGGATCTCCTGTAATTGCAGTTCCGGCGGCTGGGCGCTGCGGTTTTCCACTTGTCGATACAGGGCCGTGTCGGCTTCGGTCTTCAGGTAGAACGCGGTCTGCCAGTAGACGTAACCGAACAACGCCAGAAACGAGCAGCCGAACAGCCCGAGAAACAGCAACGCCGTGCGAAAACTGATGGTGCGCGGGATTTCACTCAGGTGAACGGAGGACATACCCGGCTCCACGAATGGTATGGATCATCGGCGGCTCGCCGTCGCCATCGACCTTGCGACGCAGGCGGCTCATGTGCACTTCGATCACGTTGGTGCGCTCGTCGTAGCTGTAATTCCACACCGCTTCGAAGAGCATGGTGCGGGTCACCACCTGATCGGCGTGGCGCACCAGATGTTCGAGCAGCGCGTATTCCCGGGGCACCAGATCGATGGTGCGTTCGCCACGGCGCACGGTGCGGCTCAGCAGATCGACGTCCAGGTTACCGACCTTCAGGCGGGTTTCCTGAGTCACGGCCACCGGTTCGGCCCGGCGCCGGTTCAAGGCGTCCAGGCGGGCGGTCAGCTCGATGAATTCGAAAGGTTTGGTCAGGTAGTCGTCGCCACCGGCGCGCAAGCCGCGTACCCGTTCATCCAGCGCACTCAGGGCGCTGAGGATCAGCACCGGGGTGTTGACGCTGGCGGCCCGCAACGCGGTGAGCACGCCCAGACCGTCGAGGCCGCCGGGCAGCATGCGATCGAGCACGATCAGGTCGAACGGCTCGCCGAGGGCTTTCAACAGGCCTTCACGACCATTATCGACGCTGCTCACGGTGAAACCGTGGTCAGTCAGCGCCGCTTCGATTTCGCGGCGGGTGGGCAAGTCGTCCTCGACGACCAGAACATGGGTCATGGCTTTTGAACCACTCACATCATCAGGCAGAGATGGCATAGTGTGGCAAAGCCTGCGGTTGCGCCACGTTCCCGCCGGATAAATAAAAGTTCAGGTTGGCTTGATGGAGTAGGTGCCTTGCGCATTCTCGTGGTTGAAGATGATGCCCAGACCGCTGCTTACCTGCTGCGCGGTTTGAGTGAAAGCGGGCATGTGGTCGACGTCGCCGGCGATGGCAACAGCGGTCTGGACATGGCGCTGGAAGGCATTCACGACGTGCTGATCGTCGACCGGCGCCTGCCCGGACTCGACGGCATCGGCTTGATCAAGGCCTTGCGCGCCCGGCAGGTGCGGGTGCCGATCCTGATGCTCAGTGCCCAGGCCTCGACCGAGCAAAAGGTCGAAGGCTTGCAGGCCGGTTGTGATGATTATCTGGCCAAACCTTATGCCTTCGCCGAAGTGCTGGCGCGGCTCGAAGCCTTGCTGCGCGGGCGCGATCAGGTCGCGGGGCCAGCGCGGCAACTGGTGGTTGGCGAGTTGCAGCTGGATTGTGCGACACGCACGGCCGTACGCCGAGGCAAGGTGATTGCCTTGCAGCACCGCGAAGCCCTGTTGCTGGAAAAACTCATGCGCCACAGCGGCCAGATCGTCACCCGCGACATGCTGCTCGACAGTGCCTGGGATTACGATTTCGACCCCAACAACAACGTCATCGACAAACACATCCATCGATTGCGGCGCAAACTCGATGACGGTTTCGACTATTCGTTGATCAGGACCATCCCCGGCGCCGGCTACAGCTTCCAGACGACGCCCGAGCAAGGCTAAACAAAAGTTTATCTGCCGGGGAACGCTCTGGCAGGCACCCCTCGCTATCTTCGCCGCATTCGTGGATCGCTCCACAAAGGCTCAAGCGGGGAGACAGCTTGCTCATGTCGGTTCCAAAGACCAAGGCGCGCAGACGGCGCGTTGCATTTCAATCATCAGCGACGCTGATCCTGCTGGGCGTATTGACCCTCGGCGGCTGTTCGATGGTGCCCGAGTATCGGCAGCCCGAGTTGCCGCTGGCCCAGCAGTGGAACGCGGCTTCTGGCGGTCAATCCGCTGCGGGCGGTCAATGGTGGCGCGAGTTTCACAGCGCCGAGCTGGATCAATTGATCGACCGTGGGCTGGCCTCCAACTTCACCCTCAAAGCGGCGATCAGCCGTATCGACGAGGCGCGGGCCTCCGCGCAGGTCACCGGCGCCGGGCAATATCCGGCGCTGAATCTGGGCGGCAACTATCAGCGCCAGAACAACTACGGTACCACGCAAAAGCGCAGCGTGTTTGCCGAAGCCACCTATGAAGTGGATTTCTGGGGCAAACAGCGCGCCGCCGCCGACTCAGCCGATGCCCTGGCCAACGCCACGGCATTCGATGCCCAGACCCTGCGCATGAGCCTGAGCGCGAGCATCGCCGACAGTTACTTTCAGGTGCTGTCGCTGGAAGAGCGCCTGCGTCTGGCCCAGTCCATCGCCGACGATGCCCGGCAAGTGCTGGACCTAGTGGAAATCCAGGCCAGTCAGGGCGCCGTTTCCAACCTCGAAGTCGCTCAGCAGCGCAACGCCATGCAGACCTTTGAAGCGGCAATGCCGCCGCTGCGTCAACAACGGGATCAGGCGCTGTATCAACTCGCGGTTCTGGTAGGCGCGCCGCCCGAGGGTTTCCATTTGCAGGGCGACAGCCTCGGCGCCGTGCGGGTGCCGCAACCGGCGACCGGTCTGCCCATCGGCCTGCTGCGTCAGCGGCCGGACATTCAGGCTGCCGAAGCGCGGCTGAAGTCTGCCAACTTCGATGTCGGCGTGGCCCGTGCGGCGTTCCTGCCCAATCTGTCGCTGGACCTGCTGGGCGGTATCGACACCCTGGCTGGCGGGCAGATCTGGAGCGTCATCGGCACCCTCGGCCAGCCGGTGTTTGCCGGTGGCCAGCTCAAGGGCCAACTGCATTTCGATCAGGCCCACGTTCAGGAACTGACCGCCAGTTATCGCGAGTCCATCGTCGAAGCCCTGCAAGACGTCGAAACCCAGATCAGCGCTGCCCGTGAACTCGACAAGAGTTACGCGTTGAACGCCTCGGCAGTGGATTCGGCGCGGGAAGCGGCGCGTCTGGCGCAGGTTCGCTACCGCCTCGGCTCCACCGACTTCCAGACGCTGCTGATCGTCGAGCGCACGCAATATCAGGCCGAAGACACGCTGTTGCAGGTCCGTCTGCAACACCTTCAAGCGGCGGTCGGCCTGTTCCGGGCCCTGGGCGGGGATTTTTCCGCTGACGCTCTGGCACTCAATTCTTCTGTTCAGGTGACTCATCCATGACTGTCCTGCACCCACGTCGTCGCACCGTTTTCCTGGGCGTCGCGGCACTTTCGCTGGCGGTGGCCGTCGGCGGTTTTCAATGGATCAAACAGGCTCACGCTGCGCCGGTAAAAACTAATGCCGGCGCGATTCCGGTACAGATGAGCAAGGTCAGCCGACAGGATCTGCCGGTGTGGATCAGTGCCATCGGCAACGTGCAGGCGCTCAACAGCGTCAATGTGCGGGTGAGGGTGGACGGCGAGTTGCAGAAGGTCCTGTTCAACGAAGGGCAGACCGTCACCGCCGGCAGCCTGTTGGCGGTGATCGACCCGCGGGTCTATCAGGCTCAGGTCGCTCAGGCTCAGGCGCTGCTGGCCAAGGATCAGGCGCAACTGGCGAACCTCAGGGTCAATCTCGACCGGGCCAGCAAACTTGCAGCCGCAAAAGCCGGGCCGACCCAGGACGTCGACACCTACCGCGCACAACTGGCCGCGC
This sequence comes from Pseudomonas sp. NMS19W, assembly GCF_051554255.1. Classification (NCBI taxonomy): domain Bacteria; kingdom Pseudomonadati; phylum Pseudomonadota; class Gammaproteobacteria; order Pseudomonadales; family Pseudomonadaceae; genus Pseudomonas; species Pseudomonas sp. NMS19W. Next base: position 2,702,137 of record NZ_CP136718.1, read on the forward strand.
AACAGGCGACGGTGCAGGCCGATCAGGCGGCACTGGATGCGGCGCGGCTGCAACTGGAGTTCACTCAGGTCAAGGCGCCGCTGACCGGCCGCACCGGCCAGCGCCTGCTGGACGTCGGCGCGATTGCCCACGGTGCCGAGGCGACGGGGCTGGTGACGATCACCCAGATGAATCCGATCTCCGTCGCGTTCGCCGTGTCCCAGGACGAACTGGCGGAGATCCTCGAAGAGAACGCCAAAGGTGCCTTGCAAGTGGTCGCCATGACCCGCGATGGCCAGCAGGAAATCGCCAAAGGTCATTTGAGCTTCATCGACAGCCAGGTGACGGCGGCCAGCGGGCAGATCCAGCTCAAGGCGCAGTTCGACAACGCTGACGCCAAACTGTGGCCGGGTGAACTAGTGAGTGCGCGCCTGCTGGTGCAGACCCATCGCGACGTGGCCGTTGTCCCGGCCGATGCGGTGCAATTGGGGCGTCAGGGCAATTTCGTCTATGTGGTCGATGCCGATCAGCGGGTACAGCCGCGTCTGGTGGACGCCGCCAATGTGGTGGACGGCAAGCAGTGGATTCGTCAGGGCTTGAATGCCGGCGAAACCGTGGTGGTGCAGGGCCAGTCGCGGGTCGCACCGGGGTTGAAGGTGGTGCCGGTAAAGACCGACACCAGCGCCGATCTGGCGGAGGCCGCCCGATGAATGCGCTGGCCGGACTGATTCAACGGCGTGTGGGGCTGAGCCTGCTGGCGCTCGGCGTCATGCTGCTCGGGGCTTTCGCTTACTTCCAGTTGCCGGTGGCGCCGCTGCCGACAGTGGATTTCCCGACCATTCAGGTCACCGCCAAACTCTCCGGGGCGAACGCGGAAACCATGGCCTCGTCGGTGGCAACCCCACTGGAACGGGCCTTCGCCGCCGTGCCGCAAGTCACATCAATGACCTCGTCCAGCGCCGCCGGCAAGACCCAGGTGGTGCTGCAATTCGACCTGTCACGGGACATCGACGGTGCCGCCCAGGATGTACAGACGGCGATCAACACCGCCACGCCGAACCTGCCCAAGACCATGTCCAGCGCGCCGACCTTCAACAAGGTCAACCCGGCGGAAGGCACCGTGCTGTCGCTGGCGGTGACGTCGCCGACCCGCACGCTGCCGGAGCTGGATCGCTACGCCGACAACTACATCGCCCAGCGCCTGTCGCAAATGCCCGGCGTCGGGCTGGTGGATTTCCATGGCGAGCAGAAACCGGCGGTGCGCGTGCAGATTGATCCTGATGCGCTGGCTGCTCGCGGTCTGACGCTTGAAGACGTACGCAGCGTGATTGGCGTCAGCACCCTGGACCAACCCAAAGGCACGCTCGATGGCCAGAGCCGTTCGATCACCCTGGGCGCGACCGACCAGTTGCTCGATCCGCAGCATTATCGCGATCAGGTCGTCGCCTATAAAAACGGCATGCCGATCAAGCTCGGCGATCTGGGCCGGGTGATCGCTGGAGCCGAGGACACCCAGCAAGCCGCGCAGTTGGGTAGCGAACCGACGGTCATCGTCGACATCCACAAGCAACCGGGTTTCAATCTGCTGTCGACCATCGCGACGATCAAGGCCAAGTTGCCCGAGCTGACCGCGTCCTTGCCCCGCGACGTACAGGTGCAAGTGGTGGGCGACCGCACCCAGACCATCGAAGCGTCGGTCAATGACATGCAGTTCACCTTGCTGTTGTCGATTGCGCTGGTGGTCGTGGTGATCTTCGTGTTCTTGCGCAAGGCCACCGCCACGCTGATTCCCAGCCTGACCATTCCGCTGTCGCTGGTGGCGACGTTCGGCGTCATGTTTCTGCTCGGCTACAGCCTCGATAACCTGTCGATCATGGGCCTGGCGATTGCCGTCGGGTTTGTGGTGGACGACGCCATTGTGGTGATGGAAAACATCGTCCGGCACCTGGAAATGGGCAAGTCGCGCCTGCAATCGGCGGTCGATGGTTTGCGCGAAGTCGGCTTCACCATCGTCTCGATGACGGTGTCGTTGATTGCGGTGTTCCTGCCGATCCTGTTGATGTCCGGCATCGTCGGGCGCTTGATGCGTGAGTTTGCGGTGACCGTCAGCGTGGCGATCATCATGTCCGGCATCGTCTCGCTGACCATCACCCCGATGCTCTGCGCCTGGCTGCTCAAACCCCATGCCGATCAGGAGGAGGGGCGTTTTGCCCAGGCCTGCGAGCGGGTGTTCGACCGGTTGCACAACGGCTATCGGCGTAGCCTGGACTGGGTGCTGGACCATCAGCGCATCACCATGGCGGTGGCCATTGCCACGCTGGCGGCCACGGCGGTGCTGTATGTCGGGATTCCCAAGGGATTCTTTCCGCAGCAGGACAACGGTCTGATCCAGGGCGTGGCGGAAGCGGCGGCGGACATTTCGCCGACGGCCATGCGCGCGCAGGTCAACCGTGCGGCGGAGATCATCGGTCAGGATCCGGCGGTGGCGCGGGTGTATTTCTGGATCGGCCCGAACCCGACGGTCAGTCAGGGCAAGGTGATGATCAACCTCAAGCCGTTCAGTGAGCGCACGGCCAGCGCCGTGCAGGTCATCCAGCGCCTGCAACCGGCGCTGGACGGGTTGTCCGGGGTCAAGGTGTTCATGCAGGCCAACCAGGACATCCAGATCGGCGGCCGGGCCAGCAAGACCCAGTATCAGTACACCCTGCAAGACCCGGACAGCGTCGAGCTGGATCACTGGAGCAGGGTGCTGCTGGCCAAACTCAAGACTTTGCCGCAATTGCAGCACGTGACTTCCGACCAGCAGCAGGCCATCCCGCAATCGACGCTGGTGATTGATCGTCCGACCGCTGCGCGTCTGGGCGTGACCGTGCAAGCCATCGATGACGTGCTGTACGACGCGTTTGGCCAGCGGCAGATCGCGACCATGTTCACGCAGCTGGATCAGAACCATGTGATTCTGGAGCTGGACCCGAGCTGGCAAACGTCCACCGCAACCCTTGAGCACCTGTTCGTTCGCGCCAGCTCCGGGGCACTGGTGCCGCTGAACCTGTTGGCCAGTCTCAAGACCGAACAGGTGCCGATCATCATCAACCATCAGGGCGTGTTCCCGGCCATTACCCTGTCGTTCGACCTCGCGCCGGGGCATGCCCTGAGCGAGGCGGTCAGCGCGATCAATCAGGCGTCGCTGGCGGTTGCGATGCCTGACACCGTGGCGGGCAGTTTCCAGGGCACGGCCCAGGCGTTTCAGGATTCGCTGAAGTCGCAACCGTGGCTGATTCTGGCGGCAATCCTGACGGTCTACATCGTGCTCGGCGTGTTGTATGAAAACGCGATCCACCCGCTGACGATCATCTCGACCTTGCCGTCCGCCGGTTTCGGCGCGCTGCTGGCCTTGATGCTGTGCGGGCAGGATCTGTCGGTGCTGGGGATGATCGGGATCATTCTGCTGATCGGCATCGTCAAGAAGAACGCGATCATGATTGTCGACTTCACTCTGCAGGCGCAGCAGCGTGGCTTGTCGCCCCGTGAAGCGGTGAGGGAAGGATGCCTGTTGCGCTTGCGGCCGATCCTGATGACTTCGCTGGCGGCATTGCTGGGCGCGGTTCCGCTGGCGTTCGGGCACGGTGCCGGTTCGGAGTTGCGTCAGCCGCTGGGCATTGCGATTGTCGGTGGTCTGGCGGTTTCGCAGATCCTGACGCTCTACACCACGCCGGTGGTTTACCTGTGGTTCGAGCGTCGGCGGCGCAAGACGCAAGCCGCCGAGGTCATCGAGGCATCCTGACGCTTACTGCGCCTTGTAGGTCAGAACGGTGAAGGTGTCGGGGTGAAATGCCGGGTCGGGTTTGGGTTGCTCCCGGCTCGGTGCCGGTTGGGTGAAGTCGGCAGTGAACAGGTAGACCTGACCGCGTTGGGCGTCGAGCACCATGTTGTGCGCCCATGGCCGGGTCCCGACGCTGCCGCGCAACTGGTATTGCCCCTGAGTGTCGCGCTGGACAATCGCAAGGCTGGCGTCGGCGCCGCTGGGCACCAGCAACTGGTCTTTCACCCCATCGTAAGCCAGTGCATTCACGGCGCGGCCGAGGGGCAGGGTGCTCAAGGCCTTGCCGGTTTTCAGGTCGGCGACCACCAGAGTCGGGTCAGCGCCACGGCAAGCCACGAACAGGCGTTGAAGCGATTCGTCGACGGCCAGTGCGCTGGGTTTGCTGCAACCCTTGAATGTCCAGAATTGCTGCTGTTCAAGCTTCGCCCCTGAAAGCACGGCGACTTTATCTTCGTCGCGCATAGGGACGATGAAGTGGCCGTTTTCAAGGATCACCGGGCCGTCGAGTTTTTGCGCTGGAATGTCTACCGCATCGGTCAGGCGATCGGTCTTGGCATCGATCAGATACAGCGTCGAATGATCGCCGCGCCGGCCGCTGGTGACGATCAACCGGTCGCGACTGGCGTCGTACACAAGGTTGTTGAGGTTGCCCGAATCGAGCTTGAGCCGTTGCAGCACTTGCAGCCGATCCAGTGCCACGACGCCCAGCGTTCCATCCATGTTGGCGACATAGGCGCGGTTGCGTTCCGGTACGAAGGCGACGGCGTTGGCGCCGGTTGAGTTGTCGAGGGTCTTCAGCAGTTTCTGCTGCTCAACGTCGAACACCGACAAACCGTTTTCGCGGCGGGCGACGAACAGTTGCGCGCTCTGTGGTTGCAGGGCGGCGAAACCCCAACTGTGACCGTCACCGGGCAATGCCTTGGCAGCATTCAGGGTGTACAGCAGCGGCGCGTCGGCCTCGGCATATTGGGCGCCGGACAGGCAGACCGTCAGGACAGCAAGCGCTCGCCAGGTTTTTGCAAATACCATTCAAAACCTCAAAATTTCAGTGTTCGGCAGGAACGGATCATGCCCGGTCCATCGCTTCATCCAGCCCTTGATCTTCACCGAGAAAGCCGCCGCTCTGATGCTGCCAGAGCCGCGCGTAGGTGCCGTTTCGCTCCAGCAACTCGGCGTGGGTGCCTTGTTCGATGATGCGGCCCTCGTCCATGACAATCAGCCGGTCCATGGCGGCAATCGTCGACAATCGATGCGCAATGGCAATGACGGTCTTGCCTTGCATCATTTCATCGAGGCTTTCCTGGATCGCGACTTCGACTTCGGAATCCAGTGCACTGGTGGCCTCGTCAAGCAGCAGGATCGGCGCGTTCTTGAGCATCACCCGGGCAATGGCGATACGTTGGCGCTGGCCGCCGGACAGCTTGATGCCGCGTTCGCCGACCAGCGTGTCGTAACCGGTGTGGCCCTGGCGGTCGCTTAGCTGGCTGATGAAACCGTCGGCCTGGGCGTTGATCGCGGCGCGGTGAACCTGCGCATCGGTGGCGTCCGGGCGTCCGTAGGCAATGTTGTCGCGGATCGAGCGGTGCAACAGCGACGTATCCTGAGTGACCATGCCAATGGCGCTGCGCAGGCTGTCCTGTGTTACCTGCGCGATGTTCTGCCCGTCGATGCGAATCGTACCGCTGTCGACGTCATAAAAGCGCAGCAGCAGATTGATCAGCGTCGATTTGCCGGCCCCGGAGCGGCCCACCAGACCGATTTTTTCCCCGGCGCGGATGTGCAGGCTCAAGCCGTCGAGCACCTGGCGCTCGCCGTTGTAGTTGAAGTGCACGTTGTCGAAGGTCACGGCACCACCGGAAGGCACCAGCACGCCGGCGTCGGGCGCGTCCTGCACTTTCGGGCCTCGGGTCAGGGTTTCCATGCCGTCCTGCACGGTGCCTATGTTTTCGAACAGCGACGTCATCTGCCACATGATCCAGTGGGACATGCCGTTGATCCGCAACGCCATGGCGGTGATCGCGGCCACCGCGCCCGCACCGACCTGACCCTGATGCCAGAGCCACAGGGCATACCCGCCGGCGCCGAGGATCAGCCCGACCACCAGTGCCTGATTGACGATCTCGAACTGGCTGACCAGACGCATCTGACGAAAACCGGTCTGCTTGAAATCCTCCATCGCCGCGCGTGCGAAATGCGCTTCACGATTGGAGTGCGAGAACAGTTTGACGGTGGTGATGTTGGTGTAAGCGTCGGAGATTCTCCCCGTCATCGAAGAGCGTGCATGGGCCTGTTCCTGCCCGACCTGTCCCAGACGCGGCACGAAGTACAGCATCGCCAGCCCGAACAGGGCGACCCAAGCAAGAAAGGGCAGCATGAGCTTCAGGGCAAAACCACCGGCCAGGGCGATGATCGCAATGAAATAAACGCCGATGCCGGGGGCAATTTCGATCAGGGTGAACAGCACTTCGCGTACGGCCAGCGCGGTCTGCATCACTTTGGTCGTGACCCGGCCGGAGAATTCATCGGAAAAAAATGAAAGGCTTTGCCGCAGCATCAGGCGATGGAAATCCCAGCGCAGGCGCAGCGGCAGATTGATCGCCAGAATCTGGTGCTGGACCATCGTGCGCAATGCCACAAGACCGACGCTGGTGAGCAAGACAATGGCGATGCCCCACAGCACACGGCTTTCCTGACCGCTCACGGCGCCGCCGGCCTGCCAGGTCGAGAGCAGGTCCACCACTTGCCCGAGAAACGAAAACAGCCAGGCTTCGTAGATCGACACACTGGCACTGAGCAGCGCCAGCGCAAGCACGTAGCCACGGGCACCCCGGGTGCAGGCCCACAGAAAACGCATCAGGCCAACGGGCGGTGGCGGCGCCTCGTCGGGCGGAAAAGGATCGAGCCTGCGTTCAAACACGCGAAGCATAAGGGTCTCCGAAATGATCAGGTTCAGGGGAGTATGCCATCTTCGTCGCTGGCCCCGGATAGGAGGACAGCGATCGCTCGGCCATCTTTGACCATTGGTCAGTTCTCAATACTATCCAGCAGGGTAAAGACTATTTTTTATCCGGGTCAGCGAAGTGACAGCAGCCCTTGGGAAACAATCACTTTAGTTGAGCCCGGTGACGCAGCTTTCAGGATGGATCTTGAAAGGCGCGGAGCATCGTTCGCTCGATGCGTAACGGAGATCCCGCGCCTTTTCACTTGTTAAGGAGAACGCAGATGGCAAGCAATCGAGTACTCGACACCTCAGACAAAACAGCGCTCGTCGAAGCCGAGGTGTATCGCTGGTACAACCTGTTTTTCCCGTGGTCACGGGGCATGTCTTCGCAATCGGAAGGCGCCATAAAACCTTTGTACGATGCGCTGGCGGACGATTTTCGCGTGGTGCTCACGGATGGCCAGATCATGGAACGGGCCGACTACTGGGAGCGACTCTGGGGCCTGCATGGCAAGCGTGCCGGAAGCCCCGAATCGCATATCACCAATCTCTCGATCACGCCGCTACCCGGTGGCTTCTTCCTGACGGTGTTCGATCTGGTCAAGGACGGGATCACCAAGAAGAAAGTCGACTCGGCGCTCATGCGACTTGATGAGAACTCACCATCGGGTATCTCGTGGATTTACGTCCATGAAAGCGAGCATGAGAGGGCGGCCGCGTAAGGTTTCCTGACTTCAGCTTGTGCACCGGTCGCGGTGTCAAATCGCCGCGACCCCGAGTTTATTGGGGACAGATTTATTTTCTTTTCTCATTCTGGTCTGAATTCGTCCCCAGTCTGCTGTGCTCTGTCACGCTTTGCCAAAACCAAACATTGAACACAGCCAGCCTGCCGACTTCCGTTTACGAGTTTATTGGGGACAGATTTATTTTCTTTTCTCATTCTGGTCTGAATTCGTCCCCAGTCTGCTGTGCTCTGTCACGCTTTGCCAAAACCAAACATTGAACACAGCCAGCCTGCCGACTTCCGTTTAGGAAGAGCGGGAGGGGGGCGGAAATGGCCAGAAGGGTGCGGAAACGATCCAGAAAGACCGAAGTAGCAATCGAAAATCCCGGAAACGACAAAGGCCCGAGTGATCAGGGCCTTGTCGTATCAAATCTGGCGAAGGCGCCACCTGTCCGGACCTTCAGTTGTGCGAGATTTGATCGAACAACTTCTTGCACATACTCTTCACGTTGCTTGGCTTATCCTTTAGGTTGAGCAGGCTGGGGGTTAGGTCACCGAAAGGCGAGTGCGTTTTTCTATCCTCTGCGTCATAGGTTGCCATCGCAGCAGTGGCCTCTTGCGCCGCCCGGTTAATATCTTCGGAGGCAGTTGCATTGGCACACTCTTGCAGCTTGGCCTGTACCGTCACATACGCCGCATTGCGCTTAACGATCGCATCGTTTTCCTTGGCCGTTGCCTCGTTCTGGTTTGCGCTGCGAACAGTCGGAATGAGCCGGTTGGCGAGATCTGCGTTGGCTGCAGCGACCACTTTCGGATCGCTGAGCAACGACCCCATGAATGTCAGAAATGCTTGTTCGCCCTGTGATTCGGTCATCAGCACCGACAGAGTCAGCGGTTTGACGGTATCCTCTCGTCCGACTGAGAACCAGGCGGATTCATAGGGACTTGATGTTTTACCGTTGACTGCATACGTACGAGTACTTCCCGGTTGAAATGCCCCCAATGCCAGGGTGGCGCCTGGGTTGTCGTCGAGCGTCGGCTTGGTACCGGCAGGCGTGAAGGCGAAGAACAGCGCGATATTGCGTTCCTCACTCGGACGTAGAAATCGGGTATCAATTGGAGCCAGGAAGGTCGCTTTTCCAGGTCGAATGGCGAAGGTAAGTTTGTCCAGAGAAGGAACAATCTGCCCTTCAAACAGAAAGTCCGGCATATCGGTCAGGTACAACCCGCGCTCTGCAAATTTCGTCTTGGTATCGCTCGGCCAACCTGAGTTTTTCGGAGGGGTCCACCCCTCGGCTGATGTCCCTGAGGTAAGAAAGCGGCCTCGAACGACCTGGATGCATTTCGGGAACTGATTCTGTGGTGTCTGGAAGTTGCGAGCACCTTGGATTTTCCAGGTCTTTGACTCTCCGGCCGCAGTAGCAGCCCTGCCCAGATAGTTGACTCCCTGACTGATTGCCGCTGCGACGCCTGCAGCTAACAGATCCCTTGTGCCGTTATCCTGGTCCTGGATCTTTGGTTCGGGCGGGGGAGGGATAACCATGCAATCGCCGACTGCAATCTGAAGTCCGGCCACTGGACCAGCATCTTTAAATTCCTGTTGGGGCTGGTGCGCGCAAGCGGCCAGAAAAAAGGTGCCGGCGAGCAATGTTGCGGGATTTTTTTTATTCATATTCCTGCTCCTTGATGTTGTACGTCCAACTCTGTTCCTTCTACTGCGTTAGGGCCAATCACGCTGAAGGTGGGTGATTTACAGGTTGCTTTTCCTTTCTGGCAATCGTTGACCCATTCGCTGTAGTGCGAAGCCTTGGCGTAGACCCCGGGTTTGCCCTTTCTCGCACAGCCGTCTCCCCAACTGACGATACCCGCGAGATAACGGTTTCCATCAAACATCACCGTCAAAGGTCCACCGCTGTCGCCTTGGCACGAGTCCTTGGGATCTGAGTCTTTGGCGAAGCCAGCACAGACCATGTAATCAGTGATCTTGCGGTGGTAGCTTGTACGGTCATTGCAGGTGCTGTTGGAGACAATCTGCAGATTGATGTAGCGAAGTTTGCGCACCCCCTGGTCGCCGCCCGATATAACGGTTCCCCATCCAGTGACCCTGGCGGATGCCTGGCTGGCCAACGCCTTTGGCTCAGCCTGCGTAGGCAGTACTGGAATGGCGCGGGAAAATTTTCCACTGCCCGATGAAGCCAACTGCAGCAAGGCAACGTCATGTAGGGGCGGTTCACCGGAAAGGTAGTGGGGATGGACGATGATTTTTTGTACTTCAACACGCATTGCGCCGCCGTTCGGGCCGACGTCAGTGGCGCCGACCAGCACGCTGACCTGAAACGGTTGAGTGTTCTTATCGACGCAATGCGCTGCGGTCAGCACCCAAGTGTCGGCGACCAGCACACCACCGCAGAACGGGCGTCGGTCCGGGCCGAGGTTGTCACTGCGGATCAAGGCTACCTGCCACGGATCATCGCCGAGCCTCGCTTCATCGCCTCCGATAATTCTGGGCTCTAGCAACTGTACTCCGTAACGATCTAGCAAATAGTCATTGCGAAGTGAGTCGGAACCAGTGGCCTCGGCGGGCCAATTCCACGGGTCAGCCTGCAAGGTGTTGTCGGCGCAAAGTAGCAGGAGTGCCACAAGCAGAGTTCGACCCTTCATTGCGTACCCTCTCTCATGAGGTTGATGCTCACGGTATCCTGCAGGACGTCGGGGCTACTGAGTCGCAAGGCCACACGCGACCGTGCGATTCCTTGAGCCTCGATCAGCGCTCGAAGTCGCAGCCCTCGGAGCATGGCGCTGCGCGAGGCTTGTATTGGGTTCGGATCAGTGATCACACCCACCTTGACTTCAATGGTGGCTCGGCTTTGCTTCAGTTGCTCACGCCAGCGTTGAAAGGTAGATATATCGTTCTGGGTTGGCCGATTGCCTGATTCAAGGCGGATGACTTCGGTAGGCTTGTCCTGACGTTTGACGCTGCCAACATAGCCGATCTGGCCATCCGGCAGCATTACCTGCGCCCAGCCTCGAGGCGTCTTGCTCTGCAGGACCTCGACCTGCTGCCCCTGCTTGAGATAGGTGAGCGCTCGGGATCCGCGGCTGTTGGGTATATCCCTGACCGTGATGTCGTAGCGTGCAAAGGCGGTGGTGTTTATGTGGGTGTTTACCGAGGGAATCTTGAGCGATCCCGCCAGCAGCCCAACGTCGCGCTGACTACTGTTGGTGAATGCGCTGGTCACCACGCGTGTACTTTCCAGTTGGGTCAGGTGTTTGCGGGCAGCGGTTGTAAACGGCCCGGCCGGATAGTTGTCGATGAACAGTGGAAGTGCCGAGACCAACTCATCGTCGGTAGCATTGGTAACGGTGTAGAACCAGTTTTCCATCTCGTCCTTCGCTAGATTCTGGTTATCCATGAACATGATCTGGCCGGAATTGAAGGACGCGATCAAAGGTTCCTGCCGACTGTGTGTAAGGCGTGCAACGACTCCGCTGGTTGAGCTGAATACCTGGTAGGCAGGCTGGTTCTTTGTGGTCAACAGTTGCACCAGACTTCGGGTGAAAATGCTGCCGGACTTCGGGTCGTCGCCAAGCAGCAGGCTATAAGAGGGTCGCCCCGCCTGCGCGGCGAAGTAGACAAGGAAACCTTTGGGTTGCCTCAGGCTATCCGACCCTGTCTCTTGGTACTGATTGCTGGCAATTGCTCGCACAGGCTGTATCGGTGCAGGCTTCTTGGGATCCAGGTGCTCTTCTTCAGCGATGGGTGTCGAAAAAGGATTGCTCCTGCAGGCGTCAAGGATGATGACCGTGGTACCGGCTCCCGTTTTTTGAATTTCCGCTACCAGGTAGGGCAGGCTTATGTACATTGCTGTCTCATCGCCCGGCGGACTGAGCTGCGCATCTGCAGGTACAAGGTAGTTGGTCCTGTCGACTTCGATGCCATGCCCGCTGAAGTACAGGATGGCGATGTCGCCAGGGTGCAGGCTGTCTCTGAATTTTTCGAACAGATCCAACAGGTCATCGCGACCCAAATGGTCATCGGACAGTGGTCGCATTATATTCGTTTGTGGGTCTAGCTTCTTGAGGGCTTGTGAAACCAAATCGGCGTCGAATGGCGGGGTGGTCAGCGGATTAGCGTGCTTGTAATTGCTAATGCCTACAACGAGCGCGCGCTTTACTGGCGCTATTCGTTCCTGAGCCCAGGCCGGCAGACTGGCCAGCTCCGTTTCGGTGGGGGGACTGCAGATCAGCGAGCGATGCTCCGGCATAGAGTGCTGTTGCGGCGAGCCAAAACATCGGGCCTCGATGCTTCCGTGCACAGCGATGAAGGTCTGTCATTCTGTGAGGCCTTACTGGATCCTGTTAGGAAACAAGATTAGCCAGCAAATGGCCATCAACCAGCGATGGATAGATTTGCTTGTGCTTGTTTCAATCGCGTTGTTTTGCATGTGTTGTAGCGCTTGTTCTGCAGGTATCCAGCGAACATTTGGACACGTTCTTGCAGGTTTGAGGCTTGGGGTGCGCGTAAATGAATGCATTGCTTTGGAGGCCGCATAGACATGCAGCGATTATCGAGTCGAGTTTTCAGATTCCGAGATAAATTCTGATGTCTTCTGACTGTCTGCTTTTGGCCGGTTTCGGATTTTCACGACGAGCAGCTTGTGGCTGGAGACAGCTTCTCGACATCACCGAATACCCATCAGGGTTAAGTGCTGAGTTTCATGATCCGGGCAGGAAAAGCCTGGATGAATGGGAGAGTTGCGGAAAAGACCAGAAGGTTGCGGAGGCGATCCAGTAAGACTGGAGTGACAATTGCAAACCCAGAAACGACAAAGCCCTGAATAATCAGGGCTTTGTCGTACATAAGATGGCGGAGGCGATGGGATTCGAACTCATGGACCTGTTACAGTCGACGGTTTTCAAGACCGTTATAAAAAGCCATGCAGGCCGTGGCTTTGGGCCTATTCGGCGTCCGAAAACGGATGCTTAACGGCGCCTCTACAGGCCGCAAACTACAAGGGGGCGACGTTTAGTTTTAGGACTGATTTAAAGTCATTTTGTAGGCTTCGCGACAGCACCGACGCGCCGATAAACTCGCTCTGTTATGTCGCCTTTGGTATGACCCAGCAGAAGGCTTGCGTCTTCGATGCTGGTGATTTCCGACGCCGCTTTTGGTCGAATATCGCGGAACTGGAACTGACGGATCTTGCTAGCCAGAACAGCGTCACCCATCTCCGTAGCGGCTTTTGCCGCATCCTCCCTGGCATCGTCCCACCTGTGCCGAAGCATTGACGTTGTCACCCTTCGTCCTTCCTCAGTCAGAATCAGATACGGCGAGCTATGTCTCTCGTTCCGCGCTTGAATTCCCCGAATCAACACGCCAAATTCTGTTTCGCGCCCCTCCACCTCGAGCAAGATCCGGAGCTTTTTGTGGGTCTTGTTCTGCACGACGCTGAGTGCGCCGCCCTCAATTTCATCTTTCCTCATAACCAACACATCAGCCGGCCTTTGACCGCTCAGATACGCTAGGTCCATTGCGGTCTGTAGCTCTTGGCAGGCTTTTTTGTACACCGCACTCCAAACCGCATCATTCGCGTAGAAGTCTCGCGGTTTCTCCTTGTTTTTTCTGATGCCTTGGCACGGGTTCTCCCTTACGGTAAGCCCCCATTCACGCGCCATGTTGAAGACGTGGGACAACGTGGCAATTTCTCGGTTTGCACGTACCTTTGCGCTTCTGGCATCGCGATATTGGGCGATCTGTGCTGGAGTGATCGCGTCGATCGGTGCTTCGTCAAAGTAAGGACGAAGTTGGCGCAACTCTGCCCGGTTGTCCTTTTGTGTGCGCTCGCCTTTCTTGGGAATGATGTCGCGTTCGTACCGATCAAAGATTGCCCGCATGATGCATAGATCTAGAGGCTTGTCCTTTGCCTCAAGCTCTGCCCATTTGAGGCGTGCCAGGTTCAGATCCCCACCGAGCGAGACCTCCTTTCCCTGCGTGTTGAGATAGTAATAACTGACCCAGATGCTCCCGTTCCGGCGAGCCCTCTGCCTGACGTACATGCGGGGCGGGAGGTTTCTGTTTTGGGTTTTCCTTGGGCGCATATCACCTCACCTTTGAAATGTCTGGAGTCCAAGCGGGCGTGGCTGCTGGTGGCGGCATCAGCGGAACCACCTGCAGAGTTACGCCCAGCTTCATGCGCACATATTGACGGCCAACAAGCGGGCGTCCGCTACGGCTCTCAACGAAGGTCCAGCCACGATCGAGCAGCCATCGGCGCTGCCAGCCCCTGGCTTTGTAGCCTGTCAGCTCCGCCAGCTCATCGTCGGAGAGTATTTCGGTTTCCATAAGATTCTCCACGCCGCCGGCGGCAGCAAAAGGTGGTTATTCTGTTTTTGTTGGGAACCACTGGGTGTCATATTCAAACTGAGGAACCAGCTCGGCAGTGATATGTGGAATTTCACGTTCAAGCCGGCGCGCTTCGTAAGGGCTGACGACGAAGTCCGCCGCAACCTCTTCGAACCGGTTCTTGAATATGGCGATCAGGTGATCTGCCGCCCGTTCGAACTGCTCTTCACGAAAGTACTTGTCGATCACTCCGCCACGGCATACCTGCCAAACGATGCGTTTCGGCTGCGCTTCGGCCGCACTGATCTTTTCTTTGATGATGTCGCGGGCAGCCCGGGGCTGATCGAGCGATAGGGTGGCGATAAAGTCGGGAGTGCTGATTTGTTGAATTGCGGTATCGCAGTTCGCTGCAGACATACGAATTCCTCGCCCGCCGTACACCGGCAAGCTGTTGAGTTGGGTGAGGGGTTATGAGGGGAAGTCGCGAAACGACTTCTCAATTGCAAGGTGGTCGAGATAGGCCGAGGCCATAATCACGGGCGCTGCGATGAGCCCGAGACCCTCATTGAAAAAGATGGCGTACCAGAGCAGGACGCCGCCGATGAGCGTGGCAATAACGCTCAGTACAGCCCAGTAGTTCATCGCAGCAACTCCTCTGGGACGTTGAGCGTGGTGCCGCGCTTGGCGAAGACCACTGCGCGGAACACTGCGATGGTCCGGGTTTCGCCGATCTGACGGTTGAACGGATCGTTGGTCATGTCGGCCAGCCACGGGTGCTGGTGACCAACATCGACCCAGACGCCGTACTTAGTGATCAGATACTCGGCGTCGGGCATGGCGAACAGATTCAGCTGGCCGGTGCCGGGCTGCTGGTCACCCTCGATCGCGTTAATTGCCCAGTCCAGTGCCTGGCCGGTCAGTTCCTCAGTGCGGACGCTGACCAGGCATCTCATCGCGGGCGCCACTTGGCTAGCTCGGCCGCTTCACAGTCGGCCGCCAGCTTCAGCAGATTTCGCGTGGTCGGTCTGAAGTTTCCAGTATCCGGGCAATCTTCAAAGCGGTGTCCGGCCGGGAATAAATCGAAAGTACCACGCCACTCCCAGTTCATCTTCCAGTCTTCCCACACGGTGTAGGCATCTTGGCCTTCGCCCCAGTAGTCCAGGCCGCCGCCAACGCTTGGGTAGTGGCTGACGCGGACACCCTGCTCGTAAGCGCGTTCTGAAATATCCTCATCAATCCAAGCATCGCGATACAGCGCTGGATGAATCAGCACCAGTCGCTTGCTGAGTTTCTTCTCGATTCGAGCTTTCATCGCTGTGGCCCTCGATAGATGAGCAAGGCCATGTAGAGCGGGGCGCCTCCCGCGAGAACGGGAAGCAGGGCGGGAGTCAGGAAGATCATGGCGTCACCTCGCGGCGTGCCCACCAGCAGACCGGGCCATTGTCAGTGTCGTGGATCGAAAGGCAGAACCAACCTTCGCCTTCAGGCTTGTCCGGATCCCAGTAGCTGCAATCCGAATCGCCTGCATCGAAGTAACGGTCAGAGATTGCTTGGTCGCTGTGGTACTCAAGCTCGACCATTTTCACTTGCAGGCCTTGCTCGGCGATCCAGGCTTTGCATTTCTCCTGATCGCCCTCATCAAAATCTGGCAGGTCAGGGTGTTGGAACATGCCATCCTCATCGCGCACGACGGTGGCTGGCTCAATCAGTTTTATCGTTTCCATGGGCATGACTTCGTCCTTGCCGCTATAGCGGCTGACTTTGAAGGGGAGGGAGTTAGTCGCGGGGAATTGCAGTGGTATGCTGCGCTTTTCCCAATGAGTGGCTTGCATGAAATTATTAGTAGGGATGCTGCTGGCAATTACGTTGACGGGGTGTATGGCACCGACGATGAACGAGGCGCGGCAAGAGGGTCCTTATAAAACTCTCATCACTAGAAAAATAGATAAAGACGTCGCTCAATGCATTCAGTACGAGTGGCAGAACCAATCGCTCTTTGGGAATATTTCTGACGCATATTTGCAGCCAGCACGCGATGGCGGTTTCACCGTATATACCGTTGGGCATGAATATTTTGTTGATGTGAAAGGCACTGATTCGAAAACAGAAGTAAAGTACTACGTAGCTGGCAAAACTTGGATCGCCAAAAAACGCTTAGAGGGGCTAGCATCCTGTCTTTAGTATGAGTTTTGGTCTTCCGTCCTAGCTTCGCTCATGGCTCGTCGCACTCCATAGAAGGCGTGTGCACGATGCCGATCAGGAGAAGTCCGGATCTGGGTTGTGTGCTGCGATCATTTTCGTGTGGTCACGCAATTGATCAGGCTGCTTGCCGAGGTGGTCTTCGAGGAACTGCTCGGTGAAGGGTTTTGGTGTGGCCGAAGTTTCGTCGCAAAGTGCCAGTATCCAGTCGACCCACTCCTTTCGCTGCGCGTACCTCGGTTCATCATCACCTGGCATAAATACCTCGTGATGCCGGCCGCGATTGATTGATCGAACGGCGCTGACCACCTCATCAATCCGCTGATCCGCTGCGTTCAGGCGCTGCTGCAGAGCGTCACGCTCGGCGGTGAGTCGCGAAACATCATCCTCAACTGTAGCCAGCCTGGTGTCGCGTTGGTATTCGTCAAAGCGGCGCTGCGCTTCTTCGTCGCCACTCAAGCACCCGCAGCGATATGGGTGTGCCGTGTAGTCGATATGGCACAGACGGTCAGGATAGCGCTTTAGCTCGGCGCCGGTCGCCAGTGCCGGCAGCGGCTCGGACGGTTTTTTTTTCTGTGGGCATGTGGACACCTTGGTTGTACATTTGTCAGTTTTGAAAGGAGAGGTAAATGAGCAAAGAGCGTTTGGAGCAATTGGCTACGGAGTTTCGAGGGATACTCAAAGGCGCTATCGATAACGGACTTGATACTCAGTGCTCATTAGGTAAGGATTTTCCGAGAGGATCTTGCGATGACGCGTCTCTGCTACTTGCAGCTTTCCTAACCGATAACGGCCATCCTGGCGCTTTGCGGGTTCAAGGGGAGTCTGGCGGTGACAACGAAGAGCTTGGTTCGCATGTTTGGCTCCAACTGGATAGCTTCATGATCGATATAACGGGTAGCCAATTCAGGGAAAAGGGTTACGCCCAGCCGGAAGTGCTGGTGGCGGAAACAGACAATTTTCTATCGACCTTCACCGTCGAAGAAGTGCTAGATATCGCCGATTTTCGTGAAAAATTTTCCCGCCCGATTGATCACGTCCGTCGAACGTTAGGCTGGTTCAGCAGTACCTATTCCGACCTTATGACCTTCCGGGAGCTTGGGCGCTTTGATTAATCAGGCAGCTTTCAGAAGTGCCTCGATAACACGCTGACCAGCCAGCGGCGGTACCGCATTACCGGCCATGTGCATTGTCAGGCGGTGGTTGTCGGGGCGCAGGGTGTTAGCGGGGAAGGACATCGCGGCCAGCGCTTCATTTGCAGAAAGCATGCGCATCTGGTCGCCGCGCACGAGGGCCCATCGGTCAAGCGTTGTGATGGTGCCGATCGGTCGATTGATGTCGCGACCGGTCAGTCCCGAGCCTTTTCCGTAGTAGGGCATGATGAACTGGTCGCCGAAGCGTTCCCGGCCGTTTCTGACCCGGTCAAGCGTGGCCTGTGCGCGCCCCGGCTTCTCGATTGATGACCAGCGGCCGGCGTCGAACTCAAGGAAGCTGGCGGCTGGTACGTGCTGGCGGCGGTGCAGCTCGAGCATTAGTGGCGACTTACTGCGCGTACACACCAGAAAGAGCCGGACGCGGTGCTGAGGCACACCGAGGTCTGCGCAATCCACAACATGGGGCGCGATCATGTAGCCCAGCGCGGCCATGGCCTGAGACCAGGCCGGATACAGCGCCCAGTCCGTGAACTCTTCGACGTTCTCAACCAGAACAACTTCGGGGCGGTGGAACTCGGCGGCAGAAACCACGGCCCAGGCTGTCGAGCGGGAGGCATCGTGTTGAGCGTTGCCTGACTTCTTGCCGCGCGCTTTCGAGTGGCCCTGGCAGCATGGCGAGGCCAGCATGATGTCGTGGGCAGGGACCTTCGACCAATCTGCCTGATGCAAGTCTTGGCAGACGTGTATCGCTTCTGGGTGGTTGGCGCTGTGCCATTCGACGGCGACCGGCCAGTGGTTGGCCGCCCAGATTACTTCAATGCCAGCATCTCGGGCACCGGTTGACCATCCGCCGAGGCCGGCGAACAAATCGATTGCAGTGGGCATGTGCGTCCTATGCCGGGGCATGCCCGGGCGGTGGAGTAGGGTGGCTATTTGATATTCAGCGCGTTAGGGTCTGAGTAGAATTTCTAATTGTTTAGGGGATGGTATTGGAAAGGTCTTTTTTCGAACGAATTGCTCGATACACCATTTGGACGATGTGGGTATTGCTTGTTTTGGGTTCTACACTCTGGCTGCTTGTGGGGGCAGTTGCATATTGGGTTCGCAGCGGGTGGTTGCCCGGTGATGCGGCGGGATGGGCGCAGGCGATTGGAGCCATGGTCGCCATCGTTGTTGCGATCGCTATTCCTTACTATCAAAATTACACGCAACAGAGACAGCGTGAGGACTCAGCTCTGAAACAGCGGCTGGATGGAATCAGCGCAACTTACGCACTGATGAATCACGTAGCCGAAACCCACAAACGCCTGGTATCAGTCTTTCTATATAATCGCAAGTGGGCAGATCCTGAGCGTCAATCGGTTTCGCACGATCTTAAACAGTCAGCGGCAATGCTACGTGAAATCCCTGTCACCGCTTTATCAAATGAGATGGTTCACTTTTTGGTTGCCTTGCGCGAAGTTAGCAATTTTGGTGAGTTCATAGCGGAAAAGCTCACGCAATATCCAGAACCAATAATACTTTTAGACGTTGTAAATAAAGTTAAAGCTAACGCCGCATTGATTGATCGATGGATGAAGGAGCTTGATCTATTGGAGCAAGATGCGAGATCTAATTCGTGATTCCACTTTCTTGCCTCGACGAGGCAATCTCCGTGCAGTCTCTGGCTTCGCCAAGGTAGGGTGATTGGTTATTGGGGTTCAGCGCACGCAGCATCGAACAGCTCGAGCTGATCGCTTTCAATCGCCTCCTCTGCCACCCGCGAAAATTCGTGCTCAATTCTCGCCCGGGCGATCGCCACGTACTGCTCGTCAATTTCGCATCCGATGAAGTGGAAGCCTTCGCGAATTGCGGCCTTGCCTGTGCTTCCGCTGCCCATGAATGGATCGAGCGCCACGCCGCCGGTAGGCGTCACAAGGCGCAGCAGGTAGGCCATTAGGTCAGTCGGCTTCACCGTGGGATGGCTGTTGCCGTTTCGAATACTCCACTCAGCCGTCTCGCAGTGGCGCATGGTCGCGTCCCTGCCGACAGCGGGGGAGTCCGAGCTGATCAGTCCTTCATTTCGGTCTTTGCGGCTGGTCTTGGCGCAGTAGAAGAACCGGGCGGCGCTCCCACTATCGTCGTGGAAGGCGCCGGCAACCCGCTCTCGCATGCCGCTGTACTTGACTGAGCCGCTGAAGCCATTGGCCGTTGGTTCGTTGCCAGTCACCTGCGCCGCTGCGCCCGCTTGAGTGGGGAACAGTGCGACGACCTCGTCGCTGCCGTCATGGATAAGGTTTGCCGGCCATCGTCCGGCTGAATGACCGCCGGCGATCGGGCCTGGCGCAGATCCCCCTGAGGCGAAATTGCCGCCCTTGATGGCTCCATTGCTGATCCGCGCCGTGTCTTCTCCGGTGCTCACTCGGCTCCGATCGATATTCAGTGCGCCCGTTCCGTGGGCGATGACGTTGGCGGCGACTGTTCCGGAGAAAGGTTTGCGAGCAACGGTGATTGGCTCGAGCGCAGGTTTTAATGCTGTACCCCAGCCAGCGTGCGAACCGCCGAGGTTGTGCGACTTCGGAAAGCCCGACCCGTATACCCAAGCAATCATGTCTCGGATCTCGAAGCCGGCATCCTCGATACGGACTGCCATTCGGTGCTGGGTGCGCGTTCCGGCGAAGGCCAGCAAGTGACCGCCTGGTTTGAGAACGCGCAAGCACTCAGCCCAGACTTCGGTCGTAGGAACGTCGTAGTCCCATTTCTTGCCCATGAAAGACAGGCCGTATGGCGGGTCGGTGACCACGCTGTCGACGCTGCAATCGGGCATCCGACGCAGCAACTCAAGGCAGTCGCCGACCAGGATCTGGTAAGAGGGTGGCATAGGGGATCCTCGCCGGCTGGCGTGATTCGTAGAAGTGGGGTATTTGTGTTCGGCCCGGCATGGGGCCGGATCAAGGAGTGGTGTTGAATTTTTTAAAGCTGATACTCGCAACGAGCGTCGTTGCATCGAGTGCCCAAGCATTTGCTTACGGTGAAATGCAAAGTCTTCCAGGGTCGCAAATACTCGCTGCAGGAGATATTCAGCAGATCACGTGTCCAATTGGCGGGAAATACGACTGCCTTTCGTGGCCTCATGACCTCTTTGAGCTGACCGGCGAAAATGTGTGCTTCACGACAAGCGCGTCATGCGGATACAGCTGTGAAGGGTTCATTGCTCAGAAAAACAATGTGCAGACTCTGTATGTGCTGGGCAGCTACCCAAAGCTCAGTAGTGCGAGCATTCAGTTGTTCAAGTGCCCGAGCAAGTTCTAATCGGTCAGCTTGCATTTATTGGCACAAACGAGCGTTGGATCAGGCGCGGCGCACTTTGAAATGCAACATCGCCTTGATGCTGTGGAAGTAATCCTGAAGCCGCTCGTAGGCCTTGTATTTGGCCTGACTGCGAGTGGCTGCCCACACCCTGACGAGGTCTTCGCGGGCTTCCCGATTCCAGTCGAGGTCGTCCCAGTCATGCTTGAACGGTAGGACCAACCACTCTTTGAGCGGCAACGTCTCGGCCATCTCCCCGTATTGCATTTCATGGGTCGGGTGATAGTTGCTGATCCGTTTCTTCGGGTCTTCGTCCAGTACTACACCGATGTAGTGGCCGCGATCCGCAAGAATGGTACCGGGCTTACCGTAGGCGATGACGCGGCGGCCGATTTCGGCGGGCACTTGATAGTGCTGCCGGACATATGTGCAGTTGTGGCTCGTGGATTTCTCCAGTCAGGCGCCGCCCTCCGTGACCGGTGGTGGCGAATAGTTTTGAAGTGGGGTAGGTTTGCGAATCGACAAAAGGAGTCATTCGATGCGCCAGAGCAGCCAAAAGCTTTCCGATTTTTTGAGACGCTATTCGTCAGCTAAAGAAAATGTTCGACGTCATGTCTCGCAGCAGGAGTCGGACGTGAGAGTTGGAAGCCAATTCGGAGTGGTTGAGGATGTGCTCGTCTTGGTTTACGAAGAAGATGGAAGCCTCGCGCATGAAATCCTGATAGATGAGCGGGTCTTGGTCGAGCGCTTGGGCACTGCGGATATCACTGTAGCAAAGGCCCTTGAAGTGGGGCGCGAGGAAGCTCGGCGCCTTGCCGGTGATTTCGATTAATTACGCTTCGACGCCGGTCGCGGCAAATTCCTCAAGCTGCCGCGACCACTTATCCTTAACGACTATTTCCGGTCGCGACATGCTGGCGAACCGTTCCGAATCCTCGGCAGGCGACGCAGCTAGATTGATGATGAACGTCGAAACCGTCTCTTGCCATTCCTCGAAGTCGTGGCGCTCGCCGAGAATAAGCAGGGCGTCATCAAGCGCTTTCGAGACAATCAGCGAGCGCTTCTCGGCGCCGATCCGCTCGAGCAACGCCTTCTCCTTGGCGCGCTTGTCCTTCTGCAATTGCGCGTTGCTCTTGGCCATGGCCTACCTCTTCAATTCCGCTGGCTGGCAAGTCAAGCCAGGTCTGTCGGCGGCGCGTGGCCGTCCGGTTGGTGGTTCTTTTCACGCTGCGACCTTCGCCTGATTCCAGGCGCCGGCGGCGTAGAACAGCTTCGCGGCTTGCGTCTCTTCCAACGTGATCTCGGCAGGGATGGCGATCCACCCTGAAGCGAGTATGTGGTTCGGGTTGCAGCCGTTTCGCAGCTCCAGGTAGTAATGCTCGATCGCATCAGTCAGGCGCTCGACCTTGTACATGCCCTGCGGCGAGATCTCCGTGGATTTGAGGTACTCGGTGCCCAGTTCATCGCGGCACATGGCGGCGATGTAAATGGTCCAGTGATAGGAGAAGTCGAAGAGGGCGTTGGCTATCGCCAGACTCCGGATCTGGCGGCAGTTCTTCCAGTTCACCATGATCTGGCTTCCGCTCGGGTCGATGTTCACCACCGCGACATGGTTGGTGCTGAGCAGCGCCCGGCAACTACGCTCGGCCCGGGCGAAACCGTTGTTGGGTTTGCGTTTCGATTTCATAGCGAGTCCGCCATCTTGCGCAGCGCCTTTCGTTCAGCTGCCGATATCGGCTTCGGGCGCCGCTTGAGGACCGTTTCAGGGTCTATTTTGTTGGAGCGCTTGGCGGGCTCTGGATTGATTGGCGGGCTTTCAAGCTGATCAATCTTTCCATTGGCGGCCAAGTACTGGGCGATCTGGTCGGAAAGGGCGGCGGCAGCGCCGCGCCGCTGCTCGACCAGGTTGAGATGGTTGCTGATCATGCTGGCCTCACTTGATCCGGATCGAACTTTCGCCGCGCTCAAGGTGCGCCCAGGCTGGTTCCGGTAGCAGTTCCTGCTCCGCGTCTTCGCCGGCTTCGATGCGCTTGCGGATAGCGTCGTTGTGATCACGGATTTCCTTGAGCTTCGCCGCAATCGACTTTTTGTCAGGAGCGAACACAGTCTTCGTTTCGATAAAGTCATCGGGGATCTCATCCTCCTTATCGACGATCACCTTTTCCGGTGCCAAGGCCAAAGTGATCGTGAACAGCGGGCGCTTGATCGACTTGATCGACGCGGCCTCCATGTTCCTACGCAGGTAATCACTGATTTGCGTAACGCTGTTTTTCTTCACTCGCTTGAGCTCGTTCAGGCGCTCGACCTCTTTATCGATGGCGTCGATATCGCTCTCGATGTTGCGACGCAGCATGACGATGTTGTCGGCCTTCACCTCAAACTCGCCTTGGATCTCGTCCATTGCATGCTGCAGGGCTTCTTTCAGGCCCTCGTCATCGGTGTCGGCCATTCCCTGAAGTTCGGCGAGCTTGCCGGTCAGTGCGTAAAGTTGAGTCATGCTGCGTTCTCCCGCTCAGCTGCCTCGGTGATTCGTTTCCACTCGAGCGAGACTCGCTCGGCGCCCTTGGTGTCTTTGCGAAGGGTCAGTTTGCGCACGGCAACGTCGTGTATTTTCTTCAGCTCCTGAGCGGACTGCGCACCGCTCATGGTTTCGATGACCGACTTGATGTACTCCAGCCGCTCTTGTTGCTGGCGGTCGACCTCTTCCTGCCTGTCTTCTGCCTTGGCGATCGCAACCTCATCACGCACCGTCTCTACATATGCGGCGTCATCAAACAGTCCCATGTGGATGTCCGCGGCGAATCCGAGCGGCTGGAGGCATTTACCGATTGCATCTGTAAGCGACTTCTTTGCCGCCTCCCAGTCGGTGATGATCTTGCCTTGCTGCAGGAGTACGAACGGCGTGTGCCCGTAGTGCGTCACGGTGCATTTCTGTCCCCCTTCGCCCTGGTACCAAAGCTCAATTCTCACCGTGTGGACTTTCGCGTTGATCAGTGGCGCGGTGGGCCATTCCTTGGTTGGTGCCTGCAACGGACCGCCTTCGTCGAATCGCTCCTCAAGAATCGTCCAGCCCCAGCCTTCACCGCACGGGCCGAATACTTCAGTGGCCTTACGCATCAGGTAGGTCGGTTTGATGGCTGTGCCCTTGAAGCCGCCCATCCCGGTGAAGTTCTTTGTGGCACTTGGATCGGTCGTGTTGACCTGATCCCAGATCCGCGTATTCGTGGACATGAGGAATCCTTGCCGCGCCCAGCGCAGCGATTGAATGCATGGTTTATTGAGTGATGCGGTCGGCGAGGGCGCTGAGCAGCATCAGGAAGGTGAAAACGCCAATGGCGGAGAACGAGCCGCGCCGGATCAGAATGCGGCGGGCAAGCTGGCGACCGGTCACGGCCGAACCTTCACAGCGATCCGTTTGCCCTTCATGGACGGCGCCAGGCGTTGCGGGAGGTTCGAAACCAACTCCTCGCGCTTGCGACCGATCACCTCGTTGAAAGGAAGGCCGAAGCCGAGCAAAGCGATCTTGTTTTCGATGTCGTCGAGTTGCTCATCGATCAGCGATTTAACCGGTGCCGTACTCATACAGTCTCCTTGCGCTGCCGACAGATGTCGCGCAGCCGCTCGCAGTAGTGGTTGAACTCATCGATGGTGATGGCGCCGTCAGTGAAGAGGCGGGTGATCATCTGCTGTACAAGCAGCCCTGTTTCCTCATGGGCGTAAGGGGCGGTTACGCCATCAAGAGCTTTGTCGATCAGGATATGCGGGCTCAAAAGCCGCACTCCTGTTCAACGCGATCACTTTCGCGTTTTGCATCGCGGTACTCGTTGGCGTGCACCGCGACCAGGTCGCCGGCCAACGCTCGAACGATCAGCGGGTCGCCGCCCACGGCTTCGACGGCCCAGGCGTGCAAGATCCCGCCGTCGCCGCACCGGACAAGCTCAATCAGGATCTTCTCGATATACCGGTCTGGATCTGGGTTCGCGGCCATGTGATCCGCCAGCGCTTCCGGCAAGTGGTCGGCGTTCACCAGAACCTTGCTTCGGCCCACCGGATTTGGCGCTTCGATATGGCGTCGGCGCAGCAGATCGTCGACCGACTCGGCCAGCCATTCCTGGCCAGCCTCCGTATCGAGAAAGTCGTCTTTGGGGATGAGCTTGCGTAGAGCTGACATAGTCGTCTCCAGGGTGGCGGGGCGTTGATTCAACAAAACTCGGATGCACTCATCCGCTCCGCTGGTTGCCGTTGGGCGCAGAGGGGAGTGCATTCGGGTGGTGTCGGGTAGGTGTCGGGAGGGAAACGATATGGCGGGGCAGGGGGCCGACGGTGGAGTCTTAGTCCGAGCCGCCGGCAACGAGCATGGTTACGCTACGGTGCAGATCCAGAGGTGGTTGTGCCGGTATGGCGCGCGGGTAAAGTGGACATCTGAAACGAGATTCATACCTCGCTCTTGCAGTGCTTCGGTCAGTTGTACGAGTGTCTCTGCTTGGATAGTCATTGCTGTCACCTCGTCAGATTTACTGCGTTCATATTTCCTGACTTAAAAGGCAATTTACTAATTCATTTTTTCTACATTTGCGATTGGTCTAATCCCTACCGCAGAGCGCTCCCTGACTGTCCCCTTCATCTGAGATTTAGGGCAGGGAGAGCTCTGCGCTAGGGACTTTTTCAGACAACAGACGAGTGGTATTTCGTCAGTGACAAAAGCGTTTGTGGAAGTGGCCTGCTACGATCAAAGAAAAACCGGAGCGATTGTGATGAGCGCGAGCAATCTTGGTTCGATGCGACAGCTCAGAAATTCCCTGAGTAAAGAACGCAGAGATAAGGAATGGCCTGAAGCGACCTGTGAATGTTGCAAGACGCCGTTCCGCTATCATTGCACTTGGGTGCCCGCACCCATTATCTGCAGGTTTTGCCGACTAGAAGGGAAGGTATCTTCTTGATTTTGGGCAAGGTTTTCGTGAACAGCTTCCCGTTTGTGTCAGGTAGTATTCGCTGTTGAAACTCTCTTGCTAGGTAGTGGCCAACTTTCAAAGTTGCATTGGAATGTCGGTCCTGACCAAGATGCTCAACTACGTCCGCCCATTCGCATACAAACAGTTGGCTTGGATCAGCTTTTTTCATGGGGCGCCGACATTCCGATGCAGCCTCGTTCGAGACGATCGGGCAGTTAAAAGCAGGCTGTCGTGGCGATGGTTGTTCAGTCGTAAATGCCGTAGCTGAAATCATCCTCATCGCAGTCGACGACAATCTTCGAAGAGCCGAAGTAGAGCGCGGCGACCATTTTTTCGAAGGCTGTACGGAATTTCAGGGTCTGGCTGATCTTCTCGTTGTCGATTTTGGCGGCGTACACCGAGCCAACCTCATGACCTTTTTCGTTTCGGTCTTTCCCATGACGGTCGAAGCTGATGTGGATCGCGTTACCGAGCATGTACTCGCTGCGCTCGGAGCTTCGGGAATAGGTTGAAATCCCGTGATCCTTCGGTTCCTTGTCGAAGTAGATGTGCATGCCTCCGTAGTCGGATGGCTGGAAGCGAATGTCCGGAGCTTCCCAGTGATCTTCGGCTGCCGACTCTTTGTGGTCTTCGACGAAGGCTTCCAGGAGCGCCTGTAAGCTGATCACTTCCGGCATCGCATCTTTGTTCAGCACCTCATCGATCTGCTTCTGCGCGAGGCGAACCATGTCAGCTTCGACGCCGCTGTTTTCCCACTTCTCCTTCAAAGCAGCAGCGACCATCGCGTTGTAGCGGGTCAGCTCAAAAATTTCGGTCAAATTGGCTGGCAGCGCGGCCTTGATTGCCTCCTCGACCTGCTTGCCCATTTCGCCGTAACGGCCGAAGCAACTGTCGACCACGCTGGTGAACATCTTCTTTACATGCTCATCGATGATTTCGACTGGCTTGTCGCTGTTTGCGAAAGCAGTGACGCGCTCGGCGAGCAGCGCTTGAAGTGTTTGTTCGCTCATTTGATGCTCCGTGCTTGATCGGTTGATTTTCCGTCTGGCCCTGTCGCCAAGGCCAACCGGTGAAATCGTCATGCTGCGAAAAGCTCTTTCTGTTTAGGTTCCGGCATCAGGAAGGTCACCAGTTTCTCGGTCGGCCATTCCGTAACGTCGGTCCAGTCGGAGTGCAGAACTTTGAATTCGGTCGGGTGTAGCCACCGGCCTTGCTGCTTGTCTGGGCTGATGCAGAATTTGAAGCCCTGGTCGCGAAGGCTCATGCAGCCGCCTTGCAGTCGGCCGCCGTCATACGCTGTCCATCTTCCAGCTCAACCACGCCCACGCCGTTGGTGTAGCCGCGCTCGGTGTTGATGCGGTTCGCCTCGCGAATGCAGGTGTCCAGATCTGCGTCCGCAAACACCTCGCGCTCTCCGGCAAGGGTGATACGAAGTACTTTGTTCATCGTGTTGCCCTCGGTTGTTTTCCCAATGCACCCGACCAATCAGCGACTGGGTGCATCAGTGAAAAATTCCGTGTTGCTCGCACCTCCTACCAGGTCATTCGCCAGTTCGGTCAACACCTCGTCCGCCGTCGCAGTTCTGCGCGTTGGTAGCCTTTCGGGGCTATCGGATCGCCGGTCGCCAGTAGTGGCAGCGCGATTTTGTTCACCTGACTTCATCTCGCCCCACAGGTATGGCCGGGGCTGACCTCCCAGCGTGAGCCGGGTAATCGTTTATGGCGCGGGTTGTTAAAGAGCGGCGCGGCTTTCGCTGCTGGGCCGTTGCTGTTTGGCTTGCGAATAAAAGTAGCAGTGCTGTTATTAAATGTAAATAGCGCTGCTGATAATAATTTCTGCGGGCGCAAAAAAGCCCGCACATGGCGGGCTTGGGAAAAGCGGGGTTCAGTCGAGGATTGGTGGGTATTTTCCGCTTACGGAATCCCGGTACATGATT
The DNA here is from genome assembly GCF_051554255.1 of Pseudomonas sp. NMS19W. Lineage (NCBI taxonomy): Bacteria > Pseudomonadati > Pseudomonadota > Gammaproteobacteria > Pseudomonadales > Pseudomonadaceae > Pseudomonas > Pseudomonas sp. NMS19W. The sequence goes on from NZ_CP136718.1 coordinate 2,729,476, forward strand.
TCGCTGAAGAGCCTCGGCTCATTCCGAAGGAGCGCTGAGGCTTGTTTGGCTTCGTCCTTCGTTTCAAAAGGGCCGGCTCCAACTGCCGCGCCAATCATTGGAACAACTGGCAGGCCTAGCGCCTTGATCGCCTCGATGGTGTTTAGCTGCTCTGCACCTGCCTTACAGGGTACCGATGCGACCCACCCGTTTCGGAGTCGTGGGGCCTGAATAGCTTCAATATCTGCACCGCAATGCTTGCACTTGATGGCTGCGCTCTTTATCGTTTCGGCGCAGAAAGGGCAGGCTCGCTCGGCCTGCGCGCCGGCCCCTAGCGCCAAACTGTTTTTTGGTTTTTCTGTGTTTGCGGAGGAAGCCCAAACCAATGCGACGACCCATCCTAGAAACGTCCAGCCAAGGAAAAGATTGACTAGGAAAATCGACGTTCCATTGAGGTGCTTCCGACTTGAGGCAACGAATGTGGGCAGGAAATAGAGTACGAAGCCAACCACCAGAAACAGAAAGCCAGCCGTAGGACTTCCACTATCCATATCGTAAAACCTGATCCATTGAGGGAGACGCGGATTTTACCATTCGTGGCTGTGCGCCACCATCTTCTGCACCGTCAGTCGCTGCCCCTGAACAAGCCAGCGAAAGGCATGCTCTACTCACCCAAAGTCCATAAGGTGAGTCGCCATGAAAGAAGAACGAAAGCAAGAAGCACTGGCCACGTGGAATAAGCTGCTGGAGGATCCAGAAATCCGGATGGGCGCCGAGGAGCAATACGACGAACTGCTCAAAATGGCCGATGCGATGGAGCAGGGCGGGCTGATTACTGCTGCTGAGTGGCGTCAGCTCGTGCGGAAGGCCGGAGAGATGTTCGCCCAGGCAACTGAAGGGCTCGAGGGCGGAACGTAGGACAGAAAAAAGCCCGCCGTTCAGGGGAGAAGTTGGCGGGCTTGGGCTTCCAACCCGCGCGGAAGGGCACACGCATTGAGGATAGACCAATGAGCAGGGATTGCCAGAAACAAGAAGCCCGGCGCTGGGCCGGGCTCTTATTGTCGGGGAGGCAAAATCTGACCGTAATTCTCGGGTAGCGCTTTGTTCACCTTTCCGGCAGATGGAACTGCTTTCATTTTTATTCCAGCCGAGCGCTTGGCTGCGTTCACTACCAATTCGCCTCTGAGGTGGTGCAGGGAAAGCATCCCCTCGAACAACCCAAGCATTTTTACCATAACGAAGCATGTGGTGCTGGCTATGAGAAAGCAAGGAATGCTGGAGTACGTCAGTCCGTGCCACTCTTGGGTGAGACCATCAAGACGCGTCTTCATTGCGGAGCTAATAATAATGATCAGCATTGCAAGAATGGAGCAGCTGAGAAGCGCGATCCAGTAATGTTGCTGCTTCGTCAATGAGCGCGTTAGGCGTTCAGCCTCACTGGGATTCAGTTGATCAGACTGAAGAAAGTTCGCCGTTATCGGCATGACTTGTACGACAGCTGCGCAAAGGAACCCCAAAAAAGCGATCAGGCCTTCTTTCATGTCGAACCAGAACGCCAGTGGCGTCCAGTAGGCTGCTGCGACCCCTGACGCAAGGGGAGGATGATCGCAGCGAGCTTGGAGATCACGATGAGCCGCATTTTGCCTACTCAGGTATTTTTCCGTTTGCCAGAAAATTTGAATACGCTTCAACTGTAGCACGCTGCACATCTATGGGGTCTAAAAGCGTACCAATGATCTGGTTGTCACCATCCTGAGCCTTGATGAGGCGTATAGAAGCGTTATGGTGCAGTCGAATTGACCCGTCAGCTCCTATTTTCCCACCCTTTGCTCTGACCTGGAGCTGGCTATCAGGCAGATTGCGTAGTCCTGTTTCAAGTTGCGCTAGCGCAACGCGATCGATTTTCCTTTTTTCGTTTGAAAGCCGATATGGACTTGAACATTCAGCTCCGCATCAGGGGGGACTGTTTCCATTAATGATGCCACATTAGCGTCCCCGCCCAGCAGTTCGCTCAATATCTTCCGAGCTGTCGCCCAACCTGTCCGCCTGCCGGTGTCAATCTGGCCTGTTTGGGTGACTTCACTAATCCTTTCAACAGTCTGAGGCGGATCATCAGGCACAGTCGGAGGTGGCGTGGCCACGCCGCCAATGATGATTTCCTGAATATCCTCAAGATCTCCACCCACTTCATCTACATCGAATTTAGCGTTCAACGTTATAGTGGCAGTCGCCGGCATGATTGAAGTCTTACTCTTAAGCAGCCACGACAGGTACTCCTCAAACTCAGCAGTTTTAAGCGACATGCTTTGGACGATAAATGCATGATCATCTTTAACCATCCAGAACATTTCGGAATGCACATACTCTGATTGTTCGGGTGCACGCAATTGATGAACTGGAACGAGCTCGGCAGTTTCATCCGCAGTCTGGCATAAGGCCTGAAGGTGACCTTTCGTGAAGTGAAGAATGTCGCCAAAAACGAATGAGGTTTGTTCGTTTGAGTCGTTATACCAGTTGATGAACAGACTATCGTTACCTTGTTCATAAAGCCTTTCAAGGTAGCGATTTTTGATTGTACTGCCAGACGGTCCAGTGGACTCCATCGCCGACCTGATCATCGACTCCAGAGTGACTGGTACACCATCAGGACGGGAAAATTTGCGGTAGTGGATCGTTACAGGCTTGCGTTCCGATGCCATTTCGACGTTCCTTTGCTATTCGAGTAGTTGAATTTCTAACCTGCACAGCCTTTATAGGTGTTCGGTACATCAGCTAATCTACTTCCGCACAATTCTTCCCGCCTTCACCTCATTGTGCACCAGAAAAGTGGTTAAGCAGTATCAGCTCAACCACCGCCACGAAAATGCACAGCATGACGAATCCAAGACTGAAAACTCGCTTGCGGCCGGGTGAGCCTCCTCCCATCCAGCTAAGGTCTGACTCGGTTGACGCCAGCACCAGGAACACCGTCCAAACACAGGCCCATACCTTGCCCTAGAAGCCCAGATTTCTAAATGAGATCATCCGCGCTCTTCCGCATCCCGCTTTATTCGTCGAATCGTCACTTCGTTCGCATATGCGGCCAGCTCATTCTCAGTTTCCTGGAAGCCAGCAGCGATCCTCAGCAGCTCTTTAGCCTCCCTGTCCGGTTTCGGACAGCTTCGCAGCCGCCTGCATCAGATCCACGCCGGACCATTTGAGAAGGGCGGCGGCCTGCTGCAAGTCAGTGCGAAGGTCTTGATTCAGTTTGTTCAGCATCATTCCCCTGCTCCTCGCCGCGTCTCATCTCACCAGACCCGTTTAGCAACCACTCAGTTCTGACGTTGAGGTTAAGCGCTATATGCGTCAAGGTTGTGCGGGTAGGTTCGGACAATCCTTGCAGCCATTTGGTAGGGAGTTGACTGTTTGCTACAGCCAGCCTCCCCAGATATTTCGCATGATCGCACTCAGGTACGCCGGCATTGCACAAGGCGAGCCTGAGGCGTGCGGCGAATGATTTTCGCATTTCAATCGGGCGAGCCATCGGCACTCCTGTACCAGGTCGATTCAACCTGTCGGCTCAATGTAGCGTCATCTCACCGCTGTCGCCTTTACTGATTTTATCCAGGGCACCGCTGAGATCATCGAGGGCATTAATCAGAGCAACCGCTTCAGCAAGGCGACCATCTCCCCACAAACTCTCCGCCATCCGATTGAGAGTTTGAATGGAGCGCTGTATTTCGGCAGCAGACGCGGTCTGTTCTAACGGATGTTTCGGCATTCTGTAACCCATCCCACGGTGATTATGTAGGTGACCTTTTCTCACCGCGAGTACATTGCCCACCAGAACACATGACCCAGGATGGAGATCTGCTGCTCCTGGATCTGCTGGAACGTGTAGTCCTCGTCTGGATGCTCGTCCCGGTTGAAGCTACGCAGGCGAATGCCGATCGGGATCCGGTAGACCTGCTTCACGCGAAGTTGGCCGTTGTGGTTAATGGCGTACATCTCGCCGTCGACGATATCGCTCAGTGAGTTTTTCCCCACGTTGACGCCGACCGTTGCGCCGTCGCGCAGCACGGGAACCATGCTGTTACCACCGACCTTCACGCACTTCGCATTGCTGAACTGAACGCCATTGTGGCGCAGGTCCTTTTTGTTAAAGCGCAGGCGTGAGTTGGCATTTTCCTCGATCGCAAATTTGCCAGATCCGGCCGCAAGCTCAACTTCGTGAAGGAAGGGGACGTAGACCTCATCGTCATCGAGCGGGGTATCGTCGTCCCAGGTCTCGATATTTCCTAATTTGACACTGGGTTGGATGCGCTCTTGCTGCACGTTGGCGACAGTAGAGACCAGTCGAGAACTGACCTCGCTCGCGTCGAAATTCAAAGCCTTTGCGAGCTTCAGCAGCGCTTCTACATTCAGTGGCACCTTGCCGGTTGCGTATTGACTGAAAGCGCTCTGGCCAGACCAGCCACAAGCCTCGGCCACATCCGCCTGCGTGAGGCTACGCCCGGCAGCTTTTGCAGCTGATTTCCGCTGTTCGTAGATGGCCTTGAGCCTGGTGCTCTCGGCGATTTCTTCGGGGGTAAGGGGGCGGCGTATTTTCATGCGGACAAGAGTATTAGCAGAGCTGATACCCAAGCAAACAGCGCTGCTAGTATTTTGTTGCTGATAAAAAGCAGCGCTGCTACTATCCATGGCAGATATCAAGCCGTGGAAATTCCATGAAAAAGATCCCTTTGAGCAAATACCTAGAAGAGCACGGCACTCAAGCCGCGCTCGCTGCTGCTCTCGGCGTGAACCAGAGCGCGATCTCGCAAATGGTTCGAGCCGGCAGAAGCATCGAAGTCACTCTTTATTACGATGGGCGCATTGAGGCGAATGAGATTCGCCCGATCCCGGCGCGCCCAAAGCGCACAGCCGCCTGAGCATTAGTTGCTCACTGCCTGAACAAATGATCGCCCAGGCACTGGCAGGGCGCCACGGAAATAAATTTGAGGTTTTACGAATGGAAGATTTTCTGCGGGCCTGCCAGAGCGCTGTCCTGGACAACGAAGCCAAGACCCTCGCTGCGAAGATGGGCGTTCCGCACGTTGGCCTTCTTCAGCGCGCCAACCCGGACAACGACGCACACCACCTGACCGTGGAGCATTTGTTCGGGATTCTGCTGCACACCGGCGACATGCGCCCTCTGGCGGCACTGGCGAGCGATTTCGGTTTCAACCTCGTCGCGAAATCTGCACCGGAGCCGCAAGCGCTCACCAAATCACTTATCAACGTTGGCAAGGAGGTCGCCGATCTGACCATTGCAGTGCACCAGGCGCTGGATGATAACCACGTCAGTTCTTTCGAGAAAAACTTGATCCGCCAGGAGATCAATCACGTTCGTCAGAGCCTGGACGTGATGGATGCCTCGGTGAAGGCTGCCTGAATCCAGGGCACAAAAAAGCCGACGGAGAAGGTCGGCTGATTCGCAAAACCAGAGAGGCCCGATTATGCAGAGCCAACCCCATTCAAGCAATACCCCAAACAGTGTCGCGACACGTTTTCAGAACTCTCAAACCGTGTCGCGAACTTTTATCTTTTCCGTTTACGTCAGGAACACCTGACATGCAGTTCACCGTTACGATCAATCAAGTGAAGGCGCTGGAGTGGGGGCTGAATTCTCAGCAAGCCCTGCTCTTCGCCTTCGTCTACGGCTGCCCCAGCTGGACCAAGCCAATCAAGACTGACGGCGGGATCTTCTTCGCGTTGAGCAAGGCCAAGATCATTGAAGAGCTGCCGTTGCTCACCGATAAACCGGACACGGCTTACCGCATGCTGAAGGCCCTGGAAGAGGCCGGTTTGATTGAGCTGTCCAGCACGTCGAACATCACGCTGTTTCGCCTGACCGAGAAGGCGATCGAATGGAACCAGAAGCTGGATGGGTCGGAAAAATATCCGACCCCACCAAAGAACGAAGGTCGGAAAAAAATCCGATCTACCTCGGAAAAAAATCCGAGCAAGGTCGGAGAAAAATCCGAACTAGGGTCGGAAAAATCTCCGACAAATCAGGATACCAATCATCAGGATACCAATCAGGGAACCAGTCAGGACTTGCAGAGCGGCTCCGGCAAGCCGGCCCGCAATCTGGTGCTGGTGGTTGATCGCACCGACGCTCCACGGGTCGAGATTCCCGCTGACATGCCGGGGCCGAAAGACCAGTCCTGCAAAACTTTCAAGGTCTGGGCGAACTACGCCATGGCCTACCGCAAGCGCTACAGCACTTGGCCGGTGTGGAACGCCAAGGTCGGTGGCCAGCTCGGCCAACTGGTCGACCGACTCGGCGCCGATGTCGCACATCACGTCGCCGCGCATTACTTGAAAACCAGCGACGCCGGCGTCCTGCGCAAATGCCATAGCCTCAACGAACTGCTGGCCAACGCCGAGAGCTACCACACCCAGTGGGTGACCGGTCAGCGCATCAACGGGACCACCGCCCGCCAGATGGAGCGAACCGAGGCAAACGTCTCCGCCGCCGAACAGGCCGCGCAAATGGTCTTGGCCAAGCGCAAAGCAGGGGAGCGTAATGAGTACATTTGAAATGGATGATCAGCAGGTTGCCAGCCTCGCTGCCGCGATCTGCGCCACCGCCGAGGCCATGGGTCAGGAAATGAACCCAGGCACCGCGGCGATGATGGCCGAAGACCTCTGCGCTTACTCTGTACCAACCGTGAAGGCTGCCCTGAAGGCCTGCCGCTTCGAGGTGAAGGGCAAGCTGGCGATGGCCGACATTCTCCAACGGGTGCAGGCCGCCGACGGTCGCCCGGGCAAAGACGAAGCATGGGCGATCGCCATGACCACGAACGACGAGTTCGAAACCGTGGTGCTGACCGGCGAAATCCAGCTCGCGCTGTCCGCCGCAAAACCTGTCCTCGATGCCGGCGACAAGGTCGGCGCCCGCATGGCGTTCAACAGCGCTTACGAACGGCTGGTGGGCCAGGCCCGGGAGGACAACAAACAGGTGAACTGGCACGTATCTGTTGGCTTCGACGCCAACCGCCGCACACAGGCGATCACCAAAGCCGTGCAAATGCAGCGCATCCCACAGGAGCGCGCCCAGCAGTACCTGGCCGACTTGAGTGTCGCGCCGGTTACTGAAGACGGTAGGGCCGTCGTTGCGCTGCTCACCGGCGAGGTCGCGCGGCCTTCGGCAAAACTGCGCGAAAAGCTCGCTGCGGTAAAGGACTCGATGCTCGCCATGCGGAAAGCATCAGCAGAGGAACAAACAGAACTGCGAATTCTGGCAGCCAACGAGTTGGCCGATCGCCGGGCGCTGCTCATTCAGCAGGCCGAACAATTGAAAGCAAGGAGCGCGGCTCAATGACCGATATCACTGAACAGAAAAAGCAGGCTGAAGCCGGCTTCAAAAACTTCCACCGCAACCTATGCAAGCGATTCGGCTACTTCCATGACGATATCGACTGGCAACGTGATCAGGTCTCGCTGGAAGAGCACATCGCCACGCAGCTGAGCCACGTCAACGCGGAGAACGCTGCGTTACGCGGGCAAGTTGAGGCATTGCAGCGCGCTGCCGGCCAGCTCCAGGAGCAGGTAGAGGCTCTCCGCCTGAAGGTGAAACCATGAATCCCGAATACACGATCCGCGACCAGCGCGACATCAACCGCCTGGCGGGCGTCCTACACGCCATCGACCTCAGCAAGCCGAAAGTGGTGGTTATCCGCGACGAGAAGCGCCCGGACGTCTGCAACCGGAAGATGTGGGCAATGCTCAAGGACGTCTCCGAACAGGTGATCTGGCACGGCAAGAAGCTTACCAGCGAGGACTGGAAGTGCCTTTTCAGTGCTTCGCTGGAGAAGCAGCGCGCGGAGCCAGGCCTTGATGGCGGGTTCGTCGTGATGGCCGTTTCGACCCGAAAGCAGTCGCAGAAGTGGTTCAGCGACCTGTTCGAACTGATACATGCCTTCGGCGCCGAGCATGGCGTGCGCTGGACTGAGCAGGACAAGTGGGGAGGGCGCTACGGATGAGAACTGCCCTCAAGGATGTGAAGCAGAAAACCTGCAAGGCCTGCAGCGAGAAGTTCCGGCCTTCACTCTCGACGCAGAAGGCCTGCAGCGTGAAGTGTGCGCTGGACCTGGCCAAGCAGCCGGCGAACCAGCAGCTGGCTCGGAAGGCGATCGATCAGCGTGACCGCCGCGAGATCAAGGTCCGCAAGGAGAAACTGAAGAGCAGGGCGGCTCATGCCAAGGATACTCAGCAAGCTTTCAACGAATGGGTGCGCCTGCGAGACGCACTGCTCCCGTGCGTGAGCTGTGGTCGCCACCACGACGGCCAATATCACGCCGGGCACTACCGGACCGTAGCCGCCAGCCCCGAGCTGCGTTTCGAACCGCTGAACGTCCACAAGCAATGTGCTCCATGCAACAACCACAAGTCCGGCGACATCCTGAATTACCGCATTGAGCTGACGAAGCGGATCGGCGCCGAGGCGGTCGAGTGGCTGGAGGGGCCGCATGAGCCGAAGAAGTACACCGTCGAACAACTCAAGGCGATGACCGCCGAATACCGGGCCAAGACCCGCGAACTGAAGAGGGCTGCAGCATGATCTACCACAACGTTATTTCTGCGGTCGTTCGTGCTTTGGCGGCCGAGACCATCAACAGCGCCGGCGGCTGCGACTTCGAACCCAAGGTGCAGACCAGCAAACTCAAGGGCGAGATCACCGGCAAGGACGCAGCCCTGCTGATCGACTGCATGGTTCACAAGGTGCTGCACGCCCAGCTCTCGCCGCGACACTGGAACGCGCTGACCGCTAAGTACAGCACGCACAAGGGGCGCAAGGTCGAGTCGATCGGCCGGCTGATCGCCGTGCTGGTCAGCCCTGCGCCGATGCTATTCACGCAGAAGGCTGTCACCGTGTGGGCGATCCCGCAGGTCAAGGGTGTTCGGCGAGAGGCTGTGAAGGCTCTCGCGCCTGAACGTCGAGACGACGAGGAGAAGTGGGGTTGGCGCAACGACGCGGCGCAGTTGGCCATGGCCCGGGCAAACCAACACTCACAGCAGAAAGCCGAGACGCGATCGAGCGATATGATCGTCCTGGCCGACTCGAACTACGATATGAACACCTGGGACAATCAGGGCCTGACCGAACGCACTTATCGCCGCTGGAACCAGGCGATCAAACGGGCGCTGGAGAAGCTGGTTGACGAGGCGCTGGTGGAGGCTCAATCGCTTCTAGAAGAGGCTGAGGTGCTGACCAGCGAAGCGGCCTGAAAAGAAATCCCTCAAAAGGGCTTGCAATTGATGTCCGCATGTCCGATTATTTCCCCATCCTGTCATTCCTGCGTGTGTAGGAGTGACAAAGGAAACCCGGCCACCGCGTCGGGTTTTTTATTGCCCGCTCATCTGTTCGAAAGCACTCGTTGACTCCCACGGCTTCCAACAATTACGGCCCAATCTTTCTGGGTCTTCATTGGTGAGGTGGTTATGTCTACCGATTCGAGCTTCGAAGACCAAACCCAAGGTTCTGTTCCATCCAAACCAGAGCCAGGCACGGATGAGCCGATACTTGATCCTGACGATCCAAACAAGTACGACCCTCTGAAGAATCCGCCGGATGAGCGTCCAGAGGACTGGAAAGAACCCCCTGAGAGGGTGACTCCAGAAGCGGATGAGCAAACGCCGCTATCTGATGACAGGCGTTAAAAGGAGCCCGGCAAGCTGCCGGGCTTTCTAACCGCCATTTGTCTATTTCTATGCACTCGCGCTGTTTCACGGCTTCTCAAGTTTACGCATGAATTATCTTGCGAATTGCGGAGAGGTATCATGGAGATTGATGAGAAAGCGCCGGGCAATCAATCGCAGCAGGCCGTGACGCGCACGACTGACAATGAAACAGGGCATGATCCCCGTTACAGGGGATCGGAAGCGCCACTGCCCCCAGATGATGAAGCTCCCGTTGATGAAGATATGACGGACGTGGATGCGGTGAACTCGGTAGCCACCGATCACCCTGAACCTGGCAGTAGTGGCGATTCCCGTGAGTCTGAGAAGACTGAGACACCAAACGTTCAGGACGTGGATGTAAAGGAACCCAGAGGATTACCTTCCAGCGATCCTGAATCAGGAGCCTAATACACCGCACATTCCCTTTGCCCGCCATGTGCGGGCTTTTTCATGTACGTTTGTTGAGTTTCGCCCGTGCTTCGTCCCAGGCCTTTTTGCCCTCCAGTGTTTTGGCATCAGCAGCATCTTTCGCTTTTTTGTAGCGCTCCATCGCTTCAGGGGATTCAGCCGCATGGGTAAGCAGCTCGTAGGCGATGGCGTTGAGGCGATCCGCTTCTTTAAACAATTCGTTACTGCGGTCGGTCGCTGCGTGCCAGTCGGATGTGGTTATGGGTTTGCATTTCATATGTGCCTCCCACTCCTGTCAGGTGTGCCATCTCGTCGCAAAGAGCGCCGTTGTGCGGTGGATTGTTTCTTCAGTTGCATGGCTCAGACGTCATCCCAGGTGACTGCGGTAGTGGCCCGCCACTCCACGTCGGTGATTCCAAATCGTTCCGCCATGGGTTTTGAAAACCGCTTGAGAGGAGGGCGTCCGGGCTTGGGTATTGGAGCGATGCCAGCATCACAGCTCGCCCATTGCCAAGCTTCCGCGTTGTTCATCAGTTTGGTTCGGATGACAAACGACATCGGTTTTCCGTGGAGCTTGTACTCAATCACAAAAGTTTCTACCTGACTCACAAGTACTGCTCCTTCTTGGCTCATGAGCTAGTGATATTGGCTATTAGAGATAATTCAAATAATTGTCTGACAATTCCTATTTTGCTGATTTTCATCACATTTTTACGGCGTTTTATCTATACAGAACATCCGCATTTGTAGAGGTTTTTCAATTCCGGCTCTGAGTTGTGAGTGCTGCTTGAGCTGATCCAAATTCGCAGGGTATGCCTGCACCTAATCATCGCTCCCTGACGGGGAGGAACAGAGATGCCAAAAATGCCAGACAAACCAGACACCTGGGCGATAGCGCTCGCGTGGTTGAGCCAGCATTCGCCGATCCTCTATGCGGCTGCGCTGTCTTGTGCGATGGCCGTGCTTCGAATCACCTACGGTGGTGGCACACGTCGCCAGATGCTTGTGGAGGGCGCGATCTGTGGCGGCCTAACACTGACCATCATCAGCGGCCTGGACTTCTTCGGCCTACCACAGAGCATGGCTACCTTTGCCGGTGGCTGGGTTGGTTTTCTGGGAGTGGAGAAGATCCGCAATATCGCGGACCGGGTGACGGACTTCAAACTGCCGAGTCGCAAACCCGAATAGAATTTGAATCGGCAGGATCTTACGTGCGGTCGTTAAAGAAGAAGAATTCTCATTTAAGGCTACACTGCATCAAAACGAGCGTTAGAGCGTGAGGGCAGTAATGAAATGGGAGCTCAAGTTTTTTGCGGTTTACCTGAGCCTTGTTCTGATTGGCGTCTGGGTATGGTTAAAGGTCACGCCATGGATCGCTTCGCATGTTCACTTAAGCTGGGTCATGTAGTCATCGTCCGAATGGGATAACGACGTTTTGCAATGAGCTATCCACTGTTCTCTCGTTCAGTTGGTTGCAGCGCTCCTCTGCTTGAGTCTCGCTCAAAAAGTTCGCCATCAGCGGCTCGCCAGTGCGGATGTTGACGATTCGGTAATAAAAATTCTCTCCAGAGCTTGAGTGCGCTGGCCTTTTTTGAACGATAAAAACTTCTTCCATATCGTCGTACCATCGTGAGTGATCGATTGACCCTAGTCGTATGTGGCTTTTATTCAAGCTTTCGCGGACGAAAGGGGAAGGCATCGGCATGCTTGCTAGCTTTGCAGGCGTCGAGTTTCCGTGGCACACGCTTCATGCAGCTCATCTGAGAGCTGCTGCAGCTGATCGTCACTTATGACTTTTGCGAGATGCAATGACCGGTTGAAGCCGTCCGCCCCAGCTTTGAGTCTCTCCAGATGCTCAATATTTCGTGCCTCTCCCAGGTACCTGTAATTTGCTCGAGCGTGGCTCATTGCGATGTTGGGATCAGTGGGCATCGAGTTTTCCAAGAGTTGAGACTGCGCGGGCATCGTGAACGACATATTGAGCTTAGTCAGCAAGCGGCCCTATACCTAAATCCGAAAAAGCGACATGTTTGGCGAATCAGCAAATTGTGTCGCGACACCGGATCAAGTCATGACCGCAGACATCCATGACATTGCTGAACAGCGCCCGCACCTGACGGTAGCGGCCGATGGTGGTGTCCACGTGATTCCCTGCGACCTAGTGCGCTCAGTGATCGCCGGCGACAAACCATCAACCATGCTGACCGAGCCGGTTCTGCGCCGGATCATTGAGGAGTGGTTCGAAAGTAGTAATGGAGCGGTAGGTGTGCCGCATGTTGATGCGGCACCAGTCGGTTACGATGCTGCGTTCTGAATCTTTGTTGCGAGACAGGACAGTTTGTCTAGGGCCTTCTCAAGGTCATCTACTTTGCCCGCTTGGGCCTGTAACGCAATCAATCCTATGGCCGCTGCGACGGCGCTTGATCTGGAAAGGTTCGGATTGCCTTTCACAGATTTGATAGCGACTTTTGCGTCTTCCGAGATACCCATACTGCTTTCCTTGCGATTGAATTAATCCCCACAAATAGCGGCAACACGCCACTATTTCAACCCTCGGTGATTTATGGACAGGCCATACCCTCCTGCGTATTTGCTTGAACTGTCCGATCTATCCGATTTTGGTATCCGTTTGGTCCCAGCTTCTGAGGTCTGGGAGTGGCTCCAAGCCGAGATCCTCGCCGACACCGGCAGCATCCACAACCCAGACCATGCCCATCTGATCGATGCGGACGTGCGAGTCATGTGGGCGTCTGCCGCCTTCACGAAAAAGGGGCGCACAGTCGTCGGCCAGGCTGAGCAGGTCGCGTTCCGCGCCGGCGGCTGGCAGAAGGCCCGGATGGAGCAGCAGATGCTGGATTGGTTCGGCGACGTGCCGGCCTACATCATCACCTTGGCTGCCGATTACTGCGCCCAGTGCAGCGACGCGGACTTCTGCTCCCTGGTCGAGCATGAGCTGTATCACATTGCTCAGGCGACCGATAAGTACGGTCAGCCAGCTTTCACCCAAGACGGATTGCCCAAGCTTGAGATGCGCGGACACGACGTTGAAGAGTTCGTCGGTGTTGTCCGCCGCTACGGTGCAAGCCCGGCGGTTCAAGAGCTGGTGGACGCTGCAAACAATCCTGCTGAGGTAGGGAAAATGAACATTGCGAGGGCCTGCGGAACCTGTCTGCTCAAGTCGGCCTGACTTTGACAGCACTTTGACGGATGCCCATTTATGGCCGCACTCAGAGACGAGGTGAAAGCCTTTGTTGTACAGGCGCTGGCCTGCTTTGACACGCCATCTCAAGTGGTGGCCTCGGTCAAAGAAACCTTCGGAATCGATGTCACCCGCCAACAGTGCGAGGCATACGACCCAACCAAATACGTCGGGCGGAGCCTGAACCAGAAGTGGAAGACGCTGTTTGAAGATACGCGCGCCCGCTTCCGGGAGGAGACCGCCGAGATCCCGATCGCGAACCGCGCCTACCGCCTGCGCGCCATGAACCGGTTCGTGGAGAAGGCCGAGACGATGAAGAACATCGGCCTGGCCATGCAGATCTTGGAGCAGGCCGCGAAGGAAGTCGGTGACGTCTACGTGAACCGGCAGAAGAAGGTCGACGACGAGGGCGAACCAACCGTGCCGACGTCGGTGACGGTTCAAGTGATCAATGCGAGGAAGCCGGATGCCGAGCCTGAATGTTCCGCAGGCTGACTTCCTCCAGCTTCCACACAAGTTCCGTGGTTTCGTTGCCGGGTTCGGCTCGGGCAAGACCTGGGTTGGCTGCGCGGCGCTGTGCAAGCATGTGTGGGAGTGGCCTGGCATCAACTCCGGCTACTTCGCTCCGACTTACCCGCAGATCCGCGACATCTTCTTCCCAACCATTGAGGAAGTGGCCTACGACTGGGGCCTGAAGGTCAAGACAAAGGAGAGCGACAAAGAGGTCGACTTCTACAGCGGCCGGCAGTACCGCAGTACCACGATCTGTCGCTCGATGGAAAAGCCGCAAACCATCGTCGGCTTCAAGATCGGCCACGCACTGGTGGATGAGCTCGACGTGCTGCCCTCGCTGAAGGCGCAGCACGCCTGGCGCAAGATCATTGCCCGGATGCGCTACAACGTCGCTGGGCTCAAGAACGGCGTGGACGTGACCACGACCCCGGAAGGGTTTAAGTTCGTCTTTCAGCAGTTCGTGAAGCAGATTCGCGAGAAGCCGGCGCTGGCCGAGATGTACGGGCTGGTCCAAGCCAGTACCTTCGACAACGAGTTAAACCTGCCGGACGACTACATCCCTTCGCTGATGGAGTCGTACCCCGAACAGCTGATCCGCGCGTATCTGAATGGCCAATTCGTCAACCTGACGTCTGGATCGATCTACCACGCCTACGACCGCAAGCTGAACCAATGCTTCGACACCGTGCAGGCCGGCGAGCCGCTGTTCATCGGTATGGACTTCAACGTCGGCAAGATGGCGGCGATCACGCATGTGAAGCGTGACCAAGGCCTGCCGCGCGCCGTGGACGAGTTGATGGATGGCTACGACACGCCGGACATGATCCGCCGGATCAAGGAACGCTACTGGGAACACACCGGCAACGATTTCCGGAAAACCTGCGAGATCCGGATCTACCCGGATGCCTCCGGCGATTCACGCAAATCGGTCAACGCCAGCCTCACCGATATCGCCATGCTCAAGCAGGCAGGCTTCACGGTCATCGCGCCGGCGGCCAACCCACCGGTTAAGGATCGGATTAACGCCATGAACGCGATGTTCTGCAACGCGCAGGGCGAGCGACGTTACCTGGTCAACCCGTTTACCTGCCCGACGTACGCCGACGGCCTGGAACAGCAGATCTGGTCGCCAAACGGCGAGCCGGACAAGAGCCAAGGCAACGACCACGCCAACGACGGCGGCGGTTACTTCATTCACCGCGAGTACCCGATCATCAAACCGGTCACCGCTATCAAAATGGGATACGCCCGATGAGCAACGACGTCTCCTTCAAGCGGGCGGACTATATCGAAGCGCTGAGTCGCTGGTCCACCGTGCGCGACGTGTGTGCAGGACAGCACCGCGTTGTCGACCGGCTGCCGTACATCAACGCTCACGACACGTCGCCTGAGAATAAGGATCGCAACAAGGCTTACCGCGAGCGTGCAGTTTTCAAGAACGCCACCGGTCACACACGTAACGGGCTGCTCGGTCTGGCCTTTCACAAGGATCCGACGCTGGCGGTAGCGAAGAAGCTGGAGTACCTGCAGGACAACGCCAACGGATCCGGTGTGAGCATCTATCAGCACTCACAAGGCACGCTAGAAAAAGTGCTCGAGGCTGGGCGGCATGGTCTGTACGTCGACTATCACCAAGACAGCGGCGCCGGTGGCCATTCGGTGATCCTGTCGTACTGCGCCGAGGACATCATCAACTGGCGTACAGGGATGGTGAACGGTCACAGCGTGCTGACCCTCGTGGTGTTGCGTGAGTCGCCTGAGATCGAAGACGGCTTCGGTTTCAAGGTGGTCGAGCAATACCGGGAGCTGGCGCTTGAAGCTGAAGGTTTTGTATGTCGCGTTTGGCGCCGGTCCGGGCCGAAAGGAGGTGGACCGCTGGCGGTAGTTGAAGAGTTCAGGCCCACCGGTACCGCCGGGCGCTTGAAGGAAATCCCGTTCACCTTCGTCGGCGCGCAGAACAACGATCCGAGTATCGATGAGTCGCCGCTCTACGACATCGCCATGATCAATCTTGGTCACTACCGAAACAGTGCCGACTACGAAGACAGTGTGTTCTGGTGCGGCCAGGCTCAACCATGGATTTCCGGCCTGGACGAACAGTGGCGCGACTGGATGGAAAAAAACGGCGTTTACGTCGGCTCGCGCGCACCGATGATGCTGCCTGCCGGTGGCCAGTTTGGGTACGCCCAGCCTCTGCCGAACACGCTGGTGAAGGAGGCCATGGCTGACAAGAACCAGATGATGATCGAGCTGGGCGCCAGGATGGTCGTGGCTTCGCTTTCATCCAAGACGGCGACTGAAGCCCGTGGCGATCAGTCTGCATCGACATCTGTCCTTGCCGGCTGCGTAGCAAACGTCAGCGAGGCCTACACCAGGGCGATCATGTGGTGCTGCACCTACATGGGCGTCGACGACGCGAAGGTTGCTTATCAGATCAACCAAGAGTTCGTGGAACTGACGGCCGATCCACAAATGATCACCGCATTGGTCGGCCTTTGGCAGAACGGCGGATTCGCCAAAGCGGATCTTCGGGCGTACCTGCGCAAGTTGGGCTTGATTGCGCCTGAGCGCACAGACCAGCAGATCGATGGCGAGCTTGCAGAGCAGGGCGACGGCCTAGGCCTGGACGACGAGGACAAAGTAGATGGCGGCAAACCAAGCAATCCTTGACGCCACGATTCGGCACGCGGTCTTCCTCGAAAAGTTGAAGGCCGGCGAGGTCGGTAAATTCGCTCCATTCCTCAAGGAGATCGACCGCTCAATCCGTGACCGGCTCACCCAGTCGGATCTGACCGAGTACAACGTGAAGCGGCTGGAGGCACTGCTAAAAGAGGTCGATAGTCTGCTGTTGGGCATCTTCGACCGCTACAGCGCGCAACTGAACCTTGACCTGATCGACATCGCCAACTACGAGGCTGAATTTGAGGCGTCGAGCCTGGCCCGGTCGGCGCCCGTTGGTGTCTCGTTGGATGTGGTTGCTCCGACGGCAGCGGCTATCCGCACCGCAGTACAGACCAATCCCCTCAGTGTGCGCGGCACCGGGGGCGGTAAGCTGCTGAAGTCGTTTATCAAGGGCTGGACCAGTGCCGAGCGCGAGCGCGTCACCGGCACAATCCAACAGGGCTTCTTCGAAGGACAAACGAACTTCCAGATCATCCGCAACATCCGCGGTACCAAGTCAGCCGGATACAAGGACGGCATTCTCGCCACCACCAACCGCAATGCCAGTACGGTGGTGCGCACCGCGATTCAGCATGTGTCGTCCCAGGCGCGCATGGAAGTGGCCAAGGCCAATACGGACATTGTGTCCGAAGTTGAGATGGTCGCCACGCTGGACAGTAAGACCAGCCAGCAATGTCGGTCGATGGACAAGCGACGGTTTCCGGTTGACTCCGGGCCGCGGCCACCGTTTCACCCGAATTGCCGCACCACGTTTGTCCTGCTAACCAAGCTCAGCGAGATGTTCGCCAAGGGCGCTACGCGGGCGGCGGTGAGCGCCGATGGAGCGGGGCAGGTTAGTGCGAGCCTCGACTATTACCACTGGCTTCAGCAGCAGCCGGCGTCTTTTCAGGACGTGGCTATCGGACCGGTGCGGGCAAAGCTGTTCCGAGAGGGCGGGCTGAGCGTGGAGCGCTTCGCAGAGTTGCAGCTCGATCGCAATTTTGCGCCGCTGACTTTGGCGCAGATGAAGGAGTTGGAGCCTTTGGCATTTGAGCGCGCCGGAATTTGACGCAACGAACTCAATCAGCCGCCTCCGGGCGGTTTTTTTATGCCTGCAAAGCGGGCACCACATACCCAAGGGGTGCATCAACGTGGCAGAAGAAAAACGAAATCGACCTGGACAATCCGGCAATCAAGGCCGCTATCGCGACTGCCGTTGAGACCTCCGTTTCTGGTCTGAAAACCAAAAACTCCGAACTGCTGGGCAAGCTGAAGGACGCCACCACCAAGCTGACACAGTTCGAAACCCAGTTCGAAGGCATCGACATCGACGCCGTCAAAGGCTTGCTCAGCCGGGCCGGCCAGGACGAAGAAACCAAGCTGCTGACTGAGGGCAAGGTAGACGAGGTGTTCAACCGTCGCACTGAGCGGCTGCGTGCGGACAACGACAAGCAGTTGAAAGCTGTCACCGCGCGCGCCGAAAAGGCCGAAGCGTTCGCCGCTAAGTTCCAGGGCAAAGTTCTGGGCGATTCGGTACGCGGTGCAGCACTGAAAGCCGGCGCTCTGCCGGAAGCAACCGACGACATCATCCTGCGCGCCAAGGGCGTGTTCTCGCTGAACGAAGAGGGCGAAGCGGTCGCCGTTGATGAATCCGGCCAGGTCATCCTCGGCAAAGATGGCAAGACCCCTCTAACCCCGCTCGAATGGGCGGAATCCCTGCGCGAAAGCGCACCTCATCTGTGGCCAAGGGCTTCAGGGACACAAGCCCCGGGCGGGGGTGGCGGCCAGGCTGCATTGAAGCGCTCCGAAATGAATGCCGAGCAGAAGCGCAATTACCAACGCAAGCACGGCCAAACCGCATATCTGCAACTGCCCAAGTAAGGGGATTCACCCATGGCAACGACTGTGAACAGCGACCTGATCATCTACAACGATGAGGCGCAAACCGCATACCTGGAGCGTGTCCAGGACAACCTCGATGTGTTCAACGCATCGTCCAACGGCGCGATTGTGCTCGACAACGAACTGATCGAAGGCGACTTCCGTAAGCGCTCGTTCTACAAGATCGGCGGCTCGCTGGAGCATCGCGACGTCAACTCCACCGGCAAAGTGACCGCAAAGAAGATCGGCGCCGGCGAGGCTATTGGCGTGAAAGCGCCATGGAAATACGGCCCGTACCAAACCACCGAAGAGGCGTTCAAGCGCCGCGGTCGTCCGGTCGACGAGTTCTCTCAGATCATCGGTGCCGACGTTGCTGATGCCACTCTGGAAGGTTTCATCCAGTACGCCACCGCCGCACTGCGTGCTGCTATCGGCTCCAACGCCGGCATGGTGGTCACCGCCAACATCGAGACCGACGGCAAGAAAACCCTGACGCGCGGCATGCGCAAGTTTGGCGACAAGTTCGGCCGTATTGCTCTGTGGGTCATGCACTCCAGCGCCTACTTCGACATCGTCGACGAGGCGATCACCAACAAGATCTACGAAGAAGCAGGCGTCGTCATCTATGGCGGCCTGCCGGGTACGCTCGGTAAACCGGTGTTGGTGACGGACACCGCGCCGGCCGACGTGATTTTCGGTCTGCTGCCGAACGCTGTAGTCATCACCGAGTCTCAGGCCCCAGGTTTCCGCTCCTACACCGTCGACGACGAAGAAAACCTCGGTATCGGCTACCGTGCTGAGGGCACCGTTAACATCGATGTGCTGGGCTACAGCTGGAAGGACGCCACCGGGGGCTCGAATCCGACGTTGGCTGCGGTCGGCTCGGCTGCCAACTGGGTCAAGCATGCTGACAGCAACAAGGTCACTGCGGGCGTGATGATCACCCTGACCACTACGCCACCAGCTGGCGGCTGATACTGGCCCTGACAGCGGTCAGCGATGGCCGCTACGGAGACTTTTATGGAACTGGTTTATTCCACTCAGAATTCGGATTTCGATCCGGAAAAGCGGTACCGCAATCCGGCTCACTTTGACCGGCCCGAGGCAGGTGTGACCCATGCGGTTGTGATTGGCGACTGGCCGAAAGTGGTCGAAGCTTATGAGGCGCTGGGCGTCGAGGTTTCGGTATTACAGCCTTTGATCAGCCAGCCAGCTGCTCCGGGTAATGCTGACGCCATTGTCGGTCTGGAACAGGACAACGCCGCGCTGCGCGCTGAGCGCGACGGCCTGCTGCGACTGATCGACGCCGCCGAGGGGCAATCGGAATTAGAACACCCGGGCGCCGGTGAACTGCCGATCCGCTTGTTCGGTGCGCTGAAAGCCATTCATGAGGGTTTCGAAACCCTCACGGGTGAACGTGACAACTTGGCGGGCGAGGTTGAATCTCTCCGCGCTGAAGTCGAACGCCTGAAGGCGGCAGCGGAACCGGTCGACAATGCTGAGAAGATCGCGAACCTCAAAGCGCAACTCGACGCCGCCAGCGTGACGTATCGGGCAAATGCTTCGGTAGAATCGCTGGAAAAGGCAGTAGCTGATCTGCAGCGGGCGTAACAATCCGGGTGCCCGGTAACGTGGCATCCCATCCAGAACATCACAGCGAGCTGATTCATGACTCTCATCATCGAGGACGGTACCGGCAAGCCTGACGCCGAAAGCTACGCATCTGCCGAAGACCTGGCCATGTACGCCGTGAAGTTCGGCGTGGCCATCCCGACGGAAGTGCCAGCACAGGAAGCGCTGCTGCGTCGTGCCGCACTGGCGATGGATGGCATGACGTGGAAGGGGCGGAAGACCAACAGCGAGCAGGCCCTGTCCTGGCCGCGCCGGGGCGTTGAGCTGGATCGCGAGATCAAGCCTGACAACTACCTTCCGGCGCGGATCCAGTACGGGCAGATGGCGCTGGCTGCTGAGATCCATACCGACGACGTCGACCCGATCGAAAAGCGCAAAGGCGCGGTAACGCTGGAGCGAGTCGAGGGCGCGGTGACACGCGAGTACGCGACGATTCCTAACACCAGCGGACGCCTGTTGCCGGCTGCGCCAGATCGGCCGAGCGCCACACAGTTTGCCGATTACCTACAGAGGCGGGGCTTGTTCGCCATCCGCGCATAGCTGACCAGGAGCCACCATGGCCTTCTACGACGAGATGGCCGAGATGGCTCTGGAGATGATCACAGAGTTCGGCCAACTGGTGACCATCCGCGCCACAACCGTCGGCGAGTACGACCCGGAAACCGGTTCGGCACCTCCCGACAGCACCAAAGAGCAGACCACCCAAGGGATCCTGCTCGACTTCACCGGTCAGGAATTCCAGAACAACAGCCTCATCAAGCAGGGCGACAAGAAGCTCAAGATCGCCGCGCAGGGGCTGGAGTGGATACCAGACCTGCTTAACAAGGTGATCATTCAGGGCCGCATCTGGTCCATCGTGCCGCCGCTGAAAGAGGTGAATTCGGCCGGCACCCCAATCCTGTATGAGCTGCAGGTGCGGTCATGAGCAAATACTCGGGTCTCAACGGCAGCTTTGCCGAGAACATCCGCCAGTTTGCCGAGCAGGCCCAGGCAGGGCTCGACGCCACCTTCCGCGAAATCGTGATCGAGATCGGTAGCAGCGTCATCCGCATGTCACCGGTGGGTAACCCCGAGATCTGGGCCGCGAACGCGGCGCATCGCGCTACCAACACCCGTGCCGCTGATCACTACGATTTCAAGGTCGCCGTGCGAAACACACTCATCAATCTCGACGAGAGCAATTTCACCAAAGCCGGCAAACTGAAGCGCGGCGTGAAGTATGCGAAGCCGCTGACAAAAACTGAGCGCGACCAAAACTTCAACGTGAATGGACTGGTTGCCGGTAAGGATTACGTCGGCGGCCGATTCCGTGGTAACTGGCAATTCTCGATTGGTACGCCGGCTGAAGGTGAGCTTGATCAGGTCGATCCGGCCGGCGGCGTCACGCTGGCGAAGCTCAGGCTTCAGGTCGAGCAGCTGACCATTGGGCAAACGGCGTACATCGTGAACAACCTGCCATATGCGGTTCCGCTCGAGTACGGACATTCCAAACAGGCACCGGGCGGCATGGTGCGGATCACGCTCGCGCGATTCCAGCAGATCGTCGACGAAGCCATCAGGAACAACCAGGTATGAGCCACAACATCATCGCTTCGATCTACGAGGCCAGACTGATTGCCTGGGCGAAAGCGCTGCCGGTGCCCATCAAGGTTGTCGTCGAGAACGAGACCTATGAGCCCGGAACTGGCGTCACCTATCTTCGAGCTTTCACTCTGCCGGGCGACACCGCAAGCGGCACGCTCGGCGGTGATCACAAGCTGTTCACCGGTGTGTTTCAAGTCAGCATCGTGTCGCCGGCGGGCAAGTATCGCGGCGCGGCCGGCGCGCTGGCTGACCAGATCGCCGCGCTGTTTCCGCTGTACGAGCGAATCACGAAGCATGCACTGACCGTGGTGACCATGACGCCAGTCGATCAAGGGCCAGGTATTCCAGACGACACGACCTACACCGTTCCGGTTTCCTTCGCGTACCGCGCCGACACCAACTAATCCGCCCATTGGGCAAACCCAGAACCCGCCATTGAGCGGGTTTTGTCATTTCTGAAGAGAGGAAAACCCCATGGCCGGCATTCAAATGCCCAACGGCGCAACGTTCGAAATTGCTTCCGCCTATGGCACTGCAATCCCATTCACTGCCCTGACCAATGCCAACCCGGCAGTGGCTACTGCTACAGCGCACGGCCTGGCCGAAGGCGACATCATCGCCGTCAGCTCTGGCTGGACCCGTCTGGACGGCCGCGCCGTGCAAGTCGGCGAGATTGCCAGCGGCACCTTTGCGCTCGATGGCGTGAACACCACGAACATTCAGCAGTATCCGGCCGGTTCGGGCGTCGGTACCGCGCGCGAGGTGACCACCTTCACTGAAATCTCGAAAATCACCGAGCTCGGGTCGAGCGGCGGCGACCAGCAGTTTCTGACGTTCGGCTTCCTGGCTGACGATGATGACCGCCAGATGCCGACCACCAAGAACCCGATCACGCTGACCATCACCGTCGCGGACGATCCGTCGCAGCCATATGTCGATGTCTGCGAAGAGGCGGACGACGACAAGCAGGCCCGTGTTCTGCGCCTGAACCTGCCGGGCGGTAGCCGCATCATCTACAACGGCTACGTCTCGATCACGTCGACCCCGACCATGTCGCGCAACAACCTGATGACTCGCGTGATCAGCATCGCGCTGACCGGCCGCCCAACCCGTTACAGCGCCTCGGCGTAAGGAAGGCACATGGCAAAGTTCACACTCGCGCAGAATCCAACGTTCAAGCATGTCGTCATGTTGCCAACGGTCGGCGGCGATCCGGTTAGCGTCGAGTTCGAGTTCAAGTATCGCGATCGGACCGAATTGGCTGGCCTCTACGCGGATTGGGGCGAGCGTCACAAGGCGCTCAAGGAAAAAGCAGAAGAGGCCGGTATTGAGCAGTTCACCGCTTTGCTGATTGATCTGCAGGTAGAGCAACTGCGGGCGGTTGTTGCCGGCTGGGATATCGCCGAAGAGTTCACCGACGAAAACCTGCGCATCCTGGTCAAGTCCATCGCCGCCGCTCCGGGCGCAGTGTTGGCCGCTTATTCCGATGCCTTCAGTAACGCCCGCTTGGGAAACTCCTAAGCGTCTCCCGCAAGCTGTACGAGCCGGGACCGTCAGCCGAATCGCTGGCGGCCTTTGGCCTCTCTCTTCGTGACATACCTGACGAAGTCTGTGAGGTCTGGCCTGATGTCTGGCAAGCCTTCAAAGTCTTCGAGGCCATGGGCACCCAGTGGCGTACAGGCGCGTGCGGCGCTACCGGACTCGATTACACGTCAATTCGCCATGTCGCCGGCTTCCTCGGGCTTTCCCGGTCGGAGGTCGCCGGCGTCTTTCCTGATATCCGCGTCATGGAAGCCGAAGCCCTGCGGGTGATGGCGGAACAGAGGGACAGTAAATGAGCACCACTTTCGCGTCCCTCGGCATCGAGGTGAACTCCTCGTCTGCATCCAAGGCGGCTGACGATCTCGACAAACTGGTCGATTCGGCGGCCGATGCCGAAAAAGCGATCGATGATCTCGGCAAGTCTGGCGAGGGGCTGGCCAATACCGGCAAGAAGATCAGCCAAGCCGAGAATGAGGCTGCTCAGGGAATCGACAAAGCCACGGGTGCCAAAGAGCGCCAAGTCGATGCAAGTCGCAAGGCCGGTGCCAGTGCAGCCGGTGAAATCGCGATCATCAGCCAGCTCGACAAGGCGATGTCCGGCAACATCGGCAGCATGGAGCAACTGATCCAGGCTGAAGGTTTGCTGGAGCGTTCCCGGAAGGGCGGCCTCGTCACCATCGAGCAGCAGGAGGCTTATCAGGACCGGCTCGCCAAGGCCTACGACAAGATTGAGAAAGCCGAAGCCAAGGAGATGGCACAGAAACAGCGGCTGATCGACGCTGAAAACCGTCAGATCGAAGCGCTGAAGCGCACAGTCAACGGCATCGACCCGGTCACTGCGAAGTTGGCAAAGCTGGAGGCGCAGGAGAAAGCGCTCAACGATCTGTACAAGGCCGGCCAGATCGACGCGACTCGTTACGGCGAGGCGCTGGCGAAGATCGGCAAAGACCGTGACAGCCTAACCGCGGCAGAAACGGCATTCGACAAGCTGAAGCTTGGCACCCGCCAGGCTCAAGAAAACTTAATGCAGCTGACCAATGCCCTGCAGTCTGGGGATTGGGGGAGCGGTGCACGGGCAGTTGCTCAGCTTGGTGCTGGTGCTGGCGCAAGTGCTGCCAGTTTTTTTGCGTTGGCTGCACCTATCGCTCTGGTTACTGCTGCAATTGGCGGATTGGCGTACGCCTTCTACAAAGGTAGCGAGGAGCAGAGCGCATACAGCGAGGGACTAATCCTCACGGGAAATGCTGCTGGGACCAGCGCGAATCAGCTCACTGAGATGGCGCGTCAGGTCAGCTCTGTCGTCGGCACCACTGGCGCCGCTGCTGATGTTCTTGCGAACTTGGCTGGCAACGGCAAGCTGGCCAGTGGAAGCTTCGTTGAGATTGCTGAAGCCGCGCTCTCCATGGAAAAAGCGACCGGAAAGTCCATTGATACGACCGTTGCTGAGTTCGTGAAAATCGCCGATGACCCGGTTGAAGCAGCGAAGTCACTCAATGATCAGTACCACTTCCTAACAGCGTCCGTGTACT
This sequence comes from Pseudomonas sp. NMS19W, assembly GCF_051554255.1. Taxonomy (NCBI): domain Bacteria; kingdom Pseudomonadati; phylum Pseudomonadota; class Gammaproteobacteria; order Pseudomonadales; family Pseudomonadaceae; genus Pseudomonas; species Pseudomonas sp. NMS19W. The sequence goes on from NZ_CP136718.1 coordinate 2,754,112, forward strand.
CGCAGATCGTGGCACTGAAGGAGCAGGGTGATGAGGTCGGTGCGGTAAAGCTCTTGACCGACACCTACGCAGAAGCTGTCAGGTCACGAGCTGGCGAGATCACCCAGAACCTTGGACTGATTGAGAAGGGCTGGAAGGGTATTAAGTCTGCGGCCGCGGAAGCGCTGGATGCCACTCTTGATGTCGGCCGCACTCAATCATTCGATGCTCAGATCGCCAACTATCAGAAAATCCTTGATGAACGGAAATCGGGCTTTCTGGCAAAACTCTTTCCTGATGACCTCGGGAGTGGAAGTAGTTCTACCAAGTTCATAGAGGAGCAAATTTCCGCCCTGAAAAGGCAGAAGGCTGAAGTCGAGGCGAACTCCAAAGCCGAAGGCGACCGAAGGAAAGCTGAGGACGATGCAATAGAGGCTGGTAAGTCGCTGCACTCCAGCTACTTGGCGGGTCTCGACAAGGAACAGAAGAAAAAGCTCGAAATTGCAGAGCTTGATCGCAACAGAGCCAAGGCGTTGGGCGGCAACAATGTCGATGCTGATCGAATCAATCGTGAGTATGCGGTATCCCTTCAGGCGATCAACGACAAGTTCAAGGAGCCAAAGAAGACAGCTTCTGCTGCTGACCTTAGCGCATTCAACGACTCGAAAAATGCCCTTGCCGGCATTCTTACCGAGTACAAAAATGCCCAGAAAGAGCTTGATGCAGCACAGAAAGCTGGGCTGATTTCTCAGTCTGACTATCTACTGAAGCGCGAGGCCATGATCGGCAACGAGCGCGACGAGGTCACTGCTGCGTATGAAGTTGAGATCGTCGCACTTGAAGCGGCGAAGAGCAAAGCCGGCACATCGGCCGCGCAGCGCATCCAGCTTGACCAGAAAATCGCCGACGCCCGGGCCGCCATGGTTAAAGTTCAGCAGGATGCTGACACCGAACTGAGCGTGCTGGCGAAAAACGAAGAAGGACGGCTGAAAAAACAGGCCCTGGCGGTCAATACCTACACCAGTGCACTGCAGCAGCAAGTCGCCACTCTACGCGAGCAAGGTCAGCGAGCAGCAGCGGGCATTGGCCTGGGTGATCGTCAGCGCGATCTGATGAATCAGCAAAACGGCATCGATGATCGCTTCAACCAGCAGAAGCTCGAACTGGCGAATCAGTACGGCGATGGCTCGCGCGGCATGAGCCTCGACGAGTACACGCAGAAGCTGGCGGCACTGAAGGCCACTCAGCAGGACCTGCACGATACGGTTCAAGCCAACTACGACGAGATGACAGCAGCCCAGGGCGACTGGAGTGCCGGAGCCTCGTCGGCGTGGCAGAACTATCTCGATTCCGCGCAGAACGCCGCGGGGCAGACGAAAAGCCTGCTCACCAATGCGTTCAGTTCGGCAGAGGACGCTGTCGCCAGTTTCGCCATCAACGGCAAATTCTCGTTTTCTGACTTCACCAAATCGGTTTTGGCGGATATGGCGAAGATCGCCACTCGGCAGGCCACCTCACAAGGGCTCAGCGCTCTGTTCGGTATTGCCGCATCAGCGGCGGGGTCGTACTTCGGTGGTGGTGGCGGGAATGGCCTCGCGGCTGGTTCTGCCGGTGCCGTGTCGTCAGATCTCGGTGCATCGCAGGCTGGCTATACCGGTATCGATTTTTCTGGATACCGGGCTGCTGGTGGACCTGTTGCGCCGAACTCTCTGTACGAAGTCAACGAACTGGGGCCAGAGCTCTATAACGAGGGTGGCCGGTCGTTTCTGATGACTGGTGCCAACGGCGGTAGCGTCACGCCACTGACCACCGGTGGTGGGCCTGCACTGGCCGCGATGTCTGGTGGTGGGGGCAACACGTACAACTTTCCGGTGGCGGTCTCGGTGCAGACATCTGGGAGCGACGGGGCGGGTGTTTCGCAAGAGACATCCAACCAGCTTGGCAAGAGCATCCAGCAGGCCGCCAAAACCGAGGCGGAAACTGCGATTGCCAGAGCGTTGCAGCCGGGCGGTTCGATCTGGCGTCTGACAAATGGGAGGGGCTGATGGCCATTGAGAAATTTACCTGGCCGACTCAACACGGTGATTCACCTGAGATCTCGTATCGGGTGCGCACTTCGCAGTTCGGAGGCGGTTACAAGCAGGAGGTCGGCGACGGGCCGAACAACAAGGAAGACGCCTATCCGATCACCTTCAGCGGTCCGCAGGCCAAAGTTCTGGAGATCATGGCGTTCCTCGACCGGCACGCCGGGGCGAAAGCGTTCCTCTGGACGACACCTCTGGGCCAGCTCGGCCTGTTCACCTGCAAGAACCCCGTGCCCACTCCGGTGGGCGGCGGCGTTTTCAAACTCACCGCCACGTTCGAGCGGGCATTCCATCCATAAGGGGCAATCATGCCGCTGATCAGTGACATTCAGGTGCTTGAGCCTGGCAGCGAAGTGCTGCTCTTTGAATTGGACGGCACGGACTACGGCGCGGATGTTCTGCGCTTCCACGGGCACGCGATACCGCATACCGCGGCCGAGCTGATCGCCGCCGGCGACGACGCGGACCAGCTGCCGGCGAAGGCGATCTACTGGCAGGGCAACGAGTACAGCGCCTGGCCAATGCAGATCGACGGCATCGAAGTGAACGGTGACGGCACGGCTGTTCGGCCCACTCTGTCGGTCGGCAACGTCAATGGGCGCATCACCGCGCTCTGTCTGGCGTTCGAGGATCTGCTCGAGTTCAAGCTGACCATGCGTCACACGCTGGGCACCTATCTGGACGCGGCGAACTTCCCGGCAGGCAACCCAACCGCAGATCCGACCCAGGAGACGATCGAGGTCTGGTACATCGACCAGAAAACGAACGAGGACGGGGAGAATGTCAGTTGGGAGCTGGCCAGCCCGGGCGACGTCGGTAACGAGTCCATCGGCCGGCAGGCTACTACGCTGTGCCACTGGTGCCTCACCGGTGGTTACCGAGGGCCGAACTGTGGCTACACAGGCCCGTACGTGACCAAGGACGGCGTCGTTACTGACAACCCCGAACTGGACGAATGCGACGCCACCTTAGGCAAGGGATGCATTCCACGCTTCGGCGAGGGCAACCCGCTGCCGTTCGGTGGCTTCCCGGCCGTATCGCTGATCGCACGGAGCTGACATGCGCAAACACATTCTCAACGCGATTCAGGCGCACGCAGCCGCCGAGTACCCGAAAGAGTGCTGCGGCCTGCTGCTGGCTGTGGGTCGTAAACAGCAGTATTACCCGTGTCGCAATGTCTCGACCGAGCCGAACGAAGAGTTCCGGATCGATCCCGAGGAGTACGCAGCGGCCGAAGACGTCGGCGAAGTGATTGGCGTGGTGCACTCGCATCCGGACGCCACCAGTCGGCCGTCACCGCGCGACCTGGCCATGTGTGAGGCGACGGCCATGCCGTGGCACATCATCAGCTGGCCCGAGGGCGACCTGCGCACCGTCGTGCCGTCCGGTGAGGTGCCGCTGCTCAAGCGGCCATTCGTACACGGTGCCTGGGACTGCTGGCAGGTCTGCGCCGATTGGTACAAGCGCGATTGGGGGTTGGAGTTCGAAGCATTCAAGCGCGCTGACGGCTGGTGGGAGAGCAAGGACAACACCAGCCTGTACGAGGCGAACTACGAGGCCGCCGGTTTCTACCGGGTCGACCAGCCGCAGCGCGGTGACATGATCGTGATGGAAGTGGGGCGGACAGTTTACCCAAACCATGCCGGGATCTTCCTCGGCTCCGATCCAGCACTGCCCGGCGAGGACGCAGCGACGTTCGGCCCTGGGCCGTTCGTGCTGCACCACCTGTATGGCCGGCCGTCAGAGGTCATTGTTTTCGGTGGGCCGTGGCTGGACAGAATACGTCTGATTCTCAGGCACAAAGATGCATGACCACTCAGATGGCACGGCATTGATGCAGTAGAGATGTATGAATCTGCCGTTCGCGCGAACTGAAGATGGAAGTGTATTTATCAGTGATGCTGTATTGAAATCCCAAGCAATCGCTTCGGCTGTTGGAGTTTCACTGCCGTCCGACTTTGCAGAAAAGGCGCAAGAGTAAGCCGACCTGTTGGAGTATCGGCTTTCACGGCTGGAACAGACTCTGGGGCGTGTTCCTATTTCTCAGTAGGTCTGCAGAAGCAAAGATACTTGGGAGTCATTGCTGGCAGTTTTGTATACTTTTCCTACCTGTAAGCTCGCTCTCACGTGCCCGGACTTATGTATGTTGCGCGTTTCATCTTGGATATTGTATATGACATCGGCTTTCGCTTGGCCATCAGATGATAGTTCCGTAACCACGCAACTCACCATATAAGCAGTTGATGCATTATGTCCCGGCTTTCCCTCCTGTGAGGCAGAGCTCGCGACAGTGCCGGTAACAGAGGCGCAGTCACTGATTAGATCATCGACCTTCAATTGGAGTACAAACGGCTTGCGCTTTGGGTCGTTTAGATCCACATCTGCTTCGTATATGACCTTTCCGTTGTGAATCATTTTTTGATGGGACATCACTGGAAGATGCGGAAATTGGTCGCTGACAACTGGTTGGGCAGCTGTGGCGGTCGCCGCCATAAGGGCGGAGATGAGGAGTGTGCTAGCAACGCGACAGTGCATGCTGAAAATTCCTTGTAGTGAAGCTTTAGTATCGTCCCCGGCGCTGCATTCTTTAGCTGAGGCAGGAGTGCTACATTGCTGCATTTCCACAGGAGTGATCTGCATGAAATTGATCGTAGGAGCGCTGGCGTTAACGCTGTTGGCGGGGTGTGCGACTTCGCCTGTTCCGGCGGATAAAGCAGATCCGGTTCCAAGCAACCGTCTGTATGCATTCAGTGCCAAGTCGGAGTCGCAGTTGCTGGTCACGCGCGACAGTGGCCTATATGGATCTGGTTGTAATTACCGTCTGTACATTGATGGAACCCTGGCAGCTGAATTCGCCTCAGGCGAGGTAGCTCGGTTTGGAGTAAAAGCCGGAAAACATATCCTTGGAATTAAGCCGAGCGCTGCATGTGGTGGATGGGGCTTGGTTGAGCGCGAGGTAGATGTAAAAACCGGAGAGACGGTCAGGCGTCGAATCACGCTTTCGGGTGACAATTTCGATATTTCGCCCACGGCAATTTAAATGCATTCCCAAGCCCGCGTCTGCGGGCTTTTTTATGCCCGGAGAAAACCATGGCTGACGTTGCAGCTGCTTACAACCCAATGACCACCATCCTTTTATCTGGCTCATTAGCAAAAAAGTTTGGGCGAGTCCATCGCCGCCAAGTAGACAGTGAGCGTGTATGGGAGGCTTTCAAGGCGCTCAAGGTGACGCTGGAGGGCTTTGAAGATGAAATCCGGCGGCTTGATCGGATAGGGATGCGATTCGCCATCTTTCGCAACCGGAAGAACGAAGCGGTAGAGGGTTTTGATCTTGGTGGCACTCGGGAGATCCGAGTCGTCCCAGTCGTTGCGGGAAGCAAGCGCGCCGGATTGATGCAGACCGTTTTGGGCATCGTGCTGATCGCCGTTGGTTTTTTCGCTTACGGGTCAACTACGGCCCAAGGTGCAGCATTGATCGCTGGTGGTATTGCCTCGACCGCCGGCGGCGTCATTCAGATGATCAGCCCTCAAGCAAAGGGTCTGTCGCAAAGCGCATCCCCCGAAAACTCACCGTCCTACGCCTTCGGCAGCGCCAAGAACACCACAGCCAGCGGTAACCCGGTGCCGATCTGCATCGGTGAGCGCCGGTGGGGCGGGATGATTATCTCAGCCTCGATTCTCGCCGAAGATAAGGTGTAGCAGCAAAACCCCTCACTTACCTGGGAAGGACTGGCCTTCCGGGATAAAGGAGGAGCTTGCTGATGAAAAAATGGTTTCCATTGGTTCGTGCGATTACTTGGAGTTTGATCCGAGTCGCCATTTTTACGATGAAACTTTACGCGAGCCTTCATGGCTTGTGAGCAAACCGCCCTCGAGGCGGTTTTTTTACGCCTGGAGGAAAGCATGGGCGCAGCGGAACAGATTGAGGTCTACGGCGAGAAGGGCGGCAGCAGCAAGCCGAAATCGCCGGTCGAAGCAAGCGACAGCCTGCGCTCGACCAACCTGGCAAAGCTGCTGATCGCCGTGGGCGAGGGCGAGTTCGACAACGTCCCGACTGAATACGACATCTATTTGGACAACACGCCGATTCGCGATGCCAGCGGCAATTACAACTTTCCGAACGTGAAATGGGATTGGCGCTCGGGCTCTGTGGATCAGACCTACATCCCGGGCATTCCGTCCGTGGAAAACGAGACGTCGCTGAACATCGAATTGCGCAGCGATGCGCCATGGGTACGCTCGATCACCAACACTCAACTTTCGGCCGTGCGCATGCGTCTGGCCTGGCCAGCTCTTCAGCGGGTCGATGACCAAGGCAACGTCGGCGGCTACCGCATCGATTACGCCATCGACGTGGCCACCGACGGCGGCGCCTATCAGCAGGTGCTGGTGGACGCGGTCGACGGCAAGACCACGACCCGTTATGAGCGCTCGCGTCGTATTGATCTGCCGGACGCCACCACCGGCTGGCAGATCCGCGTGCGCCGCCTGACGCCGAACCAGAACAGCAACAAGATCGCCGACACGATGCTGGTGGCTGGTTACACCGAGGTGATCGACGCCAAGCTGCGCTACCCGAACACCGCGCTGCTCTACATCGAATTTGACGCCGAGCAGTTCACCAACATCCCAGCCGTAACCGTGAAGTGCAAGGCCCGGCGCTGGATGGTGCCGAGCAATTACGACCCGATCGCGCGTACCTACACCGGTACGTGGGACGGTTCGATGAAATCGGCTTGGACCAATAACCCGGCGTGGATCACCTACGGCATCTGCACGAACGAAATGTTCGGCCTTGGCAAGCGCATCAAACCGTTCATGGTCGACAAGTGGGAGCTGTACCGGATCGCGCAGTACTGTGATCAGCTTGTTCCGAACGGGCTGGGCGGTACCGAACCACGTTTCCTTTGCGACATGAACTTGCAGGGCAAGGCCGATGCCTGGTCGCTGTTGCGCGACATCTCTGCGATTTATCGGGGCATGACGTACTGGGCGCAGGGGCAGTTGGTGATGCAGGCCGACATGCCGCGCGCACAGGACTTCGACTATGTCTTCACCCGGGCCAACGTCATCGACGGGAAATTCTCGTATGGCAGCGCCTCGGCGAAGACCCGGTACACCCGGGCCCTGGTCAGCTACGACAACCCGGCCAACAACTACGACACTGACGTCATTCCGTTCGCCGACCTGGATCTTCAACGTCGCTACGGCGACAGACCAACCGAGCTGAGCGCCATTGGCTGCACCCGTGCATCGGAGGCGCAGCGCCGTGGCAAGTGGGCGATCCTCAGCAACAATCAGGACCGCACCGTGTCGTTCAAGACCGGCATGGAAGGCGTGATCCCACTGCCGGGTCACATCATCGCTGTCGCGGATTCGCTGCTGGCGGGGCGGGAGGTCGGCGGCCGGATCTCATCGGCGTCTGGCCGCGTGGTGACGCTCGACCGTGACACCCAGGCCAAAGCCGGTGATCGATTGATTATCAACCTGTCGGGCGGCCGTGCCGAAGGGCGCACTGTGCAAAGCGTCAACGGCCGTGCCGTGACCGTGACCGTCGCCTACAGCGAGCCGCCGGTCGCGCAGTTGCAATGGGCGCTCGACGCCGACGACCTGGCAATTCCGCTGTACCGAGTGTTGCGCACCAAGCGCACGACCGAAGGTGACTTCGAAATCAGCGCGTTGCAGTTCGAACCGAGCAAGTTCGCGCACATCGACACCGGTGCACGCCTGGAAGATCGGCCGATCAGCGTGATTCCGATCACGGTGGTTCCGGCGCCGGCCAGCGTGACTCTCGCGGCGACATCGTCGGTGGTCCAGGGCCTGGCCGTGGCCACCATGACGATCAGTTGGCCCGCCGTAGATGGCGCGGTTGGCTACGACGTGGAATGGCGCAAGGACAGTGGCAACTGGATTAAGGTGCAGCGCACCGGCATGACCAACGTCGACGTGGTCGGCATCTATGCCGGTGCTTATGTAGCCCGCGTCCGCGCGGTGAGTGCGTACGACATCTCGTCGCAATGGCGCAACTCGATCCTGACCAACTTGAGCGGCAAAGAGGGATTGCCGCCGGCGCTGGCTTACCTCAGAACGACCAGCAAGGTTTATGGCATCGGCCTGGACTGGGGATTCCCAGAAGGGGCCGGGGACACCCAACGCACAGAAATCTGGAATAACAAGGTCAACGACCTGACCAGCGCCGCCAAGCTGGCGGATTTTGCCTATCCGCAAGCGCACCACGAAATGCAAAACATCGTGCCAGGAACCAGCCTTTTTTTCTGGGGGCGCTTGGTTGATCGTATTGGCAACGTCGGGCCGTGGTTTCCTGCTGTGAATGGCGTGAACGGACAAGTCAGTGCTGATCAGTCCGAATACGAGCAGTATTTCCTCGGAAAAATTCAGGAGTCGGCACTGGGGCAAAAACTTCTGGATGAAGTCGGCAAGATCTCAGGTGACGGTGAAGGCTCCGTCAACGATCGAATCGAGCAAGCCAGGCAGCAGCTGGAAGACCTGATCGGCGAAATCACCGATGCCATGGTGTATGACCCGACCAAACCCTACGGCAAAGGGGAAGTGGTTCGCCTGGAAGGCCGGCTGTACTCGGCGATCAAAGCAGTACCGGTCGGTACGTCGCCACCAAATGCCGAGTTTTGGTATGACATGGGGACGATTGCCGAAACGACCAATGCGCTGGCGTTGCAGGTTCAGCAGCACACAACCCAGATCGATTCCATCGATGGGAAGGTCACCGCCCAAGCATCAACCATGCAGGCGCTGCAGGCTGCATGGCGCGAGGACGATGGCCCGGGAGCGATGGCGGATGCACTCCAGGGCTGGAGTAATACTGCGTCCATTGCCACCAACGACAGGGTTCGCGCAGAGGAGAAACTAGCCTCGGCCACCCGCATCACCACGCTTGATGCGGCGGTAGGGGCGAATACCGCGAATCTCACTTCGCTCGCGACGGCAGTCGCCACAGACAAGGAGGCGACGGCGCAGAAAATCGATACGCTGACGGCGAAAACAAGCGAAGCAACCGCCAAGGCTGAAACTGTCAGCACTGTGGTCGCGGGGTTGAACGGCAAAGTGTCGGCGCTGACCACCATCAAAACATCGACAACGGTCGGCGGTCACACGGTCATGGCAGGCCTAGCCATTGGTGTGGAAGGGGAGCAGCAAGAGTCGCAGATCCTCGCATTTGCCCAGCGCTTCGCGATCCTGGACGAGGTCAGCGGTCAGATGATTGCGCCGTTCGTGGTGCAGGGCGGCCAGGTGTTCATGAACACCGCGATCATCAGCCAAGCTTTCATCAAGGAACTGGTGCTTGGGATGACGCTTCGGTCTTCGGCCTTGAACAATCAGGGGCTACCACTGCTGGAAATCAACATTCCGGCCGGGACATTCACCCTGCGAGGTCAATCAGACAGTGGCTACACGCTGCTGAACAATAACGGCATCTATGTCTACGACCTCAACTACATCGAGCGCGCAGCGCTCGGGAAGATGACGTAATGGACTACTACGGCGCGAGGACAAAGGATGCTGCGGGACGGGTGACACTGGAAACGTCGACCATGACCATTCGATCGATTGTGACGAGACAGATCACCGTCCCTCCCATAACCAGTAATTTCACCAGCTTTATCAATATGCCCGAGATCACTGCGCAGTCGTTCGTGTGCGTGACCCTGCCAAACCCAACAGATGAAAACTCCATCTTGCCTGCAGTCTTCTGGTCGACGGGACAGCTCAGAGTTCGGCGTGGGCCAGGGATGGTGCTCAACGTTTTCATCCTGACCTACCAATAGGAGGTGTGCATGGACTACGGATTCAGGTCACGCAACGGACAGAACTTCTTTCAAATCGATAGCGAGAACAGGGTTCTAAACGTTGCTGCATCTGGCAGTTACACGATCGGTAAACCTCCGAGCGCGCCTGTGACGATCACCCAGGCCATCATTACTTACCCGGCACCCATAACCACCGCCGAGGCGCCGCACGTTTTCCTCAACCCAACCAACCAGGGTATGTACCACTCGTTGGTGCAGATGGGTGGGCCCGGTAACTGGACGGGATTTCGCTTCCAACTGCACTTGATTACACCGTTCAATGCGTCTGATTGCAGCGGTCGCTGGCTTGTCGCGACGTTCCGGTCAACATCGCCCGCGAGCGCATACGACCTGCGCCTGCGTAATGCCGCTAATGAGCAAATCTTCGTGGGAGCCGACAATCTCCTTGTCATGACGGGATTTCCCATCAACGAAGGCTGGAGTCTGGACAATCGGGGTGGTGAGGTTTCCGGAATTTATTGGAGCGGTTGCCAAATGCCTTGGACGGGCTCCTTTGACGATTACTTTCTCGCTTCCACGCTGCTCGGCGGGAAAATCTACAACGGCAACACAACGCTTCAAACGCCTTGCGGATTCCATGCTGGAGTGCGCTCAACACTCAATGGTTACGTGGGGGCAATGGTGAGCTCGGAAGGGGGGACCGCAAAAAATGGCCGAACTACTTTCGCGGCTAGGCCCATGCGGCCCCTGTAAACACAACGAAAAATGACCCGCCAACGTGCGGGTTTTTTATTGACCAAATTAAGGATATGCCATGCCCTGGCTCAGAGGTGGAACAGTAGCTGTCACCACGGGATCAACCACAGTCGTAGGAACCAATGCGTATTTCGCAGGCAACTCACGAGTTGGTGACGCCTTTGTTGGCCCGGATGGCCTGAACTATGAAATCGCAAACATCGCCAGCGAATCCGTGATCTCGATCATTCCTGCTTACAAGGGGCCGACAGTGAGCGGCTCGGCCTACGCAATCATGCCCGTACAGGGGTACCCGAAAGCGCTGGCTGACTCGTTCAACGCACTGAAAAACCAGTTCGGCGGCGTTATTGCGGTGCTCGGCACTGATCCCACTTTGGCCGGCGTGCGCTGGGCGCTCGGCCTCGAAACCACCGATGGCCTTCCGGAAGGTGCGACGAACAAGTATTTCACTGATACACGGGTTCGGGCAGCCGTCCTGACAGGTTTTACGCTGCCTGGAGCTGCCTCGGCGGTAACGGCGGCCGACACGGTGATCGCTGCCTTGGCGAAATTGCAATTCAGCAAGGCCGCCAAAGGGCAGAACTCCGACATCACCTCTCTTGCCGGGCTCACCACTCCACTTTCCCGAGAACAGGGCGGCATCGGCGGCGCATTTGGCTTTATCGAAGGTCTCAGCCTGGTCTGGCTTTCAGGAACGAGTATCGCGATCCGCCCGGGCAGCGCGTACGTGCCATCAGCAAACAAGGTGGTGACGTACGCTGGCGGAACGATCAACCCGATGACGGTGGGGGCCGTCAACACCTTCATCCACCTGTATCTCACGGATGCTGGTGCTATTGAGCAGTCCACCACCGCCGCGCCGGTGCGATATTACAACCAAGCGCACCAGAAAACAGGCGACAACACTCGCCGATACATCGGCTCGATTCTGATCAACACCAACGCAGCGGGCGCTTATCAGTTTGCCCATCGGCTGGCCGACAGCTCGATTATGTACACGGTTGCCAATCCGGAAAGCACCACATTCCGCCTGCTCAGCGGTGGAGCCTCGGTCGCTGCATTCAATACGCGCACCATCGCACCGGTTACAGCGCACACGTTGGAGGCGGCTTGGCAAAACGTCGGTACCGTCTCGGTGAAATTCACACCCTCTGATGCGGGTACGCCGATCGCGTCCGGATGGATGGTGTTCGTGCCGCCGAGTGCCATTTTCAATGGCCGCTGTCCGATTGCCTCAGACGGCACCATTACTTACAGCGCAACCGGTGGCGGAAGCGCCAACTGTTACGCGCTCGGCTACTACTTCGACAGGTGATGAAAATGCCCTATGCAATTACCGCCACCGGCTGGCGGGCGATCAACCCCGAAATGGAACTGTTGGAGGGCGAAACCTTCGTCGACGAGATTCCACAGTCCTTGATTGACGCCATCGCTGATCAGGAACTCTTGCGCGACACCACGGCGATTCTCAATGCCAGAACGCGCCTTGCAACCGCCCAGGTCACCGCGCTGCAAAGCCGGGTCGATGCAATCAATGACGCCATCGATGGTGATTACGCGCTGCCGGAAGAGGTCGACGAGAAGCCTCTGCGGGTAGCAGCGCTGGCGGCCTGGAAGAAATACCGCGTTTTGTTGGGGCGCGTGACTGGTTTGCCTGTTTGGCCAGGCGCCCCGACCTGGCCGGATCAGCCTGAGCCGTACAACGAAGAAACCACCGTGGCCCGCGCAACCCAGTCTTGAGTTGATCGCCGTGTCAGACCGCACCCGCCGTCGAGCGGGTATTTTTTTGCCTGGAGAAAGCCATGCCCATCACTCAGCAGCAGTTGCTGCAGATCCTCCCGAACGCCGGCGCCAATGCCGGCGTTTTTGTGCCTGCCCTCAACACGGCGATGCAGCGTTACCAGATCGTCGGGACGAAGCGTGTTGCTGCGTTCATTGCACAGACCGGCCACGAATCCGGTCAGTTGCGCTGGGTGCGCGAGATTTGGGGGCCGACAGATGCCCAGCGTGGGTACGAGGGCCGCAAAGACCTGGGCAACACCGTGTCAGGTGATGGCCGGAAATTTTGCGGCCGTGGCCTGATTCAGATCACCGGCCGGGTGAACTATGCCGAGTGCGGCGAGGCGCTGGGCCTGGACCTGATCAATCACCCGGAGCTGCTGGAACTGTCGCAGCATGCCGCGATGTCGGCAGCCTGGTGGTGGGCCACGCACGGACTGAATACGCTGGCCGATGCCGGCGACAACGCGAACATCGGCAGCATCATCAACACCGGCCGACGCGGTCGTACACCGAATGGTTCTGCTGAACGCCAGGCTTTCTACGAGAAAGCACTGAAGGTGCTGGCGTGATGACCGTGCCGTGGAAGTTGATCGGCGCGCTGGCGTTGTTGCTGATCGGCGCCGGCAGCGCCTGGCAGTTCCAGGATTGGCGCTACGGCGAGAAATTGGCGGAGCAGGCCCGGCTGCACACCGAAACCCTGAATCAGCTGACCATGGCAGCCGCATCCGCGCAGCAGGCCGAGCAGGACAGGCGGCTGGCGCTCGAGCAGCGGCTGGCGGCCAGTGACAAAACCCACACCGAGAAAATGACCAATGCTCAAAAAGAACAGGCTCTTCTGCGCGATCGCCTTGCCACTTCTGATCTGCGGCTGTCAGTCCTCCTCGACGCGGGTTCAACCGGTGGCTGTTCAGTGCCTGCCGCCACCGGCGCCGGCGGCGTGGTTCATGCAACCATACGAGCCGACCTTGACCCAGCGCATGCTCAACGAATTGTCGCCATCACCGACGAAGGCGACCGGGGACTGATTGCTCTGCAGGCGTGCCAAGATTACGTGAAGGCGATCAGCTCTCGCGCTCCCGCGCCTCCCTGAGAAGGCGCTGGTTTTCATGGAAGAGGTGCGTGTTCTGACGCTTGATATCGTTGAACACGCGAAGCTGGCTCGAAAGCTCGGTAGTTTGAGACTGAAGGCGATTCACATCGGCCTGGGCTGACAGCAACTGCCTCCGGAATGTGTCGCGCTCGTTTCCGGTTTCAGTGTTCATCTCGACCAGCTTGAATATCTGCTCCCGGGCTTGGCGAAGCTGTAGGTTCAGTTCCTCGAATTCATTTTCGTAGAGCCTGAGCTGCTGTCGGCAGGTTTCAAGCGGCGTCGGGCAGCCGAGCCAGTCGTTGGTGTTTTCGATGTCGGAGGGATCCACGGAAGTGCCTTGCCATGTACTGTTTGGATGTACAGTAATCGAGACATGTCTGGCGGGCGAGGGTGAGGCGACGAGCTGTAGTAAGCGTCAGCCCCCGGCCAAAAGGCTGATCTGGGAGACACATAGATTAGCTTCGTGTCGGTAAAGAAAAGCCCACATGGGGAGCGCGGGCTGAAAGTTCACGAGGAGCTTTCTCCACCCTAGAGAGAGGGCTGTGAAAAACTTGTGAAACCGTTTTAGTGTCTTTTTAGGTCATCAGCAGTGAGCCTGCTGCTCTAATTTCTGCCTCGTCATCCTCGCTTTAAATGTTCAAGAGTCTTATTCGCTAGATTCACACAGGTTTTGTATTCACCGGAAGCGTGTGCGTCTATGACCTTCCGGTATTCCTCTTGCAATCCAACGGGAAAACTCTGCTCGCCGATTGACGTGAGTTTTTCTAAGGCCGCGTCACATACATCGTGATCATCTTTGCCAAAAATAGCGCCTAGACAGAAAATCAGTGTTAAACCGACGATGGCGGCGGCAAAAAATTGCATACCAGAATCCAGAAAAAATACTGAGCTTGAGGTTTTTCCTGCCGCGGGCTGCTCAATAAACGCATTCCGTTGTCAGTGGCAGATGGAGTGAGTCGAAAGAAATTGAATACTAGTCTAGGGTTCAGATACCCGCCTCTCAAGTCGCGCTATATCAGCTCGTCCCTGACAGACTCGAGGGGCGGGCTCTTCCAGCCAATAAATAGCCCCCCTCATTTCGTTGATTCTTCGAAGGACTACCTGTGGCCGAAGGCGGTCAGTCGTGAACGTCGGATATCGGCCAAAAGCAGCCTGTCAGGATGCGTAGAAAATTAGACGAGGCTCAGAGCCTTGGTTGAAAGTCAGCGAAATTTTTCACAATGGCCCTGGTCACGGGGCTTGACTCGATAGTGTGAAGTCGCCTCCGAGAGTTCCATCGACATGCGGCAATCTCATTTTTCGGAAATGGCTTTTCACCAGACTCAAGCATGAAGATGAAGACAAAGTGGACAACGCCGTCTTTCTCGAATCGTGCGAGATAGATTAGTTCGTCAGCAACCAGTCCGGTCTCTTCCTCAAGCTCCCGCGCGGCGGCTTCAGCAGGAGATTCTCCTGACTCGATCTTGCCGCCGGGAAGCGCCCATTTGGATTTTCTTTTTCGAACGTAAAGGACGCGGTCATCCTTTCGGCATATCACTGTAGCCCTAGCCTTCATGTCGGCCTCCACTGCAGCGCAGCTAAATCTAGGCGGGTGCAAAAGAGTTTCTTAGCTATAGGACTGCGATGTCATGAAATCGTCACAATTTTTAGATTGCAAATTTAATTACAGCATCCGACGAAAGCTCGGATCCCTGAAGGGTAGCTTGTACCGAAGGTGTGTCGACAAGCGGTTAATACTGAGTAGACCATTATTTACGTAAGAGCGCGATGACCGCTCATGGCCGAAAGCGGTCAATCAGGCGTCATTAACACGGCCAGGGTCATCTTGATGAACTCCTCATTCCGATCGATTGCGGCCAGGGCCTCGCGAACGTTTTCCGCGACGTCGGCAGATCCGCGCTGCTCCACCCATAGCGCGAGCTCCATGATGGCAGCTTCAAGGGCGAGTTGGTTTTCGTTGATTTTGAAGAGTAGGGAAGGGAGCAGATCGGAATTGGACATTGCGGTTTCCTCCGTGGACGAAACCAGAGTAGCAGGGGAAGTTTTCAGTCGGCAGAACGCCGGGGGAGGGACGTGCACGGTATGCGCAATGTGCATATCGCAGGTTAGGATAAAGGCCACCGGCTGCGATGGTAATTCGATTTCGGCAGCTTAGTTTTAGGACGCGTCCGAAAACGCTGCAACGAATCGATCTTTCTGCATTGGCGCAATCCAACCTCCAGAAACGACAAAGCCCTGAATAATCAGGGCTTTGTCGTATCAAATATGGCGGAGGCGATGGGATTCGAACTCATGGACCTGTTACAGTCGACGGTTTTCAAGACCGTTGCCTTAAACCACTCGGCCACACCTCCGTTTGCGTTGCGGGCGCCATAATACCTGAATGAAACACACTGTCAAACTCTGTGCATGGCTTGTTACAGAGCGTCTGTTATGATCTTTGCGACTGAACGTTTCAAACCAACAGGAGTGTCGCCATGCGCGAACAGGATTACGCAGTTCACAACAGCGTGCAGGCTGAGCAGCTAGAGGTTAGCCGCGTCCTGCGCAACACATACGGCTTGCTGGCGCTCACCCTCGCTTTCAGCGGTGTGATGGCTTTCGTGGCTCAGCAGATGCGCGTCGGCTACCCGAATATTTTCGTGGTGCTGATCGGTTTCTACGGCTTGTTCTTCCTCACCAACAAACTCCGTGATTCTGCCTGGGGCCTGGTGTCGGCGTTTGCCCTGACCGGTTTCATGGGTTTCCTGCTCGGCCCGATCCTCAACCGTTACCTGGGCATGCAGGGCGGCGCTGAAGTGGTCAGCTCCGCGTTCGCGATGACTGCACTGGTGTTCGGTGGACTGTCGGCCTACGTGCTGATCACCCGCAAAGACATGAGCTTCCTCGGTGGCTTCATCACCGCCGGTTTCTTCGTGTTGCTGGGTGCGACGCTGGCGAGCATGTTCTTCCAGATCAGCGGCCTGCAACTGGCAATCAGCGCAGGTTTCGTGCTGTTCTCGTCGGTCTGCATCCTGTTCCAGACCAGCGCCATCATCCACGGCGGCGAGCGCAACTACATCATGGCGACCATCAGCCTGTATGTATCGATCTACAACCTGTTCATCAGCCTGTTGCAGATCTTCGGCATCATGAGCCGCGACGACTGATCGCTACACCGCTAAAAACAAGAAACCCGCGAGAGCGGGTTTTTTGTTGTCTGCGAAAAAGAGAGCAGGCGATCAATTGATCACGATGCTGCCATCGGCCTGTTGCTTATAGATCGTGTAGGGCAACAGCAATGTATCGAGCACTCCCGACACGGCCGCATCGACCAGCATGCCCGGCGTCGCGTTCTTGTAGTTGAACGCATCGACGTCATCCGGCTTTTCGGCATGCAGCAAGCAGAAGTCGTAAGTCACGCCGCTGTAAATGCGTGGTACGGCGCCGCAGTAGGATTTGTTCGCTTTCAACTGCTCCGTGGAGTGCTTGTCACTGAACGCCACGGTCTGCACCGTCCCGCACCCAGCCAGCATCAATGCCGCCAGCATCATTGCCTGAATTTTCATGCCGCGAATCCTTCGCCGAAAAAAACTCAATCTACGCCGCTCACGCCATCGGCGGCAATCGTCGTTTGACCGGAGTCTTCTTGACGATCGCGGTGTTGGTCTCGGCCAACGTATTGAGCCGATCGAGCAAGGTATCCAGTTGCTCCATCGAACGCACATGCAGGCGGGCGATGAAACAGTCCTCGCCGGTGACCTTGTCACACTCGGTGAACTCGGGAATCGACAGGATCTGCCGCTCCACTTCCTGCAACTGCCCCGGCAATGGCCGTACGCGAACGATGGCCTGCAACTGGTAGCCGAAGCATTTCGGGTCGATCTCAACGGTGTAACCCTTGAGCACGCCGCGCTCTTCCAGTCGTCGCAAGCGCTCGGCCACGCTGGGTGAAGACAATCCGCTGATCTGCGCCAGGGCCTTGAGCGAACGCCGGGAGTCTTCCATCAAGGCCCCGATCAGAATCTGGTCGATATCGTCGGTCATACAAATAACTCCCGCATTAGGCGAATGACGCTAACTACCCTTGATAAAAAAGGCAGAAATCGAGTTTAGCCTGCTTTTTGCGCTGGAGAAGCTCCGGTCTCGCTTGGCATACTTTTGCCACACATTAAGGAGATTGATGATGGACAAAACAATCCGTCGCGGCTCATTCGAAATGACCGCAGCCATGCTGATATCCGGGACGATCGGCTGGTTTGTGCTGGTGTCCGGGCAACCGGTGTTCGACGTGGTGTTCTGGCGCTGCGTATTCGGCGCCGGGACCTTGCTCCTGATCTGCGCCGCCTTCGGCTTTTTGCGCCCGGGGATTCTGACCCGTACCACGCTCTTGCTGGCCGTGCTCAGCGGCATGGCGATCGTCGGCAACTGGGTGCTGTTGTTCGCCTCCTATTCCCGAGCCTCGATCGCCATCGGCACGGCGGTGTACAACGTGCAGCCGTTCATGCTGGTGGGATTGGCGGCGTTGTTTCTGGGCGAGAAGATCACCCTGCAAAAGCTGTTCTGGCTGGCGATTTCGTTTATGGGAATGTTGGCCATCGTCAGTGCTCACGGCGGGCAGGGCGAGGGCGGCAATGATTACCTGATGGGCATCGCGCTGGCGCTGGGGGCGGCGTTTCTGTACGCCATCGCCGCGTTGATCATCAAGCGCCTGACCGGCACGCCGCCACACCTGATTGCGCTGATACAGGTCTGCACTGGTGTGTTGCTACTGGCACCGTTCGCCCACTTGAACGCGCTGCCACAGGCGCCGAGTGCCTGGGCCAGCCTGGTGACGCTGGGCATCGTTCACACCGGTCTGATGTACGTGTTGCTCTACGGCGCGATCCAGAAACTGCCGACGGCACTGACCGGCGCGCTGTCGTTCATCTATCCGATTGCAGCGATTTTTGTCGACTGGTTTGCCTTCGGCCATCAACTGCAGACCCTGCAATGGGTTGGCGTGGCGGCGATCCTGCTGGCCGCCGCCGGCATGCAACAGGGTTGGGGCTTCAAGTCGCGACGTCTGGCGGCGCAGTAATCCTCAGATGTTCCAGCGCGGTGCGGTCTTCGCCAGGCGCTGGCGCATTTCGCCGATGTTGGACGCCAGTTGCCGGGTCAGCAGACGGTAACCGTCCAACGGGCTGTAGACCGGGGCGTCAAGGCTGGCGTCCGGCAACTCCACCGGGCGCCCGAGGCGCTGGGTCGCCCCGGTTTTCAAGGCCCGGGCCATGCCGATCAGTTGCACACGGATCTGCCGGTGCTCGGCCTTCAACGCTGATTGCAGATGGGCCATCGCTTCAGGATCGTTGGTGTCCGGTCGGGTATTGCCGAGGATTTCCAGGGTGCTGATGCACATGCGCAGGTTGCGCTGGATCGCGTCCAGTTCGGTCATCGAGACCTTCACTTCCTTGGACACCGACGGCATCAGCGAGCGCAGTTGCACCATCACCGTGTTCAACCGGCCCATCAGTTTCAGGTGTTCATCGGCGGAAACCGGCTCGCCGCTGATAATCCGCCCGTACACCGTGGCGCAATCGCGCAACGCATCGGCCAGGTTGTAGCGCCACGAGTACACCGCGTACAGCGGCAGGGCGAAGGAAAAGGCCAGGGCCAGGGCGATACCGATCAGGATATCGACCCCGCGCCACAGCCCGTCGGTGATCGGGTTGTCGCCATGCCCGGCGACGATGAAAACGGTGATGGCGGAGAGCAGGGCGGTATAGCCACCCTTGCCGATGGCGTGATAGGAGAAGAATCCGCACACCACCGCCATTGCAAAATAGGTCAGCCACGGCAGACCGAGCCAGGCCTGTTGCGCCACTAATAACAGACCGACGCCGGCACCGATCAAGGTGCCGGTGGCGCGCTCGGCGGCTTTCTTGCCGATGTTGCCGTGGTGCTGCAAGCCGCCGATCACCACCAGCATGGTCACCGACGCCCACTCGCCGTGGGGCAGGTTGATGCCGGTGGTCAGCAGGATTGTCGCCAGCAACCCCAGTGCCACCCGCACCGCATGAATCAACCGCGCGTGCCGGTAGCGACGGTACGGGTCCAACAATGGCCGCAGAATCCGCCGCAACAGCGGCGGCCAGCGGTGAGGGCTGAAAGTGCTCAGCGGTGATTCCTCCTCAGAAGATGTAATCGGTGGCGATGAAATTCGAATCGCGCCCGCGAATGATTTCGCTGATCAGATCCTTGTTGGGTTCCTGGAACTTGGTCGCCACCAGCGTACGGATCGAAAACACCCGCAGCGCATCGTGTACGGACAGCGTGCCTTCGGCGGAGTTCTTGCGGCCGTTGAACGGGTAGGTGTCCGGGCCGCGCTGGCATTGGGCGTTGAGGTTGATCCGTCCGACCTGGTTGGCGAAGGTGTCGACCAAACGGCCAACCGCCACCGGGTTGGTGCCGAAGATGCTCAGTTGCTGGCCGAAGTCCGATTCCAGTACGTAGTCGATCACGGTATCGAGGTGACGGTACGGCACGATTGGCACTACCGGGCCGAATTGCTCTTCCTGATACACGCGCATCTGCGGTGTCACCGGGTACAGCACCGCCGGATAGAAGAACGATTCCCGCGATTCACCGCCATTCGGGTTGACCACTTGGGCGCCCTTGCTTTGCGCATCGGCCACCAGACCGTGCAAGTAATCGACCTTGCCCGACTCCGGCAGCGGCGTCAGCGACACGCCGCTGTCCCACGGCATGCCCGGTTTGAGGCTGGCCAGTTTGGCGTTGAATTTCTCGATGAAACTTTCGACCACGTCTTCATGCACGAACAGGATTTTCAACGCAGTGCAGCGCTGGCCGTTGAACGACAGGGAGCCAGTGACCGCTTCGCTGACCGCATTGTCCAGATCCACCTCCGGCAGGACGATCCCGGGGTTTTTCGCATCCAGCCCCAGTGCGGCGCGCAAACGGTGCGGTTTCGGGTGCAGTTTCTTCAGGTCGCTGGCGGCCTTGTTGGTGCCGATGAAGGCGAAGATGTCGATCTTGCCGCTGGCCATCAACGCACTGACGGTCTCGCGGCCGCTGCCGTAAATCACGTTGATCACGCCGGTGGGGAAGCTGTCGCGGAAGGCTTCGAGCAGCGGACGGATCAGCAGCACACCGAGCTTGGCCGGTTTGAACACCACGGTGTTGCCCATGATCAGCGCCGGAATCAGCGTGGTGAAGGTTTCGTTCAACGGATAGTTGTAAGGCCCCATGCACAGCGCCACGCCAAGCGGGACGCGACGGATCTGGCCGAGGGTGTCCTGTTCCAGTTCAAAACGGCTGGAGCGGCGGTCGAGTTCTTTAAGCGCGTTGATAGTGTCGACGATGTAGTCGCAGGTGCGGTCGAACTCTTTTTCCGAGTCCTTGAGGTTCTTGCCGATTTCCCACATCAGCAGTTTCACCACGGCGTCGCGCTGCTGGCGCATGCGCCCGAGGAAGGCTTCGACGTGCTGGATACGTTCGGCCACGCGCATGGTTGGCCACAGGCCCTGGCCCCGGTCATAGGCGCGCACGGCGGCGTCCAGGGCAGTGAGGGCAGTGTCGGCGTCCAGCAGCGGCGTGCTGCCGAGGATCACTTGTTCATCGCCGTTTTCGCCGTGCAGATAGACCGGGCTGCGCACGGTGGCGAGGGGGCCGTCCCAGCGGCGCAACTCGCCATCGACCAGGTATTCGCGTTGTTCGACCTGACCGTCGAGGCGGTATTTTTCCGGGATGTCGCTGACAGAAGGGAACAGATTGCCAAGGATGTTTGCTGTGGTCATGTCGCTACCCTGCTTGCCAATTGAAAAGTCTGTACAGGTTATACGCCTGAACGCGCTGCAATTTAAACCCGCAAATGTCACGCGAATGTCACGCAAAGGCGCAGGGCAGAGGGCTCAGCAAAATATCCGCCGTTTAGACGATGTCGAGCTGCGTCCTGGCTGTCCCCGGATGCCCCCTTTGCTGGCCCGCAATGCCCTCAACGCGCTGGCGTCGCTGCCTTAAGGTGTGATCACAACAATAAGTGGCACCCCACGCGAGGATCGTTATGCGGGCATCCCGAATCATGTTGCCGCTGATGCTGGTCGCTGCACTGGCCGGCTGCGGCGAAGACCCCAAACCCCCGGCCAGTACCAACAACGCCATTCCCAAAGACCCGGCGCTGGCGCAGATCTACGCCAACAGCTGCCAGCTCTGTCACGCCAACCCCGCCGCCAATGCGCCGCTGACCGGTGACCGCAAGGCCTGGGAACCACGCATCCAGCAGGGCGCCGACACGCTGCTCGACCACGCCATCAATGGCTACAACGGCATGCCGCCGATGGGCCAGTGCGTCGAGTGCTCGGAAGAACAATTCCTCCAGTTGATCGGCTTCATGGCCGATCAGCCGCTGCCACAATAAGGGTGCGCGCATGACGATGGATCTGACTCGACGTCAGCTGTTGCAACGGGCAAGCATCGTCGGTGCGTTCAGTGCGCTGGCGACGAATCCGGTCTTGGGCCAATTGATGCGCGCACCCCGGTTGATCCCGTGGCGCAACTGGTCGGGCGGCCAGAGCTGCCTGCCGGCGGCGCGAGTGGCGCCGAAGAACCTGGATGAACTGACGGCAGTGATTCAGCAGGCACCGGGCAAGATCCGTCCGGTCGGCTCGGCGCATTCCTTCAGCGCGCTGGTGCCCACCGACGGCACGTTGCTGTCCCTGAGCTACTTCAACGGGCTGCTCAATCACGACCCGAAAACCCTGCAAGCCGAATTCGCCGCCGGCACACCGATGTCGCGCATGGGCGTTCCGCTCAAGGACGTCGGCCAGGCCCTGCAAAACATGGCCGACATCGACTACCAGACCCTCGCCGGGGCGATTTCCACCTCGACCCATGGCACAGGCAAAACCTTCCAGTCCTATTCCGCCCACGTCTGCGGCATGCAACTGGTGACCGCCAGCGGCGAGGTGCTGGATTGTGACAGCCAGCGTCATCCCGAAGTGTTCAACGCCGCCCGGGTGTCCCTCGGCGCGTTGGGCGTAGCGACCAAAATCCGCCTGCAAAATCGCCCGGCCTACCGCCTGCGCGAACGCCAATGGATCGCCAAGACCGAAGAACTGCTGGAAGACATCGACAAGAACACATCGGAAAACCAGCACTGGGAAATGCTCGTCGTCACCCATTCCGACTACGCCTTGTCGATCGCCCTCAACGAAACCACCGACCCGGCCACGCCGCCGATCCCGCCCGAAGAGGAGGGCGGCAACGAGTTCGTGACCCTGATCGAGAAAATCGACAAGTACGGCAGCGACTTCCCGGGCCTGCGCAGTTCGCTGCTCAACAGCCTGCGGCATCTGGCGAGTTTCGAGGATCGGGTCGGCGACTCGTTCGACATCTACGCCAACGTGCGCACCGTGCGTTTCAACGAAATGGAATATTCGGTGCCCGCCGAACATGGCCCGGCGTGCCTGCGCGAGATTCTCAAGCTGATCCGCGACAAGGACCTGCGCACCTGGTTTCCCATCGAGTATCGCTACGTCAAGGCCGACGACATTCCTTTGAGCATGTTCGAGGGCCGCGACAGCTGTTCGATCTCGGTCCACCAGCATTATCAGATGGATCATCACAACTTCTTCGCCGCCGTCGAGCCGATCTTCTGGAAGTACAACGGCCGCCCGCACTGGGGCAAATTGCACACGCTCAATGCCAGGACGTTGCAGACGTTGTACCCGCGCTGGCAGGAATTCATTCAGGTACGCCAGGCGCTGGACCCGAGCGGCAAGTTTCTCAACGGGCATCTGTCGTCGATTCTGGGGGTGAGCTGATGGCGGTCAATCGACGCAATTTTGTGCTTGGCACCTTGGGTGTCGGCGCCTTGCTGGTGGGTGTGGGTGCGTGGCTGCGGCCGGGGGATCGCGGCGGGCCTTACAGCGAGTATTTCCGGGCGCTGAACAACGAACTCAAGACCAAAGGCCCGATGCGCCCGGTGTTGTTGATCGATCTGGATCGCCTCGACCACAACATCGACGTGGTGATGGGTTCGGTGAAACGCAGCGGCAAACACCTGCGACTGGTGGAGAAATCGCTGCCGTCGCCGGGGCTGCTCAGCTACATAGGCCAACGGGCAGGAACGCAACGGTTGATGTCGTTTCATCAGCCGTTTCTCAATCACGATGCGCAGGTCTATCCGCAGTCCGACATCTTGCTCGGCAAGCCGTTGCCGGTGCGCTCGGCCGAGTTGTTCTACCAGACCCACAAAGGCCCGTTCGACCCGGCGAAGCAACTGCAATGGCTGATCGACAACCCCGAACGCCTGCAGCAATACCTCGCGCTGGCCCAAGGACTGGGCACCCGGATGCGGATCAACATCGAACTGGACGTCGGCCTGCACCGGGGCGGGGTCAGTGACGTGAACGTGCTCGGGCAGATGCTCGCGCTGATCGCCGCCAACCCGCAGCACCTGGAGTTCGCCGGGTTCATGGGCTACGACCCGTTCGTGGGCATGGGCGTGCCGGGGATTCTCGGCTCACCCGAGGAACTGTTCGCCAAGGTGATGGTGATTTATCAGCGCTGCGTCGACTTCACCCGGCAGCAATACCCGGCGCTGTGGCATGACGGCTTGTGTCTGAACACTGCCGGAAGTCCAAGTTATCGCATGCACGAAAACGAAAGCCTGAGCAGTGAAGTCTCGGTGGGCACGGCGATGCTCAAGCCGACGCACTATGATCTACCGTCACTGGTAGAGCATGTGCCTGCCACGTACATCGCCACCCCGGTGTTGAAAAGCACGGGGGCGGTGAACATCCCGGCGCTGGACGACAAGTCCAAACTGTTTTCGTGGTGGGACGCCAACCAGCGCCAGACCTTTTTCATCTACGGCGGCAACTGGATGGCCGAGTTCGAATCGCCGCCGGGGCTGCAGAGCAATGGTATTTATGGGCGCAGCTCGAATCAGGAGATGGTCAATGGTTCGAATGCCGTGGGGCTGACGGTGGAGGATCAAGTCTTTCTGCGGCCGACGCAGACTGAAGCCGTCCTTCTGCAATTCGGTGACTTGCTGGCGGTACGTGGCGGCAAGATCGTCGATACCTGGCCGGTTTATTCCTGACGTTCAATCACGACGAAAACCTGTGGGAACCAGCCAGTTCCCACAGGTTTTTTTATGCCCGCCGTTTCCCGATCAAATTCTGTAATGAAGCTTTTATGACAAAAGTTCGGTAGCACATCGCCAGTCCGGTCATGCCTATGTAACGCGCTTGAGGGGCCCTTTGGGCGCTTTTCACAAGCCGAGGCGGGACGCCGGGAGTGAGGCAATGGGGACTATGGAACGCTACTCGAAAGTGGGCATGCAGGAACTCGATCAACGCCTGTCGAAGATCGTCGAAGCCGCGCGCAAGAAGCCGGTTTCGGTGTATCGCTACGGCGCGCCGTGGGTCTGGATCGTGTCGCAGGATGACTGGCAGGGCGCCTTGAAAGAGGTTTCCAGCTACATTCCGCCGGGTCATTCGCTGGTGCTGCTGCGCCCGCAGATCGACGACCTGTTCGACGCCCACGCCGATCTCCTGCACGAACTCAACACCCAGCCCGGCATGCTGATCCCGGCCCAAACGGTCATGCATATCCTGCTCCTGCAACTGTTGTATTCGGTGCCGAGCGAGCAGCAGCTGTTCGAACAACTCAATTACAACCTGCTGTTCCGCTGGTTCGTCGGCCTGGGCCTGAACCAGAAAGTCTGGAGCTACAACGTCCTTAGTCGCGACATCGCCACGCTGCTCAACGAGCCCCGTGCGGTGCTGCTCATTCAGAAAATCATTGGCGAAGTGTTCTGCGGTGCCTTGCTGCAAATGCCCGAGTTCTCCTTGAACTTCGCGCTGCTGCACACCTGGCTTGGCAAGCACGCCTGCGCCCCGCACGTCAGCAACTGACGGCGGCCAGCAACCGACGCAATACACAGGGCGCCGAGACGCCAACAGGTCATCGCGAATTTCAGGGGGTAGTGTGGAGCAGATTTTCACGTCACGGCTGGCGCTGTGGGGCTGGCTGCTGGTGACGGCCGGCGTGCAGCCGGCGTTCGCCGAGGAGGCTGCAAACGCAGGTGCGCAGCGTCTGGTGGACGTCAACGAATACTTCGTGCGCGGCAACACTGTGCTCGATGCCCGGGCCATCGAAGAAGCGGTGTACCCGTTCCTCGGCCCGCAAAAAGCCCTGAGCGACATCGAAGGCGCGCGGGATGCCTTGCAGAAGGTCTATCAGGAACGCGGCTATCAGTCGGTGTTCGTCGAGCTGCCGGAGCAGGCGGTGGCCGACGGCATCGTCTATCTGCAAGTCAGCGAAACCAAGGTCGGCCGGGTGCGGGTGGTCGGCGCCAAACACTATTCGCCGCTGGACATCCGCGACAACGTCCCGGCGCTGAAGGAAGGCGAGGTGCCGGACTTCGCCAAGGTCCAGGGCGAACTGGCGCAACTCAACAAGACCCCGGGCCGGCAGGTGATGCCGCTGGTGCGCGAAGGCCAGCGCCCCGGCACCATGGACGTCGATCTGCAAGTCGAAGACCAGAACCCGTGGACCGCCAGCGTGGGTCTGAACAACGACTACAGCGCCGACACCGAAAAGCTGCGCGCCGTCACCAGCCTCGGCTACAACAACCTCTGGCAGCTCGGTCACAGCATCAACCTGACCTACTTCACCGCGCCGCAGGACACCGACAACGCCAAGGTCTGGTCCGGCTCGTACACCGCGCCGCTGACTGACCGCTGGAGCGTGCAGTTCTCCGGTTACCAGTCCGACAGTAACGTTGCCACCATCGGCGGCAGCAACGTGCTCGGCAAGGGTCACTCCTACGGCGTGTCGGCGATTTACACCATCCCGTCCAGCGGCAGTTGGTCGAACTTGCTGTCGGCCGGCATCGACTTCAAGGACTTCGACGAACGCCTGACCCTGTCCGGCGAGAGCGACAAGGTGCCGCTGAAATACGCGCCGTTCACCTTCGCCTACAACGGCTATCGCTACACCGAAAAAAGCCAGCTCGGCCTCGGCCTGAGCCTCGTTGCGGCTACCCGCAGCATTTTCGGCTACGGCAGCTCCGACGAAGAGTTCGACTACAAGCGCTACCGCGCCAAACCGAGTTTCGCCGTGCTCAAGGGCGACACCAGTTTCACCTGGACCTTCGACAACGACTGGCAGAGCGCGAGCAAGGCCGCGTTCCAGCTGGCGTCGGGGCCACTGGTTTCCAACGAACAATTCTCCGCCGGCGGCGCAACTTCGGTACGCGGCTATCTGGCCGCCGAACGCACCGGCGATGACGGCGTGTTGCTCAGCCAGGAAGTCCGCACACCGTCGCTGGCCAGGTACGCCGGCACCTGGATGCAGGACTGGCGCTTCTACGCCTTCGCCGAAGGCGCGCAACTCTACCTGCGCGACGAACTGCCGGACCAGGACGCCAGTTACGGCCTGGCCAGTGTCGGCCTCGGCACCCGCGCCAGCCTGAGCAAATGGCTGTCCGGCAGCGTCGACTGGGGCTACCCGTTACTCGAAGGGCCGAACACCTCGAAACAGGAATCGCGCCTGCACTTCAACCTACAGGCCACTTTCTAACAAGGAGCACTTTCCATGCAGCGCCTATTCCTTTCGTTGTTGATCTGCCTGGGCTTCGTGCTCCCGGCCACGGCTCAGGCCTGGTGGCAGGACGACTGGCATTACCGCAAACAGATTGCCGTCGACACCACGCCCCAAGGCGCCGGGATCAATCAGGCCCTCGGCCGCACCGCGCTGCTGGTGCGCCTGCACACCGGCAACTTCACCTTTGACGGCGTGAAAGAGGACGGCTCGGACCTGCGCTTTGTCGCAGCCGACGACAAGACCGTGCTCAACCACCAGATTGAAAGCTTCGACGCGCTGATGGGCATGGCGCTGATCTGGGTCGATGTGCCGAATGTCGAGGGCGGCCAGCGCCAGGACATCTGGATGTACTACGGCAACCAGAAAGCCCCGGCCACCGGCAACGGCCAGTTGACCTTCGATCCGAATTACACCGCGCTCTACCACTTCGACGGCGCCACCGGCACCCCGGCCAAAGACACCACCGCCTACGGCAACACCGCGCAGAGCGCCACCGGCGCCGCGATTGACGGCGTAGTAGGGCGGGCCTTGCAGTTCAGCGGTCAGCCATTGTTGCTGCCGGCCAGCCCGTCGTTGCAGCACAACGCTGGCAGCGCCTTCACCTTCAGTGCCTGGCTGCGACTGGATCAGGCCAACGGCGAGCAACTGATCCTGGCCCGCCGCGAAGGCACCAACAACCTGCTGGTCGGTGTGAACCAAGGTGTGCCGTTCGTGGAAATCGATGGACAGCGCGCCGTGGCCACGCAACCGCTGAATCCGGGTCAATGGCAACACGTCGCCCTGACCGCTGAAGGTTCGAAGGTGACGCTGTACATCAACGGTCGCGAAAGCGCAGCGCTGGCTCAAGCGATGCCGGCGTTCAACTCGGTCATGGCCATCGGCGCCGACCTGCACGAAGGTCCTTTCCAGCCGTTCGTGGGCGCCATCGACGAACTGCGCCTGTCGAAAGTTGCCCGCCCGGCGCCGCTGTTGCTGGCCGACGCCACTTCCCAGGGCGCCGAGTCGAAACTGGTGGCTTACGGCGCCGATGAAGAACAGTCCGGCTTCGGTTTCGGCAGCCTCGGCTTCCTGCTCAATGCCGTGCCGGTAGATGCCTGGGTGATCATCGCGGTGTTGGTGCTGATGATGTTCCAGTCGTGGATCATCATGCTGCGCAAGAACCGCACCCTGAGCCGCGTCACCGCTGCCAACGAAGACTTCCGCGTGCAATTCGCCAAGGTCGGCACTCGCCTGGAAATGTTCGCCGACGACACGCAACTCGCCCAGCGTCTGCAGCATTCGCCGCTGTGGCGCCTGTATCAGGTGGCGGTGAAAGAAATCCGCACCCGCCGCGAGCAGGGCGCCGACACCTCGTCGGTTTCGGCGGCGACCATCGAAGCGATCCGCTGCTCCATGGACGGCGTGCGCACCCGGGAAAACCAGCAACTGAGCTCGAAACTCTCGACCCTGTCCAACGCCATCGCCGGTGGCCCGTACATCGGCCTGCTCGGCACCGTGCTGGGGATCATGGTGGTGTTCCTCGGCACGGCGATGGCCGGCGACGTGAACATCAACGCCATTGCCCCGGGTATGGCGGCCGCGTTGCTCGCCACCGCCATGGGCCTGTTCGTCGCGATCCCGGCGCTGTTTGGCTACAACCGCCTGATCACCCGCAACAAGGAAGTCAGCGCCGACATGCGCGTGTTCGTCGACGAGTTCATCACCCGTCTGGCGGAGATGCACGGCGAAGGCCAGTCCAGTGAAGCGGCGCATCAGCGCGGTCATCACGCCAACCACTCCGTACCGGCCTGAGGAGCACTGACATGGCGTCCGTAAATGCCTCCCACGACGATGATGAAGATGCAGCGGTTGACAGCATCAACATCACGCCACTGGTGGACGTGCTGATGGTGGTGCTGGTGATGTTCATCCTCACCGCCACCGCGCAGGTCTCCGGGATCCAGATCAACCTGCCCAAGGCCAGCGCCGCGGTGTCGCTGTCCGAGGCCAAGACCAAGGCGATTTCGGTCAACGACGGCGGCCAGGTGTTCCTCGACGCCTACCCGGTGACCCTGCCGGAGCTGGAAGAACGCCTGCGCATTGAGAAGGCGCAGAACCCGGACTTCCCGGTGATCGTGCGCGGCGACGCCACGGTGCAGTACCAGAAGGTCATCGAAGTGCTGGATCTGTTGCGCCGGCTCGAACTGTCCCAGGTCGGTCTCGTCACCGGCAAACCGACGCAGGGCTGAGTCATGACTGCACAGATGCCAATCGAACCGCTGCCGGTGAAGAAGTCGCCAGTGCGCTACGTGAAGTGGGGCGCCGGGCTGATCCTCGGCGCACTTGCCACGTGGTTCCTGTGGCAGTGGGCCAACGACATGAGCGGCATCCGCCGGGAAGCGCCGAAGGTGCCGACGATCATTCCGTTGCCGCCACCGCCACCTCCGCCGCCGGAAAAACCGCCGGAGCCGGAAACCCCGGTAGAAGAAAAAGTCGTCGAGCCGGAGCCGACACCCGAGCCACAGGAAGTGAAACCCGAGGAAGAAGCGCCGCCATCGCCGGCGGACGACCTGGCCAACCCGATGCAAATGGACGGCGACGCCCAGAGCGGCAACGACGCCTTCAACATCGGCGCGGGCAAGGGCGGCGGCATGGCCGGCGCCGGTGGTGGGCGCGTGGGCAACGGCACCTACAGCCAGTTCCTCGCGTTCACCTTCCAGAAGCTGCTTCGGGAGAACCCCGACCTGCGCAACCTCGCATTTTCGTTGCAGGCCGATGTCTGGCTGAGCGGCGTCGGCGAGATCACCCGGGTCGAACTGGTCAAGTCCAGCGGCAACCCCGAGATCGATACGCAGGTGCTGGCCGCGTTGCGTAACGCGCCCCATCTGAGCGAACGGCCACCGGCCTCCATCACCTTGCCTGTGCGCATGTCCCTGCAAGGGCGGCGTCCGGGTTAACCGAATTCATAAAGCTGTATGAAAAGGAGTTGTGTGCAGATGATTTCCAACGTGAATCGATTGTCCCTGGCGGTCGGCATGGTCATCGCGACCCTGGTCGGTCAGGCCGCGGCAGCGCCTGCGCCCTCGGAGAACGCCACGATCAATCTGATCCGCTTGCTGGTCGAGCAGGGCATTCTGAAACAGGACAAAGCCGACGCGCTGATCGCCCAGGCCCAGAACGAAGCGGCCCAGGCCAAACAGGCTGCGGCGTCTACCGCCGTGGCGGCCGGGCCGGTCGCCGCACCGGGCGATGTACGGGTGCAATACGTGCCGGCGGCGGTACGCGACCAGATCCGCGATCAGGTCAAGGCTGAAGTCATGGCCACTGCCAAACAGGAAAACTGGGCCGCGCCCAACACTTTCCCGGACTGGGCGTCACGCATCAGCTTCGACGGCGACATCCGTCTGCGCGACGAATCGCGCTACTACTCGGGCAGCAACAGCAACGAAATCGTCGACTTCGCCCGGCTCAACAACAACGGCCCATACGACGTGAACCCCAACAGCAGCACCGCGTTGCCGCCGTTGCTCAACACCCGTGAAGACCGCACCAACCTGTTCCGCCTGCGTGCGCGGCTGGGCATGAAAGCGGAGATTTCGCCCGAATGGACTGCTGGCATCCGCATTGGCACCGGCTCGGACAACAACCCGGTGTCGACCACCCAGAACCTCGGCGGCGGTTTTGCCAAGAAGGACATCTGGCTCGATCAGGGCTACCTGACCTGGAAACCGTCGGATGAACTGACCCTGACCGGTGGCCGCTTCGGCAACCCGTTCATGTCCACCGACATGTTGTATTCCAATGACCTGAACTTCGACGGTGTGGCGGCGATCTTCGACCACAAACTGAACCGCGACTGGGGCGTGTTCGGCACCGTCGGCGCGTTCCCGGTGGATTACACCAGCGACACCACCACCAGCAACGGCTTCGACAAGGAAGAAAGCGACAACAAATGGCTGTACGGCGCGCAGGTCGGCGCCAAGTGGGCGATCAACAGCAACAACCGCCTGAAAGGCGCGTTGGCCTACTACCGCTTCGAAGACATCCAGGGCCAGCGCTCCAGCCCTTGCGAGCCGTGGGCCGGCGCGCCGGGTTGCGACAGCGACGGCACCCGCGCGGCGTTCATGCAGAAGGGCAACAGCGTGTTCCTGCTGCGCGACATCACGCCGAACCCGCTTAACCCGACCACCACGCCGCAGCCGCAATTTGTTGGCCTGGCTTCGGAATTCAACCTGCTGGACCTGAACCTGGTCTGGGACGCCGACCTGCCTGCCGACTTCAAACTGCGCAGCCAGGGCAACTACATCCACAACCTCGGCTACGACGAAGGCGACATGCGCAAGCGTTCGGCCGGGCAACTGGTCAACAACCTCGACAGCAGCGGCAACATCGAAAGCGGCGCCAATGCGTGGATGGTGCAGTTCACCCTCGGCAACGCGCTGGACCTGAAGAAGCAGGGCGACTGGAACCTGTTCGCCGGCTACAAGTACATCCAGCCGGATGCCTTGCCGGACGGCTTCAACGACTCGTCGTTCCACCTCGGCGGCACCAACGCCAAGGGTTACATCCTCGGGGGCAACTACGGTCTGGCGAAGAACGTCTACGCCACCGGTCGCTGGATGAGCACCGAGGCGGTGTATGGCGCGCCGTTCGACATCGACGTCTTGCAGCTCGAGATCAACACGCGCTTCTAAGGCGCCGGGAGAGGGTTATGAACGCGCGATTTTTACTGTTGGGTCTGGGCTTGATAGTCGCCAGCGGGGCCAGCGCCGAAGGCATGGAAGAGCGTTTGCGCACCCAGTTGCGCAGCACCACCCAGCAGCTGCAAACCCTGCAAAGCCAGCAGGCCCAGGCCAGCGCCGCGCAACTGGCGGCGCAGAACGAAGCCAAGGCAGCGCAGGCGCAAATCAAGCAATTGACTGCCGAACTGGCCAAGGCCAAAGGCCTCGCCGAGCAATTGGCCGGGCAGCAGCAGAGTCTGCACAGCCAGGCTCAGGCGCAGGTGGCGGCCAGCAACGAACAGACCGGCAAGTTCAAGAAGGCCTATGACGAGCTGTTGGTCATGGCCCGTGCCAAAGAGGCAGAACGGTCTAAGCTTCAAGCGCAATTGGCCGAACGTGACACACAAGTGCAGCAATGTTCGGTCAAGAATCAGCAAATGTACGGCGTGGCCAAGCAGATCCTTACCGCCTACGAAAACATCGATGTGGCCGAGGTGATGAAGATCCGCCAGCCCTTCGCCGGCAGCGCCCGGGTCAAGTTCGATGAACTGGCTCAGGGCTTCGGCGATGAGCTGTACAAGACACAATTCGATGCGCCGCAAGCGGCGCTCGCACATTAATGAACAAGGAAGAAGTCATGACTCAATTGATCAGCCACGTATCCCCGAAATCCCTGACCGAAGTGCTGCAAGCCGCCGGTTACCGCGTCAACCAGACCGAACAGAACGGCATCGTTCAACTGCTCAGCGCCAGTCAGGGCATCGGTTACGCGGTGCGTTTCGGCAACCCGGCGGTGGTGGAGCAGGGCAGCTACGTCGACTTCACCTTCAGCTGCGCACTGCGCGTACAGGGTGAATTGCCGGCGGGTGTGGCCGAACAGTGGAACGCGACCCGTCGCTTTGCCCGGTTGTCGTTGCAGGGCGAGTTTCTGGTGATGGAGATGGACGTGGTGGTGGCCGCCGGCGTCAGCAGCGATTACCTGCGCGGCAATCTGGAACTGTGGGATCGCCTGCTGCAGGAATTCATTGTGTACCTGCGTGACTTCACCCAGAACTCCGCTGCCGCCCAGGCTCCAAAGGTTGAGCAAGAGGAAGTCGCGCTGTGACGAAACCTGCCATGGTGATCAGCGCCGCTGCGGTGGCGCTGTTGGTGGTGGCCGTGGCGCTGGTGGTGCGGCCGGGCAATGACCCGGTCGCCGCCCAGCAACCGGCGCCGGTCGTGGGCGCCAGTGCCGGGCCGGCGGTGGCGCGGTTGGGCAATCAGCAAGTCACGCCGGAGGAATTGCAGGCGTTACTGGCGGCTGTTCCACCGCAGACCCGCGAGCAACTGCGCGGCAATCGTGAGGCGCTGGAGCGCTGGATTCGTTCACGCCTGGCTGAAAAAGCCGTGCTGGAACAGGCCGACGCCCAGGGCTGGGCACAGCGTCCGGACGTAGTGCGGCAGACCCGCGCGGCCACCGAGCAGATCGTGTTCCGCGACTATTTGCAGTCGGTGAGCAAAGTGCCGGCGGACTATCCGAGCGCCGCCGAATTGCAGCAGGCCTATGACGCGGGCAAGGCCAATTGGCAGACGCCGGCGCTGTATCGGGTCAGCCAGATTTTCCTCGGGGTGAACGAGCCGCAGAACCTTGAAACCGTGCGCAAGCAGGCGGCGGATTTGAGCAAGAAAGCTCAGGCGGCTCCGGCGGAGTTTGCAGCAATGGCCAAGGAGTTTTCCCAGGATCGCCTCACTGCCGAACGCGGCGGCGACACCGGTCTGCAACCGTTGCAGCAACTGGTGCCGGAAGTGCGTGGCGCCGTCGCTCGACTCAAGGTCGGAGCGGTTTCCGATCCCGTGCAAAGCAGCGCCGGGTTCCATGTGATCAAACTCACCGAACAACAACCGGCCCGCACCGCGACCCTCGACGAACTGCGTGACCAACTGACCCAGGCCTTGCGGGCCCAGCGTCAGGAACAGATCGCCCAGGCGTATCTCGATGGCATGCTCAATACCGCGACCCTGAGCATCGACGGGGCCGAACTCAACAAGGTGCTGGAGGAAAAGCTGTAATTCAGATTCACCGCAGCTCCCACAGGAGATGTGCAAAGGCAAACAACAAAGATCGACAGGGAGTCATCGATGTCATTCACCGAACCCGCAGGACGACAGGGCAGCCCCGATTTTCGCTGGCCGCAGGAAAAGGCCGAACCCTGGCTGGCGCAGGTTGCGAAGATCGAGGGCGAAATCGCGCAATACTTTTTGGTCAGCGCCCGTTGCGGCTGCTTCATGCAGGCCGCCCGCAGCCTCAACGTGCGCTCGACCCTGCTGCGCAAACAACTGGCGCAGCTTGAACAGCAATTGCAATGCGCGTTGTTCAGCTTTCAGGGCAGTGCCTTGACGCTGACCCGCGAAGGCCAGCAATTACAGGCGCAACTGGTGGCCCTGGCCCACGAACGCAAACTCCCTGTGATCGAGCAACCCCTGATCAGGCTGGCCGTCGCCGAATCGATCCTGCACGACATCCTCGGCCGCGACCTCATCGCACTGCTGCGCCGCAACGCCAGCGTGCGCCTCGAGATCATCGCCCTCGACAGCGAACTGGCCCTGCGCGCGGTCAGTGCCGACATCGTGCTGTGGCTCGCCCACGGCGACACCCCGCATCCCGGCCCGACCTTCGCCACCAGCGAACCGCAGCGCCTCGCGCAACTGGAATACCAGCCGCACATCGCCAAACGCTACTCCCGCGTGACTGCACGCCCGGAAAGTCCTGATGACCTCGCAGATTTCATGCTGGTGCAATGGCAGCATGACCGGCAGATCGACAGCTTCCGACCGTGGAACAATCTGGTCGAGCAACGTCTGGCTGGGGTGGTTCAGATGCAGTCTTATGAACTGATGCTGGAGATGATTCGGTGCAGCGCATGCATCGGGTTGCTGCCGATGTACATGAGCCGATTTGATCGCGGGTTGGTGGCGTTGCCGGGGTTGTTTGAGGAGGCGATGCGGTTGCAGGCGTGGTTGGCGGTGAACAGTGACTCGCAGAGTGTCGGGGAGGTGCAGGTGTTGGTGGAGTTGATTCAACGCACCTTCAATGAGCGGCAGGAGTGGTTTGAATAATCGCGTAAAAAGGACGGACTTAATTTAATAAATCCGTCCCCTTTGTTAATACGTCCCCTTTGTTGATGCCCTTTGTTGATGGTTTTGGCCGAGGTCAGGGTTTCGCAGGCGTCGGCCAGCAGTTCTTCATTCGGGATGCCGGGAGCGATGAGGTAGCGGGTGTTGGGTTTGAGCAGCGGTTTTCTGGGGTGGAACGGGTTGAGGTAGTGATCGAGGGCGCGGTCGGCGGCTTCGTGGAATTTCTTGGAATCGAGGGTTTCGTAGGGCGAGGTCGGGTCGGTTTCGGGTGGGTTTGGTGTTGGTTTGATCATGATTGAATCTCCAGAGTCATGGAGCCGCCACGATTCGCTGCGATACGAAGAGGTGGCAGCTATACGCGGGTCGCAGACCGGGACTCTAGAACCGGCAGACCCGAAGGTCTCCCACGTACAGCCGCCATAAAACTGGAGGGTGTTGTGCGTCCAGAGATCGCGGGCTGCGAGACTCGATCGCTGATTCGTCAGCGACCCGGAAACGATAGGGCCGGCCCTCAAGGCGCACAAGCCGGCGGATTCTGGCGGATGCGTAGGCAATGGCGCAAGGCGTTGTAGCTTGCCGGAAGTTTCGGTCAACGGCTTTAAACAGGCATGGCGAGTCCGTGAAGAAGCGGTTTAAAGTGACCGGCCACGCACTGATCCAGGAGGGATCTTTCATGCCTGAGCACAACCCCGTCATTCACCTCGAACGCTTCAGCGAGTCCCACATCGAAGGTGTCACCGCGCTCTACAACGACCCGGCCGTGACCCGGCAGGTGTTGCAGATGCCGTTTCAGTCTGCCGAGATCTGGCGCCAACGACTGATGCCGGAAAACGAACGGATGGTGAAACTGGTGGCGTTGCATCAGGGTGCGGTGATCGGTCATCTGGGGTTGGAGGCTTTTTCCCGTGTGCGCCGCAGCCATGCCGGCAGTGTCGGCATGGCCGTTGCGGTGGCGTGGCAGGGCAAGGGCGTCGGTTCGAAGCTGTTGTCGGCGGCGCTGGATGTCGCCGACAACTGGATGAACCTGCACCGGGTCGAGCTTTCGGTGTACGCCGACAACGAAGCGGCCATCGGCCTCTACCGCAAGTTCGGCTTCGAAAACGAAGGCCTGTTCCGCGATTACGCCGTGCGTGACGGGCAATGGGTCGACACCCTGAGCATGGCGCGTCTGCGCAGGGTCTGAATTGCTGTGAAAGATCGTTCCCACGCGGAGTGGGAACGATCAACAGTGGACAGCCATTTGCGGCTACATGTCGAGATTGATCCAGCCCGGCTTCGCCGTTTCCGGCGCCACCGCTTTCACGGTCTTGCCGGTGGCCAGCTCAACCCGCCGCGCCACCTCCGGATCATCGGCAAACGGCGTCAGGCTCGCATCATCCAGGCTTTCAGCCGTTTCATGGCGCAAGCAATACTCCACCGACAACCACAAAAACAGCACGCCCAACACATTCAAAAAAATATCGAACATGACCGGCTCCCTTGATCAGGCGATCTGCGCTTCACGGTGGGCAATCGCAACGTCCGCCACCCGCACCGTGCGCCACACGTTATAGGCCATCAGCAACATACCGCTGAGGAAGAACACCCCACCGGCAAACCGTACGACAAACCCAGGATGACTGGCCTGCAGCGCTTCGACGAACGAGTAGGTCAGCGTGCCGTCCTCGTTGATCGCCCGCCACATCAGGCCCTGGGTGATGCCGTTGACCCACATCGAAGCGATGTACAACACGGTGCCGATGGTCGCCAGCCAGAAGTGCAGGTTGATCAGCGGCGTGCTGTGCATCCGCTCGCGGCCGAACACTTTTGGCACCATGTGATAGGTCGCGCCAAACGTAATCATCGCCACCCAGCCGAGGGCGCCGGCGTGTACATGGCCGATGGTCCAGTCGGTGTAGTGGGAGAGGGCATTGACGGTCTTGATCGCCATCATCGGGCCTTCGAAGGTCGACATGCCGTAGAACGCCAGCGACAGAACGAGGAAGCGCAGGATCGGGTCGGTGCGCAACTGATGCCAGGCACCCGACAGCGTCATCATCCCGTTGATCATCCCGCCCCAGCTCGGCGCCAGCAGAATCAGCGACATCGCCATGCCGAGCGACTGTGCCCAGTCCGGCAGTGCGGTGTAATGCAAATGGTGCGGGCCGGCCCAGATGTACAGGGTGATCAGCGCCCAGAAGTGCACGATCGACAACCGGTACGAATACACCGGCCGATTGACCTGCTTGGGCACGAAGTAATACATCATCCCGAGGAAGCCGGTAGTCAGAAAGAAGCCCACCGCGTTGTGCCCGTACCACCATTGCACCATGGCGTCGGTGGCGCCGGAATACACCGGATAGGACTTGAACCAGTCCACCGGGATCGACAGGTGATTGACCACGTGCAGCATGGCGATCACCAGGATGAACGCGCCGAAGAACCAGTTGCCGACGTAGATGTGCTTGGTCTTGCGTTGCACCACCGTGGTGAAGAACACGATGGCGTACGCGACCCAGACCACCGCCATCCACACCGCGCCGGAGAATTCGATCTCGGCGTATTCCTTGGTGGTGGTGTAGCCCATCGGCAGGGTGACCAGCATGATCACGATCACCGATTGCCAGCCCCAGAAGGTGAACGCTGCGAGCTTGTCCGAGTACAGCCGCACCTGGCAGGTACGCTGCACCGCGTAATAGCTGGCGGCGAATTGTGCGCTGCCGGCGAAGCCGAAAATTACCAGGCTGGTATGTAACGGTCGCAAGCGGCCGAAGGTGGTCCACGGCAAGTCCAGATTCATGTCCGGCCATACCAGTTGCGAGGCGATCCATACCCCCATCGCCATGCCCACGACACCCCAGAAAACTGTCGCGATGACGAATTGGCGGACGACCTTGTAGTTATAAGCCTGTCCGATTGTTGCTGTGCTCATGGTCAATTCTTCCACGGTCAAAGTCTTGCCAGGCCACCCGGTCTGGCACGAGCTGCACTGTAGAAACCCCGCCAGAAACAAAACAGGCTCAGGAATTATTCATTTATGCGGATCAGATCGAAGCGCTGCCTGCGGCCATCTGCCGCGCCCTGATACGGTTTTTATGCGTTCAGGTGAATCTGTTGTGCACTGCGCCGTTCGTCCATAGTCAGGGAAAATACTGTGGGAGCGAGGCTGCTCGCGAATGCGGTGTGTCAGAAAGCACACCGCATTCGCGAGCAGCCTCGCTCCCACAGGAATCTGTGCATTCCTGATGAGGTAGCCGATGTATCAATACGACGATTACGACCGGGCGCTGGTGTTCGAGCGCGTTGCGCAGTTTCGCGATCAGGTCGAGCGCTTCATGGCCGGGGAGTTGAGCGAAGAAGAGTTTCTGCCGCTGCGCCTGCAGAACGGTCTGTATATGCAAAAGCACGCCTACATGCTGCGGGTGGCGATTCCCTACGGCACGCTGAGCGCCGAACAGATGCGCACGCTGGCGAGCATCGCCAGTGACTACGATCGTGGTTACGGCCACTTCACCACGCGGCAGAACATGCAGTTCAACTGGATCGAACTGCACGAGGTGCCGGACATTCTCGAACGTCTGGCGCAGGTCAACATGCATGCGATCCAGACTTCGGGCAACTGCGTGCGCAACATCACCACCGAAGCCTTCGCCGGGGTTGCGGCGGACGAGTTGATCGACCCGCGTCCGCTGGCGGAGATCCTGCGGCAATGGTCGACGATCAACCCGGAATTCCTGTTCCTGCCGCGCAAGTTCAAGATCGCCATCTGCTCGGCGAAGCAGGACCGTGCGGCGATCATGATGCATGACATCGGCCTCTACCTTTACCCCGGCCGCGACGGGCAGATGCTGTTGCGGGTGATTGTCGGCGGTGGTCTGGGGCGTACGCCGATCCTTGGCTTGCAGATTCGCGACGGCTTGCCGTGGCAGCATTTGCTGTCCTATGTCGAGGCAGTGTTGCGGGTCTATAACCGCCACGGCCGCCGGGACAACAAGTACAAGGCGCGGATCAAGATTCTGGTCAAGGCGCTGGGTATCGAAGCATTCGCCAAGGAAGTCGAGGAGGAATGGCAACACCTCAAGGACGGCCCGGCGCAACTGACCGAGGATGAATACCTGCGGGTCGCCAACGCCTTTGTGCCGCCGAGCTACCGCACGCTGGCCGGCACCGATCTGGATTTCGGCACGCACCTGGCCGACAACCCGGCGTTCGCCCGCTGGGTTGCGCGCAACGTTCAACCGCACAAGGTTCCGGGCTACACCAGCGTAGTGTTGTCGACCAAACCGGGCGTTGCGGCCGCACCGGGGGATGTCACCGGCTTGCAGATGCTGGCGGTTGCCGATTGGTCCGAGCGTTTCGGTTTCGGCGCGATTCGCATCGCCCACGAGCAGAACATCGTCCTGCCGGATGTACCCAAATCAGAGCTTTTTGCGTTGTGGCAACTGGCGAAAGAGCAGGGGCTGGGCGCCGCCAACGTCGGCCTGCTGACCGACATCATTGCCTGCCCCGGCGGTGATTTCTGTGCGCTGGCCAACGCCAAGTCGATCCCGATTGCCCAGGCGATTCAGGCGCGTTTCGACAATCTCGATTACCTGCATGATCTGGGCGACATCAGCCTGAACATCTCCGGCTGTATGAACGCCTGTGGCCATCACCACATCGGCAACATCGGGATTCTCGGTGTCGATAAAAACGGCAGCGAGTGGTACCAGATCACCCTCGGCGGCGCCCAAGGCAAGAACAGCGCGCTGGGCAAAGTCATCGGCCCGTCGTTCAGCGCCGCCGAGGTGCCACAGGTGATCGAGCGGATCATCGGCACCTTCGTCCGTTACCGCGAGGCCGAAGAACTGTTCGTCGATACCGTGGCACGCATCGGCCTGGAACCGTTCAAGGAACGGGTCTACCCGAAAGCGCTGGAGGTGTCGGCATGAACAATCTGCTGCGGATGGAAGAGGGCGGGGCGCGGATTGTGCTCGATGATCCGTGGACGCTGATCCGTTCACCTGAAACAGCGCCCGGTTCCGGGATGCTGATTCTGCCGCTGGCCCACTGGCTCGAATCACCCTCGACCCACGCAGTCTGGTTGGGCCCGGACGATAGCGTCGAAAGCCTGCTGCCATGGCTGAACTCGCTGCCGCTGATCGCCCTCGACTTCCCGAGCTTTCGCGACGGCCGCGCCTACAGCCAGGCCTATCTGCTGCGCAGTCGTTTCGGCTGGAAAGGCGAGTTGCGGGCCATTGGCGATGTGCTGCGCGATCAACTGAGCCACATGCGCCAGTGCGGTTTCGACAGTTTCGCGGTGCGCGAGGACAAATCCGCCGAGGATGCGCTCAAGGGCCTGGCCGGGATGAGCGTGTTGTACGGGCGCTCGGTGATCGAGCCACGGCCGTTGTTTCGGCGGCGTTGACTCAGATGTTTCAACCTGTGATTTCGAGTATCTGGCTCAGAGCGCGGTGGCCTCAATGATCGAGAAGGGGGTAGTCGTTGTTTTGATGCTTTCTACCTTGAAAGCGGCTCGTTCGAGTAACTTGATGAACTCCTGAGCTGTGCGCTCTTTCCCATTGCCAAAAAGCATCATTTCAATGTCACTCATTCTGGCGAGAGGAGGACTGGAGGCGGAAATAACCTGTTCAATGATAAACAGACGGTCTCCAGGATTGAGTGCTCGATGACTGTTCAAAAGAATGGTCAGGGCATC
The DNA here is from genome assembly GCF_051554255.1 of Pseudomonas sp. NMS19W. NCBI lineage: Bacteria > Pseudomonadati > Pseudomonadota > Gammaproteobacteria > Pseudomonadales > Pseudomonadaceae > Pseudomonas > Pseudomonas sp. NMS19W. The sequence goes on from NZ_CP136718.1 coordinate 2,794,674, forward strand.
GTGGTCCGCCCAGTCATGAAGGATAAACTTCATGACATGCGCATCGGCTTTCACCGGGATTGCGTCAAAGAAAGAGCCCTTTATGAAGTCACAGCGTTGAGCGCTGGCAAAGTGGCTCAAGTGTTTGCTTTGCCGAGCCCGGTCAATGGCGTCGGGCAAATCAAGCAAATGACCTTTTAAATGCGGTTGGTGTGTGAGGATTTGTGCAAGAAAAACTCCACTACCACCACCAATATCCAGGACCGAATGTAGTTCCGAAAGGTCCAGTTGTGAGACTACGTAAGGACCCCATAGTGATGAAAGGGCATTCATGGCGTTATCGAACAAGGCACCTGCACCCAGGTTTTTTGTGAGGTATTCGAAGACGGGTTCGCCCATGACTTCATCAAACGCAGGTTTGTTTGATCCAAGACGTGCGAACAAATGTTCCCAAGTCTTGTTGTGCCAGTCTTGGCCACAAAGCAACGCAAAAGGGTACAGTGTTTCATCCTTGTCTGAGCGCAGTAGTTCGCCCATCTCGGTCAGTTCGATCAAACCCGTGTCATGCAGGCGGATGAGACCTAAAGCATCGACTGCACTCAGCAGCCGGTTGAGTTCCGGTTTATTGATGCTGAGGATGCTGGCAAGTTTTTCCATAGAGTTGAAACCTGTCTGGACCTTGTCGACGATTCCTGCCTTTGCGGTGGTGTAAATGATCTGTGAAGCCCAGGAGCCAATGATCAGATCGAATAGCTCATTGGTACTGCTCGGAGCTTTTTTGTCTTGTGTGGATAAACTGTATTTCATGACGGCTCTCTTGAAGTTTTCAATTGAACTGCATGGTGGATTTCGTGATCAGTGCTTAATGGCAGTCATTTTTGCAAAGCCGGTTGAAAAACGAGCACTCTCCGGGACGTAGCAGAGAATTTCATCACCATGCTTCAGTTTCTTGCTTTCAAGTAGATCGTTTATCAAGAAATAAATGGAGGCAGATCCAATATTTCCAACTCTTTCAAGATTGGTATGCCAGCGCTCGAGCGGTATTTCAAAGTCAATGGATTTGAGCGAGTTGTAAACTTTTTCTCGGAAATAATTCGAGGAGTAATGGGGTAGGAACCAACTGATTTCTTGCGGATTTATCGTGTGCTTTTTAAGGGTGTCTTGTAATCCTCTGGCAACCGTGAAATCGATGACATATTCATTGAGAAGCCTCACGTCCTGTGTGAATGAAAAAATGGATTTATCTCCGAGTTCTTGATAGGAGTTAAATTCTCGCCAGCCTTTAAGAGAGCCGTCTTTAAGTTTCTCTGCACCTAAATACATGCAAGGCGGCAGAAAGTTCGCATACGAAAACATTTCAATCCAGTCGATACGCAAGGATATTCCTGATTCGTTGGGCTTATTGGTCATCAAAAAAGCGCCAGCGCCGTCAGACAGCATCCAGCGAAGAAAGTCTCTTTCAAAGGCTATTTCAGGATTGGAGTCGAATCTCTCGACAGCTGAATGTAACTCCTCAGCGAAGTTTTTTCCGCGCATCATTGTCGAGGTCAATTCTGAGCCTGTCGTAATTGCATTGTTTTCCAAGCCAGAAAGGATCGAGCTGTAACCGAATTTCATCGCAGATAATCCGCTTAAGCAACCACCGCTGAAAGATGCAAGTTCACAAGGTGGATTTCCTAGCTCACCATGTACCATGGAGGCAATGCTAGGAAGAATTTGATCGGGACTGCTTGTTCCACAACTTATTAATGAGATGTCAGATAGTGACGAGCAATTGAATAATGCATTGCGGATTGCCTCTGCGGTAAGTTGTGCATTGGTGTGAGTTGTTCTCCCTGTAAATGGTTCAATAGCGTAATGCCGACTCTTGATTCCATTGCTTTTCAGAATCCTTTCTCGGAGATTTGATGGTTTACCTGCAACCATGCCAAGAATACCCTCAATTTCATCGTTCGAAACAGGGTTTCCTGGCAAGAAGGCACCAGTACGGTTGATGTATACGGTGTTGTTCACGAGAATTTCTCCATGCGATCATCATTTGAACCGGATGGGCCTTCGAAGTATTTAAGCTCTTTCTCAATAGCTAGTTTTCGCCAAGGTTTTAAAAGCGTTCTAATGATCATTGTCAAGGGAACAATGGTTGCGACGACAATTATCAGAAAAAGTCCGTAAATAATGACCGCAAGTTTCCTGAGCAGGTGTCCTTGCGGTCCAAGTGTCCGAAAGATTTTTCCCCAGATTAGGAAACTGCGACGTGCAATTTTTTCGCTACCGATCAGTCGTTGATCAACCGTTGCGGCTTTCAGTCCGGTCAGGACCGGATTCTTGTTTTTCACGTTTCCATGGAGAAGTGAAAAAAGTAGAGCCTTGCCAAAGCGTTGCGCTGCGACGATGTCATTATTGTGAATCCCGGCTCTGGGAAAAATGCGCCAAAAAGCATTTTTCTTTCCCGTCAGCATCCAGCGTGGCGTTGTTACAAGTGTTTTTAACGCACTTCCTCTGTCTGTTAATACCACGTTATCCAGGATGTATGCGTTAGCCTGTTTTATCAACTGTTTAACTTGCTCTTGAGCCTCTAGCCACATATTGCGGCAAGCGATCAATGTTACGACCGGAGTTTCGCTGAGCACCGTTTTGCCTTCCGCGGATTTCAAGAAAGCAGTGATCGGCGGGCTCGGCGATAGAAACCACACAGTGTAAGCAAGAATAATCAAGTCGTATTTTTTGCCCTCGTCGAATTGAAACGGGTGCAGCGCGGGGGGATTAGTGAGACAGCTTCCGGAAACTGATCGATGAACTGACCAAAGGGCCAGGGAAATGGATACGGCGTTATTGGTTTTAGTTCTTCCACGTCTACCGTAATGGAATGATTTTCAATGATCGGACGTATGAAGGATTCTGCGATCTGTTTCAGTTGTCCGGTCTGGGAGTAATAGATCAGAAGTATATGTTTCATGGATGTTGAGTCAGGAGTTTTGAGTTGGGGCTAATTTCCTAGTTTTAGTGTCAGTTTTCAACTGTCAGAAATTACAGGTTTTTAGATTTTTTTTGTTTTGTCGATAAGTTATAAGTGGAAAGTGTTATATGGGAGTGAATGATTGCACGATCAGGTCCGAACGCCATGTACCGGGGAATCCCCTATGGCGGACGTATTTCGGGGATTTTTCCTTGGGTCGATGCTGGCCTTTTGGTAGAGTCCCCGTCGCCAGCGGGTTTTCGGCTGGACGACGGAACGAAGAAGGGAGTCTGATCAGTGGGTCCGGGCAAAAAGATTCTGGGCCTCACCGCGTTGCTTTTAATGCTGACGCTGTGGGCCGGTTACATCTACGTATTCAACGAAAACCGTGGCGGTCAGCTCGGCGGTGTCGGCGAAAGCACCGCGTGGTGCGGCACGCCGCCGTCCTCGGATGCGGCGCTGCTGGGCAAGGACCAACTGACCTTGCGCATCACCAACAACCTGCGCGGCGAGTTCATGCTCAGCGGTGCGGTGGTGGTTTCCGAGCGCACCTTCAACCGCTATGACCTGGGCCGCAACGAACTGCGTCTGCGCCTGGAACCGTTGCAGTGGTCCTACGGCGTCACGCCGATCTTCCTTGAGCAAGTGAAGGTTCTGCCCCTGAGCCGCAACCTCGCCTCGACCGACAAAAGCGCCTTCGCCCAGCTCGAATCACGTCCGATCGGCGTTCAGGGCCGGGTCACCGAGTTTCCTTTCGACACCTATCGCTACGGCTACAAACCGGTGCTGTATTACGTCAAGGGCAACGAGCGCGTCGACCTGCGCTTCAAGAACATCACCACGCTGATGGAGATGTCCAACACCTTCACGCCGATCCAGAAGTACAACCGCGCCGACTACATCAACGAGAAAAACGTGATGGTCCGCGACGAAGACTACAAAGCCTACGGCCACCACGAATGTGCGTTCAGCGTCGAGCGCAAAGGCGCGTTCAAGGTTGTGGTGCTGCTGATGTTGCTGGTCTTGTGCCTGCCGTTGCTGCTGGTGTTCTACCGTGACGAGCCGGGGATCGACTTCCTCGCCACACTGGTGGGCATCGGCGTAGTGCGCACGGTGCTGGTGGGGCCGGTGCAGGATTTCCAGCTGTACAACATCGACTTCCTGTTTGGCGCTGCGTTGTTGCTGGTGGGCACGGTGTCGCTGATCAAGGCGATGCGGCTTCACAGTCGGCGGGAGATGGCGTTGCGCAGCGGGGAGACGTCGACCTGGTGAATCTGATCTGAATCGGGTTCTTTCGTACTTCAGGCCGGGGGCGGGATTCATTTCCCGTCCGGCAAGCGCAAAGCCTGTGGTTTTAGCTATACCTGTAACTCCCCGATGCAATAAATCAGGCCTTCTGACAGGAGTTACAGCATGAAGCTAGCCCTAATGATGAGCACCCTGTGCATTGCCACGCTTGGCGTGGTGGGTTGCTCCAGCAAGACCGTCGCTCCGGATGAGTATTCAGGCTTTCTCAAGGACTACAGCCAACTCAAGGAGGCCAAGTCACCGTCCGGTGCCGAGGTGATGCGCTGGGTCGATCCCAAACTCGATATCAACAAGTTCACCAGCGTCTACATCGAACCGACCCAGCTCTATCCCAAGCCTCAGCCAACGGTGAAAATCCCGCAACAGACCCTCAACGGCATCACGGCTTACTATGATCAGGCGCTCAAGCGTGAAGTGGGCAAATCCCTGCCGTTGGCCAGCGGCCCCGGCCCGGGCGTGATCGTTGTGCGCGCAGCCATCACCGCCGTCAGCAGCAAGACCGAAGGCCTGCATGCCTATGAAGTGATCCCGATTGCTCTGGTGGCGGCAGCGGTCACGACCGCCAGCGGCAGTCGCGATCAGGAAACCACCCTGGCCACCGAAGCGGTGTTCATCGATGGCGGCAACAACAAGGTGGTGGCGCAGGTTGTGCGCAAGGGCACCGGCAAACCTCTGGAAAACGATTCTCAGGTCATGAAGGCCGATGACGTGAAAGCCGTGATCGATGGCTGGGCGTCGGACATGCACCAGTCCTATTTGAAAATGAAGTCAAAATAAGGTGGACCTGATGGCCTCCACGGTATGAGTCGTGGAGGCCGGTTTGCGAGAACAGGGCTGTCAGTGCTTTTTCGCCTGTTCGCGAATCCGTTCTTCCTGCTCGCGCAGTTCCGGGGTGAACTCGGCACCAAAGTCTTCCGGGCAGAATATCTGGCGAATCTCGATCTCGGCCTCGGTGCCCGGCATGGGATTAGGGCAACGTTTGACCCACTCGATGGCTTCGTCCTTCGATTTCACGTCCCAGATCCAGTAACCGGCGATCAACTCCTTGGTTTCGGCGAACGGGCCGTCGATCACGCTGCGTTTTTCGCCGCTGAAACGTACCCGGGCACCCTTGCTGCTCGGGTGCAGGCCATCGGCGGACACCAGGATGCCGGCCTTGGACAGTTCTTCGTTGTAGTTGCCCATGTCGGTCAGCAACTGTTCGCTGGGCATCACGCCGGCTTCGGAATCCTGGCTGGCTTTGACAATGATCATGAAGCGCATGGTGTTTCTCCGTGAGAAATGGGGGATTCACTGCTTTGTCGAACGGCCAGGGCTTGAATCGACAGCTCGTTAAAGAAAAGATGCAGAACCGCGTTTTAACAAGCATCGCCTTCATACGGAATGTGTCCGCCATGCCCACCCTGGAACTCACCACGCTGATCCCTGATCGCACCCCGAAAGAAGTGCTCGATTTCTGTCTGGAGGGCGTCAATTTCCCGAAGATCTTCCCCGAACGCGTGACGCCGCTGGGAGATATCGACCTGAACAACCTGCGCATCGAGGAGGGCCGGCAATTTCGTTTCCGGCACTGGATGTTCAACCTGATTCCGTCGAACTGGACGGTGACGATCCGCGAAGTCGGCGACACGCATTTTGTCGATGAAATGCTCAAGGGGCCTTTGCGTGCCTTTCGTCATGAACATCGGGTGGCAGCGGGCGAGGGCGGTACGCTGTACACCGACCGCGTGACGTATTCGGCGATTGGCGGGGCGTTCAGCGAAGGACTGCTGGTGAAAGGTTACATGCGCCGCATCTTCGAGGCCCGGCATCGCAACATGCTGCAATTGCTCGGTTAGCGCTCAAGGTTGTATCCAATCTTTAGCGATGGCACATGACAATTTCAGTTCAGGCATAGGTCGTCGGACAATTTCGTGGTTAACTTCCGCCTCTTGCATGCTTTCCCAACAACGTTAAGAAGGACTCCGTTCATGGCTCAAGTCACTCTCAAAGGCAACCCGGTTCAAGTCAATGGCCAACTGCCACAAGCCGGTTCCAAGGCGCCAGCCTTTTCCCTGGTAGCCGGCAATCTGTCCGACGTCACCCTGAAAGACTTCGCCGGCAAGCGCAAAGTGCTGAACATCTTCCCAAGCGTCGACACCCCGACCTGCGCCACTTCCGTGCGCAAGTTCAATGCTCAGGCCAACGAACTGGCCAACACCGTGGTGCTATGCATCTCGGCTGACCTGCCATTCGCCCAGGCTCGCTTCTGCGGCGCCGAAGGCCTGGAAAACGTACAGAACCTGTCGACCCTGCGTGGCGCCGAATTCATTCAGAACTACGGCGTGGCCATCGCTGACGGCCCGCTGAAAGGCCTGACTGCCCGTGCGGTGGTTGTTCTGGACGAAAACGACAACGTCCTGCACAGCGAACTGGTCAAGGAAATCGCTGAAGAGCCGAACTACGATGCAGCGCTCGCAGTACTGAAATAAGCGCTTTTACAATTGTTAACGGCCTGGCCCTGTCCAGGCCGTTTTCATTTGTGTATCAGTGTTTTGGCTCACACCTTGAAACGTAAGTTGAAGGTAAATTGCCGGTAAAGCTGCTTTGCTTTACCCCCACCAGTGCTTATCGTTCAGCCTCCCGTAAAAGAAGCCCACGCGCCCAATGGTTAATCACTCCATGCAATCGTCTTCCCGAAACTCCCGTCGCTGGCTGCTGAGCCTGCTTGTCCTGCTGGTCATCGCCGGCCTGTGCTGGAAATTCTGGCCTGCCGGATCGACCCACAAGGAGGGCGGCGAGAAAGCCGCGGCCGGTCATGCCGGTCGTTCGGGGATGATGCGTCCGGGCTTCGGCGGGGCGGCAGGTCCGATCCCGGTGCGCGTGGCGCCGGCGGTGACCGGTGACTTCCCGCTGTACTACAAGGCCTTGGGCACGGTGACGGCGCTCAACACCATCAACGTACGCAGCCGGGTCGGCGGCGAGCTGGTGAAGATCTATTTCGAAGAAGGGCAGATGGTCAAGGCCGGCGACCTGCTGGCGGAGATCGACCCGCGCCCGTACCAGAACGCCTTGCTTCAGGCCGAAGGCACCTTGCTGCAGAACCAGGCACAGCTGAAAAACGCCCAGGTCGATGTCGAGCGCTATCGCGGTCTGTATAAAGAGGACAGCATCGCCAAGCAGACCCTGGACACTGCCGAAGCACAGGTCGGCCAGTTCCTCGGCACTGTGAAGACCAACCAGGCGGCGGTCAACGACGCCAAGCTCAATCTCGAATTCACCAAGATCCGCGCACCGATTGCCGGTCGAGTCGGTCTGCGTCAGCTCGACGTCGGCAACCTTGTAGCCGCGAACGACACCACGTTCCTCGCCGTCATCACCCAGACCCAGCCGATCAGCGTGGTCTTCACGCTGCCGGAAAACACCCTGGAAACCGTACTGGCCCGCTACCACAGCGGCGCCAAACTGCCCGCCGAAGCCTGGGACCGTGGCGACACGAAAATTCAGGCCACGGGCGTACTGCAAAGCCTCGACAACCAGATCGACGTGACCACCGGCACCCTGAAGTTCAAGGCGCGCTACGAAAACCGCGATCAGTCGCTGTTCCCCAACCAGTTCGTCAACGTCCACTTGCTGGCCGACACCCTCAAGGGCGTGGTGCTGGCGCCGTCGGCCGCGATCCAGTTCGGCACCAACGGTACCTTCGTCTACGCGCTGGACGGCGACAAGAAAGTCACCATCCGCCAGTTGAAGATCGGCGCCAGCGACGGGCAGAACACCGTGATCACCGAAGGCCTGGCCGCCGGCGATCGCGTGGTGCTGGAAGGCACCGACCGCTTGAAGGAAGGCAGTGAAGTGGAAGTGGTCAACGACAGTCAGGATGTACCGACCACCCCGACCGGACACCTGCAAGGCAAGTCCGCCGCCAGCGCACCTGATGCTGCCGTCACCGACAAGGCCAAGAAGGGCGCATGAACATTTCGCGTCTGTTCATCCTCCGCCCGGTCGCCACCACGCTGAGCATGCTGGCCATCGTGCTGGCCGGCCTGATCGCCTATCGCCTGCTGCCGGTTTCGGCCTTGCCGCAGGTGGATTACCCGACCATCCGCGTCATGACCTTGTACCCGGGCGCCAGTCCGGACGTGATGACCAGTGCCGTCACCGCACCGCTGGAACGCCAGTTCGGGCAGATGCCGGGCCTGACGCAAATGGCCTCGACCAGTTCTGGCGGTGCGTCGGTGCTGACCCTGCGTTTCAGCCTCGACATCAACATGGATGTCGCCGAGCAGCAGGTGCAGGCCGCGATCAACGCCGCGACCAACCTGCTGCCGACCGACTTGCCGGCGCCGCCGGTGTACAACAAGGTCAACCCGGCGGACACCCCGGTGCTGACCCTGGCCATCACCTCCAAAACCATGCTGCTGCCAAAACTCAATGATCTGGTCGATACGCGCATGGCGCAGAAGATCGCCCAGATCAGCGGGGTCGGCATGGTCAGCATTGCCGGCGGCCAGCGTCAGGCGGTGCGGATCAAGGTCAACCCGGAGGCACTGGCGGCCAACGGCCTGAACCTGTCGGACGTGCGCACGCTGATCGGCGCCTCCAACGTCAACCAGCCCAAGGGTAACTTCGACGGCCCGACCCGGGTGTCGATGCTCGACGCCAACGACCAGCTGACTTCACCCAAGGACTACGCCAACCTCATCCTCGCCTACAAGAACGGTGCGCCGCTGCGGCTCAAGGATGTCGCGCAGATCGTCGATGGCGCAGAAAACGAGCGTCTGGCGGCGTGGGCCAACCAAAATCAGGCGGTGTTGCTGAACATCCAGCGTCAGCCGGGCGCCAACGTGATCGAGGTGGTCGACCGGATCAAGGCGCTGTTGCCGAGCATCACCGACAACCTGCCGGCCGGCCTTGAAGTGACCGTGCTGACCGACCGCACCCAGACCATCCGCGCCTCGGTCACCGACGTGCAGCACGAACTGCTGATCGCCATCGCGCTGGTGGTGATGGTGACGTTTCTGTTCCTGCGTCGGGCCAGTGCCACCATCATTCCGTCCGTAGCGGTGCCGCTGTCGCTGATCGGTACGTTCGGCGTGATGTACCTGGCCGGGTTCTCGGTCAATAACCTGACCTTGATGGCACTGACCATCGCTACCGGTTTTGTGGTCGACGATGCGATCGTGATGCTGGAGAACATCGCCCGCTTCATCGAAGAGGGCGACAACCCGATGCAGGCCGCGCTCAAGGGCGCGAAGCAGATCGGCTTCACCCTGATTTCCCTGACCCTTTCGCTGATTGCGGTACTGATTCCGCTGCTGTTCATGGCTGATGTGGTAGGGCGGCTGTTCCGCGAATTCGCCATCACCCTGGCAGTGGCGATCCTGATTTCCCTGGTGGTCTCGCTGACCCTGACGCCGATGATGTGCGCGCGCCTGCTCAAGCGTGAGCCTGAGGAACATGAACAGGGCCGTTTCTACCGTGCCAGCGGCGCATTCATCGACTGGATGATCGCTGCCTACGGGCGCAAGTTGCAGTGGGTGCTCAAGCACCAGCCGCTGACCCTGCTGGTGGCCATCGGCACCCTGGCGCTGACCGTGTTCCTTTATATGGTGGTGCCCAAGGGCTTCTTCCCTGTGCAGGACACCGGGGTGATCCAGGGGATTTCCGAAGCGCCGCAGTCGATTTCCTTTGCCGCCATGGGCGAACGTCAACAGGCGTTGGCCAAGGTGATTCTCGAAGACCCGGCGGTGGAAAGCCTGTCGTCCTATATCGGCGTCGACGGCGACAACGCCACGCTCAACAGCGGTCGCCTGCTGATCAACCTCAAGCCCCACGGTCAGCGTGATCTGACGGCTGCCGAGGTGATCACCCGCCTGCAACCGCAACTGGACAAACTGGTGGGCATCCGCCTGTTCATGCAGCCGGTGCAGGACCTGACCATCGAAGACCGTGTCAGCCGCACCCAGTACCAGTTCAGCATGTCGTCGCCGGACGCCGAACTGCTCAGCCTGTGGAGCGGACGTCTGGTCGAGGCATTGGCCCAGCGCCCCGAGCTGACCGACGTTGCCAGTGATTTGCAGGACAAGGGTTTGCAGGTGTTCCTGGTGATCGATCGTGACGCGGCTTCACGCCTCGGCGTGTCGGTGGCGAACATCACCGACGCACTGTATGACGCCTTCGGCCAGCGGCAGATCTCGACCATCTACACCCAGGCCAGCCAGTACCGCGTGGTGCTGCAGGCCCAGGCAGGGGAGAAGATTGGCCCACAGGCGCTGGATCAGATTCACGTCAAAACCACCGATGGCGGTCAGGTGCGGTTGTCGAGCCTGGCCCATGTCGAGGAGCGTCAGGCGCAACTGGCGATCACTCACATCGGCCAGTTCCCGGCGGTGATGATGTCCTTCAACCTGGCCCACGGCGTGGCGCTGGGGCATGCGGTGGACATCATCGAGCAGGTGCAGAAGGACATCGGCATGCCGATCGGCGTGCAGACCCAGTTCCAGGGCGCGGCCGAAGCGTTCCAGGCGTCGCTGTCGAGCACCTTGCTGCTGATCCTGGCGGCGGTGGTTACCATGTACATCGTGCTGGGCGTGCTTTACGAGAGCTACATCCATCCGATCACCATTCTTTCGACCCTGCCGTCGGCGGCGGTCGGCGCCTTGCTGGCGCTGCTGCTCAGCGGTAATGACCTGGGCATGATCGCGATCATCGGCATCATCCTGCTGATCGGTATCGTCAAGAAGAACGCGATCATGATGATCGACTTCGCCCTAGACGCCGAGCGCAACCAGGGCATGGCGCCGGAACAGGCAATCTATCAGGCGGCGCTGCTGCGCTTCCGCCCGATCCTGATGACCACGCTGGCCGCGCTGTTCGGCGCGGTGCCGCTGATGCTGGCCACCGGTTCCGGTGCTGAATTGCGTCAGCCGCTGGGTCTGGTGATGGTCGGCGGATTGCTGCTGAGCCAGATCCTGACGTTGTTCACCACGCCGGTGATCTACCTGTACTTCGACCGCCTCGGTCGGCGCTGGGGCCGTGCGCCTTCGGCCGTGGAGCCGGTAGAACAGCCATGAACCTGTCCGGTCCTTTCATCAAGCGCCCGGTGGCGACCATGCTCCTGAGCCTGGCGATCATGCTGCTGGGCGGCGTGAGCTTCGGCCTGCTGCCGGTGTCGCCACTGCCACAAATGGACTTCCCGGTGATCGTGGTCCAGGCGAGCCTGCCCGGCGCTAGCCCTGAGGTCATGGCGTCCACCGTGGCCACGCCGCTGGAACGCTCGTTCGGCGCCATCGCGGGCGTCAACACCATGAGCAGCCGCTCCAGCCAGGGCTCGACCCGGGTCATTCTGCAATTCGACCTCGACCGCGACATCAACGGCGCGGCGCGGGAAGTGCAGGCAGCGATCAACGCTTCGCGCAACCTGTTGCCGAGCGGAATGCGCAGCATGCCGACCTACAAGAAGGTCAACCCGTCGCAGGCGCCGATCATGGTGCTTTCGCTGACCTCGGATGTGCTGGAAAAAGGTCAGCTCTACGACCTGGCCTCGACCATCCTGTCCCAGAGCCTGTCCCAGGTGCAGGGCGTCGGCGAAGTGCAGATCGGCGGCAGCTCGCTGCCGGCAGTGCGCATCGAACTCGAACCCCAGGCGCTGAACCAGTACGGCGTGGCGCTGGACGATGTGCGCAAGACCATCGCCGGCGCCAACGTGCGCCGGCCGAAAGGCTCGGTCGAGGACGACCAGCGCCTGTGGCAGATCCAGGCCAACGACCAGCTGGAGAAAGCCAAGGACTACGAATCGCTGATCATCCACTACAACGGTGGTGCCGCCCTGCGTCTGAAGGACGTGGCCAAGGTCACCGACGGCGTGGAGGACCGCTACAACAGTGGTTTCTTCAATGACGACGCGGCGGTGCTGCTGGTGATCAACCGTCAGGCCGGCGCCAACATCATCGAGACGGTCAACGAGATCAAGGCGCAGTTGCCGGCGTTGCAGGCTGTGCTGCCGGCCAGTGTGAAGCTGAATCTGGCGATGGACCGCTCGCCGGTGATCAAGGCCACGCTGCACGAAGCAGAGATGACCCTGCTGATCGCCGTGGCGTTGGTGATCCTGGTGGTGTTCCTGTTTCTCGGTAACTTCCGCGCTTCGCTGATCCCGACCCTGGCGGTGCCGGTGTCACTGGTCGGCACCTTTGCGGTGATGTACCTCTACGGCTTCTCGCTGAACAACCTGTCGCTGATGGCGCTGATTCTCGCCACCGGGCTGGTGGTGGACGACGCCATCGTGGTGCTGGAGAACATTTCCCGGCACATCGACGAAGGCGTCAAACCGATGAAGGCCGCGTACCTCGGGGCCAAGGAAGTCGGGTTCACCTTGCTGTCGATGAACGTGTCGCTGGTGGCGGTGTTCCTGTCGATCCTGTTCATGGGCGGGATTATCGAAAGCCTGTTCCGCGAATTCTCCATCACCCTGGCCGCTGCCATCGTGGTATCGCTGGTGGTTTCCCTGACCCTGACGCCGATGCTCTGCGCCCGTTGGCTCAAGCCCCACACGCCGGGCCAGGAAAACCGCCTGCAACGTTGGAGCCGTCGTACCAACGACTGGATGGTCGGCAAGTACGCCACCAGTCTCGACTGGGTGTTGCGTCATCGGCGCCTGACGCTGTTGAGCCTGATCATCACGGTCGGCGTGAACGTCGCGCTGTACGTGGTGGTGCCGAAGACGTTCCTGCCGCAACAGGACACTGGCCAGTTGATCGGTTTTGTGCGCGGTGACGACGGTCTGTCGTTCAGCGTGATGCAGCCGAAAATGGAGACCTTCCGCCGCGCCGTGCTCAAGGACGACGCGGTCGAGAGCGTCGCCGGATTCATCGGTGGCAACAACGGCACCAACAACGCCTTCATGCTGGTGCGCCTCAAACCGATCAAGGATCGCAACATCTCGGCGCAGAAAGTCATCGAGCGCCTGCGCAAGGAAATGCCCAAGGTGCCCGGCGCGCAATTGATGCTGATGGCCGACCAGGACCTGCAATTCGGCGGCGGTCGCGAGCAGACCACTTCGCAGTACAGCTACATTCTGCAGAGCGGTGATCTGGGCGCCTTGCGGGAGTGGTACCCGAAAGTGGTCACCGCGCTACGGGCTTTGCCGGAACTGACGGCCATCGACGCCCGTGAAGGGCGGGGTGCGCAGCAAGTGACGCTGATCGTCGATCGCGATCAGGCCAAGCGCCTGGGCGTGGACATGAACATGGTCACCGCCGTGCTCAACAACGCCTACAGCCAGCGGCAGATTTCGACGATCTACGACAGCCTCAACCAGTATCAGGTGGTGATGGAGGTCAACCCGAAATACGCCCAGGACCCGGTCACCCTGAATCAGGTGCAGGTGATCACGGCTGATGGTGCGCGGATTCCGCTGTCGACCATTGCTCACTATGAAAGCAGCCTGGAAGACGACCGGGTCAGCCACGAAGGTCAGTTCGCCTCCGAAAGCATTTCCTTTGACATGGCCGAAGGCGTGACGGTAGAGAAGGGCAGCGCGGCCATCGAGCGGGCGATTGCCAAGGTCGGTTTGCCGGAAGACGTGATCGCGAAAATGGCCGGCACCGCCGACGCCTTCGCGGCCACCCAGAAGAGCCAGCCGTTCATGATCCTCGGCGCGCTGCTGGCGGTGTATCTGGTGCTGGGCGTGCTGTATGAAAGCTACATTCATCCGCTGACGATTCTGTCGACACTGCCGTCGGCCGGGGTCGGCGCGCTGCTGTCGATCTATGTGCTGGGCGGCGAGTTCAGCCTGATCTCGCTGCTCGGGCTGTTCCTGCTGATCGGTGTGGTGAAGAAGAACGCGATCCTGATGATCGACCTGGCGCTGCAACTGGAACGTCATCAGGGCATGGCGCCGCTGGAGTCGATTCGCAGTGCCTGCCTGCAGCGTCTGCGGCCGATCCTGATGACCACGCTGGCAGCGATCCTCGGCGCCTTGCCGTTGCTGCTGAGTCGGGCCGAAGGCGCGGAAATGCGTCAGCCGCTGGGCCTGACCATCATCGGCGGGCTGATCTTCAGCCAGATCCTGACCCTTTACACCACACCTGTGGTTTACCTCTATCTCGACAAGGCCCGCCATCGCTTCAACAAATGGCGTGGCGTACGTACCGATGCCGCACTGGAAACTCCGCTATGAATGACCGTTCGCTTATCCAACTGGCCAGTGTTCGCGGCTCGCGTCTGCTGAGCCTGTCGCTGTGTGTGGCGATGCTCAGTGCGTGCGCCGTCGGCCCGGACTACCAGCGCCCGCAGACCGCCGAAGTCGCCCAATACAAAGAGGCCGAGGGCTGGCGTCAGGCCAGTCCGGCCGACTCCCTGGCCCGTGGCGCCTGGTGGGAGCTGTATGGCGACCGTCAGCTCAACGAGTTGATCGAGAAACTCAACAGCTCCAACCAAACCGTCGCCCAGTCCGAAGCGCAGTACCGCCAGGCTCAGGCCCTGGTGCGCGATGCCCGTGGAGCGTTTTACCCGACGCTCGACCTGAGCCTGGGCAAAACCCGCTCCAGCCAAGGCACCGGCAGCAGCAGTTCGAGCCTGAGCAGTTCTTCCAGCGGCATTCGTGACACCTACAACGCCCAGTTGGGCGTGAGCTGGGAAGCCGATGTCTGGGGCAAGTTGCGTCGTGGTCTGGAAGCCAATGAAGCCAGTGCTCAGGCCAGCTTCGCCGATCTGGCGGCGATGCGCCTGAGCCAGCAATCGGAACTGGTGCAGAACTACCTGCAGTTGCGCGTGATCGATCAGCAGAAGCGTTTGCTCGAGTCGACGGTGGAGGCCTACGAGCGTTCGCTGAAAATGACCCAGAACCAGTACAACGCCGGGATTTCCGGGCGTGATGCGGTGGCGCAGGCACAGACACAGCTCAAATCCACCCAGGGCGATCTGGTGGACCTCATCTGGCAGCGAGCACAGTTCGAAAACGCCATCGCGGTGCTCACCGGCCAGCCACCGGCGCAGTTCAAGATTGCTGAAACCCAGGACATCCCGAAGCTGCCGCAGATTCCGTTGAGCCTGCCGTCGCAATTGCTGGAACGTCGCCCGGACATCGCCTCGGCGGAACGCTCGGTCATCGCAGCGAACGCCAATATCGGTGTAGCGAAAGCGGCGTATTACCCGGATTTCAGCCTGAGCATGAGCGGCGGCTACAGCAGCAGTACTTCGCGGGATCTGATCAGCCTGCCGAACCGTTTCTGGTCGGTCGGGCCGAAAATGAGCCTGCCGCTGTTCGATGGCGGCCGTCGCTCGGCGGAAGTCGATCGCACCGAAGCCAAATACGACGAAACCGTGGCCAAATACCGGCAGACCGTGCTCGACGGCTTCCGTGAAGTTGAAAACTATCTGGTGCAGTTGAAGGTGTACGAGGACGAGGCGGCGGTACGCCAGGAAGCGCTGGATGCGGCGCGCGACTCCCTGCGTCTGACTCAGAACCAGTACAAGGCCGGGCTGATTGCCTACATCGACGTAGTGGTGGTGCAGGCGACAGCGCTGAGCAACGAGCGCACAGTGCTCAACATCCTGCAAAGTCGATTGATCGCCAGCGTGCAGTTGATCGCGGCGCTGGGCGGTGGCTGGGACGGGCAACTGGAAACCAGCCAGAATCCCTGACGCTGAATTCCCACGCAAAGCGTGGGAATGATCAGTGTCGTGACTGCCGGTCTAGAGCCTTGTCGTACGATCAAACAAGCGTTTCATCGGCTTGATGGCCATTTGATTACTTTGTCAGTGCGTTCTTCCGTGCAATCAGTACAATCGGCGCATTTGGCCCCGCCGAGAACGGAAGCAGTACGGCGGGGTGGTCACGAGAATTCCCATGCTCATCGGTAGTTATTCCTTCACGCTGGTTTTCATTTCGCTGTGTGTGGCGATCCTCGCGTCTTACACCGCGCTCGACCTCACCGGGCGCATCGCCACCGCCAAAGGGCGCGCCGTGCATTTATGGACGGCCGGCGGCGCCTTTGCCATGGGGGTTGGCGTCTGGTCGATGCACTTCATCGGCATGCTGGCCTTCAAACTGCCGATCAGCCTGGGCTATGACATTCCGATCACCGCGCTTTCACTGTTGATCGCGGTGCTGTCCTGCGGCTTTGCCTTGTGGCTGGTCAGCCAGCCGAAACTGCCGGCCTGGCAACTGGCCTTCGGTGCCTTGATCATGGGCGCCGGCATCAGCGCCATGCATTACACCGGCATGGCCGCGATGCGCATGCAGCCGGGCATCGTTTACGACCCGACCCTGTTTGGCGCTTCGCTGTTGATCGCGGTCGGCGCTTCGGCGGCGGCATTGTGGATTGCCTTCCGCCTGCGGCAGCAATCGCCTTACGTGCGCCTGTTCCGTGCCGGCGCAGCGATTGTCATGGGCATCGCGATTGTCGGCATGCACTACACCGGCATGGCGGCGGCGCGTTTTCCCGATGGCAGTTTCTGCGGTGCGGCACTCAGCGGTCTGAACGGCAATGGCCTGGACAACCTGGTGCTGATCACCACGCTGGCGGTGCTGACCATTGCGCTGCTGACCTCGATTCTCGATGCCCGCCTCGAAGCGCGCACCGCCGATCTGGCCCATTCACTGACCGTGGCCAACCGCGAACTCACCCAACTGGCCCTGCACGACACGTTGACCGGCCTGCCGAACCGCATGTTGCTGGACGACCGGATCAATCAGGCGATGAAAAAGGTCAACGAGCAGGGTGGCTGTTTTGCGCTGATGTTCATCGATCTGGACGGTTTCAAACCGGTCAACGACGCGTTCGGTCACCACATGGGTGATCAGTTGCTGCGTGAAGTGGCGGTGCGTCTGCGCGAAGATCTGCGCAGCCTCGACACCCTGGCGCGGATCGGCGGTGATGAATTCGTGCTGCTGGTGCGTTTGAGCGAGCCCGACGATGCGCTGGGCCTGGCAGCACGTCAGGTCGGTTTGATCGCGCAGTCGTTTCGAGTCGCCGAGCATGATTTGCAGATTTCCGCCAGCGTCGGCATCGCGGTGTATCCGGGCAACGGCCAGAACGCCCAGGAACTGCTGATGAATGCCGACGCGGCGATGTACCACGCCAAGGGCGGCGGCAAGAACGGCTACAGCTTCTTCGACGCCTCGATGAACAGCAACGCCCGCAAGCAACTGCAACTGTTGCAGGACCTGCGCGCGGCGCTCGAACACAATCAGTTCAGCCTGCATTATCAGCCCAAGTTCCATGCCGCCGATGGTCACCCGGTCGGTGCCGAGGCACTGCTGCGCTGGGAACACCCGCTCCACGGCATGCTGATGCCGGACAAGTTCATCGACCTCGCCGAGAAAACCGGTCTGATCATTCCGATCGGCGAATGGGTGCTCAACGAAGCCTGCCGGCAGATGCGCGAATGGTACGTGCTGGGGTACACCGACTGGCGCATCGCGGTGAACCTCTCGGCCTTGCAGTTCTGTCACACCGGACTGGTGCGCAGCGTGGCCAAGGCCTTGGCCACACACCACTTGCCGGCCAACAGCCTGACCCTGGAAATCACCGAAACCACCGCCATGAGCGACGCCGACGCGAGCATGACAGTGCTGCAGGAACTGTCCGACATGGGCGTCGACCTGTCCATCGACGACTTCGGCACTGGTTATTCGAGCCTGATGTACCTCAAGCGTCTGCCGGCCAACGAGCTGAAGATCGATCGCGGTTTCGTCCGTGACCTGGAACACGACAGTGATGACGCGGCGATTGTCTCGGCGATTGTTGCGTTGGGTCAGGCACTGGGCCTGCGTATTGTCGCCGAAGGCGTGGAGACCGGCGTGCAGCAGGACTTCCTGACGCAACTGGGCTGTGATTCGCTGCAAGGTTATCTGCTGGGCCATCCGATGCCGGCGGATCGCTTCCTGCAGGATATCGAGCGCGGCAAACAATTGGCGGCAAGCTGAACGGCTGACGCAGGCCATGCAAAACCCCGCAATGACGGTTATTCTTGCCCCGACTGTTACGTGTGCATTGGGGGAAGGCCAGCATGGATAAAGTCATTGTGATCACCGGCGGCGGGCGCGGAATCGGGGCCGCCACGGCGCTGTTGGCTGCCGAGCAAGGCTATCGGATCTGCATCAATTACCAGTCGGACGAGCAGGCAGCCCACCACGTACTCGATCAGGTACGCGAGCGCGGCGCCACCGCCATTGCCGTTCGCGCCGACGTCAGCATCGAAGACGAAGTGATCGGCCTGTTTCATCGGGTCGACACCGAGCTGGGCCGGGTCACCGCACTGGTGAACAACGCCGGCACCGTCGGGCACAAATCGCGGGTCGACGAAATGTCCGAATTCCGCATCCTCAAAATCATGAAAACCAACGTCCTGGCGCCGATCCTCTGCGCCAAGCACGCGATCCTGCGCATGTCGCCCAAACACGGCGGGCAGGGCGGCAGCATCGTCAACGTCTCCTCGGTCGCCGCACGCCTGGGCTCGCCGAACGAGTACGTCGACTACGCCGCGTCAAAGGCGCCCTCGACACGTTCACCATCGGTCTGTCCAAGGAAGTGGCGGGCGAGGGGATTCGGGTCAACGCGGTGCGTCCGGGCTACATCTACACCGATTTTCACGCCCTGAGCGGTGATCCGGACCGGGTCAGCAAGCTGGAGTCGGCGATTCCGATGGCCCGGGGCGGGCGGCCGGATGAAGTGGCGGAGGCGATTGTCTGGTTGTTGTCGGACAAGGCTTCGTATGCCACCGGGACTTTTGTCGATCTTGGCGGCGGGCGTTAGACCAAATCAGGTGACCGTTACCTGTTTTTTATCGTTGTCAACTGTTGGTTCTGACAGTTTACGCCGCTTGCCGCTGCGCCTAGGTTAGGTGCAGCGGACTTAGGCGATTCAATTCCTGTATCGCGCTGTCCGTTTCTGGCGAAGCAGGGGTAGCGTGATGCAAATAATCAAAAGCGGGACTTTCAAACCGACATCACCCATGAGGGTGTCGCGTGCGTTGCATACGGCGACCTTGCTTGCGGGTGGCGATGTGTTGGTTGTCGGTGGCCTTAACGCTGCCGCGCCAACTGGAGCGTCCCCTCAGTCCGTTCGCTTTGAGGCGTTGCTCCCGGGCGGGACGCACCTTGATCAGCAAACATTCACATCAAGCGTTGAGCGCTATGATCCGAACCAGCAAAAATGGTCATTGGCCGCCCCCTTCGTGGCGCACGTTCGGGTCACACTGCGCTTCTTCTTCGTTCCGGTCTGGTCATGGTCACAGGTGGCAGCGATGGAACAACGCTGCGAAGCAGCGAGTTATATGACGCCCCGAGCAATCGATGGATCGCATCCGCTGACCTGAAGATTCCGCGCTTTGCTCACACCGCCACGTTATTGGCTTCCGGGGAAGTGTTGGTGGTGGGTGGAAACAATCTGCAGCCGAGTGGTGGCGATGTGCTTGACAGTGTCGAGAGGTTTGACCCGGCAACCGGTCAATGGACCGATATGCCCAGCCTGCCTGTCGCACGAATGAATCACACCGCTACATTGCTCGAGACGGGCCAGGTTCTGGTTGCTGGTGGCTACTCGGCAGCCGGCAACGCCGCATTGCGCAGCGCCTGTATTTTCGACCCCCAGCGGCTTATCTGGAGAGAAATCGAGCCAATGCCGACACTCCGAATGTTGCAAACAGCGACGCTGTTGGAGGATGGGCGTGTCCTGCTGGCCGGGGAGCTGACGAACCTTTCGGGCTACCGTTGAGCAGTGGCGTACTTTATTGTCCGAATGACGGTACCTGGCAGCCGACGAATGCGCTGACGGTTGCTCGCAGTGGGCATACGGCGACCAGGCTGAAGAGTGGGGTGCTTTTGACGGGGAGTACCGGGGTTATCGACATAAGAGATGCGTGGTCCGCCGAAATTTACAAACCTGCCTCCAATGAGTGGGCCCGAGTCGGTGACTTGAGCGACGGGCGCTATTCGCACAGCGCCACTCTGCTCGACTCAGGCTCGGTTCTGATTGCAGGAGGACAGATCCCGACACCCGACCCGGGATATACAAACAGTGTTGAACTGTTCAGCAACACGCCTTGAGTGGCTGTTCAGAACGACCGCACAATCCGCCCCAACGTCTCCATCGCCTTTTCCGAAGCCTCGGTCCACGGGCTGCCGTAGTTCAAACGGATGCAATTCCTGAAGCGCTGGGTCGGCGAGAAGATCGGCCCCGGCGCAATGCTGATCCCCTGCGCCAGCGCCATCTGAAACAACTTCAACGAATCCATCTGCGGTGGCAGTTCCAGCCACAGGAAATAGCCGCCCGCCGGTTGGCTCACGCGGGTTTGTGCCGGAAAGTAGCGGGCGATGGCCGCGAGCATCGCGCTTTGCTGTTCTTCGAGGGCGTAGCGCAGTTTGCGCAGGTGGCGGTCGTAGCCGCCGTGTTGCAGGTAGTCGGCAATGGCCGCCTGGGCCGGCATCGAGGCACACAGCGAGGTCATCAGCTTCAGGCGTTCGATCTTCTGCGCGTAGCGTCCGGCGGCGACCCAGCCGATGCGGTAGCCGGGGGCCAGGCTTTTGGCGAACGAGCCGCAATGCATCACCAGACCTTCGGTGTCGAAGGCCTTGGCCGGTTTCGGTGCCTGCTGACCGTAATAGAGTTCGGCATAGACATCGTCTTCGATCAGCGGCACCTGATGCCGTTTCAACAGTTCAACCAGTTCCTGTTTCTTGGTTTCGGGCATGGTCGCGCCCATCGGATTCTGGAAGCTGGTCATGCACCAGCAGGCCTTGATCGGGTGCCGTTCCAGGGTCTGGGCGAGCACGCCGAGGTCGATGCCGTCGCGCGGGTGCACGGGGATTTCCACGGCTTTTAGCTTCAGCCGCTCCAGCACTTGCAGGCTGGCGTAGAACGCCGGGGCCTCGATGGCCACCAGATCGCCGGGTTCGGTCACTGCTTGCAGGCACAGGTTCAGCGCTTCGAGGGCGCCGTTGGTGATCAGCAGTTCTTCCATCGGCAGCATCAGCCCGCCGACCATGTAGCGCAGGGCGATCTGCCTACGCAGTTGCGGGTTGCCCGGCGACATGTCGGTGACCACCATGCGCGGGTCCATTTCCCGGGCGGCACTGGCCAGCGAACGTGACAGGCGTTGCAGCGGGAACAGTTCCGGGCTCGGGAAGGCCGAGCCGAACGGCACGGTGCTCGGATCCTTGATCGATTCCAGTACCGAGAACACCAGTTCACTGACGTCGACCTTGGTGGATTCGTTGACCTGACTGCTGATCACCGGCTCCGAGAACGGGCTCGGGGCGTGGGTGTTGACGAAGTAACCGGAGCGCGGCCGGGCGCGGATCAGGCCGCGACGTTCCAGCAGGTAATAGGCCTGGAACACCGTGGACGGGCTGACGCCGTAGGTCTGGCTCGCGTAGCGCACCGACGGCACCCGCTGCCCGGGGCCGAGGACGCCGGAGCGGATCAGTTCAGCGATGTCGTCGGCGAATTTTTCGTAGCGTTTCATCGGGGGCCTTGGTGCGTGGTGTTGGGTGTTTTTGTGGTGGGTCAGGGACATCAGCCCTCACCCTAACCCTCTCCCGGAGGGAGAGGGGACTGATTGGGGAATGCTTCAGAGTTACGCCGACCTGAACGTTCTGCTGTGAATCCATAATCGACTGGGTTTTTCAGGTCGCTGATTATCGAAATACACTTCGGTCGGTCCCCTCTCCCTCCGGGAGAGGGCTAGGGTGAGGGTCAATCGCGCTGATACACCACAACCCTAGAAACCGCCGCCATCTTAAAGCCTCATCGATTCATCGGCGCAACAAACCGGCTTTTCGCCACGCTATAAACTTCTGGCTCGTCACTGTCGGCAATCTTGAAGCTCAAGGTCTGCGAGCTGCTGGCCGGGCGTTCTGTGGTCATGGCCACCGACACCGGCACATCGACGATCTCGCCCGGTGCCAGGCTCAGCTCGGTCTTGCCTTGCAGCTGGAAGCCGTCGCCGTCCACCAGGGTCAGGTTGTAGTCCTGGCGCTGCTGGGTCTTGTTGATGACCTTGAGGGTGTAGATGTTTTCGATCTGGCCCTGACCGTTCTCGCGGAACAGGCCACGGTCCTTGGTCACGTCCAGCGACACCATCGGCCGCTCGACCAGGGCCAGGGCGAGGGCGCCGATCATTACCACCAGCACCGCGACGTAGCCGATCAGTCGTGGTCGCAGCAGATGCGTCTTGCCACCCTGCAACTCACGCTCGGAGGTGTAGCGGATCAGGCCTCGCGCATAGTTCATCTTGTCCATGATCGAATCGCAGGCGTCGATGCACGCCGCGCAGCCGATGCATTCCATTTGCAGACCGTCGCGGATGTCGATGCCGGTCGGGCAGACCTGCACGCACAACTGGCAGTCGATGCAATCGCCGAGGCCGGCTTCGGCCGGTTTCACGTCGCGTTTGCGCGGACCACGGTTTTCGCCACGGGCTGCGTCGTAGGAAATCGCCAGGGTGTCCTTGTCGAACATCACGCTCTGGAACCGCGCATACGGACACATGTGCATGCACACCGCCTCGCGCAGCCAGCCGGCGTTGATGTAGGTGGCGGCGGTGAAGAACAGCACCCAGAACAGGCTGACACCGCCGATCTGCAAGGTCAGCAGTTCTTCGGCCAACGGGCGGATCGGGGTGAAGTAGCCGACGAAGGTCAGACCGGTCAGCACGCTGATCGCCAGCCACAGGGTGTGCTTGGCCGCACGCCGCGCCAGTTTGTTCAGGCTCCAGGGCGCCGCTTGCAGTTTGATGCGCTGGTTACGTTCACCTTCGGTGATCTTCTCGCACCACATGAAGATCCACGTCCACGAGCTCTGTGGACAGGTGTAGCCGCACCAGACGCGACCGGCGAACACGGTAATGGCGAACAGGCCGAACGCGGCGATGATCAGCAGCGCCGACAGCAAAATGAAATCCTGCGGCCAGAAGGTCGCGCCAAAGATGTGGAACTTGCTTTCGGAAAGATCCCACAGCACCGCCTGACGCCCGCCCCAGTTCAGCCACACGGTGCCGAAAAACAGCAGGAACAGAAATCCCGCGCCGCTCATGCGCAAGGTGCGGAACAGGCCGGTGAAGCTGCGGGTGAAAATCTGGTTGTCGCTGGTGGCGTGTTTCGCCTTCATTGGGCGCGCCGGTACTTTTTTTATCTGGGGAGATGCTTCTACGGTTCGGACGGGGATTCGTTCGCTCATGGTCGTTCGCTCATCAGCCTCCATCAGGCCAGTGAACTATGAGCGTCGATCTGTTTGCATAACAGACTCAGGTATTTCAATAAAAAGCGTATCAGATGGGTTTTGCGCCCGGCCCTGCGACAACTTGAAGCAGTTGGCGGAGCGGGGCGCAGACGCCTATCCCGGACGGCTGCGCGGGATATTGACCGGGGTCAGTCAAATCACCGAATCACTGTCGGTGGCTTTCAGGTGTTTGCGCCCGTCCTTGGCGCCTGCGACGGTCAGGGCATCGGCTTCGGCCTCGGTGATGTAAATGCGCCGGCCTTCGATTTCTACGGCGGACATCGATTTGTCGCTGTCGGTGATGACCGTCAGGTCGCCGCACAGGCGAATCTGTTCACCGTTTTCGGTGGCGAAAAAACAGGTCTGGTTTTCGATGCGCACGGTCATGGGGCTGTCCTTTTTTCAAGGGGTGTTGAAAGGTTAGGGCGCAGCCCCGGGGGATCGTTCTGCGCAACCGATTAATGGTCACCGGGCGATCAGACAATCACCGGCGGCATGGTCGACGGTGGCTCTTCCTTGGGCGGCGGCGTGGTGCCCGGTGGCTCCTGTTCCGGGATCGGCTGCGGCTCGGTTTCGGGCAGCACCGGTTTGTCGATGTTCGGATCGGGCGTTTCAGCGGGGATCGGAATCGTCATCAGATGAACCTCCGTGTGGCACATGGCGTGAGAAGTGCTTAAGTGGGTTGACCACTTCTGCGCGAAATCGATCCGATTTTGTGGCGGGGCAAATCCCTGTGAACTTTTGTCGCCGAGGTTCGCTCGGAACCTGAGAGCGTTCATGGTCGGGCACAGGTCCGGCCGTGAGTATCGAACAGGCAAACGAGCGTCCTTGGGGCGTTAAGGAGAGATGCTCAATGACTGCTGAAAAACCCTCCGAACAGAGCTACAACCCGCACATCCCGCTGTCGCAGGCGTTGCTGCTGCCGCGCATTGTCATTGAAAACACCCGGCCGACCCTCGATGGCGGGCAGTTTGCCGTCAAGGCTGTGGTCGGGCGCGAGATCGTGGTCACCAGCAAGATCTTCGCCGACGGTCACGACAAACTGGCGGTGCGCATCCGCTGGCGCGAGGAAGGCGAGGAAGTCTGGCAAAGCGAAGTCATGAGCGATCAGGGCAACAACGGCTGGGAAGGCCGGTTCCGGCCCCAGCGCATGGGCCGCTATCTGTACCTGATCGAAGCCTGGATCGACCAGTTCGCCAGTTTTCAGTACGAGCTGGAGAAGAAACACCTGGCCGCCGTCCCAGTCAGCCTTGAGCTGCAAGAAGGCCGCACGATGGTGCAACAAGCGGCCGAACGCAGTGAAGGCCCGCTCAGCGAACGGCTGGCGGCGCTGCACCACGAATTGTCCGGCCTGCTCGAAACCGAGCAGGTCGCGTTGTTTCTGCACTCGCAAAGTGCGCAATTGATGGCCGAGGCCGATCACCGCCCGTATCTGAGCATCAGCCCGGAATTTCCGCTGGACGTTGAACGTGAGCTGGCGGAGTTCGCCAGTTGGTATGAGCTATTTCCGCGCTCGATCACCGACGATCCCGCCCGTCACGGCACGTTCAACGATGTGCACTCGCGCCTGCCGATGATTCAGGACATGGGTTTCGACGTGTTGTATTTCACGCCGATTCACCCGATCGGCCGCAGTCATCGCAAGGGCCGCAACAATTCCCTGACTGCAGGGCCGGACGATCCTGGCAGTCCTTACGCGATTGGCAGCGAAGAGGGCGGCCACGAAGCGATTCATTCGCAGCTCGGCACCCGTGAGGATTTTCGTCGGCTGGTGGCGGCGGCCGCTGACCATGGTCTGGAGATCGCCCTCGATTTCGCCATCCAGTGTTCCCAGGATCACCCGTGGCTCAAACAGCATCCGGGCTGGTTCAACTGGCGGCCGGATGGCACGATCAAATACGCGGAAAACCCGCCGAAGAAATACCAGGACATCGTCAACGTCGACTTCTATGCGCCGGAAGCGATTCCGAGCCTGTGGGTCGAACTGCGGGACATCGTCGTCGGCTGGGTCGAGGAGGGCGTGAAGATCTTCCGCGTCGACAATCCGCACACCAAGCCGCTGCCGTTCTGGCAATGGCTGATTGCCGATGTGCGCACGCTGCACCCCGAAGTGATCTTCCTCGCCGAGGCGTTCACCACCCCGGCGATGATGGCGCGGCTGGGCAAGGTCGGTTACACCCAGAGCTACACCTATTTCACCTGGCGCAACACCAAGGCCGAACTGGCGAGCTATTTTAGCGAACTCAACGAATCGCCCTGGCGCGAGTGCTACCGGCCGAATTTCTTCGTCAACACGCCGGACATCAACCCGGCGTTCCTGCATCAATCGGGGCGCCCGGGATTTCTCATCCGTGCGGCGCTGGCGACCATGGGCTCGGGCCTGTGGGGCATGTATTCAGGGTTCGAACTGTGCGAATCGGCGCCGGTGCCGGGCAAGGAGGAATACCTCGATTCCGAGAAGTACGAAATCCGCGTCCGCGACTTCAACCAGCCCGGCAACATCATCGCCGAGATCGCCCAGCTCAATCGCATCCGCCGGCAGAACCCGGCGCTGCACAGTCATCTGGGCCTGAAGATCTACAACGCCTGGAACGACAACATTCTGTATTTCGGCAAGCGCAGCGCCGATGGCAGCAATTTCATTCTGGTGGCCGTCAGCCTTGATCCGCATCACCCGCAGGAGGCCAATTTCGAGTTGCCACTGTGGGAAATGGGCCTGCCGGACGACGCCACTACTCACGGCGAAGACCTGATGAACGGCCATCGCTGGGACTGGCACGGCAAGTACCAGTTCATGCGGATCGACCCGGCTTATCAGCCGTTCGGGATCTGGCGGATCACCGCTGCCTGATACGGGCCGACGCATTCATGCATTGAACAGGAGTTTCACATGGCGAAGAAACCCAAGTCAGCCACCTTCATCAAGGACCCGCTCTGGTACAAGGACGCGGTGATCTATCAGGTTCACGTCAAATCCTTTTTCGACTCCAACAACGATGGAATCGGCGATTTTCCCGGCCTGATCGCCAAGCTCGATTACATCGCCGAACTGGGCGTCAACACCATCTGGCTGCTGCCGTTCTACCCGTCGCCGCGGCGCGATGACGGTTACGACATTGCCGAGTACCGTGGCGTACACAGCGATTACGGGACCATGGCCGACGCCAAGCGCTTCATCGCCGAGGCGCACAAACGCGGTTTGCGGGTCATTACCGAGCTGGTCATCAATCACACTTCGGATCAGCACCCGTGGTTCCAGCGGGCGCGCAAGGCCAAACCCGGTTCGGCGGCCCGCGACTTTTATGTGTGGTCGGATGACGACCAGAAGTACGACGGCACGCGGATCATTTTCCTCGACACCGAAAAGTCCAACTGGACCTGGGACCCGGTGGCCGGCCAGTACTTCTGGCACCGTTTCTATTCGCACCAGCCGGACCTGAATTTCGACAACCCCCAAGTCATGAAAGCCGTGCTGTCGGTGATGCGTTACTGGCTGGACATGGGCATCGACGGTCTGCGCCTGGATGCCATTCCGTACTTGATCGAACGCGACGGCACCAACAACGAAAACCTGCCGGAGACTCACGACGTCCTCAAGCAGATCCGTGCCGAAATCGACGCCAATTACCCGGATCGCATGCTGCTGGCCGAGGCCAACCAATGGCCGGAAGACACTCAGTTGTACTTCGGCGACACCGACGCCGAGGGCGTGAATGGCGATGAGTGCCACATGGCATTCCACTTCCCGCTGATGCCGCGCATGTACATGGCCCTGGCCCAGGAAGATCGCTTCCCGATCACCGATATCCTGCGCCAGACCCCGGAGATCCCGGCCAATTGCCAATGGGCGATCTTCCTGCGCAACCACGATGAACTGACGCTGGAGATGGTCACCGACAAGGAACGCGACTACCTCTGGAACTACTACGCCGCCGACCGTCGCGCGCGGATCAACCTCGGCATCCGCCGGCGTCTGGCGCCGCTGATGGAGCGCGACCGCCGGCGCATCGAGCTGCTCAACAGTCTGTTGCTGTCGATGCCCGGCACGCCGACCCTGTATTACGGCGATGAAATCGGCATGGGCGACAACATCTATCTGGGTGACCGCGACGGTGTGCGCACGCCGATGCAATGGTCTATCGACCGTAACGGCGGATTCTCCCGGGCCGATCCGGCCAGTCTGGTGCTGCCGCCGATCATGGACCCGCAGTACGGCTTTCAGTCGGTCAACGTCGAAACCCAGGCCGGCGACCCGCATTCGCTGCTGAACTGGACCCGTCGCCTGCTGACCGTGCGCAAGCAGTCCAAGGCGTTCGGTCGCGGCACCTTGAAAATGCTATCGCCGGCCAATCGCCGCGTGCTGGCCTACACCCGCGAATACACCGGGCCGGACGGCAAACACGAAATCATCCTGTGCGTGGCCAACGTTTCGCGCAGCGCCCAGGCGGTGGAGCTGGACCTGTCGGCCTACGTCGGCATGGTGCCGGTGGAGATGCTCGGCGGTAATGCGTTTCCGCCCATCGGCCAGCTCAACTTTCTGCTGACCCTCGCGCCTTACGGCTTCTATTGGTTCGGCCTCGCGGCAGAAAACCAGATGCCGAGCTGGCACGTCGAGCCGGCGCAGAGCCTGCCGGACTTCACGACGCTGGTGCTGAAAAAACGCATGGAAGAACTGCTGGAGGCGCCGTCCCGGGCCACCCTGGAACAGGCCATCCTGCCGAACTGGCTGCAGAACCGCCGCTGGTTCGCCGGCAAGGACGCGGCCATCGAGGAAGTCCGGCTGGCCTACGGTGTGCGTTTCGGCGACGCGCAGCATCCGGTGCTGCTCAGTGAGATCGAAGTCAGCAGCGGCGGGCAGACCAGTCGTTACCAACTGCCATTTGGCTTTATCTCGGAAGATCAGGTCGGGCCGGCGTTGCCGCAGCAACTGGCGTTGTCCCGTGTGCGTCGGGTCCGTCAGGTCGGTCTGATTACCGATGCGTTCAGCCTTGAAGCGTTTATTCGGGCGGTTTTACAAGGCATGCAAAGTGGCACGGTGCTGGACTCCAGCGATGGCGAAATACGTTTCGAGGCCACGCCGCAGCTCGACGAACTTGGCCTTGGGGCCGAATCCGAAGTGCGTTACCTGTCCGCCGAGCAATCCAACAGTTCGGTGGTGATCGGCAACAGTCTGGTGCTTAAACTGATCCGCAAAGTCGCTTCTGGCGTACACCCGGAACTGGAGATGAGCGCTTACCTGACCGCCGCCGGATTTGCCAATATTTCCCCGCTGTTGGGCTCGGTGATTCGCCGCGACGGGCAGGGCGAAGACAATCTGCTGATGATTGCCCAGGGCTACCTGAGCAATCAGGGCGACGCCTGGGAATGGACGCAGAACAACCTCGAGCGGGCGTTGCGTGACGAACTGGCGGACGCCGTGTCCGAGCAGTCGCAGCACTACAAAGCCCTCGGCGAGCTGAAAGACTTCGCCGGGATGCTGGGGCAGCGCCTGGGGGAAATGCATCAGGTACTGGCGGCTCCCACCGACAACCCGGACTTTGCGCCGCAGGTCAGTTCGGCCAAGGATGCGCAGGCCACTGGCAAGGACGTGGGCGCTCAGGTCGAGCACGCGCTCAAGCTGCTCAAGCAGCATCAGGGTGAACTCGATGCAGCGGATCAAAAGCTTGTCGGTCGTTTGCTCGACCACAAGAAAACCATCCTCGCTCATGTGCAGGAACTGGCGAAGAAATCCGCCGGTGGCTTGCGCATTCGGGTGCACGGCGACCTGCATCTGGGGCAAGTGCTGGTGATCAAGGGCGATGCGTACCTGATCGACTTCGAAGGCGAACCGGCGCGGCCACTGTCCGAGCGTCGTGGCAAGCACAGCCCTTACAAGGATGTCAGCGGTGTGTTGCGTTCCTTCGATTACGCGGCCGCGATGACTATCAACGTGCACAACGTCGACAACAGTCCCGAGGCCGAGGCGGCGCGTCGGCGGGTGGCCGAGCGTTATCTGCGTGAGGCCCGCGAGGCATTTGTCGAGGCATATCAGCGAGCGGCAGCTAGTCTTGATCATGCCTGGCAGGATCCTGAAGGTGCCGACGCCGCACTGGCGTTGTTCGGTCTGGAGAAAGCGGCCTACGAAGTGGCCTATGAAGCCGAAAATCGCCCCACCTGGCTGCCCGTGCCGTTGCACGGTCTGTATGGGTTATTGACGGGGCTGGAACCCTTTTCCGATCTTGGTGGAGAGTAGTCATGAGTTTCTCGAACAAGGAACAGGGTCAGGTTAAAGAACGTTTGCTGCCCGGGGCCAGGGACATCGATGCCCTGGTGCGCGCAGAACATCAGGACCCGTTTTCCATTCTCGGGCCCCACGGCGATGGTGCCGGCGGGCAGTTCATCCGGGCGTATCTGCCCGGCGCATTGAGTGTCACGGTGTTGGACAAGGACAACGGCGAGGAGCGCGGCCCGCTGGAGGCGACCGAGACGCCGGGGCTGTTTGTCGGGCATTTCGAATCGACGCGGCCTTATCTGTTGCGTACGCGTTGGGCCGGTGGCGAGCAGGTCGCGGAAGATCCCTACAGCTTTGGCCAGTTGCTCGGTGAAATGGATCTGTATCTGTTCGCTGAAGGCAATCACCGCGACCTCAGCAGTTGCCTCGGCGCACAACTGAAAACCGTGGATGGCGTCGACGGCGTACGATTCGCCGTGTGGGCGCCGAATGCCCGGCGGGTGTCGGTGGTTGGCGACTTCAACGTCTGGGACGGGCGCCGGCATCCGATGCGGCTGCGCCATCCGTCCGGGGTCTGGGAGTTGTTCATTCCGCGCCTGCAGGCGGGCGACCTGTACAAATACGAAATCCTTGGCGCTCACGGCATCCTGCCGCTCAAGGCCGACCCGATGGCCCTGGCCACCAGCCTGCCGCCGGACACCGCGTCGAAAGTCGCCTCGCCGTTGCAGGTCGACTGGCAGGATCAGGGCTGGATGACCGGCCGCCGCGAGCGCCAGCAACACAATGCGCCGCTGTCGATCTATGAGCTGCATGCCGGATCCTGGCAGTGCGAGGTGGACGATCTGGGTGAAGTGGCCCGTCAGTACACTTGGCCGGAATTGGCTGAGCGACTGATTCCCTACGTCAAGGAGCTGGGCTTCACCCACATTGAACTGATGCCGATCATGGAGCACCCGTTCGGTGGCTCCTGGGGTTATCAGTTGCTGTCGCAGTTTGCCCCGAGCGCCCGTTACGGCACGCCGGACGAGTTCGCGGCGTTCGTCAACGCCTGCCATCAGGCCGATATCGGGGTGATTCTCGACTGGGTGCCGGCGCATTTTCCAACCGATACCCACGGTCTGGCGCAGTTTGATGGCACCGCGCTGTACGAATACGGCAACCCGCTGGAAGGCTTTCATCAGGACTGGGACACGCTGATCTACAACCTGGGCCGCACCGAAGTGCACGGCTATATGCTGGCATCGGCGTTGCACTGGTTGAAGCATTTTCACGTCGACGGGCTGCGGGTCGATGCGGTGGCGTCGATGCTGTATCGCGACTATTCACGCAAGGCCGGGGAGTGGGTGCCCAATCGCCATGGCGGACGGGAGAATCTGGAAGCCATCGACTTCCTTCGTCACCTCAACGATGTGGTGGCGCTGGAAGCACCGGGCGCGCTGGTGATCGCCGAGGAATCCACGGCGTGGCCGGGCGTCAGTCAAAGCACCCAGCAGGGCGGACTCGGCTTTGCCTACAAATGGAATATGGGCTGGATGCACGATTCGCTGCACTACATCCAGCAGGATCCCGTGTACCGCGCCCATCATCACAACGAGTTGAGTTTTGGTCTGGTGTACGCCTGGTCCGAGCGCTTCATCCTGCCGATTTCCCACGACGAAGTGGTGCACGGCAAGCATTCGCTGATTGACAAGATGCCCGGCGACCGCTGGCAGAAGTTCGCCAACCTGCGCGCCTATCTGAGCTTCATGTGGACTCATCCGGGCAAGAAGCTGTTGTTCATGGGGTGCGAGTTCGGCCAGTGGCGCGAGTGGAATCACGATCAGCAACTGGACTGGTATCTGCTGCAGTACTCCGAGCACAAAGGCGTGCAGAAACTGGTTGGCGATCTGAATCGGTTGTACCGCGAAGAGCCGGCACTGCACGAGCAGGACGATGCACCGCAAGGGTTCCAGTGGCTGATCGGTGACGATGCGATCAACAGCGTCTATGCGTGGCTGCGCTGGAGCAAGGAGGGGACGCCGGTGCTGGTGGTGGCCAACTTCACACCGGTGCCGCGTCAGTCGTACCGGGTGGGCGTGCCGTTTGCCGGGCGCTGGAAGGAGCTGCTCAACAGTGATGCCGACACCTATGCCGGTTCCAACTATGGCAACGGCGGCGGGGCGTTTACCGAAGACGTGGCCAGTCACGGTCAGGCGTTGTCGTTGGAGCTGAATCTGCCGCCGTTGGCGGTGTTGATCCTCAAACCCGAGGGGTGATGATGAACCTGCGGGAGCAAACGACTTGCTCCCGCAGTGAATTCGCGAGCTTCCTTACCAGCGCATCCGCACCCCCAGACTGCCGATCAGCCCGTTCAGATCGTTGTCATCCACATCACTGCTGTAGTCAGCGCTGACGTACAGGCTTACGGTCGGCGTGACCTTCGCCACCAGACCCAGTCCGAGTTCCACCGTCGACGACTTGCGGCTGCTGCTGATCTTGTCCACTTGATCGAGCGTCACCGCGTTGCCGGTGTAAACCGTGTGCCAGAGGTTGGTGCGCACGTAGGGCTCGACCGGCAGACCGCTCAGGTCGTAACTGCCTTTGAGGCGGGCACCGACCCGGCCGCTCCAGGACGAAATGTCAGTCGATGAAGCATTGCCCGAGCCCGCGTAAGGCGTATCGAGAGTGATGCGCTGATTGATCAACTGCGCCTGGGGCTCGACGACCCAGTTTTCGCTCAGGCCGATCGGAAAGCCGCCTTCCAGCGAGAGGGTCATCGCGCTGCCTTCCGTGGCCAGGCGCGCGCCCTGTTCATTGCGGCTGAAACCACTGACCCGGCCACCGCTGGCCGCCAGGTCGACATGCCAGCCTTCGGCACCGATCAGGCTGTAATAGGCACCGAGGCTCTGGCCCTGCAGATTGAGGGTGTCGGTGGTCGGATCGGCGAGGGCGCGGTTGACGATCAGGCCGTTGCTGTTGCCCTGGATCTGATTCAGGCCACCGATCAATCCGATGCGCTGGGTCTGGCCGCCGCTGCCATGCAAGGTCAGCACGGCCGGCCCTTTGACTTCCCCCGAGCCGGGCACCGCAAACCCGGTGCCGAGGATTTCGGTCTGTGCCAGGCGAGAGGGCTGCCCGTACAGCTGATCCCAGTCCGAGGGGGCGAGATCCTCGGTGAGCAAATCTGTGCCGCGCAGGTCAGGGCGCGGGCTCAGGCGTTGCGAATCGGGCGTGATGACGGTCGCGGGCAGCGTCAGGATCGGCACGTCCTGGCGATACCAGGGCGTAGTCTCAACCGCCACAGGACCCGCCTGCGCCTCCATGGATGAGCAGAGCAAGATAGAACTTGAAACGGTGCAAAAGGTGATTTTGATCTCGTGTGGGGTGAGTGAGGTTTTCATGAAGGTCTACCTTGCTAGCGCATGCGGTATCTCGCCTTGGCGTCTCTCCTACCCCGAATGAGGGGCGACCGAATGGAGCGAGGCGAACCCTGGGGCAGCCCGTTTTACGAGTGTCCGAAGGTTCGCCCCGAGTAGTGATTCCGGGGGTAGTAAGGTAGAGCTAAGAAGACGGCTGACATTGCGTCAAGAAAATGGACGATGAGCGGTGGGTTCGAATCGGGAGTCACAACCTTCTGTTTTTGTTTATCTATATAAGTTCTTGTTTGTATGGAGTATCACCGCGAAAGCGGCAGGGTAGAGGGGTTCAGCAACCGACGGTCGGTCTACCAGTCGATACGGATACCCAGGTTGGCGGCCACGCTGCGTTGCTCGTTGCTGTCGATATTGCGGCTGTAATCGGTACTGGCGTAGACACTGATCGACGGGTCCAGGCGCAGCGCCACACCCAGGCCGATGTCTGCCGTGGAGGCCTTCTGTTGGCTGCGGATGACATCGGTGTCTGCAAAGGTGACGGAATCGGTCCCGGAAAAGGTGTGCCAAAGATTTGCGCGCAGGTAGGGTTCCAGCGTCTGACCCTGAAGGCGGTAATGTCCGACGATGCGGGCTCCCAGCCGAGCGGTCAGGCTGCTGTCGGAGTCGAAGGAGACACGTGAGATTCCGTCGTTCTGGCTGTCGAGAGAGACCGCCTGATGGATGACCTGAACCTGCGGTTCGATTATCCATCTGTCATTGATGGGAAGCGGATACCCGCTTTCGACCGAAGCACTGAAGGCGTGGCCGCGATTATCCAGTCGTGCGCCACGAACCGAGCGGCTGTCGCCATCGAAGCGGGTGCCCATCAGTACGGTGTCGAGGTAAGCGCCACGCGGGTTGATCAGTGTCCAGTACAACCCGTAGCTGTCGCCCTGCAGTTTGATGTTGCCAGCCCTGTTGTCTTCGATGGCGTCGCTGAAGCCGCTGACGTCACCCTGCAAACGGCTGTGACCGATGAACAGGCCGACTCGCCAGGTCATGGCATCCGAGTGCTCGCTGTAAAGATCATGTCCAACCTGTACGCCACTGAGCGAGCCGTCCAGGCGCGGGGTCACCGTTCCTGCCCAGGTCTGGTCGAGGTTCTTGCCATAGAGCCGGGCCCATCCGGAGCTCAAGGTTCCGGTCCGGTCCAGCAATTGCTGAGCGCCTTGACGATCATGGAAAGTCCCCAGTGCATTCAGTGCCAATTGCGCTGCAGCCGGGGGCAGTGCTGACCAGACGGGAACCTCCGGACGGTACAGGGCGATCGGCGCAGCGCCGGGGATAGCGGCAGGCAGCGCCGGTAACGGCGGGCTGCCGACGGGAGCGACGGCTGCCACGGGAGTGGCCACCACCGGAACCTGTATCGGCGCAAGGCCCGGATCGGGATTGGGCACGCTTACCACTGCCGGTGCGACGATGGCCGAACGCAGATACCAATTGTTTTCCGTGCCTGCCGTCACGCCACCCTTGAACAGCCGGTAATCGTACGCGCCGGCCGACACCGGACTGGCCAGGGAAAACGCGTTGTCGCTACTGAGTGTGCTGCCCTGTGCCTGCACCAGTTGAATGCCGTTCTGTGCGGTCAGGGCGCCATTGCCGCCCAGGTTGGTCACGGTAATGGCTGTCGTGCCGCTCAGGCTGCCGTTGCTGACCACCAGTCTGTCGCTGGGGGCATCATCGCCGGCAATCACGCTCTGCAATCGCAGCTGACCATTGGCGCCGACGTAGTTGCCTTGCACCGTCAGAGTATCGCTGGTGCGATTGTTGTTGGCGGTCATGTCGATGACGCCTGCGTTGTTGAGGGTCGCAGGCTGTCCGGCTACGGCAGGCGAGACGACACCTTGAGCAGATATCAGCGTGCTGCTGGCGTCGATATTCAGTACGCCCCGGCCTGTGGTGGCATCGCCAAGGGTCAGACTGTCTGCGCCCAGATCCATCCGTGAGCCGTTGTTCAGGTTTACCGTTTCCCAATTGGTATAACGAGGTGCAAGCGCAGTGCGGCTGTTGTCGAACGTCAGCACATCGCTGCCATTGCCGCCATCGATCCGTGGCGTCAGCGCGAGCAGGCTGTCGTCGAGGTTGCGCAGAAGCGCACTGTCATTGCCGTCCCCCATGAGGATCGCCGAGCGCACGATACCGCCACCGTCCCACACTAACCGGTCATCGCCCGTGCCGGCCCGTATCTCGCCGACGATTTCGCCACCGGTGAGCGTGATGCTGTCACTGCCACCGCTGACGCTGAGGTTTCCCCCGATCCGCCCGCCGGAAATACGGATGGTGTCATTGCCGAAGCCGGTCACCAGATTGCCGATGATCTGTCCTCCGGACAGTTCGAAGACATTGTCATCGAGCTTCATGTCGACGCGGCCGATGGTACCGCCGCTCATTTGTGCGAAGTCACCGTCTTCGAAGGCACCGGTGATGGTGCCGCCTGTCATGATGAACAGGTCGAATTCGTTACCCTGGCTCAACGACGCGATGTTGCCGCCATGCATGATGAAGGTGTCCACGCCATTGCCCTGGTGAACGGCGCCGCTGATGGTGCCGTTGTCGATCTGCAGCACATTGTTGCCATTGCCCATGTCGAGAACGCCCCTGATTGCGCCCGACTGCATGAGTACACGGTCGGCTCCGGCACCGAATGTGACGTTGCCAGGAATGCTGCCGTTGCCATTGGCAGGGAACGTCAGGCCGTTGTTTCCCGACAGGTCAGTGAGCGGCGTGCTGCCAGGGCTGTCGCAGGTGTACTGGTCATCTCCGGGCGTGGGATTGAAGGTGCAAAGGGCGAACGCCGGATCGGGCGATTCGAGCAAGAACCAGATGGAAACAGCCAGCAGGCTGTAATGGCGGGTAGTGGGAGTGCCGGGAGCTTTCATCGAAGGTCTCCGCTCATTGGCGCCGACGCGCGGCGCAATGGCTTGAACCTAACAAGGCTTGTGACAATCGACTACTGTCAGAACTGACAGTGGATGAGGGCATAACTGCAGAAATGCGGCGTTTATGCCTTAAATGTGCACCTCGACCGCCAGTGGCAAGTGATCCGACAGATGCGTCCAGGGTTTGCTCCCGAGAATCTGCGGGTCATGACTGCTGGCATTGCGCAGATAGACCCGATCCAGTCGCAACAGCGGAAAACGTGCGGGGTAGGTCTTGGCTGGCCGCCCGTGATGGCGCTCGAAGGCTTCATGCAGGTAGTCGCGACGGGCGAGGGCGACGTTGCCTTGCATCTGCCAGTCATTGAAATCACCGGCGATAATCACCGGTGCATCGTCCGGCAGGGACTCCAGCAACTGGCAGAGCAGCTGCAGCTGCAATTGCCGGTGGCTTTCCAGCAGGCTCAGGTGCACGCAGATTGCATGGACTTCGGCATGCCCCGGTACGTCCAGCACGCAATGCAGCAGGCCACGGCGTTCGGGGCCCGTGATCGAGACGTCGAGGTTGCGGAATTCACGAATCGGGTACTTCGACAGCAGCGCATTACCGTGATGGCCGTCGGGGTAGACGGCGTTGCGCCCGTAGGCGAAATCGCTCCACATGCTGTCGGCGAGGAACTCGTATTGCGAGGTTTGCGGCCACTCGTTGTAGCGATTGGAATGCCGTTCGTGTTCGCCCACCACTTCCTGAAGAAACACCAGGTCAGCGCTGGTGCTGCGCACCGCTTCACGCAGCTCGGGAAGGATGAAACGCCGATTGAGTGCGGTAAAACCCTTGTGCGTATTGACCGTCAACACCCGCAGCCGATGGATGACGGCGGGGTTCAAGTGTTGTGCGTCGATGGCATGACGTTTGGGGTCGCTGGACACGGTCGCTCCTCTGAATCATGACTGCCTGTTCATGCGACTGGCCAGGACAGCGGGCAGTTCACTTTGAATGACGTGCCCGCGACGGTTGATCAATCCACGAAAACGATTTCATAGGGCAGACGCATACGCTCCAGAATAGCCTTGGGCAACAGCGGTGCAATGCCGATGGCCGGCTCTCCATTGAGCTGGCTGGCGTAGGCGTGAGTGGCGTGACTCTTGCGCGCGA
The DNA here is from genome assembly GCF_051554255.1 of Pseudomonas sp. NMS19W. Classification (NCBI taxonomy): domain Bacteria; kingdom Pseudomonadati; phylum Pseudomonadota; class Gammaproteobacteria; order Pseudomonadales; family Pseudomonadaceae; genus Pseudomonas; species Pseudomonas sp. NMS19W. The sequence goes on from NZ_CP136718.1 coordinate 2,831,757, forward strand.
CGGTCCAGGTGTCGAGGCGCAGCTTGCGTGCGCGGTGCCAGGGAATCTGTGCCTGATCGCGCTCCGGCCAGTGCCAGGCCCAGACCGGTACATCGTGATAGGCGGCGCCGGCTTGACGGGCAGCCTGAGCGCTGGCCCGCCCAACCACTTCATGATCGTCGGTGCCATCTTCGCGCCAGGTGCTGAACACCACATCGCCGGGGCGCAGGTATCGGGAGATGAATTCGCTCAACTGGGCTTCCTGGTCGAGCAGGGCATTGTCGGTGAAGCCGCCGCGCACCCATTTCAGGCTGTGCATCGGCAGGCCCAGGCGGCGCAGGGCCTCAACGCTTTCCTGGGGGCGAAATACGCTCAGGCGTTTCTCCGACCACTGGCGCGAACCGGGATGGCTGGCACTGCCATCGGTGATCGACAGTAATTGCAGGGGATGGCCCAGACTGCACAGCAACTGCAGCAGGCCGCCACAGGTGACCACTTCGTCGCCGGAGTGCGGGGCGATGACCACGGCGCGGGCACCGGCCGGGACCAGGTTATGGGTGCTGATGACGGGAATGTTGTCGAGTTGCGCCGCACTGTTCCAGATTTGTGCAGGCAGGCCGCTTTCATGGAGCGATAACGGTTTCATGGGGGCAGGACGTCCTTGTGATGTCTGGCCTTCCGTCGCGCACGGCCATGCGTGCTTGACCCTTGAAGGCTGGTTGATAACCCGGCAGCGCTCCGAACCCTGGATTGCCGCGATGCAGAGTATTGCTCAAGACTGGCGGTTCGTCGCGTCGCAGATCAATCTGATCCGCTTTTTTTTATTCAGTCTGTGCCAGCTGTCGCAGATAGTCGCCAAAGCCTCCGCGTGCGCGACTGTCGAGACGGGCGCTGGTGACGACCTGCGGCCGATGACTCCACGCAATACTGGCCCCGCAACGTTCCAGTTGTCGTACCAGTTGCACGTCCTCGTCGCAGGCCAATGGCTCGAACCCGCCGGCCCGCCGATAGGCTTGTGCACTGACCCCAAGGTTGGCGCCATGGATGTGCCGGTGCCCGTCGCGAGCCTGGTAGTGGCGGTGATAACGAATTTGCGCCGCTTCATCCAGAGAATCCTGCCAGTGCTCGACTGTCACGGTGCCGCAAACCGCGTCGACACCCAGCCCAAGCTGCGCCACCAGCCAGTCGTCGGCAACGCGGCTGTCGGCATCCGAACAGGAGATCCAGCGTGCGCCGCGCTCGAGCAATTGTTGCGCTCCGGCGGCCCGGGCCTGGCCTACATTGCGCGCATCGATAGTGAGCGCCAGCACCGGGTACTGACTGACGATCTGTGCCGAGCGGTCGGTGCAACTGTCGAGCACCACCAGCACCTCGACCGGCTCCCCGGCCAGCATGGCGTGGGCGGCAGCGCGCAGGGCCGCGCGCAGGCAGTCATCGAGCCGCTCTTCTTCGTTGTGCGCGGGGATCAGGATGCCGATCATCGCAAGCCCTCCAGCGTGGCCACCGAGCGGGGCTCGCGACTCCATACCTCCAGCAGGAAATCCGCTTCCTGATGCAGCACCAGTCGCGGCAGGTGCAATTGTTCGTGGATCAGATCGTGGACTTGACGTGCATTGAGCGGGCAGCCTTCGATGATCGGGCGCCAGTGGCAGGCCAGCAGTTGCCCGTCTGCGGTCAGTGAATCGCTGACGCGGCGGATGACCTCTGTCAGATCCTGTCGATCCAGGTAGTAACCGATTTCGCTTAATACGATCAGATCGAAACGCTCCTCGGGCCACTCGCCGGGCAGTCGGCAGTGGCGCACCTCGGTGTGGTCGAACAGGCTCAGTCGGGTACGCGCCAGATTGACCGCAGCGGTAGACGTGTCGCAGCACACCAGTCGATCGCAGCGTTCGGCCAGTGCCGCACTCAGTTCACCGTTGGCGCATCCCGGTTCAAAGATTGCCCGGTAGTGCGGGCGGGGCAGGGCCGCCAGGGTCACGAGGCGTTTGCGCTGCTCGTACCAGCGCTGGCGGAATCCCCAGGGGTCGTTATTGCCCGCGAACAGGCCTTCGAAGTAGCGATTCTCGACACTCACAGGAAGACCACCTCGAACGGTTGCAGCAGTCTATCGATGACATAGGGCGCAAGCACCGGTGGCAGGCCCGCGTCGGGATCGCCTTCCAACTGACTGGCAAACGCATGCACCGCATGACGCTTGCGCGCGACCTGCGCCGGGCTGAGCAGGATTTTGCGCGCCCGCTCCCAGGGCACGATGGCGTCTTCGGGGGTTGCCCAGTGCCAGGTCCAGACTGGCAGTTCGTGGCAAATCGCACCCACGCGCCGGGCCGCTTCGATGCTGGCGCGGCCGACGGCTTCGTGGTCGCTGTGGCCGTCCTCGCGCCAGGTGGTGAAGATCACATCGTCGGGTTGCAGGTAGTGGGTCAGGTATTCACACAGCATCGACTCGCGCGCGGCGACTTGCGTGTCGGGGAAGCCACCACGCAACCATTGCAACTGGTGCATGGGCAGGCCGAGGCGGCGCAGGGCTTCTGCGGATTCCTGCGGGCGCACCACGCTCAGGCGCTCCACCGGCCAGCGATCCGAGCCGGGATGACTGGCGCTGCCATCCGTGACCGAAATCAGTTGAAGTGTGCGCCCCGCTGCAGCGAGCAACTGCAGCAGTCCGCCGCATCCCAGGACCTCGTCGTCCGGGTGTGGAGCAATCACAACGGCCCTCGATCCCGGCGGCACCAGGTCGAGAATGTCGATGCTGTCCAACGCCGTCAGATGCCGTGAGCCCTGCCATTCATGCAGGGAGGTTCCCTCGCCGACGATCGGGTTACGTTTCATAACGCCCAGCATCCGCGTGGTTGTTGCGCAATCATTTGACCTAGTGCTGCCAGATCCCGCTCGGCGTGGCTCTGGCGCAGGTAAACAGGCAGGTCGGCCGCCAGACGGGCAAAGTGCGGATCCTTGCAGAACGGCCCGGCCCCGAGTGCCCGTCCGGTCTCGCGTATGACCTGCTCGGCGGCATCTTCGACCACGGCGCGAACGCGGCGGGCCAGCAGTTCTGCGTCGGCCCCGGGATCGCTGTCGATGTCCAGAGCGCTGACACGCAGCACTTGAGACGCGGCGTGCAAGGTGCTGTCGACGGCGCCGAGACTGGCCAGCGCGTGAGGCTCTTCATGTCGCGCACACTGCTGGCGCAAGCGCTCGGCGATCTCTTTCGCGGCGCCATACCAGCACGCGGCGATGCCGATGCCGCCGTGCCAGAACCCCGGTCGTTGCAGGTAATCCCCGGGGTCGCCGATGGCCTGAGCCTCGACATTGTCGAACAGCACCTCGACGCTGCCGGTGGCCGCCATGCCGATGGCTTGCCAGCCTTGGTCGGTGACGGTCACACCCGGTTGATCGAGGGCCACCGCTACCAGTTGCTGGCGATCATCGTCATCCCAGGCGGTGAGCAGTGCATGGCTGAGCACCGCCGCTCCGGAACACCAGGCCTTGCGCCCGTTCAATCGCACCATATGACCTGAAGGCGTGACGCGGACCCGTGCCTGGGGTGGCTCGGCCGCCCACATGCCCCAAGTGCTGACGGGTGTGGGAGAGCCGCCGAGTTGTTCGATGATGGCCAACGCATCGGTGTGGCCTTCGTAGAGCTTGCACAACCCCAGATCATGGCCGCCGACCTCGGACAGCCGTTGCCAGCGTTCCAGTGTGCGACCGCTGCCGGGCAACGGCAGTCGATCCAGTCCTGCCTCGACCATCTCACGCAGGCAGCGCCCAAGGGCGGCGGTATCGCCATAGTCCGGTGCGTGCAGCGCCAGATAGTCAGACAGCTCCATGTCAGTCTTCCTCATCCCGCTGCAGCTCGAACAACAACAGCGAGCGTCCGGTTACCGAGTATTGATGGCCGAAGTCAAAGCGTTCCTGACCCCGGATCGACGGTTGATTGGTGTCGATCATGCAGGTCCAGAAACTGCCTTCAGGTACTTCGGGCAAGGTGAAGTTGACGATGTCGTGATGGGCGTTGACCACCAGCAGCAACGTCGCGTCGGCGCCCTTGCGGCGGATGCCGGTTTCCTGTGCACGGCCATCGAGCAGCATGCCGAGGCAGCGGTTGTGCGCATCGTGCCAGTGCTCGGTGGTCATCTCCGTGGCATCCGGTGCCAGCCAGGTCACGTCCTTGACCCCGATGTCTTCGTTGTATTCGCCCACCAGAAAACGCCCGCGCCGCAGGATCGGGTAGGTCAGGCGCAGCTTGATCAGGCGTTTGACGAATTTCAGCAGCGCCTTGCCGTCCTCGCTCAGGTCCCAGTTGACCCAGCCGATCTCGCTGTCCTGGCAGTAGGCATTGTTGTTGCCGTCCTGGGTGCGGGCGAACTCGTCACCGGCCACCAGCATCGGCGTGCCTTGGGCCAGCAACAGGGTGGCGAAGAAATTGCGCATCTGCCGGTGACGCAGCGCGTTGATTTCCGGATCGTCGGTGGGCCCTTCGACGCCGTGGTTCCAGGACAGGTTGTTGTTGCTGCCGTCCTGATTGTTTTCGTCGTTGGCCTCGTTGTGCTTGTCGTTGTAAGACACCAGATCGTTGAGGGTGAAACCGTCGTGGGCGGTGACGAAGTTCACCGACGAATAAGGCCGTCGGCCCCGCTGGTTGAACATTTCGCCGGAAGCGGTCATGCGGCTGGCGAAGTCGGCGAGCTGACCGTCGTCGCCTTTCCAGAACGCGCGCACGGTGTCGCGGAATTTGTCGTTCCATTCGACCCAGCCCGGCGGGAAGTTGCCGACCTGATAGCCGCCGGGGCCGCAGTCCCAGGGTTCGGCGATCAGTTTCACCTGACGCAGTACCGGATCCTGGCGGCAGGCGACGAGGAAGCTGTGGCGTTCGTCGAAACCGTCGTGATAGCGCCCGAGGATGGTCGCCAGATCGAAGCGGAAACCGTCGACGTGCATTTCGCTGGCCCAGTAGCGCAACGAGTCGGTGACCATTTGCAGCACGCACGGGTGGCTCAGGTCGAGGGTGTTGCCGGTGCCGGAATCGTTGATGTAGAAGCGCTTGTCGTCCGGCATCAACCGGTAGTACGAGGCGTTGTCGATCCCGCGCATTGACAGGGTCGGGCCCTGTTCATTGCCCTCGGCGGTGTGGTTGTAGACCACGTCGAGAATCACCTCGAGATTGGCTTCGTGCAGGTGCGCGACCATCTCCTTGAACTCGGCGATCTTGCCGCTGGCCAGGTAACGCGGGTCCGGGGCGAAGAACGCAATGCTGTTGTAGCCCCAGTAATTGGTCATGCCCTTGTGCAGCAAGTGCTGGTCGTTGACGAAGGCGTGGATCGGCAACAGCTCGACGGTGGATACGCCGAGTTTGCGGATGTGCTCCAGCACATCATCGACCATCAGCCCGGCAAACGTGCCGCGCACGTTATCCGGCACGGCGGGGTGACGCATGCTGATGCCGCGCACATGAGTCTCGTAAATGATGGTCTTGTCCCACGGCACGCTGACGCGGTGGTCGTTGCCCCAGGTGTGCGCCGGGTCGATGACCTTGCATTTGGGCACGAAGGGCGCGCTGTCACGCTCGTCGAAACTGAGGTCGGCATCCGGGTGGCCGATGGTGTAGCCGAACAGTGCTTCGGACCACTTCAACTGGCCGACCAATTGCTTGGCGTAGGGGTCGATCAGCAACTTGTTGTGGTTGAAGCGGTGGCCGTTGGCCGGATCGTAGGGACCGTAGACCCGGTAGCCATAGATCAGTCCTGGATGGGCGTCGGGCAAATAGCCGTGGAAAATCTCGTCGGTGTATTCCGGCAGTTCGATGCGTTCGAGTTCGACTTCGCCGGCATCGTCGAAAATGCACAGTTCGACGCGGGTGGCGTTGGCGGAAAACAGCGCAAAGTTCACCCCCAGCCCATCCCAGGTCGCACCGAGCGGGAAGGGCAGACCCTCGCGGATTCGCGTGGGTTCGGCATGTGCGGCGGGCTCGGCTTTCTTTGGACGGGTCATGATTGCTCCTGCAAATCGGGGTGGGCATTTTTAAAGGGCGAGTGAACCCGTTGTGGCGAGCGAACCCGCCACACGGTCATTCAGTTCTACGGTTGGAAAAGCCTCAGATGGCCGGGGGCTTGCGCGGTGCGCGGGGCTTTTTCTCGGCGGCTTTTTCGCCCGGGGGAATCACTTTGGCGGCGCTGGCTGGCTTGGCTTTTGCCGTTGTGGCTTTGGGCTTGGCCGTCGTTGCCTTGGGGGCAGCGGCCTTGGTACTCGCCGTTTTACCAGCGGCAGCCTTCGGCGATTTTTTCGGAGCCAGTGCCTCGGCTTCGGCCAGTTTGCGCGCCATCTCCCAGTGGCGTGATTCCTGACCTTCTGGCTTACCTTCCGATTCCCAGATCTGATAGGCGAATTCGCGGATGCGTTTATCGTCGGTACTCATCGCAATGCTCCTGAACTGAACTCATGCTTCTAGAAGTGTTGGATAAACAGATTGACCGGGAAATCCCCCAGCGCAGCGCTGACCTCCAGCTCCCTGTTTTTTGTGACTGCGGTGCTTGAAAAAAGTCCCTTCAGATTTTCGTCGGAGGCGGCGAACGGTAATTCCACCCGCGTATCGCCCCAACCCAGCGCATCGACCTGCGGGACGGCACCGTTTTCCAGCAGGGTCGCGCAACGGATCGGCACGATGACGATTGCCCGTTGCCCCTCGTGCTCGCGGGCAAACGCCAGCACGTTGTGCGCCTGGCTGCCCAGCACCTCCAGGGCCTGGTACGAACCCTGGCGGAACAGCTCGGTGTGTTCGGCGCGCAGGTTCAGTACCTGCTTGATCAACGCCTGCTTGATGCGCCCGTCGCGCCAGTTCGACAGCAGTTGCGCTACGGGCGCGGGTTTCACGGATTGCTCTCGCAAGTCGTAGTTCACCGGCCGGCGGTTGTCCGGATCCACCAGGCTGAAATCCCAGTACTCGTTGCCCTGATACAGATCCGGCACACCCGGTACGGTCATGTGCAGCAAGGTTTGCGCCAGACTGTTGAGGGCGCCGGCAGCAGCGATGCTGTTGACGCTCTTGGCCAGCGCCCCGCGCAGCAGTTCACCTTCGGGCGCCAGCAACAGTTGCTCGGTGAATGACTGGGCGGCATTTTCATAGGCTTCGTTCGGCGCACTCCAGCTGCTTTGCAGCTTGGCTTCGCGCAGGGCTTTCTGTTGCCACTGCCAGATGCGTCTGGCGTAGTCGGCGAAACCCGCCTGATCGTCGTTGTGCAGCTCCAGCGGCCAACTGCCGAGCAACGCTTGATAGAGGATCAGCTCGTCGGCCGACGACGGCACCTGATCGTCATGGCGCAGTGGCCGGGCGAGGGCACGCCACAGCTCGACCTGTTCGGCATACCAGTGGCTGCGCTCGCTGAGCACGGCCAGCCGTGCACGGGTGTCTTCGCCGCGCTTGTGGTCGTGGGTGGCGGTGGCCAGCAGGTTGTCGGGGAATGTCGCCAGACGTTGCTGGTTTGCCGCATGAAAATCGCTGACCGGGGCGCTGAACTGTTCGGTGTTGTAGCCCACGTCATTGCGCGACAGCAGCACTGCCGAGCGATACAGCGCCGTGTCCTCCACGGCTTTGGCGGCAGCAGGCGAGGTCAGTTGCTGAAAGCGTACGCAGGCATGGCGCAGAATCTTGCGTGAACGCCCACGGGGTTTGCGCCGCCACGGCTGGCCACCGAGCCAGGCAGACACGGACTCAAGCACCGGCCAGTCGCTTTCGTTCAATGTCTGCCGTGCACCTTCCATGGCCTGCTGGAAAAACACCTCGTCCTGCGCCGAACGGCCCATTGCAGTGATGTAGGTGCGATACACCGGGAAGTGCACGATCAACGCCTGCAACACCCGGCGGATCGAACCGAGCGTGAGGTCGCGGGTCATCAGGTCGTCCCGCGCCACTTGCAGCAACGCCTGGGCAACGCTTTCGCAATCACTGGCCAGCGAACCGTTGAGAATCTGCTGACGCGCCAGCCGGGCTTCTTCAATAAACGCGGCGGGGCGCTCGGTGCGGCGCTGCCACAAGTCGCCGAGCACATGCTCGCCGGCCGAGTCGTGTTGCAGCAGCGACAGCTGATTCATGAACTCGTAACCGGTGCTGCCATCCACTGCCCAGTCGGTGCGCAGGGTTTCGCCTTCGCCGAGAATCTTCTCGACGTAGATCGGCAAGTGTCGTCCCGGTGCCAGAAAGTCGAGGCGTCGCCGCAGCTTGCGGCAGTAACCCCGAGGATCGGCGAGCCCGTCGATGTGGTCGATGCGCAAGCCGTCGATCAGGCCTTCTTCGATCAACTGGAAGATCTTGCCGTGGGTCGCTTCGAACACGGCTGGCCGCTCGACCCGCAGACCGCCGAGTTCGTTGATGTCGAAGAAGCGCCGCCAGTTAATGTCATCCGCGGCGGTGCGCCAACTGGCCAGGCGATAGCTTTGCCGTTCCAGCAGTTGATGCAGACGCTGGAAGCCCTCGGCGGTTTTCGAGTCGTAATGCGTCAAGTTGCGCTGGATGGTTTGCAGGATGTGCGGGTCGCTCGCCAGTTGTTGTAGTTCTTCCTTGAGCGGGATGGCCTGCGAGCGGGCATCGGTCTGGTAGCTGAGGCTGCTGAAGCGATCGGCCAGCGACTTGAGCGCTTCGTTCGCCGGCTCGTCGGCTTTCAGCAGTTCGCCGTAATCCCCGGGGCAGATCGGGAAGTGATGCTCGTAATGCTCGACGTGGAAGGTGCCGGCCCCGGCGTTGAACACCAGCGGCAGCGTGCCATCCTGCAATGCAATGCCGTAATCGCTGCCGAGGAAGGGCAGCAACAACTGGCCTTCCATCAACGGGTCCGGCGAGTGCCATTGAATGTCGAAGAACTCGCCATAGGGACTGAGCCGGCCCCATTCCAGCAAGTCCAGCCACCACGGGTTGTCACCACCGCCGACCGCCATATGGTTGGAGACGATGTCGAGGATCAGCCCCATGCCGTGTTCACGCAGGGCCGCGACCAGCCGGCGCAGCGCCGGTTCGCCGCCGAGTTCCGGGTTGACCCGGGTCGGGTCCACCACGTCGTAGCCGTGCATGGAGCCGGCGCGGGCGGCGAGCAGCGGTGAGGCGTAAACATGGCTGATGCCGAGCCGGGCAAAGTACGCCACCAGCGGCACCGCCTCATCGAGAGTGAAACCCTTGTGAAACTGCAGACGCACCGTGGCGCGCAAGGTCAGGTTTTGCACTGCACTCATTGGTCACGCTCGGCGGCCTGAAGGCGGGCACAGGCGAGCAGTTCCAGACGCCGCGCGGCATCGACGCCATCGAGCAAGGTGTCACTGGTGCCCGGCAGGCGCCGCGACCAGTTCGGATGAGTGTCGATGGTGCCGGGCAGGTTGGCCTGTTCGTCCAGGCCCAGCGCGTCCTCCAGCGGCAGCAACACCAGCGGCGCGCGGGTGTGGCCAAGGAAGCGGACACTGGCGTCGACCACCTGATCGGCCTCGTGGGATTCCTCGCGAAAGTTTTGCGGGTCCTGGCTCAGGGCATTGCGCAAACCGTCGCGCTCACGTTCGCGATAGCGGCGCCAGTCGATTTCGCCGTTGGCGTCGATCAGCCCGAGCCGCGCATTCCAGTCGATATCCCGGCCATGCCACCAGCCGTTGAGCGTCGGCAGATCGTGGGTGCTGGTGGTGGCCAAAGCGTTGTCCGGCCAGTCGAGGATCGGTTTGAACCAGGTGTTGTCCTGTTCGAACAACAGCACGCGCATGCCGAGCATGGCCCGGGCGGCCAGTTTTTCCCGCAGCCCGTCGGGCACGGTGCCGAGGTCTTCGCCCAGCACGATCGCTTGATGGCGGTGGGATTCGAGGGTCAGCAGACGCAGCAGGTCGTCCACCGGGTAATACAGGTACGCGCCGTCCGCCGGCGCCGCGCCGTTGGGAATCACCCACAGCCGTTGCAGGCCCATGACATGGTCGATGCGCAGACCGCCGGCGTGAGCGAAATTGGCGCGCAGCATGTCGATGAACGCCCGAAAGCCATTGCGCACCAGACCTTCCGGGGAGAACGCCGAGATGCCCCAACCCTGGCCGGAGCGATTGAGAATGTCCGGTGGCGCACCGACGGTCAGTGACGCCAGCAACTCGTCCTGAAAACTCCAGGCCTGACTGCCGGCGCCATCGGCACCAACCGCCAGGTCGGCGATCAGGCCGATGCCCATGCCGGCGCTGCGGGCGGCGTTTTGCGCGCGCTCAAGACAGCGGTGAATCAACCACTGGCAAAACGCGAAATAGCCGATGCGTTCGGCGTATTCCTCGGCAAATGCACTGAGCGCCGCGCCGCGCGGGTCGTGCCAGTGTTCGGGCCATTCGCGCCAGTCGAGGTTCTCGCCACGGGCGGCGCGCATTTCCTGGATAGCCTCGAAGCGGCAGTGATTCTCCAGCGCTTCGCCACCCGCATCGCGGTAGCTGGAAAAATCCGCCTGCAGCGGATGCTCGCCACGGATGAAGCCTTCATACAGCGCTTGCAGGAGTTTTTGCTTGGCGTCGGCGGCGCTGGGCCAGTCGATCAGTTTCAGCTTTTCCAGTTGCTGGAACTGATCATTGAGGCCTGCGGCGTCGATGGCATCACGCAGGGCGCGCTCGCCGAGGATGGTCCCCGGCGCGGCATACAAGGAATTGAGAAACAGGCGGCTGGACGGTGAATAAGGGCTATAGCGCCCGGTATCGGCGCTGAACATCGCATGCAGCGGACTGATCGCCAGGGCGTCGGCACCGCGTTCGCCGGCGCTGCGGGCCAGTTCCTCGAGGGCCTGGGTGTCGCCGAAACCGCCGTCGCCGGGGCGGCGCAGGCTGTAAAGCTGCACGCTCAGGCCCCAGGCGCGGGGGATCGGGTTGTCCACGGCATCGCCCACGCTGTAGCAACGCTCGGGGGCTACGGCCAAGGTGAAATGTTGATCGGCGATATGGATTTGCTGATACCCGACTGGAATTTCACCGGGCAGCACCGCATCGGCATCGAGTTTGAGCGACAGCCGCGTACCGTCTTCCAGATGAATCTCACAGGGGCTTTCGGGTTCGAAGTAACGCGCCAGGTCCAGTCCTACGCCGACATCGGCGGTCAGCAGCGGCGGCAATTGACGGTCCTGTTGCACTTGTTGCAGTTCCAGCAGGCTGGCGTCGATTTCCTGGGCCGAGCCGGCCGGGTGACCGAGCCCGGTGAGGACATTGCGCAGCACCGCCGGGGCGACTTTTTGCTGACGGCCATTGGCGTCGATCCAGTCGACCGCAAGGCCGGCTCGGCTGGCGAGAATTTCCAGTTGCGCATCGCTCATAGGCGCTCTCCATCCAGGGGTGGCAAAGGGGTTGCGGCCGTGAGGCTGACGAGCGCGCAATACGGGGGCAGTTGCCCTTCATCCGTCAGGTCGGCAGCGGGCGGCTGGCGCAGCAGCCGCACCGATTCGGCCTGTGGTGGGTTGACCACCGGGCTGTCGCCGAGGTTCAGGTCGATTCGCAGCTCGCTGCCATTCCCCAGACGCCAGCGTGCACTGACGGCGCCAGGCCCCAGCACTTGAGCACCGAGTGCCTGGGTACCGGGCAAGTGCGGAATGATGTGTTGGTGGCGCAACTGCAACAGCTGTCGATACAGCGCCAGGGTGGCCTGCTGTTTCGGCGTGCCGCTGCCGATCAGCCGGGGTTGCGAGGCGTGGAACGTCTGCTCGGCGTTGGGATCGGGAATCTGCTCGCGGCGCTGTGGGTCGGCAAACGCGCTGAACGCGGCGAACTCGTTGCGCCGGCCTTCGCGCACCAACTTCGCGAGTTCGCCGTGGTGGCTGGTGAAAAACAGAAAGGGTTGCTCGGCGGCAAACTCGTCGCCCATGAACATCAACGGAATCATCGGTGACAACAGCAACAACACGGTGGCGGCCTGCAGGGCGCGAGGATCGGCCAGATGATGCAGGCGTTCGCCGAAAGCGCGGTTGCCGATCTGGTCGTGATTCTGCAGGAACAGCACGAACGCGGTGGACGGCAGATGTTCACTCGGCTCGCCACGGGGCGTGCCGTGGTGGGTCAGGTGACCCTGAAACACAAAACCCTGGCTCAGGCAGCGAGCCAGTTGTTCGGTGGGATGTTCGGCGTAGTCGGCGTAATAGGCGTCGGTTTCGCCGGTCAGCAGTACGTGCAGGGCATTGTGGCCGTCGTCGTTCCACTGGGCATCGTAGGCGTCTTCCAGCAGGCTGGCCTGATTGTGCTCGTTCTCCACGGTCAGCCAGACATGCCGCGCAGGGTCGATCTGTTGGCGGATGCGCTGCGCCAGTTCTTGCAGGAAATCCGGGTCTTCGATGGCATGCACCGCGTCCAGGCGCAGGCCGTCGAAACGGTATTCCAGCAGCCACATCAACGCATTTTCGACGAAGAAGTCCCGCACTTCGCGGCGACGGAAATCGATGGCCGCGCCCCAGGGCGTGTGTTTGTCTTCGCGAAAAAAGCCCTTGGCATAACGGTGCAGATAGTTGCCGTCAGGGCCGAAGTGGTTGTAGACCACGTCGAGAATCACCGCCAGACCATAACCGTGGGCACTGTCGATCAGGTGTTTGAGCTGTTCCGGCGTGCCATAGGAAGCCTGCGGCGCAAAGGGCAGCACACCGTCATAGCCCCAGTTGCGATCGCCGGGGAACTGCGCGATCGGCATCAGCTCGATGGCGGTGATGCCCAGCCCGGCCAGTCGCGCCAGATGCTGCTCGACTTCGGCAAAACCGCCGAGAGCGCCGACGTGCAGTTCGTAGATCACCGCTTCGTTCCATGGCCGGCCTTGCCATGTACTGTGTCGCCAGTGATAAGCGTGCGGATCGACCACCACGCTGTGACGGTCGAGGTCGCCGTCCTGCGCCCTGGAGGCCGGGTCGGGCACCTCCAGTTCGCCGTCGATGTTATAGCGGTAGCGACGGCCGGCGGAGCAGTGGCTTTTGATCACGAACCAGCCATCGCCCTGCGGCAGCATCGGCAGGGACTGGCCATTGTCCAGCTCGACGCTGACGTAAAACGCATCCGGCGCCCACAACGCGAATTGCGTGTGGTCGGCATCCAGCATGATCGCGCCGTGGGGCCAGGTTTCAGGGGACCGTGACGGCATCGTTGACAACCTCCCTGGTTATTTGTGGTGCGTTTTACCCAGCGCCTTGGCCACCAGTTGTTCGTAGAGTTCGGCGTAGGGTTCGACGGCCTGGCACCAGTTGAACGGTGCCGCCATCGCCCGGCAACGCATGGCGTGCAGCAGGTCCGGAAAGGCAAACACTTTGAAGGCTCGGCTCAGTGCTTCGCGGTAGCTGTCGGCCGTGGACTCGTTGAACAGGAACCCGGTGACGCCGTTTTCGATGGTGTCAGCCAGCCCGCCGGTGTTGCGTGCTACCGGCAACGAGCCGAAACGTTGGGCGTACATCTGGCTCAAACCGCAAGGTTCGTAACGCGAAGGCATCAGCAGGAAATCGCTGCCGGCGAACATCCGTCGGGCGTCGGTTTCATTGAAGCCGATGCGCACGCCGATCTGGCCGGGAAAGCGCAGGGCCAGTTCGCGCATGGCCTGTTCTTCTTCGGGTTCGCCACGTCCGATGATCGCGATCTGGCCACCGTTCTGCACGATGTATTCCGACACCGCTTCGGTCAGGTCCAGGCCTTTCTGATAGACCAGCCGTGACACCACAGCAAACAGCGGGCCTTCCGAGTCTTTCAGGCCGAACAGTTCGCGCACATGGGCGGCGTTGATCGCTTTGCCTTCCCAGTCACCGATGGCAAACGGCGCGAACAGGTGCGGATCGGTGGCGGCGTCCCAGCTCTCGTCGATGCCGTTGGGAATGCCGCTGAGCAAGCCTTGCTGGGTCTTGGCGGCGAGAAAACCGTCGAGACCGCAGCCGAAATCCGGGGTGGTGATTTCCTGCGCGTAGGTGGCGCTGACCGTGGTGATGTGGCTCGAATAGGCCATGCCGGCCTTGAGGAACGACATCTTGCCGTAGAACTCCATGCCTTCCTGTTGCAGGGCATGGGCGGGAATCCCGAGTTCCGGGCACGAACCGAGGCTGGTCACGCCTTGATAGGCGAGGTTGTGAATGGTGAACAGGGTCGGCGTGCGTTGCCCGCGCCAGTGCATGTAGGCAGGCGCCAGCCCGGCCGGCCAGTCGTGGGCGTGCACCAGATCCGGGCACCAGTGGATTTGTGCGAGGTTGGCGGCGATATCGGCAGCGGCCAGGCCTAGGCGGGCAAAGCGGATGTGGTTGTCGGGCCAGTCGCGACCGTTGTTGGCACCGTAAGGGCCGCCGTCGCGGGCATAGAGTTCAGGGCAGATCAATACATAAATGACCAGACCGTCAGGCATGTCCATGCGTCCGATTTTGCAGGGCGGCAGCGCGGCATGGCCGCCCAGTTCACCGATGATATGAATCGGATTCTCGCTGTTCATCACTTGCGGGTAACCGGGGATCAGCACCCGGACATCATGCAGATGCGCCATGGCGCGGGGCAGGGCGGCAGAAACGTCACCAAGACCACCGGTCTTCACCAGATCGGCAATTTCCGAGGTCACGAACAACACTTTCTTCTTGTTGGGATTCTGACTGGCTACCGGTGCCAGCGTCCTGGTGCCCGGGACGTTGATCGACCGGCTGCCGGGAACGCTTGCGGTGCTCGACTCGCCGACCGGCTGGTGAGCACGCTCTCCCTGAATATCCAATGCCGCACTGATCATATGAATCTCCCGTTTTGTTGATCTGATTCTTGTCTTGAACAAGCGATGTCCATGGCCAAATCCTGTGGCCGGGCGCAAACGCGCCACGCATCGGTGAGCAAACGCTACCCAACACGCGCAAGCAGAATGGGTGAAGAGGCCGTTGCAAGGAATGAACCAGTCGCTTTGGCCCTGTCTTTCAGATGACCCGTCGCGATCAGCAAAAGTTTCGACAAAATTTCCGTGTTGTGACCGGTCGGTTTTGCCTCGCGAAAACCAGTCTAGGCCAGATCCTAGAGCGGGCCAGGGCAATCGGACGAATTGTTCGACAATGTGTTGCAGGGCCACGGAAACCGTGGCTTTGAGCGGGGCATCGCACCGACGAAGTGCAGGTTTGAAGGGGCGAACGGTGCAAAACAGTGACCGGTCGGTCACGTTTTCGGGCGCAAGGAACGTGCTGATGCACTGTTGCGGTGCGGACAGTTGTGTTGGCAGGCGGGCAGCGGGTGCTGCTTCACGGGCATGAGCTGCCCGCGAAGCAGGCTTGGATTAATTCAGCAGACGGATCGGTTCTCCCGCCGACCAGGCCTGAATGTCCTCGATCATCTGCGAAAAGAACTGTTCATAGTTCTGCCGGCTGACGTACCCGACATGAGGTGTGGCCAGTACATTCTCAAGCGTGCGAAACGGGTGCAGCGCCGGCAGCGGTTCTTCATCGAACACATCCAGCGCTGCACCACCAATGCGCTGTTTCTGCAAGGCCTTGATCAGCGCTGTTTCGTCGACAATCGGCCCGCGCGCCGTGTTGACCAGCAGTGCGGTCGGTTTCATCCAGTCCAGCGCCCGGGCATCGACCAATCCCCGGCTGCGGTCGCTGAGCACCAGGTGCACCGACAGCACGTCGGCCTGTTCGAACAATTGCTGCTTGCTGACATAGGTGACGCCGGCCTGTTCGGCGCGCTCGGCGGTGAGGTTTTCACTCCATGCAATGACGCGCATGCCGAACACCTGACCGAATTGCGCGACCCGTTGGCCGATGCTGCCGAGCCCGAGAATGCCAAGGGTCTTGCCATGCAGGTCGCCGCCAAGGCCTTGCTGCCATTGACCGGCGCGCAAGGCGTTGGCTTCGTTCACCAGATTGCGGGTGGCGGCCATGATCAGCGCCCAGGTCAGTTCCGGTGCGGCATGTTTGTAGCTGTCGGTGCCGCAGACCTTGATTCCGAGCCGGGCGGCGGCGGGCATGTCCAGCGCAGCGTTGCGCATGCCGCCGGTGACCAGCAATTTGAGGTTCGGCAAACGCTTGAGCAGGTCTTCATCGAAACGCGTGCGTTCGCGCATCACGCAAATCACCTCGAACCGGCCCAAGCGCTCGGCCAGTGTGGCGTTGTCCGCCGGGTACTCATGAACAAAGGTCACTTCGCCGAGACTGTCCAGCACCGACCAGTCGACCACGTTTCGCGCCACGTCCTGCCAGTCATCGATCACTGCAATCTGCACCGCCATCAGCCTTGACTCCTCAACGAACGGGATTGGTTTTGTTCAGCCAGCCGAGCAGCGCCTGATGGAACTGCGCCGGTTCTTCCATCTGCGGGGCGTGGCCCAGGCCGGGGAATTCCACCAGCGTGGACTGTGGAATCAGCTTGGCGACCTGCTTGCCCAGCACCTCGTAGTGGCCGATTTTCGCTTTCACCTCGGGTGGCGCAATGTCCTTGCCGATGGCCGTGGTGTCGGACGTGCCGATCAGCAACAGGGTCGGCATCTTCAAGTCCTTGAACTCGTAGTACACCGGCTGGGTGAAGATCATGTCGTAGATCAGCGCCGAGTTCCATGCGACCTGAGTCTTGCCCGAACCATTGCTCAGGCCGGCGAGCATGTCCACCCAGCGGTCGAATTCGGGTTTCCAGCGACCGTCGTAATAAGTGCTGCGCTCATAGTCGCGGATACCCTGAGCGGTAACTTTCAGTTCGCGCTGATACCACTGGTCAACGCTGCGATACGGCACGCCGAGGGCTTTCCAGTCTTCCAGGCCGATCGGATTGACCAGTGCCAGTTGCTCGACCTGATCCGGGTATTGCAGGGCGTAGCGGGTGGCCAGCATGCCGCCGGTGGAATGACCGAGGAGAGTGGCTTTCTGGATGCCCAGCGCCTTGAGCAATTGCTGGGTGTTGGCCGCCAGTTGCTGGAACGTGTACTGGTAATGATCGGGTTTGCTGGAGGTACAGAAACCGATCTGATCCGGGGCGACCACCCGATAACCTGCCTCGCTCAGGGCCTGGATCGAACTGTCCCAGGTCGCGCCGCAGAAATTCTTGCCGTGCATCAGCACCACGGTGCGTCCGTTGGCCTTGCCGTGGGCGGCGACGTCCATGTAACCCATCTGCAGAGACTGGCCCTGGGACTGAAAGGCAAAGTGCTTGAGGGTATAGGGATAATCGAAACCCTGCAGTTCCGGGCCGTATTGCGCGCCTTCGGCATGGGCGAACAGGGGCAGGGCAGCGGTCAACAGCAGGCCGGGCAGCCAGCGGGTCAGCGACACAGACATGGGACAACTCCACAGGAAATCGGCCGATGCTGGAACGGCCGGATTAGGGCGACGTTAAACACAGGCAATGCCCGCGCCCGATCGTTCAACCGAGCCAGCCCAGGGTGAGCATGGCCAGCACGCCGTAACGGGCGCCTTTGGCCAGGGTGACGATCAACAGGAATCTCCCGAGCGGTTCGCGCATGACCCCGGCGATCAGTGTCAGGGGGTCGCCGATGACCGGCAGCCAGCTGAGCAGCAGCGACCAGTGACCATAGCGCTGATAGTGCGCACGGGCGCGGGCCATGTGCTTCGGGTTGACCGGAAACCAGCGCCGATCCTGAAACCGTTCCAGTCCTCGTCCCAGCCACCAGTTGACCAGCGAACCGAGGACATTGCCCAGGGTCGCCACGGCCAGCAGCCCCCAGAGCCAGTAACGATCGCTGACCAGCAGCCCGACCAGCACCGCTTCCGATTGCAGCGGCAACAGCGTCGCCGCGCCAAATGCAGCGAAGAACAGCCCGAGATAACCCGCCGTCATCAATGGGCCGGGTAATCCGCCACCACCACATCGGCACCGTCCTTCTTCAGGCCGATCACTTGGTACGCATCGCTCATGCCGTCCATTTCCATCCCCGGCGAGCCCATCGGCATGCCCGGAGCAGCCACGCCAACCAGATCGTCACGTTTGCTCAGGGCCAGCACCTGCTCTGCAGGCACGTGGCCTTCGACGAATTTGCCGTTGATGATTGCGGTGTGGCAGGACGCGAGACGTGGGGGCACACCGTGTTGTTGCTTGAAGCTGCTCATGTCGCTTTCGACGTGATCTTCGACCTTGAAGCCGTTGGCTTCCAGATGGCTGATCCACTTCTTGCAGCAGCCACAGTTGGCGTCGCGGTGGACTTCGATCGGAATGAGGTCGGCGGCTTGCGCCAGGGAGGAAAGGAGCAGGGCGCTCAGGGCGGCCAGACGCAGAGGGTTTTTCATGCAGGGTTCTCGACTCGGGTGACGGTCAAAAAGAACGCATTTTGACCGGTTTTTCCGACCGGGCATCAACGGAGTGTTTCCAGTTGATACAAGGCAGGCTGTCAGCATGATCGTAGATCAACGCTGACAGCCTCCTGAGCGCAAGATGACAAATCCGTCAGCGGACCTTGAACCGTCCCATGATCGCGCTCACCCGGCCGTTGGCTTCCAGCAGCTGGCGGGTATTGGTTTCACTGGCCTGGCCGCTTTGTACCAGCTCATCCACCATGTGCCGGATCTGTACCATGCTCCGGTTGATCTCCTCGGTAACGGCGCTCTGCTGTTCGGCGGCGGTGGCGATCTGGGCGCTGACGCTGTTGATATGGCTGACGGAGCCGGCCATGTCATCGAGCCCGCTGGTGACGCGGGCGGTGGCGTCGGCGGCGGACTGGCAACTGGCCTGGGTGTTTTCCATGGCGCTGACCGACGAGCTCACGCCCTGAGTCAGGCGGGCCAGCATTTCGTTGATCTCCGAGGTGCTGGCCTGGGTCCGGGCGGCGAGGGCGCGTACCTCGTCGGCCACCACCGCGAAACCGCGACCCTGTTCACCGGCGCGGGCGGCTTCGATGGCGGCGTTCAATGCCAGCAGGTTGGTCTGCCCGGCAATTGCCCCGATCACACCGAGGATCTCGGTAATGCGCTGGGCGTCCTGCTGCATGTTTTCGACTTTGTGGGTGGCGCTGGCCACTTCATCAATCAGCGCCACGACGCTGCTGGTGGCTTCGCCCACCACGACCCGCGAACGGTCGGCGTTTTCGTTGGCACGTTGGGTAAACGCAGCGGTTTCGGCAGCATTCTGCGCGACGCTTTCGGCGGTCGAACTCATCTCGTTGATGGCGGTGACGGTCTGGTCGGTTTCCGAGGCATGGCGCAGCAGGATCTGGCTGGTGTGTGCCGAGGTGCGTTGCAGGTTGTCGAGGCTCGAAGCCATTGCGCCGGTGGCCTGGGTGACTTCGCCGATCATGTTCTGCAGATAGGCGATGAAGGTGTTGACCGAGTGACCGATCGCACCGAGTTCGTCTTCGGCACGGATGGTGATGCGGCGGGTCAGATCGGCATCGCCGCTGGACAGCGAATCGATATTGGCCTTGAGCGCTTTCATGCGCGCAACCAGTTGGCGGATCGCGTAGACCTGCAACAACACCAGCAGGATCACCAACGGAATCTGCAACAGGCTGAGACTGCTGAGTACGTCGTCACGTTGCGCAGTAAGCATTTTGGTCGGCAGCGCAGTGGCGAGAAACCACGGCGTGCCTTCGATCGGACGCATGAAGAATGTGCTGGCTTCACCGTTGTTGTCGAATTCGACACGCTGCGCTTGATCACGATTCTGCAGGCCAGCCTTGACCTGGCTGGCGAAGGTCGAACCGGCGGCCAGTTCGCTGATGTTCTTCAACACGATCGGGCCGCTGATGCGCGAGCTGTTGCTGATGATCTTGCCGTCGGCTTCGACGATCAGCATTTCGGCGTTGAGGTCTTTTTCCTTGCGCGCCACCAGATCGTTGAAGAAGCCCAGGGTCACGTCGATGGTCGATACGCCCCAGGCGCTGCCGTTTTTTCTGGATGGCCATGGCGCAGTTGGTGCGCGGCTCGGCGCTCGCATCATCTTTATAGGCAGCGGCCCAGGCGCATTGACCGCGCGGGGTCTGCATACCGCCCTTGTACCAGCTCTGGTCGTAGTAGTTGGGTGCGGCGTCGCTGTTCCAGAAGGTGTTCACGGCGAGTTTGCCGGAACTGTCACGGTGCCAGAAGGTACTGAATTTGTTGCGTCCCGCCTCACGCTGGCCGGGCAACGGCCAGATACCGCCGCCGAACACCTTCAATTCGCCGTACTGATCCACCAGCCCCGGCAGCACGGTATCGATGGCGGCGCTGTCGAGCAGTGGAATGGTCTGGGTGATGCTGCGTTGCTGCGACTGAACCTTGTTCAGTTCGCCCTGGATCTGTTCGGCGACTTCGGCGATGCGGTTGAGCACCACTTGCTCTTCGGTATGCCGCAGCTTGGGGGCGACCAGTTGGCTGATACCCACCACGGTCAGGACCGACAGCAACAGGATGAACAGAACCAGAAACAACGTGTAGCGAGCCTGAATGGTACGGAATGCGGGCATGGAGACCGGTCCTTCGTTTCTTGTTAGGGGCAAGGAGCAAAACAGTAGGGGTATCCCTTACGTATCGTCGTTGCGAGAGGAAGCTTTAGGTACTCACGTACTAAAAAGTGTTGAAACAAAGATCGGCAAGTAACAGGCTCGACACATTCAAACTCACCAGCCCGTTCGTTAGAGTAAAAAGTCGATTCAAACTGTTCCGGCAAAAACGCTCTGGCCCAAGGTCTGTTGGGATCGGACTGCTTTGTATCGAGAATGTACAAAAGTTGTAAAAAAATGAAAAACAGATTGGTGCCATCAATTTGCCGGCCGATACTCCGGGCAACTCAAGACGTTCCACAAGGATATTTTCATGTTCTCTTCGCAAGGAGCACGCTCATGACCATTGGCTACACCGGCGCGTGGCAGGCCAAGACAGGTTTGCTGGTTCGAGATACAGGTAGTTCGGGCAAACCGGTTTCTCAAAGCGTAAAGGTCAAGCAGATGCTGGCCTTGGTCGGCAACGACCCCACCGTTCTCAATACGGCGGAAATGGACAAGCAGCGTTTGCACAAGAACATCAAGGGGTTCGATCCGGAAAACGTCTCTGCCAAGCAATTGGGCAAACTGAGCGACTTCCTGCGCAGTCGGGGCCTTATTTCAGAAGTGACCTCGATGACGTTGCTCAATGCCGGCGACAAGTTCGACCGCTTCGGCGTTCAGAAAGACCCGGATGCCAAGTTCAATGCGTTGGAATATTTCGCCACGCAACTGGACACCATCCAGAACAACAATCTGAAAGGCAACAAATACGCCAACGGGCTGATTCCCGAGTACAAGAAAGCTATTTACGTGCTGCAAAACCTGAAGGTCTATGGACAGGGCGGCGACCGTCCGCCACCGTCCGATAAAGGTGTCAGCGCCAAGGCATGACCCTGCAACGACAAGCCCCCGATAAGGGGGCTTGTCGTTATCGTGCCACGCTTTCTGACTTCCGTTGCAGGTCATCGTGCAGCCGCTGCATGTGCGGGCAAGTCAACGTCAGCGGGGGAGGTTTTGCGCCGCGGTGAAACAACGCCAGCCATCCTGCACCTCGCTCATCCGGCGCCAGTCCGGTGAACACGAAACCCGCCGTCGTCAGCGCGTGCCAAGCGCTATCAAACCCCTGCGCCAGCCTCAGCCGGATTGAAATGAGCCAATGCGCCGGCAGTTCCTGCAACTGCTTGAGCAAACAGCTATCAAGTGCCTTGAAAGTCCCTTCATATCGATCCCACCGCTGTTCAAGATGCGCCGGTTCGCCCACCCATGGCGCGGCCTTTTCCTGCGTCCCGAACACACTGCACATCTGCTGCATGAACTCTCGACAGCTGTCGGGCCATGCCAGGGCTGGAAGCGGACGCCGGTTTCCATCGATGGGCAGGTACCCGATGACGAGCGACTCCCGTGCCGAGGCGTCATGCGGAGACGGGACACCGTCGGGCAGCCATCCCGTATTGTGAAAGCCGAGGCCGGTTGCCATGCGCTGGGTGTAGGGGTGACAGGTCACCTGCTTGATCGTCACGCCCCGACATCCCAGCGTCTCGGCATCGATCAACAGTTGCCGCGCCAGCCGGGTGGCAACATTCTGGCCGCGGGTTTCGGAGGCAACCACGCTGAGCGCCAGTTCGGCGACAGGCGAGTCCTCGGCGCGAAGCAATGTCGCGTTCCCCAGCACTTGATCTCCGGTCACCGCTACCCGTGAGTGCCAGCGGCCTTGCGCATGGTTGCGGTCGATCATGCAGGGCAGATAGACGTGGGCCTGGGCGTAGAGGTCGCCATAGATTTTGCGAAACAGCATGCTCACGGCTTTTGCGTCGCTGGTGCGGTAGTTCCGCAGCGTTACGCTTTCCATCAGCTAAGCGCCGCGGGAGGACTGTTGTAGACCCGCAGGTCCAGCACGCGCTGACGCTTGCCTGAGCGTGGGTGGCGTGAAAGGTCTTGAACAGTGCAACAATCAATCTGTAAATCCAGCAGATGATCAGCGTTCAATTGCGAAATTAACGGATAGCGTTCGATCAACGCGCTGCGCAGCATCCGCTCTGATTCCACCGGCGCGGGTCGCACTGCATCCGGAGCCCATTTCAGGGTCAGGATGTCTTTTGTCCCGCTCTGCTCGATCACCAGTTGCCAGTCGTCACTGCGGGTCACGTGTTGTACGGCATTGCCAATTTCATCAGGCAGTAACGTCAGAATGCCCACCCGGACTCGCTGGCTGTCGGCGCTACGGCCCATCAATGCGAATTTGCGTGCGGGGGTTTGCTCAACCTCTCGCCAGCAGGCGCGGTCACCGACCGGGTAGCGAATCAACGGCATCAACCGTCGGGTGAGATTGGTCATCACCAGGCGTCCGGTGCGACCGCATTCCTCGATCACTTCGCCGGTCTGCTCGTCGAGGATTTCCAGCACGCTGTGACCCTGAGGCATTCGATGTTCACCCAATGCGCAGTCGAAATGGCTGGCGCCGATGAAGCCGGCGTCGACACTCGCGTATCCCATGGACGCAACCCGCACATTGGGGAATACCCGACCCAGCAGTTGCAACTGTGCCGGGAACAGGCTTTCACCGGCGTAGAGCAGGGAATCGACGCACTTCAGCCGGCGTCCCTGGCGCTCCAGCCATGCAGCAAAGGACAGCAAATGCGCGGGTAAACCTGCCAGCACATTGATCCGGTGCCGGATAATCGCCTCGGCCAGGACGGCCGAATCGACGTGGCCGGTGAAAGGGAACTCCACGATGCCTGGCTGTACATGGGCCAGAGCGTCGTGGGTAAAGATGAAACTGGCATACAGGTCACCGACGAAAAACAGGTTGGCGACCCGGTCACCCTTGTTCAACCGACCCTTGAGGCTGCCCGCGAAATCTTCCACCAGCGTTTGCCATTCGCGGCGCTCGAAGACCGACAGCTTGCCATCGCCGGTCGTCCCGCCGGTTTTGAACACCAATGCGTTATCCAGACCTGCGGTCAGCACTGGCCAGTGGTCGAGGTCGTGGCTGCCTTTCCAGTACTGCGCAGGGTCAATGACCGGCAGTTCGGACAGCGACGTTACCTGCTCGGGCACGTCGCTGAAGTGGCTGGCGTAAAAGCTGGAATGCTGACGCGCAAAAGCCACCAGCTCTTGCCAATCAGTTACTGGCTTCATGGTGTGCTCCTTGCAGAACGGAGGACGCGCGAACTCTCCGGTTATCGATCAGCAGCGGCGTCTTGCCGCTGTGTTTGTTTCGGGTGAAACCGTCGATGGCGCACATTTGTGCCTCTACCGTCAGCAGCCCGGTCTGCACGAGGGTGGCCAGCGTCGGGTAGCCCAGCAATCGTTCATGCACCTTGTGGGGTTCGAGCGCACTTCGGAATTTCATGCATTCGAGTCCGTCGGGAGCATGTTCAAGGACCACCTGGAATTCGCTCTGCAGGTGCTGCGCCAGCACCGAAAAACAGATGAAATCGGTACCGATGCGCACCAGCCGGCCGTGGCGCTGAAGCAATTCGAACCGGGGCGTCGTCAGGCCACATCCACACTCTCCGGGCACCCAGCGACCGCTGTCGCCGACGTCATAACGCTGCACGTTCTGACCTTGCCGTTCGATGGACGTGAACACCAGGCGTCCGGTTTCGGTGCCATGGACGGGACGATCGTCCTCGAACTCGACAATTTCCAGGTGCTGGATATCGCTCAAAAGATGAAACACACCATCGTCGGTGGCTGAGCACGCATGACCGAGCGGGCCGGCATCGACACTGCCGTAAATCGCCGAGCGGATCAGGCTGACACCGCACTCTTGCAGCAACTGGCGGCTCTGTTCACCGAGGTGCTCGCCGCCCACAAATATTTTTTCGACCCCGCCATAGGCGCGCAGACGCACTTGTTCGTTGAGGAACAAGCGATGCAGGGTGCTCGGCATGCCGATCAGCGTGTTGACCCGCTGATCGACGATCAATTGCGCAATCTCCCGGTAGTCGTCATCGGCCGGGGCACCCATCGGCAGGTGTGTGACGTCCAGTTGCTCCAGCACTTTGGAGAAGCTGAAAAAACCGCCATACAGACCGCCGCTGAAAAAAAGGTTCATCACTCGGTCCCGGCTCGGATCGAGTCCGGCTGCAAACAGACCGTCGGCCGTAGCGCGCATCTGCCGGTGGAAATCGCGATAACTGAAACCCGAGAGCGCCGGTACGCCGCCGCTGCCACCGGAGCGGAAATACAACTGGGCTGCAGGGTTGATCGGGCGAGCGATAAAATCTTCCTTGCTCATGATCGGCAGGTTCGTCACGCAGGGTTCAGTGGCTGCACCGTCAAGTGAAGCGTGAGAGGGCAGTTGTGTCGACGACAGGCTTGCCGAGACTCGCCGGCTCAGGCGCTGCAAGGCATAGACGCCGTCATGGGGTTCGCCTTCGTAGCCATCGTGAATCGCCGACATCGGGGCAATCCGGGTGACTCCGGCGGCGATCAGGTTCCGTGAAAGCGCTGCAATCTGCTGTTCCGGGCAAATCAGAGCGCAGCTTTGCAGCACGTTTCGCCATGGCAGCAACGTCTCGATCAGCCGTGCGTGCGGCAGTGGCTTGAGTAGCAGGCTGCGAAACAACGGTGAGGGCTGCAATTGCAGATCGTGGGTCCAGATCACCCGCCAGCCCGATGTTGCCCAGACCTCGCCAGCCACCTCGGTGAAACTGTGTGCGAGCCGGGCCATGGCCGTATCGGTGGTGATTTGCGAGGCTTCCTGGAGGGTTGGCGGCAATGGCGGCCATTGCCCCGCACGGCGTTCGAATGCTTCGGACAGCCGTAAACCGATTTCGCGCAGTACGGCTGGATCGTCGCTGTCCACGAGCAACCATTGCGGACTGGAGCAGGCTTGCTGATCGAGTCGGCAGACTTCATCCGCCACGTCATCCAGTGTCTGTGGCGAGACGGCGTCCGGGGTCAGATAAACGAAGCTGATGCGATGTCCCCAATCGATCCAGCGGCACCCGGCGGGGATCTGCTCACGGATCGCTCGCAGCGCCGACTCGCCACCCCAGGCCGAGACGCCGTTGGCCCATTGGCACAACTGGCCGATTTGCGCGGTAGTCGCCGGAACGACAGCGACGTGCCCGGCCAATTGGCCGCTGGGGTCGCATTGCGTCAGGGCATGGAGCAATTGCGCGGTCAGGCCGTTGTCGCTGCTGCTGGGGCGTAGCCAGTTGACGTTGCCGGCCAGCAGACTCTCGACCACCGCACAGAACGCCAGGAGTGTAGCGTTGCCGGGAGTGATGTGAACCACCAGGCCCAAGGGGCTCCAGCACTCGAAGCGTGGTTGGCGATAGTCGAAACGCCGCAGCGCAGCAGGTTGATCGCCCAGCTCACGTTCGAGCTTGCGCAGCAGCCCTTGAGGCTGGCAGAACTCGATCAGCGACTGACGTTGTTCGGCATCGAGTGGCAGGGCCGGAGCGTTGCTGCTCAAGCGGACGGCAAACGCGGCCGCTGCACGGATAACTGTCTCGCTGTGCAAGGGCAGGTTCAGGCGTAATGGCAGCGTCTGGTGCAGTTGATCCAGCGCGGCATCAAGGCTGAATTCATCGTGAAGTTGTCCATTGATCAAGTACATATCAGTGCCTCCCCAGGAGTTCGGAAGCCGCCAAGGCGCAGCTTCTGCCGGAAGTGGTAGCGGCACGGCCATGCAGTTCGAACCAGTCGCTGACCAAACCGCAGCCACAGCTTGCGCCGGGGTGCAGAGTGATCAGGTCGCTCATGACGACTGCATGGGCCGGGCTTGAGGAAATGTAGGGCGAGACCGCACTCAGCAGCCCCGGCCGGTCATAAGGCAAAACGGAGAAATCCGATGGGTTGCGCACAAATACCTTCGAATAGACGGGAACATGGAAATGATGGTGAGCGCACTCGAAGTAAGGCACCGGGTGCTCGACCGCGCCGTAGCCGTCGCGGCAACGGGACGGTTCGATCCCGAGTTGGTGATGGATACGCTCGTACAAATGCTGGCGAGGGATTTCCTGCGCCGCACTGGTTTTCCAGCCGCCGCCAAACAGCGCCAGCGAGTTCGCTGCCAATTGCAGGTTCGCCACTCCGGTGGCCTGCATGCGTTGAAGGGTCTGCCAGAGAAACGCCGGGAAACCGATGATCCTCACCGGCAGGCCTTCTTCGGCAAATGACTGCAAGGCCGAGATGACGCCGAAGCCGTCAAACTCGTGTCCGCCTCCGGTTCGTCGCAAGGCATAGGCCACACGGTTGACCGGCGCGAACCGGCACAGGAACTGATCGGTGAACGACGTGCCCAGGGTGATGCTGGCTTCGGGTTCGTAACTTAGCAGCAAGTAGTTGCACGGCGTTTGCGGACTGACCCAGCCGTAGTGGTGGAAAATTCGCTCGACCATGTTTTGCGCGGCCCCCAGGCTGCGCTCGTCATAACGCATGCGGCTCTTCTGACCACTGGTGCCGGATGATGTCAGTTCCAGTGCCTGTGCACCGGTCGGGCTCAGCAGTTGTTGTTGTTGTTGTTTGAAAAAACTGGCGAAGATCGGCGGCAGTCTCGACCAGTCGTCGAGGCTGTCCAGGTCTGCGGCTGCCAACCCGTTGGCATTGATCCAGCGTTCATAACCGGGCGTGTGCTCGCAATGAAAACGGCTGATTTCGGCCATGGCTCGATCGAAAAGCCCTGTCGGCACGGAATCCGGACAATAGGGTTGCGTCAACGCACAGAGTGCGTCGCTATGGGGGAAATGGAGCATCAGGCGTCCTTGTTATTGATGTGGCGAGGAAGCGGTTTCTGCCGAGGCGTTTCGTAGAAACCGGTACAGGAGGGGCAGGCTCAGCAGCCCGCCCACGGCCGCCCAGAGGGCGAAGGATTCGAGGCAGGCACCGCCGCCGATGGCCGCGATGAGTGAACCGCCGGTGCCCATCACGGCAATCGAGATCATGCCCACGGCTGCCGAGACCAACCCCTTGCTGTCATCGCTGGAAAACAGCGCCAGCCGATACAGCACGGCATTGCTGATGCCCAGTCCAACCGCATACAGCGTGAGGCCGGCAATCAGCAAACCGAGGGATACGCCGATCAACGCGCCAGCCAGCAAGGTCAGCAACCCGAGGCAAAACGGCCAGAGTGCGAGGCGAATCAATTGCGGCAGCTTGCGTGAGGGCAGCAGTCGGTCAAGGATCAGATTGCCGACAATGACCGCCGAAAAGATGGGGATCTGCCACAGCGCGTACTCTCGCGTCGACAAGCCAAGCCACTGGATCAGCAACAGTGGCGCGAGCCCGATCCAGGCAATCAGCGGCAGGCTCATCAGCCCGAGCGAAAGGCTCGCGCCAAGAAACTCGGAGTTGCGCAGCAGCGCCAGGTAGCGACGACGGGTCTTTCGCCAGGACAGCGGAACGGGGGCCTGTTGGCCGCCATCGCGGCGAACCACTCCGATGGTTTCCGGCAGGCAGGTGTAGAGCCCGATCCACGCGATGGCGGCAGCCAGCCCCAGGGCGAGGAACAGGTCGCGCCAGCTCATCCACTCCAGCAACAGGCTGCCGAGCAGTGGACCCAGCAACGGTGACAGCAGCGCGATATTTCCGAGTAGCGCCATAAGCCGCACGGCATCCGCTTCAGAGAAGACTTCCTGGAGTGCGGGATAACTGACAGCGACCACGAACCCCAGCCCCATGCCTTGCAGCAGCCGTAATGCATTGAACACTTCAATGCCGGGGGTAACGATCGCCGCCGCGCAGGTCACTGCGAAGAGCGCGCAGCCAATGAGCAACACGGGGCGGCGGCCAAACCGGTCGGACAGTGGCCCGATCAGCCATTGCAGGCAGACGCCTCCAATCAGGTACAGGTTGAACGCATTGGGGATATGCCGTGGGTCGGCGTCGAGGTCTTCGGTGACGATGAGCATGGCCGGCATGATCATGTCGCTGGCCATATAGGTCAGCCACTCGAACAGCGTGATGGCCAGACAGAAGCCAAGTGTTTTTAGCGGGGGGATATCGATGAGTGTTCTTTGCATGCGCTTCCATGGCCTTCAAGTGGGGACGCGAAGGCTAGAGGCGAGAAGGGCAGGTGTTCTATGTCATAGATGTGACGGTGTATGTCACCAGTTTGCACAATTTTGCGGAGGGCAAATGTCCTATTGTGCGTGGCGAAATGTCCTACATTTTGACGGGGAGGAATTACGGAAAATGCCCACATCCTCGTGGGCATTTTTCATGGGCATTCAATCAAATGTTGCATTTGAAGAGACGATTTTCAGTGCTCTTGCGATGTCGGATTTATCGATGTTGGTAGTAACCAGGGCCTCCGCCGTAGTAGCGATGATCGCCATGCCAGCCGCCGTGGGGGAAAATGATACAGCCGCTCAGCGTGAGCAGCGCCAATACAGGAATCAGCCAGGTGATTCGACGCAGCATTTCAAAAGTCCTCATGGTTAACGCCGTATGGAGTCAAAACTCTTCATCGGCTGTAACATGTGACCCCGTTTGCAGCGGCGCATCCCCGTGACACGGTATGCCCATGGCATGAAAGCCGATACAAACCCGATACATTTCAAAGTTTCAGGAATTCGCAATGACTCAGTCGCAACGTTTGAAATACTCGATTCTGATCGCCCTTACCGTGCTGGCGATCATGTTCGGCCTGTCCTGGTTGCAGAACGCCGGGATGATCAGCCAAAAAGTGTTCCAGTACATCGCCATTGGCGTGGCGGTGGTCGTGGTGGTGATCAACGGTGTGATGCGCCGCAAGGTCAAACCCTGACGGCGCTCGAGAAGGGAATCAATCGCTGTTGAGGACGGCGGCAGCCTGTGGATGCAGGCTGTAGCTCTTGTCGGCATTGAAGGTGATCACACCTTCGGCGCACAGGCGCTTCAAGACTTCGCGTACGCTGAGAAAGGACAGCGGAATGCCCAGTTCCAGCAATTGGCTGTGGACACCGCGCACACCCAGGCTGCGCTCGCTCTCGGCGGCGACCAGAAGGGCATCAATGACTTTCAGGCGAATCAGGCTGGTGCGCAGGCCGAAGCTCTTGAGCAGCAGGCGAATACGTTCATTGCCGTGGCGCTCGACTCGTGGTCCGAATACGCCGGCGTGCGAACCCATGGAAGCTCCTTGTGGTGCCTGGCTACCGTCCGATGGTAGTTGCGGGTTGTACATGCGATTACTCCTTTTCAGAGCCTGATCAGGAAGGGTTTCTGGTGCTCTCTCTAAACAAGACGTATCAGCCCGACAAATCATGAAGCGAAAAATGTAGAAAATTTGTCGTTGATTCGTCTTTTCCGCGTGATCAGGGCTTTAAACGGTCCGGTAATCCCCTAAATTTTTTTTCATCGGTTTCGTTTCCCGGTCAGGCTCATTGCGCGTGGACGCGTGGGTGTTTTCCGGAGCGGATCCGCTGCCCCTCAAAGTTCTGCACGCGTGGATCCGCTCTCAGGCATTTCGATCAGGAGCGAGCGTGATTATTTCCAGGCAGTTAACCGGGCTGACCCTTGCCGGCATGTTTCTCGGGCTGAGTCTGTCGGCGCATGCGTTCAGTCCATCCGCCCAGGCCGGCGCCGACATTCGTCGCACGGGATTTGGCGTACCGCACATCCGCGCTGAAAACGAACGTGGCCTCGGATTTGGCATCGGTTATGCCTATGCGCAAGACAATCTGTGCCTGCTGGCCAACGAGATCGTCACGGTCAATGGTGAGCGGTCGCGCTACTTCGGGCCTGATCAATTGACGGTCGAAGAGCGCGAGAACCGCGTCAGTGACGTGTTCTTCCAATGGCTCAATACCCCTCAAGCAGTCAGTGCCTTTTGGCAGGCGCAACCGGTCGAAGTGCACGATCTGGTGGAGGGTTATGCCGCCGGCTACAACCGCTATCTGGCCGAGCGTCGCCAGCAAGGGCTGCCGCAACAGTGCCAGGGCGAGTGGGTGCGTGATATCGCGGCCGAGGACCTGGTGAAGCTGACGCGTCGGCTGCTGGTCGAGGGCGGCGTCGGTCAGTTCGCCGAGGCACTGGCCGGCGCCACGCCGCCGCAAGCCACTGCACAAAACCCGAGTCACGCCCGCGCCTATGACCTGGCCGCCACGCGCCTGCAACGTTTCGCCCTGGATCGCGGCAGCAATGCGGTGGCCGTGGGCAGCGAGCGTTCTTTCAATGGTCGCGGAATGTTGCTGGCGAACCCGCATTTTCCGTGGGTCGGCGGCATGCGTTTCTATCAGATGCACCTGACCATTCCCGGCAAACTGGATGTGATGGGCGCAGCATTGCCGGGTCTGCCGATGATCAATATCGGTTTCAACCAGCACCTGGCCTGGACTCACACCGTTGACTCGTCCAAACACTTCACCCTGTATCGCCTGCAACTCGATCCGAAGGATCCGACCCGCTATGTGCTCGATGGCAAATCACTGCCGTTGAACAAGCAGACGGTGACGGTGCAGGTCAAACAGGCGGACGGGCAAGTGACGCCGGTATCGCGTGATATCTACAGTTCGCAGTTCGGCCCGATCGTGCAGTGGCCGGGCAAGCTCGACTGGGACAACCAGTACGCCTACAGCCTGCGCGATGCCAACCTCGACAATGATCGTGTGCTGACGCAGTGGTACTCGATGAACCGCGCCGCCAATCTCAAGGACCTGCAGGATTCGGTGCACAAGATCCAGGGCATCCCGTGGGTCAACACCCTGGCGGTGGATGACAAGGGGCAGACGCTGTACATGAACCTGTCAGTGGTGCCGAACGTCAGCGCCGACAAACTGGCCAAGTGCAGCGATCCGCGTATCGGCCTGCAAATGATCGTCCTCGACGGCTCCAACAGTGACTGCGCCTGGGACATCGATCCACAAGCGGCACAGAAGGGAATCTTTGCATCCAGCCAATTGCCGCAACTGTTGCGCAAGGACTTTGTCCAGCACTCCAACGATTCGGCCTGGTTGGCCAACCCGGCACAACCGCTGACCGGTTTTTCTCCGCTGATCAGCCAACAGGGCCAGCCACTGGGCTTGCGTTCACGGTTTGCATTGGATCGTCTGGCGAGCCTTGGCAAAAAAGGGCCGGTTTCGGTGCAGGACCTGCAACATATGGTGATGGACGATCAGGTTTATCTGGCCAGTCAGGTGCTGCCGGATCTGTTGCAGTTCTGTGGTTCGCCGGCTGCTGCCGAGACCGTATTGACATCAGTGTGTACCAGTCTCAAGGCCTGGGACGGTCGGGCGAGCCTGGATTCGGGAATGGGTCTGGTGCATTTCCAGAACATCATGCAAGCCTTGCAGGAAACTCCGGATATCTGGCGCGTGGCATTCGATCCAAAAGACGCGCAGCACACCCCGCGCGGACTGGCGACAGAAAAAACCGAAGTGGCCAAGGTGCTGCGCGAGGCGATGCTGGCGTCAGCCGAGTCGGCCGGCAAAATGGGGCTGACAGCGCAAACCCGTTGGGGCGATGTCCAGGTCGTCAGCAGCGGCGGTCAGCAGACGCCGATCCATGGCGGGCCGGGCACGCTCGGCATCTACA
Source organism: Pseudomonas sp. NMS19W (assembly GCF_051554255.1). Taxonomy (NCBI): domain Bacteria; kingdom Pseudomonadati; phylum Pseudomonadota; class Gammaproteobacteria; order Pseudomonadales; family Pseudomonadaceae; genus Pseudomonas; species Pseudomonas sp. NMS19W. The sequence continues at coordinate 2,863,552 of NZ_CP136718.1, forward strand.
ACGCAATCCAGAGCGTGCCGCGTGAGGACGGCAAGCTCGAAGTGGTCAGTGGGACGAGCTATCTGCAAGTGGTGACGTTCGACGACAAGGGGCCGCACGCTCAAGGCTTGCTGGCGTTTTCGTTGTCCAGTGATCCGGCGTCGAAATACTCCCGCGATCAGACCGAGGCGTTCTCGAACAAACAGTGGAGCGTGTTGCCGTTCACCGAACAGCAGATCAAGGCCGATCCGCAGTATCAAGTGCAGCGGGTAAGTGAAGAGATGGATAAAACGGGGAACGTGGCGGCGCAATAGTCCGTCGCCACGCTGTCGCAACAAACACGGAAGGCCGCTCCCTCACAGGAGCGGCCTTCAGCTTTTTGGTGGCTGTTGAGGCATCGGATTGATCACCGGGTTGCCGTCCTTGTTGCGGGTGATGAACACCGGCAGGACCTTGGGCATCGAGCTGGCGAAGCTGTTCAGCTCCTTGACGTTGTAGATGCCGCCGACCCGGATCGAGCCGGTGGCGCTGTCGGCCAGCATCAGCGGTTTGTCCAGGTAACGGTTGATCAGCGGCAAGGCCTCGTTCAGGGACAGGTTGTCGAGCACGAGTTTACCGCTACGCCAGGCCAGCGAGGTGTCGCCGGCATAGGTCTGGCTGATTTGCGGCATGTAGTCACCGTGCTTGTAGCGAGCCTGCATCGCGGGTCCCAGGCGCAGGCCGTCACCGGACAACTGAGTATTGCTGGTGACCAGCACCGAACCTTCGACCAGATTGACCTTTACCTGGTCTTCATACATCCAGACATTGAAACGAGTACCGGTAACGCGAATCCTGCCCTCGGCCGCCTTCACGATGAACGGGTGGCTCAGGTCGTGGCTGACCTCAAAGAAAGCCTCGCCCTTTTTCAGGGTAACCCGACGCTCGTCCTTGTAATTGCTGAAGGTCAGATCGGTATTGAGGTTCAACTCGACCTGGCTGCCATCATCCAGAGTCACATGGCGAACATTGTCGGTGGCCGCGAAGTGCTGATAGCTGCTGGGCAGCCAGCCAAGGTTCCAGCCAGTCCAGGCAGCCAGTGGCAGCGCCAGCGCACAAACGGAGGCTGCTACCGCATATTGACGCCAGGTCCGGGGTGGCTGACTGATCGGTACGACCACCGCGGGCTCGGGACGCGGCAAGTGTTCGGCGACATCCCAGATTTCCAGCATGGCCTCGTATTCGAAGGCATGAAGCGGGTGCGCATCGCGCCATTGTTCGAATGCGAGCCGTTCCTCGGCGGTGCAGTCGACGGCGTGCAGACGCATGCACCAGTGCGCGGCGGCATCGGTGATCGCATCGTATTCGGCTTCGGAAAGGGTGTTCTGGGTCATTGACTCGTCCTGATTTGCTGCATTCTAACCTTGACGGGAAGGTGGCGAGAACCGCCGTCATGGCTATTTCCCATCAATGAGGAGCTGTTTTCTCCGTCATACCCCTGTAACACAGGATGTATTGGACAGAGTATTCATGATGCAGAGTGAAAAAATGATCAAAAGCGCACTATTCGCATTTGCGCGCGGGTGCCGGGCCCGCGCGCAACGTGCGTCAAGGGGACTGAACCGGATCGAGCTGGCGGCCGATCTCGCAGATCAGGCGAGCGATGGAGTCGGCATTGTGCAGGATGACGTCGATCCGCACGTCCGGTGAATGCTGATCGAGAAAGGCATTGCGTGCTTCCTGCATGTTTTTACTGCCGGTCAGTTTGAGAATCGCCTCGCTGATAACCTGCATCTCCGGGACGCTGGTGATGTCGACCCAGGACTTGAGGGTTGTATTCCATTCCGCGAACAGCTGTGCCCGTGGGGTGCTCAGTGACAATGCAGAGTTCTGATCGAACTCCAGCTCCTGAAACAATAGCGCGCCGGAAGCCGTGATGGTCGAGATCAGGTCGCTGAATGGCTCCCGGGCCCTTACCGAAGCAATATCCAGCGCCTTGCTGAATTGATGGGAAAACTCGTGAATCAGCGTCGAGGCCTGAGCATGGCCATCGACATCGAACGGCGCCAGCAGATGGCTCTTGAACTGATCCAGTTGCTGGTTGAAAAAGTGCTCGGTGAAATGCACCAGTTTTTTTTCGTCACCGTCCAGTACGAACGCAATCACATCGTGCATGAAACGGTTCGAACCGACGACAAATCTATCGGTATCCAGCAATTCATCGGCCGGATCCACCAGCGCCCGACAGATCGGCAGGATCGTCGCGCTGATCTTGGCAAGTGTTGCCGTAGTGACGGTTGGCACATCAAAAAAGTGCTCAATGAATCGGCTCACCCGGGGATTGTCGGTGCCGTGGCTGAGCGGTGCCAGATTATGCAGGCAGTAAAAGGCATAGCGTCGGGCGAGGTCGATAGCGTGCACCAGCATTCGGGCCTTGTCCGGGTATTTGCGGCGAATTTCATCCATTCCGCGAGCCTCGATGTTCAACATCAAGCGCCGCAGTCGGGAGAGGTTATTGCGCTCGGCCATTTTCCTGAACGCCTGACCGTAGTGAACGGTCTGGTGAGCCGGTACTTGAACCATGGCCAGGCCGCTTTTCTGAAAAAAGGGGGCTGTGTTTTCCCGCGCCGCTCAGTTGCCAGTACGACTCGTGCCGGGAGACCTGGTAAACCTTGCCGTTGATGGCAGCGTAATCGCGGTTGGTGCTGGATTGGCTGTAGGTTCCCGTTGTCGAGCCGTACGCCAGATCCTTGAGCGCAACGTGGGTGGCTTCGAATGATTGCATCAGGGTGCGTACTGGCGAAGTCGGCTCGACTTCACCGATATCGGACGACGCGGCTTCACGGGGTTGTTGCCCGGCAGTTGCGGCATCGGTGGAAATCTCCGGCAGCAACGCCATCTGCACCATTTGCACGCCGCCGGCAATAAACGACTGCATGGCCCGTTTCCAGTGATGGTCCTGCAAGGCTTCGGCCGAGTCTTTGAAGCCTTCGTAGGCGCGCCAGAGAAAGGGCACAAAGGCCAGTTTGCCTTGCAACGTTGTCGCGACCTGCCTGATGCCATGGCTGAACAGGGTCTTGACGTTTTCCCAATCGGACTGTGCTTCGCGTTCGGTCTGCGATTCGAGCTGCTGCCGCAGGAGCTTGAGGTTGTCGTTATACAGTTGCTCCAGCAGATTGCCTTCGATGGGGTGACCGGCCAGGGTCATTTCGCTGGTCTGGCCCGCCGTGGCTGCCAACAGGCTGCGAAAAACCGCCTGCCGGCCGGCGGGCAGGCGCCGAAGCAACAGGTTCTGCAGAGGCCCCGGTGTATTCAGGGCGGCGATCAGTTCCTCCTCATTCCTGAATTCGTGAAACAGCGGCTCGGCATACGGTGCGTACAACACCAGAGGCCCATCGTGCCGCTGACCCGGAGCAAAGACGTAAAGTCCCAACGCGGTTTCTGCGCTGGCACCGATTGTCTTGAACAGTGCCAGCGGGCTCACGACGACATGGGCACCGGGCAGGGTGGCGCGAGCATAGCCGTCAGGCATGTCCAGTGCCTGGCAAACCTGGGTGTAAGCGGCAGTCGACAAATGCTGCTGAAGTTTCAATGCGTGGGCATGCTGCATCAATTGCCAGGGCACCTGGCGGAAAAAGCGTTGCTTGCGCTCTCGACCTTCAAGCGTGTCCGTCGAGAGTGCCGCCGCTACCTTGTGTCCATAGTTCGTCGGGATCTCCAGCGACAGCAGCAATTGATCGACCGCCTTGCGATCCAGTCCGGGAGGCAGCGATTCGGTGGTTTTCGACACCACCCTGTAACCCGTGCCCTGGAGTACGTTGACGTGATTGAGGGCAAATTCGACCAGGTTGCGAGGAGGGCCGGCCAGCGCCAGATTAGGGATGATTTCGATCTGTCGGGGATCGAGATGCTCGTTCGGAAAGCGCAGGGCGAGCGAGGTTTTCAGTGCGTTTTCGACATGCTCGACCAGCGGTGTGACGCCTGTCAGGTAATCCTTGTCGTCGACGACATTGCGGTTCCAGCGTTCAAGCAGTTCGACGTGTCGCTTCTGATCCATGACCGGGGCCATGCTCAGCCAGGCAGGAAATGTCTGTTGGTTCTCGATGGCCCGGGCATGTTCACTCGCCAGGCGCAGGTTGGTCTGGGGTGGCATCCCGCGCAGCGCCGACAAGGCCTTTTCCCGTTTCGTGCCGTCCTGGAGGCGCTGACGTACCTGTTCGCATCGCGACAGATAGTGCTCGACGGCCGACTGAATACGGTCTTGCAACACGTTGCCATGAAGGGTGCGCAACCGCCCGAGGGTATAACGCTGATGAGGCTGGTACTGCTCGTGAAGGATGTTCTCCAGCATTGACAGGCTTTGAACGTTGTCGAGCAGCCGCCTGTTCAGCGCGTCTCGGGCATTGGCGACGCTGTCGAAAGCCTCCAGCCCCAGTGCCGGCGTCCACAAAACGGCACGTCCCGAGTGACGGGGGTCGAGACCGCCGCGTTCGGTCATGAAGACGCAATGGGCCAGGGGCCAGACGGTCTTGCCGTCGGGCGTCTCGAGGGTGAGGGCAAAGGCGTCGGGCCGGAAACCTCCAAGCCCCGGACGTTCCAGGCGACTCGGTCGGTCTGCATTGATGACGGTTTCGACGACGGCCCGGACCCAGTCTGGCAGACTGCCACTCGATGCCCTGAGCCGGGCTTCGCCATTCACGCCGACGAACCAGGCATGGGCCAGATCCGCTTTCATGTTCTCAAGCCAGGCGCGTTGGGTGTCCCGGGTTGTCATGGGCTGTCTGTCGAGTTTCTCCAGCAGTGGCGTCTCGACCGCATGGTACGTCCTGATCGCCGCGCGGGCCTTGTCGGCCAGAAGGATCGAAGGCTGCTGGCTGCCGGACCAGACCGGTTGTGTGCTCCAGCGCCCCTGGGCATCGAGTTGCAGCAGATGTTCGTGAATCATCGAGCGGATATCCACGCTCTTGTCGAACAGTGCATGGAGGTTTACCGCTCCGTCGCTCAGACGAAACACTTGCAGGGCATACTCGACGTTCTGTCGTTGCTTGGTGATGATCGATTCGCCCAGGAACCGGAACACCTCGCCGGCTACCCGGTCTCCCGAAACCTGTGGCTGATCGAAGCCCAGGAAGCGGCTGCGTTCCTCCAGGCTCAGCAGGGCATAGAGTTCATCCTCGTGGCCTTCGGCAACGAACTTGCTCTGCAGGGTCGCTTTCAGGTCCTGATAGTCCTTGAGCTGGTGCAGTCCTTGAGACGGCGTGTAGAGAAACGCATCAGAACCGGCGCTGATCATCAGCGAGCCTGCCAGCTCTACATAATTGGCCGGGTTTTCCCAGAGACGGACGGTTTCGGTGATGGGGGCAGCGGGGTGCTCGGCTGTCGGCCGAATCAACTGATGCAGCGTGTCGAACTGGTTTGCGTCGAGGATTCCGGCTTCGCGCTTGCGCATCCAGTCGACTCGCGCCTGATCCTCCAGCACCCGAGTCAGGAAAGCACGGCGCGTCGAACCCAAGAGTGCGGCAGCGTTCCAGTAATGTTCCAGCTGCCGGAACAGCAACGCCGGCAGCATGCCCGATGCCTGGATGACGGCATTTCTCCATTGTTCCTGGTCGTGGGGGCCCGTTGTCCTGGCGGGATGGGAAAACTCGGGCTGACGAGTACCCGGCCAGCGCTGGTGGCGGTAGTGCATCAACACGGCCTCGCTCAGGCTCATTGAGTCGACCCTGGGGGCATCTCCGGCAGGCTCGGGATTGCCATCCGTGTCGCGAGCCGAGTAAACGCTGACCCGGGTGCGACTTTGCTGCAACGTCCCGAAGTGAGGCCGAAGCAGCTCATCCAGTGCGCTGTCCAGCAATTGCGTAAGGGTCGGCAGTTTCTTCAGTTCGTCCAGCATGGCCTGGGCATTGAGCAACGGACCTTGCCTGAGAGAGGTATCGCGTTCCTCGAACACATCTTCTTCGATGATCGAAAACGTCACCGAAATGCGCTCGGCATCCTGCAGTCGTCGTTGTTGGGCCAACGGTAGAAAGGCCAGCAGGGTGTCCTGATCGTCGGTTGTTCTGAGGCGTGCTTCGAGCTGTGCCCTCAGGTTGGCACGACTGTGATATTTGCGGATGCCGTCGTTCGGTGTGTACAGGATCTGGCCCTTGTCGTACGGGGTTTCACTCAGAACGAATGCGCCTGGCAGCGTGACGGGGAGCTGGTTGTCGGCGGTGAGCAGAATACGTTCGGCCAACATTGGCGGCCTCTGCTGGCGCCTTAAGCTATCGGACGCCAGCCGGACATCGGCCAGCCATCGGAAATCCTTGTCTGCCAGGCCATGAATTCTGCCCAGTTCGGGCCACAGCGCCGGGGAGTCGAGGGCGTCGGGAAAAAGCAATACGGGTATGGGCATCTCAAGTCTCGACTAGTGTGCGTTTGCACAGGAATGGCGAGACGTGAGGCTAGGGGCCGGGGAGCTGTCACAGGTGGTACATGAATATTGCCTGGAAGTATCACCGCAGACATCGCAGGGTTGACAGGTCGCCGGCTGCCCGTGATTAATCCGGATGCGTCAGTTCGTACGCTGTTGTTCCCTCCAATAATTATTCTGGAGCTTCAGATGTCTGCGCCACACGATCATGCGGTCTCGTCCACGCTGTCCCTGGACGAGCTGACTCAACTGCTGGAAACGATCTTCATCCGTCACGGCACCTCGGTGGAAGTAGCCGGAACGCTGGCCGCCAATTGCGCCAACGCCGAGCGGGACGGTGCTCACAGTCATGGCGTATTCCGGATTCCCGGTTATGTCTCGACCCTCGACAGTGGCTGGGTTAATGGCCAGGCCGTGCCAAAGGTCGAGGACGTCGCATCAGGGTTTGTCAGTGTCGATGCCGGTAACGGTTTCGCCCAGCCTGCGCTGGCGGCGGCGCGTCCGCTGCTGGTGGAAAAGGCCCGCAGTGCCGGGATCGCGATATTGGCGATCCGCAATTCCCATCACTTTGCCGCGCTGTGGCCGGACGTCGAGCCTTTCGCCGAAGAAGGCCTGGTGGCGCTCAGTGTGGTCAACAGCATGACTTGCGTAGTGCCGCACGGTGCCGACCGACCACTGTTCGGCACCAACCCGATCGCCTTCGCTGCGCCTCGGGCCGACGGGGCGCCGATCGTGTTCGACCTGGCCACCAGCGCCATCGCCCACGGTGACGTGCAAATCGCCGCGCGCAAAGGTGAAAAACTGCCGGCGGGCATGGGTGTGGACAGCCTCGGCCAGCCGACCTGCGATCCGAAAGCGATTCTCGAGGGCGGCGCCTTACTGCCGTTTGGCGGGCACAAGGGTTCGGCGCTGTCGATGATGGTAGAGCTGCTTGCCGCTGCGCTGACCGGTGGCAATTTCTCGTTCGAATTCGACTGGAAGAACCATCCCGGAGCCAAGACCCCATGGACCGGACAGTTGCTGATCGTGATCGACCCGAGCAAGACCGCCGGGCAGAGTTTTGCCGAGCGCAGTCAGGAACTGGTGCGACAGATGCACAGCGTGGGGCTCAAGCGTCTGCCGGGTGATCGCCGGCATTTGCAGCGAGCCAGATCATTGGCCCAGGGGATTGTGCTGGACGAGCAGACCCTGGCGCAGTTGCGTGAACTGGCGGGCGAATGACGTTTTGCCGGACATGAAAAAAGGCGAGCCCGATCGGCTCGCCTTTTTTGTTCTTGTTCAGCGGCGGCCGAGCAACAGACCGACCACCAGACCGAAACCGGCCGAGATCGCCACGGTCTGCCATGGGTGGCCACCGATGTAGCTTTCGGTGGCATCCACCGCCGGTTTGGTGCGGTCACGCACGCTGGACACCGAATCCAGTGCCTGCTGCAGTTTCAAAGCGATTTGTCCGCGCAGGGTTTCCGCTTCCTCGCCGACCAGTGAGGCACTGCTTTTGAGCAGTTTGTCCGACTCTTCGATCAGAGCCTGAAGTTCGCTGAACGCTTGATCCTTGATTTGGTCTTCAGCGGCTTGAACGGCGCTTTTGCGGGCCATTGGGTGACTCCTTGCAGGTGAATGGACAGTGAACAATGGAGTGTGGCGCTGCTTGAAAAGTTGCAGTGAATTTCTCTCGGGAAGAAAAACCAGCGCCGGAGATTTCCGTCCAGCGTGTAAGATGTCGCCATTTCATGCAGCAGGTAATTCCCCATGAGTTTCAATCTGGCCGACAAATCCCTCGCAGAGCGCGCCGCGCTGGAAGACGAAAAATCCCGACTGTTCGAACTCTGGCAGAACAATCTGGGCAAAGCCAAGGGCGAAGCTGCGCGATTGTTCGGCGAGCGCTCCAAGCGCAAGGGCAAATGGGCCGAATTCGTGCGCGCCGAACTGGATGGCATGTCGCCGCCGGAGTTCGCCAACATGGTGCGCAGTGAAGTCAACCGGTTGATGGCGGCCAACAAGTAATCATTCGGTCTTGAAACTGGCAACAATCGCTTCGCGCACTTTCAGCACCACCGGATCAATCTGGGTATTGGTACGCCAGCCCAGTTCGACCGGATAACGCGGCAAGGCCAGCGGGCAAGGCAGCAGGGCCAGCCCGCTCAGTGACGCAATGGCCTGCGCCGCGTGGGTCGGGATGGTTGCCACAGCGGTACTGCCCTTGAGCAGGTGCGGCAACGCCGCGAAATGCGTGGTCGAGGCGCACACCCGGCGACTCAAGCCGAGCGCTGCCAGCCCCTCATCGGTGATCCCGATAAAACCGCCCGACGACACCAGGATGTGTTCCCGGGTGACGAACTCCTCCAGACCGATCTGCTGCTGGCCCGGCTCAAGACTCGCCGGATCCACCAGACACGCATAACCCCCTTCACCCAACACCTGACGGCTGAGCAGCCGCTCGGCGAAGCCGCCGGCGGTGATCGCCAGGTCGATGCTGCGCTCCATCAGGGCCCGGGCGACGATCTGGCTGTGGGTCTGGCGGAAGATCAGCCGCAGCTTCGGCGCCCTTCGATCGATTTCTTCGATCAGACGCCGCCCGTAGGCGATTTCGAAATCATCCGACAGCCCGACACTGACCGAGCGCCCGTCGTACTGATTGGCCGCCGGATCGACCATCGCCAGGCTCTGCCGGCACTTGTTCAGCGCATCGCTGACCACCGGTTTCAACTGATTGGCCTTGAGGGTCGGCGCCAGACCCCGGCCGGTGCGCACGAACAATTGATCGCCGTAAACCTCACGCAACCGGCGCAACGCCGCGCTGACGGCCGATTGCGTCACGCCCAGACGCAACGCGGCGCGGCTGGCGCTGGACTCTTCATGCAGGGCTTCAAAGACTTTCAGCAGGTTGAGATCAACGATGGCGATATTCATTTGGCTCATATCATTCAGCAGTGAGTCGGGCTTTATTCATGATCCCGTGGCGCCGGAGAATGAGCAACACCTGAACTTCACGGAGTGACCGCCATGTCCAAATCAATCGTTGCCGCCCTGCAGATCGGTGCCTTGCCCGGTGGCAAGGGTGAAACCCTGGAACAGATTCTGAGCTGGGAAGGCGCCATCATCGAATCCGGTGCCTCGCTGGTGGTGATGCCCGAAGCGCTGCTCGGCGGTTACCCGAAAGGTGAGGGCTTCGGCACGCAACTGGGTTATCGCCTGCCCGAAGGGCGCGAGGCCTACGCCCGTTACTTCGCCAACGCCATCGATGTGCCGGGCGTGGAAACCGAAGCACTGGCCGGACTGTCGGCGCGCACCGGGGCCAATCTGGTGATCGGTGTGATCGAACGGGCCGGCAGCACCCTGCATTGCACCGCCCTGTATTTCGATCCGCAGGCGGGCCTGGTGGCCAGACACCGCAAACTCATGCCCACCGGCACCGAGCGGCTGATCTGGGGCAAGGGCGACGGTTCGACCCTGCCGGTGCTCGACACTCAGGTCGGCAAGCTCGGCGCGGTCATCTGCTGGGAAAACATGATGCCGCTGCTGCGCACGGCGATGTACGCCAAGGGCATTGAAGTCTGGTGCGCGCCGACCGTGGACGAGCGCGAGATGTGGCAGGTCAGCATGCGCCACATCACCCATGAAGGGCGCTGCTTTGTGGTCAGCGCCTGTCAGGTGCAGGCCTCGCCGAACGAGTTGGGCGTGGAGATCGCCAACTGGCCGGGGGATCGACCACTGATCGCCGGTGGCAGCGTGATCGTCGGGCCGATGGGCGATGTGCTGGCCGGGCCGTTGCGCGGCGAGGCCGGATTGCTCACCGCCGAGATCGACACCGATGAACTGGTGCGGGCCCGCTATGACTACGACGTGGTCGGCCACTATGCACGGCCGGATGTGTTCGAATTGAGCGTGGACGAGCGCGCCAAACCCGGTGTGCGCTTCACCGCTTGAGGTGCTGCTGTTGCCACTCCTCACGGGTGATTTCCCAGATTTCCCGTGGGAAGCGGCCGCTGACGAAGTCATCCTCGTCGGTGCGGATCAAGCGCATGCCGGTGCGCTCCGAGAGCTTGCGCGAGCCAATGTTCGGTGCGGCTTTCGGCACGCGCATCAGCGGTTGATCAAGGGCTTCAAACCAGTAGCGGGTCACGGCTTCGCTGGCTTCGGTCATCAGGCCCTGGCCCTGCCAGGCCGGGGCGAGCCAGAACCCGCGATGGTTATCCGGCTCGTCCATCAGGCTGATGTTGCCGATCAATTGCTCAGGTGCCGACTTGAGACGAATCGTCCAGTGCCACTCTTTGCCCGCCGCAATCGCCGGCAGCGCAATGTCCCGCAGGTAGGTGAGGGCGCCGTCGTCCGGATAAGGCCAGGGCACCAACGCGTTCAGGTAACGCACCACTTCCCAGTGCGCAAACTGCTGCTGGATGGCCTCGGCGTCCGCCAGCTCCAGCGGGCGCAGAATCAGCCGTTCGGTGTACAGCGTGGGCGTGTTTTCCATAAACCTGCGCTTTCCATTTTTCTTCCAGTGAGCGCTGCAGGCTACCGCATCTTTACCAGGTTGCGGCACTGGCCTTGGGTAGGCTGAGCTTGCCGCTGTCGACAAAACGCATGGTGCCAAACACACCGCCCGCCAGTTTGCCGCGCAGGACATAAGGCAGGTTGTCGAGGGTTTGGGTCTGACTCAGGCCGAGAGTCTGGCGCAATACCGAGAACGCCGAAATGCTCACCGGGACGCTGACGATGGCTTCGGAGAACCGGGGAATGGACCCACTTTGATCGCTGACACCGGACGCGAACGAATGACCGTTCACGTCAAGATCCAGCGCAATGCCGTTGTAGTCGATGGCGGTTTCGTTGGGGTTCTGCACCCGCAGCTTGATGGCGAAGCGCACTTCCAGATCCTGGCTCGGCAGCGGTTCGACGCCGACCACGTTGATGTTCACCGGATCGCGGTTGGGAAACAGCGCACAAGCGCTGAGGGAGAGCAGAAGCAGGGACAGGATGACGGCATGGATACGACGCATTGATGCTCTCTCATTGAAAAAGGGCTGAACCGTTACCGGTATCAGCCCTTTTTTCATCGAGCGGACAGGATCAACGGTTCAACTGTGCGACAGCGGCCGGGGAGGCAGGTTCAGCTTTGGCCGGCACGTCGGGGTTTTCCATGACCTGAAGGATAGAGGCTTCCGGGTCGAAATCATCCTCTTCCAGTTCGATGAACTCTTCCGGCAGGAAGATGTTCAGCACGATCGCACACAGCGCACCGACAGTGATCGGCGACTCGAAAATATTGCGCAGCGCCTGCGGCAGTTCGCGCAGCACTTCCGGCACGGCGGCGATGCCCAGGCCCATGCCGACGGAAATCGCCACGATCAGCATGTTGCGCCGATGCAGGCCGGCCTCGGCGAGGATCTTGATCCCGGCCACCGCCACGGTGCCGAACATCACCAATTCCGCGCCGCCGAGTACCGGTTTCGGCATCAATTGCAGCACCGCGCCGATCATCGGGAACAGACCCAGCAACACCAGCAGGCCGGCAATGAAGAACGCCACGTAACGGCTGGCCACGCCGGTGAGCTGGATCACCCCGTTGTTCTGGGCGAAGGTCACCATCGGCATGCTGTTGAACACCGCAGCCATCGCCGAGTTGAGGCCGTCGGCCAGCAGTCCGGACTTGATTCGGCGGATATACAGCGGGCCTTTCACCGGTTGCCGGGAAATCATCGAGTTGGCCGTCAGGTCACCGGCAGCTTCCAGCGGCGACACCAGGAAGATCACCGCCACCGGCACGAACGCCACCCAGTCGAAATTGAAACCGTATTTGAACGGCACCGGCACGCTGACCACCGGCACTTCGGGCAGGTTGGCGAAATCCACGGTGCCCATGAGCCACGCCACCACGTAGCCGAGGGTCAGGCCGATGACAATCGCGCCCAACCGGAGGAACGGCACATCGACCCGGTTCAACACCACAATCGTGCCCAGCACCAGCGCCGCCAGAAACACATGGCTGCCCGCGCCCAGGTCCGCCGCGCCGAAGCCGCCGGCAATGTCGGTCATTGCCACTTTGATCAGCGACAGCCCCATCAAGGTGATGATGGTGCCGGTCACCACCGGGGTGATCAGCATGCGCAACTTGCCGATGAACTGGCTCAGCACCACTTCGATGAACGCGGCAAAGAAGCACACGCCGAAGATCGTCGACAGGATCTCGTCGGTGCCGCCGCCCCGGGCCTTGACCATGAAACCGGCGCTGAGAATCACGCTGATAAAGGAAAAACTGGTGCCCTGCAGGCACAGCAACCCCGAGCCGACCGGGCCGAAACGCTTGGCCTGAACGAAGGTGCCAAGGCCGGACACGAACAGCGCCATGCTGATCAGGTAGGGGATTTCACTTTGCAGACCGAGGGCGCCGCCCATGATCAGGGTCGGGGTGATGATGCCGACGAAGCTGGCCAATACGTGTTGCAGCGCGGCAAACACCGTCGCGGTGAAGTGCGGACGGTCGTTGAGACCGTAGATGAGATCGTTGTTGCGCGGGGCTTTTTCAGAGACGGTCATGGTGGTTTGCGTGCCGCAATGCGGGGCCGGGTCGGAAAATGGGTGCGCAGGATGCCGCAAGCGAGGGGCGAGGGCAACGCATTAAAACTGCCCAAAAGGTCAGGTTCGACCAAAGGCTGACAGCAGATCTTCTTCAAACGCCTTCTGCGCATCCCCCGGCACCTGTGCCCGATGGCGAGCCAAATGGAACGCCACTTCGAAGCTCAACTCGCCTTCCAGCACCGGACGCAGCAGCCCTTTGTCCTGCCATTGGCGGGCGTAATGGCTGGGCAGGTAGCCGACATGTTTACCCGACAGAATGAAGGCGAGGGTGCCTTCGACCTGCTCAGAGCGGGCCGAGCAGATCTTGCCCTGAAACGGTTCGTCACTGCGCAGAAAACGGTACGGATGATCGACCCGGTCACAGGCCTGCAACGCTGCGTCATCGGGGGCATCGTTGGTGAACAGTGGATGGCCGGGCGCGCAATACAGATGCTGGGTTTCGCTGAACAGTTCGCGGTAATCAAAGGCGCTCTGCACCTGGGAGAAGTAACCGATGGCCAGATCCAGCCGCTGTTGCAGCAGCAGGCGCTCCATTTCGCCGGGCATGGCGCTGATCAGCTCGATGCGCACCGATTCGTCCCGTTCGCGAAACCGCCGGATCGCCTCGGCCACCCGTTGCAGCACCGATTGATCGACCGCTTCCGACAGGCCCAGCCGCACTTCGCCGATCAAGCGCCCGGCCACGCCGTTGGATTGATGACGGAAGGTTTCAATGGAATCGAACAGGCTTCGGGCAGCAATCAGCAGTTGCTCGCCTTTGGGCGTGAGGCTGAAACCACCCTTGCCACGGTTGCAAACACGATAGCCGAGACGGGTTTCAAGCTTGGCCATTTGCTGGCTGATGCTCGACTGGCTCAGCCCCAGCTCACCTTGGGCGGCGCTGAAACCGTTGGACTCGACCACCCCGAGAAACAGGCGCAGCAGCTGCAAATCGACATCGTGTAGTTGACCGAGCATCACATTAGCCTTGGATAAAGTCAGGTTAACAAACTTGATATTTTTCCAATGTATCCGACGGCGCATCCTGCCACCACTTCCTCTGGTCAGGTGTTCGTCATGGGTCCCTTGTTCAAGCTGTGTTTGCCCGCGCTGTTGCTCTCCGTCTCCATCGCCGCCCAGGCCGAGGACAAGACACTCAACCTCTATAGCTGGGCCGATTACGTGGCGCCCGATACCTTGCAGCGTTTCGAAAAGGAAACCGGCATTCACGTGCGCTACGACACCTTCGATACCTCCGAGGTGCTGGAAACCAAACTGCTGACCGGCGGCAGCGGCTACGACGTGGTGGTGCCGTCCTCCACCGTGCTGGCTCGCGGGTTGGCCGCCGGTGCCTTGAAGGAAATCCCTCACGAGGGGCTCAAGGGCTACGCCAATCTCGATCCGGATCTGCTGGAAAAACTCGCGGCGGTCGACCCCGGCAACCGCTACGGCGTGCCCTACACCTGGGGTACGCTCGGCCTGGGCATGAATGTCGAGGCAGTCAAGCAGCGCCTGCCGGACGTGCCACTCAACAGCCTCGATCTGCTGTTCAAGCCCGAATACGCCAGCAAGCTCAAGGATTGCGGGATTGCCATTCTCGATTCGCCGCAGGAAGTGATCGGCCTCGCACTGCACTACCTCGGCAAGGACCCCTACAGCACCGACAAGAACGATCTGGCCGCCGCCGAAGCCTTGTTGCAGAAGCTGCAGCCCTCGGTGCTCTACGTCGCCACGGGGCGGCAGATCAGCGATCTGGCCAACGGCAGCGTGTGCCTGGCGCTGACCTATAACGGCGACGCGAGCATGGCCGCCGATCAGGCACGCAAGGCCAACAAGCCGTTCGAAGTCGCTTACCGGATTCCGGAAGAGGGCACGCTGGTGTGGCAGGACAACCTTGCCATCCCCAAAGACGCGCCGCACCCGGAGGCCGCGCGGGCCTTCATCGAATTCATGTTGCGCCCCGAATCCGTGGCGGCGCTGACCAATACGCTGTTCTTCGCCACCGCCAACCAGGCCGCCACGCCGCTGGTGGACGAAGCGGTGCGCAACGACCCGGACATCTATCCGAAACCCGAAGTGCGCGAGCGGCTGTACGCCGACCGCAGCATGAGCCTCAAGGACATGCGCCAGCGCACGCGCCTGTGGACCACTTTCCGTAGCCATCAATAACCCTGGATAAATACCAAAGGAGCACATCGATGGACGTGCCAATGCAGAATGATCAGGCCCTGACCCGTGAAAGCCTCTACGGCACTGCCGCCGAAAGCACCTACGCCGGGATTACCAGTTTCATGCGCCGGCGCTACAGCCGCGACTTGCGCGGCGTGGACGTGGCGGTCAGTGGTGTGCCATTCGACACTGCCACCAGCAATCGTCCGGGCGCGCGTTTCGGGCCGCGCGGGATTCGAGCGGCGTCCACCGGGATCGCCTGGGAACGGCACTGGCCCTGGGCGTTCGACCCGTTCGATCATCTGGCGGTGATCGATTACGGCGATTGCGATTTCGATTACGGCTCGCCGCACAGCATTCCGGAAAGCATCGAGGCCCACGCCGAGCACATTCTCAGCTCTGGCAGCGCGATGCTCACCTTCGGCGGCGATCACTTCATCAGCTATCCGCTGCTCAAGGCCCACGCGCGCAAGCACGGCACGCTGTCGCTGATCCACTTCGATGCCCACAGCGACACCTGGCCGGACGAGGGCGGCAAGCGGGTCGATCACGGCACCATGTTCTGGCACGCGGCGCGGGAAGGGCTGGTGGATCCGGCGCGCTCGGTGCAGATCGGTTTGCGCACCACCAATGACGATCATCAGGGCTTTCAGGTGCTGGACGCACGGCAGGTGCATCGCCGTGGCTGCGAGGCGATTGTCGAGGCCATTCGTGCGCGGGTCGGAGACAATCCGGTGTACCTGACGTTCGACATCGACTGCCTTGATCCGGCCTTCGCACCGGGCACCGGGACACCGGTCTGCGGCGGGTTGAGCACGGTGCAGGCGCTGGAAATCCTCGGGGGCTGCGCGGGATCAATCTGGTGGGCATGGATGTGGTGGAAGTGGCCCCGGCTTACGACCATGCGGACGTGACGTCGCTGGCGGCGGCAACGCTGGCGATGGAGATGCTGTGTCTGTACGCGGCGAGGCATAAAGTCGACGCGTAATCGGCTCTGGGCCTGGTGAAAGCTCCTGACAATTTCTGACACCAGGCTCTGCTAAGCTCCGGCAAATTTCCGTCCAGAGCCCCGCATCGTGTCGCGAACCACTCGTTTACTGACTTTGCTGCAAGTGCTGCGTGGCAAGAAACGTCCGGTCACCGCCGCGACGCTGGCGTCCGAGCTGGAAATCTCCGAACGCACCCTCTATCGCGACATCGCCGAACTGACGGCCCTCGGCGCGCCGATCCACGGCGAGGCGGGCATCGGTTATGTGCTGCGCAGCGGTCTTTTTCTGCCTCCCCTGATGCTCAACGCCGATGAGACCGAAGCCATCGTCCTGGGCTTGCGTTACGTCGATCAGCGCGGCGACGAGGTCCTGAGCAAAGCCGCAGCGGATGCGCTGGCGAAAATCGCGGCGGTGCTGGATCCCCAGGCTCAGGAGGCGATGCGCAATCCGACCGTCATGCCCGGGCCGCCCGGTTACGGGTTTCCGCAGAACGTGGTGCCGTTGAATGTGTTTCGTCAGGCGATCCGCGATCAGGCCAAGCTGCACATCGATTACGCCGACGCACAGCAGGTGCCGAGCCAGCGTTTGATCTGGCCTTTGGCACTGGGGTTTCTCAACGAGGTGCGGATCATCGTGGCGTGGTGCGAGTTGCGCAGTGCGTATCGCACGTTTCGCACCGACCGGATTGCCGCTGCCAGCTTGCAGGGCGAGCGTTATCCGGGACGCCGCAGCGACCTGCTGCGCACCTGGCAGCGGCAGATGCAACTGGACGACAACGGGCGTTTCACTCCTGACAAAAACTGACGCAGGGCTGTTCTAGGATGGCGTCAGAACCGAAAACAAGGAGTTGCACTCATGTTCCATCCCACCTCGATACTCGCCCCGGCCATCGTTGAGTACATCAACGCCGCCAATGCTCGGGATACGTCCCGGGTCGGCAGTTTTTTCGCCGAGGATGCCCATGTGTTTGATGAAGGCAGGCATCAGGTCGGCCCGCAGGCCATCGCCGACTGGATGCAAGACACCGCCCAACGCTATCAGCCACGGGTCGAGGTGCTGGGCGTCCAGCAGCGCACCGGCAAAGTGCTGGTGCAAGGGCTGATTTCCGGGACATTTCCCGGCAGCCCGCTGGAGCTGCGCTACACCTTCCGCCTCAACGAGCAGGGCAAAATCGCACGGCTGGATATTTCCGTGTAGCCGTCGTGGCATACTGCCGCGCATGACTTTCGACTCCCCCTTAAGCGCCTGGCAATACGCCGTCGAGCACAAGGGCTTCATCCAGGATGAAGCCCAGGAGCACGCGGTCTGGGCGTTGCAAAAATGCCATGAAGCCCTGCACGCCGGTGCCCGTTCGGTCACCGGCGTTTATCTGTGGGGCCCGGTCGGGCGCGGCAAGACCTGGCTGATGGACCAGTTCCATCAAAGCCTGCGGGTGCCGGCGCGGCGACAGCACTTTCATCATTTCATGGGCTGGGTCCATCAGCGCTCGTTTCAACTGACCGGCATCGCCGACCCATTGCGGGCCTTGGCGCGTGAGCTGGCGGCCGAAGTGCGGGTGCTGTGTTTCGATGAACTGTTCGTCAATGACATCGGCGATGCGATCATCCTCGGCCGGTTGTTCCAGGTGATGTTCGACGAAGGCGTGGTGGTGGTCTGCACCTCCAACCTGCCGCCGGATCAGTTGTATGCCGACGGGTTCAACCGTGACCGCTTCCTGCCGGCGATCACGGCGATCAAGCAGCATATGCAGGTGGTGGCGGTGAATGGCGCTGAAGATCATCGATTGCATCCGGGGGCCATCGAACAACGCTATTGGGTTGCATCACCGGGGCAGGGTAGCGCGCTAAACCAGGTGTTCGACGCATTGGCCGCCGGGCAAACCGTCAGCGACGAACCGGTGCCGGTCGGTTACCGCGCCTTGAACGTGGTGCAGGCCAGCGAATCGGTGTTGTGGTGCCGTTACGCCGACCTGTGCGAGCAACCCTTCGCTGCGATGGACTTCATCGCGCTGTGCGACACCTACCGGGCTATCCTGTTGAGCGAGGTGCCGAACCTGAGCGCGCAAAAGCGTGAAGGGCGGATCGCCCGTGGCACCGAGGACGGCGCGGAGCGGGTGGTGGCCGGCGACCGCGAATTGCCGCAACTGTCGGTGCACGATGACGGCGTGCGACGCTTTATTGCTCTGGTCGACGAGTGTTACGACCGCAAGGTGCCGCTGTACATCGAGGCCGATGTACCGATGGACGCGCTGTACACCGAAGGTTATCTGGAATTCCCGTTCCGCCGGACCCTCAGCCGTTTGCAGGAGATGCAGCTGCAACGCTTTGCCGACACTTGATGCACGGAGGGCGCGACATGCCTCAGCCACTGTCCCATCACTTGCTGACCATGGCCTATCAGAACGCCTGGGCCAACCATCGACTGGCCAAGGCCTGGCTTCAGCTCGACGACAGGGAGCTGGCAGCACCCAGGGTCAGTTTCTTCCCGAGCATTCGCTTGACCCTCAATCACATCCTCACCTGCGACTGGTTCTACGTCGATGCGCTGGAACGCGAGTTGCGCGGTGACGAGCCGCATCCCGATTGCTATGTGTTCTTCAGCGCAGACGAACCCTTCACTGAGGCGCAGGCCTTGCGCCGCGAGCAGGCCCATGTCGACCGCCGCTTGATCGCCTATTGCGAACAACTGCGCGATGCCGATCTGGGGCGCATTGTCACCATTGCCCGGGACACGCCGCAGCACGACAGCCGTCTGCGGATGATTTCGCACCTGTTCGAACATCAGATCCACCACCGTGGCCAGGTCCACGCCATGCTCAGCGGCACGCCGGTGAAACCGCCGCAACTGGATGAATTTTTCTGCGCCGGCGAATCCGGGTTGCGGGCCGAGGATTTCGCCGAACTGGGCTGGACGGAAGAATTGATCTGGGGCCACTGAGACGGTCGGGTTGTGGTCGGAGGTTGCCTCGCGCTAATGTCGGTGAGCCTTTCAGTGCGTATGAAACGCACCGGGGCCCGTGCGATCGAGGATGGAAATGGATTCCGCAGAAATTTTGGTACTTCAAGCCAGCTATACCAACCCGCTGCATGCCGAGGCCATCGGTGTGGTGCTCAATCATTACGCCGAAGACCCGATGGGCGGCGGTCATCCCATTGCCCCCGAACTGTTGCAGCAATTGCCCGTAGAGCTGGCCAAGCGGCCTCACGCGTTCAGCGTGCTGGCCTTTGTCGGTGGGGAGCCGGCCGGGCTGGTGAACTGCTTCGAGGGTTTTTCGACCTTCGCCTGCAAACCACTGGTCAACGTGCACGACGTGTCGGTGGTGTCGAAATTTCGCGGCCTGGGACTGAGTCAGAAAATGCTGCACAAGGTCGAGGAAATCGCCCGTCAGCGCGGCTGCTGCAAGATCACCCTGGAAGTGCTCGAAGGTAATGCCGTCGCTCAGGGCTCCTACACCAAATTCGGCTTTGCGCCGGGAATGTTCGACCCGAATCACGGGCGCATGCTGTTCTGGATCAAGGAACTGCAGGCATAAAAAAGGCGCCCCGAAGGGCGCCCAACTGTCATCTGCGAAGCCAGAGCGGAGCCATCGCAGGTCCATCGGTAAACCTTGCTACATCACGGACGGTAATCCTCGGTGACCTGTGCGGTCTGGTCGTCCGGGACGCGAAGCTCGTTGGCCTTGGTGTCAGCCTGTTGGCTTTGCGCGGTGTGGACCGGGAAGTTCTCCCAGTGATAACGCATCCGCTCGGCACCGCCCTCGGCGAAAGCGCTGGCGGATGCAAGTGTGAGTAGACTGGCAAGGATTGCAGTCGTGATTTTCATGGTGCCTCCTTAAAAATACCGGAGCCGTTCCTCCACGAATCAGACTCTCGGGATGCAGTGTTTGCCCGGGGCATTAACAAAGGGTTAACGCTCGTTCAGTCATTTTTACTCCATGTTTCCGGGGTCGGAGGGCGACCGCTGCACGCGCGGTCGACGCGTGCAGGGTGCGGGGAAGGGCTTCAGAGTTTCCAGTCGAGGCTCAGCGTCACGGTGCGTGGATCGCCCCAGTAAACACCGTTGTAGAAACCGACGTTGTCGTAATACTTCTTGTCGAACAGGTTGTCGACGTTCAGCGATGCTGACAGGTGTCTGTCGAACTCATAGCGCGACATCAACTTGACCACCGTGTACGCACCCTGACTGATCCGCGCCCGTTCGGTAATGATCCGGCCATCGGTGCTACGGCCGACAGGCCGGTTCGAACTGCCATAGACATCGCTCTGCCAGTTCACCGCACCGCCGACGGTCAAGGCATGCCAGTCGCCCGGCAGGCGATAGGCCGTGGACAGCCGCAGCATGTTCAGCGGCTGGTTGGTGTTGGCGCGATTCTTTTCGCCATTGACCGCGTGGGTGTAGGTGTAGCCGGCGGTCATGTTCCAGCCATCGAGGATCTCTCCCGAGACTTCGGCTTCGAAACCATTGACCTTGTTGCCCTTGCCGCCGGACTTGTAGAACTCTTCGCCCGTCACCGGATCCGGCGCGACCGAATCATCCAGCTCGGCGACATTGTCCTGCTTGCTCCAGAACACGGCGGTGGCCAGGTTCAGGCGCTCGTCCAGCAGGCTGCCCTTGAGGCCCACTTCATAGTTGCTGCCGACCACCGGCTCGATGAACTTGCGGTTGGCGTCGCGGTATTCCTGCGGGTTGAAGATGTCGGTGTAGCTGACATACACGGTGTATTCGGGCGTCAGGTCGTAGAGCAGGCCGGCGTACGGTGTCCACATGTCGTTGTGTTGCTGGCTGCTGGCATCGACACCGCTCACTTGCAGGTTGTCATCGAACGAGGTGGAGGAGGTCGAGGACTTCCAGCTGCCGTAGCGGCTGCCGAGCACTGCATGCAGGTCATCGGTCAAGTTCAGGCGCGTGGCCAGGTAACCGGCCTTTTGTCGGGTGCTGGAGGTTGAGCCGGTCAAGCCGGTGACGGTGTCGGGGAATCTGGCGATGTCACCCATGTACTTCCAGTCGCGAATCTGCCCGTAACCTGGGGGCACCACGCCTGCGATCGTGTAAGGGTTGCGTTCGCTGCGGTCCGCCTCGCCGTAACCGAACATCAACTCGTGTTCGCGACCGAACAAGGCGTAGGGCCCCGAGACATTGAAGTCATACACCTTCATTTTCTGCGTGCCGATCATGTGCGACGTGTAGGCCGTCATCCCGCTGCGATCGTCTGCAGGGAACCCCGCACCGCCGTAGTAGACCTTGCCGTCAGTATCGCTCTGGCGATGGGTATAGGCCGCTTTCAGGTGCCAGCCGCCGGCCAGCGCCTGGTCCAGGGTGGCGAAGGCGGTCTTGTCCTTGATCGGCCAGGAACTCCAGGACGTCGCCATGTTGGTCGAGCGACCCAGGCCGGCCTTGCCACCGTCGGCGTTCCAATAGGGCACGGTGCCCCAGGAGCTGCCTTGCACCTGTTTGTCCTGATAGTCATATCCGACAGCCAGCACCGTCGACTCCGTCAGGTCGGCTTCGAGAATGCCGTAGCCGACTTCCCGTTGCAGGGCGTATTTGTCGCGAAACGACTGGCTGTCGCGATAGGCCAGTACGCTGCGCCCGCGCAGACGGCCATCGAAGGCAAGGGGACCGCCCACGTCCACGTAGCTGTAGTAATCGTCGTAGCTACCACCACTGACACCGGCCTGCGCCTGCAATTGCGTCGTGGGGCGTTTGCGCACCATGTTGATCGTCGCCGAAGGATCGCCCGCACCGGTGGTGAGGCCAGTAGCGCCGCGAACCACTTCGATCCGGTCGTAAATGATCGTGTCGGAGTCGGACTTCATCCGATTGAAAGTGTTGAGCATCCCGTCGATCTGGAAGTTATTGATCGGGTATCCGCGTGCCGAATAGCTGACCCGGTCCGAGTCGTTGTGCTGGACCACCACGCCGGTGGTCTGGCTCATGGCCTCCGACAATGTACCGAGTTTGAAATCATTCATTTGCTGACGGGTGATGACGGACACCGATTGCGGGGTTTCCTTGATCGACAGGTTCAATCGCGTCGCCGTGTTCATGGCGCCGGTGGTGTAGGACCCGGTGTCTTCGGTGGTGCTGCCGAGGCTTTCGGCGGTGACGCTGGTGGAGGCCAGCTCCAGTGCCGAAGCGGCGTTTTGTGGCTGTTTTTCAGCCTCGGTTTCAGCCAGCAGGTCAGGGCTCAGTGCAACGCTGCACAGGCCCAGGGTGAGGGTCATGGAACGGGTGATGGGCGCGAACATCGCAGCCGACTCCTTGTCTTCGAGGGAAAATTTCCTTTGGTTCAAAGACGAAGGGGGAGAGGGCGATTTAGTAACAAACGAGAAATATTGTCATTTCGAGGTGTTGCGACAGAATAAAAAAAGGGCCGTTTCCGGCCCTTTTCAGGTTACTGCTTGACCACTTCTTTCGGAGCGTCTTCGGGCTTTTTTCGGCTTCATCAGACTGAAGTCGATCAGGGCGCGCTGTTCACGTTCGTAAGGGTTGCCGATCAGCAGCGGACGCGGCTTGAAGCTGTCGCTGACCACGCTTTTGCTGCGGTCCAGCTCATCGAAACTCAGACCGGCCAGATCCGCCCAGGTGTGGATCAGGTGGGCGCTGCTGTAAGGCCGGCTCAGATCGGCGGCAAAACTCCAGTCGTGGTTTTCACGCCATTTCGGCGAGGCCCAGGCCATGAACGGAATGGTGTACATCGGCGCGGTCGGTTTGTTTTCGTTACGACCCAGTGTGGTGTGACCCGCCGAGTCGAACACGTCTTCACCGTGGTCGGAGAGGTACAGCAGGAAACCGTTAGGATCGGACTTGGCGTAGTCCTTGATCAGGCTCGAGACCACGAAGTCGTTGTACAGCACCGCGTTGTCGTAGCTGTTGTAGGTCGGCACCTGATCGTCACGCACGCCGGCCGGAACGCCAGTGCGGTCCTGGAACTTGTCGTAGCTCGGCGGATAACGGTACTGGTAGCTCATGTGCGTGCCGAGCAGATGCACGACGATCAGCTTGCGTGGTGCCGGGTCGGTCAGGGCCTTGTTGAACGGCTCGATCACGTCGCCGTCGTACTGCGCGGCGTTCTGGTTGCGGTTGTTATTCAGGTACACCTGCTCGTCGGCCTGTTCGGAGAAGGTCGTGAGCATGGTGTTGCGCTTGGTCATGGTCTGCTGGTTGGTGATCCAGAACGTTTTGTAGCCCGCCTGTTTCATCATGCTGACCAGCGACGGCGTGGACAGGTACAGATCCGGGTTTTCTTCGTCGGCGAAGGTCAGCACCTGCTGCAGCGCTTCGATGGTGTACGGGCGCGGGGTGACGACGTTATCGAAGACCGAAAGCTGGTCCTTGAGCTTGTCCAGCTCCGGCGTGGTCTTGCGCTGATAGCCATAGAGGCTCATGCGCTGGCGGTTGGTGGACTCGCCGATCACCAGCACCAGGGTCGCAGGCTGATTGGCGCCGGCATCCTTGAGGTTATGCAGCGGCGGGATCTTGCTCGCGCTGTGGAGCATGCCCTGCATTTCGCCCAGAGTTTCCAGGTAACGGTGGTAGGCCACGGCCATCTGCCACGGCACGGCCGGTTCGATGCGGGTTTCGAATTTCTCGAAACCGCCGGCGAAGCTGCCGGTGCGCTGGGTCTGCTTGACCAGCGGATAACCGACCACCGCGATCAGGATCGCCATGGCCGCCACGAAGGCACGGCCGCGCGGCATGTAGACCGGACGCAGGCGGGTCCACAGGAAATAGGCGAATGCGGTGTGAGCGAGGAACGCAGGAATCATCCACCAGGCGAAGTACTGGGTGATGTACTCGCCGGCTTCAGACACGTTCGACTCGAACATGATGAAGATGACGCTCTGGGAGAATTCCTGCTGATAGATGAAGAAGTAGCCCAGGCTGGCCATCGAGCAGGCCCACAGCACCACGCCGATCACGGCGGCGAGCAGGCGGGTGCGTTTGGGGAACAGCAGCATCGGCGCCAGCCACACCGCGCTCATCACGAATGCCTGACGGAATCCGGTGAAGCCCGAGGTGCCGGTCAGCTGGATCAGCAGTTGAGTGATACCGGAGAAGTACCAGAAGAACACAAACAGCCAGATGAAACCGGCCCAGTCAAAACCTGCCGCAGCAGTCTTGCTGCGTTTAAACCATGCCATTCAGCACTCCAACTCAGTCACCATTGCCACCGCCGGGACGTTTCATGAAATCGGGCGCATGAAACCGACGAACGGAAGCCGCGCGCGGACGCGCACGGCAGAATGGGCCGGAGTATCAACAAGCCAATGTGAAAACTTCGTTAGTTGCCGCAAATGGCAGAGGGTGGATCATGTCGGGAACGGCTGGGCAGCGGTTCCCGATCAGGCGGGCGGTCAGGCGTGGGGTGAGCGCTGGACGCGTGGCAGAGGCTTTGGCTCGGCGCCTTGGGTCATCAGGCGCAGTTGCGCCAGCTCTTGTTTAAGCTGATCGCGTTCGTCTTTCAATTGACGCAATTCATCGCGGCGGATCGTGACGTACAGGGTTTGTGGCGGCATTGCTGTGTGTACTGTGCCCATTGCTCACCTCGCAAATGGCGTGTCTCAACTGCAGATCGCTCCCGATAACGGGCGCTGATCTGCTATCGGCGCCGATTCTGGTTTCTTTTGCTCGTGAATGGAACTTTTTTATTTTTCATGGTCGTTGTGTCTTCGCCACGTTTCCCGACGTTATCAGTCTGGATCGGGCACAATGCCCGGAAACTTCACACCGACGCTCTGGACTAACCTCCATGAGAGCGTTGGGCTATAACCTTTGACACACTTTTATTTGTAGTAAGGAGCATCAGCACATGCAACTCGGGATTATTGGACTGGGCCGCATGGGCGGCAATATTGCACGGCGTCTGATGCTCAACGGTCACACCACCGTTGTTTACGACCGCAATACCGCCTTTGTCGACACCCTGGCCGCCGAGGGCTCTACCGGCGTTGCCGATCTGCCTGCCTTGGTCGCAGGCCTGGCCAAGCCGCGTGCCGTGTGGGTCATGCTGCCGGCCGGCGCGCCGACCGAAGACACCATCGAAACCCTGAGCACGCTGCTCGAGGCGGGCGACACCATCATCGATGGCGGCAACACCAACTATAAGGACGACATCCGCCGGGCCAAGACCCTGGCCGAGAAGGGCCTGCACTACATCGACGTCGGCACCTCCGGGGGCGTCTGGGGCCTTGAGCGCGGCTACTGCATGATGATCGGCGGCGATGCCGAGACCGTTAAGCGTCTGGACCCGCTGTTCGCCGCACTGGCGCCGGGCATGGGCGACATCCCGCGCACCAAGGACCGCAAGTCCGATGACCACCGTGCCGAGCACGGCTACATCCACGCCGGTCCCGCCGGTGCCGGTCACTTCGTGAAGATGATTCACAACGGTATCGAGTACGGCATGATGGCGGCCTTCGCCGAAGGCTTCGACATCCTCAAGACCAAGTCCAGCGAGCTTCTGCCGGAAGATCAGCGTTTCGACTTGAACGTGGCCGACATCGCCGAAGTCTGGCGTCGCGGCAGCGTGGTGTCGTCGTGGCTGCTCGACCTGACCGCCGATGCCCTGGCGGTCGACCCGAAACTCGATGGCTTCTCCGGTTCCGTGGCCGACAGCGGCGAAGGTCAATGGACCATCGAAGCGGCAATGGAACAAAAGGTGCCGGTACCGGTGCTGTCCAACTCACTGTTCTCGCGCTACCGCTCCCGCGGTCAGGGCACGTTCGGTGACAAGATCCTCTCGGCCCAGCGCTTCGGCTTCGGCGGCCACGTAGAGACGGCTAAGAAATGACCCATACGATCCGCAGAAAATCCAAGGCAGAACCCGCACCACCGACCACGCTGTTTTTGTTCGGTGCCCACGGCGACCTGGTCAAGCGCTTGCTGATGCCGGCGCTGTACAACCTCAGTCGCGACGGCTTGCTTGACGAAAATCTGCGGATCGTCGGCGTTGACCACAACGCCATCACGGATGAAGCCTTCGCGCAAAAGCTCGAAGACTTCATCCGTACCGAAGTGGCGGCGAAGGTCGGCAAGGGCGATCAGATGCTTGATCCGGCCTTGTGGGCCAAGCTCGCCAAAGGTATCAGCTACGTCCAGGGCGATTTCCTGGACGACAGCACTTATTCCGCGCTGGCGGCGAAAATCGCCGACAGCGGCACCGGCAATGCGGTGTTCTACCTGGCCACCGCGCCGCGTTTCTTCAGCGAAGTGGTGCGTCGCCTCGGCGCCGCGAAACTGCTGGAAGAAACCCCGGAAGCCTTCAGAAGGGTAGTGATCGAAAAACCGTTCGGCTCCGACCTGCAAACCGCCGAGGCGTTGAACGCCCGCCTGCTCAAGGTCATGTCGGAAAAGCAGATCTACCGGATCGATCACTATCTGGGCAAGGAAACCGTACAGAACATTCTGGTCAGCCGGTTCTCCAACAGCCTGTTCGAAGCGTTCTGGAACAACCACTACATCGACCACGTACAGATCACCGCCGCCGAAACCGTCGGCGTCGAAACCCGTGGCAGTTTCTACGAACACACCGGCGCCCTGCGGGACATGGTGCCCAATCACCTGTTCCAGTTGCTGGCCATGGTGGCGATGGAGCCGCCGGCCGCGTTCGGCGCCGATGCGGTGCGGGGCGAGAAGGCCAAGGTGGTCGGTGCGATTCGTCCATGGACCACCGAAGAGGCGCGGGCCAATTCGGTGCGCGGCCAGTACAGCGCCGGCGAAATCGACGGCAAGCCACTGGCCGGTTATCGCGAAGAAGCCAACGTGTCGCCCGACAGCACCACCGAAACCTACGTGGCGCTCAAGGTGATGATCGACAACTGGCGCTGGGTCGGCGTGCCATTCTACCTGCGTACCGGCAAACGCATGAGCGTGCGCGACACCGAGATCGTCATCTGCTTCAAACCGGCGCCGTATGCGCAGTTCCGCGACACCGAGGTCGACGAATTGCAGCCGACCTACCTGCGCATCCAGATCCAGCCCAACGAAGGCATGTGGTTCGACCTTTTGGCCAAGCGGCCGGGGCCGGCACTGAACATGGCCAACATCGAGCTTGGATTCGCCTACAAGGATTTCTTCGAAATGCAGCCTTCCACCGGCTACGAAACCCTGATCTACGACTGCCTGACCGGTGACCAGACGCTGTTCCAGCGCGCCGACAATATCGAGAATGGCTGGCGTGCGGTGCAGCCGTTTCTCGATGCCTGGCAACAGGACGCGAGCGTTCAGCCTTATGCCGCCGGCGAAGACGGGCCTCAGGCTGCCGATGATCTGCTGACTCGCGATGGTCGCGTCTGGCATGGTCTCGGATGAGTGAGCCAATCCGTTTTCTGCTGAGCGACATGGACGGCACGCTGTTGCTGCCCGATCACAGCCTGAGCCAGCGCACCATTGATGCCGTCCGGGCGCTACGCGAGGCGGGCGTGTTGTTCAGCCTCGCTACCGGGCGACCCCCAAAGGCCATGCTGCAGCAGATCGAAGCCCTGGGCGTCGATCTGCCGACGGCGGCATTCAACGGCGGCACGATCGTCAATCCGGACGGCAGCATTCTGGTCGCTCACTACCTGCCAGCCACTGCGGCACTGACGGCGCTGGCGCTCTTCGCTGATCAGCCGGAAGTCGAGATCTGGGTGTTCAGTGGTGGTGACTGGCTGCTCAAGGATCCGCACGGGCCGATGGTTCCTCGCGAACAACATGGTCTGGGTTATCCGCCGGTGGTGGTCGACAGCTTCGAGCCGTATCTGGAGCGCATCGACAAGATCGTCGCGACCAGCAACAACACCGAACTGCTGATCGAATTGGAGGCGCGCTTGCTGCCGAAGGTCGAGGGCATGGCGCAGGTCTCGCGTTCGCAGCCGGTGTATCTGGACGTGACGGCGCTGGAGGCCAACAAGGGCGCTGCACTGACGACTCTTGCCGAGCATCTCGGCGTGCCATTGGCGCAGACCGCAGCAATTGGCGATGGTGGCAACGACCCGGCGATGTTTCATGTCGCCGGCCTGTCGATCGCCATGGGCCAGGCAGAAGACGCCGTGAAGCGGCAGGCGGACGCGGTGACCGGGCCGAACACCGAGGACGGTGTGGCGCAGGCCATCGAGAAATACATTTTGCCGCGTTGATCGACGCATAAAAAAACGGGAGCCCCAGGGCTCCCGTTGTTGTTTCTACAGCCAGTAACTCACGGCATACCAGCCGAGCAGCCCCATCACCACGGTGTAAGGCAACGCCATCCATACCATCCGCCCGTAGGACAACCGTACCAGCGGTGCAATCGCCGACGTCAGCAGAAACAGAAACGCAGCCTGACCATTGGGCGTCGCCACGCTCGGCAGGTTGGTGCCGGTGTTGATCGCAATCGCCAGGGTCTCGAAGTGTTCACGGCTCATGTGGCCGGACAGGAATGCCTGTTTCACTTCGGTGATGTAGATCGTCGCCACGAACACGTTGTCACTGATCGCCGACAACAGACCGTTGGCGATGAACAGCATCCCCGGTTGCTGCTCGGCAGGCAGTGCCAGTACCCACTGGATCAACGGCGCGAACAGTTGCTGATCATGGATCACCGCCACTACGGCAAAAAACACCACCAGCAGTGCAGTGAACGGCATGGCGTCCTTGAACGCGCTGCCCAGACGATGCTCGTCAGTGATGCCGGTAAATGCGGTGATCAGGATAATGACCATCAGACCGATCAGGCCCACTTCGGCGACATGGAACGCGAGGCCGGCAATCAGGATCAATGCGGCCGCGCCTTGCACCAACAGCGCGGCACGCTGGCGAGGCGTGCGTTCGGCATCGTCTTCACGGGCGTAATCGGCCAGCACTGCGCGGACATTGTTCGGCAGCAAGGTGCCGTAGCCGAACCAACGCAGCTTCTCCAGCAACATGCAGGTCAACAGACCGGCCACCAGCACCGGCAGAGACACCGGCGCGACCTTGAGGAAAAACTCGGCGAAGTGCCAGCCCATCTCGTGGCCGATCAGCAGGTTCTGCGGCTCGCCAACCAGTGTGCAGACGCCGCCCAGCGCAGTCCCGACAGCGCCATGCATCAGCAGGCTGCGCAGGAAAGCACGGAACTGCTCCAAATCCTCGTGATGCAGCTTCGGCAAATGCTGATCGTCGCTGAATTCGCTGTCCTGACGCGGATCGTTGCCGGAGGCGACACGGTGATAGACCGAATAGAAGCCGACGGCGGCACTGATGATCACGGCGGTTACGGTCAGCGCATCGAGAAAGGCCGAAAGAAACGCCGACAAAAAGCAGAACATCAGTGCCAGCAGCATCTTCGAACGCACGCCGAGCAGCAGCCGCGAGAACAGGAACAGCAGCAGATCCTTCATGAAATAGATGCCGGCGACCATGAACATCAGCAGCAGAATCACCGGGAAGTTGTGTTGAAGCTCTTCGTACAGCGCCTGAGGCGTAGTCATCTTCAACAGCAAGGCTTCGATCAGCAGCAAGCCGCCGGGCATCAGCGGGTAGCATTTGAGCGCCATGGCCAAGGTGAAAATGAACTCGATCACCAGCAGCCAGCCGGCGGCAACGGGACCTGCCAGCCACAACACCACGGCGTTGAGAATCAGGAACCCGACGATGCACGCCTTGTACCAGCGGGGCGAATGCCCGAGAAAATTGTGCGCGAACGCCTGGGCCATCGAACCGGACATCGGTTGCTCCTTGCTTTAAGAAGCGCGCAAGGTGCCGTAAGCGTTGAGCAAGATCAAGTGTGGGAAGTTTCTGTTCATGGGTTCAGATAGCGCGCAACCACGGCGCGGTAGTTGCCATCGAGTGAATATCCGCCCACCAGAATCCCGCCTTCCGGTTGCAACACCAGGGATGTAGCGGTGTCGAGACTGCGGCCCAGTCGCGTACGTAACCAGCCATGACCGGCGCCAAAGCTGTTGTCCAGTCGGCCGTCGGCCAGATAACGCGCAACGATGAAATCGGCCTCGACCCCGCCAATCGTCGCGCCAGCCGCGATAAGCCGACCGTCCGGCATGCGTTGTGCGGCGCTCCACTGGCAGCCGCTGGGGCCGATGTCCAGAAGGGTGGGTTGACCGTTGTTGCAGTGCAGGTCGGCGCGACCGTTGCCATGGACAGACAGCGCCATGCAACGGATCGGGTCGCGGCTGCTGCCAAAGCAATGCAGGTGATTCGCGGATTCGATGACCTGGTTGACCAGCGCGCTGTGCCCTTGAGCCTTGAAGGCCAGGAAACCGTCCAGCGCAAAGCGTTCGTCGAGCTGCCCGTCCGGCAGGTAGCGTGCGAGCAGGCCTTCCTGCGGGAAGTCGATGGCGCCGGCCACCACGATTCGTCCGTCCTCTTGCAGCAACAAGCTCCCCAGCCAGGTATTGAGCAGCAAGTGCCGGATCATGACAAACCCTCGGCCATTGAAGGTTGCATCAAGATTACCGTCGGGTTTGACGCGGATCAGCATGCCGACATGGTCGGCCAAAGAGCAGTGGTGGTTGGCAATCAACAGAATATGCCCGTCATCCTGGACTGCAAAATCGCAGGCTTCTGCCCCCGGAACGCCGGGGGGCAGCCAGGTGTCCCGGGTGCCCATGGACAGATCGCCGGGCAAACGCACTATTTTCCGGCCGTTGTCGCCGAATTCCGGGGCCGGCCGACCCTCTGCATCGAACAGGGCGAGGGCGGGCAAGGTGCGATGTTCGGACTCGTAATGCAGACCTGCCAGCAGAATTCGCCCGTCAGGCAATACCTGAACCTTGCTGCCCGTGGCTTCGAAACCAGAGGCGAACTGGCCGATCACGCTGCCCTGAAAGCCGAAGCCAAGATCCGCAGAACCATCATTCAGCAGACGGGCCAGGCCGAAACGGCTGCCTTGTGGCGTGCCGACCTTGGCGGCGATCAGGATGCGACCTTGCGGGTCAAGTGCGACATGCTGGGTCAGGCTGGACGTGCTGCCGGAAAAATAAACCTGAGCCACGCCGTTATTGGCAAATCTCTTGTCGAGTTGTCCGGCGTTATTCGCCAGCGCCGGGAGCGCAATAGCGGACTGGATTGACATACCTGCTCCTCCTTGCAAGTTGACCAATAGCCGGGAGCCGGGTCGGTAACTGCATGGCGAAACATTCAATCCCTGAACAGGGGCAAGTACAACTGACAGAACTAACAGGTGGAGCGTCGTTGTGTGCCAGAACAGTGACTTTTTGAACCAGTCGCAAGCCTGCCAAGCATTCAGGCGCGAAAGTGTGGAGGAAAGTTGTACAAAGTGGCTGAAGTTAAAAAGGATTCAGCAACTTAAAAGAAGAGGGCGGATGACTTGAAAGTCATCCGCATGGCCCTTGGATCAGTGTGGCATCGACCAGGACTGCAGTGCATAACCCTCATCACTCAGTTCGGCACGAGCCTGTTGCAAGAGGAATTCGAGCTGAGCCGGATCGGAATAGGCGCTGCTTGGAATACGGGTGCGACCAATCTGCGAGTTGGTGCGGTCGATAACGGTCAGGCTCAGTTCGCCATTGCCGTCTTGTGGGGCCCAGGCCACGCATTGGAAAGGTTTAAAGGCGTGGTTGGCAATCAAAAGAGCTTCGTTGATACGGAGCGGGGCGGTCATGGGGTCTTCTCTCTGTAATGCCCAATCAAGTGATGTGCCGTCGGTTGGGCTTACCGTGCGGCGAGTTACTTGTACTGATGCACGCAACCCGCTGACAGGTCACACAGGATTTGAAGAAATTTCGTCTTTCTTTCATACAATCTCTATGACGAGAGTTTTTGAAAGCTGGGTGAAAGATTCGAGTCGATAGCCAACTAACAAAACAGGTTCTTATAACTGCTTCACTTGTACACCTATAAGCAATCGATACAAGGCGCCGTCAAATTCTTGCTAATGTTACAGCCAGGTCTGCCAAATGACTGTTTTTACAATCATTTCCTATAATTTGGCGCCAAGGAACAGTCATGAGCGAAGCGCCTGCGTTACGACGTTTATTGGTAGTCGACCCTTGTGACGACTGTCACCGATTGTTGCCCGGTTTACGCGCCGTAGGCTGGGATGTTGATAGTTGTAGCCTCGAAAATGCCGCCGACCGCAGTTGCGATGTCGGCTTGCTGCGTTTGCAGCCCTTTCACCTGGAACGTCCCGAAGCGGTTAAAGAATTGATCAGCCGCAGCGGTACCGAGTGGATCGCCGTGCTGAATCAGGAAGTGCTGCGCCTGCAGAACGTCGGGGACTTCGTTTGTGAATGGTTTTTCGACTTTCATACCTTGCCGTTCGACGTGTCGCGGGTGCAGGTCACGCTTGGTCGGGCATTCGGCATGGCGCGCCTGCGTGGCCAAGGCAATGTCCATGTGGACCAGCCGGAACACGAGTTGCTGGGTGACAGCAAACCGGTCCGCGAATTACGCAAACTGCTCAGCAAACTGGCCCCCACCGAGTCACCGGTACTGATTCGCGGCGAAAGCGGGACCGGTAAAGAACTGGTCGCCCGAACCCTGCACCGACAGTCGCAGCGCCATAGCAAACCGTTCGTGGCCATCAACTGCGGGGCGATTCCTGAGCATCTGATCCAGTCCGAGCTGTTCGGTCATGAAAAAGGCGCGTTCACCGGCGCCCATCAACGCAAGGTCGGACGCATCGAGGCGGCAAACGGCGGCACATTGTTTCTCGATGAAATCGGCGATCTGCCGCTGGAGCTGCAAGCCAATCTGCTGCGCTTTCTCCAGGAAAAACACATTGAACGAGTCGGCGGCAGCCAGCCGATCCCGGTGGATGTCCGGGTGCTGGCGGCCACCCACGTCGATCTTGAAGCGGCGATCGAGAAAAAGCGCTTTCGTGAGGACTTGTACTACCGGCTCAATGTGCTGCAAGTCGTGACCGCGCCGTTGCGAGAGCGGCATGGTGATCTGTCGATGCTGGCCAACCACTTTTCCCATTTCTACAGCCACGAAACCGGCCGTCGGCCGCGTAGCTTCAGTGAAGACGCGCTGATTGCCATGGGCAAGCACGACTGGCCGGGCAATGTCCGGGAACTGGCCAACCGTGTACGCCGGGGGCTGGTGTTGGCTGAAGGGCGGCAGATCGAGGCCCGTGACCTGGGGCTGATCAGTCAGCAGTCGCTGGCCACTCCGATGGGCACCCTCGAAGACTACAAGACCCGGGCCGAACGCCAGGCATTGTGCGATGTGCTCAACCGCCACAGCGACAACCTCAGTGTGGCTGCCAAAGTGCTGGGGGTTTCACGGCCGACGTTCTACCGCTTGTTGCACAAACACCAGATCCGCTAGGGCGCGGTGCTTCTTCGGGGAAGAAGCTGAAAAAGGCCCGCTGCGAGTGCATCGCAGCGGGCCTTTTCATGTTGTGGCGGGTTAGAAGTAGTACGGGAATTTCAGGCTGAAGGAAAAGTCCGGGGCATCGTCGGTCATGCCGATGGACAAGTTGGGCACGATGGTCAGGTTGTCGGTGGCCGCGATGGTCATGCCGACGTTAAAGTAACCGGCGTTGGCGTCGCTGGACACCACCGATTGCCAGTCTCCGCCATCCTGTTTCAGCTTGCTCTTGCGTTGCACAAGGTCGGACACCGAGAACGACATACTCATTTTTTCGTTGAGTGCGAAGGCGATGCCTGCGCCAATCTGGAAGCTGTCACCAATACGGACCTTGCCCGGTGTTTTCTGGTTGACGGTCGAGCTGATGTCGTCGAACGACTCTTCCAGGTTATGGGTGTAGGACAGACTGCCGAACAGCACGGCCGGGTCAAACGTCTTGACCAGCGATACACCGGGGGTGATCGACCAGACGCCGTTGCCGGTCGGCAGGGTGTCAGGCACGAACAGGTTGGAATTGGCGTCGCTCTGGCGCAGCTTGATGCCGAACGGATCCTTGCCGGTTGGCGCCTTGACCCGCAGGGTAACCACCGCGTCCGGGGTGTTGACCGACTCGTCCAGGAACTTGTAGGCGATGCCGAAGTTGACGTCGCCAATGGTCGGATCCCGCGTTACATCCTGTTCCGTGGTCACGTTGGCCGCGCCCTGGTTGCCGCCGCCCGACTGATAAGTCGAATCGCGATACACCACCGGTACGTTCACGTCGAACTGCCAGCGGTTATCGAAGTTGTAGCGGCCCGTCAGGTCGAGGGTCCAGGTGTCGGCCTTGATCCGGTCAAGGTTGATGTTGCCCAGAAAGATCGAGTCCAGAGCCAGGAAGCCATTGAGAATCAACTGGCGCGTGTCATAACGCGAATAGGTG
Source organism: Pseudomonas sp. NMS19W (assembly GCF_051554255.1). Classification (NCBI taxonomy): domain Bacteria; kingdom Pseudomonadati; phylum Pseudomonadota; class Gammaproteobacteria; order Pseudomonadales; family Pseudomonadaceae; genus Pseudomonas; species Pseudomonas sp. NMS19W. The sequence goes on from NZ_CP136718.1 coordinate 2,897,846, forward strand.
ATACCGGTTTCGAAGCTGAACTTGCCCCCACCAAAGAAGCCGCTGGCCTCGTCGTACAGGTTGGACACACTCTGTGCAGGTTGTGAATCGTCGGCCAGCGACTGGCCATAGGATGCGCCACTGCCCCCGGCGGCGCCCCCCGACGCTGCTGCAGCCCCGGTACCGGTGGCCACTTTGGGATTGCCTTTCATGTCGGCTGGCGATTTGGCCAGACGTTTTGGTGGTGGAGAAGCCGGTTGATCTTCGACCTGGCGGACCCGTTGTTCGAGCACCGCCAGGGCTTTCTGTTGTACTTCGTATCGTTGCTTAAGCTCCAGAAGTTCCTGTTTCAGGGTCTCCACATCCGCATCGGGTGCTGCTTGCAGCATCGCCGCGGGTAGAAGAGTACTCAAACATACAGCGGCACGCAGTGATACTGATCGATACATGAATAAGCCGTCCCTTTAAGCCCAATGGATCGAGACTCAGCGTAGTTCAATATCCGATATTGCGTAGTGCTCTTAGTTGAGAGAGATTGCAGTCCAGAGCACCAGGGCTCATACCGTTGTTGTTCAGGACAACGTTGAGTGTTGTCAGGTTGTTGACTACGTTCGCGTTACCGAGCAGGCGGGTGTTTTGCAGCAGGCCTCCTTGAGCCACTTGTTGCAGGGCCGTGCCCTGATTGCCGGCAGCCTGGATGGCCATCTGCACGCCACCGCCGGTGGCCGAAACCGCGACGCTGCCGGCAGCGTTACTGCCGGAAATCGTTTGTCCGGCCATCAAGGCTTGCCCTTGAACCGGTACCAACGCCGGTGCCTGGTTCGCTTCAGAAACGTTGATTGCAACGTTGTTGTAGGCCGTATTGCCGTCGCCGGCGGCGCGCACGCTTTGCGTCACGCCCTGGGAACTGTTGAGTCCCGCGCCACCAATGACCGAGCCGGTACCCGTTTGCGGGGTGCTGCCGTTGCCGGTTTCCTTGATGGTCGAGACATAGAATTCGGGTTTTACGGTTGCTGCCTGCAATTGCATCGAGGTCGCAGCCCCGATCAGATCACCGCTGGCGTTGCGCCAGGTACTGCTCATGACGATGCCGAAGCTGATGATCCGCCCCGGCATGACATAACGACCGCGAAGCTGTGACAGCTCCGAATCCTGGATTTCTATGGGTTTGAATCCTGCATTGGCATAGCCTGACGCACTCGCTGCCAGGCAGGCGGCGGCCAGCCAGTATGAGGTTTTCATCTGCTGCTCCCGGGACATCCAGCCCCACTCTTTATAATCGGCGATTAAAAGAAGTCGCTCTGTATGAACCCGAAGTCCATCAATTCAGCATCTTTGACGGGGTTGAAGTTATCCAGCTTGTTCTTGGCGGTCAGCGGTGCCGGAGGACTGCGTAACGCATTGGTCTTGTCGTATCCGGGGCCGACGATGGCAAAGACGATGCCGTTCCAACCTTTGACAAAGTCATCATGGCTGTAGCGTTTGTGTCCTAAAACCGGGTCTCCGATGTAGACCCAATCCTTGTCTGCCCGCTGCAGCACCACGAAATGCTTGTAGCCGCGAATTTCCATCAGTACCACCACCGGAATAGTGACCGCGTCGAGTTTTTCCGGAGGAATCTTGTAGCCCCTGGCGCGCATGCCGATGCTTTCTATGTAGCGCTTCATGTCCAGCATGGAGAAACCTTGTGTACGGACAAGGTCCTGGTCGGAGTTGACCAGCATGCCTTTGATGATGTGCTCTTCATCGACGTCGAGCCAATAAGCCTGGCGCAGTACCGTTGCCAGTGCGGCGGCGCCACAGCTGAAATCGGTTTTTTGTTCGACGATGTCGGAAAACTTGCGCTCACGAATGCTTTGCACGTTCTTGTAGACGAGTGTGCCACCCGGCAGGGCAGCCACGGGCATCTGGGCAGCCTGGGCAAGGCCGGACAGGCAAAGCAGGGCGAGGAGGGTCGTCTTACGCATGATCGATACGCCTATGCGGACTGAGGAAAAGCCCCGTTTCCGGGGCTTTCGTTTCGATCGCGATTACATGCAGGCTTTGCAACCTGCAGCGATGGACAGCGAGTTGCTTTGTTGGTTGCCAACGCCGGCTGCGTTGTTGAAGCCACCGTTGCCGGACCAGTTGTTGCCTACGTTGCTCATGCTGGCGTTGTTGGTGACAGGGTTTTTCCAGCCGTCTGGAGTCATCACTTGTTGAGTGGTCACACCAGCCAGACCGAAGACACCCACGGCAACGAAATCAGATTTCTGATCTTTGCCGCCGTTACCACCGTGGCCACGGTCGTTGTCGCCGTAGCCACCACCATAACCACCATGACCGTGATCATCGTCTTTGGTAGTTGCAGTGCCTGCGGCCACGAATGCGCCGCCTGCGGTGAATGTGTCAGTAAGGGTATCTTTTTTGTAGGTCTGAGTGCCGTTGTTGCCGACTTGCAGACCGGTGGTGCTTTGGTTGGCGGCGGCAGCGGCTTGCGCTACACGACCACCGGATACAGCGATTGCCAGGTTGTTTTTCTGTTGGTTGAAGTTGCCGGCGGCGTTGTTCACGCCGATGTTACCCGAGCCGCCGTTGCCGACGTTGTTCAGGCTGGCGTTGGCAGTGCTGGAGTAGTTGGCAACGGTGTTGTTGGAGTTGACCTGGGTTGCGCTGGAGGCGGATACGGCGGAGCCGAAGATGAAGCTTTCGTCGGCGGTTGCCAGTGCAGCGGCGTTGTCTTGCTGGTTGCCATCGCCAGCGGCGTTGTTCATCCCAATGTTGCCGTTGGCGCCATTGACAGCGTTACTTGCGTTAGCGTTGTTTTGAGTGCCCTGGTTCAGCACGGTGTTGCCAGAGTTGTTTTGCGTGTCGAGTACTGCAGCACCGGCACCAGCGCCGATTTGTAGCAGTTCTTCAAGGGTTGGGCCTTTTGGGCCGTGATCGTGACCATGACCGTGATTGTCATCACGACCGCCTGCCTGTGCTGCGATTGCCATCACTGCTGCGAGTGCGAAAACCAGTGGTTTGAGAGCCATTGTAGGTTTCATGGTGTTTCTCCGACGTGCTTATTAGTTGGTTAAGTGTTGGTACTTTCTAATTGCACTGCTTCTTGTTTGGGTCAGTCTGCGACCCGGATGCTCAGGGTGTTAGCCATTCGGTTCCCCACCCCGGCACTCTGGTTCACCTGGATTACCCCGCGACTGCCGGTGAAGGCCTGATCACTTGTCGTGACCTGGCGACTGCCGGGGGTGCCAGTTGCTCCTGAGCTCGGTAACAACGCCACGTTCTGTTGGGAAAGGGCGCTATCGTCAACGCTCTGCGGTGCAGCACTGATGCTGATGCGCATGGCGTTGGCCATCTGGTTGTTGGCCCCGGAGCCCTGGTTCACGCCCAGTGCGCCGTTGCCGTTACTGAATGAGGTGCCGCCGATGGTCGAGCTCGCGTTGATCGAGCGGTCGGCGGGGGTGTCGAGTTTCTGGTGAATGGTGGTGGTCGCGCTGGCCGACGTGCCGATGGCAATCGACTTGACGTTAGTCTGTTGCTGCTGATCGCCGGCGGCCTGGTTGACGTTGAAGTTGCCGTTGTACTGAACGCCGGAGTTCTGAATGTTGGCGCTGTCCACGGCGCTCGGATCGGCCATGACGCTGGTGCAGCCAAGCAGAGCCAGCAGGAGCAGGGAACGATTCATCTTATTGGCCTCCGGCCATGCGGGTCAGCGGAGCCAGACCGGTGCTGAGGGAGCGGTTGATGGTGTTGGAAATCGTGCCGCCACCGCCGCCGCCGTGACCGGCGCTCATGCCGGGCAGACCGTTTGGATTGGTCAGGACGTTCATGCCGGGCAGACTGGAATCCACCCCGATGTTGCCGCGAATGGAGGCGCCGCTGGCTACACTGGCAAAGTCACCGTCGTTGAGTTCGGTGCTGGTCATCGCTTGATTGATACGACCCGATGGATTGGCATTCACCGTGGTCGGATAGGGGTCTTTGCCGGGAGCGCTGCGCCCGATCGGAATGGGCTGGACGTCGCGATTGAGCACGATCACGCCATTGCCTTCGGCCTGAACGTTGAAACTGAGGAATGTGCTGGCTGCTGATCCGATCAGCAGAAGGCAAGTGAAGGCTTTGTTGATATTTCCCACGGCGGCAATTCCTTCTTCAGTGGGCTGGCCCAAGTCAGCGTTGTGAAGGAGAGAGCGAAAGCTGTGCCGGTTTTCAAATCTGTCGGTTTTTCAATGGGTTGGCCAAAGAGTGTGCAGGGCTGATACAAATGCTGTTTCAACGCTGAAACAGACCCCTGTCGATTCTGCTGGGCAAAGCCGTTGCAATGCTCTGGGACAAGGGTTTGCAGAAGGGTGTTTCAGCGATGTAACAAGTCGCGTGACAAAGCGATGAAGGCCGTTGAAACGGGGACTTTGCAGGGGAAGGAGTGTTTCAGGATCGGACACTTTTACCCCGAATCGGGGGAAATGCACGGGGCAGGCAACCCGAAAGCCGGGTCAACCTGCCAGCAGGTTACGGACGGCGTTGAAGGCTTGAACCTGCCGCTCGGCCCAGTCGCCGTGAATGATCTGCAAAGGTTGTCGATGCTCTTCCAGCCAGGTTTTGGTGGCGTCGTAGAAGGCCAGGCGTTCGCGGAGCGCTGGCTGACAACGTTGGCCATCGTCGGTCCAGTCGATCTGCTCGGGGGAGAGCAACAGGTGCAAGTCGTAATGACGCGCCAGCAGTTCCGGTTCCAGCCAGTCGGGACAGTCGCCGAACAACGTCTGGCTCCAGAGAATATTGCTCAACAGATGAGTGTCGAGAATCAGCAACGACGGCTGCTGCGCTCGCGCCTCGTCTTCCCACTGCAATTGGCCGCGAGCGATCTCGGGGATATCGGCGAGGCAGGTGTCCCGGGGATTCTGCTCGATGAACCAGCGCACGTACTCGTCCACCCGCAAACCGCCGAACTGTTGCTGCAGCCCGGCCGCCAGCCAGCTCTTGCCTGTGGATTCCGGCCCGGTCAGAACAACGACTTTCATGCGCGTAACGCCGGATCGGCGCGCCATTCCCGCCAGCCCTGCACTGCGATCAACGTGAACAGGGCGTACAGCGCAGCGGTGAGGTAAAGGCCTTTATAAAGAAACAGGCCAACGAAGATCACATCCAGCACGAACCACAGCGCCCAGCATTGCAGGCGCTTGTGGGCCATCCAGAATTGCGCGACCAGGCTGAAAGCGGTCAGCGCTGCGTCGAGCCAGGGCTGCGCGGCATCGGTCCAGTGCGCCATGGCCGCGCCCAGAAAAAGGCTGCCGGCGGCGCCGATGGCCAGCCCTTGCAGAATCGAACGGGAGTCGAGCCGGCTGACCTCACGCCCGTCATGCATCGTCCCGGCCCGGGTCCATTGCCACCAGCCGTAAACTTGCAGCGCGGCATAAACCACTTGCAGCAACATGTCCGAATACAGCTTCACCTCGAAGAAGATCCAGCTGTAGAGCAGCACCATGACCAGCCCGATCGGCCAGCACCAGGGGTTCTGTTTGACCGTCAGCCAGACGGCGATCACACCGAGGGCGGCGGCAAACAGTTCGAGCCCGGACATGCAAGATCCTTGGAGGGAGTAAAAGAGGGAGCGGATTGTACCCAAAAACCGGCGGGAGTGAGCTCCCACCGGTGGCCGGGATCACACGCGGAACTGGCGCAGCAAACCGTTCAGTTGCTCGCTCAACTGTCCGAGTCGCACGCTGGCGGCACTCGATTGCTCGGCAGCCAGTGCGGTGCTGTGGGAAAGGCCGGCGGCCTGGGTGACGTTCTGGTTGATGTCCTCGACCACGTGCGCCTGTTGCAGGGTCGCACTGGCAATCGATGCGTTCAGGCCATTGAGGTTGCGCAGCGCCTGGCCGATGGCATTGAGGCTGGCGCCGGCCAGTCCGGCCTGCTCGATGGTCAGTTGCGACGCCTTGCTGCTGTCGCCGATCACTTTCACCGCGGCTTCGGAATGATTTTGCAGGCGCTCGATCATCGACTGGATTTCCGCCGTGGATTTCTGCGTGCGTTGCGCCAACAGGCGGACTTCATCGGCCACCACGGCAAAACCACGGCCCTGTTCGCCGGCCCGGGCGGCTTCGATGGCGGCGTTGAGTGCCAGCAGGTTTGTCTGCTCGGCAATCGAACGGATCACTTCCAGAACACTGCCGATCTGCGTGCTTTCCGTCGCCAGCGTACGGATGACTTCGACGGCCTGATCAATGGTGCCGGACAGCTTGTCGATCTGCTGCAGGCTGCTATCGATGTTGATCTGGCCTTGCTGCGCCTGGGCTTCGGCATCGCGCATTTCGTTGGCGGCATGCTCGGCGTTCTTCGCCACATCCTGCACGCCGTAGGTGACTTCGTTGATGGCCGTCGCCACCAGCTCCATCTGCTGCGATTGTTGCTGGCTGCGTTGTTGGGCCTGGCTCGCGTCGTTGCCCAGTTCAGTGGAGGACTGGCCCAGCGCACTGGCCGACACCTGCAAATCGCCGATGACCCGGCGCAGCTTGGCGGTGAAGGCATTGAAGTGATGGGCCAGTTGCGTGACTTCGTCCTGGCCATGGGTGTCGAGGCTGCGGGTCAGGTCGCTTTCGCCGCTGGCAATGTTGGCCATGGCGTTCACGGTTTCCTGCAAGGGGCGGACGATGCTGCGGGCAATCAGAATCACCAGCACGCCCATGATCAGCGCGATGACCAGGCCGACGACGGACGCTTTGATCACCTGGCCCTGAAACTCGGCCTGCACATCGTCGACGTACACGCCGGAACCCAGCACCCAGCCCCATGGTTCGAACAGTTTCACGTAGGAGGTCTTGGCCACCGGCTCACTGGCACCGGGTTTCGGCCAACGGTAATCGACCATGCCGGCGCCCTTGGCCTTGGCGATGGCGACCATTTCGTTGAACACCGCAAAACCGTCCGGGTCACGGATCGCAGAGAGGTTCTGGCCTTCGAGCTTGGGATTGGTCGGGTGCATGACCATCACGGGTGTGAGGTCGTTGATCCAGAAGTAGTCGCTCTGGTCATAGCGCAGGCCGCGAATCGCAGTCAGCGCCTGTTTCTGGGCGGCGTCGCGGGTAAGGGTTCCGGCCGCTTCCAGGCCCTGGTAGTAGGTCAGCAAACCGCTGGCGGTCTGCACCACATGTTGAGTTTTCTGGGCCTTGGCGTGATACAGGTCATCGTGGATCTGCTTGAGCATCAGCAGGCCCAGGGTCAGCAGCATGACCACCGCCACAATCAAGATGAGCCACAAGCGTCGGCTGATCGACACACTGCGCAAGCTGTTCATAACGCTGTCACTCCGGTTTCTTTTTCTTGTAATAAATCACCGCCAGCATCCAACCACGTTTCAGTGGCCGGGCATACGCGACCCAAGTCGTAGAGCGCGGCAGCGCGATTACGGCTTGTCTGTTAGGATTTCGGCCCCGTGCGTGAAAACCTGAACCCAAGTTGCCATTTCACGGAATTTTGACCGTTTCGTGTGGATCCTTGGCGCGCGGAATCGGTACAGCAACACAGCAACACAGCAACACAGCTACGCTGATCGCAGTGAACGTAAAAAAAATACTATCGGGGCATGCCTGAGCGCATCGCTCTTTGGGGGATTGATGGACCTTTGGACCGCCTTGCAGGCACTGATTCTTGGAGTTGTAGAAGGGCTGACGGAGTTTTTGCCCATTTCCAGTACCGGACACCAGATCATCGTCGCCGACCTGCTGAATTTCGGCGGTGAACGCGCCATGGCGTTCAACATCATCATCCAGCTCGGCGCGATTCTCGCGGTGGTCTGGGAGTTTCGCCGCAAGATTCTCGACGTGGTCATCGGCTTGCCGACCCAGCCGAGTGCGCGACGCTTTACCGCCAACCTGCTGATCGCCTTCCTGCCGGCCGTGGTGCTCGGCGTGATCTTTGCCGATCTGATTCACAAATACCTGTTCAACCCGATCACTGTGGCGACGGCTTTGGTCGTGGGCGGTTTCATCATGTTGTGGGCCGAGCGCCGGCAGCATGAAGTGCACGCCGAAACCGTGGACGAAATCACCTGGAAAGACGCGCTGAAGGTCGGTTTTGCCCAGTGTCTGGCGATGATCCCGGGTACCTCGCGTTCCGGCTCGACCATCATTGGCGGCCTGTTGTTCGGTCTGTCACGCAAGACCGCCACCGAGTTTTCGTTTTTCCTGGCGATGCCGACCATGGTCGGTGCGGCGGTGTATTCGGGCTACAAGTACCGTGCGCTGTTCGTGCCGGCGGACTTCCCGGTGTTTGCGATCGGTTTTGTCACTGCATTCGTTTTCGCCATGATCGCCGTGCGCGGTTTGCTGAAATTCATCGCCAGCCACAGTTACGCGGCATTCGCCTGGTACCGGATCGTGTTCGGTCTGTTGATTCTGGCGACCTGGCAGTTCGGCTGGGTGGACTGGGCGGCGGCCAAGGCATGAGTGACTCCCGCGCACGCCGCCCGGATCGCGGTCCTTCCGGTGGCAGCATCCAGCATCTGAAGTTGAAGCTGTTCGTGCTGCTGATCGTCTGCGCGTTGCCGCTGTTCGGCTCGCTGTCGATGTGGCTGCGCGGAATCTCATTGGTGCCGTTGATGGCCTACGGGATTGTCAGCGTGCTGGCGTTCTTCCTGTACTGGGCCGACAAGCGCAAGGCCCGCGCCGACGCCTGGCGCACGCCGGAAAACGTCCTGCACGCCGTGGAACTGGCGGGCGGCTGGCCGGGTGCATTGATCGCCCAGCAAGTCTTCCGGCACAAGACGCGCAAGGTGCCGTTTCAGATTCTGTTCTGGGTGATCGTCGCGCTGCACCAGGTGTTCTGGATCGATCAGTTGTTCCTCGGTTCGAACCTGTTGGCGCTGGGGTAGAGTTACAGCAGCAAACCCACCTGGGTTTTCTTCGGCAATTTGCTCACCACCAGTTGATGAGAGCGTTGCAGCAACCCTCGCAGTTCCTCGGCGCTCAAGGGGTAGGGCGGGTGCATGATGATCCACTGCGCCCGCGCCAGATAGGGTGCCGGGTGAATGCCCGGCCGGTCGCAATGACCGAGAAACAGATCCTTGTCGACCTTGAACGCCAGCGACTCACCGCGCAGCCCCTGCAAGGCGAACATCTTGTTGCCGGCAATCGAGAACACCCGCACGCCGCCCCATTTGTAGTCTTCCCGGGCGCCGGGCAATGCCAGGCAGAAGTCCGCGACGTCCGCTTCGCTCATCTTTCCTTGTTTCATAACAGCCGCTCTCCACAGGCATTGAACGATTCGACCAGGTGATCGATCCACGCGCGCACCGCCGGCATCACACCGCGCCGATGCGGGTACACCGCTTGCAGCCAGCCGCCGGGCAACGACCAGCCCGGCAGCAATTGCACCAGCGTGCCGTTGTTCAGTTCCGCTTCGCAATACATCATCGGCAGCAGGGTGAAACCCTGGCCAGCCAGCACGCAAGCCTTGCGCACGATGAAATCGTCGATGCCCAGCCGGGCCTCCAGCGCCAGATCGCAACTCTTGCCGTGCTGATCGAGCAGGCGCACATGCACCATGCGATCGGCTTCGAGCGCGCCGAGCACTGGCAGGGTTTTCAAGTCCTGCGGATGATTGATTTCCACGCCCTGTATAAAGGAAGGGCTCGCGACCACCACCATTTGCGCCTGACGCAAGCGGCGGGTCACCAGCATCGGTTCTTCGTCGCCGTGTTCGCGCACCCGCAGGGCGACATCGATGCCTTCGGTGATCAGATCGACCCGGCGATTGATCAGGGTGACTTCAAGCTGTACCTGCGGGTATTTGCCGAGGAAATTGCTGATCACCACCGGCAGCATTTCATGGGCCAGCCCGGTCGGGCTCGACACCCGCAGGCGTCCACGGGGTTCGCTGGACATGCTGGCCACCGTCTCGTCGGCCATTTCCGCTTCCAGCAGCATCGCCTGACAGTGGCGTAAATAGCGTTCGCCCACGGCGGTCAGCTTCAATTGGCGGGTGGTGCGTTGCAGCAGGCGCGCGCTCAGGCGTTCTTCCAGTTCGGCAATCCGCCGCGACAGGCGCGACTTGGGAATGCCCAGCAAGCGGCCGGCAGCGGCGAATCCGCCGGCCTCGACCACTTTGGCGAAATAGTAGAGATCGTTGAGGTCTTGCATGGGTAATTCCGACTGTTCTATCAGTGGGACAAACTATCGCATTGTTGCCGTCTAATCAGCTATTGGTTTCGTAGGTAGGATTGTCTCCATTCCGTCGCCACCGGCGATTCTTTCCAGGAGATTCCACTATGAAACTGCTGCACATCGATTCGAGCATTCTGGGCGACAACTCCGCTTCCCGTCAGTTGAGCACCGAAGTCGTCAAAGCCTGGCAAACTGCCGAGCCAAGCGCTGTCGTGACCTACCGCGACCTGGCTGCCGACGCCATCAGCCACTTCTCGTCCACCACTCTGGTTGCCGCCGGCACCACCGCTGAACTGCGCAATGCCGCACAACAGCACGAAGCCGAGCTGAGCGCCAACACCCTGGCCGAATTCATCGCTGCTGACGCCATCGTCGTTGCCGCGCCGATGTACAACTTCACCGTGCCAACCCAGCTCAAGGCCTGGATCGACCGCATCGCCGTCGCCGGCCAGACTTTCCGCTACACCGAAGCAGGCCCTGAAGGCCTGTGCGGTGGCAAGAAAGTGATCATCGTATCGACTTCGGGCGGCATCCACGCGGGTCAGGCTTCGGGCGTTGCTCACGAAGACTACCTGAAACTGGTCTTCGGCTTCCTCGGCATCACCGACATTGAAATCGTCCGCGCCGAAGGCCTGGCCTACGGTGAAGAAGTTCGCAACAACGCCATGAGTGCTGCCCACGCCCGCATCAGCGAGCAACTGTTCGCCGCTGCGTAAGGCTTTCGTAAAGAACAGCTCTCGTTCAGGCAACACCCAAAAAACTCTGTATTCTGGTTCTGCAAGGGCCAGATACGGAGTTTTTTGTGTCCGACTGTTACATAATCTGGCCCGGGTTATGCAGTCTTACGATCAACGTCTGAGTGCAACGCCGCGCCGGATCACCGAACCACGGAGTTTCGGGCGTCGAACACAACGGATCTTTCGATTGAGTAACAACAGGGTGGGGCATCCCATGATGCGTCTTTGTGCAACGTTACTGATTTGCCTGCTCGGCAGCCTGAATTCAGTGCACGCAGCCCCCGGCCAGCACCCACGCTGGAGCGTCGGTTATCACGAGATGACGTTCCTCGATCCGCTCGACCTGCAACCGATGCGTGCCATCGCGTTCTATCCCTCCAGCGACCGCGAGCACATGAGCCTGCTCGAGGGCTACTCGGTCGAAGCCGGCGAAGACACCAAAATCGCCCTCGGCCGCTTTCCGATGCTGATGCTGTCTCACGGCAACACCGGCACGCCGCTGGCCCTGCACGACCTCGCCACATCGCTGGCCCGCAAGGGCTTTGTGGTGGTAGCGGTGATTCATCCCGGCGACAACTCCAGGGATCACAGTCGCCTCGGCACCTTGAGCAATCTGTATGGCCGGCCGATCCAGATTTCCGAAGCCATTACCGCCACACTTGGCGACCGCATGCTCGCGCCGTTTGTGAACGCCGATCAGGTCGGTGTCATTGGTTATTCGGCAGGGGGCGAGACCGCGTTGATTTTATCCGGTGCGCAGCCTGACCTTGATCGCTTGCGTAGGTACTGCCAGGAGCGTCCGGATGACCGCGACGCCTGCAACACTCAGGGCGAACTGATCGTTGATCGCGACGATCTGCAACCGGTGGCCGACCCGAGAGTCCACGCCTTGCTGCTGATGGCGCCGCTGAGCCTGAAATTCGGCCGGCACACCCTGGCCGACGTGCATGTGCCGGTGCTGCTGTACAGCGGCGACGGCGACAAACTGGTGGCCTTCGACAAGAACGCCGCCGCCCTGGCGCGCAAACTGCCGACCGCACCGGACTTCAAGTTGCTGGCCGGGGCCGGGCACTTCGTGTTCATGGCGCCGTGCAATGAAGAACAGATCCGTGCGATGCCCGCGCTGTGCACCGATGCTGACGGGGTGGATCGAGAAGACATTCACCGCAACCTGATTTCCGAAGCCGGGCGGTTTTTCTCCAATGCGCTGGGCAAGCCTTCCCGGGCGGGGATGCAGACGGCGGATCAGTAAGCGTCAGGCCATCGCCCGACGCTTGAGCCACAAGGTCAGCGCCAGTCCGCTCACGGACAACAGCGCAGCGCAAAGGAAGATCCACGAATACCCCAGATTCAACGCCACCGCGCCCATCAGCGGCCCGGCAACCGCCAGTGCCAGATCGAAAAACACCGCGTAAGCACTCAACCCGGCACCACGGCTGGAGTTGGGCACCTGCTTGATCGCTTCAACCCCCAGCGCGGGGTATACCAGCGACAACCCGAACCCTGCCAGCCCGGCGCCGATCAGTGCGTAACCGGTGGACGGTGCGAGCCACAGCAACAGCAGCCCGACGGTTTCGATGCTCATACAGGCGATGGCCGAAGCGAAGCCACCGAATCGGGCGATGGCGGAAATAAACAACAGCCGCGACAGGATGAAGCACACGCCGAATACCGTCAGGCAGTAGGCCGCGCCGGTCCAGCCGCGATTGAGGTAATAAAGGGTGATGAACGTGGTCAGGGTGCCGTAACCGATCGAGGCGAGGCTCAAACTGGCACCGAACGGCGCGATCCGTCCGAACACCGCCCAGAACGGCAACCGCTCGCCGCGCACCACCGGCACGGAAGGTTTGTTGCGAATCAGCAGCAGAGCGCCGGCGGCCAGTACCGACAGCGCAATTCCGAGGCTGGTAAAACCGTAATCGGCCACCATCAGCACGCCCAGCGGTGCGCCGATCGCGATGGCGCCATAAGAGGCGATGCCGTTCCAGCCGATGGAGCGGGCAGTGTGCTCGGCGCCGACCTGGCCCATGCACCAGCTGATGGTGCCGACACCGATCAAACCTTGCGCGATCCCGAGCAGTAAACGCCCGGCAATCAGAATGATCAGGCTTGGCAGCGGAAAGTCCTGAAGCAGGGTCGACAGGAATGTCAGCACACCGCTGAGGACGATTCCCAGCAAACCGTAAACGATGGCGCGCTTGGTCCCGACGGTATCCGACATGCGCCCGGCCATGGGACGGCTCAGCAGAGTCGCCAGGTATTGCGATCCGATCACCAGACCCGCAACGACGGCACTGAAGCCCAGCTGTTCGTGCACATAGCCGGGCAGCACCGCAATCGGCAGACCGATGCAGAGGAAGGCGATAAAGGTGTAGAAAACGATGGAGACGATCTGCAGGGTGATCGCCATGGAGCTTTGCGGTGGCTGTTGCTGCGCAGACATGAGGGCTCGTTCGCGGGCGGCGGTGGGAGAGTCCGCATCATGGCTTGGGTGTGAAATAAAAGAAAGCAGGCTAACTATCTTTCCTTGGCGCAATAAAAAGCCCCGCCATGGGGCGGGGCTTTCGGCTCGAGGCCGCTATCAGAACACGACGCCCTGGCTGCGCAGGTAATCGTCGTAGGTGCCGCTGAAGTCGGTCACGCCGTTCGGGCTCAGCTCGATGATGCGCGTGGCCAGGGACGATACGAACTCACGGTCGTGGCTGACGAAAATCAGCGTGCCCGGGTAGTTTTCCAGCGCCAGGTTCAGCGCCTCGATCGATTCCATGTCCAGGTGGTTGGTCGGTTCGTCCATCACCAGAACGTTCGGCTTTTGCAGGATCAGCTTGCCGAACAGCATGCGACCTTGCTCACCACCGGAAATCACCTTCACCGACTTGAGGATCTCGTCGTTGGAGAACAGCATGCGGCCCAGGGTGCCACGAATCACTTGCTCGCCCTGAGTCCACTGACCCATCCAGTCGAACAGGCTGACGTCGTCTTCGAAGTCGTGGGCGTGGTCCTGAGCGTAGTAGCCCAGCTCCGCGCTTTCGGTCCACTTCACGGTGCCGGCGTCCGGGGTCAGTTCACCCATCAAGGTGCGCAGCAGGGTGGTCTTGCCGATACCGTTCGGGCCGATGATCGCCACGCGTTCGCCGGCTTCAACGGTGAAACTGAAGTTCTTGAACAGGGTCTTGCCGTCGAAGCCTTTGGACATCTGCTCGATGGTCACGGCCTGGCGGTGCAGTTTCTTGGTCTGTTCGAAACGGATGAACGGGCTCACGCGGCTCGATGGCTTGACCTCGGCCAGCTGGATCTTATCGATCTGCTTGGCGCGGGAAGTGGCCTGCTTGGCTTTCGAGGCGTTGGCCGAGAAGCGGCTGACGAACGTCTGCAGTTCGGCAATCTGGGCTTTCTTCTTGGCGTTGTCCGACAGCAGTTGCTCGCGGGACTGGGTCGCCGCAGTCATGTACTCGTCGTAGTTGCCCGGGAACAGACGCAGCTCGCCGTAGTCCAGGTCGGCCATGTGGGTGCAGACGCTGTTCAGGAAGTGACGGTCGTGGGAAATGATGATCATGGTGCTGTTACGCGCCGTCAGGATCGTTTCCAGCCAGCGGATGGTGTTGATGTCCAGGTGGTTGGTCGGTTCGTCGAGCAACAGCACTTCCGGATCGGAGAACAGGGCCTGAGCCAGCAGGACACGCAGTTTCCAGCCCGGCGCGACTTCGGTCATCGGGCCGAAATGCTGTTCCAGCGGAATGCCCAGGCCCAGCAGCAGTTCACCGGCGCGGGATTCGGCGGTGTAGCCGTCCATCTCGGCGAACTCGGTTTCCAGCTCGGCCACGGCCATGCCGTCTTCTTCGCTCATTTCCGGCAGCGAGTAGATGCGATCGCGCTCGGCCTTGACCTTCCACAGCTCTTCGTGACCCATGATCACGGTGTCGATCACGGTGAATTCTTCGTAGGCGAACTGATCCTGACGCAGTTTACCGAGGCGCACGTTCGGCTCGAGCATCACCTGGCCGGCAGACGGCTCCAGATCGCCACCGAGGATTTTCATGAACGTCGACTTGCCGCAACCGTTGGCGCCGATCAGGCCATAACGGTTGCCGTTGTTGAATTTCACCGAAACGTTTTCGAACAGCGGCTTTGCGCCGAACTGCATCGTGATATTAGCTGTAGAAATCAAAGGTTTATCCTGCGAAGCATTCTGAGTAGCGAGGGTGCGGCCGGAGCGCTTGGCCCGAGTCGAAGTGCGCTGAGGCGGGAAATCCCGTCATCAACCAAGGGGGCGCGTAAAGTTTGGCGGCGATTGTACTGGTCTGGCTCTTCCAGCGATAGGGCGGTGATCCCCGGAATGCCAATTGGCGCAATCGCGGGACAGTTTTTCACAGATGAAGGTTCACTATTGGTTACAAACTGTGGCTAAAATGCCATCCATTCACCCAATGCCCTTACCCGGCATGGGCTCAAGGATGTGCCACCGAGACGCTGCTTTGTATCCAGACCACTGCTACAGACCTATGGCCACAGCCAGAAAGGCGCGCAGTTTGTTCACTTTTGACGTGTGACGATTTCCGTGAAACTCATCATTGCTGCTATTTATGTCATTTCCATTGCATACGTTCACCTGCGTGGTCGTGTGCGTCACAAACTGGGCCGTCAGTTGAGTGATCATTCGACGTTTCTCGCGCCGATCAACTGCTTCCTTTATCTGTTTTCGAAGAAACCGAACAAACCCTACCTCGATCCGAAGGACTTTCCCGATCTGAGCCCGTTGCAGGCCCATTGGGAAGAAATCCGCGAAGAAGGTCAGAACCTTCTGCGTGCCGGTGCGATCAAGCGCTCGGATCAGTACGACGATGTCGGTTTCAACTCGTTCTTCAAAACCGGCTGGAAGCGTTTCTATTTGAAATGGTACGGCGACAGCCATCCGTCGGCGCTGCAACTGTGCCCGCGCACCACTGAACTGGTGCAGAGCATCGGCTCGATCAAGGCAGCGATGTTCGCCGAACTGCCACCGGGCTCGAAACTGGTGCGTCACCGTGACCCGTATGCCGGTTCCTACCGTTATCACCTGGGCCTGGAAACGCCGAACGATGCCGGTTGCTACATCAACGTCGATGGCGAGAACTATCACTGGCGCGACGGCGAAGCGGTGATGTTCGACGAGACCTACATTCACTACGCCGAAAACACCACCGACAAGAACCGCATCATCCTGTTCTGCGACGTCGAGCGACCGATGAAGTACCGCTGGGCAGCCGCGTTCAACGGCTGGTTCAGCCGTACCGTGATGTCGGCGGCCGGTGCGCCGAACGATGCGGGCGACCGCACCGGCGGTATCAACCGCCTGTTTACCAAAATCTACAAGATCCGCCTGCGCGGCAAAGAACTGAAAAAGCGCAATCGCGCGCGCTATTACCTGGAAAAGTGGGCGATCTTCGGTGGCCTGCTGGCGATCTTCATTCTGATCTGATAATTGATCTGATAAATCGGGCGACTGTTGAAAGACAGTCGCCCGATTTCATTTTCACGACGCTTTTCTGGTCTTTTTCGCCGGTGTAGCCTTGCTCGCGGCCTTCTTCGCCGGTTTGGCCGGTGATTTCCCGCCGAGACTGCGTTTGAGCAGTTCCGTCAGATCGATCACATCCGCAGACTTGCGCTCTTCTTCGCCATCAACGGTCTCAACGTCCTCGATCTTGCCTTCATGGGCCTTTTTGTCCACCAGGGCCATGATCTTGTCTTCAAACTCGTCGCGGTAGTCCTCAGGATTCCAGTCGGCGCTCATGTCTTCAACGAGTCGTTTGGCCATGTCCAGTTCGGCTTTCGCCAGTTGCGGCTGGGTCACTTCGCTGCCCAGCGCCAGTTCGTCCAGGCTGCGCACTTCCTGCGGCCAGCGCAGTTTCACCAGCACCAGTGCCGACTCCAGCGGCATCAGCGCCGCCAGATACTGACGTGTGTGTAAAACCACGCGGGCGAGGGCGACTTTTTTGGTTTTGCTCAGGGTTTCGCGCAGCAATGCGTAAACCTTGCCGCCGCGTTTGTCCGGGGCCAGGTAGTAGGGCGTGTCGATGTTCTGCAGCGGAATCTGCTCGCTGTCGACGAAGGCAAAGATGTCGATGGTCTGGGTCGAGACCGGGTGCGCCGAACGGATTTCCTCCTCGCTGAGCACCACATACCGGCCTTTTTCGAACTGCACGCCTTTGACGATGTGCTCCTTTGTCACCTCTTTGCCGGTGACCTTGTTGACCCGTTTATAGCCGACCGGGTCCATGCTGCGGCTGTCCAGCCAGTCGAAGTCCACGCCCTGGGACGAGGTGGCGGAGACCAGCGCCACGGGGATGTGCACCAGACCGAAACTGATTGCGCCTTTCCAGATTGCCCGAGCCATGGTGCCGTTCTCCGCGTGATGTTCGGGTGACCCGCCAGCGTGCGTGAAAGTTTCCGTTGCCCGCCGACGGGCAACTGGTCAAACGGTGTTACACCTTGTTTAGCGATGACGGGTTAACAAATCCGAACCCTCGGCGTAGCGTGGACTCGAAGGCTCTATTCCACGTGCATCGAGAGAGGCCGTCCATGAACCGTTTTCTGCTTGGCATCGCATTGCTGGCCCTCAGTGGCGGGCTGGTTCACGCCGATGTCCTGTTGCTGGCGCAAAGTCCGACCGGCAACAGCAGCAACCCCTACAACAGCCCGATTCACCGGGCCAATCCCAACAGCATGCAGGGTACGCAGCCCGCCAATCCGGTGATCCGCGGGCCGAGTACGGTGCCAGCGCCTCGCCAGCCCACCGTCGAGAACGGCGGCATCGGCAATGGCCAGCCCCTGCGTTCGGTACCGAGCACACCACCGAAGTTCATTCCAAACCCTCCCGCCCGTGATGGCGACAGCAACCGTTGAATGGCAGAACCGCTTCTGTCAGCCCTTCAAACGAACAAAAGGAATCGTGCATGTTGCGTAAAACCCTTTTAGCCGGTCTGTGTGCCGGCGCTGTTATCTGCAGCCCGGCATTCGCCGCTGCCCCCAAGGAATTGCAAAGCGAGCAGGGCACCCTTGAAGTCACGACGATTACCCAGGGGCTTGCGCACCCATGGGCGCTCGCGTTCCTGCCGGACCGCCAGGGCATGCTGGTGACCGAGCGTCCGGGCAATCTGCGGGTGGTGGGGGCTGACGGCAAGCTGTCGGCGCCGATCGATGGCGTTCCCAAGGTCTGGGCCAAGGGGCAGGGCGGGTTGCTGGATGTGGTGCTGTCACCGGACTTCAAACAGGATCGGCTGGTGTACTTGTCCTACGCCGAGGGCGGCGGTGCCGGTGACAAGGCCGGGACGGCGGTCGGGCGCGGGCGCCTGTCGGACGACCTGAAAACCCTCAAGGACTTCAACGTGATTTTCCGTCAGGAACCGAAGCTGTCCGTTGGCAATCACTTCGGTTCGCGGCTGGTATTCGACCGTGACGGCTACCTGTTCATCACCCTCGGCGAAAACAACGACCGCCCGACGGCCCAGGATCTGGACAAGCTGCAAGGCAAGGTCGTGCGCATTTACCCCGACGGCAAGGTACCGGATGACAACCCGTTTGTCGGTCAGTCCGGGGTGCGCCCGGAAATCTGGTCCTACGGTCATCGCAACCCGCAGGGCGCAGCACTCAATCCATGGACCGGCACATTGTGGGAAAACGAACACGGCCCGCGCGGTGGCGATGAGGTGAACATCATCGAGCGCGGCAAGAACTACGGCTGGCCGCTGGCAACCCACGGCATCAATTACTCGATGCAACCCATCCCTGAAGCCCAGGGTAAAACCGTCGAAGGCACCGTTGCCCCGCATCACGTCTGGGAAAAATCACCGGGTGTCACCGGCATGGCGTTCTACGATGGCGACCGTTTCAAACCCTGGCAGCACAACGTGTTCATCGGGGCGCTGGTCACTCAGGAACTGATTCGCCTGCAGTTCGACGGTGACAAGGTTGTGCATGAAGAGCGTTTGCTGGGTGATCTGAAACAGCGTATCCGCGATGTGCGCCAAGGACCGGACGGCTATCTGTATCTGCTGACGGACGAGTCCGACGGCTCGCTGTACAAGGTCGGACTCAAATAAATGCTTCATGCGGGTGAGCGGGCGTAAAGCACCACCGCAGCCCGCAGCTTGCCGCGTCCGAACCGGCACATCTTCTCGAACTCCCCATGGCTGACCGGCACATGCTGGCAGTCCATGGGCTGGCGATGCTGGCTGTGATCGACATCCGGGTCGTGCAGGTAGACGAAATCCTCGTCGCAATCAGTGACGATCACCCAGTGCGGGGATTTGGAGCGGGTCAGCCGATAGCTGCTGATCAGCACCAAAGGCTGCCCGCCGGCGTTTAGCAGGCGGGGCAAATCCAGTGTCGTGCCGATGATTTGATCGACGTCGGTGTCGTTCAGCTGTGCCATGAACTCGTCGTGCACCAGGCGCATGACGTCTTTTTTAAGCGCGTCACGCACGCCGTCGAGAAACAGCGGCCCGGTCATGCTCAGTTGCAATCGCACGCGAAACCCTCGGCGCCATGCGGCCAACGCCAGGCCTTGGGGGCTGCAACCGCCGTGGCCGGCGGTCATGAACACGGTGGTCGCTTCGCGCCAGAGCTGCAGTTCTTCGCGACGCTCCAGCAGACGATCGGCCTGCAAGGCGCCCATGGCCATCAGCAAACAGGCCGGACCGCAGGTGAAGTCGGTGGTCTGTCGATAATAGGGCACCTTGATGCTGCGCGAATCGTGGTGTTGCAGGATGCGCTTTTCCAGACGCAACGCGTCTGTGTGGTCTTCGTAGTAATCGTGAATCAGCGCAAAGCGCCGATAGCCACTGCGTTCGTACAACGCGATGGCGGCGGGGTTGTCAGTGCGCACCTCCAGCCGCAGGTAAGCGCAGTCGTGCTCAAGGGCGCATACCTCGATGCGTTGCAGCAATTGCTTTCCCAGGCCACCACCCCGGGCTTCGGGGGAAATGGCGATGGAATACAACCGCGCAAGCGACGTGCCGCGATGGAACAGCACCAGCGCATAACCCAGCAGTTGACCCTCGCGTTCGGCCACCAGCAACTGGCCGTGGGCCCGGGTAATCATCCATTGAAAGCTGCGGCGGGTGAGCCGGTCCGTGGTGAAGCAGTGCATTTCCAGTGCCAGCAGTGCCGGTAAATCATCAACTGTCGCCAAGCGAAAAACAGTGTTCATATGACCGCCGTAAAAGTTGCGTAACGAAACGGGACTTTCGAAAAAGTTCGTGCTTAATAGAAAAGGTCTTGTTCTCCAACGGATCAATTTCTATGTCAGCGGTACAGGGTCATTGGCGCGAAGTATCCAGTCAAAGTTTGCCACCGGCAACTTATTTAAAACCGCAAATCAGAACTTCCAGTCAAGTGTTGATCATCGTCGAACGCAAGGAAGACTGGGCCTCCTATTTCCCCAGCGAAGACATCCTCACGGCTCAGGAATACCTCGAACAACCGCCCGACAGCGAGCCGGGAAAACGGGTGCAGGTCATCAACCTGTGCCGCAGCTACAAGTATCTGGGCCACGGCTACTACTGCTCGTTGCTGGCGGAGGCCAGGGGGCACAAGGTGATTCCGTCGGTGCGCACCATCAGCGAACTGACACGCAAATCCCTTTACGGTCTGGCGCTGGATGACCTGGATAAAACCCTGGAAAAGGCCCTCAGCCATCACCTCTACAGCGATACCGAAGGTTTCACACTGACACTTTATTTCGGCAGAACCCATATCGAGCCGTTGCAGGATCTGGCCCGACAATTGTTTGAAATTTTTCCGTGCCCGATTCTATTAGTTGAGTTCCGTCGAACTAACGGCTGGCACATCGAAGGCATCAAGTCTGGCGCTCTGCACAAGTTGCGTGACGATCAGGAAGATCAGTTCGCCAATGCGCTGGACGGTTTCAGCCGCAAGATCTGGCGTGTACCGCGTTCGCCGCAAGTGGCGCGTTATGACTTGGCGATCCTGCACGATCCGCAGGAAGCCTTGCCGCCGTCCAACGCCCGGGCACTGGAGAATTTCGTGCGCGTCGGCAAAGGCATGGGCATCGATGTCGAACTGATCGAACGCAAGGACTACTCCCGGCTCGCCGAGTACGATGGTCTGCTGATCCGCGAAACCACCAGCGTCGACAACCACACCTACCGCTTCGCCAAGAAAGCCGAAAGCGAAGGGCTGGTGGTGATGGACGACCCGACGTCGATCCTGCGATGCACCAACAAGGTCTATCTCACGGACCTGCTCAACAGCCACCAACTGGGCATGCCGGCCACGGAAATTCTCTACAAGGAGCGACCGGAAGACTTCGAGCGGGTCGGCGAGCGCCTGGGGTTCCCGCTGGTGCTGAAAATCCCTGACGGCTGCTTCTCCCGTGGCGTGATCAAGGTTGAAAGCCAGCAAGCCCTGCTGGAAGCGACCGCCGAACTGTTCGAACACTCGGTGCTGTTGCTGGCCCAGGAGTTTTTCTACACCGAGTACGACTGGCGCATTGGTGTGCTCAACCGCAAACCGATCTTCGCCTGCCAGTACTTCATGTCCAAGGGCCATTGGCAGATCTACAACCACAAGGCCAAGGGCCAGGACGTCAACGGCGAATGCCGCACGCTGGCGATCCACGAAGCGCCGCGTGCAGTGGTGGAGCTGGCAGTAAAGACCGCCAACCTGATCGGCGACGGCTTGTATGGCGTCGACCTGAAACAGGCCGGCGACAAAGTGGTGGTCATCGAGGTCAACGACAACCCGAACCTCGACGCCGGTATCGAAGACGCTTACCTGCAAGACGATCTGTATTCGCTGGTGCTGGAAGAGTTCGTGAGGCGCCTGGAACTCAAACGTCGCGGCCAGGCCTGGTGACCGCTCGATGATCAACAGCTTTGCACTGAGCCACGGCGCACTGCAGCGGGTCGAACGGCTGGACGCCGAGGTGATGTTGTTCAGCGACCCCGACGCGGCTGAACGCGACCTGCTCCACAGTCACTTCAAACTGGATGAGCATGCTCTGGCCTCTGCGCTGGACCCGGACGAGGTGTCGCGGATTGAATTCCATCCCGATCATCTGTTCCTGATCTGGAAACGCCCCGAGAACTACTCCGGGGGCGGCAGCCTGGCGTTCGAGGTGTCGTCCTGCGGTTTGCTGTTCTCGCCGGGCCAGTTGCTGGTGATCGCCACCGACGACACGCCGCTGCACGGTCTCGGCACACGCCAGCCATTGAACACGCCGCTGGATGTGTTGCTGGACCTGCTGTTCAACAACATCCATCACTACCTCGGGCACCTGAAGGTGATCAAACTGGTTGCCCGGGAGTTACAGCAGAAATTCAACGCCTCGATGCAGAACCAGCATCTGGTGCAGATGTTCAACCTCAGCGAAAGCCTGATTTATTACATCAACGCGCTGCACAGCAACGGCGCGGTACTGACGCGGCTGCGCAATCACGCAGAGAAACAGCATTTCGGCAGCGAAGCCATTGGCTTGATCGACGACCTGATCATCGAAAACAACCAGTGCTACAAGCAGGCGGAAATCTATTCCACGGTGTTCTCCGGGCTGATCGACGCCCGGGGCAACCTGATGAACAACAGCATGAACAACCTGCTGCGCAAGCTGACGCTGATCAACGTGGTATTCCTGCCGCTCAACCTGATCGCGAGCATTGGTGGCATGTCGGAATTCAGCATGATGACCGCCGGGACGCCGTGGTGGGTGTCGTACCCGTTGTTCCTCGCGGCGATGCTGCTGGGGGCGGGCGGGATGCTGTTCGGGCTCAGGCGTCTGGCGAAATGACAAAATTCGCCATTGACTTGCCAGCAACGCCCGAGCTAATTTCGGGGCCATGACTTCCACCGTATTGCGCTGCCAGCCAAGCATTATTACCGCCATTCCTCATTTGGCGGGCTAGCTCACGACTGCAGCACCCAACCCGCCCTAGAGGCGGGTTTTTACTTTCTGTCTCCGGGGTTCTGAATAAAAAGTCAGGAGACGACCATGCGCCACAGCCCCGCCCAGCAAGCCCTACTTGAGCAATACGTAAAAAAGATCCTCGCCGCGCCGGTGTATGAACTGGCGGTGCGCACGCCGCTGCAATCTGCGCCGGCTCTGTCCGAAGCGCTGGGCAACCGGATCTTGCTCAAACGCGAGGACCTGCAACCGACGTTCTCCTTCAAGATTCGCGGCGCCTACAACAAGCTGGTGCAATTGAGTGACGAGCAGAAGGCGCGCGGGGTTATTACGGCATCGGCGGGCAATCACGCTCAAGGCGTAGCACTGGCGGCCCGTGAGCTGGGGATTGCGGCGACTATCGTGATGCCGGCGACCACGCCTGAGTTGAAAGTGCTGGGCGTCAGTAGTCGTGGAGCTGAAGCGCTGTTGCATGGCGAAAGCTTTCCGTTTGCCCTGGCCCATGCGTTGCAACTGGCGCAGCAGACGGGAAGAACGTTCGTCTCGCCGTTCGACGATCCCGATGTGATCGCTGGCCAGGGCACGGTTGCAATGGAGATTCTGCGCGAGCACCAGGGCGCGCTGGATGCGATCTTTGTCCCGGTGGGCGGTGGTGGTTTGATCGCCGGTATCGCAGCGTATGTGAAATACCTGCGGCCGGAGGTGCGGATCATCGGCGTGGAGTCGGAGCACTCGGCCTGTCTGAAGGCTGCGTTGCAAGCGGATGCGCGAGTGGTGCTGCCCAGCGTCGGCACTTTCGCCGATGGCGTGGCGGTGGCGCAGATCGGCGCCTATGGCTTCGAGGTCTGCCGCTTCTGCGTGGATGAAGTGATCACCGTCAGCAACGACGAACTTTGCGCGGCGATCAAGAACATCTACGACGATACCCGCTCGATCACCGAGCCTTCCGGCGCGTTGGCGGTTGCGGGCATCAAAAAGTACGTGGCGCAGACCGGCGCACGGAATCAGACGCTGATCGCCATCGATTCCGGCGCCAATATCAATTTCGACAGTTTGCGCCACGTCGCCGAACGCGCTGCGGCCGGCGGGATTGAGGCGTAAGGGTGTTCAGGGCAGCAGCGGGCGCAGAAAGCTGCGCTCGTAGCTGACGATGAACTTCTTTTCGACCAAATCGGCCACCAGTGCCGTGCTTTCCGGGTCGGTCAGTGCAATGTGGCGATAGCTTTCGTAATCCGCCAGCGACGGAAAACTGAACAAGCAGTAAGCGATGTTGCTCGCGCCTTCCGAGGGCAGAAAATAGCCGTGATGCGTTCCGCCCAGCCGTTCGACGATGCCCAGCCAGGTTTTGGCATAGGCTTCGAAGGCGTCGAGCTGGTAGGGATCAATCACGTATCTGACGTGGCAGGTAATCAATGCCTCTGCTCCTTGGCGAGTTACTCGGGAATGGCAGTGCCGACTTTTTCGAAGCCGACCAGATGCGATAGCGCACTTCGACATCCGTCGGTGCGTAAACCACGATGGGCAGCTTGCTGTTGTAACGCACAGTGAAGCCGTCACCGATCACCGGTACGAAGGCGCGCTTTTTCTGGGTGCCGGGTGGGCAGGCCATCATCGTGCTCATCGGGCCGCTGACTTTCTCGAGGCGGTAGAACGGATAGCCCCAGCCTTCCAGGTTTTTCTCTTCCAGGGTGCCGCCCAGGCGCTGGCGGTTGCAGTCCACCTCGAGTGTCTTGCCGGCGAGGATCTCGACTTTGAAGTTTTCTTCCTGGGCCTGCTGTGGCAGGTGAATGACCTGCCGGGTGAAGCCCGCTTCGGCTTTGGGGTAGGGCGCCGTGTCTTCGAGTTTGGCGGCGTGGGTGAGGGTGGCGACGCTCGCGAGCATCAGGCCGGCCGTCGCGTAAACAGTGAAATTTCCCATTGAAGCCTCCTGGCGGGTGTACGTTGGTTGACGGGCATTCTCACTGCCATGGGCGATGAATGCAAACCGCCAGCCGCATGCAAATTGCAGTGCCTGCACGATCGAATCTTGCATTTTGCAACTGGCCACTTGCCTGCGTTTTCGCCAAGTCATTGATTTGGCAGGAGGTGAAGTCGACCCGATGAAAGGCACGTTTTATGCGTTGATTTGGTGCGGCGCACCGAGTTTGTGCGCCTACACTCCAATGGGCATTTCGCAGTACAACCGCTTGCCATACCCAGGGATTCAGCGGGGATACACCCGCCGGGAACAGTGGCAACGGTCAATGTGAATACTTGATTGGCAGTCTCACAGTAAGGAGAGGGTTCGCCATGTTTCTGTCTGCCTTGGAACTACGCAATATCATTGAAAGCAGCTTTCTGCCGAAACGCTGCCAGTGCACGCTGTCCCCGGATCTGTCGATGACCGTCAAGGTTTATGGCGATCACCGTACCGATCAGGTCGATTTGCTGGTCAGTGGCATCGATGCCAGTCACCTGAACAGCTGTCGCGAAATCAACGGCCTGATCGCCGGGTTGCGCTCAATCTCGCGCAACACACGGTGACCCATCATGCAGTGCCGCGATCCAAAATCGTTTAACCGACCGTTTCACCCAGTTCGACCGTCACGCGCCGGGCCTGCACGAAACCAAGGCCCAGCGCGAACTCGACCAGCACCGCGAGCAGAATCCCGGGGCCGGCATGGCCGTTGAGCCATTCAGCGAACCCCAGCACCGCCAGACCAAAGCAGCCGACGATAAAACCGTTGTTCATTGCATTGCGCGCGATCGACACCGGCGCATTGCGCACCAGATAGAACATCACTCCCAACGCCGCGAACAGCACCGCCATGCGTCTTGCGACAAATCCTGCTGCCTCGGAGTATTCAATGCTCCAGATCGAAAGCAGTACTTGCGGCACGAGGCCCCAGGCCAGCGCCAGCAGGAAACACAGGGAAAAGGTAATGGTCGACAACGTGCGAAACGACAACTGCATGGCGAATCCTTGCGGCAGTGAGGAGGGGGCCCGAGCATAACCCTCGGGACCCTTGTCCGCCTACCGCAAAGCCGCAAATCAGAGCTTTCTGTCAGTTCTGGAAGTCGCAGGCGTCAGACATTTTCCGGTATGTGATTTCCTCGGGTTTGCCTGACGTATCGATGTACTTCATGTCGGCATCGATCACTTTGCAGGCCTTGTTTGGCTGCTCGGTCATCGAGACCACTTTGGCCACATTCAACGGCATGCCATATGTGTACGGCACCGCTTTGGTGGTCGTGGTGTCATTGGCCTGGGCCAGCCCGGCAAACGCGGTGCAGGCGAGGGCGGCGGTGAGCAGGAACGGACGAATGTTCATGGAGAGACTCCCGTGCGACGGAAAGAAAGCCCGGCGTGAAACACGCCAGACCTGCCGCACTGGGCGTCAGCATCGGCTGAGAGCGTGCGGATGTGTAGAGTCTTTGACCACGGCGTTAAGCGAGGGTTAACCCGGCTGAATGCCGGCTGTCTGGCGGGGGATTGTTTCTCGGGGGATTCTCGGCGCCTTCCTACAGGAACCGCTGCCTTGTCTGCTTCCGGCGGCTGGAGCGGGGCGGTTATGGTTTTGGTGTCGCTGCAAAATCAGCGGCTTAGGTTTGGTCGCCTGATAACTCGACACATCTTGTGCCATCATTCGCGCCGCGGACATTCGTGTCTTCGGAGTACATTGCTGTGGCGGCTGTGTGCAGGGGCGCCTTCGGGCGAGCTGATCGGGTTTCTCAGTTGACCAAGCCTTGCATACAGTCCGCCTCCCATCGTTTGGTCACGGTGTCGGCGGGTCATTGAAGCCTATCGAGTAATTCCAATGCCAATACTGAAACTAAGCTCCGCCCGCTATCTCCCGCTCAACAGCGGCGTCACCGACAGCGCACCGCTGGTGATCGACACCGAAGCCAACCCCCAAGACATCTTCGAAGCCGCCGTCCAACGCGTACGCGCCGCCGCCGACCTGCTCGAAACCCTGCACTGCCTGTGCTTCAAACACGCCGATGTCCAGGACATTCCCCACATCACCCATGCGCTGTATTTGTTGGCACAGGACGGCAATGATTTGCTGCAGGTTGCGCAGCAGCGGATGTTGAACTGGCAGGCGCCGGTTTGATGCTGTAACTAAAAAAGCGGAAGGAGTGAGGCATCAATGCACTTCATTCCTTCCGCTTTTTCTATACGCGACCTTTTGAATTCCGTAGGAGAACTTCGGACTAGTTTCCCAGCTTGTCAGGGAAAAAGGAGAGCGGCGGGTGAGTGGCTTTCCATTCTTTAGCCACTGTCTTTGATCCTTCGATTTGCTCGGCTGTCATTTTGTTGCGAATTTCTTCACTTTTTCGCTCAACATACCGTCCGATTCCGCCGCTATCATCAAGCTCGCCAAGCAAGGTGAACAGTGCATACCCTTTAATAATATCGAGTGGGTAACCAACTTTATCCGGCGTATGGGCGATGTAGGCGCCATAATTGCTTACGGCAGCTTGGTAACCGGACTCAGCTCCTAACACAAGCCAATGGCGAATGCTCTCTGTATCACCTTCTATATGCAGTATTTCAAGATAGTCCATTATTGCTTTGGGATAGCCGCCTTCAGAAGAAAGCAAAAGCCAGTTTTTAACAGAGGCTTCACGTCGTCCTGGGATAAAAAAGAAACCCTCACCTTGTCGTTCACTTACCGCCATCCAGTATTGGGCGAGGGCATACCCTGCATTTGCGGACTTCTCGAGCCAAGCGCGATCAAACGTTATCTCATACATTAGATACAACGACTCAGGATCACCTTTGTTGGCTTTTGCCAGCAGCAACTCCTTGGCATGTGTTAACCATTCAACAGGAGATTTGGCGCTGGCAGGACAGTTATCCATGATTTTGCATAAATCTTCATTTTTGCGACCTAACTGGATCATTGCGTATATGGAACCATTCAACGCAGCTGTTTCATACCAGTGCTGTGCTTCTGGTGTCATATAACGATTGCGTTTTCGCAGAGCCTCCCCTAAGTAGTACTGAGACTCGACGCTTCCAGATTGTGCCTCCTTTTCTAACACGGAGAGGGCTTCTCCGAGTTTTAACTGATTGAATAAAATAATGCCTGAAGAAGCTTCACGCACCGGCTCCGAGAAAGAAGTGGGTGTAAAGCATATAAAAACCGTCAAGACTAAGCGGTTTATTAATAATCTCACTGGTTTCAATATCCTAATTTTTCCGGATAAAACGAGAGAGGTGGATGGGTGGATTTCCACATTTTTGCGAGTATTTTTGCTTCTGTTAGCTGCTCGTCGGTCATGTTTTTTTCAACCTCGGGCAATGTGTCTTTAACATTGTGTATCATGTTTCCACCGCCATCAAGCTCTAGCAGGTTTGTTAGTAAAGCATGTGACGTTATTGGGTCAGGTGTGAAGCCGTATGTTGGCTCTATACCCCTAATATATAAAGCATAGCCAAAAAGTCCTGATACGTAACTTGATGCCGCAGCTTTTTCATTCCAAAATCTGAAAGAAGACAAATCGTTTTTTTTAATTCTGGATGCTGCGAAGCCCATCATGCCCGGCGGATAGCCATTTTCTGCAGATGCCTTCATCCATTTTTCAATTGCATCAGATCTTCTTGATGGTAATAGGAATGTACCGCCCCCTTCTTGATATTTAGTAGCCAAACGGAACTGCGCCAACGCGAACCCGCTTTCAGCAGACTTTTCTAACCAGTCATCGTTTCCTGTTATTTCCCATAACAGATACATTGACTCAGCGTTTCCTTTTGATGCCTGTTCAGTTGCAAGCTCTTTAGCTTTGGTTGTCCACTCTTCGGGCGAATGCTCCGCAAAAGAACAATTTTTCATCGTTACGCACAAATCTTCGCCCGCTTCACCAAGTCGTATCATCGAATAGATATTGCCTCTTTTGGCAGACTCTTCGTAAGCTTTTTGCGCGTCCTTAGTCATATAGCGGTTATTTTTCCTTATCGCTTCACCCAAGTAGTAAAGTGCTTCGTCATCACCACCGTCGGCTGCGATTTTTAGGAAATCAATTGCGGAAATGGATTTATATTGATTGTAAAGTTCAATGCCTTTGATTTTTGCTTGAGACTGTTCCTGTGTGAGCGCGAACGATGACGAAGTCTCTAGGCTTAGTAAAAGTAACGCGAAAGTCATCAATTTCATTTTTGGCTGCCATGGTTTTTTTAGCAGGGGAAAGGCTTTGTGTAATTGGAACAACCACCCAGTTTGTCAGGGAAAAGGAAGGCGGAGGGCGAATTTCTTTTCCTTTTCACAGATTTTGAGCGTTCAATCTGTTCGGCTGTCATATTGCCTTTAATCACCTAGAATGTAACTTGAGTGAAGCTTTGAGTGACACGGTCCGCATCACAGGCCATATTTCCCTGGGTAAAAAGAAAGTGGCGGGTGAGTGTTTTTCCATTGCTTTGCAAATGTTTTTGCTTCTGTAATCTGCGCCGGACTCATTTTGTTTGCTATTTCTGGCAGCACTTCATCGACATAAGGTTTTATGTTTCCACCGCCGTAAAGCTCTGTTAAAAGCGATGTGAGCGCGTAACCTTTAACTAAGTCCAGTGGAAAGTCATAAAGGGAAGAGGCATGTGCTAGGTATGCTCCATAACTGCTGACCCCGGATTGATAACCGGTCTTGGCCGCTTCTTCGATCCAGTAGCGAGCTTCGCTTAGATCTCCTCCGTGTTCATACAGATACGCCGCATATTCAAGCATACCTGCGGGGAAACCATTTTCTGCCGACGCTTTCAATAACCGCCCAACTTCCTCCGTACGTTTCCAAGGTAGAAAAAAATTCTCACCTTCCTTGTATCGGTTTGCCAGTAGCCATTGGCTTCTCGCGAATTTGAATTCGGCGGATTTTTCAAGCCACTCTAGTTGCCCAGTAAACAAGTACTTAACATACATGGCTTCGCCATCATTGTTGTTCGCTCTTTTTTCCGTTTCTTTGTTTAAAAGGTCAATCCAGTCAGTACGTTTTTTTGAGCTTTGAGTGCAGTTGTTTATTACGTTGCACAGGTCGTTTTCTGATGTTGCTAATCGCAGTATTGCATAGAGGTCGCCTTGAAGAGCCGCTGCTTCATACCATCTCTGAGCTTCAGTAGTTATATACTGATTCTGCTGGCGTAGTTCCTCTGCTAAAAAATACTGAGCATCTGGATCTCCCGCCTCAGCGGGAATGTATAACTCCGACTTCGCCGATTTAAATTGATTGAAGAGTATTAGTCCTTTGTTTTTTGATTCTTTCTGTGTGGAAGATAATTCTGCGATCGCAAGATTGCTAAGTAGCGTAAAAAATAATGCTGAGCTGAAAGTTACAAGCCTGCTCGACCATAAAAGGTTAAATGGCATGATTGGGTTGTTTGTTGGTCGAGTGTTGCGATTCAAAATCAAAAACCTAATTTTTCTGGATAGAAGGAAAGAGGTGGATGTGTAGCTTTCCATTCAGTAGCGTATTTTTTTGCTTCTTCAATTTGGGTGGAAGTCATCTTTTCTGCAATTGCAGGAAGCTTTCCTTCAACATAGGATTGGATATTTCCTCCACCATCAAGTTCTTGAAGTTGTGATATCAACGCATAACCTTTTATTAGGTCAATTGGATATCCAACTTTGTCAGGAGTATGAGCAACGTACGCCCCATAATTACTGACCCCATTTATATATCCGGTTTTGGCTGCTGCCTCCAACCAGTACCGAACGCCTTCAAGATCATTTCGCTCAGAAAGAATAGTGCTGTACTCCATCATCGCCTTGGGAAATCCACCCTCGGAGGCACTTTTCAATAATTCCTCTTCTGCGTCTTTACGCTTCCATGGCAATAAAAATGTGTCTTCGCCTTCAGCGTAACGAGTGGCGAGTAACCATTGTCCAGGAGCATAACCTGCTTTGGCAGCCTTCTTCAGCCACTCTAAGTTGGCTGTCGCATAATACAAGACCACCATTGCTTCGCCGTTACCGTTCAACGCCAGTGGCTCTGCTGTTTTTATCAGCTGTTCATGCCAGTCACTGGGTTTTTTAATACCTTCAGCACACTGATTTATAACGGAGCATAGATCTCCAGTGGTGGCAGCAAGTTTGAACATCGCATAATAGTTACCTTGGGATGCTGAGGCTTCGTACCATCTTTGCGACTCGGTTGTCATTCGCTGCTTTTGTAGACGTAGCTCTTCGCCTAAATAAAATTGAGCTTCCGCATCTCCAGCTTCTGCTGCAATGCGTAATTCGGGCTCGGCTGTTTTATATTGATTGAATAGTGTAATTCCGTGCTTTTTCGCGGCTTCTTGTTCAGGAGTGGGCTGAGCGAGAGCGTAGCTTGTAAATATTAATGCAATCAATGCCATGGCTTTTATTGGTGTGCGGAGCATCTTGCTTCGTCCTTCTGTGTATTGCATCCTCTTAACTATTTTCCACTTGTGACAAAAGTCTTTCTTGAAGTTTAGCGCGATGACGTGAGTAGTTAAATTTTGTGTGGTTTTCCGCGCCAATAAGTATAGTGATTCCAAACGCTGTCTTTAAAAGTAATTAAGGGGATGCGATCGTATTAGTCACCTAACTTATCAGGGAAAAAAGAGAGCGGCGGGTGTGTGGCTTTCCACTTTTGTGCGAATACTTTTGCTTCCGCTATTTGCGTTTGCGTCATTTTTGCAGCGATTTTAGGAAGCTTATCATTGACGTTGGCATCCATGCCGCCTCCGCCATCAAGTTCTTTCAATAAATAAATCAAGGCGTACCCTTTGATGATGTCATAAGGGAAACCATACGTATCAGGCTCATGGGCCAGGTCTGATCCATACCCGTACACCGTAGTGGCGAAGCCAATTGAGGCAGCCTGTTCGTTCCAATATCGAAAACTTTCCATGTCACCTTTCTCGAAAAGAATGGCAGCGTACTCCATCATTCCTTTGGGATTGCCTCCTACAGCAGACGCCTTTGCCCAGTTCTCGACAGCTTCCGACCGTTTCCAAGGCAACAAAAAAGGATCCATTACCTTCCTTATATCTAATAGCAAGCAGCCATTGACCTTGAGCAAAACCAGACTCTGCGGATTTTTTTAACCAATCCAACTGGCCAGTCGCCAAATACATGACATAAGCAGATTCGGCGTCACCCTTTTGGGCTTTAGATGTAGCCAAATCTTTAACTATATTCATCCACTCTGCCGAAGTTTTTTGCCCGGGAGGGCAGTTTTTCATCGTCGTACAGAGATCATTATCCGAGCGGGCGAGCCTAAGCATGGCGTACAGATCACCCTGTGCACTTGCCGCTTCCAACCATTTTTTTGCCTCAGGAGTAATGTATTGGCTTCTTTGTCGGATTTCTTCAGCTAGGTAGAATTGTGCTTCAGCGTCACCTGCTTCTGCAGCAATCCGAAGTTCCGTCTCAGCAGATTTATATTGATTAAAAAGCGTAATTCCTTTTTCTTTAGCAATCGCCTGATCGCTTGTAAGCGCCATCGCGGAATGAGATGCAAAGGCTAGGAACACAAAAAAAGCTTGGGTTATTGATTTGTAGTGCTTATTTTTAATCATTTTACGCTATCGTCCGGTCCGGTATAGGTTGCTTTTCCACCTGGCAAATATGTTCTTCCGTAGTGTGTAATCCGAGAGCAATAGCCGTCTAGCCGCTCGCCAAGAGTTTTTACGTGCGCTTTGTATCGGGCTCGGGTGTCGTCACTTGTTCGATCTTGAAGTCGCATAACTGCTTCTGACATAAAGTTATCCATGTGCAGGCGGTTCTCGCAGTACTTCTGGTTTTGGTTCTGCTCTTTTGTCCCAAACCTGTTCATGCACATACAGGCTTCTTCAAATTGGCTTTTCGCCTTTGAAATAGTTCCATCTTTTTCGGCGCGCTTTAATATCCAACCAAGAATGCGCTCAATTGCTTTTTGCTGAAGAAGGTGAGCTTGGTCATGACTATATTCGGAAGCCTGGCTGCTGTCGGATAGCTTTAGTGGAATTTTGAATGCTTCCGCTGCACTGGTAAGAGTCATTAGCATTGGGCCCAGCGCTCCCGGCGTAGCTGCTATGAACCACTCTTCCAACTCTGCTTGGTTTCGATATGTCATGATGGTATGAGCAACGGTACCACCTCGACCGCCCCCCGTTAACGCCTCATACAACGACATCACCATATCAACACCCTGCATATAAGACATCGCTACTTCCATGCCGGCAGCACCTAGGAAGTTGAGCTTGTCGATGTAATCAGCCGCATCATCCGTCACAAAAATTAACGATTTGTCCTGATTTTTGTGCATCTCACGGCGCAGCAGGTTAATCAGGTCAGTAACGCCGTCATACCCGACTTCAAACTGGAATTCGCCGCCGGCACCGGTGCCGACAATGAGAGAGGCCTTGAACCGCATGATGAAGCGGCCTTCGTGCAAGGAAATGCCGATGTCTGCGTTTGCACCGAGGCCGTAAGCAGCAGTAAATCCAGCTGTCAGTCTCGCTAGACTCGACCATTGGCTGGCTTTCGTGCTGTTGACGCTGTTACTCATTCCCGGTGTTGGCGCTGCGCGCAGGGCTGCTATGTCTTTTGGTGGTGCCCAGTTCAAGGCACCGGTCAGCAGAATCCCGGCTTGCACCCCAGCAAAAAAGATTGAATTGGGCTTTAGCGCCATCTTCCACCCGAACCTTGGCAGCGTCGCCCTCAAGTACAGGTTCACTTCGCGCGGTTGCGGCAGTTGCATTGGTGGTATCCGCGCGTTTTGCATCGGTGATTTCCGGAAGGTTGAGCCCGCCTTGCACGTTCGCGCGGCCCAACTGAACGCTGGAAGAAAGGAGGAGGGTTGCACCCGTATACCCCCAGGCTCTAGCGCCCAAGTGAATCGAGAACCGACCCAGGTTCAGATTTTTGCGGTTTTTCTCATAATCCAGGTAAGGCACCAGGATGTCTTTCGCTTGATCTCTCCCCGGAAGATCCATTTTCATCAATTCAACCTCACCGCGAGCGAGGTCGATTCCCAGACTTGCTTCGGCTTTGGCGGAGGCTTTGAAATTATCCGCAACGCTGAAGCTTGGGCCGCTGACTTTGGTAGCGGTGTGAATTGATGACTGCGGTGGGGTCAGGCAGCGAACCAGTTGAGCTTGAGGGCTGTTGTCGAACAGACGCAACGAGCTTCTGACTTCTTCTTTAAAAAGCAACTGACGAAGACGGAGCCCCCAATCTTTGCGGGCCCCCGCATCCTCAAACGTTTCGACCTTGTAGTTCTTCGACTTCAAGTAAGAGTGGAACATCTCAACATCAAACCAGCCTTTTTCATCAAACCAGTCGCTCTGTTGGTCTTTGATAGCCAAAGCGCCTTGTTCACGAAGCCATTCGTGGAAGGGGTTGTCGTCCGAGTCCGACTCTGCTTTTCCGTTGCTATTACCTGGAAGTTTTTTTCAAGTCCTTGCTTGCTGCGGCACCGATCTCGCTCACGTCTTTTTTCAACACCTTTGCGATGCCTTCAAGATTGAGCAGACTCAGGTGTTTGACTGGACTGTTGGGACTATTGAAAAGCGCGACTTCGCGCAAAGGAAATCCTGCCTTGACCAAGCGCTCTTCCGGTTTCGGTTGAAACTGCTCGGGCTCCCATAACAGGTGACGTAATGGCAGGGCAGCAGCCACTGCTGCCTCGGCGTCGTCACGAAGCTTCAGACGAGCTTGCTGGATACGCTGCCATTCTGCTTGCTCCGCTTCAACGATACCTGTCGGAGCCGCGACGTTTTGCCCGCTCGCGTCAATCCAGGCTTTATATTTCGAACGGATCTGCT
The DNA here is from genome assembly GCF_051554255.1 of Pseudomonas sp. NMS19W. Lineage (NCBI taxonomy): Bacteria > Pseudomonadati > Pseudomonadota > Gammaproteobacteria > Pseudomonadales > Pseudomonadaceae > Pseudomonas > Pseudomonas sp. NMS19W. The sequence continues at coordinate 2,932,349 of NZ_CP136718.1, forward strand.
CGGTGAGCTTGATCTGTTGCTGTTCCATCTCAAGGTATGCCTTGAATTTCTCGACGCCGGCGCTGATATCGCCAGTATCAGGAATGAGGGCAAACTCCGGCAAAGCCAAGCCGTAGTCAGCAACTTTCAAGATCGAATCAATATACGCGGCGAAGTCTTTTTCGACTTTCTTGCGCTCGTTGGCGACTTCCTTCAAATAGCCACACATCCGGGCTTTGCCATCAATCACGCAGTTAGTAGCGTCCAGATAGGCTTTTTTGTTTTTTTGAAAGTCTTCTTCTTTCAGAGTCGTCAGCTTGCCACCGGATGTGAGTGCCGAACGCGCCTTCAGATAGGTCTGTACACGGCTTCTCGCTTCGAGTGCTCCCGGAGAAAACAGGTTGCCGCTTTCATAGGTGTAGCCTGCTACTTTGGCTTGTGCGACAGCTATGTTTTTCAGCTTCTTCCATTCGCTGTAGAGTCGCTGCAGTTTCTGCCCGTCAGAGTTGGCTTCAAGCAGACTCGCTTGTTGTTGATTGGCAAGTTCCCGATTACGAGCGTATTCGCTCTGGTCCGGTTGCTTGTCCAGAGCCGCACTATTGCGGGCTTCTCGGCTGACAGCGTTCAAGCGCATAGCCATCGTAGGTTGCGCGATATCCGGCTCCTGAGCTTCGATTTCCAGCATTCGGCTTTTTTGCTCGCCTTGCAGGAAGTTAGTCAGCTTTGGCTCAAGGAAGTATTCCAGCAGCCCTGCGGTGTTCATCCCCTTGAGTCGTTCTTCTGGAGACTTGCTTACGCTGATATGTTGCTCAAGTTCATTCATTGCTTCTTTGATCGAGCTGGCAGCACGTTTAGGCAATAGATAGAACATTTTTTCCTTGGTGGCGTAAATCACCTCACCATAGGACGTCGAGCAAGGCGTCTTTACCTTGTCGAACGCGTTGGAGCAACTGTCAGGCGCCTTGGGCTGCGGATCAAGTTCCAGCGCTGGTTTGTTTTCAACCGGTGCTGTTTGGGTCGATGCATTTGCAGTTGGACCGTTGAGATTTTCCTTGGGTGCTTTCGAAATACCAGTTTCCATTTCGCTTCCATTCATTCTTTACGCGGACGGGGTCATCAGGCAGCGCTGGTGGAGAGTTGCTGCAGCTGCTGAACCTTGATGAACGACTCTTCCCTGGATTGCAGGATGGTCATTGCCTGAGACTGCGTTTCGAGCAGAGGACCGTTGGTGATCTGGCCCAACTTCAGTAAATGACGACCTTCATAGATATTGTGGGCAACCAGTACATTGAGGTTTTCGACGAGGTTGGGCAGTTCCTCGTCGGTCGGTTCACCGTAGATGGCGTAATGCTCATCAACCCAATAGATCCAACCCAGATACTCCTGAACCTTTGGTGCTGCTGGCGGCAGGTTGAACGCTGAGACGTCGCCCAACCATTCAAGTTCCGAAACGCTGCGCCAGCTCAGCCAATGGCCCCGACTGCTGCCAAAGTGAGCCGGGGCAGGGCTGTAAACGTGTTGCCATGGGCCGAATAACTGATGCGAAGTCTCGTCCGCGGTATAGGCCAATGCGGCCCACAGGCTTGGCTTTTGGTAACTCAGAAGGCTTTGACCGCCGGACCCATCGTTGGCACGCAGCAGCCAGCGAGCATGGGCCAGCGCCTTGGCCGGCTCATCAGTGATGAGTGCAATGCCAGCGAAATTTTCTTCGCAAAGTTTTGCTGCTTCGGCAGCCAGGCGACTGCCCCAAGGAGCGATCAGCCATAGCGGGCCGTCATCGGTCATTTGAGCGAAATCGGTGCCGAGAAACAGGCCTTGGGAATCGATGGGTTCGCCGATGCGATAGAGGCGGCTCATGGTGTCAGGCTGACGGGCACGATCAATGATGAAACACAGTGTCGAGCCGGCGTTCTCTCGGGGTAGCTGTTCGAATGTGTGGCGCGGAGCCGCCAACAAAGCACTCAGCGCTTTTACATGCATGTGCAATCCTTACGGCTGCAAGCGCCGTTACTCTGTTTTCCGCACAGCGGTGTGATGCCGGATTCATTCAGTCGCTTTGGCAACGGGACAGGGACTTTCCCTGCCTTATCCGCATCCACCACCTTCATCGGCCCCGGCAACAACGGTGCTGCCGGTGTACCCACGCCCGGTGCGCCGCCGGTGTTGATCTTCACTTCGGCGCCGCTGATGGTCACGCCGCCGGCATCGGCTTTGACGAAGCTGCCACCGGCCTTGGCGGTCAGTTCCATTGCGCCTTCGATCACGACTTTCTGGCCGGCGTAGTAGTGGATTTCGGTTCCCGCTTCAACCAGTTGCGCCGTGCCGACCTTGAGGTGCTGGGTCACTGCGACGGTCAGGTGATCGTTGGCGCGCATTTCACTGATGCGGTTCAAGTGAGTGATGCGGTGCTCTTCGACCTTGAACTCGCTGTAGGTATTGGCTTCGACGGTGTCATGCCGTTCATTGCCAACCCGAATCTTCTGGTCGTGCTCGATGTTTTCGTCCCAGTCGCGCTGGGCGTGGAGGTAGATCTGTTCCGCGCCTTTCTTGTCTTCGATGCGGAACTCGTTGTAGCCCTTGCCGCCTGGTGAACTCAGGGTCTTGAAGGTGCTGCGGGTCTTGTTCGCCGGCAGGTCGTAGGGGACGACGTTTTCCTTGTGGTACAGGCAACCGGTGACCAGCGGCTGGTCGGGGTCACCTTCAAGGAAGGTCACCAGCACTTCCATGCCGATGCGCGGGATGGCGATGCCGCCGTAGGCTGCGCCGGCCCAGCCACTGGCGACGCGCAGCCAGCAGGTGGTTTTGTCGTCGGCCTGGCCGTCGCGGTCCCAATGGAATTGCACCTTCACGCGGCCGTATTGGTCGCAGTGGATTTCTTCGCCGCCGGGGCCGGTGACGATGGCGGTCTGGCTGCCGAGGACTTTCGGTTTCGGGTGTTCGAGGGCTGGGCGGTAGGGGGCGTCCCACGGGGTGGCGACGAAGCTGTTGCGGTAGCCCTGGTGGAAATCGCTCTTGCTGTCGGTGACGTCGCTGGTGACGTTTTCGCCCAGCACTTGTGGTTGCTTGCCTTCGTGGAAGATCTCCAGCAGCAGCCACAGGTCGTTCCATTCGGCGCGGGGGTGTTCGGCCAGGGTCAGGAAATGTCCGCTGGTCAGGGTCGGTTCGTCACTTTTGCCTTCAGCGAGTTTGTAGTCGCTGCGATGGCGTTCCAGCGCCCGGGTCGAAAGGAATTTGCCGCGCTCACGGGTCGTGAAGCGGCCGGGGTAGTCGTAGTCCTCGAGGTCCGGCATGAAATCGGATTTGACGGCGCCTTCGGGCAGGATCTTCGGTTTCTCGAAGTCGTAGTCACGACGGCTGACGCGGCTGGTGCGGGTTTCCAGGCGCAGGTTGAAGCGCTTGATCACCGGTTTGTCGGCGGTCATGCCGGAGTCTTGCTGGTAGTTCACCGGTTTCAGTTTGCGGAAAACGGTCTGGTCGTCGCCGAACACCAGTTTGTGGCCGCTGCTGCTGTGCTGGAAGTGGAAGTGAATGCCTTCCTCTTCGCACAGACGCTGGATGAAATGCAGGTCGGATTCGTCGTACTGCACGCAGTAGTCGCGCTCCGGGTACTCGGCGCCGAGCTGGAAGCTGTAGGCGTCGGCCAGAATGCCGCGATCTTCCAGTACTTGGGCGATGATCTTCGGCACGGTCAGTTGCTGGAAAATCTGCTGGTCATGGTTGTGTCGCAGGTAGGCCAGTTGTGGCACCAGGCTGAGGCTGTAGCGAGTCAGGGTCTTGCCGGAATCGCCTTGCTCGATGCGATACACCAGGCCATGAATCTTGCCTTCGCCGGTGGCGCCGAAAGTCAGGCAGCCGGGCTTGTGCAGGAGTTCTTCGAGGTTGAGGTCGGGACGGGCGCTGACCAGTTCGAGGTCGAAACGGAACGGTTCGTTGAGGGCTTCGCGACCGGTGAAGCTGAGGACTTGCAGATCGGCCGAAGCGCCTTCGAGCGTGAGGGTAATGTGGGTAGCATTGGCGTCCAGCATGCCTTGATTTCCGTCCATTGAATAAGCAAGGGACGGATGGTGCAGGATTAGCCGGGCTCGTACAACCCGCAAATGCCCGTCAGGGGCGTAGGGTTTTCCCCTAGAACGGGCGGTTTCGCCAATGGATACGAGGCTTTTGCGACTGTCCGGTCATTTCAGCTCGATGACTTCAAAGCCCTTTTTGTCGGGCATCGCGTTCATCCCTTCGGGTTCTTCCGGCTGGCCTTTTGGGCTGATGTAGTCGTAGACGATGAATTTTTCAGGGATCTCATAACCTTCGTTGGGGATGACCAGGCGCATTTGTCGAGCACTCAGGTAAAGAAAGACCGGAAGGGCCTTTTCGGCAAAATCGATTCGCTCCAGGACTTTGCTGCCCGGATGCCTGCGAATAAAGGCACCTTTCAAATACGGAGAGCCATAGTTCATGGCGTAGATCAGCCCGGAACCCGTGCATTTGGCCATGGCGACTTCACCAACAAAGTCTGAATCGGGCATATCGGTGAAAGCCGTTTCGGTCTGATTGTTGTTTTTGACGAAGAGTCGCTGTCCGTCCTCACTTGAAGTGGACAACAGTGAAACGGTGGTTCCGTCCGACAGCGGGCATTCCAATAGCGTTTTCTTCGTTTCAGCGAAAGCGGGAAGACACGCAAGTGCAAGGATGAGAGGGGGCCATGGTTTTCTTATTTTCTGATTACCAAGAGCCATACGGCACGCCAAATTTTTCAACATAGGCTTTCGACACTGCGGAAAGTGGGCGATGTTTTCCTCCGGACTCTCCTTCGTAAGGACCACGCGGATCAATTTCAGCTTGAACGCGAGTGATTTCAACAGGTGTCAGGCATGGGCCGAGGGCCCAGAGTTTGGCAACACCACCGGGAGCAAGTCCGATGACCAAAGCTTCTCGATAACCTGTAATCCATTTTCCATCGGCAGCGCAGTAGGCTTTCTCCTCTTTTCGCATGACTTCTCTGGCCGACTCAGGGATGTCTATGCCCATCTGATAGGTTTGAGGTTCAACCAAGGACTGCCATCGGACGTAGATTTTTTTGGGGAGGTCTGCGCCCGTGACGTATTTCCCCTTGCCCCAGCCGGGTTTTACCGGCCAACCCTTTGGATTTCCTGTGTTATGAGGTGGAGTCTGAATTGCTGCGGTACCACTCATTGCGCGTCTATAAACCTGGCCTTTGATGTCTACAACATCCGCCGTCTCGATCCAGACCTCCATGTAGCTGGGGGCCGAAAAACCCAGACGCCAAGCGTCATAAGGTAGTGATGCGCTGTGTGCGGCGTTGCAAATTGTCAGGAAAAATGCTGCAAAGATCGATTTTAAGCAGTGGTTATTCATTAGGATGAACAGTTCTCAAATAGTTGTCCGTAGGACGATTAATGAATAAAACCTCCAAATCGCTATTGTTCATTCCTTTAGCAGCGTTCCAGTTATCGGACAAGTGAACATAGCGTTGAAAAAGAAGCTCTTCTTCCTGAACGGTCAATCCTGCCGTTGGGCTTTTGCCTGATGCATAGTTCATCAGTTTTTCAGAGATTGGGAGTAACTCGCTCGGTAGCGCAAGTCTTGGTTCCCCTTCGTCAATCTCATCAAAAGGCACATCGTTATCAACGGCGAGCTGCCTCATGATTCGCAAATAGATCAAGGACAGATCGCTGCGAACCTCACGCTGACTGCTCACCGCCGCATAAACGTGTTTTTTGGTGTGCGATCATCTCTATCTCTGCTGGTGAAGGGGACTTCCCAGGTGCGCAGCTCCAGAGGAAGGTTGTATTGGGCCATTTGATCCTGCAAACGCCGTAAGTCCTGTTGTGCGAGTTTGTAGCTGTTAGCCTCGGAAATCGGTGTTGTACGGTCAACATCGCTCCGGCGTGGTTTACTGACCAGTACGCGCTCCACTGCCTTGGGAAGATATCCGCCTCCCAGATCAGAATGCACGCCTGGCATGACGATATCCGCTGACCCTGCGCTATTCAAAGAGAAGTTGTAACGCCGCTCATTTCTCGCGACCAGGTGAACAATTTTCTTGGCGATTCCAGGCGGCAGGAAAATATTGATGCCCGGGTTTCTGGCGTTGTGGCCAGTGAAGTCCCCAAGCAATGGATTCGCAATGGCCGCTACAGTGTCATAGATGCCGATGAAATTGATTGAGACATCTGTCTTGGTTTGCCATTTGAACGTATCAGTCAGCACTGGCGAACCAGCGGGCAGCGCCTTGGCAAGAAGACTCTCTTGCCCTTTCATGACCTCGTTGGCAAAGTCCCTTGCAGCAGCGGCACCCCGACTGAAACCGAAAATATCGAATTGAATTTCCTTGATGCGTTTATCTGGATTACTACTTTGGAAGGCTCGGATCGCTTTTAGAATTTGTTGGGGTGTTTCTTCAACTCGTGTCCTGACCCCTTGGGCACCAAGTCCAGTGCCTTGTGAATAAACAGAGTCCTCAGCGGTGCTGCTAGTCCCGATTCCGTCGACGTAGATTGACATGCTCGCCATTTCCGCATCTGCCGGAATTTCTTCGCCAGACTGATCGATATAAAGATCATACAGTCTGGCCACATTACTGACGTCGTTGCCATAACTGTTGTCCGGCGAACTACCCTTACCGTCATAACCGTAAGAGGCGCAGTACTTACGAATTTCTTCAGCCATGTCTTGCAGGTTTACGTCTGGTGCAAAGCAACCATAGACACGTTCGCTGTTACTACGGTTGTTTCCTGTCCCATCGAAAAACATACCGAGTCGCAGGGTGATGTCTTCGATTTCAACTTCTTCCTCTTCTTCTTCAAGCGTCTCTTCCGCGGCAGCGGGCGTAGTCTTGGTCGGTGTTACCTCCGGTGCCGCACTGAATTTTCCTATTGGGGGTGCACTAAGGAGGTTGCCTTTTGCATCTGCCGCCAGTGCTGGAATGAGGGGGGCAAGATCGCAATCCCGGAACCCACCCCCGGCGCACCCCGGTATTGGCCTTCACCTCCGCACCACTGATGGTCACACCCCCTGCATCCACCTTGACGAAACTCCCCCCGGCCTTGGCCGTCAGTTCCATTCCGCCTTCGATCACGACTTTTTCGCCAGCGTGGTAATGAATCTCCGTGCCTGCCTCGACAAACTGCCCGGTGCCGACCTTCACATGCTGGGTCACGCCTACTGTCAGGTGATCGTTCGCCCGCATTTCGCTGACACGATCCAGATGAGTGATGCGATGTTCTTCGACCTTGAATTCGCTCAGGGTATTGGCTTCAACGGTGTCATGCCGCTCATTGCCAACGCGAATCTTCTGGTCGTGCTCGATGTTTTCGTCCCAGTCGCGCTGGGCGTGGAGGTAGATCTGTTCCGCGCCTTTCTTGTCTTCGATGCGGAACTCGTTGTAGCCCTTGCCGCCCGGGGAACTCAGGGTCTTGAAAGTGCTGCGGGTCTTGTTCGCCGGCAGGTCGTAGGGGACGACGTTTTCCTTGTGGTACAGGCAACCGGTGACCAGCGGCTGGTCGGGGTCGCCTTCAAGGAAGGTCACCAGCACTTCCATGCCGATGCGCGGGATGGCGATGCCGCCGTAGGCCGCGCCGGCCCAGCCACTGGCGACGCGCAGCCAGCAAGTGGTTTTGTCGTCAGCCTGGCCGTCGCGGTCCCAGTGGAATTGCACCTTCACGCGGCCGTACTGGTCGCAGTGGATTTCTTCGCCGCCGGGGCCGGTGACGATGGCGGTCTGGCTGCCGAGGACTTTCGGTTTCGGGTGTTCGAGGGCAGGGCGGTAGTGGGCGTCCCACGGGGTGGCCACGAAGCTGTTGCGGTAGCCCTGGTGGAAATCGCTCTTGCTGTCGGTGACGTCGCTGGTGACGTTCTCGCCCAGCACTTGCGGTTGCTTGCCTTCGTGGAAGATCTCCAGCAGCAGCCACAGGTCGTTCCATTCGGCGCGGGGGTGTTCGGCCAGCGTGAGGAAATGGCCGCTGGTCAGGGTCGGTTCGTCGCCTTTGCCTTCAGCGAGTTTGTAGTCGCTGCGATGACGCTCCAGTGCCCGGGTCGAAAGGAATTTGCCGCGCTCGCGCGTCGTGAAACGGCCGGGGTAGTCGTAGTCTTCCAGATCCGGCATGAACGCGGATTTGACCGCACCTTCAGGCAGGATCTTCGGTTTCTCGAAATCGTAGTCGCGGCGGCTGACGCGGCTGGTGCGGGTCTCCAGGCGCAGGTTGAAACGCTTGATCACCGGTTTGTCGGCGGTCATGCCGGAGTCTTGCTGGTAGTTGACCGGTTTCAGTTTGCGGAAAACGGTCTGGTCGTCGCCGAACACCAGTTTGTGGCCGCTGCTGCTGTGCTGGAAGTGGAAGTGAATGCCTTCCTCTTCGCACAGGCGCTGGATGAAATGCAGGTCGGATTCATCGTACTGCACGCAGTACTCACGCTCCGGGTACTCGGCGCCGAGCTGGAAGCTGTAAGCGTCGGCCAGGATGCCGCGCTCTTCCAGAACACTGGCGATGATTTTCGGCACGCTGAGGTTCTGGAAGATCTGCTGGTCATGGTTGTGCCGCAGGTAGGCCAGTTGTGGTACCAGGCTGAGGCTGTAACGGGTCAGGGTCTTGCCGGAATCGCCTTGCTCGATGCGATACACCAGGCCATGAATCTTGCCTTCGCCGGTGGCGCCGAAGGTCAGGCAGCCGGGCTTGTGCAGGAGTTCTTCAAGATTGAGGTCGGGACGGGCGCTGACCAGTTCAATGTCGAAACGGAACGGTTCGTTGAGGGCTTCGCGACCGGTGAAACTGAGGACTTGCAGATCGGCGGAAGCGCCTTCAATGGAGAAGCTGATGTGAATGGCATTAGCGTCCAGCATGCTTTGAATTCCATCCGTGAATAAGCAGGATGCAAATGTAGCGGGATTCGCCAAAAGCGCAAAATCGAAAAATCCTGGAGACCGCACGCGGGTCGGAACAATCAGTCAGTTTCAGACTAAAGTCGCCTGTAGCACGTCAAAGCCATCTGCCATCATGGGCGCTCACCCCCGCGTGTTCACTTCCTCCAGGCTCTTCACTGTGCCGGGACGGGAGCTATTTCTGGTTGTTTGCGCCCCCGCGCAATCGTTGTTCTGTTGGAGTTTTCAATGCGTCCCCCATTTCCCCTCATCACCCCGCGCCAGTCGCTTGGCTTCGGAGCCCTGTTGCTGTGCGCCGGTTTTACCGCACACGCTCAGGCCGGCGGTTTCTTCGAAGACACCACGGCGAAGATCGAATCGCGCACGGTGTACTTCAACCGCGATTTCCGTGATGGGCACACCTCCAGCGATCAGGGCGCGTCAAGCGTGAAGAGTCGGCTCAAGGTTTCATTCTCAATCTGCAATCGGGCTACACCGAAGGCACCGTCGGTTTCGGCATCGATGCGCTGGGCATGGCGGGCTTCCAGCTTGATTCCAGCCCCGACCGCAGCAACAGCGGCTTGCTGCCGTCCAGCGGCGAGAATCCGCGCGGCTCGAAAGGCCAGTACGCGAAAATGGGCCTGACCGCCAAAGTGAAAGTCTCGGACACCGTGCTGAAATACGGCGCGCTGCTGCCGGATCTGCCGCTGCTCAAGTACAACGACGGCCGTCTGCTGCCGACCATGTTCAACGGCGCGATGCTGACGTCCAAGGAAGTGAAGGACCTGACCTTCATGGCCGCACGCCTGGACAAGTACACCGCCCGGGACTCGACCGATTCCCAGGACATCCGCGTGCACTGCAAGAACAAGCGCTATGCGTGCAACACCACCGCCGATCATTTCGACATGTACGGCTTCGACTACAAGATCAACGACCGCCTGACCGCGCAGTATCACTACGCCGAACTGGAAGATATCTATCGCCAGCACTTCGTGGGTCTGTTGGCCAATCAGCCGCTGGGTGATGGTGTACTGAAGGCGGATCTGCGTTTGCTGAAAAGCGCCGACAGCGGCGATGCGAAAGCCGGTTCCATCGACAACCGCGCCTTGAGCGGCATGCTGTCCTACGGCATCAGCGGGCACACCTTCAGCGCCGGCTGGCAGCGTATGAACGGCGACAATTCGATGCCGTACCTCGATGGCAGCAACCCGTACCTGGTGAACTACGTGCAGGTCAACGACTTCGCCGCTGCGCAGGAACGTTCCTGGCAGCTGCGTTACGACTATGATTTCAAGGCGATCGGCATCAACGGCCTGAGCTTCCTGACCCGTTACGTGAACGGCGATCACATCAAAGTGCCGGGCAGCGATCAGGAAGGCAAAGAGTGGGAACGCGACAGCGAGCTGAAGTACGTGATCCAGAGCGGCACGTTCAAGGACGTCAGCCTGCGTCTGCGTAATGCGACGTATCGGACGAACTACGAGAAGTTCGCCCGGGACGTGGATGAGACCCGGTTGATCGTGAGTTACAACTTTTCGGTGTTGTAAGTCCGTTCCGATCATCGACCGAAAAAAACCATCGCGAGTCAACTCGTGATGGTTTTTTTTCGCCTGTGATCAGAGCCAATGCCAGAACCGGCTCCAGAACCCGCGATTCAAATCATCCTTGCACGCCGCATATTGCTGGCCGTACATGTCCGAACGGTTCTGCACCTTGCGCGCCACTGGTGGCAGCCACGCCTTGCTGGCATAGGTCTTCTGGCGAAAACCGCCCCAGCCCTCGTGGTAGTTGAGGTACTGGTTGTAGGCGTCGTACTTGTACACGCCGTTGATCGACGTGGTCTTGTCCATGTACCAGCCGACAAAGTCGATGGCGTCATCGAAATCTTCACGGTCGGCGCCGTGGCGGCCGGTGCTTTTCTGGTAGTCGGCCCAGACTTCATCCTTGGCCTGCGCGTAACCCGCTGCGGTCGTGACGCGTCCCCACGGGATCACCCACAACAGGTATTTGCGCGGCGTCTTGGCGTCGTAGCGGTAGCCGGACTCCTGATACATGATCGCGAACGGCACCTGGATCGGCACGCCCCAACGCTTTTGCGTGACTTGCGCGGCGTCGTACCAATCACTTTTCTCGCGGAAAATCTCGCAGAGGTTTTCCGGCGAGCGCGGCGGCGATGTTCCGCAACCGCTCAACAATGCCGCCAATACCAACAGTCCAACCGTGCGCCCCGAATTCAAAAGCCGTCATCCCGTCGTGCAAAAAAGGGCGCCAGTCTACGCGGTCAGGTCAACCGGTGGCGATAAGGCAAATCCGGACCTGTCTTGCTGCACGTCAGGGCGGCCGCCTGTACGGCAAACCTGAGCATGGCGTCGATCTGCTCGCGTTGCAGATGCTGCACACCCTCCACCGAATCCAGTTCATGTTCGGTCAGCCAGGTGATCAATGCGGCCTGGAAGGTATCGCCGGCGCCGACGGTATCGGCGATCTTCACTGCAGAGGCCGGCACCGACCATGAACCGTGAGCGCGACTGAACACGGTCGCGCCTTCGCCGCCTCGGGTCAGGAACACCACCTGGCAACGATGCTGCAACCAGCCTTCGATGACGCGCTGCGGATCCTGCTCGGGATACAGCAGGCTCAAGTCCTCGTCGCTGACCTTGATCAGATCCGCCAGCTCCACCAGCGTGGCGATCCGCTCACGCCACAGGTCGATGTTCGGTTCGGGATTGAGGCGCACGTTCGGGTCGAGGCTGATCAGGCGTTTGCCGCTTTCACGCTGAATCAGCGCAAGCAGGGTATCGGCCACCGGTTGCACCACCAGCGAGAAAGAACCGAAGTGCAAGCCGCGCACTTCCGGGCCCAGTGTCGGCAGATGCGCCAGGCTCAACTGTCGGTCAGCGCAGCCTTCGCCCCGGAAGCTGTAATGCGGCGAGCCATTGGCGCCCACCGCAACCATGGCCAGCGTGGTCGGTGCAGCGAAATCCACCAGATAATCCGGGCGTACGCCTTCGTCCTGCAGCACCTGCTGCAAGCGCCGGCCGAGGTAATCGGTGGACAGCCCGGCGAACAGTGCCGAGTCTATGCCCAAGCGACGCAAACCCACCGCCACGTTGAATGGCGAGCCGCCGGCAATCGCCTTGAAATTGACTTTCGACGCCTGCCCGCCGGCTTCGTCTTCGCTGAAAAAATCGAACAGCGCTTCGCCACACACCAGGTACATAGTTGTTTGCTCTTTATAAGGTTGCGACATGCAGTCGATAGCGTTCATAGGCCTGCTGGAAGGCCGCGACATTCGCGGCAACCGGCAGGGTTTCACTGTTCAGGTCGAGCTTCACGCAACGTTCGCACAGGTCGGCCAGAGTGTCTTCGTGACCGTTTGACCATGACTTGCACCACGCGGCCTGAATTGCGGCACCCAGGGCGGCGGCTTCGCTTTGCTCGGTGCAGATCACCGGGGTGTTCATGATGTCGGCGACGATCTGCCGCCATACCGCACTTTTCGAGCCGCCGCCGATCAGGCAAATGCTGCGGCTTTGTAAACCATTCTGGCGCAACAGATCCAGTCCGAAACGCAGGCCGAAGGTGGTCCCCTCGACGGCGGCTCGGCACAGATTGGCTTGCGTCAGGTTATCGGTCGTCAGGCCATGCAGGCTGCCGGTGGCGTGGGGCAGGGAGGCACGCGTTCGCCGTTGAGGAACGGCAGCATGCTCACGCCTTCGGCGCCGATCGGGGCCTGGGCCACCAAGACGTTGAAAGCGTCGAGATCGAGGTCGAACAATTCGCGAATCGCGCCGGTGGCGTTGGTCATGTTCATGGTGCAGATCAATGGCAGCCAGCCGCCGCTGGACGAGCAGAAGGTTGCGACGGAAGCATTCGGGCTGACCTTCGGCGCTTCGGCGTAGGCGTACACCGTGCCGGAAGAACCGAGGCTCATGGTGATCGCCCCCGGCTGAATATTGCCGGTGCCGATGGCGCCCATCATGTTGTCGCCGCCACCGCTCGACACCAGCGCGTTAGGGTTGATGCCCAGATGTTCGGCAATCGCCGGCAGGATCGTGCCCACCACTTGATGAGCGTCGATCAGATCCGGCAGCGCCGCTTGCAGGCGGCCGCTGGCATCGATGTCGCGCAGCAGTTGCAGATCCCATTGGCGGGTGCGCACGTTGAAGTAACCGGTGCCGGACGCGTCGCCGTATTCGCTGCAGCTTCGGCCGGTAAGCCAGAAGTTCAGGTAGTCGTGGGGCAGCAGGATTTTGGCGATCCGTGAGAATACGGCGGGGTGTTGCTCCTTGGTCCACAACAGTTTGGACACGGTGTAGCCCGGCGCAATCACCACACCGAGGCGTTCCAGCGAACCTTTTTCGCCGCCCAGGTAAGTCAGCAGGCGGTCGTTTTCTGCGGTGGTTTCGGTGTCGCACCAGAGCTTGGCCGGGCGCAGGACCTGGCCTTGATCGTCGAGCAGCACCAGACCGTGTTGCTGGCCGGAAACGCCGATGCCGAGGATCGACTGGCCGTCGACATTTGCCGCCAGCAACGCACGCCGGGTGGCGAGGGCGAAGGCCTCCAGCCATTGCGCGGTGTCTTGCTCGCGACGGCCGTTGGCACCGCTGATCATCGTGTGGGCGGCGGCGCCCTGGCCCAACACCTGACCGCTGGTGGCGTCGAGGATGATGGCTTTGGTGCCTTGGGTGCCGCAGTCGATGCCGAGGAAGAGTTGTCGGGTTGTCATGAGTGCTCACCCGTCAGGACAGAATGCTTTCCAGCGTCCGCGTTACACCTTCCTCACGCAAGCTGTTCAGGCACCACTCAAACGCCGCCAAAAACTCCGCCGAACGCGGTATCGCCACACCGAAAATCTCCTCGACCCCCAACAACCGCTCAGTGATCAAGGCATCCTCCGCCACCAACGCCTGACAAAACGCCGCCCGAGGATCCGGAATCGAGTAAGTGTCTCCATTCTCGTCCACACCTTTCAGATAAAGCGCCCAAGCTGCAACGACCAACGCCGCCCGTTTGGTCTCTTGCCCATCGGCAATCAACCGATTGATCGTCGGAATGGTGAACTTGGGAAACTTCGACGACCCATCGGAGCAAACCCGCTCCAGCTGATCGGCAATCGCCTGATTGGAAAACCGCGCCACCAGCGTGTTCTTGTACTCCGTCAGGTCGATGCCCGGCACCGGCGCCAGTTGCGGGGTCACGTCCAGGTCCATGTAGGCGCGCATGTAGCGCACGAACAGCGAGTCGTTCATGGTTTCGTGGACGAAACGATATCCCTTCAAAAAGCCCAGATACGTCAGGGCCAGATGGCTGCCGTTGAGCAGTTTGATCTTCATCTCTTCGTAGGGCGAAACGTCGTTGGTGAACTGCACGCCGACCTTTTCCCAGGCCGGGCGGCCGTTGACGAATTTGTCTTCCAGCACCCACTGCACAAACGGTTCGCACACCACCGGCCAGGCGTCGTCGACGGCGTGTTTGTCCGCCAGTTGCAGGCGATGCGCGGTGCTGGTCATCGGCGTGATGCGGTCGACCATGGCGTTGGGGAAGCTGACGTTGGCGTCGATCCAGTCGCGCAGGTCGGGATCCAGCAGCGCGGTGAACGCCAGCAATGCCTTGCGGGTGACCGCGCCGTTGTGTGGCAGGTTATCGCAGGACATCACGGTGAACGCCGGAATGCCCGCTTTGCGTCGCCTGGCCAGCGCTGCACAAAGGAAGCCGAACACGGTTTGTGGCTGCTGCGGGTAGGTCAGGTCGTGCTGGATCTGCGGCAGGTGCGCCATGAACTCGCCGTTGCTGTCATCGATGCAATAGCCGCCCTCGGTGATGGTCAGCGAGACGATACGGATCTGCGGATCGGCGAGTTTGTCGATCAGCACCTGGGCGCTGTCGCTGGCCAGCAGCATGTCGCGGATGGCGCCGATGACGCGGACTTCGGTGTCATCGCTGTCGCCGAGTTCGAACAGGGTGAACAGATAGTCCTGCTCCTTGAGATCGTCCCGGGCGCGGAGGTCCTCGGCGCGCAGGCCGACACCGCAAATCGCCCAGTCCAGCGCTTCGCCGGTGTTCATCAGCGCGTCGGTGTAATACGCCTGATGGGCGCGATGGAAGCCGCCGACGCCGATGTGGGCGATGCCCTGGCGGGTGTCGCTGAGGCTGTAGGCCGGCAGTTTGACTTCGGCGGCCAGGCGGTTGAGGTTTTGCTGGTTCAGTTTCATCGGGTCAGTCTCGAAATCAGGCGGCGGCGCGCAACGGGCGGGTCAGCGCCACGCCGTCGGCATCGAACAGATGGCAGTGGGCGGCGTCCAGGTGCAGGTTCAGTTGTTCGCCGTAACGGCTCGCCAGATCACCGCGCACGCGCATGGTCAGGGCTTCGCCGGCGTTGGTCTTGACGTGGCAGAAGGTGTCGCTGCCCAGTCGTTCGCTGACGTCGGCGGTGACTTGCAGGGTGCAGTCGCCCGGTTGCGCCAGTTCCAGATGTTCCGGACGAATGCCCAGGGTCACGGCGCTGCCGACGCTGAGGTTCGCCGCATTGAACGGCAGGGTGATGCGGGTGCCGGCGTCCAGCGAGACTTCGCAGCTCCCACCATCAATTCGGGCGATCTTGCCCTTGAGGAAGCCCATTTTAGGTGTGCCGAGGAACCCGGCGACGAACAGGTTGGCGGGGTTGTGATACAGCTCCAGCGGCGAGCCGACCTGCTCGATTTTGCCGCCATTGAGCACCACCACCTTGTCGGCCATGGTCATGGCTTCGACCTGATCGTGGGTCACATAAATCATGGTCGCTTTCAGGTCTTTGTGCAGGCGCAGCAGCTCCAGGCGCATCTGTACCCGCAGGGCGGCGTCGAGGTTGGACAGCGGTTCGTCGAACAGGAAGATTTTCGGGTTGCGCACGATCGCCCGGCCGATGGCCACGCGCTGACGCTGGCCGCCGGACAGTTGCTTCGGCTTGCGTTCCAGCATCGGCCCCAGTTCAAGAATGCGCGCCGCTTCGCCGACTTTCTTCTCGACTTCGGCTTTCGGTACTCCGGCCAGATCGAGGGCGAACGACATGTTTTTCTTCACGGTCATGTGCGGATACAACGCATAGGTCTGGAACACCATCGCCAGGTCTCGCTTGGCCGGGCTGACTTCGGTGATGTCGCGTCCGTCCAGCTCGATGGTGCCGCCGCTGACTTCTTCAAGGCCGGCGATCAGTCGCAGCAGGGTGGATTTGCCGCAGCCCGACGGGCCGACGAACACCACGAATTCCTTGTCGTTCACCTCAAGGTCGATGCCCTTGATGATGGAAAAACCTTCGAAGCCTTTTTGCAGATTCTTGATTTTCAGGTTGGCCATGGTGGCGCTCCTTTTGCGAATTCTTATTTGACGGCGCCGAACGACAGGCCGCGCACCAGTTGTTTCTGGCTGATCCAGCCGAAGATCAGGATTGGCGCGCAGGCCAGGGTCGAGACGGCCGACAACTTGGCCCAGAACAAGCCTTCGGGGCTTGAGTAGGAGGCGATCAGCGCGGTCAGTGGCGCGGCTTTGGACGAGGTCAGGTTCAGCGACCAGAACGCCTCGTTCCAGCAGAGGATCAGCGACAGCAGCACCGTCGAGGCCAGTCCGCCCTTGGCGATTGGCAGCAATACCCGGAGCATTTCCTGCATCAGCGTGGCGCCGTCGAGGCGGGCGGCTTCGAGGATGTCTTTGGGGATGTCCTTGAAGTAGGTGTAAACCATCCAGACCACGATCGGCAGGTTGATCAGCGTGTAGATCACGATCAGCGCGATGCGCGTATCGAGCAGGCCGAAACTCTTGGCCAGCAGGTAAATCGGCATCAGCACGCCCACTGGCGGCAGCATCTTGGTGGAGAGCATCCACAGCAGCGTGCCTTTGGTGCGCTGGGTTTCGTAGAACGCCATCGAGTAGGCCGCCGGCACCGCGATCAGCAGGCACAGGGCGGTGGCGCTGAAGGAAATCACTACCGAGTTCCAGGCGAAACTGAAGTAGTCGCTGCGCTCGTTGATGTGCAGGTAGTTCTCCAGCGTCGGCGTGAAGAACAGCTGCGGCGGCGTGGCGAAGGCGTCGATTTCGGTCTTGAAGCTGGTCAGCACCATCCAGAAGATCGGGAAGAAAATGATGATCGCGATGGCCCAGGCCAGCGTGCCGAGCAGCAGGCTTTGCAGCCGGCGGGATTGTTGAAGAGTCATGGCGGGCCTCAGGCTTTGTCAGTCAGGTTTTTGCCGATCATCCGCACCAGAATGATCGCGGCGATGTTGGCGATGACCACGGCGATCAGACCGCCGGCCGAGGCCATGCCGACGTCGAACTGCACCAGCGCCTGGTTGTAGATCAGGTAAGCGAGGTTGGTCGACGCATAGCCGGGGCCGCCGTTGGTGGTGGTGAAGATTTCGGCGAACACCGACAGCAGGAAGATCGTCTCGATCATGACGACCACCGCAATCGGTCGCGCCAGATGCGGCAGAGTCAGGTGCCAGAAGATCGCGACGGGGCCGGCGCCGTCGAGGCGGGCGGCCTCTTTCTGTTCCTGATCGAGGGACTGCATGGCGGTCATCAGGATCAGGATCGCGAAGGGCAGCCATTGCCACGACACAATGATGATGATCGACAGCAGCGGGTAGTGGGCCAGCCAGTCCACCGGTTGCGCGCCGAACAGTTTCCAGATGTAAGCGAGGATCCCGGAGACCGGGTGGAAGATCAGGTTCTTCCAGATCAGCGCACCGACCGTGGGCATGATGAAGAACGGTGAAATCAGCATCACCCGCACGATGCCGCGACCGAAGAACTCACTGGCTTCCAGCAGCGCAATGATCAACACGCCGAACACCACGCTGATCAGCAGCACGCTACCCACCAGCAGCAAGGTGTTGGTGGCACCGGGCAGGAACCCGGAATCAGTGAGGAAGTAGGTGAAGTTATCCAGCCCGACGAATTCGTTGATGCCCGGGTCGAGCAGGTTGTAGCGGATCATCGAGAAATAGACGGTCATGCCCAGCGGCACGATCATCCACAGCAGCAACAGGGCCACCGAAGGGCTGACCAGAAACCAGCCGGGATTGGCCACGCGGTTTTTGCGCCGGGGTTGCGACAGGTCGATGTGGGCTTTGGCAGTTGAAGTATTCATGGGGATCACAACCGAGTCATACAGACCTATGGAGATACCGTGCGGGAGCGAGCAAGCTCGCTCCTACAGGAGGCAGGAAAGGCTTTCGCAGGATTACTTCGGATAACCCGCGCGCTTCATCTCGCGTTCGGTGGTTTGCTGTGCGGCGGTCAGTGCCTGATCGACGGTGGTCTGGCCAATCAGCGCCGCCGAAAACAGCTTGCCGACCTGGGTGCCGATGCCCTGGAACTCGGGAATGGTCACCAGTTGAATGCCGATGTAAGGCACGGGCTTGAGGGTCGGCTTGCTCGGGTCGGCCGCTTTGAGCGATTCCAGCGTGACCTTGGCAAACGGCGCTGCGCTCATGTAAGCCTCGCTGTAGGTCGAGGCGCGAGTGCCCGGCGGTACGTTGGCGATGCCGTCGGTCTTGGCGACCAGTTCGCCGTACTCTTTTGAGGTGGCCCAGGCACTGAATTCCTTGGCGGCGTCCTTGGCCTTGGAACTGGTCGGAATCGCCAGTGCCCACGAGTACAGCCACGCCGAGCCTTTATCGGTGACCTGATGCGGCGCAAAAGTGAAGCCGACGTGATCGGCAACCTTGCTCTGGGTCTTGTCGGTGACGAACGAGCCGGCGACGCTGGCATCAACCCAGATTGCGCATTTGCCGCTGTTGAACAGCGCGAGGTTTTCGTTGAAACCGTTGCTGGAGGCACCCGGCGGGCCGGATTTTTTCATGGTGTCGACGTAGAAGTTCAGCGCGTTTTTCCATTCCGGGCCGCTGAATTCGGGTTTCCACTGCTCATCGAACCAGCGTGCGCCGTAGGCGTTGGCCACGGTGGTGATCAGCGCCATGTTCTCGCCCCAGCCAGCCTTGCCGCGCAGGCAGATGCCGTACTGTTCCTTGTCCTTGTTGGTGAGTTTCTCGGCGAAGCCGGCGATCTGCTCCCAGGTCGGACGCTCGGGCATGGTCAGTCCGGCGTCCTTGAACAGGTCGGTGCGGTAATAGGTGATCGAGCTTTCGGCGTAGAACGGCAGGGCGTACAGCGAACCCTTGACCGACAGGCCTTCACGCACCGACGGGAACACATCGTCGAGGGCGTAGCTGGCCGGCAGATCCTTCATCGGCTCCAGCCAGCCTTTGGCGCCCCAGAGTGCGGCTTCGTACATGCCGATGGTCAACACGTCGAACTGACCGCCCTGGGTGGCGATGTCGGTGGTCAGGCGCTGACGCAGGACGTTTTCTTCCAGCACGACCCAGTTCAACTTGATGTCCGGGTGCTCGGTCTCGAAGGTTTTCGAGAGCTTTTGCATGCGGATCATGTCGCTGTTGTTGACGGTGGCGATGGTCAGGGTCTGGGCGCCAAGGCTGACGCTGCTGAGGGTCATGCAGGTGAGGGCAAGCAGAGCTTTTGCAGTGGGTTGCATCGTGCACTCCTTTTCTGCACCCGGAGGGGGACAGAAGGACAGTTATTGTTTTTGTGTCTTCCGGCTGCAGGAAGAATGTGCACTGATTACAGCCTTCAATCGCAGGGCTGACAAATCATCCCTAGCACTTGAATCGATACTTTTTTGCACTCGGGATTGGAGTGATTAACGCAGGGAAGGGGATTTCAGCAGGTCAGGGTTGATGAAACCGTACAGGTTTTCGGAAGTCAGCCGTGGTTCTGTTCGGTCAGGCGCTGCACCACCAGCCGCCGGTAATGGGAAGGCGTCATGCCTTTGAGCTGTTGAAAGCGTCGATTGAAATTGGAAATGTTGTTGAAGCCCGACTCGAAGCACACCTCGGTCACCGGTTTGTCACCGTCCGCCAGCAGTTCGCAGGATTTGCTGATGCGCAGGCGATTGACGAACTCGATGAAATTGCGCCCCGTGGCCTGCTTGAACACCCGGCTGAAATAGGTGGGTTTCATGCCCAGATGCTCGGCGACTTCCTCCAGCGGCAGTTCGCGGGCGTAGTGGGCGAAGATGTAATCCACCGCGCGGTTGGTGCGGTCGATGTTGTGTTCGTCGGCCAGTTGCGGGGTGGTTGCGCCGGACAGCAGTTGGTAGTCGTCGCAGGCCGCCAACAATTCCATCAGGATGAAAAAGTGCCCGAGACGGGTGATGCCGCTTGAATCGGCGATGCGTTGCATCAGGGTCATGGCCTGACGAATCGTCTGCGGTGAGCGGAATTCGATGCCGTATTGCGCGCGCTCAAGCAGCGGCGCCAGGGTCTTCAGTTCGGCGAACACCTGATGACCACTTTCGAACAGTTCATCGGTGAAGTTGACCAGCATGTCGCGCTTCTCGACCACTTCGTCTTCGGCCACCTGGCTGATCCAGTTGTGCGGCAGATTCGGGCCGGTGAGGAACAGCGTCTGGGGGTAGAAGTTGCCGATGTAGTCGCCGATGAACACCTTGCCCGAACTGGCGACGATCAGGTGCAGTTCGTATTCCTTGTGGAAATGCCAGCGCACCAGCGGGCAGGGGAAACCGTGCTGGCGATAGATGATGGACAACCCGTTGTGGTCATCCATCAATTCATAAGAGGGGTCGGTCACGCGGGCGGTTCGGGTCATGGTCGGGGCGCTTTTTTTGTTATCGCCCGGCGATCATGCCTCTTTGTGCGCGAGGTGCGCCAGTTTCCATTGCGGCTCAGAGCGAGCGGGATTCGGCCTTCATCAAACTGGCAATCCGGCAGAACTCCACCAGGTCCGACTCTTCCATGAAGTCGACATTGATAATGTTGCACTTCAACGCCCAGTCACTTTTGTCCAGATCGAACCATTCGTTCAGTTTGTCGTGAATGTCGACGGGACCGCCAAGGGCGGTGTAACTGGTGGCGGATAACGACCAGGGCTTCCAGGTACCCGGCGGGTTCTGCAGAACGCTGCCAATAAATTGCCTCAATTCATTTGGGCTGGTAATGCCATTGCCGGACCATCGATGGCTGATCTGATCGTGGAACAGTTTGTGATCCAGTTGCCAATGTGACCTGGCCGCAGCAAACACACGTTGTTGCGTACTGGCGCGTTTGAGTTCACGAAGGCTCAATGACAAGTGCTGGCGGGGAACAAGTCGATGGCCCAGAAAGTGGATCACTATTTTATTGAAGTAGTCGTAATTGAAGTCGCTCCCGTCAAGACTGTGAAAGTCCAGAATAATGAATTCATCCGGGTTGCTGTCGAGGAACTTATTGACGTCGGTGATCAGATTTTCCAGGGTTCGAGAGTTTCGATGGCCGTTATGGTGGATGACAAATTGTCTCGAACCTTCGCCTTTTTGATCATAGGTCAGGCGAATATCAAGCGCCCTGGAGCCATGATTCAACTGGGCATGAAAGGAGTCGTGCTGGCATGCGAGCCAGTGGCGCGGAGGGCCGAAAAGCGGATAGGAAGCGCGCCAGTCACTGCCGGCGTTATGAGTGCCCGGCAGAGTCAGTTCAGAAATCGACAGTGAGTCAATGGCGGGTGTCGAGCCCATCCAGTTGTTAGTGATCATAAGTGCATCCTGCATAAGTTTTAATAGATGCCGCTCTGTCCAGATAAGCAGGGCGGCACTTGCAGGATTTTTATAGGGTTTGAAATGCTGGTTGGCTATGTAAGGAATAATTCAAGTTATTGGGTTTTGTTTTTGAAAATTTCCAGACGAGTTACTTGTTCTGGTTCTTGGCCTCAATCCACTGCGCCATATATTGGGTGCTTTTATGTGAGTGATGGCGCAGCATGCTGCCAATAAAATTTTGACGTCTTAGTTGAACAATGTTTTTGCGACACTCCTGCAACTTGTTGATCAACGCCGGTCCATGTATGGCTTGCGGGTAAACGTCGTTGAGCAGTGCTTGTCCCTGAGACTGAGCCGCTTGCCAGCGGACCTCGTCGCGATAGAGCTCAACGGCGGCATTGGCCAGATCCTGCGCCGTACGACAAATGGCGCCCGGCCAGGGTTGGTCGGTGTGCATGCCTTCAGCGCCGATCGGCGTGGTGACACTCGGGGTGCCGCAGAGCATGGCGTCGATCAGCTTGCCCTTGATGCCCGCGCCAAACCGCAGAGGTGCCAGGCAGATGCGCGCATCGGACATGACCTGCAACGCATCTTCGGCCCAGTTCATGATGTGAAAACCCTGCGCGGCGTTGTGCAAGGCTGCGGCCTTGGGCGGCGTGTAGGCACCGTAGATGTGCAACTGTGCTTTCGGAAGTTGCTCGCGGATCAGCGGCCAGACGGCCGATTTCATCCATAAAACCGCGTCCCAGTTCGGCGCGTGGCGGAAATTGCCGATACTGAGGAAGTGCGCGCGCTCCTCGAAAGGTTTTGCCGGCGAGCTGGACGGTTTGACCATCAACGGACACCAGTGCAATAACTCGGGCGGCAACTTGAACTGCTGTACCAACAACTCGATTTCGACCTGTGAAATCATCAGGTTCAGATCGCAGCGAAACAGCGCGGCAATCTCGCGTTTGGCCAGGTCGGTGTCAGCCATCAGCTCGAACTCTTCGCGCAGCGCGGGCGCGAACAACGCATGGAAGTCGTTTGCGTCATCGCTGGCCTTCAGCCGATCCTTCAAGCGTTGATGACGAGCGTGCCGCAAACTCTGCAAGTCCGATGTTTCCAGTACGCGCAAAGCATTGGGACAGTGTTTTTCCACGCGCCAGCCAAATTGTTCTTCGATCATGAACTGGTCGAACAGCACGATATCCGGTGCCAGTTCGCTGACGACGACATCGAAGCTGCTGTTGTTCAATTCGATCGGAACAGTACGGATGCCCAACTCGGCAAGATCGGCCGGATGTTCGCCGACGCCCGCCGGGCTGGCAAAGGTTATTTGCCAGCCCTGTTGCAGGAAGGTCTCGAGAATCTGCATCACATGCCCGCTCGCGGCCGAGGAGCGGGGTTCCGGCCAGACGTAACCAATGACAAGGACTTTGGTTGCGGGCTGGTGCATAAACGGAATTCCCTGGAGCGTGTGTAAGAAAAATCGGCCGCGCATTAGAACACACCAGGTCAGGCTTGGTGGGATGTCGTCAGACTCCCGTACTCGAAAGATTGATGGGCAAAGTCCCCCGAATGAACTGATGTGGGGTATCCAGCGAGTCCCGTAATGCCCATTCCATTAAGCTTAGATTGTCAAGCAGGCCGCCCGGGTTGCTCTTGCGCTGATCAAGCAATGAGATCGCCAGTGAATAAGAGTCGGCATTGATGAGTGCCGGGTGACTTCGGACCAGCGTTGAGTAGTGCGGCGCGTTGGCAAACTCTGCGAACGCGGGTGGTTGAGCAGACAGGAAGTGTGGGTTGACCAAGTTCTCAGGATGAGCTTTTTTTGCGTTCCTGGCGAAATCGAGCAAACCGGCGGCATCAATCGGAGCTCTGTTTGAGTATTGGGGAAGCGAGTATCCGTAATAAAAATCCAATGTTGCCGGTGCGCCATGGGACATTTCATGAATCAGCGCATCTGCGATTCTTGTGTCGTCATAACTGGAAATTTTGTAAAGATCATTCATCCCGTCTTTGTAGATCACGATGAAATGCTGCGCCGGTTCTTGTGAATGCTTGCCAGTCAGCAAGCTCTGTTTCCATTGTTTGTACATGTTGCTACGAAGCCCCGCCACCGCATCGGATCCCCGCCTGAAAGACATATTGGCAAGCGTCACCGAGTCCAGATCTTTTCGCATTTCACGAAAATTCCCGAGCAAATACTTCACTGCCTCGTCCGAATCGTTGCCAAAGACCAGCCTGAGTATCTGTCGAACCTCATCATCTGGTTGACTCGACAGCAGTTCAATGGCGTTGTCCAGCTTCGATTTTGCGAGTGGCATCGCTTTTTTGACGTAAGCGCGGGTATAGCTGTAGGGCTTTATTGCGCTGAGCAATTGTTTGAACCGGGAACCCACTGTCGTTTTGAACCCCTTCAGCTTCGGTCCCCAGGCAGCGCCGATCCTCATGTTCAATGCATACCAGTCACTGTTGCGCTGAAGCGCCAGCAGGTCGACCGGATCGCCCAGATTGTCCGCCGCTTTCCAGATGCCTTGAAATACATCGGTTCTTTGCGCGGCCTTGATCAAATCGTAGGACTGGGCGCCGCCGGTCAGTTTGCGCAGTTGCCCGGTGGCGGTTTCCACCACATTGAGCCCGTGTTTGCTCAACAGCAGAACGCCACGCTTGGCCAGACGCCCACCTTGCACAGCCAGCGCCGGTAAACCATCCAGGGGATTGAAGAGCGATACCGACAAGTGGACGCCCGCCTTGGCGATGCTCAATGCCTTGGCGGTGGTCGACGTTGTCTTGCCGACGATGCCCACGACCGTGGCGCCAAAGCCGACCACCAGCCCCAGTAAAGCCAGGCCATCAAGAATGCAGCCGCCAATGCCTTCGGACACCCGCTCCGCATCGCCTGCGCGGATGTCTTCAATGCATTTCTTGAAGGGCACGATCACATTGATAACGGCTTCATTGATCTGATTGTTGTTAGCGCGAATTTTTTGCAGTTCGGTCGGTGCGTACAGCGATGAATAGAGTTCGTCGCGAGTCGCTACCGGATGATTGCCCAGAACGCCGTCGGCCAGGGCCTCGTATGCCCGGGAAAAGAACAGCGGGATTGGCTGGACCTCATCCGAGGCGAGGAAGAAATGCCAGAGCTTTTCCACGACCACACGGGACGATGCTCCAGGTTTCGGGGCATCGCCCTTCAGGTAGGCATCAACGTCGAGTGGCCATTGTTGTGCAGGTTTCTTTGGCTGGAAGTCCGTGTCCTTGCCGCCATACTCCAGCGAAGCGTCTTCGAACATTGTGCCGCTGGACCGCAACATGTCGGCCAGTTCCGGGCGTTCACGACACAACCCTCTGAGAGTAAACAGCTCATAACAGCGAAACGCCTTTTCATGCTGGCATCCGATAATAAGGCCGTAGCGACCCTTGGCTGCATCACGCTGGCGCTGGGTTTCTTCAAACGGGTTGAGGGGGTTTACCGATTCCCTGACGGTATATAACGTAATAAAGCCATTGGCGATCATCGTCCTGTCAGCTTCCGGCAAGTTGGACACTGCCATTTTGAGAATCGAGGCCTGGATTTTCTTCAGCGTCAGATGATATTGGTCGAATGATTTTTCAAATAAGGCGTCGATCGGTTTCAGTTCGCCGAGTCGAGAATAAGCATTCTGCGGCGGGTTGAAGTTTGCGGTGCTGACAAACTTGTCGGTGAGTTTGCCGTTGACGACCAGATCACCCGACATGTAAAGGTCGAGAATCGAGACACGCAACCTGCCTACTGCAGAAGTGTCTTTCACATTTCCCTCGCTGGAGGGGAAAAAAAGAGTCAGCCATTCCAGTGCACTGCGCTCGCCAAGCGCAACATCGAAGTTGGCCCGGAATACCTGTTGTTCAAGGTAACTGCCGTCCGGCATGACGCGTTTCAACTCTTGCAGCGCCAGTTGCCGTCGATCAGGCGGAACAATCGCAATGCCGGTTTCGACGTCGTTCAACGCCTCTACGTACTGGCTGAAACGGCTGGCGGCGGTGGTAAATGCGTGCACGTCATCATCACGGCCGTTTGCCTCGGGCAAGACCCCGTTGAGCCTCGCCCACTGGAGAATGGGCGTGATGGTCGCCAACTCTTGCAGCGTACGCTGGACGGGACTGACAGGCGCCAGTTCGGAAAACGCCTTGATCCGGTCGTAGGTCATCAGGCGCGATGCCCCTGGCGCCGTGAGCTCGACCAGTGCGACCGCCTGGGACACGATCACCCAGCCAGGCTTGCCAATCGTCAACTCGGCGGGCGTCTGCTGAATCAGCAGTTGTGGCGCGGCGCAGGCCAGCAGCAAATGGGCAGCCAGGGGCGCGTAAGCCGGTGGCAATTGCGCTTCACGAGTCAGTTGCCATTCCAGTGCTTCAACCACCTGAGGGGCAGTTTTCGAGGCGTTATCAGGGTGATACAGATGAAAACCGGCAATGACGCTGGCATGCCGCTCGACCTCGAATCCCAGATCGAGGATCAGTGCGGTGGCCACCAGGCACTTGATCTGTCGTGCCGCGATGTCGTGATCGTCTTGCTCCAGATGCCATCCGAGGCGGTCATGCAGGTGAATGCCCAGTGCTCCGGCCTCGGGGGTCTGCAGAAAGTGGTCCAGATAAGTGGCCGCCTGTTCGCGCCGTGTTGCAGCCGGGAGCGAGGCGAATTCCGCAGTGGCGATATGTTGCAGGAGGCTGATGCGGTTTCGGGTCGTGTCCCTGGCGACTTGCCTGATCGTTGCTCGATCGGTCTCGCTCAAGTGGAATGCCGACTCCGCCGGCGCCATCAACAGCTCGTGATAATCGCCGGTCGCCGGGCTGTCCGGCATTTGAAACGCCAGCCAGGCAATCAATTCACGTACTTCAGCAACAGTGGCGGGCAGTGCGTAATGATGGAAGTTCAGCCACTGTTCAAGGCCGAACACCTTTGAGGAAAACACTTGGCCACCGGTTTGCTCCGCACATTCACCCAATGTAAAGATGTCTTCTTGCAGGTCGGCAGTGATCACCGCGTCATGGGTGATATCGAGCCAGGCGTCATTGATCTGTACGTTGAGCCTGGCGTTTTTGTCGATGCACACTGGCGCACCAGCGGGTAGTGCATGTTTTTCCGCAAGAAACAGAAAATCATCGGTCTCCAGCATCTTCGCCAAAGCAATGCGGGCAAACTCCACAGCGTTATCAAAGGCGCTGTCCGATACCCGCGAGACAGTGATGAAATGCAGGTCGACAGGGGCGGCATCTTCGCGTTTCGCTGCAATGTCGGAAAGTGTTGAAACAATATTGGACTGTTCTGTCTGATCAGCGATTCGGCGTTCAGTTAAATGCGCGGAATCAAGTGCAACATTATCGATATCCAGCAGGCTTCCGCTCTGTGCAGGTTGCATGAGCAAGTCTTCCTTGAGTTGTGGGCAGGGCGAGGCTCCTCGAAGTTGGAATGAAAGTTTATATTTCAATAAACCGACAACTTCGGGCCGGCCTCAGAATAATTGGCTTCTGTGGCTGCTGGGAAGTTGTGGGTCGTTTCAAAGTTGGTCTGGGCAGATTGAAAGTCTGCCCATGCTTATTTCCGGATTTGAAGTTCCGGCTTCAGGATTGCCCGATAACCGCTTTGACCTTGTCACGCAGTTGATCGATCGAGAAAGGCTTGCCGATCACATGCATGTCCGCCGGCACTTCAATGGTCTCGGCATAACCGCTGGCAAACAGAATCGGCAGTGAAGGGCGGATATTTCGAGCCTCGGTGGCCAGTTGACGGCCATCCATGATCGGCAGCCCGACGTCGGTCATCATCAGATCGATGTGCTGATTTGCATCCTTGATGATTGCCAGGGCCTGTTCGCTGCCGTCCGCCTCCAGCACCTTGAAGTCCAGTTCCTCCAGCACGTCGACGATCAGCATGCGCACGATGGTGTCGTCTTCTACTACAAGGATGGTGGACGTGGTGGTGGACATAGTGGCGGCTCTCAAGAATGGGGGACGGGGCGCCGGTCGATCAAAATTGCCGGGCTCTTGCATGAGTAAGTGGCGCATGGCCACAAGTTCCCGGATGGATACAAAAAAGAATAGGCGCAAACGGGCGGGCAAGGATAACCGTTGGTTGGCGATCCGGCGCAGGCAAATGTGGGAAAACAGTGCTAAGACTGTGAGAAAAATGGATCCATGCCGCCGTTTTGGGGCAAACTCCCTGGTTTTCAACAGTTCGACAAGGCTGCCACATGTCCTCTCCGTCTTCGGTTGATGAATCACGGTTTCGCAAACTGCTGACCCGCAACATCGCGCTGCCACTGGGCGTCGGTGCGATCAGTGCCGTGTTCTTCGTGTCGCTGATCACTTATTTGCTGTCGGTCATCCAGTGGGTGGAGCACACCGACCGGGTGATCAATAACGCCAACGAAGCGGTGAAGCTCACGGTCGATCTGGAAACCGGCATGCGCGGCTACCTGCTCAGTGGCGACGAGCACTTCCTCGACCCCTATGAAACGGCCAAGCCTCGCATTGCCGTGGCGCTCAATACCTTGCTCGAACTGACCGCCGACAACCCGGTGCAGACCGATCGCTTGCGCCGCTTGCAGGCGCTGCAGACCGAGTGGGCGACCTACGCGCAATCGATGATCGACCTGCAGCGCGCCAGCGGCGACTACAAGGCTGCGGTCAAGGCCGGGCGCGGCAAGCGCCTGACCGATGAGATCCGCAAGCAATTCGATGACGTGATCGACACCGAGCAGACATTGCGCACCACGCGCAACGAAGATGTGCGCCGGACCACGATCTGGAGCATCAGCCTGTATCTGCTGTTCATCGCTGGCATCAGCGGTTTGCTGGCCTACATTGGCCGGCGCGATCTGGTCAGCCTGTCCAACAGTTATAGCGCCAACCTTGCTGCACAACTGGCCAGCGCTGAACGCCTCTCGCAGCAGGCCTGGCTACGCACAGGCCAGACCGAACTGGCCGAGCAGGTGCTGGGACAACTGACGCTCAACCTGTTGGGTCGCAACATCCTGCAATTTTGTGCGCAATACCTGGGCACTGCCGTCGCGGCGTTGTACGTGCGTGAAGAACATGGCGGCCTGAAGCGCGTGGCAACTTACGGTTTCTCTCGCGAGCAGGAACAACAGGAACAATCCCTTTATAGCGACGAAGGCATCGTCGGTCAGGCTGCCCAGCAGGCGCGGCTGATTCGTCTCGATTCGGTGCCGGCCGATTACTTCAAGGTCAGCTCCGGTCTGGGTGAAGGTTTGCCGCACAGCGTGCTGGTGGTGCCGACCAGCGATGACGACCGGGTCAATGGCGTGATCGAACTTGGTTTCCTGCGTCCGTTGACCGAGCGCGATGTGGCGCTGCTGGAACTGATTGCCGGCAACATCGGCACGTCCATCGAGGCGGCGCGTTATCGCCAGCGTCTGCAGGAAGTCCTGGCCGAAACCCAGCAGCTCAATGAAGAGTTGCAGGTGCAACAGGAAGAACTGAAAACCGCCAACGAAGAACTGGAAGAACAGTCGCGGATTCTCAAGGAATCCCAGGCGCACCTGGAAACCCAGCAAGTCGAGCTGGAACAGACCAACGAGCAACTGGCCGAACAGGCCCAGACCCTGGCCGAGCAACGCGATGCCATGGACCAGAAGAACACCGAGCTCAATCAGGCTCAGGTGCAACTGGAAGAGCGCGCCGAAGAGTTGCAGCGCTCAAGCAAGTACAAATCCGAATTCCTCGCCAACATGTCCCACGAACTGCGCACGCCGCTGAACAGTTCGCTGATCCTGGCCAAGTTGCTGGCGGAAAACCCGCAGGAAAATCTCAGCGCCGAGCAGGTGAAGTTTGCCGAGTCGATCTATTCCGCCGGCAACGATCTGCTCAACCTGATCAACGACATTCTCGACATTTCCAAGGTGGAAGCCGGCAAACTCGAAGTGGTTCCGGAAAACACCAGTGTGGCGCGTCTGGCCGATGGCTTGCGCAGCGTGTTCGAACCCCTGGCTGCAGACAAGAAACTGACGTTCAGTGTCGAGTTGCAACCGGATGCGCCGATCACCCTGTTCACCGACCGCCAGCGTCTGGAGCAGGTGATCAAGAACCTGCTGTCCAACGCCGTGAAGTTCACCGAGCACGGCACGGTCAGCCTGACCATCGCCGGCCAGCCGGACGATCGCATTGCCTTTATCGTGCGCGACTCGGGGATCGGGATTGCGCAGGACCAGCAGGAAAGCATTTTCGAGGCCTTCCGCCAGGCTGACGGCACCACCAATCGCAAGTACGGCGGCACCGGTCTGGGGCTGTCGATTTCCCGGGATCTGGCGATGTTGCTGGGTGGTTCAATCAGCGTCAGCAGTGCACCGGGGCAGGGCAGCGTGTTTACCCTGGTGTTGCCGCAGCAATACAGCGAAGACGGTGAAGCGGCGATCGCACCGCTGACGTTTACCCCACCCGCACAGGTTGCCGCGCCAGTGGTGGCGGTTTCGCCGGTGGCCTCCGCGGATATCCCGCGCTTCAATGACGACCGCAACAAAGCGCCGTTCGACACCCGCTGCATTCTGGTGGTGGAAGACGAGCCGAACTTCGCTCATATCCTGTACGACCTGGCCCACGAGCTGGGTTATCAGTGTCTGGTCGCCCACGGTGCCGATGAAGGTTATGACCTGGCGAAAGAGTTCGTACCGGATGCGATCCTGCTGGACATGCGCCTGCCGGACCACTCGGGCCTGACCGTCCTGCAACGCCTGAAAGAACACGCCGAAACCCGCCACATCCCGGTGCACGTGATTTCGGTCGAGGATCGTGTCGAGGCTGCCATGCACATGGGTGCCATCGGTTACGCGGTCAAACCGACCACCCGCGAAGAGCTCAAGGACGTGTTCGCGCGTCTTGAGGCCAAGCTGACCCAGAAGGTCAAACGCGTGCTGCTGGTCGAGGACGACGATCTGCAACGGGAAAGCATCGCCCGTCTGATCGGTGATGACGACATTGAAATCACCGCTGTCGGCCTGGCGCAGGATGCGCTGGAGCTGCTGCGCACGACGATCTTCGATTGCATGATCATCGACCTTAAGCTGCCGGACATGCTCGGCAACGATCTGCTCAAGCGCATGTCCACCGAAGACATCTGCTCGTTCCCGCCGGTGATCGTCTACACCGGACGCAACCTGACCCGCGATGAAGAGGCCGATCTGCGCAAGTATTCGCGTTCGATCATCATCAAGGGCGCACGCTCGCCGGAGCGCCTGCTGGACGAGGTCACACTCTTTCTGCACAAAGTCGAATCGCAGTTGTCCCATGAACGGCAGAAGATGCTCAAGACCGCGCGTAGCCGCGACAAGGTCTTCGAGGGCCGCAAAGTGCTGCTGGTGGACGACGATGTACGCAACATCTTCGCCCTGACCAGCGCGCTGGAAACCAAGGGTGCAGTCGTGGTGATCGGCCGGAACGGCCGTGAAGCGATTGAAAAACTGAAAGAAGTCGAGGACATCGATCTGGTGCTGATGGACGTGATGATGCCGGAAATGGATGGTTTTGAAGCCACCATGGAAATCCGCAAGGATCCGCGCTGGCGCAAGCTGCCGATCATCGCGGTGACGGCCAAGGCCATGAAGGACGATCAGGAGCGCTGCCTGCAGGCGGGCGCCAATGATTACCTGGCCAAGCCCATCGATCTGGATCGCCTGTTCTCGCTGATTCGCGTGTGGTTGCCGAAGATGGAACGCATTTAGTGGAACGTAGTAATCACATTGAACGAAACAGTGAAATCGAACTGCGGTTGCTGATCGAGGCGATTTATCTCAAGTACAGCTACGACTTTCGCGATTATTCCGGCGCCTCGATCAAGCGCCGGGTGCAACATGCGCTGAGCCAGTTCGAATGCGCGACCATTTCGGCGCTGCAGGAAAAGGTCCTGCATGACCCGACGGCGTTCATGCAACTGCTGCAACTGCTGACGATTCCGGTCAGTGAGATGTTCCGCGATCCGTCGCACTTCCTGGCGATCCGTCAGGAAGTGGTGCCGCTGCTCAAGACCTATCCGTCGATCAAGATCTGGATCGCCGGGTGCAGCACCGGTGAGGAGGTCTACTCGATGGCGATCCTGCTGCGCGAAGAAGGTCTGCTCGATCGCACGATCATCTACGCCACCGACATCAACCCGCGCTCGCTGGACAAGGCCAAGCAGGGGATCTTTTCGATGGAGAACGTGCGCGCCTACACCGCCAACTACCAGCAGGCCGGCGGTCAGCGCTCGTTTGCCGACTACTACACGGCTGCGTATGGTTACGCGATTTTCGACAAGAGCCTTTGCGAGAACGTGACCTTCGCCGATCACAGCCTGGCAACGGATAGCGTATTCTCCGAAACTCAATTAATTTCATGTCGTAACGTGTTGATTTATTTCAATAAAAAACTTCAGGATCGGGCATTCGGGTTGTTCCATGAATCGTTGTGCCATCGTGGTTTTCTGGTGCTGGGCAGCAAGGAAACTTTGGATTTTTCCGGCTACTCCAACCAGTTCGAACCCTTGGTGAAACAAGAACGGATCTACCGCAAATCATGAACAGTGCAGCGGATTTGCCTCGGGTCGAGGCGATTGTGGTCGGGGCTTCCGCCGGTGGCGTCGAGGCCTTGTTGACCCTGCTCGGTTCGCTGCGGGCAGGCTTCGGTCTGCCGATCATCATCGTGCTGCATCTGCCGGAAGAACGACGCAGCCAACTCGCCGAGGTGTTCGCCCGGCGCGTGGCGTTGCCGGTGACCGAGGCCATCGATAAACAGGACATCAGTCCCGGCACGGTGTACTTCGCCACACCGGGTTATCACTTGTCGGTGGAGCAGGATCGCAGCCTGTCGTTGAGCCTGGAGGACCGTTTGCACCATTCGCGGCCATCGATCGACTTTCTGTTCGAGTCCGCTGCCGATGTCTACGGACCGGCGCTGGCTGCCGTGCTGCTGACCGGGGCCAATCACGACGGCGCAAGAGGTCTTGCCCAGGTCAAACGCCAGGGCGGGCTGACCATCGTTCAGGATCCGCAGGACGCGCTGGTGGCGACCATGCCCGAGGCCGCATTGAAGACTCATCAACCGGATCACATACTTCCCATACGCGGCATCGGCCGTTTGCTTGTCGAGCTGGAACGAATCGCATGCTGAGTAATATCCAGGCAAAACTGCTGATCGTCGACGATCTGCCCGAGAACCTGCTGGCTCTCGAAGCGCTGATCAAACGCGAAGACCGCACCGTTTACAAAGCGCTTTCAGCAGACGAAGCGCTGTCGCTGTTGCTGCAACACGAATTCGCCATGGCCATTCTCGATGTGCAGATGCCCGGCATGAACGGCTTCGAACTGGCCGAACTGATGCGCGGCACCGAGAAGACCAAGAACATCCCGATCATTTTCGTCAGCGCTGCCGGCCGTGAGCTGAACTATGCGTTCAAGGGTTATGAAAGTGGCGCGGTGGACTTCCTGCACAAGCCGCTGGATATCCATGCGGTGAAGAGCAAGGTCAACGTCTTCGTCGACCTTTATCGCCAGAGCAAGGCGATGAAACAACAGGTCGAAGCGCTGGAGCAGAGCCGTCGCGAACAGGAAGCGTTGTTGCAGCAACTGCAAAGCACCCAGGGCGAACTGGAGCAGGCGGTGCGCATGCGTGACGATTTCATGTCGATCGTCGCCCACGAAGTGCGCACGCCGCTCAACGGCCTTATCCTCGAAACGCAGCTGCGCAAGATGCACCTGGCCCGGGACAACGCCGCCGCGTTCACCCTCGACAAGATGCACGCCATGGTCGACCGCGACGAGCGTCAGATCAAAAGCCTGATCCGCCTGATCGAGGACATGCTCGACGTGTCGCGGATCCGTACCGGCAAGCTGTCGATCCGACCGAGCCGCTTCGATCTTTCGCAACTGGTGGGCAACCTGCTGCAGAATTTCGCCCAGCAGATCGAAGCGGCCGAGACTGAAGTCAGCTTTACCGCGACAGATCCGGTGGAGGGGCAGTGGGACGAGTTCCGCATCGAGCAAGTGGTGTCGAACCTGCTGACCAACGCCTTGCGTTATGGCGGCAAGAGCCCGGTGCAGGTGCGGGTCTATCGCGAAGGTAATGAGGCGCGGGTCGAAGTTGCGGACCAGGGCATCGGCATCAGCGAGGAGAATCAGAAGCGCATTTTTCAACAGTTCGAACGGGTTTCCGCCAAGACGGTGGTCGCCGGTCTCGGGTTGGGTCTGTTCATTTCCGAGCAGATCGTCGCCGCCCACGGCGGCTCCATCGTCGTCGAAAGCAGGATCAACGAGGGCGCCCTGTTTCGCGTTTGTCTGCCGCTCCAGGAAAACGGCGAAACAAACGCAACCTCTGAGTGACCACACGGTCGTATCAGCAGCTATTGACCGAACAAAGGCTTCCCATGAGCGTAGATGCACAAGATGTAGTACTCGTCGTCGAGGACGAACCGGTGATCCTGATGGTCCTGACCGATTATTTGTCAGGCCAGGGCTATCGCGTATTGCAGGCCGAAAACGGCGAGCAGGCGTTCGAGATTCTGGCGAGCAAGCCGCATCTGGACATGTTGATTACCGATTTTCGCTTGCCGGGCGGAATTTCCGGCGTGCAGATCGCCGAACCCGCCGTCAAATTGCGTCCTGATCTGAAGGTAATCTTCATCAGCGGCTATCCGCAGGAAATCCGCGAGACCGGCAGCCCGATTACCCGCCGGGCGCCGATCCTGGAGAAACCATTCGATCTGGACGTGTTGCAGGAGAAGATTCAGGAGCTGCTGGCCTGAGGCGTCAATCGCCTCAGCTCTTGATCATTTCCCGCACCTTCGCCGTCAGCAGATCGAAGGTGAAGGGTTTGGTGATCATCTGCATGCCTGGGTCGAGGAATCCGCCGCGCACCGCGGCGTGCTCGGCATAGCCGGTGATGAACAGCACTTTCAATTCCGGCCGGTATTGTCGGCCGATTTCCGCCAGTTGCCGGCCGTTCATGCCTGGCAGACCGACGTCGCTGATCAGCAGATCGATGCGCTGCGCCGAGTCCAGGATGGGCACGGCACCGTCGGCGTCGCTGGCTTCGACAAAGCCATAACCCAACTCGCTCAATACGGCGCTGACCAGTACGCGCACGGCGGGATCGTCTTCGACGATCAGCACGGTTTCGCCTTCCAGGGCGTCCGGAGTCTGTTCCGCATCCATCGGGGTGTGGGGCAGGGACTCACCCTGGAAGCGCGGCAGATAGAGTTTGACCGTGGTGCCCTGATCGATTTCGCTGTCGATCGACACATGCCCGCCGGACTGCTTGCTGAAGCCATAGATCATCGACAGACCCAGCCCGGTGCCCTGACCAATCGGTTTGGTAGTGAAAAACGGATCGAACGCGCGGTTGATCACGCTCTGCGGCATGCCGCAGCCGTTGTCGGTGACACTCAAGACGACATAGTCGCCGGGTTGCAGATTGCTGTAGCTCGCGGTGAAATCACGATCCAGCACCTGATTGCCCGTTTCGACCACCAGATTGCCGCCGTCGGGCATCGCATCGCGGGCGTTGATCACCAGGTTGAGCAGGGCGCTTTCCAGTTGATTGGGGTCGGCCTCGGCCACCCACAATTGCTCGTGCAAACGCATGTCCAGCTGGATGCTTTCGTTCAGGCTGCGTTGCAGCAGCTCGCCCATTGATTGCACCAGATCATTCATCTGCACCGCTTTGGAATCCAGCGACTGGCGGCGGGAAAACGCCAGCAGACGGTGAGTCAGGCCCGCCGCGCGGTTGGCGGAGGTCACGCCCAGATCGATCAGGCTGTCGAGATCCTCTGTCCGGCCACGGGCCAGACGCCGGCGCAGCAATTCCAGACTGCCGATGATCCCGGTCAGCATGTTGTTGAAGTCGTGGGCGATCCCGCCGGTGAGCTGACCGACCGCTTCCATCTTCTGCGACTGGCGCAGGGCTTCTTCGTTGTGCCGCAGTTGCGCCGTGCGTTCCTCGACTTGTTGCTCAAGGGTTTCGAGGGTCGATTGCAGACGCCGCTCGCTTTCGCTCAGATCGATCAGACGGTCGCGGGCTTCGTACTGTCGTCGTCGACCGCGCAACGCGGCAGAGATCAGGCTGACCAGCGTCGCCGGGTGGAAGGGACGCTCAAGAAAGGTCACGTTGCCAAGCAGTTCGCTGAGCCGGGAAGAGGGGCCCTGTTCGGATCCGCCGTGATGAGTGAGGAGTACGATTGGCAGATCCGACCAGGCGGGCTGTTGTTCCAGATACTGCAACAGGGTTTCCAGTTCCGGACCACACAAGGCTTCAGCGGCGATCAACAACAGGCCCGCGCCGGGCTCAAGTTCACTGCACAGGCTGGCGAGGTCCGGGGTGATCAGGCCGCCATACCCGGCCTCGTTGAGGATCATCAGCGCAATCTGGCTGTCGCGACCCAGGGGCGCCAGAATCAGCGCCCGTTCGGACAGCGGGACGGTGACAGTCACAAGTTGTCTTCCTTGAGCAGCGGATTGCTCGCGCCGAGGTACGTGGGCACACCGCGCAGCACACCCTGGAAGGCTTCCAGTGGTTCGCCGATGGTCATGCCCTGGGCGGAAATCCGGTATTCGCGGATGGTCGACTCATGGCTGCCGGTGCGTTTCTTGATGATCGAAATCGCCCGACGCACCTTGCCGAGTGCTTCGAAGTAGCGCAGCAGAATGACCGTGTCGGCCAGATAGGTGATGTCCACCGGCGCCTGCATGTCGCCGACCAGACCATGCTGGGCGACGGTCATGAAGGTCGCAGCGCCCTTGCGGTTCAGGTACAGCAGCAGTTCGTGCATGTGCAGGACCAGCGCGTTTTCTTCCGGCATGGCGGCCTGATAGCCGTTAATACTGTCGATCACCACGGTCTTGATGTCGGCTTCATCGACACAGCGTCGTACTCGATGGGAGAACTCACCGGGGGACAACTCGGCGGCGTCGACCTGCTCGATCAGCAGATTACCGGTGGCTTGCAGGGCCTTGAGGTCGATGCCGATATTTTTCATGCGCTCGAACAGCAGGCCCAGTTCTTCGTCGAAAATGAATAATGCCGCTTTCTCGCCACGCGTTACCGCTGCGGCAGCGAAGATCATCGAGATCAGCGATTTGCCGGTACCGGCCGGGCCAAGTATCAGCGTGCTGGAGCCGGTCTCGATGCCGCCACCCAGCAGCGCGTCCATTTCGTTGATCCCGCTGGTCAGTTGCAGGCGGGGATAGTCGCCGCGGTGTTCGGCTGCCACCAGACGCGGAAAGACATGCACGCCATCGCCCATGATGGTGAAGTCGTGAAAACCGCCGCGATACTTCTGGCCGCGATACTTGATCACCCGCACGCGTCGGCGTTCGGCGCCGTAGTTGGGAGTCAGTTCTTCGAGTCGGATGACACCGTGGGCCACGCTGTGCACCGTCTTGTCGAGGGATTCGGTGGTCAGGTCGTCCAGCAGCAGTACCGTCGCGTCATAGCGCACGAAGTAGTGCTTGATCGCCAGAATCTGGCGGCGATAGCGCAGGGAGCTTTGCGCCAGCAGTCTGATCTCCGACAGGCTGTCTAACACCACCCGGGTCGGTTTGAAGCGTTCGACCACTTCGAAAATCTGTTTGGTGGCTTCACCCAGTTCCAGATCCGAGGAGTACAACAGGCTTTGCTGATGCTCGGCATTGAGCAGGCTTTCCGGCGGTGTCAGCTCGAAAATCTCGATGTTTTCATTCAAGTCCCAGCCGTGGGATGCCGCACCCTGGCGCAGTTCGCGCTCGGTTTCGGAGAGCGTGATGTACAGCGAACGCTCTCCGGCACGGGCACCGGCGAGGAGAAAGTGCAACGCCACCGTGGTTTTACCGGTGCCAGGCTCGCCCTCCAGCAGGAAAACATGACTGCGAGAGAGACCACCGGCCAGGATGTCGTCCAGACCTTCAATGCCCGTGGCGGCTTTTGCGCTGATCAACTCGTTGGATGTAGACAAAAAATACCCTCTCATGACTAGGGGAAACGAGGCAGCGGGCGGTGTACGCCTTTGCGGGCTGCCTGTTTACTTGACCCTTTGCCGAGAGGGCGGTTCCGAAATTCTTTCCGGGTGTGTCATGGAAGCTGTCAGAAGTCGTTCAAAGACCCTGCTGCAACGAGGGGTCGTCCGGATTCATCTGCTCAAGCTGGGCCAGCAGAACCTGCACGTTCTGTAACTGACCACTTTCTTTCCAGTAACTGATCAGCAGCACCCGTGCCTTGCGGTCGGCGGGGTGGCGCTGAACGATTTCCTGTAACTGTTTCTGCGCCGCTTCGAGTTCCTCGGCGCTGTGCAGCGTGGTGGCGAGGTCGTAGCGATAGTCCTTGTTGTCGGGTTCCAGCTCCACGGCCTTGGACAGGCCGAGCAGGGCGAATTCCCGTTGATCGTGATGGAGCAGCCACAGACCCAGGGCATGTTGCAGGTAGGCGGAATCGGGTTGGGCCTTCAGCTGTCGGGCCAGCAGTTGCCGGGCGGCGTCGCTCTGGCCCTGGCGGTCGAGCACCTCGATCTGCATCACCAGCGCCGGCAGGTTGGCGGGATCCAGACGCAGGGTCTGCTCGAGGGCTTCCTGCGCCTGTTTAAGCTCGGCATTGTGCAGGTACAGACGCGCCAGTTGCGCATGGTTGGCAGCGCTTTCCGGCTGATGCTTGAGCGCCTCTTCCCACACGTCGATGCCTTGCTGCAACGGCGCGAAGTACAGGCCCAACTGGTCCGGGGACAGGCCGAGCAGGGCGTTGATTGCTGCAAAGCGAACGTTCTGGTCCTCATCGTCGAGCAACGGGCCGAGCAACAGACTGCGCTGGCCACCCGGCACCAGACCGGTCACGCTCCTGATCGCTGCCATTCGTACGTCGGGGGATTCGTTCTGCAGATCGGCATCGGCCAGTTTCAACGCTTGCGGGCTCGGGTAGTTCGGCAGCTCGGCATGCAGCCAGACGCGTCGCTTGACTGAAAGATCCGGGCGTCCCAGTTGCTGGTACAAAAGCCGCGCCGCGCCCGGCTGGCCGGCCCGGGCGGCGGCCAGCGCTTCACTGTAGCCATGCTTGATGGCTTCCGGCACCACGGGAGCGGTGCTGCGCAGCGACAGCCAGGCAACCAGAAGGACAAGCACGAGGCCAAGACTGATGAACACGTAGCGGCGGGACTGAGGCATGCAGGTATCCGAAGCTTTCATATTGACGCAGAGGGGCAAGCTTCGGTCAGCTGACGCCTTGAGTCAAACACTCTGCCCGATATGTCACGCGACTGAGGATGAATATCCCTACAACATCTGTCGGCCCTGGAAGCCGTCGAGCTTTCGATGCAGTGACTACGCTTGGTGAAGTTCCTTTGACGAGTGCGTTCATGCAAGCCTTGCTCAATTATTTCAGGACAGTGATCCATCCCGGTCAGGCAGTGTTGCTGTTTGCCCTGCGCACCATTGCAGCCGGATTGCTGACGCTGTACCTGGCGTTCCTGTTCGATCTGGATCAGCCCAAATGGTCGATCATGGCGGTGGTCATCATCAGTCAGCCACTGGCCGGGATGGCGCTGGCCCGCAGTTTCGGTCAGGTCATCGGCACCACGCTGGGCGCGGCGGTGGCGGTGCTGATCATGGCGATTTTCCCTCAGGCGCCTTTGCCCTTCATCACAACCCTGGCGCTGTGGCTGGCGCTGTGCACGGCCGGCGGCACCTTGCTGCGCTACACCAGTTCCCAGGCGTTCGTGCTCAGTGGCTACACCGCCGTGGTGGTGGCGTTGCTGGCCATTCCGGACCAGGACGGCACCTTCCTGCTGGCGGTTACCCGGGTGACCGAAACCCTGCTGGCGGTGGCCTGCGTCTGTGTCGTCAGCCTGTTGACGGCCCGTCCGGAGGCGGTTTCGCGCAACTACTTCGCCAAAGTCGATCAGGTGATCAAACTGGTCGCCACCCATGCCGCTGCGGTGATTCGTACCGAAGAAAGCGAATCCGAATTCCAGCGCCGGCAAATGCAACTGCTCGGCGAAATCAGCGCCCTGGAAGGCTTGCGCCGTCATCTGTATTTCGATGCACCGCGTCTGCGCAGTGCCAACAATCTTGTGTTGATGCTGGGCAATCAACTGATGCTGCTGACTTCGCGCCTGACAGCCCTGCGTCATCAGCGGCAGTTGCTGACCGAACGCTGGGACGGGGATCTGCCGCTGGAGGTCCAGCGCTTGCGTGCCGATGAACTGGCCTTTCTCGATCAACTGGCACAATACGGGCGTTCACTGCCGGAAGACATGAGGCATCAGCTGGTTGTCCTGCAACAACAGTTCGAAGCGCTGGCCTACCGGGCTGAACAGTTGACCGAGGACATGAGTGCGACCTTACGTTCGCTGGCATGGGCCCTTCGCTGGGAGCAGGCGCGGCTGCTGCAACAACTGGAGCAGATCCTCGAACTGAGCGAAGCCATACAGGAAGGCCGAGAGGCCAGTTGCATGTTCCGTGGCCAGTCCAGCCCGCTGCACCTGGATTTCACCCTGGCGACGATGAATGCGATCCGGGCCTTCAGTGCATTGCTGGTGGCCGGGCTTATCTGGATCGAAACTGCCTGGGACGGTGCCCGTGGCGGGATGATTCTGGTGGGGATCCTGTGTTCACTGATGGCAACGTTCCCGCGCCCCTTGATCGCCGCGCAGAGCTACGCCCGGGGACTGGGCCTGGCACTGGTGGTTTCGGCGCTGTATCAGTTCATGCTGGTGCCGGCGGTCAACGACTTCGAATGGCTGGCGATATTGCTGGCTCCGCTGCTTTACGTCATCGCGGTAGGACTGGCCAGCCCGGCCACGGCGGGCATTGGCATGGGGCTGGGCTTGTCGAGTTTCCTGATGCTCGGCCCGCAGAACGTCGGAACCGGGCAGAACACTGCCATTCAATGGTTTGAGTTTGCCGGTGCCTATGTCAGTGCGGCGATGCTGGCCCTGATCGTCTATGCGTGGATTTTTCCGTTCCGGCCAGTGTTGCGAATCCGTCGGTTCTATAACGAAGCACGGGAGCAGGTGTATCAACTGACCCAATCGCCTGCCACGGACGCAGAGCAATTCGCGTTCGAAAGCCGCATGGTTGACCGCCTGACCACCATGCTGGGTCTGTTGCCGGCAGCCAATGATCCGGACATGCAACGACGCTATGAAATCAGTCTCGCCTGTGTGGCGCTCGGTGTCGCCATTCACCAGCTCAGGCAGCAGGTGCAGGGCAACGCTTTACTGACAGACACCTTCGGCCGGCAACTGACGGTCGCTTTGCGCCAGACCGGCCGCTTCGTCGCTGGCCGCCCGGATGTGCACTTGCCAGCCTTGCTGACTACGCTGCATGCGCTCGGTGACGAGCTGGATGACCTGCATGCCGCCACACACGAGCACCTGTGGTCTGTATTCCGCATGCGTGTGGCGCTGTTGATCGTCGTCTCGTTCCTTGAGCGTCACGGTGAATATCTGCAGCACAACGTCCCTGAAGGAGAACCCGTCCTTGCCCATTGATTTCGAGGTCGGCGGCGTCTACCTGCCGCCTATCGCCCAGGCGCTGATCCTCGCCATACCGGTCTTTCTATTGCTGGACTGGGTACTGCGCCGCCTCGGCGTGCTGCGGCTGGTCTGGCATGAAGCGCTGTTCGAGGGCGCTCTGTACGCCTGTGTCTGCGCCACATTGATATTGCTGATGGGAGCCTGATGCCTTGAAGACGTTGCTCACTCGATTGACGACATTGGCTGTGGTGCTGCTGGCCATCGTGCTCGGCTGGTTCGCCTGGGAGCATTACACCCGCGCGCCCTGGAC
Organism: Pseudomonas sp. NMS19W; assembly: GCF_051554255.1. Lineage (NCBI taxonomy): Bacteria > Pseudomonadati > Pseudomonadota > Gammaproteobacteria > Pseudomonadales > Pseudomonadaceae > Pseudomonas > Pseudomonas sp. NMS19W. Next base: position 2,973,543 of record NZ_CP136718.1, read on the forward strand.
GCGGGATGCCCGGGTGAGGGCAGACGTGGTGACCCTGTCGGCGGATGTCTCGGGGCGCATCGTCAGTCTGGCGGTGCAGGACAATCAGCACGTTGAAAAGGGGCAACTGCTGCTGGAAATCGACCCGGCTCGCTACAGCCTGGCGGTCGAGCATGCCAAACGTTCGGTGGAGGTGGCCAAGGCCACCCTGGGTCAATCCCGGGCGTCCATCGTGGCCAGCGAGGCCTTGCTCAAGCAACGCGAAAGTGAGGAGCGGCGCAGGCGCACGCTAAAACAGGGCTTCGCGATTTCGGGTGAAGAGTGGGAAAAGTCCAGCACCGACGTGGCCGTGGCCCAGGCTGATCTCCTGCGTAATCAAGCGAATCTGGGATTGGCTGAAGCCAACGTTCAACTGGCTATTGCGGCACTGACCCAGGCGGAACTGGATTTGCAGCGTACCCGTGTCGAATCGCCGGTCAGCGGCTACGTCACCAACCTGTTGACCCGGCAGGGCGACTACGCGGTGGCCGGCGGTGCATTGCTGGCACTGGTGGATAGCGACTCGTTCTACGTCAGTGGCTATTTCGAGGAAACCAAGCTGCCACGGATCGAGGAGGGCGACAGGGTACGGATCGAGTTGATGAGCGGTGAGAAGTTCGGAGGCACCGTGCAAAGCATCGCCTTCGCCATCGCCGACCGGGAAAACGCGCCGGGCAGTCGATTGCTGGCCAACATCAACCCCAGTTACACCTGGGTGAAGCTGGCACAACGGGTGCCGGTGCGAATTGGCATCGACCCCGACTATGCAGGCAAGGTTCGCCTCAGGGCAGGTACCACAGCCACCGTCACCGTTTTGGAGAATCACGAAAGACAGGCACAAAAAAGCCCCGCGACCGAATGATACGCGGGGCAAAAAATTGGTTGGTTGCGGCCAACCAAAGGAGCTCTTTAAAAAACTGTTACTTGCTGGCGACCGTTTCCGGTTGCCAGCCGCCACCGAGAGCCTTGTAGATCGCGACAATGCCGCGATACAGCTCGACTTCGGCCTGGGCCTGGCTGTCTTCGGCATTCAAGCGTTCACGCTGGGCGTCGAGCAGCACCAGGAAATCCGTGGTGCCTTCGCGGTAGCGGATCTCAGCCAGATCGGCAGCCTTGCGGCTGGATTCGCTTTGGCGGATCAGCGAGATCAACCGTTGCTGACGCTTGCCGTAATCGCTGAAGGCGTTTTCCGACTCTTCCAGGGCCAGCAGCACTTGCTGCTCGTAGGTCGCCAGTGCGCCTTCGGCATCGGCGTCGGCACCACGCAAACGGGCCCGCACGCTGCCAAGGTCGAACGCCGCCCAGGTGATGCTCGGGCCCAGCGCCCAGGCGTTGGCCGCCGAGGAACCGATCTGCGAACCACGCCCGGCCGTCCAGCCGAGGAAGCCGCTGAGGCTGACCCGTGGGAACAGGTCGGCCTTTGCCACACCGATACGCGCCGTAGCGGAAGCCAGTTTGCGTTCGGCGCTGAGAATGTCCGGGCGACGTTGCAGCAGTTCGCCCGGGTTACCGATCGGCAATGCCTTGGCAATCGCTGGCAAGTCTTTCGGGCTCAGGTCGACGGTCAGCTTGTCCGGACGTTCACCCAGCAGGGTGGCGATGCGGTTTTTCTGCCGGACCTGCTCCGCCTGCAATTGCGGCACGCTGGCTTCGACCGAGGCCAGACGGGCATCGGCGCGCTCGACATCGAGCTGATCGCCCACGCCGGCGTCACGCAGGCTGATGGTGATCTTGCGCGACTCCCGCTGGTTTTCCAGGTTGGCCACGGCGATCTTTTCCCGCAGCTGGGCGCCACGCAGTTGACCGTACGCGTCCACCAGTTCGGCAATCATGGTGACTTGCAACTGGTACAGATCGGCTTCGGCAGCCTGCTGATCGGCTTCGCTGGCTTCCAGGTTGCGCTGGATGCGACCAAACAGATCGACCTCCCAGGCCATGTCCAGACCCAGGTCATAGCGTTCGCTGTTGACCCGTTGGGTGGTCTGGCCGGGAATCTGTCCCTTGCCCAGATTGCTGCTGGCACGACTGGTGATAGTCGGCATCGCATCGTTGCTGACGTCGTCGCGGATCGCCCGTGCCGCTTTCCAGCGGGCAAAGGCGACGCGCAGTTGACGGTTACCCTGCAGCGATTGAGTCACCAACTGGTTGAGGGTCGGGTCGTCGAACTGCTGCCACCAGATGCCTTCGAATTTCGAACGGTCAAAGTTCTTCTGGCCGGCGGCGCCGTCGGTGGCGGCCGTGATGTTGGCCGCCTCCGTGGCTGGGGTCTTGTAGTCGGGACCGACTGCACAGGCGCTCAAGGCCAGTACCAGCAGGCTCGGCAGGAAGACTTTCAGACTCATTGGTGCGCCTCCAGTTGCTGTGGAAGATTCTGCGCCTTGGCCGCTTTGCGGGCTTCACTGCGTTCCACGAAGTTGCGGATCAGTACATAGAACACTGGCGTCAGCAGCAGACCGAAGAAGGTCACCCCGAGCATCCCGGAGAACACCGCCACACCCATGGCGTGACGCATCTCGGCACCGGCACCGCTGGAGAACACCAGTGGCACCACACCCATGATGAACGCGAACGAGGTCATCAGGATCGGCCGCAGACGCAGACGGCAGGCTTCCAGTACAGCGGCCAGCGGATCGAGACCTTCCTGCTGTTTGTCCTTGGCGAACTCGACGATCAGAATCGCGTTCTTACAGGCCAGGCCCACCAGTACGATCAAACCGATCTGGGTGAAGATGTTGTTGTCACCGCCGGAGATGATCACGCCGGTGATGGCCGACAGCAGGGTCATCGGTACGATCAGGATCACCGCCAGTGGCAGGCTCCAGCTTTCGTATTGAGCGGCGAGCACCAGGAACGCCAGCAATACGCAGAGCGGGAACACGAACAGCGCGGTGTTGCCGGACAGAATCTGCTGATAGGTCAGGTCGGTCCACTCGTAGGTCATGCCGTTCGGAAGTTCATCCTTGAGCAGTTTCTCGATGGCTTTTTCGGCCTGGCCGGAGCTGTAGCCCGGGGCTGCGGCACCGTTGATTTCAGCAGTGATAAAGCCGTTGTAGTGCATCACGCGATCCGGCCCCGAGGTGTCGCTGACCTTGATGAAGGTCGCCAGCGGGATCATTTCGCCCTTGTTGTTGCGTACTTTCAGCTGGCCGATCTGGTCGGATTCGAGACGGAACTGCTGTTCGGCCTGAACGTTGACCTGATAGGTGCGCCCGAAGCGGTTGAAGTCGTTGGCATACAGCGAACCCAGGTAGATCTGCAGGGTGTCGAAGATGTCGCTGACGGCCACGCCGTGGGTCTTGGCTTTTTCCCGGTCGATGGCGGCATCGACCTGCGGCACGTTCACGGTATAGCTGGTGAACAGGTTGGCCAGTTCCGGAACGTTATGGCTCTTGGCAATAATGTTCATGGTTTCCTTGTACAGCTCTTCGTAGCCCAGGTTGCCCCGGTCTTCGATTTGCAGGCGGAAACCACCGATGGTGCCCAGACCTTGTACCGGCGGCGGCGGGAAGATCGCCATGTACGCTTCCTGGATGTTCGCGTATTGGCCGTTCAGGGCCCCGGCAATCGCACCGGCGGACATGCTCGGGTCTTTACGCTCGTCGAACGGTTTCAGGGTCACGAACACGATGCCGGCGTTCGGGCTGTTGGTGAAGCCGTTGATCGACAGGCCCGGGAACGCTACGGCGCTCTCTACGCCCGGCTGTTTCAGTGCCAGGTCGGACATGCGCTTGATCACGTCTTCGGTACGGTCCAGGCTCGCGGCGTCCGGCAGTTGCGCGAAGGCCACCAGGTATTGCTTGTCCTGGCCGGGTACGAAACCGGTCGGTGTGCTGGAGAAACCGAAGAAGGTCAGCACCATCAGGCCTGCGTACACGAAGAGAGCGATGCCGCTGCCACGGATAACCCGGCGCACCGTGCCGACGTAGCCATGGCTGGCGCGGTCGAAGAAGCGGTTGAACGGACGGAACAGCCAGCCACCGAAGATCTTGTCCAGCACCCGCGAGAAGCGGTCTTTCGGTGCGTCGTGACCTTTGAGCAACACAGCGGCCAGCGCCGGTGACAGGGTCAGCGAGTTGAAGGCCGATATCACGGTCGAGATCGCGATGGTCAGTGCGAACTGCTTGTAGAACTGACCGGTCAGGCCCGAGATGAATGCCGCCGGTACGAACACCGCACACAGCACCAGCGCCGTGGCGATGATCGGGCCGGTCACTTCACCCATGGCCTTTTTGGTCGCATCGAAGGGGTTGAGTCCCAGTTCAATGTTCCGCTCGACGTTCTCCACCACCACGATGGCGTCGTCCACCACGATACCGATCGCCAGTACCAGGCCGAACAGCGACAGGGCGTTGAGCGAGAAGCCGAACAGGTGCATCACTGCAAACGTACCGATCAACGATACCGGCACCGCCACCAACGGAATGATCGAGGCGCGCCAGGTCTGCAGGAACAGGATCACCACCAGAACCACGAGGATCAGCGCTTCGAAGAGGGTGTGGACCACCGCCTCGATGGAGCCGCGCACGAAGATCGTCGGGTCATAGACGATGCTGTAGTCCATGCCTTGCGGGAAGCTCTTCTTCAGCTCTTCCATCTTGCCGCGAACTTCGTTCGAGATTTCGATGGCGTTGGAGCCCGGACGCTGGAAGATCGGGATCGCCACGGCCGGCTGGTTGTTCAGCAACGACCGCAGGGCGTACTGGCTGGAACCCAGTTCGACGCGGGCAATGTCCTTCAGGCGAGTGATTTCACCGTTGTCGCCGGCGCGAATGATGATGTTCTCGAACTCTTCCTCGGAAACCAGACGGCCCTGAGTGTTGACCGACAGCTGGAAGCTCTGGGCATTCGGGGCAGGGGGCGCCCAGTTGGCCGGCGGCGACCTGACGGTTCTGTTCACGAATCGCGGTCACCACATCAGTGGCAGTCAGATTGCGCGAAGCGGTCTTGTTCGGGTCCAGCCATACACGCAGCGAGTAATCGCCCATACCGAACAGCTGCACGTCACCGACACCACCGAGGCGAGCGAGCTCATCCTTGATGTTTAGGATTGCGTAGTTGGACAGGTACAGCATGTCGTAGCGTTTGTCCGGCGAGGTCAAGTGCACAACCATGGTCAGGTCGGGCGAGGCCTTGTCGACGGTGATACCGATACGCGTCACTTCCTCTGGAAGTTTCGGTTCGGTCCGGGTCACGCGGTTCTGCACCTGCACCTGCGCGTTGTCCAGGTCGGTACCCAGGGCGAAGGTGATGGTCAGGGTGATCTTGCCGTCGGCGGTCGACTGCGAGGACATGTACAGCATGTTCTCGACGCCGGTGATGGCTTGCTCCAGTGGAGCGGCCACGGTTTCACCGATGACTTTTGGGTTGGCACCCGGGAAGTTGGCACGTACCACCACGGTGGGCGGCACGACTTCCGGGTATTCGCTGATCGGCAACTGGAACAGCGAGATAGCGCCGGCGATCAGGATCAGCAGCGAAAGCACCGCTGCGAAGATCGGCCGTGAAATGAAGAATTGGGAAAAATTCATCGGAGTTGTCGTCCCTTAACCGCGTGGGGTCGCAGCAGCCAGTTTCACAACCGATCCCGACGCGCCTTTGGCAGGTGCGACTTTGGGCAGGTTGCTGGCTTCCAGCGCTTGTCGTTGTTGAGCGAGAGCGGCAATGGTTTGCTCGCTGGCCATCGGGATCACTTCAGGGGATACCGGAGAGCCAGGGCGAACCCGTTGCAGACCCTTGACGATGATCGTGTCGTCCTTGTTCAGGCCGCTGCGCACGATGCGCAGACCTTCGATCTTCGGACCGAGTTCGACGGCGCGGTAGGCGGTCTTGTTGTCGCCATCCATCACCAGCACGAACTTCTTGCCGAGGTCGGTGCCGACCGCTTCGTCGTTGATCAGCATGGCGTTGTAGGTGCCGCTGCCGACCAGTTTCAGACGCGCATACAGACCCGGGGTGTAAGTGCCGTCGCTGTTGTCGAACACGGCGCGACCACGGATGGTACCGGTCTTTGGGTTGACCTGGTTGTCGACGAAGTTCATCTGGCCCAGGTGAGGATTGCCGTCTTCATTGGACAGGCCCATGTACACCGGAGTGGTCGCACCGCGCTGACCCTGACGGGCGAGTTGGGTGTATTTGAGGAATACACGCTCATCCGCGTCGAAGTAGGCATAGACCTTGTCGGTGGAAACCACGCTGGTGAGCGGGGTGGTGTCGGCGGTCACCAGGTTACCGGCGGTGATCTCGGCCCGGCTGACGCGGCCACTGATTGGGGCGGTTACACGGGTGAAGCTCAGGTTCAGTTTGGCCAGATCCAGTTGTGCTTGCAGGGCGCCGACAGCGGCACGTGCTTCCTGTGCAGCGCTGGTGCGCGAGTCAGCCAGTTCGGCGGAAATGGCGTTGCTGGCACGCAGGCGTTCGCCACGGCCGGCTTCGTTTTCACTGCGAGTGGCGTTGGCGCGAGCCTGGGCTACGAGGGCTTCAAGGCGGCGAACCTCGGCCTGGAACGGACGCGGGTCGATCTGGAACAGCAGGTCGCCTTTCTTGACCAGTGCGCCTTCGGTGAAGGCGACCTCGTCGATCTGGCCGGAGACCCGTGGACGGATTTCAACGGTTTCCGGCGCCTCGAGGCGCCCGGTGAATTCGTCCCACTCGTTGACCGGTTGTTCCAGCACCTTGGCCACGCTGACCTTGGCAGCAGGCATGGCGGCGGCGGTTTCTGGAGTCTTGCCGCAGGCGCTCATCACCATCACGGCCAACAGAGCCAACGGGAAGCGCAAATGTTTGAGTGATTGTTCCATGGATGCATCCGCCAATGTATTGAAGATGGGCGGATGATGCTCGGCAGGTAGATAGCAAACGAATCGAATGACACGAAGGTAACTATCATTCGGAATGATATAAGGCCAAGCGAAGCCCTCTAGCATGCACCTTTCGTTAGGGGGCTATCAATATGGCCGATGACAAATCTGTGTTGCCTTGAATGCAACGGTTCACTTTTTCGGCATGGTTGAGCGATTGACCGATGTTTTGCTGCTCAGGATGCGTCGCGCAGCATGTACCGCACGTTCGGAGAGCATTTCCATGCGCGGTGATTGCAGATCCCAGGCGTGCCAATAAAGCTCGACATCAGTGAAATAACCCGGCGCCAAATCCACCAGATCCCGGTTTTTCAGCAAGTCGCTCACCTGCATGTACGGCACCATCCCGTATCCGAGGCCACGACGAATGGCTTTGAGGCGTGCTTCGGGAAGTGACAGGTAATGGGTCGGATAAGCATCTGCCTGCAGACCGAAACGCGACCGCATGAAATCAGACTGTAAAGTGTCCTTGCGCGAATAAGCGAAAACGGGCGCCTTGCGCGCAGCCGTTCGTGTCAGACCCTTTGCAAACCAGCGCTCCTGAAAGGCGGGCGATGCCACCAATTGGTAGCGTACCGATCCCAACAATTCTGCAAAACATCCTCGCATCGGCTGTGAGCGCGTGCCGATGCAACCAATGACCTGGCCACTTTCCAGTAATGCATAGGTGTGGTCCTGATCGTCGATCACGACGTCGAGCAGGATTTTTTCGCTGACGAATATCTCGGCCAGAGCAGGGAAAAACCAGGTCGCCAGCGTGTCACCGTTGACGGCTATGACAACCCGCAGATGGTCTTTTTCGTCACCGGTCAGGTCGTTGAGGAGTTCCTCTTCGAGCACCGTTGCACGGCGGAGATAGAGCATCAGCTTGCGTCCGGCCTGTGTGGGTTCGCACGGTCGCCCGCGCACCACAACCGAGCTGCCGAGGCGAACTTCCAGTGCGTGTATCCGTTGCGACACCGCCGACGGTGTCACGTTGAGCCGTTCCGCGGCCTTTTCGAAACTGCCGCTGTCGACGACGGCAAGGAACGCCTGCATCTGTTTCGCATCGAGTTGCATGGCCGCCAGTCTCGTTAAGTTTTTCTAATCCGCACTGAAAGATACTTCGTTTTTCTTCATCTCGGTACCGAACTGCTCAATCATTCCATCACGGCGATCTGACCCATTCAGACCCGCACAAACGTCGCGCTATTGACCACACGAGGTAAGCGTTATGAGGAATGAAATGTCCAGCGACCGATGCCTGCCATGAAACTCAACATGATTATTGCTGTGAGCGCTGTCGCATTGGTCGGCAACTATATCTGGCAGTCCCACGACTTGAAGCTCGGCCCCTACGAATATCAGGCGTCAGCGAGTGCTCTGCTATCGAGGCACACCCACTCAGGGGCTCGTCAGCTGGCCTTGGACAATGCCTGCAAAAAGTGCGCATCGCTTGGCAAGCAACTCGGCGAGTTCGAAGTTCAATCTCGCTTGCCGCTGGATCCCGAGAATGAAGTCGCCCACGTGACGTTCGTCTGCAAGTGATTGCAAACAGCGCAATCAGAATCCTTTCACCGATGGAGAAAGCCATGAGGTTCGTTATTTTTACGTTGTTCGCGATGCTTTTGAGCGCTTGTGCCTCTTCTGTTCATGATTGGTCCAGGCCGGGCGCAAGCGCCTCTGACATCCAGCATGACAAAGCTGAATGCCAGTACCAGGCCAAAGCCGCAACGGCCAGCTACCACTCGACGCCGGCAGCAAACGACAAGACTCACGGCATGGGTAGCGCCGTGGGGGATGGCATCGTTATCGCTGAAAAACAGATTGATCTGACCAATGATTGCATGCGGGTCAAAGGCTATGCCGGGCAATGACGCACGCTCGCCTCCAGAGCGCCGAGAGTTTCGCCCCCACGATGAACCCGTCCGCGTTTCTTTATAGTAGAGTCGCCATCGAACCACCTGTCGTCTGAGGCTTTCCGGCAATTGGTGTACGCAAAACCGACAGATGGACGCGACTTTCAAATGAGCAACTCTACGACGACCAGCAGCGGCAATTGGTATGCGGTCATTGCGCTGGCACTGGCAGCATTCGTCTTCAACACCACCGAATTTGTCCCGGTCGGCCTGTTGAGTTCGATTGGCAGCAGCTTCGACATGACGTCGGCTCAGGTCGGCCTGATGTTGACCATCTATGCCTGGGTGGTGTCGCTGACGTCGCTGCCCATCATGCTGCTGACGCGCAACGTCGAGCGGCGCAAGCTGTTGATCGTGCTGTTTGCGATGTTCATCGTCAGCCACATTCTGTCGAGTGTGGCGACCAGCTTCGCTGTCCTGCTGCTGAGCCGGATTGGCGTGGCGTTATCCCATGCATTGTTCTGGTCGATCACAGCTTCTCTGGCCGTGCGCTTGGCTCCGCCCGGCAAACAGGTCCAGGCCTTGGGCCTGCTGGCGACCGGCACATCCCTGGCGATGGTGCTCGGTATTCCCCTCGGCCGGATTCTGGGCGAGGCGATGGGCTGGCGAACCACCTTCATCGCGATCGCAGTCTTGGCCGCTACGCTGGTGTTCTGGCTGGCGAGGGTCTTGCCCTTGTTGCCGAGCCAGAACTCGGGGTCGCTCAAAAGTTTGCCGTTGTTGTTGAAGCGACCGGCGCTGGTGGCGATCTATGTCCTGACGGCCATGGTCGTGACAGCTCACTTCACCGCCTACAGCTACATCGAGCCTTTCGTTCAGGTAGTGGCGGGCATGAGTGGCGAGACCGTGACGCTGATCCTGCTGTTATTCGGCGGCGCGGGGATTTTCGGATCGCTGCTGTTCAGCGGGCTGCACCGGTACAGCCCGCAGCGCTTTCTGATCGTCGCCGTGTCGTTGCTCGCGTTGTGCCTGGCGTTGTTGCTGCCATTGAACGGCAAGGTCTCATACCTGTGCGCGCTGAGTATCTTCTGGGGGATGGCGATCATGGGGTTCGGTCTGGCGTTGCAGTCCAAAGTTCTGGTGCTGGCGCCTGACGCGACCGATGTGGCGATGGCGCTGTTTTCGGGGATCTACAACATCGGCATTGGCGGCGGGGCCCTGATGGGGAGCTGGGTGGGGAGCCAGTTTGGTTTTGCTTATGTCGGGGTTGTGGGCGGGATGTTGGCGGGGTTGGCGTTGTTGCTGTATTGCCTGTCGAGCTACCGTTTAGCTCGGTCCGGGGCTTCTGCTTGAGCTCCTGAACCGCTTTGCTACCGATAGCAAAGCGGTTTCGGTAGGACTTCAGAGGCTATCCGGATCCCCAAAAAACATCTGAATCCGCGACCGCAACCACCGCTCTCCCGGATCGTTATCCTGCGACCCGCGCCAGGCCATGTGCAGTTCAAACGTACGCGTCGGCAGCGGTGGATCTTCCGCCCGAACCCCGCCCGCAGACGTCAGCGCATCCGCCGTGTAATCCGGCACGGTCGCGACGATATCGGTCCCGGCCAGCAACGTACTCAAGCCGTTGAACTGCGGCACGGCCAGCACCACGTGGCGTTTGCGTCCGAGCTTTTCCAGCTCTTCATCAATAAAGCCACTGAGGTCGCCGGCGAACGACACCAGCGCATGGGGGCGGGCGCAGTAGTCGTCCAGGCTCAGCGGCCCCGGTACGGTGTCGGCGCGCAGCAGTTTTGGCTGGCTGCGGCGCAAGACCTTGCGCTTGGCGTTGGCTGGCAGGTCGGTGGTGTAGCTGACGCCGATGGAGATTTCGCCGGAGGCGAGCAGGCCGGGCATCAGGATGTAGTTGACGCGGCGCACCACCAGCACGATTCCCGGTGCCTCGGCGCGCAGGCGCTTGAGCAGCATGGGCAGCAAGGCGAATTCGACATCGTCCGACAGGCCGATCCGGAATACCGAAGTGCTGGTGGCCGGGTCGAATTCGGCGGCGCGGCTGACCGCTGTCGAAATCGAGTCCAGGGCCGGCGAGAGCAGGGCGAAGATTTCCACCGCCCGGGCGGACGGCTCCATGCTGCGTCCGGTGCGCACAAACAGCGGGTCATCGAACAAACCACGCAGGCGCGAGAGCGCCGCGCTGATCGCCGGCTGGCCGAGAAACAGCTTTTCCGCCGCGCGGGTCACGCTGCGTTCGTGCATCAGGGTTTCGAATACGATCAACAGGTTCAGGTCGACACGACGCAGGTCATTACGATTCATCTGGAGTCCTGGCAGAGTCATCAAGCTTGACGAGGGCAGCCATATGAGAACAATGGCCGGCATGAATATTACGGGGAAAGGCTGGTAGTCTGCACCGGGTAATTCAGTTTTACTGAGAAGGCAGTGGCAGTTTTTTCATGGATTTTCTCAATGCTGGCCATACTGCGGAATCAATGACAGGCATGTCGACTATTAATAGCCACTGATAGTCTTGGCCGGAAAGCCCAGATAGAGTTCAGGGCATTAGAGGTTACTTTGACGAGGTTTGCGATGTCCCGCACGATCCGTTTTCACAAGTTTGGTCCGGCCGAGGTGCTCAAATGCGAAGAGCATGCGGCCGCTCAGCCAGGTCCTGGCGAAGTGCAGGTGCGTGTCGAGGCGATCGGCATCAGCTGGTACGACACGCTCTGGCGTCAGAACCTGGCGTCGTCACAGGCTCGCCTGCCTTCGGGCCTGGGCCATGAAATGGCGGGTGTGGTCACGGCCATTGGCGACGGTGTCGAAGACCTGATCGTCGGTGACAAGGTGGCCAGTTTCCCGGCCGAGAGCCCCAATGACTATCCGGTCTACGGCGAACTGATCGTTCTGCCGCGTACAGCGCTGACCCGTTATCCGGACGTGCTGACCCCGATCGAGGCCAGCGTGCATTACACGCCGCTGTTGATCGCCTATTTCGGTTACGTCGATCTGGCGCGAGTCAAACCCGGGCAGTTTGCCCTGGTCACTGACGCCAGTCATTGCGCCGGTCCGTCGTTTGTCCAGCTGGGCAAGGCGCTGGGTGTGCGCGTGATTGCCGCCACGAAAACCGCTGAAGAGCGCGAATACCTGCTTTCCCTCGGTGCCGAGAAAGTCATCGTCACCGAAGAAGAAGACCTGTTGATGCGGATCAACAAGATCACCGACAACCGCGGCGTCAACGTCGTGTTCGACGGTCTCGGCGGCCCGCAGATGTCGCTGCTGGGCGATGTACTGGCACCTCGCGGCAGTCTGGTGTTGTATGGTCTGCAAGGTGGCAACCAGACGCCATTTCCGGCGTGCGCAGCGTTCCAGAAGAACATTCAGTTCTTCGTGCACTGCATTGGCAACCTTCACCGGCAAGCCGGAACTGGGCATCGTCCAGGATCACGTCGCGCTGCAACGTGCCCTGCGTGACATCAACCAGCTGACGGCCGACCGCGTGCTGCTTCCGCTCAAGACCCGGGTCTTCCCGTTCAACGAGTTTGTCGAAGCACACCGCTACATGGACGAATGCCCTTGCCGTGAGCGCGTTGCCCTACAAGTCGAACCTGCTTGATTTTTCCCCTCAGAGTCCGTGACCTCACGGACTCTTGTGTGTTTCTTCCTTCAGACCATGAGAAACCCTGGGCGCTATGCCTGGGGACGTTCAGCAACTGAACTGGTTTTTACTCTTGATCTGTATCTTCTAATCGCCCTCCAGACCCTGATAATTGAATGACTACTTTCATCTCAAGGAATGAGCGATGTCTGTGCATTCTGTTTGCTCTGCGCAATACCAAACGACAGTTTATAACCGATGTTCCAATTCTTGTTTAATTGCTGTAGGGCGGCTATGTAATCCGTTCTTTTTTTCTTGTGCTCATCATGCGCAGGGCATTGTAAGAATTTTCCTAAGAAAACTTACATCCAGAGGAAGTCCAGTAAATACGGGGGCTTGCGCTGCGCCGTTGGCGTTTTTTGATTGTTGCGGGTGCAACTGTTTCAAATAACTACAAAACCTTAGGTGTTAGCATTTCAGCGTCTATTAATTAATGAAGAATGATTGCCTGCCTGATGTTTGTGGTGGCGCAATATTTAACCTTTGATATCGGGTGAAGTACTGATGAGCACGATCCATGATCAGGCAATGAACTATGTCTACCAGCAAGTATTGCAACGATTGCTGAGTTTTTTCTCCCGTGCCGAGCGCACGGCATTGCAGTTGCTGATTCAGCGCCTGGCGGTGGCCGCCGGCGGAATGGATCGCATAGGCGAGTTCAAGGTGCTGGCAACTCAATCCGGCACCCGTGATTGTTGTTACAGCCTGGCCTTGTTGCGTGCCGCGCAACTGAGCATCGCCGGACGAGCCCCGGGCACCTTTCAGCTACGGGTTGCGACATTGCGCGGTGGCGTCGTACCGCCTGCGGCATTGCACAACATGCATCGCAGCTTCAGTGCGCTGTTTCTTTATGACGACCCCAGAGTCGAATTGCTGATGGTCGATCATCGAGAGGTCTTGCCCTTCAATCATCAGGAGCCCGTATCGGAAACGGGGCGCGAGGCAAACCGCATCAATTTACTGATGGTTGGCCATCGTCGTGTCTGGAATGAAGATCTGGTCCTGTGGGACGACAGTTACCTGGCGACGGCCGAATTCCTCGGCCAGGTCGCTCGCTGGAATAACGGTGTCGATGCATTGCTCAGCAGTGACTCTGCGCGCAGTCAAGAGGCGTTTCTGCTCGGTCTTGATCGTGCGGCACGCAAGGCCGGCATCGGTGCCTTGCCGAAGCGGGGCAGCGGTTTCGATGAGTTGTTCAACCTGCTCGATGGCATGGGAGGCGATTACTATCGGGAACTCCACCCGGAGGCCGACCTGCGGCCCTGGCGGCCGCTTGGTCAGTTCGAGGCCTGTCGGCGCACCAGTTACATCGGTATCGACGACATCGTGGTAGGCAAGATGGAAGAGCGTTGGCCGCTGCTCAGCGACTTTCTCGGTTATCAGGCCGACGAGCTGCAGTGCGAGGCGGGCCCGGGCGAGTCCGCGGATCCTGTGGTCACGGCCTACCTGAGCGGGCTGCATGCCTGTTATGTCGATGGGCGCAACTACGAGGCCGGCGTATCGGAGTATCTGCAGCGGTGCCTGGCGTCGATGCGCCGCAGGAACGTTCCCGAGCAAGTGTGCGAACGGTTTCTGGCGTCATTCGGCAACCTGTCCGATCTGTCCGAACACCGGGCACAGGCGGTGGCTTCGCTGCAAAGAAACTTCGGACTCAACGAATCGCAGCTCATCTGCCTGTTGTTCACACCTTTCATCGAGGGAGGGGCCGGCCTTGAACGGTTTCTGCGCACCTGTCATCCCGGCATGCTGATTGCGATGTCGGATTTGCACCGGGCGATGCAAGGCCTGCATGCGCCGGACCAGGTTCTGCAATGGATGACGGAAGTCAGTGGTCTGCCCGTACACTTGATCAGCCGGTTGTATGCCATGGACTCCATTTCCATGGGTGAGCAGGTTTCGCCAGCCGCGGAAGCCTCCGACGTCAAGGTTGCCGTCGGCGACCGCTCCGCGGAAGGTTGAGTGTGAGCGTATCGCCCGGGGGCGAATGCATGTCGGCGGATGTCCTCTCATGAACGCCGCCCGTGAAACCGATTTCGCCTACCAGGCTGTCTATCGATACCTCACCCAATTGATCGAAGAGCCTGGTGGAGAAGGGGCTCTCCGACTGCCATCCCTACGGCAACTGGCCGAACGACTGGGAGTGTCGATTTCAACCATTCAGTACGCGTATGCCTTGTTGGAAAAGGAGGGACGGGTCTATTCCGTCGCCAAGTCCGGCTATTTTGCCCGGGCTGCAGCCACGGTGATGCCGCCCGGTCGGGGGAGCGACTTGCTGGAAACCGTTTACGTCAATGCCAGATATTCGGGAATGCGTGTGCTGAGCGCCGACGATCCGGCATCGGTGCAGCCTCTGGACGGACCTTTGCTGATGCTCGAGCGGGAGCTCATGCGTCAGTATCCCCGCCAACCGCAGGCACTGGCCCAGCCATGCGGCGAGCTGGAACTGCGTACGTTGCTCGCTGCACGTTATACCTCCTCGCCGAGCCATTGCTGGCACGCCGAAGATGTCTACATCGGTGCCGATGCACGAGGGGTCCTGGAGATCCTGATTGCCGTTCTCGAGTTGCGCCACGCTACCGTGGTGGTGGAGTCGCCCTGTGACTGGGTGATATTGCGCCTGCTTCAGTCAGCCGATGTGCGAATCATCGAGCTGCCCGTGCGGCCCGGCGGGGTGTTCGATCCAGAGCAATTGGCGCTTCTGCTGGAAACCGAGCCAGTAAGGCTGGTCCTGCTGTCATCGCAATTGAACATGCCCCATGGCAGCCTGGCTCCTCAGGACAATCTGGAGGTGATCGCCGCGCTGCTCAGACGTCATGGCATCTGGGTGCTGGAGAACGACAGCTACAGCGAACTGAGGGATGACAGCGAGCGGCGTCCTCTGCGGGACCTGCTGGATCCTGATCGTCTTCTGGTGTTCTCCACGTTCGAAAAGGTAATCGGTGTCGAAGCGCCTTATGGCTTTGTGCTCGCCCGCCAGTGGCGGGCCGATCTGCAACGGCACTTTCTGTTGCGTTCATTTCGCCTGTCGCCGATTCGCCAGAGAGCCATTGCCCGTCTGTACGCAAGCGGTCGGGTCGATCAACACCTGCCGGTACTCAAACGCCTGCTCAAGGAACGTCGGACGCAGTTGATCGAGCTGCTGCGAGAAGGCCTGGGTGATGCATTGCATATCGCCGAGCCGCAGGGCGGTGCGACGATCTGGGTACGATCCTCCCGCCGGGTGGCGATGGGCGCTGTGTTCCAGCGACTGCTAAAACAGCATGTACTGATTGCGCCGGGGGAACTGTTCAGCACGCAGGGCATGCACGGGCAACATATGCGCCTGAGTGCCATCGGCAGCAGCGGGTCTGAACTGGCGGGGGTCGTGGGATTGCTCGGTGATGCATTACGGCTGGCCCCGGCTGACTGAGGTGTTAAAAAACATCGGGGACGTACCGGATAGATCCCGTCGCACTACGGTCAAACTGCCAGTAAACTCCGCTGTAATTTCCTGTACCACTCTATTTCAGAGGTTTTGCATGACACTCAGTCCTTTTGCGGGCAAACCGGCACCGGCAGAGTTGTTGGTCGACATCCCGCGACTGGTAACGGCGTACTACACCGGTCAACCCGACGCCTCGATTTCCACCCAGCGTGTGGCATTTGGCACTTCCGGGCATCGGGGCAGCTCTTTCGACCTGAGTTTCAACGAGTGGCATGTTCTGGCCATCAGCCAGGCAATCTGCCTGTACCGCGAAGCCCAGGGCATCACCGGCCCGCTGTTTGTCGGCATCGATACTCATGCGCTGTCCACGCCGGCCGGGGCCAGTGCCCTGGAAGTGCTGGCAGCCAATGGCGTGACCGTGATGATCGCCGAAGGCGACGAATACACCCCGACGCCGGCCGTGTCTCACGCCATTCTTTGCTACAACCGCGGCCGCACCACCGGCCTCGCCGACGGCATCGTCATCACGCCGTCGCACAACCCGCCACAAAGCGGTGGCTACAAATACAACCCAACCAACGGCGGCCCGGCCGACACCCACATCACCAAGTGGATCGAAGCCAAGGCCAACGAACTGCTGGCCAACAAGCTGGCAGGCGTTAAACGCATCGGTTACGAGCAGGCGCTTAAAGCCCCGACCACGCACCGCCACGATTACGTCAACACCTACGTTGCCGACCTGATCAACGTCATCGACTTCGATGCCATCCGTGGTGCCAAACTGCGTCTGGGTGTCGATCCATTGGGCGGAGCAGGGGTGCGCTACTGGTCGGCCATCGCCGAGCACTATCGTCTGGACCTCGATGTGGTGAACAAGGAAGTCGATTCGACATTCCGTTTCATGACCGTCGACTGGGATGGCCAGATCCGCATGGACCCATCGTCCAGCCATGCCATGCAAGGCCTGATCGGCCTCAAGGAACGCTTCGACGTCGCGTTCGCCTGCGATCCGGACCACGACCGTCACGGCATCGTGACTCCGTCCGGTGGCCTGTTGGCGCCGAACAACTACCTGGCCGTGTCGATCGACTATCTGTTCCAGAACCGTCCGCAATGGCGCGCCGATGCGGCCGTGGGTAAAACGGTGGTCAGCAGCGGTCTGATCGATCGTGTGGCGAAGCGTCTGGGTCGTCGTCTGTACGAAGTGCCGGTCGGCTTCAAGTGGTTTGCCGACGGTCTGTTCGACGGCTCCCTCGGTTTCGGTGGTGAGGAAAGTGCTGGTGCATCGTTCCTGCGCAAGGACGGTGGCGTCTGGAGCACCGACAAGGACGGTCTGATCCCGGCCCTGCTCGCTGCTGAAATGACCGCACGCACCGGTCGCGACCCAAGCCAGGCCTATCGTGCACTGACCGAAGAGCTGGGCGAGCCGTTCTCGGTACGTGTCGACGCCAAGGCCAACCCTGAGCAGAAAGCCCTGCTGAGCAAGTTGTCGCCAGAGCAAGTCACTTCGACTGAACTGGCGGGCGAGAAGATCCAGAGTATCCTCAGCAAGGCGCCGGGCAACGATCAGGCCATCGGCGGTCTGAAAGTGATGACCGAGAACGGCTGGTTCGCCGCACGTCCTTCGGGCACCGAGGATATCTACAAGATCTACGCCGAGAGCTTCATCGGCGACGACCACCTCAAGCAACTGGTGGCCGAAGCGCAGACCCTGGTCGATGGTGCAATTTCCACCAAGTGATCAGTGCTGAATAAAAAAGGGCGACCATGAGGTCGCCCTTTTTTGCCCACAATCCAGCCGATCAGGCCAGATCCACCAACACGATTTCACTGTCTTCAATGGCCGTGACGGTCAGCACCGGCTCCTGGCTCACCGCGACACCGTCTCGAGCTTGTGCACGCAAGCCGTTGACTTCAATCACACCAGTGGCCGGTACGAGATAAGCGCGACGTCCGGCATCGAGTCGATACTCGGCGGTTTCCCCGGCCTTGATGGTGGCAGCGACCAAACGTGCGTTGGCGCGAATGCGCAGGCTTTCATCGTCACCGTCCTTGCCGCTGGCAAGCGTCACGAAGCCTTCGCGCTCACCTTTGGGGAACGGTTTGGCGCCCCAGGAGGGCGGTGCACCGGTTTCGGTCGGCAGAATCCAGATCTGGAATATCTTGGTCGGGGTCGCTTCCAGATTGTATTCACTATGGGCGATCCCGGTGCCGGCACTCATCACCTGAACGTCGCCGGCTTCGGTGCGACCCTTGTTGCCCAGATTGTCCTGGTGGGTAATCGCACCTTCACGCACGTAGGTGATGATCTCCATGTCGCGGTGCGGGTGAGTGGGGAAACCGGTGCCCGGGGCGATGATGTCATCGTTCCACACCCGCAGGTTGCCCCAGCTCATGCGCTGTGGATCGTAGTACTCGGCGAACGAAAAATGGTGATGGGCATCCAGCCAGCCGTGATGGGCGCCGCCCAGCGAGCTGAAGGGTCTGAGTTCAAGCATGATCTTCTCCTCAAAAGGTTCGTCATGGGGCGTTTCGGCCGCAGCCACGAAGCGAGACCGGTGATTGATGGCGAGCATCATCTATCAACCAATGATCGAGAAAAAGCGTAAAAAGTGCTGCATTTTTATCGAATTGACTGATGTTATAAATCTCGAAACGCTCTCATGCAGCCTTCAGTTCATCGCCTAACTTAATGACCCGTAAGCATTTCGCTAGAACTCAACGGCAAATGCAGACACCATAGCGCTCAACAGCCTCAGCCTCTGGAGTCCGTCAGCGTGGCGCAGCACACCCCCGATCTTCCTCCCGAACTTCGTCCCCTGGCCGAGATGCCGTGGTTCAAACGCCTGGCGGCGCGTTTCCTCGGGCATGGTCTGACGCAATTGCGCGCCCAGCATCGGGCATCGTGGCTGCACGGTCAGGCCGATGGCTTTCGCAGCGGGCACAGCGCCGGGTTCGATTACGGCTACAAGGAGGGCAAGGCCGAGGGGCTGGAAGAGGGGCGTCAGGTCCTGTTGATCCGCGACAGCCGCAGCACCGAGCATCGCGCGCCAGGGATCGACAATCACCTGTTCGATGACTGGCGTCTGCCACTGACTGCCGAGCTGAAGAGGCGCATCAAGGCTGACGTTGCCCGCTTGCTGCCGGCCCACGCTCAGCCGAGCGTGGCGCAGTGGAAGATGATCTTCAGTGATACGCCGTCAACGTCGGTGGTCGCCGGGGCTGGCGCCGGCAAATCGACCACGTTGGTGTTGCGCATCCTGCTGCTGACGCACTACCTGGGCTTTGAGCTGGATTCGATGACCGTGGTGACTTTCACCCGGGAGTCGCGCAAGGATTTCATCAGCAAACTGATCGAGCTGTTTGCCCTCTGGGGGCATTCCCTGAGCCAGAAGACCGCCCGGGATCTGGTGCGCACCTTCCATTCGCGCATTCTGCCGATGGTGCGCAGCCTGCCGGGCTTCGAGCGTTTGCAGGCGTTTGAAAACCTCAGTCTGAGGCCACAGGGCGGGGACGATGACGTCGACAGCAATCCGTTCGATCTGCGGATCAACGACGCCCAGCGCCAGCAGCTCAACGCCTGCTATCACCGCCTCTACACCGAGGACGAGCGTTTCCGGCAATTGATCCAGCCACTGTCCCGGCATGCCTTGCAGCTCAAAGAGTTGGAGCGCGATCACCCGGACGTGCAAAAGCGCATGGCAGTGACCGAACTGGCGGCCAAGCGTGACGAAGAACTGTGCGATGTGATCGAGGACCTGTGGTTTCGCGCCGGTGCCTGGCCGATCAAGGGGGTCGAGCCGAACCGTCAGACCTTCGAGATCAACGGCGCGACCTTTCACTGCCATGGCTATATTCCGAGTCTCGATGCCTGGGTCATTCTGGGTTTCGACCCCAAGGAAAACCCGCAAGTCTGCCGTCCCAATGCCAAGCTGACGGTGCGCGCAGAATGGGCCGTTAAGCGCACCCTGTTTCAAGCTTTCTGTCGTAAGCCGTTGATTTGGCTTGATAGTTACGAGGCGTCAAAGCGTGTATTGGCCACGTTGGCCGGTGATGCCAGTGCGGGTCCCGGCTTCGATTACAAGGTCAAGGGAGAACTCGCATCCGCGCCGTTGCTGGACTGTTTTGTCGCTGCCGCCGGATTTATCGAGAACCTGGGCCTGGATGTGCCGGACGCCGTTGGCCGCATGAGTTTCGGCAAGGATGATCCGGACCGGTTTTTCTTCGAGGCGCTGAGCCTGTTCTGGCGCGCACTGGAAGATCACTTGCTCGATCAGAAGCCACCGATCATGACCTACAACCGCATGTTCGCGCTGTTCAGCGAGCACTCGCCGGAAAACCTCAAGCTACTGAGCGATGAACTGCTGCGCCCCATGTCGCACCTGATGATCGACGAGTTTCAGGAC
Source organism: Pseudomonas sp. NMS19W (assembly GCF_051554255.1). NCBI lineage: Bacteria > Pseudomonadati > Pseudomonadota > Gammaproteobacteria > Pseudomonadales > Pseudomonadaceae > Pseudomonas > Pseudomonas sp. NMS19W. Next base: position 2,993,738 of record NZ_CP136718.1, read on the forward strand.
GTTTCACCGCAGATCGTCTCGTGGATTCGCGCCAGTCTTGCAGAGATCCGCAGCCGTGGCCCGGCCATGCACGTCGGACGCGGTGCGCAACGCTCATCCTTGCTGTGCGTGGGCGATGACTGGCAGTCGATCTACGGCTGGCGCGGCAGTTCGCCGAGCTACTTCATGGAGTTCAACAAGGAGTTTTCCTCGCCGAGCACCACACGGGTGATGCTCAGCGACAACTATCGCAGCCATCAGCACATCATCGACGCGGCCGAGCATATCGTCCGTGCCGCACCGGCAATTCCCGGCAAGAAAGCCAAGGCCAGCGGCGAGGAGAAGCCGTTGCAACCGGTCAACGTGCTGGAGCGCGATGATCAGGCGCTGGGCCAGCGCTTGGCGGAACATTACAGAAATGGCGACTCGATCTTGATGCTCTATCGAAAAGGTAGCGATAAGTCATTGATAGAGCAGCATATTCAGTCAGTAGTTAATGTTGATTCGAGCTTGCCGTACGAATCCCGACGCTTGAAGCAGCTGACCTATCACAGCGCCAAAGGCTTGCAGGCCGATGCGGTGTTTCTGCTGGGCGACTGCCAGCACCTCACCAGTTCGCCCTACAAGAATCAGGTCTACCGCATGGCCGGGCTGGGTAAGGCCGGTGATAACGAGCCTTACGATACGGCGCAGAAGGACGAAATTCTGCGTCTGGCCTATGTCGGCATTACCCGGGCAGTGAGTCATTGCTATTGGTACGTCGAGCCGCAGGATGCCCAGGCGGTGAACATGCCGCGTGCGTCGGACCGGGTCGCCAAGGGCAAGCCGTTCTTCGTCGATCACCGGCCGGAAAAGAAAACCGCCTGAACCGATCGCGCACAAAAAAGCCCGCGAGCAGCGGGCTTTTTATTTTAAATCAATGGGTTAGGCGTAATTTCTAAGGGACTCCGGAGGAACAAAGGCTTCCAGTTCGTCCTCGACGGCTTCGATTATTCGTTCGACATCCGCTGCATTCATCACCGTTGCGCAAGGAATGCCGGCAATGGCGATCATGGTTTCGCCGCTGGCCCGATCGAACAGGCGGGCAATCATGCTGCCCGGTGCATCCATCGTGGCTTCGAAACCCATGGGATGAAAATGCCAGCGCATCAGCTGGCAGGCATTGGGGAATGTGACTTTGCTTGAACCTTTGTTCATGTATTGCCCGCCTTCTTCATCGAGCGCTTCCGTTTGCTCATGTTAGGTGGGAAGAGCCTTCATTGGCTCAACCGGTGACTGTCATTAAAAGTAGCATCTGAATGTGAAAAGCCTGTGAGATTTTTCAGGCCGTTTGGCGATTGCCCGGGCTTTTTTTGATGTAAGTCACTGTCAGAACAATCTTCGCCAAAGTGCCATCACGGTTCGGTTATTGCTGGTTCGTAAGAAGTTGGGCAAGCTCGGTTCTTTTTCCAAGAGTCGCCTATGCACGCCGATGATGACGGTCCGGAACAGACCCGGGCCACGGCCGATACCGTCATGCGCTATCACCTGTGCTGGAAACACCGGGACCTGGACGGTGTCATGGCGCTGTACCACCCCGATATTCAGTACAACGATTTCTTCCAGAACCGGGTGCTCGGTCTCGATGAGCTGCGCGAGTACGTGCGCGTCAGCATGCCCCGGGAATCCGACGAGGCGCTGGAGCATTGCGACCGTATCCGCATCGACGGCAACACCGCGTTCATTCAATACGAAGTGACCCTGCGTGGCGGTAATGGCTTGGTGTCCTTTCGTTCCAGTGAAGCGATCACGGTCAAGGACGCCAGGATCTGGCGCGTCAATGAATATGCCTCGCTGGTACGCGAGCAAACGGCCAACTCGGCAACGCCAAGCCAACGGCCGGCGGTCAGTCGACTTGGCCTGTCGCCACGTCAGTTGAGTTTCATGGCCGAAGACCTGCAGCAATATTTCCAGCGTCAGCAGCCGTACCTCGATCCCGAACTGGATCTGCAACGGGTGGCGAAGGAGTGCGGTTACAGCCGCAACCAGATTTCCTATCTGCTGAATCAGGTGCTGGGGCAGAGCTTTTACCGCTACGTCAATCAGGCGCGACTCCAGCATTTGCTGCAATCGCTGGACAACGCCACACCGCCATTGCGCATCGATGAACTGGCGTTCGCCGCCGGGTTCAACTCGATTTCGGCGTTTTATAGCTGTTTCCGCCAGCACACCGGCCAGTCGCCCAAGGCTTATGCCAAACAAATTTCTTTGCGGACACGCGCGCAAGACAGTCCCTGAGGTCAGCCACTAGGATCGACGCCATCGAAATCTGGATTGGCGGAGTCTTGCATGCCGGCGTGGCGCACTATCAGTTTGTGGATGGACCAACTCGACGAGCCGCTCACGGCGCGCCCGGCGCTGGAACAAGACCTTGACGTCGACGTGGCGATCATCGGCGCTGGCTACACCGGGTTATGGACCGCGTACTACCTGAAGAAACACGCGCCAGGCCTGGACATCGCCATTGTCGAGGCGCAAACCGCCGGTTTTGGCGCGTCCGGCCGCAACGGTGGCTGGTTAATGGGCAATCTGCTGGGCGAGGATCGCCTGCTGGCGGGCCTGTCGCCACAACAACGCCGCGCCTCATTCGATCTGCTGCACAGCATTCCCGATGAAGTGGAAGTCGTCCTCGAACGAGAGGGTATCGACTGCGATTACCGCAAGGGTGGGGTGCTGTACTGCGCCGCGCGCTATCCCGAGCAGGAAGCCAGCCTGCGCGAGTATCTGAACAAACTGCACGCCCAAGGCCTGACCGACGACGATTATCGCTGGCTCAATCCTGAGCAACTGGCGCAGCAGATTCGCGTCGCCAAACCTTACGGCGGGATCTTCGCCCCGCACGTGGCAACCATTCAGCCGGCAAAACTGGTGCGCGGCCTGGCCCGGACCGTTCAGGGCATGGGCGTGAAGATCTACGAAAACAGTCCCGTGACCCATTGGCAGCCGGGCAGTCTGCGCACCGACAAAGCCAGCGTGCGCAGTCGCTGGATCGTTCCCGCCATCGAAGGTTATTCGGTGACGCTACCGCCGTTGGGTCGTTATCAATTGCCGGTGCAGAGCCTGATTGTCGCCACCGAACCGTTGTCGGCAGCAACCTGGGACGAAATCGGCCTGAGTCGTGGCCAGGCTTTCAGTGAGTTCAGCCGCCAGGTCACCTACGGCCAGCGCAGCGCCGACAACCGGCTGATCTTCGGCGCCCGTGGCGGCTATCAGTTCGCCGGCCAGTTACGCCACAACTTCGATCTGACCCGGGATGAAGTGGAGCTGCGGCGTTATCTGTTCGGCGAGCTGTTCCCGCAACTGAAAAACACCACGATCACCCACGCCTGGGGCGGCAATCTCGGCATGTCCCGGCATTTCAAGCCGCACATGCTCTGCGACCGGGCCAGCGGCATTGCGCTGTCCGGCGGTTATGGCGGGGAGGGCGTCGGTGCTTCCAACCTCGGTGGCCGCACCCTGGCCGATCTGATTCTCGAGCGCGATACCGAACTGGTGCATCAGCCCTGGGTGCTGCCGGACGGCGGGATCCATGCGCTGCGGGCCTGGGAGCCGGAACCGTGCCGCTGGCTCGGCTACAACGCGATTATCAAAAGCTTCGTTCACGAAGACCAGACCCTGGCCAACCCGGCAACCGCGCCCTGGCGGCGCAAACTTGCCAGTCGGGTGGCCGGGTTCATGGAAGGTTTCATGCACTAAACGTTGTTCAATTCCAAATAGGTAACGCGATGAGCATCACCCAATTCAAGAACACCGCCACGTTGCAACTGGACGAATCCAACCCGGTGGCCGTGCCGCTCGGCACGCCGGTTGCGGTGGCATCAACCACCAGTGTCGAGCGCGACGACGGCGTCGAAACCGGTGTCTGGGAATGCACGCCCGGGCGCTGGCGGCGGCAGATCACCGCCCAGGAGTTCTGCCACTTCATTTCCGGTCGCTGCACGTTCACCCCGGACGATGGCGGCGAAACCCTGCACATACAAGGTGGCGACGCACTGATGTTGCCGGCCAACACGCTCGGCATCTGGGACATCCAGGAGACCGTGCGCAAGACCTACGTCCTGATTTTCTGACGCTTTGATCCTTTTGATTGCCTGCCAACAACAATAGCCAATACAGGAATCGATCCATGATCCGAAAGACCCTCGCTCTCGCCCCCTTGATGCTCGCCGCTTCCCTTGCTCAGGCAGCGGAAACGGTCAAGGTCTACAACTGGTCCGACTACATTGCGCCGGACACCGCGAAAAACTTCGAAAAAGCCACCGGTCTCGGCGTCACTTACGACGTCTACGACAGCAACGAAACCCTCGACGGCAAATTAATGACCGGCAAATCCGGTTACGACGTGGTGTTTCCGTCCAACCATTTCATGGCGCGGCAGATTCAGGGCGGGGCGCTGATGAAGCTCGACAAGAGCCAGTTGCCGAACTGGAAGAACCTCAATCCGGTATTGCTCAAGGCCTTGCAGACCAACGATCCGGGCAACGAACACGGCTTCCCGTATCTATGGGGCAGCACCGGCATCGGTTACAACGTCGCCAAGGTCAAGGCCGTACTGGGCGATAACGCACCGGTGGATTCCTGGGACCTGATCTTCAAGCCCGAATACATGGAAAAGCTGCAGAAGTGCGGCGTGGCGATCCTCGACAATGGCCCGGAATTGCTGCCGGCAGCGCTGAACTATCTGGGGCTGCCGCATCACAGCAAGAACCCCGAGGACTACAAGAAGGCTGAAGCGCTGCTGATGAAAGTGCGGCCTTATGTCAGCTACTTCCATTCCTCGAAATACACCAGCGACCTGGCCAACGGCGATATTTGCGTAGCGGTCGGTTTCTCCGGCGACATCCTGCAAGCGGAGAATCGCGCCAAAGAGGCGAAGAACGGCGTCGATATCGGCTATGCGATTCCCAAGGAAGGCGCCGCGATCTGGTTCGACATGGTGGCCATGCCCGCCGACGCCCCGGACGCCACGGCCGGTTACGCCTTCATGAACTACCTGCTGCAGCCCGACGTCATGGCCGGCATCAGCAACTACGTGCATTACGCCAATGGCAACGAACAGGCCGACAGCCTGATCGACCCGGTCATCAAGAACGACACCAAGGTGTATCCGAGCCCGGAAATGATGGGCAAATTGTTCGCACTGGAGGCCATGCCGCTGAACATCGACCGGATCCGCACGCGTGTCTGGAACAAGATTCGTACCGGTAGCTGAAAAAACTGACGGAGCGGGTTTTCTCCTGCTCCGTCAGAGGCATATGACGCCCGCTGCATATGTTTATTTGTTTGATGTCACTTCGCTGGCACTGCACTAATAAAGTGCAGGAAAGTGAGACGCGGCTAACAAAAAGCAACTTACCGATATTTAATATTTAAATAAGAAATCGTCAGACAATTAGGCAAATTCACCACACTTACAACATTCTTTCAGCGGCACGCGCTTTGTTTACGGGACTTTCCCGGAATAGTTCAATTTGATCTCGAAAAATCGCTAGACGACAGATTTCAAATTGTGTCAGGTTTCTTACGCCTTCATTGGGCGAGTGATAGGACAATCTCGCCAGAGGTTGTCGCTATCGGACAAAAACTGTTCCATTGCTAAACAAGGAAGTGTGTTTATGTCGAAAGTAAAAGCTAACGCTATTGATACCGCCGAACAGGCTTTTCAGCTGAACGCGGCACCACTGGCGGCGCCAAGCTCGGCGTTCAACCAGATCAATAGCTTCAGCCATCAGTACGATCGTGGCGGTAACCTCACGGTCAATGGCAAACCCTCCTTCTCGGTGGATCAAGCCGCGACTCAACTGCTGCGAGACGGTGCCTCCTGGCACGATCTCGACGGTAGCGGCAAGATCGAACTGACCTACACCTTTCTGACCTCCAAGACTGCCAACTTCGGCGGCCTGGGTGTCACCGGTTTCAGTCAGTTCAGTGCCCTGCAAAAAGCCCAGGCGGTGCTCGCCATGCAATCCTGGGCCGATGTCGCCAACGTGACCTTTACCGAAGCCGCCAGAGGTGGCGACGGCCACATGACCTTCGGTAACTACAGCGGCGGTCAGGAAGGCGCGGCGGCATTCGCCTTCCTGCCAGGCACCGAGCCAGGCTATGACGGTCAGTCCTGGTACCTGACCGGCAGTGGATACGACGTCAACAAGAACCCGGGCGTGAACAATTACGGGCGTCAGACGCTGACCCACGAAATCGGCCACACCCTGGGCCTGTCTCACCCTGGCGACTATAACGCCGGCGAAGGCAATCCGACGTACAAGGATGCTTCCTACGGGCAAGACACCCGCGGCTACAGCCTCATGAGTTACTGGAGTGAAAGCAACACCAGCCAGAACTTCAGCAAGGGTGGCGTCGAAGCCTATGCCTCCGGCCCGCTGATGGATGACATCGCAGCAATCCAGAAGCTCTACGGCGCCAACCTGACCACCCGTACCGGTGACACCACCTACGGCTTCAACTCCAACGCCGGTCGCGATTTCCTCAGCGCGACTTCATCGTCGGACAAGCTGGTGTTCTCGGTGTGGGATGCGGGCGGCAAGGACACCTTCGACTTCTCGGGTTTCACCCAGAACCAGAAGATCAACCTCAATGAAGCCTCGTTCTCCGACGTTGGCGGCCTGGTGGGCAACGTGTCCATTGCCAAGGGCGTCACCATCGAGAACGCCATCGGCGGTTCGGGCAACGACCTGATCATCGGTAACAGCGCAGCCAACGAACTCAAGGGCGGTGCCGGCAACGACATCATCTGGGGCGGCGGCGGTGCCGACAAGCTGTGGGGCGGTTCGGGTTCGGACACTTTCGTGTTCGCGGCCAGTTCCGATTCCAAGCCGGGTGCGATCGATCAGATCCTCGACTTTGTCAGCGGTCTGGACAAAATCGACCTGAGCGCGATCACCAATGGTTCAGGCCTGCACTTCGTCAGCGCCTTCACCGGTGCGGCGGGCGATGCCATCCTGACCTCCTCGGGCGGCAACAGCCTGCTGTCGGTGGACTTCTCCGGGCACGGCGTGGCGGACTTCCAGGTCAGCACCGTTGGCCAGGCGGCGATCAGCGACATCGTAGCGTGATGTAAAAAAGGAAAGCGGCGCGTGATGCGCCGCTTTCTTTACTTGCATCGCTTTGGCCGGTAAGCAAGGCTACACGCCGGAGTGAAATTTCCTATGATCCAATTCGCTTTTACCCGCAAAGCGGCAGCGTGCCTGTTGCCGATGCTGATGATGATTTCTGGAGAAACAACCATGGCAAGCAGCCTCAGACTCGAAGATCCATCGGTATTTGCCGGGCAGTGGCAAGCGACACTGACCGCTCGCAGCGACGCTCCCGAAGCGCAGGCGCTGCAAGACAAGCCGTCGAACATCTGTCTGATCGATCTGCAATCCAATCAGACGCTGGGCAAGGGCGCCGACTGCCTGAGCGCGTGGCTGCAGGACAGTGCCATCGGCTGGTTTCCCGATCCGGACGGTCTTTCGATCACTGGCAAGGAAGGCTCAAGAATTCAGTTTTTCAGCCGACAACGTGATGGGCTTTATCTGAGCACTTTGAAGTCAGGCCTGGTGATTACACTCGAACGAGCTGCCAAGCAGCCCTGATCACCGGAACCGACTCACAGTTTAAATATAAGGCACCCCGTTACAGTTATAAGCGAGTCTGCAATAACGCTGACGCCAGTTTAAATCGCGAAAGTTGTTATTGAAGTGTAAGCCAATACTGACGGTGTATGTCCCGTCCTCGGTGCGGGCAATTAATTGAAGTCTCGCCAAGCACGGCGGGGAATATCATTTCAGGAATAATCAATGAAGATGGCGAAGGCCCCGGCCACCGCTCCCTTATTCAAGGCGTTGGGTGACTATAAAAGTATTCTGATCAGCGTCGGATGCTTTACCGCACTGATTAACGTGCTGATGCTGGTGCCCTCCATATATATGCTTCAGGTCTATGACCGAGTGCTGTCTTCGCAAAACGAAACCACCCTGGCGATGCTGTCGCTGATGGTCGTGGGGTTCTTTGCGTTCATCGGTCTGCTCGAAGTGGTGCGCAGCTTCATCGTGATTCGCATCGGCAGCCAGCTGGAGCGCCGTTTCAACCTGCGGGTCTATCAAGCCGCGTTCGAGCGCAACCTGTTCAAGGGCGAGGGCAACGCCGGCCAGTCTCTGGGCGACCTGACCCACATTCGCCAGTTCGTCACCGGACCTGCGCTGTTCGCGTTCTTCGATGCACCGTGGTTCCCGGTCTATCTGTTTGTGATTTACCTGTTCAACGTCTGGCTCGGCGTCCTTGCCACGGCCGGCGCGCTGCTGTTGATCGCCCTGGCGTGCCTCAACGAATACATGACCAAGAAACCACTGGGCGAAGCCGCCGGTTTCTCGCAGAAGTCCAGCCAGTTGGCCACCAGCCACTTGCACAACGCCGAAACCATTCAGGCGATGGGCATGCTTGGCTCGCTGCGCAAGCGCTGGTTCCAGGTGCATTCGCGTTTTCTCGGCCTGCAGAACCAGGCCAGTGACACCGGCGCGGTGATCAGCTCCCTGAGCAAGACCTTACGCCTGTGCCTGCAATCGCTGGTACTGGGCCTGGGTGCCTTGCTGGTGATCAAGGGCGACATGACCGCCGGGATGATGATCGCCGGTTCGATCCTGATGGGCCGCGTGCTCAGCCCGATCGATCAGCTGATTGCTGTGTGGAAGCAATGGAGCGGGGCGAAGCTGGCTTACCGCCGACTCGACTCCCTGCTGCAATCGTTCCCGCCAAGCGACGACGCCATGGCACTGCCTGCGCCGAAAGGTCAGATCACGTTCGAACAGGTCAGCGCCGGCCCGCCCGGGCAACGTGCCGCGACCTTGCACATGGTCAATTTCAATCTGGCGGCCGGTGAAGTGCTGGGCGTACTCGGTGCCTCCGGCTCCGGCAAGTCGACCCTGGCGCGGGTACTGGTCGGCGTCTGGCCGACCCTTGGTGGCACGGTGCGTCTGGACGGCGCCGATATCCATCGCTGGAACCGCGATCAGCTGGGTCCTTACATCGGCTACCTGCCGCAGGATATCGAACTGTTCAGCGGCACCATCGCCGAGAACATCGCGCGCTTCAGCGAGACCGATCCGCAGAAAGTCGTGGCCGCCGCGCAACAGGCCGGGGTTCACGAAATGATACTGCGCATGCCGCAAGGCTACGACACGCAACTGGGCGAGGACGGCAGCGGTCTGTCCGGCGGCCAGAAACAGCGTGTGGCCCTGGCGCGGGCGATTTACGGCACGCCAAGCCTGGTGGTGCTGGATGAGCCGAACTCCAATCTCGACACCGTCGGCGAAGCGGCATTGTCCAGCGCCATCGTGCAACTCAAGGCCCAAGGCACCACGGTGGTGCTGGTGACGCATCGTTCTTCGGTGCTGGCCCAGGCCGACAAGCTGCTGGTGCTCAACGATGGGAGGTTGCAAGCCTTCGGTCCGAGCCATGACGTGCTCAAGGCATTGTCCGGCAACCAGCAGCAACAGCCGCAACAACAAACTGAAAAAACCGCGCAGGCACCGGGCGGGCTCAGCATGAGCCGGCAGTACCAGCCCACGACAAGGAATTCGGGTGTATGAGCAGCGCGAGCATGAATACGCAAAACGAAGCCAGCATGGAACACGACTACATCACCGAGCGCCCGGAGCGCGACGCGAAGTTCTTCGCCCGCATGGGCTGGATTCTGGCGCTGGCCGGCGCCGGCAGTTTCTTTGCCTGGGCAGCACTGGCACCGTTGGATCAAGGGATTCCGGTGCAAGGCACGGTGGTGGTTTCCGGCAAGCGCAAGGCCGTGCAGTCGATGAGCAGCGGTGTGGTCAGCCGGATCCTGGTGCGCGAAGGCGAGATCGTGAAGCAGGGCCAGCCCCTGTTCCGCCTCGACCAGACGCAGGTCGCCGCCGACGTGCAATCGCTGCAGGCCCAGTACCGCATGGCCTGGGCCAGCCTGGCGCGCTGGCAGGCCGAGCGCGACAACCTCAAGCAGGTGACGTTTCCGCCAGAGTTGAGCGACAACGCGGACCCGCGTCTGGCCCTGGTACTGGAAGGCCAGCGGCAACTTTTCAGCAGCCGTCGTGAAGCGTTCTCCCGCGAGCAGGCTGCGCTACGCGCCAGCATCGAAGGCGCCACTTCGCAACTGGCCGGCATGCGCCGCGCCCGCACCGATCTCAACGCTCAGGCTGACTCCCTGCAACAGCAGTTGAGCAACCTGCAACCGCTGGCGGACAACGGCTACATCCCGCGCAACCGCTTGATGGAATACCAGCGTCAGCTGTCGCAAGTGCAGCAGCAACTGGCCGAGAACACCGGTGAAAGCGGCCGGGTGGAGCAGGGCATTCTCGAGTCGCGCCTGAAACTGCAACAGCATGGCGAGGAATACCAGAAAGAAGTCCGCAGCCAACTGGCCGACGCGCAACTGAAAAGCGTCACTCTGTCCGAGCAACTGACGTCCGCCGGTTTCGACCTGCAACACAGCGAGATTCTTGCGACCTCGGACGGCATCGCCGTCAATCTTGGTGTGCATACCGAAGGCGCCGTGGTGCGTCAGGGCGAAACCCTGCTGGAGATCGTTCCGCAAGGCACGCGCCTGGAGGTCGAAGGGCACCTGCCGATCAACCTGATCGACAAGGTCGGCACGCACCTGCCGGTGGACATCCTCTTCACCGCGTTCAATCAGAGCAAGACCCCCCGCGTTCCCGGTGAAGTCAGCCTGATTTCCGCCGACCAGATGGTCGATGAGAAAACCGGCGCGCCGTATTACGTGTTGCGCAGCAGCGTCAGCGATCAGGCCATGGAGAAGCTCAACGGCCTGGTGATCAAGCCCGGCATGCCGGCGGAAATGTTCGTGCGCACAGGCGAACGTTCACTCCTCAACTACCTGTTCAAACCGCTGCTCGACCGGGCCGGCTCCGCATTGACTGAAGAATAAGGATGTTCGGCTGTATGAATAAGCTTTCCATGCTGGCGGCAGCGTTCGCGCTGCTCGCGGGCAACAGTGCGGTGGCGGCCATGGGGCCGTTCGAAATCTACGAACAGGCATTACGCAACGACCCGGTGTTCCTCGGCGCGATCAAGGAGCGCGATGCAGGCCTTGAAAACCGGGCCATCGGCCGCGCCGGGTTGTTGCCGAAACTGGGTTACAACTACAACAAGGGCCATAACACCTCGAAGGCCACCTCGCTGGACGAGCGCGCCCGCAATCGAACCGACGAACGCAACTACAACAGTTACGGCTCGACCCTTACCCTGCAGCAACCGTTACTCGACTACGAAGCCTACGCGGCCTATCGCAAAGGCGTGGCGCAGTCGCTGTTTGCCGACGAGAACTTTCGTGGCAAGAGTCAGGAACTGCTGGTGCGGGTGCTGGACAATTACACCAAGGCCTTGTTTGCCCAGGACCAGATCGATATCGCCCAGGCCAAGAAAAAGGCCTATGAACAGCAGTTCCAGCAGAACGAACACATGTTCAAGCAGGGCGAAGGCACGCGGACGGACATTCTTGAAGCCGAATCGCGCTATGAACTGGCGACCGCCGAGGAAATCGAAGCGCGCAACGAACAGGATGCCGCGTTGCGTGAGCTGGGAGCACTGATCGGTGAGCAAGCGGTGAACATCACCGATCTGGCGCCGCTGGATCAGAACTTCCAGACCTTCGCCCTGATGCCGGCCAACTACGACACCTGGCACGAACTGGCGATCAGCAACAACCCGAACCTGGCCTCGCAACGCCAGGCCGTGGAAGTGGCGCGCTATGAAGTCGAACGCAACCGTGCGGGGCATCTGCCGAAAGTCAGCGCCTACGCGGCAATGCGCAAGAACGAATCGGAAAGCGGCAACACCTACAACCAGCGCTACGAGACCAATACCATCGGCTTCGAAGTCAACGTGCCGCTGTACGCCGGTGGCGGGGTATCGGCATCGACCCGTCAAGCCAGTCGCAACATGGAGCAGGCCGAGTACGAACTGGACGGCAAGACCCGCGAAACGCTCATCGAGTTGCGGCGCCAGTTCAGTGCGTGCCTGTCCGGCGTCAACAAACTGCGCGCCTATCAGAAAGCCCTGACCTCGGCCGAAGCGCTGGTGGTGTCGACCAAACAAAGCATTCTCGGCGGTGAGCGGACCAATCTGGACGCGCTGAACGCCGAACAACAACTATTTACCACCCGCCGCGATCTGGCCCAGGCACGCTATGACTACCTCATGGCCTGGACCAAGTTGCATTACTACGCGGGCACCTTGAGCGAGCAGGATCTGGCTCGGGTGGATGAGGCGTTTGGGGTGGCTCGACGTTGATGTGCATGGCTTTGGTATAGCCCTCACCCTAACCCTCTCCCAGGGGGAGAGGGGACTGACCGTAGGATATTTGAGAAATACACCGACCTGATCGAGCGTTACCGAATCCAACATCGCCCCGGTTAGGGAGTATTGGAGATTTGCACCGAGCTGGACGGAGTTTTGTGAATCCATAATCGCCTGGATTTTTCAGGTCGATGTATGACGAAAGACACCTCGGTCGGCTCCCTCTCCTGGGGGAGAGGGCTGGGGGTGAGGGTGGGGGAACGCTGCAAAACGTCCTGAAGCACTGGGACAAAAAAACTCAAAATAAGAAAACGAGTGGTGAACATGGACGTACGCTTCAAGCCGGCATCGGTCGGCACCCTGTTGCTCGCAATTTCTGTCAGCCAGGCTCAGGCCCAATACCTCGAGTCCGGTCAACCCGGCGATCCAGCCAGTTGGCGTTCCGCCGAATTCCTGCGGGACTGGGGACTGGACCGGATGCAGGCCGATCAGGCCTACGCCGCCGGTATCACCGGCAAAGGCGTGAAGATCGGCGCGCTGGATTCGGGTTTCGACGCGGCCCATCCCGAGTTCGCCAGCGACCGTTATCACCCGGTGTTGGCCAGCGGCAGCTATGTCGATGGTTCGCTCTTCAGCGTCAACGGCACGCTCAACCCGAACAACGACTCCCACGGCACTCACGTGGTCGGCACCATGGGCGCTTCCCGCGACGGCACCGGCATGCACGGCGTGGCGTTCAATGCGCAGATCTACGTCGGCAACACCAACAAGAACGACAGTTTCCTGTTCGGCCCCAATCCCGACCCCCGCTACTTCAAAGCGGCGTACGACGCCCTGGCCGATGCCGGTGTACGGGCGATCAACAACAGTTGGGGCAGCCAGCCGCCGGATGTCAGCTATCGAACCCTGGCAGACCTGCACGCGGCTTACGCCCAGCACTGGAACAAGGGCACCTGGCTCGATGCCGCCGCCGACGTGTCGCGCCGCGGCGTGATCAACGTGTTCAGTGCCGGCAACAGTGGTTATCCCAACGCCAGCGTGCGCTCGGCGCTGCCGTACTTTCAGCCGGATCTGGAAGGCCACTGGCTGGCGGTATCGGGGCTGGATCAGAGCAATCAGCAGAAATACAACCAGTGCGGCATCGCCAAATACTGGTGCATCACCACACCGGGGGCGAAGATCGACAGCACCGTTCCCGACGGCGGCTACGGGATCAAGTCCGGCACCTCGATGGCCGCGCCCCATGCCACCGGCGCTCTGGCACTGGTGATGGAGCGATACCCGTACATGAACAACCAGCAGGCGCTGGAAGTGCTGCTGACTACCGCCACCCAACTCGACGGCTCGGTGACCGACGCACCGACCGAGCGGGTCGGCTGGGGCGTGGCCAACCTGAAACGGGCGATGGGCGGGCCGGGGCAGTTGCTCGGCGCGTTCGACGCAAATCTGGCCACCGGGCAACGCGATGTGTGGAGCAACGACATCTCCGACACGGCACTGATCCAGCGCCAGAGCGAAGACCTCGCCGAACACAACGCCTGGCAGCAGACCCTACAGGACAAGGGCTGGCAGAACGGCGTTCCGGTCGGCGCCAGCCAACAGGACCAGACGGATTACGCCGTCGGCACGGCCCGCGAGGCGGCGGCTGCCAATCGGGTGTATCAGGGCAGCCTGATCAAGTCCGGCGCCGGGCATTTGATCCTGACCGGCGACAGCACCTATCGCGGCCCGACCACGGTCAATGGCGGCCTGCTGAGCGTCAACGGCTCGCTGACGTCGGCGGTCACCGTCAATGACAGCGGCACCCTCGGCGGTTCCGGGCGGATCGGCGCACTGAACGCCAACAGCGGCGGTCGTGTGGCACCGGGTAACTCCATCGGCACCTTGAATGTGGCCGGTGACGTGACCTTCGCACCGGGCTCGACCTACGCGGTGGAGCTGTCACCGACGGCCAGCGACCGCATTGTTGCCGGCGGCACCGCGACCATCAGCGGTGCCACCGTCAGCCTGTCGCTGGAAAACAGCCCGACCTTGCTCAGCACCGCCGAAGCGAAAAGCCTGCTCGGTCATCAGTACGACATTCTGCAAGCGGCGGGCGGTATTCAGGGTCAGTTCGGTGCGGTGGTGCCCGACTACCTGTTCATCGGTGGCAGCCTCGCGTCCACCGGCAACGGGATCACGCTGAGTGTCGAGCGTAACGCCACGTCTTTTGCCAGCGTCGGCCAGACGCCGAACCAGCGAGCCGTAGCCAGCGCCGTCGAAGGCATGGGTGCCGGCAGCTCCGTGTACGAAAGCCTGTTGCTGTCCGCCACCGCCAGTGATGCACAGCAAGCCTTCCAGCAACTGAGCGGGGAAATCTATCCGGCCCTCGGTTCGGTGCTGATCAACGACAGCCGTCAGTTGCGCGACGCCATCGGCGAACGCCTGCACGACGCGAGTGCCGCGCAAAGCAACGGCTGGATCAAGGCCCTGGGCGCCTGGGGCACAACCGACTCGCGACACGACACCGCCGGTTACAGCTCCTCGATTGGCGGCCTGCTGGCCGGTGTCGACGGCGCGCTGGACGAGCAGACCCGTATCGGTCTGGTCACCGGTTACAGCGACAGTTCGTTGAGCATGGGTTCCGGCACACACTCATCAGCCAAGGTCGACAGCTACCACCTCGGTGCCTATGCCGGGCATGACATCGGCGCCTGGCGTTTGAGCACCGGCGCGGCCTACAGCTGGCATCGCGCCGACGTGAAACGGGACCTGCAATACGGCGACGTCAGCGCCAAACAGAAAGCCAAGGTCGATGCCGCCACCACTCAGGTATTCGGCGAGGCGGCCTATCGGCTGAACGTGCAACCGCTGGCTCTGGAGCCGTTCGCCAACCTGGCCTACGTGCACCTGGACAGCGACGGTTTCACCGAGAAGGGCGATGCTGCCGCGCTGAAAAGCAATGGCGACCAGCGTGACGCGGTGCTCAGCACCCTCGGCGTCAGGGCGATCAAGACGATCAGCCTGTCGGGCTCGCAGAAACTCGATGTCAGTGGCCGTCTCGGCTGGCAGCACAGCCTCACCGACATTGAATCCGAACAGCATTTGCGCTTCGCCAGCGGCAGCGCGCCGTACAGCGTCGAAAGTTCGCCGCTGGTGCGCGACGCCGCGCTGGTCGGCGTGCAGGCCAGCCTGGCCCTGAGCCGCGACGTGCGGGTGAACCTTGATTACAACGGACAACTGGCCAGCCGCGAGAAAAGTCACGGTGTCGGCCTGAGCCTGAACTGGCAGTTCTGACTCATCAAGAGATGATCGTTCCCACGCAGAGCGTGGGAACGATCAATTCAATAGACGGATTTTGTGCAACATCACTAAGGAAGGTCGCTGGATGAAAAACAACAACACCCCCGCGCAATCGGGTGGATGCTTTCGCCTGAAAACCCTCAACTGCGCCTTGCTCTGCGCCATGGCCACCTGGGGTAGCGCACACGCCGCGCCCTACGTGGAAAACGGTCGGGCAGGGGACCCGGCCAGTTGGCGCAGCGCCGAGTTCAAGGCGGACTGGGGCCTTGGCGCGATCGGCGCGGACTACGCCTACGCCGCCGGCTATACCGGTAAAGGCGTGAAACTGGGGATCTTCGACCAGCCGGTCTATGCCGCGCACCCGGAGTTTTCCGGAGCCAACAAAGTCGTGACCCTGGTCACCAGTGGTATCCGCGAATACACCGACCCGTACATCCCGGTCAAAGCCGGGGATGCCTTTCTATATGACGGTTCACCCTCGGTAGGTTCCAATGGCAAACTCGGCGCTCACGGCACCCACGTCGGCGGTATCGCGGCGGGCAGTCGTGATGGCGGGCCGATGCACGGCGTGGCGTTCGGTGCGCAGATCATCAGTGCCGACAACGGCGACCCGGGCCCGGAAGACGGCATCGTGCGTGGCAACGACGGCGCGGTGTACAAGGCCGGCTGGGATGCCCTGATCGCCAGTGGCGCGCGGATCATCAACAACAGCTGGGGCATCGGCATCACCGACCGCTTCGACCTCGGCGGCCGCGACCCGGCGTATCCGCACTTCACCGTCAACGACGCGCAATTGCAGTTCAACGAAATCCGCACGCTGCTCGGCACCAAGCCCGGCGGTGCCTATGACGGTGCAATCGCCGCCGCGCGCAGCGGCATCGTGACGATTTTCGCTGCCGGTAACGATTACAACCTGAACAACCCGGATGCCATCGCAGGCCTCGGTTACTTCGTGCCGGAAATCGCGCCGAACTGGATGACCGTCTCTGCTTTGCAAAGAAACCCGGATCAGGCCAGCGCCAACCCGTACATCATGAGTACCTTTTCCTCGCGCTGCGGTTACACCGCGAGCTTCTGCGTTTCGGCGCCGGGTACGCAGATCTACAGTTCGATCATCGGTGGCACCAACGCCGACAACCTGACCACCGGCTATGCCAACTACAACGGCACCTCGATGGCCGCGCCGCACGCCGCCGGTTCTGTGGCGGTGCTGATGGAGCGTTTCCCGTACATGACCGGTGCCCAGGTCGCCAGCGTGTTGCGCACCACGGCCACCGACCTTGGCGCGCCGGGCATCGACGCTTTGTACGGCTGGGGCATGATCAACCTGCGCAAGGCCATCGACGGTCCGGCGATGTTTGTCACGGAACAGGACATCCCGACAGAGTTCCGCATTCAGGGGGCCTACGGCTCCAGCCAGTTCGTGGCGGATCTGCCGGGGATCGGCGCGATCATCGACGCCGGCAAGCCCACCGAACGCGTGTGCACCGACATCACTTGCGGGCTCGACACCTGGCGCAACGACATTTCCGGCCACGGCGGTCTGACCAAGCAGGGGATCGGCACTTTGGTGATGACCGGCGCCAACACCTACACCGGCCCGACCCTGGTGAATGGTGGCCGACTCGCGATCAACGGCTCGCTGCAATCGGCGGTCACGGTCAACGACGGCGGCATTTTGGGCGGTAACGGGCACATCGCTGCGCTGACCGCGAAAAGCGGCGGTATCGTGGCGCCGGGCAACTCCATCGGCACCTTGAACGTGGCGGGGGATGTGACCTTCGAACCGAACTCGACCTATGCCGTGGAAGTCTCGCCCACCAGCAGCGACCGTGTGGTGGCCGGCGGTACGGCAACCATCGAAGGTGCAACCGTGGCGCTGTCTTTGGAAAACAGCCCGACCTTGCTGACCACCACCGAAGTGAAATCCCTGCTCGGCAGCCAGTTCAACATCCTGCAGGCAGCGGGTGGCATTCAGGGACGCTTCGGTCAGGTCCTGCCAAGTTATGCGTTCCTTGGCGGCACGCTCGATTACTCGGCAAACGGTGTGCAACTGGAGGTGGGACGTAACGGTGCTTCGTTCGCCAGCGTCGGCCTGACCCCGAACCAGCGCGCCGTCGGTGCGGCCGCCGAACGTCTGGGCGCCGGCAATGCGTTGTTCGAAACCCTGTTGCTGTCGCCGACTGCCGCCGTTGCGCAGGATGCGTTCCAGCAACTGTCCGGCGAGATTCACCCGGCCATCGGCACATTGCTGATCAACGACAGCCGTTACCTGCGTGATGCGGTGGGCGAGCGCCTGCGCGAACGGGATCTGTTCGACGCCGGTGCGCCGACCGATGACCGCAGCAATGCCTGGTTCAAGGTGCTCGGTGCCTGGGGCAAGACCGATGGCGGCCATGAAAATGCCAATTCCAACAGCTCCATTGGCGGTCTGTTGCTCGGTGTCGATGGCCTGATTACTGAAGATACTCGCCTGGGTTTCGTTACCGGTTATAGCGACAGTTCTTTGAACATGGGCAGCGGCACGCACTCGTCGGCATCGATTGACAGCTATCACCTGGGTACATACCTGGGGCATCAGATCGATGCCCTGCGCCTGACCGCCGGTGCGGCTTACAGCTGGCATCGCATCGACGTCAAACGTGATCTGCAATTCGCCGGTGTCAGCGGCAAGCAGAAAACCAAACGCGATGCGACCACCGCACAACTGTTCACGGAAGCCGCCTACGATCTCGGTCTGCAGCCGATGAACCTGGAGCCGTTCGCCAATCTGGCTTACGTGCACCTGAACAGCGACAGCTTCACCGAGAAAGGTGATGCCGCCGCACTGAAGGGTGGTGAAGACAACCGCGACGCCGTGCTGTCGACCCTCGGCGTTCGCGCCAAGCGCATGTTTGCCCTGTCGGACAAACATCAGCTGGAACTGGGCGCGACACTGGGCTGGCAGCACAATCTGAGCAGCGTGGATTCCGACAGCCACTTGGCCTTCGTCAATGGCAACAGCGCGTTCAACGTGCAAAGTGTGTCGATGGATCGAGATGCAGCGGTGGTCGGCGTTCGTGCCGGTCTGGCGCTGAATCGCGATGTCCGGGTCAACCTGGACTACAACGGACTGATCGGTTCGAACGAGAAGGACCACGGTGTGGGCTTGACGCTGGACTGGCAGTTCTAAGGTGTAGCGGCAGTTCTGCAGAGAACTGCCGTTTTTGAAAGGAAGAGAGAGCACGACATGGGATTGTTCGATTACAAAAAAGCCGACGGCAAAGCGTTGTACAGCGATGCGATCGCGCTGACGCTGTATTCCTACACGCCGACCGGGCAGCCTTTGCCCGGCACCGGTTGGGCGCCGCTTGGCGCCACGGCCCTGGGCTATCAAGGAAAGACCGATGCGAAGGGGACGTTCTTCGGCGAGAAGGACGGCTTCACCAGCGCCGAGGCGGAAGTGCTCGGCAAATACGACGCCGCCGGCAAGCTGATCGGTATCGGCGTGGCCTTTCGCGGCACGGGCGGGCTGAGTTACAGCGACACCTTCGGCGATATGAAAAACAACCTGCTGGCCGCCATCGGGCCGGTGGATTACGCCAAGAACTACGCGAAGAACGCCTTCGACAACCTGCTCAAATCCGTGGCCGCGTTTGCTTCGGCCCATGGCATCGCTGCCAAGGACGTGCTGATCAGCGGCCACAGCCTCGGCGGCCTCGGGGTCAACAGCGTAGCGGAGCTGAGCGCGGGCGACTGGGGCGGTTTCTTCAAGGACGCCAACTACATTTCCTTCGCTTCGCCGACCCAGAGCAGCACCGGTACCAACGTGCTGAACATCGGCTACGAGAACGACCCGGTATTCCGTGTGCTCGACGGCACCACGTTCAGCACGGCATCGATGGGCAAACACGACAAGCCGCACGACTCGACCACCGACAACATCGTCAACTTCAACGACAACTACGCATCCACCGCGCAGAACCTGGTGCCGTTCAGCATCGTCAATCCGCTGAACTGGTCGGCCCACAGCTCGCTGGGCTATGCAGACGGCCTGAACCGGGTGATCGACTCGAAGTTCTACAACCTCACCAGCCAGGACTCGACCATTATCGTGTCCAATCTGGAAGCCTCGTCCCGGGGCAAGACCTGGGTCGAAGATCTGGGCCGCAGCGGCGAGCCGCACACCGGCAGCACCTTCATCATCGGCACCGACAGCAACGACTGGCTCAAGGGCGGGGCGGGCAACGACTTCCTCGAAGGCCGTGCCGGGGATGACCTGTTCCGCGATGACGGGGGCTACAACATCCTGCTCGGCGGCCAGGGGCACAACACCTTTGACCTGCAGAAGCCGTTGCAGAACTTCAGCTTCGCCAACGACGGCGACGGCACGCTGTACGTGCGCGACGCCTACGGCGGCATCAGCATGACCCGTGACATCGGCGCAATCGTCAGCAAAGAGTCCGGTTCGATGTGGAGCAGCAAGGAAATCACCTGGACCGTCACCGGCAAAGGCCTGGCCAATGGTGCCGAACTGACCCAGTACAACCATTCGCTCAACGGCGGTGCACTCGGCGACACGCTGAAAGCCACCGCTGACGGCGACTGGCTGTTCGGTCTGGGCGGCGACGATCATCTGTTCAGCGACAAGGCCCATGTGACCTTCGTCGGCGGCGCCGGCAACGACGTGATGAATGCGGTGGGTGGCAATAACACCTTCCTGTTCAGCGGCGCGTTCGGCTTCGACTCGATCCATGGCTACCAGGGCAGCGACAAACTGGTGTTCATGGGCGTGCAGGGCGCGGGGCAGGGCTACGACTACAAGCAACATGCTTCGCAGTCCGGCGCCGATACCGTGCTGAAGATTGGCGACTATGCCGTAACGCTGATCGGCGTGGGGGTGGCTAACCTGTCGGACTCGAGTTTCGTGTTCGCTTGATCCCCTGCGGACACCGCTGCGCATTGCGGCGGTGTCCATGGGGGCTGCAAGACAGAAGTGTTGTATCGAAATGCTCCGGAGCGCCCCGGGAGGGGCATTCTGGTTGTGAGCTATCTCTGAATAATTCCAACAAAGAGAGAGGCAACAGCAATGGGTGTGTATGACTACAAGAACTTCACCACAGCGGACTCCAAGGCCTTGTTCAGCGATGCCATGGCGATCACGCTGTACTCCTATCACAACCTCGACAACGGTTTCGCGGTCGGCTATCAGCACAACGGTTTCGGCCTCGGTCTGCCGGCCACACTGATCAGCGCGCTGATCGGCGGCACTGATTCTCAAGGGGTGATTCCCGGACTCCCCTGGAACCCCGACTCGGAAAAACTCGCCCTCGATGCCGTGAAAAAGGCTGGCTGGACGCCCATCACTGCGTCGCAACTGGGCTATGACGGCAAGACCGACGTGCGCGGAACCTTCTTCGGCGAAAAGCCCGGCTACACCAGTGCCCAGGTGGAAATCCTCGGCAAGTACGACGCTCAGGGCCATCTCACGGAAATCGGCATCGCCTTTCGCGGCACCAGTGGGCCACGGGAAATCCTGATTGGCGACTCCATCGCCGACGCCATCAATGACCTGCTCGCCGCGTTCGGTCCCAAGGACTACGCCAAGAACTACGTCGGCGAAGCCTTCGGCAACCTGATGAACAACGTGGTGGCGTTCGCCAAGGCCAACGGCCTCAGCGGCAAGGACGTACTGGTCAGCGGCCACAGCCTCGGCGGCCTGGCGGTCAACAGCACGGCGGACCTGAGCAGCAGCAAGTGGGGTGGGTTCTTCCAGGACTCCAACTACATCGCCTACGCCTCGCCGACCCAGAGCAGCACTGACAAAGTGCTCAATGTCGGCTATGAGAACGACCCGGTATTCCGCGCCCTCGACGGCTCGACCTTCACCGGCGCATCGCTTGGCGTTCACGACGCGTCGAAAGTCTCGGCCACCGACAACATCGTCAGCTTCAACGACCACTACGCCTCGAATGTGTGGAACGTGCTGCCGTATTCGATCGTCAACATCCCGACCTGGATCTCGCACCTGCCGACGGCTTACGGCGACGGCATGAACAGGGTCATCGAGTCGAAATTCTACGACCTCACCAGCCGTGACTCGACGATTATCGTCGCCAACCTGTCGGACCCGGCGCGGGCCAACACCTGGGTGCAGGACCTCAACCGCAACGCCGAGCCCCACAAGGGCAGCACCTTCATCATCGGCAGCGACGGTAACGATCTGATCCAGGGCGGCAGCGGCAACGATTATCTGGAGGGCCGTGCCGGCAACGACACCTTCCGCGACAGCGGCGGCTACAACATCATCCTCGGCGGTTCAGGCAACAACACCCTTGAGCTGCAGCAGTCGGTGAACAAGTTCGACTTCGCCAACGACGGCGCCGGCAACCTGTACATCCGCGATGCCAACGGTGGAATCAGCATCACCCGCGACATCGGCAGCATCGTCACCAAGGAGCCGGGCTTCCTCTGGGGCCTGTTCAAGGACGACGTGACCCACAGCGTGATCGCCGATGGCCTGAAGGTCGGCAACAACGTCACCCAGTACGAATCGAGCGTGAAGGGCACCAGTGGCGCCGACACCCTCAAGGCCCACGCCAGCGGTGACTGGCTGTTTGGCCTGGACGGCAACGATCACCTGATCGGTGGCGCGGGCAACGACGTGTTCGTCGGCGGTGCCGGCAATGACCTGATGGAGTCGGGTGGTGGGGCGGATACCTTCCTGTTCAGCGGCGCGTTCGGCCAGGACCGAGTGGTGGGTTTCAACGGCAACGACAAACTGGTGTTCCTCGGCGTGCAGGGTGTGTTGCCCGGCGATGACTTCCGCGCCCATGCCTCGTCGGTGGGGCAGGATACGGTGCTGAAGTTTGGCGCTGATTCGGTGACGCTGGTCGGCGTTTCGCTGAGCAGTCTCAGTGCCGATGGCATCGTGATCGCCTGAGGGTGACTGTGGAGAGGGAATTCTTTCCCTCTCCCTGTCAAAAGTGACTCATTGGCCACTACCTGACTCAAACCCCTGCACCAACAGGAAATGCGGACTAAAGCCATCGCATGCGCACTCGTCATGTATGGGCAAGCCGCCATTGAGTACAGGAGATTCAAACGTGAAAGGTTTCAAGGGGTATATCGGTATTGTCGGGTTGGCGCTGCTGTCGGCCAATGTCTGGGCCGATTTGCCTCACAGCTCGATTCTGAGCCGCTACGGTGTCAGCTCCGATGAATTACCGAAACCGGCACCCACCGAGAACAGCGAACCGGTCGAAGAGAAAAGCCGCTTTCATATCCAGCCCGAACAACCGTTCGTGACCGTTCGCATCGGCGAGAACAATGAGCCTGAAATGACCGGCAACCTGAGCATCGACCGCATGGCGCAGCAGGAGCGCCAACGTTGCCAGCGCCTGCAGGAAGAAATGGTCCGGCGCGGTGAACGGGCGCTGAACTGCGACGGCTCCCTTCCGGGGATGGCGTTACCCCGCTAAGAAGGCAAAAAAGGCTGCGCTCCTACAGGATTGCAGCCTTTTTTGTCGGGGTAATCGTCAGTCTTCCTTGCGCACTGTGGCGACTTCGTCGGCCTTGACCCGGATCTTCGCGCCGGAAATGTCCCGGAACTCATAGAAACCGTCCTCGGACTTGGTCTTCGGCATGTCCTTGGTCAGATATTGCGTACCGTTCTGCAAGGTGACCACGGTCGGGGTGGAGCAACCGGCCAGCGCCATCAGCGCTACGACGGTCATCGGCATAAACAACGTCTTGAAATTCATACCCGGTATTTCCTCATTCATTTCGACCAGTGTCGGTCCTCTAACGCGGTTGGTGCCAAATCCCCGGTAAAAGTTCGATGGACTGGCGAAAAAACCTCAATCGCGGATGCCACTGATCCTTTTCCGTTTGCGCCCGTCGGGGCAGAACTGGTATCTGTACGCATAACCAGTATTCGCTTGCCATGGCCCGTTATCACCGTGACTTCCAGCCCCCTCGACGATCCGTTCTATTACCTCAACAACTTCCGGCAAGTGCTTGACTGGCTTGAGCTTCGTTATGCCGACGTGATGAGCGAAACGGAGCATGCCTTCATCCGCGACTTCAAGTCACTGCCGCGCGGCTCCCAGGGTTTGCTGGTGCGGATGGTGATGCGCAAGGGCGTACATTTTCGGGTGGGCAAGCTTAGTTATGCGGAAATTGGCGACATCGCGTTGGCCGCGCAGCCGTTGCTCGATCATGGCTGGCTCGATGAACAGGCGCTGCTGTCGATGTCGGAGCTGTTTGATCTGCTGCTGAAGGCTGAAGTCGTGCAAGCCTTCGGCCCGGCCATCGATGATCCAAAGGGGCGCAAGGTCGACTGGTTGCCGATTCTGCACGAGCAGTTTCCTGAGTCTCGCTGCTGGCATGACTGGTGCCCGGTGATTGCAGACCGATTGTTCAGCCTGACGCTGATGGGCCTGTGTGACCGGTTTCGCCTGATGTTCTTCGGCAACCTGTATCAGGACTGGTCGGAGTTTGTCCTCGCCGACCTTGGAATCTACACCTACGAAAAAGTCGAGCTCAGTGCTGATTCCCGAGGCTTGCGCAGCCGTGCCGACGTCGATGCCTGCCTGTTCCTGCACGATTGCCAGCAGCGTTTCGAGGCGGGCGAGGCGCTGGAGCCGATTGCCGAAGAACTGAGCAATTTGCAGTTCGACAACCCGTGGTTGCAGCGTCGGCTCGGCAAGCTGCTGTTCCAGATCGGCCAGCATTGCGAACGCATCGCCGAATTTGCCCTGGCCCTGAGCCTTTATCGCGGCTGTGCCTATCCCGGCGCTCGGTTGCGGATGATCCGGGTGCTGGAACGCTGCGGCGAATATGCCCTGGCGTTGGAGCTGGGCACGCTGGCCGAACAGGCGCCGGAAAGCGCCGCCGAACACCAGGGCCTGCAACGGGCGCTGCCACGGCTGCGGCGCAAACTCGGCGGGCCATCGCTCAAGCGCGTGGCGCCAAGGCCTGTGGAGCGCCTGGATCTGCACCTGCCTCGGCTCGATCCGGCGCTGTCGGTGGAGTATCACGTGCAGGCGCACCTGCATGAAGACGCCGGCCCGGTGCATTACGTCGAGAACAGCCTGATCAACTCGCTGTTCGGCCTGCTGTGCTGGCCGGCGATTTTCGCGCCGCTGCCGGGGGCGTTTTTCAATCCGTTCCAGCGCGGGCCGGCGGATTTGCTTCACGAGGATTTCCAGGGACGGCGGGCCGAGTTGTTCGAGGCCTGTCTGGCGGAACTCGATGATGGCCGTTATGCCGACACCATTCGCAACCGGTTTGCCGCCAAGTGGGGCATTCAGTCGCCGTTCGTATTCTGGGGCGCACTAAACGAAGAACTGCTGGAACAAGCGCTGACCTGCCTGCCGGCCGAACACCTCAAACACTGGTTCAATCGCCTGTTGCTGGATATCAAGGCCAACCGCGCCGGCATGCCCGACCTGATCCAGTTCTGGCCGCAGCACAAGACCTACCGGATGATCGAAGTCAAAGGCCCCGGCGACCGCTTGCAGGACAATCAACTGCGCTGGCTGGAGTTCTGCCACACGCACCAGATGCCGGTGGCGGTGTGTTACGTGCAATGGGCGGAGCAGGGCGCTTGAGCTACAGCATCGCGGTGCGGGCGCTGTGCGAGTTCACCGCCAAGAGCGGCGACCTCGACTTGCGCTTCACCCCGTCGCCCACCGCGCTGGAGGGCATCGCCGGTCACCGCACCGTCGCCTCGCGGCGCAATGACGCCTATCAAAGTGAAGTGGCGCTGGAAGGCGAGTTTCGCACCTTGAAGGTCAAGGGCCGGGCAGACGGCTACGACCCGACGCAGAACTGCCTGGAGGAAGTCAAAACCTACCGTGGCGACCTGAGCAAACAACCGGCCAATCACCGCGCGCTGCATTGGGCGCAGGCGAAGATCTACGGTTGGCTGATGTGCTGCCGGTTGCAGCTGGAGCAGATCAACCTCGCGCTGGTGTACTTCGACATCGTCAGCGAAAAGGAAACCTGTCTGGTCAAAGCCTTCAGCGCTGAAGCATTGCGCGAGTTTTTCGAACAACAGTGCGGTTTGTTCCTGGCATGGGCCGAGCAGGAAATGACCCACCGCGAAGCGCGCAATCAGGCGGCGCAGCAACTGGGCTTTCCCCACACCGAATTTCGCCCCGGCCAGCGACATCTTGCCGAGTCGGTATTCAAAGCCGTCAGCACCGGCCGCTGCCTGATGGCCCAGGCGCCCACCGGCATCGGCAAGACCCTCGGCACGCTGTTCCCGATGCTCAAGGCCCTGGCGCCGCAGCAACTGGACAAGGTGTATTTCCTCACCGCCAAGACACCGGGGCGTAAACTGGCGCTGGATTCGGCGCAGGTGCTGTTCGATCACCACACAACCCTGCCGTTGCGGGTGCTGGAGATGGTCGCCCGGGACAAGGCTTGCGAGCATCCCGACAAGGCCTGTCACGGCGAATCCTGCCCGTTGGCTCAAGGCTTCTATGACCGGTTGCCGGCGGCCCGTGAAGCCGCCAGTCAATTGAAGTTGCAGGATCAGGCGGCAATCCGTGAAGTCGCTGCGCAACATTCGGTGTGTCCGTATTACCTGAGCCAGGAAATGGCGCGCTGGGCCGATGTGGTGGTGGCGGACTACAACTATTACTTCGACTTCACCGCGCTGCTGTTCGGCCTGGCCCAGCTCAATCAATGGAAAGTCGCGGTGCTGGTGGACGAGGCTCATAACCTGGTCGAGCGCGGGCGGCAGATGTACAGCGCCACCCTCGATCAGGGGATCTTCAACAGCGTGCGTAAAACCGCACCCGAGGCGTTGAAGAAGCCCCTGCAACGGGTCAACCGTGAATGGAATGCCTTGCACAACGCGCAACTGGCGCCGTATCAGGCCTATGACAAGGCGCCGGAAAAACTGCTGCAGGCCATTACGTCGTGCAGCGCGAGCATTGGCGATTACCTCAATGATCACCCGCAAGGGCTCGACAGCGGCTTGCAGAATGCCTGGTTCGAGATGCTGCAATTCGGCCGGGTCGCGGAGTTGTTCGACGAGAACTATCTGTTCGACATCAGCAAGCGCGACCTCGACCGCAAACGTCCGCTGTCGCAACTGTGCCTGCGCAACGTGGTGCCCGCCGCGCTGCTCGGCCCGCGCCTGAAAGCGGCCCGCAGTTGCGTGCTGTTTTCCGCCACCCTCAGCCCGCGTCACTATTACGCCGACCTGCTCGGCACTCCGGCCGACACGGTGTGGATCGACGTTGAGTCGCCGTTCAGCGCCGAACAGTTGCAGGTGCGGATCGTCAGCCAGATTTCCACCCGGTTCACCCATCGTCAGGCGTCACTGGAGCCGATTGTCGAACTGATCGCTCGCCAGTTCGCCGAGCGTCCGGGCAATTATCTGGCGTTCTTCAGCAGCTTCGATTACCTGCAACAGGTCGCGCAGTTGCTCGCTGAACGGCATCCGCACATACCGATCTGGCAGCAATCACGGGGCATGGCCGAAGCGCAGCGGCAGGCGTTTCTCGATCAGTTCACGGCCCACAGCCAGGGCGTCGGGTTCGCGGTCCTCGGCGGTGCATTCGGCGAAGGCATCGATTTGCCCGGAGCCCGGTTGATCGGCGCCTTCGTCGCCACGCTGGGTCTGGCACAGCTCAACCCGGTCAATGAACAGATGAAACGGCGCATGGCAGCGATCTTCGGCGCCGGTTACGACTACACCTACCTGTTTCCCGGCATGCAGAAAGTGGTGCAGGCTGCCGGGCGAGTGATCCGCACCCAGCAGGATCGCGGCGTGGTCATGCTGATCGACGACCGCTTTGCCGAGAGCCGCATCCAGCAGCTGTTGCCGCGCTGGTGGCAGCTCGATCATGCAGATGCAGCTTTTCAATCCGCCGGTTTGACGCATACTCCTGTTATTGAAAACCTGCTTTGAGCCAAGCCTGATGAGCGAGAACAAGAAGTCCGCTGCGATCGAAGAAATGCGCTTTCGCCTGCTGATCGATGCCGTGGTCGATTATGCGATCTACATGATCGACCCCGGCGGCATCATCACCAGCTGGAACTCCGGGGCCAAACGCTTCAAGGGTTATGAGGAAGCCGAGATCCTCGGCGAACACTTTTCGCGGTTCTACACCGATGAAGACCGCGCCGTCGGTATGCCGCAGCGTGCGTTGGACACGGCGATCCGCGAAGGCCGGTTCGAAGGCGAAGGCTGGCGGGTGCGCAAGGACGGCACGCATTTCTGGTGCCACGTGGTGATCGATCCGATCTACAGTCCGGACGGGCAACTGCTCGGTTTCGCGAAAATCACCCGCGACCTCACCGACCGCAAGATGGCCGAAGAAACCCTCAAGCAAAGCGAACAGCAGTTCCGTCTGCTGGTGCAGGGCGTCACCGACTACGCGATCTACATGCTCAGCCCGGAAGGCCGCGTGACCAACTGGAACCCCGGCGCGCAACGGATCAAGGGCTATGCGCCGGACGAAGTGATCGGCAAGCATTTTTCGATGTTCTACACCCCGGAAGACCGTGAGATCGGCGAGCCGCAACGGGCGCTGGAAACCGCTGTGCGCGAAGGCCGGTTCGAGAACAAGAGCTGGCGTCTGCGCAAGGACGGCACGCGGTTTCTGGCCCACGTGGTGGTCGATGCGATTCGCGGCGAAACCGGGACGTTGCTCGGTTTTGCCAAGATCACCCGTGACGTGACCGAAGCCCACCAGGCGCAACTGGCACTGGAGCAAACCCGCGAAGCGCTGTTCCAGGCGCAGAAGATGCAGGCCATCGGTCAGCTCAGTGGCGGTATCGCCCATGACTTCAACAATCTGCTGACAGTGATCCTCGGCAATCTGGAAATCGTGCTTAAACGCGTCGGCGACGACCCGAAAGTCAGCCGTCTGCTGGAAAACGCCACCCAGGGTGCGCTGCGTGGCGTGTCACTGACCCAGCGCATGCTGGCCTTCGCCCGGCGCCAGGAACTCAAGACCGAACCGGTGGACATCCCGAAACTGGTGCAGGGCATCACCGGACTGTTGCGCAGTTCACTGGGGCCGGGGATTCGCATCGAAACGCAGTTTCCCGACGATCTTGAAGCGGTGCTCGCCGACACCAACCAGCTCGAACTGGCGGTCCTCAACCTGGCCACCAACGCCCGCGATGCGATGTCCGAGGGCGGCAGTGTGGTCATCGGTGCCGAGCCGCGAGTGGTTTTGCAGGAGAGTCAGGCAAGCCTTGCGGCGGGACGCTATGTCTGCCTGAGCGTGACCGATACCGGTGAAGGCATGGACGACGCGACGCTGGCCTCGGCGACCGATCCGTTCTTCACCACCAAAGGCCTCGGCAAGGGCACCGGGCTGGGGTTGTCGATGGTGCATGGTTTCATCGAACAGTTGGGCGGCCGTTTCATTCTCAAAAGCGTGAAGGGGCAAGGAACTTGCGCCGAGCTTTGGCTGCCGGTCGCCGTCGACGGGATGGCGGCCAAGCCCCTGAGCCCGAGGCCGACCATGGCGTCGGTGCCGCGACTCAGCGTGCTGGTGGTGGACGACGACAGTCTGGTGCGCACCAGCACCAGCCTGTTGCTGGAGGATCTGGGACACCGGGTTATCGGAGCAGCCTCCGGTGCGCAGGCATTGGAACTTTTTGACCAAGGGGAAGTGATCGACCTGATGATCACCGACATGGCCATGCCGAAAATGAACGGCGCGCAACTGGCCCACGCCGTGCGCGTGCTCAAGCCGGACCTGCCGATCATCCTGGCCACCGGTTACGCCGAGCGCCTCGAAGGGTTTGCGGCGCAACTGCCACGGCTGTCGAAACCGTTCAATCAGATGCAACTGGTGGAGATTATCGCCCAGTCGATGAAGTGAGGTCAGGCGTCAGCTTGTTTACGCTGTTCGTAACGGGCAAGGAGCGGCTGGGTGCTGATGCCGTGCAGCAAAATGCTCAGGGCCACGACTGAAAGGGTGAGATCGGTACACTGCGCGGCCATTGTGGCGCCCAGACCGTGGTTCAAGGCGTAGAACAGATAGAACAGGCTGCCGATGCCACGAATGCCGAACCAGCCGATCAACATCCGCTGACGCCACACCAGCAACGATCCCCATGGCATCAACGCCACACAGGCCGGGCGGATGACACAGAACAGCACCGCGCCGACCCACAGCGCCCGCCAGTCCCAATGGGTGACCAGCACCACGCCGAGCAAAGTCACCAGAAACACTTCCATGGCCCGTTCCACCAGACCACCGAAAGCGAGCATGTCGCCCATCATGATCCCGGCAGCCACCTGACTGCCTTCCAGGCCTTCTGTGTCGCCATGCACGGCGTGTTGCGGTTCGACGTTCTGGTGGCCGACCACCGGTTGCACCAGATGCTCGGCCGGCGGCTGATGGGCGCCGGTGGACTTCACTTCCTCCTGACGCAGGCCCAGTCCGGCGGCAAACACCGACAGAAAGCCGTAGCCGCCCAAGGACTCGGTCACCACAAAAGCCAGTGCGATCAAGGCCAGTGCCAGATAATCGTTCGGGCTGACGGTGCTGTCTTCATTGCGCGTCTGTAACGCGAGGGTGGCGCGGCCAAGGCCGCGGCCCATCCAGTAACCCGTGAGTAAACCGACAGGGACTGCCCAGAGCAGATCGCGCAACACCCAGTGGCTCCATTGCGCGGCCAGGCCATCGCCTTGCAGCAGCAACAGCCCGAGGATCACAAAGGGAAACGCCACGCCGTCGTTCAGGCCGGCCTCGCCGGACAGTCCCAAGCGCACGCTGTCGACATCCCGCGCATCGTTGACCTGCACCAGCGCCGCCAGCACCGGGTCGGTGGGCGCCAATATCGCAGCGATCAGCAACGACGGCCCCCACGACAGTTTCAGACCGTAATGCAGCAGCAGGCTGACGCCGATGATCGTCAGCACCATCACCGGGCCTGCCAGACCGAACGCTATCCGCCAGCGCTTGTCGCGCAACGGCAGCCGCAACTTCAAACCGCAGACGAACAGCGAAAACAGCACCGCGACTTCAGTCAGGTGCTCCATCCACGAGGCGGCATGTTCCAGCGGCAGTTTCAGCAGATCGAGCCCGCTCGGGCCAATACCGATGCCGAGCAACAGGCACACGGCCGACGTCGTGACCGGCATCCAGCGCAGGTACGATGAGGTCAATGCCAGCATCAGCAGGACGGCGCCCAGCACCGTTACCCAGATAATGAATGTCATGGTTCGCGGCCCGCCCTGACCATCGCGACCCGACAGGGCCATGAAGTATGGAGAGGTGCTCGCGGCGACGGTTCAGTTTTTCTCGGGGGAGAGGCGGCGGGCGCTGACTTGCACGGCGCCCGCCGTGATTGACGCGATGATTCAGGCCTGGCGCTTGACCAGCGCACGCTCCATCCGCGCAATGCCTTCTTCCAGCAGCGAACGCGGGCAACCGAAGTTCAGGCGCACGAATTGCTGGCTCTGGTCACCGAAGTCGATGCCCGGGCTGAGTCCGACGCGGGCCTGTTCGAGGAAGAACTGCTGCGGATTGTCCAGACCAAGGGCCGAGCAATCGAGCCACGCCAGGTACGTGCCCTGCGGCACGTTGATCGTTACGCCGGGCAGACGGCTGCGAACCGCGTCCACCAGCCAGTCACGGTTGGCTTGCAGGTATTGCTTGAGTTCCTTTAGCCACGGCCCGGCCTCGCTGTAAGCCACACGGGTGGCTTCCATGCCCAGCGGATTGACGCTGTCGACCATGCCGCAACGGGCGTGGTTGACGCGCTCGCGCAGGGCGCTGTCCTGAATGATCATGAACGAGGTCTTGAGGCCGGCAATGTTGTAGGCCTTGCTCGCCGACATCAGGGTGATGGTGCGTTGGGCGATTTCCGGGCTCAGGGACGCGGTCGGAATGTGCACGCGACCGTCGTAGCACAGTTCGGCGTGGATTTCGTCGGAGATGATCCAGGCGTCCTGCGCCATGCAGATGTCGGCCACCGCTTGCAGTTCTTCACGGTCGAAGACCTTGCCGATCGGGTTGTGCGGGTTGCTCAGCAGCAGGGCGCCGCCACCGGTCAGGGATTCACGCAAGGCATCCAGTGGCGTGGCGTAGGTGCCGTCGGCCTGGGCGTTGAATTCCAGCTCGACCTTGTTCAGGCCCCAATGGCCCGGTGCATGGCGCAGCGGCGGGTAGTTCGGGGTTTGCACCACGACATTCTGTTGCGGTTGCACCAGCGCCTTGAGCGCCATGTTGAAACCCGATTCGACGCCCGGCAGGAAGATCAGCTCCTGCGGTTTGACCCGCCAGGCGAACTTGTTCCAGAGGTCGGCAACGATGGCCTCGCGCAAATTGTCCTGGGCGACGCTGTAGCCGACCAAGGGGTGCAGCAGACGCTGTTGCAGCGCCTCGATGACCACCGGCGGTGCCGCGAAATCCATGTCAGCGACCCACATCGGCAACACATCGGCCGCATAGCGGCTCCACTTGGTGCTGCCGGTGTCGTGGCGGTCGAATACCTGATCAAAATCGAAAGTCATGCGCGGTCTCTGAGGGCGGAGATGGGTCGTGCCGGCGATGATAAACCTCCATCCCCTGCGGGCGCGAACTTGTGACCGACGAATGGCCGACGGTCGGTTTTCACACAGACCACGGCGCCGTTGTCTACAGTGAAAAAGTCGGCACTCGCTTGCCGCCACCGTGATTGTCCAGAAAAAACCCGGCTCAAGTACCGGGTTCCACCTGATCAGGAGTGCACGATGGATCTCAGCCGTCGTCAGTTCTTCAAGGTCGCCGGTATCGGCCTTGCAGGCTCTAGCCTGGGCGCGTTGGGCATGGCCCCGACGCTGGCCTTCGCCGAGCAGGTGCGCCACTTCAAGCTTGCCCACACCCATGAAACCCGCAACACCTGCCCGTATTGCTCGGTCGGTTGCGGTTTGATCATGTACAGCCAGGGCGATGCCGCGAAGAACGTTGCGCAAAACATCATCCATATCGAGGGCGACGCCGACCACCCGGTCAACCGCGGCACCCTGTGCCCGAAAGGCGCCGGCCTGCTGGACTTCATTCACAGTCCGGGCCGCTTGCAGTACCCGCAGGTGCGCAAGCCCGGCAGCAGCGAATGGACACGGATCACCTGGGACGAAGCCCTCGACCGCGTCGCCGACCTGATGAAGGCCGACCGCGACGCCAATTTCGTCGAGAAGAACGCCCAGGGGCAGACGGTGAACCGCTGGCTGACCACCGGGTTCCTCGCAGCGTCGGCGGCGTCCAACGAAGCGGGTTACATCACCCATAAGGTGGTGCGCAGTCTCGGCATGCTGGGGTTCGATAACCAGGCGCGTGTTCTGACACGGCCCGACGGTGGCAAGTCTTGCCCCGACGTACGGCCGTGGAGCCATGACCAACACCTGGACCGATATCGCCAACGCGAATCTGATCCTGGTGATGGGCGGCAACTCCGCTGAAGCGCATCCATGCGGCTTCAAATGGGTGACCGAGGCCAAGGCGCACAACGCGGCGCGGCTGATTGTGGTCGACCCGAGATTCACCCGGACCGCGTCCGTGGCCGATTACTACGCGCCGATTCGTACCGGCAGCGATATCGCGTTCATGGGCGGGCTGATCAATTACCTGCTGACCGAGGACAAAATCCAGCACGAGTACGTGCGCAACTACACCGACGTGTCGTTCATCGTCAAAGCCGGGTTCGGCTTCGAGGACGGGCTGTTCACCGGTTACGACGCGGCCAAACGCAGCTACACCGACAAATCCAGCTGGGGTTACGAACTGGGCGAGGACGGCTTTGCCAAGGTCGACCCGACCCTGCAGGACCCGCGCTGCGTCTATCAACTGATGAAGCAGCATTACAGCCGCTACAACATCGACCTGGCGAGCCAGATCTGCGGCATGCCGGTCGATGCAATGAAGAAAATCTGGGAGGAAATCGCCACTTGCTCGCAACCGGGCAAGACCATGACCATCCTTTACGCATTGGGCTGGACCCAGCACTCGATCGGCTCGCAGATCATCCGCAGCGCAGCGATGGTGCAACTGTTGCTGGGCAACGTCGGCATGCCCGGCGGCGGGGTCAACGCCTTGCGCGGGCACTCGAACATTCAGGGCCTGACCGACCTCGGGTTGCTGTCGAACTCGTTGCCGGGTTACCTGACCCTGCCCACCGACGCAGAACAGGACTACAACAGCTACATCAAGAAACGCACGCAATTGCCGTTGCGGCCGGGACAACTGTCCTACTGGCAGAACTACAGCAAGTTCCACGTCAGCCTGATGAAAGCCTGGTACGGCGCCAACGCGACCGCCGAAAACCAGTGGGCCTACGACTACCTGCCGAAACTCGACATCCCCAACTACGACATCCTCAAGGTGTTCGACCTGATGGGGCAGGGCAAGGTCAACGGTTACATGTGCCAGGGCTTCAACCCGATTGCCGCACTGCCGGACAAGAACCGGGTAATGGCTGCTCTCGCCAAACTGAAATGGCTGGTGGTGATGGATCCGCTCGCCACCGAAACCTCGCAGTTCTGGGAAAACGTCGGGCCGTACAACGATGTGAAAAGCGCCGACATCCAGACCGAAGTCATTCGCCTGCCCACCACCTGCTTTGCCGAAGAGGACGGCTCGCTGGTCAACAGCAGCCGCTGGCTGCAATGGCACTGGAAAGGCGCCGACGGCCCCGGCGAGTCACGCACCGACGTGCGGATCATGACCGAGCTGTTCATGCGCCTGCGTCAGCGTTACCAGACCGAGGGCGGGGCCTATCCCGATCCGATCCTCAAACTCTCCTGGCCCTACAAGATTCCGGAAGAGCCGTCGCCGGAAGAAATCGCCAAGGAGGTCAACGGCTACGCCACCACCGACTTCACCGACGCCACGGGCGCGGCGATCAAGGGCAATTCGCAACTGGCCGCCTTCGCCCAGCTCAAGGATGACGGCAGCACCGCCTCCGGTTGCTGGATTTTCTGCGGCAGCTGGACCGAGGCCGGTAACCAGATGGCCCGGCGCGACAATGCCGATCCGTATGGCATGCATCAACACCAAGGCTGGGCGTGGGCTTGGCCGGCCAACCGGCGGATTCTCTACAACCGCGCTTCGGCGGACATGCAGGGCAAACCCTGGGACCCGAAAAAACGCCTGGTGTGGTGGAACGGCAAGGCCTGGGGCGGCACCGACGTTCCGGACTACAAGGCCGACGTGCCACCGGAAGCCGGGATGAACCCGTTCATCATGAACCCCGAAGGCGTGGCGCGGTTCTTCGCCGTCGACAAGATGAACGAAGGGCCATTCCCCGAGCACTACGAGCCGTTCGAAACGCCGATCGGTATCAACCCGCTGCACCCCGAAAACAAGAAAGCCACCAGCAACCCGGCGGCCAGGATCTTCGATTCGGTGTGGGACAGCCTCGGCGTGGCCAAGGATTACCCGTACGCCGCCACCAGTTACCGGCTGACCGAGCATTTCCACTTCTGGAGCAAACACTGTCGGTTAAACGCGATTGCCCAACCGGAGCAGTTTGTGGAGATCGGCGAAGTGCTGGCCAAAGAGAAGGGCATCGCTGCCGGTGACCGGGTGCGGGTCAGCTGCAAGCGCGGGTTTATCGAAGCGGTAGCGGTGGTGACCAAAAGGATCCGGCCGTTGCAGGTCAACGGCCAGGTCGTGCATCAGATCGGCATCCCGCTGCACTGGGGTTTCACCGGCCTGACGCGTCACGGCTACCTGACCAACACCCTGGTGCCGTTCCTCGGCGATGGCAATACACAGACCCCGGAATCCAAGTCATTCCTGGTCAACGTGGAGAAAATATAGATGGCCAGCCAAGACATCATCGCCCGCTCGGCCACCACGACCCCGGCACCCTCGGTGCGCAATCAGGAGGAAGTCGCCAAGCTGATCGACACCACCAAATGCATCGGCTGCAAGGCCTGTCAGGTCGCGTGCTCGGAATGGAACGAGCTGCGCGACGAAGTCGGTCACAACCATGGCACCTACGACAACCCGCAGGATCTGAGCGCGGAGTCGTGGACGCTGATGCGCTTCACCGAGCACGAAACCGACGCCGGCAACCTTGAATGGCTGATCCGCAAGGACGGCTGCATGCACTGCGCCGAACCCGGTTGTCTGGCGGCGTGCCCGAGCCCGGGGGCGATCATCAAGCACGCCAACGGCATCGTCGATTTCGATCAGGACCACTGCATCGGTTGCGGTTATTGCATCACCGGTTGCCCGTTCAACATTCCGCGCATCTCGCAGAAAGACCACAAGGCCTACAAATGCACCTTGTGTTCGGACCGCGTAGCGGTGGGACTGGAGCCGGCCTGCGTGAAAACCTGCCCGACCGGGGCGATTGTCTTCGGCAGCAAGGAAGACATGAAAACCCACGCGGCCGAACGCATCGTCGACCTGAAGAGCCGTGGTTTCGACAACGCCGGTCTGTACGATCCTGAAGGCGTCGGCGGCACCCACGTCATGTACGTGCTGCATCATGCCGACACGCCGAAGATCTACGCCGGCCTGCCGGAAAATCCGGCCATCAGTCCGCTGGTGGGCCTGTGGAAAGGCATCAGCAAAACCCTGGGCCTGCTGGCCATGGGTGCGGCAGTGCTGGCCGGGTTCTTCCACTATGTGCGTATCGGCCCGAACCGCACCGAAGAGGATGACCATCCGGAACCGCCCGACAACTCGGTCCACGTGGTCGACCCGGCGGTGCACACCTTCGATCCACGCGGGGAGGACCGGCCATGAGCAACAAGACGATCCTGCGTTACACCGCCAACCAGCGCACCAACCACTGGCTGGTGGCGATTCTTTTCTTTATGGCGGGGCTTTCTGGACTGGCGCTGTTTCATCCGTCGATGTTCTGGCTGACCAACCTGTTCGGCGGCGGGCCGTGGACGCGGATTCTGCATCCGTTCATGGGCGTGTTGATGTTCGTGTTCTTCCTCGGCCTGGTGTTCCGTTTCTGGCGTTCGAACTTCTTTATCGACAACGACTGGAAGTGGCTGCGGCGCATCGACCGGGTGCTGGTCAACGACGAAGAGACCGTACCGCCGGTGGGCAAATACAACGCCGGGCAAAAGATGCTGTTCTGGACTTTACTGCTGTGCATGCTCGGGCTGTTGTTCACGGGGCTGGTGATTTGGCGCGCGTACTTCAGTCATTACTTCGGCATCACCACGATTCGCTGGGCGATGTTGCTGCATGCACTGGCCGGGTTTGTGCTGATCCTCAGCATCATCGTGCACATCTATGCCGGCATCTGGATCAAGGGCTCGGTGGACGCGATGCTGCACGGCTGGGTCAGCCGCGCCTGGGCGAAAAAACATCACGCACTCTGGTATCGCGAAGTGGAATCCCAGGATCCGCCGGAGCGACCGGTCACCAAAAAGGGCTGACACTTGCCAACCATTCTTGAACCCGGGGAAATCGAAGCGGCGGCCAGTGCGCCGCCGTTTCTGCACTTGCCGCCGCACAACCTGTTCGCATTGCGCGCCGAACGTCTGGAACACCTGGCGATCGGTCATCCGCTGGCCGACTACCTGCGCCTGATCGCCGGACTGTGCCGCGTGCAGCAGCAAGTCCTCGACGATCCGCCTTCAAACGCCCCGATTGATGAGCAACGTCTTGAAGTCTGCCGGCAGCACGGCATGCCGCCGTTTGCCGCCGACACCCTGATCCGCGAGGACGGCTGGCAGGCGTATCTCGATGCCTTGCTGCAACGCTACGGTGCACCCGAACAACCTGCCGTCGCCGATGCGGTCACGTCGTTGCGGGTCGCCAGCTCCGGCCAGTTGCGGGCCTGGGCGGTGGCGCTGGTCAGCGGCCAGTATTCGCTGGTGCCGGCGGCGCTGGTGCCGTTTCTTGGCGCGGCGCTGCAAACAGCCTGGAGCCACTGGCTGCTCAGCGCACCGCACTTGCAACTTGCGCCCGGCAACAGCCTCGGTCAGTGCCCGGCCTGTGGTTCGCCAGCCATGGCCGGGGTGATCCGTCATCGTGGCAAGCACAACGGTTTGCGTTATCTGGTGTGTTCGCTGTGCGCCTGCGAATGGCATGTGGTGCGGGTCAAATGCGTGTATTGCGAGCAGAGCAAAGGGCTGGAATACCTGAGCCTGGAAGACGATCGCCACGCCGCCAATCAGGCGCCGCTGCGGGCCGAGGTCTGCCCGGGATGCAACAGCTATCTGAAACTGCTGTATCTGGAAAACGATGCCGAGGCCGAAGCCTTGTCGGCGGACCTGAGCAGTCTGCTGCTGGACATGCGTCTGGCCCAGGACGGCTATCAGCGACTGGCACCGAATCTATTGCTGGCACCCGGAGACGAATGAGCCGAGCGTCTACACTCTGGCGCAACGGCTTTTTATCCGGAGCGTCTGATGCCTGCCAGTGTTGCCCAGCGTTTGCCATCCATCGACAGTCTGTTGCGTCACAACGCCTTCCAGCCCGTGGCCGAGCGACACGGGCGCGAGGCGCTGCTGGCGATGTTGCGTCAGTTGCTCGACGACTTGCGCGATTCGGTCGTGGCGGGACAGCTCTCCGCCGTCGAGATCAGCCCTGAAGCCCTGGCCGGCAGGATTGCCGAGCGTCTGGCATTGCAACAGCGCAGTCAGGTGCGGCGAGTGTTCAACCTGACCGGCACGGTGCTGCACACCAATCTGGGCCGCGCATTGTTGCCGGAAGAGGCCATCGACGCCGTGCAACTGGCGGCCCGTTATCCCTTGAACCTCGAATTCGACCTGGCCAGCGGCAAGCGCGGTGACCGTGACGACCTGATCGAAGGCCTGATCCGCGAGCTGACCGGCGCCGAAGCCGTCACCGTGGTCAACAACAATGCCGCTGCGGTGCTGCTGACCCTCAACAGCCTCGGCGCGCGCAAGGAAGGCATCATCTCGCGGGGCGAACTGATCGAAATCGGCGGTGCGTTCCGCATCCCCGACATCATGGCCCGGGCCGGCGTGCGTCTGCACGAGGTCGGCACCACCAATCGCACCCATGCGCGGGATTACGAAGCGGCGATCAGCCCGCGCAGCGGCTTGATCATGCGGGTGCATGCGAGCAATTACAGCATCGAGGGTTTTACCGCCCGGGTGCCGACGGCTGAATTGGCGGAGCTGGCCCATCGTCATGGTTTGCCGCTGCTCGAAGACCTCGGCAGCGGCAGCCTGCTGGACCTGACCCGCTGGGGCCTGCCGGCGGAACCGACAGTGCGCCAGGCCTTGCTCGATGGCGCGGACATCGTCACCTTCAGCGGCGACAAACTGCTCGGCGGGCCGCAGGCGGGCGTTATTGTCGGGCGTAAAGATCTGATCGCGAAAATCAAAAAGAACCCGCTGAAACGGGCCTTGCGGGTCGACAAGATGACGCTGGCGGCGCTGGAAGCGGTGCTCGGGCTCTATCGCGATCCGGATCGCCTGGCCGAGCGGTTGCCGACCTTGCGCCTGCTGACCCGCTCGCAAGATGACATTCTGGCTCAGGCCGAACGCCTGCAACCGGCATTGGCCAAGGTGCTCGGTGAAACCTGGGCGGTCACGGCGGAGAAGACACTGGGCATGATCGGCAGCGGCAGCCAACCGGTGGCGGCGCGGCTGCCGAGCGCGGCATTGTGCGCTCGCCCTCAAGTGTCGAAACGCCTACGCGGGCGCTCGCTGCTGAATCTGCAGAGCGCATTGCGAGAATTGCCGATCCCGGTGCTCGGACGCCTCGACGATGACGCGCTGTGGCTGGATCTGCGGCAACTCGACGACGAACCAGCGTGGCTCGCGCAACTCGGGCCGTTGCAGACATGATCGTCGGCACCGCCGGGCACATCGACCACGGCAAGACTTCGTTGCTCCAGGCGCTGACCGGGCAAGCCGGCGACCGCCGCCCGCAGGAGCGCGAGCGGGGCATGACCATCGACCTCGGTTATCTCTATGCCGAACTGGCGCCCGGAGCGGGGCTGACCGGGTTCATCGACGTGCCGGGCCACGAGAAATTCACTCACAACATGTTGGCCGGCGCCCAGGGCATCGATCTGGTGTTGCTGGTGGTCGCGGCGGATGACGGTGTGATGCCCCAGACCCGCGAGCATCTGGCGATTGTCGAGTTGCTGGGCATTCCACGGGCTCTGGTGGCGATCACCAAGTGCGATCGGGTCGAGGCGGGCAGGGTGGTGGAGGTTCGCCGGCAAATCGAGCATCTGTTGGCGCTCGGTCCGTTTGCAGGCGCGCCGATGCTCGCGGTTTCAAGCGTGACGGGTGAAGGCGTCGATGCGCTGCGGCAAGCGTTGCTGCAGGCGCAAAGTGAAGTGTTGAAGCGGGGGCGCGAGGGTGGGTTTCGTCTGGCCATCGACCGGGCGTTCAGCGTCGCCGGTGCCGGGATTGTGGTGACGGGCACGGCGCTGTCGGGAATGGTCGCGGTGGGCGACAGACTGATCCTCGGGCCGTCGGACAAAACGGTGCGGGTGAGGGGGCTGCATGCGCAGAATCAACCCGCAGAACTGGCGTTTGCCGGCCAGCGTGTAGCCCTGAACATCAGCGCTGATCGCCTGGAGCTCGGGCACATCCATCGCGGGCATTGGCTGCTCGCCGAAGCACTGTTCGCGCCGACTCAACGCCTGGACATCGATTTCCAGCTGCTGCCCGATGAGACACGCACCTTCGAACACTTCCAGCCCGTGCATCTGCACCTCGGCACGCAAGATGTGATCGCCCGCGTGGCATTGCTCGAAGGACCCCGGCTGCTTCCGGGCGAACGCATGCTCGCACAACTGTTGACCCATGTCCCGGTACACGGCGTGAAGGGCGACCGACTGATCCTGCGCGATCCCAGTGCCCAGCGCACGCTCGGCGGCGGCCAGTTGCTTGATCCGTTCGCCCCGGCCCGGCAACGGCGCAGCTCCGGGCGTCTGGCGCAATTGCGGGCGCTGGCGATCAGCTCCAGTCTGGAGCAAGCGCTGCCAACACTGCTGGAGTACAGCGAAAGCGGCATTGATTCGCAGCGTCTGGAGCGTCAGTTCAACCGTCCGCGTGAGGGCTGGTCGCTGCCGGACAACGTCCGTCTGATCGAAACCCGTCAGGGCCAGGTGCTGTTCAACGCCCAGCGTTGGGGCATTCTCAAGTTCACCTTGCTGGAGCAACTGGCGCGCTTCCATGAACTGGAGCCCGATCAGATGGGCCCGGACCGTGATCGACTGCGGCGCTTCAGCGGCCTGAACATCGAGCATACGACCTTCATCAGCCTGCTGGAAGAACTGCGCAGCGCCGGTTCGTTCACCGCCAGCGGCCCGTGGCTTCACCTGCCGGACCATCAGGTGCGCCTGAATGCCGACGATGAAACCCTGTGGCAGGCGTTGCAGCCGCTGTTCGAACAGGCCGGATTCGACCCGCCGTGGGTGCGCGATGTGGCCAAAGCGGTGGCTCAGGAAGACGCCACGGTCCGGCTGTTGTTACGCAAACTGGCGCGGCTGGGCGTGGTGCATCAGGTGGTGCGGGACTTGTTCTTTACCGACATCACCTTGCGGCAGATGGCGGCTGTGTTGTTGCGTCTGGGTGAAGAAAATCCGCCGATTCAAGTCACGGCGTTCCGCGATGCGCTAGGCTTGGGACGCAAACGCAGTATCCAGATCCTCGAATACTTCGACCGCCTCGGCCTGACCCGGCGTCTCGGCGAGGGTCGACAGATCCGCTTCGACAACGCGCTGGCCAGTCCCGGCGCCGACTGAGTTCAAGGAAGGCAATCGCGCCCGGTGGCGCGGCCGGGCTTCAAACCCGGTTGGGGACGGCATCCGTTCCCGGGCAGGTTCGACTCCGGCTGCCTTCCGCCATTTTCTGCATTCAGAACCCCAGCGGGTACTGAATCACCACGTAGATCCGGTCAATGTCATCCCCCGCCTGAGCACTGTTGGCCCGGTGCGAGACGTGGGACAGCTGCACGGAAAGGTCCTTGGCCGCGCCGGACTGGACGATGTAACGCAGATCGATATCGCGCTCCCAGTGCTTGCCGCCGTCGCCTTGCTGTGGCTGGTACTGGCCGCTGTCCGGGTCGAACGTGTTGTAGGCGCCACCCTTGGGCGCGTGGGTGCCGTCGATGTGGCTGCCGGAGACATATCGGGTCATGAAGTTGAGCCCGGGAATGCCGAACGCGCCGAAATCGAGATCGTAGCGGGCCTGCCACGAGCGCTCGTGGGCGCCGTTGAAGTCGGCGTATTTGATCGAGTTGGCCAGATAGATCGAATCGCCACCGACGAAATCGAACGGTGTGTCACCGTTGATGCGTTGCCAGCCGAGCATCACCGCGTGCGGGCCGAAGACGTATTTGCCCGAGAGACTGAACGCGGTGTTGTCGATTTCCCCGGCCAGTGCCTGCCCGGTATCACGGGTGTGATAGACGTTGGCGTCGAGCACCACGCCGGACTGTTTGAAATGCAGGTTGGCGTAGTACTGGTGCCAGGTTTCGCTGAGGTCGGAGGCGTACAGCGCACCACCGACCGGGCTGCCGCTGAACAGGTCTGCGCCGATGAAGCTGATTCCGCCGGCCTTGGTATTGGCGCCATAGCCCTGGAAGTCGCCTTGGCCGGATGAGCTGTCCTGATTCTTGAACGCGGTGAAATGTCCGGCCACCAGATTGACGTTGTCGATTTCACGGCTGTTGAGCAGGAATCCGGTGGCGTATTCCGGTTGCAGACGTTTGTCCGAGGTGTCGAACACCGGCGTTTCGACGGTCATTTCGCCGAAGGCGAGGGTGGTGCGCGAGGCTTTGAATTTCAGTGCACCGCCAGCGCTGGAATACTCGCTTTCGCTGCGACCGTCACTGTCCACCGGCAACAGACCGGTGCCCGAATGTCCCCGGCCGCCGTCCAGTTTCAGCCCGTAAAAGGCATGCGCATCAAGGCCGAAACCGACCGTCCCGTCGGTGAAACCGGATGCGAAAGTGCCGATAAACCCCTGAGCCCACTCCTGTTTGTAGTTCTTGCCGCTGGGCGAGGGCGAGCGGTAGTCGTTGCTCAGGAAGAAATTGCGGCTGAGCACTTCGCCCTTGGCGTCATCCAGAAAACCGCTGGCCCATGCTGTGTTGGCGACACCGCCCAGCAGCAAGGCCAGCGTGATACCCGAGGGCGAGAAACCTTTCATGTGTCAGTGACCGGCGATGGTGGAATGTCGCCGGATTGTCGTGCGGGCTACTTCTGAATGATTGAGCGGATGTGCTGAGTCAATCGACCACCGGCAAATCGATCCTCGCCACCAGCCCCGAGCCCTTGCGATTGCTCAAGGTCAGTTCGCCACCCTGTTCGCGAACGATCGCCCGGGCCGCCGAGAGACCGAGGCCGACGCCGCCGGTTTCGCGGTTGCGCGAGGTTTCGAGGCGGAAGAACGGATCGAACACTCGTTGCAACGCCTCTTCGGGAATGCCCGGTCCTTCGTCGCAGACTTCGATGCAGATCGAGTGCGCGTTGCGGCTGAGTGCGATGCGTGGGCGCTCGGCGTATTTCACGGCGTTTTCCAGCAGGTTGACGATCACTCGCTTCAGGCTCAGCGGCCGGCCGTCGTAGACCAGGTGGGCCGGGCCGTTGAAGTCGATGAGGATGTGCTGGTCGCGGTAATCGTCGAGGATGGTTTGCAGCAGTTCCGACAGATCGAACGCCGTGGGTTGTTCAAGCTGTGTGCCTTCGCGGAAAAACGCCAGGGCGGCGTTGATCATCGATTGCATTTCTTCGATGTCGCGAATCAGTTTCTGCTGATGGTCCAGGTCTTCCATGAATTCGCTGCGCAGGCGCATCCGGGTCAACGGCGCGCGCAAATCATGGGAGATGGACGCGAGCATATGCGTGCGCTCACCGATGAAATGCTGGATCTGCGCCTGCATCGCGTTGAAGGCGATGATGGCCTGGCGGATTTCGTGGGGCCCTTCGATCTCGATGGGCGGGGCGTTCAGGTCGACGCCAAAACGCCTGGCGGCCCCGGCAAAGCGTTGCAGCGGATTGGCCAGTTGGCGTGTGGCGATCCAGGCAACCAGCAAGGTGGCGATCAGGCCCAGTGAGGCAATCACCGCGATCCGGGCGTTCAGGGTCAGACCCCAGCTACGCTCCGGCGGCGTGAAGGACAGCCAGCTGCCATCGGTCAAGGGAATGAGGGCGACATAGTGCGCCTGGGCACTGCCTGGCGGCCAGTCATCGGGGTTGAACACTTCGACTTCCCGGTGACTGCCCAGCAATTGTTCCAGCGCCGGAATCTTCGAGGTCTCGACCGCGGCGCCGTCGCCGGGCAGTTTGAATTCGCTGCGCTGCGCGTTCCACACCACTTCCAGCGAAGGACTGCTGGCGGCACTCGCCAGTTGCGGGCGCAATTGCGCGGGCGCGGCCTCGATCACCCGCGCACTCGCAGCAATCCGTTCCAGCAATCCGGTGCGTTCGATGGGCGGACGGGCCCAGATGCCCGCCACCTGCACGAACAGGGCATTGAAAGCCAGCGAGGCAAGCATGGCCGCGACAATCGTCAGGGCGATGCGGCGACTGAGCGTATCGCGCGGCAGGATTCGACTGATCATGAGCGGCTGACCTTGGCGGTGAACATATAGCCGCCATTGCGCACGGTGCGGATCAGATCGGGGCGTTTGCTGTCCGGTTCGATCTTGCGCCGCAAGCGGCTGACCTGCACGTCGATGCTGCGATCAAAGGCGTCGTGGCCCTGGCCGTGGGTCAGGTCGATCAGT
Organism: Pseudomonas sp. NMS19W; assembly: GCF_051554255.1. NCBI lineage: Bacteria > Pseudomonadati > Pseudomonadota > Gammaproteobacteria > Pseudomonadales > Pseudomonadaceae > Pseudomonas > Pseudomonas sp. NMS19W. The sequence continues at coordinate 3,037,984 of NZ_CP136718.1, forward strand.
TGTTCGCGGGTCAGGATGCGTTGCGGATGTTCGAGAAAGACCAGCAACAGATCAAATTCCCCGCCGGACATCGGAATCATCACGCCCTCGGGTGAGCGCAGCTCGCGGCAGGTAATGTCCAGGTGCCAACCGGCGAAGGTCATCACCGGGCGTGCCGGCTCGCTGGTGCGGTGGCCGTGTTCGCCGGCGCGGCGTTGCAGCGCGCGCACCCGGGCCAGCAATTCCTGGGGCGCGAAGGGTTTGGTCAGGTAATCGTCGGCCCCCAGTTCCAGACCAACAATCCGGTCACTCAGCTCGGCCATGGCCGTCAGCATGATGATCGGGATCCCCATCTGCGCGCGGATTTTCTGGCACAGGCTCAAACCGCCTTCACCCGGCAGCATCAGGTCGAGAATGATCGTGTCCGGCCGTGCCCGGTCAATGGCCGCCCACATGGCCTGGCCATCCGTTACCACGTCGACTTCATAGGCGTGCTGAACGAAGAACTTCTTCAGCAGGGACAGAATTTCCACGTCGTCATCGACGATCAGCAGTCTGCTCACGTTTGCAGGATCCATGAATCAAAAGAGGGCATCTAAAACCATTTCGATCGCGGGGTCATTTATTTCAATCCTGCAACATTCCTTCCGGACGGACATCAGCCGGACATCCTTGGGCAAAAAACCTCGGGCACTCTGCCGGCATTCCATCCAAGGGGGTTCATATGAAGGATATGAAAAGCGCTTATTCGACTCAGGGGCATGGCGCCGTGCGCCCATTGATTCTGACCCAGCGCACCACAAGCAGCGTGTTCAACGCGCCGATCTTTTTCCAGGAAACCTGCCTGGGAATCGTTCCGGACCAGAGCCAACTCGTCATGCGCCGCTACTTCGAGCGCTTCAGCCCGGCCGACAGTCATTGGGTGGAATACATCCACTCCATCCCCACGAGCGAATTCATTCACTGGATCATGACCCACGGCCAGTTGCGCATCGAGTGTTCTGAAAATACCCCGTTCGGCCAGATTCAGACCGCAGGGGACGCGCATTGATGAGAAACCGTCATTCGCTGGTGCTGTTGTTGGCAGCGACTTTGAGCCTGTCGGCCTGCAGCAGCAAAAAAGTCGAACCGGAAATGTACTCCGGGTTTCTCAACGACTACAGCATGTTGAAGGAGCAGCAGACGCCGTCGGGTCAGACGGTTCTGAGCTGGGTCAGCCCGGCGTTGGCGACCGGCCGTTACACCCGGGTGTATCTGGCGCCGAGCCAGTTCTATCCGCAGGTTCAGCCCACGGGGCGAATCCCGCAGAGCACGTTGTCCGGTGTGACCCGCTACTACGACGCGGCCCTCCGGCAGGAACTGGGCAAAACGCTGCCGCTGGCATCCGCGCCCGGCCCGAACACGCTGGTTGTGCGGCCCGCCATCACGCAAGTCGCCACCAGCACCCAGGGCCTGCGGTACTACGAATGGCTGCCGATCACGCTGGTTGCGGCCGGCGTGAGCACCGCTGCCGGCATTCGTGATCAGGACAGCGAGATCGCCACGGAAGTGTCGATCGAGGACGGATCGACCGGCGAGGTGGTGGCGAAAGTCGTACGCAAGGGCACGGGCGTGCCATTGGAAAACGACAAACAGGTGATGACCGCCGAGAACGTCAAAGGCGTGCTCGACGGTTGGGCCAGCGATTTGAGCCAGACCTGTGTCGCCGCGCGCAAGGTGACTGCGCGGTGACCGCCGGTACGTCACAGCGCCGCTTTTACCTGTAGGCCCACCACCAGTGCATTGTCGATGTCCTGCCCGGAAAACGCGCCCGGCTCGATGATGTACTGCAGGTTCGGGCGCAGGGTCAGCCATGGGGTGGCCTGGTAACCGTAGCCGAGTTCGATCAGTTGTTCGGCGCCGTCGATATTGGAAAGCGGCGTGCCGTTGGCCAGCGCGGCGTCTTGTTGCACGTCGCGGCTGCGCGGGTTCTGCACGGCGCGGCCGTAACCCAGGGCGACGGTGTCGCGCGGGCGGCCTTCGAACGGTTTGTACAGCACCACGCCGGCGCCATACCACTTGCTGAACGGCGAAGCCGCTTCGCTGGCCGCCGAGTATTGGCCGAAGGCGTGCAGGCTGCGGCCTTCGGAGGTTGGCGAGCTCCACACGGCCTGATCGATCAGCAGGTAATGGCCGCCGCGACCGGACACTTCCTTGTCGCTGCCGATGCGTTTCACGTCGGAGCTGTCGTAGTAATAACCGAGCTTGTATTCGCCAGGCAGGGTGCCCGCATGTTTGTAGACCAGTTCGACAGGCACCACGGTGCCGGTGGTGTGTTTCGGTCCCAGGTGCCAGGCGCGGCTGGAGTTGCCGTTGCTTTCGGGGTCGACGTTGAACGCGGCCACGCGCAATTGCCACTCTGGCGACAGGTCGTATTTCACCCGCACGCCCAAGTGCGCGTTGGGGTAGTTGGTCCAGCCGCTGCCGCCGGACATGTTCAGCGGATGGCCGCAGAAACCGGCGTTCATGAAGTTGCAGAGAATGCCGCTGTCGAGGCCGCCGAGGTCGTTGCCCATGGCCATGTAGCCGAGTTTGACGTTCAGTGCCGGGGTGAACAGGGTGCGCTCGTAACTCAGTTCGGTCAGGCGGGTGTAGAGACCGCCGTAGTTTTCCTGGATTGGCAGACGGTTGCCGACCAGATCTTCCGAGGCGCTGTTGCCGCGCCGGTCGTTGATGGTCAGCTGGACCTTGCCGGCGTTGTCGACGCCATAGATTTTGCTCAGATCAAATTGCGCGCCGAGCTTGATGTTCTGTGAGTAACGGGCGGAGCGATGCAGACCGCCGTCGGCGTTGTAGGCGGTTTCGCCGGTGTAGTCGCCGGTGAACTTGACGCCGTCTTCGTCGAGCTGGTGACGCAGGCCGCCCCAGTCGCCGGTCAGGGTGTTGCGGGTAAACACGTTCGAATCGGTGTCAGCGAAAGCGGGCAGGGCGGTGCTGCAGGCGAGAGCGAGCAGAACACCCGTTTGGGAAAAACGAACAACGAATGACATTGCTGAAATCCAGAGCCAAAGACATGAAACGGCGCGACACCCGAAGGTGCCGCGCGCTGTGAAATGAAGGAGGGCGCAGCGGTTTACGGCAGGGCGTACGCCATGACGTAGTCGCCACGATCAGTCGACTGACGGGCGCCGCCGGCAGTGATGACCACGTACTGCTTGCCGGTTTTCGGCGACACGTAAGTCATCGGGCCGCCCTGGCTGCCGACCGGCAGACGGGCTTTCCAGATTTCTTCACCGTTGCCGCTGTTGTAGGCGCGCAGGTAGAAGTCCTGGGTGCCGGCGATGAAGATCAAACCACCTTGAGTCGACAGGGTGCCGCCGAGGGTCGGCAGGCCGATCTTGATCGGCAGGTGCATGCGGATGCCCAGTGGACCAGTGTCTTCAACGGTGCCGACCGGAACCTGCCAGGCGACTTTCTGGGTCTTCATGTCGATCGCGGTCAGGGTGCCGAACGGCGGTGCCTGGCACGGAATGCCGGCCACCGACAGGAAGCGGTTCTTGTTGACCGCGTACGGCGTGCCTTTCAGCGGAACAGCGCCCATGCCGGTGTTCAGCGCTTCGCCACCGGAGGTTGCTTCACCTTTGTTCTGCGACGGGATCATTTGAATCCACAGGCCCAGACGCATGTCGTTGACGAAGATGAAACCGTGCACCGGGTCAGTGGAGATGCTGCCCCAGTTCATGCCGCCCAGCGAGCCCGGGAAACTCAGGGACTTGTCGGTGCCCGGCGCGGTGTACAGGCCTTCGTAGCGCATCGACTTGAAATCGATCCGGCACAGCAGCTGGTCATACGGGGTGGCGCCCCACATGTCCGATTCGGTCAGGTGCTGGGCACCGATCTGCGGCATGCCCACGGATTTCGGCTGGGTTGGCGAGTACGGTTCGTTCGGAATGTTCGAAGCCTTGACCGGTACTTCTTTGACTTCGGTCAGCGGCTTGCCGGTGGCGCGATCCAGCACGTAGATCTGCCCGGCCTTGGTGCCGATCACCAACGCCGGTACGGTTTTGCCGTCCTTGGTGAAGTCGATCAGGCTTGGCTGCATCGGCAGGTCGAAGTCCCAGAGGTCGTTGTGCACGGTCTGGTAGACCCACTTTTCTTCGCCGCTGTTGGCGTCCAGCGCCAGGATCGAAGCACCGTAGGTGTGGTCGAGTTTGTTGCGTTCAACACCATAGATGTCGGTGGAGGAACTGCCCATCGGCAGAAAGACCGTGTTGGTTGCCGGGTCGTAAGACATCGGCGCCCAGCTGTTCGGCGTGCTGCGAACATAGGTCTTGCCATCGGCCGGGGCCTTTTTATCCTGCGGGTTGCCCGGGTCGAAGGCCCAGCGCATTGCACCGGTCATCACGTCGAAACCACGGATCACGCCGCCCGGCATGTCGGTCTGCACGTTGTCCGCCACGCGACCGCCAACGACCACGGTGGTGCCGGCCATCAGCGGCGCGGAGGACAGTTGATAGTAGCTGTCCGGGACATCACCCAGACCGGCCTTCAGATCCACCTGGCCGTTGTTGCCGAAACCCTGGCAGAACTCGCCGGTGTCGGCATCGACCGCGATCAGACGGGCGTCGATGGTGTTGGTCAGCAGACGGCGGGTGCAGTTGGCGGCAGGAGCGGCCGGGGTTTCGGTGACTGGCGAGCTGGCCGGTTTGGCGACGGCTGCGCTGGCATCGAAGTAGGCCATGCCACGGCAACGCTGCCAGACTTTGGACTTGGCGTTGATCGCGTTTTTCCAGAGTTCCTTACCGGTGTCGGCATCCAGAGCAATCAGGTTGTTGTGCGGGGTGCAGATGAACACCTTGTTGCCGATCTGCAGCGGAGTCAACTGGTCTTCGGCGCCGTTGCCGTCACTCTCGGCGATGTCGCCGGTGTGATAGGTCCACGCGACTTTCAACTTGTCGACGTTGCTGCGGTTGATCTGGTCCAGCGCAGCGAAGCGGCTGCCGCCTTCGGTATTGCCGTAGTGTGCCCAGTCTTTCTGCGCCTTTTCCGGCTCGACTGGCGTCAGGCCAGGGCCGGTGCCGGTAGGGGCGACGGTCGGGTGCGCGACGAACATGTTGCCGGCAGCCACGGCCAGGCCAACTGCCAGAACAGCGGCAACGCCGTAAGCACCACGACCCGCAACGCCACCATTGGCACGTTTCAGCATCGGGTAAACCAGCGCAACCGCCAGACCTACGGCGCTGAACATAAACAGGCGCGAGAACACCGGCCAGAACACCAGTCCTGCGTCACTCACTGCCCAGATCGCAGTCCCGACCAGAAACGCCGCAAACAGCCAGGCGCCGGCAGGCTTGCGGCGAGCGATCAGCAGACCGGACAGGGCCATGACCAGACCACCCACCAGGAAGTACCAGGAGCCTCCCAGGCTGACCAATTTCACACCGCCAGCCGCCAGTGCCAGACCGAGCAGGGCGATGATCACCCCAAGCCCAACCAGAATGAATGTTGATATGCCCGAGAGGCGTTGACTCTGCTTCACGTTGAATGTCCCGTTGAAATGAGGCGGGCAGTATATCGTTAGGTAACTACCTAGTTAAATCACTAATTCAGAATGAAAGGGTTTTTTGCGCTCATTGGTGCGACCAATCGACGCTGGCCTTGCCCTCGCGGGTCCTCAGGGACTATTGAAACGGTGGAAAAGTCTTTTATTTGCCAGCAGATATGGAATTTATGACAGGTTGATCGCGGCTTGATGGTTCCCGCCGAACAGGATCGGCGGGAACGCTATTGGCTACGGGCGAGAAGTGGACTTAGTGAGCCATCACCTCATCCAGTGCCTGCTCAAGGGTGCTGACCGTACGCTCGATGTTGTGCAATTTTTCCAGCCCGAACAGACCGATACGGAAGGTCTGGAAGTCGGCCGGTTCGTCGCATTGCAACGGCACCCCGGCGGCGATCTGCAGGCCGTGGCTGGCAAATTTCTTGCCGTTTTTGATATCGGCATCATCTGTGTAGCTCACCACCACGCCCGGGGCCTGAAAGCCGACGGCGGCCACGCTTTTGAAGCCTTTGCCGGTCAACATGGCGCGAACCCGATCACCCAGAGCCTGTTGTTCGCCGCGGACCTTTTTCGAAACCGTAGGCTTGGGTCTCGTTCATTACGTCGTTGAACCGCGCGAGGGAATCACTGGGCATGGTCGCATGGTAGGCATGTCCGCCCTGTTCGTAGGCCTGCATGATCTGCAGCCACTTCTTCAAGTCACAGGCAAAGCTGCTGCTTTGCGTGTGCTCGATGCGCTCGAGGGCCAAGGCACTGAACATCACCAGGGCACAGCAAGGCGAGGCGCTCCAGCCTTTCTGCGGTGCGCTGATCAGCAGGTCGACGGCACATTTGTGCATATCAACCCAAAGCGTGCCGGAAGCGATGCAGTCCAGCACGAACAGGCCACCCACCGCATGCACGGCGTCGCCGACGGCCCGCAGGTACTCGTCGGGCAGGATAATCCCCGATGAGGTTTCAACGTGGGGCGCGAAGACAATCTGTGGCTTATGCGTGTGAATGGCTGCCAGGACTTCGTCCAGAGGCGGCGGGGCGTAGGCAGCCTGGCGACCCGTTTCGACCGGTCGGGCTTTCAGCACCGTAGTCGCCGCCGGGATGTTGCCCGTCTCAAGGATCTGGCTCCAGCGATAACTGAACCAGCCATTGCGTATCACCAGACATTGCTGGCCGGTGGCGAACTGTCGCGCCACCGCTTCCATGCCGAAAGTGCCGCTGCCCGGAACCACCGCAACGCCCTCGGCGTTGTAGACCTGCTTCAGGGTCCTGGAAATGTTCTTCATGACGCCTTGGAATGACTGCGACATGTGGTTGAGCGAGCGGTCGGTGTAGACCACCGAATACTCGACCAACCCCTCAGGATCGATACTCGGGTATAGCTTTGACATGGGGGTGACTCCTTCTGTGATTCCCTGGCAGTCAAAAGGTCTGGCGAACATCATCGGGAAGCAAGTTTAGGCAAAGGGCAGGGATGAGCTGAGTGAAATGCAGAAATGAGGATAGAGTGGTCATCAATGCCTCAATCGTTGTGTGAAAAATGAATCGTCCGCTGTTTGTTTCTCTGGATGGGCCAAAAGGAACCGGCAAAACCACATTACTGGAAGCGGTGACGGCAGTACTGAGGGCCGACAACAAGAAAGTCATCCGACTGTGCGAGAGAAAAAGCGATCCGCACCGGAGGGCCACCATGGCCCTCGTCAACGAACTCGCCAGAAATCACTCCCGGGATCTGGAGTGGGCTGTGTGTCAGCGCTTTGCTGATAGCCGTCGCTGGATTTCCCGGCACGTGCTGACGGAACAACCGCCGGGCAGCATTATCCTGATCGATCGCTGGTATCCGTCTGACGCCGCGTTTCGCCATACCGTCCCGTTTGCAGAGATTCTCCGGTTGAATATCGAGCGAAACGTGCAGGTGCCAGACCTGCATGTCGGCGTCGTCACCGCACCGGATATTTCATGGGCCAGGGCCAAGGCACGGTCCAGGGGACTGGGCGGTACGGTGATCCAGAAGCACGCGGAGCATGTCGCGTGTACGGAGATGTTCGAGCAAGCGGCCGCCGATCACGGCTGGGCTTTGTGCCGCAATGAAGGCACGATCGAAGACGCCACGATGCAGGTGGTTTCCGAAATCCGTAAATTGTTTGGCTGATCAAGAAAGACGCCGAGCAGCCAGTACCCCATTCAAAAACATCCGCTCAAGCGTCCGTGCCGAATCCGCATGGGCCGCACGCCCGCGCAGTTCGGCATCCACCAGTCCGTAGACCAGCGATATGAACAACTCGGTAAAGATTGCCGCGGTGATATCGATGCGAAACAGCCCCGCCTGCTGGCCTCTCAAAAAGAACCCGTCCAGCGCCTCCAGATAAAACAGCCAGCGCCTGCCACCTTGTTCCAGGTCGAGAAAGTCGGGGCGGTATTGCGCCATCAGAAAGGCCAGCAGCTCGCGGTGGGCGAGGTGTTCCCGGATCAATCGGCGCAGCGCCTCCAGCGGTTCCAGGTGCTGCAGGTCGGCGTTGTCGATGATCAGCTTCAACGTGCCCTCGGCGTGTTCCTCCAGTTTGGCCGTCAGATTTTCCCGTGTTCCGCAGTAGCGGTGCAGGGTGGCCTTGCTCACGCCTGCCTGTTGCGCCAGTTCCTTCATCGTCGCCCGCGGCCGGTTGGCCACGGCCAGGGTCAGCGACTTGAGCAGCTGTTCATCATGGGAAATCGAATTCATCTGAGGCCTTGAGCGGTGTTCATATAAGATTCACAAAATACTCACATGAGACATTATTGACTCATTAGGATTTGAAACGTAGCATTCGCGCCAAATTCGATCAAGCCTTGGGTGAGTTATGGGCAATTTGCGTGCGGTAGGAATGGCGGGTTCGCTGGCAGTCGCCATTGCGTTGGCCGGGTGTGGGCCGGCAAGTGAACAGGCGGCGGTGGCGGAAGTGGCGCGCCCGGTAGAAGTGGTGGCGGTGAAGACCGAGCCTTTGGCGCTGACGTCTGAGCTGCCGGGCAGGGTGGAGCCGATGCGCGTTGCGGAAGTGCGCGCTCGGGTGCCGGGGATCGTGATGCAGAAGCGTTTTGAAGAAGGCGCGGATGTGAAAGCCGGAGATCTGTTGTTTCAGATCGATCCGGCACCGCTCAAAGCAGCGTTGTCCCGAGCTGAAGGTGAACTGGCCCGCGCCCAGTCTGTTGCACTTGAAGCTCAGGCCCGGGTCAAGCGTTATGAACCGCTGGTGAAGATCGAAGCAGTCAGCCAACAGGATTTCGACAGCGCCATGGCGGATCTGCGCAGCGCTCAGGCAGCCACGCGTTCGGCCCAGGCCGATCTGCAAAGCGCCCGGCTGAACCTGGGTTATGCCTCGGTGACGGCACCGATTTCCGGCCGTGTCGGCCGTGCGCTGGTCACCGAAGGCGCCTTGGTCGGGCAGGGGGACGCGACGTTGATGGCGCGGATTCAGCAACTGGATCCGGTGTATGTCGACTTCACCCAATCGGCTGCCGACGCGCTGCGTCTGCGCGAATCGCTCAAGGACGGAAAACTCTCCGCCGACGACAACAAGGCACTGTCGATTCGTGTCGACGGCACCAACTATGAGCGTCAGGGTGCGCTGATGTTTACCGATATCGCCGTGGATCGCGGCACCGGGCAGGTGTCGTTGCGCGGCAAGTTCGCCAATAGCGACGGCGTGCTGTTGCCGGGCATGTATGTCCGTGTGCGAACACCACAGGGCACCGATAGCCAGGCCATTCTCGTGCCGCAACGCTCGGTGCAACGTGGCAGCGATGGCACTGCTCAGGTGATGGTGGTCGGCGCAGACGAGCGGGTCGAAGCACGCAGTGTGGTGACCGGCGCCATGCAGGGTTCGCGTTGGCAGATCAGTGAAGGCCTGAAGGCGGGCGATCAAGTGATCGTCGGTGGTCTTGCCGGACTGCAACCGGGGGCCAAGGTCGTACCGGGTCAGTCTCAGGCCGTGGCTCAGTCGTCTGAGTCGAAACAATAAGGGCGCCGTCGCCGCGAGGATTTCCCGATGTCCAAGTTTTTCATCAAACGCCCGAACTTCGCCTGGGTGGTGGCGTTGTTCATCTCTCTGGCCGGCCTGCTGGTCATCCCGATGCTGCCGGTGGCGCAGTATCCCGACGTTGCGCCGCCGCAGATCAAGGTCACGGCGACCTATCCCGGTGCCTCGGCGAAAGTGCTGGTGGACTCGGTCACCAGCGTGATCGAAGAGTCGCTCAACGGTGCGAAGAACCTGCTGTATTTCGAGTCGACCAACAACTCCAACGGCATCGCCGAAATTGCGGTGACGTTCCAGCCGGGCACTGATCCGCAGCTCGCTCAGGTCGACGTGCAAAACCGCCTGAAAAAGGCTGAGTCGCGCATGCCGCAAGCCGTGTTGACCCAAGGCCTGGAGGTGGAACAGGCGAGCGCCGGTTTCCTGCTGATCTACGCGCTCAACTATAAGGAAGGCACCCAACACACCGACACGACCGCACTGGGCGACTACGCCGCGCGCAACATCAACAACGAACTGCGCCGGGTGCCGGGCGTCGGCAAGCTGCAATTCTTCTCATCCGAAGCTGCGATGCGCATCTGGCTCGACCCACAGAAACTGGTGGGTTACGGCCTGTCCATCGACGACGTGAGCACCGCGATTCGCGGGCAAAACGTGCAGGTGCCGGCCGGCAGCTTCGGCAGCACGCCGAGCAGCAGCCAGCAGGAACTGACCGCGACCCTGGCGGTGAAAGGCACGCTGGATAATCCGCAAGAATTTGCCCGCATCGTCCTGCGTGCCAACGAGGACGGCTCGACGGTCAAACTGGGCGACGTCGCCCGCGTGGAAATCGGCCAGGAAAGCTACAACTTCAACTCGCGCCTGAACGGCAAACCGGCCGTGGCCGCAGCGATCCAGTTGTCCCCCGGCGCCAACGCAATCCAGACCGCAACCGCCGTCAAGGAACGTCTGGCCGAACTGTCGGCGTACTTCCCGGACGACGTGGAGTATTCCGTTCCCTACGACACCTCGCGTTTCGTCGACGTTGCCATCGAGAAGGTGATCCACACCCTGATCGAGGCGATGGTGCTGGTATTCCTGGTGATGTTCCTGTTTTTGCAGAACATCCGCTACACGCTGATTCCGTCGATTGTGGTGCCGGTATGTCTGCTCGGCACGCTGGTGATGATGTACCTGCTGGGCTTCTCGGTGAACATGATGACCATGTTCGGCATGGTCCTCGCCATCGGCATTCTGGTGGACGACGCCATTGTGGTGGTGGAGAACGTCGAGCGGATCATGGCCGAAGAAGGGTTGTCGCCGGTCGACGCGACGATCAAAGCCATGGGGCAGGTATCGGGCGCGATCATCGGTATCACCCTGGTGCTGTCGGCGGTGTTCATGCCGCTGGCGTTCATGTCCGGTTCGGTGGGTGTGATTTACCAGCAGTTCTCGGTGTCGCTGGCGGTGTCGATCCTGTTCTCGGGCTTCCTCGCGCTGACCTTCACGCCGGCGCTGTGCGCCACATTGCTCAAGCCGATTCCGCAAGGGCACCATGAAAAGCGCGGCTTCTTCGGCGCCTTCAACCGTGGTTTTGCGCGGCTCACCGAGCGTTATTCGATCCTCAACAACGGACTGGTCGCTCGTGCCGGCCGCATGATGCTGGTGTACGTGGGCATTATCGCGATGCTCGGTTACTTCTACCTGCGTTTGCCGGAATCCTTTGTGCCCGTGGAAGACCAGGGCTACATGATCGTCGACGTCCAGCTGCCGCCGGGCGCGACCCGTACCCGCACCGAAGCGACCGGCGAACAACTGGAACGTTATCTCGCCTCCCGTGATGCGGTGCAGTCGATGTTCCTGGTCTCAGGCTTCAGCTTCTCCGGGATGGGCGACAACGCGGCGCTGGCATTCCCGGTGTTCAAGGACTGGTCGCTGCGTGGCGAGGATCAATCGGCGATGGCCGAGGTCATGGCGCTGAACGAACAATTTGCCGTGATCAACGACGGCGCCGTGATGGCGGTGCCACCGCCACCGATTGACGGTCTGGGCAACTCCGGTGGTTTCGCGCTGCGCCTGCAGGACCGCGCCGGACTGGGTCGTGAAGCCTTGCTCGCCGCCCGTGACCAAGTGCTCGGTCAGGCCAACGGCAACCCGAAAATCCTCTACGCCATGATGGAAGGCCTGGCCGAGTCGCCGCAATTGCGCGTAGTGATCGACCGTGACAAGGCCCGCACCCTGGGCGTGAGTTTCGAGTCGATCAGCAGTGCGTTGTCCGCCGCATTCGGTTCTGAAGTGATCAACGACTTCACCAACTCTGGCCGTCAGCAGCGTGTGGTGGTGCAGGCCGAGCAGGGCGACCGGATGACCCCGGAAAGCGTGCTCAAACTGTACGTGCACAACAGCGCCGGCAATCTGGTGCCGCTGAGCGCCTTCGTCACCACCCACTGGGAGGAAGGCCCGGTGCAACTGGTGCGCTACAACGGTTATCCGTCGATCCGCATTGTCGGTGACGCCGGGCCGGGTTACAGCACCGGTGAAGCCATGGCGGAAATGGAACGAATCGCCGCGCAATTGCCGGCAGGGTTCAGCTACGAGTGGACGGGGCTGTCGTATCAGGAAAAGGTCTCCAGCGGTCAGGCGACGCAACTGTTCGCGCTGGCGATTCTGGTGGTGTTCCTGTTGCTGGTGGCGCTCTACGAGAGCTGGGCGATTCCGTTGACAGTGATGCTGATCGTGCCGATCGGCGCCATCGGTGCGGTGCTGGCGGTGATGGTCGCCGGCATGCCCAACGACGTGTATTTCAAGGTGGGCCTGATCACCATCATTGGTCTGGCGGCGAAGAACGCGATCCTTATCGTCGAGTTCGCCAAGGAACTGTGGGAGAAGGGCTACAGCTTGCGTGACGCCGCCATCGAGGCCGCGCGCCTGCGTTTCCGTCCGATCGTCATGACTTCCATGGCCTTCATTCTCGGTGTGGTGCCGCTGGCATTGGCCACCGGGGCAGGGGCGGCGAGTCAGCGTGCAATCGGTACCGGCGTGATCGGCGGGATGCTCAGCGCGACGCTGCTGGGTGTGCTGTTCGTGCCGATCTGTTTTGTCTGGGTGCTGTCGCGGTTGCGCAGCAAACCCGCGCCTGTCGAACAACCCGCTTTGGCTCAGGAGTGATTCCATGCGTATTTCAGCATTCTCTACGCTGGTGATCGCCATGCTGTTGGGCGGTTGCTCGCTGGCACCGACTTATGAGCGTCCTGCTGCGCCGGTTGCGGAACACTGGACGGTAGAGACGACGAAGCAGGGCAGTCCGATCAATCAACTGGCGTGGCAGACCTTTATTGTCGATCCCGAGTTGCGTCGTTTGGTGGTGATCGCCCTGGATAACAACCGCTCGCTGCGCCAGACGCTTCTGGACATCGAGCAGGCCCGGGCGCAATACCGCATTCAGCGGGCGGACCGGGTTCCGGGCTTGAATGCCGGCGCCTCCGGCAATCGCCAGCGCTTGCCGGCGGACCTGGCCAGCAATGGCCGGGCAGGGGTTGCCAGCAGTTATCAGGTCGGCGTGTCGCTGCCTGAATACGAGCTGGATCTGTTCGGCCGGGTGAAGAGCCTCACGGATTCCGCGTTGCAAGAGTACCTGGCCACCGAAGAAGCGGCCCGCGCCGCGCAAATCGCCCTGATTGCCGAAGTCAGCCAGGCTTATCTGATTCACGATGGCGCCCAGCGTCGTCTGGATCTGACCCAACAAACCCTGATCAGCCGCGAATATTCTTTCGCGCTGATCAGTCAGCGCCGCTCGAACGGTACGGCCACAGCGCTGGACTATCAGGAAGCATTGGGGCTGGTAGAGCAATCACGCGCCGAACAGGAAAGCAATCTGCGGCAGAAACAGCAGGCCTTCAACGCGCTGGTGTTGTTGCTCGGCACCAAGGATGCGGCGAAGTCGATTCCTGAACGGCTGTCGACGGAGCCGATGCTGGTTCAGGACATTGCGCCTGACACTACTTCCACGTTGATCGAGCGCCGACCGGACATCCTCGCCGCCGAACATCGACTGCAGGCGCGCAATGCCGACATCGGCGCTGCACGGGCGGCGTTCTTTCCGCGCATCAGCCTGACCGGCAGCTTCGGCACGTCCAGCGCGCAGATGTCCGGTTTGTTTGACGGAGGCTCACGGTCCTGGAGTTTTGTGCCGAACCTGTCGCTGCCGTTGTTCGACGCCGGGCGCAACAGTGCCGGCCTGAGTCTGGCGGAAGCGCGCAAAGATTCGGCGGTGGCGGCTTATGAGGGCACGATTCAGACGGCGTTTCGCGAGGTCGCCGATGCACTGGCCGCCACCGACACCTTGCGCCGGGAAGAAGCAGCCCGACGCGCATTGGCCAACACCAGCAGCGAAACCCTGAAACTGGCCAAGGCGCGTTATGAAGGTGGCATCGACAGTCACCTGCGCTACCTCGATGCCCAGCGCACCAGCTTTGTCAACGAAACGGCATCTATCGAGGTCAGCACTCAGCGGCAAATTGCCCTGGTCGATCTGTTTCGTTCGTTGGGCGGAGGCTGGTCGCCGGACAAGTCCTGAAAGGAGCTCCTTCGGGTTGGCGCATCCAACCCTTTGGCCCCGTGGATCGAAAGGTCGCGGGGCTTTTTTGCGGGTGAAATGCTATTGAAGACGGGCAGGGTTGGCAGCGCCATGCAGGAACATCTGTTCCACGACGTTGGCCGAGTTGGCACTGGCGGCACGCCCACGGCGCTCGGCATCGACCATGGCGAAGATCATGGTCAGGAACAGCTCGGTAAAGACCGCCGCCGTGATATCGATACGGAACGCACCCAACTGCTGGCCGCGCAGAAAAAAGGCATCGAGAGCATCAAGGTAGAACTGCCAGCGTTTGCCTTCATCGGTGTCGGTGAACGTGTCGGGGCGATACTGAAAGAGCAGGAAAACCAGCATTTCTCGATGTGCCAGATGCTCATTCACCAGACCGCGCAGGGCTTGCACCGGATCGCCATTCAACAGGTCGGTCGTGGTGGTGATCTGGTTCAGAACGGTCTCACCGTGGCTTTCCATGATCTGCACCAGATTGTCACGGGTGCCGCAGAAGCGGTGCAGCGTCGCCTTGCTGACGCCGGCGGCTTCAGCCAGTTCCTTGAGCGTCGCGCGTGGACGATCAACGATGGCCAGGGCCAGTGCCTTGATGAGTCGTTCGTCTTGGGGAGTCAGGGACATCAGTGAGTCTCGGAGCGAATTTCAATGCGTGGGATTGTGCAGGAAAAGGCCTGTACCCGACCAGTTGAAATTCCCCCGAAACCGCGGCCAGACATCGTCCACCGCTGATTGAGTACATCCAATGCGCGCGAGGTCTGCAATAATGACCCCCATTGCGGCGCGAGGGCATGTCGAGTGCTCGTGTCGGTATCCGGCATTTTGATTTGGAGGATTCCATGCGTGACATCATTGATGGCTTTCTGCGTTTCCAGCGCGAGGTCTATCCGCAGCGTGTCGAGCTTTTCAAGCAGCTCGCGACAGAACAGAACCCCAAGGCGTTGTTCGTCACCTGCTCGGACAGTCGTGTAGTACCTGAACTCCTCACACAGCGCGAACCGGGCGAGCTGTTCGTGATCCGCAACGCCGGCAACATCGTGCCGTCTTACGGGCCTGAACCGGGTGGTGTTTCGGCCACCGTCGAATACGCGGTTGCCGTGCTCGGCGTAAAGGACATCGTGATCTGCGGCCACTCGGATTGCGGGGCGATGGGCGCGATTTCACGCTGCACCTGTCTGGATCATCTTCCAGCCGTTGCCAACTGGCTTCGCCATTCGGACGCCGCGAAAGCGATCAACGCCGCGCATGAATTCGATACGCCGCGTGACAAGCTCGACGGCCTCGTGCGTGAAAACGTGATCGCACAACTGGCGAACCTGCGCACTCACCCATCGGTGGCACTGGCGCTCGAGCAGGGGCGTTTGAACCTGCATGGCTGGGTCTATGACATCGAGGCGGGCTGCATCGATGCGCTGGATGGCGCCACTCGCCGCTTCATCAAACTTTCTGACTCACCGACCACCGTTGCCGTCGCTGCGCGCAACGTTGATCAGGTGTAACGCAGAGGGACGAGTCAGGACGGAGATGGCTTCGTCCTGGCCAACCAGCCCCGGGATTTGGTCGGGGCGAGCCTGCTTTTCAAGAGTTCAATTGGGCGAGTTGAAAGGCTCCCCATGACGGCGCCTCGGACCATACTCGAGTAGAGGCGCCATTCCTTTCGGGAGTGTTGCTCGGTTCAGCGCTTGAGCAGATCCAGCGCGACGTCGACGATCATGTCTTCCTGCCCGCCAACCATGCGACGCCTGCCCAGTTCGACCAGTATGTCCAGGGTCTTGAGGCCGTACCTGGCGGCGGCATTTTCGGCATGCCGCAAGAAGCTTGAATAGACGCCGGCATAACCCAGTGCCAGGGTTTCACGGTCGACCCGCACCGGCCGATCCTGCAGCGGGCGAACGATGTCGTCGGCGGCGGCGAGCAGCGTGTAGAGGTCCGTGCCGTGGTTCCAACCCAGGCGCTCGGCGGCGGCGATGAACACTTCCAGCGGCGCGTTGCCGGCGCCGGCCCCCATACCGGCGAGACTTGCATCGATCCGGTCGCAGCCTTCCTCGACAGCGGTGATCGAGTTGGCGACGCCCAGCGACAGGTTGTGGTGGGCGTGCATGCCGGTTTCGGTTTCCGGTTTCAGAACGGCTTTGAAAGCCCGGAAGCGCTCGCGAACATCCTGCATGTTCATCGCGCCACCGGAGTCGGCCATGTACACGCAGGTCGCGCCATAGCTTTCCATCAGCCGGGCCTGGGCCGCCAGGTGCTCAGGGGCGATCATGTGGCTCATCATCAGGAAACCGACGGTGTCCATGCCCAGCTCGCGAGCATATTCAATGTGCTGTTTCGAAACGTCGGCTTCCGTACAGTGCGTGGCGATGCGCACCACGCGTGCGCCGGCATCATAGGCGGCCTTGAGGTCGTGCACCGTGCCGATCCCCGGCAGCAGCAGGGTGGTGATTTTGGCGTGCTCGATGACATCGGCAGCCGCTTCGATCCATTCCAGATCGGTATGGGCGGCAAAGCCATAGTTGAAGCTCGAACCCTGCAGGCCGTCGCCGTGGGCGATTTCGATCGAATCGACCCTGGCCTTGTCCAGTGCGCGCGCAATGTCCTGAACATTCTGCAGCGAGTACTGATGTCGGATGGCATGGCTGCCGTCGCGCAGGGTCACGTCGGAGATGTAGATTTTCTTGCCGGGATTGAATGTCATGTCGGGCCCCTCAGGCGTTGAGCATCGACTGCGCCATGCGCTCGGCGGTGGCCAAGGCAGCGGAGGTCATGATGTCGAGATTGCCGGCGTAGGCAGGCAGGTAATGGGCGGCGCCTTCGACCTCAAGGAATACCGAGGTCTTGAGGCCGCTGAAGCGTCCCAGCCCCGGAATGTTCAGGGGTGCCGATTCGGCAATGACGTCAAACTGAACCTTCTGTTTCAGGCGATAACCCGGCACATAGGCCTGGACGGCCGCCACCATCTCCTCGACGGAAGCCTCTATCTGCGCCTGATCGGCGGTTTCGGACAGCACGAACACCGTGTCACGCATCATCAGCGGCGGTTCGGCCGGGTTCATGATGATGATCGCCTTGCCTTTGGACGCCCCACCCACCATTTCGATGGCCCTGGAGGTGGTTTCTGTGAACTCGTCAATGTTGGCGCGGGTGCCGGGGCCGGCCGATTTGCTGGCGATCGAAGCGACGATTTCGGCGTAGTGAACCCGGGCAACACGGGATACGGCGGCGACCACTGGAATGGTCGCCTGACCGCCGCAGGTGACCATGTTGACGTTGAGTCGATCCAGATTTTCCTCCAGGTTGACCACTGGAATGCAGTAAGGGCCGATAGCCGCCGGAGTGAGGTCGATCAGGCGGATACCCGGCTTGATCGAGCGCAGGAGATTCTCGTTCTCCAGATGGGCACCGGCCGAGGTGGCGTCGAAGACGAAGTCGATGTCCTTGAACGCGTCCATGCGGGTCAGGCCTTCAATCCCCTCGTGGGTGGTCGCGACGCCCATGCGTTCGGCGCGGGCGAGGCCGTCGGATGCAGGGTCGATCCCGACCATCACCGCCATTTCCAGGTGTCTGGCGTTGCGCAGAATCTTGATCATCAGGTCGGTGCCGATGTTGCCGGAGCCGATGATGGCGACCTTGAGTTTGGTTTGACTCATGGGAGCAATCTCTCAGAAGGGCCAGGCCACGACAGCCCGGCGCAGAAGGACGGGCAGGTCAGATGAAGCGGCAACGGATCTGGCCAAGTCGGGTCAAGTGCAAGTGCAGGCTGTCCCCGGCCACGACAGGTGTCATTGGCCCCAGGGCGCCAGAAAGCAGCACGTCGCCGGCCTGCAAGGGACGGCCCATCCGGGCCATGGTGCGAGCCAGCCACAGGCAGGCGTCCACCGGATTGCCAAGGCACGCAGCGCCGACACCGATCGACGCCGTGGCGGCATTCTTTTCCAGCAGCATGCCTTCCAGCCGAAGGTCCAGCGAGGCGAGTGGGGTCGGCTGTTTACCCAACACATACACCCCCGATGAAGCGTTGTCCGCCACCGTGTCCACCAGCGATATGTTCCAGTTCTCGATGGCCGAATCGACGATTTCCAGCGCAGGCACCACGTACTCCACTGCCCGCAGCAGTTCCGCGAGGGTCGTATCTTCATATGGAAGATCGCGGCCCAGAACGAACGCAATCTCGCCTTCGGCCTTGGGCTGGATCAACTGACTGATCTGGATTTCACCGCCATCGGCGATTTCCATATCGGCGAACAGCATGCCGAAATCCGGTTGATCGACGCCCAGTTGCTGTTGCACGGCAGCCGAGGTCAGTCCGATTTTACGGCCGACCAGACGTCGCCCCTGGGCCAGGGCCCGTTGGGTGTTGATTTCCTGTACTGCATAGGCGCCGGTCAACGAATCGATACCGAAAGTAGACGAGATCCGTGCACAGGGCTCGCCTTGCTCCCGTGCTCTGGCCAGGGCTGCGGCGGCGTCTTGCAGAGACTTCAAAGGGAGCTGGCTCATGCGATTTTCCTCAGCAGTCGAGGCTCGTCTGCGACGACTTCAGCACCGGGGCTCCATTGCAGCTGGAACTTGAGTTCGTTGATGGCCCGATCCAGATCCGCGGCCTCGACCATGGCGAAGGTGAATTTGTCCGGGCGCACCACGGCGACGGCTCCACTGGAGAACCCCGAGCGCTTGAACCACGCGACCATCTCACCTTGCACATCCTCAAGTTCGAGCAGTTCACTGGTATTGGAACGATCGGTATCGGCGCCCTGTGGACGGGCGCCAAACGGGAAGAGGGTGGCGAAGCGCGTGTTCTGGATATCCAGCAGTTTCCGCGACGCCTGACTCAGATGGACGCGTGGATCGACTTCAAGTCCTATCAAGGCAAAACCGTCGCCCAGCAGGTCATCGAGCAATACGCGCTGGCCCTTGAAGGTGCGGACTTCGGGTTGCGGAATCATCCGCCCTTCAGGCGAGCGCCGATGACGGCGCGGCATGCCCAGATAACTATCAGGGGCGTAGGTCGGGGCCGGTTTGAAACGGCCTTCGCGAACATAGCGGCCAAGAAATGGTGTCGCCAGGACGGTCTTGACCAGCAGGTTGCGCATCAGGCTGGAAACCGGACTGGACATCGAGACGAAGTCCTTCATCTGCACCGAAATATCAATCATCGCCTTGGCATGGTGGAAGCGTTCGCTGCCATAGGTTTCGAGCAGCCGCTCACCGGCTTGCCCCTTGATCACGGCGTCGATTTTCCAGGCCAGGTTGTAGGCATCACGCACACCGGAGCTCATGCCCTGGCCCATGAACTGCGGTGTCATGTGGGCGGCGTCGCCGGCAATCAATACCCGGCCCTTGCGCCAATCCTTCGCCACCAGGGCGTTGAAGGTGTAGACCAGCTTGCGTTTGACCTCGAACTTGTCCGGGTCGACGTAACGGCTGATCAGGTTGCGCACCACTGTCGGGTCTTCCATCTGTTCGCGAGTCTGGCCGGGCATCAGCATGAATTCGAAACGATGGAAACGGCCGGGCTGAGGACAGCAGACTGTCGGGCAATCAGGGTCGCAGATGAAACTGAAGTAGGGCAGATGACGCAAGGCATCCTCGCCTTCCTTCATCTCCAGATCGACCACCAGCCAGGGTTCGGGAAAGTTTTTGCCGCTCATGCCGATGCCCAATGCCTCACGTACCGTACTGCGGCCGCCGTCAGCCCCCACCAGATAGCGCCCGCGAATGGTTTGCGGGTCGGGATCGACTTCAGATGCCTGCCGGGCATCCGTCGCATCACTGAAGCGGAAGGTGCTGGTGGCCTGATGGGTCACGGTCACCCCATGTTCATCCTGTGTGAACTGCGTGAGTTCACGACCACGGGCAACCCGCACATTGGGGTAACGCTCGAGCAGATCGCTCAGCGTGGTTTCCAGCCAGGGCTGGTAAAGGAAGTTGATGATCGGCCAGCCATAGGGGCGATCGAGGCGCCAGTACTGGCCGAGGATCTTGCCATTGGCCAGCACCCACTGAGCGGGCGTATCGACTTGCATGTTGGCTGAAAGCTCGGCGGCAACGCCGGCCGCCTGCATGACGCGCATGCACTCGTCGTCCGTATAGACCGCCCGGGCGTTGCCATAAAACAGTGGCTCGCGTTCCAGCACAAGCACCGACAGACCTCGCTTGCCGAGCAGATGTGCGAGCGTGGCGCCCGTCGGGCCAAGCCCGGAAATAATCACGTCGACGCTCGTTACAGACTCGTTTTTGTTATTCATGACGATATCTCTCTTACAGCGGTGAATATTCGGGCTTGAGCAACGAACGTGTGCCACGGGCGAAGTTCGCCAGGTTGGTGGTCAACGTGTGCCAGGCACCGCTTTTCTCCGGGCGATGCCCCCACAGGCTGATGCCTTGATAGGAAGTTGTGCGCCAAAGAGCCTCATCGACCACCCTGGCGTTGCAACCCAGTTCCAGCTCGAAACCGCTGGGGCTCATCACGTAGAACGATTGCTCACGGTCGTTGGGGTGCTCTCCGATTTCGTGGGCCATTTCGAAACCGAGGGTCCGGCAACGCAAATAGGCGTTGGTCAGTTCACTGACCGAGGTGGTCAGCATGTTCATGTGCTGTACGCGGGTACGAATCGGATCCATCGGCAGGCCACGCAAGCGGGCGATGGCAATCGAGTGGTGACGTTCGTTGACCCGGAAGAAGTCAATGTCCAGGGTCACTCCGGCAATCCGCTCGACGATGTGGTCGCTGGCTCTGGCATCAAATATTTCCTGCCAGAAGCGCTGCATCTGCTGTGGTTTGCGCGAGGTGATCGCCAAGTGGCCCATTCCGGCGGAACCGGTGATGAAACCTGCACTGAGCATGTTCAGGGGCTTGTCGGTCAGCAGCGGCTCCCAGAACAGCTCGACGGCCATGCGTTTGGGGCCGAGCACCCGCCAGAACCTTTTCACCCCACGTTGTGCGGCTTCTTCCGGCTGGCTGGGTTGCGCTTCGATACCGAGGCGTTGCAGGCGCTTGAGCACTTCGTCGAGAGTGGACTGGTCGCGTAATTGCCAGCCGACGGCAAGAAAATCTTCCTGCGGACCGCGCTGGATAATGATCCGCCGCTGGTGTTGATCCATACGAAAAGCCAGGGTTTGCTCGTCCGAACTGGCCAGGTGCAGGCCGATGCCGTGCTGGAGCAGCTCACGCCAACGCGCCAGGTGGCGGGACTCGATCAATGCATAGCCCATGCTGCTGGCGCCGAAGATGTCCGGCGTTGTCCGACTGATCGTTGCTTGATTATTCATGACGACAACTCAGCGCGCGGTGCGACTGGCGAGGAACGCCAGAGTCACGGAGTTGAATTCGTCCGCACGTTCCCACTGCACCCAATGACCGGTCCGGCTGAACAGGTAGAGGTTGCAATCCGGCATGCGACTGCGCAGCGCCTCGCCGCCGCTGGGGCGATTGACCTTGTCGTCCGCGCCCCAGAGCACCAGGGTCGGAACCTGGCAATGCTGGAGGCGTGAATCGCGGGTGAAGTCCCAGCGCGAGAAACGGGGAATGCCCGTTGGCCGACGCAGGGGAGGGGCCGCAATGACCTGCGGGTCGATACTCGCCTCAAAACGCTCGCGGATCATCTCGTCACTGACCTGGCTGCCGTCATACACCAGGTAGTCGCGGATAAAACGTGTGATCTTGGCCAGCGTCGGGCCTTCGCCGTTGTAGTAGTCGAGCAACAGCTTGAGACCCGGTGTCGGCAGGCTGCGAGTGGTATTGACGCCACCGGGGCCCATCAGCACCAGAGCCGACACCCGGCCGGGTGCATCCAGCGCCATGCGCAAGGCACAGGCACCACCCAACGAGTTGCCCACCACGTGGGCGCTGCTGATGTTCAGGGTGTCGAGCAGGCCGAGCATCGCCTCCGCCAGATCGCCGAAGGGGTCCTTGCGATCCACACCTTTGGTGGATCGGCCGTAACCGGGCATGTCGACCACAATGACGCGGAACTGCCGGGCAAGCGATTCGATATTGCGCGAGTAGTTGGAGAGCCCCGAGGCTCCCGCTCCGCCACCGTGAAGCATCAGCAGGGGATGGCCGACGCCCGTTTCGCTGATGAAAATCTGCCGACGACCCACTTGTACCGTGCGTGAGGTCAGGGCAGGAAGAGGTTCTTTATTGTTCATTGTCAGTTCCTGGCGTAAGGCACTTCGGCCCTGGCGGTGGGTCAGTGCTTGCGACAGACTCTAACACTCAAGATTAGAATTGAACAATAGTGTTCAATTGTCTTTTTGCGGGCAATAAAAAAGCCAGATTCCCCAGGGATCTGGCTCAAGAAAAATCAGCGTAGGACTTCAGGCTGCGAGAAGGGGCAGATCCTGTGTTGCGATGCCGCGCGCTTCATCGGCTTGCACGCCGAGCGCCCTGAGAACGAATTCGGCCATATCGGAACCCGCGTCGCGCCAGGTCTTGTGACCCTGAAGTACCAGCATCGTGGCCCCCAGCACGCCGCCACCGATCATTGCCATCACCGAAGGCAGTTGCTCCTGTCGAAAGCTGTATTGCTCACTGCTCAGGCCGCTGAGCACATCGTGCATGGGCGGACCGCTCCACATCTGTTGCAGCGTCTCATTGCTGGCCCCGTAGCGCACGATGAAGGCTCCCCAGTGCGGCTCTTCATGGGCGCGGCGGATATACAGGCGGATACCGGTGGCCAGGCGGACGGCAGGGGACGCATGGGGATCTGTACTGCGCGCGGCCCTGTCGTTCATTTCGGCACTGAGCTGGCTGGCGACATCTTCGAACAGTGTCTCCACCGAGTTGAGGTTGTTGTAGATCGTGCCGCGCGCTACCCCGGCGATCTGTGCCAGTTCGCTGACATTGACCTCTTCGACACGTTTCTCGACAAACAGCCGGATCGCAGCCTCATGGATGCGCTTCTGCACGGGACTGAGTTTCAAAGCAATGAGCTCCAACGGAGAGATTCCGGACATTGAACAAGCGCGTTCAAAATAAAGCAAATCAGCGTTTGCCGATCATTGACATAATTGAACGCTAATGTTCAATATTGATCTAGAAAGTTGTACGCCCACCGAGCACAGCCCTTTACCCAATGGCCGCAGGCGCTCGGTCGAAGCCCAAACAAGAGAGTCAGCATGTCAATCAAGCAAGGCCGTATCGATGTCCACCATCACATCATTCCACCCGCATTCGTCGATGCGATGAATGCCAGAGGGCTGCACTCCGTTGCGGGAGCGCCGCTGCCAGACTGGACCCCGGAAAAATCCATTGAGGTGATGGATGCGAACGGCATCGAACGGGCAATCACCTCGCTGTCTGCGCCCGGCGTCCACTTCGGTGACGGGGTCCAACAGGCCAGCGAGCTGGCGCGACGCTGCAACGAGTTCGCCGCGCAGATGCGTACACGCTATCCGAGCCGCTTCGGCAACTTCGCGGTGCTGCCGATGCCGTTCACCGAGGCCGCCTGCCGTGAAGCCGTCTATGCGCTGGACGTACTCAAGGCCGAGGGCATTGTTTTGCTGGGCAGCACCGACGGGGTGTTTCTGGGCGATCCACGCTTCGACGAACTGATGGCCGAGCTCGACCGTAGAAAAACCGTGGTATTCATCCATCCCAACATGCACCAGACCAGCGAAAGCATTGGCCTGCAGACCCCGGGATTTCTCATTGAGTTTCTCTGCGATACCACGCGCGCGGCGGTCAATCTGATCCTCGGCGGGACCATGGAGCGCTATCCCGGCATTCGCTGGATTCTGTCCCACTCCGGCGGCTTCCTGCCGTTTGTGGCCTGGCGTGTCTCGCTGGCTAACATGTTGCCGGAATTTCAGCAGCACGCGCCGCAAGGGGTCATGACCTACATCCGTCGCTTTTACTTCGACACGGCGTTGTCGCCATCACCTTATTCCATGGCGGCGCTCAAGGAACTGGTGGAACCGTCACACATTCTTTTCGGCAGTGACTTTCCCTTCGCCCCGGCTCCCGCCACGGCGCTGCAGTGCCGGACGCTGGAAAGCCTGGAGATGTGGTCGCCGGCGATCATGCATGGCATCAACCGGGCCCATGCACTCAGTCTTTTTCCGCAGTACAGCCAGCCCAATGAAGTGGTCACCCCCGCACCGATCTATGAGGGCGAATCCTTCTCTCAACGCTTGCGACGCAGCATGACCCGACCGATCGGTGCGCTGGCCGAGCGGATGCGCAAACGCTGAACCAAACCCGTCGCCATGGATGGCCGGCGACGCTTCTCATCATTGAATCCAACGATCCATCCGCGTGCCTCGGGTGTTCGCGCCCACCAAAAAAAATAACAAGAGCCAGATCATGACAATAAGAAATCAGCTTTGTGTGCTGGGGCTTTGCCTCACCTCCACTCAACTCCTGGCCAACGGCCTGCAAATCAACGAACAGAGCATCAGCTCGGGAGGCAAGGCGTATTCCGGTCGGGCTTCTGATGTCCAGGACGCCTCGATCGTTTACGGCAACCCCGCCGGCATGTCCCGCCTGGTGGGTGAACACGTCAGTGGCGGTCTCAGTTTCATCGATGTCAGTTCGCGCATCAGCCAGGTCAATACCACGGTGTCGGGCACCTCGCACGGCGATATGGTGCCCGATCCGATCGTCGTGCCATCGGGCTTCTACACGCTGCAACTCAATGAGGACTGGCACGTTGGGTTCGGGGTCTACGCCCCGTTTGGCGGGAGCACGGACTACGAAAGCAGCTTCCAGGACGCTACCGCAGTTCGCAGACCCAGGTGAAGGTCGTCACTTTGCAGCCGACGGTCAGTTACCGGATCAATGATCGACTGTCTGTGGGTTTTGGACCGACGATCAACCGCATCGACGGGCTGCTCGAAAGCAAGATCGCCAACAGCGCGGTGGGCGGGCAGGGCGACGGGACTGTCAAAGTCACCGGCGACGACACGGCCATGGGCTTCAGTCTGGGCATCCTGTTCGACCCGCTCGACGACCTGACCCTGGGGCTCACCTATCACTCCAGAGTCGATTACAAGCTGAGCGGAAAGACCAAGGTCTCAGGTGCCAATGGATTGCTGGCACCGATCCCTGCGCTGGGGCTGCCGGGGCTCAACGGTAAATATGACGCGAGCCTGGATTTCACTTCACCGGAAACGGTCGATGCCTCGGCGACCTGGCGCATCAATGATCGACTGGATGTCTCCGCCGGCGCGTTGTGGAGCCGCTGGAGCCGCGTGCAGGAATTGAGGGTGCTGAACTCCGGCGTGCCACAGGCCTATGGCCCTTTCGATACGATCCTCGAAACCCTGAAGTGGCGTGATACCTGGTCGTTCTCAACCGGCATGTCCTATCGCCTGAACAAGCAATGGAAGGTTCGTGGCGGGATCGCCTATGAGCCGACGCCGATGCCCAATCAGTACACGTCCACCCGTGCACCAACGGGAGACCGGAAGATTTTCACGGTTGGCCTGAACTGGCAGATGACCGATCAGACTTCTCTGGATCTGGGGTACGGCTACATCCACGAAGATTCGGTGAAGGTTTCACAGGACACGTCCCAGGGTGGGCTGCGTCCGGGTTACAGCGCCACCTACCAGAGCACGGTCAACGGCCTCGGGCTGCAGTTGAATCACAGCTTCTGATCAGTCTTGCTCGACGACAAGATTGCGCTGGACACCCAGATCGACAATGCCGTCCGCGCTGCGGATTCGCGCCTCGACCCTGTCGCCCGGCTTGAGGTAGCGCTCGCGACGGGCCTGGGCCTTCAGAAACAGTTTCCACTTGAGGGCCTCGGGCAGCAGGGCGGCAATACGCTGGGTGGCGGGTGATGGAATGGCCAGCGCACAGCCGGCCGGAGTGCCTGTGGCAATCAGGTCTCCGGCCGCGAGGTCTTGCACGGCAGACAGTTCTGTCAGGGTCTGCGCAGGGGTGTAAACCATGTTCGCGGTATTGTCGTCTTGGCGCAGTTGGTCGTTGACGGTCAGGCGCAGCTGCAGGGTCTTGAGGTAATGCATCTGGTTGGCTTCCAACAGACACAAATAAGGTCCGACCGGGCCGAAGGTGCGGAAACTTTTGCCTTTGTAGAACTGCATCTGCGGAATCTGGATGTCCCGCGCCGAATAGTCATTGACGATGACCAGCCCGGCCACGAACTGGTGCAGGTTGCTGTCGTCAATCTGGACCGGGCCGTTGATGTCGCTGCGCATGACCAGGCCCAGTTCAATCTCGTAGTCGAGAAAGCGGACATGGCGTGGCTTGATCAGGTCGCTGTCGGCCGGGCAAATGCAACTGGCTGCCTTGGTAAACATCATGTTGTACGACTTGGCGTCCGGATCCATCCCGGACTCGATCATGTGCTGACGGTAGTTGGCACCCTGACAGACAAACTGCTGGTTGCGGGTGACCGGGGAGAGCAGCCGCACTTGATTGAGTTCGAGTGTCGGGCTCTTTAGGTCGCGCAACTGCTCGATGCTGACTTGCCGGATGAACTCGCCGGTTGTCGCGTATTGCCCAGAAACGGGCGTGATGCGCTGATTGTGAATACGTCCCCATTGGACGGTGTTCTGATATTCGAAACGGACAACCTGCACAGCCATGACAACGACTCCTGGGGGGAGGAGGGGGCCAGCGCCAACCTCGTGTGGTTTGCGACGCTGCAAAATCAGGCGAACAGGCGTGCCAGTGTGATCAGCTTGCGCACGCTCAGATCTGGACTGCGGCGAAGATGGCGGAACAAGGAAAGAACATTCGCCGGTGTCAGTTTCGGTTTGGTAAAACTTCTGGGCATGGATTCGCCCCACTGGGACATCGCCGCTGCGCTGACACTGTGCAGACCTGTGGGCTGGTCGGCAGTGAACCGGTCACCATCACAATAGTGCTCGTGCTTGTCGCCGAACGGGTCCTGCCAGTAATCGAAGATCTGGCTTCCAAGAATATGCCGGCCAATACCCCAGGCATGGCGCCAACCCCGATCCCGAAGAACCTTCTGGCCCATGCCGACGGCGTCCAGGTCGACCACCTCATAAGCGCTATGGCTGTAGGCCGGCATGAATCCCTGGGCCAAGGCCAGCGTGTGATGGTCGGCTGGCGTGTCGCCCAGATTCAGACGCAGGAAGGCCACCGCCGGCGAACCGTCAGGCAGCAACTGCACGTCGCTGGGAATGAATCCGAAGTGTTGTGTGTACCAGGCGCAGGTGCGCTGGAAGTCCGCCACTTCCAGCACGAGATGGCCAAGGCGAATGATCTCCGGGGGAACCATTGGCGGACGCTGGGTTGCATTGACGCGCACCACGCTATCCCCGAGGTTGAGCGGCAAGGCCGGGCGATGGGGCCGGGCGCCAACCACCGACTGACCATGAATGGCCTCAATGAGAAAACCGGACGGATCGCGCAAGGTGACTTGTTCGCCACCGCCGGGGTGATCGCACGGCATGATGGGTGATGCTTGCGGTAGCAAGCTCAGACGCTCCAGGTCGGTACGGGAATCGACGCTCAGACCGAAACCAATAAAACGTGGCTTCTTGCCGCGGTGTACGCGATAGCAATAGGGCGTCGGTCCGGTGCCACGCAAAAGCAGCAGATCCGCATTGTGCAGAACCGTCAGCAGTCCGAAGTCCTGAAGAAAGCGCTCGGTCCGTTCCAGATCCGGCCGTTCGAAAATCAGATGAGTCAGTGCGCGAGCGCGTACGGTGGGAGCGTCGTGGCGTGCTGGCTGTGCGGGATTGAGCTTCACTATGGGAGCCTCTGGACGCGAGAGTGTGGCGCAGCGCAAGTTGAACACGATCGTTCAATTTGAGTCAAATATGTCGCCTTGGTGGGAGCCGGAAAACATAAATTTTCCGGACCAGGCCGAGATCGATTTTGTGAAGGTCTCTTCTGATCTCAAGAAATCAGACCCGCGAACATTGACTGTCTGCTTTTGCCCGAAAGCTCCCGTTTCATACTCACCACAATTGGACAGAGTAATCTACATTGACTCTCAACTCGCCGACGTTACGCGCAAAGTCACTGTTGTAGTCGGCTTGACGAATCCTGAATGCCACATCCTTGAACGTGCCGCTTTGAATCACGTAGGAGAGCTCTATTCCACGTTCACGCTCTTTGCTGCCGACGGCATCGCCTGGCAGTTCAATGTGATCGCCCTTGATGTAGCGCCACATACCGCGCAGCCCGGGAATGCCTAAAGCCGCAAAGTCGTAGTCGTACCGAATTTGCATCACACGCTCGTTGGGATTAACGAACTCGGAGACCAATGCGCCTTCGGTGTTGACGTTGACACTCGTACCTGAAACGTAGGGCAGGGCCGTATCGCCCGTGAGTTGCATGTAACCCACGCCCAGGGAATGAGCACCCGCCAGCCAGGTAAACATACTGCTCAGCGTTTGGTTATCGACGGCCCCTGCTTTTTCATTGCCGTTTTCACGACTGTTGAAATAACGTAAATCGGTCTTTAAACGGCTGTGCCCAAGGTCCAGGAAATGCACCAGGTCGATATAGTCCTGCTCATACAGATCGTTAAGCGTGGCGTGGTAATAGCGGGTAGTAAGGGTTTTCGACCAGTTGTAGTCAGCCCCGACAATATTCAAATCGTTTGAGGTCGCCCCGGCCTTGAATCGGCGGTTGGGATTGGCGATTGCCATGGGTTCAAAATCAGTGGAGTCGCGATATTTGATGCGATCCAGATGCGCAACATGCAAGGTTAACCCATCCATTTCTTTGGACGTCAGGTAGCCCCCCGCAGTAAAGGCGGGAACAACCGCA
Organism: Pseudomonas sp. NMS19W; assembly: GCF_051554255.1. Taxonomy (NCBI): domain Bacteria; kingdom Pseudomonadati; phylum Pseudomonadota; class Gammaproteobacteria; order Pseudomonadales; family Pseudomonadaceae; genus Pseudomonas; species Pseudomonas sp. NMS19W. The sequence goes on from NZ_CP136718.1 coordinate 3,066,798, forward strand.
TGGTGTTAGCCAGCAACACAGGCATCAAGGGTTGCAGTGTGCCCAGTTGCACCTCTGTCTTTGAGTAGCGCGCCTTGGCAGCCAGGCCGAATTTGGAATAATCATCTGCAACTTCGTGAGTCGAGGCGTTATACGCCAGTATTCCGGTGCCGGTTCTACCAGGGCCTGAATCAAGCTTCACGCCGAGCATTCCGACGGCATTCAAACCCAAACCGATCGTGCCTTCGGTATAGCCCGAGGCATAGTTGAATATGAAACCCTGTGCCCACTCTTGTGCCTGGGACTGGCCACTGCCATCGCGATAATCCCTATCGTAATAGAAGTTGCGTAACGTCAGTTTTGCAGAGCTATCGCTGATAAAGTCATTTGCCTGCAAGGATGAACTCATGGCGACGAGGGTCGTCAGTACAAAATATTTGTTCATTTTGGCCTTCATTTTGTTGTTATTGATAGGCGTGTACTGAATGAAAGGCGAACGAATCCGCCTCGCCGACAAACGAGGTCGGCGAGGTGGATTTATTGCGTGTTCAGTTTTTTAGATGGGGAAATAACGTCAGGCCGGATTGACGATTGATGGCACTTGACTGACCTTTGGAGAAACCCTGGTAAGTGTCCAGGTTACGTGTGAACCATTTCACCTTGTCGTTGATTGCATAGGGTATGTCACTGCCAAAAAGCACATGGCCGGGGCGCGCGAACGCCATCAGGCTCGGCAGCACGGTCGCACTGGCGGACAGTGCAGTATCGAAATAGAAGTTCTGCATCTGGCTGATCAGTTCTTGAGGGGTAAATCCCAAGCCAAGATTGCCCAGGCTTTGCGCAAATCGATCAGCCCCGTAGGGAATGAAACCGCCAGCGTGGGACAGAATGATTTTGACGTCAGGGTATTTGGCAGGTACTCGATTCGCCAGCAGGCTCAGTGCCGCGCGGGTCGTATCAAAAGGATAATCGGCCGTGGGGCCCGGAATGCCAGGGATAAGTTCCAGCCTGGGTTGAGTTGGGTGGATGAGCACCACAGCCTTGTAGGTTTCCAAAGCCTGCCAGACAGGATCGAAGTGGGCGTCGCCCAGGTAGAGACCGTCGTAGTTTGAAAGCAGAATCACGCCTTCGGCTTTCAACACCGTCATGGCGTGTTCCAGCTCCTTCAAGGCACCTTCGATGTCTTGCATCGGCAGGGTCACAAAGCTGCCAAAGCGCCCTTTATGATCACTGGCAAGTTGCGCGGCGTATTCATTGACGCGACGCGCCATGTCCAGGGCCGCTTGTCCCTTCCAGCCTGCGACACCCGGCGCAGTGAGCGAGAGCATGGCCATGTCGATGCCCAGGCTGTCCATGAACTCGATGTCCGAGACGGGGTTCCAGGCTGGCATTTTCCAGCCTGACGGATCGCCGCCATTTTTAGCCAGATCGGCCGCCCAGAAATCCGGAACGAAGTGATGGTGTACGTCAATGCGCCGGGCATTCGCGTTGATCATTCCATCCGAAAACGGTGCAGCGGTAGAAGCGACGGCAGGCATTACGGACATGACAGCACCTGTGGAAATGGCTACGCCTGTAGCGTTCAGGAAGTCTCTGCGTTTCATGGCGGTTTCCTTGTCAGCGACGAATTTGAACAGGGTTGTGTTCAATTCAGGGTTATGGAACAACCCCGTACTGTTCTTGCGCGGGGTTCGAAAAAGGGGGTTAGTCGACTTGAGCGCCGTTGCGCCGTACCGACAGGTAGAACATCGCCAGGGCGGCGATGACGATGCCGGGTGCCGAAGCCATCATCACCCCGGTGGTGCCGGTGCCGAGTGCGAGCATTTTGCCGGCGACCAAAGGGCCACTCATGGCACCCAGGCGGCCGATGGCGACGGCGCTGCCGACGCCTGTCGCACGGATCGACGGACGATAGAAGTGCGGTGCCAGGGCATACAGCACGCATTGACCGCCGGTGGCAAAGAAACCGGCGACGAAACCGGCTGCCAGCATGCTTTCCCACCGACTGGCCAGACCCAGCGCTATCAGTGAACCGAGAATGCCGACGTAGATCAGCGCGGACAGGGCCCAGGCCGGCAACCGGTCCATCACCCAACCCAGCGACAAGGTGCCGAAGGCCGCGCCAAACTGCAGTGCCAGCATGACCCAACTGGCCTGGCGGCCGCTGAAGCCCTGGCCGACCAACAGGCTGGGCAACCAGTTGATCAGGATGTACACCACCATCAGGGTGAAGAAGTAACTGACCCAGATCATTAGCGTCGGCAGCGCCGCTCCTTCTCGGAACAGACCCCGGACCACTCCGGTCGGAGCAGATTCACGGGCGTTGCGAAACTGCGCCGACTCCGGCAGATACAGCCCCAGCAGCGGCACGATCAACAGCGGCACCACGCCACCGACGTAGAACACTACCTGCCAGCCGCCGGCGAGGTCAGCGATGCCGATGCTGGCTGCCAGTGCCGCACCCAGCGGCACGCCGCAGTACATCAGACTGACGGCAGTGCCACGCAGACGCGGGCTGGCCACTTCACTGGTCAGGGCGATCAGGTTGGGCAGGGCAGCACCGAGGCCGACGCCGGTGAGGCAACGGGCAATCATCAAACTGTTGAAGTCCCAGGCCATGGCCGTGACCAGGGAGAACAGCCCGAACAGTGCCACCGAGGCCATCAGTACCCGTTTGCGGCCGATGCGATCGGCCAGCAGGCCACCGAGGAATGCACCGGGCAACAGACCGAAAATCCCGGCGCTGAAGACCCAGCCCATGTGCAGTTTGTCCAGCTGGAAGGCTGCCGCCATGCCTTGGGCGGCGATCCCCGAGGCTTGCAGGTCGAGGCCTTCCATCAGGGCGACGAGGAAGCAAAGACTAATGGTCCGTGCCATGTACAGCGTGGTGGTTGTCACGTTCAGCGATGTCATGGGAAGTACCCGTTTTATTGTTGTAATGGGCAAAGCAGAACCGACCGACCGCTGCGTGGACGGTCGGCCGGGGTGGTACAGGGGTCAGCGTTTGAGCAGGTCCAGCGCGACGTCGACGATCATGTCTTCCTGGCCGCCGACCATGCGCCGCTTGCCCAGCTCGACAAGAATGTCGAGGGTCTTGAGGCCGTATTTGGCGGCGGCAATTTCGGCGTGGCGCAGGAAGCTGGAGTAGACCCCGGCGTAACCGAGGGCCAAGGTTTCGCGATCGACCCGCACCGGCCGGTCCTGCAACGGACGCACGATGTCGTCGGCGGCGTCCATCAGGGTGTAGAGGTCGGTGCCGTGGTTCCAACCCAGGCGCTCGGCGGCGGCGATGAACACTTCCAGCGGCGCATTGCCGGCGCCGGCACCCATACCGGCGAGACTGGCGTCAATGCGGTCGCAGCCTTCCTCGACAGCGGTGATCGAGTTGGCCACGCCGAGCGACAGATTGTGGTGGGCATGCATCCCCGTCTCCGTTTCCGGCTTGAGCACCGCCTTGAACGCGCGGAAACGATCGCGAACGTCCTGCATGTTCATTGCACCACCGGAGTCGGCCATGTACACGCAGGTCGCGCCGTAGCTTTCCATCAGCCTGGCCTGCGCGGCGAGCTGCTCGGCCGGGATCATGTGGCTCATCATCAAAAAACCGACGGTGTCCATGCCCAGCTCGCGGGCGTACTCGATGTGCTGTTTCGAGACATCCGCTTCGGTGCAATGGGTGGCGATGCGCACCACCCGGGCTCCGGCGTTGTAGGCGGCTTTGAGGTCATGCACGGTGCCGATACCGGGTAGCAGCAAGGTGGTGATCTTCGCGTGCTGGATCACGTCGGCGGCCGCTTCGATCCATTCCAGATCGGTGTGTGCGGCGAAGCCATAGTTGAAGCTCGACCCTTGCAGGCCATCGCCGTGGGCCACCTCGATCGAATCGACCCTGGCCTTGTCCAGTGCGCGGGCTATGTCCTGAACATTTTGCAGCGAGTACTGATGTCGGATGGCATGGCTGCCGTCGCGCAGGGTCACGTCGGAGATGTAGAGTTTTTTGCCGTTCATGAAATTCTCCTCAAGCCTTTTGCATCGACTGCGCCATGCGCTCGGCGGTGGCCAAGGCAGCGGAGGTCATGATGTCGAGGTTGCCGGCGTAGGCGGGCAGGTAATGGGCAGCGCCTTCGACTTGTAGGAACACCGAAGTCTTGAGCCCGGAAAATTGTCCGAGGCCCGGAATGTTCAGCGGCGCGTGTTCGGGAATCACGTCGAACTGCACTTTTTGCTTGAGGCGATAGCCCGGCACATAGGCCTGCACTGCCGCCGCCATCTCCTCAACGGAAGCCTCTATCTGCGCCTGATCGGCGGCTTCGGACAGCACAAACACGGTGTCGCGCATCATCAGCGGCGGCTCGGCCGGGTTCATCACGATGATTGCCTTGCCCTTGGCTGCACCGCCGATTACTTCAATGGCCCTGGAAGTGGTTTCTGTGAACTCGTCGATGTTGGCACGGGTGCCGGGGCCGGCGGATTTACTGGCGATCGAGGCGACGATCTCGGCGTAATGCACCTTGGCCACCCGCGACACCGCCGCGACCATCGGGATGGTCGCCTGACCACCACAGGTCACCATGTTGACGTTTGGCTGAGCCAGATTTTGTTCCAGGTTGACCACCGGCACGCAATACGGACCGATGGCTGCCGGGGTCAAATCTATCAGGCGGATGCCGGGTTTGACCGAGCGCAGGAACGCATCGTTCTTCACGTGGGCGCCAGCCGAGGTAGCGTCGAAAACAAAATCGATGTTCTTGAACTCGTCCATGCGCACCAGGCCTTCGACACCTTCGTGTGTCACCGCCACGCCCATACGCTGGGCGCGGGCGAGGCCGTCGGAGGCAGGGTCGATGCCGACCATCACCGCCATTTCCAGATGCCTGGCGTTACGCAGGATCTTGATCATCAAATCGGTGCCGATATTGCCGGAGCCGATGATCGCGACTTTGAGTTTGTTCATGGTTGTTGCCCCTTATGCAAAGTCGACCGCGACACGACCGATACCGTCGATCTCGGCTTCAAAACGGTCACCGGCAGCGACCGCGACCATCGGCCCGAGTGCGCCGGTCAGAATGATGTCGCCGGCGCGCAGCGGATCGCCCAGGCGGGCCATGGTGCAAGCCAGCCAGACCGCAGCGTTGAGTGGATGTCCCAGGCATTCGGCGCCGCTGCCGCTGGATACTTCCTCGCCGTTGCGGGTCATGCGCATGGTGGCTGCCTGCAGGTCGAGGCCGTCGATCTGGCGGGTGCTTTCGCCGAGGACGAAACAGCCACTGGAGGCGTTGTCGGCCACGGTGTCGACGAAGCGGATGTTCCAGTTCTGGATCCGGCTGCCGACGATTTCCAGTGCCGCAGCGACCCAACCGGTGGCGGCCAGTACATCGGCGAAAGTGGTCTCGGTGCTCGGCAGGTCACGCTCGAGGATCAGGGCGATTTCCGCCTCGATCTTCGGCTGCAACACGCGACCGATCGGTACACGGTCGTTGTGGTCATAGCGCATGTCGGCGAGCAGGGTGCCGAAGTCAGGCTGATCCACACCCAGTTGCCGCTGGACCTTGGGATTGGTCAGGCCGATCTTCCGCCCGATTACGGGGTTGCCATTGCCCACCGCGTGAGCAATGTTCAGGCGCTGGATGGCGTAGGCGGCGTCTGCATTGTCTTCGCCGATCAGTTCGCGCAAAGGCGCGATGGCTTCGCCGTGGGCCTGGGCCTGGCACAGGTCGCTTGCCAGTTGCTCCAGTGTGGCTTGAGTCAGGGTCATGGTGGCCTCGGTCATCAATGGGTCAGGAAATCCAGCACCAGGCGGTTGTAGGTGTCGGCGTGTTCCCACTGGGCCCAATGGCCGCAACGGTTGAACACGTGCAGTTGCGCGTCGGGCAGGCCGGCCAGCAGGCGCAGGCCGGTGTCCATCGGCACGAAGCGGTCCTCGCGGCCCCAGACAATCAGGGTGCGGGCCTTGATCTCGTGCAGGCGATGGCTGAAGTCCGGGAACTGCTTGGGGTTCAGGGTGCTGCTCTTGACGAAGTTTTCCAGGTGGTCGCGGCGCGCCAGGATGTTGTCCAGGCGGGTCTGGAACATCGCGTCGGTGATGCTGCTGGCGTCGAAGACGAAGACGTTCATCATCTTCTTCAGGTTGTCGATGGTCGGCTCGCGGTACAGCGTGCCGATCAGCTTGATGCCCTCGGTGGGTTGCGGGACGAAGGCGCTCGGGCCACCGGTTCCGCCGCCCATCAGGATCAGTTTGCCGATGCGTTGCGGGTAGGCGAGGGCGAACGCCACGGTGCTGTGGCCCCCCATGGAGTTGCCGATGATGTGCACGCGGTCCAGGTCCAGCACGTCGATCAGGCCTTTGAGGGCGCGGGCATTGAGGTCCGAGCGCGAGCCATCGCAGACCACCGGATCGCTTTTGCTCCAGCCAGGGCAGTCCATCAGGATCACCCGGTAGCCGGCGTTGACCAAGGGCTCGATGTTGCAGTGAAAGTTGGCCCAGCCGCTGGCACCGGGACCAGAGCCGTGGAGCATGACCACGGTTTCGGCGCCCGGATTTTCAGGGATTGGACTGACATCGTTGTAATGCAGTTGCAGGTCCAGGTCGCCTTCCTTGATGCGGGCAAAGCGGCTGGTGGAAGCTTCGGTGAATCCAGTGGCAGTCATGGCAGTTCCTCGAAATTCAGTGATGGTTGTGCTGTGGTCGTGCGCCGAGGCTGGCGAAGCCGGCGATCCATTCAGGGATCGGTCGGTAGTAGCGGTCTTCGGTCTGGTACGGGCCGAAGGAGGAGAGGGCGGCGAACGCCGCGACCCAGGTTTTCACTTCGTGGGTGGACTTGCCGGCCAGTGCCGACAGTTCGTCATTACCCAGCCCATCGAAGTCGCTCAGGCGACCCTGTTCGAGGCTGTCGAGAAAGCCCTGGTCCCAGATCGGGTTGAGCGGATGCAGGCAGTGCTGGTCCTGAACGAAATCCCTCGCGGCCTGGATGACCCGGTTCTGGCGGGCCAGGCGCTCATCGGCAGGCAGATCGCGGCCGCTACCCATCAGTCGGTCCGCCATACGCGCATCGACTTTGGCCAGCTCCGGCACCGGTGGCTGGTGCGACAAGCCGCCGGAGGCCAGAAACAGCACACGTTTGTTCAACGTTTTGGCCCATTGACCGATGGCCTCGCCGAGCAAACGGGCACGCTTGAAACCGGGCAGGGGGACCGCCACCGAATTGATGAACACCGGGATTACCGGACAGCCTTGCAAGCCGCCGAGCAACAATTCCAGTGGTTGAGCGAAGGCATGGTCGACCTGCATGCAATACGACACGGCGGTGTCGACCCCGGCATTGAGCACCGCCTGGGCGCACGATTCAGCCAGCGCCTTGGGCACGTCCAGTTCACCGGCAGCCGTACCGAAATCGCCGATTGCATGGGCAGCCATACCGATGCAGAACGCCGGCATCACATCGTAGAAAAAGCCGTTGTAGTGGTCCGGGCCGAACAGCACGATCAACTCTGGGGCGAAGCGGGCAATACGCTCACGGGCCGCGGCGGTCATGCCGTCAATTTCGGCCAGAACGTGCGGTTCGGGGTCGACGAACCCCACCAGCGGCGTGTGGGACATGCAGTGCAGATAAGCGCTCATCTCAGGCCACCTTGCTGGCGACGAAAGTCGCGGCCGGTTGCGGCAGAGCCTTGAGCGCAAGGATCAACTGATCGCAGGCCTGACCCACGGTTTGCGGAATGGCCAAACCGGCAACAAAACGATCCGGGCGTACCAGGGCAATGGACGAGGCGCCGTGGGCGAACCACTCGCGGATCCGGCCGGTGCTGTCACCGACGCGAATCACGTGTTTGCCGGCATCGCTGGCGGCCTTGAGCTGGACGTCCGGCAGTACCTGAATGAAGCGCGTACCCAGCGCCTGCCACTGTTCGATTTGCGCAGCCGAAAGGCCCCAGGTCGGATCGCTGCCCCAGGCAATGATTGCGAAATGCTTGCCGATCACTTCGTCGAGCAGCACCCGTTCGCCGGCTTCGGTGAGCACCTGCGGCTGGATAAACATTTTGCCCACCGGCGAGGCGCTGTCTTGCGCGGCGATCAGCGCGCCCTTGGTGTATTGCGGCATCGGCTTGAAGCGCATTTCCAGGAAGAAGCGTTTGACCGGCGGCAGATAGTTCAGCAACCAGGACACACCATCGCGCAAGGTACCTTGCCAGCGCTTGGGCGGCGCCAGTACGTGACCGGCGAGCACTGACAAATCAATCATTGCCTTGGCGTGGTCGCGACGTTCCTGTTCGTAGCTGTCGAGCAGGCTATCGGCGGCCAGGCCTTGGATCACCATCGCCAGTTTCCATGCCAGATTGGACGCGTCGCGCATTCCGCTGTTGTAACCCTGGCCTTGCCATACCGGCATGATGTGCGCGGCATCGCCGGCCAGCAGCACCCGCCCCTGACGGAAACGCCCGGCCAGACGGGCGTTGTGGGTGTAGACGCGGCTGCGGATCAGCTCGATGTGGTCCGGGTTGGGCAAGACTTTGCGGAGCAGCTTGCGCATGTTTTCCGGTTTGCTCAGCTCGGCTTCCGTCTCTCCGGGCATGACCATGAACTCGAAACGCCGAACGCCATGGGGCAGGGCAGCGGAAACGTAAGGGCGCACCGGGTCGCAGCACAGGTAGACGTGAGGAGTGCCCAGCGGATCGTTGGCGATATCGACCACGATCCACTGGTTCGGCGCGGTCTTGCCTTCGAAGCTGATATCCAGGCTGCGCCGCACGAGGCTGTTGCCGCCGTCGCAACCGATCAGGTAGCGGGCATGCAGGCGCTCGCCGCGACCGTTTTGATCTTTGAGGTTGAGCACAACGGCGCTGTCGCTTTGTTCGAAGCTCTCCAGTTCGCGACTGAAAAGCACTTTGACGTTATCGAAGCGTTGCAGGCCGTCGAACAGCACGCGGTCGGCCAAGGGCTGGATGAAGGCGTTGCGTCGTGGCCAGCCGAACTCATCGGTCTTGGGCTGGATATCGGCGAAGCAGCGACCTTTGGGAGTAAGCGAAGCGCATCGCGTGCCAAGGGGTGGTGTGGGGCAGCACGGCGTCGGCCAGGCCCACCGCCTGGAAGGTACGCAAGCTTTCATCGTCCAGGCCAATGGCGCGGGGATAGTCGATCAGGCTGTCGAGTTTTTCCACCAGAGTGACTTTCACGCCACACTGGCCAAGGTAATTGGCGATCATCAAGCCGACGGGACCGGCGCCGACGATGGCGACGTCGGTGCTCAGCTCCAATGGGGTAGGCGTGGGTGCAGAACTCATGGATATCTCCCTACAGCGCTTTTGGATTTCTTGTTGGGCGCAGTATGGAAATGGTCGGGCTGGTCGACAACGACAACCCTTGTTAGTGTGCACCAGGTGCACAACGTTGATTTACAAGCAGAACGGAGCGATTCGATGAGCGAGACCGAATACAAGGCCGTGCGTGGATTGATGCGCGGGCTGGCCCTGATCAACGGCCTGAATCGCTTCGACGGCGGCGCCAGCACGGCTCAACTGGCCGAGCAGAGTGGGCTGCACCGCACCACCGTCAGGCGCTTGCTGGAGACCTTGCAGGCCGAGGGTTACGTGCGGCGTAGCGAGTCCGACGACAGCTATCGGCTGACCTTGAAAGTGCGGGAATTGAGTGAGGGGTTTCGCGATGAGCAGTGGATTTCCTCCATCGCGGCACCGCTGTTGGGCGAGCTACTGCAGGAGGTAGTCTGGCCCACCGATCTGTGCACCCTGGACGGCGATGCCATGGTGATTCGCGAGACTACCCATCGCTTCAGTCGCCTTTCGTTCCACCGTTCCATGGTCGGGCGGCGTCTGCCGTTGCTGATGACCGCCACCGGGCGTGCCTACTTCGCCTTTTGCCCGCCGGCTGAACGTGAAGAACTGATTGAGTTGATGATCAGCCGCGAAGACGAGCAATCCGCGCTGGCAGCGGACCGGCGGTTTGTTGAGCGATTGGTTGAGCATACGGTAAGCAAGGGATACGGCGAAAATAACTCCCACTGGGGCCAGGAGCGCAAGATCGCCGCCATCGCCATTCCGATCACCCATGAGGCGCGGCTAATGGGCTGTCTGAACCTGGTGTACATCGCCAAGGCGATGTCGGTGGAGGAAGCGGCTCGGCGTTACCTGCCAGCGATGCACAGTGTGGTGCGAAAGATCCAGGTTGAGTTGGGTGGCGAATCGGAGTGACAGACCATAAAGCAGGTTCCGTAAAGTTCCACTCTGACACATCATTTAACATAATATACATTACACGTAACAAAGTATTACGAGACCAGCCCGGTAGCACTGTCGACATTAGGTAAAAATGCGAAGAATCAGCTAATAGCTCTCGGAAGTAATCTCCTTTCATTTTGAGAGCTAAATCCCTTACGTGGGTGCTTCGTTGCCAGGGAAAGACTTTACTTCTGCAGGCTTCAGAGCCCATTCCGTGCGGCCCAATGGGAAGTAATCTTTTAAATCGAGCCTTTCGCCTCACGTTCACGGATTTGCTTGCAGATCACTTGTCCAGCAATCATCAGCGCGCTAGAGGCTCTGGCGCGGCCTTTGTGACTGTCATCGTTCATGATTCTACGTCATGAGCAGCGGATCCAGAAATGCCGCCCTTGATGAGCGTGATCGCGCACCGAATGCGGATTCGCCTATTCGTTTGATTGAAGGAGCTTTTTTGGGACCAGCTCGCTCGTTTACGGTATTACTTACGCGGAGAGCCCATCCGAATACACGTCGCTGTGTGAAATCTGAGGCGTTCATCGTGTAGTTGGTGCGCCGATTTCAAGGACTGTCACACATGAAAAAGCGCCGCCTGATCTACTTGCAAATGCTGACAGGTTGGGCGGTGAACACCATGCGCTTGAAGGCTGCTGAGCTTTCCTCCCATTAAACACCCTGGAGGCTCTCTTGAACCTGGCCAGATAAAAGCTTAGAAAAATGCCAGTCCGGTAACGTTGTTAACCACAAATTTGACTTGTTAACTACGGTGGTTAACAAGTCAGAAAATAAGTTTACAGAGTGCTTTTGACCCTGAGTGTTAGTCTTTATTTGCCTGGCACGCCGGGGATTTTAAAGCTCCGCAATGCTATTCCAACTCCGGAATTTGCCGGTTGGAACGGTTACACTGATTATGCCTGCGCTGGTCTATCAGCCGCAGCCTTCCAGTTTTTGGCACCCCGCAAGATTAGAATGGATCACATCAAAGCGCCCTAACACCGCATGTCTGAGGAGATATATGTGCTCTTGAAGGTGGTCTACCGCCAATGGCAACAACGACCTTTACGTGGAGTCACGTCGCTAACTCAACTAAACATCTATTTAGTTGAGTTATTAGTCTGCGTGAACAAGCACTGCTCGCCCACTTCCCACATCTCGCCCTGGTTTTCTCCGCATGCGGAAAAGCGCGCTCCCTTATAAATACTTATCATTGTTCTTCTTTATCAAGGAAGAATTGCCCACTGAAAACGTGACTTACCCAAGCTTTTAGCATTCAACATTGCAGAGTCAGCAGCCAGAATTAAACTGTTTGCATCTTTACCATCTCTAGGAAACTCTGCAATTCCGATGCTTACGCCGATCTGCGTATCGGGAAAGTCGTCTATGAGGTTTGCATTTGCTACACTCAATAGACGTTTTGCAAGAATCTCAATCTCTGTATTCGGCAACGCATCGCTGGAGGTTTCTATTGCCACCGCCCGCCAGGTACGGCCTCAAGACCATGGACATTTTTGTCGAACTGGGCAGACGTCGCATGGTTGGTGGGCAGGAAGACATTATCGTCGATGTCGCGCCGGATCTGCTCAAGCGTCATCGGTGCAACAATCTCGGAATGAATGGCGCCTCTACTCAAGTTTTGTCCGAGGCGCCTTCATCGGTGCGAAACGACACACCCATTCGAAATCTTGAAAATCTGCCGTCTCCGGTCAGTCGCTCAGTGTCTCTGCAGTGCGCAGCGCGAACCAGCCCGGCGTGGCGCTGATTGCGCGCCACAGGCCATCGGGTATCGCGCTGTCTGGGACTGCTCGCACATCCAGTTGCTGAGCGATCCGCTCGGCCTTGCCTTCACGGGCCAGGGTGACCCAGTCAGAGTTGATCACCAGCCCCCGGCCAATCGCAACCATTGAAAGGCCCAACGCCAAAGCGCGCTCGGCCTGCGCCGGCGTAGTGATCTGACCGGCCGCAATCACGGGCAATCGACCTCCGATCTGTTCCAGGGCACGTACGATCGTCAGCGCCGAAGGCATTTCCTGCGCCTCATTTTCCTGACGGGCCGGTGTGGCGTTGAGCAGGTCGTAAAGAGACACATGCAAGTAGTCGATATCCGCCTGTGCCAGACGCTCCACCAGTGCCAACGCATCGTCGATGCGCAAGCCACCCTCCTGAGCTTCTTCAAGCGAAATTCGATAACCGATGAGAAACGGGCGCGGTGCATGTTCACGAACCACCTGCTGCACCGCTTGAACCAGTGCCAGAGGGAAGCGCATACGGTTCTCCAGCGAACCACCCCACTGGTCGCTGCGCTGGTTGGAGGCCGGGGACAAAAAGTTCTGGATCAGAAAACCATGAGCACCATGTAGCTCCACGCCGTCGAAACCCGCCTCGATGGCTCGTCGGGTGGCTTGGGCGAATGCCTCAATCGTTTCGAGGATCTGCGCTTCAGACAGTGCGCGGGGGTTGGAATACCACTGTTGAACGGCCCGGCAGGAGCCCTGACCGCGCTGGCACTGACAATCTCACCTGAGGGTGTTTGCTCCACGATGGCTTTGCTGCCCGCATGAAAAATCTGCAGTACGGCGGGCGCCCCGCCACTTTTTGCGGCCTGAGCAAGACGCCGCAGACTCGGCAGAAAACGATCGTCCCAGGCAGCGAACTCGGCATCGAAACCGATGCCTTCAGGGCAGACATGGGAGCAGCCGGTGATGACCAGCCCGATGCCTTTCACACGGCGACGGTAGTACGCGAGTTCCTGCTCGGAAATGCTGGCGTCCGGATTGGCAGACCAGGTGGTCATCGGTGCCATGGCCAGCCGGTTGTCGATCGTCAGACCGTTGGCGAAACGCAGCGGACGAAAAATTTCGGGGTAATTCGGTTTCATGATGCTTTCCAGACAAAGCCGACCTATGAGGTCAGCCGATGGCAATGGGGGTGATTCAGTTCAGGCGCAAGCGGCGGATGTCGCGTTGAGGGGGCTGACCAAACAGCCGGGCGTATTCACGACTGAACTGTGAGGCGCTTTCGTACCCGACCCGCAATGCCGTCACGCTTGCATCCAGGTTTCGCGTCAGCATCAACTGACGGGCCTCCTGCAGACGCAGTTGCTTTTGGTACTGCAGGGGGCTTAAGCCGGTGATCGAGCGAAAGTGCTGGCGGAACGTGGAAGGACTCATATGACAGCCGGCAGCCAGCTGTTCAATCTTCAGCGGCTCGACGAAATGGCGCTTGAGCCAGTTGATGGCGCCGGCGATCTGTTGGCTGGGTGCTCCCTGATTGATCAGATGGTGCAACTGTGAACCGTGGGGGCCGGCGAGCAACCGATAAGCGATCTCACGCTTTAACAGCGGCGCAAGACAAGGCAACAGCACCGGATCGGCCAGCAACTGCACCAGACGCAGCACGGCATCCAGCAACCCCTCGGTCAAAGACTCAACGGCGATCGAGCAGAAATCACAATCGCGGGCAGGCGCCGGCAGGCGCATTTCAGTGGCCAACTGCAAAATGTCCTGAGGTGCCAGTTGCAACATCAGGCCCAGGAACGGCTCGGTGTGACTTCCCTCCACCACTGTTGAGACCACGGGCAGATCGACAGCGGTCAGCAACGACTGACCCGGACCGAAATTCAGGATCTGATCGCCCAGCACGACCTGCTTCCGGCCCTGGGCGGTGATCCCCAGTCCCAGACCGTAGATGCAGTGCATCGGCAGGGTCAGCGCCCGACGGCGATGCAGAGTCAGACCGGGAATGGCCGTCTCGTAGTCACCGTCCGACGGAGCTATGCGGGCAATGGCAATGGCCAGGTCGCGGCTTTCGTTGGAGGACAGCCGCGATGATTCGGAATCAGGCTTCACTGCAGATGCTTGCGCAGGAACGGCACAGCTTGGGCCATGGCCAGTGCGACAGGCTCGGGCTTGTCGTACAGGTCGTAATGCGACCAGCCTTCTGCCACGTAAATCTGTTTGTCGGCCGAGGCGGCCCGACCGTAGATTTCCCAGCCATCGCGGTACGCTCCGAAACCGCCGGGCTTGTCCCCGATTACCACCAACAGAGGCTGGGTCAGCAGCACTTCGGCATGCAGAAATGCATCCCAGCCAAAGGCTGCGCTGTTGAACGAAAACAGGCCGCTGGTGGCGCCGTTGGGCTGCTGTCCGCGCGACGTCTTGTAGTACTCGGTCGCTTCGAGCACGTCGATATCGGTGATGCCTGCGCTGCGTCCCTCTTCCACCGATGCCGGCAGATAGTTGATGACATGCCGGGCGCCGCCCCGGGCTTCTGCGGTGCGCTGGGCTGCCATGGCTTGCAGCGCCGTGACCGGATCGAAGTTGCTGAAGCCTTCACGGATCAGTCGCCCGAAGTTGACCCCGGTTATCGAGACCAGCGCCTTGATCCTGTGGTCAGTACTGGCCGCGTGTACGGTATACGCGCCCCCGCCACAGATACCGATGGCACCGATACGCGCCGCATCGACGTAGGGCAGCGTGACCAGATAATCGATGGCGAAGCGGATGTCCGAAACGCGGATGGACGGGTCTTCGATGAAGCGTGGCTCACCACCGCTCTCGCCCTGGAAACTGGCATCGAAAGCAATTACCACAAACCCTTCTTTGGCCAAACCTGCGCCGTAGACGTTGCCTGAGGTCTGTTCCTTGCAACTGCCGATCGGGTGGATGCTGACAATCGCCGGGTATTTTCTGGAGGCATCGAAATCGGGTGGTAGATATAAATCCGCTGCGGTTTCCCAGCCCAGATTCTGATAGCGAACGTGCTTGATAGTGACAGTGCTCATGTGATTCTCCAGGAGTAAATCGGAAACGATAGAGAGCGGCGCTAGAACGGCGCCGCCCGCCGTACTCAGAGGCTGGTGCGGAAGAACGGCGCCAGGTGTTCCATGGCCGTGTTGACCCCGGGACCGTCGTACAGATCCATGTGAGCCAGACCGTCGAGCACCACCAGTTCCTTTTGTCCCAGCGCCTTGGCATGCAGCTCCTGGCTGTGCCACAGCGAGCCGGCTTCGCTGCCGGCGATGATCAGTGCCGGCTGGGTCAGTAACTGGTCGATCAGGTCGAACGCATCAAACGCGACCCAGGCGCCGAGACCATTCATCAGCATCTTGTTCTGTGCGTTCGGGTGCTGGGCACGAGGCGTGAGGTAGTAGTCGGCCGCCTCCTGAAGATCACGGGGCGCACTGGTATCACCCAGTTGCGGTACGTAAGGGGCATAAACGGGATCGGCACCCGCCGCCTCTGCCGTGCGCTGTCCAGCCAGGGCATCCAGGACCGGCAACAGATCGTTGATGGAACCCTTGCCTTCCCAGCCTTTACGAGTGGCAGTCCCTACGTTGACCGCACTGGCGGTGGCCAGGGCCTTGATCCGGCGGTCGACCGACGCCGCCTTGGCCGCGAAGCCGCCACCGGCGCAGATGCCCAGCACGCCGATGCGCTGAGCATCGACAAAACCGAGGGTGGTCAGGTAGTCGACTGCGCTGTACACGTCGGCCACGCGATTCATGGGTTCATCGAGAAAATGCGGCTCGCCGCCACTGGCACCTTGATAGGACGCATCGAACGCCAGGGTGACGAAACCTTGCTCGGCCAACAGCCGGGCGTAAGTGCCGGCCGTCTGCTCTCTCACGCCGCCACCTGGATGGACAGTAATGATCGCCGGGTATTGTTGGCCTTCAACGAATGCAGCAGGCAAGTAGAGGTGACCAGCCATCTCGATGTTGCGGTTCTTGAACTGGACGTTTTGCATGGTGTTGCCTCCGATAGAGCAGCGCGTAGCGCCAGTTGGCGCGATTGCCGGGTTGCGGAGGGCGAGGTATTTTCGCTTCGACTGAGTCGTGCAGGTTGCCTGCCCTTCGTTGGAGTCCAGTATAGGAAGGGCTCTGCAGGTGTTTTTGCCTATTCCGATTCCTTGCTTGCACGATTCAAGGAGAATGCGGATTCATCAAGCTCTCCCGAAAGCTCGCAAGAACCTCGTGTTTACGGGCGTACAAGGCCAAAGGCCTGCTGCCGGCGGGGAAATTGATGCCTTGCTCGATTGCCTGTTATGCAGTCAGGTCAGCCTGGCTGGCGCATACGCCGGATATCCCGTTGCGGCGGCGCGCCGAAGGCCCGGCTGTACTCGCGACTGAACTGCGAGGCGCTTTCGTACCCCACCCTCCCCGCTGCCTGCCCCGCGTCCAGGTGCTGGTTGATCATCAACTGCCTGGCCTCCTGCAACCGCAATTGCTTGTGGAACTGCAGCGGGCTAACACCCGTCAGCGTGCGAAAGTGATGACGAAAAGTGGAAGGACTCATGTGCACCCGCTCGGCCAGATGGTCGATGCGCATGGGTTCGGCCAGGTTCTGCTTCAGCCAGGCGACCACCCTGGCGATCTGTTGCATCGGCGAACCCGTGGCAATCAGGTGACGCAAAGCCATGCCATGTTGACCCATCAACAGCCGGACGATGATCTCCTGCTGGACAAGAGGCGCCAGATGGTCGAAGAGCTCCGGTTCCTCCAGCAAGCCCAGCAGACGCTCGAGGGCCCGGACCAGTCCGTGGTCCAGCTCGGCAATGACGATGGCCTGATGGGTGCCTGCCTTTGGCGGAGGCGGCAGTTGCAGCTCGGAGGCGACGCGCATGATCTGGCTGACATCCAGCGTCAGCATCATCCCGAGAAAAGGCTTCGCCACCGACGCCTGGGCAACATGGGACACCACCGGTTGGTCGATGCTGGTCAACATCCCCTGCCCCGCGCGGAAATGCAGCACGGCTTCCTGCTGCAATACCTGTTTGCTGCCCTGGGCCACCACGCCAAGGCCCAGGCCGTAGATGCACGGCATGGGGTCTGTCGGGGACGTGCGACGGTGCAGACTCAACGCCGGTAACCGGGTGGGGAAATCCCCGGCATGGGTGGCCTGTCGCGCAATCAAGGATGCCAGGCCCGTCAGGTCCGCCTCGATCAGATCGTCGGGTTGAAGGTGAGTCATCGGTGGTTCCTTACGCGATTGCCGCCTTACATAGGGACAAATCATAACGCTGAAACTGACTCACGGCTGCGCCTGCGCGCATCGGCTCCGTCATTGTCCGGCCGATGCGCGTGCAGCCATCGCGTATCAGCCCACCAGCCCTTTGCCAAAGATCTGCCGGGCAATCACCATCCGCTGGATTTCGTTCGTCCCTTCGTAAATCTCGCTGATCTTGTTGTCCCGGTAGATCTCCTCGACTTTGTAATGGCTGCTGTCTTGGGACTGTTCGCGCAAGAAGCCGTATCCCCCGAAAATTTGCACGCCATCATGCGCCGTGTCGCCGGCAGCCTCGGTGGCATAGAACTTCGCCATCGCCGCCTCTGGTTCGGGGAATTCGGTGCCCAAGTCCATCCGCAATGCTCTTGCCAGTGGTTCGGTCGTGGCGAATGCGCCGATTTTTTCTCCACGGATCGCCTGCTTCAGGTAACGCTCGGCTAGGTCTGAGATTGGCGCGATTCCCAGCGAGACAGATAGGCGATCGTGGCTTGAGCTGCTTCGACACAGATTGCCTCGCTGATGCGGCCCTCAGTCTGGTAGCCATAACGCAGGCAGGCAAATGCGATCTCGACCGCCAGCTTCGCGGCATCCGGTTGCAGCGGCAAGTCGTTGAGCGCGCCCTGAGCCTGCAAGGACTGACGCAGAAGCTTGCCGATTATTGCGTCTTTCTCCTCATGGGCCTTTTGGTCAGTAGGAGTGAAATTGCCGCGCAAGAGCAAAGCGGCCGCCGCCGGATGCTCGTTGTAGTAACCGGCCACACCACGCACCACTCTGCCGATTGCCACTTTCCAGTCTTCGCCCTCCTGCGGTTGCATCGCCAGGACGAGTTCGCCGATGCGCTCCATCTGCAGCGCCGCCAGATGGGCGAAGAGTGCGTACTTGTCGGGAAAGAACTGGTAGATGCTGGCCCTTGGCACACCCGACAGTTTGGAAATTTCAGGGATCGATGCCATATCCGGCCCCACCTCACGGAGCAGTTGCTCGGCGGCCTCCAGCACCTTGCTGATACGCGTCTGCGAACGCGCCTGTTGAGGGAGTCGCCCCTCCCTTTTACTTTTGGATGGCGACGAGGGGTCTTGCATGCTCATCAAATCAGACATATGTTATGTTTCAAACGTGACAAATGTTGTATTTATAGGTATTCCACTCTTCCTTGTCCAGCGCGAGGCCGTCGATGAGCTACACAGAACAAACCCAATGGCAGGCCATTCAGGCATTCCTTCCACCCAGATACCGCATCGACGCGAGCAACGCTCCTTTAGAAGAGTGCTGGCCATGGCGTGGGCATACCGTTCACCTTGATCGCTACACCAACCCCGCGGCCCCGGCGCGAGTCATCCTGTTTCATGGTGTTGGTACCAATGGCCGGCAAATGTCCACCATCACCGGCCTCCCGCTTTTCCGGCAGGGACTGGAGACCGTGGCCATTGACATGCCTGGCTACGGTGAGACCAAGGTCGCGGCTGAGGCGAATGTCCGCTATGACACGTGGGTGGAGCTGGCCAATGACTTCATAGAATACGAACGCGCCCGCGACCCGCGTCCTATTTTTCTATACGGTCTGAGCGCGGGAGGGATGCTGACCTATCACGCCGCCGCCATGAACCGGCACGTCGCCGGCATTATCGGGATGACATTTCTCGATCAGCGCGTTCCGAGAGTTCGGGAGCAGACCGCTCTTTCTCCCCTGATGGGGCGCCTTGGCATTCCGATGATCCACCTTCTGGCGCGCACGCCGCTGGCAGGGCTGAAAATGCCGATGTGGCTGGCCAGCAAGATGTACACACTGGTCAATGACCGAGCTGCATTGAAGGCTTGCCTGAAAGATCACACCTCGGCCGGCAACTGGGCCAGCCTGCGCTTTTTGAGTTCCTACCTCGGATACACGCCCGCCATGGAGCCGGAAACCTTTGATGTCTGCCCTGTCTTGCTGACCCAGCCCGCAGCCGACCGCTGGACGCCACTCGCGCTGAGCCAGCCATTCCTGCAACGCCTTGGCCGTGTCAAGGTGACGACCCGGATGCTAGACGACGCCGGACATTACCCGTTGGAGGAACCAGGCTTGACGCAGATGAACGAAGCGATTCTTGCGTTTGTGGAGCGAACCTTAGCGGCGCAAAGCGTCGAGTGCTCGGCTGGCTGATGACTCGATCGCGACTACCGAACTGTAGGGGCTCATACATCACACCTAACTCGGTGTTTGGGGCAGTTTCAATGACTGTAAGTATGTAATGAAGGTTGGAATCACTCAGACCTTTGTTCAAGGAATGAAACTACTCTTCAAATCAGTTACGCGATGCATTCAGGGCAGGATGCTCAGAAAACATATTGCTAGATGTGCTGAGCGTCCGTTTCGGTTGAAAAACGCAGCTCGGGAGCGACCGCTTTCGGCCAGAGCAGATGCTAGCGACAGGCAGCAATCGGCCAATAGCGGACGTTCGCATCTGGCCGCGAACGGCCATGAGTGGACATTCAAAAGCAACAGATAATGGTCAGGCATGGACTTCCGTTAGGATTAGCTCAGTGGGATTGAAGTCAGTCCCCCCCGCTTCCAGGTAAGGTTATGAGACTTCGACTGTACATCTCGTGGGGTTTGGCGTTTTACGCTCACTGCGCTAAAGTCTTGACGCATGTGTCAAAAGCCGCACATAGCAGGTCTCAGCAAAAAGATAATTGCCTACAAAAAAATACTTTAAGGACCATCTGACATGGCAGTAGATATCCTAGTTACGACGGAAAGATTGCAAGAAGACCCGCTCGGCAAAGATCTTATTGAATCGCTCAAGAACTCTGAAAACGCTATCAGCTCCTCGCCATCTGCGCTTTATTATGACTTTCCCGTTTATTCAGACTACGATGGCGCAGATCACAAACCAGACATTCTGGTACTAAGCCGCAGTCGTGGAATCCTTGCTATTAGGGTGATTACCGCGACCCAAGCAGATCGTGATAGTACTAGTAGTTTGCTAGCAGTTGACGAGTCACTTAATCAATTCTGCAGCATTTTAATTGGAAGACTTTTAAAAAGTAAAGCATTAAGAAAGTCAAGATCTCAGCTGTCGCTTAACGTTACACCCATAATATTTTGCGACAGTAACTTAGCAGAGAGAATTTTCGATTCTAGCGACTCTGAAATTGTTTCATCAATGGACTCATTGAATGAAGTGATTCAAGATCTTGAAGAAGATCTTTTAGATGCAGAGGCATACGATGAAGCCCGTTCTGTCATTGAAGGAGCTAAAGCCCTAACTCGGTCGAATAAGCGGCTTGTTGAAAATCCTGAGCAGCAGCGCGCAGCTAGCGCACTTGCGAAGCTTGAGTCTGAAATTGCGAACTTTGATCAAAAACAGCGTTCTGCTGCTTTGATAACAATCAACGGCCCCCAGCGAATACGAGGCCTCGCCGGCTCAGGGAAAACTATTATTTTGGCTATGAAGGCCGCCCACCTTCATATGAATAGACCAAATGATAAAATTCTTCTAACGTTCTATACGAAAAGTTTAAAGTCCTCCATAAAAAATTTGGTCACAAAGTTCTACAGGCACTACAAAGAGGTTGATCCGGACTGGAATAATATCCACATACTACATGGATGGGGTGGCTCTAATACCAGCGGTGCCTATTCCGATGCTTGCTTGCGAGCCGGAAGAACACCACTTACCTTTAATACCGCACGCTCTGGCGCTCCTTATGGAGTAGACCCTTTTGATTTTGCATGCCAGGATTTAATGCAAAGAGATAATATCGAAGAATATTACGACCATATCCTGATCGATGAAGGACAAGACTTTCCAGCTGCATTTTATGAGTTAAGTTTTCGGCTTGCGAAAGGCCAGCGAGACAAAAAAAACATAGTATGGGCATATGACGATCTTCAAAATATAATGAAGATCAGAATGCGAAGCGCTGCTGAGTTATTTGGTATAGATCACGATGGTGAGCCGCGTATATCGCTTGAGCGAGCGGCAACCGGGCTGCCTTTCAAGTTCACCAATGACACAGTTTTAAGCAAGTGCTATCGTAATCAGCGCGAAGTACTCATCACTGCTCACGCACTCGGATTTGGGATTTACTCCAATATCGTGCAGCTGCTAGAAAGTGCTGATCACTGGAAAGATGTTGGTTATGAAGTAATCTCGCCAAACTATCATGCCAACGCTGAAGTAGAAGTGGTGCGCCCGGTTGAAAATAGCCCAGTTAGCCTGGCCGGAGACGACTTACCTGAACTAATAGAGCATTACAACGCACAATCGCTGGATGATGAAACAGATTGGGTAATAGCGTCGATATCTGTTTTTTT
Source organism: Pseudomonas sp. NMS19W (assembly GCF_051554255.1). Classification (NCBI taxonomy): domain Bacteria; kingdom Pseudomonadati; phylum Pseudomonadota; class Gammaproteobacteria; order Pseudomonadales; family Pseudomonadaceae; genus Pseudomonas; species Pseudomonas sp. NMS19W. Next base: position 3,088,308 of record NZ_CP136718.1, read on the forward strand.
AGAACAAGGTTTAAATCCTGAAGATATAATGATTGTCGCCCTTGATGATCGCCACATGAAAGGCTATTTCAAACAGCTCTCCTCAAAGCTTGCTGAAATAGGAATCGCATCGAACAACATTCACGCTGACCCATATTCAGACCCGCCCTTTACGATACCTAACAAGGTGACTCTCTCCACGATTTATAGGGCAAAAGGGAATGAGGCAGCTGTAGTATTCGTGATCGGAGTTGATGCGATAACACTCAAAACGAGAGGAGATCGTAACAAGCTTTTCACTGCACTCACACGCACTAAAGCATGGCTTCGTGTTTCAGGGATGCAAGGTTCGACAAGTCAAATCATTGAAGAGATGTCTGAGGCAGAGAAAAACTTCCCCACCTTGCGTTTTATAATGCCTGACCTATCCAAACTAGACATGATTCAAAGAGATCTTAGTCAGCGCTCTATTAAGGCGAAAAAACTAAGAGCGGAATACCTAGAGAGCCTTCGTAGGGAAGGATTGTCGGAGGAAGATGCCGATTTGGATTACGATGATGAATAGACAAGATATTCAATCGGGAATCCACAGAAGCTGGGACTTGGCGGACAAACTTGGATTGGCCGCAGCTTTCAGCAATCCAAATCTACTTCCATTAAATATTGAATTTCGAGATAAAATCCTTTCGACGGACAGCACGTATATTGATGTCTATCTAACAGCAATGAATTTATCCCACCATAATATAATTTTGTCTGACTACTCGTATTTCCAATTCAGCATGGAGCGTGACGGGTATGCGCGCTACGCGTACTATCCTAACCCTTTCATATCAGGAAAAGAGTCAGAAACCGCATCCTTTAAAAAGATCACTGAACTTTTGGATAATGATCTTATTTCCCATGAGCAGTATCTTAGTCTATTAGATAGCAAGAAGATCTTGAACGGAAAGCCAATGTGGAGATACGAAAACGCTCCTGATCAACGCAAACGTTTTTTTCATCCATGCTCACATTTTCATATTGGATTTCATTCTGAAAATCGCTGGCCGCTCAGGAGAACGTTGACCCCTCTCGCCTTCTCAATGTTGGTTTTCAAACAATATTACGGAGAAGAGTGGAGAGCATTTGGTGATGATGATGATCCTGACGTCAGTAACTCCTTTGAGCGCGCTTTGATTCGAGAACGCCAAAACTGTCATATTGTTCCTGACGATCTATTTGAAAAAATAGAAGAGCAAGCATTCTTTTTTTCATAGAATTAGACCTCAGTTTATAAGGAACTTCGCCCCCCCTCTGCCGGCCGCTAACTGGTGTTCATCGCAGTTAATGTTAGAAAGCTCATGAACACCAGCACTAACTCAGAAGTGAAAACTCAGACGTGCCGCAATTTACCGCTGAAGCCTTCGACTAAAATTTAGGCGCGCGTTTATCTTATCGAAAGCGCAGCCTTCTCTTCAATTGTGTAAATGTGTCTCTCACATTCATCAAGCATTATCTTAGAATACTGAAGCTCTTGCTCTAAGTATTTTATCTCAGTAGAGTTAACAAAAATCTCATTATCCAGATAAGCTGAAATTTCGGAGTCAGGTTGGAGCTCCGCTTTTTGTTTCCTTCCAGCCAGTATTTTTGCGGCCTCACGTTTCTTGTCAAGCTCACGCCTCAGTATTTCAATGTTTGTATTGATTTCATGCCGTTTATTTATCCATTTTAAATACGGCTCAGAAGAGGATAAATATCCTTTAAGGATTGCACTTTTTACCGAGAAAGACTCCTCGGAGTTCTTTTTGTCAGACAGGTCCGCCTCTTCTGCACTTTTTATTTCGTTAACAGCATTTTGAGAAACCTCCTGCTCAAGGTATTTATTCGCCATCTCTAGAAACTTATGGGGTGTGTACATATAAAAAGCAGAACCTGTTTCAGCTTCAAATTCATGAATTAAGGAAGGGAGCGGACCAACAGTTTTCCCCTGACTGCTAAGCCACCAATCCTCTTTAACATCTCCGGTAATGAAAATTATAGAATTTTTACTTACCTTTGATTTTGCAATCATCTGAAGCCAGACTACATAGTCGCCATATGGCCTGCACCTGTCTTGAAATAGCAAAGACTCCCCCCTTTTTTAGCATCACTAAACCCTGGAGGGATTCTTTCTTCGTAGCGTTGCTTTTCCTGTTCAATTATGCCTTCCATTTCTTGCCTAGAAAATGGCGCTCCTACCTTGCCATCAAAGAGAAGCTCAAGCTCATCTTTTATCTCATCGTCATGAATCCTTTTTTCATGTAGCTTTCTATTTTCATCAAACTCCCCGAGAAGACTTTTAAAAACGGTTTCTGATTTAGAAAGCAAAGCCGGAGTAACAAACGGAGGTATATTTTGATTTTCTAGCCCTTTCTTTATATTTTCAACTTTTTTTATTGAGTCGTCATAAGTTTTAACTTGGTCAGCAATAACTGAAAGCCTGTTCTCCAAGTATTCTTGTGCGACTTGATTGGGTATCCATAGACGCTCTTGTAAAGAATAGAATACTTGAAATAGCTCCGACCTAGTAGCATCTGAAAAGCGGTAAAGACTTAAAAGCACATTGGCATCTAAAACAAAAATACATTCTTCCCAAAGCAGCTGTATGTCCTTAGATTTGTTGGCGAAGTGGCCGGGGAATGCGCTTCTCATCATGAATTCCTTACAAAGTCATGCCAAGCACTGTAGCATCTTCCGCAATCAAACTATCAACCTCAAAATCGATAAATTTTTCCAATCTGGATTGAGCTATACAAACTCGGGATAGCTAGATGATTCCAACAAGTTATTTTTTTCACCAATCGCCATACCTGACAAGCATACATTGGCCCTAGACGTTCGCTTGAGCACATCCGCCTATGGCTGACAGCGGTCGATTGCCGATGCCCGCTTCTAGCTGTAGGCAGTCGCTTGCCGATGTCCGCTTCAGGCCGGTAGCGGTCGCTTGTGACCGACAAGCGACGGTCAGGCCTAGACCGTCGCTATGGATATTCATACCTCGGTCTGTTCCGCCATCTCAAGCGCGTCATCGACTTCAATTCCCAGATATCGAACGGTGCTCTCTAGCTTCGTATGGCCGAGTAGCAGTTGAACCGCTCGCAGATTCTTCGTCCTGCGATATATCAGTGATGCCTTCGTACGCCTCATTGTGTGAGTGCCATACATGGCTGAATCAAGGCCAACGGCCTCCACCCAGCCTTTGACGATACGTGCGTATTGGCGTGTGGATAGATGGTCTGAGGGATTCAGTTTGCTCGGAAAAAGGCAATCCTCGCTGCGGAGTTGGGCCCGGTGGATCCAGGCCGCGATAGCAAACCGTGTTTGTTCAGTGATCTCGAACTGCACTGGTCGCAGCGTCTTCTGCTGCATCACCATGGCACGCGGTGATACGTGCTCACCATGGGCGACGTCGCGCACACGAAGCTTGATTAAGTCGCAAGCCCGAAGTTTGCTGTCGATCGCCAGATCGAAGAGCGCGAGATCGCGAGTTCGTTCTGCAATTTGAAGCCTCACCCGGATGGCCCAGATATCTCTCAATCGGAGTGGAGCTTTCTGCCCAACAAGCTTTCCTTTGTTCCAGGGCTGCCGGCTGCGGATAGCGAAGATGTTCATTACGAGTCCTCCACGTGTCGAAGGACAAGGATGGCTGACAAGAGCAACGGTCGCTAATCGTCAAAACACGTCCTGTCGGGATGCGTAGAAAATTAGCCGAGACTCAGAGCCTTGGTTGAAAGTCAGCGAAATTTTTCACAATGGCCCTGGTCACGGGGCTTGACTCGATAGTGTGAAGTCGCCTCCGAGAGTTCCATCTACATGCGGCAATCTCATTTTTCGGAAATGGCTTTTCACCAGACTCAAGCATGAAAATGAAGACAAAGTGGACAGTGCCGTCTTTCTCGAATCGTGCGAGATAGATTAGTTCGTCAGCAACCAGTCCGGTCTCTTCCTCAAGTTCCCGCGCGGCGGCTTCAGCAGGAGTTTCTCCTGACTCGATCTTTCCGCCGGGAAGCGCCCATTTGGATTTTCTTTTTCGAACGTAAAGGACGCGGTCATCCTTTCGGCATATCACTGTAGCCCTAGCCTTCATGTCGGCCTCCACTGCAGCGCAGCTAAATCTTGGCGGGTGCAAAAGAGTTTCTTAGATATAGGACTCTGATGTCATAAAATCGTCACAATATTTAGATTGCGAATTTGATTACGGCATCCGATGAAAGCTCATATCCCTGAAGATTAGCTTGTACCGAAGGTGTGTCGACAAGCGGCTGTTACCGACTTGCCCTTAGGGCGCGATGACCGCTTATGGCCGGTTAGCGACCCTTTCTCTGGTCAGCCATCCTTGTCCTTCGACACGTGGAGGACTCGTCATGAACATCTTCGCTACCTGCAGCCACCAGCTTTGGAACAAAGGAAAACTGGTCGGGCAGAAAGCTCCACTCAGACTGAGGGATATCTGGGCCATCCGGGTAAGGCTGCAAATTGCAGAACGAACCCGTGATCTTGCGCTCTTCGATCTGGCCATCGACAGCAAGCTTCGGGCCTGCGACTTAATCAAACTTCGTGTGCGCGACGTCGCCCATGGCGAGCACGCATCACCACGCGCCATCGTAATGCAGCAGAAAACGCTGCGGCCAGTGCAATTCGAGATCACCGAACAAACACGGTTTGCTATCGCGGCGTGGATACGCCAGGCCCAACTCCGGAGCGAGGACTGCCTTTTTCCGAGCCAGCTGCATACCTCAGACCATCTATCAACACGTCAATAAGCACGTATCGTCAAAGGCTGGGTGGAAGCAGTTGGCCTTGATCCAGCAATGTATGGCACTCACACAATGAGGCGTACGAAGGCATCGCTGATCTATCGCAGGACGAAGGATCTGCGAGCGGTTCAACTGCTGCTTGGCCATACAAAGCTGGAGAGCACCGTTCGATATCTGGGAATTGAAGTCGACGACGCCCTAGAGATGGCGGAACAGACCGAGGTCTGAATATGCATAGCGACGGTTGAGCCCTGACCGCCGCTAACCGGCCAAAGGCGGACCTTCGGATGCCGTCAAGCTTATTGGCCTGCGGAAAAAGAAAAGCCCACGTGGGGAGCGCGGGCTGAAAGTTCACGAGGAGCTTTCTCCAACCTAGAGATAGGGCTGTGAAAAACTTGTGAAAGGGTTTTAGTATTTCGGCATCCTGACCATCAGCATACTGGGCCTAATGCTCCGGTTGCGGCCTCGTCACCCCTGCTTCAAATTCTCAAGAGCTTTGCTAGCCAGATCTACACAGGTTTTGTACTCACCGGAAGCGTGTGCGTCTATGACCTTCCGGTATTCATCTTGCAACCCAACGGTGAAATTCTGTTCGCCCAGTGATGTGAGTTTTTCTAAGGCAGCGTCACATACATCGTGATCATCTTTGCCAAAAATAGCGCCTAAACAGAAAACAAGTGCGAAACCGATGATAGCGGCGGCAAAAAAATGCATACCAGATCCCAGAAAAAATACTGAGCCTAAGGTTTTTCCAGGCCGTAGACTATTTAATAAACGCATTCAACTGCCAACCGCAGAAAACGTGAGTCGATAAAAATTGAATACTAGTCTAGGGTTCAGATGCCCGCCTCTCAAGTCGCTTCTCTATCAGCTCGTCCCTGAAAGCCTGGAGGGGCGGGCTCTTCCAGCCAATAAATAGCCCCCTCATCTTCGTAGATTCCTCGAATGATTTACTCGTGGCCGACTGCTGCCTCTCATTAAGGGCTGCGTTCGGCCAAAAGCGGACGGTCATTCTCAGTCGTATATCTCAGCTGTCTATCAGGCGGTACAGTGCTTGGGCATGGGATGCCATTAACCCGGCACGTTCCAGATTTCGGCGGCTCTGGGAGCTGGCCAGCGCGGTCGCAGCGACCCAATGACAGCCATGCTTCTTTGCTTGCTCTATTCGGTGAAAAATCAGTGCTCGGTGGTAGCCGTGGCCCCGGGCATCCTTTCGTGTCGCCGCCGTTCCAAGGTAGGCAACGCCATTGCTGGCCAGGTACATCGAAGCCCCAGCTACCACCATCCCTTCTGCTTTCAATACGTAGATTTTCAGACGTCCGTCAGGCACCAGCCCTGCAAAGGAAGCCTGATTCAGAAGACGATGCTCCGGCTTGGTATGAAAGCCACCCGCATGCACTTCTGCGAATAGAGCCAGAGTCTTCGATGTGACCTCTTCAATTTCGAATGAGTGACGACTCAAAACCACCTTTTCAATAGCACAAGCTAATTGCAAATGAGTCCAGCCCCTCAAACGCTCAAGCCGCGCGTCGCCCACAACAACGTACTGCTCCAACGCCGAAGATTTCCCGATAAGAGGAGTTACAGTCGATCGCTCCGCTGACTCATTGAGTAAATTCAACACTGCTTGGGGATCGCTGGTGATGTCACCATAAATGCGGTTGAACATTGGGCTTGGCGATGCGTTCACCTGAAAGCACGGAAAGTCTGCGTTGAAAAAAACACGCGCACCATAAGGATTTCCGCTTATCACTGCCAAGCTCTCAACGCGTGAACGTAGATATTCGCTTTCTGCGGCCTCAATCTTATGAGCAAGTTCAACATCCATGTTCGTCATCCTTTTTTAAAACTTCAAGAGAGGTGAAGCGCGTCGAACAATACGCTTGCGTCCAGGCACGTACCAGTGCCCGGCTCAGTTCCACTGTTGCTTTGGGTCGACTACTGCCCTTCGTGACAGACCGCAATCGACCCAAAGCTGCCCTTGATGTAAGTTTGTTGTCGCCCAATGTTATTGGCATTCATGGAGGATTCTGACTGATGGCACGTGTGGGATTGACACTGACACCCGGATTTGCGGACTGGGAATATGCTTTCATTGCTGGAACTGCGTCCCCGTTTTACGGGATAGACGTCAGGTTTTTCGCTTCTGCTACGGGGCAGTTCTGCTCGCAGGGTGGATTGGCTGTAACTGTCGATAGCAGTTTGCAGCAATGTCTGGACTGGAAACCGGACGTTGTCGTCGTCATTGGAGGAACGGTCTGGGAAAGTGCAGAAACACCGGATATTCGAGGCTTTCTTCATGCTAGTCGTTCAAATGGAGCAACAATTGCCGGTATCTGTGGGGGAACGCTGGCACTTGCTAGGGCCGGGCTTCTCGACACGGTTCCTCATACCTCGAACAGCGCTGACTTCTTAGAACAAAATGCCATAGGTTATGAAGGGCGCATGCTTTATCAAAACAGTCCGGTGGCTGTGGTTGCAGACCGCATTATAACTGCTCCAGGCCCTGCACCCGTTAGCTTCACCTGCGCAGTGTTCGAAGGTGCCGGGCTATCTTCAGAGATCATTTCTCAGTTCAGATCAATGTTGGCAGCGGAACATCGGTGACCGCTTCGACCTACAAAACAGCTGATCAGGTGATGTATTCGAGTAGCCCCTTTTGGGCGAAAGCAGGCGGGTATTACCTTGTTTCAGCTGCGTCAGGAGGCCAGCTCCCATAAAAAGAGCCGCCTACAGGGATCGGGTTGCCATCCATATGGTATGCGGCCCATGCCAGTACGTGTGCCATGCGATCGGCACCAACTGGCGACAGTCCGCAAGATTCTCTGACTTCGTCTAGCCGTACTCGGCAAACATCGAGGTGGCGTCGAACCCCGGAAAATCCGCCAAGATATAGAAAGAACTCGTCGAGAAGGATACCCACGCCTGGAACACCATAGGTGCCGGCCACACCTGGTGCCTCCTCATATATGGCCTTCACATCATGGCCTTCCAAGGCCGCGACAGCAGTGATTACCTCGCAAAAAGTATCTTTCATGCTGTTGCTGACCCAGAGGTCATAGCTGTTGCCGATAATGATGGGCGCGCCCATGAGTCTTACTCTGATGTCGATAATGGAATGCTGAAGAAGAGGCGTATTCAGCCATATAGCCAATTTTTCAATAGACCGTCTCCGCTCCGATTATTATCTTTTTGGGCTGGAAAAGGCCATGTGTGGGCGGCTGCTTTTGGCCGATAGCTGGCGATAGCATATGACTCAAACCAGGAGTGTGTGTTCGCCATGGCCGAGATTAAAGCGTATCCAAAGTGTGATTTAGTGCAGATGATGGTTCAGCTCCAGGATCCAGGCTATGGCAGTGGAGACGTGATGGATGTCTCCACTCTACTAAGAAGCTCAGGCGCTTGGTTTGAGTACGACCTTTGTCCAGCCTTTATCACGGTCGTCAAAGTGTTTATAGGCCTCCGGACCTTCGGCAAGTGTCAGACGATGAGAGATAATCCGGGCGGGGTTGGCGCGACCGTGGTGAATGAGTTCGGCCAATCGACGGTTGTAGGCTTTGACATTGGCCTGGCCGGTTTTGATCTGCTGACCCTTGAACCAGAATGTGCCGAAGTCAAAAGCCATCTTGCCTTGCTTGGCGAGTTCGTTTTTAGCCCCCGGATCTTGCGGTACGAACACGCCGACGACACCGATTCCGCCGGTGGCCTTGGTGGAAGCAACAAGATTGTTCATGGTCAGGTGATTGGCTTCATGGCCATGTCGGTCGCAACACTGATAGCCAACGCATTCACAGCCACGATCCGTGCCTTTGCCATTGGTCAGATTCAAAATCTGATCCACAGCCTCTTTCTCCACCGAGTTGATTGGCGTTGCGCCGATCTGGGCGGCGAGTTTCAACCGGTCAGGGTGATTGTCGACAACAAAGACTTGCGACGCGCCTTTGATCATCGCTGAGTGAGCAGCCATCAAACCGACCGGGCCGGCACCATAAATGGCGATACTTTCACCCGGCAGCAGCCCAGCCAGCTCAGTGGCATGCCAGCCGGTGGGGAAAATGTCGGACAGCATCACGTAATCGTCTTCCCGCTCCTGGGCATCTTCGGGTAGTACCAGGCAGTTGAAATCCGCATAAGGCACACGAAGCAGCTCTGCCTGCCCTCCTTGATATGGCCCCATATCGGCAAAACCGTAGGCAGCACCTGCACTTCCGGGGTTGGCCGTGAGACAGAAACCGGTCAGGCCCCTCTCGCAGTTCTCACAGAAACCGCAACCTATATTGAAGGGAAGACAGACTCGATCCCCCACTTTTACCCGCTCTACGGCTGCACCCACCTCAATGACTTCACCCAGATTCTCGTGTCCGAAAACCCGACCGGTTTCCATTGAAGTCCGCCCTTCGTACATGTGCAGATCTGAACCGCAGATATTGGTCGTCGTGATCCGAACCAAGACATCGGTCGGCTTTTCAATTTTCGCGTCGGCAACGTTTTGCACACTGACGTCACGCGGGCCGTTATAGACAATGGCTTTCATGTTGTTCTCCCGTTGGCAAACGAAGTGAAATTTCGTCTGCTCAGTCTTATCTGTCAGAGACAGGCAAAGGGATGTTCAAACATTTGAAAGGCTGAAGTGACGAGTGGTGATATGCAGAGTTTTTTGCCGGAAAGTCTGAACTATTTGCCGTCAAGAAGACCTGACAACGCCAGCGCATCGGCGAGTGCCGCACCGCTTGCAGTGTTATCGAAGATGCACCAGAGGCTTTCGGCTTGAGCCGCCTGCAGTTGAGTAGCAAGCGTTTCCAAGTAACCCGGACCGTAGGGACTGTGGTAAATCCTTGGAGAGCCGTGCAGGCGCCAATACTTTACGACGGATGCTCCTTGGGGCGTTCTGTCGGTGCTGATTCGCGAAGGGTCGACCGCTGCTTGTGCGATCTCATATCTCGTTAACAACTGCTTGGCGTTCACCCACGACTCGTGGCGTGGCTCCAATACGACGGGCTGGGTGTACCTCTCCCTCAGCATGCTGAAAAATTGCTCTGCGACAGTTTTCTCATAGACCAGCGACGGGGAAGTTGAACCAGCAGACACCCTAGACGGTCGCCCAACCCCGAGCACTGCTTAAGGAACGTCTCCAATTCGGCTTCACATCCGGCCAAGCGTAAATCATGGGTGATGCGTTTCGGTATTTTCACACTGAAACGAAAATCCCGAGGTACGGACTGCGCCCAGCGTTCGTACGTCGTTCTACGATGTGGGCGGTAAAAAGAGCTGTTGACTTCAACGCCTGTCAGCCTGAGGGCGTAGCGTTGCAGGTGCGTGCCTTGGGCAGGAAACTGCGCAGCGAAATCACGCCCTATGCTCCATCCCGCGCAACCGATGTAAATGCGCGAATGACTCAAAACAGTACCCTGCCCGCTTCGCGCATGAAGATCTCGACAGTCTTTGGTCCGACTCCATCAAAGGCAGACAAGCGTTTTTCGAACTCTTGACGATCGGGCTTCGCCTTCAGCATGTTCAATACCTTGCCTGCGTACTCATCGTTGAGTTTTCCGGCAAGTTCCAACAGGCGCGATGCCGTTGATTCGTCGTATCTCACGTAGTGAGCTTCGCCGAGCATTCGTACCAGTTCTCGGTGCGAATGATGAGCAAGCTTGCGTGGCGTATCGCAACCATGTCGCTCAACGATGACGCGGTAAGCCTCCGCCGCGATCCCGGCCTGGATACGTTTTCCCATTAGGAAACTGGCGATCAGCCACTTGAACAGCCCCTGCTCGTTGGCTGTCGAAAGATCAATCTGCAGATCCTGTGCACTGATCAATTTGGGCATGAGGCTGCTCCTGACTGAATTCACTTTTTGCGTGGAAGCACAGCCCCCAACACCTGTTTGGCGGTTTGCACGACAATCCCCGCTTCGTCCGGATCCCCCTTGAGCAACGTGGTGGCGAACTTCTTCGCCTGCTCAAGCTTGATGTGCGGTGGAAGCGGTGGAACGTTGGGGTCGGTCTTGAACTCGATCAGCACGGGAACATCCGAAGCCAGCGCCTGCTCCCATGCAGCGGCTACGTCCTCTTCGCGATCGACGAAGATGCCTTTCAAGCCAATGGAAATGGCGAACAGGTGATAAGGAACATCGGGAATGCTTTGCGACGCTTCGAACTTCGGATCCCCCTCCATGACCCGTTGTTCCCAGGTCACCTGATTGAGGTCCTCATTGTTGAAGACGGCGCAGATCCATTTGGGACTTGCCCATTGCCGCCAATACTTGGCCACGGTGATCAGCTCCGCCATGTTGTTCATCTGCATCGCGCCATCCCCCACCAGAGCGATCACCGGACGCTCCGGGAAAGCGAATTTGGCCGCGATCGCATAAGGCACAGCGGCGCCCATTGAGGCCAGTCCGCCGGACAAGGAGCACTTCATGCCGCGCCGCACCTTCAGATCACGGGCATACCAGTTGGCGCAGGAGCCGGAATCGCTGGTGATGATCGAAAGCTCCGACAGGCGTGGCGACAGTTCGAACACCACTCGTTGCGGATTGACGGGATCGGCCTTGGCCATGGCGCGTTTTTCCAGGGTTCTCTCCCAGGAAGCCCGCCAGCCTTCGACCTTTTTGCGCCATTTGCGTGAGGTTTTGTGCTTGAGTAAAGGCAACAATGTGGCGAGGGTCTCCCCGGCGTCGCCCACCAGATTCACCTCCATGGGGTAGCGCAGGCTGAGCATGTCGGGTTGCAAATCGATCTGCACCCCGCGTGCCTGGCCTTCCTTTGGCAGAAACTCAGAATATGGAAAACCCGAGCCGATCATCAGCAAGGTGTCGCATTCAGTCATCAGCTTGTAGCTGGGTTCGGTGCCCAACAAACCGATGCTGCCCGTGACCCAAGGCAATTCGTCCGGCAGTACCGCTTTGCCGAGAAGCGCCTTGGCGACACCAGCACCGAGTTTTTTCCGCCACGGCGATGACCTGGTCAGTTGCCTGCAACGCACCGGCGCCCACCAGAATCGCCACTTTTTCGCCTGCATTCAGCACCTCGGCGGCGCGTTGCAGATCCGAGTCATAAGGCACGACTTTCGGTTTTGTATAACCCACTCCGGAATGCACGGTGCCATGGGTTCGTCCCGGGGGTTCATATTCGATGTCCTGCAAGTCGTTGGGCAGGATGATCGCCGTCACGCGCCGCTCACCGACGGCGGTGCGTACCGCCCTGTCGATCAAGTGGCGAATCTGTGCCGGGGCTGACGCCTGTTGCACGAAGGCACCGGCCACATCCTTGAACATCGACACCAAGTCGAGCTCCTGCTGATAGTGACCGCCGAGTGCCGCACGGGCTTGCTGGCCCACAATCGCCAACACGGGCATGTGATCCATGCGGGCATCGTAGAGCCCTGTGATCAGGTGCGAGGCACCGGGGCCTGATGTGGCTATGCACACCCCCAGCTCTCCGGTGAACTTGGCATGCGCCGAGGCCATGAACGCGGCCATCTCTTCGTGCCGCGCCTGAATGAATTCGATCTTGCCCTGCGCCCGGCTCAGTGCACCGAAAACGCCGTTGATGCCGTCGCCCGGATAACCAAAGATCCGCGTAACGCCCCACTCGCTCAGCCTCTCGACCAGAAAATCTCCTACGGTCCTCGTCATGTCGTTCCAGCCTTCATCCAGTGCATGTAAAGAACTGGACAGCCCGCCGGACAGCGAAGTTCGTCTGAATGTCGAGCCCATCCATCAAGTGACACATGGGCTGATTGCAAGCCTGGCAAAGGGTGAACCTTGCAGAGTGCAATCCGACTTACAGGGGGTGTGCCTCAAGTCACTGACTTGAAGGACATTTATATCCACGATGCAAATGGCACGCTAAATGCGACTAAGCCTGAGCACATAACAATGATCCAGCCGCAAATCCTTAAACCGGAGACAGCCAAATGAACGCTATCGATCTTTTGAAAGCTGACCATGAAAAAGTGAAAGGCATCCTGGGCCAGTTGAGCGATTCCACCGAACGGGCCACCAAGAAACGGGTAGAGCTTCTGGACAAGCTGGAGATGGAAATCACCATCCATACCCGCCTTGAAGAGGAAATCCTCTATCCGGCCTTCAAGGCAGCGGGCAGCAAGGAACAGGACGTGATGTATTACGAGGCCAAGGAAGAACATCGCACCGTGGATTCACTCGTATTGCCCGACCTCAAGGAAACCGATCCCGGCACCCCGGAGTTCGCCGGCCGGGTAAAAGTCGTCAAGGAGCTGCTGGAACACCACATCGAGGAAGAGGAAAAAGAGATGTTTCCTCAAGCCAGGAAACTGCTCGGCAAAGCCCGGCTCGATGAACTTGGCGAGCAGATGGAGGCCATGAAAAGCGCCTGTAAAAAAGAATGGTCCGCCAGCCATATAGCGGCATGACCAGCCACAGGGCCTGATTTGACGATCAGGCCCTTTTTCGGGAGAGCAGTCATGACCCGAGCTGAAACCGATTCGGTGCAAGCCTTGGTGCTACCGCGCAATGGCTGGGTGCCTAACAATCCGCGTCTGCCCGTGTTGGTGTATTCCGGTGTCATTGCCATCCAAGGTGAAGATCCAGCGTCGGCATTCGAGAAAACCTTTGCCGACAACGGTTGGCCGCCACAGTGGCGTTCCACTGTCTTTGACTATCACCACTACCATACCCAAGGCCATGAGGTGCTTGGCATCGCCCGCGGCGAGGCTCGCTTGATGATCGGCGGCCCGGACGGGCAGATACTCATGGTCAGCGCGGGCGATGTCCTGTTGTTGCCGGCAGGCACCGGTCATTGTAGCCTGAATGCCAGCGACGATTTTCTGGTGGTCGGCGCCTACCCGCCTGGCCAGCATCCGGACATTCGCCGGGAATCGCCCAGCGAAGCTCAGTTGCAGCAGATCGAAACACTGCCATTCCCTGCCACCGACCCTGTTCAGGGCCGCTCTGGAGCGTTGACCGCGCATTGGACGAGTCAATCTTCGGCGGGATGAATCTTGCCGCTGAACACGCGAAAACCGTAGGTGTTGTAAAACAGCGTCACCGGGATCAGCAACGCGAACCCCATCAGCATGAACACCTGACTGACCGGCCTCGACGCAGCAGCCTGCAAGGTCAATTGCGGCGGGATGATCAGCGGAAACAGGGCGACGAGCATCAAGGCGAATGCCAGGACGAAAATGGCCAGGGCAGCGAACAGCGGCAGATAGTCGCGTCGGGTTGCGAAGGCCTTCCAGAATCCGGCCAGCAACAGCATCAGGGTCACCATTGTTGGTAGCCATACCCAAGGATTTCCCAGGCGTTGCGCATAGTGCGCGTGCAATGTCGATGTCCAGACAACCAGAACGATCAGCAAGACCACGGTCAGCATGGCCAACCACTTTGCCTGCCGCCGCGCGCGGATTTGAAGTTCGTCTTCGCATCGCCAATACAGCCAGCCTGTGCCCAGCCATGTGTAGCCGATCACCAGCACCGCGCCGCAAAACAACGGGAACGGGGCCAGCCACTCCCAACCGCCACCGCTGTATTGGCCGTTCTGTTCGGGCACACCTTGTACCAGCGTGCCCAGCACGATCCCTTGACAGCCGCCAGCCACAATCGAGCCGAGCATCAATAAACCATCCACTCCGCGCTTGATGCGGTCATTGGGCGCATGATCGCGAAACTCCAGCGCCATCGCCCGGGCAATCAACGCCAGAAACATCAGAATGAACGGCAGGTACAGCGCCGGCAGCAGAATGGCGTAAGCCTTGGGAAACATGGCGAGCAAGCCACCGCCGCCGAGCACCAGCCAGGTTTCGTTAGCGTCCCAGATCGGCAAAATACTCACAGCCATGGCCCGGCGGTGCTGACGGCTGCGAGTCACACCCATCAGGGTGCCCGTGCCCAGATCCGTGCCGTCCAGCAGCACATAGTTCAGTACGGAGAATCCGACTGCTGCCGCGCAGAGTAGTGTCAGCCAGTCAGTACCGAACATACGCTTCAAGCCTCATCATTTGCCGGTTTCCCGTGTGAGAGCAGGTTGCGGCCCTTCTTCGTGCTCGCGGGGCGGCTGACGCAACAGACGCAGCAGCACCCACAGGCCGATCCCGAATGTCACCAGATAGAACAGCAAAATGGTCCACGTGGCGCTGACGACTTGCGCCCGGGACACGAACGAAAGGCTGTCGGCCGTGCGCAGCAGACCATAAACGGTGAACGGCTGACGTCCCACTTCGGTGACCACCCAGCCGCAGAGCATCGCCAGCATTCCCGCCGGCGCCATCCAGACACTGACTCGAAGCATCCAGCGCGCCGCGTACAAGCGACCGCGCCAACGCAGTACCAAGCTGATGACGCCCTGCCCCAGCATCAACAGGCCCAAGCCGACCATCGCGCGAAAGGCAAAAAACACGGCCGGCACTGGCGGGATGTCCTGCGCCGGAAATTCATCGAGCGCCGGGATCGTGCTGCTCAAGTCGTGGTGCAAATACAAGGACGCAATGCGCGGGATCGCCACCTCCCAATGATTACGCCGCTGGTCTATGTCAGGGATCGCGAACAGACGCAAAGGCTCGCCCGCGCCCTCGGGTGGACGCGTCCATGTACCTTCGATGGCGGCGACCTTTTGCGGCTGGTACTCGAGGCTGTGCTCGCCATGCAGATCACCGACCACGATCTGCACCGGGATCAGCACTGCAAGTGCCCAGAGCGCCATGGAATAGGTCAGCCGGGCCCTTGGATTCTCGGGTGCATGCAGCAACTGCCAGGCGCTGGCCCCGGCCAGCAGCGTGGCCGTACCCAGCAGCGTGGCCAGGGTCATGTGCACGAACCGGTATGGAAAGGACGGATTGAAGATGATCGCCCACCAGTCCTGGGCGATGAACCGACCATCGGTGGCGATCGAATAACCGGCGGGTGTCTGCATCCACGAATTGGCCGACAGAATCCAGAACGCACTGATCAAAGAGCCCGCCGCAACGGCGCAGGTGGCGAAGAAATGTAGACGCGGGCCGACCTTGTTCAAGCCGAACAGCATGATTCCCAGAAAACCGGCCTCGAGGAAAAAAGCCGCCAGCACCTCGTAGAACATCAAGGGGCCGAGGATATCGCCCGCCTGCGTCGATAATCGCGACCAGTTGAGCCCGAACTGGTACTCCAGAATCAGCCCCGACGCCGTGCCTACCGCCACATTGAGCGCAAAGATTTTCAGCCAGTAGCGGTAGACATCCAGATAGACAACCTTGCCGCTGCGTAACCACAGGGCCTCTAGCACCATCAGGAAATTCGCCAGACCGATGGTCAGCGCCGCCAGGACGATATGGAAACTGATGGTGATCGCAAACTGCGCCCGCGCGACCATCAGGGCGCTATCAATCGCGTTCATGAAACTTGCCGAGGGTATGGGCTGAAATGAGCATGACGGCGTCCGCTGATGCATTTGCCGGTTGACCTGTTCAGCGGCCCGATGATTCCAATATCTCGACCTTATCCTGAAAAAGAGCTGAAGGATGTCAGGCCCATTCGCGCCGCTCACCCTACTCGTTCTAAATAACCCTGCGCTTTCCGGTTTTAGTATTCGGCCGTTGAGTAAATGCAGTGAAGGGGACTCTGTGGCATAAGCATTAGATGTCGATTCGGCCGAACTGATCCACAGTCTTGTCCACCGGGTCACTCCCTCTCTGCACGCGACGCTCTCTCTTTCAGGCTCAGCCGACTTTGTGCAAAGCTTCGACAAGTTCGCTTTTGCGCATGGTCGAGCGCCCCGCGATGCCGTGCTTGCGTGCTCGGTCCATGAGTTCGGCCTTGGTCATATCTTCCAGTTGCTGACTGGGCCGCGGCTCCCCTTGCGAGTGGCGGCGGCACGTTTGCCAGAAGACTTTCGGGCTTTCTTCTTGGCTGTCTCGCTGGTTTTCTGTCCAGAGCCGCCCTTGCGCTCGCCGCCGCCGGACTGCTTATTGACTGTGGCCCAGGCGCGTGCCTCGGATTCATCCTTTGAAACGCCCTTGGCCTCGTAGCTCTCCTCGATGTGCTCGGCCTTACGCTTCTGCTTGTCGGTGTACTTGTCTTTATCTCCACGCGGCATGGCGGTGACCTCCTCTCGGTTGACTGGTTTTTCCATGCTCATCGCTACGCTCACAGCCGGCGCGAGCATGTGCCATTGATAACGGATGATTTCAGGCATTGGCGCCCCTAGGTGAGGACGCCGCTATTGTTGGCGACGCAGCCTTGCCGGAGGCGAGGGATAAGCTGATCTGCTTTAGGAATAGAGTATTCATAGGTTTACTCTGGAGGCTGCACGACGTCAGTGTCGCTATAAGGTGGAGTCCGAGACGGGTCAAAGGTTTGTTTTTTCGTTGGGGTGGATATGCAAATGTTGGACGGTCGCTAACCGGCCAATCATGGCTCCCTCATCCCCAACCGATCGTGTGTGGGGCTGCAATTGGCCATCATGCGTTCGCACAGAAAAAACAAACTGCACGATGCCAATAACAATCAGTCCACCATCTGCCGTTTGATACGTATCCAGACGTGATACGCAGCATTCCTTTTCTCATCAGCTAGAGCTTTGGCTTGGGAAAACCGCTGCCAGATTTCGCTACTGGTTGTGCCGACCTCGATGATCAGAAACGCAGCATCATCCAAGATATCCGCATTACGAAACATCTGCGTGTTGAGTGCTATTTCCGCATCCCAGCTACAGTCAGCGTTTTGCCTGGTCAATGAATGCTTCATGTTCTAAACCTCGTCCCACACGAGAGGATCAAGTTCTCGCCAGAGGACAGCTGTGACCCCGAAGCGCTCAGCCGTTGGCTTGGACATGCGCTTCAACGGTGGTTCGCCGGGTTTGGGTATCGGAGCGACTCCTGCATCACAGCACGCCCAGTGCCAAGCATGTGCATTACTCATTTCGCCGGCACGAATTACGAAAGACGTGGGAATGCCATGACACTTGTATTCAACTATCCACGAACTGACTTTGCTCACGACACTCTCCTATGCTCATAAGCAAAGGATCATGGGAGCATGCAAATAATTCAGAACATTTGCTGACCAATTGACATCGTTGAAACAAACGCCAAATTTATTGTACAAACCTCGAGAGACCGTACAGATTTCGGAGCAATCCTATGTCAGCGGCTGACTTGCTTGTTTCGTGGAGCCAACGCTGGAGGCTGCGAAACGGGGTGGTGGTTTGCAGGGGATGTGGCGCTACTCAAGCCGAATGCGATAAAGGTGCCGCCTTTGAGCATGCGACCACTTGCCCCAACGCCCATACTGGAATGAAACCTTGGGAAGATCTTCACGCGGCGGCGGGTAGCGACAACTCACGTCGATGAGTGGGTTACTTGGTGAGATCAAGCATTAAAACGCACGGGGCCTGCGTGCTGCCTAGATCAGGCAAGAGGAAGCGTCACAGTGAACGTCGTACCCAGCTCCAATGATGACTCGACACCTATCTCTCCGCCATGACCTTTCACGACTTCTGCGGCGATAAACAGTC
Source organism: Pseudomonas sp. NMS19W (assembly GCF_051554255.1). NCBI lineage: Bacteria > Pseudomonadati > Pseudomonadota > Gammaproteobacteria > Pseudomonadales > Pseudomonadaceae > Pseudomonas > Pseudomonas sp. NMS19W. The sequence continues at coordinate 3,106,534 of NZ_CP136718.1, forward strand.
CTAGCCCCAAGCCCGCTGACGGCCCGTTTTCGTTCTCGGCAAACGAAGAGTAACGCCCTTCTGGCGTGAACAGAAAAGGCATTGCGCTTGCGGGGATGGGATCACCAAAATTTTGCACCGTGAAATGCACTTCTCTTGCAGATTTTTTCAGTGACGCTCGAATAGGCTGCTGACGGTCACCATGCTGAACAGCATTGTTCACCAAGTTGGAAAAAGCCTGTTCTATCCGCAGCGGATCAAATTGACCTACAACGGTGGCGGTGTCAGTCAGCGCTATTTCAGTATCGGGGAAGCGAGCGGCGGCCTCAGCCAGGATGGATTGGCAAACGACACTAAGGTCAATCTTCTGCCTGTTTACCGGAATTCCATTACCGAGGTTGGACCGTGCAAGATCCAGCAGGTCATCAACAATCTGATTGGCTCGGCGCACGCTGATACCAATTTGGTTCGCCAAGTGCGAACGCCGATTGGTGTTTTCGCTGGACTGTTGAAGCAAATCTGCGGACATCATGATGGCACCCAGGGGCTGCGCAAATCATGACCAAGTACGCCCAATACCATTTTTCGCGTGGTCTCGACGGCTCGACCATAGGCAGCAATGGACTCAACCAATGCCTGATCTATCGCTTCATTAAAACGGATCATGTCCTGCAACTGGTGACTTTCACCCGAAAACACTTCAGCCAGCCACAGCCTTAGTACCGTTGAACGCAGCGCACGATATTCCGAAACCATCTGGTCAAGCGTGAAGCCGTCCATCAATCGCAGGACGGCGTGGGTTTGCGCTGGTGTCTCTTCATCATTTGGTGGCGCTCGGCCCTGCGATTTATCAATCTGCTCCTGCTCTGTCTGAAACTTACGCATGTCTGATGCAACGCGATGAAGTACTTGCTGAGCGTGATTTCTGAGGCCTTTCTGATCCGGAATTGGCACAGGAGTAACCACCGTTCGAGCGAAACGCTCCCACTCAACCAAGATCGACTCCATGTTTGAAAAAATGAACGTCGAAAGCCTCATGCCGTTCTCCCGCTGCTGAAAGGTCACGCTCGGAGGCGCATCTGCAAGCCTAGGACACTGAGGTTAATAGATAAAGATACGACTAGACCGGATGTGTCTAAGCGTGATGAGCCACAATATCTAGCGGATCAAAGGAAGATTGTGGACGCTGAATATCTGGATGATCGCTTGTGGTCGAATGCGGCCGTTCACTTCATTTCGCTCTCAAATATATCTCTCTCGTAGTCAAAAATGGTGCCAGCGTCTCGGATCAGCTGTCTCCACTCCTTGGCTGAAACTAGCCCTGCTTCTTCCATTTCGTCAGCCATCTTTAGGAGCTCGTCATACTGTTCCTCAACCGACATTTGAGGCTCGGGATTTCTTGCCAGTTGCAGCCACTCCGTCAGTGCTTTTTTCTTTTTCTCGGCGAACATTTAGAGGTGACCTCTTGAGCTTATATTTCCAGTTGACGGAAGTACTTTCTCCTCGTTCCCTTTGAGCGACTAGCGGTTTCCTGAGGAGGGTTGCTGCTCGGCTGACCACTAAGTCTCGTTTAGTTTCGACTGACCGTTAGCAGCGTTACCGCGATGCGCTCGACCTTTTCATATTCGGGTTTTAGAAGTTCTTCTCCAAAGACATCCGGATCGAGTTCAACATAAGTCCAACTGAAGTCACTGCCCAGCATTGATCCGATCATCGCCAGAAAAGGATCCTCGCCAGCGACCATGGCAACGCCGGTGTAAAGCAGAAGCGTCCCCCCTGACTTAGTCGTGGCAGCGCCTCGCGCACAATACGCACCGACAGCGCTTCACCCAAGGCACCACCGCCGTGGCGGTAGGCGCGCTGCTGTTGGTCGTTCATGTATGGAGGATTGGCCACCACTAGGTCGAACTGCCCTTCGACACTGGCCAGCAGATCACTGTAGTAAATGGCAATATTATCCGTGCCGGCCAGTTCGGCGTTGACCGCTGTCAGCCGCAGCGCTTGCGGATTGATGTCCACCGCGATCACCTGAGCCTGCGGATAAGCTTGGGCAATCAGCACCGCGCCGACGCCGGCGCCACAGCCGATGTCTACCGCATGTTTGACTGGTGTCGTGCGCTGTTGCAGGTAGGCATTGATAGCCCGGGCAAATCGATAGGTGTCCGGCCCAAAAAACACTGCGTCATTTTGTTTGGTTGGAAAAGACGAGTGAACAAACAACAGGTCGTTCAACGATGACCAACGAACGGTGCTACGCCAAAGCCCGTCTTGTTGTTCGAGAACTCCCGCGCACTCCAGTGCCTGAAATCGTTCGGCTCCGAAAAGCCTTTGTTCGAAGGGCATCGACCAACCAAAAACATCACGCGGATCCTTGGCCAGACATCTATCTGCCTGTTGCATGACCCTCTCATGCGTCAACGGTGTCGGGGTGATGAATCGGTAACCTTCCTGCCGCAAGCGCAGCCCCAGTTTGATCAATCCACAGTCGACTCGCTGCTGTACCGACATGAGGCCCCCTGAATGTTCAGCGAATGACTTTTCGCAGTTCAATGAAGCGGCGGGTGGCAAAAAGCCCTGCTGGATGCCAATGTCGCTGCGGTGCGAGCCATGGGGTCAGGGTTTTTATCTGTTCAACCGGTGACTGCGCTTGCAGAGTCTTCTGCAAGGCTTGGATTTCGCTATCACTGACTGCTTCAGCCAGATCATCGACGGCCTTGACTGGCGCTCGCGCACGTTGTTTAGCGTTCTGCCATCCGTCGGCGATCCAGTCATGCACCAGTTGTTTTTCGTAACTACTGAACACACCGAACATCACAGCAGGGCTACCGTCGATCAACTGCCAGAAACGGCTTTCGACTGGATCCTCACCCCGCTTGATCCAGCCTTTACGGATCAATGCATCAAGAAAGGCCGCCATCTGCCCTGGAGTGGCCAGCCATTGATTGACGGTGCGATTTTCGATCCGGCAGTAGTCGGAATGCATATGTCGGCCGAACACGGCTTTGCGGTCCAGCATTGTCATTACTTCGCGCTGCAGGTCGAAAGCCTGAATGACGGTTACCGAGCCTGCTCAAGGTCGTTCAAGCGATAGCCCTGGGTTACACGCCTGTAGAACGCGGCCCGATGCTCCCCCGGCGGCAAAAGGTCGTGCAGCGCCTGGACCGCGCGATGAGCATGCCCCGTGCTGGCATTATCGATGGTCACATGCAGGCGGAAGTAATGTGGGTCGATGCCCAGTTCATGCAGTTCGTAAGCGCTGATCAACAGGTGTAACGGCAGTTGCTCATAGCCGAGGTTGTAGCCTATGACCTCCGGCAGCATTGAATCGGCGCAACGGCCCAGCGCCAGTTGGAGCGCGCCTTGCAGAAAGCATTCATCACCCAGGCCAGACAGATCGTCGCAGGCATGCTCGGTCAGTAGCTGACGGTAGATCCGGACATGGTTCTGGCTCGGCACGCCATCACCCAACTCCTCGAGATAAATCTCCAGCAAGTGATCGAAGCGTATGTCCTGCACGTGTTGCAGCACCCCCGCCAACCAGGCGCCATCGACCAGTTTCGTTGGGCCGATATGCTGCAAAAAGTACAGGGCATGGGATTTGTTCTGGAAATACTGGCGCCCTGCCCCAGTCCGTCGTGACCCGAGATAGTACGCATATTGTTCAGCAACGGCAGCGCAACGGCTTTGCGACCATGCAAACAATTGCTCCGGATCTTCTGGCAATTCATTGGCAATGGTGTTGGTACTTGCCAGGTTTCGCTGGAGAAACATTGAGGCAACGGCATCTGCCTCAGGCTCTTCCTTCAGCAGCAGTTCATAGATCTCGCGATTAGATCGGGTTATCCCATCACGAGATGCGACTTGTGTTTCGCTCAGGCACTCTATGGATGTCATGAAGTTCTCCCCCGTAGGAACCGCAGATCGGACGTCATAGACAGGAGAGGAAATGCACGAAGGAAAATTCCTTTTATTTTCGCAGGCACAAGCATGGCGTGAAGGGCACTTCAGGTCAGCGCTCAAAGTGAACCTTTCGCAGACCTATATCTCACAATGGTCTGCGAATGCGAATACCAGGACGCTTCTCGTGCCAAGAATACTGACGAGTCAAACCAGTGATAGCGAGCTCACGGAACATAACGCCAAGATGTTCGGCTCGCCGAAAGAACGGCTGGATTTCTACCGCCGGGAGATCCAGTACGAGACCAGCATCTTGGCCAATCGAACCGACGCCTACCTCGCTGCTCAGTCGTTTCTGGTCATTGCCTTCGCCTCCAGCATGGGCAATCTCAATCCAGAGTGGGGCAAGCTGTTCACCCTCGTCGTGCCCCCTTTCTCGCGCTACTGGGCGTATTGAGTTCACTCAATGCATGGCCCGGCATTCGCGCCGCTTACGACATCATCGACCACTGGTACTACAAGCAGAGCGAGCTGTTACGCAGCGAGCCCTTGATGGGTATGGCCTATGACGAATCGCCACTGTTCTGCGAGCGCGAATCAACGCACAAGGGCTATCGAAAAGCACTGTTGTTCTCGGTCCGTACGCCATGGATTTTTGCGTCATTCTGGGTCCTACTTGGGTCCTGGGGAGTATTTATCCAAGTTGCCTGACTGCAGCGATTGCCTCTCTAGCGGGTGAGCTGAACGATACTTTGGAAAGGGCTTTGCTTGGAAACTTCCCTCGGAAGAACCATTGCCAGGAATGCCTTCAAAGCATGGCTCATGCCTTTTCCAAGAAGTGAGACATTGGGCTCTTAACGGCTAGCACCGTATCGTCCACCTTCGGTCGCGATGAAAGTAAGCAAATGGAACGAATAGAACGGGCGGCTCCCAATATTCTTCCCGTCCGGCTTAGTTATCCTTGCTCCTCGATTTTAGCCTGGCCAGCCCCTGCTTGATGTGACCGGCGTTTTCACCAATCCCCCACAGTGCGCTGCGAACGTTGTCTCCAACGTCCGTAAAGCCTTGCTGTTCAACAAGAAGAGTCAGCTCCATCAGAGCAGCCTCCAGACCGAGTTGATTCTGGTACATCCTTTCCAGAAGGTCGGATAACGAGTATTCGTGGGACATGTCATCGACTCCAGCCGAAAAGACCAAGCATAGTTGGGGGCGCGCGTTTGGTCGGCGGTAATCATTCGAATCCTAACAAACTTTCCGGGATTCATTGATGCTGTCCACTTATGGTTGAAACGACCGCGGATTGGCTCAGATGAATGATTGCTCGAAATGTTCGACCAAGAGACTGTCTGTCTCGCTTTTTTGAGAATTCGAGGGACAGCTGAAGCAGTCTACCCAGTACCCTTCCCGTAATAGCGGCCGAGCTGCATGGAATCGGCGGAGCAGACAGCTCAAGCAGCGACTTGGGTAGTATTGGTTTGCCCATGAGAGAGCCTGAGTTGTGAAGGACAATCAGCAACCGACTGTTCATCGGATATCCACCGTTGGCGTTGACTCATAGGGAACGGCCAGCTACGCATAACGATCCGACCTGCATCGTTTACTGAGGTACACCCCGTGACTTTTAGATATGCGGTCGTTCCGGCAGATCCCTTCAGGTCGTGTCCGTCGTATCGTGCGACCGCCTCTTATCGCTCAATCGATCAGCTCAGTTTCAATATCTACGACAACGAAAATAAGTGTCGACTGGGAAACTGTTATGCATCACGCAGCGCGGCCGAAGCCGAGTGCATGAGGCTCAACGGCGAAATATCACGAAAGCTGGTTCCGGAATAGGTGTTAGGCCACGGCGCAAGCTCTCACGGTAAGGTGCGGATCGGTAATCGATAAAGCGAAACCCCACTCATCCGCTTCACTGGAAAATGAAATTCAAGCTACTAGGTGTAAAGATTGATTAAAAGGAGTGCCGGCATGGAAGAAGTGTTCATCGTGCAAAAGAGACCTGCCAACGGCGTTTTGAACGGTTTCTATTATCGTGTCGTCGATGTCCGTACGGGCCAGGCGATCAATCAGAACTTCCTACAAGCTGCACAGGCAGAAAGTCATTGCCAAGAGCTGAATGAGCAACTCAACTGCCCCGAGCAAATCGAAGCATAGGAATGCTCGCTGGGGCTCCTCTATTTAGGCGTCCGACCTGGTCGCTTGGCGTCAGTCCCAGGGTTCGTGATATTGCGGATGTTCGCCACTCAGAAAACACCTGGCGACGAGTATCACCGCCGTAGGTGATCCGAATCGCAGCCACGGCACAAGGCCGCGCAACTGCACAGAGGTTCTGTGCTTGCTGGCTCCTCCACGCAAGCGCCAACTCCCGCGTATCTGATTCGTTTGGCATCACGGGGCTTCCCCATCAGGGCACCAGGAAAAAGCCCCAGCGGAGAGAGAGGCGCCGTGTAGTAGTGAATACCACGCAGGGGCGTGATTCAAATCAGCCAATTATGAATTGTCAGACAATTCTTTGAATCTTTTCCCACCACAAATATCACTAGCTCATCAGCCAACAGGAGCGGACTTGTGAGCCAAGCGGATATTTATGTCATTGAGTACGACCTCTATGGTGTGTCGAAGTCTTTCGTCATTCGAACCAAGCTGATGAACAATGCCGAGGCTTGGCAATGGGCAAGCTGCGACGCCGGCATTGCCCCTATACCGAAGCCGGGACGCCCTCCTCTCAAACGCTTTTCAAAACCCATGGCGGAACGATTCGGCATCACCGATGTGAAGTGGCGTTCATCCGCCGCCGTCACATGGGGAGAAATCTAGACGGCGCGGCAGCGAAGCCGAAATCTCGACCCGATCACACGTTACAAAAATAATCTACACCCTAGAGAAGACCTCCTATGTCCGACGTTATCGTCTCTGTAAGGTATTTCGCCGACAGAAAGTCGAAATTTTCTTGGAGAGTCACCCAGCCGATCGCCCCCAAACCGCAGTTCGAATGGAATCTGGCAATACCCTAAGAGTCCACCCTACAAAGGCGCTTTTCAAATCGACAAGGCGCAACTGAAGCGAATACGAGGGACACATGAAATGCAGCTCAATCACGACATCCGACTGGTACGCAGCGACCGACCGCAGTAATGAGCTTTTTCAAGAAGCGGATCGGCTCAATACCATCGCCTATGAACTGTTGACCCATGCAGCGGAATCACCTGAAGCGATGATCAAGTTTCAGAACGCGAGAAACGCCGCAGATGCCAAGGTTTTGGAGGGTAAAAAGGCCTGGGATGAGGCAAGGGCCAAGCTCAGCAGGCAGAAGTAAACGCTTCCCGTGCGCGGGGGGCGAAGGGATGCTTTTGCCTCAGGCGCCTGCTTCAGGATCACTTGCCGGCCGATTGCGTGACTCTTTTTCCCGGTTCTGATCGTCGGCATCCGCTGTACCAGCGTCGCGACCAGATTCAGGGTGCTCGCTTGCCACCGAATTCGCCGCCTCGACGTCGGACATGTCCTCCTCCATTGGCGCTTCGTCATCGGGTGGCATTGGCACCTCGGGCTCATCGCGCGTTGGGGCCTGCCCGGTTTGATTGTCCGTCGTGTGCAGCACGGTCCGCCGCGTTTGTTTACCAAGAGCATTTTCGTCACTGTCCATGATGCCTCTCCGTGTTTCGCGGGTTTGCGTAAGCGTGAGAAACCACCCCGCAAGATGAGTGCCCAGCAGTTGACGAATGGCTGGTAAAAAAAGCCCGGCTATCTGCCGGGCTTCTCTTATCTCCTGTCATCAGATAGCGGCGTCTCCTCATCCGCTTCTGGCGTCACTCGCTCCGCGGGATCCTTCCAATTCTCTGGACGATCATCGGATGGATTCTTCAGAGGGTCGTACTTGTTGGGATCTTGAGGATCAAGTTCCGGCTCATCTGTTCCAGGTTCAGGCTTGGAAGGAACAGAAGCTTGCGTGTGGTCTTCGTAATTCGACTCGGTAAACATAACCACCTCACCAATGAAAACCCAGAAAGACTGGGTCGTATTCGTTGGAAGCTAGGGGCGTCACCGAATGCGTTCGAACAGATGAGCGGGCAATGAAAATCGACCTACGCGGCTCTCACTTGCAAGCCTGTCTGCGAAAGATAAGTGCGCCCATCGGCAGGTAGCTTTTGATCAGAAGCGGCCCTTCGGAAGGTCAGCGCGGACCACTCGTCGCGGAAACGGAAACAACTATCAACTTTAACTGCTGCGCCCTTCTCTCAACTCCATGAAGTGTCCTCTCTCCACCGTTAGGCCGGGGGAAGACGAGCCAATGCCAGCCATTCTCGGGAGTTATTCAGATGCCCTCATATCCCCGCCCTCCGTTTCCCCCTCAGCAGCAATCTGTCCCTGGCTCGCAACGGGCCATGGATCCCTACCCTGATAGCGGGGAAGAAAGTTACCGAGGCTCAGGCCGCCTATCCGGCAAAGTGGCGTTGATTACCGGGGCGGACAGTGGCATAGGTCGGGCCGTGGCCATCGCTTTTGCCCGTGAAGGGGCCGACGTGGCACTCGCCTATTTGGATGAGCATGAAGACGCCCAGGAAACTGCACGCTGGGTGGAGCACGCCGGTCGTCAGTGTGTGTTATTGCCGGGTGATTTGGCAGAGAAGCAGCATTGCCGCGACATCGTCAGTAAAACAGTCGAGCAATTTGGACGAATCAACGTGCTGGTAAATAACGCCGCTTACCAGATGACTCATCACGACCTGGCTGACATCTCGGACGATGAGTGGGTCCGGACTTTCGATATCAACATCACTGCGATGTTCCGGATCTGTCAGGCAGCCGTTCCGCACATGTCAGCAGGCAGCTCGATCATCAACACCAGCTCGATAAACTCCGATGCGCCCAAGCCGACTTTGCTGGCTTATGCCACGACCAAAGGAGCCATCGCCAATTTCACAGCGGGTCTCGCACAATTGCTTGGTGAGAAAGGCATCCGCGTCAACAGCGTCGCGCCGGGACCTATTTGGACCCCGCTGATTGTTTCGACCATGCCTCCGGATGAAGTGAGTCATTTTGGCGAACAGACACCGCTAGGCCGCCCGGGCCAACCGGTCGAAGTGGCGCCGATCTATGTGTTACTGGCGAGCGATGAGTCGAGCTACGTTTCCGGTTCGCGATTTGGGGTAACGGGAGGTAAACCGATTCTCTGAACGTCGACATCCTTGCGGGAACGGGTGTAGTGGCTGTTGGCCCGCACCCTCTAAGTAACCAACTCAAAGGAAATCGCTCCATGAAAAGCAGCCTTCAACAGATCCAGGCCCGTGCGTGTCGTAAATTTGCTCTAGAACAAAATGAGCGAATAGTGCGGCAGGCGCACGCGCTGAACGCCCAAGCCCATGATCTGATCAGTCAAGCCCACCCCAATATCGATACTTTTGAGCAATACCACCTCCTGCGCCAAAGGGCAGAGGAAAAATTCCAGGAGGCTACTGAGCATCTTCGATTGGTGAATGAGGACTTTGCGGATGATGCAACGACCGATCACCGCCCCCGACCTTTTCCTGTAGTAACGATGCTCCCAAAGCCTGAACTGCTCGCCGGTCGTTGAGGCGCCCGAACACCATTCGTCACTCTCAGCATAGAATTACGATCACAATGCTATAACCAGAGGGGAGCGAAGAGTCTAAAACGGTGGCTTATGTCGGCTAGCGATGACCTGACTGAATGGAATACCCGCTGGCGAATTTCGGGTGGTGTCGTGTTTTGCAAGACATTCCAGGCTCGCCAACCGGAGATGAAGCGGATAGAACCCTTCATGCATGAACCCGGGTGTTCGCAGTCTGCTAAGCAGGGGCGGCCTTGGGACGATCTGGAAGTAATCTGTGACGCGCTCAAGCGTCTCTGAAGCTTAAGCGCCGCGAATGTCCTCGTTCAGGCAATAGTCGCTTCGTTGCCATAGCGGACTCGCGCTAATGGGTCTAAGCTGATAATTCTCAGTGTTCGTCGCACCTGCGGCCTACCATTCTTGGGGCCGGTACGATGAACACAAATTGGGAAGCGATGCTGCCCATTTCTGGCACTATCTTAGTCGTCGAAGACGATCCAATCATCCGCTTACTGTTGTCCGATATCTTATCGGAGATAGGTGCACAATCTGCCAGTTTTGCCACCGCTGACGACGCCTTAACCTACCTTCAAGCGCGTCACGCCTTCTGCCCGTTGGTGATTGTGGATCACGGTTTGCCGGGCAAAATTCAAGGCGCTGAATTTCTATCGATGGTTCGCAATCAGTGGTCATTCGTGTGCGCGATTCTCACTTCGGGTTATGCCTTGGATCCTGACGTGCTACCTGGTCAAACGGTGTACTTGGAAAAACCCTGGTCGCCAGATCAATTGGTGGCCTGCATTGCAACTCTTCTTAATCTCTTGCCCGCCCAAATGACCCCTCCGATTGTTCAACCAGACTAAAAGGCGCACGCCATGAGCGATGCTGTTTTCACTACCCTCCACGTGGTGCTGACCATCCTCTGGGTCGTGACAGTTATCTATGTCATCGGGTGGTGTTGGTAGGGGGTGTCATCGGGCGCGCTCGATTGACCATCACCGCTGATCAGGCGTGTCGGTAAGCGTCAGCTGTTGGCCAATGACCGAGATTCCTTGGAGAAAATACGCCTCAGCCCTTGAGATTACTAACGGAGCTTTTTCTGACTCTTGGCTTGCGCTTCGTCTCGGACACCTGGCGCATATGAATCAGCTGCTGCTCAAGGTCTCCGCCCGAGCCAACTGCGCGGTGGCGCGTTGCTGCGCTTGGCTCAGTTCGCTCTGAGACAGCTCCAGTTTTCGCTGCAGGTCGTCACGCTTTCGGCTGGCGGCTGTTAGCTGATTTGTAACCGCCTTGCCCTCCTCCCGCGCGCGATCAATCTCGCGGTGAGCCCGATCCTCAACCCCGCGTACGTAGGTCTCTTGCGCAACACGCTCCTGCTCGGCCTTGAGTCGTAACGCCTGCAGTTCCTGCTGGAGTGCCTGATTATGCTGTTGGGCCTCGCGCCGCTCGAGCGCCAGGCTTTCCCGCTGCTGTTGCAAGTCCTCGATCTGGGTCTGGCGTTGGGACAGCAGCAGTTCCAAGTCAGCCAAACGCAACTCGGTGGCTTGACGCCCCGCCACCGCCTCAGCCACCTGCTGGCGCGCCTTGGCCATGTCCTGACGTGCTTGATCTTCCGCCGCGGCCATGCGCTCGCGTTCGACGTCCAGCACTTGGCGCTGCTCGGCCAAACCCCGTTCGGCGACGCCCTGTGCCAGGTGAATCGCCTGCTGCCATACAACGACAAACGCCTGTGACACCTCGCTCGGCAGCGTCGGCAGACGGGTCTCGCCGCTCAGCCGCTCGGCGAGACGCGCCCACCATTGATCGAGCAACCCACCGACACGCGCCGGGCTGCCGCGGCCCAGTTCCAGGCGTACCCGTTCCACTGTCGGTCGTTCCCCGCGAGCCAGCACCGCGTCCGCGGCGGCAAACACCTCATGCTCCGGTACCCCTATTGCCATGACTCACCTCGGCGTATATTAGGTCTGATAATAGAATGTTATCCGACGTTATTTTCTGAATAATGGAATTATCATACGTTGAACGTATTAAATATTACAGATCAGTTGACACTGGTCGACGAAACGCCGCTGGACCCGCAATCCTTGGCGCTGCACGCCCAGGAAGCCGCGGCGGCGTTTATCGCCGCCGGCACCGCGGCCAATACCGTGCGCAGCTATCGGAGCGCCCTCGCCTACTGGTCGGCCTGGCTGCAGCTGCGTTATGGCCAAGCGCTGGGCGATGCGCCGCTCACCGCCCCCGTAGCCATACAGTTCGTCCTTGATCACCTGGCGCGGCCGCTGGCCGACGGCGGCTGGACGCACCTGTTACCACCCGGCATCGACGCGGCGCTGGTGGCCGCTCGGATCAAGAGCAAGCCGGGGCCATTGGCGTTCAATACGGTCAGTCATCGCCTGGCGGTACTCGGCAAATGGCACCGGATCAATGGGTGGGACAGCCCGACCGAGGCGCCGGCTTTAAAAACCCTGCTGCGCGAAGCACGCAAGGTGCAATCGCGCCAGGGCGTCAACGTACGCAAGAAAACCGCGGTCGTCCTTGAGCTGCTGCTGGCTCTGCTCGCCACCTGCGACGATGGTCTGCGTGGTATTCGTGACCGCGCCCTGCTGTTGCTCGCGTGGAGCGGTGGCGGCCGGCGGCGCTCGGAAGTGGTGGGCCTGCAGGTCAGCGATGTGCGCCGACTGGATGCCGACACTTGGGTGTACGCGCTGGGCGTCACCAAGACCGACACCGGTGGCGTACGTCGCGAGAAACCGCTGCGCGGGCCGGCCGCCGCCGCGCTGGGCGCTTGGCTAACCGCGGCGCCAGCCGAGTCGGGCCCGCTGTTTCGCCGTGTGTATAAAGGCAATACGGTGGGAAGTACGGGATTGTCGGCCGACCAGATCGCGCGCATCGTTCAGCGTCGGGCGAAATTGGCGGGTCTGGAGGGCGATTGGGCGGCACATAGCCTGCGCTCGGGCTTTGTCACCGAGGCCGGCCGTCAGGGGTGCCGCTCGGTGAAGTCATGGCCATGACCGAACACCGCAGCGTGACCACGGTGATGGGTTACTTCCAGGCGGGGGCTCTGCTGGACAGCCGGGCCACAGATCTTCTCAGCCCGAAAGCCTGACCAAGAACACAACTGCGCAACGGGATGAAATGATTCGCGAAATCGGCGGGCGCATTGATGAGCGCTACTGCCTGCCAGTAGAAAGGTAGGCCGGTTAGCGACGCGGCGCCTTCTGTAGGTGTCATGGTGCTCCGGCAAGTTCCGCCCTAATCCTTTCCAGGACTACGTCTCAGGCTCTCGCCTGACTGAAGAATATAGCCTTCGACGAGGATGCTCAGCGGATGGACATCCATTGCTTGAGCAATATCCGTGAGCTTGCTCACGGTCACTGCCTTGATGCCTCTTTCCAGGGAACTGATGTAGGTCCGGCTACTGATCGCGCCAAAGTCCTCCTGGGTAAAACCCCTTCTTAGTCGAGCATTTTTTAGAGCCTGCCCGAGAGCCTTGTTGAGTTCCATTTGCGTAACCTGCAAAAGGAACGATGAGGCGACATTGAACACTAAAGGACTACAATCTATAGTGTTCATTTTCTCGTTTGAGGTGGTCTGAATGTTCGTGACTCATCCAGGCGCAGAGCTCCGAAGCGGTTTGCAATTTGGGGATGGCTCCAAGCAGTGGGCAATCGTCGAGCGAGAATTAGCCACGCCTTGGCTACACGTTTGCCTTAAGCAAACCGAGGAGGGCTTCGACTTCCAGCGGGTATTTTTGGTGTCATGCGTAGACCATTTTCTTCAGCTCATGCACGACTTGCCTAACAACGCTGCAGTGACAAGTGTGATGAGCGTAATGCCCAAAAATGATGGCGCCGGTCAATGGTCGATGGTGCCCGTCCAAGCCATCACAACCCACCCTGATCGGACGCGCCAAACTGTTACTGTAGCGCTGACCGATGGCGCCTCCTACGAAGAAGGCGTGAGAAGCATTGATCACAATTCGACTATACCGATGCTCTACGTCGCTGGCTGACATTGGTGAGTGAACAGATGCCACGCCCTCCAGAATGCCTGATAAGGGATCAGTAGGCAGCGATTAGCAGGCGGTCGCAGGGGTTGCGAGCATGATGCATCAAGAGCCTGCTCGCTTTTTCTGCCACAAGTCCACGAGTAAATGGCTATACCTATCCTTGATGGCGATATTCCAATTGCGCGAGCGGCCTTCTAGCCACTCCAGGTACCCCAAATTCTGTCCGAGTTCACTGTGCATACCCCACCAGAGTCGCTCAAGATTATCGTTTCGTGCCTGAAAGTTTTCTCCCTGCTGCCATCGTCGGACGCAGTGAGGCACGCCTATAAACATACCCAGTAGTCCAAACATCGCCATGCGGACGTCGGAAGGGTGTTCTTTGACATCAAAACACAAGCATGCCTCCGGTCCTGCGGATGGCGATAGTCGTACACTTAACGAACATTCCCCTTTTATGTCGAGTAGCCGTGCGATATAGGACTTTTCGTGATAGGGGTAACTGCGTTTTTTTCCAATAATCGCGATTAGGTCAGACATAAATATTTCAAAATCAGCCAAAGGGACTACGGACTGAGCTCCAGGTATGTGCACCTTCCCTTTCTTCAGGGCTGATATGTACCATTGCTGGAAGTAGTAGGCCATCAGACTAAGCTTTTTGAATGTTCTAGAGCCAATCGCGTTGTGTTTGCGAACGGAAAGTAAAGCCTGCTTAGCGATTGGTAAGAATTGAGGAGTGGGCCCAAAGTATTGGTCTAGTGCATTAGCAATTCCTTGAGACGGCTTGGCGCTGCCGACGTCCCTTATTAAATTGCCATGCACAGGGCAAACATTGAACCAGCTGTAAGCCCACATGCTCCTGCTCGTCGGTCGCCGGTAGGTGGAAAAATCTTCAAGCAAGCACATCTCACACATGTCCACCCGCAAATCAGGGGGCTGTTTTAACCACGATCCATAATCCAAGAATAGGTAATCGAAGAGCAGAGAATTGACACCCAATATTTTCGATAATTCTCTGCGTAACTTTGGCGAGATACTGTGGTCTGCATCAGCTGCCCCCCATTTCTTAATTGCATCCGCTGCATCATCAAAAGGTGAAGAGTTTTTTGAGTATTGCCCCCTAGTAATCCAACCTGAGATTGACTCGCTTGCAAGCGGCTTGATTAGCCCGGAGCAGCTTTGATTAGACCTCATCATCGAAGGACTCGAAATAAGGGGGATCTCCGCTGCTTTCTCAAGGCACTTCATATCAATGCTTTCTTTACCATCCAATATTGCCCAGACTGCGCCCCGTGTAATGCGTTTGACAATGGCGTCGGTGATCCCGCCCGTTTCCTTGATAAGGTACTTTGCTTTACTTGCTCCCCAGAGTTCGGACGGTTTCTTCAGGGGCAAAAAGCTTTCATAAGCTGCGAGAAAAGATCGAAAATTTTCATTTTCACTCCAGCGCGGCAACTTATAACTCTGAAAGCGTCGAGCTAACTGATCGTCACTGCTGATCGAGTGATGGGCGTCATCTGTTCCGAATGCAGCGATGGACAGTGACAAAGGCGGGCTGCTAAGCGCCCGGAAAAAGGCAAGATTCTTCCGTTGTTCGACCCTGTTCGCATTGAGGAGATTGTGAATTTCATCAATCAACACCATCCTGACTCTTCTGATCTCGAAAGCCCGGGTGAAGGATGTTGGGAAAACGCCACCGCGCATCCGACCAATGGAAACCCCTAGAGCTTTCTCGATCGACTCTTCAAATCCAGACAAAGTAGGATCTGGAGGTACCGTAAAAGAGATATATCCACGCGGGTCTTCCGAGCGTTTCAGTGCGGTCTCTAAGTCCGATTCTATGCGTGAGAACAAACTCGTTTTGCCCATTCCAGGGTCACCAGATATCAGCACGCACTGCGCTTGGATTTTAGGCGGCATTCCATAAACTGCGCGAACGGCTCCTCTGACGGTTTTTACCTCGGGATAGTTGACCCAACAATCGCTGTAAATGAGGCTAACCCGCTTATCGTCGCTCCACGCCACCGCCTGGCGACGAGAGGATGAAATGTGATCGAATGAAACCCCAGATTTCATGGTACAGGCTCCTAGGATATCTCAGTCTTCAATATCGAATGCGGTGGGTTTACGGGCGTAGTCCACACTTATCGGTGTGCCTTGTACAACGGACTCCCGGTTCAGTGGGTGACCTAGGTCTTCTTTGCGGTTTATTTTTCGCTCATTCATTTTCCTAGCTTGCTTTGTAAGCGAGACCGCGCGCCCGACTAGTTCATCATTTCTTTTAATAAGGGCAAATGTTTCAGCCGCTGTTACCCGACGATCGCTCACGGCCGCAAGCTGTTTTCGAGCGTGCTGGAATTCCGCCAGGGAAACATTTGGAAATCTGAGGTCGGAATAAGTTAGCTCTATATAATGACTTTCGCCTTCTGGTAAAACCCAAATTTTTCTTATAGCTTCAGGATCGTACCGTACTTGGCAGCGAGTCTTTATATCGAATCTTTTAAGCGCTGCAGAATAGTATTCGATATTGTTCAGCTTGATGCCGGAGCGAGAAATGTACCGCCTTTTAATGGGCATGAAGTCGATAAGCAACCTGCGTCTATCTTCAATAATTTTGGGATAATGCAGCACCCCATCATCTGTTCTGTAATGACGCTCCCATTGGAGCAATGGCGAGCAGCCGATAGCCGAGTGTTTTCTTTTGTGATATATTTCGAGTTCCCTGATGAACCATTCGCGGAACTCAGGAAATGAAAGGGCGGCATTTTTTTCGCTATTATAATCTCCCCGTTCCTTCACAGAAGACATCGTTGCACCAGGTAGTAAGTGAACCCTTCTCATGAAGGTTCCAATCAGCCTTTCAATATGCGCACCATTATGGGGAACGCCTTTGGGCCTGTAGGTCAGGTCTATGCCGTACCAGCGGCAACTGTTCTTTAAATTACTTGATTTGAATTCTTTCGCGTTGTCAACGTGAATTCTTTTTGGCACTCCATAAAATGGATATTCGGCCCCGTCCAACTCATATGCTTTGAGCCACTGATTCTTCGGCAAAATAGTATGCGCGACACATAGAGCCACCGACATTGAAGACGGATGACTCAAAGATAAGTGAACGCCAACAACTGCGCGGGTGTACACATCGATTGCCAAGGTTGCCCAAGGACGCCCTAGAGGTTCACGGGTCTCTCTATCAACAATAATGCAATCTACAAGGGCATGATCGATCTGTATCAATTCATATGGAGCTGCTGGGAGAATCTTTCCGCCCCGCACCGATAGTTCTTGGTCTGCCGCTTTTTTTCCTAGAGTATTTGTCAATAACTCTCGAGGAGACCTTTCTTTGATTCTATTGGATACGGTGCCGAGACTAGGTATGGGAAGATTTCGAGCCATACACTGCTCTTTAATTTTTTCATGTATGGATTCGACCGTAACTCCCGTGCCTTTGTAGTGCTCATCTATAGCGACCTGAATAACATCCTCCACAACGCCACTTATCTGCTTGGCACCCGTGGTACGCCCCCTTCTCTTTTGTATCAAGCTAACGAAACCCTTATCCGAATCCATTAAAGCAATCAGACGGTAAACCTGGGATACGCTCACATTTAAAGTTTTTGCTGCATTTTCCAGATCGATTTTTGGAAGAGGCTTTTGTGATAAAAACGGCAAAAGCGTAGTATAACGAAGATCCGCAAGCCTCATTTCATCTTCACTAAACGCATCGATTGTCGGTTTGGTTGCAGGTTTCTTTGATGGGTCTGATACCGACTCTGAGCGTTTAAGCTCGAACTCGAAATCAATATCTCCTGGCGAGATAGTTACGACCTCGTGCGTGACTAAATCCCGCGCCTTAATTTTGCTTGATGTCAAGAGCTCCAATATTTCAAGCTTTCTCTCGCCTGCAAACACTAAAGCACCGCGCCTTACGCTGACCCCATCCATTCGTACGACCTATGCGAAAGTGCGAAACACATTTTAACGTGCAAAAATTTCCTTTAAACCTAGTTAAATATGCGAAAAAATCAAACTTTGAGTGGAAACGTTTTCTTGCTCTATAAAAATACTATAAATTTCAATGACTTAGATTCTTTGCAAATTTTCAAAATCTCGACAAGCACACCCGATTTCAATCTCCAACATCTCTCTCCAAGGCACCATGCGCTTGATGCCAGGTGATCACACGATCCATTTCAAATGTACGGCTCTCAATCCTCGTCACGCGTCAGCTTTTCAATCAGCGCTCGATGCTGCGGATACTCCGCCGTGAGTTTCCGCCGATTCCCCATTTCCATATCCGCAAAATCAAATCCTGGCGAAACCGCTTCGCTGATCAAGCCAAATCCGTTCTCGCCATTCAGCAGTCTGGAGGCTTTCCAGATTCCGCCCGGTACGTGCAGCTGTAGATGTTGTCCTGCCAGAATGTCGCTGCCCATCACCAGCGTCTGCAGCGAGCCGTCGGCATGAATCAGGCTGTACTCGATGGCATCGCCCAGATGGAAATAATGCAGGATGTCCGACTGGTTGAAATGAAACTGGCCGACCGGTGAATCTTCGGTCAACAGGTAGTAAATCGACGTCATCAAATAACGTGGACCGCCCGTTGTTTCGAGCATATCCCGGTGGTCGGCCTGATAGGTTCTGCGAAAGAATCCGCCTTCGACGTGAGGTTCAAGGTCCAGTGATGCGATCAGGTTTGACGCAGTAATCGAGCGTGGATTCATGACCTGCTCCAACGATTTTCAATACAGCCTGTAATAACTCGACTAAACGGTCATTTAGTGTAGTTAACCTATTAATAGCCTCACATTCGAAGACATTCGCTGCACTTCTACTTTTGACTTACCAAACCGCAATATGCGAATCCGCCCTCGGCTCAGTCCCGCCACACAACACGCCACTGACCGGATCACGAAGAATGATCTGCCCCCGGCCGTAATCCGTCAGATCACAGGCGATCTGCACCTCATGCCCCCGGCGCATCAAGGCATTGGCCAGATCCCTCGAAGCTCCCTGCTCGATCCCCACCTTCATCCCCCCAACCATTGCCAGCGCGGAGCGTCCAGCGCCGACTGCGGGTTCAGCCCGAAATCCACCAGATTCATGACCATCTGCACATGCCCCTGAGGCTGCATGTACCCACCCATCACACCAAACGGTCCAAGTGCCTTTCCGTCCTTGGTCAGGAACCCCGGAATAATCGTATGAAACGTCTTCTTGCCCGGCGCCAGGCGGTTGGCATGTTCCGGATCAAGGCTGAATTCCTGCCCTCGGTTCTGCAGGGCAATGCCACTGTCGGGCAGCACCACACCCGAACCAAAGCCGTGGTAATTGCTCTGGATGAACGACACCATGTTGCCTTGCCCATCGGCCGTCGCCAGATACACGGTACCGCTGGAGTGAGGATCGCCAGGCTTGGGTGGCTGGGCTTTATCGCCAATCTGCCCGCGACGCCGTGCACTGTAGTCATCACTCAACAGATCGGCCACCGCCACGCGCATGTGCAGTGGATCGGTGATGTAGTGCAAACCATCGCTGTAGGCCAGTTTCATGGCCTCCAGCTGACGATGCCAAGTCTGTTGGCTGTCACGATGATCAAAGTCGAAACCTTCAAGAATCTTCAGCGCCATCAACGCAACCAGACCCTGGCCGCTTGGCGGGATTTCCCAGACATCCACACCGCGATAGTTGACGTGGATCGGCTCCACCCACTGTGCACGGTAATGTTCCAGATCCGTGGCTCGCAGGTATCCGCCAGTCACCCGCGAATGAGCATCCAGCCGTTGGGCCAATGCGCCACGATACAAACTCTCGCAGCGGCTCTGCGCCAACTCTTCAAGCGTCCGCGCTTGTGCCGGATTGCGAAACAGCTCCCCTGCCCCCGGCGCCCTGCCCTCAATCAGAAAGGTGTCGAACCACGCGTCCAGCACCTCGTCGCGATGGGGACTGAATTCGTCCAAAGCAATCTGCCACTGATGGGCAACCACTGGCGACAGCGGAAAACCATCCCGCGCCAGGCTGATCGCCGGTTGCAGCAAGTCAGCGAACGGCAACACGCCAAAACGTTGAGAAAGCTCAGCCCACGCCGATGGACAGCCGGGCACCGTCACCGGCGTCCAGCCATACAGCGGCATTTGTTCATGACCGACCGCCTTGACCGTTTCGATGCTCAAAGCTGCCGGCGCATGGCCGTTGGCATTGAGTCCATGCAACTGATCCTTGAACCAGACCAGAGCAAAAGCATCACCGCCAAGACCGCAACCCGTAGGCTCGACCACGGTCAGCGCCGCAGCCGTGGCGATGGCAGCGTCGATCGCATTGCCACCCTTTTGCATCATCTCGATACCGGCCTGAGCGGCCAGCGGCTGGGACGCCGCCACCATTCCTCGACGGGCAAACACGCTTTGGCGTTGCGACGGATACGGATACTCGTGAGCAGAAAAATTCAGCATGGCAAAGACTCTTCAAAACAAGGATTCATTGGCCGGACTTGATCCGGTTCCATTCGCGGGTCATCAGGCGCTGGATGTTTTCCGGCAGATCGGCGGAGACAAAGGTGTGACTGATCACCTCATCGCCCGGGTAAATCCCCGGGTTGCCGCTGACCTTGGGGTCCATCAACGGCGTGGCGTCCTTGTTCGGGTTCGCATACCCGACATAGTCACTGACCGACGCAATCACCTCGGGTCGCAGCAGATAGTTGATCACCGCATGAGCGTTGGCCACGTTGCCGGCATCCTTGGGGATCGCCAGCATGTCGAACCACAGGTTCACGCCTTCCTTGGGAATGACGTAGCGGATATCGATGTTTTTCCCGGCCTCGCGAGCCCGGGTCTGGGCCTGCATCACGTCGCCGGAGTAACCGATCGCCACACAGATATCGCCATTGGCCAGGTCCGCGGTGTACTTCGATGAGTTGAAGTAGGTCACCGACGGCCGCAAGGTCATCAGCAGTTTCGACGCCTGCTTGTAGTCGTCCGGCTTGACGCTGTTGGGGTCCAGCCCGAGATAAAGCATGGCTTGAGGAATGATCTTTACCGGCGCATCGAGAAAGGCCACGCCGCAGCTTTTAAGCCTGGAAAGGTTCTGCGGATCGAACACCATGGCCCAGGAATCCAGCGGCACGTCCTTGCCCAGCACCGCGCGAACCTTCTCCTCGTTGTAGCCGATGCCCACGGTGCCCCACATATAAGGCACGGCATAACGATTGCCCGGGTCGGCCGCTTCCAGACGCTGCATCAAGCGCGGGTCGAGGTGCTTCCAGTTATCCAGCAACTCTCGCTGCAGCGGCTGATAGGCACCGGCCCGGATCTGCTTGGACAGAAACTGGCTGGAAGGCACCACCACGTCATACCCCGAGTGCCCGGAAAGCAGCTTGGCCTCGAGCATTTCATTGGTGTCGAAGATGTCGTACTGCACCTTGATGGCGCTGTCTTTTTCGAAGTTCTTCAGGGTGTCAGGGCCGATGTAGTCGGACCAGTTGTAGACCTTCACCACCGGGTCGGCAGCCTGAGTAAAGGGCACCACCGCAGCGCAGCACAGGGCCGCAAACACGCTCGATAAACGCATCGTCAATATCCTTGTGGGTCTCACAGCACGCGGCTGAGAAAGACTTGGGTACGGGGATGAGTGGGGTGACTGAAAATCTGTTCCGGCGGTCCCTGCTCGATCAGTTCACCCTGGTCGAGTACCACCACACGGTTGGCGACCTCACGGGCAAAACCCATTTCATGGGTGACCACCACCATCGTCATGCCCTCCTCCGCCAGTTCCTTCATCACCTGCAGAACCTCACCGACGGTTTCCGGGTCCAGGGCACTGGTGGGTTCGTCGAACAGCATCGCCTGGGGTTTCATGGCCAGGGCCCGGGCAATCGCCACCCGCTGCTGTTGGCCACCGGAAAGCATCGACGGGTAATGGTTGGCCTTCTCGGCCAATCCGACACGCTTGAGCAGTGCCCGCGCCTGTTCCTCCGCCGCTTTGCGCGGCACACCCAACACCTGAATCGGTGCTTCGATGATGTTTTCCAGCGCGGTCATGTGCGGGAACAGGTTGAAGCGCTGGAACACCATGCCGATGTCCCGCCGCTGACGGGCGATGTTGCGCTCGAATCCCGCACCAGGCTGCCATCGGCCTTGGTGCGATAGCCCATGGACTGGCCGTTGACGCGGATCTGCCCGGACTGAATGTCTTCCAGCAAATTGATGCAGCGGATAAACGTGGTTTTGCCCGACCCCGAGGCGCCGATCAGCACCACCACTTCACCGCGCCGGACTTGCAGGGAAATGCCCTTGAGAATTTCGAGGTTGCCGAACGACTTGTGAATGTTCATCGCTTCGATGATCAGTTCGTCACTGTGATGCGCCATGCTTAACGTCCCCTCAGCAGTTTCAGCGTGCTGCGACCGAACATCCGGCTGGATGCCGGCGGCGACGAAGGTCGGTCCGACTGGCCGAAACGTGTCTCCAGCCAGCGCTGGAAGAAGCCCCAAAGCGTGGTGAGCAACAGGAAATAGATCGCCACCACGAGGTACAACTCGAACACGCGGAAAGTCGCCGAAGTCACCATCTGTGTGCTGAGCAGCAGCTCCTGCACACCGATCACACTGACCAGCGTGGTGTTTTTAAGCATCACGTTGAACTCGTTGCCCAGCGGCGGCACGATGACCCGAAACGCCTGCGGCAAGACAATCCGCCGCATCAGTTTGGCGAAGGTCATGCCCAGGGAACGCCCGGCCTCATATTGCCCCTTGTCGACGGCACCGATACCGGCACGAATGATCTCGGCCATGTACGCGCCTTCGTTCAGGCCCAGTGCGATGATCGCAGCCTGGATATTGCCGGGGACCACCAGACCGAACAGCTCAATGTCTTCGAAGCGGAAAATCCCGCCCGCCGCCAGCGCCGTGTAGAGAAAGACGATCTGCACCAGCAAGGGCGTCCCGCGCATCAACCACACATAAAAGCGCACCGGCAGATGCAGCAACGGGCTCTTCGATAAACGCAGCAACGCCGCCGCCAATCCCAAAACACAACCCAATAACATGGCCAGCACACTGATCAGGCACGTCAGCCAGAGCCCGGTGAGGTAGACCCCGCTGGGCTGCAACAGGTACTGCCAGAACACATCCCAATTGAAATTCATCAACGCCTACCTCAATCAAGGGTGTCGCTGGAGACGTGCCATTTACTCAGGAGCTGGTTGTAGCTGCCATCGCTGCGCATGTCGGTGACCACTTGCTGCACGGCGGCGCTCAATTGCGGATCGTCCTTGCGAATGCCCAGGCCGGTGAGGATCCGGCTGAAGGCTGGAACGCCCTCCTCGAACAGATCCGGGGCCATGGCGGCGTAATATCCAGCGGTTTCCACCGTGGTGCCGTAAGCGTCGACCTGACTGATGCGCAGCGCCTGGAATGCATCGGTGTCGGTGTTGTAGACCACCAGTTTCATCGGTGGCTTGCCGGCCTTGGTCAAGTTTTCATTCTCGGTGTCGAGCAAGGTCTTGATGGTCGAACCATTGAGCACCGCGATCTTGTGCCCGCTGAGATCGGGCAGCGTCTTGAGCCCCTTCGGATTGCCCTTGGGCACTACCACCGCCTGGCTGGAATACATGTAGTTGACGATGTCGATCACCTCGCGGCGCTCGGGCTTGTCGAACAACTGGTCGACGATCATGTCGCACTGCTTGGCCAGCAAGGCCGGCAGCAATCCGGAGAACGGGATCACCCGCCACTCGACTTTCTTGTCCCCCAGACGTTTGGCGACTTCCAGGCCCAGATCCACGGTCAGGCCCTTGGGCTTTTGCGCTTCATCGAAGGAAACCAGAGGCGGCGAATCCATGCCCGAGCAATAGGTGAGTTTGTCGACCTTGAGCAAGCGTTCCGGCACGGTGGGTGCGGCAACCGCCCACTGCGTAAAGAGCCCTAGGGAAATTGCAGCCAACAACAGGCGAGACGTATGCATGACCAGACACTCCAGTTCGGTTAGTAACAGGGCAGTACTCAAAGTCAAAACATCGGCGGGTTCGTTGCCCGCTCTGTGGTTATCGTTCCGATTGCAGAAACTTGATCAGTTCGGGGACCGTGCCTTCGATGTGCTCGCGCACCACCGCTTCAGCCTTGACCGCATCACCGGCGCGAATCGCATCAAGGATCACCACGTGTTCCTCGCGTGCACTCAACGGCTTTTCACCGTGTTGTAGCCAAAGGCGCATGGGAGCTTCGATCAGCGAGTAAAGCGCGCTGATCTGTTTCACCAGACGCGGTCGTCCGCTGAGGCTGCACAGGTATTCATGGAACTTGCGATGACGGCTAACCCAGGCCGCACTCTCGTCGCGGTAGTCATCCATTTCATCGAGCAGTCGTTCCAGGGCCGTCAACTGACGCTCGCCGATCTTCGGCACGGCGACTCGAATCGCCAGCCCTTCCAGCGCGCTGCGCATCTCGAAGACCTCGTGCATTTCCTCGACATCCAGACCGCTGACAATCGCACCGCGATTGGGCCTTAGCGTCACCAGCCCCTGTGCATCGAGACGTCGAAAGGCTTCACGCACAGGCATCCGGCTCATGCCGATTTCGCCGGCGATGTCCTCGGCGATCAACCGGTCACCCTTGCGGTAACGGCCGCCGCAGATGCCTTCCAGAAGAAAGTTGTAGGCCTCCTCCTCGGCGGTCATCGGTTGGCGCTGATCGTAGGCGGGAGCGAATTGCATGGCGGCACCTTTTGTCTTTTTGTATCCAATTATCCACGGATACATAAAAGCAGAATGCGTGCCAAAACCTGCTGCACAGCGCTAAGCGTTTGATTCGAATGAATTAAGGAGAAAATTCGCCGTGCACAACCATCACAATTGCCGGCACAAAGATCGGGATTTGCTACCTATTGGCTCATTGCGAGCCCGGAAAAGGTGCAGAACGGTAGCTGAGTAACACCCATGGAAAACGGCAGCACACTCGCCTGCCATAACAGCAGACGAGTGCCAGGAATCGAATCTCAGCTGCCATACACCTTCGCAGCCGGCACCGCCCGGTTCAGCAGTTGCGCGACCGCCCCGCCGACTTCACCCACGGCCCAACGGCCCCGCCTGTCCAGTTCCGGCCCGCGACGCCAGCCATCGGCAATTGACAGCTTGCCGCCTTCCACTTCAAACATCTGCCCGTTCACCTCTGCGGATTCCTGCGAGCCGAGCCACACCACCAACGGCGCGACGTTCTCCGGTGCAAAGTAGTCGAAGCCCTCTTCCGGTTTTTTCATGACGTCGGCAAACACCTCTTCGGTCATGCCGGTACGCGCCGCCGGGGCCAGGGCGTTGACGGTAATCCCATAGCGCCCCAGTTCCGCGGCTTGCACCAGTGTCAGCGCAGCGATGCCGGCCTTGGCTGCGGCGTAGTTGGACTGACCGATTGAGCCCTGCAAACCCGCTCCGGAGCTGGTGTTGATGATCCGCCCGCTCACGGTCTGGCCAGCCTTTACCTGCTCACGCCAGTAACGCGCAGCGTGGCTGGAAATGCAGAAATGCCCTTTGAGGTGCACCGCCATCACCGCATCCCAGTCGGATTCGCTCAGGCTGGTGAACATGCGATCACGGCAGATGCCGGCGTTGTTGACCACCACGTCCAGCCCGCCAAAGGTCTCGATCGCCTGGCGCACAATCAACGCCGCATCGTCATAACGGGTGATGTCGTTGCTGTTGGCCACCGCCATACCGCCCTGGGACTCGATGGCATCCACCACCGCCAGTGCGGCCTCACGGTTGATGTCGTTGACCAGCACTTTCGCGCCCTCGGCGGCGAACGCCAGCGCATACGCCCTCCCCAGCCCTCCCCCGGCGCCGGTAATGATCACGACGCGGTTTTTACAGATCTGCATGGTGCTGCTCCCTTCAAAACTTCATTCACAAACGTTCGATGATGGTCACGTTGGCCTGCCCGCCGCCTTCGCACATGGTCTGCAAACCGAAGCGGCCACCGCTGCGCTCCAGTTCATGCAGCAGGCTGCACATCAAGCGCGTGCCGGTGGCGCCCAACGGGTGGCCGAGGGCGATCGCGCCGCCGTTGACGTTGGTCTGTTCGTGGGGATAGCCGGTTTCTTTCAGCCAGGCCATGGCGACGGAGGCAAAGGCTTCGTTGATCTCCACCCGATCAATGTCTTCGAGCTTCATGCCGGCGCGCTTCAATGCATAAGCCGTGGCCGGAATCGGCGCCGTCAGCATCCAGATCGGGTCTTCGGCGCGCACGCTGAGGTGGTG
Source organism: Pseudomonas sp. NMS19W (assembly GCF_051554255.1). Classification (NCBI taxonomy): domain Bacteria; kingdom Pseudomonadati; phylum Pseudomonadota; class Gammaproteobacteria; order Pseudomonadales; family Pseudomonadaceae; genus Pseudomonas; species Pseudomonas sp. NMS19W. The sequence continues at coordinate 3,132,231 of NZ_CP136718.1, forward strand.
GATTCGCGCACGCGGCGTCAGTCCATAGCGTTTGAGCGCCGCTTCGGAAACGATCAGCATCGCGCTCGCCGCATCGCAGGTCTGACTGGACACCGCCGCCGTCACCCGGTCGCAGCCAAACAGAAAATCCAGTTCGGCCATTTTCGCCAGGCTGGTCTGACGCGGCGTTTCATCGTGAACCACGTCTGCCAGCGGCACGATTTCCCGCAGGAACCGTCCTTCCTCAATGGCGCGCAATGCCCGTTGATGGGACTCCAGCGAATACGCTTCCAGTTGCTCGCGAGACAATCCCCACTTCTCGGCAATTATCTGCGCCGAACGAAACTGCGTCGGCGGTTGCGCACCGTAGCGCCGTACCCAACCTTCGGAGCCGCTGAACGGATCACTGAAGCCCAAAGGCTCGGCCGCGATCATGGCGGAGGAAATCGGGATCTGCGTCATGGTCTGCACGCCGCCGGCGATGACCACATCCTGGGTGCCACTCATCACCGCTTGCGCGGCAAAGTGCACCGCTTGCTGGGACGAGCCGCACTGGCGATCAATCGTGGTGCCAGGCACGGATTGCGACAGTCCGGCAGCCAGCCAACTGGTGCGCGCAATGTCTCCGGCCAGCGGGCCGATCGTATCGACGCAGCCAAAGATCACGTCGTCGTAATCCTCATCGGGAATGCCGTTGCGTTCGACCAGCGCGCGCAAGACGTGAGCGCCCAGATCGGCCGCGTGAATATGGCTCAAACCACCCTTGCGCCGCCCGGTAGGCGTGCGCAGGGCGTCGACAATATAAGCTTCAGGCATGATTTTTCTCGGTAAGTGTTGCCGTCAGAACGTCTGACCGGCACCCAGTGCGCAACGTCCGTCGAACAAGGCTGTACGGATGCGCTCTTTGTGAGCGCCACGATCCCCCCAGACCTTGTCCAGCGCCCAGGCACGCTTCATGAACAGATGTAGATCGACTTCCCACGTGTAGCCCATGGCGCCGTGGGCCTGAATGGTGTTTTTCGCCGCCAGCATCGCGGCCTCGGAGGTCGCCAGTTTGGCGTGGGACACCAGCACCGAGCGGTTCGGCAACTGCTCGGCGACGGAACAGGCCGCGCGATACAGCGGCCCCTTGGCGAACTCGATCTGCACCGCGACATTCGCCATCAAATGCTTGACGGCCTGAAACGACCCCACCGGTTTGCCGAACTGTTTGCGCTCGAAGGTGTAGTCCACCGCAAGATCGACCATGCGTTTGGCCAGCCCCAGCATCTGCGCAGCACTGCCCAGCGCGCCACGATCAACCGCCTCCGCCCACAGTCGCTGCCCCTGTTCGCCGGAGGCCACGCAGGTCGCCGGCGACGGAGTCCAGGAGACCTGGAACAACTGCCGAGCCGGATCAACCGACACGTTGCGGGTCAACTGCACCGCACCCGGTTCCACCGCATGCACCTCATCGCCATGGGCCAGCAACAGCAAATCGGCGACATGGGCATCGCTGACCAGCGGATTACCCGGTTCGGCAACCGCCAGTCGAGCGCTGCCTTCCGCGATGCGCCCGAGCCAGTCCTGCTTGAGTGCCCCGTGGCGCTCATCAAGTCCGGCGAGCAGCGGCACGCCCACCAGCATCGTTTCCACCAACGGCTCGGGCAATCCTGCATACCCGCATTCCTGAGCGAGCAGCACGAAGTCCAGTTCGTTCATGCCCATTCCGCCAAACGCTTCGGGAACGGTGAGTGCAGTCAGCCCCAGTTCGACCAATTGCCCCCATAGTTCATCGCTGCGCCCGCTGTCGGTCTGCCAGAGTTCGCGAATACGTTCCGGCGTCACCTCGTTGATCAGAAAATGCCTGACGTTGTCCTGGAACAGCAGTTGGTCGCGGCTGAAATTAAAGTCCATGGTCTCTTCCTCAAGCACGCGGCATGCCGAGCATGCGTTCGGCAATGATGTTGCGCTGGATCTCGTTGGTGCCGGCGTAGATCGGCCCGGCCTGGGCAAACAGAAAACCTTCCAGCCAGTGGCCGACATCGCCCGCCGCCGGGGCTTCGGGCAGCAGCTCGCCACGCAGGCCGAGGATGCTCATGGCGGTGTCGTGCATGCGCTGATCGAGTTCCGACCAGAAGATTTTGTTGGTCGAGGATTCCGGCCCGATCTTGCCGCCCTGCACCAGTTGCGAGGCGGTGCGGTAGGTGTTGAGGGTGTAGGCCTCGGCGTCCAGCCAGGCGCGCATTACCGCCTCACCAATCGCCGGGTCACGGTCGGCCTGCTCGCGATTGGCCTGATACAACTGCACCAGACGCCGCGCCGTTTCCTGGAAGCGTGCAGGCGAACGCAGCAGCAAGCCGCGCTCGAAACCGGCGGTGGACATCGCCACATGCCAGCCCATGCCCTCGCCACCCAAGGCGTTTTCCACCGGCACCTTGACGTCGTCGAAGAAGATTTCGGCGAAGCCCGGCAAACCGTTGAGCTGAGGAATCGGCCGTACCGTAATCCCCGGCGTATCCAGCGGCAGAAGAATGAACGTCAGGCCATGATGACGCTGCGAGTTCGGATCGGTGCGGAAGATCCCGAACACCCAGTCGGCCCATACGGCGCGGGTAGACCAGGTCTTCTGGCCGTTGATGACGTAGTGGTCGCCGACCCGTTCGGCCCGAGAACGGATCGCCGCCATGTCGGAACCCGCTCCCGGCTCGGACCAGGCCTGGGCCCAGATGTCTTCCCCGGTGGCCATGCGCGGCAGAAAGCGCGCTTTCTGGGCTTCGCTGCCGTATTCCATCAACGTCGGGCCGAGCAGGAAAATGCCGTTCTGATTGACCCGCGCAGGCGCCTCGGCGTGGTAGTACTCCTCCTCGAAAATCAGCCACTCGATCAAGTCGCAACCGCGCCCGCCCAGCTCCACCGGCCAGGTCACCATGCCCCAGCGCCCGTCGTTGAGGCGGTTTTCCCAAGCCCGGTGTTGAGCAAAACCTTGTTCGGTGTCGAATGATTGCAGCGGCTCGCGCGGCACGTTGGCCGTCAGCCACGCGCGCGCTTCGGCGCGGAAGGCCTGTTGGGCCGGGGTATAAGTCAGATCCATGTGCGCACCTTCAGCCGTTGAACCGGGCATCACGTTTCTCGATAAACGAGTCCCGTGCTTCCTGTGAATCCAGTGAGCGATAGGCTTCAAGCGTGAAGCCCTGCTCCCAGCGATACTTGTCTTCCAGATTGCCGTCCTCGATGCCGTTCAGTGCTTCTTTGGCGAGGCTGATCATGGCCGGGCTCTTGGCGGCGATGGTGCGGGCGATCTGCAATGCCGTTTCACGCAAGTCTTCGCGCTTGACCACACGTTCCACCGCCCCGAGGCGCCAGGCTTCGGTCGCGTTGATCGGCTCGCCGGTGAAATACATGTGCCGGACCTTCTGCACCGGAAACAGCCGCTGCAAATGCGCGCCACCGCCCATGGCGCCACGGTCAACTTCCGGAACGCCAAAAGTGGCGCACTCGGAGGCCACGACAATGTCGGCGGCGCCGCAAAGTCCGATGCCACCGCCGAGCACAAAACCGTGCACCGCCACGATTACCGGTTTCGGGTTGCGGTGAATGGCCTTGAAGCTGTCGTAGTTGCCCTTGTTGACCGCCACGATCAGGTTGCCGTCGGCGGCCAGTTCCTTGATGTCGACCCCGGCGCAGAAGCCGCGACCTTCGGCGCGGATCACGATGACCCGCACCCGGTTGTCGGTGCCCAGGCCTTCGATTTCACGGGCGATATCGGCCCAGGTCCGGCAATTGAAGGCGTTGACCGGCGGCTGGTTGAACACCAGCTCGGCAATGCCGTTATCGATACTGACGCTGAATGGCTGCATATTTTTTCCTTTCACGACACGCGACGGCAGAGTTCGTCCAGACGCAATTCCGCGTCACGAACGATCTGCTCGATCAATTGGGCACAGCTCGGCAGGCTGTCGATGGAGGCCGCGACCTGCCCCGAAGGCAACACACCTTCGGCCGGCAGCCCGTCGACCATGGCTTTCTGAATGACCATCGGCGCGTTGGCGGCCATGATGCTTTGCGCGGCAGTCAGGTCTCCGTTGCTGCGCATTTTCAGAGCGCTGGAAAGCAACTGAGTCAAACTCATGCCGCTGTGGCGGCGGTAAGCAAGACCGCTGCGCACCGCCAGCACCCAGCGTTTGAACACGCCGCTGGTTTCCAGTCGGTCGAGCAGTTCGTTGCGGATCATCCGTTGCGGCATGCCGTCGATGGCTCGGCTGACGATGATCGCCGCCGGGTCCTTGATTGCCAGATAACGCGCCAGGGTCTGCGCCGGCACCGGGCTTTCGGCACACATCAGAAACCGCGTGCCCATGGCGATACCTTCGGCGCCGTAGGCCAGGGCCGACACCAGTCCCCTGCCGTCCTTGAAGCCACCGGCCGCCACCACCGGAACCGACACCGCATTGACCACTTGATCGAGCAGCAACGACGTCGGCACCGAACCGGTATGCCCCCCGCCCTCGCCGCCCTGTACGGTCACGGCATCGGCGCCCATTTCCACGGCTTTCTGCGCGTGTTTCAGCGCGCCGACCGTGGGAATGCACACCACACCGGCATTCTTCAGGCGCTGGATCATCTGCTTACCGGGAGAACGGCTATAGCTGACCGCCCGCACCTTGTGGCGCAGCACCAACTCGACAATCTCGTCGGCGTTGGGCTGGTACATATGGAAGTTGACCCCGAATGGCTGATCCGTCAGGCGTCGGGTTTCAAGGATCGCCGCCTCCATGTGCTGCGGCTCGATGGTCGCGCCGGCGAGAAAACCGAAGGCGCCGGCGTTGCTCGTGGCGGCGACCAGTTTCGGGTCAGCTACCCAGCCCATGGCGGTCTGGATGATCGGATAACGACAGCCGAGCAACTCGGTCAGCCGGGTATTCAACGAGATCGCCATATTCACGCCCCACCTGTGGAGCGTTGCGAGCTGGCCATGGCCTTGGCGTCGTAGCCGCCGAGCCGGTCGCCGGACACCAGTTCATTGTGGGCATGGGCGAAATGGTGCAGGCCGAAGACCATGTCCATGGTCGCGCGCTTGCCCATCAGGTCCTCGGCGTTGTTCACCGCCTGTTTGCTCAATTGCAGGCCCAGGCGTGGCATCTGGGCGATGCGCCCGGCGATGTCGAGGGTTTCCTGTTCGAGGGACTCGCGAGCCACCACCCGATTGAGCATGCCCATCTGGTAGGCGCGCGCCGCCGGCATGCGTTCGCCGAGGAACAGAAATTCCTTGGCGATACGCGGATTGAGTTCATGCACATGGGCGAAATACTCGACCCCGGGAATGCCCATGCGCACCACCGGATCGGCGAAGTACGCATCCTCGCTCGCCACAATCAGGTCGCAGACCCACGCCAGCATCAACCCGCCGGCAATGCACGCGCCCTGGACCATGGCGATGGTCGGCTTGGGCATGTCGCGCCAGCGCCGGCACATGCCCAGATAGACTTCCTGCTCCCGGGCGTAGAGAAACTCGCCACCGGGTTTGTTGGTGTGGTCGTACCAGAGGCTCGCGCGGTCGAACGTCTTGTGAACGTCCCGCCCCGGCGTACCGATGTCATGCCCGGCGGAAAAGTGCTTGCCGGCCCCGCGCAGCACGATGACTTTCACCTCGTCGTCATCGCAGGCACGGCGAAACGCCGCGTCCAGCGCGTAGGTCATCTGCGAGTTCTGGGCATTGTGGTACTCGGGGCGATTCATGGTGACCAGCGCCACCTCCCCGCGTACCTCGTAGAGCACCACGTCGGCGGCATTATTATCGTTATGTTCAGCCATCACTTTTCTCCGAAACGGTGCGACTCAGCGCTGGCCCGGCGGGTTGTCTTTGAGCTGGCTGGCGCGCAGGTTGTGCGGGTCCAGACGCTCGATCAGTTGCAGCTGCGCGGCGGTGGGTGCCGCTGTCGTCGGGCAATCCTGCGGCACATGCAGCTCGAACCCGGTGTTGTCCTGCACCTGCTCCACGGTCACGCCGGGGTGCAGCGAACGAATCCGCACTTGTCGTTGCGGGCCGAGAAAGTCCATCACGCACAGGTCGGTGACGATCAGGCGGATATCAATCTCGTCCAGCGACCAGCCCCGGGCCAGACGCGCCGGGTTGTAGCCGACCGAGGCGACCATATCGACCTCGCCTTCGACGAACACCCGACGGTTGTGGCTGGGCACGCAGAAGGAGTTGGCATGGCTGATCGAGTTGCCGGGAAAACCACGCACGCCGAGCATTTGTGCCTTGGGTTTGGCGTAATCACCGATGCAGGAAATGTTCGCCTGGCCGAAGCGGTCGATTTGCGTCGGGCCCACCAGAGCGTGGCGCTTGCCGCTCCAGACGTTGTCGAAAATCCGCGAGAAGCCCATCCAGCTGTCGCGCTTTGGCTCGTAGCCGTTGCGTGCACCCAGTGGCACCGGCTCGGCGACCATGTAGGCTTCGGAATCAGTCATCAGCAGCTGCGGATTGCTGGTCAGCATGCTCAATGAAGCGGCCAGTCGCGGAATCACCCCGATCCCGGTGGCGAGCACCTCGCCGTCATCGCGCCAGGCTTCGGAAGCGGCGCAGATCATCAGCTCGGCGAGGCTGTAAGTCGTTGCAGAAGTCGTCATGTCTCAGGCTCGCTTAGTAGACCGGCAAAGGAAGCTTGCGGATGGCGTTCAGGCCGCCGACCTTGTCCAGGTACTGTTCGTGGGTGCAGTCGACATAGTCGCGGACGTAGTCCTGCCAACCCTCGCCAGCCTGGGCCGACGCGTTGTAGGCCTTGAAGTGCGCGACATCGAAGCCGTACAGCGGCGCGCAGGAAGACGGGTGCGCACTGCCTGGCACGTGGGCCACGGCAGTGGTCAGATTGCGTTCCCAGAACACCTGATGCGCCCGCGCCGGATCGGCATGGAAGTAGTCGCTGTCGACCAGCTCGTCGCAGGTCACGTAGCTGTGGGTCGCGGCCCGGACGAGCAAGTCGTCCATGTAGTGGTCGGGACCGCTGATCTGGCACACGCCACGCGCATCGGCGCGGTCGACGTGAATCAGCGCCGCATCGAGCTTGAGTGCCGGCATGGCGACCCATTGCTTGTTGTCGGCATAAGGCGAGTCGATCAACTTGATTTGCGGATTGTGCTTCAGCACATCGGTGCCCAACCCCACGGCAGTCGGAATGAACGGCACCTTCATCGCAGCGGCACGCAGGCCGAGCAGGAGCATGCCTTCATCGATTTCCATCACTTGCAGTGCCGCGTCCTGCCGCGCCTTGCGGAAGTACGGTTCCAGTGGAATGAAATCCAGTGACACGAAGGCAAACACCAGTTTGCGGATCTTGCCGGCCGCGCAGAGCATGCCGACGTCCGCGCCGCCATAGGCGACCACGGTCAGGTCCTTAAGGTCGGAACGCAGAATCTCCCGCACCAGTGCCATGGGCTTGCGTCGCGGACCCCAGCCACCAATGCCGATGGTCATGCCGTCACGCAGCTGGCCGACCATTTCGGCCGTGGTCATTCGCTTGTCCATCGTCGTATTCCTCATTGGCGACCGACACTGAAGTCATGGCCCCAGTGGCTGACCACGGTGCTTTCGAACGGGGTGTGCTGGTCCCAGTCGACCACCAGGCCATCGCAGCCGTACTCCAGGTCAAACCCGGACGGGGTCTTGATGTAGAACGAGATCATCTGGTCATTGGTGTGCTGGCCAAGAGTGGCGGACATTTTCACGCCGTTGGCCTGTACCCGGTCGAGGGCCCGGCCGACTTCATCCAGGGCGTTGACCTCGACCATCATGTGCACGCAACCGTAAGGCATCGGGCATTCGAAAATCGCCAGCGAATGGTGGCGGCCGTTATTGCAATGCAGGAAGTGAATGCGTTTTTGCGGCTCGGCCGGGTCCGGTGTGAAGCGGACTTTCATCAGGTCCGAGAGGCCGAAACCGAGCACCTGTTCGTAGAAATCCCGGCAACGGTCGAAGCTCGGCGCCGGCAGCACCACATGGCCCATGCCCAGTTCATTGGTGACGAAGCCCTTCACGCCGACCGGTGAAACGAAGCGCGCGAAGTCCTGCAACGGGCCCCAGAACAGTTCGTGGCGGTTGCCGTCCGGATCGCTGAAGTGCACCAGTTCCTGGACTTTGCGGTCCCGGGCCTGAGCCTCGGTGCCACGGGTAACTTGCACATCGGCGCGTTCCAGCTCGATGACGGCCTGCTCCAGCGCCGCTTTACCCGACACTTCCCAACCGCAGGCGCCGAAGCCGTTCTCGGTGCTTTTCTCCACCAGAATCCGGTGGTGGCGCTCGTCCATTTTCAGGTACAGGCGCTCATCGTCATCGCTGCCGGCCACCATCATGCCGAGCACCTGACTTGCGTACTGCCGCCACTGCGCCAGATCGCTGGATAACAGGGTGACGTAACCCAGACCACGGATATCCATGGATGCACTCCTCGTTGTTCTCAGGCCGAGCCGCCCGACGGCGATTGCCGGGGAGACTGTATTGAGGCCTATTCAAACGGGTTCGCCGGGGGGAAACATCGTCCAATGGGACTAGCGCACATGCGCAACGAAGGCATAAAAAAACGGGCCTTGGGGACCCGTTGGAAATGGGGGCCGGATTCCGTTCCAGCCCTTAAAAGCGCCCCTCACCCTAGCCCTCTCCCGGGGGGAGAGGGGACCGATTGGGGGATGTTGAAGAGGTACATCGACCTGAAGTGTTTTACTGAATCCATAATCGACACGGTTTTCCAGGTCGATGTATGACGCAAGACAGCACGGTCGGCCCCCTCTCCCTCCGGGAGAGGGCTGGGGTGAGGGCTGGCCGTCCGATACAAATCAATTTCAACCCTTACGAAAATGCGGAATCACCTTCTCCCCAATATTCTTCAACGTCTCCAACTGCGCCCACTGCGGCACCGTACCCATCTGGCAGATAAACAGAATCTCGTCGGCGCCCGCATCGATCAACCGCTGCACATAGCCAATGCAATCCTCAACAGTGCCGTAAGCATGGTTCGGGTTCATCATCGCCATGGTCGGGTCGGAGAAATCGACGCTGACCTCTTCCGAGGCAAACCGCGACTTGATCACGCTCTGCCCGTTGCCATCGACAAAGGTGTCGTCCTTCCACTTTTCCGGGTCCGGACGCTCGCCGCCGCCGTACCAGTAACCCAGCGACTCCATGAAATAACGCTGGCCACGGATGCCGATACGCCGCGCTTCTTCGTTGTTTTCCAGCACGATTGCCGGGCACAACGCCGCGATATGACGGTTGGGACGGAAGCCCACCTGATGTTTCACGTCCCGGTTGTCCCAGGCCTGGTGATAGACCTCGACCTTCTTGGCGATTTCTTCCGGGCCGCCAAAACCCAGCACCAGTGCGCCCATGCCGCGACTGCCGGCCTTGTTCAGCGATTCGGTGTTGGTGCAGGCCAGGTACATCGGCGGGTGCGGATCCTGATAAGGCTTGGGGTGGATCGGCCGTTTCGGGATCTGCACAAAATCGCCCTGATGCTCGATCTCATCGAACACGAACATTTTCGGGATCAGGTACATCATCTCGTCGATCTGCGGCTGCAACGTCGTCAGGTCATAGCCGAAGGTGCCGGCCTCCTGCTGGGTGCCGCCCTTGCCGACGCCAAAATGCACCCGGCCCTTGGACAGCAGGTCGAGGGTGGCGATGCGTTCGGCGACTTTCACCGGGTGGTTCATCGCCGGCGGCAGGCAGACCACGCCGTGGCCGATGCCGATGCGCTCGGTCTTGCCGGCGACGAACGCCAACATGGTTTCCGGCGCAGACATGTGCGAGTAGTTGCTCAGTGCGGTGTGCTCCACGCACCAGAACGTATCGAAGCCCAGTTTGTCGGCCAGCACGGCCTGCTCGACGGTGTCTTCGAAAATCTTGCGATCGCCTTCACGGCTGGAATCCACCGTCTGGGCTTCGTAAATCAGGGAAAATTTCATGGTTGATCCTTGTACTTGTTGGATGCGCAACCGGCGCGGGTGAGCGACGCCTTGGCGCTCATGCTCAGGGAAAGCCCGGGCGCCGGAATCCTGCAAACGGACTAGCCGATTCAGCGCAGTGCGGTCAGAGGAAAAAGTCGTTGCTGTCCTGGCCCATGCTCACGGCGCCGAGGTTCCAGGCGTACTTCGCCGGGCTGTTGGCGACATGGGCGCGACCGGTGTGAATGTCGCGGAACGCGCGGTTGATCGGGTGGCTGCGGAAAATCGTCGAGGCGCCGCTGTTGAACATCAGCTCGCCCACCGCTTTCGCGCATTTGTCGGCCACCAATGCCGAGTCGTAACGCATCTTCACTCGCTCGGGCATGCTCAGCGGCTCGGCTTTTTGCGCCCGCTCCAGCATCAAGGCGAAGTTGCGATAGAGCACGGTCTTGCATTCGTCGACACAGACCATGGCGTTGGCCAGCGCCGATTGCGCCGCCGGGTCCTGGACCATCTTGCGTCCATCGTTGACCCCGACCCGCGCACGGTTGTGTTCGATAAACTGATCCACCGCGCCTTGCAGCGCACCGATGGCTGCCGACGACACGGCTCGCACGAAAATCTGCCCGAACGGCAGGCGAAACAGCGGCGCGGTGTTCACCGCATTTCCGGGGCTGTTCTGCATGAAACCGTCGAACGCGCGATGGGTGCGGTATTCGGGAACGAAGGCGTTCTCCACCCGGATGTCGTGAGAACCGGTGGCTTCCAGCCCCATGACGTTCCAGTTATCGACGATTTGATAGTCACTGCGCGGCACCAGGAACGTCCGGTAATCCGGCGCGCCTCCGGCCTCCTCCGCCGGGACCAGAGCCCCGAGAAACGCCCATTCGCAATGCTTGCTGCCGGACGAGAACCCCCAGCGCCCACTGAGTTTGAAACCGCCCTCCACCCGTTCGACCTTGCCCACCGGCATATAGGAAGAAGAAATCAGCACGCTGGAGTCATTGCCCCAGACATCCTGCGCCGCACGGTCGTCAAACAGCGCCATCTGCCAGTTATGAATCGCCACGACGCCAAGCACCCAGGCCGAAGACATGCAGCCTTCGGCGAGGGTCATCTGCACTTCGAAGAAATCCTTGGGTTCCAGTTCATAGCCTTCCCAGCGTGACGGTTGCAGGATGCGAAAGAACCCCGCGTCCTGAAAATCCTTCAGGGTCTGTTCCGGCAACTGGCCGGCGTGCGCAGCGTCGAGGGCGCGCTCACGCAGAATCGGTACCAGCTCGCGGGCACGCTGGCTCAGACGCTGGCGAATCAGGTCTTGGTTGAGCATTTTTATTGTTCTCCATTGTTCACCCCGTCCGCCGGGGCGCGCGTGCAGCGAGGCACGTGCCGCACTTGCGGTGTCTGCCTCCTGTGCGGCATTCAAACAATGTGAAAAGCGCCGGGCATCCCTCAAACGGACCATGTCGCTGATGATCCGAGGCACGTACGCGGACTACCCAAAGGCCTAGTCCCCTCGGACGATGCTGCACGGGCACGCCAGCGCAAAAATCCATCGCACTCCAGTACAACCACAGGACGAGTGCGATGAACGACGACAATCTGAAAGCCGACATGCTCCAGGCCATGCGCCGTCTGGCCAAGTCAGTCACCATCATCAGTACCAGCAACGGCTCCGAGCGTTTCGCCATGGCCGCCACGGCGGTGGATTCCCTCAGTACCGAGCCGCCGTCGCTGCTGATCTGCGTGAACAAGACCGCCTCTTCCCACGCGGCGCTGGCCACCGGCGCGGACTTCTGCGTGAACATCCTCGGCATCGAACAACAAGGTCTGGCCCATCGCTGCAGCGGTTCGATCAAGGGCGAGGCGCGCTTCGATCAGGGCAACTGGCTGACCAGTCCCGGCGGCATTCCGTATCTGAGTGACGCCCAGTCAGCGATCCTCTGCCGTCAGGACGGCCACTTCAGCTATGGCACCCACACCGTGTTCATCGGGCGCATCCTGCAAATCCACACCAGCGACGCCATCACCCCGCTGGTCTACCTCGACGGCAGCTACACCACCACCGCCAACCCGGCCTCTGCTTTAGCTGCTGCAGGTTGAGGCCTGGCCATGGACGCTCAACAACAGTTGTCGCCATTGCGCGTGAACAGCGGCGAGCAGTTGGACTGGGACGATCGCTGCGATTTGCTGGTGGTCGGTTTTGGCGGTGCCGGTGCCTGCGCGGCGATTGAAGCGGCCAGTCGCGGCTTGTCGGTGTTGGCATTCGATCGCTTCGCCGGCGGCGGTGCCACGGCCATCAGCGGCGGCGTCGTGTATGCCGGTGGCGGCACGCCGTATCAGCGTCAGGCTGGCTACGAAGATAGCCACGACGCGATGTTCAACTACCTGCGCCAGGAAGTCGGCGAGGCCGTGAGCCCGCAGACCCTGCGCGATTTCTGTGAAGGCAGTTGCGAGCAACTGGCCTGGCTCGAACGCCAGGGTGTGGCATTCGAATCCAGCGTGCCGCCGCACAAGACGTCCTACCCGAGCGACCAGTTCTACCTTTACTACTCCGGCAACGAAGCCGTCCCGGCCTATGCCGCTGTCGCCAAACCGGCACCGCGCGGTCACCGCACCAAAGGCCCCGGCCTGTCGGGAGCAAGTCTGTTTGCCCCACTGAAAGCCAGCGCCTTGCGCCTCGGCGCACGCCTGCGCAGCCAGTGCGAAGTCCGGCGTCTGGTAATTGATGCCAATGACCGCGTGGTCGGCGTCGAAGCGTGGCAGTTGCCACCGGGAAGTCGGGCAGCGAGACAACATGCCCGCTTGTCACGCTGGGCCACGGCGATTCACATGTACGCGCCGGCAGTGGCCGATCGGTTACGCGCTCGTTTGCGGCGCATTGAACTCGCGAGTGCCGAACGCCAGTTGATTCGCGCTGACCACGCTGTGCTGCTGAGCAGCGGCGGTTTCATCTTCAACCGTGAATGGGTCCGTCAGCATGCGTCGCGCTATCTGCCCGGTCTGCCGCTGGGCACCACCGGTTGCAACGGCAGCGGCATTGCCTTGGGCCAGAGTGCCGGCGGCCGCGTGGCGCGGATGGACAAAATCAGCGCCTGGCGTTTTATCAACCCGCCGCTGGCCTGGGCCCGGGGCCTGATCGTCAATGCGCGCGGCGAGCGTTACGCCAACGAAGAAATCTACGGCGCGACCCTCGGCCATTCAATGGTGGAAGAACAGGACGGTCGCGCCATTCTGATTCTCGACCGGGCGCTGGTACGCGAAGCGCTGCGCCAGGTCGGCCCCGGCAAAGTCTGGGCCTTCCAGCGTTTGCCGGTGCTGCTCAATCTGCTGTTCAACGCCAGACGCAGCCGCAGCCTTGCGGATCTGGCCAAGCGTTGCGGATTACCGTCCGAAAACCTGCAACGCACCGTAAACACCTACAGCCGCGCCGCTCGCGGAGACATCGTCGATCCGTTCGGCAAATCGCAAGCGATGCTCGCCGACATGGACCAAGGCCCGTGGTACGCCCTCGACCTGTCCTTCGCCAGCCGCCTCTTCCCCTGCCCCGTCATCACCCTCGGCGGGCTGAAAGTCTGCGAAATCAGCGGTCAGGTGCTGAACCACGCCGACCAGCCGATTGCCGGCCTGTACAGCGCCGGGCGCAACGCGGTCGGGGTCGCTTCCAATCTGTATGTCTCGGGCCTGTCCCTGGCCGATTGCATTTATTCCGGCCGGCGCGCCGCCGCCCACATAGCCGAACAACTTGCTGCTCAAACCACACGCTCAGGAGAACAACAATGCAACGTGTAGAAGGCAAAGTCTGCATCATCACCGGCGCCGCCAGCGGCATCGGTCGCGAAGACGCCCTGCTGCTGGCCCGCGAAGGCGCCAAGGTGGTGCTGACCGATCTCAATGAAAGTGCCGGCCGTGAAGTGGCCGCGCAAATCGGCAGCAACGCGCTGTTCATCCGTCACGACATCGCCAGCGAAAGCGACTGGCAGAACGTGATCAAGACCACCCTGGAACACTTCGGCCGCCTCGACGTGCTGGTCAACAACGCCGCCATCCTGGCGTTGGGCAGCATCGAAGACACCACGCTGGAGCTGTGGCAGAAGGTGCAGAAAATCAACGGCGACGGCTACTTCCTCGGCTGCAAGTACGCGATCCAGGCGATGAAGGAAACCGGTGGCGGTTCGATCATCAACATGTCGTCGGTAGCCGCACTGGGCGCGATGCCGATGTTCTGCGCCTATTCGGCATCCAAGGGCGCGGTGGCGGCGATGACCCGCTCGATTGCCCTGCACTGCAAACAGCAGGGTTACCGCATTCGCTGCAACAGCGTGCACCCGGACGGCGTCAACACGCCGATGACCCAGGCCCTCACCGGTGGCGTGGCGATCAACCAGCAAGACCTCGATCAGGACCCGATGAACCGCATGTGCGCGCCGGCCGATATCGCCAATGTGGTGCTGTTCCTCGCCACCGACGAGTCGCGTTTCGTCAACGGTGCCGAGATCCGCGTCGACAACGCCCAATTGATCAGCGGGCTCTGAGGCCGAGGTGAACATGGGCACGCAACAACAGAACCTGACACCGGCCCAGGCCACGGCAACCAGTCATTCCTTGCAAGTGTGCGCGGTGATTGATGAAACCGCCGATGCCCGCTCGCTGGTGCTGGACATCCCGCCAGACCTGCGTGAGCGCTTTGCCTACAAACCGGGGCAGTTCCTGACGTTTCGCGTGCCCTGTGCCGGCAAGCTGCTGACCCGTTGCTATTCCATGGCCAGTTCGCCGCTGATCGATGAGCGCCCCAAGGTCACGGTGAAACGGGTCGAAGGCGGCCGGGTGTCGAACCGGATGAACGAAGTGCAGGTCGGTGACTGGCTGGACGTGCTGCCGCCGGCCGGGCATTTCTGCCTCGATGAGCATCAGCCGGATGACGACAAACCCTTGGTACTGTTCGGCGGTGGATCGGGCATCACCCCGGTGTTTTCCATTCTCAAATCGACGCTGCAACGCAGCCGGCGGCCGATCAAGTTGGTCTACGCCAATCGCGATGAAGCGTCGGTGATTTTCAAGGATGAGCTGCGGCAACTGGCCCAGACCCATCCGGAACAACTGCAAGTGCTGCACGCGCTGGATTCGGTGCAAGGTTTCCTGACCGCCGACCAGGTGCGCCATTTGCTGAAAGGGTCTGCCGGCGGCGATTACTTCATCTGCGGCCCGGGTCCGTTCATGGACACCGTCGAACGGACCTTGCTGGAACTCGGCGAAGCCGCTGAACGCATCCACGTCGAGCGCTTCGTCTCCCCGCCCGATCCCGACGAATTGCTGGCTGAAGACGCCGCCGCCCGGCAAGCCTCCCTCGGCTCGCGCTGTGAATCGCTGGTGATCGTGCTCGACGGCCAGCAACACGAAATTGCCTGCCAGCCCGGCGACACCCTGCTGCAAAGCTGCAAGGCCGCCGGCCTCGATGTGCCTTCCTCCTGCGAAGAAGGTTTTTGCGGTGCCTGCATGTGCGTGGTCGAGGAAGGCGAAACCCGGATGGCCCGCAACGACGTGCTGAGCCCCAGAGAGATGGCCGAAGGCTGGACCCTGGCCTGCCAGAGCCGCCCGAGCGGCGCACGGGTGCGCTTGAAGTTCCCGGATTGAGCGCCCGTCGACAATAGTCTCAACGGACGATCTCCCGGACGCGATCTGCAGTTAGACTCGGCCAGCCCATTGGCCCAAAAACAATAAAAGAGGTGCAGTTATGGCTCGTTTGCAAAACAAGGTCGCGGTGGTTACCGGCGGCGCATCGGGGATCGGCCTGGCCTGCGTGCGGCGCTTTGCCGCCGAAGGCGCGCAGGTTGTCGGCCTGGACATCGGCAACGCCCCGGCGGACTTTCCGGGCCTGTTCATGACCCTGGATGTGCGCGATGAAGCGCAGGTGCAACAGGTCATGCAGGAAGTCATCAACCATTTCGGCCACATCGATGTACTGGTCAACGCGGCCGGCGTCGCCGACCAGGGCAGCGTCACCCAGACCAGCACCGCCAACTGGCAACGGGTGCTGGACATCAACCTGACCGGCACCATGCTCACCAGCAAATATGCGCTGGCATCGATGGAGCCCCGGCGCAGCGGCTCGATCATCAACATCGGCTCGATCTTCGGCCTGCAGGGTTGCGACGGCAACGTCGCGTACAACGTGTCCAAGGGCGGCATCAACCAGTTGACGCGCTCGATGGCGATCGACTTCGGTTATGCCAATATTCGCGTCAACGGCCTGTGCCCCGGCCTGATCGAAACCCCGATGACCAGCATGGTCCGCGAGCACGAAGCCTTCCACGCGTTCTTCGCCTCGCAACATATGCTCAATCGCTCCGGGCAACCGGAAGAAGTGGCCAACGTCGCGCTGTTCCTGGCCTCGGACGAAGCGTCCTTTGTCAGCGGCCAGATGATCGCCGTGGACGGCGGTTTCTCTGCCGGCCGCCGCTTCGCCCCGCCCGCCGCCTGATTTTCCTTGCCGGGCGCCTGCCCGGCACACCCCTTTTCTTCCGCACCTGTCCTCTGGCCGAGGAGGCCCCATGCTGCCTGTCGAAAACGCACTGACCATCGTCCAACTGTTCGCCAACGCTGCCCGCAACTATGTCGACCGCCCGGCCATCGAGGATGACGGGCGCTCGATCAGCTACCGGCAACTTGATCAACTGCGCAGCCAGGCTGCCCGGTCGCTACTGGCGTTGAACGTCCAGCCCGGCGACCGCGTAGCGATCTGGGCACCGAATATCTGGGAATGGATTGTCGCCGCCGCTGCGCTGCAAAGCGTCGGGGCTGCGCTGGTGCCGCTCAATACACGCATGAAAGGCAGTGAGGCCGGTTTTATCCTGCGCCAGAGCGGGGCCTGCGTGCTGTTTGCCATTGGCGAGTTCCTCGGTGCCGACTACCCGCGCATGCTCGCCGCCGAAGAGCTGCCGGCGCTGCGCCAGATCGTCACTTTGCGCAGCGTTGACTCAAAAACGCTGAGCTGGGACGCGTTCCTGGCTCTGGCCAGCGATGTTTCACCCGAAACGCTGCAAACACGCGAACAAGCGCTCGGCCCGCAGGACCTCTCCGATCTGCTGTTCACCTCGGGTACCACCGGCAAGCCCAAAGGCGTGATGAGCAATCACGGGCAAACCCTGCAGGTGGTGCGCGACTGGAGTGAAGTGGTCGGTCTGCGCGAAGGCGATCGCTATCTGATCGTCAATCCGTTCTTCCATTCCTTCGGGTACAAGGCCGGCTGGCTGGCGGCGCTGATGCGCGGCTGCACCATCGTGCCGCAACAGATCTTCGACGTGCAGGCGGTGCTCGAATGCGTGCAGCGCGAGCGAATTACCGTGCTGCCCGGCCCGCCGACCCTTTATCAGTCGTTGCTCGCCCACCCGCGGCGCGATGCATTCGACCTGACTTCCCTGCGCATTGCAGTCACCGGAGCCGCTACGATTCCGGTGGAAATGATCCGCCGCATGCGCGATGAACTCGGATTCGCAACCATCGTCACCGCGTATGGCCTGACCGAAACCTGCGGTTTCGCTACGATCTGCCGCCCAGGAGACTCGCTAGAATTGCTCGCATCCACCAGCGGCCGGGCCATGCCGGGAGTGGAAGTGCGCTGCATCGGCGCCAACGGTCGCAGCCAGCCGGTGAACGTTCCCGGCGAAATCCAGGTGCGCGGCTACAACCTGATGCAGGGCTACTTCAACGATCCGCAGGCCAGTCAGGAAGTGCTCGATGCCGACGGCTGGCTGCACACCGGCGATATCGGCGTGCTCGACGAACAGGGTTATCTGCGCATCACCGACCGCCTCAAGGACATGTTCATCACCGGCGGTTTCAACGTCTATCCGGCGGAAATCGAACACTGCCTGCTGGGTTATCCCGGCGTGGCGCAGGTAGCGGTGATCGGCATTCCGGATGAGCGTCTGGGCGAAGTGGCCATGGCCTTTCTGCTGCCGGCGCCGGGTGTCGAGATCGAGCAGGCCCGGTTCCTCGCTTGGTGCCGTGAGCAGATGGCCAACTACAAGGTGCCGCGCCGTGTGCAGGTGCTGGAGAGCATGCCGCTGAACGCGGCGGGGAAAGTGACCAAGAATGTGTTGCGGGAGTGGGCGTTGAGCTGATTTCTCTCCCCCAGTGGACACCCACTGGGGGAATGACCTTCAGATCACCCGGGCCGGATGCTGCTGACGCGGGTCGCCCAGCAGGGCGCGATGGGACGGTGGCTGGCGACCGCCGTCTTCGCTGATGCCGTATCCGGCAGCGATTTCGGCAGTGATCAGCGTCTGCCCCGAGAGCGCCATCAACTGCGGATCATTGAGCAAGGCGTGAATCACCCGGCCGTTGAATTGCGGGGTTTCGGCGTGCGTCAGAAAAGCCTTGTACTGCTCGCCATGCTGTTCGCCGGCAATCCGTGTGCGCTCGGTCAGTTGCGGCCCGAGCCACAGCGATAACGCCGCCACGCCACGTCCCTCGAAATCGATGGCCATGTCCGCTGCCAGTTTGTCGCAACCGGCCTTCTGCGCACCGTACGCCGGGCCGTGCATGTAGCAACCGCCGCCAAAGGACGAGGTAAAGCAGATCAGCCCCTGCGGGCTGTTCAACAACAGCGGCGCGGCGTGGTAGCTGGCGATGTACGCCGAGCGCAGGCCGACGTCGAGGATGCGCACCAGATCCAGCGGTTTCTCCCAGAACGGCCCCGGTTCGATCAACTGGTCGTGGATGAACGCGGCATTGTTCACCAGCAGATCCAGCCGCCCGCACTCACGTTCGACCTGGGCGAACAGCGCCGCGACCTGCGTATCGTCGGCGTGGTCGCAAACCACCGCGACGCCCTCTCCGCCCGCCGCTGTAATCGCGGCGGCCGTGTCGTGCAGCGAGCTATTCAGGGCCTGTCCATACAGATGCGCACCTGCAGCTTCCGGCGCACGCCCTGTGACGTAAACCCGCATGCCCGCCGCACCCAGTGCCAGGGCGATACCCTGACCGACGCCGCGACTGGCGCCGGTCACCACTGCCACTTGCCGATTCATTTGACGCTCCCGAACTGACTGATCGCTGCCCCGCTCTTCTGGCTCTGGCGCTTGATGTGGTTGGCCGCCAGGTAACCGAAGGTCATCGCCGGACCGATGGTGGAACCGGCCCCCGGATAGGTGCGGCCCATCATCGACGCGGCACTGTTGCCGATGGCGTACAGGCCTTTGATCGGCTGGCCGTCCTCGTGCAGGACGCGGGCGTTAACGTCGGTGAGCAAGCCGCCCTTGGTGCCGATGTCGCCGGCATCGATGCGTACGGCGTAGAACGGCCCCTTGAACAACGGCGCCAGGCACGGATTGGGCGTTACATGGGGATCGCCGTAATAGCGGTCGAACAGCGACTCCCCTTGTGGAAATCCTCGTCATACCCGCGCACCGCCATACCGTTGAAACGCTGCACGGTGCGCAACAGCCCGGCCGCATCGATGCCGATTTTGTTCGCCAGGGTCTGCAGATCCGGCGCCTTGAAAAAGTAATCACGCAGATGTTCGGGCAGTTGCCAGTCGCGCTGGGCATACCCCGGCAACAACGCGCCGCAGGGGTATTTGCGGCGAAACTCGGCGTCGAACACCATCCAGCACGGCACGCTCGCGGCGCCTTCGCGGTTGCTGGCGTACATCGCCTCGACGATATCGGTGTAGGGCGCGGCCTCGTTGACGAAGCGTTCGCCCGCCGAGTTCACCATTACACAACCGGGCAACGTCCGCTCGACGAACATCGCCCGCTGTTTCTCCTCGCCGCGAACATGGGTGGTCGGCGCCCACCAACTGTGCTCCATCAGCGCCGTGCGGGCGCCAATGGCTTGTCCTGCGCGAATGCCGTCGCCGGTGTTGTGTGGCGGCGTGGCGCTCCAGTCAGTCTTTGACGGTTGCGGCAGATACTGCGTGCGCATCGCCTGATTACGCTCAAATCCTCCGGCGGCAATGATCACGCCGTAGCGCGCCTTGACGTTCAACCGCAACCCATCGCGGCTGACCCGCGCACCACCGACCCGGTCGCCGACGATCAGCAGTTCTTCCAGCCCGCAGTTCAGCCACAGCGATTTGCCGCGATCCTGCAACGAACAGCGCAAGGCGCCGATCAAGGCGTTGCCCAGGGTCAGGTAGCGGTCACGCTTCGACAGACGCCGGCCCTCGCGGTCGCGCCAGTAACGCCACATGACCTTCAGCGTCAGGCGCAACCAGCCGGGGCCACGGCACAGCAGGACCTGCGCCTCTTTCATGGTCATCGCCATGCGGCCCATCATCAATGTGCCGGGGGATGGCGCACGCATACGCAGGAATTCTTCACCCAGCTCGGCGGCGTCGAACGGTTGCGGGTCCATGGAGCGATAACCGGGTTTGCCGCCTTCGACTTCCGGGTAGTAATCGGCGTAGCTGGCCTGGGCCTCGAAGCGCACGCGGGTCTTCTGTTCGAGGTATTCAACCATTTGCTTGCCGTGCTCGACGTAGGCTTCGATACGCCCGTCGTCAATCTCGCCGTGGGTCACCGCGCGGATATAGGCAATCGCTTCGGCGGCGCTGTCACTGCCGCCCAGGGCCGCGATCCGGTGGTTGCCGGGGATCCAGATCCCGCCGCCGGACACCGCCGAGGTGCCGCCGTACTCGTTGCTCTTTTCGATCAGCAACACGTTCAGTCCCAGGTCGTGAGCGCGCAGCGCGGCGGTCATCCCGCCCGCTCCGGAACCCACCACCAGCACATCGCAGCACTCATCCCATTTGATCTCGGCAGCTTTCATGCGATCACCCTTGCTCAGCGCCTTCAAGGCAAAAACCGCCGGCCGGATCTTCGTCCGGCGCAGTCGGTCTCGGGATTGTTGAGTGCGTGTGCCGGGTGGTCATCGTCCGATGGGACTAAGGAATGTTCGTCCTGCCCCTGTGCAAATCGCCCCGTGCAAATCGCTTAGTCCGCTTGGACGATGTTGCGTCAGATCGGTGACCGCATAGTCGCCCACGGCACCACTCCCCCTGAAATGCAGGTCGGGCAGGTCTGACCTGGGCATGAGGACGACATGATAAAAACAATAATCGCCCCACAATCGCTTCACCCTCGCGTACAACTGGCCGTGTTGTTGCTGGCCGGTGGACTGGGCAGCCAGGCCAGCGCGATGACCTTCCAGCCGAGCGAAGATCTGAGCGTCGACTGGGACACCACACTGACCTACAGCCTCGCCTGGCGGACCGAGGGTCGTGATCACAAACTGACGGCCAACGCCGATGCCAACGACGGCGACAATGCGTTTGCCAAAGGCAGCCTGATCAACAACCGCGCCGGTTTCCTCACCGAAGCCAACATCAAATGGCAGGACGACTACGGCGTGTTCGTACGGGCCACGGGGTTCTACGACAACGTCTACGATCAGGACAACGACAACAACACCGGCACTTCGAACTGCTTTGCCGGCGGCCATTGCAGCCGGCCGGACCGTTTTTCCCAGGACACCATCGACCAGCACCGCAATGAACTGCGCATGCTCGATTACTACGCCTACGGCACCTGGGATCTGGGCGGGCACAACCTCAATGCGCGGCTGGGTAATCAGGTGGTGAGCTGGGGTGAAAGCCTGTTCTACCCCGGCATCTCGGCGGCGCAGAGCCCGGTGGACGCGACCAAGTCGACCACGCCCGGTGTCGAGGTCAAGGAAATCCTCCTGCCGGTCGGCCAACTGTTCACCCAGTTCAGCCTCACCGACAGCCTCGATATCCAGGCCTACTACCAATACAAATGGGAAAAGACCCAGTTGTTCGGGGTCGGCAGCTACTTCTCCACCACCGACTACATCGACGAAGGCGGCTACAACGACGCCAGCGGTTTCGTCACGCGTCTGGCCAACGACAAGCCGAGCAATCAGGGCCAGTACGGTGTGGCCTTCACCTACGCCGCCGAATCGCTGAACAACACCGAGTTCGGCATTTACTACTCGCGCTATCACGACAAGACGCCGTCGCTGGACTTCCAGTCCGAGCTGGGTCGCTACCGTGCGGTGTACTTCGACAACATCGACCTGTTCGGCGCCAGTTTCTCCACGGTGATCGGCGACGTCAGCTGGGCCGGCGAAGTCAGCTACCGCGACGGCGCGCCGGTGATGGTCAACAACGGTTTCTCCAGCGCCGTACGCGGCAAAACGATGCAAGCGCAGTCGTCGATGATCTACGTGCTCGGCCCGACCTCCTTCGCCGACAACACCACGCTGACCGGCGAGGTCGTCTACAACACGGTCATCAGCAACGACAAGTCGCAGCCCGTGACACTGGCGCCGGGCTTCACGTTGCCGGGCACCGACAGTCTGGTCTACGACCGCGAAGCCTGGGGTTACACCGCGCAGGTCAGCTTCGATTACAACGACGTGTTCAGCGGCTGGGATATGTCCGTGCCGATCACCTACAGCACTGCGGCCCACGGCGACAGCTCGATTGTCGGCTCGATCAACCAGGGCGAAGGCGACGACCGCGCCAGTATCGGCAGCTCGTGGCGCTATCTGGGCAACTTCACCGTCGAAGCCCGTTACAACGCCTACCTGGGCAACGCCAACAACAGCCCGTTGGCCGACCGCGACAACGTCGCCCTCAACTTCAAATACCGGTTCTGATTCCCCTGTCGGAGGAGCACAGCATGTCTCGATTCACCCAAACGTTATTGAGCACGGCGCTGACCGTCGGCCTGCTCGGCAGTGGCCTGGCCTACGCCAAGGTCAGCCCCGAAGAGGCTGCGCGACTGGGCCAGGACCTGACCCCGATGGGCGCGGAAAAGGCCGGCAACGCCGACGGCAGCATCCCGGCCTGGAGCGGCAAGTGGCGCGGTCTGCCACCGGGTCTGAAATTTGCCGGCCCCGGCACGCCGTACCCGGACCCGTACGCGGCGGAGAAACCGCTGTTCATCATCGATTCGAAGAACATGGACAAGTACGCCGAGAACCTGTCCGACGGCGAAAAAGCCTTGCTCAAGCGCTACCCGGACACCTTCAAGATCCCGGTGTACCCGAGCCATCGCGACTTCCGCGCCGATCAGCGTCTGGAAGACCTGATCAAGAAAAACGCGGTGACCGCCGAGCTCGACAACGACAACAACGACACCAAGAACGCCTGGGGGGCCTCGCCGTTTCCGATTCCGAAGAACGGCAGCGAGTTGATGTTCAACCACACCCTGCAGGGCCGGGCCAACACCGAAGAGGCCAACTACGGTCAGGCGGTGGTGTACGCCAACAAGGAAAAAGTGCTGGAAGAGGTCAACTACAAGATCTTCTCGATCTGGTCCAGCCCGGACAAGAACCTCGACTCCGCCAACGGCATCCTGACCAACTTCCTGATCACCACCCTGGAACCGGTGCGCAAGAAAGGCGAAATCGTGGTCGGTCATGAGTTCATCAACCCCACGGCCTCGCCGCGTCAGGCCTGGCAGTACAGCCCCGGCCAACGTCGGGTACGCCGTGCGCCTACCGTCGGCTATGACTCGCCGACCGGTGCCGGCGGCTTCCGGGTGTACGACGAAGACCGTTTGTTCAACGGCGCGCCGGACCGCTACAACTGGACCATCGTCGGCAAAAAAGAACTCTACATTCCGTACCACAACTACAAGATCGACGACCCTAGCGTGACGGCGGATCAGATCCTGTCGACCACCGGCCACGTCGATCCGCAGTACATGCGCTACGAGAAACACCGGGTCTGGGTGCTGCAGGCCACGCTCAAGGAAGGCGCCCGCCACGTCTACGCCAAGCGTGTGTTGTATCTGGATGAAGACACCTGGTCCGCGACCATGGCCGACAACTACGATGCCCGTGGCCAGTTGTGGCGCACCAACATGCAGACCTCGGTCTACGCCTACGACATTCAGCGCTACCACGCACGCCTCGGCATCTACCATGACCTGATTGCCGGCTCCTATCTGGTTGACCGCCTGCTGGTCGATCAGAAACCCGCCAAGCTCAATGCCACCGCCTTCTCCGAAGACGAATTCACCCCTGGCAACCTGCGCAAACTCGGCACCCGCTGAACCCGCCACGCCCCGACCGATTCATTCGGTCGGGGCGTTGTTTTTTTCTCAATTTGCACCTTACGGAAACTGCCCATGAACAGATTACTCACTGCGGCCCTTGCCGTGGCCGGCCTCGGTTTGTCGATGCAGGCCAATGCCCTGAACATTTTGCTGACCAACGACGACGGCTGCCGCGCTCCAGGCATCGACGCGATGTATCGCGCACTGACCGCTGCCGGCCACACCGTTACGCTGGTCGGCCCGTTGAACGACAGCAGCGGCATCAGCGCTGCCAGCGTCGTGGTGCCCGGCCAGGCCCTGGCGGTGACTGAACTGGCGCCCGGCAGATTTTGCGTCGGTCCGCCCGAGGGCTACACCCCGCCGAGCGGCAAGACTTCGGCCATCGGCACGCCGGTGGATGCGGTCAACGTGGGGCTGGATGTGTTGCTCAAAGACACGCCGCCGGATCTGGTGGTGTCAGGCATCAACTTCGGTGAGAACGTCGGCCCGCTGACGCAGATGTCCGGCACCCTCAACGCCGCTGTCCGGGCCATGTTCAAAGGCGTTCCGGCGGTGGCGGTGTCGACGGCCATCGACATGGACCTGATCATGCGCGACCAGCAGGCCGGTTACCGCAAGACCCTGGGCGCCATGGACGACACCGCGAAGTTTGCGGTGAAGGTCATCGAGCAGGCCCATCGGAACTGCGCCAAACACCGCTGCAAACTGAATGTGCTCGGGCTACCGGGCGTCAACGGGCTGAACCTCAACTACCCGGCGCTGCCTGCCAATCAAGTCAAAGGCGTGAGTTTTGCGCCGATCGGCAATTGGGACCGGGTGAACTTCACCTCACAGCGCGGCGCCGACGGTACGGTTCACGTCAACCTGGTTGCGCCGCCAAAACCTACGGCCATTCAGCAGCAGGCCGATGCGTATCAGCTGTGGCAAGGGCATGCAGTGATTACGGTGATCGCCGGCAATATGAGCGCGCCGCCGGCGGTGCAGGATCAGGCGAAGAAAATGCTCAAAAGCATCCAGCCTTGAAACGACACAACCCCTGCAGGTGATCACCCCCAGGGGTTGAACGGTTTCAGACAACGGGTTGGAACGGCACGAACTCGGTGACTTCGAGATCAAACCCCGACACCGCTTTGTAAGGCACCGGCGAACTCATCAAACGCATCTTGCGCACGTTCTGATCCCGCAGGATCTGCGCGCCGATACCCAGCGTACGGTGCGGAAAATGCGGCGGGCGGGATTTGCCGCCGCTGCGCTGGCGCAATTGCTCGAGCACACCGTCAGCGGTTTCCTTCTGCGCCAATAACACCAGCACGCCGTTGCCGGCCGCCGCGATACTCGCCAGCGAACGTTCAAGGGTCCATTGCTGCGGTCCGTTTTCGCTTTCGCAGCCCAGGGCATCGCGCAGGGTTTCGATGCTTTGCACCCGCACCAGAACCGGTTGAGTGCTGTCGATCCGGCCCTTGACCAGCGCCAGATGCAGCGCGCCTTGATAAGTGTCCTGATACGCCGTCACCTGGAATTCACCGTGACGGGTCAGCAAAGGATAGGCCTCGCCGCGTTCGATCGTGCCTTCGTGAAGGATGCGGTAGTGAATCAGTTCGGCAATGCTGCCGATGCGCAAGCCATGGCGGCGGGCGAATTCGTGCAACTGCTCGCCACGGGCCAGTTCACCGTCCTCGTCGAGAATCCCCACCAGCGTCGCCGCCGGTTGCAGGCCCGCGAGGCGAGTCAGGTCACACGCGGCCTCGACATGCCCGGCCCGCTG
Source organism: Pseudomonas sp. NMS19W (assembly GCF_051554255.1). Lineage (NCBI taxonomy): Bacteria > Pseudomonadati > Pseudomonadota > Gammaproteobacteria > Pseudomonadales > Pseudomonadaceae > Pseudomonas > Pseudomonas sp. NMS19W. The sequence continues at coordinate 3,157,923 of NZ_CP136718.1, forward strand.
CATGACGCCACCGGGCAAGGCCTGCACCGGAAAGATATGCCCCGGTTGCACCAGATCCGCCGGGCCGCTGGCCGGGTCGACGGCCACCTGGATCGAGCGCGCCCGGTCAGCGGCGCTGATCCCTGTGGACACACCGGTAGCCGCCTCGATCGACCGGGTAAACCCCACGCCATGCTGCGCCCGCGAATGGGGCACCATCAGGTCCAGTCCCAGTTCGCAGCAACGTTGCTCGGTCAGTGCCAGGCAGATCAAGCCGCGCGCCTGTACCGCCATGAACGTCACCGCTTCGGCGTCCGCCCGTTCGGCGGCCATCAGCAGTGAGCCTTCGGCATTGTTCTCGTCATCGGTGATGACCACCATCTGCCCCGCCGCGATGGCTTCGAGCAGCTGCGGCACGCTGTCGAACGCCAGACTCATTGCAGCGCCTCGCGCAGGTCGGCAGCGGCTTCGGACAACACCTGGGCGGCACCTTCGACAAACGGCGCCATGCTGATGAAACCGTGAATCATCCCTTCACAGCGCTGCACCCGCACCGGAACTTCGGCTGCACGCAGGCGCTCGGCAAATGCCTCGCCTTCATCACGCAACGGATCGAATTCGGCGGTGATCAGGGTCGTCGGCGGCAAATGCGCCACGCTCCCGGCGCGCAATGGCGAGGCCAGCGGGTCCTCGCCCTGCCCGTCTTCCTGCAAATACTGCTGCCAGAACCAGTTCATCATGGCGCCGGTGAGGAAGAAACCATCGGCAAACTCCCGATAGGAATGGCTGTCGCAACCGGCGTCGGTGACCGGATAGAACAGGCATTGATAGCGGATCTTCGGCCCCTGCCGTTGCACCGCCAACTGACTGACTGCCAGTGCCAGATTGCCCCCGGCGCTGTCCCCCGCCACCGCGAGCCGACTGCCATCGACGCCCAGTTGCGCCGCGTGCTCCACCAGCCAGCCGGTCGCCCGGTAACAATCCAGCGGCGCCGCCGGGAACGGATGCTCCGGCGCCAGTCGATAAGCCACCGACACCACCACGGCGTCGGTCAGGTGGGCCAGCGAGCGGCACAGGTTGTCGTGGGTATCGAGGTTGCCGACGACAAAACCGCCGCCATGGAAATACACCAGCAACGGCAGATTGCTTTCTTCCGACGGCCGATACAGACGCGCGTCCAGTTCGCCAATCGCCCCCTCGACCCGCAAGTTGCGTACCTCGGCCATTGGCACGCCGGGAATCGCCGGCTGCATGTTGTCGCAGAACTGCCGGTAGTGCGCCGCATCGAGCTGGCTGTAATCGGGTGCCGGCAGGTCGCTGAATTGCTGAAGAATCAGCGCGATCTGTTTATCGAGCGGCATGGGCATCTTCCTCTACATCGGACATGTTGAATTGTGGGTTGGACTCTTCGAGGATGCTGTGCACCCGTTGCTGCAGCGCCACCTTGAAACCTTTGTGGGGAAAGACCCAGAAGCGTTTTTCGGCGATGGCGGCGAACACCTGTTCTGCGAGTTCGGCAGGCGTCATGCCCTGGCGAATGCTGCTGTCGAGCAACTGGCTGAACGACAAACCGGCGCCGTCGACCACTTGATTGGAGGCCATGATTTCACTGGCCACCGGCCCCGGGCACACCACCGAAACCGACACGGGAGCACCGAGCATGCTCAGTTCGTAATGCAGGGTTTCCGACAGTGCGACCACCGCCTGCTTGGTCACGTTGTAAGGCGCCATCAACGGGCTACTGAGCAGACCGGCCAGTGACGCGGTGTTGATCACATGGGCCGCACGGCCCTGACGCAGGAACAACGGCACAAAACAGCGAATGCCATTGATGACCCCGCAGAGGTTGACGTCGAGCATCCGTTGCCACTGCTGCGCGGTGATTTCCCAGCTGTAGCCGGTCTGCATCACGCCAGCATTGTTGAACAGCAGATCGACCCCGCCAAACCGGTCGAGGGCGACATCGCGCAAATGCTCCACCTGTTCCAGATCGCCGATGTTGGTGACGCAGGCGACCACCTGCGCTCCGCCGCTTCGCAGTTCTGCACAAAGCTTTTCCAGCCGCAACCCATCGAGATCGGCCAACACCAAACGCATCCCCAACCTGGCCGCATGTTCGGCCAGCCCCCGACCGATGCCACTGGCGGCACCGGTAATGACCGCGACCGGCCCTGATTGCTGATTCATTGCCTGCTCCTGACAAACGTCCGATGACGTCAGTAGAGCGGGCGCCGCTCGGCCGGCCATCGTCCATTCAGACGATGCCTGCTTTCACAGGGGCGGCAGAATCTCCAGCAAGCTCAAACCCGTGAACCTGGGAGAATAACAAGATGAGTACCCTGCACCGTATCGAAGCCAAACTGCTGGAAGACCGCTACGCACGCGGCTGGCACTGCCTTGGCCTGGCCGCCCGCTACCGCGACGGCAAGGCCCACCGCCTGGACGTGTTCGGCACCCGTCTGGTGGCGTTTCAGGGCGAGGACGGCGAGTTGCATATCCTCGACGGTTATTGCCCGCACATGGGCGCCGACCTCAGCACCGGTTGCGTCGAAGGTAATTCGATTCGCTGCCCTTTCCATGCCTGGCGCTGGGGCGCCGATGGCGTGTGCGATGACATTCCTTACGCCAAGCGCATTCCGCCTCGGGCCAAACTCAAGAGCTGGCCGCTGATGGAAGAAAACCATCTGCTGTTCGTGTGGAATGACCCTGAAGGCAACCCGCCGCTGCCCGAGCAACGCATCCCGCGCATCGATGCCTGCTTCAGCAACGAATGGGCCGAGTGGGAAGTCGCCGAATTGCAGATCGACACCAACTGCCGCGAACTGATCGACAACGTCGCCGACATGGCGCACTTCGGCACGGTGCACGGCGCCCCGGTCGAGGCCTTCAGCAATGTGTTCGAAGGCCACCTCGCCACCCAGATCATGAGTGCCCGCAGCGAGCGGCTGTCCGGCGACAGCGTGCTGAGCACCGTGGCCACCTATTACGGGCCGGCCTACCAGATCACCGAAATGACCGGTGCCATGAACGGCCAGCCGATCCATTCGATCCTGCTCAACTGCCATGTGCCGATCGACCTCGACAGTTTCACCCTGCGCTACGGCGTGCTGGTGAAAAAAATCCCGGGGCTCAGCGAAGAACAGAATCAGGCGATGGCCAAGGCCTATGTGCAACAGGCCCAGGCTGCCTTTTACGAAGACGTGTCGATCTGGCACAGCAAGACCCGCGTCGACAACCCGCTGCTCTGCGATGGCGATGGCCCGGTCTATCAATTGCGCCGCTGGTACGAGCAGTTCTACACCGACGTTGCGCTGCTTTCAGCGGAGGTGAAGGAGCACAAAGAGTTCATCGTGCGGGCCCGCGAACCCGCCTGATCAGCGGGTTTTCGCGATCCTGCGCCTGACCGGCCGCCGCCGGTCAGGCCTGGTGCCGGGGCGTTGCAAGTGGTCGATACAGGCGCTTATTCTCGGGCACCGCAAACCACTAATAATAAGAACGGGTTCCCCATGCAGCAGAGCCTCAGCCTCGACACGTTCAGCGATCTCATCGGCAACCTGTATCAGGGGCCGCTGGAAACCATTCCCTGGGCGACCTTTCTCAACCAGCTCAACGTTCATCTTGAAAGCAAATACGTGACCTTCATCCTGCGGCCGCCCAGCACCCATGTGGACGGACTGATGGTCAACACCACCGGCACCTCCACCGAAGCGGTCGCTTCGTACAACACGCACTTCTTCACCCTCGACCCCTTCGTCGGCCTGCCCAACCGCCAGGTGGTGACCCTTGCCGAATTCGTCTCCAGCGATGACTGGCAGAAATCCGAGTTTTACAAGAACTTCCTCGAAGCGGTGGACGTGTTCCATATCCTCGGCGCCGACATCAACACCTGCGACGGCGCCCAGTGCCGGATCCGCATCAGCCGTGGCCGCGATGACAAGCCGTTTGGCGATGAAGAGAAAACCCTGCTCGCGCATTTCATTCCGCACCTCGAGCGCTCGATCAAGGTTCACATGCAGCTCAACCGCATCGAGGTCGAACGCAACCTCTACGCCGGTGCGGTGAATCAGATGGCGGTCGGCACGATCATCCTCGACGAGGCCGGCAAAGTGCTGCAGACCAACCAGGTCGCCGACCGGCTGATCCAGGAAAAGGACGGCATCAAACTGGTCAACGACGGCCTGCAGGTCGGTACTGACCGCGACACCCAAGAGTTTCGCCGTTTGGTGAAGCAGTCGCTGCTCTCGCAGAAAAGCAGCAACCCGTCGATGGTCGAAGCGTTGCGCGTGCAGCGGCCGTCCGGGCGCGCCGATCTGGGCATCATCGTGCGTTCGGTGCCGCTGTCGGAGTGGAGCGAAGGCAAACAGTGCCCGACGGTGGTGATCTTCATCAGCGACCCGGAGCAGCAGTCCACCGCACCCCAGGAGATCGTCCGCGCCCTGTTCGACTTCACTCCCGCCGAAACCCAGCTCGCCATGTTGTTGGCCAACGGGCTGACCCTCGATGAAGCCTCGGAAGAACTGGGCATCAGCCGCAACACCGCGCGCGCCCACCTGCGTTCGACCTTCTCCAAGACCGGCGTGACCCGCCAGACCATGCTGGTGCGCCTGATCCTGCGCAGCGTGGCGACCCTCGGCTGACATGCCTCCCGCGCCATCGCCCGCCCGGGCGATGGCTTTTGCAAACAACTAGTCCATTCAGACGAAGCCGAAGATCTCCCGCCGTCTTACCTTGCCTCTACAACAATAAAAATCCGTATGAGGCCCGCCATGCGAAATTCCACCTGCGCCCTGCTGCTGATCGTCTGCGTCGGCAGTTCCGTCAGCCTGTGTCAGTTGTTCAGAAACGAAGCCTATCGACCAAGCGCCGCGCTTCTGGGTTGTTCGGGCACGGCGGTGAACTGCTACCCGCCGCTGGTGCGCAATCTGCTGCCATAAATCTGCGCCCATAGATCTGTTCAAATAGAAAAGCACCGGCCTGCAAGCAGCGCCGGTGCTTTTTGTTGTCTGTCGAGGATCAGCTCGGCAGGAAGCCCCGCGCCCGGGACAGGGTCAGCGCCAGGTCTTCGATCATGTCTTCCTGACCGCCCACGGTGCCCCGCCGCCCCAGCTCCACCAGCAATTCGCGGGCGGCCACCAGGTACTTTTTCTCCGCACGTTTGGCGAACAGCAGGAACGAGCTGTAGACCCCGGCGTATCCCAGCGTCAGGGCATCGCGGTCGAGGCGGATCGGTTGATCCATCATCGGCACGATCAGGTCTTCGGCGACGTCCATGATCCCGTACAGGTTGACGCCGCTTTCCACGCCCATCCGCTCCAGCACCGCAACGAACACTTCCAGCGGCGTGTTGCCCGCACCTGCGCCCAGCCCCGCCGCCGAGCCGTCGATACGCGCAGCCCCCGCTTCGATCGCGGCCAGGGAGTTGGCAATCGACATACCCAGGTTGTGGTGGCCGTGAAAGCCCACTTCGGTGCCGGCGTTCAAACCGGCGCGCAGTACGCCGATTTTCTCGCTGACCTCGTCCGGGAGCATGTAGCCCGCCGAGTCGGTGCAGTAAATGCAGTTGGCGCCGTAACTCTCCATCAGCCGCGCCTGTTCCAGCAGTTTTTCCGCGCTGACCATGTGGGCCATCATCAGGAAACCGACCGTATCGAGGCCCATTTTTGCCGACATGCCGATGTGCTGGCCGGAGACGTCGGCCTCGGTGCAGTGGGTGGCGACGCGGATGGTCGACACGCCGTGCTCATGGGCCATGCGCAGATGATCGAGGGTGCCGATGCCGGGCAACAGCAGCGCCGAGACTTTCGCCTGACGCAGTCGTGGAATCACCGCCGAGAAGTATTCCTCGTCGCTGTGGGCCGGCATGCCGTAGTTCAGCGACGCACCGCCGAGGCCGTCGCCATGGGTGATTTCGATCAGCGGCACGCCGGCCGCATCGAGGCCGGTGGCCACGGCGATCATCTGGTCCAGGCTGATCTGGTGCTGTTTGGCGTGCATGCCGTCGCGCAGGCTCATGTCGTGCAGACGAACGCGTTTACCTTGCAGATTCATGGTCATTCTCCACTTAACGGGCGGGCAGTTGCAGGGCGCCCTTGTGGGCTTCTTCGGCGAACATTTCGGCGGTGCGCAGGCCGGCGGCGGTCATGATGTCGAGGTTGCCGGCGGATTTGGGCAGGAAATCCCCGAGGCCTTCCACCTCGATGAAAATCGAGACCTTGCGGCCATCGAACACCGGGCCGTTGATCAGCTTGTAACCCGGTACATAGCGCTGCACTTCCTCGACCATCTGCAGCACAGAGGCGCGAATCCGCTGCTGATCCGGCTCGTCGTCCGTCAGGCAATGGATGGTGTCGCGCATCATCAGCGGCGGCTCGGCCGGGTTGATGACGATGATCGCCTTGCCGCGCCGGGCGCCGCCGATCTTCTCGACTGCGCCGGCTGTGGTGCGAGTGAACTCGTCGATGTTCTGCCGGGTGCCTGGGCCGACCGAGCCGGACGAAACCGTGGCGACAATCTCGCCGTAACTGACCGATTGCACCCGCGACACCGCTGCCACCATTGGGATCGTCGCCTGGCCGCCGCAGGTGACCATGTTGACGTTCATCGCCAACGACGCTGCGTGCTCCTTGAGGTTGACCGGCGGCACGCAGAACGGGCCGATGGCCGCCGGCGTGAGGTCGATCATGATCACCCCCAGCTCGTTGAGCTTGCGGCTGTTCTGCTCGTGGACGTAGGCCGAGGTCGCATCGAAAGCGATGCGAATGTCATCGTCGAGCACATGGGGCAGCAATCCGTCGACACCTTCGGCGGTGGTTTTCACCCCCAGTTCGCGGGCACGCTTGAGGCCCTCGGACTCGGGGTCGACACCGACCATCCACACCGGCTCGATCCATTCCGATCGACACATTTTCATCAGCAGGTCAGTGCCAATGTTTCCCGGGCCGATAATGGCCGCTCTGAGTTTCTTGTTCATCCGGTTAAACCCCACGGGTCAGGCGCAGAAAGACACCCGGGCAGCGCCCAGGCCATCGATGGTCAGAGAAAAACGGTCGCCCGCACGGGCAGGCTCAAGCGGAACCAGAGAACCCGAGAGAATCAGCTCTCCGGCCTTGAACGGAATGCCGAAGGCGCCCAGGGTGTTGGCCAGCCAGGCGACCGCCGTCAAAGGGTTGCCCTGCACCGCCGAGCCCAGTCCTTCGCTCAGTGGTTCGTCGTTCTTGAATACGCGCATGTGCAGATTCGGCAGGTCCAGCGCTCGCGGATCGGCCTGGACATCGCCCAGCACAAATACACCGCAGGAGGCGTTGTCGGCGACGGTGTCCTGGATGCGGATGCGCCAGTCGTGGATCCGCGAGTCGACAATCTCGAAGCACGGCGTCACGTACTCGGTCGCCGCCAGCACATCGGCCTCGGTCACGCCGGGGCCGATCAGGTCGTGCTTGAGCCGGAAAGCAATTTCGCCCTCGGCACGGGGCTGGATCAGCCGGTTCGCCGACAGAGAAATGTTCGCGTCATTGCCGAACGACATCTGCCGGGTGATGAAACCAAAATCCGGCTGATGCACGTTAAGCATTCGCTGGACCGCTGCCGACGTCACGCCGATCTTCTTGCCGACGATTTGGTCACCGGCCGCGACCCGGCGTTCGATGCAATACAGGGAAACATGGTAGGCGTCTTCGATGCTGATCGACGGCCAGCGCTCGGTCAGCGGGGCCACGGTGTTGCCCGCAAGCAACGCCTGATACAACTCTTCGCCGAACTGGCGACGCAATTGCGCGCTCATCGCTGGCCTTCCTGAAAGAAGAACAGACACTCGCGATTGAACAGCTCGCGGTACTCGACCATCACCCAATGCCCGCATTCGCTGAGCAGCACAAAACGAATGTTCTGGCAGAGCTGCATCATCGTTTGCGCACCCGACACCGGGCAGAACTTGTCGTCCATGCCCCAGAAGCCGAGGATCGGGCACTGCAACTCCTTCAGGCGCTCGGTCATGTTCGGCACTTGCATGGTCGACAGCACACAGACCGGTTGCTCGCGCACCACGTCGACCCGTTCGTTGACGGTCTCGGCGCTGATCAACGACTCGTCGAACAATTGCAGGGTCAGTAAACGGCGCATGCCGTCGGCATCGTGCAGTTCACCTCGGGCAAACGCGGCGCCCATTTTCTGGATGCCTTCCATTTGCAGGTAATACTGTTCCTTATCCATCAACCCGCCCGGTGCCATCAGCACCAGTCGGCTGACCCGCTGCGGCTGGTCCAGGGCCAGTTTGATGGCGATGGCGCCGCCCAGGGAGTTGCCCACCAGAATGCAGCGCTGGATATCCAGGGCATCGAGCAGCCCGCTCAGGGCGCTGACGAAAAAGTCCAGGGTGTAGAGGGTGTCCGGTTTGTCGGACGCGCCATAACCCGGCAGGTCCGGCACGATCACGCGATAACCGGCGGTGACGAACAGCGGGTAGTTCTGTTTGAAGTTGCTGTGGCCGCTGGCACCGGGCCCGCTGCCGTGGATGAACACCACCGTTTCGGCGCTGCCGGTGCCCTCCCCGCCGATATCCAGATAATGCAGCCGCAACCCCTGCGGCAGCGTAACGAAGTGCCCTTGCGCCATTGCGCTCATAAGGTGTGCTCCCGGCTATTGTTGTGGCCGGATTATTTCCGCTGGCCTGTCCCTCAACATCGTCCGACAGGACTAGCCGTCCTAGTCTTTTCGGACGTTGGCCACCGGGCCCCGCGCCCCTAGCATCGAGGGCATTGATCTTTGACAGAACGAGGCTTTTGCATGCTGGATGCGCTGGATTTTCGCGGCAAAGTGGTGCTGGTCACCGGGGGCGGCAAAGGCGCTGGCCGGGGCATCTCTCAGCGGTTTCTCGACGGCGGTGCCGAGGTGGTGATCTGCGGTCGCGAGGCGCCGGAGTCATTGCCGGCGAGTGCGGGACGCAAAGCGGTTTTCCTGCCGTGCGATCTGCGCGATGTCGAGCAGTCCGCGCGGCTGATCGACACCATCGTCGAGCGTTTTGGCCGGCTCGACGTGCTGGTCAACAATGCCGGCGGTTCACCGAATGCCGATGCCGCCAGCGCTTCGCCGCGTTTCAGCGAAGCGATCATTCGCCTGAACCTGCTGGCCCCGCTGAATCTCTGTCAGCAGGCCAATCGGGTGATGCAGGCGCAGGCCGACGGCGGTGCGATCATCAATATCTGCAGCGTCAGCGCGGTTCGGCCTTCACCGGGCACAGCGGCTTATGGCGCGGCCAAGGCTGGATTGCTGAACCTGACCCGCTCGCTGGCCGTGGAATGGGCGCCGAAAGTGCGGGTCAACGCGATCACGGCCGGGTTGATCCTTACTGAACAGGCTGCCTTGCATTACGGCGATCAGGCCGGTATTGCCCGTGTGGCTGCAACCATTCCGCTGCAACGCCTGGCGGCGCCGGAAGACATCGGTGACACCTGCCTGTACCTCGCCTCCCCCTGGCGCGTTATGTCAGTGGCGCGGACATCACCGTGCATGGTGGTGGCGAACGCCCGGCGTTTCTCGACGCTGCCCAATCTCATTGAGCTCAACAAAAAGGAAATCCAGCATGCCGGCAACTGCCTGCCACAGCGTTCTGCTCGAACTTACTCTGCCCGCCGCCTGGGCCAAACTGCGGGATCTGCGCCTGGCGCCTCACTATGTGCCGGGACTTACCGGTTGCCAGTTGCATCCCGGGCCGGTCGAAGGGCTTGGCGCCAGTCGCCGGGTGTTTCGCAAGGGCGGCCAGTGGCTGGATGAAAGCGTGGTGCAATGGCAGGACGGGGTCGGTTTTGTCCTGGTGCTGCACAAGGCCAGCGCCGGTGCGCCCTTCCCGTTTCGCGAAGCCAGTTTCAGTTATGCCTTGCAGCGTGAGGGTGAGTTCAGCCGCATGACCACCCAAATGCACTACAGCCTGCGCGGCGGCAGGCTGATGGAAAAACTGCTGGGCAAGGCCTTTAACAAGGTTGTGCGGCAGATTGCCGAGAATCTCAAGGTCTATTACGAGAACGGCCTCGCGCAATGAATCGGGTTGCAGGCTGCGATATGGCGCAGCCTGCAACTGAAATCAGGGCTGCGGCCCGATGTTGGCTTCGCTCAATAGGCTTTCATCGAGCGGATCTTGCCGGCGTCATCGAATTCCATCACATCGATCACATGCAGCGAGCATGGCTGCCCCGCCCACTGCATGTCGACCCGAAACGGCATCGCCCCACACCCGTTCAACGTCGCGCGAACCGGGCCGGTCAGCGTGGCCGACACCTGGCTCGCACCCAGCCCCTGGCGGTAGAAACGCTCGATGTCCGCGAGGCCCTGAATCGGTGGTTGACCGACCGGGTCTTCGACCGTGGCACCCTCGCTGTACAGTGCAAGAATCCCGTCAATGTCACCGGCATCCACCAACTCCACATAACGGGCCATGGTGGTTTGAATCTGCTGAGCGCTGATCATTCAGACCACCTCGAACAGGGCCGCAGCGCCCATGCCGCCGCCGATGCACATGCTCACCACGACGTAGCGCAAGCCACGGCGCTGGCCTTCGATCAAGGCGTGGCCGACCATCCGCGCACCGGACATGCCGAACGGATGCCCCAGCGCAATCGCCCCGCCGTTGACGTTCAACCGTTCCTGAGGAATGCCCAGCGTGTCGCGGCAATACAGCACCTGACAGGCAAACGCCTCGTTCAGCTCCCACAGGCCGATGTGGTCCATGGTCAGGCCCTGACGCTTGAGCAGCTTCGGAATCGCGTAGATCGGGCCGATGCCCATTTCGTCGGAGTTGCAGCCCGCGACGGCCATCCCGCGATAAATCCCCAAGGGTTCCAGCCCGCGCTTCTCGGCCAGTTTGGCGCTCATCAACACCGAGGCCGACGCGCCGTCGGACAACTGCGAGGCGTTGCCGGCAGTGATGAAACGGCCCTTTTCGGTCCATTCGCCGCCGGCCCAGACCGGCTCAAGTGCAGCGAGATTCTCGCGGGTGGTGTCGACGCGGTTGCACTCATCGCGTTGCAGGCTGAGGGTTTCGAAACGGGTTTCGCCGGTGGCCTTGTCGAAAATCGCCTTGCGGCTGGTCATCGGCGCCAGTTCCCGGTCGAACAGCCCGGCACTCTGGGCCAGGGCTGTTCGTACCTGGCTGTGGTAGCTGTATTCGTCCTGTTCTTCGCGGCTGATGCCGTAGCGGGCGGCGACGATCTCGGCGGTTTCGATCATCGGAATGTAAGCGTGCGGATCGCGTTCGAGCACTGCACCCGACTGGTTGCGATAGAGGTTCTTGTGCTTGTTCTGCACCAGCGAAATCGACTCCAGGCCACCCGCCACCGCGATGTCGATTTCGTCGCACATGATGCTTTTGGCAGCCATGGCGATGCTCATCAATCCCGACGAACACTGGCGTTCGACAGCCATGCCCGACACGGAAAACGGCAAGCCTGCGGCAATCGCGCACTGGCGACCGAGGTTATAGGACTGCGTACCCTGCTGCGCCGCCGCGCCGATGATCACATCGTCCACTTCGCCGGGCTCGATGCCGGCCCGGTGTACGGCTTCGCGCACCACGTGGCCACCGAGCAGCGGCGCTTCGGTGTCGTTGAACGCACCGCGAAAGGCTTTGCCGATCGGGGTGCGGGCGGTCGAAACAATGACGGCTTCTTTCATGCGGGATTCCTCGAAGGTGCTGCTGAATCTTGCGGGTAGTAGCGGCTGATGGTGTCGACCACGCAGCCGGGGCGTTCTTCGCCGTCGATCTCGACGCTGACACGGATGGTCGCCTGCACGCCGCCCTTGACCTCGTCGACGGCCATCAACTGCGCACGCCCTCGCACACGGGCACCCACCGGCACCACCGTGGGAAAACGCACGCGCTCGCAGCCATAGTTGACGCCCATGGCGATGCCGCGAACCTCGACGATCTGCGGCAGAAACAGGTTGACCAGCGACAGGCTCAGATAGCCGTGGGCGATGCAGCCGCCGAAGGGACCGCTGGCGGCCTTGAGCGGATCGACGTGAATCCACTGATGATCGCCGGTGGCTTCGGCAAACAGATTGATGCGGTCTTGCGCCAGCAACAGCCAGTCGCTGACGCCCAGCTCTTCACCCACCGCGTCGCGCAGAGCGAAAGGCGTGTCAAAAATACGCGGCATGTCACGCCCTCTGGCTGGAAACCGACAACACTTCGCCGGTCATGTAGGAGCTGTAGTCGCTGGCGAGGAACATCATCACATTGGCCACTTCCCAGACCTCGGCGGCACGGCCGAAGGCTTCGTTGGCCGCCAGTTGCTCGAGCACGGCCTGCGGCGCGGATTTGCGCAGGAAATCGTGCAGCGCAATGCTCGGGCTCACCGCGTTGATGCGGATTCCGTAGTCGGCGGCCTCGACCGCTGCGCAGCGAGTCAACGCCATGACCCCGGCCTTGGCCGCCGCGTAATGCGCCTGCTCTTTCTGCGCCCGCCAGCCAAGGACCGAGGCGTTATTGACGATGACCCCGGCGCGGCGCTCCATCATCTTCGGCAGCATGGCGCGGGTCATGCGCATGGTGCCGGTCAGCGTCACATCGAGAACACGGCTCCATTGCTCATCGGTCATGTCCACCAGCAACGCCGAGCCACCGAGGCCGGCGTTGTTGATCAGCACATCGACGCCCCCAAGATCACGCTCGGCGCTGGCAATCAGCTGTTGCACCTGGGCTTCGTCGGCGACGTTGCAGACTTGCCCGAAAACCTGCTGCAGACCGGTGGCTTCGCGGATTTTCAGCACCGCTTCGGCCAACCGGCCTTCATGAATGTCGCTGATCATCAAGGCACGACAGCCTTCCTCGGCGGCTCGCAGCGCAGCGGAAAAACCGATACCGGCACCGGCTGCTGCCGTGATCAGCACCGACTTGCCACGCAACAGGCCGTGACCGGCGACATAGTGAGGAACAGACATGGAAAACTCCTTGATCACACAGGAAGGCGCGGCTCTTTGGGCATGCCCAAAGCGCGCTCGGCGATGATGTTGCGCTGGATCTCGTTGCTGCCGCCGTAGAGGGTGTCGGCGCGGCTGAACAGGTAAAGCGATTGCAGGCGCGTGAGTTGATACGGCGCGGCTTCAAGCAGTTCGGCGTCGGCGCCGAGGACGTCCATCGCCAGCTTGCCGAGGCTGGCGTGCCAGGTTGACCAGAACAGCTTGTAGATGGTCGCTTCCTTGCGCAGCGAACCGTCCTGCGCACCCGACAGCATGCGCAGCGAGTTGTAACGCATGATCCGCAGACCGCTCCAGGCCTGAGCCAGACGCTGGCGCAAGGCCGGATCGCGCGCGGCACCATTGGCCCGGGCGATGCCGATGATCTCGTTCAGTTCATTCTGGAATTGCATCTGCTGGCCGAGGGTCGACACCCCGCGCTCGAAACCGAGCAGCGCCATGGCGATCTTCCAGCCCTCGCCCGGCTGGCCGACGATGTTGGCAGCATCGGTACGGGCGTCGTCGAAGAACACTTCGTTGAATTCCGAGGTGCCGGTCAGTTGCTCGATCGGTCGCACGGTGATTTCGGCTTGCGCCATCGGCACCAGCAGGAATGACAGACCGCGATGGCCGGCACTGCCGGGCTCGGTGCGGGCCAGCACAAAACACCAGTCCGATTCATGGGCCAGCGAGGTCCAGACCTTCTGCCCGTTGATAACCCAAGTGCCGCTGTCCTCGTCCAGCACTGCCCGGGTCTTGACGTTGGCCAAGTCCGAGCCGGCGCCCGGTTCCGAATAGCCTTGGCACCAGAATGCCGTGCCGTTGACGATGCCCGGCAGGAATCGCTGCTGCTGTTCGACGTTGCCGAAGGCCGCGATGGTCGGGCCGGCCAGGCCTTCGCCGATATGGCCCATGCGTCCGGGACCGCCGGCGCGGGCGTATTCCTCGTGGAAGATCACTTGCTGACTGATCGACAGGCCACGGCCACCGTGTTCCGGGGCCCAGCCCACGCAGGTCCAGCCACCCTCGGCGAGTTTGCGCTCCCAGGCTTTGCGTTCCTCGGGGAACATGTGCTCGTCGCCCGGGCCGCCGCGAAAACGCAGGGCTTCGAACTCACCGCTGAGGTTGATGCGCAACCAGTCGGCCACTTCCTGACGGAAGCGTTCATCGTGTTCGCTGAAACTGATCTTCATGGCTGCTCCCCCAGAATCGCCTCGGCGATACGCTCCAGATGCCAGGCCGGCAGTCCGAGAAAACTCTCGCTGGCGCGGGCGCGTTTGAAATACAGGTGCACGTCGTATTCCCAGGTGAAGCCGACCCCGCCGTGCAACTGAATGGCTTCCGAGGCACAGTGAAAGAACGTTTCCGAACACTGGGCCTTGGCCAGCGCAGCCGCTGTCGGCAACTCGGCGGCCACCTGCGGATCGCCTTCGGGGTCGAGCACTTCCTGGGCGACGCAGGCCGCGTAATAACTGGCCGAACGGGCGCATTCCACTTGCAGCATCATGTCGGCGGCGCGGTGTTTGAGGGCCTGAAAACTGGCGATCGGCCGGCCGAACTGCTGGCGTTCCTGCATGTAAGCGACGCTCAGATCCAGCACCTGTTGCGCGCCGCCGGTCTGTTCGCAGGCCAGGGCGATGCAGGCCAGTTGCAGCACGCGCTCCAGGTGCGGCCAGCCTGCGCCGAATTCGCCGAGCAGGCATTGCCCGTCGAGGTACGCGCCATTGAGCCGGATGCGGGCCTGGCGACGGGTCTGGTCCATCGTCGGCAGCATCTGCCGCTCGATTCCGGGGTGATCGGCATCCACGGCGAACAGACTGATGCCTGCCTCGCCAACGGTTCCCGGAAGCCGGGCGGCGATGATCAGCAGGTCAGCGCCATGCCCGTCGAGCACATGATTGAGGGTGCCGTTGAGCACAAAACCGTCGCCCTCCTTCACCGCCGTGGCCTGCACGTCTTCGGCAGCCCGGCCATTGGCGCTGCTGAATGCCAACGCTGCGGTCACGCTGCCGTCGGCAATCAACGGCAGCCAGCGCTGCTTTTGTTGATCGTCAGCGGCCAGCAACAGCGCCGGTGTGGCCATGCAGGCTGTGGCGAAAAAGGGAGAACACAGCAAGCGCCGGCCCATCTGTTCCAGCAGGATTCCCAGTTCGACAAATCCGAGCCCCAGCCCGCCGTAGGCTTCGGGAATATGAATCGCCGGCCAGTACATTTCGCTGCACAGGCGCTGCCACAACGCTTCGTCGAAACCCCGTTCACTGACCATAGCCGCGCGCACGGCGGCTGAATCCGAGACATCCGCCAGAAAACCTTCGGCGGATTCGCGGATCATTTCCTGTTCGTCGCTGAATGCAAACTCCATCGCGGCGCCTTCTGTTCGTCTGGCGGAGCACCCGTGAAGTGGTGCCCCTTTGAGCAGCGAGTCTGGTCCGGGTGGTGCACGGCAGAATCGTCAGGCTTGCCTAGTCCGAATGGAGGTTGTCGAAAGTTTTGAACGAATCGGCTTTCATCCGGATCTTTCTTTCGAGGTTAACTTGCAAGTTCAAGGACCAACTAACCGAGTAAATCACTCAACTATCAAAAGCACTTATAGCCAGCCGCAATAACTCAAATAACAAAAAATAATGCCACTTGGCCATCATCTAAGTAGCTTGCTAACAAACTCAGTTGAAATTATTTCTCATCTGGCGATTTAAACAGCATTGAAAACACTTCAACAAAAGCGCTCATCTTGTTGAATAAGCTAAAAATACCTACAGGCAAGTCCCGACACCTTACGACACTCTCTCACCCACTAAATACCCTCCGAAAAACGCCATCATCCAATCGACTTGCAAAACCACAACAACCGTCTAGGTTCATGAATATCTTCGCAAGCGCTATCAATCGAATAATAAAAACAGCCCTCCCGGCGGGAGCGTTCATTCTTCTGAAACAAACAAGACGCTGCTTTAGTTGCTGAACGGAACTCAGTCATCACAATCAAGAGGGATGCTTGATGAAGCACAGCCGTTGGTATCGTGCGCTCTCGAAAAATGCGTCGGCCGGACATTTCTGGCTGTCACTGTTTTGCTTTGCAGTACTGGTGATTGCCAGCTTCCTGTTGTTCGAACAGCAGATCCAGGACTTCCTCAATCATCTCGACCTGTACCTGCCGAGTTCCCCCACCCAGCAACTCAACCTGGCGCTTTTGCTGATCGCCCTGTTGGCGCTGGACGTCGTGTTGCCCGTGCCTTCCAGCGTGGTCGCGCTGCTGGCCGTGGCCATGTTGGGCAGCGTCGGCGGTTATCTGGTGATCTTCATTGGCCTGTGTCTGGGTGCCGGATTGGGTTACGCATTGGGGGCCGGTTATTTCCGGATGCTGTCCAGTCGTCTCGGCTTGCATCAGCGCAAGCCCGGACAAATGGCTTATCGACTGGGCACCCTGTCGTTGATCTGCCTGCGCGGCGTGCCGGTACTGGCGGAAACCTCGGTGGTGGCCGCCGGCATGCAGCGTTATCCGCTGCGGGCATTCCTGCTGGTGACGACCCTGGCCAACGCCGGGTTGGCTCTGGCCTATAGCGCCATCGGCACATTCCTCGTCGAGGAGAACGCGTTACTGGTGACGATTCTCGCCAGCATGGTGTTGCCGGGGCTGTTCATCGCCGGCTATAGCCTGTTCAAGGCCTTGCGCAAACACGGCGCCGGGCAAGTGCTGCACGGGCGGTTCGAGGTCAGTTACGACTACCCGGTGGTGTTCACCGATCACCTCTTCGATTCTTCCAACCCCTGCCTGCATCAACAACTCACCGCCCGGCAAAACGGCCGGGTGACGGTGATGGCGTTCGCCGATGAACAACTGCTGAAAAGCGCGCCGCACCTGCTGGCTCAGATCGAAGGCTACTTTGCCGCCCATGCAGCGGACCTGCATTTGCAGGCGCCGCCGATTGCGGTTCCGGCCGGTGAACTGAGCAAGGATTCACAGGTGTTGCAGCAGCTCTACGCCGACATGCTGAAACACGGGCTGGACCGGCATTGTTATGTGCTGGCCCTTGGCGGTGGCGCGGTATTGGATTCCGTGGGCTACGCCTGCGCCACCTTCCATCGCGGCATACGCCTGATCCGCGTGCCGAGTACTGTGCTGGCGCAGAACGATGCCGGCATCGGTGTGAAAAACGGCATCAATGCCTTCGGCCAGAAAAACCTGCTCGGCGCCTTCTACCCCGCCACCGCCGTGATCAATGACTTCCAGTTGCTGACCAGCCTCACCCGCCGCGACCAGATCGCCGGGCTGGCCGAAGCGGTGAAAGTCGCGCTGATCAAGGACCGGACGTTCTTCGAATGGATGGAGCAACAGGCCGACGCCCTCGCCCGCTTCGATCATCCGGCCAGTCGTTACGCGATCCGCCGCTGCGCCGAACTGCACCTGGCGCATATCACCGGCGCCGGTGATCCCTTCGAGCGCGGTAACGGCCGGCCACTGGACTACGGGCACTGGGCCGCACACAAACTGGAAAACCTCAGTCACCACCGCTTGCGCCATGGCGAAGCCGTGGCGGTGGGCATGGCCCTCGACGGGCTCTACGCCAATGCCCTCGGGCTGCTGAGCGATACCGACAGTGAACGAGTCATGAGCCTGTTGACCCGGCTCGGTTTCAATCTGTGCCCGCCGGAACTGACACTCAAGGATGCGCAAGGTCGCTCACCGGTGTTGCTCGGGCTGGAAGAATTCCGCCAGCACTTGGGCGGACAACTCTCGATCCCGATGCTCAGCGGAATCGGCCAGTCGGTGGACCTGCATGAAATCGACGACGCGCGAATGGAACGGGCGCTGCAGAAACTGTCCGCCCGCAGCATCCCGGTGCTCGACCTGAGCGAGGGCTTCGCGAAATGAGCCAGACGCCGCAAAGCCTCAAGGCCTGGCTGACCCTCGGCCGGGTGTCCAACCTGCCCACGGTGTGGACCAACACCCTGGCCGCCGCCCTGCTGGCCAGCAGCGCCGGGGCACTGGCGCCGCCCTCGTGGCTGGTGTGGATTCTGCTGCTGTTTACCCTGTCGCTGCTGTATCTGGCCGGCATGTTGCTGAACGATCTGCTGGATGCCGACTGGGATCAGCAACACCACAATCCTCGGCCCATCACGCTGGGGCTGGTCAGTCGCCAGCAAGTGCGCCTCGCCACCGTGTTGTTGCTGACACTGGCGGCCGCTTCGGTGCTGGGCCTGAGTCAACTGATCGATCAGCCGCATTGGCTGCTGGCCAGCGTCACCCTGCTGGTGGGCTGCATCATTGGCTACAACGTGCTGCACAAAAAATACGCCCACAGCGTGTGGTTGATGGGCGCCTGTCGCTCGGCGCTGTACCTCACGGCGGCGGCCAGTCTGGCGGTGCCGCCGGAGCCGATCTGGCTCTGCGCGATTTTGCTGGGCGTCTACATCAGCGGGCTGACTTACCTGGCGCGCAATGAGCACAACAACCAGTTGCTCAGCCGCTTGCCCCTGCTTTTGATGTTGAGTCCGCTCGCGTTGGCGATCTACGCCGACAACCTGTGGTTCTGGCCGGTGTTGCTGCTCTGGCTCGGCTGGCTGGGTTGGCATTACCGGCAACACCTTGCCGACCCGCAGCAGCGCAAGGTCCGCGCCTTTATCGGGGCCGGCCTCGCGGCGCTGCCACTGTTCGATGCGCTGGTGATGGCCGTGGCCAACCAGCCGTTGGGCAGCCTGCTGTGTGTTCTGGTGTTTTTCCTGCTCCCACACTTCCAACGCTGGATCAAACCGACATGAACATGGACGTCACCGCGCCGCCGACGGCGGCCCTCGGCATGCGCCGCGATTGCCTTGCCGAACACCATCAGGCCCTGAGCGGGCAGCTCGATGACAGCGAATTGCACTGGTGGCGTCAGGCACAGGAACAACTGGCCCGGCGACCGGACGCCAATACCGCATCGCTCCTGAGTGGCCAGTGCAAGCGTCATTTGCGTGACCGGGCACTGCCCGACAGCCACTGGAATCTGATCCAGCTGGCACGTGCGTTATTGCTGGCACAGGTCCTTGAACAGTCCTCCGAGGGCGGACAATTGTCCTTGCTGCGCCAGCTTTTTCTGTGGGGCGACGATCAGGAAAAGATCGCCACCCTCAAAGCCTTCGACTGGCTCGACAGCCATGGTCACTGCGTGGAACTGGCGTTGCAGGCCGGGCGCACCAGTAACAGCCAGGTGTTTGCCGCCCTCGCCCTCGATACGCCCTACCCGTCACGTCATTACCCGGAACGGGCCTTCCACCAACTGGTGCTGAAAGCACTGGGCATGGGGCTCGATGTGCGACGCCTGACCGGCCTGAGCCAGCGGCACAGTCTCACTCTCAATCAACTGGCTCTCGACCTGCTGGAAGAGCAACTCGCGGCTGACCGGGCGGTGTCCGTCGGCTTGCCCCTGGCGATCGCCTTCGACCGGCTCACCCCGGCGCAGCGTCAGCGACTGGTCGAGCTGAACCAGCAGCAACGTTTGCCGCCGGAATGGCACGCCCACCTGAACTGATACCCAACGTCTCCTTTCCCTTGACGAGGATTCACCATGCCCAAGTATTTCGATCCGCACATTCACATGGTCAGCCGCACCACTGACGACTACCAGAACATGGCTGCCGCCGGTATCTCCGGGGTGATCGAACCGGCCTTCTGGCAGGGTCAGGCCCGCACCAGTGTCGGCAGCTTCATCGATTACTTCGACACCCTGCTGGGCTGGGAGCGCTTTCGCGCCAGCATGTTCGGCATCCATCACTTCTGCACCATCGGCCTCAACCCCAAGGAGGCCAATGACTTGTCGGTGGCCAATGAAGTGCTGGAGATTCTGCCGCGCTATCTGGTGAAGGACGGCGTGGTGGCGGTCGGTGAAATCGGCTACGACGACATCACGCCCGAGGAAGACCGCTTTCTCGCCGCACAACTGGAACTGGCCAGACAATTCAACCTGCCGGTGCTGGTGCACACGCCGCATCGCGACAAGATCGGCGGCACCAAGCGCACGCTGGCGGTGATTCGCGAGGTGGGGATCAACGAAAATCTGGTGATCATCGATCACCTCAACGAACTGACGCTGCCGCTTGTGCTGGACAGCGACTGCTGGCGCGGCCACTCGATCTACCCCAATACCAAAATGTCGGAACAGCGCATGGTCGCCCTGCTCCAGCAGTACGGCACCGAGAAAATGGTGGTCAACAGCGCGGCCGACTGGGGTATCAGCGATCCGCTCAAGGTGCCGAAAACCGGTCAGGCAATGTTGGCGGCGGGTTTCAGCGAGGCCCAGGTCGAACAAGTGCTGTTCCATAATCCGGTGGACTTTTTCGCCCAGAGCGGCCAACTGGACAAAACCCTGATCAGCACCCCGCTGCCCATCGATCAGCGCCGGCAATGGCAGGACAATTCTGCCCTGCGCGGGCAGGAGCCGGTGATCAAATGAGTGCCGGCATGGGTTGGGCTGCCGCGCAGGTCGGGTATTGCAGCAATGTGCACCCGACCCATGACCTGGCCAGGCTGAAGGCCTCCATCGAACAGCACTTTCAGGGCGTGCGCGCACAACGCGGGCTGAAACAACAGGACAGTGGACTGTGGATCAGCGCCCTCGCCGCCACCGGGTTACAGCAGAAAACCGCACGTGCGGAGTTCCTCGGCCTGCTGCAACGCAGCGGACTGCGACTGACCTCGCTCAACGGTTTTCCCTACGGGCAGTTTCATGACGGTGCGGTGAAAGCCGCCGTTTACCTGCCGAGCTGGGCCGAGCCGAAGCGCCTGGCGTACAGCCTTGAACTGGCGCAAATCCTCGCGCAGGCGTTGCCGGCCGACTGTCATCAAGGGGTGATTTCCACCGTGCCGCTGGGGTACGCGGCCACCTGGAGCCCGACCCTGCAACAACGTGCCGAGTTTCAGCTGCGCGAACTCACGACCTCACTGGCCAGGCTGCATCGGGAGACCGGCAAGAAAATCGTGTTCTGTCTGGAAATGGAACCGGACTGCGTGCTGGAAAACACCGATCAGGCCATCGCCTTCTTCCGCCGCTGGCAAACCACCGATCCGCACCATGAGTATCTGGCGCTGTGTTTTGACGTCTGCCACCAGGCCGTGATGTTCGAAGACTGCTATCGCTCGCTGGTGAGGCTGCGTCAGGCGCGGGTGCCGATCGGCAAGATCCAGCTGTCCAATGCTCTGGTCTGTCGCCTGCCCTCCGCAGACGACAGCCGCCGCGAACAGGTCCTCGAGACCTTGAGCGACTTTTGCGAAACCACCTACCTGCATCAGGTGAAGGCGCTGGACGCGCAGGACCGTTTGGTGGCCTGGGCCGATCTACCTGCCGCCCTCGACGATTGCGCGAAGCACCCGGATCTCTTTTCCGAGTTACGTATTCATTTCCATATCCCGCTGTTCAGCGAACAGCTGGTGTTGCCCGAGCTGAGCGGCAGTCAGATCGCCCTGGCGCAGACCTTCGACTATCTCGCCGACCATCGCGAGTTTCGCCCCGTGCTGGAGGTGGAAACCTACAGCTGGGGCGTCCTCCCCGCCCAGTTGCGCCCGACCACCGAACACGCCCAGCTGCAGGGCATCGCGGCGGAACTGAAATGGGTCGAGGAGCAGTTGCGCCAACGGCAACTGTTGCAGCCACAAGCGCAGGAGACGTACGCCGATGCCCTCTGAACAACCGCGCCAACCGCTGTTGCTGATCAACGTGGTCGGGCTGACGCCGGCGTTGCTGGGCGACGCGACCCCGAACATCAATGCCCTGCTCAAAACCGCAAAAATGGCCAGCCTGCAACCGGTATTTCCGGCTGTCACCTCGTCCGTGCAGGCCTCGATTCTCACCGGGCGGCCGCCGTCCGAACACGGCATCGTCGGCAATGGCTGGTACTTTCGCGATCAGGCCGAAGTGAAGTTCTGGTTGCAGCCCAATGCGTTGATCCAGGGGGAAAAGGTCTGGGAAACACTCAAGCGCGAGATCCCCGGGTTTCGCTGCAGTCAGTTGTTCTGGTGGTACAACATGTACGCCGACGTGGACGCCGCCATCACCCCGCGTCCGCACTACCCCGCCGATGGACGCAAATTGTTCGGCCTGTATTCGTCACCGGCTTCGTTGCACGAAACCATCGAACGGCAGATCGGCGAGTTTCCCTTTCCCGGGTTCTGGGGGCCGGCGGCGGGCATTGCGTCGAGCCGCTGGATCGTCGATTGCGCCATCGCCGAGTTCCAGCTCAATCGGCCCGACCTGCAACTGATCTACCTGCCGCACCTCGACTACAGCTTGCAGCGGGTGGGTCCCGATCATCCGTCGATTGCCGATGAGGTGCGGGCCATCGATAAGGAAGTCGGGCGTCTGTTGGCGTTCGCCGATCAACAAGGCGCGGCGGTGATGTTGCTGTCGGAATACGGGATCGAAGCGGTCAGCCAATCGGTGTCCATCAACCGCGTGCTGCGCTCGGAAGGTTTGCTGGAAGTACGCCAGTCGCTGACCTGGGAATTGCTCGACCCCGGCGCCAGTGCAGCCTTTGCCGTGGCCGATCACCAGATCGCCCATGTCTACGTGAAAAACGCCCGGGACATTGCCCGCGTCAAAGCGTTGCTGCAGCGCCAGCCCGGCATCGAGCAGGTGCTGGACAAGGCCGAGCAACGAGCCTTTGCGCTGGATCACCCGCGCAGCGGCGAGCTGGTGGCCGTCGCCGCAGCCGGTTACTGGTTCGACTACTACTACTGGTTCGACGATCGCAAGGCCCCGGACTTTGCCCGCACTGTGGACATCCACCGCAAGCCGGGCTATGACCCGGTGGAGCTGTTCATCGACCCGGCCATTCGCTTCCCGAAACTGCGAGTCGCGCGGCGACTGCTGCAGAAAAAACTCGGTTTTCGCTACTACATGGACCTGATTCCACTGGACACCGGACTGGTCCGTGGCAGTCACGGCCGCCTGCCCGAGCGTGAGGACACCGGCCCGCTGCTCATCACCAATTGCGATCTGCCGCTGCCGCAAACCCTGGCGGCCACGGCAGTGAAACAACTGCTCCTTCAGCATTTCCTGGGGCACCTCTACCACCACTCGGCCAATGCCAAGGAGCTTCCATGCGGCGAGCCATTTCTTTAACCGTTCTCAGTGCACTGGCCGGTTTGGCTCAGGCACAGGACACCAACAGTTTCGATTGCAATCAATTCCTCAAGTTTGGAACCGACATCGCCAAGACCCGGGCGGCGTTCCAGCAGAGTCCCGAAACCATGGCCTGGAACTGGTTTGTCTGTCTGAACCAGTTCAGCCCCACCCAGGCCAGCAACCGGGTGTGGGAAACCATGAAACCTTCGGATCAGGTCTACCTGCCCGATGGCGCTGCACCCGGTGCCTACGCCAGTCCCGTGCCGCCTCCGACCGAGGTGCTGACACAGGCCCGAACGCTGGGGATGGACCTGAACCGGACCTTCCACAACCTCAATGCCACGCAACAGGTCGATGGTCTGGCGCTGCACATGGGCGGCGCCGTGCCTGCTTCTCAGCGAGGCAACCCGGTGCGTTTTCAACTGCTGATGGGTCAGGACACCTTCGATTACATCGTGCAGCGTCAGGTCTACAACATGAACGGTCAGGCCGCGCTGCCGGGCAACCTGGACTTCCCCGCCACCGCGTGGGAGTTGAAGGCCGCGTGGCTGTGGATCGGCTCGGACACCACCTACCGGCAAACCCTGGCCAACGATGGTTACTACATCGGCCAGGCTTATTACGAGCAGGATGACGGCACCTATCAGGTCGGTTATGCGGCGTTGAGCGGGCTGCACGTGGTCAACAAGCTGGACGCCAACTGGGTCTGGACCACCTTCGAAAACGTCAACAACAGCAAATACACGGTGACCAACGACCCCACACCGACGCCGATGACCAACACCACCGGGCCGACTCCGGCCGCCAAACCGGTGAACGTCAGCTTCCAGGCGAGCAACCCGACGCTATCAAAGTACGAACTGATCGGGGTCGAGTTCCAGCCCGTCACTCAGGTGCTGGCCAACTCGCAACTGGAGTCGGCGTTCCAGAACACCTCGTCCTGCCTGGCCTGCCACGGCACTGCGGCCTACTCGAACGACAAGGGCTACTACAACTTCGCCATGAAACAGGATGGCGGCATCGTCTACCCGACCACTCCGCTGCCGGCCTCCGACTTCGAAGGCTACAAAAAACTGGACTTTGTCTGGTCGCTGAAGCGCGCCCAGTGGCAACGCTAAGGAGCATGACATGAGCGTATTGAACTTCCCCCGGATCTACCTCAACGGCCATATGTTCTGGAACCCGCCAACGGCCAACAACAACGATGTGCTGCCGCTGTATGACGCGGTGAAGATGGATATCAACTGGCCGTTTACCAACTACTTTGACATCACCCAGGCCAACGCTCCTACCACCCTGATGCCCTGGATCATTTCACCGGTGCAGCAGAAGGATTTGCCGCCCTATGTGCAGCAGGTTCCAACCAATGGCGGCTCAGGCACCTTTCCGTTCATACCCGCCGAATGGGACCTGTTTGGCGACAACGCCTGCGGGACGGTGAGTTACCAGAGCACCCGCTCGACCATTATTGGCGGCGAGTTGCAGGCCAACACCTACATTGCTCAGGACGCACTGGTCGGCAGGGACTTCCAGTTGCTCGGCAATCCTTTTGGCAGCAATACCCCGACGGCCGCGCGCTTCGTCGATATCAGCCCATGGCAGAACACGTTCACGGCGCTGTACTTCGACAAGCTGCAGTTGGGAGATGCCACCTGTGGCCTGACGTTGAACCGTCAATACCGGATGCTCGACCGCTTCCTGACGTTCAATTGGGCCGGCGACTTCGGTGGTCTGGCCTATGTCACCACCACCTGGCAGACCTGCTTTCCCAGGGACAATCTGGAATGGGTCATTGGCGATTCCGTCCTGCTGAACAACCTCAAGCAACAGATGGAGGCGCAAAACGCTCAGGGCCTGATGTTCAGGTTCGCCACGTACCTCACCTGTTACGACAGGAACGGTGTGTTCAACGACTTCCCGTACATCAACACCCGCAACAATGACCCATCGGCGCTGGCCCGTATGACAGCGATGTATCAAAAGGGGCTGGACAACGTTTCCGATATTTTCTTCAACCCCGCCTACAACCGTACCGTCGCGACCCTGGGTCTGTGGTTCGACCACGAATACCCCACGGCGCCCGCCGGTCAGCGTCTGGTCACCGACCAGAAGATCATGGTCACTCGCCCCGGCATGCCTCAGCCGAAAGGCACCAATCTGGGGGTGACCTCGGCGCAGATCACCAACAACACGCTGTCGCTGGATCTGGCCAACACGTTCCCGTTCTATCCGCTGGACAAGAACGCCGATGTCCTGACGGCCGAGAAGTTCCAGGCCGGCGACTTCAAGCTGGGCGTATCGCAGAACGGGAATTTCGTGCCGGTGGTCGACATCGGTTTCGATCAGTATCAGCAGTCGGCTTTCGACAAACGTTCGGGCCTGCTGGATATCCCTCTCAACGCCACACAAGCGACGACCTTGCAATCCGGCCCGCTGGAGTTGCAACAACAGAACTCCACAGGATCCGTGAAGGCCGCCGTCCAGCAAGTCTGGACCGCCGAGGTGATAGAAAGCGGCACCTTCGTGGATGTGAACGACCACAAGACGCTGACCATCATGGTGCAGAAAAACGGTCAGCCGGCCGCCAACACCACACTGTTTGTGGCGGAGTACGGCAATCCGTACAACGTGACCACCAGCGACTACTACCTGACGTTCAGTAATAACCCCGACTTCACACTGTTCTACGACCACCCTGAAGACCGTAGCCAGAACAAGTCGAATCTTCAGCAGTTCCAAGGCGCGCGCCCCTCACCGAATTATCTGGCCACCGGCAGTGGGCGCCGACTCACCGCCCTCAAGAACGTGAACCAGCAAACCGGGACGCCAATCGGTTATCAGGCGTTCATGAATGGCTCGAGCAAGCCGATTACGGTGCCCCTGAGCCCATGCCTGCAGTTCGACGCCGGTGTCTACACCACGGGAACACTTGCGAACGACCAGTCCGCCCAGGTGAATTACTCCTACGTAACGACCACCACCGGCCCCGACGGCAAAGCCCAGGTGAGTTTCAGGGCACTCGCCCCCGGCTTCCCGACGTTGCGCTTTTTCGTGAAGGACGGCACCAACGACCCGGCCATCCCTTTCAGTTTTGCGCTCAACGAGGCCCAGATCGACTTCCTCGCCCCTCTACGCGTCCTGCCTCTGGACATACAGCTGCAACAGGACTTCGTCAATCACTGGAATGACATCTACAGGAACAAGAACGCGCCCACCGCAATCTGGGAGGAATTCATCTACCCAAGGGTCCTGAAGACCTTCTACTACCTGTACCCGATCATGAACAAGTTCATGCCGCTCAACTCCCAGACCCGCGTCGAAGGCGCTGTCGATCAGTTGATCCGGCTGATCAGCAAGGAGTACCAGGAAGAAAGCACCCTCGCGATGCCCATCACCCGCGACCTTTCGCAAAGCCGTCGCGCCGTGCTGGAGTTGTGGGCGCAGAAACTGGTCAAGCGCAACTTCCCGCCCGTGAAACTCAACATGAGTGATTACGACGACCTCTGATCCATCAGGAAAGATGAGCCACTGCGGGCTTCGCGCCCGCAGTGCGCCTTGCCGAGGGAGTGACCCATGAACGTCAGCCTCTTGAACCGTCTGTTGCTGTTGATCCTGTTGTTTTGCCCCTCTGCATTCGCCCAGGACAGCGGCGCCGTCTACTTCACCAATGGCGTACACAACACGCTGGGGTGCAATGAACAAAACGGCAACTGCATCGCCAAACGCAATCCGGGTGAGCCTTCCGATCCGTTCTTTCCGGCGTTCTGGATCAGTAACTGGACCATGTACCGGGTGATGCACAACTACGAAAACAACCCGCCGCCCTACAGCAACCCGCCAACGACCCTGAAGCCTGCGGACTACACCGTCTCCCGGGGGACCAGCTACTACGACACGACGTACATCCCGCCGGACGGCGACGGCTTCGGCGCGATGATGGAGCACTACGAGAAATATTGTCTGCCGATCTTCCCGATCAAGAACAACAACTACACCTGCTCGTTCGTATCCCTTGGCAACAAGGCGTACTTCCTGACCTATCCGCAAGACCGCCCGAAAGACATGCCGGCCTGCTGTATGTTTTCGCCGATGAATCATCCGCCACGGCAAGACTTCATCGAACACCTGCCCTACAGCGCCGAGCGCAGCAAAAACCTCGATGGCAGCGTGCAGGCCTACGCCCTGGATCTCGACTCGCCGCAAGGCCCGATCCTGTTCGGCTACGCCTTCTACAAAAAGATGTCGGGACAACCGCCCTACCGGCCGCCGCAGTCGTTCTTCTTTTCCGGCGATACAAGCGTCGCCAACGCACCGATCGTCAGCCAGAACTACACCGATTTCCGCATCGCTAAACCGGACCCGAAACAGACCTGGGCGCAGGTTGCCGCCATGTGCCCGTCGAATCCGCCGCCCTGCCAGTTGTTCGAGCCGCCGCCTTCGCAGAGCAACGGCCAGAAGGCGCAATGGAACAAGCTCATGCAGCGTAAACCGTGATCAACGACGAAGGATCGCCATGAAAACCACACTCTGTTTTTCCGTGATGTTGCTGGGTCTGGCCAGCCTCCCGGCGCTGGCCAGGGAACAAGCCATGCCATCGATGCAGGCCAGCCAGTTGAACTGCCAGCCGCCGAGTACCGCACCGGCCGCCACGGCCGGTCAGGACCAGTTCGATCAATACAGCTGGCAGATGTTCATCGCCCTGAGCTGGCCGGCAAAAAGCGGGCAACGCGGCAATCCCGATTGCACCAAGCAGCCCGGTGCGGCCGGCTACACCGTCTGGCAGACCTACAAGACCGTGGGGGAAATCTTTCTGCCGAACGCCGCCAATCCGGGGCCGTGGAATTCCCCGCAGATCGCAAAGAGCTTCAACATCATCAACATCGCCTCTTTGAAAAACAGCGCGCAGGTGAACGCCGTCGATCAAGCGGTTGGCGGCTGGTTGATCGATCAGGCGAAAAACCCGACCTACTACGACATTTCGGCCAACGAGACGTCCTACAACTACATCGTCAACAACAACTTCTACAACGCCGATGTCGTCTCCAAAGCCAACAACATCACGTTCCCGTGGGGTGTCATCGAGATCAAGTCGAGCTGGCGCATCCTCACCGCCCATGACAACGCCAGCCGTTACCTGACCATGCTTGCCCGGGTGGCGACCTTCGATGAGCAGGGCCGGAAGAACGGTGTCACCGAAGCGTTTCTGGGGTTGGTCGGCCTGCACATCATCACCAAGGCCAACGGCTATCCGCAGTGGATCTGGTCGACGTTCGAGCAGGTCGACAACGTTCCGCCCAAGGCACTGGTGAACGGCCAATGGGTCGATCAGCCTGTGGCGGGCACGGCCTATTCCTATTTCAACGCCGCTGCGCCTGCCGCGTCCCTCAACCAGTCACCCTGCGACTGGCAGACCCAGGGCCCGCACCAGGTCTGCGTGCCCAAACCCGGCACCACGTTCCAGACCCCGAACCCGCTGAACCGGGTCACGCCGATCGCCGACATCACCAATCAGATCAACGCCAGTTACCAGGCCGATCCGGGGCTGCAAAACAGCGTGTTGAAGTACTACCAGCTCATCACCACCCAACGCCCGCTGATGCCTGACAACCCAAGCAACCCGCTGGGCCAGCCGACGCCGGCACTTTCGGCCAACGTGACCATGGAAAGCTACATCCAGCCCAACAGCAGCTGCATGAACTGCCATTCCATGGCGACGCCGGTCAAGAGTCCCTACAAGTCGGATTACTCCTACCTGTTCAAATTCGCCAATTCGCCGCTCGGCAAAACCATCAAGGACGGGAAATAAATCATGAGCATCCTCAACGGCCCGCGACTGAATTTCTGGGGTGGTATCCGCACGGATGTCAGCCTGCCGAACAATTCACCCACCATTCCTTATGACGGCGATGACAACTGGCCGATCTTTGACCTGACCACTTCGACCCTGGCATCGGGGGCCCGGTCTTTTACCGACGATCAGTTGAACAGCATGATCAATGCGCCTACGGGCGACTACTACACCGCCGGTGGCTGGAATCATTACGGGCAGCATGTCGTCGACATGCAGAATGCGCTGATCAGTTCTCAGGGCAGCCCGGGCAGCGTCAGTACCACCGGGGATATGGTGGGCCAGCCGGTCTATCTGCTGGGTTCCGTGGATCCGGTGACCGGACAGAAGCCGGTTTCAGGCCCCATGATGGTGGACCTCGACCCCACCTCGACCACCACCACCCAGATATTTGTCGGCGGCCTGCAAATCGGTGGCAGCAGCAACATCCAGTTGCTGATTCACGACAACGCAGTCTGCAGCAGCCTTGATCTCGGCAAGCGGGTGCTGCAGCCAACGCCGAAGGAGCTGGATGCACCCGGTTCCTGCCGTATAAGTGGCACCTTCCAGCTGACCTTCCCGCTGAGCAGTATTGTCAGCTGGAACCAGAACAGCGCCGGTTTGCGATCAATCATCCAGGCGCCGGGCGCCACCGGTATCGTCCTGCGCTTCGTGATGTTCGAAATGTGCCCGACGATGACCACGCCCCAGTTGCAAGCCGATTATGCTGCCGGCAGAGACACCCCGAACCCGAGCATCGGCCGGGTCATCGGTACATTGGCGCCGGCGTTCGCCAATGAGCCGCTGGACTGTCAGGCGGGCCGTCAGATCGTCAATCAGGGCACGGGCGGCACCGGCTATGCCGACTTGAGCAACCCGGCCATGCTGAGCGTCGACATGGTCAACATCATTCCGAAACAGACGTTCAGGGCCGTCCGCGATGACATCACCAGCCCTATCGGGCCTAACGGCAATTACGGCACTGTCACCGTGGCAGCCGGCGAGACCACCCTGGGCACTCTCGATCCGACCAGCAGTCCCCTGTTCGACTATTACGTGTATGGCGGCATTGTCGATCTGCCGCTCAATACGGCCCAACAGTCGGCGGTCAGATCCTCGCCGCTGGGCATCAGCGCCCCCGGCACGGTCGCCGGGACTACGTTGCAGGCCACGGAGTCTGTCTATCGGATCTACGCCGATCAGCGCAGTGTCTATACCGAGGACTACCCGCAGGGCCTGTCGATTACGCTGCAGGTCCGGTATCTGGGGGCGGCGGTGCCCAGCACAACTGAAATCGATCTCACCGCCGGGCCTTCGGGACCGTATTACACGCAACAGCGCTACTGCGACTTCCTTTATTTCCCCCTGCGCTGACGGTGAGCCCCGGCCAGTTGTCCGTCACCTTCTCCGTCAACGTAAAACCCGCAGCGGCGCCCCTCGCAGGCTTCGTCGCCCTGACCTACACCGTCAACGGCCAGGACAGCGGCACCTACTTCACCAACTTCCGCAAATACGCCGAGACCGACTTCGGCATCCCCAGAGGCACCACCATCACCTGGGAACAGATGTACCCGAACGTCCTGCGTTTTCACTACCTGGCCTTCCCGGCCATGTCCCGCTACATCCCGCTGAACCAGCCGGATGCGATCATGGGCGCGAAGAACCCGATCCTCGCGCGGACCTCGGATGCCTACAAAGGCACCACGCTGTTCATGCCCGTGGTGAGGTCGATGTCGCCCTGTCAGCGGGCGCTGTTGCGGGCCTATCTCACGGGCGAGCCGTGGCAGCCGCCGCAGTAATCGCGCCCATCAGCCCATGGAGAGATACCTATGACTGTTCATATTCCTGCGCGCCCCCGCGAGACGCTGCGCCCCAGCACCCTCATCGCCGAAGGCCTGCTGAACCCGCGTGGCGCCTGCCTGCAGAGCGATGGCAGCCTGCTGCTGGTCGAGGCTGGGTCAGGCCTGCCGGACCAGACGTTCAGCGGCCGCATCAGCCGATTGCGACCGGATCCGCTCAAGCCCGGCACGTTTTTAGCCCCTGAAATACTGGCGCAAGGCTTTCGCTCGATGAACATGCAGGCCCGCATGCTGCGCGATGAAATCATGGGCCTGTCGGACATCGCATGCGGCGACGGGCGCTGTCTGGTCAGCCAGACCGATTATGTCGCGGGTTCGAAACTGCTGGACCTGCAATACACCCCGCCGGAGCCGGTGTTTCACAGCCAGGGCAATCTGAATGCGCTGTGTTATCACCCGACCCGCCGCAGCTGGCTGGCGGTCAAACCCGATACCAACCAACTGGTGGAATTCAGCCGCGGCGAGGATGAACAGGTATTGGTCGAATTGCCCGATCTGGACATGGGCCAGGAAGCCGTCCCCGTCACGCTGGTGTACGAACCGACGACAGACGCGGTGCTGATCAGCCTGTTCTCCGGGGAGTTGCAAAGCGATCCGGCCCGTAAAGGCATCGACTTTGATGATCAGGCCGGCCAGGTGATCCGGGTCTGGCCCGACACCGGCAGGATCGAAGTGCTGATTCGCGGCCTGCAACTGCCCACCGGGCTGGCGCTGTGTCCACAAGGAAACGTGTTGGTGCTGGAGCTTTGCAGCCGTCTGCAACAACCGCTGCCGCCTGACTGGAGTGGCGAAACCCTGCATGGCGGATTTACCCGGTTCAGCGGGCGACTGCTGAGTTGCAACCTGCAAACCAGCGAAGTGACCGTGCTCGCCCGAGATCTGGATACCCCGTCCAACCTGTGCATGGTGCAGGACGCGGTGCTGGTGAGCGAAGGCATGGGGTTGACGGGGCGACCGTTGCCCACGCCGGATAACAAGGTGGTTGCATTGAGCGGCAGGCTGCGTCGGGTGCAGCTCTGAAAACTGGTAAAAAAAGGCGCGGCCCTGTCAGAGCCGCGCCGTTTGTTTATTGAGTCACCACAATCTTGCCGATCATCTGCGGATGCAGCACGCAGAAATACTCGAACTCGCCCGGCGTATTGAACACCCAGGAAAAACTGTCATTGGTGTCCAGCGCCCCCGAGCGGAACACCTTGTGGGTTTCAGCCACCGTGTGCGGGATCTGATCGTCATTGACCCACGTCACCTTGGTGCCGACGGCCACGGTCAGGTCCTTGGGGCCGAACATGAACTCCTTGATATCGACCTTTACTTCCTGTGCCCAGACCGGCATCGACAAAAACAGGCACAGCACTGCCAACACTCGCGCTTTCATTGGATCGCCCTCCCCTAAACCAATGTCGAATCGATCAGCGCCAACGGATGATCGCCCTGTGTCGCGCGCACTTCGGTGATTCCCAGATAGTTGCGCAACTGATCGGCCGCCACGGTCATCGGCCCCGGTGACGGTGCCGCTCCGGGTGCCGGTTGTGGGTAGGCTGTGCCACGGGCGGTGTGGAAGGTGATGTTGCCTTCGACCTTCTGGATCACCTGATGGATATGCCCGTTCAACACCGTCACCGAGCCGTACTTACGCAGCATCGCAATCGCCTGATCGCCATCCTCGGTGCCCCAGCCCCAGGGCTGATAGATCGTCCACAACGGAATGTGGGTAAACACCACGATCGGCGTACTGGTCGATACCGCGCGCAGATCATCGGCCAGCCACGCCAGTTGATCGGCGCCGAGGTTGGCTTCATGTCCGGCCTGGAAGTTAAAGACGTTGACCAGCGCAATGAAATGCACGCCATGGTCATCGAAGCTGTACCAGCCGTTGCCTTTGGTACCTTTGCCGTAACGCTCCAGATAGAGCTTGCCGCCGCCCTCGTCGAGGGTGTCGTGTTCGCCGGGTATGTAATGCACGGTGGAAGGCAGGCCTTTGAGCACTTGCGCCGCGGTGTCGAATTCCTCGGCCTTGGACAGGTGAGTGATGTCGCCGGTGTGCAGGATCAGCGACGGCCGTTTCGGTAGTGCGATGACCTTATCGATCGCCACTTGCAGGGTTTTCACCGGCTCCGGATTGGCTTCCTTGTTGAAGCCGATGTGCGAGTCGCTGATCTGCACGAAATGAAAAGTGCTGGCCAACGCTTTGGGATCGCTGACGTTGCCCGCCTCATCCATCGCAAAGGCTCTGGGAATGCCGCCACTCAGGGCCCAGAGAACCCCGGCCCCGGCCCACGCCGAGCATTTGAGCAGCGTTCGCCGGTCCGGGTTGCTCAGCAAACCGTCGGTGCGCAGTGGATGTTTTGTTTGATTGTCCATCGGTAGGTCCTCGCTGGCGGACTACAGTGATGTAGCTGACACCAGGAAGAACCTTGCGGGACGAAGGTTTATTCCACGCCACAAAACAAATATTTTTCAGGGAATAAAACACGATCCTTCACAGTTATAGGGGTGTGACGGTGCGGAAGTCTCTATGAAGCGATTTGAGGAATTGATTGCCCCGCACCTGGACGCGGCTTACAACCTCGCACGCTGGATCACGGGCAACGACGCCGCTGCACGGGATGTCGTGCAGGAAAGCGCCTTGCGCGCCTTCAGGTTTCTGCAGCGTTTTGCCGATGGCAGCGCCAAAGCCTGGTTCCTGACCATCGTGCGCAACGAAAGCTACACCTGGCTCAAGGCCTCGGCCGGGCGCCGCTGGGTCGCCATCGATGACGAAACGGGTGATATCGACGGCGCACTGAGCAACGGCCAGAGCCCGGAACTGCTGGCCATTCACACGGAAAACGCAGCATTGATCCAGCAGGCACTGAGCGCCTTGCCGCCGGCGTTTCGCGAGGTCATTGTGCTCAAGGACCTCGAAGACTTGCCCTACAAGGACATTGCCCTGGTGGTCGATATTCCCATCGGCACTGTCATGTCGAGGCTGGCCCGGGCCCGTGTGATGCTCAAGCTCGAACTACTGAAGTGGCACGACGATGAATGAATTCGACTGTACGGCTTGCCAGACGCAACTGCATGGCTATCTGGATCAGGAACTTGATCCGGCGATGGCCGCAAACGTGACTGCGCATCTGGCCCTGTGCGCCGCGTGCAAGCATCGGTATGTGGAGGCGAAGGTGCTGAAGATCAGCGTAAAACGCCATGCGCCGTATTACGCGGCCCCGGAGTCACTGGTCGCCAGCGTGTTGGACGCTGTTGCTCCCGCATCGCCGAGCCCGTTCGAACGCTGGAGAAAATGGTTTGCACCGGCGTTTTCCGCAACCGCCCTGGCCTTGGCAATGGTGCTTTATGTCGCGACACCAGGCAGCGAACAGCCGTTGATGGACGAGGCGGTCTCCAGCCATGTGCGCTCGTTGATGGGCCAACACCTGAACGACGTGGTGTCGTCGGACCGCCACACCGTGAAACCCTGGTTCACCGGCAAACTCGATTTCTCGCCACCTGTGGTCGACTACTCGGCGCAAGGCTTTCCACTGCTCGGCGGCCGGCTGGATTACCTGCAACACCAGACCACCGCCGCCCTGAGTTACGGCCGGGCCAAGCACATCATCAATGTGTTTATCCTGCCGACTACGGAAGCCGACAAGCCAACGCAGAGCCAGACGATTCGTGGTTTCAACGTGGTTTCCTGGCAGGCTGGCCACATGCGTTTCGTGCTGGTGTCCGATGTTGAGAAAGGTGAACTGGAGGCGCTCGCCCAGTTGCTCAGGAATGGTGCGTAATCCCTCAAAAAACTCAGCTTTTGCCGGGAACCTTGTATTCACACTCCAACGTTCTGAACGTTTTCGGAACTTGAACATACTTCAACAACATGTACTTCTCAGGTTCGATATTTTCACTGGTGGTGACTTTGGGAGCCGTGAGTATCCGCTTTCTGCTGCTATCGAGGTACAGCACATCAAACTCGTCGGGCTGTACGTTTTTGCAGGGGGAAAAAGTGTTGAAGTCCGCCAGATGAGCAAAGCGATAGAGAACTTCACGACGCCGCTCTTCTTTCGCCATCACCTCTGAAACCAGCAAGCCTGTGATCAAAAACACCAGGCAGTTTGAAAGGTGGCAAATGGCGTGACCCGCCGTGCGTTTACCCTTTCGATTCGCTTCGCAACACAGAATGAAGATTGGGAACGACAACACAGAGATCAAGTAAAACAACGGCTCGAGCTTTGCCAGAGCATGCATGAATGACGCTGCGGCCAGTGTCATTGGCAGTAAAGACGGGTCGACATGGAAAATCCCATTGATGTCGGCTTGCGCATCGATCCTGGCAAAAAAACCTAAACCACCCAGCAATACCGCCCAAATCAGCAAGCTTGATTTCAAGTGCATCAATTTCCTGGCAAGCCTCATCTCGATCAGGCTCATCAGAATGTAGAAACTGACAAGAATCGCCAGGCTGATTGCGAGGATAAATATCGTTGGGTAAGGCGTATTTGAAAAGGTCGTACAAACGGCCAGGATGACCAGTAAAAATGCAGTGAGGGCCAACAAACAAAGCGCCCGCACTGTTGCGGACTGATCCAGTGTCGGGGGCTCGGAATCGGCAGGCGTCAATGTTTGACTCCGGTGGGGAATATCCTGCATTTGCGGTCGATCCTTGATCTGACGAGTGATGTTAAAGAGCGGCGAAGCTCGTTCCACCCAGGTATCGGCCCCTTTCCACAATGCTGAAGCTTTTGAAATGTTGAGCCGATGTGCTATTGCCTGTTGCGTGCGGCAAGTGCGTGGATAAAGCGGACGCAGCCAGTCGCTTGACCGACTGCGCCCGGCCCTCAGTTGATCATGAGGGCGTTGTAATCCGCACTCAGCGTGACCAGATGCGTCTTGTACCGGTTGATCAACGAAGACAGATCGCTGCGCGAGTAGTCGCTGTTCTTCAGGCGCTCAAGTGCCAGGGCAAAGCCTTTCCAGACATTCGCCACTGCGGTGATCTCCTCACCCGCGACCCGCCGCTGGCGGCTGATCTCGACGATCGCACTGGCATCCGACAGCACGTCTTCTGCCGCTTGCAGATCGGTATTGAGCGCATTCATTGCCTGGGAAATGTTCTGGATTTCCTTGTCCAGATTGTTCCGGGCAGTCGCCAGCTCGCTGTACTTGATGCCGTCGGACACTACACCCAGCACTTTACGCACCAGCTCGATGCCCTGCTTCACCGCCTCTTTCTTCGGGTTGGCCATATCGATGCTGTCGAGCGCCTTGCCCGAAGGAATAGCGTTTTTGTACATCTCGGCCAGGTTGAACTCGCGAATCACCTCCTGAGCCTTGACCAGGGTGTCGCGCTGTTCGATGCAGGCTGCCTTGCTGCGGCAATGTTCATCGAGGTGTGCCAGGATGCTCGCCTTGCGTTGCTTGGCAACATTCAGTGGCTCGTTGGCGCGTTCACCGATTTCGACGCTGTAGACACTGCGCACATCGTTATCCAGACGCTGGGCGCACTCTGCAAACCGCGCCTCTACACGCTCGAACATTGCCTCGACGATTCCTTTGATATTGCGGATTTCTGCATTGAGCAGGGTCCGGTCTTCGGCCGTCAGGTCATCCCGGCCGAGGGTGTCACGCAACTCTTCGAGCGCCGAGAAATAGCTGTCACCGGATGCGTTGCTCAATGCCGTCAACAGCACGGGAATCGCTTCGCGCAGGGTCTGATCGGTGTTGTTCAGGTATGCGGCAACCTGTTGCGCGCGTTCCTGCAGAACATCGGAATGAACATTGCGAAAACGCGCCAAAGTCGAAATGTCGCGAATGGTTTGCACGATGCTCTTCACGTCGACCGTCGGGATATGCGGGGTATTGATGGGTGTAACGCCGTTCATGGCAATAATCCTCAAAGCGGATGGTCAATCAGTTGAATGATTTCTTGTATTCGTCCAGCGCGGCATTGAAGGTTGCAAGCAACTCCCCGGCGGTACTTTTCACGTCACGCCACGGGTCGATCACCAGCGCGAACTCGGCAACGAACGTGGTCAGGCGCAAGGCATCGTTGATTCCTTCAAACTGCTGCGCCGATGCATCGATCTTGCTGAGCATGGTTTGCCACATGGTGTTGAGGATGTTCAGAGCAGCTTCTGCGCCGGCCATGCGAATGCCGATGTCGCCAAAATTCGACATCGAGCTCTCGATGGCGCTCTGCAGGCTTTGCTTGCCGCTGACACTTTCTTCCAGCGTATCGACCTCGGCCTTGAGGGCGTTGCGCTCCTTGCGCGCGGTCTCGGCCTTGGGGCCGAAGATCGAGCCGGAAATCGGCCAGAAGATCGGCAACACACCGGAGAACGACATGCCGACGTAATAGTCGTAGTCCTTGTCGAGCTGGGCGATCCGCTCCTTCTTTTCCTTGATCGTCTGTTGGGTGCTGGCGATCGATTCCACCAGGTTGTTGCGCTTCATCAAGTCATATTTGCCCTTCACTTCCGACTGCAGGCCGAACACCCGCTTGCCGGTCGACAAGTCACCACCGGACAGTTCGATCTTGAAGTTGGAGATACGGTCCTTGAGTTCCCGCGTTGCACCCTGCTGACGCTGAATGTCGACCTTCATCAGCTTGATGATTTCCGTCACCGCCGAGGCCACTTCGCCGTCGTCCGAGGTGTACGTGATGCCGGCCAGGTCATTACCGCTCATTTGCCCAAGGGTGGTCCTGACCCGCTCCATGATCGGCATTTCCTTGATCACGGAAATGATTTCCCCGCCGCTGCTGACGATGTTTTTTGCGGCCGCAGCCAGATCGCTGCTCTGCTGGAGGATCTTGGTTTCCACCGCATCCCAACTGGCGGCATGAATGCGTATCTTTTTGAACAGTACCTGGATGTCGGCTGGCTCAAGACCCGCAACATCGATCTTCTTGTACTTGAGGTACGACTCGACTTCCGGCAAGTCACCGGGCAGCGACAGGCCCTTCTTCACGTACTGTTTGATCTTGATCACATCTTCCCGGGTCAATAACCCGGCGTCGCGCGCAACACCCGGATATTGTCCGGAGATCAAATGAAGTACCGCTTGCGGCAGGTTGTTACTGCTTTCCGATTCTTTCAATGGAACAGCCATCTTGAATGCCTCTATTCATACGACCGGTGCAACCATTGCACCGGCCCGCAGAACGCTAGATGACTTTTCTGAAGGAGCAGAAGAAACCGACTGATTCGATAAAACCTTCGCAAACCTTTGATTTGTATTGATTTAAATCAGAAGACTCGTACACATGAAACATCGAGCAACAGACATCAGATGGGTCTTACAGACAATGATTGCTTTTGAGCCGTTAAACACACAGCTATCCATACTCAACGCAATAAAGTGCACTTTTCATAGTGCGTTTTATTTGCTCGAACGCTTGAGTGTCTCACTGGGAAGTTCATTAAACAGCGCCCGATAGCTGTTGGAAAACCGCCCCAGATGCCAGAACGACCAGTTCATCGCCACTTCGGCCACCGTGGTGCCTGAAGCTGCCCCTTTGAGCAGTTCCCGGCGGGCACTGTTGAGCCGGCGCAAACGCAACCAGTGGGTCGGTGACATCCCCGTGTAGGCCTTGAACGTCTGCTGCAATTGTCGCAACGACACCCCGGCCACTTGGGCCAGCTCCAGCAGATTGAGGGTTTCTTCCGGCGAGTCCGCCGCCCACTCTCCCACGCGTTTCATGGTTTGCCGCTCTTCGGTGCGACGCTGCAAACCACCGCTGTCCAGACACACCCTGGCGTTGTCGAGGATAAACAGGCAGTCCTCCAGCAACTGCTGGGTCAGTGCTTCTTTGCTTGGCTGATCAAGGGTTTGCGACAACTTCGTGAGGGTCGAGCTCAACCAGCGGCTGAACAGTGCGTTTTGCGCGCCGTTGAGCGGTGCCATGAACAGACCTTCCAGCCTGGTTACGTCCAGACCGTTGCGCCGGACGAACTCGGGGCCGAACACCACGGCGATTTCCTGGTAGTTCTCCGGGGTGATCCAGATGTTGCGGCTCTCTTCGTTCAGCAGATAGAGCGAGTTGTCACTGCGATCGAAACAGAACGCCAGAGACCCCGAGGGTGCACTGAAATTCTGCTCGACCCGGGTGTTCATTTGTTCTTCGTAGACCTCCACGCCTTCCAGGTCCAGATAGCGGATTCGCCCGGCGAAATGCCCCGGCGACATCTGTTGGTAATGCTGGACCCAGCCCGGTGTAGCGCGGATCTGCTCGGCGACATCGGCGGTGTTGAAAGCTTGAACCTGTAGCGGATTACACGTTGTCATGGGAGACCTTGCGCACTCTTTTGGTGCGCTTTGGTGCTGCTGAAAGTGGATAGATGGAACGGCAAGGCCCGCCCAAGATAGTCGTCAACGCGCCACAGGGGAAGCCTGCGAAAGATGAAATCGCACTTCCCCCGCGTCAATAAAACCAACGACGAGGTCTTTATGAATGCCCCTTTCGATCAGCTGTTCACATGGCTGAAAGATCACAAGATTACCGAAGTGGAATGCGTGGTCAGCGACCTGACCGGCATCGCCCGCGGCAAAATTGCACCGACCAACAAGTTCCTGCATGAGCGAGGCATGCGCCTGCCGGAAAGTGTGCTGCTGCAAACGGTAACCGGGGATTTTGTCGACGACGACATCTACTACGACCTGCTCGACCCGGCCGACATCGACATGGTTTGCAAACCGGTGAGCGATGCGGTGTACGTGGTGCCATGGGCCATCGAGCCAACGGCCATCGTGATCCACGACACCTTTGACAAGTTCGGCAATCCGATCGAACTGTCGCCGCGCAACGTGTTGAAAAAAGTCCTGCAGCTGTACACCGACAAGGGCTGGAAGCCGATTGTCGCGCCGGAAATGGAGTTCTACCTGACCCAGCGCTGCGAAGACCCGGACTTGCCGTTGAAGGCGCCGCTGGGCCGTTCCGGTCGTGCCGAAAGCGGTCGTCAGTCGTTCTCCATCGATGCCGCCAACGAATTCGATCCACTGTTCGAAGACGTCTACGACTGGTGCGAACTGCAAGGTCTGGATCTCGACACGCTGATCCACGAAGACGGCCCGGCGCAGATGGAAATCAACTTCCGCCACGGCGACGCGCTGGATCTGGCCGACCAGATCACCGTGTTCAAGCGCACCCTGCGTGAAGCCGCACTCAAGCACAACGTCACCGCAACCTTCATGGCCAAGCCGATTGGCGATGAACCCGGCAGCGCCATGCACCTGCACCAGAGCGTGGTGGAAATCGCCACTGGCAAACCAATTTTCGCCAATGCCGACGGCAGCATGAGCGACCTGTTCCGCCATCACATCGGTGGTCTGCAGAAACTCATTCCAAAAGTGCTGCCGATGTTCGCACCGAACGTGAACTCGTTCCGCCGCTTCCTGCCGGACACTTCGGCGCCGGTCAACGTCGAATGGGGCGAAGAAAACCGCACTGTCGGTCTGCGGGTTCCGACCTCCGGGCCTGAGGCGATGCGCGTGGAAAACCGTCTGCCCGGCGCTGACGCCAACCCGTATCTGGCGATTGCCGCGAGCCTGCTGTGCGGCTACATCGGCATGGTCGAGGGCATCGAGCCAAGCGCTGCCGTCGAAGGCCGCGCCTATGAGCGCCGCAACCTGCGTCTGCCGATCACCATCGAAGAGGCCCTGACCCAGATGGAAGAGTGCGACACCGTCGCCGAGTACCTGGGCAGCAAGTTCGTGCGTGGCTACGTGGCGGTGAAACGTGCCGAGCATGAAAACTTCAAGCGCGTGATCAGTTCCTGGGAGCGTGAGTTCCTGTTGCTGAGCGTTTAAGCCTGCGACCTGCTCGCTCCCGGATACTGTCCGGGAGCGATCCCTACCGACTTTACGAGCATAAAAAATCCAACTCGAAGAGGTGTCGATATGCGTCTGTTGAAATCCCTGATCCCCGCCGCCCTGGCCCTGGCCTGCAGTGCAGTTGCCCAGGCCGAACCCCAGGTCAGCATCTACAACTGGACCGATTACATCGGCCCGACCACCCTCGCCGACTTTCAGGCCGGCAGTGGCATCAAGGTGATCTACGACGTTTTCGACTCCAATGAAACCCTGGAAGGCAAACTGCTCGCCGGTCGCACCGGTTACGACGTAGTCGTGCCTTCCAACCACTTTCTCGCCCGTCAGGTGAAGGCTGGCGCCTTCCTCAAACTGGATCGTTCGCAACTGCCGAACTGGAAGAACCTCGACCCGAAACTGCTAGCCCTGCTTGAAAAGAATGATCCGGGCAACGAACACTCGGTGCCGTACCTGTGGGGCACCAATGGCATCGGCTACAACGTCGACAAGGTCAAACAGGTACTGGGCGTCGACCACATCGATTCCTGGGCGGTGCTGTTCGAGCCGGAGAACCTGAAAAAACTCACCCAGTGCGGCGTGTCGATGATGGACTCGGCGGACGAAGTGTTCCCGGCCGTCCTCAACTACATGGGCATGGACCCGCGCAGCGAAAACCCTGAAGACTTCAAGAAAGCCGAAGCCAAACTGCTGAGCATCCGCCCGTACATCACCTACTTCCACTCGTCGAAATACGTGTCGGACCTGGCCAACGGCGATATCTGCGTGGCTTTCGGTTACTCCGGCGACGTGTTCCAGGCCGCCAACCGCGCCAAGGAAGCGAAGAACGGCGTGAACATCGCTTACGCGATTCCCAAGGAAGGCGCGAACCTTTGGTTCGACCTGCTGGCGATTCCCGCCGATGCCGGCAACACCAAGGAAGCCCACGCCTTCATCAATTACCTGCTCGACCCGCAAGTGATCGCCAAGGTCAGCGCCTCGGTCGGCTACGCCAACCCGAACCCGCCGGCCAAGCAATACATGGACGTGGCACTGGTCAGCAATCCAGAGGTGTATCCGCCTCAGGAAGTGCTCGACAAACTCTACATTTCCACCACCCCGCCCCAGTCGATCATGCGTCTGATGACCCGCTCCTGGAGCAAAGTGAAGTCGAACAAATGAATCAGTACACCCAGGAACACGCCCGCTCCTACTACGCCGCTTCGGCTCGGGCGAGCACGCAATACCCTGCGCTTGAAGCCGACCTGATCGCCGATGTCTGCGTGATCGGCGGCGGCTTCACCGGCGTCAATACCGCCATCGAGCTGGCCCAGCGCGGCCTCTCGGTGGTGCTGCTCGAAGGCCGGCGTATCGGTTGGGGCGCCAGCGGGCGCAACGGCGGCCAGTTGATCCGTGGCATCGGCCATGAAGTCGAGGGTTTTGCCCGTCATGTCGGCACGGAAGGCGTGCGCTACCTGCAACAGGCCGGCGTCGACTCGGTGGAGCTGGTGCGCCGACGCATCGAAGACCACGCCATCGAGTGCGACCTGCGCTGGGGCTTCTGCGAACTGGCCAACACCCCGGCGCAGTTCGAGGCGTTCAAGGCAGAACAGGAGAGTCTCGCGGCTTCGGGTTATGCCCATGCAACGCGACTGGTCGGCCCTGAAGACATGCGTCGGCAAGTCGTCAATTCGGGTGTCTATAAAGGAGGCCTGATCGACATGGGCTCGGGCCATCTGCACCCGCTCGATCTGGTGCAGGGCGAAGCACGTCTGGCGGCATCTCTCGGGGTGCGGATTTTCGAGCAGAGCCCGGTGCTGGAAATCATCCACGGTGCGACAGTAAAAGTGCGCTGCGCTTCAGGCACGGTGCGCGCCGGCAGTCTGGTGCTCGGTTGCAACGCGCATCTGGATGAGCTTGAGCAACAGCTCAGCGGTAAAGTCCTGCCGGCGGGCAGCTACATCATCGCCACCGAGACTCTGTCCAAAGAGCGCGCCGCCGAACTGATCCCGCAGAACCTGGCGCTCTGCGACCAGAAAGTCGGCCTCGACTATTACCGGCTCTCGACGGACCGGCGCCTGCTGTTCGGCGGTGCCTGCCATTATTCCGGGCGGGATCCGGCGGACATCGCTGCCTACATGCGACCGAAGATGCTCAAGGTGTTCCCGCAACTGGCGGACGTGGGTATCGAGTTTCAGTGGGGCGGCAAGATCGGCATCACCGCCAATCGCTTCCCGCAGGTCGGGCGGCTCAAGCAGCACCCGAACGTGTTCTACGCCCAGGGTTACTCCGGCCATGGCCTGAACGTCACCCACTGGTGCGCCAAACTGTTGGGCGAAGCGATTCATGCCGGCCACAGTCAGGGCATGGACGTGTTCAGCGGCGTACCGCACATGACCTTCCCCGGCGGCCCGGCGTTGCGCTCGCCGCTGCTGGCACTGGGCATGTTCTGGTATCGCCTGCGGGAAATGCTGGGCTGAGGCTCGCCGATTTGCTCTATCGCAAAGCACTTCTATATTGATGAAGTGCTTTTGCGTTCCTGACGCTCAGTGCCCAACACACTCTGGAGGTCATGGATGGAGTCGTCAGCCGCCGATCAACCGCGAGCACCCGGCCAGGCACCGGTCAAGACCCGGCGCTTCAGCATTTCGCTGGTATGGATCGTGCCGATCGTCGCGGTACTGGTGGGCATTTCGCTGGTGGTGCACAACCTGATGCAGGAAGGCCCGACCATCGTCGTCACCTTCAAGACCGGCAGCGGTCTGACCGCCAACAAGACCGAAGTCAAATACCGCAACGTGGTGGTGGGCCAGGTCTCGGACGTCGAGCTGGCCGACGACCAGAAGAGCGTCAACGCCACGATCAAACTGGCCAAGCAGGCCGAAACCTTTACCCGCGAAGACTCCAAATTCTGGGTGGTACGCCCACGTATCGGCGCCGGCGGCGTGTCGGGCATCGATACGCTGCTGTCCGGTGACTACATCGGTGCCGACATCGGCCAGTCAGATTCACGCGCCAAAAATTTCAATGGCCTGGAAAACCCGCCGCCGATCACCTATGGCGAACCGGGCAGACGTTTCAACCTGCATTCCTCGGATCTCGGCTCGCTGGACATCGGTTCCCCGGTTTATTACCGCAAGATTCCGGTTGGCCAGGTCGTGGCTTACGCGCTCGATCCCGATGGTA
Organism: Pseudomonas sp. NMS19W; assembly: GCF_051554255.1. Taxonomy (NCBI): domain Bacteria; kingdom Pseudomonadati; phylum Pseudomonadota; class Gammaproteobacteria; order Pseudomonadales; family Pseudomonadaceae; genus Pseudomonas; species Pseudomonas sp. NMS19W. The sequence goes on from NZ_CP136718.1 coordinate 3,201,599, forward strand.
AAGGGGTCAATATCGAAGTGTTCATCCACGCGCCAAACGATGCCTTCGTCACCGAAAACACCCGGTTCTGGAACGCCAGCGGTATCGACGTGAACGTCGGCGCCAATGGTTTTGCGGTGAAGACCGAATCGCTCTCGACCTTGCTGGTCGGTGGCATTGCCTTCCGCGCGCCGGACTACAGCCCCAACGATGTGGCAGCAGCGGATGAAAAAACCTTCGACCTGTTCGACGACCAGCAAACCGCCCTCGCCCCGCCCGCCGGCAAACCGCAGTACCTGAGCCTGCGTTTCGATCAGGCCATGCGCGGTCTCAAGGTCGATGCGCCGGTCGAATTCCTCGGCATGGAAATCGGCCGCGTGGTGAGCATCAACTTGGACTATGACGAGAAGAAACGCAGCTTCCCGGTCAACGTCGGCATCGTGATCTACCCGCAACGCCTCGGACGGGCCCACGAAAAGATGCTCAAGGTGCTCAACCACAACCCGGAAGACGAAGCCGCCGCCGTGCGCCTGATCGGCACCTTCGTCGACAACGGACTGCGCGCCCAGGCCCGCAGCGGCAACCTGCTTACAGGCCAGCTGTACATCGCTTTGGACTTTTTCCCGAAAGCCGAAAAAGTTGCGTTTGACCCGACGGCGCGTCCGATCGTCATTCCGACCATTCCCGGCAGCCTCGAACAGTTGCAGGAAAAACTCGAGGCGATGGTCGACAAGCTCAACAAACTGCCGGTGGAGCGCATTGCCGGCAATCTCGACGGCAACCTCGTCGAGCTGCGCAAAAGCCTGACCCAGTTCAATGCCAAGACGCTGCCCAGTGTGCAAAACACTCTGGCCGACGTCAGCAAAACGCTGCAATCGGCGAATTCGACCCTGGCCGAAGATTCGCCGCAGCGAGAAAAACTCACCCAGACCCTCGACGAACTCGGGCGCATGTCGCGTTCGCTGCGTGAACTGTCGGATTACCTCGGTCGCCATCCGGAATCGCTGATTCGTGGTCGCCCCGACAACGCTGCGCCACTGGATCTCAAAGGACCGCCGCGCAATTGAGCACAGGAGCTTTGCCATGGCTTTACCGCTGAAGTTCACCGTGCTCGCCGCGTGCCTGCTGTTGGGTGCGTGTCGCAGCGACCCGATCAGCTTCCACACCCTGACCCCGGCACAGCCGATGCCTGGCCGATCGGGACAGGACATCGCGATTGAAAGCATCAGCGTGCCGCCCCAGGTCGACCGCCCGCAAATCGTCATCCGCCAGGGCAACAGCGGCCTGGCGATTCTGGAAACCCAATGGTGGGGCGCGAGCCTCGGTGACGAGCTGCGCAGTGCGCTGGTGGATCAGTTGAGCAACGCTGGCGTTGCGCGCAAAACGTCGGTGCGCATCGATGTGCAGCGTTTCGATTCGGTTCCCGGGCAATACGGATTGATGGACGTGAAATGGCGCCTGCGTCCGGTCGATGCGGGCGACAGCGGTCTGCTCACCTGCCGCTCGATTCTGCAGACGCCTTCCGGATCGAGCATCGACGATCTGGTGAACGCTCAGCAGAACAACGTCAAACGCCTCGCCGAGCTGATCCGTCAGGCCGCCGGCAATGCGCGCAGCTGCCCGCCGTCCTGAGCCGCCGGTTTCAATTCCACGCTGAAGCGGCTGCCGCTGGACTGGCCGCTGCTCAACTGCACCCGCCAATGCTGGCGCTTGCAGATCCGCTGCACCAGCGACAACCCCAGGCCAAGGCCTTCGCCACGGCCCTCATCACCACGCACGAACGGCTGGAACACCGCCTGACGCTGTTCCTCCGGGATGCCAATGCCACTGTCTTCCACCACAAAACCGTTGCCGGTCAGGGTCAACCGGACGAACCCGTGATCGGTGTAGTGCCAGGCATTGCGCAACAGGTTGCCCATGACCGATTGCAGGAACGTCAGGTTGAAGCGTTCCATGCACGGCTGCTCCACCTCGTAGAAAAACTCCAGGCCCTTTTCACGAATCAGTCGGCCCCAGATCTCGCTCTGGGCATCCGCGACGTCCTTGAGCGTGACGCAGATATCGCTGCCGGTATCGTCCTCGGCGCGAGCCAGCATCAAGAAGGTATCCACCAGTTGGCGCATTTCGTGGCTGGCCCGGGCGATGCGATTGACCTGTGCGGTTGAACGGGCATCGAGCGACGGATTGGCAAGCAACAACTCGCAAGAGCCGCAAAGCACCATCAATGGCGTACGCAATTCATGGCTGACATCGCTGGTGAACAGTTTTTCGCGGCTCAGGGTTTCGCGCAGACGGCCCAGGGTCTGATCGAACGACAACGCCAGTTCCCCCACTTCATCTGCCGCATAGTCCGGGTGCAGCGGAGGCGCCAGCACCAGCAGCTGATCGCGATGGCGCACCTGACGCGCCAGACGAATTACTGGTGCCATGACCCGGCGTGCCAGCAACCGACCAAGCACGAGCGCCAGCAGAACACTCAGGACAAAACCGACGGTGACGACGATGAACAACAGTCGCTCGCGCTGCTCGAGGCTTTCCTGATCGCGCAACAACACATATTTGCGTCCACCGACCACCTCGACCATGGCAAAGAAGTCATCGCCATCGAAACTGATTTCCTGAAAACCGGGAGCCAGTGCCGCCAGTGAAGGAATGAGCGCCATCGGGCCGGGGCCGCCTTCGAAGAAAAACAACTCGCTCTTTTCCGGCTGATGGCTCCAGCGATTGATGTCCTCCATGGCCAGCAGGCGATGCAGACCGCCGCTCAAGGTGCTGGTGGCCAGCCGGTGCTCGACGACGTGCACGGCGGCGACAATGCCCAGCGCAAACACCCCGGCGACGAGAGCGCTCATCAAAGCGAACACGATGACGATCCGTTTCGTCAGGCTTTGCTTGAGATCCATTCGGGTCGATGACTCCACTGCTGAATTCAGACTTCACGGTCAAAAACAGCGACATTGACCGAACCTGCGCAGCTTCACCGCAAACATAAACATTTGTTAAGACTGGCCGGTAAAAAAGGGTATTTGAGTCTGGTTATCAAACACCGGATTAGTTGGGTTTTATCGACTCTCGCGAAATTTTCACATGTTCTTCACCGCCCCCCGACGTGCATGAACGTAATGTTCAGCCATTATTCAAGTACATAACTATAAAAGTTGGTTAAATCGCCGGCCCAACTCGCCTGCGACGTCAAGGGGCATGCCGTGGAGCGACAGATGCAATTAACAGCGACATATAAACAGCGCCGCACGCTTGGACTTGGAAAACTGTTGACCGGCATCGGTGTAGTGGTCGCGATCGGACTGGTCAGCGGCTTCGTCTGGGTGACCCGCTCGCCCGTCGATCTGGGCAACGCCGGCAAGGCTGCCCGGGCTGACTGGACCCAGGCCTGGCAGGCTGGCGAAGTGGTTGCACTGGTGCGTCATGCCGAACGTTGCGACCGTTCCGACAACCTCTGCCTGGGCCCGGCCGACGGCATCACCCAGGCCGGCAACGACTCTGCAGCGCTTGTAGGCAAAGGCTTCGCGGGTCTGGGCATGCAGCAGGCGCAGGTGTTCACCAGCCCGTTGACCCGTACCGTGCAGACCGCGCGTGCCATGTTCGGTCAGGACGCCACGGCCCAGATCTGGCTCGAGTCCTGCGGTTCTTCTCTGCGCAACGACGTCGTGGCGCACAAGGTTGCCAAGCACAATCTGGTGCTGGTCACCCACAGCGGATGCATCAGCGATTTCGAAAAACAGACCGGTTTTCCTCACGCCGTCGCCGCCGAATACGGTAGTACCCTGTTTGCACGCATTGATGACAAAGGCCAACTTAAAGTATTGGGCATCATGAATGCCGATGCCTGGTCTCAACTCAATAGTCATTAATGCTTTAGTTGGGGCGGACCGACAAGGTTGCACTTTTTTCAACTAATCAGGAACGGACTTCATTAATTTGTAATGAAAGATGTATCTGCCCCCGATTTACTGGACAACGGTTTTTTTTAAGCTTGGCTATAGTGCGAGAACTCCGGCCTGGAGGTTCGGCAGCTCTCTGGATACAGGAAACGCCCGTCCCCCGATCGCACACCTGCATTCATTCAACACGATGACCCGCCCGCTCAGGAACGCGCCGGGCAGGCCATCGACACAAGAACTTCGTTTGGCACCAAGGCTTTGTCATGACGTCTGAAAACAACCCGCTGCGACACGCTGCCCGTCATTTCTCTCCCACCACGACTTTCGAGCGCTGGGCCATTCCCGGCCTGATTCTGGCTTTTGTGGTGTTTTATCTGTTGCCGCTGATGACCCACGGCCTGTGGATCCCCGATGAAACCCGCTACGGCCAGATCAGCCAGGAAATGCTGCTCAGCGGCAACTGGGTCGCGCCACATTTCATGGGTATCCGCTATTTCGAAAAACCGATTGCCGGCTACTGGATGATTGCGATCGGCCAGGCGATCTTCGGTGAAAACCTGTTCGGCGTACGCATCGCTTCGGCCCTGAGTACCGGCGTCAGCGTCTGGCTGACTTACCTCATGGCCCGCCGGCTGTGGAACAACCCGCGCATCAGCGTTGCCAGTGCCCTTCTTTATATGAGCTTCGGGCTGATTGCCGGCCAGGCCGGCTACGCCAACCTCGATCCGCAGTTCACCTTGTGGGTCAACCTGAGCATGGTCGCCGTGTGGTTTGCCATCGACAGCCAGCCCCCTCGCGCCCGACTCGGCGGCTGGGCGCTGCTCGGTGTCGCGTGCGGCATGGGCCTGATGACCAAAGGATTCCTGGCTTTATTGTTGCCGGTGCTGATCGCCCTGCCCTACATGATCTGGCAACGCCGCTTCGGCGAACTGGTGCGTTACGGCTTGGTTGCCGTGGTGGTTTGCGTGCTGATCAGCCTGCCGTGGGTCTTGGCGGTTCATTACCGGGAACCTGATTTCTGGCGATTCTTCTTCTGGCACGAACACATCCGTCGCTTTGCCGCCGGCGATGCCGCGCAGCACGCCCGTCCATGGTGGTTCTACCTGCCGCTGCTGTTTGCCTCCACCCTGCCGTGGGCCGTTCTGCTGCCTTCGACGCTACTGCGCACCTGGCGCGAAAAGCGTGAAGCCAAAACCGCCTACCTGGCGTTGTGGTTCCTGTTGCCACTGGCGTTTTTCAGCCTGAGCAGCGGCAAGCTGCCGACCTACATCATGCCGTGCCTGCTGCCGATCGCCCTGTTGATGGGCCAGACCGTGGTCAACTGGCTGGATCAGCACAGTGGCCGCGTCCTGCGCCTGAATGGTGTGATCAACACCGTCATCGCCAGTTCGGCGCTGGTGGCACTGCTTTATCTGCAGGCAACCAAGGAAATCTACGAAAACACCGAGATGTTCAGCCTGTCGCTGGCCTATATCGTGCTGGTGGGCTGGATCATCGCCAACGCCCTGCAAGTGCTGCGTCCGCTGACGCTGTGGGCCATGCCGGCGCTGGGCATCGGCCTGCTGGTGGCGTTGTTGCCGGCGGCCATGCCGGGGCAGATCGTCAACAGCAAGATGCCCGACCAGTTCATTGCCGAGCATCAACAGGAACTGAGTGAAACCGCGTCGCTGCTGAGCAACGATCTGGGTGCGGCTTCCGCGTTGGCATGGCGTCTGAAGCGTCCGCAGGTGGACCTGTTCAACACCATCGGTGAACTGAAATACGGCCTCGAAGACCCGGCCATGGAAGCACGTAAAGTCACCATGGACGGCGTCGGCCAGTGGATGACCGAAGCGCGGAAGAAAGGCGCGGTCGGTGTGGTCTTGCGCGTCAACAGTACCCAGGAAGAGCAGGAAGTCGAATTGCTGCCGGTCGACGGCAAGCATTATCGTCGCGGCAATCTGCAAATCTTCATCTTTCCGCAGCGCCAGCCATGACCTTGCGCAATAACGACCGGGGCGCCCTGCTGCTCCTGCTGGCCGCCAGCGCCCTAATGTTGCTGCTCGGTCTGGGCAGTCGCGAACTTTGGGGTGCGGAAACCCGCTGGGCCAACATCGCGCTGCAGATGATGCAAAGCGGTGATTACTTCGACCCGTACCTCAAGGGTGATCCCTACTACGACAAGCCGCTGTTGTCGTACTGGCTGATCACCGCGACCGCCTGGTTGACCGGCAGTCTCGATCACTGGTCGCTGCGCCTGTCTTCGGTGGTGTCGGCATGGCTCAGTGTCTGGCTGGTGTATCTGCTGGGCGAGCAGTTGTTTCGCAAAGGCACGGGGCTGATCGCCGGCTGGATGCTGGCGACCACCTTCTATTTCGTGTTCTGGGCGCGGGTCGCCACTGCCGACATCCTGACGGTTTGCGGTGTGCTGGCGGCGGTCTGGTGGTACTGGCGCGGGCCGGACGACACGCGGTTTTCGCGTTACCTGGTGTTCTGCGTCCTGCTGTCCCTGACGTCGTTGTTCAAAGGCCTGATCGGTTTCATCCTGCCGGGGCTGGTTTTGCTGCCGCACCTGCTGAGTGAGGGCCGCTGGAAACGCCATCTGAACCTGCGCCTGCTCGCGGCGCTGGTGATTGCCGGGGCGTTCTACATGACGCCGTTCCTGCTGTCCCACCTCTACGGCGCGCCGAACTACGGGGAAAGCGGGCTGGGGCTGGTGTTGCGGGAAAACGTCGTGCGGTTTTTTCAGCCGTTCGACAACATCGGCCCGATCTACACCTATTTGCTGTACCTGCCGATTTACACCCTGCCCTGGGCACCGTGCTGGATCATTGCCCTGTGGGTCGCGGCGAAGAACTGGAAACACATCGAACCGGATACCCGCTGGCTGATTCAGGGTCTCGGGTTGTTGATGCTGTTCTTCACCGCCAGCGGCAGTCGGCGCAGTTATTACGTGCTGCCACTGGTGCCGTTCGCGCAACTGCTCGGGGCCTGGTGGATCACCCGGCGCATGGCTGCGCGCAACGCCGAGAGCCCGTTTGGCGGGCGCGGACTGAAAATCGGTTTTGCCGTGACCACGGTATTGCTGCTGGGGATTCTCGGCGTGCTCTACCCCTGGACCAACAGCGGTGGCGGCGCGATCCAGTTCGGCGAAACCGTGCGCCTGCAAGCCAGCCAGCGTGCGCCGTTGAGCCAATGGCACTTCGTCATGGTCGAGGTGGACAACAAGGTTCCGATGTACCTGCAGACCGGTGGCGAACCGTTCTACTACGTGCCGGAAACCCGCGACTTCCCTCGCGACGGCGATGCTGCCGCGATGTTCGAATGGCTGGAACGCACCAGCGGCAAGCACTGGGATCCGAAGCGTACGATCTTCGTCGCCCAGTACCGCACCGGCGAACCCGTGCCGCTCTCCAGGCTCGGTCAGGACCATCAAGTCATCACGACCACCCCGACCCGCGGCGAACAAGTGTTCCATGGCCGCGAGGATCAAAGCGTCGCCTACCTGCCCCAAGGCTCCTGAAAGACAACGCCGGGTTCGCCCGGCGTCCCCGCCCAGTGACTGCTAACCTGAATGGCAATGACATGTATTAACGGTTTGTTTGACGTTTTTTTCTCATTTGCCTCTCTACATTGCCAGCCAGCCAACATATGCAAATCATTCGCATTGAAGTTTTTCGGCGAATGCTTGCCCATAACGTCTAAAAAACAGGAGCTGCTCCGTCATGAGTCCATCCCTTCCGTCCTTTCTCAAGCACGCAACTCTGGCAACCGCGCTGCTCGCAGCCGGTCAGGTGTTTGCGGCCGACTCCGTCGGCATCGTGGTCTACAACGCCCAGCATGAAACCCTGACCAAGGCCTGGGTCGCCGGCTTCACCGAGGAAACCGGGATCCCGGTCACGATCCGCAACGGCGACGACACGGAAATGGGCAACCAGCTGGTGCAGGAAGGCGCAGCCTCTCCAGCGGACGTGTTTCTGACGGAAAACTCCCCGGCCATGGTGCTGGTGGACAATGCAAAGCTGTTCGCCCCTGTAGCTCCGGCCACTCTTGAACAGGTGGGCTCGGCCTATCGCCCGGCCCATGGCCAGTGGGTCGGCATCGCTGCTCGCTCGACAGTCTTTGTCTACAACCCGGCCAAGCTGCCGGAAAAAGATCTGCCGAAATCCCTGATGGATCTGGCGACCCCGGCGTGGAAAGGCCGCTGGGCTGCGTCCCCTGCCGGTGCCGACTTCCAGGCCATCGTCGCCGCCGTGCTGGAACAGAAAGGCGAAGCCGCCACCCTGGAATGGCTCAAGGGCATGAAAGCCAACTTCACCGCCTACCGTGGCAACAGCTCCGTGCTCAAAGCGGTGAACGCCGGCCAGGTCGACAGCGGCGTGATCTATCACTATTACGCTTTCGTCGATCAGTCCAAGACCGGCGAAAACAGCAAGAACACCGCCCTGCACTACTTCAAGCATCAGGATCCGGGCGCGTTCGTGAGCATCTCCGGTGGTGGCGTGCTGAAGTCCAGCAAACACCAGGAAGAAGCACAGAAATTCCTCCAGTACATCACCGGCAAGCAAGGCCAGGAAGTGCTGCGCACCGGCAATTCCTTCGAGTACGCCGTGGGCAAGGACTCGGCGTCCAACCCGAAACTGGTGCCGTTGAAGGATCTGGACGCACCGAAAGTCGACGCATCGAAGCTCGACAGCAAGAAAGCCGTCGAACTGATGACTCAGGCGGGACTGCTTTAATTGATGCCTGAAACTCTGCCGGCGGGGATCGCTGCGGCGCCCTCCGCCAATCTTTCACGCAGGACCCGCGCCCTCAACGGGCGCGGGAGCCCTTGGGTGGTCGTACTGGCGATCGGTGTTTCATTGCTGTCGTTACTGCCGATCGGCTTTGTGGCCGGCGTGTCGTGGTACACCGGCTGGGCGACCATCGAAACCTTGATCTTCCGCCCTCGGGTGGCCGAATTGCTGATCAACACCGTGATGCTGGTGTTGATCACCCTGCCGATCTGCATTGTGCTGGGCACGACCCTGGCGTGGCTGACCGAGCGCACCAATCTGCCCGGTCGCCGATTGTGGTCAGTACTGGCGGTTGCGCCGCTGGCGGTGCCGGCGTTCGTGCACAGTTATGCATGGGTCAGTCTGGTTCCGTCGATCAATGGACTGCCGGCCGGCGTGCTGGTGTCTGTGATCGCTTACTTTCCGTTCCTTTATTTGCCGATTGCGGCGACGTTGCGTCGTCTCGACCCGGCGATTGAAGACGTGGCCGAATCCCTCGGCCTGAAACCGTGGGCCGTGTTCTTCCGGGTGGTACTGCCGCAATTGCGGCTGGCGATCTGTGGTGGTGCGCTTTTGGTGGGCCTGCACTTGCTGGCCGAATATGGCCTGTACGCAATGATCCGCTTCGACACCTTCACCACGGCCATTTTCGATCAGTTCAAATCCACTTTTAACGGCCCGGCCGCCAACATGCTCGCCAGCGTTCTGGCGCTTTGCTGCCTGGCGATGCTGACCGTGGAATCTGCCGCTCGTGGCCATGCGCGTTATGCCCGGGTCGGTTCCGGCAGCGCCCGGGAACAAAAGACCGTGCGTCTCAAACCCGGCATCGCAGCTCTGGGTCTGTGTCTGCAAACCCTGACCTGCCTGCTGGCCCTTGGTGTCCCGATGCTGACGCTGGGCAGGTGGTTGATCGCTGGCGGCGCTGAAGTCTGGCAAGGCGAAGAATTGTTGCCGGCCTTGCTTCAGACCCTGTCGTTCGGCGTGGCCGGTGCGCTGTTGACCAGTCTGGCGGCGATCCCGATTGCCTGGCTGTCGATCCGCGCGCCCGGCAAACTGCAACGTGTGCTGGAAGGCTGCAACTACATCACCAGTTCCCTGCCGGGAATTGTCGTGGCGCTGGCACTGGTCACCGTGACGATCCACTTCGCCCGGCCGATCTATCAGACCACCATCACCGTGCTGCTGGCGTACCTGTTGATGTTCCTGCCGCGGGCGCTGGTCAGCCTGCGTGCCGGTTTCGCCCAGGCACCCGTGGAGCTGGAAAACATCGCGCAAAGCCTCGGCCGCTCGCCGCTGCGTGCCTTGTGGCTGATCACCCTGCGCCTGGCCGCGCCCGGTGCGGCGGCGGGTGCAGCGCTGGTGTTCCTGGCGATCACCAATGAATTGACCGCAACCCTGTTGCTCGCGCCCAACGGCACGCGCACCCTGGCCACCGGTTTCTGGGCCATGACCAGCGAAATCGACTACGCCGCCGCAGCACCTTACGCGCTGCTGATGGTGGTGCTTTCGCTGCCGCTCACGGCCATCCTCTATCACCAATCCAGGCGCAGTGCCGGCCGATGAACGCTCTCGACATCATCAATCTCAGTAAATCCTTCGGCGCGCAAACCGCGCTGGACACCATCAACCTGTCCGTTCCGACCGGCAGTCGCACCGTGATCGTCGGCCCGTCTGGCTCCGGCAAGACCACGCTGCTGCGGATGATCGCCGGGTTCGAATTTCCCGATGCCGGCAGCCTGACGCTCAACGGCCAGACGCTCGTCGACAGCACCCACGCCGTGCCTGCCTACCAGCGCCAGATTGGCTATGTTCCGCAGGACGGTGCGCTGTTTCCGCACATGACCGTGGCCGACAATATCGGCTTCGGACTGAGCGAAACCGGCAGCGCCAGAACCGAACGCATCCAGGCGTTGATGGACAGCGTGGCCCTGAACGCCAACATGGCCAGCCGCTGGCCCCATGAATTATCCGGCGGCCAGCAGCAACGGGTGTCGCTCGCCCGGGCATTGGCCCAGCAACCACGCCTGATGCTGCTGGATGAACCCTTTTCCGCCCTCGATACCGGCCTGCGCGGTGCCATGCGCAAAATGGTCGCCCGTCTGCTCGAAGAGAGCGGCGTAACGACGATTCTGGTCACCCACGATCAGGGAGAAGCCTTGTCGTTTGCCGATCAGTTAGCCGTCATGCGTGACGGGCGACTGGTGCAGTCAGGTCATCCGATGGACCTCTACCGCTATCCGGACGACGAGCAGACCGCACGGTTTCTCGGCGAAGCAGTGGTCATGCCGGCGCAGATCGAGGCCGGTTGGGCCCATTGCGATCTTGGGCGGATCGCGGTGAACAGCAACGGTTTCTCCGGTCCCGCACAGATCATGCTGCGCCCGGAACAGCTTCAGCTGTCCGACCTTCCCGCCGACTCGGAGGGCTGCAATGCCGTGGTCACCGAACGCGATTTCGGCGGCAACACCTGCACCCTGACGGTCGAGTTGCGTGCCGCAGCCAATGAAGATTCCGGTCGTTCGCTGCTGGTACGCAGCACCGGGATGCACGCGCCGCCGGCCGGCAGCGCGGTACAACTGTCGATTCTAGGGGCGGCGCACGTCTTCGCCGCGTCGTAACACTCGACTACAGGTCGAAACGATCCACGGCGCGACGCCGTTCATTGTCGTCGCGCACGTCATAGTTGGCGGTCGTCTGGATATTGCTGTGGTGCGCGAGTTTCTGGGCGATCGACAGATCGTGCTCTTCGATCACCCGGGTGATGAACGAACGCCGGAAATCGTGGGGCATGATCTTCACCCCGACCTGAGTGCCGCGCTGACGGGCGATGTAATAGATTGCGTGCTTGGTGATGCGCTCCCGGGTGATGTGGCTGCCCCGGCGGATGCGGTTGAACAGAAACGTATCGTCGCTCTCGCCTTCCTTGAGTTCTGAACGGCGAAACTCCAGCCAGGCATTGAGCTTCGCGAACGCCCAGGCCGGTGCGTACTTGATCAGTTGTTTGTTGCCCTTGGCGGTGACACACAAGCTGCGTTCAGTGAAGTCCACCTGGTTCAGGTCCAGATCCACCGACTCGGATTTACGCATGCCGGTGCCATACAACAGTGCAATCACCGCCGCATCACGCAGCCCCTGCGGACGCGGATCGGCCGCGCAGACTTCCATCAATTCATGAATCAGCGTGCGCTTCAGGTTGCGCCCCTGAGACAGCCGCGTACCGGCAATGCCCTTGACCGAGCGCATCTTCAACAGGTGATCCTGGCTGATCAGGCTCATGCGCCAGGCTTCGTTCATGACGCCACGAATGGCGTTTACATAGAGTGAAGAGGTGTTGGGGGCATAGTTATCGGCGCGCAATGCCGCGACTAACGCGACAACATCCTCGGGTTGCAGGGCATGCCAGGGAATGTCCTCGACATTCATGTCTTCAAAGCCGAGGCGATCGGCGGCATCTTGTAAAACGTACCGCATGGTGAGTTGGCTGGAAGGTGCCAAACGCGCCAAATACAAGGACAAAGGGTTACTTGCGATAGATTCTGAAGAGGTAATGGATAAGCTGCTCAAACGAAAGGCCTTGGGTAAAAAACAGTCCAGCACAACAACTAACAACTGCAATGAACTTGAAGTAAGGAAGAGTCTTGTAGTAGGACTTTTCCGATAAAACCGCGGAAATCTGAACAGCGGCTGTATGAATTTCAGATAAACGATTCGCCGACCGGTTTTTCATATTCCTTTCACAAAATCGGGAATAACCTTAGCTAGATAGGTCCTCAGTCGGTACCGCCCAACCTGCCGGGCAACGCCTGAAAAGTCAACCAACCCCCGACGTCATGCTTACCAAGCAACTCGTTGATGCAAAACCCGTTTTTTGCGTCTACGCTGGGATTGGATCCGATGAACAGATGGATCTGTCCATTTTTTTCGCAATGAGGTGTCCATGAGTCAGGCGTTTCTCCCCTTCTCTCGCCCGAGTATCGGCGATGAAGAAATTGCGGCCGTCGAGCAGGTTCTGCGCTCGGGCTGGATCACCACCGGGCCGAAAAACCAGGCACTTGAAGAACAGTTCGCGCAGTACGTGGGTTGCAAGCACGCCGTTGCTCTCTCCTCCGCCACCGGCGGCATGCACATCACCCTGCTGGCCCTGGGTATCGGTCCCGGCGATGAAGTCATCACGCCGTCGCAGACCTGGGTCTCCACCGCCAACATGATTTCCCTGCTGGGCGCCACCCCGGTGTTCGTCGATGTCGACCGCGACACCCTGATGACCGACGCCGCCCGCATCGAAGCCGCCATTACGCCACGCACCAAAGCCATCATTCCGGTGCACTACGCCGGTGCCGCGTTCGATCTGGATCCGCTCTATGCACTGGCGGACAAGCACGGCATCGCCGTCATCGAAGACGCTGCCCACGCCGCCGGCACCCGCTACAAGGGCCGCCACGTCGGCTCCCACGGCACGGCGATCTTCTCGTTCCACGCGATCAAGAACATGACCTGCGCCGAAGGCGCGATGTTCGTCACCGACGACGAAGCCCTGGCCAGCCGCGTGCGCATGCTCAAGTTCCACGGTCTGGGCGTCGATGCCTACGACCGTCTGACCGGTGGCCGCAAGCCCCAGGCCCAGGTCATGGAGCCGGGCTTCAAGTACAACCTGGCCGACATCAATGCCGCCATTGCCCTGGTGCAACTGGAGCGTCTGGACGCCATCAACGCCCGCCGCACCGAGCTGGCCGGTCAGTACCTGCAAAAGCTCGAAGGCCTGCCGGTACAACCGCTGGCGATTCCGCAATACGCCCAGCAACACGCCTGGCACCTGTTCATCCTGCGCATCGACAGCGAACGTTGCGGGATGGATCGCGAAGCCTTCATGAAAGGTTTGCAGGAGCAAGGCATCGGCACCGGCATCCATTTCATCGCCACCCACCTGCACACCTGGTACCGCCAGCGTGACCCTGACCTGTATCTGCCCAACACCGAATGGAACTCGGCGCGGCTGTGCTCGATTCCGCTGTTCCCCGACATGACCGACCAGGATCTGGATCGTGTTGTCGGCGCCATCGCCACTCTTATGGACAAACGCTCGTGAGACCTTACCCGATTAAATGCGTGTCGATCGTCATCCCGGTCTACAACGAACAGGACAGTCTGCCTGAGCTGCTTCGGCGCACAGAGGCGGCCTGCGCCCAACTCAAACATGACTACGAAATCGTGCTGGTCGACGACGGCAGCCGCGACGAGTCGGCCAACATGCTGGAAGAGGCCGCCGGGCGCGAAAACAGCCCGTTCGTGGCGGTCATCCTCAACCGCAACTATGGCCAGCACGCCGCGATCATGGCCGGTTTCGAGCAGTGTAAGGGCGACGTGGTGATCACCATCGACGCTGACCTGCAGAACCCGCCGGAAGAAATTCCGCGTCTGGTGGCCGAAGCCGAAAAGGGTTACGACGTCGTCGGCACCGTGCGTGGCAACCGCCAGGATTCGGCCCTGCGCCGCTACCCGTCGAAGTTGATCAACCTCGCGGTGCAACGCTCCACCGGCGTGGCCATGAGCGACTACGGCTGCATGCTGCGCGCCTACCGCCGTACCATCATCGACGCGATGCTCGCCTGCCGCGAACGCAGCACGTTCATTCCGATTCTGGCCAACAGCTTCGCCCGCCACACCACCGAAATCGTCGTGGCCCACGCCGAGCGTGAACACGGCGACTCGAAATACAGCCCGATGCGCCTGATCAACCTGATGTTCGATCTGGTCACCTGCATGACCACCACGCCGCTGCGTCTGCTGAGCATCGTCGGCTTCGCGATGGCAGGTCTGGGCGCACTGTTCGCCGTTGCGCTGATCGTCCTGCGCCTGGCGTTCGGTGCAGGCTGGGCCGGTGACGGCACGTTCGTACTGTTTGCGGTGCTGTTCGTGTTCACCGGTGGCCAGTTCATCGGCATGGGTCTGCTGGGTGAATACCTGGGACGCATGTACAGCGACGTGCGCGCCCGCCCGCGCTTCTTCATTGAAAAGGTGTTGCGCAGCCAGCCGGCCTCCCCGGCACCTGCGGTCACCGTTGACGGCCTTACTTCCAATTCCACTTCCGATCAGGTTCTCTCATGAGTGCAAAAACTGTTGTCTTCGCTTACCACGATATTGGCTGCGCCGGCATTGAAGCCCTGCTTAACAGCGGCTACGACATTGCAGCAGTGTTCACTCACGCCGACGATCCGAAAGAAAACGCCTTCTACGCCTCGGTCGCACAGCTGTGCGCCAGCAAAGGCATCCCGGTCCACGCCCCGGAAGACGCCAACCACCCGCTGTGGATCGAGCGCATCGCCAAGCTCGACCCTGAGTACATTTTCTCGTTCTACTACCGCAACCTGCTGAGCGAACCGCTGCTGGCACTGGCCAAAAAAGGCGCGTTCAACCTGCACGGCTCGCTGCTGCCACGCTACCGTGGTCGCGCTCCGGCCAACTGGGTGCTGGTCAACGGCGAAACCGAAACCGGCGTCACCCTGCACCGCATGGTCAAGCGCGCTGATGCCGGCGCTATCGTTGCCCAGCAACGCGTTGCCATCGAGCGCAGCGACACCGGCCTGACCCTGCACGCCAAACTGCGCACTGCCGCCAGCGACCTGCTGCGCGACACTCTGCCGAACATGCTGCAAGGCAAGATCACCGAAACCCCGCAAGACGAATCCAAGGCCACCGTATTTGGCCGTCGTACTCCGGCGGACGGCAAACTGGTCTGGGCCAAACCGGCCGAAGAGCTGTTCAACCTGGTTCGCGCCGTGACCCGTCCGTACCCGGGCGCCTTCTGCGCCGTGGGCGAGCACAAGCTGATCGTCTGGAGCGCCGACGTCGTCAAGGGCAACGAAGGTCAGGCCCCAGGCCGTGTGATCAGCGTCGATCCGCTGCGTATCGCCTGTGGTGAAGACTCGCTGGTGATCAACGCCGGTCAGCGCAACGACAACGGCCTGTACCTGAGCGGCCCGCAACTGGCCAACGAACTGGGTCTGGTAGACGGCTCGCTGCTGCGCGGCGCCGAATCCGGCCGTGCGCCACGTCGCACCCGCGTGCTGATCCTGGGCGTCAACGGCTTCATCGGTAACCACCTGTCCGAGCGTCTGCTGCGTGACGACCGCTACGAAATCTATGGTCTGGACATCGGTTCCGACGCTATCGACCGTCTGCGCGACCATCCTCGCTTCCACTTCGTCGAAGGCGACATCAGCATTCACTCCGAGTGGATCGAGTACCACATCAAGAAGTGCGACGTGGTCCTGCCGCTGGTGGCCATCGCCACGCCGATCGAATACACCCGCAACCCGCTGCGCGTATTCGAACTGGACTTCGAAGAGAACCTGAAACTGGTTCGCTACTGCGTCAAGTACAACAAGCGCGTGATCTTCCCGTCGACCTCGGAAGTCTATGGCATGTGCCAGGACAAGAACTTCGACGAAGACAGCTCCAACCTGATCGTCGGCCCGATCAACAAGCAGCGCTGGATCTACTCGGTTTCCAAGCAACTGCTGGACCGCGTGATCTGGGCTTACGGCGCCAAGGGCCTGAACTTCACCCTGTTCCGTCCGTTCAACTGGATGGGTCCGCGTCTGGACCGTCTGGACTCGGCCCGTATCGGCAGCTCCCGCGCCATCACCCAGCTGATCCTGAACCTGGTGGAAGGCACCCCGATCCGTCTGTTCGACGGTGGCGAGCAGAAGCGCTGCTTCACCGACATCGCCGACGGCGTCGAGGCGCTGGCCCGCATCATCGACAACGACAACGATGTCTGCAACGGCCAGATCATCAACATCGGCAACCCGGAAAACGAAGCCAGCATCCGTCAGCTGGGCGAAGAACTGCTGCGTCAGTTCGAAGCTCACCCGCTGCGCAGCAACTTCCCTCCGTTCGCCGGTTTCCGCGACGTGGAAAGCAAGGCGTTCTACGGTGCCGGTTACCAGGACGTGGAACACCGCAAGCCAAGCATCGCCAACGCCAAGCGCCTGCTGAACTGGGAGCCGACCGTGGAAATGCGCGAGACCATCGGCAACACCCTGGACTTCTTCCTGCGTGAAGCCATGCTCGAAATCGCGGACAAGCGTTAATGCAGGCAGGTCTTCGTATCGATGTCGACACCTACCGAGGCACCCGTGAAGGGGTGCCCCGGTTGCTGGAAATCCTCGACGAAGCGCAGGTCAAGGCAACGTTTTTCTTCAGTGTCGGCCCGGACAACATGGGCCGACATCTGTGGCGCCTGATCCGTCCGCAATTCCTCTGGAAAATGCTGCGTTCCAACGCCGCCGGCCTTTACGGCTGGGACATTCTGCTGGCCGGGACCGCCTGGCCGGGCAAACCGATCGGTCGCGACCTCGGGCACCTGATGCGTCAGGCCCGGGACGCCGGCCATGAAGTCGGCCTGCACGCCTGGGATCACCACGGCTGGCAGGCCAATGCCGGCACCTGGAGCGACGCGCAACTGATCGAGCAGATCCGTCGCGGCGTCGACACCCTGAGCGACATCATCGGCGAAAAAATCCAGTGCTCTGCCGCCGCCGGTTGGCGCGCGGACGAGCGTGTGGTCGAAGCCAAAGAGACTTTCGGTTTTCGCTATAACAGCGATTGCCGCGGGAATCGGCTGTTTCGACCGCTGCTGGCCGATGGTTCAGTGGGTGCGCCGCAGATTCCGGTGGACATGCCGACCTTCGACGAGGTGGTCGGCCCGACCGTGGCGGCGAAGGACTTCAACGCCTTCATCCTTGACCGGTTCCGCCCGGACAACCTCAACAACTACACCATTCATGCCGAAGTAGAAGGGATTCTGATGGCCGACGATTTTCGCCGTTTGCTGGCCGATGCACGCCAGCGAGAAATCGAGTTCAAGCCTTTGGGCGATCTGTTGCCCGAGTTTCTCAACACATTGCCTGTCGGCCGTGTGCAGCGTGGCGTCCTCGAAGGCCGTGAAGGCTGGCTGGGAGTACAAGGGGCATGAGCAAGCGCTGGGCACTGCCGCTGCTGATCGGACTGTTTCTGCTCGCCTACCTGCTGCCGCTCGGCACCCATGGCCTGTGGATTCCCGATGAAACCCGTTACGCCCAGATCAGCCAGGACATGCTGCTGAGCGGCAACTGGGTGTCCCCGCATTTCATGGGCCTGCGTTATTTCGAGAAACCGATTGCCGGTTACTGGATGATCGCGCTGGGCCAGGAACTGTTCGGGCAAAACCTGTTTGGCGTGCGTTTCGCCTCGGCCCTCAGCACCGGTTTGAGCGTGCTGTTGTGCTTCCTGGTTGCCCGTCGCCTGTGGAACGAGCCGAGCAAAAGCTTCATCTGCGCCCTGCTCTACATGAGCTTCACGGTGGTTGCCGGCCAGGCGGGTTATGCCAACCTCGATCCGCAATTCACCTTCTGGGTCAACCTGAGCCTCGTCGCCCTGTGGTTTGCCGTCGACAGCCGCAGCACCCGGCAACGCGTGATCAGCTGGGCTGTGTTGGGGCTGGCCTGCGGCATGGGGTTCATGACCAAGGGTTTTCTCGCCTGGCTGCTGCCGGTGCTGATCGCCCTGCCCTGGATGCTCTGGCAAAAACGCTGGCGTGAACTGCTGATCTACGGTCCGGTGGCGGTTGCCGTGGCGATCGTCGTCAGCCTGCCGTGGGTGCTGGCCGTGCACAGTCAGGAACCGGATTACTGGCGGTTCTTCTTCTGGCACGAACACATCCGCCGCTTTGCCGGTGACGATGCTCAACACGACGCGCCGTGGTGGTTCTACCTGCCATTGCTGGTTGCCTTCAGTCTGCCGTGGGTCGGCATGCTGGTGCCGGCCTTCAAGCAAGCCTGGCAGACCCGTACCCAACCGGGCATTGCCTTCCTGTTGCTGTGGCTGGTGATGCCGCTGGCATTTTTCAGCACTGCCAACGGCAAGCTGCCGACCTACATCCTGCCGTGCCTGCTGCCGCTGGCGCTGTTGCTGGGTCATGCCCTGGCCGACCGTTTGCGTCTGGAACAGGGCCGCGCCTTGAGCATCAACGGTTTGCTTAACCTGGTGCTGGGTGTCGTCACGCTGATCGCACTGGTTTACCTGCAACTGAAAAAACCGGTGTACGACCATGAGCTGCACAGCATGGTGCTGGTGTTCATTGCCCTGATCGGCTGGATCATCGCCAACCTTGCGCAGGCGTTTCTGCCGCTGCAGTGCTGGGCCGCTCCGGCGCTCGGCAGTCTGCTGCTGATCGGCGTGCTGCCGGCCGCGCTGCCGAAGTCGGTGGTGGCCAACAAGACTCCGGACCAGTTCATCCTGCATCACCTGGACGAACTGTCCGGCACCACGCACCTGCTGAGCAACGATCTCGGTGCCGCCTCGGCACTGGCCTGGCGCCTGAAGCAACCCAAGGTGGCGTTGTACAACACCGTGGGCGAGCTGAAGTACGGCCTGAGCTATCCCGAAGGCGCGGAACAGCGGATCACCACCGATGAAGTCCAGCAGTGGGTACGCGATGCCCGCCGCACCGGCTCGGTGGGGGTGGTCATGCGGGTCAAGGGCGACGACGAGCTGCATGAAGTCGACCTGCTGCCCAAGGACGGCACCCGTTATGAGCAAGGCAACCTGGTGATCATTGTCCTGCCCAAGGATCCGTCATGAGCTGGTTGCTGTTGCTGACGGCGTGTCTGCTGACGTGCCTGGGCCAGGTTGCACAGAAGTATGCGGTGGAGAGCTGGCGCGGGGTCGATTCGTCCTGGGCCGACAAACTGCGCTCGCCGTGGCTGTGGCTGGCGCTGTTCGCACTCGGTTCGGGCCTGCTGGTCTGGCTGCTGGTGTTGCAACGCCTCGAAGTGGGCATCGCTTACCCGATGCTCAGCCTCAACTTTGTGCTGATCACCCTGATCGCGCGTTTCGTGTTTCGCGAACCGATCGATCGCCAACACTGGATCGGCGTGGCGCTGGTGATCGGCGGCGTGGCACTGCTGGGGCAACAGTCATGAGTCAGGGACGCGGAATCGGCTTTGCGCTGGGCAGCGTTTTGCTGGTCAGCGGCGCCCAGTTGGGCATGCGCTGGAGCATGACGCGCCTGCCGCAGCCGGAACAATGGTTGTCGGCCTTGAGCAGCGGCAGTGTCGATCTGACGGCACTGGCGGTGGTGTTCACGGCCATTCTCGCCTACGCACTGTCGATGCTCTGCTGGCTCGCCGCCCTGCGTGACCTGCCGCTGGGCCGGGCCTATTCGCTGCTGAGCATCAGCTATGCGCTGGTGTATCTGTTGGCGGCCAGTCTGCCGCTGTTCAACGAATCCTTCAGTTTCACCAAATCACTGGGCGTGGCACTGGTCATGCTCGGTGTCATCACTATCAACACTCGTCCGGCACAAGCGCCCGATTTGAGGAGTGCTCCATGAAAATCACAGTATTTGGAAGCGGTTACGTCGGCCTGGTGCAAGCCGCGGTTCTGGCCGAGGTCGGCCATGATGTCGTGTGCATGGATATCGATCAGAAGAAGGTCGAGCTGCTCAGCCAGGGTCACGTCAGCATCTTCGAACCGGGCCTGTCGAGCCTGGTCCGTGAAGGCCTGGATTCCGGTCGTCTACATTTCACTTCCGATGAGAAAACCGCCGTGCTTCACGGTCGCGTCGCCTTCATTGCCGTGGGCACACCGTCCAGCGAGGACGGCTCGGCCGACCTGAAATACGTACTTTCGGTGGGCGATGCCGTTGCCCGTCATCGCGAGCAACCGCTGATCCTGGTGGAAAAATCCACCGTACCGGTCGGCACCGGCGACACCCTGCGCGCCCATATCCAGGCCGCGCTGGACAAGGCCGGTCGCGCGCTGCAGTTCGATATCGTCTCCAACCCGGAATTCCTCAAGGAAGGTTCGGCGGTCTCCGACTGCCGTCGTCCGGACCGCATCGTCATCGGCTGCGAAGGCGATGAAGTGCGCGACGTGATGCGCGACCTGTACTCGCCGTTCAACCGCAACCATGACCGCATCATGTTCATGGACCTGCGCAGCGCCGAGCTGACCAAGTACGCCGCCAACTGCATGCTGGCGACCAAGATCAGCTTCATCAACCAGATCGCCGAACTGGCCGAACACCTGGGCGCCGACATCGAGTCGGTCCGTCAGGGCATCGGCGCGGATACGCGCATCGGTTACCACTTCATCTATCCGGGCTGCGGCTACGGCGGTTCGTGCTTCCCCAAAGACATGCGCGCGCTGATCCACAGTGCCGAACAGGCCCATTGCTCCAGCGACCTGCTGCAAGCGGTCGAAGCGATCAACGAACGTCAGAAGCACAAGCTGTTCGATCGCATCAATGCGTTCTACAAGGGTGATCTGCGTGGCAAGACCTTCGCCTTGTGGGGCCTGGCGTTCAAACCGAACACCGACGACATGCGCGACGCGCCAAGCCGTGTGCTGCTCGATTCGCTGTTCGCCGCCGGCGCCAGCGTTCGCGCGTTCGACCCGGAAGCGATGCAGGAAACCCAGCATCTGTACCCGAACGAAGAAAAACTGATGCTGATGGGCACCCCTGAATCGGTGCTTGCCGGTTCCGACGCGCTGATCATCTGCACCGAATGGCAACAGTTCAAGGCGCCGGATTTCGACCTGATCCAGCAACGCCTCAAGGATCCGGTGATCTTCGACGGCCGTAACCTGTACGACGCCGATCGTCTGTCGCGCAATGGCTTCAAGTACTTCCCGATCGGCCGTGGGGACTCGCGCAAGTTGCCGATCCCGCTGCAACAATGGCCCAACACTGCGGACGTCGCTTGATTACGTTGTCGCCTGCCATCCGCCGGCAGTCCCTGATCGCAGGGCTGCTGGCACTGTTGTTGTTTATTGCCGGGGTTTATGGACAGGCACCCATTGGCTTTGATTCACGCTTTGTACTGTTTGCCCAGGAGATGCTGCGACACGGGCCGACGGTATTCCCGACCACCTACGGCCAGCCGTACGCCGATTATTCGGCGTTATCGACGTTGTTCATCTGGCTGTTGGCGTTGCCTTTCGGCGCGATCAATACCCTGACCGCGTGGTTGCCCAGCGCCATTGCCGGCGGGGTGATCGTGATGTTGATGTACCGCTTGCTGGCGGTGCATTCGCAGCGCTGGGCATTGATCAGCATTGCGCTGCTGATGCTCACCAGCACCTTCATCACGGAAGTCCGCGCGGTGTCGCAAGACCTGATGCTGGCCGCCGTCGCGCTGTCGGTGTTCTACCTGGGTTACGCGCACGACCATTTCGGCTCCGGCCGGCGCTGGCCGCTGATTTTCGTCCTGTTGCTGCTGGGTTTCGGCATTCGCGGGCCGATCGGGCTGGTGGTGCCGACCGGCATGCTCTGCAGTTATTACCTGCTCAACCGTCAGTGGACACGGCTGTTCGTGTTCGGTGTGCTGGCGTCGATCCTGCTCGCGGCGTGTGTCGGCCTGTTGTTGTGGCTGGCCAAGCTCAGCGGCGGCGAGGCTTTCCTGCAAGACGTGATCCGCATGCAGTTCATGGGGCGCATGGATGGCAGTGAAGGTGTCAGCGGTTCGCTGTACTACTTCACCAGTTCGCTGGGCAACTACGCACTGGCATACCCGTTGGCGCTGCTGGTTCTGGCGGCGGCGTGGCTGAGCAAACCGCATCAGCGCGGACCGGCCTTGCGCCTGGTGCAATATTGCGCGGCGGCCGGGCTGATCGTCATGGTCGGCCTGTCGATTCCACAGGCGAAGAAGGCGCGTTACCTGCTGCCGATGTTGCCGATGGCCGCGATCATCGCCGCGTATCCGTTCCAGGTGGCTCACGGTCGGGTATTCGCCTGGCTGCGCGGGATCATTCAGGCCCTGTGGCTGCTGACGCCGCTGTTGCTGATCGTTGCCCTGCTGGTTGCCCGGCGCAAATTTCCGGAGTTGTTGACCGGTGTCATGCCGGTGCTGATCGTGCTGGGCGTG
This sequence comes from Pseudomonas sp. NMS19W, assembly GCF_051554255.1. NCBI lineage: Bacteria > Pseudomonadati > Pseudomonadota > Gammaproteobacteria > Pseudomonadales > Pseudomonadaceae > Pseudomonas > Pseudomonas sp. NMS19W. Next base: position 3,224,144 of record NZ_CP136718.1, read on the forward strand.
CTGCAACTGCTGGCGTTGTCGCGACTGTGGAAGCCGCGCTGGCGTGCCGAAGTGCTGGCCCTTAGCGCCGTACTGGCGTTGTGGACAGTCTATGCCGCCGTGTTCGAGCCGGTGGAACGCGCGCTCTACGACACCCGTTCTTTCAGTCGTGCGGCGTTCGCCCAGGTTCAACAGAACCCGGCCCCGCTGGTGCTGCACGGCATGGGCAAGGACGCCAAGGCGATCAAGTTCATGGTCAACGTCGAGCAGGACCTGCAACCGCAGTTCACCGAAACCGTTCAGCAACTGGAAGCACTCCAGGGTCCGGCCTGGCTGATCATGGACAGCAAGGATATGCAGTCACTGCAAGGCACACCGCTGTCCAGCCTGCAACCGGTACTGAGCGGTCGCTTCGACAAGAACGATTACGTGCTGTTGTACCTGAAACCCTTGTAGACCTCGCTGAAGGCTGCGATCTTGCGGAGCTTCCCAGGATCGCAGCCATCGGCAGTACCCGCATGACCTTTCTCATTCGCCCCGCCCGGCCCGCAGACGCGGCCACCCTCCCCGCCATCGAACGTTCGGCCGCCGAACTGTTTCGTCTGGATCCTGCACTGGCCTGGCTGGCCGACAGCGACGTACCCGACGCCGCGCAGCATTTGCAGGCCATCGAGCAGGGACATGTATGGATTGCAGAAAATACTGTCGGACAACTTGCCGGTTTTTTAAGGGCCGTTGAAATCGACAACCAGTTGCACGTTGAAGAGCTGTCCGTCAGCCAACACTTTCAGGGCCAGGGCATCGGTCGCAAGTTACTCTTGGGCGTGATTGAACACGCGCGACGGCAGCAACTTGAGGCGGTCACGTTGACCACTTTCCGCGACCTGCCGTGGAATGCGCCGTTCTATCAACGAATGGGTTTTGTGCCATTGAACGAAGTGGATGCCGGGCCGCGTTTGATCGAGATACTCAGCGACGAAATCGCCCACGGTTTGCCCGGTGAGCGACGTTGCGCGATGCGATTGATGCTCGGCTGAATTACAGCGGCGCTTTCAGATCAACGCCCAACGCCTGAGCGAACGCCTTCACCAACGGACTGCGCACGGTGTTGTGACGCAGGATCAGATTGAACGGCGTGGCGATGTTGATTCGCTCCGGCAGCACTGCGCGAAACTGCCCCGCCGCCACCAGCGTGGCCGCGTAATGCCGGGGCAGGAAGCCCACAAAGCGCCCGGTCTTGATCAGCAGCGCCACGGCTTCAACCTGGGTCGCCGAAGCGGAAAAACTGTCGTAGCGGGCAAAATTGAGTTTGTCGCGATGGATCGCGTAGCGGTGGTTGATGCACTCGTAATCCTGCAGCACGTCGCTGTTCATTTGAGCTTCCGGCATGTCGAACAATGGATGGCCGACAGCGCAGTAAACCTCCGAACGTTCTTCATATAACGGGTAATAATCAAACTCTTCCCGTTTTTGATAAACCGGCACTATTCCCGCCACCAGGCGCCCTTCTACCACGCCTCTTTCCACCTCATCCAGCTGAGTGGATTGAAGTTGAAATCTTACTTTCGGCGACTCTTCATTTATCTTTTTAAGCGCAGCAACTAACGGTGAATTAAGGTCACTGATCGTATTATCAATAACGCCCACTCCAAGATCGCCAATAAGTTCGTTCTGCGCTGAACTAAGCCGATCCCGGAAGTTGTCGACCGATGCGAACAGATCAATCGACGCCTGATACACCAGACGCCCCTCTTCGGTCAGGTGAAACCCTTCACGACCCCGGGTGCACAAGCGCATACCGATACGAATTTCCAGGTCGGAGATCTGCTTGCTGATGGCCGCAAGGCCCACGTTCAGCTCGTTTTGCGCGGCGCTGAAGCCTCCCGCTTCAACCACGGCCTTGAACACCTTGAGCAGTTTGAAGTCCAGTCCGCTGAGGGCCAGTGGCGCTCGGTGAGCCGTTTTCAGCGGCGGGTTTCCGGAATTGGAAAGTGGGGTTTCCATAATGCTGATTTACCTCTGGCGCAATGTTCAACAATCTGTGTCCAACAACAAAAACATCGCCGGCTAATAATAATGATCACAGAAAACAAGCCTTGGCAACCGCCAAAAAATCCCGAACATCAGTGCCAACTCACTGATCGCCAAACATTAAAAGCTGACACTTCGATCAGCTCTTGTCTCTTTGCAACTGCCCTCTTGAAAACTGCTTTGGCCTGATTCCGCGCGCTGACTTTTCAGCGTGTTCGAAAGGCCCGGCACACCGATTTCAGTTCGCGTTACCGACGAGGAAAACAACAAATGTCTCAAACCACCGACCGTCTCTGGGGTGCCCGTTTCAAAAGCGGCCCGTCCGCAGCCCTGGCGGCCCTCTCCCGTTGCCCCGAGCGCTATTTCCGCCTGACGCCGTACGATCTGGCCGGCTCCAAGGCCCACGCCGGGGAACTGCAACGTGCCGGCCTGCTCGACGAGCAGGAAACCCGCACGATGATCGAAGCCCTGGACGGCATCGGTGCCGATTTCGCTGCCGGGCGCATCGCCCCGACGCTGGACGACGAAGACGTTCACACCTTCATCGAGCGCCTGTTGACCGAACGCCTCGGCGCTCTGGGCGGCAAGTTACGCGCGGGCCGCTCGCGCAACGACCAGACCGCCAACGATCTGCGCCTGTTCCTGCGGGATCACGTGCGTACCCTGGCCGTGGAAGTGCTGGCTCTGCAATCGGCGCTGGTGGATCAGGCTGAACAGCACGTCGAAAGCATCTGCCCGGGCTTTACCCACTTGCAGCAGGCGCAGCCGATCGTGTTCGCCCATCACCTGCTGGCCCACGCGCAATCGATGCTGCGTGACGTGCAGCGACTGGTGGATTGGGACGCGCGCACTTCGCTGTCGCCACTCGGTGCCGCGGCCATGGCCGGTTCCGCGATCGCTCGCCAGCCGCAGCAATCAGCCAAGGAAATGGGTTATGCCGGGGTCTGCGAAAACTCCATCGACGCCGTGGCCAGCCGCGATCACGTCGCCGAATTCCTGTTCATCGCCAGCATGCTCGGGATCAACATCTCGCGTCTGGCCGAAGAGTTCTGCCTGTGGTCGTCGCGCCAGTTCCGCTGGGTCGATCTGGATGACGCTTACGCCACCGGCAGTTCGATCATGCCGCAGAAGAAAAACCCGGACATCGCCGAACTGGCACGGGGCAAGGCCGGCCGCCTGATCGGCAACCTGACCGGCCTGCTCTCGACGCTCAAATCCCTGCCGCTGTCGTACAACCGCGACCTGAGCGAGGACAAGAACGGCGTGCTCGACAGCGTCGACACCCTGCTGCTGGTGCTGCCGGCGATGGCCGGAATGGTCGCGACCATGACCGTCAACGTCGAGGAGTTGCGGCGTCAGGCACCGCTGGGGTTCACCCTCGCCACCGAAGTCGCCGACTGGCTGGCGGTGCGCGGCGTGCCGTTCAAGGAAGCCCACGAAATCACTGGCGCGCTGGTGCAGGCCTGCGAAAAACACAACCTCGAATTGTGGGAAGCCTCGCCGGCGCTGCTGGCCGAGATCGACCCGCGCCTGACGGCAGATGTGCGCGACAGCCTGACCCTGGAAGCCGCCATCGCTGCCCGCAGCGGCTGGGGCGGCACCGCGCCGCAACAGGTGCGCGAACAGATCGGCCGCCTGAAAACCGCCCTCGCTGCGCAACAACAGTGGACCGAAAACTACCAAGGCTTCCGCCTCTGAGCCGGATCCCTCTCCTACCGGGAGGGGGTTGATCGAAAAGTACAGTGTACGGAGAAACACCATGAGCCAGACTCAGGCAGAACGACTCCAGGCGGAGCGCAAACTGGCGGAAAACCAGTTCGACATCACCCAGTACCAGCATGTGCCACGGCGCTATTACGGGCGAATCTTCTTCGCCACGTTGATTGTGATCGCGATCATTGGCCTGGTACGGGCCTTCGCCGAAGGCAAAATCGAATGGTCGTACATCGGCCAGTTCCTGACTTCGAAGCGATCATGTGGGGCCTGCTCAACACAATCATCATGGCCGTGCTGGCCATGGCGCTGGGCATCGTGTTCGGGGTGATTACCGCGATCATGCGCATGTCGGCCAACCCGATCCTGCGCTACGTGGCGCTGACCTACACCTGGCTGTTTCGCGGTACGCCGCTGATTCTGCAACTGCTGTTGTGGTTCAACCTGGCGCTGATCTTCCCCACCATCGGCATTCCCGGCCTGTTCGAACTCGACACCGTGAGTCTGATGACGCCGTTCGTGGCCGCCCTGCTCGGCTTGAGCATCAACCAGGGCGCCTACACCGCTGAAGTGGTGCGTGCCGGCCTGCTGTCGGTGGACACCGGCCAGTACGAAGCGGCCAAGTCGATCGGCATGCCGCGCCTGCAGGCGCTGCGCCGGATCATCCTGCCGCAGGCCATGCGCATCATCATTCCGCCGGTCGGCAACGAATTCATCGGCATGGTGAAAATGACCTCGCTGGCGAGCGTGATCCAGTACTCGGAACTGCTCTACAACGCCCAGAACATCTACTACGCCAACGCCCGGGTCATGGAGCTGCTGATCGTCGCCGGTATCTGGTACCTGGCCACCGTCACCGTCCTGTCCTTTGGTCAAAGCCGTCTGGAGCGTCGTTTCGCTCGCGGCGCCGGCAAGCGCTCGTAAGCCGCGCAGGAGAATCGAACATGAGAAGCATCGTCAAGGCTGTGGCCCTGAACAAATATTACGACCAGTACCACGCGCTCAAGGACATCAACATCGAGGTCGAGCAAGGCGAAGTGCTGTGCATCATCGGCCCGTCCGGCTCGGGCAAGAGCACCCTGCTGCGCTGCGTCAATCAGCTGGAAAAGATCGACAAGGGCGGTCTGTGGGTCGATGGCGAACTGGTGGGCTACCGCGTCGTCGGGCACAAGCTGCACGAGCTCAACGAATCGCAGATCGCCCGCCAGCGCCTGGCCACCGGCATGGTGTTCCAGCGCTTCAACCTGTTTCCGCACATGACTGTGCTGCAAAACATCATCGAAGGCCCGTGCCAGGTGCTCAAGCGTTCGCCCAAGGAGGCACACGAAGAAGCCCTGGAACTGCTGACCCGGGTCGGTCTGGCCGACAAACGCGACAGCTACCCGATCGAATTGTCGGGCGGTCAGCAGCAACGAGTGGCGATTGCCCGCGCCCTGGCCATGCGACCCAAGCTGATGCTGTTCGATGAACCCACTTCGGCACTCGACCCGGAACTGGTCGGTGAGGTGCTGTCGGTGATGCGCGATCTGGCGCAGACCGGCATGACCATGATCGTCGTCACCCATGAACTGGGCTTCGCCCGGGAGGTTTCCAACCGCATGGTGTTCATGGACGGCGGGCAGATCGTGGAGGCTGGAAGCCCCGAAGAAATACTAATAAGTCCGCAAAACCCGCGCACCCAAAGCTTCATTTCTGCCGTTCGAACCTGAGGCCCCTTTGGCCTTCACAACACTCATAAGAGAACGTCCATGAAGAACTTCGTTATCCCAGCAGTACTCGCAGGCCTGATGGCTTCCAGCATCAGCTTCGCCGCCGAATTGCCGGCCGGCATCAAGGAAAAAGGCGAGATCGTCGTCGCGATCATGCCCAACTATCCGCCGATGGACTTCAAGGATCCGGCCACCAACAAGCTCACCGGCCTTGACTACGATCTGGGCAACGCCCTGGCCGAGCGCCTCGGGATCAAGATCAAGTGGCAGGAAACCGGCTTCGAGCAAATGATCAACGCCCTGACCACCGACCGTGTGGACATCGTGCTGTCGGGCATGACCGACACTGCCGAGCGCCAGGCCAGTGTGACCTTCGTTGACTACTTCACCAGCGGCCCGCAGTTCTACACCTTGCAGAAGAACACCGCGACCAACGAAATCACCGACCTGTGCGGCAAGAAAGTCGGCACCAGCCGCCGCACCACGTTTCCGGCGGAAATCGCCGCGTGGAGCAAGGAGCACTGTGAGGCCGCAGGCAAACCGGCAATCAACGTGATCGGCACCGAAGGCTCGGCCGACGCCCGCGCCCAACTGCGCCAGAGCCGCATTGACGCGGCGATGCAGGGCAGCGAAACCCTGTCGTACCTCAAGACCCAGGAAAAGGACATGTACAAAACGGTCGGCCAGCCGATCTCCGTGCAGTTCACCGGGTTGGGTGTGAGCAAGAAGAAGCCTGAGCTGAGTGAAGCGGTGAAGGTGGCGTTGCAGAGCATGGTGGATGACGGGAGTTATGGCGCGATTCTGAAGAAGTGGGATCTGGAGTTGGGTGCCATTCAGACGGTGACCGTCAACGCCGGCAAGTAACGTTCAAGATCGCTTCCCCCTCACCCCAGCCCTCCCGAAACGTCGGACCGCCCCCAAGGGGGCGAGGGGGAAAGGAGCCGATTTGGGTGCTGTTCAAAATCTGACTTCGACTTGATTTTTTAGAACCTGAGTTCGACTCGGTTTTTCAGGTCGATGTAACCCTGAAGAACACCTCAATCGGCTCCCTCTCCCTCCGGGAGAGGGCTGGGGTGAGGGAAAGCTTGTCAATACCATCGGAGCGCCACACCCATGTCCGCCCCTCAACAACCCACCTGGCCCGACCAGCACAAAGCCTGCCTCGCCCTGGCCTTCGACCTCGACGGCCCGACCGGCGATGCGATGCTCAACGGCTCGATCTGGCGCAAACCCGAGTACTTCGGCTTCGGCGGCTACGGCCCTTACCGCGCCCTGCCACGCCTGCTGGATCTGCTCGACACCTTCAAGATCCCGACCACCTTCTTCGTCCCCGCGTGGGTCGTGGAAAATTGGCCGAAACAGTGCCAGGCCATCGTCGAACGCGGTCATGAAGTCGCCTACCACGGCTACAAACACGAGTCCTTCTACGCCCTCACGCTGGATCAGCAGCAGGCTGTGATGAACAAGTCTCGCGATATTTTCTGGCAGTACCTGCACATCCGCGCCGAGGGGTTTCGCACCCCGTCCGGCGACTGGCGCGCCGAAACCCCGGCGATGCTGGCCGACAACGGTGTCATCTATTCCAGCAGCATGCGCGGCGATGATCGCCCGTATCTGGTCAACGTCCCCGGCCACGACACGCCGCTGGTGGAGATCCCCGGCCGCTGGGAAATGGACGACTACGCCTCGCTCGCCTACACCCGCGCACCGAACTTCCCGTCCGGGCTCGACCGCACCGCCAGCTACGAACTGACCCTCGACAACTGGCAACGCGAGTACGACGGCGCGATGGACGAAGGCCTGTGTCTGACCACGCTGTTCCACCCGAAAATCACCGGCAAACCAGGGCGCATCCTGTTGCTGGAGAAACTCTTTGAACACATGCGCCAGCGCGATGACGTGTGGTTCGCCACCTGCCGCGACGTCGCCCGCTGGTGGCTGAAGGAGCATCACCATGGCTGACGCGAACAATCTCTGGCCCGCCGGCAAACGCTGCGCGGTGGTGCTGACTGTCGACTACAACGACATCCACGGCATTCTCACTCAGGCCCCGGAAGTTGCCGGGCGTGACAAGACGCTCTCGGTGTGGCGCTACGGCACGCAACGGGGTGTCGAGCGCCTGCTCGGCCTGTTCAGGGAACTCGGCGTGCACAGCAGCTGGTTCGTGCCCGGCATCGTCGCCGAGGAAAATCCGCAGCACATTGCCGCGATACAGGCTGACGGTCATGAAATCGCCTGCGCCGGTTACCGTCATCAAGATTACGACACGCTGGATTTGGCGGCACAAAGTGCGGAAGTCGCCAAAGGCTGCGCAGCGCTGGAAGCCTTGACCGGCGTACGTCCGACCGGTTTCCGGATTCCTGCGGGTAACGGCGCGCCGGACTTCATTGAGGCCTTGAAAGATCACGGCATTCATTGGTCTTCGTCATGGCGTGGCGATGACCTGCCGTTCTGTCACCCGACCGCGCCCGAAGTGGTCGAGCTGCCGCTGCATTACGAACTCGAAGACGAACCCTATTTTGCCTTCAACCTGAGCCCGGCCGTGCCGCCGGCGCAATCGCGGATCGCCTCCTACAGCCACACCCTGGGCAACCTGCAAATGGACTTCGCCGGGTTCCACCGCTTCGGCCTGTGCTATGTGCTGCGCCTGCACCCGGAAATCATCGCCACGCCGGGGCGTATCGGTGTGTTGCGTGAATTGCTGCAAGGCATTCAGCAGCATGACGACGTGTGGATCGCCACCGGCGCCGAAGTCGCACAATGGTGGAAGCAATCGGCAGCGCCGGTCGCGCAGGATCACCCGGCGTCAGTGTATGAGCGCCATTATCGGGACTAACTCGTATGACTGAACGCATGCAGCGGCTGGCGCAGTTTTGCGTCGAGACCCGCTTTGAAGATCTGCCCCCGGCGTTGGTGGAACAAGCCAAACGGCACATTCTGGATACCTTTGGCGCGGCGCTGGCCGGGGCCGACAGTGCGGTCGCGCTTCAGGCACGGCAGGTGTTCGGCGCCGAACCGGGCACCGCACTGGTCTGGGGTTCATCACTGCGTGTCGGCGCCGGGCATGCGGCGTTGCTCAACGGCATCGGCGCCCATGCGCTGGAGCTGGACGACACCGGCGGCTGCGATCATTCCGGCGCGGTGGTGCTGCCGGCGGTGATGGCGGCACTGTCGCTGGTGGATCGGCCGGTGGACGGTCGCGAGTTCATCACCGCCGTGGTGATCGGCTATGAAATCGGCCGACGGGTGCTGGAAGCCTGCGGCAGTTATTCGGCCCACAACGGCGCCGGTTGGCATTCCACCGCCACCTGCGGCGTGTTCGGCGCGGCGGCGGCCTGTGCACGGATCTTTGCGCTAGATGTCGGGCAAACCGTGTCGGCACTGGGCATTGCCGGCAGTTTCAGCGGCGGGTTGTGGGCGTTCATCCACGACGGTTCGCAAAGCAAGAAACTGCACAGCGGACGCGCTGCAGAAGGTGGATTGCTCGCGGCGCGTTTTGCTCGCGAAGGCGTCAGTGGGCCGTCGGTGTTGTTCGATGATGTCTGGGGTGGCTTTCTCAAGACCCTCGCGCCGGGTAGCGCGCAACCGGATGCGCTGGATGCTGAATTGGGCCATGTCTGGAAACTCGCGCGCTGTTCGATCAAACCCCACGCCGCGTGCCGTGGCACCCATTCGGCGATCGATGCACTCGGTTTGTTGCTGGAGCAATTGCAGATCGGCGCCGATCAGGTGGAAGACATCCAGGTGAACCTGTGCGGCTTTCTGATCGACATGTGCGGCGGTCGCGACACCCGCAGTCTGGCCGCCGCGCAGATGAGCCTGCCCTACGCCCTCGCCGCGCTACTGGTACACGGGCACTGTCGGCTTGAGGCTTACGATGAACAGCCGCGCAACGATCCGCGCATTGCTCAATGGCTGACGCGCATTCGCCTTGAAGTGGATGAGCGTCTGTCGGAGGATGGCGAGCCGGTGGTCATTGTTCGAACCCGCGACGGCCGTCAGGCGAGCCTGTGTGTCGAGGTGCCGCTGGGCGCGCCAGGCAATCCGCTGAGCGAGGCGGCGCTGGAGGAGAAGTTTTTCAGTCTGGCGTTGCGGGTGATTTCACTGGCAAAAGCCGAGCCGTTACTGGCGCATTTGCGGCAACTGCAAACGCTGGATTCCGTGCGCGATCTCGAGCACCTGTTAACCGAATAAGGACATTTGATTTTCCGTGGCCACCTACTCGCTCGTTATCCGCCGCCTGATGATCGTTTCGCTGACCATCGTCGTCAGCCGCGCCATCACCAGCCCTTTGCTCACTCTGTTTTTGAGCAACAAACTCGGCCTCAACCAACAGGACGTCGGGTTGTTGCTGGGCATCGCGGTGTTCATCGCCACCCTGCTCGCGCTGTACGGCGGCTACATCATCGACCGGCTGGAAAAACGCCGGTTGCTGATTCTGGCGATGCTCTCCAGCGCCATCGGCTTCGTGCTGCTGACCTTCGCCAAAGACCTGTACCTGACGACCGCCACCCTGGTCATCACCGAAACCGCCTCGGCTTTGTTCCTGATCGGTTCCAAGGCGATCCTCAGTGAAAACCTGCCCATGGGTCAGCGGGCCAAGGCATTTTCCCTGCGCTACACCCTGACCAACATCGGCTACGCCACCGGCCCGATGCTGGGTGTGGTGATCGCCGGGGTGTACCCGATTGCACCGTTCCTGATTGCCGCCGGCATAGCCTTCGGCAGCATCTTCCTCATGATCGGGATTCCCAGGGACGCCAGCCCGGTCGCCGCCATCGGCCAGCCGCAAAGCTTCCTGAAAACCCTGATTACCCTGAAAAACGATCGCACGCTGATCATGTTCACCTGCGGCTGTCTGCTCAGCACCGTGGTTCACGGGCGTTTCACGCTGTACCTGTCGCAATACCTGCTGGTGGTCGAAGACTCGCAGCGTGCGCTGCAAACCATGGCCGCCCTGCTCGCCTGCAACGCCATCGCGGTGATCCTGTTGCAATACCAGATCGGTCGTTTCCTCAACCGGGAAAAACTGCGCTACTGGATCGCCGCCGGCACCAGTCTGTTCATCCTCGGCCTGATCGGCTTCAGCCTCGCCGACAGCCTGGTGAGCTGGTGTATCGCCATGTTCATCTTCACCCTCGGCGAGATGATCATTTACCCGTCGGAATTCCTGTTCGTCGACACCCTGGCCCCGGAAGAATTGCGCGGCAGTTATTACGGCGCGCAGAACCTCGCAGCATTGGGCGGTGCTTTGAGTCCAGTGATCTGCGGTTTCCTGCTGATGCACACGCCGGCGCCGACCATGTTCTACGCCCTCAGCGCGCTGACCGCGATGGGCGGATTCCTGTGCTTCATGAGCGGGCGGCGAGTGGCTTTACTTCATAAATAATGCACTGAAGATGCATTTATATGAATTTGTCAGCATCGAGATTGCTTGGCACACTGTGCGCGTTCCTCCCCCAATAGTTGGAACGCTTCGAAGGACTTTCCGGATTGACGGACAAGTCCTTTTTTTGCCTTCGGTTTTCTTCAAAGGATCGCTTCTTCATGCTCGCTCGCTGGTTGCCCGCTGCCATCAACACCCGCCCCACGGAATGGAGCCGTGCCGCCATCGGCATGGCACTCGGCACGCTGTTCAGCGTGTGGGCCTGCAGTCAGGTGTTCGGCATCGAAGTGGCCTACCACCTGATCGGCCCGCTGGGTGCGTCGGCGGTGTTGCTGTTCGCCGTATCCTCCGGCGCCCTCGCCCAACCGTGGTCGATCATTGGCGGTTACCTGTGTGCGGGCGTCGTTGCGTTGTTGGTGGCTCATGTCCTTGGCCGAACGCTGGGCAGTGCTTGCCTGGCGGCGGGCATGGCGCTGATCCTGATGTGCTGGCTGCGCTGCCTGCACCCGCCGGCGGGTGCGGTGGCCTTGACCATGGTGCTGGCCGATCCGACGACCATCGCCATGGACTGGAAAGCCCTGGAACCGGTGATGCTCAGCGCCGCGTGCATGCTGCTGGCCGCTTTGGCCTACAACAACCTGACCCGAATCCGCTACCCGAAACGCCCCGCCGAACCGGCGCCGGCCGTGGCACCGGTCGATATTCAGTCCATCACGGCCGAGGATCTGAAATTGGCGCTGGCCGATATGGAGGCGTTCATCGATGTCACGCCGGAGGATCTGGAGCAGTTGATTCATGCCAGTGAATTGCATGCCAAGCGTCGGAGCATTGGCCAGGTGTTTTCCTGAAACCAGCACCACTCTTCCTATGCGTCCTTTACCTGTCGGGCGCCGCCATAATGCGTTACCAGCCATCAAACGTGTCTGGCTATAGCAAAACAGTTTCTAATCCCGTCACGATATAAAAGACTGGTATTTACGACAGTTTCAAAAAAAATCGCAGGGTTCACGATGGAAACGCGCGAAATGGACGGGCTAACGGTAGAAAAAGCCATGAGGTACATGCGGATAGCAAGCTGAGCTGCTCTCCTGTCTGTGGTGCCCCGCCTGCGCGGTAGCAAACCAAAACGAATAATGGATTAGACAGGTTCAGGAGAAACATGAGATGGCTACAATCGTAATAATGTTCTGTCCGCAAAGACGCAAGTATTCATGGGTACTGGACATGTTGAGTTATTCAGGGGTGAACAACGTTCAGTGGAGTAATTACACCTCGGGTTTCATGTTGGCCCGATTGCCTGACAACGATCCCGATGCAATCACTTTGGGGAAAATCTACAATTCGGCGACCACGGAGCAAACCTACGGATTCATATCAGCCGTTAGACCACTGTCGAACGTGAATACGGTTAATGGCAACTTCGTTAACTCTTACGCATTAGCGGTAATTGACTTGTTCCTCAAACTCGACAGCGACGTGAATTGGGAGGCAGATACAATGAAATACCTGGCAGGCCGGTACAAATGAACCAATCCCCCGCCTGCATCACCGTGCAGTCGGGGGAAAGCTGCGAAATACCGCTGCGCCATCCCCCCGCACGAACCTTTCTTGTTCGTGACTATCACACCGCCCTTCATCCGCTACCCTGAACATCCTTCCTGTCTGCACTTGCTGTGGCGCCGACCAAGGCAAAAATGCAGACACCCCATGCACATATCCCCGTTGTACACGGCAAATTTGCACTGTTACGATCCGTTAACGCCCGCGCGCGGGCTTCTCGAATAAAGACAATAAAAGCAGGGAGTTAGTGATGACTGCTCAGGCTTCATCCCCGCGGACTTCGTCCATGGATGCCACGCAAAACGAAGTGCTGGCCGAGGTTCGCAATCACATCGGTCACCTCACCCTCAACCGCCCCGCCGGCCTCAATGCTCTGACCCTCGACATGGTGCGCCAGCTCCAGCAACACCTGGATGCCTGGGCCGCCGATGCCAATATTCACGCCGTGGTACTGCGCGGTGCCGGTGAGAAAGCCTTCTGTGCCGGTGGCGACATTCGTTCCCTGTACGACAGCCACAAAAGCGGCGATACGCTGCACGAAGATTTCTTCGTCGAGGAATACGCCCTCGACCTGACGATCCACCACTATCGCAAACCGGTGCTGGCGCTGATGGACGGTTTCGTCCTCGGTGGCGGCATGGGCCTGGTGCAAGGCGCCGATCTGCGGGTGGTCACCGAAAAGAGCCGTCTGGCGATGCCGGAAGTGGCCATCGGTTATTTCCCGGATGTCGGCGGCAGTTATTTCCTGCCGCGCATTCCCGGCGAGCTGGGGATTTACCTGGGCGTCAGTGGCGAGCAGATTCGGGCGGCGGATGCGCTGTATTGCGGCCTCGCCGACTGGTATCTGGACAGCAGCAAACTCGGCATCCTCGACGAACAGCTCGATCACCTGGAGTGGCACGACACGCCGCTGAAAGACCTGCAAAACCTGCTGGCCCGCCACGCCGTGCAAACCCTGCCGGACGCGCCGCTGGAAGCCTTGCGCCCGGCCATCGACCACTTCTTCGCCTTGCCTGACGTGCCGAGCATCGTCGAGCAACTGCGCGCCGTGACCGTCGCCGACAGCCATGAATGGGCAACCACCACCGCCGACCTGCTGGAAACCCGCTCGCCGCTGGCCATGGGCGTGACCCTGGAGATGCTGCGGCGCGGTCGGCACCTGAGCCTGGAGCACTGCTTCGCCCTCGAGCTACATCTGGATCGCCAGTGGTTCGAACGCGGAGACCTGATCGAAGGCGTGCGCGCCTTGCTGATCGACAAAGACAAATCACCACGCTGGAACCCGCCGACCCTTGCCGCGCTGCACGCCGAGCACGTCGCGAGTTTCTTCCACGGTTTCGAAGAGAGCGGGAGCTGAGCCATGCACGATCTCGAATTGACCGAAGACCAGGTAATGATCCGCGACATGGCCCGGGACTTCGCCCGTGGCGAAATCGCCCCCCACGCCCATGCCTGGGAAAAGGCCGGCTGGATCGATGACGGTCTGGTGGCGAAGATGGGCGAACTGGGCCTGCTGGGCATGGTGGTGCCGGAAGAATGGGGCGGCACTTACGTCGACTACGTGGCTTATGCGCTGGCGGTGGAAGAAATTTCCGCCGGTGACGGCGCCACCGGCGCGTTCATGAGCATCCACAACTCGGTGGGCTGCGGCCCGGTGCTCAACTACGGCAGCGAAGAGCAGAAACAGACCTGGCTGGCGGACCTGGCCAGCGGCGCAGTGATCGGCTGCTTCTGCCTGACCGAACCCCAGGCCGGCTCTGAAGCGCACAACCTGCGCACCCGCGCCGAACTGCGCGATGGCCAGTGGGTGATCAACGGCGCCAAGCAATTCGTCAGCAACGGCAAACGGGCGAAACTGGCGATTGTGTTTGCCGTCACCGATCCGGATCTGGGCAAGCGCGGTATCTCGGCGTTTCTGGTGCCGACCGATACGCCGGGTTTCATCGTCGACCGCACCGAACACAAGATGGGCATCCGCGCTTCAGACACCTGCGCGGTGACGTTGAACGATTGCCGTATTCCCGAAGCGAACCTGCTGGGTGAGCGCGGCAAAGGCCTGGCCATTGCCCTGTCCAACCTTGAGGGCGGACGCATCGGCATTGCCGCGCAAGCACTGGGCATCGCCCGTGCGGCGTTTGAAGCAGCGCTGGGTTACGCCCGCGATCGGGTGCAGTTCGGCAAGGCTATCGTCGAACACCAGAGCATCGCCAACCTGCTGGCGGACATGCAGATGCAGATCAACGCGGCGCGCTTGATGATCCTGCATGCGGCGCGGTTGCGCACGGCGGGCAAACCCTGTCTGTCGGAGGCTTCGCAGGCCAAGCTGTTTGCATCGGAAATGGCTGAGAAGGTGTGCTCGTCAGCGATTCAGATTCATGGCGGATACGGGTATCTGGAGGATTACCCGGTGGAGAAGTACTACCGGGATGCGCGGATTACCCAGATTTACGAGGGGTCCAGCGAGATACAGCGGATGGTGATTGCGCGGGAGTTGAAGAACTATCAGTTGTGACTGTGTTGGCCCCTTTCCCCTCATCGGAACGCCGCCCGCCCAGCCCTCTCCCCCAGGAGAGGGAGCTGACCGAGGTGTCTGGCTTCATACATCGACCTTAAGGATCGCGTCGATTATGGATTCACAAGCGATCTTTCAAGTCGGCGTATCTCTTCAATATCCCCCAATCAGTCCCCTCTCCCTCCGGGAGAGGGTTAGGGTGAGGGGGCTTTTGAGGGCGCCGCGTTATTTGCTTTGGAACTCCGGCGACCGCTTGGCCACAAACGCCGCCATCCCTTCCTTCTGATCCTGCGTCGCAAACGCCGCATGGAACACCCGGCGCTCGAAGCGCACGCCTTCGGTCAGGTTGACTTCAAACGCGCGGTTGACGCTTTCCTTGACCATCATCGCAATCGGCAGCGACTTGCTGGCGATCACGGCAGCCACTTTCAGCGCCTCATCCAGCAGTTCATCGCTCGGCACGATCCGCGCGACGATGCCGCAACGCTCGGCTTCCACCGCGTCGATCAAACGCCCGCTCAGGCACATTTCCATGGCCTTGGCCTTGCCCACGGCGCGGGTCAGGCGCTGGGTGCCGCCCATGCCCGGCAGCACGCCGAGGTTGATTTCCGGCTGGCCGAACTTGGCGTTGTCGCCGGCCAGGATGAAGTCGCACATCAGCGCCAGTTCACAGCCACCGCCAAGGGCGAAGCCGTTGACCGCCGCGATGATCGGCTTGCGGCGGTTGGCCACGCGATCGCTGTCGCTGAACAGGTCGTCCATGTAGATCTGCGGGTAGGTCAGCTCGGCCATTTCCTTGATGTCGGCGCCGGCAGCGAAGGCTTTCTTTGAACCGGTGATGACGATGCAACCAATGTTCGCATCGGCTTCCAGGCCATCGAGGGCGCGGTTCACTTCGCTGACCAGTTGCGCATTCAGGGCATTCAGCGCCTGCGGACGATTCAAGGTGATGACGCCGACGCGGCCATGGGTTTCCAGCAAAATCGTTTCGTAACTCATGTGCAGATTCCTTCTCAAAGATTGCGCGAAATGACCATGCGCTGAATGTCGCTGGTGCCTTCGTAGATCTGGCAGACCCGCACGTCGCGGTAGATGCGCTCCAGCGGGAAGTCGTTGAGGTAACCGTAACCGCCCAGTGTTTGCAAGGCCATGGAGCAGACCTTCTCGGCCATTTCGGAGGCGAAAAGCTTGGCCATCGACGCCTCGACCAGCGCGGGCTGACCGCTGTCGCGCAGAGCGGCGGCGTAATGCACCATCTGCCGCGCCACGGCGATCTGGGTGGCCATGTCCGCCAGACGGAACGCCACGGCCTGATGCTCGATGATCGGTTTGCCGAAGGTGTCACGCTCGCGGGCGTAATCACGGGCCGCTTCGAACGCGGCGCGGGCCATGCCCACCGATTGCGAAGCGATGCCGACGCGGCCGCCTTCGAGGTTGGCCAGGGCGATCTTGTAGCCCTCGCCCTCCTCACCCAAACGGTTGACCACCGGCACTTTGACGTCTTCGAACAGGATCTGGCAGGTGTCCGAGGCATGCTGGCCGAGCTTGTCTTCAATACGGGCGACTTTGTAGCCCGGCGAGTCGGTCGGCACGATGAACGCCGTGATCCCGCGTTTGCCGGCGCTCGGGTCGGTGACGGCAAACACGATCACGATCCCGGCGTTCTGCCCGGAGGTGATGAACTGTTTGCAGCCATTGAGCACGTAGTGATCGCCTTCCAGCCGTGCACGGGTTTTCAGGCTGCTGGCGTCGGAGCCGGCCTGAGGCTCGGTCAACGCGAAAGCACCGAGCATCTCGCCGCTGGCCAGCGGTTTGAGGAAGCGCTCACGCTGGTCGTCGTTGCCGAACTTGAGGATCGGCACGCAACCCACCGAGTTGTGCACGCTCATGATCGTCGAGCAGGCGCCGTCGCCGGCGGCGATTTCTTCCAGGGCCATAGCGTAGGCCAGGTAACCGGTGTCGCAACCGCCCCACTGCTCCGGCACCAGCATGCCGAAGAACCCCAGCCCGGCCATTTCGCCGATGGCTTCTTTCGGGAAGCGGTGCTCGCGATCCCACTCGGCGGCGAACGGTTTCAGCCGTTCCTCGGCAAACTGCCGGGCCATGTCGCGGATTTGTTGTTGGTCGTCATTGGGAATCATGGCAAATCCTTAACTCGGGTTCAGACGCACTCGACCGCCATCGCCGTGGCTTCGCCGCCACCGATGCAGATCGCCGCGACGCCGCGTTTCAGGCCTTTCTGGCGCAGGGCCGAGAGCAAGGTCACCAGAATCCGCGCGCCGGACGCGCCAATCGGATGGCCCAGAGCGCAGGCGCCGCCGTGGATGTTGAGTTTGTCGTGAGGAATTTCCAGGTGGGTCATCGCCGCCATGCCGACCACGGCGAAGGCTTCGTTGACCTCGAACAGATCGACCTGGTCCAGCGACCAGCCGGTTTTCTTCATCAGCTTCTTGATCGCGCCAATCGGTGCCACCGGGAACAGACCCGGGGTGTCAGCGAAGGCTGCGTGGCCGTGAATCACCGCCAATGGTTTCAAACCCTGTTTCTGCGCTTGCGACTGGCGCATTAACACCAGCGCGGCGGCGCCGTCGGAGATCGAGCTGGAGTTGGCTGCGGTCACGGTGCCGCCCTCGCGGAACGCCGGTTTCAGCGAAGCGATCTTGTCCAGTTTGGCTTTTGGCGGCTGCTCGTCGTTGCTGATCAGCACTTGTTCCTTGCCGACGGTCACGGTCAGCGGAACGATTTCGTCCTTGAAGCTGCCGTCCCTGATCGCCTGCTGGGCGCGGGTGGTCGAGGCGATGGCAAAGGCGTCCTGGGCTTCGCGGCTGAAGTCGTTGGTTTCAGCGCAGTCTTCGGCGAAGGTGCCCATCAGACGGCCCTTGTCGTAGGCGTCTTCGAGGCCGTCGAGGAACATCGAATCCAGCACCCGACCGTGGCCCATGCGGTAACCGGCGCGGGCGCGGTCCAGCAGGTACGGCGCGTTGGACATGCTTTCCATGCCGCCGGCGATCACCACATCGGCGCTGCCGGCCAGCAGCATGTCGTGGGCCAGAATCGTAGTTTCCATGCCCGAGCCGCACATCTTGTTGACGGTGGTGCAGCGGGTGGATTTATCCAGCCCGGCGCCCAGTGCAGCCTGACGCGCAGGCGCCTGGCCCAGTCCTGCCGGCAGTACGCAGCCGAACAGCACTTCATCGACCGCATCGGCGGCAACACCGGCGCGCTCGACCGCAGCCTTGATTGCTGCCGCGCCGAGTTGCGGCGCGGTCAGGCTTTTCAGTTCGCCCTGAAAACCGCCCATCGGGGTGCGGACGGCGCTGACGATGACAATCGGATCGTTGGAGATGGTCATGGGAAATCCTCCTTACTTGGCGGCCATGCGCAAGGCACCGTCGAGACGGATCACCTCGCCGTTGAGCATGCTGTTTTCAATGATATGCCGCACCAGCGCGGCGTACTCCGCAGGCTTGCCCAGACGCGGCGGGAACGGCACGCCGGCGGCCAGCGAATCGCGCACTTCCGGGGTCATGCCGGCCATCATCGGGGTTTCGAAAATGCCCGGAGCAATAGTCATCACGCGGATGCCGAAGCGCGCCAGTTCACGGGCGGCAGGCAGGGTCAGGCTGGCGATGGCGCCTTTGGACGCGGAATACGCGGCCTGACCGATCTGGCCGTCAAACGCAGCAACGGACGCGGTGTTGATGATCACGCCACGTTCGCCGTCGGCATTGGCCTCGCTTTCGGCTATCGCTGCCGCTGCGAAGCGCAGCATGTTGAAGCTGCCGATCAGGTTGACGTTGATCACCTGCGCGAAGCTCGCCAGCGCGTGCGGGCCGTTCTTGCCAAGGATCTTCTCGCCGCGAACAATGCCGGCGCAGTTCACCAGCCCGTTGAGGCTGCCGAAGGCTTTGACGGTCGCCTGCACGGCGGCTTCGGCGGCGGCTTCGTTGCTGATGTCGGCCACGACACTTTGCGCGCCGAGGCGCTGGGCCTGAGCGGCAACAGCTTCGGCGTTCATGTCCACCAGCATCACTTTGGCGCCGGCATTCACCAGCAATTCAGCGGTGGCGGCACCCAGGCCGGACGCGCCGCCGGTGACGATAAAAACCTTGTTCTCGATCTGCATGACTGACTTCCTGATTCAAGCTGAAACGTTGTGCGCCGCGGCCTCTTGAGCCTTGGCGATTTCCTGGTTGCGCAAGATAAAGCGCTGCAATTTGCCGCTTGGGGTTTTCGGCAATTCGCTGACAAATTCGATTTCACGGGGGTACGAATGCGCGGCCAGACGCTTGCGCACGTGTTGGCGCAGTTCTTCGGCCAGCGCAGGTTCCGCGCGGTATTGCGGGTTGAGCACGACAAAGGCTTTCACCAGTTCGGTGCGCTCCGGGTCCGGTTTGCCGACCACGGCCGCTTCGACCACCGCCGGGTGCTCGATCAGTGCGCTTTCCACATCGAACGGGCCGACCCGGTAGCCGGAAGTGGTGATCACGTCATCGCTGCGGCCGACAAAGCTGATGCTGCCGTCCGGGTTCCACTCGACGGTGTCGCCGCTCAGGTAGTAGTCGCCGACGAAGGCCTTGGTCGGCGCACCTTCGTAGCCGGCGAACCAGCACATCGGCGACTGTGTGCGGTCGATGGCGAGAATCCCGGGCTGGCCGACGCCAAGTTCGTTGTACTGATCGTCGAGCACCACGATGCGATGGCCCGGCGAAGCAAACCCGGCGGCGCCGAGGTGGATCGGATGTTCGAGGCCGTGGTGGTTGCACAGGACCATGCCCAGTTCGGTCTGGCCGTAGTGATCGTGAATGACCACGCCGAGGTTGTCGGTGAACCAGCGGATTACCTCCGGGTTCAACGGCTCGCCGGCGCTGCTGACGATGCGCAGCTTGCCCTTGATCGATTTGGCGAATTCATCGCCGCCGGCAATCAGCAGGCGATAGGCCGTGGGCGAACCGGTGAGGTTGGTGATCCCGTATTTGTTGATGACCCGGCAGGTGCTTTCGAGGGTGAACGGGCCATCGTAGAAAGTGATCGGATGTCCCATGGACAACGGGCCAGTCACGCCGAAATAAATGCCATAGGCCCAGCCCGGATCGGCGACGTTCCAGAACGCATCTTCCGGGCGCAGATCCACGGCATCACGGGTGTAGCTCTGGAACGCGACGATTGCCTTGAGCGGCACCGACAGCGCTTTCGACGGGCCGGTGGTGCCCGAGGTGAACATCAGCAGGAACGGGTCTTCACCGGTGAGCATCACCGGTTCGCAGACGCTGGAATGATTGGGCAGCTCGGCCCAGAAACTGAAATCGCCACGGACGATGCCCTGGCCTTTCGGGCCGCCGACGGTGACCAGTGTCGGGCATTCGGCGACTTCACTGAGCTTGGGCCGGTTGACGGCGTCGGTTACCACGACTTTGGCGCCGGAGCTGTTCAGGCGATGTTCGAGGGCTTTGGGGCCGAACGCGGTGAACAGCGGTTGATACACCGCGCCGATGCGCCAGGTGGCGAACACGGTGATCAGCAGTTCGATATTTCGCGGCAGCAGGCCGGCGACCTTGTCGCCCTTCTGCACGCCTTGGGCGCGCAGGAAATTGGCGAAACGCGCGGCCTTGTCCTGCAGGTCGCTGAAGGTGTAGGTCGCACTGGCGCCATCGCGACCTTCCCAGAACAGCGCGATGCGCCCCGGCAAGGCGTGACGGTCACAACATTCGACGCAGGCATTGAG
The DNA here is from genome assembly GCF_051554255.1 of Pseudomonas sp. NMS19W. NCBI lineage: Bacteria > Pseudomonadati > Pseudomonadota > Gammaproteobacteria > Pseudomonadales > Pseudomonadaceae > Pseudomonas > Pseudomonas sp. NMS19W. The sequence goes on from NZ_CP136718.1 coordinate 3,244,759, forward strand.
CGCCTCGAGCGAGCCGCTGAGTGCGGCGTCCACGGTGTGCTGATAATTGAACTGTTCGGTGGCAGACAAGTAATCGCGCATTGCCAGAATCCCTCTGTGTTTTTATTAGGTCGGGGAACCGTAAACATCAGAGGAATACTCGCGCCGCACGCCGGTTGCGGCAATGGCCAAAGCCTTCAAAGTGGATGACTGGTTTGGCCAAGGTTTGCGTCGATTCGAGAATCAGACCGCTTCGTTGAGAATCAGGCTGCGGTAATGCCCCGGATTGGTCCCGGACCACTTGCGAAACGCCTTGTAGAACGAGCTCGCATCGGCAAATCCCAGGCGTGTGGCGATGTCGACAAAACTGATCGAAGGCTCCGCCAGCCAGGTGATCGCCAGTTCCTTGCGCACGCTGTCCTTGAGGCCTTGATAGGTCTGCCCTTCTTCTGCCAGACGCCGGCGCAGGGTCGAGGCCGACATGCACAACTGCTGCGCCTGGAATTCGGTCTCTGGCCACTGCTCGGCGGGCAGCTGGCGCAGATCCTGCTTGATCCGGCTGGCGAGGCTTTCCGGATCGCGGTACTTCACCAGAATGTTCGCCGGCGCATGGGCCAGAAAGCGTTTCAATTCCTCGGCACTGCGCTTGATCGGCAGATCCAGCACCTCGGCGGCGAAAATCATCCGCGTGCGCGGCCGGTCGAAGCGCAGGTTTTCCGAGAACATCACCCGGTAGTCATCACAGAAATCCGGCGCCGGGCAACGCAGTTCGATGGCGAGGATCGGAATTCGCCGCCCCGCCAGCCAGCACGCCACGCCGTGGACGATCATCCAGTAAGTGAAATAGGTGAAGGCGCGGCGCGGCTCGGGGTCGTCCTCCAGCAGCACGATCTCCGCCAGACTTTGCTGATGCACCAGTTGCGCCGGCATGCGTTCAAGCATCAGCGACAGGAAATTCAGACCGGTACTCAAACCGGCCGCCAGATTCGGCTGGGCCATCGCGCTGCGGCAGAGGAACTCCAGGCTGCCGGATTTCAGCTTGCGCGGGTCCATGCCAAAGAACTCGTCATCGCCGCGCCGCGCCAGCAGTCGCCACAACCGTGCGTACTGGCTGGCCGGGACGCGGGCGTCATCGGTGGCCAGCAGCGCCGGATCGATGCCGACCTTGTTCAAGACTTCTTCCGTGGCCACGCCCGGGGCACAACTTTGCTGCAGTGCTTCGCGCACCAGTTGAATGGCGATGGTGTCTTTTTCCGACATGGATCGAGGCAAATCCTGTTGTTCGAGTGGCTGGCATCTTAACGCAGCAGCCCGGACACGGCTCGCTTCATCCGGAATGGCCGTGACGCATTTGAGAATGGTTGATCTTCAAGCCTGTTCAGCTACCGTTCAGGTAAATGTCAATGACTGACATGTGAGAATGACTTTCATTATGTTACAACTTGTAACCTCATTTCGTTACACAGTGGATGCCGAATGCTCGTTCCCTTTCTGATCATGCTGCGTGAAGGCATTGAAGCCGCGCTGATCGTTGGCATTATCGCCAGCTACCTGCAACAGACCGGTCGTGGCCAATGGATGCCGGCGGTGTGGATCGGCGTGTTTCTTGCCGCTGCGCTGGCCTTGTTGGTAGGCGGTGGCCTGGAGCTGGTCAGCGCCGAATTCCCGCAGAAACAGCAGGAACTGTTCGAAGGCGTGGTCGGCCTCGTCGCCGTGGGCATTCTCAGTTCCATGGTGTTCTGGATGCGCAAAGTGGCGCGTTCGATCAAGCATTCGCTGCAGGCATCTCTCGATCATGCGCTGACGGCATCGAAGCATCAGGTCATCGCCCTGATCGCCATGGTGTTTTTCGCCGTGGCCCGGGAAGGTCTGGAAACCGTGTTCTTCCTGCTCGCTGTGTTCCAGCAGAGCGAAGGCCCGGGCGCGCCGATCGGCGCCCTGCTCGGCCTGATCCTGGCCATTGTCGTCGGCTTCCTGATCTACAGCGGCAGCATGCGCCTGAACCTGTCGGCGTTCTTCCGCTGGACCGGGCTGTTCATCCTCGTGGTCGCCGCCGGCATCCTCTCCAACTCGGTGCAGGCACTGCATGAAGCCGGCGTCTGGAATCACCTGCAAACCGTGCTTTTCGACTTCAGCGCGACGTTGCCGATGGACGGCCCGCTGGGCTCGGTGCTGGCTGGCATGTTCGGCTATCAGGATGCACCGACCGTCAGCACCCTCGGCGCGTACCTGATCTACCTGGTGGTGGCGCTGGTGATGTTCTTCTATCCGGCTCCCGCCCCGGCGCCCAAAGCCGCCGCCTCGAATTCCGCTTCCAGCCAATAAGGGCCTCCATGTCAAAGCCTAATATCCCTCAGGCCTCCCCTCCCCGTGCCTTGCGCTGGGCGGTGGCCGGTTCAGTGGTCGTGATGATCGCCGCCGGCGGCCTGTTCTACTACGCCTCGAAAATGGCTGCGGCCAAACGTCAGCACAACCATGACGAAGTGGTGGTCAACATCCACCCCGGCAGTTGCGAACCGAACGAGCTGAGCGTGCCGGCCGGCCGCGCCAGCTTCCGCATCGTCAACCGCTCCGACCGGGCGGTGGAATGGGAAATCCTCGACGGCGTGCTGGTGATCGAAGAGCGCGAGAACATCGCGCCGGGCCTGAGCCAGGTGATCAACGCCAACCTGCAACCCGGCGATTACGCCATCACCTGCGGCCTGCTGAGCAACCCGCGCGGCGTGCTGCATGTGACGCCGACCGCTGCCTCGGTTGCCGCCGCCAAGGCCAAGCCATCGATGGTCGCTTTCGTCGGGCCGCTGTCGGAGTTCCGGGTTTATCTGGCCACCCAGGGCAGCGCGCTGATCAGAGCCGTCACCGCGCTGAATCAGGCGATCACCAGCGGTGATCTGGCCCAGGCCCAAGCAGCGTACCTGCCGGCCCGTGCGGCGTATCAGCGTCTGGCCCCGGCGGCACAACGTCTGGCCGAGCTGGACAACAGCATCAACGCCCGTGCCGATTACTTCGAGAAACGCGAGCAGGATCCGGCCTTCGTCGGCTTCCATCGCATCGAGTACGCGCTGTTCCAGCAACGCAACCTCGACGGTCTGTCGCCGATTGCCGAGCGCCTGCTGGGCGACGTCAACACGCTGAAACAACAGTTGTTGGCCCAATCGCTGCCGCCGGAGCAACTGGTGGAAATCCTCGTGCGCAACCTCAACACCCTGGCCGACGTGCGCGCCGCCAGCGGCGAAGAGGAACGCTACAGCCACGGCGACCTCAACGGCTTCGCGGCGAACCTGGAGACCGCGCACAAAGTCGTCGAACTGCTGCGACCGCTGCTGACGAAATCCGCCGCCGACCTGTTGCCGAAAATCGACAGCGCGCTGACTGACTTCGACAACACCCTGAACGGTTTCAAGGTCAAGGACGGCTACGCGAGTTACGACACCGTCAGCGGTGAACAACGCAAACAGATCGCCGACAAGGCCAAGACCCTGGCCGACGCTCTCGACGGCATCGATCCCGCCCTCGGCCTCTCCGGCCTGTAAGTAGAAGACGAATACCGATGAACGATTCCGAACACTTCAACCTGCAACGCCGTCGCGTACTGATGGGCATGGGCGCCGCCGGCGTCGCGCTGGCCGGCACCGCCCTGAGCTGCCCGGCAATGGCCGCTGCACCTGCACAAGTCACCGAAGCACCGAGCAGCGACAAGACCCAGGATCACCACGACTTCCATGGTGTGCACCAGACCGGCATCGTCACCCCGCGCCCGGCATCCGGCATGCTGGTGTCGTTCGATGTGCTGGCCAGCGACCGTGAAGACCTCGAACGCCTGTTCCGCACCCTCAACGAGCGCATCGCGTTTCTGATGAAGGGCGGCCCGGTGGCGCAGATCGACCCGAAATTGCCGCCGCCGGACTCCGGCATCCTTGGCCCGGTGGTCACCCCGGACAACCTGACCATCACCGTGTCGGTGGGTGAGTCGCTGTTCGACGAGCGTTTTGGCCTCGCCGCTGCCAAACCCAAGCGCCTGATCCGCATGGTCGGTTTCCCCAACGATGCGCTGGAAGCCGATTGCTGCCACGGCGACCTGAGCCTGCAGTTCTGCTCCAACACCGCCGACACCAACATCCACGCCCTGCGCGACATCGTGAAGAACCTGCCGGACCTGCTGCTGGTGCGCTGGAAACAGGAAGGCAGCGTGCCGCCGCAAGCCCCGGCCAAACCCGGTGTGCCAGCGCAATCGGCGCGTAACTTCCTGGGTTTCCGCGACGGTTCGGCCAACCCGGATTCCAACGACGGCAAAGCCATGGATCGCATCGTCTGGGTGCAGCCGGGCAGCGACGAACCGGCCTGGGCGGCCCACGGCAGTTATCAGGCAGTGCGGATCATCCGCAACTTCGTCGAGCGCTGGGACCGCACACCGTTGCAGGAACAGGAAAGCATCATCGGCCGGGTGAAAACCACCGGCGCGCCGATGGGCGCCAGCCATGAGAGCGAAGTCCCGGACTACAGCAAGGACCCGGAAGGCAAGCTAACCAAGCTCGACGCGCACATCCGCCTGGCCAACCCGCGCACCGCCGCGAGCCAGGCCAACTTGATCCTGCGTCGGCCGTTCAACTATTCCAACGGCGTGAACAAGAACGGCCAGCTCGACATGGGTCTGCTGTTCATCTGCTACCAGGCCGACCTGGAAAAAGGCTTCATCACCGTACAGACCCGCCTCAACGGCGAGCCGCTAGAGGAATACCTCAAGCCGGTCGGCGGCGGTTACTTCTTCACCCTGCCGGGTGTTACGGGCGACAAGGATTTCATCGGTCGCTCGCTGCTCAACGCTACCCAACCAAAAACAACTGCATAGCATTCAACAGGAGCCGCCCCCATGAAAAAGACGCCCATCGCGTTATTGCTGACCCTTGGTCTACTCAACACCCCGCTGTCGGCGTTCGCGGCGACTGCACCGCTGGATCTGGTCGGGCCGGTTTCGGACTACAAGATCTACGTCACCGAGCAACTGGACCAGTTGGGCACCCACACCAAACAATTCACCGACGCCGTGAAAAAGGGTGACCTGGCCACCGCGCAGAAGCTCTATGCACCGACCCGCGTCTACTACGAGTCGATCGAACCGATTGCCGAGCTGTTCAGTGACCTCGATGCGTCCATCGATTCCCGCGTCGACGACCACGAGAAAGGCGTGAAGGCTGAAGACTTCACCGGTTTCCACCGCCTCGAGTACTCGCTGTTCTCGGAGAAGAGCACCCAGGGCCTGAACGATCTGGCCGACAAACTGGATAAAGACGTACAGGACCTGCAGACCCGCGTTGCCGGCCTGACCTTCCCGCCCGAGAAAGTCGTCGGTGGTGCTGCCGCCCTGCTGGAAGAAGTCGCCGCCACCAAGATCTCCGGTGAGGAAGACCGTTACAGCCACACCGACCTCTATGACTTCCAGGGCAACATCGACGGCGCGAAGAAAATCGTCGACCTGTTCCGTCCGCAGATCGAGAAACAGGACAAGGCCTTCGTGGCCAAAGTCGACAAGAACTTCGCCACCGTGGACAAGATCCTGGCCAAGTACAAGACCAAGGACGGTGGTTTCGAAACTTACGACAAAGTGAAGGACAACGACCGCAAGGCGCTGGTGGGTCCGGTCAATACCCTGGCTGAAGACCTGTCGACCTTGCGTGGCAAGCTCGGTCTGAACTGATTTCTACGCACAAAAAATCCCCCGAACGCGCTCTGCATTCGGGGGATTTTTTGTTTTCCGGTCTTACAGAATCCGGTACAGCAACCGCTCGACCCGCACCCGGCTCACGCGCTTGAGGAACTTGGCGACCCCGGCCGGGTAGTCCGGCAAGGCTTCCAGGTCCTGGAATCGCTCGATCCGCGTGGTGTGTTCGAAGATGTTTTCCAGCTCAAGACGACGCGGCTCCAGCCACTCGCCTTTCGGGTCATCGATCAGCAGCGCGTTTTCCAGATCGAGACGGAACGCCCGCGGATTGAGGTTGTTGCCGGTCAGCAGCGTATAGCGCTGGTCGATCCACATGCCCTTGAGGTGATAGCTGTTGTCGCCCTCACGCCACAGATGCAGGTTCAACTGGCCGCTGTCGATATTACGTTGATGACGCTTGGCGAAACGGCGCAGGCTGATCTCGTAGAGATACGGCAGCGCGGCGATCACCTTGAACGGCTCGCTCGGCGGAATGTAGAAGTCGTTGGCCGTCTTGTCACCGACCACGATATCGATCTTCACACCACGGGCCAGCGCCCGGTTGATCTCGCGGATCACCCCCAGCGGCAGGTTGAAGTACGGCGTACAGATGGTCAGTTGCTTCTGGGCGCTGGCGATCAGCTCCAGAATCACCCGGTTCAGCGGGTTGTTCTTGCCCACGCCGAGCAATGGGCTGACCGACAGGCCGGTATGCGCCGTGCCGCCGGCGCTGGTGTCGTACGCCGCGTACTTGAGACGGCTGCGCAGATCGCCGATGTCGTTGCGCAGGCTGCGGGTGGTCGGCAGGTGCGGCAGGTCGAGGCGATGCACCGCTTTCGATTCGATCAGGCCGTGCTTGACCAGGTGGTGCATGGAGTCCGCCAATTCGCGGCTCTGCAACACGTGATAACGGTCGAAGCGATACTTGTCGAACTTGTGCAGATAAACGTTGTTCAGGCTTGCACCGCTGTAGACCACGCAATCGTCGATCACGAAGCCTTTCAGGTGCAGCACGCCGAACAGCTCGCGGGTCTGCACCGGCACGCCGTAGACCGGCACCACGCTCTGGTGGGTACGGGTCATCTCCTGATACCAGGCGGCGTTGCCCGGCTGCTTGCCGGCACCGATCAAGCCACGCTGGGCGCGCAGCCAGTCGACGACCACAACGATTTCAAGCTCCGGGCGCTTGAGCTTGGCGGCGTGCAAGGCATCGAGGATTTCCTGACCGGCTTCGTCGTTTTGCAGATAGAGCGCGACGAGGTAGATGCGCTGGGTCGCCTGGGCGATTTTCTCCAGCAGGCAACGACGGAACTCGGCGGCGCCGGACAGAATGGTCACGGCCTCGGCGGTCAGCGGAAAGCTGCGCAACTTGGGCAGCGAGAGAGCGTTTGAAAAGCAACGGCATAGGGCTCGCAATGGGTCGAATCCGAAGAACCCGAGAGCTTACACCATCAACTCCTTCGGGTCTTGTGAGTGTCTGTAATAACTTCGTCGCCAGCAGCCTGATTCCCACGTGAATCACATTTCCAATGTGGGAGCGAGCGTGCTCGCGAAAGCCATTTCAAAATCAGCGCTTGACCAAGGAGAACGATCGTTCTACTGTTCGCCACATGAACGAAATCACTAGCAACGACACGACCCGCGACATCATTCTGGATGTCACCGAAAAGTTGATCTACAAGAGTGGCATCGCGGCCACCGGCATGGATCTTCTGGTGAAAACCGCCGGTGTCTCCAGAAAGAGTATCTACCGCTACTTCGCCAACAAGGAGGAGCTGACCGTCGCCGCCCTGCAACGCCGCGACGTGCGCTGGATGCACTGGTACAGAAGTGCCGTCGATCAGGCCGAAACCCCGGCCGATCGCCTGCTCAACCTGTTTACCGTGCTCAAGGGCTGGTTCGCCTCGGAAGGCTTCCGGGGCTGCGCCTTCATCAATACCAGTGGCGAGACCGGCGATCCGCAGGATCCGGTGCGCCAGGTCGCCAAAGACCACAAACAGAAGCTGCTCGACTACCTGTGCGAGCTGTGTACCGAACATGGTGCCGAGGACCCGCAACTGCTGGCCAGACAGTTGCTGATCCTGATTGACGGCGCCATTACCGTAGCGCTTGTGATGGGTGATCACAGTGCCGCCGATAATGCGCAATGCATGGCGCGAAAGTTATTGGACCTGTAAAGCCTCAATAAGCGACAAGTTGTTAAATCGTTAATTTGATCGGGAGACAAACATGTCTACTGCAGCCGAAGTACGTCCGCCATTGCCACCCTTCAACCGTGAATCGGCCATTGAAAAAGTTCGTCTGGCCGAGGATGGATGGAACTCCCGCGACCCGCAGCGGGTGTCGCTGGCCTATACCCTGGACACCAAATGGCGCAACCGCGCCGAATTCGCCAACAACCGCGAAGAAGCCAAGGCCTTCCTGACCCGCAAATGGGCCAAGGAACTGAATTACCGCCTGATCAAGGAACTCTGGGCTTACTCCGACACCCGCATCGCCGTGCGCTACGCCTACGAATGGCACGACGACTCGGGCAACTGGTTCCGCTCCTACGGCAACGAGAACTGGGAGTTCGACGAGCACGGGCTGATGTTCCAGCGTTATGCCTGCATTAACGACATGCCGATCAAGGAAAGCGAACGCAAGTTCCACTGGCCGCTGGGCCGGCGCCCGGATGATCATCCGGGGTTGTCGGAGCTGGGTCTGTAACTGCGGACTTCGCTACTTCCGGTGGAAGCACGGATGCTTCCACTTAATGCTTTTCCTCAGAAACAGAAGTCAGTCGCTTTTATCGCAAAAGGTACTAATGGACTGTCAGTAATGACAGTAGCGGCCACAGAGGATCTATCAAATCATTGCCATGCAGCCAGATTTGGCCGAATTAACGGCCTCTCTTCTACCCATGACAGTGAGCGACTGATATGAGCCAGAAAAACATGGTTCCAAATGGTGATTTCAGTACCGGTGATTTCAGCAAATGGATTCCACAAGGTTACGACACACCTATATCCGTCGAACGCCACAACGGTAACTATGCCGCACGCTTGGTCGGTGGTAGAAACCAGGGTCAGAGTCTGGCAACCGAGACCTTTCAAATTCATCCGGGAGAGTTCGATTTCAGTTTCCAGATCCAGGCTCCCGATGCCGCCCCGTTGCAAGACACCAAGGATCGACGAATTCACCTCCCAGTCCTCGACAAAACCCCCAATCCTCTGTTTCACGCGCACATCTACTACACGCTTTGGGCAACCAATCGCAACACTGGTGAGCATGAACTATGGCCCGAAGTGCGCTATGTCGATTCGCAAACAAGAACGCTGACGCTCAAAGGTACTATCCAGCCCGGTTACGAGTGGTTAAGTGTTCACTTCGCCATTACCAACGATTTCTTTGGAAACAAAGGGCCGTATTTCATTGACAATGTCTGGTTCTCGACGATGTAGCGACTTACATTCAGGCACCACTTGATCGATAAGGATCACAGTCGCGATGAACGGGGGTTACGGCTATGATGACCGCCCGTTCCTGCCCTGCCGAAATAAGCCGATTCCATGCCTTTCGAACTCAGCGTTGACCTCACTACCCTGGCCGTTCTGGCCCTTGTCGCTTTCATTGCCGGATTCATCGACGCCATCGCCGGCGGTGGCGGCCTGTTGACTACGCCTGCGCTGCTCACCGCCGGTCTGCCGCCACATCTGGTGCTGGGCACCAACAAACTGAGTTCGACCTTCGGTTCGGCCACCGCCAGTTTCACCTTCTACCGGCGCAAGCTGTTCCACCCACGGCAGTGGATGCACGCGATCATCGGCACGCTGGTCGGCGCGCTGACCGGCGCCATCGTTGCTCACTATCTGCCTGCGGAATGGCTGAACAAGATGCTGCCGGTGATCGTCTTCGCCTGCGGCCTGTACCTGTTGTTCGGCGGCACGCCCAAGGCGCCGCTGGACAGCGACGCACCGATCAAGAAAAAGTGGCAATCGAGCCAGGGTTTCAGCCTTGGTTTCTATGACGGCGTTGCGGGACCAGGTACGGGTGCGTTCTGGACCGTCAGCAGCCTGCTGCTCTACCCGATCGATCTGGTCAAGGCCAGCGGCGTGGCGCGCAGCATGAACTTCGTCAGCAACATTGCGGCGCTGTCGGTGTTCGTGTTTTCCGGGCAGGTGGACTGGATCATCGGCCTGAGCATGGGACTGTCGGTAATGGTCGGCGCGTTCTTCGGGGCGCGCACCGCGATCAGCGGCGGCGCCAAGTTCATTCGTCCGGTATTCATCACCGTGGTGCTGGGGTTGACCGTGCGTCTAGCCTGGCAGCACTGGTTCAGCGTGGCCTAAGCGCCGCGCCACGTAGACGTCGATCAGGTAACGTGCAATCGATTTTGACGCCGGCAACGGCGGCAGATCGTGCACGTTGAACCACTGGGCGTCTTCGATCTCGTCTTCCTGACAGACAATCTCGCCGCCGGCGTATTCGGCATGGAAGCCCAGCATCATCGAATGCGGGAACGGCCAGCACTGGCTGCCCATGTACTGGATGTTCTTCACTTCGATGCTGACTTCCTCTCGCACTTCGCGAATCAGGCAATCCTCGGCCGACTCACCCGGCTCGGCAAACCCGGCCAGCGTGCTGTAAACCCCGGTGACGAAACGCGGTGAACGCGCCAGCAGCACTTCATCGCCACGGGTCACCAGCACGATCATGCTCGGTGAAATGCGCGGATAACTGCGCAAATCGCACGGCTGGCAATACATCGCCCGTTCCCGTGGCACCTGGGTCATGGGCTGACCGCAGTTGCCGCAGAACCGGTGTTCACGGGCCCACGTCCCGATCTGCGCCGCGTAACCCAGCACTTTGTAGATCGTGTGATCGCCGTCGAGCATGAACGCCCGCAAGCCTTTCCATTACAACCCGGCACCTCGCTGGTGCTGCGCAATTCCAGCAGGTAGACCGGCTCGCCATCGAGGTGACCGATACCGTGCTCGGCGAGGATCGACAAGTCCTGGCGCTTGAGCCATTCCCGGGGAACAGCGCGCCATTGTCATCGAACAGAAAGCCCTCGGGGCTGCGCGCGACGGCCCAGCCGCCGGGTTGATCGGTGTCCAGTACTGCGGTGGTCCAGCGAGGTGTCATGGTTTCTCAATCCAGAAATTCGGGTTTCTGTTTGCTCATGTGGGCGGCCATGGCCACGCGCAAGTCGGTGGATTGCAACATGGCGGCGTTCCAGGTGGCAACGTACTCCAGACCATCGTCGATACGGTGGTCGCGCATGTAGCTGATCATTTCCTTGGTGCCGGTGACCGCGATCGGCGACTTGCCGGCGATGTCCCGGGCAATGTCCATCACGCCTTCGATCAGGCCGTCCTTGTCGCTGTAGACGCGATTGACCAGCCCGATGCTGCGGGCCTCTTCGGCGCCAAAGGTACGACCGGTGTAAGCCAGCTCACGCAGCATGCCGTCACCGATGATCCGTGGCAACCGTTGCAAAGTGCCAACGTCAGCTGCCATGCCGATATCGATTTCTTTAATGGAGAATTGCGCGTCTTCCGCGGCGTAGCGCATGTCGCAGGCCGCGATCAGGTCGATGGCACCGCCCAGGCAATAACCCTGGATCGCCGCGAGCACCGGCTTGCGGCAGTTGTCGACGGCATTGAACGAGGCTTGCAGGGTCAGGATCTTTTTGCGCAGCAGGCGCGCATTGCGGCCGACGTCCTTGCCCAGTTCATTGGCCACGCCGGCCAGCATCATCAGGTCGATGCCCGAGGAAAAGTGTTTGCCGGCACCGCTGAGTACCACCACCCGCACTTCGTCGGTGTCGTCGATCCACTGGAACACCTCGACGATTTCGCTCCAGAACGCAGCGTTCATCGAGTTGATCTTTTCCGGCCGGTTGATCTGCACATGAGCGATGTTGTCGGCCAGTTCGACGCTGAAGGCGGTGTATTGAGTCATGGCAGAAATCCTTTACCGGTCTGAAAATGAGGCCTGAACTATATCAAGGCCTCAGAACGGCGGTTCGGCCAAATGCAGGACTCTAGCCGCCCTTCACCGCCACGAACGCGGCAGTCTCGTAGGGCACGGTCATCACATCCCGGCCTCGCAGTTCGGGATCGGACGCCACCAACGCCCGCAACTGTTCATCGATCCGGGCCCGCTCTGCATCCGGCAGCGCCGCGATGAAACTGGTGGAACGCACCCGGTTGAAAATCACATCTTCCGGCGAGCCGGTATGACCATGGTGAAAATGCTCGGCCTGCAACGGCCCGAACGCCGGATGCGGGAACACCTTGCGCCAGGCGCCGGTGTAATAGCGCGGCGTGTCGCCTTCCCGGGCGTTGACGATGGCATCGAGCTTGGGCACCCAGCCGACCCGGGTGTCGCGCAGGTTCCAGATCAGCCCGAGCTTGCCGCCAGGCTTGAGCACCCGGGCAATTTCGTCCAGGGCCTCGGTGCTGGCGAACCAGTGAAAGGCCTGGGCGCAGACCACGGCATCCACCGAGTCGTCAGGCAACGGCAAGTCCGTCGCCATGGCGCTGACGGCCAGTACATCGGGCCAGTTGGCAGACAGCTTCTCTAGCATCTGCGCCACCGGCTCAACAGCTATCACCTGAGCACCGGTCGCCACCAATCGTCCGGTGAACTTGCCGGTGCCCGCGCCGAGGTCGATAACCGTCTTGTGGCCATCCAGGTCCAGGGTTGCCGTCAGCCAATCGGTGACCGCCGGCGGATAGTCCGGCCGACCTTTGACGTAGGTTTCCGCTGCGGTCTTGTAACCGGCGGCAGCGGAGTGGTGAACCTGATCTTTCATGGCGCAACTCCCGGGGTAGAACGGCGGATTGACGACAGACGACACGAGCATAGCCCGCGACTTTGAGCTTTCCTTGAATGGCACCTGACAAAGCAATGAATAAAACTTCACCTTGCGGTGTTCAACGTGACACATGACCCCACTATGGAGCCTTGCCCATGACTATCCGTTCCGTTATGTTCGCCGCCCCGTTGCTGATGGCCGCGATGCTGTCCAGCCCTTTGGCCCTGGCCCACGGTGATGAAGACGAGCCGGTGCAAAAGCCCAATTGCCCGAAAGGTCAGGTGTACGACAGCAAAACGCAGAAATGCGTGACGCAGACCAGCAGCCTGGTACCGGACGCCGACCGCACCGACTACGCCTATCGCCTGGCCAAGGACGGTCGATATGAAGAAGCCCTGGCCTTGCTCGACACCCTGAAACAGCCGAACACCGCCAAGGCCCTCAACTATCGCGGTTACGCCACGCGCAAGCTGGGCCGCACCGACGAAGGCATCGGTTATTACCTGCAATCGGTGAAACTTGATCCGCAGTACGCGCAAGTCCGCGAATACCTGGGCGAGGCTTATGTCATCAAGGGTCGGGTCGATCTGGCGCAGGAACAGTTGCAGCATATCCAGAAGATTTGCGGCACGACCTGCGAGGAATACCGGGACCTGGCCGAAGCCATCAACGATTCATCGAAAACCTGACACGACACGCGGAGGCGAACATTTTCAGCGATCAGGCCTTCAGAGCCGAACTCGGACAACACCTGGCGCGCCTGTGGCGCTACGGTTTGCTGCTGTCGCGCAACCGGCACGTGGCCGAGGATCTGGTGCAAGCCACCTGCGTGCGGGCGCTTGAACGTTCGGGCCAGTACGTGGCCGGCACGCGCATGGACCGCTGGCTGCTGAGCATCCTGCATTCGATCTGGCTCAATGAAGTGCGCGCCCGCCGGGTGCGCCAGGGCCAGGGCGTGGTGGACGCCGACAGCCAGCTCACCTTCGACGGCGAATACGCCGCGCAGACCCACGTCATGGCGGCGCAGGTGATCCGTCGCGTCGATGCGCTGCCGGAGACCCAGCGCGAAACGGTCTATCTCGCCTACGTCGAAGGCCTGTCCTATCGCGAAGTCGCCGAGATCCTGCAAGTGCCGATCGGCACAGTCATGAGTCGCCTCGCCACCGCCCGCCTAAAACTGGCCGAATACCCACCGCTGCATGCGGTACCGAACACCCCCGCAGGAGACCGGCAATGAATACGCCTTCCGACGAGCAACTGGTGGCGTATCTGGACGATGAACTGGACCGCGAACAACGCAGCCAGCTCGACAGCCTCATTGCCGATGATCCACTGCTCAACCTGCGCTTGCAGTGGTTGAGCCGCAGCAACCTGCCCTATCGCGACGCCTACGATGAGCTGGCCCGACAGGCACCGCTCGATCGCCTGCAAGCCCGACTGGATGCCGCGCCCTCCCCGCAACGGCCCGGCTTCAGTCGTCGCTGGTTCATCGGCGCGGCGGCTTTGGGCATGGTGCTCGCCGGCGTCGCGGCGGATCGGTTGTTCCTCGGCTGGCAAGCGCAGCAATCGCATGGCTGGCGCGAGCTGGTGGGCGATTACATGGCGCTGTATGTACCGCAGACCCTTGAACATCTGGCCACCGACGAAGCCTCGCAACTGGCGCAATTGCACACGGTTGACGCTCGAGTGGGCCTGAGTTTGTCGCCCGCGAAGCTGAAACTGCCCGGCGCGCAGTTCAAACGTGCGCAACTGCTCGAATATGACGGCGTGCCGATTGCGCAGATGACCTGGCTCGACGCCAATCATGGTCCGCTGGCACTGTGCGTCACACGAACCAACAGTGGCAGTCAGGCGCTGGCCCATGAACGCCGGCACGGGATGAACGTGGTGTACTGGACCGAACGTGAACACGCCTGGATGTTGATCGGCCATAATCCGGCCGCCGAGCTGGAAGAGATGGCGAAAATGTTTAAAAACCGGCTGAGCGTGTGAATGAAGTTGTCACTATCCTGTCCGGGTGATTTCAAGGAGTGGCTTGAAAGATGCCGATTTCCCCACGTACTGCATTGCTGGTCATCGACGTACAGAACGATTTCATTCCCGGCGGCCAACTGGCCGTGCCCGAGGGAGACCTGATCGTCCCGCTGATCAATCGCCTCGCCGAACAGTTCAAGCAAGTCGTCATTGCCCAGGACTGGCACCCGGCCGGCCACGCTTCGTTTGCCTCCAGCCATCCCGGCCGCCAGCCTTACGAGGTGATTCAACTGCCGTACGGCGAACAGACCCTGTGGCCGGATCACTGCACTCAGGGCTCACGCGGCGCCGATTTTCATTCGGGACTCAACCTGCCCCACGCTCAACTGATCATCCGCAAGGGCTGCAATCCGGACATCGACAGCTATTCGGCGTTTCTTGAAGCGGACCGGGCGACCACCACGGGGCTGGCGGGTTATCTGAAGGAACGCGGCATCGACACCGTGTACATGGTCGGCCTGGCGCTGGATTTCTGCGTGATGTTTTCCGCCCTGGATGCACGGGCGGCGGGCTTCAATACGTTTGTGGTGCTGGATGCGTGCCGGGCAATCGATATGAATGGATCACTGGCGACGGCGATGGAGCGGATGCAGGTGGCCGGGGTCGGACTGATCCAGTCCACTGAACTGCTCTGACTGGTGCTCGTTCCCACGACGTTCGGGGGAACGAGCAGCTTCACGCCGGGGTTGGTAGCCAAAGCCTGAACCGCGCTCCACCCAACGGCGAACCTTCCACCGTCAACGTCCCGCCCTGCGCTTCCAGCGCGCCGACGGCTGATGGCTAGGCCCAGGCCAAACCCGCCAGTGGCCCGGTCACGGCTGCGATCCAGTCGATAGAACGGCTCGAAAATCCGCTCCCGCTCGTCTTCCGGAATGCCGATGCCATCGTCATCCACCCAGATTTCACAGCCCTTCGGGCAGACCTGCACACCGATCTGAATGCGCTTTTCGCAGTAACGCATGGCGTTGCGCAGCAGGTTCTGAATGGCGCGGGCGGTCAGGCGCGGGTCAAGTGAGAAGCGCTCCAGCTGATTGTGCAGCAACACATCGATGACGATTTCCGGGGACTCCAGCTCTTCGTCGACGCTGCCCAGAATACTGTCGATGAACTCGTCCAGCGACACTTCGACCTGTTCCGGCAAGCGCGCCGGATTTTGCAGGCGACTGTAAGACAGCAACTCCAGCACCAGCTCATCCAGTTCGCGAATGTGCGCCACCAGACCTTGCAGGCGTTCGCGACTGGTTTGCGGCAAATCATCGGACAGCGCCAGCGCCAGGCCGAAATCCAGTCGGGTCAACGGCGTACGCAGTTCGTGGGACACCGCGTTGAGCAGGTCACGCTGCTGGTTGAGCAGGTTTTCGATGTCACCGGCCATGGTGTCGAAGACGTTGGCCAGGCTGCCGATGTTCGAACTCGAGCCGATTTGCGTACGTTCGCTCAAATGGCCTTTGCCGAAGCGCTCGGCGGTGCCCTTCAGGCGTTCAAGATCACGCCAGTGCGGCCGCAGCCAGAGCAGCAGGCACGCCAGCAAACTCGCACCGATCAGAACGTTGATGCTCCAGTACAGCAAGTTCACGTCCATCGGATCCGGCGGCACCACCATTTGCACGGCAATCTCCCCGTTCAACGGTGTCACCGCCAGCGTTCGCCAGCCCCAGTCGCCGATGCGCACCACGTTTTCACCACGACGCAGGCGCTCTTGCTCGATCGGGGTGAAGTCAGCGTTATCGATACGGGCGAGGACGATGTGCAGCGGCTGGAAGTCCTTGTCCATCGACGCGGCGACCGCCGGCCACTGATCCTGCGGCACCGCGCGAAACTGCTTGGTAATCAGCGATTGCAGGCCCCGGGAATAGTCGAGGTTGTAAGTCACGAAGCGATCCCTGAACGCCATCACCACCAGATCCGGCACCAGATAGATTGCCGCACTGTAGGAAACGATCGTCACCAGATAAAGGCGAAACAGGATTCTGAACATCGACTCAGCATTCCCACTCGGAACGGCTGAACAGATAACCCTTGCCCCACACGGTCTTGATCTTGCGCGCCTCGCCCGCGTGGTCGTCGAACTTGCGCCGCAGCTTGGAAATCGCCACGTCCACCGAGCGGTCGGTGCCGTTGAACTCTATACCGCGCAGGCGCTGCAGGATCTGGTCGCGGCTCAGCACTTCGCCGGCATGACGGGCCAGCACCACCAGCAGGTTGTATTCGCCGCTGGACAGCTCGACCGGTTGCTCGCGCCAGGTCACGGTGCGTTCCGACAGGTCAATGCACAGATTGCCCATCAGGATGCGGTCGTTGGCAGTCATCGGCTCGCCGAGGCTGCTGCGCCGCAACAATGTGCGCACTCGGGCCAGCAAGACTCGCGGCTCGCAAGGTTTGGTCACGTAATCGTCGGCGCCCATTTCCAGGCCCAGCACCTGATCGTGGCTGTCATCGCGGGCGGTGAGCATCAGGATCGGCAGCGTCGCCGAATCGGCGCGCAACAGGCGACACACCTGCAAACCGTCGAGGCCCGGCAGCATCAAGTCGAGAATCACCAGGTCCGGCGGATTGAGCCGCGCCCGCTCGCGCACATGGTCGCCTCGGCCGATCACGCTGACGGAATAGCCGTTGCGCTCGAGATAGCTGGAGATCAGTTCGGCGAGGGCGGTGTCGTCTTCGACCAGGAGGATGTTGGGCATTGATGATCCAGAAAGTGCTGTGGCGACTCATCATCTGCTATCGCGAGCAAGCTCGCTCCCACAAGGGACCGTATTCCAAATGTGGGAGCGAGCCTGCTCGCGATGCTTTATCTGTCGCAATAAATTTCAAGGCGTAAAGGATATACGCCCTCACTCGTCCCTGAGCAAAACCCTTACACAATTTCACACAGCGCCTACAAAGCTTCACCGCTACCCTCGGCGACTGTCCGTAGGATGCGCAGATCAATATTGGGGGTTGTACATGTCGAAGAATCTGCTGGCCGGGCTCGGCCTGATCGCATTGGCGCTGACGCTGAGTGCCTGTGGTAAATCCTCGAGCACCGAGGAACAGGCGCCGCCGGCCACCGTGCGGGTCGAAACCCTTGAGGCACGCCCCCTGTCGATCAGCAGCGAACTCAGCGGGCGCATTGCCGCGCCACGCATTGCCGAAGTCCGCGCCCGGGTGGCCGGCGTGGTGCTGCAACGCACCTATCGCGAAGGCAGCGACGTAAAAAAGGGCGACGTGCTGTTCCGCATTGACCCGGCACCGTTCAAGGCCGACCTGGACAGCGCCGAAGCGGCCCTGCGCAAGGCCGAAGCCAACGCGTTCCAGGCAAAACTGCAGGAGCAGCGCTACGCCCAGTTGATCGACGACAAGGCCATCAGCGCTCAGGACTACGACAACGCCCGCGCCAACGCCCGGCAAACCGCCGCCGACGTCGCCGCCAACAAGGCTGCCGTCGAGCGTGCGAAGCTGAATCTGGGCTATGCCACCGTCACCGCGCCGATCTCCGGCCGCGTCGGTCGTGCTCTGGTCACCGAAGGCGCGCTGGTCGGCCAGAACGAAACCACGCCCATGGCGCTGATCCAGCAACTGAACCCGATCCACGCCGACCTCACCCAGTCGACCCGTGAATTGAACGAGTTGCGTCGGGCGTTCCGTTCCGGCCAGTTGCAGCAGGTCGGTCAGGATCAGGTCAAGGCCACGTTGATCCAGGACGACGGCAGCCTCTATCCGCTGCCGGGTAAATTGCTGTTCAGCGACATTACGGTCGATCCGGGCACCGGGCAGATCGTTCTGCGCAGCGAATTCCCCAACCCCGACCTTGATCTGCTGCCCGGCAGCTACGTTCGCGTGCGTCTGGAACAAGGCGTGATCCAGCATGGCCTGACCGTGCCGCAACGTGCGGTGCAACGCGACAGCGCCGGTGTGGCGCAAGTGCTGACCGTTGACGATCAGATGCGCGTCGCTCTGCAACCGGTGCAACTCGGCGCCGTGCAGAACGACCGCTGGATTGTCACCGGTGGCCTGAAGGCCGGCGACCGCGTGGTCATCGAAGGCCTGCAGCACGCCCGCCCCGGCGAAACCGTGCAGATCGACGACACCCTCTTCCACTTGCCCAGACCTCTGGTCAGTAAGCAGGACGCTCTTCTATGCCGCAGTTCTTTATCGACCGCCCGGTGTTCGCCTGGGTCGTCGCGTTGTTCATCCTGTTGGCCGGTGCGCTGGCCATCCCGCAATTGCCGGTGGCGCAATACCCCGACGTCGCGCCGCCGCAGATCGAAATCTATGCCGTGTACCCGGGCGCCTCGGCGCAGACCGTCGACGAAAGCGTGGTCAGTCTGATCGAGGAAGAGCTCAACGGCGCCGATCACCTGCTGTATTTCGAATCCCAGAGCAGCCTCGGCAGCGCCACGATCAAGGCGACGTTCCAGCCGGGCACCAACCCGGAACTCGCGCAGGTCGATGTGCAGAACCGCCTCAAGGTGGTCGAGTCGCGCCTGCCGCAAGCGGTCAATCAGCAAGGTTTGCAGGTGGAGAAAGTCTCCGCCGGTTTCCTGCTGCTGATCACCCTGACTTCCAGCGACGGCAAGCTCGATGACGTAGCGCTCAGCGATTACCTGGCGCGCAACGTGATGAACGAGATCAAGCGTATCGACGGCGTCGGCAAGGCCCAGTTGTATGGCGCCGAGCGGGCGATGCGGATCTGGGTCGATCCGCAGAAGCTGATCGGTTTCAACCTGACGCCGGCGGACGTCAACGCCGCCATCGTCGCGCAGAATGCCCAGGTCTCGGCGGGCAGCATCGGCGATCTGCCGAACCCGAGCACCCAGGAAATCACCGCGACGATTCTGGTCAAGGGTCAGCTGTCGACACCGGAAGAGTTCGCCGACATCGTGCTCAAGGCCAATCCCGACGGTTCCACCGTGCGCATCAAGGATGTGGCGCGGGTCGAGATCGGCAGCCAGGAATACCAGTTCGGTACGCGCCTGAACGGCAAACCGTCCACCGCCGTCGGCGTGCAACTGTCGCCGGGCGCCAACGCCCTCAGCACCGCAACGCTGATCCGGGCGAAGATGGATGAGCTGTCGCGCTACTTCCCGACCGGTGTGGAATACAAGATCCCCTACGACACTTCGCCATTCGTGAAGGTCTCGATCACCAAAGTGGTCTACACCCTCGGCGAAGCCATGCTGCTGGTGTTCGCGGTGATGTTCCTGTTCCTGCAGAACATCCGCTATACGCTGATCCCGACGCTGGTGGTGCCGGTGGCGTTGATGGGCACCTTCGCGACCATGCTCGCGCTGGGCTTCTCGATCAACGTGTTGACCATGTTCGGCATGGTGCTGGCCATCGGCATTCTGGTGGACGATGCCATCGTGGTGGTGGAGAACGTCGAGCGGATCATGGCCACCGAAGGCCTGTCGCCCAAAGAGGCGACACGCAAGGCGATGCGGCAGATTACCGGCGCGATCATCGGCATCACGCTGGTGCTGGTGGCGGTGTTCATTCCGATGGCGTTCATGCAGGGCTCGGTGGGCGTCATCTATCGACAGTTCTCGCTGTCGATGGCTACCTCAATTCTGTTCTCGGCCTTCCTTGCCCTGACCTTGACCCCGGCATTGTGCGCAACGCTGCTCAAGCCGATCGCCAAGGGCGAACATCACGAGAAGACCGGGTTCTTCGGCTGGTTCAACCGCCGCTTCGAGCAACTGACTGATCGCTATCAGGGCTGGGTCGGTTACGCGCTGAAACGCACCGGGCGTTATCTGCTGATTTACGTAGTGCTGTTGGTGGGTCTGGGCCTGTGCTTCGCACGCCTGCCCTCCTCGTTCCTGCCGGTCGAGGATCAGGGTTACACCATCACCGACATCCAGCTGCCACCGGGCGCGACCAAGAACCGAACCGTGCAGGTCGCCGAGCAGCTCGAAGCGCACAACAATGGCGAACCGGGTATCAGTGACAGTGTGGTGATTCTCGGTTTCAGTTTCTCCGGCAGCGGGCAGAACGCCGCACTGGCCTTCACCACGCTCAAGGACTGGTCGCATCGCGGCAGCGACGACTCGGCCAGCTCCATTGCCGAGCGTGCCAACATTGCCCTGAGCCAGATCAAGGACGCGATGGCATTCTCGGTACTGCCGCCGCCGGTCGACGGCCTCGGCACCTCCAGCGGTTTCGAGTTCCGCCTGCAGGATCGCGGCGGCCTCGGCCATGCAGCCCTGATGGAGGCACGCACCCAATTGCTGGAAGCCGCCGAGAAAAGTCCGATTCTGATGAACGTGCGTGAAAGTGCTCTGGCCGAAGCGCCGCAAGTGCAGCTGGAAGTGGACCGCAAGCAGGCCAACGCGCTGGGCATTTCCTTCGCCGACGTCGGCAATGTGCTGTCCACTGCCATCGGTTCTTCGTACGTCAACGACTTCCCCAATCAGGGGCGCATGCAACGGGTGGTGGTGCAGGCCGAAGGCGACCGCCGCAGTCAGGTCGATGACCTGCTGAAGATGCACGTACGCAACGACGCCGGGAAAATGGTGCCGCTGTCGGCATTTGTCCGAGCCACATGGACCCAAGGCCCGGCGCAGCTGACCCGCTACAACGGCTACCCGGCGATCTCGATTTCCGGCGAGCCGAAACCCGGCCACAGCACCGGCGAAGCCATGGCGGAAATCGAAAGGCTGGTAGCGCAAGGCCCTAAAGGCATGGGTCAGGAATGGACCGGTCTGTCATTGCAGGAACGTTTGTCCGGCAGTCAGGCGCCGATTCTGCTCGGTCTGTCGCTGCTGATCGTGTTCCTGTGTCTGGCGGCGTTGTACGAGAGCTGGTCGATTCCGACGTCCGTGCTGCTGGTGGTGCCGCTCGGTGTGCTTGGCGCAGTGCTGGCGGTGACGTTGCGCGGGATGCCCAACGATGTGTTCTTCAAGGTCGGCCTGATCACCATCATCGGCCTGTCGGCGAAGAACGCGATCCTGATCATCGAGTTTGCCAAGAGTCTGTATGACGAAGGTCACGATCTGGTTGATGCCACGTTGCAAGCGGCGCGTCTGCGTTTACGGCCGATTGTCATGACTTCACTGGCGTTCATTCTGGGCGTGGTGCCGCTGGCGATTGCCACGGGCGCGAGTTCGGCGAGCCAGCAGGCGATTGGTACCGGAGTAATTGGCGGGATGATTACCGCGACGTTGGCGGTGATTTTCGTGCCAGTGTTCTTTGTTGTCGTGATCAAGCTTGTGCGGCGGTTCACCAAGCCTGATTGATTGCTCCCGGCGCGGTGGCCACAGGTCGCCGCGCTGGGCTAAGGTGTCTGAACCACCCTGGCCCATCGAGTCCCCATGCGCTTCCTCGCCCGCACCCACCCTCGCCTTTCCGCTGCCGCGCTGCTCGGCCTTGCCGCAGGCCTCCTGGCCCCGGCGGAATCCGTCATCAGCAAAATCCTCATTGGCTGGAACGCCGGGGTCTGGACCTACCTGATCCTGATGCTTTGGCTGACCATCCGCGCCAAAGCGCCGGACGTCAAACGTATCGCCGAAGTCGAGGATGAAAATGCCGGGCTGGTACTGTTTGTTGTCTGCATCGCCGCTTTGGCCAGCCTGGCCACCATTACCGTCGAACTGGCCGGCAGCAAGGATCTGGAAACCATCCGCAAACTTCTGCATTACGGTTTTACCGCGTTGACCGTGATCGGTTCGTGGCTGCTGATCGGGGTGATTTTCTGCGTGCACTACGCCCGGCTGTTTTACACCTGGGACGGCAAGGAACCGGCACTGCGCTTTGCCGAAGGCCTGACGACGCCTAACTATTGGGACTTTCTGTACTTCTCGTTCACCATCGGCGTGGCGGTGCAAACGGCAGACGTCGGCGTGGCCACGCGGGAGATACGCAAGATCGTGCTGGCACAATCGTTGATCGGATTTGTGTTCAATACCGCCATCCTTGGGTTTTCGATCAATATTGCGGCGGGGCTGTTTGGTTGAAGGCCATCCCCAAACGCAAGAGTCGACGCAAAAAAAATCACATAAAAAAGGCGATGTATACCTGTCAAGTCTGACAGTTTACAGCGGCGCCCTGCTGGCATCTCATAGGCTATCCCGCCTGTATTGAGTGGCGAGATATCACTTTTCATGGCAGCGGAGGCTGGTTTTATGAACGCAATAGCAAAAGTGACACACCAATCAGTGAAGGCAGGAACATGTAAAGGAACAATCAACGGAACGGAATCTTTCGAGGCCGGTTTGGTTGTACTTTCCGAGGCCCACTACCCCCCGCCTCTTGGTGAGGCGCACGTCATGCAGGCCACACAGAGGGGGACAGCTCCGGAATACGAAACCAAGGAACTCAAGGTTTCTTTTACCAAGGGTCTCGCGGACGGCAAATATGGATTGTTTCCCGACTCTCCCACCGTCCAAGTACTTTTTGTCGATAGTTCTACACCCGACAAACCAGTCACCTATACCAACAACAATGGAATAGCCGAACTCGCATTCGACGCTGACAAATCCATTTTCAGTGGCATTATTAACGCCACACTCGAAAATCGGGATGAGGACACAACCAGGACCGTCAATCTGCGAGTCGACTTTGAAGCCCTGCCAACACCACCTACGCGGCGAATTCCGCGTCCACCGTCATCCCGCAGGGGCCCATGCTGATTGATCGACGCCAGGCCGGTCAGCCGTCTAAAAGAAAAGGAGGCCAAAGCCTCCTTTTCTCATTTCCAGCATGGCGATCAGAACGCGTATCGCAAGCCCAGGGTCAATCCGGCGGGTTGACGGAAGTTCTTGCCGTCGCTGTATTCATAGTCGGCATGCATTTGCAGGTTTTTCGATACCGATGCCGCGACACCGGCTCCGACCATTCCACGTGCCCCGGAAAGATCGTTCTTGAACACGTTGTCATTGACCTTCACTTCGTTGTTTTTGGCGAACTCATAGCCGCCACCCACCCGCAGATAAGGTTGCACTTCAACGTCATTGTTCAGTTTGAAGTTGCGACCCGCCGTCACACCCGCTTCACCGAGGAGTGAACGTGCGCGGCCACCGTCTGCCTGCAAATCGTTGTCCAGCGAAAAGTCCTTGCCCTGAATGACCACGGCCGACCACTTGGTGAAAGGCTCGACGAAATAACCGTCGTCAAGCTTGATGTGCCGACCGAATTCCACCGATCCACCTACCCCCGTGTTGTCATAGTCGCCTTTGGCCCGGGCGCCGTCGCTCAGGCTGACCTTCGCCTCGTTGCGAAACCGGTTCACTTTCAACACAGCATCGGCGTAATAACCGCTGCCAGCATCCAGCCAGGTGGCGTAAGTGCCCAGGTAGTAACTGTCGACTTTGCCCGACGTGCCCGCATCCAGATCGAGGTCGGACTTGCTGTGGCCGCCCATCACACCAACCAGCCATTGACCGTCCCCTACCGGCAGGGTGGTGTCAACCCCCAGGGTGAACCCCAACTGATTCTGCCGGTAGCCGACACCGGATCCGTCCGCGATCTGATATTGATTGCCATAGGTCCGTCCCCAGGCGCCGCCCTGCCCGTCATTGAAACGCAACTCACCCATCCGGCTGCGCAACGAGGTCAGCTCGCCATACCAGGTCGGCAGAGGCGTATTGAAGAGTGCCAGTACCGAGCGTGCGCCCGGGCTGACAATGCGAGAGGTCGGGTCGAGAATCCAGTCGTTGCCACTCTTGGCCAATGCGTAGGAATACGCGCCTTGATCGACGACATTGCCCTGCAGCGAAAATTGTGCGGAGCCACCGTTGGTCTTGACCACCGTCACTGGCTGACCCGCAGGCGGTTCCGTACCGCTGCTGGCAATGAGCAATTCGTGCGAACCGCTGGCCGTGCCGGTGACGTTGAGCAAATCGGTCTGGCCAGTCGCCAGATCGGTACCCATGATGAAACGGCCGTTGCCGGACAGATTGGTCACATCCAGTTGATAGAACGCGTTGTCTGCCCCGAACTTGACGGAGCCACCATTGAGCACAAGATTTCCGACCTGGCTGTTATCCACCAGCACCCATTGTGAGTTGTCGTTGATCGTGGCGCTGGCCACGTTTTCAAGCCGGCCAGTCAGCACCGAATTGTTCTGCAAGGTCAGCCCGAACGTGCTGCCCGCCTCCGTCACGATATCGCCGTTGAGTGTGCTGCTGTTGACGGTCATCGAAACATCGGAACCGCCCCTGGCCTCAACCAAGGTGTTGTTGCTCGCCAGAAGTCTGGAGTTGGAGAGTGTCAATGTCGCGGTGGTCCGCTCGACATTACCGAAATCCACCAGAATGGCAGAACCGTTTTTACCCTGAACAGTGGTGTTGTCCAGATTCAACGTGGCGGGTGCTACGCCTGTGACATCCAGCGCGATCAAGACACCATTCTGAGCGCCCGTGAGGGTACTGTTTCTGGCAACGGCATCAGCACTCTGCAGCCACAGGCCATAACCGGAAGATCCGGTTCCCTCAAGGGTCGAGTCGGCGACATTGATCAGACTGTGGGAGGTGGCCAGGGCACCAGCGGTCACGCCGGTGATGGTGCTGTTGTTGGTGACATTGACTGTCGAACCCGCCTGCGTGCCGAACGCGCGCGCCACCGACAGACCGATTCTGTCCGCATTGATCGTGCTGTTGTCGACGTTGCCCAGACTTGAGACAAGCTGCAAACCCGCTCGGGCACCCACGCTCGATAGGTTGGCGCCGCTCAGATTGACCGTGGAGTTGTTGGTGGCACTGATACCCTGAGTTCGGCTACCAGCGTTGACATTCACCGTCGAGCGGTCGGCAGTGATTGCCAGGGTCTCGGCATTGTTGACGTTGAGCGTGGCATTTTGAGTGAGATCCCAGCGTTCGATGGCATCTCCTGTATTGACGTTTGCGGTACCCCCTACTACGGGTGCTGCACCGGTAAAGGGAGAGATCACTAAGAATGGCAAGCACAGTCCTTTCAATGAAAAACCATGGAACGAACGAAAATACATACTGGCCACCTGCTCCGAAAAATAAACGATCGAAAACGACGAGATGCCGGCATCTCGTTTCTGAAGGGGCGCAAGGCTATAGAGCAATTACTTTGTTATCTGTAGGACTTATCCTTTTTTCACGAGCGATAAATCTATGCTTTCGAAAATCAAAACGCAGATGTGAACATGAGGGCGTGAAACGAAAGCACGCCCCCATTGATTCACGCGTCAATCAAGGATTGACCTCTTCACAATATTTACCTTCGTTATTGAGCAGGAATACGGCGTGAATGGCAGGTGTCGATTCCGGTAAAACGCCGGAGATCGTGTAGGTCAGTTTGCCCCAGCCTGCTGATACAGGTTTCAGATGCGTAGCGTAATCACCGATTTCGAACACCATATCTGCAACCGGGTCCGGAACCGGTTCGTCAACAACTTGCACGTGGGTTCCCGGAATAGGAACGGTAGCGTTTACATCCGAGAACCCTTCCCAAGTCAAAGTCACTGTGCGCCCGACAATCATTGAAGGACTTTGCGGCACAGTCACTTTTAGATTGCGTCGAGCAGTACCATCCCCATTCGGTGGGAAGTTCAATGTCTGGCAGGAAATCCGGTTCCTTACCAGACCGTTTACCACCGGGGCCGGCAAGTCGATTTTTGTGATGTTTACATCAACATCCTGATCTAGCGAGGACGGCGGGTTGTTCCCGCCGATCCGGGAAAGTCTCCACTTGATCTTGATAGTTGCGTTTTGTTTCAACTCGATAAGACTCCATGGCACCACAACAGGCCCCACTTCCGTTCCCTCATCGCCAGGCTGCAACAGGATATCCGGCGTTAACGCTGTGTCGTCATAAAACACGGTGACTGACTGCGCGGCTTCGGTCGGAGGGGCGTCATAGAGCTTTACGAAGATCTCCGCATCCTTGCCATGGTCGTTATCGTCGAGGACGTTATCGACGCCTTGAGAAGAAACCAGTCGTGGCAAATCAAAGGCTGGGTTGACGTCACTCGGCTCATCGGGGTTTGGAGGGCCATCCTGGAAAATATCAACTTCGATATCGGTGTCTTCCTTGGCAATCGGCGCGCCAGCGCCCCGGAACATTTCATAACGGACATTCGTTGGAACCGGCCCGTCAGTGACACCGTATTCTGCTTTGATGATTGAGAAATCCACCGGAAAAACCAGCGTCGTATTGTTGCCCACAGGTTGCTCGGGACCTGCTTGCGTATTGCCCCAATAGACCCTGATGGAGTCGGAAGGCGCGCTGGGTTGCGGAACGGGTACTTCGACGGTGACCCCGATTACACAATCCGCCACATCAATCAGGGTATCGCCACCCGTGCCATCTGCCAGCGGAACAACAGGTTTCTCCGCCACAGGGGGAGCAAGGTGCCTGACCACTCGCGTATCGACTCTTGACCTGCGACTGACATTGCCCGCCAGATCCTTGACCGTGTAAGTCAGCGCATTCACCCCATCCTTCAGAGCTTGGAGAATACTGAGAGGAATGTTGATAAGCCCGCTCGCCGGAACAAGCACATCTTTCAGAATGGGTGTGGCATAGTCCGGGTCGGTCGTGATGCCAAAGTAGATATCACAAACGTCTGTCGCTTCGGCATTGAAGCTTGCGAGCGTGATTCTGACGTCGATACCGCCAGGGTGGGCGCCCAGATAGGCATCATCAATCTCCTGACTGGGTGGCAAATCTGCGGGAAAAACGATCGCGGGTGGCGACAGGTCCGAGGGTGGCGACTTGACCTTGTAAGGTGCGTTCCTGTCAATGCGGTATTGAATGTTATCGGCTTCAGTCGGGTTAGTGCCTCCGGCCCAGATGATGTATTCAAGATCATATTCGGTGGGCGTTTCCGGTATTGACAACTCTACAAGCCGGGCCAGTGGTATCTCGAGCTGCAGCGGCCAGGTGCGATTGGCAACCGGACCCAGATCATGATCGAATAAAAGCGTGACAGGGGTTGTACTACCATTGACGTACAGATTGACGTCCAGCGTATCGCCCTCGAATTCGTCAGGTGGCTGAGGAATCGAATACGGCAGGTTTGCATTCAATTTCGAAATCGGAATACGCCCATCGCCAGGAATCCTGTCGGGAATAGTGGCACTGGGCAAAGCCAATGTGCCGCTACCTTGCAACCGAACCTGTTTGCTTAAGGCCGTATTTCTTACTCGGGTATTCATGAATTGATCTCCGTTTCTCATGCAAAAAGGCACCTTATCCGGCGAGTCGCGAAAGTCGGTGCGATGGTTTGACGCGTTGTACCAATGCTTTAAAGGGCCGCACGGCAAGCTTTGACCGGGAATTGTCCGGTCAATCTTGACCACTCCAGCGCGTGACTTGCCGAGCAATTTGAAGCCACGATAAATTGAATAAACGGCCTTGCCCGATGCGTCTTTTTTCATGGGCTCTATATGCGGTACAAATGGCTCTACCACAACGGAAAAACCAGCAGCAATTTCCTGAGAGCTCAACAATCTTTTTTCGATTCGTTTATAAGTACCCGGAATGACAACACCACTGCCATTCAAAGTTAAATACCCGAACCATTCCACTGCACAGACATCACCAATCTGACAAAAAGACGGCAGTGGCGGTACCTTGACCTCAATCCAGATCCAGATTGGAGGGTTAGAACTGCAATTCAGATACCCCCATATATTGGCTGCGGGGAACTTTGGCGCGGGCAGATTGACCGGAACGGGAGTGTGATCAATGGTTAAAGTTCGAGGATCAGAGTAAGCGGGGTTACCCGCAAAGTTTTGTGTCTCATAAGACAGCTCCACGACGCCATCATTGATCAGATACTGTGGACCAATGGGAATAATGATCTCGGGCACTGTAATAGGCGATGTATAAGTCGTTGTAGAAATGAACTCGACAACACCGTTTCGTGTCAGTCGAACAATCAGAGTGTCTTGCTCTCCGGGTGGGGACTGTTGCGGCCAGACCGGAATAATGACCTCAATGCCATTCTTCAGGTGATCAGGCGAAAGGTTCCCGGCAGGATCGCTTTCCGGGACATCACGAACCTGAGGACGGTCATAGACGAGAATATTGCCGGACATGTCATTCCCCGTTGATTTCCAGAGCGGTACTGGAATCAATTAAGCGCCAGTTCAGGGAATCGGCCTACTGTCAGATCTGACAGGTAAAACAACCGCTCGTCAGATTCCTGTCTCCTTTCCCAGCGATTGCCGGTTGACGAATCCGGACCAATGAGGTTTCCTGAAACCGGTTTCAAGCCGGATAAAAACAAGGTCCACCTACATGAACGACTTCTCCGCCGCCCAGCGCAGCCGCGTCACGATGCTCGACGTTGCCGAACACGCTGGCGTCTCCAAGGCCAGCGTTTCGCGCTTTATCGGCGATGACCGCGCTCTGCTCTCCGATGCCATTGCCCGGCGCATCGAGCAGTCGATTGCCGAACTCGGTTACCGCCCCAATCAAATGGCCCGGGGCCTGAAGCGCGGTCGCACGCGCCTGATCGGCATGCTGGTGGCCGATATCCGCAACCCTTATTCGATTGCCGTGATGCACGGGGTGGAAACCGCCTGCCGCCGACACGGCTACAGCCTGGTGGTGTGCAATACCGACCGCGATGACGAGCAGGAACGCCAGCACTTGGCACTGTTGCGCTCGTACAACATCGAAGGGCTGATCGTGAACACCCTTGGCCATCACCGGGATGAACTGGACGAGTTGAAGCAGGAAATGCCGCTGGTGCTGGTGGATCGCAAGGTCGACGGGCTCGACAGTGACATGGTCGGGTTGAACAATCCGCAGGCCATCGAGATGGCTCTGGAACATCTTCAACAGCGCGGCTATCGCGATGTGTTGCTGGTGACTGAACCCCATGATGGCACCAGTTCACGGATCGAGCGGGTCAGCAGCTTTCAGCAGCAGGTTGGCCAGCGCGAAGACATGCTTGGCGCGGTGCTGGAGACCGGCTCGAGCCTTGCATCCGATCTTCAAACCTTTCTCAAGACATCTGATAACGGCCCGAAAGCCCTGTTCTGCGCCAATGGCGTGGCGGCGCTGGCCTGCACCCTGGCCTTGCGCGAATTTGGCTGCCGGTTGTTCGAGGATGTCGGGTTGATCGCGCTGGATGATCTGGATTGGTATCCGTTGGTAGGCAGTGGGATTACTGCCCTTGCCCAGCCCACAGAGGAGATTGGAGCGCGGGCGTTTGAGTGTTTGCTCAAGCGGTTGCGTGGGGATATCGAGGTGGCGCGGACGCTGGATTTTGCGCCGGTGCTGATCGAGCGCGGCTCAACGCGCAATAAGGCGGAATAAGGCCCTACGGGGCCACTCAAAATTTTTTGATCAAAAATGAAACCGGTTTCAGAGGTAGATAACAATGAATAAACCTGACGTTTCCATCAGCCTCTCCAGCTACGGCGCCGACCTCGTTCGCCGTCGCGGACAAGGCTCGTTCATCGAAGTGCTGGCCGCCGCCGGCGCCAATCGCATCGAATGGCGCGAAGAGCTGCTGACCAACGAAGTCCCAGAGCAGCTCGCCGCCGCCACTCAAGCTCAAGGCTTGCAAAGCATCTATTCCTCGCCCACCGAACTGTGGCTGGCCGGTCAGTCCCGCCCCAATCCCGAACTCATCACCGCACTGCAAAACGCCGAAGCGTTCGGCTCGAAATGGCTGAAGGTTTCCCTTGGATTCTTCACCGACAACGGTGATCTGCAAGCCTTGGCGCAAATCCTCGCGCAAAGCCCTGTGCAGTTGCTGGTAGAGAATGATCAGACCCTGCACGGCGGTCGCATCGAACCGTTCCAGCGTTTCTTCGCCGCCGTCGAGCAGCACAACCTGCCGATCAAAATGACCTTCGACATTGGCAATTGGCAGTGGCAAGACCAGTCCGCCACCAGCGCCGCACGCTTGCTGGGCCGTCACGTCGGTTACGTACATTGCAAAGCCGTGGCCCGCCGTGCCGACGGCAAACTGGTGGCGGTGCCGCCGGCCCCCACCGACCTGCATCTGTGGGAACAACTGCTGCGGCACATGGCCCAAGGCGTTATGCGCGCCGCCGAATACCCGTTACAGGGCGATGACCTGGTGCAACTCACCACCGAACACGTCGCCGCCCTCGCCCGCCTCGGCCAATCCTGCCTGGAGCCTGCTCATGTCTGAGATCGATATTCTGTCGTTCGGCGAAACCATGGCGATGTTTGTCGCCGAACAATGCGGTGATCTGGCATTCGTCGACCAGTTCCACAGGCGGATTGCCGGGGCGGACAGCAATGTGGCCATCGGTTTGTCCCGGTTGGGTTTCAACGTTGCATGGCTGAGCCGGGTCGGTGCCGATTCGCTGGGACGATTTGTAGTCGAGACTCTGGTTCGCGAAGGACTGGATTGCAGCCATGTCGAAGTCGACAACGCGCACCCGACCGGTTTCCAGCTCAAATCCCGCAACGATGACGGCAGCGATCCAACGGTCGAGTACTTCCGTCGCGGCTCGGCCGCCAGTCACCTGTCGCCGCAGTCGATCACACCTGTGCTGCTCGGCGCCCGGCATCTGCACGCCACCGGCATTCCTCCGGCGCTCTCCGCATCGGCACGGGAAATGTCCCATGAGCTGATGACTCGCATGCGCAACGCCGGGCGCAGTGTGTCGTTCGACCCGAACCTGCGCCCGAGCCTGTGGGCCAGTGAGCGGGAGATGATCACCGAGATCAACCGCCTCGCCGCCCTCGCCCATTGGGTGTTGCCGGGGTTGAGCGAAGGCCGGTTGCTGACCGGGTTTGAAGACCCGGCGGACATCGCCGCGTTCTATCTCGATCAAGGTGCCGAGGCCGTGGCGATCAAGCTCGGGCCACAGGGCGCGTATTACCGCACGCATCTGGATCAGGGGTTTGTCGCCGGTGTACCGGTGGCACAAGTCGTGGACACGGTCGGTGCCGGAGACGGATTTGCGGTGGGGATGATCAGTGCCCTGCTGGAGCACCTGAGTTTTCCCGAAGCCGTCAGACGCGCCAACTGGATCGGCAGCCGGGCGGTGCAGAGCCGAGGTGACATGGAAGGGTTGCCGACCCGATCCGAGCTCACCGCTGATCGTTCCCACGCTGCGGCGTGAGCACACGCAACAACCAATCTATTGAACCTGCTGCGACAAAAACAACAAGCTCAGGAGCAAGACCATGAAAACCGCAACCCTCGCCACCCGCCGCTGGTGGTACATCATGCCGATCGTATTCATCACCTACAGCCTGGCGTACCTGGACCGCGCCAATTACGGTTTCGCCGCCGCGTCCGGAATGGCCGCCGACCTGATGATCACGCCGGGCCTGTCCTCGCTGCTCGGCGCGCTGTTCTTCCTCGGTTACTTTTTCTTCCAGGTACCCGGCGCGATCTACGCGCAAAAGCACAGTGTGAAGAAGCTGATCTTCGTCAGCCTGATTTTCTGGGGCGGGCTCGCCACGCTGACCGGGGTGGTCTCCAACGCCTATTGGCTGATCGTCATCCGCTTCATGCTCGGCGTGGTCGAAGCGGCGGTGATGCCAGCGATGCTGGTGTACCTGTGCCACTGGTTCACCCGCGCCGAACGCTCCCGGGCCAACACCTTCCTGATCCTCGGCAACCCGGTAACGATGCTGTGGATGTCGGTGGTTTCGGGTTATCTGGTGCAGCATTTCAGCTGGCGCTGGATGTTCATCATCGAAGGGCTGCCGGCGGTGCTCTGGGCATTCATCTGGTGGAAGCTCGCCGATGATCGTCCGGCCCAGGCCAAGTGGCTCAGCGACCGGGAAAAGCACGATCTTGAGAGCGCTCTCGCCGCCGAACAGGTCGGGATCAAAGCGGTGAAAAACTACGCCGAAGCCTTCCGTTCGCCGAAGGTGATCATTCTGGCGCTGCAATTCTTCTGCTGGAGCATCGGCGTCTACGGCTTCGTGCTGTGGCTGCCGTCGATCCTCAAGGCCGGCGCGCAAATGGACATGATCGAGGCCGGCTGGCTCTCGGCGTTGCCTTATCTGGCGGCAGTGATCGGCATGCTGCTGGTGTCCTGGGGCTCGGACAAACTGCAAAAACGCAAACGCTTCGTCTGGCCGCCACTGCTGATTGCCTCGGTGGCGTTCTACGGCTCCTACGCCTTGGGTGCCGAGCATTTCTGGTGGTCGTACACGCTGCTGGTGATCGCCGGCGCCTGCATGTACGCACCTTACGGCCCGTTCTTCGCCATCGTCCCGGAGATCCTGCCGGCCAACGTTGCCGGTGGTGCCATGGCGCTGATCAACAGCATGGGCGCCCTCGGTTCGTTCGGCGGCTCGTATCTGGTCGGTTACCTGAACAGCTCCACCGGTTCGCCCGGCGCTTCGTACCTGCTGATGAGCGGTGCGCTGATGCTCTCGGTGGTGCTGACGATTTTTCTCAAGCCCGGCGCCAGCGACCGGGTGACGGCCAAGCGCGTCGCACCGCGTCCGCTGCCGGCCCATTCCTGAATTGATAGAGAGATGACTGCGATGAAAAAGCAGGTTGTGTTGTACAAAAAACTGTCGCCGGCGTTGATGGCGCGCCTCGAGGAACAGGTCGATGTGACACTGATCGACAGCCTCGACGCCACTGGCCTGATGAAACTGCGCGACGCCCTGCCCGCCGCCCACGGTCTGCTCGGTGCCAGCCTCAAACTGGACGCGGCGCTGCTCGATCTGGCGCCGCAGCTGGAAGCGATTTCCAGCGTTTCGGTGGGCGTCGACAACTACGACATCGACTACCTGACCCGGCGCAGGATCCTGCTGACCAACACCCCGGACGTGCTCACCGAAACCACCGCCGACACCGGTTTCGCGCTGATCCTGGCCACCGCCCGGCGCGTGGTGGAACTGGCGAACATGGTGCGCGGCGGTCACTGGCACCGCAGCATCGGCCCGGCGCATTTCGGCACCGATGTCCACGGCAAGACTTTGGGCATCATCGGTATGGGTCGGATCGGTGAGGCGTTGGCCCAGCGCGGGCATTTCGGGTTCGGGATGCCGGTGATCTATCACAGCCAGTCGCGCAAACCGGCGGTCGAGGCGCGTTTTGATGCGCAGTACCGCAGTCTTGAGGACTTATTGCAGCAGGCGGATTTCATCTGTCTGACCCTGCCGCTGACGGCGCAGACCGAAGGTTTGATCGGCGCCGAGCAGTTTGCGTTGATGCGTCCGGAGAGCATCTTTATCAACATTTCACGGGGCAAGGTGGTGGACGAGGCGGCGATGATCGACACCTTGTGCCATAACCGGATTCGCGCGGCCGGGCTGGATGTGTTCGAGCGCGAGCCGCTGAATCATGACTCGCCGTTGTTGCAGTTGAACAACGTGGTGGCAACACCGCACATGGGTTCGGCGACCCATGAGACGCGCGAGGCGATGGCGCGGTGTGCGGTGGAGAATCTGTTGGCGGCGTTGGCGGGAGAAAGACCCGCCAATCTGGTGAACCCACTCTGATCGAAATCAGGCGCTGCGCACTTGCAGAAGCTGCGCAGCGCACAACGCAATCCGTGAACACGCATCCGCCAGCTTCACCCGATCCACCACCAGCCCGATGCGGATATGCCCCGCCGCACTGGGCCCGAACGCTTCACCGGCCAGCACCGAAACCCCATACCCTTCCAGCAGCCGTTCGGCAAAACCCTGCGCGCCGATCCCGGTCTGGCGTACATCGACCATCACGAACATCCCGCCATCCGGCCTGATCGGGTACAAACCCGGACAGCCGCGCAACCGCTCGCACACCAGATCACGGCGCAACCGGTATTCCTCGCGCATCTGCGTCACTTCAGGCAAATCCTTTTCCAGCGCGACCTGAGCGGCTTTCTGCACAAAGTCCGGCAGACCGAACAGCATGCTCAACGACAGATTCACCAAGTGTTCGGCCAACGGTTTGGGCCCGATCATCCAGCCGATGCGCCACCCGGTCATGGCGTGGGATTTGGACAGGCTGTTGATGGTCGCGGTACGTTCGGCCATGCCCGGCAGGCTCGCCGGGCTGACGTGCTCGCCTTCGTATAACAATTCGCTGTAGACCTCATCGCTGATCAGCCACAAGTCATGACGGATGCACAGCGCTGCCAGCTCCTGCCAGATCAGCAGCGACAGACTGGCGCCGGACGGGTTGTTGGGGCTGTTGAGCAGCATGGCCCGAGTCTTCGGGGTGATGCGCGCCGCGACATCCACCGGATCGACACGAAAGCCGTTTTCCGGACGAACCGGCACTGGCACCACGGTCGCGCCGCAAGCGCCAAACACGCCTTCGTAGGTAACGTACATGGGCTCGGCGACGATGACTTCATCGCCCGGATCCAGCAGACATTGCGCCACCGAATACACCGCGCATTGCGCGCCCGGCAGCACAATCACATGGTCAGCGTCCACGTCCTGGCCGCTTTTTCGCCGATGGCGCTCGGCGATCCGCTTGCGCAGCTCCAGGCGGCCGCGCACTTCGGAATAATGGGTATCGCCCGCCAACAGGCTGTCGATGGCGCCGTGGATGATCGGCAACGGCGTATCGAAATCCGGATCACCCACCGACAGCAGCAATACATCGACCCCTTCGGCGCGCAGCTCCAGCGCTCGGTCGTGAATCCGCCAGGCCGCTGCTCCCTCCCCGGCGATTCGTTGGGTCAAGGCTGAATAGCGCATGTACGTCTCCTGATTGCGCGGTCTCCAGCCTTCACCCTAGGTCAAATCACAAACCGCGCCACCATCGCATTCAAATCCACCGCCAGACGCGACAGTTCGTGGGTCGCGGCGCTGGTCTGGTTGGCCCCGGCCGCCGATTGCGTGGCCAGATCACGGATATTCACCAGATTGCGATCCACCTCACGAGACACTTGCGCCTGCTCTTCCGAAGCACTGGCGATCACCAGATTGCGCTCATTGATCTGGTGAATCGATTGAGTGATCTGCTCCAGCGCGATGCCGGCAGCACGGGCCATTTCCAGGGTCGTCTGGGTGCGCTGGTTGCTTTGCTGCATCGACTCTACCGCTTCACCGGTGCCGTTCTGGATGCCGGCGACCATTTTTTCGATTTCCTGGGTCGATTGCGCGGTGCGATGGGCCAGGGCACGAACTTCGTCCGCCACCACGGCAAAACCACGCCCGGCTTCACCGGCACGGGCCGCTTCGATGGCAGCGTTGAGTGCCAGCAGGTTGGTTTGTTCGGCAATGGCGCGGATCACGTCCAGCACTTTGCCGATGTCACGGCCCTGTGCGGCGAGGCCTTCGATCATCTGCGCGGTGTTCTGCACGTCCCGGGTCATGGTCTGGATCGCATCGACGGTTTTCACCACTTGATCGCGACCTTCGCGGGCGGCGTGGGTCGACTGGTTCGAGGCTTCGGAGGTCGACACTGCGTTGCGTGCGACCTCTTCCACCGCTGCGGTCATTTCGTTGACGGCGGTGGCGGCCTGTTCGATTTCATCGTTTTGCTGTTGCAGGCCACGGGAGGCTTCTTCGGTCACGGCGCTGAGTTCTTCGGCAGCGGCACCCAGTTGCGTGGCGGAACCGGCAATCTGCTCGATGGTCTTGCGCAGGTTGGTCTGCATCACGGCCAAGGCTTCAAGCAGACGCGCCGGTTCGTCCTTGCCGTCGACTTCGATGGCTTTGGTCAGGTTGCCACCGGCGATGGTTTGCGCAGCGGCCACGGCACGGTTCAAGCGGGGTGACGATGCTGCGGGTCAGCAACAAGGCCAGCAGCACGGTAGCCACGGCAGCGACGACCGCCACGATGACGACACCGGTGATGGCGCTGTCGTAATGCTCGCCCGCCTCTTGTGCAGCGCCTTTGGCGCCGGCGGCGTTGATCGCAATCAGTTTGTTGAGCTGCTCGCCCATCAGGTCGGTGCCGTCCTTGATCTTCGTGTTGATCAGGGTGCGCAAGTCCTCGACCTTGTCCTGGCGGGACAGCTCCATCATCTGGTTCTGCGCTTGCAGGTAGTTGTCCAGTGTCGTCGCGAACGCTTGATAATGTGCCTTCTCATCGCTATCGGCCGGCAATGCGGCGTAGGCAGCCTGGGCACTGCGCACTTTATCGACGAGAACGCCGATGCGGGTCTGTGCTTCCTGCAGACCGGCGGCATCACGGTTGACCAGAATCCGGAAAGAGAGGATCCGCAGGCGCAGGACGTTTTCCGTCACCACGCCAAGGTAAGCGACGCTGGGCAATTGATTGGTCTGCATCTCGACGGACGCCTGGCGGATGACCGACATGCGATTGACGGCGAACACGCCGAGCACGATCACCAACAGGGCAATAAAGGCAAAACCGAGGAAGGCACGGGGCGCGATGTTCAGATTACGCAAGGACATAGTAGGACTCTCGGATGATTGAAACTGCGAGCGTCCATGCCGTAATCACTGCCCCGCGAGAGCGGGTTTCAGTCCGGCGTCACTGTGCTGGGAAATCTTCTGTGCGCCTGATCGCTGTATCGGCCAGGCTTTAGGAAGTTTGCGTGTAAAGAAGAAATATTTTTCAAAGTGTTGCGAGTGTTTCGCTATTGAAACACCCGACGTTTTAGATGATGGGTGACAGTTCAGCCCGGAGTCGCCATGCGCCAGACGCGGGCAATGTCCGTGGCACGTTCGCGCAACAGACGCGGCGCTTCGGCGCAGGCTTGTTCCAGCATCATCGGGCCGCTGGTGACGGCGAATGCTGCGTCGATGCCGTGCTCGTAAAGTTCTTGATAGCCCTCGCCCAAGGTGCCGGCAATCACGATCACCGGTACGCCATGTTGTTTGGCGATCCGCGCCACGCCAAACGGGGTTTTGCCGCGCAGGGTCTGGGCATCGAAGCGCCCTTCGCCGGTGATCACCAGATCCGCACCTTTTACTGCATCGGCCAGCCCGACCAGTTCCGCGACCACTTCAACCCCGGCCTGGAACCGTGCGCCGAGAAACGCTTTGGCCGCAAAACCCAGTCCACCCGCCGCACCGCTTCCTGGCTCATCGCGAACATCTTTGCCCAAGGCTTGCGCGCAGAGTTCGGCGAAGTGACCGAGGGCTTGATCCAGTTGCTGCACTTGCACCGGGGATGCGCCTTTCTGCGGGCCGAAAATCGCCGAGGCGCCGTGGGGGCCGCACAGTGGATTGTTGACGTCGGCAGCGATGTCGAAACGCACCTGTGCCAGACGCGGGTCAAGCTCACTCAGGTCCAGTCGTGCGAGTTGCGCCAGCGCCAGACCGCCCGGCACCAGCGATTGTCCTTGAGCGTCCAGCAGTTTCACGCCAAGCGCCTGCATCGCGCCGGCGCCGCCGTCGTTGGTGGCGCTGCCGCCGATGGCCAGAATCACCCGTTGTGCGCCGGCGTCCAGCGCTGCACGGATCAGCTCACCGGTGCCGAAGGTGCTGCTGATGCACGCATCCCGCTGCCCCGGCGGCACCAGTTGCAAGCCGCTGGCTTCGGCCATTTCGATGATCGCGGTGTGGTTGTGCGGCAGCCAGCCCCACGCGGCTTCGACCGCCGCTCCCAACGGGCCACGCACACGGGTGCGGTGCAGTTCGCCTTCACAGGCGTCGAGAATCGACTCCACCGTCCCTTCGCCACCGTCGGCCATCGGGCATTTGACCAGCGTCGCCTGCGGCCAGACCTGCGCCAGGCCCAGCGCAATGGCTTCTGCAACGCCTTGGGCACTCAGGCTGTCCTTGAACGAATCGGGGGCAATGACGATTTTCATGCGAATTCTCCAGTTCCAATGCCCCTCATGCTGCCAGTCGCTTGAAACGTTGACGCCTGTCCGCTGCACAAGTGGCGCAGGCGTTTATTGTTCATTTCGACAAATCGTCGGTCTGCGGCAGCAATTGCACCCCGAGATACAGCGCCAGCATGCCGTCGAGCTTCAGCGGATCGACCCCGCTCAACTCGGCAATCCGCTCCATCCGGTAACGCAGGCTGTTGCGGTGAATCCCCAAGGCATCGGCGCAGGCCTGGCTCTGGCCGTCGTGATCGCACCAGCTGCGCAGGGTCGCGAGCAACTGGCCGTTGCTGTCCTTGGCGATCACTTTGCGCAATGGTTTGAGCAATTCATCCAGCGCATCATCGTTACGATGGCGCCAGAGCATCACCGGCAAGCGATAGCGATTGAGGGTCAGCAGCCGTGAACGCGGCAGCACTTCGCGACCGTAAGCGAGCAGATCGCCCACCCGCCGGTAACAACGGCGCAACCCGGCCAGTCCATCGGCCTGCCCGCCCACCGCAATGCGCAGGATGTTCCAGCCCAGGCCATCGAGTTTTTCCAGCAGGCGATCATGCTCGACGTTCTGACTCGCCGGCCGGCACCACAGCAATGACGACTTGGCCGAACTCACGCACCAACTGTCCGGATAGCGCGACATCAGCCAGGCACTTAGCGCCTCGACGGTTTGCCCCGGCCCGTGTTCCAGACCCAACTCGAACAGATACGGCACCCGTGTCAGTTGCGGCTTGAGCCCGAGTTGCTGGGCTTCATCGACCAGCCTTGGCGAATCCCCCGCCTCGCTCAACAGCAACGCGAGCAAGTCATCGCAACGCTGCCGCCGCCATTGCTGCTCGGATTGCTGGTTGCGCTGACCCACCAGCATTTCAGCGGTCATGCGCACCAGTTCGGCGTAAGTGCGCAGTTGCTCCGGCTCGCCGGTAATGCCGAGTACGCCGATCAAACGCTGATCGAGCAGCAACGG
The DNA here is from genome assembly GCF_051554255.1 of Pseudomonas sp. NMS19W. Classification (NCBI taxonomy): domain Bacteria; kingdom Pseudomonadati; phylum Pseudomonadota; class Gammaproteobacteria; order Pseudomonadales; family Pseudomonadaceae; genus Pseudomonas; species Pseudomonas sp. NMS19W. The sequence goes on from NZ_CP136718.1 coordinate 3,283,842, forward strand.
CAGATTGATCCCCGGCTGCACACCTTTCAAATGCACGGCGGTCTGCGCGTCGATCTCCACCACCCGCCCGTTGGCCAGCACCAGTTGCGCGCCTTCGTGGCGGGTGTTGATCCGCTCCGGTTCGCCGCTGCCGAGGATCAGCCCCTGGCTGTCCATGACGTTGACGTTGTACGGCAAAATGGCCATGGCCCGGTCGACGATGTCCTGGGCGAGGTCGTGATCGAGTTCGAACATAAGGGGAAAATCCTTGAAAACAGGCGCGGACGGTTGTTCACCCGCACAGGGTCTGCCGGCAAACCCTGTGCTCAGGCACAAAGACAATCCGGCCAAAGGTGACCGAGACTCTCAGGGCGATCAACGTTACCCTTTGCATCGCAAAAAATCATAATAAAGAGAGAGCCGCCATGTCGCAGAGCGCCGCTGCCGCCCAGACCATCGCTGACGATAAAAATGCCGTTTACAAACGCATCACCCTGCGTTTGATTCCCTTCATCTTCATCTGCTACCTGTTCAACTACCTCGACCGGGTCAACGTTGGATTCGCCAAACTGCAGATGCTCGACGCGCTGAAATTCAGCGAAACCGTGTACGGCCTCGGTGCCGGTATCTTCTTCATCGGCTACGTGCTGTGCGGCGTACCGAGCAACCTGGCGCTGACCAAATTCGGCCCGCGGCGCTGGATCGCGCTGATGATGATCACCTGGGGCACGCTGTCGACCTGCCTGCTGTTCGTCACCACGCCGACCCAGTTCTACACTCTGCGCTTGTTCACCGGTGCGGCTGAAGCCGGGTTCTTCCCGGGCGTTGTGCTGTATCTCTCGCAGTGGTTCCCGACCTTCCGCCGTGGCCGGATCATGGCGCTGTTCATGTCGGCAATCCCGGTGTCCGGCCTGCTCGGCAGCCCGTTTTCCGGCTGGATCCTCAATCACTTCGCCGCAGGTCAGGGCGGTCTGGCCGGTTGGCAGTGGATGTTCCTGCTGCAGGGCATTCCGACTGTAATCCTTGGCGCACTCGCCTACTTCCTGTTGAGCGACAATTTCGCCGCTGCCAAATGGCTGACCCCGCATGAGCGCTCGGTGCTGGAAGCGGATCAGGCCGAAGACCTGGCGAACAAACCGAAAACCACTTCCGATTCGCTGATCGCCGTGTTCAAGAACCCGGCGATCTGGGCCTTCGGCCTGATCTACTTCTGCATCCAGAGCGGCGTGTACGCGATCAACTTCTGGCTGCCGTCAATCATCAAGAACCTCGGCTTCAGCGACAACCTGGTGATTGGCTGGTTGAGTGCGATTCCGTATCTGCTGGCGGCGCTGTTCATGCTGGTGGTCGGGCGTTCGGCGGACTTGCGTAAAGAACGTCGCTGGCATTTGGTGGTGCCGATGTTGATGGGCGCTGTCGGCCTGCTGATTGCGGTGAACTTCGCGGCGAATCCGGCGATTGCGATTCTCGGCCTGACCATCGCGACCATGGGCGCGCTGACCGGTTTGCCGATGTTCTGGCCGGTGCCGACTGCCATGCTGAGCGCGGGTGCTGCGGCGGGTGGTCTGGCGTTGATCAACTCCATGGGCCAGATGGCCGGGTTCTTGAGCCCTTACCTTGTGGGTTGGGTCAAGGACAGCACCGGGTCGACTGATGCGGCGCTGTATCTGCTGGCGGGTGTGATCGTTGGCGGGAGTCTGCTGGCGTTGCGGATGACGCGGACGTTGCGGGCCTGATTATTGGCAGACACACAAAAACGGCCCATTTCGGGCCGTTTTCTATTCAGGTGTATGACTTTTGTTGTGCAGTGTCGCTGAAAACGCCGCCCCCTCACCCCAGCCCTCTCCCCCAGGGGGGCGAGGGCAAAGGGAGCCGATCTATGTACATTTCAGTGCCTGAGTTCGACTCAATGTTTCGCGTCGGCGTACCTCGTGAGATCACCTCGGTCAGTCCCCTCTCCCTCCGGGCGGTCCGACGTTTCGGGAGGGTTAGGGTGAGAGCGCTTTTGATTTTCAGCTCTCTACTTCCAGATTATCCAGCACCCGATTCACCGCCAGTTCTGCCAACATGATTAGTTGACCAATCCCCAGCAGCACATGCCGCTGCGGCGCATCGATCATCCCGGCGAAATCGCTGGCCATGGTTTTGGCGGAGGTCAGGGTTTCGCAGGCGTCGGCCAACAGTTCTTCGCTCGGGATGCCGGGGGCGATCAGGTAGCGGGTGTTGGGTTTGAGCAGCGGCTTTCTGGGATGGAACGGGTTGAGGTAGTGATCGAGGGCGCGTTCGGCGGCTTCGTGGAATTTCTTGGAGTCGAGGGTTTCGTAGGGGGACGTTGAATCGGCTTCGGGTGGGTTGGGTGTTGGTTTGATCACGTTTGAATCTCCAAATCAGAAAAATGGAGCCATCAAACTTCGCTACCAAACGAAGAGGTGGTGGCCGTACACGGGTTGGTAGACCGGTGACTTGGAGAACCGGCGCGCTCGAAAGCGCCCCGCGCATGGCCACCATAAAAGCACGGACGGATAAGCGTCCGAATACGGTGAGTTGCGCAACAAGTCAGAACCGGGCTACCAAACCCCATCGCTGTTTTTCAGCGACGAGATAACGATAAAACCCGGCCCATAAGCGCACAAGCCGGCGGATTCTGGCGCAGTCGTAGGCAACGGCGCAAGGTTGTGTAGCCTGGGGTGCGTGTCTGGAAGTGTCCTTTAAACGCATGGCTTAAACACTGCGGTGTGACCAAGAGCGTCACCCCCTCACCCCAGCCCTCTCCCCCAGGGGGGCGAGGGGGAAAGGGAGCCGATTTGTATGTTTTTCAAAACCTGAGTTCGACTCGGTATTTCATGTCGATGTACCTCGTGAGATTACCTCGGTCGGCTCCCTCTCCCTCCGGGAGAGGGCTGGGGTGAGGAGCTCTTGATTCTAAAACCTAGATTTCGCATCCAACTCCAAAACCAATCCCCCCGGCATCTGCACAAAAATCTGCCAGACCCCATCCTCCGGCACCTGCGCCACCTGATACGGCAACCCACTGCCCTGCACCCGCTCCAAAACCACCGCCGCGTCTTCATCAGTACGAAACGCAATATGACTCAACGCCGCCTCATCCAGCGCGGGCTGCTCAATCACATGCACAAGCGCCTGCCCATCCTGATACAACCAGCGCCCGGGAAAAGGAAACGGCGGCCTCCGCCCCGGTTTCAGTCCCAATAGCGCATCGAAAGCGTCTTGCAGCGCTTGGCCGTCAGCGGTGTTGAAGGCCAGATGATCGAATGTCCACGTCATGTCTGTCTCCTGCGGTTATTCAGGATTCCAGTATCTGCGCTTGCCAATCCCGGAAAAATCCCGCAAAACGCCAAGGATCTTCAACGGATTTTTACTAATGAGCTCGATCCTCGATCTGGAAATCTTCGTCCGCACCGCCGACTCCGGCAGCATTTCCGCCGCCGCACGGGCGCTGGAGCTGACACCGGCCGCCGCCAGCATCGCGCTGAAACGCCTGGAAACCCGCCTCGGCATCCGCCTCTTCGCCCGCTCGACCCGCAGCATGCGCCTCACCGAAGAAGGCCGGCGCTATCTGGAAAGCGTGCGCTTGGCATTGGCCACACTGGCCGAGGGCGAACAGGCGCTGAAGCAACAGACCGAAGGCCTCAGCGGCGTGCTGCAACTGGCGGCACCGTCGGACTTCGGGCGCAATGTGTTGCTGCCGTGGCTGGACGACTTCAAGCGCGAGCACCCGCACATTCAGCTGCAATTGCTGCTCAACGACCGGCATGCAGATCTGTTTCGCGAGACGGTGGATGTGGCGCTGCGCTTTGGCGTGCCGAGTGATTCGACGCTGGTGGCGTTGCCGATTCTGCCTGAGCATCGTCGCGTGGCCTGCGCCAGCCCTGCGTATCTGGAGCGTCACGGCACACCGCAAAACCCCGCCGAATTGAGCGAACACAGCGCCCTGCTCTACCTGCGCAACGGCCGGCCCTATAACACCTGGCGTTTCCATCGCGACGACGAAACCGTCGAGGTCGAAGTACGCGGCGATTACCTCAGCGATGACGGCGAAGTCGCCCGCCGCTGGGCACTCGTAGGCCACGGCATCGCTTACAAGGCCTGGCTCGATGTGGCCGAAGACGTGCGCGCCGGGAGGCTGGTGACGCTGTTCGATGACTGGCTCGGCGAGAGCGTGCCGTTCAATCTGCTGTGCCCGCACCGGGTGCAGGTGTCGGAACGGGTGAAGGTGTTGCAGGCGTTTTTGCGCGAGCGCTGCGAGGCATTGCGCCGATAAATTCACTTTGCCGCGCCGGACGCTTCTGGTATTTGATGGAAGCTTTCCCACCGACAAAAGGATTTCGGCATGAGCTATCGCACACTGGGTCACTCGGGGTTGCAGGTGTCCACCCTCACCCTCGGCACGATGATGTTTGGCGAACAGACCAGCGCGGAAGACTCGCTGCGCATCATCGACAAGGCCTGGGATCAGGGCATCAATTTCATCGACACCGCCGACGTCTACACCAACGGCCGCTCGGAAGAGATCGTCGGTGAAGCCATCGCCCGTCATCGTCATGAATGGGTGCTGGCGACCAAGGTCGGTTTCGGCCCGGTAGATGGCGTGCCGAACCGCAGCGGCCTGAGCCGCAAGCACCTCTTCAATGGTCTGGAGGCCAGCCTGACCCGGCTCGGCACCGACTACCTCGACATCTATTACCTGCACCGCGAAGACCACAACACGCCGCTGGAAGTGACGATCTCGGCGATTGGCGATCTGATTCGCCAGGGCAAGATCCGTTATTGGGGCCTGTCGAACTATCGCGGCTGGCGGATTGCCGAGGTGATTCGTGTGGCGGACAAGCTGGGAGTCGATCGCCCGGTGATCAGCCAGCCGCTGTACAACATCGTCAACCGTCAGGCCGAGACCGAACAAATCACCGCCGCCCAGACTTACGGACTCGGCGTGGTGCCGTACAGCCCGCTGGCCCGTGGTGTGCTCAGCGGCAAGTACGCACCGGACGTGACCCCGGAGGCCAACAGCCGTGCCGGGCGTCAGGACAAACGTATTCTGGAGACTGAATGGCGGGTGGAGTCGTTGCGCATTGCCCAGCAGATCCAGCAATACACCAAGGAACGCGGGGTCGGGATTGTCGAGTTTGCGATTGCCTGGGTGCTGAACAACGGCGCGGTGACGTCGGCGATTGTCGGGCCGCGTACGGAAGAACAGTGGGACGCGTACACCAAGGCGCAGGCGGTGAAGATTACGGCGGAGGATGAAGCGTTTATCGATTCGCTGGTGACGCCGGGGCATGCGTCTACGCCAGGGTTTAATGATGTGAGCCATTTTGTGTCGGGCCGTAAACCGCGTTCGGCTTGAGATCGTCCCCTCACCCTAGCCCTCTCCCGGAGGGAGAGGGAACCGATTCGGGGATATTCAGCCTATTCTTCTTTCTGATAGTGCTGACTGAATCCGAAATCAATTGGGTCTCACAGGTCGCAGTAGTTCTTAAGACACCTCGGTCAGTCCCCTCTCCCTCCGGGAGAGGGTTAGGGTGAGGGGCTTTTGAACTCATGTAGAAAATATTGCCCACCCCGACCAATATTCACCACAAAAACCACGTATCCTGCGCGCCCCGTTTGACCATCACCCCCGCGAGGACAGTTTGTCTAAAGGTATCGCTCTCTCGGTAACAGCCTCGACGCTGTTTGCCGTCATGTATTACTACACCTCGTTGCTCACCCCGTTGAGCGGCGTGGAAATCTACGGTTGGCGGATGTTGCTGACCGTGCCCTGCATGACCCTGTTCATGTTGTTGTCCGGCGAATGGCGGCGGGTGCTGGAGTTGCTGCGCCGGATCCCTGCGCTGCCGAAGCTGATCGGCGGCCTGATCCTGTCGTCTGCGTTGCTGGGTGTGCAGTTGTGGCTGTTCATGTGGGCGCCGCTCAATGGCTACAGCCTCGATGTATCGCTGGGCTACTTCCTCTTGCCGCTGGCCATGGTGCTGACCGGGCGCATCGCTTACGGCGAAAGCCTGTCGTACTTGCAGAAAGTCGCGGTGTTCTTTGCCAGCCTCGGCGTGTTGAACGAGCTGTATCAGGTCGGCGGTTTTTCCTGGGCGACGCTGGTGGTGGTCGTTGGTTACCCGCTGTACTTCGTGCTGCGCAAATACCTCAAGACCGACAACCTCGGCGGCCTGTGGGTCGACATGACCCTGATGCTGCCGGTGGCGTACTGGTTTGTGCGCGGCGGTGAACAGGGTTTCGGCGTGTTCGATCAGTACCCGGCGCTGGCGTGGCTGATTCCGTTGCTCGGTCTGATCAGTGCGTCGGCGCTGGTGGTGTACATCATCGCCAGTCGTTTGCTGCCGTTCAGCCTGTTCGGCCTGTTGAGTTACGTTGAGCCGGTGCTGTTGCTGGGTGTGGCGCTGCTGCTCGGCGAAAGCATCAAGCCCGGTGAATGGCTGACCTACATCCCGATCTGGCTCGCGGTGGTGGTGCTGGTGTTTGAAGGGTTCAAGCATTTGATGCGCCAGCGGCGCCCGTAAGACGCGCAATAAAAAGCCCGGCCTGCACAATCAATTGCAGGCCGGGCTTTTTTACATCTGAAGCGGATTACTCGGTAGCGAGTACGCCACGACGCACCTGGTCACGCTCGATCGATTCGAACAGTGCCTTGAAGTTGCCCTCGCCGAAGCCATCGTCGCCTTTGCGCTGGATGAATTCGAAGAACACCGGGCCCATCAGGGTTTCCGAGAAGATCTGCAGCAGCAGACGCTTGTCGTCTTTGTCCGATGCGCCATCGAGTAGGATGCCGCGCGATTGCAGCTGGTCCACAGGCTCGCCGTGGTTCGGCAGGCGGCCTTCGAGCATTTCGTAGTAGGTGTCCGGCGGCGCGGTCATGAAGCGCATGCCGATCCTCTTCAACTGATCCCAGGTCTTGACCAGATCGTCAGTGAGGAACGCCACGTGCTGGATGCCTTCGCCGTTGAACTGCATCAGGAACTCTTCGATCTGCCCGGCGCCCTTCGACGATTCTTCGTTGAGCGGGATGCGGATCATGCCGTCCGGCGCGGTCATCGCTTTCGAGGTCAGACCGGTGTATTCGCCCTTGATGTCGAAGTAACGGATCTCGCGGAAGTTGAACAGCTTCTCGTAGAAGTTGGCCCAGTAGGCCATGCGGCCGCGATACACGTTGTGGGTCAGGTGATCGATGATCTTCAGGCCGGCACCGACCGGGTTGCGGTCAACGCCTTCGAGGAACACGAAGTCGATGTCATAGATCGAGCTGCCTTCGCCGAAACGGTCGATCAGGTACAGGGGCGCGCCGCCAATGCCTTTGATCGCCGGCAGGTTGAGCTCCATCGGGCCGGTTTCGATGTGGATCGGCTGGGCGCCGAGTTCCAGCGCGCGGTTGTAGGCCTTCTGCGAATCCTTGACCCGGAACGCCATGCCGCAAACGGACGGACCGTGCTCGGCCGCGAAGTATGAAGCCACGCTGTGAGGTTCGTTGTTGAGGATCAGGTTGATCGCGCCCTGGCGATACAGGTGCACGTTCTTGGAGCGGTGGGTCGCGACCTTGGTGAAGCCCATGATCTCGAAGATCGGCTCCAGGGTGCCAGGCGTCGGCGATGCGAACTCGATGAACTCGAAGCCCATCAGGCCCATTGGGTTTTCGTATAAATCTGCCATGGTTGGCGCCTCATCATTCTTATCAATTAACCAGAGTTATTTGTCAGTAATGCTGAGACCGGTGGGTGGCGCACAGGAGATGCCACGCACACTGCGGGCGAGGAAGTCACCGTAGATCAGTTGAAACCCGAATATCTTCATTGTCGACCCAAGGCTCTTGCGGGCGAGGCTTCTGCTGCCAGAAGACGATTATTATTGTATGCGTAACCCGATTCTACACAGCGTAAATAGGGTTGTCTGCCCTCTCTATAAAATCCGCTTTTTTCGGCCCGGTGCAAGGGGTTTGTTGCACAGCCAGATGCCCGCCAGAATCAGCACGCCGCCCAGGCACATGGGCAGCGTCAGTTGCTCGCCCAGCAGGGCGGCGCCAGCGAGCACGGCGGTCAGCGGGTTAAGCGCAATGAACACGCCTGAGCGGGTCGCGCCGATCTTGCGGATACCGTCGTAGTAACCGATGTAGGCCAGCGCCGAGCCCAACACCCCGAGGTAGATCAGACTCAGCCATTGTGTCATCCCGAGATTGGCCACCGCCGCCCCGCTCACTTCGCCACGAACGGCGGCCAGCGCCCAGAGCATCAGCGTGCCGAGCAGTATCGAAAAGGTCACCGTCTGCAACGGGCCGATGCTCTGGTTGAGACTGCGGGAAAACAACGAATACACCCCCAACTCAACACGCAGCCGAAAATCAGCAGATCGCCGATCCAGGCGTCCGGTGTCGCGGCCAGCAGCTGCGGATTACGGCTGACGATTACCACACCAGCGCCGCCGATGCAGATCAGGATCCCGATGACTTTCAATCGACTCAGACGTTCCTTGAACAGCACCCAGGATGCCAGGCCAATCACCGCCGGATTCAACGCAACGATCAGCGAGGCCCGCGACGCATTGATGTATTGCAAGCCGTAAAAGAAGCACAGGTTGTAGAAGAAGATCCCGAAGAACCCCAGCAATGCCAGTTGCAGCCATTGCCCCGCATTCGGCCTTGCGAGGGGAATCCGCGCCAGCCACAAAAAACCGAGCAACGCGACACTGGCCAGCAAGAACCGAAGGCTGGCAGCGAGGATCGGACTCAGGCTGCCAGCGAGAAATCGCCCGGCCACCCAGGTCCCGCCCCAGATCATGCTGACCATGGCGAGGTACAGATAGACGGGCATGTCCGAGGCCACCGGACGGATTGATTCATGACTATTCATAACGCTCTCGGCGACGAAACTGACGGATGCCGTATCATTCGAGTAATTGTCGATCATCGTAAAATGAGCTTTTACTCATGACTTTGACCCAGCTCGAAATCTTCTCTCTGGTGGCCGAACTGCGCGGCTTCACCCTCGCCGCCCATCGTCTGGGGATTTCCCAGTCGGCGGTGTCCCATGCCTTGAAGTCACTGGAGCAGGAACTGGGTGTCGAATTGTTTCGCCGGCATCAATCGCAAGTGGAACTCAGCGACATTGGCGGGCAATTGCTGCTGCGCGCACGGGCGATGCTCGGGCTGGCCAACACATTGCGCCAGGAAGCCGCCGATGCGCGCGGGCTGAAAAGCGGCACCTTGCGTATCGGCTCGTTCGGCCCGACTTCATCGATCAGGTTGCTGCCGCGAATCCTCCAGCATTTCCGTCAGGCGCACCCGGGCATCGAGGTTCACATCGACGAGGGGCCGGACCGGCAGGTACTCCAGTGGCTCGACGAGCGACGGATCGATATCGGTTTCGTGGTATTGCCCGAAGAACGTTTCGATACGTTCGCCCTGATGGAGGACCAGATGGTCGCCCTGCTTCCGCTCGGCCATCCTCTGGCAGCACAGGCGCAACCGAGCCTTAAAGACCTGTGCAACGACCCGTTCGTACTCACCGAAGCTGGTTCTTCGGAACTGGTCTCGCGACTGTTCAACGCGGCGAAGTTGAGCCCAAATATCCGCTACCGCTGCTCGCAACTGTTGAGCACCCTCGATACCGTGAGCCGGGGCGACGCCATCACGATCGTTGCCGAAGGTTCGCTGCCCAACGAGCCAAATCCGCAATACGTGAAAAAGGCCACTGTCGCCCGCAGTGGCGAGGCACATCGGCCTGGCCGTGCTGGACCAGCGCCAGGCATCACCCGCGACCCTCGCTTTCATCAAACTGGCGACTGCACTGGATTACCGCTGAGCGGCGCAAGCGCCAACGGCCATCTATCATGGGCACAGACCCAACGCTTTCCAGAAGGTGCACCCTTGCCCCGCCTGCCGTCGAGAGCCCCACACCATCGCAACAGGATGCACTCATGCCTCTGACCGCCAGGCCCCGCCGCAAACGCAGTACCCGAATCATCGTGACGCTGCTGTGCGGTTTGCTGCCGATCATCATCGGCACTTTCATTCTGCACATGCAGGCCGAGCGCACGCTGGAGCAGAGCTCCCGGCAAACCGCCGAGGAAGCCTTGCGCCAGTTCGACCTGATGCTCGACAACACCGCCCAATCCGCCCGGGAACTGCTGCCGTTGGCAGGCCAGACCTGCGAGGACGTCAAACTGGCCCTGCGCGAACAAGTCACCCGCCGCCCGTTCGTGCGTTCGACCAATCTGGTGTGGGACAACAACCTCTATTGCAGCTCGCTGTTCGGCGACTTCAAGGAAGCCGTCAATCCGGGGGACTACACCCAAGGCAAGTTATGGCTCATGAACGGCAACCCGGTTACGCCTGATACGGCGCTGCTGGTGTATCGACTGAGCGATGGTCGGGGCGGCGCACTGACGACGCTGGACGGCTACCACCTGAGCAATATCCTGCGCCTGATCGGCCGGCAGACATTGTTATTGCTGCAGGTTGGCAATAACTGGCTTTCTGCCGACGGCAAAGTGCATCAAGGCGCCCTTCCCGAGTTGCCGGTGGCCCAGAGCACGTTGAACTCTCCGCACTATGCCTACACGGTGAGCGCCGGTTTCCCTGAAGATGAAACCTGGAACTACATGAGCGACGAATACCCGCCGCTGTTCAGCCTGTTGATTTTCTTTGGCGCGGTGTCCGGGGCAATCGGTTATATCGTGCAGAACCGCGCAACATCCCCCAGTCACGAAATGCTGCGCGCGCTGGAAGCCGGAGAGTTCATTCCCTACTTCCAACCGGTGGTCTACGGCGACAGCAAACGCTGGTCGGGCTGCGAGGTGCTGATGCGCTGGAATCATCCCAAGGAAGGCCTGGTGCGTCCGGACCTGTTCATACCGTTCGCTGAACATTCCGGGCTGATCGTACCGATGACCCGTTCATTGATGCAGCAGACCGCTGTGGTGCTCGGGCCGCTGTCTGCGTCATTCGAGGCCCCGTTCCACATCGGTATCAACATTACGGCCAGTCACTGCCATGATCTCGAGTTGCTGGAAGACTGCCGCGAGTTTCTGGCGGCATTCGCCCCCGGCAGCATCAGCCTGGTCCTGGAGTTGACAGAACGCGAGCTGATCGAGCCCACCGACATCACCCATCAACTGTTTGCACAACTGCGCGCCATGGGCGTGAAGATCGCCATCGACGACTTCGGCACCGGGCATTCGAGCCTGGGTTACTTGAGAACATTCAATGTCGACTTTCTCAAGATCGACCAGACATTCGTCGCCATGATCGATAAAGATGCTCTGTCACGACACATTCTGGACAGCATCATCGAACTCTGCGCAAAACTCGACCTCGGCATTGTGGCCGAAGGTGTGGAGACACAAGCCCAGTGCGATTACCTGGCGGCGCATCAAGTCAACTTTCTGCAAGGCTATCTGTTCGGAAAGCCCATGTCGGCCGCAGACTTCATTGAAGCATTAACTCACCATTAACTTGGCGCGATAAATCCGGACTCGTCGACCGTACGCACCAAATTGATACAAGACATCGCAGTTTTTTACATAAAGAAAACGTCAGGATTTACTCTCGTCGCATTAACTACTACAATTTTTCTTACCTGTTGCAAGATTGGCAGGTGAGCCACTATCACCGAGTCGCTTCAAGGCTCTTGGCTTATAGCTTTGTTTGCGGTTGGTATCAGCCAAACACACTATTGGAGTAAAGATATTGTCCAGACTCGCTGAATTTCGTGCAGCTGAAAAGGCCCTTCAGGAACAGCTCAAGCAGCTGGAGTCGCTGAAGAACGATGCCGGGCTCAAGAAAGAAATCGAATTCGAAGAAAAGCTCCAGGGCCTGATGAAAACCTACGGCAAAGGCCTGAAAGACATCATCGCCATCCTCGATCCGAACCCGGCCAAATCCGGTCTGCAACTGACCGCCGCTCCTAAAACCCGCCGCGCTCGCGTGGTCAAGGTCTATCAGAACCCGCACACCGGCGAGCTGATCGAGACCAAGGGCGGCAACCATCGCGGCCTGAAGGCCTGGAAGGAACAATACGGTGCAGCCGCCGTTGATTCCTGGTTGCGCGGTTAATCCCTTGCAAACATAAAAGCCCTGCAAATGCAGGGCTTTTTTTTGGACAATATCTAACAAATGCAACATTTTTTGTTGAAATAGTTTGGAGCCCAGGCCACCGCACCCTACTGAAACTGTGCTTCCGGATATTGCAACGCTGCGAGCCAAACAACTTTATATTTAATTACTTCAGGTATCTAACGTCCCGCTGATCACCGAACAGCCGACTAAAATTTCAGGCTGTTTCTCGCGGCCGCAATTTCATCCACACTGGCCTTGTAAACCTCCGCTTGGCCGGCATACGAAAGTACATAGGCCTTGCCCGCCTCCACTGCACCGACCAATGTTTGCGACAACACATGACGGCCGTTTTCAGTGACAGTACAATTGGTCTCAAGCGCCGCCAACGAACCCAGCGTGCTTGTATGAACCTTGTTGCAAACGCTCTGATAACCACTCTGGAAAAAATCCTTCTGCACCGACTTGCGCATCTCCAGCAGTACGCCTTGCAGGTTGACCTGATGACCTGTTTCCACGCGTGTCATCGTCAACTCCATCACCATCACCTGATTGCCATCGGCATCGATTTTTACTGCCCGCTGACGGGTGACTTCAGGCGTCGTTTCGGGCAATGCCTCTACTTGCCAGCCAGACGGCCAGGTAATGGTCGGCGCATCAGCCAGGGCCATTGCAGTGACGAAGGACAAGCAAAAGAAAACGAACAGCGATTTGAACGGTCGGATCATTACCAGAGGCACTCGCAGATTGAGCTGTAAAGTCTGAGGCTCGCCCGCTCGCAGGGCAAGCCCGCGCTTTCGGTTTGGCGATGCCGCAAGGCATGCGTATCATTGCGCCCATTCACTCGCCCCAATTTGTTACGGAGGGCCCATGAGCCTGCAAGAACTGAACACCTTCCCTGGCGTCACCGCCACCCCGGACAGCGCAACCCGCAACTTCGTGTTCAACCACACCATGCTGCGCGTCAAGGACATCACCAAGTCGCTGGACTTCTACACCCGCGTGCTGGGTTTCTCGCTGGTAGAGAAGCGTGATTTCCCGGAAGCGGAATTCAGCCTGTACTTCCTCGCCCTAGTCGACAAATCGCAGATCCCGGCCGACGCCGCTGCGCGCACCGAGTGGATGAAGTCGATTCCCGGCATCCTGGAACTGACCCACAACCACGGCACCGAAAACGACGCCGATTTCGCCTACCACAACGGCAACACCGACCCGCGCGGTTTCGGCCACATCTGCATCTCGGTGCCGGACATCGTCGCTGCTTGCGCACGCTTTGAAGAACTGGGCTGCGACTTCCAGAAGCGCCTGAGCGATGGCCGCATGAAGAGCCTGGCGTTCATCAAGGACCCGGATGGCTACTGGGTCGAGATCATTCAGCCGGCGCCGCTGTAAACGCTGAAAAGAAAAAACCCCATCATCGCTGATGGGGTTTTTCTTTTTCGGTCCGGGATTTACGCCGGAGCCGAAGTGCGGATCAGGTGATCGAAAGCGCTGAGGGAAGCCTTGGCGCCCTCGCCCACCGCAATCACGATCTGCTTGTACGGCACGGTGGTCACGTCACCGGCAGCGAAGATGCCGGGGATCGACGTTTCACCACGGTTATCGACGATGATCTCGCCGCGCGGCGACAGTTCGATGGTGCCTTTGAGCCAATCGGTGTTAGGCAACAGACCGATCTGCACGAAGATCCCTTCCAGTTCCACGCTACGCAGTTCTTCAGTCTTGCGATCCTTGTAACGCAGGCCGTTGACCTTCTGGCCATCGCCGGTGACTTCCGTGGTCAGCGCACTGGTGATCACGGTGACGTTCGGCAGGCTGTGCAGCTTGCGTTGCAATACGGCGTCGGCACGCAGCTGTACATCAAACTCCAGCAGCGTCACGTGGGACACGATACCGGCCAGGTCGATGGCCGCTTCGACGCCGGAGTTACCGCCGCCAATCACCGCCACACGTTTGCCCTTGAACAGCGGGCCGTCACAGTGCGGGCAGTACGCCACGCCCTTGTTGCGGTATTCCTGCTCACCCGGCACGTTCATTTCACGCCACCGTGCGCCGGTCGCCAGAATCACGCTCTTGGCCTTAAGGGTTGCACCGCTGGCAAAGTGGACTTCATGCAGCGCGCCGTTCTTGCCTGGAATCAGCTTGTCGGCGCGTTGCAGGTTCATGATGTCCACGTCGTACTGCTTGACGTGTTCTTCCAGCGCGGTCGCCAGCTTCGGGCCTTCGGTTTCCTGCACGGAAATGAAGTTTTCGATGGCCATGGTGTCCAGCACCTGACCGCCGAAACGCTCAGCCGCAACGCCAGTGCGAATGCCTTTACGTGCTGCATAAATAGCTGCCGAAGCACCGGCCGGGCCACCGCCGACCACCAGTACATCGAAAGACTCTTTGGCGCTGATTTTCTCGGCCTGACGTTCGATGGCGCCGGTGTCGAGCTTGGCGAGGATTTCTTCCAGGCCCATGCGGCCCTGGCCGAAGTTTTCGCCGTTCAGGTAGATGCTCGGCACGGCCATGATCTTGCGATCGTTGACTTCGTCCTGGAACAGCGCGCCGTCGATGGCGACGTGGCGGATGTTCGGGTTCAGCACGGCCATCAGGTTCAACGCCTGGACCACGTCCGGGCAGTTCTGACAGGACAGCGAGAAGTAAGTCTCGAAGCTGAACTCGCCCTTGAGCGAGCGGATCTGTTCGATCACTTCGGCACTGGCCTTCGAAGGGTGGCCGCCGACTTGCAGCAGGGCCAGCACCAGCGAAGTGAATTCATGGCCCATCGGGATGCCGGCGAAACGCAGGCTGATGTCGGCACCCGGGCGGTTGATCGAGAACGACGGTTTGCGTGCATCGTCGCCGCTGTCGATCAAAGTAATCTGGTGCGAAAGACTGGCAACGTCTTTCAGCAAGTCAAGCATTTCACGGGATTTCGCACCGTCGTCGAGAGAAGCAACGATCTCGATCGGCTGGGTGACCCGTTCCGGTACGATTTCAACTGGGCTTTAAGATTGGCGTCCAACATACGGGCGATCTCCTGACTTTATTTGAGGCGAAAAAAAGCCCGAGCGAATCTCGCCCGGGCTTTTCTATTGGGCGGTGCAGCTTACTTGAGTAGGTGCGGAGTCCCGCCCTGTGTTGCGTGTGTCACAGACTCAGATCTTGCCGACCAGGTCCAGGGACGGAGCCAGAGTGGCCTCGCCTTCTTTCCACTTGGCCGGGCAAACTTCGCCTGGGTGAGCAGCGACGTACTGAGCAGCCTTGATTTTGCGCAGCAGCTCGGAAGCGTCACGGCCAACGCCGCCATCGTTCAGTTCAACGATTTTGATCTGGCCTTCAGGGTTGATCACGAAAGTGCCACGGTCTGCCAGGCCAGCTTCTTCGATCAGCACGTCGAAGTTGCGGGAGATGACGTGGGTCGGGTCGCCGATCATGGTGTATTCGATTTTGCCGATGGCTGGCGAAGTGTTGTGCCAGGCAGCGTGGGCAAAGTGGGTGTCGGTGGAAACGCTGTAGATTTCTACGCCCAGTTTCTGGAAGGCAGCGTAGTTGTCGGCCAGGTCTTCCAGCTCGGTTGGGCAAACGAAGGTGAAGTCGGCCGGGTAGAAGAACACTACGGACCATTTGCCTTTCAGGTCAGCGTCCGAGACTTGTACGAAGTCGCCGTTTTTGAACGCGGTAGCTTTGAACGGTTTTACTTGGCTGTTGATGATAGGCATTGATGACTCTCCGTCAGGGTTGTGAATTCGATGGGTGAATCCTACCCACTCACTCGACGGATGGCTCATTGGCAAACCTGATGCTGCTGATTTGTTTTCGCTATTAGCTGACTGTATTAATAGAAGAAAACGATATCTACGACGACAACGGCTTATCCGTAATCCGGGCCATCCCGTGAAAGGGGCTCGCTTCAACATAGCGCATGGCGGACTTCATATCCTTCCAGCCCACGTAACTCATCAGCGACTTGAGATCCCAGCCACTTTGATGGGCCCAGGTTGCGAAGCCACGTCGCAACGAATGGCTGGTGTAGCGCTCGGCGGCTATCCCGGCGCGTTCGAGGGCCTGGCGCAGCAACGGAATCACACTGTTGGCGTGCAAGCCCTCCTCACTCAGATTGCCCCAGCGGTCGACGGCGCGAAACACCGGGCCGCGTACGAGCGCAGCTTCAGTGATCCAGTCGATGTAAGCCTGCACTGGGCAAAGCTTCAACAACGCCGGGGCCTGATAGGTCTGACCGAGGTTCTCCCGGTCGCCCTTGCTGCGCGGTAGGTACAGGGTAATGCCACTGCCAGCGTGGGCCTGCACATGCTCGATCTGCACCCGGCACAGTTCGTCACTGCGAAAGCCCCGCCAAAACCCCAGAAGAATCAGTGCACGGTCTCGACAGGCTCTTAGCAGCAACGGCCGGTCCTGTTTTTCTCGGGCCTCTTTCATTTCCTGCTCAAGCCAGGCAACGGTCTGCTCGAGATCCTGCAGCTGTAACGGCTCGGCCTGTTTTTCCTGCGCGGGATGCAGCGCACGGATGCCCTTGAATACTTTGCGCACCACCGGCGTCTTGGTCGGATCGGCGAACCCCTGACTGTTATGCCACTGCGCCAGGGCCGACAGGCGCAGCTTCAGCGTATTGACCGACAGCACGCCCGCGTGAGCCACCAGATAGCGCGCGACGCTGTCCGCCGTCGCGGGCAGAAACCCGCCCCAAACCGTTTCGAAATGCTCGACGGCCGCGCGATAGCTGCGGCGGGTGTTGTCACGGGTGGCGGCTTGCAGATAGCGATCGATATCGCTCATGGGCTGTTTTCTCGCAGATGTACTGATTTGAAGATTGAAAAGCGGATTCTGGCGCTTCACACGGGGTAATACCAGTATATCCCGTCCGTTTATCTTGAAACATTTAACTTTATCTTCAGCATGGTACACTGCGTACTTTGGTGGCATGTACCACAGTACGTAATCGTAGGAGCACATATGGCCCGTGGCGGCGTTAACAAAGCAGTAGTCCAGATCGCGCGCTCAGCGATCCTCGCCCGTGGCGAACACCCCAGCATCGACGCGGTACGCATCGAGCTGGGCAACACCGGATCGAAAACCACGATTCATCGCTATCTGAAGGAGCTGGATGACGGCAGCCAGCCGGCGGATCCTTCGGCAGAACCCATCGATGACGAGCTCCTGGCGCTTGTCACGCGCCTGGCACAACGCCTGAAAGAACAGGCACAGGAGCCGATCGATCAGGCGCGCGAACAGTACGAGCAACAACGCCAGGCGCTGGAAACGGAGCTGAATCAGCTGCGCCAGGACCATGCGCAACTGGAGAAGAAGCACGACATCCAGGGTGCAGCGCTAGCGAAAGAGTCCGAAGTCTTGAGCGACACCCGCTCGATGCTGCAAACCGAACAGACACGTAATGCCGGCCTGAACCAGGCACTGGCAGATTTCGAATTGCGCTTGCAGGACAAGGACGAGCAGATCCGCTCGCTGGAAGAAAAGCACCTGCATGCCCGAGACGCGCTTGAGCACTACCGCAATGCCGTTAAAGAGCAGCGCGAACAGGAACAGAGCCGTCACGAAAGTCAGGTTCAACAATTGCAGATGGAGTTGCGTCAGGCGCAGCAAAGTGCGCTGGTGCGCCAGGACGAAATCACTCAATTGCACCGCGACAACGAACGCCTGCTGACCGAGAACCGTGGCACGCTGCGTGAACTGAGCCTGCTGCAGGATCAGCTAAAGCACAGTAATCAGCGTCAGGATCAATTGCTGGAGCAAGCGACCCGTGTCGACAGCGAGCGCACCCTCCTCCAGGAGCGCTTGCGCGTGGCGCTGCTGGACAGCCAGACACTCAAGCAGAGCGTCGACGAGCAGTCGCAGCTCAATCAGTCATTGGAGAAGGAATTGACCAAGGCGCAAGACAGCCTGCGCCTGGCCACCACCGTTGCGGCAGCGCCAGACGCAGCAGAACCGAAAAAGACTTAAGCGCCGACCGGCGTACGCATGGTGACAAACTCTTCGGCCGCCGTCGGGTGCACCCCGATGGTGTCGTCGAAGTCACGCTTGGTGGCGCCAGCCTTCAATGCGATCGCCAGGCCCTGCACGATCTCTCCGGCATCCGGCCCGACCATGTGGCAACCCAGCACCTTGTCGGTTTTGCCATCGACCACCAGCTTCATCAGCGTGCGCTCCTGGCATTCAGTCAGGGTAAGCTTCATCGGGCGGAAGCGACTTTCAAAGATCACCACATCGTGACCCGCTTCACGCGCTTCTTCTTCGGTCAAACCGACGGTGCCAATGTTCGGCAGACTGAACACCGCTGTCGGGATCATCTTGTAATCCACCGGCCGGTATTGCTCCGGCTTAAACAGGCGTCGCGCCACCGCCATGCCTTCAGCCAGCGCCACCGGCGTCAGTTGAACGCGACCAATGACATCACCCAGCGCCAAAATTGACGGCTCGGTGGTCTGGTACTGCTCGTCGACCTTGATGAAACCTTTTTCGTCGAGCTGCACATCGGTATTTTCCAGCCCGAGATTGTCCAGCATCGGACGCCGGCCAGTGGCGTAGAACACGCAATCTGCTTCCAGTACGCGACCATCCTTGAGAGTAGCCTTGAGGCTGCCATCGGCTTGTTTGTCGATCCGCTCGATATCGGCATTGAACTGCAGATCCATGCCGCGCTTGGTCAGCTCTTCCTGCAGATGCTTGCGCACCGAACCGTCGAAGCCGCGCAAGAACAAATCACCGCGATACAGCAACGTGGTATCCGCACCCAGACCATGGAAGATGCCGGCAAATTCGACGGCGATGTATCCGCCGCCGACGACCAGGACGCGCTTGGGCAGCTCTTTCAGGAAAAACGCCTGATTGGAGCTGATGGCATGCTCATGCCCCGGAATCTGCGGAATCTGCGGCCAGCCACCCGTGGCGATCAGAATGTTTTTCGCGGTGTAGCGCTCGCCGTTGACCTCCACTTCATGCGGGCCAACGATCTTCGCGTGCGCTTCGTGCAGGGTCACGCCACTGTTGACCAGCAGATTGCGATAAATACCGTTGAGGCGATTGATCTCGCGATCCTTGTTGGCGATCAGAGTCGCCCAATCGAAATCCGCTTCACCCAGGCTCCAGCCGAAACCGGACGACTGTTCAAAGTCTTCGGCAAAATGCGCGCCGTACACCAGCAGCTTCTTCGGCACGCAGCCGACGTTGACGCAGGTGCCACCCAGATAACGGCTCTCGGCCACCGCCACTTTCGCACCAAAACCGGCAGCAAAACGCGCAGCACGTACACCGCCGGAACCGGCACCAATTACATAAAGGTCAAAATCGTAGGCCATTTCTATCTCCTCGGCAGGCGATCAGCATACCTGCCGTCGTCCTTTGGGCAAGCACTCCTGCCGATATAGGGGCGGAAAATGAAAAAGCCACCCGAAGGTGGCTTTTTCGTACAGACAGGTCAGGCGCTATCAGTAGGCCTTGCCAGTCTTGTAGAAGTTTTCGAAGCAGAAGTTGGTAGCCTCGATGTAACCCTCGGCACCACCGCAGTCGAAACGCTTGCCCTTGAACTTGTAGGCCATCACGCAGCCGTTCTGGGCCTGTTTCATCAGGGCGTCGGTGATCTGGATTTCACCACCCTTGCCTGGCTCGGTCTGTTCGATCAGGTCGAAGATGTCCGGGGTCAGGATGTAACGACCGATGATCGCCAGGTTCGACGGCGCGTCTTCCGGCTTTGGCTTCTCGACCATGCTGTGTACGCGGTAGATGTCGTCACGGATCATCTCGCCAGCGATAACGCCGTACTTGCTGGTCTCAGCCGGATCGACTTCCTGAATGGCAATGATCGAGCAGCGGAACTGCTTGTACAGCTTGACCATCTGGGTCAGTACGCCGTCGCCTTCGAGGTTGACGCACAGGTCGTCCGCCAGCACCACAGCGAAGGGTTCGTCACCGATCAGCGGACGACCGGTCAGGATCGCGTGACCCAGGCCTTTCATTTCAGTCTGACGGGTGTAGGAGAACGAGCACTCGTCCAACAGCTTGCGGATACCGACCAGATATTTCTCTTTGTCGGTGCCCTTGATCTGGTTTTCCAGCTCATAGCTGATGTCGAAGTGGTCTTCCAGGGCGCGCTTGCCACGGCCGGTCACGATGGAGATCTCAGTCAGACCAGCATCCAGAGCTTCTTCGACGCCGTACTGGATCAGTGGCTTGTTTACCACCGGCAGCATTTCTTTGGGCATGGCCTTAGTCGCTGGAAGGAAGCGAGTACCGTAACCGGCTGCTGGGAACAAGCATTTCTTGATCATATAAGTCCTTGAAAGGGCTGTGTGTACGAGTTTCGGCGCAGTCTAATCAGGCGGCGTGCACCTTACAATGCCCCGCACTGGCTAACCGATGTCAACATAGAGAAATATTCTGGCGGATAGTTCAATCCGCACGCAGAAGCTGCGCATTCAGCGTAGCCCAAAGATTCAGGAACACCGCATCGGCCCGCGCCCGCTCGCCCATTTCCCGCTATCATGACGCCTTTGAACCAGCCAACGAGGCCGCTAGATGTCCGCAGCAAAAATCATCAACGGGTACACCGTCGCCAAGGCAAAAGATGGCCAGTGGCATATCACCGCCGCCAACGGCGAAGATGTGTCCGGCCCATTGCCCACTGAAGCGATGGCGGTTGAAGTGGCCGCGGTGCTTGATTACACGCCTCCTGCACCAAAGCGTCGCGGCAAGGATCAAGACTGATCGGCGACCACAAATACCGGCCCTGCCACTGCGCAGGGCTTTTTTTGGCCCGCACACAAAGATGTGGCCAATCGCTATAACCTTTTCACACCGGCGCTGTCATAGCGTCTAGCCCTCTCCTTCCGAAGACGACATCGCCATGAACACCCGTACCCTGCACCGCATGCTGCCACTGATTGCGCTTCTGGCCCTGGCCGGCTGCGCCACGTCCGAAACGACTTATCTGAACAATGGCGAACAAGGCCTGAGCATTGACTGCTCCGGCGAGGCGAACTCCTGGGCCAGTTGCTATGAAAAAGCCGATGCCTCCTGCGCCGGAACCGGCTACCGCATCGTTGGGACGGAAGGTACGCCTGCGCCGAAGGAAAGCGACAAAACCCTGGGTGTCGACGTCGGCAATTACAAGACTCGCAGCGTCGTAGTGGTCTGCAAGTAGGTTTTACATGTGGATTTCGGCGAACTTGATCCCCAGCCCGCGAACGACCTCAATCAGGTCATCCACACGGCCAAACGATTCGACTTCGTCGTTTTCATCCACCAGAAAATAACTGCGCCCGGCGCTTTTCTTGAAAAACACGATCCACTCACCCGGATTCGCCGGGTTCTGAATCACATGCGTGGCCGCAATCAGCCCTTCTTTATGGCGCTCGCGCACCTGCTCCCGCTTCATGCACATCTCCAGAAATGACAATGCCGCCCAGGCGTGACCTGGACGGCATCAATACCGATGACTGACAGTTTATCAGCCGGAAATGCACGCCGTGGCGGCATTGCGTACATCCCGAGGGCGTATCGGCACATTGGACATGCGCTCATGCAACTTGATACTGCTGCCGCCGGAACGATCCTCGATGTCAAACACCGCCGCCGGGCCGGATGACAATTTCCCCGGCACGATCACCCGAACCCCGTCCTTGTGCGGCTCCATTTGCAGGGCCCCGCGGCTTTGCGCCAGCTTGTCAGCCAGGCACTGCGCATATTCGTGGGGCTTCTTGCCGGAAATGACGTTCATGGTCGGCAATGTCTCGTTAATCTCCGAAACGCTTGCGCAACCACCCATCGCCAATGCCAACGGCACAATGACCACACCCCACTTCATACAGAATCTCCTATAAAGACCGTCGGACAGCACGAATGCCAATTTTCTCCGAGGCTCATTGCATTTAACGCACATGGAATCGCGAATAACTGTTTTTAATTGTCAAAGCAGCGCCCGACGGCCGGATAATAACCTGTCCGGACTGATAAACTGCCGCCAATCGACCTTGCTATCGTTTTGATTTTGTAGAAAAAGCCCTTCTGGAGGCGCCCATGAAATTTATTCACCAGCGCGAGCACCTCAACGAAGACGACATCGTCGTCATCCAATGCTCGCAAACCTGCAACATCCGTCTGATGAACGACGCCAACTTCCGCAGTTTCAAGAACGGCGGCCGTCACACCTACCACGGCGGCGCATTCGACACCTTCCCGGCCCGCATCACGGCGCCGAGCACCGGTTTCTGGAATATCACCATCGACACCGTCAGCCGCCGCGCAATCAGCGTGACTCGCAAGCCGACCCTGACGCACTCGATCAAGATCATCCGTCGTTCCAGCTCGAAACTCAGCTGATCGCCTCCCTCAATATAATCAGGTAAGCATGACCGTGGCTCAAACGACCAAATACGTCATCAAGTACAAACTCAACGGCGAGCGCCGCTTCGAATTCGCCCAGCTGGAAAACGGCACGCCGGAAGAAGCCAAGGCTGCGCTGGATGCCCTGCATGGCCAGAGCGGCGATGTGATCAGCGATATCAGCGTCAGCAAGGCCTTGTAAGACACGGGTGACAATTCGACCGCAAGCGCCGGAGTGTTCCGGCGTCGCGGGCTGCCTGACTGATCGCCTGGACAAGCACCAAGGAATCAGCATGCCGATGTCACCCGACTCTCCCCTCGATACGCTCGACTGGATCGCGCTGGAACAACAGCTGGATCAGGACGGCTGTGCCGTTATCCGCTCGTTGTTGCGCCCGGAAACCTGCGAGCGCCTGAGTGCGCTTTACCCTCAAAGCGAACCGTTCCGCTCGCAAGTCATCATGGCCCGTCACGGGTTCGGGCGCGGCGAGTACAAATATCTGCGCTATCCGTTACCACCGCTGGTGGAGCACCTGCGCAGTACGTTTTATCCACGACTTGTTCGCCTGGCCAACCGCTGGCACGAACGAATGGGTTTGCCGCAACGATTTCCACCCCTGCACAGCGAGTTTCTTGCGCGCTGTCACGCCGCCGGTCAACTGCGGCCTACCCCGCTCTTGCTGCAATACGGCCCGCTGGACTACAACTGTCTGCATCAGGATTTGTACGGCGAACATGTCTTTCCGCTGCAAGTGGCGATTCTTCTGTCGGAACCGGGAGAAGACTTCAGCGGAGGAGAATTCGTCCTGACCGAGCAACGTCCAAGAATGCAGTCTCGCCCGCTGGTGATGGATCTGAAAAAAGGTGACGCCTTGATCTTTGCCGTCAACCAGCGCCCGGTCAAAGGCGTGCGCGGCGATTATCGCGTCACCATGCGTCACGGCGTGAGTCGCCTGCACAGCGGAAAACGGCATACTCTCGGCATCATCTTCCACGACGCAACCTGACCATCATGCACAGCAATTTCGACCTCTTCGCCGACACCGAGCAGCCACACCGCTCCGAGCAGATTGGAGAGCAATCGTGGGTCTTGCGTGGCTTCGCCCTGTCCCGTATCGAGCAATTGCTGCCGGCGCTGAAATCGGTCATCGGACGTGCCCCGTTGCGGCACATGATGACCCCCGGCGGCTTCAGCATGTCCGTTGCCACCAGCAGCTGCGGCACTTTGGGCTGGATCACCGATCGCAGCGGTTACCGCTATTCGTCCGAAGATCCGATCAGCCATCAGCCGTGGCCACAGATGCCTGAAGTCTTTCGCGAGTTGTCCCAGGCAGCGGCGAAGCAAGTCGGATTTTCCGACTTCATACCGGATTCCTGCCTGATCAACCGCTATGTTCCCGGCGCGAAAATGTCTTTGCATCAGGACAAAGACGAACATTCCTACGCCGCACCTATCGTGTCCCTGTCATTGGGGTTGCCCGCCATGTTCCTGTTCGGCGGTTTCGCCCGCAGCGACAAGAGTCAGCGCATTTCGCTGTTGCATGGCGACATGGTGATCTGGGGCGGCGTCGACCGGCTGCGCTATCACGGCATCCTGCCGATCAAACACGGCCGGCATCCGCAACTGGGCGAACAGCGTTTCAACCTGACGTTTCGCACCGCTGGATAACTTCAAGGAATTTGACCGCAAGGGCCGGAGTGTTACGGTTGGCGGCACTGGTTAACCTGAAATTCAACAGGTCAACGGACTCTCCATCATGAAAACGCTTTCGACCCCTTTGAACACTCAAGACGATCCACGCTGGGCCGCTGTCGTCGCCCGCGACCCACGGGCGGACGGCCAGTTTGTCTATGCCGTGAAGACCACCGGCATCTATTGCCGTCCGAGCAGCCTGGCGCGCTTGCCGAAGCCGCAGAATGTCGAGTTCTTCGACACGGCCGAAGAAGCTGAAGCGGCGGGATATCGCCCCAGCAAACGGGCGAGCAAGGACCAGAGCGACGTGGCCGCGCAACATGCCGCGACCGTAGCCGCGGCCTGCCGGCAGATCGAAAGCGCCGAAACCCTGCCGGCACTCAACGAACTGGCCGAAGCCGCCGGCCTTAGCGCCTTCCATTTCCATCGGGTCTTCAAAGCCGCCACCGGCCTGACACCCAAAGGTTACGCCGCCGCGCATCGTTCCCGCAGAGTGCGACAGCACTTGGCAGACGGCAACTCGGTAACCGACGCGCTGTACGACGCTGGTTTCAACTCGAACAGCCGCTTCTACGAATCCGCAGACCAGTTGCTGGGCATGAAACCCGGCGACTTCCGGGCCGCCGGGCAAAACAACGACATTCGTTTTGCGGTGGGCCAATGCTCGCTCGGCGCGATTCTGGTGGCACAGAGTGACCGGGGGATCTGCGCGATTCTGTTGGGGGACGATCCTCATCAACTGGTCTGTGACCTGCAGGACCAATTTCGCCGGGCGAACCTGATCGGGGCAGACGCCGAGTTCGAACAACTGATCGCCCATGTCGTCGGTTTCATCGAAGCACCGGCCATCGGCCTCGACCTGCCACTGGATGTGCGGGGCACCGCTTTTCAGGAACGGGTCTGGCAGGCACTGCGCGAAATTCCGGTCGGCAGCACCGCCAGTTACGCCGACATCGCCCAACGCATTGGCTCGCCAAAAGCGGTTCGGGCGGTAGCCCAGGCTTGCGGCGCCAACAGCCTCGCGGTGGCGATTCCTTGCCACCGAGTGGTGCGCAGTGACGGCAATCTCTCGGGCTACCGCTGGGGTGTGGAACGCAAGCGTGAGCTGTTGTCCCGGGAAACGCAGTCTTAACGAATGCCGATGTAGATGGCTACCGACTCGGGGCCAAGGTAGGCCTCGAAGTCGGTGGCGTAGCGGCGCTGGATCTGCGGGTTGGTTTCGAAGTGTTTCCAGATCCGGCCCCAGGTGGCGATGACGGCGTCGGGCAATGCCCCCTGCCCCTGAAACACCAGATACTCGCCGCTCTCGATGCGGATTGTTTCGAAATCGCTTTGCTTATCAACGACAGCAACGCCGGCGGTCACATCGAAGGCACCCGAGGCATCCGACTCGTAGGCCGAGTACACCCCGTAAATCGGCGACTCGGTCAGTTTGCCGGGAATGACCTGCGCCAGG
Organism: Pseudomonas sp. NMS19W; assembly: GCF_051554255.1. Taxonomy (NCBI): domain Bacteria; kingdom Pseudomonadati; phylum Pseudomonadota; class Gammaproteobacteria; order Pseudomonadales; family Pseudomonadaceae; genus Pseudomonas; species Pseudomonas sp. NMS19W. Next base: position 3,309,384 of record NZ_CP136718.1, read on the forward strand.
TTCCTGCCGAAGAACTCGCCCCACATCGGGCCGATTTTCGCGGTCTCGGCCTTGTGTTCTGCGGCGTTGGTGGTTCGAACGCGCAAACCTGAAACCGTGAACGACTCAACGTGCTGTTGTTGTAAATCCATCGAAGTGCCACTCCCTTTTTTTGAAGTGCGGCCCGGCAGGTCCGCGATGGCGCTTAATGTGTCAGCGATTGACGTCCACGACAACCCGTCCGCGCAACTGTCCGGCGAGCAATTTCGGGGCAGCCTCGATCGCTTCGTTGAGTCCGATTTCGTGGCTGATCAGGGGCAACAGGGCGAAATCCAGATCCTTGGCCAGACGCGCCCAGGCTTCGATTCGGCGGGCCTTGGGCTGGGTCACGCTGTTGATGCCGGCCAGCGTCACGCCACGCAGGATGAACGGGGCCACCGACGCCGGGAAATCCATGCCCTGAGCCAGACCGCACGCCGCGACGGTGCCTTCGGCGCGGGTACTCGCACAGGCATTGGCCAACGTATGACTGCCGACCGAATCGATCACCGCCGCCCAGCGCTCCTTCGCCAAGGGTTTGCCTGGCTCGGACAAGGTCGCACGATCAATGATTTCGCTGGCGCCCAGTTGTTGCAGATATTCATGCTCCGACACCCGCCCGGTGGACGCCACAACGCGATAGCCAAGTTTGTGCAACAAGGCAATGGCAAAGCTGCCGACCCCGCCATTGGCGCCGGTGACCAGCACTTCGCCCTGTTCTGGCGTCACGCCATTGCGCTCCAGCGCCATGATGCACAGCATTGCCGTGTAGCCCGCCGTTCCAATGGCCATGGCTTGCGCTGCGGTGAAAGCTTTTGGCAACGGAATCAGCCAGTCGCCGTTGAGCCGCGCCTTTTGGGCGAGACCGCCCCAGTGGTTCTCGCCCACGCCCCAACCGTTGAGCAACACCTGATCGCCAGCCTTAAAGTCGGGATGCGAACTGACTTCGACCGTACCCGCCAGGTCGATCCCGGGCACCATCGGAAACTTGCGCACCACAGGGCTGCTGCCGGTAATCGCCAGCCCGTCCTTGAAGTTGAGCGTGCTGTACGCGACGCGCACCGTCACATTGCCTTCGGGCAGCTGCTGCTCGTCGATTTTCTGCAGGCTGGCGCGATAACCGCTGTCGTCTTTGTCGATCAGAATGCCGTTGAACATGACTGCCTCTCAGGGGAAGGATTCGGGGGATCGTGGCAATCAAATAGCACACTGCAACATTTTGCCCCACTCGACTTTCCGCCAATCGCTGAATCCGCCGGGTGATTCCGGATCGGGCGACTATGCTTTTTCGACTGCTTCCGTTTATCCCCGAGAAGCCTTTGTCGATGGAGCTGACAATGTCCCGCGCCCGCCCTTTTCTTGCCTGGCTGATGCTCTGTCTATTGGCATTCAACAGCGCGTGGGCGGCGCCTGTGACCAAGCCGGCAGACGCCGCTGCCATTGAGCCGACCTGGCCGCAAGTCATCACCAGCGGCAAGTCAAAACTCACCGTGTACCAGCCCCAGCTCGACAGCTGGGACGGCTACACCTTGCAAGCCCGCGCCGCCGTCGAGGCGACCGATGCCGACAGCAAGGCGACCGATGCCGACAGCAAGGCGACCGATGCCGACAGCAAGGCGACTTACGGGATCGTCCAGTTCAGCGCTCACACGCTGGTCGACAAGGCGACTCGCTGGGTCATGCTCGACCAGTACAAGATCATCAAGGCCGACTTCCCTGCCGACTCCAGCCAGGCCGACACCTGGATTACGACACTGCAAAACGATGCGGCCAAACGCAAGAAAACCATCTCCCTGGATCAATTGGAGGCTGCCGTCGGCGTACTGGCCGCCGAACAGAAAGCCGACACGGCGCCACTGGAAAACACGCCACCGACCATCATCAGTTCGGATGTTCCGGCCATGCTCGTCTATATCGACGGTGACGCCGCGTATCGCCCGGTGGACGGCACCGGACTGCAACGAGTCATCAACACCCGCCCTCTTTTGCTCAAGGACGGCCAGGGCAAACATTATCTGCACGTATTCGACGGCTGGATGGTTGCCGATCAATTGACGGGGCCGTACACCCTGCTGTCCTCGCCTCTGGCGGATCTGGAGAAAGCCAAGAAAGCCGCGATCGAGAGTCGGCAAGTGGATCTGCTCACCGGGCAAAGCGATCCCAAGGACAAGGTACCGAGTCTGGCCAGGCCGCCGCAGCCGAAGATCTTCGTGGCCACGACCCCGACCGAGCTGATCGTCACCGACGGTGCGCCACAGTGGCTGCCGATCCAGGGCACGCAATTGCTGTATGTCAGCAACACCACCGGGCATATCTTCAAGGAAATCGGCGACCAGAACAGTTATGTGCTGATCTCCGGCCGCTGGTTCCGTGCCGCTGACATGAACGGCCCTTGGACATTTACCCCGGCGGACAAGCTGCCGGCAGACTTCGCCAACATCCCTGACGACAGCCCGAAAGAAAACGTCAAAGCCTCGGTGGCCGGGACACCGCAGGCGAAGGAAGCGGCCATTGCCGCCACGATCCCGCAGACGTCGGCGATCAAGAAAAGCGCGGTCAAAATGACTGCCCCGCGATTCGATGGTGAGCCTCAACTCAAAGCCATCAGCGGCACCCCGCTTCAGTATGTGATCAACAGCGCGACGCCGATCATCCGGGTCGATGAAAACAGTTGGTATGCGGTGGAGAACGGCATCTGGTTCGTCGCGACAGCGGTGGCCGGGCCATGGACCGTCGCCAGTTCGGTACCGGCGGTGATTTATTCGATACCGCCGAACTCGCCGATGCATTACCTCACCTACGTCAAAGTCTATGAGGCCAGCGGCGATACAGTGGTGGTCGGTTACACGCCGGGCTATCAAGGTTCGACGCTGGATCCAGCGACCGGCGTCGTGGTTTACGGCACGGGCTATCCGTACACACCCTGGGTGGGCACTGTCTGGTACGGGCCGCCGGTGACTTACGGTTTTGGCGTCGCCATCCGTTACACACCGTGGACAGGCTGGACCTTCGGTTTCGGCTTCGGCTGGAGTTGGGGCGGCAGCACTGTCGCCATGGGTTGGGGCTGGGGCGCCTACCCATGGTGGGGCAATTACGGCTGGGGTTACGCGTGGGGGCCACACCTGTATCCGGCGCCATTGGCCTGGGGAGGCGCAGCCTACGGATATCACGGCGGCGCTGTTGCCTGGGGCCCAGGCGGCTGGGCCGGCACTACCGGCAACATCTATCGGCAATGGGGCGACCGGGCGACGGTCAGCCGCTATGGCGCGGGCTACAACGCCTGGACCGGTAACCGTTGGGCCGGTCAGGTCGGATCTTCCTATAACTCACGGACCGGGATTGCGACTGCGGGCCAGCGCGGTGCGGTACACAATGTCTACACCGGCAACTATGCAGCCGGCCGCAGTGGTGAAGTGGTCGGGCCCAACGGCGGTGCAATTGCCGGAGGCCGGGTAACGGCAGGCAATGTTCGCAATGGCACGCAGGTTACGGCCAATCGTGGCGCCGTCTACAACCCGAACACCGGAAACACCACGCAGTACGGCGGAATCCATGGGCGCAACAGCGGCGCCGCGCGGGTTGGCGACAACGTTTACGCCGGGCATGACGGTAACGTCTACAAGAAAACCGATGATGGCTGGCAGTCGATGGTCAAGGGTGGCGCGACACGAGCGCCGATCAACAACAATGCTCAGTTGCAGAACCTCAACCGCGATTCGGCGGCGCGTAACGTTGGCAATCAACGGCTGAACAACTTCCACAACTCCTCGCAGTTCATGAACCATTCATTCGGTGGAGGCGGTGGTGGCGGATTTCATCGACGCTGAGCCGAATCCCGCAAGACTACAAATCTCGGCTGGCCCTGAACCCGGTTTTGCTGGTAAAAAAACCGGCTTCAGCTTCTCTGCCCTGCTTTGTCCTTCGGAGTCTTTTCCATGAACCAATGGCCAGATACGCGCATTCTTGACCTGCTCGGCGTCGAACTGCCGATTATCCAGGGCCCTATGGCCGGTGCCACCAACTCGTCGATGGTGATCGCCGTGTGCAATGCGGGCGGTTTGGGTTCGATGCCGGCGGCTATGTTGAGCATCGAGCAATTGCGTGAAGAACTGAAGGCCATCCGTCAGGGCACCGACAAACCGTTCAACGTCAATTTCTTCTGCCACCAGCCACCGGCCGCCGATGAGCAGCGGGCAAGGGACTGGAAGAATCTGCTGGAACCCTACTACCGCGAACTGGGTGTCGATTTCGACGCTCCGACGCCGGTATCCAACCGTGCGCCGTTTGATGCGGCCGCTTGCGAAGTGCTTGAAGAGTTTCGCCCGGAAGTGGTGAGTTTCCACTTTGGACTGCCGGAAAAATCCCTGCTGGACCGGGTCAAGGCCACCGGCGCGAAAATCCTGTCATCGGCCACCAACGTCGATGAAGCCATCTGGCTGGAGCAGAACGGATGCGACGCAATCATCGCCATGGGTTATGAGGCCGGCGGGCACCGGGGCATGTTCCTCAGCGATGACCTGAGCAGCCAGGTCGGAACGTTTGCCCTTGTGCCGCAAATTGTCGACGCGGTCAAAGTGCCGGTGATTGCTGCCGGTGCGATCGCCGATGCGCGAGGCGTGGCAGCGGCCTTCATGCTCGGCGCATCGGCCGTGCAGGTCGGCACGGCTTATCTGTTTACCCCGGAAGCCAAAGTCAGCGCCTCTCATCACAAGGCGCTGCGCACGGCAAAAGACAGTGAAACAGCGATCACCAACCTGTTCACCGGGCGCCCGGCACGGGGAATCCTGAATCGCGTGATGCGCGAAGTGGGTCCGATGTCCGCCAAGGCACCGGCGTTTCCGCTGGCCGGCGGTGCTCTGATGCCCTTGCGCGCCAAGGACGAGGCCGACTTCAGCAACCTCTGGGCGGGCCAGGCATTCACACTGGGCAAGGAGTTGAGCAGCGCTGAATTGACCCGGCAACTGGCCGAAGGAGCGCTCGCGAAACTGGCTCGGTAAGGGCACGGCAGACTGAGGGACTCCATGCCCTCACCTGCCCGCCTGAAACCAGCACTTTCCGTTTGGAAGCATTTCGCTATATATTCAGCTATATAGCGATTCACCCCCTCGCATCGGCGCAGTCTACCCCTCTAACAACAACTGCCCACTGCACCTGCCAACAACGGAGCTGTTACATGACCATTCGTGCCTCACGTTTTGCCCCTACCTGCCTGGCCTCCCTGCTTGCGGTATTCGCCGTCGGCGCTGTTCAGGCGGATGAAGTGCAAGTTGCCGTCGCGGCCAACTTCACTGCACCGATCCAGGCAATCGCCGCCGATTTCGAAAAAGACACCGGGCACAAACTGGTCGCAGCCTACGGTGCCACCGGGCAGTTCTACACCCAGATCAAAAACGGCGCGCCGTTCGAGGTATTCCTCTCCGCTGACGACACCACGCCTGAAAAACTGGAAAAGGAAGGCGACACCGTCAAAGGTTCGCGCTTCACCTACGCCATCGGCACCCTGGCGCTGTGGTCGGCCAAAGAAGGTTACGTCGATGCCAAAGGCGACGTCCTGAAGAAAAACGAATACCAACACCTGTCCATCGCCAACCCGAAAGCCGCGCCGTATGGCCTGGCGGCCACCCAGGTGCTGGAAAAACTGAAACTGACTGAAGCGACCAAAGCCAAGATCGTCGAAGGCCAGAACATCACTCAGGCCTACCAGTTCGTTTCCACCGGCAATGCCGAGCTGGGCTTCGTCGCGCTTTCGCAGATCTACAAGGACGGCAAGGTCAGCAGCGGTTCGGCCTGGATCGTTCCGGCGAGCATGCACGACCCGATCAAGCAGGACGCCGTCATTCTGAACAAAGGCAAGGACAACGCCGCTGCCAAGGCACTGGTTGACTACCTCAAAGGCCCGAAAGCCGCTGCGGTCATCAAATCCTACGGTTATCAGCTGTAAATGTCGCTGACGAGTGCCGATTTCGCGGCGATCTGGCTGACCCTGAAACTGGCGTCCCTGACCACCGCGATCCTGCTGGTCATCGGCACTCCGATTGCCCTGTGGTTGTCGCGAAGCCGTTCCTGGCTGCGCGGCCCCATCGGGGCCATCGTCGCCCTGCCCCTGGTGTTGCCGCCGACTGTCATTGGTTTCTATCTGTTGCTGGCAATGGGACCGAATGGGTTTCTTGGGCATTTCACCCAGTGGCTGGGGCTTGGCACGCTCACCTTCAGTTTTACTGGACTGGTCATCGGTTCGGTGCTCTATTCCATGCCCTTTGTGGTGCAGCCGTTGCAAAACGCCTTCTCCGCCATCGGCACTCGCCCACTGGAAGTGGCCGCCACTTTGCGCGCCAATCCCTGGGACACTTTTTTCAGCGTCATCCTGCCGCTCGCGCGCCCCGGCTTCGTTACTGCGGCGATCCTCGGTTTCGCCCATACGGTTGGCGAATTCGGCGTGGTTCTGATGATCGGCGGCAATATTCCCGACAAGACCCGAGTGGTCTCGGTGCAGATCTACGACCATGTCGAAGCCATGGAATATTCACAGGCCCATTGGCTCGCCGGGGCAATGCTGGTGTTTTCGTTTCTGGTGTTGCTGGCGCTCTATTCCAGCCGCAAGTCCCGCGCAGGCTGGAGTTGATTGATGATTGAAGCACGCTTGAAACTCACTTATTCAGGCTTTGGCCTGGATGTTGACCTGCACCTGCCCGGTCGTGGCGTGACCGCATTGTTCGGACAATCAGGCTCCGGCAAGACCACCTGCCTGCGCTGCATCGCCGGACTTGAACGGGCCTCGAACGCCTTTGTGCAAATCAACGACGAAGTCTGGCAGGACAGCGAGAAAGGCATTTTCGTCCCGCCGCACAAACGTGCGCTCGGCTATGTCTTTCAGGAAGCGAGCCTGTTTCCGCATCTCTCGGTGCTGGCCAACCTGCAATTCGGACTCAAGCGGATTGCCAGGAATCAGCGCCGGGTCGACATGGCGCAAGCCACCGAACTATTGGGAATCGGCCATTTGCTGGAGCGTCATCCTCAGCATCTGTCCGGCGGTGAGCGTCAGCGCGTCGGTATTGCCCGGGCACTGCTGACCAGCCCGAAACTGCTGTTGATGGACGAACCGCTGGCCGCCCTCGACAGTCAGCGCAAAAGCGAAATCCTGCCTTACCTGCAACGGCTGCACGACGAGCTCGATATCCCGGTTCTGTATGTCAGTCACGCACAGGATGAAGTCGCGCGACTGGCCGATCATCTGGTGCTGCTCGACAACGGTAAAGCGCTGGCCAGCGGCCCTATCGGCGAAACCCTGGCGCGCCTCGATTTGCCTCTGGCAATGGGCGATGACGCTGGCGTCGTGATCGAGGGGCTAGTCATTTCCTACGATCACGACTACCAATTGCTTTGCCTGCAATTGCCCGACACGTTGTTGAGCATTCGCGTGACTCACTCCCCCATGGAGATCGGCCAGGCGCTGCGCTGCAAAGTGCAGGCTCGCGATATCAGCCTGACCCTGCATAACACCGAGCACAGCAGCATCCTCAATCGGTTGCCGGTCACGGTGGTCAGCGAAATGCCCGCCGACAATGCCGCTCATGTGCTGATTCGCCTCGATGCGGGCGGCACGCCGCTGCTGGCCCGTATTACCCGCTTCTCACGGGATCAGCTCGGTGTGCATGCGGGTCAGCCGTTATGGGCTCAGATCAAGGCTGTCGCGGTTCTGGCATAAATCGGTCGGCACGACTGTCGGGGCCTGCGGTCAATCGCTGTAACAGCCCGATTACCGCCCAGGAACCCCGCCATGCCCGATACCGCGCTGACCGATGTGTTGCCTCCGGACCTGCATTACGTCGATGACACCCAGCCGGGACTCACCCGCAAGAAACTGCGCGGCAAGTTCTGCTACTTCGACGCAACCGGCCAGCGCATCCGCGATCCTGACGAAATCAAACGCATCAATGCGTTGGCTGTGCCGCCGGCCTACACCGATGTGTGGATCTGCGCGGACCCTCGTGGCCATCTGCAAGCCACCGGCCGGGATGCTCGCGGGCGCAAACAATACCGCTATCACCCACGCTGGCGCGAAGTCCGCGATGCCGACAAATACTCGCGACTGCGCGAGTTCGGCATGGCGCTGCCGAAATTGCGCAAACAGCTGGAAGTGCTGCTGGACGCGCCGGGGTTCAGCCGCGACAAAGTCATGGCTACGGTGATCACACTGCTCGATGCTACATTGATCCGCGTCGGCAACACTCAATACGCCCGAGACAATCGCTCTTACGGGTTGACCACACTGCGCAGCCGGCATGTCGAGATCAACGGCAGCGCGATCCTGTTCCAGTTTCGCGGCAAGAGCGGCATCGAGCATCAGATCACCGTGAAAGACCGGCGCCTGGCGCGGATCATCAAGCGCTGCCTGGAAATCCCGGGGCAGAACCTGTTCCAGTACCTGGATGAACAGGGCGAACGGCACACCGTCAGCTCTTCCGACGTCAACACCTACCTGCAAACCCTGACCGGCGCGGACTTCACCGCCAAGGATTACCGGACCTGGGCCGGCAGCGCCCTCGCTTTGGCGGTGCTCCGCGAGTTGCAATGGGAATCGGAAGCCGAAGCCAAGCGGCATGTGGTGGAGATGGTCAAAGGTGTGGCGCGGCAACTGGGCAACACCCCGGCGGTGTGCCGCAAATGCTATATCCATCCGGCCGTGGTGGAGCATTTCATGCTGGGCGCACTGGCGGAGCTGCCAAAGCCGAGGATCCGCAAAGGTCTGCGCAAGGAAGAAGTCGCCTTGGCGCTATTTCTTGAACGCATGTCTGACATGGCTTGAAGCGGTCGAACGTCTCGACTAGGCTATCGAGCTTCCCCTCCCAAGGACGACCGCAGAAAGTGAACAACTAAGCCTTCAAAAATGTAATCGCGACACGCCTCTCAGGGCGCTTGTCTGTTTTCACGACATTTTTTGGAGGTGCCGATGACTCACGTCTCGCGTACGCCTGCCCTCGTCTCCCTGAATCAGCTGGGTTTCCAGTTCGCCAATGGCGAGACGATTTTCGATGCACTCGATTTGAAGTTCGATCACACGCCGACTGCCATCGTCGGACGCAACGGCGTCGGTAAAAGCGTGCTGGCGCGCTTGATCGCCGGACAATGGCAGCCCACCACCGGCAGCGTGACGCGCACAGTGGCCACAACCTACGTAGCGCAAACCTTGGTCGCTGCACCTGACGAGACGGTCGCCGAAACCACCGGCAGCGCCGCCATTCTTCAGGCCCTGGAACGAATGAACCGAGGCTGTGGATCAGTGGAGGATTTCGACCTCATTGGCGAACAATGGGATCTCGCGGAGCGATTGCGGCGCTTGCTCGATGACGCCGGGCTGGCCGAGGTCGCACTCACTGACTTGACCGAACAACTCAGTGGCGGCCAGCAAGCACGAGTCGCACTGATCGGCGCGTTTTTGAGTCAGGCTTCGTTGCTGGTCCTTGATGAACCGACTAACCATCTGGATTCATCGGGACGGCAATGGCTGATGAACTCACTGGAGCGCTGGCACAGCGGGCTGATCGTCGTCAGCCATGACCGGCAACTGCTCGATGGCATGCAACGGATTGTCGAATTGAATGGCGTGGAGGCAAATGACTTCAGCGGCAATTATTCGGCGTTCCGTGAGCACCAGCGGATCCATCAAGCAGCGGCACAAGCACGTCTCGATCAAGCCCGAAGCGAGCGCCAGCGTGAGCACGTGCGGTTGCGGCGTGAACACGACACGATACAACGCCATGCAGCCAATTCCCGACGCAAAGCCGAAACCGCCAACATTGCCAGTTTCGAATACGTGGCGATCAAAGGCGCCGCCCGGGAAATCATGGGACACGTCAGGCAGGGTCATCAGGCACGCAAGTCCGAGCTCGATGCCCAGGTACGGGAGGCATACGCCAAGGTACAGCCCGCAGACGGTGTGCTGGTCAACCTGCCCGGAAGCACCGTACCGAGCAATCGCCAGGTCTGCACGCTGATTGAAGCCGGATTGCCATGGCTGCCCCGCGCAGCAGCAACGAGCCGCCTTAGCCTGGCGATCCGTGGTCCGATGCGAATCGCTGTCAGCGGTCCCAACGGGTGCGGCAAATCGACCCTGCTGAAAGTACTGGCCGGGCAATGGGCGCCTGTCGACGGGGTCGTCACGACTCACGTGCCGTTCGCGTTTATTGATCAGCAACTAGCCCAACTGGACGATCAGCGCTCGATCACCGAACAGCTGATGATGCAGGGCGCGGGACTGGACGAAGGCACGCTGCGCAGCAACCTCGCTCACCTGCAACTGGATGCTCGTCGCGCCACGGGATGTTGCGCTTCATTGAGCGGTGGCGAACGCCTGAAAGCCGCACTGGCGCTGGCATTGTGGAGAGCAGAGCCCGCGCAATTGCTGTTGCTGGATGAACCGACCAATCATCTGGACCTGCCCTCGGTGGAAGCTTTCGAACGAGCCTTGCAGACATTTCCGGGAGCGATAGTTGCCATTTCGCACGACCAGGACTTCCTCAAGGCGCTGCAACCAACTCACTCTCTGAACTGGCATCGTTCCGGGTGGCTACTTCAACCGACGAGCTGACCTGCCTATTTTTTGCACGATTTGTCAGGCCTTCTATAGTTGATCTGATATGAATCAGCTGCGGTGACGCCATGGAAGACATATTCGTCGTGAAGCGTTGCAACAAGATCATCATTCACGGTCGCCGCGCAGGAGAAAGTCTCCACGAACCCGCCGAGGCCACCAGTTGGTATCGCATCAACGACACGCGTACCGGCGGTTTCATCGGGGATGGTTACGATCTGGAAGAGGACGCCCGGCGAGAATGCCAGCGACTCAATGCCGCCAGTGTCCGGGTGACCGTCAATGAGTCTTGCGACTGATAGCTGTCATTTACGGGTCTATACTCAAACGAGCTGAAGGAGCAGCGCCCCAACGGCAGAGAGCTCGCGCTTCGCGGGCTTTTTGCTGCCTCAGAGCGGTTTACTGAACGGAGGTGTTCCATGTCCGAAAGAGAGTCCATCACCACTCTCCTCACCTTGCTCGAGGCCCGGGAGGCACGACTTGCCGCGGCGTGCAAAGAGATCGCCGACTGGGTCGATCATCAAGGCGGGCACCCGACCGCCCTGCGCATCCGCGACCGTCTGAACGACATCGAAAAGGACACTCCGCTGATCCGCAGCACCCTGTCGTCGCTCAAACCTGTCGATCGGCCGCTGCCACGTTTCCGCTAATCCATCGATTAGCGTGAGGCCAGTTAAAAAGAACGTCCTTGGTGGTGAAAGGTCAAACCCTTTACACGTCACCAAGGAGGCGTCTCATGGTCATTCACTTCAAAATCGACGGGCATCTTGCCTGTGGTCACAAAGGCAATAATCTCAGCGCGAGTTCCGAACTCAATCGCGTCAAATGCCGCAGCTGCCGCAACACTGAAGCCTACAAGGAGGCGCGCAAGGACCAGCGCAATGCTGCGCGTCGGGCCGCGCGCCATGCCAAGACGTCACATCATGCATCAATTGGCGCTCGGAATGGATCGACCGTCTGACGGCCATGGCGGGGCTTCAGCGGCTGCCACGAGGCTTTACCGGCCAGGCTTTCGTGTAGACAACCCCTCACAACGGGCCGGCCTGCCCGGCCCTTTTTGCGAAAGTGTTTATCCCTGTGTAGATCTGCCGATGCTATGGTGAGTTTTTGTCCGTCCCTGTTTTGGAAACTCATTGTGCAAGCATCTTTTGAACCTGCCGACAGCGCCGGATCCACCCCTCGCCGCGACGCAACCCTTCGCAGAAACGCAGCCGTGAACGCCAGGAGAAAATTCTCGGTGTGGCCACTCGATTGATTGCCAGCAAGGGCAGCGATCAATTGAAAATGAGCGAAATCGCAGCGCTCTGCGAAATTTCCATCGGCTCGCTTTATCAGTACTTTCCCGACAAGAGTTCGATCATCCTGAGCCTCGCACAACGCTACAACGCCGAGAGCCGCCGATGCATCGAGGCCGCCCTGAAACAGTCCATGACGCCCCCACCCTGAAATCCGCCTATTCGGATCTGCTGGATCTGTACTACCGGATCATTACGGCAGAACCGGTGATGCGCGATATCTGGTCGGGCATGCAGACAGACAAGCAGCTACTGGATCTGGAACTGCAGGAAAGTCGCATTGCCGCACACATGCTGACCCGGGCGATGCTCCGTGCTTTTCCGAATGCCAATCCGCAACAGGTGAGTGATGCGGCGTTTCTGGTCTGGCAACTGGGCGAATCGACCATGCGCCTGGCCATTTCCTGCTCGCCGGAGGAAGGCCGACGCCTGGTGGAAGCCTTCAAGCGCATGTCGCTTCGCGAACTGCTTCAACCTGTCGCTGACGCCCCGACTTAAGCCCGCAGCTTTCATCTCATGACCTGTCGTCGGCCGAGAGGCCGATTTTATTGACGGCTTAATATGAGCATCTATCGTATTTTTTGTGAGGACACCTCACATTTAATCGGAGAGATGATCATGACACGCTCGGAAGACCAACCTTTTCTTGTTCTTGGCGCCACCGGCAAAACCGGAAGCCGCGTGAGCCAGCGTCTGACTGAACTGGGGTTTCCGGTTCGCCCCGGCTCACGCCATGCACTTATTCCATTTGATTGGGACAATCCTTCAACCTGGAGCGCAGCCTTGAAGGGTGTCCGCGCCGTCTATATTGCCTACCAGCCTGACCTCGCCATGCCCGGTGCTCTGGAAATATTGCAGGCATTTGTGATGCAGGCTTCCGAACACCAAATCAAGCACCTGGTGCTGCTGTCTGGACGCGGTGAAGTCGAAGCGCAGGACGCAGAGAGAATCGTGAAAAACAGCGGCATAGACTGGACCGTCCTGCGTTGCAGCTGGTTCTTCCAGAACTTCAGCGAGGCGCATTTTCTGGAACCGATCATCGAGGGCCAATTGGCGCTGCCGGTGGGTCATGTCGCGGAGCCTTTTGTCGATGCCGATGACATTGCCGATGTCGCCGTGCAAGCCCTCACACGCCCCGGACATACTGGAAAGCTGTATGAGCTAACCGGGCCAAAGGCTCTGACCTTTGCCGAAGCGGTGCAGGAAATCGGCACAGCCACAGGGCGCAATATTCAGTTCACACAAGTACCGGTCGAGCTCTACCGCAAAGAACTGGAGATTGCGCAACTGCCGGCGCCGTGGGTTGACTTGGTGCTCTATCTCTTCACCACCGTGCTCGACGGGCGCAACACCCCCGTCGCCGATGGCGTGCTACAAGCGCTGGGGCGACCGGCAAAAGATTTCAGCGCCTATGCCGAACGCACCGCGTCGACCGGGATCTGGAACACGTCACAGTGAAGGAAGAATGCGCTGAAAGAACGCACCGTTTCGCAAGCAAAGAAAAGGGCTTACATGAAGTACATCATGCAAGCCCTTGATTTAACGCCTTACTTTTATCGAAGCTGCGTGCCCTTTTCGGTCCCGTCGTCAGTTCAGCGACTAGCCTGTGATCAACGTCTTCGGTTCCAGATACTCACTCATTCCCCAGCGACCCATTTCCCGCCCGAGGCCGGAATGCTTGAAGCCTCCGAAGGGAGCGCGTGGTTCGTGAGCCAGAGTATTGATGAGTACGCGCCCCGAATCGATCTGACGAGCAATGCTTGCACAGCGCTCCGGACTTTTTCCGAGAACCAGGGCACTCAGCCCATAATCCGTGTCATTGGCAATACTGATTGCCTCCGCGTCATCTTCATAAGGGATGATCGTCAGCACGGGACCAAAGATTTCTTCTCGAGCGATGCGCATCCGGTTGTCAGCATCGGTAAAAATCGTGGGTTTGACGAACCATCCGGCATGCCGCCCCTCCGGGCGACCTTCGCCACCTGCCAGTAACCTCGCGCCCTCTTCCTGGCCGATACGAATGTAACGCTGTACCCGCTCCCACTGCTTCTGACTCACCATTGGCCCAATGTCGGTATCAGGGGCACGCGGATCTCCCGACTGAAACCGTGACACGCCTTCCTTCGCAACGGTCTCGAATTCTGCCAGACGGCTGCGCGGCACAAGAATTCGAGTCCCCGCGATACAAGCCTGTCCGCTGTTCAAGAATCCGGCTTGCAGCACCAATGGTATGACCGCGGGAAAATCCGCGTCGTCGAGCACCACAGTGGGCGACTTGCCGCCCAACTCCAGCGTTACGCGTTTCATGGTATCGGCGCCGGCCTTGATCAGATGCTGACCAATAGCTGACGAGCCCGTGAACGAGATCTTGGCAACATCGGGATGACGGGCGATTTCTTCACCAACCACATCTCCCCGCCCGTTGACGATATTGAATACACCCGGTGGCAGTTCCGCTTCATGCAGCGCCTTGAGCACGACCTGCGTCTGCAACGCGCTCATTTCGCTGGGCTTGATGACGGCTGTACAACCTGCCGCCAGTGCGGTGGCCAATTTGTTGCAAATAAAGCCGGCATTGCTGTTCCAGGGCGTGATCAGACCGGTAACGCCCACAGGCGTCAGAATGACCTTGGCCATACCGGCATGTTCCTCGAACTCGAATGCTTGCAATGCTTCGATCGCCTGCGCAATCACATCAGCCGGATAAGTTGCCATCCAGCGACCGCGTACCACGGGCGCGCCGTATTCTAGGACAATCGCCTCCAATAACTCATCCTCCCTTGCCGCCACCGCCCGATGCATGCGCTGCAATGCGGCAATACGATCCTCCCGACGGCTGCGGGACCAGGCGGGGAACGCTGCTTTGGCGGCCGCGATGGCGCGCTGGGCATCCGAAGCATCACCGAGACGCACCTGGCCGATAACCTCTTCGTTGCTTGGATTATGGAGATCGAACCATTCACGCCCCTGCGGAATAACGAACTCGCCGTTGATGTAGATATGTTCAATGCGTTGCATGACGGCTCCTCGCTCATAGGACTCGCCTGAAACGAGTCTTGGTGAAGTGAAGTCTAGGGAGCGCAGATTATTCCGATAAGCTACCCTTTTCGTTATGAAGCATCCCTATTTTCAGGACAATTAATGCACAGAACAGGAATGACCGAGCTGGAGGTGGTTCTGGCCGTTGCGCGACGCAGCAGTTTTCGCGCTGCAGCGCAGGAACTGGGGATGTCCACCACCGCAGTGAGCAGCGCAGTGGCGGGTCTGGAATCACGATTGAAGGTCCGTCTGTTTAATCGCTCCACGCGCAGCGTAGCCTTGACCGACATCGGGCAGCGTTACGTGGAGCGCATTGCCCCTGCGCTGGCACAAATTAAAAGTGCTGATGAAGAGGCCAGTGTCGGCCCCGACAAACCCAGTGGCACGTTGCGTATCAACGCACCGCATGGTGCGGCCTATCTGCTGCTGGAGCCTTTGTTCAAGCATTACGCCCAGCGCTACCCCGAAGTACGTATCGATATTGTCAGCGAATCAAGCATGGTCGACATCATCGCCGGTGGTTTCGATGCCGGGATTCGCCTGGCAGAGTCCGTGCCGCAAGACATGATTGCCGTGGCGCTGTCAGCCGACATACGGATGCTCGTGGTGGCCACACCCGAATATCTGGAGCGATATGGCGTACCGGAGAATCCGCGAGATCTGCTTGCACACCAGAGCATTGGCATGCGTATGGCTCACGGCGGTCTCTATCAGTGGGAGCTTGAGCACGACGGGCAGAAAATACAGATGGATCTTCCCGTGCGATTCTCGTCCAATGAGCTGCTGGCCATCAAACAGGCCGTATTGTCGGGACTTGGCATTGGTTTCATTTCCGAGTGGTTCATCCAGGAAGAACTCGCCAGCGGTGCCCTGACACCTTTGCTGATACCGTGGTGCCCGTCGTTTGGAGGACTGAGGCTTTATTACCCGGGTCGACGTTTTGTACCTGCGCGCCTGCGTGCGTTGATCGATCTGGCTCAGGAATTGCGCCTCTCGACCAACTGAAAGAAGTGGCGCCAAAAAAGAGTAAAGACACACCGCACTAATCTGCGGCACATCGGGGTCGTCATATCCGTCACCCAAGGCTACGCGCCCCGCTGCTGCTTAACTCAGCAGTCACCATTACCGAACGGCGCGACACCATTTGCATTTTCACGTAGCGTGTCGCGGTTCTCGGCATTGTTGAAGGTTCGACTCTGCTGACCCAGCTACCATTCAGCTTTTTCGAAAGGAGTCGATCATATGAAGTTCCGAAACATTCTGTTGATGTTCGCAGCCGCTTCGGCGTCGGGATGCGGAACGATCAACACGACCTTCCGGGATGATGCCGTAGCCAGTAACAAACTGGCGCGCTGGCATTCACACTGCGATTCTGTTTCGCGCATTTACGGTGGAGCGATTTTTGATTACTGCACCCTGGATGCGGAGCCACGACACAGCAGTGGTTTTGATGGGCATCCTGCTGCAGCCTTAATCCTCCTGGACTTGGGGATGTCAGCAGTCGCAGACACTCTTGTGCTGCCATACACCGTTTACTTGCAAAACAAGCATGGGGATATCAGGAAGGCCAATTTCGAATAACAACGCCTACTGGAGAAGAGTGTGGCGACTCACTGGGCTCTACACTCCCCCCACCCTGCGCCTTATCGCAACGCAAGCAGAGTTCGCAGCTCAACGGATGGTACGGCCTGGCTTTTACCCGCGGTCACCGGATGACCATTAAGATCGCGGCTGATAACGCCGAACGCGCTGACAGCGATCGCCGAATAGATCAGATTGCCGGGACGACATTCAAAATTGCGGCCCGAAAACAAACAAGGGCTTGCATCAGCTTTCGCCCGCAAACCCTTGATTTTAGATGGTGCCCGAAGCCGGAATCGAACCGGCACGCCCTTACGAGCGGGGGATTTTAAGTCCCATGCGTCTACCAGTTTCGCCATTCGGGCGGTAGCGCGGTGTTACGCGGCTCTGATGCCGAATCACAATCCTGACAGATTGTTGCCCGTGCAGCAGAGGGGGAAATATATACATCAGTCCCCGGTGAAGCAAGTTCGCAAAGGCTGTTTTAAAGACTAAATCTTTCAGCACGATGAAAATAAAAAAAGCTCCGTAAATCATGGATCTACGGAGCTTGTTTATAGTGGAGGCCGAGGTCGGAATCGAACCGGCGTAGGCGGATTTGCAATCCGCTGCATAACCATTTTGCTACTCGGCCTCAAAGCTTTTGTTGTCAGTAGCGCAACAACAAACGCTGTACAAACTTGGAGCGGGAAACGAGACTCGAACTCGCGACCCCGACCTTGGCAAGGTCGTGCTCTACCAACTGAGCTATTCCCGCTTGGTGTGGCGCATTCTATAGAAATCAGAAGCGCCGTCAACCCTTTGATTCAAAAAAGTTTTATTTCTTTTCAACATCGGTCTTCAGATGCGGCCAGGCAGCCCGGAGGTATTGAACCATCGACCACAGAGTCAGGCCTGCCGATACCATCAGCAACGCATAACCGATGAAAACCCAGAAGCTGAAAATCTTGGGGTTGGCCAGGAGGATCACCAACGCAAGCATTTGTGCAGCGGTTTTCCATTTGCCCAAATTCGACACCGCCACATGGGCCCGCGCACCGAGCTCGGCCATCCACTCACGCAGCGCCGAAACGACGATCTCGCGACCGATGATGACGGCCGCCGGCAGTGTGAGCCACAAGTTACCGTGTTCTTGCACCAGCAACACCAGTGCAACAGCAACCATCAACTTGTCAGCGACGGGATCCAGAAACGCACCAAACGGAGTGCTTTGCTCCAGGCGTCGCGCCAGATAACCATCCAGCCAGTCCGTTGCTGCCGCAAAGGCAAAGACCGAACTTGAAGCCAGATAACTCCACTGGTAAGGCAGATAGAACAGCAAAATGAAGATCGGGATAAGCAGGACACGGAGAACGGTAATCAGATTAGGGATATTCATCGGCACAACTGGCTACGAGGTGAATGGGCATTCTACTCACTGCGGTTGAGAATTGCAACTGAATCACCTCCGCCTGCTGCGACAGTACCCATGGGATTTTTTTCAGTTCGGAAATGCTCGCTACGACTTGGGAAAGGACAATATGTGTCATGAAGGGTTGCCTCGGAGTGCTTTTCAGAGTGCTGAAAATAGCACTCCAGGGCGCATCTGACTTCAATCCTTTTGCTACGGAAACTGCTTTCAAACCTGCATCGCTGCCCATCAGGAGCTCCTTTGATAAACGCCTGAAAAACGATACCAACTGCTTGGCGTCTGCGGATCTGAGTCTTCTGAGGGAATGCTCTGGCAGCAAAGTAGGACGAAATTATCCTTTGTAGGACCTACCTGTAATTTCTGACAGTAGACCGCCGTTTTGCCCTGCTTTAACGTCAAAGGCCTTTCAGATTCATTGATCAGGAGGCTCCAATGACGAAGCCGACTCGATATTCAGCGCTGCCTCCGACGTACCGGAAGGTCTTGAAAGCCAGGCGCCTCGTCGTCCTGTACTTCTTCAACCAGCATTGCGGTGCCTGTGTGTTTTCCGGTCCCGTTTTTCTCGAGATCGCCAAGCCCTTTCGGCCCTGGATGGATATCTTCATGCTCGATACCGCACAGTCGTGTCGACATCCCGATGTCACGGGCACTCCGACGGTGTTGTTTTACAAGGAAGGCGTACTGGTCAAAAAACTTAAAGGCATCGGCACGGATGAATCCCTCCTGCAAGATTTCACCCAATTCCTCGGCAAAACCAGATATTCCGCCCCGCCACGCAAACCAGCCCATGACCTGAGCTGGCTTCGCCACACCCTGCGTACCCTCTGCACCATCCCCCGCGCAAAACGATGGAACTTTTCCTGAAAGTGCCACCTAAGAGCCATCAGATAATGGCACTTTCGTTCCAATTGATCTGTAACAACTAGCCTCGAGGCCGGATTGGACAAGCTCCCATCCGGCTGCTTTTCTTTATTTCTCAGAAAGAGATAGGTGCTGTTGGCCAATCGGCCACGGCCTTGCTTCGTCCCAGGAGGGGTCTAATGTCCTTTAACGTCATGATGGTTTTCGGTACTCGCCCGGAGGCCATCAAAATGGCCCCGCTGGCCCGGGTTCTGCGTCAGTGGCCCGACATCAAACTCAACATCTGCTCGACCGGCCAGCATCGGGAGATGCTCAAGCAAGTGCTCGACGCGTTCGAACTGACGGTCGATGAAGACCTGCAAGTCATGACCCAGGGCCAGACCCTCAACGGTCTCTCGCAACATCTGCTTGCACAACTCGATCAGGCCTACGAACGGGTCAAACCGGACATCGTGCTGGTCCACGGCGATACCACCACCAGCTTCATTGCCGCCCTCGCCGCCTTCAATCGCCAGTTGCCAATCGGCCACGTCGAGGCAGGCTTGCGCACCGGTAACCTGCGCGCGCCCTGGCCGGAAGAAGCCAACCGGCGCCTGACCGGCGTCATTGCCGACCTGCACTTTCCGCCGACCGGCAAGGCCGAAGCCAATCTGCTGCGCGAAGGCGTGCCTCAAGACAACATCGAAATCACTGGCAACACCGTGATCGATGCGCTGCTGTGGATGCGCACGCACCAGCAGCAAAGCCAGTGGCGGCCGGCGGCGGATTCCCCGTTGTCGGTGCTCGACGACAACCGTCGCATGGTGCTGATCACCGGCCATCGCCGGGAAAACCTCGGCGACGGTTTCCAGAACATCTGCCAGGCCCTGGCCGACCTCGCCCTGCGCTACCCGGATGTGCAATTTGTCTATCCGGTACACCTCAACCCGCAGGTGCAAAGCGCGGTGTACGGCATGCTCGCCGACAAACCCAACATTTATCTGGTCGCCCCTCAGGATTACCCGAACTTCGTCTGGCTGATGGGCCGTGCGCACTTCATCCTGACCGACTCCGGCGGTGTCCAGGAGGAGGCGCCGGCCATCGGCAAACCGCTACTGGTATTGCGTGACGTCACCGAACGCCCCTCCGTGCTCGAGGGCGGCACGGTGTTGCTGGTGGGCACCGACACCGCGAAGATCGTCAAGGAAGCCAGCCAGTTGCTCGATGACGAAGCAACCTACCAACGCATGAGCCGCGTCCACAGCCCCTACGGTGACGGCCACGCCAGTGAACGCATCGCCAAACGCCTGCACGCCTGGCTGAGCGCACGCTCGGCGGCGGGTAACGGCGTATGAGTCTGGGTTGGGTCGACTTCTTTGCGTATGTGCTGTTTGGTCTGAAGTATGTGGCGATCATCCTCGCCCTGCTGATGTTCATCCTTGGCCTCGATGACCTGTTCATCGATCTGGTGTACTGGAGCCGCAAGTTCATCCGGCGCTGGCGGATCTACGAGAAATTCAAACGTGCCGACGAGGAACGCCTGTATTCGATTCCCGAGAAGCCGCTGGCGATCATGGTGCCGGCGTGGAACGAAGTCGGCGTGGTCGGCGAGATGGCGCGGCTGGCCGCCTCGACCATCGACTATGAGAACTATCAGATTTTCGTCGGCACCTACCCCAACGACGCCGAGACCCAGGCCGATGTCGACGCGGTCTGCCAGCACTACCCCAACGTGCACAAAGTGGTGTGCGCCCGACCTGGCCCGACCAGCAAGGCCGACTGCCTGAACAACATCATCGACGCGATCCTGCGCTTCGAGAGCGAGGCGAAAATCCAGTTCGCCGGGTTCATCCTGCACGATGCCGAAGACGTGATTTCGCCGATGGAATTGCGCCTCTACAACTACCTGCTGCCGAACAAGGACCTGATCCAGATTCCGGTCTACCCCTACGCACCAGAATGGAAGGGTTTCACTGCCGGCCACTACGTCGATGAGTTCGCCGAAAACCACGGCAAGGACGTCATCGTCCGCGAAGCCCTCACCGGCCAGGTACCCAGCGCCGGCGTTGGCACTTGCTTCAGCCGTAAAGCCATCAGCGCCCTGCTGGAAGACGGCGACGGCATTGCCTTCGATGTGCAGAGTCTCACCGAAGACTACGACATCGGTTTCCGTCTGAAGCAGAAAGGCATGAAATGCATCTTCGCCCGCTATTCGGTCAGCGATCCGAAACTGGCGCTGGAACAACCCTGGGTGTTCGGGATGAACCGCGAGTTCTCTCAGGTGATCTGTGTGCGGGAACATTTCCCACGGGACCTGCAGCACGCGATCCGGCAGAAGTCGCGATGGATCGTCGGCATCGTGTTTCAGGGCACCAAGAACCTCGGCTGGAGCCGCAAGGGTCTGCTCAATTACTTCCTGTGGCGTGACCGTCGCGGCTTGATCGCCTACCTGCTGAGTTTTCTGGTCAACCTGCTGTTCCTGGTGCTGCTGGCGATGTGGGCGGTCACGGTGATTTCCCCGGACTCTTGGCGCTACCCGTCGATCCTTGCCGACAGTTCGTTGCTTTCGGTGCTGCTGTGGCTCAACGGGCTGATGCTGTTCAACCGTCTGTTCCAGCGTGGCTGGTTCGTTACCCGTTACTACGGATTGGTGGAAGGCCTGTTGTCGGCGCCGCGCATGATGTGGAGCAACTTCGTTAACTTCTTCGCCAACCTGCGCGCCCTGCGCCAGGTGATGGAGATGGGCGACTCGCGGCGCGTGGCCTGGGACAAGACCACCCACGAATTCCCGGCACTGACCAAGGCGCAACGTACCCCGCTCGGCCATCGACTGGTGGAGAAAGGCCTGCTGACCGAAGAGCAACTGGAAGCGGCGATCACTAGCCCGGTGCGCCGGCGTCTGGGGCGCGAATTGCTGTTGCGCGAATACATCGACAGCACACAGCTTGTACAAACCCTGGCCGAACAGCTGGATCTGGAGTGGGCGCCGCTCAACCCGTTCAAGCTCGACAAGCGCCTGATCGATGCCGTGCCACGCCGGGTCGCATCGCACTACGGCGTGCTGCCGGTAGCCGAAGAAGGCGACACCCTGATTCTGGCCTCCGAAGGCCCGGTCAGCCAGGTCTCGCTCGGCGCCATCAGCCGTCAATTGAAACGCCCGGTGCGTAGCCGTCTGGCACCCCAGGGCCGCGTCACGTTGGGGATTCGCTACTGGTACGCCAGTCCCCGCCAGAATGAGGAAGTGCGTCATATGCTCGAAGTGCTTGAGCGCCATCAGGACGATGAAGCCTTGCTGGAGCGGGTCAGCCGCCATCAGGTGCTGCTGGGCAATCTGTTGCAGGTACGCGGCATGGTGCCGCCGACTCTTTTCAATCAGGCGCTGATCGACTTTGACGCCGAACAGATGTCGCTCGGCGAACACCTGATTTCCCGGGGCATGATCACCCAGGAAGTCCTGGAACAGGCCCTGGCCGACCAGGCCAGTGAACAGCAAGCCGCCTACCGCATTGTCCGGGAGGTCGCATGAAGCCTGTGCATCGTCACACCTTGCTGATGGGCAGCCTGCTGCTGGGCCTGAGCACCGCATACCCGCTACAGGCTGCACCGCTGAGCGACTTCGAACAGTTCCGCAGCTATCCCTACATGGACCGCAGTTATCGCGAAGCGAAAAAGGGCAACTGGAAAGAAGTCGAGCGCCTGATGCGCCACTTGCTGGAAAAGGTCCCGAAAAACGATGAGGCCCGGGCACTGCTGGTTGAGTCGCTGGCCAAACAACGCCGCTACAAAGACGCGATGCAAGCGTTGCCGGCCAACAGCGACGCCCTTCTTGACCTGCGCCTGACCTGGATCGAACAGGATCCGCCGACCAGCACTCAGGTTGAAAGCTGGATGGCCACTAGCAGCCTGAATGACCGCGTACGCCTGTGGCAGGCATATAGCCTGAGCCTGGCCAAGTTCGGCGGCGCGGCCAAGGCCCACGACTGGCTCGCACAACTGTCGCCCAAGGGCGATGACAATATCCTGCGTCTGGCGCGGGCCAACTGGTCGGAGCAACTGCGCGACTGGAGCGGCACCATCGATCAGCTCGCACCGCTCGCAGCACGCAAACAGCTGGATGCCGAAGGCTGGCAACGTCTGGCCAATGCCTACGTGCAGCGCCTCGACGAAAAAACCGTTGCAACAACTGTTGCAACAGGCCCCGAGCCCCGAGGCCGCACGCAAAGTCCGCCTCGCAATGGTCGACCGCGCCATTGCCATGGGCCACGAGCAACAGGCACAACGCTGGATTCAGTCGTTGCCGGACTCCGATCTGGCCGACCCGGCACAACGCCAGCGCCTGTGGGAACTGGCGCGCAAGACCGAAGACGTGCCGACCGTGCAGCGCTTGAGCAACGACCTGCAGCGGCCTTGCCTGGAGACCGCCGAATGGTTGTCGCGCCAGGACCCGGAAGCAGCGCTCAAGCAATTTCGCGGCTGCACACCTGACGAAGACCCGCAAACCTGGCTGATACTCGCACAACGCCTGCAAGCCACCGACCTGTTGCAAACCACCCGACTGCCGCAGCCCTGGGACAGTCGCCGCCAGGAGCAAATCTTGAATGTCTGGCAGGATCAGGGGCGCAGCGACAAGGTCGATGCGTGGCTGGCCGGCCAGACGCAAACACCTGAAATCGTCAAACGTCGGGCGGAACTGTCGCAACGCATGGGACGCATGACCGAAGCACAAACCTTGTGGGAGCTTCACTACCGGCAGACCGGCAACCTGAACTCGCTGAACCAGGCCACCTATCTGGCGGTAAACAATGGCGATCACGCACAGGCGCAACAGTTGCTGGAAACCGCGTTCGACCGTCATCAAGGACGCTTGCCGGCCACAGCACTCCAACGTCTGGCCGGTCTGTATGCGGCTTCGAAAACCACGACACCAGAACAAAAACGGCGCATGGCTTCGTTGCTCACCCGCGTGGATGGCACCACCCGTGGTCAATTGCTCGCGCAGCTCGCAGAAAACGGCCAGTGCGATGCCGTTCAGCAAGCCATCGGCAACCATCCGCAAGTCGCCGGCGATTACCGTGCCCTGGGTCGTTGTGCGATGCCGGATCGACCGGGCGAAGCGGTCGTGTATTACCAGCAAGCGGAAAAACTCGGTGACCGCAGCAGCCGGCTGCCCCTGGCCTACGCTCTCGAAGCCGCAGGCGATTCCGCAGGAGCGCTGGCCATCTGGCGCAGTATTCCCGCAACAGAACTGAGCGACAACGCCCGCCTTACCGCCAGCCGCAGTGCGCTGAATGCAGGTGACAGCCAGGCCGCTGAAGGTTACTGGCAGCAAAGCACGACGCGGGGCGCCAATGAGTGGGCCCTCGGTTCAGCCATCGCCGATGCCCGTGGCGATCATGCCCAGGCGCTGGAGCGTCAGCGTAAAGCCTTGCAGCAAGCACCGGACGCCGGGCATTTCTACGCAGCGTCGGTCACCGCACAAAAGGCCGGCGACTTGCCGCAAAGCACTGCATGGCTGGCCGAGGCTGTGCGCCGCGATCCGAACAACCCGCGTTACCGCGCCGACTACGGCATGCGCCTGGCCGGCGCCGAAACCCGCGAAGAACGCGCCACCGCAATCCCCTACCTGCAACAGGCCACCCGTGACTTCCCCGAGGATTATC
Source organism: Pseudomonas sp. NMS19W (assembly GCF_051554255.1). Lineage (NCBI taxonomy): Bacteria > Pseudomonadati > Pseudomonadota > Gammaproteobacteria > Pseudomonadales > Pseudomonadaceae > Pseudomonas > Pseudomonas sp. NMS19W. Next base: position 3,333,819 of record NZ_CP136718.1, read on the forward strand.
GACTCGGCGAAACCCTGGCCTGGCGTTATGACGAAGTGGAAGACAGCGCCTCGGCCCGCAAGGAACTGCGCCGGGTGATCGATCTGGAACAGAACCCGGTAGCCGCTGACGACGAGGACGGCAGCATGGAGGCCCGGCGCTACCGTCAGCGCCGGGCCCATGAAACCCTCTCCCGCCGTGACAGCCGGACGATTGCCAGCACCTGGTCGCCGGCCGGAGTGTCGACCAATGACTTCGTGCGCCCGGACGAGAGCAAAGGTTCGAACCGCCGCGCCGACTCGCAAAACGTACAACTGGCGATGTGGGACCACGCCCTCGGCGATGAACCGAGCCGCGCCGGCAGCACGCTGTCGGTGTACGGTCGCGTACTGCTTGGTGGGCAGGGTCGCTCCCGTTACGCCGAGTCCCTCGCCGCCGGCGTCGGCCTGCGCTACAAGCCGTGGGGCACGCAGAACATCAACTTCTACGGTGAGATCTACAAACAGAGCCAGTTCAACGATGACGACAACCACAGCCTGAGCCTCGGCCAGATGCTGGTGCCGGAAAAACTGCTGGATCAGATCAATGATCATCGCCAGGACGGCCACACCTCCACCGACTACCTGCTGCGCGCTACGGCCTCATTCCTCGATCAGGGCAAGTACCGCAACGACTGGCGCGTCGACGAAAACGACTGGGACGAGCGCTTCCTCTACCTCGATGCCGCCTGGTGGACCAAGGCCGGCGATCACCAGTGGCTGTCGCGATTCCAGCAGGGGCATGCGTGGAAACTGCCGAACAGCGGTGCCCAGACGATCATGCCTTACGGCTTCCTTGAATTTGCCAGCCAGGATCCGAGCAACGACTGGCGCCAGGATCTGCGTACGGGCGTCGGTCTGCGCTGGCAATGGTGGTACGACGAAGACCGCTACAACGCCTACCGCTCGAAACTGACGGTACGCACCGAATATCAACAGTCGCTGGGCGGCAATCTGTATGAAGGCGGCAACGGTGTGCTGCTGGGCGTGGAGTGGAATTTCTGATGGCTCGATGGATGTTGTGTTTCTTCCTGCTGCTCTGCGCCACTCTCGCACGGGCCGATGAACGGGTGTTCTATCAGCCGCTGAATGTCGACGCCGGCCTGACCCAGGCGCAGTGGCAGAAAGTCTGGCAGGACACGGCCCGGCAAGGCACGCGAACCGTGATTGTGCAATGGACTGCGTACGGTGACTCGGACTTTGGCGGCGCCAATGGATGGCTCGCCAACAGCCTGAAACTCGCCCTACAGCAAGGCCTGCAACTGGTGCTCGGGTTGTCGATGGATCCGGCGTACTACAAACGCATCGACGAACTTGACAGCGCCGGCCTCGGCGCCTACTGGCAAGCGCAACTGGGACAATCGCTGGCGCAGCAACAGAAGTTGCGCCTGGAATGGAAGCTGCCGGTCAGCGGTTGGTATTTGCCGCTGGAACTGGATGACTTGCACTTTCTGGCAGCCGACCGGCGGGCAACGCTCCAGCGTCAGTTGAAGGATTTCGCCGCAAAACTGGACGCACCGCTGCATGTCAGCGCCTTCAGTGCCGGCAAGCTGGCCCCGACAGTCAACGCCCAATGGCTGGGGGATCTGACAGCAGCCGGCGCACAGGTCTGGTGGCAGGACGGCGCGGGTACCGGACGCCTGCCAGTGCTGGTGCGCAACGGCTATGCCAGCGCACTGCCCTGCTCCGTCGGCATCGTGCGTGAAGCGTTCCGCCAGGTCAGCCGTGAAGGCGAGGCTTTCCGCGCCGAGCCGGCAACCCCGGATGCCGCCTCCACCGGCTGTCATCAAAGTGCCGTGTTTTCCCTGCGATACCGGCCGTGGGGACAGGTGATTCTCGACAACCAGCGCAAGCATCCGGGCAGCAATGTACAAAACCATTGAAGATGAAGTCCTGAAGCGAACCGCGCCCGCCGAACTGTGGGACGAGTTCATCCAGCATGAGTTCGAGCGGCTGCATTCGTTCTGCCTGCTGATCTATCTGGCCAGCATGGGCATCTGGCTGGCCTTCGATCTGATCGTCAGTTTCCTCGGCGATCAGGGCTTCACCTGGCGCTCTATGGTGTTCATCGCAGCGTTCGCCGTACTTGCTGTGGTGTTGATGTTTACGCGCAAAGCCCGTCACTTCGACTGGCTTAACCTGACCTTCGTGTTCCTCATCACCCTGGGCATACGGCTGGTGATCGACGGTCTGCCGCCGACCTTTCATGGCATCTGGCTGGTGCTCGCTGCCGCCACCACGCTTTACAGCGCCTCCGTGCTGCCCCTCAGTCGCTGGTCGTTCTTCGGTGCGCAAGTCGTCACCTGGCTGATACTCAACCCCTTCATGGGGACCGGTATCGGCCTGCTGGAACTCAAAGGCGTCATGACCATCGCCTACAGTGTGTTTCTCTGTGCGTTGACGATCTATACGTTTTTGAAGCTGCGCGAGACCAAGCTCTACAACTACATCATGTCCAAGCTGTTGCTGGATCAAGCCTACAACGACACGCTGACTGAAATCCCCAACCGCCGCTCGTTCATGACCCGTGCCGAAAAGAGCCTGCAAGCAGCGCCTCGCGAGCACGACCATTACCTGGCGATGATCGACATCGACAACTTCAAGAAAGTGAATGATGTGTACGGCCACGACATCGGCGATGAAGTGCTCAAGCGGATCGCAGCAGACATCAAAGCGGTAATGGCACCGTTCGAATACGCGCGACTGGGTGGCGAGGAGTTTGCGATTTATCTGGCGGGCGTACGCCGCGAGGACGTCGAGGCATTGGCCGGTGAGTTATGCCGGGTGGTTCGTGAGCAAACCACCCGGCATCCGGTGACCATCAGCATCGGTGTGGCCCGGGTCGAAGATGGCGATACCCTCAACCAGGCCCTGATCAAGGCTGACGAAGCGTTGTATGAGTCAAAGCACACCGGCAAAGACCGGTATACCTTTCATCAGTGAGGCCGTCAGGCCTCACGCTTGAGCAACACTCGCGTTACCCGTCGCTCCTCGACCGCCATCACGGTCATGCCCCAACCGGCATGTTCCAGGCGATCACCCTTCATCGGCAGCCGATCCAGAAGACTCATCACCAACCCGGCGAGGGTCTGGTAATCCTCGGTCGGTTCGGCCGTGAAACCGGTGCGCTGGCGAATCCGCGTCAGGTTCATCGCACCATTCACCACAAACCCGCCCTGCTCTTCCACCACATCCGGGCCAGCGATTTCGCTGGCGTCCGGCAACTCACCGGCGATCGATTCGAGAATGTCGGTCATGGTCAACACGCCGACAAAATCACCGAACTCGTTTACAACGAACGCAATGTGGGTCGACGCCGCACGCATCTGCTCCAGTGCGTTGAGGATCGAATAGCTGTCGAGCAGGTTCAGCGTCTTGCGCGCCACGTGTTCAAGATTTGGCTCGTTGCCGGCCAGATATTCCTTGAGCAGCTCCTTCTTGTGAACGAAGCCCAACGGTTCATCCACCGCGCCGTTGCGAATCAGTGGCAGGCGCGAGTAGGAGGAATGCATCAGTCGCGTACGAATCGCCGCTGCGTCGTCCGCCAGATCAATGTGATCGACATCCGCACGCACGGTCATCAGCGTGCGGATCGGACGCTCGGCCAGTTGCAGCACGCCGCTGATCATCACCCGTTCGCGACGGTCGAACAGCTCCGCACTGGGTGCTTCGCCATCGTCCAGCAAGTCGGAAATCTCTTCGCCGACCTCTTCCACCGCCAGTTTGCGGCCTCCCAGCAAACGCATCACCGCGTGGGCCGTACGCTCACGCATCGGGCGCAAGCCCTGCATCGAGCGCTTGCGACGGGCCCGGGCGATCTGGTTGAACACTTCGATCAGGATCGAGAAACCAATCGCGGCGTACAGATAACCTTTCGGGATATGGAAGCCCAAACCTTCGGCGGTCAGGGCAAAACCGATCATCATCAGGAAGCCCAGACAGAGCATGATCACTGTCGGGTGCGCGTTGACGAAACGGGTCAGCGGCTTGCTGGCAACGATCATGACGCCAATGGACACGACCACCGCGATCATCATCACCGCCAGTTCATCGACCATGCCCACGGCAGTAATCACCGCATCGAGAGAGAACACGGCATCAAGCACGACAATCTGCGCCACGATCGGCCAGAACAACGCATAAGCGTTGTTGGTCGAGCGTTCGCCGACGTGACCCTCAAGCCGTTCGTGCAACTCCATGGTCGCCTTGAACAACAGGAACACACCACCGAACAGCATGATCAGGTCACGGCCAGAGAAGCTCTTGCCGAACACCTCGAACAACGGTGTCGTGAGGGTAACCAGCCAGGAAATACTCGCCAGCAGGCCAAGACGCATGATCAGCGCCAGGCTCAAGCCGATGATTCGTGCGCGGTCGCGCTGATGCGGCGGCAGTTTGTCCGCCAGGATCGCGATAAACACCAGGTTGTCGATACCCAGTACCAGTTCCAGCACGATCAGTGTCAACAAGCCCAGCCATGCCGTGGGATCCGCTAACCATTCCATATTCTGTCTCTATCTCTCTTCAGTGATTTCAGGCTGCCGGGCACGGCAAAGTGCGGCGCGAAAGCTCGAAGGCTGCGCCATCAACGATAGTCGGGAGTCGGAAAACCGGATGCTGCGAGTGCGTCAAGACCGCGCCATGGCGCGAAGGGAACGTGGTTCTTTGAGTAGAACTGGGAGGCTCCGAGAGGGTGTTCATGCAAATCCTGAATGAAAAAAGGCCTTGAAGCGTACAGGCTCAGATGACTTTTCCTACAGCTGGAAATCATTTCAAAATCTGTACGCCTTCGTCGCCGCCTCAGGATTCCGGGTAGATCGAGGCCAGCACCCGTTCGGCATTCGCGCCGCAGCTCATGCCTTCGGGCTTGGATTGAATGCTGTCGATCACCTCCAGCAACCGCGCCTTGCTTTGGGCCAGATGCTGCTGCATGACTTCGATCTGCTCGACCTTGCGTGTCAGGCCTTCCACCAGCTCCTCATGCTTGAATTCGCCGGTTCCGGCGGCTGGCAGCAACTGCTTGAGTTCTTCCAGGGAAAATCCCGCCTGCTGGGCACTGCGGATGATGTTCAGGGTTTGCAGCACTTGCGGTGGGTAGCGCCGATAACCATTACCCAAGCGCTCTACTTTGGGAATCAGGCCCTGAGCCTCATAGAAGCGAATACTCGAAGCGCTCAGCCCGCTCTGTTGCGCCAGTTCACCAATTTTCATTTCAGCCTCGAATTGCCTGCTTGACATTAAAGTTAACTTTAAGCTTAGCCTCTCTCCATCACTGATGAGGAGTCAAGCAATGTCGCCCTTCCAGATTCTGAAACTGCCCAACGGTCAGACCGTCGGCAACCGTATCGCCAAAGCCGCCATGGAAGAAAACCTCGCGGATCGTGACCAGGCACCGTCCCGTGAACTGTTCCGCTTGTATCAGGCCTGGGCCGAAGGCGGCGCCGGGTTGCTGCTGACCGGTAACGTCATGATCGACCGCCGCGCCATGACCGGCCCTGGTGGCGTGGTGCTGGAAGACGAGCGGCATCTGGACCGTTTCCGTCAATGGGCTGAAATCGCCCGCAGTGGCGGCGCGCAGGTCTGGGTGCAGCTCAACCACCCCGGCCGCCAGACCTTCGCCAATATGGGTCAGCAAGCGTTGGCACCATCAGCGGTGGCACTGGAAATGGGCTCGTTCTCGAAACTGTTCGCCGAGCCCAAACCGATGACCGAGGACGACATCGAAGAGGTCATTCAACGTTTCGCCAGGAGTGCCGCGCTTGCCGAGAAAGCCGGATTCACCGGCGTCCAGATCCACGCGGCTCACGGCTATCTGCTCAGCCAGTTTCTGTCGCCGCTGACCAATCGCCGTACCGACCGCTGGGGTGGTTCGCTGGAAAACCGTGCACGCCTGCTGCTGTCGGTGATCGAGGCTGTGCGTCAGGCCGTTTCACCACAGTTCTGCGTTGCAGTGAAACTCAATTCGGCGGACTTCCAGCGCGGCGGTTTCGACACGGACGACGCTCGTCAGGTGATCGAATGGCTCAACGAACAGCCAATCGACCTGCTGGAACTGTCAGGCGGCAGCTACGAAGCCCCGGCGATGCAAGGCGAAGCCCGCGACGGACGCACCCTGGCCCGTGAGGCATTTTTTCTGGAAATGGCCAGCGAACTGGCCAGCGTGGCCCGCATGCCGGTGATGGTCACCGGTGGCATACGGCGCCTGCCCATCGTCGAACAGGTACTCGACAGCGGCATCGACATGGCCGGCATCGCCACCGCGCTGGCCATTGAACCAAGCCTGGTCAAACACTGGCGCGAAGGCCGGCACAGCGAGCCGCAACTGCCGCCGATCCGCTGGAAACGCAAACCGCTGGCCGCACTGGCAAACATGGCCGTGGTGCGTTTCCAGATGGCGCGCCTGAGCCGGGGCCGCAAGCCGCATCCCGAAGTGTCGGCACTCTGGGCGCTGATTCGCGACCGCTTGTACCTCAGTCGCCGCACCCGGCAGTACCGTCAGGCGATGGACGTATAAACCCTAACGCCCGGCAAACCGCAGGCGAGACAGCTGACGCAAATCCCCTTCGACGTAGTAGTCGTTGGTCCAGCTGTCATCCGCCGCCAGCGGCTGTACCTGTTTCAGCGCCAGTTTTTTCGCGAAATAGCGGAAGCGGTAATGTTCGTAGAAGCGCAGCAATTCCAGGCCATAACGGTCCGCCAGTTCGGTGTCGCCGCGAATGATCAGGAAATTCTCGTCGTTGCCATTGCTGGCCGCGGCGCTGAGGTTGTGGCTACCGCTGATAATCGTCGGGCTGTCACTGGTGAAGTCGGTGACGATGGCTTTGGTGTGCACCAGCAGGTTGCCCTTCTGGCCTTTCATGTTCTCTTTCAGCCAGCCTTCCAGCCCGGTGTTGAGCAGCGCGGTGGCGGCGAACTCGGCCGTCCGGTCGGCGTGGAATCCGGTGATGCTACTGGCGGTGTTTTGCAGGCCGTAACGCAGGATGTCGTCATGGGGCTGACCGAGCAAAGCGTTGAGAATCGCATCGGGCAAGGTGAACGCGGTGACGAACAGCACATCCTTCTTCGCCGCATTGATGATGTCGACGAACTCGCGCAGATCGGCACCACCACTGCGCGGCGAGAACCCGACAAACAGCGGTTGCGTCGGGTTCATCGGGTTGTGCTGGGTGATCCAGTCCCGGGTGGCGCCGACGTCTGCCGGCGTCGCCCAGACCTGCTCGAACGTCTGCAGATAGCTGGCCGCGACGGCGGTGTCGTCCAGAACGTGCACGACGTTGGCCTGACGATACACACCGTTGGCGGTGAAATTGGTACTGCCGCACAGCACGGCCTGGGGCTGCCGCTCGCCGCCAGCGATCCGACTGAGGACGATGAACTTGTCATGGAAAATATCGTGGGTCACCCGCCCGCGCTTGCTGGTTTCCGGCAACTTGGCGAGGCTGGCCTCGTTCATCGTGGTGTCTTCGTCACCGGGCTTGGCGTGATACAGCACCCGCACCTGCACACCGCGATCGAATGCAGCGTTCACCGTGTCGATGATGGCTTGCAATTGATACTCGTAAATCGCGATGTCCAGCGCCCATTGCCCGTCTAGGGCGCGCTCGATAAAACCCTGTAAACGCCCGAGCAGACCATTTTCCAGCCACTGCCGCGCAGCATCGGGCCAGGCTTCAATAGGCATGTTCTTGTTGGCGCTGATCTGCGCGTCGAGATCCGGAAACTTGCGCTGGAACGCCTGACTGGCGGCCACGGCGCGGTTGAAGATCACGCTTTGATTGGCCGGATGACCATCGTCTGAAGTAATGCTCAACTCCAGCGACTCCCCCAGCGCCGGCGCATTGGCCGTGCCATAGGCAAGATGTACGCGGTAATGCATCGTGGTACCGGGATTGACCGCGTAATCGGCCCAGCGAAATTTCTGCAGCGGCGCGATATCACTGGGCGTGGCGTGAAACTGCGGGAAGGTATGTTCCTTGCCGGGGAAGGTCAGGCTGTTGAACAGGAACTGCCACGGCTTGTCGCCCTGCTGCTTCTCGATGGCAAACCCCAGCAGGCCTTTGCGGCGGGGTTCGGCGAGGTCCATCGCCAGCAGCACGCCGTTGGTGCCGGCGTAAGCCTTTACGCGAAAATCGTCCTGAGGATTGGCAACCAGTACGCGCATGATTCACTCCTTGTGATGTGGGCTGGATGCAGCATAGACCTCAGACAGACAGCAGGTCGTCGATATGCCGGTAATCCGCGTCCAGTGCGGTCGCCAACTGTCTGGCCCGGCCCAACCGGATCGGCCCGCGTTCGATGTCGATCAACAGGCCCGGACATCCCAACACCGGCAATCCCGGCCATTCTTTCAAGCGCCCATCGGTGAGCACCAGCAGGCGCTGTTGTTCGGCGGGGAATCGTTTGCGGCGCACCGTCAGCCAGTGTTCGGCCTCGTTCAGCGCCGCCAGCAATGGCGTGCCGCCTCCCGCACCCAAATCATCCAGCCACGCTCGCAATCCACTGGAAGCTTTCAAACCTTGTACCTGCCATTTCGGCGAGGAGCCGCTGGCAGTCAGTAAGGCGAGTCGCGCCCGTTGCCGGTAAGCGTCGTCGAACAGTTGCGCGAGTACGCCTTTGGCATCGCTCAACGCTTGATGACGACGGGTAGAAGCCGAGGCATCGACAATCACCAGCCACAGTTCATGAGGTGTGCGGGTGCGCAGTTGAAACAGCAGGTCCGCGCGTACTTTCGGGCGACCGTTGAGCAATGTTCCCGGCCAGTTCACCGAGCCACTGCGAGCCGCGTGACGCTTGCCCTGTCGGCCATTGTCCAGGCGCCCGGCGCGGGGTCTGGCATTCGCCCCCGCGTCGGATCGGGGGCGAATGCCTAAGGCTTTTTTGGCCAGACCGGCACTTCGCGGCGCGCGCCGGTGGCCAGGGCCGGCGCCGGCATTTCACCCCATTGCCCCTGCCCTTGCGCCGGATCGGCCTGGGAGCCTGACGGCGATTGCGCGGGAGGCTGCGCATTGGATGAAGGCTGTTCGCGGCGGCGATGACGCAATGCAAATTCGGCGACCGCATCGATGTCCTGTTCGGCAATGGCTTCGGCACCACGCCAAGCCGCATGAGCCCGCGCAGCACGCAGCCAGACCAGATCGGCACGCAGGCCATCGACTCCGGCAGCAAAGCAACGCTCGGTGATCTGCGCCAGTGCTTCATCGTCGAGAGGAATATTCGCCAAGGCATTGCGGGCATTTTCACAGCGCTCACGCAGGGCTTGTTGCTCGGCTTCCCAGTGTGCGCAGAAGGTCTGCGGATCACTGTCGAAATCCAGTCGCCGACGAATGATCTGCCCGCGCTCGACCGGCGCCGTGTGACCACTCAAGGCGACGTTCAGGCCAAAGCGATCGAGCAATTGCGGGCGCAACTCGCCCTCTTCCGGGTTCATCGTGCCGATCAGTACGAACTTCGCCGAATGCCGATGGGAAATGCCGTCGCGCTCGATCAGGTTGGTGCCGCTGGCGGCCACATCGAGCAGCAGATCCACCAGATGATCCGGCAGCAGATTCACTTCATCGACATACAGCACGCCGCCATCAGCCTTGGCCAGTACGCCGGGAGAAAACTGCGCGCGGCCGTCGCTCAATGCCGCATCCAGATCCAGCGTGCCGACCAGCCGCTCTTCGGTGGCGCCCAACGGCAAGGTGACGAACTGACCGCTGGCCAGCAGATCCGCCAGGCCCCGGGCCAGAGTTGACTTGGCCATGCCACGCGGGCCTTCGATCAGCACGCCGCCGATCTTCGGGTCGATGGCGGTCAGATACAGCGCCAGTTTCAGATCATCGGCGCCGACCACGGCGGAGAGCGGGAAATGTGGGATGTCAGTCATGTTCAGCTCTCTTCTTCTATATCCAGCAGCAAGTTTTCGAGTGCTTCTTTGTAAGCACCCGGTTCCTGCCACATCCCGCGCTGCTGCGCTTCGAGCATGCGCTCGGTCATGTCGCGCAGTGCGTGGGGATTATGCTCGCGCACAAACTCCCGGGTCGCCGGGTCCAGCAGATAGGCGTCGGCCAGCAACGCGTACTGGTGATCGCCGATCAACTGCGTGGTCGCATCGAAGGCAAACAGGTTGTCGATGGTCGCCGCCAGTTCGAACGCGCCTTTATAGCCGTGGCGTTTGACGCCGTCGATCCATTTCGGATTGGCCGCCCGGGAGCGGATCACTCGATTCAGCTCTTCTTTCAGGGTGCGGATCTTCGGCAAATCCGGCTGGCTGTGATCGCCGTGATAGCTGGCCGTCGCTTCACCACGCAGGCTTTCCACGGCCGCGAGCATGCCGCCCTGGAACTGGTAGTAATCGTTGGAATCGAGCAAGTCATGTTCGCGGTTGTCCTGGTTTTGCAGCACCGCCTGCACCTGGCTCAGGCGCTGGACGAATTGCTCGCGGGCGGCGGTGCCTTCGTCGGAACCACCGTAGGCGTAGGCGCCCCAGTTCAGGTAAACCTCGGCCAGATCCTCGCGGCTTTGCCACAGACGACCGTCGATTGCGCCCTGCACGCCCGCGCCATAAGCGCCGGGCTTGGCACCGAAAATCCGCCAGCCGGCCTGACGTCGCGCAGCCTCCTCATCCAGTCCCGACTGTCGCAGCGCCTCGCGTTCGGCACGCACTTTGGCGGCCAACGGGTTGAGGTCGTCCGGTTCGTCCAGTTCCGCCACGGCCTGCACGGCGGCGTCGAACAGACGAATCAGGTTGGCGAACGCATCGCGGAAAAAGCCGGAGACCCGCAGCGTGACATCGACCCGAGGCCGATCAAGCAGGCTCAGCGGCAGAATCTCGAAATCGTCGACCCGCTGACTGCCCGTCGCCCACACCGGGCGCACGCCCATCAGCGCCATGGCTTGGGCGATGTCGTCACCGCCGGTGCGCATGGTCGCGGTACCCCAGACCGACAGACCGAGCTGACGCAAATGATCGCCGTGATCCTGCAGGTGTCGCTCCAAAATCAGCGTGGCCGACTGGAAGCCGATGCGCCAGGCCGTGGTGGTCGGCAGGTTGCGCACGTCCACCGAATAGAAATTGCGCCCGGTTGGCAACACGTCGAGGCGGCCGCGACTTGGCGCGCCGCTCGGGCCGGCCGGGACGAAACGGCCGCTCAGGGCATCGAGCAAGCCGCGCATTTCGGCCGGGCCGCAGGCGTCCAGACGCGGGGCGATCACCTCGCGCAGCGCGCGGATGATCGTCTGCACATCTTTCCAGCCTGAAGCGTCTAGTTGTGCCACATCCCCCGCCAGCGACTGCTCGATCAATTGCGCCGCGAACAACTCCAGACGCTCGCGAGTGTCTCCTGCGGTGCGCCAGACTTCATCGCTCAGCGATTGCAGCTCCATCGGGCGCGGGCCAGTCCAGGGCTCGGCCAACGCGCAATCCAGCGGATCGAAACCCAACTGGAACGCCTTGGCCAACGCCCGCAACAGACTCGATTGCGCACCCTTGCCATCGCCACGGGGAATCCGCAGCAGCGCCAGCAAGGTATCAATGCGCAAACGCCCGGTCGGCGACTCACCAAAGATGTGCAGGCCATCGCGAATCTGCGATTCCTTCAGATCACACAGATAAGTGTCCAGACGCGGCAGCCAGACCGCCGCATCGGCATCGCTGTCGAGGGCGGCATCCAGTTGCAATTCACGATCAATCTGCGTGTCCCGCACCAGTTGCAGAATGTCGCGCTGCAATTCACGGGCGCGGCGCGGGTCGAGCAATTGCGCTTCGTAATACTCGTCGGCGAGCAATTCGAGATTGCGCAACGGGCCATAGGTTTCGGCGCGGGTCAGCGGCGGCATCAAGTGGTCGATGATCACCGCCTGAGTGCGGCGCTTGGCCTGGGCGCCCTCGCCCGGGTCGTTGACGATAAACGGATAGATGTTCGGCAGCGGCCCGAGCAATGCATCCGGCCAGCAATTCTCCGACAGGCCCACGCCTTTGCCCGGCAGCCATTCGAGGTTGCCGTGCTTCCCGACATGAATCACACCGTGAGCGCCGTAGGTCTGACGCAGCCAGAAATAGAACGCGAGGTAAGCGTGCGGCGGCACCAGATCCGGATCGTGATACACCGCGCTCGGAACGACCTGATAACCCCGCGCCGGTTGAATGCCGACGAAGGTCAGGCCAAAGCGCAGGCCGGCGATCATCATTCGCCCGTCACGGCACATCGGATCGTTGTGCGGCGAACCCCAACGCTCCTGCACCGCCGCGCGATTGGCTTCAGGCAGCGCGTTGAACATCGTCAGGTAATCGTTCATCGCCAGGCTTTGCTGGCACGGGCGCTGATCGAGGGTATCGAGGTCGTTGCTGACGCCGCCGAGCAGTTGTCGGATCAGCTCGGTGCCGCTGTCCGGCAATTCGGCCGGCAGCGGATAACCTTCGGTCTGCAACGCCCGCAGGATATTCAGCGCGGCGGCTGGTGTGTCGAGGCCGACGCCATTGCCGATGCGTCCGTCGCGGGTCGGGTAGTTGGCGAGGATTAGCGCGATGCGCTTTTCAGCGTTCGGCACCCGCGCCAGATCGACCCAGCGCCGCGCCAGTTCGGCCACAAAATCCATGCGCTCCGGCTGCGCCCGATAACACACGACGTCAGACTGACTGCGCTCGCTGCGCCAGGCCAGATCCTTGAAACTGATCGGCCGACTGATGATCCGGCCGTCCAGCTCCGGCAAGGCAATGTGCATCGCCAGATCACGAGGGCCGAGGCCCTGCTCGCTGTCGCGCCAGCCAGGCTCGTTGTCCTGGGCGCAGATCGCTTGAATTACTGGAATGTTGCGACGGAATGGCCGCAGATGCGGCGCTTCCGGGCTGGATTGAGCAAAACCGGTGGTGTTCAGAATCACCGAGGCTTCGACTTCATCCAGCCAGTCCTCGACCACCGACAGGCAACCGGGCTCTTTCAGACTGGCCACGGCAATCGGCAGCGGATTGAGTCCGGCAGCCTGCAACCGTTGGCAAAACACGTCGATAAACGCCGTGTTGGCCGCTTGCAAATGCGAGCGATAAAACAACACCGCCGCCACCGGTTGACCGGGCCGCCAATCGGCTTGCCAGTCGCTCAGTGCGGCGGTGTTTTTGTTCGGGTGGTAAATCGCCGTGCGCGGCAGGGTTTGCGGCTCGCCCCACACGTAATCCCGCGCCAGCCAGCGGTTGGCCAGACAGCGGAAGAAATCCAGCGCATTACCCATGCCGCCCTGACGCAGAAACTGCCAGAGCCGGTCGCGATCCTCGGCGCCCACGGTGCTCAAATCACTGAGCTCCGGGTCGGGACGGTCATCGCCCGGCACCAGAATCACCTGCACACCACGCTCGGACAACTCGACCAGCCGCTCGACGCCATAACGCCAATAAGCTATGCCGCCGTGCAGCGAAATCAGAATGACCTTGGCGTGACGCAGCACTTCGTCGACGTACAGGTCGACCGACGCATGGTTCTGCACCTGCATCGGGTTGGCCAGGCGCACGCTCGGGTAATCGTCGGGCAGTTGCTGCGCTGCTTCGGCGAGCAGCGCCAGGCTGGAGTCGCCGCTGCACAGAATCACCAGCTCGGCGGGGGTTTGTCCAAGGTCGGCAATGTTGTCATCCGACACGAAACCGCCGGGCTGGGTCCTGAGCAGGTGCATGGCTTAAACGCTGAGCGCGGCGCGCAGTTGCGCTTCGAGCTGGGCCGCGTTCAGTTCCTGACCGATCAACACCAGACGCGTCACACGTGCCTCATCGGCGCCCCACTGACGGTCGAAGTGCTTGTCGAAACGCGTGCCCACGCCCTGGATCAGCAGGCGCATCGGCTTGTTCGGGATCGCCGCGAAGCCTTTGACCCGCAGGATGCCGTGCTGGACCACCAGTTGCGTCAGCGCGTCGAGCAGCAGGCTTTCGTCGGCTTGCGGCAGTTCGATGGAGATCGAGTCGAAGGCGTCGTGATCGTGGTCATCGTGATCGTCATCGCCTTCACCGTGGTGGTGATCGTGATGGCTGTGGCGGCTGTCGATGTGTTCTTCGGAACCGGCGCCGAGGCCGATCAGCACATCCAGCGGCAGGCGACCGTTGCTGGCTTCGATGATTTTCACGGCTGGTGGCAGCTCTTCGGCGACTTCGAGGCGTACGCGAGCGAGGTCTTCAGGGCTGGTCTGGTCGGCCTTGTTGAGAATCACCAGGTCGGCGCTGGCCAATTGGTCGGCGAACAGTTCGTGCAGCGGCGATTCGTGGTCCAGGTTCGGATCGAGTTTGCGCTGGGCATCGACCTGATCCGGGAACGCAGCGAAGGTGCCGGCGGCCACGGCCGGGCTGTCGACCACGGTGATCACCGCGTCGACGGTGCAGGCGCTGCGGATTTCCGGCCACTGGAAGGCTTGCACCAGGGGTTTCGGCAGGGCCAGGCCCGAGGTTTCGATCAGGATGTGGTCGAGGTCGCCGCGACGGGCCACCAGTTCGCGCATCACCGGGAAGAACTCTTCCTGAACGGTGCAGCAAAGGCAGCCGTTGGCCAGTTCGTAGACGCGACCGGTGGCTTCTTCTTCAGTGCAGCCGATGGAGCACTGCTTGAGGATTTCACCGTCGATGCCCAGCTCGCCAAACTCGTTGACGATCACCGCGATGCGGCGGCCCTGGGCATTGTCGAGCATGTGCCGCAGCAAGGTGGTTTTGCCCGAGCCGAGGAAGCCGGTGACGATGGTGACGGGGAGTTTGGCCAGTGTTTTCATCGGATGCCCTTTGGCAAGGTGGCGGGCATACGGGACGAGACCGGCAACGCGGGTGCGTGCCTGGAGAGTTCGCCACCGGATCACCCCGCCCGGTTGAAAGTGAGAATCTGTGACGAGGCAGGTCTCCTGGCTGACGGTGTTCGGGCCTTGGCCCGGTATTCGCTGCGCCTTCCCGCTGGCTCTGGATTGAGCTGGCAGTGGCGTGGCAGCGAACAGCACCGTTCACAGTTGCGGGGGCAGCCGCGGCTTGGACCGCGTTCCCTTCTTAGCTTCGGCGTGGGCCGAAGAACCTCGAAAGCGCAAGGCTACGCATGGGTTCGTGATGGGTCAATGGGAGGTTGGTTTTGGGGGCATATCCGTTGCTGCGGTTATGGCCACTTAGGGTTCCGCCCTTACGGCGGGTCACTTTTTCCAAACGCCGAAAAGTAAGCAAAAGGCTTTTGCCCCGGCGTACGGCACTTCGCTAAGGCTCAGTGTTCCCTCGCTACGGTGTCCATCAGGGGGCATCGCCTCCGGTTTGCTTCGCTGCACCTCCTCTCGATGTATGCGGCTTCGCCGCACGGCGCTGCGCGCCTACCCCCTGATGAACACCTCCGCTCGGCCTGTCGAAGGGGCTGGAGAGCAAAAGCAAGATCAAGAGCCCCTCACCCTAGCCCTCTCCCGGAGGGAGAGGGGACTGACCGAGTTGTTTGGGAGAGATACGCCGACGTGCGATACCGCGTTGAACTCAGGTTTTGAAAAGAACACCAATCGGCTCCCTCGCCCTCTGGGAGAGGGTTGGGGTGAGGGCCAGCCCCGCCGCAAAACCAAAACCGAACACGCTGCGCTCCTCCCCACTCACCACGATGAGCGTTAGCTCGAGTACCGCTTTTGATCGCAGGGCCCGTCGGCAGGCTGAGTGGAGGGATTGATTCGGGGTGGGAGCGCAGCGACCGTTTGGCGAAGCCAAACACATCGAGAGGAGGTGCAGCGAAGCAAACCGGAGGCGATGCCCCCGGATCGATCCCGGAGCGAAGGAACCCCGAGCCTCAGCGAGGGGCCGTACGTCAGGGTAGAGACCTTTTGGTTACTTTTGGGGCGTTTGCCAAAAGTGACCCGCCGTAAGGGCGGAACCCTAAGCAGCCATAACCGCAGCAACGGATCTGCCCCCAATCCCAATTGACTCAAATCCCCCGCCCATGGTCTCCTACACAACTTGTTACGGGTGCCCTGCAAAGGGTGAAACGGGAAACCGGTGAATCATGTGCTTTACTCTAAAGCCATGTCAGTCCGGTGCTGCCCCCGCAACGGTAAGCGAGAGAGTGTCAGATCCACTGTGCCCACGGGCATGGGAAGGTGACGCTTGCAGGTCGGCCTGACGCCAACCCCTCGTGAGCCCGGAGACCGGCCCGCAACACACAGTGCGCACTTTGCGTCACTGAACATAACAAACCCGCGGTGGGCGGGCGCTGTTCGAACCTCTGCGTGCCCGCTCGCAGGGGTTTTCATGCGCTCCATTCACCCGCTGACACTCCAGAGGGAAGCGCCATGTCGATCATCAGCAGCACCGGCAGCAACACGGACAAAATCTCCAGCACCACCACCCTGAGCCAACGCCTGACCGCTGCGATCTTCGCGTCGATCCTGGGTGCCAGCCTGGTCTACTTCGCCGGTTTCTCGCACATCGAAGCGGTGCACAATGCCGCGCACGATACCCGCCACAGCGCCGCGTTCCCGTGCCATTGAGGCCTGACGACATGATCAAGCGTATTGCGCAGACCGCAGGTTTCACCGGCCTTCTGGCCGCCCTGCTGCTGACCTTGCTGCAAAGCTTCTGGGTTTCACCGCTGATTCTTCAGGCTGAAACCTACGAGAAGGCCGAGCCGGTGGCCGAAGTTCACGAACACGCCGCCGGCACCGCCGCCCACACCCACGATGCCGAAGCCTGGGAACCGGAAAACGGCTGGCAGCGCGTGGTCTCCACCACCGGCGGCAACCTGGTGGTAGCCGTAGGTTTCGCCCTGATGCTGGCGGGCCTGTACACCCTGCGTGCGCCGACCAAGACTTCGCAAGGCCTGCTCTGGGGACTGGCGGGTTACGCGACGTTCGTGCTCGCGCCGACCATGGGCTTGCCACCTGAGCTGCCGGGCACTGCTGCCGCTGACCTGGCATCGCGCCAGATGTGGTGGATCGGCACCGCCGCGTCGACCGCTGTCGGCCTGGCGCTGATCGCGTTTGGCGGCAACTGGCTGCTGAAGATCCTCGGCGTGGCGATTCTTGCCGTGCCGCACGTGATCGGCGCACCGCAACCGGAGGTGCACTCGATGCTCGCACCGGAAGCACTGGAAGCCCAGTTCAAAATCGCTTCGCAGCTGACCAACGTGGCGTTCTGGCTGGCCCTGGGCCTGATCAGCGCCTGGTTGTTCCGCCGCAAAGGCGATGGTCAATACCACGCATGACCGATGACAGCGCAGCGCCGACCTTCGTGGTCGGCCTGGGCTGCCAGCGCGGCTGCCCGGCCAGCACGCTGCGCGCCTTGCTCGACCAGGCCCTGCAGGCCCATCGAATCGAACTCGAAGCGGTCAAGGCGTTGGCCAGCATCGACTTGAAACGTGACGAACCCGGCTTGCAGGAACTGGCGACACAACTGGCGCTGCCGTTGCTGTATTTCAGCAGCGAAGAACTGGCCAGTTATAAGCAACGACTGAGCCATCATTCACAAATCGCCTTCGAACGCACCGGTTGCTACGGCGTGGCGGAAAGCGCTGCTTTGGCGCTCGCCGAACAACTGATCCAGGCCCCGGCAAAACTGCTGATTTCCCGGCAAAAGTACGCTCAGGCAACCCTGGCATTGGCCGGCGCGGCGTAAATTCCCGATAATCCCCGCTTTCGATCATGAGCATTGTTCATCTGAAGTGCTCTTGAAGCCTCGATCCGCCCTACTTTCACAGGATCCAACGATGACCGTTTACTTCATCGGCGCCGGCCCCGGCGACCCGGAATTGATCACTGTCAAAGGCCAGCGGCTGATCCGCAGCTGCCCGGTGATCATTTATGCAGGTTCGCTGGTGCCGGCGGCGGTACTGGAAGGTCATTCGGCAGATACCGTGGTCAACAGCGCCGAATTGCATCTGGAACAGATCATCGACCTGATCAAGACCGCCCACGCCAAGGGCCAGGATGTGGCGCGGGTGCATTCGGGCGATCCGAGCCTGTATGGCGCCATCGGCGAGCAGATTCGCTATCTGCGCGAGCTGCAAATCCCGTTCGAAATCATCCCCGGTGTCACTGCGACCGCCGCCTGCGCCGCGCTACTGGGCGCCGAACTGACCCTGCCGGACATCTCGCAAAGCGTGATTCTGACCCGATATGCCGATAAGACGGCGATGCCTGCCGGTGAAGAACTCGGCAGTCTGGCGCAGCACGGGGCGACCATGGCGATTCATCTGGGGGTCAATCATCTGGAGAAGATCCTCGCCGAGCTGCTGCCGCACTACGGCGCGGATTGCCCGATTGCAGTGATCCACCGGGCGACGTGGCCGGATCAGGACTGGGTCGTCGGGACACTGGAGGATATAGCCGAGAAGGTGGCGGCCAAAGGCTTTCGGCGTACGGCGTTGATTCTGGTCGGGCGGGTGTTGGGCAGCGATCATTTCAGTGAGTCGTCGCTGTATCGCGCGGGGCACGCACATTTGTATCGGCCATAAAAAAACGGCGCTCACGGGGCGCCGTTTTTCATGCCGCAGCGAACACCTTACTTAGTAGTAGGCGTTTTCTTTCTGCGTGTGGTCGGTCACGTCGCGAACGCCCTTGAGCTCCGGAATGCGCTCGAGCAAGGTGCGCTCGATGCCTTCCTTCAAGGTTACGTCCGCCTGGCCGCAGCCCTGGCAGCCGCCGCCGAACTGCAACACGGCAATACCGTCTTCAACCACATCGATCAGGCTGACCTGACCGCCGTGGCTGGCCAGCCCCGGGTTGATTTCGGTTTGCAGGTAATAGTTGATGCGCTCGTTGATCGGGCTATCGGCGTTGACCATCGGGACTTTGGCGTTTGGCGCCTTGATGGTCAGCTGGCCGCCCATGCGGTCGGTGGCGTAGTCGACGACAGCATCGTCGAGGAACGCTTCGCTGAACGAGTCGATATAGGCGGTGAAGCTTTTCAGCCCCAGCGCGGTATCTTCAGGTTTCTCTTCCCCCGGCTTGCAGTAGGCAATGCAGGTTTCGGCGTACTGGGTGCCAGGCTGGGTGATGAAAACGCGGATGCCGATGCCCGGGGTGTTCTGCTTGGACAGCAGATCGGCCAGGTAATCATGGGCGGCGTCGGTAATGGTAATAGCGGTCATGGAAACTCCTCGCAGGCTTGGGCGGAGTTTACGCCAATCGGCGCGCGGGACAAAGTCCCAGTATTTTTGTCGGAATAAAATCCCGCCCCTCAGGCTGGTGACGGACGGTCTCTCCAGCGCTGAAAGTGCCGGTATCCGGCCTTTTCGATCCATTTATAGCTGGCCAGACTGCCCGCACCAATCAAGATCAGACAGACCGTAATGACGATGTACGGACTGAGCGAATAGCGCTGCGCCAGATAATGCCCGAGCATCAGAATCAGCGTGTGGATCAGGTACACCGAGTAAGAGCAGTCCCCCATCAGCTTCAGCAATCGACTGCGGCGGGCAAATCGCTCCAGCGACAGGGCCGACATGACCAGAACGGCAGCCGGCACGCCCCAGGCCAGCGCCTGATACTCACCGATCCACACATGAATCGCCGCCAGCGCCACCAGCATTGCGAATATCGGCCCCCATAGCCCCGGCCTGATCCAGCCACGGCGATAGAGCATGCCGACGCCCATCCCCAGCAAGAACTCAACTACCAGGTCCGATCGGTAAAACTCGCTGATCCAGCCCAGGCCTGTGAGTACGTTGCAGACCAGAAACAGCAGCACCGCCACCACGGCGATCCGCGTGCTGACTGGAAACAACAATGCTCCGGCGAACAACAGATAAAACAACATCTCGAAATTCAGGGTCCAGCCCACGTTCAGGGTTGGATAGATACCGAAACCGCCGGGGTTGTCGCTGGCGACGAACAACAAAGACAAGATGAAGTTCGGCCAGCCGAAGCGCTCGCCGGGGAGCGCCGCTGGCAACGCAACCAGCAAAAGTGCCATCACCACCGTATAAAACCAATAGGCCGGCGCAATCCTCATCAGTCGCAGAGCCATAAAACGCCACGGCGACAGATTTTTATCAGCAGTGGAGAGGAACATCACCAGACCGCTGATGACGAAAAACACGTCCACGCCGGCCGCGCCCTGATCGACAAACATTCGCCCAATCGGCCCGCCGGGCTCGAAATCGAAGAAGATCTGCATGACGTGATGACCCACCACCATCCAGGCGGCCAGTGCGCGCAGGGCTTGCACTGAGATCAACATTGAGGTCGCTCCAGGTCACAACATCCCGATCACCGCTTCCAAAGTGGATTTGCGGTGCGTCCATGAGTTGTGACAGTAGGACAACCTCAGAGGTCGATCAAAGATTCTCATACCGGTTCATGTCCAGCACGCCCTCTTCCACCGGGTCGGTTTCGTGGATGTACTGGCTCAGGTCATGGAAATAGAACCAGAACTGCGGATGGCTGCGACGGATACCCCAACGTTCGACGATCTTCTCGAACTGGGGCGCATCCTTCGCGCTTTCCATGGCATCGACAAACGCCGGCACCTGGTCCGCCGGGATGTTGAACATGAAGTTCGGATAACTGCTGAGCACGCCCGGATAAATGGTCAGAGTGTCGAGCCCCGGTTGATAGCGCAGGGACTCACCGAGCAGGAACGCCACGTTGCTGTGGGCGCGGTTGCGCAGCAGGCTGTAGACCTCGCGTTTGCCGCTGCGAGTCTCGATGCGCAGCATGGTCGCTTCCGGCAGTTGATCGATCACCTTCAGACCGGCTGCAGGTCGCGCCGTCAGGCGGCTCAGGGCCTGTTCAGCGTTTTGCAGCGCCGGGTCGATGTTCGGCCGCGAGCAGTAGGCATCCACGCAGCGGTTGATCGGATCGGGCCGTGCGTTGAGGTCGCCGTAGCGAGCGAGCAACTGCATGGCGAAATCGTGTTTCGGGTCTTTTTCGTCGAGTTTCAGCGCGGTCGGTTTGTCATCATCGATGGACTCGTAATCCAGCCACATCTTGAACTGGCCGCTGCTCTGGTACCAATCGTCGAGGTAATCCTCGCGGGAATCGGCCGGCATCAGGCGCAGGAAGTTCTGTTCGGCGCCATTGCGGATCAAGTCGAAGTACAGCCGTGTCTGCGCCTGATGGGAGACGTTGCCGAACACGTCGAAGTTGACCGCCAATTGGTAATAGGTGCGCTCCAGCAGCGGATAGTCGAACAGCCACATGGTTTGCGGCACCTCGCCGATCAGGCCTTTGGTCACCGAGGCGCTGTCGAAGTGGCGGAAGATGCTCAACAGTGCGTTGTCGTTGCCCGCCCACAGGGTCGACCAGCTCGGTGCCGGTTGATCGGCGTAGCTGTCACGGCGCAGGGCTTCGTACTTGTTGCGCTTGTTGCGGTAGTCGTGCCACAGGCTCAGGACGCTGCCGACGTCGTCGTTCTGCCCCGGCATGGCCAGCAACGGCGTAGCCTGGCCGCGATAGTTCGGGTCGGTGATGTACAGGTCGTGTTCCGGCGCCTGGAACAGCGCCCAGAAGTTGTCGCGGATCACGTCGGTCGCGATCTGCCCACGGCACACCGGACCGCGAATGAAGGTACGCACGAAGTATTCGGCGTTATCGAGCATGAACTGATACCGCGCCTGCGCCGGAATCGCCTCGAAGGTCGCGAACGGATTGGCCCGGCTCTGCGGCCCGTAGCCCGGCAATGCATGCACCTGCCAGTTGCCGTTGTAGAACAGGCTCTTGACCCGCGCCATCTTCGCCGCGCTCAGCGGATAGGTGATGTGGGTCTTGTGCACGATCACGCCCTGCACCGGCCACAGGCGGTAATACACCTGGGTGCCCGGGTCGTCATTCGGACGGCGGGTAGCAATCAGATCGATCGGCTGGCCGGTCGGCGTGCGCGAACGCACCCACTGGAAGAAATGCCCAGGCTCGCCATCCTTGAAATAGATGTGCGCCAGGAACCAGTGTTCGAACAGCCAGCGCCCGACGAGACTTTCCCGCGCCCCTGGCTGGTTGAGCAGGTTTTCCCACTGCACGATCTGCAGCGCTTCCTTGGCGCTCGGCGCCAGGCCTTGCTCATCGATCGGCGCGCCGGACGCCAGCCAGCGCTGCAATGTCTGGTATTGCTGATCGGTCAGGCCGGTGACCGCCAGCGGCATCCCCTCTTTTGGGTGGGCGCCGGCATAGCCGTCGAACTCGGCGGGCATCGCGCACATGTTTTCCCGTTGCAGGCCGAGGACGATGTCTTCCGGCAGTTTGGCATTGGGTGTCAGTGGCGTTTTGTGCCCCAGTTCCAGCATGCGCGCCATCAGCGCGGCCTGACTGCCCTGGGCGTCGAGTACCGAATAGAAATCTTTCTGCTGCCAGGCACGTTTGCCAAAAGCGTCGTAGAACAGCCGCGTGGTCGGCGCCGCCTGAGTGCGCTCGCCATCGTAGACCGGCATCTTGCTCGCGCCACGGGCCGCGCCTTCACCGCTGCCCAGGTTCAGCTGGCAGGCAGAGTCGTAGCACGCATGGCAGGCCACGCACTTCTCGGTGAAGATCGGCTGGATATCGCGGGTGTAAGAAATCGAAGGCGAGATCGCAGGACTTTGCGCCGCCGCGCCAAAGCTCAAAAACAGCAACACCATGCTGACGACGCGGTACGACATATCCCTGATCCTGATCCTGAATAAAAACGCCGCGATTCTACCGTTATGACGCCCGTGCCAACATGAGCGATATTCATGCAAAAGTGCCACATGCTCTAAATCCGCACAGGTTTGTTATGATCCCGCTCCTTCGTCATGGTCTTTTCGAGTAGTCCCAATGTCCGATCGCAGCGTCCGCCTTCAAGCTCTCAAGCAAGCCCTCAAAGAGCGCATCCTGATACTCGATGGCGGTATGGGCACGATGATCCAGAGCTACAAGCTCGAAGAGCAGGATTATCGCGGCAAGCGTTTCGCCGACTGGCCGACCGACGTCAAGGGCAACAACGACCTGCTGGTCATTACCCGTCCCGACGTGATCGGCGGCATCGAGAAAGCCTACCTGGATGCCGGCGCCGACATCCTGGAAACCAACACCTTCAACGCCACCCGCATTTCCATGGCCGACTACGGCATGGAAGAGCTGGCCTACGAACTCAACGTAGAAGGCGCACGACTGGCGCGCAAGGTCGCCGACGCCAAGACTGCCGAGAACCCGGACAAGCCACGCTTCGTCGCCGGCGTCCTCGGTCCTACAAGTCGCACCTGCTCGCTGTCGCCGGACGTCAACAACCCGGGCTACCGCAACGTCACCTTCGATGAACTGGTGGAAAACTACACCGAGGCCACCAAAGGCCTGATCGAGGGCGGCGCCGACCTGATCCTGATCGAAACCATCTTCGACACCCTCAACGCCAAGGCTGCGATCTTCGCCGTGCAAGGCGTGTTCGAAGAGCTGCACATCGAACTGCCGATCATGATTTCCGGCACCATCACCGACGCCTCCGGCCGCACCCTGTCGGGCCAGACCACCGAAGCGTTCTGGAACTCCGTGGCCCACGCCAAGCCGATTTCGGTCGGTCTGAACTGCGCCCTCGGCGCCCGTGAACTGCGTCCGTACCTGGAAGAGCTGTCGGACAAGGCCAGCACCCACGTCTCGGCGCACCCGAACGCCGGCCTGCCGAACGAGTTCGGCGAGTACGACGAGCTGCCAGTGGACACTGCCAAAGTCATCGAAGAATTCGCCCAGAGCGGTTTCCTCAACATCGTCGGCGGCTGCTGTGGCACCACCCCGGGCCACATCGAAGCCATCGCCAAAGCCGTCGCCGGTTACGCGCCACGGCAGATTCCGGACATTCCCAAGGCTTGCCGCCTGTCGGGTCTGGAACCGTTCACCATTGATCGCAGCTCGCTGTTCGTCAACGTCGGCGAGCGGACCAACATCACCGGTTCCGCGAAATTCGCCCGTCTGATCCGCGAAGACAACTACACCGAAGCCCTGGAAGTCGCCCTGCAGCAGGTCGAGGCCGGCGCCCAGGTGATCGACATCAACATGGACGAAGGGATGCTCGATTCGAAGAAGGCCATGGTGACCTTCCTCAATCTGATTGCCGGCGAGCCGGACATCTCCCGCGTACCGATCATGATCGACTCCTCGAAATGGGACGTGATCGAAGCCGGCCTCAAGTGCATTCAGGGCAAGGGCATCGTCAACTCGATCAGCATGAAAGAAGGCGTCGAGCAGTTCATCCACCACGCCAAACTGTGCAAACGCTACGGCGCGGCAGTTGTAGTGATGGCGTTCGACGAAGCCGGCCAGGCCGACACCGAAGCGCGCAAGAAAGAGATCTGCAAACGCTCCTACGACATTCTGGTCAACGAAGTCGGATTCCCGCCGGAAGACATCATCTTCGACCCGAACATCTTCGCCGTGGCCACCGGCATCGAAGAACACAACAACTACGCTGTGGACTTCATCAACGCCTGCGCCTACATCCGCGACGAGCTGCCGTATGCCCTGAGCTCCGGCGGCGTGTCCAACGTGTCGTTCTCGTTCCGCGGCAACAACCCGGTGCGCGAGGCGATTCACTCGGTGTTCCTGCTGTACGCGATCCGCGCCGGCCTGACCATGGGTATCGTCAACGCCGGTCAACTGGAGATCTACGACCAGATCCCGCAGGAACTGCGCGACGCCGTTGAAGACGTGATCCTCAACCGCACGCCGGAAGGCACCGACGCCCTCCTCGCCATCGCCGACAAGTACAAGGGCGACGGCAGCGTCAAGGAAGCCGAGACCGAAGAATGGCGCAGCTGGGACGTCAACAAGCGTCTAGAGCATGCGCTGGTCAAGGGCATCACCACCCACATCGTCGAAGACACCGAAGAGTCCCGTCAGTCTTTCGCGCGCCCGATCGAGGTGATCGAAGGCCCGCTGATGTCCGGCATGAACATCGTCGGTGACCTGTTCGGCGCCGGCAAAATGTTCCTGCCGCAGGTGGTGAAATCCGCCCGCGTGATGAAACAGGCCGTGGCCCACCTGATCCCGTTCATCGAACTGGAAAAAGGCGACAAGCCGGAAGCCAAGGGCAAGATCCTGATGGCCACCGTTAAAGGCGACGTGCACGACATCGGCAAGAACATCGTCGGCGTGGTGCTCGGTTGCAACGGCTACGACATCGTCGACCTCGGCGTGATGGTACCGGCAGAGAAGATCCTGCAGGTGGCCCGCGAAGAGAAATGCGACATCATCGGCCTGTCCGGCCTGATCACCCCGTCGCTGGATGAAATGGTCCACGTGGCCCGCGAGATGCAGCGCCAGGACTTCCACCTGCCGCTGATGATCGGCGGCGCGACCACCTCAAGGCGCACACGGCGGTGAAGATCGAGCCGAAGTACAGCAACGACGCGGTGGTGTATGTCACCGACGCTTCCCGCGCCGTGGGCGTGGCGACGCAGTTGCTGTCCAAGGAGCTGAAAGCAGGTTTCGTCGAGAAGACCCGCGAAGAGTACATCGACGTGCGTGAGCGCACGTCCAATCGCAGCGCCCGTACCGAACGCCTGAGCTACGCCGCCTCGATCGCGAAAAAACCGCAGTTCGACTGGGCGTCCTACACACCGGTCAAACCGACCTTCACCGGCACCCGGGTGCTGGACAACATCGACCTCAACGTGCTGGCCGAGTACATCGACTGGACGCCGTTCTTCATCTCCTGGGACCTGGCCGGCAAATTCCCGCGCATCCTTGAAGACGAAGTGGTCGGTGAAGCCGCGACTTCGCTGTACAAGGACGCCCGCGAAATGCTGACCAAGCTGATCGACGAGAAACTGATCAGCGCCCGAGCGGTGTTCGGTTTCTGGCCGGCCAATCAGGTGCACGATGACGATATCGAGCTGTACGGCGATGACGGCAAGCCAATGGCGCGCCTGCATCACCTGCGCCAGCAGATCATCAAGACCGATGGCAAGCCGAACTTCTCCCTGGCCGACTTCGTTGCGCCGAAGGACAGCGAAGTGACCGACTACGTCGGTGGTTTCATCACCACCGCCGGGATCGGCGCCGAAGAAGTGGCCAAGGCTTATCAGGACGCTGGCGACGACTACAACTCGATCATGGTCAAGGCGTTGGCCGACCGTCTGGCCGAGGCCTGCGCCGAGTGGCTGCACCAGCAGGTGCGTAAAGAGCACTGGGGTTATGCCAAGGATGAAGCCCTCGACAACGAGGCGCTGATCAAAGAGCAGTATTCCGGCATTCGTCCTGCTCCGGGCTACCCGGCGTGCCCGGATCACACCGAGAAGGCCACGTTGTTCACCCTGCTTGACCCGGAAGCCCAGGAAATGCGCGCCGGCCGCAGCGGTGTGTTCCTCACCGAGCACTACGCAATGTTCCCGGCGGCGGCGGTCAGTGGCTGGTACTTCGCCCATCCGCAGGCGCAATACTTCGCCGTGGGCAAGATCGACAAGGATCAGGTGCAGAGCTACACCTCGCGCAAAGGCCAGGAACTGAGCCTGACCGAACGCTGGCTGGCGCCGAACCTGGGTTACGACAACTAACCCGGGCCCGAACAAAAGACCGCAGCCTGCCCCGCAGGCTGCGGTCTTTTTTCATGGGTTGGCTATGCTTGTCGAACACACACGGCAGACGAGGGATTTATGGACGATCCAGTCGACAACAAGCCACCGACCTTCTGGCAGATGCTGCACAGCGTCATGGCAGCGGCGTTCGGCGTGCAGAGCGGCAAGAACCGGGCAAGGGACTTCACCCATGGCAAGCCCAGCTATTTCATCTTCCTGGGCATTGCGTTCACAGCGGTGTTCGCCCTGACGCTGTTTGGCATCGTGCAACTGGTGGTGCATCTGGCGGGCGCCTGAACAGCCTCAGTGCATCAGGGTCTGCAGGTTGAACGGATAGCGGTACGAAGCCGGGCGGCCCTTCGCCGACATCTTGTGAAAGTGCACGCCGTAATCCGGCGACGTGCCCATGGCCAGCATTCGGCGGGCATGATCCTTGTCGATCAATTGCAGCAAGGGAATCTGCCGGTCGCGGCCGCCGTACTGGCTCAGGTCGACGCCCTGTGCATGGTCGTGCACCTCCACCAGCGCCCAGCCTCCCAGGGTGAAATGACCGCCGAGCAATGCGCTCAAGCGTCCGTCGATCATGGCCTGCAGCGCCGCAGGCGAGGTATTGACCGCGCTGAACAGCACGTCTTTGC
The DNA here is from genome assembly GCF_051554255.1 of Pseudomonas sp. NMS19W. Lineage (NCBI taxonomy): Bacteria > Pseudomonadati > Pseudomonadota > Gammaproteobacteria > Pseudomonadales > Pseudomonadaceae > Pseudomonas > Pseudomonas sp. NMS19W. Next base: position 3,360,888 of record NZ_CP136718.1, read on the forward strand.
CCGGCACTTTCCCGATCTCTGAAACCGCTCGCATCGCACCGAAGGCCATTTCGTCGTTGGCCGCCCATACCAATGACACCTTGGGGTAACGAACCAATAACTGCCGGGCCTGCTCGTAAGCGCGCTGCTGTGTCCAGCCGCCGTAGACCAGTTGCCGCAAACGGACTTCAGGATGTTCGGCCAGCGCCCGCTGCATGCCCTGCTCGCGCAACTGCGACGACGGTGTGATCTTCAGGCCGGAGAACGCCAGCAACTCGATGCTGGCGCCGGGAGACACCGGTGGATGCAGGCGGATCAACTCCTTCATCAACAGGTAACCGCCCTCCTCGTCATTGGGCACGAGGCTGCCGATGCGGTCGGCCCGGTCCCCGACCAATGCCTGCTGGTTGGGAGTCAGGGCAGCATTGACGATAAACAGCTTCACCCCGCTCTGGTTGGCCATGCGCAGGATCTGCGGCGCGATGTATTGCTCGTTGGCAAACATCAGATAATCGGGGCGATCAGGGCCCTGCAACGCCACCCGGGCCTGGGCCAGGGTCATTTCGGGCTGGCGCTGGGAATAGAGGATTCGCAGATCGATGCCCAGGTCTCGCGCGGCAGCCTGCATGAATTGCGAGTAGCTGACCCAAAACGCTTCGTCGGTGGCGCCCGGATTCAGAAACAGCACAGACTCTGCCCGCGCGCCGGCTCCAAAGGCCAGGCCCAGCACAAGCAGACTGATGTGGAGAAACTTGAACATGAAACATCCGGGCCCGGGGAAAAATGGCCGCGCATTATAGCCATTCAATCGCCGGCCATTAGCGCCTGATCCCGCTTTTTGTCCGACAATCGTCGGAAGCGGGCCCGGAGGGGTCGTTTTACTGATGACTGACCCAGAACACCGCTGTGCCCACGACCAGAATGATCAGGAACAGAATGGCCCACGCATCGACACTGCTATCGCTTTTCCTTGCCTTGGTTGGATTGCTCATTGCATCGCCTCTTGTCGGTTTTATCGGTGATTGCAGAAAGACTCGACCACAGTTAAGACGATGATTGTCCGCACGACAAATGTGGGTTAGTTGACACCCGTTCTCGTTAGGCGATTTGGTTCTTTACATATACTCAAACATCACTTTTGCGCATAACTGCAAACGGGTATATTGCCCCGGCTCCATTAGGGAGTGCGCGGCCGTGCGCGCGTAATTGCCGAGGCACCATCGGACTCCAGCAAGCGAAAACGCAGCGTTTTCCGAGTAGCCCAAAGCCTGAGAACAGGACTTATATGTACGTATACGACGAGTACGATCAGCGGATCATCGAGGACCGCGTCAAGCAGTTCCGTGATCAGACCCGACGCTATCTGGCAGGTGAGCTGAGCGAAGAAGAATTCCGCCCCCTGCGCCTGCAAAATGGCCTGTACATCCAGCGTTTCGCGCCGATGTTGCGGGTGGCGGTGCCTTACGGCCAACTGACTTCGCGTCAGATGCGCATGATGGCCAAGATTGCCCGCGACTACGACAAGGGCTACGCCCACATCAGTACTCGCCAGAACGTGCAGTTCAACTGGCCGGCGGTCGAAGACATCCCGGACATCCTCGCCGAGCTGGCCACCGTGCAGATGCACGCGATCCAGACCAGCGGCAACTGCCTGCGCAACGTCACCACCGACCAGTTCGCCGGTGTTGCGTTCGATGAGCTAATTGACCCGCGTCCTTGGTGCGAAATCGTTCGTCAGTGGACGACCTTCCACCCGGAATTCGCTTACTTGCCGCGTAAATTCAAGATCGCCGTCAACGGTTCGACCTCCGACCGTGCGGCCATCGAAGTCCACGACATCGGTCTCGAGCCGGTGCACAACGCCGCGGGCGAACTCGGTTTCCGCGTGCTGGTTGGCGGTGGTCTGGGCCGTACTCCGGTGGTTGGCGCGTTCATCAACGAGTTCCTGCCGTGGCAGGACCTGTTGAGCTACCTCGACGCCATTCTGCGGGTCTACAACCGCTATGGCCGTCGTGACAACAAATACAAGGCGCGGATCAAGATCCTCGTCAAGGCGCTGACTCCAGAAGTCTTCGCCCAAAAAGTCGATGCCGAGATGGAACACCTGCGCGGCGGCCAGACCACGCTGACCGAAGCCGAAGTGCATCGCGTCGCCAAACACTTCGTCGACCCGGACTACAAGGCGCTGGAAAACCAGACCGCCGAACTGGCCGCCCTCGACAAGGAACACCCGGGCTTCGCCCGCTGGCGCACCCGCAACACCCTGGCGCACAAGAAGCCGGGTTATGTAGCCGTGACCTTGTCCCTGAAGCCGACCGGTGTTGCACCGGGCGACATCACCGACAAACAGCTCGACGCCGTCGCCGACCTGGCGGACCGCTACAGCTACGGTCAACTGCGCACCTCCCACGAGCAGAACATCATTCTAGCCGACGTCGAGCAGAGCCAGTTGTTCACCCTGTGGGGCGAGTTGCGTGAAGGCGGTTTCGCCACGCCGAACATCGGCCTGCTGACCGACATCATCTGCTGCCCTGGCGGTGATTTCTGCTCCCTGGCCAACGCCAAGTCGATCCCGATCGCCGAATCGATCCAGCGCCGTTTCGATGACCTGGACTACCTGTTCGACATCGGTGAACTGGACCTGAACATCTCCGGCTGCATGAACGCCTGCGGTCACCACCACGTCGGCCACATCGGTATCCTCGGTGTGGACAAGAAAGGTGAAGAGTTCTACCAGGTCTCCCTCGGTGGCAGCGCCAGCCGTGATGCCAGCCTGGGCAAGATCCTCGGCCCGTCGTTCGCTCAGGACGACATGCCGGATGTGATCTCCAAGCTGATCGACGTGTACGTGGAACAGCGCACCGAAGACGAGCGCTTCATCGACACCTACCAGCGTATTGGCATCGACCTCTTCAAGGAACGCGTCTATGCAGCGAATCATTAAGAACAACGAGGTCGTCGACGAAACCTGGCACCTGCTGCCCAAGGATTTCAACATCGACGAGATCAGCAACTGCGACGACCTGATCGTCCCGTTGCAGCTGTGGCGTGAACACGCCCGCATGCTCAAGGCCCGCGATGGCGGCCTGGGTGTGTGGCTGGACGCCGACGAAGAAGCCGAGGAAATCGGCGACGACGTGGATCAGTTCCAGGTCATCGCCCTGAACTTCCCGGCGTTCACCGATGGCCGCAACTACTCCAACGCTCGCCTGCTGCGTGACCGTTACGGTTTCAAAGGCGAACTGCGGGCGATTGGCGACGTGCTGCGCGATCAGTTGTTCTACATGCGCCGCTGCGGTTTCGATGCCTTCGCCCTGCGCGCAGACAAAGACCCGTACGACGCCCTTGAAAGCCTCAAGGACTTCTCGGTGACCTATCAGGCCGCCACTGACGAACCGCTACCGCTGTTCCGTCGTCGTTGAGAGAATGCCCCGCACCCTCATCACGGGTTCGGGGCATTTCCTTGTACGCTCTCCTGCTGCTGTTCTGGCATCCCCGTCGACTGCCTCGTGTCAGGGTGCCGAGCCAACGCCTCGTTGGTCAGCCTTCTCAGCACGTCAGTATTTTCATTTCTCAGATTCTCCAGAATCACCGTCACCTGCCGTGAAGCCGCTTGCCGGGACAATTCGTTGCGCCTTTCCAGTTGCGCCAGTGACGCTGCGCAGCGCTCCAGAGCGGCCGAAAACTCCCCCTCATGGGTTGCCCTCAAGTACTCGGACCAGAACTCCTGATTGCTCATCGACACTGACAATTGAGTCGTCTGCTCAAGCCTCTGCACTTCCCGGTACACATGCTCGATCTGCGCATCAGTAACCTCGACATCGAGCCGTGTGTTCAACGCATCGGGCTGGGCAGGCAGTTCCAGACGTTGCGCCAGTCGTACGCGATAAAGCAGGCTGAGTTCCAGCATCTGCTCGCGGGTGAACGGACCTGATCGGGCTCGTCGGGCGGCGTCCATCGATGCTTGTCTTTCGACTTCCCGCAATCGAAACCGCCCCCGCAACAGTTGAACCAATCGCCCTTCCACCGACCCGCCCGGTGATTGATCCGCCACTGCCTGGTCGCACAGGGCTCTGACTTCAAGATCATTGAACACCTCGGCGGCATTGGCGATGCTCACCCTGCCCGCCCAGGCCATGCGAAAAAGCGTGCGACGCAGCCTGTCACTTTCACATGCCGCCTCCAGCAAACTCCAGACTCGTTGAGACAGCTCACCCAGCGAATGTGAATAATCGGCGGTACCACGCAACGCCTTCAGAACGTCGAAAAAGCTCCTGGATTGTGGATCAGCGGACAACGCCGACCACACCTCCTTGACCCGCGACACCCTCACAGCGGGCAAACCGATCACCCAGCCCGAGGCTGTACCATCGGCGACGGAGTGCTGCGCAGTGGCGTAATCAGGCGTGATCACGCCCAGGTTGATACCTTGAGACTGCTGATAGGTCGCAATCGCCTGAAGACTCGCCTCCGATAACGGATTGCTATCGATCTGGGTGCCTGTATTCAACGCTTCAGGTGCATCGAATACAGACCGAGGTATTTCGACGATCCGGTTGTCGCGCAGGTCGAGGGTTTGCAGAGCCGTCAGCCCCTCCATCTCGCCCGGCCACTCGCTGATGCCGGTTTCACGCAAACCCAGGTGACGCAATCTGCGCAGTGTACCGACCCGTGGCGGGCGCCCCAGCGTCGGGTTGAAACTCAGGTCCAGTGACTGCAAATGCTCCAGGGGTGCCAGGGTGCTCATCGCCTGCTCAATCAACCGAATCCGGTTGTCACTCAAATCCAGCACCGTCAGTCCGGGCATTGCTTCAATGGCCCGGGGAATGCGCGTCAGTTCATTGCCGGTCAGACTCAACACGCGTAATCCCGGGAAATTGTGCAGGAAACTGTTCAGCCCGGAACCGGCGCCAACGGCATTCATGTGCAACGCATCGACATGGCTGAAGTCACCGATCAAGACCGGCAAGTCCCCCAGAGGAATGCCATCAAGCGTCAAAGGATGCTGGAAGTATCCGGTGTTTGAAGCAACGGCAGACTCCCTGCGCCAGGCGCGCAATATCGCTTGCGTTGCCCGCGCCTTGTTGTGCGCGGGCACCTGACGCCTGGGACCGTCTCCCGCCTGATAATAAGTCGTGCGATGGGTCCAATGCTCCAGCGCTTGAACCATAGCGTGGTATTGCTCCCGCATGTGATCCAGCGCTCTGATGGCCAACACGTCATCGCTGTCGAGGGACAACAGAAACCGATCGATTTGAGCGGACGAAAATGACGGATACAGCTCACGTGCGCGTTGCACCAGAACAGCTGACCGGCGCCCGACAGTCTCCGTGCCGCCGGTCAGAGGGACAGAGCGTTCGACTGGCCGATCCGCAAGCCCCATCGGTGAACGGTAACGCCTGTCAGGCGCTGCAATGCCCAGCAGCCCACGGATTTGCTCGCGTCGCTGCAGCGCCAGTGACGTGATCTTCTGGCGCAATCCCTGACCTCCCGTTTCGGGCCCGAGCGCCTGGCGACTGTGAATCGGCAGGCTTTCCCAGAGCACCCGGAAGAAATCCGTGCGGGTGCGCGTCAGTGAGCTTGATACCAGGTTTTCTTCAGTATCCAGCCCCGTATACCGGTCGGCGTAGGCTTCGATAATGACCTTGTACCGGGCATCTGGCGGGCCGATGCTGGCCCTTTCCCCGTTACTTGCTGCCCAGTCGCGAATCTCGATATGCACATCGCCCGGCCAGCCCGGAAGATGACTCAAGGTATCGAGAATCAGCCCGTCCACGTCCCGACCGCAGGCAGCGTCGAGGTACAAACCTTCAAAGGCACGATTCAGACGCAGAATCCCTTGATAGCGTCGCGCTTCTTCGGCCAGGCGCAACGGCACCTTGCCCGCCGCCAGTTGTTGCCATTCACTGTCGTTGGCATGCAGCACCAGCTCATCGGCGACACTCGCCGGCAGGCCCGCAAAAGCGGCCCGGACCTGTTCGGCCTTCGGCTGTTCGATAGTGTCCGTTCGGCGGTACAGACGGTCCGTCAAGGCGATCCGCTGAAAGGTGGCGAGTTCGCCCAGGTGCTCGGCCAGCAATGTGCCTTGCAGGTCCGGGTCTTCGGTCGCCTCCCCCAGCAGATGCAAGCGTTCGCGCTCGCCAAGTGCAGCCAGCAACGGCGAATAGAACTCTGCTTTTCGAAGCGCCTCCTGTTTTACCGTGACAGATCGAGAGGCATTGAGATCCCCATACCGTGCGACCTCGATATCCTGAGCGTCAGTGACAACAATCGCCAGGTCCTGCGGCCAGTGCCCCGCTGAGGTCAGCAAATACAACTGCAGATCGGCGTCTGCCTGTTGCGCAGACAAAGGTGACGCGACCGAAGCCATGAAATGCCCGGCCTCGGTGTCGGCCTGAAAGCGGCGCACAGTGTCCGTCAGTATCGCCATGGGTCTGCTGCGGCTGATAATCGCCTGCCGCATCGCCGATTCGTCGACGTTGCTGGCAGCGAGAATCTGCAGGGCTCGGGCATCCGGTATCGCCTCTTCGCGATACCCCGTACGACGAAACAGCGTGAGCAAGCTCCAGTCCTGCGGTGTTTCACCGTGATGACGCCAGGCGCCGACCCCGTTGGTCTCAAGTGGGGGCCGGTAACGCGCCGATGCCTGCAGATTGCCGATTTCCCACAGCCCGCTGCCTGGCACAGGTTGCACCGTATAGACGTGGCTGCCCAATTTCAGTAACCGGTGGTGGTCGTGCAAGATCAGGCCTCGCTCATCGGCCGGAAGTCGATCAAGCAGGCTCTCGGGCATGCGCAATGCCGACACATCGGGATTCCAGAGCCTTCGGGACATCCAGCCAATCGGTACCTGCCTCAGTCCCTGTACGAAACTTGACGTCCGGACACTTCGATAGGCTCTGCCTGCGACTGCGCTGCCTGCCGAAAAGGCCGCCATGACTATCAGGTTTTCAAGGGTGTCGAACAGGTAATCCGTCGCGCTCTCCTGATCGCCATGCGCCCAGCTGTCGATGCCCTCGTAAACCTCATTGAGCAGCTGCAGGCCGGCCACGGCACACATGACCTCTCCAAGAACCGGCACAAAGGAGGCCAGGAACAACAATGTATTGACGCCGATGGACTCATAGGTCTCGAGCCTTTGCTGACGTGTTTTTTCATCTTCATCGTCCGTGGACACGACCAGCACTCTGGCGTCGGCCCGGACCTGTTCGGCCCGATGTTCGAAGAGGGCAAGAAAGAGCTCCGTTTTCGCTTTACCTTCCGGGTACGCGACCGTAAGCGGCAAATACGGGGTATCGAAAGGAAGATGGAGCGGCCCGACATTCAGCAGTCGCACATCGATGCCCCTGAGAAATGACGGACGATCCCGCAGCGTGACGAAGCGCATGAAAAAACTTCGGAAACCGGCGTCTTTCAAGCGCTTGCTCAAGCTGATCTCAAAGTCGAGAAAGGATGCGTACTCTTTCAACGGGTGATCAGGGTCCTCCGGTATGTAAACGACGCAACGATCAACGTCGCCTGCGGACACCATGATCGAACCGATAAACATAGGTCCTCTCAGCGTGACGCCAAGTATTTCAATATCCTGATATTCAAGTGCATTCTCGCCAGGCTGCGAAACTGCAACCGATTTGAGTCTTTGATAAACACTGACACTGATATGCCTGCGTAAATATGCAATATGCCGATCGACTTCAAATCGATCACGAAAACAGGCAACGGAGGCATCAAGCAAAGTTGCAGGTCGTGCGCCATCGCCAAACAATGTCTCTATATGTTTCCGGTACTGTTTCCCAAGATCGAGATCCCGACACAAGATGGCGAACTCGTGAGGCCTGATTGCCAGCACGCGACTCGTTTTCCCCGTTACCTGCTCCGGAATGTAGAGCAGCGAAAACTCGTGGTAATTGCCGGGCAGCGTTTCGGACAGCTCGAAGTTCTCGCAGGCTGCGGTCAACAGATCCCGGCCGACAGGCAATGTCAGTTTCTTGCGCAAGCCCAATAGGCTCGACGTAGAACGCACATGCTGAAACACCGCGCCTGCGACTTCGAATGGTTCGCCCAGCCTGTCTGACATGGCTTTGGCAAGTAACGGCGCACAAAAGCGTTCGGGGGATTTCAGTGCCTGTAACTGTTCGAGAAGAATCTGTCGAGACTGAAAGCTGGATTTCAGACTGTTATAGAGAACATTCCGACCATCGACTGGTGCATTGAGCAGCCAGGAGGGTATCTGTTGTTTGAGTAAATCAAAGAAAACGCCTTGTTCGGCCGGCGTCATTTCAGGCATTGCTTCAAGACGGTTTTCGACATCCATGTTCGACACCCCTGATCTGAATAGGAACACTCAGACTAAGGTGCAGCCACACTCGAAAACAGCACGAATAACTGATGCTTTCAGATTCAATCAAACAACAATGCAAGACAATGAAATAGATATATAGGACAGGTGTGCGTATCAAGGTTGATATACGCCCGCACGGCATAGCCGCACGAGCGTAAAACCCGTTACCAGAAACGTTGCTGGGTCAAACGGCTCCACCAGCTCAGCAACAGACGGTCCACCGAACCGCTGGCCGCCATGCCGATGCGCTCCTGCAGGCTTTTGCGCTCGGCGTAGTGCAGGTGATAGACCTCGGATTTTTTCGCCCGCTCCGCCAGGTATTCGTCGCTGGTCTTGAGTTCGTCCACCAGCTGTTTTTCCAGCGCCGCGAGGCCAAGCCAGACTTCACCGGTGGCGACTTCGTCGATCGCCAGCTGCGGGCGATATCGGGCGACGAAGTTCTTGAACAACTGATGGGTAATGTCCAGGTCTTCCTGGAATTTCTCCCGGCCCTTCTCGGTGTTTTCGCCGAACACGGTCAGGGTGCGTTTGTATTCGCCGGCGGTCAGCACTTCGAAGTCGATATCATGCTTTTTCAGCAGACGATTAACGTTGGGCAACTGCGCGACAACGCCGATGGAGCCGAGAATCGCGAACGGCGCGCTGATGATCTTCTCGCCGATGCACGCCATCATGTAGCCGCCGCTGGCCGCCACCTTGTCGATGCACACGGTCAATGGCACGCCGGCTTCACGGATACGTGCCAGTTGCGACGACGCCAGACCGTAGCTGTGCACCATGCCGCCACCGCTTTCCAGACGCAGGACGACTTCGTCCTTCGGTGTGGCCAGGGTCAGCAAGGCAGTGATTTCGTGGCGCAGGCTCTCGGTAGCGGAGGCCTTGATGTCGCCGTCGAAATCCAGGACGAACACCCGGGGTTTGCTTTCGGGGTGCTTCTTCTGTTTTTTCTCGGATTTGGCCTCGCCCTTGCGCAACGCCTTGAGCTGATCCTTGTCGAGCAGGCTTTGCTCCAGGCGTTCACGCAAGCCTTTATAGAAATCGTTGAGCTTGCTGACCTGCAGCTGGCCCGCGGCTTTGCGCCGGCCCTTGCTGCGCAACGCAGCGAAACTGGCCAGCACCACCAGAATGGCGATGACCAGTGTGACGGTTTTGGCCAGGAAGCTGGCGTATTCAGTCAAAAACTCCACAGTGACTCCTTCAAACGATGCGCCGTTGAAAAACGCGCGCGGGGATGACTCCAGCATACCCATGCACCGCCTCGTCGGCCAGCCGTGAAACCTCTGGAAACAGCCCTGTAACGGGCATTTCAAACAAGCGTATGTTTTTTCATTGACAGCTCTCCATCATCCCCATAACCTCGCGATAACCTTCAACGTACCGGGATGACGCGGACGTGGGCAGTATCTACTTGATTCGACATGGCCAGGCCTCCTTCGGTGCAGACGACTATGACGTCCTGTCGCCGACGGGTGTGCGCCAGGCAGAGATCCTCGGCCGCCACCTCGCCGAACTCGGCGTCAGCTTCGACCGTTGCCTGTCAGGCGATCTGCGCCGCCAGCAGCACACGGCCAACAGCGCACTGGAACAGTTCGCCGCTGCCGGTCTGCCGGTTCCTGCTCTGGAAATCGACCCGGCCTTCAACGAGTTCGACGCCGACGCCGTGATCCGCGCCCTGCTCCCGGCCATGCTGCCCGAAGAGCCCGAAGCACTGGACATCTTGCGCAACGCCGCACAGAACCGTGGCGAGTTCCAGCGCATCTTTGCCCTGATCATCGAACGCTGGCTGGCCGGCACCTACGACACGCCCGGTCTGGAAAGCTGGCTGGGGTTCGTCGAACGAGTCCAGGCCGGGTTGAACCGCATTCTCGATCAGGCTGACAACACCCAGAAAATCGCGGTGTTCACCTCTGGTGGCACCATCACCGCCCTGCTCCACCTGATCACGCAAATGCCTGCCCGACAGGCCTTTGAACTGAACTGGCAAATCGTCAACACCTCGCTCAACCAGCTGAAGTTCCGCGGTCGCGAGGTGGCTCTGGCTTCCTTCAACAGCCATGCACACCTGCAACTGCTGAAGGCCCCGGAACTCATCACTTTCCGCTGAGTCCGGATTACTGTGACCCTGCTGCAATCAACCAAAAAGGATCGAACCATGACCTCCGTAGCTGATGCCGTAAAAGCAATGCAAGCCAAGTTCAACCCAGCCGCTGCTGTCGGCCTGGATCTGGTCTTCGGTTTCAACATCACTGACGAAGACAAGCACTACGCTCTGATCGTCAAAGACGGCACTTGCGACATCCAGGAAGGCGAAAACGCCGACGCCAACTGCACACTGGTGCTGGACAGCGAAACCCTGAAAGGCATCGTCAGCGGCGAAACCGACGGCATGCAGGCCTTCATGGGCGGCAAGCTGCGCGTTGAAGGCGACATGATGCTGTCGATGAAACTGTCCGAGCTTTTCCCGGCGTAAGTCGGCAGCCAGACTGCGAACAAATCCCGCCCCTATGGCGGGATTTGTCGTTTCAGGCGCTTAAACCGGCAAACGACGCTGCCAACAACTCCTGTGTATACGGATGCCGCGCCGAGCCGAACAGCGCGTCTGTTTCCCCTCGCTCTACCACTTCGCCGTCCTTCATCACGATCAGATCGTGTGCCAGCGCGCGCACCACCGCCAGATCATGGCTGATGAACAGATACGTCAGACCGTGTTCCTCCTGTAACCGGCGCAACAGCGCGACAATCTGTTTCTGTACGGTGCGATCCAGTGCCGAAGTGGGTTCGTCCAGCAGGATCAAATCCGGCTTGAGCACCAGCGCCCGGGCGATGGCGATGCGTTGCCGCTGCCCGCCGGAAAACTCGTGGGGATAGCGATGACGTGTCGCCGGGTCGAGTCCCACATCCCGCATAACATCGATCACGGCCTGCTCGCGTTCCTGCGCGTTCAAGTCACTGTGAACCTGCAAACCCTCGGCGATGATCTGCTCCACGCACAAGCGCGGACTGAGACTGCCGAACGGGTCCTGAAACACCACTTGCAGGCGCTTGCGCAGCGGCCTCAGTTGTTTGCCACTCAACTGTTCCAGCGCTTCACCCTCGAAGCGGATACTGCCCTCGGCATCGATCAGACGCAGGATCGCCTGCCCGAGGGTGGATTTTCCCGAACCGGATTCACCGACGATTCCCAGGGTCCGGCCACGTTGCAGGCTCAGGTCAATGCCGTTGACCGCGTGCAGCCAGGACTTGCGGCGCAGCCAGCCACCGCTGAGTCGAAAGCGCACATTGAGATCGCGCACTTGCAGCAGATCCTCCGTACCGACCCTGTGCAGCGCCACGCCGCCAGGCTCGGCATTGAGCAGTTCGATGCTGTAGGGATGCTGCGGCGCCCGGAATAACTGCTCGCAAGTCGCTTGTTCGACGATCTTGCCGGCGCGCATCACCGCCACCCGCTGGGCGATGGTGCGCACCAGATTCAAGTCATGGCTGATGATCAGCAACGCCATCCCTAGACGTTGTTGCAACTCTTTGAGTAACAGCAGGATTTTGCGCTGCACGGTAACGTCGAAGGCGGTGGTCGGTTCATCAGCGATCAATAACTGAGGCTCACACGCCAGCGCCATGGCGATCATCACCCGTTGCCGTTGCCCGCCGGAAAGCTGATGGGGGTAAGCCTTCAAGCGTTCGCGGGGGTGTTGAATGCCCACCAGCTCCAGCAACTCCAGAATCCGTTCCCGCGCCGCAGCCCCGGCCAGGCCTTTGTGCAGCGCCAGACTTTCGCCCAGTTGCCGCTCGATGCTATGCAACGGGTTCAGCGAACTCATCGGCTCCTGAAAGATCATCGCGATACGGTTGCCGCGCAATTGCCGCAGATAACGCTCATGCACGCCGAGCAACTCTTCGCCCTCATAGCGAATGCTGCCATCGATTCGCGTGATGTTCGGGTCGAGCAGTTGCAGGATGCTGTGGGCCGTCACCGACTTGCCGGAACCGGACTCGCCCACCAGCGCCAGGCATTCGCCCGGGCGGATGTCGAGGTCGATGCCGTGGACCACTTCCTGGCCTTTGAAGGCGACCCGAAGGTCGCGTATTTCAATCAAATGTTCACGCATATCAAGTCCTCGGGTCGAAGGCATCACGGCAGGCTTCGCCGATGAAGACGAGCAATGAAAGAATCAGAGCCAGTGCAAAAAATGCCGTCAGGCCCAGCCACGGCGCTTGCAGATTGGTCTTGCCCTGACCGATCAACTCCCCCAGCGAAGCGCTGCCCGCCGGCATGCCGAAGCCGAGAAAATCCAGTGCCGACAAGGTCGCAATCGCCCCGGTAAGAATGAACGGCAGGTACGTCAGCGTCGCACTCATTGCATTGGGCAGGATGTGCCGAACAATCACTTGCGCATCGCCGACACCCAGCGCCCGCGCGGCTTTCACGTACTCAAGCCCACGGCTGCGCAGGAACTCGGCACGCACCACGTCAACCAGGCTCAGCCAGGAAAACAGCGCCATGATCCCCAACAGCCACCAGAAATTCGGTTCGACGAACCCGGACAGAATGATCAGCAGATACAGCACCGGCAGCCCCGACCAGACCTCCAGCAAACGCTGCCCGAACAGATCGACCCAACCGCCGTAATAACCCTGTAAGGCGCCGGCGGCGATACCGATAAGCGCACTGGTGGCGGTCAGTGCCAAGGCAAACAGCAGCGACACCCGGGTGCCGAAAATCACCCGCGCCAGTACATCCCGCGCCTGATCATCGGTACCCAGCCAGTTGTCGCCGGAGGGCGGGCTCGGTGCGGGTTCCGTGAGGTCGTAGTTGACCGTGTCGAAACCGAACGGGATCGGCGCAAACCACATTCGCCCGCCCTGCCCCTCGATCAGTTCACGCACCTGGGCGCTGCGATAGTCAGGCTGGAACGGCAGCTCGCCGCCGAAGTCCTGCTCGGTGTAACGCTTGAAGGCCGGAAAGAACCATTCACCTTTAAACGTCACCAGCAAAGGTTTGTCGTTGGCGATCAGTTCACCTCCAAGGCTCAATCCGAAGAGTGCGAGAAACAGCCACAATGACCACCAGCCGCGACGATGAGTCTTGAACCGCGCCCAGCGGCGCTGCCCGATGGGAGAAAGTGTCAGCATCAGGCAGCCCTCGCCGTAAAGTCGATACGCGGATCGACCAGCGTGTAGCACAGGTCGCCCAGCAGTTTTATCAAGAGCCCGAACAGGGTGAAGATGAACAGCGAACCGAACACCACCGGGTAATCCCGCGACACCGCCGCTTCGTAGCTCAGGCGTCCGAGGCCGTCGAGGGAGAAGATCACCTCGATCAGCAACGAACCGCCGAAGAACACCGTCACCAGAGCCTGGGGCAACCCGGCGACCACCAGCAGCATCGCATTGCGAAACACATGCCCGTACAACACCTGCCGCTCGCTCAGTCCCTTGGCCCGGGCCGTGACCACATACAGTCGCGAGATTTCGTTGAGAAAACTGTTCTTGGTCAGGATCGTCAGCGTCGCGAAACCACCGATCACCAGCGCGCTGATCGGCAACACCAGATGCCAGAAGTAATCGGCCACCTTGCCCCATGGCGTCAGCTCGGCGAAGTTATCCGAAACCAGACCCCGCACCGGAAACCAGTCCAGCGCGGTACCACCGGCAAAGACCACGATCAACAGCAGCGCAAACAGAAACCCCGGCATCGCATAACCGATGATGATCGCCGCGCTGCTCCAGACATCGAACGCCGATCCGTTGTGCACGGCCTTGCGGATGCCCAGCGGGATCGACACCAGGTAGGTGATCAGCGTCGCCCACAGCCCCAACGACAAGGTCACCGGGAGTTTCTGCCAGATCAGTTCAGTGACCGTCGCGCCACGGAAGAAGCTCTTGCCGAAATCCAGTTGCGCGTAGCTCTTGAGCATCAGCCACAGGCGCTCGCTGGCGGGTTTGTCGAAACCGTACTGGCGCTCGATATCGGCCACCAGTTTCGGGTCCAGACCACGGGTCGCGCGGGACTCGCCGCCAATGGTTTCGACATGGCTGGCACCCACCGCTCCGCCGACGCCGATCCCCTGCAATCGGGCGATGGCCTGCTCCACCGGTCCACCGGGCGCGGCCTGCACGATCACGAAATTCACCAGCAGAATCGCCAACAGGGTCGGCACGATCAGCAGCAGACGCCGCAGGCTATAACCCCACATGGGCGAACTCCTTTTGCTGTTTTTGTACCTGTGTGGCGGTCAATGCCGTAGGGCTGATTTCCCACCAGGTGTCGAGACCGGCGTCATACAGCGGCGCAATCGCCGGCCGGCCAAAACGGTTCCACCACACCGTGGAAATGCCCGGCGGGTAATAGTTGGGAATCCAGTAATAGCCCCACTGCAGCACCCGATCCAGGGCACGAGCATGGCGCAAGAGGCTTTCACGACTGTCGGCCTGTACCACGCCTTCGAGCAACGCATCCACCGCCGGATCACGCAGCACCATGTAATTGTTGGAGCCCGGATCATCGGCGCCGTCGGAGCCGAAGTAATTGAACATTTCACGGCCCGGCGCCTGGCTCACCGGATAACCGACGACGATCATGTCGTAATCGCGACTGCGCACCCGGTTGGTGTATTGCGCGGTGTCGACCTGACGGATATCGAAGCCGATGCCGATCTGCGCCAGATTGCGTTTGAACGGCAGCAGCAGGCGCTCGAAGCCTTTCTGGCCGTTGAGAAAAGTGAATTGCAGCGGCTCGCCGGCAGCGTTGACCAGTTGATCGCCCCGGGGTTTCCAGCCGGCGGCCGCCAGCAGTTTCAACGCCTGCAACTGTTGCGCGCGAATGTTGCCGCTGCCGTCGGTGCGCGGCGCTTCGAACACTTGGTTGAACACCTCATCGGGGATCTTGCCGCGCCAGGGCTCGAGGATTTTCAGTTCTTCGGCGTCCGGCAACTCAGTGGCCGACAGCGCGCTATGGGAAAAGTAACTGCGTTGGCGCAGGTACATGCTGCGCATCATCTGCCGGTTGCTCCATTCGAAATCCCAGAGCATGGCAATCGCCTGCCGCACCCGGCGATCCTGAAACATCGGCTTCTGCAGGTTGAACACGAAACCCTGGGCACCTTGAGCCGCGCCGGGTGCGAGGTGTTCACGCAACAACTTGCCCTGCTCCAGCGCTGCGCCGGCATAACCGATGGTGTAACTGGTGGCGGAGAATTCGCGGTTGTAATCGAAGCCGCCGGCCTTGAGCACTTGTCGCGACACGTCGGTGTCGGCGAAGAACTCCACACTCAACTGATCGAAGTTGTAGAGCCCACGAGTGACCGGCAGATCCTTGCCCCACCAGTCCTTGACCCGTTGAAATTTCACACTGCGACCGGCATCCACTGCGCTCACCCGATAAGGACCGCTGCCGGGCGGAATCTCAAAACCGGCGCCTTCGGCAAAGTCCCGGGTACGCCACCAGTGCTCAGGTAAAACAGGCAGCACTGCCAGATCCAGCGGCAAGGTGCGGCTGTCGTTGTTCTTGAAGACGAAGCGCACCTGAGTTGGCGACTCGACCTGCACCTCGGCGACATCGCGAAACTGCTGCCGGTACTTAAGGCTGCCCTGAGTGGTGAACAGCTCGAAGGTGTAGCGCACGTCCTCGGCGGTGATCGGCGTACCGTCTTCAAAACGCGCTTGCGGATTGAGATAGAAACGTACCCAGCGTCGATCCGCATCCAGCTCCATCCGCTGCGCCACCAGACCGTAGACGCTGTAAGGCTCGTCCTTGCTGCGATAAGCCAGCGGCGCATAAAGCCAGCCGTCGATTTCGGCGACGCCGGTGCCTTTGTCGATGTAGGGAATCAGGTGATCGAACGGACCGCTTTCCAGCGAAGAACGCCGCAGGCTGCCGCCCTTGGGCGCATCCGGATTGGCGTAGGCCAGGTGCTGGAAGTCCGGGGCGTACTTCGGGGCTTCGCCGTAGACCGTGAGGGCATGCTGAGGCTGCGCAAATATCGTCGGGCTCAGCAGAAGACACACGCCCAGCAAAGTGAGTCTGGAAAACATGGGCAGATCCTTTAACCGCGTGCCTGCCTGATTGTGTTGTGCAACAGGCGGGCACTTTTTATAGGGTCGGTTTTAGAACGATGGGTTACTAAAACCGGCCATGTCTGGTCATTCTCAGAACTTGTAGTTGAGCCGCGTGTACAGCGTTCGCCCGAACGGGTCGCCGTATTTCGGGTCGTAGCCGCTCTGAAAGGTGTAGGTCTGGTTACTGAATGGCGGCTCGCGATCGAACAGGTTTTTTACCCCCAGCGTCACTGCCAGGGTCTTGCGCCAGGTGTAGGTGCCGGCCACGTCCCAGACGTTGTAGGAGCCAACGTAGTCGTGGGTCTCGCGGTCCGAGTCGTGATAACCGCTGGTGTAGCGGTTGGTCAGGCTCGCGCCGAACGGGCCGTAATTCCAGCTGCCGGTCAGGCTGTGACGCCAGCGGGCCACCGCGCCGGCCGACGCGAAGTCACCCCCGCGAAAATCTCCGAGCTTGTCGATGAAATCGCCCTTGAGCTGCTGCTGATACTCGTAACGGCTGACGTAGGTGCCTTGCAGGCCGATGCCGAAATCACCGTATGGCGTGCTCGGCAGGCGATAGTCGAAGCTCACGTCGACGCCGTTGGTCTTGATCTTCCCCAGGTTGGCCAGACCGGTAACGACGTGATCGATGGAGCCGTCAGGCTTACGGATCAAGCGCTCCGGATACAGTTCCGGGTTCTCGAACACTGCGGACTCGGGGAACTCGGCGATCTGGTTGGCGATGCTGATCCACCAGAAATCCAGCCCGGTGGTCAGGCGATCGAACGGCTGATAAACGAAACCGACAGTGACGTTGCGCGCGGTTTCCGGGCTCAGGTCCATGTTGCCGCCCGTGGTCCGGTTGAACTGCTGGGCGCAGTCGCGGTTGGCGATCCCGCCATTGCTCGGATTGCCACCGGCACACAGGCGCGGGTCGTTGTAGTTGGCGTTGGTGAAAGTGGTGAAATTCGGGTTATAGAGTTCATACAGCGACGGTGCGCGGAAACCTTCGCTATACGCGCCGCGCACCACCAGTTCCTTGAACGGCTGGAAACGGAACGAGTATTTCGGGTTGGTCGTGCTGCCGAAATCGCTGTACTTGTCATGCCGCACGGCAGCGGACAACTCCAGGCTGTCGAGCACCGGCACATTGACCTCGGCATATTGCGCCGAGACGCTGCGATCCCCTGACACGCTGCCATTGGGGTCCACGCCGAGGCTCTGCACATCACCGGCAAACGCAGCGAAATCCTGATGGAAGTCTTCCTTGCGGTACTCGCCGCCCAGCGCCAATGCCGATGGACCGGCGCCGAACCAGTCGCCGATCTCGCGGCTGACACGGCCGTCAATCGCCTTCACCCGCCCCACGGCAGTTGCGTAATCACCGTCCACCGCGTTGGCCGCCAGCAATGCCGAACCGGCAGCCGTCTGCGGCCCGAACGGGTTGATCACGCCATTGGCGATCCCCTGGCTGACGGCGCGGTCATTCACGTAGCCACTGCGGATCGTGTTAACCACTTTGTTCTGGTTGTACGAAGCGCCAAGGTTGTAATCCCACCCAACCAGCGTGCCGTCGAAACTCAGCAGCAGGCGCTGACCGGTGTTGTCGTCTTCGTGGCGGCGGGCGCCGACCGCCGTTTCACGCCAGTTCACGTCCACCGGTTGCGTCGGATCAAGGGCAAAACCGCTCGGCCCGGGGGTGATGCCGTTGCCCGGATAAAACGCCGTGCCGGGATTGACCTGATTACCCATCAGGGTGCCGGGACCGATCTGGGTGCGGTTTTCGTTGCGCGCCCAGAAATATTCGAGGCTGACGTTGTGATCGTCCGACAGCTTGCCGGTGGCTTTGGCGAAAGCCGAGGTCTTCTCGGTTTCCGGCACCAGGTCCAGGTAATTCCACAGACTCTGGCGGCAGATTCCGTTGCGCGACAACAGTCCCGGCGCGTTGCAGCCTGCCCCCGCCAATGGATTGGTAGCGTTACTGCCCTGGCTCCAGTTGGCGGGCGACGCCGTACCGGAGGTGTAATCGAGCCCGCGCCCCGGCTGATAGTTGTAGGTGTAACCACGATCTTCAGCGGCCAGCCGTTGCTGCTTGTCGTAGCTCACGACGCCGAAGACGTTGAAGCGATCGTCCTGCAAATCACCGAACCCCCAGCTGCCGCTGAAGTTGCGGCTTTCACCGCCACCGGAGTGCGTCGGCGTATCGTAACTCGTACTGATCTGACCCTCGGTGAGGCTGGTCTTGGTGATGAAGTTGATCACCCCGCCGATGGCATCGGTGCCGTACAACGCCGAAGCGCCATCGCGCAGCACTTCAACCCGATCGATGGCGGCGAACGGAATGGTGTTGAGATCCACACCCGAGCCATTGATGGCGTTGGTCGCGTTGTTGCTCAAGCGACGGCCGTTGAGCAGCACCAGCGTCTTGTTCGGCCCGATACCACGCAGGTCGGCATAAGAAGCCCCGCCGCTGCTCGAACCCACCGAACGGCCTGAACCTACGGAGGACTGGTTGGCAGAGATGCGGTTGACCAGCTCTTCAGTCGTCGTCACACCCTGCTTCTGCAATTCTTCCACCCGAAGGATGGTGACCGGTACCGCCGTTTCGGCATCGACCCGGCGGATCGCAGTGCCGGTCACTTCGACCCGTTGCAGTTGAGTGGTCGGTTCTGTGGCACTGCTGTCGGCGGCAATCGCCGGCAATGTGTTGATCGCCAGCAGCAAGGCCAGGCTCAACGGAGATTTAACGGGTGAAAATCGAATCATGAACAGCCATCCCTGCGTTTTGGTTTATGCAGGGATGTGCGATGACCAACAGGGATTTATAGGGCGCGGTTTAGACCGTTGGGTGATGAGGTTATGCAAATAGATAAGCCCACTCATCAACTCAAAACCATCTCCTTGAGCAAACGGGTATCCAGCCCGAACCGCTCCTGCGAGACCATCCTGAACTGCCCCTCCGCCAAATCGCAGCTCACCAGCAGGTTCCACGAATGCCGGGTTGCCGCCGAGGGAATCAGTACAAACGGGTGCTCGGCCAGCAACGCGTCGGCAAACAATTGCTGATTGGGTGAAGGCTGTGCAGGGCTCAGCCAGTAAGGGTTCGGTACCTCTTCAGGCTGCACGATTTTTACCTTCGCATTGTTGACGACTTCAAAACACGTCAAAACATAAGGCTCGCGGTCCAGAGCATCGAAACTGCGGTTGGCTGCCACCTCCAGAATGGCCGACGACGGATCGACTGACGCGTAGACGACGCGTCGTCCGGGTATATTCCATCGACCGCCTTTCAGCTTCGATCCGATCCCGCTGTCCCACGTACCTCCGTAAACCTCGGGATCCAGCCGCCAGGCATACCAATGCTTGTCCCACGGCAAGGGGTTCATGGGTAAACCCCGTAGATCAGCTGCATCAGATACTGCTCCACCATCTGAAAACCCAATGGATGCAGGGTCAATTCCAGCGGCACATGGCCGTGAAAATAGGTAGAGGGTTTCTGCATCCAGTCCTCCGCCCGTGGTTGCCCCCCGAAGGCCCGAATAGCCAACTCCAGCACCAGAGCAAATTGGTAGGCGATGACGCTCTGCTGTGGGTCAAGCCGTATCGGTTCATCCTCCTTCAGCAGTCGCCGGATCGTTCTGACCGACTTGCCAGTGATGAGTTTGACCACGTCGCCTTGCTGATAAAGCTCGGAGGTTGAAAGCATGTCGACGACGTCTTTCAACTCAAAGCCTTCATTCGTAAGGTGAACGATCAACATGGCGTCATCACCGATGTTCCGGCCATGTACGAGCAATTCGACAGGTTTGCCCGCGACCTTCTTCAAACCCGTCAACCGGGGTACCTTTGCACTGGGCAACGCGACGTCCTCCATGGGGCATCTGGCACGATCAGCGCGCCATTGATGGCAGGTGGAATAAGCAGGCGTTTCGTATTCGAGGTGTGCAGTACGCATGATCCATCCATTATCAGAGGCCTGAACGTCCAAGCCGTTTACGACTTCAATGTCACAGCCGATGCTATAGATCACGCTTCCGACGACCAACCTGAAAAAGTCGTCGGAAATATCCTCGTTTTCACGCAAGACCCGCTTGTTTCCGTAGGACGTTCCGGGCGAAAAGTCTCATCCCCCGAAGTGATAACTCACATCCAGCCACCACTGCCGCCCATACGGGTCGTAGTTGCCGGTGGGGTAATACGGCCAGCCTGCCGAGTCGTCATGCTTGACCTGATTGAGTACGTTGTTCACGGTCAGCCCGACGCTTGCCCGGTCGTTCAAGCGATAGCGCGCACTGGCATTGAACACCGTCCACGGTGACAGGCGGCCATCGCCCGCGCCGTTGGTGACAGAGCCATAACGGATGCCCATCAGGGTCGCCGTGGCCTTCTGATAATCCCAGGTCAGGCTGGCGTTGACCTTGCTGCGCCAGTCGTAGTTGCTGCGCGAAGTGCGCAAGTCCTGGGTCGGAGCTTCGTCGGATTCCTTGTAAAAATGCGACAGCACCAGGGTGTAGCCAAGTGCCGAACTGAACGCTCCGTACTGCCCGGCGCCCCAGCGAATGTTGCTCTTGAAGTCCAGACCGCTGACCCGCTCGCTGGCGGCGTTGATCGCGTTGACCCGCACCCGCTGCAACTGATTGGGATCGATGGCGGCATTGCCGGGATTGCGATCGACGCGTGCAAGTGTCGATTGGCAGTTGGCCGAGTTGATGTCCTGAGTGCCGTTGCGGCATTCGTTCTCTTCCTGCAACAGGCGGTTTTCGTCGACAGTGGTCAGCAGGTCGTCGATTTCCACCCGCCAGAAGTCAGTGGAGAAATCAAAGTTGCGCGACGGCGACCAGACAAACCCGTACGTCCAGGACTTTCCGCGTTCGGATGCCAGGTCCGCCGTGCCGCTCTGGGTGTAATCGACCCGCCCACGATCACAGGCGCCCTCCACGCCCTGACTGCAACCGTAGTAGTCGATCTGTGCCGGGTAGTAGCCGTTGCTGTCGGACTGGTAGATGTAATTCAGGTCCGGCGCGCGGAAACTGGTGCCGTAACTGCCTCGCAGCAACAGGCTGGTGATCGGCCGCCATTCCAGGCCGAGGTTGTAGGTTTTCTGCTGCTCGGTGCGGCCGCTGAATTTGTATTGGTCCCAACGCCCCGCCGCTGTCGCCAGCACAGTGTCAGTGACCGGAATACTGAACTCGCCACCCGCCGCATAGCGCTTGCGCGAACCCCTGAGCTTTGCGCCGGTGTCACGCCATAAAAACTGCCATCGTTGAGATGGTCGTCAGGGTCGATGCGGTATTCCTGTTTGCCCGCTTCCAGTACGCCGGCAAATCCGACCGGGCCAGCTGGCAGGTCAAACAGATCGCCATTGACCGAGGCGTTGTAGCTGGTGGAAACCGACTTGCTGCTCTGGGTCAGGTCACCGCGAAACTGCTGCCATTCCTGCGGTGTGAGCGGTCGATCAAGACGTGAAGCATCTGGAGAGAACACCGGGTAGCCGCCGCGTGTGCCGAGCTGCGGGCCCAAGTAGAAATCCTGGATCGACGACAGCGGCGTATAGCGTGTGGTGCGCACGCTTTTATATTCCGAGCGATTGGCCGCCAGATCATAGTGCCAGCTGGTGTCGGCGATCTTGTCCGAAAGCCCCAGCGTGCCGGTCCATGAGGTGTCGCGCCATTTGCTGTTGTTGCTGGTGCGCCCGCCGATTTCCTCTTCACCGAAACGCCGATACCAACGCTCCAGATTGCCGCTGTTCTGGTTGATGAAGTCCGGCGACGTGAAGGTCGGGCCACGGGTGTTGTTCTGGATGTGATCGAGGCCATACATCAAGTCGGCGAACACCTGACCGCTTTCGCTGAAATGCCAGGTGCCGCGGGTGTAACCGTCGTAGTTTTCTTTTTGCGTCTGGATCGTCCAGTAATCGTTGTACATCTGATCAGTGCGGCAGCGCCCGCCGTTGTTGAACAGTTTGTTATCGAACGTGCCTTGATAAGCACCGCAGCCCGGTCCCAGATAACGGTTGTTGCTCAGGTCGCGACGATAACCGACATCCGTCAACGGCCCGCTCTGCATGAAGCCACGGTCATCGGCCCAGATCGGATCGCGATTGGTCAGCTCAAGCCCGAACAGGCCGTCGAAGTCACCCCAACTGCCGCCGCCGCTGATCTGCAACCGTTGATTGTCACCGCCACCGCGCTCGCTGGTGCCGCCCTTGAGGTTGACGTCGACGCCGTTCATCTTGTCCTTGAGGATGATGTTCACCACCCCGGCAATCGCATCCGAACCGTAGATCGCCGAGGCGCCGCTGCTGAGGATTTCGATGCGGTCGATGATCGCCGAGGGGATGTTCGCCAGGTTGGTGAAGTTGACCTTGCCGTCGTACGGAGTCGGGTAATCGGCGACCCGCCGGCCATTGATCAGCACCAGTGTGTGATTCGGACCAAGACCCCGCAGGTTGAGGGCGCTGGCGGCCGGTTGCCAGGTGTTGCCGTAGTCTTCGCCCTGGGTCATGCCGGTGTTCTGGGTTTGCGTGGCGAGGGCGTCGTAGACGTTCTTGTAGCCCCGCGCTTCCATTTCCTCATGGGTGATGACGTTGACCGGTGTCGCCCCATCGGACTGGGCGCGGGCGATGCGCGAGCCGGTGACCGTGACCTTTTCCATGCGGTAATCGGCGCTGCTGGCGGGCGCCACGGCGGCAGCCTTGACCGGTGCGACGCTAGGGGCATCAGCCTGACGAATGCTCAGGCCTTGAGTGCCCTGCTCCACTTGCAGACCGCTGCCGAGCAATGCCTTTTCCACCGCTTGCCGGCCTCCCAATGCGCCGCGTACCGCACTGCTGCGCTTGCCCTGCACCAGATTCTGGCTGAAGGAAATCGGCACGCCTGTCTGGCGCGAAATGTCCAGCAGCACCTCGTCGAGCGCACCTGGGGCGATGTCGAAAGTGAACACCTGAGTGGCGGCGTCTTGCGCCAGAACGGCCGAAGGAACGATGCCCATCGCCAGCGCGGCGGCCAGCGTCAGACGGGTTGATTGTTGTTTGAATGAGAACATCGAGGGGCTTCCCTGTTGAAGGCGTCTGCAGGGAATGAGCAGCGGGCCGGCGCTTTTTATAGGGGGGCGGATAGACCGGGAAGTTATGGTTTTATAACCGCGCTTCGATGCTGACCCAGTACGGGTTGTGCCAGGTCACGCGGATCGGCAGCGAGCGTTCGAGCAGCTGCAAGGTGCGGTCGCTGTCGTCCAGCGGATAGAGGCCGCTGAGGCGCAGACCCGCGACTTCGGGGCTGAGGTGCAGAATCCCGCGACGATAGCTGCGCAGGCTATCGATGACTTCGCTCAAGGGGCGGTCGCGCACTTCAAGACGTCCCTGGACCCAGGCGCTTTCCTGTCCCTTGCTGCGCTCCAGCGCGAGGATTTCCCGTTCGTTGAACAACAGGCTTTCGCCCGCCTCCACCACTTGCCGCGCGCCGCCGGCAGTGACCACTTCGACCTGCGAATGCAGCATCACCAGCCGCGTCGAATCCTCAGCGCGCTGCACCAGGAATTTCGTACCGAGGGCGCGCATCCGTCCGTGTCCGGTCTCGACCACAAACGGCCGGGCCGGATTTTTCGCGACATCGATCAGCAGTTCCCCGCTGCGCAGGGCCAGCAGACGCTCTGCGCTGTCGAACAGCGGCACCACGCGGCTGCGGGCGTTCAGCATCAAGGTGCTGCCATCTTCCAGCGTGAATTCACGTCGCTCGCCTGTTCCGGTCGACAACTCGCCGGCCTCGGGCAACCAGCCATAACGTCGCCCGAGCAGCCCGGCCAGCACCGCGAGGCCGAGCACGCTCAGGCTGCCGCTGATGAACCGACGACGGCTGCTGGAGGGCGCATTCAGGCTGTGCAGCACACTCTCACGGGGCAAACCGCGCAGGTTCGCATGGCGCAACAGATTCAGCCCGCCGCCCATTTGCTCGATGATCTGCTGATGCCGTGGGTCCGCTGCACACCAGGCGTCGAAGGCTGCGCGCTCTTGCAGGCTGACATCCCCCGATTGCAACAACGCCATCCATTGCGCTGCCTCATCGATCAGCGTTTCGTCCGGTCTCATGCTTGCATCGCCTGATAGCAACGTTTGAAGGCTTCGACCATGTACTGCTGCACCCGACTGGTGGAGACGCCGAGGCGTTCGCCGATTTCGCTGTAGGTCAGGCCATCGAGCTGATGGTAGAGAAACGCAGCCTTGGCCTTCGCTGACAAGCCGTTGAGCAAGCGATCCACCGCCAGCAGCGCTTCGATCACCAGTTCCCGTTCCTCCGGCGACGGATGCACCGGCTCCGGCGCCAGCGCCAGGCTTTGCAGATAGGCGCGTTCCAGATCCTGACGGCGCCAGCCTTCGTAGACCAGACGCCGGGCAATTGTGGTCAGCAGTGCGCGAGGTTCGCGAATGGCCAGCGGATCGGGCAATGCCAGCACCCGCAGAAAAGTTTCCGAAGCTATGTCCTGGGCGCTGTGCGGGCAGCCGAGGGTACGGCTGACGGCGGCGCATAACCATCGGTAGTCCTTTTGGAACATTTGCCCGATGAGCTGGTAATGCGGGTTGTGACTCCCCATGCCTTACTCCCTGAAAACGGGCTCCACCCGCTGCGAAAATCCATGGATACGCCGGGATCGTCCGGCGTTGATCAGGGCTGCGACTGTGCAATAGCGTCGCGGACATTTGAAGCAATAAAAAATCAGGATATGCAAACCATTGAGCATAAGACGCTTTGTCGCCACGGCAACATTGGCTGACACAACGTTGATCTCGATCAGTGGTGCCCCCCGCGCCTCTCTCTAACCTTGCGCCTCCATCGATAGCCACGGACGGCTCACCGGGAGCCTGCGGCTGACCTTTCAAGGAAGAGCAATCATGCGATCACTCAACATCATTCTTTTGTCTTCGGCGTTCAACGGTCTGACCCAACGTGCCTGGCTGGACCTGCGTCAGGCGGGCCATTCGCCGAGCGTGGTGCTGTTCACCGATGAAGCCGCCGTGTGCGAGCAGATCGAAAACAGCGGCGCTGACCTGGTGATCTGCCCGTTCCTCAAGGACCGTGTGCCCCATGCGCTATGGAGCAATCCGCAACGCCCGGTGGTGATCATTCACCCCGGCATCGTCGGTGATCGCGGCGCCAGCGCGCTGGACTGGGCGATCATGCGCGAGCTGCCAACCTGGGGCGTAACCGCGCTGCAAGCGGTGGAAGAAATGGACGCCGGCCCGGTCTGGGCCACCTGCGAATTCAACCTGCCGGCAGGCCTGCGCAAATCCGAGCTGTACAACGGCCGTGTCAGCGACGCGGCGATCCGTTGCATCCGCGAAGTGGTGGAAAAATTCATCGACGGCTTCGTCCCGGTGCCCCTGGATTACACCGATCCCAAGGTTCGCGGCTGCCTGCAACCAAACATGAAACAGGACGACCGCACCTTCAGCTGGCACGACTGCTCGCGCTTCATCAAACGCTGCATCGACGCCGCGGACGGTCAGCCCGGCGTGCTCGCCAGCCTCGCGGGCGGCCAGTATTACGTGTATGACGCGCACCTTGATCAGCGCACCGGCATCCCCGGCGAAATCCTTGCGGTACACGACGATGCGGTGCTGGTGGCCACCGGTGATCACAGCCTGTGGATCGGCTCGCTGCGGCGCAAACCGCAATCGGGCGAGGAAACCTTCAAGCGTCCGGCGCGGCATGTGCTGGCCGGGCAACTGTCCCAAGTGCCGGTGCTGGACTGGTCGATTGCCAACGCACCATTCAGCGATGAGGCCTATCAGCCGATCCGCTATCGCGAGTCCGGGCGGGTCGGCGAGCTGACACTGGAGTTCTATAACGGCGCCATGAGCACCGAGCAGTGCCAACGCATGGTCGAGGCGCTGCGCTGGGCCAAGTCCCGCGACACACAAGTGTTGCTGGTCAAGGGCGGACGCGGCAGTTTTTCCAACGGTGTGCATTTGAATGTGATTCAGGCTGCCGAAGATCCGGGCGCCGAGGCCTGGGCCAATATCCAGGCCATCGACGATGTCTGCGCAGAGTTGCTCAGCGCACGGCAACTGGTGGTCAGCGGGGTCACCGGTAATGCCGGTGCCGGTGGTGTGATGCTCGCCCTGGCGGCTGACATCGTGTTCGCCCGCGCCGACATCGTGCTCAACCCGCATTACAAAAGCATGGGGCTGTACGGCTCGGAATACTGGACCTACAGCCTGCCCCGCGCCGTCGGCCCGGCCATGGCCGAACAACTGACCCAGGCCTGTCTGCCGGTCAGCGCTGCCCAGGCGCTGCAACTGGGCATGATCCAGGAAATCGGTCCGCGTTGCCCGGACGAGTTTGGTTTGTGGTTGCTGCAACGGGCCAATTCGGTACTGACCGATCCGACGTATGCGGCGGTGCGTGAACGCAAGCTGCGGGTCGATCATGAGCTGATCCGCCAATGCCGCGAAAGCGAGCTGCAAGAGATGCAGGAAGACATGCTGTACAACCGTAATCAGTTTGCCGAGAAGTGCCGGAATTTTGTTTACAAGCGCAAGACTTGCTGTACGCCGGCGCGGTTGGTGGAGGATTGGGCGCGGGTTCGGGAGGCTGAGTTGGCCGGTTGATCGGCGGCGCCTGCTTTCCCCCTCACCCTAGCCCTCTCCCCCAGGAGAGGGAACCGATCGGGGGATATTGAAGAAGTACGCCGACCTGAAAGATTTGCTTTGAATCCAAAATCGACTCGGTCTTTCAGGTCGGCGTATAGCGCAAGACAACTCGGTTAGTCCCCTCTCCCTCCGGGCGGTCCGACGTTTCGGGAGGGCTTGGGTGAGGGGGCTTTTGACTTACAATGCGGGCACCTCAGACACCGGCGCCCCCATGGACATCGACCTCGCCCGCACCTTTCTGGAAATCGTCCGCCACGGCAGCCTCGCGGCAGCGGCGGAAAAGCTGTTCGTCACCCAGACTGCGATCACCGCCCGCGTCCAAAAACTCGAAAGCCAGTTGGGCAGCACGCTGTTCGTGCGCAACCGCGCCGGTGCGCGGCTGACTGCCAATGGCGAGGCGTTCGTGGTCTACGCCAATCAGCTGGTGCAGACCTGGGAAGCCGCACGCCGTGACCTGCCGCTGCCCGAGGGCTACGACAACGTGCTGCACATCGGTGGCGAAGTCAGCCTGTGCAACCCGTTGATGCTCAGCTGGGCCGCCGAACTGCGTGAGAAAATCCCCAGCCATGCCCTGCGCATGGACATCCGCGACGGTGAGAACCTGCTGCGTCAACTGGAACTCGGTGTGCTCGACGCCGCGCTGGTCTATCAGCCGGAATACTGGCCGGGCCTGCAGGTCGAGCAAGTGCTGGAAGAGAAACTGATTCTGGTCCGGACACCCAACCGCCCCGCTCCCTACGTATACATCGACTGGGGCACCGATTTCCGCCGTCAGCACGATGCTGCACTGCCGGAAAAAGCCAAGGCCGCCCTGAGCTTCAACCTCGGCCCGCTGGCCCTGCAATATATTCTGGAGAACGGCGGCAGCGGCTACTTCCGCACCCGTGTCGTTCGCACCTACCTGGAAAGCGGCGCCCTGGAAGTCGTGACCAAAGCCCCGGAATTCGGCTATCCGACCTACCTCGTCTATTCCCGCGACCGTGATTCGGCGACCCTGCAACAGGCGTTCGATTTGCTGCGCGAAGTGATCAAGGCCGACGACGACTGGTCCCAGCGCTGGAACCCGTTGAGCTGACGACCGCTATGCACCGGAGCATGGCAGTTGTGACCTCAAGGTAGACCCTGCACAAACGGCGGGATCGGCTAATCTGCCGGGATAACGACAATATCCGCAGGTGACCGCAGTGAGGCAGACCACCGAGGCATTTCGCAGCCGCTATCGCGCGGCGATTCATCCGCTGTACAACCCGTGGCTGCACGGTGCCTTCGTGCTGCTGTTCGGCGTATTGGCCATCGGCGCGTTCTGGAGCAGCGTGCAGCAGGTGCGTCCGCTGGAATGGCTGGCGGTGCCGCTGACCTTGCTGTTCTTCAATTTCGGCGTGTACGTGGTGCACCGCCACCTCGGGCATCACAAGAAAGCCTTCGCCAAGATGTTCTACGCCCGCCATGCCGGCGACCATCACAGTTTCTTCACCCCCGGCCACATGACCTGGGACAGCGCCCGCGACTGGCGGGTGATCCTGTTTCCGGCATGGCTGATCGTGGTGCACACGCTGGTGATCACCCTGCCCCTGTGGTGGCTGTTCGCACAGGTCAACGCCAACGTCACCGGTCTGTTCGGCGGCTGCATGGTGCTGGGTTATTTGACCTATGAGGTGTTTCACGCCTGCGAGCACTTGCCGGAAAAGCATCCGCTGAGCCGCCTGCCGTGGATTCGCCAGATGCGTCGTCTGCACGAATTGCATCACCGTCGTGAACGCATGCAGGAGCGCAATTTCAACATCGTCCTGCCGTTGATGGATTACCTGTTCGGCACCCTCTACTGGGAGCCGGAACCCGTCCCCCTCACCGATTCGAGAACGCCCATGACCCGCATGCAGCATCCGATCGACATCGCCGGCGAGCCGATTGCCGTCCTCGCCTACGCCGCCACTGTCAGCCGCTGGCCGGAGTGGCATCCGTCTTCGCTGAAAATCGACGGTCCCGCCGGCCCGTTGCATGCCGGCGCGCGTTTCGAGGAAGACATTCATGCCGGTGGCCGCGAAGGGCATTTGAGCTGGGAAGTCACCGAGTACCTGCCGGGGCGACGCTGGTGTGCCCGGGCACAGGGCGATCATGGATTGTCATTGCATCTGACCTACGAATGCTCGGCTCATAACGATGGCACGCGATTCGTGCGCACGCTGGATTACCGCTTCGAAAGCCTGGGCATGCGCATCGCCAATCAGCTGTTGCTCAAACGCCGCATCGAACGTGAGTCGGCGGCCTCGATGCTGGCCTTGCGCGATACGGCGACCCGGCATCTGGCACTCGCGGGGGCTCACGTGTGAAGCTGCGCCATCTGATCCTGCTGCTGGTGATTCTAATTCTGGCCTTCCTGTTGCTGATGCCGACCAAAGTCGAGCCCGTGGCGTGGAAGCCGCAAACAGCGCCGTCGCTGACCGAAGGGGTCTACGCGGACAATCAACGCCTCAAAAGCGCGAAACAGGTCGGCCCGGGCGATATCGAAGGCCCTGAAGCGCTGCTGCTGGAAGAGGACTTTCTGATCACCGGCCTGCATGACGGGCGCCTGCTGCGGACCAGCCTCGACGGCCAGCAGCGTCAGGTACTTGCCGATACCGGCGGGCGTCCGCTGGGTCTGGCGCGGCACCCCAACGGTTTGCTGGTGATTGCTGACGGGGTCAAGGGCTTGCTGTCCCTTGATGCCCAAGGACGGCTGACCGCGCTGACCACTGAAGCCAATGGCCTGAAGTTCGGTTTCACCGACGATGTGGCCATCGACAAGTCCGGGCATTACGCCTACTTCAGCGATGCCAGCAGTCGCTGGGGCTACGGTCATGACGGCGAGGCGATCATCGAGCACGGCGGTGACGGGCGCCTGCTGCGCTATGACTTTCAGAGCGGCAAGACCAGCGTCCTGCTCGACAAGCTGGAGTTCGCCAACGGCGTGACCCTCGGCCCGGAAGACGCCTATGTGCTGGTCAACGAAACCGGCGCCTACCGCATCAGCCGCTACTGGCTGACCGGGCCGAAGGCCGGCACCCATGACCTGTTCATCGACAACCTGCCGGGGCTGCCGGACAACCTTGCATTCAATGGCCGGAACCGTTTCTGGGTGGCGCTGTACACGCCGCGCAATCCGCTGCTCGATGGCACCGCCGGACACCCGTTCGTGCGCAAGATGATCGTGCGGGCGATGACCGTCGTGCCCAAACCGGTGGAGAAACGCGGGTTTGTGCTGGGGCTGGATCTGGACGGCAAGGTCATCGCGAACTTGCAGGATGCGAGCGACGGCAATTACTCGCCGATCACCACGGCGCGCGAATATGGCGACTGGTTGTATTTCGGCTCGCTGAAGGCCACGCACATGGCGCGGATGCCGCTGGATACAGCCTTGAAGTGAATACCGTATCGACTTGCCGGTGATGGCGGACGGTCAATTGCTGGACCGATCGAATTTGTCCGGGTCTTCATCCTCCGGTACCTCGTCGTCCTTCCGCTTTTGTTCCGGATGGCGGACGGTATGCGCCGGACTGTTCGGCTCGGGATGAGTGGGAACCGGGTCGAATGCACCCTGCTCTTCACTGGGGAATCTGGGTTTGTTCATAAGGCACCTCGCAAAGAGTCGCTAAGTGAAGACTCTGTACATTCGAGGTGCCCGTCGTGGCTGTCGTTCCAGTCGTGCCACCCCCGAAGGTCGATGGCGCGACTGACGGTCAGGTTCGAGCCTGCAATTGCTCGACGATCTTGTCTTTGACCTGCAAGCGTTTCTCTTTGAGTTTTTTCAGTGCGTCATCACTGGGCGCATCCGAGGCTGCCGTCTCGGCCTTGACGACCTCGGCGTCCGCCTGGGAGTACTTGTTGATCAGTGCGTCCAGATGTGGATCCTCGGTGCGTCGTTGCTGGATCTCTTCCTTCGTAAGCTTCAAGTCCTGATACAGGTCATGGGTCACCGGCATGGAACACCTCCGTCAATTGATCGGCAGCCGACGCGACCGATTGCGTCAGCCATTACCAGAATGGCCTTGGTTGTACCCTTCTGTCGACCACCTGTCAGACCAGCGGTGGCCGTTCGTCGCCCTGAGGCAAATACGATAAAACCTTACGCCGCAGGCTTCCCTCCATTGAGTAACACCCCCAAAACATCTGCGTGGAGAAACACCAATGGACGGATTCAACCTGCGTCATCTCGCCCTCGCCATCGCACTGAGTACCGGCATGGGCAGCGCCTTCGCCGCGACCTCCAACAGTTTTGTCGATAACGCGGCGGCCGGCGGCATCGCCGAGATCGAAACCAGCCGCCTGGCCCTGAAAAAAGCCAGTCGGCGGACATCAAGGATTTCGCCAACATGATGATCACCGACCACAGCAAGGCCAACGATGAACTGGCGGCCATTGCCCAGGCCCACGACATCAAGGTTCCGGATTCCACCACCCTCGTGAAACAGGCCAAGGAGAAGATCCTCGACATGCGCGACGAGTCCTTCGACGCCGCCTACGCCAACAATCAGGTGAAAGCCCACGAAGAAGCCATCGAGCTGTTCAAGAAAGAAGCCAACACCGTGACCGACGACCAGGTCAAAGGCGCCACCGAACTCAAGGGCTTCGCCCAGAAAATGCTGCCCGGCCTGGAAAAACACCTGGCAGCCGCCAAGGAACTGCAGGCCAAACACCCTTCCAAATAACCGCAAAGCAAGCCAAGAGGCCGCCTCCACTGGACGCGGCCTCTTTTTATTGGGCATTCAAAAGTGCGAAAGATCGGCGTCACCGGCCACGCCAACTAGAGTTAACGGGGTATTCCTTGCGCCGGATCAAAAATATCCTCACAGGAACGAACAACTATTTCGAACGGCCAGGGTCATTCACTTCGCGCCGGTCATTTTCCGAAGAGCCGGCCCCCAATTCGCAATGGAGCACGACGCACATGGCAGCACTGCAGAACAGCACACTCGATGCGATGAAAAACAAACAGGCACAACTGCTGGGCGAATGGATCAACGGACTGCAGGCCAGCGGCGCCTCCCGCAATCTCAAGGAACACGACATACAGCAACAGACCAGCGAATTCCTGCAACTGGTGGTCACGGGGCTGGAAAGCGACAGCGGAACCAACATTGCCGCCCCCGGCTGGGAGGCCACCCGCCAGTTCCTCGAAAAACTCTCCCACAGCCGTGCCCTGCTCGGTCAGGACTCGCAACAGACCGCCAGTTTCATTTTCTCGCTCAAAGGCCCGCTGTTTGCCTTGCTGCAAAACCATTACCAGGATCAACCGGCCCTGCTCGCCGAACAGCTCTGGGAAATCTCCGAACTGCTCGACGCTTTCGGCCTGCATACCATCCGCACCTTCCAGAAATCCCGTGAAGCGGTGATCAAACGTCAGCAAGAGGAACTGCTGGAGCTGTCCACCCCGGTGGTCAAGTTGTGGGACGGCGTCCTCGCGCTGCCGATGATCGGCACCCTCGACTCGCAACGCACCCAGGTGGTGATGGAATCGCTGCTGCAACGCATCGTCGACACCGGTTCGGAAATCGCCATCATCGACATCACCGGCGTGCCAACGGTCGACACCCTCGTGGCCCAGCACCTGCTCAAGACCGTGACCGCGATCCGCCTGATGGGCGCCGACTGCATCATCAGCGGTGTGCGGCCGCAGATTGCCCAGACCATCGTGCACCTTGGTCTGGACCTGCAAGGCGTGGTGACCAAGGCCAACCTGGCTGACGCCTTGAAGCTGGCCCTGACCCGCCTGGGTATCACTCTCGCCAAGACGGTTTAAGCGATGGAACGTATCCCGATTCTCCAGATGGGCGACTTCCTGCTGGTGACCATCCAGGTCGACATGCATGACCAGCTCGCCCTCACCCTGCAGGACGATCTGTCCGAGCGCATCAGCAAGACCTCGGCGCGCGGAGTGTTGATCGACATCTCGGCGCTGGACATGGTCGATTCGTTCATCGGCCGGATGATCGGCACGATCTCCGGCCTGTCGAAAATCATGGACGCCGAAACCATGCTGGTGGGCATGCAGCCGGCCGTGGCGATCACCCTCGTCGAACTCGGCCTCAACCTGCCCGGCGTCAGTACCGCGCTGAATGTCGAGCGCGGCATGAAACTGCTGCAGGAACGAGTACGCCAGCAATGACGGTGCGCAGCAGCGGTACGCAACCGATCAACATCGAGCAGGACGTGGTGCTCGCCCGGCAACTGGCGCGCAAACTGGCAACCGAGTGCGGCATGCGCCTGATCGACCTGACCAAACTGGTGACCGCCGTCAGCGAGCTGGCGCGCAACACCATGGTGTATGGCGGGGGTGGCGACATGGACTGGCAGATCCTCGACGACAACCACAAGGTCGGCCTGCGCCTGACCTTCCGCGATGAAGGCCCGGGCATTCCCGACATCAAACTGGCGATGACCGATGGCTGGACGTCCGGCAGCGGTCTGGGCCTGGGCCTGACCGGCGCCAAGCGGCTGGTGGACGAGTTCGAACTGGACACCGCACCCGGCAAAGGCACCCGAATAACGATCACCCGATGGACATGAATATCAGCGGGTCGTTGACCCAGGTCTTGCTGATCGAAGACAACAGTCAGATCGGCCATGCACGGCGCACAGCGCAGCAACTCGCCGAATCTCACGGCTTCGATGAACGTGATGCCGGGCGGGTGGCGCTGGTGGCCACGGAACTGGCGAGCAATGTGCTCAAGCACGCCGGTGTCGGCGAGTTGCACCTGCGTGCCCTGCCCCGCGCCAACGGATTCGGCATCGAGATGCTGGCGGTGGATCGGGCGAAGGGTTTCGATCTGGAGGCCTGCATGATGGACGGCTTTTCCACCGGCGGCACCCAGGGCATCGGACTGGGCGCGGTGGCGCGGCAGACCGAGGTCTTCGACGTGCATGCCGATGCCCGTGGCGCGGTGCTGCTCGCACGCCTTTATCCACGCAATGACCAGACGCCGGACCTGCGCTACGGCGTCAGCCAGCACTCATTGCACAACGACCCGGCATGCGGTGATGTCTGGCATCTGGCGGTTGATCGCAACAGTATCAGCGCGCTGATCGTTGACGGTCTGGGCCACGGCGAGGACGCCGAACGCGCGGCCCGGGCCGGAGAGAAAGCCTTCGCCCTGGATCCCTTCGCCGCTCCGGAGATGCTGATGGAAGACCTGCACCGGGAAATGATCGGCACTCGGGGCGGTGCCGTCGCGTTTGCGCAGTTCCATGCCGAGCGCGACAGCCTGAGCTTCGCCGGTATCGGCAACATCGGCGCCAGCCTCGTCAGCGCCGACAAATCCCGTGGACTGGCCTCGCACCCGGGGATCGTCGGCGGCCAGTACCGGAAAGCCCGGCCCTTTGACTATGCTCACGTGAATGGACATCTATTGATCATGTACAGCGACGGCTTGCAGTCCCGTTGGAACCTTCAAGACTACCCCGGCCTGGTGCATCGCCATCCCGCCGTGATAGCCACCGTCCTGCACCGCGACTTCTGTCGCGGCCGCGACGATGTAACGGTGCTGGTCGTTGCCCTGGAGGCCGCCCATGGCTGAGTCCCCGACCTTGAGCAGCGCAGAACAGAGCGCGTTGATCGCCCAGTTGCAGAGCGAAACCGCCGCGCTGCGCGAAGAACTCGACGAAACCAATCAGGGCGTCCTCGCCCTGTACGCCGAGCTCGACACCCAGGCCGAACAACTGCGCCAGGCCTCGGACCTGAAAAGCCGCTTCCTGTCGTACATGAGCCACGAATTCCGCACCCCGCTGGGTTCGATCCTGAGCATCAACAGCCTGCTGGCCGACGAACTCGACGGCCCGCTCAGCCCTGAGCAACACAAGCAGGTGGCGTTCGTCAGCAGCGCCGCCCGGGAACTCAGCGACATGGTCGATGACCTGCTCGATCTGGCGAAGATCGAGGCCGGACGCATCACCATTTCCCCGGCGTGGTTCGACATGTTCGACCTGTTCGCGGCGTTGCGCGGGATGTTCCGGCCAATTGTCGACGCCTCCGCAGTGGACCTGATTTTCGAAGAACCGGTGGGCCTGCCGCGCCTGTACACCGACGACAAGAAGCTCGCGCAGATCCTGCGCAATTTCATTTCCAACTCGCTGAAGTTCACCACTCGCGGCGAGGTCCGTGTCTCGGCACGGCTTGAAGGCCAGGACAAGGTGCGTTTCGCCGTCAGCGACACCGGCATCGGCATCGCTGCGGAGTTGCACGGCACCCTGTTCGAAGACTTCTCCCAGGTCGATTCGCCGCTGCAAAAACGCCTGCGCGGCACCGGGCTCGGATTATCCCTGTGCAAGCGTTTTGCGGAGCTGCTGGGCGGCGAAGTCGGCGTGGAAAGCGCACCGGGAGTCGGCTCGACCTTTTTTGTGATCATCCCGTTGGCGATCGCTCTGGAGAACGTCGATGAAACATGACATCCGCCTGTTGATCGTCGACGACAACGTCGCCACCCGCTACGCCCTGCGCCGGCGTCTGGAGCGCCACGGCTACGAAGTGCTGGAGGCCGGCACCGGCGGCGAAGGCCTGGCGCTGATCGCCGGCGAGGCACTGGATGCGCTGATTCTCGACGTCAACCTGCCGGACATGAGCGGCTTCGATATTGTCCGTGAACTGCGCGCCGATCCCGGCACAGCCCTGCTCCCGGTGATCCATGTGTCGGCGGCGTCGATCCAGACCGGCGACATCATCACCGGCCTCGACGCCGGGGCCGACGCCTACCTGATTCACCCGGTGGACCCGGACGTGCTGCTGGCAACCCTGCGCACTCTGCTGCGGGTGCGCGACACGGAAAACGCCCTGCGCGAAAGCGAGGCGCGCTTCCGGGAAATTTTCGTCAATGTCTCGGCGCCGATTGCGGTCATCGATGCAACCCTGAAAGTCCACGAGTGCAACCACGCCTTTGCCCAACTGATCCAGGACAACCGTGACGCGCAGATCCTCGACGAGTGTTTTGCCGAAGATCAGGGCGCCATCCTCAAGGAATTGCGTCTGCGACTGGTGGATGGCGAGCGCTGGAAAGGCACGCTGAACATGCGCGTGCAGGGCGAAATCCGCGAAACCCAGTGGCAGATTTCCCCGTACCGTACGCCGGA
Source organism: Pseudomonas sp. NMS19W (assembly GCF_051554255.1). Taxonomy (NCBI): domain Bacteria; kingdom Pseudomonadati; phylum Pseudomonadota; class Gammaproteobacteria; order Pseudomonadales; family Pseudomonadaceae; genus Pseudomonas; species Pseudomonas sp. NMS19W. The sequence goes on from NZ_CP136718.1 coordinate 3,396,986, forward strand.
ACTGAGCCTGGTGTTCGTCGAAGACGTCACCGAACACCGTCACCGCGAACGCTCGCACCTGGCGCGACTGGACGACACCACCACGCAACTGGCCAAGGAAGTCGCCGACCGGGTACGCGCCGAAGCGCAACTGCTGCAAGTGCAGAAAATGGACGCGCTGGGCAAACTCACCGGCGGCATCGCCCATGACTTCAACAACCTGCTGACCGGGATCATCACCAGCCTGGAACTGATCCAGAAACGCGTCGCCGACGCCCGTCTCGACAAGGTGCAGTTCTACGCCGATGCCGCGCTGAATTCGGCGATGAGCGCCGCATCGCTGACCCATCGCCTGTTGGCCTTCGCCCGGCAACAGCCGCTGGACACCCGGCCGGTGGACATCAACGATCACGTGCGTTCGCTCGAAGAATTGCTGGTGCGCACCATCGGCGAACGCATCGCCCTCAAGCTTGAGCTGACCACCAAACCGGCCATCGCCCTGGTCGATCCGATCCAACTGGAAAGCGCCGTGCTCAATCTGGTCATCAATGCCCGGGATGCCTTGCCTCAGGGCGGCAATATCTGGGTCAGCACCTATGCGGCGTACTCCCATGGCGACCCGAATCTGACCGATGGCTCTTACGTGGCACTGTCGGTGCGCGACGACGGCACCGGCATCGAACACAGTTTGATCGACAAGGTGTTCGACCCGTTTTTCACCACCAAACCATTGGGCCAGGGCACCGGCTTGGGATTGTCGACGATTTATGGTTTCGCCCGGCAGTCCGGCGGCGATGCGCACATCCGCAGCGTCGCCCGGCGCGGCACCGAAGTGACCATCATGCTGCCGGCCACCAGCGACCCGACGGCCGCCGATCTGGTGCCACCAGCGGTGGATCCGCAAGGTTCCGGCGAGCATGTGCTGATTGTCGAGGACATGCCGTCGGTGCGGTTGTTCGTTACAGAAGTGCTGGAAGACGCCGGTTACCGCTGCACCCAGGCCGGCGATATTGAAACCGCGCTGGAGCGCCTGCAGAACGATCCGTCGATCAATCTGCTGCTGACCGACGTCGGCCTGCCGCGCATGAGCGGCCGTGAACTGGCAGACGTCGCCCGGGGCTGGCGCGACGGACTGCCGATCCTGTTCATGACCGGCTACGCGGAAACCGCGATCAACCGTCAGGTGTTCCTCGGGGCCGGTATGGAAATGCTGGTCAAACCGTTCCAGATCAGCGAACTGCTGGACAAGGTGCGCCGCACGCTCGACGGCGCCTGATACACCGCTATCGCCAGCAGGCTGGCTCCCACATGAAGCACCAGAAACCTGTGGGAGCCAGCCTGCTGGCGATGACAATATTCGAGGCGCTACGCCTAGCGGCTGAGAGCACGGGCAAGAAACGGCGCAGTCCGGCTTTTCTTGCTCGCCGCCACTTTCTGCGGTGTACCGGCCACAACAATCCTGCCGCCCTGATCTCCAGCGCCCGGACCAATGTCGATCACCCAGTCGCTCTGCGCCACCACGCGCATTTCGTGCTCGACCACAATCACCGTGTGCCCTGCGCTCACCAGATTGTCCAGTTGCTCCAGCAAGCGGTCGACGTCTCGCGGGTGCAGCCCGGTAGTGGGCTCGTCCAGCACGTACAACGTCGCGCCGCGCTGGTTGCGCTGCAGTTCGGTGGCGAGCTTGATCCGCTGTGCCTCGCCCCCGGACAGCTCGGTCGCCGGTTGTCCGAGGCGCAGATAACCGAGGCCGATATCGCGCAGCACTTCCAGTGAGCGGCGGATCGCCGGTTGTTCCGCAAATACCGTCACCGCCTCGTCCACGGTCAATTGCAGCACCTGAGCAATGCTCAACCCCTGCCACTGAATCGCAAGCGTCTCGGGGTTGTAACGCGCGCCGTGGCAGGTCGGGCACGGCGCATAGACGCTGGGCATGAACAGCAACTCGACACTGACAAACCCCTCGCCTTCGCAGGTCGGGCAACGGCCCTTGGCGACGTTGAAGGAAAACTGTCCGGCGTCGTAGCCCGCCTCTTGCGCCTGAGGGGTGGCGGCGAACAGCTTGCGCACGTTGTCGAACAGCCCGGTGTAGGTCGCCAGATTGGAACGAGGTGTGCGGCCGATGGGTTTCTGATCGACCTGCACCAGACGCTTGATCGACTCCAGCCCTGCGCTGACCTGGCCTGTGCTTGCAGTCGGGGTATCGTCTTCCAAATTGAGCTCTTCCGGCTCGGCGTCACTGCTGCGACCGAGCTGTGCCCCGACCAGCTCCAGCAGCGCCTGACTGACCAGACTCGACTTGCCCGAACCCGAGACCCCGGTCACCGAGGTAAAGCAGCCCAACGGAAACTCGACGCTGAGGTTATTCAGGTTGTTGCGCGTGACGCCCTCGAGCTTCAACCAGCCCGACGGTTTGCGCGCAGTTCGCGCTGACCGCTGTTGCTCGGCGAACAGATAGGCCCGGGTCTGCGACTGATCGATGGACGCCAGCCCGGCAGGCGGGCCGCTATAGAGAATCTGCCCGCCCTTTTCACCCGCCGCCGGGCCGACATCGATCAACCAGTCGGCACGGCGCATGGTTTCCAGATCGTGCTCGACCACAAACACACTGTTGCCGTCTGCCTTGAGCCGCTGCAAGGCTTCGAACAGCGCCTCGCCGTCAGCCGGGTGCAAACCGGCGGAGGGTTCATCAAGCACGTAAATCACACCAAACAGTTGCGAGCCCAGTTGCGTGGCCAGGCGCAGGCGCTGCAACTCCCCGGACGAGAGAGTCGGCGTACTGCGTTCCAGTGCCAGATAACCGAGACCGAGATCGGTCAGGGTGCTGACCCGCTCCAGCAAGTCCTCGGCAATGCGCTGCGCCGCCAGGCGTTTTTCCAGCGACAGGTTGGGCGTATGGTGCACGTCTGGCGCGCTGGCGTGACCGCTGGCGCCATGGGCCACGCGTTGCTGGCGGGCTTCGCGGGTCTGGTTGTGGGTCAGGGTTTCGCCGGTTTCATCGGCGTGTTCCAGCCAGCTCGCGTCCGCCACCGGTTTCAAGACTTCGGCGACTTGCAGCAGCGGCATCCGCGACAACTCGCCGATGTCATGCCCGGCAAACGTCACCGACAGCGCCTCGCGCTTGAGGCGCTTGCCATCGCACAACGGGCACAGGCTGCCGAGCATGAACTGCGAAACGCGCTTCTTCATCAGCGCACTTTGCGAATGGGTAAACGTATGCAGGATGTAGCGTCGGGCGCCGGTGAACGTGCCCTGATAGCTCGGTTCCATCTTGCGTTCGAGGGCGACGCGGGTTTCTTCCGGCGTCAGCCCGGCGTACACCGGAACAGTGGGCGTTTCCTCGGTGAAGAGGATCCAGTCGCGCTGCTTTTTCGGCAGTTTGCGCCATGGAATATCGACGTCGATGCCCATGGTCACCAGGATGTCGCGCAGGTTCTGCCCCTGCCAGGCCAGCGGCCAAGAGGCCACGGCGCGCTGGCGGATGGTGAGCTCGGGATCAGGCACCATCAACGCTTCGGTCACTTCATAGACCCGGCCGAGCCCGTGACAATCGGGGCAGGCACCTTGTGGCGTATTCGGAGAGAAATCCTCGGCGTAAAGCATCGGCTGGCCCGGCGGATAACTGCCGGCGCGGGAATACAGCATGCGGATCAGGCTCGACAGCGTGGTCACGCTGCCCACCGACGAGCGCGTACTCGGTGTGCCGCGTTGCTGTTGCAGCGCCACTGCCGGTGGCAGACCGTCGATAGAGTCGACGTCCGGCACGCCGACTTGATCGATCAGCCGCCGCGCGTAGGGCGCTACCGATTCAAAATAGCGGCGCTGCGCTTCGGCATACAAGGTGGAGAACGCCAGCGACGACTTGCCCGACCCGGACACGCCGGTGAACACCACCAGCGCATCCCGGGGGATGTCGACATCAACGTTCTTCAGGTTGTGTTCACGGGCGCCGCGCACGCGAACCATGCCGGCGGCGGAATTTGAGCTGCGCTTGGAAGTCATTGGCCAGCCTTGGTCAGGGGATTCGAAGCTCAGGCACTGAGCACGGAGCGGATCATCTGCAACAACGCCTCGGGCCCGTAAGGCTTGCCGAGCAAATGGGTGTCGGGGCTGAGCTGATGATTGCGCGAGATGATGTCGCGGGTGTGGCCGGAGGTGAACAGCACCGCCACCGGCGGCATTTGCACCTTGGCCCAGGCGGCGAGATCGGAGCTTTTGATCAGCCCGGGCATGACCACGTCGGTGAAGATCAGGTCGACCCGGGCGCCCTCCAGCAACATCTGCATGGCCGCGTCGCCATTCCCGGCGATCAATACCCGATAGCCTTCTTCGCGCAACAGCTCCACCGCCGAAGTGCGCACGGCTTCGTTGTCCTCGACCACCAGAATGGTTTCGTTGCCACCGGCCTGCTGACGGCGCACGCCAGGGGTCTCATTGATCAGCGGCCGCAAACTGCGCGGGAAATACAGTTGCACCCGCGTGCCCTCGCCGATCTGGCTGTCGATCTCGACATGCCCGCCGCTCTGTTTGACGAAGCCGAACACCATGCTCAAGCCCAGGCCCGTGCCCTGGCCATCGGCCTTGGTGGTGAAGAACGGTTCGAACACCTGCTCCAGCATATGCGGGGCAATGCCGACGCCGCTGTCACTGACCGAGACCCGCACGAAATCCCCCGGCACGATGCCCTTGCCGGCGCAGAACGCCCGGTCCAGCGACGTGTTGGCGGCGCCGAGGACGATGGTGCCCTCGCCTTTCATGGCATCCCGGGCATTGATCGCCAGATTGAGAATGGCGTTTTCCAGTTGATTGCGATCGACGTTGATGTGCCACGGTTCTACGGGCAACTGCACGTCAATCTGAATGGTTTCCCCCAGTGCCCGTTGCAGCAATTCGCCGACGCCTTCGAAGATTTGCCGTGGATCGCACACCGCCGGCGACAGCGGCTGACGGCGGGCGAACGCCAGCAGTTGCGAGGACAGCTTGGCGCCGCGCTCCACCGCCGCCAGCGAAGCGCTGACCCGGCGTTGCACATTGGCATTGTTCGGCTCGTGCCGCGCCAGAAGGTGCAGGTTGCCGGCGATCACTTGCAGCAGATTGTTGAAGTCGTGAGCCACGCCGCCGGTGAGGCCGCCGATGGCTTCGAGCTTCTGCGACTGGCGCAATTGCTCTTCGGCGTTGAGGCGTGCTTCCACTTCATCAGCCACGCGCTGCTCAAGGTTGCGGGTGAATTTGAGCAGGGACTCTTCAGCGGTCTTGCGTTCATGGATGTCAATCAGTACGCCGGGGAAACGGTGCGGCTGGCCCCGTTCATCAAACTCGCAACAGCCGCTGGCCAGCACCCACAGATGGCTGCCGTCGGCGCGGATCACCCGGTACTCGGCGTTGTAGGGCTCGCCGGTGCGCACCGAGTTTTCGACGCACTCCTGCACCCAGGGACGGTCATCGGGATGAATGTGCGCCTCGGCAATATGCTGCGGCAGGTTGGTCAGGTCCTGATCCGGGGGAAGGAAAAGGTCCGGGCGAAGCGCTCGTCCGCCGACAGCACGTTGTTTCTCACGTCCCAGACAAACGAACCGAGCAATGCCCCGGCATTCAACGCCAGGCGCACTCGCTCGTTGTCGGCGCGATAGGCGTCTTCGGCAGCCTGGCGCAGGCGTTCGGACAGCACCAGTTCGGTGGTTTCCACCACCATCGCCATGACACCTGCCGGAACCCCGGCGTCGTTGGCCACCGGGCTGTAATAAAGGTCGAGCCAGACATCTTCGGGCACGCCGTCGCGCAGCAGTACCAGATCCTTGTTGCGATATTCCAGGGTGCCGCCCGCCAGACAGGTGTCGACCACATGCCGGTTGAAGTCGGCGACTTCCGGCCAGCCCAGCTCCACCGGTACACCGAGCAGGTACGGATGACGCCCGCCGGCAAACCGCGAATAGGCATCGTTGTAGATCATGTAACCGGCGTGGCCCCAGAGCATGACCATCGGCAACGGCGAGGCGAGCATCAGTTGTACCGTGTTGCACAGGCTGGCCGGCCAGGTTTCGAGGGGGCCCAGATCCGTGCCGCTCCAGTCGAACGCACGGATTCGCCCGGCCATCTCGCCTTGCCAGCCGTCACACCCATGGCTATCGGATAAAAACTGCATTGGCTGCTTCAACGCCTTGTGGTTGATCCGGTTCAATCGCTGCGCGGTCAAGCGTCGCGCCCGTCTGTTTCGAGCGCACCGGGCAACGATGGTTTCATTAGAGGTATAGCCGATTTCACCCTTGCCCGACGCTCAGACTTCGATCAGGTGTTTGAGCGGGTGGTAGCCGGTCTTGAGCTTCGCAGCCACGTCGAGAATCGCCTTCTGAATGCCGTCCAGATGCATGCAGGTCAGTTCGATTGCAGCGCTCTGATTGCCGGCCTCGATGTACTCGATCAACCGCAGGTGCTCGTCGTCGCGGCAGGCTTCGTGGCTGTCGTCATCCAGCGCGGCGGCGTACAGCGAGGCGCGGGAAATCAGCTTCTGGAACCAGTCGAGCAGCACCGGGTTGTTCAGGCTGCGAGCCAGTTTGAGGTGGAACTCGCCGAGCAGGTGAATCAGCCGCTCGTGGTCGCCGGCTGCATGGGCTTCATCTTCCAGCAACAAATGCTCGCGCAGGTCCTGCATCGCGGCGGAGTCCTTGCGCCGGCACAGTTCGGTGACGATGCCGATCTCGATCAGGCGCCGGGTTTCGAACAGCGAACGGATCTCTTCATCGCTGGGCAGCGACACCGACGCACCTTTATTGGGCTCGGTGGTGACCAGTCCGTCGGCCTCCAGTTGCTTGAGCGCGGCGCGAACCGACGTGCGGCTGACATTGAACAATTCCGCCAGCGACGCCTCGCCCAGTTTCATTCCCGGACGCAGCGAACGCTTGCTGATCGCCTCGTAAACCCCTTGGTAGACGCGGTCGACCGTGGTTTCCGTTTTCTTTTCGGTCATTTGAAAGCTCCTTCGATGCTGGCAACGCGACCCGGCGAAAGACTCAGCCAGGGAAATGGGGGTTGCACAAGCAGATTAATCCGGGTATTTCTAAATTGCATTCATATATTGCATACAATAATTAGAGGATTGCACCATTATGGGTCAACCAATAGCAATTGAAGTGCGTAATGTCTCCAAACGGTACTCCGACGATCCCGGCCTCGCGCCAGCCCTCGACAATGTCTCGGTGAACATCGCCGACAATGAGTTCTTCACCCTGCTCGGCCCCTCGGGCTGCGGCAAAACCACCTTGCTGCGCACCATCGCCGGTTTCGAACACGTCAGCGACGGCGAGATCCGTCTGGCGGGCGAAACGGTCAATCACCTGCCGCCGTTCAAGCGTCGGGTCAATACAGTGTTCCAGAGTTACGCGCTGTTTCCGCACATGAGTGTCGCGCAGAATATCGCCTTCGGCCTCGAGATGCAGGGTCTTGATCGCAAGACGATTCCCGGACGGGTCGACGAGATGCTCGCGCTGGTGCAAATGGAGCACCTGGCTGGGCGCAAACCGGCGGAACTGTCCGGTGGCCAGCAACAGCGCGTGGCTCTGGCCCGGGCCTTGGCGCCGAAGCCGAAAGTGCTGTTGCTCGACGAGCCGCTGTCGGCGCTGGACCTGAAGCTGCGCAAGGAAATGCAGGTCGAACTCAAACGCGTGCAGCAGGAAGCCGGGATCACCTTCATTTTCGTCACCCACGATCAGGAAGAAGCCCTGACCCTGTCCGACCGGATTGCGGTTATGTCTGCCGGCAAGATCCTGCAGATCGGTACCCCGACTGACATTTATGAGCGTCCGCAGCACCGTTTCGTCGCCCAGTTCATCGGCGACATCAACTTTCTTCCCGGCCAGCTCAAGCGCGGCGAGCACAACCAGAACCTCTTCGTGCCCAACGGCATGCCGGTGGAAATCCCCTGCCCGCCCCAAGGTGTGAATGGCAGCAGCGTGCAACTGGCGTTTCGTCCCGAGCGTTCGCAACTGGTCACGGCGGACCAGCCGCATCATCTGCGCGGGGTGATCGAGGCCGTGCTGTATGTCGGCACCGCGACCCTGTACCAGTGCCGACTGAACAACGACATCAAAGTCATGCTGCGGGAAAACAACGAAGGCCTGAGCGCGTGTCGCGCGGTCGGTGAACCCGTGGCGGTGCACCTGCCGCCCCAGGCCTGCCTGTTGATGGAGGCCTGAGATGAGCGTCAGCAGCACTTCCCCCTCCCTCAACCGCGCGCTGTTGCTCAGCCCGGTGGTGTTGACCCTGCTTGCCCTGATCGCCATACCGCTGGGGATCATGGGTTACATCAGCCTGCTGCCGCGCAACACCTACGGCGGCGTCGACTGGCAGGCCCAATGGCAACTGCAGAGTTACGTGCAGCTGTTTTTCCAGGAAGGTTTCGACGGCGAACTGGAACTGAACTGGGTCTACGCCCAGGCGCTGTTGCGCTCGGTGTTCCAGGCCGGCGGCACCACGCTGTTGTGTTTCCTGTTCGGCTTTCCGGTGGCCTTGTGGATGTCGAGCCTGACCCCGCGCCGGCGCAACCTGATGGTGTTGCTCATCACCATCCCGTTCTGGACCAACCTGCTGATCCGCAACTACGCGTGGCTGATCATCCTGCGCGAACAGGGCTGGGTCGCCCAGAGCCTCAACGCGCTGTTCCCGAGCGCCGGCGGCATCACCCTGCTCTACAACGACTTCGCCGTCAGCGTCGGTCTGGTCTACAGCTTCCTGCCGTTCATGATTTTGCCGATCTACTCGACCCTGGAAAAACTCGACTGGCGTCTGGTGGAAGCCGCCTATGACCTGGGCGCCAACCGCTGGCATGCGCTGCGCCGGATCATCCTGCCGCTGTCGATGCCCGGGGTGATTGCCGGTGCGTTGCTGGTGTTCGTGCCGAGCCTCGGCGCCTTCATCACGCCGGCGATCCTTGGCGGCGGCAAGACCCTGATGATCGGCAACCTGATCCAGCAGCAGTTCGGCACCGCACGCAACTGGCCGCTGGGCAGTTCGCTGTCGTTCCTGCTGCTGGGGATTCTGCTGTTGTCGCTGGTGCTCTACGCCCTCTACAGCCGCAGTGCGGCGAAAACCCTGAACCGGGGAGCGAAAGCATGATCTCTCTACACCTGAAAAAACTCCCGGCGACCCGGGAAATCAGCCTGCTGATCCTCGCCTATCTGTACGTGCCGATCCTGGTGTTGATCGTCTACAGCTTCAACGCCAACCGCTCGGCGACGGTGTGGACCGAGTTTTCGTTCGCCTGGTACGGGCGGATCCTGGCCAACCCGTCGATACAGACCGCGGCGCTGAACTCGATCATCGTCGCGACCATCGCCACCGTGTGCGCCACGGCGATTGCGCTGCTCGCTGCATTGGCGACCTACCGGCCGTTCTTCGGACAGAAAATGGTCGAGGGCGGAATCAACCTGCCGCTGATCCTGCCGGAGATCGTCACCGCCGTGGCGACCCTGCTGCTGTTCATGGCGCTGGGGATCAAGCTCGGGCTAATGACGGTGATCGTCGCGCACATCGGCTTCTGCATTCCGTTTGCCTACCTGCCGATCCGCGCACGGCTCAACGATCTGGACAAGAGCCTGCTGGAGGCCGCCAACGACTTGTACGCCAACCCGTGGCAAGTGTTCCGTCGCGTGACCTTGCCGCTGTTGTGGCCGGCGGTGTTGTCCGGTTCGGTGCTGGCGTTCGTGGTCAGTCTCGACGATTTCATCATGACCTTCTTCGTCGCCGGCCCCGGTTCGACCACGTTGCCGGTGTACATCTTCTCGGCGATCAAGGCCGGTGTGACGCCCGAGATCAACGCGATCTCGACCCTGATGCTGGTGATTTCCATCGTTCTCGTGGTGCTGGCCTTCTGGCTCGGCCAACGCGGCAAACAACAATAAACCTGGAGCGCGCTCATGAAAGTCAAAAACATGCGTCTGGCAGTATCCGGTCTGGCCCTGAGTTGTTTCACCGCGTTCGGCGCCCACGCCGCCGAGCCCAAGGAATTGTTCTTTTACAACTGGACCGATTACTACCCGGTGGACCTGCTGGCCAAGTTCGAAAAGGAGACCGGGATCAAGGTCACCATGGACGGCTACGACAGCAACGAAACCCTGCTCGCCAAATTGCAGGCCGGCGGCGCGGCGTATGACGTGATCGTGCCGTCGCAGTCGATCATGCAGACGCTGATCAAGCAGGATCTGCTGCTGGAAATCGACACCCCGACCCTGAGCAATTTCCAGTACGTCAAAGGACCGTTCCGCGACCCGAGCTTCGATCCGGGCCGCAAATATTCGGCACCTTACCTGTGGGGCACCACCGGATTCTCCTATGACAGCGCCCGGGTGCCGGGGGGCAAGCTCGACGATTCGTGGAAAGAGTTCTTCGAACCACGCAAGGAACTGCAAGGCCAGCTCGCCGCCCTCGACACCTCCAGCAGCGTGATCAACGCCGCGAGCCATTACCTGAATGTCGACGAATGCACGGAAAACCCGCAGGACGCCAAGCGCATCCTCGAGCTGCTGCAAAAGCAGAAACCGTTTTTGAAGATGTACAGCTCCGACAACACCGTCGACCGAATGGCCTCGGGCGAAGTGATCATGATGCAGAACTGGAACGGCTCGACGGCCCGCGCCACCTTGCAGAAGAACACCATCAAGTACGTGTACCCGCGTGAAGGCGTGGCGATGTTCCAGGACAACTTCGCCGTACCGAAAAGCGCGCCGCATCCGGGCAACGCGAAGATCTTCATCGACTGGATGATGAAGCCCGAAAACGCCGCTGCCGTGTCCAACGCGATTGCCTATGCCAACGGCATTCAGAGCGATCAGTTGCTGGATGCGAAATGGAAAGTCATGGACGCGATCAACATGCCCGAGGAATACGCCTCGCGGCTGCGGCCGGAGAAGGAATGCAGCAATAAGGCGCGGGAGCTGCAGGATCGGATTTGGTCGAAGCTTAAGGGTTGATCGTGGATCGCTGGTTTTATCTGAACGCCGACCACCCAGTTCGACCCGGAAGAGCCCCTCACCCTAACCCTCTCCCAGAGGGAGAGGGGACTGACTGAGTTGTCTTGCGTTGTCCGCCGACCTGAAAGACCTGGTCGATTATGGATTCAGAGCCATTCGTTCAGGTCGGCGTAGCTCATCAATATCCCCCACTCGGTCCCCTCTCCCTCCGGGAGAGGGCCAGGGTGAGGGAAAAATTTAAAGAACAAACGAGGTTCCAATGACTGCCCCCCGCTGGCTCAGAAACATCCGCCCTTACGGCGCCCCCGCCGAAGACCTGCTGATCGAAAACGGCAAGTTCACCCAACGCCGCCCGGCCTCCAATGCTCCATTGGCCGCCACCGATATCGACGGCCAGAACCAGCTACTCACCGCCCCGTTGGTTGAAAGCCACGTCCACCTCGACAAGACCCTGTACGGCCAACCCTGGCGCCCGAACAGCGCCGGCCCGACGCTCAAGGACTACATCAGCAACGAGCGCCGCGTGTTGCGCGAAGTGAAAGCGCCGATTGCCGAACGCGCCGGCGCGCTGCTGGAAAACTGCATCGCCCGGGGTTCGCTGACCATGCGTTGCCACGTCGACATCGACCCGGAATTCGGCCTGCGTCATGTCGAAGCCATGCAGCAACTGCGCGAACGCTACAACGACCTGATCGACCTGCAACTGGTGGTGTTCCCGCAAACCGGTCTGATCAGCCGCCCCGGCACCGCCGAGCTGATGCGTGAAGCCATGGCCCTGGGCGTGGAGAACGTCGGTGGGCTCGACCCCTGCGGCATCGACAACGACCCGATTGCGCAACTGGATTTCGTATTCAAACTGGCCCGCGAATTTCAGCGTGGCGTCGATATTCACCTGCACGACAAGGGCGAACTGGGTCTGTGGCAGATTGCGCGGATCGCCGATTACACCGAGCGCTTCAACCTGCAAAACCGGGTGATGATCAGCCACGCCTATTGCCTCGGCATGCTGCCGTGGAGCCAGGTCAGACCCGTCGCCGAACGCCTCGCTGCACTTGGCATTTCGCTGATGAGTTCGGCGCCGGCCGACTGTGCCGTTCCGCCATTCCTGGCGTTGCGCGAGACTGGCGTCAACGTGTGCCTCGGCTCCGACGGCATCCGCGATGCGTGGTCGCCGATGGGCAACGGCGACATGCTGGAACGGGCGATGTTGCTGGCGTTCCGTTTCGACCTGGGCAAGGACGATGAACTGGCGGCGGCGTTCGAGGCGGCGACGGTCAATGGTGCCCGCGCGTTGGGGGTCGAAGGTTACGGCTTCGACATCGGCAAGCCTGCGGACTTTCTGTTGATGCCGGTCGAAACCCTCGGTGAAGCCGTGGTCGCGCGGCCAGTGCGTCAGGTCTATCGCGGCGGTGAACTGATCGCCAGCGGCGGTCGCTTGCTGGGCAGCCGTCTGTGAAACGGATCGGCCTGAAGGCCGGTTGCGTGGTCGGTTTCGACGGCACGCAACATGTGCTGTGGCGCGACGGCGAAGTGGTGTTTGCCGGCTCGCGAATCGAGTTTGTCGGGCGCGGTTACCAAGGGCCGGTGGATCAGTGGATCGACTACGGCAATGCGCTGATCGGCCCCGGCTTCATCGACCTCGACGCCCTCGGCGACCTCGACTCCACGGTGCTGACCCTGGACAACGGCGATGAACGCGCCATGGGCCGGATGTGGTCGGCAGAGTATCTGGCGGCTGGCCCGCGTGAGTCGTTCAGCCCGGAAGAAGAAGTCTTCAAATACCGCTACGCCTTCACCCAGTTGATCCGCAACGGCATCACCACGGCGATGCCGATCACCTCGATGTACTACCGCGAATGGGCGGAGAGCTACGACGAGTTCGCCGCCGTCGCCGACGTGGCGGGCGAACTGGGGCTGCGCACGTACCTTGGCCCCTGCTACATGAGCGGCATGAGTTACTGGCGCGCCGACGGCACCCTCGCCCACCACTGGGATGAGGCTCGGGGCCTGGCTGGACTGGACGCGGCCGAACGGTTTTTCAAGGATTACGACGGTGCCCATGGCGGACGGATTCGCGGCGCACTGCTGCCGGATCGCATCCAGACCTGCACCCCGGCGCTGCTGCAACGCACATCCGCCCTGAGCCGCGAATTGAACGCACCGATGCGTCTGCACTGCTGTCAGGCGCCCGGTGAAGTGGCGATGGTCGAGCAATTGCGCGGTGCTTCTCCGCTGGGCTGGTTGCAGCAACTCGACCTGCTCAGCCCACGCAGCCTGTTGCCCCACGGCATCTACACCTCGGGCGATGACGATCTGCAACGGGTCATCGACGGCGGCGCGAGTCTGGTGCACTGCCCGCTGGTGTTCGCCCGCGACGGCGAGGCGTTGAATTCGTTCGGCCGCTATCGCGCCAAGGGCATCAACTTCGCCCTCGGCACCGACACCTGGCCGGCGGACTTGCTGGCCAACATGCGCCACGGTTTGAACATCGCCCGATTGATGGAGGGCGGCCCGGCGCTGACCAGCAGCCTCGACCTCTACAACGCCGCGACCCTCGGCGGTGCCGAGGCGCTGGGCCGTGACGACCTCGGTCGCCTGGCACCCGGCGCCAAAGCCGACATCACCGTATTCAGCCTGCGCGGCCTGCATCTGGGCCCGCTGTTCGATCCACTGAAAAACCTGCTGCTGGCCGGGCGCGGCGACGACTGCATCGCCAGTTACATCGACGGTCGCTGCGTGATGCACGACGGTCAGGTCAACGGCGTCGATTACCCGGCCCTGCAACGCCAGGCCCAACGTCAATACGAAAAACTCATGCGCAGCCACAGCTACCGGGCCTTTGGCCGACCGGACTGGAAAACCCTGTTCCGGCCAGCCATTCCCTTCGCCGACGACTACAGCGCCGAGGCGCCGTTGAGCGCCATCGATCCACTTCCTTAGAGATTTCTGCCATGCACAGCTTCGATTTCAGCCAACTGAGCCCACGGGAAAAGTACAAGATCCTGATCGGCAGTGTGGTACCGCGCCCGATTGCCCTGGTCACCACCATCGACGGCGAAGGCCGGGTCAATGCGGCGCCGTTCAGCTTCTTCAACGCGCTGTCAGCGGACCCGCCCATTCTCGCGCTCGGCGTCGAAAACTACGGCGACCAGAGCCCCAAGGACACCACTCGCAATATCCAGATGAACCAGGAATTCACCGTCAACATCGTCAACGATGCACTGGTGGAAGCCATGAACGTCTGCGCCGTTCCGTTCGCGCCGGGCTTCGATGAACTGACCGCTGCCGGCCTGACGGCGATCCCCGGCACCTCGGTCAAATGCCCGCGAATCGGTGAAGCACCGGTGGCGCTGGAATGCCGGCGGATGATGGCGCTGAACATCGGTCAGTCGCGGGAGATCATTTTTGGCGAGGTGTTGATGGCGCACGTGCGCGACGAGTTGATCGACCCGAAAACCCTGTACATCGATCAATTGGGGCTGGATGCGATCGGGCGCATGGGCGGCCATGGTTATGCGCGGACCCGGGATTACTTCGACCTGCCGACCCGCTCGTTGCAAGCGTGGACGGAGGCACCGGGGGGTGGCGAGCGGTTCTGGCCTGGCAAATAAAAAGCGGCCCACCGAGGTGGGCCGCCGTGACAGGTCGATCAGTCAGTGCCGTACTTCGGCGACCGTGGCCCGTACAGCAGGCCTGCCGGATGTCCGGCCGACAGCAGACGATTGCTGGCCACACCGGCAATCGGGTAGCCGGCATCGGTGGAGCTGTTGACGATCTGTTTCACCGCCGCGGTGATCAGCGCGCCGATCAGGCCGCCGCCACTGTTGTTGCCACCCTCTTCGCTCGACGCCCGGGCCGCACCGGTCCACAGGGTGGCACCGGTTTTCAGGTCCACCAGTTTGGCGCTGGCGGTGACGGCGGTTTCGCTACTGATCACCATGTAGCGCGTACCGTACTCGCTGACGGTGATGTACAGCGCCGCGTCGGCACCGAAGATTTCCTGCAGCTTGTTGACCGGCGCCTGATGGATATCATCCGGCGTGGTCAGGCCGTTCTGGCGGAACGTCTCGTCGACCAGGGTAATCGGCAGCACGTAGTAACCGGCCTCGGCCAGCGGGAACGTCACTTGCGACAACAGGCTGTAGGACGCCTTGACGTCCGGCGAGGTGTTCAGCGGCGGCAGTACCAGAATGGACTTCGGACGCGCTTGCTTGTACGCCGAATAGTCCACGGTTTTCGGTGCGACGCAGCCACCGAGAACGGTCAGCGCCAGGCCGGCGGCCAGCAGTTTCAAGGCACGGGAGATCATTTGGCGTCTCCGGTCTTGGCGTTCTTGAGCAAGAAGTCCATGTAAGTGCCGGACTCGGGGAACAGAGTCTTCTCAGTGCGCAGTTGCTGCACCATCTGATCGTCCTTGCCCATGCTCAGGTACAGCAGACCGAGATGTGCGTGGTAACCCGGCGGTACAGGCTTGCCACTGGCGCGGATCTTCTGCAGATCGGCTTCCAGCGCTTCGGCCTGGGCCTCTTTCGGCGTTTCGCTTTTGAAGTATTCGTAGACTTGTGGCTGGTAGCCTTCCCACTGGTACAGGGTTTGCGGGCTGCTGCAACCGGCCAGCAAGGCGCTGGCGGTCAAGGCCATCAGCGACCGAGACAGGGACAGATTCATGGTGTGTTGCTCCTTGCGATGGGCGTCTATCAGTTGCCCGGTTTCCAGGCACCGGCGTTCATGCCATCGACCAGGCGATTGATCGCTTCGCGCATGGCCAGATCGAGGACTTTGCCGTTGAGGGTGGAGTCATAGGCAGCGGTGCCGCCGAAGCCGATGATTTCGCGGTTGGACAAGGCGTATTCGCCGGCGCCCTGGGTCGAATACACCACTTCGGAAGTGCTGATGTTGACGATGTTCAGGTTGACCTTGGCGTAGGCGACCTGAGTCTTGCCACGGCCGAGAATGCCGAACAGCTGATGATCGCCGGTCTCTTTGCGGCCGAACTCGGTGACGTCACCGGTGACCACGTAATCGGCGCCTTTCAGACGCTGGGCCTGGCCCTTGATCGCCGCTTCCTGCTGGATCTCGCCCATGTTGTCGCGGTCGAGCACGGAGAAACGGTTGGTCTGCTGCAAATGAGTGATCAGGATGGTCTTGGCCTGGCCGCCGAGACGGTCGACGCCGTCGGAGAAGATCCCGCGCATGTAGCTCGAACGGTTGTCGAACTTGCCCACGGCCATCGGGATACGGACACCGGTCCAGGCTTGAGTGGCGCTTTCCACCTTGGCCACCGGCAGTGCGCGGGAGCTTTCGGTGGCGCAACCGGAAAGCGAGCCGGCCAGGGTGCCGAGGACGGCAATCGCAACGCCCGAGACCAACATCCGGGAGATCATTCTCACTGTGCATTCCTTCTGAAAAATGATGTGTCCCGGCACGGCAAAAATCGTGAGGGATCGGGAAAGGGCCGGCATTATGCCAAAGTGCCATCAGTGATGACAGGTTTTTTTGACGCCAGTGAATTGGCTTGCGAATCAACTGCTGCTCGTTCCCACGCTCTGCGTGGGAACGAGCAGCAGGCTCAGTGGAAATCGCGGCTTTGCACCCGAATCCCGTTGAGCAACGGGCTGAGATCGCTCAAGCGTCCGGCAATCAGATGCCGGACCTCGCCTTCGCGCTCCCAGCGGCCATCGACCTTGAGCAGTTGCGAGCCGACCAGCACCTGGCGCTGACGCTCGGCCAGATCGCGCCAGACCACCACGTTGACGTTGCCGAACTCGTCTTCCAGGGTCACGAAGGTCACGCCGCTGGCAGTGGCCGGGCGCTGTCGTCCGGTCACCAGCCCCGCCACGCTGACCGGTCGCCCGTGCTCGACCTCCAGCAACTCCCGGGAACTGCGACAGCGCCGCGCCCGCAACTCGTCGCGCAACAACGTCAGCGGGTGCGGCCCCAGCGTGGTGCCGAGGGTGGCGTAGTCGGTGAACAGATCTTCGCTGACACTCGGTGTGGGCAGCCGCACATCGGGCTCCTCCTGACTCGGCAACCCGGCAAACAACCCGAGCTGCTTCTGCACCCCGGCCACCTCCCAGCGTGCCCGATGGCGGTGACCGGCCAGCCCACGTAACGCCCCGGCATCCGCCAGCAACGCCTGGGCCCGACTGTCGAGCCCGGCCCGTTCGCCCAGATCAGCGACATCGGCAAACGCGCCCCTCGCCCGAGCCTTTTCAATGCTCCGCGCATCCTCTTCGCGAAAACCCTTGATCATGCGCAGGCCCATGCGAATCGCCGGTTGCTCGCCGGTGATCGGCTCCAGGCTGCAATCCCAGTCGCTGGCGCGTACGTCCACCGGGCGGATCTGCAAATGATGCCGGCGCGCGTCCTGAAGAATCTGATCCGGGCTGTAGAAACCCATCGGCCAGCTGTTGATCAGCGCACAGGCGAACGCCGCCGGTTCGTGGCACTTGAGCCAGCAACTGGCATAGGTCAGCAAGGCAAAACTGGCGGCGTGGGACTCGGGAAAACCGTAACTGCCGAAGCCCTTGATCTGCTCGAAGATCTGCGCGGCAAATTCCGGGCTGTAGCCGTTTTTCTTCATGCCGGCCGCCAGCCGTTCCTTGTGCGGTTCCAGCCCGCCGTGACGTTTCCACGCGGCCATGGAGCGCCGCAACTGATCGGCCTCCCCGGGGCTGTAGTCGGCAGCGACAATGGCGATCTGCATCACCTGCTCCTGAAACAGCGGCACGCCAAGGGTGCGTTTGAGCACCACCTCCAGCTCCGGCGACGGATAGGTTTCCTTTTCTTCTTTGTTCCGCCGGCGCAAATACGGGTGCACCATCCCGCCCTGGATCGGCCCCGGCCGGACGATGGCCACCTCGATCACCAGATCGTAGAAGTTTTGCGGGCGCAGGCGCGGCAGCATCGACATCTGCGCCCGGGACTCGATCTGGAACACACCGATGGTGTCGGCGCGGCTGATCATGTCGTAGGTCGGGCGATCGTCAGCCGGGATGGTGGCCAGGCTCAGATCCTGGTTGCGATGACGGCGCAGCAGGTCGAAACAGCGGCGAATCGCACTGAGCATGCCGAGGGCAAGGATATCCACCTTGAGCAGCCCGACGGCGTCGAGGTCATCCTTGTCCCACTGGATGATGGTGCGGTCGGCCATGGCGGCGTTTTCCACCGGCACCAGGGTGTCCAGCGGCTGCTCGGAAATCACGAAACCGCCGGGATGCTGCGACAGGTGCCGGGGGAAGCCGATCAGTTGCCCGGTCAGGCTCAGCACCCGGTGCAGGATCGAGCTGTCCGGGTCGAAGCCGTTTTCGCGCAGGCGCTCCACGGGCGGTGTTTCATCGCTCCAGTGGCCGCAGCAGTCGGCCAGCGCGTTGATCTGGTCCGGCGGCAAGCCCAACGCCTTGGCCACATCGCGCACCGCGCCGGCAGCGTGATAGGTGCTGACCACCGCCGTCAGCGCCGCACGACGGCGGCCATAACGACGAAACACGTATTGCAGGACTTCCTCCCGGCGCTCGTGCTCGAAATCCACGTCGATGTCCGGCGGCTCGTTGCGCTCCCTCGACATGAAACGTTCGAACAGCAGCGTGGTGTGATCCGGGTCGATCTCGGTGATGCCCAGGGCAAAACACACCGCCGAGTTGGCCGCCGACCCGCGGCCCTGACAGAGGATTTTCTGCTCCCGGGCGTAACGCACCACGTCGTGCACGGTGAGGAAGTAGCTCTCGTAGCCGAGCTCGGCAATCAGCTCCAGCTCATCGTCGATCTGTTTGAGCACCTTGGGCTGTGCGCCTTTCGGCCAGCGCCAGGCGATGCCTTGTTCGGTCAAATGACGCAGCCAGGAACTGGCGTTGTGCTCTTCCGGCACCAACTCTTTCGGATACTGATAACGCAACTGGCCAAGGTCGAACGTGCAGCGCCGGGCCAGCTTCACGGACTCTTCCAGCAAGGTCTGCGGATACAACTCGCTCAACACATCGAGGCTGCGCAGATGCCGCTCGCCATTGGGGTGCAGGCGCAACCCGGCTTCGGCCACCGGGACGTGATGACGGATCGCGGTCATGGTGTCCTGCAAGGCCCGGCGGCCACGGGCATGCATGTGCACATCGCCGCTGGCCACGGCCGGAATCTGCAGTTCATCTGCCAGACTCAGCAGTGCGGCCAGCCGTTGCTGATCGTTCTGCCCGCGATGCAACTGCACCGTCAGCCACAGCCGCTCGCCGAACGTCTGTTTCAGCCAGCGGCCCTCTTCCACTTCATCGACCGTATCCGGCACCCACAGCACCAGCAACCCCGGCAACGATTCGCTGAAGTCCTCGCGCAGCACCTGATACTGGCCTTTCTGCGTGCGCCGTCGGGCCTGAGTGATCAAGCCGCACAGGGCCTGATAACCCTCGATGTTCTCGACCAGCAACACCAGTTTCGGGCCGTTCTCGATGCGGATCTCGCTGCCGATGATCAGCGGCAGCTCCACGGACTTCGCCGCCTGCCAGGCACGAACGATCCCGGCGAGGGTGCATTCATCGGTGATCGCCAGCGCCTGATAGCCATGCTTCTTCGCCCGCTGGAACAGCTCCAGCGCACTGGACGCACCGCGCTGAAAACTGAAGTTCGACAGGCAGTGCAGCTCGGCATAACCCTCGTTCATGCGAACCAGCCCTGCAGCCACAACGGGCCACCCTCACCCACTGCCCGGTACGCCCAGCCTTGCTGGCCGGCACGGTTCTGGATCAGGTAATAGTCGCGGCGCACGTCGTCACCGTCCCACCAGCCGGACTCGATGCGTTCCGGGCCCATGAGGATGCGCGCAGAGCCTTCGGGCACGGACTGCGGCTCACCCAGCAACCAGCCCGGACGCTGTACGCCGGGCAGCGCAGCACAAGGCTGCTTGTCATCGACGTTCTGCCACGCGCACTCCGGGCGATGATCGGCCTGGAAGCGCAGGCCCTGCACCGCCTCATCCCCCAGCCGCGCGCGCAAGCGCTCACGCAGCTGCTCCCAAGGCAAGGTCTGCTGCGGACGGTCGTCGAACAGTTCCTGAAACTGCGGCACGAAACTCGGCAGATCTTCGGCCCGCAGACGAAAACCGCGCACCGGGGCCTCGACCTGCACCTGCTCCAATCGACCACGGGCCAGCTCGAAGAGCATCGCCGGGTCGCGCTCGGCGCTGAGCAGACCGACCTTGATCAGCGTGTCCGGCAACCCGGCGTGCTCCAGGTGCAGATCGAAGCGCTGCACGCCGCTGTCGCGCCCGCACAAGAACGCCGACAGATCGGAGGTCAGGCGGCGCAAGGGAAACAGCAGCGCCTGATGGGACTGCACGTCGAAATTGAGTTCGATGCGCACATCGAAGCGATCCGGTGGCAGGTAGAACGCCAGCGCCAGTGGCCGTGCGCCGAACAGCGTATCCAGATGCTTGAGCATCGGCGCCTCGAAACGCCGGGCCAGGGCCTGACGCGGCAGGCTCTGCACCTGATGGAGGTGGCGCAGGCCCATGCGCGACAGCGCCGTGGCCACGCCCGGATCAAGTCCGACACGGTCGACCGGCAGTTGACCGAGGTGATGGCGCAAGGCTTCACCATCCGGCACCACCAGTCCGTCATAGGCGTTGGCCAACACTCGCGCCGCCACCGGGTTGGGCGCGGCGACGATGCGGTGGCGAAAGCCCAGCTCCGTCAGCTCAGTACGTAATCGCGCTTCGAACTGCGCCCAGGAACCGAACAGCCCGAGGCTCGATTCGATCTCAAACACCACGGTACGTGGGTAATGCACACTGACCTGGGCGCTGAAGCGATAGGCCCAGGCGGCGAGAAACTGCTGCCAGTGTTCGACCTCGGCGGCGTCGTAATCGACGGTGGCGAACCCTTTGCTCATGGCCTGCGCAGCGGTCATCGACTGCCCCGGACGCAAGCCCAGCGCCCGCGCCGCCGAATTGACCGCTTGGAGCACCCGGCGCTGGGCCGGGCCGCTGAGCAGCGCCAGGGGTTGCTCGGGATCGGGGCGCTGACGCAGCACGGCGTCGAGGGCCAATTGCGGGAACAGAATGCAAACCCAGCGCATGGCGACCTCAATGCCCCACGGCGAAGGCAATCGGTGCAGTGCGCGCCAGACCGCCCCGGCATTTGAGCACGCGCAATTGCGCCGGGCGGGCATCGATGGCAATGCGCAGCGCCGCTGGCGACGGGTTGACCGCCTCGCTCAATGGCCGCCACGCGAACGCCAGGGTCTGGCCGGTTTCCGCCGCCACCTGCAAACGGCGCAAGGCGCGGTCGTCGGCCTTGCGTGGCCAGCACAGCACCGCGCCGCAACTGCCCGAGCGCAGGCATTGTTCCGCCGCCCACAACGCATCGCGTTCGCTGGCCTGGATCACCGACAACTGCCGCAGATCGACCCCGGCATTGGCCCAGGCCTGCGGGTACGGCACGAACGGCGGCGCCACCAGCACGATGCGCTCGCCCGCCGCCGACAACCGCGCCAACGTTGGCCACACCAGTTGCAATTCGCCCACACCGGGCCCGGCCAAAAGGATTTCGCTCAGCGCCGCTTCCGGCCAGCCACCACTGGGCAAGGCGGCGTCCAGCGCCGCATGCCCGGTGGGTTGCGGGCTGGCGGTCGGTGGCGCAGGCCGGCCCTTCCAGACCTGGCCGCCATTGAACAGCGTATCCAGCGCAACGACGGCACCCATCAGCCTTGCCTCACCAGACCGCAGAACACGCCTTCGATGGCCAGATCCTGATCGTCACGCACCACAATCGGCTGGTACGCCGGGTTGCGCGGCAACAGGCGAACCTCATCGCCGACCCGCTCGAAGCGTTTGATGGTGACTTCGCCGTCGAGCCGCGCCACCACGATCTGGCCGTTGAGCGCCTCGGGGTTGCGGCGTACGCCGACCAGATCGCCGTCGAGAATGCCGTCCTCGATCATCGAGTCGCCCTGAACCCGCAACATATAGTCGGGCGTGCGGGAGAACAGCGCGGGATCGAGCATCAGCCGATTGTGGATGTCGACGTCGGCGCCGATGGGTGCACCGGCGGCCACCCGGCCGAGCACCGGCACGTCGAGCAGTTCCGGTCGCGGCGGTTGCCCGAGCAGGCGAATACCCCGGGCCTGATGCGGATTGACCTCGATGAACCCGGCTTCGGTGAGCGCCAGCACATGCTTGCGCGCCACGCTGCGGGAGGCAAAACCAAAAGCCTCGCTGATTTCAGCGAGGCTTGGGGCTGACCATGTTCGGCGATGCGTTCGCGGATAAAGGTCAGGATGGCGGTACGGCGGGGAGTCAGAGTCGTCATGGAGTACATTTGTACTCTTGTGGGAATTTCCTGACAAGCACCGCCAGTCAGCTCAAACCGCGCTCCGCCAGAAACCCTGCGATGTAGTCAATAAACGCCACAACCTTGGCCGTCGCCCGCCGATGACTCGGGTACACCGCCAGAATGTGCGGACCGAAACTGTCCGGGTCGATCTCGTAATCAGCCATGACCCGCACCAGTCGTCCGTCGGCAATGTACGGCGCGGCGCTCCACAACGGCGTGTGCAGCAAGCCGCGCCCGGCCAAAGCGCTGGACAGCAGCAGGTCGTAATTGTCGCTGCGCAACAACGGCGCCGCCGGTTGCGCCAGGCTCAGGCGCTGGCCGTCGCGCTCGGCCCACCAGAATTCGCGGCTGAGCAATGGATGCCGGTACAACAGCCACTCATGCTGGTCGAGGGTTTGCGGCGTGACCGGCAAGCCCTTGCGCGCCAGGTATTCGGGGCTGCCGCACAGCGCCAGACGATTGCTGCCAACCACCCGGGCAATCAGCCCCGGTAAATCGTCATGACCCTCGCGCAGCGCCAGGTCGTAGCCGCTTTCCAGCAGATTGACGAACTCGTCGCACAAATCCACTTGCAGGCTGATCTGCGGGTATTGCTGCAAAAAGCCGTCACACACCTGATCGAGAAACGCCTGACCGTAGGCCAGCGGCGCGGTGATTTTCAGGCTGCCGCGCAGGCCGTGCTGCAACTGCTCGATTTCCTCGCTGGCTTCGTCCAGCCGTTGCAATACCTGCCGTGCGGTTTCCAGATAGAGCCGGCCGATTTCCGTCAGCAGAATCCGCCGCGTGCTGCGCTCGAACAGCCGCGCGCCAAGTTCGGATTCCAGATGATTGACCGCTTTGGTCAGGGCCGACGGGGTCTTGCCCAGTTGCTCGGCAGCGCGGCTGAAACTGCCGAGCTGCGCAGTGACCACGAACATTTTCAGTGCACCCAGCTTGTCCATGCTTTTTCCATTCAGGCAAAAACGTTTTTCGTGAGGGAGGCGTTCTGTCGGGCGTTGGCAGCCACTAATCTGGCCATCAGACGCAATAACAAGGAAATGTTCAATGAAAAGATTCATCCCGCATTTCAGCAAAAACCTGTTGATCGCCGCTGTGAGTTTTGCCTCGATGGAAGCCATGGCCGCCACCGATCT
This sequence comes from Pseudomonas sp. NMS19W, assembly GCF_051554255.1. NCBI lineage: Bacteria > Pseudomonadati > Pseudomonadota > Gammaproteobacteria > Pseudomonadales > Pseudomonadaceae > Pseudomonas > Pseudomonas sp. NMS19W. The sequence continues at coordinate 3,420,374 of NZ_CP136718.1, forward strand.
GGTGCTGCTCAACGGCAAGATTTTCACCGCCGACCGCGCTCAACCACAGGTTCAGGCGCTGGCCGTGGAGAACGGCAAGGTGCTGAAAGTCGGCACGGATGCGCAGATCAAAGCTTTGATCGAGCCCGGCACCCAAGTCATCGACCTTAAAGGCCAGGTGCTGATGCCCGGCCTGATCGACAGCCATTCCCACGCGATTTTCGGCGGACTGGAAATGGTCTCGGCCAACATGGAAGACGAGGTGGTCGAACTCGACGAACTGGAAAAGCGCCTGCGCGGCTGGCGTGACGACGGCAAGGCCCGGCATGGCGACGTGTTGAGCGTGGCCGGTATGAGTTCGGCGTACTGGGCCAAGGCTGAAGCGCTGGGCAAAATCTTCAACCACGGCGAATGGGCCGACGTGCCGGTGGTGTTCACCGGCAGCGATCACCACACCGCGTGGGCCAACAACGTGATGCTCAAACGTGCGGGAATCGACGCCGCGCTGCTGAAAACCCTGCCGGACGCGGAAAAAGACACCCTCGGCAAACTGCCCAACGGTGAGCCGAACGGCTTTGTGGTCGACGCCGGTTGGGATCGGGTCGCCTCGAAAATGCCGGTGCCGAGCCCTGCCGACCTGCTCAAGGCTGCGCAATCCGCGGTGCGCTTCAACAACAGCCTTGGCATCACCGCGTGGATGGATCCGGCCGCCAACGCCGCGCCGGGCGAGCCGGTGTTCGCCCTCAAGCCCACCGAGAAAACCGTCGGCGTGTTGCCGGCCTATAAAGCCCTGTCGGACAGCGGCGGCATGACCGCCCACGTTGCTGCGCTGCTGGTGGCCAACCCGAAAAGCGTCCCGGCCGACCTCGACACCCTCGACAAGGTTCGCCAGCAGTTCCAGGGCATCCCCAATCTGACGCTTCCGGGAATCAAGATCTTCGCCGATGGTGTGATCGAGTACCCGGCCCAGAGCGCGGCGATGATCGATCCCTACAGCAACTCGCACAAACAGGGCGAGTTGCTGATCGATCCGCAGCACTTCGGCGAACTGGTCAGCGCCATCGACCAGCGCGGCTGGCTGGTGCACATCCACGCCATCGGCGACCGCGCCGTGCGCGAATCACTGAACGGCATCGCCCAGGCACGCAAGGATCGGCAGAGCGGCGTGACGCACTCGATCACCCACCTGCAAATGGTCAATCCGAAGGAGTTCGCCCGCTTCAAGCCGCTGAACGTGATCGCCTCGATGCAACTGCTCTGGGCCAGCGCCGACGACTACACCACCGACATGATCAAGCCGTACGTCAGCGCCCTCGCCTTCCGTTATCAATACCCGGCGCACTCACTGCTCAAGCAGGGCGCGACGATTGCCGGCGCCAGCGACTGGCCGGTGTCTTCGCCGAACCCGTTCAACGCCATCGCCCAGGCCATCACCCGCACCGGACCGTTGGGCGTGCTCAACGCCGACGAACGCCTGGACCGCGAAACCATGTTCTACGCCTACACCGCCAACGCGGCGCGGACCATCGGGCTGGAGCAACAGATCGGCTCGCTGAGCCCCGGCAAACAGGCGGATTTCATCGTGCTCGACCGCGACGTGTTCAGCGTCGACGACAAGGCCCTGCATGACACGAAGGTGCTGCAGACCTGGTTCGGTGGTCGTCAGGTCTACGCCCCTACCCTCTAGCCGAACTGTTTTCCCTGTGGGAGCCAGCCAGCTCCCACAGGGGACGTGGTGTCCTCAAGTATTGAGTTGTGCCAGGTACTGCCACGGGTAGATCCCGCGCTGATGACCATCGCTGAACACCAGTTGCAGTCCGTAACCCTGCTGGTTGAGTTCGATCACCCGCACTCGATCATCCACCAGCGGAGCCGAACCCCGCAGGCGAAACGCCCGGCATTGCGAGCACGGGCACTGGCGGCGCAGTTCGGCATGGTCGAGCAATTGCTCGCGGCCATCCGGCCAGCTCAGCCGCAAGCGGTGCTCACTTTGGGAATTGCCGATCGCCAGCGGATTCATTGCAGCTGACTCAAGGCAATTCGCACGGCTTTGCGCACTTCCGGGTCGCCGTCGTCCTGCGCGGCCTGCAACGCGGCCACGGCGCCGCGATCATTCAACTCGCCCAGCGCCAGCGCGGCTTCCTTGCGCAGGTTGCTGATGCGATGACCGAGGGTGTCGATCAGGGCGTCGAGGGCCGGCACGTAACGCAAACGGCCGAGGCTGCGAGTGGCGCGCAGGCGAACCTGCCAGTAGTCGTCGCCCAAGGCTTCGATCAGGGCCGGACCTGCATCGGTGTGGCCGACTTTGCCGAGGGTGGTCGCGGCCTCTTCGCGCACTTGCCAGGCGTCGTCCTGCAAAGCCTGACGCAAGGCCGGCAGCACATCTGCGCCACTCGCCAGACCCAAGGCACCGGTGGCGGCGCGGCGTACTTCGGTGTCCGGATCATCACTCGCCAAGCGGGCCAAGGCTGGCAGTGCGTCGAGTTGTTTGAGCCAGCCGAGCACACCCACGGCTTCGCGGCGCACACTGGCGTCGGCATCGCTTAACGCTCGAATGGCGGCGGATGCGGCGCCGGGAAAACGCAACTCGCGCAAGGCCCGGAACGCGGCAATCCGCACGCTGGTTTCGGCATGAGCCGTCCACGGCAAAATCACCCTGCCCGCCGCTTCGGTCTTGAGCAGGCTCAGGCTCTGCGCAGCGGCGGCCTGCACCGCCGGCGACGGATCCGTCAGCGCCTGGCACAGCGCTTCCACCACCGGTTCGTCTTCCCAGGCTTCCAATAGACGCGCCGCTTCGGCACGCACCTCTTCGGCAGGGTCTTCGGCCAAGCGCTCGACCAACCAAAGCAGACCGTCCGGTTCTTCTAGGTCAGCCAAGTCGATCAGGGCAATCCTGCGCACCCCTGCGTCATCGGCCGTCAGACGTGGTTGCAGGGCGAGAATGTCGTCGTTATCGGTCACAGCAAAAAATGAGGTCACAGGGCAAATCTCGGCAAGGCGTTTTCAGGAGGCAAACCGAGCGGATTAAGGCGCGGCAGCGGTCGGTCGTTGTCGTGGCGCAGCAGGTCGAGGCAGTGGCGCTTGAGGCGCGAGAACTCGTGGCTGGTGACCAGTCCGGTGGTGCGTGGGCGCGGGAAATCCAGGCGCAGGTCTTCGATGATCCGCCCCGGCCGTGCGCTCATCACCAGCAAACGGTCGGCGAGGAACAGCGCTTCGTCGATGTCATGGGTGACGAACACTACGGTGGTGCGAATTCGCGTCCAGATGTCCAGCAGCAGTTCCTGCATGTTCAGGCGGGTCAGCGCATCCAGTGCACCGAAGGGTTCGTCCATCAGCAACAACCGTGGCCGGTTGACCAGCACCCGAGCGATCTCCACCCGTTGCTGCATGCCACCGGAGAGCTGATCCGGCCAGCGTTCGGCGAAGCCTTCGAGGCCGACCAGTTTGAGGATTTCATCAGCGGCACGATGGCGCTCGGCCTTGCCGATGCCACGCATTTTCAGGCCGAAGGCAATGTTGTCGCGCACCGTGCGCCACGGGAACAGCGTGTGATGCTGGAACACCATTCCGCGCTGTGGCGACGGGCCGGACACTTCGGTGCCGTCGACTTTCAACTGCCCGCCATGGGGTTGCAGGTGCCCGGCCAATGCGCCGAGCAAAGTCGACTTACCGCAACCGGACGGGCCGAGAATGCACACGAACTGGCCGGGTTCGATCTGGCAATCCAGCCCCTGCACCGCTTCAAACGCTTGCCGGCCTTCGCCGAGGACGATGGACAACTGGCGGATGTCGATCCGCCCTTCCGGGGTTTGCATCACGCTCATCAGGCTTTTCCTCGTGGTCGATGCCAGGGCGTGAACAGCCCGCCCAGGCGTTTGATCAGCAGGCTGCTGCCCATGCCCAACACGCCGATCAGCAACATGCCGACCACGATGTCGGCGTAGTTCTGAATGGTGTAGGACTCCCAGGTGTAGTAACCGATGCCGAACTGGCCGGAGATCATTTCGGCGGTCACCAGACAGAACCACGACGTGCCCATGCCGATGGCGAGCCCGGTGATGATGCTCGGCGCGGCGCCCGGCAGGATCACTTCCAGCAGGATCGCCCGGCGCCCCGCCCCGAGGCTTTTCGCCGAGGCGATCAGCCGAGGATCGACGCCTTCGACGCCATGCACGGTGTTGAGCAGGATCGGAAACAGCGCGCCGGTGAAGGTGATGAACACCATCGACAGTTCCGACGACGGGAACATCAGGATCGCCAGCGGAATCCACGCCACGGCGGGGATCGGGCGCAGCACTTCCAGTGGTGGCAGCAGCAGGTCTTCGGCCCATTTCGAGCGGCCGATGGCCAGGCCCAGGGCGATGCCGATGATCAGCGCTGCGAGGTAACCGGCGAAGACCCGGCCGAGGCTGGCGGTCAGGTGCTGGAGGAGCTTGCCGGAGTCGCCGAGGCCCAATGCGGCTTCGATCACGGCCAGCGGGGTTGGCACGTTGGCGAAGGTGACGAGGCCGAGGTTCCAGTGGTGGCTGGCGGCGAGTTGCCAGAAGAGCAGGCAGAACGCTATGGAGGTTGCTCTGGTGGTCCAGCGGGCTTTCGGGATTTTCATGGATCGGGTTTCCAGGTTTGGAGCGGTGTGATGGCTGAGATCGAACCCCCTCACCCCAGCCCTCTCCCCCAAGGGGGCGAGGGGAAAGGGAGCCGATCTTCAAGTTTTTCAAAATCTCGGCTCGGCTCGATAACGAGCAGATGTTCATGATGTTCAAAACCTGAGTTCGGCTCGATATTTCAGGTCGGCGTACCTTTACCAAACACCTCGGTCAGTCCCCTCTCCCTCCGGGCGGTCCGACGTTTCGGGAGGGTTAGGGTGAGGGAAAGCTTTTGATTTGCTCTTAGCGTGCGGCCACGGCCTGGGTCGTGGCATCCGTGAAGTCAAAAACCTTCCCGCCCTGCGCCACGGCAAATTGCTGCGCCTGCCCCTTGAGCAAAAACGCGCTAAGGCGCCCCTTCCCATCACTGGCAAACCACGCCTGCTCCGCCAGCAACTTGATCCCGCTGTCACTCGCCTGCGCATACACCGCCCGGATGTTCTTGCCTTCCGATTTCAGGCCGGCCAGTGCGGTGAACGCCTCTTCAGCCGAGGCATACCGGCGAACCTTGTCCTCACCGCGCACCCAGATTTCCGCGACATGGCTGAAATCGGTGATGGCTTTTCCAGTCACCGCATCGACAGACTTCAACGGCGTCTGCGCGTAGTTGGCCAGTTGCGCGGTGTAATCCAGATTCGAAGCCTTGAACGCTGCGCGGATGTACTGATCGTCGATAAAGGTATTCAGGTCGAGTCCGCGATCGGCCTTCTTCAGCAGTTTCAGCGTGTCGATGGCGGTGCCCACGGCCTGGCGGTATTCCGGTTTCCAGCTCAGGTCACGGGTCTGCACGCCGAGCGGGCCGTGGAACAGGTAATTGACCTCGGCATCGACGCCGGTGACCTTGGCGATCAGTTCGCTGTATTTCTCCGGTTCGGCGGCCAGCAGTTGATTGGCCTCGATGCTTGCGCGCAGGTAGGCAACGACGATTTCCGGGTACTTTTTCGCGTAGGCCTGATCCACCAGCGCACCGTGGAAGGTTGGCGCATTGGCCTGGGCGCCGTCGTAAATCTTGCGGGCGAAGCCACGGCTCGGGAACAGTTCAGCGAACGGTACGAAGTCGGCGTGGGCGTCGATTTTGCCGGCCTGCAACGCCGAGCCTGCGACCTCCGGCGGCTGGGCGATGATGTTCACATCCTTCAGCGGGTCCCAGCCCTGCTCCGCCACGGCCCGCAGCAGCATGCCGTGGGCGGTGGACGCGAACGGCACGGAGATGGTCTTGCCCTTGAGCTCGCTCAACGACTGCACGCCGGACGCGCTCGGTACCACGATGCCGTTGCCGCTGCCCTTGATACTCCCTGACAACACGCTGATGAACAGGCTGTGCTTGCCGGCAGTTTCAAACGCCACGCCGTTGAACGCACCGGGGAAATCGGCCATGGCACCGAAGTCGAGTTTGCCCGCGACCATCTCGTTGGTCAGCGGTGCGCCGCTGGTGAAGTTTTTCCACTGCACATCGTATTTGGCGTCCTTGTAGGCGCCGTCGTGAGGCAGGTATTTGTCGAGCAGGCCCAGCTCGCGGATCAGTAGCCCACCGGCGGCGCAGTTGATGGTGGTGTCCTGGGTGCCGATGGCGATGCGGATGGTTTCGGCCGAGGCCGACAGGGTGAACGAAGCCAGTACCAGACCGGCGATTGCTGCACGCAACATGGTTGAATCCCCTCGAATCATTTATTGGATGTTCGTCTCCGCCGCGATCAGGGCGCGGTGGGAAACGAGGGGTGTCTTGAATCAGGCGTCCGGTGTTGCCGGATAGCGTTTTAGCGAAGCAGGTACGGGATTTCGACTTTCACCGCACCGGTCGGGCAGTCCTTTTCGCAAGGCATGCAGTACCAGCATTCATCGAAGGCCATGTAGGCCTTTTGGGTGGCCGGGTTGATCGCCAGCAGGTCCATCGGGCAGACGTCGACGCACACGGTGCAGCCCTTTTCGGCGATGCATTTGTCCTCGTCCACGGTGACGGGGGCATTGGAGCGGAAGAAGATTTCCTGGGCTTGATAGGTCATGGTCCGGACTCTCTCTAGTGATGCTTCAAGCGGCAAAAGCGCCGACCCGCAAACGGTCGTAGGCCTGCATTTCTTCGGCATCGAGCGGGATGATGTAAGGCTCGACGGCTTTTTTGAAACTGGTCATGCGCCCGTCTTCGCCCTTCTTCAGGTGGCAGTGGCAGAACCATTCGCGGTCGTCCCGTTGCGGGTGATCGACGCGGTAGTGGTACAGGCCCCAGCGGCTTTCGGCGCGGAACAGCGAGGCGCGGGCGGCCATTTCGGCGCAGTCGCGGATCACACTGGTTTCCATGGCACGCATCAGTTCGTGGGCGTTGTTGGCCTTCAACTCGTTGAGATCGCGTTCGATGTCGCTGAAGCGTTGCAGGCCGATTTCCATCTTCTTCGTCACTTTCGGCGGCTGCAGGTAGTCGTTGACGAAGCGCCGCAGCTTGTACTCGACCTGGGCCGGCGGCAGACCGTGTTCGCGGTCCAGCGGTGCGTAGACCCGGGCCTTTTCCTTCGCGATCTGCTCAGCATCCAGCGCGGAAAACTCGCGCCCGGCGACAAACTCCGCCGCGTTATGCCCGGCGAACCAGCCGTAAGTGAACGCGCCGAGCATGTAGTTGTGCGGCACGGCGGCCATGTCACCGGCCGAGTACAAGCCTTTCACCGAGGTTTCGGCGCGCTCGTTGACCCACACGCCGGACGCCGAATGGCCGCTGCAAAAGCCGATTTCCGAGATGTGCATCTCGACCATCTGCGTGCGGTAATCGGTGCCGCGATTGGCGTGGAACTGGCCGCGGCTCGGGCGCTCGTTGCTGTGCAGGATTTCCTCGATGTTCTGGATGGTTTCCTCGGCCAGGTGATCGAGCTTGAGGAACACCGGGCCGTTGCCGCTCTCCAGCTCCTGGTGAAACTCCCACATCATCTGCCCGCTCCAGTAGTCGCACTCGATGAAGCGTTCACCCTTGTTGTTGGCGGTGTAGCCACCCAAAGGGCCGGTGACGTAGGCGCAGGCCGGGCCGTTGTAATCCTTGATCAGCGGGTTGATCTGGAAGCACTCGAGGTTCGCCAGTTCCGCCCCGGCGTGATACGCCATTGCGTAACCGTCGCCGGCATTGGTCGGGTTTTCGTAGGTGCCCATCAGGTACCCCGAGGACGGCAGACCGAGTCGCCCGGCAGCGCCGCAGGCGAGGATTACGGCTTTGGCCTTGATCACGTGGAAGTCGGCGGTGCGGCAGTCGAACCCCATCACACCGTTGACGGCGCCCTCCTCGTCGGTCAGCAAACGGGTGCAGACCAGGCGATTGGTGATGCTCACCCGCGCTCGTTTCAACTGGCGATACAGGACTTTTTTGATGTCGTGCCCTTCCGGCATCGGCAACACATAGGCACCCATGTGGTGAACTTTTTCACCGCGTAATCGCCGGTTTCGTCCTTCTCGAACTTCACGCCCCAGCGGTCGAGCTGCTCGATGGTTTCAAAGCTGTGCGTCGCGTAGGCGTACACCGCCGCCTGATTGACGATGCCGTCGTTGGCGATGGTGATTTCCTTGGTGTACTGCTCGGGCGTCGAGTGGCCGGGAATGATCGCGTTGTTCAGGCCGTCCATGCCCATGCTGATCGCGCCGCTGCGCTTGACGTTGGCCTTGTCCACCAACAGTACGCGCAGTTCCTTGTTCTTTTCCTTGGCCTTGATCGCCGCCATCGGGCCGGCGGTGCCGCCGCCGATCACGACGATGTCGTATTCCTGTTCGAGTGTCGTTCGACTCATGCCTGCTCCCCTTTTTGCCGGTCGATCCGCAGGCGGTACTGGAAGGCATCGCCACGGTAGTAAAGGTGTTCGAAGTCCAGCGGCTGGCCGTGGGCGTCGTGGGTCAGACGCTCGATGCGCATGATCGGCGAGCCGGCCTCGACGTTCAGCGCCTGGGTCAGGTCGCTGTCGGCCAGCACCGCGTCAATGGCCAGATCGGCGTGGCCGAGGGCGATGCCGCAGTCGTTTTCGAGGATCAGGAAGATGTCGCGGGTGACCAGATCAGCCTTCTCCAGCCGTTCGCCGACGGCTTTGGGCAGGTAGGTGATTTCCAGCGAGATCGGCTCGCGGTTGATCAGCCGTACGCGTTTGATCTGGGCGACGATTTCGCCTTCGGCGACCTGCAAACGCTCGGCGACCAGTTTGTCGGCGGCGATGAATTTGAAGCTGCGCAGGCGGTTGATCACCTCGTAGCCACGGCCGGTCATGGACTCGGCGAGGCCTTGCAGGGTGCTGACGTTTTGAAAGGTCTTGGGCTTGGCGACGAAGGTGCCTTTGCCGTGGATCTTGAAGATCAGCCCTTCTTTCTGCAGATCACCCAGGGCCTGGCGCACGGTGATGCGGCTGACCTTGAACAGCGTGCCGAGCTCGCTTTCGGACGGCATCTGGCTGTCCTGCGGGTATTCGCCGTCGAGGATGCGGGCGCGCAGTACATCGCGCAGTTGGGTGTGCAGCGGGACGCTGCCCAGGGAGAGAACGTTATCGGTCATCACGGGATCACTTGTTATAACGAGTTATGACGTGATCTTAGAGACGTTATGACAAGCTTGAGAAATACCGAATGAGCATAAGGTTAGATGCGCCTTCAGTGGCGCTTGAGAATCTGATCCATGACCCAATCGGTCTTCAGCGCTTCGGCGGCTACTGCCGGATGCCTAGACTCACCGCGAATCTGCGCGTTCATGCCCAGCACGTGATGCCACTGGATGTGTTCGTGATGGGGGATTTCCAGGCTGATGTGTTCATCGGCGTGCAGTTCGACCGGATGCTCATCGAACACCGAAAAGCCGATCCGCCCTTGGCTGCCGATGATCTCGACCCGATCCTCGCGCCGGTCCGCAACAAAGCTCCAGCAGCCCATGCCCAGCGCGCCCGAGGCAAACCGCCAACTGGCGCTGACCGCATCTTCCGCCGCGTATAACCCGGCCTGACGCGCGGTGAAGCCGGCGACTTCAACGATGTCGCCGAGCAGATACTGGAACAGGTCAAAACCATGGCTGGCCAGATCCGCGAAATACCCGCCCCCAGCCACCGCCGGATCGGTGCGCCAGTTGGCGCTGCCGTCCAGATCCTTGGGCGATGGCGCCTTTGTCAGCGTCCAGCTCAGGTGCCGCACCTCGCCGATACGCCCCTGCTCCAGCCATTGCCGCACCTGCTGGAAACGCGGCAGCGAACGGCGGTAATAGGAGACGAACAGGTGCAGACCGGCGTCGGAAAACACCTGCTGCATTTCGCGGCTTTGCCCAGCGTTGAGGGCCATGGGTTTTTCCACGCAGCAATGCTTGCCGGCGGCGGCGACTTTCAGGCTGTAGGCGTGGTGACTGTCGGGTGGCGTGGCGATGTACACCGCGTCCACCTCGGGGTCGTTGATCAGCGCATCGACGTCCGTGTAAGTCCGGGCGATGCCGTGGCCCGCGGCGTAATCGGTCACGGCTTCGAGGCGCCGCCCCATCACCGCCACCAACGCCGAGCCGGGCGCCTTGTAGAAGGCCGGCCCACTCTTGCGTTCGGCGACACTGCCACAACCGATCATGCCCCAGCGCACCACGTTCATCGTCACGCCTTAGCCGATGCGCAGTGCGCGCAGGTCGAGGTGGCCGTTTTGCAGCGGCGGGCACCAGTAGTAGCCGCCGGTGATCGGCCGGCTGATGCGGTACAGACCGTCGGTGATGCCGTCTTCCAGACCGCTCATGCGACGCAGTTGCGCTTCGAAGGCATCGAGGGAGAAACCGAACGCCAGGAACATCAGGCCGGCGCGGTCACCTTCGATCCACGGCATCGAACGGCGCACGACGAAGGCTTCCGGAGCGAAGCTTTCCTGGGCGGTGCGCTTGACGTGGGCGGACACCGGGGCGTCGTCGATCTCTTCGTTGTCGCTCAGGCGACGGCCCATGATGTTGTCCTTGTCTTCAGCGGACAGCGCATGGAAACCCTTGAGGTCGTGCTGCCATTGCTGGATCGCGGCGAAGCTGCCACCGACCAGACCTTCGGCGCCTTCACTTTGCAGTGCGGCGGCGATGGCGGCTTCGTCATGAGGGTTTTCGGTGCCGTCTTCATAACCGGTCAGGTCATGGCCGTCCTTGTGGCGGAAGGCTTCCTGCATCTGCACCAGACGCAGCGCCGGAGCCAGTGCGGCCTCAAGCGCGGTGCTGCGATTGAGCAGCTCGCCACGGTCGACGCCGTGCAGCCAGACCCACAGGGCGTGCTGGGTCGACGGGTTTTCCACGCCAACGCCGGTCAGCGCCGGGAAACTGCGCAGGCCATCGATGTTCACATTCAGGGCCTTGGCCAGGGATTCACCGAAACCGACCACCGCCGACTTGCCGTCCACCAGGTTCAGCAGGTTATCGATCGCCTGCGGCAGCGCTTCAACCGACTCGAGGGCGAAAAACAGGTGACGTGCTTGCGGTGGAACTGGGGTGGCGAGGATGCCCGGCTGGTAGTAACTCATGTGAACTCCTTGGGAAAGAGCGCGGAGTTTAACTGTAGCCGGAGGGTTTGTGTGGGATCAGATGACGCACTCGTTGCGCCACGCGCTCGGGCTTTTGCCGGTCCAGCGCTTGAACGCCCGACGAAAACTGCGCACATCGCTATAGCCGACCTCCTCGGTAATCCGCTCGATCGGCATGTCGGGATTTGCCAGAAGACTCATGGTTCGCGCCTGCCGCACTTGCTCCAGCAGCGCTTCGAAGGTCAGCGAGTGTTCGGTCAGACGCCGACGCAAAGTACGACTGCTCATATTCAAGTCGCCAGCAATCTTTTCGATATGGCTGCCCCGGCTCAAGTCCCGGGCAATCGCCCGCTCCACAGCCTGGATCAGATCAAGCTTCTGATGAACCTGCGCCGCCTCCAGTTCGAGCAACTTGACTGCCTGGCGCAGCGCCAGCGAATGGTGGTTGGGCAAGTTCACATCCAGCCATTGCACGTCGATCAGCATGCGGTTGTGCAGGCAGCCGAAGCGCACGTCCGGCCCCAGCAGCCGCCGGTATTCATCGACGTAATCCGGCGCGGCGTGGACGAACTCCACGGCAATCGGCTTGAACGTCTCGCCCACCAGCGCCCGGCCGTAGACCAGCAGGCTGGCGTAAAACTCTTCGACGGCGAATATCTGCACCTCAGCGAACGGCAAACGGCACTCCACGTCGACGTGCACCTGCTCGCCCACCACATCCACGCTGATCACCACGATCCCGCCGGACGTGTGCTGATGGCGAATGCCCAGCTCGAACGCATCGCGCAGGTTCTTGCACAGCGACAGCACATGCCCGAGCAAACCCAGGGTGCCGAGCACGTTCTGCGCGCCGACCCACAGGCCCAACCCCTGATTGGGCAAGGCCTTGAGCGCCCGCTGGATCATGGCCACGGCCTGGCGATAGGAAATCCGCTGCGAAGGATCCTGCAGATCCTCGACGTCAAAACCCAGACCACGGCACAGGCTTTGCGACTCTATGCCCTTGTTGGCGGCAACTTCTGCCAGGGTCTGCAGCAGAAATGGCGACACCAGCGCCAGATCGAAGGTGGGGTCTTGGAGTTTTGCGTTCATGGGGGCTGACATTCCGGATCACGCTGAATTGTTATTTTTGTTACCGGTTATGTCGAAGGAAGTTAGCACAGGGTTGACGAAGTGTCCGCAGAAGCCCCCTTCCGTGTCCGCCAATACCCTGCCCCGTTGTACGCCAAGGGCTTATTTCTATAGTGGCCGGGCGTCCTGCGTGCCGGCGTTGCGCCCAAACACAATAATAATGAGGACGGACATGAACCCGAACCGCGCGACTTTCCCTGTGCGACTGGCGTTGAGCCTGCTTGGCTGCACCGTGACCCTGCCAGCCCTGGCCACCGAGGCCGGCGTCGACAACATCGGTACTGGCACCGACGGATTTTTCGTGCTGCCGCTGGACGTCGACAACCTTCCCGAAAACATGGTTGCCTTCAATCTCTATTACAACCACTACAAGGCGACGAAGCTCAACATCAGCTCATTCGGCGGGAAAGTGCCGAATGTCGATATCGAATCCACCGCCGTGATCCCGCGTCTCGACTACCTGAGCCCGGTGCGGATATTCGGCGGACGCCTGGCCGGTTACATCGCGCAACCCTGGCTGAAGCAAGAAGTCTCGGTATTCGGCCAGAGCGATACCCGCGAAAGCATGGGCGATACCACCTTCGCGCCGATCATCCTGTGGGACATGGGCAAGAACCTGACCTTGGGCGCTGCCGTGGAAGTCACCGTGCCCACCGGCGAATACAGCGTCGATCGGCTGGCCAACACCAGCAACAATTTCTACACCTACAAGCCGCTGTTCTCCTTCACCTGGCTGCCGACGGACAAGACCGAAGTCTCGATGAAGACCACCTACAGCTTCAACGAGAGGAACAAGGACACCGACTACAAGTCCGGGCAGATCTTCCACTTCGATTACTCGGCCAGCTACAAGATCACCGACGACCTGATGCTCGGCGTCAATGGCTATTACCTGAAGCAGACCACCGACGACAAACAGTTCGGCCACACCGTGCAGTTCGCCGGCCAGGACGTTGACGACGGCGTGCGCGGCCAGGTGTTCGCCATCGGCCCGGCGCTGCACTTCACCTTCCTCAAGTACGCCAGCGCGGAGATTCGCTGGGCCAGGGAGTTCGACGTGGAGAACCGGCCGGAGGGCGATATGTTGTGGGCGAAGGTGAGTATTCCGTATGCGTTTTGAGCGCATTTGTAGGAAAACGCGCCTGAATGTGTAGCCGGAAAACCTGAAAAACACTGGGGTGGAATAGGCCTACAACGGCGGTCGAGATTGCCGGACAACGGAGGGAAACGTCCGGCAGATTTGAAAGGGGGGCTTGCAGATACTGGGTCCCGCTACCTCATGGTTCCACAAGGGCTATGGGGTGCATCGTCTGCCAGTGACGACAATGGGCCATTCCCCCTTAGACTGCTGAAATTGATCACGGAGATCACTATGAGCATATTGCATTCCCCGTTTTATGCTGACTTCGACTCCGAAGAAGAGGCAGAGAGCTACGATCGCTGGTTTCGTGCAGAGGTACAGGAGGCACTCGATGATCCTAGCCCTGGCATTCCCCATGATGAAGTTATGGCAATGCTCGACCAGATGCTGGAAGAGATACGCAGGAAGCGCCGCTCTGCTGCTTGAATGGGTCAACTGGCTGACATCTTCAACATAAAAAAAGGGCGGCCAAAAGGCCGCCCGAAGCGTACTACACGAGAGTTCTTTACAACGTCAGCTGCCCCCGCTCCTCCTCGGTCAGCTGCTGTTTCGCCTGTTCATCCAGCACCCCGGCGCCGAGTACCTGCACCGGGCTGTTGGGGTTGTAGCCCGGCGTCGGTGCACGGCTGGCGCCGTCGCGGGTCGGGGCCAGTTGCTCGTTGCCGAAACTCAGTACCTGCACGGTGAACACCGAGGCCTGGTTCTGGCGCGACGCGGCTTGTTGCTGACGGGCGACGTCTTCCGCTGCCTGGGTCGCCGACGACGCAGCGGAGCTGGCCGAGGTGATCGCCCCGGTATTGACCGCCGAGACCACCGGCACACCGGTCGCCTTGCCCTGCACCGAGATGTTGGCGGCGTTGACCACCGTTAGCGCGGCGATGTTGACGTTGCCCGAGACGCGAATCCCCGCCTCGCCCGCATCGATGGTGCCCAGCGGCGCGATCAGGTCGATGTCGCCGGGTGCCACTTCGGCAATCGGGTTGAGCGTGGCGATACCGGCGCCGGTGCTCGGCACCGATGGCGACAGGGTCACGTTGCCCCAGGTGTCGTACACGCGTTTCGGCGGCGTGTAGACCACGGTGGTTTTCGAGCCGCGACCGGCGTTGATGTCGCCCGAGGCGGACCAGCCCAGAATCGAGCCACCAAACGTCGTCATGATCCGGCTCTGCCCCAGCAGAATGCTGCCCTCGGAGTAGAGCTGAATGTTGCCCGAGCCCTGAGTGATGATCCCCGCCGTGGACGGCGGCGCCTCGCCCTCGATGCCGAACACCTGACCGCCGCCCGGCGTGAGCATCTGGATGTCGCCGCCGAACAGCGTCTTGACCCCGGCGCCCCCATAAAGAGTGATATCGCCGTCATAACGGACCGGATTGCCGGCCACATCGGTGGTCGGGAACAGCGCCGCGATGGCGTTGCGACCGCGCAGGTAACTGCCTTTGCGCGGGCCATCGGCGTCGTTGTATTCCAGGCCACCGGCACGCAGTTCGGCGAAGTACACCTGACGGGCGAAGATTGCCTGCTCGGCACTCGGCAACGCGGCGAAGAAGGCTTGCGCCTGCTCGGCATTGCCGCTGAAGCCGTAGCCGAGGGTCAGCCAGCTCTGCAGTTCGTCGAGGTAGGTCTTGACCACTTTGCCCGGTTGCCCGTTGAGGGAAACGCTCGGGTCGGCAAGGTTCTGCGGGTTCAGGTAACGGGCGATGAACCGCGAATAATCCGCTCCCTGTGCGCCCGTACCGGCCTGCATCACCAGGCTGGCGCCAGGGCGGTTGTCCCCCGCCAGAATCGGCCCGATGCTGGTAATGCTGGCACGGTCCTCCATCAGGATGTTGCGCCCTGCCTTGATGTCCAGCACACCAGGGCCGGCGATCTCGAAGCTGCTGTAGAGGATGTCGCGCCCTGCCGAGACCCGGGAAATATCCCGTGAGTTGTTGTGCACGAACAGATTGCCGGTCGAGGCGACACCCTCTGTATTCGGTAACCCCATCTCGCCATTGGGCGCCGTGGTCGGCTGCCCGAGAAAGGTACCGGAAGCCACGATGTCTCGCCCTGCCAGCATCCAGACCGGGCTGGCCGCCTCGTACCAGGTACGTTTGGAGAGGCTGAACGTCAGCGTTTCACCACTGCGCACCCCCACCAGATCACCGGTCAAGGCATAGAACCGTGCGGGTGCCTGCACCTCACTCAAACCCGAGTAACTGTCGGCACCGAAAGCAAACAGCGGATATCGCAGGTTTTTATCGGGTGAAACCCCGTCACTGCCACGATTGGTCATGATCGGCGTTTTCGACGTGTTGTCACCGTAGCCATTGAACGCCGGTGCAAATGGCTTGGCGATGGCCGACGGACTGGCGCCCGACTGGTTGATTGCGTAGCCACCGGCATAGATCGAGTCTTGCGCCAGGAGCTCCAGTTGCCCGGCCTTCGAGGGCGCCAGCAACAAGGAGTACGCTGTGGCCGGCAAAAATCCGCTGCCTTGCATGTAGGTTGCCGACGGCCCGGCATAAATCGAGCCCTGGGCCGCCACCGCACGCAGGATCGACGGATATACGAAGCGCCCATCGGTGGGAGATGTGTTTCGCCCGATCATGGGGCCCTGCCCGTCAACCTCGCCCAGCTGCGTACTTGGCGTCAGGTTGCCTCCAGCCGAAAACAGATCGATAGCCGTGTGATCGGTCCATAGCGAGAAACCACTCAATCCGCCCCCGTCATGCACGACACCGTCAGCGGTGGTGAACGGCGTCGAGTTCTGCAACCGAACCCGCCCCGGGTCCGCCGCACCACCCAGCACCAGGTCGCCGCGGGTATTGAGGCTCATGCCCGAGTCGCCAGGGATCAAGACCAGGCCGCCGGAGGCACTGCCAGCGGTGGATGTGAACGGGTCAAACGGTCGTACTTCGCGCGGGTCCTGCACATAGGAGGCGGCGCCGTACTGCAGATTGATTCCACCCAGCGCCCCACCGGTCAGTCGGGCCGCGCCGCGCAGGTTGATCAGAGCGCCCTGCAGGTCGTGCCGGGGGACTCCCACGCCACTGCTGCCAGCCCGGGCCTGCAACGACGGATTGAGCGAACCGCCGATCCGGATGTCCATGTCGCCGCCACCGGTCAATTGCAGCCGGCCATCGTCGCCGACGCGCCCGGTACTCCCGATCGCCACGATCAGGCCTTGGCCACGGGGTAAAGATTGGCGTTGGAGTTTTCGCCCAACGCCTTGACCATGCCCGCATCGGCACCTGCGCGCAGGCTGATGTTGCCGCCACCCAACGTACCGAAACCGGTGAAGCCAACCAGGAACGGCCCGGTATCGACACCTTGGTCTGGCAACGGCTGAGTCGCATAACTGCCGAAGTTGATCCACCACGCCGTCGGCACATCGCTGTTGCCGGTCCCCTGACGCCAGAGCCAGTTGCCCACCGCCACACTTGGCACTTGTTCAGGTGTTTCCAGGGTTGCCGAAGGGCCACGCCGACCCAGCACATCCCCCGAAATCGAACCACCGGCGTTGATGATCAGGTTGCCGCCCATTTGGGGGTACCAGGCCTGATACAGACTGTCGTTGCCTGTGACCCACCGCTCGTAATCGCTGCCGGCACTGCCCAGCACCGAACCGTTGTCCGACAGACGTCCGCGCGGCTGGTTGAAGCGCGGATCAATCTCTTCGGACTGGGTGCCGGCGGTATAGACGCCAAACGGTGAGTCCATGCTCAGATCACCGGCTGCGAGTACGTCCAGATCCCCGGTGCCGGTACGCAGCACGCTGAACATTTGTGTGCGAGTCTTGACGGTGATGCCCGGTTTGTTTTCCAGGCACAGCTCAGGGAAAGGCCCACACCAGGCAAGCACGTCGTCATCGCTTATCGGTGACCCCGGGGGCATGCCCATCCAATTGTCCGGTGCCCACGTCCATCGCGGTGCAGAAACGCAGGAGTTCGGTGCCCAGTCGCACCATTCCTTGAGCTCGTCAGGTACCGGATCGCCCGGGGTGAAGCCACCCAGGTTGCCCTCACCCCAGACCAGGGTGGGTGCCTTTTCAGTAACTTTGAGCCCGTAATGAGTGTCGGCCAGACGCAGATTGCCGTCGCTGGAAACCGGCTTGATCGCTCGCGTATCAGCGGCACCCAAATCGGCCCCCGCCACCACCCGCATCGACCAGGACGCGCTGCCGGCCGGCAACAGGCTGGCAACGGCCCAGTTGCGCCCCTGCTGGTTGCCGTTCAATGGCCGCAACTCGATAAACGCCGTCCCATCGGCCAGCACCACGTCGGTCATCGACGGAATCAAAGAACCGCGCAGCAATGCCAGCGATCCACTCAAGCGCACGCCTTTGATCGCGTTGGTACCGGCTTCGACACTTCCCGGCAACGGCACGCCTTTCGGCCAGCGAATCGCATTGACAGACGTGACGTCATTCAAGCGAATGCCCGCGCCAAGGCGGCTGCCGGCCGGCAATGTGACGCTGTCGGTCAGCAGCGTTCCAGCGGCAAAAATCAACTGGCCCGAGGCATCGTGAACCGCGCCTGCCAGTACCGTGCCGGCGCCCAGCGTATACGGCGCGGCCAAGGTCGCTTCGGTTGGCAACAACGTGCCAGCGGCCAGGGTCGTCGCTTGCAGCGGCACGTCGTAGTTCAACGTGACGCCCGCCGGGAACAGCGTGCCCTCCGCCAGTGTGACGCCTGCACCCGGCACCACCAGATCACCGCCGAACGGCTGAATCCCCGGTAACAGTTTCCAGCCCGCATCGTCGACCGTCTCGGGTGGCGGAGCAAAGCCGTCGTTGAGGCTGCCGTGGATATCGAGATTGCCGCCGGCGCGAATCACCAGGCTGCCTGACTCGCCAGAACCATAGGCTGCGGTTTTTTGCGTATGCGGATTGAGACTGGCATAGCGGTAACCGGACAGATCTACATCGCCCTGCACCACCAGATCGCCGTCGGCGGTTTTGCTGACGATCTCGACACCCGGTCGCAGGTGGAAGGCATCGGCATAGGACGCATTGTTCAAGCCGGCCAGTTTGTTCTGCAGCAGGTTGCTGTTGAGCAACGCTGCATCGATGAACGCCGTGTTGTCGTCATGGATGCGGTCAAGGTAGGCCTGATCGATCACCTGATACGGGCGTCCGCTGGCCGCCGGGTCTGCACCGTCGCTGGCATCGCTGTAACGGCGCGTGGCATTGAGCCCGATCGAACGTGCGCCCTGAATGTTCAGTGCGCCGCTGGCATCGATGGCGATGTCGCCGCCGGCCAGACGTGGTGCGTTCAACTCCAGCGTACCGCGCGGCAATCCATCGGACTGCCCGGGCAATGGCCCAGGTGCAGCGTCGGTGCCGTGGCGCAGATCGATCCGTGCGCCGGAGCCCAGCGTCAGCGTTCCGGCGCCGGAATTGAGCTCGACCATCGCCCGGTTCGGTGCATCGATGATTTTTCCGTAGCTGTCGACCCGCAGCACACGGCCATGGGCGTCGAGCACGGCGCTGCCAGTCACTGTCAGGCCGTTCTTCGCCGACAGACGAATCGAACCGACCCTTGAACCACTCGCGTCGACAAGACCCGCGACGGTCAGGCTACCGTTGTCCACCGAGACATTGACCTCACCGGCCTTGAGCCCGTCGCCGATCAACAGATCGCCCTGCTTGAGTTGCAGGCTGCGGCTGCCAAAAACCTGCCCTGCGTTCAAGCGCTGATTAAGCGCCGCGAATTGCTGGCTCGGATCGCCATTCAAGTGTTGCGCGCGGATGTCCACGCCACCGGCCTTGTACGGCACCCATGTACCACCCGCGTCATAACTGCCGCTGCTGGCGCCGAGGATCTGGCCCTGCAGATCGACCATCCCGGCATCGCTGGCCAGGGCGATGGCGCTGAGATTGCCGGCCTGATTGTTCTGCGCCGACAGGTCGATGCTTGAGCCCGCGAGCTGACGGATATTGCCGTGGCTGCTGTACAGCGCCACATCACCGCCCCAGCTGTACTTGTTCACATCGTTGAACGCCAGGGTACGCCCGGCCATATCCAGGTAAGCGCCACTGTTCAGGGTCAGGTCTTCTGCCGATTTGATCACCAGTTTGCCGCTGGCCAGAGCAATGCGACTGTCGAGCGTGACATTACGCGCATCGAGTGTCAGTTCCGCGCCCAGGGCATTGGCCGCCGCCGGGGTACCGGCGCCCGTGAGAGTCAGGTTGTTACCGGCCTTGAGCAGGTTCACCGAGGCCGCCTCTCCCGTCAGCAACGGGGTGCGCAGGTTGAGGTTGCCACCGCTGTAGGCATAGCCCCCGACCGGGTCGAAAGCGCCTTGCGCCTCATACACCGCAAGGCTGCCCTTGTGGTTGGCGGTGATGCGGTCGCTGGCGGTCAGATTGACGTTGGCAAAGCCCAGCACCAGGCGATCGTTCTGCTCCAGGCCACTGGCCTGCGGGTTGGGGCCGTAGCCGAATTCGATGCGCTGGGCCTGAATGTCGAGCGTGCCCTGCCCGGTGCCGGCGCCGCCAGAGATGACAGCAGCGGGCGCTTGCGTGGCACCGTTCCAGACCAGATTCGCAGTGCGGATGCTCGCAACGTCTGTTGCTTGGCCCAAGCCATAAATGGCCGGTGTGCTGAGTATCAGATTCTGCAGTTTGCTGACGCCGGTCTGCCGATCCAGCGTGTCGAGGCTGACACTGCCATAGAAATTGAAGGCATCGCGACTGGTCAGGCTCAAGGTCTCCAGGGCTGGAGCGCCGAACTGCGTATCACCGCGCAACAGCCGGTCGAGCACGTTCTGGTTGAGGGTCAGGCCGGTGGGCACGCGATTGCCGGCGGCACTCAAGGCCTCGGCACTGCCGGCATTGATCGTCCCCACCGCCAGCGTCAGATGGCGAGTACCGAAGCGTACCGTTTCGTCGAGCTCGAACTGTTTGTCTGTGGCCGCCGTGATGCTGCCATTGGAGTAAAGCAGCGTCGGGTTGGTGCAGGCGTTCGTCGGGCAGTTGCCGATGCGAATATCCCCCGCGCCGGAGGTAGGGGTCGACAGCGACGGCGCGAGCACGTTGGTCCAACCGTTCGAGACCACCAGCAGACCTGCCGTGCCCGGAGCATAGATAAAGCCTGAGGATGAATCGTACGGTGCGTCGCCGCGCCCCAGAGTGTTGATCCCCGAACCGGCTTCGAGCGTGATGCTGCCACGGGTACTGGTGGTGCGCAGCAGCACTTCAGGCGCAGACAGCATGGCGCCCTCACGCAGGGTGATATTCGATGTATCACCGATGAACGAAACGATATTGCCCGCCGTGTTGTAATCGATCGCCGGTTGCGCGCCGATGGTCAGACGGCCTGCACCCAGTCTGTTGAGGCTGTCGGCATACAGCGAGACGCCGCTGAAACCCTCGGTAGGCCGATGCCCGTCGCCGAGCAGTTCCACATCCCGCGCGCCCCTCACCACCGCCGTCCCGACCACGCCGCCAGTGGCCGGTTTGAACAACACCTGTCCGGCGAAATCCAGCGCAATGCCCTGCTCGGCGCCCGACATCAAGTACAGATTCAGCGACTTGCCATCCATCGGCGCCAACGCCCGTGGCACGCCGCGCCGTGCAGCGTCACTGCGGATGAATTGAGTAAAACCGGTTTCGTTGTACTGCGAATAACGGCGCACGACATCGGCCGAGGTCAGGATGACCTGGCTGGCCAGGCTGTCACGCAGCCCGGTGTTGGCGATCGACATCAGCCCCGAGCTGGTCCATGAACCATTGCGCAAAGGCAACGCGCCAGGCGTGACACCCGCTGCGGCCTGGCCGTTGACCTCGACCCGGAACGCCCCCGGCAACAAGGCGAACGTCGAGGGCAGCAGCGTATAGGTGCCTGCCGCCAGCCCCGGCACGCCGGCGCCGAGGGTGATTTGCTGGCCGATGCGCGGATCAACCGCCCCCGCTTCGGCGAGCATCGGCGCATAGGTGCTCTGATTGCCGGGCACGATGGCGTACACCGGGTTGCTGGCCAGGCCTGGCAAGCTGAACGTACCGTCAGCGGCGTTGCGCACCAGCGGATTGAAGCGTGCATCGGTAGAGCCGCCGCGTCCGGACACAAACCCGGCACCTCGCAGATCACCGCCGCCAGACAAATCGATCAAGGCGCCCTGCTGCACATCAACATACCGCGAGGTCAGGGTTACACCGGCCGTTTCTGCGGTAATCCCCTTGAGCACGACCGATTTGCCAGCGTAGCGATAGTCGATGCCGTCGGTGGTGCCGCCATAGGGCATGACCAGTCCGTCCGCGCTGACCGACGTCACACTGCCCGGCAACAAATGCAGGTCATGGGTATTGACCGCGGTCTCGTCACCCAGGCGGATCATGCCCAGCGGCGCACGAATAACGCCGCCCTGCTCGATGTGCCCGGCAGCCAGCGTCAGGTCGCCAAACACCGAGTAAGGCAAGCCGGCCGGGGCGTTACCGGCGCGAGTGATGCGCAAGGTGCGCGCCGGGTCCGCGCCCGGGTGCACGCTCTGATAACCGACCCGCACCTCGGCAGTGACATCACTGGCCGGATAGATTTGCGCGGCCTGCAAGTTCAGATCTCCGGGCGTCCACAACTCCGTTTTAGTGGTGTACCCGGTCGGAGCCAGAAAGCGCAGATCACCCCGGCTGTGCAAGGTCACTTGATCAAAGCCACGCCGACTGACCTCGATTGCCGCACCGTTGAGTGACGCAATCTTCCCCGCCGTGCCGAACGACAGGCTATTGCCCAGATCCAGCAGGTCCGCCGTGGCATTGAACGTGGCGGGTGCCACCTGGGTCGTCGGAGTGTTCATGACCCGCGGGCGCAGATAACCCGGCGCGTCGAAGTATTTGCCGGTCCCCGACAACCGCAGATACGGCGCTGACAGATTGATCCGCGCAGTGTCTCTGGCGCCGTCGGCCAACGCCAATGCGCCGGCATACAGGCTCAGGCTCTGGCGGCTGTGCAGATCGACATCGCCGTCGAACGACAGCAAGCCATTGCTCAGCAGGCTCAGGTTGTCGAAACCGCCGGCCATCAACTGATTGGCGCCCAGGCGGGCACGACCGTATTGCAAGGCTGAAGCAGCGGCACCGGGTTGCAGATCCTGCGGCAGCTGGGACTTTCCTGCGTCCTGTCCGAGGATAATCTCCCTGGCGGCACGCACTTTATTGGCGGCGAGGTTGAGGTCGTAGAGCGGCGTCTCCAGTGCAATGTCTAGACGCCCGCCGGCTGCACCCGCACCACCGGCGACTGCTCGCAGGCTGCCATCGATGAACAGTCCGTTATAGGAGCTCAGGCTGATTCGCCCACCATCGGTGGCTATCGGCGTTGGACCCTGCCCGGCGATATCCAGCGTGGCTTGAGCACCGGACGCGTCCAGTCGTGCGCCCTCACGCACGATCACATACGCATCGGCCGATGTCGCCGTGGCTTTTTTCGCATCGATTTCACCGCCGACGATGATCGTGCCGCCCTTGCCCACCAGCCCGTAAGTACGACCCAGCGCATCCACCGCCGTGGCCGCGCGGCCAGCCACATCCAGCACCGCGTGTTCGCCGATCCAAATCGAGCGGTTGTGCGCTGCGTTGTCAGCCAGTTGTGAGTTGTCGGCGACGTCGTTCAAACCGAACTGTTGCTGGCGTATATCGACGGTGCCGCCCCAGGCATTCAGTTCGCCATTGAGGGTGATCTGTCCTGCGCCGCGCAAGTTGATGGTCTGCCCGGGGTCGACGCTGATGCGCGAGCCCTGGCCGAGGCTCAGGGTCGTGTGCGCAGGATCGAGCAACCTGACTTCGCTGGTGCCGGCCTGCAGCGTCAGGCTGGCACCGGCACGCCGCGTCAGTTGGGCCTTGGTCGGATTTTCCTGATAGAGCGGCGGCGTCCACAGCTCCAGTGCCTGCTGCGGCGCGGCACCGCTGACCTGATTGGCGGCCGCCTCGCTGAAGCGATAGACCGGCATCGACACATCAATGACGGTGTTATCCGTCACTTCCATCCGGTTCAGGCCAAGCAGGTTGTAGGTCGAGAAGCCTTTTTCAAACAGCGTCGGCGTCAGCTGCAACACAGAGTCGGCCTGACGCTTATCGGTCTGGCCGATCAGCACATCGCCGGTCTGTAGCAACAAACGGCCGCCGCCAGACACACCGTAACCCCGCAGCTGGCCGTCCAGAGTCAGATGACTGTCACCCGACGCGGTCAAGGCGCCGGCCTCCAGCGTCACGTCACCGCCCTTGCCACCACGAGTCTTGCCGTTGGCCAGAATCGCCCCGCCGGAAGACACGTCCAGCAGACTGCCGGCACCGACCTCGATATCGCCGCTGCTGCGTATCGACACCACGCCACCGTCCAGATACGCCAGGCTCGCCGCATCGTCCGGGTTGGTGCGCAGGTTGCTCCACAGACCGCGAGTGTCCAGTTGCGCCCCTTCAGCCACGCTCACGCGGGTAGCCTTGCCGGTCGGTGCGACGAGCCGGGTGTCGGTAAGGCGATCGGTGTTGAGCTGATTGAGCACGTTGCCCAGGTGCAGGCTGCCGCCGCGCGCGGTCAGGTTAGCGTTGACCTGCACGTCCGGCCCGTAAAGGGTGATGTCGCCACCATTGTCGACCGTGACGGCGCCTTGCACGTCGATCCGCTCCTTGGCCGCCACTTTCAACGCGCCCAGTTGCCAGTCGCTGAGTTGCCCGGCATCGAGGAACAGCTTGCCGTTGCGCGCATCGGACACGGCGCCGCTCAGATCCAGATCATGGCCGGCGACCGGGCGCTCGCCGCCGATCTGCACCTGATCGAGCAAAGGATTAAGCCCATAGAGCAAACCACCGGAAGCCGCCACGTAAGCCGGGTCATAACTGCCGACAATCAACTGCCCGCGCCGCGCCAGCGCCGTCTGACTCTGCGCATAGCCATCGAGTACCGCACGCGGTGCCTGGGTCTGGCGTTCGCCCTGATAAACCTCACCAAGCATCTGGCCTTCGAGCACGGCGTTGCGGGTGCCGATCACCAGTTGTCCGGCATCGCGTCCCACGGTGTAGCCCGACTCCTGACGCTTGGTCGGTGCAATCAACGGGTTGTAGTAATAACTCGTCTGACCCCAGCGTTCACTGCTGTCTTCAAAGCCTTTGTACAGCCCGGTGTAGAGCAGATCCCCCGGTGCTTTGGAGACCTCATACAGGCGCCCGTCGGCACCGCGCAGCCAGCTCTGGCGGATCTCGCCGCTTTGAACATCCAGCGTGCCGCCGGACAGGTTGATCAGCGAGCCCTTCTCGGTCACGACGTCATTGCCGGCAAAACTGACCATGCCACCCTGAGCCATCCACTCGCCGATGCTATGGCCCTGGGTGCCGAGATAGCCGCCGACCTCGAGCAAACCGCCAGCGGTGTACCAGCGATCCGTCGCGTAACCATTGGTGCCGGCCGGGACGTAAACCAGCTCACGCACATCGACCCAGATGTCATTGCTGTTGAGCGCACCTTTATCGCGATTGACCGAGGCATCGCGCTGTTCGTTGCCCTGGACGTTGATCTTGATGCTGTTGGATTCCATCGCGACCTTGACGCCGATGGCACCGGAAACATCGATCAATGCGCCGTCACGCACCAGGCTGCGACGCTGCGCCGCCACCGCGACTTGCCCGCCGGTGGCCAGGGTGATCGAGCCGTTCTGGAACTCGACGCTGCCACCGCTCTGGATGTCGATACGCGACTGATCGCCGCGAATCCTGTTGTTGGGCGTAACGCCGGTCAGGGCGGCCTGATGCTGACTGTCGAGGGCCGTCAGGTCACTGCTGTCGAGCAGGATCGCTGTCGCGCTGCCCTGCCCCAGCGTCACGCTGCCTTGGGTGTCTGTCGCCGGGTTGAGCAAGTGGATCGTGCCGCGAGTGGCGACCGAGGTGCTGGCCAGCAACACGCCGCTTTGCACGACCTCATGGCCGGTCAGGGTGATGTCGCCGGTTGCGGCCTGAATCAGACCGTTGTTGCTGACCTTGCCGGCAGTGCTGCCGGTCTTGAAACCCGGCGTGACTTCGTTGCCGAACGTCGTGGAGAAGGCATTGCCTTCAGTGCCCGAACCTTTGCGAATGTAAAAGCGATCCCCCGCGCCGAGCACCGTCTGGCCCTTGGCGGTGTTGATGCTGCCGTCGTTCTGCACTTCGCTGCCGAGCAGCAAGGCATAGCCGCCAGCATCGGTCGATTTGGCCGGCCGCGCCGTTTCGATGGACGCACCGCGTTCCACCAGTACTTTGCCGGCCGCCTCGGTGAACGTCGGCTGGCTGCCGGTACTGTCGAAATAGAGGCCGCGATCGCGGAACTGAATATCGGTAATGTTGGCCGCCGCCGCCACCAGGTTACGCACGTTGACCTGGCTGGTGCCGCTGAACACGATGCCGTTACGGTTGATCAACATCACCGTACCGTTGCCCTTGATCTGGCCCTGAATCTGGCTGGCCCGGGCATTCGGATCGTTGACCCGGTTGAGCACCGCCCAGTTCGACTGCTGGACGAAATCGACCGTGGTGTTGCGCCCGACGTTAAAGGTCTCCCAGTTGAGGATCGCCTTGTCGGCGGTCTGCTCGATCTTCACCGTGGTCTTGCCGTCAGCCTGAGTCTGCTGTGGGCCTTTGGCGTTCTGCCAACCTTGCGTGAGGCTGTTGTCGACCTTCAGGCCACCCTCGCCCAGACCGTCAGGCACAAACTGCACCGTGCCCAGTGCCGCCGCGCGACCGGCCGCCTGCGCCGCCTGTTGGGCCGCAATCGCCGCTACGGTGTTGTTCAGGGTCTGAATCGAGCGCTGCAACTGCTGGTTGGCCTTTTGCTGCTGCGCCAGCGGCGGCGTCATCCCCGGCAAACCACCCGCACTCGGGCGTGCTGCCGCTGCCTGTTGCGCTGCGCCCTTGGCGGCAAACCATCCCGAACTGAATGTGGTCGCCGCCTCGGCACTGCCCGCCACCAGGCACAAGGCAACTGCCTGCGCCAAGGGCTTGAGCAACCACAGCGCCGGATCGGCGGCCATGCGCTGCTGAGGCTGAACACGGGTACTGCGACGGGATGGGCGAGCGAGCATCACTACGAGATCCTTTTTGTTTGCCACATGAGGCCGCAGGGCGGCTTGCCCCTGCTGTTACGACATAGGCAGTTGGCGAGGGCCGCGACCGAACGGATGTCACACAAACTTCATGAATGAGGAGTAGATCGGCCAAAAAAAATGGCAGCAGCCCGAAGGCTGCTGCCATTTCATTGCCGTGAAGCGAGGCTTACAAAGGACGGCCGACAGCGTTGCAGACGCTGGCGTTGTTGATGTCCAGGTTGTTGCCCGAGGTGTTGGTGACGAAGTTGGCAGTCACGGCCGCTTTCCAGTTGGTTGGAACCGGAGTGAAGCTGTGAGCGATGGTGGCAGCGTTGTTGCCCGGGTTGCTGTAGTGAGTAGTCAGGAAGGATTTGACATCAGCGGCCACGGAGGCGTCCTTGTAGCACTGACCGAAGATGAAGTTGGTGTAAGCCACGATTGGGTAACCGCTGGCTGGGTTAGGAACGACCGGTACCCACTGGGCAGGGTTCGAAGGCGCGGTTGGCAGAGTCGCCGAACCCAGAGCCAGCGAAACGTTGGAGGTGGTTGGCTGTACGCCGTTGACGCGAGCAACCACGGCGTTGCTGGCGGCGTTCACACCGTCCGGACCAACGTAACCGATGGAGCCGTCAACGGCGTTGACTTGAGTGGCCACGTCAGCAGTACCGGCAACGCCTACCCAGGTCGATGGCAGGGTCGAACCGGCTGGCAGACGAGCGCTGGCGAAGGTGGAGTTGGTGACGAACTTGGTCGGGCAGATCGAGTTCAGGTGGCGGGTCAGGATTTCCGTGGTGCCGCTGGAAACGTTGCGATAAACAACGCGGATCGGCGTGGCGTCGGAAGTGCCCAGCAGATCACCCCAAGTGGTTTTGGCGCCGGAGAAGGCGTCGCACAGCTGAGCGCTGGTCAGGTTCAGAGCGGTCTGACCGGCTTTTTTGTACGGAATGGCAACCGAAGTAGCCACCGAAGGCAGTTGAATCAGCGGGCCGTAGGAAGCGCCGAAGTTGGCGTTGTAGGTGCTGATTTCCGAAGCGCTGAGGATCGAGTCGCTACCGGCGAAGTGAACCGAACCGGTGGTGTTGAACAGTGCCGAGTTGTTGGTCAGGAAAGCGGTTTTGCCGGTGCCGCTACCGGTACCCAGGTAGCTGAAGTTGGCTGGCAGGATGCTGTTGCTAGAGCCTTTGTACAGAGCGGCAGGCAGAGTCGCGCCACCACCGGTTACGTTGGCAGCCATGGCCTGGGCGGAAGCCAGGGCAGCGACGGTCAGGGAAGCTGCGATCAGAGTGCGCTTGAACATGAAGAATCTCCTTTTCAACTAGGTTGGGAACACAGGTTTCGGATTGCTTGCATGACACTGGGAGGACTCACCGCTGACCTTCGCAAGCGGGGTCCGTGGTTAAGTCGCACTGAGAAATTCGCAGTTTCCGGTGACAGATAAAGGAAAAAACCTCGGGAGGTGCAGGCTGATTTTCGAGGGATTTTCTCGGGTGTTCCGGTGGTTATCCGGAGGGTCTAAGACGAGCTTTTCGAGGGAATCGGCCACAGCCCTTGCAGGGCCGTTGCAGATGACAGAAAGGAGAACCCGAGGACGGTTGTTTCCGCGCTCGGGTGATAGTTGGACGAGAGAAAAAAGATTGGAAAAGTTTACTGAACCAGTTGATTGATCTCGATGATCGGCAGCAGCACCGCCATGACGATCACCAAAACCACCCCGCCCATCACCACAATCATCAGCGGCTCAAGCAGAGCGGTCATGCCCATCGCCCGGCGCTCGATATCGCGGGACAGGGTTTGTGCCGCACGCTCGAGCATCGGCGGCAGCGCACCGGTTTTCTCGCCGCTGGCGATCAAGTGAATCAGCACCGGCGGGAACACGTTCTCCACTTTCAGCGCCGCCGCCAGGTTGACGCCCTCGCGCACCTTAGCGGTAGCCTCATTGACGCTCAGGCTCAAGCGATCATTGGACAGGGTCTGCCGCGCCGCTTCCAGCGCTCGCAACAACGGCACCCCGGCGCCACCGAGAATCGCCAGCGTCGAGGCGAACCGTGCGGTGTTCAGCCCCAGCACAAAGCGCCCGATCAGCGGCAGCTTCAGCACCCGGTGATGCCAGCTCAAGCGCGCCGCCGGATTGCGCAGATACAGGCGCCAGCTCCAGAACGCACCGGCCATGACGCCCGCGCACAACCAGCCCCACGCCCGAATGAAATCACTGGCATTGAGCATCGCCAGTGTCAGCCCCGGCAGATCCTGCCGCGCCTGGGAAAACGCGCCGACCACCTGCGGCACCACGTAACTGAGCAGGAAAATCACGATGCCGATCGACACCAGCCCGACCACGCCCGGATAGATGAACGCGGTGAGAATCTTGCCGCGCAGGTTGTTGCGTTCCTCGATGTAATCCGCCAGCCGCTCCATCACCTGGGCCAGATCTCCGGACTCCTCGCCCGCCGCAATCAGCGCCCGGTAGATTTCCGGAAAGTCCCGTGGCCGCGCCGCCAGCGCTTCGGCCAGACGCATGCCACTGCGCACGTCGGCACGAACGGCGCTGAGGGTGTGGGCGATGTGTTTTTTTCGGCTTGCTCGACCGTGGCGCTCAGTGCAGCTTCCAGCGGCAGACTAGCGCCGAGCAGGCTCGACAGTTGCCGGGTGGCCCAGGCCAGATCGTTATCCGACAGTTTGGCACTGAACAAACCACCGCCGCCGTGCTGGGAGACGTTGCTTTCCTTCTCCACCGACAACGCCGTCAAACCACGACCGCGCAGCACGCCAAACGCCGCGCCCTGACTGTCCGCCTCCAGATGCCCGGATTCGATCTTGCCGCTGGCATCGGCGGCTTCAAAACGATAGCGATTCATCAGGCGTCCCGTGTCACACGAAGGATTTCTTCCGGCGCCGTGGCACCGCTGCGGATCCAGCGTTCGCCGTCCTCGCGCAGGCTGAACATCCCGGCCTTGCTCGCCGCCGCACGCAACGCCTGCTCCCCTGCCCCTTGGTGAATCAGGGTGCGGATGTCGTCATCGATGCAGAACAATTCGTGAATGCCGGTACGACCGCTGTAACCGGTGTAATTGCACGCCGCGCAACCAACCGGGCGCCAGGTGCCGGGCGTGGCCGGGTCTTCCTGTTTGCACTGATTGCACAGCCGTCGCACCAGGCGCTGTGCCAACACGCCGAGCATCGACGAGGCCAGCAGAAACGGCTCGACGCCCATGTCGATCAAGCGGTTGACCGCCGACACCGCGTCGTTGGTATGCAGGGTCGCGAGCACCAGGTGACCAGTCAGCGAAGCCTGCACAGCGATCTGCGCGGTTTCGAGGTCGCGGATCTCGCCGATCATGATGATGTCCGGGTCTTGCCGCAGAATCGCCCGCAGCGCCAGGGCAAACGTCATGTCGATCTTGGCGTTGACCTGAATCTGGCTGATGCCCGGCAAGTCGTACTCCACCGGGTCCTCCACGGTGAGGATGTTGCTGGTGCTCGCATCGAGCCGAGCCAGTGCCGCGTAAAGGCTGGTGGTCTTGCCGCTACCGGTGGGGCCGGTGACCAGCACGATGCCGTGGGGCTGGCGGATCAGGTGGTCGAGTTTGGCCAGCACCTGCGCGTCCATGCCCAGGGTTTCCAGATGCAGACGTCCGGCCTGCTTGTCGAGCAGACGCATCACCACCCGCTCGCCATGGCCGGTGGGCACGGTGGAGACACGAATGTCGATGGGCCGCCCCGCTACGCGCAAGGCAATGCGGCCGTCCTGCGGCAAGCGTTTTTCCGCGATATCGAGCTGCGCCATGATCTTGATCCGCGACACCAGCGCACCGTGCAACGCCTTGCGCGGCGAGACCACGTCGCGCAGGGTGCCGTCGACCCGGTAGCGCACCACCGAATGGGTTTCGAACGGTTCGATATGAATGTCGCTGGCCTCGTCCCGCGCCGCCTGGGTGAGCAAGGCGTTGATCATGCGGATCACCGGCGCGCCATCCTGGGTGTCGAGCAGGTCGGTGATTTCCGGCATGTCCTGCATCAGGCGGTCGAGGTCGACTTCGTTTTCCGCCGCACCGACCACCGCCGCCGCGCTGCCGGTATCGGCGTAAGCCGTGGCGAGCAAGCCGTCGAGTTCGTCATCGCGCACCCGTTCAAGCTTCGCCGCGCCGAACTGCCGCCGTACTTCGCTGATCGACCAGCCCGGCGTCGACGGGCACACCGTCAGCACGCCGTCGCGCAGCAGAATCCGCTGCGCCTTGGCCCAGGCGTAAGGCAAGCTGCTCATAACCGCGGGCCTGCTTCAATCGGCACAGCCTTGATCACCGCGCGGGGCCCGGAAGTCGGAACGGCTGCCGGCACGCCCTGCGCAGCGGTCGGCAATTGCGGCGCCTGCATGTCCGGCATCGCCCAGCTGCGTTCCGGTTGCAGACCGCCCTGAGCGCGGCGCATGAAGTCGTAGCGGTTAAGCGTAATGCTGCGGCCCGCCGCGCTGTCGCGGATGATGTACGGGCGCAGGAACACCATCAGGTTAGTCTTGGTGATCGAGCGGCGTTCGTTACGAAACAGTGCGCCAATCCCGGGAATGCTCGACAGCCACGGCACCGCGTCATTGCTCTGGCTGTAGCCATCCTGCAGCAGACCGCCGAGCACCATGATCTGCCCGTCATCCAGAAGGATGCTGGTATCGATCGCGCGTTTGCTGGTGACAATCCCCGCCGAAGTCGAAGCCGCCGAAGCGCGCTCGTCGATGCTGCTGACTTCCTGATAAATGTCGAGCTTCACCGTGCCGCCCTCGGAAATCTGCGGCCGCACGTTGAGCTTCAAGCCGACCTCTTCACGGGTCACGGTCTGGAACGGGTTGTTGCTGGTGCCCCCGCCGCCGGTGACGTAACTGCCGCTGACAAACGGGATGGTCTGGCCGACGAAAATGCTCGCTGCTTCGTTGTCCAGGGTCAGCAGGTTCGGCGTCGACAGCACGTTGGTGCCGCCCTTGCTCTTCAGCGCCCGGGCCAGCACTTTCAGGTCGAGAATCTTGCCGATGCCGGGGATGTCGACGGTGCCGTTGACGTAGCCGAGGTTCAAACCTTTGGGCAACACATCGACACTGGTCTTGCCGTTGACGTTGATCCCCGAACCGCCAAGGTTGGCGCCGCCGATCACGCCATTACCGGCCAGATTGCCGGTCTGCCATTGCACGCCGAACTCGCTGGCGTCGTCCTCGCCGACTTCGACGATCAGGCTTTCGATCACCACTTGTGCGCGGCGCTGGTCGAGCAGATCGATGACTTCGCGCAGGTTGCGGTACAGCGGCTCGGGCGCGGAAATCAGTAAGGTGTTGGTGGTCGCGTCCGCCTGAATGGTCACGCCACCGGCGCTGAAGGCCACGTTCTGCTCGCTGCTTTGCGCGTTGCTGCTGCCACTGCTATTGCTGCTGCCTTGGGCATAGCTGCCGCCGGTGCTGCCGTTGTTGGTGGTCGAAGTGCTGCCGTTGGTTTGCGTACCGCTCTGGCCGTTCTGCCCGCCGCCCGAATTGGTGGAACTGCCCATGGCGCTGAGCACCGAACGCGCACTGTCGCTGGTGCCACTGTCGCTCTCGCCGGTCAACAAACCGCGCAGTGCCTGGGCCAGCTTGCCGGCCTGGGCGTTGCGCAGATACACCACGTGCAGATTGCTCGGGTTGCTCTGGGCGTTGTCGAGTTTGTAGATCAGGTTGCGCGCCAGCTCCGTACGCTCGGGGCTGCCGGCGCGGATGATGATGGTGTTGGAACGCGGGTCGCCGATCACTGCGATTTTCTGGGTTGGATCATTGCCCGGCGCATCGAGCAAGTCAGCGACCATCGGTGCGATGTCGGCAGCGATGCCGTTCTGGATCTGCACCACGTCGGTGTCGATGGCGCTCGGGGTGTCGATGCCCTGAATCAGTTGCGCGACCCGCGTGAGGTTCTCGGCGTAGTCGGTGACGACGATGGTGTTGTTGCCCGGGTAGGCGTTGATCGGGTTGTTCGGCGACACGATCGGGCGCAGCACCGGGATCAGGTTCACCGCGTTCTCGTATTGCAGGCGGAATGTGCGGGTGAGCATGCCGTTGCCGGCCGGTTTGTCGGCGCTGTAGATCGGCCCGCCGAGCAACTTGGCATCGGCCTCCGGCACCACCTGCGCCACGCCGCCGACGTCCACCACGCTGAAACCCTGCATCCGCAGCGCCGCCAGCAGCATGTCGTAAGCCTGATGCGCCGGCACCTGGCCTTCGGACACCAGCGTAAGGTTGCCCTTGACCCGAGGATCCACCAGAAACTGCTGACCGGTGGAGCGCGATAACGCCCGCACCACCGCTTGAATATCCGCGTCGACAAAATTCAGCGTCACCGGCTGATCGCCCAAAGGGTTCGCCGGCAACGTCGTGCCCCGGGCCAAACCGCCGTTACGGGCGCGTTCGGTGATGTTGTGCAATTGCTTCGGCGCAGGTCTTGCCTGAGCCTGCGCCCGCTCGCGGTCGAGCACCGCGTCGCCACTGCGCTGGGTGTTGGCCAGCGGCCGGCCGAGTTCGCTGTCCACCAGCAGCGGCGGTTGATTCGGTGGCGTGGTGTTGCTGCACGCGCTCAATGCCATCAACAGCATCGGCAACGCCATGCGTTTGGACCCTGACCCCTTCATGAAGCTTCCTTAGCGCCCAGCGCCTGATCCATGCGTACGGTGCCCGACAGAGTGCCGGCCGTGTCATCAGTCGCGGCGTCGTCTGCACGTTGCAGACGGGCCTCGACCACTTGCAGTGAAAAATTCCGGGGTTGGCTCAGTAGCCAGTCAAGCACGGCGTCGGCCGGTGCCGCATCGAAGGTCAACTGCCAACCGGCGGACGCGGCCGCCAATTGGTAATGGCCGCCCAGTCCGCTGGCCTGCAAGGTCTGTTGCATCGACTGCTCCAGGT
Organism: Pseudomonas sp. NMS19W; assembly: GCF_051554255.1. NCBI lineage: Bacteria > Pseudomonadati > Pseudomonadota > Gammaproteobacteria > Pseudomonadales > Pseudomonadaceae > Pseudomonas > Pseudomonas sp. NMS19W. Next base: position 3,453,660 of record NZ_CP136718.1, read on the forward strand.
TCTGCCCGTCCGGGCGCACACTGACATCGCGCAACAGCACTTCCAGCGCTTCGGCCTGGGCGCGCAGTTTTGGGGTTTCGACTTGTGAGGCGGCGATCTTCTTCAGCGGCGGCTGAACCAACGCCACCCACACAAACAACCCGAGCAACAGCGCCGCCATGCCGCCGACCATGCGCTTTTCCCGTAGCGCCAACGGCTGCCAACGGGCCTGCAACTGAGCGTTGAAGCGCTGCCAGCCGGCGCGGCATTTCGCAAGCGAGGGGCTATTCATCTTCGGCTCCGCTGCTGTCGTCGTTGTCGGTGGCAGCGGTCGCCTCGCCGGCCGGGCGCAGGACCCAGCCGTCGTCATTCGGGCTGATGCTGATGCCGGCCTGAGCCAGCGTGCCTTGCCAGTCCTTGTCGTTGCCCGAACGCCGGGCCTCGGGCAGCAGACTCAGTTGCAACGCGCCGTCGACAAACTCCAGCCGCTGCACCGTGCCCGCCATGGACGGCATGCCGCTGCCGGCCTGCAACACCAGCCGCGTGAAATCCTGACCCGGCGCATCCACCGCGCCCTGCTGACGCGCCGCGATTTGCTGACGGGCCTGTTGCAGCGGATTGAGGATCACCGGCAACTCGGGGAACGCCTGCTTCACCCGCTGCGCCATCTGCGCCTTGAGCTGCTGGCCCTGCCCGGCCTCGCGGGCGGCGTACAGGTTCAAACCAATCACCCACACCGCCAGCGCCAGCGCACAGCAACCCAGCGCCCTGCCCCAACCGCGATGTTCGGTGCCCGGTTGCTGAAGGCCGCCGTGCAGTCCCCAGTTCGGCAATGGGCCGGAGCAGCGTTGCGTGTCGGGCAATGTCGATTGCACCGCCTCCGGCGCGCCGTCACCGATCCAGTGCGCCGGCAGACCGGTTTCCAGCAGCCACGCTTCATCGATCATCGGCTGCACCTGCGCCGCATTCGGGCCGTGGCGCAGCAACAGATGCTCGTTGTGCAAGCAACCGACGCCGCCCGCCATCACCGGCAAGCTGTAGGCCGCCGGGTACAGGCCTTTGAGGTTCAAGCCGAATTGCCCGAGGTGCTGCAAATCCTTGCGTGCTACCCAGGCAATCTGCACTTGGCCGCTTTCATTCCGAGCACTGTGGGCGATGTGCATCTCGGCGCTGTCACCGAGCATCAAGGCCTGCGCCGCACACTGCACCGCCGCAGCGGTTTTGTTCGCAGGCAGCGGCGGCAGATCAATGCTCGCCAGCAGGCTGTCCGACGGGTGCAGAAAACACACCAGCGGTTGCTTCGGCAGCGCGCCGAGGCGCACGCGCTCCTGGCGAGCGACCTGCCCCTGACGATCCAGCCAAGCACAATCCACTTCACTGTCGAGACTCAGCTCCGCCAGCGGCGGCAAACTCACGCGCAACTGGCTCATACGCCCACCCGCGACCAGATCACTTGTGGCAAACGATCCTGGCTGCGATGCAGCAACGCATCGAGGCTGACCCGCCGCTGATCGCGCCGCGCCTGCCCGCGCAGCCGGAACCAGTCGCTGGTGATGCCGACCTTGACGCTGGTGATCTCCAGTTGCGGCAGTCGCAGCCGATTGACGAAATCCCCGCGATTGATAAACCAGCGCCCGGCGTCACGCTCATTGATCAACGCCTGCGCCCGCTCCAGCGACAGCCCCGGCACATAAGCCGCCAGCACCGGCGCCGTGGCGGTGTTGCCGTTGAGCCAGGTGGTCGCCGGAATCACCGTCAGGTATGGCGCCAGTTTCGCCAACAGCGCATCGTTGACCCCGTCGACACTGCGCAAATCGTCAAGCGTGCGCAGCATCGGCAAGGTCGGCGATTGCGGTTTGCGCGAAGCGGACGGCGACGTCGCACGCCCGCTGTCGAAGGTGTTTTTCGCCACAGGCTTGTCCACCACTTGGGCATTCAACAGGTGCGGATACGAGCCGATCACCCGCTGACTGATGCGCCGGCTCAAGCCGCTGCTCACACCGATCAACTCGCACAAGCGCTCGAACGCCTGCACCTGCGCGTCATCGATCCGCTCGTTGGCCACCAGATTGCGCAGGTTGAACTTGCCCTGCTCGTCCTCCAGCCGCCCCTCGAAACCCTGGGTGTTCAACCGCTGCGCCCAAGGCTGATCGAGTCGGGTCAGCGGATCGCGCTGCCGCGCATCCCACAACAATTGCCGGCTGATCTCCAACCCGCCGTGCAACACCCAACGGCCCTGCACGCGCAATTGTTCGGCTTCCAGCGCCCGGGTCGAAACGCTCTGGCGCGTCAGCATGCCGGCAGCGATCACCGCGACCACCGCCGCAATCAGCAGCGCACTGATGATCGCCATCCCCCGCTGGTTCGATTGGCTGTTCATGACCGGCCTTACAACTGCCAGGAACCGATGTCGGCATTCACGCCTTCGCCGTCAGGCTGGCCGTCGGCGCCGAGGGAAAAGATATCGATCTCGCCGTTGGCACCGGGATTGAGGTACTGATAAGGACGACCCCACGGGTCATTCGGCAGGCGCTCCAGGTACGAGCGCCAGTTGGTGTTCTTGGCATCGGCCGGCCGCTCCACCAGCACCTTCAGGCCCTGGCTCTGGCTCGGGTAAGTGCCGTGATCGAGGCGATACAGCTTCAGCGCCTGCATCAACCCGCCAATATCCTGCTTCGCCGCCGTGGCCCGCGCCTGATCCGGCCGGTCGAGCACCTTGGGCACCACCATCGCCGCCAGAATCCCGAGAATCACCACCACCACCATGATCTCGATCAGCGTAAAACCCTGCTGCCCACGGGGCATCCGGCTCGGTCGACTGGGCTGTTTGAACTGCGCGATATCCATCTCGTCATTCCCTGGCTTGATTCGATTCGACGCGCAGTGTTGCAAGAAGATATGTCAGGGATGTTGAAAATCCTCGGGTGTTTTCGTCGTCAAGCCGTCAAGCACGGGCGTTAGCGTCAAGGGCTGCCCGACTGCCCGAGCCCCCGATGCGCACCCCCTCCCCGCAAGCCGGATTCACCCTGATTGAAGTGCTCGTCGCACTGGCGATCATCGCCGTGGCCATGTCCGCCGCCGTGCGCGTGGCGGGGTTGATGACGCAGAGCAGCGGGATTTTGCGGGATCGCTCGATTGCGATGATTGCGGCGCAGAGTCGGATGGCTGAACTTCGGTTGGAAGGGAGATTGCCGATGGGGGTCAAGGCGATGGAGTGTGATCAAGGGCGGTTGTTGTTGCGGTGTGAGCAGGTGATTGGGGGGCGGAGAATGGACGGTTGCTCAAGGTTGGGGTGCAAGTTTTTGATCGCAGCCAGGAAGCGCCGGCGTTGGCCAGACTTGAAACGTTGCTCAGCCGTCCCGAAAATCCCTAGCCCTAAACCGTCCCGAAACGCCGGACGGCTCGGAGGTATATGAATCAGCCGAGGGACATTTCCGACACCCACCTAAAGATCTAAACCAACCTGCACATACCGCGTTGAATCCATAATCAACTCGATCTCTCAGGTCGATGTAAAGCGCAAGACACCTCGGTCGGCCCCCTCTCCCTCCGGGAGAGGGCTGGGGTGAGGGCCGCTCTTCAACCCACTCGTTTACTCCCTCCCAAAACCCCGTTTAAAAGACACCATCCGTAACGTCCTCAAGGCTACACAACCTTGCGTCATTACCTACGACTACGCCAGAATCCGCCGGCTTGTGCGTCTAGTACGCGGGTCTTATCGTTCCATGGTCACTGAAAACCAGTGATCGGGTTTGGTAGCCCGCAGCGCTGACGCATTGCGTCACCTCATGCAGTTGCATTCGTGCGACTGGATTTATGGTGGCCATGCTCAGGGCTTCTTCGGAAGCGCCGGTTCCAGTGCTCCGGTCTACCAACCTGCGTATGGTCGCCACCCCCTCGTTTGGTAGCGAGAGTGGTTGACTCCAATTCAATCAGTACTGGAGTTACATCAATGATCAAACCAACACCCAACCCACCAGAAACCGACCCGGTTTCCCCCTACCAATTCCCCGACTCCCGAACCCTCAACGAAGCCGCCGAACGCGCCCTCGACCACTACCTCACCCCACAACAACGCATCATGGGCAGCCACACCAAACACGACCCCATGTTCCTGGCCAACCCGGCCTACAACAGCGAATCCCTCCTGGCCAACGCCAGCGAGTCCCTCGATTCCGCCAGCGAAATGCTCAGCAACTTCGCCGCCATTTTGGAACCCGGCCACCGAAAAACGGCACTGGGCATCGCGCAAGTGGTGATGGTCGCGGGGCTGGCGGTGAATCAGGCGTTGGATCATGTTGAGGTGAAGACGTGATCGGCTGAGCGCTGTAGCCCAGCAGCCGGAAAGAAAATGGCCGAGGTTGTCAGGTGTGACTGACAACCTCGGCCAAATGCGTTTTTCTCTGTACCAAAAGCTTCAACCGACCCGAACGCGAAGGTGTTACGGGCTGCTCGCTTTAAGGTCATTCACAAGCCGTCAACCAAAGAATTGTAAGAAATGTTGAGCGCAACATTTGCCTCAGGCATCCTGTGCGACGCAAACGTACATGGGTGGTGGAGTTTGATGCTCTCCTCCACCAAAGCACGCTTCCTGCTCTGCCGAACGGTTGATGTAAGCGCTATCTCAGTGGCCGGAATTTCTAATCCAATCAGGCCAAGGACATCTGAATCTTTGAAAAGGAACTTCCCGTGAGCGGCAAACCTGCAGCCCGAGTCACAGATCCCACCAGTTGCCCGCTCCCGGGGCACGGCACAAATCCAATTGTCAGCGGCTCTCCCAACGTCAATTTCGATGGCCTTCCCGCCGCTCGGATGACCGATAAATCCGCGTGCGGTAGCCCGATCACCGGCGCGGTCAGCTCTACGGTTTTTATCAATGGGCTGAATGCCGCGACTCAAGGCAGTACCGGCGGCCACGGCAACGTAGTTGTAGGTGGTTCCGGCACGGTCATTATCGGCGACACCGTTGTATCAGCGCCCTTTAGCGGCCTGATGCCAATGCCGGTGCACTTCAACGACAAGTTCAGGCTTATTGACGACGAGTCAGGGGAGCCCCTGGCTAATCTTGATTACGCCATTCAGCGAGCTGACGGCAGCATTGAGCACGGTGTCAGCGATTCAATGGGGTATACGCACGTAGTCAGCTCGCACCTCGCCGAAACGATCCAACTGTTTTTGGAGGATTGAACATGGATGTCAAAGTAAATAACGGAAGTTTTCCTCATGGCTGAAGTCATTAGCAAAAACGGCCGAAAAATGTCACCTGTAGCCACCAGAACGGTGACACCTGTCAAAGACTCCAGCCCTAAAGCTGTATCCGTAGACGCAAAGCAACAAAAGAGGCGTGCCGAGAATGCGGAGTTCTTAAAGAATCAAAATGTGAAGGCCTTTCTGGATACGTTGGCTAAAGTCGAGGGTGGCGATTATCACGCGAAATTCGGGTATGGCTGGGCACCCGGCTGGAAATCCGGGAAGTGGACATTCAGTGATGAGTCCACTCACCCAGGACCAGGTCATGGTGGTTCAACGACAGCTTCTGGAAGGTACCAAATCACGAAAGCCACATGGTCGGAACTCTCCATCAAAGCAATGGGGCTATCTGACTTCAGCCCCGGAACCCAGGATTTGATTGCCGTTGAGCTCCTGCGCAACGTGAGTGCCATCGAACCGCTGATCGGCGGCGACTTAAAAACGGCAGTTGGAAAAGCATCAAAAAAATGGGAAGCGTTACCTATGGGGCCGGGGTTGGCAAACCGACCAATTAACGGAAAGCCTTCCGGCCAACCTTATACCGAGTACGACGAAGTAGAAAAAATATATAAAGGCTTTGGCGGTACTGTTAAATGAAACTAAAAATATTAGCCATCAGCCTTTTAGGTTGCGTCAGTTTATTTTCTAGCGCAGCAGACCTTCCTATCAAAGAGGGAATGCCATTTTCGAAAGCCCGCAAAGCCTTGATCAAAAATGGCTGGAAGCCGAATCCGACCTACTCAGGTGAGTTCGGGGTTGAAAGCGTCATCCAAAGAAAAGGCTTCAGTGAAATCGAGTCTTGCACGGAAGGCGTCCGTTACTGCAGCTTCAACTACATCAAGGGCGGAGATTGTTTAGGTGTAGGAACTGTCGGCGAAGAAGTCAAAGACATGAAGATTTATTCCTGGAACTTCAAATGCCCTGAAAAGGATTGAAGCCAGAAATCAAAAGGGACAGGAGTCTGTTCCTTTTTGTGTAACGATCAAATGAAGACCCCGACTATCCTGCTCCTCGCAATGTATTGCACGGGTATAAGCTTTGCGTTTGCCGGCGGCTCGCAAGCGACAAACGTAAAGCACGGGCCAGCAGGCATCGCCGTCGATGAGCCCTTGGTGTCGGCCAGATCCAAGTTGATCAAACAGGGATGGAAGCCGACCCGGATGCACACCAGCGATGGCTATGAATACAGTGCTGTCGAGCGCGAACTGGCTGCTCACAATTTTCTGGAACTCGATACCTGCTCTTTTGATAACTCGCGCTGCATCCTGTTCTATTCAAAGGAAGGTGCCTGCCTACGCGTCGACACCATGGGGGAGCGGCTCAAAGACATGACGGTTACGCGATGGGCCGATGAATGTCCGGATGCGCTTTTAGAACTAGACAGCGGCGAAGCGAGTTAATGAAGGGAGTGTAGAAACAAAGGGGACCGATTATTTTCTGGAAATAAACAAGTCCCCTTTTTCACTATTTCACATGGCAAAGCTGATTGGAGTGGATGTACGAATTCTATTTCAGCACACGCTGGGCAACCAATGCTGATTTGACGAAATAGCTTTGGATTTCCTGCATGCCACACCGATAACCCAGTAGCCATACATCATCGCAAGCACATACTTTTATTCAGGACCACAGTAATAATGAAAAATCAAAACCTGACGAGCAACACTACTTCTGGGGATTCGCAGCCGATTAGTAGAGGAACAAATTTTCGCGACCTCATGAAGCGAATTGCATTAATTAGCGCCACTATTTGCTTTTTACTATTTATTATTCCGACTAATTGGCGAACTGTATACTTTACAACAAGTGTGCTTTTTCTAGCCGCTGGGGTCGTAGTTAGGGTGATGCAAATCCTTCACCCAGGAAAATATGAATTCACCGAGTTGTGGGGAGTCATAGTAAATTGGTACGAAAACCTTGAGCGCCGTCATCAACTTTACCTTAATGTCACCTTATGCCTCCCCTTACTTGGTTATCTTTACCTGCTGGACGCAAAAAATTTATTTACACCGATGGCTATATTATTTTTTATATATTGCCTAGCCGTTGCGGCGCATGACGTTTATCGCATCTACGCAATTCTCTATGAAACCACGGTTGGCAAAGGGCTTATTGCCATCGCATTTGCTATTGGCTCTAATCTCGCCTTCAGCATCTCGGGAAAAATAATCGGCGGAATGACTCATGTACCGCCTACAACTTTTCCGCACACTTTGTCTTTTCTAGCAATTTTTGCGATTCCATTTCTTTTTATTGCCGCAGGAACCATCTTCATCCCTATATCCGTTGTAATGGCTCCACTTCTCATTTACGGATCAAGCTTTGCGGCAAAAGCACCACGACTCACCAAGTGGTTTTTCGGGATTAAGCTTAACGGCAAAGGAAGTCGCTACATTATTGCAACGGTAATTTTTCAAATAATTTTTTATTCGGCGATGGGAGGGTTCGCACCAACAACATTTCTTCTTTTGCTAAATCGATACAATCAACAAATAGAATCAACTATTGGAGCATCTATATTTGAGTTCGACATGTATCCCGGCACAGAATGCAAAATTGATTCTAGCTATCGCCAAGCATCGTTAGGTGATGAGAACTACATTCTGGCAAGTAAACAATCAACGGGAATAAAATTCGAACCCCCAAAGAAATGTGCTCTTTGACATGCCCACTTGCTAGTGCATTCAAAGGAGCAAACAAAGGAGACTGATTTATGAAAATTAATTAGTCCCCTTTGTTGCCCCTTGTTGTCCACATCTCAATAGACGGAAATATAATGGACGAGGTTGTCAGATATTACTGACGACCTCGACCAAATGAACGCTCTTTTTTACGGCACGCTTCAACGCCATTCCGAGGCTTCGGCAAGAAACAATCGCTCGGACCTCAGCCACTTTCGCGTAATCCGAACTAGTTTGAACTCCAGCTGTTGCCCGTTAGGGCCCTAGCATCTGCACGAATTGTTCGGCATCAACATATCTCAGTGCATTGAAACCGTTTAATAGACCCGAACATCGTAGCCTAGTGCCCTCAACCCTTTACTGGTTCTGCCATTACGTGGTGGGCATAGTTCAGGGCGAGCCCACCCTGCAAGCTCTGCAATTTGATTATTTCCAAAATGCGGAAATCTTCTGGCTGAACTATGCACAACCTCAAATAGTCTTGCCGGTAGTTCATTCGGAGAACCGCCATCCAGGACAAACGCTATGATATCTAAGACTGTTTCCCCCCTTTCATTGCGCTGGTTAAACAACAGCGAGGCGAATGCATTAACACGCTGCGCCTCAGTAATATTTTTCGCGCCCCTCAAACTTAACTCCTCAAGCCTCATACGACGCACATGGTCTACGGTTGAATGGTTGGCTTGCAAAACTTTAGAGAACTCGTCGAGAGAAAGAGCGCTCACCTTGTCCTTCGCTAGATAGCGACGTATGACCGGGGCTCGGACATGACAATTCTCGTCTTCACTGGATGGAGGTGCTTCCAGTTCAGACCACCATCTCAATGCAGCGAGCATACTTGCGGCTGGATTTTTTCGATTCTTCTGATAGTGCTCATCAAACGGATGACGAACACCATCAACCACTTTGTTATAGTAGAAAGCGTGCAAAAACTGATCAGCTTGCCAAGCCGGGGGCACATCTTGATTGAGCCACCTCGGTCGATAGTCCGGCGCTTTGTCAGCAATATCTCTCAAAACAGAAAGGCCATTGCGCCATTCTTTAATGAAAGATTCCCGGCGAACATCCAGCGCTTTTTCTGAGCTGGTAAATGCAGGGCCATCCCACTTCTTTATGCTCCTCATACGTTCTGAAACTTGCTCAAGTTTTTGCAGATCCTTCTCTCTAGACCTAAGAATACTCTCTTGCTCCTGGATTATTTCCTCCGTCAACTGCTGGGCTGCGTCGCAGGATATTAGTGACTCAAAGAACCCCTCTATCTCAGCTATGCCTCCGTTGGATTCTAGATCCTGTTCCGGAATAAATACGCCAAACTCAATATTAGATACCCAAGCCCTTTCGGTAAGGTTTGCGGAACCAATGTATACGCCATGATTCTTCCACCAAATTACCTTTGCGTGAAGAACATCGGGAATTAGCATGCAAAAAATATTTTTACCACTGCTTCGAAGTAAAATTCTGAGAAGGCGAGGATCTACCGGAACCGTATGGTCATATCGCATCCAGATGTCGAGTCTACGTCCGTGCTCAATGCAGTTTTCGACGAGAGTAGTTCCATCACTGCCATAGGCGATGGCCGCACGTACCCAATCAACCTGAACACTCTCTCCAGGAAGCACATTCCTGAGAAAGCTTCCGTTTAACTTATTTGCATAGAAATTCACGAATTCTCTTCCACGGTAAAATCTTGCTCAAATTAAAAGAGGCGCGCATTCAAAGACAATGAATGCATTTATTTAGATAATACACACTCTATTTACGGCCAACCAAATTGGGAACCGATCTATTTTCACCTTATACAAAAAACTTCCGTCCACTTTTACTTCTCTAATCACTACTCTCATCGTACCAGTGAAACGACGATTCAATGAGGCGTCGATACTGCGTATCGATCTGCCGCGGAGCAAGACGAACATATTGTTCGGCTATCTCTCGCCGCTCACCGGTGAGCCTTTCTAGATACTCAACAACCTGCTCGGCTGAAGGCGTGACTTCTTTACCATTAAACTTGGGGGGAAGACCGGTCCATATCACTTGATCAATGTCATGCGCATCGGCCCATTCGGATAGATGCGGAATCAGTCTTGGCGAAGGCTGGCCCACAGACCACCTACACACATGCCTTTCAACATTTTTCCTCAGTATTCCTTCCCGGCAGGCCAAAGCCTCTATCGCGGAGGCGAGATCCTCTGATTGCATTAGAGCCCACAGGGAGTGAACAACACTTTCAGATTCAATTAACACCAGCGTAATTCGCCCATTGCGCGATTGCCGAGCGAACTCGACTGGTATCAGAGGGCCATCCATGAACCATTGCCCCTGAATTGGAAATCCTTTTGGCTCCCAAATTAAGGAGCCCCATCCCAGACAAGCGATACGAGTCAATGTGCCCCCTTCAACTCAGTCCTCTTTTTCAACCTCTCATTTTGGCGATTTCTCTCGACCGCTTATCTAGAGCACTCCGCCATACCGCTAACCTTTCAATATCCGCACCCAATTCGTCAGGGTCTGGTATTGGAAGCCGTCCTACGGGAGTTGCCGCGTCATGCTCGAACTTGGAGCTTTTGGACATGCCGCTTTCTACCTCCCGATAATCATCGTCGGTGACGACAACCGATTTCAGGCGCTGTGTCGACACTCCCTCGCCGAATCTTTGGACTGCCCCGTTCAGGAGCACCTCTTCAACACATCGCTCCCAAGCAAGGCGCAAACGACCGTAGCAAGCAGACGTCAAGCGACGAAGTTCATCTTCATCGCCGCTCTTCTGCGCGTTGCGAACCTCCACCAACTCTTGTCGAAGCCTTGCAAGCCGATCCTTGGTACCGACGACGTCGAATGGCAGCTCATGCGAGTGCACACCATATCCTTCCGCAGTGCGACGAATATAGTTCTTGGTCAATTGAGCCCCTAGCTCCTCGACTTTTTGCTCCAAAATACAAAGAAAGTAGATGTCGTGAGTGAAGATAATCACCTGTCGGTTTAGCGCTTCTAAAGCTAAGCGCTCTGCAACTTCCCAGCGACGTCGGTGATCTAGCGAAGACACTGGATCATCCAAGACTATTCCTCCACGCCCTTTGCCGAGCTTAATCTCGGCAAGGAAGGATGCAATTGCGATAGCTCGCTGCTCCCCTTCACTGAGAATGGCTGCAGGAGTACCTCCGCCTGGTAATTGCAAAACGAGCTTGAATTGCGTCCTACCACCTGGAGACTCAGGCTTCATCACGATCTGAAGCTGATGCACTTTAAGATGTTTGAGTTCGTCGTTGAGAGCGTCCGCCAGCTCCTGACTAGCGGTGGTCCGTGAAAGTTCGGTGGATTTTCTAGAAATGGCTCGAGTATCAAAACCATCGATGCACAATTGGAGCTTACGACCTGCCTCATGCTTGGCAATCGCTTCCAAAACAGCGTCCTTGATCTCGCCCAGACGTATCCGTGCATCAAGCTCTCGCTTCTCCGCCATCATCTGAGAGCGAATCTTTTCGTCCGCCGTAGCGTCCAGCGCTTTGGACTGATTCAGTAAGCCTTCAATTACAGCGGTTAAACCGGGGCATGGGTCAGTCGATAGTGCCAATACCTCTTCCCACTTGAGCTCACCCGCAGCGGCTTGAAGAATCGAAGCCCGCCGACTGTTCAGGCATGTTTGCATCGACGAACAGACAGCAGCGAGCTCGGGATCAAGCTCGGTTAACTCTTCCACAAGACCATCACGAAACATTACGTCCAGTGTCGCCTTTTGGACTGCCCTGTAGGCCGTGGCTGCAGTATCACGAGCCTCCTTCGCGTCCTTTTCGGCAGCTTGTTTAATGAACGTATCAAAGCGAATTAGGTGCGCAACACCTTCTATACCAAGCTGGTTTTGGCAGAGGGGACATGCAGAATCCTGAGGTATCTCCGGAAACTCATGACCTGGATGACTCACTTGTGCGAAAACTCTGGCAGCGTCAAACAGCGCCTTCCATTCTTCACCTCCAGTGCCCGTAAGTTGACCCGGGGTTTGTTTGAACTCTTGCGCTGCCAGCTCTGCCGCAGCTTTTGCAGTTTTCGAGATTTCAATAAGTTGTCTAAGCTGGCCTACCGCTCTCTCGTCAACCAATGCAATCGCTACCACCAAGCGATCTTTTAAGCCGGAGAAACGCGTTACCTTTTGGCGTAACGCTTGTGCTTTTTGCTTCGGATCTGCTTCGGCGAGGGTTTGAGTCAAAAGCGATAATCGATCTAGCTCAACTTGAGTAAGCGCGGCAAGAGTCTCTATTTGCTGTGGAAGGGTAGTGCTCGGGATGCCGAGTAATGCGGCGGCGACCTGCGTTTGATCCTTCGTAAGGGCGGCATACGATGCGTCAGTCGGAGCATTCGCTGCCTTCTCCTGCGTGGCACGCGCTTTCAGCTTGTTACATACGCCAGCCATCCCTTCCAAGATATCCAGCCCGTATGGCGCATAAGCAAAGTCACCATGGTTATCAATGTAAGCACGAGCGCAATAAGTATCGAAGATGGCAATGTCCGAAAGCGGCTCGGGAGCAACGGCTCCGTATTGCCAGGAAAGATCGGTTGTCACACCGTCTATTACGGTTTCAAAAATTGCCTGGGCGACGCCAGCTGTCTTTGGGTCAAGGTTGGCGTTTGGGAGAATTGGCTCGCGCCGATCCCTGGCGCGGCATGCATGTTTGAACACCCTCGAGTAACCCGATTTTCCCGCGCCGTTTTCGCCGTAAATTACGGTCAAACCAGTCAAGGAGATGGGAACACTTCCCCCGTTGGCTAAGGCATTTACGTTTACAAGCTGCTTGATCGCAGCCACCTGTACTAACCGTGCTGGATCGTTCGGCTGAGCTATCAATGCATCTTCAAGCTTCTTGGGATTTCGACCCTCAGGATCCGGGATTCCAGATTCGGCCTTGGCCAACGCATAAAGATCGTCAAGATCGGCAGCACTGAGAATTCGATCTTGGTAAAGGCGAGCAATTGCATCTTGCTGCCACGCAGGCAGTCCATTAGACCACGCGTGAATTTCCTGAATGATCGTCACCCACCTACTCCTTGGCGTAGAACAACCACACCGATGAATAAAAAGCGGAAACTTGCCTTCAGTATGTCTAGCAGACAAAAGCAAATCAGGAAGTAGTCAGCAAAATAAATTTAGAACCTGCCCCCCGCATTTGAGGAGGTAGAAACGAAGCGGCGCTTTGCTCTGAAAACAACCACAAACATTTTTCACACTGCCGTTCTCTTCATGTGCCGTGCTGATTGAACCGACAATGTAGAAGGCACTCTCCAACTGAAACGTCAAAATTTCTTCCTTAAAGCTCATTAATCACGGCCTCAACAACCTAGGCATCTCCACCCCCTCCCCCAACCTCTCCACCCCCAACCTCACCCTCTCCCCACCTTGCTCAATCACCACCCCATCCCCCTCCACCGCCACCAACTTCACCCCAGGACTCACCCGCTCCCCCTGCAAAAAACTCCTCGGCGGTCCGTCGTTGAGGCTGAGTATCGCCACCGCCCCCCGACTCCCCGCCATCACGCCGCTGACCTTGATTTCCACCGGCGCAGTGCGGTTGGAGAACCACTGCAACGCCGGGTTATCGCTGCGCGCAGCGAGCAGTTGCGGGGTGGCGGCCGGGGTGTGGGATTCGGCGGTGGTCAGGAGCAGGGATGACCAGGTGGCTATGCCGACCAGGGCGGCCAGCAGTGCGGCGGCCTGGGTGATTTGGGGGGTGAAAAGCGTGCGGTGAATCTCATGGGCTGAATCTCCTTTTAGTCCCGGTGACCAGACTACGCGGCAATTCTCACGGTTTTATTTCACACGCCTTACATGTTGGCCGTGCAGGATGGTTTTTTGGGACGGGGCTGGACGCAAGGGAGTGCGCATTCGATGAACCGGTGCAGGCAGCAGGGTTTTACGCTGATCGAGTTGATGGTGGTGCTGGTGATCATCGGTATCGCCAGTGCGGCGATCAGTCTGAGTATCAAGCCCGATCCGTTGCAGTTGCTGCGCAAGGATGCCGAGCGCGTGGCGCAGTTGCTGCAGATTGCCCAGGCCGAGGCCCGCGCCGATGGGCGGCCGATTGCGTGGTTGAGCGATGGCAAGGGGTTTCGGTTCAGTCGGCGCAGTGACAGTGGCAAGGGCTTTGATCATTTCGATCGGGACCCGCAGTTGCGGCCGCGTCCCTGGCAGAGTCCGAAGCTGGAGGTGCGAGTGGAGCCGAAGCAGAAAGTGGTGCTGAACGCGGAGTGGATCAATCCGCCGCTGCAGTTGACGCTGTCTGACGGGCTCAATCGGTTGAGCGTGCTGCGCGATGCTTCGGGCCGGATTAGCGTGCAATGAACAGACAACAGGGTTTTACGCTGATCGAGGTGATGGTCGCGATTCTGTTGATGGCGGTGGTCAGTCTGATTGCCTGGAAGGGGCTGGACAGTGTCACCCGCGCCGACAGCCATTTGCAGGCCAGTGGTGAACAGAGCGACAGCCTGTTGCGGGCGTTGAATCAGATGCAGCGGGATGTGGAGATGCGCGCCGGGATCGAGCTGACGGAGCCGAAGAAGGTTGGTACGGAGGATGAGCCGGCGACGGCCCCGCCTGCGCTTACGGTGCGCAGCAGTGACAGCAAGGGGTTTCGGCTGGACATCATTCGTAGCGCGGCGGATCAGCCGGGGGCTTTGCAGCGGGTGCGCTGGTGGCTCAAGGGGGACACGTTGTATCGCGCGGTGGCGCCGGCGCGGAGTCGGTATCCGTTACCGGCGCCTACGGCTGGGGTGGCGGTTTTGGGTGAGGTGAGTGATTTGCAGGTGCGGGTTTGGGAGATGGACAAGGGGTGGCGGCAGTTGAGCGGGAATCGGCGGGAGGATCCGTTGGGGTTGGAGGTGCGGTTGACTCGGCAAGCACCGCAAGGGCCGGAGAAATATCGGCAGGTGATGGGGCCGTTGGAGTAAGCCCTGTCAACTCAAAACCCTTGTGGGAGCGGGCTTGCTCGCGAAAGCGGTGGATCAGCTGCGAATGTATTGACTGACACGACGCCTTCGCGAGCAAGCCCGCTCCCACAGGGGGGTTGGGGTGGTTTTGAATACTGTGTTGGGTTAGCTGAGGACTACGACGCCGCCCGGGAGTTCGGTGCATTTGACGCCGTAGGCATCACGGATCAGTGCACCTACCCCGGCCAGTTGATCAAGAGAGAAACGCGCTTGTACGCGGCGTTGGCCGAGTTCGCGATTGAGCAGCAACAACATGCCCGGACGATAGCGGTTGATCTCGTCGATCATCTGGCTGAGGCTCGTGCCGTTGAACACCAGTACCTGCTGACGCCAGTTCATCACCGCCGCCGTGTCGACGCTTTGCACAGTGCCAACCTGTTGCGCGTCATAGGTCAGTTGCTGGCCCGGTTCCAGTCGCAGGCTGCGACCCTCAACTTCCACTTCTACTGCGCCATCCAGGCACGTCACGCACACCTGTTGATCGAGGTTGCGCAGGTTGAACCGCGCCCTGCTCGCCCGCAGCCATCCGCCACCGGCCTGCATCGCCATCGGCAGCCGTGCGGTCTGTACTTCGACTTCGCCGCTGACCAGTTCAAAGCCCTGCACGCCCTCATCCACCGAACGCTGGTTGATGCGGGTCTGGGTGTTCAGTTCCAGGCTCAGGCCGTCGGCCGGTTCGACCCGACGTTGCTGGCCGACTTCAGTGATGTAATCCGCGCCAAGCCCTGAGAAGCCGCCCGGTATCGTGCCGCGCACCAGCAAGAAAGCGGCCGACGCAGCAATCGCGCCGCCGAGAAAGGCCCGTCGTCCAAACCGGCGTGGCGCCTGCATCGCTTCCGCCGCCGGTTGCAGCAGGTGCCACAACGCCTTGCACTCTTCAAAGGCGCGGGCGTGTTCGGGGCTCTGGGCGCACCACTGGCGTAGCGCTCGGGCGTCGGCGACCGTGGCGCGGCCGGAGGTCAGCAGGATCAGCCAGTCGCGGGCTTCGCTTTGCAGACGCTCGGCAGGCGTGGGCTCGGCAGGTGTCAGACGGAAGATGTTCAAACGCACAGGTACTCGACGGGTTGATCGGGACACTCAATCGGAGCTTCATTCACTAGACGGTTTTCCGGCCCCGCGACCGAACCGCTGAAACACTTTTCTTTCCAGTTTGGCCGCGCAGTGTCCGAGGGCGGCCTTGATTTCCTTCTCGACCATGCGCGTGGAGATGCCGAAACGCTGGGAGATTTCCAGGTGCGGCGCTTCTTCCAGCCGTGCGGCGATGAAGATCCGGCGGCGCCGGGCCGGCAGTTCGTAGAGGGCGCTGAGCAGGGACTGGATTTCCTTTTGGCCGCCGACCACGCGCATCGGGTCCAGCGCTTCGTCGCTGACTTGCAGCAGTTCTTCGACTTCGCTGCCGGTGAGCAGCCGCGCATCGGCCTGGCGGCGGTCGGCGGCGATGTTCAGGGCCATGCGATAGAGGTAGGCGTTGGGCCGCAGCAGGTTCGGCGGCGCTTCCATGCGGTCGACCCGCAGGTAGGTTTCGTGCAGCACGTCGTTGGCCAGGTCCTCCGAGCCGAGACGGCGTCGCAGGCGTACCCGAAAGTCCTCGTAGGACGTCAGGAACAGCTGGACCATCGAACTTTGTCCGGCGTCTTTCATCCCCCGGAAACTCCTTCCCATTGTGTGCATTCCATGCGCTTTCCTGACGATTCGGGTAACAACAGCAACGTGACTGGCTGGCGCAATGCGCCGGGTGTGGGCCGGTCGATCTTGAGCGTGTGAAAACTGTCTACCAGCGCTGCATCGCGCCGAACATCGCCGGTCGAGGTGACCAACCGGTTGTGCTGCACCACGCCGTCGCGGCCGATCCACAGCTGCAACACCGCGCGAAAACTGCCAGGCCGGGTCAGCGGCGAGCGGCACAGGTTGCGCTCGATGGCCGCCTGCACCGCCGTGGCGTAACTGCGGTTGACCGCGACGCTGGCGGGGGTCGGTTTCTCCGCCGGCAATGGCACGTCCTCGACTTGCGCCACCTGCAAGGTGAACGCGTCGTCGCGGCTGTACTTGGCCATCAACCCGCTGCCGCCGAGCATCCGGCGCAACGCTTCCGCAGCGGTGAATTCGCCATCCACCGCCAACGAACGTCGACCGCGACTCAACTGACTGTCGACCAGCACCGCCATGCCGGTGGCGCGGCTGAACTGATCGAGGGCGCGGGCCAGTTCCTGGGCCGGGATGTGCAGCGTCATGCGCATCGTCGCCGGCACCGGGTCGGCGCTGGCGCGGCTCAGAAACAAGCCAAGCAGCAGCCCCAGACAGAGCTGGCGCATGAGCGCTGAGCGCGCAAATTCGTCCCTGGCACGGCCTCGCTGCACGGCTGATGCACCCCTGAAAACCGTCATCCTGAGGGCTGTTTATGAATCTGGTGTGACGGCCACTGCAAAAAAACCATCACGGGATCGACGCCGTCGTTGCACTAGACTCTTGAGCTAGAGCGGCCCCTTCGGGCCGGCCAGGAGGCACACATGAAATCACTGTGGACATTGGCGCTGAGCGGGCTGTTGTTGACCCTGTCGGGCGGCGTGCATGCCGAGCAGGCAGTGGGTTGCGTCGAGGTGACCGTGGGCGGTTACAAGGCGCCGAATTACGACTGCCTGAGCCAGCAGATGGGCAACAACCCCGACGGCGCGGCGGCTGCGCAGAAGAATCAGGAAGCGATGAATGTGCCGGTCAACAAGCGGCCGCCAAATCAGGTGGGGCTGGCGACGCCGGCGGCTACCAGCACGCGGATGGGCAATACGTTTGGCACGTCGGTGAAACCGCAGCGGCCGCCGAACTAGTTTTTACCTGTTCCTACCCACGCTCCCGCGCGGGAACGATCATCAACTAGTGATCGCTGGGAACTTGCCGGAAACTCACCGCGAGGCGATTCCAGCTGCTGATGGTGCTGACGGCCATGGTCAGGTCCACCAGTTCGCCTTCATTGAACTGTGTCCGCGCCTGCTCATAGACGTCGTCCGGCACATGACTTTCCGCCAGCAGCGTCACTGCGTCGGTCCAGGCCAGCGCCGCCCGCTCGCGCAGGTTGAAGAAGCCGCTGTCGCGCCAGACCGCGATGGCGTACAGCCGTCGATCCGTCTCCCCTGCCCGCCGAGCTTCCACCGAATGCATGTCGGTGCAGAACGCGCAGCCGTTGAGTTGCGAGGCGCGGATTTTGATCAGGTGCAGCAGCGGCGCCTCGATGCTCAGGCTGCTGGTCAGCGCTTCCAGGGCAATCATTGCTTTCATGGCTTTGGGTGAAGCGCTGTAGTAATCCAGACGCGGGGACATGGGCGGGTCTCGGGCAGCAGAAGAGTGATTTCACGGTAAGCGCTGGTGCGCCACGGTTACAGCCCCAATTGCACGGAAAACCGGCAGACCACTGATCCTTGACCAATTTCCGGTTTTTACTCCGCGCAACTTCTGCCCCGCGTGCATTCGGGAGTAATCTGGCGGGCGCACAATCCGCCTCATTCGCCCCCAGGAGCCCCGTCGGTATGGAACTTCATGTCGTGATCAACGGCCGCAAGGATCTGGCCGGTCAGTTGTATCAACAACTGCGCGGCGCCATCGAGTCCGGGCGTCTGGCCGCCGGCACACAACTACCGCCCAGCCGCTTGCTCGCCGAGCAACTGGGGATTTCGCGCAAGACCATTTCCGACACCTACGCGCAGCTGACTTACGAAAACTTCCTCACCGGCGTCATTGGCAAAGGCACCTACGTCAACGCCCGCTCGACGCCGGTGCAGCGCAAGCAAAGCCATTCCGAGCTGGCCAGTGCCGAGGTGATAGAGAGCTGGTGCAATCTGCCGGTGTTCCTGCGGCACCCGACGCTGGAAGGCTCGCTGCGTTACGACTTCATCGGCGGCGCCACCAGCAAGGGCAATTCCCCCACGATGACTGGCGCCGCTGCGTCTCCCACGCCATGCGGCAAATGGCGGGTTCCAAAGGCTTTTACAGCGTGGCGGAAGGCTTGCCGGCGCTGCGCAATGCGATTGCCCGGCACATTGCGTTCTCCCGTGGCGTGAACTGTCAGGACGAAGACATCGTGGTGTGCAACGGCGCGCAACAGGCGCTGGACCTGATCGCCCGGGTGCTGCTGCGCCCCGGCAGTCTGGTGGCGATGGAAGATCCGGGTTATCCGCCGGCGCGGCTGCTGTTCGGGACTCACGGCGCCACCGTGGTCGGGGTGCCGGTGGATGCGGAAGGGATTCAGGTCGAGCAGATTCCAGACGGCACGCGGTTGATCTACGTGACGCCGTCGCACCAGTTCCCGCTGGGGATGCCGATGAGCCATGCGCGGCGCGAGGCGTTGCTGGCGCGGGCCTACGAGCTGGGCGCGATCATCATCGAGGACGACTATGACAGCGAATTTCGCTACGAGGGCCGGCCAACGGATTCGCTGCACAATCTCGATCAGCGCGGCATCGTCGCTTACGTCGGCACTTTCTCGAAAACCCTGCTGCCAGAGCTGCGCCTCGGTTACGCAATCCTGCCGCCGGCGATTCTCGAAGCGGTGATCCGCGCCAAGCAGCTCACCGACCTGCACGCCTCCACCCTGCCGCAATGGGCGCTGGCCAAGTTCATCGCCGAGGGCTGCCTGCTCAAGCACATTCGCCGCTGCCACACCGTTTACGCCCAGCGCCGCGAGCGGATCCTTGCGCGCATGGCCACTGACCTGTCGCCATGGCTGGAGGCCGTACCGGCCAGCGCGGGCTTTCATATGGCGGTGTTCTGCCGGGTGCCGATCGACTTGCCGCTGGTGATCGAACTGGCGAAAAAGGTCGAAGTCGGGCTCTACGCCATCGACGGCTTCTATTACCAGCAGCCGGCCAGAAGCGGAATGTACTTCGGTTTTGGCGCCATCGAGACGCTGGATATCGATATCGCGCTGGACCGCCTGCGCGACATTCTGCAACAGGTCGCCGGGTAGATTGGTCTAACGGATTACCCGCCGATTGGTTATTGGTGATCCGGGGGTGCAGGCCTATTCTGCACAGGCGTTATCCCTCAATGAGCAGGATTCGTCCGGCCTGATTCAGGAGTGTGAGCAATGTCCAACGAAGTGATCAACACCGTACAGGTGCAGGCTGCGGCCGGCCGCTCCGAGGAGCTGGGCAGGCAGTTGCAGAAGATCGTCGAAACCCTTCGCGAAACGCCGGGCTGTGATTCCTATCTGGTCGACCGCTGCCCTGACGACAGCCACCGCTGGACGGTCAGTGCCCGTTGGCAGTCGGAGGCGGCGATGCAGGCGCATTTCAACCGGCCTGAGGCGCAGGGGTTTATTGATTTGATCGATAGTCGGCTGGCTAACAGCGTCGACTTCAACTCGTTCCCTATCGTTTGAAACTCAAAAAAATTACAGCCTTCGGCAGCCTCGGGGGAACCTGTGAGGCTGTCGAAGGCTGTGGTTTTTCTGGCTTGTGGGGAATCCGGATTGGTCACCCGAACTTCCCGAATATTGGCCGTTTGAATGCATCACTTCGCGGACTACTGTGAAGGCCGACTCCCCCACTTCACAGGTGACCCGCCATGAAACTCCTGCCCATTTTCGCCGCCGCTCTCGCCCTGTCTGTTTCTGCCGCTGCCATGGCCCACGACGCCTCCGAGAAAATCTCGGTCCTGCAGGATCAGATGCTGAAAAACGTCCCCGGCAAGAAAGCCATGATGATCGAAGTCGACTACAAACCCGGCCAGTCCTCCATCGCCCACAAACACGACGGCACGGCCATGGCCTATGTGCTCGAAGGCGAAGTGACTTCCCAGGTCAAGGGTGAACAAGCGATCACCTACAAGAAAGGCCAGTTCTGGTACGAACCGGCCGGCTCCGAACATCTGGTGTCGAAAAACGCCAGCCAAACCAAACCTGCCAAGTTGCTGGTGTTCATGGTGCTGTCGCCGGACGAGCAAGTGCTGATCCCTTTGAAAAACTGATGGTTGTTTAACCAGCCATAAATAAAAGGTGCAAATTGTTGATTTGCGCCTTTTTTATTTCCCGTGGCAATTAGTCAAAAACGCTTACTGCCAATAAAACTATTGCATGACAGTCATTCAGCAAATTGTCAGGTTGTTTTCAGTTTGGCGGGAGTAGTCTGAGGCAACTGTCGCCGATTCTATTTAATGAACCCCGACACTCCTTACTTTCCGACTGAAGTTGCTTCACGGGAGACTCACCATGAAACTTGCCTTTGCCAGTACGTTGGCGATATCGGTTTTAGCGTTGTCCGCCTGTTCAGTTCCTACCGCCCCCAAAGCGGTTTCCTCCCTCGACACTCTGTTCACCCAACCCGTCGGGCGCAGCAGCGCCGCCCAGGTGAAAAGCGGCCCCGGTGTCTCGCTGGGCATCGTCTATAGTCCGAGTACCCAGACCAATCGTGAATACCTGCGCGACTATCAGGCCAACGCCGGCACCGGTTTCGGCCAGAGTTTATTGGTGCAGCCGATCCATGATGCCTACGTCGCCACCTCGAAACCGGACATGGCCGTGGATTGGGTGAACGCCTCGCTGCAACGCCAGTTCGGCTCGGTCACGGTATACCCGGACATGCAGAGCCTGCGTGCGGCGAATCCGGATGTGGTGGCGATCGTCGATACTCACAGCCAGTTGATTACTTCGCGCAGTTCGGACATCAAGGCCGATGTGAGTGCGGACTTCTATGACGGCAAGTTCAACTATATCGGGACGGCCAAAGGGTCCGAGGCGAAAGAGTTGACGCCGGTCTGGGCGGACTTCAAGCGTTCCGAGGAGATTGTTGCGGATATTAATCAGCAGCAGGAAGTTCAGGTTCGGGCGTTGCAAAAGTTTGACCAGTCGCTCAGTAATTTACTGACCAGACCGGCAGATAAAGTGTCGATGCTCGATACTAAACAAACACATAAGTTGCAGTGACAATCAGACCGCTGCCCTCACCCTAACCCTCTCCCAGGGAGAGAGGGGACTGACCGAGGTGTTTGTTAGAGTTACGCCTACATGAAATACCGAGTCGAACTCGGGCTTGAAAAGCATGAAGATCGGCTCCCTTTCCCCTCGCCCCCCTGGGGGAGAGGGCTGGGGTGAGGGGGTAGGATTTAACGGACACAAATAAGTTAGCAGGCAAAAAAAAGCCCCCGCATCTCACAATGCAGGGGCTTTTTCATTCAGCAGCTACTCAAGCAAGCTCAAGCTCCGCAGTCGCCGCAGCAGGCACGACCGCCTGACCGCTCAGCGCCACGTCGTTCAGCTCCCGGTTGGCCACCGCATACATGGCGTAGTCGGTGCCGCTGGCGGCACGGATTTCCACCAGCATGGCGCGCCAGCGCTGGATCATCGCGTCGTGTTGCGCCATCCACAGCCCCAGACGCTCTTCCACATCCAGGTTGCCGCCGCCTGCTTGCAGAACGGCGATGGTGATCGCGCGTTGCTGCCAGTCGACGTCGTCGCGGAACGCTTCACGGGCCAGGGCCTGCCAGTTGTTTTCAACCGGCAAGGCGCTGATCTGCGAGATGTACCAGGTGATGTCCAGCGCGCTGCCCACGGCGAAGTACGCCTTGGCCACTTCGGCTGGATCCTGGCCAGTCACGTCGGCCGCTTCGATGATCGGCAGCAGCGTGTAGAGGTGGGTCGTTCCCGCCACCATACGCGCCAGCAGTTCCGGAACACCGGCCGCCACGTAAGCCTGATAACGCTCTTGCCAGTTTTCACGGATTTCGCCGCTCAGCAGTTCGTCCAGCTTCAGGCCCAGCTCCTTCAGGTGCGGACCGAAATGCGCGACGTCACGGGCAGCGTTCTGCTCGTTGCGACGGGCACGCAGGAACCAGCGCGTAGCGCGACGGCCCAGACGCATCAGCTCGTCCATCAGCTCCAGTTGCACGTCAGCGGAGACCTGATAGTCCAGGGCTTCGATCTGACGGAACCAGTGCGGGAGGTGGAAGATGTCACGCACGATCACGTACGCGCCTGCCACGTTCGCCGGAGTCATGCCGGTGGACTCTTTGAGTCGCTGAACGAAGGTGATGCCCATGTGGTTGACCAGATCGTTGGCGATCTGGGTGCTGACGATCTCGCGCTTCAGGCGGTGACGGCGCATGGCATCGGCGAACTTGCTGACCAGGCTCGGCGGGAACGCCGTTTCCATGTCGCGGGTCAGGTAGTCGTCGTCCGGCACCAGCGAGTCCAGCAGCTGCTGCTTGAGGTCGATCTTGCTGTACGAGATCAGCACCGACAGCTCCGGACGCGTCAGGCCCTTGCCCGTCGCGGCGCGCTCGGTGAGCTGCTCCTCGGTCGGCAGGTACTCGATGGCGCGGTCCAGCTTGCCACGGCCTTCCAGGTCGCTCATCAGGCGTTTGTACTCGGCGGCACGCTCGTAGGCACGGCGGGCAGCCAGGGACAGGGCCTGGGTCTGCTTGTAGTTGTTGCCCAACACCAGACCACCGACTTCGTCGGTCATGCTCGCCAGCAACTGATCGCGTTGCTTGCCGGTCATGTCGCCGGCCTGAACCACTTCGTTCAGCAGGATCTTGATGTTCACTTCGTGGTCGGAGCAGTCCACGCCACCGGCGTTGTCGATGAAGTCGGTGTTGGAACCGCCGCCATTGAGACCGAATTCCACACGACCCAGTTGGGTCATGCCGAGGTTACCGCCCTCGCCCACTACCTTGCAGCGCAGTTCGTTGCCGTTCACGCGCAGTGCATCGTTGGCCTTGTCGCCGACATCGGCGTGGCTTTCGCTGCTGGCTTTGACGTAAGTACCGATACCGCCGTTCCACAGCAGATCTACCGGCGCCTTGAGCAAGGCGTTCAGCAGTTCGGTCGGGGTCAGCTTGTCGGCCTGGATGTCGAAGCGCTCTTTCATCTGTGGCGAGATGGCAATGCTCTTCGCGCTGCGCGAGAAGATACCGCCGCCTTCGGACATGATGCTGGTGTCGTAGTCGGACCATGCCGAACGCGGCAGGTCGAACATGCGCTGACGCTCGACGAAGCTGGTGGCCGGGTTCGGATTCGGGTCGATGAAGATGTGCATATGGTTGAACGCGGCAACCAGTTGCAGCTTGTCGGACATCAACAGACCGTTACCGAATACGTCGCCGGCCATGTCGCCGATGCCGACCACGGTCACGCTGTCTTCCTGGACATTGATGCCGCGCTCGCGGAAGTGGCGCTGTACGCCGACCCACGCGCCCTTGGCAGTGATGCCCATCTTCTTGTGGTCGTAACCGGCCGAACCACCGGACGCGAACGCGTCACCCAGCCAGAAGCCGTAATCGATGGCGATGCCGTTGGCGATGTCGGAGAAGGTTGCAGTGCCCTTGTCCGCCGCGACCACCAGGTACGGGTCATCGTCGTCATGACGCACGACGTTGACCGGCGGAACCAGTTTGCCGTCCTTCAGGTTGTCGGTGATGTCCAACAGGCCCGAGATGAAGATGCGGTAGCAGGCGATGCCCTCGGCCGCGATCTCGTCACGGCTGCCGCCCAATGGCAGGCGACGCGGCAGGAAGCCGCCCTTCGCACCCACCGGCACGATGACCGAGTTCTTCACTTGCTGGGCTTTCACCAGGCCGAGGACTTCGGTACGGAAGTCTTCTTCACGGTCGGACCAGCGCAGACCACCACGCGCAACGTTGCCGAAGCGCAGGTGCACGCCTTCGACGCGAGGCGAGTAAACGAAGATTTCGAACTTCGGAACCGGCTTCGGCAGCTCAGGGATCAAGTGCGGGTTGAACTTGAAGCTGAAGTACGACTTGTTCTGGCCGTTGGCGTCGGTCTGGTAGAAGTTGGTGCGCAGGGTCGCTTTGATCAGGTCCAGGTAACGACGCAGGATGCGGTCTTCGTTGAGGACTTGAACGTCGTCCAGCGCGGTCAGGATCGCTTGTTCCAGACGCAGTTGCTTGTCGTCCAGATCATCGCTGCCCAGCTTGCGCGCCAGGTAGAAGCGGGTCTTGAACAACCGGGTCAGTTCGCGAGCGATGTCGGTGTGGTTGTTCAGGGTGCTGGCGATGTAGCCCAGGTCGAAGCCCAGACGGATCTGCTTCAGGTAGCGAGCGTAGGCACGCAGCAGCGCGACGTCGCGCCATGGCAGGCCGGCGGTCAGCACCAGACGGTTGAACGCATCGTTTTCGGCGTCGCCGCGCACGATGTGGACGAACGCGTCCTGCAGGGTGTCATTGAGTTGCTGGATGTCCAGGTCCATGCCTTCGGCGGCAGTGAACGCGAAGTCGTGGATCCAGAACTCGCGACCGTTGTTGTGACGCAGGCGATACGGGAACTCGCCCAGCACGCGCAGGCCGAGGTTTTCCAGGATCGGCAGCACGTCGGACAGCGCCAGCGGAGTATCGGCGTGATACAGCTTGCAGTGCAGCTCGCGCGGGCCGGAAGCCAGCGGCTGGTAGAAGCTCATGGCCAGCGGCTTTTTCTCGCTGAGGTTGAGCAGGTGCTGCATGTCGACCACGGCCGAGTGCGCAGCGAAGCGCTCGCGGTAACCGGCCGGGAAGCCTTTCGGGAAATCGGCCAGCACGTTGGTGCCGTTGGCTTCGCCGAAGGTTTCAACGGTCAGGGCGGCGTAGTCGTCCTGCCAGCTGCGGCAGGCCTGGATGACTTCGTTTTCCAGTTGCAGCGGGTCGATGTCGATGCGGTTTTTCGGGTCGACGCGCAGGATCAGTTGCACGCGAGCCAGCACGGACTCGGAGAAGAAGGTCCAGAACTCGCAGTCGGTCGCCTTCAGGCGCTCCATCAGCACTTGCTGGATCTTCTGGCGGACTTCGGTGGAGTAGATGTCGCGCGGCACGTAGGCCAGGCAGTAGCAGAAACGACCGTACGGGTCTTTGCGCAGGAACACGCGGATCTTGTTGCGTTCCTGGATCTGCACGATCGACATCACGGTGCTGAACAGTTCGTCGACCGGGGTCTGGAACAGGTCGTCACGCGGCAGCACTTCCAGAACCTGGGCCAGTTCCTTGCCCAGGTGAGCCTTGGCCTGGAAGCCGGAGCGACGCTCGATTTCCTCGACCTTGCGGCGGATGAACGGGATGACACGTACGCTTTCGCCATACACCGACGAGGTGTACAGGCCCATGAAGCGGTGTTCCTTGATGACTTTGCCGTCGGCGTCGATTTCACGGATCGACACGTAGTCCGGGTAGGCCGGACGGTGTACGCGGCTTGGGTGTGCAGCCTTGGCGAACGACAGCAGCGTCGGCTCGCGCAGGTAGTTCACGGCGTAGTCTTCGATGTGGCGGTCTTCGTTGGTCAGACCGGTGCGCAGCATCTTGGTCAGGCCGAGGAACGAATTCTGGTCGTATTCGATGTGGCCGCCGTCGGCCTGATCGACCACGGTGAACTCTTCGTAGCCGAGGAAGGTGAAGTGGTTGCCCACCAGCCATTCCAGGAAGCTCTTGATTTCGCTCTTCTCGCCGGCATCGACGGCGAATGCGCTGTTATCGAGCTTGGTGAGGATTTCCTGCACCTTGGCCTTCATCGGCTCGAAATCGGCGACCGCGACGCGGACTTCACCCAGAACCTGTTCCAGTTCCTTGCTCAGCACATTCAGTTCGGCCGCGTTGGCGCAGCGGTCGATTTCCAGGTACATCAGCGACTCGTGCAGGATGCCTTCGCCGGTGGTGCCCTTCGGCAGGATTTCCAGCAGTTCGCCCTTGCTGCCACGACGCACGCTGAGCACGGTGGTCTGCAGGGTGTGGATGCTGTAGCCGCGGCGGTTCAGCTCGGTGCGCACCGAGTCCACCAGGAATGGCAGGTCGTGGTGCAGCACTTCGACCGCGGTGTGGGTCGACTGCCAGCCGTGACGTTCGTAATCGGGGTTGTAGACGCGCACTTGCGGTTGCGCGTGATCGAAGCGCTCAAGCAGGCGCCACGCAGAAAGAGTACAGCCAGCGAGGTCGGAGAGGCGACGTTGGGTCAGCTCGTCCAGGGAAATGATGCCGAAGAATTGTTCAGCGAACAGCGCCACTTGTGGCAGTGCCTGTTCACTGATGTGCTGCGCCAGTGCCGCTTGCAGTTGGTGCTGGAAGTCGGCTTTGCTGGCTGCGGTGAAGAACGCCATCTGTGGTACTCCGCTTGGGCTTGTTATTGATGGAAAGCGTCGCGTACAAAACCCCTTTCGGGGCGTTCCGTCGCCCTGTTCCTGAATCTCGGGCAGAGGAAACAGGGTGACAGGTGGGTGAAGCTGGACGAGACACTCAGGTCACATTCACCTTCCATGAATGGGCATCTGCAAAAACGACTGTCCGGCATCATTTTTGGAGCCTGCGACAATGCCTTTACGGGTGCTCATCCGTTGCGCAGCTTAATGGGTGCGACAATGTGTCTGCTTGCGGTGCTGCGACATATTCGGTCATTGGCACGTAAACCCGGGCAGGCGCATCGGTAAACACTAGCATTCATGGGGCGCAACGCCGGTCTGAATCCCCGGTTTTACGGTACAGGCGTGCCAGAAATGACCATTGACCTGTGTCGCGTTCACGACACATCCTCTGACACTCTCACATGCAGAAATTCCCGGGGGCTGGCAGAATCGCGCCCAATTGCGACCAACAAGCCCGTCGAGGCAGGAATTCCCCATGCAAATGACCACCGCCCTTTTGATCGTCAACCCGTGCGACGACGAAGAAGACAACATGGCCATGCTCTGCTGCCACAGCGACAAGGGCGAAATGTTTCTGATGAGCCGCTATCCGGACGAGGATGAGCTGGAGATCACCCTGGATGGCGAGCCGTCCACCCTCGACGGCGTGAAGGTCACCCTGACCAAAACCCTGCTGAAGATCGAAATCGCGGCGGCGGATGCCGATGCGCTGAATGGCGACGATGTGCTGGAAATCACCTACAACCCGGACATGGTGGATCTGGCCGAAGTCGAGGAAACCCTGAAGAACATTCTTGATGGTACCGGCACCTTCATCAGCCAGATTTGATGTTGGCTTGACGGCCCTTTCGCGAGCAGGCTCGCTCCCACACTGACGGGTGTACGCCGTTCAAATGTGGGAGCGAGCCTCATCGCGATGAGGCCCGAAAGGACACCGCACCTCCCCCGCCCTACAAATTTCCAACAATTGCCCCGGTCATTTCCCGCACTTTGCGCAAAATGCCGTTAGTCGCCACCCCCTGCGATGGATTAAAGTAACGCCCCCAGCCCCGGCGTTATCCGAACGCCTGTGGCCACCCTTTCCAGGAACAGTCATCGATGGAACATCGTGAAGCGCTGCTGGCGCTGCGAACATTTCTTTCAACGCAGATTCTCGGCCAGGAAAAACTCATCGAGCGCTTGCTCATCGCCCTGCTCGCCGACGGCCACATGCTGGTCGAGGGCGCTCCGGGTCTGGCCAAGACCAAAGCGATCAAAGAGCTCGCCGAGGGCATCGAAGCCCAGTTCCATCGCATCCAGTTCACCCCGGACCTGTTGCCGGCCGACATCACCGGCACCGAGATCTATCGCCCGGAAACCGGCAGTTTCGTGTTCCAGCAAGGCCCGATCTTCCACAACCTGGTGCTGGCGGACGAAATCAACCGGGCGCCGGCCAAAGTGCAATCGGCCTTGCTTGAGGCGATGGCCGAGCGGCAGGTCAGTGTCGGACGCAGCACCTATGAGCTGTCGCCGCTGTTTCTGGTGATGGCCACTCAGAACCCGATCGAGCAGGAAGGCACCTATCCGCTGCCCGAAGCGCAGCTCGACCGCTTCCTGATGCACGTGAAGATCGGCTTCCCCGACGCGGCTGTCGAACGCCGGATCCTGCAACAGGCCCGGGGCGAAGCCCTGAACGGCGAAACCAAGCCTGAACGTCGGGTCAGCCAGCAGGCGATTTTCGCCGCCCGCAAGGAAATCCTCGGTCTGTACATGGCGGACGCCGTGGAGGAATACCTGGTGCAACTGGTCATGGCCACGCGCAACCCGGCCAAGTTCGACCCGGAAATGGCCGAATGGATTGCCTACGGCGCCAGCCCGCGTGGCTCTATCGCCCTCGACCGCTGCGCCCGCGCCCACGCCTGGCTGGCCGGTCGCGACTTCGTCAGCCCGGAAGACATCCAGGCGGTGCTGTTCGACGTATTGCGTCACCGCATCATTCTGTCGTTCGAGGCCGAGGCCGCCGGCATCGACCAGGATCGGGTGGTGCAACGGATTCTCGACGTCGTAGCCGTCGCTTGACCCCCATGAACGCCTCCCTGCCGTCCGAACCCGGTATCCGCATCTCCCTCGCCGAATTGATCGAGATGCGCCACCGCGTGCGCGAAGTGCAGCTGTTTTCCACACCGAGCCAGCGCAGCCCGCTGATTGGCCTGCATCACTCGAAATTCCGTGGCCGTGGCGTCGACTTCGATCAGGTGCGGGTCTATCAGGCCGGCGACGACGTGCGCACCATAGACTGGCGCGTGACCGCACGCACTCAGGAGCCACACACCAAGCTGTTCCATGAAGAACGCGAGCGGCCGATTTTCATCATGGTCGAGCAAAGCACGCGGCTGTTCTTCGGCTCCGGGCTGATGTTCAAATCGGTGCTCGCGGCACAGGCTGCAGCGCTGATCGGCTGGGCCGCGCTGGGCCACAACGACCGGGTCGGCGGACTGGTGTTCGGCGACAACGAGCATTACGAGATCAAGCCGCGCCGCAGCAAGCAAAGCCTGCTGCAACTGCTCAACCGCTTGGTGAAGGTCAATCAATCACTGCACAGCGAGCGGGAGCCGGATCGCGATGCGTTTGGCGTCGCCCTGCGCCGGGCCCGCGAAGTATTGCGTCCGGGCAGTCTGGTCATTGTGATCTGTGACGAGCGCGCCTTGAGCGACAGCGCCGAGCAGCAACTGAGCCTGCTGTCGCGCCATTGCGATCTGCTGATGCTGCCGCTGTCCGATCCGCTGGACCACGCCCTGCCCGCCGCCGGTCTGCTGCGATTCGCCGAGCGCGGCGCGCAACTGGAACTCGACACGCTGAACTTTGACCTGCGCCAGACCTATCGCGCCCAGGCCGAAGCGCGCATCGCCCGCTGGGAATTGCTCGCGCAGAAACTGCGGGTCTTGCTAATGCCGTTGAGCACCCAGAGCGAAATGGTCGAGCAGATGCGCGAGTTCCTCAACCCGCAGCGCCCGGGGAACGTTCGATGAACGGCCTCGAACAACTGCAACCACTGATTTCCCCGCCACCGATCGCCTTCTGGCCGCCGGCGCCGGGCTGGTGGCTGCTGCTTCTGTTGCTGCCGCTGATCGGCTACGCGTTGTGGCGTCTGCGCCGCTTCATTCCGATCAAGAAAAAACCGGTCGTGCGCGCCGAAATCCCGCTTGATCCGGTGCGCATCGCTGCACTCGCCGAACTGGCGCAAATGGTCAAACCCTACGACGGCGCACCAGCCGGCGCATGGCTGCAACAACTGAACGGCCTGCTAAAGCGCCTGTGTCGCAACCACTACCCTTACAGCCAGAGCCACACCCTCAACGGGCGCAAGTGGCTGGCGTTCCTCGACAACCGCTGCCCCGCCGCCGGCCTGACTCGCTGGATGGTGCTGGTGGAAGGCGCCTACAAGCCCGAGTGCAAACTCGACGACAAGGCCATCGCCGGCCTGACGCAAGCCGTCGATACGTGGATCCGCAAGCATGTTTGAATTCGCCTGGCCGTGGATCTTTGTGCTGTTGCCGCTGCCGTGGCTGATGCGCCTCGTGCTGCCGGTGGCCGACAGCGGCGAGCCGGCGCTGAAAGTGAGCTTCCTCGGTGATCTGGAAGGCCTCGCCCGCCGCCGCGCCCGGGCCAATCTGCCGGCCTGGCGCCAGCAGGCACCGTTCATGCTGCTGTGGTTGCTTCTGCTGATCGCCGCCGCCCGCCCGCAATGGCTGGGCGAGCCGTTGCCGATTGCCGCCAGCGGTCGCGATCTGCTGGTGGCGGTGGACGTGTCCGGTTCGATGGACTTCCCCGACATGCAATGGAACGACGAAGACGTCAGTCGTCTGTCGCTGGTCCAGCATTTGCTCGGTGACTTCCTGGAAGGCCGCGACGGCGACCGGGTCGGTTTGATCCTGTTCGGCAGCCAGGCTTACCTGCAAGCACCGCTGACCTTTGACCGGCGCACTGTGCGTGTGTGGCTCGACGAAGCGCGGATCGGCATCGCCGGCAAGAACACCGCCATCGGCGACGCCATCGGTCTGGCCCTGAAACGCCTGCGCATGCGCCCAGCGCAGAGCCGCGTGCTGATTCTGGTGACTGACGGTGCCAACAACGGCGGAGAGATCGAGCCGCTGACCGCCGCAAAACTGGCGGCCAATGAAGGTGTGAAAATCTATCCGATCGGCATCGGTGCCGATCCCGAAGAGAGCGGCGCCACGGCACTGCTCGGCGGTAACCCGACCCTCGACCTCGACGAACCGGCACTCAAGGCCATTGCCGACGCTACCGGAGGACGCTACTTCCGCGCCCGCGACGGCAAGGAACTGCAAGCGATCAAGGACACCCTCGACCAAATGGAGCCGGTGGCCCAGCAACCGACTCAGGCGCGCCCGGCCCAAGCGTTGTATCAGTGGCCGTTGGCATTGGCGTTGCTGTTGAGCATGTTGCTGGTGGCCCGTGAGTTGTGGCCGGACAACCCGCTGCAACGCCTGTTCACCAAGGAGTTGTATCTGCAAAGCCCCCTGCCTGACTGGCGCGAGCGCCTCAAGCGCCTGCGTCTGCGGAGGCGCCGATGATCGCCCTCTGGCCGCACTGGTTCCGTCCTTGGTGGTTGCTGCTGTTGCCGCTGCTCGGCTGGTTGATCTGGCAGCTCTGGCACCGGCAGAAACGCGCCGGGCGCTGGCAGATGATTCTGCCGCCGGCGTTCCATGCTGCGTTGCTCAGTGGCGGCAGCGGTCGCGACAGCAAGTTGCCGTGGGTTGCGTTGGGCGTTGCGTGGTTGCTGACGATCCTGGCGCTGCTTGGACCGAGCTGGGAGCGGGTCGAACAGACCAGCCAGAAACCGGCGGATCCGTTGGTGGTGGTGCTGGAACTGACCCCGGAAATGCTCGCCACCGACTCGCCGCCGACGCGTCTGGAACAGGCCCGGCGCAAACTGTTCGATCTGCTAAAAGCACGCAGCGATGCGCAGACCGCCATCGTGGTTTACGCGGGCAGTGCCCACACGCTGGTCCCGCTGTCGGATGACCTGGCGACCAATCGCAACCTGCTCGATGCCCTCAAGCCGTCGCTGATGCCGGAAAGCGGCCATCGCGCTGACCTCGCCGTGAGCAAGGCGCTGACCTTGCTGGAACAAGGGGCGCTGGGTCAGGGACGCATTCTGCTGATTGGCTCTTCGCTTTCGGAAGAGGAACGCCAAGGCATTCGCCGCGCACTGAGCGGGCAATCGGCGCAGCTGCTGATGCTCGGCATCGGTACCGCGGAGGGCGCGCCGATTGCTCAGGAGGACGGCAGTTTCCTCAAGGACGCCCAGGGTGCGATCCGCGTGCCGCAACTCGACAGCCCCAGTCTCGGCGCCTTCCTCAACTCGGTGGGTGGCGAGTACCACAGCGCACGGCTGGATGAATCGGATCTGCGCAGCCTCGGCCTGCTCGACGGCCCGCGCAGCCTGCGCAACGATGGCCAGACCCTGCGCCTCGATACCTGGGCCGATCAGGGTTACTGGCTGCTGTTGCCGCTGTTGCTGCTTGCCGCCTGTGCCGGGCGCCGTGGCTGGTTGTTCTGTCTGCCGCTGCTCTTCTGTCTGCCGCAACCGAGCTACGCTTTCAGTTTCGAAGACCTTTGGCTGCGCCCCGATCAGCAGGGTTTGCATCTGTTGAAACAGAAGCGCCCGGCCGAGGCCGCGCAACACTTCGAAGACCATCAATGGCAGGGACTGGCGTTGTACGAGGCCGGCGATTACAGTGGCGCCGCCGAGCGTTTCGCCGAGGGCAGCGATGCCCGCGCCCACTACAATCGTGGCAACGCACTGGCGAAAAGCGGTGAGCTGGAAGCGGCGATCGACGCCTATGAACAGGCGCTGGAATTGCAGCCGGACTTGCGCCCGGCGCTGACCAACAAGGCACTGGTGGAAAACCTGCTCAAGCAGAAAAACACTCCGCCGCCGACCGAGCCCGAGAAGCAACCGACGCAGCAAAACGTGCCGGGCGACGAACCACCGCCCGCCACCGCGCCGCCACCGGCGATCAAGAATGACGCGCAAAGTGAGACCCAGCCTGCGGAGTCAGCGAGCGAACCGCCGCCGACCACGCCGCCACAGCCAGGCCCCAATGAATTACCGGACAGCGCGCCGGACGCGGAACAGAATACGGCCCCGACGCTGAGCCCTGGAGAGGACGACCTCAAAGGCGAGCAACGTCAGGCACTGGAGCAATGGCTGGGCAAGATCCCGGACGATCCGGGCGAATTGCTGCGACGCAAATTCTGGTACGAACAGCAACAACATCAGGATCAGGAAAACACTCGATGACCCGTTTCACCGCTCTCTTGCTACCCCTGCTGATCTGCACGGCCACCGCTCAGGCGGCCGAGCTGACGGCCAGTGTGGATCGCAGTCGCCTGAACTCCGGCGAGACGGTGGAACTCACCCTCGAGTCCAATGATGTCACGCAGTTCGGCAAGCCTGATCTGACCCCGCTGGAACCGCTGTTCGAAGTGCGCGGCACGCGTCAGGTCAACCAGCTGAATACCCTCAACAACGAGAACCGCGCCACCACCCGCTGGATCATCACCCTGCTGCCAAAACAGAACGGCAGCGTTGAAATTCCGTCATTGAAACTGGGTGAAACCCAAAGCCAGCCGATCACCGTGCAGGTGGTGGAAAGCGACGTAACCGAAGAAAAGAATGTGCTCGACCCGGTGTTCATCGAGTCCAGCCTCGATCAGAGCAGCGTCTATGTGCAGGCCCAGGCCGTCCTGACCCTGCGCATCTACCATTCGGTGTCGCTGTACGACGACAGCAGCGTCACGCCGTTGCAGATAACCGACGCACGGGTTGAACAGCTGGGCGATACACGCACCTACGAAAAAGACATCAACGGCGTGCGTCACGGCGTGATCGAAATGCGCTACGCGATCTTCCCGCAGCACAGCGGTTTGCTGACCATCACCCCGCAAACCTTCAGCGCCACACGAGTGGACACCCAGCCTGCCAAAGACGCCAACGCACAGGGTCCGAAGCCGGGCAAAGTGTTGCGAGTGACGTCTACGGAAATCCCGCTGACGGTCAAACCCAAACCCATCACTTATCCGGCCGACGCGCCGTGGCTGCCGGCCCGCAGCCTGAGCCTCAGCGAAAGCTGGAACCCGGAACCGGATCACACCCAGGTCGGTGACTCCCTGACCCGCAGCCTGACCCTCAAGGTCGAAGGCCTCGCCAGCTCGCAACTGCCCGCCCTGCCGGCCACCGAGGCCAACGGCCTGCGTCGCTACCCGGACCAACCGGTGCTCAACAATCAGAGCAGTGAGCGTGGTTTGATCGGCAGCCGTGAAGAGCGCGAAGCTTTGGTGCCAAGCCGCAGCGGTTCGATCGATCTACCAACCGTGGACGTGGTGTGGTGGAACACCTTCGAAGATCATCTGGAACACACCAGCCTGCCGGCCCGCACCCTGCAAGTGGTGAACAACCCGAGCCTGCAGGTCGACACCCCGGCCGGCAGCGCGCAATCCTTCAACGCCGCCGACAGCGAAGCCCTGTGGTGGTGGAAACTCAGCACGCTGATCCTCGCCTGCACTACCCTCCTCGGCTTCGGCCTCTGGTGGCGCGCCCGCTGGCAACCGGCAATCCTGCGCGCCGCCCAAACCGGCCCGAGCCCGCGCACCCTGCTTGACGACATCAAACGCGCCAGCCAGGCCAACGACCCGCAAGCCACCCGCCAGGCCCTCGACGCCTGGGCCCGCCAGCAGCCGGAAACCCTGGCAGATATGGCGGCGCGTTTTGTGCCGCTGTCGGATGCGCTTGATGGGCTGAACGGCGCGCTGTACAGCGAAACCGGGCAGCATTGGCAGGGTGAAGATTTGTGGCGCGCGATCCGCACGATTCCGACGGCGGAGCGGGTGCAGGATCCGGTGGGCGATAGTGGGTTGCCGCCGCTTTATCCGAAGTAGTTTAAAAATGGGGACAGATCTATTTAATCAAATAAACCTGCCCCTATTTTCAATAGCCTTATCTCGGAATAATGACAGGAATAATCATCGGTGCCGGGGGCGCAGGCGGGTTGATCATCCCCTTGCTTTCCACCACAAGAACGCCCTTCTTCTTGATGGTGTCAAACAATCGCTCAATAGTAAAAACGGGGACAGATTTATATTCATCACGATCATCACGGCACGCCTGCAAACACCCGGCTCAAGGCTGAAGCGTTCCGGACCTTGTTCCAGATCCCGAAATCTCATGCCCGGCTCCCGACTCAGTCGCAAGGGCCGCTCCGATCCTGATTGATATCAATATAGTGGCGCGATGGTAGATATCGGGTGCAGGACCGTCAATCAAGGAATCATCGAGATCGTACCCCCGCCTCCCGGACAAGCCTGCCTGCCGCAATAATCTGTAAACTCCCCCTCTTTCGCCGCCCTCTTATCCCCGCGGCCATCACCCCTTTATATTGCGGAGTCAGCCTTGCGTCTGTTTCACACCTCCGACTGGCACCTTGGGCAGAACCTGCACGGCCAGGAGCGCGATTTCGAACACAGCTGTTTTCTCGAATGGCTGCTGCGCCAATTGAAGCTGGCGCAGCCGGACGTGCTGCTGATCGCCGGCGACATCTTCGACACGGTGAACCCACCGGTCAAAGCCCAGGAACGCCTCTACGATTTCATCGTCAGTGCCCACGAACAGCAGCCGTTGCTGACCATTGTGATGATTGCCGGCAACCACGACTCCGGTTCACGGATCGAGCTGCCCGCACCGTTGATGCGGCGTTTGCGTACCCATGCTTTGGGCCGGGTGTTGTGGCTGGACGACGGCCAACTCGATTCGGAACGCCTGTTGTTGCCGTTGCCGAATGCGTCCGGCGAGATCGCTGCGTGGTGCCTGGCGCTGCCGTTCCTGCGGCCCGCCGAAGTAACCGGCACGCATCTGGGCGACAACTACCTGCGCGGCATCGGTCAGGTACATGAGTGGCTGATCGAAGCGGCCAACGCCAAGCGTCAGCCGGGCCAGGCGCTGATCGCCATCAGCCATGCGCACATGGCCGGCGGGTCGGTGTCGGAAGACTCCGAACGCAGCCTGATCATCGGCAACGCCGAAGCCTTGCCGGCCAGTCTGTTCGGGCCGAGCATCAGCTATGTCGCCCTTGGCCATTTGCACAAACCGCAAAAGGTCAATGGCGAAGAGCGGATTCGCTACAGCGGCTCGCCGATTCCGTTGTCGTTTTCGGAAATCAGTTATCAGCACCAGATTCTCGACGTCGTGCTCGACGGCGAAACCCTGGTCAGCGTCGAGCCGATACTGATCCCCGCTCCGTCAACCTGCAGCGTCTCGGCCCTGCGCCGCTGGCGGAAATCCTGTTGCAACTGGCCGACCTGCCGAACATAGACCTGCTGGCCGAAACCCAGCGCCAGCCGTGGCTGGAGGTGCGCGTGACCCTCGACGAGCCGCAACCGGATCTGCGTCATCAGGTCGAAAGTGCCCTGCAAGGCAAAGCTGTGCGACTGGTGCGAATCGCCGCCGAATACGCCGGCAATCGTGGCGCTGACGGCGTCGAGGACGGCAGCGCTCTGATCGAGCTGGACCAGCTCACCCCGCAGGAATTGTTCAGCCGCGCCTGGCTCGACAATTACGGCAACGAGGTCGACGAGCAAACCCTCAAGGACTTCGCCGAGTTGCTGCAAGACGTACAAATGGAGGGCGAGCAGCCATGAAAATCCTCGCCATTCGGTTGAAGAACCTTGCCTCGCTGGCCGGCCCGTTCGAGATCGATTTCACCGCCGAACCGCTGGCCAGTGCCGGTCTCTTCGCGATCACCGGCCCCACCGGCGCCGGCAAAAGTACCTTGCTCGATGCCTTGTGTCTGGCGCTTTTCGGCGCCGTGCCGCGTCTGAACAACACCGGGCGTGACGCCAAGGTGCCGGACGCCGACGGCGAAATCGCCACCGGCGACCCGCGCACCCTGCTGCGTCGTGGTACGGGCGAAGGGTTCGCCGAAGTGGATTTTGTCGGCGTCGATGGCCGCCGTTATCGCGCGCGCTGGGAAGCCAACCGCGCCCGGGAAAAGGCCGGCGGCAAGTTGCAGGCCAGCCGTCAGAGCCTGCGCGACATCGATCAGGATCAACTGCTCGCCAGCCAGAAAGGCGAGTACAAGGTTCAACTCGAAGCCGCGCTGGGCCTGAACTTCGAACAGTTCACCCGCGCCGTGCTGCTGGCCCAGAGCGAGTTCAGTGCGTTCCTCAAGGCCGACGACAACGACCGCAGCGAACTGCTGGAAAAACTCACCGACACGGCGCTCTACACTCGCCTCGGCCGGCGCGCGTTCGACAAGACCAAAGAAGCCCGCGAAGCCCACAAGCAGTTGCAGGATCAGGCCACCGGCGTGACCCCGCTGCCGCCCGAGGCCCGCGCCGAACTCGACGAACGCTTCAACGCTGCCCAGCAGCAATTGAAGTTGCAGCAGGCGCAGCTCAAACAGCTTGAGCAACAACACACCTGGCTCAAGGATCTGCACCTGTTGCAGGACGCGCAGCAGGCAGCTGCCGAGCAATTGCAGAGCGCCGAACATGAGCGCGAAACGCTGGCCGGCGAACGCTTGCGCCTGACGCGCCTGGAACAGCTCGCCCCACAACGGCACCAATTCGCCCGCAAGGCTGAAATCGATGCGTTGCTGACGCCGCTGGCGGCGCAAATCCATGCGCATACCCAGCAACAAGGCGAGCTGACCGAACGTCAGGCTCAACTTGAACAAAACCTCGGGTCAGCACAAATCGCCGTTACCGAAGCGCAGAAGCAACAGAGCGAAAGCGCACCGCTGTTGCGTCAGGCCTTCGATGAGCAAAGCACCCTCGCCCGCCTCGCCAAAGAGGTCGCGTCCGGTGCCGAAACGAAGCAAGCAGCCGAACAGGCCTGCACTCAGGGCCAGAGCGCGATCCAGACCCTTCTCGATCAGCAAAAGCAGGTCGCGGAACGCCTGCAACGTATCGCCGCCGATCTGGAGCAAAGCACTCATCTGGCACCGCTGAGCGAAGCCTGGAATGCTTACCGCGACCGTTTGCAGCAACTGATGCTGATCGGCAACCGGTTGAACAAGGGCGAAAGCGAGCTGGCGAATCTCGAACAGAACGCCACCCGCGCCACCGAAGAACTCGCCACGCAAAAGCAGCAGCTTGAAGTGCTGTTCAAAGAAGCTGGCGCCGAGCCGGACGCGGTCGCCGAACAGATCGGCATCCTCGGCACTCTGCTGCAGGACAACCGCAAACAACTGCGCGCCGTCGAGGACCTGACGCGCCTTTGGGCCAGTCAGCAGGAACTGGACAAACGCAGTGCCGAGCTGCAACAGCGCCAGCTCGATGCGCAGCAGGAGCGTGAGCGCCTGACCCAGGACGGAGTGAAAACCAAGTCCGAGCTGACCGTCGCCGAACAGACCCTCAACGTCACCCGTGAACTGCTCGAACGCCAGCGTCTGGCCCGCAGCGCCAGTGTCGAAGAACTGCGTGCGCAGTTGCAGGATGACCAGCCGTGCCCGGTCTGCGGCAGCAACGAGCATCCTTATCATCAGCCGGAAGCCCTGCTGCAGAGCCTTGGCCGCCACGATGAAAGCGAGCAGGCCAGCGCGCAGCAAGCGGTCGATCAACTGAAGGAGAAACTCACCGAACTGCGTACCAGCGTCGGTGGCGTGATTGCCCAACAGAAAGAATTGCTGCAACAGCAGGAACAACTGGCGGTACAACAGCAGGCGCTGACGCCGAGCATCGAGGGTCATCCGCTGGCCGCGCAATTATTGAATCAGGACAGCGACAAGCGCGCTGCCTGGCTGACGCGCCAGAACGATCAACTGAACCAGAGCATCACCCAGGACGAACAGCGCCAGACCGCCCTGCTCACCTTGCAACAGGATGCGGCGCGCCTGACCCAGCAATTGCGTCACGCTGAAACCGCTCACCAGCAAGCAGCCCAGCATCTGAGCAATCAGCAACGCGAGCTGAACGCCGACCGCCAGCGTCTGGACGAAGAACTGGCGGCCTTCGCCACACTGCTGCCCTCCGAGACTCACGAAGCCCTGCGCGCCGAACCGGCCGCGACCTTCATGCAGCTTGACCGGCAGATTGCCGAGCGTCTGGCGCAAGTCGATCAACAGAAGGAAGAGCTGGCCGAACAGCAACAACGCCAGCAGACGCTCGAGAAGGAACAGGATCGCCAACAGAGCCGCGTACAGCAGCTGCAAACCGCTGAGCAACAGCTCAACGCGCTGACCGCTCAACAACAGGCCAGCCAGGAGAAACTGGCGCAACTGCTGGGCGACCACAATTGTGCCGAGCACTGGCAGCAGCAGCTTGAACTCGCGGTAGAACAGGCGCGCAACGCCGAATCCACCACGACTCAAGCACTGCAAGGCGTGCGCACGCAACTCGTGCAAATCGCCGCCGAACTCAAAGCTCAGCAAGAGCGTTTGCAGGCGCTGGAAACCGAAGACCGCGATCTGGCCAGCAAGATTGCCGACTGGCGCGCCCGTCATCCGGAACTGGATGACGGCGGCCTCGAAGATCTGTTGCGGGTCGATGACGCGCAGGTCGGCGAGCTGCGCGAGCGTTTGCAGCGCAACGAAAAAGCCCTGGAACACGCCAAAGTGCTGTTGCAGGAACGCGATCGCCAGTTGCTCGAACATCAGGCGCAACACAACGGCAACCTCGAAGCCGAACAACTCGCAGCCGCCCTCGCCGACTTGCAGAACCAGTCCGGCGCCAGTGAACAGCTCTGCGCCGAGCTGCGTGCCGAGCAAGTCGAAGATCAGCGCCGGCAGAACGCCAACTCCGCGCTGGCGCAGCAGATCGCCGACGCCTATGCCGAGTATCAGCGCTGGGCGCGGCTCAATGCCTTGATCGGTTCGGCTACCGGCGACACCTTCCGCAAGATCGCCCAGGCCTACAACCTCGACCTGCTGGTGCATCACGCCAACGCGCAACTGCGGCAACTGGTCAAACGCTATCGCCTCAAACGCGGCGGCAGCATGCTCGGCCTGCTGGTGATGGACACCGAAATGGGCGACGAACTGCGCTCGGTGCATTCGCTGTCCGGCGGCGAAACCTTCCTGGTGTCGCTGGCCCTTGCATTGGGTCTGGCCTCGATGGCGTCGAGCACGCTGAAGATTGAATCGCTGTTCATCGACGAAGGCTTCGGCAGTCTCGATCCGGAATCCCTGCAACTGGCCATGGACGCCCTCGACGGTTTGCAGGCACAGGGCCGCAAGGTCGCGGTGATTTCTCACGTGCAGGAAATGCACGAGCGGATTCCGGTGCAGATTCAGGTGCAGCGCCAGGGCAATGGTTTGAGCACACTGGAGGTGAAATGAACACGCTGTATTCGTTCCGCCGCTGCCCGTACGCGATGCGGGCGCGGATGGCCCTGCGTTATTCGGGCGTGCCGGTGGAGATCATCGAAGTCAGCCTCAAGGCCAAACCGGCGGAGATGCTGGCGATCTCGCCCAAAGGTACGGTGCCGGTGCTGGATGCGGAGGGTCAGGTGATCGATGAGAGCCTGGAAATCATGCGTTGGGCGCTGGCACAGAATGATCCGGATGACTGGTTACTGGGTGGCGATTCAAGGATTGCCGAGTTGATCGAAGCCAACGATCAAGTGTTCAAGGTGCATTTGAATCGCTACAAGTACGCCGAGCGTTACCCGGAACAGCCGATGGAGGTTTATCGCGCGGAAGGTGCGCGGTTCCTGCAAAAGCTGGATGAGTTGCTGGAAGGCCGTGACTATTTGCTGACTGATCATCCCTGCCTGTCCGATATCGCGCTGCTGCCCTTTGTCCGCCAGTTCGCCCATGTTGATCGTGACTGGTTTGCGACGACACCTTATGAAAGATTGCAGGCGTGGTTACAACGCTTTCTTGAGTCGGATCTGTTTACCGCCATCATGAAAAAGTAAGCGCCTTACGCCAGCACCTGGCACATGCCGATGGCCGAGCAATCCACTTGGAACGGCCCGAGAAAACTGGCTTCGGTTTTCACCGGTGGATTGCCGGCCAAGAGCCCCAGCGCATTGGCCCGTTCGATGTTGTGGGCGATGGTGTGGTTGGCCTCTATGGCACGGGCCAGCCCACCGACCGAGCCCTGACCGAATCCCAACAGGGACGCGCCATTGGTCATGATCGCCAGACCGGCGATGACCCAGAATCTGTAGCCTTTCATGCTCCGACGGCTCCCGCGAGTTCCACTGAATCTACCGCTGCGTTTTGCGAGCGGAGTTCGAACTGGACGCCGGGATGCGCGACCTGGATCGGCGCATCGAAGCTGTGTTGCGACTGGGACGAAAGGCTGACGAACAGCACCATGACCAGGTACAGACCGATGGCCAGGTAGGCGCCGCGTTTGGCGGAAGTGATGATTGAACTGGCCATGATGTGTGCTCCGTGGACAATGTTTCGACGCCCACAGAATCAATCAAAAAAGCCGGGGTAACCACTCAGCGTTCGCCATAGTAACCATCAGCTTCGTTGATTATTTAGCCGATCTATCCCGCTGTTTGAAAATGCCTATCGACTGATACCGCGCACGTAAAAAACTGCCCAAGGCTGCGATCTTCTGATTTTGCTTTTGATAAACAAGATCAAAGGATCGCAGCCTTGGGCAGTTCCAGGGCGTGACGGAAATTTCAGTGCTGGGCTTTGTGATCCAGCGCGGCGTAGAAGTTGGCGCTCTGTTGCAAGTATTTCTGGGTGTAGCTCTGGGTGTGGGATTTTTTGCTGCTGATTTCAACGTTGGCGCTGGCTGGCAGAGCAACGGTGGCGGAGATGGCAGAAGCGGCGATAACGGAGAAGAGATTGAAGTTCATGGCGGTAACCCTCGAGTTCGGTTGGCTTGCTTGCCCGGTTGGGCTGTGAAGCAAACTTAACGCTCGAGGGTTGCTCGCTTGAAATGCTTTGCACCATTACCTGTTATCAGCAGGATTAATACAAAGCGTCAGGCCCCGCAGACCGGGGCCTGCGGCTTATTGACGCACAAGAAACTTGAGGTCGCTCGGGGCGTCCATCGGCAGTTTTTGCACGGTTTTGCCGAGCAGACCGGTCTTGCCGTCGCGTTCGACCACGACAATCTGGTTGCTCTTCTGGTTGGCGATCAGCAGGAATTTGCCGCTTGGATCGAGGCTGAACTCACGCGGGTGATCGCCTTCAACCGAACGCCGTTGCAGTTCCTTGAGCTGGCCGTTGGCCGGATCGATGGCGAACACCAGCAACTGGTTGGCGGTGCCACGGTTGCTGACGTAGAGGAACTTGCCATCGGCGGACGCATGCAGCGCCGCAGCGGCCTTGTCCGAAGTCGGCTGGCCGGCCGCCAGATCAACCATTTGCGTCTGGGTCAGCACGCCGTCCTTGTAGTCGAACACCGCAACCTGGGCGCTCATTTCCATGGTCAGCCAGGCATGTTTGCCGTCAGCGCTGAACAGCAGATGACGCGGCCCGCTGCCCGGTGGCAGTTGCACCGAAGCGGTTTTCGCCGGGGTCAGCGGCAGGTCCGGGTTGGCTTTCGGGTCGAATTGGTAAACGAAGACCTTGTCGGCGCCCAGATCGTTGGAGAACACATAACGGCCATCCGGCGAGGAAATCGTCGAGTGCACGTGGTTCGAGGCCTGACGCTCAGGATTGACCCGGCTCGCCGGGTGCGCGCTCATCTGCACCACCGGTTTGAGCTTGCCGTCGCTGCCCACCGGCAACACCGCGAGGGTGCCGCCCGGATCTTCAACCACGGAATAGTTGCTGACGAACAGATGACTGGCGTCGCCGCTGAGACTCGAATGGGTCGGCTCGTTGCCCAGGCTCTGGACCTGATTGATCAGGGTCAGGGCGTGGGTCTTCGGATCGATCGAATAACTGCTGACGCGACCGACCGGGTCTTTCTGGCCAGGGCCATTTTCGTTGACCACGAACACCCGGTGCTGATCCCTGGACAGGGTCAGCCACGACGGATTTTCGCTCTTGATCACCTGCAGCGGTTTGGCGTCGATCTGGCCGGTGGCGCTGTCGAAGTTCATCCGGTAGATGCCCTGGCTGGTGCCGGCGGTGTAGGAGCCGACCAGCAACTGGAAGCTTTCGGCCGAGGCACTGGACAGGCCCATTGCACCGACGCTGCCGGCCATCAGCAACGGCCAGAATTTACGCATGTTCATTCGGTTTCATCCTCGTCGTCGGCGCTGCTGAGTACATCACCGAGGCAGACCAGACGGTGTTCGCCGACGGTTTTGGTGTCGCTGGCAAAACCGATGATCAACCAGCTCTGCAGGTCCTGGTCGAACGTCGCCGCTTCAACCTGGGCCGGTGTGAACTCCCAATGCTTGGCCGTTCGGCCATCGATGCACTCGATATGCAGATTGTCGTCTTCATCGAGGGCGAATTCGAAGGCGTGCAGGCCGTCGATTTCGACCATACCGCAGTGTTCGAGGGCGTTGAGAAGGGTGTCTGGTACGGCAGTCATGTCGATCATGTCTTTCAGGGGGAAAGTGGCAATGATAGCTCAATGTGGCCGCCGGGCCTCAGGGAGCTTGCCCACACAAGACCCGGCGATCCGGCTTAGAGCGCTTCGCGTGAAGGCTTGCCGTCGACCAGTCGCTGAATCCGCAGCGGATTGGCGTTTTTCAGCGGTTCCGGCAGCAGGCTATCGGGGTAGTTCTGGAAGCACACCGGGCGCAGGAAACGATCGATGGCCAGGGTGCCGACCGAGGTGCCTCGGGCGTCGGACGTCGCCGGATACGGCCCGCCGTGGACCATCGAATCACACACCTCGACACCGGTCGGATAACCGTTGAGCAGGATCCGCCCGACCTTCTGTTCCAGCAACGGCGTCAGTTCCGGGAACTGCACGAAGTCTGCCGGCTCGCCGATGATCGTCGCGGTGAGTTGCCCATGCAGCCCCAGCAGCGCCGCACTCAGTTGCGCCTGATCGGCCACCTCGACGATCACCGTGGTCGGGCCGAACACTTCTTCCTGCAACACTTCATCGCCATTGATCAACAAACCGACATCAGCCTTGAACAGCTGTGGCTGCGCCTGATTGCCCTGCTGCGGGTTGCCGGCCAGATGCTCGATGCCGGTATGCGCCAAAAGTTTTTCCAGACCTTTGTCGTAGCTGCCAAGGGTCCCGGCATTGAGCATGGTTTGCGCCGGTTGATCGCCGATCAGCGCAGCGACTTGCTCGACGAACGCCGTGAACTGCGGCGAACGAATGCCGATCACCAGGCCCGGGTTGGTACAGAACTGACCGCAGCCCTGCACCACCGAGGCGGTCAGATCACGGGCGACGGTTTCCGAACGCACGGCCAGGGCCTGGGGCAACACGATCACCGGGTTGATGCTGGACATCTCGGCGAACACCGGGATCGGCTGCGGACGCGCGGCGGCCATGTCGCACAACGCCCGTCCGCCCTTCAGCGAACCGGTAAAGCCGACGGCTTGAATAGCCGGATGCTTGAC
This sequence comes from Pseudomonas sp. NMS19W, assembly GCF_051554255.1. Taxonomy (NCBI): domain Bacteria; kingdom Pseudomonadati; phylum Pseudomonadota; class Gammaproteobacteria; order Pseudomonadales; family Pseudomonadaceae; genus Pseudomonas; species Pseudomonas sp. NMS19W. The sequence continues at coordinate 3,498,096 of NZ_CP136718.1, forward strand.
CAGCCACTCGCCGACGCCACCGCCATAGATCATGTTGAACACACCGGCCGGCATCGCGGTTTTTTCCGCCGCGCGAATCACCGCGTCAGCCACGAGTTCGGCCGTGGCCATATGGCCGCTGTGGGCCTTGAACACCACCGGGCACCCGGCGGCCAGCGCCGACGCGGTGTCGCCGCCAGCGGTGGAAAATGCCAGCGGAAAGTTGCTCGCGCCGAACACCGCCACCGGGCCGAGGCCAATGCGGTATTGGCGCAGATCGGGACGCGGCAGCGGCTGGCGGTCCGGCAGCGGCAGGTCGATGCGCGCGCCATAGAAATCACCACGCCGAAGAACTTTGGCGAACAGCCGCATCTGGCCACTGGTGCGGCCACGCTCACCCTGAATCCGCCCGGCAGGCAGCGCGGTTTCACGGCAAACCACCGCGACAAAATCATCGCCCAGCGCATCCAGCTCATCGGCGATGGCATCGAGAAATTGCGCGCGTCGTTCGGCACTCAAGCTGCGATAGGCCGGGTAAGCAGAAGCGGCCGCTTTGGCGGCGGCATCCACTTCCTCCTGCGTCGCCTGAATGAAATCGTGAGGTAGCGCCTCACCCGTCGTGGCATCGATGCTGTGCAGTTTGACGCTACCCGCCGCGCTGCGACGCCCGCCAATGTAGTTGTGACCGAGAATCTGAGTCATGGGATCTCCTTAAAGGGTGCCGATGCTGTCCGGTTGGAAAACGGCTGCAACCGGGGCGATGCCGTTGACCAGCGGCGCACCGAATTCGGCCTGGCTGATCTCGAACACGTCGCCGGGCTGTGTGCGAACGCCGTCGGCGAACGACAGGGTCGCGGTGCCGAAGAAATGAATGTGTACGTCGCCCGGACGCAGGAACTGGCTGTACTTGAAGTGGTGGTATTCGAGGTTCGCCAGGCTGTGGCACATGTTGGCCTCGCCGCTAAGGAACTCGTTCTGCCACAGCACTTCACCGTCACGCAGGATGCGGCTGGTGCCGGCCAGATGTTGTGGCAATTCACCCACGCGCAGTTCCGGGCCGTAGCTGCAACTGCGCAGTTTCGAATGGGCCAGGTACAGGTAATTCTTGCGCTCCATGACGTGATCGGAGAATTCGTTGCCCACCGCGAAACCGAGACGATACGGCTTGCCGTCCTGGCCGATAACGTAGAGACCGGCCATCTCCGGTTCTTCGCCGGCGTCTTCGGCAAACGGCGGCAGCGGGAACGGCTGACCGGGACGCACGACAATGCTGCCGTCGCCCTTGTAGAACCACTCCGGCTGCACCCCGGCCTGCCCCGCCGCCGGTTTGCCGCCCTCCACGCCCCACTTGAAGATGCGCATGGTGTCGGTCATCGCCGCTTCGTCGCCGGCCTGTTGGTGCATCTTGTCCCGGGCCGATGCGCTGCCGAGGTGCGTGAGGCCGGTGCCGCTGACCAGCAGGTGCGCCGGGTCCGGGTGGTCCAGCGGCGGCAGGATGCGCAGGTCTTTGAGCAACTGCGCGTAGTCGTGGCTGATGCCCAGACCGAGGGTTTGCACTTGCTGCGCGAGGGTGCTGCCGGCTTCAATCGCGGCCAGGGCGAGATCACGAACCGTGCGCGCATCCTGCACTTCGCGCACCAGACCGCCCTCGACCACCCCGACACGGCGTTCGCCGTTACTCAATTCGAATTGAACCAGATGCATGATGTTCTCCTGTTAAAACAAATCCTGGATCGATATCAAGTCCGCGTTGCACCGCGTGCACTCGCGGCAAATTGCTCAACCGGCAGCACATGCTTGCGCTCCAGCAAGCGATAGACGACGCCCGTCAAAATCAGCCCGAACACCATCACTCCGGACAGGAAGTACAGGCCCGAAGCGAGGTTGCCGGTGTATTCCTTCAGCGCGCCGATCACGAACGGACCGATGTAGCCGCCGAGGTTGCCGACCGAGTTGATCAGGGCAATGCCCGCCGCCGCACTGGCGCCGGCAAAGAACCGCCCCGGCAACGTCCAGAACACCGCCGTGCAGGAAAACAGCGCGAACGCCACCAGACACAACGCCGCCAGTTGCGCCACCGGCAACGACAGCCAGGCGCTAAGGAACAGGCCGAGGGCGCCCAGCACGTAGAGCACCGCCAGATGCCCGTAGCGATCATTCATGCGGTCGGAACTGCGCGGCACGATCAGCAACCCGACGATGCCGAAGATGTACGGCACCGATGACACGAAACCCGTCACCAGATCGCTGCCGCCGAACTGTTTGATCAGGGTCGGCAGCCACAGGCCAAGGCCATAGATGCTCAGGGTCACCGGCAGATAAAACAGCGCCAGCAGCAACACACGTTTGTCCTTGAGCGCATGCAGCGGATTGCCGTGGCGGGTCTGGCCGTATTCCTGCAGATCTTTTTTCAGCTCACCGGTCAGCCAGTCTTTCTCCGCCTGATCCATCCATTTCACTTGCTGCGGGCCATCCGGCAGCCAGCGCAGTACCGGCCAGGTCAGCAGGATCGCCGGGGTGCCGATGACGATGAACAGCCACTGCCAGCCGTGCAGACCGAGGATGCCGTCCAGGCCCAGCAGGCCGCCGGACACGGGGCCGGTGATCATCATCGCGATGGGTTGGGACAGGATGAACAGCCCGAGGATCTTGCCGCGATGGCGCACCGGGAACCATTGGGTGATGTAGTACAGAACGCCGGGAAAGAACCCCGCCTCCGCCGCGCCGAGCAGAAAGCGCATCACGTAGAAACTGTGCGGGCCCTGGACGAAGGCCATGCCGATGGTGATCGCGCCCCAGGTGATCATGATCCGCGCGAACCAGCGCCGCGCACCGAAGCGTTCGAGCATCAGGTTGCTGGGGATTTCCAGCAGAAAGTAGCCAATGAAAAACAGCCCGGCGCCGAGGCCGTAGGCGGCATCGCCGATGCCGATGTCGGCGCCCATGTGCAGCTTGGCGAAGCCGACGGCGGAGCGATCCACATAGGCGATCAGGTACAGCAGGATCAGGAAGGGAATCAGTTTCAGCGTGATGCGCCGGACAAGCCGCAGTTCCTGGCTCATGGGATCGGTCTCCGATTGTTGTTTTTATGGAACCTGCGGGGACGCCTCTCGCGAAAAATCGCCAGGGCCATCCCTCAATCGAAAACGACTATATAGTAATACTAATTACCCAACAACACTTCCAAACCGTCGATTTTGCGCTTATGTTTAGCCGAAGCTCGCAAACAATAGTCTTACAATAAGAGAATCGATCATGTCTGATAAGCAACCCACCCTGCGCTCCGCCCAATGGTTCGGCACGGCCGACAAGAACGGCTTCATGTACCGCAGCTGGATGAAGAATCAGGGCATCGCCGACCATCAGTTCCATGGCAAGCCGATCATCGGCATCTGCAACACTTGGTCGGAGCTGACGCCGTGCAACGCGCATTTCCGCCAGATTGCGGAGCACGTCAAACGCGGCGTGATCGAGGCTGGCGGCTTTCCGGTGGAATTCCCGGTGTTCTCCAACGGCGAATCGAACCTGCGCCCGACCGCCATGCTCACCCGCAACCTGGCGAGCATGGATGTCGAGGAAGCGATTCGCGGCAACCCGATTGACGGCGTGGTGTTGCTGACCGGTTGCGACAAGACCACCCCGGCCCTGCTGATGGGCGCGGCCAGTTGCGACGTACCGGCCATCGTCGTCACTGGCGGGCCGATGCTTAATGGCAAGCACAAGGGCAAGGACATTGGTTCCGGCACCGTGGTCTGGCAGCTCAGCGAGCAGGTCAAGGCCGGCACCATCACGATTGACGATTTCCTCGCGGCCGAGGGCGGCATGTCCCGCTCGGCCGGTACCTGCAACACCATGGGCACCGCCTCGACCATGGCCTGCATGGCCGAAGCACTGGGCACGTCCCTGCCCCACAACGCGGCGATTCCGGCGGTGGATGCTCGGCGTTATGTGCTGGCGCATATGTCCGGCATGCGTGCGGTGGAGATGGTTCGTGAGGATCTGAAACTGTCGAAAATCCTGACCAAGGAAGCCTTCGAAAACGCCATCCGGGTCAACGCGGCGATTGGCGGTTCGACCAACGCGGTGATTCACCTCAAAGCCATCGCCGGACGCATTGGTGTCGAGCTGGATCTGGACGACTGGACGCGCATCGGTCGCGGCATGCCGACCATTGTCGACCTGCAACCGTCCGGGCGCTTCCTGATGGAAGAGTTCTACTACGCCGGCGGCTTGCCGGCTGTACTGCGCCGCCTCGGCGAAGCCAATCTGATTCCGAATCCTGACGCGCTGACCGTCAACGGCAAATCCATCGGCGAGAACACCAAGGACGCGCCGATCTACGGCGAAGACCAAGTGATCCGCACTCTCGACAACCCGATCCGTGCTGACGGCGGCATCTGCGTGTTGCGCGGCAACCTGGCGCCACTGGGCGCGGTGCTCAAGCCGTCCGCCGCCACGCCGGAACTGATGCAACACCGTGGCCGCGCCGTGGTGTTCGAGAACTTCGACATGTACAAGGCGCGGATCAACGACCCGGAACTGGACGTCGATGCAAACTCGATTCTGGTGATGAAAAACTGCGGGCCGAAGGGTTATCCGGGCATGGCCGAAGTGGGCAACATGGGGTTGCCGGCCAAGCTGCTGGCCCAGGGCGTGACGGACATGGTGCGCATCTCCGACGCGCGGATGAGCGGCACGGCGTACGGCACCGTCGTGTTGCACGTCGCCCCGGAAGCGGCGGCCGGTGGGCCGTTGGCAGTGGTGAAGGAAGGCGACTGGATCGAGCTGGACTGCGCCAGCGGGCGTTTGCACCTGGACATTCCGGACGCTGAACTGGCGGCGCGCATGGCGGATCTGCAACCGCCGCAGCAGTTGTTGGTGGGTGGGTATCGTCAGTTGTATATCGACCATGTGCTGCAGGCGGATCAGGGGTGTGATTTTGATTTCCTGGTCGGCTGTCGAGGTGCTGAAGTACCCCGCCATTCCCACTAACATCGCCACCCTGATCGTTCCCACGCAGAGCGTGGGAACGATCATTGCCTAGCTCCAGATTCCGTCGTGCCTGCTATGATGCGCGGCATCTCCATCGCTCAGGATCGTGCCGTTCCCCATGGATTACCGCAAACCTTCCGACCGTAAAAGCATGCACTCGCGCATCGTCCAGGAACTGGGCATGCAGATCGTCTCCGGCCGTTTTCTGCCTGACGACAAACTGCCCGCCGAAGCCTTGCTCTGCGAGGAGTACGCGGTCAGTCGACCGGTGTTGCGCGAAGCCACGCGGGTGTTGGTGGCCAAGGGGCTGGTGTACTCGAAGCCTCGCGTTGGCACCGTGGTCAAGCCGCGCCGCGAATGGCACATGCTCGACCCGGACGTGCTGCACTGGCTGATGCAAAGCAGCCCGCAGAATGAATTCTTCAACGTGCTGACCAGCGTGCGCAGCATCATCGAACCGGCCGCCGCCGCCCTCGCCGCCCAGCACGCCACGGATGCCGACATCGCCGCCATCGGCGAAGCCTACCAACGCATGGAAGCCGCGCCGACCCCGGAAGCCTTGCTGCAACCGGATCTGGACTTCCACAGCCGCATTGCCGATGCGACCCACAACGACTTGCTGGCGAACCTGTGCAACATGCTGTCGGTGGCGATTGCCGAGGCGTTGAAGCATTCGAACCAGCGGCCGAATCTGCATGAACTGGCGTTGCCTCGGCACAAGGCGATTTTGACGGCAATCGAGAATCGGGATGCGTTAGGGGCTCGGCATGCGACGTTGGTGCAGCTGGATGATGCGCGCAGTGCTTTGAGTGTTGTGCTTGGGGCGGATCTTTCGTAGGTCGATAGTCCGCCTGCCCTCACCCTAGCCCTCTCCCAGAGGTAGAGGGGACCGATCCGGGAATATTGACGATCTACACCGACGTGAACGATCTGCTTTGAATCCATAATCGACTCGGTTTTTCAGGTCGATGTATCACGAAGCACCACTCGGTCAGTTCCCTCTCCCCCTGGGAGAGGGCTACGGTGAGGGGCTTTTGATCTTGCCCCATAAAAAAAGCCGCAACCCTAAGGTTGCGGCTTTTTTCATTTCAGCCAAATGGATCAGTGAGCAAACAAAGAATTCCCCTTCTGCCCCGCCAGCTTCTCGGGCTTGATCAGGAACTTGGCCAGCGCCGGCAGCAGCCACAGCGCACCGAACATGTTCCACAGCAGCATGAAGGTCAGCATCAGGCCCATGTCGGCCTGGAACTTGATCGCCGAGAAGATCCAGGTGCACACGCCGATGGCCAGGCAAAGACCGGTGAACAGCACCGCCTTACCGGTGGATTTCAGGGTCTGGTAATAGGCTTCCTGCAACGGCAGGCCGGCACGCAGGAAACTTTCCAGACGGCTGTAGATGTAGATGCCGTAGTCCACGCCGATCCCCACGCCCAGCGCCACCACCGGCAGGGTTGCGACCTTGACGCCGATGCCCATGAACGCCATCAGCGCGTTGCCCAGTACCGAGGTCAGCACCAACGGCAGCACGATGCACAGGGTCGCCGCCCACGAGCGGAAGGTGATCATGCACATCACCGCCACGCAGATGTACACCAGAATCAGGATGGTCAGTTCAGCCTGTTTGATGACTTCGTTGGTGGCCGCTTCGATCCCGGCGTTACCGGCCGCAAGGATGAATTCCAGACCGTCCTTGTTGTTGTCCTTGGCGAATTCCTGCACGGCTTTCACCGCACGATCCAGGGTTTCAGCCTTGTGGTCGTTGAGGAACACCAGCACCGGCGCCAGCGAGCAACTGTTGTTGTACAGGCCGTCGGCACGGGCGATGGAATTGTTCAGCACGTCCGGGTTGCGCGACAGGGTTTCCCATTTCAGGTTGCCCTCGTTCATACCCTTGATCATCTGCTTGGACACGGTCACCAGCGAGATCGCCGACTGCACGCCCTCGGTGTTCTGCATCTTCCACATCAGCTCATCGATCGGCGCCATGGCTTCGTAGCGCGAGCAGCCTTCGGACTTGGTCTTGACCATCACCACCAGTACGTCGGAGCTGGTGGAGTAGTTGTTGATGATGAAGTTGTTGTCCTTGTTGTAGCGCGAGTCCGGACGCAGTTCCGGCGCGCCCTGGTCGAGGTCGCCGATCTTCAGGTTCTGGCTGTACCAGAGGCCGCCACCGAAGGCGATCAGCGCCAGGGCGATGGACACCGGTGCGACTTTCGGGCTGGCGAAATTCGACAGCAGGCGCCAGAACGGATGTTCGCGGTTCGCATCCTTCTTGCTCTTTGCGATCGCACGTTTACTGATGCCGACATAGGAAATCGCCACCGGCAGCAGGATCAGGTTGGTGAACACGATCACCGCCACGCCGATGGACGCGCCGATGGCCAGCTCACGGATCACGCCGATGTCGATGATCAGCAGCGTGATGAAGCCCACCGCATCCGCGAGAATCGCGATCATCCCCGGCAGGAACAATTGCCGGAACGTGCGCCGCGCAGCGGTCAGGGCGTTGTCCGCCTCGCTCGATTGCAGGGCGATACCGTTGATCTTCTGCACGCCGTGGGAAATCCCGATGGCAAAGATCAGGAACGGCACCAGCATCGAATACGGGTCGAGGCCGAAACCGAAGAAGTGCATCAACCCCAGTTGCCAGACCACCGCCACCAGCGTGGTGCTCAATACCGCCACGGTGCTGCGCAGGCAGTTGGTGAACCACAGCAGCAGGATCAGGGTGATGACGAACGCGATGCCGAAGAACATCACCACCATCACCAGGCCGTCGATCAGGTCACCGACCTTCTTGGCGAAACCGACGATGTGGATCTTGACGTTGGGGTTCTGCGCTTCGAACTTGTTGCGGATCTTGTCTTCCAGTTCATGGGAGAACTGGCGGTAGTCGAGCGCCAGCAACTTGCCCTGGTCCTGCGGGTCCGGGTAGGACTCCAGCAGCGGGATGTCGACGATGCTCGACTTGAAGTCGTTGGCCACCAGACGCCCGACCTGACCCGACTTGAGCACGTTGTTGCGCAGCATGTCGAGGCTGTCCTGGGAGCCGTCGTAGCTCTGCGGGATCACTTCACCGCCGGCGAAACCTTCCTCGGTCACTTCGGTCCAGCGCACGCTCGGGCTCCACAGCGACTTCAGGCCGGAACGGTCGACGCCGGAGATGTAGAACACCTCGTCGTTGATCTGACGCAGGGTCTCCATGTACTCCTTGGAGAAGATGTCACCGTCCTTGGCTTCCACCGAAATGCGCACGGTGTTGCCCAGGTTCGTCAGATCGTTGCGGTGCTCCATCATCTTCTCGATGAAAGGATGCTTGAGCGGGATCATTTTTTCGAAGCTGGTGGACGGGCGGATCAGCGTGGCCTGCCAGAACAGGAAAATGCTGACCAGCAGGCAGATCACGATCACTGCCGGGCGGTTGTTGAAGATCAGGCGTTCGAGGAACGTCGCCTTGTCCTGATGATGAGTGCTCAAGGAAGTCATAGCCCCGCCTTCTTATTATTGATTCGGCTCATTTGCCCAGCTCGGTGCCGTTGGGCGTGGTGGTGTGGACGCCACCCTGCCCGCTCAGGATCAGGTTGCCGTTGCCGGCGGCGGTGACCGACGACAGCGAGATGCGATCCGGGCGGTTGAACACGCTGAAGGTTTCACCGTTGTCGCTGCTGCTGATCACCGTGCCGCCGTTGCCGACAATGACGATGGAGCCGTCGTCGAGCCGCGTCGCTCCGGAGAGGCCGAACTCCAGCGCACCGCGTGCAGCCTTGAGTTCAACCTGCTGCCAGGTGCTGCCGAAATCGGTGGAGCGGTAGAGGTTGCCGCGCAGCCCGTAGGCCAGCAGCGTGGAAGGCTGGGCGGTGCCGATCACACCGAACAGCGAGCCCTGATACGGGCCTTCGATTTTTTCCCAGGTCTGGCCCCAGTCGGCGGAGCGGAACATCGCGCCCTGCTCGCCCACGATGAACAGCCCGGCGTCCTTGACGGCGGCAATCGCGTTGAGGTGGAACTGGTCCTGGTTGTCGAGGCGGTCACTGACGTCTTGCCAGTTTTTGCCACCGTCGGTGGTTTCCAGCAAGGCACCGTAGGCCCCCACGGCCAGGCCGTTGTTGACGTCCTTGAACCAGAGGTCGAGCAACGGCGATTCACGCTTGAGGTCTTCGAACTGTTTGGTCCAGGTCTGGCCGCCGTCTTCGCTGGCGAGGATCTGCGCGTCATGGCCGACGGCCCAGCCGTGCTTGTCGTCGACGAAATACACGGCCGTCAGCAACTGGCGGCTCGGCACCTTGGCCTGAGTCCAGGACTTGCCCTGGTCGTCGGAGTAGAGAATGTGCCCGCGATCCCCGACCGCCACCAGCCGTGAACCGGCGTGAACGACATCGAGCATCAGGCTTTTCGGGGCCTTGGCCGATTCGATGGCGTAGACCACGTCGGCGGGCGCTTCGGCAGCCAGGACAGGCGCCGACAAGGTGGCAAAGCCCAGCAGAGAGAGTGCTGTGGCCAGCAACGCGGTGTTGCGTAACGCCGGCGGGCGGCAACGACTCATAGACCTTCCCCTATTTATTATTGTTAGGCCATTCGGCCTTCAAGGGCGCCGCAAGTGTGCTCCGGCGACGGCTGGTCAGAAGCATAGTCCTGAAACCCGCAATCCAGAGCCACTTCGGAAGCTGGCTCATCCTATCGGGCATTCGAAACGTCTGACAATCGGCGCAACGTTATCTTTTGTTAACCGAAAGGGATTACGGCGGCGGCTGAATGCGCGGGCATTCGTCCGACTGATGGAAGGGAATCTTGCGTGGGGGACTTGCACGATCGGTATTATGGTATACCATCAGACGCACAGACACTCTTTATCCCCTACGGAGCAGCTCATGAGTTTCGAAATTCGCAAGATCGTCAGCTATGTCGAAGAGACCTTCATTGAAGGCGGCAAGGCGTCCGACACCCCGGTGACCATGGTTGGCCTGGCCGTCGTGATGAAGAACCCATGGGTCGGCAACGGCTTTGTCGAAGACCTCAAGCCGCAGATCCGCGCCAACTGCTCCGACCTCGGCGCGATGATGGTCGAGCGTCTGGTGGGCATCATCGGCGGCGCCGAGAAGATCGAGGCTTACGGCAAGGCTGCGGTGGTCGGCGCCGATGGCGAAATCGAGCACGCCTCGGCAGTGATCCACACCCTGCGCTTCGGCAACCACTACCGCGAAGCGGTCAAGGCCAAGAGCTACCTGAGCTTCACCAACAAGCGCGGCGGTCCGGGCACTTCGATCCAGATCCCGATGATGCACAAGGACGACGAAGGCCTGCGCTCGCACTACATCACCCTGGAAATGCAGATCGAAGACGCCCCGCGTGCCGACGAAATCGTCGTGGTGCTCGGTTGCGCCGACGGTGGTCGCCTGCACCCGCGCATCGGCAACCGCTACATCGATCTGGAAGAACTGGCCGCCGAAAAAGCCCAGTAATCACAATAAAAAAAGGCATTGCAGGAGCGCTCCATGATTCGGCCTACCGCTGAACTCACCCCGGCCGGCACCAGTTATCTGGCGACCGGCCAGGGCCACCCCGTGGTGTTGATCCACGGCGTGGGCCTGAACAAAGAAATGTGGGGCGGCCAGATCGTTGGCCTGGCCACGCAATACCGGGTGATCGCCTACGACATGCTCGGCCATGGCGCCAGCCCGCGACCGGCCAGCGGCACCGCCCTGCTCGGTTATGCCGATCAGTTGCTGGAGCTGCTCGACCACCTGCAATTGCCGCTGGCATCGGTGATCGGCTTTTCCATGGGCGGTCTGGTGGCGCGGGCGTTTGCCCTGCATTACCCGGAGCGCCTGAAAAGCCTGGTGGTGCTCAACAGTGTGTTCAACCGCAGCGAAGAACAGCGCGCCGGGGTTATCGCCCGCACCGCCCAAGCCGCCGAGCACGGGCCTGACGCGAATGCCGAAGCGGCGCTGTCGCGCTGGTTCAGCCGTGAATACCAGGCGGCCAACCCGGCGCAGATCGCCGCGATCCGCCAGACCCTCGCCGGCAATGACCCGCAGGGTTACCTGACCACCTACGAATTGTTCGCCACTCAGGACATGTACCGCGCCGACGATCTGGGCAGCATCCAGGCGCCGACGCTGATCGCCACCGGCGAGCTGGACCCCGGATCGACCCCGGAAATGGCCGAGCAACTGGCCGCGCGCATTCCCGGCGCGAAGGTTGCCGTGCTGCCCGAGCAACGGCATATGATGCCGGTAGAGTCGCCTCGGCTGGTGAATCAGACGCTGCTGGAATTTCTCGAAACCGCACACGCCCGACAAAACCATATAAAGGGGATCGTTGCATGACACTCGCACGCTTCCAGATGTGCATCGGCGGAGAATGGGTCGACGCCCTCTCCGGCAAGACTTTCGAAAGCCTCAACCCGGCACTGGCCGAGCCTTGGGCCGAACTGCCCGACGCCGATGAAGCCGATGTCGAACGCGCCGTGCAAGCCGCACAGACCGCCTTCGACAGCCCGGCATGGCGCGGCCTGACTGCCACCGCGCGCGGCAAACTGCTGCGTCGTCTCGGTGACCTGATCGCCGAAAACAAGGAACAACTGGCGCAGCTGGAAAGCCGCGACAACGGCAAACTGATCCGCGAAACCCGGGGTCAGGTCGGTTATCTGCCGGAGTTTTTCCACTACACCGCAGGGCTGGCCGACAAGCTTGAAGGCGGCACCCTGCCGCTGGACAAGCCCGACCTGTTTGCCTACACCGTGCACGAAGCCATGGGTGTGGTCGCCGCGATCATTCCGTGGAACAGCCCGCTTTATCTGACCGCGATCAAACTGGCGCCGGCGCTGGCAGCGGGCAACACCATCGTGATCAAACCGTCCGAACACGCCTCGGCGACCATTCTGGAACTGGCGCGCCTGGCCCTCGAAGCCGGAATTCCGCCGGGGGTGGTCAACGTCGTCACTGGCTACGGCCCGAGCACGGGCGCCGCCCTCACCCGCCATCCGCTGATCCGCAAGATTGCCTTCACCGGCGGTGCGGCCACGGCCCGGCATGTGGTGCGCAGCAGCGCCGAGAACTTCGCCAAGCTGTCGCTGGAACTGGGCGGCAAGTCGCCGAACATCATCTTCGCCGACGCTGATCTCGACAGCGCGATCAACGGCGCCATCGCCGGGATCTACGCGGCGTCCGGCCAGAGCTGCGTATCCGGATCGCGGCTGCTGGTGCAGGACGAAATCTACGACGAGTTCGTCAGCCGACTGGTGGAACGCGCCCAGCGCATCCGCATCGGCAACCCGCAGGACGACAGCAGCGAAATGGGCCCGATGGCCACCGCGCAGCAACTGGCCGTGGTCGAAGGTCTGGTGGCCGACGCCATCGCTGAAGGTGCACGCCTGCGTCTGGGCGGCAAGCGGCCGAGTGGCGTGGGTGACGGCTGGTTCTATGAGCCGACGCTGTTCGAATGCGACCGCAATTCGATGAAAATCATGCAGGAAGAAGTCTTCGGTCCGGTAGCTTCGGTCATCCGCTTCAAGGACGAAGCCGAAGCGCTGGCGATTGCCAACGACTCACAGTTCGGCCTTGCCGCCGGCATCTGGACCCGCGACCTGGGCCGCGCCCATCGCCTGGCCCGGGACGTGCGCTCGGGGATCATCTGGGTCAACACCTACCGCGCGGTGTCGGCAATGGCACCGATCGGCGGCTTCAAGAACAGTGGCTACGGACGCGAAAGCGGCATCGATTCGGTGCTGGCCTACACCGAACTGAAAACGGTGTGGATCAACCTCTCTCAGGCACCGATGCCTGATCCGTTTGTGATGCGCTAGGAGTCCTGCGACATGATCGAACCCGGCATTTACAAAGACGTCATGAGCTCGTTTCCGTCCGGGGTCACGGTGGTCACCACCCTCGACCCGGACGGGGGCATCGTCGGCATCACCGCCAGCGCCTTCAGTGCGCTGTCGATTGATCCGGCGCTGGTGCTGTTCTGCCCCAACTACGCTTCCGACACCTACCCGGTGCTGCGCGACAGCAAGCGTTTCGCGATCCACTTACTGTCCGCCGACCAGACCGCCGAGGCCTACGCTTTCGCCGGCAAAGGCAAGGACAAGGCCAACGGCATCGACTGGCATTTGAGCGAACTCGGCAACCCGATCCTCGCCAAGGCTACGGCGATCATCGAGTGCGAGTTGTGGCGCGAGTACGACGGCGGCGATCACGCGATCATCGTCGGCGCAGTGAAGAACCTGATCCTGCCGGCGCAACCGGTGACGCCGATGATCTATCACAAGGGCAAGCTCGGCGCGTTGCCGACACTGGGCTGAGCGGAGAACACATGAGCAACGAAAAGTATGAGCAAGGCCTGAAGATCCGCACCCAGGTGCTCGGCGAAGCCTATGTGCAGCGCTCGATCGAGAACGCCGACGACTTCACCCGCCCGCTGCAGGAAATGGTCACCGAATACTGCTGGGGCCATGTCTGGGGACGCGAGGGTCTGTCGCTCAAGGAGCGCAGCATGATCAACCTGGCGATGATCTCGGCGCTGAACCGCCCGCACGAACTCAAGCTGCATGTGCGCGGCGCCTTGCGTAACGGCCTGAGTCGTGAGCAAATACGCGAAATTCTGCTTCAGGTCGGTATTTATTGCGGCGTCCCGGCAGCCGTGGACAGTTTCCGGCTCGCCCGTGAAGCCTTCGCCGAAGCCGACGCCGAGGCCTCCAGTTAACCCCTCGGCTGTTTGAATGCCCGTCTGGCATGGACAGCCAACTTAAAGAGCGGACCCCATGAAACGCCTGCCACTCGACGACAGCTTCAAGGTCAATCGCAACCCCGTCACCCTGCGCGAAATCGTGCTGGATAAACTGCGAAGCGCCATCATGAACTTCCAGCTGCTGCCGGGCGATCGCCTGGTGGAGCGCGATCTGTGCGATCGCCTGGGCGTGAGCCGTACGTCGGTGCGTGAAGCCTTGCGTCACCTGGAATCCGAAGGTCTGGTGGAGTTCGCCGACGCCAAGGGCCCGCGCGTGGCGATCATCACCCTCGCCGATGCGGTCGACATCTATGAGCTGCGCTGCGTGCTCGAAGGCCTGATCGTCCAGTTGTTCACCCTGCGCGCCAAGGCCAAGGACATCAAGGCCCTGGAAAAAGCCCTCGACGAGAACCGCAAGGCGCTCAAGGACGGCGAACTGCAACAGGTGATCGACTCGGTGCAGGGTTTCTACGACGTGCTGCTCGAAGGCTCGGGCAACCATGTCGCGGCCACCCAGTTGCGTCAGCTGCAGGCGCGCATCAGCTACCTGCGGGCGACCTCGGTGTCCCAGGAAAACCGTCGCGGCGCGAGCAACCAGGAAATGGAAAAAATGGTCGAGGCGATCAAGAGCGGCGACGCACTCGCAGCGCATCAGGCCTGCGTCGATCACGTCCGCGCTGCGGCTGCCGTGGCCCTCGATTATCTGAAGCGCAAACAGGAAGAGACCGGCGCCACACCGGCGATCACCCTGCCCATCGCGCTGAAAGAACCGCGCATAGGTCACTGACATGTTCAGCCCGAGCTTTTGCCCGAAATGCGGTGGCGCCGACCTCGGTCAGCAGGTGCCGCCGGGCGATACGCACGAGCGCCTGATGTGCCGCGGCTGCGGCTACATCCACTATGTGAACCCGAAGATCATCGCCGGCTGCATCATCGAGCAGGACGGCAAATACCTCTTGTGCCAACGGGCGATCCCCCGCGCCCGGGCACCTGGACCCTGCCCGCCGGCTTCATGGAAAGCGGCGAAACCACCGAACAGGCCGCCCTGCGCGAAGTCTGGGAAGAAAGCGGCGTGCGCGCGGAAATCGTCTCGCCGTACTCGATCTTCAGCGTGCCGAAGATCAGCGAGGTCTACATCATCTTCCGCGCCCTCGCGCTGGAAATCACCGACCAATATGGCCCGGAAACCCTCGCCTGCAAATTCTTCGCCCCCGAAGACATCCCGTGGGAGCAGATCTACTACCCGGCAATCCGGCAGATCCTCGAACGCTACATCGAGGAACGCCAGGCCGGGGTCTATGGCATGTACATGGGCAATGACGACAGCGGCAAGATTCATTTCATGCGTTGATCGTGCTGCTTACGGCGCCATTCCTTCTACGATGATGATTTCCGCCCTCGCCCATTCCTCGCGGTAGCTTTTCGCTTCCTGATACGCCGCCGAGCGGTAGCACGCCACCGCCTGCTCGTAGCTGTCGAACTCAATTACCACGCTGCGCTGTGGCGTCGTCCGGCCTTCCATCGCTTCGCTGCGCCCGCCTCTGGCCAAGAACTTCGCGCCGAACTCGGTGAACGCTTTCGGCGCGCGCTGGGTGTATTGGCTGTAGTGATCGGGATCGGTGATGTCCACGTGAGCAATCCAGTACGCCTTCATAGTGACCTCTTGGTTGAATTTGTATTATGGTATACCACGAATTACATCCCTATCGAGAGTCCAGCATGGCCTTCAACAGCATCGAAGAAATCATCGAAGATTATCGCCTCGGCAAAATGGTGTTGCTGGTCGATGACGAAGACCGGGAAAACGAAGGCGACCTGCTGCTGGCCGCCGACCGTTGCACACCCGAGGCGATCAGTTTCATGGCCCGTGAGGCCCGAGGGCTGATTTGTCTGACGTTGACTGACGATCATTGCCAGCGCCTGGGGCTGGAGCAGATGGTGCCGAGCAATGGCAGCGTGTTCAGCACGGCGTTCACGGTTTCCATCGAAGCGGCGGTCGGCGTGACCACCGGCATTTCTGCTGCTGACCGCGCTTGCACGGTGGCTGCTGCGGTGGCGCCCAATGCTCGCGCAGAAGACCTGGTGCAGCCCGGCCATATCTTCCCGCTGCGCGCCAAGGAAGGTGGCGTGCTGACCCGGGCCGGTCACACCGAGGCCGGTTGTGATCTGGCGCGTCTGGCGGGTTTCACGCCGGCCTCGGTGATCGTCGAGGTGATGAACGACGACGGCACCATGGCCCGCCGTCCGGATCTGGAAGTCTTCGCCCGCAAGCACGGGATCAAGATCGGCACCATCGCCGACCTGATTCACTATCGCCTGAGCACCGAACACACCATCGAGCGCATCGGCGAGCGGGAATTGCCGACGGTGCATGGCACCTTCCGTTTGATCACTTTCGAAGATCGCATCGAGGGCGGCGTGCACATGGCGATGGTCATGGGTGAATTACGCCGTGAGGAACCGACGCTGGTGCGCGTGCATGTGATCGATCCGCTGCGGGATCTGGTGGGTGCCGAGTACAGCGGGCCGACGAACTGGACGTTGTGGGCGGCGCTGCAACGGGTCGCGGCCGAAGGCCATGGCGTGGTCGTGGTACTGGCCAATCATGAGTCGTCGCAGGCGTTGCTGGAGCGGGTGCCGCAACTGACTCAGCCGCCACGTCAGTTCAGCCGATCGCAATCGCGGATCTATTCGGAGGTCGGCACCGGGGCGCAGATTCTGCAGAACCTGGGCGTCGGCAAGCTGCGCCACCTGGGCCCGCCGCTGAAATATGCCGGGTTGACCGGCTACGATCTTGAGGTGGTCGAGAGTATTCCGTTCACCGAGTAAAGCAGCCCTCACCCCAGCCCTCCCGAAACGTCGGACCGCCCGGAGGGAGAGGGAGCCGACCGAGTTGATTGGCCGCTATACATCGACCTGAAACTCCGAGTCGAACGCGAGTTTTGAACAGCGTAGAGATCGGCTCCTTTCCCCTCTCCCATTGGGAGAGGGTTGGGGTGAGGGGCTGGATCTAAAGTGCGCCCAAAATCTCGCGCCGAGCACAGCCAAAAAACCAAAATCAACAGATAGCCGGTAAGGCAAAGTGCTTGCACAAAGTTTGGAATACCATAATATGATATTCCATAGACCGGACGACCTGAAAAAACGTCCAGCTACTGCTCCCGACAGGCGGGCAACAACGCAAGCCCGCTCAAAAACACAACAATGAGGGCGTAAAAATGGTGTTGAACAAAGCTGCAACCGCGATCTTTCTTGCGGGACTGCTGAGCGTGACCGGTCAGGCCGCGATGGCCGCCGAGAGTGTGAACTTTGTCAGCTGGGGCGGTAGCACCCAGGATGCGCAGAAACAGGCCTGGGCTGATCCGTTCAGCAAGGCCAGCGGCATCACCGTCGTCCAGGACGGCCCGACCGACTACGGCAAACTCAAGGCCATGGTCGAAAGCGGCAACGTGCAATGGGACGTGGTCGACGTCGAAGCCGACTTCGCCCTGCGCGCCGCCTCCGAAGGCCTGCTCGAACCCCTCGATTTCAAACAGATCCAGCGCGACAAGATCGACCCGCGTTTCGTCAGCGACTACGGCGTCGGTTCGTTCTTCTTCTCCTTCGTCCTCGGCTACAACGAGGGCAAACTCGGCGCCAGCAAGCCGCAGGACTGGAGCGCGCTGTTCGACACCAAGACCTATCCCGGCAAACGCGCCCTGTACAAATGGCCGAGCCCCGGCGTGCTCGAACTGGCCCTGCTCGCCGACGGCGTGCCGGCCGACAAGCTCTACCCGCTGGACCTGGATCGCGCCTTCAAGAAACTCGACACCATCAAGAAAGACATCGTCTGGTGGGGCGGCGGCGCCCAGTCGCAGCAACTGCTGGCCTCCGGTGAAGCGAGCATGGGCCAGTTCTGGAACGGCCGGATTCATGCCCTGCAAGAAGACGGCGCACCGGTGGGCGTGAGCTGGAAACAGAACCTCGTAATGGCTGACATCCTGGTCGTGCCGAAGGGCTCGAAAAACAAGGACGCGGCGATGAAGTTCCTGGCCAGCGCCAGCAGTGCCAAGGGCCAGGCGGACTTCTCCAACCTGACTGCCTACGCCCCGGTCAACGTCGACAGCGTGCAGCGTCTGGACTCGACGCTGGCCCCGAACCTGCCGACTGCCTACGCTAAGGATCAGATCACTCTTGATTTCGCGTACTGGGCCAAGAACGGCCAGGCCATCGCGACACGGTGGAACGAATGGCTGGTCAAATGAAAATGGCGGCCACCGCGTCCCGTCCCTCCACTGCCGCCGGGAGCGCCGCCAGCGCTGCCGGGTCGGCCGCCGGAAAAAAGGCCAGTGCCATGGCGCCAGCCCCGTCCCTCAAGCAACGCTGGCGCGGCGCCGGCAACCTCGCGCCGGCGCTGCTGTTCCTCGGCCTGTTCTTTCTCGCGCCGTTGATTGGCCTGCTGTTGCGCGGCGTGCTGGAACCGGTGCCGGGCCTTGGCAACTACGAACAACTGTTCGCCAACTCGGCTTACGCACGGGTGTTGTTCAACACCTTCTCGGTGGCGGGTCTGGTGACGGTGTTCAGCCTGTTGCTGGGCTTCCCGCTGGCCTGGGCAATCACTCTGGTGCCACGAGGCTGGGGCCGCTGGATCCTCAACATCGTGCTGCTGTCGATGTGGACCAGCCTCCTCGCCCGCACCTATTCGTGGCTGGTGCTGTTGCAGGCTTCGGGTGTCATCAATAAAGCCTTGATGGCCATGGGCATCATCGATCAGCCGCTGGAAATGGTGCATAACCTGACCGGAGTGGTGATCGGCATGAGCTACATCATGATCCCGTTCATCGTGCTTCCGTTGCAGGCGACCATGCAGGCCATCGACCCGATGATCCTGCAGGCCGGTTCGATCTGCGGCGCCAGTCCGTGGACCAACTTCTTCCGGGTGTTCCTGCCGCTGTGCCGGCCGGGTCTGGCGTCCGGCGGGTTGATGGTGTTCGTGATGTCGCTCGGTTACTACGTCACCCCGGCGCTGCTGGGCGGGGCGCAGAACATGATGCTGCCGGAGTTCATCATCCAGCAGGTGCAATCGTTCCTCAACTGGGGCCTGGCCAGCGCCGGCGCCGCGTTGCTGATCGTCATCACTTTGGTGCTGTTCTACTTCTACCTGAAGCTTCAGCCGGAATCCCCGGTTGGCGCCAGTAACGCGAGGTAAGCCGACATGCTCCTGACTCCCAACGCCATGAGCCGCCGGATGCGCTTCGGCCTGTACGCCACCACCGGGCTGATCGCGCTGTTTCTGCTGCTGCCGATCGTGTTCATCGTGCTGCTGTCGTTCGGTTCGTCCCAGTGGCTGGTGTTCCCGCCACCGGGCTGGACGCTGAAATGGTACGGCCAGTTCTTCTCCAACGCCGACTGGATGAACGCCGCGGCGGCCAGCCTCAAGGTCGCGGTGCTGACCACGATCTGCGCCGTGGCCCTCGGTTTGCCGACTGCCTTTGCGCTGGTGCGCGGGCGCTTTCCCGGCCGGGAAATGCTCTACGGCCTGTTCACCCTGCCGATGATCGTGCCGCTGGTGATCATCGCCGTGGCGGTGTACGCGCTGTTCCTCAAGCTCGGCTACACCGGGACGATGTTCGCTTTCGTGGTCAGCCATGTGATCGTCGCGCTGCCGTTCACCATCATCTCGATCATCAACTCGCTGAAGCTGTTCGATCAGTCGATTGAAGACGCGGCGGTGATCTGCGGGGCGTCACGTCTGCAAGCGGTGTTCAAGGTAACCTTTCCGGCGATTCGTCCGGGGATGGTGGCCGGCGCCCTCTTCGCCTTCCTGGTTTCGTGGGACGAAGTGGTGCTCAGCGTGATGATGGCCAGCCCGACCCTGCAAACCCTTCCCGTGAAAATGTGGACCACCCTGCGCCAGGACCTGACGCCCGTGATCGCCGTCGCTTCGACGCTGCTGATCGGTCTGTCGGTACTGGTCATGGTGATCGCCGCCGCTCTGCGCCGGCGCAACGAAATCAGCGCCTGAGCGCCAGGAGTACGACATGAGTGCCGTGATCAAAGACGCATCCCAGCAGAACGACAAACCCCTGGTCAGCCTGCGCAATCTGAACAAGCACTACGGCGATTTCGCCGCCGTGGACAACATCTCGCTGGACATCAAGGACGGCGAGTTCCTGACCTTCCTCGGCTCCAGCGGCTCGGGCAAAAGCACTACGCTGTCGATGCTCGCCGGGTTCGAAACTCCAAGCAGCGGCGAAATCCTGGTCAACGGCCAGTCGCTGGTCAACGTGCCGCCGCACAAGCGCGACATCGGCATGGTGTTCCAGCGCTATTCGCTGTTCCCGCATCTGTCGGTGCGCGACAACATCGCGTTCCCGCTGGCGATCCGCAAACTCGAAGCGGCCGAACGTGACAAACGCGTCGATGCGATGCTGAAACTGGTGCAGCTCGAGCAATTCGCCCATCGCCGCCCTTCCCAGCTGTCCGGCGGCCAGCAGCAACGGGTCGCCATCGCCCGGGCGCTGGTCTACGAGCCACGCATCCTGCTGATGGACGAACCCCTCGGCGCGCTGGACAAGAAACTGCGCGAAGACTTGCAGGACGAGTTGCGCCAACTGCACCGTCGCCTCGGCATCACCATCGTCTACGTGACCCACGATCAGGAAGAAGCCATGCGCCTGTCCCAGCGCATCGCGATTTTCAGTCACGGCAAGATTGTCGGGCTCGGCAGCGGTTATGACCTTTATCAGAATCCGCCGAATGCATTTGTGGCGTCGTTCCTCGGCAACTCGAACTTCCTCAAGCTCAAGGCTCAGGGTAATGGCGCGGCGAATTTTGAAGGGCAATCGCTGTCGATTCGCCTGACTGCCGGATTGCAGACCGGGCAGGATGTTTTGCTGATGGTGCGCCCGGAAAAAGCTTTGGCGTTGAGTGTGCAGCAGGCGGCGAGTGAGGCATTGGCGGCGGGTTGGAATGAGGTTTCGGCGAAGGTGGTCGAGGTGCTGTTTCTGGGTGAGAGCCAGACTTGCAGTGTGGTCACTTCCGGCGGGACTTCGATGACGGTGAAGGCATTGTCGGCGGCGGGGATGCCGTTGAAGGCTGGCGATCCGGTGCAGGTGCGCTGGGCGACGGCGGATGCCTGCGTCTATACCGAGTGGGCGGAGAGTGATTTGAACAAAGCGGCAGGTGCTCATTAAGAACGCGACACCTGTTGAATCCTGGTCCCTCACCCCAGCCCTCTCCCGGAGGGAGAGGGGGCCGATTGGGGAATATTGGAGAAGTACGCCGACCTGAAAGCTTTAAAGTGAATCCATAATCGCCGCCGACCTGAAATTCCTGTGCCGAATCCATAATCAACTCGGTTTTCCAGGTCGATGTAGAGCGCAAGACAACTCGGTCAGTCCCCTCTCCCTCTGGGAGAGGGTTAGGGTGAGGGGAAACAGGCGACTCGGTATCAACTGATCGGCGCAAACCCCTCAATCTCATCAGGCCAAACCGTCAACACCTCAAACCCGTCCTCCGTCACTGCCACCATGTGTTCCCACTGCGCCGACAGCGAGCCGTCCTTGGTCAGCACGGTCCAGCCATCCGGCATGTTCTTCACATGGCGCTTGCCGGCATTGAGCATCGGTTCGATGGTGAAGATCATCCCCGCTTTCAGCTTCAGGCCCTGATTCGGATAACCGTAATGCAGCACTTGCGGCTCATCGTGATAGACCTTGCCGATTCCGTGCCCGCAGTACTCGCGCACCACGCTGAAGCCTTCCCTTTCCGCCAGGCTCTGGATCGCATGGCCGATATCACCCAGGGTGGCGCCCGGACGCACCACGCGAATACCGGCGCACATGGCCTCGTAGGTAGTCTTGATCAGATGCTGTGCCTCGGGCGAGGCCTGGCCGACAACGTACATGCGGCTGGTGTCGCCGAACCAGCCGTCCTTGATCACGGCGATGTCGAGGTTGAGGATGTCGCCATCCTTCAACGGCGTGCCCGATGGAATGCCGTGACAGACCACGTCGTTGACCGACGCGCAGACGGTTTTCGGGAAGCCGTGATAACCGACGTTGGCCGGAATCGCCTTCTGCACATTGACGATGTAATCGTTGCACAACTGGTCGAGTTGATCGGTGGTGACGCCAGCCTTGACGTGCGGCACCAGCATCGCCAGCACCTCGGCGGCCAATTGCGCAGCCACACGGGATTGGGCGATTTCGGCCCGGGTGTTGATCTTGATCGGGTTTCTCATGCCTTGGCTGCCTCTTGAACCGGGATGTTCTGCGCGGCATCGGCCAGGGCACAGATTTGTTGCAGATCCAGACCACCCGCTTGCTCGGCGCGAATCAGCAACCGGCAAATGGCGTGGTGATCGAGGTCGGGATACAGCTCGGCGAGCATGCCGATGCGCATCCAGTGCTCGGCCTGCGCGTTGATCGAGCGGCTCAGTGCATTGCTGGAGATGCGCAGATTCTCGTGCATGTCCTCTGAAATCTTTACGATGCCCATAGCAAAATCCGATATGGAATATATATGGAACGTATATTAATCGGGCATTCCTTCGAATTGCAAATTTCGCTGACCAGTCAAATCGCAGGCAAAAAAAAGCTGCCAAAGTTGGCAGCCAAAATCATGAAAAGCACGCGATGTATTGAGGGCAAGTATGGGCACCCGATAATGACAGTGTCATGACAGCACTAAATTCATTGAACCGCCCTCCCCGCGTCATCAGGTTGTCATCGAAGCCATTGCAGAATCCTCGCAAACCGCCCGGGCCTGGGGCGGTGGATTTTGCAAGGACTCCCATGAAAGAAGACGCCTCGCTGTTTGCTGCCATCGACCTCGGTTCGAATGCGTTTCGCATGATGATCGGTCAGTCGGTCCGCAGCAGAAAGGGCTTCATGATTCAGGAAGTGAAAACCTTGCGTGAACCGGTGCGCCTGGCGGAAGGATTCGATGGCCGGGCGCTCGACGAAATGGCGCTGGATCGCGGCTGGCAGGCCCTGGCGCGGTTCGGCAAAAAGCTGCGCGGTTTCGAGCCGGGTCGTGTGCGGGCGGTGGCCACCAGCGCCGTGCGCGAGGCCGACAATGCGCAGTTGTTTCTCGGCAGTGCGGAGCGGCATCTGGGCTTTCGCATCGATGTAATTTCCGGGCACGAAGAAGCGCGTCTGGTCTATGCCGGCGTAGCCCATACCTTGCCGGTCGCCGATGATATGCGTCTGGTGGTGGATATTGGCGGCGGCTCTACCGAATTGATCCTCGGCCAGGGTTCGCAACCGTTGCTGACCGAAAGCATCGCCATCGGCAGCGGCACCCTGAGCGCACGCTACTTTCGCAATGGCGAGATTTCCCCCGGCGCCCTGCAAGAGGCTGAACGGGTGGCCATCCTGCAATTCGAAAAGGTCGCCCGCCGCTATCGCGCCCAAGGCTGGCAGCAGACCATCGGTTCCTCGGGCACGGCGCGGATGCTGGCCAAAGTGCTCAAGGCCAATCGCCTGAACGACTACGGTCAGGGCGGCATCACCTACGGCGGCCTGCTGCGGCTGTCGCTTCGCCTGCTGGAAGTCAGCAATGTGCGGCATTTGAAACTCGCCGGCCTGCAATCCCATCGTCAGAGCATCCTGCCCGGCGGTCTGGTGGTCATGCTCGCAGCCTTCAAGGTGTTCGGCATCGCGCAAATGGAGCCGTCGGAACCCGGTTTGCGGCTGGGTGTCCTGCACGGCCTGATGAGCAACCACTGATCGGTTTTCGCTGCCGGATATTCATCGTCAGATCAAGCCGTTCATGACGCTGAAGACGCCCTTTGAATACTCGATGACGCCTTCGTATAAACCTCGGTAAATCGCGCCCTTCCCTTCTCTGATTTCGTTTCTATGGTTAGATCGAAATGGCTGAATTGCACGCTGACTAATGGTTGCGACAGTTGATGTCTGCGCCTATGTTGCACGCGAGCTTTTCCCCCGCGAATGGAACGCGATCAACACCACAAAGAGGTGAAGAAATGTCAAAGGAATCACGCCCTGCCGTACTTGGGCTGATCGGCAATACTCCGCTGGTACAAGTCACCCGCTTCGATACCGGCCTGTGCACCCTGTTTCTCAAGCTCGAATCCCAGAACCCCGGCGGCTCGATCAAGGATCGCATCGGCCTGGCGATGATTGACGCCGCCGAGCGCGACGGTCGCCTGCAACCCGGTGGCACGATCGTTGAAGCCACCGCCGGCAACACCGGCCTGGGCCTGGCACTGGTTGGCCGCGCCAAGGGCTACCGCGTCGTGCTGGTGGTGCCGGACAAGATGTCCACGGAAAAAGTCCTGCACCTCAAGGCCATGGGTGCCGAAGTGCACATCACCCGCTCCGATGTCGGCAAGGGTCACCCCGAGTATTACCAGGACGTCGCCGCCCGTCTGGCGAAAGACATCCCCGGCGCGTTCTTCGCCGACCAGTTCAACAACCCCGCCAACCCGCTGGCCCACGAATGCAGCACCGCGCCGGAAATCTGGGCGCAGACCGAGCACGATCTGGACGCCATCGTGGTCGGCGTCGGTTCCGCCGGTACGCTGACCGGCCTGACCCGTTTCTTCAAACGCGTACAACCGGACCTCGAGATGGTTCTGGCCGACCCGGTCGGTTCGGTCATGGCTGAATACAGCCGCAGCAAGCACCTCGGCACTGCCGGTTCGTGGGCGGTGGAAGGCATCGGCGAAGACTTCATTCCGTCGATCACCGACCTGTCGAGCGTGCGCAGCGCCTACTCGATCAGCGACGAAGAAAGCTTTGATCATGCACGTCAATTGCTGCGCTCCGAAGGCATTCTCGGTGGTTCGTCCACCGGCACCCTGCTCGCCGCCGCGCTGCGTTACTGCCGCGAGCAGACCGTGCCGAAACGCGTGGTCAGCTTCGTCTGCGACACGGGCACTCGCTACCTGTCGAAGGTCTACAACGACCAGTGGATGACCGATCAGGGCCTGTTGCAGCGCAAACGCTATGGCGATCTGCGCGATCTGATTGCCCGTCGCTTCGAAGACGGCAAAGTGGTCAGCGTCGGCCCGGACGACACTCTGATGACCGCGTTCCAGCGCATGCGCCTGGCGGATGTTTCACAACTGCCGGTGCTGGTGGAAGGCAAACAACTGGTCGGCGTGATCGACGAATCGGACATCCTGGTGCGCGTACACGAAAATGCCACGCTCTTCAGCAAACCCGTCGCCAGCGCGATGACAGACAAACTGCAAACCCTCGCCCCCGCCGCGACCCTGGCTGAACTCGAAACCGTGCTCAGCAGCGGCCTAGTGGCGATCATTGCCGACGCCTCGGGCTTCCATGGCCTGATCACCCGCGTCGACATGCTCAACCAACTACGGAGATCCCTTGCATGAGTCAGCACGACAAGAACGCCCGCCCGCAGGGTTTCGCCACCCGCGTGATCCACGCCGGACAAACGCCGGACCCGACCACCGGCGCGCTGATGCCGCCGATCTACGCCAACTCCACGTATCTGCAAGACAGCCCCGGTGTGCACAAGGGCTTCGACTACGGCCGCTCGCACAACCCGACGCGTTTTGCCCTGGAGCGTTGCGTGGCGGATCTGGAAGCCGGCACCCAGGCGTTCGCCTTCGCTTCCGGGCTGGCGACGATTTCCACCGTGCTCGAACTGATCGACGCCGGCTCGCACATCGTGTCCGGCAATGATCTGTACGGCGGGACTTTCCGTTTGTTCGACAAGGTGCGCCAGCGCAGCGCCGGGCATCGTTTCAGCTACGTCGATCTGGCCGACCTGTCGGCATTCGAAGCGTCGCTGCAGGACGACACGCGGATGGTCATGGTGGAAACTCCGACCAACCCGCTGCTGAGCCTGTCCGATCTCGCCGCCATCGCGCGCATCTGCAAGGCCCGCGGGATCATCTGCGTGGCTGACAACACCTTCGCCAGCCCGTGGATCCAGCGTCCGCTGGAACTGGGTTTCGACATCGTGCTGCACTCGACCACCAAGTACCTGAACGGTCACTCCGACGTGATCGGCGGGATCGCGGTCGTCGGTGACAATCCAGCGCTGGCCGAGCGCCTGGGCTTCCTGCAGAACGCCGTCGGTGCCATCTCCGGCCCGTTCGACGCGTTCCTCACCCTGCGCGGCGTGAAGACACTGGCGCTGCGCATGGAGCGTCATTGCAGCAATGCGCTGGAGCTGGCGCGCTGGCTGGAGCAACAGCCGCAGGTCAAACGCGTCTATTACCCGGGCCTGGAGTCCCATCCGCAGCATGAGTTGGCCAAGCGTCAGATGCGCGGTTTCGGCGGGATGATTTCCCTGGATCTGAACAGTGATCTGGCGGGCGCCCGGCGCTTCCTGGAAAACGTACAGATCTTCGCCCTGGCCGAAAGCCTCGGAGGTGTGGAAAGCCTGATCGAGCACCCGGCGATCATGACTCACGCCACCATCCCGGCCGAAACCCGCGCCAAGCTCGGCATCGGTGACAGCCTGGTGCGCCTGTCGGTGGGCGTCGAGGATATCGAGGACCTGCGTGCGGATCTGGCGCAAGCGCTGGCCAGCATCTAACCCGCAGAAACGTCAAAGCCCGCACGAAGCGGGCTTTGGTGTTCGAGTAGGCGGCCAGTGCTGGTCTCTGGCTTACGAGGTTTCTCAGGACTCCCACAGTACAGGCAATGTGCTCTGCTGCTTCACACGGCATAAGGGCTGGAACCCAGCGCGGGGTTCTTTCTAACCGTGTACCCTTCGGAACGCGCCCAACGCTTCCTCGCTATCCGCTTGCGCATCAGTCTGCGTCTTCGCCTACATTCTTGAGCCTAGCAAACACGCTGCTTTGCGCTACGCGGCTTTTAGATTGATTTTCTTCTAGCGCCTGCCTGCAAGGAAGTTAACCGACTATCGCCTTCGCGCTCCCCGGACCTGCCACCCGATCGGGGCGAACTATACTTTTCGAGTTCGCTGTTCAGGTTTCATGCAAAACGTCGACACCCGTGCGCCTTGCGGTGCGCCCGTGCCAATCGCCAATCTGGTTAACCCCGGGGCCAACGAGCCACACCGTCAACCGACGGGGAATGCTCGGATGCTGGGTGGCTGATGGGTCGTGGAGAAAATCATGAAACACAAGCTTTGGTCAGGCATGGTCCTGGCGGTCGCTGCAACAGTGGTGGTGATGCCCGAAGTCTGGGCGGCGCAGGCGCAGGCTGTGGCGTCTGACGGGGCGGATCATGTCGGCGCAGGTTCGGTTGCCTCGGATGGTTCGGATCACGTGGGCGCCAAGGCCGTCGCTTCTGACGGTGCCGATCATGTGGGTGCTGGCGCAGTCGCTTCCGATGGCGCAGATCACGTGGGCGCTGGCGCAGTCGCTTCCGACGGCGCAGATCACGTGGGCGCTGGCGCAGTCGCTTCCGATGGCGCAGATCACGTGGGCGCTGGCGCAGTCGCTTCCGATGGCGCAGATCACGTGGGCGCTGGCGCAGTCGCTTCCGATGGCGCAGATCACGTGGGCGCTGGCGCAGTCGCTTCCGATGGCGCAGATCACGTGGGCGCTGGCGCAGTCGCTTCCGATGGCGCAGATCACGTGGGCGCTGGCGCAGTCGCTTCCGATGGCGCAGATCACGTGGGCGCTGGCGCAGTCGCTTCCGATGGCGCAGATCACGTGGGCGCTGGCGCAGTCGCTTCCGATGGCGCAGATCACGTGGGCGCTGGCGCAGTCGCTTCCGATGGTGCCGATCACGTGGGCGCTGGCGCAGTCGCTTCCGATGGCGCCGACAAGGTGGACGCCAGAAGGCTCGCCTACTCTCGCCGTGGCGTGGGCTCCGACCAGGTTGCATCCGCTCTCATGACCGGCAGTTATTCAGACCAGTTCAACAGCCCTCAGTAATGCTGTTCGGCGCGACCGGCGGCCTGCCGGTTGCGCCGCACTAGCACATTTGTGCTAATCGACCACCCCGTTCCCTGGCGTTATATTCCCTCGCAACCCCCGACACTCCCCAACATTGCCGCTGCGCAGTGCGCGGGATCGTTGTGCCTGGAAAAACAACAACACCAAGGAAGCAACACCATGAACCTGTACCTCAACGTCGCCAGAATCACGGTGCTCGGTGCCCTGCTTATCGGCGCCACCGGTTGCCAGACCGCCAAGCCCACCGAAGACAGCATGCGCGAACGGGCCCAGACCGTCATCGGCAAGCCCGTCTCCAAAATCGGCAACATCCGCAACGACAGCACCCTGACCTACTACACCGCCTACACCGCCGCCGGCGAATACAACTGCGAACTGCCCAGTGGCGCGATCATCGCGGTCGCCAGCATGGGCATCATGACGCCTCCGCTGTCCTGCCTGCCCAAAGGCGCGTCGCCGATTCCGGTCCAGTAAACCGTTACACCGCCTTCTCATCCGGTAAAGGATTCCGTTCGATCATGAAAACACTCATCGCCACCCTCAGCCTCGCCGCCGTCGTGCTCAGCGGCTGCGCCACACCGAAACAATGGGAAGCCACCGGCGGCAGCAAAACCGATGGTGTCGTCCAGGTTTCCTATGAACTGGGCCAGTTCGAAAGCGGGCAAACCTCTGCCGCCCAGGGATTGGCCACCGCTGAAGGACGCTGCAAGGTCTGGGGCTACAAGAGCGCCGAAGTCTCCGGCTCGGAGAAAAACATCTGCCGCACCATGGGCCAGTACAACTGCCTGCAAACCACCATTACGCAGGACTATCTGTGTAAGCGCTGACCGCTTCGGTCTGCCGGTCGCGCAGCGCACGCAAGGTCGCGCGCAGCTCGGCCGGGCGCACCGGTTTGGACAGAATGGCTATCTGGCGGTCATGCAGGGCCGCCTGGATTTTTTCGATGTCATGCCCGGTGATGATCATGGCCGGCACCGCAAAACCCCGCTGACGGCGAACTTCGTCGATGCACTCGATACCGGTACTGTGCGAGCCGAGGTCATAGTCGGCGACGATGATGTCGCAATCGGTGACCAGCCCCTGCCCCGTCAGTTCGGCCTGCACGACGCAACCCCAGCGCTCCAGCAACGCCGAGGTCGCCAGCAGAACGTTATGGTCATCCTCCACCAGACACACCTTCAACCCCGTCAGCAATCCGACCTGACGAGCCTCCTCCCGGTTGACCGGCAACTGCGGCGCCGCCCGTGACAAGCCCTGCAGCGTCACAGCCGTGCCGTGCCCCAGCCGAGAACGAATCAACACATCGACACCGATCATCTGCCCCAGCCGCTTGACGATCGACAGGCCCAGCCCAACGCCTTCAACGTCCTTGTCACGCAATTGACGGACCCGATAAAACTCCTCGAAAACCCTGGACAGATGCTCCTCGGCAATGCCGCTGCCACGGTCATACACCACGATGGCCAACCCCGCCCCTTTTCTGCGCACCCCCACCAGCACCGGCCGCTGCGCGCCATATTTGAAGCAGTTGGACAGCACGTTCTGCACCATGGTCGCCAGCAGGGCCGGGTCGGTGTGCACCCAATGCTCGTAACGGTGCAGACGCAGATCCACCCCGGCCCAGCGCGCGGCTTCGACATTCTGGCGAATCAGTTCCGTCAGCCACTGCCCCAGTTCCAGCGTTTGCATCCTCGGTTGAACCCGGCCGTTATCGAGGGTGTACAGATCGAGGATTGAGCGGAAAAGCTGCGACACGTTGAGCAGCGAACGGTCGATGTTGTCCACCAGCCGCCGCTCATCCTCGCCCAGCCGCGACTCGCGAAGACACGCGGTAAACAGGCCGATGGAGTGGATCGGCTGGCGCAGGTCATGACTGGCCTGGGCCAGGAATCGCGATTTCTCCAGGTTGGCCGCGACCGCCTCTTCGGAAGCCTTGCGCGTACGTTCCAACAGAAGGTGCGCATACACCGGAATCACCGTGCTGGTGATCATCAGCATCAACACCATGAACGGTTGCGCCTGCCAGTACGGCGTCAACCGATAGACCGCCAGCAGCGCAAGCAATGCCAATACCGTGGCGATCGCCAGATAGCGCGAGCCATAGCGCATGCCGTTACCGAGGTTGACCCAGACCATCACGGCATAGATGGGCAGCGCCGCCTCGCCACCGACTACCAGACCGAAGCAGGTGCCGGTGTAATCGTGGACCATACCGAATATCCGCCGCGCCGGGTAATGCCCCGGCCAACGCACGATGGCCTGACGCAGCCCGACGGAGGCCAGCAAAAACAGGGCAATGTAAGTGACTACCGGCAGATAGGTATCGAAGCGCTGGCCCGGCAGGAACCCAAGCACGGCCATGTACACCAGCGCGATACTCGCGATGATGATGCGCAGATTGGCCTGATCGAGCTCGGTGTTCTTTTCGAACTTCATGGGGAACGTCCTTGTGCGGCAATCGTCAGAATCAGCACGAACCGACAGGCAACGCCTTCGCCTGGTGCTAAGGTGCACGCCGTGAGAAATGTCGACCCAGGGAGGGTTGTGCCATGACATGCCGAATCATCATAGCCGACGATCATCCGCTGTTTCGCGAAGCGATGGTGCGCACGGTAAGTCGTCTGTTGCCTGAGGCGCAGATCGAAGAAGCCGGCGATCTGGAGGCGGTGCTCGCCCTGCTGCCTTCCGGCGATGAGCCGGACACGCTGATTCTGGACCTGCGCTTCCCCGGCCTGACTTGCGTCAGTCAGCTCGGCGAACTGCGTCGGCGCCTGCCGCGCACCACACTGATCGTAGTGTCGATGGTCGATGACGAGGCGTTGATCGGCGAAGTCATGGCGGCGGGCATCGACGGTTTCATCGGCAAGAACATCGCCCCCGACGAGATCGGCGAGGCCATCCTGGCGATCCGCGAAGGCGAAGTGCTGGTGAAGTTCGCCCCGTCGGGTCTGCTGCCACTTGAAACCGGCGCCGCCCTCACTCCGCGCCAGCAGGATGTTCTGCGGCTGATTGCCCAAGGCAAGACCAACAAGGAAATCGCCCGTGAACTGGATATTTCGCCGTTCACGGTGCGGATTCATGTGTCGTCGTTGTTGCGGGTGCTCAACGTGCCGTCGCGGGCAGCGGCGGCAGTCAAGTATTCCGGTGCGGGTTAGCTTCCGCAGCCGTGATTACGGATCAACCTGCGCCATCAGCTCCTGCACCGACTCCTGTCGTTTCGCATAACGCTGCGCCAGCACTGCGCAGACCATCAACTGGATCTGGTGAAACAGCATCAGCGGCAGAATCAGCACACCGATGGTACTGCCGGCAAACAACACCTGGGCCATCGGCACTCCGGTGGCCAGGCTCTTTTTCGAGCCGCAGAACAGGATGGTGATGCGATCTTCCAGGTTGAAGCCGAACAACTTGCCCAGCAGCGTCGATGCCAGCAGCACCAGCCCCAACAGGATGCAGCAGGCCACCACCAGACCGAGCAGATCGATCACCGGAATCTGGTGCCAGATGCCTTCGTTGACGGCTTCACTGAACGCGCCATAGACCACCAGCAGAATCGAACCCTGATCGACGAATTTCAGCCAGTTTTTGTTGCGTCCGACCCAGGCGCCGATCCAGCGGCGGGCGATCTGCCCGGCGATGAATGGCAGCAGCAGTTGCACACTGATTTTCAG
Organism: Pseudomonas sp. NMS19W; assembly: GCF_051554255.1. Lineage (NCBI taxonomy): Bacteria > Pseudomonadati > Pseudomonadota > Gammaproteobacteria > Pseudomonadales > Pseudomonadaceae > Pseudomonas > Pseudomonas sp. NMS19W. The sequence continues at coordinate 3,529,323 of NZ_CP136718.1, forward strand.
GATCGCGTCGACGGTCGAACCGCCGTCGCCATGCACGTTCAGCAACAACGTCACCAGCAACGGCGTGAGAAAGATCCCAAACAGGCTGGACGCCGCCGCACTGCAGATTGCCGCCGGAATATTGCCCCGGGCCAGCGAGGTGAAGGCAATCGCCGATTGCACCGTGGCCGGCAATGCGCAGAGGTAAAGCATGCCCATGTACAGGTTGTCACCGATCATCGGCGACAGCAGCGGTTTGAGCGCCAGCCCCAGCAACGGGAACAGGACAAAAGTCAGGCTGAACACCAGCAGATGCAGGCGCCAGTGACCGGCGCCGGCAATGATCGATTCGCGGGACAGCTTGGCGCCGTGCAGGAAAAACAGCAGCGCAATCGCAATGTTGGTCAGCCAGCCGAAGCCGACCGCGACCTGACCACTGGCGGGCAGGAAGCTGGCGAGCAGCACCACGCCGATCAGGGTCAGGGTGAAGTTGTCGGGCAAGAATCTTGGGCGCGTCATGGTTTGTTCATCCGGGGGTTGCCAGTACGTGGAAGCGACTCTAACGTGACTGGAAATTACCGACTAACGCCGAAGAGCCGCAAGATGCCGCCAAAAGGACACGACAAGAGCGTCAGACGCAGCATTCCCGGGCTGCCGAGCCTGCCGCGTCCGTTGTACGGGCGCACCGAATCGCTGCCCAATCGCGCCCTGACCCGTCGCCACAGTCATCCGTGGGTGCAATTGTCCTACGCGATTCAGGGTGTACTTGAAGTGCAGACTGCCGCCGGCCGTTTCGTTGCGCCGCCGGAACGCGCTGTGTGGATTCCGGCGGGTGTGCCGCATCGGGTATTCAGTTCGCCGCACACGGAAATGCGCAGCCTGTACATCGATTGCAGCGTGGCGGGTTGGGCGCTGGAGCGTTGTCATGTGCTCGGCGTCAGCGATCTTTTGCGGGAGCTGATCCGGGCCTTCAGTCAGATTCCTGTCGAGTATGACCAGAGCGGCCCTCATGGACGCCTGGCACAGGTGATCCTCGATCAATTGGCCGAAGCCCCGCAAATCGACCTGATGCTGCCACTGCCCCAGGACATCCGTTTGCGGCAGATTTATCAAAGTCTCGAGCAACATCCGGAACAGCAGACCACACTCAGTCACTGGAGCGAAAAGTTCGGTGTGACCGAAAAAACCTTGAGCCGGCTGTTCTTGCGCGATACCGGCCTGACCTTCCGTGCATGGCGCCAGCGCTTGCGCTTACTGGGCGCGCTGACGCCACTAGAGCGTGGCGAACGGGTCACCGAAGTGGCTCTGGCCTGCGGTTATGATTCGACATCGGCGTTCATCGCAGCCTTTCGCCAACAGTTCGGCGAGACGCCTGGAGAATTTTTTCGCTGATTTTTGTCGATATTTATCGAATTAAGACATGCCAATCGACAAACTTCAGGGTAGAGTTTCGCCCATCAAGAATGATTGACACGTTTCGACGATAACAATGATCAACCACCCTTTAGCGAACCTGTCGGCGGTAACAGCATGATCGAAGTCACTGAAGTTTCCATTGCTCAACTGCGCTCGGCGCTCGAATCCGGCCAGACCACCGCGGTTGAACTGGTTCAGGCCTATCTGGCACGTATCGATGCCTTTGACGGCCCGGACACCGCCACCGCCCTGAACGCGGTGATCGTGCGCAACCCCGAGGCCTTGAAGGAAGCCGAGGCGTCCGATGCCCGCCGCGCCAAGGGCGAAACCCTCGGTCCGCTGGACGGCATCCCCTACACCGCCAAGGACAGCTATCTGGTCAAAGGCCTGACCGCTGCGTCCGGCAGCCCGGCGTTCGCCGATCTGGTGGCCCAGCGTGATGCGTTCACCATCGAGCGCCTGCGCGCGGGCGGCGCGATCTGCCTGGGCAAGACCAACATGCCGCCGATGGCCAATGGCGGGATGCAGCGCGGAGTCTACGGCCGCGCTGAAAGCCCGTACAACGCCGCTTATCTGACTGCACCGTTTGCTTCCGGCTCGTCGAACGGTGCCGGCACCGCCACCGCTGCAAGCTTCTCGGCATTCGGTCTGGCGGAAGAAACCTGGTCGAGCGGTCGCGGCCCGGCGTCGAACAACGGCCTGTGCGCGTACACGCCATCGCGCGGGGTGATCTCGGTGCGCGGCAACTGGCCGTTGACGCCGACCATGGACGTGGTGGTGCCCTACGCGCGCACCATGGCTGACCTGCTGGAAGTCCTCGACGTGGTGGTCGCCGAAGACACCGACACCCGTGGAGACCTGTGGCGCCTGCAACCCTGGGTGCCGATCCCGAGCGTCGCCTCGGTGCGCCCTGCTTCCTACCTTGATCTGGCAGTGAAAAGTGATGCTCTGGCTGGCAAACGCCTCGGCGTGCCACGCATGTACATCAACGCCGACCCTGAGGCCGGCACCAGCGAAGCGCCGGGCATTGGCGGTCCGACCGGGCAACGCATCAACACCCGCGCCTCGGTGATCGACCTGTGGAAACAGGCTCGCCAGGCCCTCGAAGCCGCCGGCGCGGAAGTCATCGAAGTGGATTTCCCGCTGGTCTCCAATTGCGAAGGCGATCGTCCGGGCGCACCGACCGTGTTCAATCGCGGCATCGTTTCCAAAGAGTTCATGCACCACGAACTGTGGGACCTGTCGGCCTGGGCCTTCGATGACTTCCTGCGCGCTAACGGTGACCCGAAACTCAATCGACTGGCGGACGTCGACGGCCCGAAAATCTTCCCGCACGACCCGGGCACCCTGCCCAACCGTGAAGGCGACCTCGCCGCCGGCATGGATGAGTACGTGCGCATGGCCGAACGCGGCATCACGCCGTGGGATCAGATCCCGACGCTGCCGGACGGCCTGCGCGGTCTGGAGAAGACCCGCAAGCTCGACCTCGAAGACTGGATGGATCGCCTCGGCCTCGACGCCGTGCTGTTCCCGACCAACGCCGACGTCGGCCCAGCGGATGCCGACGTCAACCCGGCCTCGGCGGACATCGCCTGGAGCAACGGCATCTGGGTCGCCAACGGCAACCTCGCGATCCGCCACCTCGGCGTGCCGACCGTCACCGTGCCGATGGGCGTGATGGCCGACATTGGTATGCCGGTGGGGCTGACGTTTGCCGGTCGCGCCTATGACGATTCGACGTTGCTGCGTCTGGCAGCAGCGTTCGAAGCGACCGGGTCGAAACGACTGGTGCCGCCGCGTACGCCAGCCCTGGCCGCAGGCAAGTAAATGCAAAACGGCGGGATCGATTGATCCCGCCGTTTTTTTATCGCTCTGCCAGCTCTTCCAGCAAATCCGCCGAAGGCACGAAGAACAGACTGCCGGTCACCGCCGTACTGAAGTCCAGCAACCGGTCGTAATTGCCGGGCGGCTTGCCGACGAACATGTTCTCCAGCATCTGCTCCAGCGGCTCGGGCGAACGTGCGTAACCGATGAAATAAGTGCCGAACTCACCTGCGCCGGGCCGACCAAACGGCATGTTGTCGCGCAGGATTTTCACCTCTTCACCATCCTTGGTGATGGTGGTCAACGCGCTGTGGGAATTGCTCGGTTTGACCGAATCATCCAGCTCGATATCGGACAGCTTGGTCCGCCCGATCACCCGTTCCTGCGCTTCGACCGGCAATTCGTTCCACGCCTTCATGTTGTGCAGATACTTCTGCACCAGCACATAACTGCCGCCGCTGAACGTCTGATCTTCATCGCCTACGAGGGTGAAATGCTCGGCTTTGCGGCCGACCGGATTCTCCGTGCCGTCGACGAAACCGATGATGCTGCGCATGTCGAAATAGCGGAAACCTTGCACCTCGTCGGTGACCGTAACGGCACCGTCCAGTGCCGACATCAGTTGCGTCGCCAGCTCGAAACACAGGTCCATCTGATCGGCACGAATGTGCAGCAACAGGTCGCCGGGCGTGGAGACGGCGCGCCGCCCTTCTACACCGAATTCGCGAAAGTCATGCAGCGACGCCGGTCGCGGGCTGCCGAACAGACGATCCCACGCGCTGGAAGAAAACCCGCAGACACAGGACAGGTTGCCCGAGGGCACGCGCTTGCCGACCGAGCGTGTCAGGCCCGCGATATCGGCGCACCAACTGCGGACGGTTTCGGCCGCCTCGGCTTCGGCGTTAAGGGTCGCCACGATGAAGATCGCAGCGCTGGTGATCGGGCTGCAGACGGCTTGAGGATCTGGCGTGTCGATGATCGTCGCTCCTGGCATGGTGGGCTGGCTCGACAGCGAGGTTAGCAAAGAAGTGTCGAATGAAGTATTACCCGTGCGCTACCCGTGGCGCTCGACACTTCGTTATTCACGAACAATACCCACGAAATAAACGATTTTTCTTCGTCGGAATTCTCCTACTAGCATGGCCCCGTCTACCCCGAAAAACATAAGGACAGGGAGAACGACATGCACCCCATCAACATCGGCGAACCCTGGATGTGGGCCGCCTTCATCGTTTTTGTCCTCGCCATGCTGGCCGTTGACCTGTTTGTCTTCGGCGGGCGCAAGGCCCATCGGGTCTCGGTGCGCGAAGCCTCATCTTGGGTCATTGCCTGGTGCATGTTGGCGATGGCTTTCGCCGGGTTGCTCTGGTGGTATCTCAACGGCGAATTCGGTCCCGAAATCGCCAAGGTCAAGACCCTGGAATTCCTCACCGGTTACCTGATCGAGCAGTCGCTGTCGATCGACAACATGTTCGTCTTCGTGATGATTTTCGGCTACTTCGCCGTGCCGCCGGAGTTACAGCGCCGGGTGCTGCTGTACGGCGTGCTGGGGGCGATCGTGATGCGCGCGGCGATGATTTTTGCCGGGGTGTGGCTGGTGTCGCAGTTCACCTGGTTGCTGTATGTGTTCGGTGTGTTCCTGATCATCACCGGGATCAAGATGCTGGTGTTCGCCGACCAGCAGCCCGACCTCGATAACAACCCGCTCCTGCGCTGGGTGCGCGGGCATTTGCGGATCACCAACGGCTTTCATGGCGAGCGCTTTTTCGTGCTGCAGAACGGCGTGCGTTGGGCCACTCCGATGTTTCTGGTGCTGGTGCTGATCGAGGCCAGCGACCTGATGTTTGCGGTCGACAGCATCCCGGCAATCTTCGCGGTGACGACCGATCCGTTCATCATTTTCACCTCGAACATCTTCGCGATCATGGGGCTGCGGGCGCTGTATTTTCTGCTGGCGGACATGGCCGACCGCTTTCATCTGCTCAAGTACGGACTGGCGCTGGTGCTGGTGTTCATCGGCGGGAAGATGACGGCGATGCCGTGGTTTCACATGCCGGTGGAGTGGTCGCTGGCGATTGTCGGCGGGCTGATTCTGGCGTCGGTGTTGCTCAGTCTGGTGCTGACGAAGGACAAGTCGCCCGAAGAAAGTCAGGCGAAATGACATCCGTGGGAGCAAACGGCTCCCACGGCTTTGAACCTATTTATCGGACTTGATGCTGGTCCACACCCGCGTCCGCACCCGCTCCAGTTTCTGCGGCAATGGCTGCACCACGTACAGCGTCTTAAGCGCTTCACTGGTCGGTGTCAGGTTCGGGTTGCCGGTGATTTCCTTGTTGATCAGCGGCAGCGAATCCTTGTTGGCATTCGGGTAGCCGAGGAAGTCGCTGATCGAGGCAATGACCTTCGGATCGAGCAGGTTGTTGAGGAACTCGTGGGCCTCCTCAACGTTCTTCGCGCTCTTCGGAATGGCGAAGGTATCAAACCAGATCGGCGCGCCTTCCTTCGGCAGACGCCAATCGACCACCACACCGTTTTTCGCTTCTTTGGCACGGTTGCCGAACTGGTAGAAGCTGCCGGAATAACCGATGGCCACGCAGATGTCGCCGTTGGCGATGTCGGTCATGTACTTCGCTGAGTTGAAATAGGTGACATAGGGGCGAACCTTGAGCATCAGGTCCTTGGCTTTTTCATAGTCGGCCGGGTTCTGGCTGTTCGGGTCCAGGCCCAGATAATGCAGGGCCAGCGGGAGGATTTCCGACGGCGAATCGAGCATCGCCACGCCGCAGGATTTGAGCTTTTCCATGTTCTCGGGTTTGAACACCAGATCCCAGCTGTCCACCGGCGCATTCTCGCCCAGCGCAGCCTTGACCTTGGCCGGGTTGAAACCGATCAGCACCGTGCCGACCATGTACGGCACGCCGTACTGATTGCCGGGGTCGTTGGAATCGAGCAACTTGAGCAGCGCCGGATCCTGGTGACTCCAGTTCGGCAGTTTGGACTTGTCGAGTTTCTGGAACACGCCGGCCTTGATCTGGGTATCGAGGAACTGGTTCGACGGCACCACCAGGTCGTAGCCGGAGTTGCCGGTCAGCAGTTTGGCTTCGAGGGATTCGTTGGTGTCGAAGGTGTCCCAGGTCACTTTGATGTTGCTTTTGGCGGCGAAATCCTTGGGCACCGACGGCAGGATGTAATCCGCCCAGTTGTATACCCGCAGTTCGCGCTGTTCGGCCTGGACGGCGCCGGCCAGCAGCGTCAGCCCGCAAACAGTAGCGCCCAGAATGCGTTTCATCGTGACCATGTTGTGTTTCCCCGAATGCAGCGTGAGTCGATGGTTTTTATGTTCTGTACACGGCAGCGGCTGTCAGGTCAGCCAAGGGCAAGGAAGGTGCAGCGTCTTGTTGTGGCTTCGATTCTTGCCGACAAGCGCACAAGGCGCACAGTAGCCGATTGGCCAAAAAGGGGATCGATATGGCCAATTTGCGTGACCGTCAGAATACTGAAACGACAATGCCCGGCGAGTGGCCGGGCATTGTTTGAACAGACGGCGAGCGATCAGTCGGTATAGCCCAACCTCGTCGCCCTGCTCTTTTGGGTTTGCCCACGCGTCGCCAGGCAGTAATACAACGGGCAGGTCACGATCAGGCCGACCAGCCACGACAGGTCCGCACCGTCCACCAGGTTGGCGTAGGGGCCGACGTACAACGAAGTGTTGGCAAACGGCAACTGCACGATGATGCCGATGAAATAGGCAATGATCGCGTGCAGATTGAAGCGCCCGTAGATCCCGCCATCGGCGCGGAAAATCGAGGCGATGTCGTAACTGCCGCGCTTGATCAGGTAGAAGTCGATCAGGTTGATCGACGCCCACGGCACCAGTACCAGCAGCAGCGCCAGAATCAGGCCGATGAACTCGGAAATGAAATCCGCCGAAGCCCCCAGCGCCACCACGCAACAACCCGCCAGCACGACGCTCGACAGGATCACTCGCACCTTGATGCTCGGCGTCCACTGGCTGGCGAAGGTCTGGATCGAGGTGATGATCGACAACACCGCGCCATACAGATTCAGCGCGTTGTGGCTGATGATGTTGAGCAGGAACAGCACCATCAGAATCGGCCCCAGCCAACCGGTGGACTGCTTGACCGCCGCCATCGCCTCGGTGCCTTCGGGCGTCGCCAACACCGCTACCGCACCGAAGGTGAACGACAGAATCGTGCCCAGCGTAGCGCCCAGATAAGTCGCGATAAATGGCTTGCCGATGCCGATGTCCGCCGGCAGGTAGCGGGAATAGTCAGACACATACGGCGAGAAACTGATCTGCCAGATGATGCCCAGCGACACCGTCGCCAGCCACCCGGACAGATTGAAGCTGCCACGGGTGAAGAAGTCTGCCGGCAAGTCGTGGGCAAAGATGTAGATGAACCCGGCCAGCAACGCACTGCCCATCACCCATGTGCCGATGCGATTGAGCGTATGTATGAAGTTGTAGCCGATCACGCCGATGGCCGTGGCGCTGAGGGCACCGATGAGGATGCTCAACGGTGCCGGTACCGACGGCGCTATGCCGACGATGGATTTGCCCGCGAGCACGATGTTGGAAATGAAGAAACCGATGTAGATGATTGCGGCGAAAAACACGATCAACAGCGCACCGTAGCGCCCGAACTGGCCACGACTCTGCACCATTTGCGGAATGCCCATGCGCGGACCTTGCGCCGACGCCAGTGCAATCACCACCCCGCCGATCATGTGCCCCAGCGCAATCGCCAGCAGCCCCCAGAACAGGTCGAGATGAAACACCTGAACCACCATGGCGCCGGTGACGATGGGCAGTGGCGCAATGTTGGTGCTGAACCAAAGGGTGAATAGGTCGCGGGCCTTCCCGTGGCGTTCCGCGAGTGGGACGTAGTCGACCGTGTGATTCTCGATCAACGGATCTTGCCGGGACATCTGGGACATATATGAACTCGATTGGGTCTGTTCTTATCGTTGTATGAAGCCAAACCGGGGACGTTCTTGGCCGCCCCTCAGATGAACACCATATTATGGTATTCCAACATTTTCACAAGACTGATCCGCTGTTTGCGGCGGTAACTGATCCGGCATCCTCCCCGATAGCCAGGCTTTACGGCTAGACGAAAGCCCCGTAAATGTTGAGTTTCCGACGAATGCACCACGTTTATCGTTTCACCAAAAAAGCGCTTGCAATCGATGTATTACGGTATACCATCAGACCCACAAACGAATAAAAACACGCTTCACCGCACTCGAGGATTGACCAATGATCGATGCTGCCGTCTACAAACAAGTCATGGGCTCGTTCCCGTCCGGCGTCACCGTCATCACCACGCTGGATGACGACGGCCAGATCGTCGGCCTGACCGCCAGCGCATTCAGTTCGCTGTCGATGGACCCGGCCCTGGTGCTGTTCTGCCCCAACTACAGCTCCGATTCCTATCCCGTTCTGATCAAGAACAAACGTTTTGCCATTCACGTGTTGTCCGGCGGCCAGCAGAGCGAAGCCTACGCGTTCGCCCGCAAAGGCAAGGACAAGGCCCAGGGCATCGAGTGGACGCTGAGCGAACTGGGCAACCCGATCCTGGCCAACGCGACAGCTATCATCGAATGTGAGCTGTGGCGCGAATACGAAGGCGGCGACCACGCGATCATGGTCGGTGCGGTGAAGAACCTCATCGTGCCCCAACAGGACGCCGGCCCCCTGGTGTATTGCCACGGCAAGATGGGCGCCCTGCCCGCCTTCGCCTGATCCGCACGATTGCATTTAAACAGGCCTGCATGCGACCGGCCGACCACAAGAGATCCGAGGTAGCGTCATGAAATTTTCCCTGTTCGTACACATGGAACGCTGGGACGAAAGCGTCAGCCACCGTCAACTGTTCGAAGACCTGACCGAACTGACGTTGATGGCCGAGGCTGGCGGTTTCAGCACCGTGTGGATCGGCGAACACCACGCCATGGAATACACCATCTCGCCGAGCCCGATGCCGCTGCTGGCCTACCTCGCCGCCAAAACCACCACCATTCACCTCGGCGCCGGTACCATCATTGCGCCGTTCTGGCACCCGCTGCGGGTCGCCGGGGAATGTGCCCTGCTCGACGTCATCAGCAACGGCCGGATGGAAGTCGGCCTGGCTCGTGGCGCCTATCAGGTTGAATTCGACCGCATGGCCGGCGGCATGCCTGCTTCCAGCGGCGGCCAGGCGTTGCGGGAAATGGTCCCGGTGGTCCGCGCCCTGTGGCAAGGCGACTACGCCCACAATGGCGACATCTGGAAATTCCCTACGTCGACCAGCGTGCCGAAACCGATCCAGAAACCCAACCCACCAATGTGGATCGCCGCCCGCGACCCGGACTCACACAACTTCGCCGTAGCCAACGGCTGCAACGTGATGGTCACGCCGTTGATGAAGGGCGATGAAGAAGTCCTCGACCTGAAGAACAAATTCCAGACCGCGCTGGACAACAATCCCGACGTACCGCGTCCGCAATTGATGGTGCTGCGTCATACCCACGTACATGCAGTGGATGACCCTGAAGGCTGGAAGGTCGGCGCCAAGGCGATTTCACGTTTCTACCGCACCTTCGATGCGTGGTTCGGCAACAAGGAAGTGCCAGTGAACGGCTTCCTCGCCCCGAGCCCGGAAGAGAAATTTGCCGGTCGGCCGGAGTTTGAGCTGGAGAGCCTGCACAAGACCGCGATGATCGGTACGCCGGAAGAGATCATTCCGCGGATCAAGTACTACCAGGAACTGGGAGTGGATGAGTTCAGTTTCTGGTGCGATAACAGCTTGCCGCATGCGGAGAAGAAGAAGTCGTTGGAGTTGTTTATCAAGCATGTGGTGCCGGCGTTTCGTTAAATACGCCAAGCGGCCCTGAATGCAGAAGTGCCCCGAGCAGAACGTCGGGGCGCTTTTTTCCACCTGACGCAGGTGTCAGTACGCAGTCGAGGTTGTCGCGATATCTTCCGCAGCCAACTGGCGCCCATCAGCCGACAACAGCTCAAGCTTCCTGATCGGCTTCCCCTTCTGCGCATCCACCATCACTGACCCCGACTCACCGGGCTCGAACATGAACTCCCCGCCCCACTGCGACAGCGCGACGATCACGGTTTGCAGCGCCCGGCCCTTTTCCGTCAGTACGTATTCCTTGTAAGCACTGCCATCGGAAGCCGGCACCAGGCGCAGGATGTCGCGCTCCACCAGGCCTTTGAGGCGAACGCTCAAGATGTTCTTGGCGATTTCCAGACTTCTCTCGAAATCGCCGAAACGGCGGATGCCTTCCAGCGCATCACGGACGATCAGCAACGACCACCAGTCGCCGATCAGGTCCAGCGCCCGGGCGACCGGGCAGACATCGCCGGCAAGGCTTTTGCGCTTCATTTCGTATATCTCCAGCAAACGAAAGATGGGATGCGGTTGCATCTTACAACTCAGGCTACAAAACCGATAACGCCGTACACCTCGAACTTAGCACCTGCGTACAAGTGGCCAATGCGCTTTGTAGCGATAGTGATCGCTGCCATCACGGCATCCACACAGGCCCACACCCAAGGAGTTTCCATGAGCACGTTCACCACCCAAGACGGCACCGAGATCTATTTCAAGGACTGGGGCAGCGGCAGGCCCGTGCTGTTCAGCCACGGTTGGCCGCTGGACGCCGACATGTGGGAATACCAGATGGAATACCTGAGCAGTCGTGGCTACCGCACCATCGCCTTCGACCGTCGCGGTTTCGGCCGCTCCGGGCAGCCGTGGACCGGCTACGACTACGACACTTTCGCCGACGACATCGCGCAGTTGATCGAGCACCTCGACCTGCGTGACGTGACTCTGGTCGGCTTCTCCATGGGCGGCGGCGATGTCAGCCGCTACATCGCACGCCACGGCAGCGAACGCGTTGCCGGTCTGGTGCTGCTGGGCGCAGTGACGCCGCTGTTCGGCAAGAAACCGGACTTTGCCGAGGGCGTCGACAAATCGGTGTTCGACGGGATCAAGGCCGGCCTGCTGAAGGACCGCGCGCAGTTCATCGCCGATTTCGCCGCGCCGTTCTACGGCACCAATCAGGGCCAGAAAGTCTCCGAAGGCGTGCTGACGCAAACCCTGAATATCGCCCTGCTCGCCTCGCTGAAGGGCACCGTGGATTGCGTCACCGCATTTTCGGAAACCGACTTCCGCCCGGACATGGCGAAAATCGATGTGCCGACCCTGGTGATTCACGGCGATGGCGACCAGATCGTGCCGTTCGAAACCACCGGCAAACGCGCCGCCGCGCAGATCGAGGGCGCCGAATTGAAGGTGTATGCCGGCGCACCGCACGGCTTCGCCGTGACCCATGCGCAGCAATTGAATGAAGACCTGCTGGCGTTTCTCGATCGCTGAGTCCGAGTGATCCGAACACGCCTTGCAAAGGGCTGCCGACTACCCTGTCGACGGCCCTTTTTTTTCGTTGTCCCGGATTCCGGTGCCATGGCGAGGCCCAGCATTTACGGGGCTTTGAAGCCTCTGCATCACGTTTTTATCTTCACATGCCAGCTTAATAATATTTTACCGATAACCACCCCCTCCCTAGTCTGATCCCAAGCACAGAGAACAGGTCGACAGCGGCCTGAATCCAACGGCCTCGTGAGAAGGGATCAGAGATGACCACTGAAATAATAAAAACAGACACGCTTGTTGTCGGCGCCGGTCAAGCGGGTGTGGCCATGAGTGAACACCTGAGCAAACTCGGGGTGCCGCACCTGGTGCTGGAGCGCAGCCGCATCGCCGAACGCTGGCGCACCGGGCGCTGGGATTCGCTGGTGGCCAACGGTCCGGCGTGGCACGACCGCTTTCCGGGGATGGAATTCGACGATGTCGATCCGGATGGTTTTGCCCACAAGGAACGCGTTGCGGACTACTTCGAAGCCTATGCGAAAAAATTCAACGCGCCGATCCGCACCGGCGTGGATGTGAAGAGCGTAGTGCGCAATGTCGGTCGTCCGGGCTTCACCGTCGAGACTTCCGAAGGCGTGATCGAAGCCGCCCGCGTCGTCGCTGCGACTGGCCCGTTCCAGCGCCCGGTGATTCCGGCCATTGCGCCGAAAGATGAACGCCTGCTGCAGATTCACTCGGCCGACTATCGCAACCCGCAACAACTGCCGGCCGGCGCGGTGCTGGTGGTCGGCGCCGGTTCGTCGGGCGTGCAGATCGCCGATGAACTGCAGCGTTCGGGCAAGCAGGTGTATCTCTCGGTCGGCGCCCATGACCGCCCGCCTCGCGCTTATCGCAACCGTGATTTCTGCTGGTGGCTCGGCGTGCTCGGCGAGTGGGATCAGGCCGCAATGAAACCCGGCCGCGAGCACGTGACCATCGCCGTCAGCGGCGCCCACGGTGGCCGCACTATCGACTTCCGTGGTCTGGCCCATCGCGGCATGACTCTGGTCGGTGTGACCGAGTCGTTCAGCAACGGCGTGGTGACCTTCAAGCAAGACCTGCGCGACAACCTCAAGCGTGGCGACGAGAACTACCTTGCGCTGCTGGATGCCGCCGACGCCTACATCGAACGCAACGGTCTGGATCTGCCGCTGGAACCGGAAGCCCGGGAAACCTATCCGGACCCTGAATGCGTGAAAAACCCGCTGGCCGATCTCGATCTGGCCGCCGCCGGCATCACCTCGATCATCTGGGCCACCGGGTTTGCCGTGGACTATTCCTGGCTGAAAGTTGCCGCGTTCGACGACAACGGCAAACCACAACACCAGCGCGGTGTGTCCAGCGAAGCGGGTGTGTATTTCCTCGGTCTGCCGTGGCAGTCGCGACGCGGTTCGTCGTTCATCTGGGGCGTGTGGCACGACGCCAAGCACGTGGCCGATCACATCGCCACCCAGCGCAAATACCTGGCCTATCGCGATGCCGAGCAACGCGAAGCCGTACTGCACAACAAAACCGCCGACACCGTCGACGCTTGATTTCCCTCTTCAATCCCGGCGCCTGTCGCGCCGGGTCCGATTTCGTCAGGAGCCCCACATGAGTCAGCCAACCCACACCCGCATCCGCATGTTCAACACCAAGGACACCTACCCGAATCAGACCCTGGACAACGATCTGTGCCAGGCCGTGCGTGCCGGCAATACCGTGTATGTCCGTGGTCAGGTCGGCACCAATTTCGATGGTGAACTGGTCGGCCTCGGCGACCCGCGCGCGCAGGCCGAACAGGCGATGCGCAACGTCAAGCAACTGCTCGAAGAGGCCGGCAGCGACCTGAGCCACATCGTCAAGACCACCACGTACCTGATCGACCCGCGCTACCGCGAGCCGGTGTATCAGGAAGTCGGCAAATGGCTGAAAGGCGTATTCCCGATCTCCACCGGGCTGGTGGTGTCGGCGCTGGGTCAGCCGCAGTGGCTGATGGAGATCGATGTGGTTGCGGTGATTCCCGAGTAATTAGACCTTAGCGAAAGGAGGCCACACATGACATTTTCCATTGCCGCCCGCTGCCCCGAAACCGGTCAGTTCGGCATCGCCATCAGTTCCTCCAGCATCGCCGTCGGCGCCCGCTGCCCGTGGTTGTTGCCGGGGGTCGGCGCGGTGTCGAGCCAGAACATCACCCTGCCCTCCCTCGGCCCGGAAGTGCTCGCCCTGATGGAGCAAGGCCTGTCGCCAGAGGCGGCGCTGGACACGGTGCTGACCCGCAATGGCTACAGTCAGTACCGGCAGATCACGGCAATCAACCACCTTGGCCAGACCGCGCATTTCAGCGGTGCACAAACTCTTGGAGTACACAACGCGGTGTCGGGTGAGCAATGCGTGGCGGCGGGCAACATGCTCGCCGGGCGCTCGGTGATCGAAGCCATGGTCAGCGCCTTCGAGGATGGCGAAGGCCAATTGGCCGATCGCCTGCTCAAGGCCTTGCATGCCGCCCAGGCCCTGGGCGGTGAAGCAGGCCCGGTGCATTCGGCAGCCGTGGTCGTGGTCGGCGAACTGACCTGGCCCATCGTCAATCTGCGGGTGGACTGGGCCGATGAAGACCCGATCGGCCAGCTGCAGAAACTCTGGGACGCCTATCGCCCGCAGCTGCAGGACTATATCGACCGCGCCCTCGATCCGGCCAAGGCGCCGGGCTACGGGGTTGCCGGAGACGACCGATGAGCGACAGCGTCGCGTTGCTCAAGACGCTGGTGGGGTTCGACACCACCAGCCGCGAGTCCAACCTGCAATTGATCGACTTCGTGCGCGACTACCTCGAACGGTTCGATGTGCCGTGCGAGCTGATCTACAACGATGAGCGCAGCAAGGCCAACCTGTTCGCCACGATTGGCCCGGCCGATCAGCCGGGCATCGTGTTGTCGGGGCACACCGATGTGGTGCCTGCCGATGGCCAGCCATGGACCGTGCCACCGTTCGAACTCAGCGAGCGTGACGGCAAGCTTTACGGTCGTGGCACGGCGGACATGAAGGGCTACATCGCCTGCGTGCTGGCGTTGGTGCCTTCGTTGGTCAAAGCACCGTTGCGTATGCCAGTGCACATTGCCTTGTCCTTTGACGAAGAGGTCGGCTGCCTCGGTGTGCGCTCGTTGCTCAAGGTGCTGGAGCAGCGTCCGGTCAAACCGCTGCTGTGCATCATCGGCGAACCGACCGAACTCAAACCGGTGCTCGGGCACAAGGGCAAACTGGCGATGCGTTGCGATGTCCAGGGGCACGCGTGTCACTCGGCCTATGCGCCGCTTGGGGTCAATGCCATCGAATGCGCCGCCGAATTGATCGGCGAGCTGGGACGCATCGGCCGGCAACTCAAGGATGAGCACCTCGATCCGCGTTTCGACCCGCCGTATTCCACAGTGCAAACCGGTGTGATCAGTGGCGGAAAAGCCCTGAACATCGTCCCTGCCGACTGCCGTTTCGACTTCGAAATCCGCGCCCTGCCCTCGCAGGATCCGGCGGTCGTCGCCCAGCAGCTCAAGGTTTACGCCGAGCAGCAGATGCTGCCGCGCATGCGGGCCGTCAGCGGGCAGAGTGATATCCGCTTCAGCGAACTGTCGGCGTATCCGGGACTGGCGACTGATGCCCGGAGCCAAGCTGCGCAATTGATCGCCACGTTCTGTGGCTCGGACGATTTCGGCACCGTGGCTTTTGGCACCGAAGGCGGATTGTTCGACGCCGTGGGGATTCCCACGGTGGTGTGCGGGCCTGGCAGCATGGATCAGGGCCACAAGCCGGACGAGTTCGTCAGCCGCGATCAGCTCACGGCCTGCGATGCGATGCTGCAACGGATGCTGGCGTCGATTCGCCTTTGAAAAAACGGTCTGGCTGCTGGATAAAAGTCCGCAGCCAAGCCGCAATAACACCGACAGACAGCTGCTCCAATGGAGGTCAGCTGCATTGTCGTTCATGGCGCTGAAACGCCCGAGACAGAGCGTTTATATCTGACCGGAGAGCCTCGTTTTTTTAACGCCTGAAGCAACAAAACTACTAATTTATCTCTCCCCTTTCCTTGCCCATGATCAACCCCAACAAGAAATGCGCCGTCCGTGCCGGCGCTCACTGAAGTACGTCCACGTACTCGTCCTTGCCTTGGAGTTCGTCATGGCCACCTCTGCAACAACGTCCGCACCGCTCATTGAGAAACACACGATCGGCTACGTGCCGCCCGAAGATCGCCACGGAAAGGTTCGAGATCTGTTCACCCTCTGGTTCGGCGGCAACATCGCGCCGTTGCCCATCGTCACCGGCGCCCTCGGCGTGCAGTTGTTTCACCTGAACCTGGTGTGGGGCATCGTTGCCATTCTGGTCGGCCATCTGGTCGGCGGTGTGCTGATGGCGCTGCACTCGGCCCAAGGCCCGCAGATGGGCATCCCGCAGATGATCCAGAGCCGCGCACAATTCGGCTCCCTCGGCGCACTGCTGGTGGTGTTGATTGCCGGCGTCATGTACATCGGCTTCTTCGCCTCCAACATCGTGCTGGCCGGCAAGTCCCTGCATGGCGTGGTCGACAGTGTTCCGGTGCCGGTCGGCATCGTCATCGGCGCGTTGGGTTCGGGGATCATCGGGATCATCGGTTACCGCTTCATCCACGTGCTCAACCGCATCGGCACCTGGGTGCTGGGGATCGGCATCGTGGTCGGCTTCGGCTACATCCTGACTCACGTGCAGACCGCTGACTTCCTCACCCGTGGCAGTTTCAATCTTTCGGGCTGGCTCGCCACCGTGTCGCTGGCAGCGTTGTGGCAGATTGCGTTTGCGCCGTACGTGTCGGATTACTCGCGTTACCTGCCAGCCAATGTGCCGGTGGCCGCGACGTTCTGGACCACTTACCTCGGCTCCGCACTGGGCTCCAGCCTGTCGTTCATCTTCGGGGCAGTCGCCGTGCTGGCAACCCCGGTGGGCATGGACACCATGGACGCGGTGAAACTCGCCACCGGCTCGATCGGCCCGTTGATGCTGGTGCTGTTCCTGCTCAGCGTAATCAGCCACAACGCGCTCAACCTGTACGGCGCCGTGCTGTCGCTGATCACCCTGGTGCAGACCTTCGCCTACCGCTGGATTCCGACCGCCAAGAGCCGCGCGGTGATTTCGCTGATCGTGCTGCTGGCCTGCTGCTTCGCTGCCGTGGGCGCGTCGTCAGACTTCATCGGGCACTTCGTCGACATGGTGCTGGTGCTGCTGGTGGTGTTGGTGCCGTGGACAGCGATCAACCTGATCGACTTCTACGCCATCCACAAAGGTCAGTACGACATCGCCTCGATCTTCCAGGTCGACGGCGGCATCTACGGCCGCTATAACCCGCAGGCCTTGCTGGCGTATGCGATCGGCATCGTGGTGCAAATTCCGTTCATGAACACACCGCTGTACGTCGGCCCGGTGTCGGCGCATATCAACGGCGCGGACCTTTCCTGGCTGGTGGGATTGCTGGTGACGTCGCCGCTGTATTTCTGGCTGGCCAGTCGTGACAGTGCTTATCGTCGGCGGCTGATGACCGGGAAACTGGCGGGCAGTCTCTGAAGTTAACGAGCTGAACAAACAAGGCCCGCCATGTGCGGGCCTTCTGCTTTGCGTTGTGCTATTTCTTTACGCCCGACCATAACCGGAGATGGAAATCCAATGCTGCGAATTCTGGGCAAAGCCTCATCGATCAACGTGCGTAAAGTGCTGTGGACCTGTGCTGAATTGAACCTTTCCTTCGAACGCGAAGACTGGGGCTCAGGTTTTCAATCGACGTTGACACCGGAGTTCCTCGCACTCAATCCCTGCGCGATGGTGCCGGTGATTCAAGACGATGACTTCACGTTGTGGGAATCGAACTCAATCATTCGTTATCTCGCGTCGCGCTATGTCGGCGAACAACTTTACCCGAGCGAGGCGCGCGCCCGCGCGCGGGTGGACCAATGGATCGACTGGCAGGCTTCGGAGCTGAACAAGTCCTGGTCGTATGCGTTCATGTCGCTGGTACGCCAGTCACCCGCGCATCAGGACAGCCTGGCTCTTGCGGCCGGTTGCCGGGAGTGGGCAAGGCACATGGAGATCCTCGACCGACAGCTGCAAAAGACCGGCGCCTATGTCAGCGGCGAGCAGTTTTCCCTCGCCGACATCCCTATCGGCCTGTCGGTCAATCGCTGGTTCGAGACGCCGGTGGAGCATCCGCACCTGTCGGCGGTGACTGCCTACTACGAACGGTTGAGCCAGCGCCCCAGCTATTTGCTTCACGGGCGCAACGGCACGCCGTGATCGACGTCAGTCACCCTTGAACGCCTCGCACGAGCCGACACTGACCAGGCAGGCGTCTTTGAGCTGGTTGCTTTGATCCACGCAACGAACACCGACCATGATCTCTACCTTCAGATTTTCGCCAGCCACTCATGCCCCGGGTGTACCTGGGCCAGATGCTCCATCAACCATTGCCGCTCCCCGAGCGAAAGTCCGGGCAAGGTGAAATTGAAGTCCGCTTGATCCTTTGCCCTGAGGTGTCTGGCCTTGAACAACAAAATGGCCGCAGGCCTGAGGTAGGGAATGCCCGCATCGTTGGTGCGGACCATTTCACTGCGTTCGCCAGTGATCGACGTATCGCGCTTGTAAACCCACCTGTCTGGCGTACCCGGTTCAATCATCATGTCGACCCGCCAGGCGTGCGCCTCGATATCAAAACACCAGATCTGAAAAATGTCGGCAGCAGGTTCGCGATTTGATTCCAGCAGTTCAAAGACGCCGCCCTTGACCATATAGAAATCCAGTGGTCCCAGTGCCGCGCGAAATACCGGGAAGTCTTCGCGCAGGATGGTGAATTCCAGATCTTCATGCGCTCGGGTTTGCTGTCCCTGCCAGATATCAAGCGCCCATCCACCTACGATGCACCAGGGCCGATCGACGTGTTCGAGTCGCTGGAATAAATCAGTGGGTGTCCAAGGGCTCCATGCCGCTTGATCCGGTAGATGTTTCTGAGCCGTCATTCGCCGTTCTCCAGTCCCTGGCTTTATCCGGGCATTGAAACAAAAAAAGTGCCGGGCTCGCTTGAGCCCGGCACTTTTTCTTACAGTCATTGAACCGGCGGATAGATCAGGCCGGCACACCCAGAATGATGTGCGAAGCCTTGATCACAGCAGTGGCGCTGACGCCAGCCGCCAGGCCCAATTCGTTCACCGCGTCGCGGGTCACGATCGAGTAGACCTTCGAACCGCCGGCCAGCTCGATCACCACCTCGGCGTTGACGGCGCCATCGGTCACGCTCAGCACCTTGCCTTGCAGGCAGTTACGGGCCGACAGGCGAATGTCGCTGGATTCGGTCATCAGCATCACCCAAGGTGCCTTGACCAGGGCGACGGCTTCTTTGCCCACCGCAATGCCCAGGCTCTTGAGGCTGGCCAGGGTCACGACCGCCACCAGTCTCTCGCCGCCCGGCAGGGTCAGGACGACTTCCGCATTGACCGAGCCTTCCTGAACCTGGCTGACCTGACCTTTGAACACGTTGCGGGCACTGACTTTCATGATGGACGTCCTTTTGTTGACTTTGAAGTTAGGAAACGGCCTGCATCATCGTGACAAGCGCTATGTAGTTACAACTACAGCGCTGCACCTCTTTGAACATCGACTCCTGACTCTAGCACCGCCAATGTGAATCAGATCAACAGGTCTTCATAGAACGCGCCATAAGGAAGCTCAGGGTGTTCGATCTGAATTTCCAGAATCCACACACCGGCATTCGGCGCCTGATCGAAATCACCGAGATTGCCGCCACGATAAATCGCATGGGGAAAATCGCTGACCCGGTGGCCCTTGATGCCCAGGTTCAACTTCCAGCCCATGGCCTCGGCCTGATCGGTGGCGTAGCGGTACAGCTCGACACCCGTTACACCTTGGCGCCAGAAGGCCTCGACCTTGTCGAAGAGCTCCTTGGAGGCTGCCGCGCAAGCGATCATTTGCGGATCAGACCCGGTGACGAACGTCGCCCCGGCATCGCCTTCGTGGCCTTCCCACACCACGCCCATGTCGATGAAGAAAATGTCTTCCTCACCCAGTACCGGGTCGCCTTCGGAGCGCTCCTTGAAAGTCTTGAGCGTATTGGCGCCGAAGCGAATTAGCAGTGGATGCCAGATCCGGTCCATACCCAGTTCGACGAGGATTTCCTTGCCACGTGCATGGGCTTCGGATTCGCGCATGCCGGGTTTGATCACCTTGGCGATCTCGTCCACGGCCTTCCAGGTCAACTGCTGGGCGTGGCGCATGGTCTCCAGCACAAAACGCTCACCTACTGCTTCTTTACCGCTCAGGGCTGTGGTCATCGCTGATTCCTTCTGGCTAATCGCTTGCGCTGTATAGTTTTTTATATTGCGAAACAGGACGCCTAAGATACAACCATGACACAAAGTGTCAATTCTCTTCTGCACGCACCACGCCGCGCTCTTCGAGCAAGCGCACAAACATGCTCAGACTGCGCGATACCGTACCCCGCCGCCACACCAGCCACGTGGTCAAGTAGCGAAAGTCCGCCGCCAGCGGCCAGACGCTTACCGTCGCGCAACCCGGCATGCTCTGCAGCATGCTGCGCGGCATCAGGGCCAGGCCGGCCCCCGCGCTGACACAGGCGAGCATGCCGTGATAGGACTCCATTTCGAAGATCTTGCCGGGCACCGCCGCGTCGGTACTGAACCATTTTTCGAAGTGATGGCGATAGGAGCAGTTCGAGCGGAACGCGTAGATATTCTCGCCATTCACGTCCGCAGCACGTTTGATCGGCCCGTGATGCAGCGGCGAGATAATGACCATTTCCTCTTCGAATGCCGGAATGCCTTCCAGGGCCGGGTGCAACACCGGGCCGTCGACGAACGCGGCCGCCAGGCGCCCGGAAAGCACTCCGTCGATCATCGTCCCGGAAGGGCCGGTCGAGAGATCCAGATCGACCTTCGGATGTTGCTGGTTGTAGGTCGCCAACAAACCCGGAATCCGTACTGCCGCCGTGCTTTCCAGTGAGCCCAGCGGGAATGCACCTTGAGGTTCCTCGCCGGCCACCGTGGCGCGAGCCTCTTGCACCAGATCGAGAATCCGCCGCGCGTACTCCAGAAAACTCCAGCCGGCGGGCGACAGACGCAAGCGGCTTTTCTCACGGATGAACAGGTCGACGCCCAGATCTTCCTCCAACTGCTTGATGCGGGTCGTCAGGTTCGACGGCACGCGATGGATCTGCGCCGCCGCGGCGCTGATGCTGCCGTGCTCGGCAACAGCCTTGAAGATTTCCAGTTGCACCAGATCCACAGTCATTCTCCAATCGTGAAAGAAACGCTCTTTATTATTCAGTTTCCAGAAATCAAACGCCACCCTACTCTGAGCGCATCCACTGACCTCGCAGGACGATGCCATGAGCCCGATTTCCAGCCAGACCCACGCCATCTCGATCAACCCCGCCACCGGCGAGCAGATCGGTCACTACGCCTTCGAATCCGCTGAAGCCCTGGATGCCGCGCTGACCCGTGCCGCATTCGGTTTCGGTAAATGGAAACGCAAGCCTTTGCAGGACCGCTCCCGCGCCCTGACCGCACTGGCCGGCGCCCTGCGTGACAGCAGCGAAGCCATGGCGACCATGATCACTCAGGAAATGGGCAAGCCGATCGCCCAGGCCCGAGGCGAAATCGAGAAATGCGCCAAGCTCTGCGAGTGGTACGCCGAACACGGCCCGGCCATGCTCAACGCCGAGGCGACCCTGGTCGAAGGCGGCAAGGCGCGCATCGAGTACCGTCCGCTGGGGCCGATCCTCGCCGTGATGCCGTGGAACTTCCCGATCTGGCAGGTACTGCGCGGTGCAGTTCCGGCGCTGATTGCCGGCAACACCTATGTGCTCAAGCATGCGCCGAACGTGATGGGCAGCGCCTATCTACTGCGCGATGCTTTCAAGCGCGCCGGATTTGCCGATGGCGTATTTGAAGTGATCAACGTCACTCCGGAAGGCGTGTCCAGCGCCATCGCTGACCCGCGCATCGCTGCCGTAACCCTGACCGGCAGCGTCCGCGCCGGCATGGCCATCGGCGCACAGGCCGGTGCCGCACTGAAGAAATGCGTGCTGGAACTGGGCGGTTCCGATCCGTTCATCGTGCTCAACGACGCCGATATCGATGAAGCCGTGCAAGCGGCAGTGATCGGTCGTTACCAGAACTCCGGCCAGGTCTGCGCCGCCGCCAAACGCCTGATCATCGAAGAAGGCGTGGTCGAAGAATTCACCCGCAAATTCGTCGAAGCCACCCGTCAGTTGAAGATGGGCGATCCGTTGTCCGCCGACAACTACATCGGCCCGATGGCTCGCTTCGATCTGCGTGACGAGCTGGATCAACAAGTGCGCGACACCCTCGAAGAAGGTGCCACCCTGCTGCTCGGCGGCGGCAAGGTCGAGGGCGCAGGCAACTACTATGAGCCGACCGTGCTGGCCGATGTCACCGACCGCATGACCTCGTTCAGGCAGGAACTATTCGGCCCGGTAGCCTCGATCATCACCGCTCGCGACTGCGCTCACGCCGTAGCACTGGCCAACGACAGCGAGTTCGGTCTGACCGCCACGATCTACACCGCCAACGTGGCCCTAGCCCAGCAACTGACCAGCGAACTGGAAACCGGTGGGGTGTTCATCAACGGCTACTCCGCCAGCGACCCGCGCGTGACTTTCGGTGGCGTGAAGAAAAGCGGTTTCGGCCGCGAGCTGTCGCACTTCGGCGTACGCGAGTTCTGCAATGCGCAGACCGTGTGGCTGGATCGCCGTTGATCCAATGAACAAAGCCCGGAAGCGTTTTGCGCTTCCGGGCTTTTTTTATTTATGCCGCAGCCTGTTGTGGTTCCGATACCGTCCGATCCTTGCTCAACAGCCCCAACACCACGGCTGCCGACGCCAGGGTGATGAGCGTCAGGATGTGCAGCAGGTACTGGAACGCCGAAGCGTAGCCTTGCACCAGACGTTCATTGGCCAACCCTGGAATCGTGTTGATTGCGTGAGCCATGTCGCCCGTCGTCACCCGGTGCGCGGTTTCGGCAATCAATGCAACGTCGGCGCTGCCGGCCACCGATTGCAGATCGGTATGCAGCAGCGAGGCAAGCATCGCCGCCACGCTGGCCAATGCAATCCCCTCACCCGCCACCCGCACCGTGTTGAAGATCCCGGCCGCCATGCCGGCGCGCTCTTTCGGCACCACGCTGACCGACAGTCCGTCCATCAAGCCCCACGGCAAACCTGCGCCGATCCCGATCAACACCATCGGCATCACCAACGCGAATTTCGATTCGCCGACGTTGTACAGACTCAGCCAGTGCAGGCCCACGGCGGCAATCAAAAAGCCTACGCCTGACAAAACACCGGCCGAGACAAAACGGGTCATGGACGCCGCAAGCATCGGCACCACCAGCATCGGCGCCGACAGCGCCAGCAACAGCAGGCCGGCGTCGATTTCACTCAAGCCTTCGACACCGATAAACCGCAGCGGCAGCATGACCACCAGCACGATGTAGCAATAGCAGGTGCCGATCGGCAGCATCTGCACCCCGATGAAGCGCGGAAAACGGAACAGGGTCAGATCGAGCATCGGGCGTTTGACGCGCATTTCGATGAGGACGAACAGCGCCAGCAACAACGCCGAAGCGCCCAACAGACCGGTCACCAACGGACTGCCCCAACCGCTTTCGGGTGCCTGGATCACACCGAACGTGAACAGCGCGAGCATCGAACTGAACGTCACGGTGCCTGGCCAGTCGAGACCGGTGGCGTCGGGGTCGCGGGTTTCACGCATGCGTGGCAGACCGAAGACCATCGCGATCACACCGATCAGCGCGGTGAAGACAAAGATCGCGCGCCAGCTGAACGCCTCGATCAACGCGCCTGCCACCAACGGCCCAAACGCGAGACCAATGCCAAACGTCGTACCGAGCATGCTGTAGGCACGAGTGCGCGCATGGCCTTCGAACTCCTGCGCCAGCGCTGCCGAACCACTGGCCAGCGCCGCCGCCCCGGCCACGCCCTGAATCGCCCGAAGCACATCCAGCCAGTACACCGAAGGCGCCAGGCTCTGGGCAATCGATGCCCCGGTGAACAGCAGCATGCCGGCGGTGAACAGGCGTTTGCGTCCATAGACATCAGCCAACGCCCCCGCCGCCATCAGCAGACTGCCGAACGACAACATGAACGCATTGGTGATCCAGGTCAGCGCCACTGGGCTACCGCCCAGGTCACGGCCAATGGCCGGCGTCGCCACTGCGCCACCGGTAAAACTTAACGGAAGGACCAGTGCCGACAGGCAAATGGCTGCGAGGATCAGCAGTTTGTCGCGGGCGCCATGGTATTGGGAGACGGTTTTCATGATTTCATCCAATGAAAAAAATCAGGCTGCGATCAACAGAGCGCAGCCTGTGATGGCTTCAACGGGGGTTGTGTCAGTCCTTGAAATCCGTGGACAGTGCCAGCTCATTCCACTGCGCCAACTCCTGCGTCACCAAGCGGTTCTTCGCCTCGATTCGCGCGACGGTGTCGCTGCCCAGCGGCAGCCGTTGCGGCGGGTTCGGTGCATTGACCAGCGCCAGCATGGCTTCGGCAAACTTCACCGGATCGCCCGGCTGCGCATGATTGGCGGCTTCGGCGAAAGTACGCATCTTGCCCACGGTTTCGTCGTAGTCCGGCAATACCAGCGCGGTCTTGACCAGCGATTGTTCGTCGAGGAAATCCGTGCGGAAGAAACCCGGTTCGACCACCGTGACATTTATGCCCAGTGGCGCCAGTTCCTGATGCAGCGCTTCGCTGATGCCTTCCACCGCGAACTTGGTCGAGCCGTAGACACCCCAACCCATGTAGGCCTGATAACCGCCAATCGATGAGATGTTGATGACCCGTCCGCTGCGCCGGGCGCGCATGTGCGGCAGCACGGCGCGAGTGACGTTGAGCAAGCCGAAGACGTTGGTGGCGAACAGGCGCTCGGTTTCGCTGGCGCTGGTTTCTTCGACGGCGCCCAATACGCCGAAGCCTGCATTGTTGATCAGCACATCGATGCGGCCGAAACGCTTGATCCCTTCTGCCACCGCCTGGTGGGCCTCGTCTTCACGGGTGACGTCCAGACGCAGCGCCAGCAGGTTCGGGTGCTCGCCGAGACGATCCGTGATGTCCTGCGGTTTGCGCGCGGTGGCAATCACCGCATCACCGGCACGCAGGGCGCGTTCCGCGATGAGGGTGCCAAAACCACGGGAAGCTCCGGTAATCAGCCAGGTACGCATAGCAACTCCTCCTGTCAGTGACCCTGACGTTTTGCCGGGCCTTCTCGATGAGTTGATGCGACTTTAAAGCCGTGCTACTGATGCGATAATCCCAACAAAATTACATGGCTTTATGAAAGGTGCTCATCAATGAAAAGTCCGTCCACGGCGGATCTGTCGATCTTTCTGAGCATCGCCCAGCATCTGAACTTCAGTCGTGCGGCGATGGATCTGGGCCTGACACCTTCCGCACTGAGCCACTCGTTGCGGGCTCTGGAAAACCGACTTGGTGTGCGCCTGTTCAATCGCACCACCCGCAGCGTGGCGCTGACCGAGGCCGGCGAACGGCTTTACGCGCGGCTGAAACCGGCGTTTCGCGATATCGAAGATGCACTTGAAGACCTCAACCATTTTCGCGACAAACCTTCGGGCAACCTGCGCATCACCTCCGGGCGCCAGGCGTGCGAACTGGTGCTGCTGCCGATTGCCAGCGAGTTTCTGCAGGCCTACCCGGACATTCGTCTGGAAGTGGTCGAAAGTGACGCGCTGCTGGATATCGTTGCCGCCGGATTCGATGCCGGCGTACGTTTCGGCAATCGGCTGGAGGCTGACATGGTATCGCTGCCCATCGGGCCGAACCTTCGCTCCGTGGTGGTCGGCTCGCCGGCGTTTTTCCAGCGCCATCCCGCACCACAGAAACCGGAAGACCTGCATGCCCTGCCCTGCATCCGTCATCGGTTCCCGAGCGGTTCGATGTACCGCTGGGAGTTCGAATGCGGAGGCATTGAACAGGAAATCGAAGTCAACGGCCCGCTGACCCTGGGCGATGTCAGCCTGATGGTCGGCCCGGCGTTGCAAGGCCTGGGACTGGCCTATGTGTTCGAAGACATGGTCAGCGAACACCTCGCGGCCGGGCGTCTGGTGCAGGTGCTGGCGGACTGGTGCCCGTACTATCCCGGGCTGCACCTGTATTACCCGAGTCGGCGCCATGTACCGGCGCCGCTCAAGGCTTTCATCGACTTTGCCCGCAATGTTCGCGACGGCAAAACCGGGTAGTTACAGGTACTTCAACCAGGCGATGTCGCGGCGCCGGGCCTTCAGTGCGGAGAACCATCTCACTGCCGGGAACAACGCAATCGCCAGCACCATCGCCACCAGCCACACCGCCGCCACCGACGAAAAACCGAAATAGCTGCCCTGATTGAGCCCGACCAACGCCACGCCAATCAGGTACAGCACCTTCAGCGCATACAGGTGCAGCAGATAGAAAAACATCGGCGCCGAACCGAACACCGTCAGCCAGCGAATCCAGCGTCGCTCCTGCGAGCGCTCGAACACCAGCAACAGCAGCAGCCCGACGCTCACCGTCAGGGTGATGAACAACAGCGACGGCGGGTATTTGGTGATGTTGAAAAAGCTCATCAGGGTTTGCAGGCTGCTGTCATTGATCGACCACGGTTTTTCGCCGTAACCGTTGACCAGCCGCAGCGCCACAAAACCCAGCAGTCCGGCGATGCCACCGACCAACAAGTGGCGCTGGCGCACACCTGAATCGGCAGCGCGAGCGAACCACGGCCCCAGCGCATAACCCAGACCGATCACACCGATCCACGGCAGTAACGGGTATGAGGTGCGCAGGCGCAAGGTCTCGCCCGCCTCGATCCAGCCGCGGTCATGCAGGATCGCCCACGGCACATGAAGCGCCGACTCGGTTCCGAAGTGCACACCATCGAGCAGGTTGTGCCCGGCGATGATCGTCAGGCTCAGCGTCAACAGCAGCCAGCGTGGCAGCCAGACCAGCAGCGACAGCGCGATCATGCTCAGGCCGATGGCCCAGATCACTTGCAGGTAGATCACGGTCGGTGGCAACTGAAACGTCCAGGCGAAATTCACCAGGGTGAATTCGAGTACCACCAGGAACAGACCACGTTTGAACAGAAAGGCACTGACGTCAGCCTTGCCGTCGTATTTTTCCCCGAACAGCCACGCCGACAATCCGGTCAGCAACACGAACACCGGCGCGCACAGATGCGCCAGAGTGCGGCTGAAAAACAGCACCGGTTCCGTGCTGGCGATGTCCATCGGATCGGAAACCTGACGATGCAACAGAAAGGTTTCGCGCACGTGATCCAGCAACATGAACAGAATCACCAGGCCACGCAGCGCATCAATGGACAACAACCGGCCAGTCGCCGGCGGGACGTTTCGGGGAACAGCAAGGGTCATGAAGGTTTCGCAATCGAGTGAAGAGTTCGATCGGGCCGCATGTAAACAGCCCGGAAATTTGCGTTACCTTATAACACGAAAAATCGCTTCAATTGCCAACGGTTCTCAAGCAGAACGCAATCGCTCCAGCAGCACTTGCAACGGATGGCGCACCGTCCGGTCGGCCTGGCGCTTGACCTGGCTGCGGCAAGAATACCCGGTGGCCAGCGCTTCACCCTTCTCCATCGGCGCCTCGATCTGCTTCGCCCAGGACTGCTCGTAAATCACCGCCGAGGTCTCGCGATTGCGCGCTTCGTGGCCGTAGGTGCCGGACATCCCGCAGCAACCGGTGGCCTGGGTCGTCAGCTTCAAACCGACACGTTCGAACACTTGCTCCCATTGCCGGGTCGCGGCCGGGGCGTTGGTTTTTTCGGTGCAGTGCGCCAGCAGACGGAAGGCTTCCTCGCGGCGCTGATCGGCTTGCTCCGGAATGACCTTGAGCAGCCACTCCTGCACCAGCGCCACCTCCGGGCATTTTTCCATCCCCGGCACTTTCAGATATTCCTGGCGATAAACCAGCGTCATCGCCGGATCGAGCCCCACCAGCGGCACACCGATCTCGGCCAGTGCGCGCAGTTGCCCGGCATTGCGCAACGCCGCGCGATTGAACGCCGACAGGAAGCCCTGCACATGCAGCGGCTTGCCGTTGGCACTGAACGGCGCCAGATAAACCTGATAGCCCAGTCGCGAAATCAGCTCGATCAGATCCGCCAGCAATGGTGCTTCGAAATACCGGGTAAACGCGTCCTGCACCAGCACCACACTGCGCTCACGTTGTGCTTGAGTCAGTGTCGAAAGCACCTCGACCGACGCCGGCTGAACCTGCCAGCGGCGCATCGCCGCGTGGAAGTCGAAACGACTGAGCAACGGCACATCGACCATGCCGCCGAGACGCTCGATCAAACGACGGCTGAGCGAGGCGCCCATCAAACCGTTATAGAGAAACGGAATCCGCGCCATGTACGGAATCGTGTACTCCAGCGAAGCGATCAGATAATCCCGCGCCGGCCGCAGGTAACGGGTGTGGTACAGCTCGAGGAATCGCGAACGGAAGTCCGGCACGTTGACCTTCACCGGGCACTGCCCCGCACAGGACTTGCACGCCAGGCACCCAGCCATGGCGTCGTACACCTCATGGGAGAAATCCTTTTCCTGGGCGCGGCTGTTGCGCCAGCGCTGCAGCAACGTGCTGAAAAACGGCGGACGGCGGCTGGCATCGGACAACACATCGACACCCGCCTCGCCCTGCAGACGCAGCCATTCACGAATCAGCGAGGCGCGACCCTTGGGCGATTGCGCGCGCTGGCGGGTGGCTTTCCACGACGGGCACATGGCATCGTCGGGATCGAAGTTGTAGCAGGCGCCGTTGCCGTTGCAGTGCATGGCCGCGCCGTAGTCCTGCCAGACTTTTTCGTCGATCTGCCGATCGAGCTCACCGCGCAGGGTCACTTCGTCGATCTTCAGTAATGCAGCGCCAGGAACATTCGGTGTGGCGATCTTGCCCGGATTGAACTGGTTGAACGGATCGAACGCCGCCTTCAAGGCTTGCAGCGCCGGGTACAGCTCACCGAAGAAGGCCGGCGCGTATTCCGAGCGCAGGCCTTTGCCGTGCTCGCCCCACAACAGACCGCCGTAACGCTGGGTCAGCGCGGCGACGCCGTCCGAAACAGGGCGCACCAGTGCGGCTTGTTGCGGGTCCTTCATGTCGAGAATCGGCCGCACGTGCAGCACGCCGGCATCGACATGGCCGAACATGCCGTATTGCAGATTGTGGCTGTCGAGCAGTTCGCGCAGTTCGGCGATGTACTCGGCCAGGTGTTGCGGCGGCACGGCGGTGTCTTCGACAAACGGCTGCGGCCGCGCTTCACCGGCAACGTTGCCGAGCAAACCCACTGCGCGTTTGCGCATGCCGTAAACGCGATTCACCGCCGCATGCCCGACGGCCAGCGTGTGGCCCAGGCGCTCGACCGTGGCGTCGGTGCCCAAATGCTGGACGAACGCCTCGACCCGGCCTTGCAGCTCTTCGGGATCGTCACCGCAGAACTCCACCAGGTTGATTCCCAGCGTCGGCCGTTCGGCGCTTTCCGGGAAGTATTCGGCGACGCCGTGCCAGACAATGTCCTGCATCGCCAGCAACAGCACTTTGGAGTCCACGGTTTCGATCGACAACGGCTTGAGCGCCATCAGCGCACGGGCATCGCGCAACGCGTCCATGAAGCCGGCGTAGCGAATGTTCACCAGCATCGTGTGCTTGGGAATCGGTAAGACATTCAGCTTGGCCTCGACCACGAACCCCAGCGAACCTTCAGCGCCGCACAGCACGCTGTTGAGGTTGAAACGGTTGTCGGCTTCGCGCAGGTGCGCCAGGTCGTAGCCGGTCAGGCAGCGGTTGAGGTCGGGGAAGGTTTCCCGGATCAGCTCGCCCTGCTCATCGATGATCTGCCGCGCGCAGCGGTACACCTCGCCAGCCCGGCCCTCGCGGGCGCACTCTGCTGCCAGTTCGCTTTCTTCCAGTGGGCGACCGTGCAAGCGCTCGCCACCGCGCAGGACCATGTGCAGTTCCAGCACGTGGTCGCGGGTCTTGCCATAGGTGCAACTGCCCTGGCCGCTGGCATCAGTGTTGATCATGCCGCCGACGGTGGCGCGGTTCGACGTGGACAGCTCCGGAGCGAAAAACAGCCCGGCGGATTTCAGAGCGGCGTTCAGTTGATCCTTCACCACACCGGCCTGCACCCGCACCCAACGCTGTTCAACGTTGATTTCGAGAATGCGGTTCATGTGCCGCGACAGGTCGACGACGATGCCGTCGGTCAACGACTGACCATTGGTGCCGGTGCCACCGCCGCGAGGGGTGATCACGACTTTCTGGTACGCCGGCTCAGCGATCAGGCGTGCCAGCAACGCCACGTCGTCGGCGTCGCGCGGGAATACCGCCGCTTGCGGCAAGCGCTGGTAGATCGAGTTATCAGTGGCCAGCACCACGCGGCTGGCGTAGTCGGCACTGATTTCGCCGCGAAAACCGCTGGTTTCAAGGGCTTTGAGAAACTGTTGGTAATCGGTGTTCAACGCGGTGGAAGGCGACAGCTGGGCAATCATCGGGCGTGCAATCTCGGTCAAAAACGGGCCGTGTGGCGGTGAACAGTTGTGCGCAATGAATGATTGCGTCACGCTCCCGCCATCTCATAGGCCTTATGTTCATTGCAGAGCGATGCCGGGACAACCGTAAAATCGACCTGCAATCCATGACTAAAACGAATGAATCCGCGAACTCTTACTCCCTCGATGTCGTTGCTGCTGGCGTTTGAAGCCGCCGCACGCCATGAAAGCTATACCCGCGCCGCCCACGAACTGTCGCTGACCCAGAGTGCGGTCAGCCGTCAGGTGCAGATTCTGGAAAAGATGCTCGGCATGCGCCTGTTCAGCCGCGAGGGCCGGCGGGTGATCCTTACCGACGTCGGGCGCATGTACCAACGCGAGCTGTCCGAAGCCCTCGGCCAGATCCGTAGCGCAACGCTGCAGGCCATGGCGTTTGGCTCGGGGATTCACAGCCTGCGCCTGGCGACCCTGCCGACCTTCGGCTCGAAATGGCTGCTGCCCCGCCTGAAGGACTTTTACACGGCGCACCCGGGCATGACCGTGCACCTGCATTCGCGCATCGAAGCCATCGACTTCGACACCAGTGAAATCGACGCGGCGATTTGTGTCGGCGGCGGTGACTGGCCGGGACTGACCGCCCACCGCCTGCATACCGAAGAACTGGTAGTGATCGCCAGCGCGCAACTGTCCGATGCCGAACGGCGGGCGGCCGACAAGGATATCGCCGGGCAACTGCTGCTCAACGTCAGCAGCAATGCTCAGGCCTGGAGTGAATGGTTCAGCCATCACGCCCTGCCCCATCGCAGCATGCGCATCGGGCCGAGCTTCGAGATGACCTCGCACCTGATCCAGGCCGTGCGCGCCAATATCGGTATCGGACTGGTGCCGAGGATTCTGGTGGAGGATGAACTACACAGCGGTGAGCTGGTGCAACTGGGAGAACCCATCAGCAGTCGGCGCAGCTATTACCTGGTGTACCCGGCGCGCAATGAGTCGCTGGCGTCGTTGAAGGCGTTTCGGGATTGGCTGGTGCAGACGCTCTGAGTTGGCGAGCCTGAACCGGGGAGTTGGCAACCGGGGCGATTAATCGCCCCTTGTATCGGCTAACGCTTCAGCGGTGGCGGTGCCTTTGGCCCCTTGATCAATGGTTGCTCCAGCAACTTCCCGTCAGGTCCGACGAATAGGCGCTCCAAATGTTTCGGCATTGGTTGCGGTGCTCTGGCAGTCATGATGATTCCTCTGATGCTGGGCTGAACTCGACCCATTTAACCTTTGCGGAATCTATCAGCAAAAATTCGGCACCAATAGGATCCAATTTGCCATCGTCGTTGAGCCAGCGTGGAAACTTCATTAAAAACTGCCCGGTGTTCGACTCCGGTGGCCACTCGACTGGCCAGCCTAGAACGCGCCTTTCATCATCCAGATGAAGGGTGATGAATCGATCATATTGAGCGAAAGCGCAGAACCATTCACTGGGATAGGAAGATTGTTTCGTTACGTTTCTGCTGCGCAACCACCTATGCAATTTGCCATTGGTAGCCAGACAACAAGCGATCAACCCCAGCAGCAACGAAGTAGAAAATGCCCAGCACGCTTCAGCCTTGGCATCCCAGTTTCCTACAGAAAATCCCTTCTCTCCCACCCACACACAAACCGCCCCGATCCCCAACACCACCCCGTGAATCACAAACGTGAAAATCAACGCCTGCACAATCTGCCCGAACGTATCCGGCCGTTTGAAAGCCGTCAGGGTGTAGAAAATCCAGGTCGAGACAAACCCCGGGATCAGGTATTGCAACAGCGGAATCACGTCTTTCACCAGATCATCCATGATCGGTCGCTCCTTGAATCAAAAACCACCCCTCCAGAAACAGCAATGCCGGCCCGTAATGGGCCGGCATTCAAAGGCTAGCGCAAGCTGGAGAACCGTCTGCGATCAAGTGTCACCGCGCATTACGCATCCTGCAGAATCAGATCCGCGCCCTTCTCCGCCACCATCAGCACCGCCGCATGGGTGTTGCCCGACGTGACGTTGGGGAAGATCGACGCATCGACGATCCGCAAGCCCTCAAGGCCATGCACCTTGAGGCGCTTGTCGACCACCGAGTTCTGCTCATCCGCACCCATCGCGCAGGAACCGCACAGGTGATAGATCGAGCCGCAGTTGTCACGGAAGTACTGGAGCATCTGCTCGTCGGTTTCCACCGCTGGCCCCGGCAAGACTTCATCAACCGTGATGCCCTTCAGCGCCGGAGCGCCCATGATCTTGCGCATCAGGCGACTGCCCTGGATCACTTCGTCGATGTCCTTCTGCGTGCTCAGGTAGTTCGGGTCGATCAACGCCGCATCGCGAGGATTCTTCGAAGCAATCTCGATGTGCCCGCGACTGGTCGGGCGGCACGGGTTGAAGCACAGCAGAAAGCCTGAATACGGCTCGGGCTTGAGGCTGGCCTTGTTGTTTTTCGGAATCTGGTACGACAGCGGGTTGAAATACAGCTGCAGGTTCGGATGGCTCTGTTCCGAGTTGCCCCGGAAGAATCCGCCGGCCTGATTGACGCTCATCGCCAGCGCACCCTTGCGGGTCAGCAGGTATTTCACGCCGAGCTTGAACTGGCCGAACAGCGAGCTCAGCTCATCGTTCAGGGTCGGGATATTGGCCTTGTAGTAGTAGCTGACGCACAGGTGATCCTGCAGGTTCTGCCCCACCGCCGGCAGGTGTTTGACCAGCGGAATCTGATGCTTGGCCAGCAGGGCGCGATCCGCCACACCGGACAGTTGCAGGATCTTCGGCGTGTCGACAGCGCCGGCGCACAGGATCACTTCCTTGCGTGCCGTGAAGGTCCGCACCACACCATGTTGGGTGATGGAAATACCGGTGGCACGCTGCTGACTTTTATCGAACAGAACACGGTCGACCAGCGCGTAGTGCTCGACTGTCAGGTTCGGCCGGCTCAATGCCGGGTGCAGATGGGCGAAGCTGCTGGAGCTGCGCTGGCCATTGCGGGTGTTGACGTCGTAGATGCCCGCGCCTTCGAATTTCGGCCCGTTGAAATCGTCGCTGCGCGGGTAGCCGAGTTCATCGCAACCCTTGAGGAACACGTCGCAGATCGGGTGGGTCTGGCCGGCCATCGGGGTGATGCTGATCGGGCCGCTACCGCCGTGGTATTCGCTGTCGCCCAGTGGGTGGTTTTCCAGTTTTCGGAAGTACGGCAGCACATCCTTGAAGCCCCAGCCGTCGTTGCCGTTGGCCGCCCAGTCGTTGAAATCATGAGCCTGACCACGCACGTAGATCATCGCGTTGATCGAGCCCGAACCGCCCTGGACCTTGCCGCGCGGGGCGTAGATTTCGCGATTGCCCAACTGCTTCTGTGGCTGGCTGTAGTACATCCAGTTGAAGGTCGGGTTGTAATACATTTTGGCGAAGCCGACCGGGATCTTGAACCACAGGGAACTGTCCTTGCCGCCCGCCTCCAGCAGCAACACCGTGTATTGGCCCGAGGCCGAAAGCCGGTTGGCCAGCACGCAGCCAGCGGCGCCTGCGCCAGCGATGATGTAGTCGTATGTCATGCACGGTTACCGCGTAAGTCTTTTTATCGAACCCGCCCGTTACCGGGCGGGGAAATCCCGTCAGCCCTTGGCCGGCGATGTGTCTTTGACGTCGGCCGGGGTCGGGGCCATCTGCAAGTGCAGGCGTTCGCCGGTGTACGGCGAATGCTTGCGCACCACGTCCATGTTCAGCTCCACGCCCAGACCCGGCTCGGTGGACGGGATGATGTAGCCGTCCTCCCACTGCAACGGCTTTTTCAGGACCTCGGCGTGGAAGCCGCCCCAGGTCTCGATGCTTTCCTGGATCAGGAAGTTCGGCGTGCAGGCCGCGAGCTGGAAACTCGCCGCCGCGCCAATCGGCCCGTTGTACAGATGCGGGGCGATTTGCGCGTAATAGGCTTCGGCCATGCTGGCGATCTTCTTGCCTTCGAGCAGGCCGCCGCAGCGCGCCACGTTCATCTGCAGAATCGACGCACCGCCGGCCTGCAACAGCTTGAAGAACTCGTACTTGGTGGTCAGGCGCTCGCCGGTGGCAATCGGAATGCTGGTCTTGGCGGCGACTTGCGCCATGGCCTCTTCCTGGCCCGGCGGCACCGGTTCTTCGAACCACAGCGGGTCGTACTTTTCCAGGCGTTTGGCCAGGCGAATCGCCGAAGACGGCACCATTTGCCCGTGAGTGCCGAACAGCAGGTCGCACTTGTTGCCCACCGCTTCGCGGATCTTGCGGCAGAAGGTTTCGCAGCGCTCCAGCACTTCCAGCGAAATCTGATGCCCGGAGTACGCGGTGTACGGCCCGGCCGGGTCGAACTTCACGGCGGTGAAGCCTTTGTTCATGTTCTCGATGGCGCACTCGGCGGCCAGGTCCGGGTCGTCGTAGTCGTATTCGCCACGGCTGTTGACCGGGTACAGATAGGTGTAGGAACGCAGGCGTTCGTGAACCTTGCCGCCGAGCAGTTCATAGACCGGTTTGTTCGCAGCTTTACCGATGATGTCCCAGCAAGCCATTTCCAGACCGCTGACCACGCCCATCATGGTCAGGTCGGGACGTTGGGTGAAACCGCTCGAATAGGCCTGACGGAAGAAACGTTCGATGTGGTGCGGATCCTGATTCAACAGGTAGCGTTCGAACACGTCTTCGATGATCGGCAGCATGGCTTTGGGGCCGAAGGTGGCGGCGTAGATCTCGCCGACGCCTTCGATGCCGCAGCCGGTCTTGAGCTTGACGAACAGCCAGTACATGCCGCCGATGTGCGGTGGCGGTACGGCGACGATATGGGTTTCAAGGGCGACGATTTTCATCTCAGGCACCTGTCTTGTTCAAAGAGGTCTTGTTCAAGGATTTGCGATTGATCCGGGCACGCAGGGTCACGGCAGCCAGAGTGCCGATCAGACCGATAGTGGCGATGTAGCCGAAATAGAGCTTGTAGCCGAGGGCGCCGGGGAAATGCTCAGTGAGGTAGCCGTTGATCAACGGGATAAACGCATCCGGCATGTAACCGACCACCGAGACGATGCCGATGGCCAGTCCGGTAATGCGCAGCGGAATGTTGCAGCTGTCGAGGATCGCCCAGTACAGACCGCGAATCGCGTAGGTCATCAGGCCGATGAAAATCACTGTCGCGATCAGCAGCCCCATGTTGTTGAGTGCCGGGAACACGATCAGGCCGACGATTGCCAGACTCGCCAGCAACAGCGCAACGATCAGCACCGAGATGTTCGAAAACTTGTCTCCCAACCAACCGCCGCCGATGCCGCCGATCGGGCGCATCCACAGTTTGATCGTGGTGATGGTGCCGGCCATGACGGCGGTCAGGCCGCTGCCTTGCAGGTAGTCCGAGAAACTGTAGGTGGCCCAGAAGATGTGATAACCGCAGAACACGATCGCGGTGACCAGCCACAGTTCAGGGATCTTAACCAGCGTCGCCAGATCAGTGAGCAGGTTGAACTTGCCCTTCTCCACCGGCGGCGTGTCTTCCATCGACTTCGGGTCCTTGATCAGCACCAGCACACAGCCGATGGCAATACAGGTGAAGGCGTAGAGATAAACCACATGACGGAAACCCTCAGCGGTGGACTCGCCACGGGTTTCAGTGGCGAAGGCGAACAACGCCAGCGCAACTGTTGCCAGCAGCGCTTCAACCAGCCCGCGACCGCCATCGAGGATGCCGAAGAAACGGCCCTGCTCGGTGTGATGGGCAATCATCTTCACCCGCTTGAGCACCGAGGCCCAGAACGTCAGGCCGGTGGTCAGCCCCCAACAACCGAAGATGATCATCAACCCGGTCATTGAAGGCGCGGTCGAGTACCACAGGCCCAGCGCACCGGTTGCCACCAGCGAGAAAAAGATCAGGAAACGCGGCGCGATACGGTCGGCCAGCCAGCCGCTCGGCAAGTAGCTGAGCAGGAAAATCGTCCCCAGCATCGAGTACAGATAACCCAGCTCGCTGTGGCTGATCTGGAACACCTCGAGCATGGTGGTCTGGTAGACCTGACGCAGGTACAGAATCGGGTAGATCGCACCGGCGGCGAGCACCAGCAACATCAGTTGGAAATAGCGACTTCCCTTGTCGCTGCGGATTTTCGAAGCCGAATCGGAACCCTGAACAGCGGCAGCAGAGGATGCATGCTTGGACATTGAAATGACCTCGGGCGACCCGTGCTCCGGGCGCCCCTGATAATTGTTTTTATAGGAGAGGAGCAGATTCAAGCGGCAAGCTACAAGCGGCAAGCTGACCGCAGTGCACTTGCTTGCGGCTTGAAGCTTGCAGCTCGTAGCTGCCCCTCTAGTACTTCATGACCACGAGACGGGTCTGGGTGAATTCGAGCATGCCGTGCTTGCCGTCATCGCCTCCCAGGCCCGAGCGTTTCCAGCCGGCGTGGTAGCCCTGGTACGGATCGGCCGGGGTGCGATTGACGTACAACTCGCCGGCTTCGATGGCATTGGCGACTTTCTGCGCGGTGCGGTAGTTCTCGGTGTAGAGCACCGACGACAGACCGAACTGGTGGTCGTTGGCCATGGCCAGCGCTTCGTCGATGTCGCGGTACTTGAGCACCGGCAGCACCGGGCCGAAGATTTCTTCCTGGACGATTTCCATGTCCTGGCGGCAGCCGCTCAGCAGCGTTGGCGGATAAAAGTGTCCCGGACCTTCCGGCAGCACGCCGCCACTTTCGAGAACAGCGCCATCGGCAATCGCGCGTTCGACCATCGCGTGAATGTTCTTCTGCGAACTGGCGTTGACCAGCGGGCCCATCAGGCTGGCATCCGTGGCGCGGTCGCCGAACTTCACGGCGGCGATTTTCGCTTTCAGTAGCGCGAGGAAACGGTCGTAAACGCTTTCCTGCACGTAGACCCGCTCCACCGCCGTGCACAACTGGCCGCAATGGGTGGTCTTGGAGGCGATGATCGCGCGCGCGGCCGCTTCAAGATCGGCGTCGGCCTCGATGATTGCCGGGGTCTTGCCGCCCAGTTCCAGCGACGGCTTGGCGATGTTGGCCTTGCAATAGTCGAGGACGATGCGCCCGGCGTTGACGCTGCCGGTCAGGGTGATCAGGCCCACGGCTTTATGGGTGCAAACCGCTGCGGCGGTGGCGTGATCCATGGTCAGGATGTTGATCACACCGGCCGGCATGCCCGATTGCTCCACGGCTTTGGCGATTTCGAACGCCGACGTCGGGGTGTTGTTGCTCGGGCGCACCACCACGGTATTGCCGGCAATCAGCGCCGGAGCGATTTTGCGCAGCAAGGTGTAGACCGGGTAGTTGAACGGAATCAGGCACGCGACGACGCCAATCGGCTCGCGGTGCAGGAACAGGTTTTCGTCGGGGCTGTCGCTGGGAATGATCTCGCCTTCGATGCGGCGCGCCCATTCGGCGTGGTAACGGGTGATCTGCGCGGCATAACGGGCTTCGTTGCTGGCGTCGCTCAGGCTTTTGCCGGACTCGGCAGCCAGGGCGGCGCCGATGGCTTCGGCGCGATCTTCAAGGGCCGCCGCAAACGCTCGCAGGTGCTCGGCGCGCTCGATGCTGGTGAGTTTGCCCCAGGTCTTTTGCGCCTTGGCGGCGGCGTCGACTGCCGTCGTGGCTTCTTCGGCAGTGGCGGCCGACACCTGGCCGATCAACGCTTCGGTGGCCGGGTTGTAGACCGCGATCAGCGCCGCGCTGGCCGGCTCGATGAAGTGGCCGTTAACAAAATTTCGCTCGACTCGCATGTGCATCGCCCATCGTTTGTTTTTATCGATGGCGCCAGTCTTGTCATCGACAGCGGGTTCAACAAACGATTTATCCGGCGATCAAACATTCGAAAAAGGCACGTTACTCAGAAAATCGCCTTCGAAGGCTCAAGTTGGCGCTGCGCCAGCCAGATCTCTTCCTGCAGCCACTGACTGAACGCCTGCAATTGCGGCATCTGCGTCTGTTCCGGGCGGGTCACCAGCCAGTAGGACTGGTGCCCTTCCACATGCACGTTGTGCACCTGGGTCAACTGCCCGCTGGCCAGCTCCGAGGCGACCATGTGCCAGTCGGCAATGGCGATCCCCAGACCATCGACAGCCGCTTGAATCGCCAGGTCCAGCAGGTCGAATTCATAGCCGCCCTGGGTATCGACGCCCGTGATCCGCGCTGCGTCGAGCCAGTGTTTCCAGGTCAGGTAGCGCTGATCCTCCCGGGCCAGCACATGCAGCAGGGTCAGGCGATTGAGGTCGATGCCCTGATCGCCGCCCTCCCGCGCATACAGGGTCGGCGCGCACACGGCGATATGTCGTTCCTGAATCAGCAGCGAACTGTCGAGCCCGTCCCACTCGCCGTCGCCAAAACGGATCGCGCAATCAAGGGTGCTGGTTTCCGCGAGGCTGTCCTGCAAACGGGTGGTGATGCTCAGTTCCAGCTCCGGATGCTGCTCGCGCAAGCGCCCGAGGCGCGGCATCAACCAGCGGCTGGTGAAGGTCGGCGGCGCATTGATGTGCAGGCGATTGGCGTGGGTCTTCTGCTGGATGCTGCGCACTGTCAGCTCGATCTTGTCGAACGACTGATGCAGCGCCCGCAGCAGAATCTTGCCGGCACCCGTCAGTTCGAGATGGTGATGACGGCGTTCCAGCAGACTCTCGCCGAGCTGCTCTTCCAACTGCCGCACCTGACGGCTGACCGCGCTCTGGGTGACGTTGAGCAACTCGGCGGCGCGGGTGAAGCTGCCGGTGCTGCCGGCCACTTCGAATGCTTTGAGCGCATTCAGGCCGGGCATTTTGCGTTTCATACAAGGCACTCGAAAACCACTGACAAGACGCAAAGCATCCCACGACACCGGCGAATTGTCCTACAGGATTTTCCGAGTAACATGCATTCGATGCAGGTTTCCCTGACGTTTTTATCGTTTGTTCTGCAGCGGGCGGATGGCAAAACTGCGCGGCATCTCTAATAAAAACAATCGAGAGCCGCTCCATGCCCTTCCCTGCATCTTTGCGCCTGCGTACCACCTCCATCGCTCTGTTCTGCAGCTTTGCCGCCCCGGCCATGGCGGTCCAGGTCACCGACAATCTCGACCTTGGCGGCGCCATTCGTGCCCGTTGGGATGTGGACCCGGATCGCGACATCCAGAAGTTCGGCCTCGACACGGTATTCCTCAGCGCCAAGTACAACTCCGATTCGTGGATCGGCGAAGCGCAATACCGCTTCTACGGTCGCTCCTACCCCTATCAGTACACCAAGAACTACGGCGACATCCGCTTCGCCAAGTTCGCGTGGGTCGGTTACAAGTTCAACCCGGATCAGCAAGGACAAGTGGGCCTCAACACCGTGCCGTTCGGTTTGCAGCCGTACTTCGGCAGCACCTTCTACGAAACCCTGGGCAACGTCATCGGCCTGGAAGATGTGCAACAGGTCGGCGCCAAGTACATCCAGCAAAGCGGCGACTGGAACCTTCAGGCCGGCTATTACCTGCGCCCGGCCTGGCAAGGCAAAGGCACCAGCAAAGGCGTGACGTATTCGAGCGTGGTGTCCGAAGCCGACAGCTACGTGGCCGACGGCAGCAACAACCAGGAACGCAACACGGTGGTGCTGCGGGTCGCCAAGGCGATGGATCTGGGGTCGTGGAAATCCGAAGTCGGGATCTCCGGCCTGACCTCGACCCTCGAAAACAAGGACACCGACAATGACGGTCGGCGCAACGCCGTGGCCGTGCACTACATGGGCAAGAACGGCCCGTGGGGCGTGCAGTTGCAGGCAGCGCGGCAGCAGATGTCACCGCGCAATCCCGGCAGCGATGAGGTGGTCACCCTCGGTGGCTACGACGGCACCTACAACGTAGCCAGTCGCGGCAATCTGTACGTGGCCGACCTGAGTTACGACGTAGGCGGCAAATACCTGTTCGACCAGATCAGCGGGATCAAGCTGTACGCCAACTACAGCGCCTTCGACAAGTCCGCCAGCGGCTTCAAGACGTCCGAGCGGGTGATCCTCGGCACCTCGTTTTCCGTGAGTAAATTGTGGGTGGCCACGGAATGGCTGTTCGGCAAAAACGATCCGTACATCGGCGGCAGCAGCTACACCCAGAGCCTTGGCGCGGGCGGGCTGGATCAGTGGGAGAACCAGTTATATGTGAACGTCGGGTATTACTTCTGACGCTCGAAAAAATCGCAGCCAGGGCTGCGATTTTTTTTGCCTGCCCGTTGCGAATTCACCTTGCATCCGCACCGTCCCGATAGTCAGATAGCCCTCACCCCAAAACAACAATAAACCGCCCGATCCGGAGTCTCGCCTCCATGCGTCAACTGCCCTCGCTCAACACCCTGCGCGTGTTCGAAGAAGTCGCCCGTCATCGCAGTTTCAGTCAGGCCGCCATCGGGTTGAACGTCACCCAGGGCGCGGTCAGTCGCCAGATCAAACAGCTTGAAGACTACCTCGGCGTGGCGCTGTTCGTGCGCACGCCTCATGGGCTGTCGCTGACCGAAGCCGGCAGCAATCTTTCCCCACATCTGGCCGAGGCCTTCGACCACATCGAACGCGCCTTGCAAGCGGTGCGCGTGCCGAATCTGCGCCAGCGTTTGAAAGTGCTCGCACCGCCGACCTGGGCCACCCGCTGGCTTTCGCCACACCTGCGCGCATTCTGTCAGCGCTACCCGGACATCAACCTCAGCGTCACCAACCAGATCGGCCACGACAGCCTCACGGAAGTCGACTGCCACATCCGCTTCGGCCTCGCGGCAGCACCGCACTGCGTCAGTCAATTGCTGGTGATGGAACGGCACATCGCAGTGGCCAGCCCGGAGCTGTTCAACGGCGATCAGCCGCCGGATCTGCGGCAATTTCCATTGCTGCACATCCTGCACGACGGCAAGCGTTTGAAGGTCTGGGAGAACTGGCTGGCGGCCATGGGCCGGGATGACATCGATGCCGGGCAAGGGCTGGAATTCAGCACCCTGGATCAGGTGATCCACACAGCACTGGCTGGCGGCGGTCTGGCAGTGATCGACCGGCAGATGATCGAAAAGGAAC
Source organism: Pseudomonas sp. NMS19W (assembly GCF_051554255.1). Classification (NCBI taxonomy): domain Bacteria; kingdom Pseudomonadati; phylum Pseudomonadota; class Gammaproteobacteria; order Pseudomonadales; family Pseudomonadaceae; genus Pseudomonas; species Pseudomonas sp. NMS19W. The sequence goes on from NZ_CP136718.1 coordinate 3,570,632, forward strand.
TGGCCAACGGCAGCCTGCTGCCGATCACCCCGATTGAGGTGATCGGCCCTTATGGCTATTGGCTGGATGTGGCGAATGACAAGCAGGGGCTGTCGAAGGTGAGGTTGTTTACCGAGTGGCTAGGGGTTGTCAGCAACCTCTGACCTGCACTCATCAGACGGGGGTAGCGACTTTCCCGACCGTCCCTACCGCGACTTCCACCGGACTCTGCGCCTTGCACGCCTGGCTCAACGTCAACGACTTGGTCTCCGGCGCCCAGGCCCACGACAGCAACGCGCCAATCGCCAGGATCGCCGCAAGAATCCCCATGGTCGGGCTCAAGCCGATCCCCGCCACGCTCACCGGCAACAGGAACGTGCTGACCGCCGAACCCAGACGGCTGACCGCCGTCGCCAGACCAATCCCGCTGGCCCGCACTTCCGTCGGGAAGCTCTCCGCCGGGAACACGCCCACCAGATTGCTCACCGCCGACAGCACCAGCGTGAACATACCGAACACCAGCACCATCAGCCACGCCGCACTGCCCGGCAGCACCGCCAGCAGAAACAACGCCACCGCCAGAATGATGAACGAGTTGATCAGGAATCCGCGTCGGGTGAATTTGATCGTGCACCAGATGCCGATCAACGCACCGAGGATCAGCAGCATGTTGAGCATCAGCTCGGTGCCGAAGCCTTCGGCCAGGCCCATCTTCTGCAGGATCGACGGCAGGAAGGTGTAGATGGCGAAGTACGGCATGACGATGCAGACGAAGAACAGGCAGTTGAACGCCGTGCGCTTGCGGTATTCGCGACTGAACAGCACCGCGTAGCCCGAGCGGGTTTCGCTGGAGCGGGTTTCATCCAGTTCGACGTTGTCGCCCAGATGCTTTTTGACGATGGCACGGGCTTCAGCAACGCGGCCCTGATTGACCAGCCAGCGTGGAGATTCCGGCGTGCCGATTCGGGCGATCAGAATCAACGCCGCCGGGATCGCCGACGACGCCAGCATCCAGCGCCAGGCATCATCACCGAGGCTGAGCATGGCGGTGCCGACGAAGGTCGCCGCCACGTAGCCGAAGGTCCAGATCACGCTGAACGAACCCAGCAACACGCCGCGATGTTTCTTCGGTGCGAACTCGGCGAGCATCGCATGACCGACGCTGAAATCCCCGCCCAGACCGATGCCGATCAGCACCCGGCAGAGGAACAGGCTCATGGCGGTTTCAACGTAGAACTGCATCACCGAAGCGAGCGTGATCAGCACAAAACTGACCAGGAAGATTTTCTGCCGGCCGACCTTGTCCGAGATCCAGCCGAAAAACAGACTGCCGAGAAACAGGCCGATCAACGCCGACGCGCCGATCAGGCCCTGCCAGAACGCATCAAGCTGCATCTGCGGGCTGAGCAAAGTGAATGCGATGCCGATCAGGCCAAGGATGTAGCCGTCGGTGAAATGCGCGCCGAAGGTCAGGCCGGCGATCTTGATATGGAAGCGCCCGATGGGCAGGTCATCGATCTTTACGGGTTGAGCGGACATGTTCGTCTCCAATTGTTGTTATTGACGGAGAAACGGAAAGCTCTTGCTGGTTTTTTGTGGGAGCGGGCTTGCTCGCGAAGGCGGTGTGTCAGTCAACATTTGCTCCAGCTGATCCACCGCTTTCGCGAGCAAGCCCGCTCCCACATGGAGATTTCAGTGAAGGTTCAGAGGCCGCCCATCAACAGGTATTTGATCTCCAGATAGTCATCCAGACCGTACTTCGAACCTTCACGCCCAAGGCCCGATTCCTTGATGCCACCGAACGGCGCCACCTCCGTGGAGATGATCCCTTCGTTGATGCCGACCATCCCGGCTTCCAGCCCTTCGGCCATGCGCCAGACCCGGCCGATGTCGCGGCTGTAGAAGTACGCCGACAGACCGAACGGCGTGTCGTTGGCCCGCGCCAGCACTTCGGCTTCGTCCTTGAAGCGGAAGCACGCGGCCACCGGGCCGAAGGTTTCGTCCTGGGCGATCAGCATGTCGCCGTTGGCTTCGGTGAGGATGGTCGGTTCGTAGAACGTGCCGCCCAGCGCATGCCGACGACCGCCGCACAACAAAGTGGCGCCCTTCTCCAGCGCATCGCTCACATGGGCTTCGACCTTGGCCAGCGCAGCGGCGTTGATCAGCGGACCTTGCTCGGTTTCACCGTCCAGCGCACTGCCCACGCGCATCGCCGCCACGGCTTCGGCGAGTTTTCCGGTGAAGGCTTCGTAGACGCCGTCCTGAATAAAGAAGCGGTTGACGCACACGCAGGTCTGCCCGGTGTTGCGGAACTTCGAGGCCATCGCGCCTTTGACGGCCGCATCGATGTCGGCATCGTCGAAGACAATGAACGGCGCGTTGCCGCCCAGTTCCAGCGAGACCTTTTTCAGGGTGTCGGCAGCCTGACGCATCAGCAGTTTGCCGGTGCGGGTCGAGCCGGTGAACGACAGCTTGCGCACCACGCTGGACGCTTGCAGCGCGCCGCCGATCGCCACCGCGTCGCCGGAAACGATGTTGAACACACCGGCCGGAATCCCGGCCTGCTCGGCCAGCACTGCCAGGGCAAATGCCGACAGCGGGGTTTCTTCCGAAGGTTTCAGGATCATCGTGCAACCCGCCGCCAGCGCCGGGCCGACCTTGCGGGTGACCATCGCCAGCGGGAAGTTCCACGGAGTGATCGCCGCGACCACACCGATGGCTTCCTTGGTCACGATGATCCGCGCATCGGCCTTGTGACTCGGGATCACATCGCCGTAGGCACGCTTGGCTTCTTCACCGAACCACTCAAGAAAGCTCGCGGCATAGACCACTTCGCCCTTGGCTTCGGCCAGCGGTTTGCCTTGTTCGCGGCTGAGCAAGGTTGCCAGTTCCTGCTGGTTGGCGAGCATCAGATCGCTCCAGCGTTTCAGACGCTGGCTGCGCTCCTTCGCGGTAAGTTTGCGCCACGCCGGCAAGGCACGATTCGCAGCCTCGATGGCGAGGTTGGTTTCCTCGGCACCGGCCTTCTGCACCTCGGTGATCAACTCGCCATTGGCCGGGTTGCGCACCGGATAAGTGGCGCCGCCCGAACCCCACTGGCCGTCGATGAAGTTGCCGTGACGAATCAACCCGCTCATGCCACCGCTCCCTGCAACGTGAAGCGTTCATGCCCCGGACGGGCCGTGCGCAGGATGCGTTTGCCGGCGGTGTAGTCATTGATCACGTCGCAAGGGGTGTAGTTGCGCTCCAGCTCGTGCAGTTCTTCGGCGTCGAGTTTGGTTTCCAATGCCGCCAGTGCGCTGTCGAACTGCGCCGTGGTGTCGGCGCCGACCAGCATGCAATCCACGCCCGGATGGTTGGCGACCCAGGCCTGGGCGATCTGCGCGTTCGACACGCCACGGGCACGGGCCACGCGCTGCACCGAATGGGCGATTTCGAACGAGGCTTCGTCGCTGTACATCTGCTGGGTGAAGAAGTCGGTCTGGTTGCGGGTCGATTGCACGTCACCGGTCAACAGACCACGGGCCAGCGGGCTGAACACCGACACACCGATGCCCTGATCGCGGCAGAACGGAATCATCTCGCGCTCTTCTTCGCGATAGGCGCAGTTCAGTTGCAGCTGCATGTTGATCGGTTTTACCCAACCGTTGCGCTCGCAGGCCATGAGGATTTTCGCCAGTTGACCGGTGAGCATGGTCGACACACCGATGTAGCGCGCCTTGCCGGAGCGCACGATGTCGTTCAGTGCGCCCATGGTTTCTTCGACCGGGGTGTTCACGTCGAAGTAATGCAGCATGAACACGTCGACGTAATCCATGTCCAGACGCTTCAGCGAGGCATCGATGCTGTCCATGATGTGCTTGCGCGAGTGGCCGCTGGCATTGATTGCGTTGCGGGTGCCGTAGCCGACCTTGGTGGTGATCACCAGGTCTTCGCGACGGGCCAGACGTTTGACGATGCGCCCTACCACTTCTTCGCCGACACCGGCGGAATAGAAGTCCGCCAGGTCGATGAAGTTCACACCGTTGTTGAGGGCATGAGCAACGATCGGCTCGCTTTGTTTTTCATTGAAGATCCACGGCTTCCAGTCCGGGGTACCCATGTTCATGGTGCCCAGGCACAGACGGGAAACTTGCAGGCCGGAGTTGCCCAAACGGATGTATTGCATGGCGCGGACCTCAGGCTTTTGGCGTGTAGAAAGGGTTGCTGATGTGGTTGACCACATCCTTCAGCTGCGCGGTTTCCGGCTTGCCGGTCAGGGCGGCGCGGATCGCGGTGCGGCAGGCGTTGTAGTTGTTCAGGTACACGGCATCGAGGTCATCGCAGGCCGGGTTGACCCAGTTGGCGGTGACGATGGCCCACTCGTCTTCGGCTTCCGGCGGCAGCGTGCCGTCGAGCAGCGCTTCGAGCACAGCCTTGGCGATACCGGCCTGGGAAGCGCCCCAGGTTGCGTTGCCATGCAGGTCGCTGCTGATCGCAGCCTTGTTGACGTACAGGGTCATCGGCTTGACCGGAATGTTCGGCTGGGCAATCACCATGAACGGGCAATGGCCCTGGCTCGGCGACGCCAGACTGTTGGCGAACGCCTGCCCCGCCGGGCCGTTGCGCGGGCCGATCAGGATATTGATGTGCGCGGCGTTCACGCCCGGGCCTTCGAAACCTTCACCGATGTACAGGTCGAGTTCTTTCATCAGTCATTACTCTTTGCGATGCAGAGGGATTTTTTGGGGTGATCGACAGCTCACGCGGACCTAGAGGCCAACGGGATCAATAACGGACACGGGGAGACGCGAAGGGAGAATCGGGACATGGCTGCAAACGCTCTCTGGTTGTTATTGATGAGCTGTGTTTGCGATTTTTTAACACCGGGTATCAGGGCACCCGTAACCATTAAAAATCATGGGGCAATGACTTTTAGTCATAGCCTTATGTGATGACGAAAAAAATCCCGCTCGGGAGCGGGATTTTCGAACTGCGTCGATTACGCGACGACGGGGATCATCGGATCAGCAGCCGCCAGCGCAATGGCACGGTCAGCCGCCGGCGGGTAGATCCACTGGGTGTTGATCTGGGTCTTGAGCGACTTGCCCTCCTCCTTCACCAGTTTCACCTGACGATCCCACCCTTCGGTGTACACCGCGCCCCAGGCGCCAAGGTCGAGGCAGGTCACGTATTTCGGCTGGCTGTACGGGGTCGGGTCGACACCGAGAATCTGCGCCGCCACGTTGTTGCCGGCATGTCGGCCGAGGGAAATCGCATGCTGGCAGGTCATCAAGGCGAAGTTGCCGACATCGTCGGTGGCGGCATAAGCCACGTCGCCGGTGGCGAAGATGTCGTCCTGGCCGATGACTTTCAGGTGCGCATCCACATGCAGACGACCCTGGCGATCGCGTTCGGCCGGAATCTGCTCAGTCAGGCTACTGGCGCGCACGCCGGTGGTCCAGACCACGGTTTTTGCCTCGATGCGCTGGCCGTCCGACAGGGTCACGCCGTTTTCATCGACCGACAGCACCGACACACCCAGTCGCCATTCGACTCCCAGTGCTTCGCTCGCTTCGGCAATCGACACGCTGATGGCTTCGCCCATGGCCGCGCCGACTTTCTGCCCGCGGTCGACGATGATCACTTGAACGTCAGCCTGCTCGCCCAACACTTCCCGCAGACGCGCCGGCATTTCGGTGGCGGTTTCGATTCCGGTGAAGCCGCCGCCGGCCACCACCACGGTGTTGCGCGCCTGGCTCGCAGGTTGATCGGCCAGGGATTTCAGGTGGTTTTCCAGGCGAATCGCGGCTTCGATCTGGTCAACGTCAAAGGCGTGTTCTGCGACGCCCGGGGTATCCGGCAGCGCCAGACCACTGCCGGAAGCCAGCACCAGTTTGTCGTAGTGGAAAACCTGAGCGGCGCCGCTGGCGTCGGTGTAACCCACGGTTTTGGCGTTCACGTCGATGGTGTTCGCGGCGCCCTTGATGAAGTTGACGCCTACCGCGTCGAACAGGTCGCCCAGCGGCGCAGCCAGCGTGTGGGCATTCGGCTCGTAGAAACGCGGACGCACACGCAGTTCAGCCTGCGGCGCCAGCACGGTCACGTCGATGTTGTCGCGGTTGTGAATGTCGACCAGACGAGTCGCACTCAGCGCCGTCCACATGCCACCGAAACCTGCGCCGATTACCAGAATGTGCTGTTTCATTGTTGTCTCCAGGCCCGAAGCCAAGTCGTAGAAAGAGGATCAAGAATTCACGTTTATCGGGAGTCGGCACGCTTGGGGTTTCTGAAAGTGCTGAACACTGCTCACCGGATAACGGCGACTGTATTGGTCGCCGTTATATCCAACAAGTCAGATTATCCGATCATTCGAATCGAAATATTCGATAGCTGGCCTAATCCCTTCTGAGGCTTTCGAAACCATAAAAGTCGCCGCAAACCGAGCAAATACGGGTTTCAAGGCAACGATTCAGGCACTTATCAGATTTGTCCACCACGCATTACCCTGCTAACATCTGCGACAACTACAGTCGGAGATAGCTATGTCGCTTTACAGTGCGGGCGTCGAGTACGGCATCCATTGCCTGGCGTTTCTGGTGGGCAGCGGTGGTGACAGTCGCGAAGCGAGCGTGCGCGACCTGGCGGACTTGCAGGGGGTGCCGCTGGATTACCTGGCGAAGATCTTCACCAAACTGGCCAAGGGCAAACTGGTGGTGGCCACCGGCGGTGTACGTGGCGGTTTTACGTTGGCGCGTCCGGCAGACGAGATCACCCTGCTCGATATCGTCAATGCCATCGACGGCCCGAAGAACATTTTCGAATGCCGCGACATCCGCGGCCGCTGCGCGCTGTTCGACGGCTCGCCGCCGGATTGGGCCGTGGACGGAACCTGTTCGATTCACGGGGCGATGATGGTTGCGCAGAAGCGCATGGAAGAAGCCCTGGCCCAGCAGACCATTCTCGACATCGCCAGAAAGGTCGGGCGCAAGGCGCCGGCGGAGTTCAATAGCCAGGTAGAAAGCTGGATTCAGGATCGTCGCGACAAGAAGACCGCCGGCTCGGGCATCCCGCTCACCGACATCACCGACTGACAGGCAAAAAAAGCAGAAACCGATCACACGGTTTCTGCTTTTTCATTTCCGCCGTTCTGCCTCAGAGGCAATCGCGTACCGATTTGCGCAGCGAGCCGGACTTGGCCCACGGCGGCCCCTGGTACAGCGACACGCGGCTGCCATCCTTGTACTTGACGATATCGAGAATCTCGTCGGCCGTGACGATACTTGGCGCCGTGATCCGGTAACCGTTGGAAATCGCAACCTGCGAAGTCTTGGGAATATCCTGCTGCCACAACGGCAACACGCATGCGGCGTAGTCCTTGGGAGCCTTGCCACTGACCTTGCTGAGATTCGGCTCGCCCGGGACCAGCGATGCCGGAAGTGAACACCCGGCCAACGCGGCTATCAGCAGGCCCCCGATCAACATCCGCATATTGAATCCTTCATCTTAAAAAGCGCGAATTTAACTTGTTACTGGTTGAACATCCATCGTGGCGCAATGCTTTGACCCGGAAAACCGGGCTCTCCCGCGCCACAGCAAACAATTGCTCCGACCAACGGCAGTTTGTTCACGGCCGTTCAGCTCATTGACCAGAACCTCTTGCCCCGCTCCCGAAAAATGCGGCTACTATTTTCTACCGAGAATGTTCCGGAGGTGATCATGCGGCTCAATGAATACGAACACGAACTTCAACGTGACCTGCAAAGCGTTGCATCGGACCTGAGATGGTCGGCGGTCGACCTCAAGCGCATTGCCGAGCAGTTACGCAAATCCGGTAACGAGGCGGATGCGCAAAGCGTACTCAGGTCCTGCGAGGTGCTGCAAAGCGATGAAGAACGTTTGCAACTTTATGCCAGGGAAGTGAAAGCCCGCGCCATCAGCCGAACCAAAATCCACTGACGCCATCCCCCAAACAAAAAGCCCCGGACAATCCGGGGCTTTTTCATTGCAGGCCTTCAGCCTGTCTTGCGGCCGTGGGTGCGGCGTTTGTAACCCGGAAGTGCAGCGGCATACGCCAGTGCTTCCTCCCGGCTGGCGAAAGACGCCAGTCGATCACCCTGCGTGCAGACCCGCCACGGGCCGTTGTTCACGCTGAGTACGTCGTAGCCATTCATGTGCATTTTGTTCAGCATCGCCATGCTCATAGGCACCTCCTGTCGACTATCGATCAACTGCACTTTTGCACCTTACACCGGGTGCGACAGGGTGTGCCGACCAGACGTCGCCCCACAGCGGTGTCAAGCGTCTGGCACTTTTGCGCTTTTCGACCACTCTGACATCACAAGCGCCTCTAAACCAAGGCACGGCTTGAATATTGCATTTTCATGACCGATTCATGACAACCGGCAATCGGGTAACAAATGAAAGTACGTGCAACCATCATCTGCGAACAGGATCGACACATTCTCCTGGTGCGCAAACCCCGATGCCGCTGGAATTTGCCGGGCGGCAAGGTCGAGCCCGGCGAGACCAGGGCCGACGCCGCGACGCGTGAACTTGAGGAAGAAACCGGCCTGCTCGCCGATGGCATGCTGTATCTGATGGAGCTGGAGGCTGGCGGCACGCGCCACCATGTCTACGAGGCGTCGGTACTGAATATTGATGAAGTACGGCCACAGAACGAGATCATCGATTGCATCTGGCATCCGTTGAATGCGGTGCAGAACCTGAGTGTCAGTGAAGCAACCCTGCAAATCGTCCGCGCCTTTCAGCGCCGGCTCTGAGTCAACCGGCGAACGCCCGACGCCCGGCACTCATTTCAGTGCGCAATTCACCGATGAAGTTGGAGATGTCACGAATGGTGACCAGATGCTCCGGCGACACACCGTTGAGCAGCAGATCGACCCGCCCGCTGTCAGGTTCGTAAACCTTAATCTGCAACAGCCCCTGCCCCGTTTCCGTGCAGTCACAGTAAAGGGGCGAAAAGCCGGACTCGACGATGCGGCAAATGTCGGCAATGGCAAGCATGGGCGGACGCCTCGCGGGCGAAGGTTCGGTCGATCGATTGAGCATAGATGAGCTTTTTCGACCTTGCGCGAGCGCTCGATCGCAGAAAATGCCAACCGCTTCACATCCTTGCGCAACATCGATCAGTTGGCGTCGCGCCCCCAGATCCAGTTCCAGATGCCCGGCAATTGCACCGGATCCGAGCTCTTCTGCACCGTACGCGCCAGTGCCGCTTTTTCCAGCAGTGCGTGATCGTCGTAGAAGGGTTTATCGGCCAGGCGCACGCCTGTGGCAGCAGCGCTGTCGAGCAGAATTTGCAGATACTCGCGGGCATGTCGCGCGGTATAGCGGTTGAGGTCATGGAAGGTCACCACCACCGGAATCACCCCGTCCACCGTCGGCAATTCACCGAGGGCAATCCGCTCGCGCACCTCCGAGAGCTGACGCAGCATGTTCGCGCGGCGTCTGGGGCTGCCGTTGAAGCCCCAGATTTTGCCGTCGTTGGCGCTCAGGTCCGTGAGCAATACATGCAGACCATGTCGCTGATAGGCCGCAAACGTGCGTTTGTCGTAGTTCCAGAAAGGTGGGCGCAGCAAAATCGGTGGCACACCGGTGATCGCTGCGATATCCGCCGTGCCGTTGGTCAGTGAGGTTTCAAGCTCCTGCGGATCGAGCGATCGGTGGTTGGTGTGCCAGTGCGTGGCGGTGTGAAAGCCCAGAATGTGCCCTTCATCGTGCTCGCGATGCATGATGCGCCGGCCGATCTCGCTGTTGCCGGCCCTCGGCGCACGGGTCTGGACGAAAAACACCGCTTTGATATTCGGTTGCAGCGGGTTGTCTTTCAGGCTGTCGAGCACGGTTTCGGTGGGGTTGTAGAAACTCGAAGCACTGGGGCCGTCATCGAAGGTCAGCAGAAACCTGACCGGCGCCTGCGCATCCAGCCGCGAGCGGGTTTGCGCGGTGAGTTCGATGGGAGCGGCAATGCAACCGGCCAGCCCGGTGATGATGGACGCAGCGCAGAAAAGCTTGAACCAGAGTTTCATGTTTTGCCTTGAGCCCGACCGTTGCGGTCACATTGTCGATTGGCAAAACTCCCTCGCCGCTGCTGCCTCCCTGCGGCCCACCAAAATGGGCCGAGGTTGGATAAAGATAACAGGGTTTTGTTCCGGTGCTCACTCAGTGCGCCAGCGCCTGCTGGAACGAGGTATCGATAATCCCCGCAGTGGTCAGCGGAGCCGGCAACGCCTTGACCTTGAACAGGAAGTCCGCAGTGCCTTGCAGGTCGGCAGCGGCTTGCTGATCCACCGGGCCGACCGTCATGTGCGCCTGGCGCAACCAGTGTCGCGAGACCTCTTGATCGAGATTGGCTTTCTTCGCCCACAGATCCGCGTATTCGTCAGTGTGGCTGTCGACCCAGGCCCGGGCCTGCTTCAGGCGCTTGAGAAAATCGGCAATCGCCTCACGCTTGCTGTCGATGGACGGCGCGGAAGCGGCGATGGCGCTCAACCCCGGCATCAGGTTTTTTGCAGTCAGAATCGGTCGTGCACCGGAGAACACGATCTGCTGGGAAATGTACGGTTCCCACACCGGGAAGGCATCGATGCTGCCCTGAGGTAATGCCGCCGCGGCGTCGATCGGCATCAGTTTGACGAAGTCGACGTAATTCTCCGGCAACCCATTCTGCTCCAGTGCGCGCAAGGTCAACTGCTGGCTCCAGGCGCCCGGCCAGTAGGCGACTTTCTTGCCCTTGAGGTCCTCAATGGTTTTCACCGGCGAATCCTTGGGCACCAACAATGCAATGGTGTCCGGGTTCTGCCGCGACACGCCGATCAGTTTCACCGGTGCCTGTTTCGCGGCAAGGAACAGAAAACCCGAATCGCCGAGAAAGCCCAGATCCAGCGAACCGGTCTGTAACGCTTCGGCCAACGGTGCGGCGGCCTGGAAGTGTTTCCAGTCGACCGTGTAAGGCGCGCCCTTCAATACCCCGGAAGCCTCTACCGAAGCGCGGATGTTGTAGTAATTCTGGTCGCCGACGTGCAGGACGACAGGTTCGGCAGCGTAAGTCAGAGGCGAGGCAATCAGGGCGCTGGTCAACGCAGCGCGTAGGAAACGGGAGAGCTTCATGGCAATTCCTGCAAAGGGGATTTTCTATAGACCATAACGCTCTTATAAATCGCATTTGAAATTCGATTAATGAATAAGCTCAGCACCGCCGACAACCGCTGTTGGCCTGGCAACAGTGGCGCGGCACAGTGTTTTCCCGGCAACAGTTCAAAGCGCACAAATCGCATCAAAACCCCGTAAACATGGGACTCGGGGCATATGGCACAGAGCCTGCAATATTCCATTCATGCAGGAAGCATTCGATAAAAATGTCTTTCTGGACATAAGAAACTGTTGCCTTGCCGGAGCGTGCCCATGAAATCCCGCTTACCGTTTTCCCGAGTCAAAACGCTGCTCGCGGCCTGCGCTGTGGCCCTGAGCCTGCAACCGCTCGCCCACGCGGCGGAAACCCCGCCCGCCGAAGTGCATCTGGACTATGCCTATTACTCCCCGTCAGCCTGGCGCTGAAACATCTGGGTTATCTGGAAAAAGCCCTGCCCCAGAGCAAGGTCAGCTGGGTACTGAGCCAGGGCAGCAATCGTTCGCTGGAATACCTCAACAGCGGCGGCGTGGATTTCGCCTCGTCGGCCAGTCTCGCGGCAGTATTGAGCCGCGCCAACGGCAGCCCGATCAAATCGGTGTACGTTTACAGCCGCGCCGAGTGGACCGCGCTGGTGGTGCGCAAAGACTCGCCGTACCAGACCGTCGCCGACCTCAAGGGCAAGAAAATCGCCGCCACCAAAGGCACCGACCCGTACCTGTTCACCCTGCGTAGCCTGCAACAGGCCGGGCTGAAAAAGGACGACGTGGAATTGGTGCACCTGCAACACCCGGACGGCCGCACCGCGCTGGAAAAAGGCGACGTCGACGCCTGGGCCGGCCTCGATCCGCACATGGCCGCCAGCCAGGTGCAGGCCGGTTCGCGCCTGCTGTACCGCAACCGCGACTTCAACAGCTACGGCGTGGTCAGCGTCACCGAGCAATACGCCAAGGAACATCCGCAAACCATCGATACCGTGATCAAGGCCTATGAACAGGCTCGCGAGTGGTCGGTGAAAAATCCCGATGAATTGGCCAAATTGCTCGCCAGTGAATCCGGCCTGCCGCTGGATGTGGCCAAACTGCAACTGTCGCGTACCGACCTGAGCAGCCCGCAACTCACCGCCGCCGACGTGCTCGCCTCGAAAGCCGCCGCGCCGATTCTGGTCTCCGAAGAACTGGTGCGTCGTGGGGTGAATGTCGATCAGGTCATCGATCAATTGATCGACACCGGTTTCCAGCAAGTCGCCGCCGCCCAGTAACCGATCAGGCTCACAACGAATCCGCGCCCGTCGCGGATTTGTCGTGAGCGGAGAACCGCCCATGAGCAATGACCTGCCCGCCCGCCTCGCCCTGCCGCTGCCCCGCCGACAAAACCGGCCGCTGAATCCGCTCTGGCGGCGGCGCCTTAAAGGACTGGCCCTGCCGCTGCTGATCGTAATCGCCCTGGAAATCATCGTGCGCGTCGGCTGGCTGCCGTCCTATCAGATGCCTGCGCCGAGCGAGGTCGCCGTGACCCTCACCGATCTGGCCGAAGGCGCACTGTGGAAACACATCGGCGCCAGCCTGATCCGCGTGCTGATCGGGTTTGCCATCGGCGCGAGTCTGGCGCTGGTGTTTGCCGCGTGGGTCGGCCTGAGCCGCGAGGCTGAGGCGTACCTGGAGCCGACGTTCGCCGCGCTGCGCTCGATTCCCAGTCTGGCCTGGGTGCCGCTGTTGCTGCTGTGGCTGGGCATCGACGAGACCTCGAAAATCGTCCTGATTGCCATCGGCGCGTTCTTCCCGGTGTACGTCAACGTGGTCGCGGCGATCCGCAATATCGACCGCAAACTGGTGGAGGTCGGCCACATCTATGGTTTCAGTCGCCTGCAACTGGTACGGCGGATTCTGCTGCCCGCCGCCCTGCCCGGCCTGTTCACCGGGCTGCGCAGCGGCATGAGTCTGGCGTGGATGTTTCTGGTGGCGGCCGAACTGATCGCGGCGACCAAAGGCCTGGGCTACCTGTTGAGTGACGGGCGCGAAACCTCGCGGCCGGACATCGTGCTGGCGGCGATCATCGTTCTGGCGCTGCTGGGCAAACTCAGCGACGGCCTGCTCGCCGCCCTCGAACGCCGTTGGCTGGCCTGGCGCGACACTTTCACCGGCCAAAGCAGCAAGGACTGACTCGCACAACTAAGCTGAACCTTCAGGCAGTGTTCGCCGGAGGTTCGGCCAATGTGCGGAAGACTCTCGCAGTACCGGGGCATCCACGATTTCGTCGCGGTGCTAAGCATTCCCGATGCGCTGATCAATCACGTCGGCGATGCACCGCTGGCGCGCTACAACGCGGCGCCCACCACCGCGCTGGCCATTCTGCATCAACACGAACAACGCCTGTACGCCGACAACCTGCGCTGGGGCTGGCGCCCGCACTGGGCCAGGGATCGCGCGGCACCGATCAATGCGCGGGTCGAAAAAGTCGTCCACGGCCCGTTCTTTCGGGCGATCTGGCGTCATCGCCTGATCGTGCCGGTCGATAACTGGTTCGAGTGGGTCGACGGGCCGGACAAGAGCCGCCAACCCTGGCTGATCCATCGACTCGACCATCAACCGGTTTTCTGCGCCGCCATCGGCCAGTTTCCGACACCCGGATCGGAACCAAGGGAAGACGACGGCTTCGTGATCATCACTGCCGACAGCGCAGGCGGCCTGCTCGATCTGCATGATCGCCGGCCCATCGTATTGTCTGCCGAGGGCGCGCGGGAATGGCTCGACCCGGCCACGCCCGCTGAGCGTGCCGAGCAAATGTTGCTGTTCGAAGGGTTGGGCAGCGAAGCGTTCGAATGGCACAGAGTCGGCAAAGCTGTCGGCAACTCACGCAATCAGGGGCGGAGTTGATTGAAGTAGTGGCTTAAATATTTTGTGGGCCGGCACGTCTATCGAATAGTCGGGAGACGTAAATCAAATTGATATCACGCAGCAAGTGAGAACCGTTCGTTACAGTCAGTGTTTCAAACTCGAAACAATCATTGAATCGGTCGTTTGATTCAAACCAACCGCCTGTCTGACATTTCAATCGTCATACATACATTTAGTAACACTACAGATAGCATGCGCGCCGCATTTCCTATTGGCATACCAGTTGACCAAAGAGTCAACAAACCGGGAATACCCTACAAACTTACAAGCCTTGCAGAGAACTAAGTTGCGCGACGATTTTGCAATCAAACAGGCCAACGGCCTGGAGTGTATTTATCTGTCCATGACAGAACGCTTTCAACTCGACTGTTTTATCGCCCACTACATAAAGACTCGAAACCTGCGTGACGTACCCGAGATCGACCGCCTCCTGCGCACCACTCTCCAAAACTATCCCTGCCACCCGCCGGTGATGGTCAACGAGCTGAATGCCTGGATCGACAAGACCTTGGGCTATCGGGCCTCACACCCCGATTTCACACAGCTGGACGATCTTTGATGAAACGAAAAAGCCCCGCCATCGCGGGGCTTTTTCGTTGTGGCGTTCAGGGTTTCAGCGGGCGTTCCTGGTCGCGATCGGACAACTCGCGGCTGTCGTCATGTTTCCAGGTCTGCTCCTTGTGTTTCTCCCGCTCGATCTCTTCTTCGCTCGGTTCTTCATCTTCTTCGGGACGTTGCTGCTCCGTTGCCATGTTCACCTCGCCGTCATAAGTCATCAGTCATCCTTACAGCGTAGAACAGATTCAGACAGGCAACTTACAACCACCAGCGCAACAGAAAGAAAAACGCCATGCTCAACAGCATGCTAAGCAACGTATTACGCGTGTAGATCACGAGTGCTATAGCGACTAACGAACTCAGCAAATAGGGATTGTCCCACTGCAAATTCAGCTGCTTGTCCGGCATGAACACAATCGGCCCGCAAATCGCGGTCAACATGCCCGGAACGGCGAAACCCAGAAACTGCCGCGCATTGCTGCTCAAACGCACCGGCAGGCGCGGCTCGAGAAACACATAGCGGTTGAGGAACACCAGAATTCCCATGCCGAAAATCACTGCCCAGATCATCATGTGCGCTCCCGATACAGCTTGTTGCAGATAAACCCGGCCATCATTCCCGCCAGCCCCGACAGCACCAGCGCCGAACCCCACTGCCAGTAACTGAACAGCACCGAGCAGAACAGCGACACCGCCACGCAAACCACGGTCGGCACATTGCGCACCACCGGGGTGATCAGCGCGATAAAGGTCGCGGCAATCGAGAAGTCCAACCCCAGGTGCTCAAGTCCCGGAATGCTGCTGCCGAGCACGATGCCGGCCAGGGTGAAGAGGTTCCAGGCGACGTAGAACGTCAGACCGACGCCAAGGGCATACCAGCGATTGAATTGCTGACGGTCGTGCTGGCTGGTCAAGGCGAACAGCTCGTCGGTGAGCAAAAAACCCAGACCGATGCGCCAGCGCCCCGGCAATGGCGAAATCACGTGGCGCATGCTCATGCCGTAGAGCAAATGCTGCGACGTCAGCAGCAGCGTGGTCAGAAGAATCGAGAAAATCCCGGCACCGCCCTTGAGCATGCCGATCGCCACCAGCTGCGCAGCACCGGCAAACACAATGGTGGACAAGCCCTGCCCCTGCAGTGGCGTGAGGTTGGCTTCGATCGCCATGGAACCGGCCAGCAGCCCCCACGGCGCGGTCGCCAGAGATAACGGCATGATCGCCGCGGCTCCGCGAAGAAAGGCACTGCGCGGTATTAATGAGTCAGACATAACGCTCTTCAACCGTGAGACAAGACCCCGGACTCTGCCAGCAAATGCCTTTTCATGGCTTGAACAATCTTGCGCAGTTGTCGCAAATCGCCCAGCTGCAAACCGATTAGCGGCGTACCATGACAGCCATTCACATCTGCGTCAGGGAGACGACATGCTGTATCGAATTGCCGCCGACGGGCTGGTGCTTTTCCACCTTTCCTTCATTCTGTTCGTGCTGTTCGGCGGGCTGCTGGTTCTCAAGTGGCACCGAGTGGTCTGGCTGCATCTGCCGGCCGCAACCTGGGGCGTGATGGTCGAGGTGTTGCACCTGACCTGCCCGCTGACCTACTGGGAAAACCTGATGCGCCACGCCGCCGGGCAGACTGAATACGCCGGCGGTTTCATCGAACATTACGTCTGGCCGATCATCTACCCGGCGGGGCTGACCCCGCAGATTCAACTAGCGCTGGGCAGCGTGGTGCTGGTGATCAACCTGCTGGTGTACGGGCGTCTGATCCGCCAGTGGCAACTGCGCCGCGCTGCACGCATTCCGTTTTAACGCGACTTCAAGGCTTCCAGCCAGGCCGGGTCGAGGCGCGTCTGATCGGTGTCCAGACCGAGCGTATCCATCCGAGCCTTATGTGCTTCGACTTCCCGGTGCAATTGCCCGTGATCGCTGGAGTTGCCATCCAGTTCATGCATTTGCGTCAGGCCAAGGTGATAGAAACGCAGTACTTTCATCGCCGTCGGATCGCCCTTCTCGACCGCCGCCGTCACCTGATGCATGACATTGGTGACGCTCATCAGGCTGCGCTTGAGCCGCCAGCCATACACCGCCGGGGCCATCCAGGTCTGGTTCCAGAAACGTCCGCGCAACAACGCTGCCGTCAACAGGAATGCGCCGAACACCCCGCCGACATTGAACCGCAGGTTATCGCCACCCGGCTCGCCGAACAGCGCCACCGCCACGGTCGAAAACGCCATCGCCAGCACCAGGAACAGCACCGCGATAATCAGCGTGCTGCGCCGGGTCTGCTGGCGATAGGTGATGGCATCGATCGGTTGAATCTCGAACATCGTGACAGGCTTCCATGGCTTGAAATAAAAAGAGGCCGGCGCATTATCGCCTCTGAGGCGGATTTAGCTATGCTGGAGCTCCTTTTCATCTTTTCATCGTCCAGCAGGGGACATGGCGATACCACGCAGATCGTGCCATCTTCATTCATGGATACACTCTATTCGGATGCCATTGGCCAGGCCGGCAATGACATCGTTTTAAGGATCACTGCATGACCCAACGACACGTAATCAATGCCTCGGTCAGCCCAAAAGGCAGCCTGGAAACCCTTTCCCAACGTGAAGTTCAGCAACTGAGCCAGGCCGGAACCGGCAGCACCTACACCCTCTTTCGTCAGTGCGCCCTGGCCATCCTCAATACCGGCGCCCATGTCGACAACGCAAAAACCATTCTGGAAGCCTACAAAGACTTCGAAATCCGCATCCACCAGCAGGATCGCGGCGTGCGCCTGGAACTGCTGAACGCCCCGGCCGACGCTTTCGTCGACGGCGAAATGATCGCCAGCACCCGGGAAATGCTGTTCAGCGCCCTGCGCGACATCGTCTACACCGAAAACGAGCTCGACGCCCTGAGCATCGACCTCAGCACCTCCCAGGGCATCAGCGATTACGTCTTCCACCTGCTGCGCAACGCACGCACCCTGCGCCCGGGCGTCGAGCCGAAAATCGTCGTGTGCTGGGGCGGCCACTCAATCAACACCGAAGAATACAAATACACCAAGAAAGTCGGCCACGAACTGGGCCTGCGCAGCCTCGACATCTGCACCGGTTGCGGCCCGGGCGTGATGAAAGGCCCGATGAAAGGCGCGACCATCGCCCACGCCAAGCAACGTATCCACGGCGGCCGCTACCTGGGCCTGACCGAGCCGGGCATCATCGCTGCCGAAGCGCCGAACCCGATCGTCAATGAGCTGGTGATTTTGCCGGACATCGAAAAACGCCTGGAAGCCTTCGTCCGCGTCGGCCACGGCATCATCATCTTCCCGGGCGGCGCCGGCACCGCTGAAGAATTCCTGTACCTGCTGGGCATCCTGATGCACCCGGACAACGCGGGCCTGCCGTTCCCGGTGATCCTGACCGGGCCGAAACATGCCGCGCCGTATCTGGAACAGCTCGACGCCTTCGTCACCGCCACCCTCGGCGAGGCAGCGAAACAACATTACGAAATCATCATCGACGACCCGGCCGAAGTGGCGCGGCAGATGACGGCGGGCCTCAAGGCCGTGAAGCAATTCCGCCGCGAGCGCAACGACGCGTTCCACTTCAACTGGTTGCTGAAGATCGACGAAGGCTTCCAGCGCCCGTTCGACCCGACCCACGAAAACATGGCCAACCTCAAGTTGCACCGTGATCAGCCGGCCCATGAACTGGCGGCCAACCTGCGCCGCGCGTTCTCCGGGATCGTTGCCGGCAACGTCAAGGACAAGGGCATTCGCCTGATCGAAGAGCACGGCCCGTACCAGATCCGTGGCGACGCCGCGATCATGCAACCGCTCGATCTGCTGCTCAAAGCCTTCGTCGCCCAGCACCGGATGAAACTGCCGGGTGGCGCGGCGTATGTGCCGTGCTATCGCGTGGTGTCCTGACCCTACGTGATGGATGCAGCCTTGTGGGAGCAAACGCGCTCCCTCAAGGCGCATCGCCACTACCAAACCGCCCTGTTCTCTGACACAAAAGCCCCGCTGATTCCCCACGACAGCCACCGCGCGCGCGTACTAAGCTGGGCGATTGAATTTTCAGGGACGATCCATGAAACGTTTTGCCGCCTGCCTGTTGTCTCTTCTGGCCCTGACAGCCAATGCGGCAGATCTGCAACTGCTCACCGACAACCATCCTCCGCTGCATTTCCTTCAGGGCGATCAACTGGTGGGCTTCGGCGTGGATGTGGTGCAGGCCCTGGCGGCGCAGACCGGCGATCGCATTCATCTGCAACAAGTGCCGCTGCTGCGTGCCCTGCGCATGGCCAGCGAGACCCCGGACACCGGCGTATTTACCGTGCTGCGCACCGACGCACGGGATGACCGCTACCAATGGGTCGGGCCGCTGATCGAAGTGGAAACCGCGCTGTATGCCCATGACAACTTCCAGCCGCCGGTCCGCAGCCTGCGCGAGGCCGATCATCTGGGGCGGATCACCGTGCCGCGCAAATGGCTGGTCTACAGCTATCTGCAGGAACAGGACCTGAGCAACCTCTATGGTGTGGAAACCCCGGAACAGATGATGCGTCTGTTCAGTCTCGGGCGAACGGACTTCGTGGTGTCCGACACGCTGTCCAGCGCGGCCCTCGCCCGAGAACAAGGCATGGAGCCGGGGCGTTTGCAGTATCAGATACCGCTGATGAAGCGCGACACTTATATCGCGTTCTCCCGCCAGACCGATCCCAGACAGGTCGCACGCTGGCAGCAAGCGCTGGACACGCTGCGCGCCGACGGTCGTCTGGAGAAAATACGCCAGCGCTGGCTGAGCAATACCCTGCCGCGCTGATCACGCATCAACGTCTTTGATAACAACTATCTGAAAAGGTGTTTTTTCTTCTGGTGCCCGTAGCCCTAAAGTGGCAGTCATCTTCCTCCCACTTTCTGGTACAGACCCATGAAAGACTTCATTGCCCTTGGGTTTATCGTCGCCCTGATCGGTGCCACTTCCGCCGCAATCGCCAGCGCACATGGCCACGGGCCGGCTGTCGCCATGACCGGCACCTTGAATGTCGAAACCGTTGGCATTGACCGTGAGGCCAGGGGCAGTGTGGAGCAGAATCTTTACGTCGCGCAAAACGACTCGGGATTCGCCTACGACTATTGAGCCACCAGCCGCGCGGCCAGCGCCTTGGCCTGCGACGCAACATCGGTCACCGCCGTACTTTCCCACCACATCCCTCTCAGTGGCGGGCCCATCGCGAACAGTCGTTGTGACGCCTTCCCCTGCGCATCCAGCACCGCACCGTCCACTGCCGCCGCAATCCCCAGCGCCAACGGCCCCGGTTGCACCAGCCCACGGGCCAGCAACTGCTGCGGCAAAGGCCGGTCGACCCGGCGCCAATCGTATTCGATACCGCTGGAATTGATCAGCGCCGCGCCTTGCACCACATGCGTTTCACTCTCGCCCCGACTGCGGACGCGAATGCCGACACCACCGCCCGAGACCGGCTCAAGACCTTTATAGGACCCGGCGTGAATCCGCAGACGCCCTTCGCGATGCAGACGCTCGACCAGCTCGGCACTCAGCGGCGGCGAACGATGGTGATGACTTTCCCACCACGGCCGCACATGCCGCACGAATTGCCGGCGCTGCACGTCGCTCGCCTGGCTCCACAGCCGACCAATATGCGCGCGCACCGTATCCAGCGGCGCCTGCCAGTCGATACCTTGCTCGATTGCTTCCAGACAATGCCGGCGCAACTCACGCACTAACTGACGTGGCGTGCGGATGCTGTGATCCTCGGCGAGAAAGTCCACCCACGCCGGCGGTTGCCGACGCACATGAGGCAGCAGCCCATGCCGGGAAAACACCTCGATCGGCCCACGATGACCAGCCTGCTCCAGCGAAACCACGGCATCGACCATGGTCAGGCCGGAGCCGATGATCAGTACCGTGGATTGCGGATCGAGCTGGCGCATGGCGCTTACATCCCACGGATCGAGCCCGGCGGCGTTGAGGCCGCTGGATTGCTTTTGCGGCGTACGGGCGGCGGGGAACATACCGGTCGCCAACACTGCAAAAGCGCCGTGCAGTTGCTGACCGTCATTCAAGGTGAGCTCCACGGAATCGCTGGAAACCTGAACATCGACAACTTCGGCGCGCACATGCTCGACCGTCGACCCGTGTTGCGCGCCCACCTGCTGCGCTTCAGCCAGTCGCTGCTGCACGTAGACACCGAACAGCCCCCGTGGCGGAAACAGTTCACTGACCGGCACATGCTGCTGATCCGACTCCGGCCAGCCGCCGCCGGCAATGTGTTCGGTCAGCCATTGAGTCAGGTCGTCGGCATTGTCGGGGTCGACGCTCATCCGTGCCGCGTTACCGTTGAGCGTGTGGCCCAGTTCAACCGCGCTGTACGCTTCACCCCGGCCCAGCTCGGCCCGGGGTTCAATCACCAGAATCTGTCGCCGGCCCGGCAGGCGCAGCAGTTGCACCGCCAGCATTGCGCCGCTGAGGCCGCCGCCGACAATCAGGATGTCGGCGTGACGGATCGCAGTCGTATCGGTTTGAGTCATGCCGTTCTCGCTGCCAAGGGTTTGCTCAAGTCAGTGTCGTGCAGACGCTGCGAGCGAGTCTAGACAGACGCGACCTTTTTCTCCTGCCGATGCAGCTCGCCGAGGTTTCGATAACCGCTGCCCGGATGGATCTCCGGCAACCTTGCTCCTTCGCCAAACAGCTTTTCGCGCAACGTCCCAGGTGCATAATCGGTCTTGTAGACGCCACGCTTCTGCAACTCAGGCACCAGCAATTCCACGGCGTCGATGAAGGTTTCGTGGGTCAGTGCGTAGGCCAGGTTGAAGCCGTCGACATCGGTTTCGTCGACCCATTCCTGCAACAGGTCCGCCACCGTTTCCGGGCTGCCGACGAACAACGGGCCGAAACCGCCGATGCCGACCCAGTCGGCCAGTTCGTTAGGCGTCCAGACCTTGTTCGGATCCGCGGTGGAAAACGCCTCGACCGCCGATTGAATCGCGTTGGTGTGCACGTGCTTGAGCGCTTCGTCCGGTTTGAAGCGGCTGAAGTCGATGCCGGTCCACCCCGAAATCAGCGCCATCGCGCCCTCGTAACTCACCCAGGATTTGTACTCTTCAAACTTGGCTTTGGCCTTGGCATCGGTCTCGCCGAGGATCACGGTTTGCAGGTTGAAGATCAGGATCTTCGACGGATCGCGCCCGGCCTCGGCGGCGCGGCGGCGGATGTCGGCCACGGTTTTCTTGAGCAGTACCTTCGACGGTGCCGCGACAAACACGCATTCGGCATGCTCGGCGGCAAACTGCTTGCCCCGGCTGGATGCGCCTGCCTGATAGAGAACCGGCGTGCGCTGCGGCGACGGCTCGCAGAGGTGAATGCCCGGCACCTGGAAGTGTTTACCGTGGTGGCGAATTTCGTGGATCTTGCTCGGATCGCTGAAGATCCGCCGCTCGCGATCCCGCAAAATCGCGCCCTCTTCCCAACTGCCTTCCCAGAGTTTGTAGCAGACCTCCAGGTATTCCTCGGCGAAGTCGTAGCGCGCATCGTGCTCGGTCTGGGCTTGCTGGCCGATGTTCTTCGCGCCGCTCTCCAGATAAGAGGTGACGATGTTCCAGCCGGCACGGCCCTTGGTCAGGTGATCAAGGGTCGACAGGCGTCGGGCGAAGGGATACGGATGCTCGAAGGACAACGAAGCAGTCAGGCCGAATCCCAGGTGCTCGGTGACCAGCGCCATCGGCGGAATCAATTGCAGCGGATCGTTGACCGGCACCTGCGCCGCCTGCCGGATAGCTGCTTCGCCATTGCCGTTGTACACGTCGTAGATGCCGAGCACGTCGGCGATGAACAACCCGTCGAATTTGCCCCGCTCGAGGATTTTCGCCAGATCGGTCCAGTACTCCAGATCCTTGTACTGCCAGGAGCGGTCACGCGGATGCGCCCACAGGCCCGGTGATTGATGGCCGACGCAATTCATGTCGAAGGCGTTGAGACGGATTTCACGAGCCATCAGTCGGCACTCCCGATTTTCGGGAGGCGTTTAGAGGTTTGATTTGAAGCGGTCATGTGAGGCGACTCCGTGGTTCCGGATGAGGATCCACAACCCATAGCAGGAGTCATGCCTGAATATATTTTCTTTATGTATCAATAGATTGAGATGCAAACCTAAAGCAATCTGCACGCAGAAAAGAACAAACTGTTCAACTGCTGTCGGCCCCGCAACAGTCAGATCACCACATTACGCACAAAGCGCGCCGCGACTTCCCCATCGTTGCGATAGGTGTGTGGCTGGTTACTGGCGAACATGAAAAATTCCCCGGCGGCGATGTGCTGCGGCTGGTCGCCGAGCATCAGGGTCAGGCAGCCCTCAAACACGAAAATCTGTTCGCTCCAGCCTTCGGCATCCGCTTGCGAGGGATAGACCTCCCCTGGTTGCAAACACCATTCCCACTGCTCCACTTCCCGGGTGGCCGCTGCCTTGGACAACAGCACCGCTTTGCTGCCTGGAATGCTGCCGGCCCAGGCCAGTTCGTTGATCCGGCTCGGGTCGCGATTGTCCGGGGCCTGGATCAGATCGCTGAAGGCCACTTCGAGGGCTTCGGCGACGCGGTCGAGGGTGGTCAGGCTGACGTTTTTCTCGCCGGCTTCTATCGCCACCAACATGCGCCGACTGACCCCGGACTTTTCCGCGAGAGTCGTCTGGCTCATATCGGCAGCGTGGCGCAGGCGTCGGACGTTCTGGCTGACGTGTTGCAGGACCGAGGCCCGCTGAACAGAATCTTTGTGCACTATATTGCTCACTGGCTGGGGTTGGGCAGTATACTGCGCAACATTTGGCGCATTGTGCGTCCCCTCTTCAAAAGTGCGCAAGATCATGACGTCAGCCAGCTCCCCCCAAACGCCCCTGCGGTTTTCCCGTTTCAGCAAAGCCGAGTGCGTGCTGGTCCTGATCACCATGCTCTGGGGCGGCACCTTTCTGCTGGTGCAGCACGCGATGACCGTCAGCGGTCCAATGTGTTTCGTCGGCCTGCGCTTTGCCGCAGCGGCGAGCATCGTGGCGCTGTTTTCGTGGAAGCACCTGCGTGAGCTGACCCTGTTCGAAATCAAGGCCGGCGCCTTCATCGGTGTGGCGATCCTGCTCGGTTATGGTTTGCAGACCGTTGGCTTGCAGAGCATTCCGAGCAGTCAATCGGCGTTCATCACCGCGCTTTACGTGCCGTTTGTGCCATTGCTGCAATGGCTGGTGCTGGGCCGGCGTCCGGGTTTGATGCCAAGTATCGGCATCATGCTGGCGTTTACCGGGTTGATGCTGCTGTCGGGGCCATCCGGCGCGTCATTGAATTTCAGTCCCGGGGAAATCGCCACGCTGATCAGCGCCATCGCCATAGCGGCCGAGATCATCCTGATCAGCACCTATGCGGGCCAGGTCGATGTGCGCCGGGTGACAGTGGTGCAACTGGCAACGACTTCGGCATTGTCGTTTCTGATGGTGGTGCCGACCGGTGAGGCGATTCCCGACTTTTCCTGGCTGCTACTGAGTACAGCCCTGGGCTTGGGCGCGATGAGTGCGGCGATTCAGGTGGCCATGAACTGGGCGCAGAAAAGTGTTTCACCTACCCGCGCGACCTTGATCTACGCCGGTGAGCCGGTGTGGGCCGGGATCGCCGGACGGATTGCCGGCGAGCGTCTGCCAGCGATTGCGCTGGTGGGCGCCGGGCTGATCGTGGCGGCGGTGATTGTCAGTGAGTTAAAGACCAAGGGCAAAGCGACACAAGCGGTCACAGAAGAGTTCGAGCGCGAGACACAAGGCTAAGCGGGGGTTTTACGACTACCTTGTAGGATTCAGAGACATCCTCGCGTTTGGCGATCCGGGAGCTGGCACGTATGATGCTTCACAAACTTCCGCAGATTAGAAGCCTATGTCCCTGATAGTTCTACTGCTTCTGCCTTTTGTGGGCAGCTGTCTGGCAGCCGTGCTGCCGCACAACGCACGTAACGCCGAATCCCTGCTGGCAGGCCTGGTCGCCCTGATCGGCACTGTCTCGGTCGCCTTGCTGTACCCGCAAATCGCCCACGGCGGCGTGATCCGCGAAGAATTCACGTGGTTGCCCAGCCTGGGGCTGAACTTCGTCCTGCGCATGGACGGCTTCGCCTGGCTGTTCTCGATGCTGGTGCTGGGCATCGGCACCCTCGTTTCCTTATATGCCCGTTATTACATGTCGCCGGATGACCCGGTGCCGCGTTTCTTCGCGTTCTTCCTGGCCTTCATGGGCGCCATGCTCGGGCTGGTGATCTCCGGCAACCTGATCCAGATCGTGTTTTTCTGGGAGCTGACCAGCCTCTTCTCGTTCCTGTTGATCGGCTACTGGCACCACCGTCACGACGCCCGGCGCGGCGCCTACATGGCGTTGATGGTCACTGGCGCGGGAGGACTATGCCTGCTGGCGGGGGTCATGATCCTCGGCCATGTGGTCGGCAGCTATGACCTGGACAAGGTCCTGGCCGCCGGCGATCTGATTCGTGCACATGCCCTCTACCCCATCCTGCTTCCCCTCATTCTCATCGGCGCCCTCAGCAAAAGCGCCCAGTTCCCCTTCCACTTCTGGCTGCCCCACGCGATGGCGGCGCCGACACCGGTTTCGGCCTATCTGCACTCGGCGACCATGGTCAAGGCCGGAGTCTTCCTGCTTGCGCGATTGTGGCCGTCGCTGTCCGGCAGCGAAGAATGGTTCTACATCGTCAGCGGCGCTGGCGCCGCCACTCTGTTGCTCGGCGCGTACTGCGCGATGTTCCAGAACGACCTCAAGGGCCTGCTGGCCTACTCGACCATCAGCCACCTCGGCCTGATCACGTTGCTGCTGGGCCTGAACAGTCCTCTGGCAGCGGTCGCCGCGGTGTTCCACATTCTCAACCATGCGACCTTCAAGGCTTCGCTGTTCATGGCCGCCGGGATCATCGACCACGAAAGTGGCACCCGCGACATCCGCAAGCTCAACGGCCTGTTCAAACTGATCCCGTTCACCGCCACCCTGGCGATGGTGGCCAGTGCGTCCATGGCCGGCGTGCCGCTGCTCAATGGTTTCCTGTCGAAAGAGATGTTCTTCGCCGAAACCGTGTTCATCAACGCCACCGCGTGGGTTGAAGCGACGTTGCCAATCGTGGCGACCATCGCCGGTACGTTCAGCGTTGCCTATTCGTTGCGCTTCACCGTCGACGTGTTCTTCGGGCCCACCGCCACCGACCTGCCTCACACCCCGCACGAGCCACCACGCTGGATGCGCGCACCGGTTGAGCTGCTGGTGTTCACCTGCCTGCTGGTCGGGATCTTCCCGGCCCAGATCGTCGGCCCGTTGCTGGCGGCCGCCGCGCTGCCGGTAGTCGGTGGCGTGCTGCCGGAGTACAGCCTGGCGATCTGGCACGGTCTCAACGCCCCGATGATCATGAGCCTGATCGCCATGTCCGGCGGCATCGTGGTCTATCTGCTCTTGCGTAATCAGCTCAAACGCGGTCGCTTCAAGTTCCCGCCACTGGTGGGCCGCTTCAACGGCAAGCGTCTGTTCGAGCGCAGCCTCGTCGCGATGATGCGTCTGGCTCGGCGACTGGAGCGGCGGATCGGTACCAAACGCCTGCAAACCCAGCTGTTCCTGATGGTGCTGGCGGCGGTGCTCGCCGGTCTGATCCCGATGCTGCACAGCAGCCTGAGCTGGGGCGACCGGCCGAAAATTCCGGGCTCCATCGTGTTCGTGACCCTGTGGCTGCTGGCAATCGCCTGCGCCCTCGGCGCCGCGTGGCAGGCCAAGTATCACCGTCTCGCCGCCCTGACCATGGTCAGCGTCTGTGGTCTGATGACCTGCGTGACCTTCGTCTGGTTCTCGGCGCCGGATCTGGCCCTGACGCAACTGGTAGTCGAAGTGGTGACCACGGTACTGATCCTGCTCGGCCTGCGCTGGCTGCCACGGCGGATCGAAGAGGTTTCGCCGTTGCCAAGCAGTCTGCGCAAGGCCCGTGTGCGTCGTCTGCGCGACTTGCTGTTGTCGATTGCCGTCGGCGGTGGCATGGCTTTGCTGTCCTACGCGATGCTTACCCGGCAGACACCCAACGACATTTCCTCGTTCTACCTGAGCCGCGCCTTGCCTGAAGGTGGCGGCAGCAACGTGGTCAACGTGATGCTGGTGGACTTCCGTGGCTTCGACACCCTCGGCGAAATCACCGTACTGGTGGCCGTGGCGCTGACCGTGTTCGCCCTGCTGCGCCGCTTCCGCCCGCCGAAAGAAAGCCTGCAACTGCCAGCCCAGCAACGCCTGCTGGCGCCGGACGTGGTCACCGATCTGGTCAACCCGCGTTCGGCCAGCGACACCGCGCTCGGCTTCATGATGGTGCCGGCGGTGCTGGTGCGCCTGTTGCTGCCGATTGCACTGGTGGTGTCTTTCTATCTGTTCATGCGTGGGCACAACCAGCCGGGTGGCGGTTTCGTTGCCGGTCTGGTGATGTCGGTGGCGTTCATCCTGCAATACATGGTCGCCGGCACCCAGTGGGTCGAGGCGCAAATGAGCCTGCGACCGTTGCGCTGGATGGGTACCGGACTGCTGCTCGCCACGGTCACCGGTCTCGGCGCAATGCTGGTGGGTTATCCGTTCCTCACCACGCATACCTGGCACTTCAGTCTGCCGGTGCTGGGCGATATCCATATCGCAAGTGCATTGTTCTTCGACATCGGCGTGTACGCGGTGGTGGTCGGTTCGACACTGTTGATCCTCACCGCCCTCGCCCACCAATCGGTCCGGGGTCACAAAACCGCTGCCATCAAAGGAGCCGTCTGATGGAAGAAGTCATCGCAATCGCCATCGGCGTACTCGCTGCGTCCGGGGTCTGGCTGATCCTGCGACCACGGACGTTCCAGGTGGTCATGGGCCTGTGCCTGCTGTCCTACGGCGTCAATCTGTTCATTTTCAGCATGGGCAGCCTGTTCATCGGCAAGGAGCCGATCATCAAGGACGGCGTACCGCAGGACCTGCTCAACTACACCGACCCGTTGCCCCAGGCACTGGTACTGACGGCCATCGTCATCAGCTTCGCCATGACCGCGCTGTTCCTCGTGGTATTGCTCGCATCGCGGGGCCTGACCGGCACCGACCACGTTGACGGTAGGGAGCCCAAGGAATGACGGCGATGACACACCTGATCGCCGCACCGATCCTGCTGCCGCTGCTGACCGCCGCCATCATGCTGATGCTCGGCGAAAAGCACCGGCCGCTGAAGGCGAAGATCAACCTGTTCTCCACCATGCTGGGCCTTGTGGTTTCCCTGCTGTTGCTGCAATGGACCCAGACCACCGGTGTACCCGGTTCCATCGGCGTCTACCTGCCGGGCAACTGGCAAGTACCATTCGGCATCGTGCTGGTGGTCGATCGGCTGTCGGCGTTGATGCTGGTGCTGACCGGGATCATCGGCGTCAGCGCCCTGCTGTTCGCCATGGCCCGCTGGGATGGCGCCGGATCGAGCTTCCACGCGTTGTTCCAGATTCAGTTGATGGGCCTGTACGGCGCGTTCCTGACGGCGGACCTGTTCAACCTGTTCGTGTTCTTCGAAGTGCTGCTCGCGGCGTCCTACGGTTTGCTGCTCCACGGCTCGGGCCGGGCGCGGGTGTCGTCGGGGCTGCATTACATTTCGATCAACCTGCTGGCCTCGTCGTTGTTCCTGATTGGCGCGGCGCTGATCTACGGCGTCACCGGCACGCTGAACATGGCCGACCTCGCCATGAAGATTCCGCTGGTGCCGGAAGCCGACCGTGGTTTGCTGCATGCCGGCGCGGCGATTCTGGCGGTGGCGTTCCTGGCCAAGGCCGGGATGTGGCCGCTGAACTTCTGGCTGGTGCCGGCCTATTCGTCGGCCAGCGCCCCGGTGGCGGCGATGTTCGCGATCATGACCAAGGTCGGCGTCTACACCTTGCTGCGCCTGTGGACGCTGCTGTTCTCCGGACAGGCTGGCGCTTCCGCCTACTTTGGCGGCGACTGGCTGATCTACGGCGGCATGGCGACCATGCTTTGCGCCGGCGTGGCGATCATCGCCGCACAGCGCCTGGAACGCATGGCCAGCCTGAGCATTCTGGTGTCGGCGGGGATTCTGCTCTCAGCGGTGGGTTTCGCCCAGCCGAACCTTATCGGCGCTGCGCTGTTCTATCTGGTCAGCTCGACCCTGGCACTGAGCGCACTGTTCCTGCTGGCGGAACTGATCGAACGTTCGCGCACCGCCGTCGAAGTGCCGCTGGAAGACGAAAACGAACTGCTGCCGCGTCCGCAGCAATGGCAGCCGCCGGTCAAGGGCATCAACCTCGACGATGACCAGAAAGCCGTGGTCGGCCAAGTGATTCCGTGGACCATGGCGTTTCTCGGTCTGAGCTTCATTGCCTGCGCACTGCTGATCATCGGCATGCCGCCGCTGTCGGGGTTCATCGGCAAGCTGAGCCTGATCGGCGCCCTGCTCAATCCGTTGGGGCTCGGCACCGGCGAACCGATCTCGAATGCTGCATGGGCGTTGCTGGCACTGTTGATCCTCACCGGACTCGGCTCGTTGATGGCTTTCTCGCGACTGGGCATCCAGCGCTTCTGGTCGCCAGAGGAGCGCCCGTCGCCCGTGCTGCGCAAACTGGAATGCACGCCGATTTTCCTGCTGCTCGGCCTGAGCATCGCCCTGACCTTCAAGGCTGAACCGCTGCTGCGTTACACCCAGGCCGCCGCAGACGCGTTGAACAACCCGCAGCAATACGTGATGGCGGTGCTTGGCACCCGCGCCGTACCAAGCCCGGAAGCCAAGGCAGCGCTGCTGGAGGTGCAACCATGAAGCGCCTGTTTCCTGCTCCGTGGCTGTCGCTGGCATTGTGGTTGCTGTGGCTGGTGCTGAACCTGTCGATCAGCCCCGGCAATTTGCTGCTGGGGGCGGCGCTGGGTTTCTGCGCGCCACTGATGATGCGCAAGTTGCGCCCGCAACAGATCCATATCCGCCGCCCCGGCACAATCCTGCGCCTGTTCCTGCTGGTCGGGCGTGACGTGATCGTCTCCAACCTGCAGGTTGCCTGGGGCGTTCTCAACGCCGGTCGCCGGCCGCCCCGCTCACGATTCGTCAAGGTGCCGCTGGACCTGCGCGATGCCAACGGTCTGGCGGCGCTGTCGATGATCTGTACGGTAGTGCCCGGCACCGTGTGGTCGGAGCTGGCGCTGGACCGCAGCATTCTGTTGCTGCACGTCTGGGATCTGGATGACGAGGCGCAATTCATCGAGCACTTCAAGGTCACTTACGAGCAGCCGTTGATGGAGATTTTCGAATGAGCCCGCTGCTGTCGAATGCGATTCTGCTGACGCTGTTCCTGTTCTCGCTGGCGATGGTGCTGACGCTGATTCGCCTGTTCAAAGGGCCGTCGGCACAGGACCGGGTACTGGCGCTGGACTACCTGTACATCGTCGCCATGCTGATGATGCTGACCTTGGGAATTCGTTACTCCAGCGACACCTATTTCGAAGCGGCACTGCTGATCGCGCTGTTCGGTTTTGTCGGCTCGTTTGCCCTGGCGAAATTCCTCCTGCGTGGCGAGGTGATCGAATGAACGCTGAATTGTCTCTGTGGGTGGAAATCCCGGTGGCGATCCTGCTGGTGCTCAGCGGGGTGTTTGCCCTGATCGGCGCGACCGGTCTGCTGCGAATGAAGGACTACTTCCAGCGCATGCATCCGCCGGCGCTGGCCTCGACCCTCGGCGCGTGGTGCGTGGCACTGGCGTCGATCATCTGTTTTTCCGCGCTCAAGTCCGGGCCGGTGCTGCACGCGTGGCTGATCCCGATCCTGCTGGCGATCACCGTGCCGGTAACCACCCTGCTGCTGGCGCGAGCGGCGTTGTTCCGCAAGCGCATGGCCGGGGACGATGTGCCGGCTGAAGTGAGCAGCCGACGCACCGAGAGCGGCAGCCAGATCCAGGCAACGGCCAACAGCCCGGCTCCCAATATCAGACACAGCGGCGAGTAGACCCAAGTGTCGAGCCGGGCAAACCGCGATCCCTTCACTTCCTTGAAAAAAACCACCAGCTCCGAATCGCCGATCGCCCTCGCGAACATCAACAGCGCAATCGCACTGATCACCCATTGCAACGCCCAGTGATGCACCGGCGAAAACCACCAGCCCACCCTCATGCACACCAGTGCGGCGATCAGTAGCAGGGCCACCGCCACCACCAGCGTGATCCAGCCTGACGGCTTGAACGCCGGCCTGAGGGCCTGCCCGCCGTTATCCACCGGAACCTGCGGTATCACCGCCACGGCCGCCCACTGCCCACCCATCGCCCAATACACATGCATCAGGCTGATCGCCGCAAATATCGTCACCAGCCATTGAGCCAACACAAAGGTCATGGTCGAGAATCCTTTCAAGAGGCTTGAACAAAACATCCTAGCCGGCATTTTTCCATGTGCACGACCGGTCGGCGGTGCGGTAAAGTGCCGCCCCATGAAATTCACCCGTTCCGATCGCTCACTGCTGGCCTGGATGCTCTATTGCTGCGTCCTGTTCAACGTGTTCGCCTGCAGCATCGGTCACGGGCAAATGGTCGGGATGCAGCTCAACGGTATCGGCGGTCAGTTCTGCGCCGTCGACTCGAGCACCCAGGCGCCACTCGCGTCCAATCCCGCGGAAGAAAAACTGCCAACCCTGGCCAAGGCTTTCGGTTGCCCGCTGTGCTCCACCGGCGGCATGGGCCCGGCGTTCAACTCCAGCCTGACGCTGGCGATCCTGCCGGAACAACACAGCCCGCCGCTGCCGGTCATCGTCAGTGCCGACCTCCCTGCCCGCTTCACCTGGCCTTCGGCCAATCCCCGCGCCCCGCCGCTCGCCTGAGTGCCTTTGCCTTTTTGATTTGTCAGCTCACTGCGCCAACGCGCGGCGTTCGCCTGTGCGCTGACTCCTAGACAAGCATTCAGGATTCAATCGATGAAACAACTTACCTTGCTGGCGAGCCTGTGCGGCTGCCTGTCCGTCAACACCTGGGCCCAATCCACCGTGGATCTGGCGCCGATCACCATTGACGGCGAGTCCGCCGCCGAGCCGGGGCTGAGCCTCGACCAGTCCAGCGGCATGGCTTCACGCCTTGGTTTGAGCGTGCGCGACACCCCGGCCTCGGTGGCCATCGCCAATCGCAACGACATCGAGCGTCATGGATCGCAAAACTTCCAGGACGCAGCCAACACCTTGCCTGGCGTCAACGCTAGTGCCCCACCGGGCTTTGGCGGCTTCGTCTCCTATCGCGGCTTTACCAGCAGCCAGATCACCCAGATGTTCAACGGCATCAATGTCTCTGGCGGACTGGCACGGCCGGTGGACTCGTGGATCTATGACCGGGTGGAACTGGTCGGCGGTCCGTCGTCGTTGATCAACGGAGCCGGCTCGGTCGGCGGCTCGCTGAACTACGTGACCAAACTGGCCACTCGCGACGAACAAGTCGCCGAAGGCCGGGTCAGCTACGGCACCTACGACACCACCGAAACCGCGTTCGGCCTCAACCACGCCCTGAGCCAGCCCGGCGCCGACGTGCAGCATTACGCGCGCCTCGACGTCAGCCACAACACCAGCAACGGCTACATCGACCGTCAGGAACGGGATGCCTGGAGCATGGCGTTCTCGTTGCTCAGCGATCTGACGCCGAACCTGTCGCACACCCTGGCCCTGGAATATCAGGACGAACACGAAGACAGCCCGTACTGGGGCACCCCGGTGCTCAATCCCAAGGCTGGCGAACTGAAGATCGACAGACACAACCGCTTCAACAACTACAACGTCGAGGACGGTCGCTACGAGCAGCGGACGATCTGGGTGCGCTCGATCATCGACTACCGGATCAACGACAGCACGACCCTGCGCAACACGCTCTATCACCTCGACAGCCAGCGTGATTACCGCAACCTGGAAACCTACCAGTACAACGCCGACAACAGCGCGGTGAACCGCTCCACGGCCTATCAGGTGCGGCATCAGGGTGAGCAGGACGGCAACCAGTTCGAACTGCGCCACGACAACACCCTGTTCGGCCTCGCCACCACCTGGTCCGGCGGCTTCGAATACAAGGTCAACCAGACCACCAATTCGCCGCTGAATGTCAAAGGCGCCAGCACCGTGGACCCGAACAATTATCGTCCGGGGCACTTCTATGACATTCCGGGGACGAAGCCTGGTTTTGTCAGCGACAAGACCAACGAGGTCACCACCAAGGCGCTGTTCGCAGAGAACCGCCTGGCGCTGACCGACAAGCTTTCGTTGCTCACCGGCCTGCGCTACGACGCCATCGACCTGGACGTGACCAACCATCGCACGGTGACGGCGAGCAACCCGCGCCATCTCAAGCGCAGTTGGGAACCGGTCACCGGGCGTGTCGGCCTGACCTACCAGTTCATCCCGTCAGCTAACGTCTATGTGCAATACAGCACCGCCGCCGAACAACCCAATGGCACTCAGGACTTCGACGTTTCAACGGGCAAGCAATGGGAAATCGGCAGCAAGTTCGACTACCTGAACGGACGTGGGTCGGCGACGGTGGCTGCTTACACCATCGAGCGCAAAGACTTCGCGGTGACGGACCCACTCGACCCGACCAACAGCATTCCGGTCGGCCAGCAGACCTCCAAAGGCATCGAGATCGCCAGCTCCCTGCGGATCACCGACAAGCTGCTGGCCGAGGGCAATTTCGCCTGGGTCGATGCGCAATACGATGAGTTCAACGAGAAGAACGCCGCCGGCGTGGTGGTTTCACGCAAGGGCAACACGCCGACCAATGTGCCGGACCGGGTCGGTAATCTGTGGCTGACCTATGACTTCTCCCCACAGTGGCAAGGCGGGGTTGACGCGCGGTACGTGGCGTCGGTGTATGCGGACAATGCCAACACCATGACCGTGCCGTCCTACACGTTGTTCGGGAGTTTCCTCAGCTACAAGGTCGATTCGCACACCACCGTCACGGGCCGGGTGCGCAATCTGACGAACGAGGTCTATGCCGAATTCGCCCATGTGTCGCCGGCGTATTACCTGGGCACGCCGCGCACCTTTGAACTGGCCGTGCAGACCCGCTTCTGAACCACAGTGGCGAGGGAGCAAGCTCCCTCGCCACACGGCTATAAACCTGCCTGAACCTTGTCCGCCACATCCTTCGGCAACCACGCCTGCCACACATCCGGATGGGCCTTCATGAACGCCTCCGCCGCTTGCCTTGGCGGAGTGTGCTTCTCGCTCATATCAGCCAGTGCCTTGTTCAGATCCTCGATCGGAAAATCGACTTTGCTGAAGAACGCCGCGATCTGTGGGTATTGCTTCTGGAATGGCGCAGACACCCCGATCGACAGCTTCGAAGCCAGTGAACGGGTCGGTTTCGGGTTGGGGTTGTCGGCGTCCGTCAGGGTCTTCCAGGCCTCGGCGTCGAACGGCGGCTCTTCCAGTTGCACCAGTTTGAACTTGCCGAGCAACGGCGTCGGCGACCAGTAATAGAACAACACCGGTTTGCCCCGGCGGATCGACGAACTGATTTCGGCATCCAGCGCCGCACCGGAACCGCTGCGGAAATTGGTGAAGTCATCCTGCAGACCGTACGCCGTGAGCTTCTGTTTGTTCACCACTTCCGAAGTCCAGCCGATCGGGCTGTTGAGGAACCGCCCCTTGCTCGGAGTTTCCGGGTCCTTGAACACGTCCTTGTACTTCTTCAGGTCACTGACACTGCGCAGGTCCGGCGCCAGCGGCTTGATGCCTTTGGCGGTGTCGCCCTTGATCACGTACTCCGGCACCCACCAGCCTTCGGTGGCGCCCTTGACCGTATCGCCCAGGCTGGCGACCTTGCCTTCGGCCTCGGCCTTGACCCACACCGGACTGCGCCCGGCCCACTCCTCGCCGATCACCTGGATGTCATTGTTGGCCAGCGCGGTTTCCAGGGTGATGGTGGTGCCCGGCAACGTATCCGTCGGCAGGCCGTAACCCTTCTCGACGATGATCCGCAGGACATCGGTGATCAGGCTGCCGCTTTCCCAGTTCAGGTCGGCGAAGTGGATCGGGGTCTGTGCCGAATTGGCCGCCGGCACTGCAGCCATCAAGCCCATTGTGGCCAGCCCAGCGGCCAGCAACCGTCGAAATCCGTTCATGCTTTGCACCTCGTGCTGTTCACAGCAATAGCAGGATGGCCTGACAGAAGACCACAAGCCTCTGAATACTCAGTCAACTGACTGTAGACGAGGTTCCTGCTTTTTCAGGGGCATGCCACGGTCGAGGCTACTTTTCAGACATTTCCTGCAAGCGTTGAAGCTCGCGTCTGACCATGCTGGCGTATTCCGCAGGCTGCAAAGCGTAGATCTGCGAGGCGACCCAGCCGAGCCAGGCGCCCTTCAATTCAGCCTTCGCATCGAACAGGCGCCGGGCTTCATCGCGGGCGCTGTCGAGGTTCTGCAAATGGAAATCGGCGCGACTCACAGCCGTCACTCGCTGGCCTTGAAGGTCACCAGTTCACCCTTGCGCCACTTGGCGGCTTTGGCGGTGACGGCTTTCAGGGTCTTGGTCAGGCCTTCCTGCAATTGCTCATTGGCAGCGAACACAGTGACTGCGCTGTGGCCTTCCTTGAACACGATGGCATGGCCGTCGGCGGTGCTGACGAAGGCATAGTCGCCCAGTCCGTACACGGTCATCTTGATCTCGCGAAAACGGATATCCATCTTGCCGCCTTCACGGCTGGGCAATACCGAAGCGCTGAAGTGATCGCCGACCTTGAGCTTGAGGCCGGGCTTGTCATCGACCACCAATGCGCTTTCGGTGTCGATTTCGGCAACGTAAATGCCTTCAGCGTTTTGCTCGGTGATGTAAACAAAACGCGACTGAAACTGCTTGACCAGCTTTGCCCGCAAATCACCCAGCACGAACAAAGCATGCATATCGAGGTTACTGACTGCCAAAGAAACATCCCCACACTTGAAAGAGTGCCACACGCGAAAAACGCGCACGACGTTAAAAACGGCCAGGCCGATGGTATTGCGCAATGACTCGAATAAAAGCCTGAACGGGCAAAGTGCTTGTTCAGCGCGAGGTTCACAAGACTACTGGAATGGCGCTCGCGAAACCTGCAAAGACGTTCTCCAAATGTTGAAGGAAAAAGCTTCACGGTCGGCCAGGGAAAACTGACTACAAACTTTAGGGAAAATACTCACCAAGAAAAGCACTTTTCCGACATATCGCACGCAAAAAATTGCTTTAGATAACGCCATGCCGTCAACAGGTGTTGGCGATTCTAGAGCAGCGACGCTGCTTGCGACTACCCGCAACCGTCTGTAAATGCGGGTCAATCCATGAAAAGGACTTCATATGTGCACTTTGACGCATTTTGCCGCGGCTTACGAACAACCCTTTGTCCTGGATACCCCAGGCCTTGGCACTGACGCCGCACCAGAGTCATGTGGCCGGGAACCGCGGTTTCAAGTGATTCCGGCCGGTAACGCCTTCTTCCATATCAGGGAAAAGTCGACCGGCCGTGTAAGAGGTTTCCGTGAGGATCACAACGCTGCCTGTGCCCTCGCCCGCTCGCTGGAATCACGGGTGGCCCACGATCATTAAACGCAATCAGTGCAGGCTGCCTGGCTCGTCTTTCAACTGCGCGAGCCACGCAGCCCTGCACTCTTCGGCCTCGTCACGACTGGCGAACGCCGTGCCCCGCCGCTCACCGTTGAGCAACACCACCCAGCAGACACTTTGCCCCATCGCACGCAGCCCGGCCGGAACACCGCTGCCGATCATCACCGCGACATCGACTCTGCATTGCATGCTGACCTCCCAACTTCATTAGCTACCTAACTATGCAGGCATATTAATGATTTGGATCAAGAGGAAACAGCAACACGCGCGTACAGCTTCATTGCAATTCCGGCAACAATGCTTCAGCGCGGGTTCTCGGGTTTGTACCCCAGGCGCAGCCCGCCCCAGTGCCGCCCTTTGACCATGATCGGCACCGACAGGTCGTGCATCAGTTCGCCGGTATCGCGAGTGTAGGTCTGCAACAGCACCGGTTGCTGATGACTGCCGCAACGTATGCCGGTGCGATCGGCAAACTTGCGCTTGGTGCGGTTGTGCACGGTATCGGCCTGCACATCACCGGTCAGCGGCTGGCTGAATGCCTGATTGTGGGTCGGTACATAACCCTGCTGCGTACAGGCGATGGCGAACACCAGACCTTCGTGGCGCGGCAGCAAAGGTTCCTGAATCGCCGGCAGCACCTGATCGGTGTAGCGGTCGAAACGGGTCTGGAACTTGGCAGGCTGAGTGTTCGGGATCGGCTGATACTGGCGATCGAACAAGTCCTCGAGACTGATCCGCCCTTGCTCAACATCGGCCTCGAAACGCGCGGCTATCTGTCCCGCACCTTCACGGGCCAGGTCGTAGATGCGCTGGTGATAATCATCCAGCCCGACTTCGGCCAAGCGCTCGCTAATGGTTTCCGCCTGCCCTTCCATCTGCACCGCTGCTTCGGCCAGGCGCCGGGTCTGTTGGTCGCTGATCGCCAGATCGCTGCGCATTTGCTCGATGGCGGTGAACAGACTGTCGAGTTGTTCGCGATTGGTTTCGGCGCCCCGGGCGATTTCGCCGACCTGGTTTTCAACTCCGGCCGCCAGCCGCGCGATGTTTTCCAGGTGCTGACCGGTGTGTTCGACCTGCTCGACACCGGTGTGCAAATCGTCGGAGAGCTGGCGGATCTGCTCCACCACTTGCGCCGTACGCTGCTGAATGTCGGCGACCATTTCGCCCACTTCACCGGTGGCCGTCGCGGTACGAGCCGCCAGACCACGCACCTCATCTGCCACCACCGCAAAACCGCGACCGTGCTCCCCGGCCCGGGCCGCTTCGATGGCAGCGTTCAGTGCCAGAAGATTGGTCTGGCTGGCAATCGACTGAATCACCAGAGTCACGCGCTGAATGTCGTCGCTGCGCTCGCTCAAGGCTTCGATCAATTCGCGGCTGGCATTGGCGCGCTGACTGAGTTGATGCATGCGCGAAATCGAATCCACCAGCTCGGTGCGCCCCGCCGCACTGCTGTGATGGGCTTCGCTCGCGGCGCCGAGCGCCTCGCGGCTCAGCTGGGATGTCGCTTGCTCGGTGGCGATCATCACTTCGGCGTTATTGACGATCTGTGCGGCAGCATCGAGTTGCGATTGCAGCTTGCCGGCCAGCTCCTTGACGGAAAACGCCACGCCGGCGGCTGACAGCGCGTTATGACTGGTGGTGTAGGAAAGGTCGCGAGTCAGCTCGGACATCGCGTTGCTGCTATCGACCGGCTGCGCTTCGGGGACTGCACGGGAGCGCAGGCGCGGCAGCCAGATGATAAGCACCGCCAGCGGCATGTCCACGTATAACGGCCATGCGCCGAAGGTCATCCCGGCCAGCAACAGCATCAGGGCGATGCTTTGCAGGGTCGGCGACAGCCAGCGATTCTTCGGCAAAACAACTGGTGCAGGCAGAGCCGCAACCAGAGATCCATCTCTCGTCATTTTGTTACCCCACGCTTGTTCTCATTGTTGTGACTGCATTAAACGCCACTACAAGGCCATTATCCATGGTCCGTTAGTCGTGGGTCTGTGGCAGGTCAATGGAACGGCACGGGGATTTCCGGCAGACGAGAAAAAGCAAAGATCGCAGCCTTCTGCCGCTTTAAACAAAAGCTGCAGAAGGCTGCGATCTTTTCGCGACGACCCGCATTGAAGGGGTCGCCTCAGGAATCAGGCCTGACGCTGGTGCTTGTCGATCTGCTCGTGACGCTCTTGAGCTTCGATGCAGTACTTGGTGGTCGGGCTGATCAGCAGGCGTTTCAAGCCGATAGGCTCGCCGCTGTCGTCGCACCAGCCAAAGCTGTCTTCCTTGATACGCTCAAGGGCTTGTTCCAGCTGAGGCAGCATGCGCTGGTCGCGATCGATCGCGTTTACCAGCCAGGTGCGCTCTTCTTCCACCGAGGCGGCGTCCGCCGGGTCAGCCGGGGTGTCCAGGCTCTCGATGGCAATACGGTTTTGCTCAATGCGCTCGTGGGTTTCGACTTTCATGTTCTGCAACAGCTCGCTGAAGAAAGCGTGTTGCTCGGCATTCATGTAGTCATCTGCCGGCATGGCCAGCAACTTGTCCTTTGTCATTGATATCTCTATAAAAAAAACGTGCATTAAGGCGAATTAGGGAGCGTTCCGGCGAACCGCCTGCGGTCATCGGAAAGGCATCGTTTATTGCAAACGCCACCCGGCACTCAATTTACGAAGGGGCGGCAGTCTAAGGCCCGTTTGAGGCCTCAGCAACTGTAAATACAGGGAATTTGTCCGACAAAGCCCGGAAAGTGCTCTGACACAGGCCCCACGGCGCTCATCGGAGTGCGTTTATAGCAAGAAATTCAGTCGAGCGGCTGTATATAGAAGACAAACGGCGGATGAGCGGCGCTTTGTCGCATTTCCTTACAATCGCCGACGGCAGAAACAACCCCGTTCCCGGGACTGACAATCGTCCCAACCTCGGCTACGTTATGCCCTCCCCCGGTTTGACTTGAAGGAACGCGTCATGAAACTGATCGGCATGCTGGACTCCCCTTACGTGCGCCGCGTGGCAATCTCCGCCAGGTGCCTGGGGATCGAACTGGAACACGATCCGGTGTCGGTGTTTCGCCACTTTGAGCGTTTCCAGCAGATCAACCCGGTGGTCAAGGCGCCGACCCTGGTCCTCGACGATGGCGAAGTGCTGATCGACTCGACGCTGATCCTCGACTACCTCGAAGCCCTGTCCGGCAAAACCCTGCTGCCCACTGACCTGCCGCAAAGGGTAAAAGCCCTGCGCCTGATCGGCCTCGGCCTCGCCGCCTGCGAAAAAGCCGTGCAACTCTACTATGAACGCAATCTGCGCCCGGCCGACCTTCAATATCAGCCGTGGGTCGAGCGCGTCGAAGGCCAACTCGCTGCCGCCTTCACCGCCCTCGAAAATGAACTGCAAAAACATCCACTACCCACCGATGGCACCCTCCAGCAGGACGGCATCACCCTCGCCATCGCCTGGAGCTTCACCGGCCTGGTCGTTCCCGATCAGATCGACGCCGGACGCTTCCCACGCATCGCCCAGTACACCGCGTACGCCGAATGCCTTCAGGCGTTCATCAGCACCCCGATGAACTGATCATGAGCACAACCGAAACCACCGCCCCGGCCCTGAAAGAAATCTTCAATACCGAACGCCTGCAACACATCGCCAGAGAAATGAGCGCCGTGTACCCGGCGTTCAAGGCCAAGGCCTTTATCAAACACGCCAACGACGGCCTCGCCGACCTTTCGGTCATGCAGCGCATGGCCCGCGTCAGCGAAAGCCTGCACGCCGTGCTGCCACTGGACTACACAGACTCCCTCGCCGTACTGCGCGAACTCGCCCCACGACTGAACAGCGGCTTCGTGAGCATGAGCCTGCCGCACTACGTCGCGAGCTACGGCGCGCACGCATTCGACACCTCGATGGAAGCCCTGAAGTACTTCACCACCTTCGGCTCCTCCGAATTCGCCATCCGCCACTTCCTGCGCAGCGACCTGGAACGCTCGCTGGAACGGATGCACGACTGGACCCGAGACGAAAACCACCACGTCCGCCGCCTCGCCAGCGAAGGCAGCCGCCCTCGCCTGCCATGGTCGTTTCGCCTGGAATCGGTGCAGGCCGATCCGCGCCTGGCCGCCGGGATTCTTGATCGGTTGAAGGCGGATGAGAGTTTGTACGTACGCAAGTCCGTGGCGAATCATTTGAATGACGTGACCAAAGAGCACCCGGAGTGGGTGCTGGATACGGTTGAGGGCTGGGCGCTGGAAAACAAACACACCGCGTGGATTGCGAAGCATGCGTTGCGGAACTTGATCAAACAGGGGGATGTGCGGGCGCTCACTGTTATTGGTGCGGGGGCCAAGGCTGAGGTTGAGTTGCTGGATGTGAAGGTTGAACCGGCGGTTGTGCGGCTTGGGGAGACGATCACTTTGTCATTCACCGTGCGGTCGGTGGTGCCAGTGGAACAGCGGTTGGTGATTGATTATGCGATTGACTATGTGAAGGCGAATGGCGGGACTTCGGCCAAGGTTTTCAAGTTGAAGACGTTGGTGTTGGCGGGGTTTGGGAGTGAGGTTGTGGCGCGGCGGCAGGTGATTAAGGACTTCACTACGCGGAAGCACTATGCGGGGGAGCATGCGGTGCATGTAACGATTAATGGGGAGTGGTTGGGGACGGCTGCCGTTAACATCCTCGTTTCATAAGTATAAAAAATAGTTTGGTCATCAAGCCACATAAGGATATCCCCTTGCGAAGATTGTTCCTCAGTAACAAAAAAGTCCGAAACATCCCCCGTCACCTCCGCTCCTTGGAGCACTGGGCCGCGAGTTTTAGCGGCGAGTTCCATCCTCGCAGCGATGAGCAAGAGCGTTATACACACTGGAAAATCCCGGTACTCAACAACCTCGTTCAAGGTCCGCAAGCACGTATCGAAGTGCAGGCCTTCTGTGTTCAGCAATTGCTCGAAGCAGCGGCTCATCTTTCCCGCGCAGCGGATCGCAGCCAAGGTTACTACCGCATTGCCTGCCTGGTGGTATGGCCCTGGTTACACCAGAGCGAAGTGACAGTGTTCTATGACCGTGAGTACTACTTGAGTTTTCTGGGGCAGCATAACTCGCTTGCCCCGATACACCTGAGCGAAAGGCTTGCGTTGGATGTGCCCGAGAACTTCATTGAGCATGGGCATGATGTAACCCAGGACGATGATGAAGTCGAAGTTCAGTGGTGGTGTATCGGGGAGCACGCCTGATCAGTAACAGCCTGTTGTCCGGGATGCTCCTGGCGAAAGTTTTAATTTCCCGAATCCCAACTTCAGGCATCAAGCGATTGGTCGACTGATCAGACTGAGACGGTTACGCTGACGTTTTTCACCTGAACGGAAAGCGTATGTCAGAGGTGTACCAGGGAAGCTGTTTGTGCGGAGTCGTCGGTTACGAATTAACCACCTCACCAAAAGCAGTTAGCCATTGCCATTGCAGTCAATGTCGTAAAGGTCACGGGGCCGCATTCGCTTCGTACGGCAGTGTTCCGCAAAGCACACTTCGCATACTCCGTGGCTCCGCCAGCATTAAATCCTATGTTTCTTCGGAGACGGTATTACGCGAGTTCTGCTCGGAATGCGGTTCGACTTTGTTCTGGTCACGATCACAAGGTGAGTTTGCCGACTGGGTTTCGATAGCACTGGGCACGCTCGATACGCCGTTCCTGCCTGAAAAGCTGAAGCACGTTCATACCGACACTGCAGCTCCTTGGTATATATCTGTTTAGTCCTCAAAAAGTGGGGATGGATTTTTCCCTACTCCTGACCTTCAAGAATTACCAATTTCCGTACGGAATACCGAATTTATCGATATAGCGCTTGGACTTTTCACTGATCGGATATGCGTAACGCCCTTCATTCTTGCCCTGACTAGGTCCCAACGGCTCGATCTCGGCTTGGGCTCGGGCCACTTTCACCGGATGGTGGCACGAGTCTCTGACCCAAACCTGCACGACACCACCAGGCGCCAGCCCCAGATAGATCGACGCCATATATCTTGCTTTTTGATCAGGCGTCTGCGGGCAACGCTGATTGGTAGATGACACCATCAGTTGCCTGGCCTCCTCAGGAATGTCCACCCAAGCCTGCCATGTCTTCTGCTCTACGATGGATTGCCAGCGAACGTAAATACGAATGGGTAGGTCGGCACCCACTACTTTTCTTCCACTGCCGCCAACGCCCTTCCAGCCCCTTGCGGACTCTGTGCCGTCTTCAGGTTCACCGCCAGCGGCGGTGCCGCCGCCAGTCCTTGAGAAGACTTTGCCGGTGATATCTTGCACAGAGCTGTCTTCCACCCAGACCTTCATGTAATCAGGCTCAATAAAAGCCATCTCCCACCATTCGGATTTGGGGGCGTTTTTGCCGGACAGCGGGTCGGTCGAATGACAGCCAGCAATCAAAAATGCACAAAACAGGGTGATGAATCGCTTCATTCGCTAGTAGCTACCAACTTCCGAAGGGAATGCCGAATTTTTCGATATAACGCTTGGATTTTTCACTGACCGGATAGGCGTAACGTCCCTGATTTTTACCTTGGCTTGGGCCTAGGGGCTCAATTTCTGCCTGGGCTCTAGCCACCTTGATCGGACGGTGGCATGAATCTCTGACCCATACCTGGACAACCCCGCCTGGAGCCAGACCCAAATAAATAGAAGCCATATAACTCGCAGTCTGGTTTGGAGTTTCAGCACAACGCTGGTTGACAGCTGAATACATCAGCTGCCTTGCTTCCTCGGGGATGTCCAACCAGACCTTGTAGGTTTGCGGTTCTACGATGGATTGCCAACGAACAAAAATTCGTTTGGGGAGCCCAGCACCGATCACTGGTTTTCCGGTACTACCTACACCGTGCCAACCTCGGGCGGAGTCTGTCCCGTCTTCAGGTTGTCCGCCAGCGGCGGATCCTCCGCCAGTGTGCGAGAAGACTTCCCCATTAACGTCTTCAACAGACGTGTCTTCAACCCAAACCTTCATGTAATCAGGTTCTGTAAATGCCAGCTCCCACCATGGGGACTTGGGATCTTTTTTTGCCGAAAGTGGGTCGGCGTGACAAGCGGTCACCAACGCTGCGCAGAGCAAGGCTACAAGTAGTTTCATTACCAAAGCGTCCAATCCGGTACGTGGGGATGCTGCACCCGTATTCCATCTGATGTAGGGGCATTAATGTACACCGCACTTATGCCACTACCATCCCTTCTGCCGAGTGGGTGGTTCCAGTTGGCAGAGGTGTGAATGTACTTCAGCTTGAGCATCTGCTCCTCTTGGGCGGTTGTTTCGTAGTTGCCCAAAATAAATCGGTCGCTGAGGTCCTGAAGCTCTGTCGGAATAGATAATTCCGGCGTATCGGGAATGTCGCTGAAACGCACCCCTTTCTCTTTCGCCAGTTTGTGCATCACGCGCAAATAAACTCTCGACAGCATCCCGTTCACTTGGCGCTTGAGCTGCACGCCGACAAATATACGTTTTGTTTTCGGGCCTAATCGATCCTCCGGGTTGCCTGGCATCAGGAGCGCTGGTGGCGTCACAATCTCAAGCAGTTCAGAAGGCCAACCTTTGGCCAACCACTCGTTTCTCACCGTCATGGCGTCCCGGTAAATCGAAGTTGTAACGACATCCGTGCTTACTGACACCAACAATGTCTGCATCGGGCTGACGAGTACACACTCTTCTGCCTCTTCAAGGTAGCCTCCACCGATATCAGAGTGAACGCCCGGAAGAATAATCTCTTGATGGTCAGGCTTCACGCGACTGAGGGCGAAATTGGCCCTGCATTCGTCCCGCGCAACCAGTTGAACGACGTCCGTGAAATAACGCCGGTCAAGATAGAGCTTGATACCCGTTGCAACAGAACTTTTGATATTGCCGAGATTCGACCAACCGGCAATGGAGGGAACGGTATCAAACAAGCCAATAAAGCCCATATTGATATCGCTTTTGTACTGATCACTGAAAGTCGAGCTAAAAGCATCAGCGTTGCTGCGAAGAATGTCGCCTAAGGGGCCCTGCTTGCAGCGCACCACTTCATTGGCGAAATGTCGCGCGGCGGCCGCACCACGGCTAAACCCAAAGGTGTCGAACGTCAGCGAGCTGATTTCACTGCCCGGATTGTCATTCAGTACTTGCCTGATACGTTGCTCAATTGCCGTAAACGAAGACTGAACTCTCCCTGCGACCCCTGTTTCACCTCGCCCGGCACCTGCGCCCAACTTGCTGTCTTTTTTGACCTGCACGAGTGCCGATGCCTTCGATGTAGATCATGC
Source organism: Pseudomonas sp. NMS19W (assembly GCF_051554255.1). NCBI lineage: Bacteria > Pseudomonadati > Pseudomonadota > Gammaproteobacteria > Pseudomonadales > Pseudomonadaceae > Pseudomonas > Pseudomonas sp. NMS19W. The sequence continues at coordinate 3,615,079 of NZ_CP136718.1, forward strand.
GGGAGGCACGCTTTCGAACTCCCTCACCTTCAGCAATTCGCGGAGCCTCGTACAGATCGCTCAGTTTCTTCACATTGCTGACATCATTGCCATAACTACTATCCGGATCGCTCATATACGGCTTGCAACTGGCATCGATATCTTTAGCCGCAATCGGATGATGAGCGCCGCACAGAAGTCCGGCCGCAGCGTTGTTTGCATTATTCCCCGTACCATCGAAGAACACTCCGATCCGCAGGGCTATGCCGATTTTTTCGGGCGCACGCGCAGGCTCTTTCCCGTGTTTCTCATACTCGGCCCAACGCTGGGCATGAATATCGACGGGTTTGGTGCCGGTGTTGCGATAGTTTTTAGGCGGGTTGGGAATGTAGCCACTCAATCCTTGATTCCTCGTTCTGATCCTTGAGAACGGGCCGAAGGGTGACAGTCGATGCTGGGTGGCGCAAGCCGTGGCCCTGTGCCAGCGCTTGGCTTCATGCAATGGTGGCGCCACGCCATGAATGATAAGGTTCAGCCTCAAAATCACGGACGACACCTCGTGCACAAACAATCTCTTGCTGCAGCCGCGATAACCTTCACCATCAGCCTTTCCGCTCTCGCCTCTCCTGTTCCGCAGGAAGAGCTCGAAGAGTGCCAGCGAATAGAAAACTCGGCCAAACAGGTCATGAAAAGCAGGCAGCAAGGCGTGCCCATGGATTCGGTGTGGGAACTGGCCGAAGCGGCAGGTAAGCAGAACGAGTATGTGGGTGTAGTGTTCAAGACGTTGATCCGCGAGGCGTACGAGATTCCGCAGTACTCAAGCGAGAGCTTGCAGCAGAAAGCGATCAGCGATTTCCATTCCAATTTCTACAAGGCTTGTATCGTGACGGCGCAAAAGCGAGCAGACGCCAACGGCTGAGCTCATCGAACAAAAAAGGGAGCAGATTCAGGTAATGGATCTGCTCCCTTTTTACTTGCGTACAGCCTCTACGCTTTCAGCTCTACTTTATCCAGCGCCTGATTCACGGCCAGCCCTGCGACCATGACCACTTGGGCGATGCCCAGAGCAGTCCTGCGATGAGCGGGCTCGAGGATCGCAGCGAAGTTGCTGAGCATTTCGCTGGCGGAATCGAGGGATTCGCTGGCGTTGGCCAACAGGGATTCGCTGTTGTAGGCCGGGTTGGCCAGGAACATGGGGTCGTGTGTGGTGTGGCTGCCCATGATGCGCTGTTGCGGGGTCAGGTAATGATCGAGCGCGCGTTCGGCGGCTTCGTTCAGGGTTCGGGAGTCGGGGAATTTGTAGGGGGAAACCGGATCGGCTTCCGGGGGATTCGGTGTGGGTTTGATCATGGTGAAACTCCTGATTCTCAATAGGAGCTACCAGCATCACTGCAGATGATGGGTGGCAGCCATGTGCGGGTCTGCAAGACCGGGAAACCAGGCACCCGGCAGACCCGAGGGTCTCCCGCACAAAGCCGCCATTGAGCGGACGCGAACGAGCATCCTTTTGGCAGGCTGTGAGACTGGTTTCCGGCGGGCTTGCAGACCCGATCACTGATGGGCAGTGACGGGAATCAAGTTACGGTCGGAGGTCCAGACGCACAAGCCGGCGGATTCTGTCTTAGGTGTAGGGGACGGCGCAAGGCGCTGTGGGCATCCGGGTGTGACTGAAGGACTGATTTAAACAACCAATGCGCATCACGTTTAACTCCAGACAAAAACCGGACTGTCACCCAGTCCGGCCCTCATCACAAAAGCATGTTTCAGTTTCCGGGCCAAATAGGCTCATCACCTTCACGGGCAGTAAAACCCGCCCCCTCAATGTGATAAACCTGCGGCTCCTCCGAAAAATACCCCTCCAGCCCCAACATAAAGACCCTGTGATCCTCCCCCGCCTCAAACTCCGTATGAGCCTCAAGCGACTCCCACCGCACGATCAGATTGAACCGCTCCGGCGTTTCAATCCCCTGCGCAAGCATGTGCCCGCCGTACCCTGTTGCGCGGCGGAGCAAAGGCGCAACCTCGGCAAGTGCACGTCTGAACTCATCAACACGTTCTTTATAAACGGGCAGCAAAGCGATCTCATAAATCATGACGCATCCCCCATAGAACCCGCACAAAGCGACGGCTCGACCGCAATCGCAATCTTCCCTTGAAGACCGTTATTGGGGCTCTCCAACCGTGCATGGGCCAGCGGAATCTCCGCAAGCGAATACACCGCGCCAACATGTGGCCGCAATTGACCGCGTTCCACCAAGGCACTCAACTCATCGAGCTTGCCGCGGTTCTGGCGGGTGAAAACGAAGTGATAGCTCGCATTCTTGCCCCAGGCCTGAACGAGGTTTTGTGGTTTGGCGATGTCGACGATCGAGACCACGCGGCCGAGTTGTGCCAGGGCGTCGGGGCTGCGCGACAGGGTGTCGCCGCCGATGGTGTCGAACACCACATCCACTCCGAGGCCATCGGTTTCGCGCAGGATGGTGTCAACGTAGTCTTCCTTTTCATAGTCGATGATCACATCGGCGCCCATGCGGCGAACGAACTCGGCGTTTGCTTCGCGTGCGGTGGTGAACACTTTGGCGCCCATCGCTTTGGCGAGCTGGATGGCGACGTGTCCGACGCCTCCTGCGCCGCCGTGGATCAAAATGCTCTCGCCGACTCTGAGCGCTGCCCGCACGATCAGGGCTTCCCACGCCGTCCCGCCCACCAGGCTCAGACTGGCCGCTTCGAGATGGCTCAGCGAGCGCGGCTTTTTGCCGATGATGCTGGCGGACGCCACGTGGTATTCGGCATAGCTGCCGGGGCCGTCGAAGATTTGCGGCGTGTACCAGACTTCGTCTCCGGGCGCGAAAGCCGTCACGCCGGGGCCGACCGCTTCGACTACGCCGGAGACGTCATGTCCGGTGATGGCCGGCAGTTGCACCAGGTCCGGGTAGTCGCCGCGTCGGACCTGGTAATCCAGCGGATTGATCGAGGTCGCGTGTACCCGGACCAGCACTTGCCCCGCTTCCGGCACTGGCTTTGGCACGTCGCAGAGTTCGAACGATTCCGGGTTGCCAAATGATTCAAGCAGCATCGCTTTCATGGTGAATCCTCGTATCGACAATAAGGGATATCGAGATATCTCGATATCATGCGGTAAATTTTTTTACAGCTCTTTCCCTATGACCTCAGCCAAGGCGCTGATGTTGGCTTCATTGCGCTTGTAGTAGGTCCACTGACCGATGCGCCTGACTTCAACCAGGCCCACGCGCTGCAGCGTTGCAAGATAGCCGGACACCGTTGACTGCGAGAGTCCGATGCCCTCTTGAATGCTGCTCACACACACGCCCACCGTGTGAACGTCGCCCTCGTCTTGCGGGGGAAGTTCTTTTCGGGGTCCTTCAAGCCTTTCAGGATTTCAAGCCGTACCGGGTTTGAGAGTGCTTTGAATACTTCGATCAGGTCCATGCCGCGAGAATATCGAGATTGTTCGATATGTCAATACGCTGTTTGACCAGCGGAAAACAGTCCGGCCTGTCTTCTGCTGCGTTTCATATGAATCAACGCCGTCCGCCCTCCACCCGGCGAAGCACGCTCCTCGATATCAAACGGTACAAATCCTAGCGTCGGATACAGCAGCAACCCGGCCGTGTTTTCATTGAAGCAGGACAACTGCACCTCCTTCGCCTCCCAACGCTCGAAGGCCAGCTCAGTCATGGTCTCGACAATAAATCGCGCCACACCTTTGCCTCGGGCGCTCGGCGCTACGATCACATTGCCGATGCAGCAAATGCCCTGGCGCTCGGCACGATAGAAGTTGGCGAACCCGACAATCTCGCCATCCGCCTCGACCACCGTGGAGTCAAACCGCTGACTGATCGCAGCGCTCATTTGCGCTTCCGTCAACGGAAATTCCGCCTTCGGGAACATGAAATACAACTCCTGTACGCCCTGCGGAAAGCCGCAAATCGTTTTGACGTCGACGGCCGTCACTGGCCTGTGTTTCAAGTTCATCGGTGCCCTGCCCTCACTTCTTGCCGCTTGCCAGATGATGAGCGACCAGCGCGTTCGCATGCCCGTGGCCCATGCCGTGTTCGGTCTTGAGCCAGGCGACCAGTTCCATGTGTTTCTTGTCGGTGATGCTGGCCAGCAGCTTCAACCAATGGTCAATCGGTTGGCTGTACTTCTTTTCGATTGAAGGAAAGTAGGATGCCGGGCCTTTTACTTTTGCGTCTTCGGTCATGCTGCAAGCTCCCTGTTTGCGACGGAGTTTTATGAACTCACAGATTGAAGGCCAGGTTGGTCGCCTCGTCCAGTGCAAGCATGCGTCAGGGTGCAACGATCGGCGGCACAGGTCCTGACAACCCGTCAGGTTCAACACCAGACCGCGACACCGTCTCCGGCACCGCCCCCCAAAGCAGCACCAGCGCTGCCATCGCCACCGCGGCCAATGTCAGAAACGCAGCGCTGTACCCCGCCTCCTGAACCACAACCCCCGCCAGGCTGTTGCTCAATGCCGCCCCCAGACCGAACACCGTCGAAATCGCCCCGAGGCTGACGTTGAAGTGCCCGGTCCCCTGCGTCAGGTCTTTCACCACCACCGGAAACAGCGCGCCGAAAATTCCCGCGCCGATGCCATCGAGCAGTTGCACCGAAACCAGCCACCACGGATCGTTGGACAGCACATACAACACGCCACGCAGCGGCAGGATCAGGAACCCCGCCAGCAGCAACGGCTTGCGCCCCCACAGATCGGCCTTGGCCCCAACCAGCAACGCGACCGGCACCATCACCATTTGCGCTGCAACGATGCAGGCGGACGTGAGCGGCGTGGCCATCTGCAGATTGGCTTGCGCCAGTTTCTGACTCACCAGCGGCAGCATCGCCGCGTTCGCCAGATGAAACAGCGCACAGCAAATCGCGAACATCAGCAGCGGCCGGTTGGTGAGCAAAACGGAAAGTCCCGAAGGCTGCTTGCCCTGCCCTGATTCGCTGGGCTCCAGACCTCGGGCGAGATCGTGATCAATGGCGTCGGCCGATACGAACGAGACAGCAATCACACTGGCCAGCGCCATGACCGCCATCAAATAAAACACCGCGACGGGGCCGAACATGTATGCGGACAAACCAGCCAGCAGTGCGGCGCAGGCGTTGCCGGCGTGGTTGAAGGTTTCGTTGCGCCCGGTTCTTCGCGTGAAGGCGCGAGGCCCGGTAATGCCGAGGGTGATTGCGCAAATGGCCGGGGCGAAGATCGAAGCAGCAGCGGCACTGATGGCTTGCGTCAGGGCCACCAGGCTAAATGAGGTCACGAACGGCAGCAGCAGACAACTTCCGGTGACCACCAGCGCGGCAATCGCGATCAGCGCCCGTTTGAAACGTGTACTGTCGACCAGCGCACCCGCCGGGGTTTGCGTGATGAGCGCAGCGATTCCGGCAATCGTCATGACCAGACCGATACTCGCCGGCTCCCAGTGGTGAACCGCCAGCAGGTAAATCGCCAGATAGGGACCGAGCCCGTCACGCACATCGGCGAGGAAGAAATTCAGGCTGTCGAGGGACAGGTTATTGCGGCGATCGAGGTGAGTGGCCACGGCATGCGTCTTCGTTGTGGAGGTTCTTCGAGATGACTCAACCTCTGCAAATCGAATGACCTTTTGCGGGGGATTTTAGTTGCATGGAACAGCCGCCCTTTACGGGCCCATCAACAGTTCGCGCTCGCCTTCACACAACCCCACCACATAATCCCAAACCACCCGCAAACGTACCGACTTGTGCAACTCCCGCCGCGTGCTGATCCAGTAACTGCGCTCGATGCTCTCATCCGGCAGCAGTGCCACCAGATCCGGATCCGACGCCGCCATATAACAAGGCAGCACCGCAATCCCCAGCCCCGAACGTGCCGCCTGCTGCTGGGCGATCACTCTGGTGCTGTGAAACACCACGCGTGGATTGCGGCAGAAGCTGTTGAGAAACATCAGCTCCTGACTGAACAGCAGATCATCCACATAGCCGATCCACGCATGCCGGCCAAGATCCTCGCGGGTACGCAGCGGCGGCGCATTGTCGAGGTAAGCGCGGCTGGCATAGAGCGCGAGTCGGTAATCGGTGAGTTTGCGGGTGACGAGCATGTCCGCCGCCGGCCGTTCCAGGTGAATGCTGATTTCCGCCTCGCGGTTGAGGATGCTGACGAAGCGCGGCACCGCCACCAGTTCCACTTCCAGCCCCGGATAGCGCTCGAACAGCCCGGTCATGCGGCTGGCGAGGAACATGATGCCCAGCCCTTCCGTCACACCGACGCGAATCTTGCCCAGTGGCGCCGTGGACTGGGTGATTTCCTCCTGGGCCAGCAGCGCGACGTTTTCCATGGCCTCGGCATGCTTGAGCAGCGCCTCCCCCGCCGGGGTCATTTCGTAGCCTTGGGCGTGCTGGACGAACAGCGCGGTGCCGAGGCTTTTTTCGATGGCTTCGATGTGCCGGGCGACGGTGGCGTGCGTGGTGTTCAGGCGGCGGGCAGCGGTAAGCAGTCGGTCGCTGCGCTGCAACTCGAGAAAGAACCGCAGGTCGTTCCAGTCGAACATGGCTTGTCCTTGTCGGCTATCGTCAGTAAGCGCTGTTTGAAAACGCACAGCGGCTGCGCAAAAACTAACATTCTTTTGACGAAAGCTAACAACTAGGATGACTGACAACAAAAACAATAAGCGAGGTCAGGGAATGCAGACTTCCCTCGATGAATTCGATTACATCGTGGTCGGCGCCGGGCCGGCCGGGTGTTTGCTGGCCAATCGGCTGTCGGCGGATCCGCAGCGGCGCGTACTGTTGCTGGAGGCCGGCGGGCGCGACAACTATCCGTGGATTCACATCCCCGTGGGTTACCTGTTCTGCATCGGCAACCCGCGCACCGACTGGTGCTTCAAGACCGAAGAACAACCGGGCCTCAATGGCCGCGCACTGAGTTATCCGCGTGGCAAAGTGCTGGGCGGCTGCTCGTCGATCAACGGCATGATCTACATGCGCGGCCAGGCCAACGACTACGACCGCTGGGCCGCCGAGGGCAATCCGGGCTGGGCCTGGAACGACGTGCTGCCACTGTTCAAGCAGAGCGAAAACCACTTTGCCGGCGCGGCGGATTTTCATGGCGACAAGGGCGAATGGCGGGTCGAACGCCAGCGCCTGTCGTGGCCGATTCTCGATGCCTTCCGCAGTGCTGCCGAACAAAGCGGCATCGCCAGCATCGATGACTTCAACCAGGGCGACAACGAGGGTTGCGGTTACTTCCAGGTGAATCAGAAGGCCGGGGTACGCTGGAATGCGGCGAAGGCGTTTCTGAAGCCGATTCGCGATCGGGCCAATCTCACGGTGTTGACCGACGTCGAGGTGGATCGCGTGCTGTTCGAGGACGGTCGCGCCTCGAAAGTCAGTGCCCGTTGGCAGGGTCAGGTGAAAAGCTTCAAGGCGCGCAAGGAGATCGTGTTGTGCGCCGGCTCCGTGGGCTCGCCAAGCATTCTGCAGCGCTCAGGGATCGGCCCGCGTCCGCTGCTGGAAAAGCTCGGGATCGGCGTGGTACATGAGCTGCCAGGCGTCGGCGGCAACCTGCAGGATCACCTGCAACTGCGGCTGATCTACAAACTGGAAAACGCCCGCACCCTCAACCAGATTGCTGGCAGCGTGTGGGGCAAGATGGGCATGGGCCTGCGCTATCTGTATGACCGCAGCGGGCCGTTGTCGATGGCGCCGAGTCAGCTGGGCGCGTTTGCCCGCTCGGGGCCGGAGCAGACTTCGGCCAATCTCGAATACCACGTGCAGCCACTGTCGCTGGAACGCTTTGGCGAACCGCTGCACAGCTTCCCCGCGTTTACCGCGTCGGTGTGTGATTTGCGGCCGCAGAGCCGTGGCCGGATCGAGATCCGCTCCGCCGATCCGCAAGCAGCACCGCTGATTCAGCCCAATTATCTTAGCCATCCCGAAGATCTGCGCGTGGCCGCCGACGCGATCCGCCTGACCCGCCGCATCGTTAGCGCCCCGGCCCTGCAAGCCTTCAACCCGGTGGAATACCTGCCCGGCGCCAGCCTGCAAACCGAAGAACAATTGCACGAAGCGGCGGCGAAGATTGGCACGACGATTTTCCACCCGGTCGGCACTTGCCGCATGGGCAATGACGCGGACGCGGTGGTCGATGCGCAGTTGCGGGTGCATGGCGTGCCGGGGCTGCGGATTGCCGATGCGTCGATCATGCCGCGCATTACCTCCGGCAACACGTGTTCGCCTACGCTGATGATTGCTGAAAAAGCGGCACAGCTGATGCTCAACCCCGAGACCAGGAATATCACACCGAAAACGGAAATGGCCCACACCCTGTAGACATCGCGCATCACCCGGACACGCAACACCAGTGGAAACAACAAAAACAATCACTGTGAGGGATACCGATATGTCAGAACACGCTCAGCCGCTGGACGCCGTGCGCAGCACGGACGCCGGCTCCGATACCCGAAAGGTCATCTTCGCCTCGTCCCTGGGGACGGTGTTCGAGTGGTATGACTTCTTTCTCTACGGCGCCCTGGCGGCGGTGATCAGCAAGCAGTTCTTCGCTGGGGTCAACGACACCACAGCGTTCATCTTCGCGCTGATGGCATTTGCCGCAGGCTTCATCGTGCGGCCGTTCGGGGCGCTGGTGTTCGGTCGGTTGGGGGACATGATCGGACGCAAATACACATTCCTTGCGACCATTATCCTGATGGGCGTGGCGACGTTCGCCGTTGGCCTGCTGCCGACCTACGCCAGCATCGGCATCGCCGCACCAATCATTCTGGTGGTGCTGCGCATGCTCCAGGGCCTGGCCCTTGGCGGCGAGTACGGCGGCGCCGCGACTTACGTGGCAGAGCACGCGCCGATCGGCAAACGGGGTTTCCATACGAGCTGGATTCAATCCACCGCAACCCTCGGTCTGCTGCTGTCGCTGCTGGTGGTGCTCGGTTGCCGTTACTTCACCGGTGACCAGTTCGAAGTCTGGGGCTGGCGCATTCCGTTTCTGCTGTCGATCGTGCTGCTGGGGATTTCCACCTGGATTCGCCTGAGCCTGCACGAATCGCCCGCGTACTTGAAGATGAAAGAGGAAGGCAAGGCCAGCAAGGCGCCGATCCGCGAATCCTTCGGCAAATGGGAAAACCTCAAAGTCGTGCTGATCGCCCTGTTCAGCATCAACGCCGGGCAAGCGGTGACCTTCTACGCCGCGCAATTCTATGTGCTGTTCTTCCTCACCCAGTTCCTGAAAATGGACCCGGCGGTGGCCAACAGTCTGCTGATCATCAGCGTGGTGATCGGCGCGCCGTTCTTCATCATTTTTGGCTGGCTGTCGGACAAGGTCGGGCGCAAACCGGTGTTGATGCTCGGCCTGCTGCTCGCTACCGCGCTGTACTTCCCGATCTTCAAATCCCTGGCCCACTACGCCAACCCGGCCATCGACCACGCCAGCCAACAGGCACCGATCACCGTGGTGGCAGACCCGGCCACCTGCACCTTCCAGTTCGATCCGGTGGGCAAGGCCAAATTCGACAGCCCGTGCGACAAGGTCAAGACCTTCCTGGTCAAGCAGGGTCTGCCCTACTCCAGCGTCGCAGCGCCGGCCGGCAGCGCGGTACAGGTGAGCGTCGGCGATGTGAAACTCGACGGTTTCGACGAGGCATCACTGCGTGGCGCAATCACCCTCGCCGGCTACCCGCAACAGGCTGACATGCAGCACATCAACAAGCCGATGATCGTGGCCCTGATCGTCGCCCTGATCATCATCTCCGCCATGTGCTACGGCCCGCTTGCGGCACTGATGGTCGAACTGTTCCCGACCCGCATCCGCTACACCTCGATGTCCCTGCCGTACCACATCGGCAACGGCTGGTTCGGCGGTTTTCTGCCGACCGTGTCGTTTGCGCTGGTGGTGTACACCGGGGATATCTTCTACGGGCTGTGGTACCCGGTGCTGATTACCGGGGTGAGCCTGGTGGTGGGGATGATCTGTCTGCGTGAGACGAAGAATATCGATCTCGACAAGAACTGATTGCATCCGCCTGTCCGCTTCAGGTCCGTCCTGAAGCGGACTGTTCCTTTGAGATTAATTGTCGACAGCGTGATGGCACTTCCATATCATCCCGGCGCGATCGTGCATGCCCCTACTGTCATGCCCAAAACGCAGCCGTAGCATCGACTCCAATCATCCTAAGGAACAGGATATGGCGAACAAGCCTCCCGCCTCACAAACACCCTCAAGTAAACCCGCTCCAGGCAAACCTGGACCTGACGATCACGCTAAAAGGGACAAGGTCCTGGCTTGGGCTGGTCAGGTAATCCTGCCATTAGTACTGGGTTCCTTCCTCTTCACCGGCATTCTTGAAGGCTACAAAAGTTCGCTGGGTGACAAGAAAGACATCATCGACAGCTACTATCGCCCCATGCGTGCACTACAAGCGTCCTGCTCCAGCCAACATCACCAGTTGGTCGGTAAATACAGCCAACTGGCAGCCAATTACCAGCTGCAATTCAATGAGCTGAAACATATGCAGGGCCATCCCGAACTGAACGCCCAGGCAGACTACAACGAAATTCCAAAGGCGATCTGGACCCGCACTCAGGAACTCGCCAAAACCACTCCGGAACTCGCTCTCGCTGTCTCCAAATGCAACACGGAGCTCTACATCAAGTACGAAGAGCTGGCACTGGTAACCGGCACCTATAAGAAGTTCAGGGTACTGGCCAAGGCACGCGATGAAAAACACGCGGATATCAACCTCAGACTGCAGGAAAGCAAGGCTTCGTTGACCGATCCCATCCAAGCAGAAGACATGATGGGGTTGTTGCGCAAACTGGTATCCACGCGTTTCGACAAGCCACAGGAGCAGGAAAAACTCCTCGGTGAAATACAGGCTTATTCCGACCCAACCATTAAGGCCTATCAGTTGATAGGTGTAGCCGAGGGCGAGACATTCGATACCGAACGAGACTTTTTCAGGGCCACCCATGATCTGTTTGCCGAAGAGATCAGCGCCCGACAATCAAAAGGTTTTTTCAGCTACTTTCTCTAATCCGGTCTGCTGAACGAGTATCGCCATGTTCAATGACAAACGCGTTCGCATTACCTGTCCTGGATTGCAGGCAATCGAGCCGGTGCTTCACAGCTGGATATCCTGCACCGAGCGCTACATCGGTGTATGGGACGGCAATGATCTTCCCTACTGGTACAACGAACAGGCCAACGTCAGCATCCTCGCTGGTGCTGCGTGGAAAGCCGACTGGACGGCCATTGGGGAATATCAGATCAACAAGATCGCCACCGAGGCGAACGAAAGGATCACATCGATAGGTCGTAACGACTTGTACATTGCTGATGACACCAACGGCTTTTGCATTGAAGCCAAGGTCGCTTACGTACCGATCGATAATTTGACACACGCCCGCAACTGGATCCTGGGTAAATGCAAATCGGCGACTGTCGATGCCGGCAGGCTCGACTACAACGAGCCTAAATTGGGGGCCGTATTTATCGCACCCTATTCGCTCGGCGATCAGGCAAACGATGAGCAGATCCAGGCCTTCCAGACAATGCTTCAGGCTCTGCCCAGCGACGCGCTCGCCTGGGTCTGTCCTGCCAAAGCTCAAAAAACCCCAAGTCACGACAACAAACGCTACCCAATGGTTGCGCTGTTACTGTTGAATGCCGAAACAGGCAAACAACCCTGACTGCGCGCCATTTGAAACCCCGGAAATGATGGTTTGCCGGCCGAATAAATACGGCCGGCAAAACTCAAACCTCCGCCTCAAGCAATTCAAACTTCACCTGATCGGGATAGAACGCAACGTAATCCTTGATCTGGCTGACCGAAATCTTCGGATGTTCGTACGTCCATACCGCGTTCGCGCCCTCATGACCGGGCACTTGCAGACTGAAATAATTGGCGTCGCCCTTGTACGGGCAATAACTCGTGTGGTCGGTGCGGGCGAAGTACTTTTCGTCGATGTCTTCGCGGGGGATGTAGTAGACCGGCGGGTAATTGGCTTCGAGCAGCACCAGTGCTCGGGCCGAGGCGGCGACCTGGATGCCATGGAACTTCACCAACACACAACCTGGCTGCTCGGCGATGGTGATGACGGGGCTGGGACCGGAGGTTTTCATCGGTTTCTCCTGACTGCGGCGAAGAGAGCGCTTCAGGTATAACCCATGCGGCCGGATCACGTCGGGTTCGCAGCCGAACGGTTTTTCCGCTCATAAAAAAAACCGCAGCCGGTAAAGGCTGCGGTTTTCCCGTTTCAGCTTTTCCGTTTTCAGATCAGGCGACGATATCGGTCGCCACGGCCTGCCCAACCATTCCTACTGCGAAATCAACCGAACCCTGGCCGGTCAGGTCGATCATCAGGCTGGTCTGGTTGGTCTCTGCGAAGAACGTGAGGATCGCGTCACCCGCGTGCCCAGTGAAGCCGCTGACAAAGTTCAGCGTGGCCGCGCCGGTGGCAAACCCGGCGATGCCCGACAGGTCAATCTTGTCCAGGCCGCTGGTGAAATCCATGATCCAGTCCGGCGCGGTCATGGTCGAGTCGCTGGCTGCGCCGAACACGAAGGTGTCCGCGCCTTCACCGCCCCACAGCGTGTCACCGCCGCCACCGCCGTAGATGATGTCGTTGCCGGCACCGCCGATCAGTTCGTTGGCCGCGCTGTTGCCGATCAACAGGTCATTGCCCGAACCGCCAATCGCGTTTTCCACGGTCACGCCATAAGCGATGGACACGTTGCCCACCAGACCGCCGACGTCAGAGAACGAACCTTCGTTGAGGTTGATCTTCTGGTTCTGGCTGAAGCCGGAGAAATCCAGGGTGTCGTTGCCGCCGCCGTCCCATACCGAGAACACCACTTTGGAGGTGTTCGAAGTAGCGCTGTAGTAGTCGCGGTCGGCGTTGGAGTTGAAGCCGTACACGGTGTCATCGGCGCGGGTTTCGAGGTTGGCCCCGTAGAGTTTCTGCACGGCGACGATATCGTCCAGCAATGGAGCCGAAGCGTAGGCGCCGCTGCCGTCCTTGCTGAAGTTCTGGTCGGTGTTGGCTTCGCTCCAGTAGCTCATCAGGCTGTAGCCACGGGTGTCTTCGGCGTACTTGGCGTCGTTGTAGGTCGGGTTGCCGTTGCCGGCGTTGTAGGCGCCCGGGTGCGACAGGCCGAGGGTATGGCCGATTTCGTGGGTCAGGGTCTGACGCCCGTAGTTGTTGGTGTCCGGGGTCTTGTTGACCTGGTATTGGTCGTTGATCAGGTACCACGACTGGCCGTCATAGCTGCTGCCCTGTGGCAGGTAGGCGAACGCCGCGCCGCCGGTGCTGACGTCGTAGTTGCCGAAGGTCATGTGACCGTCGCCGCCCTTGCCTTCAGTGAAGGTGACTTTGGCCACGTCCGACCACGATTGCATCGACAGCACGGCCTGGGCTTTCTGCTGGGCGCTGAACTCGCTGAAATTGCCGAGTTTCGGGTTGTAGTTCGACGGTTTGTCGGTCAGGAAGGTGTAAGTCAGATCAATCTTGCCGTCGGCGTTCTTGTCCTGCCACGACACGCCCTTGCGCAGGATTTCGTCGGCGGCCTGGTCGGCGGTGAACGACGGTTTGCCGTTGACGGTCCCGGTGCCACGGTCATACAGGTGGCTGAAGGTGTCGACCGCGGTGAAGGCGCTGCTGGCCTGGGAGGAAGGTTGAGACATGGTGTACGTCCTTGTTGCTGAAGAGTCAGTGTCAGACAGTAAAACGGCGATCTTCTGGCGAGATCGTCCTGTCACTCGCCCTGTTGAGGCGATTCGAACCTGACACAGCGCCGGGCGCGAGCGCTATTCAATTTCTCGATAGCGTCCCCGATTGCCCCGACGCGGGCTGTCATGACCGGCAATCCTTTTATCTGTATATCCATACAGATAAAAGTTGCCCCAACGCCCGACTCAGGCCATTCTGTGCACCTCTTCGGGCAATGATCGACGACGGTGGTTATGCGGCTGTACCTCTGTGAAAAACCTTCCCAGGCCAAGGATATTGCGGCCGTGCTGGGCGCCAGGCGTCGAGGCGACGGCTGCTGGCTGGGAACGGACGTCACGGTAACCTGGTGCATCGGCCACCTGCTGGAAACCGCTCCGCCGGACGCCTACGACGCACGCTACAAACGCTGGGTGCTGGCGGACCTGCCGATCATCCCCGACAAATGGAAAATGACCGTCAAGCCGCGCACCGCCAGCCAGTACAAAGCGGTCAAGCGCCTGCTCGGCGAGGCCAGCGAGCTGATCATCGCCACCGACGCCGACCGCGAAGGCGAAATGATCGCCCGGGAACTGGTGGAGCATTGCCGCTATCGCGGGCCGATCCGCCGCTTGTGGCTGTCGGCGCTGGACGAAGCATCGATCCGCAAGGCGTTGGCGGCGCTGAAACCGGGCGCTGAAACCTTCAGCCTGTATCACTCAGCGTTGGGGCGCTCGCGAGCGGACTGGCTGATCGGGATGAACATGAGTCGCCTGTTCACCCTGCTCGGTCGGCAGTCGGGCTATCAGGGCGTGCTGCCGGTGGGCCGGGTGCAGACGCCGACCCTGCGGCTGGTGGTGGATCGCGACCGCAGCATTGCCGATTTCATACCCGTCGCGTACTGGGCCATCGATGTGCAACTGCTGCATGACGGCACCGCATTTACTGCGCAATGGCGTGCGCCGAGCGATGCCTGTGACGATCAGGATCGCTGCCTCAATCAGGCGCTCGCCCAGCAAGCGGCCGCGGCAATCAGCAGCGCCGCCAGCGCCCGGGTGGTCAAGCTGCGCACCGAGCGCATACGCGAAGTGGCGCCCCTGCCCTTCGATCTCGGCACCTTGCAGGAAGTCTGCTCGAAGAAGCTCGGCCTCGGCGCCCAGGAAACCCTCGACATCGCTCAGGCCCTCTACGAAACCTACAAAGTCATCACCTACCCGCGCAGCGATTGCGGCTACCTGCCCCTGAGCCAGCACAGCGAGGCGCCGGGGATTCTCGCGGCGTTGCGTCAGGCCGATCCGGGCCTCGAAGCGTTGCGCGATCATCTGGAGCCGCAGCGCCGCTCCCGCGCCTGGAACGACGCCAAGGTCAGCGCCCACCACGGCATCATCCCCACCGCCGCCGCCAAGAATCTCGAACGCCTGACCGGCAAACACCGTGCGGTCTACACGCTGATTCGTGCGCGGTATCTGGCGCAGTTCCTGCCCAACCATGAATACGATCGCACCCAGGCCGATTTCGATTGCGCCGGTGAAGCCCTGCGTGCCGTCGGCAAGCAGATCATCGAACCGGGCTGGAAACGTGCGCTGCCGGAGGCACTGGCCCCGGCCAAGGGCCGTGAGGCCCCCGCGCCACAAACCCTGTCGACGCTGACCCAGGGTGCCGAGTGCGCTATCGCTGACCTAAAGCTCAAGGACCTGTGGACGCAGCCGCCCAAGCCCTACACCGAAGGCGATCTGATCAAGGCGATGAAAAACGTCGCCAAACTGGTGGAAGACCCGCTGCTCAAGCAGAAACTCAAGGACACCACCGGCATCGGCACCGAAGCCACCCGTGCCTCGATCATCCAGGGCTTGCTGGATCGCGGTTATCTGGTGAAGAACGGCAAGGCATTGTCCGCCACACCCGCCGCGTTCAGCCTGATCGACGCGGTACCCAGGGCGATTGCCGACCCCGGCACCACGGCGATCTGGGAACAGGCGCTGGACATGGTGCAGAGCGGCGAAATGAGTCTGGAAGAGTTCGTCACCAAGCAGGCTGCGTGGATGAGCAAGCAAGTGACCCGTTGTGCCGGGCTGAGCCTGACCATCAGCGGCCCGCCACCCGCCGGCAAAGCCGCAGCGCCGTGGAAAAACAAGCGCAAGACCACCCGGCGCAAAACCACAGGTACCAGCAAACGCGCGGCGAAACCGGCTGCCAAATAGCCCGCAGCGGACTACTGTTTCTGCAGTGAATGTCAGGAGCCTGCGGCATGTCTGTCATCGAAATGCGCGTCGCCCGGCGCGACGAACTGGACACCATCGAAAACCTGATGCAGTTCTACACCTACGACTTCAGCGAATGGCTGCCGCTGAAGCTGGGCGGGCATGGTTTCTTCCCGATCCAGTTGAAGGACGATTACTGGCGCCAGCCTGCGACCCGACCGTTCCTGATCCACGTCGACGGCGAGCTGGCGGGGTTCGTGACCGTGGATGACCACATCCTCATCGAAGGCGCCGACTACAACATCGGTTATTTCTTTGTCAGTCGACGCTGGCGTGGCCAAGGCGTCGCGCAGTTTGTCGCCTCTGCCCTATTGAGCCACTTGCCCGGTCAATGGCAGATTTTCCATGTCGACGCCAACCTGCCTGCGCAGCGGTTCTGGGCCAGGGTCATCCCTGAGGTGAGCGGCGGCGACTTCACTCGACAGCAGAGAACCGTAGACGGTTACCCCTGCACCCTCTACTGCCTGCGCAGCCCTTCTCACGCTGCCTGAACGGCCCTTTTCTCATTCCAGAATGACTTTGTCCGACAATATGTAGTGAGCAAAAATAATCACTACAAAACCGTTGACGGCGTCGTTTGGCTTTTGCATGATGCAGACGTCTCCCCGATCGGGAGCACTGGCAACACGCTTGAGCAAGCTCGTCTGACCGCCGAGCTGTTTTTTCCGGATACACGCTGCCCACAAGGCAGATTGAAGAAGCTGACCTGGCCTGAACGTCCAGTACAAGGACGAGAAGCGCTGGCGAAAATTCTCAAGACGCTTGTGGTCGACCCTGAAAACGTCGTCAAGGAGCCTCCCGGTTTTCGCTGCTTCTCCTCGTTGTGACGCTATTGCGTAGCAGTTATTCAACACGACTACATGCAACAGACGCATGACCCCGTACTTCACACGGGCGACCGCTGACGTCCTGGTTTCGGTGCCAGGGATCAACTAACCGATGGGCTACCTGTATTAGCGAATCAACTTTGAAAGATCACCAGACTGGTCAAGGGGCAATATCATGAATCTGAACAATCAACCTACTATCGAAGAACTGGCTCGTATGTTCGCTGCGCAAAAAGACAGCCACGACAGCCATATTCTGTGGATCAGCAAGTCGGGTCAGGTCCATATCGACTGCCTGTCGCCCCATGCTGGTGAAGAAGAGTTCGACCGGAACAACCAGAACCTGCTGGCCCGCCTGAAGATGTACCGCCGCGGCCACGGCTATGTCGGCAAGAAAGCCGCGGCCGACAAGGACTTCATCGGTAATGTTCTGCAAACGCTGAAACAGGCGTGGGACTCGATGCAGAACAACAACGAAGTCCGGGTGATTGATCGGTTCTGCTAAGTTGAAACTTCAATAAACAAAAGGGCCTGCTTCCGATAAGGAGCAGGCCCTTTTTTATAGATAACAAACAGTGCTCATGAACGGCTTTCCAACACCATCTCCATGAACGCCACCGCCGCCGCACTGTGATAATTGTTCTTGCGCCGCAACAACGCCGCCCCTCGCTGCGGCGCCTCACTCTCCACACGCAACCGGCGCAATGCCCGATCCTCGATCGCAATCGCCTCCGGCAACATGGTCGCCAACGGCGCATGCCGGATCACTTCGAGCAAGGTACTCACCGAATTCACCTCGATCTGCACCTTGGGCGTGATGCCGTGTTGGCGAAAGTATTCATCGACGGACACCCGGGTGATGTAACCCGGCGCCAACAGTGCGAAATCAAGCTGCGCGATGTCATTGGGGCGCAGAACCAATGAGCTGTCATACAACGGATGCTCCCGCCCGACCATCACGCCCAGCGTCTCGACAAACGCCGGAATACATTCAACGTCCGGATTGCGCACCGGTGTGAAGGCAATCGCGATATCCAGCGAGTCATCCGCCAGCCCGGCCTCGATGTCATCCATCGACAACTCGAAAATCTCCAGGTGAATCCCCGGATACCGCGCCACGTAGTCACGCACCAACGGCCCCACCAGATACGCCATGAATGTCGGCGTCATGGCCAGGCGCAGCGAGCCTCGGGACAAGTCCTTCACGTCATGCAATGCGCGCTTGCCCGCCTCCAGTTCCACCAGCACCCGCCGCGCGCATTCGATGTAAGCCTGCCCGGCGTCAGTGGGTTTGACCGAACGCGAGGTGCGATCAAACAGATCCACCCCGAGGCTTTCCTCCAGTTGGCGGATCTGTTGCGACAGGGTCGGCTGCGACACATGCAGCGCCTCGGCCGCCCGGGTGAAACCGCCGTGATCGGCCACGGCCAGCAGGTATCGCAAATGTCGCAGCAGCATGGGGCTCTCCATCTATAGGCAGTGCTTATGCTTTGCATTGTATATCGGTCTTGGACGCTATGGATCAATCGGCAGAAGATGAATCCCACACAGCAAGCCAACCCCGAAAGGAGAAGCACCATGCAATCCCAAGCCTACAACGACAGCCGCATCGCCCTGACCACTCGTGCCCTGGATGCCAAGGCACAGAAAAACCTGTCGTGGCAGGACCTGGCCGACGGCACCGGCCTGAGCCTGGCCTACGTCACCGCCGCCCTCCTCGGCCAGCACCCGCTGCCGAAAGCCGCTGCCGAAGTGGTCGGTGACAAGCTGCAACTGAGCGCCGAAGACGTCGCCGCCCTGCAAATCATTCCGCTGCGCGGCAGCCTCGACGGCGTGCCGACCGACCCGACCATCTACCGCTTCCACGAGATGATCCAGATTTACGGCACCACCCTGAAGGCACTGGTTCACGAGCAGTTCGGCGACGGCATCATCAGCGCCATCAACTTCAAGCTCGACATCAAGAAAATCGAAGACCCTGAAGGCGGTTCCCGCGCCGTGGTCACCCTCGACGGCAAGTTCCTCCCGCTGCGTCCGTTCTGATCCCTCCGGGCCCGTACCCCGCGTGCGGGCCCATCCAAACCTGAATTGCCAAGTCGTCACCACATCTGTCTGGAGGCTACCCCATGCAAAAAATCCTGCTGTCCCTGGCCCTGCTCGCCGGCCTCGCCGCCCAGGCCCAGGCTGATGAAGAGGCCGTCGCCTATCGCTACGGCATGCAACTGGACATCGCCCAAGTCGTGAGCATCACCCCGGTGGCCGACATCTGCGGCGTAGTGCCGGTCGAGATGACCTACCTCGACAGTCACGGCGCAAAACACATTCTTCAATACAGCGAATTCGGTACTGGCTGTTCGAACTGAGAGGACTACACCATGAAAAACCTGATCGAAGGCTTCCTGAAGTTCCAGAGCGAAGCGTTTCCGCAACGCACCGAGCTGTTCAAATACCTGGCGACTACCCAGACCCCGGGCACCTTGTTCATCACTTGCTCCGACAGCCGTGTAGTGCCCGAACTGTTGACCCAACAGGAGCCCGGCGAACTGTTCGTGATCCGCAACGCCGGCAATATCGTGCCGTCCTACAGCCCGCATCCGGGCGGGGTTTCGGCGACGGTGGAATACGCGGTAGCCGTGCTCGGCGTGACCGACATCGTGATCTGCGGCCACTCCGATTGCGGCGCCATGACCGCCATCGCCCAGTGCAAATGCATGGATCACCTGCCCGCCGTCAGCGGCTGGCTGCAACATGCCGAGTCGGCGAAAGTGGTCAACGAATCACGGCCACACGCCAATGACGCCGCCAAGCTCAGTTCGATGGTGCGCGAGAACGTGATCGCGCAACTGGCTAACATTCAGACTCATCCGAGCGTGCGTCTGGCCCAGGAAAAAGGCCTGCTGAACCTGCACGGCTGGGTCTACGACATCGAGACCGGCTCCATCGATGCCCTCACCGCCGACCGCCGCACCTTCGTCTCGCTGGCCGAGCAACCGTCGACCTGCGCAGTGCATGGCCAAACGGTCAATGCCGCCTGAATTGAACGCCCCGCACCTGCCGGGGCGTTTGCTTTGTATCAGCGTGTAGCCAGCGCTCTGCCAGACACAGTTCCATGCACCCGCGCCGGGAGGCGGACACATCCCCGATACAGCCGACGCCTTGAATAAGCCCGAACGCTGCATCCCTCCTCCCGACACAAGGAACACCCGATGAACAAGTTGTTTGCAGGTTTGGCCCTCGCCGCCGCCATGGCCGGCGCCACTTCGGCGATGGCCGCCGAGAAACCCACCGTGGTGCTGGTGCACGGTGCCTTTGCCGATTCCAGCAGCTGGAACGGTGTGGTGAAGATTCTGGAAAAGGACGGTTATCCGGTAATCGCGGCGGCCAACCCGCTGCGCACGCTCAAGGGTGATGCGCAATCGGTCGCCGACGTACTGGCCGGAATCAAATCGCCGGTGGTGCTGGTCGGTCACTCCTATGGCGGGCCGGTGATCAGTGAAGCGGCGTACGGCAAAGCCAACGTCAAGGCGCTGGTGTATGTGGCAGCGCTGGCGCCCGAAACGGGTGAAACCGTGGCCGGACTGGCCGGTAAATTCCCCGGAAGCACCCTCGGCCCGACCCTCGCGCCGCCCGTTGCCCTGAAGGACGGCGGCAAGGATCTGTATATCCAGCAGGATAAGTTCCACGACCAGTTTGCCGCCGACGTACCGAATGCCGACGCGAAACTGATGGCCGCCACCCAGCGCCCGGTCACCGAGGCCGCGCTGAACGAGGCCGCCAGCGAGCCGGCCTGGAAAACGATTCCGTCGTGGTTCGTGTACGGCGACAAGGACAAGAACATCCCGCCGCAAGCCATGGCGTTCATGGCCGAACGGGCGCACGCCCAAAAGACCGTAGTGGTCAAGGGCGCATCCCATGTGGTGATGGTGTCGAATCCGAAAGCCGTGGCCAGCCTGATCGAATCCGCCGCCACCGCCAAGTGATACAAAAACGCCGCGCCTGTCATTGCGACAGGCGCGGCGTTCTGGTTTTAGCGTTTTACGCCCAGATCGACCTGGGTCATGCGGCTGCGCACAGTGAACACACCGTCACCCGAAAGAATCGCGCTGCGGGCAAACAACCGGCCACTTTCCCAGTTCGAAAGCCCCAGTTCCGGCTTGTTAAGCGCGTACTGGCCATCGACCCAACGGGTGATCCCGTTGCCCACAAACGGCGCGTTGACCGCACTATAGAAACGCTCCTGAACGGCAGCGTCCTCGCTGATCAGCGACACGGTGAACTGCGGGCTGTAGCGGTTGAACAGCGCGATGGCCTGATCCAGATCGTCGACGATCATCAGGCTGGTTTCCGGGGTTTCTTCCCATTCCCACTCACGGCCCAGTTGCGCCTCCGGCAATGGCTCGGCCAGGGCTTCGGTCTGATAACCCTCGGCGCGATAGACCTCGACCGTCGCGTTCTGCCAGTCGCCCGGCAGGTAGCTTTCGCTGCCTTCGACGATGTGCAACTTGCAGCCCTGACCGCGTGCGGTGCCGGCCTGCTGCAAGGCGTCGAGGAACAACGGCACCAGTTCGGCGGCACGCTCGCGTTGGATCAGGCAAACGTTCAAGGTGTTGCAGACCTTGCGATCCAGCGAGTTACGCACCACGGCGGCGAAGCGTTTGGCGTCGGCATCACGATCAGCGATCAACCACGCGCCACCAGTGCCGTGCAGGCTGACGGCGGTGCCGGCCTGCTGGGCGATGCTGCCCAACTGACTGACCGCACGGCCCGAACCACGGGCCACCGCCAGCGACAGACGCCGGTCAGCGAACATCGCCCAACCGGCGGCGTGGTTGACGCTCTCGACCAGAGACACTGCACCGGCCGGCAGACCGGCATCAGCCAATGCCGGGTTCAGGGCGTGGGTGACGATGGCTTGCGCGGTGCCCAATGCATCGCTGCCAATGCGCAGCACCGCAGTGTTGCCGGTGCGCAATACGCCAGCGGCGTCGGCGAAGACGTTCGGCCGGCCTTCGAACACGAACGCGACGATGCCCAACGGCGATACCACTTGCTCGACCTTCCAGCCGTCGTGCTCGACGCTGCTGATTACCTTGCCGCGCGTGGCGGGCGCATCTCGCCAGGCGCGCAGGCCGGCGATCATGTCGCGGCGCATGCGCTCGTCAGCGAGCAAACGGGTGGTGGACCGACCTCGGGCCTTGGCCCGTTCGATGTCGGCGAGGTTGGCGGTTTCGATCAGTGCCCAGGCGTCCGGATTTTCCAGGCGTTGAGCGAACAGATCGAAGAAGCGGCTGATCGCTTCATCCGACACCGCGGACAACGCGGTAAACGCCGACGCTGCACGCTCGATCGCCACCGCAGCGGCCTGCTGATCCACCACCGGAATCAGCAACAGCTCGCCGCTCACCTGCTCCACCAACAGGTGGTCGCCGGGTCGGAAACGCTCGGCCAGTTCGGGGCTGACCACGGTGACGCGGTTACCGGCGAAAGGGATGGGCGTGCCAGCGACGAGACGTTCGAGCGCGAGAGACATGGAGCGGATTCACCATATTGAGGGCGGCCGGAAAATGTATAGCTTGCCCACCCTCAAAGCAACACAGGTTCAGAACACCGACCAGCCGATCCGCGAGCTGAGCATTTCCAGCGCAGCCATGCCCGCCAGCGAGTTGCCCGCCGCGTTCAGTTCCGGCGACCACACGCACACCGTGAACTGCCCCGGCACTACGGCAACGATGCCGCCGCCGACGCCGCTCTTGCCCGGCAGACCGACGCGGTAGGCAAAGTTGCCAGCCTCGTCGTACAGGCCGCTGGTGGCCATGATCGAGTTGACTTGCTGGGTCTGGCGGCGGGTGAGGATCTGTTCGCCGCTGTGCTTGCAATAGCCGTCGTTGGCCAGGAAGCAGAACGCCCGGGCCAGGTCGATGCAGCTCATGCGTAACGCGCAGTGGCTGAAATAGCTGCGCAGCACTGCTTCAACGTCGTTGTGGAAATTGCCGAAGGACTGCATCAGGTAAGCCATCGCCGCGTTACGTGCGCGGTGCTGGTATTCGGAATCGGCGACTTTGCCGTCGACCATCACCTGGGGATTGCCCGACAGCCGTCGCACGAAGTCACGCATCGACAAGGCCGGCGCCGCGAAGCGCGACTGGTTGATGTCGCAGATCACCAGTGCTCCGGCGTTGATGAACGGATTACGCGGGCGGCCGCGTTCAAATTCCAGCTGCACCAGCGAGTTGAACGGCTGGCCCGACGGCTCGTGGCCCAAGCGTTCCCAGATCGCCTCGCCGGAGTGTTCGATGGCCTGCACCAGGCTGAACACCTTGGAAATACTCTGCACCGAGAACAGTGTCTCGGCATCGCCGGCGCAATACATTTCGCCGTCGTTGCCGTACACGGCAATGCCCAGTTGATCGGGCGGCACGGTGCCGAGGGCGGGAATGTAGTCAGCCACCTTGCCCTGCCCGATCAGGGGCCGGACAGCGTCAAGGATCTCGTTCAACAGCGCTTGCATGCCGGGTCTCGAAGTCTCGCCCCATGGGATTGCGGGGACACGGTGGCTAGACGCTGCGCCCGCCGGCCGAATCACACCGCGTTCGTGTATCGCACTGTATACGGCGCAGGCCCGGACACACCACGTGCACAAATCCCCCCGCTGACGACACATCCCCGATACAGCCCGACGTTCAAATGAACCTGTCGATCGGCAACCCCGATCAAGCCTTTGAACTCACATTTCTTATCGGAGATTCACCATGACCAAGCTCTCGAAAACCTCCCTGACCCTCGGCCTGCTGCTGGCCGGTGGCCTAGCCCTGACCAACGCGGCGTCGGCTTCCGAGGCCTTCAGCATCAAGCAACTGGATCACGGTTACAGCCAGACTCAAGCGCAGGCCGACACCCCGGAAAAAACCTCGGAAGGCAAATGCGGCGAAGGCAAGTGCGGCGCTGGCGAATAACCCTCTGCACGGGGCACGCCGGTGCCCCGTTTTCCACTGAATTGAATGGAGTCGCACCATGACCACTGCTCTTTCGACCGCCGTCAAAGACCTGCACCTGAACCTCGACCGCGCCGGCCAATGGCTGGCGCCGCTGACCCTGCGCCTGTTCATCGCCTGGGAGTTTTTCGAATCGGGCCTGGAAAAATTCAACGGCCAGAACTGGTTCGAAGACATTCAGGACCGCTTCCCGTTTCCCTTCGATCACTTGCCGGCGACGCTGAACTGGGAGCTGTCGATGTGGGCCGAGCTGATCTGCGCGCTGGCAATCCTGATCGGACTCGGCACGCGGATCTCGGCGATTTCGTTGATCGTGGTGACAGTGGTCGCCACCGCTGCCGTGCACTGGCCGGCAGACTGGTCATCCTTGAGCGAATTGGCCCAGGGTTATGCGATCACCAATAAAGGCTTCGGCAACTTCAAGCTGCCGGCGATTTACCTGGCCGCGCTGGTGCCACTGGTGTTCGCCGGGGCCGGCAAGTTGAGCGTGGATGCGTGGCTGGCGCGGTTTTACTGGAAACGCGCCAGCCGTTGAGGATCAATGCGCCCGATCAAGTCCCGCGAGCAACGCGCTGTCGCGGCTGTAGATGTCCGGCGCGTAGAGCACGCGGCCCTGTCCGTCGACCTGTGCCGTCCAGTACGTCATGAGGATCGGCACCGGATTGCTCAGACGGAACTCATGGGTGGTGCCGGTGGCGAGCAAGGTGTCGGTGCGGGCTCTTTCCGCCGGGCTGAGCAGGAAATCGCGCAGCTTCATCGGGTGCTCGACCCGCACACAACCGGAGCTGAACGCCCGTGGCCCCTTGTCGAACAGCGCCTTGCTCGGTGTGTCATGCAGGTACACAGAGAACGGGTTGGGGAAGCGGATGACCATCTGCCCCAGCGGATTGCGCGGCCCGGCATCCTGACGCAGAAGGATGTTGCCGGGATTGTCCCAGTCGATATCGGCAGCGGCCAGCGGCTGGCCATTGGCGTCGAGTACTTGCAGATTCTGACGGCTGAGGAAGGTCTGGTCCTTGCGGATTTCCGGCAGTTTGTCTTCTTTCCAGATGGTCGGCGGCACGGTCCAGGTCGGGTTCAGCGTCAGGCGCGTGACCCGGGATTTGAGCAGCGGTGTCTGGCGTTCGGCGCGTCCGACCTGGGTGCGGGTCTGCCACACCGGCAGGCCGCCCTGGTACAGGGTCAGTTCCGCAGCCGCGACGTTGACCAGCAGGCCGTCGGGCTCCATGTCCTGGGCCAGCCAGCGGAAGCGCTCAAGGTTGACCCGCAACTGTTCGCGACGGGTCAGCGGGCTGATGTTCATCTCGGCAATCGTTCCTGGCCCGACCACACCGTCGGCCTGCAACGAATGGTTGGCCTGGAAGCTTTTCACGGCTTCGACCAAAACACCGTGATAAGCGTTGTCCGGCGTGCCGACCACACTGCTCAGATAACCTTCGCTGTACAGCCGCCGCGCCAGCTCCGGCACGCGTTTGTCTTCCATGTCCGGACGCAGCAACGGCCCGTTGCCAACCGATTGCCAGTGCGGCAAGGCCTGCAGGCGTTGTGCGGCGTAGAGATGGCGCAGGTTCTGGTATTGCGCCAGGCGCGGGCGGGCCAGATCGAAGGCGGCGGCAACGTCATGCATGCCCGGCACGGCAATGGCGAGCAACTCCGCCTGACGGTCACGGGGC
The DNA here is from genome assembly GCF_051554255.1 of Pseudomonas sp. NMS19W. Classification (NCBI taxonomy): domain Bacteria; kingdom Pseudomonadati; phylum Pseudomonadota; class Gammaproteobacteria; order Pseudomonadales; family Pseudomonadaceae; genus Pseudomonas; species Pseudomonas sp. NMS19W. The sequence goes on from NZ_CP136718.1 coordinate 3,640,536, forward strand.
GTGTCGTCGGAATGCCACAACGGTTCGAAATGCGATTGCAGCAGACGACCGTAATGCAGGTCCTGCAGGGCTTGCAGGTAATTGCGGCTGATGTCGATGTCGGCGCACAGTTCGCCATCCTGCGGAGCCGTGTCGGCGACCGGATAGCGTTTCGGATTGAGGCCATCGTCGGCCAGCAGCTGCAATTGTGCATGCAAGGCCGGCAATTGCCCCGCCGCAGCCCAGACCGGCATCCAGTCCTGTTGCCGGTAGAACGCCTGCAACTGTTCCAGGGCCGGGCCACTGAGACGGGCGGCAATCGCCGGGCAAGCCTGCGGCAGACCGATCAGCACGGCCTGCAACGGACTTTGCGGCTCCACGGGCACCTCCGCCGGCAGTGTCGGGAGCGCCGGCAACGGCTCTTCGGCACAAACGACAAACGGCGCAGCGAGCAGACAAATGCTCAAGTAGCATGCGTACTTTTTGAACAACTGCTTTACTCCAATCCGTGGCCGTCTTGATTGACGGTCAACCTTACATCAGGTGCGGTGATACAGTCAGGTCCGATTCGCGGGCCTGCCCGGGACGACTGGACGTCAGGAGCCAAAGTGCCAACCATGTAGCCAGTGAGGATTCACTTTAAATGTTGACGTTTTTGCGCCGACTTCTGCTGACTGCCGCTGCCCTGGGGCTGGGGACCAGTCAGGTTTTTGCCGCCGGCACCGCTTCGCCGGTTCTGTACAACAGCCTCGCCCACGCCGCTCCGGAACTCAATCCCCAGGCGCTGAAAGGTGCCCTGAACGCCATGCAATGCGCGATCAACAACGGCGCGAAGCAGTCTCGTCACCTGGCGATCATCGATTATTCGCAACCGTCCACCGAGCGACGCCTGTGGATCTTCGACCTGACGCAGAAAAAACTGATCCTGCGCGACCTGGTCGCCCACGGCTCGAAGTCCGGGGACAACTTCGCCACCCGGTTCTCCAACCGTGAAGGCAGCTTCCAGTCCAGCCTCGGTTTGTTCCGCACCCAGGAAAGTTACGAAGGCACTCACGGTTATTCGCTGCGCATGGACGGCCTGGAGCCGGGCGTCAACGACATGGCCCGGGACCGCGCCATCGTGATCCACGCCGCCGACTACGTGAATCTGTTCTGGAGCAAACGTACGGGCCGGCTGGGCCGCAGTCAGGGTTGCCCGGCGGTGCGTCCGCAAGTCGCCAGACGGGTGATCGACAGCCTGAAGGACGGCCAGTACATGTTTTCCTGGTACCCGGACCAGCACTGGCTTAAGTCCTCGCCGTACCTCAACTGCCAGCCGCAGCAGATTGCGAGCATTCTCAGTACCCACGGCAGTTGAAAACAGCCGCGGTCAAAACAATCCCCTGTTCTCACAGGGGATTTGTGTTTTCAGGGTTTCATTACAACTTTGTCATTGAGTTGTCGGTTTGCCGAGCGGATCGCTCGGTAGCCTGAAGTTGTTCCGGCACACCTGCCGATCCACTTCACCGACACGAGTGACTCATCATGAAAACCCTGATCCTGGCCTTCACCGCCCTCCTCGCCACCGGTTCCGTGTTCGCCGCCGAAATGCCCGAGCGTACGGTCATTCACGACACCAACGGTTTCTACGTGCACCTGGATGTCGACAAAGTCCTCTCCAGCACCGATATTTCCCAGGCTTGCGGCGTCATTCCCGCACGACTGAACTACCTCGACCACCAGGGCCGCGAACATGTGCTGGACTACCAAGTGCAAGGCAGCGGTTGCACCAACTGACCAGTGAGGCGCAGTGCCCATGAATATCCTTGTCGTCGAAGACGAACCCAAGGCCGGCAATTACCTGCTCAACGGCTTGCAGGAACTGGGTTACAACGTGAGCCTGGCCCGGGACGGCGCCGACGGTCTGCACCTGGCGCTGGAACACGACTTCGACGTGATCGTGCTGGACGTGATGATGCCGAAAATGGATGGCTGGGAAGTCCTGCGCCGGCTGCGCAAGGAAGCCGACACGCCGGTGCTGTTCCTCACCGCCCGTGACGACATCGCCGACCGGGTCAAAGGCCTGGAACTGGGCGCCGACGACTACCTGATCAAACCGTTTTCCTTCGCCGAGCTGGTGGCGCGCCTGCGCACCCTGACCCGGCGCGGGCCGATCCATGAAGAAGAGCAATTGCAGGTGGCCGATTTGCAGATCGACGTGCTCAAGCGCCGGGTCACCCGCGCCGGCAGCCGAATCACCCTGACCAACAAGGAATTCGCGCTGCTGCAACTGTTCGCCACCCACGAAGGGCAAGTGCTGTCGCGCTCGCTGATCGCGTCCCGGGTGTGGGACATGAATTTCGACAGCGACACCAATGTGGTCGATGTCGCCGTGCGTCGCCTGCGGGCGAAGATCGACGATCCGTTCCCGCTCAAGCTGATCCACAGCGTGCGCGGCATCGGCTACCGTTTCGATACCCAGCCATGAAAGTCACTGGCTCGTATTCCCTGACGCTGCGCCTGGCGCTGGTGTTCGCGGTGCTCGCCTTTGCGTCTCTGGCGGGCCTCGGCGCGGCGCTGTACAACGCGCTGGATGAACAACTGACCCGCCGTGATGACATTCAACTGGTCAGCCGCATCGATCAGTTACGCACCATCCTCAACGACAGCAACACCCTGGAGCTGATCCAGAACAAACCGGCGCTGTTCCAGAACATGCTCGGCAACCGCGAAGCGCTGTTGACCATCGGCGCGCCGGGGCAACCACCCCTGTTCGTGGTCAATCCCAGCAACCTGACCTTGCCGACCGTACCCGCCGTGCCGATCAACCATGTGATGGCCCTCAACGATGTGCAGCATCTGCCGAGTATCAACGGCGTGCCGTTCTCGGCGGTGGCGGCCAGTATCGACTCCGGCGATCAGGGCAATCTGCAAGTGCTGATCGGCAAGGTGATGAGCGAACGCACGGCGATGCTCGCCAGTTACCGGCTCAGCGTGTATGGCCTGGCGTCACTGGCGGCGATTGTCCTGGCGCTGGTCGGCTGCCTGCTGGTGTATCGCGGCCTGCTGCCGTTGCGGCGGCTTGCCCGGCATGCCCACGGAATCGGCATCGCCAACCTCGGTGAACGCCTCGACCGTCACGGCACACCCCGTGAATTGCAGCCGATGATCGAAGCCTTCAACGCGATGCTGGACCGGCTCGACAGAGGGGTTACCCAACTGAGCCAGGTCTCCACCGACATGGCCCACGAACTGCGTACGCCGATCAACAACCTGCTCGGCGAAACCCAGGTCGCCCTGCAACAGAACCGCAGCGTCGAGGCCTATCAGCAGTTGCTCGCCTCCAACGTCGAAGAACTCGAGCGGCTGGCGCGGATGCTCGACAACATGCTGTTTCTCGCCCGTACCGACCCGGCCAGTGCCTTGAGCCAGCGTCAGGAGCTGGACGCCTGCGATGAAATGCAGCGCATCGCCGACTACTTCGAAGGCCTTGCGGCGGATGTCGGCGTCACCATCGAGGCCCGTGGCAACGGCGTGATCTGGGCCGAGCCGATGCTGCTGCGCCGGGCCCTGGCCAATCTGTGCGCCAATGCGATCAAGTACGGCGCGGCGGATTCGACGATGCAGGTTGAAGCCATCGCCGAGCCGGATGGCAGCTACCTGCGGGTGCGCAATCAGGGGGCAACGATTCCCCCCGAGCATCTGTCGCGGCTGTTCGAACGCTTCTACCGCGCCGATCCGTCCCGCGAACGTTCGGCCCAATCCAACGGTCTGGGCCTGTCGATCGTGGCGACCATCATGCAATTGCATCAGGGCCGCTACAGCGTCAGCAGCGTTGACGGTATCACCTGCTTTGAGCTGTTCTTTCCTGCGCGGGAGACGCGAGACGCAGGTGTGTGAAGGCGCCGAGCGCGAGCGCCGCAAGCATCAACGCCGCAGCAACACCGAAGGTCATGTGCAAACCGCTCGCGATGACCGCCGCCGTCGCCCGGGTCGGATCGTCCGTGGTCAGGGCAAACACCGCGCCCATGGCCGCCGCCCCGGTGATCAACCCCAGATTGCGTGACAACCCGAGCATGGCCGAGACCACCCCGCGCTGATCCTGCCCGACGCCCGCCATCAGCCCGGTATTGTTGGCGGCCTGGAACAGCGCATAACTCAATGCCACCACCGTTATCGGCAACACATAGGCAAGCAGTCCGAGACTCACCGGCAACAACGCCAGCAAAGCGCAACCGCAGGCCAGCCCAAGCAACGCGCCCGGCACCATCCGCCGCGCCCCGAAACGATCCACCAGACGCCCGGCCGGTACACCACTGAACGCCGCCAGCAAAGGCCCGACCGACAACACCAGTCCGACCTGAGTGCTGCTGAGACCCAAGCCTCGGCTCAGGTAAAACGGCCCGACCACCAGCGTGGTCATCATCACCGTGGTCACCAGCAAGGTCAGCGCCAGACTGCTGCTGATTCGCGTGTCGGTGAACAATGACAAATGAATCAGCGGCGCCTTGCTCTTCTTCTCGATCAGGATGAACAGCCCCACGCCCAAAAGACTGATCAGCAACAACGTCCCGGTGAATCCCTCAACCGTCATCGCCAGCGCATAGGCCGCCAGCGTCAGCATCAGCACCGCAGTGCCGGGATAATCGAACGCAAGAGGCTTGCGTTCGATTCGGTCCTTGGGCAGGTAGCGATACACCAGCCATGCGTTGAGCAAACCCAACGGCACGTTGATCACAAAGATTGACTCCCAGCCGACATGCGCCATCAACAATCCACCGAGCGACGGCCCGAGGGTGGTGCCGGTGGCGGACATCGTGGCCAGCAACCCCATCGCACTGCCGGCCCGGGCTTTGGGCACCGCATCGGTTACCAGCGCCACGGTCAACGCGAACATGATCGCCGCGCCCACGCCTTGCACCGCCCGCGCGCCGATCAGCCAGGCCAGGCTCGGCGCCAGTGCGCAGGCCAACGAAGCGGCGGTGAATATACCGATGCCGATCAACAGCAGTCGCCGCCGCCCGAAGCCGTCACCCAGCCGTCCGACGCTGACAATCAAGGTGGTGACCGCCAACAGATAGGCCAGCACGATCCACTGCACCTGTTGAAAGGTCGCATCAAAGGCCGCCGCCAGGGTCGGCAGTCCGGCGTTGGCGATGCTGGTGTCCAGCGACGGCATCAACATCGACAGCGCCAGACTGGTCAGCGCCCAGCGGGCTGAAGGGCTCAGGGGTTCTCGGGGCATGGGGGGCTCACAGGGCAGAAGTCATGGGACATAGCCTGAGCCTCGACAATACAAGGCGCAAGACGCATGCTTTGCACTTGATACCTGCATGGAACGCCATGTCATGAATACGCCGGATCTGAACCTGTTGATCACCCTCGACGTGCTGCTGAGCGAAGGCAGCGTGGCCCGGGCCGCCACGCGCCTGGGTCTGAGTCCGTCCGCCATGAGCCGGGCGCTGGCCCGGTTGCGCGAAACCACCGGGGATCCGCTGCTGGTACGCGCCGGTCGCGGGCTGGTGCCGACCCCGCGTGCGCTGGAGTTGCGCGACCGGGTCAGCTATCTGGTGCAGGAAGCCGAAGCGGTTTTGCGCCCGGCAGAAGTGCTCGATCCCGGCCAGTTGCGGCGCACCTTCACCCTGCGCAACACCGACGGTTTTGTCGAAACCTTCGCCGCCGCCCTGCTCGCCCGCATCGCCGAAGAGGCGCCCGACGTGCGTCTGCGCTTTGTGCAGAAGGCCGACAAGGACAGCACGCTGCTGCGCGAAGGTCGGGTGGATCTGGAAACCGGCGTGGTCGACGACAGCACCGACCCGACGCTGCACAGTCGCATCCTGTTCCGCGATCAGTGGATCGGTGTGGTGCGTGAGGGGCATCCGTTGAGCAGCGGCAAGGTCAGCGCCAAACGCTTCGCTTCGGGCCAGCACATTCTGGTGTCACGGCGCGGGCGCAGCAGCGGCCCGGTGGACGAAGCGCTGCTCGCCTTCGGCCTGACGCGGGACATCGTCACTTCGTTCGGTGGATTTTCCGCGGCGCTGACACTGGTCCGAGAATCCGACCTGATCGCCACCGTCCCGGAACGCCACACCAGCAAACTGCGAGCGGGTCTGTTCAGTTTCGCCCTGCCGTTGCGCATGCCGGACATCAGCGTGTCGATGCTCTGGCACCCGCGCATGGACGCGGACCCGGCGCATCGCTGGTTGCGCAACTGCGTGCGGGAAGTCTGCGCCTAACGCGCCTCGCCGTCCTTGGGTTTGTAGAACAGGAATTTCCCGGTCTCGGCGGTCTTGGTGTACTTCTTCGCCCAGCTCGGGTCGACGTTGTGGTCGTGGAAGTACAAAGCGCCGTGGGTACGATCGGGGAGCTGACGGTTCAGGGCCTTGCCGGCAATCTCCTTGGCCAGCGCATATTCGGCGTCTTCCTTGACCTGATCCGACTTGCCGTCGCACCACCAGGAAAACTGGCAACTCTTGGTTTCCGAGCCTTGCTTGACCACTTCGCACACGGTGCCGGGGAAGCCGTCATGGCCGAGACGGTTCATCACCACGTGGGCCACGGCTTCCATTTCCGCCGTGTCCTTGCCCTTGGCTTCCCAATAGATGCTGCGTGCCAGGCAGGTGATCGGGTCGTCCAGCGGCGCGGTGCCGGCCGGGTCGACGGCTTGCACTTCTTTCGGGGTGATGGCTTCGGACTTCGGCGCCGGGGGCGCGTTGGGCTTGTCGGCCGCTTTTTCTTCCAGTACCTCGGCTTTCGCTTCGGCCTTTTCCTTGATCGGTGCCTGATCGGTGGCCAGCACCGTGCCGCTCAGCAGGGTCAACACAAGACAACAGATCAGCCCGTGCAATTTCATGATCGATTCTTCCGGCAGCGCCCGTCGCGGGCAAAGTGTTACGTGGCTGAGACGCCCGGTTTCCGGGGACTTCGCAGAGTGTAGACGGCAGAATCCGACGCAACGTTCCGTGCTGAAAACCACACCATGAAGAAAAAAGACATTGCACGACCCCGGGGCGTATCGCGCATCATGGGCGCACTCAGCCCAAGGGAGAATTCCATGCGCTTCATGCCATCCGTTCTGCGATTCGCCGCGTTGTCCACGGGCCTGGCGCTGGCCGCTTCGGCCATGGCCAGTGACGAGTCGCAATTGATCGAGTCGATCAACAGCTACCGCAGCCAGCCCCAGCGCTGCGGTACCCAGGCATCCAGTGAATTGCCGCCGCTGTCGGCCGACCCGCGCCTGCATCTGCCGGCCAGCGGTGTCGTCGATCTGCAACAGGCCATGGCCAGCGCCAGTTACCCGATGGTCAATGTGCAGGCGATCACCCTCAACGGCCCTCGGGATGCGGCGGCGGCAATGAAGGCGATTCAGGAGAGCTTCTGTCAGGTGGTGCTGGATCCGCAGTTCGTCGATATCGGCGTCAGCCGCGCCGACCGCGACTGGCGCATCACGCTGGCGCGACCGCTGCTGTCGGCACGCCTGGGCGACGGACAGGCCGAGGGCCAGAAACTTCTGACGCAACTCAACGCCGCCCGCAGCCAGCCGCGCCAGTGCGGCGGCCAGGCGTTCTCCGCGGCGGCGCCACTGGCGTGGAACGCAGTGCTCGGCGGTGTCGCCCAGGATCACAGCCGCGAGATGGCCAACAACAACTATTTCGACCACAAGGACCGCAACGGCGGCACCCCCGGCGACCGCGCAGAACTGGCCGGTTACAGCGGTCAGCAGGTCGGCGAGAACATCGCCGCCGGGCAGGACACGGTGCAGAAAGTCGTCGCCGGCTGGCTCGCCAGCCCCGGCCATTGCGCCAACCTGATGAACCCGCAGTACCGCGAACTGGGTGCAGCCTACGCAGTCGATCCGAAGAGCAGCGCCGGCATTTACTGGACCGCGATGTTTGGCGGGGAATAATTCTCAAGGCGCCCTCCCATCAGGAGGATGCAAAAAACCGGAGCCAGGCTCCGGTTTTTTTATGGGTCAGTGGGTTCTCATCCCCGCCGCATACATCCCCAGTTTCAGCAGACTCGCCACCACCGCCAGCGACACCACGCTGCCGGACCAGATCAGCAGCAGCCAGCCCAGACGTTTGTACCAGCGGCTCTTCACTTCACGCATTTCAATGGTAGCCATCACCGATCCTCACTTTGCCGCGGAAGACGTAGTAGTTCCAGAAGGTGTACATCAGGATCACCGGCAGGATGAACAGCGCGCCGATCAGGGCGAACAACTGGCTGGTGGCCGGTGATGCCGCTGCCCACAGGCTGACCGACGGCGGGATGATGTTCGGCCAGATGCTCAGCGCCAGCCCGATGTAGCCGAGGAACATCAGCACCAGGGTGAACACGAACGGCCAGTGGGTGTGCCGCTGACGCAACGAGCGCAACAACCCGAACAGCGCCAGTGCCGCCAGCACCACCAGCCCGGCGAACACGGTCAGGTGCGCATGGTTGAACCAGCGAGTGGCCAGTTCAGGATGCAGTTGCAGCGTCCACGCGCCGATCACCACCACCATCGCCAGCAGCAGCCACGCCAGCGGACGGCTGTAGTGACGCATCCTCGACTCGAGCATGCCTTCGGTTTTCACCAGCAGCCAGGTGCTGCCCAGCAAGGCGTAAGCGACCACCAGACCGACGCCGCAGACCAGCGGGAACGGCGCCAGCCAATCGAGACCGCCACCGGCAAACTGCCGATCCACCACGGGGATCCCGGCCACATACGCGCCGATCACCACGCCCTGGGAGAACGTCGCCAACAACGAACCGCCGATAAATGCCCAGTCCCACAGATGGCGTTTTTCTGCCGGCGCCTTGAAGCGAAACTCGAACGCCACACCACGGAAAATCAGCCCCGCGAGCATGAAGATCAGCGGCAGATACAGCGCCTCCAGAATCACCCCGTAAGCCAGCGGGAACGCGCCGTACAGCGCCGCGCCGCCGAGCACCAGCCAGGTTTCGTTGCCGTCCCACACGGGTGCGACGGTGTTCATCATCACGTCGCGTTCCTGCTCGTCGCTGATCATCGGGAACAGGATCCCGAGGCCCAGATCGAAGCCGTCCATGATCACGTACATCATCACCCCGAAGGCAATGATCACACCCCAGATCAACGAGAGATCGATACCTTGAATACCCATGACTCAACGCTCCTTTATCAGTGGACCCGGGTCGCGGATTCGAGGTTGTCGGTGACCGCCGAGAGTGGCCGGCGCGGGGTCTGCAACGGGGTGCCTTCGGGCGGGTGTTCGTGGTGCGGCTGCGGGCCCTTGCTCACCAGTTTCATCATGTAGCCGATGCCCACGGTGAACACCGAGCAGTAGATGACGACGAACAGCGCCAGCGACGTGCTCATCTGCGCCACCGAGTGATGGGACGCGGCGTCATGGGTGCGCATCAGGCCGTACACCACCCATGGCTGACGCCCGACTTCAGTGGTGATCCAACCCGCCAGCAGCGCGATCAGACCGCTCGGCCCCATCAACAGCACCAGCCGCTGGAAGCCGCGATGACGGTAGACCTTGCCGTTGCGCCGCAACGCCAGACCCAGCACACCGACCAGAATCATCAACATTCCGAGCCCGGCCATCACGCGGAAACTCCAGAAGATAACGGTCGAGTTCGGCCGGTCTTCTTTCGGGAAGCTCTTGAGCGCCGGGATCTGCTTGTCGAGGCTGTGGGTGAGGATCAGGCTGCCGAGGTACGGAATCTCGATGGCGTATTTGGTTTTTTCCGCCTGCATGTCCGGGAGGCCGAACAGCACCAGCGGGGTCGGCCCGTTATCGGCGTTTTCCCAGTGGCCTTCGATGGCGGCGATTTTTGCCGGTTGGTGTTCCAGGGTGTTCAAGCCATGGGCGTCACCGACCACTGCTTGAATCGGCGCCACGATCAGCGCCATCCACAGCGCCATGGAAAACATCTTGCGCACCGCTTTGCTGTCGTTGCCGCGCAACAAATGCCAGGCTGCCGAGGCGCCGACGAAGAACGCCGTGGCAACAAACGCGGCAATCGCCATGTGCGCCAGACGGAATGGAAACGACGGGTTGAACACGATCGCCAGCCAGTCCAGCGGCATCACCCGACCATCGACGATTTCGAAGCCCTGCGGGGTCTGCATCCAGCTGTTGGACGCGAGAATCCAGAAGGTCGAAATCAGCGTGCCGATGGCGACCATCACCGTGGCAAAGAAGTGCAAGCCACGGCCCACGCGGTTCCAGCCAAACAGCATCACCCCGAGGAACCCCGCCTCAAGGAAGAACGCGGTCAGCACTTCATAAGTCAGCAACGGCCCGGTGATGCTGCCGGCGAAGTCGGAAAACCCGCTCCAGTTGGTGCCGAACTGGTACGCCATGACCAGACCCGACACTACGCCCATGCCGAAGTTGACGGCGAAGATCTTCGACCAGAAGTGGTAGAGATCGCGGTAAGTGTCGTTACGGGTTTTCAGCCACAGGCCTTCGAGCACCGCCAGGAAACTCGCAAGACCAATGGTGATCGCCGGGAAAATGATGTGGAACGAAACCGTGAACGCGAATTGAATTCGCGCCAGGTCCAGTGCCTCCAGGTTGAACATGATGATGTCCTCATCAAGGCTGAAAAGCGGCAGCACACGACCGGGCCACCGCCAGGCGCGAACGCATGCAGCCAGTCAGATTGCAAAAGGGTTGAATCGCGTGGGTCGGTTACGCCACCGACGACGGAATCAGGTTGCTCGCCTCGGCCGCTTCGAGGCGGATCGCCACGAACTTGGAGGTCGGCGTGTAGGTGCGATCACCGTAGCTTTCCAGCGGCACCAGCGGATTGGTCTCCGGGTAGTACGCAGCGGCTTGCCCTGCAGGAATGTCGTAGGCGATCAGGGTGAAACCGCTGACCCGACGCTCGCGCTCGTCGCCCCACAGCGCCACCAGGTCGACCTTCTGCCCGGGTTCGAAACCGAGCCGGCGGATGTCCTGCTCGTTGGCGAACACCACGTCGCGCATGCCGTAAACCCCGCGATAACGGTCGTCGAGGCCGTACAGCGTGGTGTTGTACTGGTCGTGGGAGCGCATGGTTTGCAGGATCAGATGCGGTTTGACCGGGAGGTTGCGCACGCCTTCGCTGATCAGATGTTCGGGCAGCACGCACGGGGTGAACTGAGCCTTGCCGGATTCGGTGTTCCAGACACGGTCGGAGGCGTCGTTGCCGAGGTGGAAGCCACCGGGAATCAGCAGCTTCTCGTTAAAGTTGTCGAAGCCCGGAATCACATCGGCAATCAGGTTGCGGATGCGCCCGTAATCGCCCACCGCCCATTCCCAGTCGATCGGGTGCTTGCCCAACGTGGCGGCAGCGATCCCGGCAATGATCGCCGGCTCGGATTTCAGATGGACCGACTTTGGCTTCAACTGGCCGAACGACAAGTGCACCATGCTGAAGGTGTCTTCCACGGTCACGCCTTGCGGGCCTTCGGCCTGCACGTCGATGTCGGTACGGCCGAGGCACGGCAGGATCAACGCGTCACGCCCAGTCACCAGATGGCTGCGGTTGAGTTTGGTCGAGATGTGCACGCTCAGGTCGAGTTTGCGCATCGCCGCGTGGGTGCGCGGGGTGTCCGGCGTGGCTTGAGCGAAGTTGCCGCCCAGCCCGATGAACACTTTGGCTTCGCCACGCTCCATGGCACCGATCGCCATCACCGTGTTGTGGCCGTGCATACGCGGCACCTTGAAGTTGAAGCGTTTTTCCAGGGCGTCCATCAGCGCTTTCGGCGCCAGCTCATTGATGCCCATGGTGCGGTCGCCCTGCACGTTACTGTGGCCACGCACAGGCGACAGCCCGGCGCCCGGACGGCCGACGTTGCCGCGCAGCAGTTGCAGGTTGATGACTTCCTGCAGGGTCGGTACCGAGTGCACGTGTTGGGTCAGGCCCATGGCCCAGCACATGATCACGCGCTTGGCGCGGGCATACATGCGCGCGGCCAGTTCGATGTCATGCAGCGGCACGCCGGACTGCTCGACGATGTGCTCCCAGCTCGTGGCTTCGACTTCGGCCAGATAGCTGTCGAGACCCGAGGTGTGCTCGGCAATGAACGCGTGATCGAACACCGGCTCGCCGCCGGTGGCCTGGGCCTCGCGCTCCCACTCCAGCAGGAACTTGGCCATGCCGCGAATCATTGCCATGTCGCCGCCCAAGGCTGGACGGAAATACGCAGTGTTGGTCGCTTCCCAGCCGTTGCTGAGCATCTCGATCGGGTTCTGCGGGTTCTGGAAACGCTCCAGCCCACGCTCCTTCAGCGGGTTGATGCACACCACCTGCGCGCCGCGTTTTACCGCTTCGCGCAACGGTTCAAGCATGCGCGGATGGTTGGTGCCGGGGTTCTGACCGATGACGAAAATCGCGTCGGCGTGGTGCAGGTCTTCATAGACCACCGTGCCTTTGCCGACACCGAGGCTCTCGCCCATGCTCACCGCACTGGCTTCGTGGCACATGTTCGAGCAGTCCGGGAAGTTGTTGGTGCCGTAGGCGCGGACGAACAACTGATAGAGAAACGCCGCTTCGTTGCTGGCACGACCCGAGGTGTAGAACTCGGCCTCGTGGGGCGATTTCAGGCCTTTGAGGTGCTTGGCGATCAGCGCGAAGGCTTCGTCCCAGGTGGTTTCGACATAGCGGTCGACCCGCGCGTCGTAGCGCATCGGATGGGTGATCCGGCCCTGATATTCGAGCCAGTAATCGCTTTGTTCGGCCAGCGTCGACACCGTGTACTTGTTGAAGAACGCCGGATCGACCAGGCGACCGGTGGCTTCCCAGTTCACTGCTTTGGCGCCGTTCTCGCAGAACTTCAGCATGCTTGCGCCAGGTGCTTCACCCCAGGCACAACCGGGGCAGTCGAAGCCGCCGTTCTGGTTGGTCTTGAGCATGGCGCGGATGTTTTTCAGGGCGTTTTCACTGCCCAGCCAGTTCCTGGTGAGGCTGATCACAGCGCCCCAACCCGCAGCGGCGCCCTTGTAGGGTTTGTAACGATCGACTTGTGACATGGGACTTCTCCATGACGATGCACACAGGCGAAAACCTGATCGGATTTAAACAGCGACGACTGACTTTCAAGTTCAAAAGCGGTCGTTTCGTTTGACGGGGCCAAGGATATGAACCACTGCAAAAACTTGTCTAATCGCTATTAATGACTGCGTTATCGAAAGCATCTATCACGGTCTTAAACCCTTTAAATACGGTGACTTGCAAAACTAAGAAGGGTAAAAAACCGAATAATTATTTCATCATCGACAGCATCAATCGGCCGGTCATTAATAGTGATTGGACGCTGTTCCAAGTTGCTCATAACCTGCGCCGACCCAATCCCTTCAATAGCGGATTTCACCCAAGCGAGGCTGTCATGTCAGAGCGCGTCCTGATCGATGGATACAACCGCCGCGTCGACTACCTGCGCATGTCGGTCACCGACCGTTGCGACTTCCGCTGCGTGTATTGCATGGCTGAAGACATGCAGTTCCTGCCCCGCCAGCGAGTGCTGACGCTGGAGGAGATCTATCAACTGGCGCAGAGCTTCGTTGCGCTGGGCACCCGCAAGATCCGCCTGACCGGTGGCGAGCCGCTGATTCGTCCCGGCGTCGTCGGCTTGTGCAAGCAGATTGCTGCCCTGCCCGGCCTGCGCGAACTGTGCCTGACCACCAATGGCTCGCAGCTCGGCAAACTCGCCAGCCAACTGTTCGACGCCGGGGTCAAACGCCTCAACGTCAGCCTCGACAGCCTCGATGCCGAACGCTTCAGGCAGATGACCCGCACCGGCGACCTGGCACAAGTGATCAACGGCATCGATGCCGCCCGCGAGGCCGGATTTACCCGCACTAAACTCAACTGCGTGGTGATGCAGGGCCGCAACGATCACGAGATCAACGATCTGGTGCAGTTCGCCATCGAGCGGGATCTGGACATTTCCTTTATCGAGGAAATGCCGCTGGGCATCATCAGCGAACACAGCCGCGCCGAGTCGTTCTTCTCCAGTGCCCAGGTGCGTGAGCGGATTGCCGAGCGCTACACCCTGATCGATTCCGCCGAATCGACCCAGGGCCCGTCGCGCTACTGGCGGCTGGCAGAAGCGCCGCATATCCGGCTGGGGTTCATCTCGCCCCACAGCCACAACTTCTGCGGCACCTGCAACCGGGTGCGGCTGACGGTCGAGGGGCGTTTGCTACTGTGTCTGGGGAACGAGCATTCGGTGGATCTGAAAGCGGTGCTGCGGGCTCATCCGGGTCAACCGCAACGGCTGGAGAAAGCGATCATCGAAGCGATGAAACTCAAGCCTTACCGGCACAACTTTGAAGTGAACGACGACGTGCAAGTGGTGCGTTTCATGAACATGACCGGCGGTTGAGCCGCCACGTTTTCAAGGCAAAAACAGCATGATCATCCGACCCAAGGTCAACCAGTTCGCCATCCTGTTCACCCTCAAGGGCTCGATTGCCAAACGCATCGCCCTGCGCACCCTGATGGTCACGTTGCTGGCGTCGGCCATCGTGCTGGTGGAAATCCTCCACCCGAGCAACTTCACCAAGGTCAACGCCACGCCGTTCACCCTGCTTGGCCTGTCGCTGTCGATCTTCATGAATTTTCGCAACAACGCCTGCTACGACCGCTGGTACGAGGCGCGCAAGGCCTGGGGCGAGGTGATCGTGCATGTGCGCTCGGTGATTCGCGAAACCCATGTCATCCGCGAATCGGCGCAACGCCGCTTGCTGTTGCTCAACCTCTGCGGTTTTGCCCATGCCCTGAATGCTCGGCTGCGCCGGGAAAACGAAGCTGCCGCCAGTGCCGAGTGGATCACCCCGCAACACGACGCACAGGTGCCGGATTACAGCGGGCGCATCCTGCAAGCCGTCGGCCAGCAATGTTCCGACCTGCACGAAGCGGGGGATCTCAGCGAATGGCGCTACATGCTGCTGGCCAATCACCTGACCAGCCTGACCCAGGCGCAAGCGGTGTGCGAGCGGATCAAGAACACCCCGCTGCCCTTCCCTTACACCCTGCTGCTGCACCGCACGATCTACCTGTTCTGCATCCTGCTGCCGTTCGCCATGGCCGAACCGCTGGGCTGGCTGACACCGCTGTTCACCGCGATTGTCAGCTACACGTTCTTTGGCCTGGATGCGATTGCCGATGAACTGGAAGATCCGTTCGGCCGCGATGAAAACGACCTGCCGACCGATGCGCTGGTGCGGGGTATCGAGCGGGATATTCTGGCGGAACTCGGTGTCGAGCCTTTGCCTCCGGCGCTGAAACCGGTGGACTACGTGCTCAGTTGATCAATCCAGATGCGCCCAGGTCATGCGAAACGACGCCCCGCCCCACGGTGAATCACCAACCTCGACCCGACCGCCATGGGATTGCGACACACGTCGCACCAATGCCAGGCCGAGACCGAAACCGCCGGTGCGGCGGTCGCGGCTGGCGTCCAGGCGCGAGAACGGTTCGAAAATCTTCTCCCGACCGGCCAGCGGCACACCCGGCCCGTCGTCGTTGACCTGCACTTCGTATTGATCGCCGATGCGCACCAGCGACACCTCGACCCGCTGCTCGGCATATCGAATGGCGTTACGCAGCAGATTGATCACCGCCCGCGCCATGAAGCGCGGCTCGATCCGTACTTCTTCGACCCGACATTCGCCGATCAGCAGTTGCACGCCGGCCGCCTCGGCTTCCAGGGCCACGCTGCCCACCACGCTGTCGAGCCAGTTGGCGGCCTGAATGTTCTCCCGGGTGATCACCGTCGCGCCGCGTTCGAGGCTGGCGTAGGTCAGCAGTTCGGAGACCATTTCCTCCAGCTCGCCAAGGTCGGCATACATGTCGGCGATCAGTTCGCGGTTCTGGCTGGCGTCCGGTTGTTGCTTGAGCTGGTCAAGTTCGAATGACAGCCGGGCAATCGGCGTGCGCAGTTCATGAGACACGGCATTGGTCAGTTCACGCTGATTGGCGATCAGGCCTTCGATGCGCGCCGCCATCAGGTTGAAGTGTTCGGCCAGATCGCGAATGTTCGAGCGTTTTGAAAGCTGGATACGTGCGGAGAGATCGTTGTCGCCGAAACGCTCGGCGGCCAGGCGCAGTTTTTCCAGATCACGCCAGTGCGGGCGCACCCAGAAGTACAGGACGATCCCGAGCAGCACGGCCAGCATCATGTAAGCCGCCGAGATGTAGAACGGCATCAGGCTCGGCTCCGGCGGCAGCTTGATGCTGAGCAGTTGCGAGCCGCCGTCGATGTTGCTGATGAACTGGGTGTAGTCGTGGCGGATCACCAGCAGGCCCTGGGCCAGTTCGGCTTTTTCCTCATCGCTGAGGTTCAGTTGATCGGCCTCGACCAGACTCAGCGTCAGCCCGTAGTGCGGGCGCAGCGCGTCCAGTTGCGCCTCCCGCGCCGCGCCTTTCTGGTCGCGCATGTGCTCGATCAGCGACCAGGCCTGGCCACGCACCGCCTCGCGGTTGTAGGCCTGCATCTGGTTGTCGAGCAGCGCGTTGAAGGTATGTTCGACGGTTTGCAGCGCCGCCACCAGCCCGACGGTCATCACCAGAAACAGCCCGAGAAATAACCGCAGCATCTACAACTCCCACGCAAACGGATTGAACAGATAGCCTTTGCCCCACACGGTCTTGATGCACACCGGTTCGCGGGGGTTGTCCTTGAGTTTGTTGCGCAACTTGCTGATGTACACGTCGACGCTGCGGTTGAGGCCGTCGAAGGCAATGCCGCGCATGCGGTTGAGAATGTCATCGCGCGACAGGATGTTGCCGGCGGCACTGGCCAGCAGCCACAGCAGTTCGAACTCCATGGTGGTCAGCTCGATCAGTTCGCCGGCCAGCCGCACCTCGCGGCAACTGCGGTCGATGTGCAACTGACCGAACTCCAGGGAACTGACCACGCCGCTGTCCGGCACTTGCCGGCGTTGCAGCGCCCGCAGACGCGCGAGCAGCACTGGCGGCTTGATCGGCTTGATCACGTAATCGTCGGCCCCGGACTCCAGGCCCAGAATGTGGTCGAGGTCGTCTTCCTTGGCGGTCAGGATGACAATCGGTGTGTCCGACACGCTGCGGATTTCCCGGCACACGTGCAGGCCGCTCTGCCCCGGCAGCATCAGGTCGAGCACCACGACTTTGGGCTTGAATTCAAGAAACGCGGCCACGGCCAGATCGCCGCGATGCACCGTGCGCACCTCGTAGCCGTGTTGTTCGAGAAAGTGGGCGATCAGCGCGGCCAGCCGCTCATCGTCTTCCACCAGCAGGACTCTGCCAAAACCCAGGTTATCCATAACGACCGTCGCCAACCCTCAGTGAAGTGGGCGACATTATGGCGGCATTCGCAGGCAAGACGATTATCGCGGGCAGCAAAAACCGGCCGCTTGGGCCGGTTTTCGTTGATGTTTCATGCTCTTAAGAGTTTTTAACAATTCATGCCGCGACGGGTACGCCGCTGTGGAAACGGAATTCCTCGTCCGGGGACTCGATCAAGTCCTGCTCGGCGGCGCGGACTTTCTCGATCACTTGGGCAATGTCCCTGGCGTCACCGTACTGGTAGGCCAGTTTCAGGTAACCCTGGAAATGCCGGGCCTCGCTTTTCAACAGGCCGAAGTAGAACTTGCCGAGTTCTTCGTCCAGATGCGGCACCAGTGCTTCGAAACGCTCGCAACTGCGGGCTTCGATGAAGGCGCCGACCACCAGGGTGTCGACCAGTTTCACCGGTTCGTGGCTACGCACCACTTTGCGCAGGCTCGAGGCATAACGACCGGCGTGGAGCTGGCGCAGTTCGATCTTGCGCCGCTTCATGATGCGCATCACCTGTTCGTGGTGCACCAGTTCTTCCCGGGCCAGGCGCGACATCATATTGATCAGATCGACATGGGAATGGTACTTGGCGATCAGGCTCAACGCGGTGCTGGCAGCCTTGAACTCGCAGTTCTTGTGGTCGATCAGCAGGGTTTCCTGATCGGCCAGCGCGGCCTGGACCCAGGCGTCTGGCGTGCGGCAGCCAAGGAATTCGTGGATTTCGGGAAGGATCATGGGGCTCACGGTCAAAGGTGTTCGAGCGAAGGGCGCCGATTATACCGGCCTGCCCGCAGACCACCAGCGCCAGCCCTTGATATGCATCAAGTCGCGGACGGATGCGCAGCAACTATAGTTGTGCAACGCCGTGCCTTTTCATTGCTGGAGACTCACTCATGCAAGCCATTCGCAGCATTCTGGTGGTCATCGAACCCGAACACGCGGAAAGTCTGGCGCTCAAGCGCGCCAAGCTGATCGCCGGGGTGACCCAGGCCCATCTGCACCTGCTGGTCTGCGACAAGAAGCACGATCACGCCGGCATGCTCAGCGTGCTCAAGGCCGCGCTGCTGGCGGACGGCTACAGCGTCACCACCGAACAGGCGTGGAACGAGAGCCTGCACGAAACCATCATCGACGTGCAGCAAGCCGAAGGTTGCGGGCTGGTGATCAAGCAACATTTCCCCGACAGTTCGCTGAAAAAGGCCCTGCTGACCCCGGCGGACTGGAAACTGCTGCGCCACTGCCCTACTCCGGTGCTGCTGGTGAAAACCTCGGCCTCCTGGAAAGACCGGGTGATTCTGGCGGCAGTCGATGTGGGCAACGCCGATGGCGAACACCGTCACCTGCACACCACTATCATCGACCACGGCTATGACATCGCCAGCCTGGCCAAAGGGCATCTGCACGTCATTACCGCCCATCCGTCACCGATGCTCTCGGCCGCCGACCCGACTTTCCAGCTCAAGGAAACCATCGAGGCGCGCTATCGCGAGCAATGCCGGGCGTTCCAGGCTGAATTCGATGTCGATGACGAGCATTTGCATGTCGAGGAAGGTCCGGCGGACGTGTTGATTCCGTTCATGGCGCACAAACTACAGGCGGCGGTGACAGTGATCGGCACCGTGGCGCGCACCGGTTTGTCAGGGGCGTTGATCGGCAATACCGCCGAAGTGGTGCTGGATGCGCTGGAGAGTGATGTGCTGGTGCTCAAGCCGCAGGAGGTTGAAGACCATCTGGTGGAGTTGGCGGTGAAGCATTAAGCACTGTTGTCATCCTGTGGCGAGGACACTTGCCACAGGTAACGCTTACTCGCCCAGTGCATCCTTCAGGAAACCCGGTGCGATGTAGCGCTGATAGTGCGCTTCCGACAGCAGGAAAAATTCCCGATCAATGGCATCGCGCAGTTCCGGCAGGTTCCAGTCGCGAAACTCCGGCAGCAGCACCATCCCGTAGGCTTCCAGATTGATGATCACCCGCGCGCCCCGGGCGATCAGCTGATACGCCCAGCAATATTCCGACTGATGCGGCACGAAGCGGATCTTGCGCTGTTCCAGCTGCTGGCGCAGGCGCGCCGGATCGAAGACCTCGACCTTGCTCGCCATCACTTGTGACAGCAATTGCTCAAGACGCAGCCACACCGCGCGCTTTTCTTCCTCGTTGTAACCGTTCCAATGGATCACTTCGTGGTGGAAACGCTTGCAGCCACGGCACACCAGATCACCGTAAACAGTGGAGCAGAGGCCGACGCAGGGGGTCTTGATGGTCTGATTGGGCATAAATGGGCAGAACACTTGAAACGCGGAACAGGTCGGCATGTTAGCCCTTTGTCCGGCATTCATCACCCCTCAAACGTCAGGGGCAAGCGCTGGATCGGGGTTTGGCCTACCCACGCACAACGCCACCAAAGTCCAATAGAGCCCGACTTACCTTTAAATTTTTTTGCCGTAGAATCAGCCAGCCTTTTTAGGCGCCAATGTCCGTTAGAAGCTGTTTTCAAAGCGTCACGAGCACAGTCGTTCCTTCAGAGCGGTGTTGGCGAAGGGTTTTTCCAGCGGGGAAAAGCCCAACGCCAACCCTCATCAGCTCCCCGTTCTGCAGGCGTAAAACTTTGAAAGCAGCTTCTGTAAGGAATTGCCGGTAATTCTGGCCGAACGACCCACAACGTCGTGAGGAGCATGAGTACGGCAATTTCGGGATGAGCGTCCCGGACACCCATTTGGGACCACTGATGAGGGTAATAACTGTGCTTGAAGCCTACCGCAAACATATCGAAGAGCGTGCAGCACTGGGTATCGTTCCCCAGCCGCTTAACGCCGAACAAACTGCAGGCCTGGTCGAGCTGCTGAAGAATCCTCCGGCTGGCGAAGAAGCTTTCCTCGTTGACCTGATCACCAATCGCGTACCACCAGGAGTGGACGAAGCCGCCTACGTCAAGGCCGGTTTCCTCTCTGCACTGGCCAAGGGCGAAGTCTCCTCCCCTCTGCTGGACAAGAAACGCGCTGTAGAACTGCTCGGCACCATGCAGGGCGGCTACAACATCGTGACCCTGGTCGAACTGCTGGACAACGCCGAGCTGGCGCCAGTGGCCGCCGAAGAACTCAAGCACACTCTGCTGATGTTCGATGCCTTCCACGACGTGGCTGAAAAAGCCAAGAACGGCAACGTTCACGCCAAGGCCGTGCTGCAATCCTGGGCTGACGGCGAGTGGTTCAAGAAGCGCCCTGTGCTGGCCGACAAGATCAGCCTGCGCGTCTTCAAGGTGACCGGCGAAACCAACACCGACGACCTGTCCCCTGCTCCAGACGCCTGGTCGCGTCCTGACATCCCGCTGCACGCCCTGGCCATGCTGAAAATGGCCCGTGACGGCATCGTTCCGGACGAGCAAGGCAAGACCGGCCCGATGAAGCAGATCGAAACCATGCGCGGCGAAGGCTTCCCGATCGCCTACGTCGGTGACGTGGTCGGTACCGGTTCCTCGCGTAAATCCGCGACCAACTCGGTTCTGTGGTTCTTCGGCGACGACATCCCTTACGTGCCGAACAAGCGCGGCGGTGGTTTCTGCTTCGGCAGCAAGATCGCTCCGATCTTCTACAACACCATGGAAGATGCCGGCGCACTGCCTATCGAGTTCGACGTATCGAACATGAACATGGGCGACGTGATCGACCTGTACCCGCACGCTGGCAAAGTCTGCAAGCACGGTACTGACGAAGTCATCACCACCTTCGAAATGAAGACCCCGGTCCTGCTGGACGAAGTCCGCGCCGGCGGCCGTATCCCGCTGATCATCGGCCGTGGCCTGACCGAGAAGGCTCGCGCCGAACTGGGTCTGCCTGCGTTCGACCTGTTCAAGAAACCTGAAGCACCGGCCGAAAGCACCAAGGGTTACACCCTGGCGCAGAAAATGGTCGGCAAGGCCTGCGGTCTGGCAGAAGGCAAAGGCATCCGTCCTGGCACCTACTGCGAACCGAAGATGACCACCGTAGGTTCTCAGGACACCACCGGTCCAATGACCCGTGACGAACTGAAAGACCTGGCGTGCCTGGGCTTCTCCGCTGATCTGGTGATGCAGTCCTTCTGCCACACCGCGGCTTATCCAAAGCCGATCGACGTGACCACCCACCACACCCTGCCTGACTTCATCATGACCCGCGGCGGCGTTTCCCTGCGTCCGGGCGACGGCATCATCCACTCGTGGCTGAACCGCATGCTGCTGCCGGACACCGTGGGTACCGGTGGTGACTCGCACACTCGTTTCCCGATGGGCATCTCGTTCCCGGCCGGTTCCGGTCTGGTCGCGTTCGCCGCAGCCACCGGCGTCATGCCGCTGGACATGCCGGAATCGATCCTGGTGCGCTTCAAAGGCAAGATGAAACCTGGCATCACCCTGCGTGACCTGGTTCATGCCATTCCTTACTTCGCTATCCAGAACGGTCTGCTGACCGTCGAGAAGAAAGGCAAGAAAAACGCCTTCTCCGGCCGCATCCTGGAAATCGAAGGCCTGGAAGGTCTGACCCTGGAACAGGCGTTCGAACTGTCCGACGCCTCGGCCGAACGTTCGGCTGCCGGTTGCACCATCAAGCTGTCGAAAGAATCGATCACCGAGTACCTGCAGTCCAACATCACCCTGCTGCGCTGGATGATCGGCGAAGGCTACGGCGATGCGCGTACCCTGGAGCGTCGTGCTCAAGCGATGGAAGCCTGGATCGCCAACCCGCAACTGATGGAAGCCGATGCCGACGCCGAATACGCCGAAGTCATCGAAATCGATCTGGCCGACATCAGCGAGCCTGTACTGTGCGCGCCGAACGACCCGGACGACGCCCGTCTGCTGTCCAGCGTTGCTGGCGAGAAGATCGACGAAGTGTTCATCGGTTCGTGCATGACCAACATCGGTCACTTCCGCGCTGCCGGTAAACTGCTGGATCAGGTCAAGGGTCAGCTGCCAACCCGTCTGTGGCTGTCGCCGCCGACCAAGATGGACGCTCACCAACTGACCGAAGAAGGCTACTACGGCATCTACGGCAAGGCCGGCGCCCGCATGGAAATGCCAGGCTGCTCGCTGTGCATGGGTAACCAGGCACGCGTCGAGCCGAACAGCACCGTGGTGTCGACGTCGACCCGTAACTTCCCGAACCGTCTGGGCGACGGCGCGAACGTCTACCTGGCTTCGGCCGAGCTGGCGTCCGTGGCTTCGATCCTGGGTCGCCTGCCGACCGTCGAGGAGTACATGGAATACGCTGGCAAGATCGACAGCATGGCGGCCGATGTTTACCGCTACCTGTCCTTCGACCAGATTGCCGAGTTCCGTGAAGCTGCTGCGAACGCCAAGATTCCGGTCGTTCAAGCCTAACGCTGCAACGCAATGAAAAACGCCGCCCATCGCGAGATGAGCGGCGTTTTTTTATGCCTGCGGAAACTCATGCATTGAGCTTGAGTGCCTGCTGAACCGCCTCGTCCACACTCAAACCACTCAACAGCACCTGCTCGCGCTCCAGCGCCGGCAATTGCGCCAGCACGGTCTGCGCCTCATGTTTGAGACGGGCCAGAATCAACAGTTTGTCCTCGGCCCGCACCTGCAGGAAGAACGCTTCCAGCGCCTCGATGCTGGTGCCATCCAGATCCGGTGATTCTTCCAGGCTCAGGATGATCGTGTGCACCGTCGTAGGCGCATGCCGAGCCAGCCGCAGCGCGCCGCCAAGAATCCGTTCCACGTTGGCGAAAAACAGCGCCTCACTCGGCCGTACGATCAGCACGCCGGGAATTTCCGGGCATCCGGATGGCGCTGCACGTCGACGTAATCGTGACCGCCGCCCATTTGCCCCAGCACCTGGATATCCGCCGAGGACATCTGCTTGAGCATCAGCACCACGCTGATCGCCACCGACAGCAGCAAACCGTCGAGCACACCCAGCACCAGTACCGCCGCCACCGCGCAAATCACCAACAAGCGGTCACGGCGCCAGAAGAAGTAGCGACCCAGCGGTTGCAGGCTCAGCGCCCGTCCCAAGGCGTGAATCACAATCGCGGCCAGTACCGGCTCCGGGGTCAGGGCGATGTAAGGCAGCACGGTCAAAACGATCAGCAACACCACTGCCGCTGCGACAACTCCCGCCAATCGCGATGTAGCCCCCGCCGCTTCGTTGGCCGACGTCGCCGAATACCCGGCCCCGGCGGGCATGCCATGAAACAGCCCCGACAGCAGATTGGACGCGCCAAGGGCCAGCAGATCGCGGTTCGAGGACACCCGGTCGCCGTGTTTCAGGGCAAACGAGCTGATCGAGCCATAGGACTCGGCATACAGAATCATCACCATGGCGAATGCCAGCTCGCCGAGCCGCAGCCAGTCGGCAAACGGCATGTTCGGCAACTGCGGCATCTCCAGCGCCAGGTCGATGATTCCGATCAGCTTCACGCCGTAGGCCGGCAGGTTCAGCCATTGGCTGGCGGCGATACCCAATGCGACAACAATCAAGCCACCCGGCACCCGGCGAAAACGGGCGCAGGCCATCAGCACCAGCAACGCCACCAGCGCTACTCCGGCGCCCGCCAGATTCCATTTTGGCCACTGCTCGATCAACTGCGGCAGAAAGCGAACCAGGTTGCTCTCAGTCAGGTGGACATCGACGACGCTCGCCACCTGCTTGAGGATGATCGTCACTGCCAATCCCAGTGCAAAGCCACGCAACACCGGTTTGGCGATGAAGGATGTCACGCTGCCAAGCTTGAACAACCCCGCCAGCAGAAACAACACCCCGGTCATCATCACCAGGCCGACCGCCAGGCTCAGGCGCAATGCCGGATCCCCGCCAGCCAGCGACGCGGTCGCCGCCGCCAGCACCGCCGCCGAGGACGACGTGGCCGAGACCACCGCAAAGCGGCTGGTGCCCATCAACGCGTAACACAGCAGCCCGGCGAACAACGCGATCACCCCGGCCTGGGGTGGCAACGCGGCAATGCTGGAATACGCCACGGCCTCGGGCAGTAACAGACCGGCAATCGACAACCCGGCCAGCAGGTCCTGGCTACGACTTTGCACTTCGGGTCGGGAAGCGGCACTCAGAGGTTCAGTTGACAATCGGACCCACCCACCCTGGCAGATACCGAGCTTCCTGACTGCGGGCCAGATTCATGGCTTTGGTCTGCAATTTGGGACTGAGGTCGTTGATCTGATCACTGGCGATGCGGCTGCGAAAGAAGTCCGCCCAGAGAAACTCGCTGTAGGGCGTCGCGTCCTTGGCGTAGCCACCGGCCCGGCGCAAGCGTCCGGCGAGGCTGCGATAAGGATCGTCCTGCAGATCGGCGATGGACTTGGGAATGGCTTCAAAGGTGCGCCGGACACCGCGACCGTCGTAGGGTGCGCCCACTGGTTGAAGTTCATCACGTTCCAGAAGGTCACCGTGTCGACAAACGAAAGGTCCTTGAGCACCAGCAAGGAGGCCTTCTTGACCTCTTCCTCGATCAGCGCCAGACCAAAGTGATGGTGATCGACGATGTAATAGACGCCTTCAGGCCCGAGCACACTGGGAAACCAGTGATTGTCCAGCGCTGCTGCCCGCTCCTTGCGCTTGAGCTTTTTCCATTCCTGGCGCTTGTCGGCGACTTCGGCGAGGCCGACCGTGAGCTGAGTGGGATGGAGTTTTTCCAGTTTGGCGCTGATCAATTGGGGTCGTGCACGGGGCATGAGGCATCTCCGGGGAAAAGTGCCTTTCAAGCGTAGCCGTTTATGCCTTGGGATGCGTGCCCTGGATCAGGCACTGAGGAGGTCTTGCAGAAGCGGGGGCGAATGGCTCGCCCCCGTCTGGAACTGCCGGCCTGGAATCAGGCGGCCAGCGAATAGATCAACGCCGAAATGGCCACCAGACCTACAGCGGTAACGAACACGTTCGACGCCTGACCACGATAGCGCGCCATGGCCGGTACCTTGCGGATCGCGTACATCGGCATCAGGAACAGGATCGCCGCGATGACCGGGCCACCGATGGTTTCGATCATGCCGAGGATGCTCGGGTTCAGGGTCGCCACGATCCAGCACACCACCAGCATGAACGCTGCAACGATGCGATCCAGCGCCTTGGCACCCGGACGCTTGCCGCTCTTGACGATCAAACCTTTGAGGCCTTCGCTGGCACCGATGTAGTGGCCGAGGAACGACTTGGAAATGGCCACGAACGCAATCAACGGCGCGGCGAACGCGATGGTCGGGTTGCTGAAATGGTTGGCCAGGTACGACAGGATCGACAGGTTCTGTGCCTTGGCTTCAGCCAGTTGTTCCGGCGACAGGGTCAGCACGCAGCTGAAGACGAAGAACAGCACCATCACCACCATCAGCAGGTGGGCGCGGGACAGGATCTGCGAGCTGCGTTCGTCGGCATGAACGCCGTAACGACGCTTCTGGTCCACCGCGAACGCCGAGATGATCGGCGAATGGTTGAACGAGAACACCATCACCGGAATCGCCAGCCACAGCGTATGCAGCAGCGCCGACGGCGCCGGCACCTGCGAAGCGGTGCTCAGGATGCCGCCGTTCCAGTGCGGAATCAGGTACACGGCGAGGAACAGCAGCGCAACGATGAACGGATACACCATCAGGCTCATGGCCTTGACGATCACCTGCTCGCCGCAACGCACCACGGCCAGCAGGCCGAGGATCAGCACGAACGACAGCAACGCGCGCGGTGGCGGCGTGATGTGCAGTTGGTGTTCGAGGAAACTGGCGACGGTGTTGGTCAGGCCAACGCTGTAGATCAGCAGGATCGGGAAGATTGCGAAGAAGTACAGCAGAGTGATCAGCGCGCCGGCCTTGATGCCGAAATGCTGTTCCACCACGTCAGTGATGTCGGCGCCTTCGCGACCGGAAAGCACGAAGCGGGTCAGGCCGCGGTGTGCGAAGAAAGTCATGGGGAATGCCAGCAGCGCGAGGATCACCAGCGGCCAGAAGCCACCCAGACCTGCGTTGATCGGCAAAAACAGGGTGCCGGCGCCGATGGCCGTCCCGAACAGTCCCAACATCCAGGTAGTGTCATGGCGATTCCAGCTCGACAATTGGGCTGGTGCTGCCGTTTCAAAGCGTTGTTCGACGCTATTGGCCTGATCATTCATCCGGTCGGATCTCCGCATTCCGGTCACTTGCCACTCGGTCAGGACGCGTCGGAAAAAACCGACAGACATGCTCCGGCCGAAACAGGGGCGCGATTCTCCGCGATAAATGAGCGGAAGCAAAGACTTAGCTGAGGAATGGTTGTGCGGAGCAGATTGGAAGGTTGTCGCTTTTGGGAAAATAGCTGTCGGCACCAGATACGTAAAATGTCGTTTTATGACACGTTCTGGCGCCGAATGCGCCATGGGGGAAACCCGATCAAATCGATCGGGCCAACATGAAGCCAAGGGACATGCAAAAGATGCCCAGACCCAGCAAGCCCCAGATCGGGCGCATTTCTTTCCTGTTTTTGATCCGTATTTTTTCGGCCCACTCATCGTGTTCCCGTTCCAATTGTTCCATTCTGGCTTTGGCGTCATAGGTACTCATGTTGATTTCCTTTTGGGTCATGTGTCTGAAGATGGCGAAAACGAACGCTCAAAACCTGAAAAAGACGCCAGCCAATGCCGCGCTTGCCGTTAACACACCGGCCACTACCGCGACTGGATAAAAATACGTCTCCCATTTCAGCTTCTTTTCTTCCGCCAGAAGCTTTTGCCGTTCAGCCACAAGTTTTCGCGTTTCGTTATGCAGCCTGTCGAGTTCCAGGTTTTCACGGTTGTTCTGAAGCATTGGCCTTCCTTGGCTGATGGCAATTTCCGTCCAGGCCGCCGCTTCATCCTGAAGAACTCGCCCTGTCCTGCTCTCTATGGTTTCGTGCTTCACATCTCGCCGTATAGCGGATAAATCCGGCAGTACTCGTAGGCAACATCCGTAAATTCAGCAGGACGCGGGCATCCGTTTCCTAACGTTTTTAAACAACCTCACAGATTGGCATTTTCAGCTATACCCAATGGCGAACCGACTGACGGCCCTTTCCAGTCCCCTGCCCCATGGAGCCCGCTCATGCCTCTCGTCCGCGTAGAACTCAAGAAACACCCCGACCCGACCTTCGCCAAACGCGTCGGCGAGCAGATCTACGCCGCCATGCGCAGCACGATCAATGTCCCGGAGCACGACAACTTCCAGATCCTGGCCGAGCACGACGGCGAGCATTTCGTCTTCGATCCGCAATACTTGGGGATCCAGCGCAGCGACCAGTTGGTGATCATCCAGATCACCCTCAATGAGGGCCGAACGCTGGAGCAGAAAAAGGCGCTGTACCAAACCATCGCCCAGAACCTGTACACGCACCTGTCGATCCGTCTGGAAGATGTATTCATCAATCTGGTCGAGGTGAAAAAAGAGAACTGGTCGTTCGGCAACGGCATTGCTCAATACGCCAGTTGACAGCCTGTTGACGCCGCCAGCATGATCGGCCCCATGAACCTTCGCGCGCTGCACCTCACCCGTACCACCACGACCGCCACCGGCGGGTCGTGGTGTTTGCGCCTGAGGTAAACCAGCGCAGCAAACCCGAGGCCCCGCCAGCAATGGACGGGGCCTTGTTGTTTCTCCCGTCCGTGCGGCACGTTTGGTACCCAAGGAGAAACACCATGTCCGCAGCACTGTTGATCATCGATATGCAGGTCGGCCTGTTCCAGGGTCAGGAAAAACCTCACGACGGCGAACGCATGCTCGCCAACATCCAGCACTTGATCGCTCAGGCACGCCACCGCCAGGTGCCGATTTTTGCCGTTCGCCACACCGGCCCGGCCGGCTCACCGATTGCCGCCGGCAGTGCGTTCTGGCAACTACTGCCAGCGCTTGAGCTGGATAGCGCAAACGCCACCCTCTTCGACAAATCCCGCCCCAACGCCTTCCACGGCACCGACCTGGCCCGGCAACTCAACGCCGCGAAAATCGAAGACCTGTACATCGTCGGCATGAAAACCCAGTTCTGCATCGACAGCACCTGCCGTGCCGCTGCCGAGCTGGGCTTCAAGCCATGGCTGGTAGCCGATGCCCACACTTGCATGGACACCCCCGCACTGCCGGCCCGGGCGATCATCGAGCACCACAACGCAACCCTCGGCGCGGCGTTCGCGCGGTTGATCAACACCGCCGACATCGCCTTCTGACGAAGCGCCCGCGCACTCCCCGCATCAGCTCCTACACTGGCTGGTGCGGGGCAATGTCGGCCATTGCCAAACCGCTCTGCAATCAGCACTCTGACACGACTTTCGCGACCGACACGCCGACGATCACAGGAGCCGAGCAATGCCCGCCACCGTTCTGGTACTGGTTGAAACCATCAATGACTACCTGCCCATTCTTGAACGACAGGGCTTTCACCTGATTCTTGCCCCGACGCCCGCCGAACGCGCCCAGGCCATTGCCACTCACGGCGCCCGCATCGACGCAGTGCTGACCCGTGGTCCGCTGGGGCTGTACGCCGAAGAAATCGCCGCATTGCCCGCGCTGAAAATCATCTGCGTGATCGGCGCCGGCTACGAACAGGTGGACCTGCAAGCCGCCAGCAACCGGGGCCTGACCGTAACCAATGGCGCCGGCGTCAACGCCTCGTCGGTGGCCGACCATGCCATGGCATTACTGCTGGCACTGGTGCGCGATATTCCGCGCTGCGATGCGGCGGTACGCCGTGGCGAATGGCCGAAGATCATGCGCCCGTCCCTGGCGGGCAAGCGGCTGGGGATTCTCGGCCTCGGCGCAGTGGGCATGGCCATCGCCAAACGGGCGAACCTGGGCTTCGACATGGAAATCAGCTACCACAACCGCCAGGTGCGCAACGACGTGCCCTACACCTTCTGCTCGACCCCGACCGAACTGGCGCGGGCCTCGGATTTTCTCGTGGTCGCCACACCCGGCGGCATCGGCAGTCAGCATCTGGTGACCCGCCCCGTGCTCGATGCCCTGGGACCAAAAGGCTTCATCGTCAACATCGCCCGCGCCAGTGTGATCAACACCGCCGACCTGATCAGCGCCCTTGAACAACGACGAATCGCCGGTGCTGCACTGGATGTATTCGATCACGAACCCCGGGTGCCGGATGCGCTGAAAACCCTGAGCAATGTGATTCTCACGCCACACGTGGCCGGCCTCTCACCGGAAGCTACCCAGGGCACGGTGGAACTGGTGGGGAAAAACCTCGTGGCGTTCTTTACCGGGGAGCCGGTGCTGACCCCCCTGGCCCTGCCGCCGAAACAGAATAACCAGCGCGTGCACTAAAGCACGCCGAGCAACGCCCACGAGCGCCGCAACTCGTTGTTTGCCGAAAACAACGTGCTCAGCGGCCTTATTCCCAAGTCCTGTCGGATCGAATCCCTGTCTCGATGATCGCTGCCCGGTTGCGCATCAGCATGCTGTTGGCAGCGCTCAACGGCATCCCGCCGCGCACATTCTCAAAGGTGATTATCGTCCAACACGCTAACCTATAAGACCGAACCGCGCTTGTGACCGCCCGAGCGCGCCATTAGATTAGCCAATGATGTCTGGCCTCCAAAATAAGCAGAAGGGATAAGCATGGCGCTTACTGACCAGTCCACCCGTATCCGCTCTGGCGAAGAACTCGATGCCAGCCTGATCGATCCGTACCTCAAGGCGCACATTCCGGGCCTGACCGGCACGCCGCAGATCAGCCAGTTTCCCGGCGGCGCGTCGAACCTGACCTATTTGCTGGAATACCCGGACCAGGAATTCGTCCTGCGCCGTCCGCCGTTCGGCCACAAAGCCAAGTCCGCCCACGACATGGGCCGCGAATTCCGCATCCTCAACCAGTTGCGCGACGGCTTCCCGTACTGCCCGAAAGCCTACGTGCATTGCA
This sequence comes from Pseudomonas sp. NMS19W, assembly GCF_051554255.1. Taxonomy (NCBI): domain Bacteria; kingdom Pseudomonadati; phylum Pseudomonadota; class Gammaproteobacteria; order Pseudomonadales; family Pseudomonadaceae; genus Pseudomonas; species Pseudomonas sp. NMS19W. The sequence continues at coordinate 3,670,640 of NZ_CP136718.1, forward strand.
CCGACGATTCGGTGATCGGCGCCGAGTTCTATGTGATGGAACGGGTCAAGGGGATCATCCTGCGCTCGGACCTGCCGCCGGAACTGGGCCTGGATGCAGCGAAAACCGAAGCCCTGTGCAAGAGCTTCATCGACCGTTTCGTCGAGCTGCACCGGGTCGATTACAACGCCTGCGGCCTCGGTGATCTGGGCAAGCCTGAAGGTTACGTCGCCCGCCAGATCAAAGGCTGGAGCGAACGCTACGAAAAAGCCCTGACCCCGGACGCACCGCACTGGGAAAAGGTCAAAGCCTGGCTCAACGACAAGATGCCGGCCGATCACCCGACCTCCAGCATCGTGCACAACGACTACCGCTTCGACAACGTCATCCTCGACCCGAACAACCCGATGCAGATCATCGGCGTGCTCGACTGGGAACTGACCACCCTCGGCGATCCATTGATGGACCTGGGCAACACCCTCGCCTACTGGATCCAGGCCGACGACCCGGCCCCGGTGCAACTGATGCGCCGCCAGCCGAGCCACGCCCCAGGCATGCTGACCCGTCGCGAATTCGTCGACTACTACGCCGAGCGCTCGGGCCTCCAGATCGACAATTTCGACTTCTACTACACCTACGGCCTGTTCCGCCTGGCCGGCATCGTGCAGCAGATCTACTACCGCTTCTTCCATGGCCAGACCCAGGACAAACGCTTCGCGCAGTTCATTCACATGAACAAACTGCTGGAGCAGATGAGCCTGCAGGTCATTGCCAAATCCAGCCTCTGATGACGGCGTTATAACAAGGCTCACTACAAGGGAATCCCATGTCCAAGACTCAGTTGTTCGACCTCGACGGCAAGATCGCTTTCGTCTCCGGCGCCAGCCGTGGCATCGGTGAAGCCATCGCCAAACTGCTGGCCCAGCAAGGCGCCCACGTCATCGTTTCGAGCCGCAAACTCGAAGGCTGTCAACACGTGGCCGACGCCATCATCGCCGCCGGCGGCAAGGCCACCGCCGTCGCCTGCCACATCGGCGAAATGGAACAGATCAGCCAGGTCTTCGCCGGGATCAAGGAACAGTTCGGCCGTCTGGACATCCTGGTCAACAACGCCGCGACCAACCCGCAGTTCTGCAACGTGCTGGACACCGACCTCGGCGCCTTCCAGAAAACCGTCGACGTGAACATCCGCGGCTACTTCTTCATGTCGGTGGAAGCCGGCAAGCTGATGCGCGAAAACGGCGGCGGCAGCATCATCAACGTGGCGTCGATCAACGGCATCTCGCCGGGGATCTTCCAGGGCATCTACTCGGTGACCAAGGCCGCCGTGATCAACATGACCAAAGTCTTCGCCAAGGAATGCGCGCAGTTCGGCATCCGCTGCAATGCCCTGCTGCCGGGCCTGACCGACACCAAGTTCGCCTCGGCCCTGGTGAAGAACGACGCGATTTTGAAACAGGCGCTGACGCAGATCCCGCTCAAGCGCGTGGCCGACCCGAGCGAAATGGCCGGCGCCGTGCTGTACCTGGCGAGCGATGCCTCGAGCTACACCACCGGCGTATCGCTGAACGTGGACGGCGGTTTCCTGTCCTGATCCACTTCCGATGCAAACGAAAAGGCAGCCCAAGGGCTGCCTTTTTCATGCTTCCAGAACCTTCGGCAATTGCCAGCCGAAATGCACCGACAACAAGCGCAACAACAGACACGCCGCACCCGCCAGCAACGCAGCCGCCACCGGCGAAACGCCCAGCCTGCGCCCGACGATCAACACCGCCGCGCCGACAAACGCCGAACTGGCATACAGATCCGCCTGCAACACCACCGGCACCCGCGCCAGCACAATGTCCCGCAGCACCCCGCCACCGACGCCGGTAATCGTGCCCATCAGCATGGACACAAACGGCGAAATGCCGAAATTCAACGCCTTCTGCGCCCCGGCCACGGCAAACAGCGCCAACCCCGCCGCGTCCAGCACGATCAGGGTCGAACCGGACCAGCCCAGCACCTGCTCATGAAAAACAAACGCCACCCCGCCCATGGCAAAGGCCAGCGCCGGATAGCGCCAGTCAGCCACAGCCTTGGGCGGCGTAGCGCCGATCAACAGATCACGGGTCACCCCGCCGCCGAGCGCAACGATGAAGGCAATCACCATCACGCCCAACAGATCGAGTTGAGCGTGCATCGCCGCAATGGCGCCTTCAACGGCAAACACAGCGGTGCCGACCAGATCGGCCACCAGCACAATCCACTCGACCCGCGCCTTCGACGGCGCGTGCGTTATTGAGTGACGCAACGCGTCTTGGTGATGTGTCGGGTTACCTGCCCGTCGGCATACATGTCACCGGCGACTTCGGTATTTTCCATCACCTGACAGGTGCGTTCAGGTGGCGGTGGCGGCGCTGCCGGCGGAGGGGGTGGAGGACTGGCACAGCCACTGAGCAGCACCAGACCGAAAGCCGACAACAACGAAAAACACACGCGTTTCCCAGGATTGTTCATAGGATGACCCGCGATAAATGGAAGAAAAACTCCCGTCGCCGAGCGTGCAAATACCCGGTTATGGAAACCGAACCACTCATTCCTTATAGACCAGTGGGGGGTGAGTGCCAGTGGAATGGTGGGATTGGGGGGAAATGGCTGTCGATTTTGAGGTGAGTTTGTGAAATGGACCGTGCGTTTCGATCGAACTTTGAACAATCTCAAGAGCCAGCCCTCACCCTAGCCCTCTCCCGGAGGGAGAGGGAACTGACCGAGGTGTTTGTGGGAGATACGCCGACGTGCAATATCGAGTTGAACTCGGATTGTTAAAAAGCCTGCTTTTGCTCTTCACCACTCAATACGATGAGCGTTAGCTCGAGTACCGCTTTTGATCGCAGGGCCCGTCGGCAGGCTGAGTGGAGGGATTGATCCGGGGGTGGGAGCGCAGCGACCGTTTGGCGAAGCCAAACACATCGAGAGGAGGTGCAGCGAAGCAAACCGTAGGCGATGCCCCCGGATCAATCCCGGAGCGAAGGAACCCGAGCCACAGCGAGGGCCGAACGTCAGGGTAAAGACTTTTTGGTTACTTTTGAGGCGTTTGTCAAAAGTGACCCGCTGTAAAAGCGGAACCGCCAGCCGCAGCACCCGAAGAAACGGATATTCACCCAGGCGACCGCAAAGAATTACTCTCAAGCTCATACCGCAATTCATCAATCAAGGCATCCACCGCTTCCGGCGTACGCAAGGCACCCAGACTCAACCCACTGATCACCAGATCCACCCGCCCCGAAACCGGCTCATACAACTTCACCGTAAGCGAATGATCCCCATCCACCACACACTCACAAGCCAACGGCGAAAAACTGCGCTCAAGCTGCGCCCGCAACTGCGCCAGATAAATCATCGCGCCAGCTCCGCACTACGAGACTCGACAACAAACAACACATTCATAGGGGCTGATCCATTAGCAGGTTCAAAAGGGACGCGATCACGGGAGAAAACCGCACCGCACCTCACCAGACTAAAAACACCCTGCCCGATCAAACACCCGAATTTGCACCCCATGAACTAGTGCATTTGCACCTTACCGCTGCCCCCGGCTGCTGCCCGAAAACAACCCACGCTCGCGAGCCCAGACAATCGCCTCGCTGCGACTGTGCACATCGAGCTTGGAATACACCGTCGCCACATGGTTGCGCACAGTGTTCGGCGCCAGCTTCAACCGCGCAGCAATCTCCTTGTCCGCCAACCCCTCACAGATCAGCCCCAGCACATCGCGCTCGCGGGCTGTGAGATCGGTAAACGAAACGCTGGGCAGTTGCGGCGAATTGACCTTCTTCACATTCGCCAATTTCTCGATCAGCGTACGGCTGAACCACGAAGCATCCTTCATCACCTCTTCAATCGCCGCCACCAGTTCAAGCTCGGTGCGCTTGCGTTCGGTGATGTCCATCAGCACCAGCAGATAACACACCGTGTCCTGGATGTTCACGGTATCGGCGGACACCGCGCACTCCAGCAACTCGGCGTCTTTCTTGCGGATCCGCATATCGACACGGTCAACCCGACCGGTCTTCTCCAGCGCCGCCAGCAACCGGGCGCGTTCCGCCGGTTCATCGATGAAGTCCAGTTGCGCGACGGTCTTGCCGAGCACGTCGTCGCTCTCGTAAGCCAGCGTATCGAGAAAGGCCTGATTGACGTCGATCAGCCGCTGCTCGTCGGCGCTGCAGATCAGGATCGGCACCGGCGTCAGGCGAAAGGCCTTGGCGAAGCGCTCTTCACTTTGGCGCAGGGCAACTTCGGCCTTGTGCCGCAGCTCCATGTCGACGAACGAAAACAGCATGCAGTCCTCGTCGTTGAGCACCAGCGGCTGGCCGGCGACGATCACCTGCTTGCTGCCACCGTCCGGCAGGCGCAATTCAGCCTGCATCTGCGGAATGGTCGCGACATCGCGCAGACGCTGGATCGCCAGCTCCTTGCGCTCGGCCTGTTCGAGAATGTCCAGCTCATAGGTCGAGGCGCCGATCACTTGATCGCGGGTGTAGCCGGTCATCTCCAGGAATCCCGGATTGACCTTGATGTAACGCAGATCGCTGAGGCGGCAGATCACCGCCGGCGCCGGGTTGGCATTGAAGGTCTTTTCGAAACGTTGCTCGGCGTTGGCCCAATCGGTGACGTCGCTCATGATCAGCACCAGCGATTCGGTCTCGCCGTCACGATCGGTCAGCACCATGCTGCGCACGCTGTGCACCCAGGTGCGTTCTTCATCGCTGCGCGGGGTGACTTCCACCAGCACATCGCTGAAGGTTTCCCCCGACGCCACGCGACTGATCGGATACTGCTCCGGCGTCAGCGTGTGGTTGTTGCGATAGCGCAGGTTGAAGCGCTCGGCATACTCTGCGGCATTGTTGCCCAACTCGCCGATGCGACTGACGCCATGCATCGCCAGCGCGGCTTCGTTGGCCCAGAGGATGGTCTGGTCGAGTTCCAGCAGAATCACTCCGTCGGACAGACCGGCGATGATCTGCTGCAACTGACGGCGATTGGTTTCGGTGGTCAGGACGTCCCGGCTCATTGGCTCTCCACAAGTACACGCATGTGAAGATTACGACCGCTGGCCGTCGCGATCGTGCCGGGCAATTTTGCCCTTGGTCAGCGCGCTGTGTGATCGATCAGTTCCCGCAGCGTATCGAGAAACAGCTTGAGCACCGGCGAGGCATCGTCCGCCCGATAGGTCGCGTACAGCGGCACTTGCGGCAGCGCCGGGGTCAGGCGCCGGAACACCAGCCCGGCGGGAGCCAGTTGCTCGATGGAGGCCGGTAACAGCGCCACGCCGAACCCGGCGCGTACCAGACTGAGCAAGGTCTGCACCTCGATCACCTGCTGGCGGATCTGCGGTGTGAACCCGGCCTGAATGCAGCACTGATAGAGAAAATTGGCGAAGCGCGACTGCTTCAATTCCAGCGCCACGAACGGTTCCTGCGCCAGGTCGGCGGGCGCCAGCACTTCGCGCCGGGCCAACGGATGATCCGCTGGCATCACCACATGGATCGGCTCATGGATCAGCAATTCATTGCGCAATTGCGGATCGTCATAACCGACGCGGAACACGCAGGCGTCGATGCGTTTTTCCTTCAACGCCTTGACCTGGGCCGCCGGGGTCATCTCATGCAGGCGCCAGGTCACCTGCGGGTAGCGCTCGCGAAACAGGTGCAGCGCCTTGGGCAGCACGCCGACCATCACCGAACTGATCATGCCGATTTCCAGCTCGCCCAGTTGCCCGCGCCCGGTCTGGCGAGTCAGGTCCAGCGCCCGCTCGAGTTGTTCGAACACCAGCGGCGCCTGCTCCTTGAGCATCTGCCCCGCCGCTGTCAGTTCGACCCGATGATGGCTGCGCTCGAACAGCGGCGTGCCGAGCTCCTCCTCCAGCAAACGGATCTGCTGGCTCAGCGGCGGCTGGCAGATGTGCAGCCGTTCGGCGGCGCGGCCGAAGTGCAGCTCATCGGCCAGGGCCATGAAGTACCGCAGCAAACGCAGGTCCATGGCGGCTTACCCTAGATTCAGTGGTGTGGAACGCTGACGCACCCCGGTCAGGCTGAACAGCGCATTGGCAATCGCCGGAACCACCGACGGGCTGCCCAGCTCTCCGACACCGCCCGGTTTGTCCGGTTGGCCATCGAGCACCAGGATGTCCACGGGCGGCATGTCGGACATGCGCGTGACGCGATAGTCGTGAAAATTGCTCTGCACCACCCTGCCCTGCTGAATGTCGAGACGGTCGAACAGCGCATGGCCCAAGCCCCACATCAGTCCACCATAAATCTGCTCTTCGACACCGCCCGGCGACACTGCCAGACCACAGTCGACCACACAGGTCAGCTTCTCGACCCGCGCCTTGCCATCGACTTTTGCAACCCGCGCCACCACGGCGATGAAACTGGTGTAACCCTGATTGGTGGCAATCCCCAGCGCTGTATCCGGCGGCAGTTTCTGGCCCCAACCAGCGCGTTCGGCTGCCTGCTTCAGCACGGCGACATGCCGTGGCCGCTCCTGCATGTTGGCCAGCCGGAACGCCAGCGGATCTTTACCGGCCGCATGGGCCAGTTCATCCATGAAGCTTTCCACGGCAAACACGTTGGGAATGAAGCTCACTGAGCGATACCAGCCGCTGGGCACGTTGCTTTCGTGTTTGACCCAGTTCAGTTCGAGGTGCGGCGGACGGTAGGCGAAGTCCCACGCGGTGATCGCTTCGGTGGTGCTGTAATCCATGTGATCCGGGCGCTCGAAATAGCCCGGCTCCCACTGTTCCGGCGAGGCCGGCGATACCGCATGCAGTTGCAGCGCGGTGAGTTTGCCCTGGGCATCCAGCGCGCCTTTTGCCCGGTGCAAGGTCGCCGGGTGATTGAACAGCGCGTGCATTTCGTCTTCGCGGCTGTTGAGCAGTTTCACCGGCACACCGGTTTTCTGCGCCAGATACGCGACTTCAAACAACCAGTATTTGGCTTCCCGCGCACCGAAGCTGCCGCCGGAGACAAGCTCATGGATGGTGACTTTGTCCTTGGCGATGCCGCACACGGTCTGCGCCGCTTCCAGCGCCGACGACGGCACCTGCACGCCGCCCCAATAGATGATCGCATCGTCCTTGACCTGCGCGGTAATGCAGATCGGCTCCAACGGGTTTTGCACCTTGTAGGGCATCGTGTAATCGGCTTCGAGCAGCTTCGCCGCACCCGGCCATTGTCCGGCGACATCGCCCTGGGCCATGGCTTTGACGGTTTGCGTTGCCGGATCGCTGATCGCTGCGACCTGTGCCTTGGGCAGCTCGGCGCTGTCGAAACCGGCCAGCGGGGAATCGCTCCATTTGATCTCCAGTAGTTTGCGTCCCTGCTGCGCCGCCCAGAAGGTTTCGGCCAGCACCGCGACGCCTTCGAGGTTGCCGCCGAGCACGTCCGGTCGGCCCGGAATCGCGATCACCTTGCGCACACCCGGCACCTGCAACGCGGCCGCCGAATCCACCGCGACAACCTTGGCGCCCACCACCGGCGCACGCTGAATCACCGCCACCAGCATCCCCGGCAACTGCACGTCGATGCTGTACTTGAAGCGCCCGCAGACCTTGGCCGCCGCATCGCGTTTATGACGCAATTTGCCGATGTATTTGAACTGCGACGGATCCTTCAGCGTGACGTTGGCCGGTGCCGGCAGTTGCGCCGCCGCGCCGGCCAGTTCGCCGTAGCCGAGGCTGCGTTTGCTCGGCGCATGCACGACCCGGCCTTCTTCGGTGGAGCAGCTCTCGGGGCTGACTTTCCACTGCTGCGCCGCCGCACCGATCAGCAGTGCCCGAGCCGTAGCGCCGGCCATGCGCAAGCGATCGTATTCCAGCGACACACTGGTGCTGCCGCCGGTGGAGAAGACTTTCCAGACCGGATGAATGTAGGTTTCGAAGAACGGATCTTCCGGGGTGATGACCTGCACGGTCATCGGGTTCACATCCAGTTCCTCGGCCACGCACGCAGCCAGCGCGGTCTGGGTTCCGGTGCCGGAATCGTGCTTGTGCACTACCAGTTTCACCGTGCCGTCGGGCAGCACCCGCACCCAGGCGTTGGGTTCGAATTCGGTAGCCGAGGTTTTCGGCTCAGTCGCGGCAGCACCGGATGGCAGGTACAGCGCAATTGCCAGGCCGGACGCCACCGTCACCGTCTGCTTTAGAAACACCCGACGCGACCGTTCGAAACCGGCATTTTCGACGAGGCTCATCACGCCTCCTTCGGCGCATTCGCCGCGCGTTTGATCGCTTTGTTGATGCGCCCGTAAGTGCCGCAACGGCAGATATTCCCGGACATGGCGTTGCGGATCGAGTCGTCGTTGACCGGCGCGCCGGTGTTGAGCAGCGCGGCGGCGGACATGATCTGCCCGGATTGACAATAGCCGCATTGCGGCACATCTTCGGCGACCCAGGCCAGTTGCAGCGGATGGCTTTCGTTGGGCGACAGGCCCTCGATGGTGGTGATGCTGTGGCCCGCGACGGCGGCCAGCGGCAACTGGCAGGAACGCACTGCGACCCCGTTCAGGTGCACGGTGCAGGCACCGCACAGGCCCATGCCGCAGCCGAATTTGGTGCCGGTGAGTTTCAACTGATCACGCAACACCCATAACAAGGGCATGGAGGGGGACGCTTCATCCAGCTCGCGTCGTTCGCCGTTAACCGTGAATGCAATCATTGTCAGGCTCAAAAGAGCGGCCCGTCTTTGTGCGGGCCTGGTCATCGATTATTGGAAGCCCGGGCAACACGCGGCCAGCGACGATTTCTGCCAACCGGTGTAAGCAGGACTAACAACATGTACAAGCGATACCCGTCGGTGCAGTCCATGAGCGCGTTCATCCACGCGGCGCGCAGCGGCAGTTTTTCCAGCGCCGCGCGCAAGCTCGACCTGACCCACAGCGCGATCAGCCAGCAGATCCGCGCCCTGGAAGAATTCATCGGCCAGCCGCTGTTCGTGCGCGAAGGCGGTGGCAGCAACCTGACCGACGCCGGGCAGTTGTTTGCCAGCGTGCTGTCGGATGGGCTGGCGCAGATTGACAGGGCGTTGTCTTCGGTGAAAAACCGCAGCGTGGCCCAGCGTCTGACTCTCGACGTCGACAGCGAACTGGCCCAGAGCTGGCTCAATCCGCGCCTGCCGCAATTACTCGACGGTTTGCCGGATTACGAAGTGACGATCCTGTCGATGCCGCGCAGTGATCGCAGCACGTTCGAACGGGTGGACCTGTCGCTGCGCTATGGCTACGGCGATTGGGACGATTGCGAGATGACCCAGATTTGTGGGGATCGGGTGCTGGCGGTGGCGTCTCCGGCGTTGCTGGAGCGGCATGGTTTGCAGGTGCCGCTGAGCCCGGCGCAGATTCTTGAATTGCCGCTGCTGGGGTATACGCGCAGGTCGTGGATTCCGTGGCTGGATGCGGCCGGGATGACACCGACGGAACCGCCGGCGCGGGTGGTTTTTGATAATGCGGCGAATCTGATTGCGGCGGCCGAGGCTGGCGTTGGCGCCGGGCTGGTGCGTGGATTGCTGGCCGCCGATGCGTTGCGCAGCGGGCGGCTGGTGGCGTTGAACGAGGCGCAGATTGCGGCGCATTACAACCTGTATGCGGTGTGGCCGCAGGGGCAGGCTGAGCGGGTGGCGCCGGTGGTTGATGCGGTTCGGGAGTTGGTTTTGGGTACGCTTGAGAATGCCGCCCTCACCCTAGCCCTCTCCCAGAGGTAGAGGGGACCGAATGGGGAATATTGACGAATTACGCCGACGTGAAAGCTCAGCTGTGAATCCATAATCGACTCGTTTTTTCAGGTCGATGTAAAGCGCAAGACACCCCCGTAGGCCCCCTCTCCCTCCGGGAGAGGGCTGGGGTGAGGGCAAGGCTTTTGATCCTGAGTCCATATCGAACACATATCACCACCCCACCCAATTAATATTGTACGAACCCTCCCCCGCCTTCCAATACTCGCCTCAAGCAACCACCCACCCGGGCCGGATGCGAACAGGCGAGGGAATGCGCGAGTGCTGCGCATAGAAACGGCCGATTGCCCGGGACGTGGATGCTGTGAGCCGCAAGGCTCCCTTCCCCGCTATCAGGAGATCGACTTCAATGATCATCGATATCAGCTGCTATCCCACCGATCTGGTGGACCTCGCCTGGAGGCATGACGGTGACCCGTTCACCGGCGAGCGTCTGCTGGAGATGATGGATGGCCCGTACATGGTCAACGGCAAGCCTCGCCGCATCGACAAAGCCTTCATCCAGCCACCGCAGGGCAACACCATTTACACCTGGACCGACGGCGAATTGTCGGGCCGCGAATCCATCGACGCCTACATGGCCTACACCCTGAAAATGGTCCAGACCTACCCGGACCGTTTCATCGGCTGCTTCGTCTACAACCCGCGCTGCGGCGTGGAGAACGGCGTCGAGGCGATCGAGCGCTACGTCAAGGAACACGGTTTCAAGATGGTGCAGATGCAGGCCAACATGCACGCCTACCGTCCCGACCGTGCGCTGGACTGGGTGCGCCCGGCCTTCGAGAAATGCGCCGAACTGGGCATTCCGGTCAAGCTGCACACCGGCGACGGGCCCTACAGCATCCCGTCGGAATGGGTGCCGATGATCAAGGAATTCCCCAACGTCGACTTCATCATGGCCCACTTCGGCGTGCAGACCGGCGGCGTCTACGTGTTCGAACCGATGCAATGGGCGATGGAGCTGCCCAACGTCTATTGCGAGTCCGGCTGGTGCCTGCAATCGCGGATCGTCGAGTTCGCCAAGGTGCTGCCGACCCACAAGATCCTGTTCGGCACCGACACCCCGCCGAACGAGCCGGGCATGTGGCTGCGCCTGCTCGAAGTGCTGTGCCACGAGCCGCCGCAGGGCCTGAACCTCGACGAGGACACCCTCGAAGACTACCTGGGCAACAACACCGCACGGATGATCGGCCTTCAGCCATCCCCGCCGCCGCGTTCCGTTTCCGAAGCAGAGGCGCAACTCAAGCGCCCCGTCACCACTCAACTGGCCAGGAGCTGAACCGATGATCATCGACACCCATCTGCATCCCACCAACCTGGTCGACGAGGCCTGGCGCCACACCGGCGAACCGTTCACCGGCGAGCGCATGCTCAAGTTGATGGACGGCCCGTACATGATCAACGGCAAACCACGCCGGATCGACATGGGTTTCATCCAGCCGCCACCGGGCAACACCGGTTATCGCGACGGCAACCGCCGTGGCCGCGAGGGCGTGCGTGACTACATGTCCTACGTCGCCGAACTGTGCGTGAAGTACCCGGACCGCTTCATCGGCAACTTCAACTTCAACCCGCGCTGGGGACCGGAAAACGGCGCGGCAGAGCTGGAATTCCACATCAAGGAATACGGCTTCAAGATGCTCAAGCTGCACGCCAACATGCACGGCTATCGCCCGGACCGCGCACTCGACTGGCTGCGCCCGGCGATGAAAGTCTGCGCCAAGTACAACATCGTGGTGCTGATCCACACCGGTGACGGCCCGTACACCATTCCGACGATGTTCTACCCGATCATCCGCGAGTTCCCGATGGTCAATTTCATCATCGGCCACTTCGGCATCCAGACCGGCGGCAACTACTCGTTCGAGGCGTTCTGGATGGCGATGGACACGCCGAACGTGTACTGCGAATCCGGCTGGTGCTTCCAGTCGCGGATCGTCGAATTCGCCAAGGAGCTGCCGCGCAACAAGATCGTGTTCGGCACCGACTCGCCGCCGAACGAACCGGGCATGTGGCTGCGCGAGCTCGAGGTGTTGTGCTCGCCGGCACCCCAGGGCCTGGGGATCGACGAGGATCACCTTGAGGATTACCTGGGCAACAACATCGCCCGGTTGTGCGGGATCGAACCGACCCCGCCACCCAAGGATCTGGCCGAGGCGGACATTCGTCTGACCACGACCTACCTCTAAACCCGTACACAGCGACTTTACAGGCGCGAAGATGATCCGGCGTTCGCTCGACCGGCAGGCCAACGGCTTGTCGATCGAACGCCACCCTCACCCCTGCGCGCCTGCTTTTTACGAGGTGAAACCATGACCCGTTCGACGCTCGGCGACTCTCAGGATTTTCACGTATTCATCGACGCCTATCGCCGCCAGTACCCGGACGATGTGCTGACCATCACCCAACCCCTTTCTGCCGACCAGGACGTCACCGCCCTGGTCGATGCCCTCGCCACTCAGGGCCGCGATCCGCTGCTGATCTGCGAACACGTCGGCAACCTCGGCGTGCCGGTGGCGACCAATCTGTTCGCCTCCCGCCGGCGTATCGCCCGGTTGTTCGGTGTCAGCGCCACGCAGTTGCACGAAACCTTCCAGACCCGCGCCAACCAACCGATCGCGCCACGCTATGTCGAAACCGGCCCGGTGCTCGACGAGGTGTTCGAGGGTGAAGCGCTGGACCTCGCGCTGCTGCCGATGCTCAAGCATTTCGACAGTGATCGCGGCCCGTACATCACCAACGCGATCATCATCGCCGAGGACCCGCAGACCGGCATCGCCAACATGAGCTACCACCGCTCGATGCGCCACGCCCGTCAGGCGTTAGCCACCAGCCTGCATTCACGCGGGCACCTGTGGCGGATGTTGCAGACCGCCCGCGAACGCGGCGAAGAACTGCGCGTGGCCATGGTGGTCGGCGCGCACCCGTTGTTCATGCTCGCCGCGGCGGCTCGCTTGCCTTACGGTAGCGACGAACGCGCGGTGGCCGGCGGGCTGTTCGGTGCGCCGCTGGAACTGGTCAAGACCCCGCGCTATGGCATCGGCGTTCCGGCTTACGCCGAGTTCGTGCTCGAAGGCGCCATAGACCCGGCGGCCTATGCCGAAGAAGGTCCCTTCGGCGAATTCAGCGGTTACTCCTCGGATCGCTCGACCAACAACGTGCTGCGCGTCGACACCCTGTTACGACGCAAGGACGCCTGGCTGGTGGACGTGATGGGCGGACGTTACGCCGAACACCTGACCCTGGCGCGGCTGCCCCGCGAAGCGGAAATGAGCGAGAAGCTCAAGGCGCGTTTCCCCGCCGTCACCGCCGTGCATTACCCGAATTCCGGCACGCACTTTCATTGCTACGTGGCACTGGATCAGAGCCGCGACGGCGAGGCCCGGCAGATCATGTTGGCCCTGCTCGGCTGGGATCCGTACCTGAAAACCGTGATCGCGGTGGACAGCGACATCGACCTCACCGACGACAGCCAGGTGCTGTGGGCACTGGCCACGCATTTCCAGCCGCACCTGGATATCTTCACCATCGATGGTTTGCCCGGCAGTCCGCTGGACCCGTCGTCCTCGGTCAATGGCACCACCTCGCGCATGGGCCTCGATGCCACACGCGGCTCGGGGTTCGACGGAATCAAGGCGCAGCTCGATCAGGACGTGCTCGAGCGCGCCCGGCAACTGCTCGACGGTCTGCCATCGTGAACCGCCAGCGGATGGTGGTCGGCATCAGCGGCGCGTCCGGGTTCATCTACGGCGTGCGCCTGCTGGAGTTGCTGGCCGGGCTGAACATCGAAAGCCACCTGATCATCAGCCGCGCCGCGCTGCTGACCATGGCCCACGAAACCGACTACAAACTGGCCGACGTCACCGCCCTCGCCAGCAACTACCACCGCGCCGATGACGTGGCCGCCGGGATCGCCAGCGGTTCGTTCCGTTGCCTGGGCATGGTGGTTGCGCCGTGTTCGATGAGGACGCTGGCGGAGATCGCTACCGGCACCTCATCGGGACTGATCGGCCGCGCCGCCGACGTCACCCTCAAGGAACGCCGAACCCTGGTGCTGATGGCCCGCGAAACACCGCTGACCCTCGCCCACCTGCGCAACATGACCGCCGTCACCGAGATGGGCGGGATCATCGCCCCGCCGGTGCCGGCCTTCTACGCCCGCCCCGACAGCCTGGCGCAAATGGTCGACCACAGCCTCGGCCGTGTCCTCGACCTGTTCGACCTCGATGCCGGCACCGCGCTGCGCTGGGGTGAAACCCAGGCCACCGGCCAAATCCAGCCTCACTCCCCTTCATCGTGCACCGGTCTATCAATACCAAGGAGCCTCACATGAACACCCCCTTCAACGCCCCGACCCCGAACACCAAAATCCCGGTCACCATCCTCACCGGGTTCCTCGGTGCCGGCAAAACTACCCTGCTCAACTACATCCTCAAGGAGAACCACGGCCGCAAGATCGCGGTGATCGAAAACGAGTTCGGCGAAGTCGGCATCGACGGCGATCTGGTGCTCAGCTCCGAGACCGAAGAAATCTACGAAATGGTCAATGGCTGCGTCTGCTGCACCGCCGAAGTCCGCGAGGATCTGGTGCGCATCGTCCGCGAACTGGTGGCGCGTCCGGTGCGGCTCGACCACATTCTGATCGAGACCAGCGGCCTGGCCGACCCGTACCCGGTGGCCCAGAGCTTTTTCATCAACGACCCGATTGCCGAGGAAGTCGAACTCGACGCCATCGTGACCATGGTCGATGCCAAGCACATCGCCCAACACCTGGAAGACCTGCAACTGGACGGCGTCGACAATCAGGCCGTGGACCAGATCGTCTGCGCCGATCGCATCGTCATCAACAAGGTCGATCTGGTCAGTCCTGAAGAGGTGGAAACCCTGCGCGGCAAGATTCGTGGATTGAACGCCACGGCGGATCTGGTGACCTCGACCCATGCGCAGATCGACCTGTCGAAAATCCTCGGCATCGGCGCCTTCGAATGCACGCAGAAGCTGATGGAAATCGGCGCGGATCAGCACGATCACGATCACCACGACCATGACCATCACGCTGAAGAGCCCGATCACGAGCACGACCCGAGCGTGTCCTCGGTGGGCATTGCCGTGGACGGCGCCGTCAACCTGATGGCGTTCCACCGCTGGATCAGCGAGTTGCGCAGCGCTCAGGCCGACAATCTGTACCGCATGAAAGGCGTGCTGGCGGTGGCCAACGAAGACCAGCGCTACGTGCTGCAAGGCGTGCACAGCCTGGTGGAGTTCCGCGCCTCGACCGCGTGGGGCAGCGAGCCGCGCTCGAGCAAGATCGTGTTCATCGGCCGCGACCTGGATCGGGCGGCGCTGAACCAGGGCTTCGCCGCCTGCCTGGCCGGCTGAAACCCGGCATCGGAGCCGGTGGATGGCGGTTCCGGGCACACAGAACGAATACCCCTCTGTACCGAATAACAACAGCTAGAGGTGATTCCCCATGTCGTCAGCCAGTTCCTCCTCCACCGTCCACCCCGTCGACCGCGTCTTGCCGGTGCGACAGATGCTCACCCTCGGCCTGCAGCACATGGCCGTCTCGTACATCGGCGCCATCGCCGTGCCGTTGATTGTCGCCAGTGCCTTGAAGATGTCCCACGCCGACACGGTGGTGCTGATCAGCACCACCCTGTTCTGCTCCGGCATCGCCACCCTGTTACAGACCGTCGGTTTCTGGAAGTTCGGTGTACGCCTGCCGATTCTGCAAGGTGTAGCGTTCAGCAGTGTCGGACCGGTGATCGCCATCGGCAGCAACCCGGAGGTGGGCTTCGCCGGGGTCTGCGGGGCGGTGATCGGCGCGGGGATTTTCACCCTGCTGATGGCGCCGTTCGTGGGTCGCTTGCGACGATTCTTTCCGCCGGTGGTGACCGGTTGCATCGTCACGGTGATCGGTTTGCAGCTGTTTCCGATCGCCTATGAGTGGGTCGGTGGCGGGCGCAACGCGAGCAATTTCGGCGCGCCGGCGTTTCTCGCCGTGGCGGTGCTGGTGTTGCTGACGATTCTGCTGGTCAACCGCTATGGCAGCCCGTTGCTGCGCAACATGGCGGTGCTGGTGGGCATGCTGGTGGGCGCCGGTCTGGCTTACGCTCTGGGCATGGGCAACTTTCACAGCGTCGAGGACGCGCCGTGGCTGACCGTGCCCTACCCGTTCTATTTCGGTTTGCCGACCTTCAGCCTGATTCCCATCGCCACCATGGTGGTGGTGATGATCGTGCAGATGGTCGAGTCCATGGGCCTGTTTGTGGCCATCGGCGACATCGTCGACAAACCGGTGGACGACAAACAGGTGATCAACGGCCTGCGCGCCAACGGCCTGGCCAGCACCATCGCCGGGATGTTCGCCGCGTTCCCGTTCATCGCCTTCATGGAAAACGTCGGGCTGGTGATCCTGACCGGCGTGCGCAGCCGTTGGGTTGTGGCGATCAGCGGTCTGCTGATGTGCTCGATTGCGCTGGTGCCGAAAGCCGGGGCGATCATCGCCTCGATGCCGACCGCCGCGCTGGGCGGTGCCGGCATCGCGATGTTCGGCGTGGTCGCGGCAGCGGGCATCCAGACCCTGGCCAAGGTCGACTACGAACGCAACCGCTACAACGTGCTGATCGTCGGTTTCACCATCGCCGCCGCCCTGGTGCCGGTGCTCGCCCCCACCCTTTTCAAACAACTGCCCGAGTGGTCACAGCCGTTCCTGCACAGCAGCGTGGTCATCGCCTGCCTGGTGTCGGTGCTGCTCAACGCGGCGCTCAACGGCGTCAGCGTGCCAGAAACCACACCCGGCAAATCCGCCTCGCACATCCTCTGACTGGAGCTGCCCATGACTCGACTTCAAAACATCCTGATCAAAAATCCCGTGGCGGTGATGACCGGCCTGCGCGGTCCCCGGGCCCGGGCCGGCGCCGTGGACATCCGCGTGGTCAACGGCCGCATCGCCGAAATGGCCGCCAACCTTGAGCCACAACCCGGTGAGCGAGTGATCGACGCCCGCAACTCGGTGGTCTATCCGGGCTGGATCAACACCCACCATCACCTGTTCCAGAACCTGCTCAAAGCCGTGCCCGAAGGCTTGAATCAGGATCTGCAAGGCTGGCTGGCCAGCGTGCCTTACCCGCGCCTGAACCGCTTCACCCCGCAACTGGCGCGGATCGCCGCACGGCTGGGGATGGTCGAGCTGCTGCTGTCCGGCGTCACCACTTGCGCCGATCACCACTACCTCTACCACGCCCATGGCAGCACCGAGACCGGCGACTTGCTATTCGACCTTGCCGAGGAATTCGGTCTGCGCTTCGTGCTGTGCCGTGGCGGTGCGCTGGAGTCTGCCAGCGCGCATCCGGGTTTCTCGAAAACCGCGCTGCAACCGGAATCCCTGGAACAAATGGTCGGCGATCTCGAACGGCTGAAATCGCGCTATCACCAGGACACTCCGGACGCACTGCGCCGTGTAGTCGTGGCGCCAACCACGCCAACCTTCTCGCTGCCGCCGACGCTGCTGCGCGAACTGGCGCACACCGCCCGAGGCATGGGGTTGCGCTTGCACACGCACCTGTCGGAAACCCAGAACTACGTGAATTTCTGCCGCGACAAGTACAACTGCCTGCCGGTGGAATTCGTCGCCGAACACGAATGGCTCGGCCCGGACGTGTGGTTCGCCCACGCCGTGCACCTGCAACCGGGGGAAATCCGCATGCTCGCCCAGACCGGCACCGGCGTCTCCCATTGCCCGGTGAGCAACGCCCGGCTGGGCAGCGGCGTTGCGCCGATTCCGCAAATGTACGAGGCCGGCGTGCCGATCTCCCTCGGTGTCGACGGCGTCGCTTCCAACGAATCCGGAAGCATGGTCGGCGAGGCCAACACCGCCTGGCTGATCCACCGCGCCGAACAAGGCGCCTCGGCCACCACCGCCGAAGACGTGATCCACTGGGGCACGGCCGGCGGCGCACAAGTGCTCGGCCTCGGCGCGATCGGCACGCTGGAAGTCGGCCAGGCAGCGGACCTGGTGATCTACAGCCTCGACCATCCACGCTTCTACGGCTTCCACGACAGCGCCGTCGCACCGGTCGTCGCAGGTGAACCGATTGCCGTGAAATACAGCCTGGTGAGTGGGCGGATCGTGGTCGATGACGGGGTGATTCCGGGGCTGGATATCGAGCGGATGCGGGCCGAGGCGTGGGAGGGAGTGCAGGCGATGATGAAGGTCGACGATTGATGCATCTCCGGTGGAAGCCACGGTGCGACGATTCGTCTCGTCGGCTTCCACCGGCGGCATTAGCGACTTCCCGTTTTGTCGACTAACGTTAGTACCTCATCGGATTGAGCCCCTGCCAGCTACACCGGGCTCTTGATCAAGGAGAGACTGATGACATCCAACCGCCTCATCGAACAGACCTATCGCACCTGGTCCAGCCCCATCCTGCTGGAGCTGAAAAAGCGCGAACACCAGATGGCGCCAGCCGAGCGTCAGGCGCTTGAAAATGTAATGGTGGAAAGACGATTGCTGGATGTTGGCAACCCGAATGGCGTTGAACGGCGAAAAGGCGCGGCGAGTAAAACCGACAATCCCGGGTAATCTGTTCACCCGCCTGAGTTTGCATTCAGCCCCAGACTCAGTAGCTCCTTGCGCAAGATCGAGGGCTTTAGAACCGCCAATCCAGCCTGCCATTCCATCGGCAGCAAACGACTCAACTTCTGCTGGCTGACCACGGGTTCGGCCAGCAAACAACTTTTGCGTTGGCTGATGCTGATGACGTTCAGCAACCAGTCATCGCCCTGTCCGTCCATCCAGCGGCAAATCTCGCTGCGATACTTCTCGATCAATGCATCGGCATCCCATACGGTCATCTGCGCGAAAACCTCGGGCAACCGACTCTCGGGTTTCATGCGTTTGAGATCGGCGGCCAATGCGGCAGACATGTCTGATTCGATAGCCGCCTGACATTCGAGGAAGTACTGCTCGGGCCAGTCCGCCGTGAGTTTCCCGTGTAGCGCGAGTTCGGCGTAGGCCTCGATGTCCGCCGCCGTGGTCATCTGCCCGGTGAAATTCAGCGTGTTGTCCAGAATCGCCGTGGCCAGCAGCGCGGCACTCTGCTCGCTGATCCTCGGCAGCAAACCTGCGGCTTTCCAGCGCTGGAAAACCTGAGTCGCCGCCGCGCCGATCGGGCGGATATCGGCAGCAGATCCGAGCTTCTGCGCCCAGTGGTCTTCAAAGCCCGGATGATGGTCGATGACTTCCACCACCCGGTCGAGTGCGACCATCGGGTCGAAGTGGTGGTAATCGGAGACATCGACCAGCACGAACTCATCGTCGGAGGTCGGACGGTAATCGTCCAGAACGGCGCCCCAGCCGAGCACGGTGTTCGAAACGCTGGCATTGGGTTTTGCGCTGCTGACGGCGCGGGCGGGAATGCCTTGCAGGTTGAGCAGTTCGGCGTAGGCGATGCAGCAGGCCCAGGCGTCGATGTCCAGATACGCCGAGCCTGAAGTGATGACTTTGATGGGCGACATTGCGCGTCCCTGACTTCCTTTTCCGGGGCGGCAACGTCGCACGAACAGATGACAGTTTGAAGTCAGGCGGCCCGTTGTCCTCCTGCCACCGCTGCCGAAGCTGCCAGCATCGCCCGCAACAACACCGCACAGCCCGCCGCCAGATCGTCCGGCGCGGCGTTTTCGATTTCGTTGTGGCTGATGCCGCCCTCGCACGGCACGAAGATCATCCCGGCCGGGCCGAGTTCGGCGAGAAAAATCGCGTCGTGACCGGCACCGCTGACGATGTCCATGTGCGACAGACCGAGACCTTTGGCGGCGCCGCGCACGGCTTCGACACAACCTTTTTCGAAGTACAACGGCGGGAAGTCGGCGGTCGGGGTCAACTCGTAGGTCAGGCCGTGTTCTTCGCAGGTGGTTTCGATGACTTGCCTGACCTCCGCGATCATCGAGTCGAGGCGTGCCGGTTCCAGATGCCGGAAGTCGAGGGTCATTCGCACTTCGCCGGGAATGACGTTGCGCGAACCGGGATAGGCTTGCAGGCAACCGACCGTGCCGCAGGCGTGGGGTTGATGGCCGAGGGCGGCTCGGTTGACTGCGCCGACGATCACCGAGGCGCCGACCAGGGCGTCCTTGCGCAGATGCATCGGGGTCGGGCCGGCGTGGGCTTCGACGCCGCGCAGTTTCAGGTCGAACCACTTCTGCCCCAGTGCGCCGAGCACCACACCGATGGTTTTCTGTTCGTCCTCCAGGATCGGGCCCTGTTCGATGTGTGCCTCGAAATAGGCGCCGACCTTGTGCCCGCTGACCTTGCGCGGCCCGGCGTAGCCGATGGCGTTCAGCGCTTCGCCGACCGTGACGCCGTCGGCGTCGACCTTGGCCAGGGTTTCTTCGAGGGTGAATTTTTCCGCGAACACGCCGGAGCCCATCATGCACGGGGCGAAGCGCGAGCCTTCTTCGTTGGTCCAGACCACCACTTCCAGCGGCGCCTCGGTTTCCACCCCCAGGTCATTGAGGGTGCGCAGCACTTCTACGCCGGCCAGCACGCCGAAGCAGCCGTCGAACTTGCCGCCGGTGGGTTGGGTGTCGATGTGGCTGCCGGTCATCACCGGTGGCAGGTTCGGGTTGCGCCCGGGGCGGCGGGCGAAGATGTTGCCGACTTCATCGACCGTGACGCTGCAACCGGCGTCCTTGCACCACTGCACAAACAGGTCGCGGGCCTGGCGGTCAAGGTCGGTCAGGGCCAGGCGACAGACCCCGCCCTTGACCGTGGCGCCGAGTTTGGCCAGCTCCATGAGCGACGCCCACAAGCGGTCGCGGTTGATGTGCTGATGGGTCGATTGCAGAACGTCTACGGCTGCGTTCATGGGGATCTCCTCAGGCAGTTCTTATGGGAATTACAACGGCGATTTGACGATGACCGGGCTGGTCCGCATCGCGCACAACCCGTAATAGATCAACCCGCCCAGCGCCGAGCCGGTGAACCAGCCGTAGCTGTAGAACCAGCTGAATGCGCTGCTGCCAAGCGACAGCAAGGTCAGCACCACCGGCACGCCGAACGCGATGAACCCGGACCAGTTCCACGCCGGGTACACGTCATCGCGATACAGGCCGGCCAGATCCAGTTGTTGTTTCTTGATCAGGAAATAGTCCACCACCATGATCCCGGCAATCGGCCCGAGCAGGCTGGAATAACCCAGCAGCCAGTTCGAATACACGGTTTCCAGGCTGACATCGGAGACGATCCACCCGAGTTTTTTCAGCAACTCATGGCCCATCAGCGCGAGGCCGACGAACCCGGTGAGGATTACCGCTTTGGTGCGGTTGATGACCTTGGGCGCGATGTTCTGAAAGTCGTTGGTCGGCGAGACGATGTTGGCGGCGGTGTTGGTCGACAGCGTGGCGATGATGATCAGCGCCATGGCCACCGCGACCCACACCGGGCTCTGGATATGGCCGATCAAAGTCACCGGATCGGAGACGCTGACGCCCACCAGTTTCACCGACGCGGCAGTCATCACCACGCCCAGTGCGGCGAACAGAAACATGGTCAGCGGCAGGCCGAAAATCTGCCCGAGGATCTGATCCTTCTGGCTGCGGGCATAACGGCTGAAGTCGGGAATGTTCAGCGACAGCGTGGCCCAGAAGCCGACCATCGCCGTCAGCCCGGCGGCGAAGTAACTGACCACGCTTGCGCCCTCGGGACGCTTCGGCGGAATCGCCAGCAGTTCGGTCATCGACACATTGGGCATGGCCCACACCAGGAGCCCGATACCGACCGCCACCAACAGCGGCGCCGACAGGGTTTCCAGCCATTTGATCGACTCGGCGCCACGGATCACCACCCACAGGTTCAGCGTCCAGAAGATCATGAAACCGATCACTTCCCCCGTGCCGCCGAGGGATTTCCAGCCCTCGAAAATCGAGCCGAGAAACAGGTGAATCGCCAGCCCGCCGAACATGGTCTGGATGCCGAACCAGCCGCAGGCCACCAGCGCGCGGATCAGGCACGGCACGTTGGAGCCGAGGATCCCGAACGACGAACGCAACAGCACCGGAAACGGAATGCCGTATTTGGTGCCGGGAAACGCATTCAGCGTCAGCGGAATGAGTACGATGATGTTGGCGAACAGAATCGCCAGCAGCGCCTCGCCGACGGTCAAACCGAAATACGCGGTGAGCACGCCGCCCAGGGTGTAGGTCGGCACGCAGATCGACATGCCGACCCACAGCGCGGTGATGTGCCATTTGTTCCAGGTTCGTTCGCGCACCTTGGTCGGTGCCATGTCGTGGTTGTAACGGGGACTGTCGAGGACGTCGCTGCCGGCTTCGAGTTCGAACAAGCCGTCGCGCTCGGTCACTTGCGATCTGTTCTGTTGCATGGCCGCTCCACTGTTCTTCTGATTATTTTTTGCTCATCAGGCGGCTGCACACGCAGGTGCGAGCCGGACGATGGCCGGAGGAACTGACAACTTTCATGCACCGGCCATGGTGTCAGCGGCGGCATCAATAAACGTGCCGGGTGCCCCGCTTGCGCATCGGGCCGTGCTTTCAACTTTGTGTAACTGACTGATGTTTATCAGTTTTAATTATTCACCTGGTGAGGCCGCGAACACTTGACTGAACACTCAGGCTAAATGCCAGGCAAGTTGTCCGAACTGTCAGGACTCAATCTGGTGCACTGCACTTTTTTTCATCGTGGGCGCTCAGCCGCAGCTCAACTTCAAGCGGCTGATTTCACATAGGAAATCTTGCTCATATTTCCAACCTGTCAAGTGCGTCAAAATGGTGAAGTGCCTCACCATTTTGGTGATTTATGTTTTTTATCGTTATTTATCAGTCAGTTAAAACAATCATAAGCTTATAAAAAATAATCTTGATCAATTGCAGAACTGCGACTAGCGTCTATTCCTGACAGCGCTGACAAGATTACGCATTGGGCGCTGCAAACAATAAAACACTAGAACCGGCACAAGTCGGTCATGCCTGCGAGGAACTCGGAATGTCTCTGTTGATCCGTGGCGCCACCGTTGTTACCCATGATGAAAGTTACCGCGCCGATGTCTATTGCGCTGACGGCGTGATCAAAGCCATTGGTGAAAACCTTGATATTCCCGCCGGCGCCGAAGTGCTCGACGGCAGCGGCCAGTACCTGATGCCCGGCGGCATCGATCCGCACACCCACATGCAACTCCCGTTCATGGGCACCGTGGCCAGCGAAGATTTCTACAGCGGCACTGCCGCAGGCCTGGCCGGTGGCACCACATCGATCATCGATTTCGTGATTCCCAATCCGCAGCAGTCGCTGCTCGAAGCCTTTCATCAGTGGCGCGGCTGGGCGGAGAAGTCGGCGTCGGACTATGGCTTCCACGTCGCGATCACCTGGTGGAGCGAGCAGGTGCGCGAGGAAATGGCCGAACTGGTCAGCCATCACGGGATCAACAGCTTCAAGCATTTCATGGCCTACAAGAACGCGATCATGGCCGCCGACGACACGCTGGTGGCGAGCTTCGAACGCTGCCTGGAACTCGGCGCGGTACCGACCGTTCACGCGGAAAACGGCGAGCTGGTCTATCACCTGCAGCGCAAGTTGATGGCCCAGGGCATCACCGGGCCGGAAGCGCATCCGCTGTCGCGGCCCTCGCAGGTGGAAGGTGAAGCGGCCAGCCGGGCGATCCGTATCGCTGAAACCATCGGCACGCCGCTGTACCGGTGCACGTCTCGACCAAGGAAGCCCTCGACGAAATCACCTACGCCCGCAGCAAGGGCCAACCGGTCTACGGCGAAGTGCTGGCCGGGCATCTGCTGCTGGACGACAGCGTCTACCAGCACCCGGACTGGCAGACCGCCGCCGGTTACGTGATGAGCCCGCCGTTCCGTCCGCGCGGGCATCAAGAGGCACTGTGGCATGGTCTGCAGAGCGGCAATCTGCACACCACCGCCACCGACCATTGCTGCTTCTGCGCCGAGCAGAAAGCCGCCGGGCGCGATGACTTCAGCAAGATCCCCAACGGCACCGCCGGCATCGAAGACCGCATGGCAGTGTTGTGGGATGAAGGAGTGAATTCGGGACGTTTGTCGATGCAAGACTTCGTCGCCCTCACCTCCACCCACACCGCCAAGATCTTCAACCTCTACCCGCGCAAGGGCGCGATCCGCGTCGGCGCCGATGCCGATCTGGTGCTGTGGGACCCGCAAGGCACTCGCACCATCTCCGCCAAGACCCACCATCAGCAGGTGGACTTCAACATCTTCGAAGGCAAGACCGTGCGCGGTGTGCCGAGCCATACCGTCAGCCAGGGGAAAGTGGTCTGGGCAGACGGCGACCTGCGCGCCGAGCGTGGGGCGGGCCGGTATATCGAACGGCCGGCGTATCCGGCGGTGTTTGATTTGCTGAGCAAGCGGGCTGAGTTGCACAGGCCTGTGGCCGTCAAGCGCTGACTCCTGATCGTTCCCAAGCCGAACGATCAAACCACTGCCCGACAGAGGCAGAAAACCTCAATTAACCGTGAGGCAAAAAACCGTGATCGAGACCCTGAACCATCTCCCGCACCCGCACGAAAGTGCGGCCGCCCTCGCCGGCCATTTCACCGATCTGGCACCACCGCTCAACGACCGTCAGGCGCATCTGGAAGCCTCGCGCTGCCTGTATTGCTACGACGCGCCGTGCGTGAATGCGTGCCCGAGCGAGATCGACATTCCGTCGTTCATCCGCAATATCCATCAGGACAACGTGCCCGGTGCGGCGCAGAAAATCCTCTCGGCGAACATCCTCGGCGGCAGTTGCGCCCGGGTCTGCCCGACCGAAATCCTTTGCCAGCAAGCCTGCGTGCGCAACAACGCCCAGGAATGCGCGCCAGTGCTGATCGGCCTGCTGCAACGCTACGCCGTGGACAACGCGCATTTCACCGAACATCCGTTCCAGCGCGCCGCCGCCACCGGCAAACGCATTGCCGTGGTCGGTGCCGGCCCCGCAGGTTTGTCCTGCGCCCACCGCAGCGCCATGCACGGCCATGACGTGGTGATTTTCGAAGCGCGCGAAAAGGCTGGCGGACTCAACGAATACGGAATCGCCAAATACAAACTGGTCGACGACTACGCACAGAAGGAACTGGATTTCCTCCTGCAAATCGGCGGCATCGAAATCCGCCACGGGCAGAAGCTCGGTGAAAATCTGACCCTCAGCGAACTGCATCAACAGTTCGACGCGGTGTTCCTCGGCCTCGGCCTGAACGCCAGCAAACAACTTGGCCTGGCCCACGAAGACGCCCCCGGCCTGCTCGCCGCCACCGACTACATCCGCGAACTGCGCCAGGCCGATGACTTGTCGCAACTGCCGCTGGCTGAACACTGCATCGTCCTCGGCGCCGGCAACACCGCCATCGACATGGCCGTGCAAATGGCCCGTCTCGGCGCCCGCGACGTCAATCTGGTGTATCGCCGTGGCGCGGCGGACATGGGCGCCACCGGTCACGAGCAAGACATCGCCAAGGCCAATCAGGTGCGGCTGCTGACCTGGGCACAACCGGACGAAGTGCTGCTCGACGCTCAGGGCAAGGTGCGCGGCATGCGCTTCGCCCGCACCCATCTGGTGGAAGGCCGTCTGCAAACCACGGGCGAGACCTTCGAGCTGGCGGCCGATGCGATCTTCAAAGCCATCGGCCAGGCCTTCGACGCCAGCGCCCTCGCCGATCCGCTGGCCCGCGAACTCAAGCGTCAAGGCGAACGGATTCAGGTCGATGACAACCTGCGCACCAGCATTCCCGGCGTGTATGCCGGCGGCGACTGCACCAGCCTCGATCAGGACCTCACCGTGCAAGCGGTGCAACACGGCAAGCGCGCCGCCGAGGCGATCAACGCTCAACTGATGCTCAACGTGGAGGCTGCGTAAATGGCCGATCTCTCGATTGTCTTCGCCGGCATCAAAGCCCCCAACCCGTTCTGGCTGGCCTCCGCGCCGCCGACCGACAAAGCCTATAACGTGGTGCGCGCCTTCGAGGCCGGCTGGGGCGGTGTGGTCTGGAAAACCCTGGGTGAAGACCCGGCGGCGGTCAACGTGTCCTCGCGCTACTCGGCACACTACGGCGCCAACCGCGAAGTGCTGGGCATCAACAACATCGAACTGATCACCGACCGCTCGCTGGAAATCAACCTGCGGGAAATCACCCAGGTGAAAAAGGACTGGCCGGATCGCGCGCTGATCGTGTCGCTGATGGTGCCGTGCGTCGAAGAGTCGTGGAAACACATCCTGCCGCTGGTGGAAGCCACCGGCGCCGACGGCATCGAGCTGAACTTCGGCTGCCCCCACGGCATGCCCGAGCGCGGCATGGGCGCGGCGGTCGGTCAGGTGCCGGAGTACGTCGAGCAGGTCACGCGCTGGTGCAAGACCTATTGCTCGCTGCCGGTGATCGTCAAGCTGACGCCGAACATCACCGACATCCGCGTCGCCGCCCGCGCCGCACACCGGGGTGGTGCTGATGCGGTGTCGCTGATCAACACCATCAACTCGATCACCAGCGTCGACCTCGAACACATGGTCGCCCTGCCCACCGTCGGCAGCAAAAGCACCCACGGCGGTTATTGCGGCTCGGCGGTCAAGCCGATCGCGCTGAACATGGTCGCGGAAATCGCCCGCGATCCGCAGACCCAGGGCCTGCCGATCTGCGGCATCGGCGGCATCGGCAGTTGGCGCGATGCCGCGGAGTTCATCGCCCTGGGCAGCGGCGCGGTGCAGGTGTGCACGGCGGCGATGCTGCATGGTTTCCGGATTGTCGATGAGATGAAGGACGGCTTGTCGCGGTGGATGGACAGTCAGGGTTACGCCAGCATCGCCGAGTTTTCCGGGCGGGCGGTGGGCAACACCACGGACTGGAAGTACCTGGACATCAACTATCAGGTGATTGCGAAGATCGACCAGGAGGCATGCATCGGTTGCGGGCGTTGCCATATTGCCTGCGAAGACACGTCACACCAGGCGATCAGCAGCCTGAAACAGGCCGATGGCACGCACAAATATGAAGTGATCGATGACGAGTGTGTGGGATGCAACTTGTGCCAGATCACCTGCCCGGTGGCGGACTGCATCGAGATGGTGCCGATGGAGACAGGGAAGCCGTTTCTGGACTGGAATCATGATCCGAGGAATCCCTACCACGTTGCGGTCTAGATCGCCTGCAGATCCAGAAGCCCCCCTCACCCTAGCCCTCTCCCCTGGGAGAGGGAACCGACCGGGGAATATTGGTGAACTGCACCGACATGAACGATCTGCTTTGAATCCATAATCAACTCGGTGGTTCAGGTCGATGTAATCCGCAAGACACCTCCGTAGGCTCCCTCTCCCTCCGGGAGAGGGCTGGGGTGAGGGCCAGCTTTTGACTTTCAAGGCTCCAACCCGATCCCCCGCAAAATCACACTCGTCACCGTCTGCACCGCCCGCTCGAACTGCATGTCCGACAACGGCTGATGCTCATTCAAAATATTCACCTGATGATCGAAGTCCGCATAGTGCTGCGTCGACGCCCAGATCATGTACAGCAGGCTCGACGGCTCCACCGGCAGAATCCGCTTGTCCTCCACCCACTGACGGATCTTCGCCTCTTTCATCTTCGCCCAGTCGTACAGGCTGACATCCAGCGCCTCACCGAGGGTCGGCGCGCCATGGATGATTTCGTTGGCCCAGACTTTCGAGCCGTAGGGGCGGCTGCGCGAGTGGTTCATTTTGGCGCGGATGTAGCTGCTGAGCACCACCCGTGGATCGTCGAACATCTCGAAGCACAGCGCGTCCTGCTTCCACACTTCCAGCAGGTCGAACAGCACGGCGCTGTACAGCTCGCTCTTGGTTGAAAAGTAGTAATGCAGGTTGGAACGCGGCAGCTGCACTTCGGCGGCGATGTCGGCCATGGCGGTGCCGCCGAAGCCTTTTTCGGCGAAGACTTTTTCCGCCGCCAGCAGGATCTTGTCGACGTTGGTGCGGCGTATTTCGATCTTGTGATTGCCCATGAGGGCTCCCTGAAGACAACGTTGTTGAAGACTAGCATCCGCTCTGGGCAAGGGGCGACAGGCGAGAACGATTCTTCACACACTTGGGCTTTTTTCTGGTTTAGGATCGCCCCCTTCTCCCTGTCAGACACTGAAGGATCTTGTCCATGACCATTCGCAAACGTATTGCCGCGGACGATCAGCAACTTGCCGACCTGTGGGAACGTTCCGTCCGCGCCACCCACGACTTTCTTCCGGAAGACGACATTCACCGACTGTTCCCTCTGGTCCGTGACGCCTACCTGCCCGCGCTGGAAGTCTGGGTCTTCGAGAACCCCGACAACTCTCCGGCAGGCTTTATTGCCACCGACGACGACACCGTGCAGATGCTGTTCATCGACCCGGCTCAGCGTGGCCAGGGCATCGGCCGACGCTTGCTCGACCATGTCCGCCGCCCGTTGCTGAAGGTCGACGTCAACGAACAGAATCCCCAGGCCCACGGCTTCTATCTGCACTACGGCTTCGAGGACATCGGCCGCTCGGAACTCGACGGCGAAGGCCGGCCCTTTCCGGTCGTGCACATGCGCCTGAAAACCCTGTGAACCTCGCTCTATACTCAGCCCGCCATTTCACTGAAAGGACACTGCCCATGTCGATGAAAAAACTGTTCACCGCCGGCGCCCTGCTGGCTTCGCTGGTCGTCACCTCCCAGGCGTTTGCCCATGCGCATCTGAAAAGCGAAACCCCGGCCGCCGACAGCACCGTCGCCGCGCCTGCGAATCTGCGCCTGGTGTTTTCCGAAGGCGTCGAAGCCAGCTTCACCAAAGTCACCGTGACTCACGACGGCTCGCCGGTGAAGATCAAGCCGCTGACCACCGAAGGCGACAAGAAAACCCTGATCGTCACCCCCGAAGCACCGTTGACCGCTGGCCAATACAAGGTCGAATGGCACGCAGTGTCGGTCGATACGCACAAGAGTGAAGGCGCCTATCAGTTCAAGGTTGGCCAGTAACTCATGAGCGACGCGCTGGTGCTGTGCCGGTTCCTGCATTTCATCGTGGTGTTGATGCTGTTCGGGGCCTGGCTGTTCCGGCCGCTGCTGCTCAAGGGTGAAGCGCCGGCGCTGGATCGGCAGCTGGCGCGGCTGGCTCGTTGGTTGACGGCGATTGCGCTGGCCAGCGGCGTTGTCTGGGCGCTGCTGATCACCGCGAGCATGGCCGGTTCGGCGGCTGCGGCGTTCGACCCGGACACTGTCGAACTGGTGCTGGGCCATACGTTTTTCGGTCAGGTGTGGCGCTGGCATCTGCTGATCAATGCCCTGTTGCTGGCGTTGCTGTTTACGCCCTGGCGTTCGAGCCAGCCATTGCGGCTGGGCCTGAGCGCATTGCTGCTGATGACCCTCGCGCCGGTCGGCCACGGGGCGATGCTCGACGGATTCAGCGGCCAGATGCTGATCCTTAATCAGGTCGTTCACCTGACTTGCGTGGGCGCCTGGCTCGGCGGTTTGCTGATGCTGGTGATGATCCTGCGCCAATCCGGCGAAACGGTGCGTTACGTCTTGCAGCGCTTCAGCGGGATCGGCTATGTGCTGGTTGCTGGTCTGCTGATCACCGGATTGATCAACGTGCGTGTCCTCACCGGCCAGTTGTGGCCGACGCCGTTGTTTTCGGGATTCGCCCTGATCCTGCTGATCAAGGCCTTGCTGGTGCTCGGGATGCTGGGGCTGGCGCTGTTCAATCGCTTGCGCATCCGTGATTGCGAACAGCGCGTCGACACCCTTAAACGCAGCGTAATGCTGGAGTGGCTGCTGGGGATCGGCGCGGTGGCGGCGGTTTCCGTGCTCGGCACCCTGCCGCCGATGATTGCGGCCTGACGTCAGTGCTTCTGAGTATCACCCTTTGCCGTATCGATGCTGACCACCACCGACATCCCCGGCCGCAAGCGCTCGATTTCCTGTTGGTCCGGATCGATGGTCACCCGCACCGGCACCCGCTGGGCGATCTTCACGAAGTTGCCGGTGGCGTTGTCGGCCTGCAATAACGCGAACTCCGAACCGGTGCCGGGCGAGATGTGCTGAACGTGGCCGGTGAATTTGCGGTGGTTCAGCGCATCGACGGTGAAGCTCACCGGTTGCCCGACCCGCACGTTGTCCATCTGGGTTTCCTTCATGTTGGCGATCACCCATTTCTGGTCCGGCACCAGTGCCATCAACTGCGCCCCGGAATTGACGTAGGCACCGAGACGCACGCCGATCTGCCCGAGCTGACCGTCACGCGGGGCGATAATCCGGGTGTTGGACAAATCGATCCGCGCCAGTTGCACAGCGGCCTCGGCACTGGCCACGGCGGCCTCCAGCGAACCGCGATTGACGATCACCGTTTGCAGATCCTGCCGGGCGATTTCCAGATTGGCCTTGGCCTGCGCTACGGACGCAATGCTTTGCGCGTTGGCGGCCAGCGCCACGTCCATCTCGCGTTTGGATACCGAGCCGTCATTGACCAGCGCGGTGTTGCGGCGCAGGTCAGCCTCGCTTTTGCGCAGCTGCGCCTCGCTGTCCGCCACCACCGCCTGCCGCAACTTGATCGTCGCTTCGGCGCTGTTGCGTTGCTGCACCACGTTGGCCAACGAAGCTTTCTGCACCGCCAGTTGCGCCAGCGACTGATCCAGACGCTGCTGATAAATCCGGTCATCGAGACGCACCAGCAGATCCCCGGCCTTCACGAACTGAAAATCCTGCACCGGCACTTCATAGACATAACCGCTGAGCTGCGGGCCGATGATCGTCACCTGTCCGCGCACCAGAGCGTTTTCGGTGGTTTCGACCGCACTGCTGAACGGCGGCAACTGCCACGCATACAGCACGATCAGCACGCCGACGATGGCAATCGCGGCAAAGCCCAGCGACGAGATGATCCGCACCCGCAACGAGCGCGGCTCGGTGTTCGGCGATGACGGCGGCGCCACGCCCTCGGGCGTGGCGGCAATGGCATTGGTGGTCGTGGTGGTCGGTTCGGTCATGAAGAAGTGGCACCGCTGGAAGGTACGGAAGGTGTCGGGGCGACGGCTTTGGTGGTGCTGATCAGCCATAGCGCACGGATGGAAATCCAGATCATGGTGAGGATCGCAATCACCGCGATCAGCATGAACACATCGTTATAGGCCAGCACGTTGGCCTCGCGGGTGGCGGCATTGGCGAGGCTGCGAATGCCTTGCAGATTGCGCAGGCTCGGGTCGGCGATCAGGGAGCCGACCGCCGAACCGCCACTCTGCACCCGGGCGGCCACCAACGGGTCGGACAGCACCAGTTGCTCGACGATATGGCTGGAATGGAATTTCTCGCGCACGATCTGGAAGGTCCCCAGCAACGCCGCGCCGATCAGGCCGCCGAGGTTGTTGCAGATCCCGAACAGCACGGAAAAGCTCACCAGATTGCGCGGATTGGTCAGCACGTTGCGGGTGCCGAGGACCATGGTCGGACCGAGGAAGAATGTGCTGCCGAAGGCCAGCAGGAACTGGCTGAAATACAGGTTTTCGGGGCGGGTCAGGTTGTTCGAGGAACTGTCGATGATCGAACCGGTGGCCATCAACGCAAGCGAGACGATCAGCGGCATCAACAGATGTTTCGGGTCGATGGTCAGCGCACTGGCCAGCAGCCCGGCGACGCTGCCGATCAGCATCACCACGTAGAGGCTGTGCAACTGCTGGCTGCTCATGTTCAGGTTCTGCATGAAACCCACGGCACCGGTGGATTGCTCCGAGGTCACCATGCGAATCAGGATTACCGCCAGCGCCAGTCGGATCATCACCCCGCTGCCGAGCCAGCGGGTCATCAGCATCGGGTTGCTGCGGTTGTGTTCGATGGCCAGTCCCGCGAGGATCAGGGCAATCGACGCGGCGAGGGCAATGCCGATCCACCGTGCCTCCAGCCACCAGTCGATCCGGCCCAGGGACAGCACCGCGCACAGCAAGGCCACGCCGCTGGCGAGGATCGCGAAGGTCAGGAAGTCGAGGGGTTCGAAGGTCTTGAAACGGTCGCCGGGCGGCAGCTTGAGCATCAACACACAGCCCAGCGACAGCAGCGCCATGCCCAATTCGAACAGATACAAGCCGCGCCATTCGGCGATCTGCAAAAGGTCTTCGGAAAACAACCGCGCCAGCGGCAAGGCCAGTTGCGAAGTGCCAAGACCGAGCACCAACGCCTTCATCCGCCATTTGGCCGGGAACGCCTGCACCATGTAATACAGGCCCAGCGAACTCAGCGCTGCGCCGACCATTCCGTGGGCCGCGCGC
Source organism: Pseudomonas sp. NMS19W (assembly GCF_051554255.1). Classification (NCBI taxonomy): domain Bacteria; kingdom Pseudomonadati; phylum Pseudomonadota; class Gammaproteobacteria; order Pseudomonadales; family Pseudomonadaceae; genus Pseudomonas; species Pseudomonas sp. NMS19W. The sequence goes on from NZ_CP136718.1 coordinate 3,702,658, forward strand.
ACGGCAACCGCCGAATTCAGGTCATTGACGAACAGATGCCCGAAGGTCACCAGCGCATACAGCACCAGAAACACCTCGGTGAACGCCCGCAGCCCGAACTGCTGGCGAAACTTCACCAGCAGCAGGTTCATCGACACGTTGGTCATCACATACGCCGCCGGCAGCCAGGCCATCTCCGCCGTGGTCGCCCCGAGTGCACCCTGCAGATAAGGCAGGTTGGCGACCACCAGCGAATTGCCCAACCCGCCGGTCAACGCCACCAGCAACCCGACCAGCGCATACGCCAGGCGCTTGGGGTTGGAATGCAACGGCGTCGAGGGGGATCCGGGCAGACTGGGCTTCTCGTGAGGCTGCCAGTTGCGCGGGGCGTATCGATCCATGGAAAGGCCTTGTACGGTGATGGCTTGAGTGTGCCGCAAAACGGCAGCCAAACACATATCCCTGTGGGCGCTTGCTCCCACAAGTCAGTGGTGGATTCGTAAATTTTGTTTAAAGGTCATCTCGCCCGCAGCGGATTTTTCCCAAGCGTAGCGGATGCCAACCTTGCCGCACTTCTCAACCTGCAAGGTGCCCGTTATGACCACGCCCCGCTGGCAACGCTCCCCGCGTCTGCTGAAAAACCTGCTGGCAGCCACCCTGTTGCTGCCCGCCCTCGCCTTCGCCCAGGAACGCCCGTGGCCGGATGGCTCGCAACTGGTGATTTCGGTGTCGATGCAATTTGAAACAGGCGGCCAGCCCGAGGGCGCAGAAAGTCCGTTCTCCGGCACGCCGCTACCCAAAGGTTATCCGGACTTACCGGCGCAGACCTGGTTCGATTACGGCTACAAGGAAGGCCTGTGGCGCATGCTCGATCTGTGGGATCGCACCGGCATCAAGGTCACCTCCCACGTGGTCGGTGAGGCGGCGCTCAAGCACCCGGAACTGGCCAAAGCGATTGCCGAGCGCGGCCATGAACTGGCGGCCCACGGCATGCGCTGGGCCGATTCGTACAACATGAACTACGCCCAGGAAAAACAGTTCATCGGTGACGGCGTCGCGGCGGTAGAGAAAATCACCGGCCAGCGCTCGGTGGGCTACAACGCCAACTGGCTGCGGCGCAGTCCCAATACGCTGAAGGTGCTGCAGGATCTGAACTTCACCTACCACATTGACGATGTCAGCCGCGACGAACCTTTCGTGACCATGGTTCGTGGACGCAAATTCGCCGTGGTGCCCTACACCCTGCGCAATAACGACATTGTGCTGGTCGAAGGCCGGCATTTCTCCGCCGAGCAGTTCTATCAGCAACTGGTGCTGGAATTCGATCGCCTCTACCCCGAAGGCGCGAGCAAGCGGCGGATGATGTCGGTGAGTCTGCACGACCGCATCGGCGGCACGCCGGCGATGGTCGAGGCGATGGAGCGCTTTATCCGTTATGCGCAATCCCATCCGAAGGTGACATTCATGCGCAAGGATCAGATTGCCCAGGTGGTGCTGACCGAGAAAAACCCGCTGATCGACAACACCGAGGCGGCGTACAACCAGTGACAGAAAAATCGCAGCCAAGGCTGCGATTTTTCTCTGCTCAACGACTCAGGCCCGCAGCAGCATGTAAGCCGCGACCACCAGACACACACTGGCGAATCCCACCTGCAATGTCCTCGCCGGTACTCGCGCGCAAAGTTTGCGCCCGATGATCATGCCGACAATGCTGGCCACGATGAACGCCGCACCCAAATGATCGATCCGCACCCCGGCATGGAACGCACCGATCACGCCAATGGCGGAAATCAGGCTGATCACCATCAGCGACGTGGCGACGATGCCGCGCATCTGCACATCGGTCAGTTGCTTGAAGGCCGGCACGATCAGAAACCCGCCGCCGACGCCCAGCAACCCGGACACCACACCGGTGACCGCGCCCAACGCTGCGAGGGTTGCGGTGCATTTGGCGGTCCAGTCGAAACGGCCGGTCTGTTCATTGAGCATGCAGTTCTTCTGGCCCCAACTGGCGTGGCCATGATCGCTCGGCCCCTCTTGCTGGCGTTCGCGACGCAGCATGCGCCAGGCCACCATGACCATCAGCAGGCTGAAGAGGATCATCAGGATTTTCTCAGGCAACTGGTGCGCGAAGTAGATCCCCAGCGGTGAAAACACCGCCCCGAGCGCCGCGATCAACAGCGCCGCTCGGTAGCGCACCAGTCCATGACGCAAACCGTCGATGGCCCCGACTGCCGCCGCACTGCCCACGGCGAACAACGCCACCGGCGCCGCTTGCGTCATCGTCCAGCCCAGACCGAGTACCAGCGCCGGCACCGCGAGAATCCCGCCGCCGGCCCCGGTCAGCCCGAGGATCAATCCCATCACCACGCCAAACAGACTTGCCAGCAACATAGGGAGTTCTCAGTCGACTTTGGACAGACTCGTCAGCCACTCACGCCCCTTGAGCATGCCGTTCCAGTAGAACCACGGCAGCAGGGATGCCTTCAACCACCAAGCGGAACGCCGTGGCACGGTCGGGTCGAGGGGAAAGGTCGGCAGCAACTTACCGCCATAGCCGAACTCGGCGAGGATCACCTTGCCCTTCTCCACCGTCAGCGGGCAGGAGCCGTAGCCGTCGTACTTCAACGGCAACGCCAGAGACTTGCGCTGGGCCAGCAGGTTCTCGGCAACCACCACGACCTGCTTGCGCACGGCAGCAGCGGTTTTCGCGTTGGTGGTGTTGCAGATATCGCCGAGTGCGAATACCTCCGGGTAACGCGGATGTTGCAGGCTGTGCGGGTTGACTTCGCACCAGCCGGCGGCGTCGGCCAGCGGACTTTGTGCGATGAAGTCCGGGGAAACCTGTGGCGGCACGACGTGCAGCAGATCGAAGGTCTTGGCCACCTGAGTGACGTTGCCGTCGGCATCCTTGACCTCGAACCAGGCGGTTTTCGCCGGGCCGTCGACCTTGACCAGATTGGCATTGAACGCCAGGCGGGCGTTGTATTTTTCGATGTACTTCATCAGCGGTGGCACGAACGTCGCCACGCCGAACAGCGCCGCGCCGGCCAGGTTGAATTCAACCTCGACCTTGTTCAATACGCCGTTCTTGAGCCAGTGATCGCAGGACAGGTACAGCGCCTTCTGCGGCGCGCCTGCGCATTTGATCGGCATTGCCGGCTGAGTGAACAGCGCCTTGCCGCCGCGCAGTTTCTGCACCTGATCCCAGGTGTATTGCGCGTGCTGATAGCTGTAGTTGGACGTCACGCCGTGCTGGCCGAGGTTTTCCTGCAAGCCCTCGATCTTCTCCCAAGCCAGGCGCAGGCCGGGGCAGACAATCAGGTTCTGGTAGCTGACGGTACGCTGATCGTTGAGGGTGAGCTGGCGTGTGTCGGGATCGATGGCCGTCACTGCCGCTTGAATCCAGGTGGCCTGACGCGGCATCACCTTGTTCATCGGTCGGGCGGTGTCTCTGGCGTCGTAGGCACCACCGCCGACCAGCGTCCACGCCGGTTGGTAGTAATGCTGGGCACTCGGCTCGATCACCGTCACTTTCAGGTGCGGATCACGCTTGAGCAGACTGGCGACAAAACCGATGCCGGCGGTGCCGCCGCCGATGACCACGATGTCTGCACTGATGGATGGGCCCCAGTGTTGATCGTTCATTGCTTGTTCCTTATTGCTGCACGCAAGGATAGCCGGGTCTATTGCGCCCAGCTTTTGAGTACGGCTCCGCAGTAGAGTCCGGACAGGGTTTTCATCACCTGGATGACCTCATGACTGGCGAGACCGTAAAAAATGTACTTGCCTTCACGTCGGGTCGCGACCAGCCCTTCATCACGCAGGATGCCCAATTGCTGGGACAGGGTCGGCTGGCGCACGCCGGTCATTTTCTCCAGCTCGCCGACGTTGCGTTCGCCCTGGGTCAGCTGGCACAGGATCAGCAGCCGGTCCTCATTGGCCAGGGCCTTGAGCAGCGAACAGGCCTTGGAGGCCGAGGCGCGCAGTTGGGCGACTTCACATTCGGTCAGACTGGATTGCATTTGCAGGATGCCTTCAACGTCACTTAAGCTGCGGACATTATGTGTTTACATAAAGTGTTGCAACCCTGACTTTCCACCTTCCTGCACAGGACCCTGTCCATGCCCGCGCTGATTGAAGCTTTCCTCGACCCCGCCTCCTCGACCTACAGCTACGTGGTCTACGAGGCCGATGGCGGACAGTGCGCGATCGTCGATCCGGTGCTCGACTACGACGGCGCCGCCGGCCGCACCTGCACGGCCCAGGCAGACAAAATCATTGCCTTCGTGCGCGCCCACCGTCTGCAAGTGCAGTGGCTGCTGGAAACCCACGCCCACGCCGATCACCTGTCCGCCGCGCCGTACCTGCGCCGCGAGTTGGGCGGCAAGATCGCCATCGGCGAATCGATCAGCAAAGTGCAGAACGTGTTCAAGGCGCTGTTCAACCTCGAGCCGGAATTTCGTGTCGACGGCTCGCAGTTCGATCACCTGTTCGCGCCGAACGAGTCCTTCCTGATCGGCAACCTCAAGGCCACCGCCCTGCACGTTCCCGGCCACACACCGGCGGACATGGCCTACCTGATCGACGGCGAGCAGATCCTGGTCGGCGACACGCTGTTCATGCCCGACGTGGGCACCGCCCGCTGCGACTTCCCCGGCGGCAATGCACATCAACTGTTCAATTCGATTCACAAACTGCTGGCCTTCCCCGCCAGCGTGAAACTCTACGTCTGCCACGACTACCCGCCGCAAGGTCGCGCCTCACAGTGCCAGACCACCGTGGGCGAACAACGTAAAAGCAATATCCATGTACATGACGGCATCGACGAAAACGCTTTTGTCGAGATGCGCACCAAACGTGATGCCGGGTTGGGCATGCCGTCCCTGCTGCTGCCGGCGATCCAGGTCAATGTGCGGGCGGGGAATCTGCCGCCGCCGGAAGGAAATGGCGTGACGTACCTGAAGATTCCAATCAATGCGCTATAAGAAAAAACTGTACAGGGCGTGATGAAGGAAGCTTTTCCCACATCACGCGTCGATAACCATGAACTGGTTTAATTCCGGCCAGCAGGCAGACTTCATTGGGCAATCAACCAATGGAGTTTTGGCAATATGGATATTCGCCGCAACCACCGGGATCTGTCCCGGGATGAGAAATCCGCTTTCATCGACGCGGTTCTGAGGCTGAAAAACAATGTCGACAGCGTGCTGCGACCCGGCCAGCAGAGCCGCTACGACGACTTTGTCCAGATCCACAAGAATTCGATGGGCCGGGGCAACCCGCTGGTCCCCAATCCGCACGGCAGTCCGCTGTTCTTTCCCTGGCACCGGATTCTGATCCGCCAGTTCGAGCTGGCCCTGCAAGCCGCCGTCAATAATCCCGGTATCACCTTGCCCTACTGGAACTGGCAACTCGGGGGGCGGACAACCCGTTCACCTCCGACTTCATGGGGGAAACGGCGACAACACGCTGGAGCAGCGCGTCACCACCGGCCCGTTTTCCCGGGAGCATTCTCAATTTGAAGTGGCGGTGTGGGACGAGGCACCGGGAAACACGGGCCTGCTTCGAAACCTGGGTGCAGAAGGCGCCTTGCCGTCGGAAGACGTCGTCATCTCTGCCCTCAACAGGACGCCCTACTGGCTGGAGCCGGCGGGTTGGGAAAACGTGGCGGAAAGAGAGTTGCACAACCCGGTTCACGCCTGGGTGGGTGGCAACATGCTACAAGCGGCGTCCCCGAACGACCCGATCTTCTTCCTGCATCACTGCTACATGGATCTGCTGTGGGAGCGCTGGAAACATCAACATCCGCGCCTCCCGGCATTTACGTCCAGTGAAGGCGATCCGGATGCAATGAATGAAACTGCGCTGGTTTTCCACCCGGAGAATGAACCCGCCCCCTGGGCCCAAACATTCACGGTTGGGCAGGCAATCCATACGACGGAGCTGAATTATCGATATGACCGCCTGTAACCCGGCCAGCGATCAGTTGCCAAGGGTCAAACCGTTCGCCGGCAACGGCAAAGCGGTCTTGTAGCGCACCTGCTTGAGCGCAAAGCTTGAACGGATGTTGACCACGCCCGGCACTTTGGTCAGGAAGTCCATCATGAAGCGCTCAAGGGACTGAATGGTCGGCACCAGTACCCGGATCAGATAGTCCGGGTCGCCGGCCATCAGGTAACACTCCATGACCTCCGGGCGGTCGGAAATCGCTTCTTCGAAATGCTGCAAAGCTTCCTCCACCTGCTTCTCCAGGCTCACGTGAATGAACACGTTCACGTGCAGCCCGAGCAGATCGGCATCCAGCAGGGTCACCTGCTCACGGATCAGCCCCAGTTCTTCCATCGCCTTGACCCGGTTGAAGCACGGTGTCGGCGACAGATTGACCGAACGGGCCAGGTCGGCGTTTGTGATGCGCGCATTCTCCTGAAGGCTGTTGAGAATGCCGATGTCGGTACGGTCCAGTTTGCGCATGAGACAAAACCACCTGTTTTTTATGTTTATGCAGATTTTCTATCTGCAAATGATCTCCAGCGCAACGAAACAGAGAGAAATATTCTTCTTGCCCGGGCCTATGATTGTTGTAGGACAAGATTTCTTTTATCGAAGAATGACTGCCAGCTCACTACAAGAAATTCACAAGATCGAGCGTAGAAGCCATGACCCAAGCGTACGAACCGCTGCGTCTGCACGTCCCTGAACCTTCGGGCCGCCCAGGCTGCAAAACCGACTTCTCCTACCTGCATCTGACCGATGCCGGCACGGTGCGCAAACCTTCCATCGACGTTGAACCCGCCGACACTGCCGACCTGGCCCGTGGCCTGATCCGCGTGCTCGACGACCAGGGCAACGCCCTTGGCCCATGGGCCGAGAACGTACCGGTCGAGATCCTGCGCAAAGGCATGCGCGCCATGCTCAAGACCCGGATCTACGACAACCGCATGGTGGTCGCCCAGCGTCAGAAAAAAATGTCGTTCTACATGCAAAGCCTTGGCGAAGAAGCCATCGGCAGTGCCCAGGCCCTGGCCTTGAACACCGACGACATGTGCTTCCCGACCTACCGCCAGCAAAGCATCCTGATGGCCCGCGACGTACCGCTGGTCGACCTGATCTGCCAGCTGCTGTCCAACGAGCGCGATCCGCTCAAGGGTCGTCAGTTGCCGATCATGTACTCGGTCAAGGACGCCGGTTTCTTCACCATTTCCGGCAACCTCGCCACCCAGTTCATCCAGGGCGTGGGCTGGGGCATGGCTTCGGCGATCAAGGGCGACACCAAAATCGCCTCGGCCTGGATCGGCGACGGCGCCACCGCCGAATCGGACTTCCACACCGCCCTCACCTTCGCTCACGTCTACCGTGCGCCAGTTATCCTCAACGTGGTCAACAACCAGTGGGCGATCTCGACCTTCCAGGCCATCGCCGGTGGTGAAGCCACCACCTTCGCCGGACGCGGCGTCGGTTGCGGCATCGCTTCCCTGCGCGTCGACGGTAACGATTTCTACGCGGTTTACGCCGCCTCCGCCTGGGCTGCCGAACGCGCCCGCCGCGGCCTCGGCCCGACCATGATCGAGTGGGTCACCTACCGTGCCGGCCCGCACTCGACCTCTGACGATCCATCCAAATACCGTCCTGCCGATGACTGGAGCCACTTCCCGCTGGGCGATCCGATCGCCCGCCTGAAACAGCACCTCATTAAGGTCGGCCACTGGTCGGAAGAAGAGCACGCCGCCGTCAGCGCCGAGCTCGAAGCCGAAGTGATCGCCGCGCAGAAACAGGCCGAACAGTACGGCACCCTCGCCGGCGGCCAGATTCCAAGCGCCGCGACCATGTTCGAAGACGTCTACAAAGAGATGCCGGAGCACTTGAAGCGCCAGCGTCAGCAGTTGGGGATCTGACATGAACGACCACAACAACAATATTCAGTTGGAAACCGCCATGACCACGACCACCATGACCATGATCCAGGCCCTGCGCTCGGCCATGGATGTGATGCTTGAGCGTGACGACAATGTGGTGGTGTTCGGCCAGGACGTCGGCTACTTCGGCGGCGTGTTCCGTTGCACCGAAGGCCTGCAGGCCAAGTACGGCACCTCGCGGGTGTTCGACGCGCCGATCTCCGAAAGCGGCATCGTCGGGACCGCCGTGGGCATGGGTGCCTACGGTCTGCGCCCGGTGGTGGAAATCCAGTTCGCCGACTACGTCTACCCGGCCTACGACCAGATCATTTCCGAGGCGGCTCGCCTGCGTTATCGCTCCGCCGGCGAATTCACCGCGCCGATGACCCTGCGCATGCCTTGCGGTGGCGGCATCTACGGTGGCCAGACTCACAGCCAGAGTATCGAAGCCCTGTTCACCCAGGTCTGCGGCCTGCGCACCGTCATGCCGTCCAACCCGTATGACGCCAAAGGCCTGCTGATCGCCTCCATCGAAAACGATGACCCGGTGATTTTCCTGGAGCCGAAACGCCTGTACAACGGCCCGTTCGACGGCCACCACGAACGCCCGGTAACCCCTTGGTCGAAACACCCGGCAGCACAGGTGCCTGACGGTTACTACACCGTGCCGCTGGACGTCGCCGCCATCGCCCGTCCGGGCAAGGACGTCACCGTGCTGACCTACGGCACCACCGTCTACGTGTCGCAAGTCGCCGCCGAAGAAAGCGGCGTGGACGCTGAAGTCATCGACCTGCGCAGCCTGTGGCCGCTGGACCTGGAAACCATCGTCAAATCCGTGAAGAAAACCGGCCGCTGCGTCGTGGTACACGAAGCCACCCGCACCTGCGGTTTCGGCGCCGAACTGGTGTCGCTGGTGCAAGAGCATTGCTTCCACCACCTGGAAGCGCCGATCGAACGCGTCACCGGTTGGGACACCCCCTACCCGCACGCGCAAGAGTGGGCGTATTTCCCAGGGCCGTCCCGAGTGGGTGCGGCGCTGAAACGGGTCATGGAGGTCTGAATGGGCACGCACGTTATCAAGATGCCGGACATCGGCGAAGGCATCGCAGAAGTAGAACTGTCGCAGTGGCACGTCAAGGTCGGCGATCTGGTCGTTGAAGATCAAGTGCTGGCGGATGTGATGACCGACAAGGCGATGGTGGATATTCCGTCGCCGGTACACGGCAAGGTGATTGCGCTCGGCGGTCAGCCGGGCGAAGTGATGGCGGTCGGCAGTGTGCTGATCAGCATCGAGGTTGAAGGTGCGGGCAATCTGAAAGAGTCCGACAAACCGGCGCCTGTTGCAGCGAAAGAAACACCTGCCGCACCGAAAGTTGAAGCGGTCGTTGAAAGCAAACCTGCCGCGCCACGTATGGCTCCGGTTTGCCAGGGCCCGATGGTGGCCCGGGAAGCCGATGAGCGCCCACTGGCCTCGCCGGCCGTGCGCAAACATGCGCTGGACCTGGGCATTCAATTGCGTCTGGTGCGCGGTTCCGGTCCGGCCGGTCGCGTGTTGCACGAAGACCTCGAGGCTTATCTGGCCCAAGGTCAGTCGAACGCTTCGGCGCCGGTCACCGCCGCTTACGCCCAGCGCAACGATGAAGAACAGATTCCAGTGATCGGCATGCGCCGCAAGATTGCCCAGCGCATGCAGGACGCCACTCAGCGTGCTGCGCACTTCAGTTATGTCGAGGAAATCGACGTCACCGCGATTGAAGAACTGCGCGCCCACCTGAACGAAAAACACGGCGCCAGCCGTGGCAAGCTGACCCTGCTGCCGTTCCTCGTACGTGCATTGGTCGTCGCCCTGCGCGACTTCCCGCAGATGAACGCCCGTTACGACGACGAAGCCCAGGTCATCACTCGCCTCGGCGCGGTGCATGTCGGCGTCGCCACCCAAAGCGATGTCGGCCTGATGGTACCGGTGGTGCGTCACGCCGAAGCGCGCAGCCTCTGGGACAGCGCGGCGGAAATCTCCCGCCTTGCCACCGCCGCCCGCAATGGCAAGGCGAGCCGCGATGAGCTGTCCGGTTCGACCATCACCCTGACCAGCCTCGGCGCCCTTGGCGGCATCGTCAGCACCCCGGTGCTCAACCTGCCGGAAGTGGCCATCGTCGGCGTGAACAAAATCGTCGAACGCCCGATGGTCGTCAAAGGCCAGGTGGTGATCCGCAAGATGATGAACCTCTCCAGTTCTTTCGATCACCGCGTGGTCGACGGCATGGACGCGGCGCTCTTCATCCAGGCCATTCGTGGTCTGCTCGAACAACCCGCGACCCTGTTTGTGGAGTGATGGCATGCAATCTCTGAACACCACGCTGCTGATCATCGGCGGCGGCCCCGGCGGTTATGTAACGGCCATTCGTGCCGGGCAACTGGGCATTTCGACCATTCTGGTCGAGGGTGAATCGCTGGGCGGTACTTGCCTGAACATCGGCTGCATTCCGTCGAAAGCGCTGATTCATGTGGCCGAGCAGTTTCACCAGACTCAGCATCACAATCAGCATTCGGCACTGGGCATCAGCGTTTCCGCGCCGACCCTCGACATCACTAAAAGCGTCGAATGGAAGGACGGCATCGTCGATCGCCTGACCACTGGCGTCGCCGCGCTGCTCAAGAAAAACAAGGTTCAGGTCATCAACGGCTGGGCCAAGGTCATCGACGGCAAGACCGTTGAAGTCGGCGACACCCGGATCCAGTGCGAACATCTGGTACTGGCCACCGGTTCGAAAAGCGTCAACCTGCCGATCCTGCCGATTGGCGGGCCTATCATTTCGTCAACTGAGGCGCTGGCGCCGAAGTCGGTTCCGAAACGCCTGATCGTGGTCGGCGGTGGTTACATCGGTCTGGAGCTGGGCATTGCCTATCGCAAGCTCGGCGCCGAGGTCAGTGTGGTCGAGGCGCAGGATCGCATCCTGCCGGCCTACGATGCCGAGCTGACCCAACCGGTGCACGAAGCGCTGAAGCAACTGGGCGTGAAGCTGTACCTGAAGCACAGCGTGCTGGGTTTCGACGGCACCTTGCAGGTGCGTGATCCGAATGGCGACACCCTGAACCTGGAAACCGATCAGGTGCTGGTGGCCGTCGGTCGCAAACCCAATACCCAGGGCTGGAACCTCGAAGCGCTGAACCTGGACATGAACGGCTCGGCGATCAAGATCGACAGTCGTTGCCAGACCAGCATGCGCAACGTCTACGCCATCGGCGACCTGAGCGGCGAGCCAATGCTGGCCCACCGCGCCATGGCCCAGGGCGAGATGGTCGCCGAGCTGATCAGCGGCAAGACCCGCGAGTTCAACCCGACCGCCATCGCCGCCGTGTGCTTCACCGACCCGGAACTGGTGGTCGTCGGCAAGACGCCGGACGAAGCGAAAGCCGCTGGGCTGGACTGCATCGTGTCGAACTTCCCGTTCGCGGCCAATGGCCGGGCGATGACCCTGGAATCGAAAACCGGATTCGTGCGGGTGGTCGCTCGTCGGGACAATCATGTGATTGTCGGTTGGCAGGCAGTGGGTGTCGGGGTCTCGGAGCTGTCGGCCGCGTTCGCCCAAAGCCTGGAAATGGGCGCGCGACTGGAAGACATCGGCGGCACCATCCATGCGCACCCGACCCTGGGTGAAGCGGTGCAGGAAGCGGCGTTGCGTGCCCTCGGGCATGCGTTGCACCTGTAACTCTCAGCCTCAGATCGTTCCCACGCTCCGCGTGGGAACGATCAAAAGAACCGACGCGGGGAAGTTTTTTCATAAGCAGGCTAATAAATCTGCTGCTCCCCCATCGCCCGGGCTGCGAAACCGCTCAAGAATGAAGTATTGTTGTGCCCATCCAAAAAAACGTCAGAAGCCTTGAACCGTTTCGACGGTTGTTAAGTGATAGAGGGTGTCATGGGTAACGAAAGCATCAATTGGGACAAGCTGGGTTTTGACTACATCAAGACCGATAAACGCTATCTGTCGTACTTTCGCAACGGCGAGTGGGACAAAGGCACCCTGACCGAAGACAACGTGCTGCACATCAGCGAAGGTTCCACTGCCCTTCACTATGGCCAGCAATGCTTCGAAGGCCTGAAGGCCTATCGTTGCAAGGACGGCTCGATCAACCTGTTCCGTCCGGACCAGAACGCCGCGCGCATGCAGCGCAGCTGCGCCCGCCTGCTGATGCCGCATGTGTCCACCGAGCAATTCATCGAAGCGTGCAAGGAAGTGGTTCGCGCCAACGAGCGCTTCATCCCGCCTTACGGCACCGGCGGCGCGCTGTACCTGCGTCCGTTCGTGATCGGCGTGGGTGACAACATCGGCGTGCGTACCGCGCCGGAGTTCATCTTCTCGGTATTCGCGATCCCGGTCGGCGCCTACTTCAAGGGCGGCCTGACCCCGCACAACTTCCAGATTTCCAGCTTCGACCGCGCCGCGCCACAAGGCACCGGTGCCGCCAAGGTCGGTGGCAACTACGCCGCCAGCCTGATGCCGGGCTCCCAGGCCAAGAAAGCGCACTTCGCTGACGCGATCTACCTGGATCCGCTGACCCACAAGAAGATCGAGGAAGTCGGTTCGGCCAACTTCTTCGGGATCACCCACGACAACAAGTTCGTGACCCCGAACTCGCCGTCGGTACTGCCGGGCATCACCCGTCTGTCCCTGATCGAACTGGCCAAGTCCCGTCTGGGCCTGGAAGTGGTCGAAGGCGACGTGTTCATCGACAAGCTGTCGGATTTCAAGGAAGCCGGCGCCTGCGGTACCGCTGCGGTGATCACCCCGATCGGCGGCATCAGCTACAACGACCACCTGCACGTGTTCCACAGCGAAACCGAAGTCGGCCCTGTGACCCAGAAGCTCTACAAAGAGCTGACCGGCGTACAGACCGGCGACGTCGAAGCGCCAGCCGGCTGGATCGTCAAGGTTTGATCTGACGCCCAGATGCAAAAAAGCCCCCATCGAGTGATCGATGGGGGCTTTTTCATGGGGTCTGTTTTTGCAGCCACGCCAGAAACACCTGGGCCGCTGCAGAGGCCTGCGGTGCAACGCCGTAGTAATAACGGGGCAGCGGCATCCGTAAATCAGGCAACGGACAGACCAGTCGACCACTCGACAGGTGCGTGCCCAGCAACGTGGTCGGGCACAATGCGACGCCCTCACCCGCCACGGCGGCCTCCATGACTCGGTGCATGTAATCGAACTGACGAATCTCCTGGCTGGAACTCTGACTCTGGCCAAAACGCAGCGCCCAGTGGTGCCAGTCTTCGCGTCGGGCCCTGACGGTCAGCAAAGTGTGCCGGCCCAGATCCGCAAGGTCCGCCAAGGGGATTCGCTCGATCAGCTCGGGCGCCGCCACCATCAGCAACTCATCTTCAAACAGCGCGTGCGATTCGATGGTCGGCGCCCAGTCGTCGCGGCCACGGCGGATGACGATGTCGAAGCTGTCTCGCGCAGGATCCGGAGAGCGGGTCTGGGTGATCACCTGCGGTTCGATGTCTGGATGTTCTGCCGTGAAGTCATCCAACCGAGGCATCAGCCACAACTGGGCAAAGGACGGTCGGGTGTTGATGGTCACGGTCGGCCGTGCGGCCTGCTGCCGCAACTCGGCAGCCGCGTCGGCAATCTGCGCCAGACCGGCGCTGACCTGCTGATAAAAACGCTGGCCGGCAGGCGTCAGTAGCGATTGCCGGATACGCCGCTCGAACAGCAACACACCCAGGTGTTCTTCCAGCAATTTGATGTGCCGGCTGACGGCACTGTGGCTCACGTGCAGTTCTTCGGCCGCCAGCGTGAAACTCTGGTGACGGGCGGCGACCGCAAAGGCACGAACCGCATTGAGCGGCGGGAGTGATTTGTTCATGGGTCTAATTTAGTCACGTATGCGCTGCATTTAAAGCGTTTGTCACACGTCTGTCGCCACGCCAATCTGCCCGCACGCCCAAACACGAGCCCCGACGGAGCCAGACATGCACAGCTACGGACTCTTTGTACTCTTTGCCACCCTGACCATTTTAAGCCCCGGCCCGGGCGTGGTGTTGACCCTGTCCAACGCCGTACGCCTGGGCTGGGCCGGCGCGGTGCCAGGGATTCTGGGAATTGCCTCGGGAGCCTTCGTGGTTGCCGCCGTCAGTGCAACCAGTGTCGGCCTGATCCTCAGCGCCTCGGCGAGGGCTTTTACCGTGCTGAAATACGCCGGCGCCGCTTACCTGTTGTACCTGGGTTTCAAGAGCTGGCGTTCGGATCGTTTCCGTACGCTGCAAGACGTCCGCCCATCGCGCCCGAGCTACCGTTTTCTGGAAGCCGCGTCCCTGCAATTTCTCAATCCCAAAGCCATCTTCTTCTTTCTGGCGGTGTTCCCGCAGTTCATCGACACCGCACAGGCTTTCCTCCCACAGTTCTTCAAACTGGTGGCCTCTTATGCCGTGCTGGTGATTCTGGTGCACGGCAGCTATGCGCTGCTCGCCAATGCCGCCAAAGGCTGGCTGTCGAGCCCGAAAGGGTCCTGGCTGACGGCGAAAGTCTCGGGGGTGACCTTTGCCGGATTTGGTTTGTTGATGGCTTCGGCGACGCGCTGAACGGACGATTCACGCTCCACCTGTTTCAAGGCAATGCGCTTTCCGCCACGCCCGGCGATGCCGCCGGCCTGCCCGTTCTGCTGCTTGCCCATGCGCGCCTGGGTAATCAATCCGGGGATCAATTCCCCCTCCGGCAGATTCTTCCAGAAGCGCATGGGCAAATGCCCTTGCATGACCTTCTCGTTCAATCGCGCCGGGTTGAAGATGTGGCTGTAGTACGCCAGCCACAACTCGCCCTGCGGATCGTCGACGTTCTGCGCCAATTGCTGCCATTCCAGCGGGCACTGGCGCTGATGGATCAACTGTTCGCCATCGTAATAAACCCCGTCGCGGGGCGTAGCGATCAGCCAGCGATGGCGCCCCATGCGGCCGATGAAGTGTTCACTGGCGCTGTGCAGAATGTCGTGGGCCGGTTCGTGCCACGCCACGTATTGCGGGCCCGGCAGCTCTGGCGGTCGCTCGATGAAGCGCACGAACGCATGCAAATGATGGGCTTCACGCTGCACCTGTTTGATCCGCCGCTGTAACTCACTGCCGAGTTTGTCGCCGGCCATCATTGCCGTGCGATCGCCATGGCTGACGCGCCAGAGCACCTCATAAAGCAGGCTCCAACGCTGATCGCCACGGTAGCGTGACGCTTGTTCCAGGGTGTCGAGCAATGCACGCGGAATACGCGCCTGAAAAGGTCCCTGCCCTTCAGGCACCGACACGTCACTGGCAAACAGATCACTTACCCCTTCCGACGCCCAGCTCACCAGACTCGGATCGATTTCATGGCTGAGCAGCCAGCGGGCCTGTTGGCGCCAGGTGTCGAACAAGTCATCGCAATCGAGATTGATCATCCCCACAACCCCATCTGCTGCGGCATCGGCCGGTCGCGCAACTGTTGATAGAGCATCTGGCTGGTGACTTCTGCCTGCTGCGGGTGATAGTCGCTGGTGATGATGAATGGCTTGGCTTTGGCCAATACGCAGCGCATGCGGGCCACGTCTTCGTAACGAATGCGCCGTTGTCGACGCAGTTCCACCAGACGTTCGGTGGTACGCAGGCCGATGCCGGGAATGCGTGAGATCAACGCCGGCTCGGCGCGATTGAGGTCCAGCGGAAACACCTCGCGATTCTGCAGCGCCCAGGCCAGTTTCGGGTCGATGTCCAACGCCAGATTGCCCGGCCCCTTGAGCAATTCACCAGCGGTATAGCCATAGCCGCGCAAAAGGAAATCAGCCTGATACAAGCGGTGCTCACGCATCAGCGGCGGCGCGGCCAGCGGCACGCTTTTCGGGCTGTCGGGAATCGGGCTGAACGCCGAGTAATAGACCCGACGCAGGCGGAAGTTGCCATACAACGCCTGAGCACTGTGGAGGATGGTGCTGTCGTCGGTGTCATCGGCACCGACAATCATCTGCGTGCTCTGCCCGGCCGGGGCGAACTTCGGGGCGCGGGGTTCGTTGAGCACGGTCTGCACGCCGGTGTAGATGGTGTTCATCGCCTGCTTGATCGAGCCGATCTGCTTCTCCGGCGCCAGCGTCTGCAAACTGGCATCGGTAGGCAATTCGATGTTGACGCTCAAGCGGTCGGCATAGCGCCCGGCTTCTTCGATCAGCGCGGGATCCGCTTCGGGAATGGTCTTGAGATGGATGTAGCCACGGAATTCATGCTCCTCACGCAACAGCTTCGCAACACGCACCAGTTGCTCCATGGTGTAGTCCGCCGAACGGATGATCCCCGAACTGAGGAACAATCCACTGACGCAATTGCGCCGGTAGAAATCCAGGGTCAGCGTCACCACTTCCTCCGGCGTAAAACGCGCCCGCGGCACGTCGCTGGAACGGCGATTGACGCAGTACTGGCAGTCGTAGAGACAGAAATTGGTCAGCAGCACCTTGAGCAGTGACACACAACGCCCGTCCGGCGTGTAGCTGTGACAGATGCCCATGCCATCGGTCGAACCCAGCCCGCTCTTGCCCTCGGAGCTGCGCTTGGGCGCACCACTGCTGGCGCAGGAGGCGTCGTACTTGGCGGCGTCGGCGAGGATGCTGAGCTTGTCGATGAGTTGCATGGCATGGACCTTATACTGTTCGCATATACAGTATAGAGTCCGCTCACGGGCGACAAGGCGTAAAACAACCCTTCGTCGGTCGCGCTTACTGCACGCGGCTGGCGGGCGCGATGGCCGGGGATTTACGCACGGAGACAGGCTGCGTCATATCGGGCCATTTCACCCCGAACCGCGCCGTCATCTCCTTACGCCCCGCCGCCGTCAAAGTCAGCGCCCGGCTGTCCAGATACTGCGTCACCCATTTGCGCTTCAACGCCATCTGCAACAGCGCCGCTCCAAGCGATCCACCCAGATGCGGCCGGCGCATGCTCCAGTCCAGGCATGGGCAAGCGAACCGTCGGCGTAACGTCGAAAGATCCCTGACCTCGACTCCCAACCCTTCGAACAGCGCCTCTCCGCTCTCGCTCAAGCGGTACGCCCGCTCATCGGTTTCCACCAGCCAACCGCCCTCCAGCAACCGGTCATGCAGCAACACCGCCAGCGTGCCGGCCATATGGTCGTAGCAGGTGCGGGCAAATTGCAGGCGATCGGGCGTGTGGGGTTTGAAGGTCGGTGCGGGGTTCTGGCCGATCACCATCAGCGCTTCGAGGGCCTGAGCCACGCGCTTGTCGGCGAGGCTGTAATAACGGTGGCGGCCCTGCACGTGCAGGCGCACCAGCGCCAGGTCCTTGAGTTTGGCCAGGTGTGCGCTGGCGGTGGAGGCGCTGACGTCGGCGAGGGTCGCCAGCTCCGTGGCGGTGCGGGCGTGGCCGTCCATCAGCGAGCACAGCATTTTGGTTCGCGCCGGTTCCGCGATGGCGGCGGCCACTTGCGAGACGCCGATGTCTTGATGTTCTGCGTGCATATTTCGCTCCCGGACGAATCATCGCCCCCAAGGACTGGAGATAGTAGCAACACTTTCCCCACCGACAAGGTTGCGATCCATGGACCCGATCATCGCTGCGACTCACGCCGATCCCTACCCTTACTACGCCGAACTGCGCGCGGCGGGCGGGCTGACCTTTCATCACGGACTGAAACTGTGGGTGGCCAGCAGTGCCCGGGCGGTTTGCGCGGTTTTGGCGCATGCGGATTGCCGGGTGCGTCCGGTGCAGGAGCCGGTGCCCAAGGCGATTGCCGATGGCATGGCGGGCAAGGTGTTCGGCCAGTTGATGCGGATGAATGATGGCGAAGCTCAGCGTTGCCCGCGTTCGGCCGTTGAGCCGCCGCTGGGGCTTATCAATGACGAAGATGTCAAAGCGCTGGTCGCCGCGCGGTTGATCACAAACGATGCCGACGGCTTATATAAGGGCATGTTTCGCGGGCCGGTATGCGTGGTCGCGGCTTTGCTCGGATTCACTCCGGCACAAGCGCGGACGATCAGTGAGCTGACCGCCGATTTTTCAGCGTGCCTTTCGCCGTTGAGCAATGACCTGCAACTGGCGGCAGCCCATCGAGCGGCCGAGCAATTGCACGGTTACTTCATTGAATTACTGGCAGATCCGAACCCGTTTCTCGCCGACATTCAACAGCGCTTTTCAGGCAAAGAGGACGTGCTGATCGCCAACCTCATCGGACTTTGCTCGCAGACATTCGAAGCCACCGCCGGCCTGATCGGCAATGCGCTGGTGGCGTTGCGGCGTCAGCCGGAATTACGCGACGTGTCAGTCGATTCGCTGCTTGCCGAAGTCCAGCGCTTCGATCCTTCAGTGCAGAACACCCGACGATTTGTCGCGAACACCTGCGAAATCGACGGCGTTCGCTTTGAAGCAGGTGACGTGATTCTGGTGTTGCTCGCCTCGGCCAACCGCGATCCGGCACTTAATGAAAACCCGGATCAATTTCTGCCGGATCGCCCGAACCGCCGCAGCTTCACGTTCGGCAGCGGTCGTCACCAATGCCCAGGGCAAAGGATGGCGATGACCATTGCCAGCGCCACCGTCGGTGAAATCCTCGCCCATGACATCGACCTGAGCCGGTTCACCTGGCATTACCGCCCTTCCCTCAATGGGCGGATTCCATTGTTCTGCGAGGCGACGACTTAAGCGCTACGTAATTCGATGGTCAGGTGCGACAACTCATGCACCGGTGCCAGCCGCTCGCGAATCGCTTCGGCAGTCACGCCAGCCGCCGCGACTACGCTGACAATCGCCGCCCGCGCCTGCGGGCCGACCTGCCAGACGTGCAGGTCGCTGATGCGCACGTCGTCGGAGGTTTCCAGCAGCTCACGGATTTCCTCGGCCACCGGTTCATCGGTGGTGTCGAGCAGCACGGCGGCGCTGTCACGCATCAGGTTCCAGGCCCATTTGGCGATGACGATGGAACCGACAATGCCCATCACCGGGTCCATCCAGACCCAGCCCAGATAACGACCGGCCAGCAGCGCGGCAATCGCCAGCACCGAGGTCAACGCATCGGCGAGTACGTGCGCGTAAGCTGAACGCAGGTTGTTGTCGTGATGGTGATGATGACCATGATCGTGGCTATGGCCGTGGTCATGATGACCGTGATGGCCGGCCAGCAAAAAAGCGCTGAGCAGGTTGACGCCCAGGCCGACCACGGCAATCAAGGTAGCCTCCCCGAACGCCACTCTGGTGGGCTCGAACAGACGGAAAACCGACTCCCCGGCAATGCCCAGCGACACCAGCCCCAGCACCATGGCCGAGGCAAAACCCGCCAGATCGCCGACCTTGCCGGTGCCGAAACTGTAGCGACGGTTGTTGGCATTGCGCCGGGCAAAACCATAGGCCGCCGCCGCGATACCAAGGGCGCCGGCGTGGGTCGCCATGTGGAAACCGTCGGCCAGCAGCGCCATGGAACCCGTGAGGTAACCGGCGGCAATTTCGCCGATCATCATCACGAACGTCAGCGCCACCACCCACAAGGTGCGACGGGCGTTGTCGTCATGGGACGCGCCGAGGAACTGGTGGTCGTGGGAAAAGTCGTCAGAACGCGTCGTCAGATTCATGGTGTCGGTGCTCACTTGGAATAGCGGCGGATGGCTTGCAGCAACTCTTCCACGCCCAGGGCTCGGGCTTCGTCGCTGAGGTCGGGATGGGCGACATGCTCGCGGGCGTGGGCCTCGATGAACTGCTCCATCAAGCCATTGACCGCGCCGCGAATCGCCGCCATCAGGTGCAACGTCTTGGCACAATCGGCCTCGGACTCCAGTGCCCGCTCAACCGCCTGAACCTGCCCGGCAATGCGTCGGACGCGGTTGAGCAACTCGCCTTTGTGTTCATGCGTGTGCGACATACCTATACCCCCTACCCCTATATGGCGAGCATGGTCGCTGTTCCGGTCGGAAGGGGCAAGGCCTGGTTTAGACCGTCCGTCGCAGCTTGAAAATTTGATTTGGGAGAATGAGGCGGCGCTTCAGACAGCGCCGCCTCTAGAAGGATTTTCAGATGCAGGGCCGCTGGGAACCCTCGTCTGTCAGGCCCATTGCAGTGGCGGGGACGACGAGAAGCAGAGGTCTACGTCCAGTTGCGCTGCGGCCGACAGGTTGACCAGCGCATCGAGAGAGAACTTGTCGATTTTGCCGTTGAGTACGTCGTTGAGGCGCGGCTGGGTGATGCCAAGACGTTTGGCCGCCTCCTTTTGCGAAAGCTCCCAGGCACG
Source organism: Pseudomonas sp. NMS19W (assembly GCF_051554255.1). Lineage (NCBI taxonomy): Bacteria > Pseudomonadati > Pseudomonadota > Gammaproteobacteria > Pseudomonadales > Pseudomonadaceae > Pseudomonas > Pseudomonas sp. NMS19W. The sequence goes on from NZ_CP136718.1 coordinate 3,722,777, forward strand.
AATCGTTTCGCAGAGCGTACGCATCAGTTTGGCCCGCAGGCGCATGTTGGCCGCTTCCTGCGGCGTGTCTTCCAGTGCATCCCAGACGCTTGCGAAACGTTGGGGTGGATTTTGATGATCCTTCATGGTTTAGCCTGTTTCCTTTTGCTGGATGTGCCATGCAGGCTATATCGAAACCGATATAAATCAAGCTAGAAGTGGCTTATTAAATATCCAGTATCACAAAGCAGAAATGCGCGAGCCGGCACACCTGACAAGCCGACACAGAACCCTGTGGGAGCGAGCTTGCTCGCGATGGCGGACTGAAAAATGACGCATCATTTTGCCCCCATCCGGGAGGCTACATTGCCTTGCGCCTTTGCCTACAACTACGCCAGAATCCGCCGGCTTGTGCGGTTTGGAGCCTCCCCGTAACTTGATTCGCATCACTGAATGGTCAGTGAACGGGTTTAGTCGCTCGGCGTTTTATCCAAGCTCGCAAGCTGTTTTTCAGTCAGGCATTCCCACGCCTGAACTCAATGGCGGCTGTGCGTAGGGCGCTCTAGGGCGCGCCAGTAGTGCTTGGATACTGGTCGACTAACCTGCGTACAGCTGCCACCTATTGTTTAGTCGCAAGAACGTGTCAGCCTCTATTGGAGGTTTCCAAGCAAATGATCAAGCCAACGCCTAATCCTCCGGAAACAGACGTATCGTCCGAATCCGACCCAACCTCTCCCTACTCCACAACCGACTCAAAAAACTCCACGAAGCCGCCGAGCGCGCCCTCGACCATTACCTGAAACCCACCGCCCCGAAACAGCACTGCCCCGGCCGCATGTTCCTCATCGCCCCCCACATCGATCAACATGCCTTGCTGGCCCACGCCTGCGAATCGATGGCCTCGGCCAGCGTGATGCTCAGCGACTTCGCCGCGCTGCTGGACCCGCCCTACCGCAGCACCGTCCTGGGCATCGCCCAAGTGGTGATGTGTGGCGAACTCGCCGTGAACCGGGCGCTGGACACCCTCGATGCCACGACCTGAGGAACACACCATGGAAAGCAAATCCGATGCACACGTCGTCGCCGCCCTGATCTCCATCGGCCTCAACGAGAAAGACAGCCAATGGGCCGAAAAAGCCTGTCTGCTGCTGCTCGAAAGCGAAAGAAAATCCATCGTCACCGCCGCCCTCGAGGCCCTCGTCCAGCTCGCCCGCGATCACGGCAAACTGGACCGGGAACGCGTAATGCCGGCACTTAACAGCGTCAAACGCAGATTTCCGAGCCTGACCAGCACGGTTGCCGCGACGCTGGATGAGATGGCGATGGCTGCGTAACGCCTCAGGTAAAAGGCAAGAAAAAACCCGCTGCTCCGTGATCGGAGGCAGCGGGTTCATTTTTTGCATTCACTGTGAAAAACGCGCTAATCAAAGCCAAGAAAACGGATAACAAAGGCAACATTCTGGGAGCCAAGAAGTGAGCTTGACCTATAAAGACCCGTCTATTAGCCATGATGAAGCAGTGAGACTTCTTCAAAGCCGCACAGACACAGACGTTATCCAGGCTCTGATTTCTATTGGCCTCAATGAAGAAGACAGGATTTGGGCCCAACAGACTTGCTTGAAGTATTTCGCCAGCAGTAATGAAGCCGTAGTCTCCTCCGCCATTACCGCTCTCGGCCACATCGCTCGCAGGTACGGCGAGCTGGACAAAGATGCCGTTCTCTCAGCGCTGGAAGATGTAAAGAAAAGCTTCCCCTCGCTGGAAGGCGTGATCGCAGACACGCTTGACGATATTGAGGCATTCACCTGACTCATCGAATCCTTGCATGCCGGACGTTGTGATCAGGGACTTCCCTCATCACAACGCCCTCGTCCCGCGAGATTCAATCCTCCCGCGTCAAAACCTCCAACAACTCAATCTCGAACACCAGATTCGAATTCGGCGGAATCTTGCCCATCGTCCGCTCGCCGTACCCCAGGTGCGCCGGCACCAGCAGTTTGCGTTTGCCGCCGACCTGCATGCCCATGATCCCTTGGTCCCAGCCCTTGATCACCCGGCCCGTGCCGATCACGCATTGAAACGGTTTGCCCCGGCTCCAGGACGAATCGAATTCGGTGCCGTCTTCCAGCCAACCGGTGTATTGGGTGGTGATCAATGCGCCTTTGACGGCGGCTTTTCCGTCGCCGGGCTGAAGTTCGATTATCTGCAGTTCATCATTCATAACATTCACTCTATTGTTCCGCTGGCCGCCGTTTTCCCAGAAATGCCGGACATTGGCAACCGTTTGACCCAGCGTTGGCCGTGATGAATGATAGCCACCCGCCACCAACCCCGAATCGATACGCCATGTCAGCGATGCTTGAATGACTCAACTCTGGATCGGCTTTGCCCTTGTCGTTGTGCTGATGGTCGTGATCGCCGTGTTGATTCGTCGCGAGCGTGCCCTGCGTCGGCAACTTGCCGAATACCGTGAATTGCTCACTCGCGCGGCCGAAGGCCAGAACATCCGCCAGGATGGCGATGCCGAGCGCTTCAAGCGCAGTCAGTATTTTGCGCGGATCGGTACTTGGGACTGGGAAGTCGACACGGATCGACTCTATTGGTCCGACGCGATCTTCGGCATGTTCGGGTTCAAGATCGGCGAAGTGACGCCCTCCTACGCCTTGTTCTGCTCCTGCGTCCACCCGGACGATCGCGCCAAGGTGCGCGCCGGGGAATTGCGTTGCCTGGAAACCGGTGAAAACCACGACGAGGAATACCGCGTGGTCTGGCCCGACGGCACGATTCGCTGGCTGCGGGAAACCGGCAACGTGGTGAAGAACGATCATGACGCCATGATCAAGATGATGGGCGTGGTGCGCGATATCACCGAAGAAAAGGCCTCGGCCAGTTACCTTCAGCACCTGGCTCACTTCGATCCGCTGACCGGTTTGCCCAATCGACTGGTGCTGGAAGAACGCCTGTCAGAAGCACTGGAACATGCCCGCGTTACCGAGACCCGGGTGGCGCTGGTGTTTATCGATCTCAACGGTTTCAAAAGCATCAACGACCGTTACGGCCATGCCGCCGGCGACCGCGTCCTGATCACCACAGCCACACGGCTGAAACGTATCCTGCGAGTCAGCGATACCGTCGCGCGGATCGGCGGCGACGAATTCGTGGTCATTCTCCAAGGCCTCGCCCCCGGCCTGAACCTGCAGGACGAAGCCCGCAGCATCTGTCAGAAAATTTTCATCGAACTGTCCCCGCCGATCACCATCGGCAACGACCAACGCCACATCGGCACCAGCCTCGGCGTGGCGGTATTCCCCGACCATGCGCCGACCATGGATCGGCTGCTGCATATTGCGGATCTGGCGATGTATGAGGCCAAGCGCAGCGGGAATAATCAGTATCGGTTGGGTGGCGAAAGCCCGGTGCGGGCAAGTGCACCGGGATTTGGAATGTGAGCGTTAACGCTCCACCGGCTTGATATCCACAATCGTCCCGTTGGTGATCATCACCATCACGTACTTGTCGTTCATCTGCACCCACTGCGCCTGCGGATCGGGTTGCTTGAGGCCTTTCTGTTTCCAGTTCTTGATGGCTTTTTCGCTGCGCTGATAGACGTCCGGGGCGCGGTCGTTGACCTTCAGTTCGCGGCCGTCGGTGGGCGAGCGTTCGACGGTATCGGTCGAGGGTTGCGCCGCTTGAACGAGTGGGGTGATCCCGGCGATGCCGGCGACGAGGGCCAGGCTGGCGATCAGGGTCTTATTGTTCATCGGTGAACCTCCTTCAGATGTGTGATACCTGAACTCCGACTGCGGGGTTCTGGAATCATTCCTTGTTTTTTGATGATGCCGGATTCGAAAGTGTAGTCGCCCCTCCAGATGCATTGATCCAGCATACGCATCAATCCATGCCAACTATGCAATTAACAGATCGATCCCCCTGCGCCACTATCCGCCCCAATAAAAACCGTGCGCCGCCTCCCCGTCGCGCACGTCATAAAAGCGGTGGAGTATTTTTCGATGACAGCCTCAATCCCACACGGCGGCTCGCGAGCCGGTGCCATTTTCCGGGTGACCTCGGGTAACTTCCTCGAACAGTTCGACTTCTTTCTGTTCGGCTTCTACGCCACGCAGATCGCGGCGGTGTTCTTTCCGGCGAGCAGTGAGTTCGCTTCCCTGATGATGACGTTCGCGGTGTTCGGCGCAGGCTTTTTGATGCGTCCGCTGGGGGCCATTGTGCTCGGTGCGTACATCGATGACGTCGGTCGTCGCAAGGGCTTGATCGTCACCCTGTCGATCATGGCCAGCGGCACGATATTGATTGTGCTGGTGCCCGGATACGAAACCATTGGTCTGTTCGCCCCGGCGCTGGTGCTGGTCGGGCGCTTGCTGCAGGGCTTCTCGGCTGGCGCAGAACTGGGCGGTGTGTCGGTGTATCTGTCGGAGATCGCCACCCCGGGCCGCAAGGGTTTCTTCACCGCCTGGCAGTCGGCCAGCCAACAGGTTGCGATCATCGTTGCCGCCGCGCTGGGCTTTGCCCTGAACCAGTGGATGGCGCCGGATGTGATTGCCGATTGGGGCTGGCGGATTCCGTTTTTCGTTGGTTGCATGATCGTGCCGTTCATCTTCCTGCTGCGTCGCAACCTGGCGGAAACCGAAGAGTTCGCCACCCGCAAACATCGCCCGAGCATGAAAGAGGTGTTCCGCACCCTCGGCCAGAACTGGGTCGTGGTCATCGGCGGGATGTTGATGGTTGCCCTGACTACCACCGCGTTCTACCTGATCACCGTGTACGCGCCGACCTTCGGTAAAACCGTGCTGCACCTGAGCACCTCGGATGCGTTGCTGGTGACGCTGCTGGTGGGCGTTTCGAACTTCTTCTGGCTGCCGATTGGCGGCGCGTTGTCGGACCGTTTCGGTCGTCGCCCGCTGTTGATCACCATGTCGTTGCTGGCTCTGGCGACCACCTATCCGGCGCTGTCGTATCTGGTGCAGGCGCCGAGCTTCAGCCACATGTTGCTGTCGCTGCTGTGGCTATCGTTCATCTACGGCATGTACAACGGCGCGATGATTCCGGCGCTGACCGAGATCATGCCGGTTGAGGTGCGTGTGGCCGGTTTCTCGTTGGCCTACAGCCTTGCCACCGCGATCTTCGGCGGCTTCACCCCGGCAATGTCGACTTTCCTGATCCAGTACACCGGCGACAAGGCTGCGCCGGGTTACTGGATGAGTGTCGGCGCGCTGTGTGCGTTGTGCGCGACGCTGTATCTGTATCGCCGTGCGGGCGGTCGTCTGCAACCTGTCGCTGTTTGAGGAGAGCATCATGAAAAAACTCATGACGGTTACTGCCCTGCTCGCCGGCCTTGCGTTCAACGTTGCGGCCCAGGCTGAAGAACTGCGGGTAATGACCTCCGGCGGTTTCACCGCCGCCTACAAAATTCTCGGGCCGAAATTCGCCGCGAACACCGGCAACACCCTCGACACCATTCTCGGCCCGTCGATGGGCAAGGCCCCGGAGGCGATCCCCAATCGCCTGGCCCGGGGTGAGCAGGCCGACGTGGTGATCATGGTCGGCTACGCCCTCGACGACTTGATCAAGCAAGGCAAGGTCGACCCGGCCTCGCGGGTGGAACTGGCGGATTCGCGGATCGGCCTGGTAGTGCGCGAAGGCGCGCCGAAACCGGACATCAGCAACGTCGATGCCCTGAAGAAAACCCTGCTCGATGCCCAATCGGTGGCCTACTCCGACAGCGCCAGCGGCGTGTACATCGAGCAGCAGTTGTTCAAGAAGCTCGGCGTCGAAGATCAGCTGAAACCCAAGGCGAAGATGATCCCGAAAATTCCGGTAGGCTCGGTGGTTGCCACCGGTGACTATCAACTGGGTTTCCAGCAGGTCAGCGAGTTGCTGCCGGTGCCGGGGGTGACGTATGTCGGGAAGATCCCGGAATCGGTGCAATCGGTAACGCGTTTCGCGGCGGGGATTCCGGTGGGTGCCCAGCATCCGCAGGAAGCCAAGGCGTTGCTTGCCTATCTGGCCGCGCCTGCCGCCCAGGCCGACGTACAGGCTACCGGGCTGGATTCGGTCAAGCGCTGACCTTCGGCGGCTGGACCTTCATTTCCACCACCAGCCGCTCCAGTTCCAGTGCCGCCGGGGTCAGGGTACGACCCCGGCGCTTGATGATGCCGACACTGCGCATCACTTGCGGCTCGGTCAGCGGCACCCGCGTCAGGATCGGATGATCCGCCGCCGGCATCGCCATCAACGGCACCGCCGCCACACCCAGTCCCGCCTCCACCAGACCGATCATCGTCGTCACGTGCAGGGTTTCGCAGATGCTCGGCCGTTGCGGCACCACTTTCGCCAGCGCCTGATCGAGCAAAAAGCGATTGCCCGACGTCTTGTCCAGCGAGATGTAATCCTGCTGGTAAAACTCGTCCCAACTGACGCTGCTGCGCCCGGCCAAAGGGTGATCGCGACGACAGGCCACCACGTAGCTCTCCTGCACCAGCGGCTCGAAATCCACGCCCACCTCCTGAGTGCCCATGAAACTCAGACCGAAATCCGCCTCGCCGTTGACCACTGCCGTCAGGACGTCGTGGGCGCTGGAGTCGAGGACTTTGACTTTGATACGCGGGAACTGCTGGTGATAGCGGGCGACCACCCGTGGCATGAAGTAGTAAGCCGCCGACGGCACGCAAGCGACGGTGACGTGGCCCTGACGGTTGGAGGCGACTTCGCTGATACCAAGCAAAGCCACATCAAGATCGTCCAGCAAACGCTCGACACTTGGCATGAAACCGCGTCCGGCCTGGGTCAGGCTGACTTTGCGCGTGGTGCGTTCGAACAGCTTCACGCCGAGGGCGTCTTCAAGCTTTTCGATGCGTCGGCTCAAGGCCGGTTGCGAGATGCGCACGGTGTCCGCGGCCTTGCGGAAACTGCCCTGCTCGACCACCGCGCGAAAGGCTTGCAGGTCGTTGAGGTCGAAGTTGATGGCCATGGAAGACTCGGGAGGAATTGATTCGCAGAGGCTATAAATGTAACCAATTGATGCAAATTATTACAGAACCTCGACTCTCTCCTTAGGGTGGCCCTCCCCGGCCTATGGGATGGGTGCCGGAAATTGCCGCTGGATCGATGCCAGGGTTCGACGCCGGATCCAGCCGCTGGCCAGGCGGATCGCCAGCCAATACGGTGTAAACAACCATCTGGTTCGAGTGTTGGGGCAGAACACGAACGTTTCGGTGCATAACGTACGTACGCCTTCTGCTTGCTCGATGACTTGAAAACGCAACACCAGCCTGGCGACGCGGGGATCGTCCAGCGCCATGAACGCCGGAGCATCGGCCACAAGGCAAGCGTCCAGATCCGGGCGCCAGAAACGCCCCGCCAATCCCAGGGACACTTCGTGGTCAGTGCGCCGCAGCAAGGTGAAGGTGTCAAAACCGAACGGCGCGGGCGCGGGTTGCGGTCGGTTGCCGATGGTTCTGATCAGCTTTGCCGGCAGCTCGCGCAGGGTCAGCAAGGCATCGGCCACCCGGTCCGCGCGCATGTCCAGGGCACACACCGCGGCAATGATGGCATCGGGCTGAGCATCAATCGCGCCCGATTGGTGGACTTCGTAAAAGTTGAATCGCGGAAGAAACGGTGAAGGTGAAATCCCGTGGGCATCGGTTCCGTCGCCAAAGATCCCGAGTGTTTTCCAGAATGTCCCGAACATGCAATGGTGTCCCTTTTCATCCGGTGGAGAGATCCGGAGTCCTTTCGGGAATGCCCGCAGACATCCCCGAAAGCTCCGACAGCATTGGCCCGTCAGGCTTCCAGACGTTCGCCGGGGCCGGCGGCCTGCGTGGCTTCTTCAGGCACGTAGCACGGCGGCACGGCGAGCGTGCGCCGAAGGTCGAGTTTCAATGCGCCCCAGGACAGACCGGCACCGAATCCGCACAACACAACGTTCTGTGCCTGCGCTGTGCCAACCGCACCGTGGCGAGACAGGACAATCGGAATCGATGTGGAGCTGGTGTTGCCGACATCGTCGATGTCGATCGGCATCTTCTCCGGCGCGACGCCGATCATCCGCCGCAGGTAGTTGAGCATGAACCCGTTTGCCTGGTGCAGCACCAGTAAGTCGAGCGACGCCGGCGTCAACCCCGTCGCGTCAAGCAGCGACTTGACGGTCTGCGGTACCCGGTTCAGTGCAAAGTTCATCACCGCCGTACCGTCCATCTGCAGACGCTGGATCGAGGCGCGGGTCTGGCTGTCACCCTCAGGCGTGTAGGCGATGTCTGATTCCAGAGCCTCACGACCACTGCCGTCGGCTCCACACAGAAACTCGAACGTCCCCTCGCCCGCCTCCAGCAGAGTGGCTGAAGCCGCATCGCCAAACAGCATCTTCACATGCCGGTCGCGACCGTCCAGCAGCTTGGTGGTCACATCCCCGGTGCACAGCAATACCTTTTTGCAGGCGCCGGCGGCGATCAGCGCGCCGGCCTGAACCAGCGCAGTGACGTACCCCGAGCAACCGGCGGAAACGTTCAGCACCAGACAGTGCTGAGGCAGTCCGAGCGCCTGCTGGACCAGGAAACCGACACCCGGCACCCACGAGTCCGGGGTCTGGGTCACGACGATCAGACCATCGATCTCCTGCGCTGCGCACACACCCTGATCCAGCAGGTGACGGCACGCGGCGATCACCAGGTCGGACGTGTCCAGCGATCCGGCTTCCTGATCGATTCGATGCCGGTGCTTTTGGCGATGCGGGCCACTTCCTTGGCGCCGAACAGTTCGGCGAAGTCGTCCAGCCCCACGCGCCGTTCGGGCAACGCGGACGTGACCGCACGCACGGTCACTCCGCAAAGGGTGCGCAGGGTCATGCGGTTTCCTTCATTTTCAGGGATACCAGATCGAAGATGTCCTGCACCGTCACGATACGGTCCATCTCTTCGCCAGACACCGTCACGCCGGTCGATTCGAACACCAGGGCGACAATGCCGATCCTGGCCATCGAGTCCCAGTTGTCGCTGTTCTCCAAACGGACATCGCCCTTCAGTTCATCCAGCGGCAGGGTCAGGATTTCCGCGATGCTTGCGCGCATTGCTTCGAGTACGGCCATGTTGTCATTTCCTTATAACGTGGTAATCAGGTCTTACGACCCGCTGAGGACGCCAGGGTGGCGCATTTTCTTGAAGCGGCTGGTGAACAGTGGCGTGTCGCTGACGGAGATCAGCCGGGGCAACTGCTCCGGTGCCAACACGTCGCGGATCGCTGCATACAGTCGCGGCTTGAACGCTTCCAGCGTTTCCGGTTCCAGCAAGGTGAACCGCGCGGCCACGATCTGACCGAGCAACGGGTTGGGCTGACCGTAGACCACGACGTCAGAAACGTTGTCGATGCCCATCAACACGCTCTCCACGTGAGACGGAAACACCTTCTTGCCGCCGACGTTGATCACATCGACCGCCCGCCCGCTGACCCTGAAGTAGCCGTCGCGTTCTTCCGCCAGGTCCTGGGTAATCAGATAACCATCATCGGACAGCTCGCCTGGGCCGCTCAGGTAACCGAGCATATTGGTCGCTCCGCGCACCTGCAGAATGCCGTCGACCACCCGCAGGCTGTAGGCCGGATCCTCGACGGTCATCCAGGCGCTGTCGCCATCCAGACCCCGACAGGGCAACACACCGATTTCCGACATGCCGTACAACTGGTTCAGCCGCACCTGCGGCAATGTGCGGGCGATGCGTTGAATGGCTTCGGGCGAACTCGGCTCGGAGCCGAAATAGATACGTTGCAGGCTGCGGATGTCCCAGGTCTGGAACACGCCGGTGATCGTCGCCAAGTTCAACAGCGTCGGCGACACATGCAGCGTTTGCACCTTGAACGTTTCGATACAGCGCCCGACTTCCTGAGGCGAACGCTCATTGGGCAAAACCAGCGTCCCGTGGGTGGCCAGTGCCTGCAGGACGGTGACCAGTCCGCCGATGTGGTCGAACAGCAGGAACGCCAGAATCGCGCCACACTGCTCGGCCTTCAGATAACGCTCGAAGAAACGTGCGACGTCGTGCACGACGCCCTTGGCCGGCCCGGTCGAGCCGGACGAGAACACAATGAAACCGGCCTGCCGGCGCGACACGAGACCGCCGACAGTCGACGGCACCGCAGCGCCATCGTTCGCCACCACCGAGTAACCTTGTGGCCCGTTCCCCGTCACGGTAAACCGTGCACCGGCAGCGTGCGCCAGATTCACCAGCTGCTCGCCGCTCTTGGGCACCGACAACGCCACGACATTGTTGCGCCGCCATAGAGCGAACAACAGGCAGACGCTGTTAAAGCTGTAGTTGTCGACCAGCAGCACACAGCAATCGCTGACCGATTGCGCCGCCAGCGACTCGGCATAGACGTCGATCTGTCGGCACAGTTCGGCGTAAGTGAAGCGACCTTCGTCGCTGATGATCGCCGGCCTGTCCGCGCCGGCCTTCAGATGTTCCAGAAACGTTTCGACTTGCATGTCCACCTCTCGATAAAGGCGCCGCCCTGCGACGGCGACCGTTGAGTCAATTGGCCAGAGCCTCTGTACCGGCCGCCGTCAGGGCTGACTCCAACCGGTTCATGACATACGCGCACAGCGTGCCGAGTGTCGCGAACGGCGTGGCGGTCGCAGGCAGGTCGGAGGTATCGGCGAGGTGCACTTCGGCGCCGAATCGGTGGCGGATCTTTTCTTCGGTGTCGACGATGATCGAGACCAGGGTCATGGAGTCGATGGTGCCTTCGACGCCATACAACGGGCTGTCTTCACCACGGGACAGGTCGATGGGTTCGCTCAGTAACAGATCCTGTTGCCGCACAGCGGTTTCGACCAGGGTTTTGACTTCGTTCAGCATTCCAACATTCCTTTATTGGGGGTGCGTCAACGGGTTCGCTAGGCTTGGGGTAGCGGCTCGCTCGCCTTCGGTTGACGGGTCAGCACGGTCCTCATGTCGACGAACACGCCGCTTTTCAAGCCATAGTCGGCAGGTGCACCGATCACCTCGCGGATGTCCTCGGCACGCTGGGCGGCGGAGATCATGTAACCGGGAGCAAGGGCCCGCTGTTGCAAGGAACGCAAGTCAGGGAAATCGGCGGTCCTCTGGCTGAAGCTCACTTGTCGCGACAGCCCGGTGTCGACGTTGCACAGGCCCAGCACGGCAAAGAAGATGTCCGGGTTTTCTTCGGCGTAGACACCGCCCAGTGCCGCCAGCGCCGCTTTCGACAGGCTGTAGGTCAGCGTGCCCGCGCGAAACCGCACACCGGCCATCGAAGCCGACAGCACGCAGGTGGCCGGGCGATGAGCCGAGGCCAGGATCAGATCCAGAATGGCTTTGTTCGCCAGCACGTTGACGTTAAGCACATGCTGTACCTCCGCCACCGAAAACTCCTCGCCCCGGGCCGGCACGTTGCCGCTGATCCCTGCGTTGAGAAAGAGCACATCGACACCCTGGCTCAGGATCTCGGCGAACGGTCCTATGAACAGCTCGCCCATTTCGTCGGTTTTCGAAAGATCGAATGACCGGAACCGGAAGTTCGGATGCGACATGAAGCGGTAGGGTTCGCGCCTGGAAGTGCCGAACACGGTATAGCCGTGTTTCAGGTGCAACTCGGTCAGCGCCTCGCCGATGCCGCTGCTCACGCCGGTGATAAACACCCGTTTGCCTGTTGGATGAGACAGCTCGCGCTCTGTGGTGCTCATCAGAATTTACCGGCCGAGAAACCGCCGTCCACCGGCATCACAGTGCCGGTGACGAACGACGAAGCATCGCTGAGCAGCCACAGGATCGCCGCAGAAATTTCACTCGGATCGGCGAATCGTTTCATGACCGTGACCTGAAGTTTGTGTTTCGTGGACTCCGGGTTGGCCTTCAAGCGTTCTTCCGAGTTCATGCCGCCCATCGTCGGGCCAGGGCACACCGCGTTGACGCGAACCGGATGGCGCTCCGGCAATGCCGCTTCCGCAGACTCGATGGCGCAGACCTGGGTCAGCATGTTCAGGGCGGCCTTGCTGGTGGAATAGGCACTCTGTTTGGCGACGCCCAGCAGGCCGGCACAGGACGACACGTTGACGATCGAGCCACCCGGATGCTTCGAGATCAGGTTCGTCTGGTGCTTGAGCAACAACAGCGGGCCCAGCAGGTTGATCTCCAGCACGCGTTTCCAGTCGGCGAAATCCATGTCACGGATCGGTGCGTGCTTCGAGGTGACGCCGGCGTTGTTCACCGCCAGATCGAGTCGCCCGTGGCGGTCGTTGATGATCCTGAACAGCTCGGCCACCGACGCCTCGTCCGTGACATCGCTTTTGATGAACGTGCAGCGTTCGCCGAGCCGGCTTTGCGCGGTCAGGCCGTCATCCTCGTTGCGACCGGTGATGTAGCAGATGCAACCGGCTTCGACGAGCTTCTGGCTGACGTTGAAACCGATGCCGCGCGTACCCCCGACAACCAGGGCAATTTTTCCGGTGAAGTTCATTTCAGACTTTCCTCATAGTGCAATTGCAGTTTTTCCGGCCGGCGGTAGTCAGGATTGACGCAGCAGTACACCCGCTCGGCCATGGGATCCTTCTTGTCACGGAAACAGAACGCATCGCCCCGGCAACGGTTGACCCGTCCGGCCTGACCGGCGAGTTCCTTGGCGATGAAATGGTTGTCGGCCAGCATGGCGCGGCCGAATCCGACGAAATCGGCATCGCCGCTCTCGATGATTTCATTGGCTTGCGACACATCGCTGACCGAACCGGTGAAACCCACCGGAATCTGCACAAAACCTTTGAGGTAGCGGCAGCCCGCACGCGACAGGGCCAGCGCCTGCGCCTTGTTCCTGAAAAAGAACGGAAAAGTTTCGCTGACCCCTGTGGAACAGGTGATGGCCGCCACTCCGGCGGCCTCGAGCGCGACCACCACATCGCCCAGCAGACTCGCGCGCTGGCCTTCCTCACCCAGCCCGTCATCGATGCCCAGACGCACAGTGACCGGCACCTGATCGCCGGTGGCCGCACGGATACCTTCGACGATGGCCAGCAGCAACCGGGCCCGTTTGAGCGGGCTGCCGCCCCATTCATCGTCGCGGTGGTTGGTTCGTGGCGACAGGAAACTGCTGACCAGATAGCCGTTCGATGCCTGGACCTGGATCAGGGCGGCACCGGCCGCTTGTGCGAGCCGGGCGGCAGCCGAGAATTGATCGACGCAGCGCAGAATCTGCGTGTGCGACATCGCCACGGCCCGCGCCTGGGGATAGGCCTTGAGCATCGCAGCGGACGCGATACCGCTCGGACTGAGAATGATGCCCTGCTCCGACGGCATCGACTGCGGGCCGTAGTGCTGCAGCTGCACGCCCAGCGGAAAGCTTCGCTGTCGAGCAGCCTCGAACAACGGACGCAAGGCGTCGGCGTGCACCGGCGACGTCAGCTTCAGGCCACGACTGTTGTAGCGTGCGTCGGCGTCCACGCTCGCGTTGCCGAGAAAGCCGAAACCGGCCCCGCCGTCCATCAACGATCGGTAGACCGCAAAGAACGCCGGCCGGGGAAAGCCGTGTTCGTCACACAGATCCATGCCCAGGGACGAAAAGTACATCCGGTTTTTCGCAACCACCTGCGCGCCCAGTTGCAGCACGCCGGTGGCCACCATCGGCTCGTCGATGTCATTGCTCATGCGCGCAACGCCCCGAGGGCCGCCTCGTCCAGATGAACGAAGCCACGCTTGATCATGTCGCTCAGGGTCTGCAGGTCGTCGAACCCCAGTGCCGGGAATTCCCACGACGCGTGCCGACCTTGGCCGCCACTGAGGATGGCGGAGGAAAATTCCAGCTTGCCTTCATAACGGATGTGCAGCCTGGCCGAGTCGATGAAGTCAATCTCCGGCATCGTCGTCACGCAGCCGTTCTTGCCCAGGCCGAGCAACTCCACATCGGCCTCGCGGCCCTGGCCATCGCTGACGCTGCACACCAGTTTCGCGGGGTGGATGGGCGCGAACCAGTCGCTGGACTGAATGAAGATGTTCCGGGTTTTCTCGAACAGGCGGATGTCGATCACCGTAGCCTTGGTATCGATGGTGGCGAACAGGGTCTGCCGCTGATAGAACGCCACCCGGAAGAAGATTTTCTTCGGCGATGTACTGTCGGTCGGGGTCATGTTGTCGACCACCAGTTCGATCGGGTACATCAACTCCGCATAGGCGAAGAAGCTCGCGTTCAGTTCATTGACGCTGACGGTCACATCGCCCCGCGCATAACCGGTGTGGTGATACAGATGGTGATACACCGCCTGGCGCGCCGCTTCGATGAACATGGTGCCGGGCACATGTTCGTGGGACTTGCGGTAGAAAAAGTAGTTGTCGGCGTTGTTGATGAAGCGGAACGAACTGGCACGGCGGATGGCCGGAACCGAATCGCACAGACGCGCCACCGCCTGCTCCGGGCTGACGTTGGCAGCCGCGTTCTCCAGCAGGGCCGGAGTGACGATCTGGTACGGCAGCGCCCTCACCCGGCCCCATTCGTCGTCCGCCTCGGTGCCGCCCATGCGGCTCCTTTTCTGTACATCGGGTGTCAGCTCAAAGCTTCGCTGCGAGCCGCTGCCGGCCGAAAACCGGCGCGCCAGCAGGTCATTGTCGCCAGCCTGCAGCAGCGCTTCGTCGATGTGTAGCGGCAGCGCGACCCTCGGGGCGCAGATCAGTACGTCATCGGCCGAGCCTTTGTGCAAAAGCTCCGGTGAAATGCATTCGTTGTTCATGTCGGGTCCACTCATTCTGGTCGTTGTTGTCTTGAAGGCAGGTGAAACCCCGCCGGCTACGAGGCCTGCTTGACGTCCCGCGCTTCGTCTTTGCGGGCCTGCGGGGCGAGGGTCGATTGCGGCAGCCAGGTCTCGACGACCGGGGCCGCCGACAGGCTGTGGGTGCCCGCGACGATTTGCACGATCAGCTCTTTTTCCCGCTGTCGTGCGGCGGCGATCGACCGTTCCTTGACGTGGCCATAGCCACGAATCGAGTCCGGCAGATTCGCCCATTCCACAAACAACGGCAGGTTCTCCGCGCTCAGGTTTGGCAGCAGGCGTTGCAGCGTCTGCTCGTAGTCGAGCAACAGGCGCCGCTCCTCACGGCGCTCGGCGGACCATCCCAGCGGATCGAAGCGGGTGTGACGCAACACGCGGCCCTTGGCCAACACCTTCAGCAACGGCAACACCCAACCGGAGACGGCGATTTTCTTCGGCTCGCCGTTGCCGTCCTTGCGGTTGCGCATCAGGGGCAATGCGAAGTGGAACTTGAGCCTGACGCCACTCTCGAAGCGGGTTTTGAGTGGTGCGATGAAGCGACTGTCGGTGAGCAGCCGCGCGACTTCGTACTCGTCCTTGTAGGCCATCAACTTGAACAGGTTGCGCGCCACGGCCTCGGTGAGCGGACTGTCGTCGCCGATCGCAGGCATTGACCGAAGCCGGTCGATCACCTGACGGTAGCGTGCCGCATAGGCCGCGTCCTGATAGTGGGTCAGGAACACACTGCGGGTCTCGACCAGCCGTTCGATGCCTTCGCGCCGAGCTGAGAGGTCAATGATCGACACCGGTGACACGTCGTTACTCGCCGGGTCGAGATATGGCATGACGAACGCCGGCTCCTGAGCCCACAGCCGCCCCCAGGCGAACGCCAGTTGGTTGGCGGCGGCGCTGCCGGCCTGATCGATGGCGTCTTTCAGCGCTTGCAGCGACACCGGCACCGTCCCCCGCTGCCAGGCATAACCCAGCAACAGCATGTTGGCCTGCATCGGATCGACGAGGCTGTTGGCCAGTTGTGCCGCATCCAGCGCGTGGTAGTGCTCGGCGCCCACCCGTTGTTTGAGGAAGGCTTGAATCGCGGCGGTTTCGATGCGCAATTCGGTATTGCGCAGCATCGCTCCCGTCTGGGTCTGGGCGGTGTTGGCGATGACCACTGTTTTACCTGCCCGCAATGTCGTCAATGCATCGTCTTCGCTGGCGACCACCAGATCGGCCGCAAGCAACAGGTCGGCACCACCCAGGTCGATGCGATGCTGGTGCAGCACGTCGGCCGCGTTGGCCAGTCGCACATGGCTGAGTACCGACCCGCCCTTCTGGGCGAACCCGGTGAAATCGAGCACGCTGACCGCCCGGCCGTCCAGATGGGCAGCCAGGGCAACTGTGCGCGCCACCGTCACGATTCCGGTGCCGCCGATGCCTGCCAGCAGCATTTCATACGGGGTTTCGAGTGAGCGCGAAGACGGCAGCGCCAATGCCTCAGCGCGGGCCAGAACCTGGCGGCTGTCGGCCTGCCGACGGTATTGCGCCCGTGGTTTGCCGGTCACCGTGACGAAGCTCGGGCAGAAGCCCTTGATGCAGGACAGATCGGTGTTGCATCCGTGGGGATCAATCCGGCGTTTGGTGCCGAACGGGGTCGCGACCGGCGTCACGGACAGGCAATTGGACTTGACCTGACAGTCGCCACAGCCTTCGCACACCGCTTCGTTGATCACTACTTCGGTTTTCATGACAGGCGCCGGCAACTGCTTCTTGCGCCGACGTCCCTCGATGGCGCAGACCTGATCGAACACCAGCACACTGACACCCCGTGTTTCGCGCAACTGTCGCTGAACCTCTTCCAGCCGCTCACGATGTAACAGTTCGACGCCCTGCGGAAGGCTGCCCCGCGCTTCGAAGCGTTGCGGATCGTCTGCCACCACCACGACCCGGTGGGCGCCTTCGGCCTGCATCAGTTCGACGGCTTTCTTGACCGTCAGCTTGCCGTCGATCGGCTGGCCGCCAGTCATGGCCACCGCATCGTTGTGCAGCAGCTTGTAGGTGATGGTCGCGCCGGCCGCAATGGCCTGACGGATTGCCAGATAGCCAGAATGGAAAAACGTACCGTCGCCGATGTTCTGGAATATGTGAGGGGTTTCGACAAAAGGCGCCTGCCCCAGCCAGTCGACCCCTTCTCCCCCCATCTGCACGCTGCCGCTGGTTGCACGTTCGGGCATGCGCGCCGCCATCGCGTGGCAGCCGATGCCGAGCCGCGCTTCGCTGCCTTCCGGCACACGGGTGGAGGTGTTGTGCGGGCACCCCGAACACAGATACGGCGTACGGCGGATCCAGTCATGAGTCCGGCTAACCGCAGGCAGATACCAGTACTCGGGCACTCTCAGCGTGATGCCCAGACCTTGCAATCGTTGTTGAAGCATCGTCGCAAGGCGCGACGGCCTCAGTTCTTCGTGATCCGAAATCAACGGTGCACCGCTTTCGTCACGCTTGCCCAGGATGACAGCACGCTGCCCGGACTCTGCGTTGTAGAGCGCTTGCTTGAGCTGCTCTTCGACGATGGCTTGCTTCTCTTCGACGATCAGCACCTGATCGGCCTGCTTCGCCCAGGCCTCCAGCACCGGTGACAGCGGGTAGACCAGATTGATCTTCAACAGTGCCACACCGGCACTTTCCAGCTGCTCCAGCGAAACCCCGCCCTGCTGCAAGGCCTGGCGCACATCGCCATAGGCCTTGCCGATTGCGCCGATCACCAGCCTCGGCTGCTGCGGTGCCGTCACGACGACGTCGATCGGGTTGGCCAGCGCAAATGCACGGGCAGCGTCGAACTTATAGGGAAGCCGCCGCTCGATTTGCATGCCCGGCAGGTCGGGCCAGCGCCAGTGCAGGCCGTCCGGCCCCGGGTCGATTTCGGGCGTGACAAATACTGGCAACGGGGACGACGCGACGGAGGTGGTGGCCTCAACGGTCTCGGTGATGGCCTTGAAGCCGACCCATAGTCCGGACACCCGCGACAACGCCCAGCCCCACAGGCCACAGCGTTCGTAGTCGGCCAGCCCGGCCGGGTGAATTACCGGCAGCCCCCAGGCCATCAGGGTGCGGTCGGACTGATGGGACATCGACGACGATACGCAGCCATGGTCATCGCCGGTGACCACCAGGACGCCCCCGTTGGGCGATGATCCGTAAAAGTTGCCGTGCTTGATCGCGTCCCCGGAGCGGTCGACGCCAGGGCCTTTGCCGTACCAAAGCCCGAAGACACCGTCGTAACGCTTCTTCGGATCGGTCTCGACGCGTTGAGTGCCGATCAGTGCCGTAGCCGCCAGATCTTCGTTGATGGCAGGCAGAAAGCGGATATCTGCGCTTTCCAGCACGTCTTTGCTTTTCATCAACTCCCGATCCACGCCACCCAGAGGCGAGCCGCGATAGCCGCTGACGAACCCGGCGGTTCGCAGGCCGTTGGCCCGATCCAGCGCCGACTGGGACAGAAGCAACCTCACGAGCGCCTGCTGACCACTCAGGAAGATGCGCCCGTTTGGCGTCGCGGATTCACGGGAATAGATTGAGTGAGCCTCTGGCCGGCGGCCCGACGGCGATGCTGAATCGGCCCCTTTCCCGGCGGCTGCCGTGGGCGTCCCCTGTGCGTGTTTGTCGGACTGAAGCCGCAGGTGTTCCGGATCAATGGCGTCTGAGTACACAGTTTCAAATCCTTATGAAAACTTCACGTTAAATGTGCTTGCTTACCCACTACAGCGAATGCGAATTCAGTACTTACAGCGATCTTCCTTCAGATCCCGAGAGTTACACCTTCGCCATCAGGTCCCTCTTGCATGACCTGAAACAAGCGGTTCGCAACCGCTCGAATATTCATTCATCGCAAAATCATTGACGCCACTATTCCGTCAAGCCAACAACCCCTGAGCACAACTTTCCCGGTACGCTTGCGCAAGTCATCGGCAAATTCGAAAACCAATAATTCCCGACCACTGCCGTAGGTTTAAATAAATAAAAAAGCCCGGACACAAAATCCAAAGTTCGTGCGTACGTTTCAAATCAAGTCCAGCACCTGGCCGTCACCAAGAGTGTGCTTTAAAGACGTTTGACTGAAATTCTGGAAATCAGAAGTGCCCGGCCCGCAGCCTGAAACGCGAGCTGAAAGTGAACGAATGCTCGGTAGCTCGCCGGACAAAGGGCAAAGTGCGCACGTTCGACGTCGAGAGATGCCGAGTGCACATTACGTTGTTGGATGTTTTGAAGATGGGCGCCGCGTCAGCGGGCAAACGCTTGCCAGCTGCCACGCGGGGCGTGTTGCAAGCGAGCCGGACAGGCATAAATAGCGGGCGTGCTGCCCCCTTGGAATTCGAGTACAAGGTTTCAAATCCTTATGAAAACTTAACTTCAAGCGGGCTTTCCTGCCCACCCTGTCGAATGAGACCTGATACTTGCGCGGCACCTTGCCAGGCGGCCAGCACAACACAGGCGCGTGATCGAAACCGCCTCGCCGCAGACTTCTTGTTTGCGGTGAAACGGGATAAACAATCGTTATTTGCAAATTCCCTGCAACGATCATTTAACGACCTGCTTTTGCGGGGAAAATAGTAAGTTCGGAAGAATTGCATTGTCAATCATTGTTACGAAAGTTTCATAAACAAAAGAAAATCATGAACTATCTAGTCCACACAACCACCCTGCACTGTTTTCAAGAACCATAAAAAAGACTTTGATTTATCGAATCAGCCGCTGCTTTTATTGAGCAATACCGGCGATTCAAGCCCCCCTATTCGCAACATTACACTCGTCATACAAGTTACATGACCGGATAAAACCCTCCCCACAAATACGAACTTTGGAGTCCTTGTTCCAGAGAAATACTCTCCAACTCTCTAAGACCAAAGTAGAACTTTACATGACCAGATACGGCCTGGCGGTTCAAAGATGAACAGCCTCATCAGAAATCACCACCCACCACATCAGTTTCCCCCGCAGGTGGTATGGCATGGGGCGAGCCTTTATCCTTGCCCTCCCGTCGTACCGTGTTATGGAGTTGTGTCATGCCCCATGAAGGCAACCTGTTGCAAGCCGCTGTCGTGTTTCTGTTCGCGGCGGTGCTCACCGTTCCCCTGGCCAAGCGTCTGCAACTGGGCGCGGTGCTCGGTTATCTGTTTGCCGGGGTGATCATCGGCCCGTCGGTGCTGGGCCTGATCGGCAATCCACAGAGCGTCAGCCATATCTCGGAACTGGGCGTGGTGTTGCTGCTGTTCATCATCGGTCTTGAGCTGTCGCCGCGACGCTTGTGGGTGATGCGCAAATCGGTGTTCGGCGTCGGTCTGGCGCAGGTACTGCTGACCGGTTCGGTGATCGGCGTGCTTGCACTGTCGGTATTCGGCCAGCCGTTGAACAGCGCGATTGTTCTGGGCCTCGGTCTGGCCCTGTCGTCCACTGCGTTCGGTCTGCAAAGCCTGGCAGAACGCAAGGAACTGACCAGCCCCCACGGTCGCCTGGCGTTTGCAATTCTGCTGTTCCAGGACATCGCTGCGATCCCGCTGATCGCTCTGGTGCCGATGCTCGCGGGTGTCGATCACCACACCAGTACCGCCGACGATGTGCGCCACAGTTTGCAGGTGCTGGGCAGCATCGCTGTGGTGGTGATCGGTGGCCGTTATCTGTTGCGCCCGGTGTTCCGCATCGTGGCGAAAACCGGTCTGCCGGAAGTCTCCACCGCCACCGCGTTGCTGGTGGTGATCGGCACGGCGTGGATGATGGACATGGTCGGTGTGTCGATGGCGCTGGGCGCGTTCCTCGCCGGGTTGCTGCTGGCGGACTCGGAATATCGCCATGAACTGGAAGCGCAGATCGAACCGTTCAAAGGCCTGCTGCTGGGACTGTTCTTCATCAGCGTCGGCATGGGGGCGAATCTCAGCCTGTTGTTCAGCGCGCCGATCACAGTGCTGGGGCTGACGCTGCTGCTGATCGCCCTGAAGTTGCCGTTGCTGTTTGTGGTCGGACGTCTGGCTGGCGGGTTGAGCAAAGTCAGTGCGATTCGCCTTGGCATCGTGCTGGCGGCGGGCGGTGAGTTTGCCTTTGTGGTGTTCAAGATCGGTCGCGATCAGGGCCTGTTCGAACCGCGTCTGTACGATTTGCTGGTGCTGACCATCACCCTGTCGATGGCCGTCACGCCGTTGCTGCTGTTGATCTGTGCACGGCTGGTCAGCCCGAAGGTGCAGCCGGTGGAAGTGCCGGAAAAATTCCGCCAGATCGACACCGAAACCCCACGGGTGGTGATCGCCGGCATGGGCCGGATGGGCCAGATCGTGGCGCGGATCCTGCGGGCGCAGAACATCAAGTTCGTGGCGCTGGATACCTCGGTGGAAACCATCGAACTGTCGCGCAGCTTTGGCGGTGTGCCGGTGTTCTACGGCGACCCGATGCGCCCGGAAATCCTCAGTGCGGCCAAGGTCGGGGAAGCGGAGTATTTCGTGATTGCCACGGACGATCCGGAGACCAACATCAAGACTGCCGAGATCGTGCGCAAGCTCTACCCGCACATGAAAATCATCGCCCGGGCCCGTAACCGGCAGCACGTTCATCGCCTGGTGGATGTCGGTGCCGACCCGATCCGGGAGACCTACTACTCAAGCCTGGAAATGAGCCGTCGCACCTTGGTTGGCCTCGGTTTGACCCAGGCCCAGGCCGATGCGCGGATCAAGCGCTTCAAGCACCACGACGAACAGGTGCTCGAGGCTCAACACGCGGTGTACGACGACGCGGCCAAAGTCCTGCAGACCGCCCAGGAAGCACGGGCGGAACTGGCCAGACTGTTCGAGTCGGATCAACTGGAAGAACAATCCGGCAAGTCCTGAGCCCCGCCATCAAGCCTTCCCGCGCACTGCGCGGGAAGGTTCTGATCAGGCCATCTCCAGCGCCCGCTCTTCCTGCACAGGCGCCACTGCAAACCGGTCCGCCAGAAACGGCGTGATGTCCAGCGGCAGCGGTTCATCGTTGACCAGTTTGTCCAGCAACACCCCGGTGATCGCCGACGTCAGCACCCCGGTGCGGAAGTGCCCGCAGGCGTTCAGGTAACCCTCCACCCCGGCCATCGGCCCGAGAATCGGCAACTCATCCGGCGAGCCCGGCCGCAATCCGGCCCAGGTGCGTTTGAGGTTGATGTCCGCCAGTTCCGGCAGGCATCGCACCGCGCCCTGCACCAGCCCGGCGATTTCCGGCCAGGTGGTGGTGACGTCGAAGCCTTTGTCCTCGGTGGTGCTGCCGATCAGGATTTCGCCGTTGTCCTTCTGCGCCATGTAGCAATCGCTGGTGGTCAGGCAACCGTTGAGGATTTTCGGCAGGCGTTCGGTCAGCAGGATCTGGCCTTTCACCGGTTTCACCGGAATGCGGATGCCGGTCGCCCATTCACTCAAGTCCGCTGCCCAGGCGCCAGCGGCGTTGATCAGGGTCTTGCAGTGGAACACCCCGGCTTCGGCCGTTTGTACGCCGGTCACCCGCGTGCCGTGATGCAGAACGCCGGTGATGTTGGTGTTGACGTACATGTCCACGCCATTCTGCCGGGCGCCTTCGGCGTAGGCGTCGGCGAGGCGAAACGGGCTGACTTGGTGGTCGCAGAGAAACTCCAGCGCACCGCGCGCCTCATGGCTGACGCTCGGCTCGGACTCGCGCAACGCCGCCTGATCCAGCCAGCGCACCTGATCCGCCAGATGCGGAATGCAGCCGACGATGTGCTCGGCGTACAACCGGTCCTCATCGTCATAGATGACGAACTTGAGCCCGGTCTTTTCGAACTTGAAATCCATCCCGTGGTTGTCCTTCAGCTCACGGTGCAGCGCCGGGTACAGCGCGTTGGACTGCAAGGCAAAGTCGAAGAACGACGGCGGCAGGATATGCGGCGTGCTGGAATCCACCGCCACCGCCGCGCCCTGGGTTTCGCGCTTGCGATTGGCCGACATCATGCGGAAGAAAATCACCCCGCAGCCCAAGCCAACGGATTCGCCGATGGCCCACAAGCCACCGGCCGAGGCGCGGGTCGCGTTGCCCGGTCGCTTGGCGTCGATCATCGCGACCTTGAGGTTTTTGCGCTTGGACAACTGATAGGCGATGGACGCGCCGATCACACCGCCGCCGGCGATGACCACGTCATAGAACTTACTCATGGGAAACGGCCTCCGTGCCGAGGGACTGGAACGCGGAAAAGGGAATCGGATCGACCGGGAATCGCGGCCGAAGCCAGCCGACATCCTTGCGCCCGGTGGCCTGACGCAGGCGGTCGCTGCAATAACCGACGCACATCCGCCCCTGACAGTCGCCCATGCTCACGCGGGTACGCATTTTCAGGCTGGCGATGTCTTGCACGCCCTGCTCCAGCGCCCGGTCGATGTCGGCGCGGGTGGCGTGTTCGCAACGGCAGATCACGGTGTCGGCCGCTGGCAATGCGATCTGCCCGACGCCGCGCTCGGTGTAGCGATCCACCGCCGCACGGAAACGCACGATGGCTTTGAGTTTGCCCAGATAACGGTCGCGGCGGACCCGCGCCAGTTCTTCTTCCAGCACACCGCGTTGCAACAGGATCGAAGTGGCGGCGATCTTGCCGGCCAGCATCGCCGCTTCACCGCCGCGAATCCCGCCCATGTCGCCGGCCAGGTGCACATGCGGTTCGCTGCTCTGCTGCCAGATGTTGGAATTGGCGCGCAGGTAACCGTCATCACTGAAGCCGTGATCCAGGCCCATTTGCTGACTCAACTGCGTACGCGGAATGAAGCCGTAGCCAACCGCGAGCGTCTTCGCTTCGAAGCGCTCGACGCGGCTCATGTCCGGCTCCCACGTCGCCGAGTACGGCGCCACGCTGACGCTTTTCAGTTCGCCTTCGCCGTGCGCCTCAACGACGCCCCAGCCATAGTTCATCGGAATGCCGTGCAGCTTCAGGTAGGCGAGCATGCTCAAGCCGTCGAGGAACAGTTGCGGCTTGTTCAGCAGCGCCAGGCTTTCCTTGGCAATCTTGCCGAACGCGCAGGCCTCGTAGACGCCGACAACGCTCACGCCGGACGCGTGCAGCTGGGTCGCCACCAGTGGCAACAGCGGCCCGGTGCCGGCGATGACCACCGGCCCCTGAGGTTTGACCACGCCGCTTTTGATCTGTAATTGCAGGCCGCCGAGCATGATCACGCCGGGCAGTGTCCAGCCGGGAAACGGCACGCTGCGTTCGTGACAACCGGCGGCCATCACCAGTTGCGGATAGCTGATTTCATGCAGTCGCTCATCGCCATCGAGCACCACCAGCGAACGCGTGCCTTCGGCGCCGACTACACGGTGATGCAGACGCACATCGATCAGCCCGGCCTGCTCCTGAAAGTCGCCGTGCAGTTTGCTCAGCGCTTCGGAGTAACGCGGCCCCAGATAATCCAGCTGCACACCGTCACGCAGCGGCCCGCGATAGACCACGCCGCCAAGGCGCGACGCCTCTTCCAGCAATGTGCTGCGCACGCCATGGCGCGCCAGTTCGATGGCCGCCGCCATGCCCGCCGGCCCACCGCCGACAATGACCGGATGCTGGCTCATGGCGCCTCCTGTCCGTGAATGCGGTTGACCTGGGTTTCGACCTGCATGCCGTCACGCACCACGGTCTGGCAGGCGCGGCGCTTGTGCCGGCCGTTGATTTTCACCAGGCAGCACTGGCACACGCCCATGCCGCAATAGGCACCGCTGACCTGGTTGTGATCGTTGCGCGCGACCTGGCGCACGCCGAGGGACTGAATGACGCTGAGCACGGTTTCGCCGATGGCGGCGGTGACCGGCTGGCCGTTGATGTGGACAGTCATATCCGCCTGCGTCAAAGGCTGGATATCGAAGGTTCTTTCTAGGCAGTGCATTGCGATGATCATCCGTGAAAAGGTTCAGGTGAGGTTGAAACAGCTCCTTGCTGCACTACACCTCGCCGGCTCGTGGAAGTTATCTCTCTATCGGGCCGGCAGGTCTGCTCTGATCGCGCAGCAAAGTGCGCGCAAGCAATGTAGTCGATCCAGCGGCAAGGGCCGGGAAATTTCACGGTAGGGGATATCGCGCCGACGAATATTGATCCAGGCCATGGAAATGACTGTACGGTTCTGTGCCGCTCCATCGGCAGGACAGCAAAAAGCCGCTTCCACCCGAAGATGGAAGCGGCCGAGGCATAAGCCCCAGAGGGATCAGTGCACGAACAGGGCGATCAGGATGATGATCGGGATTGGCACGCCGAGGAAAAACAGCAGTAATGAGCGCATGGTGATGCTCCTTGATTAACGGACTGGGGGCACAGTGGTCGTGGTGTAGGTGTCGACTTCGACGTACTCGACGGCATCCCGGCGGCGACCGCCGAAGGTGGCCGACAGGCTGGCGAAGAACGCACCGGCCAGCAGCGCGATGAACATCCACAGCGAGGTCCAGGCAGCGACTTTGGCGGCGGTGTCAGCGGCCTGCTGGGCCTTGACCTTGGCGTCGGCTATGGCTTTTTGCGTGCGGGCGTAGATTTCATCGACGCGACGTTCGGCATCGGCCTGGCTCAGGTTGGTGCGTTGCGCCACGAGTTGCGCAAGGTAGGTACGATCCTCAGGGCTGAGCTGACCGTTGGCCAGGCTCTGGGCGAAGATCCGGGTCACGGTGCCGCGAGCGGCGTCATCACTGACGGCGGCAGGACGGTCATCGCGGAACAGGCTGTCGACGAAGTAACCGTACTGATCGCTGCTGGTGTTGGCCGCAGCCGTACCGGCGGCCTGAGTCATGGCACTGGCCGCGCCACCGGCGACACTCGCACCGGCCTGCACGCCACCACTGATGATGCTGCTGACCGAGCCGACCACCAAGGTAGCGGTGACCAGCGTGGCCACGCACCAGGCGAGGAAGCCGTGGGCGGTGTCGCGGAAATACACCTCGTCACCGTGCATGTTCGCCCACTTCACCCGCAGGCGACCGGCAATGTAGCCACCCAGGCCGGAAGCGATGATTTGCGTAGCCGCCAGCCACACGATTGTCGAAATGCCCAGGCCCTTGGCGCTGACACCCTCCCCGGCCCACGGTGAAACAGCAGAGAAGCCCAGACCGAAGCCGAGCAGCACAAGAATCATCGACAGTGCCGCAGCGGCTGCGGCCCCGGCGAAGATCGCGCCCCAGGACACCCCTGAGACGTTGCTCGACTCGCCATCAAAGGCAGGATAAAACCCATCAGAGGATCTATTCATTGTTGTTCTGCTCCCGGCATGAAAAATGGTGTTACAACTCGTCAGCAGATGAATTGCAGTGACCGTGCCAGTCGACAACATTAAATAAATCGTTGAAATTCAATGAGTTAAAAAGAATGAACTTCCCGGGACCATGCAATTTGCAACAACGGTGCAATCGCAGCGGGTTTTATGCATTGGCACAAAAAACCGGCCCTGGCCGTTTGTATCAACTACAACATGAAAGTTAATTTAAAGCGTTATTGCAAAATCTTGGCAAAATGCTGCCATTCCGTTTGAACCGATCAGCAGGCCCACCATGACTCGCATCCTCACCATCGAAGACGACGCCGTGACCGCCCGGGAAATCGTCGCCGAACTGAGCAGCCACGGCCTCGACGTGGATTGGGTCGACAACGGCCGCGAAGGCCTCGACCGCGCCGTCAGCGGCAATTACGACCTGATTACCCTCGACCGCATGCTGCCCGAACTCGATGGCCTGGCCATCGTCACTACCTTGCGCACGATGGGTGTGTCCACGCCGATCCTGATGATCAGTGCCCTGTCCGATGTCGACGAACGCGTACGCGGCCTGCGCGCCGGCGGTGACGATTACCTGACCAAACCCTTCGCCACCGATGAGATGGCTGCCCGGGTCGAAGTGTTGCTGCGCCGCCAGAACAACGGTGGCACCCAGCCCACCACCCTGCGTGTGGCGGACCTGGAACTGGACCTGATCAGCCATGAAGCCAGCCGCGCCGAGCAGGTGCTGACGCTGCTGCCGACCGAATACAAGTTGCTGGAATTCCTGATGCGCAACAGCGGCCAGATCCTGTCGCGGATGATGATTTTCGAGGAAGTCTGGGGTTATCACTTCGACCCGGGCACCAACCTGATCGACGTGCACATCGGTCGTCTGCGCAAGAAGATCGACCCGCCGGGCAATGTCCCGTTGATCCGCACGGTGCGAGGCTCGGGTTATGTCATTGCCGAACCCGTCTGACGGTTGGCGTTCCTCCAGCAGCCGACTGCTGGCGCTTTACAGTTCGTTGTTCGTGGCCTGGAGCGGGATCCTCATGGGGGTCATGTATTTCGAGGTGTCCGGTTACCTCGACAACCTGGCCAAGCATTCGCTGATGCAGCGTCAGCATCTGTTTTCGCACTTTCGTGGTGAGCAACTGGAAGACGCACTCGCCGCCAGCATGACCTTCGACATTCGCGGCATCGACGCCTACGGCCTGTTCGCCGCCGACCACACCTACCTCGGCGGGGCCTTGCAGCAGATGCCTGCCGGCCTGCCGCTGGACGGCAAGATCCACGAGCTGCGCGACTGCTCCGAATCCGACGACCCGACCCTGCCCGCCGACAGCTGCGATGCGGTCGCCACGCCGACCCGCGACGGTCGCTGGCTGGTGCTGGTGCGCGACAACGGTTCGCTGTTCGCCGTGACCCGGATCATTCTGCGCGCCCTGCTCTGGGGTGTTTCGCTGACGATCGTGCCGGGGATCATCGGCTGGCATTTGCTGCGACGCCGGCCGTTGCGGCGGATCCGCGCGATTCAGGCCAGTGCCCAGTCAATCGTTGCCGGTGACCTGACTCACCGCTTGCCCGTGTCCAATCGCCGCGATGAACTGGACATGCTCGCCGCCATCGTCAACGCCATGCTCGACCGCATCGAGCGCCTGATGAACGAAGTCAAAGGCGTGTGCGACAACATCGCCCACGACCTGCGCACCCCGCTGACCCGCCTGCGGGCGCAGTTGTATCGCATGCAGCAACAGGCCGGCGAAGGCTCGCCGGAGGCCGCGCAACTGGATCTGGTGCTGGCCGAGGCGGATACGCTGATGGCGCGTTTTCGGGGTTTGCTGAGGATTTCCGAACTGGAAGATCGCCAGCGCCGTTCCGGCTTCGTCGAGCTCGATCCGGTGCGGCTGCTACAGGAACTGCATGAGTTCTACCTGCCGCTGGCCGAAGAAGACGAACTGCGCTTCGAGCTGAACATGCCGGAAACCCTGCCGATGCTCAATGGTGATCGAGCGCTGTTGTTCGAGGCGCTGGCCAACCTGTTGAGCAACTCGATCAAGTTCACTCCACCGGGAGGCACGGTGATTTTGCGGGGGTGAATGATGCGGGGCATACACGGATCGAGGTGCACGATTCCGGTCCCGGCATTCCCGAGTCGGAACGCGAAGCAGTGTTCCAGCGTTTCTATCGTGCAGAGGGTGGGCAACCGCAAAGCGGTTTCGGACTGGGGCTGTCGATCGTTGCAGCGATTGTCAGCCTGCACGGGTTCAGTCTTGAGGTGGGTCGCAGCGATCTGGGCGGGGCGAAACTGGTGCTGGATTGTCGGCAGAGTCTGATTTCACAGTCCTGACTTTTGGCAGTGATCGTTCCCACGTTGCGTGGGAACGATCATGAAACTCAGGCCGGGTAATTGGCCCGCAGCGCCTCCAGTCCACCCTGATAGATGCCGCTGAACAGCGCCACCACTTCCTCATCGCTCACGCCCTTGGCCGTGAAGCGCCCCGACCACGTCACCTTCGCGCCCTGACCCTGGGCTTCGACGCGAATCGTCGCCAGATAATCGGTGGCGGGAAACGGTGCCTGCAGGATCGAATAGCTGTAAGTCTTGCCGGCGTTATCGAAGCTTTCCAGACGCTCGACCACTACCCCGCCGTCGGCGGTTTGCAGGCTGCGTACACGCCCGCCTTCACTCAGTTCACTCTTGGGAATGAACGGCAGCCAGTCCGGCAGCGTGTTGAAGCCGCCGATCAATTGCCAGACCTGATCGGCCGAAGCCGGGATGTCGATGGATGCTGTTGCTGTTGCCATAAATAAATGTCTCTCTCAAAAATTCAGATTGCCAGGCTGTCGACCACACCGCCGTCGACGCGCAGTGCGGCGCCGGTGGTGGCCGAGGACAGCGGTGAAGCGATGTAGGTCACCAGGTGCGCGACTTCTTCGACATTGGCCACGCGCTGGATGATCGAGGTCGGACGGGCCCGGCGCACAAACGCGTCGGCTTCGTCCCGCAGGCTGCGACCGGATTCGGCAGCGGCATCCTTGAGCATCTCTTCCACGCCGTCGGTGAAGGTCGGCCCCGGCAGGATCGCATTGACCGTGACGCCAGTGCCCGCCAGCCGTTTGGCCAGACCATGAGACACCGCGAGGTTGGCGCTTTTGGTCACGCCGTAATTGATCATGTCGGCCGGGGTCGCCACGCCGGATTCCGAAGACAGGAAAATCACCCGGCCCCAGCCCTGCTCGACCATCGCCGGCACGTAATGCCGCGACAGGCGCACGCCGGAGATCACGTTGATTTCATAGAAGCGCGTCCATTCATCGTCCGGCGCATCGAAGAAATCCACGGCGTTGTAGATCCCGAGGTTGTTCACCAGGATGTCGGCTTTCGGTTCGGCGGCGAACAGTTTCTGCGCACCTTCGGCCGTGCCCAGATCCGCCGTCAGGCCGCGCAGTTTCGCGCCCGGCACTTTGTCGCGAATGCTCGCCAGTGCCTGTTCGACCTTGGCCGCGTCGCGACCGATCACCACCACCGTGGCACCTGCCTCGGCCAGCGACTGGCTGATGCCCAAACCGATTCCCGCCGTGCTGCCGCTGACAATCGCCAGTTTTCCGCTCAGATCGATCTTCATGCTTTCACCTCATCGATAGGTAATGGTGCACGTTCGGACACCAGTTTCGCTTCACGCATGGCCTGCCAGAAACCGGCAGGAATCACCTCCGACAGCGCTGCTACGTCTTCGGCGATCCGCCCGGGTTTGCTCGCGCCGGGAATCACCGCCGCCACCGCCGGATTGGCCAGGGAGAATTGCAGCGCCGCTGCTTTTACATCCACACCATGGGCCGCCGCGATGCGTTTGATCTGCTCGACCTTGGCAACGATCTCAGGGCTGGCCTTCTGGTATTCGAAGTGCGCGCCACCGGCCAGAATCCCCGAGCTATAAGGGCCGCCGACAACGATTTCAACGTTCTGCGCCCGCGCCGAATCCATCAGGCGCTGCAGGGCCCGTTCGTGGTCGAGAAGAGTGTAGCGGCCGGCCAGCAGAAAGCCGTCGGGCTGCGCTTCGGCCAGATCAAGGGTCAATTCGCAGGGTTCGACCTTGTTCACGCCAAGGCCCCAGCCCTTGATCACGCCTTCTTCACGCAGACGGGTCAGGACTTTGAAGGCGCCGGTGCGGGCCTGGTTGAAGTACTCCAGCCATTGATCGCCGTAGAAATCCTGAGCGATGTCGTGGACCCAGACGATGTCGAGGCGATCGGTTTTCAGGCGTTCGAGGCTGTCTTCGATCGAGCGCAGCGTGGCGTCGGCGCTGTAGTCGTTGACGATCTTGTTCGGGCGGCCGTGTTCGAACACCCCGCTTTTTTCGCCCAGATCCCGGGCGGCGGCGTCTTCGACTTCATCGAGAATCACCCGGCCGACTTTGGTGCTCAGCACATAGTCGTCGCGCTTGTAGCGGGACAGCGCTTCGCCGAGGCGGATTTCCGACAGGCCCGAGCCGTAGAACGGCGCGGTGTCGAAATAACGCACGCCGGCATCCCACGCCGCATGCACGGTGGCCTGGGCTTCTTCTTCAGGAATGGCGCGGAACATGTTGCCCAGTGGCGCAGTGCCGAAGCCGAGCTGGCCGGGCAGTTTGTCTTTCAAACTCATGGGGATTTCCTCGTAGTGTCTGGGTCGTGGTTGACCGTTGAGCAGATCCTAGATTGCGACACTCAGACCGTCCAAGACATAATGCGCAGCACTTGAGTCCCTAAAGGTCTGACATGATCGATTTCCGCCAATTGCGCTACTTCGTGGTCGTCGCCGAAGAAGAGCACGTCGGCCGCGCGGCCGAGCGCCTGCATATTTCCCAGTCGCCCCTGAGCCGACAGATCGCCCAGCTCGAAGAGCGCCTGGGTCTGACCCTGTTCGAACGCAGCCAGCAACGCATCCGTCTGACCCGTGACGGCCAGACATTCCTCGCCGAAACCCGCGCCCTGCTGACCCACGCCAATCGCCTGGAATCCCTCGGCAAGCGCCTGGGCCGGGGCGAAGAAGGTGGTTTGTGCATCGGTTACATCGAAAACGCCATGCACGCGGGCGTCCTGCCCAACGCCTTGCGTGTGCTGCGGGTGGATCGGCCGAACGTGCATGTTGCGCTGTACAACCTCAACTCCGCTGAACAGCTTGAAGGGCTGCGTCAGCGCAGCCTCGATATTGCGCTGGTCAGTGAACCGCCGGCGGCGGACGATCCGGATCTGCTGGGTTTTCAGGTACTGGATGACCCGATGCTGCTGGCGCTGCCGGAACAGCATCCGCTGGCGACTCAGGCTTCGCTGAGCCCGGAGGATCTGGCCACTCAGGAATGGATCGGCGTGCAACCGCGCCAGGATGCGTGCGACGACTTCCTCAGCGCCTGTCTGCGTGCCGGCTTCACCCCGGATGTGCGGATGCAGGCGACCGAGCCGTTTACCGCGCTGGGGCTGGTCGCTTCGGGGCTGGGGATTGCAATGATCCAGAGAGGCCTGAGCCACAACGCCCCGCCGGGTGTGGTGTTGCGGGAGGTGCCTTGGCTGGCGTTTACCACGCCGTTGTGGGCGGCTTGGCATCGGGTCAATTTGCGGCCGTTGGTGGAGACATTCAGGACGGTGCTGACGGGCTCGGACATCTCGGGCGCCAGATAATCCGCTGGCCCCTCATCGGAACGCCGCCCGCCTAACCCTCTCCCCGAGGGAGAGGGAACTGATCGGGAGATATTGACGTGATGCAGCGACCTGAAAAATCTAGTGTGAATCCATGATCAGGTTGATCCGGCACTGACGGTTTGTCCGGTCTACAGTGAATCTTCCATCCCACTTCACAAGGACGTGAAGCATGCAAAATCGCCCTACCCTCGACCAACGCCGATTCGCCCACCGGTTGCGCGCCAGCCAGACCGATTGCGAGCAGATGCTCTGGCAAAGGCTGCGTGCGCGGCAGGTGGCGGGGCTGAAATTTCGGCGGCAGGTGCCGATTCCGCCGTTTGTACTGGATTTTTATTGCGTGGAGTTGAGGTTGGCGGTGGAGCTGGATGGGGGTCAGCATTATGAGGAGGCGGGAGAGGTTCATGATCGGCGGCGGACGCTCTATCTTCAGCGGCTTGGGATTGAGGTGGTGCGGTTCAGTAATCTTGAGGTGATTCAGCAGATGGGGGATGTTTTGGAGCAGATTGTCAGGATCGCGGAGGATCTGAGATCGCGGTCCTGATCCAGAAATCGCCCTCACCCTAGCCCTCTCCCGGAGGGAGAGGGAACTGATTGGGGGATATTGCCGTAATACATCGACCTGAAAGATCTGCAGTGAATCCATAATCGACTCGGTTTTTCAGGTCGATGTATCCCTCAAGACACTGCGGTCGGCCCCCTCTCCCTCCGGGAGAGGGCTGGGGTGAGGGAAAGCGGTCGACACAGAAATCCGAGCATTCAAATCCCGAAACGCGCCCACCCCGCCACCAACTGCGCACTGATACTCACCCCGCCACAAACAACAATCACCACATCCCGAGCCTCCGCCAACGCCGGATGATCAAGATAAGCCACCGCCAGCGACACCCCGCACGCCGGCTCCACCAGTTGCCGCAAATCACTGGCATAACGCACCACGCCCATGATCGCGTCGTCATCGGACAGCACCAGGCATTCGTGATCGAACTCGCCGATGTGCTGCACCGGCCACTTCGCTACCTGCGCGGCGCCCAGGGAGGTGGCGACGGTGTCGATCTTGCTCAGGCGCACCGGGTGGCCGGCCTCGACGGCGGCGGCAAACGAGGCAGCGCCCAGGGTTTCGCAGGCGATGATCCGGCAGTCACGCCGATCATGGCGCAGCAGTCCGGTGAGAATCCCTGCGAGCAATCCCCCGCCGCCGACCGAGGTGACCACAGTGTCGACCTGCGGGCAGTCTTGGAGGATTTCATCGATCATGGTGCTGTGCCCCTCCCACAACACCGGGTGGTCGAAGGCCGGGACATATTCGGTGTCTGCCGCGCTGGCCAGCTCCCGCGCTCGCTGGTTGGCTTCGTCCCAGACCTTGCCATGGACGATGACTTCGGCGCCGGTGCGGCGGATGCGGGCACGGGTCGCTTCGGGGGTGGTGTGCGGTACCACGATGCAGGCTTGCAAACCCAGACTGGCCGCCGCCACCGCCGTGGCGAGGCCGGCGTTGCCACCGGACGGGCAGACGACTTTGCGCTTGCCCTGCGCCGCCGCCTGACTGCACAACAAGCCCATGCCCCGCAGTTTGAAAGAGCCGCTGGGTTGCAGGTTTTCCAGTTTCAACCAGATACGCCGGGAGGTGGTCGACAGAGTCGGATGGAGGATCAACGGCGTGCGGATGTGCAGCATGGCGGGCTCCTGTTGAGGCCACGTCCGGGCGACCGCTGCGTCGGAGCGTGGACGGATGAAAGCGAAACGTCCCTGTCTGAAGCTTAGTCCACCCTGTTCCCTGAACGGTAAACGCCGGGGATCGTGCCGGGATCTACACTGAACGGAACAGCCGTGAGGTGCCTATGAAAATGTCAGCGCAAATGACCGTCGTCGCGGTGCTCGCCACCCTTGCCTATCTGGGTCTGGCGATGTGGGGCATCGGTGGCGTGGCGGTGTTCTTCTCCCACGGATCACTGGTGGTCGTGGCCCTGGCGACGCTGGTGATGGTGGTGGTGTCGTTGTTCAGCGAAGTGAACCTCAGCTCCGGCGAGCGCGAGGACCGGGCCAATCGCTGGGTGCTTCCGGCGTTCGGCGTGATCGGACTGGTCAGTGGTTTTCTCCCGGCCTGGTGCGATCGTATCGGTTTCTGGACCGTGGGCAGCGAAGGCACCCGCTGGCTGGGGGCGTTGCTGTTCATCGTCGGTGGGGCATTGCGGCTATGGCCGGTGTTCGTACTCGGGCATCGGTTCAGCGGACTGGTGGCGATTCAGCCGGGGCACCGTCTGGTAACCGATGGCATCTACACACGCCTGCGCAATCCCAGCTATCTGGGGCTGGTCGTCAACGCACTGGGCTGGGCCCTGGCATTTCGTTCGGTGGTCGGGATCCTGCTGGCGGCGCTCACGCTGATCCCGCTGATCGCCCGTATCCACTCGGAAGAAGCCTTGCTGCGCACCCAGTTCGGCGCCGAATACGACGCCTATTGCGCGCGCAGCTGGCGGTTGTTGCCGGGCGTTTACTGAGGTTGCAGACGCAACTGGCCGTCGCTGTCGATACTCAGCGCAACCTCGCGGTAGCTGGCGATGGTCGCGTGTGCAGTCTCGATCGGATGCTGGTGGGTCGACGTGATGATCATCAATGGCGCACCGGCTGCCTCAGCGGCCTGAATACCGACAGTCGCGTCTTCGAATATCAGGCAATCGGTCGGTTTCAGTCCCAGACGGTTCGCAGCCAGTCGATAGCCAGCAGGGTCTGGTTTACCTGCCGTCACGTCTTCGGCAGTGATCATCACCGCCGGCTCCGGAATCCCCGCCGCCGCCATCCGCCGCAACGCCAGATCCCTTGGCGCCGAGGTCACCATGGCCCACTGATTTGCCGGCAACGACTTGAGAAACGCCGCCGCACCCGGAATCTCGACAATGCCTTCAACGTCTTCGATTTCCGCTTCGGTGATGAACGCCGCTTGCGCCTCGGCGTCCACCCCCGGCAGGTTCAGACGTGTGATGGTGTCGACGGCGCGCACGCCGTGGATGGTCGGCAGGAACGACTCAACATCCACGCCATGACGCTCGGCCCAGGCCGCCCAGATCCGCTCGGCGGCGGCGATGGAGTTGAGGACGGTACCGTCCATGTCGAACAGGAACGCGCCAAACGCGCGATTGAAAACAGCATCGTGAGCAGACAAGGGATCGCATCCTTAGGCAGAGCCGGGCAAATGTGCCCGGCAATGTAGCATCTGCCACCGGCCTCAGTGCAGACGCGGCGCCTTGGATTTGAAGGCGCCGTCCACACAATCGAGCAACTGACCGATGGCCCAGGGCTTCTTGATGAACGCCACCGGATGGCGGACGCCGGAGGTTTCCGGCGTTTCATAGCCGGACATGACCATCACCGGTTTCTCCGGCCAGCGCTCGCCCACCAGGTTGGCCAGGTCCGCGCCGTTGAGGGTGCCGGGCATGGTGATGTCGGTGAGCAGCAGCGCGACTTCCGGCGCGTGCTCTTCCAGGTATTGCGACGCCGCATCGGCACTGGTCTGCGGCTCGACCTTGAACCCTTCCTCCTGAAGAATTTCGCACAGAAACTCCAGAATCAACGGATCGTCTTCCACTACCAGAATCAACCCGCCAGGAAGGTGCGCGCTCGACGTCGGAATTGGACACATGAACTGGCACTCCCTGAATTGCATGAACGATTTAGCGGCATGATCCCGCTGCTTATCTGGTATGAGCAGCGCCTTGTACATAAATTCATTTTTGATACAGGTCTTTTCGATAACGCCGCTCGGCGGGCCATCGCCACGGCGCTTTTGTGGTTAAAATGCCCGCCCTTTTGCTGGCCGATCCCGATTGATGAACCCTCAAGCCCTCGCCGTTCTCCACGCCCATCTGCTCACCGCGCTGACCTCGGCCCTGGCCGAAACCCGGCGCCTGTTCCATGGTCGTGGACGCTGCTGGCCGGGGCTGGAGCAAGTCACGGTGGACTGGATGCAAGGCGTGGTGCTGGTGTCGCTGTTCAAGGAACCCGAGGCTTCGCAACTGGAAGAACTCAAGCGTCTGTTGCTGGAAATCACCGGCTCGGCGCCATGGCAACAGTCCGGCGCCCACACCCTGTTGATCCAGCACCGTTACCTGCCGCAAAGCACCGCCGAATGGCTGCTGGGGGACGAGATCGACGAGATGACCATCGTCGAGGGCGGGCTGAAATACCGCGTGGATCTGGGCCGCAAGCAGAACGCCGGGCTGTTCCTCGACATGCGCTACGGGCGCAATTGGGTGCGCGAGCAGGCAGCGGGCAAGCGGGTGCTGAACCTGTTCGCCTACACCTGCGGTTTTTCGGTAGCGGCCATCGAGGGCGGTGCCAGCCATGTGGTCAACCTCGACATGTCCCGTGCCGCACTGAGCCGGGGCCGCGACAATCACCGTCTCAACGGGCATGACCTGAGCAAGGTGAGTTTCCTCGGCCACGACCTGTTCAAGTCCTGGGGCAAAGTGATCAACAGCGGCCCGTACGATCTGGTGATCATCGACCCGCCGTCGTTCCAGAAAGGCAGCTTCCTGCTGACCAAAGATTACCAGCGCGTGCTGCGCCGCCTGCCGGAACTGCTGACGGCGCAAGGTACGGTGCTGGCGTGCATGAACGATCCGTCGTTCGGTTCGGACTTCCTGATCGACGGCGTGACCCAGGAAGCGCCGAGCCTGCGTTTCGAGCAGCGGCTGGAGAACCCGCCGGAGTTTCCGGATATTGATCCGGAAAGCGGTCTGAAAGCGCTGGTCTTCAAACGCATCGACTAGCGAAAAAGCCCTTGTCCGAGTTCGAGCGCGGCCTGCAACTGCACCGCAGGATCGCCCGACTCGGACTCCAGCAACATCGCCGAGCCCGCCACCGTCGCCCCGCAGTAATCGAAAATCCCGTGATCGATCTGCGCCTTCATCGCCGCACCGTAGCCGTGGCGGTCGTAGGTCCGTGCATCCGCCCCGCCGAGTGCGACCAGATGCACGCGCAGGCGTCCGAGTTTCTTCAGGGTCGAATCGCCGTCGAAATCAAACGCCCAGCCATTGCTGAACACCCGGTCGATCCAGCCCTTGAGCAGCGCCGGCATCGACCACCAGAACACCGGATAGACCAGCACCAGCGCATCGGCGCGGTCGATCCGAGCCTGCTCGGCCAAAACGTCTGCCGGTGGTGCTGACTCACGGTGATGCACCGCCCAGTCGGCCACGCCGAAACGCGGGTCGAATTCCTCGGCGTGCAAGTCAGCAATTTCGAAGGTGTTGGACGGATCGTTCTCCGACAGGCCTTTGGCGATTTTCTGCGCCAGCGCATGAGTCAGCGAACGGGGATCGTCATGAGCCACAACAATCAATGCGTGCATGGGGAAATCTCCGGTTGGTGATTGCTGACCAAGGGCTTATCCTTTTGATAAGCTACACTTAGTAAGTTACCTTCAGTAAGTTACGTTTGGTATATAAGCAATGTCAACCACTGAAATCCCCGAATCCGCTCAACCCCGCCGACGCCTGTCCCGGGAAGACCGCCAGCGCCAGTTGCTCGACATGGCCTGGCAATTGATTCGCGAAGAAGGCACCGACGCCCTGACCCTGGGCTATCTGGCGGAAAAGGCCGGTGTGACCAAACCGGTGGTGTATGACCACTTCACCACCCGCGCCGGTTTGCTGGCGGCGCTGTATCAGGATTTCGACAGGCGCCAGACCGCACTGATGGACGCCGCGCTGGACAATTGCGAGGCGACATTGAGCGGCACTGCCTCGGTGATTGCCACGTCGTATGTCGACTGTGTGTTGACTCAGGGCAAGGAGATTCCCGGGGTGATCGCCGCCCTGGCCAGTTCGCCGGAACTGGAG
Organism: Pseudomonas sp. NMS19W; assembly: GCF_051554255.1. Taxonomy (NCBI): domain Bacteria; kingdom Pseudomonadati; phylum Pseudomonadota; class Gammaproteobacteria; order Pseudomonadales; family Pseudomonadaceae; genus Pseudomonas; species Pseudomonas sp. NMS19W. The sequence goes on from NZ_CP136718.1 coordinate 3,760,264, forward strand.
AAGATCAAGCGCGAATACGAGGCGATTTTCCTGGAGAAATGCCGCCGTGTGCTGTTGCCGTTCGCTGACGGTGGCGACATTACCCAAGCGGGATTGCGCGCCATGCTCGGTGCCGCCGAGGCGCTATCTCAAGCTGCGGCCACCGGCGAAATCAGCGCGGCGCAGGCCCGCGACGAGTTGTTTGCAACCATCACCGCAATGGTCGAAAGGGCCGCCGCCAGCGCCGCAAAGCAAGTGACTGACGGTACTTGAGACCGCCCGGGCACCTTCCTAGGATGGAGATACGCAGCCGCTTGGTTCGCCAAACCGCTGCGTAGGTGCGGGTGCCCTGAACCCCAATCAAGCCCGCACCTTGTTTCACGCGCATCTTGAGCCTCACGGGCTCTACTTCCTCCCCATCAAAGAGTCTTGAGGCTCTTTTTTTGTCTCTGAAAATCAGCGTTCCGGTTCGCGGCGAATCGAGCGCCACGTGGCCTGCGCCAGCAACTCGCGATAAGCCTTCGGACTGCCCTGCACTCTTCCCGACAACCACGCGCGGCAGTAGCTGTCAGCCTGACCGACGATCAGCGACGGCAGCAACTCGGCCGGACATTCATTGAGTTCGGCGGCGCGCCCGGATTCGCTCAGCCAGGTGCGCAGACCCTGGTTGCGCGTCCTGTTACGGTCGGCGAGCTCGTCCTTGTGCGGCCCCCGGGTCACGGCATAACGCGCGTGATACTGGAACCGCGCCCATTCCGGCTGGTTTTCCACCCAGTCCACATAGCTGTAGACCAATGCCTGCACGCCCTCCTCGGTCGTTGTCGCCTCGGCCAGATAGGCGTCGCGCAAGCGCGCCTGATCTTCCAGCGCAGTGAAAAACAACGCGGCCACCAGTCCTTCCTTGTTGCCGAAATGGTGGTAGATCGCGCCGACGCTGGTGTCGCACTCGGCGCGGATCATTTCGATGGTGGTGGCCTCGATCCCCTGCTCGTTGAACAGGCGCAAGGCCTGGCGAAAGATGTCGCGCTTGAGTTCGGCCCGGCGTCCGGGGTAGCTGCGCTCGAGTAGATCTGCGGTGTCCATGGGGTTGAAGGCCTTGTGAATCCGGTTGAAAGGCACGGCCGTGCCGGTGATCGAAACGCGCCTAGGTTGACAGATTTCCCACGGACAGAATACCGTTCCGTTACAGAACAATATTCTGTAACGGAACATCATTCTGTAAATTCCCCTAATCGCGAGGCTTCACCATGAGTCAGTTTCTCAGCATGTTCACCAGCGCAGGCCCACAAGCGTTCAGCCAGATGGCTTGTCAGGTCGCGCCGTATTTCAGCAGCATCAATCCGTTGGTCAGTGATCTGCGCGCAGGCTCGGCGACGGTGCAGGTGCCGTTCCGCCGCGAGATCACCAACCATCTCGGCACCGTACACGCCATTGCCATGTGCAACGCCGCCGAACTCGCGGCCGGGATGATGACGGACGTGTCGATCCCCGCCGGCGCCCGCTGGATTCCCAAAGGCATGACCGTCGAGTACCTGGCCAAGGCCAAATCCGACGTGACCGCGGTGGCCGATGGCGAAGGGCTGGACTGGCAGACCGAAGGCGACAAGATCGTGCCGGTGGACATCCACGACGCCGAGGGCAAGAAGGTGTTCACGGCACGAATCACCATGAACGTGAAGCTGTCCTGAAATCACGGGCACAAAAAAAGCCCTTGTTGCGGTCATTCGCAACAAGGGCTTTTTTGCCGTTGGCCGACTCAGTGCACGGTCAGGCGCTGGCGGACAAATTTTTCGGTGTGACGGGTGACTTGGTCCAGGTGCCGGTCACGCTGTTTTTCGGCATCGACCATCGCCCGTTTGCCGTGCTTCTGCAGCAGGTAGGTGTGAATCTGCTGCACCTCCAGCGAGCGGTAGATCGGCGTGGTGTCGATAAAACCGCGCAAACCGTTGCTGCGGTAATGCCGGGTGCTCATCAGCACTTGAGTCTCCAACTGGCCCAGCACTTCAAAGCCCAGCGCCTCGAAATACGGGACTTTACCTACGCTGCACGTCAGTTCGGCATGGGGGTAACGCGCAACCATGTCAGCAATCAACGCACGGGCCACGCCCTGGCGGCGATGCTGCTGATCGACCGCCAGATAGGCCACATTGCACGCCTCCCAATCGCCCTGCACCGGCAAGTACAACAAGAAGCCGATTACCTGTTCCGGATCATCGTCGTCGGTGGCCACCAGCAGTTCCACTTCGGTGCCCTTCTCGCCGTTCAGCGCCTCCAGATACAAATGCACCTCGTAGCCGACCGCGTACTGATAGACGTTGTACAACAGGTTGCTCGGGCCGAGACCGATGGCGCTGATGTCGGTCAGGTAGTCGACCACCATCTGCAGGATCTGGCTGTTGACGCCTTCGGGGCACGGGGATTTGTAGTGGGTGATGCGGGGCATGGCGGGTGAACTCCGGCGGTAAAACACAGGTTGCCGGGCGGGTTGAGCGACCGGCGAACCGCGACATCATACCTTGTGCAAGCCTGACAAAAATTTCATCTGCCGGTGAGCGGACTTTTCGCCCGTTTGGCGTCCAATTCTTCAACTGCGTTCATTTTCCCGACGCAGGCCCTGAGGAGTTGTCATGAACGTTCTGCGTTCCCTGTTGAAATGGCGAAAAGCCCTGCTGCTGGTGCCCGTGACGCTGGCCGCGCTGGCCAGTTCCCCTGTGTTTGCCCAACCCGAAATGATCATCCGCGAAGCACCGCCACCGATGCGCATGGAACCGATGCCCGGTCCACGGGCAGGTTATGCCTGGGATCGCGGCCACTGGCGCTGGGAAGGCCGGGGTTATGTCTGGATGCCCGGTCACTGGCAACCGGTGCGTCACCGCGGCGCACGCTGGGAACCGGGCCACTGGCAGGCGCGCGGACCGAACTGGTACTGGATTGAAGGCCATTGGGTGCGTTGATCGCGCAACCGTCCGCCAACGTTACCCACCAGGAACATCACCATGTCGAAAACCCTAAAAACCTTGATCACTGCCACGCTGGTGGCAATCACCCTGTCGGGTTGCGTCGTCGAACCGGTGCGCCCGCACCGCCCACCACCGATCGTCGAAGTGGTTCCGGCGATGCCTGCGCCGGGCTATCACTGGGTCGCCGGGCATTACCGCTGGGCCGGCAACCAATGGCGCTGGGTGCCGGGGCACTGGCGGGCGTATTGAGTCCGGTCACTGGGCCGGTGCAACGACCTTGAACTTGATCGCGATGTCGTTCGAGACCACGGTGTCGGCCCACTCGCCGGCACCGAGGCCAAAGGCATCGCGCTTGAGCACCAGTTCACCGTCGAAGATGCCGATGCTGTTGTCCGGTTTCAGATGCACCGGCACCTGCACTTCGCGCGTGATGCCTTTGAGGGTGAGCCGGCCGGCCACCAGGTAATGATTTTCATCGACCCGGCTGAAACCGGTCGATTCGAACACTGCCGTCGGAAACTTTTGCGTGTCGAACCACGCCGGTTTTACCAGTTCGGTATTGGCGTCTTCGCTGCCGGCGTCGATGCTGGTGAGGTCGATGTGCAACGTGGTGCGGGCGTTGCTCAGATTGGCAGTGTCGAAGTCCAGCGTCGCGTCGAACTTGCCGAACGTGCCGTACATCCGCGAGCCCATCTGGTTGTAGGTGAAGCTGATCTGGCTGGCGGCGGTATTGACCCGGGTGTACTCCACCGCCTGCGCCGTCGGTATGACGATCAGGCAACACACGGCAGCCAACAACAATCGAATCGACATGGGATGCTCCGGCGCCTCGGTGGGCCTCGATTGACTTAAGCAAACAACCGCCGCTTACGCCACTCCGTCCGGCATGTGCGTCTTCAGGTAACCGATCAACGCCGTCACCTTGGGCGATGGCAGATGCTCGCGAGCCGTGACCGCGTTGAGATCCTGCGGCGGACCGATCCACTCCGGCAACACCCGGATCAGGCGTCCGGCCTGCACATCCGCTTTCATGCTCTGGTCCATCGCCAGACTCAATCCCTCGCCGGCGAGCAACGCATCGTGCAACAGCGCCGGGTCGTTGGCCAGGATAGCGGGCTCGACACGATAATCTTTCAGTCGCGCCCCTTCCCGACGCAATGGCCAGACATAACCGACATCGCGCCGGGCCTGATGCAGCGTCAACGTCTGATGGTGAAGCAATTCTTCCGGCGTTTGCGGTGTACCGTGGCGGGCGAGGCATTCCGGGGCCGCGTAAATGCCCGTGGCAAAACTGGCCAGTCGCCGGGCGATCAGACTCGAGTCCGGCAGTGCCCCCAGCCGCAGTGCAACATCGATCTCCTCGCCCACCAGATCCATCGGCACGTGGGACGCAAGAATCTCCAGGCGAATTTCCGGGTACGCCTGACGAAACCCCGCCAGCAGCGGCGCAAACCAACTCACCCCGAATGAAAACGGCACCGTCACCCGCAACCAGCCACGGGGCCCGTCCCGCAATTGATGCACCGCCCGTTCGGCGTGCTCGAGTGTGTCGTCGATGGATTTGCACTGCTCGTAATACACCGCCCCGGCCTCGGTCAGGCTCAACTGACGGGTGGTGCGACGCAGCAGCTGCACCCCGATGGCCTGTTCCAGCTCGCGCACCCGGCGGCTGACCGTGGTCTTCGGAATCTGCAAGGCATGGGCGGCGGCGGTGAAACTGCCGAGGCGCACCACGCAGACAAACACCAGCGTGTCATTTAAGTCACGGATCATTTCGGGCCTGCCTGAGGGCAATTGACTGTGCCATTGATGGCACATTTCATGCCGCGATTATGGGCTAATCAGTTGAGACCCTGCGACCTAATATCGACGCTCCCTCTCGGAGTGCTATCCATGAACCTCAACGAATACGCCGAACATGACGGCATCGGCCTCGCGCAATTGGTTGCCTCAGGCGAAGTCCACGCCAAAGAGCTGACCGCTCTGGCCCTCGAAGCGATACAGCAGGTCAACCCGGCGATCAACGCCGTCATCGAGCATTGGACACCGACCGCGACCACGGGCAGCGGCCCCTTGGCCGGGGTGCCGTTTCTGATCAAGGACCTGGCGATCACCGCAGCCGGGCGCCGCAATGAATTGGGTAGCCGACTCGCGCAAGGCCTGGTCGCGCAAAGCGATTCCACGCTGATGCAACGCTTCAACGCCGCCGGGCTCATCAATCTGGGCCGAACCACCACCCCGGAAATGGCGTTCAGCACCGAAACCGACTCCCTCCTGCAAGGCCCGACCCGCAACCCGTGGAACCCGCAACTGTCCGCCGGGGGCTCAAGCGGCGGCGCCGGTGCGGCGGTCGCAGCGGGCATCGTGCCGATCGCCCATGCCACCGACGCGGCAGGATCAATCCGCGTTCCGGCCGCCTTCAACGGGCTGGTGGGCCTCAAACCGACGCGCGGCCGAAGCTCCCACGGACCATTGATGGACGAGGTGTTCGCCGGGCTCGGCGTGCAGTTGGGCCTGTCGCGGACGGTGCGCGACAGCGCGGCGCTGATGGATGTGGTGCAGGGCTGTGCGCCGGGAGATCCTTATTACACGGCGGCACCGGCCGAAGGTTTTCTGGCTCAGGTCGGCCGCGACCCAGGACGCTTGCGTATCGGTTTGCTCGATGCACCGTGGAACGGGGCCAGCGTCGATCCCGAGATCAGTGATGCCACCGCCCGTGTTGCCCGTGAGCTTGAATCCCTCGGCCATCAGGTTGAAACCGTGCGAGCGCCGCTCGGTCTGTCGTGGGACGCGTTCGTCGAGGCCAACGCGCACATCTGGTGTGCGAGTCTGGTGCGCTGGATCGACCATCTCGCCGCCGCTACCCGGCGGCCAGTCGATCGCAATACCCTGGAACCGGCCACCCTCGCCTGTTACGCGTTCGGCCAGCAATCGCGCGGCACGGATTTCGCCGCCGCGCTGGAAGTGCGCAACAGCGTCGCCCGGCAAGTGGCCGCGTGGTTCGAGTCCATCGACATCCTGCTGACCCCGACCCTGCCGCAACTGCCGCAAGCCATCGGCCTCTACAATCGAGACGCCGACATGCTGGATGGTCTGCAATGGACGGCGCGAGTGTTCGAGCATTCGCCCTTCACCCCGGTGTTCAACGTTGCGGGAACACCGGCCATCTCTCTGCCATTGGGGATGTCACACAGCGGCCTGCCAATCGGTGTGCAACTGGCGGCACACTTCGGGGCTGACGATGTTCTGTTGCGTCTGGCCGCGCAACTGGAGCGGGTGTTGCCGTGGCATCACCAGCGGCCGCTGATTCACGCTGGCCGCTGAAAGCAAAAAAGGGCCGTTCCTCCGGGAACGGCCCTGCGCATTCTGACGGTAAGTCCTACACCAGCCGCTCGATTTTCTGATGCTGCCAGACCAGTTTGTAATACAGCGTCTGCAGTACCAGCATCCCCAGATACGCCACCGGAAACGCCATCCACACGCCCTGCAAACCAAACTGCCCGTCCAGCCAGTACGCCGCCGGCAACTGCACGCCGACCACGCAAATGATCGCGATCGCGACGGGCACCAGCACGGTGCCGCTGGCGCGCATGATGCCGCCGATGATCGCCTGGAAGCCGAAGATCAACAGGCTCCACAGCATGATGTGCAGCAGGTGCTCGGCCATGGCCCGGGTCGAGTCTTCGGTGAGGAACAGCCCCAGCAACCAGTGCGACAACAGATACCCGAGCACGATCAGGCCACCGGTCAGGCACACGTTGATCCACAACCCGGTGCGCAGGATCGGCCCCATCCGTTCCAGCCGTCCGGCACCGATCGCCTGGGCACCGAGGATCGACGCGGTGATCGCAATCGACAGCGCCGGAAACTGCACGTAGTTGACGATCTGCGTCACTGCGCCATAGGCCGCCGTTGCCTGGGAGCCGTGCTGGTTGACCAGTGCCAGGATCACCAGCTCCGACAGCGACAGCACGATCATCTGCACCCCGGTCGGCAGGCCGATGCGCAACACCTTGCCGAGAATCGCGCCGTCCAGACGCAACGACGCAAAGAACTCCCGATCCGGCGCCAGCGGATGGCCCTTGCGGATCAGGCTCCACGCCAGCCACGCCATCGCCGCCAGCGTACCGGCCAGACCGGCGAACGCCGCGCTCTGAATGCCCAGTTGCGGCAAGCCGAACCAGCCGCGAATGAACGCCGGGGTCAGCGCCAGACCGACAACGGTCGACAGCAGCAGCGCGAGCATCGGCGACAGCGTGTCGCTCACCCCGCGCAACAGCTGGGTGAACAGCACGTACACCAGCACAAACGGCAAGGTCCACATCATCACCCGGGCGTAGGAAACCGCGTCATCCAGCACATCCGCCGGCGTACCCAACCCTTGCAACGCCTGACGCGCAAACACACTGCCAAACACCGCCGCGACCAGCCCGATCAACACCCCCAGCAACAGCGTCGCCCCGGCAATCGCCTTCACCATATGCGACTCACGCGCGCCCCAGGCCTGACCGATCAACACCCCTGCCCCGGCCCCCAGACCGATGACCAGCGCGATGAAGAAAAAGATGATCGGAAACATCCCCGATACCGCCGCCAGCGCCTGGGTGCCAAGCATCTGGCCGATGTAGATGCTGTTGACCGTGCCCGACATGGATTGCAGAAAGTTCGACAGCACCATGGGGGCGAGGAACAGCAGGTAGGTTTTCCAAAGCGGTGTTGGGGCGGTGGTTTGCATTGAAGGGAGGTCCATCTCGACTGCCGGGAACAGGTTGAGGATAGCTTCGGTGACTTCCGAGCGATGAGCAATGAACTTCTCGGATATTGCAGAAGTTTTCATCTGTGCCCCTCAAGGCTCGACAGATTCATCTTCATCGCTGATTGTTTTCCCTCACGCCAGCTATTGCTGCTTCGGGCTTTGACTCTTTTGTTTCAGCCGTAAACCGTCTGTCTGGCACCCAGCCTCAAGTGCGTGCTGCAGATCCTGTTGCGATTGAGCGCTGACAGGGGACGAGTAATCGGCGGCCAGATAATAGAAGCCTTCGGCACGTGCCTGATCTGCTTCGAGCAACGTGGGTTGTGCCAGTAACCTTATCCTTGCGAGTGGATCTTCATCAGCCTTTGGCGGTTCAACTGTTCGTTCAAAACAGTACGCATGGCTGACGGCAAATGGGTAATACCCCAGATAGGCGTCCTCGGCGTTCAACGCATTACGCAAAAGTACCCGGCTCTCGTCGTAACGAGGCGTCTTGGGAACCGTGTCACTGCACTTTGCGTAAACGATGGCGCCGACCAACAGACCTTTTCTGGCGGAATCGCCATAGAGTTCGCAGGCCTTCTCACGTTTTTTTTGCAGATCGGGATTCATCGGGTCGCCGAACTCCGTCATCCGGGCTTTGTAAAATACAGCGGCGGCATTACCTTCCGTGATCGACTGAGTCAGATAGCGTTCAGCCTTGTTTTTGTTCTCAAGAATTTTTTCCCCCACAGCTTTCGCTTTTGCCTTGTCCGGGTTGTCTTCGGTCGCCATCAACAGAAGCTCCTTCGACAGCGTCTGCCAGTCCCAGGATGCAGTCAGGTACTGATTGAACGAGTCAGTACCGGGCGGCTCCGTCTCGGCAACAGCGATTGAACACACAAAGAAAATCATCAGAGACATCAGATTGCGAGGCATCGAAATTCCTTTTTTCTCGGAGATCAGCACCGAGCCATAAAATAGAGACAAGCCTGTATCGGTCGCCAGCGAACGGAGTTGAATGCAAATCGCATCTGCCCTCTTCTGCTTAACCGTGATAAACCGCAGGCTTGTCCATAACCTTTGAGATCATGCTCCATGCCTCGCGCCTTGCGTTTAGCTACAGTCGTTCTTTTGTCTCTATGTGCCGGCATCGCCGGCGCTGCCACTTCCTCTCCAGCTCCAGAGACTCTGCAGCCATTGCTGGCAACCCTGAACGAACGTCTGAACATCGGCGATCTCGTCGCCCTGACCAAATGGGACAGCGGCAAGCCGATCCAGGACAGCCCACGGGAAGCCCAGGTCATCGCCAATGCCCGGGCGCTGGCCACCGAACGCAAACTCGATCCGGAAGACGTAGCGCAATTGATCGCCGCGCAAATGGAAGCCAACAAACTGGTGCAATACGGTTTGCTCGCGAAGTGGCAGGCGGCCGGCGCTGCGCCGGGCACGCCGCGTCCGGACCTGGGCAAGCAGATTCGTCCGCGCCTGGATGAGCTGCAAACCCGGCTGTTGCAGCAATACGCCGACTTTACGCCCTATCGTCATGACTCGAATTGCCCGACATGGCTGGCCAAGGCGCGCAGCGGTTTGACCCACGACGCGTTGCATGAACTGGCCCTGATCCGTGCCACCGGCGAACTCTGTATTCGGACAACAGCCCCGTGAATCGGGGCCCACGCATCCATCGCTGGCGTCGATAGTCACCATCACGTCAATGAAGTTCTCATAAAAAATCCCGGGCGTAACATCTGCTCCATACCAACCCAACAACACCCCGGAGCACACGATCATGAAACGCCAAATCCTTCTCGGCATCGCTTTCTCGGTACTTGCAGTCAACGCTTTTGCAGCCAAACCCGCTCACACCATGATCGCCGAAGGCGGTTCGGATCGATTGATCGAACAGCGTGTAGCTGAAGGTGGTTCGGATCGTCTGATCGAACGCCGTGTTGCCGAAGGTGGTTCGGATCGTCTGATCGAACGCCGTGTTGCCGAAGGTGGTTCGGATCGTCTGATCGAACGCCGTGTTGCCGAAGGTGGCTCGGATCGTCTGATCGAACGCCGTGTTGCCGAAGGTGGCTCGGATCGTCTGATCGAACGCCGTGTTGCCGAAGGTGGCTCGGATCGTCTGCTGGAACGCCGCGTTGCCGAAGGTGGCTCGGATCGTCTGCTGGAACGCCGCGTTGCCGAAGGTGGCTCGGATCGTCTGCAAGAGCGCCGCGTTGCTGAAGGCGGCTCGGATCGTCTGATCGAACGCCGCGTCGCATGACCTGAAAACGCTTTCGCAAGACAAAGAAAAGCCCGGCCTGATCAGCCGGGCTTTTTCACATCCAACCGTCGCTTACTGAACGGTTTTCAGCTTGACCACATCACCGGAGACCTTGGTGGTGTAGCCGCTCAGAACCCATGCCCAGAACCAGTTTTCCTGAACCTGGGTGTTGATCATGGCATCGCCGCCCTTGGCCTGGATGGCGGCCTCTTGAGCGCGGACGAAACGGCTGTTCTGCCGGATCGGGATCACGCCGAACAGCATCAGGCCGGTGGCGGTCGCTTCGCTGTGGCCAATCACGGTGTACTGATTGCTGTCGTAGTGCTTGGTATTCATCGGGGTGCCGGTGCAACCTGCCAGAACCACACCGAACAGTGCGGCGGCGACTACTTTGCTGAGGTATTTCACTGCAAGACTCCATGGGTAAACGCCCGGGATCCATCTCTCGGGCGGCGCACACTTTACTGGAGGCAATGGCACATTGGTATCAATCTGGAAATGTTTCATGAAGCGCTGCCAGCAGCGCATCACGAGTCTTTTCAGGTATTGGTCTTCAATTTGGTCCACAGCCGCGTCGTCAACCGCGCAATCGCCGCCGGCAACTCTTCCACGGTGAACAACTTGTCCATCACCTCTTTCGGCGGGTAGATCGCCTGATCCTGCTCCACCGCCGGCGTCAGGAACTCATTCGCTGCCGCGTTGGGGTTGGCGTAGTGAATGCTGTTGCTGATGTTGGCGATCACTTTCGGCTCAAGCAGGTAGTTCATGTAGGTGTAGCCGTTCTTCTGGTGGGGCGCGTTCCTGGGCATGACCACCATGTCGAACCACAGCGTTGTGCCTTCGTCCGGGATCGAATAGGCGATGTCGATACCGTTTTTCGCTTCCTTGGCACTGGCCGCAGCCTGGACCACATCGCCGTTGAAACCGATCACCGCACAGACGTTGCCGTTGGCCAGATCGCTGATGTACTTCGACGCGTGGAAGTACTGCACGTAAGGGTGAATCTTGAACAAGGCCGCCTCGGCTTTTTGGTAATCCGCCGGTTCATGGCTGTGTGGCGGCAGGCCCAGGTAGTTGAGGGTGATCGGCAACACCTGGGTCGGGTTGTCGATGATCGCCACGCCGCACTGGCTCAACTTCTTGATGTTGTCCTCTTCGAAGAACATCTTCCACGAGCGGGTAACGTCCGTGTTGCCGAAGATCGCCTTGATCTTCTCGACGTTGTAACCGATGCCGGCGGTGCCCCACATGTACGGATAACCGTATTGATTGCCCGGATCGTTGACTTCGAGTTTCTTCATCAACTGCGGATCGAGGTTCTTCCAGTTCGGCAGTTGCGACTTGTCGAGTTTCTGGATCGCGCCGGCCTTGATCAGCCGCGACAGAAAGTGGTTTGACGGACTGACCACGTCGTAACCGGTATTGCCGGTCATCAACTTGGATTCCAGCACTTCGTTGCTGTCATGGATGTCGTAAGTGGCCTTGATGCCGGTGGCTTGGGTGAAGTTGGCCAGGGTGTCGTCGGCGATGTAGCCGTTCCAGTTGGAAATGTTGACCGCTTCGTCGGCCAGGGCGCCGGTCGATGCCGTCGCGAGCAGGACCGCCAGGGGAAGTGTGTGGACGCGCATGTTCTGTCACCTGAATTGAGTGGCTTTTGTTCTTGTGGGATGTGCGGAATTTCAGATTTCTGTTCTGGCCCTGACCGCCTCCACGCGCATGCGAAGCATGGCACCGATATCGAAGAAAGGTCGCGGCGGCAGCCAGCCGGGTTCGGCCCGTTGCATCACCGATTGCAGCAAGGGCGAGTCGACGCCCGATGCCAACTCCACCAACAGTCGTCCCCACAGGGTTCCGCGCGCCACGCCTGAACCGTTGCAACCGGCCACGGCGAAAACGCCCTCCTCAACCCGGTCGAAATAGGCCTGGCCGCTACGGCTCGCACTCAGGTGACCGGTCCAGGTGTAGCGAATGTCTTGTTCGCCAAGGAACGGAAAACGCCGTTGCAGACCGCGCACATGGTGTTGCCGACGCAAAACCAGTTCGCTGTTGGACAGGTCTCGCGTGCGGTATTCGGCGGTGTTGCGGATCATCACCCGGCGGTCCGGGGTCAACCGCACGGTCGCGCCCAGCGGCCGGGTCGACAGCACGCCCCACGGCTCGACCGAACCGATGGCCGCGAATTCCTGATCCGTGAGCGGACGCGTGAGACTGGCAGTCAACTCCATCGGGAACGTGGCGCTGTCGCGGATGCCGACGCGGGGAATGAAGGCATTGAGGCACACCAGCACCTGTTTCGCTTCGATACTGCCTTCGGCGCCTTGGGCACGCAGGCGCCCTTGGCCCACGCGCTCAAGACCGGAAATATCGGTGTTCTCGAACACCGTGACGTTGTCCGGGAGCGCATTGAGCAAACCCTTCACATACTTGGCCGGTTGCAGCAGCGCATTGCCATTGCCGCACCAGATCGCCGCCTGATAGTGGCGAGTGCCGAGCTTCTGGCTCAGCGCCTCGCCTTGCAGAAACTCGGCGCGGGCACCGAGGGCGCGCAGCGTGGCCAGTTTTGCGTCGACCTGATTGAGCTTGGCCGGGTCGTTGACGGCAAAGAAATAACCGCTGTCACGAAAGTCGCAGTCGATGGCGTGTCGGGCTATGCGTTGGCGGACTTCTTCGCTGGCGGCGCGGGAAATTGCCGTGTCGACTTCAAACCCGGCAAAGCCTGCGGCGCCGATCAGTTCGCTGTCGGCCGGGTGTTCATGGGCGACCACGAATCCCGAGTTGCGCGCCGAAGCACCCTGCGCCGCCGATTGCCGATCCACCACCACAATCCGCGCCTGGGGGTGCAATTGCGCGAGGTTATGCGCGGCGCTGAGCCCGGTGATGCCGGCCCCGATCACCAGCCAGTCGGCTTTTTGCGCCCCGCTCAGGCGGCCACGTGCCGGGGCGCTTCCGGCTTGCGCGATCCAGCCACAGATATTGTCCATGCATCACCTCGTAAGACTGTCGTTCGGCGGCTTGCCTTCTTGGGATACCCATGCGTGAATCGCATGCCCGTGTTGTGGAGATTGCCGCCAGAACTAGAATCTATAGGGTCTTCAAACGCCTCACCAACGCTAAGAAATCATCGAGCCATTCTGAAAACGCATGGATAAAATTCGCCACGTCCCGTCCCTGCAAGCCATGCAGGCACTGGTCGAAGTCGCCCGATGCGGCAGCTTCACTCAGGCCGCGCAGACGTTGTGCCTGACCCAAAGCGCCGTGAGCCGGCAGATCCAGCAACTGGAAAGCCACTTCAATGTGGCGCTGTTCGTGCGCACCAGTCGCAACCTGCACCTGACCCCGGAAGGTGAACAGGTCCTGGCCAGCGCGCGGAGCATTTTCGAGCAACTCAAAAACCTCGAAGAACGCCTCACGCCGCAGAAGCGCCCGTTCCGCATTCGCCTGCATGTGTCGCTCGCGGTGCGTTGGTTGCTGCCCAGGCTCAGCGACTTCTATCTGCACCATCCCGAGGTCTCGCTGGCCATCGAAACCGTCGCCACCGAAGTCGTCGAGCCCACCAGTGACAGCGACGCGTACATCCTTTATTTGCCGACGGCATCGAGTGATCCGGACTGCCTGACGCTGTTTCAGGAAACCCTGGTGCCGGTGTGCGCCCCCGGTTTGGTGGACGCCCCCTTTCAGTCGAAGAACTGCAGCGTTTTGCCTTGCTGCATCGCTCGGCGGATCGCCAGGCGTGGATCGAATGGCTGGCCGCGAACGACGGCAAACCGCTGGAGGATTACCGGCACATCCCGTTCAATCTCGATGAACTGGCACTGGATGCGGCGGCGCGGGGATTGGGTGTGGCGGTGACGGACATGACGCTCGCGGCTGAGTCCATCGAGCGTGGGGTGTTGGTGGTGCCGTTCGGACAGCCGCTGAAAACAGGGGGATTTACTCGTTGTGCCTGCAGCCGTCAGCGGCAGCGCATCCGGCGTGTGGGGTGGTGATGGGGTGGTTTGCCGGTCAGGCCGAGCAGGAAAATTGAACGCGGGAACGGCGTTGCGCGGTCCCCGCCATTAAGCTCATTGATTGGGAAATGACTGAAGATACGCCAACAAATTATCAATCTTCTCCTCATCACTCAGCCCCCAGAAGATCATCCGCGTCCCCGGCACCACGCCTTTCGGATCTTTCAGATACGCCGTCAGCGTTTCGCGGTTCCAGGTGATACCGGAGTTCTTCATCGCATCGGAGTACACATAGTTCGCCGACGTCCCCGCCGGACGGCCGATGATACCGTTGAGTTGCGGGCCGAATCCGGGGCGGGCGGATTCGCCGACCTGGTGGCAGCCGCCGCACAGGCGCGGGAAGATTTTGCCGCCTGCCTCGGCGTCGCCGGCCGCCAGCGCGGGTGTGCTGAACAGACCTGCGTTGAGGATCAGGGCGAGGGTCAGTAACGCGGTGTTTTTCATCGGGAGCATCCAGATCTTCGGCGGCGCCAAGGGTAATCCTGCGGGGAGCGTTGCGCTACAGGTAAGCCGCGATCACCTGCCGGACTTTGAGCAAGGCTTGACGCAGGACAAGCATGTCCACCGAGCCCAGCGCCAGCCGGATCGCGTGGGGCACATGGGCCGATACGGTGAACGGCTCGGCGTTGGTGACCGAGATCTGCGCCTTCATCAGCTCGATCACCACCTGATCGGACCTTGCGTCCTCCGGCAGAGGCAGCCAGAGGAAATACGAAGACGGATGACCAACCATCGGCAGGCCTTTCAGGATTTCAGCTGCCAGCGCCTGACGGGCCCGGGCGTCATCGCGCTTTTGCGCCTCCAGCAAGGTGACTGTGCCGTCGTCGAGCCAGCCGCAGGCCATCGCGGTCATCACCCCCGGCGTATTCCAGGTGGTGGCGCGGATGATGCGTTCCAGTGCCGGGACGATTTTCAGCGGCGCGGCGATGAAGCCGACGCGCAGGCCCGTGGCGATGTTTTTCGAAAGTCCCGAGACGTACACCGTGCGCTCCGGCGCCAGATCCGCCAGCGGTGGCGGCGGGTTATCGACCAGAAAGGCGTAGGCAGCGTCTTCGATGATCGTCAGATCATGCTGCCGGGCAATCGCCACCAATTGTTCGCGCTGATCCATCGGCATCACCCAGCCCAGCGGATTGTGCAGGGTCGGCATGCTGTACACGGCGCGCACCGGGCGACTGCGGCAGAGTCTGTCGAGCGCCGCCAGATCCGGGCCGCTCCCGGTCACCGGGATCGCGACCACTTCAAGGTGCAACGCTTCGGCGAGCACCTTGAAGCCCGAATAGGTCAGCGCATCGGCCGCGATCACATCGCCGGGGTTGAGCTGTGCCATCAGCGTCACCGCCAGCCCTTGCTGGGCGCCGTTGACTATTAACACCTGCTCGGCGTCGACGTTCAAGCCTCGGGCCTGCAAATGCCGGGCAACCGAGGCCCTTTCATGCTGGCGTCCGGCGTGGGGTTGATAACGCAGCAGCGCTTCGAGGTCGCCGGACAGCGCCAATTGCCGTAAAGCGGCGCGCAATAGATCGGCCTGCCCCGGCAGCGACGGGTAGTTGAAGTTGAGGTCGATCATGCCGACAGCAATGTCCTTCTGATCAATGCCCTGCCCCGGCAACAACGAGGTTTCCCGGACAAACGTGCCGCGCCCGGTTTCGCCGCTGACCAGTCCCATGGCCTCAAGCTCCGCATACACCCGCGACGCCGTGACCAGCGCCAGCCCTTCGCTGGCGGCCAGTTGTCGATGGGTCGGCAAACGCGTGCCGGGCAACAGGCGACCGCTGCGAATGTCGGCAGCATAGGTATCAACGAGGGTCTTGTACCGGGAGCGCGGCATGTCGGGATGTATCCATGACAATTCTTTGATTGTGCTGATTCTCAACCCTAGGATGAGCCGCAAGCAACCCCACTTTTGAGCATGACCGACATGGAACGAACCACGAATCTGCCCGCACCGGCCCTGGAAAAAACCAGTGGCTGGATCAACGGTTTCATCGGCGTCGTGATTTTCAGCGGTTCGCTGCCGGCCACGCGGCTGGCGGTGCTGGAATTCGACCCGGTATTTCTCACCGTCATCCGCGCCACCATCGCCGGGGTCTTGGCGTTGTGCCTGTTGTGGCTGTTTCGTGAACGACGCCCGGCGCGGGATCAGTGGTTCTCGTTGTTGATCGTGGCACTGGGCGTGGTCGTGGGCTTCCCGCTATTGACCGCCCTCGCGCTGCAATATGTGACGTCGGCGCATTCCATTGTGTTTGTAGGATTGCTGCCGTTGGCGACGGCGATTTTTGGCGTGCTGCGCGGTGGTGAACGACCGCGCCCGGTGTTCTGGATCTTTTCGGTGCTGGGCAGCTCGCTGGTGGTCGGTTTTGCGGTTTCACAAGGACTGACCGCCTCACCCACCGGAGATCTGTTGATGCTGGCGGCGATTCTCGCCTGCGGCCTCGGTTATGCCGAAGGCGCCAAACTGTCGCGCAGCCTCGGCGGCTGGCAGGTGATCTGCTGGGCGCTGGTGTTGTCGCTGCCGGTGATGGCCGTGCTCAGCGTATGGCGGGCGCCCGCCTCGTTCAGCGGCATCAGCGTGTCGGCGTGGGTGTGCCTGGCGTACGTTTCGCTGTTCAGCATGCTGATCGGTTTTGTGTTCTGGTATCGCGGCCTGGCCCAGGGCGGGATTGCGGCGGTCGGGCAGTTGCAATTGCTGCAGCCGTTTTTCGGTCTGGCGCTGGCGGCGACGTTGCTGCATGAACACGTCAGCGTCGGCATGCTGGTGGTCACGTTGGGCGTGATTCTCTGTGTGGCCGGGGCGAAGAAATTCGCCAAATGACCTTCAACTCACTCCCGCTTTCCACTCCCGTGGACTGAGCCCGGTCTTGCGTCGAAACGCCCGGGCCAGCGCCGAAGGACTTTCATAGCCGACTTCTTCGGCAATCAAGGCAATCGGTCGACCTTCGCGCAGACGTTTCTGCGCGAGGCTGATGCGCCAGCTCACCAGATAATCCACCGGCGTCTGCCCCACCACTCGCCGGAAATGCTCGGCGAAACCGGCACGGGACACATGCACGGTCGCGGCCAGTTCGGCGACGCTCCAGGCCTTGGCCGGTTGGTCATGCATCAGGCTCAGTGCGCGGGAAATCTTCGGGTCGGCCAGTCCCGCCATCATGCCCGGCTGCTGGTTGCGACTGCTGATCAGATGGCGCAGCAGCAGAATTACCAACAGTTCGAACAGTCGATCCATCACCGCTTCGCGCCCGCAATGACCATCGAATGCCTCCTTGAACAGCCATTCCAGAGTGCTGGTCATTTCCGGCAGGTCAGCGAGTTTCAGCACCAGATAATCCGGCAGCGCCGCCGCCAGCGCATTGCCCGCACCGCCATCGAAGGTCAGGGAGGCACACACCAATTGCGCGCCCATGCTCTCGTCGGCGAACAGTCGATGGGAAAACGGGCGTGGGAAAAAGATCAGCGTTGGTTCACTGAGGGTGAGTTCGGGGTCATTCCCCGGCTTGAGCAGCACTTGCCCGGCCTGCAACAGATGCACATGACCGCAGACCTGATCGCCACCGTAGGCACTGATGCCGCAGAAAGTACCGCTGTGGAAGGTGCCGGCATTCACGCCGAAGTGGCTGAGCAACGTGGACAAGCGATCCATGGACGAATCCTCGACAACAGGTTTGGACGATCTGTCGCATATCCTCGACGATTTGCACCCAAGGCACCAGCCTCGCTCAATAACATGACCTCCATCCCCGGCGCACTTCGCACCGGGCTTTCGGAGAATCACCATGAGCCGCATTGCCCCGATCACCCTTGAAAACGCCACCGACGCCACCCGCCCGACCCTGGAAGGCGTGCAGAAAAAAATCGGTTTCCTGCCCAACCTGTTCAAGACCCTGGCGGTTGCCCCCGCTGCACTGGATGCCTACGTGCAAGCCTCCGCCGCGCTGGGCAAGACGTCCCTGAGCGCCAAGGAAAAAGAGGCGGTGTACCTTGCCACGTCGCAGGTCAACGGCTGCGATTACTGCCTGGCAGCGCACACCTTGTTTGCCAGCAAGGCCGGGCTGGCAGCAGAAGAAATCATCGACGCGCGTCATGGTCGGCTGAATGCCTTCGCCGCCCTCGCCCATCAACTGACGGAAACCCGTGGCCATCTGAGCGATGAACAGATCGCCGCCGCCCGCGCTGCCGGCATCGACGACAAGAAGATCATCGAAGTGATCGCCATCGTCGCCGTGCAGACCCTGACCAACTACCTCAACAACACTGCACTGACCGACATCGACTTCCCGGCAATCGATGCCTGATCCGTGACCGGGGTCGATCTCAGTCGTGATCGACCCCGGCGCGCTTCAGCAATTTCTTGCAGCGCTCGGACAGGTGAAACACCTGCAACTGCTTGCCGGCCTTGGCGTAGCGTTCACGCAGGGTTTTCAGCGCGGCGATGGCCGAGTAGTCGACAAAGCTCAGGTGCCGGCAGTCCAGGGTTACCCGCTGTGGATCGTTGGCCGGGTCGAACTGATTGAGGAACGGCGTGGTCGAGGCGAAAAACAGCGTGCCGTGCAGGCGATAGAGTTTGCTGCCGTCGGCTTCCAGATGTTCATCGGCGTACAACTCGCGTGCCTGCTGCCAGGCAAAATTCAGCGCCGCGATGATGATCCCGCACAGCACTGCCGTGGCCAGATCGGTGAACACCGTGATGGTGGTGACCGCGATGATCACCAGCACATCGTTGAGCGGCACTTTGTTCAGCACTCGCAATGAGGCCCAGGCAAACGTCTGTTGCGACACCACGAACATCACCCCCACCAGCGCCGCCAGCGGAATCCGCTCGATCAGCGGCGACAGAAACAGAATGAACAGCAGAATCAGCACGCCCGCCACAACACCGGACAATCGTCCGCGTCCGCCGGAGCTGAGGTTGATCACGGTCTGGCCGATCATCGCGCAACCGCCCATGCCGCCGAACGCGCCGGAGACCATGTTCGCCGCGCCCAGCGCCACGCATTCGCGATCCGGGTAGCCACGGGTTTCGGTGATTTCGTCGGTGAGGTTGAGGGTCAGCAGGGTCTCCAGCAGGCCGACCAGCGCCATCAGGATCGCGTAAGGCGCGATGATGCGCAGGGTTTCGAGGTTGTACGGGATGTCCGGCAACGCGAACGTCGGCAGACCACCGGCAATGTGCGCCATGTCGCCGAGGGTGCGGGTCGGCAAGCCCAGCAGATAGACAAGCGCCCCGACGCCGAGGATCGCCACCAGGGCCGGCGGAACGGCGCGGGTCAGGCGCGGCAGGATGTAGACGATGGCCATGGTCAGCAGCACCAGCCCGGTCATCAGGTACAACGGCGTGCCGCTGAGCCACTGCTCGCCGCTCTTGAAATGCTCCAGTTGCGCCAGCGCAATGATGATCGCCAGACCGTTGACGAACCCGAGCATCACCGGATGCGGCACCATGCGCACCAGTTTGCCCAGGCGCAGCAGCCCGAAGGCCATCATGATCAGGCCACCGAGCAACACCGTCGCCAGCAGATACTGCACACCGTGCTGCACCACCAGCGCGACGATCACCACCGCCATCGAACCGGCCGCCCCGGACACCATGCCCGGCCGGCCGCCGAACAATGCGGTCAGCGTGCAAATAATGAAGGCGCCATAAAGGCCCATCAGCGGATTGAGATGAGCCACCAGCGCGAACGCAATGCATTCGGGCAACAGGGCGAACGAGGTGGTGAGTCCGGCCAGGACATCGGCGCGCAGACGAATCGGTTTCATGGTTTACCTGACAGCGCGGCCGATACTGACGGCCGCTGTATTCGCGGGAAAAAGAGGGTTGCGGATGTTACGCAATTGCCCGGGCACGGGCCAGCGGTCGCTGACAGGGACGGCCCGGCGCTTTATGCTTGCGCGCTTCGTTGATCGACGGATCTGAACATGTCACCGCTATCCACCCGCGAAGTCTGCCAGCGCCTGCGTGATGCGGCATTGGGCGTTTGCGCATTACGGCGTATTGCACAGGAATCCGGGGTCGGCCAGATGTCGGTCGAGATCGACGGCTGGTTCCTGTCGCTCGACTTTGACGGCCAACGCCTGCACCACTGCCTGCAATGCTGGTGCCCGGAAGGTCGCGTGTGGACGCTCGACACCACTCAACGTTTCGGCACCGACCCGGTCAGCCTGCTCAGCACCTGGGAACTGGCGCAGATCGAACGATTGCTGGCCCCGGCCGACTGACCGGATCAGCCCTGTCGCAGGTCCAGGTTGTAGGTGTAATAGCCTGTGTCACGCACCCAGCCAAGGGATTCGTACAAACCCTGAGCCGTGAAATTGTCGGTGGCGGTTTCCAGCACCAGGCCCTTGGCACCGGTTTCCACGGCGAAGTCGCGGGCGGTGTTCATCAGCAATCGCCCGATACCACGGCCTCGAGCGGCCGGCGTGGTGAACAGGTCGCTGAGCAACCAGGTGCGGTGGGCGTCTATCGATGAAAACGTCGGGTACAACTGCACGAACCCCAGCGCTTCGCCGTTTTCATCTTCAACCAGAAAAATCGCCGATTCATTGCCGGCCAGGCGCTCGGCGATGAAGGCCCGCGATTGCGCCAGGTTCGATGGCTGGCCATAAAAGCCGCGATAGCCGTCGAACAGTGAGGCCACCGCATCCAGATGTTCCGCACTGGCGCGTATTGCCTGAAGACTCATATCCCCTCCCCGATCCCGTCAAATGATTGCAGCAGCATAGCGCTGTCCGTCGAGTTCGCTGGCTTAATCGCTATATAGTTTTGTATATTGCGAACCCGAAATCGCCAGACTTTCAACGCCGTCCATGAGCAGCATCCGCGAACGCAACCAGCAACTGATCCTCAAGGCCGCCAGCGAAGAGTTTGCCGCCAACGGCTTCGACGCGACCCAGACCCGCGACATCGCCGCCCGCGCCGGGGTGCCCAAGGCCAATCTCTATTACTACTTCCAGAGCAAGGAAAACCTCTACGGCAAAGTACTGCTCGGCTTTGTCGAACCACTGTTGGAGGCCTCGGCGGTATTGCGCGAAAGTGATGACCCGCTGATCGGCCTGCGTGCCTACGTCGCGGCGCGCATCCGCATCGCCCGCGAGCATCCGGCGATTGCCAAGGTGTTCAGTGGTGAACTGCTGCTGGGTGGTCGCCAGTTGCCCGACGAATGCCGCGATCTGTTGCACGCCGAAGCCCGGCGCAATGTCGAGTGTCTGCGCAGTTGGATCGAGCGTGGCTTGCTGGCCCCGGTGGATCCCGAGCATTTGATGTTGTTCATCTGGTCGGCGACGCGCACCTACACCAATATCGGCTGGCAGATGGGGCGCATCATCGGGCGCGAAGTGCCGCAGGATGAGGACTACGAAAGGGCGGCGGATACCATTACGCGGCTGGTGCTGGGCGGTGTGGTGTCCGAGCCGGTGAGTGATGTTCGCAGGTTGATGTTTGCGACTTGATTTCAGGCCGTGGGAGTATGCCTGCGCCCACGCTTGCCGTTATTCAAGGAGCAACACATGGCCGAGTCAGATATTCACCTGTCGGACAGTTCGGACGGAGAACTCTTCAAGCGCATCGCCGCTGAGCTCCAGCAGACGCTCAACGGAACCTGGAAGACCCAGGCCAGCGGCCTGGATCAGTGTTACTGGGACCTGGCGGTGGACGGTCAGATGATTACCCTGCACCTGGAGCATTACCTGGGGATCATGTTGCTGGTGGAGGATGCGGATACGCAGTGGGTGGCTTCGGAGCGGTTTCAGGCCGTGGTGCGGCGCTTGCAAATGGCGTGACCCACAAAGACTGCGATACCCCGTCAGAAAACAATCTCGGCCGCCGGCTTCACATCAATCCGCGCCACCGAACCGGTCAGGTGCGACCAGTCCTTGTTGTGTTCGGCGATGATGTCTTCCGCGCTCATGTTGCCGTTGTCGACGGTGGAATGCGCATCGGCCGCCAGTTCCACGTCGTAGCCCAGTTGATGGGCCTGGCGCACGGTGGCGTTGACGCAGTAATCGGTTTGCAAGCCGCAGATCACGAGGCGATCGAAGTCTTCCCGGGGGATCAGCTTTTGCAGGTTGGTCTGGTAGAACGAGTCGTTGGCGGTTTTGTCGACGTGCAGGTCACTCGGTGCGGTATTCAGGCCATCGGCCAGTTGCCAGCCCTCGGCGCCGTAGGCAAGCGGGCTGTCCTTCTCGTTATGCTGGATCAGCACGACTGTGACGCCAGCCTTGCGCGCCCGGGCGCTGAGGCCATTGATGGTGTCGATCACCCGTTTGATGTCGTGGCACTCGTATTCGCCTGTGCACAGGGCGCGCTGGACATCGATGATCAGCAATGCGGTGGTCATGGTGAGCCTTCCTTGATCGGTCCTTGAGACAGGGGCGGACGTGTGCCCGCCCCCTTTTTACCCTTCTCAGTAACCCAAAGACAACCCGGTGTTGCGCCGTGGATCATTGGCACCGTAGAAGCGGTTCTTGCCCACCGGTTTACCGCCCAGCGACGGTGCACCGACCAGAATCGCAGCGATGTGGTTGGCATCCTGCGGGCCCGCAAACTTGTGGCCCCAGCTCTCGAGAATTTTCTTGGTGTCGGGGCTGGCGGCGTAGTCTTCGAGGTTGGTCTGCTCCGGCATCCACTGCTGGTGGAAGCGCGGTGCATCGACCGCTTCCTGCAGGCCCATGCCGTAGTCGATGACATTGAGCATGGTCAGCAGGGTCGCGGTGATGATGCGGCTGCCGCCCGGCGTGCCCACCACCATCACCACTTTGCCGTCCTTGGTGACGATGGTCGGGCTCATCGACGACAAGGGTGCCTTGCCGGGCGCGATGGCGTTGGCTTCACCCTGCACCAGGCCGTACATGTTCGGCACGCCGACTTTCGAGGTGAAGTCGTCCATTTCATCGTTGAGGATCACCCCGGTCTTGCTCGCCATCACGCCCGCACCGAACCAGTCGTTGAGGGTGTAGGTGACCGATACCGCGTTGCCCCATTTGTCGACGATCGAATAGTGCGTGGTGTTGCTGCCTTCATGAGGCGCAACGCCAGGTTTCAGCTCAGCCGACACACCGGCCTTCTGGGGCTCGATCGCGTTGCGCAGCTTGGTCGCGTAGTTCTTGTCCAGCAGGTGCTCGATCGGGTTTTTCACAAAATCCGGATCGCCCAGATAGCTGTTGCGATCCACGTAGGCGTGGCGCATCGCCTCGATCTGGTAGTGCATGCCCTGGGCCGAATGGAAGCCCAGGTCCTTCATCGGATAGCCTTCGAGGATGTTCATGATCTGGCAGATCACCACTCCGCCGGAGCTTGGCGGCGGCGCCGACACCACGTGGTAGCCGCGATAATCGCATTCCACCGGGGCCAGTTCGCGGGTCTTGTATTTGTCGAGGTCGGCCTGGGTGATGATGCCCTTGTTGGCCTGGCTGGAGGTGACGATGGCGTCCGCGACCCAGCCTTTATAGAAACCATCGGCGCCTTTCTCGGAAATGGTACGCAGGGTCTTGCCGAGATCCTTCTGCACCAGTTTCTGCCCGACCTGCATCGGCTCGCCGTTGTGGAGGAAGATCGAGCCGGAATCTTTCATGTCCTTCTTGAACACGTCGGTGGCGTAGTCCAGCAGATCGACGTCACCCTGCTCCAGCTCGAAGCCTTCTTCCGCCAGTTTGATGGCCGGGGCGATCATGTCCTTGCGCGGCTTGGTGCCGTACTTGGTCAGTGCCAGTTCCAAGCCGGAGACAGTGCCCGGAACGCCCACCGCGAGGTGGCCACGGGTACTCAGATCAGGAATGACGTTGCCATCCTTGTCGAGGTACATATTGGCCGTCGCGGCCAGCGGGGCTTTTTCCCGGAAGTCGAGGAAGGTCTTGCGTCCGTCCGCCAGTTGAATGGTCATGAAACCACCACCGCCGAGGTTGCCCGCCGCCGGGTAAACCACCGCCAGTGC
Source organism: Pseudomonas sp. NMS19W (assembly GCF_051554255.1). Lineage (NCBI taxonomy): Bacteria > Pseudomonadati > Pseudomonadota > Gammaproteobacteria > Pseudomonadales > Pseudomonadaceae > Pseudomonas > Pseudomonas sp. NMS19W. The sequence goes on from NZ_CP136718.1 coordinate 3,784,140, forward strand.
GTAGCCCACGGCGACCGCCGCATCCACCGCGTTGCCACCACTTTTCAAGACATCGACACCCACGTGGGTGGCCAGGTGCTGGGCGGTGACCACCATGCCGTTTTCGGCGGCGACCGGGGCAACCGAAGCGGCGTGGGCCATGAGGCAGCTGAGCGCCAATGAGGTCGCAATCAGCGATTTGGCAAAAGGTTCGTACTTCATGAGTCGGTCTCTTCTTTTTATAAGGTAGGAAAGCGCTTCAAGAGCATCAGCCAGTATGGTCGTGATTGCGGTTTGCGCCTCCCCGATCCGGCAGTATGCTGGGCGCTGTTGCCGACCCGACCCGGAGTTTTTCCCATGGCCTACACGTTCATCACCCTGCCCTCGCCCGTCGGCGAGTTGAAGCTGGTCGCGAACGGTTCACGACTGGCCGCCATCCTCTGGGAAAACGACAAACCGAACCGGGTGCGCCTCGGACCAATGACCGAAGCACCCGACAATCCGGTGTTGCTGAAAACCGCGCGACAGCTGGAAGAATATTTTGCAGGAACGCGAAGTGCGTTCGACCTGGAGCTGGACTTTGCCGGCACCGAGTTCCAGAAAAAAGTCTGGGCCGCGTTGCTGACCATTCCGTTCGGCGAAACCCGCACTTACAGCCAGATTGCCGAACAGATCGGCCATCCCAGCGCGGTACGTGCCGTCGGTGCGGCGAACGGCAGAAACCCGATATCGATCATCGCGCCCTGCCACCGGGTGATTGGTGCTTCGGGAAAACTGACCGGGTTTGCCGGCGGCCTTGAAGCCAAGGAGCGCTTGCTGACACTGGAAGGTGGCCAGTGGTCAGACATCGGCAAAACCGGCGAGCTGTTTTAAGCGTCGAAAAAGTTATTCATCGCGGCGTACTGCAACAGCATGATGGTCTTGGCATCGCAGATCTCGCCACGATGAAACGCTGCCATTGCATCATCGAAGCGCCATTCCAGAACTTCCAGTTCCTCGGTTTCCTCCTCCAGGCCACCACCGTCGCTGACCTTTGACGCCGCATCGTATTCGGCAACGAAGAAGTGCAGCTTCTCGGTCACCGAGCCCGGACTCATGTACGCCTCGAACACCTTCCTCACATCGTGCACACGGTAACCGGTTTCTTCTTCAGCCTCGTCACGGATGCGCTGCTCCGGCGCCGCGCCTTCCAGCAGTCCGGCAGCCACCTCGATCAACAGACCGTCATGACCGTTGACGAACACCGGCAAGCGGAACTGACGAGTCAGCACCACCGTGCGCTTCTCACGATTGAACAACAGAATCGCCGCACCATTGCCGCGGTCGTAGACTTCGCGGGTCTGGCGTTGCCATTCACCGTTGTTGCGCAGGTAGTCGAAGGTGATTTTCTTCAGCAGATACCAGTCGTGGGATAACACCTGAGTGTCGATGATGTTGATCCGCTCGGCGGTGTTGGGCATGACGCTTCATCCTTTGTCTTGACCGGAAAAGCCCCATGTTAGGCGAAAAAAAGCCCGGCAGCGCTACCGGGCTTTTTCATTCGATTACCGCTGACGGGCCATGTCGGCCATTGCGGTATCTGGCACCTGCGTGGCAGCCGCCACGCCGTTGATCAGCGGTCCATAACGCCGGCTGAACTCCCAGTTGTACGGCACGCGATCCTTGCTGGTGCCGTTGTCCCAGTTCACCGACCAGGTCATCAGGCCCTTGATCGGGTGCCCTTTGACCGCCAGGCGTTTCATCGCGTTGCCGACCGCATTCTTGTCGATCACGTAACCGGTGGCAGCGGCGTCAACGTTGGCTGGCAGGCCGATGACGAACTTGTCCGCAGGGATCTTCGTGAACCCGCGCGTGCCGGTCACCAGACTTTCGGTCAGGTAGTAGAGGAAATCCTCTTTCATCGCATCGTTGTTCTGCGCGATCCACGCCCCGTTGCCGTTATTGGCCTCGGGGACCCAGACGCCGTCACCGCCCTGGTTGTAGAACTGCGGCGCGATGAAGTCGTAGTAGCCTTCCAGTGCCTGCAGGTAACCGACGTATTTGCCGGAGGTGGTCAGGTATGGAAACTCCGGCGCCATGCTGATGATGAAATGCTTGCCTTGGCCTGCGTAGTGATCCTTGACCAGTTTCAGGGCGGCCGGCAGCACGGTCTTGTTGGCAGCGAAATCAATCGCGCTCTGTTCAAGATCGATGTCCAGCCCGTCGAAGCCGTAGGTTTCCACCAGGCGGATGATTTCATTGGCCAGCGGTTGCTCCTGACCGACACGCAATTCGATGTGCGCATCGGCGCCGCCGAGGGAAATCAGCACCGCCCGGCCCTGACTGTTGAGTACGCCGACCTGACGGCGGAACTCGGCATCGGAGACGTTGAACGGCTTGAAGGTCGGAATCCCGCTGCCCTTCATGAACGCGACCGCAACCACGTTGTAGTCCTTGGGCACGTTTTCCAGAGCGATGTTGGCGAACTGACCGCGCTGGTAGCCATCGCTCGGGCCGGCGGGCCAGTTGTGCCAGAAGCCCATGAGGATCTTCTTGCCGGCGATGCTCGGCATCAGCGAAGCCGCGTCGCTCGCCTGGTTTTGCATTAACGTGAAGTCGATATTTGACATGTTCTAATCCTTCAGAACGTGTAGGTAGGTGTTGCGGACTTATTTGAAGTCCACATCGAAGGCCTGATAGAAGGCGTTGCCGGTGTTGGCGACGATCCACATCAGGACGATGACGTGACGACCTTGCTTGTTGGCCGGAAGTTTCACCGCGTGATTGACCTTAGCCTTCAGCTCCGCCGAATGACTGTAGTACGGCACTTGCGGATAGAAGTCCTCGGCGAACGGTTTTGTTTCCAGTTGCGCACGAGTGATGCGTTGTTTCGGGTCCCAGCCATCCTTGGTGATCAGCCAGCGGTAACCGCGAGTGGTGTGCGGCGCGGTGTATTCCCATTTCACTTCGAGGGTCTGGCCAGGGGTGACGTTGAGCAGCGGCCAGGTGAACGGGCGACCGAGCTTCTTGCTCATTTCCTCGTCGGTGAAGTTCACACAGTCACGGGCGTCGTCCTTGCCGCCGCTGAGAATGTGCCCGTCGGCCGGAGGCACGACACTCGGGTTATCCGACTCGAAAGGCGCCGGGAACGGGCCGGCCACCAGTGCCGGGAAGTTCTTGCCACCTTCCATCTCGTTGACCTGCCAGCCACCGAGCAATCCTCGTTCGATAGCCACCGCACCGCGGCTTGCAGGGGAAATGACGCGACCGTGTCGCAGTTGGGTTTGAGCTTGTGGTTGATTCATGTTTTTCACTCCATTGATTTAAGAACTCTCCTTTCCGGGGAGAGGTCTTCAAGCTAACGGAGGGGGATTTTTTGTCCATCGGCGGTTTTGTCGCAGCCTGCCGCAGTGACATCCGTAAAACACCGAAAACACTGGATATAAATACAGTACATTGCGACGACGCTCACCCAACGCATGGCAAAAAACCTACACGGCGTCATTACAAAAACCTGCATTCAAGCATTCAGGGAAGTTGCGCCTTGAACTCCTTTTCATACTGCCCGGCGAGCTGTTCTTTCTGTTTGTCGTCGAGCAGCTTGCCGGCCATCTGGAAGAACTTCTGCTCCTCTTCCTTCAAGTGGTGATGGACTTTGTCCGAGAGCTTTTTCGCCGTGGCCAGCCAGGCTGGACTGGACATTTCGGTCTCGTCGAGCTCCTCCATCATTTCGTCCATTTCATGGTGTTCGGCGATGGCGTGGCGACTGAGGTCGACGCCGTTGTCGAACTCCATCAACGGGATGTAGAAATGGCGCTCTTCAGCTGTCTCGTGGGCTTGCAGCTCGGCCTTCAGTTGCTTGTAGGCTTCGACGCGCTCCGGGGTGTCGCCGCTGGTCTTGATCAAGGTCTTGGCATAGCCGCGCTGGCGGTCGTGGCTCTCGCGAAGGGCTTCGAAAATATTCATGGAATCTCCTCGGCAGACGCATTCGGAATGAACGCCTTCAAGGGCTAGACCCCGGCGCGGGAGCAACGGTTCCGGGCGATTGCTTCAATCGACTGCCGCACGATAGGCTGCGAACTCATTACTACAAGGAAGACAACATGACGTTGCGGATCGAGCTGTCACAGGACCCCACCGAAGAACAGCGCGCAGCCATCCTGGCGCCCCTGCGTGCCTATAACATCGCCAAGGCCGGGCCTTCGCTGTACGAGCCGGTTGCGCTGCTGGTGCGCGACGATAACGATGCGATCCTCGGTGGCCTTTATGGGCACACGTTCTATCGGTGGCTGTTCATCGAGTTGCTGGCCGTGCCGGAAGAAGGCCGGGGCCAGGGTATCGGCTCGAAACTGATGCACATGGTCGAGGAATTTGCGCGAGAAAAAGACTGCGTGGGAATCTGGCTCGACACCTTTGAGTTTCAGGCGCCCGGGTTCTACAAGAAGCTTGGCTATGTCGAGTGTGGCGAGATCAAGGATTATCCGCTGGGACACAAGCGGCACTTTTTCCAGAAACGCTTGATTGATTGAGTTCAGCGGCCGCCCTCGCCAGCAGACTGGCGAGGGTCGTAGACACTTCAGCGGACTAAACCGCTCGTTACAGACAGGTCGCCAACGCTGCCAACCGGCGCTTGGCGACAAAGTCGTCCTTCTGCGCGTAGTAATTCAGCACCGTGCCGGACGCATCAGTGGTCAAGTCGACGAACGACTCTGCCGAACGGGTATAAACCGTCGAGCCGCCCTTCTTGCCCGGTTGCAGATAGGCCGCCGCATCCACGCCGAACACCGCTTCGTCCTGCCAGGCGAATTGCACACATTCGGCCACGACTTTTTCAGGTTTGTCCGAATTCAGGACCTTGTAAGGAGTTTGAGTGCGGGCGTCTTCCATCACCGAACCCGCGCAACCGGCCAGCAGGGTTGCCGCCAGTGCCACCATCAGCATTCGCATTGCATTCGCTCATTCGGAAAAAAGCGGACTGTATCACCGCAACGCACAAAATCGTTCTGCTTTACTGCATTTAGCGCGCGACACCCGCCGACAGCTGCGGCACATTAAGGTCATCAGCCCCACAAGGAACCCCCATGGCGCCTACCGACCAGCGACATGAACATGCTCTGAAACTGTTTCTCGACGCACGCCCCGAGCTGCGCGAAACCCTCGACCATCTCAATCCGCTGCTGGCCCAGGCCAAGGGCGAAACCCCGGCGCAGTACCGCGAGGAACGTCTGCACGAAGCCTTCGAAGCCGAGGCCGAAAGCCAGGGTTTGTTCGCCTGGGAACTGACGCTGCAACTGACCGCAGCCACTCCCGAGGAATATCAGGCGCAACGCCTGGAAGTGCACCGCGAGGTGGCGGAGATGGCTGGGATGGACTGGTTGGAATATTGCGACCTTTATGGCATAGAACCCTGACCTCTAAGCAAGGACATCTGCGCCAATGCTGCCAACCGCCTCGACTCACCGCGCCAGCCCCGGCCACTTGCACACGCAAAAATGGCGCGGTCGCATAGGGCTGGCAATGGTGGCTGCGCTCTCGGTGCTGGCGGGGATGACCGATGCCATCGGCTTCATGGCCAGTGGCGACTTCGTTTCATTCATGAGCGGCAATACCACACGGCTGGCGGTGGCGATCAGTGATGGCGATGTGAGTCTGACGCTACGGCTGGTGATCCTCGTCGCCACGTTCATCGTCGGCAACGCCCTCGGTGTGGTGATCGGTCGCCTCGGCGGGCGCCGCGCACTGCCGTTGCTGCTGTGCATCGCGACGCTGCTCTGCGGGGCCGCCGCCTGGCCGTCCGAGGTGCAACTCCCGGCACTCCTAGCGGCGATCATTGCCATGGGCATGCTCAATGCTGCGGTAGAGGAAGTGAACGGTCTGGCGGTCGGGCTGACTTATGTCACCGGTGCACTTTCACGGTTCGGCCGCGGTCTGGGGCGCTGGATCATGGGCGAGCGACGCAATGGCTGGCGCGTGCAACTGGTGCCGTGGAGCGGCATGTTCATTGGCGCCATCCTCGGTGCCGTGCTGGAGCATCACCTGGGGCTCAAAGCGCTGTACGCCAGTGGTTTGCTGGCTGCATTGATCGGCCTGGTCTCGCTGAAAATCCCTCGGCGCTGGCAGTTGGGTTACATGCCGCGCTGACGTCTGCGGCAACATCGACTTCGCCGCCCCGCCGAGAAAGCTTTATCATGGCCGCAGTTTTGCTGATCGAGTCCGTCATGAAGTTCGCCATCGCACTGTTTTCCGCCGCCCATGCGCCCTCCTCGCGCCGCGCCTTGCTGTTCGCGCAGGCTGCGCTGGCCGGCGGGCATGAAATTGTCCGGCTGTTTTTCTATCAGGACGGGGTCTACAACGCTTCCGACGCCGTGGTCACGCCCCAGGACGAACTGGACCTGCCCAAGCAGTGGCGAACCTTCATCACCGAACAAAACCTCGACGGCGTGGTGTGCATCGCCGCCGCCCTGCGCCGTGGCGTGCTGAATGCCGAGGAAGGCGGGCGTTATCAGCGCGATGCCGTGGCCGTCAGCGCACCGTGGGAATTGTCCGGACTCGGCCAGTTGCATGACGCGGTGCAGGATGCCGACCGCCTTATCTGCTTCGGAGGCGCATGACATGGCCAAATCCCTTCTGATCATCAGCCGTCAATCGCCATGGTCCGGGCCCGGCGCCCGTGAAGCGCTGGACATTGTGTTGGCCGGCGGTGCCTTCGATCTGCCGATCGGCCTGCTGTTTCTCGACGACGGCGTGTTGCAACTGGCCGCCGGGCAAAATGCCAAGGCCCTGCAACAGAAAGACCTGAGCGCCAACCTGCAAGCGCTGCCGATGTTCGGTGTCGAAGAGTTGTTCTACTGCGCCGACAGCGCCAGTGTTCGCGGCCTCGGCGATCGTTCGCTGGACGAGGCGCAGCCATTGGCCGCCGAGCAAATCACCGCCCTCATTGACCGTTACGACCAGGTGATCACCCTCTGATGTCGACTTTGCATGTGTTGTCTCATTCCCCGTTCGGCGACGAACGCCTGACCAGTTGCCTGCGTCTGCTCGGCACTGCCGACGCGCTGCTGCTGTGCGGTGATGCCGCTTACGCGCTGCAACCCGACACCGCGCCGTTCAGTGCGCTGGAAACCCGCCGGGTGAAACTGTTCGTGCTGGCCGAAGATGCGCAAGCCCGTGCCGTGCAGGTTCCAGACTGGGCCGAGGCCATCGATTATCCGGCCTTCGTCGAACTGTCGATCCACCACGACAAGGTCAATTCCTGGTTATGAATGCGCTGACCGTCGGCGCTCGCGCCATCGAACTGGACAAGGACGGCTTCCTGGTCGATCTCAACGACTGGTCGGCAGAAGTCGCCAGCGCCCTCGCCGCTGCCGAAGACATCGAACTGAGCCCGGAACACTGGGAGGTCCTCGAACTGCTGCGCAGCTTCTACGCCGAATTCCAGTTGTCGCCGGCCACCCGGCCGCTGATCAAGTACACCGCGCTCAAGCTCGGCGCGGAGAAAGGCAACAGCCTGCACCTGAACCGACTGTTCAAAGGCACCCCTGCCAAACTCGCCGCGAAACTGGCGGGCCTGCCCAAACCGACGAATTGCCTATGACCGACTATCCAGCGCTGACCCTCGAAACGCCCGCCGAGCATCCGTTCGCCCAGTTCGTGCGCATCCTCGGCAAGGGCAAGCGCGGCGCCCGCGACCTGACCCGCGAGGAAGCCCGGGAAGCCATGGGCATGGTGCTCGACGAAGCCGTCGAAGAAACCCAGCTCGGCGCCTTCCTGATGTTGCTGCGGCACAAGGAGGAAAGCGCCGAGGAAATGGCCGGTTTCACCGAGGCCCTGCGTGAACGCCTGCAGGCGCCAGCGCTGAACGTGGATCTGGACTGGCCGACCTATGCCGGCAAGAAGCGTCACCTGCCGTGGTATCTGCTGGCGGCCAAGTGCCTGGCGCAGAACGGCGTGCGCATCTTCATGCACGGCGGCGGCGCGCACACGGCCGGGCGGTTGTATTCCGAACAATTGCTCGTCGAGCTGAACATTCCGCTGTGCCGCAACTGGCAACAGGTCGGCGCGGCGCTGGATAACGGTGGCCTGGCCTTCATGCCGCTGGTGGACTGGGCGCCGCAACTGCAACGGATGATCGACCTGCGCAACACCCTCGGCCTGCGCTCGCCGATCCACTCGCTGGCACGGATTCTCAATCCGTTGGGCGCGCGTTGCGGTTTGCAGAGCATTTTCCACCCCGGCTACCAAGCGGTGCACCGCGATGCCAGCGGTCTGCTCGGCGATACGGCGATCGTGATCAAGGGCGACGGCGGCGAAATCGAGATCAACCCGGATGCCGACAGTCACTTGTACGGCACCACTGGCGGCGAGAGCTGGGACGAGGAATGGCCGCAGTTGTCGGCGCAGCGTCACGTCAAACCGGCGTCGCTGGATGTCGAGCATCTGAAGACCGTCTGGCGCGGCGATGTGGTCGACAGCTACCCGCAAATGGCGCTGATTTCGACCATGGCGTTGGCATTGCGTGGCCTTGGCCAAAGCCGGGAACAGGCGTTCGAAACCGCCGAGCAATACTGGGCTGCACGGAACAAATCGATTTAACCGATCATTCACGCCCGATCTTTGCGCTTTTTGTTCGAACTCATCGGAATAGACTCCACTCCAACGATTATTGGTTTCTGGAGTCTTGATCATGGGTTTACTCGTCGACGGCCGCTGGCAGGACAAGTGGTACGAAAGCAGCAAGGACGGCGCGTTCCAGCGCGAACAGGCGCAGCGCCGTAACTGGGTCACTCGTAACGGCGAGCCGGGCCCGAGCGGTGAAGGCGGTTTTGCCGCCGAAGCCGGGCGTTATCACCTCTACGTCTCCCTCGCCTGCCCTTGGGCGCACCGCACGCTGATCCTGCGCAAGCTCAAGGGCCTGGAAAGCCTGATCGATGTTTCCGTCGTCAGCTGGCTGATGCTTGAAAACGGCTGGACCTTCGACCAGAACCTCGGCTCGACCGGCGACAAACTCGACCACTTCGACTTCATGCATCAGCGCTACACCGCTGACACCGCCGACTACACCGGCCGCGTCACCGTGCCGGTGCTGTGGGACAAGAAACTCAAGCGCATCGTCAGCAACGAATCGGCGGAGATCATCCGCATGTTCAACAGTGCCTTCGATGACTTGACCGGCAACGATCTGGACTTCTATCCGGCGCCATTGCGCAGCGAGATCGATGCGCTGAACGAGCGGATCTACCCCGCCGTGAACAACGGCGTGTATCGCGCCGGGTTCGCCACTTCGCAAAAAGCCTATGAAGAAGCATTCGACGATGTGTTTGCCGAACTGGATCATCTGGAGCAGGTGCTGGGCGCCAACCGTTATCTGACCGGCGAATACCTGACCGAGGCGGACGTGCGGTTGTTCACCACGCTGATTCGTTTCGACGCCGTGTATCACGGGCACTTCAAATGCAATCTGCGGCGGATCAGCGATTATCCGAATCTGTCGAACTGGCTGCGTGAGATGTACCAGTGGCCGGGTGTTGCCGAGACCGTGGATTTCCAGCACATCAAGAATCACTACTACGGCAGCCACAAGACCATCAACCCGACCGGGGTTGTGCCAAAGGGGCCGAAGCAGGATTTCAAAGTTGCCCATGACCGGGACCGGTTGGGCGGGAAAGGGGTTTGGCGCAGAGGTTGAGAGCAGGATCGTTCCCACCGCGTGGGAACGATCCCCTCAAAGTCAGACCTGACCCTGAGCGCCCTCGAACCACGCCAGTTTCTCACGCAGTTGCACCACTTCGCCGACGATCACCAGTGTCGGCGCATGCACTTCATGCTCCGCCACAAGACGCGGCAGGTCGGCCAGGGTGCCGGTGAAGACCCGCTGATTGACCGTGGTGCCCTGCTGGATCAACGCTGCCGGGGTATCGGCCGCACGCCCATGCTTGATCAACTGCTCGCAGATGACCGGCAACCCCACCAGGCCCATGTAGAACACCAGCGTCTGCGCCGGCGCGACGAGGTCGGCCCACGGCAGATCGGTGGAACCGTCCTTCAGGTGCCCGGTGACGAAACGTACCGACTGCGCGTAATCGCGATGAGTCAGTGGAATCCCGGCATACGCCGCACAACCGCTGGCTGCGGTGATGCCCGGCACCACCTGGAACGGAATGCCGTGGGCCGCCAATTCCTCGATCTCTTCGCCGCCACGGCCGAAGATGAACGGATCCCCGCCCTTCAACCGCACTACGCGCTTGCCGGCCTTGGCCAGATCCACCAGTTGCTGGTTGATCTGATCCTGCGGCACGGCGTGATCGGCGCGACGCTTGCCGACGTAAACCCGCTCGGCATCGCGACGGCACAGCTCAAGAATCGCCGGAGCGACCAAGCGGTCATACAGCACCACATCGGCTTGCTGCATCAGGCGCAAGGCACGGAAGGTCAGCAGATCCGGATCACCCGGCCCTGCGCCCACCAGATACACCTCGCCAGTGGTAATACTCGCTTCGCCGTCGATCTTCGCCTGCAACAGACGCTCGGCCTCGGCGCCCTGCCCGGCCAGTTGCCGGTCGGCAATCGGCCCTTGAAATACATCTTCCCAAAAGGCACGACGCTGCTGCACATCGGGAAACAGGCCTTTGACCTGATCGCGAAACCGTGCGGCCAGACCGGCCAGATGGCCGTAGGTCGAAGGAATCCAGGTTTCGATCTTGGCGCGAATCAGCCGGGCCAGCACCGGCGCATCGCCGCCGCTGGACACCGCGATGATCAACGGTGAACGATCGACGATGGCCGGGAAGATCACGCTGCACAGCGCCGGCGCATCCACCACGTTGACCGGCACGCAACGCCGATGAGCATCGGCGGAAACTTGTGCGTTCAAGGCTTCGTCGTCGGTGGCGGCAATGATCAGCCCGCAACCGTCCAGATCCGTCTCGGCGTAACCGCGCAACAGGCATTCGCCACCGCTGACGGCAACCAGTTCGCGCAATTGCGCTTCGATTTCAGGTGCGACCACCCGCAGCAGCGCACCGGCATCGGCCAGCAGGCGGGATTTGCGCAAGGCAATCTCCCCCACCGACAACCAACACACGACTGCCGCGCAGGTTGTGAAACAGCGGCAGATATTTCATTTAGCCGATGACCTCGAGGCCACCCATGTAGGGCTTCAGCACGTCCGGTACACGGATCGAACCGTCGGCCTGCTGGTAGTTTTCCAGCACGGCCACCAAGGTACGACCGACCGCGAGACCGGAACCGTTCAGGGTATGCACCAGCTCAGGCTTGCCGGTTTCCGGGTTGCGAAAACGCGCCTGCATGCGGCGGGCCTGGAAGTCGCCGCAGTTGGAGCACGACGAGATTTCACGGTATTTGTCCTGGCTCGGGATCCACACTTCCAGGTCGTAAGTCTTGACCGCGCTGAAGCCCATGTCGCCGGTGCACAGCGCCAGGGTGCGGTAAGGCAGCTCCAGCAGTTGCAGGACTTTCTCGGCGTTGGCGGTCAGGCCTTCCAGCGCTTCCATCGACTTCGACGGCTCGACGATCTGCACCATTTCAACTTTGTCGAACTGGTGCTGGCGAATCATGCCGCGAGTGTCACGACCCGACGCGCCGGCTTCGCTGCGGAAGCACGGAGTGTGGGCGACGAACTTGATCGGCAGCTGTTTCGAATCGACGATTTCACCGGCCACGATATTGGTCAGCGACACTTCGGCGGTCGGGATCAGGTACAGATCGGCTTCGCCTTCGCGAGCGATCTTGAACAGGTCCTCTTCGAACTTCGGCAGTTGACCGGTGCCTTGCAGCGCAGGAGCCTGAACCAGATAAGGCGTGTAAGCCTCTTCATAGCCGTGCTCGGTGACGTGCAGGTTGATCATGAACTGCGCCAGTGCGCGGTGCAGACGGGCAATCGGGCCGCGCAGCAGCGCGAAACGTGCGCCGGACAGCTTGGCGGCGGTTTCAAAGTCGAGCCAGCCAAATTTCTCGCCCAGAGCCACGTGATCCTGAACCGGGAAGTCGAAGGCTTTCGGGGTGCCCCAGCGACGGACTTCGACGTTGCCGTCTTCGTCTTCGCCGACCGGTACCGATTCGTGCGGCAGGTTTGGGATGCCCAGCAGGATCGAATCCAGTTCGGTCTGGATCGCGTCCAGCTCGACTTTACCGGCGCTCAGTTCGCCCGCCATGCGCTCGACGTCCGCCATCAGCGGCGCGATGTCTTCGCCGCGCTGCTTGGCCTGACCGATGGATTTGGAACGCGCGTTACGCTCAGCCTGCAGTGCTTCGGTGCGGGTCTGGACGGTCTTGCGCTGTTCTTCCAGCGCTTCGATGCGCGCGACATCCAGGGCAAAGCCACGGGAAGCCAGGCGGTCCGCTACGTCCTGGAGGTTGCTACGTAACAGTTTGGAATCGAGCATGTCGGTTTCTCGTTATCAAAGTTTGGTCAGGGACAGGCCGGCCCACGTTGCGAGCAGCCCGCCGAATACGCTGATAGCCGCATAGCCCAGGGCCAGCGGCACTTGCCCGCTTTCCAGCAGACGCACCGTATCCAGTGAAAAGGATGAAAAAGTCGTCAGCCCCCGAGGAAGCCGACCATCAACCCGGCACGTACCTCGATGGGTACTTCCGGGCGTATCAAAAACAGGCCGTACAACACGCCGATCAACAGGCAGCCCACGATATTAACGGCCAGCGTCGCGGTATAGAAGTGCCGCGGCCAATTGGCGTTGACCCAATTGCCGGTGGCGAAGCGCAACAAGGTGCCGGCAACCCCGCCGACGGAGACTGCAACGATCAATGGGACCACTATTTTCTCCGCTGCCGGGGGCTTAAACGATCGAGTTGAGCAAGGTGGTTGAGCTTCTCGCCGATCTTCAACTCCAGGCCACGGGGCACCGGTTGGTAGAAGGGAATCGGGTCGAGTTCTTCCGGGAAATAGTCTTCGCCGGCCGCATAGGCGTCCGGCTCGTCATGGGCGTAGCGGTATTCGTCGCCGTAACCCAATTGCTTCATCAGTTTGGTCGGTGCGTTGCGCAGATGCAGCGGCACTTCCAGCGAACCGTGTTCGGCGGCGGCGCGCAGCGCGGTCTTGAAGCCCATGTACACCGCATTGCTTTTCGGAGCGCAGGCCAGGTACGTGATGGCCTGGGCCACGGCGAGTTCACCTTCGGGGCTGCCAAGACGCTCCTGCACTTCCCACGCGGCCAGGCACAGGCTCAGGGCGCGGGGGTCGGCATTGCCGATGTCTTCGCTGGCCATGCGCACCACGCGGCGGGCCAGATACAGCGGATCGCAGCCGCCATCGATCATCCGCGCGAACCAGTACAACGCGCCGTCCGGGTTCGAACCGCGCACCGATTTGTGCAGCGCGGAAATCTGGTCATAGAACGCTTCGCCGCCCTTGTCGAAACGCCGGCGAGTGTCGCCGAGCAGGCTTTGCAGCAGCTCGGTACCCATCTCGCTGTTGTCTTCGGCCAGGTCCGAGGCGTTTTCCAGCAGGTTGAGCAAACGCCGGCCATCGCCATCGGCGGCAGACAGCAACATCTGAAAGCCTTCATCACTGAGGGTCAGATGACGTTTGCCCAGGCCACGGTCTTCGGTGAGCGCGCGGTGCACCAGTTTGCGCAACGCCGCTTCGTCGAGACTCTTGAGTACATAGACTCGCGCCCGCGACAGCAATGCATTGTTCAATTCGAAGGACGGGTTTTCGGTGGTCGCGCCGATGAAGATCAGCGTGCCGTCTTCAACGTACGGCAGAAACGCATCCTGCTGGGACTTGTTGAAGCGGTGCACTTCATCGACAAACAGGATCGTGCGCTTGCCGTACTGGCCGGCCTGCTGCTTGGCGATTTCCACCGCCTGACGGATCTCTTTGACGCCAGCCAACACGGCCGAGACCGTTTCGAAGTGCGCATCCGAGACTTCCGCCAGCAGCCGAGCCAGGGTGGTCTTCCCCACGCCCGGCGGGCCCCAGAAGATCATCGAATGCAAGGCGCCCTGCTCCAGCGCTTCGCGCAGTGGTTTGCCGCGAGCGAGCACGTGTTCCTGACCGACGTACTCATCCAGATTGGTCGCCCGCAAGCGGGCGGCCAGTGGCTGGGCAATCGGCGCACTGCGAAACAGATCCATCACGTAGCGTTGAAACCTCTGTGTTTATTCCTGGATCACATCGGCACCCTTGGGGATGTCGAACTTGAACTTCGAGGCCGGGACCGCTTCGTTGGCCTTCACCCCGGTGAACAGGATGTTGGTGCGCTGGCCGACGCTGTCGATCAGTTGCATGTCATTGACCAGACCGTTGCGGAACGACAGACGCAGGCTGTCGAACAGGGTGTCCTTGGTTTTTGGCTTCAAGGTGAAGTCGATCACGCCGCCCGCCTCTTTAGCAGTGATGTCGAAGCTCTGGCTGATCTTCGATACGTCACCGGACAGCAACAGGGCCGGTGTCTGGGTCAGACGCTCGTCCAGTTTCTTGATGGTGGCCTGCTCCAGGTCCGGGTCCCACAGGGTGACTTTCTTGCCGTCGGAGACCATGGTCTGCTCGGCCGGCGCATTGGTGTGCCAGTAGAACAAGCCCGGGCGCTGCAGGGTCATGTCGCCGGTGGTTTCCTGCAACTGGGTGCCGCTGCCGTCGAGGGTCAGCTGGGAGAAATTGGCCGTCAGGGTCTTGGATGTTTCCAGCAATTGGGTCAGGCGAGCCACATCCTTGTCATCGGCGTGAGCCGTGAGGGTGGTCAGAGCCAGTACCGGCAGCAGCATGCGGATAAGACGCATGGGAGTCCTCTTGAATACGCGTGGGAAAGTGGACGGCGCCTCATGCACCGTCCATTGCATTTGAATCAGTCGCGCACCGGGCCAGGGGCCAGGACTTCGCGGGAACCGTTGGTGTTCATGGACGTCACGACGCCGGCCATTTCCATGGCTTCGATCATGCGCGCGGCACGGTTGTAGCCGATCTTCAGCTTGCGCTGTACAGCGGAAATGGAGGCACGACGGCTTTCCAGCACGAACTGCACGGCTTCGTCGTACAGCGCGTCGGCTTCCGGATCGTCACCGTCACCGCCGCCGCTGCTGCCTTCGAAACCACTGCCCGCCTCTTCGACGCCGTTGAGGATGTCGTCGTTGTATTCCGGCGCGCCGCGCAGTTTCCAGGCTTCCACCACCCGATGCACTTCATCGTCGGAAACGAAGGCGCCGTGAACCCGGATCGGCAGGCTGGTGCCCGGCGGCATGTAGAGCATGTCACCGTGGCCGAGCAGTTGTTCGGCACCGCCCTGGTCGATGATGGTCCGGGAGTCGATCTTGCTCGAAACCTGGAACGCCATGCGTGTCGGGATGTTGGCCTTGATCAGACCGGTGATCACGTCCACCGACGGACGCTGGGTCGCGAGGATCAGGTGGATACCGGCCGCACGCGCCTTCTGGGCGATACGGGCGATCAGTTCTTCAACCTTCTTGCCGACGATCATCATCATGTCGGCGAATTCGTCCACGACCACAACGATGGTCGGCAGCTTCTGCAACAGCGGCGCTTCGTCGTGGATGCTTTCGCGCTTGTACAGCGGATCGCTCAACGGCTCGCCGGCGTCCTGGGCTTCCTTGACCTTGGCGTTGAAGCCGGACAGGTTTCGCACGCCCATCTTCGCCATCAGCTTGTAGCGACGCTCCATCTCGGCAACGCTCCAGCGCAGGGCGTTGGCAGCGTCCTTCATGTCGGTCACGACCGGGCACAGCAGGTGCGGAATGCCTTCGTAGATCGACAGTTCCAACATTTTCGGGTCGATCATGATCAGCTTGGCGTCGTCCGGGCCGGACTTGAACAGGATCGACAGGATCATCGCGTTCACGCCCACCGACTTACCGGAACCGGTGGTACCGGCCACCAGCAGGTGCGGCATCTTCGCCAGGTCGGTGATGACCGGTTTACCGCCGATGTCGTGGCCCAGGGCCAGGGTGACCGGCGATTTGAAGTTGTCGTACTCGGGCGTCGACAGCACTTCGGAGAAGCGCACGATCTGGCGGTCTTCGTTGGGGATCTCGATACCGACGGTGGTCTTGCCCGGAATCACTTCCACCACCCGCACACTGGTCACCGCCAGCGAACGTGCAAGGTCTTTCGCCAGGTTGGCGATACGGCTGACCTTCACACCGGCAGCCGGCTGGATTTCGTAACGGGTAATGACCGGGCCCGGATGGATCGAGTCCACGGTGACTTCGACGCCGAACTCCTTGAGCTTGATCTCCAACAAGTGGCCGACCGCTGCCAGGGACTCGGGCGAATAGTTGAGTTGTTTCTTTTCCGCAGGATCGAGGATCGAAATCGGCGGCAAGGTGCCTTCCACGGCGCTGTCGACGAACAACGGCACCTGCTTCTCTTTCTGCACGCGCTTGCTCGGCTCCGGCGCCTTGACCGGGGCCGGGGCGATGACCGGCGGAACCTGCTTCTCGCGCTCGGACATGTGTTTGCTCAGGGCCTGCTCGCGCTCGATCAGGCGCTCCTTGACCTTGGCCTGCTCGCGCTTGTCGGTGACGGTCGGTGCGACCACGTCGTGCACCCGGTCATCGACTTCACGCAGTTGCGCCACCAGTTGCTTGCGCTCGGTACGCGCCGACCACCAGCGATTGATCGCGCCCTGGAACAGTTCGAACAGGTCGAGGGTAATCTTGCCGGTGACATCCATCACCTTGAACCACGACAGGTCGGTGAACACGGTCAGGCCGAACAGGAACAGGGCAATGAACAGCAATGTGCTGCCCTGAATGTTCAGGGCGTTGCGGGCCAGGTCACCGAGGCTTTCGCCCAGCGCCCCGCCTGCGCCGGCCGGCAATGCGGTGGCCGCATGAAAATGAATGTGCGCCAGCGCCGCGCCGGACAGCACCAGAAACACCAGGCCGATCAGGCGCCAGGAAAACAGCCAGCCGCTCCACTGCCATGGCTCGTGGCGCTGACGGAAGATCTGATACGCCTTGATCGCCAGCAGCAACGGGAAGATATACGCGAAGTAACCCAGCACCATGAACAGGATGTCGGCGCTGTAGGAGCCCGCCGGGCCGCCGAAATTCTGCACGTCGTCGATCTTGCTGTTGTGGCTCCAGCCCGGATCGTCCTTGCCGTAGGTCAGCAAGGCCATCATCAGGAACAGGCACAGAGCGCCGATGGCGATCAATGCACCTTCCTTGAGCCGGTAGTGCAATTGCTGACGCCAGAGCGGGACGACTGTTTTTGGTGCTGCAGTGGATTTCTTCAAAACGCTTCTTTTCCTGCGCTAGCGGCGCGTCCATCTATTGAATGACGATAAAAAACTGCCCAATCCAGGCAGGTAAAAAATTGACGGGCGCAACTGAGACTACTTTTAACACTGCGCCCGGTCTTTTATAAACACGGCACACTGCGAATATTCTGTAACAGCCCGGCATTGTACGGGTTTGCGCGTTCGATGCCATGCTTCGAACCCCATGTTCAAGGATAGCCAAGCAGACCAAACCTGCGACGCAATTTGAGCATGCATTGTCTTTTGTGACAAAGGCTTATGAGGTGTATTTGATGAACGTGGCGAAGCATGCACCCTCAAGCTCGTCGCCCGTCTACGACCGCATCCCGGAAGGCAAGTTGCAGCAGCGTCGACTTCGCGCAGGTTCGGGAGGACATTCGCGTCATTTAACGGCACACTTTGCAACGGGCCCCGCCGCCCACCGCCCTCCCCTTCTGCAAGCCTGGACGCCATGCTGACTTGGTTACAACGCAATTCACTGACTTTCCCGCCACTGGAAAAGGCCATGCGCGATCCCAACGGATTGCTGGCGGCCGGCGGTGATCTGTCCGCCGATCGCCTGATCCAGGCCTATCGCCACGGTTGCTTTCCGTGGTTCTCCGAAGGACAGCCCATCCTCTGGTGGTCGCCGGATCCGCGCACCGTATTGTTTCCCGACGAACTGCATATCTCGCGCAGCCTCGGCAAACTGCTGCGCCAGCAACGCTACCAAGTGACCTTCGATCAGGACTTCGAAGCGGTTATCCGCGCCTGCGCCGCACCACGGGATTACGCCGATGGCACCTGGATCACCGAGGCGATGCAGGATGCCTACATTGAACTGCACCAGCGGGGCTTCGCCCATTCAGTGGAAGTGTGGGATGAGGGCAAACTGGTCGGCGGCCTCTATGGTCTGGCGATGGGGCAGCTGTTTTTCGGCGAATCGATGTTCAGTCGTGCCGACAATGCCTCCAAGTACGGCTTTGCCACGCTGGTGCGGCACCTGAAAGACTCGGGGTTCGTGCTGATCGACTGCCAGATGCCTACCGATCATCTGCACAGCC
Source organism: Pseudomonas sp. NMS19W (assembly GCF_051554255.1). Lineage (NCBI taxonomy): Bacteria > Pseudomonadati > Pseudomonadota > Gammaproteobacteria > Pseudomonadales > Pseudomonadaceae > Pseudomonas > Pseudomonas sp. NMS19W. The sequence continues at coordinate 3,802,396 of NZ_CP136718.1, forward strand.
TGGGCGCGCGGGCAATTTCCCGCCCCGCCTTTGCCGAATATCTGGCCCGGCACCTCGATCGGCCCAACCTGGCCACCTGGGTTTGCTGAGCGACTTTTGCGCGCGTGGCTTACACTTAATTCACCAGCTTCCCTGAGGGTTGATCATGACCGAGTTGGCGCGGTTGAAGTTTTATGCCACTCAGCCTCATTCCTGCAGTTATCTGCCCGAGGAACAGGCCACGACCCTGTTTCTCGATCCGAGCCAGCCCATGGATGTGCATGTCTACGCAGACCTGTCGGAAATGGGCTTTCGTCGCAGCGGCGATCATCTGTACCGCCCGCATTGCCAGAACTGCAATGCCTGCGTGCCTGCGCGCATTCCGGTCGCGCAGTTCAACCCGAATCGCCAACAAAAGCGCATTTTCAAACGCAACGCCGACTTGCAGGTACGCCCGGTCAAACCGGCCTTCAGCGAAGAGTATTTCGATCTTTATCAGCGCTACATCGAACAGCGTCATGCCGACGGCGACATGTACCCGCCGAGCCGTGATCAATTCTCGACTTTTCTGGTTCGCGACCTGCCCTTCTCACGCTTCTACGAGTTCCGGCTCGACGGACGGTTGCTCGCCGTCGCTGTCACCGACCTGCTGCCCAACGGCCTGTCGGCGGTCTACACCTTTTACGAACCAGAGGAAGAACGTCGCAGCCTGGGACGCTACGCCATCCTCTGGCAGATCGGCGAAGCCCAGCGGCTGGGGCTCGACGCGGTGTACCTGGGTTACTGGATCAAAAACTGCAAAAAGATGAACTACAAGACCCAATATCGACCTATCGAACTGCTGATTAATCAGCGCTGGGTCATCCTGAACTGAATGCAAGCCCTAAACCCCTTGGCGTAAACCCCATTTTTCGGGCACAATGCACGCCGCTTTTGCCTGGCGCAGTTGCACCGGGCCATTCATTGGATACCGAGGGCTTTACTGCATGTCGAAAGAAGACAGCTTCGAAATGGAAGGCACTGTCGTCGACACCCTGCCCAACACCATGTTTCGTGTGGAGTTGGAAAATGGGCACGTCGTAACCGCGCATATTTCCGGCAAGATGCGCAAGAACTACATTCGTATTCTTACCGGTGACAAAGTGCGCGTCGAGCTGACGCCCTATGACTTGAGCAAAGGGCGTATTACTTACCGCGCTCGCTAATCAAGTCAATACAAGACGCCCGGCTTAATGCCGGGCGTTTTTGTTTGTCTGGGTTTTGGTTCTTTGCGCTTGAGTTTTGGGGGCATATCCGTTGCTTCGGGAGCTGCCGCTGGCGGTTTCGCTCTTACAGCGAGTCACTTTTGACAAACGCCCGGAATGCCGGCCCAGCCAAAAGTAACCAAAAAGTCTTGGCCCCGGCGTACGGCACTTCGCTTAGGCTCAGTGTTCCTCGCTACGATGTCCATCAGGGGGCATCGCCTACGGTTTGCTTCGCTGCACCTCCTCTCGATGTATGCGGCTTCGCCGCACGGTCGCTGCGCGCCTACCCCCTGATGGACACCTCCGCTCGGCCTGCCGAAGGGGCAAAAAATCAAAAGCCAGAGCCAGAGCGAAAGCCAGATCAAGAGCCCCTCACCCTAGCCCTCTCCCGGAGGGAGAGGGAACTGATCGAGGCGTATGGCAGAGCTACGCCGACGTGCAATACCGAGTCGAACTCAGGCTTTGAAAAGCACAGAAATCGGCTCCCTCTCCTCGGGGAGAGGGTTGGGGTGAGGGGTAAACCCACCACAAAACCAAAGCCGAACACGCCCCGCTCATCCCCACTCAAAACGATGAGCGTTAGCTCGAGTACCGCTTTTGATCGCAGGGCCCGTCGACAGGCTGAGTGGAGGGATTGATCCGGGGGTGGGAGCGCAGCGACCGTGCGGCGAAGCCGCATGCATCGAGAGGAGGTGCAGCGAAGCAAACCGTAGGCGATGCCCCCGGATCGATCCCGGAGCGAAGGAACCCCGAGCCTCAGCGAGGGGCCGTACGTCAGGGTAGAGACCTTTTGGTTACTTTTGGCTGGGCCGGCATTCCGGGCGTTTGCCAAAAGTGACCCGCCGTAAGGGCGGAACCATAAGCCGCAGCACCCGAAGAAACGGATATTCACACCCAACAACCAGACAACAAAAAGGCGCCCGAAGGCGCCTTTCGCTTTACAACAGACCAACAACCATCAGGCCATTTCCGCCGTAGTCTCGAAGTCAAACGTCAACTCACCATCCTTGATGTCGATGTGAACCACACCGCCATGCTCGGCCAGTTCGCCAAACAGAATCTCCTCCGCCAGTGGACGCTTGATCTTGTCCTGGATCAGACGCGCCATTGGGCGAGCGCCCATTGCCGAGTCGTAACCACCGGCCGCGAGCCAGCTGCGCGCCGCGTCGGTAACTTCCAGCAGCACCCGCTTGTCTTCCAGCTGCGCCTGAAGTTCGGTGAGGAACTTGTCCACCACGCTTTTGATGACCTCGTGACTGAGGCGACCAAATTGAATGATGGTGTCCAGGCGGTTGCGGAATTCCGGCGTGAAGCTCTTCTTGATCACTTCCATCGCATCGGACGAGTGGTCCTGATGAGTGAAACCGATCGAAGCACGCGCCGCAGTTTCGGCACCGGCGTTGGTGGTCATGATCACGATCACGTTGCGGAAATCCGCCTTGCGCCCGTTGTTGTCGGTCAGCGTACCGTGATCCATCACCTGCAGCAGCAGGTTGAAGACTTCCGGATGCGCTTTCTCGATTTCATCGAGCAGCAACACGCAATGCGGTTGCTTGGTAATCGCCTCGGTCAACAGACCGCCCTGATCGAAACCGACATACCCCGGAGGCGCACCGATCAGACGCGATACGGTGTGGCGCTCCATGTACTCGGACATGTCGAAGCGAACCAGTTCGATCCCCAGCGCCTTGGCCAATTGCCGCGCAGCCTCGGTTTTACCGACACCGGTAGGCCCGGCGAACAGGAACGAACCGACTGGCTTGTCCGGCGACTTGAGGCCCGCACGGGACAGCTTGATCGCAGTCGACAGCGAATCGATCGCCGCATCCTGACCAAACACCGTCAGCTTCAGGTCGCGCTCCAGGTTACGCAGCAGCTCCTTGTCGGAACTGGTGACGTGTTTTGGCGGAATACGTGCGATCTTCGCCACGATGTCCTCGACCTGCGGCACGTCGATGCGCTTCACGCGCTTGTCGACCGGTTGCAGACGCTGGTAGGCGCCCGCCTCGTCGATCACATCGATGGCCTTGTCCGGCATATGCCGGTCATTGATGTAGCGCGAGGCCAGCTCTGCTGCGGCGCGCAACGACTCATCGCTGTACTCGATGTTGTGGTGCTGCTCGAAACGCCCTTTCAGGCCACGCAGGATACCGATGGTGTCTTCCACCGACGGCTCGACCACATCGACCTTCTGAAAGCGACGTGCCAGGGCACGGTCTTTTTCGAAGATGCCACGGAATTCCTGGAACGTGGTCGAACCGATGCAGCGAATGTCACCCGACGACAGCAGCGGCTTGAGCAGGTTCGAGGCATCCATGACGCCACCGGACGCAGCACCCGCACCGATGATGGTGTGAATCTCGTCGATGAACAGAATCGCCTGCGGACGTTTTTTCAGCTCTCCGAGCAACGCCTTGAAGCGCTTCTCGAAATCACCGCGATATTTGGTGCCTGCGAGCAAGGCGCCCAGATCGAGGGAATAAACGACGCTGTTGGCCAGCAGGTCCGGCACCTGGTTGTCGACAATGCGCTTGGCCAGGCCTTCGGCAATCGCGGTTTTACCCACGCCTGCCTCGCCTACCAGCAACGGATTGTTCTTGCGACGCCGCGCGAGAATCTGCGCGACACGCTCGACTTCCGTTTCACGCCCGACCAGCGGATCGATCCGGCCCTGGCGTGCGAGTTCGTTGAGGTTGCTGGCATACGCATCCAGCGGATTGCCTGAAGAAGAAGACTCACCGCCCTCGTCGTCCTGCATATCTTGTTCACCTTCAGAGTGATCGCCATGCCCCGGCACTTTGGAAATGCCATGGGCGATATAGTTGACGACATCGATTCGTGCAACGCTCTGCTGCTTCAGCAGGAACACTGCCTGACTCTCTTGCTCACTGAAGATTGCAACCAGCACATTGGCGCCGGTTACTTCGCGCTTGCCCGAGCTCTGTACATGAAAGACAGCACGTTGCAGCACACGCTGGAAGCCCAGGGTTGGCTGGGTTTCGCGATCTTCGTCATGGACGGGGATCAGCGGCGTGGTGGAGTCGATGAACTCCTGCAGGTCGTGCTTGAGTTTGTCGAGGTTTGCGCCGCAGGCACGCAATACGGTGGCGGCAGCCTCATTGTCCAATAGGGCCAGCAGCAGGTGTTCGACGGTCATGAACTCATGACGCTTCGAACGAGCCTCCTTGAAGGCAAGATTGAGGGTGACTTCGAGCTCGCGGTTTAACATAGCTTCACCTCATACCCAAGTGGTCGGCGATTAACCGTCCTTCTCGATTTCACAGAGTAGCGGATGCTGGCTTTCCCTGGCGTACTGGTTGACCTGCATGGCCTTTGTCTCGGCGATGTCGCGGGTAAACACTCCACATACTGCCCGCCCTTCTGTGTGGACGGCCAGCATGACCTTGGTCGCCAGCTCGCGATTCAGGTTAAAAAACACCTCGAGCACTTCGACGACGAAATCCATCGGTGTGTAGTCATCATTAAACAAAACCACCTTGTACATCGGCGGCGCCTGTAACGCAGGCTTTGCTTCCTGAACAGCAACGCCTGCCGAATCGTCGTCGTGCTCCTGTGGGAGATCCTTTTGGAGAAGCGGGCGATCCTGATTGAATGTTAGTCGAATCTGGCTGATTGCATGCATGGAAAGAAAGGTTCGTCAGTTGTGCAAATACAGTGGTGGGGGCGGCTTGACACGTTTTCAACTCCGACTGCCCGGTCACCTTGACTATCGGGAAAACGGTGTTACAACCAATAGAACCCACAGTGGGTAAAAAAGATCCGCGGAGTCAATCTTTTTAACGGATTCGATTGCGGATGAATTGGATGATACTCCAGCGATGGAGACTGTTGCAGAGGGATTTGAGCATGGTTGTCGGCAAGGTGAAATGGTTCAACAATGCCAAGGGGTTCGGTTTCATCAACACCGACGCCCGCGAGGGGAAAGATGAGGACGGCAAGGAAATCGATTTCTTTGCGCACTACTCCGCCATTGAAATGGACGGATACAAAACCCTCAAAGCCGGGCAAATCGTCAAATTCGAGATCGTGCAAGGGCCCAAAGGCCTGCACGCCACAAAAATTCAGAATGTCGAGGCCGCAAAAGACGCCGTCTCGCCAACAGCTCATCACCAGTCAGTGACCAGCTGAAGCAACCAGAACACCTGCCAGAAAACAAACCGCCCGGCTCGATCACTCGAGCCGGGCGGTTTCGTTGCAGCTGCCTTTCTTACATGTGCTTGACGATCGCCTCACCGAAGCCCGACGACGACACCAGCGTGGCGCCTTCCATCAGACGTTCGAAGTCGTAGGTCACGGTCTTGGCCTTGATCGCGCCGTTGGTGCCCTTGATGATCAGATCAGCCGCCTCGGTCCAACCCAGGTGGCGCAGCATCATCTCGGCGGACAGAATCACCGAGCCCGGGTTGACCTGGTCCTTGCCGGCATACTTCGGCGCGGTACCGTGAGTCGCCTCGAACATGGCTACGGTGTCGGACAGGTTGGCGCCCGGCGCGATACCGATACCGCCCACTTCCGCCGCCAGGGCGTCGGACAGGTAGTCACCGTTCAAGTTAAGGGTGGCGATCACATCGTATTCGGCCGGGCGCAGCAGAATCTGCTGGAGCATGGCGTCGGCGATGGCGTCCTTGACGATGACTTCGCGACCGGTTTTCGGGTTCTTGAATTTCATCCACGGGCCGCCATCCAGCAGCTCGGCGCCGAATTCATCCCGCGCCACTTCATAGCCCCAGTCCTTGAAGGCACCTTCAGTGAATTTCATGATGTTGCCCTTGTGCACGATGGTCAGCGACTTGCGGTCATTGTCCACCACGTATTGCAGGGCCTTGCGTACCAGACGCTTGGTGCCTTCTTTCGAAACCGGCTTGATGCCGATACCGCAATCCTGGTCGAAACGGATCTTGGTGACGCCCATTTCTTCTTTCAGGAACTTGATGACCTTGGTGGCCTCGGGAGAGCCGGCCTTCCATTCGATACCGGCATAAATGTCTTCGGAGTTCTCGCGGAAGATCACCATGTCGACGTCGCCAGGCTTTTTCACCGGGCTTGGCACGCCTTCGAACCACACCACAGGGCGCAGGCAGACATAGAGATCGAGCTGTTGACGCAGGGCAACGTTGAGGGAGCGGATGCCGCCACCGACCGGGGTGGTCAGCGGGCCCTTGATGGAAACCACGTAATCTTTAACGGCGTCCAGGGTTTCCTGGGGCAGCCAGGTGTCCTGGTCATAGACTTGAGTTGCTTTTTCGCCAGCATAAACCTCCATCCAGGAAATCTTGCGCTTGCCCCCGTAGGCCTTGGCCACGGCAGCATCAACCACTTTGATCATCACAGGGCTGACGTCGACGCCAATGCCGTCACCTTCAATGAAGGGAATGATCGGGTTATCAGGGACATTGAGAGAATGGTCTGCGTTGACGGTGATTTTGTCGCCGACGGCTGGAACCTGAATCTTCTTGTAACCCATGCTGAACTCCATTGTTTGGATTGAACATCTGGCTTGGTTCGAGCGTAACCCAGTTGAATCAACACGCAAACCCTCTGTTCCGGGCGCGGCCACATCTCGTTTCGTACAAGCCTGAAAGCAAAGGGAAAAGCGCCAATCTCAAGCATTCACGGCGACTCTACGCCCCACCCCGCCCTGCGACCTTTAGACCAATGGACGAGAATCGTTGCATATGAACCATCGGCAGATTGCCAGCTACCTATGTATAATGCCGCCCGCTGACCAAAGGGTCACGACGGCTGGCCTCTCTAGCACGAGACTTTCCGCCTGATTGGTCGGGTTGTTACCGCAGTCCGACTGCTTGACGCTCTACTGATGCACCCAACATCACCGCGAAGATTCTCGACATTCGGTTCATGGATGACTTTGAACGAACGCGCTTACCCGGCGCCCCTCGAGTTTCTGCGCACGCTTTAGCAAAGAAGAGAGAGTTAATCCGAATATGCCCACCCGCTCGAAGATCATCTATACCTTCACCGACGAAGCTCCAGCCCTCGCCACCTATTCCCTGCTGCCGATCATCGAGGCTTACACCGCTTCGGCCGATATCGCCGTGGAAACCCGCGATATCTCTCTTGCAGCACGTATTCTGGCCAGCTTCCCCGAGCAACTGGGCGACAAAGCCGTAGCCGACCACCTCGCCGAACTGGGCGACCTGGCCGTTACGCCTGAAGCCAACATCATCAAGCTGCCGAACATCAGCGCCTCGGTTCCGCAACTGCAAGCCGCGATCAAAGAATTGCAAGCCCAGGGCTACAACCTGCCGGACTACCCGGAAACCGTGACCAGCGACGCCGACAAAGACGCCAAGGCGCGTTACGACAAGGTCAAGGGCAGCGCCGTGAACCCGGTTCTGCGTGAAGGCAACTCCGACCGCCGCGCTCCGCTGTCGGTCAAGAACTACGCTCGCAAGCACCCGCACAAAATGGGCGCCTGGGCCAAGGACTCCAAGTCCCACGTCGCTCACATGAGCACCGGCGATTTCTACGGCAGCGAAAAGGCTGCCCTGATCGACGCCGCTGACGCTGTGAAGATCGAGCTGATCGCCAAAGACGGTACCGCTACCGTCCTGAAGGAAAAAACCACCGTTCAGGCGGGCGAGATCCTCGACTGCTCCGTGATGAGCAAAAAAGCCCTGCGCGCGTTCATCGCCGCTGAAATCGACAGCGCCAAGCAACAAGGCGTGTTGCTGTCGGTTCACCTGAAAGCCACCATGATGAAGGTCTCCGACCCGATCATGTTCGGCCAGATCGTTGCCGAGTTCTACAAGGACGCCCTGACCAAGCACGCCGACGTGCTGGCCGAAATCGGCTTCAACCTGAACAACGGCATCGGCGACCTGTACGCCCGCATCAAATCCCTGCCGGCCGAGCAGCAAGCCCAGATCGAAGCTGACGTGCAAGCGGTCTACGCCGTTCGTCCGTCGCTGGCGATGGTCAACTCCGACAAAGGCATCACCAACCTGCACGTGCCGAGCGACGTCATCGTCGACGCCTCGATGCCGGCCATGATCCGTGACTCCGGCAAGATGTGGGGCACCGACGGCCAACTGCACGACACCAAGGCCGTGATCCCGGATCGCTGCTACGCCACCATCTATCAGGCCGTGATCGAAGATTGCAAAGCCAATGGCGCTTTCGATCCGACCACCATGGGCAGCGTGCCAAACGTTGGTCTGATGGCCAAAAAGGCTGAAGAATACGGTTCCCACGACAAGACTTTCCAGATCAAGGCCGATGGCGTGGTTCGCGTGACCGACAGCAAGGGCACCCTGCTGATGGAACAGGCTGTCGAAGCCGGCGACATCTTCCGCATGTGCCAGACCAAAGACGCGCCGATCCAGGACTGGGTCAAACTGGCTGTCAACCGCGCTCGCGCAAGCAGCACTCCGGCCATTTTCTGGCTGGACCCGATGCGTGCCCACGACGGCGTGGTGATCGAGAAGGTTCAGGCTTACCTGAAGGATCACGACACCGCCGGTCTGGACATCCAGATCATGGCGCCGGTCGATGCCATGAAATACACCCTGCAGCGCACTCGCGAAGGCAAGGACACTATTTCGGTGACCGGCAACGTACTGCGCGACTACCTGACCGACCTGTTCCCGATCATGGAGCTGGGCACCAGCGCCAAGATGCTGTCGATCGTGCCGCTGATGAACGGCGGTGGCCTGTTCGAAACCGGCGCCGGCGGTTCGGCTCCGAAGCACGTGCAGCAACTGGTCGAAGAGAACTTCCTGCGCTGGGATTCGCTGGGTGAATTCCTGGCCCTGGCCGCCTCTCTCGAACACCTGGGTGTGAACTACAACAACCCGAAAGCGCTGGTTCTGTCCAAGACCCTGGACCAGGCCACCGGCCAGTTCCTGGACAACAACAAGTCGCCATCGCGCAAAGTCGGCAACATCGACAACCGCGGCAGCCACTTCTATCTGGCCATGTACTGGGCACAAGCCCTGGCTGCCCAGACCGAAGACGCCGCACTGCAAGCGCAGTTCGCAACCCTGGCCAAGACCCTGACCGAGAACGAAGCGACCATCGTCGCCGAGCTCAACGCCGTTCAAGGCAAGCCAGTGGACATCGGCGGTTATTACCACGCCAATGCCGAGCTGATCAGCAAGGCCATGCGCCCGAGCGCAACCCTCAACGCGGCCATCGCTGCGCTGGTATAAGGTTGTAAAGGGAACATCACAAACCCCGGCCATGCGCCGGGGTTTGTGTTTCTGCCTTCCGCCCAGGAGATTCAATCAATGCAATGGCTCCCCCACATCACCGTCGCCACTATCGTCGAGGACAATGGTCGTTTCCTGATGGTCGAGGAACACAAGGCTGGCCGTAACGTGCTCAATCAGCCCGCCGGCCATCTGGATCCGGACGAAACCCTGATCGAAGCCGCCGTGCGGGAAACCCTCGAAGAAACCGGCTGGGACGTCGAACCCACCGCCGTCATCGGCATTTATCTGTACACCGCGCCGAGCAACGGCGTGACTTACCAGCGCGTATGCTTCAGCGCCAAAGCCATCAAACACCGCCCGGATTACCAACTGGACGACGGCATCGTCGGCGCCAAGTGGCTGACCCGCGACGAATTATTGGCCCAGCGCGACAACTGGCGCAGCGAGCTGATCATCCGCTGCATCGATGATTATCTGGCCGGCAATCGCTTCGGTCTCGAACTGATCCGCCCTTCCCTTTAGCCTTGAGGCCGTGAGCCTGATAGAATCGCGTCCTTTTTCAAGACACTCATTGAATCCCTATGCGTGATCCAGCCCCTTCTGACACATCCAAGAAGCGCGTCATTGTCGGCATGTCCGGCGGCGTGGACTCTTCCGTTTCCGCTCTCCTGCTGATCGAGCAGGGTTATGAGGTGGAAGGCCTGTTCATGAAGAACTGGGAAGAAGACGACGGAACGGAATACTGCACCGCCATGGACGACCTGGCGGATGCTCAGGCCGTGTGCGACAAGATCGGTATCAAGCTGCACACCGCCAACTTCGCCGCCGAGTACTGGGACAACGTGTTCGAGCATTTCCTGGCCGAATACAAGGCCGGCCGCACGCCGAACCCGGACATCCTGTGCAACCGCGAGATCAAGTTCAAGGCGTTCCTCGACTACGCCATGATGCTCGGCGCCGACCTGATCGCCACCGGCCACTACGTGCGCCGCCGCGACATCGATGGCCGCACCGAACTGCTCAAGGGCCTGGATCCGAACAAGGACCAGAGCTACTTCCTGCACGCCGTCGGCGGCGAACAGATCGCCAAGACCCTGTTCCCGGTCGGCGAGCTGGAAAAACCGGAAGTCCGTGCGATTGCCGAGAAATACGAGCTGGCCACCGCCAAGAAGAAGGATTCCACCGGGATCTGCTTCATCGGCGAGCGTCGTTTCAGCGATTTCCTCAAGCAATACCTGCCGGCGCAACCGGGCGAGATCAAGACCACCGAAGGCGAAGTCATCGGCCGTCACCACGGTCTGATGTACCACACCATCGGTCAACGCCAGGGCCTGGGCATCGGCGGTCTGAAAGACGCCGGCGACGAGCCGTGGTACGTGCTGCGCAAGGATCTGGATACCAACGAGCTGATCGTCGGCCAGGGCAACAACCATCCGTGGCTGTTCTCCGGCGCCCTGCTCGCCTCGGAAATCTATTGGGTCAACCCGATCGATTTGAGCCAGCCGCTGCGCCTGACTGCCAAGGTCCGTTATCGCCAGAGCGATCAGGCCTGCACCCTGGGAAAAACCGCGACCGGTTATCGTGCCGTGTTCGACGAGCCGCAACGCGCGGTCACGCCGGGCCAGTCAGTGGTGTTCTATGACGGAGAAATCTGCCTCGGTGGCGGCGTGATCGAAGTCGCCGAGCCGTGGAGCGGCCAGGCATGAACCCGACTCAGGAGCAATTGACGGCTCTGGGTGGCGTGTTTCTCGCCGCCGTACTGGTCGACCGGATCGCCAAGACCGGCCAGACCAACGAGGCCGGCCTGAGCTGCATGCTCGGCAGCCTGCTGGTTCGCGATCCGAAAGACACGCTGGACGTGTACGGTGGCGACGACATCAATCTGCGCGAGGGTTACCGCGCGCTGATCGGTGCCCTCGAACGCGACCCGAGCACCTTGCAGCGCGAGCCATTGCGCTACGCCTTGTCGATGCTCGGCCTCGAGCGGCAACTGGCCAAGCGCAACGACATGCTCGACGTGATCGGCAAGCGTCTGCCGCAGATCCAGTCGCAGGTCGAGCATTTCGGCCCGGCCCACGAAAACGTCATTGCCGCGTGTGGCGCGTTGTATCAGGACACCCTGAGCACGCTGCGCCAACGCATTCAGGTGCACGGCGACATGCGCAACCTGCAGCAGCCGAGCAACGCCTCGAAGATTCGCGCCCTGCTGCTCGCCGGCATTCGTTCGGCACGCCTGTGGCGTCAGCTCGGCGGTCATCGCTGGCAGTTGGTGATCAGTCGTCGCAAGCTGCTCAAAGAGCTGTATCCGTTGATGCGCAGCGAGTAAATCGCCGCGCAATAAAAGCTTTGTAGTCTGTAACGCGTAATACGCCGGTCAGTTGGCGACGGACCGGCGGATTTTTTCATGTATGATACGCGCCCCATTTCGTTGCCCGACTGTCCGAGAACACCCCATGCAGCTCTCTTCGCTCACTGCGGTTTCCCCTGTTGACGGCCGCTACGCCGGCAAAACCCAGGCCCTGCGCCCGATTTTCAGCGAGTACGGCCTGATCCGTGCCCGCGTTCTGGTTGAAGTACGCTGGCTCCAGCGCCTGGCTGCTCACGCCGGCATCCCGGAAGTGCCAGCCTTCTCCGCCGAAGCCAACGCCGTTCTGAACGAACTGGCCGAGAACTTCTCGCTGGAGCACGCCGAGCGCGTGAAAGAGATCGAGCGCACCACCAACCACGACGTGAAAGCGATCGAGTACCTGCTCAAGGAGCAGGCGGCCAAGCTGCCGGAACTGGCCAAGGTCAGCGAATTCATCCACTTCGCCTGCACCAGCGAGGACATCAACAACCTGTCCCACGCCCTGATGCTGCGCGAAGGCCGTGACGACGTGATGCTGCCGCTGATGCGCCAGACCGCCAACGCCATCCGCGAACTGGCCCTGCGCTTTGCCGACGTGCCAATGCTGTCGCGCACCCACGGTCAGCCGGCTTCCCCGACCACCTTGGGCAAAGAGCTGGCGAACGTGGTTTACCGCCTCGAGCGTCAGATCGCTCAGGTCGCTGCCGTTCCGCTGCTGGGCAAGATCAACGGCGCCGTCGGCAACTACAACGCTCACCTGTCGGCCTACCCGCAGATCGACTGGGAAGCCAACGCCCGCGCCTTCATCGAAGACGAGCTGGGTCTGGCCTTCAACCCGTACACTACGCAGATCGAGCCGCACGACTACATCGCCGAGCTGTTCGACGCCATTGCGCGCTTCAACACCATCCTGATCGACTTCGACCGTGACATCTGGGGCTACATCTCCCTGGGTTACTTCAAGCAGCGCACCATCGCCGGTGAAATCGGTTCGTCGACCATGCCGCACAAGGTCAACCCGATCGACTTCGAAAACTCCGAAGGCAACCTGGGCATCGCCAACGCGCTGTTCCAGCACCTGGCGAGCAAACTGCCGATCTCCCGCTGGCAGCGCGACCTGACCGACTCCACCGTACTGCGTAACCTCGGCGTCGGCTTCGCTCACAGCGTGATCGCGTACGAAGCCAGCCTCAAAGGCATCAGCAAGCTCGAACTGAACGCTGACAAGATCGCTGCCGATCTGGACGCTTGCTGGGAAGTCCTGGCCGAGCCGATCCAGACCGTGATGCGTCGCTACAACATCGAAAACCCGTACGAGAAGCTGAAAGAACTGACTCGCGGCAAGGGCATCAGCCCTGAAGCGCTGCAGACTTTCATCGATGGCCTGGACATGCCGGCCGCTGCGAAAGCCGAGCTCAAGCAACTGACTCCGGCCAACTACATCGGCAACGCTGTAGCGCAAGCCAAACGCATCTGATCGACTGCTTGACCCGTTTGAGACGCCCGGCCGCGCCGGGCGTTTTTATTCCCGTCTGAAAAATGCTTTTTTTCAATAGGTTACATATGAATCCCGATATTCCTCTTCAACTTCTGGGTGGTCTTACGGCGCGCGAATTCATGCGCGATTACTGGCAGAAAAAACCACTGCTGATCCGTCAGGCGATTCCTGATTTCGAAAGCCCGATCGACGCCGACGAACTCGCCGGCCTGGCCCTGGAAGAAGAAGTCGAATCGCGCCTGGTGATCGAACACGGCGAGCGCCCATGGGAACTGCGCCGCGGACCGTTCGCCGAAGACGAATTCAGCAAACTGCCGGAGCGCGAGTGGACCCTGCTGGTGCAGGCCGTCGATCAGTTCGTGCCGGAAGTCAGCGAGCTGCTGGAAAACTTCCGCTTCCTGCCGAGCTGGCGCGTCGATGACGTGATGATCAGCTTCGCCGCCCCGGGTGGCAGCGTCGGCCCGCACTTCGACAACTACGACGTGTTCCTGCTGCAAGGCCACGGCAAGCGCAACTGGAAAATCGGCCAGATGTGCGACTCCGAAAGCCCGCTGCTGCAACATGCGGACCTGCGCATCCTCGCCGAATTCCACGAGACCGAAGAGTGGGTCCTGGAACCGGGCGACATGCTCTACCTGCCGCCGCGCCTGGCCCACTGCGGCGTGGCCGTCGATGACTGCATGACCTACTCGGTCGGCTTCCGCGCACCAAGCGCCGCCGAAGTGCTGACCCACTTCACCGACTTCCTCAGCCAGTTCCTGACTGACGAAGAGCGTTACACCGATGCCGATGCGAAGCCGGTCAGCGATGATCCGCACCAGATCCAGCACGATGCACTCGGCCGCCTGAAAGCACTGCTCGCCGAGCACATGAGCGACGAACGTCTGCTGCTGACCTGGTTCGGCCAGTACATGACCGAGCCGCGTTATCCAGAGCTGGTGGTCGGCCCGGAAGAAGTCGAAGAAGAAGACTTCCTCAGCGCCCTCGAAGACGGCGCCATCCTGATCCGCAACCCGAGCGCACGCCTGGCGTGGTCGGAAGTCGATGACGATCTGCTGCTGTTCGCCAGCGGCCAGAGCCGTTACCTGCCGGGCAAGCTGCGCGAGCTGCTGAAGCTGATCTGCTCGGCTGACGCCCTGCACACCGACAACCTCGGCGACTGGCTGAGCGACGAAGATGGTCGTGGCCTGCTGTGCGAACTGGTCAAACAGGGCAGCCTGGGGTTCGCCGACGATGAATAAGATTCGCGTACGTGTTGCAGACTGGCAAAAGGACAACGCCGAGATCCGCCGCATTCGCGAAACGGTGTTCATTGCCGAACAATCGGTCCCACCCGAGCTTGAGTGGGACGCCGATGACGCAACGGCGGTGCATTTCCTGGCCTTCGAAGGCGACTTTCCGATCGGCACCGCCCGCCTGCTGCCCGACGGGCACATCGGCCGGGTTTCGGTGCTCAAGGACTGGCGCGGACTGAAGGTCGGCGATGCGCTGATGCAGGCGGTTATCGCCGAAGCTGAAACTCGCGGACTGAAGCAGCAGATGCTCAGCGCGCAGGTGCAGGCCACGGCGTTCTATGAGCGTCTGGGGTTCAATCTGGTCAGCGAAGAGTTCCTGGAAGCCGGGATTCCGCATGTCGACATGGTTCGCCATTCTGCATAACGCTTGATGAGCACCAAAAAACGCCCCGCCATCGACCGATGCCGGGGCGTTTTGCTGTCTAGGATTCAACTTGCCCCACCCCGGGCCGACAAACTGGCAATATCAAGCCTTTCGAAAGCGGAGATAACGGACATGTCCCTACGCACCCTGCTCACCACCCTGCTGCTCGGTTGCAGCTTTTCGGTGCTGGCAGCCACAGAAATCGTGCCTCTCAAGTACCACACCAGCGCCGACATGCTGCCGGTGGCTCAGGACTTCATCGGCAAGGACGGCCAGGTCAGCGCCTATGGCAATCAACTGATCGTCAAGTCCGAGCCGGACAAGATCCAGGCATTGAAAGCCCTGCTCACGCAGCTCGATACCGCCCCCAAACGCCTGCTGATCACTGTCGACACCAACGAAAACAATCAACAGAACACCGGCGACCAGCAAACCAGGATCATCAACTACAGCACTGCCAGCCGTGACGGCGGCATTCAGCAGATTCAGGCCAGCGAAGGCGCACCCGCCCTGATCCAGGTCGGCCAGAGCGTGCCGATCACCAGCAGCCAGACCAACTCTTACGGCGATTACAGCAGCCAGACCCAATATCGCAATGTCACCCAGGGCTTCTACGTCACTGCCAGCGTCACCGGTGACACCGTTCACCTGGCAATCAGTACCAACCGTGACCGCATGAGCCAGGAACGTCCCGATGTAGTGAACGTGCAAAGCACCGACACAACTGTCACCGGACGCTTGGGCGAATGGATCACCCTGGCCGGCGTGAACCGCGAAACTCAGGCCGACAAACAGGGCCTGGCCCGCAGCTACTCGACTCAAGGCCGGGATGACATGACGTTGCGGGTGAAAGTCGATACGTTGGACTAAAGCACCAAAAACTGACTGATTAGTCGTATTAGACGAAAGATGTAGTGCTTTAAAAAAAGCACTACAAAACGTTTGACGAGCCAAAAAAGCGAAGGCATGATGGCCTCGCTCCCGCTAATCAGAGGCCCTGGCAAGGGCCTTCGAAGCGATGCTCGCAACCATCCCCGCGAGCCGTTTCGTGTCTGTACCGCCCACAAGGTGTGTTTGACGAGGTTGCCGACTGGAACGAAGTTGTCCCGAGGGACGGAAGCGTAATTAGGTAACCCGGCTTTACACTGTAGTTCGCACAAAGGCCCACGACGCCCGAATGCGCCCGCCAGTTCGCCTTTACCTGCTCACTTCCCCTCGAGCCCATCGTTCATCCCGTCGCCTGCCCCGCCGAACCCGACCTGACCACCTAAGCTTCTGGTCAGCGAGCGCAAGGAATTTTCCACCGCAGAACAACTTTTCATAAAGACGCGACGAGGTTTATCTCCATGGCACTGACACGCGAACAGCAAATTGCAGCCCTTGAAAAAGACTGGGCTGAAAACCCGCGCTGGAAAGGCGTGACTCGCAATTACTCCGCTGCTGACGTCGTCCGTCTGCGTGGCTCGGTTCAACCAGAGCACACTTTTGCGAAAATGGGCGCCGAGAAGCTGTGGAACCTGGTCACCCAGGGTGCCAAGCCGTCCTTCCGCCCAGAGAAAGATTTCGTCAACTGCATGGGCGCCCTGACCGGCGGCCAGGCTGTACAGCAGGTTAAAGCCGGTATCCAGGCAATCTACCTGTCGGGCTGGCAAGTCGCTGCGGACAACAACTCCGCCGAATCGATGTACCCGGATCAGTCGCTGTACCCGGTGGACTCGGTTCCAACCGTGGTCAAGCGCATCAACAACTCGTTCCGTCGTGCCGACCAGATCCAGTGGAAAGCCGGCAAGAACCCGGGCGACGAAGGCTACATCGACTACTTCGCGCCGATCGTGGCTGACGCCGAAGCCGGTTTCGGCGGCGTACTGAACGCCTACGAGCTGATGAAGAGCATGATCGAAGCAGGCGCCGCCGGCGTTCACTTCGAAGACCAGCTGGCTTCCGTGAAGAAATGCGGCCACATGGGCGGCAAGGTACTGGTTCCAACCCAGGAAGCCGTGCAGAAGCTGACCGCTGCTCGTCTGGCTGCCGACGTTGCCGGTGTACCGACCATCATCCTGGCCCGTACCGACGCCAACGCTGCCGACCTGCTGACTTCCGACTGCGACCCGTACGACCAGCCGTTCGTAACCGGCACCCGCACTCAGGAAGGTTTTTACAAGGTGCGTGCCGGTCTGGACCAGGCAATCGCCCGTGGCCTGGCCTACGCGCCGTACGCCGACCTGATCTGGTGCGAAACCGCCAAGCCGGACCTGGACGAAGCCCGTCGCTTCGCTGAAGCGATCAAGAAGGAATACCCGGACCAGATCCTGTCGTACAACTGCTCGCCTTCCTTCAACTGGAAGAAAAACCTGGACGACGCGACCATCGCCAAGTTCCAGCGCGAACTGTCCGCCATGGGTTACAAGCACCAGTTCATCACCCTGGCCGGCATTCACAACATGTGGCACAGCATGTTCAACCTGGCGCACGACTACGCCCGCAACGACATGACTGCCTACGTGAAGCTGCAGGAGCAGGAATTCGCTGACGCCGCCAAGGGTTACACCTTCGTGGCGCACCAGCAGGAAGTGGGCACTGGCTACTTCGATGACATGACCACCGTGATCCAGGGTGGCACGTCCTCGGTAACCGCGCTGACCGGTTCGACCGAAGAAGAACAGTTCCACTGATCGACTTCACCGAGTAAACGGCCTGTGCGGACCGTATAGAAAGCTAACCGCATAGCCGAAAGACTGACGCCCCGACTGGTTCGGGGCGTTTTTTTTGCCTGCGACCCGCTGAACGCCCCAGAGCTGGCACAGCCTTTCAGGCGAAACATTGATCCAGAGCGGTATCCGCGTCACAAAAATCGGTTAAAACGGGCGCCGCCGCTACTTGCAGTAACGCGGATATAAGACAACTTCCCAACTGCCCAGTCGCTAAACAGTTACAAAACCACTCCAAACGATACTAATTATCATTTAGCGGCAACTATGTTCGTTACATTTCCTACAAAACATAATTCGTGAAATCCCGGCTAATGCCCGCAACGCATGGGCTACAGGGCCATAGAGGTGCGCTATGTCCTTATTCCAATAAATAATTTCGCTATAGGAATTTTACTTGCAGGGTGTTTAGCCATAAAATCAGCGCGATTGATTGCTGCGACATATCGTCACTGCCTTATTTCTTTATCAAGCTCAGAGACCTTTGCTCTCTGTTAAGGATTTCCAGCATGCCCGAAGCGACAGGACTCATGGCCCACAACTGGGGCTTTGCCATTTTCCTTCTGGGTGTAGTCGGCCTGTGTGCCTTCATGCTCGGCGTCTCCAGCCTCCTCGGGTCAAAAGCCTGGGGCCGCAGCAAAAACGAACCGTTCGAGTCCGGCATGCTACCTACCGGTGGCGCCCGCTTGCGACTCTCAGCCAAATTCTATCTGGTCGCGATGCTGTTCGTGATCTTCGATATCGAAGCCCTCTTTCTCTTTGCATGGTCTGTGTCCGTCCGCGAAAGCGGCTGGACCGGATTCGTCGAAGCTCTCGTTTTCATAGCAATTCTGTTGGCAGGTCTTGTCTACCTGTTCCGAGTGGGCGCCCTTGACTGGGCTCCGGAAGCTCGTCGCAAGCGGCAGGCGAAGCTGAAACAATGAGGCTTTGGCAATGCAATACAATCTCACCAGAATCGACCCCGATGCTCCTAACGAGCAGTATCCGATCGGCCAGCGGGAAACCGTTTCCGATCCGTTAGAAGATCAAGTCCACAAAAACATTTTCATGGGCAAGCTGGAAGACGTGCTGAGTGGCGCGGTCAACTGGGGACGTAAGAACTCCCTGTGGCCGTACAACTTCGGTCTTTCGTGCTGCTACGTGGAAATGACCACCGCCTTCACGGCGCCCCACGACATCGCGCGCTTCGGCGCCGAAGTTATCCGGGCATCACCGCGTCAGGCCGACTTCATGGTTATCGCCGGGACCTGCTTCATCAAGATGGCGCCGATCATTCAGCGTCTCTACGAGCAGATGCTCGAGCCGAAATGGGTTATCTCCATGGGTTCGTGCGCCAACTCCGGTGGCATGTACGACATCTACTCCGTGGTTCAAGGGGTGGACAAGTTCCTGCCCGTGGACGTCTACGTACCTGGCTGCCCGCCCCGTCCAGAAGCATTTCTGCAAGGCTTGATGCTGTTGCAGGAATCCATTGGCCAGGAGCGTCGCCCACTTTCCTGGGTCGTTGGCGATCAAGGCGTTTATCGCGCCGACATGCCTTCGCAGAAGGAACAGCGCCGCGAACAGCGAATCGCAGTCACCAATCTGCGTAGCCCTGACGAAGTCTGATCCAGATCTGTTTCAAAGAAACGAGAAGCTGGCTTCATTCTTTACGTTGACCGAAAGCGAAAAAATAACCATGACTACAGGCAGTGCTCTGTACATCCCGCCTTACAAGGCAGACGACCAGGATGTGGTCGTCGAACTGAACAACCGTTTTGGCGCCGAAGCGTTCACCGCTCAGCCGACCCGCACCGGCATGCCGGTGCTGTGGGTGGCCCGCGCCAAACTCGTTGAAGTCCTGACTTTCCTGCGCAACCTGCCCAAGCCGTACGTCATGCTCTATGACCTGCACGGCGTGGACGAGCGTCTGCGCACCAAGCGTCAAGGGCTGCCATCGGGCGCCGACTTCACCGTGTTCTATCACCTCATGTCGCTGGAACGTAATAGTGACGTGATGATCAAGGTCGCCTTGTCCGAGAGCGACCTCAGCTTGCCGACCGTCACCAGCATCTGGCCGAACGCCAACTGGTACGAGCGCGAAGTCTGGGACATGTACGGCATCGACTTCAAAGGTCACCCTCACCTGTCGCGCATCATGATGCCGCCGACCTGGGAAGGTCACCCGCTGCGCAAGGACTTCCCGGCGCGCGCCACCGAATTCGATCCGTTCAGCCTGAACCTCGCCAAGCAACAGCTCGAGGAAGAAGCCGCGCGCTTCCGCCCTGAAGACTGGGGCATGAAGCGTTCCGGCCCGAACGAGGACTACATGTTCCTCAACCTCGGTCCAAACCACCCTTCGGCTCACGGTGCGTTCCGTATCATCCTGCAACTGGACGGTGAAGAGATCGTCGACTGCGTTCCGGACATCGGCTACCACCACCGTGGCGCCGAGAAGATGGCCGAGCGTCAGTCCTGGCACAGTTTCATTCCGTACACCGACCGTATCGACTACCTCGGCGGCGTGATGAACAACCTGCCGTACGTGCTCTCGGTCGAGAAGCTGGCCGGCATCAAGGTGCCGGAGAAGGTCGACGTCATCCGCATCATGATGGCCGAGTTCTTCCGGATCACCAGCCACCTGCTGTTCCTGGGTACCTACATCCAGGACGTCGGCGCCATGACCCCGGTGTTCTTCACCTTCACCGACCGCCAGAAGGCGTACACGGTGATCGAAGCCATCACCGGTTTCCGTCTGCACCCGGCCTGGTACCGCATCGGTGGCGTCGCCCACGACCTGCCGCGCGGCTGGGACAAACTGGTGAAAGACTTCGTTGAATGGCTGCCAAAGCGCCTCGACGAATACACCAAGGCCGCCCTGCAGAACAGCATCCTCAAGGGTCGTACCATCGGCGTTGCCCAGTACAACACCAAAGAGGCCCTGGAATGGGGCGTCACCGGTGCCGGCCTGCGTTCCACCGGTTGCGACTTCGACCTGCGTAAAGCGCGCCCATACTCCGGCTACGAGAACTTCGAGTTCGAAGTGCCGCTGGCCGCCAACGGCGATGCCTACGACCGCTGCATGGTTCGCGTCGAAGAGATGCGCCAGAGCGTCAGGATCATCGACCAGTGTCTGCGCAACATGCCGGAAGGCCCGTACAAGGCGGATCACCCGCTGACCACGCCGCCACCGAAAGAGCGCACGCTGCAGCACATCGAAACCCTGATCACGCACTTCCTGCAGGTTTCGTGGGGCCCGGTCATGCCGGCCAACGAATCCTTCCAGATGATCGAAGCGACCAAGGGCATCAACAGTTATTACCTGACGAGCGACGGCGGCACCATGAGCTACCGTACCCGGATCCGTACTCCGAGCTTCGCCCACCTGCAGCAGATCCCTTCGGTGATCAAAGGCAGCATGGTCGCGGACCTGATTGCGTACCTGGGTAGTATCGACTTCGTTATGGCCGACGTGGACCGCTAAGCATGAACAGCACGCTTATCCAGACAGACCGTTTCACCTTGAGTGAAACCGAGCGCTCGGCCATCGAGCACGAGCTGCATCACTACGAAGACCCGCGCGCGGCGTCGATCGAAGCCCTGAAGATCGTTCAGAAGGAACGCGGCTGGGTGCCGGACGGCGCTCTGTACGCCATCGGCGAGATCCTCGGCATCCCGGCCAGCGACGTTGAAGGCGTGGCCACGTTCTACAGCCAGATCTTCCGTCAGCCGGTCGGCCGTCACATCATTCGCGTCTGCGACAGCATGGTCTGCTACATCGGCGGCCACGAGTCGGTGGTCAGCGAAATCCAGAACAACCTGGGTATCGGCCTGGGTCAGACCACCGCCGACGGTCGTTTCACCCTGCTGCCGGTCTGCTGCCTCGGCAACTGCGACAAGGCACCGGCGCTGATGATCGATGACGACACCTTTGGCGATGTCCAGCCTGCCGGCGTCGCCAAACTGCTCGAGGGCTACGTATGACCCTGACTTCTTTCGGTCCGGCCAACCGCATCCAGCGTTCGGCCGAGACTCACCCGCTGACCTGGCGCCTGCGTGACGACGGCGAAGCCGTGTGGCTCGACGAGTACCAGGCCAAGAACGGTTACGCCGCTGCGCGCAAAGCCTTCGCCGACATGGATCAGGACGCCATCGTCCAGACCGTGAAAGACGCCGGCCTCAAAGGTCGCGGCGGTGCAGGCTTCCCCACTGGCGTGAAGTGGGGCCTGATGCCAAAAGACGAATCCATCAACATCCGCTACCTGCTGTGCAACGCGGATGAAATGGAGCCGAACACCTGGAAAGACCGCATGCTGATGGAGCAACTGCCCCATCTGTTGATCGAAGGCATGCTGATCAGCGCCCGCGCGCTGAAAACCTACCGTGGCTACATCTTCCTGCGTGGCGAGTACACCACCGCCGCCAAGCACCTGAACCGTGCCGTGGAAGAAGCCAAGGCAGCGGGCCTGCTGGGCAAGAACATCCTGGGCAGCGGCTTCGATTTCGAGCTGTTCGTCCACACCGGCGCCGGGCGTTACATCTGCGGTGAAGAAACCGCACTGATCAACTCCCTCGAAGGCCGCCGCGCCAACCCGCGCTCCAAGCCGCCCTTCCCTGCCGCCGTTGGCGTGTGGGGCAAGCCGACCTGCGTGAATAACGTTGAAACCCTGTGCAACGTGCCGGCGATCATCGCCGACGGCGTGGACTGGTACAAATCGTTGGCTCGCGACGGCAGCGAAGACATGGGCACCAAGCTCATGGGCTTCTCCGGCAAGGTCAAGAACCCGGGCCTGTGGGAACTGCCATTCGGCGTGACCGGTCGCGAGCTGTTCGAAGACTACGCCGGCGGCATGCGCGACGGTTACAAGCTCAAGGCCTGGCAGCCAGGCGGCGCCGGTACCGGTTTCCTGTTGCCGGAACACCTCGACGCACAAATGTACGCCGGCGGCATCGCCAAAGTGGGCACCCGTATGGGTACCGGCCTGGCCATGGCGGTGGACGACAGCGTCAACATGGTGTCCCTGCTGCGCAACATGGAGCAGTTCTTCGCTCGCGAATCCTGCGGTTTCTGCACCCCTTGCCGTGATGGCCTGCCATGGAGCGTCAAGCTGCTGATGGCCATCGAACAAGGCCGCGGCCAGCCAGGTGACATCGAGACCCTGCTGGGTCTGGTCAACTTCCTCGGCCCGGGCAAGACCTTCTGTGCTCACGCACCGGGTGCCGTGGAGCCGTTGGGCAGTGCCATCAAATACTTCCGTCCAGAGTTCGAAGCCGGTATCGCGCCTGCAAGCGCCGCCGTCCCGCCTCTGGCGAAGCCGATTGTAGTCGGCGCGTAAACGCTTAAAAAAAGGCGAAGGGTCCGTGCCCTTCGCCTTTCGTCCGATGACGCCTTTCGGGGCTGACTGGATTCGGACGGATAACAAGATTCCATTAGCCACGCCCGCTGACACCGGGCCAACGAAGACCTTTGAACCATGGCCACTATCCACGTAGACGGCAAAGCGCTCGAAGTCGACGGGGCAGACAACCTGTTACAGGCATGTCTGTCGCTGGGCCTCGACATCCCTTATTTCTGCTGGCACCCCGCGCTAGGTAGCGTCGGGGCCTGCCGCCAGTGCGCGGTCAAGCAGTACACCGACGAGAACGACACCCGTGGTCGCATCGTCATGTCCTGCATGACCCCGGCCACCGACAACACCTGGATCTCCATCGACGATGAAGAATCCAAGGCGTTCCGCGCCAGTGTCGTCGAATGGCTGATGACCAACCACCCGCACGACTGCCCGGTCTGCGAGGAAGGCGGTCACTGCCACCTGCAAGACATGACTGTGATGACCGGCCACAACGAGCGCCGTTATCGCTTCACCAAACGCACCCACCAGAATCAGCAACTGGGCCCGTTCATTTCCCACGAAATGAACCGCTGCATCGCTTGCTACCGCTGCGTGCGTTTCTACAAGGACTACGCCGGCGGCACCGACCTCGGTGTGTACGGCGCCCACGACAACGTGTACTTCGGTCGCGTTGAAGACGGCACCCTCGAAAGCGAGTTCTCCGGCAACCTCACCGAGGTCTGCCCGACCGGTGTGTTCACCGACAAGACTCACTCCGAGCGCTACAACCGTAAATGGGACATGCAGTTCTCGCCGAGCATCTGCCATGGCTGCTCCAGCGGTTGCAACATCTCCCCGGGTGAGCGTTACGGCGAGCTGCGTCGCATCGAAAACCGTTACAACGGTTCGGTGAACCAGTACTTCCTGTGCGACCGTGGCCGTTTCGGTTATGGCTACGTCAACCGCACCGACCGTCCACGTCAGCCATTGCTGGCCGACGGCACCAAGCTGAGCCTGGACGACGCGCTGGACAAGGCCGCCGACCTGCTGCGCGGTCGCAATATCGTCGGTATCGGTTCGCCGCGTGCCAGCCTCGAAAGCAACTACGCGTTGCGTGAACTGGTAGGCGCCGAGCACTTCTACTCCGGTATCGAAGCCTCCGAACTGGAACGCATCCGTCTGGTCCTGCAAGTGCTGAAAGACAGCCCGCTGCCAGTGCCGAACATGCGCGACATCGAAGACCACGACGCCGTGTTCGTCCTCGGTGAAGACCTGACCCAGACCGCCGCCCGCATGGCCCTGGCCCTGCGTCAGTCGGTAAAAGGCAAGGCCGAAGACATGGCCGAAGCCATGCGCGTCCAGCCTTGGCTCGACGCCGCCGTGAAGAACATCGGTCAGCACGAGCTGAACCCGCTGTTCATCGCCAGCCTGGCTGAAACCAAGCTCGACGACATCGCCGAAGAGTGTGTACACGCCGCTCCTGACGATCTGGCGCGCATCGGTTTCGCCGTGGCTCACGCCCTGGACGCCAGCGCCCCTGCCGTCGAAGGTCTGGACGCCGAAGCCCTGGAACTGGCCAAGCGCATCGCCGATGCACTGCTCGCCGCCAAGCGCCCGCTGATCATCGCCGGTACTTCGCTGGGCTCCAAAGCCCTGATCGAAGCGGCTGCGAACATCGCCAAGGCCCTGAAGCTGCGCGAGAAGAACGGTTCGATCAGCCTGATCGTGCCGGAAGCCAACAGCCTCGGCCTGGCCATGCTCGGTGGCGAATCGGTTGATGCCGCGCTGCAAGCGGTCATCGACGGCAAGGCCGACGCCATCGTCGTGCTGGAAAACGATCTGTACACCCGCACCTCGAAAGCCAAGGTCGATGCGGCACTGAACGCTGCGAAAGTGGTGATCGTTGCCGACCATCAGAAGACGGCCACCAGCGACCGCGCGCACCTGGTTCTGCCAGCCGCCAGCTTCGCTGAAGGCGACGGTACGCTGGTCAGCCAGGAAGGTCGCGCCCAACGCTTCTTCCAGGTTTTCGACCCGCAATACATGGACGCGAGCATTCTGGTCCACGAAGGCTGGCGCTGGCTGCACGCCCTGCGCGCCACCCTGCTGAACCAGCCGATCGACTGGACGCAACTCGACCACGTCACCTCCGCCGTAGCCTCGAGCACCGCGCAACTGGCCGGCATCGTCGACGCTGCACCGTCCGCCGCGTTCCGTATCAAGGGCATGAAACTGGCCCGTGAACCGCTGCGCTACTCCGGCCGCACTGCAATGCGCGCCAACATCAGCGTTCACGAACCGCGCACCCCGCAAGACAAGGACACCGCGTTCGCCTTCTCGATGGAAGGTTACTCGGGCTCCGCCGAACCGCGTCAGCAAGTGCCGTTCGCCTGGTCGCCGGGCTGGAACTCGCCGCAAGCCTGGAACAAGTTCGAGGACGAAGTCGGCGGTCATCTGCGCGCTGGCGATCCGGGCACCCGCCTGATCGAAAGCACCGGTGATTCGCTGAACTGGTTCGCCGCCGCGCCACGCGCATTCAACCCGGCGCCGGGCACCTGGCAAGCCGTGCCGTTCTTCCACCTGTTCGGCAGCGAAGAGAACTCTTCGAAAGCCGCTCCGGTTCAGGAACGCATCCCGGCGGCCTACGTCGCTCTGGCCAAGTCCGAAGCCGACCGTCTGGGCGTCAACGACGGCGCACTGCTGAGCCTCAACGTTGCCGGCCAGACCCTGCGTCTGCCGCTGCGCATCAATGAAGAGCTGGGCGCAGGTCTGGTGGCATTGCCTGCGGGCATCGCCGGCATTCCACCGGCATTCGCCGGCGTATCCGTTGATGGTCTGCAGGAGGCAGCGCAATGACCTGGTTCACCCCTGAAGTGATCGATGTGATCCTGACGGTCATCAAAGCCATCGTGATCCTGCTGGCCGTTGTGGTCGCAGGCGCGTTGCTCAGCTTTGTCGAACGTCGCCTGCTGGGCTGGTGGCAGGACCGTTACGGTCCGAACCGCGTCGGCCCGTTCGGCATGTTCCAGATCGCTGCTGACATGCTGAAGATGTTCTTCAAGGAAGACTGGACCCCGCCGTTTGCCGACAAGGTGATCTTCACCCTGGCACCGGTGGTGGCCATGTCCGCCCTGCTGATCGCGTTCGCGATCATCCCGATCACCCCGACCTGGGGCGTGGCGGATCTGAACATCGGCCTGCTGTTCTTCTTCGCCATGGCCGGTCTGTCGGTCTACGCGGTGCTGTTCGCCGGCTGGTCGAGCAACAACAAGTTCGCCCTGCTGGGCAGCTTGCGTGCCTCGGCGCAGACCGTGTCCTACGAAGTGTTCATGGGCCTGGCCCTGATGGGCATCGTGGTGCAGGTCGGCTCGTTCAACATGCGCGACATCGTCGAGTACCAGGCGCAGAACCTGTGGTTCATCATTCCGCAGTTCTTCGGCTTCTGTACCTTCTTCATCGCTGGCGTGGCCGTGACTCACCGTCACCCGTTCGACCAGCCGGAAGCGGAACAGGAACTGGCCGACGGTTACCACATTGAATACGCCGGTATGAAATGGGGCATGTTCTTCGTCGGTGAATACATCGGCATCATCCTGATCTCGGCGCTGCTGGTCACCCTGTTCTTCGGTGGCTGGCACGGTCCGTTCGGCATCCTGCCGCAACTGTCCTTCGTCTGGTTCGCACTGAAGACCGCGTTCTTCATCATGCTGTTCATCCTGCTGCGCGCTTCGATCCCGCGTCCGCGTTATGACCAGGTGATGGACTTCAGCTGGAAATTCTGCCTGCCACTGACCCTGATCAATTTGCTGGTGACCGCTGCAATCGTGTTGTGGAACACGCCTGCAGTTGCGGTTCAGTGAGGATTTGACCCATGTTCAAATATATTGGCGACATCATTAAGGGTACCGGTACCCAGTTGCGCAGCCTGGTCATGATCTTCGGTCATGGCTTTCGCAAGCGCGACACCCTGCAATACCCGGAAGAGCCGGTCTACCTGCCGCCACGCTACCGTGGCCGCATCGTCCTGACCCGCGACCCCGATGGCGAAGAACGCTGCGTAGCCTGCAACCTGTGCGCCGTGGCATGCCCGGTGGGTTGCATCTCGCTGCAGAAAGCTGAAACCGAAGACGGTCGCTGGTACCCGGACTTCTTCCGTATCAACTTCTCGCGCTGCATTTTCTGCGGTCTCTGCGAGGAAGCCTGCCCGACCACCGCGATCCAGCTGACCCCGGATTTCGAGATGGCCGAGTTCAAACGTCAGGACCTGGTGTACGAGAAAGAAGATCTTTTGATCTCCGGCCCCGGCAAAAACCCTGATTACAACTTCTATCGTGTTGCAGGTATGGCCGTTGCGGGCAAGCCGAAAGGCGCCGCACAAAACGAAGCCGAGCCGATCAACGTGAAGAGCTTGCTGCCTTAAGGAAGAACGATGGAATTCGCTTTCTATTTCGCATCGGGTATCGCTGTTGTGTCCACACTGCGTGTGGTCACCAACACCAATCCTGTGCACGCCCTGCTCTACCTGATCATTTCGCTGATCTCCGTGGCCATGACCTTCTTCGCCCTCGGCGCACCGTTCGCCGGCGTGCTGGAAGTGATTGCCTACGCCGGCGCCATCATGGTGCTGTTCGTGTTCGTGGTGATGATGCTGAACCTGGGGCCTGCCTCGGTTCAGCAGGAACGCACCTGGCTCAAGCCCGGCATCTGGGCAGGACCGGTGATTCTCGCCGCCCTGCTGCTGGCCGAACTGCTGTATGTGCTGTTCGCTCACCAGAGCGGTCAGGCCATCGGTCAAACCACCGTGGACGCGAAAGCCGTGGGCATCAGCCTGTTCGGTCCGTACCTGCTGGTGGTCGAACTCGCCTCGATGCTGCTGCTCGCTGCAGCCGTCACGGCGTTCCATTTGGGCCGTAACGAGGCGAAGGAGTAAGACATGCCTGCTATCCCTCTCGAACATGGTCTGGCCGTTGCCGGCATCCTGTTCTGCCTTGGTCTGGTCGGCCTGATGGTCCGCCGCAACATTTTGTTCGTGTTGATGAGTCTGGAAGTGATGATGAACGCCTCTGCACTGGCCTTCATCGTTGCGGGCGCCCGCTGGGCGCAACCGGATGGACAGATCATGTTCATCCTGGTGATCAGCCTTGCAGCCGCCGAAGCCAGTATTGGCCTGGCGATCCTGCTGCAACTGTATCGCCGCTTCCACACGCTCGATATCGACGCTGCCAGTGAGATGCGCGGATGAACCTACTCTTTCTGACTTTCGTATTCCCTCTGATCGGGTTCCTGTTGCTGTCGTTCTCGCGCGGCCGCCTCTCGGAAAACCTGTCGGCGCTGATCGGTGTCGGCTCCATCGGCCTGTCTGCCATCGTCGCCGCCTACGTGATCTGGCAGTTCAACGTCGCTCCACCGGAAGGTGGCGTGTACGTGCATGTGCTGTGGAAGTGGATCTCGGTGGAAGGCTTCCAGCCTAACTTCGCCCTGTACCTGGACGGCCTGTCCGTGACCATGCTCGGTGTGGTGGTCGGTGTGGGTTTCCTGATCCACCTGTTCGCCTCCTGGTACATGCGCGGTGAAGCCGGTTACTCGCGCTTCTTCGCCTATACCAACCTGTTCATCGCCAGCATGCTGTTCCTGGTGCTGGGCGATAACCTGCTGTTCATCTACTTCGGTTGGGAAGGCGTGGGCCTGTGCTCGTACCTGTTGATCGGTTTCTACTACAGCAACCGCAACAACGGTAACGCCGCACTGAAAGCCTTCATCGTCACCCGTATCGGCGACGTGTTCATGGCCATCGGCCTGTTCATCCTGTTCCAGCAACTGGGCACGCTGAACGTCCAGGAACTGCTGGTGAAGGCGCCCGAGCACTTCAAGGTCGGCGATTTCTGGATCGTGCTGGCAACCCTGATGCTGCTGGGTGGTGCGGTCGGTAAATCGGCTCAACTGCCGCTGCAGACCTGGCTCGCGGACGCGATGGCCGGTCCTACCCCGGTTTCGGCACTGATCCACGCTGCAACGATGGTTACTGCGGGTGTCTACCTGATCGCCCGTACCCACGGCCTGTTCGCCCTGGCGCCGGACATCCTGCACCTTGTCGGCATCGTCGGCGGTGTAACCCTGGTTCTGGCAGGTTTTGCCGCACTGGTTCAAACCGACATCAAACGTATCCTCGCCTACTCGACCATGAGCCAGATCGGCTACATGTTCCTGGCGCTGGGCGTTGGTGCCTGGGAAGGCGCGATCTTCCACCTGATGACCCACGCCTTCTTCAAGGCCCTGCTGTTCCTTGCTTCCGGTGCGGTGATCGTTGCCTGCCACCACGAGCAGAACATCTTCAAGATGGGCGGTCTGTGGAAGAAACTGCCGCTGGCCTACGCCAGCTTCATCGTCGGTGGTGCCGCCCTGGCCGCCCTGCCGCTGGTGACCGCAGGCTTCTACTCCAAGGACGAAATCCTCTGGGAAGCGTTCGCCAGCGGCCACAACGGTCTGTTGTACGCCGGTCTGGTCGGTGCGTTCATGACCTCGCTGTACACCTTCCGCCTGATCTTCATCGCGTTCCACGGTGAAGCCAAGACCGAAGCTCACGCCGGTCACGGCATCGCTCACTGGCTGCCGCTGTCGGTGCTGATCGTGCTGTCGACTTTCGTCGGCGCCATGATCGTTCCACCGCTGCACGGCGTACTGCCGGAAAGCGTTGGCCATGCCGGTGGCGAAGCCAAGCACAGTCTGGAAATCGCCTCGGGCGCCATCGCCCTGGCCGGTATCCTGCTGGCGGCCCTGCTGTTCCTCGGCAAGCGTCGCTTCGTGACCGCGATCGCCAACAGCAGCATCGGCCGTCTCCTTTCGGCCTGGTGGTTCGCTGCCTGGGGCTTCGACTGGATCTACGACAAACTGTTCGTCAAGCCGTACCTTGCGATCAGCCACATGCTGCGCAAAGACCCGCTCGACCAGACCATCGGTCTGATCCCGCGCATGGCCAAGGGTGGTCACACTGCCCTGAGCCGTACCGAAACCGGTCAACTGCGTTGGTACGCTGCTTCGATGGCTGCTGGTGCCGTACTGGTAATCGGCGCTGTCGTGCTGGTAGCGGTCTGATATGAACCTTGCGAATTTGCGAAAGGAAACGAGCCCGTCATGATTCTGCCTTGGCTAATCCTGATCCCCTTCATCGGCGGCCTGCTGTGCTGGATGGGTGAGCGCTTCGGCGCTACCCTCCCCCGCTGGATTGCGCTGTTGACCATGACCCTGGAACTCGCCCTCGGCCTCTGGCTGTGGGCCCACGGTGACTATTCATTTGCTCCGGCGCCTGGCGCCGATCCGACCTGGGCGCTTGAGTTCAAGCATGTCTGGATCCAGCGCTTCGGCATCAACGTGCACCTGGCCCTCGACGGCCTGTCGCTGCTGATGATCCTGCTGACCGGTCTGCTGGGTATCCTGTCGGTACTCTGCTCGTGGAAAGAGATCCAGCGTCACGTTGGCTTCTTCCACCTGAACCTGATGTGGATCCTGGGCGGCGTTGTCGGCGTGTTCCTCGCCCTCGACCTGTTCATGTTCTTCTTCTTCTGGGAAATGATGCTGGTGCCGATGTACTTCCTCATCGCGCTCTGGGGTCACAGTTCTTCGGACGGCAAGAAAACCCGTATCTACGCGGCGACCAAGTTCTTCATCTTCACTCAGGCTTCCGGCCTGATCATGCTGGTGGCGATCCTCGGTCTGGTCCTGGTCAACTACAACAGCACCGGCGTGATCACCTTCAACTACGCCGACCTGTTGAAGACCAAGATGTCGATGACCACCGAGTACATTCTGATGCTCGGCTTCTTCATCGCCTTCGCGGTCAAGCTGCCGGTGGTTCCGTTCCACTCCTGGCTGCCTGACGCTCACGCCCAGGCGCCGACTGCAGGTTCCGTCGACCTCGCCGGTATCTTGCTGAAAACCGCGGCCTACGGTCTGCTGCGTTTCGCCCTGCCGCTGTTCCCGAACGCCTCGGCCGAGTTCGCGCCGATCGCCATGACCCTCGGTCTGATCGGGATCTTCTACGGTGCGTTCCTGGCGTTCGCGCAAACCGACATCAAGCGTCTGATCGCCTTCTCGTCCGTTTCCCACATGGGCTTCGTACTGATCGGCATCTACTCCGGCAGCCAACTGGCGCTGCAAGGTGCCGTGATCCAGATGCTGGCCCACGGTCTGTCGGCGGCGGCACTGTTTATCCTGAGCGGTCAGCTGTACGAGCGTCTGCACACTCGTGACATGCGTGAGATGGGCGGTCTGTGGTCGCGTATCGCTTACCTGCCGGCGATCAGCCTGTTCTTCGCAGCCGCCTCGCTGGGTCTGCCGGGTACCGGTAACTTCGTCGGCGAGTTCCTGATCCTGATCGGTACGTTCGCCAGTGCTCCATGGATCACCGCGATTGCCACCTCCGGTCTGGTGTTCGGTTCGGTCTACTCGCTGATCATGATCCACCGTGCCTACTTCGGTCCGTCCAAATCGGATTCGATCCTGCACGGCATGGACGGTCGCGAACTGATCATGGTGCTGGGCCTTGCGGTACTGCTGATCTACCTCGGCGTCTACCCGCAACCGTTCCTCGACACTTCTGCCGCCACGATGCATGGCGTGCAGCAGTGGCTCGGCACCGCCTTCACTCAACTCGCTTCGGCCCGGTAAGAGCGCTATGGAATTCACGATTCAACACTTTATTGCGCTAGCGCCACTGTTGATCACCAGCCTCACCATTATCGTGGTGATGCTGGCAATCGCCTGGCGCCGCAACCACTCGCAGACCTTCCTGATTTCGGTGGCGGGTCTGAACCTGGCCTTGCTGTCGATCCTGCCAGCCCTGAAAGTCGCGCCTCTGGCCGTGACGCCATTGCTGCAGATCGACACCTTTGCCTGCCTTTACATGGCGCTGATCCTGGTCGCCACCCTCGCCTGCGTCACCCTCGCCCACGCCTACCTCGGCGATGGCGGTTCGGGTTACCCGGGCAACCGTGAAGAACTGTACCTGCTGATCCTGATGGCCGCCGCCGGTGGCCTGGTTCTGGTCAGCGCGCAGCACCTGGCCGGGTTGTTCATCGGTCTGGAACTGCTGTCGGTACCGGTCTACGGTCTGGTGGCCTACGCCTTCTTCAACAAGCGTTCGCTGGAAGCCGGCATCAAGTACATGGTGCTGTCGGCCGCCGGTTCCGCGTTCCTGCTGTTCGGTATGGCGCTGCTGTACGCAGACTCGGGTTCCCTGAGCTTCGTAGGTATCGGTCAGGCACTGGCCACCACCAATCTGCCGAGCTCGCTGGCGCAACTGGGCCTGGGCATGATGCTGATCGGTCTGGCGTTCAAACTGTCGCTGGTACCGTTCCACCTGTGGACGCCGGACGTGTACGAAGGTGCTCCGGCACCGGTGGCCGCGTTCCTCGCCACCGCGTCGAAAGTGGCTGTGTTCGCGGTAATGGTTCGTCTGTTCCAGATCTCCCCTGCCGCAAGCAGTGGCGTGCTGAGCAACGTGCTGACCATCATCGCCATCGCCTCGATCCTGTTCGGTAACCTGCTGGCCCTGACCCAGAGCAACCTCAAGCGTCTGCTCGGTTACTCGTCCATCGCGCACTTCGGCTACCTGCTGATCGCACTGGTGGCGAGCAAGGGTCTGGCAGTGGAAGCCATCGGCGTGTACCTGGTCACCTACGTGATCACCAGCCTCGGTGCCTTCGGCGTGATCACCCTGATGTCCTCGCCGTACAACGGCCGTGACGCAGACGCGCTGTACGAGTACCGCGGCCTGTTCTGGCGCCGTCCGTACCTGACCGCCGTACTGACCGTGATGATGCTGTCCCTGGCCGGTATCCCGCTGACTGCAGGCTTCATCGGCAAGTTCTACATCATCGCCACTGGTGTCGAGTCGCACCAATGGTGGCTGGTCGGTTCGCTGGTACTGGGCAGCGCCATCGGCGTGTTCTACTACCTGCGCGTGATGGTCACCCTGTACCTGATCGAGCCGAACCTGCGCCGCCACGACGCCCAGCTGCATTGGGAACAAAAGGCAGGCGGCGTAATGCTGCTGGCCATCGCCGTGGTCGCGTTCTTCCTCGGCGTCTACCCGCAACCATTGCTGACCCTGGTTCAGCAGGCGGGCCTGGCGGGCTGATTGCTCTGCTGGAATGGCTGCAAACAGGAACGGCACCTTCGGGTGCCGTTTTTGCGTTTATGCCATCACAGTTTCTTCACCATCGGAACGCAGGCCAGTTGAAGACCTGAAGGCGATTGATAAACCGCACTCCCCTCCCCGACGTAACCGCAGCGCCTGTAGAAATCGGCGGCATTCAAAGTCGCATCCAGGCAAACCTCTGCCACTCCCAGATCCCGTGCCAGCGCCTCAAGAAAGCTCAGCATCCGTTTACCCAGACCGCGCCGCATGAAATCCGGGTGGATGAAGATGGCGCCGACTTCACGATGCTCCAGATCGAGCATGCCGGTTGCCACCGGCTCACCCTCAACGTAACCCAGATAGAAATGCTTTTGCATGAGCGTGTCGTAACCGTCCTGCGCCGAGCCGTTTGTCCAGTCGAGCATCTGCTGTTCGCTGTAGGCACCGATGCATTGGTGACGGATCGCCAGTCGCCGGATCTCGAACGCTATCCAGGCATCCACCGGGTTGGCTCTTTTGATTTCGAACATTTCTCTCTCCATGAGCCATGTGCGGACAGGCAATGAAAAAGCCCCGTCCATTTCTGGCGGGGCTTTGGGTAACACGTCATTGACCAGACATGCATGACCCTATGGCCCGCCGGAAGCGGTCATAGCGGAGCACATCATGGTCATTCGGTGTTGGGCAGTCATGGCTGGATAGTGCTGCGGATTGTTCAGTCACGTCAATTGCAAGGTTCCTCCCTATTCAGTCGAATGCTCCCGCCATACTGGCCGATTCGTCCTACAGGTGTTTTTACGATTGATGACTACCGTTGAAAAGGGGGCGAAAAGGATGGCCTGGAGGCCTTGACCAATTCGATCATCGGGACAAAACTATACGTAGGTAGCGTACAGAACATGGATGCTCTTTTTATCGAATTACCCGCGTTCCAGAAACACCGGGACGATTACCTGGATGATGATCTGTTCCGCAGCTTTCAGTTGGAGTTGCTGAAAAATCCCGAAGCGGGCGATCTCATCGAAGGCACGGGCGGGCTGCGCAAAATCCGCTTCAGCGACCAACGACGCGGTAAAGGCAAGCGCAGCGGATTACGAGTGATTTATTACTGGTGGTCCGGTTTCGACCAATTCTGGCTGTTCACCGTGTACAGCAAAAACGAGCAAGACGATCTGTTGCCTTCCCAGAAAAGAGTCTTCAAACAGGCGCTGGATAAAGAAATCAACACGAGAACCCAAATATGAAACGTGACATTTTTTCCGAACTGATGGAGGGCCTTGAGGCTCTGGCCGACGAGCGCCAGGGCAAGGTCACCCTTCGCACCCACAAAGTCCAGTTACCAAAACTATTGCCGATCACGGCCGAGGAATTGGTTGCGATCCGCCAGCAACTCAACCTCTCCCGGTCAGTTTTCGCCATGTACCTGCGAACCAACACTCGAACCCTCGAAAACTGGGAACAAGGTCGAGCAACGCCAAATGCCCAAGCGACGACACTCATTCGACTGGTCGAGCGTTTTCCACAAACGATCGACCACCTTGCGGCTCTGACCTGACTTCCGGGATCTAACGAAATTGTAATCCCCCAATCACCTCCCCGTTATCCGCAGCCTGCAACGATGTCACCCGGCGACTCTCCCGGCGGGCCCTTGCCCGTCGAACAATAAAACCCACGCCGAAGCACGTTCCCGTTCTGCCGAACTCAGGAGTGATTGATGGTTAACAACACAAAAATATCGATGGCCGCTTTAGCAGTGGTCGTCGGTGCCGGGCCGTCCACGGTGTTTGCAGAAGACAAACCCGAAGGGTTTATCGAAGGCAGCAGTCTGACGGTGCTCAACCGTAACTTCTATTTCAATCGTGATCACCGCAACGGCCAGTCCAGCCCCACGGGCAATGGTTATTCCGAGGCCTGGGTCCATGCGGTCATCAGCAAGTTCGAATCCGGTTTCACCCAAGGCACCGTTGGGGTCGGTGTCGATGCGTTTGCCATGATCGGTCTGAAACTCGACACCGGTGACGGCCGCAACGGTGGCCGCAGTTCGTTCGATGTTTTGCCGGTCGACAGCGAAGGCAAAGCACGGGACGAATACACCAAGGTCGGTGGTGCGGCCAAAGTGCGGGCCTTCGATACGGTGGTGAAAATCGGCGATGTGTTCCCGGCCAACCCGGTGGTTGCAGCGGGTGATTCACGGTTGCTGCCGGAAAGCTTTCGCGGTGTGACGGCGACCAACACCAGCATCGAGGGGCTGTCGATCCAAGGTGGCCGGTTGCATGCGATGAGCCAGCCGGTGTCCAGCGACATGCGCGAAAACTTCGCGACCTTCTATGCCGGCCCGGTCAACTCGCCCTGGATCGCTTATGGCGGTGGCGATTATGCGCTGAACAAAAACCTCAGTTTCAGCCTGTACTCCAGTCGCCTGAAAGATGCCTGGAACCAGTACTACGCCGGCAGCGCCTGGACGTATCCGCTGTCGGATGACCTGTCGCTGTTCGGCGGCCTGAACTATTACAAGGCGGTCGATGAAGGCAAACAACTGCTCGGTAAATTCGACAACAACATCTGGAGCGGCCGGGTCGGCGTGAAACTCGGCGCGCATTCCGTTGCCCTCTCCCACCAGCGCAACAACGGCAACGACGACTTCGATTACCTGCGCCAGTCCGATTCGATCTTCCTCGACAACTCGATCCAGTACAGCGACTTCAACTCGCCCAAAGAGCGTTCTTGGATGGTGCGCTACGACCTCGACATGAGCACTTACGGCGTGCCGGGCCTGTCGTTCATGACCCGCTATGCCCGCGGCACCGACGCCGATTACTCCAACGCCAACGCCGTGTACATGCGCCGCGATGCCGAAGGCAATCCGCTGACCGACCAGAAGCGCTGGGAGCGTGACATCGAAGTCAAATACGTGGTGCAGAGCGGTTCGATGAAAGACCTGTCGCTGCGTCTGCGCCAGGCCACCACCCGCGCCACGGCATTCGAGTCGGATCTGGATGAAGTACGGGTGATCGTCGAATACCCGCTGGCGATTCTCTGAGTTTCACGAGCAACACACATTCACCTTTAGAAGCTCCTTGCTCCTTTGGTAAGAGGTGAATCCTTTGGCGTCCTTCGGGGCGCTTTTTTTTGCCTTGATAAAAGATCGTTTTCTTGACCGCACAGAGAGTGAACTGCCATCTTCGCCTGCGTTGAAAAACAAGAATAACGAGGGATTGATGAGTAACCGTAAAAACCTGGAAATCGAATACTTGAGAGGGGCCGCGGTTGTCATGACCTTCCTGTGTCACGTCACCATGATGCTGCCGTTCCATACCGATACCCTGCTGAGAATCTTCTCGATCTTCATGCCCTGGACCGGGGTCGATCTGTTTTTCTGCATTTCCGGCTTCGTCGTCAGCAAGGCCTATCTGGATTATTTCGACAACCATCGCGCGCAAGGTCAGTCTGGTCTGGCAACGGTGTGTTTCTGGTTGCGCCGTGCCTACCGCCTGTTGCCCACAGCCTGGCTCTGGATACTCGTGCCGCTGTTGTTTTCCATCGTTTACAACCAGTCGAACGCCTTTGGCTCGTGGTATGACAATCTGCGCAGCTTCACCGCCGTCGCGACCTTCAGCGGTAATCTGGGGATGCATTTCAACTCGCTGCTGGGCCCCAGCCCGCAATACTGGAGCCTGGCGCTTGAAGAGCAGTTCTACTTCGTATTCCCGTTGTTTCTGCTGTTTGTCACGTCCCCCGCTGGCGAATCATTGCCCTGTTCGCGCTCATTGCCCTGCAGTTCGGTATCGATCGCAACCCCTATCCCGACCCCGGAAGCATACTCACGCACTTTCGTCTGGATGCAATGCTCTGGGGAATTCTCCTGTGCCTGTTTACCCGAACCCGCCTCTATCGACAGATAGAACCTGTCGGGCTGGGTCAGGGAACGCTCAAACCGCTGCTGTGCACACTGTTCCTGCTCTACATGCTGGGTTCCGTCGCGATTCAGCTGATTGCCATGCCGATTGCAGTCGGTATCGTTGCGATCGTTGCGGTGCTGATTGTCTGGCTGGCGAGTTACCAGAAAGGCTACATCTACTGCCCGGTTTTCATGCGCGGTCTCATGCAGTGGCTCGGCTCACGGTCCTATGGACTTTACGTGATCCATGTTTTCACCAATCACTTGAGTACCGAAATCTGGACCCGTGTAGCCGCCAGTCAGGGCGTGCCCCTCGACGGGCGTTTTACCCTTGAGCTGTTGCTGACGTCGGTGGGGCTGCTGGTGGTGCTGAGCGAGCTCAATTACCGCCTGGTCGAAACGCCGCTGCGCCAGCGTGGAGCCGAAATTGCCCGCCGCAAACTCAGCCATGAAGCGCTCCCCGAAGCAGCCGGCACGAACACACAACCATTGCCGGTCAAATAGCCCGGAAACGGCGAAGCGCGGCAGACCCGAAAGTCTTCCGCGCACAGCCGTGATGACAGGCTGCACACCATGGCGGTGCGCAGCATCAGCCGCCACTGTTTCGGCAAACACCTGCCACGCTGTATTTGAGCGTATTGAGCTGCCCGTTCGAGTCTTCATAGGTCATCGCGGTGGGCACGACGTTGCAGGCCGGCTGCGGTTTCACCACGCTGACTATTTTCACCACGTCCAGCTTCATCCCGTATTCGTAGTCCTTCACCACCGGAGCTGCTTTGCCTCGTTCGGCCGCGTATTGCTCCATGGCCTTTGCGTTAGCGCTGAACGCGCGCTCGAAGGTTCGATCACCGCCCCCTCGGCCAGCACATTCAAGGACATCGTCATGACGCCGGCGAAGGCCATCCACTTGATCAACTTCATGTTTTCTCCTCCATAAAAAAAGCCCGACACCGGCATGCGACAGCGGGCTTGTCTCAGTGCCGCGGGCTCAAAGGTCCTGTGTGCTGTCGCCTTTTTTGTCATTGACGACAACGGGATCCCGGGCCTTTTCCTTGGCAACGAACAACTCCATGGAGCGGTCATTGTTGGTCATCATCCGGTCGAAAGTGCGGTCGCCCCCACCTTCGGCCATCGCCAGGGAAGACACCGCCAACGCCAACAAAAACGCACCGATCTGTACAGGTTTCATGTTTGATTCCTCATTTAAGTAACTGACGGGATCAAGGTAACAATCCGAACCTTTCGTGACGGTGGCGCCGAAATTACATATCCGTTATGTAGAAAGGCCCGCAATTGCGGGCCTGTTGTTAAAGCAAAAAATGACTAGGCAGCCTCTTCATCCCGGCGATGGGCAATCTGATACAGCGCCGGCAGGATCAGCAGCGTGAGAATGGTCGAGGACAGGATCCCGCCGATCACCACCGTCGCCAGCGGCCGCTGCACCTCGGCCCCCGTCCCGGTTGCCAGGGCCATCGGAATGAAGCCCAGGGACGCCACCAGTGCAGTCATCAACACAGGTCGCAACCGTGTCAGCGCGCCGACGTTGATCGCCTCGGACAGCGAACGCCCTTCCTCCCGCAGATTGCGGATGAACGCGATCATCACCAGGCCATTGAGCACCGCCACACCGGACAACGCGATAAACCCGACACCCGCCGAGATCGACAGCGGAATGTCCCGCAACCACAACGCCATGACCCCGCCAGTCAGTGCGAACGGAATCCCGGTAAACACCAGCAAACCGTCCTTGAGGTTGTTGAACATCATGAACAGCAACCCGAACACCAGCAGCAACGCCACCGGCACCACGATCTGCAAACGCTTGGCCGCCGATTGCAGTTGCTCGAACTGCCCGCCCCAGGTGGTCCAGTAACCCGCCGGCACCGGCACATCGCGCTCGATCACTTCGCCCGCCTCGGCGACGAACGAGCCGATATCCCGCCCGCGCACGTTGGCGCTGACGATCACCAGGCGCTTGCCGTTCTCGCGGCTGACCTGATTCGGCCCCAGCACCAGATCGAGGCTGGCGACGTCCTTCAGTGCAATGAAACCGATCTGACTGGCGGCATCACCACCCGCCGCGGGCACCGGAATCAGCAACGCCGACAACCCTTCGATGTCCTTGCGCATGGCGTCGGATAGGCGCACCACCATGTCGAAGCGCCGGTCGCCCTCGTACATCGTCCCGGCCTTCTGCCCGCCGACGGCCACCGCAATGGTGTCCTGCACATCGCCGACATTGAGCCCATAACGCGCCGCCTTGTCGCGGTCGATATTGATGGTCAGCACCGGCAGACCGGTGGTTTGCTCGACCTTGACCTCGGACGCGCCGTTGACCTTCTGCATGGCAGCAGCAATCTTCGCCGCCGTGGCGTTGAGCACGTCCATGTCATCGCCGAACACCTTGACCGCCACGTCGCTGCGCACGCCGGAAATCAGCTCGTTGAAGCGTAACTGGATCGGCTGCGACAGTTCATAGTTGCTGCCCGGCAACGTCGCGGCGGCCTGTTGCAGCTCGGCCATCAGGGTTTCCCGGGACTTGCCCGGATCCGGCCATTGGTCCTTGGGCTTGAGCATCACGTAGCTGTCGGAGATGTTTGGCGGCATCGGGTCGGAGGCGATTTCCGCCGTGCCGGTGCGGGCAAACACGCGCTCGACTTCCGGCACTTTATTAAGGATCAACGTTTCCAGTCGCTGCTGCATGTCCACCGATTGCGTCAGGCTGGTGCCCGGCACACGCAACGCCTGCAAGGCAAAATCGCCTTCGCTGAGACTCGGCACAAACTCGCTGCCCATGCGGCTGGTGACCACGCCACTGAGCACGATCACACCCAGCGCCGCGCCGACCGCCACAGCACGATGCGACATCACCCAGTTCAGCGCCGGTGCATACATGCGACGTGCGCCGCGCATCACCACGCCCTCTTCTTCCTTGACCTTGCCGGTCACGAACAGCGCAATCGCGGCAGGCACAAAGGTGACAGACAAGAGCATGGCGCCCAGCAACGCGATGACCACGGTGAACGCCATCGGATGGAACATTTTCCCTTCGACGCCGCTCAGGGCGAATATCGGCAAGTACACGACCATGATGATCAACTGGCCGAAAATCAGCGGTCGCCGTGCCTCTTTCGCTGCCGCGAACACTTCATGGAAACGCTCGGATCGGGTCAGCAGCCGCCCATGATGCTGCTGCGCATGGGCCAGCCGTCGCAGGGTGTTTTCGACGATCACCACTGCACCGTCGACGATGATGCCGAAGTCCAGCGCACCAAGGCTCATCAGGTTGGCACTGACCTTGTTACTGAACATCCCGGTGAAGGTGAACAGCATCGACAGCGGAATCACCATCGCGGTAATCAGCGCAGCGCGGATGTTGCCGAGGAACAGGAAGAGGATCGCGATCACCAGAATCGCACCTTCGACGAGGTTCTTCTTTACCGTAGCGATGGCCTTGTCGACCAGATGCGTGCGGTCGTACACCGGCACCGCGATCACGCCGTTGGGCAATGACTTGTTGATCTGTTCGAGCTTGGCAGCGACAGCCTGGGAAACCGTGCGACTGTTTTCGCCGATCAGCATGAACACCGTCCCCAGAACTACTTCGCGGCCATTTTCTGTGGCGGCGCCGGAGCGCAGTTCACGGCCAATACCCACGGTGGCAACGTTCTTGATGCGGATCGGCGTGCCGTCGACGTTGGCCATGACGATGTTGGCAATGTCCTCGGTGCTCGCCACTTGCCCCGGTGCGCGAATCAGCAATTGCTCGCCGCTGCGTTCGATGTAGCCGGCGCCGACGTTGGCGTTGTTGCGCTCCAGCGCCGTCACCAGATCGGTCAGGGTCAGTTTGTAGGCCGCTAGTTTTTTCGGATCGGGGGCAATCTGGTACTCCTTGGCAAAACCGCCGATGGTGTTGATCTCGGCCACGCCGGGGACGTTGCGCAGTTGCGGCTTGATGATCCAGTCCTGGATCACCCGCAGATCGGTCGGCGTGTAGGGCGTACCGTCATCTTTCAGCGCGCCCTCCCTGGTCTCGACCGTCCATAAAAAGATCTCGCCGAGCCCGGTGGAGATCGGCCCCATCACCGCCTCCACGCCTTCGGGCAATTGCTCCTTGGCGGACTGCAACCGCTCGTTGACCAGTTGCCGGGCAAAGAACAGGTCGGTGCCGTCCTTGAAGATCACCGTGACTTGCGAAAGCCCCGAGCGCGACAGCGAGCGGGTCTGCTCCAGCGCCGGAAGGCCGGCCATCGCGGTTTCAATCGGGAAAGTGATGCGTTGCTCGGTTTCCAGCGGCGAGAACCCGGCCGCGCCGGTGTTGATCTGCACCTGGACGTTGGTGATATCAGGCACGGCGTCGATCGGCAGTTTCTGATAACTGGCGATGCCGAGGCCGGCCATGAGCAGAACGGCGAGCAGCACGATGATGCGCTGCTCGATGGCAAACTGGATCAGGCGTTCGAACATGGGAGTCTTCCGCGATTAATGACTGTGCTCGGCCGAGGCTTTGCCCAGCTCCGATTTGAGGACGAAGCTGCCGGCGCTGGCGACTTGCACGCCCGGTTCCAGTCCGGCGGTGACTTCCACCTGCCCCGCCGCGCGACTGCCCAGTTCCACCGCTTGCGCCTTGAAGCCGTCGTCGGTGCGCACGAATACCGTGGGTTTGTCCTCGACAGTCTGGATCGCGTTTTCCGGTACGGCGACCTTTGCCTGACGGCTGTCGGTGGCGACCAGCGCAGTAACAAACAGGCCGGGGCGCCATGAGCCTTGCGGGTTTTCCAGGGTGACGCGCACAGTCGCGGTGCGGGTCTGTTCACCGAGCAGACTGCCGACGTAAGCCACGGTGCCGCTGACTTCAGCATTCAGTTCCGCCGCGCTGACGGTGACGGGTTTGCCGACTTGCACCTTGTTGAGATCTTTTGGAGAAACGCCGAAGGTGACCCACACCCGCGACAAGTCCGAGAGCGTGAAGGCCGCCGTGGTTTCATCGACCACTTCCCCCGGCGTCAGGTGTTTTTCCACCACCACGCCATCGAACGGCGCCCGCAGTTCATAGCGATTGCCGCCGGTGGCGACCACACTGCCGCTGAGCACGCTGATCTTTTGCCGGGCGTTGCTCACGGCAATTTCAGCCTCTTCCAGGGCCTGGCGCGCCTGGAGGAAATCCTGCTCGGCGGAGATCTTGTCCTGCCACAGTTTCTTCTCGCGCTCGAACGTCGTGCGCGCCAAGGTCAGCCGGCGCTGCGCGGCTGCCTGTTCGCTGCGCTGATCGGAAATCTGCTGACTGGCGATCACGGCCAGCAACTGACCCTTCTTCACCGACTGACCAAGATTGACCGACACCGACTCGACCACCCCCGGTACACGCGGCACCACATGGGCGGTGCGGTCCTCGTCGAAGCGCACTTCGCCGGGGAACGGCAAGCCAAGACTGATGCTTTGCGCCTTCGCTTCGGCCAGTTGAATCCCCGCGGCCGTGATCTGCTCCGCCGTCAATTCAATGTGTCCTTCTTCGCCATGCTCGCCTTCGGCAGCGGCGCCCTCTTCTGCGTGATCCGCATGTTCAGAGGCTTCATCGGCATGCGCATCGATGCCCGAGTTGCCCGCCCACATCGAGCCGATACCAATGCCCAACGCCAAGGTCGCCGCAGCGACCACGATCAGTTTTTTATCCATGGAAACTCCTCTGCGCCGTGCCGTCGCGCAGTGATCAGAAAATTGAAATTCAACGGCTGACGCCGAGGTCGCCGAAAATGCGTTCGATGCGGACCCGGGCGTCGGTCGCCTCGCTCACCGCCTGGATGTATTGGGTGCGGGCGCTGATCAGCGTGCGCTGGGCGTCG
Organism: Pseudomonas sp. NMS19W; assembly: GCF_051554255.1. Lineage (NCBI taxonomy): Bacteria > Pseudomonadati > Pseudomonadota > Gammaproteobacteria > Pseudomonadales > Pseudomonadaceae > Pseudomonas > Pseudomonas sp. NMS19W. The sequence goes on from NZ_CP136718.1 coordinate 3,845,214, forward strand.
AGCACGTCGAGGAAGCCGAACTTGCCCATTTCGAATCCGCGAGTGGCGCTGTCGACCGCACTTTGTGCGGCAGGCAGGATGGTCCGGTCGAACGCCTGGATTTCGCCGTTGGCGGTCTGCCATTGCTCAAGGGTGGTCTGGATTTCCGTGCGCAGACGCAGCTCGGTGGCGTTGCGCAGGTCCCGTGCCTGATCGGCACGCCGCGCCGCCGCCAGCACATTGCCCTGATTGCGGTTGAACAACGGAATCGGCATCGACAGCCCGACCACGTTGACCCGCTCGCGCTCGGTTTCGCTGTACTGACTGCCGATGCTGACGGTGAGATCGGGAATCCGCTGGGACTTCTCCAGCCCCAGCGATGCCTCGCGCTGATCGATCTGCAATTGCGCCAGACGCAGCTCCGCCGTTTCATTCAGACGCTCAAGCAAACGGGTGGGCGGTGGTACGCCGGGCAGGCTTTGAGCAGCGCTTTGCACCGTGGTCGAAATCGGTAACGGTGCGCCCATGACCTGCGCCAGTTGCTGGTACGCATTGGCCTGATCACGCTCGGCGCGGCTCAGCTCCAGGCGTACTTCCGAGAGCTGTACTTGCGCCCGCGTGCCTTCCACCGGCGATGACTTGCCCGCCTCGATCCGCCCTTGGGCCACACGCAAGCCGTGCTCGGCGAGTTGTAGTGACTGACGGCTCAGTTGCAAACGTTGCTGCGCAGTTTGCGCACCGTTGAACGCCTGGATGACATCGGCGCGCAACGCGTTGCGCTTGCGCTCCAGCTCGAGGCCGGCGGCATCCTGCGCACGGCTCGCCACATCAATCCGCGCGCCACGCTTGCCGCCCAGCTCGATCGGCTGACTGAGCATCACCGTGGTGGTGCGCGACTGGCGCCGGGTGTCTTCGGCCTCCCACGAAACCTCTGGATTGGGGATCAGGCCCGCCTGTTTGCGGTCACCTTCGGCAATGCCGATTTCCCACTGCGCAGCCGCCAGATCCGGGTTACCCGCGAAGGCGGTTTGCAGGGCCTGATCCAGGGTCAGGGTCGATGCACTGGCAAGACCTGTACAGGCCAGCAACAAGAGGCCGCTGGCGGTTTTTTTCAGGCGTGAGCGCGCCGTCCGTTCTATTAAACCGGGCAATGGAAGACTTCCTTTAATCAAGAATCTTTGATTGCGCCACGGTAGGGTTTTGAACTTATCGACAAGGTGACTGGAAAATTACAAATCCGTTATCAACAGTTCATCGAAGTTGTTTTGCTCTAGGATTCCGGATTCGAATGGCGTTGTAGCAACACATGGAAACAAATACTGATTAGTTATCTGCCGAACAGCACTTGCCGAAATCGATGTCATGAAAAAACCGCTCTGCTGCTGCGACAGGCTGTCGCGGATAGCCGGTTTAAAGGGCTTGAACGTTGACTCTGTAGCCACTACAGCCTTTACCTTGCACGCCATCCAGTAACAGAAACCGTCCGGAAGACCTTACAAAAACAACAACTTTCCTGGCCACCTTAATTAAATATCCATTGAATAAAAGTGGTGATAGATCATGCGAATCCTTGTCGTCGAGGACGAGCTTAAAGCTGCCGAATACTTGCATCAGGGTCTGACCGAAAGTGGCTATATCGTTGACCTCGCCGTTAATGGCGCTGACGGTTTGCACCTGGCACAACAACAGGTTTATGACCTGATCATTCTGGATGTGAACCTGCCGGAACTCGACGGTTGGGGTGTGCTGGAACAACTGCGTCGCACGCACTCCACCCGGGTGATGATGCTCACCGCACGCGGGCGGCTGGCGGACAAGATCCGGGGCCTGGATCTGGGTGCCGACGACTATCTGGTCAAGCCGTTCGAGTTTCCGGAACTGCTGGCCCGGGTGCGCACCCTGATGCGCCGTAGCGAGAACATTCCGGTGCCGCAGGTGCTCAAGGTCGCTGATCTGGAGCTCGATCCGGGCCGTCACCGGGCGTTTCGTGGCCAGCAGCGCATCGACCTGACCACCAAGGAATTCGCCCTGCTGCACCTGCTGATGCGCCAGTCCGGTGAAGTGCTGACTCGCACCCAGATCATATCGCTGGTGTGGGACATGAACTTCGACTGCGACACCAACGTGGTCGAGGTCTCGATCCGCCGCTTGCGAGCGAAGATCGATGACCCGTTCGACAGCAAGCTGATCCACACCCTGCGCGGCGTCGGCTATGTGCTGGAGGCACGGGAATGAAGCCGGCCAGCCTGTCGCTGCGACTGGGCCTGACCGTCAGCATTCTCGGTGCGCTGCTGGTGGTGTTCCTGGCGATCCTCGCGTATTTCGCCCTGACCCATGAACTGAACGCGTTGTCCCGGGACAGCCTGGAAAAGAAGATGGCGCAGGTCGAGCACAGCCTGTCGCTGTACGTCGATGCCAATGAGGTCAGTGGCAAGCCGCACATTCTGCTCGATCAGGTCATGGGGCATGACAACCTGACGCTGACGATTTATGACCGGGGCAATTTGCGCTCGCCATTGCTCAAGTCCGGAACAGGATTGACGGACCCACGGGTTGAATTGAAAGCGGTGCGGGTGACGACCGATCAACTGACTTACACCGACAGCGCCGATGCTGAAGGCGCAAAGTTTCTCACCGCCTCGAAGCTGATTCGTCTGAAGGACGGCAGCAACGTGCCGGTGCTGTTGTCGATGGATAACGCCCACGACCAGGCGCTACTCAGCGCCTACCTGCGCTCGACGCTGATGGCCTTGCCGTTGCTGCTGGTGTTCATCGGCCTCACCGCGTGGGGTGCGGTGCAGCGCGGACTGGCGCCACTGCGCGAGTTTCGCAAGGTGGCGGCCCAGGTGACCACCCAGGACCTCAACCATCGGATGTCAGTGGTGAACATGCCCCAAGAGCTCAGCGAACTGGCGCAAGGCATCAACGTCATGCTCGATCGCCTGGACAGCGGCGTGCAACAGTTGTCGCAGTTCTCCGATGATCTGGCCCACGAACTGCGTACGCCGATCAACAACCTGATGGGCAAGGCGCAGGTCACGCTCTCGCGAGAGCGCTCGGTCGAGGACTACAAGGACGTGTTGGTATCGTGCACTGAGGAACTGGAGCGCGTCGCGCGGATTGTCTCGGACATGCTGTTTCTGGCCCAGGCCAGTCAGCCGATGGCGCACGCGTCGTTCGAATCGATTGCACTGGAAGAAGAGGCGTTCCGGGTAGCCGACCTGTTTTCCCTGTCGGCGCAGGACAGGCAGATCCATCTGAAGGTGGTCGGCAGCGCGCAGGTATCGGGTGACCGTTTGATGATCCAGCGGGCGATATCGAACTTGCTGTCCAATGCCCTGCGCCACTGCCCGCCCGGCAAAACCGTTTCGCTGTTCATTGAACAGTCACCGACACACGTGGCACTGCGGGTCAGCAATCCCGGCGCGGGTATCGAAGCGCAGCACTTGCCACATCTGTTCGACCGTTTCTATCGGGTCGACAGCAGCCGCACCCGCTCACAGGGCAGCACGGGACTGGGGCTGGCCATCGTGCGCTCGATCATGAGCCTGCATTCAGGCACCGCGCAGGTGCAAAGCCGTCCAGGGGCGATGACGGTTTTCAGTCTGGGTTTTCCCTAGTTGCGGAAAAGCACTAAAACCTTCAAGCAGATTTGTGCGGTGTTTTCTCAATCTCCATCGGAAAAATCACCGCACACATCCGCCATAAATCTTCGCAAACCTATCAGTGCGAATTTGCGTCGACCTAGCGATGAAACGTCTTACGAAGGCATGAAACAAAACCTTGTTGAAAACTAATGCATCGTCGCTTCGCTCGCGTTCAGCCACCCCGTACTACCCCACTAAAACAAGCCTTTGTGTCGGTCGTGGCGTGTCCAATCACGATTTGTCAGTAAGTATCTCGACGCTCCCAAAAACCGCGAATGGAAACCTCCGGACATCTTTGACCTCATCATCGCTGTGCTTCTAGATTCGGCGCCTGCTTGAAACCGTTCACTCACCAGACAACCAGGAAACACACACCATGAGCGCCATTGGATGCATGAACACAAACCCGATCCATAAACCCGTTATCACCTGACGGCCGACTCAGCATGACTTTTTCCCTGCAAGGCAGAGGCTTTTATCCAACCGACGACGGTCATCAACTCTATTGGGAACGGCATGGGATCACTGGGGGCGAACCGGTGTTTTTCCTGCATGGAGGCCCCGGCGGGCGAATCAGCCGCCATCACCTGGAATTCTTCGACCTGCGCCGTTTCGACATCATCCTGTTTGACCAACGCGGTTGCGGGCGCTCGACGCCTTACGGCGAATTGCGCGACAACACCACAGGCCTGTGTGTCGAAGACATCGACGCTCTGCGCCAGCATTTCGGCTTCGAAAAGATCAGTGTGCTCGGCGTTTCGTGGGGCAGTTGGCTGGCAATCCAGTATCAGCAGCGCTATCCGCAGCACCTGCTGAAAACCACACTGGTTTCGGTTTTCGTACCTTTTACAGCCAATGTCCGGGCGTACGACCGGGCACTCAATGAGGGGCCGGTACAACTGCCGCAAATCGTGTCACGCCATCGCGCCCGGGATATCTTCCGGATACTCGGCGAAGGCTGCCCGTTGCAACAGCGCGTTGCCGCCATCGAATGGCTGAATGCTGTTCTGCGCCGCACGGGCCAGACGGTTTGCCCCGGCACACTGGAGAGCTTCGTCGATCAGGAAGCGGTACTCGCCGTCCGTCTGGAATTGCATTACCACCTTCAAGGCTATTTCTTTCAGCCAAGGGACCAGAGACTGACCCTCGACGACAACACCCTGCTGATCCAGGGCGTCCGCGATACCTTCGGCATGGCCAGCGTGCGCTGGCTCAGACAACGTATGGACATTCACTGCCGACTGCTGCATGCCGGGCACAACGCCTTCGAAAGCGCCATCCTCAAAACCGTGCGCCGGGCGGTGAAACGTGAAATCGAGGGCTGAAAAAAACGGCACCCGAAGGTGCCGTCCTGTCCCGCAAAAACGCTTACTTGCGTGCCGCCTCCCACGACTTGAGCAGTTCGTTGTAGCTCACGGTCTCGCCTTTCGGTTTCTCGTTGGCCAGTTTCGGCTTCGGTGCACCCGGTTGGTCGAACCAGTATTGCGCATCGCGCTCGGGGTTCATTTTCGGCGCGCAGGTGGCCTGGGCCTTGGAGCGTTCCAGACGGGTCATGATCGCGTCCTGATCCTTGGCCAGGCCGTCGAGCGCCTGTTGCGGGGTCTTGTCGCCGCTGGCAGCTTCGGCGATGTGGCTCCACCACAGTTGCGCCAGACGTGGATAGTCCGGTACGTTGGTGCCGGTCGGCGTCCATTGCACCCGGGCCGGGCTGCGGTAGAACTCGACCAGACCGCCGAGTTTCGGTGCCAGGTCGGTCATGGCTTGCGAGTTGATGTCCGACTCGCGGATCGGCGTCAGGCCGACGATGGTTTTCTTCAGCGACACGGTTTTCGAGGTCACGAACTGCGCGTACAGCCAGGCCGCGAGTTTCTGTTTCTCAGGCGTGGATTTCATGAAGGTCCAGGAACCCACGTCCTGATACCCCAGCTTCATCCCCTCTTCCCAGTACGGTCCGCGTGGCGACGGCGCCATCCGCCATTTCGGCGTGCCATCAGCGTTGACCACCGGCAGGCCCGGTTTGGTCATGTCGGCAGTGAACGCGGTGTACCAGAAAATCTGCTGAGCGATGTTGCCCTGGGACGGCACCGGGCCGGACTCGGAGAAGGTCATGCCTGCCGCTTCCGGTGGCGCGTAGGCCTTGAGCCAGTCGACGTATTTCTGCGTGGCGAATACCGCCGCCGGGCCGTTAGTGTCGCCGCCGCGGGTCACGCTGGAACCCACCGGGTGGCAGTCCTCGACGCGGATGCCCCACTCGTCCACCGGCAAACCGTTGGGCAGGCCCTTGTCGCCGCCACCGGCCATGGAGAACCAGGCATCGGTGAAGCGCCAGCCCAGCGACGGGTCTTTCTTGCCGTAGTCCATGTGCCCATAGATGCGCTTGCCGTCGATTTCCTTGACGTCTTCACTGAAGAATTTGGCGATGTCTTCATAGGCGGACCAGTTCACCGGCACGCCCAGGTCATAGCCGTATTTTTCCTTGAACCTGGCTTTCAGGTCGGCACGTTCGAACCAGTCGGCGCGGAACCAGTACAGGTTGGCGAATTGCTGATCGGGCAATTGATAGATCTTGCCGTCCGGCGCGGTGGTGAAGGAAATGCCGATGAAGTCCTTGATGTCGAGGGTCGGCGAGGTGAAGTTCTTGCCTTCGTTGGCCATCAGGTCGGTGATCGACTCGGTCTTGCCATAGCGAAAGTGCGTACCGATCAGGTCCGAGTCGTTGACCCAGCCGTCATAGATGTTCTTGTCCGACTGCATCACGGTCTGCATTTTTTCCACGACGTCGCCTTCCTGCAGCAGGTCGTGAGTGAGCTTGATCCCGGTGATTTCGCTGAAGGCCTTGGCCAGCACCTTGGATTCATATTCGTGGGTGGTCAGAGTTTCCGAGACGACCTTGATGTCCATCCCTCGAAACGGCTCGGCGGCCTTGATGAACCACTTCAGTTCCTCAAGTTGCTGCTCCGGTGTCAGGGTCGACGGCTTGAACTCGGCGCCGATCCATTTTTTTGCCGCGTCTTCGTACGCATCGGCCCAGGCGGTTGCGCTCAAACCGCTGAGTGCCAGCATGGCTGCCAATGAAATGCTATGTCGCAGCTTATTGTTTTTGTCGAACATAGAGACCTCCTGTTTAAGTTCTGGAGCACGATTGCCGAGCGATTCGACTAGCCCCAACGCATCACAGCCAACAGCCACACCAGGGACAACGCGGACGCTACCCAGATGCTCCAGTCGGTCACGCCGATCACCAGCAGATGCAGGTAGGCGCTGCCGAGAAGACCGATGAACAAGCGATCGCCACGGGTGGTGGCAATCGGCAGAAACCCGCGCCGCAGGATGCTCGGCGAGCGCAGTTCCCAGGTGGTCATGCCCACCAGAATCAAGCCAATCACGATGAAAAACGCCGCCGTCGGGACGGTCCAGCTCATCCATTCCATCATCAGTTCCTCAGACCCGGCCCAGGGCAAAGCCCTTGGCCACGTGGTTGCGAACAAACCAGATCACCAGCATGCCCGGCAGGATGGTCAGCACCCCCGCCGCCGCCAGCACGCCCCAGTCGATGCCGGACGCCGACACCGTGCGTGTCATCACCGCCGCGATCGGCTTGGCGTTCACCGACGTCAGCGTGCGCGCCAGCAGCAGTTCGACCCAGGAAAACATGAAGCAGAAAAACGCCGTCACCCCGATCCCGGAACCGATCAGCGGGATGAAAATTTTCACGAAGAATTTCGGGAAGCTGTAGCCGTCGATGTAGGCGGTTTCATCGATTTCCTTGGGCACGCCGGACATGAATCCTTCGAGAATCCACACCGCCAGCGGCACGTTGAACAGGCAGTGCGCCAGCGCTACCGCGATGTGGGTATCGAACAGGCCAATCGACGAATACAGCTGAAAGAACGGCAGCAGAAACACGGCCGGCGGCGCCATGCGGTTGGTCAGCAGCCAGAAGAACAGGTGTTTGTCACCGAGAAAGCGGTAACGGGAAAACGCGTAAGCCGCCGGCAATGCCACGCTCAGGGAAATCACCGTATTCAGGCTCACGTAGTACAGCGAGTTGAGATAACCGGTGTACCAGCTCGGATCGGTAAAGATCACCTTGTAGTTGCGCAACGTGAAATCCTGGGGAAACAGCGTCAGGCCGCCGAGGATTTCGGTGTTGCTCTTGAACGACATGTTCAGCAGCCAGTAGATCGGCACCAGCAGGAACAGGATGTAGAGCAGCAGCGGAACAAGCTTTCTTTTGCTCATGGCCGGGCCTCAGCGGTTGGCATCGTTGTGGGTCATGGCGGTATAGAACAGCCAGGACACCAGCAGGATGATCAGGAAGTACACCAGCGAAAAGGCTGCCGCCGGCCCCAGGTCGAATTGGCCTACGGCCATCTGGGTCAGCGTCTGACTCAGAAAGGTCGTGGCATTGCCCGGCCCGCCGCCGGTGAGCACGAACGGCTCGGTGTAGATCATGAAACTGTCCATGAAGCGCAACATCACCGCGATCAGCAGCACGCTCTTCAGTTTGGGCAACTGGATGTGACGGAACACCGCCCAGGCCGAAGCCCGGTCGATCCGCGCCGCCTGGTAATACACATCGGGAATCGCCCGCAGCCCGGAGAAACACAGCAGCGCCACCAGCGACGTCCAGTGCCACACGTCCATCACCAGCACCGTGACCCACGCATCCATGGTGTTGGCCGCGTAGTTGTAGCTGATGCCCATGGCATTGAGGCTCGATCCCATCAAACCGATATCGGCGCGGCCGAAGATCTGCCAAATGGTGCCAACCACGTTCCATGGAATCAGCAGCGGAATCGCCAGCACGATCAGCACCACCGAGGACCAGCGGCCCTTGGTCGGCATGGTCAGGGCGATGGCGATTCCCAGCGGAATTTCGATCAGCAGCACGCACGCCGAATAGATGAACTGGCGCAGCAACGAGTCATGCAGACGCGGATCAAGCAGCACCTGCTTGTACCAGTCGGCGCCGACGAAGTAGCGGCTGGACTGATCGAAAATGTCCTGCACCGAGTAATTAACCACGGTCATCATCGGGATCACCGCACTGAAGGCCACCAGCAGAAACACCGGTAACACCAGCCACCAGGCCTTGTTGTTCTGCACCTTGTTCATGGCCGCACCTCTTCGCTGGCTTCGAGCAGGAATTCATCGGCGTAGACCATCAGCCACTGCGCCGGAAAGCTGATGTACGCCGTGCCCTGGGGCACCGGTTTGTCTTCGGCCAGACGCACTTTCAGCGGTGCGCCGTCCAGATCCAGGGTCATGATCTTGTAGGTGCCAAGGTCTTCGACGTGTACGACCCGCGCCTGCATCGCGTCATCGAACGGCTCGTCCCACACATGAATGAACTCGGGGCGGATGCCGACCTTCAGATTTTTCCATTGGCCGTGTTCGATATGGCGTTGCAAGGCGTCGGACAGCGGCAGGTGGGTCGAGTTGAAACCCACCCCGCCCGGTTGCGGCTGCACCTCGATCAGGTTCATTCCGGGGCTGCCGATGAAGTAGCCGACAAAGGTGTGGCTCGGGCGCTCGAACAATTCTCGGGGGTGCCGAACTGGACGATCTGGCCGCCGTACATCACCGCAATCTTGTCGGCGAAGGTCGAGGCCTCCAGTTGATCGTGGGTGACGTAGACCATGGTGATGTTGAATTGCTCGTGAATCTGCTTGAGCTTGCGCCGCAGTTTCCATTTCAGGTGCGGGTCGATCACCGTCAGCGGCTCATCGAAGAGGATCGCCGAGACGTCGTCGCGCACCAGGCCACGGCCCATGGAGACTTTCTGTTTTTCGTCGGCGGTGAGGTTGCGTGCTTTCTTGCCCAGCAGGTTTTGCAGGTCGAGAACCTCGGCGATTTCCTGCACTTTGCTGTGGACTTTGGCCTCGGCCATGCCCTGGTTGCGCAGCGGAAAGGCCAGGTTGTCGAACACGGTCATGGTGTCGTAAACCACCGGGAACTGGAAAACCTGGGCGATGTTGCGCTTCTCCGGGGTCAGGTCGTTGACCGCTTTGCCGTCGAACAGCACATGACCCTGGGACGGGCTGAGCAAGCCGGAAATGATGTTGAGCAAGGTCGACTTGCCGCAACCCGACGGCCCGAGCAAGGCATAGGCGCCGCCCTGCTCCCAGATGTGGTCCATCTCGCGGATGGCGTAGTCTTCCGGCCCGCTCGGACTTTTGCTGTAACTGTGAGCAAGGTGCTGCAAACGGATTTCGGCCATCAGGCAACCCTCGCGACACGCCGGCCCGGCGCCTGCACCAGACGGCCCTGCGCATCGAACACAAACAGTTTATGGGTCGGGATATAGATGCGGATCGGCGCATCGACGTCGTATTCGTGAACGCCGGGCAAGTGCAGCACCAGCAGGAAATGCTCGTTGCGCACGTGCAGGAAGGTTTCCGAACCGCTGATCTCCGCCACCTCGACGGTCACCGCCAATTCGAGGTCGTCGTCGTTGCTCGGCACCAGCGAGATGTGGCTGGGGCGCACGCCAAAACGGAACTCGCCCTCGCCCACCGGGCGCAGGTCGACGTTTAACGGGAAGTGCACGAAGTTGGCGAAACTCACTTCGTTACCGGCGATGCGCCCCGGCATCAGGTTGATCGGCGGCTCGGAGAACAATTCCGCCGCCAGCACCGTTTGTGGCTGGTGATAGACCTCGGTCGACGGGCCGCTCTGGATCACCCGGCCTTCGTGAAGAATGGTGGTGGTACCGCCCAGCGCCAGCGCTTCGTTAGGCTCGGTGGTGGCATAGATGGCGATGGTGTGGCGCGCCTTGAACAGCTCGCGCATTTCCTGACGCAGTTCTTCACGCAGTTTGTAGTCGAGGTTGACCAGCGGCTCATCGAACAGGATCAGCTCCGCATCTTTCACCAACGCCCGGGCCATGGCGGTGCGCTGTTGCTGACCGCCGGACAGCTCCAGCGGATAGCGTTTCAGGAATTTCTCGATGCGCAGCATCTTCGCGGTGTCCTGCACCTTGCTCTGGATCTGCTCGTTGGAGATCCCGGCCTGGCGCAGCGGCGAGGCGATGTTTTCAAACACCGTCATGGTCGGGTAGTTGATGAACTGCTGATACACCATCGACACGTTGCGCAGACGCACCGGGCGCTGAGTGACGTCGACACCGTTCATCAGGATCCGGCCGCTGTCGGGCTTGTCCAGACCGGCCATCAGGCGCATGAGGCTGGTCTTGCCGGACAGCGTGCGCCCGAGCAGGACGTTGAAGGATCCGGCTTCGAATTTCAGGTTCGCATCATCGATCCAGGTCTGGCCCTCGACGGTGCGGCTGACGTGCTCCAGGGTGAGTGACATGGCTCGGCCTTTTTTATTATTGGAGTCAAGCGACGTGTCAACAGAGCGACATTCGTGCCAGAAATCCCAAGCCGTTGATTCGCCGCAAAAATCGCTGAAAACGCGAGCAAACCACCTTCATTGCTGAACACATTTGAACAGTTCAACGATTGACAATGAACAATAGTGAACAACACTCTATCGATGCTTTTCAGGCCCCGACGGGCCTCATAACAATAATAAAAACGCTGCTTTCAGAGGCTGACTGCCATGTCCGCACCTGCCCCGCCGCTTTCCCACGAAGCTATCGTCCAGGACTCCTGGTCCCGTTGCCGCGCCTTCGGTCTCAAGCATCAAAGTGCACCGGCGTTCGACCAGTTGCCCGCCTCCGGTATCGCGCAGTTGCTCGACAGTCACCATTCGCTGGTGCAGACCACCCATCAGGAAGTGCTGCCGTACTACGAGAACATCCTGAGCAACTCCAACTGCCTGATCATGCTGGCCGACAATCAGGGCCAGGTGCTGACGTCCTGGGGCACCCAGCGCTTTATCGAGCCGAATCTGGCGCGGGGTTTTCAGGCCGGGGCAAGCTGGATGGAACACGCCAGCGGCACCAATGCCATCGGCACGGCGCTGGCTTGCGAGCAGGCGGTGCACATCGAGCACGACGAGCATTTCCTCAAGGCCAACCGCTTCATGACCGGTTCCGCCGCGCCGATCTTCAACGCCGAACGCAAGGTCATCGCGGTGCTCGATGTGTCCAGCGACAGCTACCTGCCGCCCTCCCATACCCTCGGCATGGTCAAGATGATGAGCCAGACCGTGGAGAACCGGCTGATCCTCAACTTGTTCCACGGCCAGCACTTTCAACTGACCTTCAACACCGGGTTGAACAACCTCGACAGCCAGTGGGCAGGACTGCTGATTTTCGATGAGAGCGGTGAAGTGTTGTCGGCCAACCGCCGGGCCGACAATCTGTTGGGCGTGCGGCTGTCGCGGGTGAGTGTCGAGAGTCTGTTCAAGGTGTCGTTGCTGGAGTTGCTGAATCAGCCGGACGGCTTGCCGTTTTCCTTGCAGACCTCGGGGCGCAATCGATTCCAGTGCCTGTTGAAACGGCCTAAACAGGCACCGATTCAAGCGCGGGTGTTTGCCGAAGAAACCAAACCTGTCCCACCTACGGCGATCAGCCTCAACACCCTGCACTTCGGCGACAGCCGCGTGGAAAAAGCCGTGCGTCAGGCCGAGCGCCTACTGGAAAAAGACATTCCGCTGTTGATCCACGGTGAAACCGGGGTCGGCAAGGAAGTCTTCGTCAAAGCCCTGCACCAGGCCAGTTCCCGCAGCAAACAGGCGTTCATCGCCGTGAATTGCGCAGCGATCCCCGCCGAACTGGTGGAGTCCGAGCTGTTCGGCTACGAGAAAGGCGCGTTCACCGGCGCCAACCAGAAAGGCAGCATCGGCCTGATTCGCAAGGCCGACAAGGGCACGTTGTTCCTCGACGAGATCGGCGACATGCCGCTGCCGACTCAGGCCCGCCTGCTGCGGGTGTTGCAGGAGCGTTGCGTGCAACCGGTGGGCAGCAGCGAGTTGTTTCCGGTAGATCTGCGGATCATCTCCGCCACCAACCGCTCGTTGCGCGAGCAGGTGCAACTGGGGCGCTTTCGCGAGGATTTGTACTACCGCATCGGCGGCCTGACCCTGGAGTTACCGCCGCTGCGCGAGCGCAGTGACAGGCAAGCGCTGTTCAAACGCTTGTGGGAACAGCATCGCGAACCCACGCAATGGGCGGGATTGAGCCGCGAAGTGCTGGAGTTGTTCGATCGTCACCCATGGCCCGGGAATCTGCGTCAGGTCAGCAGCGTGATGCAGGTCGCACTGGCCATGGCCGAAGAGCAACCGGTGCGACCGGAGCATCTGCCGGATGATTTTTTTGTCGATCTGGAGATGGAGCCGCTGGATACGCCAGAACCGTTGGGGATCGATCTGAATGACAGCGAGGCGTTGAATCGGGAACTGCTGGCGGCCGGGGGCAATATTTCCCATCTGGCGCGGCGGTTGGGGGTTAGCCGCAATACCCTTTATAAGCGCTTGCGCCAGGCTGAGGGCTGACTGCCGCTCGCGAAGGCGTCAGCCCGATCACCCTAAAAAACCCTTCACTGCACCCATTGACCGTACCCGCTAGACTGTGACGAAATGTTTCAGGTTTTCGCCCCCTCTTCCTGATCCTCACAGGGTAAGTTCTTTGACCAACATCTGTTCTACCGGCCTTGATATCGGCTTCGCCTCGCTGGATTACCTGCAAATCGGCATCCTCGGCGTCATTCAAGGCATCACCGAGCTGTTGCCCGTTTCCTCCACCGCCCACATGCGCATCGTTCCGGCCCTTCTTGGCTGGCCGGATCCCGGCTCGGCGTTTTCCGCCGCCATGCAACTGGCCGCGCTGGCTGCGGTGGTCAGTTATTTCTGGCGCGACGTGAGACAGGTCGCGACCGGCAGTCTGGAGGCGGTGCGACAACGGGATTTCAACAATCAGTGGTTCATCCTCGCGGTGGCCATCGTGCTGGCGACCATCCCCATCGGTATTGCCGGCATCGCCCTGTCGTCGACGCTCAATGCCTGCAACTCGCCGTTGCGCGGTTTGATGGTGATCGGGATTTCCTGCGTGGTGATGGCGGTGCTGCTGGCCATCGCCGAACTCACCTGTCGCCATCGCCGCACAGTGGGCGAAATGCGTCTGCGCGATGCGCTGATCGTGGGTATCGCTCAGATCGGGGCGCTGATTCCCGGCGTTTCGCGCTCCGGCTCGACGCTGACGGCGGCGTTGTTCCTTAACTTCAAACGTGAGGAAGCCGCACGCTTCTCCTTCCTGCTCGGGCTGCCGGCCATCGCGCTGGCGGGGTTGAAGGAGTTGTGGGTGTTGTTCCATGCGCAATTGCCGGCGCAGGCCTGGGCGCACCTGATTTTCGGTCTGGTGATTGCCAGTATCTCCGCGTTTTTCGCGATCTGGGGCCTGATGCGTTTTCTGGAGAAGTTTTCCACCTGGCCATTCGTGATTTACCGCGCGTTACTGGGGGTTTTCCTGATTGTCGCGGTCAGCACCGGGCTCTTGAGTTAAGGTCCACCTCAATAAACGAAACCCGCCTGGTGCGGGTTTTGTTTTTTGTGCCTTCGTACAACGCAGGTTACTGGCAGGTCGGCTCAACACTCGTTGATACGGCACCCAAGGTACGCAGCCCGGCCAGCACCACTATCAGCATCCCCAGCCCGGCGAAAACGGCGACGCCGAAACCTGCCCGAGCGCCATAGGCATCAACGATCAAACCCGAGAGCAAACCACCCAGGGCGACGCCGATGCTGATGCCGGTGGTCATCCAGGTCAGCCCTTCGGTAATCCTCGATGGCGGGATGATGATCGTCCCCAGCTTCATGACCACGACCATGGTTGGCGCAAACGATATGCCGGCGATAAACAGCATCGCCGAGAGGACATAAACGTCAGGTGAGAACAGTGGCAATACCCCGGTGATGGCCGTGACCAGGATCCCGATAAAGAACTGCTTTTCTATCGGCAGGGAAACCCTCAAGGCACCAAACGTCAGGCCCGCCACCAGCGAGCCGAACGCATAGGCGGCGAGGATGAAGGTCGCTGAGGCAGGCCAGCCTTGCGCATTGGCGAAGGCGACAACGGCGACATCGATCGAGCCTCCGATTGCCCCCATCGCCAACAGCGCCAGCACGATGGTGGGAACGCCGGGAATCAGCAGGGTTGACCCCGTATGCCTCGTTTGACCCACAACAACCTTGGGTTCGGTCTGACGCTGCAGGACAAACGCCGTCACCCCGACGGCCAGCAGCCCGACCGCGACCAGCGGCCCGGCTTCGGCAAAAAGGCTCACGCTCAAACCGATCGCCAAGGGTGGGCCGATGATGTAAGCGAGTTCGGTCAGCACCGTATCCAGAGAGAACGCCGTGTGCAGCTGCGGCTTGCCCCGGAACAGTTGCGTCCAGCGGGCACGGATCATCGACGGCATGCTCGGCATGGTGCCCGCCAATGCAGCCAGCACAAAAAGCAATGCCGCCGGCGCCCTCATATAAACGGCAAAGATCAGCGCCAGCAACATGCCGATGCTGAAAGTCGTCACGACGGGCAACACACGGCTCTGGCCACGCTGATCGACGAGTTTCGAGATGGACGGGCCGATCAGTGCATTGGCGAGGGTGAACGTCCCGGCGACTGCACCGGCCAGCCAGTAGATACCGGTTTGCTCCACCAACATGGTAATGATGCCAATGCCGATCATCGCCTGCGGTAATCGTGCGATAGCGCTCGCGAGCACCAACCCCGTTGCGCCGGGGGTTGTCAGGAGTTCGCGATAGTGGTTTGCCATGATTTCTCCGTTGTTGGATTCGCCGCTAATGAGCTTCCTGCTGCGTGCAACATCAGGACCTACGCGAACGCCAAAAGCAACCCCTCCCCCAACCCTCTCCCAGGGGGAGAGGGAGCTGACCGAGGTGTCTGGCGTACTACATCGACCTGAAAGATCCTGTCGATTATGGATTCAAAGCATTATTTTCAGTCCACCGAATGCCTCCAGCATCCCCCAATCGGTCCCCTCTCCTGGGGGAGAGGGTTAGGGTGAGGGCGTAATCTCGGAACAGCACAAATCTCCCAAACAGCAGAAAAACAAAAACCCGCACAAGGCGGGTTTTGTTTTGAAGCCAATCACAGCAATCAGTCAGCCAGGCGCCAGGTCGTACCGCCCTTGCCGTCTTCCAGCACCACGCCCATGGCGGTGAGCTGGTCGCGGATGCGGTCGGATTCGGCCCAGTCCTTGCCGGCACGAGCCGCCAGACGCGCAGCGATCAGCGCTTCGACTTCGGCTGCATCGACACGCCCTTCGGCGCCGGCCTGCAGGAAGTCATCGGCTTCGAGCTGCAACACACCCAGCACGCTGGCCAGTTCTTTCAGGCGCGCTGCCAGACCGGCCGCCGCATCGAGATCGCTCTCGCGCAGACGGTTGATCTCACGCACCATCTCGAACAGCACCGCACAGGCTTCCGGCGTGCCGAAGTCGTCGTTCATCACCGTGGTGAAACGCTCGACGAACGCTTCGCCGCCAGCCGGCGCCACGTTCGGCAGACCTTTCAACGCGTGGTAGAAACGCTCCAGGGCGCCCTTGGCGTCCTTGAGGTTGTCTTCCGAGTAGTTGATCGCGCTGCGGTAGTGGCTCGACACCAGCAGATAACGCACGACCTCCGGGTGGTACTTGTCGAGCACGTCGCGAATGGTGAAGAAGTTGTTCAAGGACTTGGACATCTTCTCGCCATTGATACGGATCATGCCGCAATGCATCCACGCGTTGGCGTAGGTCTTGCCGGTGGCCGCTTCGCTCTGGGCGATTTCGTTTTCGTGGTGCGGAAACTCCAGGTCGCTGCCGCCGCCATGAATGTCGAAGGTCTCACCGAGGCAGCAGGTGGACATCACCGAGCACTCGATGTGCCAGCCCGGACGCCCGGCGCCCCACGGCGATTCCCAGCTCGGCTCGCCCGGTTTGACGCCTTTCCACAGCACGAAGTCCAGCGGATCTTCCTTGGCTTCGTCGACCTCGATCCGCGCACCGATGCGCAGGTCTTCGATCTTCTTGCGCGAGAGCTTGCCGTAGCCCATGAACTTGCCGACGCGGTAATACACGTCGCCATTGCCCGGGGCGTAGGCGAAACCCTTGTCGATCAGGGTCTGGATCATCGCGTGCATGCCCGGGATGTGATCCGTGGCGCGCGGTTCCATGTCCGGCTTCTGGATGTTCAGGCGCGCTTCGTCTTCGTGCATCGCGGCGATCATGCGCTCGGTCAACGCTTCGAACGACTCGCCGTTCTCGTTGGCCCGGTTGATGATCTTGTCGTCGATGTCGGTGATGTTGCGCACGTAGGTCAGGTCATAACCGCTGAACCGCAACCAGCGGGTCACCAGGTCGAACGCGACCATGCTGCGGCCGTGGCCCAGGTGGCAGTAGTCGTACACGGTCATCCCGCAGACGTACATGCGCACCTTGTTGCCATCCAGCGGCTTGAAGACTTCTTTGCTCTTGGTGAGCGTGTTGTAGATCGAAAGCACGGTCATTCCTTAAGACTTGATCACTGGCCCCACGAATCACGCAGGGTCACGGTACGGTTGAATACCGGCTGACCTGGTTTCGAGTCCTTGATATCCGCGACGAAGTAGCCTTCGCGCTCGAACTGGAAACGGTCTTCCGGCTGTGCATTGCCCAGCGAGGGTTCAGCACGACAACCGGTCAGCACTTGCAGTGAGTCAGGGTTGATGTTGTCCAGGAAACTCGCGCTGTCCTCGGCCTTCTCCGGGTTCGGAGAACGGAACAGGCGATCGTACAGACGCACTTCGCACTCGACGCTGGCAGCGGCCGGCACCCAGTGGATCACGCCCTTGACCTTGCGGCCTTCAGGGTTCTTGCCCAGGGTGTCCGGATCGTAGGAGCAACGCAGCTCGACGATGTTGCCGTCGGCGTCCTTGATCGCTTCGTCGGCACGGATCACGTAGCTGCCGCGCAGACGCACTTCGCCGTTCGGCTCCAGGCGCTTGTAGCCTTTTGGCGGCTCTTCCATGAAGTCATCGCGGTCGATGTAGATTTCACGGGCGAACGGCAGCTGGCGCACGCCGAGCTCTTCTTTCTGCGGATGACGCGGCAGTTCGAGGTTTTCGACCTGGTCTTCCGGATAGTTGGTGATCACGACCTTCAACGGACGCAGCACGCACATGGCGCGCGGAGCGTTCGCGTCCAGGTCCTGACGGATGCTGAACTCGAGCATGCCGAAGTCGACCACACCGTCGGAACGGTTGGTGCCGATCATGTCGCAGAAGTTGCGGATCGACGCCGGGGTGTAGCCACGGCGGCGGAAGCCCGACAGCGTGGACATGCGCGGATCGTCCCAGCCATTGACGTGTTTCTCGTCAACCAGTTGCTTGAGCTTGCGCTTGCTGGTGATGGTGTAGTTGAGGTTCAGACGGCTGAATTCGTACTGACGCGGGTGCGCCGGCACTGGCAGTGCGTCGAGAAACCACTCGTACAGCGGACGATGGCTTTCGAACTCCAGGGTGCAGATCGAGTGGGTAATGCCTTCGATGGCGTCCGACTGACCGTGGGTGAAGTCATAGTTCGGGTAGATGCACCACTTGTCACCGGTCTGATGGTGATGGGCGTGGCGGATGCGGTACATGATCGGGTCGCGCAGGTTCATGTTCGGCGAGGCCATGTCGATCTTGGCGCGCAGTACGCGGGCGCCATCCGGGAACTCACCGGCGCGCATGCGGGCGAACCAGTCCAGGTTCTCTTCCACCGAACGGTCGCGGAACGGGCTGTTCTTGCCCGGCTCGGTCAGGCTGCCGCGGTATTCCTTGGCCTGTTCAGGCGTCAGGTCGTCGACGTAGGCCTTGCCGGCCTTGATCAGCTCGACGGCCCAGTCGTGCAACTGGTCGAAATATTGCGAGGCGTAGCGCACTTCGCCGGACCATTCGAAGCCTAGCCATTTGACGTCGCTTTCGATCGCGTCGATGTATTCCTGGTCTTCCTTGGCCGGGTTGGTGTCGTCGAAACGCAGGTGCGTGACGCCGCCGAACTCCTGGGCCAGGCCGAAGTTCACGCAGATCGACTTGGCGTGGCCGATGTGCAGGTAGCCATTGGGCTCAGGCGGGAAACGGGTGACGATCTGGGTGTGCTTGCCCGAGTCCAGGTCTGCCTGGATGATCGGCCGCAGGAAATTGACCGGCACGGCAGGGCCGGACTTGGCATTCGAGGTAGGGTCGACAGTGGGCTTGCTCATAGGATCCTTGACTTACATGTGCGCGGCCGCAAAGGGGGCCAGACAAAACAAAGCCGCTATCATAGCCGATGCTGTCAAGGGCCTGACAGAGCACACTCCTATAAAGGCGCGCATTTAATCGCCGGCAATTGAAAAACTGCCTCGAAATTCGCGCCTGTCACGCTAAACTGCGCACCTTGGCCTAAACAGGCTGAACCGGTTGCGGGGCTTTAGCCTCCAAGACCACGAATTCCCTATAAAGAGTACTGACCATGACTCAAGTCAAACTGACCACCAACCACGGTGACATCGTCATCGAACTGAACGCTGAAAAGGCCCCGATCACCGTGGCCAACTTCATCGAGTACGTCAAAGCCGGTCACTACGAAAACACCGTTTTCCACCGTGTCATCGGTAACTTCATGATCCAGGGCGGCGGTTTCGAGCCAGGCATGAAGGAAAAGAAAGACAAGCGTCCAAGCATCCAGAACGAAGCCGATAACGGTCTTTCCAACGACAAGTACACCATCGCCATGGCCCGCACCATGGAGCCGCATTCGGCTTCCGCGCAGTTCTTCATCAACGTGGCCGACAACAGCTTCCTGAACCACAGCGGCAAGAACGTTCAAGGCTGGGGCTACGCGGTATTCGGTAAAGTGACCGCCGGTACTGAAGTTGTCGACAGCATCAAGAAAGTCTCGACCGGCTCCAAGGCTGGCCACCAGGACGTACCAAGCGACGACGTGATCATCGAGAAAGCCGAGATCATCGAAGCGTGATATTGCTGATTTCAGACTTGCATCTGGAAGAGGAGCGCCCGGACATTACCCGGGCGTTTCTGGATTTGCTCGCCGGACGCGCCCGCTCGGCGAGTGCTCTGTACATCCTGGGCGACTTTTTCGAGGCGTGGATCGGCGACGATGCCATGACCCCTTTCCAGCGTTCCATCTGCCAGGCCCTGCGCGAATTGAGCGACAGCGGCACGGCCATTTTTCTGATGCACGGCAATCGCGACTTTCTGCTCGGCAAGGCTTTCTGCAAGGAAGCCGGCTGCACGCTGTTGAAGGATCCGAGTGTCGTGCAGTTTTACGGCGAGCCAGTGCTGCTGATGCACGGCGACAGCCTCTGCACCCGCGACGAAGCCTATATGAAGCTGCGTCGTTACCTGCGTAATCCGGTCACCCTGTTCATCCTGCGGCACCTGCCGTTGAGCACCCGCCACAAACTGGCGCGCAAGCTGCGCAGTGAGAGCCGGGCGCAGACGCGGATGAAGGCCAATGACATCGTCGATGTCACGCCGGAAGAAATTCCGCGGATCATGCAGGAATACGGGGTGAAAACCCTGGTCCACGGGCACACCCACCGCCCGGCCATCCACAAGTTGCAGATCGGCGATCAGGCGGCGAAGCGGATTGTGCTGGGGGACTGGGATCGTCAGGGCTGGGCGTTGCAGGTGGATGAGAATGGGTTTGTGTTGGCGCCGTTCGATTTCGCAGCGCCGCCGGCACTGCCCGCCCCAACCGCATGATCGTTCCCACGCTCTGCGTGGGAACGATCTCGTCGACTCAGTGACCGCTGGCGGCAGGGCCTGCTTTAGCGGCAAACGGCGGCTTGGCCAGCCAAACAATCAGAATCAACCCCATAAACCCCCACCCCAGCAGCGTGAAGTAATCCACGGTGGAGAGCATGTACGCCTGACTGGTCAGCACATGATCCAGCTGCGCATACGCCGGATTACCCGCCCCGCCCAACTGATTCAACGCTTCCCGGGTCGCCGGCTCATAGGTGCTGATGCTTTCACTCATGTACGCATGATGCTGGTCCGCCCGGCGAATCCAGATCCACGTGGTCAGCGACGCCGCAAAGCTGCCACCCAGTGTCCGCAGGAACGTCGCCAAACCGGCGCCGTCAGCAATCTGGCTTGGCGGCAGGTCCGACATCAGGATGCTAAGGGTCGGCATGAAGAACAGCGCCACGCCAATCCCCATGAACAACTGCACCAGGGCGATGTGCTGGAAGTCCACTTCATTGGTGAACTCGGCGCGCATGAAGCAGCTCAGGCCGATCGCCAGGAACGCCAGCCCGGCCAGCAGGCGCAGGTCGAACTTGTGCGCGTACTTGCCGACAAACGGTGACAGCACCACCGGCAGAATGCCGATCGGCGCCACCGCCAGACCGGCCCAGGTCGCGGTGTAGCCCATCTGGGTCTGCAGCCACTGCGGCAGGATCAGGTTGATGCCGAAGAACCCGGCGTAACCCAACACCAGCACCAATGTGCCGATGCGGAAGTTGCGGTGGGCGAACAGGCGCAGATTGACCACCGGATGCTGGTCGGTCATTTCCCAGATCACGAACACCGCCAGCGCGATCACCGAAATCGCCGCGCCGATGATGATGAAGTTCGATTCGAACCAGTCCAGGTCATTGCCTTTGTCGAGAATCACCTGCAACGCACCGACGCCGATGATCAGCGTAATCAACCCGACGTAGTCCATCGGCTGACGGCTGGTCACTACCGGACGCTTGGCCAGTTGCGAACGCACGACCATCACCGCGAACACGCCAATCGGCACGTTGATGAAGAAGATCCACGGCCAGCTGTAACTGTCGGTGATCCAGCCGCCGAGAATCGGGCCGGCAATCGGCGCCACCACCGTGACCATCGCCAGTAACGCCAGGGCCATGCCGCGCCTGGCGGGCGGATACACCGCGATCAGCAGCGTCTGGGTCATCGGGTACAGCGGCCCGGCCACCAGTCCTTGCAGGACCCGGAAGCCGATCAGCTCGGGCATCGAAGTGGAAATACCGCAGAGGAACGAGGCCAGCACGAACAGCATGGTGGCCCAGAGAAACAGCTTCACCTCGCCGAAACGCCGGCTCAACCAGCCGGTGAGCGGCAGCGCGATGGCGTTGCTCACGGCGAACGAGGTGATGACCCAGGTGCCCTGCTCCGAACTCACACCAAGGTTGCCGGAGATGGTCGGCAGCGCCACGTTGGCGATGGTGGTGTCGAGCACTTGCATGAAGGTCGCCAGCGACAGGCCGATGGTGCTGAGCAACAGGCTGGGCGGCGAAAAAGAGGCGTTATTGCTCATCGCGAATCCTTTGGAGCCGAATTTTCTGGAGCGGAGACGGGCGCCGCGCCCGTTACGGGGCGCAGCGAAGGGATTGGCGAATCAGCGTTGCGCGGTCTTGCTGACTGCAGCGCTGTTGTCGTGGATCAGTTGCGCGATCATCGCGTCGGCTTCGCCCAGTTGGCGGTCGTAGACGCTGGTGCTGAACGAGGCCTGTTGCGGCGGCTGCTGGGCCAGTACCGGGCCGCTCTGGTCGTGCAGGTTGACCTCGACATTGGTCGACAGACCGACGCGCAGTGGATGTTTGGCCAGTTCTTCGGCGTTGATGTGGATCCGCACCGGTACACGCTGCACGATCTTGATCCAGTTACCGGTGGCGTTCTGCGCCGGCAACAGGGCGAACGCGCTGCCGGTGCCCGCGCCGAGGCTGTCGACGGTGCCACTGAATTTCACATCGCTGCCGTAGATGTCGGATTCGATGTCCACCGGTTGGCCGATGCGCATGTCGCGCAGCTGGGTTTCCTTGAAGTTGGCGTCGATCCACAGCTGATCCAGCGGGATCACCGCCATCAGCGCGGTGCCCGGCTGCACGCGCTGGCCGAGTTGCACGGTGCGCTTGGCGACGTAACCGGTAACCGGTGCGATCAGGGTGCTGCGAGCGTTGGTCAGGTAGGCCTGGCGCAGATCGGCCGCGGCCGACATCACGTCCGGGTGCGACGAAACCACGGTGTCATCCACCAGCGCGCTGGTGGTTTTCAGTTGTTGCTGGGCGTTGGCCAGAGCGTTTTGCGCCGAGGTCAGGTCGTCGCGAGCGTGGGACAGTTCTTCCTGGGAAATCGCGCCGCCGGCGGCGAGGTTTTTCCGGCGGTTGTAGTTGTCCTGGGCTTTCTGCACGTTCGCCTGTTGCGCGTTGACCTGGGCTTTCATGCCGTCGACGTTGCTGTACAGACCGCGAACCTGGCGCACGGTGCGGGCCAGTTTGGCCTGGGCACTTTGCAGGCCGACTTCGGCGTCGTTCGGGTCGAAGTTGACCAGTACCTGACCTTCGTGGACCAGATCGCCATCGTCGGCGCCGATGCTGACCACGGTGCCGGTGACCAGCGGGGTGATTTCCACGACGTTGCCGTTGACGTAGGCGTCGTCGGTGCTTTCATTCCAGCGACCGATGAATTCGTGATACGCCCAGACGCCGGCACCGGCGAGGGCAACCACGACGGCCAGCACCAGCAGCATCACTTTGCGTTTGCGCGGATTGCCGGTGTCGGGGGTGTTGTCTTGAGCTTGAGTGTTTTCGGCAGTGGCCATGACAAATACCTTGAATTAGTTGTGCGTGGTGGCTGGGCTGGCGTTGCTTGCGGTCAGGGTCTGCCCCTGAAAGCCGCCACCCAGCGCTTGCATCAGTTGAATCGACAGGTCGATCTGCTCGGCATTCAGGGTCGCCAGCTGACGCTGGGCCTGCAGCAATTGCTGCTCGATGCTGAGCACGTCCAGGTAGTTGCCGATTCCGGAACCGTAACGCTGGACCACGGTGTTGTAAGAATCCTGGGCAATCTCGGTCGCGTGCTGCTGAGCGCCGATCTGCCGGCCGATGTCACGCAACTGGTTGATGGTGTCGCCGACATCGCCCAGGGCTTTCACCAGGCTTTTGTTGTACTGCGCCACGGCCAGGTCGTAATCGGCATCGCGAGCATCGAGGTTGGCGCGCAGGCGTCCGCCATCGAAGATCGGCAGCGAAAGGGTCGGGGCGATGTTGAAGAAGCGACTGGCGGACCCGAACATCGCGTCACCCAATAACGATTCGGCACCAGCGGAGGCCGACAGGTTCAAGTTGGGATAGAAACGGGTTTTGGCCGAGTCGATGTCCTTGCTCGCGGCCTCGACACGCCAGCGTGCGGCGACCAGATCCGGGCGACGGCCGAGCAGTTCCGCGGGCAGAACAGATGGAACAGCGACGGCACTGGCCTGCAGGACTTTCGGCCGGGCGATTTCATTGCCGCGATCCGGGCCTTTGCCGAGCAATACGGCCAGAGCGATTTTCGCGCTGTTCAGGCGCTTTTCGGCGTCGATCAGGCTGGCTTCGGAGCTGGCTTCCAGGCTTTGGGTCTGCTGGAACTGGTACTGGCTGTCGATCCCCGAGCTCAAACGACGCTGGCTCAGGTCGAGCATTTGCTTGGTGCGCTTGAGGTCTTCGTTGGCCAGGTCATAAACGATATGGGCCTGACCCAGATCGCTGTAGGCCCGGGCCACGTCGGCGGCGAGGGTCAATTGCGCGGCCTGACGGTCGACCTCAGCCGCGCGAGCCTGACCGAGCGCAGCTTCCCAGGCGTCACGCTGACCGCCCCAGAGGTCGAAGTTGTAATTGAAGCCGGCGCTGATGTTGCGCACGGTGGCGTAGGCATCGCCCTGCCCTCGCGGGTCCTGATCCTTGGCCAGGCGCGAACGGGTAATGCCGGCGCTGGCGTCGAGGGTCGGATAACGTTCGGCATCGGCGGCATACGCGGCGGCGCTGGCCTGATGGGCGCGGGCGTCGGCGATCTGCATGTCCGGGCTGTCGTGCAGCGCTTCGCGGATCAGGCCGTCGAGCTGCGGATCGCCGAGGCTGGTCCACCAGTCGCTCTTCGGCCACGCGGCCGGGGACAGGGTCACGCCATTGAGGGATTGGCCGACCTTGAGGTTTTTCGCATCAAGGTTTTTGCCATGGGTATCGAGGCCACTGTAGTTGGCGCAACCGGCGAGAATCATCGCCGACAGCACCAGTGTCAGGCTGCTGCGCAAGGTTTTACCGCTCATTGTGTTCACCTAACCGCTGGATGGTGATGGGGTCACCGGCCGCCAGCAAAATTTTCTTGAGGATGTATTCCAGGGTTTTCAACTCGTCCGGAGTAATGCCGCCGGCCAACTCGTTCATGGCATCGGCACCGATGTGCGGCAGACGATCGGCCAGCGCCTGACCTTGCCCGGTGAGCTTCAACTGCACCTGACGGCGATCGCCTTCGCTGCGCTGGCGCACCAGGAAGTCTTTCTGCTCCAGACGGTCGAGCATGCGGGTCATCGAACCGCTGTCCAGCGACAGGTGCCGGCACAGCTCGGCCGGGGTGTCGACGCCGTACTGGGCCATGATGATCAACACCTTGAACTGCGCGGCGGTGATGCCGTGGGGTTCCATGTGGGTGTCGATGATCCTGTCCTTGAGCAGGGCTGCACGGCCGAGTAACAGGCCGAGATGGCAATGCTTGAATTCGTCCGGGGTGAAATGCTTCATGTGCGCACCTAATAACTGCCTAGGCAGTGAATGTATGTCGAGATGTTACTGCCTAGGCAGCGAATGTCAACGTAATAGTTAGGTTGCTTTGTAATTAGTTGACCGGCGGACTGGGTTTTTCTGCCGGGCAGCGACTCGGCATGAAGCCGTTCAGGATTTGTCGGAGGGATGATTCATCGAGGGTGGCTGAAGGGGATGGATTTCCTGTCCACGCAAAGCGGTCGCCACATAACCGCAGGCGCGTCGGGCTCCCGCGTAAATACCGTGCCAACCCGGGGGCGCCGGCTCGATGGCAGCATGCAATGCCAGTGCATAATCGAGCACCAACCCCGGCGTCCAGGCCATGGCTTCGGCGCGCTTGCGCACCTGGGCCGCGACCCAGAACTCGGGGCTGATGATGACCCGGGCAAAGTCCAGCATGCTCGAATGGCCGCGGTTCATCGCACCTTCCAGCGCCGCTTCCAGGCTATGCGCGACGGCACTCGAGCAATTGCGACTGGTGAGGTTGTAGATGGTGTTCTGCCGATAATTCGCCCAGAACGCCTGCAGCCGTGCGGCGTCGTAATGCACGAAACTGACCTGAACCGAGGACGGGCACCAGTCGGCGACCTCGCTTGCATAGTCCTGCAGAAACCTGCCTGGAACATCGTTGTTCGGCGTCGCCCGCAGCAACCGCACGAAATCCCCCGCCGAACGATCAATGTCGTCCAGCGGATAATGGCTGATATAGAGGTCCGGCCCATATTCCAGTGCCGCATGGCCGGCGGAGATAACGCCGTTGATATCGACGGCGGCGATGTAACGGTTGAGCAACCGGTTACGCACCAGGGTGTCGTCAACCGTGCCGCTGGGTGTCCAGACGTGGATCACCAGCGCACCACCGTTTGTCGGTACGTACACCGGGGAAGGCGTCACCGGCGAATGCCCGTTCCTGAACCGCAAGGCCTGCTGCAACAAGGCGCAACCCGAGAGAAAAATGCTCATGCCAATGCAGAACGGCACCGTCCCCTTGTAAAGCGTCGGATAGGGTTCGAGGATGAACAGCGCGAAACCGATCTCGAACAACCCTGCCAGCAGTGACATTTGCCAACCGACAAAACGCACCACCACCGCAGCCGCCAGTCGAAAACCGCCGTCGAGCAGAAAAGCCGCACCGAACAGCACCGCGAGAATCAGCCCGGCAGCATGTTGCCGGTCGACGATCAGCAGCCCCAACAGCAGAAAAGCCAGCCCCCGCGCCTTGCGCAACGCCGCCGCCGTGCCGGTTTGCGGGGCCGGCACCAGCAGAATAATCAGGGCTTCGAGCAACAACAGATAGCCGAACACATGCAGCGGGAAGTACAGAACGCCATCCAGTGCATCGATGAAGATCGCCACTCCGGCCGCGCCCCAGACGATGCCGGTCAACGCCAGTGCTGACCAGCGTCGGCGGACAAAGTCGTTACCGAGCAAGACCATACTCAAACGGACCATAGGGCGCCCCTGGGACGTTTCGGGCAGTCGCAATCTGCAGCCTTGAAGCTGAGGTCAGTCTAATACATCAAAAAAAAGCCGGATCGTGGTGACACGATCCGGCTCTGTGGGAGCGAGGCCTAGAAGTCCCGCTTGTAGAAGATGTCCAGCGAACTGGCCACGCCGCTGGCGGCTTCGAGGTAGACCTTTTTGCTCAACTTGTAGCGCAAGGCAATGGTGTTGGCCGGCTCGAACACGCCGACGCCATAACGCAGGCTGAGCTTCTCCGAGATATTGCCGCTGGCCACCACGCTGGTGGTGTTGCCGCTGCCCTGGGTGTCGAGCTGGAAATCCTGAATGCCCAGATCCTTGGCCAGGTTGCTGGTCACCCCGGAACTGCCCATCAGCCCCAGACCCAGCGCCGCTTGCGCGAGCATGTTGTTGTCTTCGCCGTTGCTGCTCAGCGGACGCCCCAGCACCAGATAGGACAACGCCTGCTCCTGGCTCATCGCCGGCTCCGAGAAGATCTGCGTGGTCGGTTGCTCGGCGCTGCCGCTCAGGCGGATGCCGGCGATCACATCGTCGGTCTGGCGAATCGCTTCGATATCCAGATACGGCTGATCGATCGGCCCGGCAAACAACAGACGCGCACGGCGCACCGTCAGGCGCTGGCCGTAGGCGCGGTAACGACCGTCGTTGAGCCACAGCTCGCCACGGGTGTCCATGTTGTCGCCGATGTGCACGTGCCCTTGCAGATTGGCGGTCAGGCCGAATCCGGCAAAGCTCAGTTTGTCCTCGCCGACCACCACATCGATGTCCATCTTCATGGCCATCGGTGGTTTGCCCTCTTCGGTTTGCGCGCCGACGATGATCGTGTCATCGGAGACTTTTACCGTCGATGGCGGCAGTTCGCGCACAGTGATTTCGCCTCGGGGCACCAACACCTTGCCGGCGATCGCCAGTTCGTCGCCGGCCATGGAAATCTTCAGGTCCGGCGCCACTTCAAGCTTGGCGTAGGGTTCGACGGTGACCGGCAGTTGCGTGCCTTTGAGCGCCAGATCCACCATCAGCGCCTGGCCCCAGGCGACGTTGCCGCTGAGGCTGCCCTGCCCGGTCTTGCCGCTTTTCCAACCGCCGTCCAGGCGCACCGATTCGCCGGCGATCACCGCTTGCAGTCGCAGATCCTGCAACTGCAACGGCAGTTCCGGGCCGGACACTTCACCGTCACTGAGTTGCACGGTGCCGTTGACCAGCGGCGCGAGCAGGCCGCCGGAAATCGTGCCGCTGCCGTTCAGGCGCCCGGTGAGTTTCTCGACCATCGGCACGAACGGCCGCGCCACCGACAGATCCAGCCCGCTGAGGCGGAACGAGCCGTTCAGCGGTTTGTTCTTCGGCAGCGGATTGAGCTGCGCCTGCACCATCAGCTCACCGAGTTTGCCACCGACGAAGTTGAGGTCGGTGTCGATGCGTTTCGGCGTGAGTTTGCTGGTGAGCTTGAGGGTCTGGTACGGGAAGTCCAGCCACTGGTCCTTTTCCTTCATGCGCAAAGTGCCGCCGCTGGCATCGACGCTGATCTGGCCGTTCGGGCCGCTGGCCGGCAGGTCCAGTTGCAGGTCGGCATTGAGCTTGCCCTGCCAGGCGAAATCCTTGGGCAGCCATTGCGCCAGGCTTTCGATCGGGAATTGCTTGAGGTGGTAACGCAGCTTCGGCTCCGGCATCAAGCGCTGGTCTTCGCCGCACAGGCTGGCATTGCCGGACATCCAGCAATGGGCGCCGAAGTTGATCTTGCCGTCGGCCAGACGCTCGAGCTTCGCCGGGTTTTGCAGCTTCCAGTCCTGACCGCCGGCCTGAATGTCACCGCTGGCCAGACGCCCGCGCCAGTTGCCTTTGTCCAGATTGCCGTCCAGCCCCAGCGCGAGTTTCAGCTTCGGACCGAGCAGGTCGAGGTTGAGCTTCTGATTTTTGATATCGCCCTGCGCGCTGACGGTCAGCACACCCAGGCTCGTGTCCCCAGCCTGAATGCCGCTGCCCTTCAGATCGATTTTCGCCCGCTGCGCGCTGTCGAGGGTGGCGTCGAGGTTGAGGCTTTGCAGGCGATTGTCCTGGAACACCAGTTGCGAGCCTTGCAGATCGAGTTTGCCTTGCGGGGCTTTCAGCGTACCGGCGACATCGACCCGACCGTTGACCTGCCCGCGCAACTGAGGCCAGAGCTGGGCCAGACGCGGCAGCTTGATGTCGATCTGCCCGGCGAGCTTCTGTTGCAGGCTGCCTTTGCCGTTGATGCTGTTATCGCCGAGACGGATTTGCAGGGCATTCAGATTCCACTGTTCACCGGCGCCATCAGCCTTGGCTTGCAGCACCGCCGGTTGCCCGCGCAGTTTGCCTTTGAGGTCGAGGTCGGCGTTGAGGCTCAGGCGCTCGTTCTTCATTTCGCCGGTACTTTTCAGCGGCCCGGCCAGTGTGCCCGGCAATTCCGCCATCCAGTACGCCGGATTGAGCGCAGACAATTCCAGCGCCGTGTCCCAGGCAATACCGTCGGCAAACTGCACGTTCACATGCCCTTCGGCCTTGCCCTGCCCCGCTTCGAGTTTGAATTGCGGCAGGAAGATCTGCTTGAGATTGCCACTGAACGGACTGCTCAGGCTGAACGCCCCGGCCGGGCCATCCAGTGCGGCGGCGAAATTGCCGAGGTATTGGCCGTCGGTGTAGGAGACTTCGCCGGTGAAGGTACGCAACGTGACCTGCGGCTCGTCGATCTCCGGATAGAGCCGGTGCCAGGGAAAATCCAGCCAGTTGATATTGGCCTGGGCGCTGAGGCCTTTACTCCAGTCGACATTGCCGGTGAGCTTGAGGCTTTGTTTGTCATTGGCGGTCAGATCAAGGCCGGCGATCTGTGCGCCCTTGGCGTCGACCTTGCCCTTGAGCAACAGCGCTACCGGGCCTTTATCCGCAGGCAACGTCGCATTGCCGAGCAATTGGTAACCGTTTTTCAGGTCGCCTTCGCCGGTCAATACCAGTTGATTGAGTTGCAGGGTGTCCGGCAGATCGGCGCTCGGCTTGAACGCCTCCGAGGTAATCCGCACCTTGGCCGGCAGGTTTTCCGCCAGCGGTTGCAGTTCGCCGCTCAACTGGCCGTCGAAGTAGCCACGGCTGTCGGCGTGCAGATTGAGAGTCTTGAGCAGATCACCGTCGACTTTGAGCGCCAGCGTCCATGGGCCGGTGCCCGGTGACGGCAGGGTCAGATCACCGGCGATGTTCAACGGCCAGTTGCCGGTGGGCTGCAACAGGCCGGAGAGGTTCAGGCTCAGGTCGTCGCGTTGCAGTTTCACGCTGTCGATCTGCATGCCCTTGGCGGTCCAGTGCGCCGCCAGTTGCAGGCCTTTGAGCTGTTCGCTTCCGTTGAACAGCAGGCTGCCGACTTGCACGTCACCCAACTCGATGGCCACCGGCAATTGCAGGTCCGGGAGTTTGATCGGACCGCTTTCGGTGGTTTCTTCGCCGGGCGGGAATTGCAGAATGACCTGATCAGCCTTGAGCTGTTCGATGCACAGCGTCATGCGTGTCAGGCACAGCGGCGACCATTCGAAGATCGGTTTATTGAGTTCGACGCGGCTGCCATCCTGCTGCCAGAGCAAATGATCGGCGCTCCACTGCCCACCGAGGCGACCCTGGAAATTGTCGACACTCAAACCCGGAACCAGACCCAGCACCCAACGGCTACCAGCCTGGGTGCCGAGCACGGCGGCAATACTCAATACAATCAGCAGCACCAGCGACAACAGCGCCAGCGCCGAAATTTTCAAACCACGCTTCACAGCTCAGGCCCCATAGAAAAGTGCAGCCGGATGCCGCCATCGTCGTCCAGCGCATGGGCCAGGTCGAGGCGGATCGGCCCCACCGGCGAGACCCAGCGCACACCGATACCGACCCCGGTCTTGAGGTTCGGCAGTTCGAGTTTGTTGAAAGAGTTGCCCTGGTCGACGAAGGTCGCGACCCGCCATTTTTCGGCGATCGAGTATTGGTACTCGACGCTGCCGGCCACCATGTAGCGCCCACCGATGCGGTCGCCTTTGGAGTTCTCCGGGGACAGGCTCTGATAGTCGTAACCGCGCACACTCTGGTCGCCACCGGCGAAGAACCGCAGCGATGGCGGCACCGAGTTGTAACCGTTGGTGGCGCTGCCACCGACCTGGACACGTCCGAGGAATCGGTGGTTGTCGAACACCGTGGTCAGGCCTTTGATCAGCGCCGTGCCGTACAGCAGATTGTTGTCCGAGCCGAGGCCTTCTTTTGCCACCTTGCTTTCGAAGGTCAGGCGATACCCATTGTGCGGGTCAATGCGATTGTCGCTTTTCAGGTAGGAATAACTGATGCCGGGCATCAGCAAGGTACTCAGGCCCGAATCGTCACCGAGCTGGTATTCCTCGCGCTGCCATTTCAGCGAAATCACCCGCTGCCAGCCGCTCGGCAACTTGCTGTGCCATTCCGGGCCGAAGGTCAGCAGTTTGCTCAGGGTGTCGGAGCCATCGATGTCTTCGTACTGATAACCACCAGCCCAACGCAGTTTGTCGGTCAGCGGCGGATCCAGCGGAATGTCGTAGAACAGGCCGACGTTCTGCCGTGGCGCCGAGAGTTCGGCCTCCCAGCCGTAACTGTCGCCTTGCGGGTTGACCCAGTGACGGGTCCAGTTGGCCTTGATCCGCGGGCCGACGTCGGTGGAGTAACCGAGACCGAGGCCCATGGTGCGCGGCTTGCGGGTATCGAGTTTGACCGCAACGGGGATCACGTCGTCCTTGGCGGCGGTCGGCGCCGCGTCGACCCGTACGCCCTCGAAATAGCCGCTCGATTGCAGGTCGCGATTGAGTTCGGCGATCAGCTCGGAGTCGTAAGGCTCCCCGGTTTGAACGGCACCATGCGTTGCAGCAGGTCTTCGTCGAACGGCGTATCGCCTTCGAAACTGACTTTGCCCAGCGCATAACGCGGGCCGCTTTCGTAGATCAATTCGACATCGGCGACCCCGGCGCGGGGATCGACCATCAGTTTCTGACTGGTGAAATGGCCGCTGAAAAATCCGAAACGCGAGGCCTGATTCTGGATCAGGCGCTTGGCGTCTTCGTAGCGGCCATGGTTGAGCACCGCGCCGGGCTTGAGCACGTCGCTTTTCGGTACACGAAAGGATTTGAGGGCGGCAGCAGGTCCGTCGACCCGTACGGTGACATTGCGCAGGCGAATCGGCTCGCCGGGATCGATCTTCAGTACCAGGCGCGGTTTTTCACCGCCCTTCACTTCGCTGTCGATCTGCGGCTGGTAGTAGCCCAAGGCCTGGGCGGCCTTGCGCGCCTGCTCTTCGGCACCGCGACTGAAGCGCTGCAAGGCTTCTTCGTCACGATCGCCGAGGCTGCCGATATAGCCTTCTATATTGGCCTTGAGTTCATCGTTGGACGGTTTGACCCGCACATCCAATTCACTTTGCGCCAGCGCCGCGCAGCTGGTTAACAGCATGAGCACGCCACTGGTAAATCTTCCTGGAAACTTCATAGGGGCGGATGCTATCACGTGCTTGGGAGCGTGATAGAACCAGACTTTTCTGAAAAAGTTCGATGGTTATGCCGTTGCAGTTTGTAACACCTGTGGATTGGCGTGGAAAAACACGTGCTCACGTACCGGGCCGACGGCGACTTCGCCGATCTCCTCATAACCCTGACGTTTGTAAAATTCCAGGTAACGCGGGTTGCCGGTGTCGAGGATCACGCCCTGGGAGCTTTCGTCCACTGCACACCAGTTGTGCACGGCTTGCAGCAGTTGCTCGCCAAAGTGCTTGCCCTGAAATTGTGGATGCACACCCAGCAACGGCAGCATGTGCACCGAATCGGTCGGCACGCAGGCTTCAACGGCGGCGTGATACTCCAGATAACGCCGGGTGCAGCGGAAACCGGTGCTCAGCACCATACGCAAACGCCAGGCCCAACTCTCGGTGACGCCCAGACGCCGTTGCGGCGGCGCGATCAGGGCAATGCCGATCAACCGATCATTGACCAACAAGCCGATGGCCGGCAGATCCTGCAGGAAATGCTGTTTGACCAGCTCTCGCACCGTGGCACGCACCCGTTGTTCGTAACCCGGGCGTTCGGCCTCGAACAGGTAAGCGAAGGTCGGCTCGTGACGGTAAGCCTGATACAGCAGGGATCGCGCTTCACGGGAATAGCCGCGGTCGAGCATGTGGATGTCGGCGATGGCGGTCGAGGTTTCAGGCATGACGGTGATTCTCCCTGGACGGGACTCAACAGGCCCCGTTCTTGTTATACGAGCCTTGGGCTGAAGGGATCGTTCCCACACCCGAAAGACATTAGCAGCGCATATGGACTACCGCCACGCTGGCCCAGATCCTACATGTCAGCTAGCATCGCCCTTTTGCCAGGACTGCCGACCATGAAGATCGTTTCCTTCAACATCAACGGACTGCGGGCTCGCCCGCATCAGCTGGCGGCGCTGATCGAAAAGCATCAGCCGGACGTCATCGGCCTGCAGGAAACCAAGGTCCACGACGACCAGTTCCCGCTGGAAGAAGTGCGGGCCCTGGGTTATCACGTGTATTTCCACGGCCAGAAAGGCCATTACGGCGTTGCCCTGCTCTCGCGCCAGGAGCCGATTGCCGTGCACAAAGGCTTCGCCACCGATGAAGAAGACGCGCAGCGGCGCTTTATCTGGGGCACTTTCGCCGACGCCAATGGCGTGCCGGTGACGATCATGAACGGCTATTTCCCACAGGGCGAAAGCCGTGACCACCCGACCAAGTTCCCGGCCAAACAGCGCTTCTACAGCGATCTGCAAGCGCTGCTGGAAAGCCAGTTCAACAATGAACAGCCGCTGGTGGTGATGGGCGACGTGAACATTTCCCCGGAAGACTGCGACATCGGCATCGGCCCGGACAACATGAAGCGCTGGCTGAAAACCGGCAAATGCAGCTTCCTGCCGGAAGAACGCGAGTGGATGGCCCGCCTGAAAAACTGGGGCCTGACCGACAGCTTCCGTCACCTGAACCCGGACGTGGCCGACGTCTTCAGCTGGTTCGACTACCGCAGCCGTGGTTTTGAAGACGAGCCGAAACGCGGTCTGCGCATCGACGTGATCCTGGCGTCCCATGGCTTGCTGCCACGGGTGAAAGCCGCCGGTGTCGACTATGAACTGCGCGGGATGGAAAAGCCTTCGGATCACGCGCCGATCTGGCTTGAATTGAGCTGATAGCGCAATCACCGCAAATGGCTGTGGGAGTTCGCTCCTACAGCCTGAACACTGTCATCTTTCAGAAACGTCCCTGACTTAATCTCCCCGGCAATCCCCTTGGCTGCATTCGGTGCCGGCATGACCCTGCGCGTTCTGTTCGTCTTTCTCCTGAGTGCCTGGCTGCAGGTTTCGGCCGCTGCATTGCCCATTCCCGAGAACGGCGCGGTATTGCGCATCCAGGGTTCCAACACCATCGGCGCAGCCCTCGGCCCGGCGCTGGTGGAAGGCCTGCTCAAAGAGCAGGGACTTTTGAGAGTCCATAGCGAAACGCCAGACACCGCTAACGAACAACGGGTCGTCGGCCTCACGGCTCAAGGTAGACGGGTCGTGGTGGAAATCGCCGCCCATGGTTCCAGCACCGGTTTCTCGGCACTCAAAAGCAACAGCGCCGATCTGGCCGCCTCTTCCCGCCCGATCAAGGACAGCGAACTCGCCAGCCTTGTTTCACTTGGCGATCTGAAAAGCCCCGGCGCCGAGCAAGTCATCGCCATCGATGGCCTGGCGATCATCCTTCACCCCGACAATCCGCTGAATCAACTGAACACCGAACAACTGGCGCGGATCTTCAGCGGCGAGGCGAAGACGTGGGAAGAACTCGGCGGCAAGGGTGGGACAATTCATCTGTATGCGCGGGATGATCAGTCCGGCACCTACGACACGTTCAAGGAACTGGTCCTCAGCCGTCGTGGGAAAACGCTGAACAGTTCGGCGAAACGTTTCGAGTCGAGCGAGCAATTGTCCGACGCCGTGAGCGCCGATCCGCAGGGCATCGGTTTTATCGGCCTGCCTTACGTGCGCCAAGCCAAGGCCGTGGCCATCGTCGACGGGCAGTCCCAGGCCATGCTGCCACTGGCCAGCCTGATTGCCACCGAAGACTATCCACTGTCCCGTCGGCTGTTCTTCTATTTGCCACCCGATAATCAAAATCCGTGGGCCACCGCCTTGGTGGACTTTGCGCAAAGCCGCCAGGGCCAGGCGATTGTCGCGGCCAACGGTTTTATCGCCCAGACCGTGCACGCCATCTCGGTCACGCCGAATGCGCTGATGCCCGAGGGTTATCAATCCCTCAGCCGGCATGCCCAACGTCTTACGGTGAATTTTCGTTTCGAAGAAGGCAGCGCCAGCCTCGACAACAAGGCCCGGCAGGATCTGGCCCGGGTGTTCGACTATATAAAGCACCACGACAAGACTGACCGCGCGGTAACACTGGTGGGATTTGGCGATGCCAAGGATGACCCGGCGCGGGCGGATTTGCTGTCGAAGCTGCGGGCGATGGCGGTACGCCGGGAACTGGTGAAGAACGGCGTGGTGTTGCGCGAAGTGCGCGGGTTTGGCGCGCTGATGCCGGTGGCGACCAACAGCGGGGATGAAGGCAGGATCAAGAATCGGCGGGTTGAGGTTTGGGTTTACTGAATCTGATGTCCTGATCGTTCCCACGCTCTGCGTGGGAACGATCAGTAACGCGCTTTTGGATCAGCGCTCGCTACGCAGCATTTCCTTCGGCACGTACTTGCCGATTTCGAACTTGCCGATCGCCGCGCGGTGCACTTCGTCCGGGCCGTCGGCCAGGCGCAGGGTGCGTTGCATGGCGTACATGTAGGCCAGCGGGAAATCGTTCGACACCCCTGCCCCGCCATGGATCTGGATCGCCCGGTCGATCACCCGCAACGCGACGTTTGGCGCGACGACCTTGATCTGCGCGATTTCGCTCTTGGCGACTTTGTTACCCACGGTGTCCATCATGTACGCCGCTTTCAGGGTCAGCAGGCGAGCCATGTCGATTTCCATCCGCGAGTCGGCGATCTTGTCGACGTTACCGCCCAGACGTGCCAACGGTTTGCCGAACGCGGTGCGGCTCACCGAACGTTTGCACATCAGTTCCAGCGCGCGCTCGGCCATGCCGATCGAACGCATGCAGTGGTGAATCCGGCCTGGGCCGAGGCGACCCTGAGCGATTTCGAAGCCCCGTCCTTCACCGAGCAGGACGTTTTCGTAAGGCACCCGCACGTTGTCGAACAGCACTTCGGCGTGACCGTGCGGTGCGTCGTCGTAACCGAACACCGGCAGCGGACGGACGATCTTCACGCCGGGGGTGTCGACCGGCACCAGTATCATCGAGTGCTGGGCGTGGCGCGGGGCGTCGGGGTTGCTCAGGCCCATGAAGATCAGGATCTTGCAGCGCGGATCGCAGGCGCCGGAGGTCCACCATTTCTTGCCGTTGATCACCCACTCGTCACCATCGCGCACGGCGCGGGCGGCCATGTTGGTGGCGTCGGAGGACGCGACGTCCGGCTCGGTCATGGCGAACGCCGAGCGGATTTCACCGCGCAGCAGCGGTTCGAGCCAGCGCTGTTTCTGTTCTTCGTTGGCATAACGCACCAGCACTTCCATATTGCCGGTGTCCGGTGCCGAGCAGTTGAACGGCTCGGGACCGAGCAACGAACGGCCCATGATTTCCGCCAAGGGCGCGTATTCGAGGTTGGTCAGGCCAGCGCCCAGTTCCGACTCAGGCAGAAACAAATTCCACAGGCCTTCAGCCTTGGCCTTGGCCTTGAGCTCTTCCATGATTGCGGTCGGCTGCCAGCGATCGCCCTCGGCAACCTGCCGTTCGAACACGGCTTCGGCCGGGTAAACGTAAGTGTCCATGAACGCGGTCACGCGCTCACGCAGTTCCTGAACCTTGGGCGAATAAGCGAAATCCATGAGCAATTACCTTCTGTGGCAGAGGTTGTTTAGGTCATGCAATCGATGCTAGAACAGCGCTGATAATTTACCTAGCCTATTCTCGGCGTGTATAAACATTCATCACCGATATATGATTGGTTGATTTTCCTGGCCGCCCTGACCCGCGCCATCCACCTATAAAAAGAGAGCCGCGTAATGAATCTGAGCAAGGTCGACCTCAACCTTTTCATCGTCTTCGACGCGATCTACACCGAAGCCAACCTGACCCGCGCCGGGCAGATTGTCGGCATTACCCAGCCAGCGGTGTCCAACGCATTGGCGCGGTTGCGCGAGACCTTCAACGACCCGCTCTTCGTACGTACGGCTCAGGGCATGGTGCCGACGCCCATGGCGCAAAACATCATCGGCCCGGTGCGCAACGCGCTGTCGTTGCTGCGGGTTTCGGTTCAGGAAAGCCGCATCTTCAACCCTTCGCAAGCGGTCAAGACCTACCGCATCAGCATGACCGACCTGACCGAAGCGGTGATTCTGCCGCCACTGTTCCAGCGTCTGCGTCGCCTGGCGCCGACGGTGATCATCGAAAGCTTCCTGTCCAAACGCCGGGAAACCACCGAGGAACTGGCCGCCGGACGTCTCGATTTCGCCGTGGATGCACCGCTCAACACCGACCCGCAGGTGCGCCACGTCAAGCTGATGGAAGACCGTTACGTCTGCGCGATGCGCAAAGGGCATCCGCTGGCGACCAAGGAAAAATTCACCCTCGACGATTACCTGTCGCTGACCCACATTCATATTTCCAGCCGTCGCAGTGGCCTGGGCCACGTCGATCTGGCGCTGGGTAAAATGGGCATCCAGCGCAAGATCGCCCTGCGCTCGCAGCACTATCTGATGGCGTCCCAGGTATTGCAGCAGACCGACATGGTGATGACCGTGCCGGAGCGTTTCGCCCGACGCCATGAGCTGCATGCGTTCAATCTGCCGGTCAACGATGTGCCACCCGTGGAAACCCATCTGTACTGGCACGAAAGCACCGACCAGGACCCGGCCAACCGCTGGATGCGCGAGCAGATGATCGAGCTATGCCAGCAAGTGACGGCGCACGAGAAGAAGCTCGACAAGCTGCAGGCGCCCGCCACTTGACGTAAACGTCAACCTGCCATTAGCTTAGCGCCAAGACCTTATTTCGAGCGCTTTCATGAGCAGCCAGACCTACAGCATTTCCGACCTCGCCCGCGAGCTGGACATCACCACCCGGGCGATCCGCTTCTATGAAGAACAAGGCCTGCTCAGCCCAGAGCGCCGAGGCCAGGAACGCA
This sequence comes from Pseudomonas sp. NMS19W, assembly GCF_051554255.1. Taxonomy (NCBI): domain Bacteria; kingdom Pseudomonadati; phylum Pseudomonadota; class Gammaproteobacteria; order Pseudomonadales; family Pseudomonadaceae; genus Pseudomonas; species Pseudomonas sp. NMS19W. The sequence continues at coordinate 3,883,024 of NZ_CP136718.1, forward strand.
TCTATTCGCCGCGCGACAAGGTCAGCCTGAAGCTGATCCTGCGGGGCAAGCGCATCGGTTTTTCCCTGGCCGAGTGCCGCGAACTGATCGAGCTCTACGACCCTTCCAGCGGTAACACCAAACAACTCAACAGCATGCTGGCGAAAATCAGCGAGCGCCGGGAACAGCTTGAACAGCAGCTGCTGGACATCGAACAGATGAAGCTGGAACTCGACACCGCCGAAGAACGCTGCGTGCAGGCGCTGGAGCAGACGCTCAAGAGTCAGCAAGTCGCGCAGTAGCCTCCCGATAATTACAACAGGTCAACGCCATGTCCCTCCCCTCCCAAGTACGCCTGATCGAAGTCGGCCCCCGTGACGGCCTGCAGAACGAAGCCCAGCCCATCAGCGTTGCCGACAAGGTGCAACTGGTCGACGCGCTGAGCGCCGCCGGCCTCGGCTATATAGAAGTCGGTAGTTTCGTTTCGCCCAAATGGGTGCCGCAGATGGCGGGTTCCGCCGACGTGTTTGCGCAGATTCAGCGCAAGCCCGGCGTGACCTACGGCGCACTGGCGCCGAACCTGCGCGGTTTTGAAGATGCGCTGGCGGCGGGAGTGAAAGAAGTCGCGGTGTTTGCGGCTGCGTCCGAAGCGTTTTCGCAGCGCAACATCAATTGCTCGATCAGCGAGAGCCTGGCGCGGTTCGCACCGATCATGGAATCCGCGAAACAGCACGGCGTTACCGTGCGCGGTTACGTGTCCTGCGTGTTGGGTTGCCCTTATGAAGGCGAGGTCGCCCCGGAACAGGTGGCCATGGTGGCCCGCGAGCTGTACGCGATGGGCTGCTACGAAGTTTCGCTGGGCGACACCATCGGCACCGGCACTGCTGGCGCCACCCGCCGTCTGTTCGAAGTAGTGTCGAAGCAAGTGCCGCGAGAGAAACTCGCTGGCCACTTCCACGACACCTACGGTCAGGCCATGGCCAACATCTACGCCAGCCTGCTGGAAGGCATCGCAGTGTTCGACAGCTCGATCGCCGGCCTCGGCGGCTGCCCGTACGCCAAAGGCGCCAGCGGTAACGTCGCCACCGAAGACGTGGTGTACCTGCTCAACGGCCTGGGCATCGAGACCGGCATCGACCTCGACGCCTTGATTGCCGCCGGCCAGCAGATCAGTGCGGTGCTGGGTCGCCCGACCGGTTCGCGAGTGGCCAAGGCCCGTAGCGCACAGTGAGGACGAAGGTGTTACCGCTGTGTCCGAAACGTGGGCATAGGCGAGTAACACGGAAACAAATTGTCTGGTTTTGCCTGAAGGAAAAATCCTTAAAAAATCTCAAACCCTTGATTTACAAGGGTTTTGAAAAGTTGGCACGGCTTCTGCTATCTCTATGGCATAACAAGAATAAAAAGCAGCAAACCAATAAAAATAAGACGTACCGACTCTGACATAACAAAAACAACACGGCAGAGACGCAGCTAACAGATTTTTTTGGAGAAGGTGTGCTTTTCAGGGTATTCCTCGGAATGACCCGCAACCGGGCAGAGAACAATAAAACTACCTTCAGGTAGCTCCCGAATCGGTTGGATCGCCTGGCGAGAAAGCAGATCAGCGCTCAAAAAAATACGTTTGCTCTTGACCCCGGATGGGGGTCGCCAAAAACAGCGGTAAAGGGCCACGGTTGCCAAAAACAACAACAGACCGACCCTCAATAATAAAAAAGAGCACGCGACGACAAAATTAAAGGGGAGCTTCGGCTCCCCTTTGTGCTGTCTGGCGTTCTGAAATTGTCCGCGACTGATCTCCTCCCCCATCTCGATCTTCCTGCAAGCGCTCACTCGGCAAGATTTCAGTGAGGCAATTGATGCCGCGTCTCAACATCCAGCTCCCCCACATACAAACCTCAACAAAAACACGGAGGGTTCACGGCTTTCGCTGTGTGTAAACACGACGGCGCATGGGCGTTTAAAGTACACGAACCGTTACGCCATAAGGGCTACAACACCTTGCGTCGTTGCCTACGCATACGCCAGAATCCGCCGGCTTACGCGGCTATGGGGCGGGCTATATCGTTTCCCTGTCACTGAAAAACAGTGATCGGGTTTGGTAGCCCGTCTGTAATAGCTGTATGGCAACACCGTATGCAGTCCCTTTTTGGGGCTCTGTTTTATGGTGGTCATGCGTGGGGCTCATTCGTGAGCGCCGGGTTCCTATTGCAGCCGGTCTACCAACCCGCGTATGGCCGCCACCCATTGTTTGGTAGCGTGGGTGATGGCTCCTTGAAGTCTGCGATAGGAGTTACACATATGTTCAAAGCCACACCCAACCCGCCAGAAACCGATTCAATCCCCTATGACGCCGCACTCGAAGCCGAAAACATAAAAACGGCAACCGAGCGGGCGATCAATCATTACCTTGATCCTGGGGCGCAGAAGACGTCCAAGCCATCGCGCAAGCCGGGCAGGATCTATCTGGTCAATCCAACGGTGGATGACGAAACGCTGCTGGTCGAAGCGTGCGAAACGCTGTCGTCGGCCAGTGACATGGCCCGGGATATCGGCGACACCGTCGATCCGTCGCAGCGCAAGGCGATGCAGATACTGCAGCAGGTGATCATGCTGAGTGAGCTGCTGGTCAATCGTGTGCTGGATAACCATCACGTCTCGCGGTAGTTGCCGCCTCGGTGAGGGGTTTGTCCCCTCACTGTTTGGCAGCCGTCTACACAATCCTCAAGCGACTCTTGTCCGGAGTTTCAGCTGATGTCCCAGACCGTCATTCCACCGTTAGAAGATCCGGTGTCCCCCTACGAATTTCCCGATTCAAGAAAACTCCACGACGCGGCCGAACGCGCCCTCGACTATTACCTGACCCCCGCAGCCAAGATCATGGCCACGCCTTACACCCCCAATGACATGTTCAGGGTCAACCCGCAAACCGACACGGAATCCCTGCTGGCCAACGCCTGCGAATCCCTGGCATCAGCCACGGTCATGCTCGGTGACTTTGCCGGCCTGCTGGAAGGGCCGAACCGCAAGACCCTGCTGGGCATTGCGCAAGTGGTGATGTTGGGGGAATTGGCAGTGAATCAGGCGTTGGAAAATATAGAAGAGAAGCAATAAGCGCCGCTTTCGAAGCCAGGGTCCGCGCCCTGGCTTCGAAGGCTCTGATCGATATAGAACGTTGAAACTGTGTCAGCCCTCGTTGCTACGCAACTCCTCGATACTGATCTCGCGCATCCGGAATTTCTGGATCTTGCCCGTCACCGTCATCGGAAACTCCTCCACAAACTTGAAGTAACGCGGCGTCTTGAAGTGGGCGATGCGCTCCTTGCACCACGCTTGCAGCTCTTGTTCGGTGGCGCTGTGGCCAGGATGGAATTTGATCCAGGCGACGATTTCCTCGCCGTAGCGCGAGCAGGGAATGCCGATCACCTGCACGTCCGCCACCGCTGGATGGGTGAAGAAGAACTCTTCCAGTTCACGCGGGTAAATGTTTTCGCCGCCTCGGATGATCATGTCCTTGTTACGGCCGGCGATGCACACGTAACCCTCTTCATTCATGCTCGCCAGGTCGCCGGTGTGCATCCAACCTGCTGCGTCGATGGCTTCGGCGGTGGCCTGCGGGTTGTTCCAGTAGCCGAGCATCACGCTGTAGCCACGGGTGCACAGTTCACCGATGGTGCCGCGTGGCACCGGGTTGCCGGCCTCATCGATGATTTTGCTTTCGAGTTGCGGCTGGGTGCGGCCGACGGTGGTGACGCGCAGTTCCAGTTCGTCCGATGGCCCGGTCTGCAGGGACACGGGGCTGGTTTCGGTCATGCCGTAGGCGATTTGCACTTCGCTCATGTGCATTTCGCTGATGACCCGGCGCATCACCTCGATCGGGCAGGTGGCGCCGGCCATGATGCCGGTGCGCAGGGTCGACAGGTCGAACTCGGCGCGCTGCGGCTGATCGAGCATGGCGATGAACATGGTCGGCACGCCGTACAGCGCGGTGGCCTTTTCTTCGGCGACGGTGTTCAAGGTCAGCAGCGGATCGAAGGCATCGTTGGGATAAATCATCGTGCTGCCGTGGGTGATGCAGCCGAGGTTGCCCATGACCATGCCGAAGCAGTGATACAGCGGCACCGGGATCACCAGGCGATCGGCGGCGGTCAGGCCGAGGCTTTCGCCGACCATGTAACCGTTGTTGAGGATGTTGTAGTGACTGAGGGTCGCGCCCTTGGGGAAACCGGTGGTGCCGGAGGTGTACTGGATGTTGACCGGTTGATCGAAGTGCAGGCTGTCGCTGCGTTCACGCAATTGTTCTGGAGAGACACTGGCGGCCAGATCTGCCAGTTGCGACCACGGGAGAAAACCCGAAGGCGGCTGGGAATCAAGGCTGATCAGGCCACGCAACTCCGGCAGGCGCTCGCTGTGCAGTTCGCCGATGGATTGCTCGGCCAGCTCCGGGAGCAAGCCTTGCAGCATGCCGTGGTAGTTCGAAGATTTGAAGGCACCGGCGCAGACCAGCCATTGGCAGCCGGATTGCTTGAGCACGTATTCGAGTTCAGAGCTGCGGTAGGCCGGGTTGATGTTGACCAGGATCACGCCGATCTTCGCAGTGGCGAACTGAGTGATGCACCACTGTGCGCAATTCGGCGCCCAGATGCCGAGCCGGTCACCGGCCTGCAAACCCAACGCCAGCAACGCTCTGGCATGCACGTCCACCGCGTCGGCCAGTTGCCGCCAGGTGTAACGCAGCTGCTGATGGCGCACCACCAGCGCCTCGTCGCCCGGGTACTGCGCGACGGTCTCGTCGAACTTCTGCCCGATGGTCATCGCCAGCAAGGCTTTGTCCTGGGAACCACGGGTGTAGCTGCGCTGCGGGTTTGCACTGGGTTGATCCATGACGACCCCTATTGTCTTTATTAGTGGGTGTTGGACCGGAGCCATATGAGCTCCGACCGTTCAGAACTGGCCCTACTCTCGCTCAAGTTGACGTTAACGTAAAGGGTGATTGACAGCCATTCGTCACAGGCTTACGTTAACGTAAAGGTGAGAGCCAAACCGCCGCCCTCCCCGCCCTACAAAAAAGCCAAAAGGTGACCCATGAGCTACCCATCCCTGAACTTTGCCCTCGGCGAAACCATCGACATGCTGCGCGATCAAGTTCAGTCCTTCGTTGCCAAAGAGATCGCCCCGCGCGCCGCGCAGATCGACAGCGACAACCTGTTCCCGGCCGATCTGTGGCGCAAGTTCGGTGATATGGGACTGCTCGGCATCACCGTGCCGGAAGAGTACGGCGGCGCTGGTCTGGGTTACCTGGCGCACGTGGTGGCGATGGAAGAAATCAGCCGTGGCTCGGCTTCGGTCGCTTTGTCCTACGGCGCTCACTCCAACCTCTGCGTGAACCAGATCAACCGCAACGGCAACCACGAACAGAAAGCCAAGTACCTGCCGAAGCTGATCAGCGGCGAACACGTTGGCGCCCTCGCGATGAGCGAGCCGAACGCCGGTTCCGACGTGGTTTCGATGAAATTGCGCGCCGACAAACGCGGCGACCGTTTCGTGCTCAACGGCAGCAAGACCTGGATCACCAACGGCCCCGACGCCAACACCTACGTGATCTACGCCAAGACCGATCTGGAAAAAGGCCCGCATGGCATCACCGCGTTCATCGTCGAGCGCGACTGGAAAGGCTTCAGCCGCAGCAACAAGTTCGACAAGCTCGGCATGCGCGGCTCCAACACCTGCGAACTGTTCTTCGATGACGTCGAAGTGCCGGAAGAAAACATCCTCGGCGTGCTCAACGGCGGCGTGAAAGTGCTGATGAGCGGCCTCGATTACGAGCGCGTCGTGCTGTCCGGTGGCCCGACCGGGATCATGCAGTCGTGCATGGATTTGATCGTGCCGTACATCCACGACCGCAAACAGTTCGGCCAGAGCATCGGCGAATTCCAGCTGATCCAAGGCAAAGTCGCCGACATGTACACGCAGCTCAATGCCAGCCGCGCCTACCTCTACGCCGTGGCCCAGGCCTGCGAGCGCAACGAAACCACGCGCAAGGACGCCGCCGGCGTGATCCTCTACACCGCCGAACGCGCTACGCAAATGGCCCTGGACGCGATCCAGATTCTCGGCGGCAACGGTTACATCAACGAATTCCCCGCCGGCCGTCTGCTGCGTGACGCCAAGCTGTACGAAATCGGCGCCGGCACCAGTGAGATCCGTCGCATGCTGATCGGTCGCGAACTGTTCAACGAGACGAAATGAATTTCGCCAGTGGCAAGCTGCAAGCTTCAAGCGGCAAGAAGAACGTGCCCTTGCTTCAACTTGTAGCTTGTAGCTTGAAACTTGAAGCTGCTACGGAGTAGCCGATGATTCTGCATACCCAGCTCAACCCCCGTTCAGCGGAGTTCGCCGCCAACAGCGCGGCGATGCTCACACAGGTCGACGCCCTGCACACCCTGCTCGCCCAAGTGGCACAGGGCGGTGGCGCGAAAGCTCAGGAACGGCACACCTCGCGGGGCAAACTGCTGCCCCGTGAGCGGATCAACCGCTTGCTCGATCCGGGCTCGCCGTTTCTGGAAATCAGCCAACTGGCCGCCCATGCCGTTTATGGCGAGGACGTGCCGGCCGCTGGCGTGATTGCCGGGATCGGTCGCGTGGAGGGCGTCGAGTGCATGATCGTCGCCAACGATGCGACGGTGAAAGGTGGCTCGTACTATCCGCTGACCGTGAAGAAACACCTGCGCGCCCAAACCATCGCCCAGCAAAACCGCCTGCCATGCATCTATCTGGTGGACTCGGGCGGCGCCAACCTGCCGCGTCAGGACGAGGTGTTCCCGGATCGCGAGCATTTTGGGCGGATCTTCTTCAACCAGGCCAACATGAGCGCCATGGGCATTCCGCAGATTGCCGTGGTCATGGGCTCCTGCACCGCTGGCGGCGCTTACGTGCCGGCGATGGCTGACGAAGCAATCATGGTGCGCAATCAGGCGACGATTTTCCTCGCCGGCCCACCCTTGGTGAAAGCCGCGACCGGTGAAGTGGTCAGCGCCGAAGACCTCGGCGGGGCCGATGTGCATTGCAAGATTTCCGGGGTCGCCGACCATTACGCCGAAAGCGACGAGCACGCCCTCGCCCTCGCCCGCCGCAGCGTCGCCAACCTCAACTGGCGCAAGCTCGGTGAAGTGCAGCAGCGCACGCCGATTGCGCCGCTGTACGCCAGCGATGAGTTGTACGGTGTGGTGTCGGCGGACGCCAAGCAGCCGTTCGACGTGCGCGAAGTGATTGCGCGACTGGTCGACGGTTCGGTGTTCGATGAATTCAAAGCCTTGTTCGGCACCACGTTGGTGTGCGGCTTCGCCCATTTGCACGGCTACCCGATCGCGATCCTCGCCAACAACGGCATCCTGTTCGCCGAAGCCGCACAAAAAGGCGCGCACTTCATCGAACTGGCCTGCCAGCGCGGTATCCCGCTGCTGTTCCTGCAGAACATCACCGGCTTCATGGTCGGTCAGAAGTACGAGGCCGGTGGCATCGCCAAACACGGCGCGAAACTGGTGACCGCCGTGGCGTGCGCCAAGGTGCCGAAATTCACCGTGATCATCGGCGGCAGCTTCGGCGCCGGTAACTACGGCATGTGCGGGCGGGCCTACGATCCGCGTTTCCTGTGGATGTGGCCGAATGCGCGAATCGGCGTGATGGGTGCCGAACAGGCCGCCGGCGTGCTGGTTCAGGTCAAGCGCGAGCAGGCCGAACGCAGCGGCCAGACCTTCAGCGCCGAGCAAGAAAGCGAGATCAAAAAACCGATTCTCGACCAGTACGAAGAGCAGGGTCACCCCTACTATTCCAGCGCACGGCTGTGGGACGACGGCGTCATCGACCCGGCGCAGACCCGCGATGTACTGGCTCTGGCCTTGTCCGCGTCGTTGAACGCGCCTATCGAACCGAGCCGCTTCGGCGTGTTCCGGATGTGATCGGGAGAACCTCATGAGCGACTTCAACACCCTCGAATTGCAGAGCGATCCACGGGGTTTCGCGACCCTGTGGCTGAGCCGCGAAGAAAAGAACAACGCGTTCAACGCCGAGATGATCCGCGAATTGATCCTGGCGCTGGACAAGGTCGCCAGCGACGCCAGCCTGCGTTTCCTGCTGGTGCGCGGACGCGGCAAACACTTCAGTGCCGGCGCGGATCTGGCCTGGATGCAGCAATCGGCCGAACTCGATTACCACACCAACCTCGACGACGCCCGGGAACTGGCAGAGCTGATGTACAACCTCGCCAAGCTGAAAATCCCGACCGTGGCCGTGGTGCAAGGCGCGGCGTTCGGCGGTGCGCTGGGCCTGATCAGTTGCTGCGACATGGCGATTGGCGCCGACGACGCGCAGTTCTGTCTGTCGGAAGTGCGCATCGGTCTTGCGCCAGCGGTGATCAGCCCGTTCGTGGTGCAAGCCATCGGCGAGCGCGCTGCGCGGCGTTATGCGCTGACGGCCGAGCGTTTCGGCGGGCAGCGGGCGCGGGAAATCGGTTTGTTGTCCGAAAGCTATCCGGCGACCGAGCTTGAACAGAAAGTCGAACAATGGATCGACAACCTGCTGCTCAACAGCCCCGCCGCCATGCGCGCCAGCAAGGATCTGCTGCGTGAAGTCGGCAACGGCGCGCTGACGCCGGCCCTGCGTCGCTACACCGAAAATGCCATCGCCCGCATCCGCGTCAGCCCGGAAGGCCAGGAAGGTCTGCGGGCCTTTTTGCAGAAGCGCCCGCCGAGCTGGCAAGCCGCAACCACCACCAAGGAGCCGCGTTGATGAGCTCACCTGTTCTCACCACCCTGCTGGTGGCCAACCGTGGCGAAATCGCTTGCCGGGTCATGCGCACCGCCAAGGCGCTGGGCCTGACCACCGTCGCCGTGCACAGCGCCACCGACCGTGAAGCGCGGCACAGCCGTGAAGCGGATATCCGCGTCGATCTAGGCGGCAGCAAAGCGGCTGACAGCTACCTGCAAATCGACAAACTGATCGCAGCGGCCAAGGCCAGTGGCGCTCAGGCGATTCATCCGGGTTATGGCTTTCTTTCGGAGAACGCCGGTTTTGCCCGCGCCATCGAAGCGGCCGGCCTGATTTTTCTCGGCCCGCCCGCCTCCGCCATCGATGCGATGGGCAGCAAATCCGCCGCCAAGGCATTGATGGAAACTGCTGGCGTGCCACTGGTGCCGGGTTATCACGGCGAAGCTCAGGATCTGGACACCTTCCGTGATGCTTGCGAACGCATCGGTTATCCGGTGCTGCTCAAAGCCACTGCCGGCGGTGGCGGCAAGGGCATGAAGGTTGTTGAAGATGTCAGCCAATTGGCTGAAGCGTTGGCTTCGGCACAGCGTGAAGCGCAGTCGTCGTTCGGCGATTCGCGGATGCTGGTGGAGAAATACCTGCTCAAGCCGCGTCACGTGGAAATCCAGGTGTTTGCTGATCAGCATGGCAATTGCCTGTATTTGAATGAGCGCGACTGCTCGATTCAGCGCCGGCATCAGAAAGTGGTCGAAGAAGCTCCGGCACCAGGGCTGAGCCCGGAACTGCGTCGGGCGATGGGTGAAGCAGCGGTGCGTTCGGCGCAGGCCATCGGTTACGTCGGCGCCGGTACGGTGGAGTTTCTGCTGGATGCTCGCGGCGAATTCTTCTTCATGGAGATGAACACACGGCTGCAGGTCGAACACCCGGTCACCGAAGCCATCACCGGGCTCGATCTGGTGGCCTGGCAGATTCGTGTCGCCCGTGGTGAGGCGTTGCCGATCACTCAGGATCAGGTGCCATTGAACGGGCATGCGATTGAGGTTCGGTTGTATGCGGAAGATCCTTCCAATGATTTCCTGCCGGCGACCGGACGTCTGGAGCTGTATCGCGAATCCGCCGCCGGCCCGGGGCGCCGTGTGGACAGTGGCGTCGAGGAAGGCGACGAGATCTCGCCGTTCTATGACCCGATGCTCGGCAAGCTGATTGCCTGGGGCGAGGATCGTGAGCAGGCGCGTTTGCGGCTGCTGAGCATGCTCGATGAGTTCGCGATCGGCGGGTTGAAGACCAACATCAACTTTCTGCGGCGCATCATCGGCCATCCCGCATTCGCGGCGGCGGAACTGGATACCGGGTTCATTCCGCGTTATCAGGAACAGTTGCTGCCAGCGCCTGCCGCGCTGAGCGATGAGTTCTGGGATGCGGCCGCGCAGGCTTTTGCGCAGAGCTTGTCGGGGACGGCTCGGGTGGATGATCCGGCTTCGCCTTGGGCAACTCACAGTGGTTTGCGCGCAGGTTTGCCACGAGAAATCACTCTACATTTGAGCTGCGAGGGGCAGGATCGGGCGCTGACGCTCGGTGCTGGCGGCAATGCAAAACTGATCGGCGAGCAATTGGTGATCGAGCGTGATGGTTTGCGTCGACAGCTGCGGGCGATTCGTCGTGGAGAGGTTCTGTTTCTGCAATGGGACGGCGAATTGCGGCGCGTTGAAACGTACGACCCTATCAGCGCTGTCGAAGCCAGTCACAGTCATCAGGGCGGGCTGACTGCGCCGATGAACGGCAGCATCGTGCGAGTGCTGGTGGAGGCCGGGCAATCGGTTGAAGCCGGAGCACAACTGGTGGTGCTGGAAGCGATGAAGATGGAACACAGCATCCGCGCGCCCCATGCCGGCGTGATCAAGGCGCTGTATTGCCAGGAAGGCGAAATGGTCAGCGAAGGCTGTGCACTGGTCGAGCTGGAAGAGGCTTGAGAAGTGGATCGATCCTACGCCTGGCGAGGATCGATCTGACTAGTATTTGGCCGATGCCTGAACCACGACACCGATAACTCGGCACTCGTCGGTAAACAAGGTTTTCGGCCAGGTCGGATTGAGCGGCACCAGGTAACGCTGGCCGCCCTCTTCGATCAGTTTGCGGAAAATCGCCTCGTCGCTGTCCGGCCACTGGGCGATCACCAGTTTTCCGGGTTCTGCCTCCAGCGCCGGGTCCACCAGGATCATCATCCCCTCGCCGATGCTCTGCCCGGTAGGCGCGGTCATCGAATTGCCCACCACTGTGAGCCAGAACGCCGGGCCACGGGCGTGGTAATCCGTCAGTTCGAAACGTCGCTTGTCCTTGCCGCTCGAATAGGCCGGTTGGGCTTCACGGGCCTCGATAGGCGTCTTCCAATCGCTGACCGGGTAGCGGAAGTAAGGGTTGTACTTCTGCGCCAGCGGCATTTCGTCGTCCTTGTCGACTTGCGGTTCGCGGATCACCACCGCGACTTCGAGATACTCCATACCCAGCGCTTTCAGCACGCGGTTCATCTGCGTGATGCCGGGCTCACGGCGTTTGTTCAGCCAATGGCCGATACCGCCCTGAGACATGCCGACGCGCTCGCCGAGCTCGACTTGAGTGACATTGAGTTCACTCATTTTGGCCTTGACCAATTCAATCCATTTATCCATGTGCGGCACCATACGTGCCCGCCTTCGGCCGGCAAAACACATATTGTAGTATTTAAATTCTGGTCACAAATACTCTAGGTACTATTCTTGAGTCACGGATTTGAATCGACCAAGGAGTGACCTTTCACCATGAATATCACCAGCAACGACCTGCCCGACCTTCAAATGGATACCACTTTCAAGTCTCCACAGGGTTGCGCTGCCGCACAGCGGGCATTGGACTATTACTTGAAACCAGCTGTGTCAGAACAGGAAGTGGAAGAACGTTTTTTCGGCGTGAACAGTAATTTGAGTGGCGAAGAATCCCTGGTCCACGCCTCGGATTTGCTGCGATGTGCAGCGGCCACCGCATTCAAGGCTGCAGACGGCTTGCAAGGCGTCAGTCGGGATCTGGCGTTTTCGGTCGTGCACATGGTGGACATGGCACGGGCGATGGTCGATCACTCGCTGGACGGCGGTGTTCGCTGAAGACGGACAGGAAAGAATTTTCCAATCGCGCAGATAAAAACGTTTGACTTGCAAATGATAATGATTATTATTGCAAGCAACTGGTCGCGAGATCAGTCGATGGACCAGAGACCTTAGGTCGGTCTTCTGGACTATCTCCTCATCAGGCTAATCACGGTTTTTGACCCGGCTTTTTGCCGGGTCTTTTTTTGCCAGTTTTCTGGCTTGTGGCTTCAGGCTAATGAAGTCTTTGGGTGCTGCAAATTCGGTGGCGCGGATGATATCAAAAGAATATCGCTTGGCAAGGGAACCCCGTCCGCATTGGGGAAAAGTAATGCCAATTAGCACTTGAGAATCAATCGCACAGCTACTAAGCTGCACCCGCGTCATGGAAGACGCCCCCCGCCACACCCCGCAATTTCCCTCGGTTTCACCCCTGTCTTGCGTGTAAAGTAGCCGCCATAAAAATCATATTCAGGAACCGATTATGACCGTGGCCAAATCTTCGTTCGACATCAGCGCCAACTTCGACAGCGGCAACATCCAAGTCATCGACATCAGCAACCCGCTCAACCCGGTTCTGGCAATTCGGCCAGATACCCGCAGCGCCCACTTCCAGTGGTTCCACTTCAAGGCCAGCGGCCTGCATGTTCATCAGGAACACTGGTTCCGCCTGGTCAACGTCAGCCAGTCCTCCTACAACAAGGCCTGGACCGGCTATCAGGCCGTCGCTTCCTACGACCACGTCAACTGGTTCCGCATTCCGACCCAATTCGAAGGCGACAGCCTGCGCTTCTGCCTTGAAGCCGAGCAGACCCACGCCTGGTTCGCCTACTTCGAACCTTACAGCCGCGGTCGCCATGACTGGCTGATCGAGCAAGCACTGACCAAGGCCGGCACCGAACTATTGGCCACTGGCAAAAGCGTCGAAGGCCGCGACATCCAGCTGCTGCGCAAAGGCTCCGGCGCAGAAGGTCGACGCAAGATCTGGATCATCGCCCAGCAACACCCGGGTGAACACATGGCCGAATGGTTCATGGAGGGCGTGATCGAACGTCTGGAACATCACAACGATCCAGTGCTGAACAAACTGCTGGAAAGTGCCGATCTGTATCTGGTGCCGAACATGAACCCGGACGGAGCCTTCCACGGCCACCTGCGCACCAACGCAATGGGCCAGGACCTGAACCGGGCCTGGCAGAGCGCCAGTCAGGAAGTCAGCCCGGAAGTCCTTTTCGTACAGCAGCAGATGGAAAAGTACGGCGTCGATCTGTTCCTCGACGTACACGGCGACGAAGAAATTCCCCACGTATTCACCGCCGGTTGCGAAGGCAATCCGGGCTATACGCCACGGATCGAGAAACTCGAAGAGCACTTCCGCAGCCATCTGAAACACACCACCAAAGACTTCCAGACCAAGTACGGCTACACCCGCGACGAACCGGGTCAGGCCAACATGACCCTGGCCTGCAACAGCGTCGGTCAGAAATTCGACTGCCTGTCGTTGACCCTGGAAATGCCGTTCAAGGATCACGACGATGCGCCGAACCCGCTCACCGGTTGGTCGGGCCAACGCTCGAAACAACTGGGCAAGGACGTGCTGACCACCATCGCCGACATGGTCGACACCCTGCGCTGATCCCCCCTGTTTCTCGCCCCATGAAAGATCGCAGCCCTGTCTGCGATCTTTTTTTGCGCCGCACTTTTACCCAATCAGGTTGCAAAACAAAACCAGATTATCTACCGTCATTCCAGTTTCCATTTGAAACCAGAAAAGGAATCAGGACATGAACGCGCAAAATCTCGGCAGTGGTGTCGTACTGCTGTTCGCCATTGCCTGCGGCCTGGCCGTGGGCAACGTGTATTACGCGCAACCGTTGCTGGACGCCATGGCCGACGCCTTCAACCTGTCGCCCGCGAGCATCGGCATCGTCATCACGCTGACCCAGGTCGGCTACGGCGTCGGGCTGGTTTTGCTCGTGCCGCTCGGCGATCTGCTCAACCGTCGACGCTTGATTGTCACGCAAACCCTGCTGTCGGCCGCAGCATTGCTGATGATCGCCCTGGCAACTAACAGCATCTGGCTGCTGATCGGCATGACCCTGACCGGCCTGCTCGCCGTCGTTACTCAGGTGTTGGTGGCCTATGCGGCAACCCTGGCCATTCCGGCGCAACGCGGTCGTGTCGTCGGCGTGATCACCAGCGGCATCGTGGTCGGCATTTTGCTCGCACGCACCGTGGCGGGCGGGATGGCGGATCTGGCCGGTTGGCGGGCGATTTATCTGTTGTCGGCGGGGCTGACGCTGGTCATGGCGCTGTTGTTGTTTCGTGTACTGCCCAAGGACGAGAGCCCGCAACCGGCAACCTCCTACGCCGCGTTGATTACCTCGGTGTTCAGCCTGTTTCGAGAGGAAACAGTGCTGCGGCAACGGGCGATTCTGGCCCTGCTGACCTTCGCCAGTGCCATGGTCCTGTGGACGCCAATGGTTTTGCCGCTTGCCGCCCCGCCGCTTTCGCTTTCTCACAGCGAAATTGGATTGTTCGGACTGGCCGGCGCAGCTGGCGCATTGGCCGCCGCAAGAGCCGGACACTTGGCGGATCGCGGATTCGGGCAATGGGTCAGCGGCCTGTCCCTGCTGTTGATGCTCGGCTCCTGGCTGCCGATTGCATTCACCCAATCCTCATTATGGGCGCTGTTGCTCGGCGTGATCACCCTGGATCTGGGTTTGCAGGCTGTGCATGTCACCAGCCAAAGCATGATCTACAGCGTCCGCCCAGAGGCACAAAGCCGACTGACCGCCGGCTACATGCTGTTTTACTCGATTGGCAGCGCCCTGGGCTCAATCGCCTCGACAGCCATGTACGCCTGGGCAGGATGGCCGGGTGTCTGCTGGCTGGGTGCTGGAATCAACATCGTCGCGCTACTGTACTGGTGGCGAACATTGGCACCGCAAAAACGTGGCGAGCAAATGTGCTCCCTCGCCACGCCGGATTAACGTCTGCAGTCAGTTGCGATTGCGTCCCCGCAGCATGCTGTCGAGCACTTCGTCGCGACGCACCCAACCATGGAACAGCGCCGCCGCCAGGTGCAGCAGCACGGTCAGAAACAACAGATACGCCAGATAACCATGCGCCTTGCGCAACAGCGCAAACACCTGGGCATCTACCGGCAGGATCGACGGCAGTTGCAACGAATGGCCAAGCATCACCGGATCGCCCGCCGCGCTGATCATCGCCCAGCCCAGCAGTGGCAACACCAGCATCAAGGCGTACAGCAACAGGTGCGACGCCTTGGCTGCCATCACCTGCCAGCCCGGCAGATCCTCCGGCAGTGGCGGCTGACGCGTGCCCAGTCGCACCAGAATGCGCACGATCACCAGCAACAGGATCGCAATACCCAGCGGCTTGTGCAGGTTGATCAGCCATTCATGCCGCGCCGACACCGAAGTGACCATGCCGGCCCCGATGAACAACATGGCGATGATCATGAATGCCATCAGCCAGTGCAGCAGTCGCGCCAGCGGATTGAAATGCGTCGGTGGCGTTCTCATGGGCGTGCCTCCTGTTTGCCAGTGGGCAATTGACTGACTTCGCTGGTGCGACGCAGGTAGGAATCGGCGTAGCCGGCTGAACGAGCCGCGAGCAACGGGTCGTCGGAACCTTCAATCCCGGCGGGCAGGATCAGTGGGTCGTAGTTCATGTCACGGCATTCGCCACTGAGCTGCGGCTGAGTCTTTTCCAGCACAAGGGTGCCGGCGTTCAGCATTTTGCGACCGGCAGGCCAGACCTTGCTCGCGTCGTTTACCGGGTCGTCAGAATTGGCCAACGTAATGTTCAACTGAAAGCGCAGCGGCCCTTCGGCCAGACGTTGCACCAAGTCCTTTTCGAGAAAGTCGCTACCTTCCGGAGCCGTAGCGCCCGCTGTATCCTGCGCCAACGGCGCCATGCTCCAGCGTACGGCCTGCTTCTTGCCGCTGGCATCAACCAGATAGAACGCATTGATACTGTTGTAGGTTTCCGTGGCATAGCTGGCCGACGGCTTGGCCGACTTCACCCAGGTCAGGAACGGTACGGCTTCCGGGTGTGAGGCAAAGAACGCAGGGACCTTGGTCGGATCCGGTTTGCCCGTTGCCGGATCCGGCGACTGCGCCTGCTGCAACTGATAGAACGCTTCCGGGGTGCCCACCGGGAACACCGGCATGCTGTTCATCCCGGTGCGCCACTGCTGGCCGTTGGCCTGAGTGAAACGCAGCGCCAGGCTACGAATCGGTACAGCGGTGTCCGGTGCATAAGGATTACCCGCCGGCAGCGCGAACCGCCCGACTACCGGAGTACGTGGCTCATTGAACACTTGCGCGACAGAGTAAGGGCGCGCCTCGCCACTGCTTTCGAAATGGCCGATGACGCAAACACCCTTGGCGTGATTGCGACGAAACCCCGGATGCACGCCGTTATTCTTTTCCAGCACATCGACCAACGCCTTGGGCGTCAGTCGTTGCGGGTCAAAGTTACCGTGAACGTAGGCAAACGCCCCGGCCACGGCTGCGACAACCACGGCGATACCGCCGAGACGCAACACCAGGCTCGCGGCACTCAATGGCGGGCGTTGTGGGCCGCCGGGCGGTGAGCTGCGATCAACCATGAAAGACTCCAGGGCCATCGGCCACAAGTAGGAAGAATCAGCAAGACGCACGCCATCAGGATTTATTCCACGGCCCGGTATTTATTTTTCCGAACGTGGAATAACCTCGAATGCCGGGCGTCTTCCTAGTCCACAGCGTAGTGACTAGCAGAACTTCATGAGCGAATTCGACGAACAACTGAGAGAAATCATTCCCAGATTGCGGCGCTTTGCCGTGTCGTTGACGCGCAACGCCAGCAGCGCCGACGACCTGGTCCAGGCCAGCCTTGAACGTGCCCTCTCCAGTTGGGGTGACAAGCGCGCCGAGGGCGATCTGCGCGCGTGGCTGTTTTCGATCCTGTACCGCCAGTTCCTCGATGCGCACCGGCGTTCCCGGCGCTACGCCCGGATGCTCGAATTCTTCACTGGTCGTGATGACGCCGAACCCTCGGTGGAACGCACCGTCATTGCCCGATCGACCCTGCAAGCCTTCGATCGCCTGCCCACCGAACAGCGCGCCCTGTTGCTGATGGTGTCGGTGGAAGGCTTGACCTATAAGGAGGTCGCCGAGATCCTCGACGTCCCCACCGGCACCGTGATGTCGCGCCTGTCCCGCGCCCGCCAGGCTTTGCGCCAGCTCAGCGACGGCGAAATCAGCAGCCCTTCCTTGCGGATACTCAAATGATCAGCCTGCCCCCCAGTGAGCGTGATTTGCACGCCTACATCGACCACCAGCTCAGCGACGCCGACCGGCGTGTGCTGGAAAACTGGCTGGCCAGCCACCCGGAAGACGCCGCGTTGATCCGCGCCTGGCAACAGGATGCCCAGCACCTGCGCGCGGCCCTCGGTGGCGCCTTGCAACAACCGGCCAACCCGGATCTGGACCCGGCGCTGATCCGCCAGCGGCTCAAGCATCGATCACGCCGACGTTGGGCCAGCGCCGCCGTGTTGCTGATAGCGGTCAGCCTCGGCGGTGTCAGTGGCTGGCAGGCCCGGGAAATGACCCTCGTGCGCTCGATAGCGCCGATGAGCGATGCCCTGCAGGCGTACCGACTGATCGCTCAGCAAGGGATTCTGCCGGCGGACTACAAGGACGGCGGCGCAGCTGACATGCAGCGGTGGCTCGACCGCTATTTCACGCAGGCCAGCCGGCTGCCGGACCTGACGGCAGCCGGATTTCAACCGGTCAGCGGGCGCCTGCTGAGTACCGATGAAGGCCCGGCAGCGATGGTTATGTATGAGGATCAAAACGGGCACAAAGTCAGTTTCTACGTGCGCCCGCCGGGGCCGAAAAACACCTTCCTGCCAAGGGGTAGCCGTCGCGACGGGGATCTGCAGGCCGAGTACTGGTCCGGCGACGGTTACAACTACGCCATGGTCAGCCCGACCGACACCCCGGCGGCGCCGTTGCTCCAGCACACCGAGCGCTTCTGACCGGCTCAGAACCCGACATCCAGCACCACATTGTCCAGATAGGTGCCGGCGGGCGGCGTGCTCTGGTCGGTGTAGATCTTCGCGTTGTAGTTGAAGATCTGGCTGCCAGTGCCCAGACCATTGCCGGGATTGACCTCGGCATCGGTGCTGGCCCGACGTGCTGCGCCGACACTGCCCCAGCGTGTGGTGCCGGCGCTTTTGAAAATGTCGTAGGCCAGATAGTTACTGCCCGAGATCATCCGTCGCCGCCCGCCCGCACTCACTGGATTCTGCCCGTCGCCCAAACCCACGGTGTAGGCACTGCCCTTGGTGCAGGCCAGATTGATGGTCTGCCCGGTCACCGGGGTAAACGCGCTGATCACCGGAGCGCTGCCGAACGCGATGTTGGGCGCGGTGATGGTGCAATCGTTGGACACGGTCAGGTTGACCGTCAGGGTCGTGGTGCCGCTGTTGATGTCGCGACCCAGGCAGAGCCCGCCGACGCCGATGCCCGAACAGTAATTCCAGTTCCAGAAAATACTCAGGGTTTCGGTGTACACCCCGGCTGCCACGTTGCTGCCAATCGTGGTGCCGAGGTACAGCGGCACGGTTTTCGGCACCGTGCCGCCCAGCAATCCCAGCGCATCGATAATGCCGTTGCGGGCGAAGTCATAAGCCGTGCCCCGGGTCAGCGGGTAACTGGTGCTGTTGTTGGCGTAGATCGTGTAGCCGATGACGTCTCCGGTGGGCCCGAGCAAGCCGCTCTGGGTGGAGGTAATCGTGGCCCAGAAGTGATCGTTGTTGGCCAGCAGCGACAACAGCGACCCCGTACAGCTCAACCCGCCGTTGAGTGTGGAACTGGGTTGCGACGTGGTGCGCACCGCAATCGAGCTGATCGTGCCGAACGCCGCCGGCGTGGTGGTGACCACCGAACACAGCGCCTGCGCTGCCCCCGGCAGCATCAGTGCCAGCCACAGACAGAGCCGTACCCACGTCATTGACACACCAGCGGCCCGATCAGCGGGATCTGATCCTGTTGCAGGTCAACTTTGAACTGCGCCTGACAGGTCTTGCCATCGGCCAGCGTCACCCTTAGCGAGTTCTGCGCCTGCAGGTTTTCCAGGTAGACCAGCCCGTCCCAGCCCACCACCGTGCGCGTGCCACTCTCCTCATGGAGTACGCCGCTGCCCAGAGGCAATTCCTGCTGCTGCGCATCCACCAGCACGATGCTCGCGGCAATCACCCGGCTCAGCGGAAATTCCAGCAGATAGCCACTGCCACGGCGCACGGCAATGCGCTGTTCGACATTCGGGCTGCACACGTTGGCCGGCAGGTTCAACGGATCGATTTCATATTTGCCACGGTAGTAGGCGCTGCTCCATGGCACCAGCAAATGGCCGTTGCGGTCGGTCTGGCCTTCCTGCTGGTTCTCGTAACGCACCGGCACATCCGCGTAACCATCGGTGCTGACCACGACGAAGGCATCATCGATGCGATTGGCCGCGAACACTTGGTGATCCATCCACACCAGCGAACCGCTGGCGTCGGCCCAGCGGGTTTCAGCGTCCGAAGTGCCGTAGACACCGGCCTGCAATTGCACCGATTGCAGACGCCACGTCACGTCAGCCTGACGGTAATCAGGACCGTCGCCGTTGGCGTAACCGAGGTTGAAGCCCACCCCGCCCTCGGACGGTACGGCGCGGCTGTAGTTGACGCGTTGTTGAGTCTGCCCGGTCTTGCTGCGTTCGCTGCTGATGGCGAGACTGCCGCGCAGGTCGAAGGGGATCACCAATTGCGCCTGCACCGCCCAGTTGGCGTCGCCGATTTCGCGGTTGGCCGACAGGTAGAAACTGCTGTTGCGCCACAACGGCTTGCTCCAGCTCAGGTTGAGCAACCGCGTGCGGGAATCGTCCGCCGCCCGGATATCGAAATAACCGACACCCAGACTGCCCCAGCGCTCAAGGTTGAGGCTCAGGGTCGCCTGCTCGCTGCGCTTGCTGAGGCTGGTGTAAGGACTGTCGACCACCGTGAGGTCGGCGTACTGGTCGCGGCGTTGCAACCGTTGCCAGGAAAAGCTGAAGCGCTGGGCGCTGTACTGATAACCGAGGCTGTATTGCTGACCACCGTCGCCGTCGAAACGGCTCTGGCTGATCGCACTGTTGAGCACCCCGAAATTGCCCAGCCGCAGATTGCCGCCGAGGCCGCCGAGGGTCAGTGAATCGGCTGCTTCGGCGTGGCTTTCCAGCGTGAAGCTGTCGCTGATGCCATAACGCAGGCTGCCGGACGTTACACCTGGTCCGTAGCTGAAGTCCTTCAGCCCGTAATCCCGGCGCAGCGTACCGGCGCTGATCGAGAAATCGCTCAAGCCCTTCTGTAACAGGCTGCTGGTGACATAGAACGGCACGGTGGTCGATACCTGCCGACCCAGCGCATCGGTGGTCACCACCACGGCTTCGCCCGCACCGTTGATGAACGGGATGTTGGTCAGGGTGTACGGGCCCGGTTGCAAATCGGTGCTACTGGACTTGTAGCCGTTGATGAACAGGTCCACCGAGGACGGCACAGCCGCTTCACCGGCGAACTGTGGCAGCGGATAGGTCACCAGATCCGGGCGCACCGCAAAATCCCGGGAGAACTGCACGCCCCCCAGACGCACCGAACTGCTCCACGGCAAGGCGCCGCTGACCACGTCCCCCGCCTCGTAAGTCAGCATCCGCTCGTCGTCGGAGTAACGCCACGTGGTGTCGTAGCGCAGATAACCGTTGCTCAGCGTACTGACCGAATCCCCCGACAAGGTGCGCCGATACTGCCCGGTGTTGGAGAGCGTGCCCCAACTGTCGAACACCCGCACCTCGTTCCATGCCGCCAGATAAGTCCCGGCGTCATCGGTGTCGTTGAGGTACAGGTCATAGTTGAACAGCGCGCCGAAACTGCTCAGCGCCGGGGTACGTGGATAGACCTGACGATTGCCGATGAACTGCTCCGGCAGCCAGTCCGGCGGCACGTCGAGTAGCAGTCGCTGGCCGACGCTGTCGTAGTCGCTGTGCAGCCCCGGCAGACCGTCGAGATCGACTTCGGTACCGGCACTCTCGGGCAGTGTCATGCCGGTGTCGCGCAATACACTGGCCGGCAGGAACAACCGCCCGCCGCGCTGCTCCACCGCCACTACGCGTCCGGTATTCATCTGGTTGACCACCAGTTCCAGAAACAACTGTGCATCGCTGACGGCCTCCATGCCGCTGGGAGGCGGCGGCAGTTCGCCGGCCCCGGATGGATGAATGAACATCAGGCAACACGCGCCGGTGACAAGCCACAACGGACGCTGAATACGGCGAGCCCATCCCGGACCCATTAGCGTGTTTCGTCCGTCAATGGACTGGTTCCTCCTGAAACCGCTGCTGCCCGCCGGCCTGTCGCTTGCCCGGCGGCCCCGCACTACCCGGCCCGCAGGCCGAAATCCTTACTTCGACGGCGCGATGCTCTGTACCTGTGCCGCGCCATTGATCCGACCGGCCAGTTCTCCCGTGGTTGACCCCGGCGCCGGCCAGCGCATGACTGCGCCGGGCAGCACATAACCCAACAGCCCCTCCGCCAACGGCTTGCTCTGCCCGCCCTGCTTGAGCGCGACATCGGTCAGCCGCGCATGCACCGCGCCCTGGTTGCGCACTTCCACATAGGGTTTGCCGTCGACCGAGACCGTGCGCCAGCTCAATTGCGGCAGGCCGATACCCTTGGGATCACGCTGACGGGTGGTGTCCTCCTTGCTCCACAAGCCGGCACCGTAAGCAAACAGGGGCACCGAATAGCGCATCTGGAAGCGAATGGCCGCAGCCGTCTTTCCTGCATCCGCGACAGGTGGCTGGGCCGAGGGAATTTCGTCGATGATGATCCGGTAGGCCAGCTCCTGGCCGGGCGGCACGTCTTTGGTCCGGGTCAGGCGCACCAGTTGTTTCTGCCCCGGCTCGATCTTCGCCACAGGCGGACTGCCGATCACGTCACGCTGGTTCTGGTATTGCTCCTGGAAGCCGTTCTGGCTCCAGCCAAACACGCGGATCTGCAGGTTGGCGGTTTCACTGCCACGATTTTCCAGCCATAACGCACTGGCCTGCTGATCGGCTTCGAGCACCGGATCGATCGGCCAGATCAGCACCGAACTGGCCGCCTGTGCCTTGGCCGTTGCAAGTAAAACCCACATCAACATCGCGCAACGCACGAGCCATTGCCGTGACGTGATAAACCCCATACACCCGCTCCTTGTGCCTTTAATCACCACGACAGCTGCACCTGCAACACGTCGCTGTACGCCCCCCCAGGCTGATTGCCCGGCAACTGCACCTGACCGTAGATCGGCAGGCTGATGTTATTGGCGTCGCTATAAGCCACCGCCACGCTCTGACCGATGCCCAGGCTCTGGCTGTAGGCCGCGTCACGAAACAGTGCATACGCCACCTTCGCGCTGCCGCCACTGATCTGCATGCGCCGCCCGCCGCTGTTGTACTGGCCGCCATCGACCGTCATGTTCAGCGTCACCCCCGGCGTGCATTGCAACTGCACGCCACCGGTCAATGCCACTTGCACCGTGCCGGTGGCCAGGGCCGAACTCGAACCGAAATTCAGTCCGCCATAGTTCGACACGCCCCCCACCACCAGGCAGCCCGGTGTGATCGTCGCGCTGACCTGAAAGCTCTGGCTGGTCACCGCCGCCAGCGGCAACGGCACAGCCCCCGCGCACAGCAGTAGCAGCACTGCACAGCCATGCTGGTTCATGGCACTAGAACGTCAGTTCAACGGAAATCGTGTCGGTGTAAGTGCCCGCCGGCAGGCCGGCCTTGCCCACCGCCTGACCGTAGATGTTCACCGTTTGCGCCACGCCGGTACTGGCGGCGAGGTTGATCACGCCGTCGATAGCCAGCAATTGCGAGTGCCCAGCATCGGTGTACAGGTCGTAGGGCACGTAGTTGGCAACACCGTCGTAAAGCGCACGGGTACCGCCAGGCGACAACCCGTCGTGGGCGCCGGCCCGCACCTTGACCGACGGCGTGGTGCCGGCCGAGCAGAGAATCGACAACGCCCCGCCACCGCCGCCCAGCACTTGCCCGGTCGCGGTGGTGAACAGGCTGTTGGCTGTGCCGAAGTTCAGGGCACCGAAGTTCAGGCCTGTGGAACCGCCGGAACCGTTGACCTGGCAACTGCTGATCAGGATCAGGCTGGAAGTGATCTGACCGGTGACCGTGGTAGCGGCATTGGCGCTGGTGGCCAGCGTCAGGCCGAGCAACGACAAACCTATCCTTGATGCAATCGTACCCATGGTGTCCTTCCTCTACGGTTTACCAATCGAGCGTCACCGTCAGGGTGTCGGTATAGACACCGGCCGGTACCGCACGGGTGTTCGCCACCACCGAGCCAAATACCGGGATGGGTATCTGCGCGCCGCTGGTGACAGCGAAATTGTGTTGTTGGCCGATGCTGTAGCTCTGGCTGACCGAGGCATCGAGAAACAGTTGATAGGGGATGGTCTGGCGACCGTTGCTCAGGCGACGGGTATTGCCGTCGCCATGAGTGCCGCCGTCGATGCTCACGGTGAAACCGGTCACCGAAGGGTTGCAGGCCACGTTGAGCCTGCCGCTGCTGTCGTTGGCCAGGCTGGCCTTGATGGGGGCGTTCCAGGTCGGGCCCTGCTGGCCGAAATCGAGTTTGCCGAAATCCCCCACCGGGCTGGCGGGGCTGGATGTATTGGTCACTTCGCAGCCGGCGATCAGGGTCAACCGAGCGTGAATCTGCCCGTTGATGGCCGCCTGGGCATCCTCGGTGAGCAACAATGCGCCTGCGGTGATGACCAGCCAGTGCTTGCCTGTCATTGCATCCCTACTCCTTCCGATCCCTGACCGCGTTCGTCATTGAACGCTCCTTCCGCACATGCTCCCGGTCGATCACCAGGTCACCGTCACCTTGACCAGATCCGAATACCGACCGGTTCTCGGCACCTCGGCCATCCGCTCGATCCGGCCATACAGCGGCAGGTCCACCGAACCGCTGTCCGGCACCCGTCCGCTGACCGGCACGTCCACCACCAGCGGCACCCGCCGCGCGGCGTCCTGATACAAACGGTAAGGAATGGCTTTTCCACCTGCCTCGCCCGTCATGTAGCGCACTTCTCCGGTCCCGCCATGCAGTCCGCCATCGACGCGCAGTTGATACGGCGTGTCGGGGTTGCATTCCAGGCGCGGCAATCGAGAACTCATCAGTGCTGCCCCGAGTGGCCCGGCCGGATCGTCAAGGCGCGCGGTGCTGCCAAAGTCGAGCACGCCCAGTTGCTCGATACCGGCTCCGCGCTGCTGACCGATCAACTGGCAACCGCGCTGCACATCGACCCGCACTTCGACCTGCAGGTCGGCCGCCTGCACCGGTGTTGCGAGCCCGCCCAGCAATGCCCAGACCACCCTTGCATTCACCGTCCGATCCTTGATGGCGACAGCGTCTCTGCCGTTACAGTGTTTCAGGTTAGCAACGGACGCCGATTGCGCCAGTCGATTGGATCCACTGAACGTGCGGGATATGTTTCGAAAAGTTGTCGATCCATTACCCCATGGCACTCAAAAAACCTGTACGCGCCGCAGATTGCTGTCCAGAAAGACCGTTGGCCGATAAAGCGCAGTGGAAGGCAAACTACCCATCTGGTTACACTATGCCGCCGCGCTCGGGGGAGCCGGCCCGACGATGACGGAGTGACCTCACCGTGCCCGCCCGACCGCCCGAACGTTCGCGTCTGTCCCAGCGCCTTTCAGGGTTGCGCCGTTTGTTCGGCAAGCGAAATCTGGCCAGTGCCGGCCATTGCGCCAGCGCCCAGTCAGTCCGCGATTACTTCCGGCTCAAGGCCCATGGCCAGGGTTATACCCTCAGCCACAGCCAGCAGCGGGTGATCGACTGCATGGCACAACAGGCCGGAATGTTGTTCGGTCCAGCCGCGCAAACCCCGCCCAGTCTGTACCTGCACGGCGCCGTCGGGCGTGGCAAGAGCTGGTTGCTCGACGGCTTTTTCCAGGCCTTGCCGATCCAGCAGAAACAACGCCTGCACTTCCATGAGTTCTTCGCCCGCCTGCATCAGGGGATGTTCCGGCATCGCGAACTGGACGACGCCCTCGCCGCCACTCTTGATGAATTGCTGCAGGACTGCCGAGTGCTGTGCTTCGACGAATTCCATGTGCATGACATCGGCGACGCGATGCTCATCACCCGGTTGTACAAGGCCTTGTTCCAGCGTGGGATCCTGTTGCTGGTGACCTCCAACTATCCGCCGGAAGGCCTGTTGCCCAACCCGCTGTATCACGCGCGGTTCAAACCGGTGATCGACCTGATCAACGCGCGCATGCAGGTCATGGAAGTCGGCGGCCCCCACGACTACCGCAGCCAGGCGCGCAATCACGCGCATCAGCTGTTCACCCAGGGTCATTACGTGTGGCCGGCCACACCGGCACAACGGCTGGCGCTGGATTTGCCGCCACGGGATACCGCGCCGCAACCGATAACGGTTGGCAACCGGGTCTTGCAGGCGCGTCTGTGCGAAGGTCGCCGCGTCGGTTTCACCTTCAATGACCTGTGCGAACAGCCCACGGCCGTGATGGATTATCTGGAACTGTGCCGGCGCTTCGACCACTGGATCATCGATGAACTGCCGGAGCTGGACGAATGCTCGATCGCCGTCCAGCATCGCTTCATCAACCTGATCGACGTGCTCTACGACCAGGACAAACACCTGACGCTGCTCGGGCGCCAGCCTCTGCATGAAAGCCTGGCCGGCAACGCCATCGACCTGGCCCGCACCCGCAGCCGGCTGGGGCAATTGGCGGAAGTGCGCGAACCGGCCTGATTTGCCGTTATCATGCCGGTTATTCCCGGCGTCACGGCGCCCTCTCGATAGCGACCTTTTTACATGCACACCCTTGCTCAATTGCGCGCCGGCGAACTGTCGGGTATCACCCGGCTGGATCTGGTCGAAGGCTTGACCGAGTTCCCCCGCGAGATCTTCGACCTGGCCGATTCCCTGGAAGTGCTCAACCTCAGTGGTAACGCCCTGAGCAGCCTGCCGGACGATTTGCATCGTTTGTCTCGTCTGCGGGTGCTGTTCTGTTCCGACAACCAATTCACAGAGTTGCCCGAGTGCCTCGGTCAGTGCCAGGCCCTGAGCATGATCGGCTTCAAGGCCAACGGAATCGTCCGAGTGTCCGGCGCTGCACTGCCACCGAAGCTGCGCTGGCTGATCCTGACCGACAACCTCATCGAAACCCTGCCAGCCGAACTGGGCGAGCGGCCGCTCCTGCAAAAGCTCATGCTTGCCGGTAACCGTCTGCGCGCGTTGCCGCCATCACTGAGTCAGTGCCATCGGCTGGAATTGATCCGCATCGCCGCCAACCAGTTGACGGAACTGCCGCAGTGGCTGCTGACCCTGCCGAGCCTGACCTGGCTGGCCTACGCCGGCAATCCGCTGGAGACCGAGGCCGATGCCGCCGCGCTGGAAGCCACGCCGTTGATCGACTGGTCGAGCCTGCATCTCGAACAGCGACTGGGCGAAGGCGCGTCCGGGGTCATTTCCCGTGCGTCGTGGCAGCCGGTCGGCCAGCCTGAGCGTTCTGTCGCGGTAAAGCTCTACAAGGGCGAGATGACCAGCGACGGCTCACCGCTGCACGAAATGAACGCCTGCATCACGGCCGGGCTGCACCCGAACCTGATCCGGGTCGAGGGCCGCATCGGCAATCATCCCGAGGGCCAGCAAGGGCTGGTGATGCAACTGATCGATCCGAGCTATCGCAACCTCGCCGCATTGCCGAGCCTGGCCTCCTGTTCGCGGGATATCTACACCGATGACTGCCGGTTCAGTGCCGATGTCGCCCTGCGCATCGCCAATGGGATTGCGTCGGTCGCCGAACATCTGCATGAACAGGGCATCACCCATGGCGACCTGTATGGTCACAACATTCTGTTGAATGATCAGGGGGACTGTCTGCTGGGGGATTTTGGCGCGGCATCATTCCATGCCACCACCGACAACCTGGAAACCCGCGCGCTGCAACGCATCGAAGTGCGTGCCTTCGGGATTTTGCTGGGGGAATTGCTGGCGCGCATCGACTCGGGGCTGAGTGCGGATCGGCGTGTGCGGCTGGAGGCACTGGAACAGCGCTGCTGTCAGCCGGATGTGCTGGCGCGGCCGGGGTTCAGCGAGGTCGTGCAGCAGCTGGAATCGTTGTAACCGCTACACCGCCATCGCGAGCCGGGCTCGCGATGGCGGCATCATTGACGCAGCGGATCAGCCGGCCAGGCCGACGAACATTTCCTGCACGTCGTCGTGGTTGTCGAGGCCTTCGAGGAACGCTTCGACTTCCGCCATCTGCTCGTCGCTCAGGCCGCTGACCGGGTTCTTCGGCTGGTAGCCCAGCTTGGCCGACAACACGGTGAAGCCTTGCTCCGGCAGGGCTTTCTGCACGGCGTCGAGGTCGGTCGGGTCGGTCAGGAACAGGGTCGCACCGTCTTCGCCCGGCTCGAAGTCCTGGGCACCGGCTTCGATCGCGGCCATTTCCGGATCGGCGTCCGGGGTGTCCGGCGAGGCTTCGATCATGCCGACGTGGTTGAAGTCCCACGCTACAGAACCGGAAGCGCCCAACTGGCCCTTGCGGAACGCCACGCGGATTTCCGCCACGGTGCGGTTGATGTTGTCGGTGACGCACTCGACGATCAACGGAACCTGGTGCGGAGCGAAACCTTCGTAAGTCACGCGATGGTACTGAACGGTCTCACCCAGCAGGCCCGCGCCTTTCTTGATCGCGCGATCCAGGGTTTCCTTGGGCATCGAAGCTTTCTTGGCCTGTTCGACCACCAGACGCAGGTGTGCGTTGGTGGCGGTATCGGCACCGTTGCGGGCAGCGATGGTGATTTCTTTCACCAGTTTGCCGAAGATCTTGCCCTTGGCGTTGGCTGCCGCTTCTTTGTGTTTAACCTTCCACTGTGCGCCCATTACTCACTCTCTTGATCTGTGGCGCCGAGACATCTATTGGCCGACGCGTGGCGCCAAGTTTATACGGCCTAAAGTCGGCAATCGACCAAAAATTCCGTCACGTGTCGACATCTTCTACGCACCTTGTAGGGCGATTCTGAAAAACCGGTTTGTCATGACCATTTCGCACTGCGGTTTCGTACCCTCTGTGGCCCGTATTACCCGACAGAGCCCGTCCGAATGCTCAATGACAAGGAAAGTCCCTTCACCCTGACGCTCATCGACGGAGGTCTGTGCCTGACGGTGCTGCGTTTTCGCGGCCACGAGGCACTGAACCGGCCCTATCGCTTCGAGATAGACGTCATTGGCCTGGCCCCGGCTCTGGCTCCCGCCACCTTGCTGCACCGCTCAGCCTATCTGCAACTGAGTGACGATCATGGCATCCACGGCATCCTGCACAGCGCCAGTTGCGAGCATCGCGGAGCCCACCGGATCAGTTACCGGCTGGAGCTGGTACCGCACCTGCAACAACTGGAACAGCAGGCGCGACGCCGGGTATTCACACAGTCGAGCGTGCCAGACATTCTCGAACAGTTGCTCGCAGAACATAGACTGCCACCGAACGGTTATCGGCTCGACCTGAGGACCGGACACTATCCACCGCGCCCGTTCTGCATCCAGTACGACGAGTCCGACCTGGCACTGTTGCACCGGCTGTGTGAGGAAGAAGGCATTCACTACCACTTCGAACATCAGCCGGACGGCCATGTCGTCGTGTTTGCCGATGACAGTCTGAGCATGCCCCAGCCTCCACTGCCAGTGCCCTTCAATACAGAAGTCGAGCCACCATCACCCGCTCTCAGCGCCCTTTTCCAGCGCCACGACGCTGTCATGGCTCAGGTCTCACCCAACGTCCGCGATCGTGGGCAACTAAGCAACGAATATGAGGCCGCCAACCACCCGCTGGCGGACACCTGGCCCGAACGTGGTTTCCTGCAAAGCAGTCGACGCTACGCCGATCAACGCAGCCGGCGCCAACTGGAACGCCAGCGTTGCCAGCATCGGTGCATTCAGGGCCGCAGCGACTGCACACAACTGCTCAGTGGTCGCTTGTTGCAGATTACGGATCATCCGGTGGGCACATTCAACGACCAGTGGCTGATCACCGATTTACAGCATCAGGGACAGCAACCTTCGATTCTCGACCCGGCGCCTGAATCCCGCCGCTATCACAACGACTTTACTGCGCAGCCGTGGTCGACCGAGTTTCGCCCGCCGCTCAGGCAGCCGCGCCCGAGTATTCCCGGGTATCAGCCCGCACAGGTACTCGGCGCACGCGGACAGCCGCCCGAGCTGGATGATCAGGGGCGTATTGCCGTCCGGTTATGGCCTCGGCGAGGTCTGGAGGCCGACAGTGACCAGTTATGGCTGACAATTGCCATGGTCGGGGGAGCGGTCCGATTGCCAGGAGGCGCTGCCTCGCGCCGGTAGCGAAGTGTGGGTGAGCTTTCTCGACAGCGATCCGGACCGGCCGATTCTGTGCCTGGACGCCAGCCAGGCCCGTACGGCGCGACAAGCCCCGGAGCAACAGGATGACGGACTGCTGCTCGACTGGCTGCTCAACCGCACCCCGCCTTCGTCCTGACGTTCAACCCTTGTCGGCCTTGCCGGCAGCGGCGGCGAATTTCGCCAGGCGCACATCGAGATGCCGTGGCCGCCGCCCGTGATCCTCGGCGCGCTCCTTGCGGCGAATGGCGTTGCGCACCATCAGCGAGCCGAGATAACGGATCGGCTCCGGCGGGAAATAGCCCAGTGGTCCGTTGACCAACGGCGAACGCGTCCACGGGTTGTCGAGGCCTTGCACCAGCGAGGCGAGAATCTGCCCGCCCATGTGGCATGGCCCGACACCGCTGCCGGAATAACCGAAACCGTAGAACACATTGCCGCTGGCACTCATCTGGCCGAAAAACGGCAGGCCGGTGACCGAGCGATCCGACGGGCCGTTCCACGTTGCGTCGACTTTCACATCGGCGAAGGCCGGGAAGAAATCGTCGAGGCTGCGCTTGAGCAACCCGGCGTAAGGCGATGGCTGATCGAATACCGGCAGCATCCGCCCGCCATAAGCGAAGGTGTTGCCGCCCTTGCCGAGCATGATCCGGCCGTCCGGGGTGTTGTGGTAGTAGTGCACGAAGATCCGCGAATCGAGCACGGTCACGCCGCTGGTCAGGCCGATTTCCTGCAACAGTTCCGGACGCGGTTCGGTGATCAGCATGTCACTGGAAACGATCGCCACGCTGCGCTCGAACTGCGGAAAGGCCCGGGCCATCCACGCATTCATCGCCAGCACCACGCGGTCGGCGACTACGCTGCCACTGACCGTCTGAATGCGCGCCGGACGCCCTTCCTCCAATCCGGTCATCGCCGTGTTCTCGTGAATTTTCACGCCCAGCTGCAATGCGACTCGCCGCAGCCCGCGCACCAGTTTGCCCGGCTGGACACTGGCGGCCGCCGGCGAAAACCAGCCTTCCAGATGCTTGTCGGAACCGGCCATGCGCTGAACATCGGCGATCGGACGCTGGGTGAACGAGTTGATGCCGTTGCGCTCGAGCGCGGCAATCACCGCATCGGTCGAGCCGCACTGCGCCCGGTTGGTCGCGGTGTAAAGCGTGCCGTCGAGCCGGTAATCGGCATCGACGCCGTACTGCTCGCAGAACTCGCCGATGGCGTGGATGCTGCGCTCGGACTCCTTGACCAGCCGCACCGCCTCTTCGACGCCGAACAACCGTTCCAGGGTGAAATACTTCGCCGACCACGACAGCGCACAACCACCGTTGCGCCCACTGGCGCCGGCGCCGCAGATGTCGGCCTCGATCAGCAACACATCGAGTTCGGGGTTCTGCTGCTTGAGCATGATCGCCGTCCACAACCCGGTGTAACCACCCCCGACGATGCACACGTCGGTGCGCACTTCGCCTTGCAGCGGCGGACACGGTTCGGACGAATCGAGTTGTAAGGCCTGCTCCAGCCAAAACGGTCTCATGAACATTCTCCAGTCAATCGGCCACGGCACAGCCTGCCGCGAATGCCGCAGCAGGCCGCGAGGCAGGTTTTTCAGTTACGCAGAGGTTTGATGGTCAGGGCCCGATTGGGCACCGAGGCACGGGGCTCCATGACGCCGACCGGGCGGCTGTTCCAGTGTGGTATCAGCACCAGCGCGGAAAACAGCGCGCAACCGGCGAACACGATGAACACCGTCACCGAATCGAAATAGCCCGGCAGCAATCCGCCGAGTACCGCGCCGACCGAGCCGCAGCCGTTGACGAATCCCGCCGCCGTGGCACCGGCCTTGGCCTTGCCGAAATCGATGGCGGCTGCACCGCTGATCATCGAGTCCGGGCCGTACAGGGTCAGGCCCATCACGAACAACAACGCGACTACCAACATCACGCTGCCGGTGTGCAAGGCGCCCATGAACAGCGCGAGGGTCACGGTCAGCGCCAGCAGGCTCAGGACGCAGGCCGGCATGCGCCGGGCGCCGAACAGTTTGTCCGAGGCCATGCCGATCATGATCGGCCCGAGCAGCCCGGCCAGTTCGAACGCGGTCGGAATGATCGCCGCCCCGACCTTGCCGACCGTCGGCATTTGTTCAAAGACGATCACCGGGCCCCACAACAGAATCGCGTAACGCGCCGGTTTCAGCAGAAAGTACGCCAGCCCCAGCACCAACACCGTGCGGTTGCGCAGGATTTCCTTGAGCGGTTCCCAGACGCTGAGTTTGCTGTTGGCTTCGGCTTCTTCGGCACTGATGACCGGTTCCGGCTCCACGGCGGGCAGGCCGACATCTTCCGGTTTGTTGCGCTGAAAGATGAAGAACAACAGCGCCACCACGGCCACCACCGCCGCACTGGAAATGAACGCCGCGTGCCACGAACCGATCAGCGTGTAAGCCCACCAACCGGCGAACGGCGACGCCACCAGGCCGCCAAACGCATAGCAGGAACTCCATAACCCGAGCACTCGCCCGCGCTGTTCGGCGGGGAAGAAACTGCCGAGGTTCTTGCACAATCCCGACCAGCCGGTGGATTGCGCCAGGCCCTGAATCAGCATGCAGGTGGCGAAGATCGGCAGAGTCGCGAAGCTGCCCATCACCAGCGCGGCAGCGGCGGAAATCAGCAAACCGCCGAGCACCACGACCCGCGGGCCGAAGCGGTCGGCGAGCATGCCCCAGGTGAACTGGCCGATGGCGTAGGCCGCCAGATAAATCGCGTCGAGGTTGGCCATGGCCATTTTGTCGAGCATGAAACTCGGGTCTTCGGCGATGCCCAGTTTGGCCACCGAAAAGGCTTTGCGGGTGAAATAGAACGCGGCGTAAGCGAGCCAGGTGACAGCGAAGATCTGCATGCGCCAACGCGCAATGGTGCCGATGTGCTTGTTCATTGTGGTTCTGACCTCAGGGTGTGAGTGTGCCGGCAGAATCGTTAAGTAAACGCCTGTGTTTTTTATTGTTGAGCACTGCGATATCACCCCGTCCCTTCGGCGATACCGGTCAGATGAGTCCTGCTGTTGCACGCACAGGCTCATGGCCAGCGTCGCTGCCCGACCGGGCAGTCAGCGTTGGCGTGAGCGGATCAAAGCAATTACTGTTTAATAAATAAAATCGATTTATCGTATTTCACACATAAGCTCAGCTTGTTACTGGAGTCAGTCATGTCGGTTTCCCACGCCCAGCTCAAAGCCTTTCACGCCGTGGCCGTGCACGGAAGCTTCACCAAGGCCGCCGAGCGGCTTTATCTGACGCAACCGGCGATTTCCGATCAGGTGCGCAAGCTCGAAGAACGCTTCGGTGTGCTCCTGTTCCATCGCAACAAACGCTCGGTACGCCTGACGGATCTGGGCGAACGCCTCCTGGCAATCACCCAGCGCCTGTTCGTGGTCGAGGCCGAAGCCCAGGAGTTGTTGCAGGAGTCCCAGGCCTTGCAGACCGGCAGCCTGATTCTGGCGGTGGACGCGCCGGTGCATGTGCTGCCGCAGATCGCCCGGTTCTGCGAACGCTACCCGGGGATCAGCGTAAAGATCGAGACCGGCAATACCGATGAATCGTTGTTCCGCCTGTTTAACTATCAGGCCGATCTGGCATTGCTCGGGCGCGATGTCAGCGATGAACGCCTGCTGTGCGTGCCGTTGCGCAACGATCCGATGGTGGCGTTCGTCTCGCGCAATCATCCGTGGGCCGAGCGCGAGTCGATCTGCCTGGCCGACCTCGATGACACGCCGCTGGTGTTGCGCGAACACGGTTCGGTGACTCGTCAGACCCTGGAAGAAGAAATGGCCCGCGCCGGGTTCCGCATCCGCCCGGCGATCCAGGTCGAAGGCCGGGAAGCGGCGCGGGAAGCGGTGGTGGTGGGGATTGGCGTGGGCGTGGTGTCGGCGGCGGAGTTTGGCGCGGACTCACGGGTCTGCGCCCTGCCGATCACCGATTGCACCCGGCGGTTGACCGAGACACTGGTGTGCCTGCGTGAGCAGAGTTCGCGGCGGGTGGTGGCGACGTTTCTCGAGATGGTGCGCGAAAGTCTTGTTCAGACCGGCGCCAAACCGAAGAACGCCTGAATCAAGCGCAAATCCCGCCGCCGCTCCACGCAGCCGATCATGTGTCGGTTCACCAGCCCCTCTCCCGCAATGGGAATCGCGACGACACGGGGATCGTGGCTGACCTCCACCGATGACACCACCCCAACTCCCAACTCAGCTGCCACCGCCTCCGTCACCGCCTCGCGGCTGTCCAGCTCCAGCAACACCCGTGGGCTGACCGACGCCTGCGCACAGGCCTGATCGAACGTGCGCCGGGTTATCGAACTCGGTTCGCGCAAGACCATGATCACCTGATCCAGTTCCTTGAGCCTGACCTCGCCACTGCGAGCCGCCCACGGGTGCGCGGCCGGCACCAGCGCGCAAATCCGCGATTCACTCAACGCTTGAAGATGCAGGCCCTTGCGCGGTTCCACCTCGGTCAGCACCGCCACATCGGCATGTTCGGACAACAACGCCGCCAAGGTTTCCTGGGCATTGCCCAACCGCAGATTCACCGTGATCCCCGGATAGCGCGCCCGCAGGCTGGCAAGCATCGGCATGACCATGTGCGGGCCGTCCGCCGCGACCTCCAGACGCCCGGTCAGCAACTGCCGATTGGCTTCCAACAGCGCCTGGGCCTCTTCGGCCATGCCGAACATCGCCCGGGTGATTGCCGCCAGTTTGGTGCCCTCCTCCGTCAACTCGACCCGGCGTGCCGTCCGTCGCAACAGGGTGATCTGGTAATGCTCCTCCAGCGCCTTGATGTGCCCGGTGACCGCCGGCTGGCTGATGAACAACCGCGCTGCGGCACGGGTGAAGCTGCCTTCCCGGGCCACGGCGTCGAAGGCTCGGAGCTGGAACAGGTTCATGAATAACCCTCACTGATGGCTGGCATAACAACAAACAATTTGATTGAT
The DNA here is from genome assembly GCF_051554255.1 of Pseudomonas sp. NMS19W. Classification (NCBI taxonomy): domain Bacteria; kingdom Pseudomonadati; phylum Pseudomonadota; class Gammaproteobacteria; order Pseudomonadales; family Pseudomonadaceae; genus Pseudomonas; species Pseudomonas sp. NMS19W. The sequence continues at coordinate 3,917,386 of NZ_CP136718.1, forward strand.
GATCCGCCGAATTGCAACGTATGCCCCGTAGCTTCATCCCACAGCGCTATCGCGAGGACACACGAATGAGTACTGCCGCACCCATCCTGCTCACTCCCGGCCCGTTGACCACCTCGGCCCGCACCCGTCAGGCGATGATGGTCGACTGGGGTTCATGGGATGACCGCTTCAATCAACTGACCGCCAGCCTCTGCGAGCAACTGCTGGCCATCCTCAACGGCGCCGACAGCCACCACTGCGTGCCTTTGCAGGGCAGCGGCACCTTCGCCGTCGAAGCCGCCATCGGCACCCTCGTCCCTCGCGACGGCAAGGTGCTGGTGCTGATCAACGGCGCCTACGGCAAGCGTCTGGCGAAAATCTGCGAAGTCCTCGGCCGCTCGTTCAGCACCTTTGAAACCGCTGAAGACGAACCGACCACCGCCGCCGACGTCGACCGCCTGCTGCGCGCCGACAGCGACATCACCCACGTCGCGCTGATCCACTGCGAAACCAGCACCGGCATCCTCAATCCGCTGCCGGAAATTGCCCAGGTTGTCGAACAGCACGGCAAACGCCTGATCATCGACGCCATGAGTTCCTTCGGCGCGTTGCCGGTGGATGCGCAGAAAGTCCCGTTCGATGCCCTGATCGCCGCCTCGGGCAAATGCCTGGAAGGCGTACCGGGCATGGGCTTCGTGTTCGCCCGCAAGGAATCCCTGGCCGCAGCCGCCGGTAACTCGCATTCGTTGGCGATGGACCTGTTCGACCAGCACAGCTACATGAAAAAGACCGGCCAGTGGCGCTTCACCCCGCCGACCCACGTGGTGGCGGCGCTGCACGAAGCCCTGCTGCAATACAACGAAGAAGGCGGCCTGCCGGCCCGGCATGCGCGTTACGCCGCCAACTGCCAGGCGTTGATGGAAGAGATGGGCAAACTCGGCTTGCGCAGCTTCCTGCCTGCCGCGATTCAGGCGCCGATCATCGCGACCTTCCACGCACCGAAAGATCCGCGCTACCAGTTCAAGGACTTCTACGAACGGGTCAAGGCCAAGGGTTACATCCTCTACCCCGGCAAGTTGACCCAGGTCGAAACCTTCCGCGTCGGCTGCATCGGCCACGTCACCCCGGCGCAGATGCGCGAAGCCGTCGCGGCGGTGGGTGAAGTGTTGCGCGAGATGGAAGTGCTCGACATCTGATTCACCCGGCCCGCTCCCTCATTTGAATTGCATTGCCAACACAGGATTCTGACCAGCATGAACTACAACAACCCAAGCAAACTGCAAGCCGCCATCCTCGACTGGGCCGGTACCGTCGTCGACTTCGGTTCTTTCGCACCGACCCAAATTTTCGTCGAAGCCTTCGCCGAATTCGATGTCCAGGTTTCCATCGAAGAAGCCCGGGGCCCGATGGGCATGGGCAAGTGGGATCACATCCGCACCCTGTGCGACCAGCCGCAGGTTGCCGAGCGTTATCGCAAGGCATTCGGCCGCACCCCGACCGACGATGACGTGACCGCGATCTACAACCGCTTCATGCCGCTGCAGATCGAAAAAATCGCCGAGCACTCGGCGCTGATTCCCGGCGCACTGGAGACCATCGCCAACCTGCGCCAGCAAGGGATCAAGATCGGTTCCTGCTCCGGTTATCCGAAGCAGGTCATGGACAAGGTCGTGGCACTGGCCGCCACCAACGGCTACATCGCCGACCATGTGGTAGCCACCGACGAAGTGCCGAACGGCCGCCCATGGCCGGCCCAGGCCCTGGCCAACGTGATTGCGCTGGGCATCGACGATGTCGCCGCCTGCGTGAAGATCGACGACACCGTACCGGGGATTCTCGAAGGTCGTCGCGCCGGGATGTGGACCGTGGCGCTGATCTGCTCCGGTAACGCGCTGGGCCTGGATTACGAAGGCTACCGCGCACTGGGCAGCGACGCCCTGGCCAGCGAACGCAAGCGTATCCACGCCCTGTTCGAAGGCTCGCGTCCGCACTACATGATCGACACCATCACCGACCTGCCGGAAGTGATCGCCGACATCAACAAGCGCCTGGCCAAGGGTGAGATGCCGCAAAGCAGCTGATAACGCGGCCTGCAGCAAACAAAAACGCCAGTGTCTGCCCGACACTGGCGTTTTTTTTGGGCAAACCCCTGATTTCGCGCAATGAAAGAGTTTTTAGACGCGGGCAATTCGGCCAAAGCGGATTACAGTTAAAGCATGCCGTCGCTCAAGAACGGCACGTTTCGCCCCTGATCCGTGAGGAAATACCGTATGCCGTGGACAAGTTCCGAATCACGCTACAGCACCGTGTCAGTCCTGTTGCACTGGTTGATGCTGGTGTTGTTGGTGCTGGTGTATGCCAGCATGGAATTGCGAGGTATCTTTCCCAAGGGCAGTGGCGGCCGCTCGCTGATCCGCGAAGTGCATTACATGCTTGGCCTGACCGTGTTCGTGCTGGTGTGGTTTCGCCTGCTGGCCCGCAGCATCGGCCCGGCGCCGAAGATCTTCCCCGCCTCACCGCAGTGGCAGACCGCACTGGCCCGGCTGATGCACTGGGTGTTGTACCTGTTCATGATCGCCATGCCGATCCTCGGTTGGTTGATCACCAGCGCCGAGGGGCATCAAGTGATGTTCTACGGTTTCGACCTGCCGTTGCTGGTGCACGAGGACAAAGCCTTCGCCAAACAGGTTGAACACTGGCACGTACTGATCGGCAACATCGGCTACTGGCTGATCGGCCTGCATGCACTGGCCGGGCTGTATCACCATTACGTGGTGGGCGATAACACGCTGCTGCGGATGATGCCCAAGCGCAATCAGGGTTGACCGTCGAATCCACGCCGGCCCTGCAAGCCGCCGGTGTGGATGAAGACCAGGCGCGCTCCACGCTTGAAACGGCCCGCCTCGATGTTTTGTTTGAGCACGAGCAAGGCCTTGCCGGTGTACAGCGGTTCGAGGGGAACGCCACTGACCTGTTCGGTCTGCGCGATGAATTCAAGCAATGGCGCATCGACTTTGGCGAAGCCGCCTCGGCTGGCGTCGATCAGCTCGTAGCCGCCGATATCACCGACAATCGCCTCGACGTTGGCCGCGACGCCGTGATCATCGGGCACGGCCATTGCGCCATACACTGGGTGTTCACCCGCCTCTGCCAGCACCAGTCCCGCGAGCGTGGTGCCGGTGCCACAGGCCAGCCACCAGCCGTCATGGTTGTCCCAACCGAGCTTGCCGAGTTGATTACTCACTTGATTCTTCAGTGATGCGCAACCCTGCGCACCGGGCAACCCGCCGCCACCTTCGGGCACCGGATGCAGCGTCGGGTACTGCTCCCGCCACGGCTGCCAGAACCCCGGTTCATGCCGCGCCCGATAGCCGCCAAACCCGAGCCAGTGCAACTGCATGCCGAAATCCTGCAGATCCCTGATCGTCGGTGTGTCCTGCGGATGCCCGCGCAATAGCCCGACCGTTGTGAATCCCAGGCGTTTGCCCGCCGCGGCCAGCGCATGCAGATGACTGGAGTGCGCACCGCCCAGGCTGATGATGCCTTCGGCACCTGCACGGTCAGCGGCTTTCAGATGTTCGACGAGTTTGAACCACTTGTTGCCGCTGATCAGCGGATCGATCCGGTCCAGACGCAGGATCGCCACTTCAATGCCGGCGGCACTGAGCCAGTCCAGATGAAGCGGTTCGAGGGGGCTGGGGCCAGCCAGTCGGTGGGAGGCAGAAACATGAAGGCCGGCTCTGTAGAAAGAGCCGGCATTCTAGGGTGGATCAGAGCTCGGCGGCCAGACGCGAGCCCTGATTGATCGCACGCTTGGCATCCAGCTCGGCCGCCACATCGGCGCCACCGATCAGGTGCACGTTCTGCCCGGCAGCCACCAGACCGTCGTGCAACTCACGCAGCGGATCCTGGCCGGCGCAGATGACGATGTTGTCCACCGGCAGCACTTGCGGCTCGCCGGTTTCGCCGATGCGGATGTGCAGGCCTTCGTCATCGATCTTCAGGTATTCGACGCTGTTGAGCATCTGCACCTGCTTGTTCTTCAGACCGGTACGGTGAATCCAACCGGTGGTCTTGCCAAGACCGTCGCCGACCTTGGATTTCTTGCGTTGCAGCAGGAACACGTCACGGGCCGGTGCGTGCGGTGCAGCCTTGATCCCGGCCACGCCACCACGGGCTTCCAGATTGGTGTCGATGCCCCACTCTTTCCAGAACGCAGCACGGTCCTGGCTGGTGGCCACGCCTTCATGGACGAGGAATTCCGAGACGTCGAAACCGATACCGCCGGCGCCGATCACCGCCACGCGCTTGCCCACCGGTTTGCGCTCAAGCAGCACATCCAGGTAGCTCAGCACTTTGGCGTTCTCGACACCTGGAATTGCCGGCACTCGCGGTGCAATGCCGGTGGCCAGGATGACTTCGTCGTAACCGCCCTCGACCAGTTTTGCCACATCGACGCGGGTGTTCAGGCACACCTCGACGTTGGTGGTCTGCAGTTTGCGTTTGAAATAGCGCAGGGTTTCGTAGAACTCTTCCTTGCCCGGTACGCGCTTGGCGACGTTGAACTGGCCACCGATTTCGCTGGCCGAATCGAACAGCGTCACCTGATGGCCGCGTTCGGCAGCCACGGTGGCAGCGGACAGGCCCGCAGGGCCGGCACCGACCACGGCAATCTTCTTGATCTGCATGACCGGCAGATAGTTGAGTTCAGTCTCGTGGCAGGCACGCGGGTTGACCAGGCAACTGGTGAGCTTGCCGCCGAAGGTGTGATCGAGGCAGGCCTGGTTGCAGCCTATGCAGGTGTTGATTTCGTCGGCGCGGCCTTCGGCGGCCTTGTTGACGAAATCCGGGTCGGCGAGGAACGGCCGCGCCATCGACACCATGTCGGCATCGCCTTCGGCCAGGATCTGCTCGGCGACTTCCGGGGTGTTGATGCGGTTGGTGGTGATCAGCGGAATGCTCACCGAACCGCGCAGCTTGGCCGTGACCTTGCTGAACGCCGCACGCGGCACTTTGGTGGCGATGGTCGGAATCCGCGCTTCGTGCCAGCCGATACCGGTGTTGATGATGGTCGCACCGGCCTGCTCGATGGCTTTGGCCAGGGTGACGATCTCTTCCCAGGTGCTGCCGCCTTCCACCAGATCGAGCATCGACAGACGGAAGATAATGATGAAGTTCGGGCCAACCGCTTCACGCACCCGGCGAACGATTTCCACCGGCAGGCGCATGCGGTTTTCGTAACTGCCGCCCCAGCGGTCGGTGCGGTGGTTGGTGTGGGCCGCGAGGAACTGGTTGATGAAGTAGCCTTCGGAACCCATGATTTCCACGCCGTCGTACTCGGCGGTCTGGGCCAGTACCGAGCAGGTGACGAAATCGCTGATCTGTTTCTCGATACCTTCCTCGTCCAGCTCTTTGGGCTTGAACGGGTTGATCGGCGCCTGGATTGCGCTCGGTGCGACCTGTTTCGGGCTGTAGGCATAACGGCCGGCGTGGAGGATCTGCATGCAGATCTTGCCGCCCGCTTCATGTACGGCACGGGTGACGATGCGGTGCTTGAGGGCTTCTTTCTCGGTGGTCAGCTTGGCGGCACCGGAGTACACGCCGCCCTCGTCGTTCGGACCGATACCGCCGGTCACCATCAGGCCGACGCCACCACGGGCGCGCTCGGCAAAATACGCCGCCATGCGCTCGAAACCACCTGGTTTCTCTTCCAGGCCGGTGTGCATCGAGCCCATCAGGGTGCGGTTGCGCAGCGTGGTGAATCCCAGGTCCAGCGGGGCCAGCAGGTGCGGGTAAGTGGCGGTCATCGGTAACTCCACAGCGAGCGATCACGGAAAATGCGGGAGCTCTGCGTCCCCCGTCAGTCATGTTCGACAGCCTAAGAGTCGCATCGCTGTCACTCAATGACCGTAACTGACAAGTTATTGATCCAAATGCGCAGCGCCCCTTGGCAAGCGCAGGCATGAGCCCTACCCTAGTCCCACACTCTGTACCCGGCTGTTGTTGGATTTCATGCGCAAACTTCTGTACCTGACCTTTTCCATGGCGCTCGTTGCCGCGCTCACCTTCTACGCCATGTGGGCGGCTGACCGCCCGGCCGGTCATTACCTGTCGGACCTGCGGATCAAACTGGCGGTCGATCAGGGCACCCGCGCCGATCGTGGCAATCTGCTGGGCATTCAGCCGGAACTGTTCCCCACCGACTACCAAAGCTCCGAACGCCTGCACCGCAAACTCGCGGCCTATCTGCAGCAGGCGCAGGATCAGGGTTTGCTCAATGACAAAACCATCGTGGTGCTGCCCGAGCATGTCGGCACCTGGCTGATGATCAGCGGCGAAAAAGACGAGTTGTACCAGGCCCCCACCCTCGAAGAGGCAATGAACTGGCTGGCCGCCAGCAACCCGTTGCAGTTCGCCCGCGCCTGGCTCACCGCCAAAGGCAGCAGCCGTCTGGATGACGCCCACCTGCGGATGAAATCCCGAGACATGGCCAAGGACTATCAGTTGCTGTTCGGCGGCCTGGCCAGGAATTTCATATCACGCTGGTGGCCGGCTCGATCGTGCTGCCGGAACCGAACATCATCGACGGCCGACTCAAGGCCGGCAGCGGCGCGCTGTACAACACCAGCGTGGTGTTCGGTCGTGACGGCGCCCCGCTCGGCCAGCCACAGCGGCAGATGCGCCCGATCTTCGATCAGGATCAAGCGACCGGCACCGGCGAAGCTTCACAGATCAATGTGGTCGACACCCCCGCCGGACGCCTTGGTGTGCTGATCGGTAGCGACAGCTGGTATCCGGACAACTACCGCAGGCTCGACGAGCAAGGTGCGCAAATGATCGCGGTGCCTGCGTTCGTCATTGGTCATGGTGTGTGGGACCAGCCCTGGCAGGGTTACAGAGGCTTGAACGTGCCGGACTCGGTCAGCCTCAAACCGGGAGAGGTCAGCGAAGGCCAGGCCTGGCACCGTTTGACCCTGACGGCACAACCACCAGCGAGCCGGGCGATTGCCGGCATGAGCGTGTTCCTGCGCGGGCAGTTCTGGGACAAACCGAGTTCCGGGCAGAGTTTCCTCAGCAGCAATGGCCAGCAGTTCGCCGACGGCGAAGCCCGTGGCGCACGCCTGCTCAATCTCTGGTTGTAGACCATGAAGCCGCTGCCGATGCGTCTCGGGGATCTGTCGGTGGGCTTCGTCCATAGCCTGGCCGATGCCGTGCGCAGCCATGACGCCGATCCGCAGCCGTTGCTCGAACAATATGGGCTCGACACCGCAAGACTGGCCGAGGCCGGCGCACGCCTGTCGATCCCGCGCTACATGCGCCTGGGTCATGGTGCAATTCAGTTGACCGGCGATCCGGCCCTCGGCTTGCGCATGGGCCAGCTCAGTCGTCTGAGTCAGGCCGGACTGGCGGGCGTCACGGCAGCGCAGGCGCCGACCGTGCGCGAGGCGGCCCGCTGCCTGACGCGCTTCGAACCGTTGTACGGCTCCAATTATCGTGGCCAGTCGAGTTTCCACGAGGACGCCAGCGGCGCGTGGCTGCGCTTTTACTCGATCAGCCCGTACAACGCGTATAACCGCTTTGTGGTGGATTCGATCATCGCCGGGTGGCTGCATCAGTTGTCCAGCGTCAGCCCCGAACCGTTGCGCGCGGAACGAATCGAAATCGAGTTCGACACACCGGACTACCGCGACGCCTACGCCGTGCTCGGCGAGTGCCCGATCCAGTTCGGCGCCGAACACAATCAACTGCGCCTGAGCCTCCCCAGCCTGGCCGCACGCAACCCGGAACATTGCCCCAGCACCTGGAAACATCTGCTGCAACTGTGTGAACGGGAACTGGAACAACTGACCCGCACCCGCAGCCTGCGTGAACGCATCACGCAATTGCTCGGACCGTTGCTCAATGGCGGCCGGGAACCCGACCTGGAAGAAGTGGCGGCACGCCTGAAGCTGCCGACCTGGACGTTAAGGCGAAAGCTGGCCGAAGAAGGCACGCAGTTTCGTGCGATCCTCAACGACACCCGCCGTGACCTGGCGATGACCTACATCCGCGACACCGAACTGGCGTTCGGTGAAATCGCCTACCTGCTGGGGTTTGCCTCGGCCGAAGCTTTCCAGCGCGCCTTCAAGCGCTGGAATGGCCAGACACCGGGCGAGTTTCGCCGCAGTCACCGCAAGACGGGCTGAAGCTTCAGAGCTCGGTGGCGTCTTCCGCAGGCTCCGGCGAATCCAGTTCGTAGGCCTGGAATTCAAGCAGTTCTTCTTGATAGTCATCCATCGTGTAATCCCCCCTCACTGCTTTGCTGAAATGGCCTGGAGCAAATGACCAGTGCCTCGAGCATAAAGTGCCCGTATGAAGGAAAAATGAAACACGGCCTTCATGAAACAAACGTAGCAGGCGGTCAGGAATTTATCGCAGGTTTTTTCGGTGATAACGCCATGGGTCCGACAACTGTCGAATCCACGGCGCGAAGATCACTGCCCGGAGGCAGGCATGGCCGGGATCGGCTCGGAAGGTGGCGGCAGGTCGGTCGGGTTGGCCGGTGGCGTGATGACTTCAGTTGCCGGCCCTGGTGTTGGCACCAGTTCCGAACCCGGTGCCGGGGTGATCGGTGCCGCTTCGGCCGGTGGAACGACCGGCTCGAGCTGACCGGCGTCGGTTCTGCAGCCGCAGGCGCCGGAGTCGCGGCAGGCGCTGCAGGCGCGGCGGCAGGTGTCGCTTCAGCAGCCGGCGCCGGGGCCAACGCTGCCGGCGCAGGGGCCGCCTTGGGTTCCGGTACGCCCAGATCGGCCTTCGGCTTCTCGGTGATGTGGGCGGCTTTCTTCGCATCGGCCGGCAGGAACAGCTCGACCAGGGTGAAGAAGCGCTCGTAGAACTTCTGCGAGGATACGGTTTCGCTGGCCACCTTGACCATCGAGTCGTCAGAGGAGCCGATCGGCATCGACACCGAGCCCAGCACGCCAACCCCGAGGCTGGCCGAGTTGTTGGTCTTCTTCAGCGCGTAGCGGTCCTGCAGGGCGTTGGCGAATACGGTCGCGTGGTGCGCGGAGCTGCCGTCATCGGTACACACCACGTTGAAGCTGATCTCCATGTGGGTTTCACCGGTCTGCTGGAAGCTCTTGTGTCCGCTGACCAGTTTCGGGTCACTGCTGGTGATGATGTAACCCTGGCTGAGCAACGCACGGCGCGCCGCTTCGCAACTGGCGGAATCGGTGACCGGATAGTTACGCGAAAAGGTGCCGGAGTCGTCGAAGTTCTCATGCTCGTAGATAGGTTTGTCCTTGGAGCAGCCGGCAGCGGCGGTCAGCAACAACGCCAACCCGAAAAAACGCACGGGAATAGAATTCAACATTAAACATCCTGAGGGAAAACGGTCCGGGGCGTATTGTGCAACAGATCGCTGCCCCGCGGCGTACGGATTAGTGTCTTAAAACAGTTACAACTCTACTGACCCTCGGCGACCGGAAAAAGTCGCGCCGACAAATGATCAATGAACACCCGCAATTTGGCGGTTGCATGGCGACTTGATGGCCATAGCACCCAGAACTGTCCGACATGCTCCAGATGCTCATCCAGCACCCGCTGCAGGCGCCCCTGCCTTTGCGCCTCATGGGTCATGAAGTCCGGCAGGCAGGCGATGCCCAGGCCGGCCAGTGCCGCATGGCTGACCGCTTCAATTGATGTGCTGACCAGGCGTGTCGGCAAGCTCGGCTCGGGAACACCCTCCTCGCGCTTCAGCGGCCAGGGTTCCAGTTTGCCCGTGGCGTGAAACGTGTGGCGCAGACAAGCGTGCTCTGCCAGATCGGCGGGGACCAGCGGCACACCGCGCTCGCGCAGATACCCGGGACTGGCCACCAGCACCATGTGAAATTCTCCCAGCGGCCGGGCCATGAGTCGCGAATCCCGAGGTTTTCCTGTGCGGATGACCGCATCGAAGCCTTCCTCGACGACATCGACCATGCGATCGGTCAGGTCCAGATCCAGCTCGATCTGCGGGTACAGCGCCATGAATTCATTCATGACCGGCATCACCAGTTCATGCACCTGGGGCAAGCTGACCCGCAACTTGCCGTGAGGCGCCGATGCGGCATCACACAACTCGAATTCAGCCGCCTCGACCTCGGCGAGAATCTTGCGACAGCGTTCGAGAAACAGCGCGCCTTCACTGGTTAGCGTGATGCTGCGGGTGGTGCGATGAAACAGCCTCACGCCGAGCCGGGCTTCCAGACGTGCAATGCTTTTTCCGACCGCCGAGGAAGACACGCCCTGCAAACGTCCCGCTTCAGTAAAACTGCGAGTTTCCGCCACCTGCACGAACACCGAAATGCTGCCCAGACTGTCCATTCTTCCCCCCTGATTCACGACATTCCTGTCCGAGATGTTCGGAACCCTAACCTGTTTTTCCCGAATGCGCAGCGCCCTACCCTGTGGCCTTCATCTCCCTCGGCAAAATGGATGCTGGCTCATGAACGATGCACAACTCACTTCTGCAACGCTTGCCAACCCGGTCGAACCCGCAGAGCGATTACCGTTGGGTGCCCTGCTCGCACTGGCCACCGCCGGATTCATTACCGTGCTGACCGAAGCCATGCCCGCTGGACTGTTACCGCAGATGAGCGCAGGGCTCGATGTCTCTCAGGCACTGATCGGGCAACTGGTCACGCTGTACGCCATCGGATCGATGCTGGCGGCCATTCCGCTGACCATCGCCACCCGAGGCTGGCGTCGCCGACCACTGTTGTTATCGGCTATTGGTGGTTTTGCCATCGCCAACAGCATCACCGCGTTGTCGGAGTGGTACTGGCTGACATTGATTGCGCGCTTTATTGCCGGCGTGTTTGCCGGGCTGCTCTGGGCGTTGCTGGCAGGGTATGCGAGCCGAATGGTTGCCCCGCATCTGCAAGGTCGTGCCATCACCGTGGCCATGCTTGGCGCCCCGCTCGCGCTTTCGTTGGGCATACCGGCCGGCACGCTGCTCGGCACGGTGGTCGGTTGGCGGCTGAGCTTCGCGATCATGAGCGCAATGACCGTGCTGCTGGTTATCTGGGTACGCTGGCAAGTGCCAGACTTTGCCGGCGAACGTACCGAAAAGCGCCTGCCCCTGCGTCAGGTGTTTACCCTGCCGGGCGTGCGATCCGTGTTGTTTGTGACGCTGTCCTATGTGGTCGCTCACAATCTTCTGTACACCTACATCGCACCGTTCCTCGAACCCTCCGGGCTCGGTGCCGAAATCGACCGGGTGTTACTGGTGTTCGGCCTGGCGTCGGTGCTAAGTCTGTGGATCGTCGGCAGCCTGATTGATCGCTGGCTGCGGGAGCTGGTACTGATCAGCACCACATTGTTCATGCTTTCCGCCGTGACCCTGGCTCTGTGGCGGGAAATGCCCGGCGTGGTCTACGCCGCCACGGCGGTATGGGGGCTGGCCTTTGGCGCAATGCCTTCGCTGCTGCAGACGGCCTCGGCAAAAACCGCGAAGGACGCCGCCGACACCGCACAATCGATGCTGGTGACCCTGTGGAATGTCGGCATTGCCGGTGGCGGACTGGCGGGTGGCCTGTTGCTGGCGAATCCGGGCGTCAGCGCCTTTCCCTGGATCGTTGCGGGCTTGTTGATTCTGACCCTCTGGGCGACCGCAAATGCCCGGCAACATGGATTCCCACGCGCTGAATAGCGGGCAAAAAAAGCCCCGGACTTTCATCCGGGGCTTTTTTTATCGCTCAGTCAGGCATCAGAAACGCTTGATGTCCGCTTCGCTTTCCAGCTGCTTGCGGTACGCCGCGAAGTCTTGCTGACCTTCACGCGAAGCGAGGAAGCGACGGTATTGCGCTTTCTCTTCATCGGTCGGCGCAGCAGCTTCGTTCACAGCGTTCAGACGCACGATGGTCAGGCTGCCATCAGGCAGTGTCACGCTGCTGAAAGTCGGCTTGTCCTTGGCGGCCGGTTTCGGCATGCGGAACAGCGCTTGCAGCACTGCAGGATCGACACCTTCCTGGGCGCGGGTGGCGGCCTGGGTCACTTTCCAGTTCTGACCGTCGATAGCCTTGTCCAGCGGGGTCTTGCCGTCACGCAGACCGGCGATCAGTTGCTCCGCCTTGGTCTTGGCAGCCGCGCTGGCGTGCTCTTTGGCCAACTGGGTGCGAATGGCAGTCGCCACGGCTTCCAGCGGCAGTTGCGCAGGCTTGAGGTGTTCCTTGGCACGCAACACGATCACGGTATCCGGATCCAGCTCGATGGCGGTGCTGTTGGCACCATCATCCAGCACTTCGTTGCTGAACGCGGCAGTCACCACGGCGCGGTTGGCTGCAACACCTTCGCCACCCTCACGGCCAAACGGCTTGGAGGTGTGTACGGTCAGTTTCAGATCCTGCGCCGGCTGCGCCAGGTCGGACGCCTCGAACGAGGAGTCTTCCAACTGCTTGGTCGCTTCGACGAAACGCTGCTCGACCTGCTGGGCTTTCAGCTCGTGGGTCAGCTTGTCTTTCAGGCTGGCGAAGGTCGGCACTTCCGGCGCTTCGACGCCCAGCAGCTTGATCAGGTGGAAACCGAAATCGGTGCGAACCGGCTCGGACACTTGATCCTTGTTCAACGAATACAGAGCTTTCTCGAAGGCCGGGTCGTAGACACCAGGACCGGCATAACCCAGGTCGCCGCCATTGTTGGCCGAGCCCGGATCCTGCGAGAACTCCTTGGCTAGCGCTTCGAATTTCTCGCCCTTGGCCAGACGTGCCTGGACTTCCTCGATCTTCGCCTTGGCCTGGGCCTCAGTGGTCTTGTCGTTCACTTCGATCAGAATGTGCGCCGCACGACGCTGTTCCGACAGGTTGGCGATTTCTTTCTGGTACGCCGCCTGCAGGTCTTCGTCCTTGACGGCAACCTGGTCGAAGAACGAAGCCTTCTTCAGCTCGAGGTAATCGATGACCACCTGATCCGGGGTCATGAATTCCTTGGCGTGTTCGTCGTAGTAAGCCTTGACCTCATCGTCGGTCAGCTTCACAGCCGCCGGATCAGCCTTGATGTTCAGCGAGGCGAAATCACGGGTCTGTTTTTCCAGACGGGCGAAGGCCAGCACTTGAGCGTCAGTCACGAAACCGCTGCCCGCTACACCGGCGCGCAGCTGACCGATCAGCATTTCCTGAGCCAGCATCTGGCGGAATTGCATGCGGCTGTAGCCCAGCTGACGGATCACCTGGTCGAAACGGTCGGAACTGAACTTGCCGTCAACCTGGAACTCAGGCGTTTGCAGGATCACCTGGTCCAGCGCCGCGTCGGAGAAGGCGAACTTCGATTTTTCTGCGCCTTGCAGCAGCAGCTTGCGATCGATCAGACCCTTGAGGGCCGATTCGCGCAGCATTTTTTCGTCGAGCAAGGAAGCATCGAAGTCCTTGCCCAGCTGTTGCATCAACTGACGGCGTTGCATGTCAACGGCCTGGCTCAGCTCGTTCTGGCTGATTTCTTCACCATTGACCTTGGCCGCCTCGTTGGTGTGAGTCGTGGCCTTGAAAATGGCATCGAAACCGGTCAGGGCCATCAGTGCAACGATGACCCCGATAATGGTCTTGGCAATCCAGCCTTGTGAATTGTCCCTGATATTCTGCAGCATGCGTCCCCAGAAACGGTTGAACTTCAAAAATTAGGCAACCGTGGAGCGTGGGTAGAATCCGGATAGAAGAAAGGCGCATCCGAGGATGCGCCTTCTCGTAACTGGCGGAGCGGACAGGGCTCGAACCCTCGATCCCGGTGTAGCAGGCAATTATTCCAGACTGCCTGCTCTACCGCTCCGCTGCCAAGTCAGGCATGACCCCGACCCGGATGGGTAAAAACCTGAATCAAACTTAGTTGACGGCTTCTTTCAGGGCTTTACCGGCTTTGAAACCTGGCTTCTTGGCTGCCGCGATTTCCAGAGTCTTGCCGGTCTGTGGGTTACGACCGATGCGAGCTGGACGATCGGTTACCGAGAAAGTACCGAAACCTACCAGAACTACGGAGTCGCCAGCCTTCAGAGCGCCAGTGACGGATTCGATTACAGCGTCCAGCGCACGGCCAGCAGCAGCTTTCGGGATATCAGCGGATGCAGCGATAGCATCAATCAGTTCCGACTTGTTCACTCTAAGTCCCCTTATATCTATTTTGAGATGATTCTAAGTTTTTTGGTGAAAGCAAAAACGAGTGCTGAATGGCCTACAGACACTTAAGAGCCGCTTTATAACAAGGGCTCTAAAAAACTGTCAACAAGCCCCCCAGCCAAAGACGTATTAATGCGTGCTAATTCTTTCCTTGGAATCGGACTCGCGTTTTTCATCCTTCGCGACAATCTCCGGAGCCACATCCGGCAAGGGCTCCGGCGCGTATTGCAGCGCAATTTGCAGGACCTCGTCAATCCATTTAACCGGTTTAATCTGCAGATCCTGCTTGATATTGTCAGGAATCTCCTTCAGATCACGCACGTTCTCTTCCGGAATAATCACGACCTTGATTCCACCACGGTGTGCGGCGAGGAGTTTTTCCTTCAGGCCACCAATGGCAAGGACTTGACCACGCAGGGTGATCTCGCCGGTCATGGCGACATCGGCGCGCACAGGAATACCCGTCAAAGCGGACACCAGCGCGGTGCACATGCCTACACCGGCGCTCGGACCGTCTTTCGGGGTAGCACCTTCCGGCATGTGAATATGGGTGTCGCGTTTCTCGTGGAAGTCCAGGGAATGCCCAGGCTCTTGGCACGGCTGCGCACAACGGTCAGGGCCGCAGTGATCGATTCGACCATTACGTCGCCCAGCGAACCGGTCTTGATCAGTTGCCCTTTACCCGGCACGACGGCCGCTTCGATGGTGAGCAATTCACCGCCGACCTGAGTCCAGGCCAGGCCGGTCACCTGACCGATCTGATCCTGCTGCTCGGCCAGACCGTAGCGGAACTTGCGCACGCCAAGGAAGTGCTCCAGCAGATCAGCTGTCACTTTCACCGAGAAGCGTTTTTCCAGTGCATGCTCTTTGACCGCCTTGCGGCAGACCTTGGCAATCTGCCGCTCGAGGCCACGCACACCTGCTTCACGGGTGTAGTAACGGATGATGTCGCGGATCGCTTCTTCATCAAATTCCAGCTCGCCTTTCTTCAGGCCATTGGCGGCAATCTGCTTTGGCGACAGGTACTTGACGGCGATGTTGATCTTTTCGTCTTCGGTGTAGCCCGGCAGACGGATCACTTCCATCCGGTCCAGCAGCGCCGGCGGAATGTTCATCGAGTTCGAGGTGCAGAGGAACATCACATCCGACAGGTCGTAATCGACTTCCAGATAGTGATCGTTGAAGTTGTGGTTCTGCTCCGGATCGAGCACTTCCAGCAACGCCGACGCTGGATCGCCACGCATGTCGCTGCCCATTTTGTCGATTTCATCGAGCAGGAACAGCGGGTTGCGGACGCCCACTTTTGTCATCTTTTGAATCAATCTTCCTGGCATCGAACCGATGTAAGTCCGACGGTGACCACGGATTTCCGCTTCGTCACGCACGCCACCGAGGGCCATGCGCACGAATTTACGGTTGGTGGCATGGGCAATCGACTCCGCCAGCGAGGTTTTACCTACGCCCGGAGGACCGACCAGGCACAACACCGGGCCACGAATCTTCTTCACACGCTTCTGCACGGCGAGGTACTCAAGGATGCGTTCCTTGACCTCTTCCAGGCCGTAGTGGTCGGCGTCGAGAATGTCTTCGGCACGGGCCAGATCCAGGCGTACCTTGCTCTGGGCCTTCCACGGCACCTGCACCAGCCAGTCGATGTAGGAACGCACGACGGTGGCTTCGGCCGACATCGGCGACATCTGCTTGAGCTTGTTCAGCTCGGCGGTGGCCTTGGCCAGGGCGTCTTTCGGCAGACCGGCAGCGTCGATGCGCTTTTTCAGGTCTTCGATTTCGTTGTGGCCTTCGTCGCTGTCGCCGAGCTCCTTCTGAATGGCCTTCATCTGCTCATTCAGGTAGTACTCGCGCTGACTGCGCTCCATTTGCTTCTTGACGCGGCCGCGGATGCGCTTTTCGACCTGCAGCAGGTCGATTTCGGCGTCCAGCAGAGCCAGGACGTGCTCGACCCGAGCAGCCAGGTCGATGATTTCGAGGATTTCCTGCTTCTGCTCGATCTTCAGCGCCATGTGCGCAGCCATGGTGTCTACCAGACGGCCCGGCTCATCGATGCTGTTGAGCGACGACAGGACTTCAGCCGGGACTTTCTTGCCCAGCTGAACATATTGTTCGAATTGCGACAGCAGCGTGCGCACGAAGACTTCGGACTCGCGCTCGGCGGCGTCGACTTCGTCGATCAGGGAGACTTCGGCACGGCAGTGGCCATCGACCTCGCTGAAACGCTCGACAGTACCCCGCTGCTCGCCTTCGACCAGAACCTTGACGGTGCCGTCAGGCAGCTTGAGCAGTTGCAGAACGGTGGCAATGGTACCGACGCGATACAGAGCGTCTTCGCCAGGATCGTCGTCAGCCGGGTTTCTCTGGGCCAGCAGGAGGATCTGCTTGTCGCCCGTCATCGCGGCCTCGAGGGCTTCGATGGATTTCTCGCGCCCCACGAACAGCGGGATAACCATGTGCGGATACACAACGACATCACGCAATGGCAGGAGAGGCAATTCGATGGTGGTCTTCATGATTTCGCCTCTACGGCGGCCATATGGCCGTAATCAGATGGAATTAAGCTTGAAACCAAGATGGGGGCTGCCTTGAAAAAAAACAAGCGCAAAGCGGATGTAAAAAACGACATAAAAAAAAGAGGCCCGAAGGCCCCTTCTTTGTTCCGGCAGGGTGGACACTTACGCGTCCGGCGCTGCCTTGGCCGTCGGCTCACTGTTTTCGTAGATATACAGTGGCTTGGACTTGCCTTCGATCACGCTTTCATCGATCACGACTTTGCTCACCTCGGACTGCGAGGGGATTTCATACATCGTGTCGAGCAGCACACCTTCGAGAATCGAACGCAGGCCACGGGCACCGGTTTTACGCTCCAGGGCACGTTTGGCGACCGATTTCAGCGCGTCGGAACGGAATTCCAGATCCACGCCTTCCATCTCGAACAGCTTGGCGTACTGTTTGGTCAGGGCATTTTTCGGCTCGGTGAGAATCTGCATCAATGCAGCCTCATCCAGCTCGTCCAGCGTCGCAAGAACCGGCAGACGACCGACGAATTCCGGGATCAGACCGAACTTGACCAGATCGTCAGGCTCGACTTCACGCAGGGATTCACCAACCTTCTTGCCTTCTTCCTTGCTGCGCACTTCTGCGTTGAAACCGATGCCACCCTTGGTGGAACGGTTCTGAATCACTTTCTCCAGACCGGAGAACGCACCACCGCAGATGAACAGGATGTTACGGGTGTCGACCTGCAGGAATTCCTGCTGCGGATGCTTGCGGCCACCTTGCGGCGGAACGGAAGCGACCGTGCCTTCGATCAACTTGAGCAAGGCCTGCTGCACGCCTTCACCGGAAACGTCCCGGGTGATCGACGGGTTGTCGGACTTGCGCGAAATCTTGTCGATTTCATCGATGTAGACAATGCCCATCTGGGCCTTTTCCACGTCGTAATCGCACTTCTGCAGCAGCTTCTGAATGATGTTCTCGACGTCTTCACCCACGTAACCCGCCTCGGTGAGGGTGGTTGCGTCGGCGATGGTGAACGGAACGTTCAGCAAGCGGGCCAGGGTTTCGGCCAGCAGGGTTTTACCGGAGCCTGTCGGGCCGATCAGCAGGATGTTGCTCTTGCCGAGTTCGACGTCGTCAGCCTTTTTGTCACGCTGGTTCAGACGCTTGTAGTGGTTGTACACCGCTACCGCGAGAACCTTCTTCGCACGCTCCTGACCAATGACGTACTGGTCAAGGATGCCGCTGATTTCTTTAGGCGAAGGCAATTTATGCGCGCTGCTTTCGGCCTGTGCTTCCTGCACCTCCTCGCGGATGATGTCGTTGCACAGGTCGACGCACTCGTCGCAGATAAAGACCGAGGGGCCGGCAATCAATTTGCGCACTTCATGCTGGCTTTTGCCACAGAAGGAGCAATAGAGCAGCTTGCCGTTGTCCTCGCCGTTGCGGGTGTCAGTCATTCGTTCGATCCAAATCCGATAGGCTTGCAACACAAGATGAAGGCTATTGCGGGCTTTTTCAAGCCCGCCACTGATCGGACCAGCCGATCAGGCCTGTTTTGAGCTGCTTATTTTAAGCTGGACGCTGGTTGATCACTTCGTCGATCAGGCCGTATTCCTTCGCAGCTTCTGCACTCATGAAGTTGTCGCGGTTGGTGTCGCGCTCGATTTCTTCCAGAGTGCGACCGCTGTGCTTGGCCATCAGCGTGTTCAGACGCTCGCGGATGAAGAGGATTTCCTTGGCGTGGATTTCGATATCCGACGCCTGGCCCTGGAAACCGCCCAGTGGCTGGTGAATCATCACTCGCGAGTTCGGCAGGCAGTAACGCTTGCCCGGTGCACCTGCGGTCAGCAGGAACGCGCCCATGCTGCAGGCCTGACCGATGCAGGTGGTCGACACGTTTGGCTTGATGAACTGCATGGTGTCGTAGATCGACATGCCTGCAGTAACCGAGCCGCCCGGGGAGTTGATGTAAAGATGGATGTCCTTGTCCGGGTTTTCCGCTTCAAGGAACAGCAATTGCGCGCAGATCAGGTTGGCCATGTAGTCCTCTACCGGACCCACCAGAAAGATCACCCGCTCCTTGAGAAGACGCGAGTAGATGTCATAGGCGCGCTCGCCACGAGCAGATTGCTCGACAACCATCGGGACCAGGCCGCCGGCGGCCTGGATATCAGAGTTCTGCTGAATATAGGAATTACGGAACATGCTCTGCAGTCACTCCCAAATAGTCATGTCTTGAATACGCATAAGCCAGCTCGAAGGCTGGCTTATGGTGTGTGCTTCTAACGCAGAAACAATCAGTCGGCTTTTGGAGCTTCTACCGGCTTGACCGCTTCTTCGTAAGAGACCGATTTGTCGGTCACGCTAGCTTTCTGCAGAACAGTATCCACAACTTGTTCTTCCAGCACAACCGAACGGACTTCGTTCAGTTGTTGCTCGTTCTTGTAGTACCAGGACACGACCTGCTCAGGCTCTTGGTAAGCCGAAGCCATTTCCTGAATCATTTCGCGAACGCGGGCTTCGTCTGGCTTCAGGTCGAATTGCTTGACCACTTCAGCCACGATCAGACCCAGGACAACGCGACGCTTGGCTTGCTCTTCGAACAGCTCGGCCGGCAGTTGGTCAGGCTTGATGTTGCCGCCGAACTGCTGAACAGCCTGCACGCGCAGACGGTCAACTTCGTTGGACAGCAGAGCCTTAGGCACTTCGATCGGGTTGGTGGCCAGCAGACCGTCCATTACCTGATTCTTGACCTTGGATTTGATGGCCTGACGCAGTTCACGCTCCATGTTCTTGCGAACTTCGGTGCGGAAACCGTCGATGCCGCTTTCCTTGATGCCGAACTGGGCGAAGAACTCTTCGTTCAGCTCAGGCAGTTTTGGCTCGGAAACGGTGTTGACGGTCACAGTGAACTCGGCGGTTTTGCCAGCCAGGTCCAGGTTCTGATAGTCCTCTGGGAAGGTCAGGTTCAGAACGCGCTCTTCGCCGGCCTTGGCGCCAACCAGGCCCTCTTCGAAGCCAGGGATCATGCGGCCGGAACCCAGTACCAGCTGAGTGCCCTTGGCGGAGCCGCCAGCGAACACTTCGCCGTCAACCTTGCCAACGAAATCGATGTTCAGTTGGTCTTCGTTCTGGGCAGCGCGATCGGCCACTTCGAAACGGGTGTTCTGCTTGCGCAGGATGTCCAGCATCTTGTCCAGATCGGCGTCAGCCACTTCAGCGCTCAGACGCTCAACGGTGATGCCTTCGAAACCGGCAACGGTGAACTCAGGGAACACTTCGAACACGGCTACGTATTCCAGGTCCTTGCCAGCTTCGAGCGACTTAGGCTCGATCGACGGCGAACCGGCCGGGTTCAGCTTCTGCTCAACCACAGCTTCGTAGAAGGAGGACTGGATCACATCGCCGATCGCTTCCTGACGCGCATCAGCACCAAAACGGCGCTTGATTTCGCTCATAGGCACTTTGCCTGGACGGAAGCCAGCAATCTTGGCCTTCTGGGCAGTCTGCTGCAGACGCTTGTTGACCTGAGTCTCGATGCGCTCAGCCGGCACGGTGATGCTCATGCGGCGCTCAAGAGCAGTAGTATTTTCAACAGAAACTTGCATGGATATTCCTCGTTGCACAGACGTTAGCCGGCCGTTTCCGACCCAAGAATCAAGGGCAAGCATTCTAGTAGGTCAAACTCAAGAAGTCACCCTACTGAAAACGGGTAAAAAAACAGCAGGCAAATTGAAGGCGGGGACAAACGGTTGCGCCTCGCCCTGTTAGCAAATACAGCCAATCAAGCCAGGGCTCTGCACCAACCTCTTCTATATATAGAGGTAGTTGAATCATCTCCCTGACAGCCAACCTCGCAAGCAAGGTCGGCGGGCAGCGCGGCATCATCGAGCAACATTGATACGACGAAGCGCCCCGCCCTGCGACCCGAAACCAGCAGTCGCCAGAAACTCGAATTCCTAAAACAAAAAAGGCGCCAGACTGTTAAATCTGGCGCCTTTCGAAATATGGGGTGGACGATGGGGATCGAACCCACGACAACGGGAGTCACAATCCCGTGCTCTACCAACTGAGCTACGCCCACCATATTGCGTGTCAAAGAAGCCAAACAACTTCTTTGTAGAACTTCACCCTACCAACGGCATGAATGAAGCTTTGATTGGTGCGGATGAAGAGACTCGAACTCTTACGCCTCGCGGCGCTGGAACCTAAATCCAGTGTGTCTACCAATTCCACCACATCCGCGGATGAAGCTTTTTAAAGCAAAGGCGCCAGACTGTTACATCTGGCGCCTTTCGAAATATGGGGTGGACGATGGGGATCGAACCCACGACAACGGGAGTCACAATCCCGTGCTCTACCAACTGAGCTACGCCCACCATATCGCGTTACTTGTGCCAAAGCTGCCTAATGGCGCACCCGGCAGGACTCGAACCTGCGACCATCCGCTTAGAAGGCGGATGCTCTATCCAGCTGAGCTACGGGCGCCTTGTTAGCTGTACCCTTGGAGGACTACAAACTAAGTGCTTTCCAGTCTCGCAAAACCTTGATTTCGCTCGACCTTCTTAACCAGTGCTAGGCTGTGCCCGACAAGTGCGACGAATAGTATAGAGCGACCTGCAGGTCGTCAAATCCTTTTTGAAAAAAATTCATTTAATTAAAGGGCTTAGGGGAATTTGCTGACCAAGCGCCTTTGCCCTCACCGTTTGACATGCGAGAATGCGTTCTCTTTTTTTCCCCTCTCGATGGTTAATCACGCGCAATGACTGCACAACTAATCGACGGCAAATCAATCGCCGCCAGCCTGCGCCAGCAGATCGCCCAACGGGTAGCCGAACGTCGCGAGCAAGGCTTGCGCACTCCCGGCCTCGCGGTGATCCTGGTCGGCAGCGATCCTGCCTCTCAGGTTTATGTCTCGCACAAGCGTAAAGACTGTGAAGAGGTCGGCTTCCTCTCCCAAGCCTACGACCTGCCTTCCGAAACCACTCAGGAAGCACTGACCGATCTGATCGATCGACTGAACGACGACCCGGCAATCGACGGCGTTCTGCTTCAACTTCCTCTGCCTGAGCACCTGGACGCGTCCAAGCTGCTGGAACGCATCCGCCCGGACAAGGACGTCGACGGTTTCCATCCTTATAACGTCGGTCGCCTGGCCCAGCGCATTCCGCTGCTGCGTCCGTGCACGCCGAAAGGCATCATGACCCTGCTGGAAAGCACCGGTGTCGATCTGTACGGTATGGATGCAGTGGTTGTCGGCGCTTCCAACATCGTCGGTCGCCCGATGGCCATGGAGCTGCTGCTGGCCGGCTGCACCGTGACCGTGACCCACCGCTTCACCAAAGATCTGGCCGGCCACGTCGGCCGCGCCGATCTGGTGGTGGTTGCCGCCGGCAAGCCGGGTCTGGTCAAGGGTGAGTGGATCAAGGAAGGCGCGATCGTGATCGACGTCGGCATCAACCGACAGGACGACGGCAAATTGGTCGGTGACGTCGTGTACGAAACCGCCCTGCCCCGCGCCGGCTGGATCACACCAGTACCGGGCGGCGTCGGCCCGATGACCCGTGCCTGCCTGCTGGAAAACACCCTCTACGCGGCAGAAACCCTGCACGCTTAAAGCGCTTTTTCCGCTCCAAAAGAACCCCGCCTTGTGCGGGGTTTTTCATATCCTCGAAAAAACCTTTACCGTTCGCCGGAAACCCCTATTTTTACAGGGCTTTTCACGACTTTTTCATGCCCTTCAAACAACCATCGACAGATCTTCAGCCATACTCCTAGAATGCGTCGTTTTACGACACAGTCCGTTACAAAAAACGGCATTTCCAACCTTCATGAGTTCGCCCGCGTGAATATTCGTCTGTCCATCCTGAGCCTGGTTTTTGCATTTTCAGGCACGCTCCTCACGCCAACGGTCAACGCCGCCGAAACCACCGCTGCCCCACGAGACGCTTCACAGTTGAAGATTGCCTCCGGCAGCGCCCTGCTGATGGATCTGCAGACCAACAAAGTCATCTACTCCAGCAATCCGGACGTGATCGTGCCGATCGCTTCCGTCAGCAAGTTGATGACCGGCCTGGTCGTGGTTGAAGCCCACCAGAACATGGACGAATGGATTGACGTCGACATCAGCCACACCCCGGAAATGAAAGGCGTGTTTTCCCGGGTCAAACTGCGCAGCGAACTGCCGCGCCGCGAAATGCTGCTGATCGCTTTGATGTCCTCGGAAAACCGCGCCGCCGCCAGTCTCGCCCATCACTATCCGGGCGGTTATGCAGCCTTCATCGCGGCGATGAACGCCAAGGCCAAGGCGCTGGGCATGACCAGCACCCACTTTGTGGAACCAACCGGCCTGTCGGAGCGAAACGTATCCACCGCGCGCGACCTGAGCAAATTGCTGATGGCTGCGCAAAAGCATCCGATCCTGACCGAACTCACCACCACCAAGGAAAAAACCGTCTCGTTCCGCAAACCCAATTACACCCTGGGTTTCCGTAACACCGACCACCTGGTGAACAAGGCCGACTGGGACATCAAGATCACCAAGACCGGCTTCACCAATCCGGCCGGCCATTGCCTGGTGCTCGTGACCCGGATGAGCAACCGCCCGGTCGCCCTGGTGATTCTCGATGCGTTCGGCAAGTACACCCACTTCGCCGATGCCAGCCGCATCCGCAGCTGGGTGGAAACCGGTCGGAGCACCAACGTTCCGGCGGTGGCCCAGCAATACAAGGCCGAGAAAAACCTCAAGGGTCGCCAGAGCGGCGTAGTCGAAGCGTCCAAGTAATTCGCGACACAAGAAAAAGCCCCGAATCTTCGGGGCTTTTTTTCGTCTGCCGGTTCAGTCGTTGGGCAGCGGCATCTGGTCATCATCGGGAATACCGTCGCCGGCACTGGGGTCGCGCCGATGTTCCGGGGTTACTACCGCAGGACGCGCCAATGGATCGCGTAGCGGACTGTCCGGATCCAGCACTGGATCAACGTCCGGCTCCGGCGTGGTCGGCACGCTGTCCGGTTTATGGTCGTCGAAGCTCGAATCGGTACTCATACGCACCTCTCATTCGGGTAATCACCCGAAAAAACCGGGCGTTACCCTTAAGAGCGTAGCTGCGCGCCAGGGTGCCCGTCAGGAGACGGACGGAACCTCACTGCCCCGCCAACGCCTTGCGCGCCTGCGCCGCTTCGCGTTCCTGGCCAGCCTGCGCCAGTTCATCAGCGGCTTTCAGCCAACGCTGACGATCGACCGCTGCCGGGAGCTGCGATGGCTTCTGAATCAATACCGCCCAGCCACCCGACTTTTCGAGCGCCGACTCGAAAGAACTGAAACTCATCAGTTCACGACGATTCATCCCGGCGCGCAGCAGAACCTTCTGCTTCTTGCGGTCATAGCCGGAAAGGATCGCGTACCGCGGCTCGGCCCAGAACGCCGATCCTTCGCTGAAACGCACCATCACCGGGTAACCCGCCGCCACCTGGGTCAGCAGCGCCGGCAAACGGGCATCTACCGGGTACACGACCATGCCGTATTCGCGGGCCAGGTTCTGCATGTTCTGCTGAAGCTTGTCCTCGGCGCCCGGCAAGTGCAAAGGTTTTTCCAGCAACCCCGGGGTGATCACGATGCCTTGCTGCGACAGCAGACTGGCCAACACCTGCGGCCCGCTCTGATTGGCTTCGCCCCGATAGAAGGTGCCGCTGAGTTCAACACGTTCCGGCAGGCGCTGGACTTCCGGCGCCACACTGCCCGCACACCCCACCAAAGCTGTCACACAACCGGCCACCAGCAGTGCCATGCGAATCCGCGAAAATAGCTGCACCATCGTCACTCTCTTGATCAGTTACCGGTCATCGTGTTCCGGCTTGGTCGAGGATCATAGGACGGCGCAACGCTGCGGTATAGCCCAAAGGGGCAGATGCATCGGCTGCATAGAGCGAAGTGATTGGTCACCACCGACCTTTGGTCAATAGCCTGAAACACGCCAGCGACTAGACTGTCACTCGAAAGACAGCAAAAGAGTGAGCGCCCGATGCAGGGCAAAGAGGAGGCACCGATGAGCCTGACCATGACCATTGTGATGTTGATTGCCGGCTGGCTGGCCGTGGCCGCCGCCATGTTGTGGGGCGTGCTGCGGATTTCCCGCCGCCATCACCACCCTGTGCAACCTGCACCGATCAAGAAGATCGAAAAACACAGCGCCCGTCACGCCACCGCGCACTGACGTCTTTCAACCGATTCAAACGAAAAAGGCCGCGTGACTCTTTCGAGTGACGCGGCCTTCGATTTTCCAGCGATTACGCCTGGGCAGCCAGTTTCTTCTGCTTGGCGCGACGGGACATCATGTTCAACACCTCGATCGCAGCCGAGAACGCCATGGCGGCATACACATAACCTTTCGGTACGTGGGCGCCGAAGCCTTCGGCGATCAGCGTCATGCCGATCATGATCAGGAAGCCCAGGGCCAGCATCACCACCGACGGGTTGTCGTTGATGAACTTGGCCAGCGGGTCAGCCGCAAACAGCATCACCAGTACCGAAACCACCACCGCGATCACCATGATCGGCAAGTGTTCGGTCATGCCGACCGCGGTGATGATGCTGTCGATCGAGAACACCATGTCCAGCATCAGGATCTGCCCGATGGCGGCGGCAAAGCCCAGGGTTACCGTCGAGGTCGCCGACTTCGGATCGTCCGGCACCGGGTCCATGCTGTGATGGATCTCGGTCGTCGCCTTCCACACCAGGAACAGGCCACCGGCGATCAGGATCATGTCCTTCCAGGAGAACGCCTGGCCCAGGATCTCGATGACCGGCGCGGTCAACTGCACGATGAAGGCGATAGTGCTCAACAGCGCCAGACGCATGATCAGCGCCATGCCGATACCGAGGCGGCGAGCCTTCTGCCGGTACTGCTCGGGCAGCTTGTTGGTCAGGATCGAGATGAAGATCAGGTTATCGATGCCGAGCACGATTTCCATCACCACCAGTGTGGCCAAGGCAATCCAGGCCGTCGGGCTGGAAGCGAGTTCTAACAGGTATTCCATGGGTCAGTCCTGACTCTTGTAAGACGGTTTAAATGGTCTTGGAGGAAGATTCGGATTTTTCCGCATCTTTTTCCGGGGCTTCTTTTTTCTCGATCAGGCCGCCAGTGGCCTCGCTGAGCGCCTGCTCGGCGGCTTTGTGCGTGTCGTCGATCGCCTGCTTGGCGCTTTCGGCGGCCTTGCCCATCAATTGCTGGGCGCTTTTTTCGGCCTGGTCGCAACCGGTCATAAGCAGTAAAGACGTAAACATCAGTGCCGGGATCGTGTATTTCATAAGGTTTCCTTCGAATGAACAGAGAGGGTCGCAGACCGCCCGTCGATGGCTGGGCATTCTAGGGAGACAAACACTTCAGGAAAATTCGTATTTTTAGCGGCTATACTTCGATTTATACGAACTGTATTTGACGGACCGAACGCCATGCTCAATTACCGACAACTGCATTACTTCTGGGTTGTAGCGAAGACTGGAAGCATCGTGCGTGCCTGCGAGCAACTGAACCTCACGCCGCAAACCATCAGCGGGCAGATTTCCCTGCTGGAACAGACCTACGGCATCGAGCTGTTCCAGCGGGTCGGCCGGCAACTCGAACTCACCGAAGCCGGGCGCCAGGCCCTGCCCTACGCCGAGCAGATGTTTCAACTCGGTGGCGAACTGGAACTGATGCTGCGTGCCCAGCCCAACGAACAGCAGATCCTGTTCCGGGTCGGCGTGGCGGACGTGGTGCCCAAGTCCATCGTCTATCGCCTGATCGCACCGACCATGGAATTGAGCGAGCCACTGCGCATCACCTGCCGCGAAGACAAACTAGAGCGATTACTGGCGGATCTGGCGATCCAGCGCCTGGACCTGGTGATCTCCGACAGCCCGATGCCGTCGCACCTGGACATCAAGGGCTATAGCCAGAAACTCGGAGAATGCGGGATCAGTTTCTTTGCCACCGCCGAGCTGGCGGCGTTATACGGTCAGGATTTTCCGCGCAGCCTGCACGGCGCGCCGCTGTTGATCCCCGGCGCAGAGACCGTGGTGCGCAGCCGTTTGCAGCGCTGGTTCGCCGAGCAGCAGATTCAGCCAAGAATTGTCGGGGAGTTCGATGACAGCGCCCTGATGCAGGCGTTCGGCCAATCCGGGAGCGGGATCTTCATCGGGCCGAGCGTGATTGCCGATGAGGTGAAGCGCCAGTACGGCGTCGAGTTGATCGGTCAGACCGATGCGGTGAGCGAGTCGTTTTACGCGATTTCGGTGGAGCGCAAGGTCAAGCACCCCGGCATCAAAGCGATTACCGAAGGTGCCCGACGCGAGCTGTTTACCGAGTTTTAAGCCTGCGCGCAGACCTCGCGCGGCTTGAGCACCATCAACACCATGGCGAGGAATATCGACAGCAGGATGAACGCGGCGGCCGCGAAGCCTACGAAGCCCAGGCCGGCACTATCGATCACTCGACCGCCAATGATCGCGCCCAGACCAATCCCGAGATTGGCCCCGGCAATGTTCAACGACGCGGCGAAGGCCGGCGCTTCAGGTGCAGCTTTCATCAAGCGCACGTGGCTGACCAGAAACAGCGCCGCCTGGGTCACACCCCAGATACCCATCGCCGCCGCCAGACCCAGCGACGAATTGATGTTCGGCACCAGCGCCACCATCCCGGGGATCATGAACGCACAGAACATCACCGAAGCCATCAGCGGATGGCGATCCACCGCGCGACCGCCCAGCGAGTTGCCGATCAGGCCGACCGCGCCAAAGCCCATCAGGCACCAACCGACCACGGTGCCATTGAAGCCGGCCAGACGCTCGAGAATGTCCGCTAGATAGGTGTAAGCCGTGAACATGCCGCTGAACACCAGGATCGACAGCAATACATGGCCAAGCATCAGCGGGCTGCGCAGGATCTTGAACTGCGAAGCGAAGCTGACCTGATGCTGGTGCAGGCTGGTTTTCGGCAGGTAGACAAACAGCAGCAAGGCCTTGGCGAACGCGATCACCGCCAGAATGGCGAACGCGCTGCGCCAGCCGAACGCGTCGGAAATCAGCGTGCCGACGGGAATGCCGAACACCGTGGCGCAGACGATGCCGAAGCCGATCTTGGCAATGGCGCGACCGGCGAAGTCCGGGCCGACGATGTCCACGGCCGTTTCACTGGCCAGGGCCCAGAACACCGGCAACCCCAGCGCCGGGATCAACCGCGCGAGGGCCATGACCCAGATGTTCGGCGCCAATGCCGCTACGGTGTTGGCCAGACCGAACATGATCAGGATGGTGATGAACAGTTTGCGCCGTTCGAAGCGGGCGAAATAGGCGGTCAAGAAAGGACCGAACATGGCCACGGTGAAAGCGAATAGAGTCACCAGCAACCCGGCTTGCGGGATGGTGACGGCCAGATCTCGGGCAATCGCCGGCAACAGGCCGACGATGACGAACTCCGTGGTCAGCACCGTGAATCCGGCGGCAGACAACAGAAGGATGGGCAACAGCATGAGGAACTCCAGCAAAACGACGACACCAGCGTTGACCCGAAGGCCCGCCGGCAGAACTTGAAAATAAGGATGCGCAATCTTAACAGAGTGTTTCCCGAGTGACTTGCACAAACCTGTCTATGTTGCCGAACGTTTCGGTGGCAGATCGTCACAGGCCTGAAGGATAAGGCCTACGCTGTGATAAAGTCCGCGCCCTGAAAAACGTACACCCTGTTCAGCCGCCCGTTTAACGGCGTGGCTGTCGCGCCATTCCTTTCGGTTCGTGTCTGTGGCCTGCCCCCGATTCATCGCCCGGATCACGCAACCTTGCACCCTATAAAAAGCAGAGATGCCGTTATGACCGCTTCATCCCCTTCTTTAATGCAACGCCTGAAAAGCCTCAGCCTGGTCACGCAGATCCTGATCGGCCTGATTGCCGGCATCGCCCTGGCGCTGCTCGCACCGGAGGCCGCCAAAGGCACCGCGTTCATCGGCAAGGTGTTCGTCTCGGCGCTCAAAGCCGTGGCACCGATTCTGGTATTCGTGCTGGTCATGGCATCGATTGCCAACCACAAGCACGGCCAGGAAACCCATATCCGGCCGATTCTGTTCCTCTATCTGCTGGGCACCTTTGGCGCTGCGGCGGTGGCCGTGGTTGCCAGCACCCTGTTCCCGTCGCATCTGGTGCTGTCCACCGACAACGTCGCCGTGACGGCACCGGGCGGCATCGGTGAAGTCCTGCAAAGCCTGCTGCTGAGCGTGGTCGATAACCCGGTCACTGCACTGATGAACGCCAACTTCATCGGCATTCTGGCCTGGGCCATCGGCATGGGCGTCGCCATCCGCCACGCCGGTGATACCACCCGGGAAGTGGTCAGCGATTTGTCCAACGGCGTGACCCTGATCGTGCGCGTGGTGATCCGTTTCGCGCCGCTGGGGATTTTCGGCCTGGTGGCTTCGACCCTGGCCACTTCCGGTTTTGGCGCACTGGTCGGCTACGCCCATTTGTTGGCGGTGCTGTTGGGCTGCATGGCCTTCGTGGCGCTGGTGATGAACCCGCTGATCGTGTTCTGGAAGCTGCGCCGCAACCCGTACCCACTGACGCTGAAATGCCTGCGTGAAAGCGGCATCACCGCGTTCTTCACCCGCAGCTCGGCGGCGAACATTCCGGTCAACCTGGAACTGAGCAAACGCCTGGGCCTGCACGAAGACACCTATTCGGTCTCGATTCCGCTGGGCGCGACCATCAACATGGCCGGTGCGTCGATCACGATCACCGTGCTGACCCTCGCTGCCGTGCATACCTTGGGCATTGCCGTGGACATCCCGACCGCGATCCTGCTCAGCGTTGTCGCCGCAATCTGCGCGTGCGGTGCGTCCGGTGTAGCCGGCGGTTCGCTGCTGCTGATCCCGCTGGCGTGCAGCCTGTTCGGCATTCCGAGCGAAATCGCCATGCAGGTGGTGGCTGTCGGCTTCATCATTGGCGTACTGCAGGATTCGGCCGAGACGGCGCTGAATTCCTCCACCGACGTGCTGTTCACCGCTGCGGCTTGCCTGGGCGAAGAGCAGAAAGCCCAACGTCCGGCGTAAACACCGAGCGCAACAAAAAAGCCCGCCAAGGCGCAAACCTTGGCGGGCTTTTTTATGCGTCGGGTTTAGAACGCGCCCATGTAATCGCGCTTGCCGATTTCAACACCGTTGTGACGCAGCAGGTCGTAAGCGGTGGTGACGTGGAAGAAGAACTGCGGCAGGCCGTAGCTCAGCAGGTAAGCCTGGCCGCTGAAGCGCTTCTCTTTCGGGGTGCCCGGACGGGTCACGATCTCGATGCCTTCCTTGCCATTGATTTGCTCAGGCTTGATCTCGCCGATGAAGGCCAGAACCTTGGCGATCAGCGCTTGCAGCTCGGCGAAGGTGGTTTCGCTGTCGTCGTATTTCGGGATTTCGACTTCAGCCAGACGCGAGGAAACGCCTTTGGCGAAGTCCACGGCGATCTGCACCTGACGCACCAGCGGGAACATGTCCGGGTACAGACGCGCTTGCAGGAAGGCATTCGGGTCGATGTTTTTCGCGGTGGCGTGGGTTTCGGCCTTTTTCAGCACATCGCTCAGGGCGTTGAGCATTTGTTGGAAAACCGGGACGGATGCGGCATACAGGGAAATGGTCATGGCAGTCTCACGTGGTGGCTGGGTGAATCGTGGGGCGATTATAGCCATGCTCGCGGGCCGCGCGACTTGTCTTTTATCCAGCAAGGATTAGGCTAGGCGCCTTCGACTGCAGAGGGAACGCGCGATGTCCACAGAACTTGAAACCAACGTCAACGAACCACGGCTCAACGCCACGGAAATCCGCATTCTGGGTTCGCTGATCGAGAAACAGGCCACCAGCCCGGAAACCTATCCGCTGACCCTCAACGCGCTGGTGCTGGCCTGCAATCAGAAAACCAGCCGGGAACCGGTGATGAACCTGACCCAGGGCCAGGTCGGCCAGAGCCTGCGTGCCCTCGAAGGTCGCGGTTTCGCCAAGCTCGTGATGGGCAGCCGCGCCGACCGCTGGGAGCACAAGGTCGACAAGGCGCTGGAGCTGGTGCCGGCACAGATGATTCTGACCGGGCTGATGTTCCTGCGCGGCCCGCAGACCGTCAACGAACTGTTGACCCGCAGCGGTCGCATGCATGAATTCGAAGACGCCGAACAAGTGGTGCATCAACTGGAACGCCTGATCGCCCGGGATCTGGCGGTGCTGATTCCGCGTCAGGCCGGCCAGCGCGAAGATCGCTACACCCATGCACTGGGTGATCCGGCGGACATCGAGGCGATTATTGCGGCACGACAGAATCCGAGTGATCGCGGCGCTGCCAGCGGTGTGTCAGTGGAGCGCATCGAAGAGCTGGAAGCGCGGATTGCGGCGCTGGAAGAGCGTCTGGCCCGCCTCGAATAAGCGTAATGGGGCGGCGTTACTCGCCGTCCCAGTAATCCACCCCGTCCGACTGCCGCGCCACCGCGACGAACCCCGAGGCATTGCCCTCGGCATCGATGCTGAAGTTATCCATCACCGCGTATTTGTTCGAGTCCGGGTACTCGCAGATGTCCGGTTGCTGCTGGGTGCTGACCGCCAGATAGCGCAGCTCCTGCGAGCTGGTGTTGATGATTTGATGCGCTTTTTCCGGGCCGCCCGGCGGGCAGGCGATCACGTCGCCGGCGCGGATCGGGAAACGCTCGGCCCCCAGACGCACCTCCCCTTCCCCGGCCACCACGTAGAACATCTCTTCATTGACCCGATGGCTGTGGAACGGACTGCCGCGCATGCCCGGCGGCAGCGCATACAGGCGATAACCGAGCTTCTGCGCGCCCAGTTGCTGGCCGATTCGGGCGAACCGCTGCTGATAGCGCCCGGCGGTTTCGCCTTCGGGGGCCAGGGCTTCGGGCAACGGTTCGAGTTCGACATCATTCAGGTTGAGAATGGGCGGGTGCATGCAAACCTCGGTTTTTGTCGTGGGGCAAGTCTGTGCCTGCTGATCCGGCAGTATAGGCAATGACCAACCCCGACACCGAGATCAATCAGCTGCGGGCAAACGCCACCGCGGCATCGAACTGCTCGACCGTCGGCCGCACGCCGGTGTACAGCACGAACTGCTCCAGCGCCTGGATCGCGATCACTTCCAGCCCGGTGATGACTTTTTTGCCTTCGGCGCGGCCGCGCACGATCAGCGGGGTTTCCGAGGGGATCGCCACCACATCGAACACGGTGTCAGCAGACTTGATCACATCCACCTCAAACGCCAGTTGCCCCGCTTCCGGGCCACCGTCCATGCCCACCGGAGTGACGTTGATCAGCATCTGCGGGCGCTCCTCACCCAATTCCGCCTGCCAGCGATAGCCCAGGGAATCGGCCAGCGCACGGCCGGCGCGCTCGTTGCGGGCGACGATCAGACCGTTCTTGTAGCCACCATCGCGCAAGGCGCTGGCCACGGCCTTGGCCATACCGCCGCTGCCGCGCAGGGCGAAAGTCGAGTCCTTCGGCACCGCGTGGGTGTCCAGCAACTGGGCGATGGCGATGTAATCGGTGTTGTAGGCCTTGAGATGGCCGTTGGTGTTGACGATGGTGTTGATCGACTGGATTGCCGCTGCCGAGGCATCCAGCTCATCGACCAGGGCAATGCAGGCCTCCTTGAACGGCATCGACACCCCGCAACCGCGGATGCCCAGCGCCCGGATCCCGCCGACGGCGCCTGGCAGATCCTGGCTGCTGAAGGCCTTGTAGTAGAAATTCAGGTCCAGTTGTTCGTACAAATGGTTATGAAAACGCAGACCGAAATTCCCGGGACGCCCAGACAGGGACATGCACAATTGGGTGTCTTTGTTGGGGTTCATCTGCATGGGAGTCTCCTTCGAATGCACTTTCGGATGGACGGGATTAGCCAGACCATCGGGTTCTGAACGATCATAAGGCGGCCTGTTCCGGGCATCACAGCCGCTGCCTGAAACCCGGTAAGCAAGCCGGTACAGACCTTACACAAAATTTACCCAGCCGCCGTGCTGTTTTTCCAAATGTTGCTGTCTTAGAAGTATCCCCGCGCTATCCCGAGCCTGATGCAGGCCCGGACGCCGGGTCGAAGAACCGAGGATTAATCATGATTCGTAAACTCCCCATCGTGGCCTTGTTGATTGGTGCATTCGCGATCACGGGTCAGGCAGAAGCCCACGGCGGTGGCTGGCAGGGCCCGGCGGTATTTGGTGCGATCGTCGGCTCGGCCATCATCGGCTCGGCGCTCATCAACCAGGATCGTCCGGTGTATGTTCAACAGCCTGTTTACGCTCAACCGGCGCCGGTGTACGTGCAACAACCGCCACCACCGGTCTACTACCAGCCGGCCCCGGTTTACGTACAACAACCGGTTTATGTACCAGGCCCGGTCTACTACGGTCCGCCCCGTGGTTATTACGGCCACCCGCACTACTACGGTGGTCGCTGGTAAGCACACAGACAGAGCCCCGCTTTTAAAGCGGGGCTTTTTATTGGCCTCAAGAAAGCCAACCGTCCGTCGGCCAACGTCTGAAAAAATCTCGCCAAGGTCGCTGTGGAGACAGTTTCACCCGTTAAAGTCGGCATGATGGACTCGACCGTCGGGCCGAAACACAAAACGGTCATCGATTTGTCATGACGGAACCGCAATCTGAATCCGTCCGCATACAACAGGTTGATAAAAACAAGGACGACAGGAATGCCAACACAGAATCCGCACCGCATCGTCGGTTTATGCACCTCGAGCAAGGTGTACAACGCCCTGACCGAGCTCAAGCACCTGGAAGGCCACCGCACGGCGAAGTTTGTGTCGCTGCTGGCGGAAAACCTGGTGCGCAAGGGTTTGCTCAACGAACACGAGATCGTGCACATGCTCGATCAAGTGGTCGATTGATCCGGCCCTCAACGGCATCAATGTCCACTATCGAAAGCGTTGATTGTCCCTGAAACGGCCAAGCCCCTAAGGTAGCTCCATAGATTGATGGAGGTACTTTTCATGGCTCAGGTTCAAATCATGTCCGTTGTCGGCAGCGCGGTCCCCGCATCCCTCAGAGAGCTTGGACTGCTCGCCTGCTGGTATCTGGTGCGCGACGGCGAACCGGTCAGCGGCCCGCTCACCTCTTTGCCAGCCGCCCAGGCGCTGTCGCAACAGCTGATCAACGGCCCGTTCAAGGCTTAAGGCAACTGCACCTTCGGTCTGGTTTCGACGAACAGCGCCCAGCTCGACATGAACAATGCAGCGATCAGCGGCCCGATCACGAAACCATTGAGACCGAACACCGCCATCCCGCCCAGGGTCGAGATCAGGATCATGTAATCCGGCATGCGCGTGTCCTTGCCCACCAGCACCGGACGCAGCACGTTATCCACCAGGCCGATCACGAACACCCCGAACAGCCCCAGCACCACACCCTGCCAGATCATTCCGCTGAGCAGGAAGTAAACCGCCACCGGCGCCCAGACGATCCCGGCCCCCACCGCCGGCAGCAGCGACAGAAACGCCATCAACACCGCCCAGAGCAGCGCGCTGGGAATGTCGAGAAACCAGAAAATTGCCCCGCCCAACGCACCTTGCGTGATGGCCACCAGCAGGTTGCCTTTGACCGTGGCGCGCACCACCCGATTGAACTTCAGTTGCAGACGCCGTTTGTGATGCTCTTCCAGCGGCACCGCCGTGCGCACCTTGCGCGCCAGTTCGGCGCCATCGCGCAGAAAGAAGAACAGCAAATACAGCATGATGAAAAAACTCACCACGAAATCGAAGGTGCCCTGGCCGAAACTGAACGCCTGGGTCGCCAGCACCTGACTGCCCTGCATCGCTGCCTTGACGATTTTCTCGCGCAAGGCATTGAGTTCGCCCATGCCGAAACGGTCGAGCAGATGCTGAAAGTACGGCG
The DNA here is from genome assembly GCF_051554255.1 of Pseudomonas sp. NMS19W. Lineage (NCBI taxonomy): Bacteria > Pseudomonadati > Pseudomonadota > Gammaproteobacteria > Pseudomonadales > Pseudomonadaceae > Pseudomonas > Pseudomonas sp. NMS19W. Next base: position 3,951,908 of record NZ_CP136718.1, read on the forward strand.
GCAGGCTGTGCTTGAACTGCGCCAGATAGGCGCCAATGTCGAGCTTGCCGCTTTCGATATTGTCGTAGAGCGTCGCCCCTTCCTGCACCAGCAACACACTGATGACGATCACCGGCAGAATCGCGATCACCACGCAGACACTCAGGGTGCACAGTGAAGTCAGGTTGCGTTGCCAGCCGAACTTCTGCTGCAACCGGCGCTGCATCGGCGCGAACACAATGCCGAGGATTACCGCCCAGAACACCGCGCCGTAGAACGGCAGCAGGATCCAGATAAAGGCGACTGTCACCAGCAGCAACAGCACGGTGAGGGATTTGAATTGCAGACTCTTTTGGTTCATGTCCGGTCCATGTCAGTCAGGCGCCACGCGCACCCGCCCAACTTAGTCAGCCCGCGTCCGCGCGAGTGCCATCTTTGTTCATGGAGCATAGATCCAGATCAATAGACCCTCGCCGCGCCTCGTTTACCCTCCCGCGCTTTTGCGACCGACACCGCCATGACGCCCTCCTTCACCCCGGAATTGCTCGCCCCCGCCGGCACCCTGAAAAACATGCGCTACGCCTTCGCCTACGGCGCCGATGCGGTTTATGCCGGCCAGCCGCGCTACAGCCTGCGGGTGCGCAACAACGAGTTCGACCACGCCAACCTCGCCCTCGGCATTCGTGAAGCCCAGGCCCAGGGCAAGCGTTTCTACGTGGTGGTCAACATCGCGCCGCACAACGCCAAGCTCAAGACCTTCCTCAAGGATCTGGCGCCAGTGATCGACATGGCACCGGACGCGCTGATCATGTCCGACCCCGGCCTGATCATGCTGGTGCGCCGGCACTTTCCGCAGATGCCGATTCACCTGTCGGTGCAGGCCAACACGGTGAACTGGGCGAGCGTCGAGTTCTGGCAGCAACAGGGGCTGAGCCGGATCATCCTGTCCGGGAACTGTCGTTGGAAGAGATCGGCGAGATCCGCGAACAGGTGCCGGGCATGGAGCTGGAAGTGTTCGTCCACGGCGCACTGTGCATGGCCTATTCCGGTCGCTGCCTGCTCTCGGGCTACATGAACAAGCGCGACGCCAATCAGGGCACCTGCACCAACGCCTGCCGCTGGAAATATTCGGCACAGGAAGCCACCGAAAACCAGCTCGGCGAAATCGTACAGACCTTCGAACCGCAACCGACCCTCGGCCTCGGCGCCCCTACCGATCAAGTGTTCCTGTTGCAGGAAGCCAATCGTCCCGGCGAGATGATGCCGGCCTTCGAAGACGAGCACGGCACCTACATCATGAACGCCAAGGACCTGCGCGCGGTGCAGCACGTCGAGCGTCTGACCCGCATGGGCGTGCACTCGCTGAAGATCGAAGGCCGGACCAAATCCCACTTCTATTGCGCGCGCACCACCCAGGTCTACCGCCGAGCCATTGACGACGCGGTGGCCGGCCGCGAGTTCGACCGCAGCCTGATGACCGATCTGGAATCCCTCGCCCAACGCGGCTACACCGAGGGCTTCCTGCGCCGGCACGTGCATGATGAATACCAGAACTACCAGAACGGCAGCTCGGTGTCAGAACGTCAGCAATTCGTTGGCGAGCTGACCGGCGAGCGCCGGGATCGGCTGGCCGAGGTGAAAGTGAAGAACCGCTTTGCCCTGGGCGATCATCTGGAACTGATGACGCCCAAGGGCAACTTCCATTTTGATCTGCATGAATTGCAGAGCCTCAAGGGCGAAGCTATCGACATCGCGCCGGGGGACGGGCACACCGTGTACCTGCCGATTCCGGATGCGGTGGATTTACGCTTCGGCTTGTTAATGCGTGACGTGAGCGGGACCTGATCCGGCTCAGGCAAACTCCTCGCGCAACATCGCCACAAACGCCTCACGCGCCGGGTGCACCCCGGCGTTTTCATGCCAGTAGAACAAGTTGTCGATGGCCGTCAGCTCCGGGAATTCGTAACCCGCACACCCCGCGCCTTTGGCGTATTGCTCGAATACGCCCTTGGGCACCAGCGCTACGCCGGCGCCGGCACTCACGCAACCGACAATCGCCCCGTAACTGGCCAGGCTGACAATCGGCAACGCCAGGCCCTGTCGCAACAGCCAATGCTCCAGCGCGGCGCGATACGGACAGCCTTGTGGCCACATGAACACGGTCTTGTCCTGCAAATCGTCGAAGTTGCGTACCGGCCCGAAAGAAGTTGAAGCGATCAGCAACAATTCCTCGCGATACATCGGCGTACGCTTGAGCTGGGAGCGCTCGACGTCCACCGCGACGATCGCGCCGTCCAGACGATGACTGACCGTATCGTCGAGCAACTGGCCCCAGGTGCCGGTGGTCAGTTCCAGCGCCACATTCGGATAGCGCTTGTGAAATTTCGCCAGCAGGCGCGGCAGGCGCCCGGTGGCCGAAGATTCGATGGCGCCAATGCGCAGCGGCCCGGACGGCTCGGCGGCGGGATCGACGGCGCGTTTGGCTTCAGCCGTCAGTGCCAGAATTTTTTCCGCGTAAGCGAGAAAGGTCTGTCCCGCCGGACTGATCCGCAACCCCCGCCCCTCGCGCAGAAACAGCGCAACCCCCAGTTCCGCTTCCAGGGATTTGATCCGCGCCGTAATGTTCGACGGCACGCAAAACAGCTTTTCAGCGGCTTTGGCGATGCTGCCGACTTCGGCCACGGTCTTGAACATGCGGATTTGCGCCAGCTCCATAATCATCACTCTGAGTGAACGGTTCGCGCAGTATAAGTCAGTTGTGGCGAATGATTAGCCACCCGGATACTCGGCGCATCAACCCTCTCGGTGCCTCGTTCATGCCTTCCACTTCGCCTTTGAAAATCCTGTTGGCCATGGCCTTCGTCGTCGGCTGCTGGGCCTATTCGCCGACCGGCATCCATATCGGCCTGCAAGCCTACGATCCGGGTCATCTGGCGTTGCTGCGGTTTCTGTTGGCGTCGCTGTTCATGGCGGTGATTGCAGGCTTCAAGGGCATTCACCTGCCGCGCCTGCAAGACTTGCCATTGTTATTGGCCCTGGGCTTTTTTTGCCGTGAGCCTGCATCACGTCGTGCTGAACATCGGCCAGCAAAGCGTCAGCGCCGGCGCGTCCAGTGTGCTGGCGCAATCGACGCCGCTGTTCAGCACGCTGCTGGCGCGGTTTCTGTTCAAGGATCGGGTCAGCGTCTGGCGCTGGGGTTGTGTGCTGACGGGATTCGTCGGCGTGGTGATTGTGGTGAGCGGCGATCGCGGCCTCGGCAGTATCGATGCCCACGGTTTGCTGATTCTGCTGGCCGCCGTTTCGTGGAGCGTTTACTTCGCCCTGCAAAAACACCACGCCCGGCGCTATGACGGGCTGACGCTGGTTTGCTACACGGTATGGTCCGGCACGCTGTTGCTGTTGATCTACTTGCCGGGGCTGGCCGACAGCGTGGCCAGTGCGCCGCTGCGGGTGCAATGGGCGGTGCTCGCTCTGGGGGTATTTCCCAGCGCCCTTGCCTATCTGGCGTGGGCGTTCGTGCTCAAGCATGTCGATCTGAGCCGGGCGACGATGACGCTGTACCTGATTCCGCCGACCGCAATGGGGATTGCTTCCGTGGGCCTCGGTGAACGCCCGACACTGCTGGTGCTGGTGGGTTCGGCGGTGGTGTTGATCAGTGTGCTGGCGTTGAATCTGGAGCGGCCGGCGGTGGTCCGGGCCATTGAGACTTGAGTCGCGGCGGCGTCAGGCGCCGCCCGCCGAAAACCGGTCGCGACTGTTGCTCAGGTGCAGCCACATCGCAGCACGCGCCGCTTCCTGATCCTGGCGTTTGATCGCGTTGAAAATCGCCTCATGCTCCAGATTCGCCAATTGCCCGAGCTTGCTCAAATCCACCGCCCCGCGCTCGGCCGCATTGACCCGGGTGCGCGGAATCATCGCGCTGCCCAGGTGCTGCATGATTTCGGTGAAGCAGACATTGCCGGTGGCTTCGGCAATCAACAGGTGAAAGCGGCGGTCGGCCTCGACACAACTGTCGTTGTTGGCCAATAGACGCTGATAGTCGTCCAGCGCCTGGCGCATCTGCACCAGTTGTTGTTCGCTGCGACGTTGCGCGGCCAGTGCCGCCGCTTGCGTCTCGAGGCCCATGCGCAATTCGAGAATGCTGCGCACGCCCAGCGCGGTGTCGACATTCAGCCGCAGCCCCTGCTCCGGCGCGCGCTCGATCACGAACGTGCCGATGCCGTGCCGCGTCTCCACCAGCCCTGACGCCTGCAACTTGGAAATCGCCTCACGCACCACGGTGCGACTGACGCCGTGCTCCTGAACGATCGAGTTCTCCGACGGCAACTTGTCACCGGGCAACATCTGGCCGAGCAGGATGCTCTGGGTGAGTTTTTCCACCAGGTCATGGGCCAGGTTGTGGGCGCGTTTGCGGGCGGGGGCGTCGAGGTCTTCTTGCATGGTCGGATCCGGTGAACGGGGCAAGCCGATCGTAGCACTGCAGGCGATGACTTGTATGAGCTCCTATGATTTAAGGCGCTCAACTTGTATGACAACAAGTGATTTTCCTTTGAAAACTTTCAATGGTTTCACGCCAACACTCCACATTCGCTGGCCTGGCACTCTGCATATCGGCCCACATCACCCCTTTAAAGCCCAACAAATACGGCATTTAAAATCCAGAAAAGCATAAAAACCCTTCGCCGTAGATAAATTTGATTGAGCACTCCCGCTTGTAGGACAAAAAAATCTAGTTGTATGATGTCTATCAACAACGCAGCACCCAGCCACACCCCGCATAAAAATAACGAGTGGGAGAAAACCAAGTGAAATCATCCATTGCCGGGATGCACGAGGGCGCCGATTCGGTGCTGTCCTCCGCCATTGCCAAAGTCAAACGCCACGTCCTGCCGCTGTTCGTCATCATGTTCATCGTCAATTACATTGACCGGGTGAACATCGGTTTCGTCCGCACCCACATGGAACATGACCTCGGCATCGGTGCCGCTGCCTATGGGTTCGGTGCCGGGCTGTTCTTCATCGGTTACGCGCTGTTCGAAGTCCCTTCCAACATGCTGCTGCAAAAGGTCGGCGCGCGAATCTGGCTGACCCGCATCATGCTCACCTGGGGCCTGGTGGCCGCCGGCATGGCGTTCATCCAGAACGAAACCCACTTCTACATCCTGCGTTTTCTGCTCGGCGTGGCCGAGGCCGGGTTCTTTCCCGGGGTGATCTACTACTTCACCCGCTGGTTGCCGGGGGCCGAGCGCGGCAAGGCGATTGCGATCTTCCTCAGCGGTTCGGCCGTGGCCTCGCTGATTTCCGGCCCGCTGTCCGGCCTGCTGTTGCAGATCGAAGGCCTGGGTCTGCACGGCTGGCAATGGATGTATTTCATTGAAGGGATGTTCTCGGTCGGCCTGTGCGTATTCGTCTGGTTCTGGCTCGACGCCAAACCCCACGACGCCAAATGGCTGACCCACGCCGAGCAGGATGCGCTGGTCAAGGCCATCGACGATGAACAGAAGGCCCGCGAAGCCGCAACACCGATCCGGCCGTCGCTGGGCAAACTGCTCAAGGATCGCCAGATCATCCTGTTCTGCCTGATCTACTTCTTCATTCAATTGACGATCTACGCTGCGACGTTCTGGCTGCCGAGCATCATCAAAAAGATGGGCGAGATGAGCGACTTCCAGGTCGGCCTGTTCAACTCGATTCCGTGGCTGCTGTCGATCATCGGCATGTACGCATTCGCCTCGTTCTCGGCGAAATGGAAACACCAGCAGGCGTGGGTGGCCACGGCATTGCTGATCGCCGCTGCGGGAATGTTCATGTCCACCACTGGCGGGCCGATTTTTGCCTTCGTCGCGATCTGCTTCGCCGCACTGGGTTTCAAATCCGCGTCGTCGCTGTTCTGGCCGATCCCGCAGGCCTATCTCGATGCGCGGATCGCCGCTGCCGTGATCGCGTTGATCAACTCGGTGGGCAACCTCGGCGGCTTCGTCGCCCCCACCACGTTCGGCTTGCTGGAACAACACACCGGTTCGATCCAGGGCGGCCTCTATGGTCTGGCCGCGACCTCGATCATCGCCGCGATCATCGTGTTCGCCGCCCGCATGACACCCAAATCCGCACCTGACGTCGCCGTGGCCGATGCCGCGCCGAAACACGCTTGAAAGGACAACGCCAAATGACCGCACACGACATCGCCAAAGCCCCGATCATTACCGAGATGCAAGTCATCCCGGTGGCCGGCCACGACGGCATGCTGCTCAACCTGAGCGGCGCCCACGGGCCGTTTTTCACCCGCAACATCGTCATCCTCAAGGACAACGCCGGCCACACCGGCGTCGGTGAAGTGCCCGGTGGCGAACGCATCCGCCAAACGCTGGAAGACGCCCGCAGCCTGGTGGTCGGCAGCCCCATCGGCACGTATCAGAAGATCCTCAACCAGGTGCGCCAGACCTTCGCTGACCGCGACGCCGGCGGCCGTGGCCTGCAGACGTTCGACCTGCGCATCACCATTCACGCGGTCACCGGCCTCGAAGCCGCCCTGCTCGATCTGCTCGGCCAGCACCTGAACGTGCCGGTGGCCGCTTTGCTCGGCGAAGGCCAGCAGCGCGACGAAGTGAAGATGCTCGGTTATCTGTTCTACGTGGGCGACCGCCGGGAAACCGACCTCGCCTACCGCAGCGAACCGGATGCCGACAACGACTGGTTCCGCGTACGTCACGAGAAAGCCATGACCGCCGACGCCGTGGTGCGTCTGGCCGAGGCCGCCCATGCGCGTTACGGCTTCAAGGACTTCAAGCTCAAGGGCGGCGTGCTCAGCGGCGACGCCGAAATCGAAGCGGTGACCGCACTGGCCGAGCGCTTCCCCGACGCCCGCATTACCCTCGATCCGAACGGGGCGTGGTCACTGAAAGAAGCGATCCGTCTGTGCCGCGACCAGCATCATGTGCTGGCCTACGCCGAAGACCCGTGCGGTGCGGAAAACGGTTATTCGGGCCGTGAAGTGATGGCTGAATTCCGCCGCGCCACCGGCCTGAAAACCGCCACCAACATGATCGCCACCGACTGGCGCGAGATGGGTCACGCAATCCAGTTGCAGTCGGTGGACATCCCGCTGGCCGACCCGCATTTCTGGACCATGCAGGGTTCGGTGCGCGTGGCACAGATGTGTCACGAATGGGGCCTGACCTGGGGCTCGCACTCCAACAACCACTTCGACATTTCCCTGGCGATGTTCACCCACGTCGCGGCCGCAGCACCGGGCGACATCACTGCCATCGACACCCACTGGATCTGGCAGGACGGCCAGCGCCTGACCAAGGCACCGCTGCAAATCGTCGACGGCTGCGTGCAGGTGCCGAAGAAACCGGGACTGGGCGTGGAACTGGACATGGATCAGGTGGCCAGGGCCCACGAACTCTATAAAGGCATGGGGCTGGGCGCGCGGGATGACAGCGTGGCGATGCAGTTTCTGATTCCGGGCTGGACGTTCGATAACAAGCGGCCGTGCCTGGTGCGCTAAGCCTGCGCGGCCTCCAGCAACCAGTGCCTGAACGCCGCCATCGCCGACGTCTCCGGCCGTGACTGCAACCGCGTCAGCCAATAGCTGCCGGTGGTGATTTCGATGGCAAAGGGTTGGCGGATCAGGTCCGCCGCCAGTTGCCGGGCAAACATCAAAGGCGGCGCCAGTGCCACCCCGCCGCCCTGCAACGCCGCCTCCATCATCGCCAGCGACGAGTCGAACACGATGCTCTGGGGCGGCGCGGCATGGGTCGCCAGACCCGCCGCATGAAACCATTCCGGCCACTCATCGGTGCGATAGGAACGCAGCAGACGCTGCTGCAAAAGATCCCCCGGCGTGTGCAATTGCCGGGCGATTTCCGGCACACAGAGCACGGTCAGCGGTGCCTCCAGCAAACGGGTCGCCTCGATACCGTGCCACGCCCCGGCGCCAAACCGGATCGCGTAATCCAGTCCTTCGGCGGCCACGTCCACCCGGTTGTTGTTGGTCGACAGCCGCAAATCGATGAGCGGATGTTTCGCCTGAAAGTCCGCCAGCCTCGGCAACAACCAGCCCACCGCGAAAGTGCCCACCGCGCCGACCGTGAGCATTTCCCGATACTGCCCGCCCGCCAGACGCTCGAGCATCTGCGCGATATGATCGAACGACGTGGTCAGCACCGGCAGCAGGGTTTCGCCCTCGCCGGTCAGCATCAGCCCACGGGGCAAGCGTTTGAACAGGATCACGCCGAGTTGCGCCTCAAGGCTTTTGACCTGATGGCTGACGGCGGCCTGGGTCACGCACAGCTCCACGGCGGCGCGAGTGAAGCTCAAATGACGCGCAGAAGCTTCGAAGGCGCGTAAAGCATTCAAAGGCAATTGAGGTCGAATCATGCCCAGTCCCAAATTTTTCTAATGGCTCGTCCGAGTTTTCATCGTTTGTCGAAAGACGCCGGACTGCCTAGATTTGGCGGCGCCGATCAGCCGGCCCGACGGAAAACGCTCGCAGTGTAGCGGGATAACACCATCAACACTCATGGAGAGTGGATCAAGCATGCCTTCGATCAACCTGAACAAACTCAAGTCCCTCAGCGCTTTCGGACTTTTTCTTCAGCGCCGCCACCTGCCTGGCCGCCCCGCAAACCGACGATCAGTTGCAGGCGCTGGTAAAGGCTGCCGTGACACCGGTCATGCAGCAACAGGACATCGCCGGTCTGGCCGTGGCCGTGACCGTCGATGGCAAAGCGCATTACTTTAACTACGGTGTTGCCGACAAGAGCACCGGGCAAGCGGTGAGTGAAAACACCCTGTTCGAAATCGGCTCGGTGAGCAAAACCTTCACCGCAACCCTCGGCGCCTACGCCCAGGCCAGCGGCAAACTGCAATTCTCCGACAAGGCCAGCCAGCACTGGCCCGAGCTGAAAGGCAGTGCCTTCGACCAGATCAGCCTGCTGCAACTGGGCACCTACAGCGCCGGCGGCCTGCCGCTGCAATTCCCGGATGCCGCGGACTCTTCCAACAAGATGCTCGGCTATTACCAACAGTGGAAACCGACTTATCCGGCCGGCAGCCAGCGCCTGTATTCCAACCCGAGCATCGGCCTGTTCGGTTACTTGGCGGCGAAAAGCCTCGGCCAGCCGTTCGATCAGATCATGACCGAAACCCTGCTGCCGAAACTCGGGCTCAAGCACACCTTCCTGTCGGTGCCCGCGTCTGAACAAAAGCTCTACGCCCAGGGCTATGACAAGAACAACAAACCGATTCGAGTCAGCCCCGGCGCACTCGATTCCGAAGCCTACGGCGTGAAAACCAGCACCTCAGATCTGCTGCAATTCGTCCAGGCCAACCTCGACAGCGCCAAACTCGAAACACCCCTGCAAAAAGCCATCGCCCTCACCCACACCGGCTACTACACCGTCGGCGACATGACCCAGGGCCTGGGCTGGGAACGCTACGCCTACCCGATCAGCCTCGACCGCCTGCTGGACGGCAACTCGACGCCGATGGCCATGGAACCGCACAAGGTCAAATGGCTGAATCCGCCACAACCTGAGCCGGCGAATGTGCTGCTGAACAAGACCGGCGCCACCGGTGGCTTCGGCGCGTATGTCGCGTTCGTGCCGTCGAAGAACGTCGGGATCGTGATTCTGGCGAACCGCAACTACCCGAATGGAGAGCGGGTGAAAATCGCGCACAGGATTCTGGGTGAATTGACCCGGTAATCACGCAATGAAAAATGGGCGATCCAAGAAGGTTGCCCGTTTTTGTTTGGGGGTTTGAAAACTATGCCTGTAGCTTCCAGCCCAGTACATCCATCAGGTCGCAGCTGTCGCGCAGAGGGATTGCCAGCACCCGGGCGAAATCCTGCAGCAGCAAGGCGTCGTGGCTGGTGCCGTCGCTCAATGAAAGTGTTTCCAACAACTGCGTCACGCTGCGCAAGCGGTAGGCGGCGGTGCCGTGGAGACGTCTACCGGAGCTTCGCGATCGATCAGTAGACAGGGAATCTGGCAGTCGATGCCGGTGATGGGGATGTAGCGGGGTTTGGGAGAGTCTGTGTTCGTCGGCGTTTCGGGTGCGTTTGGATCTGATTTTTCCATGTGTGAATATCTCGATAACTAAAGGAACACGCCAACGGGTACTGGCGCAAATACGTTCTCGGTGATCATCGGACTTCCACATCCGGAGGCTGATTTTGCAGCGACCCAAATAGATTATCGGCCTATAACTCAAGCCACCAGTTCACCAACGCCGCCGCGTTTTGAAGGAAACGTCCGACGGGTTTGAAGGGTGTTACCGCGTAAATTTCCGGGCACATTCAGCAATGATTTTCAAACGTGACCGGCTGAAAGAGATGCATCTAAACTGCACCGCATTGCCGGGATATCGCGGATGAAAGGACGTTCGCCAAACACCTGACCGACTGAAACACAGAGGGGAATGAATGAAGATCGACAGCCTCAAACTCACGAATGTAGGTCGGTTCAATGACATCACCGTTCATTTGGCTCCTCTCTTCGGATCCCATTCCAACGTCACAGTTTTCGTGGGAATTAACGGCGCCGGTAAAACCACCCTGCTGAAAGCGCTCACCACCTGCCTGAGCTGGCTGATTGCAAGAATTCGCACCCGGAAGGGCAATGGCAGCCATATCGCAGAGGAAGACATTCGCAATGGAACCCCAGCTGCCATCGTCTCGATCGCGGTAGCAGAACCTGCACATCCGCGAGTCAATCCGGAGTCTGATCCGGATGAAGAAGACGATGTATTCGTATGGGGTATGTCACACAGCAAGCAGGAAGGGAAGACGGCTCTACGCAGCTCCCTGGAAGACGTAAATCTGCTCGCCGATCACTATCGCACCCTGCTGACTGCCGATGACAACGCCTCACTCCCCCTGATCGCCTACTATCCGGTTGAGCGATCAGTTCTCGAAGTCCCGCTGCAAATCAACAGCGGACAAACCTTCGATCAACTGGCGGGCTACGACAACTCACTGAAACACAGCACCGACTTTCGCCGCTTCTTTGAATGGTTTCGAGAGCGTGAAGACAGCGAAAACGAGTCCGGCATTTCCGATTCAGCATTGAACGAAATAGCTCAAAAGCTTGGTGCTGAGAGCGAAGCCTGGAAGACGTTATCGGAGCTCAAGGCTTCGTCTCGTGACTCCCAACTGACGGCCGTCCGCTGCGCCATCGCGGCCTTCATGCCGGGCTTCACCAACCTGCGAATACAGCGACAACCTCGCCTGCAAATGGCGATCGACAAGGACGGCGTCACTTTCAATGTCGCCCAATTGTCGCAAGGCGAAAAATCGATGCTGGCGCTGATCGGTGACATCGCCCGCCGACTGGCCATGATGAACCCGTCACTGGGCAATCCGCTCCACGGCGAAGGCATCGTCCTCATCGATGAAGTGGACCTTCATCTGCATCCGGAATGGCAGATCAACCTTATTCAGCAATTGAGTAAAACATTTCAAAACTGCCAATTCGTGCTGACGACCCAGTCTCCCTTGATCGTAAGCGAGGCAAAAGATGCACTGGTTTACGTGCTGAATGACGACGAGCTTTACGAACGCAACAGCCTTTGAAAATTCGATGCCGGCCAGATGTGGATCAAAAACATAGGAACCGGCATCGCAGAACTGTGTTGGAATTTCAGCCGTGACCGCCTGCGGTCATCTTCAGATCAAAACACTGAGGGCAAAAAAATGGCGAACGCTAAAACGTTCGCCATTTTCATTCAGAGCCTGCCTCAATCAATCATCCGGCATTTCCGGCGGCTTGGCCGGTTTGGTTGGCTTCGCCGGTTTGGTCCCTTTCGCACCCTTGGCCGGTGCCGGTTCTGCAGCAGCCGGGGCCGTGACCACAGTGGAAGTAGTTTCTTTCTCGGCGGCAGGCAGCGCATCGATGGTGTCGAAAATTTTCTTCAGGTCGACCGTCGCAGCTTCCTCCCCCGAAGCCGTCAGTTTGGTCTCACCATCCTTGCCCACCAGAAAGACCTTCGGATACGCCCCGGCGCCCAGTTTCAGCGAGCGCAGCAGCGCCATGGTCTGCTGCTGCTCCATGCTTTTGCCATCGACCTGACCGCTCATGCTCAGGATGGTGTAAACCTTGATCTTGCGGTCGGCGATGCCTTGTTTGTTGGCCGGGTCGTCCAGCGCTTTTTTCAGGCTGACCCAATAAGAATCGACCGTACTGGAAGCGATCACGATCACCGGGCGGTTGATGCCCTTGTCGACGTCCAGAGGGAATCGCCGTCGGCGGCGAACAGGGGCCGGCAATCGCCAGCAAGAGTGTCAGGGTCAATGACCTGATGAGCATGCGCATCTCCTTTTGATATCCACGCTCTAATGATTGCGCATCGTGGCGATTGTTCCGGGGTTGCCCGGCAAATATGTTTCGCCTTGTTCAAAGCGTAGGTCAGCAACGATTTTGCGCAACCGGATGCGCTCGATCATGTCGCGCATTTGATTACCTTTTATGACCGTATCGGGATGACGATTCAGCCAGAGGTGCTCGCCTGGAGCAGTGCCGAATCCAGCGCCGCTTCCAGCCCGGACGAATCAACACGTCGGCCTTCAAGCCGCAGCGCTCCGTCAACGAGTCTGACGCTCAAGGTCACCGCAGGCATGTCGCCCGGATACTTGCGCAGCAACAGGTCGATGCCGTCGTCTGTTTCTTCGCTGGAGATCAGATCCCACTGGCTTGCGCTCAAGTCCAGCAGCGTCTGATTGCGCTGTCGATCGACCACCCGCGGCGCATACAGCCAGTGGCTCATGCGCATTTCTCGAGGCTCGACCGTGATGGCGAGGCGGCCATTGCAATGGAATGTTGTTTCGCTCATGGCTGCCTGCCGATCAGAACGCCAGCTTGTAACCGATCAACACCAGCATCGTCGCCAGGCACGGACGCAGCAGTTCATCGGAGACCCGCCCGGTGAGATGGCTGCCAAGCCAGATGCCCGGCAACGAACCCACCAGCAGGAAGCCCAGCACGCCCCAGTCCATGTTGCCCATGCTTGCATGGCCGAGACCGGCGACCAGAGTCAGCGGTACGGCGTGGGCGATTTCGGTGCCGACCAGGCGGCGGGTCGGCAGCAGCGGGTAAAGGATGAACAGCGCAACGGTGCCGAGGGCGCCAGCGCCGATGGAGGTCAGGGCGACCATGGTGCCGAGGATCAGGCCGGTGATCACCGTCATGATATTCAAGCGCGTGCCGCTGGGGTTGTAGTTGCCGCCGGCGCGTTTATGGGCGAATTCCAGCAGGCGCTTCTTGAACAGAATTGCCAGCGCCGTGGCGAACAGCACGAAGCCCAGTGCTTGCTTGATGATTGCGTTCATCGCGTCCGGCGCGGTGTGCAGGGTGCTGAGGAACCACAAGGTCATCGCCACCGCCGGGACACTGCCCAGGGTCAGCCAGCCGGTGATGGCCCAGTCGATGTTCTTGTTCTTCCTGTGCACCAGCACGCCGCTGGATTTGGTAATGGCGGCGTACAGCAGGTCAGTGCCCACCGCCGTGGCCGGATTGATGCCGAACCACAGCAGGATCGGCGTCATCAACGAACCACCTCCGACCCCGGTCATGCCGACGATAAAGCCCACCACCAGCCCGGCAATCACCAGGCCGAAATTTGCCAATTCCATGAAGACATCCAGAAGACGACAGGAAAAATCTGGCCCGCAGCATAGCGATTTTTCTTATAACCACCTATATCGATCCGATCTATCGTTATGCCATTTCGTGCTTCAGTGCTGTCGCCGGCCAGGTTTGAAACTGTGGGTGGAATTGATCAACACCGTGACCAGCGCAATCAGCGACAAAATCAACAGCGCCCACGGAAACGACATCGCCCCCGCCCGGTCCAGCAGCAGCCCGCCAAACAATCCGCCGCCGGCAATCGCCACGTTCCACGAAGTGGTGAGCATCGCCTGCACCACATCGACATGTTCACCGGCAGAGTCCGCTGCGGCGGTGAGCAGCAATGTGGCCGAACCGCCGAACGACAATCCCCACACCGCCATGCAGGCATAGATCAGCCACGGCGACGGTGCGGCCAGCGCCAGCACCAGTGCGGTCACGGCAAACACCGCGAGGCTGATCAGGGCCAGTCCGCGCAACCAGCGATCCACCAGCAGGCCGATGATCCAGATCCCCAGCAGCGAGCACAGACCGAACACCAGCAGCACCAGATCGACACGCTCGGCGAGGCCGGCCTGCATCAGGAACGGGGCGATATAGGTGTAGAGAATGTTGTGGCCGAGCATCCAGGTCAGAACCACGAACAGTACCGGGCGCACGCCGGGCAAGCGCAGTGACTGCATCAGCGGCAAACGCTCGGCGCGAGCCTGGCCCGGACGATCCGGCACCGCGATGACGATCCACGCCGCCAACACCAGAGCCAATGCCGACATGATCCCGAACGAGGCGCGCCAGCCGATCACATTGCCCAGCCAGGTGCCGGCCGGCGTGCCCAGCGACAACGCCACCGGGGTGCCGAGCATGGCAATCGCCAGCGCCCGGCCCTGCTGATGCACCGGCACGATCCCGCGCGCGTAACCGGCCATGATCCCCCAGGAAAGCCCTGCCGCCATCCCGGCCAGAAACCGCGACGCCAGGGTCACGCCGTAATGAGTGGAAAACGTGGTGACGGTGTTGAACAGCAGAAACCCGCCGACCGTCATCAACAATACCCGCTTGCGCCCCCAGCCTCGGGTGGCGACCGTCAGCGGAATCGCCGCGACAATCGAGCCCAGCGCATACAGTGTCACCAGTTGCCCGGCCAGCACTTCACTGACGTTGAGGCCCGCGCCGATCTGCGGCAACAGACCCGCCGGTAGTGTTTCGGTAAGGATGGCGATGAAGCCGGTCATGGCAAACGCCAGCAACGCGGCGTAAGGCAGTTTGTCGGTGCGGCTGGCCCTTTCCAGGCTCGTGTATTCGGCGCTTGCGGGGTCGGTCATGACGGGTGCAGCTCCCTTTGAGTCAAATCGGACGAAAGATTGTATACAAATCTTGCCGTCCGCCACTCTACCCGACTTGACTCACTGCACTGGCAAAAAATTCAAAAACAGCAGGCTCTGGGCGTAGTTCAGCCCGATGCGCCGGTAGCGTTCGTCGAGCATCTGGGTCAGCAGATCGAGGCGCGCCACGACTTTGCCGTACTCCGTGGCGAAGCTCAGGTTGCTGCCCTCCTCCGAAATCTCGTTGGAAAACAGCAGCGGCTGGCCTTCCTTGTTCTGCCGCTGGGCGAGGATCCACGTGGCTTTTTCGATGTTGCGCGCGGCGTTGTTGACGAAGGTCGGGTTGATCGCATCGGTCATGTAGAACTCGGTGCGATTGCCGTGGGCGGTGACCAGCATGCTGCCGATGGCATAGATGAAGGCGCCGACCCGGTCACCGAGAAACTCCGGGCTCATCGCATAGCTCAGTGCCGCCAGGTCTTTTTTGCCGCCAAGGGTCGGCAGCGGTTGCTGCTGCTCAATGGCCAACCGCACTTGCTTGACCGCCGTGCGAATGTCGAGGAAGCCGGATTTGCGCAACTCGTCCGGGTTGCGCAGGTACAACTTGCCCATCAGGCGATAGAGGCTGTCGAGGTTGTCGCGCATCGCCAGGGTGGCCATGCGGTCGACGCTGGTCTGGAGAAACTCCTGAGGCCTGCCCTCGCGCATCTGGTTGATGAAATTGTTGCCGTCTTGATGACTGCAAGCGCCGAGCAACAGCGTCGACAGACAAGCCAGCAACAGGCACAGGCGATGAATGAATGCAGCGATGTGGGGCAAAACTCTCGGCATGAATTCTTTGACGGACACATTCCTGTGCGGCGGGAGTCACCGCAACCTGGCCATGGATAGAGCCGGGGATTGCGCAAAAGTGCAGTGCCGCAGCGGTTTCCCGACTTTCGGCGTTTGATGACTCACCATTTAGTCCGACTTTATTTTTGCAATAAACGTTTAATCGTCTATAAATTTTCATTCAAACGACAATTAGAATGACTATTTAGTGATTTTGAAAACAACAACAAAAAGGAAGGTCAACCATGCTTCAATCCCGACATTCACTCTGCGGCGTCGGACTGTCCCTGATGATCGCCACCTTCACCGCCCAGGCCGCCGGCCTGTCCAGCGAACAAAAAGCCTTCGGCAAAACCAATGACGGCACACCCGTCGAGCAATACATCCTGCGCAACAGCCACGGCATGCAGGCCACGGTCATCACGTACGGCGCGACCTTGCAGGCGCTGCAAGTGCCGGACAAGCACGGCAAGCTCGACGACATCGTCCTCGGCTTCGACGATGTACAGGGTTACCAGAAAGGCACCGCGTACTTCGGCGCGACCATCGGCCGCTTCGGCAATCGCCTGGCCGATGGCGCCTTCGAGCTCGACGGCAAACGCTATCAAGTGCCGCAGAACGACAAGACCAATGCCTTGCACGGCGGCACTCAGGGCTTCGACAAAAAGGTCTGGAAGGCAACGGAAACCAAAGACAAGGATTCGGTGGGCGTGACCCTGACGTATTTGTCGGCGGATGGCGAAATGGGTTTCCCCGGCAACCTCACCACCGAAGTGACCTACCGCCTGACTGACAGCAACGAACTGCGCATTGACTACAAGGCCAGCACCGACAAACCGACAGTGCTCAACCTGACCAACCACAGCTACTTCAACCTCGCCGGCGCTGGCAACGGCGACATCCTCAAGCAAGTCGCCACCCTGCATGCCAGCCATTACACCCCGGTCACCGCCAAACTGATCCCGACCGGCGAACTGGCCCCCGTGGCCGGCACGCCGATGGACTTCACCAAACCCACCGCCATCGGCCAGCACATCAAGGTCGATCACCCGCAACTGAAATTCGCCGAACCGCAACACGGCGGTTTCGATTTCAACTGGGCACTGGACACCAAGGGTGACGTCAGCAAACTCGCCGCCGAAGTCAGCGACCCGCAATCCGGCCGCCACCTCCAGCTGTACACCAATGAACCCGGCGTGCAGTTCTACACCAGCAACTTCCTCGACGGCACGGTCAAGGGCAAGGGTGGCAAGGTCTATCCTCACTGGGGTGCGTTCACCCTGGAGACCCAGCATTATCCGGACTCGCCGAACCAGCCGAACTTCCCGAGCACCCGTCTGGATCCGGGACAGACCTACAGCCAGAGCGTGGTGTTGAAGTTTTCTGCGAAGTAAAAGCAAAAGATCGCAGCCTGCGGCAGCGTCTACAGGGGAAAATCAACCCTCATGCGGAGCTGTCGCAGGCTGCGACCTTTTTGCTTTTTGAAGCCTTGGACTGGCCCTGCCCACTCTAAATATCGATCAAGGCAGACAGAAGTAACCGAAATTCAGGGACTCAGCTGATTACGGCGCCTTTCGGGCCACTGGAAATCAACGCGGCTCCACAGGCGGTTTTCATACCGTCCAGCGCGATGGGCACGCCATCGACGGTGTAGGTGCTGCTGCCCTCGGCAATAGGGAAAACCCCTTTGCATAAGGGACAGCTGACTTTGTGACCCACCCCGGCAATTGGCTTACCGTTGAGGTTGGTTTGGGAGAATGCTTCGAGCACCTGGCCACCGTGAGTGGTGGAGTCGCCCAAGCGGATTGCGTCTTTCATCACGTCACTCCATTGACAAGTATTGACTACTCATACTTCAACGTTGTGTTGAGCAGCATTGAAACCGGTTTTCCTCCGGTTCCTATATTTATCGTTTCTCAGTCATCCATACGTCTTCATACCCTTGCGCATCAGTAATAATTTTTGCCCCTGTGGGCAGAGAAAGAAAGCTCACCTTCTGCGGCAGAATTTCATTCAAGTGGCGAACATGGACAGCCTGGTAAAAATCATCCGCCGCAGCGCAATACTATGAACCAACTTACATTTCCTCCCTCGGGCGGCTCCACTCTACTGCCGTAAATGGGAGATCGGCCGAGTGTCTTCAGGGCGACAGCAACCATGTCCTCAGGGGGCTGGATGGCGAGCCCATATTTTTCTCAGAGTATTCTCTGAGACGAGTCAGGAGTGGTCGTTTCAAGCTCGCTCAAGAGATTTTCCTCCGACCACCGTGTTGTTCTTCGCCCATCACTTCAACTCTGTAGCCACCAGTTCAGAAGCGTCTCGTCCTCGTCGTCATCAATGTTTTTATAGATGTTTGCGTAATACCATTGGATGCCGGTTTTCTCGCTAAACCGATCAAAAAACTGATTGATCTTATCCATCCCATTGATCGCCGGGACGGCTAGCGAGAGGTTGCCCTCATGTACACCGTCCAGTGTTCCACCCAGCTCAAGACCGACACCTCGTTCAAGTCCGTCTATTTCCTCAGGGGGAATGTAATCGGCATAAATGTGGATGCAAAAATTGCCACCTCGCTTCAACACGTCTGCATGGGCGTTTTTGTTCTTGATCGAGATCACATCACCCCGTGCCAGATTCAGCGCCAGGCCCGGAGAGGAAAGCAGCTCATATGTATCCTCCGCAACCTGTCGAGCCGGCAGTTCCTCGTACACCGGGCCATCGTCATCTGCGACGAATACTTGAATCAAAACAGGTGCGCTTCTATCGTCCATACGGTGCTCCGCAGCTTCCACGTTCAACACACGACATACCTTCTTTCACGTAACCACTGTTCCCAGCGCTCAGGTTACAGGATGCACCCTCAAGATCCACGTTTACATCGGCGAGGTTGCCACCATTGGACGTCGCCACGTTCTTGTGGCCCAAGTGCATGTCATCCGGGTTTGTAGAGGTATGTCCACAACGCCAGCACTTGTAGACACCCACAGGCTTGCTCTTGGCAATAAGCTTTTTGCGGCAAGCAGACTGCCCTTTCCGACTGCCACCACCGACCTTGCTCGCCGCCATGTCTTGAGCCGATGCTCCATGACCATCTTTCAGTGCGACCTTTGACGGGGCTTTTTTCACCAGACCAAGCGGGTCGATCCACTGGGTTGGATTAGGTGCGTATTGGTGAAGGTTGATACCACCAGCCAGGCCTATCGGATCCTTCGAGATGAAGCGCCCGACCTGCGGATCGTAGTATCTGTAGCGGTTATAGTGCAGACCCGTTTCATGGTCGTGATATTGCCCCTGGAAACGTATGGGGTTGGTCAATCCGTGCTGGACAGCAAAACCGGTCTTCTCTTCCTTTACTTGTCCCCACGCCTGGTAACGAGCTGCCCACACCACCTGCCCCTTTTGGTCTGTCAGCTCGAGGGGAGTCCCCAGATGATCACACTGATACCAGGCCAACACATCGAAGGGTTGCGCCTTCGGCTCATGAGCCCATAACGGGTCATCATCGAGGCTGTAACTCCCGAGGTACTCAGGCTGACCAACCAAATTGATCGGACTCTGTCGAAGCGCCTGCGCTATGGGTATAAACGTGCCCGGCTCATAAATGTAATGCACGGTACGCCCGGTACCGCCGTCCATGTCGGCAGGGTTGCTTTCCCACGACAAATTGTCTCCATCCCAGCCGTAGAGTGTCAGGCTGCAACCGAGCTCACGCTGTATGCGTCCCTGTTCATTTCGATTCCAGTGCGAACCGGCTTCGTGACGATGCTTGAAGTGCGCCGTCGAATTCTTGTAAATCCGACGCCCCAGCGCATCGTAAGCAAACTCGACAGAGAGACGAGAGTCTTCAAAATGAACCAGTCGATCAAACAAATCCCACCGCATTTGACTGCGGTTGCCATTGTGCCAACGCAGCGTCTGATTTCCGCGCTCGTCGTATTCATAGTGGGTACCGGCATACTCGCGTATCAGGTTATCCAGAAGCTTGCTGCGTGGAGGATCGAGTTCCAGAGGCCTGCGTACCTCTGAAGCCTTTTCATCGAGCAGGTTACTGGCCGGGTCGAAAGAGAATGTCTCCAACCCATTACGGCTCACGGCACTGAGCAAACGCCCGACCGGATCATAGCGATAGACTGCTGGGCCTCGGCGACTATCGTTGAGCTCGGACAATTGGCCGACAGCGTCATACTTGTATTCGCGCTTGAGCAATGTGGACTTGTCATCCACTCGCGCCAGTAATTGCTCTTGCAGACGACCAGCAGGGTCCCACTTCTGCGTTTGCAATAAATGGTTGCCCTGATGACGGGCAACCTCTCGATGCAGGTCGTCACGCTCATACCCGACCAGCTCGTGCTCATCCAGACGCAGCGCAAGCAAGTGGCCACTGCCATAGGTCAGCCAACTGACACGGTGACCGTCTGGGCGAGTCGTCGCAACGCATTGATTGAGCACGTCATACTCATGCTTCCAGATAGCAACTGTCGGCTGCTCAAGACCCAGATAGTGCTGGTGCTCTCTCGTCAGATTGCCCGCCGGATCATAGAACCACTGCAGGCGGCTCTGATCGTTCGTGGCCATGACCATGTTTCCATTGCCGTCGTAAGCAAAGGTCTCGCTTTGAGCTGTCTCGCCAAGACTCGCGTGACGCCCGATCAATCGTCCCTTCGGATCGAACGTCATTGAGATAACGCGCTCTGCGGATACAGCATGAGCCAATCGGCCAGTTTCGGGATCGTACTGATATCGAGTCGTGCGACCGTCGAACCCCGTCTCCTCAAGGAGTCGTCCTGCCGGATCGTAATGGAACTGGGTACGTTGATTGTTTTCGTTTTCGAGTGCCACCAGGCGCCCCAGCCGATCCCAGCGATAACAAAGACTCTGTTCGCAAGCATCGACTCTCTCGGCGATCAAGCCCGCTGCCGTGTAAGTCCAGGTCGTGCAGCGATCCAGGCCATCAACATGGGTCAGCAAACGCCCTTCGGCGTCGCGTTTAAAGTGTTCTTCAGTTTTATCGGAATGCGTAACAAGTACAACATGTCCCGACTCGTACTGGTATTCAGTACTCTGTCCTGCTGCATCAGTGAAGCAGATCATCTGACCGCGTTCGTTGTATTCCCAGGCACTGGCCTTACCCGAACAGTCTGTGTATTTCAGCAACAAGCCTGCATCGTTGTATTCGAGTTTCTTTTCGTTGCCATTGGCATCCTTGATAGCAACAGGTCGACCAGCCTTGTCATAGGCATACTCCGTCTTATTGCCCAATGGATCGACGGACTCCACCAGATTTCCAGCGTCATCGTAGGCGCGTTCCCACTGCCCCCCTCCGCATCGCTGATCCTGATCAACTGATTCTGATCGTCATAAGCGTAGTGAGCCACACTTCCGTCGGGACTTATGTGCTCGAGCAAGTTACCTCGCTCGTCATAACTGTAACGTTCAGTACTTCCGTCGGTATGAACGTGACGAATCACATTTTTGGCTTCATCGCGGAAGAACCACTCCGATCGTTCGTCCGGGTATCGAATTCGATAGGTGTAGCCCAAAATGTCGTAGTAGTGCCAGGTCTCGTTGCCGTGTGCGTCAGTAACGTACGTGAGACGAATGTTTTCGTCCCAATCCAGGCGAGTATCGAAACTGCCGTCGTCAGCCCATTCGCGAACAGCTTTGGCATCAGCGGTGTGCCCTTGCCATTGCAGATTCATGCCACGGCCGGTGCGATCGGTATATCGGGTGAGTAGATGGTGTTGGTATTGGTATTCCCAGGTCGCCCCGTTCTCGTCTTGTGCCTGAACCAAGTCCCCGAAGTCATCGTACTGATAGCTGCAGAGTTGCCGACGGGGTGCACCATCGCAAATTTCCCAAAGGCCTGTTATCCGGCCATGGTCGTCGATGAGAGTACCTACATGTAGGAGAACCTGAGTCACGTCATCCTGATAAGTGATCAGATCTGAAAGAACAGAGACATCACCGTGGCGATGCTCGTAATGCAGCATCAACCCGGCACCATTACGCATCACCACATTCGTCAGCCAGTAACTGCGACCACGGCGCACATAGGTTTCTTTTCGCTCGAAACCAAAGCAAACCAAAAGTTGATCTTCGCTCAAGCGTACGAGTGTGACGTTTTCAACGGCGCTGTATTGGAATTGGCCAACCTTGGGCAATGGAAAGTCAATACTTCGACCGTCGGCGCCAAAAAACACTAATCCGTCACCCCGACAGTCAAACCGGGTGGAAAACTCCGTCACCCACCGTGCTCCCAACTCGCTCGTGTCAAATGCATCAAATCGAGAGCTGTAAGTACGCACCCATTCAATCGGGAATGGACCGGGCAGGCTGAAGTCGGTGTGGCTCAAGGATTCTGAGCCCAGTGCAAAGTTGATACTGTTGCAAGTACCGGTACAGCAACCGTTCTTATCCCCCTTCGCGGCCTGACTTGCCGGGCTTTCCTTACTGCTCGCGCCCAGTTGACCATCAGTACCCTGACGTTGAGCTTTACTGGTCGCACCCGGTTTGACACTGGCGCTCTGTCCATGAGCATTACGCTTGCGCCAGCTGGCAACGGCCCCAGTCAGCATGACGAGCAACCAACCGATCGAATGCTGGACACCTGGGTCACTCAGCTTGGTCAGTTGACCGCGCAGTTCCGGCCCCATTGCTCGCAAGGTAGAGGTATGGCTCAGTACCAGGTGTTTGACCTCGTCAGGCATCAGAGCCCGCGAGGCGCTATTGGCCAGCCCTTTACCAGCAGCTTTGTATGCGCTGAATACCGCTCCGAAAATGTTGCCTATGGCAGCCTTCGGATCACTGAGCAGTTTGTCGCCAGCAGCGCTGATCTGCTTCTTCGCAGCCTGCACAGAGCCCTTTGTATCGAGCTCCCCTTTGACAACGGTTTCAAGTCCTTTCGCAATCTCGTTGATCGCACTCTCACCAAGCTTGCCTGCATCAGAAAGTATGCCGGCCAACTTTCCCTGGGCCTGTTTCGCGAAGTCGTCAATAGTACCGACGATCGTGGCATTCAGATGACCAATCAAGACTTCGATCAATGAGTCGCCGAGCAACATCTTTGCGCTGCTACGCAACTCCTGTCTGACCAGGAACAACGTGGGCCGCAGACTCATGCGTGCCGCAGCCATGCTAGGTGGTGCAGGCAGCACGCCTATCAAGTTGATGCCCAGACTGACCCAATCGAGCACTTCGCGCTTTTTGCTCTTGGATAACGTAACGATGTCACCCAATGCGTCGACCAGCGCCATGATGTTGCCAACCACCGGCAACGAGCCCGCAACATTTTTAATCCGGTCAAGCGTAACAACACCTCCGCTGATGGATTGGAGCCAGGCATCGAATTTAGCCGCTCCGCGTCCAACATCCTTTGCGTCGATAACATTGAGCGGAACGACGGCAACCTGAGGCTCACGTTTCACAACAGCAGTTTCAGTGGTCATGACAGCATCTCACCCGCCGGCAGGCCCGGGGTTTTAATAGAAGTTTTTGGCAGGGCTGGAGCCGGAAGCGTTGGCAACTTGCCCGCCTTGCTCGCCGCCCCGAGAATCCCCGACGCACTCGGCATCGCCGCACTCGCCAATTTCGGCAACCCGGCCACCCCGCCCTGCATCACGCCCTTCACCTGCTGCGCCGTTTGCATTGCACCCATCCCTGTCTGTGCCAATTCCTTACCCTTCTCCAACATGTCCCAGTTCTTGCTCGGCAACGCCTGCGCCACCATCGCCTGCACCTGACTTGGCACGTCTTCGGCCCCCGGTGGATTCAACGGCCATTCCGGCTTGCCGATGTAGCTGCCTTCACTCCAGGTGTCTGCCGGATCCTTGCCGAACAGCACGCGCGCCGGCCCCGGTGCGGCGCCGGCAACGCTGGCGAAGCCCTTGCCATCGAGCTTGCCCTTGATGCTTTTGCCGAGGGCATCGATGACTTCGTAATCACCCTCCTTGATGCCCTGACGCCCGGCGTACTGGTTGAACAGTTCGAGGTTGCCCTTGCCTGGCTTCGGCGGCTCGGGGAACACGCCGGCCAGGGATTTCGCTCCGGTGTAGGCGAAGTTCGCCGCGTGGGCGGTGTACGGACCGCTGGTGGCGTGGGTGATGCCGCCGGCGTTGTAGGTCGTGGCGCTGCCGCCGCCCTGGATCACCAGTTCGGTCTTGGCGGTGATGGTGATTCGGTCGGCGTTGGCGGTGATGTTGAGTTTGGCCAGCAGGTTGATGCTGTCCTTCAGCGCCTTGACGTCGATGTCGCCGGAGGCCGCCACCAGACGCCAGCCCATGCTCTGCACGAACAGGCGCATGCCCCGACTGGCACTCGCGAGCAGGCGTTTGCCGATGGAAAAACTGGTGTGGCCGGTGCTGCTCAGCGCCAGGTGTTCGCCAGTGGCGATGTGGCTGGAACGCGGTGTGGTCAGGGCGATGCCGGCCGGGCTCGCCAACACCAGATGCGGTTCGGTGAACTCGGGGAATTCGTTGGCGGTGAGGTTCGCAGGTCCCGAGCCGAGTACGCCTTGGTGCTGCGCGTGCAGCGCTTTGGCCACGTCGTCCTGATCGCCCGCCTCTTGGGCTTGCAGCTCTTTGGCCTGCGTAGCAAAACCGTCCTGCTGATCGCTGGCGGTGGCCAGGCGTTCGGCGGTTTCCGGCAGGTCCTTGTGGTGCTTGGATTCGTTCGGGCGCGGTTCGGTGGTGATCAACAAACCGGCTCCGGCACGCACGGCGCCGTGGCGATCGGTGCGTAGTTCGAACCCTTCACCGCGTGGCTGGCCGCCGCTCGGGCGCGGATGGGTCAGGTAACCGAGGTTGATCGCACTGGCGCCGTGGTCACTGCGCAGCGCGATGCTGATCTCACTGGTGGTGTCGTCGATGCGCAGTTCGTTGGCGCGGCTGCCCTTGTATTCCTTGCTCTTGACCGTGGCCAGGGTCTTGAAGTCCGGCAGTTTGTACGGCGGCAGGTTGGCGCCGTGGTAAAGGCAACCGGTGATCAGCGGCTGGTCGGGATCGCCTTCGAGGAAGGTGATCAGCACTTCCATGCCGACCCGCGGAATGTTGATCGAGCCAAAGGTTTCGGCCGCCCAACTGGAGGCCACGCGCATCCAGCAGGTGGTCTTGTCGTCGTGCTGGCCTTCGCGGTCCCAGAAGAACTGCACCTTCACCCGGCCATATTGGTCGCAGAAGATTTCTTCACCTTCCGGGCCGGTGACCACGGCGCTTTGTGAACCTAGGACCTTGGGTTTCGGGTGATCCAGCGGCGGGCGGTAGGGCACGTCCCACGGGATGGCGTTGAAACGGTTGCGATAGCCTTGGTGGAAATCGTCCTTGTCGTCGGTGGTGTCGCTGGTCACCGACTCTTCCAGCACTTGCGGCTGCTTGCCTTCGTGGAAGATTTCCGTGAGCAGCCAGAGGTCGTTCCACGTCGGGTTGGCGTGGTCGGTCAGGGCCAGAAAATGCCCGCTGACGAGGATCGGCTGGTCGCTGTTGCCCTCGGCCAGCCGATAGTCGCTGCGGTGGCGTTCAAGGTTACGGTTGGCCAGATGTTTGCCGCGCTCGCGGTCCACGAAACGGCCCGGGTAATCGTAATCCTCGAGGTCCGGCTGAGCGCTGCTCTTGGCATCGCTTTCCAGCTCGATCTTCGGTTTGATGAAGTCGTAATCGCGCCCCGTGGTGCGGCTGGTGCGGGTGGCCAGGCGCAGGCCGAAACGCTTGACCACCGGTTTGTCCGCCACCAGCCCGGAGTCCTGCTGATAGGCCACGGGCGCGAGTTTCGGGAACACCGTCTGGTCATCACCGAAGGTCAGTTTGTGGCCGCTGGCGGTGTGCTGGAAGTGGTAGTGAATCCCCTCCTCTTCGCACAGGCGCTGGACGAAGTGCAGGTCCGATTCGTCGTACTGCGTGCAGTAGATGCGCTCGGGATAAACCGCGCTCAGCTGGAAGTGGTAATCGCTGGCGAGGATGCCGTGCTCTTCCAGCACCTGACTGATGATCTGCTGTACGGTCATCTGCTGGAAAATACGCTGGTTGAACCGGTGCGCGAGGTAGGAAAGCTGCGGGCGCAGAGAGATCTTGTAGCGGGTCAGGCGCTTGCCCGCCTCGCCCTGGGCGATGCTGTAGATCAGCCCGTGAATCCCGGTGCCGCTCGGCGACAGCTGAAGAAACGCCAGTTTGTGCAGCAGGCTTTCGAGGTTGATCGAGGCCTTTTCGCTGACCAGTTCCAGCTCGAATTCGAAGGGCGTGTTGAGGGCTTCCCGACCGGTGAACGACAGCACCTGGAAATCGCTGTCCGCGCCATCGATGGTCAGATTGAAATGGGGCTGATTGGCCGGTGAGAACATTCCCTTGTCCCTCGCGCAGTGCTGCAACACACGCCAGGTCGGTAAGGATCTGACGTCGAAAAATCCTTGAGTTGTAAAGGTGCCTCGACCGGCGAAACCGGCCGAAGCGGTACAACCATCAGCCGTAATTAAACGACTGGAGCACGCCAGTCATCGGAACCCGAAGTACCGGATACTTCGTGGGTCCAGGTGATTTTGCGGTAGGTGAACTGCACTTCTTCCAGGTGGGTGAAGTGCGCGTTGCCTGGATCCTGGCAGTTGTGCATTTTGTTGTTGATGGCGACGATGATCGCGTCTTCCAGTTTGGTGGTGTAGTAGTGCTCTTGGGTACCTTGAGCCGAAGTGCGGTACCACTGGATAACGATTTCGCTCATGCGCTCGCCGGAGGTCAGAGCCGCTTGCAGCAGAGGCGAAGCCTTGTCGTAGACCTTGGTGATCACGACTGGCTTGTGCACGCGCTGACCGGTTGGCTGACCGGATTGCGGGTCACGCGGGATGATCACGTCGTGGGTGAAAGCCTGAACCATGACCTGGTCTTCGTGGCCTTCCTGGTAGGTGTTGCCAACGGAGTCGGCAGTGAAGGCGCCGGCAGTGATCAGGCCTTGTTTTTCGCCGGTAACCGACATGTACGCTGGTGTTGCCATGGGATGCTCTCCTTGCTCAAAAGACAGGACCGGAAGGCGTGATTGCCTGTCCAGGCGGCAAAGGAGGAGTCAAAAGTCGTGCCAGCCATCACATGGCCATTACCCATCAAGGGCTTACGAATCTCGCGTGAGAATTTTCCATCCTTTGCTGTAGGAAACAGCGAAAAAGTGCGCAAGAAGTTGCGCAGTACTGTGCAACTTCTTGCGCACGTGGCTGGAAGCCTTGATTGGCAAGGCCTGCCGGGGTTTTGACCGTGATTTTATTACGGACAACTGCGCAACTTCTTGCGCACTTCCTAAACACCCTTTCAATACATCGCAACAACAGAACCTCGCCATAATCGCCTCAACGGGCCGACACACCTCATTTGGAACCCATGGGCTATCCTGCTGCCCACTTAAAGGTATCGACCGTTTTCAGATAGGAGGTTTGAATGCGTACCCTCGAACTGGCTGGCGTGCAGGTTCCGGTGATTGGCCAGGGCACCTGGCGCATGGGCGAAGACCGCTCGGCGCACAAGCGTGAAGTGGCGGCCCTGCGCAGCGGCATCGAGCTGGGCATGACCCTGATCGACACCGCCGAAATGTACGCCGAGGGCGGTGCCGAAAGCGTGGTCGGTGAAGCCATCGCCGGCCTGCGCGATCAGGTGTTCCTGGTGAGCAAGGTCTACCCGCACAATGCCAGCCGCAAAGGCATTCCCCAGGCCTGCGAACGCAGCCTGCGCCGCCTCGACATCGATTACATCGATCTCTATCTGCTGCATTGGCGCGGCCAGTATCCGCTGGAGGAAACCGTCGAGGCCTTCGAGCGCCTGCGCGAGGACGGCAAGATCGGTCGCTGGGGCGTGTCGAATTTCGATGTCGACGATCTCGAAGAACTGTCTTCATCGGCCTGCGCGACCAATCAGGTGCTGTACAACCTGGAAGAGCGCGGCATCGAATTCGACCTGCTGCCGTGGTGCCAGCAACAACGCATGCCGCTGATGGCGTACTGCCCGATCGGCCAGGGCGGCGCGATGCTCGCCGAGCCGGTGCTGAAACAGATTGCCGCTCGTCACGGCGTGACCCCGGCACAGGTTTCGCTGGCGTGGATTCTGCGTCAGGATGGGGTGATTGCGATTCCCAAGGCCGTGCGCCCGGAACACGTGCAGCTCAATGCACAAGCGGCGCAGCTGCAACTCGATGCCGGGGATCTGGCGGCGCTGGACCAGGCGTTTCACGCGCCACAACGCAAGCAGCGGCTGGCCATGGTCTGAGCCACCGCCGACTGACAGAGGGCTTCGCCATGAGAAGCACTGATCAGGACGATCCATTCAACCTGCAACGTTTCGTGCTCGCCCAGGACCCGGTGTTCGAGCGGGTCCAGCGCGAGCTCGGCGAGGGTCGCAAGCGCAGCCACTGGATGTGGTTTGTGTTCCCGCAGTTCGCCGGGCTCGGCGGCAGTGAGATGTCCCGGCGCTTCGCCATCAGCTCCGCCGGTGAAGCCAGGGCTTATCTGGCCCATGAGCTGCTCGGCGCCCGGCTGCGCACCTGCGCGCAGCTTGTGCTGAACGTGCCGCAGCGTTCGATTGCCGAGATTTTCGGCCACCCGGACGACCTGAAATTCCACTCATCGATGACCCTGTTCGCCCAGTTCGCGGACGACGACAGCCTCTGGCATCAGGCGCTGGAGCGTTACTTCCACGGCATTCAGGATGAATGGACCCTGCAGTTGCTGGACTCAAAACAGGCCCAGTTGCCCCCCGATCAGGGTTGAGAAATCGTCGTCGACAAACGGCAGGATCGCATCCGCCACCGGTTGCAGCTGGCGGGTGATGTAGTGGTCGTAGTCGATGGCTGCGCGGCGCACCTCCAGCGGTTCGGGGCCGGCCAGAGTGATGACGTAGCTGATCCAGCCGCCGTTCTGGTATTGCCGTGGCCGCCCATGCTGCGCGTTGTAATCGTCAGCCAGTCGCGCCGCACGCACGTGGGGCGGAACATTGCGTTCGTAGTCGTCGAGGGTTCGGCGCAGGCGCTTGCGGTAGACCAGTCGCTCGTCGAACTCGCCGGCCAGGGTCTTGCGCACGTACTCGCGCACGTAATCCTGATACGGCTTGCGCTGGAAGATCCGCTCGTACAGCTCCTGCTGGAATTGCCGGGCCAGCAGCGACCAGTCGGTGCGCACGGTTTCCAGGCCTTTGTAGACCATTTCTTCGCTACCGTCGGCGCGGGTCACCAGACCGGCGTAGCGTTTTTTGCTGCCCTCCTCGGCGCCGCGAATGGTCGGCATCAAAAAGCGTTTGTAGTGGGTTTCGAACTGCAATTCGAGGGCGCTTTCCAGCCCGTATTGCTCGCGCACATGCTCGCGCCACCAGTCGTTGACGTGCTGCACCAGCGCTCGGCCGATGGTCGCCGCCTCTTCCTGACCGTGGGGGCGACGCAGCCAGACGAATGTCGAGTCGGTATCGCCATAGATCACCGCATGCCCTTGCGCCTCGATCAACTGCCGGGTGCGCAGCATGATTTCGTGACCGCGCAAGGTGATCGACGATGCCAGCCGCGTATCGAAAAACCGGCAACCGCTGGAGCCGAGTACGCCGTAGAAGGCGTTCATGATGATCTTCAACGCCTGGGACAACGGCGCGTTGTGTTCGCGTTTGGCAGTCTCCCTACCCTCGGCGACCCGCGCGACGATGGACGGCAGGCAATGCCGAGTGCGGGAGAAACGAGCGCCGCGAAAACCCGGCACCGAATCGGCGTCATTCGGGTGCTGCAAACCTTCGATCAACCCCACCGGGTCGATCAGGAAGGTACGGATGATCGACGGATAAAGGCTCTTGTAGTCGAGCACCAGTACAGATTCGTACAGACCCGGCTGCGAGTCCATGACAAACCCGCCGGGGCTGGCCTGCGGTGGATTGGTGCCGAGGTTCGGCGCCACGAAACCCTGACGGTGCATCAACGGCATGTACAAATGGGTGAACGCCGCCACCGAACCACCGCTGCGATCCGCCGGCAGACCGGTGACGCTGGCGCGCTCCAGCAAAAATTTCAGCAGTTCGGTTTTGGCGAAGATCCGCGTGACCAGCTCGCAGTCCTTGAGGTTGTACTTGGCCAGTGCCGGTTTGTTCTCGGCGAACATGCGGTTGATCTCGTCCATGCGCTGGTACGGGTTGTCGATGGACTTGCCCTCGCCGAGCAGGGTCTGGGCGACGTTTTCCAGGCTGAACGACGGGAAACTCCAGGTCGCCGAACGCAGGGATTCGATGCCATCGATGATCAACCGTCCCGCCGCTGCCGCGAAGTAATGAGTGCGGCTGCCGTGTTCGCGCCACTGCATTTCCTCGCCGCCACGCCCGAGCTTGAGCGGCACGCCGAGGCGCCGGGCGTGTTCATGGAGGATGCGCAGGTCGAACTGCACGAGGTTCCAGCCGATGATCGCGTCGGGGTCGTGGCGGGCGAACCACTCATTGAGTTTTTTCAAAATCAGCGTGCGCGATTCGCAGTACTCAAGATCGAAGTCGACAAGGCTGTCATCACCGTTCGGCGCGCCGAGCATGTACACCTGTCGCTCACCGCAACCTTCCAGGGCGATGGAATACAGCTCGCCCTGCTCGGTGGTTTCGATGTCCAGCGAGACCAGTCGCAGTTGCGGACGATAGTCGGGTGAAGGCTTGAGGTGGGCGTCGAGCAGCACACCGTCGGCATCGGGCGTGCCGCTGAACCACACCGGTGCCGTGATGAAACGCTCCATCAGGTAGCGCTCGGGTGGTCGCACATCGGCTTCGAAGACATCGACACTGTGGCGGTTGAGCGCCGTTTCCAGACGCATCAGCTGACCGTGCTGCTGGCAATACAGACCGAGCACCGGGCGATGCTCGAAATCCTGCAGGGCCAGGGGGCGCAGTTCGACGTTCTTTTCGTCCGCCAGCACCCGCTCGGCCTGCTCGCGCTGCACAGCCGGGATGAACGCCACCGACGGCTGATGCGGCAGGCGCACGCGGCGCGGCCCGGCGTCGGTCGCCAGCCAGAACTCGACTTCGGTGCCGGCCGGGGTATCGCGCCAATGCCGGGTCAGGACGAAGCCCTGCTGTAAATCCACCACTGCGACCTCGGGAAATGATTCGAAGAGGCGATTCTACGCGCCCTCGTGCATTCGTGTTGGCGTGCTTGACACCCAACGCACCTGTCAAATCTGACAGGTTACGACGCGCCGTGACGTTGATAGCATCAGCCTCTGTAAATTCTGGACCCCTGCTGGCGCAGTTGCGCCATCGGAGCCGAAACATGGACATCAGCGTTCACTGGCGTACGCCCTCGATCAGTGCCTTTGACGGCCGGGGCCTGGTTGCCCGGGAAGTAGCCTACCTGCGCAAGTTGCCCGGCACGCCCGTGGAGGCTCTGATCACCCGACACCATCACGATGCGCTGGGCAGACCCCGGGAAAACCGGGATCCGCGCCTGTCCGACAGCAGTTCGAAAGCCAATCTGACAACCGTTTACGGATTGTCTGGATATCCACTCAAGGTGGACAGCGTTGACTCCGGCCGGCAGGTGAAACTTTACGGGCTTGCCGGCGAAGTGCTTGATCGCTGGGATGAGCGCGGCAATCGTTGGCGCAATACCTATGACACGCAACTGCGTTTGCGGACGATTGCATTGAACAACCTGCCTGACGTCGAGGTGCTGACCTATGGCCCGGCAGATGCCGCCCCCGATCTGAATGTGCGCGGTCAATTGATCAATAAGGTCGACACATCGGCTTCAACGGCATTCGGTCCCTTCAGCTTGAAATACCTGCCCTTTGCAGAGCAGCAGACGCTATTGGATGGCAATGTCTACACCACTCGTTGGCAATACGATGCCGACGGCAGGCCGTTCAGCCAGACAGATGCCGGTGGAAATCGGCAGCAATCGCTCTACGACGTTGCCGGACAATTGAAACTGTTGACCTTGCAGCTGGCCAACAGCAGCGTCGTGCAGGAAATACTCAGGCAGGCTCACTACAACGCCGAGGGCAAGCCCATTGAATACGCGTTGGGCAACGGGGTGGTGCGCCAATGGATCCATGATGACGCCAACGGCTGGGTGACAGGCATCAGGTCCGGGATACCGGGCCAGGCCCTTCGGCAGAATCTGCATTACTCCCATGACAGAACCGGCAATGTACTGAGCATCAAGGATCTGACATTCAAGCGGAAGTTCTTTTCCAACCAGTCCATCGATGGAGAACGCCACTTCACTTACGACTCGCTCTACCGCCTCGCCAGCGCGACCGGCCACGATGCACCGCCCGCCCCGGGCATTCCCGGCCGCCCGGCCCCAAGCGATCCTTCCCGGCACCTCAATTACCGCCAGACCTATGATTACGACACGGGTGGCAACCTGATCAAACTGGTTCATTCCCGTGCGGTGGGCGGCTATACCCGGCAGATGTTCATCCAGCCCTCCAGCAATCGGGGTGTGCAATGGCAGGAGGGAGATCCCGATCCGGACTTTTCTACGCTGTTCGACCCTCATGGCAATCTTCGACAGCTTCAGCCGGGCATGCCAATGGAGTGGAATCTCTACAATGAATTGGCCAGCGTCACACTGATTGAACGCGAGACCGCACCCGACGACCGGGAGGTCTATCGCTACCGCGCAGGCATCAGGGTCTACAAACATCACCAGACCTATACACCTTCGACCACTCACTTTCACGAAGTCCTGTATCTGCCCGGTCTGGAGATTCGCAGCCGCGACAACGGTGAGCGACTGCATGTCATCACGTTGCCGCAGGAGATCGGCAACATACGCTGCCTGCACTGGCTGGACAAACAACCCGGCGGGATCGCCAACGATCAACTGCGTTATTGCCTCGACGACGCTCAACGGTCGAGCCTGATTGAACTTGATCAGGCAGCCCGTCTGATCAGCCGTGAGGAATACTACCCGTTCGGCGGCACAGCCTTCTTGACCGCAGACTCGGAGCTTGAGGTCAGCTACAAGACGATCCGCTATTCAGGTCAGGAGATGGATGACAGCGGCCTGTATTACTACGGGCGACGTTATTACGCACCGTGGCTGCAGCGCTGGACGAGTCCAGACCCGACAGGAGCGGTGGACGGATGGAATTTGTATGCGATGGTCAAAAACAATCCGATAAGTTTGGATGATCAATTCGGGTTGAATGGAGATCTGAGCGCAAAGATGAGTAACAGAACAACGTCTATTTTAACGGGCGCCTTCAGGAACCCTTTGCCCCCAAGAAAGGGCAAACCGGACGTCATAGCGCGGGAAGAAGCTCAACATCTGCAAACATATCCAGACGCGAAATTCACAAAAAGAGAGTTGAACAGGCTGACCGCCCATGCGGGCGCGCACTACTCGGACGGCACTCCGGCGCACGAACTGACGATTACCGATATGTTCAACATTTCAATACCAGACAAAGACGTTGAGGCTTATAAATCGGTAACTATCTACAAACCTCGTAACCCTAATCTTGCCAACCATCCTGCTCAGCTCGGCATTCTGAAAATTGATGCCGAACGTTTCATCCCTGAACTGAAAGCCTCCTACGTTGATGCCTACAACGATCAAAAATATCCGATCAATATTTACAAAGCCGGAAGTAATACCCCCATATCCATGAGAGGAATTCAATATGAAGGCTCTGTACTACACCCTTTGACGATAGAACTCACCAAAAACCACATCAAAAACGCCGGCGGATTTATTCCCCAGTTTGCCGGGCTCCCAGCATTTCATGCGGAAGTCAGAGTGCTGAACACTGTCGCACTATTGACTCCAGATCTGGAGCGCAATCTGCAAAACCTGACGATCATTACTCAGAATCTACAGAACCAGACAGCAGCTGTTTCATTTCCGGCATGTTTCAATTGTGCAAACATCATCGTAGATACTTATAAAGATGAACCCGGCATAAACGTTCCATCAGGACGAGTTGATTTAACCTATGATAAATGGAAAACAGCGGTCACAAACTACCCGGGATAAAGCAAGTTGCTAGTCACCTGCCAACGCAGTCGAAGGCCCTAACATTGGCAGGTGATCGAAGTCAGGAAGGTCCCATAGGCCTCAAGTCATTAATTTATGCTGTCAATGATTTGCCTTGTCAGCGTCTTCATCAGCTGCTTGCGCCCTTCAAACAGTACGACAAGCTCGCGCTCATACGCTTGCTGTGCAAGGGTGCCTGCTATATAGCGATCAAGCAGCGCCTCAACCTTCACGTTGTACTCCTGTGTATTTTGCTCGAACGCCAAAGCATGTTTCCCTTTCAGGTACTTGCGCCAGAAACGCTGTCCGACTATGCGGTCTATAAGTCCGTCACCCTCCTCTATCGCCAGCACCGATTGATAGGCCTCCTCGATCTGCGCTTCACTGACTTCGGCAAGATTGCGGAACAGCATGCCCCGCGACTGCCACGGCAGGTCAAGCCGTTCGGCCAGACCGGTTTGAAACGCCAGATAGATTTCCACTTCATCAAGGGTACCGCTGATGCCGCCGTCTTCATCAATCGCAATAAAGGTTTCACCTGCCTGCAATCGGGCCTGAAGTTCTGCGCGAGCAATGTCATTTACATGATCCAGGCGAGATTTACCTTTAGCCAGTCGCAACAAGTTGGATTCGATCTGCTCAGAACTACCGGAGTGCCAAGCTTCATACACCAGAATTTTGATTCCCATCTCATTGAAAATCTGCGCCCCGGCATCTGCACAGGAGTCAGGGTTGCTGGCCATGAGAAACAGTTCTTCTCGCAGTGGTGTGTCCTGTGTCGCAGCGTCGAGCATTCGCCATACCCGTTCGGTGAGCTCCGGACGACTGACGTCATCGACGTAATCGGCCGACTCTGTGAGTTTCTCCAATACCTCGAAAAATCCCTGTGAGCCGGGCTCCCGCTCCAACTTATCCCATCGCGTTTGCTTGTGCCGGCGTGGTTCATCCGTCACCCCTTCAAGCCAATGCACACTGGCCTGTTCACCTTTGGGTGGATAGCTACGGGCGGGGTCATAGCCCACCGAGCGCATGATGGCCTGAAATTGATCACGGCATTCATCGGACAAACGGTCACGACTCAAACGGGTTCGCGCGATCAGCCGTGCCTGCTCAGAACCAAGTGTCACCTGAGGAACCCGTACAATTGAATTGCCCTGGAGATCCAGATCAAAGGCCCGTGGACGGGGCACAGTGAACAGGCCCGCCGGCCACTCGGTGATACCGGTGTCGTGCAGATCCAGCACCTGAAGCTCTACCATCGCACTAACGTCTGGAACCTTCGCCAACTCCGGATTACCGCCAAGTCTCAGGGTCTGTAAACAAGTCAAGCGGCCAAGTTCAACTACATTTTCTGTAGTCAGGGTCAACTGATTGTTGCTCAACGCCAGCGTCTCCAGCATTCGCAGATTGCCTTGCAGACGCGGTAACGCAGTCAGTGAATTTTCGCTTAGATCCAGAATCTTCAACTTTGGGAAGTAGCCGAGGAAACGACTGATATCGGCGCGTAATTCCGCATAGCGAAACTGCAAGGCACTGACATGCGGGAATTCGACGTCAAGCGCAGGCAAATATTCCAGGAAGTCACTGGTCCAGTGAAAGTCCAGATCCAGAGTGAAGCCGTCCATCCACGGAGTATGAGCTGCTTGCCAGCAGCGCTTGATCGCCTCGGCAAAACGCCCCTTGTGGTAGCGCTGATCCATCGGTAACAAATCGCCCCTTTCGATGGCCACCCACCCGTCCAGAGTGTCGTTCAGTGCCTGAAAGCTTTGTTCGTGCTCATCAATGCGTTGCCGTAACTGAGAAGGTGTGCCCGACTCCCGGGCAAAGGCATTGAACGACTCTTCGGTCGATTGCGGATACAGCGTTTTGAACCTCTGCTCCAGACTTGGCATATCTCCCGTACCCAGCGGCGTCTCGTCGATTCGCACCGGGTCCTGCGGGAGGATCGTTTCTGGTTCTGCGATGCGTAAACGTGATCGACCCTCGCCTGAATCAACGACCTCCATCCGTTCGATCCACGGTGATGACTCGAGCGGTTTCAGAGCCCCCAGCACACTACCCGCCGCTGCCAGTGCCCCTAACTGAATCAGGTCTTCAACCACACCGAGCACATGCTCCGCCGCTTCGGAACGCTGCCCCTCGGACCACTCCACGATGCCTTCGAACGTTTCATCCAGCAGCTGATAGGCGGTACAGGCCAGCATCAGCTCGCCCAGCACCGGCACAAAAGGGGCTGCGACGAATGCACCGACTTCCAGCACCGTGACGACGACTTTCTGAAAGCTGTCCCAACGTGCCCAACGCGACTTCGCGTCTTCATCGCCGGTAGGAACGGCCCGGGTCCTGGCGTCGGCAAACAACTGGTTCAAGTGGCGGGTAAAAGCGTGGTCCCAGACGTCACCGGCAATTCTTGCACCAACCAGTCTCAAATCTGGATTGGCAACCGGCTCGGG
The DNA here is from genome assembly GCF_051554255.1 of Pseudomonas sp. NMS19W. NCBI lineage: Bacteria > Pseudomonadati > Pseudomonadota > Gammaproteobacteria > Pseudomonadales > Pseudomonadaceae > Pseudomonas > Pseudomonas sp. NMS19W. Next base: position 3,988,073 of record NZ_CP136718.1, read on the forward strand.
GCGCCACGTCGGCTGTTGCGTGCCAGGGACGGACGCATGCCATTGCATTTCTACAAGCCGCTCATTGAGCTGAAAGAAAAAATTTCCACGGTGCCGATGGGGAACGAAACGACTGAAAAACTGCTGGTAAGCCGGAGTCCGCAACTGCTCAGTCAACACTGCAGCGAATCGTGCAGCCGAGGGATAGCGCCTGATCGGGTGATGGGGGTCATGAGGGACGTAGGCAATGACGGGTTCGACCGAACGACTGCCCTCGAGATCTCCCGCGATCAGAAGGATTGAACTCAGATCGACGCCCAACATCGTGACTGTATGACAATGCAGGGATTTTGCGCCGAGCGTTAGCGACCGATCTCCTTGTGCCAGCCGTAAAAGCAGTGCATGGGTCTGCGAATCAATGTCTCCTTTCATGAGCGCGAGTTCGCTGGCCACCACCAGAGCGTCTTTTTCACAGGCCTGGAAAGCCAGTTTCAGCCGCGCCTTGACCAACGGTTGAGTGAAGTCAAAAAAACCGTCGAGATAAGTCTGGTATCGACGCCCGATGTCCAGCTCGCGACAGAGCGAGACAAAGGCCTCGACCGAAAGCCGTGACTTGATCGGTACGATCTCGAACTGTCCCGTCACCGAAGGTCGGGTAATGAAATGGCTGGCGGCGTCGAAATAGCCAGCGCGGATTTCCTTTGCTTCGAAGTTGTTCAGCGCCGCTTCGAGCAAGGACACTGTCCGGACTTCGAATCCCCTCGCCAAGCCCGTTGAACGATACGTTCTGAGGAAGGTAGTTCTGATATCTACCGTGACGTTGAATCGGGTCTTGAGCGCCTCGACCAACAACGGTTCGGCGAACGCTTCGATTTCCTTGATACGACCAAAAACCCTGTCGGACTCGTTGCGTGACTGCCAACTGGCCGCAAGTGCCTTTTTGAGGGCCATGCGATGCGCTGCCGACGCCTCGTGATACCAGGGCAAATCACGCCTGGCCGCCGTCCGCATGGCAAGACGATGAGCGTCTCTGGACTTCAACAACCAGGAAGGAATTGAACCTGCGATTGATCGGGCCGTTGCGTTGTCGGGCGATTGTTGGCGACTGATCCGTATGTTTTGCATGTTAAAGCTGTCTTCCATGACATTCAGGGCCCTGGAGTCTACAAAAAGCGCAGCGCCGTTCGCTCCGGGCTCTGTTTCGAAACTTGTGAGTGCTTGCGGTCACACCTGCAATCGGCAGTGGGTTGAAGCCATTTACCGGGAAATGACGTTTTTTGCGTGTTATCTGCCGTTTTGCGACCTTGCTCTGTGCGCCACGGTCTACGATGCTTGGAGAACAACGACAACACCTGAGTAACCGCCATGAAAACCGTCGCCCAGCTGCTTAAGCTCAAAGATCAGAAAAATCAGGAAGTGCACCAGATCAAGCCCGATCACATGGTGCTCGAAGCGCTGATGAAGATGGCCGAGAAAAACGTCGGCGCCTTGCTCGTGGTGGAAGACGAAAAAGTAGTGGGCATCATCAGCGAGCGCGATTACGCACGCAAACTGGTGCTCCACGGGCGCTCATCGGTGGGCACGCCGGTGCGCGACATCATGGTGGCGAACGTGATCACGGTGGACACCCACCAGACCGTCGACACCTGCCTGAGCATCATGTCCGACAAACGCCTGCGTCACTTGCCGGTGGTGGAAAACGGCAAACTGCTGGGCCTGCTGTCGATCGGCGACCTGGTCAAGGAAGCGATTGCCGAACAGGCCGAGCTGATCAAACAGCTGGAGCAGTACATTCGCGGGGAATGATCAACCGGGCCAGTGCCTTGCAAAAACCGGCGCCAGCACCGGGTGCCGGTCGATGCGTTGCAGCCACGCATAAAACCCCGGCCGGGCCTGGCGCAGGTGTTCGCGGGTGCCGGCCCATCGCGTCACCACTGCCGCCAACACATCCAGCGCGCCCGGTGTTTCATCGTCCAGATACAGCTCGGCGGAAAACTGGTCGGCGAACACTTCCCACATCCAGTGCAATCGCTCCCGGGCGCCGGCCATCAGGTTCTGCCGTGCCGCTTCGTCCGGCATCACCAGCCAGCGCTCGGGGTAATCGATGATGCCGATGGCCGCATAGCAATTGCTGACGATGTACACCAGGCCGCGAATCGCCTGGTCACGGTCGGCGGCATCGACCGGCAGCAGGCCTGACTTGGGAAAGCTCAGTCCCAGGTGAATCAGGATCGCAGCGCTTTCGGTGAGCGCACTGCCATCGGGCAGTTGCAGGGTCGGAATCTGCTTGAGCGGATTGAGCCTGGCCAGTTCCTGCGCCGCTTCGGCGCTGGCTTCGGTGTCGATGAAGCGATAAGCGATCTGGCACAGTTCGAGCGCTGCCTCGATAGCCGCCGCCCCTGAATTCCTGTGGCCGTAAAGTTGATACATATTCCCCCTCGAAATAGCGACTCCCCGTCTGCTCAGGAGTGTAGAAGGCGCGGCGGATATCGCCGCCGCGAGCCGATGACTGAAGCGTCAGTCCCGGGCCATGCAGCGCCGATAACGCTCATCGACCCGCTTGGCGAACCACGCCGTGGTCAGTTTGCGGGTGATCTTGGGGCTTTGCAGGACAATCCCCGGCAGCACCGCCCGGGGCAATGATTTGCCTTCGGCCTTGTCCGCCAGTTCGAAGACCCGTTGATACAGCTTGGTCTCCTCGAATCCCAGGGTGTTGCCCTTCTCCAGTTGCTCACGGATCACCGGATTGCGCATGCCCAATGACTTGCCAAGCTTGCGCACCGCCAGTTCGGTGGTGCCCGGCATGATCGAGTCGTAGCGAATCAGGTCACCATCCAGCGCCAGCGGCACACCCGACACGCGACTGACCGCATTCTGAAACGCCGCGTTGCGACTGGCGTACCACCCGGCATTGAAGTCGGCGAAACGGTACAGCGGTTCGCGATAACTCACCGGATACCCCAGCAAATGGGCGATGCCGAAGTACATGCCGCCTCGACGGGTGAACACTTCGTGGCGAATCGTGCCGTTGACCGGATACGGATATCCCTTGGCGTGCTGCTCGGCGAATTCGATGCTGACCTGCATCGGCCCGGCCGTGTGCACCGGGTTGAAGCCGCCAAACAGCGTGCGCCCCATCGGCACCATGCCGATGAAGTCATCGAAAATCGCGCTCAGGTCTTTCTCGGTACGAGCCGCGCTCAGGCGTTCGCTGTAGCTCTTGCCGTTGGGCGAACGCACCTGCAAGGCGCCACTGACCAGCAGGCTCGGGATGTGCACTTTGGCAGCGCGGCGGTCGATCTCGTCGCGGGCGATCTTGCCCAGGCCGGGTACCGGCGGGTCGACCTGAAAGTTGGACTCCTGCTCGGCAACGGCCAGCACCGAACACAGGTTTTGCGTGGTCGGGCTGATGCCCTGGGCGGCGAACGCGGTGTAGATGTCCGTGGCCCAGCCCTGGCGGTCGGCGGTTTTCGCCGGCAGCAGGCGCACGATCTGCGCCTTGACCTCGGCCGGCGGGCGCGGAGCCGGTTCCTGGCTGCGCTGCCCGGCGCAACCGGCCAGCACCAGCAGCGCGACGAGGCTGAGAAATATTCGAGGGCTTTGCATAACGCTCCATAAAGTCCGTTGAGCCGGGTTTACCCTACGCCCAATCCCGGGTTGCAGGATAGGACTGCGGGCCGGCGACGCTGTTCCATCGTCCCGTTTGGCAGGCCAACTGGCCGTGTCCGCCCGCTGATCCATACTTGCTGCTGCACACTCAGTGGCAAAGGGCACGCGAGGAGGACAGACCATGAACCGCAGTGACGTTCTGATCATCGGCGCGGGGCCCACCGGACTGGTACTGGCCCTGTGGCTGAGCAAACTGGGCGTGCGCGTGCGCATCCTCGACAAGACTTCTAGCCCCGGCACGACCTCGCGGGCGCTGGCGGTGCAGGCGCGAACGCTTGAACTGTACCGGCAACTGGACCTCGCCGAAGCCGTGGTGCGCAACGGGCATCGGGTGGCGGCGGCGAATTTCTGGGTCAAGGGCAAAGCCGTGGCGCAACTGCCGCTCAACCGCATAGGCGAAGGGCTGACGCCCTATGCTTTCCTGGAAATCTACCCGCAGGACGAACACGAGCGACTGCTGATCGACCGCCTCGAAGACTATGACGTGACCGTCGAGCGCAACACGACGCTGGAGAGCTTCACGGAAAACGGCGACGGCCTCACCGCCCATTTGCGTCTGCCGGATGGCGAGCAGGAGATTTGCCAGGCCTGCTATCTGGCGGGTTGTGACGGTGCCCGGTCGGTGGTGCGCAAGACCCTCGACACCGGTTTCCCCGGTGGCACCTATCAGCAGATTTTCTATGTCGCCGACGTGCAGGCCAGCGGCCCGGCACTCAACGGCGAGTTGCATCTGGATCTGGATGAGGCGGATTTTCTCGCGGTGTTCCCGCTGGCCGGCGAAGGTCGCGCGCGGCTGATCGGCACGGTGCGCGACGAACGTGCGGATCGCGCCGAAACCCTGGAGTTTTCCGACGTCAGCAGCCGCGCCATCGAGCACTTGAACGTGCACATCGAGGACGTCAACTGGTTCTCCACCTATCGCGTGCATCACCGGGTGGCGGATCACTTTCGCAAGGGCCGGGCGTTTCTGCTTGGCGACGCGGCCCACGTGCACAGCCCCGCCGGCGGTCAGGGCATGAACACCGGCATCGGCGATGCGATCAACCTGGCCTGGAAACTCGCGGCGGTGCTCGGCGGCGCAGCCACGCCAAAGCTGCTCGACAGCTACGAAACCGAGCGCATCGCCTTCGCCCGACGGCTGGTCTCGACCACTGACAAAGTCTTCAGTTTTGTGACTGCCGAGGGCCGCATGGCCGATCTGTTGCGCACACGACTGGCACCCTTCGTGATCCCGAAAATGGCCTCATTCGAGACCAGCCGAGAATTCCTGTTTCGCACGGTATCGCAAATCACCGTCAACTATCGGGGCATGGCATTGAGCGAAGGCGTGGCCGGGCATGTACACGGCGGCGACCGTTTGCCGTGGGCCCATGATGGCGAGGGGGACAATTACGAACCGTTGCGTAACCCGTGCTGGCAGGTGCATGTGTACGGCGACACCAGCGACGAAATGATCGCCTGGTGCAATGAACATCACTTGCCGCTGCACGTGTTCGACTGGCGGCCAGCGTTTGAAACGGCGGGACTGGGGCGCAACGGCTTTTACCTGCTGCGCCCGGATACCTACGTGGCGATTGCCGACAACAGTGCGGATCCGAAGGTGATCGAACGGTATTTTCGTGATCACGGGATCCGGCCGTTTTTCAATTGCCCCTGATCGATCAGATCCCGGCCAGCGCCAGGTCCATCGCAAAGTAGGTGAAGATCAGATCCGCACCCGCGCGTTTGATCGCACCGAGGCTTTCGCGCACCACGCGATCTTCGTCGATGGCCCCGGCCTGGGCGCCGAACTTGATCATCGCGTACTCGCCGCTGACCTGATACGCCGACAGCGGCAGGTTCGAGGCTTCGCGGATGTCGCGGATGATGTCGAGGTACGCGCCGGCCGGTTTGACCATCAGTGCATCGGCACCTTCCTGCTCGTCGAGCAACGATTCGCGCAGGGCTTCGCGGCGGTTCATCGGGTTCATCTGATAGCTTTTGCGGTCGCCCTTCAGCGCGCTGCCACCGGCCTCGCGGAACGGGCCGTAGAGCGCCGAGGCGAATTTGGTCGAGTAGGCCATGATCGGAATCTGCGTGAACCCGGCATCGTCCAGTGCCCGGCGAATCGCCCGCACCTGGCCGTCCATTGCCGCCGACGGCGCGATCACATCGGCACCGGCACGGGCGGCGGCCACGGCTTGCTTGCCGAGGTTGATCAGGGTCTGGTCGTTGTCGACTTCATGGTTGTGCATCACGCCGCAATGGCCGTGGTCGGTGTATTCGCAGAAGCAGGTGTCGGACATCACGATCATTTCCGGCACGGCGTCCTTGGCGATCCGCGACATGCGCGACACCAGACCGTTTTCGCGCCAGGTGTCGCTGCCGTTGGCGTCCAGGTGATGGGACACGCCGAAGGTCATCACCGACTTGATCCCGGCACGGGCGTAACGCTCGATCTCGCTGGCCAGTTTGCGCTCCGGAATGCGCATCACGCCGGGCATGCTTTTGATCGGCACAAAGTCGTCGATTTCTTCTTCGACGAAGATCGGCAGCACCAGATCGTTGAGCGAAAACTCGGTTTCCTGGAACAGGCTGCGCAGGCTCGCATTGCGGCGCAGACGGCGTGGACGTGCTTCGGGGAACTGACTGGACATGGGGCCTTTCCTGAAAAACGGGCAGATGAGACGAAAGTCGTAGGGGGCGAAGCTTATGCCTTGCGGGGGACGGGGTACAAACCTGGATCAATCAACAGTGCATTACCGGGCGCGCAATAATGTGCGCACCCGGCTCACACCGACTTATGAAGGGATGGTCAACCCGCGCACCACTGCCGGCCGTGCCAGGAAGCGCTCCAGCACCCGGGTGACGTTCGGGAAGTCCTTGATGCCGACCAGATCGCCCGCCTCGTAGAACCCGATCAGGTTGCGCACCCACGGGAACGTGGCGATGTCGGCGATGGTGTAGCGCTCGCCCATGATCCAGTCGCGCCCTTCGAGGCGGGTGTTGAGGACGCTGAGCAGGCGTTTGCTTTCGTCGACGTAGCGGTCGCGGGGACGCTTGTCTTCGTAGTCCTTGCCGGCGAATTTGTTGAAGAAGCCGAGCTGGCCGAACATCGGGCCTATGCCGCCCATCTGGAACATCAGCCACTGAATGGTTTCGTAGCGCAGTGCGCCGTCCTGGGCCAGCAACTGGCCGCTTTTGTCGGCGAGGTAAATCAGGATCGCGCCGGACTCGAACAACGGCAGCGGTTTGTCCTCGGGGCCGTGAGGATCGAGGATCGCCGGGATCTTGTTGTTCGGGTTCAGCGACAGGAACTCCGGGGACATCTGGTCGTTGGTGTCGAAGCCCACGCGGTGCGGCTCGTAGGGCAGACCGATCTCTTCGAGCATGATCGAGACCTTGACGCCGTTGGGGGTCGGCAAGGAATAGAGCTGAATCCAGTCAGGGTACTGCGCCGGCCACTTCTGGGTGATCGGGAACGCGGACAGATCGGTCATGGGTAGCATCCAGTCACAAAATGAAAGGCCTGAGCATAATCCACGTTTTTCACGCTGGCTCGGGTTCTTTTTGTCCCGACCTCCAGACTTACTTAAATCCGCAACATCCTGTCGCTAACCTTCTGAACAGCCATTCAGCGGTCCCGCTAGAGTTCGCCCGGCAAACGGATCGAACCAAAAGGCCTGCGGGGGCTCCAAGAAAGCCGATCAAGACAGGGAAAACACCCGGCCCCGGCAGCCTGCGGTGCAGAGGTTTGTCAGCCTTAACCGAACAGACTGAAGACCCTTTATTTCATGACGAACTTGATGAAAGTCGCCAGACGCTTCAAACATCGCACCTACGTTGTCCTGCCCTCGCTGCTGGCGATGAGCGCGCTGTTCCTGTCCCTCGAATCCAGCGAAAGCCGAGCGCAACCGGTGGACGGCACCCAGACCCTGATCTTCCTGCGCCACGGGGAAAAACCCGCGGGCGGGCTCGGCCAGCTCAACTGCCAGGGCCTGAACCGCGCCATCGAGCTGTCGACCCTGCTGCCGGAAAAATTCGGCAAGGCCGACTACGTGTTCGCCGCCAACCCGACGCGCAATGTCGAGGAAGGCGAGCTGGACAACTCCTACAGCTACATTCGCCCCCTGATGACCATCAGCCCCGCCGCGATCAAGCTCGGCCTGCCGGTGAACATCGAGTTCTCGGCCAATGACACCAGCGATCTGGCCCGGGAACTGATCGCCGACAAGTACCACAACTCGATCATCTACACCGCGTGGTCCCACGGTTACCTGCCGGAGCTGATTAACAAGGTCGCCGGCAAAGCAGTGGGCGAAAAGCAGACCATCACCGAAGACTGGGCGTCCGGTGACTATGACTCGCTGTACGTGCTGACCCTGACCTGGCACAACGGCAAGGCCAGCCTGCAAAGCCACAGCTACAAGCAAGGGCTGGACAACGGCAAGGTCACTTGCCCGACCTGAGTACCTTGGAGCCCCTGCCGGGGCTCTCGCTTCAGCGCTTCTGATTCAACCGCTGGCGCAGATACTCGATCACTGCCCCGCGCTCTCCCGCAAACTCGATCCGCGCGCCCTTCTTCTCGCGTTGAAACACATACATCGGATCGTAATATTCACGCAGCAAGCCTTCGATCCAGCCCCGGTGCAAGTCCACCGAACCGCTGCGCCCCTGCTCGGCCAGTGCGTCCTCCATCAACAGCAGCATCCGCCGGTGGCGTTCGCCGCCCAGACGTTTCTGCACATTGTTCAGGCTCTCGAGCAAACGTTCGGAGAACAGCTCGAAACCCTGCTCGCCATGCACCGTCGAAAACTCGGCCGACAGGTCCACCACGTAATCACGCAGGATTCGCTGCACCCGGTCGTCAAAACTGTCCTCCAGCCAGACCATCGGGTACTGCTGCATGCCCTGATACAACGGCAGCGGCACCGCGCAACTGCCTACCACCCGGCTCTCGTCTTCGAGGACGAACTGGTCGATACCGGCGTCGCGTTTCTTGAGGAGGTCGATGGCCAGGCGGTTTTCGAAGTCGATGTTCGATGGCTGGCCGGTGGCGCGCTTGCCGAAGCTGGAGCCGCGATGGTTGGCGTGGCCTTCCAGATCCAGACCGTTGCGCAATTGCACCAGCAGTTCGGTCTTGCCGGTGCCGGTCATGCCGCCCAGCAGCACGAAATCACATTGGGTTACCGCTTGTTCGAGGGTGTCGATCAGGAAGTTGCGCAGGGCCTTGTAACCGCCACCGATGCGCGGATAGTCGATCCCGGCCTCGCTCTTGAGCCACTGCTGGGTGATCTGCGAGCGCAGGCCACCGCGAAAACAATAGAGATAACCGTCAGGATGGGCCCGGGCGAATTCGGCCCAGGCCTCGATGCGTTCGGCCTTCACCGCGCCGGACACCAGATGGTGGCCCAGCTCGATGGCGGCCTGCTGACCATGCTGTTTGTAGCAGGTGCCGATCTTTTGCCGTTCGAGGTCATTCATCAGCGGCAGATTGACCGCCCCGGGGAACGCGCCCTTGTGAAACTCGACCGGCGCGCGGGCATCCATCAGCGGTCGGTCGTTGAGGAAAATGTCGCGGTAATCGGTGCAGTCGCGGAGCATCAAATCACCTCGACTGCGTGGGTCTGTCGCTCGACCAGTTCGCCGATCGGCGCGAGATTCAGGCCCAGCTCTGCGGCCACGGCGAGGAATTCGGCGTTGCCTTCCGGGGTCACGGCCAGTAGCAGGCCGCCACTGGTCTGCGGATCGCACAGCACTCGCTTGTGCAGTTCCTGCACGCGCCCGAGCTTGCTTGAATAGCTGTCGAAATTGCGCAAGGTGCCGCCGGGTACACAGCCCTGATCAAGGTAGTACTCGACGCTGTCCAGACGCGGCACGCGGTCATAGGCGATGCGCGCGGTGAGGTCGCTGCCATCGGCCATTTCCACCAGATGCCCGAGCAGGCCGAAACCGGTGACGTCGGTCATCGCGGTGACGCCGGCCAGTTTGCCGAAACGGCTGCCGGGCTTGTTCAGCGTGCACATCCAGTCGCGGGCCACACCGATGTCGGCGTTACGCAGCTTGCCCTTCTTTTCTGCGGTGGTGAGGATGCCGATCCCCAGCGGTTTGGTCAGGTACAGCAGGCATCCGGCGGTGGCGGTGTCGTTGCGTTTCATGAAGCGCTTTTCCACCAGACCGGTGACGGCCAGGCCGAAGATCGGTTCCGGCGCATCGATCGAATGGCCACCGGCCAGGGGAATACCCGCCGCGTCGCACACCGCACGACCACCGCGAATCACTTCTCGCGCCACTTCCGGCGCCAGCACGTTCACCGGCCAGCCGAGAATGGCGATGGCCATCAACGGGTCACCGCCCATGGCGTAGATATCGCTGATGGCGTTGGTCGCCGCGATACGGCCGAAATCGAACGGATCGTCGACGATCGGCATGAAGAAGTCGGTGGTCGACACCACACCGCGTTCGGCATCGATTTCATACACCGCCGCGTCATCGCGCGAGGCGTTGCCGACCCACAGCTTCGGGTCGAGGTTCTGCGCGCCGCTGCCGGCAAGGATCACTTCCAGCACCTGCGGCGAAATCTTGCAGCCGCAACCGGCACCGTGGCTGTATTGGGTCAGACGGATGGGTTCGCTCATGGGGCAACCTCTGGCTGGGAATGGGGCGGATTCTAGCAGAGGGGATTGCCGAGCAAAAAAAACCGCCCTTTCGGGCGGTCAAAGTGCTTCGACCACGATCAGAAGCTTTGGCTGAAGCTGATGGTCATCGCGCTGTCGTTGTTGTCGCTGGACACCTGGCCCGAATAGCCGATGCCGAGCTTGCCGGTCGGGCTGATCTGGAAGTCCACGCCGGCTTCGAGCAGCGCACTGTCCTTGGCGATCGGCACACCCTGGGTGCTGAACGACGCACCGCCGTCGATGAAGGTCAGGTCGGCATCCGGCTTGGTGTCGCCGTAGGCATGCCGCCAGCCGATGGCTGCGCGCGGGGTCAGTTGACTGCCGTTGGCCAGGGTCACCAACTTGCCGATGCGCACGCCGAGGGTCGAGTAGGTGATGTCCTGATCGGCATCGCCCTTCAGGCGCCCCACCCCGCCTTTTTCCTTGGCGGTATCGCTGTCGTAGTTGACGTAGGCCAGGCCGGCGAACGGTTCGATGGCCACGCCGGCTGCATTGATGGCATAACCCACTTCACCGAACACCTGGGCACTGCGGGCGTCGTAGTCGGCCTTCAGACGGTCGTTGTAGGCACCGACGCTGACGTCGCGTTTGGTCTCGATGCTGTGCCAGCTGTAAGCCGCGCCGAGGCGCACGGCCAGGGCATCGAACTGCGAACTCAGGTACGCCGCCAGGTGGTAGCTGTCGACCTTGGCATCGGAGTTGCGATCGTGGGCGTTGAGGTTGCCACGGGTGTAACCCGCGGCCATCCCGGCGCGCCATTGATCGTCGAGCTGCTTGTCGGTGCCAAGCATGAAACCGCCGAGGCTGCGATCGACTTTCGCCGTGTTGCTGTCGCCGCCCATGTCGCCCCAGGCACCGATGGCGCGGGCCCAGCCGACCATTTCACCGTGGCAACCGTTGCTGCTCAACTGGGTGTCGCTCGGTGCCAGGGTCCGACGTGGATCGTCCGACGCGCTGCAAGTCGGTTGACGCATCCGGTCATTGACCGCTTCACGCACGAAACGTGAATCCTCGAGGACCGCACTGGCGGTGCTGGCATGGATTTCCCCGGACAGACTGTCGAAGGCGTGACGCGCACCGGCTACGCTGAGGTTGACGATTTCATTCTGCAACGCAGCACCCGCCGGACCGTTGCGCATCAACGCCGAGGCGGTGTTGCGCTGGTTGCGGGTGGCGGCGACGTCGGCGAACGAATTGCCGTTGCGGCTGACCACCAGGTTCACCGCGTCAGGGCTGTACACCAGCGCCGTGTCGAGGAACGCGTACTGCGGCAGATCGGCGGCGCTGAAGGTGCCATTCACGCCGCCGCCGGCGGTGATCAGCGAGTACACGGTGTTGCCGGTGAACGGCGCCAGGCTGTTCACTTGCAGGCCACCGCCCAGGGTTGCCGTGCCGCCGACGGCCAGAGGCGTAGCGGTTGGCGAGCTGACCGTCAGAGCCAGCACACCGTCCGGGGCGTTGGTCAGGTTGCCCGCCACACTCAGGGTACCGTCACCGCCACCGGAGGCCACCACACCGTGGTTGACCACCGAACCGACGCTGCCGTTACCGCTCAGACCCGCGCCGTTGGCCACCGTTACCTGGCCGCCCAGGGAAGCCCGAGCCGCACGGCTGCCGACTTGCAGCACGCCCTGATCGACCGAAACGGTGCCGCTGAACGGCTGGTCACCGGTCAACAACAAGGTTCCGGCACCGCGTTTGGCCATCGCACCGATACCGCTGAGACGACCGTTGAACTGGCCATTGGTGTTCTGCTGGAACACCAGCGAAGCGTTGTCGACGATATTGCCTTGCAGGCTGGTGGTGTTACCGATCAGCGTACCGCCGCTGACGGTGGTGCCACCGCTGTAGGTGTTGGCACCGGTCAGGATCAGCGTGCCGGCGTCGAGTTTCTCGATCCCGCCAGTGCCAACCAGCGGCACATCGATTTGCGTGCTGGCACCGGCGTTGACGCGGATCGGTGCCGGTGTACCGCCCGCACCGTTGACCGGCGTCAGCGTATCGCCGGCATCCGGCACCAGGCTGTAACCGTTGACAAGGAATTGCAGTCCCGTGAATTGCTGATTGCCCTGCACGGTGACCGTACCGCCCTGCCCGCCAAACACCGCGAACTGGCCGTTGGAGCCCTGCGCCTGAGTGCCGGTCGGGTCGGTCCAGTTGGTGCCTGGCCCCCACACGCCGCTGCCGCCGCCGATGCTGCCGTCCGGGTTGGTCTTGCCACCGTTCCAGAACTGCACCTCGCCAGGCGTGTTCTGAACCAGCAGGTTGATCTGATTGGCCAGCGAGGTTTGCAACGTCAGGTTGGCTGCAGAAACCGGCAGGCTGCCGTAGACCAGACCGTTGTCGGTCAGCGTGCCGCCGTAGGTGAACAGTTGATACACACCGGTGCCGAAGCCGCCGGAGTTAGTGATGTTCAGCGTGCCGTCGAGGGTCAGGTTGCCGGCAACGTTGACCACGGTCGTGGAGCTGGCGGCCGAGCCGAGGGTGAAGTCCAGATTGCTCCCCGAAGACAGCGCCAGGGATCCGACCGACAACGGCGTCGCGCTGCCGCCACCCAGCAGGGTCGCACCGCTGGCCAGTTGCACAGCCCCACCGAACTGGCCGCCGCCCCCGATCTTCGCGCCGCTGGCGACATTGACACTGGCACTGTTGAGTACGCCATTGACGTTCAGCGTACCGGCCTGAACCGAGGTGTTGCCGGTGAAGGTGTTGTTGCCGGTCAGCAGCAAGGCACCGGTGCCGGTTTTGTTCAGAATGCCGGCGCCGGTCAAATTGCCGGTGTAGCTGCCGTCGCTGTTCTGCTCGAAGGTAAGCGTCGCGTTGTTGACGATGGCGCCTTGCAGGCTGCTGGTGTCGCCACGGGTAGTGCCGCCGTTCAGCGTGGTGCCGCCGCTGTAGGTGTTGGCACCGCTGAGCAACAGATCGCCATTGCCGTTTTTCACCAGGCTGCCGCTGCCGGTGACCGCACCGATCAGCGTGGTGTTCTGGTTGCCGGCCAGGGTCAGTTCCGCGCCCAGGTTGATGGCGTTGGCCAGTTGCAGCGCCGAGGTGCTGTCGAGAGTGCCGTTACCCGACACAGTCAGAGCACCGCTGCTGATCGCGCTGTTGTTGCCCAGAACCAGCGTACCGCCAGCGAGCTGGGTACCGCCGCTGTAGGTGTTGCTGCCATTGAGCGTCAAGCTCGATGCGCCGGTCTTGATCAGGCTGCCGCTGCCGCTGACCACGCCGCCGAGGGTCAATGCGTTGGAGCCGGCAACGGTGAGCCCACCGTTGAGCACCACATCATTGGCCAGGCTGACCGCCGTGTTGCTGTCCAGCGCCGTGCCGTTGGCGGCGGTCAATACGCCGTTGCCAAGGGCCGCATTGTTGCCGACCACAATCTTGCCGCCGTTGAGCGCGGTGCCGCCGGTGTAACCGTTGGCGGCGTTGAGCACCAGGGTGCCGGTATCGTATTTACCCAGCGTGCCGGCGCCATTGAGTGCGACACCGATGGTCGCCGTAGCGTTCGGATCGACCCGCACGGTGGCATTGCCCAGCGAACCGTTGACCAGATTCAGCGAACCCGCCGTGCCGTTCTGCAGGCTGTAGCCATCGGTGACGAACTGCATGCCGGTGATGGTTTGCGCGCCGTTGACGGTCACGGTGCCTGCCGCGCCCTGGAACACCGCGAAGTTGTTGGTCCAGGCCTGATTGGTGGTGCCGTTGACGTCGGTCCAGTTGGTGGTCCCGGTACCCCAGGTGCCGCTGCCGCCATCCACCGAACCGTTGGCGATCAGTTGGTTGCCGTCCCAGAATTGCACGGTGACGCCCGGTGCGGTGACCAGCAGGTTGATCTGGTTGGCCAGCGCGGTTTGCAGGGTCAGGTCGCCCGGCGTGACGCTGCCCGGCACAGTGCCGATCAGCATGCCGTTGTCGGTCAGGCCGCCGGTGTAGTTGATCAACCGGTACACGCCGCTGCCGAAACCGCCGATGTCGCTGACGTTAAGGGTGCCGTCGAGGGTCAGGTTGCCGCCGACGTTGACCAGCGCGTTACCGCCACCGGACACCGGTGCGCCGAGGCCGACGTCGAAGTTGGAGTTGGCGTTGAACACCAGCGAGTTGACCGACAGGGTGCTGCCGGTGGCGCCGGCCAGATGACCGCCATCCGCCACGGTCACCGCCCCGCCGAGCGAGCCGCCGCCGGTCAGGGTGCCGCCGCTATTGACCAGTACGCTGGCGCTGTCCAGCGAACCGCTGACGTTCAAGGTGCCGGCGTTGACCGTGGTGTTGCCGGTCAGGCTGTTGAGGCCGGTCAGGGTCAGCGTTCCGGTGCCGAGTTTGCTCAGTTCGCCGGTGCCGGTGAGTACACCGTCGAAAATGCTGCTGGCGTTGTTGCCGCCGATGCTCAGGGTGTTGCCGCCGCCGATCAGCGCTGTACCGCTACCGGTCAGGCTGGCGAGGCTGCCGGAACCGCCGAGGTTCAGGGTCGCCGCAGCGCCGAGATTGACCCCGGCGTTGCTGCCCAGTGCCGAGTTGCCCAGAGTGGTGAGGCTGCCGGCCTGCACATCGAAGGTGCCGCTGAAGGTGTTGTTGCCGGTCAGCGTCAGGTCGGCCAGACCGTTCTTGGTCAGGGTGCCCGCCCCGGCGATCACGCCACCGAGGGTCAGGTTGTTGTTGCCCGCCACGCTGAGGTTGGCATTGACGTTGAGGTTGTTGGCCAACACCAGCGGCGCCGTGGTGTCGAGGGTCGACGCGCCCGCCACGGTCACCGCGCCGGAGCCCAAGCCCGCCGAGGTGCCGAGAGTCACGGTGCCGGCATTCAGCGTGGTACCACCGCTGTAGGTGTTAATGCCATTGAGGGTCAGGTTGGAGGCGCCGTTCTTGATCAGTCCACCGGTGCCGCTGACTACGCCGCTGAGGGCAACGTCGCTGTTACCGGTGTTGGTCAGGTTGGCGTTGAGCACCACGTTGTTGCCCAGCGACACCGAGGTGTTGCTGTCCAGCGCCGAGGCACCGGCCACGGTCAGGTTGCCCAGACCGAGGGCGCCGTTGCTGCCGGCGGTCAAGGTGCCGGCATTGAGGGTGACGCCGCCGAGGAAGTTGTTGGCGCCGCTCAGGATCAGGTTGGCCGCGCCGTTCTTGGTCAGGTTGCCGGCGCCGTTGATGGCGCCGGACAATGTCAGGTCGTTGCTGCCGACGATAGCAAGGTTGCCCGCCAGGTTGATCGCGTTGCTCGCGCTGAAGGCGCCGCTGGCATCGAGTGTGGTGCCGTTGGCCGCGTTCAGGGTGGCCGAGCCCAGCGCGCTGTTCGACGCCAGAATCAGACCGCCCGCGTTCAGTGCCACCGGCCGAGGAAGGCGTTGTTGCCACCGAGGGTCAGGCTGGCCGAACCGTTCTTGATCAAGCCGCCGGTGCCGGAAATGACACCGTTGAGGGTCAGCGCATTGCTGCCGAGCACGGTGAGGTTGCCATTCAGCGTGGTCGCATTAGTCAGGGTCACGGCGGTGTTGCTGTCGAGTTGCGTGCCGGCATTGGCGATCAGCGCGCCGGTGCCCAGTGCGGTGTTGCTGCCGACAACCAGGGTGCCGCCATCCAGTTGGGTGCCGCCGGTGTAGCTGTTGGCGCCGTTGAGCACCAGGGTGCCGGCGTCGAGTTTGTTGAGAATGCCGCCGCCATCGATGTTCACACCGACCGTGGCAGTCACGCCCGGATCGACCCGCATCGCCGTGGTGCCACCACTGCCGTTGACCGCGGTCAGCAGACCCGACGTACCGTTCACCACGTTGTAGCCATTGGTGAGGAATTGCATTCCGGTGAACAGTTGCGTGCCGTTGACCGACACCGTGCCCGCCGTGCCTTGGAACACCGCGAAGTCGCCGGCCCAGGTCTGGTTCAGCGTGCCGTTGGAATTGGTCCAGTTGGTGCCGCCGGCATCCCAGGTACCCGTGCCGCCATCCACCGTGCCGTTCGGGATTGTCTGGCTGCCGTCCCAGAAACGCAGGTTGGTGTTCGGCGCCGACACTACCAGATTCACCTGATTACCCAGGGTCTGCACGAGGATGTCGCCGAGGCCGTAACCCACCGGCACGCCGGCCACGGTCAGGCCGTTGTCGGTCAGTGCACCGATGAAGTTGAACAGCCGATAGACGCCGACACCGAAACCGCCGGCATCGGTGACGTTGAGATTACCGTCGAGGGTCAGGTTGCCGCCGATGTTCATCAGCGAACTGGTCGATGGTGTGGCGAGGCTTGCGTCGACGTTGCTGTTGGCGGTGAGGATCAGCGACGAGGTGGAAAAGGTATTGCCCGAGGACAACGCCAGATGACCACCGCTGTTGACGGTGATGACGCCAAGCGCCGAACCGGTACCTGTGAGCGTGGCGCCGTTGTTGACGTTGAGCTGAGTGCTGGCCAGGGAACCGGTGAGATTCAGCGTGCCGGCGTTGACATTGGTATTGCCGGTAATGCCGCTGCTGCCGGTGAGGTTCAGCGTCCCGGTACCGACCTTGGTCAGCGCACCGCTGCCGCCGAGGTCGCCGTCGAAGGTGCTGGTGCTGTTCACGCCGCCCACGGTCAGGGTGTTACCGCCGGCGATCTGCACACTGCCGCTGCCGCTCAGCCCGTTGAGGCTGGCGCTGCTGTTGAGATAGAGATTGGCGCCGGCGCTGATGTTGGCGCCGGAGGTGTTGCCCAGAGCCCCGCTGCTCACGGTGGTGACGCTGCCGGAGGCGATGTTCAGCGCACCGGTGAAGGTGTTGTTGCCGCTGAGTGTCAGGTCGCCGAAGCCGTCCTTGGTCAGACTGCCGGCGCCATCAATCACGCCGCTGAGGTTCAGGGTATTGCTGCCGGCCAGGGTCAGGCCGGCGTTGAGGGTGATGTTGTTGCCGATGCTCATGCCGGCGCTGGTGTCCAGCGTCGAAGCGCCACCGACGGTCAGGCCGCCACTGCCCAACGCAGCGGCCGAGCCCAGTGTCAGCGTACCGGCGTTGAGGGTGCTGCCGCCGCTGTAGGTGTTGGTGCCGTTGACGGTCAGGTTGGCCGCGCCGTTCTTGATCAACTGGCCGGCGCCGCTGACCACACCGCCGAGGGTCAGGTCCTGGGTGCCGCCGACGCTCAGTGCCGCATTCAGCACGACCGCGTTGGCCAGGCTGACCAGCGGCGAACTGCTGTCGAGGGTTGCTGCGCCACCGACGGTCAGGGCGCCGGTGCCGAGGGCCGAGCTGTTGCCGGCGGTCACTGTACCGGCATTCAGCGTGGTACCGCCGACGTAAGTGTTGGTGCCATTGAGGTTGAGATTGGCCGCGCCGTTTTTCACCAGACTGCCGGCTCCGGCGACAGTGCCAGTGAGGGTCAGGTCTGCGCTGCCACCCACGTTCATCGCACCGGCCAGGTTGACCTGATTGCCCAGCGTGACGGCGGTGTTGGTGTCCAGCGTGGTGCCCGCCGCGGCGTTCAATGCGCCGCTGCCGAGCGCGGTGTTGCTGCCGACAATCAGCTTGCCGACGTTGAGTGCGGTGTTGCCGAAGTAGGTGTTGGCGCCGTTGAGAATCAGGTCGGCGGGGCCGCTTTTGGTCAGGCCGCCGACACCGGAGACCACGCCCGCGAGGGTCAGCGCGTTGCTGCCGCCGATGGTCACGTTGCCGCCGAGGTTGACGTTGTTGGCCAGGCTGGTCGCAGTGCTGGCGTCCAGCGTGGTGTTGTTGCCGGCGTTGAGTACGCCGGTGCCGAGCGCAGTGTTGGAGCCGACGATCAGTGTCCCGGCGTTCAGCGATGTAGCGCCGGTGTAGGTGTTGTTGCCGGTCAGGGTCAGGGTCGAAGAACCGGTCTTGATCAGGTTGCTGCCACCGCTGATCACGCCGCCGAGGGTCAGCGGGTTGGCGCCGCCGGCAGTCAGGTTGGCGTTCAGCGCAATCGCGTTGTTCAGCGTCACGTTGGCGCTGCTGTTGAGCGTTGCGCTCCCCCACGGTCAGCGTGCCGGTACCGAGTGCCGCGCCGTTGCCGACGGTCAGGCTGCCGGCGTTGAGCGTGGTGCCACCGGTGAAGGTGTTGGCGCCGTTGACGGTCAGGTTGGCGGTGCCGTTCTTGATCAGCTGACTGGCGCCACTGAGCACGCCGCCCAGGATCAAGCCGTTGCTGCCAGCGATGGACAGGTTGCCGTTGAGGGCGACGTTGTTGTTGAGGATGACCGAGGTGTTGCTGTCGAGGGTCGCGGCATTGGCGACGGTCAAGTCGCCGCTGCCCAATGCGGCAGCGTTGCCGACGGTCAGGGTACCGGCGTTCAGCGTGGTGCCGCCGCTGAAGGTGTTGGCACCGTTGAGAATCAGGTTGGCCGCGCCGTTCTTGGTCAGTCCGCCGCTGCCGCTGACCACGCCACCGAGGGTCAGGTTAGAGGTGCCGGCGATGTTCAGGTTGCCGCCGAGGGCGACGGCGTTACTCAGGGCCACGGCGGTGCTGGCATCGAGGGTGGTGCCTGCCGCCGTGGTCAGCGCGCCGGTCCCGAGCGCGGTGTTGGAGCCGACGATCAGCGTCCCGTTATTCAGCGTCGTACCACCGGAGAAGGTGTTGTTGCCGCTGAGGGTCAGGTTCGCGGTGCCGCCCTTGATCAGGCTGCCGGCGCCGCTGATGACGCCGCTCAGGCCAAGCGCCTGAGTGCCGCCGATGGTCAGCCCTCCCGCCAGTGCCACAGCGTTGGCCAGCGTCACCGCCGTGGTCGCATCCAGTGTGGTGCCGGCCGCTGCGTTCAATGCGCCGGTGCCGAGGGCGGTGTTGCTGCCGACGAACAAGGTGCCGCCGTTGAGCGCGGTGGTGCCACTGTTGGTGTTGTTGCCGGTCAGGGTCAGGCTGGCGCTGCCGCTCTTGGTGATCGCGCCGGTGCCGGAGACGATGCCGGCCAAAGTCAGGGCATTGCTGCCGAGCACGTTCAACGCACCGGTGATGCCGACGTTGTTGGCCAGGGTCACGTTGCCGGTGCTGTCGAGGCTGGTGCCGTTGCTGGTGTTGAGGACCCCGGTGCCCAGGGCGTTGTTGTTGCCCACGCGCAAGGTGCCGGCGCTGAGGCTGGTGATCCCGGTGTAGGTGTTGATGCCGTTGAGGGTCAGGCTGCCGCTGCCGGTCTTGGTCAGGTTGGCGGCGCCGCTGATCACCCCGCCCAGGGTCAGCGCACCGGTGCCGGTCGCGGTCAGGGTGCTGTTGAGCGTGATCGCGTTGGCCAGCGAAATCGGCGCCGTCGCCGAAATGCTCGAAGAACCGCCAACGGTGATGCCGCCGGTGCTGAATGCCTGGTTGTTGCCCACCAGCACTACACCGCCGTTGAGCACGGTGTTGCCGGTGTAAGTGTTGATACCGTTGAGGTTGAGCTGGCCGCTACCGATCTTGGTCAGGCCGCCAGAACCGGAAATCACACCGTTCAGGGTCGTGCCGTTGATGCCCTGCAGGGTCAGGCCGCCGGCACCGAGGTTGATCTGGTTGGCCAGGGTCAAACCGGCGTTGCTGGCCTGAAGGATCCCGCCATTGGACGTCAGCACACCGCTGCCGAACGCGCCGTTGTCGTTGAACTGCGCGACACCGCCATTGAGGGTGGTCGCACCGCTGACCAACGGGCCCTGCAAGGTCCAGGTGCCGCTGTTGAGGGTCAGGTTGTTGAAGTTGACGTAGGTCGCGCTGGACGCCGTGCCGGTCCCGGTGGTGCCGCCGCCGAGGCCGATCGGGTTTTGCAGGATCAGCGTGTTGGTACCGGCTGCGCCGCCATCGATCGTCCCGGTCGGGGCGAAGGTCAGGTTGACGCCGATCAGGCCACCGAGTCCGACGGAGACTTGCACACCGTCACCGACGTTAACGCTGGAACCGGTGATTGCGTAGAAAGTGTTGGTGCTGCCCGCCCCCATCGACAAACCGCCGGTGATGTTACCGGCGTTGGTGAAGGTGTTGCCCGCCACTGACGTTTCGAATGCCATCCGGCCGTTGATCGTGCCGCTGGCGCTGTTGGTCATGTTGACCTGCGAACCGCCATACACCCCGACCACCGGGGTATCAGCCAGGGTAATGCCGCCGACCGACAGCCCGGTCGAGGTAATCGTGCCGTCGTTGGTGATGGTCGTGGTGCCCGACACCGAGTTGTTCACGGCAATCCCCAGACCGTCGATGCTGGTCAGGTTGAGGCCGAGCAACATGCCGGTGCCGCGAATGATCCCGGTGGTGTTGTTGGCGATGCTCACCGTGCTGGTCGCGCCGGTACCGATGAACGCACCGCCACTGAGAATCGAAACCAGGCCGAGCAAGGCCGGGTCGAGGGTCCCGGAGTTGTTCAGATTGATGTTGGCCCCGGTCAGGTTGATCACCTTGCCGCCCAGCGTCGCGTTCATCTGCGCGCCATTGGTGACGTTGACCGTCACGCCGCTGCTGGCGCTGCTGTAGTCATTGAGGAACAGCGGCAGGGTCGGAACACCCGAACAGGTGATCGTCGAGCCCGCGGCCGAGCAGGTGGCGAACGCCTGCTCGCTGACCCCGCCGAACAGAAGTCCGGCGACGCTCAGGTGCACTGCAAGGGAAAGTGGGGAAAAGCGCGAAACGAGGGCGACACCAAACCTTGCTTCCACGGGTTACTCCTTTCGTGGCCAATTTCATCCTTGAAGGCGTGCGAAGGCGGCAAGATCCAACACGCGTATCAAGCGTATGACGGTCATCAGATAAACCGTCTATTCCAGACACACGCTAGTTGATGCCCTGCGATGGGGCATTGATTAAATAGTGTTAATACTTTTGTGCGATAAGGCGCTGCGGTGATACTTCCAGCCGTTCTGAACAAGGTTTTGAGGTGCTTGATTCGGGCCTGGCCTGCACCTGACCGAGGCGCCAGATAAACCACCGAATTGATCGATTTTTCAGGGCATTGCGAAAATTGGTACGGCTTGTGCAAACGTTTGCGAGTCGCTGTTGACCGCATTTTCGTAACAAAACCGTACAGCCCCGAAAAACCGGGCCCTGATCCGCAAAAAGGACTTTGAATGCACGTTTCTTCCTGCCGCCACCGTCGTGGTGCGCGACCGTTTGCTGTTTCCCTGCTACTGGCCGGCGTTACCGGATTTCTCAGCCACCCTGCGCTGGCGCAACCTGCCTTGCCTGAGGAATCCGCCCAGGGCGAAGCCCTCAGCCCCGAAGCCAGCCCGCCGAAAAAAGGCGCGTACCTGTCGGACTGGTACAACCAGGACCTGATGCTGATCGGCAGCAAAGACATCAGCTTCGGCCCGCAACCGGCCGACGATATCTACCTGGAATACGAATACTTCGGGCGTAAAGGTCCGTTCGAGCTGTACGGCTACATCGACATTCCGAAGATCTTCAACATCGGCAACAGCCACGACAAAGGCGTGTGGGATCACGGCTCGCCGGTGTTCATGGAGCACGAACCGCGCATTTCCATCGACTACCTCGCCGGCCGCAGCCTGGCCATCGGGCCGTTCAAGGAATGGTACGTGGCGTTCGACTGGATTTACGACCACGGCAGCCGCAAGGAAAACCGCGCCAACACGCTGTACAGCGGTCTGGGGACCGACATCGACACCCACTCACGGGTCAATCTGTCGGCCAACCTGTACGGGCGCTACCAGTGGGAAAACTACGGCGCCAGCAATGAATACTCGTGGGACGGCTACCGTGCGCAGCTCAAGTACATCGTGCCGATCGACAAATTCAGCAACGGTGCCTCGCTGACCTACATTGGCTTCACCAACTTCGACTTCGGCTCGGACCTGCACAAGGACAACCCGGCGCGCACCGCCAATGCCACGGTGGCGACCAACGTGTTGCTGTACTCGTTCACCCACCTGCGTTTCACCCTGGTCGGCCGTTACTTCCACAACGGCGGCAACTGGGAGGACGGCAGCGAGCTGAACTTCGGCGACGGCAACTTCCGCGCACGTTCCAATGGCTGGGGTTACTACGCCGGCATCGGTTATCAGTTCTGAATTCAGGAGCCATCATGAAAGCAATGACGCGTGTATCACTGGCCGCTGCGGCCCTGCTCTCCTCCACCGCCTGGGCGGCTGAGGCGCCGATTCAACCGAAAGTGGTGCTGATCACCATGTTCGCCCCGGAGGCGCAAAACTGGATCGAGCGCCTCGAACTCAAGCAGGAAATCCGCGTACCGGGCCTGTCGGCCGAGTACCCGACCATCCGCTGCAACACGCAGCAGGTGTGCCTGATGACCACCGGCATGGGCCAGACCAACGCCGCTGCCTCGACCCTGGCACTGGCGCTGTCACCGAAATTCGACCTGCGCAAAAGCTACTTCCTGATCGCCGGGATTGCCGGCATCAGCCCGAAACACGGGACCATCGGCACCGCCGCCTGGGCGCACTATCTGGTGGAGTTCGGCACCCAGTGGGAACTGGATTCACGCGATGCGCCCTCGAGCTGGCCGACCGGTTACCTCGGCATCAACACCAAAGGCCCGAACGAAAAACCGCCGCTGGACTACAAGACCGAGGTCTTCGAACTCAACCCGAAACTGCAGGCCAAGGCCTTCGCCCTGAGCCACAAGGTCGAACTGAGCGAGAGCAAGGAGTCGGCCGCGTGGCGCCAGAAATACCCGGCAGCACCGGCCAATCAGCCGCCGGTGGTCACCCGCTGCGACACGCTGGCGGGCAACACCTGGTTCTCCGGCACCCGTCTGAGCGAACGTGCCGAGGTCTGGACCAAAGTGCTGACCGACAACAAGGGTGAATACTGCACCACCCAACAGGAAGACAACTCCACCTACGAGGCGTTGTTGCGCGCCAGCCGCGAGGGCCTGGTGGACGTGCAGCGCCTGGCCGTGGTGCGCGCCGGCTCCGACTTCGACCGCCCGGCGCCGGGCGGCAGCGAAGTGGACAACCTGCTCAAGTACGCCGATCAGGGCGGATTCGTACCGGCACTGGAAAACCTCTACCGCACGGGGAATCCGCTGGTGCAGGACATCCTCAAGCACTGGTCGGCGTGGGAGCACGGCGTGCCGGACGCATAAGGATCAAGGCATCAGGATGACCTTGTCGCCGCTGCCCTGATTCACATCGGCATAGCGCGCCAGTCCTTCGACCAGCGGTGCTTCGACCAGTCCTTGCGGCAGTGGCAGCAGGTCTTCGTCGAAGAACCGGCCGAACTGCTCGAGCATCGCCGCACAGGCTTCAACGCCGTACAGCAACGAGTTGATGCCGACCACGGAGCCACCCTTGCGATACAGGGCCAGCGCCGGCAGTTGCACATGACCGTCCACCGGCGCAGCGATGATCGCAATGCGTCCGAACGGTGCCAGCGCCGGCACCGAGGCAGGCAGCCAGAACCCGGTGGTGTCGAAAATCACATCGGCACCGCCGCGGTACACCGCGTTGACCTGCGCGCCGAGTTCTTCAGGCTTGTCCAGCTGGATCGTCTGATAACCCTGCGCCTGCAAATCCTTGACCTGCTCCGGCCGCCGCGCCGCCGCCAGTAACTGCGCGCCACGCACTTTGGCCAGCGCCAAGGCTGCCGTCGCCACCGCCCCGCCACCGATCACCAGCAAACGGGTTTCGGCATTCACCAGACTGCGTTCCAGCGCATCCCACGCCGTGGTGTAAGGCACGCCGAGGCTGGCGGCCTGAGTGAAACTCAGGTGCGAAGGTTTGTGCGCCACGCCATTCGCCGGCAGTTTGACGAACTGCGCATGGGAGCCATCGGCGAAAAAGCCCAGCTCGCGCCCGGTGCCCCAGACTTCCTGACCGATCAACGCCTGCGGCCCTTCGACCACCACCCCGGCAAAGTCCCGCCCTGGAATACGCGGCAGCGTGGTGTACGGGAAACGCCCGAGCACGTTCTTCACATCGCTGGGATTGAGGCCCGCCGCCTTGATCTGCACCAGCACCTCGTCGGCCCCCGGCACCGGCGTCGGCACCTCGACGAGGCGCAGGGAAGACAGGTCGCCGGTTTTATCGAATTGCAGTGCTTTCATGAGTTCATCCACCGAATGAAAAAAGGAAATTCAGGACAACCAGCCGCTGACCAGTTGCCGGCCCAGCGGCCACAACTGCTCGCCCGCCAGCATGCCCAACAGGCCGACCAGCGCGATGGCCGGTGGCGCCGGGGAACGGAAATCCAGCGCGCCATACAACAGGCCGACGCCCAGACCGATGCCCAGGGAAATCAGGTAGTTCATGGGATCACTCCGCCACATAAAGGGAATGGGCAAAGTCTAGGGAAGGCTGTGCGAAAGCACCGGCCAAGGACTTCTGAATTTCGGCCAAATCAGCCCGGAAGCTGCCCGGCACCGAACTGCGAAGGCGCGATACCCAACTCACGACGGAACATGTCGCTGAAACTGCTCGGCGAATAACCCAGCTCCCGGGCAATCGCGCTGACAGGCACGCCCTGGATCAATTCGGCCACAGCCGTCGCCAATTGCACCTGACGCCGCCACTCGGCGAAGCCCATGCCCAACCCGTCCTTGAACAACCGCGCCAACGTTCGCACGCTGGCTCCGGCGTTCTCGGCATGTTGCTCGAAAGGAATGTCCAGCGATGGCGCGGCCATCACCGCCTGACACAGACTCATCAACCGCCGGTCGGCATCGTCCGGCAGCGGGATCTTCAACTGTGAACGCCTTGCGCGTTTCAGCTCCAGCAGCGCCAGCCCGACCAACGCCTCGTAATACTCGGCATCACCGCTGTCGCCCTGCTCCACCAGCCCGACGATCAGCTCGCGCAGCAGACCGCCGACCTCGATCACCTGCACCGTGTCATCCAGCGTCGCCGCCAGCGCCGGGCGCAGGTAGATATTGCGCATCTGCAAATCCGACACCACGCGAATCCCGTGGGGCACGCCCGGCGGCAACCACACCGCCCGCTGCGGCGGCACCACCAGCGCCTCGTGCGGGGTTTCGACCCACATCACGCCGCTCATCGCATACAGCAACTGCCCCCAGACATGCTCGTGCGGCTCGATGAACAACCCACGCGGATAGGTGCGCGCCAGCGGCTGCACCGGCACATCGGTATCACTCAGATCGGGGGGCGCAGCGAGGGCCATGGCGAACATTCATCAGGGTTGGCGAAGGCGTCATGGTAACCAGTGCGCCCGGTTCCTCGCCATTGATAGATACCGTCGGACAATCCGAGTGAATTTTCCCGATGCGCAGCGATCCTTCTATTACCACAGGGAGGAAGAACGGCTTTATGAACAACGCAAAACTGTACGTTATCGATTACACCCTTCACGGCACGCCAAAGTCGTTCATTATCCGCTCGGACAAAATGGACAACACCGAGGCGTGGCACTGGGCAAGCTGCGACGCCGGGGTGGGCCGCATCCCGCGCTTCGGCCGGGAGAAAGTGCAAAAGACCAGCAAGCCGATGGCAGAAAAATTCGGCGTGGAAAACGTCACGTGGCGACCGGCAAGCTAAGCTTGCGCGCAGGCGGGGACTCTTTCGGGGGAACACACATGACGACCATCAGCAGCCCGGCGCATCTGGACTACAGCCTGGACACCGCAACCGGCCGGGTCACCCGAAGCATCGACTGCCCGGTTGGCCTGGAACCCGTCGAAAACGATCCCTACTGCTTCGCCCTGCGCGTCCGCCCCCGCAGCCGGAAGACCTCGAACAGGCCGTTACCGTCGACGTCCGGGTCGAAGGCCGACGCCTGCAAGGCACCGTCCGCCACACCGAACGCCTGGACGACGACAGCCTGAAACTGCAAGTGGAGCCCGACTAGGCTCCACTTTTTCATGCAGCCCGTTATTTCGGGTGCGCGCAATGGCAACCCTTGCCAGAGCACTCTTCACCACCCTTGTGATGATGAGCGCAGGCTTCACAGCAATAGTGCTTGCCGTGCGCCACGTAGGAATGCTCGCCTTCCTTGATCTTGCAGCTACATCCCGGGCAATCGCATTTTCTATCGGCCATGGAACAGACTCCTTTGGTGGTGGTTGTCCGAGGCCTGATATCCAGGCCGTACCACCAGTGTAGAAGCTGTCAGTCCGCCTGACGCACACTGCTGCGATACATGAATACCAGCGCCAGCCCCAGACAGACCATCGCCAGAATCCGCGCGCCCGACAGCTCGATGGCGGAATTCCCCAGCCAACCGAAATTGTCGATCAGCATCCCCATCCCCAACTGCCCGACAATCACGGCCACCGTCGCCACGGCCGTACCGACGCGCGGCACCGCTCCCACCATGACCATCATGTAAACCACGCCAAACAACGCACCACTGAGTTGCCATTTCGGCACCTCAAGCAGACTCACCGCCTGCGCAGGTTCGAAAAACAGGATCAGCAGCCCCGTACTCACCGCGCCGACCACGAAAGTCAGAAGGCTGCTGCGCAGAACACCAACGGTCTCCCCCAATCGCCCATTGATCGCCGCCTGCACACTCAACACCGCACCGGCCAACACCACCACCGCCAACAAAATCACCAGACTCATCTCATCAACCCCGCGCAATCAAAATCAGTGCCGCCACAATCAACCCCAACGCCAGCCAGCGCTCGCCGTTGACCTTCTTGCGCGTAGCGCCAAACCAGCCGAAATGGTCGATCAGCACACTCTTGCCCACCTGCCCCGACAGAATCGCAATCATGGTCATCGCAATCCCGATATGCGGCGTCGCCAGGGTCAGCACCACCACGTACATCGGCCCCAGAAACCCGCCGATCAACTGCCAGCGCGGCAGATCGGTCAGCGCCGGACCTTTCTGCGGCCCCGCAAACAGCAACAGCAAAAACAGAATCGCCGAGCCGACGCCGAAGATGCTCAAGGTCGCCCACAGATGCCCGACCTGCTCACCCAACGGCCCGAGCAACCCGGCCTCCACCGACAGGCCCATGCCGGCCAGAATCACCAGCGGCAACAGCAACAAGCGCAAACCCGGCCGGGCGACCGGAGCCGGCGCGGCACTCACTTCATCAAACGACTGCATTCACAAAACCTCTGAAGGAAACGATGGCGCGGATTATCGGCTGGCGCAGCTGTGCGATAAATGGGAGCATCCGGACAACACTTTTGCGCAACTCGCATAGCAGGACACTCAATGCACGGGCTCAACGAACTGGGATTCAAGGCGCTAAGGCTGTTTGTGGCGGTGCTCGACCACGGCAGTTTTTCCGAAGTCGCCCGCCGCGAAGGCGTGGCGCCCTCCTCGATTTCCCGACAGATCCAGTTGATGGAACAGGCACTGAACCAGCAACTGCTTTACCGCCACACCCGGGCGGTAACGCCGACCGAAGCCGGGCGCATGCTCGGCCACCACGCGCGGCTGGTGCTGGTGCAACTGGAGGAAGCCGAACAGGCGTTGCAGGAACAGCAAAGCGAACCCACCGGACTGGTGCGGATCAATGCCCCGGTGGTCTTCGGCCAGCGCCATCTGACGCCATGGCTGGGCCGTTTGTGCGAGCGCTATCCGAAGATGCAACTGGACATCCAGCAGACCGATCACTACATCGACCCGCTGCAGGAAGGCGCCGACCTGCTGTTCCGCATCGGCCCGTTGCACGATTCGAGCATGCAGGCGCGGATCCTCGCGCCGCACCGGTTTCAGGTCGCGGCCAGCCCGGCCTATCTCAAACGTTTCGGCACGCCGCAGCATCCTGAAGACCTCGCCCGCCATCAATGTCTGGCCTACAAGGGTGCGACCGGTCAGCAGCGCTGGTTTTTCCGGCAGGATCAGGGCGAGTGGACGCCGTACTCGGTCAAAGGCCCGATCACCGGCAATCACGCCGACACCCTGACCCAGGCTGCCGAACAGGGGCTGGGGCTGGTGATGTTTCCGTCATGGCTGATTGGCGAGGCGGTGCGTGAGGGCACGCTGGTGCCGGTGCTGGGGGATTATCAGGTGTCGAACAGTGTGGAGCCGCAGCAGATTGCGGTGCTGTGGCCGGGGAGTCGGCGGTTGTCGGTGAAGGTTCGGACGGTGATTGATTTCTTTGTTGAGTGTTTTGGGGAGGTGCCTTATTGGGATCGCCCCTGAAGATCAAAAGCCTACCCTCACCCTAGCCCTCTCCCGGAGGGAGAGGGGACCGATTGGGGGATATTCGAGAGATACGCCGACGTGAGCGATCGGCTTTGAATCCATAATCGACACGATTTTTCAGGTCGATGTATGACGCAAGACACTGCGGTCGGTCCCCTCTCCCTCCGGGCGGTCCGACGTTTCGGGAGGGCTAGGGTGAGGGGGCTTTCAGGGGTCAGATACGGAACTGTCCGACCAGCTTGCCCAGCCGTTGCCCCAGATCCGCCAGGCTGCGCGAAGTCTGCGCCCCCAACTGTGTCTCATCCGCCACGTTATCCACCGCCACCGCAATCTGATGCACGCTACGGTTGATCTCTTCCGCCACAGCCGTCTGCTCCTCGGCAGCACTGGCAATCTGCGCGTTCATCGAGTTAATCGTCGCAATCAAATCCGCCATAGCATCCAGCGATGCCCCCGCCTGATTGGCCTGGGCCGAGGTACCGTCACCCGCCTCGCTGGACCGGCGCATCGCTTCAACCGCCGACTGCGTACCGGCCTGCAAACGGTCGATCATGCCCTGAATTTCCTGCGTGCTGATCTGCGTGCGCGACGCCAGCGCCCGCACCTCGTCAGCCACCACCGCAAACCCGCGCCCGGCCTCGCCGGCCCGGGCCGCTTCGATTGCGGCGTTTAGCGCCAGCAGGTTGGTCTGCTCGGCAATCGAGCGAATCACCCCAAGCACGCCGACAATCGACGACACGTCCTGCTGCAGGCTGTCGAGGGACACACCGCTGCTGCGGATGTCGTCCACCAACGCATGAATCTGCTTGATGCTGCCGGCCACCACGCGCTTGGCGGTCTGGCCTTCTTCGTCGGTCTGCTGCGCGGCGACGGCGGCGTTCTGTGCGCTCTTGGCGACTTCTTGCGCGGCGGCGGACATTTCGTTGATCGCCGTGGCCACCTGATCGGTTTCGTGACGCTGACGCTCCATGGCCTGATCCGAACGCTGGGCCTGATCCGAGACTTGCGTCACCAGCCCGGTCAGTTGTGTGGTCATCTCGGTGATCTGCCGCACCAGGCCGTGGATCTTGTCGACGAAGCGGTTGAACGAACCGGCCAGTTCGCCGAGTTCGTCCTGACTGGTGATGGTCAGGCGCCGGGTCAGGTCGCCCTCGCCGGCGGCGATGTCATCGAGGTTGGCTTTCATCAGGTTCAGCGGCCGCAGAATGGTATTGGCCAGCACCAGCCCCGCCACCGCGATCAGCAGCAACACGACCACCGCCACGCCGACGATGCTCAGCACCACACCTTCCATGCGCTCCTGAACCTGGGCCTGGACCAACGCCACTTGCGCCTCGATACCGTCGAGGTTGACCGACGTACCGACCGCCATGTCCCACTTCGCCAGGTATTCGGTGTAGCCGAGTTTCGGCACCAACACTTGCGCGTTGCCCGGCAGCGGCGAGCTGTATTGCAGGTAGTGGGTGCCGTCTTTCGCCACTTTCACCAGGTCGCGATTGACGTAGACGCCGTTCGGGTCGCGGTTGTCCTTGAAGCTTTTGCCCACGCCTTCGGGATCGGTGGACTTGAACAGGCGCACGGTCTCGGAATCGTAGCCGAAGAAGTAGCCGTCCTTGCCGTACTTGATGCCCGAGAGCAGCTTGATCACCTGCGCCCGTGCGTCGGTGTCACCGGGAACGGCTGCGTCGTACAGCGGTTTGATGGTGGTCATGGCCACTGCGACATAGCTGGCCAGAGTGGCCTTGGCATCGCCGAGCAGGCGTTCGCGGGTCTGTTCGACTTCCTTGTGCGCCTGTTCCTGGAGGATGAACAGCGTGGTCAGGCTGATCACCAGCGCAAAGAGCAAGACCGGAAGGACGGCAAGGGACAGGACTTTAGCCTTGAGACTCAGGCGCATAGGGGCTCACTCTTTTGGTTTTATTGGCGTGGTTAAAGGCGTTAACGGCACGCGAAAGCAAAAGTTGAGCTGAGGTCTAACCAGATCGTTACCACGTTCTGAGCAGTAACGATCCGGTTTGGGGTGTTACAAAACCATCGCGGCCACCCAGCCGAACGCCAGCAATGGCAGGTTGTAGTGCAGGAAGGTCGGCACCACGGTGTCCCAGATGTGGTGATGCTGGCCGTCGATGTTCAGGCCGGAGGTCGGGCCGAGGGTCGAGTCGAAGCCGGCGAACCGGCATCGCCCAACGCGCCGGCCGTACCGACGATGCAGACGATGGCAATCGGACTGAAGCCTAGCTGTACGCACAGCGGCACGAAAATCGCCGCGAGGATCGGCACCGTGGAGAACGAAGAGCCGATGCCCATGGTCACCAGCAATCCGACCAGCAGCATCAGCAAGGCACCGATGCCTTTGCTGTGGTTGATCCACGACGCTGAAGACTCGACCAGCGTCTGCACCTCGCCCGTGGCTTTCATCACTTCGGCGAAACCGGAGGCAGCGATCATGATGAAGCCGATCATCGCCATCATTTTCATGCCTTCGGTGAACAGATCATCGGTCTCGCGCCATTTGACGATGCCTGACGCCGAAAAGATCAGGAAACCGGACAACGCACCGATAATCATCGAGTCCAGCAGCAACTGAATGATGAAGGCTGCTGCAATGGCAACACCGGCGATCATCAGGCTGCGCGGGTTGTATTGCACCGCCACTTGTTCGACCTGCTCGATTTTCCCCAGATCGTAGACGCGCTTCTTGCGATAGCTGATGAAGGCCATGCCCAGGCCGGCCAGCATGCCCAGCGCCGGGATCCCCATCGCATGAGTGACGTTGATGCCGCTGACGTCCACGCCGCTGCGAGCGACATTGGCCAGCAGGATTTCGTTGAGGAAAATATTGCCGAAGCCCACTGGCAGGAACATGTACGGCGTGATCAGGCCAAAGGTCATGACACAGGCAATCAGCCGGCGATCCAGCTGCAGTTTGGTCAATACATATAGAAGCGGCGGCACCAGCAATGGAATGAACGCAATGTGGATCGGCAGGATGTTCTGCGAAGCGATCGCCACCACCCACAGCAGGCCGATCAGCAGCCATTTGACGCTGCCGCCACCGGATGCGTGCTGACGATCGACCATCGCCAGGGCCTTGTCGGCCAGCGCATGGGCCAGGCCGGACTTGGCAATCGCCACGGCGAAAGCGCCGAGCAACGCGTAGGACAACGCCACCGTCGCCCCGCCGCCCAGGCCACTGTTGAAGGCCTTGAGCGTGGCGTCGATGCCCAGGCCGCCGGTCAGGCCACCGACCAGCGCACCGACGATCAACGCGATCACCACATGCACCCGGGACAGGCTGAGGATCAGCATGACGCCGACCGCAGCAATCACTGCATTCATTTCACTACCTCAAAAACACGACGGTAAAGCCATTCACCGCCAGACAGGATGAGTCCGGCCGGCAAGCCACGAAGGTCGCCAGCGGATTTGCATAGAGGGTCTTATTAGAAGGGCGCGCACTGTGAAGGAAGCAGCGGCAAGCTGCAAGCCACAAGCTGCAAGCTTTTGTGTTTTAAGCTCGCGACTTGTGGCTTGTAGCTCAAGAAAGCTGCTTCGTGGCCGTTACAGTGCAAAGTCTCAGATATTTATCGAATAAGGACGTCTCCATGTCGCTCAGACAACTTTCCATCCAATGGAAAATCACCCTGCTCGCCGGCCTCTGCCTGGCTGGTATCGTGACCCTGTTGGTGGGTCTTTCGCTGTATCGCATGGAGCACAGTTCCGAACTGGTCAAAGCCTCCAGCATGGAGATGCTCACCGAATCGGCTCAGGCGCGCATCGAGTCCCAGGGCGAAGTTCAGGCCGCGGGCATTCGCCAGCAGTTCATGGACGCCTACCAATATGGCCACGGCTTCTCGCGTCAGGTGCTGTTCCTGCGCGAACAGGCCGAGAAGCGCTTTCTCGATGCCTTCGACCTGCGCGAAGACATGACCCGTCAGGTGAAATCGGCGTTGCAGGCCAACCCGGAACTGCTCGGCCTGTCGCTGGTGTTCGAAGCCAATGCGCTGGACGGCAAGGACGAGCTGTTCGCCGGACAAAGTGAATTAGGCAGCAACGACAAGGGCCGCTTCGCCCTGTATTGGTCGCAGCCGACCCCGGGCAAAGTGACCTCGATGGCGCTGCCGGAAAGCGACATGGCCGACACCAGCACCGGCCCCAGCGGCCAGGCCGCCAATGCCTGGTTTACCTGCCCGCGCACCACGCTCAAACCGTGCGTGATCGAGCCGTACTTCTATGTGATCGACGGGCAAAAGGTGCTGATGACCAGCATCGTGTTCCCGCTGATGGTCAACGGCAAAGTCATCGCCTCGCTGTCGGTAGACATCAACCTCAACAGCCTGCAGGCGATCAGCCAGGGCGCCAGCAAAAAGCTCTATGACGGCCAGACCGCCGTGAGCATCATCAGCCCCGCCGGCCTGCTCGCCGGTTACAGCCCGGACGCCAACAAACTCAGCCAGCGTCTCGATGCCGTAGACACCACCAGCGGCGCCGAACTGCTGCGCCTGCTCGCTTCGAGCCACACCGTCAGCAGCCTGCACAGCAATGCGCAGCTGAAAGTGCTGTCGCCGTTCCAGCCGATTCCCGGTGGCCCGTCGTGGGGCGTGCTGCTCGATGTGCCGGAAAAAGTGCTGGTGAGTCGCGCCGAAGCGCTCAAGCAACAACTGGATGCCAGCAACACCTCGGGCACCCTGATCGAACTGAGCCTCGGCGTGCTTGCAGCACTGCTCGGTCTGCTGCTGGTGTGGCTGATGGCACGCAGCGTGACCAAGCCGATTCTCGGCGTGGCGCACATGCTGGAAGACATCGCCAGCGGCGAAGGCGACCTGACCCGTCGTCTGGCCTATGACAAGAAAGACGAACTCGGCCAACTGGCCGGTTGGTTCAACCGCTTCCTCGACAAGCTGCAACCGATCATCGCCGAGGTGAAACGCTCGGTGCAGGATGCGCGCAACACTGCCGACCAGTCCTCGGCCATTGCGACCCAGACCAGCGCCGGCATGGAGCAGCAATACCGTCAGGTCGATCAGGTCGCCACCGCGTCCCACGAAATGAGCGCCACCGCCCAGGACGTGGCCCGCAGCGCTGCGCAAGCTGCTGAAGCGGCCAAGGATGCCGACCGCGCCACGCGTCAGGGCCTGACCGTGATCGACCGCACCACCGCCAGCATCGACACCCTGGCCGCCGACATGAGCGCGGCGATGGTTCAGGTCGAAGGCCTGGCCGCCAACAGCGAGAAGATCGGCACGGTGCTGGAAACCATCCGCGCCATCGCCGAGCAGACCAACTTGCTGGCACTCAACGCCGCGATCGAGGCCGCCCGCGCCGGTGAGGCCGGTCGTGGCTTTGCGGTGGTGGCCGACGAAGTGCGCAACCTCGCCCGCCGCACCCAGGAATCGGTGGAAGAAACCCGCCAGGTGATCGAGCAATTGCAAAGTGGCACCCAGGACGTAGTCGGTTCGATGGGCAACAGCCATCGTCAGGCCCAGGGCAGCGTCGAACAGGTCGGCCAGGCCGTAACCGCGTTGCGCCAGATCGGCGATGCGGTGACGGTGATCAGCGACATGAACCTGCGGATCGCCAGCGCCGCTGAAGAGCAGAGCGCGGTGGCCGAAGAGATCAACAACAACGTGGCGACGATTCGTGACGTGACGGAATCGCTGTCGGGGCAGGCGAATGAGTCGGCGCGGGTGAGTCAGTCGCTCAATAGCCTGGCGAATCAGCAGCAGAGTTTGATGGATCAGTTTCGGGTCTGACGCTCAAACCCGCTCACCACAGATTCCTGTGGGGGCGGGTTCACCGCCGGGGCAACTGAATCTCCACCTTCAACCCACCCCACTCACTCTCCCCCAACACCAAAACCCCGCCCCAAGTCTCGACAATATCCCGCACAATCCCCAGCCCCAACCCATGCCCATGGGTCTGCTCATCCAGCCGCGTGCCCCGACTGAACACCTGATGGCGCTGCGCCTCGGGAATCCCCGGCCCATCGTCTTCCACGCTCAGCACAAAACCTTCAGCCGTCTCGACCACGCTCAACCGCACCTCGGCATCCGCCCACTTGCAGGCGTTGTCCAGCAGATTGCCGAGCAGTTCCAGCAGGTCTTCACGATCCCACGGTAATTGCAGTCCCGATGGCGCTACGTAACTCAGCGAAAGGTGTTCGCCGTGGATCATATTCAATGTCGCCAGCAACCCCGGCAGTTCCGCGTCGCAATCGAACAGCGCGCCCGGCAGCGCGTCACCGGAAAGCCGCGCACGGTTGAGCTCGCGGTTCAGGCGTTGCTGAACCTGTTCCAGTTGTTCCTTGAGGATCTTGCGCAGCTCGGGATGGGCATCGAGTTTTTCGTTCGAGGCCAGACTCAACAGCACCGCCAGCGGGGTTTTCAGCGCGTGCCCGAGATTGCCCAGGGCATTGCGCGAACGCTTGAGGCTGTCTTCGGTATGGGCCAGCAAATGGTTGATTTGCGCCACCAGCGGTTCCAGTTCTGCCGGCACTTGCTCATCGAGTTGTGAGCGCTGGCCTTGCTGTAACTGGGCGATCTGTTCGCGAGCCTTTTCCAGCGGTCGCAAGGCGCGGCGCACGGTCAGCCGCTGCAGAATCAGGATCAGCAGCAGCCCGGCCAGCCCAAGTCCCAGACCGATCTGGCGCATGCGCTGGAAGCTCTCGCGCACCGGGGTGTAATCCTGGGCAACACTGATCGAGATCGACTGGCCGAGCCGTCGATAGTCGGAACGCAACACCAGCAGTTGCTGCCCGTCCGGCCCCAGTTGCAGATTGCTGTGCAGACCGGGCTCCGGCAGCAGCGGCAGGTCCTGATCCCACAAGGAGCGTGAACGCCAGTGACTGTCGGCAAAGTCGATGCGGAAATAATGGCCGGAAAACGGCCGTTGGTAGGCTGGCGACAGGTGTCGCTCATCCAGTTGCAAGCCTTGCGGTCCACGGACCAGTGCCACCAGCAGGCTTTCACTGTCATTGCGCAGACCGGCTTCGAGGTAACGCTGCAAACCGACTTCGAACAACCACAGGCTGGTTTGCGCCAGCACCACGCCGACGACTACCATCACGCTGATCAGGCCCAGGCTCAAGCGGCGCTGGATCGATCTCACGAAGCCTGTCCGCCGAACAGATAACCCTGGCCGCGACGGGTTTCGATCACGCTTTTGCCGAGTTTGCGCCGCAGGTGGTTGACGTGGACTTCCAGCACATTGGAATCGCGCTCGGTCTCGCCGTCGTAGAGGTGTTCGGCGAGGTGGCTTTTGGAAAGAATCTGCTCCGGGTGCAGCATGAAGTAACGCAGCAGGCGGAATTCGGCGGCGGTCAGTTGAATGTCGGCGCCGTCACGCACGACACACTGGCGGCCCTCGTCCAGGTGCAGTCCCGCGGCCTTGAGCGTCGGCTGGTTGGCCTGCCCCTTGGAGCGGCGCAGCAGCGACTGGATGCGCAGATGCAGTTCTTCCGGGTGAAAAGGTTTGGTCAGGTAATCATCGGCGCCGGCCTTCAGGCCCTCGATGCGTTCGGCCCAGGAATCCCGGGCCGTGAGGATCAGCACCGGTATCGCCAGCCCGCCGGCGCGCCATTGCGCCAGCACTTCAAGGCCCGGCACCCCCGGCAGGCCGAGGTCGAGAACGATCAGGTCGTACGGTTCGCTGCGGCCCTGATAGACCGCATCGCGACCGTCCGCCAGCCAATCCACGGCATAACCCTGCCGTTGCAGGCCGGCGATCAGCTCATCGGCCAGGGGGACGTGGTCTTCCACCAGAAGCAAACGCATCGATCAATCTTCCTTGTCTTTCAGCAAACGGCCGGTGGCGGCTTCGAAATGCAGCTCGCGGGCCTCGCCTTCGGCGGTCAGGAGCTCGATTTCATAGATGTACACATCGTGTTTCTCTTCCAGCTCGGCTTCCAGCAATTTGGCACCGGGGTAGCGTTCCATCGCGTTATGCAGCACCTGCTCCAACGGCAGAATCACGCCTTGCTGACGCAGGCGCAGGGCTTCGTCCTGATTCAGGTCGCGAGCAAGCGTCACCGAGCAGAACGTAACAAGCGCCAGGGCCAGAAGTCCCGTGGCGCGCGTCGATGAATACGGCAAAAACAGTTTCATTAAGTGTCCTGATGATCCCTGCGCAGCAGCCCGTCGCTCGCGTCCAGTTCCATTTCCCATTCCACGCCTTGCGAATCTTTCAGCTCGATCTGGTACAGATAAATGCCGTAACGCTTTTCCAGTTCGATATCGATGACGGTCGAATCCGGATGGCGAGTCATGACCGTGGCCTTGACCGTTTCAATCGGCACAATGGTACCAGCGTCGATCAGTTTTCGGGCTTCATCCGCCAGCAGATCGCGGGTATGGGCGAGGTTGGAGGTCAGACTGTAAAGGAGCAGCGCGATGAACAGGGGCGCGAGAATTTTCATGGGTTTTCCTGATTTCCGATATTTCTTCCTGAGCGCCACCTTAGTGATTCGAACTTAACTGAAGCTGAATGGCCATCACCAGGCCAGTTTCAGCAAGGCCGGCAACATGTGCTTATAATCTTTCGCTTGCTAACGATCGAGACCGGTATGACAGCCATCCACATCAAGTTCCCTGCCCTCACCCTCAAGGCTGGCCCACGTGCCATGGCACGCATCCGCGCCCAGGGCCTGAACGCTGCCGATGTCGGCACTTTGCCCGGTGCGGCCGGCGGGCCGAAGGCGCTGGGGATTCAGGGGCTGGATCTGGCGCTGTTCGGCGAGTGGCTGCCGGCGGCTCCGCGCGAGCGTTCGCTGATCGGTGCGTCGGTCGGTTCCTGGCGCTTCGCCAGCGCCTGTTTGCCGGACGCCGCCGAAGGTATTCGCCGCCTCGGTCATCTGTACACCGAGCAGAACTTCAACAAGGGCGTAACCATCAGCGACGTCAGCCGCAGTTCGCAGCGCATGCTCGACGACCTGCTCGACGGCCGCGATGCGGTATTGCTCGACAATGCCCATTACCGCTTGAACATCATGGTGGTCAAAAGCCACGGCGGGCTGGCGGACGACCATCGTGGCCGGCTCGGGCTGGCGCTGGGCTCGGTGATCGCCGACAACCTGCGGGGCCGGGCGCGGCTGTCGCGGCACTTCGAACGGCTGATCATCCACGACCCGCGTCTGGCGCCGCCGGTACACGCGTTGAACGATTTCCCGTCGCGCTTCGTTGCCCTCAATGCCGGCAATCTGCGTCAGGCGCTGCTGGCATCGGGGTCGATCCCGATGGTCATGGAAGGCGTGCGCGACCTGCCGGGTGCCGGCGCCGGCACCTTTCGTGACGGCGGCCTGCTGGACTATCACCTCGACCTGCCCTACAGCGGCGACGGCATCGTGCTCTATCCGCACTTCACCGACCGGGTGATCCCGGGCTGGTTCGACAAGACCCTGCCGTGGCGCAAAGCCTCAGTGGAGCGCTTGCAGGACGTGCTGTTGCTCGCGCCGTCAAGGAATACCTGGCGCGCCTGCCCTACGGCAAACTCCCCGACCGTAACGACTTCAAGCGTTTCATGGGCGATGCACCGAGCCGGCAAAAATACTGGCGCGCGGCGATGGACGAGAGCCGCCGGCTGGGCGACGAGTTTCTCGAACTGACTGCCAATGGTCGCCTCGCCGAGCGCTTGCTGACCCTTTAGTCAGCACAGCCGGGAACAAGCTGATAAACTCGCCGCCTGCCCGAATTCGCTGCGGCGAACGCCATCTGAACAGAGCTGAAATCACTGTGGAAATCTTCAAGGAATTTACGTTCGAATCCGCCCACCGCCTGCCCCACGTACCGGACGGCCACAAGTGCGGACGCCTGCACGGTCACTCGTTCAAAGTGGCGATTCACCTGAGCGGCGACCTCGACCCGCACACTGGCTGGATCCGTGACTTCTCCGAGATCAAGGCGATTTTCAAGCCGCTGTACGAGCGTCTGGATCACAACTACCTGAACGACATTCCGGGCCTCGAGAACCCGACCAGCGAAGTGCTGGCCAAGTTCATCTGGAATGAATTGAAGCCCCTGCTGCCGGAACTCAGTGCGATCCGCATCCACGAGACCTGCACCAGCGGTTGCATCTATCGCGGCGAGTAAATCCCGCGACACAAAAAACCACCGAGACCGGTGGTTTTTTTACGCCTATGCTTTTTGGCTCGAACCGCCAAGAGGATAGGCCCATGACGGACTGGCTGCTGGATCAGGTCTTTGATTTCAACGGGCGACAGATTCGCCACGGGGTACGCGGCGACGGCCCGCCGCTGGTGTTCGTGCACGGCACGCCCTTCTCTTCCTGTGTGTGGCACCGCATCGCGCCGCATTTTTTTGCCACGCATCGGGTGCATTACTTCGACTTGCTGGGCTACGGGCGCTCCGAGCAACCGGACGCCGACGTCTCCCTCGGCGTGCAGAACGAATTGCTCGCGCAACTGCTGGATCACTGGGGCCTGCAACGCCCCGACGTGGTCGCCCACGACTTCGGTGGCGCCACCGCCCTGCGCGCGCACCTGCTCAACGGCAAGGATTACCGCACCCTGACCCTGATCGACCCGGTGGCGCTGACGCCCTGGGGCTCGCCATTCGTGCAGCATGTGCGCCAGCATGAAGCGGCGTTCAGCGGCCTGCCGGATTACATCCAGCGCGCCATCGTGCCGGCTTACATTCGCGGGGCCATTCACCGGGACATTCCCGACGATGAACTGGCTCCCTACGTGCAGCCGTGGCTGGGTGATCCGGGGCAAGCGGCGTTCTACCGGCAGATCGCGCAGATGGACCAGCGCTACACGCAGGAGGTGCAGCCGCTGTACCCGACGATTCGCTGCCCGGTGCAGATTCTCTGGGGCGAGGAGGATCAGTGGATTCCCATTGAACGCGGACGCGAGTTGCACAACATGATTCCGGGATCGCAGTTTCACCCGATTCCGAATGCCGGGCATCTGGTGCAGGAGGATGCACCCGAGGCCATTGTCGCCGCTCTGCTGCGTTTTCTCTGAGCCGAAAAACAACCGGCCTGATGGCTCCCACATTGTGCTTCAGCGAAGGCAGGCGCACTGCTTTCGCGCCAA
This sequence comes from Pseudomonas sp. NMS19W, assembly GCF_051554255.1. NCBI lineage: Bacteria > Pseudomonadati > Pseudomonadota > Gammaproteobacteria > Pseudomonadales > Pseudomonadaceae > Pseudomonas > Pseudomonas sp. NMS19W. Next base: position 4,027,382 of record NZ_CP136718.1, read on the forward strand.
ATCCGCCACCTCGTCTATACATAACCCCGTCAATCCGTGACTGGCACGACCGCTGCAACCTCCTCGCGCCCTCCCTTTCCAGCAAGGAACGCCCGCCATGACGCAGAACGATCCCGGCAACGACTACCCCCTCAGCGAAGTCCCCATGCACGCGCGCAAAGGCCTGGCCTCGACGGCGATGGTGCTGCTGGGCTTCACCTTCTTCACCGCGACCATGTTTGCCGGCGGCAAGCTCGGCGTAGCGTTCGACTTTGGCGAGATGATGACGGTGATCATCATCGGCAATCTGCTGCTGGGCCTGTACGCCGCAACGCTGGGTTACATCGCCTACAAGAGCGGCCTGAACTCGGTGCTGATGGGCCGTTTCTGCTTCGGCGAAGTGGGCAGCAAGCTCAGCGACCTGATCCTGGGTTTCACCCAGATCGGCTGGTACGCCTGGGGCACCGCCACGGCAGCGGTGGTGCTCGGCAAATATTTCGCCCTGGACGACGGCACGGTGCTCGGGCTGATGGTGCTGTTCGGCTTGGCGTTCTGCGCCACGGCGTATGTCGGTTATCGAGGGCTGGAGATTCTGTCGTACATCGCGGTGCCGGCCATGATGTTGCTGCTGATGCTGTCAATGTGGGTGGCCACGGTGAAGGTCGGTGGCCTTGATGGTCTGCTGGCCGTGGTGCCGACCGGTTCGCTGGACTGGTCCACCGCCATCACCCTGGTGTTCGGCACCTTCGTCAGCGGCGCGACCCAGGCCACCAACTGGACGCGTTTCTCACGCTCGGCACGGGTCGCCGTACTGGCCAGCCTGATCGGCTTTTTCATTGGCAACGGTCTGATGGTGCTGATCGGTGCCTATGGCGCGATCGTCTATCAGCAGCCCGACGTGGTTGAAGTGTTGCTGCTGCAAGGTTTCGCCATGGCGGCGATGGCCATGCTGTTGCTGAACATCTGGAGCACCCAGGACAACACCATCTACAACTTCGCCGTCGCCGGCTGCAACCTGCTGCGCACCGGGCGCCGCAAGACCGTGACCCTGGCCGGTGCGGTGATCGGCACGCTGCTCGCGCTGTTGGGCATGTATGACATGCTGGTGCCTTATCTGATCCTGCTCGGCACCGTGATTCCACCGATTGGCGGGGTCATCATGGCCGACTTTTTCTTCCGCTGGCGCGGTCACTATCCACGTCTGGCCGACGCACGGCTGCCGGCCTTCAACTGGCCGGGGCTCGGGGCCTACGCGGTTGGCACCGTTGCTGCGTTTCACTCGCCGTGGATCGCGCCGCTGGTGGGGATCGCCGCTGCCGCGCTAACGTATGTCATCGTCACCGGCCTGCTGGGCGCCCGCCGCGCCAGCGCGCCACTACAAGACCTATAAGAAGGATTTGCCTGATGCACATCATCAACGCCCGCCTGCGCAACCAGGAAGGTCTGCACGAACTGCACCTGGAAGACGGCCTGATCCGCAGCATCGCGCGCCAGACCGAAGCGCCGACCCTGGGTCCCGACGACCTCGACGCCGGCGGCAATCTGGTGGTGCCGCCCTTCGTCGAGCCGCACATTCACCTCGACGCCACCCTGACCGCCGGCGAGCCGCGCTGGAACATGAGCGGCACGTTGTTCGAAGGCATCGAATGCTGGGGCGAGCGCAAGGTCACCATCACCCAGGAAGACACCAAGGCCCGGGCCAAGAAAACCATTCAGACCTTGGCCGCCCACGGTATCCAGCATGTGCGCACCCACGTCGACGTCACCGACCCGCAACTCACCGCGCTCAAGGCGATGCTCGAAGTACGCGAGGAAAGCCGTCACCTGATCGACCTGCAAATCGTCGCGTTTCCCCAGGAAGGCATCGAATCGTTCCGCAATGGCCGCGAGTTGATGGAAGAAGCGATCCGCATGGGCGCCGATGTGGTCGGCGGGATTCCGCATTTCGAATACACCCGCGATCAGGGCGTCAGCTCGGTGAAGTTTCTGATGGACCTGGCCGAACGCACTGGCTGCCTGGTGGACGTACACTGCGACGAAACCGACGACCCGCACTCACGCTTCCTCGAAGTGCTCGCCGAAGAGGCCCGCAGCCGCGACATGGGCGCACGCGTGACGGCCAGCCACACCACCGCGATGGGCTCCTACGACAACGCCTACTGCGCCAAACTGTTCCGCCTGCTCGGGCACTCGGGCATCAGTTTTGTCTCCTGCCCTACCGAAAGCATTCACCTGCAAGGCCGCTTCGACAACTTCCCGAAACGCCGTGGCGTGACCCGTGTGAACGAGTTGCTCGAAGCGGGCATGAACGTCTGCTTCGGTCAGGATTCGATCGTCGACCCGTGGTATCCGCTGGGCAATGGCAACATCCTGCGCGTGCTCGAAGCCGGGCTGCACATCTGCCACATGCTCGGTTACCGCAACCTGCAAAGCGCACTGGACCTGGTCACCGACAACAGCGCCAAAGCCATGCATCTGGGCGAGCGCTATGGTCTGGAACAGGGCCGCCCGGCCAACCTGCTGATCCTGTCAGCGGACAGTGATTACGAAGTGATCCGCAGCCAGGGTCTGCCACTGTATTCGATCCGTGACGGCAAGGTGTTGGTGAAGCGGCAGATGCCGGTGGTGGAGTTCGTCTAAGGTGTAGAGGTCGGCGTCGCAACGGCGCCGACCTTTCCCGATGGACGCCCTGTCATGCCGTAGTTCGCGCGTAGTTGCTCCGCTGCCATCCTCATTGCTGCATGAGGACGCGACATGAACCCCAAAACTGCTTCCCATCCCATGGCCACGCTGTATCGCGAAGGCCGCCATACGTTTATCGATCTGGTGCCCGATGGTGGCGCCCGGCTCGATGCCTTGTTTCATACCGTTCCCGCATTGGCCAAACTGGCGGTTGGCGTGGTGTACGGGCATTTGCATTCGCGCCCCGGTCTCGACCCGCGATTGCGCGAAGCGGTGTCATTTGCCTCCGTTGTGGCATCGGGCATGGTCGGGCCACCGCTGAGCGTGCACCTCAAGACCGGGCTCGCATCGGGCCTGGCGCCCGGCGAAATGACCGAGGTGCTGCTGCAAGCCTCAGCCTTTGCCGGTTTTCCGCGAGCCGTCAGTGCGGCGGAGCAGCTCAATCATTTATTTGCAGAAGCAGGCCTTACCTCCCCGCCACCGCCCACGCCAAGAGAAATCTCTGTGAAATTCTGCACAGCGGTTCGCGAGAGTCACCCACCGATCCCGGTCAGTGCGGCGGTGAAACGGCAACTGCGCGACGCTGACCGGCTGGCGATACAGGCCTGCGGGGCGCAAACAGTCATCGTCGAATGTTTCAAGGGTGCGCAGACCACTCCGCAGACACTGCTGTATCTGACGGTGGGCACCGATGCCGTGGTTGCAGTGAAACTGTTCAAGGCGCACTGAATCGAGGGAACTCATGGTTATGGGCCGGGGCGGCCTTATCGCAAAACGATAGAGCCGCCCTGTCAGATCTGACAGGCGACAACGGCAGCGAACCGGCTCACAGTGAAGTCCAAGGGATCCATCGTTCCCGGGGGGACGATCATGAAAGGGACTTCACCATTTCGCCTGATGCGCGGTGCCGAACAGACGCACGCCAGTCAGTTCACCGCCCTCTTCTTCCAGTAATACCGGTGCCGTTCCACCCGGCATGACCACCTGCACCTCTCCCGCCGACACCCAGCCCGCCCGCCACGCCGCACACGCCACTGCACTGGCGCTGGTGCCGGAAGACGCCGTCGGGCCTTCGCCCCGTTCGAATACTTGCGCGGCGATGCGTTGATCGCCTGCGTGCATCGCCCATTGCAGATTGACCCCGGCCGGGCATGGCTGGCCGGCGCCGACGGGCATGGCGAAGGCGATGGCGGTCAGGCTGTCGGCCAGCGGCGACTCAAGCATCTGCGCGTTGCTCGGCAGTGCGGCTTCGTCCTGCACCAGCGTCACGCAATGGGGATTGCCGATGCGCACGAACTGGCTGTGTGCCCAGGCAGGATCGAGTTGCGCCAATGGCCGGACGCGGCTGACTTCCACGTTGTTGAACTGCACGGGTTCAACACCAACTGCACCGACGACTGCCGGACCGAAACCGGGTTGCCCGAGATCCAGCCAGAAGCCTTGCACGCCGGCCACCTCTGCCGGTCTGACGGAAACGGGCACTGGCGATGACGCATCCTGTTTGTCGTAATGCACCTGCAACGAAGCGCCCTCTTCCGGCATCAGCCCTTCTTCAAGCAGGGCCTGAGAGAAAATCGTCAAGCCGTTGCCACTGCGCTCGGCCAACGTGCCGTCGGTGTTGACGATCAGCAGATCAAAGGGTGGTGAGGCCTGGAACGGGCCGATCAGCAAACCATCGCTGCGGTGGACCTTGCTGCCGGCAGGTCGCTGACCATCGGGCCAGTCACAACACAGCGCAATCGCGGCGCGGCTCCACACCTGTCGAGACAAGGCACACTGCGTGGCTGTGTCGGGCAGATCGATCCCGGAGTCTCGCAGCGCCTGCGGTGAAATCACTCCGTAGATATTGCCCCGTGCATCGTAGAACTGCGTCATGAACCGGCCCTTGTTTTCCTGCTATCTGAAACGTCACTGTAAAACGCAATTCACCGCAAGGGCGAGCTGTGCAAGGATGCCCACTGCTGAAACGTTTTTTGCCAAGGATTCCCATGACCAGTCTCACGCCCAAAGACACCTTCGTCCCTGGACGCCTGCAACAGATGTCCACGCGCATCGCCTTCTTCATCGCCGGGCTCGGTATCGCCGCATGGGCGCCGCTGGTGCCCTACGCCAAGGCGCGGGCCGGGCTCGATGAAGGGACGTTGGGTCTGTTGCTGTTGTGTCTGGGGGTGGGTTCGATTCTGGCAATGCCGCTGGCGGGGATTCTGGCCACGCGGTTCGGCTGCCGGCGCGTGGCTACCGGCGGCACGTTGCTGATCTGTGCAGCGTTGCCGTTGCTGGCGACGGTGTCGTCGATACCTGCGTTGATCGCTACGTTGTTCATGTTCGGCGCCGGGCTCGGCACGGTGGATTCGACGGTGAACCTGCAAGCGGTGATCGTCGAGCGGGCCAGCGGCAAGAACATGATGTCGGGGTTTCACGGCCTGTTCAGCCTCGGCGGGATCGTTGGCGCGGCAGGCGTCAGCGCCCTGCTCGGCCTTGGGTTGTCGCCATTGGCGGCGATGCTGGTGGTGGTCGTGGTGCTGATCGCGGCGCTGTTCAAGGCTGTGCCGCACATGTTGCCTTACGGCAGTGAAAGCTCGGGGCCGGCGTTCGCGATCCCTCACGGAATCGTGCTGTTCATCGGCGGCATGTGCTTCATCGTGTTCCTCACCGAAGGCGCGGCGCTGGACTGGAGCGCGGTGTTTCTGGCGCAGGAGCGCGGGATCGATACGGCCTATGCAGGGCTGGGTTATGCCGCGTTCGCGCTGACGATGACTGCGGGCCGTTTGACCGGTGACCGGATCGTTCGCGCACTGGGTGCGACGCGGATCATTCTGTTTGGCGGTCTGCTGGCGGCGGCGGGATTGTTTCTGGCGACGTTCGCCCCAAGCTGGGAAGCGGCACTGGTCGGTTATGCACTGGTCGGTGCTGGCTGCTCGAACATCGTGCCGGTGCTGTACACGGCGGTGGGCAAGCAGACGGTGATGCCGGAAAGCATCGCGGTGCCTGCGATCACCACGCTGGGTTATGCAGGGATTCTGGCGGGGCCGGCGGTGATCGGGTTTGTCGCCCATGCCAGCAGCCTGAGCTTCGCCTTCGGGTTGATGGCGACGCTGCTGGTGGCGGTGGCGATAGGCGGCAAAGCCCTCAAGGTCTGAACCGGCTCGCTCCCACGCAGCGTGGGAACGAGCCAAACAGCGTCAGAAACCGACGCTGGCCTGCACGAAGAACGTACGCGGCGCGCCGACATACATCCCCGAGTTGTTGTCGCTGGAGCGGGTGAAGTACTGCTTGTCGAAGATGTTTTTCACCCCGGCGCCGAGCTTCAGGTTCGACAGCTGCGCACCGAAGTCATAGCCGCCGCGCACGTTCCAGGTCACATAACCCGGGATGTCGCCGTACTGGCCGTCCGCCGTGCCTTCGGTGATGTAGTTGTTGCTGAAGCTGCCATCGGCATTCACGCCGGTACCCGGTGAACGCTGCTTGGACTGGGCGAAACCGTCGATGTTGTAAGTCCAGCGGTTGATGTCGTAACGCAGCCCGACGGTCGCCACCTGACGCGAGTAGAACGGCAGGTCACGGCCCTTGAAGCCTGGAATCTCGCCTTCATAGGTCGCGCGAGTGTAGGTGAAACCGGCATTGGCGGTCAGGCCATCGAGGCGCGGATCGAGCGCCGCCATGTCGTAATGCACAGAAGCCTCGATGCCCTGGTGCTTGGTGGCGCCGAGGTTGGTCCAGCCCACGTCGTTGCTGATGTATTGCAGTTCGTCGTCGAAGTCGATGTAGAACAGCGTCACTTCACCGCCCCACACGTCATCGTTGTAGCGGGTGCCGATCTCGTAGGTCTTGGCCTTTTCCGGCTCCAGGCCGTTGGCGGTCTGGTCACCCGAGCCGCCCTGCCCCAGCTGGAAATACTGCAGGCTGCCGAACGAGGTTTCGTAGTTGGCGAACAACTTCCACGCATCCGACAGGTGATACATCACGCTCAGCGCCGGCAGCGGTTCGTTGCTCTCGATGCTGCGGTTTTTTTCCGGCACGCGTTTGCCGGCAGTGTCGAGCACGGCGCGGTCGTGCCAGTCGGTGTTGATGTGCTCGAAGCGAATGCCTGGAGTGATGGTCCATTTGCCGACGTCGATCTTGTTGTCGACGTAGACCGAGTTGGCCTCGGTGCCGCCGGTACGGTCCTGGAACACGTGGCCGTCGGACGTCTTGGTGACCACCGGCTCATTGTTGACCAGCGCCAGACGGCTCGACTGCTCGTGCATGGCCTCTTTCAGGTAGCGATAACCGACGCTGACTTCCTGAGTGGTCGGACCGACATCGAATACCCGCGAGACACGTGGTTCGATACCCAGCGTGTAGTAGGAACGCGGGTACGAACTCAGGGTTTTCTGGTCGCGGGCGGCGATGGTGCTGCCACGGAAGCTGTCGGTGTAATAGGTCAGCACTTCGGCCTGGGTGCGCTCGTCGATCTGGCGGATCCACTTGAACGACACGTCCTTGCGGCGGCCGCTGAAGTTGTCGTAGTCGCGCACCGAGTCGTATGGCTTGTCATCGTACTGCTTCTGCGTCAGGCCGCCGGGCATGTCGGCGCTGGCATCGTAGTAGTGGAAATTGAGGCTGAAATCGTCCTGATCGGTCGGCGCCCAGTGGGTCTTGAGCAGCACGTCATCGATATCGTTGCCGTTGTTGCGCTCGCGGTAACCGTTGCCGTTGACGCCGGAGTACAACAGCGCCACGCCCATGCCGTTGTCGGCGGTGCCGCCAAGGAACGCGGTGTCGATGTGTTTCCAGCCGCCGTAGCGAGTGGTTTCCAGGGTAGTGCCGATCTCGCCGGTGGCTTTTTCCGGGATGGCACGGGTCACGAAGTTGATCACGCCGCCGACGTTCTGTGGCCCGTAACGCACGGAACCGGCGCCGCGCACGACGTCGATGCTGTCGAGGTTGCCGGAGGAAATCGGTGCCATCGACAGTTGTGGCTGACCGTACGGCGCGAACGCCGCCGGTACACCATCGATCAGTACCGTGGAGCGCGGCGACAGGCGCGAAGTCAGGCCACGTACGCCGACGTTCAGCGAGATATCGCTGCCACCGGTGCCGTTGGAGTCCTGCACCTGCACGCCCGGCACACGCTTGAGGACGTCGCTGACGTTCATTGCGCCCTGCTCGACCATGGCTTCACGGCGGATCACCGTGCGTGCGCCGGGGTGGTTCTGCACCACGGCGGCATCGGCGTCGCCAAGCCAGTCACCGACCATCTTGATGTCGGTCACGCCCAGCTCCAGTGGGCCGTTGGCGGCTGCGGTCGGCGCTGGCGACAGAGTCACCGAGCCTTCATTGATCTGATAGTTCAGACCGCTGCCCTGCAGCAACTGGCGCAGCGCGTCCTCCGGCGAAAGATTGCCATCGACCGCCGGGGCCTGTTTGCCGGCGACCAGGTCCGGGCTGAAAAACACTTGCAGCGAGGTTTGCTGACCCAGTTCGCTCAGCGCCTGGCCCAGTGGCTGCGCGCGGATATGAATGGCGTCGGCGGCAAATGCCAGAGGCATCGCGGCGTTGACCGCGAGCGCGAGCGCCAGCGGCAACCAGGGGGATTTTTTGTTGTTGGCAGAGGAGTTTTTCACGTCGTACGGAGTCCTGTGGATCGCAAGAGTGTGCGGCTGTTAATGCAAACCAGTTGCAGTTGAACAGGAAGACGACGAACTCGAAAAAAACCTGAATTTTATTTTGAAATTATTTCCTGACTGCCGTCGGCGTGGGTTCGCACAGCCACCGGAAGGATGTTCGGCAAGGCCTTGAGCAAGGCGTCGGTGTTGTCGGATTTGAACACGCTGGTCAGGCGCAGACTGGCCACAGTCGGGTTGGCGACGGTCAATGGCTTGTCGCGGTAACGGGACACCTCTTCGACCACTTCACTGAGACTGGCGTTGTTGAACACCAGTTTGCCGCTGCGCCAGGCCGTCAGCTCCGCCGGGTTGACCGCGTAGGCCTGAGCCACAACGCCATGGGCGTCGACATGGGTGCCGAGGCCGGCCGTCAGGTTGATGAATTCATTGTCCGGCGCATGCCGCCCCTGCACCTTGACAGTGCCCTGCTCTACGGCGATCCGGGTTTGCGTCACGTCGCGGCGCACGTCGAAGCGGGTGCCGGTGACCGTGACCTTGCCGCTGCCGGCCTCTACCACGAATGGCCGCGAGGTATCGTGCTCGACGCTGAACATCGCCTCGCCTTCGGTCAACTCGATCAGGCGCCGATCCTTCTCGAAACGCACCTGCAGGCGGCTGCGGCTGTTGAGATCAATCACCGAGCCGTCCGGCAAGGCGACATGCCTGCGCTCGCCCAGTGCCGTTGCGAATTCGGCGCTGTAACCTGCCGGGTGATTCAAGCCACTGAACAGACCGAGCCCGAGAGCCACCGCGACCACACTGGCCGCCACCGCATAACGCAGCAACGGACGGCGTTCGCGACGTGCTGGCGGGGTTTCACACAGAGCCTTGAGCCGTGGCGCCGGCAGCAGATCCGCCGCCGTCCACAGGCCTTGCAGCAACTGGAATTCGTCACGGTGCTGCGGATGTTCGTTCAGCCACGCTTCGAAGTTCCGATATTGTTCGGCGTCGACAGCAGGCTCCTGCAAACGCACAAACCAGCGTGCCGCCTCATCGCGCACCGTTGTTTGCCCGCACGCGCAATCACGAGTATCCATCATGGAATGTCCTGTTTGGCTGGGGATGAAAAGACGCCGCGGCTCATGATTGCGCCCCGTCCAGGCGATCACGCAGATGCCGCAGGGTGCGGATCATATACTTTTCCACCATGTTCTTGGACAGGCCCAGGCGTTCGGCGATTTCTGCCTGGGTCAGGCCTTCGATCTTCTGCCAGACGAAAATCCGCCGGCAGTTGACCGGCAATTCGGTGAGTGCGCGTTCGATGGAGTCGGCCAGCTGGATCGCATGCATGTAATGCTCCGGGTCGCCGGTCGGCGACTCACTGAGATCGATCGCCTCCGACTCCATGGCACCCCGCCGGTCCTCACGCCGATAGCCGTCCACCGCGATGTTGCGCGCCGTCTGATGCAAATACGCCCGGGGTTGCTGCACCGCAGACGAATCGGATTCGAGCACCCGCACAAAGGTGTCGTGCGCCAGATCCTCGGCCTGCGAGCGATTGCGCAGGCGACGGGTCCAGGTGCCGATCAACTCTTCGTAATGCTCGAGAAAGCCGGGTCTGCGGGGCAGCATGGGGATCATTGCGGCGTGCTGAGGAAAGGGGCGTGAATAGTAATGCTTCCTATTAAGCCGAAGCAATGGATTCCTCGGGAATGCCGACCAAACTGTTTTCCCCCAATAACTCCAGCGCTCTAACTCGCGGCAATCTCCGCTTTGCGCGAGCAAAACCACCCATGCATCAACCCCGCCTGAAAGAACTGCACCGGCGCCTCGAAGCCGGCCGACTCGATCAGTCCGGCAACCTGCGGCGCCGGCAGGATCGCCACATCGCTGGCATACGCCGCTCGCGCTCGTTCGAGCATCTCCTCCGGCACCTGGGCCGAAGCCATCAGTGTCATCCAGTGACGCAGCAATGCTTCATAGGCCGGCGACGCGGTGTCAGAAGCGAGATCAGCGTTCGCCAGAATCCCGCCCGGCACCAGACGACGGGCAATCTCGTGGAAAAAGCCGATACGGGCTTGTGGGTCGAGCAAAAACTGCGACACCAGAAAACAGGTCGCCCCGTCGTAAGCGGATTCATCCGTCAGCGTATCGAGATAACCTTCGTGAAAACGGCAACGGGCCAGGAAGCCGCCTTCGGTTGCTCTTTGACGACACACGTCGAGCATCGCGCCCGAAGGGTCGACCCCGGTGAATTGCCAGCCGGGAAACCGCTGGGCCAGGTGTGCCATTTCCACACCGGTGCCCACGCCGACACAGAGTATCCGGGCATTTTCCGGCAGGCCCGCGAACACCGAATCCAGCAGCAAATAAAGAGCATCACGAACGGGCGCCATGCCGCTCCACTGTTTGTCATAGACAGCGGACTGCTGGTCGAACAAAGCCTTGAGTGCTTGATTGTCCATGGAGAAATTTCCTCTGCATCATGATCGCGGTGAAGTTTCATTATCGCAGGGCTGTCAAGGCCTCCCCGGTCCAGCGTGCGATTGATCATTCCGCCCTGCAACTGGTCGCAATCCATCAATCCCCACACCGCCCCGCACCCTAGATTAGATCCCACAACAACACGCCGTGGAGATCGCCTCATGCACAGTTTCCAGACCCGCAAGCAGCACAGCCCGGTCGACGCCTGGGATCAGCAGGATCCGGAGCAGGCCTTCACCCTGCCCTCGCGTTATTTCTACGACGACAGCCTGTTCCGTGCCGAGCGCGACAACATCTTCATGAAGGCCTGGCATGTCGCCGGGCATGTCAGTGAGTTCGCCGAACCGGGGCAGTTCGTGGTCACCGATCTGTTCGACCAGAGCGTGGTGGTGGCGAAGAACCGACAGGGGCAGATCCACGGCTTTCACAACGTCTGCCAGCATCGCGGCAATCGCTTGCTCGAAGAACGCCGTGGCACCACCGGCGGCGTGGTGCGCTGCGCCTATCACTCGTGGTGCTACGAAATGGACGGCAGCCTGCGCGGTGCGCCCGTTGCGAGCGGATGAAGAATTTCGAGCTGGCGCAGTTCAACATTCCCCAGGTGCGCACCGAAGAACTCGGCGGTTTCATCTACTTCAGCCTCGACCCGAATGCGCCGTCGCTGCGGGATCTGTTCCCCGGTGCCGACGAAGAAATGCGCCGGGTGTTCCCGGATCTGACCGACATGCGCCTGATCGAGGAACAGGACGTCATCGTGCCGGCCAACTGGAAAGTGATCATGGACAATTCCATCGAGGGCTATCACTTCAAATTGTCCGGTCCGTGCCACATCGACCTCGCCCGGTTGATCGACTTCAAGGGTTATCAGTTGATCAAACGCGACAACTGGTGGACCTACGCCGCACCAGCCAATCTCTCGGCGACCGAGGCCTATGGCGTGCCGCTGAAAAGCGAACTGAACCCGCAGGAATGCTTCTTCAACATCGGCATGTGGCCGAACAACACCTTCTATACCTTCCCGTTCTCCGAGTTTCTCGGCTCGTTCATCATGATTCCGCTGGATGCCGAGCGCTCGCTGTTGCGCTTCGGTTACTACTCCAGCAACCCCGAGACCGCCGCCGTCAGCACGGCGTGCATGAAGTGGATGAACGAAGACCTCGGCCCCGAGGACATCGCCCTGAACATCTCGGTGCAAAAAGGCCTGCGCTCGCTCGGTTACGACCAGGGCCGCTACATGATCGACGCCCAGCGCAGCAATGAAAGCGAGCATCTGGTGCATCACTTTCATCGCCTGGTGTTCAACGGCATTCACGGCCATTCCGTGGACTGATCCGCCCTTCCCTCGTCATTTGTCAGAACGGAGCAAACCATGGACGAAACCGGGTTTGATTACCTGATCGTGGGCGCCGGCTCGGCCGGTTGCGTGTTGGCCAATCGCCTGAGCGAAGACCCGAACGTGCGCATCCTGCTGCTGGAGGCCGGCCCCGAGGACAAGAGCTGGACGATCGACATGCCGTCCGCCGTGGGCCTTGTGGTGGGCGGATCGCGCTACAACTGGCGTTATCAGTCGGAGCCGGAGCCGTACCTTGACGGGCGGCGGATCGGTACGCCAAGAGGCCGCACCCTCGGCGGCTCATCATCGATCAACGGCATGGTCTACATCCGTGGCCATGCCCGGGATTACGACGGCTGGGCCGAACAGGGCTGCACCGGCTGGAGCTATCGCGAGGTGCTGCCGTACTTCAAGCGTGCGCAGACTCACGCCGATGGCGGCGATGACTATCGTGGTGCCGGTGGCCATTTGCACGTCACCCCTGGCGAAGTCGGCACACCGCTGTGCGCAGCGTTCATCGCGGCCGGGGCCGAGGCCGGTTATGGCGTCAGCGAGGACCTGAACGGCTATCGTCAGGAAGCCTTCGGTCCGGTGGATCGCACCACGCGCAACGGTCGGCGCTGGAGCACTTCGCGCGGTTATCTGAGCGAAGCGTTGGCTCGGGGCAACGTGCGGGTGGTCACCGATGCTTTGGTGCTGCGCATCCTGTTCGAGGGACGGCGAGCGGTCGGAATTGACTATGAACAGAACGGCGAAACGAACACTGTCCGCGCCCGGCGTGAAGTGCTGCTGACCGCCGGAGCGATCAACTCACCGCAATTGCTGCTGCTCTCGGGCGTGGGACCGGCGGCAGAGTTGCGCGATCTCGGGATCAGCGTCGTGCACGACCTGCCCGGCGTCGGCAAACGCCTCAACGATCACCCGGATGCCGTGGTGCAATTTCGCTGCAAGCAACCGGTGTCGCTGTATCGCTGGACCACCGCGCCGGGCAAATGGTGGATCGGTGCGCGCTGGTTCGTGCGTCACGATGGTCTGGCGGCAAGCAATCATTTCGAGGCCGGTGCATTCCTGCGATCACGGGCCGGCGTCGAGCACCCGGACCTGCAACTGACCTTCATGCCGCTGGCGGTGCAACCCGGCAGCGTCGAGCTGGTGCCGACCCACGCGTTCCAGATCCACATCGACCTGATGCGCCCCACCAGCCTCGGCAGCGTGACATTGCACAGCGCCGAACCCCGGCGGCCGCCAAGGATTCTGTTCAACTACCTGAAGACCGCGCAGGACCGAGCCGACATGCGCGCCGGCGCACGGCTGGTGCGCGAGATCCTCGACCAGCCGGCCATGGCTCCGTTCAAGGGTGAAGAACTGGTGCCGGGCCGCTCGGTGCAGACCGACGCCGAGCTTGACGCCTGGGCGCGGCAAGTCACGGAAACCGGCTACCATGCCAGCGGCACCTGCAAGATGGGGCCGATTGGCGACCCTGAAGCCGTGGTCGATCCGCAGCTGCGGGTGCACGGCCTCGACGGTTTGCGCGTCGTGGACGCATCGATCATGCCGGTGATCGTCAGCGGCAACACCAACGCGCCGACGGTGATGATCGCGGAAAAGGCCAGCGACCTGATCCGCAACCTCGCCCCGCTGCCAGTCGCCGATGTACCGGTGTGGACCCATCCGCACTGGCAGACCGAACAACGATAAAGCAGAGATGGCGATGACCCGATCCGCTGAAGCTGTACCGCGCAATGAAGCACCGCTGCGAGTGGCGGTGCTGCTGTTGCCGGCGTTTTCCAACTTCGGTCTGGCGGCGGTGCTGGAACCGCTGGCCATCGCCAACTGGCTGAGTCAGCGCACGCTGTTCGAATGGACGCTGTTGTCCTTGCAGCCGGGCCCGGTGGCGGCCAGCAACGGTCTGGCAAGCATCGCCGAGGACGGTTTGAACACTGAGCAGGCCTTCGACGCCTGCGTGGTGCTGGCCAGTTTCGAGGTGCATCAACACAGCCGCAATCCCGCGCTCAAGAGTTGGTTGCGCAAGCAGGCGCTGTTCGGTGCGGTGTTGATCGGCGTGGAAACCGGTACCGAACTGCTGGCCGCTGCCGGTGTGCTCGACGGCTACGAAGCGGCGGTGCATTGGGACAACCTGCAAGGCTTTCAGGAAAGTTACCCCAAGGTCCGCGCCCGACCGCAGCTCTACACCCTTGAACGCCAGCGCCTGACCTGCGCCGGCGCGACCACCATTCTCGACATGCTGCTGGGCTGGATCGGCCAGCGCTTCGATGCGGATCTGGCCGGGAGATCGGCCTGCATCTGTTGATGGGCCAGATGCGCGCCCCGGCGGACAATCAGCTCGACGGCGGCCTGGGCAACAGCGGGATGTACGGCAACAAGATCCGCCGCGCCGTGCAGTTGATGGAAAAGGCGCTGGAAGAACCGCTGGACTGCGAGGCGATTGCCAGTGAAGTCGGTTTGTCGCGGCGGCAACTGGAGCGCCAGTTCAAACATCAGACCGGGCTCTCGCCGCTCAAGTACTACATCACCCTGCGCCTGGCCCGGGCGCACAACCTGCTGCAACAGACGCAAATGAGCGTGGCCCAGGTGGCAGCGTGTTCCGGGTTTGGCTCGCTGGAGCATTTCTCCCGCACTTACCGCGCACGTTTCGGCTGCCCGCCGAGCGAGGACCGGCGTCAGGCGTGGAGCGCACCGGTGATGCGCCAGCCGTTGAGCAAGGCGCATTCGGCACCGGAATGAGTCACTGCCGGTACGCCGGTTCTTCCTCATCGAGGATGCCCATCAATGCGATGAAATGCTTGTCGGCAAACCCCGGATAATCCAGCCACTGCCGACACGTCTTGCGCGCCACTTCATCGCTGGCCACCCGCAACTCAAGTCCGGTCGCCAGTGCGGTGATATACACCTCACAAGCCCGCTCGAAGTAATACAGATCATCAAACGCCTGGGCCACGCTCGGCGCCGCGACCAGCAATCCGTGATTGCCCATCAGCAGGATCGGTTTGTCGCCGAGCAGCCTGCTCACGCGCTCCGCTTCTTCACCCAGCCCCATGCCATCGAAGCCGTCATCAATCGCCACCCGCTCGAAGAACCGCATGCTGTTCTGCTCGATCGGTGGCAGGTGCGAGTCCTTCAGGCAAGCCAGGGTCGTCGCGTATTTGCTGTGGGTATGGAGGATGCAACGAGCCTGAGGCTGATTACGGTGCAAGGCGCTGTGCAAGGCCCAGGCGGTGATGTCCGGGGCGTCCGGGCGATCGAGACTGGCCGGGTCGTCGGCGTCGAGCAACAGCAGGTCACTGGCGCGGATTCGCGAGAAATGCTTGCCGTAAGGATTGATCAGAAACTCGCGGCCATCCGCTGAAGTGGCCACGCTGAAATGATTGGCGATGGACTCGTGCAGGTTCAAGCGCGCGGCCCAGCGCAGGGCGCAGGCCAGCTGGATTCTCAGGTGTTGGACGTTGTCGTGCATGGCGCGGCCTCCCGGTTTCACCCGAGTGTAGAGCGCATGCATTCATCGACTTGACGGGAAACGACAGTGGCTGCCGTTTTGAGAAAGGCGCACATCAGAAGCGGGAGCGAGCTGGCTCGCCCCCGCCGGTTTCACTGACGGTGAATCAACCTCTTTCGTCAATCCCCGCTTGCAGGGACTGACTGTCCAGATGACCGCTCAAGGTCACCGGGCCGACTTTCAGGTTGCCGTTTTCAAGGGACACCTTCGGTGCGTTTTCTTCGGTTTTGTGCGGCAGGTCCAGGCCGGCTTTCACGCCGTAGTCGCGGTTGCTCAGGTCGCTGCTGCTGACCTTCGAACCACCCAGATCGACCTTGCCTTCAGTGGCAGAAATCCGCGCGCCGGTCAGCTGCGTAGCACCGCCGACGGTCAGGTTCACACCCTGGCTACCGCTGATGCCGGAAGCCTGTTTGACGCTATCCTTGTGCGCGTATTCGCCTTCGGCTTTCAGCGTCGGCTTGTAGTCGGTGCCGGCCAGTTTGCCTTTGTCGTCGGCCGGGGTTTTCTTGGCGGTCAGGCCCAGATCGACATCGACCTTGGCGTGAGTGCTGGAGTCCTGACGGCTTTCGACCGACAGATCACCGGCCACGTTGCCGCTGACATTGCGCGCATCAATCCGCGCACCGCTCAGGCTCGCATCACCCGCGCTGTTCAGCACCACAGTGTCAGCCTTGATCTGGCTGTTCTGCTGAGTGGTGCCTTGCAGGTAATCCACGCCCACCTTGGCCCCGGCATTGAAGCCGTGATCGCTGCTGACTTTTTCATCGGCGGCGGTCGGCGTGCTTTTGCTCAGATTGCCACCGGCATTCAACGCCACATTCCAGTTGTTGCGGCTGTCGGTGGACTGAGCGGACTCCTGAACGAAACCGCCCTTCTGCGCGTCGATGCCGACGTTTGGCGCAGTGACCTGAGTGCCTTGCAGGCGCACCGAATCACCGCTCAAAGCGATGCCGTTCTGGCTGTTGAGCTGGCCACCGGTAAGGGTTTGCGTGTTCTCGTTGACCCGGCCGATGTTGAAGTTGCCACTGAGGTTGCCGCCCTGATCGCGGCTCTTCTCGCTGCTGGTTTTGCTACCGCCGGCCTTCAGACCGCCGCCGAGATTGCTGCCTGTGGCGATGTGCGAATCAGTGGCCGCTTGCAGGTCGAGCTTGCCATCAGCCTTCAGGTCGATAGCGCCAGCGCTGTCGATCTTCGTGCCCTGCTGAACCTGATTGCCGCCGCTGCTCAGTTGTACCGGACCGTTGCCGCTGAGGCTGGCGACGTGGGCCTGGGTGTCGGTGGTCTGGTTGCCTTTGTGATCGAGCTGGAAGCCAGCGCCGAGATCGACGTTGGTGCCGTCGGTGCCCGGCAAGGTGCCGACGGTCAGCGAGCCGTTGCCGCGCAGGCTGGAGCTGTCGCTGCTCTGGCGGTCGTTGGCCTGATTCAGGGCCAGGTCACCACCGGTCTTGACGCTGACACCGCCCTGACCGCCGTCGAAACGGCTGCCTTCGAATTGTGCGTCGCGGGTGACATTGATGTTCACACCCTGATTGCCGGCGTAACCGCCGACCACGGCCGTGGAACTGTCCTTGCTCGACTGGCTGCTGCCACCCGCGCCGCTGCCGGCCACGTTCACGTCCTCACCGGTCTTGGTGTAGACGCGCACATCGACCTTGGCATCGACCGCGTTGTCGGTGCTGCTGCGGGTGTTGTTCGCGGCATCGGCCACCAGTTTGTCGGCACTGATGTTCACTTTGCCGGCGCTGGCGTTGTACTGCGTGCCTTGATCGTGCAGCGTGCCGCCGACCTTCACGTCCACGGTCTGGCCGTCGAACCGGCTGACCACGGCGTTGCTGTTCTGCTCGGTCTTATCGGCGCTGGCGTGACCGACCGCCACGTCGATACCGACGTTCGGCTGACCGAGATTGGCCAGTGCGTCCTTGTCCGGCACCTTGCCGTCGAGCACTTCTTTCACCGCGCCGGCAATCGGCCGGGCGATGTCTTTGTACTCGACGTTGGCGCCGATGTCCGCCGACCAGTTGCTCTCCTTGTGGGTGCTGCTCTCGGTGTTGCTGGCAGCACGGTTGTCCACTTCGTTGGCGGCAACGTTCAGGCCGTTGCCGGACTTGAGTTGCGCGCCTTCGGTGGCGAGTTTGTCAGCGTTGATGTTCAGACTGCCGCTGCTCTGCACGCCGGTGGTTTGCGCGGTGGTTTTGCCGGTGGTGTCTTGCGAGGTGCTGTGCGAGAAATCCACGCCGCTGCCGGCGCGGTCGAGGCCGCCGGTGTAGTAGAAACCGCCGCCGGTGCTGCGGGTTTCGGTCGAGGTGCTGTGGCTGTCCTGCTCGGCCAACAACGAGACGTTCTTGCCGCTCAGCGTGGTGTCGCCAGCGGTGGATTTCACCTCGGCGCCCTTGAGCGTCACGTCGCCGCCCGCCTTCACCTGCACGGTGCCGCCGCTAAGGCTGGAACCCTGCTGCGTGACGTCGTTGGCAGTGACGGTTTTCGCCTTGTCTTCGTAATGCACGCCGGCGCGATACTGCTCCGCCGTCTGCTCCTTGGCGTAAGCGTCGAAGCCACGAGTCTGGGTGCTGTTGCTGCTGTCGTGGGTGTTCTGGGTGGAATGCACATTCACATCACCCGCCGCATCCGCCGTCAGCGAAGCGCCAGCCTTGACCGTGGAGCCGGCGACTTCGATGTCCTTGGCGCTTTTCAGCTTGAGGTTGCTGTCGGACGCCAGCTCGCTGCGCACCGTGGTGCTGTCCTTGCTGTTCTGCCGGGACTCGTCCTTGGTGATGCCGAAGAACTTGCTGTCCTTGTCGTGATTGTTGCTGTGCGAAGTGTCCTGCACGCCGTCGATGGTCAGCGAACCGTTGTCGCTGATTACGCTGGCGTCTTTGGCGCCACGCACCTGGCTGCCGCTGATGCGCACGTCGTCAGCCTTGACCAGCAGTTTGCCGGCGGCGTTGATCTTGCTGCCCTGATGTTGGGTCTGGCCCTTGTCGGCGTCGCCGGTCTTGCCGAAGAAACCGCCGCCGACCAGGTCACCGGAATAGCGATTGTCGCTGCTGCGGTTGGTGCGGGTCGCGGTGGTGATTTCCACCTGTTTGCCGGCCAGTTGCAGGTCACCGGCGCTGTCGATTTCGGCGCCTTCGGAGCGCAGCAGCGCAGCGGTTTGCAGGGCGATGTTGCCGCCCTTCAACTGGCTGGTGACGCTGCGCTGCTCTTCGCTGCTGCTGTCCCAATCGGCTTTCCACAGGTGTTTGCGGTGCTTGCCCTGATCGGTTTGCACGTGGCTTTCAGTGGCGGCGGTCAGGCGCAGGTCGCCACCGCTTTGCACGCTGAGGTTGTTTTTCGCGTCGACCCTGGCGGCTTTCAGTTCGGTGTCTTTGCCGGACGACAGTTGCGCGTCTCGGCTGGCAATGATCTGGCTGCCGTGCTGGCGCGAATCGCTGTCGGTCTTGGTGCGCTCGTAGGTTTCCCAGGTGATGCCGATGGTGCTGTTGTTCCAGTTTTCGCGCTGCTCCTGGAGCTTGCGGCTTTCGACAGTGGTCAGGGTCAGGTTGCGCTTGGCATCGACCTTGACGTCGCGACCGCTGACATCGGTGGCGGCCAACGTCAGGTCCTTGCCGCTGTGCAGGCCGACGTCGCCCTGGCTGCTGCGAATGCCGGCGCGGGTCACGTCGAGGCTGTCCGGGATCGCCTGACCGCTGACGCTCAGGTCGCCAGCCGAACGGATCTGTACGCCGTCACGCCCGGCGACTTGCACAGCCCCGACCTTTACACCCGCGCCTTCGGCGGTGCTGACAATGTTGATGCGCCCGGCCTGCATCGCGCCGAACAGGCTGGCGTCGATTCGTTGATCGGTGGTGTTGCCTGCCGGGTCCACGGCTTTCACCTGACCGCTGGCGTAGTCGATCTGATTGCGCCCGACGGTGAGGTTCAGTTGATCACGGGCAGTGATTGCGCCCTGGCTGTCGATGCGCGGTGCGATCAGGTTGATCGAGCCTTCGCCATTACGCAGGCCGCCGCCCTGAATCTGCAATTGTCCGGTGGCGTCGCGGGTGCTCAGGGCTTGCAGCTTGCCGTCGTTCAGCTCGGGACGACCGACCACCAGATTGGCGTTCGGTGTGTTGATGAAACTGCCGCCGTTCACCGAAATGCCGTTCGGGTTGGCGAGCACGTAGTCGGCAGCGCGACCGAAGATTTCCTGAGCGCCGTTGATGGCCGACGGGTTGCGGCTGATCACTTCGTTGAGGATCACGCTCGCGGCCTGCCCCTGCAATTGCGGGTTGGCCGCCAGTTGCCCGGCGAGCTGCGATTGCCCGGCCTGCAAGGCGTTGTTCAGGACCAGGCCCTGGCGGTCGACGTTGTAGTCGAGGAACTGGTTGTGCGACAGGCCCGAACCGTTGGGCGCGACGATGTTGACGATCGGGACGCCGCCCTGGGTTTGCAGTTGCGCGGTGCCGCCGGGGCCGGGTGCGACCACCACACCGCCGGCCATGGCGCCCGGCAGGTGAGCGACCAGGAACAGGCTGGCGATGGCCCAGCGCAGTTTGCCCCGTGGGGAAAGATGAAACGCAAAGGTATTCATTGGCATAAAAAACTCTCCATGTAGTGCGGCATCACGTTGCGCGTTGAGTTGAAGGCCACGGCTGTCGCGCTCAGGTCCGATGGCTGTTGTTCACTGACGTTCATATCTGTAATCCGACCCGCATCAGCCAGGTTTCAGGCTCGCGGTGCAGGCCGGACGGGGTGTTCAGGCTGCGTTGGTAATCGACATCCACCTGCAGGTTTTTCCAGCCCAGGTTGAGGCCGATGCTGGCGCCGCTCAGGCGTTGAAGCGGAGCGCCGTGGTCAGCCTTGATCCAGCCGTGGTCGAGGCCGACACGCGGGGTGAGCTGCACCGGCAAATCGCTGCGCAGCGGCAGGCGCAAAGTGTTGCGCCAGATCGCACCGCTGGCGCCGGACGCGCTGCTGACCCGGTAACCGCGCACGGCGGAATCGTCGGTGCCGAGCAGTTGTTCGATGGCCGGCAACGGATCCGGGCTGTACTGCACGTTCAGTTGGCTCTGCCATTGCCAGGCTTGCGCGCCGAGCTGGCCGTTGCGCCATTGGCTGAGGCCGGCGCGGTACTTGCGAAACTGTGCCTTGGGCAGGTTCTTGACCTGATGATCGGCATCGTCGTCGGCGCCGAGCCAGCGCAGGCCCTGGGCGTAGTTGAAATCCAGATTCCACACCGCGCGGTCGAGCCAGAACAGATTGAGCCCGGCCTCCGCCACGGTCAGGGTCGGGCTCTGAATACCGAGGCGGACGTTTTCCAGATAGCTGTCGACATCTTTGCGCGCCAGTTGCAGGTTGGCGCTGAGCTGATGGCTCTGGTCGCGCCACAACACGCGGTCCGCGCGCAGGCTGAGCTGATCGGTGATGCCGGTGCTGTACAGCGTCGTGCCCGAAAGTTTGAACGGCGCACGGTATTCGGCGTGGCTGGCAAACGTACTGAACGTCCAATAGCCGTAGGGAATTGCGTAATAGAGGCTGGCGTTGCGGTTGTAGCGGTCGCCCTGGTTGAGGGTGTCGCTGGCACTCACGCTCAACAGGTCGTTGAGTTCGAGCGGGCTGTCGAGGCTCAGGGTCAGCGTGTTGCGGTCGCGCCCGGTGCTGGCGCTGCCGAGGTTGTCGAAACCGGCACCAAGTGCCCAGCGTGACTGCCCGGAAGTACGCGAGCGCAAGATGATCTTTGAGGCGCCGGGCTGGCTGCCGGGGGCGATGTCAGCGGTCAGATCAAGGGAGCGCAGACGGTTCAACTGATCCAGCCCCTGCTCCAGATCCCGCAGGTTCAACGGCTTGCCGAGCATGCCCGGAAATGCTCCACCGAGGGACACCGGCAGGCTCTGGTCGGCCAGTTCGATGGACTCGATGTAGCCTTCGTCGATCAGGATATCCAGCGACTGCCCCGCGGCCGGCGCGCTGCTCAGATATGGCCGGCTGGCGATGTAGCCCTTCTCCACGTAGAGCGCGGTGATGGTCGCCAGCAGGTGGTTGATCTGGCCGACGCCCATGCACGGCGCCAGCAGCGGCTGGATGCGGGCGTTGAGTTTGTCTTTGTCGATCAGCGTGACGCCGCCGATGCGCGTACCGCTCAGGGGCCAGCAGCGTTCGTCGGGTTTGATCGAATCGGGAAGGGCCGGTTTGGCAGGCGTCGGGCCGAACGCGCCGCGCTCCAGTTGCCGCTTGCGCTGTTCGAGTTGCAGTTGTTGCAGATCGCGCTGTTGCTGTTGCTGCTGGCGCAGCACTTCCTGGCCTGGATTCGACAGTTCGGCGGCAAGAACGCTGGGCGCACACACACTCAACAACAAGGCCGACAACAGCGGACGAGGCAAATAACTACGACGAGAAACAGCGCGAATCGAATACGGCACTCAACATCCTTGCAATCAAATGGCTTAATGCCATCCCATCAATTGCAGTGATAGTCAGAGCCTTCCTACACAAATGCAAGACGCTTCCTACATCGCTTACATTTCTTAAACAAATGCCTTTTTAGCGCGGATCGCCAGCGATAACGCCAGCAAGTTGCAGACCATCAGGGTTTCCCCGAGGGCCTGAGACCAGGCGGCCAACATCAATCCCGCCCCGATCAGCAGGTAATAAAACAGCCCCAGCAATGCGCCGGCGGTACCCAAACGATCCGTGTAATTGCGCAAGGCTGCGCCGAGGATATTCGGGATTGCCATGCCAAACGCCAGTACCACAAGCAGCATCGGCAGCACGAACCAAACGTGCGCCTGCAGCAGCCACACGCCGATGCCACCGAGCAAACCGGTCAGCGCTGCCAGGCGAATCAACTGCAGCGGGCGGCAACCGATTTGCAGCAATTTTTTGTTCAGCCATGCTCCAAACCCTGAGGCCAACGCGAGCATCACGCCGCTGTAGCCGAACCACTCACCGCTCAAACCGAGACGTTCGAACCGGAAAGGTCCGAGGCTGTAATAGCTGAACAACGCGACGTTGAACGATGCGATCCACAGCGCCGAACGCCAGATACCGGGATCACGCAACATGTCGCCCATGGTTGCGAACAGGCCGACGGATGTAAGTTGTGGCGGACGGGTTTCCGGCAAGGTGCGCCAACTCCAGATCCACAAGATCGATGTCAGCAGCAACAACGCAACGAGCACGCCGCGATAGCCGAAGCCTTGAACCAGACTCGCCCCGCTGAACAGACCGATGGCCGGGCTGGCTGCCAGCGCCATGCCCACCAGAGAAAACACCTGGGCCAGTTCGGTGCCGCGAAAACGATCGCGCAATAAAGTCTGGGTCACCACCGAGCCAACAGCAGCGCCAAATGCCGCCAGTGCCTGGGCCATCAACAAGCCGTTGAAACTGCGAACACTCAAGCCCAGCACGCAGGCAACCGCATAAATCGCCAGACCGGCGAGCATCGAAGGCCGCCGGCCAATCCGGTCACATACCCGCCCCCACGTCACCACGCCAAAGGCAAACGCCAGGAAGTACACCGACAATGTCTGCGCCGCCACTCGCGGAGCAACATCGAACGTACGGCCAATATCCCCCAGCGCCGGGCTGAACAACGTTTGGGCGATCTGCGGAAACATCAGCAGAGCAATCGCCAACATCAAAAACGTTCTATGGCTCATAACCATGACTCCTCAACAAAAACGCCGAGGAGTTTAAAAAGCCGTGGCTGGCGTATTATCCGAACCCAGACAATTTATCGTTGAAATCGGACAACCCATGGCCTGGCTTGAAGCCCACGAGCGTTTTGACCCGGATCGCTTCCCGGCGCCGGTGATCGGTATCGCCTCTACTCTCGGCGATCACGACTCCGGCCTGCATCGGCATCAGCGCGGGCAATTGCTCTACACCCGTCAGGGCTGCACCCGCATCACCCTGGCGCAGCAGTTGTGCCTGCTGCCGCCATCGCGGGCGGCGTGGATTCCCGGTGGCGTCACGCATCGGGCGGTGATGCAGCAAAGCGTTGATTACCGCTCCATCTACCTGACGCCCGAGTTGTGCCGCGAACTGCCGCAACAGGTCTGCGTGATCGAGGTCAGCCCACTGCTGCGCGCGGTGCTGGAACCGATGGCAATTGCTGATTTCGGCACCGATTGGCAGCAGGGCAAATTCGTTCATCTGCTGGGGCTGTGCCTGAGTGAAATCCGCGAAGCGGCCCAGCAACCGATGCTCCTGCCCCTGCCGCAAGACAAACGCCTGGCTCCCCTGCTGACACACCCCGAGCGACTGCCGCCGGAACTGCAAGTGCTCGAGCAACAGATCGGCGCCAGCAGCCGCACCATCGGCCGGATCTTCCAGCGCGAAACCGGCATGAGCTATCAGCAATGGCGCCAGCAGTGGCGATTGATGCGCGCCATGGAACTGCTCTCCACCGGACGCAACCTCGGCTATTGCGCGTTTGAACTGGGCTTCGCCAGCGACAGCGCATTCATAGCGTTCTTCAAATCCATGACCGGCAGCACACCCGGCACCTGGCTCAGATAAGCAACTGACGACCGGCGATAAAAATCAATTGCCACAAAATATTACTCACGTCATATTACAGCCGTAATAACACCCTCGCTTCGCAGGTATTACGCCATGACCAGCATGCCCACCGTTGAACCCGACCTCGCCGTTCCGGTCAGCGCCCCCAAACCTCCCCTGCTCAAACGCCTGCTGTTGCCCACTGCGGGGCTGGCCGCGCTGGTGTTCGCCGGGCTGTATGCCGCGCATTGGTGGGGCACCGGGCGCTTTCTCGAAGAAACCGACGATGCCTACATCGGCGGCGATGTCACGGTGATCGGGCCGAAAGTCGCCGGTTACATCGAAGAGGTGCTGGTCAGCGACAACCAGTCCGTGAAGGCCGGCGACGTGCTGATCCGCCTCGACGCCCGGGACTACCGCGCCAATCTGGCCAAGGCCGAAGGCGCTGTCGCCGCCGAAGAAGCGCTGTTGGCCAACCTCGACGCCACTGAACAACTGCAACAAGCGGTGATCGGCCAGGCCCGTGCCGGCATCGATGCCGCCGGTGCCGAAACCGCTCGTTCACGGGACGACAACGCACGCTACAAACGTCTGGTCACCACCAATGCAGTCTCGGTGGAAGCCGCACAACGGGCCGACGCCACCTTCAAGACAGCCCAAGCCCTGAGTGCCAAGGCCCAGGCCGAATTGCTCGCTGCGCAACGCCAGCTCTCGGTGATCGAAACCCAGAAACAACAGGCCCGCGCCGCCCTCCAGCAAGCCCGGGCCGAACGGGATCTGGCGCAACTCAACCTCGGCTACACCGAATTGCGCGCCCCGGTCGACGGCGTGATCGGTAACCGTCGAGCGCGGGTCGGCGCTTATGCCCAGGCCGGTTCGCAACAGTTGTCGGTGGTGCCGGCCAGCGGTCTGTGGGTCGATGCCAATTTCAAGGAAGACCAGTTGGCGCGGATGAAACCCGGCCAGCGCGTGAGCATCCGCGCCGACGTGTTGTCCGGCCAGGAATTCCATGGCCGCCTCGACAGCCTCGCCCCGGCCACCGGTTCGCAGTTCAGCGTGCTGCCGCCGGAAAACGCCACGGGCAACTTCACCAAAATCGTCCAGCGGGTGCCGGTGCGGATCCTCCTTGACCCCGCCGACAGCGTGCTCGGTCATCTGCGTCCGGGCCTGTCGGTGACTGCGGAAGTCGACACCCGCGCCCAACCTGAAACCACCGCCGTGGCCAGCGCGCCATGAGCCGCGCCCTCGCCGTCCCTGCACAGCCGTTCAATGCCGCCGAAATGGCGACGGCGACCAAAGTGTTCGCCTTCGCCACCATGTGCATCGGCATGTTCATCGCGCTGCTGGACATCCAGATCGTCTCGGCCTCGCTGCGGGATATCGGCGGCGGGCTGTCCGCCGGCACCGATGAAACGGCGTGGGTGCAGACCAGTTACCTGATCGCCGAGATCATCGTGATTCCGCTGTCGGGCTGGCTGTCACGGGTGTTCTCCACGCGCTGGTTGTTTTGCGCCTCGGCAGTCGGCTTTACCCTCGCCAGCCTGTTGTGTGGCGCGGCCTGGAACATCCAGAGCATGATTGCCTTTCGGGCGCTGCAAGGGTTTCTCGGCGGCTCGATGATTCCGCTGGTGTTCACCACCGCGTTCTTTTTCTTCACCGGCAAACAACGGGTGATTGCTGCCGCGACCATCGGCGCCGTGGCTTCGCTGGCGCCGACACTGGGCCCGGTGATCGGTGGCTGGATCACCGATGTTTCGTCCTGGCACTGGCTGTTCTACATCAACCTGGTGCCGGGGATTTTCGTTGCCGTGGCAGTGCCGATGCTGGTCAAGATCGACCAGCCGGAACTGTCGCTGCTCAAGGGCGCGGATTATCTGAGCATTGTGTTTCTGGCGCTGTTTCTCGGTTGCCTGGAATACACCCTCGAAGAAGGCCCGCGCTGGAACTGGTTCAGCGACCAGACCATCCTCACCACCGCGTGGATCAGTGCGCTGGCAGGTGTGGCGTTTGTCGGCCGCACGCTGCACGTGGCCAATCCGATCGTCGATCTGCGCGCCCTCAAGGATCGCAATTTCGCCCTCGGCTGCTTCTTTTCCTTCGTCACCGGCATCGGCCTGTTCGCGACGATTTACCTGACGCCGCTGTTTCTCGGCCGGGTGCGTGGTTACGGGGCGCTGGACATTGGGCTGGCGGTTTTTTCCACCGGGGTGTTCCAGATCATGGCGATTCCGCTGTACGCCTTTCTGGCCAATCGCATCGACCTGCGCTGGATCATGATGGCGGGCCTGGCGTTGTTCGCGTTGTCGATGTGGGAATTCAGTCCGATCACCCACGACTGGGGTGCCGGGCAGTTGATGCTGCCGCAAGCCCTGCGCGGGATTGCCCAGCAACTGGCGGTGCCGCCGGCGGTGACGTTGACATTGGGTGGGTTGGCGCCGGCACGGTTGAAGCACGCCTCAGGCCTGTTCAACCTGATGCGCAACCTGGGCGGTGCAATCGGGATTGCCGCGTGCGCGACCATTCTCAACGACCGCACCAACCTGCACTTCACCCGGTTGGCCGAGCATCTGAACAGCAGCAACGAAGCCTTGAACCAGTGGCTGGCCCAGGTCGGCGGCAACTTCGCCGCACTGGGTCAGAGCGGTGACGTGGGCATCACCGCCGGCCTGCATCAGTTATGGCTGCTGACCTACCGCGAGGCGCAGACCCAAACCTACGGCGACACATTCCTGATGATCATGGTGTGCTTCGTGATCGCCACGGCGATGGTGCCCTTGATGCGCAAGGTGCAACCACCGGCCGCGCCGAGTGCCGATGCACATTGACTGATCAGGCTTGCGGGGTTTTACGGAAGCCCACGGCCAGACGGTTCCAGCTGTTGATGGTGCTGATCGCCACGGTCAGGTCGACCATTTCTTTTGGCGAGAACTGGGCAGCGACGGCTTCGTAATCTGCGTCCGGGGCGTGGGTCAGGCTCAACTGGGTCAGGGATTCGGTCCACAGCAGTGCGGCGCGCTCGCGGTCGGTGAAGAACGGCGCTTCACGCCAGGCCGTCACGGCGAACAACCGGCGTGGAGTTTCGCCGCCCTTGATTGCGTCAGCGGTGTGCATGTCGATGCAGAACGCGCAGCCGTTGATTTGCGAAGCGCGCAGTTTCACCAGTTCGATCAGGGTCTTTTCCAGCGGCAGTTTCGAGACCGCGGTTTCCAGGGCGATCATCGCTTTCAGGGCATCTGGGGAGGCGGTGTAGAAATCGGCACGAGGTTTCATGGTGGTTCTCCGGGGCGAGTGAATGTGTGGCTACGTTAGTCCCGGGGCCGGGCCAAACAAATAGCCAATCTCCCGGAAGACGGGTAGGCCACTCCTTTCTGGCGCCAGAAAAGAAAGTGCAACAGGGCAATTGCCAGCGCTCGTTCCGCGCCACTAGAATGCGATCCATTCTTAATTGCACTCTAATTGCAGCCAGGCATCGGATGCCCGCAACGAGTATCTGCCGCCCATGTCGTCTTTCGATCCGCCATTGAATCAGCAAGTCCAGACGCTCTACAGCGAACACCACGGGTGGCTGCAGGGCTGGTTGCAGCGCAAGCTGGGCAATCGCTGCGATGCGGCCGACCTGGCGCACGATACGTTTTTGCGCCTGCTCAGCCGTAAGGTGGTCAAACCGCTGGGCAGCGAACCCCGGGCACTGCTGACGCACATCGCCAAAGGTCTGGTGATCGACCGCTGGCGGCGCCAGGACATCGAGCGCGCCTACCTGGAAACCATCGCCAGCCTGCCCGCCGCCGAAGTGCCGTCACCGGAAACCCGCTACCTGATTCTCGAAACCTTGTGGCGCATCGAAGCCTTGCTGCGCGAGTTGCCGCCGCAGACCCGCGACACCTTCCTGCTGTCGCAGATCGAAGGCCTGACCTACGCGCAGATCGCCACGCGGCTGAACGTTTCGCTGATCACCGTGAAGCGCCACATGCGCGCCGCGTTCATTGCCTGCCTGAGTGTCGCCTGATGAGTTCGTCGATGATCAATCCGCAGATTCTCGGCGAAGCCGCCGACTGGCTGGTGCAGTTGCATTCGGGCACCGCCTCGCCGTCCGATCATCAGGCCATCGCCCAATGGCGCAGCCGCAGCGCCGAACACGCCATCGCCTGGCAACGGGCCGAAGCTTTGCTGGGGGATTTGCGCAGCGTGCCGGCCAACGTCGCGATCCAGACCCTGCAACGTGCCTCACGCAAAGAAGGCCTCAGTCGTCGACAGACCCTCACCCGTCTCGGCCTGCTATTGATGGCCGGGCCGTTAGGCATCGCCTCGCAACATGTGCCGTGGCAGCAATGGACCGCCGACCAGCGCACCGCCGTCGGCGAGCAGAAGAACCTGCAATTGCCGGACGGCACTCAACTGCTGCTCAACACCGACAGCGCCGTGAACATCGCTTATAGCCCGGTCGAGCGCCGGGTCTTGTTACTCAACGGCGAAGTGCTGATCAACACCGCCAGCGATGCTGCCGCCCGCCCGTTCATTGTTGAAACCCCACAAGGCCTCGCCCGCGCGCTCGGCACGCGGTTCTGCGTGCGCACCGAGGGTTCGCGCAGCCTGGTGTCGGTGCTGGAGGGCCAGGTGCAAATCACCCCGGAATTGCTCAAGCAAAACGCGATCATCAAGGCCGGCGAACGCCAGCGCTTCAAGTTGAACGGCTTCGACAGCGCCGAAACCTTTGACACCGCCAGCCTGGCCTGGGACAAGGGCATGCTGCTGGCCAGCAACATGCGTCTGGATGAATTGCTTGGAGAGTTGAGCCGCTATCGCCGGGGCGTGCTGCGCTGTCATCCGGACGTCGCGGCGATGCGTGTGTCCGGGGCGTTTTCCCTGCGCGACACCGACGCCAGCCTGCGTCTGCTCAGTGACACCCTGCCGCTGAACATCAACAGCCTGACCCATTACTGGCTGTCGGTAGAGCCCCGCGTCTGAGCCTTCGGAAAATAATTTCAATGTTCACTGATACCTTTTCGCGCCTCGTTCGGTGAGTGGATAGACCTTTAATTCCACGCGCCCGACAGGATCGCCGAATGACCGCATTGCCCTCGCCCCGTCCCGCCACTTTTCCACTCAAAGCCCTGAGCCTGGCCCTGGCTTTCGGCGCACTGTTGCCGACTGTCGGCCTCGCCTCCAACAGCGCCAGCGAAAGTGTCAGCCAGAACGTCAACATCGGCCCCGGCCTGCTCAGCCATGTGCTGGCGCAATTTGCGGTCAGCGTCGGCGTGCCGCTGTCGTTCGATCCGGCGCAACTCGGTAATCGTCAGAGCCCGGGCCTGCAAGGCAATTACACCGCGCAAAGCGGTTTTGCCCGGTTGCTGGAAGGCAGCGGTTTCGAACTGATCAGCACCGGCGACAACGGCTACACCGTGGCGCCGAAAGTCGCGGCGGACGGCGCGCTGGAACTGGGCGCCACCACCATCAGCGCCCTCCGCGACAGCAGCGATGACACCTACGGCGGCGAACAGGTCGCCCGCCGCGCGCAGGTCGGCATGCTCGGTAATCAAGCGGTCAACGACCTGCCCTTCAGCGTCACCAGTTACACCGCCAAGACCATGGCCGACCAACAGGCGCAAACCATTGGCGATGTGTTGCTCAACGATGCCTCGGTGCGCCAGTCCAACGGCTTCGGCAACTTCTCGCAGATGTTCATGATCCGTGGTCTGCCGCTGGCCTCCGATGACATTTCCTATAACGGCCTGTACGGCGTGCTGCCCCGGCAGATCATCGCCACCGAAGCGCTGGATCGCGTCGAGCTGTTCAAGGGCCCGAATGCGTTCGTCAACGGCGTGACTCCGAGCGGCAGCGGCATCGGCGGCGGGATCAACCTGCAACCGAAACGCGCGATGGACACGCCAACGCGCAGCATCACCCTCGACTACAGCGCCGACGGCCGGGTCGGCACGCATCTGGACCTCGGCCAGCGTTTTGGCGAAGACAACCGCTTCGGCGCGCGGGTCAACCTGATGCAGCGCGAAGGCGACACCGCCGTCGATGAAGAAGACCAGCGCTCGTCGCTGTTCAGCGTTGGCCTCGACTATCGCGGCGAACGCCTGCGAGTCTCGACGGACTTCGGCTATCAGAAGCAGGTGATCAATCAGGGCCGCTCGGTGATCTATGTCGACTCAAGCCTGAGCAAAGCCCCCAAGGTGCCGCACGCCAACGCCAGCTACGCCCAGAGCTGGAGCTACTCGCAGCTCGAGGACACCTTCGGCATGGCCCGCGCCGAATACGACCTGAACGATAACTGGACCGCCTACGTGTCCGGTGGCGCCAAGCACACCCGGGAAAACGGCGTGTACTCGTCGCTGACCGTCACCGACCTCAACGGCAACGCCCGTGGCGGCATGCTCTATCCGCCCCACGACGAGGACAACCAAAGTGCAATGGCCGGCCTCAACGGTCACTTCGACACCGGCCCCGTCAGCCATCAGTTGAACCTCGGCTGGGCGGGCATCTGGGGCGAGCAGCGCTCGGCGTTCGAAACCATCGGCAACGCCTCGCGCTACAGCACCAATCTGTACAACGTCACCGACAAGCCGCGTCCGCCGGCCACCTCGTTCGCCGGTGACATCAACGATCCGCGTGTCGTCGGCAAGAACACCCTGCGCAGCGAAGCGATTTCCGACACCCTCGGCTTCCTCGACGACCGTGTGCTGCTGACCCTCGGTCTGCGCCGCCAGCAAATGAAAGTCGATGGCTGGGCCACCGCCACCGGGGCGCGCACCTCGAGTTACGACAAATCGATCACCACTCCGGTCTACGGTCTGGTGATCAAGCCCTGGGAACACGTGTCGTTCTACGCCAACCGCATCGAAGGCCTGGCCAAGGGCCCGACGCCGCCGACCAGCGCGATCAACCGCGACGAAACCTTCGCCCCGGTGCGCAGCAAACAGGTCGAGGCTGGCGTACGGCTGGACATGGGCAGCTATGGCGCCAGCCTCGGCGTCTACCGCATCGAGCAACCATCGAGCTACACCCAGGACGGGATCTTCCGGGTCGACGGCCAGCAGACCAACAAGGGCGTGGAACTCAATGTCTACGGTGAACCTGTCGACGGCCTGCGCCTGCTCAGCGGCGCGACCGTGATGAAGACTGAACTCGACGGCAGCAGCAACGGCGTCAACGACGGCAACCGCGCCATCGGCGTGCCACGCTTCCAGTTCAACATCGGCGCCGACTGGGACGTTCCAGGTCTTGAAGGCGCGGCACTCAGCGCCCGCATGTTGCGCACCGGCGGCCAGTACCTGAACGCGGCCAACACCCAAAGCATCCCGTCGTGGAACCGCTTCGATCTCGGCTCGCGCTACGCCTTCAAACTCGATGAAAAGCAGATCACCCTGCGGGCCAATCTGGAAAACGTCGCCAACGAAGCCTATTGGGCCTCGGCCAATGGCGGCTACCTGACCCAGGGCGCGCCGCGCACGCTGAAGGTTTCGGCGACCGTGGATTTCTGAATACCACTGGTCACCCGGTCGGCACCAAGCGATGCGCGCTTCAGACCAATATCAGGTAAATCCCCTTTCTGGAGACGTACCATGAAAACGCGCACTTTGACCTCGATGCTGCTGGCCGGTTTGTTGGCCACAGCGTCCGCCGCCAGTTTTGCCGCCAATGACGGTGCCAACACGTCGGGCACCCAGTCCGGCGCCAACGGCGGAACGAGCATGCCGCCGGACAACACCACTAAACGACCTAACGACGGCCCGTCCGACGGGATGAAAACAGGAACAGGAACCAACGGCAGCGCCAGCGGCTCAGGTTCGGGCGCCGGTGGTGGAACGGGCGCAGCGGGTGGCGGAACGGGTGGTTCTGGAGCCGGTACCGGCGGCTGAACGAACAAGAGCAGGCCATGGTGAGCGCATCATGGCCTGTGTCTGAACCCTTCTTCCGTCAGCGATCCGAACGCATCAACTCACCAACTCCACCGTCCATGGACAACACCGCCGCACGATTGCGGCCCGCGTGCTTGGCCTGATACAGCGCCGCATCGGCACGCTGGATGAACAGTTCCGGGCTGTCGTTGCCCAGCGGAATGAACGAATAGCAGCCCAGGCTCACGGTGAGGTAACCGGAGGGCGATCCGCTGTGGGTGATGTGTTTGTCCATGACGCTGCGGCGGATCTGCCCGGCAATCGCCAGCGCACCGTTGATGTCAGTGTCCGGCAACAGCACCGCGAACTCTTCGCCGCCGTAGCGCACCGCCAGATCGGATTTGCGCTGGCAGCAGTTCTTCACCACCAGAGCAACCTGAGTCAGGCAATGGTCGCCGGCCACATGGCCGTAGGCATCGTTGTAGCGTTTGAAGAAATCGATATCGAGCATGATCAGGCTGACCGGGCTCGACTGCCGGGCACCCCGGGCGAACTCAATCTCCAGCGACTGCTCGAACAGGCGCCGGTTGGCCAGCCCGGTCAGGCTGTCGTGCGTGGCAATCAGTTCCAGCGCCCGCTGGGCCTTGATCAGGTTTTTCTCGATCCGCTCGCCGTCGCGCACCTGATGGATGAACACCCAGCCAAACAGCCCCACACCGAGCATCACCAGCGCCACGATCACGCTGGATTGAAAGGCACGGTCATGCCAGCCCTTGAGAATCGTGTCCCGGGATGAAGAGGCAGACACCACCAGCGGATAACTTTCGAGCTGCCGATAGCCATAAAGGCGCGTGACCCCGTCGACCACCGAATCGATCATTGCCGTGCCGGCAGCAGCGTTGGGGAGCAACGTCTGGTAGATCTCACCCTTGGCCAGCGAGGTGCCGATCAAGGACTCGTCGAACGGCCGGCGCGCAAGCAAAGTGCCGTTGGTCAGGCCGAGGAACATGGTGCCGTTGTCATCCAGGCTGAAGCTTTTGAAGAACTGGTCGAAGTACGACATCTTGATGCCGGCCATCAGCACACCCTGAAAATTGCCGGCGTGGTCGTTCACTCGCTTGGAAATCGGGATGATCCACTCACCGTTTTCGCGACTGCGGATCGCCGGGCCGATGTGCGCCACGGACGACACATTCTGCTGGTGATATTTGAAGTACTCGCGATCCGCCACGCCGTTGCCGCGGGGCAGATCAGGGAATGAGGTGATCACCCACTGCCCTTCGCGATCGAACAGGAACATGCCGTGCAACTGCTCCAGTTGCTGCACCCGGCGTGCGAAGGTTCTCTGCAAACGCGGTCTCTGCGCCGCGCCATAACCGTCTTCCTGAATCCAGTCGACCAGGCTGGTCATCACCAGATCAGCGGCCAGAAACGTGTCTTCGGCCTGCTGCGCCATCGCCCGGGTCAGGTTGGCCGAGGCCATCTGCGCATTCGCCAGATCCTGCCGCCGCGACTGTTCAATCTGCAAATACAGCAGACCGGACAGGCACAGACACACGGCAACGATGAACAACACCGCCGCCTTGCGCAGGGGCAAACGCTTGAGAGTGCCGCCGGGGGCCTGATGCGGATCGTGAATGGGGATAGGCAAAAGCGTGTCCTGGGCAGGTACGACAGGGGCAAAGGCCCGAAACCCTTGTTTTTTGTGAGCGTAGCCCACCGGGTTGTAGGGGGCAACCAAGCGCCACCGAGACAATCCCGACCCCGTTGATATCGGCGCGCAGTGGAAATGGATGACCTGCGAGACGATTTATTTTTGCCTGTCCGTTTTCCTCGCCTTCACCCCCGGCTCGACAACCGCCGCATTGCACTGTGCAGATGCGCCCGCGCACTTTCGGGATCGCCTTCGCGCATCTGCTCGTACGCCCGTTGCGCAACCGCGTGCGGCACCGGTTTCAGTACCCGTTGCGTGGCCATCGCCAATAGTTGCACCTGGGCGGCACGCTCCAGGTAATACAGATCGTCCCAGGCCTCGGCGATGGTCGGCGCGGCGACGATCACGCCGTGATTCTTCAGGAACAGAATGTCGGCATCACCCATCACCCCGGCGATGCGGTCACCTTCACGTTCGTCCAGCGCCAGCCCGTTGTAGTGCTCGTCCACCGCTGTGCGCCCATAAAACTTCAGTGCGGTCTGGCTCAGCCACAACAGTGGCGGCCCCTCCAGCAGGCACAACGCCGTCGCATTCGGCATGTGCGTATGGAACGCGACCTTCACCCGAGGCAGTCGCTGGTGCAGGGTGCATGAATGTAAAACGCCGTAGCCTCTGGCTGGCCCTCGCCGTCCACCACATTCCCTTCGAAATCGCAGACCAGCAGGTTGTGCGCCGTGACTTCGGAAAACGCATAGCCGTACGGGTTGACCAGAAACAGGTCATCGTGCCCCGGCAACATCGCCGAAAAGTGATTGCAGATGCCCTCTTCCAAACCGTGCAGCGCCGCCAGTTGAAAGCACGCCGCCAGCTCCTGGCGGGCGGTGATGATGGCTTCGCTGTCGAGGTTCATTGAGGTGAAACGTGCAGCTCGGGCGCTGCCGGTCAGGGTATGGGCCATGGCGAAACTCCTTGATGGCGGGCGAGGTTCATTACCAGCCGAGGGACGAGAACAGCGGCAACACTTCGTCCAGCGTGTTGAGGATCGCGTCGGGCCGATAGTCCGGCAGCAACTGACGACCGGTCCCGCGGTCGATCCATACGCAGCGAAAATGCATGTCGCGGGCTGCCGTGTGATCGAGCATGGGGCTGGCGCAGATGTGCACCACCTGCTCGCGGCTGACGCCCAATTGCTCATGAGCGTAGTCGAACAGCCGGGGCGCCGGCTTATAGGCGCCGGCCTGTTGCGCGGTGACTACACGGTCAATATGGCCGCCGAGTTGAGCGACATTGCCGGCGATGATGTCGTCATCGGTGTTGGAGACGATGCACAGCTTGAAACCCCTGGCCTTGAGCTGCGCGAGGGTGTCGACGACTTCGGGAAACGGCGGCATCTGCGGGATTGCGGCGGCCAGGCGCTGGCTGTCTTGACTGGCACTCGCCAGCCCTAGTTCCTCCAGTGCCAGTTGCAGGCCGAGAGTGCTCAGCTCGCGAAACGAGCGGTGTGGCGGCGTCTGCTCCAGACGATGTTCGTGGCGGTCGTAGAGTTCGATCAGGCGCCCGGCACCGACCCGGTGTTCGCCCTTCTCGCTCAGGATCCGCCCGGCCACGGCGCGCAGGCCTTCGTCCCATTGAATCAAGGTGCCGTAGCAATCGAAGGTCAGCCATTGCGGGCGCGGTGTGTTGATCAACGTCATGAGGGCATTCCTCTGCAAGTGAGGACTTCAGCTTATGAACCCGGGGTGATAGTGTGAAATTAAATAAATAGCCAACCGTCAGTTGCCAAACAAATATCGAGACCGCTGCCATGCTGGATCTGGAATTGCTGAAAACCTTCGTCTGCGTGGTCGATGAAGGCAGCTTCACCCGCGCCGCCGAACGCGTCCATCGCACCCAATCCACGGTCAGCCAACAGGTACGAAAACTCGAAGACCTGGTCGGCCACGCCCTGCTGTTGCGCGACCGTACCGGCCTGAACGTCAGTGTCACCGAGCACGGCGAACTGCTGATTCATTACGCGCGCCGCCTGCTGGCCTTGTCGGCCGAGGCCAGTGAAGCCCTGGCCAGCGATCTGGATCTGGAAATCCTGCGTATCGGCATGCCGGAAGACTTCGACGCCCGGCGCATGGCGCTGATCCTCGCCGGCTTCACCCGCAGTCATCCGCAAGCGCGACTGGAAACCATCAGCGGCATGAGCCTCGATCTGCGCCAACGCCTCGACGGCGGCGAAATCGACATCGCCCTGATCAAACGCGAACCCGACAGCGGCCCCGCTTGGGCGACGTGGCCGGAACGACTGGTTTGGGTCAAGGGTGCGGAGTTCGATTCATCCGGTGGCGTACTGCCGCTGGCGCTGTTTCCCCAAGGCTGCCTGTACCGGCAACGGGCAATCCGCCTACTCGACGTGGCGCAACGCCCTTGGCGTGTAGCCTTCGGCAGCCACAGCCTGACCGGCATTCAAGCGGCGGTGGCTTCCGGACTCGGCGTTTCAGTATTGCCAGCATCAGCAGTGTTGCCGGAGCATCGGGTGTGCACGGACTTGCCGCCGCTGCCGCCGACGGAATTGGCGCTGGTCAGCCGCGAGGGGGTGTTGAGCGGGTTGCAGCGAGGGTTGGTGGAGTTTCTGCGGGGGGAACTGGGGGTGGATGCGGGGGGATTAACTTGATCCCCCAATTGGCACTGAGCTCAGGGCTTGTTGACTTCGCGCAGCAGGTCTGCGACCGGGAGGTTCATCGTGTTTGAGTAGTAGGGTTTGTAGCCGTAAGCGGTGACGACGACTTTGCAGGGGATTTGTTGTTTGCCGGAGAGAAGGTGGTTGATTTCTGCCACTGACAAGTATCTTTCCGAGCTTCGGTCGCTAGAGGTCTCGGAAATGAAAGCATGGGTCAGATAAGAGTATCCCGCTGGGGCTCCGTCTCTTTTATCGGGCGATATCAGGCCAAACGCTGAAAACCGAATCGCGTTACCAACCGAGAAATCCTGATCTTCAGCCAAGGCACAATGAAGCATGCCTGAAGCCATTCCTACCCTTTCTCCCCGGCCAAAAAGATCCAAGACATCAACATTCGACTGATATCTGATTACATATAAAGACCTGTCTCTCTCAACTGAGACATAGCTCAAGTTCGCTGGAGGCCATGCATGGTCTTTTGCACAACCCGAACAGATCACGATAAGCAGGCAAACGAACAATCTAAACATCAGGAAAATTCCTCCATGATCGAGTCAAACAGCAGATCACCAGCAGACTTGTTTCCCGCAATACGTGCGGTAAACAGACCCAAAGCGTTTGCATGATTGGTATCCACATTCACGTTCAGTGACGGGCCACAAGTGATAAGCCATTTCTCGCCAAAGTCGGCGACACCATCTGAAGAGTCTCTTTTGCTGGGCGTAGCCTTGATGTTCACCCAATTGGCCGCAACCGGGTCAGGACGATCAAAATAAATATCTGAGCCCAACCAGACCAAAGCGCCCTCTCCCACAGGATCAAGGGTAACCAGCATCTGAACCCGGTATCCCCACTCAGACATGATCTTTGTCAGGTGCGCGCCATTCCAGCCACCGAGGCTGTGACCCACGATATATACGGGGCAGCTCTTGTAAGGGATCAGGCCCAGAACATACCGCTGAATATCTTTCTTTCCTTTGACTTGGTTGTACCCCAGCCAATCCGATTTATATTTCCCCTCCGTTTCCAAATCCTGAACGCGCTGATCGAAGTACTTACGTGCTTCTTGAATGTTTCCATATGGCCCAGAAAAATAGTAACTCTCCTTATCCCCAGCGCCTCCGACAAACACAACAACCGCCTTGGTACTCTCCACCGGAACAGCCTTCACACTGACATCCTTCTTGTCCGTCAGTGTATGTTCCTTGTGCAGCTTGTAATTGTTGCCTTTCTCGCACGTAACCGTTTCCGCACACATGCCTCATTCCTCCAGAAACAGTTTGATGGATTCCGGAAGATGCGAACTGATCGTGTGGGTGAAACCGCCAGCATCGGACACGCCGTGCTCCATCCGACCGTCCGCACGCTGGATCATGTAGGATGATTCGGCATCGGTTCACTGGTGGTATCGTTCACCAACTGCAATTTGTCGGTGAAGTGCACGGGCATTGGCAGCAGCCCGCTGAAGGGTGCGTTCGTCACGGTATCGCCAATGATGACCGTGCCGGATCCACCAATGACCACATTCCCGTGACCACCGGTGCTGTCCAGGGTGGCGGCGTTCAGACCATTGATGAAAACCGTCGAGGAAACGCCACCGGTAATCGGGCTGCCGCACGCCGACTTGTCCGTCATACGCGCAGCGGGCAGCCCGTCGAAATTCACGTTCGGCGAACCACTGACAATCGGGTTGGTGCCATGTCCCGGTAATGGGCAGGCTGTCGGGTCGGTCACTCGGGCAGCGGGTTTTCCGCTCATGAAAAAGCTCCTTGCAGTATCGCGTCATCATCCGTGGGGGGCGCAGCATGAACAAAGTCGCGACGCTGATCAAATCTGCACGCAAAAAAAACAGGCGCCTGAAAGGCGCCTGTTTTTTATGGCCGGTGACCGATTGCGTTATCGCGACGGCGGTACCCGAATATCCCCCGCCCGGCACTGGGTTTTCACGCCCTTGCCGCAAGCGCCGAATTGCAGGTCCTTGCCCATGCACACCCGTACTTCCGAGAGTTCCGGGCCGCTGCAGATCACGGCGATGCCGTCGACCGGGATGCCCGGGTTGCTCTTGCGGAACAGGTCGGCGATTTCCTGCGCTTCGAAGTAATAAGAGTTGCTGAACGGTTGCAGCTCTTGCGGAATTGTCACCGCCGCCACGGCTTTGTCCGCTTCGTCGAAGTAGCCCATTGCGCCGAGACCACTGCAGGTGCCGTGCTTGCTCCATTCGTGATCGAGGAGTTTTTTCGTCGGGAACAATGTCATGCCCTTGGCTGTTTCAGCGGCCGAGAGCGTGGTCAGCGGCGGGCAGGATTCCGGCCAGCCGCCCTTGGCGTATTGCGGCCACAGGCCGTGCAGGACAAAACCGTAGCCCTTGCCGGTGCATTGCGGGTCGTCCTTGTGGGTGAGGCAGAACGTCGGCGACCAGGACAGCGTCAGCAGGTAGTAATCGAACACTCCCGCCACCGACTCCGTCGGTGCCTTGTTGGTGTGTGACTGGCGCGCCGAACTCAGGCCGATGCTACCGACCGTCAGCGCAATCAGCGCCATAATTGTAAAAAGCTTTTTCATGTTCCCGTTCCTTGGGACGCGTGCGTCCGTGGTTTTTTGTGGTCTGACCGTCAAATGGTCAGAGGCTGATTGAGTCATGCCAGTGTTGCAGGCGCATGACGCAAGGCAAAGCTGTACTACGTTGAAAGGTCTACGATTAATAAGCAGACACCACAAACAGGGATCCCGAAATGAGTAAAGCAGACGAACTCGCCGCGAAGCTCAAGCAAACCCGGCACACTCACGCGGACGACATCACCTGCGCCGAACTGGAAATCGATTGCTGGCCAGCGGTGGTGTACGACCTGTATCACCGCATCGAGGGCTGGTTGCAACCGGTCACCGAGGTGGGACTGAAGATTCGGCGAAATCCTACCCATGTTTGCGAAAGTTCACCGGACGGCGAGCCCCACGACTACGCCATCGACCAGTTGATCATCGAAGCCAACCATCACAGCCTGACGTTCGATCCCATTGCGCGATTTACCGAAGACGGCGCCGGGCGTGTGCAGATCAACCTGCCGGGAAAGGAAACATCGCTGCTGCGCACCGTCGACGAACACGGCGAGAGTCACTGGTGGTTGCAGACCATCGAGACCGGCCAACAACTGGACGCGATTGCACTGACGGAAAACAACCTGCTGCTGGTAGTCCAGGAAGGACTCGGGTTGTAGGTTCAACCTGACGCAACTGTAATCCGCGCCTCAGCCAACTGAAAGCTGCCGCTGGTTAGCCTCCCCGTCATTGGTCAAACGGGGACTTCCAGCGCATGCTTTCCAACACCTCAAGACGCACCTTCGTCAAAGGCCTGGCCGCCGGCGGTCTGCTCGGCGGCCTCGGCCTGTGGCGCACACCAGCGTGGGCACTCAACAGCCCCGGTCAACTCAACGAACTGACCGGCACCGACTTCGAGCTGTTCATCGGCGAAACCCCGGTCAACTTCACCGGTCAGTCGCGCACCGCGATGACCATCAACGGCGGCGTGCCCGGCCCGCTGTTGCGCTGGCGCGAAGGCGACACTGTGACGCTGCGGGTGCGCAACCGGCTCAAGGCCGACACCTCGATCCACTGGCACGGCATTCTGCTGCCGGCCAACATGGACGGCGTGCCGGGCCTGAGCTTCAAGGGCATCGAGCCCGGTGGCGTGTACGTCTATCAATTCAAGGTTCGCCAGCACGGCACCTACTGGTATCACAGTCATTCCGGGTTGCAGGAACAGGCCGGCGTCTACGGGCCGCTGGTGATCGACGCCCGGGAGCCGGAGCCGTTCCAGTACGACCGCGAGCACGTGGTGATGCTCAGCGACTGGACCGACGAAGACCCGGCCAGCCTGATGAAAACCCTGAAAAAACAGTCCGACTACTACAACTACCACAAGCGCACCGTCGGCGATTTCATCCAGGACGTCGGCGAAAAAGGCTGGGGCGCCACCGTCGCTGATCGCACGATGTGGGCGCAGATGAAGATGAATCCCACCGACATCGCCGATGTCAGCGGCGCCACGTATACCTTCCTGATGAATGGCCACGCCCCCGATTCCAACTGGACCGGCCTGTTCCGCCCCGGTGAAAAACTGAGGTTGCGGCTGATCAACGGCTCGGCCATGACCTACTTCGACGTGCGCATCCCCGGATTGAAAATGACCGTGGTCGCCGCCGACGGCCTGCATGTCAAACCGGTGACCGTCGATGAACTGCGCATCGCCGTGGCGGAAACCTATGACGTAATCGTCGAGCCCGCCGCCGACGCCTACACCCTGTTCGCCCAGGCCATGGACCGCACCGGCTACGCCCGCGGCACCCTCGCCGCCCGCGCCGGTTTGTCGGCCCCGGTGCCGGCGCTGGACCCGCGCCCGCTGGTGGCCATGGACGACATGGGCATGGGCGGCATGGGCTCTGGTGGAATGAATCATGGCTCAATGGACATGAGCGCCATGGACCACGCCAGCATGAACATGGGCCCGATGCAGTCGCACCCCGACAGCGAAAAGGACAACCCATTGGTGGACATGCAAGCCATGACCACCGCGCCGAAACTCGACGACCCCGGCCTCGGCCTGCGCAACAACGGGCGCCGCGTGCTGAGCTACGCCGACCTGCGCAGCACCTTCGAAGACCCCAACGGCCGCGATCCGGGCCGCACGATCGAGCTGCACCTCACCGGCCACATGGAGAAATTCGCCTGGTCGTTCAACGGCATCAAGTTCTCCGACGCCGAGCCGCTGCGCCTGAAGTACGGCGAGCGCATCCGCCTGGTGCTGGTCAACGACACGATGATGACCCACCCCATCCACCTGCACGGCATGTGGAGCGATCTGGAAGACGAAGACGGCAACTTCCAGGTGCGCAAACACACCATCGACATGCCCCCCGGCACGCGCCGCAGTTATCGCGTGACCGCCGATGCGTTGGGCCGTTGGGCCTTTCACTGTCATCTGCTTTATCACATGGAAATGGGCATGTTCCGTGAAGTGCGGGTGGAAGAATGAGGACGCCGACCATGACTCGATTTGCCGTGTTTTCGTTGTCACTTCTGTCGCTGTCTTCGGCGTTCGCCGCCAGCGACATGCAGGGCATGGACCACAGCCAGATGGGCGATCTGCAAAGCATGGACGACGGCATGATGCAGCCCGCCGCGCCGACCGAAAGCCGCACGCCGATCCCGAAGTTGACCGACGCCGACCGCGCCGCCGTGTTCACCAGCCATGGCGGCCACCAGGTGCACGACAGCTCGATCAACACTTACTTCCTCGCCGACAAACTCGAATGGCAGAACGGCGACGACGCCAGCACCCTGGCCTGGGATGTGTCCGGCTGGATCGGCGGCGACATCGATCGCCTGTGGCTGCGCTCGAAGGCGAACGCAGCAACGGCAAGACCGAAGATGCGGAAATCCAGGCGCTCTGGGGCCACGCGATCTCACCGTGGTGGGACGTGGTCAGCGGCGTGCGCCAGGACTTCAAACCCGGCGCCCCGCAAACCTGGGCCGCGTTCGGTCTGCAGGGCATGGCGCTGTACAACTTCGAAGCCGAAGCCACGGCGTTCCTCGGCGAAAACGGCCAGAGCGCGGTACGGCTGGAGGGTGACTACGACATCCTGCTGACCAATCGGCTGTTCCTGCAGCCCACCGCCGAACTCAACGTCTACGGCAAAAACGACCCGCAACGCGGAATCGGCTCGGGCCTTGCGAACACCGAAGCCGGCTTGCGTCTGCGCTATGAAATCCGTCGTGAATTCGCGCCGTACATCGGCGTGACCTGGAACCGCACCTACGGCAACACCGCCGATTACGCACGGGAAGAAGGCGAGGATCGCAGCGAAGCGCGACTCGTCCTTGGTGTGCGGATGTGGTTCTGAATTCCTTTAAAAAACAACACAGAGGTCTTGCATGCGCACATTGAAAATTTCCCTCGTCCTCGCCACCGGTTTGCTCCTGAGCTCGTTGGCACAGGCCCACCCGAAACTGCTGTCGTCGACCCCGCCCGAAGGCGCGGACGGCGCACCACCGGAAAAGATCGAACTGCACTTTTCCGAGAACCTGATGACCCAGTTCTCCGGCGCCAAACTGGTGATGACCGAAATGCCCGGCATGGCCCACTCGCCAATGCCGATGAAGGCCAAGGTCAGCGCCGGCAGCGACCCGAAAACCATGCTCGTCAGCCCGCTCTCGCCATTGCCCGCCGGCACCTACAAGGTCGAATGGCGCGCGGTGTCGTCGGACACTCACCCGATCACCGGCAACGTCACGTTCAAAGTGAAGTGATCGATGGCCGACCTGATCAACATTCTCCTGCGGATGGCGTTGTACGTGGATTTGCTGTTGTTGTTCGGGGTGGCGTTGTTCGGGTTGTACAACGTTGGCGCGACGCTGCGGTTTCGGCCGATGCTGCGCGGGATGGTGTTGATCGGGGCATTGCTGTCAGTGACCGGACTGGTGCTGATGACCCGCACCATGAGTGGCGAAACGGAATTCGCGGCACTGTGGCCACACCTGCAAATGATGCTGTTTGAAACCGATGTCGGCGTGGCGTGGGCGGTGCGGATGTTTGCGCTGATCGTCTTGATGATCTGGCCGGGGTTGTGGCTGGCGTCGATGGCCGGCGCACTCGCCCTCGCCTCTCTGGCCTGGAGCGGACACGGCGCGATGGATGGCGCCTGGCACCTGCTCAGCGACATCCTGCACCTGCTCGCGGCGGGTGCGTGGATGGGCGCCATGTTGGCGCTGATCTTGATGTCGCGGCTCGACGCTCTGTACAGCGAAGCGCGTATTCGGTCGCTGGCCGATGCCGTC
Organism: Pseudomonas sp. NMS19W; assembly: GCF_051554255.1. Lineage (NCBI taxonomy): Bacteria > Pseudomonadati > Pseudomonadota > Gammaproteobacteria > Pseudomonadales > Pseudomonadaceae > Pseudomonas > Pseudomonas sp. NMS19W. The sequence goes on from NZ_CP136718.1 coordinate 4,070,440, forward strand.
AAACGTTTCGAAGGCGTGGGCGCGACGATTGTGCTCATCCTCTCGGTGACCGGCGTGGCGAACTACCTGTTCATCGTCGGCCCGAAGTCGGGCGACGTCTTGCTCGGCACCTACGGGATACTGCTGGCGATCAAGATCGTGCTGTTCGCCGGCATGCTGGTTTTAGCGGCGCTGAACCGCTTTCACCTCGGGCCGTTGCTGGAACAATCGTTGCGCGCGGGGCAACATCAGGTGGCGACCAATGCTCTACGCCGCAGCGTGTTATTTGAGCTGGTTATTGCGCTGTTGATTGTGGGGTTGGTGGCATGGCTGGGGACGCTCGGGCCGGACGCCGGATGACACCCGGCAAACCCTTTCACTACACTGGCCGGCACTCCCACTGCACAAGCCCGATCACAATGACAATTCGAAAAAATACGTTGATCTTCTGCGGTCTGCTGGCGCTGGCCGGCACCGCTCATGCGCAAGAGCCGGTTTCACACCTGGACACCATCCAGCAACAAGGCCAGTTGCGCGTCTGCACTACCGGCGACTACAAGCCCTACACCTTCAAACGCGAAGACGGCGGTTTCGAAGGCATCGACATCGCCATGGCGCAATCGCTGGCCGACAGTCTCGGCGTGAAGATCGAGTGGGTGCAGACCACCTGGAAAACCCTGATGCCGGACATGCAGGCCGGCAAATGCGACATCGGCATGGGCGGGATTTCGGTGACCCTGGAGCGGCAGAAAAAGGCCTACTTCAGCAACACCCTCGACGTCGACGGCAAGATCCCGCTGGTGCGTTGCGCCGACCAGTCCAAGTACCAGACCATCGAGCAGATCAACCAGCCGAACGTGCGCCTGGTCGAACCCGCCGGCGGCACCAACGAAGCCTTCGTCCACGCCTTCCTGCCCAAAGCCCAACTGGCTTTGCATGACAACGTGACGATCTTCCAGCAACTGCTCGACAACAAGGCCGACGTGATGATCACCGACACCTCCGAAGCGAGGTATCAGCAAAAACAGAAACCCGGTTTGTGCGCGGTCAATCCGGAGCAATTCATGCAGTACGGGGAAAAGGCTTACTTGCTGCCCCGTGATGACATGAGCTGGAAGCTGTATGTCGATCAGTGGCTGCACTTGAGCAAGGTCACCGGGAAATATCAGAACATCCTCGGTGAATGGCTTGCGGGACCGCAGGTTCAGTGAATCCGGGGGGCTGAGGTCGAGGTGCTGACTCGCGGTTCAACACTCGGGAGAAAAGTTCAAAAAAAATATACTTTTTTGTAAGCATCGTGACTTATCTGGCGATATGATGGCGACCCCTGTGCGAATCTTCCTACAAGATGCGCTGCATGGAAGCGTATACCAGCACCATTAAATCGTAGCCGCGGTGACGGCATGGAGTAGGTTTTTCGTGGAACTCAAGCACCTCGCACTTCCCAGTCTCGTTTTCATCGGTGTCTGGTTAGCCGTCCTGTTGCTGGCCGAAGTCTGGAAACTGATCTGGAACTGGATCGATGACCACGATCATCCAATCCAGCGAAATCCAGTCATGTCGTGGGTGATCAAGACCTTATTTCATGAAAATGCCGATGCCCTGGACGTCTGGATCCAGGTAGTGCTGATCGTGTTCTGGCCGTTGTACCTGGCTGGATCCGTGGTCTACGTCATTGGTCTGCAAATCAGAGAACTGCGTCGCCGGCAAAAACTGAAAGGCAGCCAGGCTGTAGACGCGTAAAAATCAAAGTTCCTAAAGCAATCCGTAAAGTCCATATAGGCAAGTGATCCTGCAATGAGCATCCCCGAAAAGCACAGCGAGCCTCTCGAACCGCTGAACGTCACACTGTTCGGCCCAGCCCTGGCCGCGCTGGCCAAGTACCGCAATGCGGCGCGCGCTTACGGAGGCGCTACCGGCGCACCGCAGACACTGGAGCAGGCCGCACGCCGCAAGGCCTACGACGAGGCAGCTCACGAGATCGCCGGTTATGTCGAAGCGCTGGCCGCACTCGCACATTACGAGTCGATCCAGACACCCCGCGCCTATAAGTGATTCGTCACCACACCAGGTAGCCTGGCTGGTTCTGAAACCGGTCTACACTCGTTTCGCCCTCAAAACGCCCGGTGCACTGCATCGGGCGTTTTGCGTTTCTGGGAAAGATACCTGCCGTGAGTCGATTCAGGGCCTCGTCGGTCGCACTGCCCGGCGCCGCCGTCAGGCCGATGATCGCCTGATCCGGGCTTTCGGCGCAGGAAACGATCTGCCAGCGGTGACAGACGCCCTGCTCCAGCCGCGTGCAGTAATCGACACTGATGCCCGCAAGCATCGCCACTTCTTCGCGGCGCAAACCGGCGACGCGGCACGTACGTCCTGCATCGTTGGGTAATCCGGACTGCGTCGGCTCAAGCTCGGAACGACGGGCCCGGAGGAATTCTCCGAGGTCGTTGGGGCTGTTTTCTGTATTCATGGGGCGATCATGGCGCGCGGGTACAAATCAAGGAAGGCAGCTTTTATCATAGGAAAATTTTTCCCAGGAACCGTGCGCTCTATTTGCCCCCCTCCCTCGACGGCAATCTGTGCGTCGTCTGCCGCCCGATGCGGCACCGCACAAACCCGTGGAGAGCTCCTATGAAAACTCGCGTCAGCTCCTCGGCAACGGCCTCAAACTTGCCAGCCACCTCTACACCCCGAGCGATCTGCAACCTGGCGAACAGCGCCCGGCCATTGACGGCCGTTTTATGAGCAAAACACTGATACAGTTCAATAACACCTTGAAACATTTGGTGTTTATTTCGCAATTGCTCTGGAAAAAACGATACCCCCAAATCCCACCCCTCCCGCGCGCCTGCCCGGGAACACAACCTGAAACATCAACGATAGGCCCCGCGGGCTCAGCTCAGGCGCCCGCGAGACAAGGAAAGCACCATGCAGTTCGTCCCCCTCACCGAAGCCAATCCCGCCATCCAGGCCCACGTCCGCACCCTTCGAAACCAGGAAGACGTGCGCAAATACATGTACACCTCCCACGAAATCAGCGACCAGGAACATGCAAACTGGCTGACGTCCCTCAAAGGCAATTCGCGCCAGCAAGTGTTTGTCGTGCTCAAGGATGAGCGCGCGGTTGGCGTTGTTTCACTCAATGCAATCAACACCGTACAGAAGACGGCTGATTGGGCGTTTTACCTCGACGTTCAACTGCAAGGCAAAGGCCTGGGCAGCGTGGTCGAGTTCTGGATGCTGGATTACGCGTTTGCCGAAGCAGGGCTGGAAAAGCTCAATTGCGAAGTACTGGCGAGCAATCCGGCCGTGGTGAAAATGCATCAGAAGTTCGGATTTGAGCTGGAGGGTATCAGACGACAGAACATCCTCAAGGACGGCGAGCGGATTGATGTGGTGCTGCTGGGAATTACCAAGGATGAGTGGCTGGCCAAACGACCGGCGTTGCAGAAAGTTGTCGAGCGCATCGGCGCGATCTAGGCCATACGAAAAAGGGCGCCCGCGATGGGCGCCCTTTTCTATTCAATCGTCATGCAACATGCCGGAGCTGTACTGGTTGAGGCTGGCCCCAATACCGGTGCCGCCGAACTTCAGCGTATTGGCGCTGGCGCGGCCTTCCGGCGATTGGCAATCGGAAGAAAAACAACTGGTGGTGGTCAACCCACCGGAGCCCGAACAGGCACTCAATACCGAGACAGCTGCAGCGATCAACAGCACTTTGACGACATTGGCACTCATGGCACGGCTCCCCTGGGATGAAACGATCTTATCGCTGCATCCTAGGCGCCCCCGCGCGCCGACAACATGAAACTTTCGCCATCGACAGCGCGGGTTCAGGTAGAGCGGTGGTTTCTCTCTGCGCTTACGTCCTCGGCTCGACGTGATCCAGCGCCTGATTCACCGCTAGCCCCGCAACCATCACCACTTGCGCGATACCCAGCGCGGTTTTGCGATGACCGGGTTCCAGAATCGCGGCGAAGTTACTGAGCATTTCACTGGCGGAATCCAGGGACTCACTGGCGTTGGCCAACAGGGATTCGCTGGTGTAGGCGGGGTTGGCCAGGAACATGGGGTCGTGTTCGGTGTGACTGCCCATGATGCGTTGTTGCGGGGTGAGGTAGTGGTCGAGGGCGCGTTCGGCGGCTTCGTTGAGCTTTTTGGAGTCTGGGAATTGATAAGGTGAAATCGGATCGGTTTCGGGTGGGTTTGGGGTTGGTTTGATCATGGATGAAACTCCTAACACTCTTAGTGAAGGCTTCACCCTTTCGCTACCAAACGAAGGGTGGCGGCCATGAACAGGTTGGTAGACCGGGTGTTAGGAGCCGGCGCGCCCGAAGACGCCCTGTACATGACCACCATAGACCCCGATCGAAAGCACGACCGGAGACGGTGACGCTGTACATCTAACACTCGGGCTACCAAACCCGATCACTGGTTTTCAGTGACCCGAGAACGATAAAAGCCACGGCCTAGACGCACAAGCCGGCGGATTCTGTCTTAGGTGTAGGGGGTGGCGCAAGGATGTGTAGGTCCAAAGTCGTGTCAGAGAGCTTCGTTTAAACACTCTTGGATTTCGCTGTTTAAATTGGCGACATACACCGAGCAAGTCGCCGTCAGACACCCGCCAAAGCAAGTCTGATACAGTCGGTGCCAGCTAATCCGATGACAGGAAGTCACACATGGCAAAGCCCGCCGCACGCCTCACCGATCCCACCAGTTGCCCCATGCCCGGACACGGCCCCAAAGCCATCGCCTCCGGATTAAATAGATCTGTCCCCCTATTGTTGGTCCCCCCTATTGTTGAACCGTACCTAGTAACCGGCTCTTATATTGTCAAAAGTGAACACACTCTCAGCCAGTCTCCACTTGAAATGGCCATCGCGGGAATGGAAGGCGCCGCCACACGTTTTTCGATTTACGCGATCAAAGATGAACGCGTCCGCGCCAGCTACCAGCGCAATATCAAACGAATGGCGCAACAGGTATTGGCAGACGTTAGAGCTGGCAATATCACCGTTGAAGACGGTACAAAATTCAGCAACGGAATGCGCAACAAAATAATGTTTGAGCATCGTAAATTCACTTCCGCCCAAGGCGTTGCCGTTGCCGAAAAAAAGAAAAAAGGCGGAAAAACGCATGCTGATATTCTTGATGAAAAATCTCGAACCGGCTTCAACAAAAATTACAACCAACTTTCAAAGACCCAGCAGAAAGAAATCCTTTATAAAGCCCTCGAAGGATCAGGCCGAGACAACACTAAATTTACAGCCGGTACAAAAATCATGACCGTCATGGGCAAGGTCGGGATCATCATGACGGCCGCCCTTGCTACCTACGAAATACTGAACGCCGACAACAAAGTAAAAGAAACCGCGCGACAAGCAACAATCCTAGGCGCTGGAGCCGCCGGCGGCTTCCTTGCAGGCCTGGGTGTGAGCGCAATTTGCGGTCCAGCAGCGCCAGCATGCGCCGTAGCTGTGGTCTTATTAGGCAGCATGGCAGGTGGCATCGCCGGAAGCGTAGTCGCAGATACCTTTGACGAAGAATTAGAGGAGCTTTCCCATTGGGAAGTATTTTAACTCCGGAAGATAAAGCCAAGATCCAGATAGCATTGGCTGAAGCCTTCGTTGATAACGAAGTCGACTATGCATACATCGCGGAGCGAATTAAATCCTACGATCTGAAAATTGTTGAAGACATACTGTATTCAGAAGTGGCTCCCGTGTGCTTTGGCAATCTTGAGACGCCCGTACCTCCCATCTGGACGGGATTCAAGGATGAGTGGCTGTTAGACGAGATTGAAAAAGAACTGCGAGCTCGTCAACGGAGTAAAGTGCGGCGAACTTTTGACAAACTGAAGTCTCTTTGGCTTCGTTACAGCTATCGCTATATTTGGAAAGAAATCTTAAAAAGCATAAAAAAAACAACCAATTAAACAGTAAAAAATTAAGACAGATATATTCATCAATTAAAATAAATCTGTCCCCTGTCCCCTGTCCCCTGTCCCCTTTTGATGCTGTTTCACAGCTACATTCACGGCCGCCCTTAGAAGCAAGGCTGACACCATCACATGACAGGACGTCAAAAATGGCTGAACCAACTACTCGGAAGACATCCTCCACCAAGCGTGACTGGGCGTTAACAACTGAGAAGGAGCGCTCCCACGTCTATTGGGCACTGTCCGATGCGTTTGTAGACAACGAGGTCAACTACGAATCCATCGCGCGCCAGACCGAAGATTACGACCCGCAAGAGATAAAGCGAATTCTCTACGAGGAAGTCGCACCTGTCTGCCATTCGAACCTTGAGACAGTCATCCCGATGATCTGGTCTGCTTTCAACCTAGAACAACTAACGTCTGACATTAGGGAAAATTTGAAAGCCCGAAAGCGCAGCCGTTATCGACGCCAAATAGACAAACTGCTGATACGTTGGCTTGAGTTTCGATACAGATACATATGGAAAGAAATCTCCAGGCACTATCGAAAATAATCTAAAAAAATGGGGACGATTTTATTTTCCGCTTAAAACAAATAAATCCGCCCCTTTTTCCCTTTTTTTCCGACCTTCACCAAAAGACCACCGATTTGGCTTTCCATGAAGAAAAAAGGAGAACAGATTTATTTATTAAAAAACAGATCAATTCCCCTTTGAATCTTAAAGATCGGAAGACGTTATAAACTCGTCATCCACCTCTAGCGGCTTTGGAGATTTATACAAAACAGATCGAATAACAGGCCCCTTAAAACCTAGCTTCTTTTCGAAATAAAACTTGAACGCGTCAACAAGCTCTTCGGGCGCTCTTGGGTCAAGCAAAATTCTATCAATCAGCTTATGAGGGTCAATCTTAACAGCGACGCCATCTTTAGCATTAACACGCTTTTCATCAGGGCAAAATATAGTTGCTCTCCATTCACTTTCATGCCGGAAAGCTTCTCGCTTCATATACAGAACGTCTACAGCCCGCTGTATTTTAAAATCCTCTCGTAACTCTGCAGCGATTTCTCTTGCTTCAACATTGAGATCAGTCTGCGATTTATAGTCAACCTCACCAAGTCTAAATATATATCCTTTATCTTTGACAAACGCTTTAACTGCAGCTTTAAGTTTTTTGTCTGTAGTTGAAATTCTAACTCCCATTCCATTTTTCGAGTATATCCGCCACATCGCATCAGAAATCCCCAGTTGACACCAGCACTGAGCAAAAATCGCATGAGATCGTGAGTGACTTATACGACGTTCGTACGGATCATCCCACTTACCAGGATTCGCAAAATATAATTCCTCACGTTCAAATATTTGAACTACCCGAGTGAAATCCAGAATGCGGTATAGCCTTTTCGAACCGGTTTCAGTGCTTGTCATAAAACTCCATTTTTATCAGGAGAACCCATTAAATCGAACTAGAGCATCCTCGGTTGTAGTACCTAAGCATACAAAGACACGAAGCTGTACGCACGCTCGAGTAGCACCACCATCGACGCCATAAACGACTTAGGCACTCTTTCCCGCCATATCGAAAACCTCATCCGCGTCGGCACCATAGAAGAATGGGGACTGAAGGACCCGCCCCTTGTCAGCCTCCAAACCCCGTCAGCACACCACTCAGATACCCCTTAAGCCCCACTCTTCCATTCCTGATAAACTCCCCCACCTCCCAGCCACACCGATTCCGTACCCCCAATGCCCCCAATCACCGCCACACCCGCCCCACTCTCCCGCCGTTTCTCCGTCGCGCCGATGATGGATTGGACTGACCGCCATTGCCGGTACTTCCTACGCCTATTGTCGAAAAACGCCCTGCTCTACACCGAGATGGTCACCACCGGCGCTCTGCTCAACGGCGATCACGAACGTTTCCTCCGTCACAACGAAGCCGAACACCCTTTGGCCTTGCAGTTGGGCGGTAGTGTTCCGCTGGACCTGGCTGCTTGCGCGCGCATGGCGCAGGAGCATGGTTACGACGAGGTGAATCTGAACGTTGGCTGCCCGAGTGATCGGGTGCAGAACAATATGATCGGTGCGTGCCTGATGGGGCATCCGCAGTTGGTGGCGGATTGTGTGAAGGCGATGCGTGATGCGGTGTCGATTCCGGTGACGGTGAAGCACCGGATCGGGATCAATGGGCGGGACAGTTATGAGGAGCTGTGCGATTTCGTCGGCACGGTGCGGGATGCCGGGTGCACGAGTTTTACGGTGCATGCGCGGATTGCGATTCTGGAGGGGTTGTCGCCGAAGGAGAACCGGGACATTCCGCCCCTGCGTTATGACGTGGCAGCGCGGTTGAAGGCGGATTTTCCAGAGCTGGAGATCATTCTGAACGGCGGGATCAAGACGATGGAAGCCTGCCACGAGCATTTGCAGACCTTTGACGGGGTGATGCTGGGGCGCGAGGCGTATCACAATCCTTACTTGCTGGCCGAGGTGGATCAGCAGTTGTTCGGCAGTACCGCGCCGGTGATCAGCCGGGCCGAGGCGCTGGCGCAGTTGCGGCCTTATATTGCCGCGCATCTGGCGACGGGCGGGGCGATGCATCACATCACGCGTCATGTGCTGGGTCTGGGCACCGGTTTCCCGGGGGCGCGCAAGTTTCGGCAGTTGTTGTCGGTGGATATTCACAAGGCCAAGGATCCGCTGGCGTTGCTGGATCAGGCGGCGGAGTTGCTGGCGGGTCGTTGATTGATGCGTTGATTGTGCGGGCAACGAATGAGCGTTGCCCGGTGTTTTGCTGTACTGACAGGATGTCTTTTGGTTATGCCCGCTTTCAGCTGTGTTTTATTCAAGCGTTTCACCCTCCTCGCTTTACTCTCGACTCTCTATACAAACGCCTATGCATCCTGTGATTTTTTGAAGGGGTGCGGTGAGGGGGGAGATGGCCCTTTTCAATCTACCCAGATGTCTGGTTTTCTGGTTTTCACGACGACAATGGTCACGGTCGATGGGATGTCGGACATTTCCGGACTGAAAAAACGTGTGTATTCGGTAGAGGAAATAGAAGCAGCACGTTATTTCCTCGCCAGCGACGGCATGCTGCAAGCCGCATATTTCACGTCAGCCTTGCAGCGTTTTCGTCAGGAATCACCAGATACGGACTTAAGCGATCTCGCCGTCGCCGCGCTGATCAGCAGTCATTGATCAGGCCGCCGCTTCCGTCCAGTTCACCCAGCCAAACACCCACGTCGCCAGGATCAGCAAACCAAACGCAATCCGGTACCAGGCAAACGCGGCGTAGCTGTGGTTCGCAATGAACTTGAGCAGGCCGCGTACGGCGATCATTGCGAACACGAATGCGGTGACGAAGCCCAGGGCGAAGACCGGCAGGTCGCCTGCCTGGAACAGGTCGCGGTATTTGTAGCCGGAATACACCGCCGCGCCGACCATGGTCGGCATTGCCAGGAAGAACGAGAACTCCGTGGCGGCTTTGCGCGACAGGCCGAACAGCAGGCCGCCGATGATGGTGGAGCCGGAGCGCGAGGTGCCGGGAATCATCGCCAGGCACTGTACGAAACCGATCTTCAGCGCGTCGGACCAGGCCATGTCGTCGACGTGCTCGACACTCACCACATGATTTCGTTTTTCGGCCCACAACATCACGATACCGCCCACCACCAATGCGACCGCCACGGTGATCGGGTTGAACAGGTAATGATGAATGGCATCGGCGAATAACACGCCGAGAATCACTGCCGGGAAAAATGCGATCAGCAGATTAAGGGTGAAACGTTGTGCATTGCGCTGGGTCGGCAGGCCTTTGACGATCTCAAAGATCTTCGGGCGAAACTCCCAGACGACGGCGAGAATGGCGCCCAGTTGAATAATGATGTTGAACGCCATCGCGCGTTCGCCACCGAAGTCGAGCAGGTCGGCAACGATAATCTGGTGGCCCGTACTGGAGATGGGCAAGAACTCGGTGAGACCTTCTACCGCACCTAAAACCAACACCTTGAACAAGGTCAGTAAATCCATTAATCCTCCGTCAGAACGCTCTTCAAGAGCGCCCGGTCAACTGCATTCAGGCGTTGAGTATCTGCAATTAAACAATTGGCAGATCTACAGTCATTGCCCGATTTGGTGACGGAGAATATGTCTTATCAAAAGACACACTCAAGCCACGTTAATAATCGTCTGTCTGTGAACTTGTTCACTTAGTGGCAAAAATAACCTTGCACCCCTAAAATGTGACCCACCTCACACTCCCCTGATTCTGGCGACGAACCATACTGGCCATAGGACATAAAAACCGGTCGCCATAATTACAAAATAGTGGCACCATTGCACATCGCCACCATCTAACGACGTTCGTTTCGTTAGTTCAGCACCCCGAGAAAATCAACTAAAAGCTTGAAAAGCTTAATTATTGTTAAAAAACTCGGGAGCCACGTCTAAAAATCGCGCGAATGTTACCAATTGTCAGTCACAGATGAGAACCGGTGCTTTAACATCCCGATGTCCGCACTTTTTCGAGTCAAGGCATGATGCTTACAGGGAACTTAGCGACTAGAAGCTCGCACCAGACAAACGACGCGCCAGGTGTTCTTGCCCTGGCGCGTACCCGTGCTGTGGCCGAACACTTCAGAGCGCTAATTGCCCAGCATGTGCAGACCGGTCTGGCGCTGGAAGCCGGCTCTTTCACTAGTTCATATCAACCAAACGAATATCACGGCGCCTATCGCGCCATTTTCATCATCATCGATACTCCGCAAGCACTGGAAGACAATCTGGCGCTGGTGGAGAACCTGCGCACCGAGAACTTGAAGCCGATCATTTGTGCGGTGATTACCGGTCGCGGCGCCCACAACAAGATCAAATACCATCTTGCCGGGGCAGACTTCTGTATCAAGCTCAATACCCTTTCCGATGAGGGTGGCGAGTTGCTGAATGAGTTCTTCAGCAGTGAAGAATGGCTGCGTGACATTGATCTGATACTGGACCCGACCCGTATCTGCCTCTCCGACACCAGCAAGAAACTGGACATTTCCTTTGCCGAGATGAAGATCCTGGAAGCGTTTTCGCAAACCAGCAATCACATTCTCAGCCATGACGAAATTGCCGGCATCATGGGGCTCAACACGCATTTCTACGACCCGCGCGCACTGGAAAAATCCATCAGCCGCTTGCGTGGGAAAATCAAGGACGTGTACGGTACGAACGCCATACAGAGCATTCGCGGGTATGGCTACCGCCTGATGAGGGGGTTGATCTCGACCGCCTGAGTCAGGAAATCACCATTTGCAGCATACGAGGGAACGTCTGATGCAACGCTACAACAATCCAAAGTCTCACCGCTTTACTCGCAACACCTGCCTAATAAAAAGATGTCAATTGAATGAGCGCTGCAACACTTAAACATAACAATAAATCATTACTCTAAAAGCAGACCCAGTGGAACTTGTCGCGGGCCATAATTGGGCCCAGACCCTGCCTGTCGATTATTTCCGAGCGCGTTATAACTCGTCTGCCGATTACCTTTTAGCCAAATTTGGTGCGTTATTCAGGAGAGAGACATGGAAACCAGTACAACCCTCCTAGAAAATATTTTGTTGTCGTGACCAATAACTCCGCCTCGCAACGTGAACTCGAGAGCATTCTCTCCAGTGAACGTTTCAATTCGTTCGGTACGTCTCAGGCACAAATGTTTGTTGAAGGTGTTGCTTCGCCCTCTTCCACTCCCACGCTCATGGAGTTCACTTACCCACGCGGCACAAGGAAAAGCGTCGCTCGCAGTATTGAACACGATACACAGCGTATATTGGCCACCCTCGAGTCCGAGTGGCTGGCGGCACAATCGGTAAACTCGCTCCAGAACACGCCAACACTGACAGAAGACAACAGCTCCCTTGAAGGCAATGCTCCCTGCACACAGGCCTGGCATCTGGACAATGACCAGGGCGCACTCGTCAAGGAAGGTGTCGAGATCAGCCTCACCGGCCTCGAAACCGCACTGGTCAGAAAGATGCTGCACCACGAAGAACGCGTTGTCAGTCGCGACGATCTGATCCTCAGCATCGGCCGGGAACCGGAACAATATCGCGGGCTGGAAATGTGCCTGAGCCGTCTTCAAGACAAGTTCAAAAGTGCCAGCAATGGTGAACGGCTGTTTCGTGCCGTGCGCAATCGTGGTTATTGCCTGATCCAGGAAGTTGTTGCCTAAGCACAGCCTCCACATCCAGAAATCGAAGCAAGTGCAACAACAAAAATAAAAACGCACTTTGCTTGTTTGAATCTCCTTTTCGGTAATGCTTCCCTCCTCACCCTTCCTACGATAGCAAACAGATTATTGTTTGTTCACCCTTTGCCCTTTGACCTTTTCTAACGTTTGATTATTTCCCCAATCAATTGATTGGCACTCTGCCATCTTGTTAGAACTCGTCAGACAGCATCTTCCCCAATAACTTAGTCTATTCACTGACGACAGTTCGGAATACCGATGTTGTTACCTCAAGACACCGGCACCCACAACAAAAACAAGTCTGTTTGATAACTCGGATTTCAACTGTCGAAACCTGAATGGAAGTCTTTTGGGGATATCGCATATGGATCTCACTCTACGTATCAACCGAAACACCGGCCTCAAGGGACTTACCTTCTGGGGCCAATGGGCACTGGCACAGTGCTTTATTGTTTCACTGTTATTTGTATTGGCTGAGCAGCACACGGGAACGGTCGAGTTCTATTACCGGATGTGCACCATGCTGGCCGTGCTGGCTTCGGTTCCGGCCTACACGTTCAGCGGCGCCTACCGAAAGCGTGACAACTACCTGACCGGTCTCGGACGGCTGCTGATGGGCTGGTCGATGACCATGGCCGGGCTGACGTTCATCGCGTTCATCTGCAAGGCCGACGAGCTGTTTTCCCGCCAGGTGATTCTTGACTGGGCGGTGTACGGTTTCTTGGGTCAGGCGCTGCTGTATGCGCCACTGCATGCGTTTTCGAAGTACTACCAGCGTTCACGCAAAAGCGAGCACAAGACCCTGATCGTCGGCACCGGCGAACTGGCTCTGGGCCTGGCGAAGAAACTCAGCGAACACGAAAATCTGCCGCTGGTAGGTCTGGTCAGCAATGGCACCCTGCCCGCTCTGGACGCAGACGCACCACGGGTCGTCGGCGATCAGGAAAACTTGCTGGAGCTGATCAAACGCCACGATATCCGCCGTCTCTACATCACGCTGTCGCTGTCCGAAGCGGCGAAGATCGAAGCGATGTATGTCGATCTGCTGGATGCCAACGTCGACGTGGTCTGGGTGCCGGACCTGAACAGCCTGACGCTGCTCAATCACTCGGTAAAAGTCGTGGACGGCCTGCCGGCGATCTACCTCAATGAAAGCCCGCTGACCAGCCGCCCGACCGCCGCCCTGAGCAAGAGCCTGATGGAGAAAAGCGTCGCACTGCTGGCCATCGTTCTGTTGAGTCCGGTGCTGCTGCTGATCTCGCTGGCGGTGAAACTCAGTTCTCCCGGCCCGGTGTTTTTCAAGCAGGATCGCCACGGCTGGAACGGCAAGGTGATTCAGGTCTGGAAGTTCCGCTCGATGCGCGTCCACGATGACCGCGAAGTCAAACAGGCCAGCCGCAACGATTCGCGCATCACCGCCGTCGGGCGCTTCATCCGCCGCACGTCGCTGGATGAACTGCCGCAACTGTTCAACGTGCTGCAAGGCCACATGGCCCTGGTCGGCCCACGCCCGCACGCCGTGGCGCACAACAACTATTACTCGGGCAAGATCCTCGCCTACATGGCGCGTCACCGAATCAAACCGGGCATCACTGGCCTGGCACAGATCAGCGGCTGCCGTGGCGAGACCGATACCCTGGACAAGATGGAAAAGCGTGTCGAGATCGACCTCAAGTACATCAACAACTGGTCGCTGTGGCTGGATGTGAAGATTCTGGTGAAGACGCCCTTTACCCTGTTGTCGAAGGATATTTACTGAGACGCAGAGCTTCACAAGGCAGGACCGCAAGGGGACGAAAGTCCCTTTTTTGTGGGCGGGATTTGGGGGCTGGCGGGTAGCTTGCGAGTACGGTGGGTCAGTTGAATCGGTGTCGACAGGACTCACGCCAATCGCGAGCAGGCTCGCTCCCACAAGGTTCCGGGTAATGCTGAAGATCAGGTATTACCCGATAACCTGTGGCAACGGTAGAAGGATCAACAAAGACATCCACACCAAACCAAAACGGGAGCCCAAGGGCTCCCGTTCTGGCTTCCCGCTCTCCCGGACCTACTCGGTAATCTTCCCGAAGTTGCGATAGAACATGTCGTCTTCACGGCTATCGGTCATCGAGTGCAGCTGGAAGCTGCGGCTGAGCCTCGCACCACCGTCACGGGTCAGCGGCGCCCAGACCAGGTTGGCCCGGCGCATGGTCGACATGCTCATCATCTCGTCGAACGGAATCGACAGATAAATGCCCTTGTCGAAACTACCTTCGCCGTATTCCGTACTGCCCGCCGTGGTGATGGTCGCCCAGGCACCGAAGCGCACGCCGTTGGAAAACTCCCGGGAGATATCCAGCGTGCCGCCAAAGTCGCCGGCCAGATAACGGCCGACGCTGACCGCCGCCAGTGTTTCGTAAGGCAAATCCGTGTAACCGGTGATATGACCGGTCAGCACCGAATAATCACGCAGGCCGAAACCCTGATCGAATTCACGCTGACGCACGTAGTTCAGATCCGCACCGATCGCCCAGCGCTCACCGGTCGGACGGAACAGCACCTCGCCGCCCACCCCGGCGAACATCGACTCCAGATAACCGCCGTAGACCATGCCGTACAGATCCTTGTCCAGTTGCTCGGCATGGCTGACCTGAAATAACGGCATGGTGGTGTCGGACGTGGTCAGGTACTGACGCAGATCCGTACGCACGCGCGGCAAGCCGCTGGGTGCGTCGTATTTGAACTTGTCGAAGTTGTTCGTCAGGTTCTGGCTGAGCATGCCGCTCCACCAGGTGTTGCGATTGAAGCGGAATTCGGCGTCGAGGTCGGCGCTGAATTGATAGAGCAAACCATCCGGGCCACCGACGTTCTGCTTGAAGCCCAGGCCGGCGCCATAACTGAAGTGCTGCAGCGGCTGGGTGTAGAGCGTCTTTTCGTTGTGCGGCATCGCCGGGTTGACCTCGGTGGTGCGGTGCAACGTTTGCAGCGGTTCCTCGTTGTTGATCACTTCGCGGAAGGTCTGGCGCGGCACGCTGGTTTCTTCCAGCGGCAGGTCGTAACGCTTGTTCACCAGGGTGAACCAGTCGATGTCGTCGTTGACGCTGTTGTCCAGCACCCGGCTCGCACGCCCCACCGCTTTGGAGGAATGGAAGTAGCGCTGCTGCTCGCCATACACGATCAACTCGGAATCGCGCTGGGCAATGCGCTCGACCCGATAACCGGCATTCTGTTGCAGACGCTGCGATACGTTCGCCCAGTCAACCTGATCCATCGACGTAGTCGGTGCCTTCGCCGGCAGCGGCTCCGGCGGTGGATCGAAGGTCTTGGCCGGCGCCTTGCGGCTGACGAAATTGGTGTGGAAGGTGACGCCGAACATCGCCGTGTTGCCCCGCTCCCACGCGGCGCTCACGTCGAGGGAGTCGGTCACCTTGAACACCGCGCCAAGGTTGATCGGCGAGTCCTGCTTGATCACGTTGTCCTTGGGTTCGTGCTTGTAATCGTTGCCTTCGTATTCGAGTTTCAGGCTCAGGCGATCCCAGGGCGTCTGGTAACTCACGCCGCCGAAGAACGACGGCTGGCCGCGAAAGTACGAACCGGCGTTGACGTCACCGGTGCCTTTCAGGGACGGGCGCGTCTTGAAGCGATCATCGAGATAGCCGAACGGGTTGTCGATATCGCCGCGATTACCGATGTAGCCCCAGGCGATGCCGGCGCTGAAATCCAGGTTGTCGTAGCGCTTGTTGGCCACAAGGAATTCACTGGCGAACAAACCCGTACCGCCGACGTCTCGAAAGCCCAGAGCAACGTCGGGCGCCCAGTGGGTTTCCTCCCAGAGCCGGACTTTGACGTCGACCGCCTTGTCCTTATAGCTCTGGTTGCCGCTCATGGATTCCGGGCCGTAGGGACGGTTGGTAATGGCGGTGTAGCGAAACGAGCCTTCGAGCCAGTCCAGCGGCTGCAACGAAACGCTGTAGCGGCTGTAGGGCTCGGTGCGGTTGGCGTTGACGCTCAACTCGCCGGCCGGGGACATGCGTGCGGTGGGCGTCTGCAACAGACCGGTGCCACCGAAATCGCCCTGGGTAATACGCGGCTCGGCATGGACCAGGCCGCACGGCAATAACAACACAGCTGCAAAACGCAAATTCAACGAACCACCTCAGCCAACTGCGTGGCAATAAATTCGGCCAACTGCTGATTCAGTTCAGGGATAGGCGGATCCAGATCATCGTTCTTCAACGGCACCAGAATCTTGCTGCCGGCAACGGGGAACTGCCCGCTCTCACGATTCCAGTGGGCAATGCCAACGCGCCGCGAAACCCCGTTGGGCTGGATCAGCCACAGGTAATCGGCGTCGGCATCGTCCTCCAGCAGCATGCAGCTACTGAGGTATTCACGAGCCTCGAGCAACGGCTGATAAGGCAGTCGGCATTTCCCGGCGACCGCGCCCAACACTTCGACTTCATCGACGCGCGGTGGATAGATCAGGCGATCGCCATCGTCGAGACGAATGTTGCGGGCGAAGCCGACTTCCAGCGCCACCGGGTCCAAGTCCGCGATCTGGCGCCCGGTGACCGGCATCTGCCGTACGTCCTCGGCCATGCGCACCGCCAGGGCTTTGCGGCTCGGTCGATCGAACAGATCGGCCATGCGCTGCAACACGTCCAGATCGAACAGCACGCCGACCTTGAGCCGGGTCTGCTCCTCAAGCAGCGACTGCCGCAGCAGCACACCGGCCAGCCAGTAACCCTCGGCATTGGGTACGGCCTCGCTGATCACATCGGTCAATCGGCCGCCCGGCGGCAATGTCACCGGCCCGGGGTTGGCGACATCGCCGCTGACGGTGACCGCCGCCTGACTCGCGCCGGCGAGCAACATCAAACCCGCCGACAGAACCCTCAAGCGCTTCATGGCAAATGCCTGCGATCAGGAGTCAGCTGCACGATCTTCACCCGCAGTTGCGAGGTCAGTTGCTGCTCGCTCTGCACAATGAAACCGTCCACCGGGTCGACCCAATAACGATTGGTTGCCCGCAGGCCGATGGCCGGGACGTCGATACGTTCATCGACACGCAGCACGGCGTATTCCTTGTTCAGAATCTTCAGGGTTTCCACGGATTTGCGGGTGAAGCGGCTGTTGACGATCAGTCCGACTTCCTGGCCCTTGTAGAGGTCGATCCAGCGCTGGCTGGTCTGGCCATCGGTAACGTGTTGCAGACCGCGCTTGAACGGCGAGGCATCGGACAGACGCGTGCCGTCCAGGTCGCCCTCCGCGCCCAGGCCGATGCTGCGTACCGCGAGACCGTCACGCAACAGCAGGACCTGCTTGCCGGACGCCACCCAGAACTGCAGATCATCACGCTTGCGCACCAGCGCCAGCACACCGGAACCGGACGGCGTGGTGAGTTTGAGTTGCGGATAATTGACCTCGGCCACCTGGGCCGGCGTCACGTCGATATCATCCGGGCCGACCACCGCCGACTTGAGGTTGGTCACCGACGCAACCATCAGCGGATTACAGCCACACAGCAACAAGGCCGCCATCAGGCAGACGCCAACATTCAAAATTTTCAAAGTCGGCGGGCCTTATTTGCTGTTGTTGGTGAATTCGCTCCAGTTCTTCGCAGCGGAAGCGCCGGTGCCGACAATCGATGCCGACGGCACCAACTGGCTGATCAGACGGTTCCAGCGAGTCACGTTGGCAGGCCCTACATAAACGACGTCCTGGGGACGCACTTCGAAGTGCGTGGCAAGGACCATGGCAGTCGGTGATTCGGCTTCCAGTTGATAGATTTTTGCCGGTTCGACATCAAGATTTTCCACCCCGCGAATGACGTACACGGCGTTGCCGTTGGCGGTGGTCTGGCTCAGGCCGCCGACCGAACCGAGCACGTCGGACAGGTTCATCGTCGCCGTCTTGAAGCTCAGGGCGCGCGGCTGGTTGACCTCGCCCATCACGTAGATGCGCTTGTTGTCGTTGTACGGCAGATACAGTTTGTCGCCACCCTGGAGGTAGACGTTCTGCAACTCGGAATCCTGCTGGTTGAGGGTATCCAGATTCAGCGGATAGACCCGCCCGTTGCGCGTCAGCAACAAGCCGGACAGGTCGGCATTGTTGGTGTCGATGCCCGCCGAACCAAGGGCTTCGACCACGCTCAGCGGGTTGGTGGAAATCGCTTGCGGGCCAGCCTTGGCGACCGCGCCGGTAACTACGACTTTCTGGCTGGCGAAACGCAACACGGCGACGTCCACTTGCGGCTCGGCGATGAACGCCGACAGCCGCTGTTCGATGTCGTCGCGCAGTTGCTGGATGGTCCGGCCGGCGGCCTGGACTTCCTTGATGTACGGGTAATACAGCGTGCCGTCGGAGCGCACCAGACGGCCGTTGGCGTCGATCTGCTGCTGCGCGCCCGACGGCGCGGTCAGCTCGGGGTGATCCCACACGGTGATGTACAGCACGTCGTTGTTGCCGATGCGGTACTCGGCTGGCGTCGCCAGCAATTCCGTGGGCACTGACTCACGCTTTTGCGTGGCGCGGTTCATGGAGATCAGCTTGGGGGTGATCGGAATCAACTCGACCCGGCTGCTTTCGCTGGCGCCCTGGCGAGTGATGCCAAAGGTGCTCAGGTGTTGACCGGGGGAAAACATGCAACCTTGCAGAGCGAGACTTGCCAGCATTAAAAGAGAAAAACTACGAGTCATAATGGCACTACGCTATTCAAGGGCGAATCCAAAACAAAGTCACCCGACTTTCGTCGGGCGACCTTGTACTGCACCAACAGTTACTTCAGTTAGTTGTGCGTGCCGGTTGTACCCGTGGTACCGGTGGTACCCGTTGTACCGCCGTTGGCACTTCCACCACTGTTGGACGCCGCTACGGCACTGGCAACCATTGCAGTACTGGCAGCGGGCGCTGTAGAAGCCGCGACACTGCCCGATACATTGGTTACCGCTGTAAGCGGCGCTTCAGCTGCGGATGCCCAGTTGCTCAACATCGTCAACAAGGCAATCGCCATCACTTTTTTCATATCAACTCCTTTCTAACATTGCACCGTTACATCGGGTGTTTCGTTAGAGGTGGTAGAGTTCAAGTCGCAAAAAGCGCGAACAAGATCCGTTGTTCTTTCACAGTCCTACGCAACTGATAAAAGTCGAACGGCAGGTTTATATCTACGGACTTGCAAAAGGCATTGCCAGTGTAATTTCCCGACGATATCTAACAACCTGACCGAAAATAACATTGGACTAAATGGCCATCATTCCAGGTAACCCCGGGGATGATTCGATTGCCAGCGCCAGGTATCGGTAACCATGTCCTGCAAGTTGCGTGTGGCTTTCCAGCCCAGTTCTTTTTCCGCTTTGGAAGCGTCGGCCCAACTTTCGGCAATATCACCCGAACGCCGTGGCATCACCCGAAACGGCACTGGCTTGCCGCACGCCTGTTCGAAGGCTCGCAGCACTTGCATCACGCTGTAACCGTCGCCGGTGCCGAGGTTCCAGGTATGAATGCCGGTGCGCCCGTCGATGGCCTGCAAGGCCTTCAGGTGCCCGTCCGCCAGATCGACGACGTGGATGTAATCGCGCACACCTGTGCCGTCTGCCGTGGGGTAATCGTCGCCGAAGACCGACAACTCCTGCAGGCTGCCGACCGCTACCTGGCTGATGTACGGCAGCAGGTTATTGGGGATGCCGCTCGGGTCTTCGCCCATGTGACCGCTGGCATGGGCGCCGATCGGGTTGAAGTAACGCAGCAGCGCGATGCTCCAGCGCGGCTCGGCCTGGCTCAGGTCGCGCAGAACGTTTTCGACGATCAGCTTGGATTGGCCGTAGGGATTGGTCGGAATGCCGGTCGGAAAATCCTCGCGGATCGGCATCTGCTCAGGCTCGCCGTAAACAGTGGCAGAAGAGCTGAACACCAGCCGGAAGACCCCCGCCGCCGCCATCGCCTGGCACAGCGTGATGCTGCCGCTGACGTTGGTTTCGTAATATTCGAGCGGTTTGCGCACGCTCTCGCCGACCGCTTTAAGCCCGGCAAAATGCAGGACGGCGTCAATTGAATGCTGCTGGAATATCCGGTCCAGCAACGCCCGGTCGCACACATCGCCGCGAATCATCAGCGCACTTTTGCCGCAAATGCCTTCCACGGCGTGCAGTGCCGCGTCGCTGCTGTTGCAAAGATTATCCAGAACGACAACTTCATAACCTGCTTCAAGCAATGCGAGTGTGGTGTGCGAGCCGATATACCCGGCGCCACCCGTTACCAGAATCTTCATAGCGCGGTCCATAGTGGGAAAAGTGCCAACTAGCGTGTCAAGCCCAACTTGTTTAATGTGTGTCTTGCTTCACACAAACAGGGCGACAACAACCCAAAACAAAAACAGTTCCATCGCTGGCCAAAAATATTTTTAAAGGCCAAACTGTATTGCCCGGTACTTATTAGCACTCCCGCACTTTCACCACTATCAACAGATACCGACTAAAAATAACTGTTATTTATCAAACCGACATCTAATAACATTATCCCCTTTTACACTAAGCTAACGTTGTCACTCATAACCTGACTCAGGTATTAAAGTACAGCTTCATCAACTTGCAACTTTTCCTTATTGCAATGTAACCGATGGCTGTATGCCATGAATGTCCAGGAAACTTCTATGATTCGTAAATGTTTGTTCCCCGCTGCCGGCTACGGCACGCGTTTCTTGCCGGCCACCAAAGCCATGCCGAAAGAGATGCTGCCGATCGTCAACAAGCCGTTGATCGAGTACGCCGTTGAAGAAGCACGGGACGCCGGTCTGCAGCACATGGCGATCGTCACCGGTCGGGGCAAGCGCGCACTCGAAGACCACTTCGACATCAGCTACGAACTCGAACACCAGATTCGCGGCACCGAAAAAGAGAAGTTCCTGGCCGGCACTCGCGAACTGATCGACACCTGCACCTTCTCCTACACCCGTCAGGTGGAAATGAAAGGCCTGGGCCACGCAATTCTCAGTGGTCGCCCACTGATCGGCGACGAGCCCTTCGCCGTGGTCCTGGCGGACGACCTGTGCCTAAACCTGGAAGGTGACGGCGTGCTCACCCAGATGATCGAGCTCTACAAGAAATTCCGCTGCTCGATCGTCGCCATCCAGGAAGTCCCCCGGGACCAGACCCACAAGTACGGCGTGATCGCGGGCGAAGCGATTTCCGAGGGCATTTACCGGGTCAATCACATGGTGGAAAAACCGGCGCCGCAGGACGCTCCGTCCAACCTGGCGATCATCGGCCGCTACATCCTGACACCCGACATCTTCGACCTGATTGCCGACACCGAGCCCGGCAAGGGCGGCGAAATCCAGATCACCGACGCCCTGATGAAACAGGCGCAGAACGGTTGCGTGCTGGCCTACAAGTTCAAGGGCCTGCGCTTTGACTGCGGTGACGCCGAGGGTTACCTGCAGGCGACCAACTTCTGCTACGACAACGTCTACCTCAAGGGCCGCTGAAAGGCGCCCCACCCACATCCGGCGAGGCAACCATGAACATTGCACAACATTCGACAGACATTGAACGGGAGGTGGGCAACCTCGGGGTGATGAGCTGGTTGTCTCGTCATCAGCCGTTGCCCAGCGCCAATGAATCCTGGCTCGGGACGATTCTGCTGGTGGAGCGGATCGGCGTGTTTCCATCGTCCGGCGACATTCGCCGGCCGCTGCGTGATCCCTATCCCCTGCTCGCCCATCTGAAACGGATCTATGGCGAGCAGGCGCTGGAGGTCGATGACCGCGACGGCCTGAAGGTGATTCTCGGCGACTGGCGATTCCGCGTGCGCCTCTGCTGCAACGAGCCGGCAATCATCATCAATGTGGAAACCCGTTGTGTGACGCAGTTGATGCCGCAGAAGACCGCAGAGCTTCTGGGTCACGTCGACACCTTCGACAAGGGTTGAGTTCTTATTTCGAGGCGGCGCCGCAGGAAGTCCCGTGGTTGCCGCCGACGATCATCCGATAGAAGTAATCGGCAATCACCTTCCCGCCCGTGGCCGGCACCGGATGTATCTTGTCCGGACCGATCATCGCCGCCGCGTAACGTTTGACGTCCGTACCGAACGCGCATTGCAGATTGGCGAAACCCAGATGCTGCTCGCGAGCCCAGGGCTCCAGAATCTGCGCGTAGGCCGACATCGGATAGGCGCTGGAACGCGTGGTGTCCTGGCGCATGATCAGGTTGACGCTCGCTGCCGGCTGAATCTCGCGGATCATTCCGACCAGCCCCTGAACGTTCTTCAGGTACTGCTCGGGCTTCACGCCGAAACCCTGATCGTTGCCGCCGAGCATGATCAGGTAGATGTCAGCCGGAATCTTCGACACCACCGCTTTCCACTGCGTCTGCCACTGACCGTCGGCATGATAAAAATCGCCGGATGCCGCACCCGACGCCGCCAGTTTCGACACCCGCAAACCGGCCTGCTCGTTGCTCATCCACAGGCCGAACAGGGTTGGCGCGCCTTTCACCACTTCCAGCCTGAACGACCAATCCGTCGCGGCGGATGTGCCCGGTAACGGGACTTCCTGAACGCCCGCGCCGGAGAGACTCAGCGGCTGCCAGTCCGCCGAGGGCGACCAGCGATAGCGCAGTTCACTGGATTCGCCGTTGCCCAGAAAAAGTAACTTTGCCTGAGTGACAGCGGTGTTTATCGCTGCGCTCGGATGCGCATCGACCTGCAGCCATGCACCGGGACTTCCCGTCACGGTACGGCTGTCAGGACTGGCCACGCCGAGGTCCGACACCTTCCAGTCGCCGCCGAAGTATTTTTCACTGCTGCGGGTGTACTTGAAATGGCTGCCGCCCAGCGCCGCGCCATGGTTGAAGCCGACATAACCGGGGCCGGCAAACCCGACCTCGCCGACCAGCCGCTGCACCAGTTTATTGAGGTAAAAATCCTGCCCGGCGCTGTAGCTGTCGCCGATCACCGAGACCGACAACACCTTCCCGGCCTTGCCTTCGCGCCACTGGGCAAACCGCTCACGAGCATCGCCGACTTCAACCACCGATGCCGCGACCGGCGCTGCGTCATCCACTGCAACCATCAGGCACTTCCTTTAGCCGAAACCTGCGCCGGGGAGACGTTCCCCGCCGGTTTTTTCGCCGCCGCACGCTCGCCCAGAAACAGCACCGACGTGAAGTTGAACCGGCTGAAGATCGTCGACAGCAACACCGGCCCGAGCAACCCGCACGCCACGCCGCAGAACACCAGCACGCTTTCGTCCTTGATGCCCAGACGCCCCAGCACCGAGCGCGAGGTGGCGGCGAACAACACATGAAACAGGAAAATCGCGTAAGAGTAACCACCGAGCCAGGTCAGCGCCTTCGAACGCATGTCACTCGACAGCAGCGCGAAACAGGACACGCACCCCACCGTCAGACCGATCAGACTGCGGCGATCAATGATCAGCTCACGATCCAGCGCCGCGATATACAACAGCGTCAGAGAAATCAGCACGAACACCAGCGGGCCGACGACTTTGAATCGTTGCTTCAATGCACTGACATTTTCCTGGCCGATCATCCCCGCCACAAAGAACGGCAACAGATAGGTCGCACCGTTGATGCCGAACGCATCGAACTTGAACGGCGGCAACAGAAACACCGCTGCAGAAAACGCGAACAGCAGGTACAGACGCGTCGCCGAGCGCAGCCAACCACGCCATTCCAGCAGGCCGACAAACATGAAAATGATGAACACCGCCTGCAGGAACCAGAAGTGGTTGACCGGCACATAGAACGACAACAGCGCATCGATCACACCGACATCCTTGTTCACACCCGGCCCCACTGCCTGCAACACCGAGAACGGCACGCCCACGCAAAACAGCGGCACGATCAGCCGCCGCACCTTGCCGGTGAAGAACGCCGAAAAGTCATTGCCGCGAATCTTGTAGATGGAATAGATGTAGCCGGAAATGAAAGTAAACAGCGGCATACGCACGTACACCATCGAATCGGCGATCACCCGAAACGGCGAGCCGATGTCGATTTTCAAACCGCCGCCCAACGGGCCGATCACGTGATAGAGCACCAGCAACAGGCAAGCGAGCCCGCGCAGGGTTTCGATCTCCAGGGACTTTTTCTTGCTCGACATAAAGCACCCGCCTCAATTCAGAATTCTTGATTCGACCCGCACCGGTTTGTTCGCCCGCAGCATCAACCCCAGGCCCACGAACAACACCGGCACCACCATCGAAAAGTGTCGGGCGAACGAGCCGAAGTCCGGTTCGAACAAGCCTTGAACCAGCAGAAACGCCAGGGGAATCGCGATCAGTTCCTTGGGTTTGGTCTGGATCGGCGCGCCTTTGTAATCGGTCGAGGTGATGACTTTGAACAACAACAGCGCGGTCATGATCATCAGCGCCACGAAGATCACCTGGCCCGGCCCGGAGAGCAGGATCAGCTCAACCGGGAACGATAGCCGGAAGAAAATGATCATCGAGTCCAGGGCCTGCGAAACGAAGTCGCTGCCACTGAGCCACGAGACGATCAGCGACTTGGACCCCTCCTCGCCCGCCGTGCGCAGTTCGTTGTTACTGGCGCGAATCGATGACACCGGAAAGCCCAGCGCCAACTGGATGGCCATGGCCACTGCCAGGTAGAACAGGAACAGCATCAGGAAGAAGGTCATGCGCGACACGTACTTCTTCATCATGCAGACGCCGACCCAGGACAGCGAAAACAGAATCCAGTAGGGCCGGATCAGTACACCGTAGATCACCGCCGACAGGAAAAACCCGCCGCGATATTTGCGCGTCAGCGAACTGAACAGAATGCTCAGCACCGCCACCGACACGATGATTTCCTTGGTCAGGTTTTCCAGAAAGAACGAACGCACCACGCCCCACAGGCACAGGGTCCCGAAGATCGCCAGCGGCATGCGCCGGAACACTACCACCGGAATCGCCGTGAGGAAGAAATTGCAGAACATCCCGTAGGCCCAGGCGTTGGTCAGGTTGATCCCGGTGGGCCGCAGCAGGAACGCCGAACACTCGTAGGACGAGCGATCCGGCGAGAACGGGTTCCAGAAATTGCAGTTATCGGCCCGGGCATAGGACGACCACAGGGTCATCGCATCCGGGCCGGGATCGCGGGGGATCAGCAGCGGCATGGCCACCGACAGAAACAGGCCGGTGAACAGGATCAGGAACGAGAGAGAGGAATCGAGTTTCTTGCCGCGAAACTCGATGCACGGCAGTTTCAGGCCCATGACACGACAGCCTTTTTCGCGCGCGTTGCACGGGTCAGCAGCGCAATCACGCCGAGCTGCACAATGATCCCGAAGACGTTGCCCCAAGCCGCGCCATAAATCGAATAGTGCTTGATCAGCACGTAGCTGACCGGCACCGAAATCAGCAGGCAAAGGGCCGAACTGGCGAGGGAGACCCGGCTGTTTTTCGATGCGATCAACCCGCCCCAGACGATGTCGCCGATGGCTCGCAGGGCGAAGGAAAAGATCAGCACGCCAAGAATTCCGTTGTCCGGGCGTGGCACCGCTGCACCGACGTAATCGAGCACGACATTGAAGAACAGATAAATCGCCACCGCGACGGCCGCTGACACCACCAGCGAACGCGCGACCCATTTGTTCACGAACAATTGCCTGACCGTAAATGGTTGCTGATCGGCCTGGTAACGCTTGGCGAGCACCGGGATGCCGACCACCGCCACCACCGCATAGGACAGCGCCTGCAAGGTGTTGGCCGCCGACCAGGCGTACACATATTTACCGAGGCTGGCGTAGGGCTCCAGATCAATGATCAGAAAGCGCTCGGCGTACTGACTCACGGCGATCAGGCCGGTGCCCAGGTAGAACGGCAATCCGGCTTTCCACACGGTCGCCGTCGCCAGCGTCCCCTCTTCGCGCCCGCGATGGACGTTCACCACAATCAGGTAACCGGCGACGATCACCAACACGTTGGCGATGACCCACAGCCACAACACGCTGGCGATCCCCGACACCCAGCCGAGCATCATTCCGCCCACGGCCAGCAGTGCCCAGAGGCCGGTCTTGATGAAGAACAGCAGCGCCCCCGCCGTGGCTTTCTGCGCGGAAAACACGAACGAGTTGATTTCGAACGACAGATGCTCGGTCAGCAGGACCAGGGTCACACAGGCGATCAGTGCAGCCGTCGCCTCGACCTGCTGAAAAAGTGAATAGATCAGCACCGTCAGCACCGACAACAGCAAACCTACGGCCAGGTACAGCAGCAGAACCTTGTCCACCACCCGGCGCGAACTGCCGCCCACGCTGATCAACCGATTGATCTCGGAACTGAAACCGACGCTGTAGAACTTCGACGCAATCAACGACGCCGCGACCACCACGCCGTAAAAGCCCAGCGCCTCGTAACCGAGGTAATGGGTGATGGCGAGCACCAGCAGGAACTTCGCGCCCAGTGCTCCGCCGCGCAGCAACAAGCGGAATATCATCGAATGACGCCCTTGATGATGTCGTCCATGGCCACGGTTTTGGCTTCGATTTCACGGCAGGTGTCGGTCAGGCGTTTGCCGAAATTCGACAGCGCGTCAGGCGCGTAAACCGTGTCGATGATGGTGTCGACATCGATGTCGCCACCGTTGATCACCCAGTCCTCGACGCCCATGTCCTGATAGGCACCAAAGCCTTTGCGCTCGTAGCTGATGTGGTACGCCGGCACGCCGGAGAGCAGCGATTCGATCGCCCCGTGCAGACGCACGGAAATCACCAGATCCGGCTGATATTTGGCAATCGTGGCCTTCAACGACAGCAGGTCTTCGGTGATGCCCAATTCGCGATAGAACGCGCCGTCATCGTTGCCGCGCACAGCGCTCTGCACCGCGCAGACCACTTTGCTTTTGTTCTTCAAGCGCTGCAGCAGCACCTTCAGGTTGGCGACGTAGGCGAGCTTCTTTTCCTTGCTCCAGGCCGGCGGTTTACGCAGCACCACGCACACCGTGGCCGGCGTTGAGGCGCAGCGAGTGAACTTGGGTTGCTGCAGGATTTTGCCGGCCAGGGCCTGCACCGCCAGATCTGGTGCGCGGTAGACATTCTCGCAGGCATCGAACAACGCCGAGGAGCGGTTATCGCGCACGAACACCGCATCGGCGCTGGCGTAGTGGCCGACGATTCTGTCGCTGTCACCATGGAACGGTCCGATGCTTTGCGGCAGGTACACCGATGGGACTTTGCTGAGGATCGCGGTTTCCAGTTGCTTGGCGTGGCCCAGTTTCAGCTTGATGTGCTCGAAGGCACTTTTGGAGCGCATGTAGCCGCCACCAACGCCGACGATCAGATCGGTTTTCTTCAGCAGATCCGCCAGCCCGGCGTAGGACTGATTGAGGAATACCGCCTGCTTGACCCGGCCCAGGCCCTTGGCTGCCATGACCGGCGCGTCAAAGCGCGGGTGCGGCAGGTATTTGAAGGAATCCGGATCGGAGGCCACGACGCTGATCGCGGTGTCTTCGCCAAAGTTGCGCTGCACCAGCGCAATGGCCAGATCCACCAGCAGACCATCACCGGAATTGGAGGCACTGTAGCCATGCAAAATCGTTACGTTCATGAGCGGCGTTCTACTTAATAGGAGGGAGCGGAATACACGTCGTAGGTCTGGCGGATCATCAACGCGGCGCTGAAGCGCTCGCGGACGATGCGCCGGCCTTCGATGCCGAGGGCTGACAATGCGGGTTTCTGGATCTGCTTCAGGCGATCGGCCAGCGCGTGGTGGTCACCGGTGGGGAACACGTAACCGGACACCCCGTGGGTCACCAGCTCCGGCAACGACGTGCAGTCGCTGGCGATCACCGGCAGGCCCAGCGCCATGCCTTCCAGCGGCACCATGGCAAAGCCTTCCCAGCGGCTCGGGACAATCAGCGCATCGGCCTGCTGATACAGCGCGTTGACCTCGGCCGGCGTGACCCACGGCAGGTACTGAACACCGTCCATTGGCGGGCACTCGACCGTCGCCTCGTTGACCGCACTGCCGACCACCGTCAGTTTCAGGTCGTTGCGCCCGGTCTTGGCGTAGGCCTTGAGCAGCACGTCGAAGCCTTTCTGATAGTCGAGTCGACCGACGAACAGGAGGTGAATCGGCTGTGGATCCTCGGCCTTGCGCTGGTCATCCTTGGGATGAATGCCGTTGTAGATCAGTCGCATGCGTTTGCGCTCGATGCCGAACGCTGCTGCTTTATCCAGCTCGTACTGGCTGACGCAAATGATCGTGTCGGTGACCTTCTGCAACACGCGTTCGATCCACGCATAGACTTTCTGCTTGATCGGCGAGCTTTCCATCAGGAACGAAAAGGCATGCGGGCAGTAGACGATTTTCGGTTTGCGCCACGGCCGCAGAAGCACGCACACGCAACGGCCGATCACCCCGGAAAACGTGCTGTGCAGGTGCACCACATCAGGTTTTTCCTTGAGCATCACTTGCATCAGTCGCCAGGCAAAACGCAGCAACGACGGCACATTGCGCCCGGTTCGCTCGAAAGTGCGGATCTGTTGCGGGGCGATGCCGTGCAGTTCCTTTTCCTGATCCTGCGGCACCAGATACACCAGCTCGTAGTTGGCTTGCTCATCGTCCGGAGACGCCGAAATCGTGCGGATCACCGTCGCCACGCCACCTTTAATCGTTTCAGCCACGTGCAGTATTTTTTTCACAACCCACCCACTTTGTTGCCTGTAAGAACAATCGCTGAAGCTCAGGATTTGTCGGACGCGTATTCGTAGTTGTAATAGCCGTAGCCGCCGTTGCCGTAGTAACTGGCCGCACGCTTCTCGACGCCGTTGAACACCGCGCCTTTCAACTCGATGCCGTTCTGGGCGAAGCGGCGAATCGTCAGTTCGACCTCTTTGGCTGGGTTCACCCCGAAGCGCGCGACGATCAGGCTGATGCCCGCTTCGCGACCGACAATCGCCGCGTCCGTCACCGCCAGCAGCGGCGGCGTGTCGATGATCACCACGTCGTAGCGCTCGCTGAGTTCCGCCAGCAGTTCGCGGAAATTGGCGTGCATCAGCAGTTCGGAAGGATTGGGCGGCACCTGGCCCCGGCTGATGAAATGCAGGTTGTCGACTTCGACCTTGTTGATCGCCTGCTCCAAAGTGCAGCGCTTGACCAGCAGGTCCGACAAGCCGTTGGTGATCGGCGTGTTCAGCGTCTTGTGCAGATGCCCCTTGCGCATGTCGGCATCGATCAACACCACACGCTGGCCGCTCTGGGCCATGACCGCCGCGAGGTTGGACGACACAAAGGTCTTGCCGACCTGCGGACTCGGGCCGGAAATCATGATGCGGTTGTTGGTCGAATCCAGCGCCGCGAAATGCAGGCAAGTGCGCAGGCTGCGGATCGACTCGATGGACAGGTCCGTCGGATTGCGCAGGGCCAGCAGATAGGCCGGAGTGTCCGCCGTGACCTTGGCACGGACTTTCTTGGTGTCCTCTTCCTGTTGCAGGGCGCTGTAAGGGATTGATGCATAGACCGGCAAGCCGAGCTGCTCGATGGCTTCCGGCCCTTCCAGGCCCTTGCTCAAGGACTTGCGCAACAGCACCAGCGCCACGCCGACGAAGGCACCGAGGAAGGTCGCGATCAGCACGATCAGGGCTTTCTTTGGTTTGACCGGACTGGTCAGGTCGACATCCGCCGAATCCACCAGACGCACGTTGCCCACGGCGCCCGCGCGGATGATGTCCAGTTCCTGGGACTTGTTCAGCAACTGGGTGTAGATCTGCGAAGCCACTTCGACATCGCGGGTCAGGTTGAGCAGTTCCTGTTGCGTGGCCGGCAGGTCGCCAACCTTGCCTTCCAGGGACTTCTGTTGCTGGGTCAATTCAGCGATCTGGGTCATCAGTGCCCGATAGGCCGGATGCTGCCTGGTGAACTTGCGATCCATCTCTGCCTGCTGCATTTTCAGCTCGGAAATCCGCGTTTCGAGGGCGACGGACTGGCCGAGCACCGATTGGGTTTCCAGGGAGATGTTCACGGTCTTGCCGCGCGTCTGGTAGGCATTGAGCGCATCGCTGGCCTTGGCCAGGTCGCGTTTGACCTGCGGCAACTGGCTTTGCAGGAAGGCCAGGCTCTGCGCGGCTTCGGCCGAGGTACGGCGTACGTTCTGGTCCACGTACAGCGAGGCGATCTTGTTGAGGATCTTCACCGCTTCAGCGGCGTCGGTGCTGGCCAGGGCCAGACGGATAATCCCCGACTCCTTGCCCTGTTCGGAAATATCCAGCGCGTCCTGATAGCCCTGAATGGTCACGATCCGTGGGTAGCGCACCACTTCGAATCGGGTGCCTGGGTTGGCCTGCAAATGCGTGATCTGCCCTTCTACGCCATCCTGTGCGAAGGCTTCACCGGCAGTGCCTTCTGCCAGCAGATTGTCATTGTCGTCGAACAACTGGAAGCGCTGCTGCTCGCCGGCGATCAGGCTGAGTTTCTTGCCCAGCAGTTCCTTGGGCAGATCGAGCCGGGCAAACTCCAGACGCTCACCGCCCCACGCGTAGCTGCTCAGCCCGAAACGTGGCGGCGCGACGCTGAGTTCGGTTTCACCGCGATAGCGGCGGGAGAGAAAACCGCCAATCACCGGGAAAGTATTGGGGGTGACGTCAATGTCCAGGCGCAGATCGTCGACGGTCTTGCCGATTACCGCACGGGATTTGATGATGCCGATCTCTGTAACGGACGGCGACTGCCCCCCAGCATGCTGTTGAGATCGGAGAAGCCGAGCATGTCGTTCTTTTTCGGCTCGACCTGCACCAGCGCGTTGGCCAGATACACTGGTGTGGCCAGAATCGCATAGGCGACGCCGGTCATCATGAACGCGCCGGTGAAGGCACCGATCAACCATTTCTGATCAATCAAACTGCCGAATATGCCGAGAAGATCAATACTGTCTTGATCGTTGTCGCGGGTGCCGATTACTGACGGTAACTGCATAAGTCTTTCTTACCATTCACTGATCTGAAGAATATTCATCAACGCGCCAAGCGTTGCGCCCATGAGCTGACAGCATCTTCAATCAATGCGTGGGCATGAATAAAAGCGGCCTGCCCCTGACGATACGGATCTGCTATTTCTCGCTCGCTCTGCCACTTGCCAAGAAGAAACACTTTGCCCCTGGCGTGAGAGGCAATCTTCAGTACCTGTTTTACATGCTCTTTTTCCATGACCAGAATCAGGTCCGATTCATTGACGATGTCCGAAGTCAGTTGCCGCGCCTTGAACCCGTCGGCACTGTGCCCACGATCTTCGATAACCTGGCGGGCCGTGGCTTCCATGGACTCGCCGACCCGTGCCGCCAGACCTGCGGAACTGACCGTAATCGTCGAGGGTGCCAGCGCGTTTCGCAGCAAGAGCTCTGCTGTCGGACTTCGGCAAATATTGCCCACGCAGACGACAAGGATCTTTTTGAACAAGGTTTACTTTCCCGTGTAATGTCAATCGGCCAACATGTCCCGTGAACTTAAATGAATCCACAGAACTTTCCTGCACTCGGAAACAGTTTCGCCTGTTAGTACCGGTGCATTAAGTACCACGGGCTCCAAAAGTCACCCAACCAGAATTACCGGACTAAAAATAACTGTGATTTTCGGCGCCTCTTTCACTGAACGTTTTCCGACAAAAAATAACATTCGTGCACTTTTCGGCCTTTTCGGCATCGCATGAAAGTAACGAGATAAACATTGGCTAGATGTCATTTCTCATCAGGAGAGCAGACATGAAAGCAGCACATCTCAAACGTCTCGGCGCCCTTTCCCTTTTGTTGTTCGGCTCAACGGCTCAGGTTGATGCCAGCGAGCTATTCCCCGCACTGCCCCACCGAACGGTCGGCATCCAGGTCAAGGTCCAGAGCTTTAGCGCTTCCGATGCTGCGCAAATCAAGGCAGCGGGCTTCAGCTTCGTGCGCCTGGGCGCGTGGAGCGACAGCCTGGGCGACAAGACCTATCAGAAACAGCTCGGCGATGCGTTTGCCGCTGCCGGATCCGCCGGGTTGCCGGTGCTGATGACGGTGCGCGCCATCAAACCGCTTTCGACAGACCCTGCCACCGCCGGCACGGCGTTTGCCGGTGCA
Source organism: Pseudomonas sp. NMS19W (assembly GCF_051554255.1). Taxonomy (NCBI): domain Bacteria; kingdom Pseudomonadati; phylum Pseudomonadota; class Gammaproteobacteria; order Pseudomonadales; family Pseudomonadaceae; genus Pseudomonas; species Pseudomonas sp. NMS19W. The sequence goes on from NZ_CP136718.1 coordinate 4,102,636, forward strand.
GTGAACAGCCTGGAGCAGACGTACGGTTCTCAGCTGGTCGCGATTGAAATCTGGAATGAACCGGATCTGGACACCTACTGGCCCACGGGCAATTTCAGCACCACCTTTGCACCGTTCATGAGCTCGATGTGCAAGGCGCTGCAAGACAATCCCACCAGCACTCCCGTGATCGGTTTCGGCTTCGCCCGTCCACCGAGCGCCGGTTCGGCCTCGACCGTAGCGTTGAACAGCATTCTCGGTGCGTATCCGAAATGCCTGAGCGCCATTTCCTACCATCCCTATGGCATGACGGCGACGCAGATCGGCAATGCGCAGACCTTCATCCAGCAGAATTTCCATCTGCCGGGCGTCATCAGTGAATGGGGGATTTCGGCACTGGCCTCCAACGGCGGTCCCGACGGGCAGGCCACCAAGGTCGCGGCGTTCATTGCCGATGTGAAACGGCTGCAGATTCCACTGACGTCGATCTACGAGTGGAAAAACAATGATGCGGGCAGCGATGACCGCGAAAAGAACTTCGGCTTACAGACCGCAGGCGGGCAACCAAAACCGGCGGAAGCGGCCGCCAGGACGCAACTGGAGTCCGAGTAGCGTTCATATTCATCAGTCAGTTGCTTTGAACCTGTGCTGCGATTCGGCATCGTATCTATCGATACCGCGCCCCGCCCTTTCAAACAGCCGTTTTCAGGTTGTTGCCTGCGGGGCTATCGATACATCCACATGCCCTTGAGTGGCTGTCAGCGCTCGGGTAATGTCGTCAGACCCATAGGACAGAGCACGCTCATGACTTCCAAGCTGGAACAACTCAAACAGTTCACCACCGTGGTTGCCGACACCGGCGACTTCGAAGCGATTGCCCGGGTCAAGCCGGTCGACGCCACCACCAACCCTTCCCTGCTGCTCAAGGCAGCGGCCATTCCGGCCTATGCCGAGCTGTTGAACGCCGCCGTTCGCGACTGCAAGGGCGATGTCGGCCTGGCCAGCGACCGTTTCGGCGTCGCGGTGGGTCAGGAAATCCTCAAAGTGATCCCGGGCCGCATCTCCACCGAAGTGGATGCCCGCCTGTCGTTCGACAAGGACGCGATGCTCAAGCGTGCGCACCGTCTGATCGAGCTGTACGACAAGGCCGGCGTCGGCCGCGACCGCGTGCTGATCAAGATCGCCTCCACCTGGGAAGGTATCCGCGCCGCCGAAGTGCTGGAAAAGGAAGGCATCCAGACCAATCTGACCCTGCTGTTCTCCTTCGCCCAGGCCGCTGCTTGCGCCGATGCCGGCGTGTTCCTGATTTCGCCGTTCGTGGGCCGCATCTACGACTGGTACAAGAAGGCCAACGGCAACGACTACACCGGCGCCGATGATCCGGGCGTACAGTCGGTGACGCGCATCTACAACTACTACAAGGCCAATGACTACAAGACCGTGGTCATGGGCGCGAGCTTCCGCAACCTCAATCAGATTGAGCAACTGGCCGGCTGCGACCGCCTGACCATCAGCCCTGACCTGATCGACAAGCTGGCGGCAGACACCGGCAAACTGGAGCGCAAACTGGCCCCGGGTCACGCCGGCGAAGCACGCCTGAGCCTCAACGAATCGCAGTTCCGCTGGTTGTCAAACGAAGACGCGATGGCCACCGAGAAACTGGCCGAAGGCATCCGTCAGTTTGCCCGCGACCAGGAAAAACTCGAGGCGCTGCTGCAAGCCAAGCTGTAATGGGCTGACGGCAAACGCAAAAAGGGCGAACCCTCACAGGTTCGCCCTTTTTTGTGCCTGATGGCCGGGAAATCAATGCCTTTCGAGGGCATTCACCAGATCATGAAAGGCTTCGCGGTTGGAGTCGTTCAGGCCCATGAGGATCTTGTGCGCTTCCAGCACCTTGATCCGCACAACCTCCTCCGACTGATCCTGATCCGGCAGGTCATCGAGGCATTCCGGGCAAGGCACGGGATGGTTGACGATATTGAACACCTGCTCGAAACCCATCGATTGCAGCAGACGAGTGATGTCATCGTGGGTGGTGACCACGGTCGGCAGCAGGCCGACCTTCTGCCGCGACAGGATCGACAGTTTGGCCAGCAGGCCCAGCGTGGTGCTGTCGATGCTGCGGGTTTCGGTCAGATCGATCACGATCGCGTTGAAATTCAGCGCGGTGAAGATCTTTTCAATAGTCGCATCCAACGCCGAACACAGGGTCAGGCGAACTTCACCGACGAACTTCAGGACGAAGGTGCCATCCTGCTCGGCGAACTGGATTCTACCGGTACTCATTAAAGATTCCTGCTCAACACCAACAAGGCGATATCATCCGGCATCTCCCCTAGCGTGGCCAATCCAAAAACCTGCCGCAGGCCATCCAGGCTGCCGCCCGCCGACTTGACCCGTTGGGGCAAGGCAGCTTCTTTCTCTTTGAGTGTGGGTTCTGGCAAAAGATCCAGAATGCCATCAGACATCAGCGTCAGGCTGAACGTCGGTGGCAGCTCAAGCACGTGGTCTTCGTAGGTGGCTTCATTGAAAAGCCCCACGGGCAGACCGCGCCCCTCGAGGTAGCGAACACTGTCAGGCGTGTACAACACAGGCAACGGCAGATGGCCGCCGATGCTATAGGTCAACAAACCGGTCTCCTCGTCGATGACTCCACCGACCATTGTGACGTGTTTACCCAGCTTACAACTGATCAGCCCCCGGTTGATATGACCAAGAACTTCCGAAGGCTTGAATTCCGGCAAGGTGCCGTTGCGCTTGGACTCGAACAACAGGCGCGTGGTCATGAACTTCAGCAGCACCGTGACGAACGCCGAAGAGGCGCCATGGCCCGACACATCCGCCAGATAGAACGCGACCCGCCGCTCGTCCACCCGGAAATAGTCGACAAAATCACCCGACAGGTACAACGACGGAATGATCTGGTGAGCGAACTTGAACGCGTCGATGGTCCAGGGGCTTTCCGGCAGCATGTTCATCTGCACCTGGCGACCGGCGTTCTGGTCTTCCTGGAGCAGGTTCAGGCTCGCTTCGAGCTCCCGGTTGGCCTTTTCCAGTTTCTCGCGGTAACGCTGGTTTTCCAGCAGCAGACGCGCACGATCCAGGGCCCGGCGCACGGAGTGCTCGAGCACGGCCAGATCTTCGAGAGGCTTGATCAGGTAATCCGCCGCGCCCAGGCGCAGGGCCTCGACCGCGTCGTTCATCACGCCGGCACCGGAAACCACGATCACAGGCGTCTGAGGTGACCGCTCGGTGACCTGACGAATGAGTTCGAGACCGCCCATCTGCGGCATGCGCAGATCGCAGATGACCAAGTCGGGCTTGTCTTGCTCGAATACCTGGAGACCCTGCTGGCCGTTACTGGCCTGCAAGACGCTGAAACCACTGTCTTCCAAATAGGCCGCGAGGCTCGCGCGCACTACTTCGTCATCATCGATTATCAGCAGCGTGGCACTGGTTTTTGGCATGTGGGCAAACGGCGCCAGAATTAGGTTGGCGTAGCAGGCGGGGCAAAGGCCCGGCGCAGACTACTGGATTCGCTTTCTAGCCTCTCTGCTGCACCGCTTCGGAGCGTTTGCCCCGCACACGGATGCACCAGAGGTGCCCTTCTAAGGCGCAGACGGTACTCCCATCCTTCGAGCGTTTCAAGCATGCGCGGATCGCCACTTGACGACTTTGTTTGTCAAATCACAGAGAGTTATAAGAACGTTCGAAACCGTAACTCAATGGAAGGACGCGCGGACAAAAAAAGGCGACCTTTTGGCCGCCTTTCGGGGTTCACAAGTCGAAATCAGAAATCGTCTTCGACGTGACCGTCCTTGACCTTGAACTCGCGGTTCTGCAGGTAGGCATTGCGGATGAAGGTGTACTTGTCGCCGCTGATCAGCTTCTCGCTGGACAGCAGGCTGGCGCGGGTGTCGACGATGTTCAGGCCGTAGATGGTGTTACGCGCCGGGATGTCGTTCATGTAGCGGTACGGTGCGGTGTAGGTATCCACGTACTTGGACGGTGCATCACGCAGGGTGCTCGGGCCGAGCAACGGCAGCATCACGTACGGACCGCTGCTGACACCCCAGTAGCCGAGGGTCTGGCCGAAGTCTTCGTCGCTGCGCTGCAGGCCCATCTTGGTGCCCACATCGAAGAAGCCCAGCAGGCCGAAGGTGGTGTTGAAGATCAGACGCGCGGTGTCGACACCGGCAGCGGCCGGTTTGGCCTGCAGGATGTTGTTCGCCAGGTTGGTGATGTCACCCACGTTGCGGAACATGTTGTGGATGCCGTCTTCCAGGAATTGCGGCGTTACATATTCATAGCCCTGCGCCAGAGGTTTCAGCGCGTAGGTATCAACAAAGTCGTTGAACTGGAAGATCGGACGGTTGACGCTTTCCCAAGGGTCTTCTTCCGTTGCCGCCTGGGCAACGAACGGAACCAGCATCACGCTGGCGCATACACAAAGCTGAGCGAGAGGGTTGCTCCAGCGCATAGAAAAACTCCTTGGATTGTACATACGCGGCATGCGGGCCACGGTCATAAGAGGTGCAGTATAAGACGGAAACAAGGTTTTAGGCATTTCCGGCGTGAACACCTCTGTAGGACGCATCGTCACGCACTTGTCATCCAACTGTCACCGGCCATGCTTAGCCTGACTTCTATTTCAGGGACGTTTTCCATGCCTCAAGCCGAAGCCTTGCCCCTTTCAGCACCCAACCTGACAGCCGTGCTGTTCGGGCTCAGCGGCTGCCTGGTGGACTTCGGCGCCCGCGCCCGTCATCACGCCAGCCCCGGCACGGAGCACGCCGACGCCACGCCGGGCGCGCTCGACAGCCTGCACAGCCTGCAGCGCCAACTGATCCCCTGCGCCTGGCTCGATGATTTACCTCCTGCCCTGACCCAGGTGCTGGCATCCGGATTGCCGGGCTGGATCAAACCTTCGCAACATTCGGCAACACACAATCCCTGGCCGGCACCGAATGCCTGCTGGCAAGCCCTGATGTCGTTGAATGTCGATCGACTGGACGGCTGCGTGTTGGTCAGTGGCGAACCGCGTCTGCTGCAATCGGGCTTGAATGCCGGGCTGTGGACCATTGGCCTGGCGTCCTGCGGCTCACTCTGCGGCGTGGCCCCGAACGAATGGCAAGCCCTCAGCCAGAAAGAACGCGAACAACTGCGCGGCAAGGCCACCGTGCAACTGTTCGGCCTGGGCGTGCACTCGGTGATCGACCATCTGGGCGAACTCGACACCTGCCTGGCCGACATCAGCCTGCGCCGGCTCAAAGGCGAAAAGCCCTGACCGGGATCATGCAGGTTGCAGCAGAGTGGATTAGTCTTAAGGAGAGCCATAGACCTTTGGCGCACGGCTGCGGTCTATGCCAGTGCCTCTCGATAAAAGGAAAACACCATGCCCGCCCGCGAACTGCAAGAACAGCTCAATACCCTGCGCGAGCAACTGGATCAGAATCCGCCGCTGTCGGAAGCCGAGCGCGCAGACCTGCACGCACTGATGCAACAGATCGAACTGGAACTTGAACTGGAAACCAAAACCCAAGATTCCAATCTCGCCGATGGCGTGAACCTGGCCGTCGAACGCTTCGAACTCGAACACCCCACTATCGCCGGCACCCTGCGCAACATCGTGAATTCCCTGGTCAGCATGGGAATCTGAAGCTCGCGAATGCAAAAAAAGCCCTGCCAGTGATGGCAGGGCTTTTTCATGTCCGCGAGGCGGGTTACTGACGAACCAGACGATGGTTCGGCAACTGCACACTTTCCGTGCTGCGGTACGGGTTGATATCCAGCCCGCCCCGGCGCACATAACGTGCAAACACCGTGAGTTTTTCCGGTTTCAGCAAACGCTGCAGATCGAGGAAAATCCGCTCCACGCATTGCTCGTGGAAGTCCGAATGCTGGCGGAAGCTGACGATGTACTCCAGCAGACTGGCGTGATCCAGCGCCGCGCCACGGTACTCCACCACCACGCTGCCCCAGTCCGGCTGGCTGGTCACCGGGCAGTTGGATTTGAGCAGATGGCTGTGCACGCTCTCCTCCACCACTCGCGAATCATCACAGCGCAGCAGTTCAGGACGCGGATGTTCGTAGTTGCTGACGCTGATATCCAGATCGTCGATGCACACGCCCGGCAACGCGACCACGCCTTCGGCTTCAACCTCTTTCAGGCTGCGTACCCGCACGCCCACCGGTTTGCCGGCAGCGGCGGACAAGTCCTTGACCAGCGTCTCTTCCAGGCTCGCTGTATCGGCGAACTGGGTCTGGTTCAACGAGTTCAGGTACAGCTTGAACGACTTGGATTCGATGATGTTCGGCGAGTCCGCCGGAATGCTGAATTCGCCGATCGCCACCACCGGTTTGCCCGACGGCAGCAGCCACGACAGTTCGAAGCAGTTCCAGAAATCCACACCTTTATACGGCAGGGTTTCGGCGGTCAGGCCCAGCTCCGCCCACTTCGCGGTGCGCGGAATCGGGAACAGCAGGGACGGTGTGTAAGTGGCGATGTATTCGCTGGACTTGCCCAGCGGCGAATGTTCGGCTGCGGGATGCATGGCGGAAACCTGACTGAATAATCAGCGGATTCTATCAGCCTTTGCTCCCGCCTTTGAGTGCTTACTGACTGACAGTCAGTTTGCCGACCATTCCGGCCTGGTAATGCCCGGGAATGTTGCAGGCGAACTCCAGGCTGGTCGCCTTGCTGAAGGTCCAGGTCAACTCGGCGGTCTTGCCCGGTTCGACCAGCACGCTGTTGGGGTCGTCGTGCTTCATGACGTGCCCCATCGACGCATGATCCATCCCCGCCATATCGTGGGACATTTCTTTCATGCCGGTCGGCGTCAGCATGCCGCTTTGCTGCATCTGCAACATTTCCTGCTGATGTTTGGCATGCATCGCTGCATCGCCGAGGTTGAATTCGTGCAGCAACTGGCCTTTATTCACCAAAACAAAACGAATGGTCTCACCGGCCTTGATGTCGATGGCCTTCGGATCGAACGACATGTCACCCATCACCACTTCAATGCTGCGACTGGCCTTGGCGGCCGGGGCCGGCTGGCCGAAGTCATACGTGTGCGCAGGGTCGGCCCAGACGGATGAACTCAACGCCAGCAAACAGGCGGCGACGGCCAGAGGGTTGCGCAAAAACATAGTCATACTCCAACAAGAAAAGGTTCAGCCTGTGGGAAACTCTAGCCCGCCCGCGCTGGCAGCTACCTGACAGGCAGATTACAACTTTGTCAGGTTGGCGCTTGTGACAATGTCCCACGGTATAAAGCTTTCGATCCTACAACCCCGAGTTGCCCATGAAACTGCTGATCGTCGAAGACCAACCGAAAACCGGCCACTACCTGCGTCAGGGCCTGACCGAGGCCGGTTTCAACACTGAACTGGTGGCGGACGGCAACACCGGACAACAACTGGCGTTGAGCGGTGACTACGCCCTGCTGATCCTCGACGTGATGCTGCCCGGGCGCAATGGCTGGCAGATTCTGCAAGCGGTACGCAGTGCCGGGCTGGAAACGCCGATCCTGTTTCTGACCGCCAAAGACACCGTGGAAGACCGGGTTCACGGCCTCGAACTGGGCGCCGACGACTATCTGGTCAAGCCGTTCGCTTTCTCCGAACTGTTGGCACGGGTGCGCAGCCTACTAAGACGTGGCAGCACCACACCGCAGGAAACCTGCCTGCAACTGGCCGATCTGCGCCTGGACCTGATTCGCCGCCGGGTCGAACGCAGCGGCCAGCGCATCGACCTCACGGCGAAAGAGTTTGCCCTGCTGGAAATGCTCCTGCGCCGCCAGGGGGAAGTGCTGCCCAAATCCCTGATCGCCTCGCAGGTCTGGGACATGAACTTCGACAGCGATACCAATGTGATCGAAGTGGCGATCCGCCGCCTGCGCCTGAAGATCGACGACGAGTTTCCCGAAAAACTGATCCACACCGTGCGTGGCATGGGTTACGTGCTTGAAGAGCGTCCTGCCTGATGCGCCGCCTGTCACTCGGCAGTCGACTGGCGTTGCTGTTCGCCGCGTGCACCGCGACGGTTTCGCTGGTGGCGGGCGTGGTTTTCAATCGGGCCAGCGAGGCGCACTTCATTGAACTCGATCAGCAATTGCTCGAAAGCAAGCTGATCAATGTGCGTCAGACGTTGCTGAGTGGCAGCAACGCTGCACATATCACCGATGAGTTGAGCCAACAGGGCGATGTCTCGTTACGCATAAGCGGCCCAGAGGGGCAGCGCTGGTTCGGCCGTTCCCTGCAAATGCCGGCAAACCTGCCGCAGCAGCCCGGTCTGGCCACCGTCAACGACAACGGCACGGATTATCGCCTGCTCAACGCCCCGCTACAGCCGGAACAACCTGACTCCGCGCAATTGACCTTGCTGCTGGACATCACCCATCACCAGCACTTCCTGCAACGCATGCAGCATCTGATCTGGCTGACCGTCGGTCTGTCGGCGCTGGCCACCGCCCTGTTGGGCGCCTGGGCGGCACGCAGCGGTTTGCGTCCGTTGCGCCGCATGAGCGCCGTGGCACGCGGGATTTCCGCCCAATCGCTGAATGCCCGACTGCCGGAAGCGCAAATGCCTGCAGAACTCACGGAACTGGCCCACAGCTTCAACGCCATGCTCGGACGTCTCGATGATTCTTTTCAGCGTCTCTCGGCATTCTCCGCCGACATCGCCCATGAACTGCGCACCCCGCTGTCGAACCTGCTGACCCACACACAGGTCACCCTCACCCGCCCTCGCCCACTCGAAGACTATCGCGAGGCCCTGCACAGCAACCTCGAAGAGCTGCAATGGATGGCGCAACTGGTCAACGACATGCTTTATCTGGCCAAGGCCGACCACGGATTGCTGGTGCCCAAGCGTGAACCGTTGGAACTGGCGGAAGAAGCTGATGCGTTGCTGGAGTTTTTCGCACCGCTGGCCGAAGACGCTCAGGTCAGCCTGAGCCGTGACGGTGAGGGTCGGTTTGAAGGTGACCGCGCGATGCTGCGCCGGGCGCTGTCGAATCTGCTGGATAACGCTTTGCGCTTTACCCCGGCAGCGGGCGATGTGCGCGTGCAGATAGCCGAGCAGGCGAAATCCTTGAGAGTGACCGTCGAGAACAGTGGCGAGGGGATTTCTTCGGAGTTGTTGCCGCGTTTGTTCGACCGTTTTTACCGGGCTGATCCGGCACGCCAGGAAGGCAGCAGCGAACATGCGGGATTGGGGCTGGCGATCACTCAGTCGATCATCAGGGCCCATGGCGGGCAGATTCATTGCGAATCGGCTCAGGGCTGGACGCGGTTTGTGATTGAGTTGCCGCAAAACGATTGAGGCCGGCAATGCCGGCCTCAATGGGTGAACTTACGAGTAACGCAACGCGTGCGCCGGCTCGATCTTCGCCGCCCGCCACGCCGGGTAGACTGTGGCCAGGAAGCTGAGAATGAAGCCCGCCGAGCAGATCAGCAGCACGTCACCGCCCTGCAATTCCGAGGGCAGGTTGCTGACGAAATACACGTCGGAACTGAAGATGTGCTGCCCGGTCACTCGCTCGACCCAGCCCACCATCTCACTGACGTTCAGCGCAGCAATCACGCCCAGCACGCCACCAATGATGGTGCCGACGATACCGATCACCGTGCCCTGGACCATGAAAATCGCCATGATCTGCCGTGGCGTGGCGCCGATGGTGCGCAGGATCGCGATGTCCGCGCCCTTGTCGTTCACCACCATGATCAGGGTCGCGATGATGTTGAACGCCGCCACCGCGACGATCATCAGCAGCAACAGGCCGATCATGGTCTTTTCCATTTTCATCGCGCTGAACAGGCTGCCCTGGGTGTGGGTCCAGTCGTCAGCCTTGAAGTCGGTGCCCAGACCGGTAGCGATGTCGGACGAAACCTTCGGCGCGGCGTACAGGTCTTTCACCGCCAGACGCACGCTCTGCACCTGATTCGGCTCCCAGTGCTGCATGGTCGCGGCGTCGGCCACATGGATCAGGCCCATGGAACCGTCCAGCTCGGCGCCGACCTTGAAGATGCCGACCACATTCAGGCGCTGCATGCGCGGAGTGATGCCGCCGGGTGCGGTGCTGACTTCCGGCACGATCAGGGTGATCTTGTCGCCGACGTTCAGGCGGAAGCGCCGGGCCGTGATTTCACCCAGCACCACGCCGAACTCACCCGGCTTCAAGGCATCGAGACGGCCCTGAACAATGTGCTGGGCCACGATCGACACCTTGCCTTCCTGGGCCGGGTCGACGCCACTGATCTGGATCGGCTGCATCATGCCCTTGTAGGACAGCATGCCTTCCATCTCGGTGAACGGCACGGCGGCGGTCACCTCCGGACTCTTCAGCGCGGCGGCGGCCACCGGCTGCCAGTCATCGATCGGCTTGACGCCGACGATGGTCGCGTGAGGCACCATGCCGAGAATCCGCGAGCTCATCTCGCGCTGGAAGCCGTTCATCACCGACAGCACCACGATCATCGCCAGCACGCCGAGGGCGAGACCGATCATCGAGGTCATCGAGATGAATGAAACAAAGCGATTGCGGCGCTTGGCGCGGGTATAGCGCGTGCCGATAAAGATCGATAACGGTCTGAACATTCGCTGGGGCACCGTATAAAAATAAAAGACCCGACGCCTTTTCAGGCATCGGGTTTCAAGCCGTCAGATGGGGGTCAGGCAACCTTCCTGCAGCTGCAGGACGCGGTCCATCTGGCGAGCCAGGTTCATGTCGTGAGTCACCACCAGGAACGCCGTGCGCATCGAGGTGCTGAGTTCCAGCATCAGGTCCTGGATGCCTTCGGCGGTGTGGGAGTCGAGGTTGCCGGTCGGCTCGTCGAGCATCACCAGTCCCGGGTTGTTCACCAGTGCACGGGCAATGGCCACGCGCTGGCGCTCGCCGCCGGACAGCTCGGCCGGTTTGTGTTCCAGGCGATGGCCCAGACCCACTCGCTCCAGCAACGCCGTGGCCCGCTGACGCGCCTCGGGGATTGCGGTCTTGCCGATCAGCAGCGGCATGCAGACGTTTTCCAGCGCGGTAAATTCCGGCAGCAGGTGGTGGAACTGATACACGAAGCCGAGCGCACGGTTACGCAGCAGGCCGCGCTTCTTCTCGCTCAGCGCCGACAGCTCTTCACCGTCGAGCCAGACGCTGCCCTTGGTCGGCGTATCGAGACCGCCCAGCAGATTGAGCAAGGTACTTTTGCCCGAACCGGATTTGCCGACGATCGCCACGCGCTCGCCCGGGTGCAACTCCAGTTGCAGGTTGGCCAGCACTTCCACCGACTCCGGGCCTTCCTCGTAGGACTTGCCCAGGTTGCGGCAGCTCAGGATTGCTTTTTCACTCATGCCCGACTCACTCATAACGTAGCGCCTCCGCCGGCTGGGTGCGTGCGGCACGCCAGGCTGGATACAGGGTGGCGAGGAAACTCAGGACCAACGCAGCGGCGCAGACCATGATCACATCCTGGCTCTGCACCTGCGATGGCAGGTAATCGATGAAATACACGTCGGCATTGAGGAACTTGTGCCCGATCAAGCCTTCGAGTGCCGAAATCGCGGCGCTGACGTTGAGCGCCGCAAGGATGCCGACCACGGCGCCGATGGCCGTACCGACCACGCCGATCACCGTGCCCTGCACCATGAACGTGCGCATGATCGTGCCCGGCGTGGCGCCCAGCGTGCGCAGAATGGCGATGTCGCCCTTCTTGTCGTTCACCACCATCACCAGTGTGGAAATGATGTTGAACGCGGCAACCGCGACGATCAGCAGCAACAGCAGGCCGATCATGGCTTTTTCCATGCGGATCGCCTGATACAGGTTGCCGTGGGTGCGGGTCCAGTCGCGGGCGTAATAATGGTCTTCGCCGAGGCGCTGGGCGATGTTCCACGCTTCACGCGGTGCCTGGAACAGATCGTCGAACTTCAGACGCAGGCCCTGCACCTGATCCGGCTTCCAGCGGTGCATCTTCGCCAGATCCTGCAGGTTGGTGACGCCCAGGTAACCGTCCAGTTCACCGGCACCGACATGAAAGATGCCGACCACGGTAAAGCGTTTCATGCGCGGGAACATCCCGGCCGGGGTCACGCTGACCTCCGGCGCGACGAAAGTGATCTTGTCACCGATGCCTACGCCGAGCTTGGTCGCGGCCTTGTCGCCGATCACGATGCCGAAGCTGCCCGGCGTCAGATCGTCGAGTTTGCCCTGCTTCATGAAGTTGTCGATGATCGAGACGTTGCGCTCCAGCGCCGGATCGATGGCATTGAGCAACACCTTGGACACCTGGCCGTTATTGGTCAGCAGGCCCTGCATCTGGGTGAACGGCGCGACGGCCGCCACCTGCGGGTTCTGCTTGACCTTGGCGGCCAGGCTCGGCCAGTCGCTGATGGCTTCACCGGATTCGATGGTCGCGTGGGGCACCATACCCAGCACGCGGGTGCGCATTTCATGATCGAAGCCGTTCATCACCGACAGCACAACGATCATCACGACCACGCCAAGGGCGAGCCCGATCATCGAAGTCAGGGAAATGAACGACACAAAATGATTGCGACGCTTTGCACGGGTGTAACGCGTGCCGATAAATACGAAGAGAGGTCTGAACATGTCGGGGCTTGTTCGGAGGGAAAAGGAACGTCCTTGTGGCGGGGGTCGATAACCAGCTTTACACTCAGACCACCGCCGCTACCATGGGTTCGCCATGTCGACATTAGATGAAGAAGATCGCCGCGAATACTACCGTATCGAGGATTCGATCGCACTGGAAATTCGGCCTCTGTCCGCTGCCGAAGCCGCAGGCCAGGAAGTGTTGCAGGATGCTTCCCCGTTATTCAACGTGCTCAGTGAACTGCACCTGAGCGAATTCGAATCTCAGCACCTGTTGCGACAGATCAACGAACGCGACCGTGCCATCGCGGCATTCCTGAAATCCCAGAACAAACGCATCGACCTGCTCAGCCAGGTCATCGCCCTGACCGCACTGGGACAGATCGGCGAGCCGCAACCGGTGATCATTTCCGAGGGCGGTGTCGACTTCCAGAACCCGACACCGATAGCCGCCGGCTCGCGCCTGTCGGTAAAAATGGTGTTGATGCCACAGGCCCACGGCCTGCTGCTGCGCGCCCGGGTCACCCATTGCGACCGCAAAGGCGACGGCTACGACATCGGCACCGAGTTCGAACACTTGACCGATGCCCAACGCCAGTTGCTCGCCCGCTATATCTTGCAAAAGCAGGCCCAGGAACGACGCCTGGCCCGCGAACAGAACGAATCAGGCATCTAATTAAGGAAGAACCGTGACCCTTATCTACGGCCACCGCGGCGCCAAGGGCGAAGCACCGGAAAACACCCTGACCAGCTTTCAGGAATGTCTCAAGCACGGCGTACGCCGTTGCGAACTGGATCTGCACCTGTCCAAGGACGGCGAGCTGATGGTCATCCACGACCCGACCCTCAAGCGCACCACCGAGCGCCGTGGCAAGGTGGTCGAGCACACCGCCGCCGATCTGGTGACCTACGACGCCCGCAAGGGCGGCCCGGGCTGGATCAAGCCGTGCCCGATTCCGACCCTGGAAGAACTGTTCGAAAAATGTGATTTCGATCACTGGCAGCTCGAAGTCAAAAGCGCTTCACGCACCCGCGCTGCCACCACCGTTCTGGCCATCCGTGAAATGGCGGTCAGGCACGGACTGCTCGACAAGGTGACGATCACCTCGAGCTCTCGGGAAGTGTTGAAGGCGGCGCTGGATCTGGTGCCGGACGTGTCACGGGGCCTGGTGGCCGAGTATGCCTGGCTCGACCCGCTGAAGGTCGCGGCAAGCTACGGCTGTGAGATTCTGGCGTTGAACTGGACGCTGTGTACTCCGGAACGCCTGCAGAAGGCGCAGCGTCAGGGGCTGCATGTGTCGGTGTGGACCGTCAACGAGCCTGCGCTGATGCGCAGACTCGCCGACTTCGGCGTTGACAGCCTGATTACAGACTTTCCCGGTTTGGCCACTGCCACCCTCGGGAATTGCTGAAATCGGTCTCCCCGGCCGGCTCAGGCCACCGGCCGGAGCCGCTCAAAAAAGCCGGTTGAGGCCATCGTATGCCGCTACCCGATAGGCTTCGGCCATGGTCGGGTAGTTGAACGTGGTGTTGACGAAGTACTTCAGGGTATTGAGCTCACCCGGCTGGTTCATGATCGCCTGACCGATGTGCACGATCTCCGACGCCTGATAACCGAAGCAGTGAACGCCCAGCACCTGCAGGGTTTCGCGGTGGAACAGGATCTTCAGCATGCCTTGCGGCTCGCCGGCGATCTGCGCACGCGCCATGCTCTTGAAGAACGCCTTGCCCACTTCGTACGGCACTTTGGCCTGAGTCAGTTCCTGCTCGTTCTTGCCGATCGAGCTGATCTCCGGAATGGTGTAGATACCGGTCGGCACGTCATTCACGAAACGCCAGCTGCCATTGTCGACAATGCTGCCGGCCGCCGAGCGACCCTGGTCGTGGGCGGCACTGGCCAGGCTTGGCCAGCCGATCACGTCGCCGGCGCCATAGATGTTCTGCACGCAGGTGCGGTAGTTCTCGTCGACTTCGATCTGGCCGCGGCTGTTGACCTTGACGCCGATGTTTTCCAGCCCCAACTGATCGGTGTTGCCGGTCCGGCCGTTGCACCAGAGCAAGGCGTCGGCCTTGATCTTCTTGCCGGACTTCAGGTGCAGGATCACTCCGTTGTCCACGCCTTCGACGCGGTCATACTCTTCGTTGTGACGCACGGTGATGTTGTTGTTGCTGAAGTGGTAGCTCAACGCCTGGGAGATTTCCGAGTCGAGGAAGCTCAGCAACTGACCGCGGTTGTCCACCAGCTCGACCAGCACGCCCAGACCACTGAAGATCGATGCATATTCGCAACCGATCACACCGGCGCCGTAAACGATCAGTTTGCGCGGGGTGTGGCCGAGGCTGAGGATGGTGTCGCTATCGTAGATACGCGGGTGGTGGAAATCGATGTCCGCCGGGCGATAAGGGCGCGAACCGGTGGCAATGATGATGTGCTTGGCCACCAGTTTCTCGACCACGCCGTTGGCGCAGACCACTTCGATGGTCTGCTCGTCGGCGAAGCTGCCGGTGCCGAAGAACACGTCGACGCGGTTACGGGCGTAGTAGCCGGTACGCGAGGCGACCTGCTTGGAGATGACTTTCTCGGCGCTCTTCAACACGTCCGGGAAGGAGAACCAGCGCGGCTCACCGATAGCACGGAACATCGGGTTGGTGTTGAACTGCATGATCTGCCGCACCGAGTGACGCAGGGCCTTGGACGGGATGGTGCCCAGGTGGGTGCAGTTACCGCCGACCTGGCGACGGCTGTCGACCATCGCCACCTTGCGCCCTGCTTTGGCGGCGTTCATTGCCGCGCCTTCTCCCGCCGGGCCGGAACCCAGCACCACCACGTCGTAGTTGTAGACAGCCATGCGTACTCCTCAGAACAGGCCGCGGTGCCAGCAGCACCGGCGGCTAAATCACGCCGAACGACGGCGCGAAGGAACAATTGGGGGCCAGTTGAAAACCCGGACACAGTCTATAGAAGCGTCAACGCCGCGCACATTAACCCTTGGTCGCGTCGTAGGCTACTTTTGCCTGCACTACAACGCCAGCTTTCGCATTGCTCCGGGTCAATTTTTTGCGCCACTGAGCCGTTCGAACGCCGGACTGGTGCGGGTGACGAAACCTGTATCGGCACGAATCACAAAGAATGCACCAATGTCGTGTTTTTCGGCATAGTCCCAGGCCTTTTCCGGGCCGAGAATCAGCAACAGTGTCGATAGTCCGTCGGCCATCAAGGCTGAAGGATGAATTACCGTGACTGACGCCAGGTCGTGTACGACGGGCGCTCCAGTGCGGGCATCGAAGGTGTGGGAATAACGTGTTCCGTCCTGTTGAAAATAGTTGCGGTAGTCGCCAGACGTGGAGAGTCCATAGCCATCGACATTAATGACGCGTTCTGCCACTTGCTGATCGTCACGCGGCTCCTCCAGGGCAATGCGCCAGGACGAGCCATCGAGCTTCTTCCCGGACGCCTTGAGCTCGCCCGTGGCCTCGGCGAGGTAATCATGAATGCCCATGGCATCAAGTCGCGCAGCAATGGTGTCGACCGCATAACCGGCAGCGATGCTGTTGAAATCGACCTCGACCGCCGCGTCCTTGCACAACCGGTCGCCTTCGATACGCAAATGCCGGTAACCCACCCGCTTCTGCACCTCGGCCAGCGCATCGGCGCTCGGTACTTTTTCTTCACGACCCTGTGGACCGAAACCCCAGAGATTGAGCAGTGGCTCGACGGTCAGGTCGTAGGAACCTTCGCTTTGTTGTGACAGCTGCTCGCCAACCCGCACCAGTTCAAGGATCGGTGCGGGCATGGTCTGACAGCGATCGGCGGGCAATGCGTTGAAACGCGAAATATCGGAGTCGGCGCGGTAGGTGGACATTTGCTGATCCACGTCGGCGAGGATCTTCTCCACTTCGACGCGGACATCCTGCGGCGCCGGCAGATTGGCCCGACGCACGTACTTGATCGAATACGTGCTGCCCATGGTCGGGCCACCGAAGCTCTCCATGGAGTCGCCATTGCCGCAGCCGGACAAAACGCCGAGCAGACTCACGAAAACCACAAACCGTCCAGTTAACAATTCTTCATCTCCGAGCAAAACCGCGCCGGCCATTATGGCCACAGAGCCCGCTCGCTCCCAAACGGCTGCACCGCTTTCATACAAAATCAAAAAAGTGAGTACCTGAACATGTCCTCCTCCACGGGCAAAGGCAAAGCGATTTTTCGCGTTGTCAGCGGCAACTTTCTCGAGATGTTCGACTTCATGGTCTACGGCTTCTACGCCACGGCCATCGCCAAGACCTTCTTCCCGACTGATAGTGCTTTCGCCTCCCTGATGCTTTCGCTCGCCACGTTCGGTGCAGGCTTTTTGATGCGCCCGCTGGGGGCGATCTTCCTTGGCGCCTACATTGACCGCCATGGTCGTCGTCAGGGGTTGATCATTACCCTCGCACTGATGGCGGCCGGCACCGTGCTGATTGCCTGCGTCCCTGGTTATGCCACGCTCGGTGTCGCCGCGCCGCTGATCGTATTGTTCGGCCGGTTGCTGCAAGGTTTCTCCGCCGGCGTGGAACTGGGCGGCGTGTCGGTGTACCTGGCGGAAATCGCCACACCGGGACGCAAAGGCTTCTTCGTCAGCTGGCAGTCCGCCAGTCAGCAAGCGGCTGTGGTGTTCGCCGGCCTGCTGGGTGTCGGCCTCAACCACTGGCTGAGCCCGGACCAGATGGGCGACTGGGGCTGGCGCGTGCCATTCCTGATCGGCTGCATGATCGTTCCGGTGATCTTCGTCATTCGTCGCTCGCTGGAGGAAACACCGGAATTCCAGGCGCGTAAACATCGCCCTACCCTGCAGGAAATCGTCCGCTCGATCGGTCAGAACTTCGGCATCGTCCTTGCCGGCATGGCGCTGGTGGTGATGACCACCGTGTCGTTCTACCTGATCACCGCCTACACCCCGACCTTCGGCAAGGCGGAACTGCACCTGTCGGACTTCGATGCGTTGCTGGTAACGGTGTGCATCGGCCTGTCGAACTTCTTCTGGCTGCCGGTGATGGGCGCACTTTCCGACAAGATCGGCCGCAAACCGCTGCTGCTGGGGGCAACGATCCTGGCAATCCTGACCGCCTACCCGGCGCTGTCCTGGTTGGTGGCGAACCCGAGCTTCAGCCATCTGCTGATCGTCGAGCTGTGGCTGTCCTTCCTGTACGGTTCGTACAACGGCGCGATGGTGGTGGCGCTGACCGAAATCATGCCGGTGGAAGTGCGTACGACCGGTTTCTCGCTGGCCTACAGCCTGGCCACAGCGACGTTCGGTGGCTTCACGCCAGCTGCCTGCACTTACCTGATCCATGTGCTCGACAACAAGGCGGCACCGGGGATCTGGCTCAGTGGCGCAGCCGTATTGGGCCTGGTCGCGACCCTGGTGCTGTTCCGTGGCAACAAGCACGAACTGCGCACGGCACAAGCCGCTATCCCTCGCTAACCCGAATCGCGCACAAACAAAAACGCCCCGACAATGTCGGGGCGTTTTCATTTGCAGCTAAGGCTTAGCGCGGGAATGCTGGCGGGTTTACACCGGCCATGTCTTCCATCACGCGAACCACCTGGCAGCTGTAACCGAACTCGTTGTCGTACCAGACGTACAGAACAACGCGGTTGTCCTGGGTGATGGTTGCCTCGGCATCCACGACACCGGCGTGACGCGAGCCCACGAAGTCAGTGGAAACCACTTCCTGCGAGCTGACGTAATCGATCTGCTTGTGCAGATCCGAGTGCATGGCCATCTGGCGCAGGTACTCGTTGATTTCTTCGCGAGTGGTGGCCTTTTCCAGGTTCAGGTTCAAAATGGCCATCGACACGTTCGGCGTAGGTACGCGAATCGCGTTGCCGGTCAGCTTGCCCTTGAGCACTGGCAGCGCCTTGGCAGCGGCAGTGGCGGCACCGGTCTCGGTGATAACCATGTTCAGCGGCGCGGCGCGGCCACGACGGCTGCCCTTGTGGAAGTTGTCGATCAGGTTCTGGTCGTTGGTGAACGAGTGAACGGTTTCGACGTGCCCGTTGACGATGCCGTACTGGTCGTTGACGGCCTTGAGCACCGGTACGATGGCGTTGGTGGTGCAGGACGCCGCCGAGATGATCTTGTCGTCAGCAGTGATGTCGCCGTGGTTGATGCCGTGAACGATGTTCTTCAGCGCGCCCTTACCCGGTGCGGTGAGAATCACGCGGGCGGCGCCCGGGCAGGCCAGGTGCTGGCCCAGACCGTCGGCATCACGCCATACACCGGTATTGTCTACGATCAGCGCGTTTTCGATGCCGTACTGGGTGTAGTCGACTTCGCTCGGGCTCTTGGCGTAGATCACCTGGATCAGGTTGCCGTTGGCGGTGATGGTGTTGTTTTCTTCGTCGATGGTGATAGTGCCATCGAACGGGCCGTGTACCGAGTCACGACGCAGCAGGCTGGCACGCTTGACCAGATCGTTCTCGGCGCCTTTGCGCACGACAATGGCGCGCAGACGCAGGCCGTCGCCACCACCGGTTTTTTCGATCAGGATGCGCGCCAGCAGACGGCCGATACGACCGAAGCCGTACAGCACGACATCAGTGCCTTTACGCGCGGAGGCGTTTTGCTGACCCACAACATCGGCCAACTCTTCGCGAACGAATTGTTCGGCCGTGCGGCCATTGCCTTCAGCGCGGAATTTGAACGCCAACTTGCCCAGGTCCACCGAAGCCGCGCCGAGCTTGAGCTCGCTCATGGCCTTCAGCAGAGGGAATGTTTCGTGGACGGAGAGTTCGCTATCGTCGGAAGAACGATGGCGAGCAAAGCGGTGAGCTTTGAGAATCGCGATGACAGACTGGTTGATCAGGCTGCGGCCATAGATCGAGCTCACCACGTTGTTATTGCGGTAGAGCTGACCGATAAGCGGAATCATCGCTTCTGCGAGTGCTTCACGGTCGATCCATTCACCAAGACACTGGTCGGGCTTCTGAGTCACGGGAACCTTCCACATGTAGGGGCAGAAAAAAGGGGCTACATTATGCCGCCGAGAACCTCTTGTAGCAATGCGCGCTTGTCGCGCAATCGGTAACAAAATTCGCTCCAAAAAAATAACGCTCTCCGCCAGCCCAGTAAAACCGGGGCTTCCAGCGCGGCCGGTTTTTCGACGACTGTTAGACGATGTCTGTAACCCTCCGTAACACCACCTACTTTCGGCACTACATAACCGTCAAAAAAGTGCTGGTTTTTATGGTTACCACTACATTTCGCCAAAACCGTGCAGATAGACGCAGTCTGCAACTGACAGGCGGCACCGGACGCCGCTACAATTACCGACTTTGTCGCAACGCCTGGAGCTCAACCTTCCGTGCCTGTTCTGCGTCTACCGCTTCTCCCTGCCGCGGCAGGTAAACAGCACTGGGGCAACCTCCCCGGTGCCGCCCTGAGCCTGGCGATTGCCGAGGCTGCCAGCGCTGCCAAGCGCTTCACGTTACTGCTGACCGCCGACAGCCAGAGTGCCGAACGGCTGGAGCAGGAGCTGAGTTTCTTCGCCCCGGATTTGCCGGTGCTGCATTTCCCGGACTGGGAAACCCTGCCCTACGACCTGTTCTCGCCGCACCAGGACATCATCTCCCAGCGCATCGCCAGCCTTTATAGACTGCCGGAGCTGGAGCATGGCGTGCTGGTGGTGCCGATCACCACGGCCCTGCATCGCCTGGCGCCGACCAAATTCCTGCTTGGCAGCAGCCTGGTGCTGGATGTCGGTCAGAAGCTCGACGTCGAGCAAATGCGCTCGCGGCTTGAAGCCAGCGGCTATCGCTACGTCGATACGGTTTACGAACACGGCGAGTTCACCGTACGCGGCGCACTGATCGACCTGTTCCCGATGGGCAGCAAACTGCCGTATCGCATCGATCTGTTCGACGACGAAATCGAAACCCTGCGCACCTTCGACCCGGAAAACCAGCGCTCCATCGACAAGGTCGATTCGGTCAAGCTGCTGCCGGCCAAGGAGTTCCCGCTGCAGAAAGAAGCGGTCACCCGCTTCAAGGCCCGCTTTCGCGAGCGTTTCGACGTCGACTTCCGCCGCTGCCCGATCTTTCAGGATCTGAGCAGCGGTATTACCCCGGCCGGCATCGAGTACTACCTGCCGCTGTTCTTCGAAGAAACTTCGACTCTGTTCGATTACCTGCCCCAGGACACCCAGGTGTTCTCGCTGCCGGGCATCGAGCAAGCGGCGGAAAACTTCTGGAACGACGTGCGCAATCGTTATGAAGAACGCCGCGTCGATCCATCGCGTCCTTTATTGCCGCCCGCCGAACTGTTCCTGCCGGTGGAAGACTGCTTCGCCCGCCTGAAGAACTGGCCGCGCGTGGTCGCCAGCCAGCAGGATGTGGAAACCGGCGTCGGCCGTGAGCGCTTCCCGGCGCAGGCCTTGCCGAATCTGGCGATCGAAGCCAAGGCTACGCAACCGCTGGCCGCGCTCTCGGCATTCCTCGACGAGTTCCCGGGGCGCGTGCTGTTCACCGCCGAATCCGCAGGTCGACGCGAAGTGCTGCTGGAGCTGCTGGACCGTCTGAAGCTGCGACCGAAAACCGTCGACAGCTGGCCGGACTTCGTCGCGAGCAAGGATCGCCTGGCAATCACCATTGCCCCGCTCGACGAAGGCCTGATGCTGGATGACCCGGCACTGGCACTGGTCGCGGAAAGCCCGTTGTTCGGCCAGCGCGTGATGCAGCGTCGCCGTCGCGAAAAACGCGCCGACGCCAACAACGATGCGGTGATCAAGAACCTCACCGAGCTGCGCGAAGGCGCGCCGGTGGTGCACATCGACCACGGTGTCGGCCGCTATCTCGGCCTGACGATTCTGGAAATCGACAATCAGGCTGCCGAGTTCCTGACCCTCGAATACGCCGAGAACGCCAAGCTCTACGTGCCGGTGGCCAACCTGCACCTGATCGCCCGCTACACCGGCAGCGACGACGCACTGGCCCCGCTGCACCGACTCGGCTCCGAGACCTGGCAGAAAGCCAAGCGCAAGGCTGCCGAACAGGTGCGCGACGTGGCTGCCGAGCTGCTCGACATCTATGCCCGTCGCGCCGCCCGCGAAGGTTATGCGTTTGCCGATCCGAAAGCCGATTACGCAACGTTCAGCGCCGGCTTCCCGTTCGAAGAAACCCCGGACCAGCAATCCACCATCGAAGCCGTGCGCGAAGACATGCTCGCGCCGAAACCGATGGATCGACTGGTCTGCGGCGACGTGGGCTTCGGCAAGACCGAAGTGGCCATGCGCGCCGCGTTCATCGCGGTGCATGGCGGCAAGCAAGTGGCGATCCTGGTGCCGACCACCCTGCTCGCCCAACAGCACTATAACAGCTTCCGCGACCGCTTCGCCGACTGGCCGGTGACCGTGGAAGTGATGAGCCGCTTCAAGTCGGCCAAGGAAGTGAACGCGGCGGTGGCCGAACTGGCCGAGGGCAACATCGACATCGTCATCGGCACCCACAAGCTGCTGCAGGACGACGTCAAGATCAAAAACCTCGGGCTGGTGATCATCGACGAAGAGCACCGTTTCGGTGTCCGTCAGAAGGAACAGCTCAAGGCCCTGCGCAGCGAAGTCGACATTCTGACACTGACCGCCACGCCGATTCCGCGCACGCTGAACATGGCGGTGTCGGGCATGCGCGACCTGTCGATCATCGCCACGCCGCCAGCGCGACGCTTGTCGGTGCGCACCTTTGTCATGGAGCAGAACAAGAGCACGGTCAAGGAAGCCTTGCTGCGTGAGTTGCTGCGCGGCGGTCAGGTTTATTACCTGCACAACGATGTGAAGACCATCGAGAAGTGCGCCGCCGAGCTGGCCGAACTGGTGCCGGAAGCGCGGATCGGCATCGGTCACGGGCAGATGCGCGAACGCGAACTCGAACAGGTGATGAGCGACTTCTATCACAAGCGCTTCAACGTGCTGATTGCCTCGACCATCATCGAGACCGGCATCGATGTGCCGAGCGCCAACACCATCATCATCGAGCGCGCCGACAAGTTCGGCTTGGCGCAGTTGCACCAGTTGCGCGGTCGCGTGGGTCGTAGCCACCACCAGGCCTACGCGTACCTGCTGACCCCGCCTCGTCAACAGATCACCGGCGATGCGGAAAAACGCCTGGAGGCGATTGCCAACACACAGGACCTTGGCGCGGGCTTCGTGCTGGCCACCAACGACCTGGAAATCCGTGGCGCCGGCGAACTGCTGGGCGACGGTCAGAGCGGGCAGATTCAGGCGGTCGGCTTCACGCTGTACATGGAAATGCTCGAGCGCGCGGTGAAGTCGATCCGCAAGGGCGAACAGCCGAACCTCGATCAACCGCTCGGCGGCGGCCCGGAAGTCAACCTGCGGGTGCCGGCGCTGATTCCGGAAGATTATCTGCCGGACGTGCACGCGCGCCTGATCCTGTACAAGCGCATCGCTTCGGCCACCGACGAGGAAGGCCTGAAGGATTTGCAAGTGGAGATGATCGACCGCTTCGGCCTGCTGCCGGAACCGACCAAGAATCTGGTGCGCATCACGGCGCTGAAATTGCAAGCCGAGCAGCTGGGCATCAAGAAGGTCGATGGTGGCCCGCAAGGTGGACGCATAGAGTTCGCCGCGCAAACGCCGGTCGACCCGATGACCCTGATCAAACTGATCCAGAGCCAGCCAAAACGCTACAAATTCGAAGGCGCCACAATGTTCAAATTCCAGGTGCCGATGGAGCGCCCGGAAGAGCGCTTTAATACTGTAGAGGCGCTGTTCGAGCGCCTCCTCCCGAAAACTGCTTGAAGGACGCCGCATGCGCCTGTTTCGCTCTCTGACTTTGCTGCTGACACCATTCTTGATAACGCTGGCGGCACCCTCGGCATTTGCCGATGACCTTTATCAAGTTGAAATGATTCTGGTACGCCAAAACGCTGTTCCGGCGATCATCAGTCGCGCCGCGCCGGAAGACTGGGCCGCCGGTGCCCGGCGTCTGGACGATGCCAGCCAGCGCACACCGGCATTGGGCGAAGTCGCCAGCAAACTTACCGCCAGCGGTGAATACAGCGTGCTGATGCACAAGGCCTGGCAACAGACTTTGGGCGAGTCGCCGACGAAAGTTGCCATCAGCGACGGGAAAGAGCAGTTCGGCCAGTTCCCCATCGAGGGCACGCTCGAAATGAAGCTCGGGCGTTTCACCGATGTAAACGCCGATTTCTGGGTCAACCAGATCGACGCCAACGGCATGGTCAGCGCCAGCGAACGCCTGAAGCAGGACAGCCACACCAAAAATGGCCAGCTCAACTACCTGGACAACGGCCACCTGGCCCTGCTGATCAAGATCTCTTCACTGACGGCGCCTGCGCCTCGGGAAGCACCTGAATCCATTCCGGACTGAACGAAGTCCTTATGTCCCCGCCTCTAAGTAAACCGCTGGCCTCCTCCTGGGTCAGCCGGTTCAGGAACAAAGCCTGGAGCGTGGCCGCCGTTACGCTTTGGAAAACCGTGTGCGGATCGTGCAGGTCGGCGATGCGACCATTACCGCCAGCTGCGAAGGCTCTGGCGGCAACATCTATCGTCAGACGATTCATCTACGCGAGTCGGCCAAGGGCACCCTGCTGATGGTCGATGCCACCTGCACCTGCCCGGTTCACAGCAACTGCAAACACTGCGCGGCGGTCTTGCTGCAGGTGCAGGAAACCCTCGAATACCCGGCCGCCGCCAAGGACGCCGAACTGCTGGAAAAACTCCAGGCCGTACTGGAAAACCGCAGCCCGAAAGCGCCGCCGCAAGTGCTGGTGGACAACGTGCAACCGGTGCCGCGCCTGTGGCTGGCCAGTGTCGAGTTCAGCGCCTTCGAACCGCGCAACGGCAAGATGCAGCGTTACATCCAGCATCGTGCGGCATTGTCTTTCAGTTACCTCGACGAATACGTCAGCGGCCAGAAAAACAGCGACATCCTGATTCGCCAGGAAGCGCAGACCCTGCGGGTCAAACGCCATCCGGACATCGAGCAAAGCTACCGCGAACAACTGCGGATTCTCGGCTTCCGCATTGCCACAAGACAGAGCAAGGCGCTGCCGGAAAGCGCTGGCGAACTCTATGAAATGGTCAACGACAGCGCCTGGCTGACGTTTACCCTGAACGACCTGCCGAAGCTACGCACCCAAGGCTGGGAGCTGTTGGTCGACGATGAATTCGGCTTCGACCTGACAGCCGTCGATGACTGGTATGCCACGGTCGAGCAGACGCCGGAACGGGACTGGTTCGATCTGGAACTGGGCATCATCGTCAATGGCGAACGCCTGAGCCTGCTGCCGATACTGCTCAATCTGATGCGCTCGCACACGGAAATCCTCAACCCTGAACGCCTTGCCCGACGACGGGACGATGAGCTGATTCTGGTAAACATTCCGCAACGCAACAGTGAGCACGGGCCGCTGCAAGTCGCCCTGCCCCTTGGCCGGTTGAAACCGGTGCTGGCAACACTGGGCGAGTTCTATCTGCAGGAGCCGGGCGAAACCACCCTGCGACTGAGCAAGGCTGACGCCACACGCCTGAATTCGCTGGAAGGCATTCCCCTGCTTTGGGAAGGCGGGGAGCAGATCCGCAGCTTCGCCCAACGCTTGCGCGACATCCGTGACTACAGCGCCGAAGCGCCACAAGGGCTGAACGCGACACTGCGCCCTTATCAGCTCGAAGGCTTGAGCTGGATGCAGTCGCTGCGGCAACTTGAGGTGGGCGGGATTCTCGCGGACGACATGGGCCTGGGCAAAACCCTACAGACTCTGGCGCATATTCTCAGCGAGAAAAACGCCGGGCGACTGGATCGCCCGTGCATGGTGGTGATGCCTACCAGTCTGATCCCCAACTGGCTGGACGAAGCGGCGCACTTCACGCCTCAGCTCAAAGTGGTTGCCCTGTACGGCGCCAGCCGCAAAAAGCATTTTGAGCATCTGGCCGATTACGACCTGATCCTCACGACTTATGCGCTGCTGCCCAAGGATGTCGAGCGCCTGGCGCAGCAACCGCTGCATGTGCTGGTGCTGGATGAGGCGCAATACATCAAGAACCCGAACAGCAAGGCCGCTCAGGCTGCCCGCGAACTGAACGCCCGCCAGCGCCTGTGCCTGAGCGGTACGCCGCTGGAAAACCACCTCGGCGAACTATGGTCGCTGTTTCACTTCCTGCTGCCCGGGTGGCTCGGCGACGTCAAAAGCTTCAACGCCGATTACCGCGTGCCGATCGAAAAGCGCGCCAGCGAAGTCAGACTTCAACACCTCAACGGTCGGATCAAACCTTTCCTGCTGCGCCGCACCAAGGAACAGGTCGCGACCGAGCTGCCGCCGAAAACCGAGATCATCCACTGGGTCGATCTCAACGAGGCCCAGCGCGACGTTTACGAAACCATGCGCCTGGCCATGGACAAGAAGGTGCGCGACGAGATCACTCGCAAGGGCGTGGCGCGCAGCCAGATCATCATTCTCGAAGCGCTGCTCAAGTTGCGTCAGGTCTGCTGCGACTTGCGCCTGGTCAACGACGCCACCCTGCCCGCTCGCGGCAGCACATCGGGCAAGCTCGACAGCCTGATGGAAATGCTCGAGGAGTTGTTTGAGGAAGGTCGGCGGATTCTGCTGTTTTCGCAGTTCACTTCAATGCTGTCGTTGATCGAGGACGAGCTGAAAAAGCGCAATGTCCCCTATGCATTGCTGACCGGGCAAACCCGGGATCGGCGCACACCGGTGAAGGAATTCCAGAGCGGCAAGCGTCAGATCTTTCTCATCAGCCTGAAGGCTGGCGGTGTTGGTCTGAACCTGACAGAAGCGGACACGGTAATTCACTACGACCCATGGTGGAACCCGGCGACCGAAAACCAGGCCACCGACCGTGCTTATCGTATTGGTCAGGAGAAGCCGGTATTCGTTTACAAGATGATTGCCCGGGGCACGGTCGAGGAGAAGATTCAGCACCTTCAAAAGGAAAAATCCGACCTGGCGGCCGGCGTGCTGGATGGACGCAAGGCCGGGGACTGGAAGTTGCAGAGTGATGATATCGAAGCACTGTTTGCGCCGCTGCCGGACAAGTTCGACAAGCGCTGAGATCCTCAGCGCCTGTCCGTTCAAGCCATTGCGGAGCCAGACTCAGCCCTTGAGCACACGCGCCAACGTCGATTTCACCTTGCCCATGCCGTCATGCAGCGCCTGCTCGATCTCGGCCATGGTGATCACTTCAGTGGTCTTGCCCGCCGCCGGGTTCACCACCAGCGACAGGCAGGCGTAATCCAGATCCAGCTCGCGAGCCAGCGCCGCTTCCGGCATGCCGGTCATGCCGACGATGTCGCAACCGTCACGCTCCAGACGCACGATCTCGGCCACGGTTTCCAGTCGCGGGCCCTGGGTGCAGGCGTAAACGCCTTGATCGCTGTATTCGCAGCCTTCGGCGGCCAGCGCAGCAATCAGTTGCTGACGCAGTGGCTCGCTGTAGGGAAAGCTGAAGTCGATGTGTGTGACATGTTCCAGATCATCGGCGAAATAGGTGTGTTCGCGACCGCTGGTGTAGTCCACGATCTGATGCGGTACGCAGAAATGTCCGGTGCCCATTGCAGGATGAATCCCACCCACTGCGTTGACCGCAATGATTGCTTCGGCCCCCGCCTGCTTCAACGCCCACAGGTTGGCGCGATAGTTGACCTTGTGCGGCGGAAAGCGATGCGGGTGGCCGTGGCGAGCCAGGAAAAGCACTTCCTTGCCGGCGTATTCACCGATCTGGACTTCAGCCGATGGCGCACCATAAGGCGTATCCACTGCCAGCGACTGACGAATGGTCAGGCCTTCCAGTTGGGTCAGGCCAGTGCCGCCGATGATTGCGTAAACCGTCATAGCGAAAAATCCTTAATCGATCAGTTGAGCGTCTTTGAGTGCGCCGACAGCGGTCAGCCAGCGCGGATCCTGACGGTATTCGGTATTGGCGAACGCCTGGCCGCGCATCCGCGCGATGCGTGGCGACGGCTTGACCTTCATGCGCTGCGCGGCGCTCAGGGCCAGTTCGGCGGCTGCACGGTCGTTGCACACCAGGCCCATATCGCAACCGGCGCTGAGTGCGGCCTCGATACGACTGGCTGCATCGCCAACCACATGCGCGCCAGCCATGGACAGGTCATCACTGAAGATCACGCCATCGAACTGCAACTCGCCGCGCAGGATGTCCTGCAACCAGCGCCGGGAGAATCCGGCGGGCTGTGCGTCGACTTGCGGATAAATGACGTGAGCCGGCATGACGGCGGCCAGTTGCTTGCTGAGTCTGGCGAACGGCACCAGGTCGTTGGCGCGGATCTCTTCGAGGCTGCGCTCGTCGTTGGGGATGGCGACATGGGAGTCGGCTTCCGCCCAGCCGTGACCGGGGAAATGCTTGCCAGTGGCAGCCATGCCAGCGCTGTTCATGCCGCGGATGAATGCACCGGCGAGCAGCGCAGCGCGCTCCGGATTCCCTTCGAACGAACGGGTACCGACGACGGCGCTGCGCTGGTAATCCAGATCCAGCACAGGGGCGAAGCTCAGGTCGA
Source organism: Pseudomonas sp. NMS19W (assembly GCF_051554255.1). NCBI lineage: Bacteria > Pseudomonadati > Pseudomonadota > Gammaproteobacteria > Pseudomonadales > Pseudomonadaceae > Pseudomonas > Pseudomonas sp. NMS19W. The sequence continues at coordinate 4,130,773 of NZ_CP136718.1, forward strand.
GCCCGACTGCCAGCACTTCTGTAGCCATGATCCAGCCGCATTGCTCGGCCAGGTACTCGGCATTCGGGTTATCAGCAATCGCCCGCATGGCTGGCAGACGCACGAAGCCTTGGCGCAGACGCTGGACACGCCCGCCCTCCTGGTCCACCGCCAGCAACAGATCAGGTCGAACCGCGCGGATTGCCGCACTCAACTCGCGCACCTGCCGTGGATGCTCGATGTTGCGAGCAAAAATGATCAGGCCGCCCACTTCGGGCTGACGCAACAATTGGCGATCTTCGGCCGTCAGCCAGGTACCGGCGACGTCCACCATCAACGAGCCTTGCAGGCCAGCAGTCATAGAGATTCCTTGAAAACGAAAAACCCGTCACCCACGAAAACACCACCAGCGGCATTGCCCGGCAGGTCGGTGATTTCAATGAGTAACGGGTTCAGAACGAGAGTCGGCATGGGCGGCTAGCTTAGCGGATGTCCGCTGCCACGCCCACCCATGGACAGTTAAACCTTGGCAGGCGCCGGTGTCGATTTGCTGCGAGGACGCAACTGCGCGGTGGCCATCGCGGCATCGGTGACACCGGTTTCGGCACGCATGCCGGCGGCCAGGAACGGCACCATCAGACGCATCACCTGCTCGATGGAGGTGTTGACGCCGAAATCAGTCTCGGCAATCGCGCGCAGGGCCTTGATACCCGACATGCTGAATGCCGCTGCGCCGAGCATGAAGTGCACACGCCAGAACAGTTCGATAGGAGGAATGCGCGGGGCGGCTTCGTTTACCAGCAGCATGTAGCGGCGGAAAACCTTGCCGTACATGTCTTCCAGGTAACGACGCAGATGACCCTGGCTCTGGCTGAAGGCCAGCCCCAGCAGGCGCATGAAAATCGACAGATCGTTGCCGCTGCGAGGCTGAACCACCAGCGCTTGTTCGACGAGGATTTCCAGTAATTCTTCAAGTGAAGGCTTGTTCTCAGGCTTGGCCTGACGGCGCTCCAGCTCTTTATCGAGGCTGATGCAGAACGGACCGAGAAAACGCGAGAAAACCGCCTGAATCAGCGCCTTCTTCGAACCGAAGTGATAGTTCACCGCTGCGAGGTTGACCCCGGCCTTGCTGGTGATCAGACGCAATGAGGTTTCGGCGAAACCTTTTTCCGCGAACAGCTGTTCTGCAGCATCAAGAATGCGTTCAACGGTTTCCGACTGGGCCATGGCTACTCCGCCTGACAAACACTTGTTTGAAACATACGTTTCAGCCTGGGCCTTGTCAAGCCTGCCGGTTCGTTTTGGGAATGGTCGGTCAGATATTTAACCACAACAAGGACGCCACATTAATCGACGCCGTCACTGACCGTCCGGCGGCCTGGCAAAAAACGATCATTGCCAAGACCGCTTCACTGTATATAATCCCAGTCACTGTATAAAAAAACAGAGCGATCAATATGCTTAAGCTGACGCCACGCCAAGCCGAGATTCTGGCCTTTATCAAACGCTGCCTCGAAGACAACGGCTACCCGCCGACCCGTGCGGAAATCGCTCAGGAACTGGGTTTCAAATCGCCCAACGCGGCCGAAGAGCATCTCAAGGCGCTCGCCCGCAAAGGCGCGATCGAAATGACTCCCGGCGCCTCCAGGGGCATTCGAATCCCCGGTTTTGAAGCCAAGGTCGACGAATCCACCCTGCCGATCATCGGCCGAGTGGCTGCCGGTGCGCCGATTCTCGCCCAGCAGCACATCGAAGAGTCCTGCAACATCAACCCGGCCTTTTTCCATCCTCGCGCCGACTACTTGCTGCGCGTCCACGGGATGAGCATGAAGGACATCGGTATTTTCGACGGTGACCTGCTGGCAGTTCACACGACCCGGGAAGCACGCAACGGCCAGATCGTCGTTGCCCGGATCGGCGACGAGGTGACCGTCAAACGCTTCAAGCGCGATGGCAGCAAAGTCTGGTTGATCGCCGAGAACCCCGAGTTCGCCCCTATCGAAGTCGACCTGAAAGATCAGGAACTGGTGATCGAAGGCTTGAGTGTCGGCGTAATCCGCCGCTAAAGGAGGCTTTATGCAGTTCCCACACGTACCTCAGCAAACACAACTGCCGTTGTTCGAGGCTTTTCTGGCGCAACCATTGGCCCCCATCCTCAAGGATGTAGCCGAACGCCCATGGAATGTCGAACCCGAAGCGTTTAGTGAACTGTCGCTGCGCGGTGCGGCCGGGAACTGCCTGAACTTGCTGGCACCGATTCTTCGTGAATTGAGTGAGGATCAGGATGCGCGCTGGCTGACCCTGATTGCGCCACCAGCGAGCCTGACTCAGGCCTGGCTGCGGGATGCAGGACTGAATCGTGAACGCATTCTGTTGCTGCAACCGCGCGGGACTCAGAGTGCCCAGCAACTGGCTTGCGAAGCCCTGCGCCTGGGTCGTAGCCATACGGTGGTGACATGGTTGAACCCGCTCAACTCAGGCTCACGCCAACAACTGATCAGCGCCGCCCGCACCGGGGACGCTCAAAGTCTGAATATTCGATTGGGCTGACTTGATACGCGCTGCTTTGAGCGCGGGGCTTCTCAAAGGACAGAGAAGCCGAACCGAAGCGATAATCGACGGGCGGTGCTCAATGAAGAACTCGCGGCCCCTCTTCCTTATCAAACTCGCCCTCAACCATTCGACCAGCCATCTGCACACCAACGCTGAGCATCGCCTTGGCAATTTCAACGTGCTGGCCCTGCAGAAATGCCTTGGCATCCTCGGAGAAATCCAGAGTCACCAGAGAACCCTCGTCCTCGGCCCTGCGCAGTTCGATTCGGCCGTCTGGTAGCTCGACAATTTCTAGAAAGGACGTTGGCATATAGGTCTGTTCTCCACGAAAGGCAGGGATTATATAGAGATCGTTCAGGATTCGCTCAGGATCTTGACCAGCAGCATGCATCTCGTCGCCGCCGGTCAAGAAGCCATCAGCACTCGTTCAGGCCTTCACGGAAACGGATCGCCAGACTCTTCAGATTCTGCCGCCAGCTCTCCAGCTCTTCACGACTCAACTCCTCCGGGGCTTGCTCTTCATCCAGATTGACCGCCTGAATCAGCGGCTGGGTCACATCGCCTTTTGGCTTGTGTGGCACTCGCGGTGGCTGAAACAGCGCCGAATGCGCTGCCAGCAATTTAGCCAGCCAGGTTTCCGGATTACCCGCCAACTCGACCATCTCGGCCAACTCTGGAATCGCAATCGACTCAAGCACTTCGCGGGTCAACAGCGTTTCCGCTCGCGGCGCGTTAGCCTGCGGTAGGCGGTAGAACCCGGCAATTTCGTGACACAACCCCAGCAATGCTCCATATAGATGAAACAGCGCCGATTCGCGCCCGGCCTGAATCAAGGCCAGCGAATTCATCGCCCGCCCCTCTTCAGCCCTGGCCAGCGCTTCCAGCGATAGACCCGCGAAATAGATCTTCTGATTGGTACGGGTATAGAGCTCGTGGGCCATATCGGCACTCTCCGCAGCGAAATAATTTCTTCATACAGGTCGGACAGTGTCATGGATCAACCAACCCGACCGCAAGCTTTAAACAAAAAAGGCCGCATGAAAACCAGAAGGTTGTCATGCGGCCTTTTGTGTTGAAGTCACCCGGTCAAGACAGCCTCGGATCAGCGCTTGCTCAAGCCTTGGCTTTCGCCGGACGCTTGTCTTCAACGGTCCACTTGCCACCGTCGAAGAACGCTTTCCAGCCAGTCGGCTTGCCGTCGACTTCGGTCTGGACGTATTGCTCCTTGGTCTTGCGGCTGTAGCGGATCACTGCCGGCAGACCATCTGGATCCTTCTGCGGCGCTTCGCACAGGAAGTGGTACTTCGGATCGATCTCGTCCTTGTGTGGCAGAATCTCGATCACCAGCGGAGCACGGGTCTCGCGGTTTTTCGGGAACTGGCTCGCCGCCAGGAACAGGCCTGAAGCACCGTCGCGCAGGATATAGGTGTCGTTGACCTTTTCGCATTTCAGCTCAGGCATCTTCACCGGATCCATCTTCGGCGGCGCCGCGTCACCGCTTTTCAGCAGCTTGCGAGTGTTCTTGCAAGTCGGATTGGTGCAACCGAAGAACTTGCCGAAACGGCCGGTCTTGAGCTGCATCTCGCTGCCGCACTTGTCGCATTCCAGGCTCGGACCTTCATAGCCCTTGATGCGGTAGCTGCCCTCTTCGATTTCGTAGCCGGCGCAATCCGGGTTGTTGCCGCAGATGTGCAGCTTGCGCTTTTCGTCGAGCAGGTAGGCGTCCATCGCCGTGCTGCAGATCGGGCAACGATGCTTGCCGCGCAGCACCAGGGATTCCGATTCGCCCTCGTCGTCCGCAGCAATTTCATCGCCCGGCACCAGGTTGACCGTGGCCTTGCAGCGCTCTTTCGGTGGCAGGCTGTAGCCCGAGCAACCGAGGAACACGCCAGTCGATGCAGTACGAATCTGCATCGGACGACCGCAAGTGGTGCACGGAATATCGGTCATCACCGGCTGGTTGGCACGCATGCCGGCTTCCGGGTTCTCGGCCACTTCGAGTTTTTTCTTGAAGTCACCGTAGAACTCGTCAAGCACGTTCTTCCAGTCACGTTCGCCCTGAGCCACGTCATCGAGATTCTCTTCCATGCCGGCGGTGAAGCCGTAGTCCATGAGGTTCGAGAAGCTCTCGGACAGACGCTCGGTAACGATGTCGCCCATCTTTTCCGAATAGAAACGACGGTTGTGCAGGGTCACGTAACCGCGATCCTGAATGGTCGAAATGATCGCCGCGTAGGTCGAAGGACGACCGATGCCGCGCTTTTCCATTTCTTTCACCAGACTGGCTTCCGAGTAACGGGCCGGCGGCTTGGTGAAATGCTGGGTCGGATCAAGCTTGATCAGCTTCATCACGTCACCCTGCGCCATGTCCGGCAGGACGTCGTCATCGCCAGGCTTGGTGATTTGCGGCAGAACGCGGGTGTAGCCGTCGAACTTCAGGATACGGCCCTTGGCACGCAGCTCGAAGTCGCCAGCGGCCACGCTGACGGTGGTCGACAGGTATTGCGCCGGCAGCATCTGGCAAGCCAGGAACTGGCGCCAGATCAGCTCGTAGAGGCGCTCAGCGTCACGCTCCATGCCAGCGAGCTTGCTTGGCGTGGTGTTGGCGTCGGAAGGACGAATCGCTTCGTGAGCCTCTTGTGCGCCTTCCTTGCTGCTGTAGACGTTCGGCGTTTCCGGCAGGTACTTCTTGCCGAACTCGTCTTCGATATAAGTACGCGCCATCGCCACGGCATCGGCCGAGAGGTTGGTCGAGTCGGTACGCATATAAGTGATGTAGCCGGCTTCGTACAGACGCTGGGCCATCATCATGGTTTTCTTCACGCCGAAGCCCAGGCGGTTGCTCGCGGCCTGCTGTAGCGTGGAGGTGATGAACGGCGCCGACGGCTTGCTGCTGGTCGGCTTGTCTTCACGTTTGACGATGCTGTAGCTGGAAGACTTCAGCTTCTCCAGCGCCGCCATGGCCTGCGCTTCGTTGAGCGGCTTGAAAGCTTCGCCCTTTTCACGGGCCACTTCGAAACGCACGGTCGAGCCTTTTGCAGTGCCGAGGTCGGCATGCACTTCCCAGTACTCTTCCGGGATGAACGCGCGAATTTCACGCTCACGCTCCACCACCAGCTTCACGGCCACCGACTGCACACGACCGGCGGACAGACCACGAGCGATCTTGGCCCACAGTAGCGGCGAGACCATGTAACCGACGACGCGGTCAAGGAAACGGCGGGCCTGCTGCGCGTTCACTCGATCGATATCGAGCTCGCCCGGCTCCGAGAACGCTTCCTGAATCGCTTTCTTGGTGATTTCGTTGAACACCACGCGCTTGTAGCGGCTTTCGTCACCACCGATGGCTTCGCGCAGGTGCCAGGCAATGGCTTCCCCCTCGCGATCCAAGTCGGTTGCGAGATAGATGGTGTCAGCATCCTTGGCGAGCCGGCGCAGCTCTTCGATGACCTTTTCCTTGCCCGGGAGGATCTCGTACTTGGCCTTCCAGCCATGATCCGGATCGACACCCATGCGCGAGACCAGCTGCTTGCGCGCCTTCTCTTTCGGCGACAGCGCTGGCGCTTCGCCCGCAGCTGCCTTGCCACGCTTGGCGGCAGGCTCCTTGCTGGCGCTAGCCGAACCGCTGGTGGGCAGGTCTCGGATATGGCCGATACTCGACTTCACCACGTATTGGTTGCCCAGATACTTGTTGATGGTCTTGGCCTTAGCCGGGGATTCCACAATGACCAGCGATTTGCCCATGGATCAGAAAATTCCTGAATTCTAGAAGTGAAAGGCGGTTGGCGCCTGACGCGGCACCGCTATATATAGTGGCTACAAGGTGAGGTCAAGCGCAGGGTTTTGCGCGCACTCGCCTTACGGCTTCGAAAAAAGGCTCGGTTCGGCTTGCACCAAAGCAAAGCGTGGGACCTGCTCCCCGTCAACCTCGACGGACTCCAGGAACATGCTCAAGGGACGTACCCAGAAGCCGTAATCGCCATACAGGGCTTGGTAAAAGACCACTTCTTCTTCGGTCTCGGAATGCCGCGCGACACTGAATACGCGGTACTGCGGACCTTTGTAATGTTGGTAGAGCCCAGGTTGTATCGGCATGCTTCGGCCCTCACTCAAATTTTTTCAAAATAAAAACAAAAATAAATCCGCAAAAACAAAAACCGGGGCACTTGGCCCCGGCTTCCATCGACGAGACGCTTAAACGCGTTCGAAGACGGTGGAGATGCCTTGGCCGAGGCCAATGCACATGGTGGCCACCCCGAAGGTGCCGCCATTCTGCTTCATCACGTTCAGCAAGGTGCCGGAAATACGGGCACCGGAGCAACCGAACGGGTGACCCAGGGCGATCGCGCCGCCGTGCAGGTTAACCTTCTCATTCATCTTGTCGAGCACTTTCAGGTCTTTCAGCACTGGCAGGGCCTGTGCGGCGAACGCTTCGTTGAGCTCGAAGAAGTCGATATCGTTGATACCCAGGCCGGCACGTTTCAGTGCTTTCTGAGTCGCGGGTACCGGACCATAGCCCATGATCGCCGGGTCCACACCTGCCACCGCCATCGAACGAATCACGGCCATTGGCTGGATGCCCAGGTCCTGTGCACGCTGCGCCGACATCACGATCATGCACGAAGCACCATCAGTGATCTGCGACGAAGTACCGGCAGTCACGGTGCCGCCCTTTGGATTGAACGCCGGCTTCAGAGCCGCCAGGCTTTCCAGGGTGGTTTCCGGACGAATGGTTTCGTCGTAGTCGAAGGTTTTCAGGAAACCGTTCTCGTCATAGCCCTGCATCGGGATGATTTCGTCCTTGAACTTGCCTTCCACGGTTGCCTTGTGGGCCAACTGGTGGGAACGCACGCCAAAGGCGTCCTGCTGTTCGCGAGTGATGCCGTGCATTTTGCCCAGCATTTCAGCGGTCAGGCCCATCATGCCCGAGGCTTTTGCCGCGTAAAGGGACATGTGCGGGTTCGGATCGACACCGTGCATCATGCTCACGTGGCCCATATGCTCGACGCCACCAACCACGAATACGTCACCGTTGCCGGTCATGATCGCTTGCGCAGCGGTGTGCAGGGCGCTCATCGACGAGCCGCACAGACGGCTGACGGTCTGGCCGGCCGAAGTGTGCGGGATCTGGGTCATCAGCGACGCCATGCGCGCGATGTTCCAGCCCTGCTCCAGGGTCTGGTTCACACAGCCCCAGATCACGTCCTCGACTTCTGCAGGATCGACCTTGGTGTTGCGTTCCAGCAGTTTGCTGATCAGGTGCGCCGACATGTCTTCGGCGCGGGTGTTGCGGTGCATGCCGCCCTTGGAGCGGCCCATCGGAGTACGACCGAAGTCGACAATCACGACGTCTCTAGGATTCAAGCTCATAAGTTCACTCTCACTCTAGTTGGGGGCGCTTAACCGAAGAAGCTCTGGCCGTTCTTGGCCATTTCGCGCAGCTTCGCGGTCGGGTGGTACAGCGCGCCCAAATCAGCGTACTGGTCGGCCAGGGCAACGAACTCGGCAACACCGATCGAGTCGATGTAGCGCAGCGCACCGCCACGGAATGGAGGGAAACCAATGCCGTAGACCAGACCCATGTCGGCTTCGGCGGCGGTTTCGACGATGCCGTCTTCCAGGCAACGCACGGTTTCCAGGCACAGCGGGATCATCATCCAGTTGATGATGTCTTCGTCAGTGACTTCACGCTGCTCGTAGACGATCGGCTTGAGCACTTCCAGTACCGACGGATCGGCAACCTTCTTCTGCTTGCCTTTCTTGTCGGCCTCGTAGGCGTAGAAGCCCTTGCCGTTCTTCTGACCCAGACGCTTGGCTTCGTAAAGCACGTCGATGGCCGAACGACGATCGTCCTTCATGCGGTCCGGGAAGCCTTCAGCCATTACGTCACGACCGTGGTGGCCGGTGTCGATGCCGACCACGTCCATCAGGTACGCCGGGCCCATCGGCCAGCCGAATTTTTCCATGATCTTGTCGATACGGACGAAGTCCACACCGGCACTGACCAGCTTGGCGAAACCGCCGAAGTACGGGAACAGTACGCGGTTGACCAGGAAGCCCGGGCAGTCGTTGACGACGATCGGGTTCTTGCCCATTTTTTTGGCGTAGGCAACGGTGGTGGCAACAGCCAGCTCGCTGGACTTCTCGCCACGGATCACTTCCACCAGCGGCATCATGTGCACCGGGTTGAAGAAGTGCATGCCGACGAAGTTTTCCGGACGCTTGAGGGCCTTGGCCAGCAGGCTGATGGAAATGGTCGAAGTGTTGGACGCGAGGATAGTGTCCTCTTTGACCTGAGCTTCGACTTCCGCCAGAACGGCTTGCTTGACCTTCGGATTCTCGACCACGGCTTCAACGACCAGGTCAACGTGACCGAAATCGCCGTAGGACAGCGTAGGACGAATGCCGTTGAGCACTTCAGCCATTTTCGCGGCAGTCATACGGCCTTTATCAACGCGGCCGACCAGCAGCTTGGCGGCTTCCGCCAGACCTTGCTCGATGCCGTGCTCGTTGATGTCCTTCATCAGGATCGGCGTGCCTTTGGAGGCCGACTGATAGGCGATACCGCCACCCATGATGCCGGCGCCCAGTACGGCGGCCTGTTTCACGTCCTTGGCGATTTCGTCGTAGGCCTTGGCCTTTTTCTTCAGTTCCTGATCGTTCAGGAACAGACCGATCAAGCTCTGCGCGGCAGAGGTCTTGGCCAGTTTCACGAAACCTGCGGCTTCGACTTCCAGCGCCTTGTCACGACCGAAGTTCGCGGCTTTCTGGATGGTCTTGATCGCTTCAACCGGGGCCGGGTAGTTCGGGCCGGCCTGGCCAGCCACGAAACCCTTGGCGGTTTCGAAAGCCATCATTTGCTCAATAGCGTTCAGCTTGAGCTTTTCCAGCTTCGGCTGACGCTTGGCCTTGTAGTCGAACTCGCCGGAGATGGCGCGCTTGATCAGCTCAACAGCGGCTTCCTGCAGCTTTTCAGGGGCAACCACGGCATCGACGGCGCCGACTTTCAGCGCGTCTTCAGGACGGTTTTCCTTGCCGGCGGCAATCCACTCGATGGCATTGTCTGCACCGATCAGGCGCGGCAGACGCACGGTACCGCCGAAGCCCGGGTAGATACCCAGCTTGACTTCCGGCAGACCGATCTTGGCCTTGGTGGACATGACGCGGTAGTCCGCCGCCAGGCACATTTCCAGACCGCCACCCAGGGCGATGCCGTTGATTGCGGCCACGGTCGGAACGTTGAGGTCTTCGAAATCGCTGAAGATCTTGTTGGCTTCGAGATTGCCTGCAACCAGCTCGGCATCCGGCAGCTTGAAGTTGTCGACAAATTCGGTGATGTCGGCGCCGACGATGAACACGTCCTTGCCACTGCTGACGATCACGCCCTTGATCGAAGCATCTGCCTTGATGGTGTCTACGGCCTGACGCAGTTCGTTCAGGGTAAGACGGTTGAACTTGTTGACGGACTCACCCTTGAGGTCGAATTTCAATTCGACGATGCCACTTTCAAGAGCTTTAACCGTGATGGCTTTACCTTCGTAAATCATCAACTGATCTCCACGATATGGAAGCTGAACAGTACACGTCGGACGCAGGCGAATGGCTCGGCAGGACGCTTTTTCGTCAATGCTGACACCAATCCACCCGGCACACCCGCCAACGCGATAGTCGGGATTCTGTAGGAGCAGTCTGCAATACAAACGCTCAATTCATACGCCCGTTTGATTTGGGTACGCCACCTTCACGGAATTTCCGACAATTGTCAATCGCCCTAAATACGGGTTGAAATGCGACTTTGCGGTCATTTCTGTAAGACGCAGCCCGCCCACGCATGCTTGCATGCCAGGGCATTCATAAGATGAATAGTTAGAAAAGTCGCCCTAATTCGCCGCAAGCCTTGTTTAACAGGCTACGCTGGCTGGACTACAAAGGAAAACAGGCGCACTTTTGCTGACCGGCTCACTCCGGTTCAACGCCAAAAAGAATTTCCGGCCTGCCTGGCCAACCCCGCCCGATGAATCATGTCGGGCTTTTTATTGCTCGTCTGCCAGACGTTTCGCACCGTTGCAGCGCGAAACGTCCGTGAGTCATGCCAGCGCTTTCAGCGTGGCATCAATGTCCAGCAGAACCGAAGCGTCACCCTTCTCGCCCCAATAGAGCGCGATCATCTGCTTGTCGGCTTCAACCTTGAAAACGTTGCCCGGCAATTTTTCGAAATGATTGAGCAGAAGCGCATCTTCACAGACTTCCTGCCACTGATTGACCCACACGCCCGGGGATTTCTGCCAATACGTCCAGCACGCCGGCTGCTTGCCGCGCCGTGGCCGATGGTATTGCGCGCACGGGTTTGGCGGCTCCTGGCTCAGCCAGTGCGGCCACTCCTGGGGCGCCAGCTGCATGGCCAGCCCGATGCGCCGGGCCTCGGTGCGCAAGGCTATCCGACCACTCTGTGCACGGGACGGACGCAACCACGCCAAGGGGCTCAACACCACCAGCAGGATTGACACCACCAGCCAGACCGTCATATGTGTACTCCCGTTTTGTCATGAGCCCATTGCGTCACTTTGGAACCAATGCGCTTGAAACCAGCCATACTTAACAATATTGATCCCTCACGAGGAGCACCTCATGCCCTACCACCATATCCTGGTCGCCGTAGATCTGACCGAAGAGTGCGACCCTGTGATCCACCGCGCCCGAGAGCTGTCGGTGAGCAATGGCGCCAAGCTGTCGCTGGTGCATATCGTCGAACCGATGGCCATGGCCTTTGGCGGTGACGTGCCGATGGATCTGTCACAACTGCAACAGCAGCAGTTCGATCAAGCCAAGGAACGCCTTGAGCGCCTGAAGCACAAATACACCGAACTGGAAGGCTCCAACTGCCACCTGACCTACGGCCAGCCACGTCAGGAAATCCACCACTTCGCCAAGGAACAGGAATGCGACCTGATCGTGGTCGGCAGCCATGGCCGACATGGTCTGGCGCTGCTATTGGGCTCGACCGCCAACGATGTCCTGCACGGCGCACCTTGCGATGTGCTGGCGGTGCACCTGGTCAAACGCTGATCCCAGGCACTTGTGAAAAGCTAAAAAGCCCGGCGTCCATCACTGGACGCCGGGCTTTTTCATACCTGGAAACAATCAGGCGTCCAGCTCCGCCCAACGCTCCACCAGCGCATCCAGCTCAGCCTGCAACTGCTCCAGAGAAGCAATCACCTTGGCCGTTTCGGCCGGCGGACGCTGGTAGAAACCGGCTTCAGCCATTTCAGCCTCGACCGCAGCAATCTGCTGCTCTTTGGCGTCGATGTCGCCCGGCAACGCTTCCAGCTCGCGCTGAAGCTTGTAGCTCAGTTTCTTCTTCGCAGCCGGGGCCGCAGCGACAGGCGCGGCAACCGGGGCCGGTTCAGCAGTGACCACCGCCGAGTTCAGGTCGGCCTTGCCGGATTTGCTTTCAGTCACGCCCAACAGACGCGGCGAACCGCCCTGGCGGATCCAGTCCTGATAGCCGCCGACGTATTCGCGAACCTTGCCCTCACCTTCGAAGACAAGAGTGCTGGTTACCACGTTATCGAGGAATGCCCGGTCGTGGCTGACCATCAGCACGGTGCCGTTGAAGGTCAGCAGCACCTCTTCGAGCAGCTCGAGGGTTTCCACGTCGAGGTCGTTGGTCGGTTCGTCGAGCACCAGCAGGTTTGCAGGCTTGCTGAATAGTTTGGCCAGCAGCAGACGCGCACGCTCGCCTCCGGACAGCGCCTTTACCGGCGTGCGGGCACGCTGCGGGCTGAACAGGAAATCGCCGAGGTAGCTCAGCACGTGGCGGCTCTGGCCATTGATATCGATGAAATCGCGACCTTCGGCGACGTTGTCGACCACGGTCTTTTCCAGATCCAGCTGATGGCGCAACTGGTCGAAGTAGGCCACGTCGATCTTGGTGCCCTCTTCCACCTTGCCGCTGGTTGGTTGCAGACCGCTGAGCATCAGTTTCAGCAGGGTGGTTTTACCGGTGCCGTTGGCGCCGAGCAGGCCGATACGATCGCCGCGCTGCAGCACCATGGAGAAATCGCGGATCAGGAACGGGCCGCCCGGATGCGCGAAACTCACGTTATCCAGCACCATCACTTGCTTGCCGGACTTCTCCGCTGTTTCCAGCTGGATGTTGGCCTTGCCGGTGCGTTCACGACGTTCGCTGCGCTCGACACGCAGGGCCTTCAGCGCACGCACGCGGCCTTCGTTACGGGTGCGACGGGCCTTGATACCCTGACGAATCCACACTTCTTCCTGAGCCAGACGCTTGTCGAACAGCGCGTTGGCGGTTTCTTCAGCGGCCAGTTCGGCTTCTTTGTGGACCAGGAAACTGGCGTAGTCGCCGTTCCAGTCGATCAGGCCACCGCGATCCAGTTCAAGAATGCGGGTGGCCAGGTTTTGCAGGAAGGAACGGTCGTGCGTGATGAACAGCACGGCGCCCTGGAAATCCTTCAGTGCTTCTTCGAGCCAGGCAATCGCACCGATGTCCAGGTGGTTGGTCGGTTCGTCGAGCAGCAGCAGATCCGGCTCGGACACCAGCGCCTGGGCCAGCAGCACACGACGACGCCAGCCGCCGGACAACTCGGCGAGGGTCTTGTCGGCCGGCAGTTGCAGGCGGCTCAGAGTGCTGTCGACCAGGGTCTGCAAGCGCCAGCCGTCACGGGCTTCGAGGTCATGCTGGACGTGCATCAGCTTTTCCAGATCAGCGTCGGTGACGATGTTCTGGCTCAGGTGATGGTATTCGGCAAGCAGCGCACCCACGCCGTCGAGGCCTTCGGCCACCACGTCGAACACGGTCCGCTCGTCGGCCACCGGCAGTTCCTGCGGCAATTCACCGATTTTCAGACCGGGGGCACGCCACACGGCGCCGTCGTCAGGCTTCTGGTCGCCCTTGACCAGTTTCATCATGCTGGACTTGCCAGTGCCGTTGCGACCGATGATGCACACCCGCTCACCACGGGCGATCTGCCAGGACACCTTGTCCAACAACGGCATCGCGCCGAATGCAAGGGACACATCGCTGAATTTGAGCAGGGTCATGAGCTTCTCCAAAAACCGGGCGCGCATTCTACCTGAATCGAGGGCCGAACAGGCCGGCAATTTCGCCGCTGACGTACTCTGCACAACATTTGTTGCGAACTTGTGCCGCAAGGCCGGCAAAGCTTTCGCCGTCTGCTGGCAAAAGGCTAAGCTACAGACAATTCAGTGCCACCCACGCTGGCACTTGTCATGATTTCTCTGCCCGGATGTCTCATGCGCAGTCGCCTTCTCAGTGTTTTGTCCTGTTTGCTACTCACCGCCGCTGCTGCTCAATCCGCCCAGGCGGTGGACCTGTCCACCCAGCGCCAGTATTACGATGAGGCCAAGCGCGCCCTGGCCAAGGGCGATACCGGCCCGTATTTCCGTTACAGCCAGGCACTCGCCGATTATCCGCTGGAGCCGTACCTGGCCTACGACGAGCTGACCGCCCGCCTGAAGACTGCCAGCAACGCGGAAATCGAGAAATTCCTCGCCGAACACGGTGACCTGCCCCAGGCCAACTGGATGAAGCTGCGCTGGTTGCGCTGGCTCGCCGACCGTGGCGACTGGGCGACTTTCGTCAAGTATTACGATCCGAAGCTTAACTTCACCGAACTGGACTGCCTGAACGCGCAGTACCAGATCAGCAGCGGCCACAAGGCCGAGGGTTACGCCAATGCCGACAAACTGTGGCTGACCGGCAAATCGCAACCCGCCGCGTGTGACGCGCTGTTCGGGATCTGGGCCGCCGACGGCCAGTTGACCGAGCAAAAACGCTGGGAGCGCACCAAACTCGCCGCCCAGGCGCGTAACTATCCGTTGGCCAACAGCCTGGTCAACGGCCTGACCACACTGTCGCCACGCGGGCGTCTGCTGGTGGATGTTGCGCAGAAACCGGAACTGCTCAACCAGCCATCGCGCTTCACCCCGGCCGACGAACCGATGTCGGACATCGTCAGCCTCGGCCTGCGCCGTCTGGCCCGCCAGGATCCGGACAAGGCCATGGATCTGCTTGATGGCTACGCCAGCAGCATGCATTTCTCGCGGGATGAAAAAGTCGCCATCGCCCGGGAAATCGGCCTGACCCTGGCCCGTCGCTTCGACAGCCGCGCGCTGGACGTGATGACCAAATATGACCCGGAACTGCGCGACAACACCGTTTCCGAATGGCGCCTGCGCCTGCTGCTGCGCCTGGCACGCTGGGACGATGCCTATCAGTTGACCCGCCGCCTGCCGCAGGATCTGGCCACCACCAACCGCTGGCGCTACTGGCAGGCCCGCAGCCTGGAACTGGCGCAACCACAGAACCCTGAAGCACAGACGCTGTACAAGAGCCTCGCACGGGAGCGGGATTTCTACGGTTTCCTGGCCGCCGATCGCTCGCAACTGCCTTATTCGCTGGTCAACAAACCGTTGGTGCTCAGCCAGGCCACCATCAACAAGGTGCGCAACACCCCCGGCGTGCGCCGCGCACTGGAATTCCACGCCCGCGGGCAGATCGTCGACGGACGTCGAGAGTGGTACCACGTCAGCCGTCACTTCAACCGCGACGAGATGGTCGCCCAGGCCAAACTGGCTTACGACCTGAAATGGTATTTCCCGGCGATCCGCACCATCAGCCAGGCGCAATACTGGGACGACCTGGACATCCGCTTCCCGATGGCCCACCGCGACACCCTCGTGCGTGAAGCCAAGGTCCGTGGCCTGCACTCGAGCTGGGTGTTCGCCATTACCCGTCAGGAAAGCGCCTTCATGGACGACGCCCGCTCCGGCGTCGGTGCCAGCGGCCTGATGCAACTGATGCCCGGCACCGCCAAGGAAACCGCGCGCAAGTTCAGCATTCCGCTGGCCTCGCCGCAGCAGGTGCTCGATCCGGACAAGAACATCCAGCTCGGCGCCGCCTACCTGAGCCAGGTACACAGCCAGTTCAATGGCAACCGCGTGCTCGCCTCCGCCGCCTACAACGCCGGCCCGGGCCGCGTGCGCCAGTGGCTGCGCGGTGCCGACCACCTGAGCTTCGACGTGTGGGTCGAAAGCATCCCGTTCGACGAAACCCGCCAATACGTGCAGAACGTGCTGTCCTACTCGGTGATCTACGGCCAGAAACTCAACTCGCCGCAGCCGCTGGTGGACTGGCATGAGCGGTACTTTGACGATCAGTGATCGTGCAAAGATCGCCGTAAACAAAAATGCCCGCATCGAGAGATGCGGGCATTTTTTATGACGCTCTACTGGGTCGGTTACTAGGTCGCTTACTTAGTCGGTTACTGGGTCGGTCGAAGCCAGATGCCCATCACTGAACTGCAACGCCGCCAACCGCGCATACAGCGGATTGCTGGCGATCAGCTCCTGATGCGTACCGATCGCCACTAGCTTGCCCTGGTCCATCACCGCAATCCGGTCGGCGTTTTTCACGGTGGCCAAGCGGTGGGCGATCACCAGGGTGGTGCGGTTTTGCATCAGACTGGGCAGGGCTTGCTGGATCAGGTGTTCGCTCTGGGCATCGAGGGCGCTGGTGGCTTCGTCCAGCAGCAGGATCGGCGCGTCGACCAGCAACGCCCGGGCGATGGCCAGGCGCTGGCGTTGCCCACCGGACAGGCCGAGACCACCGTCGCCCAGATGGGTCTGGTAGCCGTCGGGCATTTGTTCGATAAAGTCGTGGGCGTGGGCGATTTTCGCGGCTTCCTGCACCTGCTCCAGGGTGGCAGTCGGGCAACCGTAGCGAATGTTTTCTTCGACGCTGCCGAAGAACAGCGCCGGAGTCTGCGAAACCAGTGCAAAACAGCGGCGCAGGTCCAGGGGATCAAGACTTGTCAGCGGCACGCCATCGATCAGGATTTGCCCTTCGCGCGGATCATAGAAACGCAGCAGCAAGTCATACACCGTGGACTTGCCCGCACCGGACGGGCCTACAAGCGCAAGGGTTTCGCCCGCGTTGACCGTCAGACTCAAGCCGTCAACGGCAAAGCTTTCGGGACGCGAAGGGTAGGAAAAACGCACGTCCTGCAACGCCAGCTCGCCTTTGACCCGCGCCGGCAAGGTCACCAGTCCGGCTTTCGGCGGCTGGATGATGTTCTCCGAACGCAACAATTCGGCGATGCGCTCGGCGGCGCCCGCTGCGCGCTGCAGTTCGCCGATCACTTCGCTCAACGTGCCAAACGCACTGCCGACGATCAGGCTGTAGAACACGAACGCCGCCAGTTCACCGGCAGAAATCCGCCCGGCAATCACGTCCATCCCCCCGACCCACAACATCACCGCGACGGCGCCGAGCACCAGCACGATCACCAGCGTGATCAGCCAGGCCCGCTGGAAAATCCGTTTGCGCGCGGTCTCGAACGCCTGCTCGACGGTCGAGGCGAAACGCTGTTCATCCTGCACCTGATGGTTATAAGCCTGAACGGTCTTGATCTGGCCAAGGGTTTCCGAGACATAGCTGCCAATGTCGGCGATCCGGTCCTGGCTCAATCGCGAAAGATTACGCACACGTCGCCCGAAAATCAGGATCGGCGCAATCACCAGCGGCAGCGCAATCACCACGATACTGGTGAGCTTGGCATTGGTGATGAACAGCAGCACGACGCCGCCAATGACCATCAAAAGATTGCGCAAGAACAGCGACAGCGACGAACCGATCACCGATTGCAGCAACGTCGTGTCAGCGGTCAGGCGCGACTGGATTTCCGAACTGCGATTGTCCTCGTAGAACCCGGGATGCAGGTAAACCAGATGGTTGAACACCTGCCGACGGATGTCGGCCACCACCCGCTCGCCGATCCATGACACCAGATAGAACCGGGCAAAAGTACCGACTGCGAGCCCCAGCACCAAGAGCATGAACAGGCCAATGGACTGGTTGAGCAAATGCGGCGACTGGGTCATGAAACCCTGATCGACCAGCAGCTTGATGCCCTGCCCCATCGATAAGGTGATGCCGGCGGTGACGATCAGCGCGAGCAGTGCGCCGAAGGCCTGCCAGCGATAAGGAGCGAGAAAATGACTGGTCAGGCGCAGGGCCCGGCGGTGGCGCGAGGAAAGCATCGGGATCATTCAGGTTCACGTCGTATGCTGATTAATGGGGCCAGCCTGGACACTCAATGGGGTGGAACTCTGCAAATCACAATGAGTCAGGTTAATTATGACCGGCCAGACTACCCCCTAGATGCTATCGGTCTAATGCCCGGGTTGAGACGAACGGTCAATTCTGCTTGAGTGAAGATACCGTTCCGGAAAGATCGAAGGGAGTTGTCACAGCCTGGTCACCTGACGGTTTTATTGTGCTTACACAACCTGATGAGGAGACAGGCCATGTCCTTGCAACACAGCAGCGACGACAAGATTCAAGTGATCCGCACCAAGCCCGGCCAACCTCTGGGTTGCTCGATTATCGATAAGGATGGGCGCGAAGTGCCAATCACTGAAGACATGATCCAGAACGCTTGCCGCGAACTGGAGAAGCGATTGGTCAAGCCTGCCGAACAAAAGTGATGTAGCCACCGTCTTCCTGACCCGGCCCCCGTAGGCCGGGTTTTTTCTGCCCGCGATTTATACGGCCACAGCGCCCAGCGCCGACACGATCTGCCGCAGGGCGGGTGAATCCCCCTCGATTCTTACTTTCAGCCCTTCAATCTCGCGGCGTACCGGATACTGCTTGCGCAACACATCGAACGCTGCACGCTGCTCACCGACGCTACCCAACAAAGTGCGGCGAAAATCCGCATCGTCCCGGCGCGGGTCGTACACGCCCCGGCACAACATCGCCAGGGCCCAGGCCGGATCGCTGTCGGCATGCAGGGAAACTTCCGACAACCACGGTGCCGGCAACAGGTCGCCAAGCTGAATGCTGGCCGGCTGACCGATGTAATCGCAGTAAGCCTGATAGATCTGCGCCGTGCCGCGTTGCTTGCCATCGAGGCTGTAACCGGCGATATGCGGAGTCGCCAGCACACAGAGCTCGGCCAAGGCGACATCGACTTCAGGCTCGGCTTCCCACACATCGAGGACCGCTTGCAGGTCTTCACGCTCCAGCAGCACTTCGCGCAACGCGGCGTTATCCACCACCGGGCCACGGGCGGCATTGATCAGCCAGGCGCCGGGCTTGAGTTGCTGCAAACGTTGCTCGTCGAACAAGTGCCAGGTCGCGCCTTCACCACTGCGGGTCAGCGGGGTGTGCAGACTGATCACGTCGCACTGCTGGATGATCTGCTCCAGGCTGACATAGTCGCCGCCCTCGGCCGCCTGACGCGGCGGATCGCAGACTTTCACGCTCCAGCCCAGCCCTTTCAGCACCTTGATCAAGCGACCGCCCACTTCACCGGCGCCGATCACGCCATAGGTGCGTTCACTCAAATCGACACCTTCGATTTCAGCCAGGGTCATCAGGCTGCCCAGCACATAATCCACCACACCACGAGCATTGCAGCCCGGCGCGCTGGACCAGGTGATGCCGGCCTCGTTGAAGTATTCGAGATCCAGATGATCGGTGCCGATGGTGCAGGTACCGACAAAACGAACCTGGCTGCCTTCGAGCAACGCGCGGTTGACGTTGGTCACCGAGCGCACCAGCAACACGTCGGCCTGTTCGACCGTGGCCCGGTCAATGGAACGGCCCGGCACCCGGCGGATCTCGCCGAAACCGGCAAAAAAGGCATCGAGCAGCGGGATATTTTCGTCGGCAACAATCAGCATGGCGGGGCTCCTTGGGCGGACCGGCAGTGTAGGCGCTGGGACTGCGATGAGCCAGCAGGCTGTTGATTACAAATCCGCAACAGAGGATTTTTCCTGACCATAACGTCAGCGGCGTAGAATGCCCGGCCTTGCGCATCAACCCCTGTGGACGCTTTGCCTGTGAACTCCGTAACCGAACGCCCTGCCGCCGTTTCCCTCAACCGCCCTGCCCGGGTTCGCCTGGAGCTGAAGAATCTGCTCGGCCTGGCCCTGCCGATCATGATCGCGCAGCTGGCAACCACCGCCATGGGCTTCGTCGATGCGGTGATGGCCGGGCGCGTCGGGCCAAAGGATCTGGCGGCCGTGGCACTGGGCAACTCGATCTGGGTACCGGTGTTTCTGCTGATGACCGGCACCCTGCTGGCCACCACGCCGAAAGTCGCCCAGCGCTTCGGCGCCGGCACCCACAGCGAGATCGGCCCGATCGTGCGCCAGGCCTTGTGGCTGGCGCTGGCGGTCGGACTGATGGCGACCACCCTACTGTTCTGCGCCGAACCGATCCTGCACCTGATGAAAGTCGATCCGGAACTGATCGGCCCGTGCATGCAGTACCTGCACGGCATTGCCAGCGGCCTGCCGGCGGTGGCCTTCTACCATGTGCTGCGCTGCACCAGTGACGGCCTCGGCCGCACCCGGCCGGCGATGGTGTTGGGCCTGTGCGGCCTGGCGCTGAACATTCCGCTCAACTACGTGTTCATTTATGGCCACTTCGGTGTGCCGGCCATGGGCGGCGTCGGTTGCGGCTGGGCCACGGCAATCGTGATGTGGGTCATGGCGCTGGGTCTGGCCGGTTATGAGCGCTGGGCGCCGGCCTACAAGTCGAGCGAACTGTTCAGCCGTTTCGACTGGCCGCAATGGGCGGTGATCAAACGTCTGCTGGCCATCGGTCTGCCAATTGGTATTGCAGTGTTTGCCGAGTCGAGCATTTTCGCGGTAATCGCGCTGCTGATCGGCAGCCTCGGCGCCACGGTGGTGGCCGGGCACCAGATCGCGCTGAACGTCAGCTCGCTAGTGTTCATGATTCCGTACTCGCTGGGCATGGCCGTGACCGTGCGTGTCGGCCAGGCCCTGGGCCGTGAAGAACCTCGCGAAGCGCGTTTTGCGGCGGGTGTCGGCATGGGGACTGCGCTGGCCTACGCCTGTCTGTCGGCGAGCATGATGTTGCTGATGCGCGAGCATATCGCAGCGATCTACACCTCGGATCCGATGGTGATTCACATCGCCGCGATGCTGATCGTGTACTCGGCGCTGTTCCAGTTCTCCGACGCGATCCAGGTCACCGCCGCCGGCGCCCTGCGCGGTTATCAGGACACGCGGGTGACGATGATCCTGACCCTGTTCGCCTACTGGGGCATCGGCCTGCCGGTGGGTTACGCCCTCGGCCTGACCGACTGGTTCGGTGAGCCACGCGGCCCGAGCGGCTTGTGGGAAGGCCTGATCGTCGGCCTGAGCTGTGCGGCACTGATGCTGTCGATCCGCCTGACGCGCAGCGCACGCAAACGCATCCGCATCAGCCGCTCGATGGGCTGACCGGCCATAAAAAAAGACCTGCAATTGCAGGTCTTTTTTTGCCTTCCGATCAGCCGGACTTCTTGCGAATCCAGTACAGATAGGTCCCGGCCTCTTCGTGCTGCCCCACCAGTTCATGGTCGAGAAATACGCAGAACTTGGGGATGTCGCGACGGGTCGACGGGTCGGTGGCGATCACCTTGAGCAGGCCGCCGGGCACCAGGTCACGGATGTGCTGGTGTAGCATCATCACCGGCTCCGGGCAATTGAGGCCCGTAGCGTCGAGGGTGCCGTCGACCGGCGTATCGATCATTTCACTCATGATTCACTCCTGAAACTGGCCGGCATTGTCGCCCAATGCCGGGTGTTCGGTCACCTGTCGCGCGCTCAGCGGGCTTTGGCTTTCTTCACGTCATGGCGGCGCAAATGGCAGGTCACTTCCTCGCGGTCGTGGTAAAGCTGCTTGCAGCCGATATCGACCTTGATCCCGCGTGCCTTGAAACCATCGGCAATGCGTTCGAGCAGACGCTTCACTTCGGCGTAACGCTGCTTCATCGGCAACTTGAGGTTGACCACCGCTTCCCGGCAATGCCCCTCGCCGATCCACTCTTCAAGCATCGCGGCGTTGCGCGCCGGTTTCTCGACGATGTCGCAGACCATCCAGTCCACCGGCTGCTTGGGCTTGAAGGTGAAACCGTCAGCCATCAAGTGCTGCACCAGACCGGTGTCCATCAGGCTTTCGGCCATCGGGCCGTTGTCTATGGCCGTCACCAGCATGCCGCGATTGACCAGTTGCCATGTCCAGCCGCCCGGCGCCGCGCCGAGGTCGACGCCGGTCATGTCGCTGTGCAGGCGCTCGTCCCACTGATCCCGGGGGATAAAGTGGTGCCAGGCTTCTTCCAGCTTCAGGGTCGAACGGCTCGGCGCCTCACGCGGGAACTTCAACCGCGGAATGCCCATCGGCCACATCGCCGAGTTACCGGCATCGGCCAGGCCGAGGAACACCTCACGGCCGCTCTTGAAGGTCAGCAACAGGCGCGGCTTGTCGGCGTCGTCCACCAGTTTTCCGGCGCCGGTCAGCGCCTTGCGCAGCGGGCCTTCGAACTTCTTGCAGAAATTGGACAGTTCCTTGCCGTCGTTGGTGTCGACGACTTCCAGCCACAAGCTGCCGCACACCGGGAATTCGGCCATGTGCGCGAGGATCACGCTGATACGGTCGGTTTCCGGCAGATCGATGAAAACCCCGCGAGCCCATTGGCGCGGGAAGATCAGCTCGGCGAAACGCTGGCCACGCATCAGGCGCTCGGCGCCGTCTTCTTCGGTGCAGACGAACTCGGCGCAAGCGGTCGCCGGTTTGGCCTTGGCGTAGCCGGCCACGTTCAGTTGGGCGGCGAGGTCGGAAATTTCCGAGCAGACTTCGCCTTCGAAGCCCGGCCGGCAATGCATGAATAGGGTGTTCATTCTTACTCCTGGGCAGAGGGCGGTCATTCATCCCCTGCGCGATGTCCAGGCTTGCGTCAAAGCAAAGCCTGTCACGAAAACCGGCGCATGATAGCCGATGTCGGAACCTTGGACTTGCCCATAGAGTCCAGTTATTAGCCAGCTACTGAAAACAGGGCTACGTTGATAGCTCTGCCCGTCCCCTCAGTCCGTAGCCGTGCGGACTCAAAGGAGTGATCGTAATGCCGTCCCTCGATAGTCTGAAATCCCTTAAAACCCTGAAAGTCGACGACAAGACTTACCACTATTTCAGCTTGCCGGATGCCGCCAAGACCTTGGGCGATCTCGACAAGCTGCCGATGTCGCTGAAAGTCCTGCTGGAAAACCTGCTGCGCTGGGAAGATGAAAAAACTGTCACCGGCGCCGACCTCAAGGCGATTGCCGCGTGGCTCAAGGAGCGTCGCTCCGACCGGGAAATCCAGTACCGCCCTGCCCGCGTGCTGATGCAGGACTTTACCGGCGTACCCGCCGTGGTCGATCTGGCCGCGATGCGCGCCGCCATGGCCAAGGCCGGCGGCGATCCGCAGCGAATCAACCCGCTGTCACCTGTGGATCTGGTGATCGACCACTCGGTGATGGTCGACAAGTTCGCCAGCGCCAGCGCGTTCGAACAGAACGTCGACATCGAAATGCAGCGCAACGGCGAACGCTACGCCTTTCTGCGCTGGGGTCAGAGCGCCTTCGACAACTTCAGCGTGGTGCCGCCGGGCACCGGGATCTGCCATCAGGTCAACCTCGAATACCTCGGACGTACGGTGTGGACCAAGGATGAAGACGGCCGCACCTATGCCTTCCCCGACACGCTGGTCGGCACTGACTCCCACACCACCATGATCAACGGCCTCGGCGTACTTGGCTGGGGCGTCGGCGGTATCGAAGCCGAAGCGGCGATGCTCGGGCAACCGGTATCGATGCTGATTCCTGAGGTGATCGGTTTCAAACTCACCGGCAAGCTCAAGGAAGGCATCACCGCCACCGACCTGGTGCTGACCGTGACGCAGATGCTGCGCAAGAAAGGCGTGGTCGGCAAATTCGTCGAGTTCTACGGTGACGGCCTCGCCGACCTGCCGCTGGCCGACCGCGCGACTATCGCCAACATGGCTCCGGAATATGGCGCGACCTGCGGTTTCTTCCCGGTCGATGACGTGACGCTGGAATACCTGCGCCTGTCCGGTCGCCCCACCGAAGTGGTGAAACTGGTCGAGGCCTACACCAAGGCCCAGGGCCTGTGGCGCCTGCCCGGTCAGGAACCGGTGTTCACCGACAGCCTGGCGCTGGACATGGGCAGCGTCGAAGCCAGCCTCGCCGGGCCGAAACGCCCGCAGGATCGCGTCTCGCTGCCGAATGTCGGCCAGGCGTTCAGCGATTTCCTCGACTTGCAGTTCAAACCCGTCAGCAAGGACGAAGGACGTCTGGAAAGCGAGGGCGGCGGCGGTGTCGCGGTGGGCAATGCCGATCTGGTCGGTGAAACCGATTACGAGTACGACGGCCACACCTATCGCCTGAAAAACGGCGCAGTGGTGATTGCCGCGATCACGTCCTGCACCAACACTTCCAACCCGAGCGTGATGATGGCCGCCGGTCTGCTGGCGAAAAAAGCCGTGGAGAAAGGCCTGACCCGTAAACCGTGGGTGAAAAGCTCACTGGCACCGGGCTCCAAAGTCGTCACTGACTATTACAAGGCTGCCGGACTGACGCAGTACCTCGATCAACTCGGGTTTTCGTTGGTGGGCTATGGCTGCACCACTTGCATCGGCAACTCCGGGCCGCTGCCGGAACCCATCGAAAAAGCCATCCAGAAAGCCGACCTGACCGTGGCGTCGGTGCTGTCCGGTAACCGCAATTTTGAAGGCCGGGTGCATCCCCTGGTGAAAACCAACTGGCTGGCCTCGCCACCACTGGTCGTCGCCTACGCCCTGGCCGGCACGGTGCGCACGGACATCAGCAGCGAACCGCTGGGTGAAGACAAGCAAGGCAAACCGGTCTACCTGCGCGATATCTGGCCGAGCAGCAAGGAAATCGCCGACGCGGTGAATCAGGTCAACACGGCGATGTTCCACAAGGAATATGCCGAGGTGTTTGCCGGTGACGAACAGTGGCAAGCCATCGAAGTACCGCAAGCCGCCACCTATGTCTGGCAGGATGACTCGACCTACATCCAGCACCCGCCGTTCTTCGATGACATTGCCGGGCCTTTGCCGGTGATCACCGACGTGAAAGGTGCGCGAGTACTGGCGTTACTGGGCGATTCGGTGACCACTGACCACATCTCCCCCGCCGGCAACATCAAGGCTGACAGCCCGGCCGGGCGTTATCTGCGGGAAAAAGGTGTGGAACCGCGGGACTTCAACTCCTACGGCTCCCGCCGGGGTAACCATGAAGTGATGATGCGCGGCACGTTCGCCAACATCCGTATCCGCAATGAAATGCTCGGTGGCGAAGAAGGCGGCAATACGATCTACATTCCGACCGGCGAAAAACTGGCGATCTACGACGCGGCCATGCGCTATCAGGCCTCGGGCACGCCGCTGGTGGTGGTTGCCGGGCAAGAATATGGCACCGGTTCCAGCCGTGACTGGGCCGCCAAGGGCACCAATCTGCTGGGGGTGAAAGCGGTGATTGCCGAAAGCTTCGAGCGGATTCACCGTTCCAACCTGGTGGGCATGGGCGTGCTGCCGCTGCAGTTCAAGCTGGATCAGAACCGCAAGAGCCTGAACCTCACCGGCAAGGAAACCCTGGAGATTCAGGGTTTGACCGGTGTCGAACTGACGCCACGGATGAATCTGACCCTGTTGATCACCCGTGAAGACGGGCGTCAGGAGAAAATCGAAGTGTTGTGCCGCATCGATACCTTGAACGAGGTGGAGTACTTCAAGTCCGGCGGGATCCTGCATTACGTGTTGCGGCAGTTGATCGCTTC
Organism: Pseudomonas sp. NMS19W; assembly: GCF_051554255.1. Taxonomy (NCBI): domain Bacteria; kingdom Pseudomonadati; phylum Pseudomonadota; class Gammaproteobacteria; order Pseudomonadales; family Pseudomonadaceae; genus Pseudomonas; species Pseudomonas sp. NMS19W. Next base: position 4,156,004 of record NZ_CP136718.1, read on the forward strand.
GTAAGACCTGCAGATGCAGAAACACCGCCATATCGGCGGTGTTTTTGTTTGTGAGCGACACTTTTCTACGGACGAAAAAAAACCCGCCGAAGCGGGTTTTTCCCAAGACCATTATCGACTCCCTGTCGGCAGCGATCCTTGCATATGGTCGATCATCCATGATCCTGAAACACTCCCTGTGCTTCAGTTGATGAAGCTAGATTACGCTGTGGATCCAATCGGCAATAGTCGAAAAAGCTACCAGCGCGTGTAAGACATTCGCCATAGCACCCCTTCCGAAAACCCTTAGGCGTGTCGGGCGTTGAGTGCAGAAGCCGCCAGATCCGCGACTTTCAGCTGTCCGACGGCGGCTTTCTGGTCGTCATCCTCCATGAACCACGCGGCAGACAGTCCGGCAAACGCCAGTACCCATTGCAGAAGGCATTTTCGCTCAAGTCCCGCCGTTTCACAGATCACATCGACTTGCCGTTGAAAGCGTTCAGGATCGGCAGCCGTCGGCAGTTCCGGATTGCAGATCAGGTTGGCATAGTCAAAACCACGCTCGCCCCGCACCCGTTTCGGGTCAATCGCCAGCCAGCCGCGTGGGCCGAAATCGAGGACGTTGTCGTGGTGCATGTCGCCGTGCAGAACCACGATGTCACGGGGCTCGGCGAGCAAGGTTTCAGCCATTTGCAGGCAGATAGAATATTGGTCGCCGTATCGGGTGGCGGCCACTCGCAGCGAGGCAAACCACGGCGCCAGCTCCACCAGTGTTGGTGGTTTCGTAGGGCGCGGCGCATGCAGCCGCGCCAATGCCCGGCACATGATCCGGGTGGCCTCGTCATCCTCGCCATTGAGCGCCATGTGCATCAACGAACGCCGGCCCATGGCCCGCTCCAGCAACAGGCCGTCCTCGTGATGAGCGAGCACCCGGGCGGCGCCATCGCCATCCCACCAGGTCATCAGCAAGTTGCCGTACTTTTCCTCGTCGTCCACCGCGACCTTCAGCATCGCCGGTACGTCGCCCTGACGCACCGGCAACAGCTTGCTGCCCGGCGTGATGATCGGAACGCCGTCCGGCATCAGCGCCCAACGCTTCAACCACGGGTCAAACCACTCGTTATCAGCCACCTTCACGCTCGCGTGCCCTGTCTGTTTCGGCGAGAAAGTGTTCGAGCCTGCTCAACTGCTCTTCCCAGCCACGGCTGTCCATGTAGTAGGCCTCTTTCTGACGCACATCGGGAATATGCGCGAAACCTGACTCGGAAACCTTAAGCAGCGTGCCATTCTCATAGTCCTGCAGCTCGAATTTGACCAGCGTGGTCGGTTCCTGGGAGTAGTCGATTTTCGGGTTCACCGCATACGGGTGCCAGCGGAAGGAAAACAACTGCTGGGGCTCGACTCGCTCCACCAGCACGTTCCAGAGCACATGTTCATAACCGGGGTACGTGACCTGCCCCTGCGTCCACTCGCCGGCGATAAACCGCCGGCCTTCCAGGGCCACGCCAAACCACTGGCCAAACGCCTCGGCATCGACCAGCGCACGCCAGACATGGGAGCGCGGCGAGCGGAGCATGATTTTACGTTCAAAGCTGTTAGGTACTGGTTTCATACGTCACCTCCTGTTTTGAACAGTAGGCTTGTATGACCACATGTCCAATGCGAAGTTGTATCAATCCAGTGCAACTGTCTGAGCTAATGGAAATATCCGGCAGTATGTTGGGGTGCCGGTTCGTCAGAAACCGAACGGATCAACACTGTGAAACTGATAACGTTCCCAGCGAATTGAACGACACAAGGACGTCATCATGCAGCCCTCCCTCCCCGAACGTTACCGAGGCGCCCTCCTCGGTCTGGCCTGCGGCGATGCGGTGGGAACCACCGTCGAGTTTCAGCCTCGGGGCAGCTTCCTGTCCCTGACCGACATGGTCGGTGGCGGGCCGTTCAACCTGAAACCGGGCCAATGGACCGACGACACCTCTATGGCGCTATGTCTGGCAGAAAGCCTGCTGAACAAAAACGCATTCGATGCTGCCGACCAAATGGGCCGCTATCTGAACTGGTGGCACTGGGGTTATCTGAGTTCGACCGGCGAATGTTTCGATATCGGCATGACCGTGAGTCAGGCGCTGGATCGCTATCAACACACCGGAGAGCCGTTTGCCGGCTCCACTGATCCCTACAGCGCAGGCAACGGCTCGCTGATGCGTCTGGTGCCCGTTGTAATGTTTTATTTCCCCGATGCTCGGCAAATCAGGCGATTCGCCGCCGACAGTTCACGCACCACGCACGCGGCGCCCGAGGCGGTCGAATGCTGCCAGTTGTTTGCCGAGTTGCTCGCCAAGGCCCTGGAAGGCGCATCAAAAGCGGAAATGCGCAACCTCTCGCAAAGTGCCTTCAACCAGCCCAAGGTGGCGGCGATTGCCCGTGGCGATTACCTGAACAAGTCTGAAAGGGAGATTCGCGGCAGTGGCTACTGCGTCGAATCTCTGGAAGCGGCGTTATGGTGCTTCCAGCACACCGACAGTTTTGCCGCGGCCGTCCTGCGGGCGGCGAATCTGGGCGATGATGCGGACACTACGGCCGCTATTGTCGGCCAGTTGGCTGGTGCCCATTATGGCGTTCAGGGAATTCCGTCCGGGTGGCTGGAAAAGCTGCATGACGGAGCTGAAATTGCAGCGACTGCCGAACGGTTGTTGAACGCATCAAGACAGCTCAAGTCTTGATAGCGCCACGAAGTCGCTAAACTGCCCGACACCTTCATTCATCAAAGCGAGATGACTCATGTCCCTACGCCTGCTCCTGGCCCTGACACCTTTTCTTTTCACTTCCGTTGCCCACGCTGCCGTGGACTGCGCCAATGCCAGCGATCAGGCGACGATGAATCAGTGTGCCGGGCAAGAGAACAAAGCGGCGGATAAAGAGCTGAACGCGGTGTATCAGCAAATTGCCGCGCGCCTGAAAGGCGAGCCTGCCAGCAAAAAACTGCTGGTCAGTGCTCAGCGGGCGTGGATTGATTTTCGCGATGCCGAATGCGAATTTTCGGCATCCGGGGTAAAGGGCGGGAGTATGTACCCGATGATCTACAGCTCATGCATTACGCGCGTGACCAAGGATCGAACCGAGGCGCTCAAGCAGTATTTGAAGTGTGAGGAAGGGGATGTGGGTTGCCCGGTGCCAGGGGCCTGATTTTTGTAGCGGTTTAGAGGGCCCCTTCGCGAGCAAGCCCGCTCCCACATTTGAACCGCATTTCAAATGTGGGAGCGGGCTTGCTCGCGAAGGCGTCATCCCTGACGCCCTGATTACCGAACAAATACCTGCGCCGTAGTAATCGCCATATCCCCACCCGGCAACTTGATGCTCCCAGTCTGCTTCATGGTCTCGGCATCGAAGATCGCCACATCGTTGAACGTCCCGGCCAGGTAGATCTTGCTGCCATCCTTGTTGAACGAAATGCAGTAGTAGGAATGGTCCAGCGTGGCCGCCTGAATCAGCTTCTTCTGCTTGATGTCGTACTTGGCCAGACGGTTGAGCACACCGAACATCAGGTTCGGATCCTTCGGTGAGCGCATGCCACTGAAATAGATTTCGGTCAGCGGGCCGAAGTCGGTGGTTTCGGTCTTGCCGGTTTTCAGATCAACGCTGAACAAGCCGTACAGGTATTCAGCGCTGGTCGGATCCTGTTTCTTGTCCTTGAACTTCGCTGCCGTGTACAGCAGCGAGAAATCGTGGCGGTAAGTCTGCTGGTTCCACACGTAGAGCACGTCCGGGGCGCTGTAGTTCGGGCGTTTCCAGTGGCGGCTGGGGATCAGCACGTCGAACTTGCCGCTCTTCACATCGACCTTGTACACATCGGCGCCAGCCACATACAACGTGCCGTCATCGCCGCTCTGCATGATCGTCAACTGTCGTGGCGCCGGGAAGCTGCGCACCGGTTTGGCGTTCATTCCGGCGTCGGTGGCGTAGACGTCCAGCCGCGGCTGTTTGACCTCGTAATGGTCGTTGAGCATCAGAGTCGGGTTGGCGATGGTGTACAGTTCCTTGCCGTCGTGGCTAACGGTGAAGGCAAACATCGACCGTGCCTTCTCGCCCGGCTGCTGGGTGATGCTGGCGTGGAACACCTGCTTGCAGCTGTCCAGCTCGACACCGTAAACGTCGGCGTAATGGTTGTTCAGCACGTACGCGGTCTTGCGATCCGGCGACAGCTGCACGGTGCCGGGGCCGAAGGCATCGGGCATCTTGCAGGTCTTGTACAAGCTGTCGGTCGACAGGTCGATGACGTGCAGGTTGTTCGGGTAATTGGTGGTCAACATGTACTCGTGACCGTCTTGCAGCGCGGTGTTTTCATCGGCCAGAACCGGGAGCGCACAGGCGCTCAGAACCGCGAGTGCGGCAAGGCCGCAGGCTTTGATGTTGTGCATGCTGGAATCCTTCTTCTTATGGATCACTTGTCTTTCGGGAAGACAGTGCCGAGGTTGCGCCAGTTGTCGTTGGACGCCTGGGCATCCTTGTTCCAGTCCGGGTAGGTGCTCATCATGTCCGGCACCTGAGCCGGCCACCAGCACGGATCGGAGCAGCCATACAGGTCGGCTTCCATCGGCTGGCACAGCGACGATACGCCACCGAACGCATCGATTTCCCAGCCCGGGTCGGTGGTCGAGGCACAGCCGGCGACCGAGCTCATCGCCACCACCTCTTCAATGCGGTTCTCGTCCGCGGCCTGATCCAGCTTCAACGCTTTGTTATTGATTGCCTTGAGATGTTTCATATCAGTGAGCCTTGCGCGGAGTGATGTAGCTGCTGATGAACGCAGGGTTGGCGGCCATGATCCGGGTGTAGACCTCGATGCCGAAGTCGACCCAGTCACGCATCAGTTCGCAGTAGTGATAAGTCGGGTGGGCCGGGTCGCCGTAGCGGGCATAGCTCTCGTGGTAGCAGCCACCGGAGCACAGGTTGCGGATCTGACAGTCATGGCAACCGGTGTTGGTGCGATCCAGGCGCTGGGACAGAAAGTCGTTCAACTCGACCTGTTTCACCCCGCTGTGGACGTTGCCGAAAGTCGGCAGAGACGAGCCGGTGAAGCGGTGGCACAGGTTCAGTTCGCCCTTGTGATCCACCGCCAGCATCTTCAGCCCGGCGCCGCACGGCAGGGCTTTTTTGTGGCCCTCGTGGATATCGGTGATCAGCTGATGCAGGTTGGAGAACCCGATGTTGCGGTGTTCCAGCGCAGCCTCCAGATAACGCTGACCGAGGCGTTTCATGCTGGCGAAGACTTCGATCAATTCGTCGTTGGTCAGGTTGAAGCTGCTGATATCGCCGGACGTCACCGGGGCAAATCCGACTTCGGCAAACCCCAGCTCGTTGAACAGGTGATCCCAGATGGTTTCAACGTCGGTGACGCCGGTGGTCAGGGTCACCCGCGCACCGACCGGGCGGCTGTTGTAGCGTGACAGCAGCATTTCGGCCTTGCGCCGCACCACGTCATAGGTGCCCTGCCCGCCCACGGTGATACGGTTGCGGTCGTGCACGGTTTTCGGTCCGTCGATGCTCACTGACAATCCGAAGCGGTGGGCATTCAGATAGTCCACGGTTTCTTCGGTGAGCAGCGTGGCGTTGGTGGTCATCACGAACTCGACGAACTTGCCGGCCTCGGCAAAACGCTTCTCACAGTAATCGACCATGTACTCGATCAGCTTGCGATTGCTCAGCGGCTCGCCGCCGAAAAACACCACGGTGAAACGTTCTTCGTCGGGGGATTCACGCAGCAGCATTTCCACTGACGCGATGGCGGTTTCGACATCCATTTTCTTGCCGGCGGACGGCTTGTCGAGGTCTTCCTTGTAGCAGTAGGTGCAGCTCAGGTTGCAGCCGGTGTTGACGTTGAGTACCACGGTGTTGATCGCGGTGCGCTCGACGCGTTTGACCGCGATGTCCGGGGTCAGCGGCGAGCCGTCGCTGACCAGTTCCAGCGAGATCAGCTCGCGCAGGGTCTCGTTGATTTCCTCGCCGTTGAACCGCGCGCCGAGGCGCTGGATCAGGTCTTCCGATGAGCAGCCAGGGCCGCGCAACGCATCGATGATGGTGCCGGTCAGTTCATCGCTGGCGAACAGCGAACTGCTGGGGATGTGAAACAGCATGCGGTCGGCGTCGACGTGCACTTCGTGCAGATTACGTTCGACCAGATTCAAGATAGCGCCCATTGCAAACCTCCTGTGCAAGCCCCGCCTGGCGGGACTTGCGGTCATTCCGAAAAGTGTCTGAATCGCTGTCGTTCAGAAAAACTCACGTTTCAACATCAGGGAATGGGTGGATTGTTCCAGCGTTGCACGGTGACGATCAGGTGGCCTTCGCCGGTCAGGGATTTCCCTGCATCGTCGACGGCGGCGATCACCTTGAGGTTGCCGGCATTGTTGGTGGACATCTTGCGTGCCGGATTCGGTCCGGCATCGCCCGGGGTGAACACGCCCGCGTCGGCCTGCATGGTGCCGGCGAACTTGACGTCTTCGTCCTCTTTGGCGCGCTCGTCGAAGGCTTCGACTTTCCATTGCGCCGGGAACACGCCGATGCGATACGGCTTGCCGTCGGCGCCCTTGCCCCAGGCTTCGGCATCGAAACGGCCCTGGACTTTCGGCGTCGAACCGCCGCCGTCGCCGATCCGCGCCACCGAGAATTCCGGCACCACTTTGACCGAGGCAATCGTGCTGTACACCGACAGGCTCGGGCCTTTCAGGCTGCCGACGCTGACGGCGCGCAGGCCCGGTTGGGCATTGGCCGCGGCTTTGACCTTGACCTTGATCCGCTCGGCGTTCTGCTCGACCACTTCGACCACGTCCACGCCTTTGCCGAAATTCGGCTTGCCGCTCAGGCCGCTGCCGATCAGGGTCACTTCGGTTTCGCTGCCGGCCTTCACGTAACCCGGCTGCACTGCCAGCAAACGCTGGGAGCCCTGTTTGGCAGCGACGAAATCCAGACCGCGCTCATCGTGCTCGGCCTCGAACATTCGGCCCTGCATCGCGTTGCCTTGTGCGGCGAACACCTGACGCATGGTCACGCCATCGACGGTCACGTTGCCGCGCCATTCGTAGCCGCTGTAGAGAATCGCGCTGCCATCGCCGTTGAACGGGCTGCCATCGGCATACAGACCTTTGACGGCAACCTTGAAGGTGTCGCTGCCATCGGCGGTGACGCTCATGATGCCGGCCAGTTCACCCTTGCCCGGCAGGTGGCCGCTGAAACTCCAGTCGCCGACCAGCGCTTCGGCCTTCGGCTTGGCTTTGACCCAGGCCTGCCACGCCGGGTTGTCCAGCGGATAACGTTTGGCCAGCAGCGGGACCATTTCCTTGCCGGCGATATCGAACCAGTCGCGGTCGCGGGCCAGCGCCTGATACTCCAGCGACGGCCATTGGCCGAGGTGAAAATTCACCAGACGCTCCCATTCCTGAGCCGGACGCCGTTGCAAAGCGATCCGCGCACCGGAGTGGCAGCGACCGCACATCTGCGCGGTTTTCTCGTCGAACTGCTCGACGGTGTTCAACCGTCGCTCCAGCGCGTAACGCACGCCATCGGTTTCGCTGGGCGCCAGGCCCTGGGTGTCGGCGAGGTATTTGACCAGCGTGCGGCGGTCTTCATCGCTGATCTGCAAACCGTGCATGGTCTGCATGCGGGCAATGCTCATCAGCCAGCCTTCCGGGGTCTTGCGCTGGTGGCTGATGCGGCTCAACTGGTCGCCGGCTTCAGGGGTGTGACAGCCCTGGCAGGTTTCCTTGAGGATGGTCTGGGCGTCACGGGCTGCCAGGCTGTGGGGCGAATGCAGGGCCACGCATGCGGCCACGGCCAGCAGGCTGGCGCTCATGCCTGATCGGAGTTTTCTCTTCATCAACGTCGAACCTCGCACGGTGCTTTCTTATTTTTGTGGCTTATCGTTTTTATGGTTTCTGCCGTTCGCGGCGATGCACGGACGGAGGCAAGCGAAACGTCTGAGGTGAGCAATACACGGAGCGTGCCAGCTTGCCGATAAGCTTTTCAATCAAGCAGTTACGTGAAGATCAAGGCGAAGTGACGGTGCTGGCGATGCTTGCCTGCGTCCAATTTCGCGACAGTTGTTTCAGTCTGAGACAAGCATAGTTGTTGCGGCTTCGGCGACATTGCGTCGCGCGACAGTTCGTGCGGAACCGACAGCATCAGCTGCGATGAAATCTCCAGGTGACTGATAAACAAGCCCCGTACATGACGGGGCCCTGTATTGGCTTGATGGCCTGATCCTAGCGAACGGAATTGTCCGGGTGAACCTTGTAACGCCCACAAAACTCGCAAACCATCGAACATTCAGCTTGCGTGTCGGCCTTGGCTGCCAATGACCCGGAATCACGCAGGGCAGCTTGAATTCGACGCTCGCGGTAAAACGCATACGTGATTAGCAAACTAAAGCCCAATGACCAAAAACACAGAATTAAAGCCGTCATGATTTATCCTCGAGCATGGCAACTGCGAAAGAGGTGGCGATCAAGAAAATACTGCTTGTAGCCATCAAGGCACCTGCCCGAATCGTATCAACATCGGTCAGATCGCCGATCAACAGCGCCGCAAACCCCGTCACCAGAAATCCAGTCCCCACGCCTATCATGAAATTGGTCAGCCACCGAATGGTTAAGTTGTTCATCGACATCCTTGTGAAAACACTGACCCGCCAAATCCATGGCAGGAAAACCCTATACACAAAGCAACTTAGCTCGTACCTCATGCCTCCACCAGTCGGTAAAAACTGTCAGACGCGCGACTTTTCCTACCCCTGAAACGGAGCGATTTCGCCCAGCCCCCGTCGCAGCGGCATTGGCTTTGTAGGACGCGTATCCTACATCTCAATGACTGTCGCGTTTTGAGACAAATTCACGCTCATTATCAATCGAACACTTCCCCCGTCAGGCCGTGAAACGGGGCTGTGCGCGACCTTCGAGCATTTGGCACAAGCATTGCGAAAGCCCTTGTCGATCCCATCGAACAACAAGAGGTTTCGCCATGCCCCTGCCCTATCTGCTCCCCGCCACCTCGGCTTTCATCCAGCGCCCGCCGCGCATGCTGATCGGCGGTGACTGGGTCGAAGCTGCCGACGGCCAGACCATGCCGCTGCACAACCCGGCCACCGGCGAAGTGCTGTGTGTGGTGCCTCGCGCCACGCCGGAAGATGTCGACCGCGCGGTGCTCGCCGCTCGTCAGGCTTTCGATGATTCCGCCTGGAGCCGCACCCGTCCGCGTGAACGGCAAAACTTGTTGTGGAAACTTGCCGACCTGATGCAGCGCGACGCCGAACTGCTGGCGCAACTGGAATGCCTGAACAACGGCAAGAGCGCCGCCGTGGCGCAAGTGATGGACGTGCAACTGGCCATCGACTTCCTGCGCTACATGGCCGGGTGGGCGACCAAGATTGAAGGTTCCAGCGTCGACGTTTCGCTACCGTTGATGCCCGGCGATCAGTTCCACAGTTTCATCCGCCGCGAAGCCGTGGGCGTGGTCGGTGCCATCGTCGCCTGGAACTTCCCGCTGCTTTTGGCCTGCTGGAAACTCGGCCCGGCGCTGGCCACCGGTTGCACCGTGGTGCTCAAACCGGCTGACGAAACCCCGCTGACCGCGCTGAAACTGGCGGAGCTGGTGCTGGAGGCGGGTTATCCGGAAGGCGTGTTCAACGTGGTCACCGGCACCGGGATCACGGCCGGTTCCGCGCTGACTCACAACCCGCTGGTCGACAAGCTGACCTTCACCGGCTCCACCGCCGTCGGCAAGCAGATCGGCAAGATCGCCATGGACTCCATGACCCGCGTCACCCTGGAACTGGGCGGCAAATCACCGACCATCGTCATGGCCGATGCCGACCTGAAAACCGCTGCAGCAGGTGCGGCCAGTGCGATTTTCTTCAATCAGGGCCAAGTCTGCTGCGCAGGCTCGCGCCTGTACGTACAGCGCAAGCATTTCGACAACGTGGTGGCCGACATCAGCGACATCGCCAATGCGATGAAACTCGGCAACGGCCTCGACCCGAGCATCGATATGGGCCCGCTGATTTCCGCGCGCCAGCAGGAGCGGGTCTACAACTACATCGAAATGGGCCGGGAAAGCGGCGCGACCATCGCCTGCGGTGGCGAGCAGTTCGGGCCGGGGTTCTTCGTCAAACCGACGGTGATTGTCGATGTCGATCAACGGCATTCGCTGGTTCAGGAAGAAATTTTCGGACCGGTGCTAGTGGCGATTCCATTCGATGACGAAGCCGATGCGCTACGCATGGCCAATGACAGCCCTTACGGGTTGGGCGCCAGCATCTGGTCGAACGACCTGGCGGCGGTGCACCGGATGATTCCACGGATCAAGTCGGGATCGGTGTGGGTCAACTGCCACAGTGCGCTGGACCCGGCGCTGCCGTTTGGCGGCTACAAGATGTCCGGGGTCGGGCGCGAGATGGGGTATGCGGCGATCGAGCATTACACCGAGTTGAAGTCGGTGTTGATCAAGTTGTAATGACTGGGCTCATGGCTCAGGGTCTGAAACCCTGAGCCAACAGCCACCCGCGAACGGCTCGCCCCTGCTCGAGCGTCAACCCCGCCAGCACCTGATCCGCCGGCTCATCGCGCAACCGCCGTACCAGCGGCGCCAGCTCCACGCCTTGCACATGCCAAATCCCCAGCGGCTGATCCGCCGTGATCACCACCTCGGCCTTGTCGACAAATCCGTCACGCAGCACCGGCATTCGCTCGATGCGCAATGCTGCAAAATCTGCCGCCGCATGCGCCACTTCAGCATCGGGCCATTGCCGCCGCGCCTGCCAGAACGGTTGATCTAGCCAGCGCTGTTCATCGGCATAAAAGTCCCGGCCGATCCGCGCAAAGCGCAGGAACAACTGCTCCACACGCTGACGGTGAAAACGCTGGGCCAGCAACGCCCGCTCAGGTTTGCGCAACAGTGTGTTGATCACCACCGGCGCCTGCAACGCCGACGACAGCGACTGAAATATCCCGTTGCCCGACAGCGGATCCACCGCCATCGCCGCGTCACCGACACGAATCCAGTTTTCACCGCAGACCTGTGACGCGAGAATCGCCGTACTGCTGCGAGCGTGCAGTTGCAGCTCCGACTCCACGCCGCCAGCAAAGAAAGCTTGAGCAAAATCCGAGGCCTGTCGCCGCGCACGGCAGTGATCGAGCATCTGCGCCTTTCCCGGCAACCCGGCACTGGCTACGTCCACGGTCCATTGCCAATAACATTGGCCGTCGTCCCGCCGGGCCATCCACGCCCAACCGTCTTCAAGGCTTTCCACGGCGCTGGCCGTCACACCCGGCGCACCCTGCCAGCGATTGAGCAGACTGACCGTCTCCGGCCCGCGCAGCCCTTTGCCGAGCGCCGGCGCCTGTCGCCCCCGAGCCTCCACCAGGAAATCCGCCGTCAGCAGATGACCGCCATCGAGTTCAACCCAATGACCATCCACCGAGGACTGGACATTGAGGATTCGCCCTTCAATCACCTCGACCCCGGCCACTCGCAAGTCTTCACGCAGACCGCGATCAAAGGCCGGGCGATCCAGCAGAAACTCGATGTTCTGCGCATGCTGCTGGCCATTCCACGAAACCTGTCGCCGGGATGGCAACGTGGCGTCCGCCAGCGCATGATCCAACCCGGCACCGCGCAACGCCTCCAGCACCCGTTGCGACACGCCTTCGAGCGCCGAAAACCGGCGCCATTCGCTGATCAGCGTCACGGTGTAACCCAGCCGCCGCAACCCCAACGCCACCGCTGCACCGGCCGGCCCGGCACCGAGAATCAGGATCGGTGTCATGGGCCAAAACGCCGTTCAGGGCCGCGATAACGAGCGTGCTGTTTCAGCCAGGCGATGACCTCGGCATTGCTCGCTAGCGGGTGTTCCAGCAGATAGCCGGCGATGTGACCGCTCAACGCGGCACACCCCAGGCTGGCGCCGGACTGCCCCGGGTAGGTGCCACGAACACAGGCAGCAAAATCCGCCTGCGCGCTGTCGAGCCAGGACCACTGTTCATCGGTGCAACGGGCATCGCCGGTCACCCGCAATACTTGCGGATAACTGGCCGGAAACACCGCCGCCCCCTGCGCCGGGCTCGATGCACACAGCAACACACCTAGGGCCACTGCCGCCGCACACGCTTCGCGCAACAGACTGCGATCCTGCCGCAGGCCAAGGCTCAGATTGATCAGCCGCACGTCCTGCGCCACCAGCCAATCGATAGCCGCAGAAATCTGCAAGGCGCTGGTGACGCCGCGCTGATCAAATACTTGAGCTACACAGATCTGCGCGGCAGGTGTGCGACGACTGATCGCCTCGATCACCGCGCTGCCATGGCCAAGGGGATCGTCACGCAAATCCGATTCCGCCAGACCATCTTCCAGCAATGAGAACCGTCGCCCGGCAATCACCTGCACCCGTTGCGCCGCCGAGTGCCCGCTGTCGACCACGCCGATACGCAATTCAGGCTTCATGCAGCACCGTTTTCGAAATGAGTACACCGTCGAGCAATTCGAAGCGCAGATCGGCATCGGCCAGGGTCGACGGACGATGGCTGATCAGAATCCGCGTGCGCCCGGCAAACAACCGGTCGATGGCTTCGATCACCTCGCGCTCGGTGGCTTCGTCGACGGCCGACGTGGCTTCGTCGAGCACCAGAATCAACGGATCCTGCAATAGCGCCCGGGCAATCGCGATGCGCTGTTTTTGCCCGCCGGACAACTGCTGACCGCGCTCGCCCAGCGGACTGTCGAGGCCTTCGGGCAGTGACGCGATCAGGCTGTCGAGTTGCGCCAGCCGTGCGACCTCGGCGATGGCTGCGCGGCTGGCGTCCGGCACCGCGTAAGCCAGGTTGTCGGCGAGGCTGCCGCGAAACAGCACGATGTCCTGGCTGACCACGGCGATGCGTCGGCGCAGCTCGAATAGCTCCAGTTCACGCAGATCCACTTCGCCAAGCAGCACTCGCCCGGACTGCGGATCGTGATGCCGTTGCAGCAGATCGATCAACGTCGATTTGCCGACGCCGGAACCGCCGCTCAAGGCGACTTTCAGACCGTAGGGAATCGTTGCTTCAATGCCGCTCAATGTGCTTGGTCGGCCCGGATGGCTGAAGTGCACCGCGTCGAAACGCAGCTCGCCCGAAGACGGAAACGGTTTCGGCGTGACCGGTGAAAACACCGTGGGTTCTTCGCCGCGCAACTCCATGACCCGCCCCAGGCTGACAGTCATGCGCTGGATCGCCACGTACAACCCCAACAGGCTCTGCACCGGTCCAACCGCCATCCCCAGGTAGGTGGAAAACGCGATCAGTGCACCGAGTTGCCAGGTGCCTTGCACCACCCAATAGCCGCCGATCAAAAACGCACAGGCACGGGACAACGACGTCAACGTACCGGGCACGGCCTGGGTGAAAAACTCGGTGACTTGCAGGCGCAGCAACTGGTTCATGTAGCCCTGCCCGAGGCTTTCCAGACGCCGCGCTTCACGCTGTTGCTGGCCGGCGGACTGGATGAATTTCATCACCGGCAGGGTCTCGACCATGAATGACGACATGTCCGCCGAGCGCTCGCGCAACTGCCGCACATCGCGCTCGACCTTGCGGCGCATCCAGCGCAGCCACAGCACATCGAGCGGGATCAGCACCAGCGCCAGCAGCGAGAGTTTCCACGACAGCGTGAACAACATAGCGATTGCCACCACCAGGCCGATCACACTCGATACCGCCGAGAACAACGAGTCCACGGCGAAGCGCTGGATCTCCGCCACATCGCCGTCGAGCCGCGACATCAGATCACCGATCCGCCGCTGGCCGTAGAAGCTTGGCGACAGCTTCTGCAAATGCCGATAAAGGTCGTCACGCAGGGCAAACAGAATGCGCCCGGACAGCCGCGTGTGCAGATAACGGTTGATCCCCGACAACGCCGTGCCGAGCAACCCGGCGATGATCATCAGCACTGCGATCAGCACCAGCATCGGGAAATTGCGCGCCAGCAGGCCATCGTCGATCAGCAGCTTGACCAGCCACGGCTGCACCAGCACCAGCAGCGAGGCGCACACCGACAGACCGAGCAGGCCGGCAATCGCCAGCCGTTGCGGCCTTACGAACCCGTAGAGCCAGCGCAACGCCGCTTGCAGCGCGGCGGGGTTGTGGCTGTCGATCAGCCGCACGAACAGGCGCTGCATCACGAGCGCAACTGTTTGAGTTTGCGGTACAGGGTTGCGCGGCTGATGCCCAGGGCGTCGGCGGCGGCCGAGACGTTGCCCTGATGGGTGTCGAGGGACTGGCGGATCATCTCCAGTTCGTTTTCGCGAATGCTGCCGGTCTGGGGTTTCTCGGTGGCAGAGAGTTCGTCGAGCATGCTGTCCGGCAAGTGATCGAGGGTCAGCACGGTTTCACCGGGTTCGCGCATCGCCAAAGCGGTGCGCAAGACCATTTCCAGTTGGCGGATGTTGCCCGGCCAGTGATACGCGCTGAGCAGGCGATTGAGGTCGTCGTGCAGCACGGCGTTCGGCGCGTCGAGTTTGCTCAGCAGGCGAGTGACCAGCGCAGCGAAGTCATCGCGCTCACGCAGGGCCGGGAGCATCACGCTGATGCCGTTGACCCGGTAGAACAGATCTTCGCGGAATTGCTTGTCCTCGACCTGACGCTTGAGGTCGCGGTGCGTGGCGCAGATCAGCGCGACGTCGATGTCCTGCTCCTCCCCGGCACCCAGCGGCGCGACCTTGCGATCCTGCAAAACGCGCAGCAAACGCGCCTGCAAGGCCAGCGGCATGTCGCCGATTTCATCGAGGAACAACGTGCCGCCATGGGCTTGTTGCAGACGCCCGATCATCCCGCCACGACGCGATCCGGTGAACGCGCCTTCGCGGTAGCCGAACAGTTCCGACTCGATCAGGCCTTCGGGAATTGCCGCGCAGTTCACGGCTACAAACGGTTTGTCGCTGCGGCTGCCGGCCAGGTGCAGGGCGCGGGCGATCACTTCTTTACCGGTCCCGGTTTCGCCGAGCAGCAACACCGGCAACTCATTGGCCAGACCTTGGCGGGCCATGCGCAGAGCTCGGGCATAACGGGCGTTGTTGCTGGCCAGAGCCTCCAGATCCGGTGGCGCCTTGGCGGTTTTCGCCACGCTGCGTGGCGGGCCGCCGAGGTTGACCGAGCGCGCCGGAGCACGCAGGGTCTTGTAGAAAAACTCGCCCTTGGCGGTCTGCACACTGCCGACGCCGCCCTGTTGCAGGCGGGTCAGCAATTGCACGCCATCGACCCCGAGGAATTCCTCACAGCGCTTGCCGACCAGTACCGAACGCTCGGCCCGCAGCAACTGACAGGCCTGGGCGCTGACCGCCAGAATCTGCCCGCCGAGACTCACCGCGAGCAAGCCTTGCCACGGCGACTCCAGATACTGTCGGCGACTGTGGAAGGCGAGAACAATTTGATCGGGAAAGCTGTTGTTGAACACCCGGCTCTCGATCTGGCTGACCGCCATGCTCAGCAGCGCGGTGCTGTCGTGGACGCGGCCGAGCGGGCCTTCGCGGGTCAGGTCGAGGACACCGAGAATTTCGCCCTGAGGGCAATGGATCGGCACCGAGGTGCAGGAAAAATCCGTGAGGCGATCGAGGTAATGCTCGCCGCAATCGATCAGGGTGGGCCGCGCTTCCACCAGTGCCGTGCCGAGGGCGTTGGTGCCACGGGCGGCTTCGCTCCAGCAGGCGCCGAGGGTGATGTCCTGCAAACCGCTGCCCTTGAGCCGGTCGGCACGTCCTTCGACCGCGAGAATGGTGGCGTCGGAATTGGCGAGGATGATCAGGCCTTCCTTGCCCTGACGCTCGGCCAGGTAATCGATGGCCGGAATCGCCGCATCGATCAGCAGGCGATTGCTCGCCAGCAACACATCGAGACTCGCGCTCGATTCCAGCGCCAGCTCATGCTTGCCATTGAAATGCACGCCGTGGCTCAGGCTGCGCCGCCACGAAGCATCTATCTCCGCACGCAACACGCCATCCGGGACCTGCCCTTCGAGATGGAGTTTTTCCCGGGCCAGCCGGGCTTCGTGGTGAGACTTGGGATCGGTTGTTTTTATTAGAGTCATCAAGCGCTCCGGAGCGGTCCGCTTTGCGCTTCGTTACTTCAGCGCCCTGACGCCAATGTTTACGTTAACGTCAGGGCGATGGCAAGCACCGCAGGGCGCTTCGTCAGGTGGATCGTCTCAGCACTGCCAAACCTCGGTATTCACGAAAAACGCCCGGGCGTTGTCTTCGAGACTTTCCAGGTGATAGCCGCCCTCCTGCACGATCAGGCACGGCAGGCCAAGGCTGCGAATGCGCTCACCCAGTGTTGCGAAGCCTTCACGGGTGACGGCGACTTTGCTTTGCGGGTCCAGTTCATAGATATCGAAGCCCAGCGACAGCACCAGCACCTCGGCGCCGAACTCGCGTACCGCGCTCAAAGCGACGTCCAGTTGCCCGAGGAAGTCCGCCTCGCTTGAACCATGAGCCATCGGCAGGTTGAGGTTGAAGCCCTCCCCCGCGCCGCTGCCGCGTTCATCGGCAAACCCGGCGACGCCCGGATAGAAGTTGGTCGGATCGCCATGCACCGAGACGTAGAGCACGTCGTCGCGGTCGTAGAAGATTTCCTGGATGCCCTGGCCGTGGTGCATGTCGGTGTCGAGCACCGCGACCTTTTCAAACTTGTCGCGCAGCACCTGCGCCGCCACCGCTGCGTTATTCACGTAGCAAAAACCGCCCGCCGCCTCGGCCCGAGCGTGATGTCCCGGCGGACGGCACAAGGCGTAGGCCGCCGGTTCGCCATCGATCAGCGCCTGAGCCCCGGCCACTGCGCTTTGCGCTGACCAATAAGCCGAACGCCAGGTCTGCTCGCCGACCGGGCAACTGCCGTCCGCCAGGTAACGCGCAGCCTGGGCGAGGATGCCGCGCAAGGCATTCGGCTCGCGGACGAAGATGTTCGACATCACTTCGTCACCCCAGTCTTCCGGGATTTCTTTCCAGCGTGCATGGGCTTCCTGAAGGAACGTCAGATACGGCGCGCCATGCACCGCCAGCAACGGTGCGAGGCCGGCATCGGCGGGCTGCTCGACACTAAAGCCCAGACCGTGAGCGGCTTGCACCAGACGTTGCGCGCGCTCGGGGACTTCCTGCGGCGTGCGCATCTGCCCGCGCGAGTAATAACTGCGTGGGTGGTGGAGCAATTGTTCGGGATGGAAAAAGCTGCGCATGCTTCAGACTCCTTGTTCGATTCGACCGGCGCGGGCCAGCACGGCGTTGAGCAAAACATCGGTGCCCTGCTTCACGTCTTCGGGCAACACATCTTCGGCCTCGTTATGGCTCAAGCCTCCGACGCACGGAATGAACACCATCGCCGTCGGGCAGTAGCGCGCCAGGTGAATCGCGTCATGCCCCGCGCCGCTGACAATCGACTGCTGAGCGTAGCCCAGCGCATCCACCGCCTCTTGCACGGCCGCCACGCACTCGGCGTCGAACGGCGTGGACGGACTGATCCAGTGCGGGGTGATCGTCAGGTTCAGGCCACGACCGTCGGCGATGGCCTGCAACCGGGCACGGACCTGTTGCTCCATGGCAGCAATGGCGTCGTCGCGGTGATGACGCAGATCGACGGTGAAATTCACCAGCCCCGGAATGGTGTTGCGCGAGGACTTGTTGATGCTCAGTTCCCCAACCGTGGTCAAGCCTTCGGGGGCAAAATCTGCCGCCAGACCTTCGATTGCCTGGATCATCCGCGCCACGCCGTACAAGGCGTCTTTACGCAGCGGCATCGGCGTGGTGCCGGCATGGGCGGCCATGCCTTCCACGCGCACGTCGAGCCAGCGGATCGCCTGACCACCCGTGACCACGCCGATGCTCTTGGCGTTGTCTTCAAGGATCGGGCCCTGCTCGATGTGCGCTTCAAAATACGTATCCACCGCGCCGCCCAACGGACGCTCACCGGCGTAACCGGTCCGCTGCAAGGCCTCGGCAACGCTGATGCCATTTGCATCACGAACAGCCAGCGCAGCACTTAGATCCATGATCCCGGTAAACACCGCCGAGCCGAACATGGCCGGCGTGAAGCGCGCGCCTTCTTCGTTGGTCCACACCGCCACTTCCAGCGGTTTGCGGGTCTGGATGTTGAGGTCGTTGAGGCAACGCACGACTTCCAGCCCAGCGAGCACGCCGTAGACGCCATCGAAACGCCCGCCCTCGGGCTGGGTGTCGAGGTGGCTGCCCATCATCACCGGCGCGGCGTCCGGATCGGTGCCGGCGCGGCGGGCGAACAGGTTGCCGATGGCATCCACGCTCAAGGTCATGCCGGCTTCACGGCACCAGTGGGCGAACAGTTCACGACCGGCCTTGTCTTCTTCGCTCAATGCCAGACGGCAGCTGCCGCCCCGGGCTGTCGCACCGATTTCGGCCATGGCCATCAGGCTCGCCCACAGGCGTTCGCCATTGATTTTCAACATGAGGTTCTCCTGAAATTCCGGGTTAGGCACGGGCCATTTCCGCGCGATGGGCGCTGGCGTGACGACGGGCGAGGGACAGCACGCAGACCAGCGAAATGCCGGCAATCAGGCTGTAGAACACTGCCATCGGCCACCACTGCCCGGTGAATTTGTGCGCCAGCATCGTGCCGATCAGCGGCGTCAGGCCGCCGGCCACCGCACCGCAAATCTGATAGGCGAGCGAGATTGCGGTATAGCGAACACGGGTCTCAAACATGCCGCTGACGTAACCGGCGATCACCGCGTAGAACGACGCCATGCACACCACCGCCAGGGCGATGCCGAGGATGATCAGCGGCGCCTGGGCCGAGCTGACCAGCACGAACATCGGATACGGCGAGGCCATCGCCAGCAGCGACACCAGGCACAGGAATCGCGTCGCGCCGATTTTCTCCGCCATCCACGCCGCCAGCGGCTGGATGCAGAACTGAATGATCGCAACAAAGAACAGGCATTCGAGAATCAGCGAACGCGGCAGCGCCAGTTGCTGAGTGGTGTAGGCGATCATGAAGGTGTTGGTGAAATACACCCCGGCGATGCCCAGCGTGTTGGCGCCGATGCACAGCAGCAGCGGACGCCACGCCGTGCGCAGCACTTCCATGACCGGCGCCTGTTCTTTCTTGATTTGCTGGGTGGCCTGCTCGCGGCTGGCGAGGAATTCCGGCGACTCATTCACGCCCAGGCGAATTGCCAGGCCCACCAGCAGCAACAGCGCACTGGCGAGGAACGGCAGACGCCAGCCCCAGCTCATCAGATCCTCTTCAGGCAAACGGGTCACGGCACTGAAGGCCAGCAGCGACAGGATCAACCCCGCCGGGCTGCCCAGTTGCGCAAACGACGCGAAGAAATTGCGCCGACCCTTTGGCGCATGTTCGCCGGCCATCAACACCGCCCCGCCCCACTCGCCACCGACGGCGATACCCTGGACGATACGCAGCAGAATCAGCAGCACCGGTGCCGCCGCGCCAATCTGCGAATAAGTCGGCAACAGACCGATGCACACCGTCACTACGCCCATCATCAACAGCGTGATGATCAGCGATTTTTTGCGGCCGATGCGGTCGCCGATATGGCCGAAAATGATTCCGCCCAACGGCCGGGCGAAGAAGCCCACGGCGAAGGTGCCGAACGCGGCCATGGTGCTGAACAGCGGATCGTCGGAAGGAAAGAACAGCGCGCCGAACACCAGCGCGGCGGCGGTGGCGTAGATGTAAAAGTCGTACCACTCGATCATGGTGCCGATGAAGGCTGCGGCGGCCGCACGGCGCGGCTGGTTCGAAGCGTGGGGCTTCATGGGGTCGGGCTCCTTTGATTGTTTTTCTGGCAGGAGGGAAACGGCAAATCCGAGGCACTCTTACGGCGCCTGTCTGAGGGTGATTTATCGTCCCGGGGCTATGATTAGTCAATTTTCTATTTATTATTCCGACTATTACCTCACCTTATAATCGAGAATTCCCATGGCCGAACGCGACGTCCAGCGCCTGCTCAACGACCGCCTCGACTGGAACCTGCTGCGCACCTTCCGGGTGATCGGCCAGGAGCTGAGCATCAGCCGTGCCGCCGCGCGTCTGCACCTGACCCAACCGGCGGTGAGCCAGGCGCTGAAACGTCTGGAGGAGCAACTGGGTCGCCAGTTGATTGCCCGGCGCGGTCCGCGCTTTGCCCTCACCGAAGTCGGCGAGCAGATCTTCGACTTGGCCGGCGAGATCTACGGACAGATGTCCCAAGTCAGCAGCCTGCTGGGGCAACCGGCCGACGAAGTGATCGGCAAGGTGCGGCTGCTGATCATCAGCCGGATCTTCTCCGAGCGTTTCGATGACTTTCTCGCGGACTTTCATCGGCAGTATCCACGGGTGGATCTGGAGGTCGATGTGATGCGCAGTTCGGACATCGTCAGCGCCCTGCAAGAGAAAACCGCGACCCTCGGCCTGAGCCTCAATCGCCGCCCACAACCGCGTCTGGAACAGCGTCTGTTCCTGCGTCAACGCTATGCGTTTTTCTGTGGCAAACACCACGCATTATTTGGTCGGAAGGACGTCGTCGAGGGCGATTTGCAACGGGAGAATTTCGTCAGTTTCACCAGCGACCAGATTGGCGGGATGCTTTCGCCGCTGACGATTTTCCGTGATCAACAGGGCTTCAGCGGACGCATCGTCGCCTCATCGCCGAGTCTGGAAGAAGTGCGGCGACTAGTGATCGCCGGATTCGGCATCGGCTGCCTGCCGGAGCACGTGGTGGCGGCGGACGTCGAGGCCGGATTGCTCTGGCGCCTGCCGCCCCACGAAGGGATCGCTGATGTCGACATTCATCTGCTGTGGAACCGCGAGCAGCGCATGAGCCGTGCCGAGACGCTGTTCATCGAGCGCTTGCAGGCCTGTCTGGCGGATCAGTAACCGAGCAGCCGATCCGCGCTGTTCAGCAATGGTTCGCCGGCATTCAGACGGCGGAAGTTCTCGGCGATCTGCTCGGCGATGCAGTCATGAGACGCCGCCGAAGCCATGTGCGGGGTGATGGTCACGCCCGGGGTTTTCCACAGTGGATGATCGGCGGGCAGCGGTTCCTGTTCGAAGACATCGAGCAGCGCCCCGCGCAGTTTTCCACGGGCCAGTGCCTGCTGCAGATCCTCGATGTTCAGGTGCCCGCCGCGGCCAACATTGATCAGTGCCGCGCCGTTGGCTAACCGTTCGAAAGTCTGGCGGTTGAGTATGCCGCGTGTTTCGTGAGTGAGCGGCAACAGATTGATCAGCAATTCCACGCCGTCGAGAAATGGATTGAAGGCATCAGTGCCGGCGAAGGTCTGCACGCCCGGCAGATCCTTGCTGCTGCGCGCCCAGCCACGTACGTCGTAACCGGCGGTTGACAGGTCTTGGGCGATTGCGCTGCCGAGTGAGCCGAGGCCCATCACACCGATCCGGAACTCATGGGCCGGGCGTTGCAGCGGTCGCTCCCAATGCTGTTGGCGCTGTTGCTCAAGGACTTGATCGAAGCCGCGATGGTAGTGAATCACCGCCCAGCGCACGTATTCGGTCATGCCCTGGCGATGGCCGGGATCGACCACCCGGCACACCGGCAGATCCGGGCACGACGGATCGTGCTCCAGATGATCGATGCCGGCGGCGACCGAGTGAATCACTTGCAGATTGGGCAACGCGGCGAGGCTGTCCGGTAGCGGAAACCAGCACGCTGCGATCTGCGCATTCACCGCCCGGGGATCATCGGCCAGTACCGCCGAGAGCTGCGGCGCGCGGCGGGCAAAGGCTTCCTGCAATTGTTTGAGCAACAGCATGTCACGGGACATCAGTGCAACGGTGTTCATGACAGATAGGACTCGCGCTGGGATTCGATCAGGGTCAGTGCGGCCTCCCAGGCCAGGTCGATGATGTTGTCCTGTTCATCGCGGTCGAACTGTTCGGCGGTGTGGGTGCAGACTTCCGGCGACGGGAAATGCAACTCACAACCACCGGCCAACGCCTGCACTTGAGCCTGACAGGCACGCTCCAGAAAGTGGATTTCCTGGAATGCCTGGGCCACGCCGGAACCACCGACCAGCAAACCGTGATTGCGCAGGATCATCGCCCGATGCGGGCCGAGATCGGCGATCAAACGCTCGCGTTCATCCAGCGACAGAGCGATGCCTTCGTAGGTGTGATAAGCAAGTTTTCCGTAGAACTTCAGCGCGTGCTGACTGATCGGCAGCAGGCCCTGTTTCTGCGCGGCGACGGCCATGCCCGCAGCGGTGTGGGTGTGGATCACGCAGTTCAGATCCGGTCGGGCCATGTGGATTGCCGAATGGATCACGAAGCCGGCGGCGTTGACCCGATGGCCGGCGTATTCAGGGTCGACGATGCGCCCGTCCTGGTCGATGCGCACCAGATCGGAGGCGCGCATGCGGTCGAAGATCACGCCGTACCGGTTGATCAGGAAATGATGCTCCGGCCCCGGAATCCGCAGGGTGATGTGGGTGTCGATCAGGTCGGTCATGCGAAAGTGCGCGATCAAGCGGTACAGCGCGGCGAGCTCGCAACGGGCTTGCCATTCGATCGGGTCGATGTGGGCGGGTTTACTCACGAATACACCTCTTTGCTTGTGTGAAGGACGACCGGGTTGGCCCGCAGACGCGCGAGGCCACAGACACCGATCAGCGACAGGGCGGACAGCAGCGTGAAGAACACCGCCAACGGCAGCCATTGTCCGGAAAACTTGCTGGCCAGCAGCGTGCCGATCAGCGGCGTGGTGCCCCCCGCAACAGCGCAGCTCAACTGGTAAGCGATGGAAATGCCCGAATAGCGCAGATGCACCGGGAAGGCCTGGGTCATGTACCCGGCGATCACCGCATACAGCGCCGAGAGAATCACCACCGCGACAGCGATGCCGAGGGTCATCAACAGGATGTTCTGAGTGCCGACCAACAGGAACATCGGGTACGGCGTGACCATGCACAGCAACGCCACCAGCATCAGGAACCGCCCTTCGCCGATGCGTTCGGCCAGCAGCGCCGACAACGGTTGCGAGAGCAATTGGATGATCGTCACCAGGAACAGGCAGTCGAGAATGGTCGCTCGTGGAATGCCCTGATATTGGGTGACGTAGGTGATCATGAAAGTGTTGGTGAAGAAGAAACCGGCCGAGCCGATGGTGACTGCGGCGGCTGCGAACAGGATCTGTCGCCAGCACTGACGAATAACATCCTTCACCGGGTATTTCGCGGTTTCGTTATTGTCCTTGGCCTTGGCGAATTCCGGCGATTCATGGACCCCGGAACGGATCATCAACCCGACCATCATCAGCGCACCGCTGGCGAGAAACGGTAGACGCCAGCCCCAGGCGAGGAAGTCTTCCGGCGACAGCGACGTGACCAGACGGAACGCGATCAGTGCCAACAGCAAACCCGCCGGGCTGCCGAGCTGGGCGAACGAGGCATAGAACGTCTTGCGTTTGGCCGGGGCGTGCTCGCTGGCCATCAGCACCGCCCCGCCCCACTCGCCGCCAACGGAAATGCCCTGGATCAAACGGAGAACAATCAACCCGATCGGCGCCCAGATGCCGACGCTGGCGTAACTCGGCAGCAGACCGATGCCAGCGGTGGCCAAGCCCATCAGTGCCATGGTCACCAGCAGCATTTTCTTGCGGCCGAGTCGGTCGCCCAGGTGTCCGAACACCATACCGGCCATCGGGCGGGCGATGAAACCAACGGCGAAACTGCCGAACGCTGCGAGCGTGCTGGTCACCGGGTCGCTGCTGGGAAAGAACACTTGCCCGAGCACCAGTGCGGCGGCGGTGGCGTAGATGTAGAAATCGTAGAATTCGATGGTCGTGCCAATGAAGGCAGCGGCCGCGGCGCGACGCGGCTGAGCGGTGGTGTGCATGCAAGAACCCTGTGTATTTATAGTTTTGGGCAGGTGTCGAGGCGGCTGACGGTCGCGCTCTGTGGCGCTTGTGGGCTTTATCGCTTCCGTGACAGGATTAGTCAATTTTCAAAATCTTATCTTTACTATTAGCGTGGCTACTGCATGAACTCGACCTCGAATCCCTGGATCGGCCGACGTTTTCTCAACGACCGGCTCGACTGGAACCTGCTGCGCACGTATCTGGTGATCGGTCAGGAAGGCAGTATGAGCCGCGCCGCTGCCCGACTGCATATCACTCAGTCGGCGGTCAGTCAGGCGTTGAAACGTCTCGAAGAACAACTGGATTGTGTGCTGATTGCGCGCAGCGGGCGGCGCTTTGATCTGACGGAGACCGGGGAAGAAGTCCTGCGGATTGCAGCGGATATCTACGGCGATATTTCCCGCTTGGGCACCGTATTAGAGAACCGCCATGACGACGTGGTGGGCAAGATCCGCATCCTCACCGTCAGTGGTGTGCAGGCGCGGCATTACGATGAGTTTCTTGCGGACTTCCACGAAACTCACCCGAAAATCGAGCTGGAAGTCGAAGTGATGGGCAGCTCGAACATCATCAGTTCACTGCTGCAAAAGACCGCCACGGTCGGTGTCGGTTTATGTCGCTTGCCACAGCCTCGACTGGAGCAACGAGTGCTGTTTCGTGAGCGCTATGCGTACTTTTGCGGGCAGCGGCATCGACTGTTCGGGCAGCAGAATCTGACACTGGAACAACTGGCGGCGGAGAATTTTGTCAGCTTCACCAGCGATCAGCTCGGCGGCAATCTTTCGCCGTTGACGCTGTTTCGTGACCAACAGGGTTTTACCGGCAAGATCGTCGCCTCCTCCACCAGTTTCGAAGAGATTTACCGCTTGATCTGTGCAGGATTCGGCATTGGCTGTCTGCCGACTCATCTGGTTCGTCGGGATGTCGAGCAGGGCTTGCTGTGGCGATTGCCGCCAGAAGACGGTGTGGTGGATTTCGATATCCAGCTGCTGTGGAATCGCGATCAGAAGATGACTCAGGCGGAAACCGTGTTCCTCGACAGCTTCCAGCACATGCTCAGCCTGCGTGAGCCTGTGCTGTGAAGCTGATGAGGTTTACACGTGAGGATCGCCCGGTGCCTTGGTCGGCGCCGCGTACTGCGGCTTGAGGTGACCGTCCTGGTCGAGTAGCCAGGCGTCCATGATTTGCCGCACTACAGGCCCTGCGACTCGGCCACCGGCCTCGCCGTTCTCGATCATCACCGAGATCGCGATCTTCGGATGTTCGGCCGGGGCAAATCCGACGAACAAGGCGTTGTCACGATGGCGCTCGAGGGTTTTCTCGCGGTTGTAGCGCTCACCCTGCTTGATCGCCACTACCTGCGCCGTACCACTCTTGCCGGCGATGCGGTATTGCGCACCGGCTGCAGCGGCGCGGGCGATACCTCGGGCGTCGTGCATCACCATCTGCATGCCGTGGTTGACCTGATCCCAGTCGCGCGGATCCTTGAGCAGAATGTTCGGCATCGGGTGTTCATCCACCGGGGCAACACCATCGACGGTCTTGGCCAGGTGCGGGCGGTTCCAGACACCCTTGTTGGCGATCAACGCAGTAGCCTGAGCCAGTTGCAGCGGCGTGACCTGCATGTAGCCCTGGCCGATACCGAGGATCACCGTCTCACCGGGGAACCAGGCTTGACGCCGGGTGGCGCGCTTCCACGCCTGGGACGGCATCAGGCCGGGAGACTCTTCGAACATATCCAGGGAGACTTTTTCGCCAAGTCCGAACATCGCCATGTAGTCGTGCAGGCGATCGATGCCGAGCTTGTGCGCCAGGTCGTAGAAGTAGGTGTCGTTGGAGCGCATGATCGCCGCATCCATGTCCACCCAGCCGTCGCCGCTGTGGTTCCAGTTCCGGTATTTGTGGTCGAAGTCCGGCAGCTGGTAGTAGCCCGGATCGAAGACGCGGGTTTGTGGCGTGACCACGCCGGCGTCGAGCCCGGCAATCGCCACCTCGGGTTTGATCGTCGAACCGGGCGCGTACAAGCCGCGCAGCACGCGGTTGAACAGCGGCCGATCAATGGAGTCACGCAGCGCCGAGTACTCCTTGGAGCTGATACCGGTCACGAACAGGTTGGGATCGAAGCTCGGGTTACTCACCATGGCCAGCACTTCGCCGGTCGATGGGTCCAGCGCAACCACTGAGCCACGACGGTCGCCCAATGCAGCTTCGGCGGCCTCTTGGAGCTTGACGTCGAGACTCAGGACGATGTTTTTGCCGGGCACTGGATCGGTGTGTTTGAGGACACGCAATACGCGGCCCTGAGCGTTGGTTTCCACTTCCTCGTAACCGACGTGGCCGTGCAGTTGTGCTTCGTAGAAACGCTCTACGCCCGTCTTGCCGATGGATTGGGTTCCGCGGTATTCGACTGAATCGAGGGTCTTGGATTCTTTTTCGTTGATGCGACCGACATAGCCGATCGAGTGGGCGAAGTGCGCACCCAACGGATAGTTGCGGATGAACTGCGGTTCGACATCCAGGCCCGGCAAGCGGAACTCGTTGACGGCCAGTACGGCGATCTGCTCCTCGGTCAGCTCATAGAACAGCGTTACCGGCGTAAACGGATGGCGCGACTGTTTCATGGCTTTGTCGAAGACCATGCGGTCCTCTGCGGGCAGATGCAGGAGGCTGATGACTTCGTCCAGCTCCTCATTGACGTTCGTGGCACGTTCGCGAGTGATCGTCAGGTTGTAGCTGGGGCGGTTATCGGCCAGCAGTACACCGTTGCGGTCGTAGATCAGCCCTCGCGTTGGCGGGATGGGCAAGACGTGGACACGATTGTTTTCCGAAATGGTCGAGTGGTAGTCGAACTCCACCACTTGCAGGATGTATAGGCGAACCACCAGCGCGCAGCTGATCGCAACGACGAACAAGGCACAGGCGATCAATCGCTTGTTGACCAGGCGCTTCTCTTTCTCGTGATCCTTGATGGGTATTGGTTCAGGCATTTCTGCAGCAACTCTTTGACAAAAATGAGCGCCGATCCTTGGGCGTGACATCAGTCCGTTAAAAAACGAGCTGCACCATACCAAAAACCGGGCGGTCATTTCAGAGGGATTTCCCCAATGGTTGCGATCGCGACAGTCGGCCCCTGCGCCGAGCACTTTCCTGCAGGCAAAACAAAACCCCAACTGCTTTCGCAATTGGGGTTTCGGAATTTAATCTTGACGATGACCTACTCTCACATGGGGAAACCCCACACTACCATCGGCGATGCATCGTTTCACTTCTGAGTTCGGGATGGGATCAGGTGGTTCCAACGCTCTATGGTCGTCAAGAAATTCGGGTACTGACTCGTGACCGGTTGGCCTCGCTTCAGCAAATTGGGTATGGGATAGTTTTCGGTGTTTTGTAAGCGTCGAACTTTCGGTTCTTTCGTCTTCACACACCGCAATCTGGCCTCTTTCGAGTCTGCAGATTGCTTGGGTGTTATATGGTCAAGCCTCACGGGCAATTAGTATTGGTTAGCTCAACGCCTCACAGCGCTTACACACCCAACCTATCAACGTCGTAGTCTTCGACGGCCCTTCAGGGAACTCAAGGTTCCAGTGAGATCTCATCTTGAGGCAAGTTTCCCGCTTAGATGCTTTCAGCGGTTATCTTTTCCGAACATAGCTACCCGGCAATGCCACTGGCGTGACAACCGGAACACCAGAGGTTCGTCCACTCCGGTCCTCTCGTACTAGGAGCAGCCCCTCTCAAATCTCAAACGTCCACGGCAGATAGGGACCGAACTGTCTCACGACGTTCTAAACCCAGCTCGCGTACCACTTTAAATGGCGAACAGCCATACCCTTGGGACCGGCTTCAGCCCCAGGATGTGATGAGCCGACATCGAGGTGCCAAACACCGCCGTCGATATGAACTCTTGGGCGGTATCAGCCTGTTATCCCCGGAGTACCTTTTATCCGTTGAGCGATGGCCCTTCCATACAGAACCACCGGATCACTAAGACCTACTTTCGTACCTGCTCGACGTGTCTGTCTCGCAGTCAAGCGCGCTTTTGCCTTTATACTCTACGACCGATTTCCGACCGGTCTGAGCGCACCTTCGTACTCCTCCGTTACTCTTTAGGAGGAGACCGCCCCAGTCAAACTACCCACCATACACTGTCCTCGATCCGGATAACGGACCTGAGTTAGAACCTCAAAGTTGCCAGGGTGGTATTTCAAGGATGGCTCCACGCGAACTGGCGTCCACGCTTCAAAGCCTCCCACCTATCCTACACAAGCAAATTCAAAGTCCAGTGCAAAGCTATAGTAAAGGTTCACGGGGTCTTTCCGTCTAGCCGCGGATACACTGCATCTTCACAGCGATTTCAATTTCACTGAGTCTCGGGTGGAGACAGCGCCGCCATCGTTACGCCATTCGTGCAGGTCGGAACTTACCCGACAAGGAATTTCGCTACCTTAGGACCGTTATAGTTACGGCCGCCGTTTACCGGGGCTTCGATCAAGAGCTTCGCGTTAGCTAACCCCATCAATTAACCTTCCGGCACCGGGCAGGCGTCACACCCTATACGTCCACTTTCGTGTTTGCAGAGTGCTGTGTTTTTAATAAACAGTCGCAGCGGCCTGGTATCTTCGACCGGCATGGGCTTACGGAGCAAGTCCTTCACCCTCACCGGCGCACCTTCTCCCGAAGTTACGGTGCCATTTTGCCTAGTTCCTTCACCCGAGTTCTCTCAAGCGCCTTGGTATTCTCTACCCAACCACCTGTGTCGGTTTGGGGTACGGTTCCTGGTTATCTGAAGCTTAGAAGCTTTTCTTGGAAGCATGGCATCAACCACTTCGTCGCCTAAAGGCAACTCGTCATCAGCTCTCGGCCTTAAGATCCCGGATTTACCTAAGATCTCAGCCTACCACCTTAAACTTGGACAACCAACGCCAAGCTGGCCTAGCCTTCTCCGTCCCTCCATCGCAATAACCAGAAGTACAGGAATATTAACCTGTTTTCCATCGACTACGCTTTTCAGCCTCGCCTTAGGGACCGACTAACCCTGCGTCGATTAACGTTGCGCAGGAAACCTTGGTCTTTCGGCGTGGGTGTTTTTCACACCCATT
>NZ_CP136718.1:4190000-5310000 GCF_051554255.1 Pseudomonas sp. NMS19W
GACCCGGGCGCCAGACTCGAGGCCGCCATTAAGGATGGTAATGAAACGAATTTTGATACTGATCGCCGTACTCGCAGTTGCGGGCTGCGCAGCGACATCGAAAACCCAGGTGAAGCACGGCAAGAAAGGGCTGCATATCAACTGCTCGGGTCTCTCGTCTTCCTGGGACAAATGCTACGCCAGTGCCGCCAACTCCTGCGCGCCGAAGGGTTACAAAGTCATCGCAAAATCCGGCGATGCGGTGGAGGAGCCGGGTGATTATCCCTTCGGCCTCAACCCCGCCGGCTATACCAGCCGAAGCATGATCGTCATCTGCAAATAGACAGCCGCCGTTATTGTGCTCGCTGAACGGCGAGCTGGCAGCCAATCTCTTCGTGACTGGATTCGAGCACCCGCTGCTGAATCTGCGGGGATGCCAACATCCGCGCCACCACCAATGCCCCGACACATTGCGACAGAATGGCCCAAGCCAGGCTGTCGCTCTCCAGAATCTGCGCCCAACTTTCCTGAAGTCGACAAATCCACAGCTCCGCCTGTTCCCGCACAACAATATCCGAGCGCGCAATCTCGGCGCCCAGTGCCGGTAACGCGCAACCCAGCTCAGGTTGCTCGACATGAGCCATGCTCAAATACAGCTTGAGGCACCGCTCCAACCTTTCGCGATCCTGCTCACCCCGCCCCCCAGCCGCTCAAGGCTCTGGCACAACTCGCGCTCGACGATAGCCGCGAACAAAGCGTCCTTGGACGAAAAATGGCTGTAGAAAGCCGCGCCACTGAGGCCGATCGCCTTCATCAGTCCGTCGACGCCCATGGTTGAAAAACCGTTTTTTTTGCAGAAAGCGAACTGCTTTGCAGCAGTTTTTCCTTGGTTTCAAGCTTGTGACCGGCGGAGTACCGCATGTAATTGCCCTCGCAATGGACTGCCTTGACGCTGGGCAAATCCTAGCATAACGTTCGTTCACTTAACGATCGTTTACTAAAGGGATTCACCCATGAATAACAAGAAGGTCGTGTTGGTTGTCGGTGCAGGTGATGCCACGGGCGGCACCATCGCCAAGAGGTTCGCCAAGGAAGGTTTCATCGCTTGCGTCACACGACGCAGCGCCGACAAATTGCAGCCATTGGTGGAAGCCATCCAGGCAGAAGGCGGCGAAGCCCACGGTTTTGCCTGCGACGCGCGCAAGGAAGAAGACGTGATTGCACTGATCGAAGATATCGAAACCCGTCTCGGTCCGATCGAAGTGTTCGTTTTCAACATCGGCGCCAACGTGCCTTGCAGCATTCTCGAAGAAACGGCACGCAAGTATTTCAAGATCTGGGAAATGGCCTGTTTCTCCGGATTCCTCAATGCCCGCGAAGTCGCCAAGCGCATGGTCACCCGCCAGCGCGGCACCATTCTGTTCACCGGTGCTACCGCCGGGCTGCGTGGCGCTTCCGGTTTTGCCGCATTCGCCGGCGCCAAACATGGCATCCGCGCATTGGCGCAGAGCATGGCTCGGGAACTCGGCCCTATGAACATTCACGTCGCCCACATCGTGGTCGACGGCGCCATCGACACCGACTTCATCCGCAGCAACTTCCCCGACAAATACGCCACCAAGGATCAGGACGGTATTCTCAATCCCGAGCACATCGCCGAGAACTATTGGTACCTGCACAGCCAGCCAAGGGATGCCTGGACCTTCGAGCTGGATCTACGCCCCTGGAACGAACGCTGGTAACCCCTCCCAATAACAACAATGAGTGCAGCGATCATGAGCAAAACCGTGGAGTTCTACTTCGACCTCGGCAGCCCCGCCACCTATCTGGCGTACACCCAGCTGCCAGAAATCTGCGCCAAGACCGGCAGCCAGCTGATTTATATCCCGATGCTGCTGGGCGGCGTGTTCAAAGCCACCGGCAATGCGTCACCGGCAATGATCCCGGCCAAGGGCCGCTACATGTTTCAGGACCTGGACCGCTACGCCAAGCGCTACGGCGTCCCCCTGAAATTCAACCCGCACTTCCCGATCAATACCCTGATGCTGATGAGGGCGGTAACCGGCATTCAATTGCGCCACCCTGAGCGCTTCCTGGCGTTCATCGACTGCCTGTTCAAAGCGTTGTGGGTTGAAGGACGCAGCCTCGATGAACCGGCAACGGTTGCAGCGGTGCTGACCGAACACGGCTTCAATCCTGAGCAGGTACTGGCATTGACCAATGATGAAGCGGTCAAGACTGCCCTCAAGGACAACACCGAGACAGCCGTGAAACGTGGCGTTTTCGGTGCACCGAGCATGTTCATCGGCAACCAGCTGTTCTTCGGTCAGGACCGGCTCGACTTCGTTGAAGAAGCCCTGCGCTAGATCTCTACCACCAGACGTCCCCGGGCTGCTTTCGACGAAAGCAGCTCATGGGCCTCGCCGGCTGATTCAAGCGTGAACCGACGCGCATCAAGCAGCGGCTTCACCTCTCTGGCTTCAATCAATAAGGCAGCCTGGCGCAGGATCTCGCCATGATGCTCGCCACCCTTTCCAGTCAACAGCGGCAACAAGGTAAACACGCCAGAGTAGGTCGCACCCCGGAATGACAGCGGCGCCAGACTATGCTGCCCCCACCCGAGGCAACTCAGCACATGCCCGTAGTAGATGCGCGCTGCCTTGAAGGACGCATCCAGCGTTTCACCGCCGACCGTGTCATAAACGATATCGAACCCCTCCCCCGCCGTGTACTCGCGAACATAGTCGTCAACCGACATTTCGCGGTAATCAATGAACGTCGCACCATAACCTTCAATAATCCCGCGTTGCCCTGCGGACCCCGTCGCAAAAACCTCGGCACCGAATGCGCGGGCAATTTGCACCGCCACATGCCCGACGCCACCCGCGCCACCGTGAATCAATACCTTTTGCCCGGCACTCACTCGTGCCCGATCAACCAGGCCTTCCCAGGCAGTTATCAGCACCAGCGGTAACCCAGCGGCCTCGCGCATGCTCAGGTTGACCGGCTTACGCGCAAGAAGCCGCGCATCAACCACCGCAAATTCCGCCAGCGAACCCTGCACGCCGCCAATGCCGGTCGCCAAGGTATAAACCTCATCGCCCGGCGCCCAGCCCTGCACGCCCTCACCCACCACTTCAATCACACCCGCCAGATCCAGCCCCAACACCGCCGGCAACGGCTGTCGAGCATGGGCGGCTTGCCCGGCACGAATTTTCAGATCCAGCGGATTCACACCACTGGCCTTGATCCGCACCAATACCTGTCCGCCACCCGCCACGGGACGTTCAAGGGAAACCAAGCGTAGCGGCCCATTAGCGGTGTCCACTATCAGGGCATTCATGTGCAGAGAGTCAGTCATTTCGGTCATTCCTGTGGGAGAAAGTGAAGCCATGCTCTCCCGACCAACTCATGCCGATAAGACGCCGAATGACTATAGTGATCATGCCAAACCGGCATGAATGAGGCGCTCCGTGGACAAGCTCAACGCAATGGCAATCTTCGTCCGGGTGGTCGAGCGCGGTAGTTTTTCCGCCGTGGCCCGGGAGCTGCAAACCACCCAGCCCACCATCAGCAAAGTTCTGCGCGCCCTGGAAACCCAGCTGGGCGGCAAGCTGATTGCCCGCAGTACACGCAAGCTGTCTCTGACCGATGAAGGTCAGCGGTACTACAACGAATGCCGGAATATTCTTGCAGCGGTAGATGCTGCCGAACACAGTTTCCAGTCCGGTCGGGAAACAGTCGCCGGGGCGTTACGCATCGGCTCATCGGTCAGTTTCGGCCGCCTGCAGATCGCTCCAAGACTCCCCGATTTTC
Source organism: Pseudomonas sp. NMS19W (assembly GCF_051554255.1). Lineage (NCBI taxonomy): Bacteria > Pseudomonadati > Pseudomonadota > Gammaproteobacteria > Pseudomonadales > Pseudomonadaceae > Pseudomonas > Pseudomonas sp. NMS19W. The sequence continues at coordinate 4,193,796 of NZ_CP136718.1, forward strand.
TCAAACAATACCCACAGGTTCAGATCGACCTGCACCTCAACGATCAGAATCTGGATCTGATCAGCGAAGGCCTGGATGTCAGCCTGCGCATCGGCGAATTAAATGACAGCAGCATGATCGCCCGTCGCATCGGCACCACCCACCGCGTCACCGTTGCGGCACCTGCCTATCTGCAACGCCATGAACATCCGCAATCGCCGCAGGGTCTGGCGCAGCACAACTGCCTGCAATTCAACCTGCTCGAATCGCAAAACCTGTGGACTTACGAAAAGGACGGCCAGCGTCACGAGGTGCGCATCAAAGGCAACGCCCAGAGCAACAACTCCGAAGCGATCCGTGAAATGGTCCTGGGGGGATTGGGGATTTCGCTGTCACCGATCTGGCTGTTCAGCGAGGACTTGAAGGCCGGTCGAGTGATCGCCCTGTTGCAGGACTACCAGACCCGATCACTGCCGATACACGCGGTGTCCCCGGCGAACCGTCGCCAGTCCGCCAGGGTCAACGCGTTTGTCGAGTACATGACCCGGGCGCTGGCAGCAGCGCCCGAGCTTCAACCCATCAAATAGCGGCAGTGCGAGTATTCAACCACGCCAGTGCCTCACCGCTGAGCAACGGGCTCAAACGCTCGCGCACTTCGGCGTGATAGGCGTTGAACCATTGCTTCTCTTCCTGCGTGAGCAAGGACGGTTCCAGGCAACGGGTGTCGATCGGGCACAGGGTCAGGGTTTCGAACTTGAGGAATTCGCCGAACTCGCTGCTTCCGGCAACGACGTTCATTGCCAGGTTCTCGATCCGCACACCCCAGCGACCCGGACGGTAAGTACCCGGTTCGATGGAGGTGATCATCCCCGGTTGCATGGCGGTTTGCGGCGCAGGCGCAGCCTGATAGGCGATCACCTGCGGACCTTCGTGCACATTGAGGAAATAACCTACGCCGTGACCGGTGCCATGGCCGTAATCCACGTTTTCAGCCCAGATCGGCGCACGGGCAATCGCATCCAGCAGCGGCGACAGAATGCCTTTCGGGAAATGCGCGCGGGACAACGCGATCACGCCTTTCAACACTCGGGTGCAATCACATTTCTGTTCTGCGCTCGGCGTGCCGACCGCCACCATGCGTGTGATGTCGGTGGTACCGCCCAGGTACTGGCCGCCAGAGTCGATCAGCAGCAAGCCGTCACCCTCAATTACCGCGTGCTCTTCCGGGGTGGCGTGGTAATGCGGCATCGCGCCGTTGGCGTTGTACGCAGCAATGGTGTTGAAACTCAGCGATACATAATCCGGACGACGCTCACGGGCCGCCGTAAGTCTCTCGTCAATGGTCAGCTCGGTAATGCGCTCGCGCCCCCAGGCTGATTCCAGCCAGGTGAAAAACTCGCACAACGCCGCGCCGTCCTGCTCCATCGCCTGACGAATGTGCTCGGCATCTGCCGGGCTTTTTTGTGATTTGGCCAATGTGGTCGGATTCAGACCTTCGACCAGTTTCACGCCGCTGTCGAGGTTGCCCAGCAGGCCGCTGGTCACCCGCGCCGGATCCACCAGCAGGCTCGCGCCGTTCGGGATCGCAGCCAAGGCCTCGGCAACTTCGCTGTAGTCACGCAGGGTTACGCCATCCTTTTCCAGCACGGCGCGCAGATCAGCGTCGACCTTGCTCAACGCCACAAACAGCGTGGCCTGTTGCTGGCCGATCAAGGCAAAAGAAACGAATACCGGATTGAACGACACATCGCCGCCGCGCAGGTTGAACAGCCAGGCGATGTCGTCGAGGGTGGCGATGAAGTGCCAATCGGCGCCGCGTTCTTGCAGGGTTTCACGCAACTGGGCGAGTTTCTCGCCACGGCTGACGGTCGCCTGCGGCGGCAGGTGTTGATAGATCGGTGCGTTCGGCAGGCCCGGGCGGTCGCTCCAGACTTCGTTCAACAGGTCGAGGTCGGTACGCAGGCTGGCACCCCGCGCTTCAAGCTTGCTGCCCAGGGTCCGCGCCGACGCAACGGCCATGACCGCGCCATCGACTGCGACCACGCCACCTTCCGGTGTCTGCTCGGCGAGCCAGTCCAGCGGGCTCGGCTGACCCGGTTGCAGTTTCACCAGTTCGATGCCGCTACCCTTGAGTTCCTTGGTCGCCTGTTCCCAGTAACGACTGTCGGCCCAGACCCCGGCGAAATCGGTGGTGACAATCAACGTGCCGACCGAGCCATGGAAACCCGACAACCATTGCCGCCCCTGCCAGTAACCCGGCAGGTACTCCGACAGGTGCGGGTCGGCGGACGGCACCAGCAGTGCGTGAATGCCTTCGCGACGCATCAGTTCGCGGGTGTGCGCCAGGCGCTGGGGAACCGTTCCTTCGGTCAAAGTCTGGGTACTCATCGTGTCTCCTGCCAATCACTTCATCGTTATTGTTCGGTGCCGTTCGAAGCCGGCTCGTTAAAGCCCTGTCGCCCAGAATGCCGGAGCACTGGCGCAGGCGGTCTTGATCAGATCTACAGCTTTGTCGATGTCTTCGGCGGTGGTGAAGCGGCCGAGACTCAGGCGAATGGTACGCCCCGCCAGATGCGCGTCGTGCCCCAATGCCAGCAGCACGTGGGACGGTGTGTTGCTCGCGGAATTGCAGGCCGAGGTCGCGGAAAACGCGATCGAATGGCTCAGCGCCGCCGGGTTGAACTCGCCTTCGCTGAAGGTCAGGCTCAGGGTGTGCGGGATACGTTGGCTGGCGCTGCCGTTGAGGCGCACGCCGGGCAGGCTCAACAGTTGTTCGAGCAGTCGCTCGCGCAGCGCGACGATGGTTTTCTTCTCGTCATCGAAAGCCTCGGCGGCCAAGGCAAACGCCGAGCCCATCGCGGCGATCTGATGCGTCGCCAACGTGCCGGAACGCAATCCGCCCTCGTGGCCACCGCCGTGAATCTGCGCCTGCAAACGCTGTTGCGCACGCGGGCCGACATACAACGCGCCGATGCCTTTGGGGCCGTAGAGTTTGTGGGCCGAAAACGACATGAGATCCACCGGCCATTGCGCCAGATCGATCGCGACCTTGCCAGCGCCCTGGGCCGCATCGACATGGAACAACGCCCCGCGCCCGCGCACCACTTCGCCGATGGCCGGGATGTCGTTGACGGTGCCGAGTTCGTTGTTGACCAGCATCAGCGACACCAGAAAGGTGTCATCGCGCATCGCTTCGCTGACCGCTTGCGGGGTGATCAGGCCTTCGGCGTCCGGCACCAGATAGGTCACGGCAATGCCGGCGTCCTGCAATTGCCGGGCGGTGTCGAGGATCGCCTTGTGTTCGATCTGACTGGTGATGATGTGGCCGCCGGACACGCCACGGGCCTGGGCTACGCCTTTGAGGGCGAGGTTGTTGGATTCGGTGGCGCCGGAGGTCCAGACGATCTGTTGCGCCTGGGCGCCGACCAGTTCGGCGACTTGCCGGCGAGCGTTCTCGACCGTTTGCCGGGCCTGCTGGCCGAAGGCGTGGGAACTGGAGGCCGGGTTGCCGAAGTTACCGTTGAAACCCAGACACTCGATCATCACCTGGATGACCCGCTCATCCACCGGGGTGGTGGCGGCGTAATCGAAATACAGCGGACGTGTGTTCATAAAAAGACTCGCAGAGCGTGTTCCGGGATCAGGAAGCTCGTGTCTACAAACGGCGCGACGCAGCCTTGTGAGCTGCGTCCGGGTTCGAGAGCGTCATCAATACCTGATCGGATGCCGTTAAAGAAGAACAACTTCATTTAAAAGTGCGTAGGAACGCTCCTGAACGCGACTTTAACAGGCATCGGGCCGGCGGTTGTAGCACTGCGTCAGCTAAAGCTTTCAAGGAGTAACGGATACAGCGAAATCACCAGCAGCGCCGCCATGCCCCAGTTGAACACCCGCAACCAGCGACGATCCTTGAGCACGTTGCGCAGCAAAGTCCCGCACGCCGCCCAGACGCCGACGCTCGGCAGGTTGATGATGGCAAACACCGCCGCAATCACGATCACGTTGGTGAAATAACCCTGCATCGGCGTGTACGTGCTGATGGCACCGATGGCCATGATCCAGGCCTTGGGATTGACCCACTGGAAGGCCGCTGCGCCGAGGTAGCTGATCGGTTTCGCCTCGCCGGATTCGCTTTCACCGACCGGGCCGGAATGGGCGATTTTCCACGCCAGGTACAGCAAGTACGCCGCGCCGACGTAGCGCAAAACCGTATAAAGAAGAGGATAAGTCTGGAACACCGCGCCCAGACCAAAACCCACCGCCACCACCAGCACGAAGAAGCCGCAGGTAATGCCGAGCATGTGGGGAATAGTGCGGTTAAAGCCGAAATTAACGCCCGATGCCAGCAACATGGTGTTGTTCGGCCCCGGTGTGATCGAGGTGACAAGGGCAAACAGGGCAAAGCCCAGCAGCAGGTCGAGCGAGAGGGTCATGGCAGGGAGTCCGTCAGGGTCATTCAGGTGTTGACCCTATCCCACGGCGCCGCGCAAACCCACGGACAGTTGGGTAAAACTTCGAGCAGTACAGTTTCGGATCAGCTAGGACGACCGTGCAGCTGTACGGCCCGCTCCGCGCTCATCTCACCTTTGTTATCAAACCCGAAAGGCTTCTGCGGCTGGCCGAGCAATTCGGCTTTTTTCACCTGGTATTCCTCGAAGGACAAGCCGCGACGGTTCAGGCTTTCGAGGGCCAGTTCGCGAGTTTCTTCCGCCGTGTAGGGGCGGAGTTCCGGGAAACGTGGCTCGCGCAACCGGCGAGAACGGAGACAGCGAGCATCAGGGAAACAGTCAATAAACGATTCATGGGAGCGTCCTGCCGAGCAGTGTGGGTCGATGGAGAAAGGCTACGCCCGGGCTCGTCGTGGCAGAAATCAACGCTCTCAATAGTGGCTATCAGGTTTCCGACAGGTCGGCTTCGAATATTCAAAAACAATCTATCAATATCAATTAACAGTCTTTTACGGAATAACAGTCTGCCCTTATAAATCTTTCATCGCGTTCGGCACTGTTGCTCCAGCAACTGTTTCCCAGGCAACAGCGGTTCAACAAACCGGCCTGAAAGTCACAGGACCACAGCCCTCGACAACGCTCAAAGCCCCGGAATACGGGCCTTCCAGGAATTGGTACAGCGCTTGCTCTGCTCCGGTGACTACTCACTGCTCGCCGAGCAACTGTTGAAAAAGGAACTGACCATGTCGCGTCCACTGAAAGTCGTCGCCCTGTCCGGCGGAACCTGGCGTCCATCGCGCACCCTGGTGCTGACCCAGGCCCTGCTGACCGAATTGTCCGGGCACCTGCCGGTCGAGAGTCATCTGATCGAACTCGGCGACATCGCCCGCCCGCTCGGCGCCGCACTGTCCCGTCAGGAACTGCCGGCGGAAATCGAGGCCGAGCTGCAAGCCATCGAACAGGCTGACTTGCTGATCGTCGCCGCGCCGGTGTATCGCGGTTCCTATCCGGGACTGCTCAAGCACCTGTTCGACCTGATCGATCTGAACGCGCTGATCGACACCCCTGTGCTGCTCGCCGCCACCGGTGGCAGCGAACGCCATGCGCTGGTGCTCGATCACCAGCTGCGCCCGCTGTTCAGTTTCTTCCAGGCCGTGACCCTGCCGATCGGCGTGTACGCCACCGAGGCCGATTTCGCGGATTACCAGATCACCAGCGAGCCGCTAAAAGCGCGCATCCGTCTGGCCGCCGAACGCGCGGCGCCGCTGTTTGGCGTTCACCTCAAACCGTTGCTGAAAATCGCTTAAGGAGCTGTTCATGGATGTTTTCTGGTTCCTGCCGACCCACGGCGACGGTCACTATCTGGGCACCACCCAAGGCGCGCGCCCGGTCACCCTCAATTACCTGAAACAGGTGGCGCAAGCCGCCGACAGCCTCGGTTACCACGGGGTGCTGATTCCTACGGGGCGTTCCTGCGAGGACTCGTGGGTGATCGCCTCGGCGCTGGTGCCGCTGACCGAACGCCTGCGTTATCTGGTGGCGATCCGTCCGGGGATCATCTCGCCTACCGTTTCGGCGCGCATGGCCGCCACCCTGGATCGACTGTCCAACGGCCGCTTGCTGATCAACGTCGTGACCGGCGGTGACCCCGACGAAAACCGAGGCGACGGCAGTTTCCTCAGCCACAGCGAACGCTACGAAGTCACCGACGAATTTCTCAAAATCTGGCGCCGCGTGTTGCAAGGCGAGGCGGTGGATTTCGAAGGCAAACACCTGAAGGTACAAAACGCCAAAGCCCTGTATCCACCGGTGCAGAAACCCTACCCGCCGCTGTACTTCGGCGGCTCCTCCGACGCAGCCCACGACTTGGCCGCCGAGCAGGTCGACGTGTACCTGACCTGGGGCGAACCACCGGCCGCCGTCGCCGAAAAACTCGCCGATGTGCGCGAACGCGCCGCCCGTCACGGACGAAAAGTGAAGTTCGGCATTCGCCTGCACGTGATCGTGCGCGAGACCGCGGAAGAAGCCTGGAAAGCCGCCGACAAACTGATCGAGCACATCAGCGACGAAACCATCGAGGCCGCGCAGAAATCCTTTTCGCGCTTCGACTCAGAAGGCCAGCGGCGCATGGCCGCGCTGCACGACGGACGCCGCGACAACCTGGAAATCGCCCCCAACCTGTGGGCCGGCGTCGGCCTGGTGCGCGGCGGGGCCGGCACTGCATTGGTCGGCGATCCGCAGCAAGTGGCGGCGCGGATCAAGGAATACGCAGACCTTGGCATCGAGAGCTTCATCTTCTCCGGCTACCCGCATCTCGAAGAAGCCTACCGCTTTGCCGAGCTGGTGTTTCCGTTGTTGCCCGAGCCGTATGCAAGCCTGGCCGGACGCGGCGTGACCAACCTCACCGGGCCGTTCGGCGAAATGATCGCCAACGATGTTCTGCCCGCCAAAGCCAACGCCTGAGGAAGACCGAGTGACTGCCAAACCGCAAAGCACCCTGCTCTCCCCGTTGCAGACCGCCCGCCAACTCGCCGCCGAATTCGCCCTGACCGCCGTCGAGCGCGACGAGCGCGGCGGCACACCGAAAGCCGAGCGCGATGCCCTGCGCGACAGCGGACTGCTGGCCCTGAGCATCCCCACCCGTTACGGCGGCCTCGGCGCGCGCTGGAGCGAAACACTGGAAATCGTGCGCGAGTTCGCCAAAGTCGACAGCTCGATCGCCCACGTCTTCGGTTTTCATCATTTGATGCTGGCCACCGTCCGGTTGTTTTCCCGACCGGAACAATGGCAACCGTGGTTTGAGCAGACCGCGCGACAGAACTGGTTCTGGGGCAACGCACTCAATCCGCTGGACACCCGCACCGTGGTCAAGGACCTCGGCGGCTGGCGCGAGTTTTCCGGCAAGAAAAGCTTCTGCTCCGGCGCCAGCGACTCGCAGATGCTGATCGCCTCGGCGGTGGACGAAAGCAACGGCGGCAAACTGCTGATTGCCGCGATCCCCAGCGGCCGCAGCGGCATCACCCTGCACAACGACTGGAACAACATCGGCCAGCGCCAGACCGACAGCGGCAGCGCCACGTTCGAACGGGTGCGGGTGGAAGAGTCGGAACTGCTGCTGGATCCGGGTCCGCTGAGCACACCGTTCGCCTGCCTGCGCCCGCTGATCGCGCAACTGACGTTCACCCACATGTTTCTCGGCATCGCCGAAGGTGCCTTCGAAGAAGCGCGGCAATACACCCTCAGCGAAACCCGGGTCTGGCACAAATCCTCGGTGCGCGAGGTGCGCGAAGACCCGTATGTACTGGCCCATTACGGCGAGTTCTGGGTTGCCCTCGAAGGCATCCGGCTGCTGGTGGAGCGCGCCGCTGCGCTGCTCGACGAAGCGTGGGCCAAAGGTCCGAACCTCAGCGCCGAAGAACGCGGACACCTGGCCACGGCGATTGCCACGGCCAAGGTCGCTGCCAGTCGTCAGGGCCTGGAGATTTGCAGCCGGTTGTTCGAAGTCACCGGCGCCCGTTCGACCCATGCGTCACTGCGCCTCGACCGTCACTGGCGCAACCTGCGCACGCAAACCCTGCACGACCCGCTGGATTACAAACTCCATGAGCTGGGCGACTGGGCGCTGAACCAGGCCCTGCCGGTGCCGACGTTCTATTCCTGATTTCCTTTCGTGGAGCGAGACCCATGCAACTGCTGACCCTGCCGCCCTCACCCGCCCTGGCCACTTCGATTCGCGCCACTGCCCAGGTGTTCGAAGACCCGAAATCCCAGGCCCTGCTCGCGCATCTGCAACAAGTCGCGCCGAGCGAAGCCAGCGTGCTGATCATCGGCGAAACCGGCACCGGCAAGGAGCTGGTAGCGCGGCATATCCACAACCTGAGCAACCGGCGCAACCGGCCGTTCATTGCGGTCAACTGCGGGGCGTTTTCCGAATCGCTGGTGGAGGCCGAACTGTTCGGCCATGAAAAAGGTGCCTTCACCGGTGCCCTCAGCGCCAAGGCCGGGTGGTTCGAAGAGGCGGATGGCGGCACCTTGTTCCTCGATGAAATCGGCGATTTGCCGATGGCGATCCAGGTCAAATTGCTGCGAGTGTTGCAGGAGCGCGAAGTGGTGCGACTGGGTTCGCGCAAGAGCATTCCCATCGATGTGCGGGTGCTCGCTGCGACCAACGTGCAACTGGAGAAAGCCATCAACGCCGGACATTTCCGTGAGGATCTGTATTACCGGCTGAACGTGGTCAATCTGGAACTGAGCCCGTTGCGCGAACGGCCCGGCGACATCCTGCCGCTGACCCGGCATTTCATCGAGGCCTACAGTCAGCGCCTGGGTTACGGACGCATCACCATCAGCCCCGGCGCCGAACACAAACTGCGCGGCTACAGTTGGCCGGGCAACATCCGCGAACTCGAAAACGTCATCCATCACACGCTGCTGATCTGCCGCAACGGCGTGATCGAGCGCGACGACCTGCGCCTGTCGAACCTGCGCATCGACCGTCCCGACGATCAGCACGGCAGCGTCGGCGATTCACCGGAAGCGCTGCTCGAACGCGCCTTCCAGAAACTCTTCGAACAACAGGCCGGCGCGCTGCATGAAAAGGTCGAGGACGCGTTGCTGCGTTCGGCCTATCGCTTCTGCCACTACAATCAGGTGCACACCGCCGCGCTGCTCGGCCTGAGCCGCAACGTGACCCGCACGCGGCTGATCAAGATCGGCGAACTGGCAGTCAACAAGCGACGACCCACGGAAAACCTGCAAGGCGAACGCTTGATCCAGCTGTCGATCTAGCCCACCAGTTGGCAGTGCAGGCCATCGTCGTGACTGCGGGCGATGCTGCTCAGTACCTGGAATGAACCGAAGGTCACGGTGCGCGCCTGATGGGCGCGGATCAACTGCCAGAAGTCCTGCTCGCCGGTTTCGAAACTCTGGAACGCCGCCTCCCCCGCCTCGCGGGATTGCCACTGCAGGAAACCCAGCACCCGCCGGCCATCGTCGCTGGCCTGAACGCTGGCGCTGACGAAACCGGCGTAACGCTGGGCCAGACGCTCGGTCTGTACGGTCAGCGCCGAGACCAGCGCCGGTTGTTGGCCGGGCTCGATTTCAAATTCGATCAATTGGGTGAAGCTGCGGTTTTTCGCTGTGACTTGCATAACGCCCCCACTCAGTCAGGCGAATCTTGCGATTCGAAGGCCTGCAGGGTAAAACCTCGAGTTAACTAGAGGTCAAGGGGCAATTTTCAAATGGTCACAGCGGAAAATTTGCACAGGCAACTCACCGTCGGCGAAGTCGCGGCCCGCAGTGGCGTGGCAGTCACCGCCCTGCATTTCTATGAATCCAAAGGTTTGATCAAAAGCCAGCGCAATGCCGGCAATCAGCGCCGTTATCCACGGGAAGTGCTGCGGCGGGTGGCGCTGATCAAAGTAGCGCAACGGCTGGGGATTCCGCTGGCGGAAATCGGCGAGGCGTTGAAACAGTTGCCGGACAACCGCGCGCCGACAGCGGCGGACTGGAAAGTGTTGTCGGAACAGTGGCGGCGGGAGCTGGATGAACGAATCAATCAGTTGATGCTGCTGCGGGATCGGCTGACCGGTTGTATTGGCTGCGGCTGCCTGTCGATGGAAGCCTGCCCGCTGCGCAATCAGGGCGATGTGCTGGGCGAGCAAGGGCCGGGAGCGCACTTTCTCGATGTTCCGGATTGACGGTCCCCACGGCATGGGAACCGTCAAATCGAACAATCAGAAGCCCGGCGCAATCTGCCCTTTGTAGCGGGTCAGGATGAACTGACGCACTTCATCGGAGTTCAACGCCTTGGCCAGTTTCTGCAGGCCCGGATCGTTGATGTTGTCGGGACGGGCGACCAGAAACTCGATGTACAGGCTCTTGCCCTTCTCGACGATCAGCGCGCTGTTGGTGTCGATCCCGGCTTCCAGCGCGTAGTTGGCGAATACGAACGCCAGGTCCACCTGGCTGACGGAACGGGCCAGCAACGCGCCTTCCAGTTCACGGATTTTCAGGTGCTTGGGGTTTTCGACGATGTCGCGCTGGGTGGCCAGGGTGTTGCTCGGATCCTTGAGCTTGATCAGCCCCGCCTCATGCAACAGCACCAACGCGCGACCGGTGTTCACCGGGTCGTTGGGGATCGACACACTGGCGCCGTCCTTCAGCTCCGAAATGTTTTTGATCTTGGTCGAGTAGGCGCCAAACGGTTCGATGTGCACGCCGACCACCGGCACCAGATTGGTGTGGCGGGTCTTGTTGAAATCATCGAGAAACGGCCGGTACTGGTAGTAGTTGGCGTCGAGGTTTTTCAGCGCCAGTTGCTGGTTGGGCTGGATGAAGTCGGTGAAGTCCTTGATGTCCAGGTCCACGCCTTCCTTGGCCAGGGTCGGTTTGACGAATTCGAGGATTTCCGCGTGCGGCACCGGGGTGGCACCGACGATCAGTTTTTCGTTGGCGTGAGCGCCGAACGACAGCACGGCAGCCAGAACGGCCAGGGTCTTTTTCATGGTTTGCTCCAAGGCAGATTTGAGTGGCCGTCGTGAGGTGGACGTGGGGCCTTTATGGGATGAACTGTTTTTTTCAGCGGCGGCTGTAGTGCGCCACCAGTCGGTCACCGGTCATTTGCAGGGCCTGCACCAGAATCAGCAGCAACACCACAGTGACCACCATCACGTCGGTCTGAAAGCGTTGATAGCCGAAGCGGATCGCCAGGTCGCCGAGCCCGCCGCCACCGATCACGCCGGCCATGGCCGTGTAATCCACCAGCACGATGGCAGTGACCGTCACTGCTGCCAGCAACCCGCCGCGGGCTTCCGGCAACAACGTGTGGCGAATGATTTGCCAGGTGTTGGCGCCCATCGCCTGGGTTGCCTCGACCACGCCGCGATCGACTTCGCGCAACGCGGTTTCCACCAGCCGCGCAAAGAACGGTGTGCAACCGACCACCAGCGGCGGAATGGTGCCCGGCACGCCCAGCGAGGTGCCCACCAGCAACGTGGTCAGCGGAATCAGCACGATCAGCAAAATGATGAACGGCAGCGAACGCAGCATGTTCACGATCACCGACAGCACCCGATAGACGCCGACCGTTTCATGCAACTGGCGCTTGCCGGTGAGAAACAGCAGCAGCCCCAGCGGCAAGCCCAGCAACACGGTGAACAGCAGCGCCGCACCGAGCATGCTCAGGGTGTCGAGACAGGCCTGGGCGATGTCGGCCCAGTAAATGTGTTTGAACCACTCGGCCATGATCAGGACCAGTCGTGGCGCGGCGGTTTGACGCCGTTGAGCAGCCAGTTGCCGACCACGTGGTATTTCCAGCGCACCGGGTCATGCAGGGTGTGGACCCGGGCGTTGCGCCAGTGGCGGTCGAAGTTGTGCTTCTTCAGGGTCGAGCGGGTGCCACCGAGTTCGAACAACTTGTTGCTGGCTTCGATGGCGATTTCGGTGGTCAGCACTTTGGCCTTGGCCACGGCCAGGGACGCCAGCGCGACGTTGTCTTCATCGGGTGCCGGGCGTGCGGCATCCAGTGCCCAACCGGCGCGTTCGAGCAAGGCTTCGGCGGCTTCCAGACGGATTTCCAGCGCGCCGATCTGAATGATCGTCAGCGGATCTTCGCTGGCCTTGTCCACCCCGGCATCAATCCATGGCCGGGCGAACTGGCGGACGAATTCAACGGTGTCGCGCAATGCAGCCCGGGCAATGCCGGCGTCGATGGCAGCAGTGGTCAACTGGGCGAACGGCCCGGCCAGGGTCGGGCTCTCGTAGGAGCGATACGTCGGGAACAGATTGAACGGCACCACGTGAAGATCTTCCGCCAGCACGGTGCCGCTGGACGTGGTGCGCTGGCCGATGCTGTCCCAGTCGTCGACGATCACCAGCCCTTTTGTGCCGCGCTCGACGAAAGCCAATTGACCCTTCTGTTCCTCATCCAGCGCCAGCACCGCCAGCCAATGGGCGTACAGCGAACCGGTGCAGTAACCCTTGCGGCCGTTGATCACGTAACCGTCGCCATAACGTCGGATCGTGGTCTGAATGTCCTGCACGTTCTTGCCGCCGGTTTCCGACAGCGCATTGGCGAAACGATGACCTTGCAGCGCCAGCTCAAAAAAATGCGCCTGCTGCGCCGGCGTGCCTTGCAGTCGGATGTCTTCAAGCAGGCAATAGTGGTTCTGCGGGATCTGCCCGAGGGACGGATCGGCGGCGGAAATGATCGCGATCACCTGCGCCAGCACCGCACACGACACCTGCGCGCCGCCGTATTCCTTCGGTACGGTGATGCCCCACAGGCCACTGTTGGAATACAGATCGACGATTTCGGCAGGTACTTCACGGTGGCGGTCACGCTCGGCGGCGTGCTCCTGCAAAACGGCGGCAACCTGTTCGGCCACGCGCAAGGCTTCGGCGTCGTCGGCGATCCGATGGGCGGCCGGCGGGTTGATCGGATAAACGGCAGATTCAGACATGGATGACTCTCGGTATCGGTGTTGTACCGGGTCATTGCAGCTTCTGTGCCTGACTTGCAGCCCTTATCTGACGCGGCTTTCAACGGCTATCAACAGATCCTGGCGATAAAAACCCGCGCATTCTGTTGCTTCGCTGTCGATGGCTGAACACTGCTCGTCGGCTACTCGTTCATGGCTGCACGACGGATCTATAGTTGAGCGACCGGCAACCCCGGCGAAGGCAAACCTTCAGTCACTCATAAAAAAAGGAGTACCGCCATGAGCGTCCAACCCATCCCGGAGGGGTACCACAGCGTGACCCCGTATCTCGGCATCCATAAGGCCGCCGAGGCCATCGATTTCTATAAAAAGGCGTTTGGTGCCACCGAAGTCATGCGCCTGAGCATGCCTGACGGTCGCGTCGGCCACTGCGAACTGCGCATCGGCGACAGCGCGATCATGCTGGGCACACCCTGCGACCAGGGACCATTGAGCAACCCGGACAGTGCCGTGTCCGTCGGTCTGCATCTGTACGTGACCGATGTCGACAAGTCGTTCCAGCGTGCACTGGATGCTGGGGCGAAGGCAGTGTCCGAGGTCAAGGATCAGTTTTACGGGGATCGCAGCGGTACGTTGAAGGATCCCTACGGGCATCTGTGGTTCCTGGCCACGCGCAAGGAAGACCTGACCCAGGAGCAGATCGAACAGCGGGCGAAGGAAATGTTTCAGCAGGCTCAGTAACGACGATTCTCCATTCCCGCGCCGCGCGCGGGGATGGGTGAACACGATTCATGAACCGTCGAACCACGCTTCACGCCTTGTCATGAACTCCCGGCGATTTCAGGATGCAGGCCAACCGCCTGAATAAAGGATCACCCCCGATGTTTGCCGGATTCGTCAAAGACCAGCGCCACGTCAATGGCGTGGACATCACTTATCGCCTCGGCGGCAGCGGCCCGGGCCTGCTGCTGTTGCACGGGCACCCGCAGACCCACGTCATCTGGCACAAGGTCGCCGAGCAACTGGCCGAGCATTTCACCGTGGTCGCTGCCGACCTGCGCGGTTACGGCGACAGCAGCCGACCACCGGCCGATGAGCGGCACGCCCACTATTCCAAACGGGAAATGGCCCGCGACGGCGTGGAGCTGATGAAGGCGCTGGGCTTTACGGAGTTTTCGATCCTCGCCCATGATCGTGGCGCCCGGGTCGCCCATCGTCTGGCCCTCGATCACCCTGCTGTCGTGCAGCGCATGGTCCTGCTGGACATCGCGCCGACCCTGGCAATGTACAGCCAGACCAACGAAGCCTTCGCCCGGGCCTACTGGCACTGGTTTTTCCTGATCCGCCCGGCGCCGCTGCCGGAAACCCTGATCGAGGCCGATCCCGAAGGCTATCTGCGCAGCGTCATGGGCAGCCGCAGCGCCGGGCTCAAGCCGTTCACTGATGAAGCGTTCGCTGAATACCTGCGCTGCCTGAGCCTGCCCGGCAGCGCCCGTGGGATCTGCGAGGACTATCGGGCCAGTGCCGATATCGATCTGGAACATGACCGGGCCGACCTCGCGGCTAACCATCATCTGAGCCTGCCGCTGCTGGTGCTGTGGGGCGCCGAAGGCACGGTCGGTCGTTGCTTCGATCCACTCAGAGAATGGCAGCAGGTGGCCACCGACGTGCGCGGCAAGTCCTTGCCCGCCGGGCATTACCTCGCTGAAGAAGTGCCCGAGCTGTTGCTCGCCGAAGCGCTGCCGTTCCTGCGCTGAGCCATCCCGCCCATCCGCTCATCACGACTCCAACAGGTGTCGTGATGAGATTGCAGTCGCGAAACATTTACTTTCATATCCTTCATCGGGATTTGCTTCGGTCATCCGTCTTATAGAGATGCGGGCCAGTCGCGTAGGCAAAAGCCACGACCGGCCCTTCAGGGACTCCCGTGCTGCGAAGCCCGTAGCGCCGAGCCCCCTCACTGAATCAAGACCCGTCATCATGTCGAAGAAATCCCGCTCGAAACTGTGGTTCCTCATACACAGCTGGTTGGCGTTGCCGATCTGGTTTTTTGTTCTGATTGTCTGCGTCACCGGCACCCTGGCGGTCGTCAGCCAGGAAATCGTCTGGCTGGCCAACCCGCAGATGCGCGCCAGTGCTCCTTCGGACGACGCACCGCGCCTGAGTTACGACCAGATCCTCGCCGAAATCAAAAAAGCCGAACCGCAGACGCTGGTGCAGAGCATCAACCGCCCGGACGAATCGCACTTTGCCCTCGACGTCGACGTCAGCTACCCCGACGGCCGTTCACTGACGGTCTACGTCAACCCGTACACCGGGGTGATCCAGGGCACCGCTCCGAGCTTCAACTTCAAGGCTTTCACCCGCGCATTGCACGGCTGGTGGTTGGTGCCGTTCACCAACGGCTACAGTTGGGGCTGGTATCTGGTGTCGTTCCTCGGCCTGCCGATGCTGGCGTCGCTGGTGACCGGGCTGGTGGTGTACAAGCGCTTCTGGAAAGGTTTTTTCCGTCCGACCCTGCGTTTCAATCACGGCGCACGGATCTTCTGGGGCGACTTCCACCGCTTGAGCGGCATCTGGTCGATCTGGTTCATCGCGGTGATTTCGATCACCGGCACCTGGTTTCTGATCCAGGCGCTGCTATCGGACAACCAGATCTCCATTTCCAGTGAGCCGATCATTCCGGCGATGTCCCGGGAAGCCGTGCCGCTGTCCTCCGATGGCGCACCGCCGCCGCGCATCAGCCTCGACCGCGCCATCGAAATCGCCCAGACGAAAATTCCCGGCCTGGAAGCCAGTTTCATCAGCCTGCCGGGCAATGCCTACGCACACCTGGATATCGGCGGTCGCGGCTGGTATCCGCTGATGTACCAGACCGCCACGCTCAACCCGTACAGCGGTGACGTGGCGGCTTCGCGGCTGCTGTCCGATCGCACGTCGCTGGAATTCGTCACCGAATCCATGCGCCCGTTGCACACCGGTGATTTCGGCGGCCTGTGGATCAAGCTGATCTGGTTCTTCTTCGGCCTGCTGCTGAGCATGATGGTGCTGAGCGGGTTGTTGATCTGGACCAAACGCACCGCACTGGCCACCGCCAACGCCCTCAAGCGCGAAAACAAGAAACAGCGCGTGCAGGCGCAGCCGGCCCGCCAACGTGAACCGTCGGAGGCCAGTCTGTGAGCAAGTCCACCACCGTGGCTCAGCCATCGCGACTGAGCGTGATCTGGCACAAATGGCGCTTCCATATCAACGTGCTGTTGCTGCTGATCCCATTGGGCTTCATGCCCAAATACTTTGCCGACGCCGCGCTGTTTCGTGGCGACAGCGGCCTGGGCGAGCGCGAGATCGGCGAAATCCAGGTCGGGCCGTGGAGCCTGCGTCTGGCCGAACTGCGTGACGAGGCCCCTCGCTCCGATGGCCCGGCGGGGTATCTGAAAGGCTTCAACGCTGCCCTGTGCGATGCCTGTATCGAACCGGTCAAGGCCACCTACCTGCGCATCGGCAAGCCGCGCAGCCTGCGGGCCGCCGGTTCGATCTTCTTCGGCACGCCGTATCGCATGGGCACCCAGTTACCGGTGCCGGAGAAAACCAAAGCCGACGCCGAACTGTGGATCACCATGGAAGGCTGGGACGGCAGCATGCACCAAGCCTCGATTCCGCTGAGCCAGGCCTCCCCCGCCACCCTTGCCTGGCTGAACAAACAAGGAGCCAAACCATGAGCATTGCTTCCCGCCTGAGCATGAACGCCGCGTTGCTGGTGCTGTGTGCCGGTTTCAGCGTCAGCGCCATGGCCCACAACCCGATGTGCGAGTGCAAGGCGATCGATGCCGAGCAGATCAAATGCACCGGCGGTTTCTCTGACGGCAGCGGCGCACCGGGGGTGACCCTCGACGTGATCGGTTACGACGAAACCATTCTGGTGCCGGGCAAGCTGGGTGCCGATTCGACCCTGACCTTCAAGAAACCCGGCGCCGAGTTCTACGTGCTGTTCGACGCCGGCCCCGGCCATGTGGTCGAAATCGACCAAGCGGATATCGAAGCCCCATGACCACGCCGACCACTCAAATCGTGCGCCCTGCCGGCGCCGGCCATGAAACCCTCAATGTGCTGCTGATGTGCCTGCTGATCCTCGCGGTCGCCGGTTCCGTGGTGGCGTGGCGCGGTGTTTCCCACGAACCGGAGCCGGTTTCCAGCCATCAGCTCGACGCCCGCCGCGACCTCGGCGCCAGCGAGCAAGGCATCTACGCCGACCTGCGGGTGACCCTCGACGAAATCCACCTGTTGCGAGAGGAACAGCAAGCGCTGCCAACCCCGCAGAACCTGGCGGATGAAGGTTTCGCGCCGTTCGCCCAGGACGCCAGTTCGGTCAGTCGTGGCGGTCATGCCTGGCAATTGCTGGCCAATACCGCGTACTTCGGCCACAGCCAGGCACCGGCCGTGGCCGGTTCGTTTCTGATGCGCCTGAACGACGCCGCGCCGGACATCTGGCTCAACCGCGCCGACGATCTGCAAGTGCCGACAGACCTGTCCGATGCGGCACTGACCGCGGCCGGATGGAAACAGATCGTCGCGCAATTCGATGCCGGGGTGACCCGCGAACATCGTCATTGAACCCTCGCCTTCATTCGAGAGAAGACCGTTTGCCCATGCCTAGTTCATCTCAACGCCGCCCCTTCCTGCGCCTGCTGCTGATCGGTCTGTGCGCCTGCCTGCTGAGCCCGCTGGCCAGCGCCGACCCGGCCAAACGCCTGCGCATCGGTATAACCCTGCACCCTTATTACAGCTATGTGGCGAACATCGTCGGCGACAAGGCCGATGTCGTGCCGCTGATTCCCGCCGGTTTTAACCCGCACGCCTACGAGCCCCGGGCCGAAGACATCAAACGCATCAGCGGGCTGGACGTGATCGTGCTCAACGGCGTCGGCCATGACGACTTCGCGGATCGCATGATCGCCGCCAGCGAAACGCCGGACATCAAGACCATCGAAGCCAACGAGAACGTGCCGCTGCTGGCCGCCACCGGAGTCGCCGCGCGCGGTGCCGGCAAAGTGGTGAATCCGCACACGTTCCTGTCGATCAGCGCCTCGATTGCTCAGGTCAACAACATCGCCCGGGAACTGGGCAAGCTCGATCCGGACAACGCCAGGACCTACACCCAGAACGCCCGCGCCTACGGCAAACGCCTGCGGCAGATGCGCGCCGACGCCCTGGCCAAACTGACCCAGGCGCCGAACGCCGAACTGCGGGTCGCCACCGTTCACGCGGCTTACGACTACCTGCTGCGTGAGTTCGGCCTGGAAGTAACGGCGGTGGTCGAGCCGGCCCACGGCATCGAGCCAAGCCCGAGCCAGTTGAAGAAAACCATCGATCAACTGCGCGAACTGGACGTGAAGGTGATCTTCTCGGAAATGGATTTCCCGTCCACTTACGTCGAGACCATCCAGCGCGAATCCGGTGTGAAGCTGTACCCGCTGTCGCACATTTCCTACGGCGAATACACCGCCGACAAGTACGAAAAGGAAATGACCGGCAACCTCAACACCGTGGTTCGGGCGATTCAGGAGTCCGGCGCATGACGGCACAGGAAAACCTCTCAATTGTCAGCAATGGCCCGACCCTGGAATTTGCCGAGGTCAGCCTGACGCTGGGGCGCACGACGATTCTGGACAAGGTCAGCTTCCGGTGCAGCCCGGCCACGTACATGCGCTGGTCGGCCCCAACGGTGGCGGCAAGAGTTCGCTGATCAAGACCCTGCTCGGGCAGATGCCCCATCAGGGCCGGCTCAGCCTGCAATGGCCCGACGAGCCGGGCACCATCGGCTATGTGCCGCAGGCGCTGGAATTTGATCGGGGTCTGCCGATGACCGTCGACGATTTCATGGCTGCCATGTGCCAGCGCCGCCCGGCGTTTCTCGGCCTGAGCAAACGCTACGCCGGCGCCATCAGTGAGGCCCTGGAGCGAGTCGGCATGCAGGACAAACGCAAGCGCCGGATGGGCGCGCTGTCCGGTGGTGAACGCCAGCGGGTGCTGCTCGCCCAAGGCCTGATCCCCGCCCCGCAACTGTTGGTGCTGGATGAGCCGATGTCGGCCCTCGACGAAGCCGGAATCCAGGTGTTCGAACGCCTGCTCGGCGACTGGCGCGCGGCGGGCATCACCGTGCTGTGGATCGAACACGATCTGGAAGCCGTCGGGCGTCTGGCCGACCGCGTCACCGGCCTCAACCGCCGGGTGCTGTTCGACGCCACGCCGCAGCAGGCGCTGACCCCGGAACGCCTGCTGACCCTGTTCTCGACCCATCCACGGAGCGCTGCCTGATGAGTTACGAAGCCTTTCGTTTGATGGTTCAGGGCTGGGCGTCTTCCGGTTACCTGCCGGAAGCGCTGGCCTATGGTTTTGTGGTCAATGCGCTACTCGCCGGGCTGTTGATCGGCCCGGTGCTGGGTGGCCTCGGCACGCTGGTGGTGGTCAAGCGCTTTGCGTTCTTCTCCGAGGCGGTCGGCCACGCGGCACTGACCGGCGTGGCCATCGGCATTCTGCTCGGCGAGCCCTACACCGGGCCGTACGGCAGCCTGTTCGGCTACTGCCTGTTGTTCGGCATTTTGCTCAATTACCTGCGCAACCGTACTGGCCTGGCACCCGACACGTTGATCGGCGTGTTCCTGTCGGTGTCCCTCGCCTTGGGCGCCAGTCTGCTGCTGATCCTCGCAGGCAAGATCAACGTGCACATCCTAGAAAACGTACTGTTCGGCTCGGTGCTGACGGTCAACGGCAATGATCTGGCGGTGCTGGCCATCGTCGGCTCGCTGGTGATGGCGCTGGCGCTGCCGCTGTACAACCGCATCATGCTTGCGAGTTTCAACCCGCAACTGGCGGCAGTGCGCGGCGTCGCCGTGAAAACCCTGGATTATCTGTTCGTGATTCTGGTGACCCTGATTACCGTCGCCGCAGTGAAAGTCATCGGCGCGATTCTGGTCGGGGCCCTGCTGGTGATTCCAGCAGCGGCCGCGCGTCTGCTCAGCCAGTCGCTCAAGGGCTTTTTCTGGTGTTCGGTGCTGATCGCCACGGTCAGCACGCTGTGCGGGATTCTCGCGCCCATTGTGTTCGACCTGCCGATTCCGTCCGGCGCCGCGATCATCCTCGTTGCCGGTATCGGCTTCGCCCTCGCTGCCATTGCCCGGGGCGTCGTCCCCAGTCTGAAAGGGAACCTTGGATAAATGTCTTTTTCATTGCGACAACTTGCCCTGGCCATCGCCCTCAGCGGCGCAGTCTCCAGCCCTTTGCTGGCCGCCGAAAAACCCGTGCGCGTGCTGGCCTCGCTGCCGATCACCTATGGTTTGGGCGAAGTCCTGCTCAAAGGTACCGACATCAGCCTCGAACGCGCCGCACCGGCGAACCTGCCGGGCAGCCGTCAGTCCGCCTACTTCACCGGGCGCGGCGCGCCGGCACTGGACAAACTGGCCAGCGACGCCGATGCGGTGATCGGTGTCCGCTCGTTGTGGGCCGATGACCCGCTGTACCCGATCGCCCGACGCAGCAACATCCGCATCGTCGAAGTCGATGCCGCCCGCCCGGTGGACGGCGCCCTGCCCGGCATTGCCGTGCAACCGGGGCTGAAAGTCGACGGCCTGAACAGCCAGCCGTGGCTGGCCAGCAACAACATGGGACGCATGGCGGATGTGATGGCGGCGGATCTGGTGCGCCTGGCGCCGAAGGACAAGCCGAAGATCGAGGCCAACCTGGCGGCGCTGAAACAGCGCCTGCTGAAACTCAGTGCCGACAGCGAAGCGCGCCTGGCCAGTGCCGACAATCTGAGCGTGGTGAGCCTGAGCGATCACTTCGGCTATCTGATCGGCAGCCTGAATCTGGAGTTGGTCGGACAGGATCCACGACCGGATGCCGAATGGACGCCGGAAGACCTGAAAAAACTGACTGCAACGCTCAAGGACAACGACGTGGCGTTGGTATTGCACCATCGGCAGCCGTCGGACGCGGTGAAAGCAGCGATTGCCGAGTCGGGCAGCCGTCTGCTGGTGCTGAGCACCGACGCGGCGGATCCAGTGGCCGAGCTGGAAGGGAATGTGGATGCGCTGCTCAAGGGTTTGAGCGGCGCGTAACACCGAACCTCCGGACATGAAAAAACCCGCTGACTGTTTCCAGTCCAGCGGGTTTCTTTTTGGCAGAAGACTTACTGTGCCGCCGCTTGCGCTTCCATCTTCTGGCGCAGGCTCAGCGGACGCATGTCGGTCCAGACTTCTTCGATGTAGGCCAGGCATTCTTTCTTCAGGCCGCTCTTGCCCACGGTGCGCCAGCCTTCCGGGATGGCCTTGTAATCCGGCCAGATCGAGTACTGCTCTTCGTGGTTGACCACGACCTGAAAGAGGATGTCCTCGCGGTCGAATACTGACGTCATGCTGTGTCTCCATCGTTGTAGGGGTGGGCTGCACGGTGGGTGCAGCCAGGTATGTAGAAGGAACGTTCGGCGCGGCGAAAAATTTACAGGGCCGCAGTCGCAGCGCTCAGCGCACGACCGAAGATCTCGGCGACGCGGTCGATTTCGGCGGCGGTGATCACCAGCGGCGGCAGGAAGCGCACCACCGCGCCATGACGTCCGCCCAACTCCAGAATCAGGCCACGCTTGAGGCATTCACGCTGTACCAGCGGCGCCAGTCGGGCGAAAGCTGGCGGATGACCAAGAGCATCCGGTGCACCGTTCGGATCCACCAGTTCGACACCGAGCATCAGGCCACGACCGCGAATGTCGCCCAGTTGCGGGAAGTCACGCTGCAGGATATGCAGATGCTCGCTCAGGCGTTCGCCCATGGCAGCGGCGTGCTCGCAGACCTTGTGCTCGACCAGGTAACGCATCACAGCGGAGCCGGCGGCCATCGCCATCTGATTGCCACGGAAGGTGCCGGCGTGGGCGCCTGGCTGCCAGGTGTCGAGCCAGTCGCGATAGACCACCACCGCCAGCGGCAGGCTGCCGCCGATGGCTTTGGACAGCACCACCACGTCCGGGGTGATGCCGGCGTGCTCGAAGGCAAACATCTTGCCGGTGCGGGCGAAACCGCTCTGGATCTCGTCGACGATCAGCGCGACGCCGGCCTTTTCGGTGATACGACGCAGACCGCGCAGCCACTCGATGTCCGCCGGGATCACCCCGCCCTCGCCCTGCACCGCCTCGACGATCACCGCCGCCGGCAGTTGCACGCCGGCCTCCGGATCGTTGAGCAGGTTTTCCAGGTAACTGAGGTTGGCCTTCACGCCCGCCGCGCCACCGAGGCCGAACGGACAACGGTAGTCATACGGGAACGGCATGAACTGCACGCCGTTGCTGAGCAGTGCGCCCAACGGTTTCTTCGGCCCCAGGCTGCCCATCAGGCTCAACGCGCCCTGGCTCATGCCGTGGTAACCGCCGGAGAACGACAGCACGGTGCTGCGGCCAGTGGCGGTACGCACCAGTTTCAGCGCGGCTTCCACGGCGTCGGTACCGGTCGGGCCGCAGAACTGGATTTTCGCTTCCTTGGCCAATGCTGGCGGCAGCAACCCGAACAGATCCTGAACGAATTGATCCTTCACCGGCGTGGTCAGGTCGAGGGTGTGCAGCGGCAATTCATCGGCCAGCACTTGCTGGATGGCCTCGATCACCACCGGGTGGTTGTGCCCCAGCGCCAGGGTGCCGGCACCGGCCAGGCAATCGATGAAGGTGCGGCCTTCAACGTCCTCGACGTACAGACCCTTGGCACGCTTCAGCGCCAGGGGAATGCGTCGTGGGTAGCTGCGAGCATTGGATTCCTGCTGGCTCTGGCGGGCCAGCAGCGGCGATTCATTGAACTGATACAGCGTTTCCGCCGGCGCGGAGGCGATCCGGGCCGACGACTCTTCGATAAGGCTGGTGGCGACTGACATCTCTCGACCCCTCAATTCGCTATGGATAGTGACCAAAACTGCACACCGCACAGGTGCGCGTTCCGGTCCCGGGGCGCACATGCAGGTTTTCCTGTTCTGGAAACGCACCAGCACGTTGAGGATTTACACCCTTGAGCGAGTTGTCATGCCGACAGCGGCAGCGATTTGTGCATCGGCAGGCTGCGCATGCCGTGGCGAATGAGCGGCGGCGCCGATTCGCGATAACCCAGACGCCGGTAGAAGGCCTCGCCGGTGCGAGTGCTGGTGAGCACGGAACGGGCGCTGCCGCGAGTCAGCAGCCAGCCTTCAAGGTCAGTCATCAGCGCCCGGCCGACGCCCCGGCGAAACCATTCCGGCTGCACATGACACAGCGTGATATCGCCATTGGCCAGTGCCATGCCGACACCGACCGGACGGTCCTGCAATAACGCAATGTTCAGGTAGCGCTGTGGGTCGGCCAGCCAGGCGCTGATGTGTTCCGTCGATTGCTGACGAATCCAGGCGTCTACGAGGTGTGGATCGTTACGATGATCGAGCGCACAACCGACGCGAATCGAACGCTCGACGATGCGGCTGATGATGCCGGTATCGGCCGCAGTGGCCGGGCAAATGTAGATGGATGCATCCATGGCGCTGTTTCCCTCAATCCATTGAGTCAAAGGCTGGGGCGACAATAGCGGCGCAGCCGGAGAATGACCAATGGAGAGAGGTTACATTTGATGTGCCGGGCTCAGGCCGGTTGCAGCGGCATGGTCAGCTCGACCCGCAAGCCATCCGGGCGACTGTCGAAATGCAGGGTGCAGGCACAGCGCTGGACAATCGCCTGGACAATCGCCAGCCCCAGCCCGCAACCGGTGCTCTGGCCGTTGCGCCAGAAGCGTTGGGTCAAATGTTGCAGATCGTCCGGTGCAATCCCCGGCCCATGATCGCGAACGACGAAGCGCACGCGGTTGCCGATGGTTTCCAGGCTCAGTTCCACGGCGCCTTCCGTCGGGGTATGGCGCAGGGCGTTATCGAGCAGATTGCGCAAGGCCGCGATCGACAGCACCGCCGGCATTTGCAGCGGTGCGCTGGACAGTTTTTCAGGCAGGTGCAGTTTGATTCTCTGACGTTCGTCGCTGGCAGAGTCCTGAATCGCCAGTCTTGCCACTTGCTCGGCGCTGCACTGCACGCCGTCGTCGAAGGACAGACTGCCCTCGACCCGGGCCAGCAACAGCAATTGCTCGAGGGTTCGGTGCAGGCGGTCGGCACCCTCCTCGGCCCGGGCCAGGGACTGATCGCGGGCGCTGCCGTCGGTCATGCGCGCCACTTGCAGGTGGGTCTTGATCGCCGTCAGTGGGCTGCGCAGTTCATGGGCGGCGTCACCGGTCAGGCGACGTTCGCGCTCGATGGTCTTGCCGATGCGCTGGAACAGTTGATTCTGGGTTTCCAGCAGCGGTTTCAGTTCGCTGGGGAATGACTGCAACTGCAACGGCTCGAGGGAGTCGGCGTTGCGGCGCATCAAGGCTTCGCGCAAGCGATTGAGCGGCGCCAGCCCCTGACCGATCCCCAGCCACAGCAGACACAGACAGCCGAGCAGCGCCACACCCACCGGCACCGAGGCCGCCAGCAGGATCGACATGTTCAAGGCTTCGCGCTCGATCACCCGGTCGGCGGTGGTGATCCGCACATCGCCCCGGGCCAGGGTGAAGGTCCGCCACGGTGCGCCGTCGATCATCTGGTCGTGGAAGCCCATTTTCTGCGCCTCCAGTGCCTGTTCCGGGTTGTTGTGGCTGCGGGCGAGGATTTCCCCGCGCAACGAGCTGACCTGGCAGGCCATGCCACCGGGAATGTTCAGTTGTTCGGCACTGAAATGGGTGCCCTCGCCCTTGCTCGGTATCGCCGGCAATTGCTCCAGCAGCCCGGCGACCATTCGCGCCGAGGCCACCAGTCGCTGGTCGAGTGAAAACATCATCTGGTTGCGCAAGTCGCTGAGCATCCAGGCGGCCGCCAGGGCCCAGATCAGCGCGAACGCGGCGCCGAGGGTCAGGCTCAGGCGCAGGCGCAGACTCATCACTTGTCAGGTTCTCCACCATCGGCCGGGCCCAGGCGATAACCGAGACCACGCACGGTTTCGACGATGCCTTTGCCCAGTTTGCTGCGCAGGTGATGGATGTGCACGTTGAGGGCGTTGCTCTCCAGTTCATCGCTGAAACCGTAGACGCTGTCCTTCAACTGCTCGGTGGACAGCACCCGGCCACGGTTGTGCAGCAGGGCTTGCAGCAGGGATTGTTCCCGGCGGGACAGGTCCACCGAACGGCCGGCCAGCGTGGTTTCACGGCTGCTCGGGTCGTAGGTCAGCGCGCCGTGCTCGATCAGGTTGACGCTACGCCCTGCCACGCGACGCAGCAGGGTTTGCAGACGGGCAAACAATTCACGCAGGTCGAACGGCTTGAGCAGATAATCGTCGGCGCCGGACTGCAGGCCGTCGACCCGGTCGGTGACCGAATCCCGTGCGGTGAGGATCAGTACGGGAATTTCCAGGCCTTGCTGGCGCAGCTGCTGCAACAGTTTTAGCCCATCTTCGTCCGGCAGACCGAGGTCGAGCACCATCACATCAAATTCGGCGACCTTGAGGATCGCCCGGGCCTTGGAGGCGGTGTTGACGTGTTCGACCGTCAAACCCTGGGCCGTCAGCCCGGCGACGATGCCGCTGGCGATCAACTCATCGTCTTCGCAAACCAGTACGTGCATTGGGGCGCTCCCTGAGCAAAAAAGCGAGTCAAACAGGTGAGGATTAAGATCAAATTATGACGATGGCGTCGATTCTCGCAAAGCGTATTCGCGCGAACGGACCGACCCTGAACTCCAGACAACATAAACAAATAATAAAAACTGTAAATAGCACCCACTAAAAACAACCACACCCGCTTTAACCTGAAACATACCAGTCAACCAGGCACCTTTTAAAAGCACGATATCAAACGCTACTATCCATCCACCAAACAAGCACTACAAACAAGCCCGATTACAATCATCTCAACACCCAACAATATCCAAACAACAAAGAGAGCACCCTTATGAAAAACTTCGTCACCGTCGACTGGCGCAATGGACCTGATCGTATTTTTTTCTTCTTCAAGGACACTGATACCTACTCCAGCTTCCATCTTGGAAACAATCACGTTGAAGAAGGCTACCCAACTTCCGTTGCTGGTCACTGGGGAGATTTCGGCCAGCACGTAAAAGACCTGAGGTTCGGATTCACTACCCCGAGCCCAGACTGGCATAGCGCCGGCGGAGGAGACATGGTCTGGTTCTTCTACCTTGACGGCGACACCCCGATGGCTTGCAAGTATTCCCAGATCAATTCAAAGGTCGTATTCAAAAAAAGTCTTTCAGATACCGACTGGTGGCCTCTAGGGAACTTTTTCAACAAAATCGTTGGTGTCATACTGGATGAAAAGGCGGACTCCAAGCACACTTACTGGATTTTCCTTAACGACGGGCACTACTTCCAATACAGCCCGAGAACCCCAAGGCCACCTAAAGTCAAACCATTCAAAGGCTCCGAATGGGAAGAACTTGAAAACTACAAGGACCGGATAATCACGACCGCCTTGAACGATTTTTCGATCTTCAACGCTTATTTCTACTTCTTCCTGACCAACAATGAATATTTGAGATTCGACGTTAAGAAAAGAATTGTAAACGGTCCTTTCCCGGTCCATGAAGGAACGTGGCCAGGATTGATTACAAAATGAACTCCCCGTGCATGGATGACAGGCAGGACGCGCCTTTGATGAACCGGTTGAGGGCTCGACTACTATTCTGGTAATCGCCGGTCGACACCGGACCGCAACCAACAACCTGGTCAGAGGTTGCCCCCTGAAAGAGTGCCGATTAGGCGGTTGGCCGATTAAGCTGACATTATGCCCCGAACGCCACAGCGACAAGGGTGCCGCGGTTAATCATCGGTTAATCGCCGCCGCCCATTGTGCTCATCACTTGCACAGGGACAAGGCTCCTCCATGCGTCATATTTTTTTGTTGTTTGCACTGTTGATTTCGGGTCTGGCCCAGGCAGGGAACGATCCTTTTGCGACAAAACCGGAATTTCTCCCGGTCGACAAGGCCTTCGTCCTGACGTCCGAACGTCTGGATTCCGGCGAAACCCAACTGTTCTGGCAGATCACCGACGGTTACTACCTGTATCAGAAACGCCTGAAATTCGACGGACTGGCGGCGGAAAACGCTCCGGCGCTGCCCGAAGGCGAATCCCACAGCGACGAGTATTTTGGTGAGCAACAGGTCTATCGTCAGGGCCTCGAACTGAAGATCCCGGCGACGGCCAAAGGCCAGATCAAGGTCAGTTATCAGGGCTGCGCCGATGCCGGCCTGTGCTACCCGCCGCAGACCCGGGTGATCGACCTCGGTGGCAACGCGGCCGCTGCGGCGACCGATGAGGCACAAGATCAAGCGCTGGCCAGCGGCCTGCAACAGCACTCGCTGGGCTGGAGCCTGCTGGTGTTCTTCGGTCTCGGCCTGCTGTTGGCCTTTGCGCCGTGTTCGTTGCCGATGCTGCCGATTCTGGCTGGCATGGTGGTTGGCAGCGGTGCCACGCCACGTCGTGGTTTCGCCCTGGCCAGCAGCTATGTGGTTTGCATGGCGCTGGTGTATGCGGCAATGGGCGTGATCGCCGCGCTGCTGGGGGCGAACCTTCAGGCCTGGCTGCAAAACCCGTGGCTGCTCGGAACGTTCGCGGCGGTGTTCGTGATTCTGGCGCTGCCGATGTTCGGCTTCTTTGAACTGCAATTGCCGGTGGCCGTGCGTGATCGGCTGGAGCACGCCTCGCGCAGTCGCAGCGGCGGCAGCCTGGTCGGTGCGGGTGTACTGGGCGCGTTGTCCGGCCTGCTCGTCGGCCCGTGCATGACCGCACCGCTGGCCGGTGCCCTGCTCTACATCGCGCAAAGCGGCAATGCCCTGCACGGCGGCTTGATCCTGTTTGCCCTCGGTATCGGCATCGGCATCCCGCTGTTGGTGCTGGTGACGGTCGGCAATCGTTTCCTGCCGAAACCCGGCGCGTGGATGAACCTGCTCAAGGGCGTGTTCGGCTTCCTGTTCCTGGGTACGGCGGTGTTGATGCTGCGTCCGGTGCTGGACTCTTCGCTGTGGCTCGCCCTGTGCGGCGCGCTGCTGCTGATCGCGGCCTACAGCGCCTGGAAACAGTCCGAAGGCTTCGGTCGGGTCGCCCAGTTGTTCGGAGCCAGCTCGCTGTTACTGGGACTGTGGGGCAGTTTATTGGTCGTGGGTGCAGCGGGCGGCAGCGATGATCCGTTCCAGCCGTTGCAGGTCTACAGCGCCGGACGCACCGGCACGGCGGCACCGAACGGTCATGAAGCATTCATCACGATCAAGGATCCAGCAGCCCTGCAACGCGAACTCGACACCGCCAAGGCTCAGGGCCAGTGGGTACTGCTCGATTACTACGCCGACTGGTGCACGTCGTGCAAAGTCATGGAGAAAAAGGTATTTGGCCAGGCGCGGGTGATGCAGGCCCTGAGCGATGTGCGTTTGCTGCGCCTCGACGTCACCGATGACAATGCCGCCAGCCGCGAGCTGCTCGGCCGCTACAAGGTGCCAGGGCCACCGAGTTTTGTGTGGATCGGCACCGACGGTGAAGAGCGCCGCAGCCAGCGCATCACCGGCGAGGTCGATGCCGACACCTTCCTGCAACGCTGGACCACCACCCGAGACGCCCGTTAATGCTGACCTTCACCCTCGGCACCTTTGCCATTGCGCTTAATCATCTGCTGCTGATCAGCGCCCTGGCGCTGGCGACCTTCGTCGGCTGGCGGGTGGCCAAACGCGGTGGCGATAACCCCGAGTCGGCGCTGTTCAGCCTGTTCTTGCTGGGCATGCTCGCGGCGCGCATCGCGTTTGTCGCCGTGTACTGGGGTCACTATCGCAACGATCCGTGGCAGATCATCGACCTGCGCGATGGCGGCTTTCTCGCCTGGCCGGGGGTGATCGTGCTGTTGCTGGCGGCGCTGTATCGCGGCTGGCGCCGGCCGGGTTTGCGTCGACCGCTGGGTTTCGGTGTGGCCAGCGGTGTGGCGTTCTGGGTGCTGGCGACCCTGTCGCTGAACATCTATGAGCAAGGCACACGCCTGCCGGACATCACCCTGCGCAACGCCGCCGGGGAAACCGTGAAACTCGCCGACTATCAGGGCGGCCCGCTGGTGATCAACCTGTGGGCCACCTGGTGCCCGCCATGCCGCCGGGAAATGCCAGTATTGGAAAACGCCCAGCAACAACGCCCGGATCTGACGTTCCTGTTCGTCAACCAGGCCGAAAGCATGCAAAGCGTCGCGACCTTCCTCGAAACCCAGGGCCTGAGCCTGAACAACGTTCTGTTCGACCGCAGCGGTCATCTGGGTCAGGCCGTGGGTTCCATGGCATTGCCGACTACGCTGTTCTATAGCCCCGACGGTCAATTGCTGGCCAGCCATCTGGGCGAGTTGTCGAACGCCAGCCTGGCCCGTGCCCTGGAAAACTTCGACACCCCGAATCCGACTACGAACGCCGCACCGGCCACCTCTGCAAGGAAACTGCCATGCCCCGCCTCCGCCACCTGCTGACGCTGTCTCTGGGCGCCGCCCTGCTGCACTTGCCGTCGGTGCAGGCCGCTGAAGAATTGCCTGACGCGATCAAGAAGATCGAAGCCAAGGGCGCCAAAATCGTCGGCCAGTTCGACGCCCCGGACGGACTGCGTGGTTACGCCGCGCAATACCAGAACCGTGGCATGGCGCTGTACCTGACGCCGGACGGCAAGCATGTGCTGCTGGGCAATCTGTACGACGCCGACGGCAACGACCTGAGCAGCGCACCGCTGCAAAAACTGGTGTACGCGCCGATGGCCAAGGAAGTCTGGGCCAAATTCGAGGCGAGCAACTGGATTCAGGACGGCAAAAAGGACGCACCGCGCACGGTGTATCTGTTCAGCGACCCGAACTGCCAGTACTGCAACATGTTCTGGGAACAGGCCCGCCCTTGGGTCAAGGCCGGCAAGGTGCAGTTGCGTCACATCATGGTCGGCATCATCCGCGAGGACAGTCCGGCCAAATCCGCTGCGCTGCTGGCGGCCAAGGACCCGGCCAAGGCCCTGGACGATCACGAGAAGGCCGGCAAGGCCAGCACCCTCAAGGCCATGAAGGATATTCCGGCCGCCGTGCAGACCAAACTCGCAGCGAACATGCAGTTGATGGAAGACCTGGAATTGCAGGCCACCCCGGCAATCTTCTACATGGACGACAAGGGTGAACTGCAACAACAGCAAGGCGCGCCGACGCCGGACAAGCTGGCGAAGATTCTCGGGCCGATGTAACGCCTGGTTTGCAGGCGCCTGAACGGGCGCCTGCTCGCGAAGAGAGATTCGCTCTAGCGGTTGCGCTCGTTCAGAAAAGTAAACAGAACCTCAGTGACAAACCCGGGATTCTCCAGATTGGAGATATGCCCCGCCTCCGGCACCAGCACACACGGGCAGCCGATCAGTTCGGCCATTTCCTGTGCTTCCGACGGTGGACGGGGTTTGTCCTGATCGCCGCAAACCACAAGCGTGGTGGCCGCATTCAGCTCGCCCAGACGCGGCAGCAGATCGTCGCGTCCAAAGGTGATGCGCCCCATCGGCACGATGCTTTGACGCAAGCGTTCGGCGGAATAGCCCGCGAGTTTTGCGCGAAAATCCTGATACAGCGCCGACTGCGGATCGATGCCCGGACGGAAGAAGATCGGCACCACGATATCCAGCAGTTGCTCGGAGATCCCGCCGCTTTCCTCGATCTGTTTGAACAGCGAGAAGTAATACTGGCGGGTCGGTTCCGGCTCGACGCCGACGTAGGTGTCCATCAACACCAGACCGTTGAGCCGCTGCGGTGCCGACAGCGCCAGACGCACGCCCCACATGCCGCCGACCGACAGCCCGACCAGCGTTACCCGGTCGATCTCCAGATGATCGAGCAAGGCCAGCGCCTGACGGGCGATGTCATCCAGTGATGTGGTGTTTTCAGGCAAGCGCCCGGATTCACCGTGACCCCACAAATCCAGCGCAATCACCCGATAGTGCGGCGACAACGCGGCAATCTGCGGTGCCCACATGGCCTGGTCCCACAGGTAACTGCCGGCCAGCAGCACCGCCGGGCCTGTGCCTTGATCAATGTAATGAAGCGCTTGTCCGTCAACCGTGAAAGAAGGCATCGACAACTCCCGTAACAAAGAAACTGGAGCCCGCAGACTGAGCGGGCCGGCCTCGGCAGTCAATGATATGAAAGGATTACTAAGCCCGACCTGCGACAACGGCTACAGAGAAAAACATGTGTTCTGTAGCCATTGTCGCAGGCTGTGTTTTACAGCCCCTCCAGCTCCGCCATCAGATCATTCAACCGATCCACTTTCTCCTCGGTAATGTCACTGGCCGCCAGCCCTTCGATGTACTCGGCCAGTTCCTCCACCGTGCTGCACTCGAACATCGCCCGCAGCGGCACATCCCGCTGAAGGGTTTTCTGCACCCGCGAGGCGATCTGCGTGGCGAGCAGCGAATGGCCGCCGAGTTCGAAGAAGTTGTCGCGTACCCCGACCTTCTCGACCTTCAGCACCTCGGCCCAGATATCGGCCAGGGTCTGCTCCAGTTCGCTGCGCGGTGCCAGGTAATCCTGGCTCTGCAACTGGCCGATCTCCAGCGCTGGCAAGGCCTTGCGGTCCAATTTGCCGTTGGCGTTGAGCGGCAACCGGTCGAGCCACAACCAGTGCAGCGGCACCATGTATTCCGGCAGTTCGGCGCGCAGGCGCTGCTTGATTCGTTCCAGTCGTTCACTCGGGTTCAGTGCGGAATCTGCGGCGACCAGGTAGCCAACCAGATGCTTGCCATTGACGCCTTCCTGCACGCCGACAGCGCCATCGCGAACTTCCGGTTGCTCGTGCAGACGCGCTTCGATTTCACCCAGCTCGATCCGGTAACCGCGAATCTTCACCTGATGGTCGACCCGGCCGACGTATTCCAGCACGCCGTCACTGCGGCGGCGTGCCAGGTCGCCAGTGCGATACAGACGCTCGCCCGGCGCACCGAACGGATTCGGCACGAACACCGGTGCGGTGCGCAATGGATCACTGACATAACCGCGGCCGACACCGGTGCCCGCCACGCACAACTCGCCCACTGCACCCAGCGGCACCAGATCCAGTGCGCCATCGAGCAGGTACAGCAAGTTGTTGTCGGTCGGCGTACCGATTGGCAGGTAACTGCCGCGAGTCGAGGCCATATCGACGCGGAAGAACGCCACGTCATCCGAGCACTCCGCCGGGCCATAGGCGTTGACCAGACCGATCTCCGGATAACGCAGCAGCCATTGGTGCGCCAGTTCCGGCGGCATTGCTTCACCGGTCGGCAGCATCCAACGCAGACCATCGAGGCTCAGGCGATCCGAAGCGAGCATGCCCTGAATCAGCGACGGTACGCTTTCCAGCACGGTGATGCCCTGCTGTTGCACATGCACCAGCAAACCTTGTGGATCGTGGGCGATGGTGTTCGGCACGATGTCCACCCGCGCACCGAACAACGGCGCAGCGAGGAACTGCCAGACCGAAATGTCGAAGCTTTGCGAAGCGGTCTGGGCGATCACATCGGCGTCGCTCAGGTTCAGGTACGGAACCTTGCTCAACTGGTTGTTGAGCATGCCGAGCTGCTCGACCATCACGCCTTTCGGCAACCCGGTGGAGCCCGAGGTGTAGATCACGTAGGCCAGGTTGTCCGGGCCGCTGAAGATGCCCGGATTCGCCGACGACACCGCGCCGGCCTGAATCTCTTCCCATACCAGCAAGCGTGGGCGATTGGCGCAGTTGAACTCATCCAGCAAGGTTTTCGCCTGTTCTCGGCAAGCCTCGGTGCACACCAGCACCGGCGTGCGGCTGAGTTCGATGATGCGTTGCAGTCGCTGGCTCGGCAGCCCCGGATCCAGCGGCAGGTAACCGGCACCGGCCTTGAAGCTGCCGATGATCATGCCCAGCAGATCCAGATTGCGCTCGCCCAGCAATGCCACCGGTTGATCCATCTGCACTCCGGCCGCGACCAGTGCATGGCCGAGTCGGTTTGCGTTGACGTTCAGTTGCTCGTAGCTCAACCGCTGATCGAGGCAACTGGCGGCAATGCGTTGCGGATGTTGCACAACCTGCGCTTCAAACAGTTCGACGTAGCTCTGTTCCAGCGGATAGTCGTGCTCACTCTGGTTGCAGCCGTGGAGCAGGAAATCCTGCTCCTCATGGCCCAGCAGCGGCAAGTCAGCCATGTCGCCATGGAAGCCGTCGACCAGCGCCAGCAACAGTCGTTTGAACTCGCCGAGCATGCGCTCGATGGTCGACTCGTCGAAATAACGCTGGTCGTAGGACAGGTGCAGACCGAGGTCGTCGCCCGGGTAGCAAACAGCAGTCAGCGGGAAGTTGGTGTGGGTACGGCCCGAATCCGAGGTCGCGTTGAGGCTCTGCGCACGGTCCAGTACCGAAACTTCCACCGGGGCGTTTTCGAACACGAACAGGCTGTCGAACAGCGGCTGGCCTTTCGGCAGTTCGCTCTGCTCCTGGATGTTCACCAGCGGCAGGTATTCGTACTCGCGCAGCTGCATGTTGCTGTCGAGCAGACCGCTCAGCCACTGACGCACGCTGGCACGCTGATCGTCCGCCGGGATCTGCACCCGCAGCGCGATGCTGTTGATGAACAGGCCGACGGTGCGTTGCATCTCCGGCATCTCCACCGGACGCCCGGCCACGGTCACGCCGAACAACACGTCGCGATCACCGCTCATGCGGCGCAGCACCAGCGCCCACGCCGCCTGGGCGAAGGTGTTGATGGTCAGTTGATGGGCCTGGGCCAGTTCGCGCAGACGGGCGCCGTCCTCGACATTCAGTCGGGTGTAGCGGTCGCCGACGATCATGCCGCCGCTTTCTCCGGCGTGTTCACGCAGGAACGGACGGTCGCTCGGGATCGGCGTGGTGCGCTCGAAACCTTGCAGGTTCTGCTGCCACCACTGACGCGCTTCGGCCAGGCTTTGGCGCTGCAGCCAGCCGATGTAATCGCGGTAGCGCGGCGGCACTGCCAATTGCGCTTCGCGACCTTCGCCGAGGGCGGTGTAGATCTCGAAGAAGTCGTTCATCAGCAGCGAGCGGCACCAGGCATCGATCAGGATGTGGTGGTTGCTCATCATGAACCAGTAACGCGCCGCGCCGACCTTGATCAGGCGCAGGTGGAACGGTGCCTGATTGAGCAGATCGAACCCGGTCTCGCGCTCGGCCTTGAGCAGCGCTTGCAGTTTCGGCTCCTGCTCGGCTTCGGCGATGGTGCTCCAGTCCAGATACTCGATCGGCGTGCGACCCGGCGTATGAATCACTTGCAGCATGTCTTCGCCGACGTTCCAGCAGAACGACGCACGCAGCGCTTCATGACGGGCGACCACAGCCTGCCACGCCTGGGCGAAACGCTCAGGGTCGAGTTCGCTGTTGATGCGATAACGATCCTGCATGTAGTACAGACCGGTGCCCGGTTCGAGCAAGGTGTGCAGCAGCATGCCTTCCTGCATCGGCGTCAGCGGGTACACGTCTTCGATGTGCGCCGCCGGCACCGGCAGTGCGTCGAGTTGCGCCTGGGTCAGTTTCGCCAGCGGGAAGTCCGACGGCGTCAGGCCGCCAGCGTCGTCTTGCAGGCAATGTTCGATCAGGCTCTGCAGCTCGCCGACATACGCATCGGCCAAGTCGTTGATAGTCTGGGTATCGTAGCGTTCGGCGCTGAAGGTCCAGCGCAGCAGCAGTTCCCCGCCGTACACCTGACTGTCGACGCTCAACTCGTTCGGCAACGGTGCGTGCGGATCGTGGGCCGCGCCGACCGCTTCATCCAGAGGACGGAACAACGCTTCGTTGCCGAAACTCTGGTCGAACTGGCCGAGGTAGTTGAAGGTGATCGGTGCGTTCGGCAATGCCGCCATGCTTTCGCGACTGGCGTCATCGGCCAGATAACGCAGCACGCCATAACCGAGGCCCTTATGCGGCACAGCACGCAGCTGTTCCTTGATCGCCTTGATTGAAGCGCCCTGCCCGGCGGCTTCTTCGATGTTATGCGGGGTCAGACGCAGCGGATAGGCGCTGGTGAACCAGCCAACGGTGCGGGTCAGGTCGATCTCGTCGAACAGGGTTTCGCGGCCGTGGCCTTCCAGTTGAATCAGCGCCGACGCTTGACCGCTCCAGCGGCACAGCACGCGGGCCAGTGCGGTCAGCAACAGGTCGTTGACCTGCGTGCGATAGGCGCTCGGGGCCTGTTGCAGCAGTTGTTTGGTTTTTTCTGCATCCAGACGCACGCTGACGGTTTGCGCGTGACGATTCTCGCGACCGCCCTCAGGACGTTCGCATGGCAAATCGGCAGTCGGGCCAGCCAGTTGCGCCTGCCACCAGCTCAGTTCTTCACGCAGGGACTCGCTGCCGGCGTAGGCCTGCAAGCGCGCCGACCAGTCCTTGAAGGCGCTGGTTTTCGCCGGCAGTTTCACCGACTGATCGGCGTCGAGCTGGCGATACACGGTTTGCAGATCATCGAGCAGAACGCGCCACGACACACCGTCCACCACCAGGTGATGAATCGCGATGAACAGCCGTTGCTGACCGTCCGGTCCATCGACCAGCACCGCACGCAGCAGTGGGCCTTGGGCAAGGTCGAGACTGCGCTGGGCGTCGGCGAACAGTGCGGCGCACTTGTCCATCGACGGTACGCGCACTTGCCACAGCACGGCGGCATCGGTGACCGGTTGATGGGTTGCTTGCCAGGTGCCGTTGGCCTCGGTGAAGCGCAGACGCAGGGCGTCATGCTGCTCGATCACGGCCAGCAACGCCTGTTCCAGACGATGCGGTTCAAGCACAACAGTCGGCTCCAGCAGCAATGCCTGGTTCCAGTGCTGACGCTCGGGAATCTCGGTGTCGAAGAACCAGTGCTGGATCGGGGTCAGACGCGATTCGCCAGTCACCAGACCTTGCTCGGCGGTCACGGTTTCACTGCGGCTGGCGACAGCCGCCAAGGTCTGCACAGTCTGATGCTGGAACAGATCACGAGGGCTGAAATGAATACCCTGCTGCCGTGCCCGGCTGACCACTTGAATCGAGAGGATCGAGTCGCCGCCCAGCTCGAAGAAGTTGTCGTTCAGACCAACCTGCTCGACATTGAGTACCTCGCACCAGATCTGCGCCAGGGTCTGCTCCAGCTCGTTGCTTGGCGCCACGTAATCCTGACGATTGAGCTCTGGATCCGGTGCCGGCAACGCGCGACGGTCGAGCTTGCCGTTGGCGGTCAGCGGCATGCTCGCCAGCAGGATCAGATGGGTCGGCACCATGTAGTCCGGCAATTGCGTCTTCAGGTGCGCCTTGAGGGCTTCGCGCAGTTCGGCTTGCTCGGCTTCGCTTCGCGAAGCGATCTCGGTCACGAGATAGCCGACCAGTTGCTTGCCGCTCGGCGCATCCAGCGCCAGCACCACCGCTTCACGGATCGAGTCGTGATCGAGCAGGCGGGTTTCGATCTCGCCCAGCTCGATCCGGAAACCACGGATTTTCACCTGATGGTCGATCCGCCCCAGATACTCCACCAAGCCATCGGCGCGCTGGCGCACCAGGTCGCCGGTGCGGTACATGCGCCCGCCATCGGCGGCAAACGGGTCAGCGACAAAACGCTCGGCGCTGATGCCGGCGCGGTCGTGATAACCCTGGGCCAGACCGGCGCCGCCGACGAACAACTCACCGGTCGCACCTTGCGGCACCAGTGCCAGATCAGCGTCGAGGATGTAGGCCACGCGATCACCGATCACGCTGCCGATCGGCACGCTACTGGCGCCCTCTTCCAACACTTCCGGCGCCAGACTGGCCAGCGGCATGACCACGGTTTCGGTCGGGCCATAAGCGTTGAAGAACAGGCTCGGTTTGAACGCCGCGCGAATCCGTTGCAGGTGCTCGCCGGTCAGCGCTTCGCCGCCGGTGATGATCATGCGCACCGGCAGGATGTCGTTTTGCGTGGCGAGGAACTGCGCCAACTGGCTGCCGTAGCTCGGGGTGAAGCCGAGAATATTGATGCGATGTTCGCGGATCAGGCCGCAGATTTCTTCCGCGTCCCACTGACCCTGCGCACGCAGCACCACCTGCGCGCCGCTGAGCAGCGGCACCAAAAGGCGCTCGGTGGCAGCGTCGAAGTTGATCGAATAGAAATGCAGCTCGCAGTCGTCCGGACGCATGCCGAAACGCTCGATCACCGCCTGGCAGTGCATGGCGATTTCACCGTGGGACACCACCACGCCTTTCGGCTTGCCGGTGGAACCCGAGGTGTAGATCAGGTACGCCTGATGCTGCGGCAGGCTGATGAACGGAAGTTCGGTGGCCGGGTAATCGGCCAGCGCGGCACTGTCGTCTTCCAGGCACCAGCGCGCCACGTTCGACGGCAGATCACCGAGGGCCTTGAACATCGCGCGGTCGCTGAGCAGCAGGCCTACGCGGCTGTCTTCGATCATGTAGTGCAGGCGATCGAGCGGGTACTCCGGGTCCAGCGGCACATAGGCGCCGCCGGCCTTGAGGATCGCCAGGAGGCCGACGACCATTTCCAGCGAACGCTCCAGCGCCAGACCGACCCGCACTTGCGGGCCAACGCCACGCTCGCGCAGGGCCCAGGCCAGGCGATTGGCGCGGGCATCGAGTTCGGCGTAGCTCAGGGTCTGCCCGGCGAAGGTCAGGGCCGGCGCATCTTTGCGCAACAGCGCCTGTTCGGCGAACAGGTGATGGATGCATTGATCGAGACGACGCTCGCCCGGCTCGACGCCAAGGCTATCGAGCAATTGCTGTTGTTCAGGCGCATCGAGCAACGGCAATTCGCTGAGACGTTTTTGCGGGTTGGCGATCAGCGCTTCCAGCAGGTTGCGCCAATGCCTGGCCATACGTGCGATGGTCGGTTCATCGAACAAGTCGGTGCTGTACGTCAGGCAGCAACCGAGGCGATGGTCGAGGTCGGTGACTTCCAGGTTGAGATCGAATTTGGTCGCCCGAGCATCGTTGGCCAGGTACTCGACGGTCATCCCGGCAAGCATGCGGCTTTGCTGGAACTCCCAGCGCTGCACGTTGCACATCACCTGAAACAGCGGGTTGTACGCGGCGCTGCGCGGTGGCTGCAAGGCCTCAACCAGATGATCAAACGGCAGGTCCTGATGGGACTGGCCTTCGATCACGGTATGGCGCACTTGCTCGAACAGTTCGCCGACCGACATCTGGCCGTCGAGCTGGCAGCGCAACACCTGGGTGTTGAGGAACGCACCGATCAGCCCTTCGCTTTCCGGACGGATACGGTTGGCCACCGGCGCACCGATACGTAGATCGGTCTGGCCGCTGTAGCGGTAAAGCAAGGTCGCGAGGGCAGCGGTCATGGTCATGAACAGGGTCAGACCGTTCTGCGCGTTGAACGCCCGGACCCGTGCGGCGAGATCATCGCTCAGATCGAAACGGAACAGCTCGCCCTGGTGGCTTTGCACCGGTGGACGCGGACGGTCGCCCGGCAATTCCAGCAGCGGATGTTCGCGGCCCAGTTGCGCGGTCCAGTAGTCGAGCTGACGCTGACGCTCGCCGGATTCCAGCCAGTGGCGCTGCCACACGCTGTAGTCGAGGTACTGCACCGGCAACGGTTCCAGCGGTGAATCGCGATCATCGACAAACGCTTCATACAGCGCGCTGAGTTCCCGGGCGAAGATGTCCATCGCCCAGCCTTCGGTGACGATGTGGTGCAGGGTCAGGACGAAGTAATGCTCGTGCTCGGCGGTCTTGACCAGGCAGGCGCGCAGCAGCGGGCCGGTCTCCAGATCGAACGGCAGGTGCGCTTCGTCGTCCGCCAGTTGCTGGACTTTCTGCTCGCGCACATCGGCGGCGAATTTCGAGAAATCCTTCCAGTCCATGCGCACGCCGGTCTCCGCATGCACCTGCTGACGGGCCACGCCGTCGATGCTCGGGAACGTGGTGCGCAGGGTTTCGTGGCGCAGGATCAACGCTTGCAGCGCCGACTCGAAACGCCCGACATCCAGCACACCCCGCAGGCGCGCCATGCCGCCGACGTTGTACGCCGGGC
Source organism: Pseudomonas sp. NMS19W (assembly GCF_051554255.1). Taxonomy (NCBI): domain Bacteria; kingdom Pseudomonadati; phylum Pseudomonadota; class Gammaproteobacteria; order Pseudomonadales; family Pseudomonadaceae; genus Pseudomonas; species Pseudomonas sp. NMS19W. The sequence goes on from NZ_CP136718.1 coordinate 4,232,719, forward strand.
TGTCCGGTTCCATCTGCCAGAGGAACCACATGCGCTGCTGGGAATAGGACAGCGGCACCGGTTTGCTGCGGTCGACCTTGTCGATCGGTGGCTGTTTGTTGGTGCGGCCGCTGGCCTGGATCTGGCGGATCTGCTCGGCGAAATCCCCCAGTTCGCTGTGTTCGAATAAGGCACGCAGCGGCAGCTCGACGTCGCAGGCCTGACGGGTGCGGGAGATGATTTGCGTGGCCAGCAGCGAGTGACCACCAAGAGCGAAAAAGTCGTCGCGCAGGCCGACCTGTTTCAGGCCCAGCACTTCGCGCCAGATGGCAGCGATCTGTTGTTCCAGTTCGGTGACCGGCTCGACGTGTTCACGTACCTGCCATTGCGGCTCGGGCAAGGCACGGCGGTCGAGTTTGCCGCTCGGGCTCAGAGGCATTGCGTCGAGGCGCATCAGTTGTGCCGGGACCATGTATTCCGGCAGCTCGGCGGCCAGTGCGGTTTTCAGGCGAGCGGTTTGCGCGTCCTGATCTTCATGGGAATCGGTGGCGGTGAAGTAGCCGATCAATTGCGGACCGGCGACGGTTTCGCGCACCAGCACGGCAGCCTGAGCGACGCCGTCCTGAGCCAGCAGACGCGCTTCGATTTCCTCCGGCTCGACGCGGAAGCCGCGCAGTTTGACCTGCTGATCGAGACGGCCGAGGTATTCGATCACGCCATCGTGGTTCCAGCGCGCGCGGTCACCGGTACGGTACAGACGCGCGCCCTGCTCGCCCAGCGGATCGACCACGAAACGTTCGGCGGTCAGCGCCGGTCGACCGAGGTAACCACGGGCCAGGCCGATGCCGCTGATGCACAGCTCACCCGGCACACCGGCCGGCACCGGATTGAGATCGCTATCGAGCACGCGGCAGATCACATTGCCCAGCGGACGGCCAATCGGCGAACGCTCGCCATCGGCCACGCTGCAATGCCAGTGGGTGACGTTGATCGCGGTTTCGGTCGGGCCATAACGGTTGTGCAGTTGCACCGCCGGCAGTTGCGCCAAAACGCGGTTGCGCAGTTCCGCCGGCAGCGCTTCACCGCCGGAGAACACGCGACGCAGACTGGTGCACTCGGCGCTCAACGGTTCATCGATGAACAGCGAAAGCAGCGGCGGCACGAAGTGCAGCGTGGTCACGCCGTACTGTTGAACCAGCTGCGCGATGCGATGCGGATCGCGATGCTCGCCGGGGCCGGCGATCAGCAGACGCGCGCCAGTGATCAGCGGCCAGAAGCACTCCCACACCGACACGTCGAAACTGATCGGCGCCTTTTGCATCAGCACGTCGGTGTCGTTCAGGCGATAGGTGTTCTGCATCCATTGCAAACGTTCAGCCAGCGCCGCGTGGGTGTTGCCCACGCCTTTCGGCTGGCCGGTGGATCCCGAGGTGTAAATCACGTAGGCGAGGTTGTCGCCGTGCTGGTGCAGGCCCGGTGCCTGGCTCGGCCAGTTCTCCAGGTGCAGGGTGTCCATGGCAATGACGCTGACGCCTTCGCTGGCCGGCAAGCGATCGAGCAACGCAGTCTGGGTCAGCAGCAGTTCGACGCCGCTGTCGCTGAGCATGTAGGCCAGGCGTTCGGCCGGGTAATCCGGGTCCAGCGGCACGTAGGCGCCGCCGGCCTTGATGATCGCCAGCAAGCCGATCAACAGTTGCGGTGAACGCTCGGCGGCGATGGCCACGCACACGTCTGGGCCGACACCTTTGTCGCGCAGGTAATGAGCGAGACGGTTGGCCTGGGCGTGCAGTTCAGCGAAGTCGAGACTGCCGCCGTCCCATACCAGCGCGGTGCGATCAGGCGTCTGGCGCGCTTGTTCATTCAGCAATTCCGGCAGCCATTGTTGCGCCGGGGTGCACGGAGCGATGCTCCACGCGTTTTGCTGAGTGTGCTCGGTGGCGGTCAGCAGCGGCAGGTCACCGATGGCCTGCTCCGGACGTTCGCAGACAGCACGCAGCAAGTTGCTGAAATGCTCGGCCAGACGCTCGATGGTCGCAGCATCGAACAACTCATCGGCGTAGTCGAACGACAGCGTCAGGCGACCATTGCGGTCTTCTTCGCTGTGCAGTTGCAGATCGAACTTGGCCTCGCGGCTGTGCCACGGCAGTTCCTCGGCGAGCAGACCCGGCAGACGCTTCAGTGCGCTCAGATCGCGTTGCTGATGGTTGAACATGACCTGGAACAGACCCTGTTCGCGGGCCTGCGGGAAGACTTCGAGCAGTTGTTCGAACGGCAGATCCTGATTGGCCTGGGCACCGAGCGCAGCCTGACGGGTTTGCGCCAGCAACTCGGTGAACGGCAGACGCGAATCGACGTCGGCGCGCAGCACCTGAGTGTTGATGAAGAAGCCGATCAGGCCCTGGGTTTCCAGACGCGGACGGTTGGCGTTGGGCACACCGATGCGGATGTCACGCTGGCCGCTGTAGCGATGCAGCAAACTCTGGAACGCCGAGAGCAGCAGCATGAATGGCGTAGACTGATGGGCTTGAGCGGTCTGGCGAATGGCGTCGCTGAGGCTGATCCCCAGACGAACGCTGTGGCGTGCGGCGCTGTGCTTTTGCTTGGCGGAACGCGGATGGTCAGTCGCCAGTTCCAGCGTCGGATGCTCATCACCCAACTGCGCTTTCCAGTACGCCAGTTGTCGCTCGCCCTCGCCTTGCGCCAGCCATTGGCGCTGCCAGCTGCCGTAGTCGGCGTATTGGGTGGGCAGTGGCGCGAGTTCGGTGCGCTGACCTTGGGACGCGGCGGCGTACAGGCGCGAGAACTCGTCGATCAATACGCTCAGCGACCAGCCGTCGGCGATGATGTGGTGCAGGGTCACCAGCAACTGGTGATCTTCGTCTTCGAGGCGAACCAGCGTCACCCACAGCAGCGGGCCTTTTTCCAGATCGAACTGGGTCCGGGCTTCGTCTTCGCGGATCTGTTGTGCGCGGGCTTCACGCTCGCTGGCCGGCAGGTCGCTGATGTCGATCAGTTGCAGGTTGAACTCACCCGCCGGTTCGACCTGTTGCAACGCCACGCCGTCACGTTCGAAGAAACGCGTGCGCAGGGATTCATGGCGCCCGATCAGTTGCTGGAAACTGGCGCGTAGTGCGTCTTCGTCCAGTTCGCCACGCAGGCGCAGGGCACCGGGAATGTTGTAGGCGCTGCTGTGCGGATCGAGTTGCCAGGTGATCCACAGACGATTTTGCGCCAGGGATTGCGGCAGTGCTTCGATGCGCGACAGCGCGGTGATTTCACCCTGGGCGCTGCCGCCGTCCTGTTGCTGTTGTGCCACGGCGGCGGCGAACGCGGACAGGGTCGGCGCTTCGAACAGCAGACGCAGGTTCAGCTCCAGGCTCAGTTCTTCGCGGACCTTGGCAATCACTTGGGCGGCGGCAATCGAGTTGCCACCGAGCAGGAAGAAGTGATCGTCAACGTTGACTTGTTTGACGTTGAGCTGCTCGGCCCAGATCTGGCCGATCAGACCTTCCAGTTCAGACGCGGATGCGGTCGATTCCTGAACGGTATCAGCCGTGGCCATCGGGAACACCGCGTAGCTGTCGAGGCTGCCGTCAGCCAGACGATTGCGGCAGGCTGAACGTTGCAGCTTGCCGCTGGAGGTCTTCGGCAGCGCACCCGGGTTGAGCAACACCACCACGCTCGGTGCTTCCTGATACGCCTCGGACACGGCCTGGCGGATAGCTTTGATCAGTGCTTCGGGCGGCAGGATTTTCTGCACGCTGCGACTGATTTCCGCTGCGATGCCGATGCCTTCTTCGCCGTTCTGATTGACCGCGAACGCGGCGACGCGGCCCTTGCGCACCACCTCCACTTCGTTCTCGACCGTCTTCTCAAGATCCTGCGGATAGAGGTTGTGACCGCGCACGATCAGCATGTCTTTCAGGCGACCGGTGATGAACAGTTCGCCGTCGCGGATGAAGCCCAGGTCACCGGTGCGCAGCCAGGTCTGGCCGGCATGCTGCAAGAAGGTCTTGGCGCTGGCCTCGGGGTTGCGCCAGTAGCCGAGGGCGATGCTCGGGCCGGTTGCCCAGACTTCACCGACGGCGTTGTCGGCCAGTTCTTCAAGTGTGTTCGGCTCGACGATCAGCACCGCATGCTCGGGCTGGCTGATGCCGCAGCTCATGATCGTGCTGCCCTCGCCCGCTTCGGCACGGTTCTGTGCCAGGGCTTGATCGTCCACACGTAGCGCCGGAATGCCGTTGCCGCGCGGTGTGCCGGCGACGAACAGGGTCGCTTCGGCCAGGCCGTAGGACGCCATGAAGCTGCTTTCGCTGAAACCGCACGGGGTGAATTTCTCGGCGAAGCGCTCGAGGGTGTCGAGCCGGATCGGCTCGGAGCCGGAATAGGCCACGCGCCAACGGCTCAGGTCGAGACGTTCCAGCGCCGATTCACTGACCCGCTCGCTGCACAGTCGATAGGCAAAATCCGGCCCGCCGCTGATGGTGCCGCCGTATTGGCTGATCGCTTCAAGCCAGCGCAATGGCCGGCCGAGGAAGTACGCCGGCGACATCAGGATGCACGGCACACCGCTGAAGATCGGTTGCAGCAGACCGCCGATCAGGCCCATGTCGTGGTACAGCGGCAGCCAGCTGACGATCACGTCGTCGGGGTTCACGTCGATGCCGAAGCCGTGACGGATCAACAGTTCGTTGGCCACCAGGTTGCCGTGGCTGACCTGCACGCCTTTGGGCAGCGCGGTTGAGCCGGAGGTGTATTGCAGAAAGGCGATGTGGTCTTGCGGCAAGGTCGGTTCGACCCAGCGTTCGGCCAGCGCAGCGTCGAGGGTATCGACGCACAACAGCGGCGGCGCACCTTCGATTTGCTGCAAGGCATCGCGCAGGTCGGCGCTGGTCAACAACAGGCGCGGCTCGGCGTCGGCGATGATCGACAACAGACGCTCCTGATGGTGACGCTTGGCCGACTCCGGCGGATAGGCCGGCACCGCAATCACGCCCGCGTACAGGCAACCGAAAAATGCCGCGACGTAATCCGGGCCGCTCGGGAACAGCAGTACCGCGCGATCACCGAATCCGGCTTCGGCCTGCAAAGCCGCGGCAATGGTGCGGGCGCGCTGATCGAGTTCGCGGTAACTGAGCACCACAGCCTGTTCCTCGGTTTCAGCGAGAAAGCGCAAGGCCAGCCGGTCCGGCGTCAGGGCCGCGCGGCGCTGGAGGGCTTGGACCAGGGTGCTGGGGAGTTCGAACGCGTCGGTCATGAGGTTTCCTGCCTGAATTCGGCTTGCTGGTGGAATCGAGTTGGCTGCGGCATGCCCGTGCAAGGCATGCGGGACACGGTCTTCGCCGACCGTGCAAGGCATTGGAATGCGGTAGGTCCGGGACTGCGCACCCGGATCCATTCACCAATGAGAACGGATGACGTCTTGAAATAATTAGTCGGCAGGCTGGATCGCCAATGGGGCTGGGGACTTGGGTAACTGCGGCGGCGTGTCGCAGTTCTCAGATCGCACTGTTATGGATCATTAGTTCTCTTTCTCAATTGACAATCATTATCATTCAACATAATTTGTCGCTCGATGTGTAGGACGGCCCCGTCCCCCAGGCGTCCCACTAACCTATTGGCAGCAAGGTGATTTCCATGACGGAACAAGTATCCACAAGCAGGTGCGATTCACCGCTACTTCAGGCATTCGTCGACAATCGACTGATTCTGGTCAAGATTGCAGCCCGCATTACCGGCTGCCGGTCACGCGCCGAAGATGTGGTGCAGGATGCGTTCTTCCGACTGCAATCGGCGCCGCCGATCACGTCGTCGATCAAGGCCCAGCTGAGTTATCTGTTCCAGATCGTGCGCAATCTGGCCATCGATCACTACCGCAAACAGGCGCTGGAGCAGAAGTACGCCGGCCCCGAGGAGGAAGGGTTGAACGTGGTCATTCAGGGCGCTTCGCCGGAAACCTCGCACATCAACTTCTCGACCCTGGAACACATTGCCGATGCGCTGACCGAACTGCCAGTCCGCACACGCTATGCCTTCGAGATGTACCGTCTGCACGGCGTGCCGCAGAAGGACATCGCCAAGGAGCTCGGCGTTTCGCCGACCCTGGTCAACTTCATGATTCGTGATGCGCTGGTGCACTGCCGCAAGGTGTCGGGCAGTCGTGCAGATGCCGTGACGGCAAACCGTCGCTGACAGCACACCGCCCAAAAAAAGATCGCAGCCTTCGTTGAAGGGCTGCGATCTTTTTTTGTTTCAGCGAGACGTCACGCCAGTTTGCAGCGATCAAAAAACCGCTCGCGCCCGAGGATCATCAGCGCCGCGCGCTTGTGCGGGAAATCGAATTCCTTTTCGCAGTGGAAGCACTGGTTGTGCATGTGGCCGATCATCTTCGCGTTGTCGGCACGCGGCTCGGCGACGACGCGCTGCGTACGCGGATCATCCAGAAACAGATAGTGCACCAGCGCCGACAGCCAGCTCGCCACTTTGTGCGGGCCACGGTGGTCCTCTTCCCCGACCAGCATGTGAATACCGCGATCGTAATTGTCGGCATCGTAGAACGGCGCGATGCGGTCTTCCTTGGCCCAGTAGGCTTCGAAGTAAGCGAACGGCTGATCGTCGAAACAGCCAATCAACGTCAAGGTGTGCGGGTCGGCATCGAGCTTGCTCAGGTACTCGCGATGCTGTTCGAGGCTGCCCTCTTCCTGCCAGAAACTGGCGACTCGCGGGCTGTTCTGCCAGCGATTGAAGCGCGCGAGATCCTGCTCGATCTCCACCGTTCGCAGAGAAATCCACGCACCCAGGCGCGCATCGAAACGTCGATAGACTTCACCTCGCGGCTTCACCGGACGCAGTGGATGGCGCTTGCCGTTGCTGATAACCATCTGCTGCGGGTAGCTGCCGGTCAATGAGGTGCCAAGCCACGGTTGCGGCAGTTGCCAGAACAGCGTGCGCTCGCAGCGGTACTCACCCGCCACGTCGGTGCTCACCAGCAAGCCGCTGAGCAAGGCTTCGGTCGGCGGTTGATCCAGTTGCCAGATCAGTCGCTGGCGCGCCGGATCCCGGGCAAACAGCCAATAACACGCCGCCCAGAGTGCCTGGCCTGGCGGCAATGCATAACGTTCATCGATCTGGATCGGCCCCTGACCTTCACGATCGAGGCGCAGGCGAATCAGCGGTTGCCCGTCCAGGCTCAGGCTCAGACGGCTTTCAGTGGCATCGGCTATCAGTTGACTGCCCGAAGGCAAAGCCAGGGCAGTCAGGTCATTCAGATTGGACATGGTTCGGGCTCACGATAATCGTCGACAGTTCAACGATGGGACGTGAGCCGAAGCGGGAAATTTAGGCCGTGCCGGAAAAACCGCAGGTCATGGGCGAGGCACCGGCACCACGGCAATCTTGTACGGATCGAAGATCTTCAGCATCTGGCCGTTGTCACGCAGCCCTTGCAGCAGTTTGCCGAACGCCTCTCCGGTGATTGGCGCCTTCGGACTGAGAATCGCGTAGTGGTGATAGATCTGATCGATGCGCTGGGACACCAGCAACTCGTCGCGCACCTTTTCGTTGCGCAGCAGGTAATCGAACAGATAGGAGCGGGTCACCAGCGCAATGTCCGCCCGACCGCGCAGCACCATCAACAGGTTGCTGTCGTGGGAGTACGTCAGCGTAGCATTGTAGGTGTCTGCAAGGTACTTGGGGTCGGCATTGAAGTTGGCGAATTCGTAGTGATAGCCGCTGTACAGCGCAAGACGTTTGCCCTTGAGATCAGCGAAGTAATTTTGCTGGCGACCGGGTTTACTCTGTGCAACGAAGATCTCCGCATCCTCGAGGCCCATGTCGACGGTCGTATGGGGAATGTCTTTCCAGCCCCAGTCCGGGTTCTCGAAGATCGCCATGTCGGTGCGGCCATCCTTGAAATCGCCAAATCTTCGCGGAATCGAAGTGGGCACGAGCTCGAAGCGATAGTCGCTCTGGGAGCTGTTCAGTGCCGCGACCAGTTCCGGGAGCAGACCGGTATCGGCGCCGTTTTCCGGGCGGATGGTATAGGGCGGAAAGTGTGCGGCGCCCACCCGAACCACTTGCACTGCCTCAACAGGCAATACCCATAAAGCAGCCAGCGCTGCGAGCATCAGCCCCGCGGCCGTCCGATCTGGCAAAGACTTCAAAACACCCCACTCCCCGAAAAAGTACCGTTGCATGCATTCAAGCTAGGCGGTTTCGCCCAGTTAGCCAGTTTCCCGGGCCGATAGAAAGCGATTAGCGCTCTTCGAGCACCAGAATCAGCGCCTCTTCGGCCAGTTGGTCAAGGCTCAGACTGCCGCCGGCGCGGAACCAGGTCGTGGTCCAGGACAACGCGCCCGTGAGAAAACGTCGGGTAATGAACACATCGCCGCGAATGAACCCCGCTTCTTTGGCTTCGCCCAGCACTTTCAGCCAGATGTCCTCGTAGATATCACGCAACGCCAGCACCTTGGTCTGACCGTCTTCGGACAGCGAGCGCCATTCGTACACCAGCACCGCCATCGCTTCGCCGCTGCCGCCCATGATCGACTGCAATTCGCAGCGGATCAGCGCCAGTACCCGCTCGCGCACATTGGCCGCATCGGCCAGGGCCGCACGCATCAGCGCTGTGTTGTAGCGGATAGTTTCTTCCATCACGGCACGCAGGATTTCATCCTTGCTCTTGAAATGATGGAAAATGCTCCCCGACTGAATGCCCACGGCGCCGGCCAGGTCGCGCACCGTGGTACGTTCGTAGCCCTTGTTGCGAAACAGGTGGGCCGCCACTTGCAGCAGTTTGCCGCGAGCGCTGTCCGGGTCGGTCAACTGGCCTTGGTCGACCAGTTCGCGCATGACCTTCAGGGCTTTTTGCTCGTCCACCCGTTCTCTCCTACAGTCGTTCAGTCGTCTGCCGCCCTGAAACCGCAGGGTTGCGCGGGCAATTTAAGCCGCCGGCCGCGACCAAGCAAGCGCTTGGGCAGAAGATAATTTCGCCCATTTACAAACCAAGCGCTTGCTTGGTAGCCTCGATGCACTTCTGTCACAGGTTGCTGAGTCGGAGATAAAAATGCCCACCACGGTTCGCATCGGATGCGCCAGCGCATTCTGGGGAGATACGTCGACCGCCGCCGCGCAGCTTGTGGCCGCAGGACAGCTGGACTATCTGGTCTTCGACTACCTGGCCGAGATCACCATGTCGATCATGGCCGGCGCACGCATGAAGGAACCGCAGGCCGGGTTTGCCGGCGATTTCATCGAAGTGCTGGCGCCCCTGTTGCCGCAACTGGCCGAACAGAAGATTCGCGTTATCAGTAATGCCGGCGGGGTCAATCCCCAGGCCTGCGCCGCCGCGCTGCAAGCGGCCTGCGACAAGGCCGGCGTGGCGCTGAAAATCGCCGTGCTGTCGGGCGATGACCTGCAACCGCAATTCAAACAACTCGCCACCCAAGGCATCACGGAAATGTTCAGCGGCGCCCCGCTGCCGCCGATGTGCGTGTCGACCAACGCCTACCTCGGGGCCCCGGGCATCGTCGAAGCCCTCCGCCTGGGCGCCGACATCGTCATCACCGGACGTGTGGTCGACAGCGCGGTGGTCAGCGCCGCGCTGGTGCATGAATTCGGCTGGTCGTGGCACGACTACGACAAACTCGCCCAGGCCGCATTGGCCGGGCACATCATCGAATGCGGCGCGCAGTGCACCGGCGGCAACTTCACCGATTGGCGCGAAGTGCCGGATTACGAACACATCGGTTTTCCGATCGTCGAGGTCAGCGCCGACGGCCAGTTCATCGTCAGCAAACCCGAAGGCTCAGGCGGACTGGTGACGCCGCTGACCGTCGGCGAACAGATGCTCTACGAAATCGGCGATCCGCAGGCCTATCTGTTGCCCGATGTGGTCTGCGATTTCAGTCAGGTCAAACTCCAGCAGCAAGGCAAAAACGCAGTCCGGGTCCACGGCGCCAAAGGCCTGCCACCCAGCGACAAATACAAGGTTAGCGCGACATACCCGGACGGTTTCCGCTGCACCGCCAGTTGCCTGATCGCCGGTATCGATGCGGTGGAAAAAGCCCGGCGCGTCAGTCAGGCGATCATCGACAAGACCTCGGAAATGCTCGACCAGAAAAGCCTCGGGCCTTACACCGAAACCCATATCGAACTGCTCGGCAGCGAAGCCACCTACGGCCCCCACGGCCAGCGCCGGGACAGCCGCGAAGTGGTGATCAAACTCGCCGTGCGCCACCCGAGCAAACAGGCCCTGGTCCTGTTCTCCCGGGAAATCGCCCAGGCCGCCACCGGCATGGCGCCGGGCCTGACCGGCATCGTCGGCGGGCGGCCGACGGTGTATCCGCTGATCCGCCTGTTCTCGTTCCTGATCGACAAAAGCGCCTGCACCTTGCAGATCGACATCGCCGGAGAGCGCCACCCGTTTGTCCTGCCCGCTTCGGCCGCCCTCGACAGCCAGGATCTGCCCCTGCCCCACGAAACACCCAAACCCCATGGCCGCGCCGACGCCAGCGTAGCGCTGGTGAAACTGGCGGTGGCGCGCTCCGGCGACAAGGGCAATCACAGCAACATCGGTGTGATGCCGCGTCGCCCGGAATACCTGCCGTGGATCGCCGAAGCGCTGACTCCGGCGGTGGTGGTCGACTGGATGAGCCATGTCCTCGACCCGATTCATGGCCGGGTCGAACGTTGGTATCTGCCGGGCACTCACAGCCTGAATTTCCTGCTGGAAAACGCCCTCGGCGGCGGTGGCGTGGCGAGCCTGCGCATCGACCCGCAAGGCAAAGCCTTCGCCCAGCAATTGCTGGAAATCCAGATCCCGGTGCCGCAGAGCATCGCCGAACAGTTCGACTAGAGGATTGGCACCATGGCGTATGAATCGATTTTCAGGGCCGATCTGTTCAGCGGCCAGACCATAATCGTCACCGGGGGCGGCAGCGGCATCGGGCGTTGCACCGCCCATGAACTGGCGGCGCTCGGGGCCACCGTGGTGCTGGTCGGACGCAAGCCGGAAAAGCTGCAAGCCGTCGCCGCCGAAATTGCCGAAGACGGCGGTCGGGCACACTGGAAGGCTTGCGATATTCGCGACGAAGAACCGGTGAAAGCGCTGGTCAGCGAACTGATCCGCGAACACGGGCCGATCCACGGACTGGTCAACAATGCCGGCGGCCAGTACCCGTCGCCATTGGCCTCGATCAATCAGAAAGGCTTCGAAACCGTGCTGCGCACCAATCTGGTCGGCGGTTTTTTGATGGCCCGGGAAGTGTTTAACCAGTCGATGAGCAAGCACGGCGGCAGCATCGTCAACATGCTCGCCGACATGTGGGGCGGCATGCCCGGTATGGGCCACTCGGGCGCTGCGCGGTCGGGCATGGACAACTTCACCAAAACGGCGGCGTTCGAATGGGGTTACGCCGGCGTTCGGGTAAATGCGGTGGCGCCGGGCTGGATCGCCTCCAGCGGCATGGACACCTATGAAGGCGCTTTCAAAGCCGTGATCCCGACCCTGCGCGAACACGTGCCGCTCAAGCGCATCGGCACCGAATCCGAGGTCAGCGCAGCAATCGTGTTTCTGCTGAGTCCCGCTGCCGCATTTATCAGCGGCAGCACCTTGCGCATCGACGGCGCCGCCAGCCTGGGCAGTCGCGCATGGCCGCTGCACAAGGCGACCCACAGCGAATCCTTCAACGGATTTCACCGGGCCTACATGCCGGACGTCTTGAAGGACAAGGAGTAAGCCATGCCGATCATTCAATCTCAGCTCGACCCGCACAGCGAAGCCTTCGCTCGCAACCGCGCGGCGATGCTCACCGCCATCGAGCAAGTCCAGCAGCTCGGACAGAACCTGCTGAACAAGGCTGCCGAAGCCAAACCGAAATTCGACAAGCGCGGACAATTGCTGCCCCGTGAACGCCTGAACCTGCTGCTCGACCCCGGCGCGCCGTTCCTCGAACTGGCCAGTCTGGCCGGCTACAAACTCCACGACGACAAGGACGGCAGCTCCGCCGGTGGCGGCTTGATCGCCGGCATCGGTTACGTGTCCGGTGTGCGTGCCTTGATCGTGGCGAACAACAGCGCGATCAAGGGCGGGACGATTTCCCCGTCGGGCCTGAAAAAATCCCTGCGCCTGCAGCAGATCGCCCAGGAAAACAAACTGCCGGTGATTACCCTCGCCGAAAGCGGCGGCGCCAACCTCAACTACGCAGCGGAGATTTTCGTCGAAGGCGCACGCAGCTTTGCCAATCAGGCGCGCATGTCGGCCATGGGGCTGCCGCAGATCACCGTGGTGCACGGCTCGGCCACCGCTGGCGGCGCCTATCAGCCGGGGCTGTCGGATTACGTGGTGGTGGTGCGCGGCAAGGCCAAGCTGTTTCTTGCCGGCCCGCCGTTGCTTAAAGCGGCGACCGGCGAAGTGGCCACCGACGAAGAACTGGGCGGCGCCGAGATGCACGCGCAAGTCGCTGGCACCGCCGAGTACCTGGCCGAAAACGATGCCGACGGCGTACGTCAGGTGCGGGAAATCGTCAGCCTGCTGAACTGGAACGAGCAACTGCCGTGTCGGCCCGAGCCGCAATTCAAGGAGCCGTTGTACCCCATCGACGAACTGCTCGGCCTGATCCCGGACGACCCGAAAAAGCCCTATGACGTGCGCGAAATCATTGCGCGGATCGCCGACGAATCGCGCTTCCTGGAGTTCAAGGGTGAATTCGATCAGCAGACCGTTTGCGGCCACTTGAAGATTCAGGGCCGCGCCTGCGGCTTCATCGGCAACAACGGCCCGATCACTCCGAATGGTGCGAGCAAGGCCGCGCAGTTCATTCAGCTGTGCGACCAGAGCCAGACGCCGCTGCTGTTTTTCCACAACACCACCGGGTTCATGGTCGGCACCGAATCGGAACAGCATGGCGTGATCAAGCACGGTTCGAAACTGATCCAGGCCGTGGCCAATGCGCGGGTGCCAAAACTGACCATCGTGGTCGGCGGCTCCTATGGCGCGGGCAACTACGCGATGTGCGGGCGCGGGCTCGATCCGCGTTTCATCTTCGCCTGGCCCAACAGCCGCACCGCCGTGATGGGCGGCGCCCAGGCCGGCAAGGTGCTGCGCATCGTCACCGAAGCCAAACAGTTGAAGGACGGCCTGGTGCCCGACCCGAAAATGCTCGACATGCTGGAGCAAGTCACCGCGCAGAAACTCGACAGCCAGTCCACCGCCCTGTACGGCAGCGCCAACCTGTGGGACGACGGGCTGATCGATCCGCGTGACACCCGCACCCTGCTTGGCTACCTGCTGGACATCTGCCACGAAGCCGGCATCCGCACGCTGGCCCCCAACAGCTTCGGCGTCAGCCGCTTCTGACTGCCTCGGACCTCAAGGAGAACAATAAAAATGATCTTCACCCCGGAACACGAAGCCCTGCGTCGCACCGTCCGCCAGTTCGTCGAGCACGAGATCAACCCCCACGTCGATGAATGGGAAAAGGCCGGGCGCTTTCCGATCCACGAGATTTTCCGCAAGGCCGGCGACCTCGGTCTGCTGGGGATTTCCAAGCCGGAAAAATTCGGCGGCATGGGCCTGGATTACAGCTATTCGATCGTCGCCGCCGAAGAGTTCGGCACCATCCACTGCGGCGGCATTCCGATGTCGATCGGCGTGCAGACCGACATGTGCACCCCGGCCCTCGCCCGCTTCGGCTCCGATGAGTTGCGCGAGGAATTCCTGCGCCCGGCGATCACAGGCGAACAGGTCGGCTGCATCGGCGTGTCGGAAGTCGGCGCCGGCTCCGATGTCGCCGGGCTCAAGACCACCGCGCGCAAGGACGGCGACGACTACGTGATCAACGGCAGCAAGATGTGGATCACCAACTCGCCGAGCGCCGATTTCATCTGCCTGCTGGCCAACACCTCGGACGACAAGCCGCACGTCAACAAATCGCTGATCATGGTGCCGATGAACACGCCGGGCATCAGCCTCAGTTCGCACCTGGACAAGCTCGGCATGCGCAGCTCGGAAACCGCCCAGGTGTTTTTCGACAACGTGCGCGTGCCCCAGCGCAATCGCATCGGCCATGAAGGCGCCGGGTTCATGATGCAGATGCTGCAGTTCCAGGAAGAACGCCTGTTCGGCGCGGCCAACATGATCAAGGGTCTGGAATACTGCATCGACAGCACCATCGAGTACTGCAAGGAACGCAAGACCTTCGGCAGCGCGCTGATCGACAATCAAGTGATCCACTTCCGCCTCGCCGAATTGCAGACCGAAATCGAATGCCTGCGAGCGCTGGTCTATCAGGCCACCGAGCAGTATGTGAAAGGCCAGGACGTCACCCGGCTGGCCTCGATGGCCAAGCTCAAGGCCGGGCGCCTTGGCCGCGAAGTCAGCGACAGTTGCCTGCAATACTGGGGCGGCATGGGGTTCATGTGGGACAACCCGGTGGCCCGCGCTTACCGCGACGTGCGGCTGGTATCGATTGGCGGCGGCGCCGACGAAATCATGCTGGGGATCATCTGCAAACTGATGGGTATCCTGCCGGGGAAAAAGAAATGACCACCCTGCCCGCTTGCCAGACGCTGTTGCTGGAACCGCATAACGGCGTGCTGCACATCACCCTCAATCGTCCTGAAAGCCGCAACGCCATGAGCCTGCAAATGGTCGCCGAACTGCGCGCAGTGCTTGCCGCCGTGCGCGATGACCGCAGCGTGCGCGCCCTGGTACTCAGCGGCGCCGGCGGGCATTTCTGTGCCGGCGGCGACATCAAGGACATGGCCAACGCCCGCGCCCAGGGCAGCGATGCCTATCGTGAGTTGAATCGGGCTTTCGGGTCGCTGCTGGAGGAGGCGCAGCACGCACCGCAAGTGCTGATCACCGTGCTGCAGGGCGCGGTGCTCGGTGGCGGTTTCGGGCTGGCGTGCGTGAGCGATATCGCCATCGCCGATCATCAGGCGCAATTCGGTCTGCCAGAAACCAGTCTTGGCCTGTTGCCGGCGCAGATCGCGCCGTTTGTGGTGCAGCGCATTGGTCTCACAGAGGCCCGCCGCCTGGCGCTGACCGCCGCCCGCTTCGATGGCCATCAGGCTCGACGGTTGGGGCTGGTGCACTTTGTCGAACAGGATCCGCAGGCACTCGCCGAGCGTTTGGATGAAGTGCTCGATCACGTTTTGTGTTGCGCCCCCGAAGCGAATGCCGTGACGAAAAAGCTGCTGCTGGCCAGTGCCGGCCAGCCATCGAGCGAACTGCTGGATGAAGCGGCGCAGTGGTTCAGCGAAGCGCTGACCGGTGCCGAGGGCATCGAGGGTACCATGGCGTTTGTGCAAAAGCGCAAACCCGGATGGAGCACCTGACCCTGTAGGAGCGGGCTTGCCCGCGATGAGGCCCTTCAATCCACCGCCAACATTCAGGAAAAACCACCATGCCCGCCATCCATAAAATCCTGATCGCCAACCGCGGTGAAATTGCCTGCCGCATCCAGCGCACCGCCCAGGCCCTCGGTTATCGCACGGTCGCGGTATTCAGTGACGCCGACGCCGATGCGCTGCATGTCCAAATGGCGGATGAGGCTGTGAACATCGGCCCGGCGCCGGTTCAACAGTCCTACCTGAACATCCCGGCCATCCTCGACGCCGCACGGCGCAGCGGTGCCGACGCGATTCATCCCGGTTATGGCTTCCTCTCGGAAAACGCCGAGTTCGCCCGAGCCTGCGAACAGGCCGGCCTGACCTTCATCGGCCCCAGCGTCGAAGCCATCGAGCTGATGGGCAGCAAACGCCAATCGAAAATCTCCATGCTCGCCGCCGGTGTGCCATGCATCGCCGGTTATCAAAGCGCCGAGCAGGACGACGCGACCCTGACACGGGAAGCCGAGCGCATCGGTTATCCGCTGATGATCAAGGCCAGCGCCGGCGGTGGCGGGCGCGGCATGCGGCTGGTGCACAGCGCTGAAGAATTGCCGGCGCAATTGCGTACCGCCCGCTCCGAAGCATTGAACGGTTTCGGCAGCGATGAACTGATCCTCGAACAGGCCCTGATCGAACCGCGCCATGTCGAGATTCAGCTGTTCGGCGACCGGCACGGCAATCTGATCTATCTCGGCGAACGGGACTGCTCGATCCAGCGTCGCCACCAGAAAGTCATTGAAGAAGCACCGTGCCCGGTGATGACCGAAGAGTTGCGTCAGGCGATGGGGGAAGCGGCGCTCAAGGCCGGGCGTGCGGTGAACTATGTGGGCGCTGGCACCGTGGAGTTTCTGCTCGATGCCCGCGGCCAGTTCTTCTTTCTGGAGATGAATACCCGGCTGCAAGTCGAACATCCGGTAACCGAAATGATTACCGGGCTGGACCTGGTGGCATGGCAGCTTTTGGTTGCCGAGGGCCAGCCTCTCCCTTTGACCCAGGCGCAGGTCAAACTCGATGGCCACGCCATGGAAGTGCGACTCTATGCCGAAGACCCGGCCCAGGGATTCCTGCCACAAACCGGGCGTGTCGAAGCCTGGACACCGGCACTGGATCGGGGGGCGCGAGTTGATCATGGGCTGATCGAAGGTCAGTCGATCTCACCGTTCTACGACCCGATGCTCGGCAAACTGATCGCTCATGGCGCGACCCGCGAAGAGGCCCGGCGCAAGCTGTTGTGCGCCGTGCAGGACAGCGTGTTGCTGGGTGTGCAGAGCAATCAGCGGTTGCTGGCCAGTCTGTTGCAGCATCCGCAGTTCATCAGCGGCGAATTCAGCACCGGGTTTATCCCGCAACACTTCGCCGACCATCCATGTCTGCATCCCCATGCACCGAGTGCGGAAGAGCTCGCGATCGCGGCGTTGCTGTTCTATCAATCTGCCGCAGGTTTGCATCGCGCACCGTTGGCCGGTTGGCGCAACAATGCCGGCGCGCCGCTGCACTATCGCCTGGGTCTTGAAGATCAGGAATGGAGCGTGCAATTGCTGGCCGCCCCGGATGGCATCATTCGGGTTCAGGTCTCTGAACGCGCCTTCGAACTGAAGCTCATCGAACACGGCGAACGCTCGATTTCCCTGGATATCGAAGGCCTGCGTCAGCGCCACGCCTATCGCCTGCACGACGACCAGCTCTGGCTGTTCACCCGCCCCGGCAGCCTGCGTCTGGTGAATCGAACTCATGCCGTGATCGACAGTCAGACCAGCGTCAGCACCGGCACCTTGAAAGCCCCGATGGATGGCGCAATCATCGACGTGCTTGTCAGCGAAGGCAGCCCGGTCAGTAAAGGCCAGCTGCTGGTGGTGCTGGAGGCGATGAAAATGGAGCACCCGCTCAAGGCCGGCATCGACGGCGTGCTCAAGCGGGTGCAGGTCAAGGTCGGCGATCAGGTGAAAAATCGTCAGGTTCTGTTGCAGGTCGAGTAGTCACCGCGCGCATCCGCAAGGTTTGACTACGCTCTGAATAATCAGGACGCGGAAATCAGGAACCCTGCGATGCCCCATTGGCTGGTCATTGATCTGGAAGCCACCACCGATGAAGGTGGCTGGCCGGTTACGGAAATGGAGATCATCGAAATCGGCGCCACCCTGGTGGATCGCGCCGGTCGCGAGCAGGATCACTTTCAACGCTTCGTCAAACCGACGCGTCGGCCACTGCTGACGCCGTTCTGTCGTGAGCTGACACACATCACCCAGGCCAACATCGACGCGGCGCAACCGCTGAGCGAGGTCTGGCCGGCGTTCGAGCGCTGGCTCGCTCAGCACCAGGCACGCCTTGAAGGCTGGGCCAGCTGGGGTGACTACGATCGCAAGCAATTGCTTCAGGAATGGCAGCGCCTGCAACTCGACAGCGCGCTGAGCCGTGTGCCGCACATGAACCTCAAACAGCGCTTTGCCAAGGCCCGACGCCTCGAACGGCCCCTGGGACTCAATGGCGCCCTGCAACTGGCGGGCATGCAGTTCACCGGGCAGCAACACCGGGCACTGGAAGATGCGCGCAATACCGCCCGATTATTGCCGCTGGTGCTGCCGCTCTAGCGCAGGTGACGGCGCCTTGAGCCTTGTGCATACTGGCCGACCTTTTTGACCCTTTTCAAGCCCTTTTCGAGAGGAATCGCCCATGTTTAAAGTCAACGAGTACTTCGACGGCACCGTCAAGTCGATCGCTTTTGGCACTGCCGAAGGCCCTGCGACCATCGGCGTCATGGCCCCGGGCGAATACGAATTCGGCACCAGCCAGCGTGAAATCATGCACGTGGTTTCGGGCGCACTGACCGTCAAGCTGCCAGACAGCAGCGACTGGGAAACCTTCGCCGCCGGCAGCCAGTTCAACGTGCCGGCCAACAGCAAGTTCCAGCTGAAAGTGGCCGTCGACACCGCTTACCTGTGCGAATACCGCGGCTGAAACCAAGCTTTCCTGCGGCAATAAAAAATGCCCGTGTCCAAGGACACGGGCATTTTTCGTTTAGGCCGATTACTCGAGGATTTCCACCGGCATGCCGACTTCAAGACGGCCATTGCTGTCGTTGACCAGGTTCTGCCCGAACATCGCACCGTCGGCCTGGGCACGGGTCTTCTGCAGGGTCGCCAGTGGCTCGCGGTCGGCGCTGCGCTCTCCGGTTTTCGGGTCGATGGTGGTGAGAATGCAGCGCGAACACGACTTGACCACACGGAACTCGACATCACCAATGCGGATGCGCTTCCAGCCATCCTCGGCATACGCCTCGCTGCCCTCGATCACCAGATTCGGCCGGAACCGCAGCATTTCCAGCGGGCGCCCGACTTCCTGCGACAAGTGTTGCAGCGATGCCTCGCCAATCAGCAGCAGCGGGAAACCGTCGGCAAAGGCCACCTGGTCGTCATCGTTGCCGTACCCGGCCTGAGTCATGCGGGCGCGGTCCAGCGGCACTTGCACCAGTCGGGTCGGCTTGCCGATGAATTCGCTGACCCAACGAGCCGCTTCTTCACCGGCATCCGGTACACGCAAAGTGTCGCGCCAGATGGTCACGCCGCGCAGTTCGGCTTCGCTGCCGGGCAAGGCGATATCGATCGCCGAATGCCCCGGCGCATCCAGGGTCAGACCTCCGTCGGCATTCCACAGTGCGGACAACTGGCTCATTTTCGCTTCGGCGCGCTGGGTCAGAAAACGCCCGCTGGCCTCATCCACCAGCATCCAGCGTCGGTCGCCCTCAAGCCCCAGTTTGTCCAGGCCGATCCCTTGCAGGACCTCGGCCTTGCCGGATTTCAGCGGGTAACGATAAAGCGCGCTCAGACGCAGCATGGCCAGCTCCCTGGTGGGTGAAAAACGCCACCCTATACGAGCTTTGCCGCCGAATCAAAGGCTGACGCCGGGGCAGCCTCGACAAGTTGATCAGGCCGGTACTTCATCGAGCATCAGACGCTGGCGCACTACATCGACCAGTTTGTCCGGCTGGAACTTGGAGAGGAAGTTGTCGCAGCCGACCTTCTTCACCATCGAGTCGTTGAAGCTGCCGGACAGCGAGGTGTGCAACACCACATACAGGCCTCGCAGACGCGGGTCGTTGCGGATTTCGGTGGTCAGGCGATAGCCGTCCATTTCCGGCATTTCCGCGTCGGTGAAGATCATCAACAGCTTGTCGGTCATGTTGACCCCGGTGTCGGCCCAGGCCTTGAGCATGTTCAGGGCTTTCAGACCGTCGCTGGCGATGTGCATCTTCACGCCCAACTGACCGAGGGTGTCGCGCAATTGCGACAGGGCCACATTGGAATCGTCCACCAACAGCACTTCACGGCCGCGGGCACGCTCCAGGACCGGGTCTTCGAGTTTGTCGCGGGAAACCTTGGCGTTGTACGGGACGATTTCGGCGAGGACTTTCTCGACGTCGATGATTTCCACCAGTTGATCGTCGACCTTGCTGATGGCGGTCAGGTAGTGCTGACGACCGGCGCTGGTCGGGGGCGGCAGGATGGCTTCCCAGTTCATGTTGACGATGCGATCCACACCACCGACGAGGAAGGCCTGCACCGAACGGTTGTACTCCGTAACGATGATCGTGCTGTTGGGGCCCGGCACCAGCGGGCGCATGCCGATCGCCTGGGACAGGTCGATCACCGGCAGAGTCTGGCCGCGCAGGTTGACCACACCGCAGACAAAAGGATGACGCTGAGGCATCAGGGTCAACTTCGGCAGTTGCAGGACTTCCTGAACCTTGAACACGTTGATCGCGAACAATTGGCGCCCGGCCAGACGAAACATGAGAATTTCCAGGCGATTCTCACCCACCAGTTGCGTGCGTTGGTCTACCGTATCGAGAATGCCGGCCATCAATGACTCCTGGGCTTGTTCTGGTGAATTCATTAAAGGGGGTTATCGGCGGATTCCGGCCAATCTTGATCCCCATACAAATCACCTACAAAATGCCATGAGAAGGCATTGATGTCACATTAACATCATGCTTTACTGGCCCCGTGATTTCATCTGCTACATTCTCTGCGGCGCGACCACGGTTTGCGCGGCAGGTTCCCGTGCCTAAGGGATTCCCCTAGTAACAATCAGGCCCAACCTGATGTTCGCAATATCCAATAGCCATTAATGTGACGCCATTCTCATTGCATGAACGGAGTCAGGCTTTTGTGTGCGATCGCAGGTCAGTGGAAACTCACCCTCTCGAAACCCCTGTCAAAAGCCTCGGCACCGCAGGGCGCGATCTCACGACGGTTCATGATCGTCGACACACACGACATTCGCTCATCAGACATGACGTTGTGGAGATAAGCATGCCGAACGACCGTAAAGAGTGGGCGCAGCGGTTCCCCGAATTTCTTGTCGAGGCTGAAACGCTCCTGGCCAAGTCCGAAGAGTGCCTGAGTCATTTGCAACTGATCAGCAATGACAAGGACGCAATCGATTGCATGCTCAGCACCCTGCTCAAACTGGCGAACAGGGCCGATGCCCTGGCACTGGTGGCAGTCTCCGAGTTCTGCCTGCACCTGCATGGTTTGCTCACTCAGACGCAAGATCATATCGACCTGCATGCCCAGGCGCTCGACGCCCTGAAAGATTGCTTCACCCTGATGGCCTGGCAACTTGAACTGGTCGACCAGAGCACCGGCCAGCTGAGCCTGGACGAAAGCGAGCAGACGTCCCTCATCGAAGCATTCGCGTTCCAGGTTGGGCAGAGCCAGTTTCAACCGCCGCTCAGTGCCAAACCCTTGTCCCTCGTGTCTTACTCGGAGCGACAAGCGTAATCGAGTGCACCCCGGGCCCGTTGGAGCCTGTTAGTTCGAGCCATCGAATGTCGCAATTGAATAACTCATGCCTGCCAGCGACATCTCCAAATAAATAATTACGCTTCAACATGCAGACTGCCTACCGTTGAAGTCAGGGTTTACCTGTGTATAAAAACTGAAGACTTCAGGTGTCATCGATAATTATCGACTCCAATAAATCAACTTTTTCCATTATGGAACTCGCGTCCAACATGGCGTATTTCCTGACTCTTTGGACATATAGGGCGAACGCGACCAACGGTATGTTAAGTGGTATTATGCCGCGCGTTAGTTGCTTTCACTTAATGGCACAGTGACTTCAATGATCGGCCTGCTCCGAAGTTGGCAGTCAATTATCGATCACTGAACCGTATTGAAACCAACAACCTGAATCACAGATTTTCAGACAGAGACCGCCAGCCACTCTGACCGGTCTGCCCGCAGCGAACATCCATTGGCTCCATCCGCTATGTACGCCAGCCTCAAGTCAATCGCCACATGGCCACCCTCCCGAGAAAACGCGCGCAGGTTCACGCTCACGCTTTGCATTGGTGCAGCTTTGGGCAGTCTGCTGACTTATTGCCTGTCCGCACCGTTGTCGTTTGGCCTGCTGCTGCTCAACGTGGCAGCCGCCGCTTGCGTCTTTACCCAGCATCGCCTGTCGCGCAAGTCGATCAAGTTCCAGCCCCAGGAGCTGGCCGATCGATTGCTCGAAGTCCAGGAAAACGAACGCCATCGCCTCAGCCGCGAACTGCACGACGATATCGGCCAGTTGCTGACCGCCGCCAAGTTGCAGAGCGAATGGCTCAAACGGCGTCTGCCCGAGGACCTTCAGGAACAATGTTCGGCACTCTGCGACACCCTTGAGGAAACCCTCAACAAAGTCCGTGACGTTTCGGCCATTCTCAATCCGCGGCAACTGACCAGTCTCGGCCTGGAAGCCAGTCTGCGCGCGCATTTGCTCAAGACACTGGCCAATACATCGGTTCACTGGAGCCTGGACTGTCAGCAGCGTTTGAACGGCATCCCCGAAGAAATGGCTGTCGCCGCCTTCCGCATCACTCAGGAAGCCGTGACCAACATCCTGCGACATGCGCAGGCCAAGAACCTGCTGATCCGCGTGCAACGCCTTCCCCAAGGCTTGACCCTGCTGATCAGTGATGACGGTCTGGGGTTTGCCCCGGCCGCCAATCCCGGTCGTGAAGGACAACGAGGCATGGCCGGGATGGCCGAAAGGATCGAGCAACTGGGCGGCAGCCTGAGCGTGACGAGCGAACCGGGCAAAGGCACTCAAATCGAAGCACTATTCCCCTGGGCGCCCCGTGCACTCGAGCGGGCCAGTACGAATAAGGTTATGCGTTGACTTGTAACTTACTTCTGGTGGATGACCACTCGCTGATCAGAGCCGGCGTGCGCGCTCTGGTGCTGGATATTCCCGGTTACGCGGTAATCGGCGAAGCCAATGACGGCTCGCAATTGCTCGAGATGGTCGAGCAGTTGAACCCCGATATCGTCTTGCTGGATATTTCCATGAGAGAAACCGGCGGCCTGGAGGCGTTGCAGCGGCTCAGACGGGTTCGTCCGCACAGCAAAGTGCTGATTCTATCGATGCATACCGACCCTGCCCTGATCATGCAGGCGCTGGAGTCCGGTGCCCATGGTTATCTGCTAAAGGACACCACGGCCACCGAGCTGGAGCACGCACTGGAAGCCCTGCGCAACAACGAACGCTACCTGAGCCCGGCCATCGCCCACACGGTGATCAACCAGGCCCTGACACGCAATCAGAAGTTGCAACCGGAAGTCGCCGATTCACACAACCTGACGGCTCGCCAGCTGGAAATCCTGCGCCTGATCGTTCGCGGCAAGTCCACCCGTGAAATCGCCAATGGTCTGGGTCTGAGCATCAAGACCGTGGAAACCCACCGCTCGCAGATCATGAAACGCCTGCAGATCTACGATGTGGCGGGGCTGGTACTGTTTGCCGTACGGGAGCAGATCATCAGTCTGGACGACTGACGCACCGCGAGCTGCCCAACAGCGGCGAGTTCTCCGGCAAATGCACACGCAACGCCGCCGGACGCGCCGCAAACCGCAGACTGTCTCCCTCCAGCGGCTCGCCATCAAGATTGATGCAGAGCCCTTCGGCAACCTTGATTTCGACCCACGGCAGACGTGTGCGGACAAACATGTTGTCGAGACCAAATCCGTCGCTGAGCAGGTTTTTCAGCGTGCCGACCAGCTCCTGTGGTGCCGGCAGAATACTGATATCCAGCAGGCCGTCATCCGCCAGTGCCTCCGGGCACAACACATGCCCTCCACCTGCCTGGCGGCCATTACCGATACCCAGCGCGAGCAGTTCACCGCTCCAGTGAAAGTCCGGCCCCTGCAATTCGCCATAGGCAGCGTGCAACTCGCTGAATCGCGACAGCCCCGTAAACAGATAGGCCGCGCCGCCCAGCACCTTTTTCAGATCCTCCGAGGTATTGGCAGTGACCTGACTGCCAAACCCGCCCGTGGCCATGTTCAGAAATATCTGCCCGCCCACTTCACCCAGATCAATGTCATGGGCAGGTGCACCGAGCAACTCAAGCGCCTCGGCGGGCTCTGGGGGTATACCGGCCGCGCGGGAAAAATCGTTGGCGGTTCCCAGTGGCAGCAGCACCAGACTGGCCTCTCCCGGGTGAGCCGCCAGGGCCTCGGCGATGTCGCGCAAGGTGCCATCGCCACCGCCGGCGATGATCCGCCTGAACCCGCACGCAAGACCTTCCGCCACCAGACGCTGGGCATCACCGGCCTCCCAGGTCAGGCGCACGGCGATTTCCCAACCTTGGCTGCGCTTGTATTCAACAGCGGCGCGAACCGACTCGTTGAGTGCCTGCTTGCCATGCAGAATCAGCCATGCCTTGTGTTCATCCATTATGGTCCCCTCGGAAATGAATCAGTTCGGGACATCTTGACCTTCAAGCTACGTAAAAGAGCCGTCGCAATCTTAAGTAATTGAAGTGCTCCCACTCACTCGTCCTACAGGCCGGTATTTTTTCGTACGAGATGTAAGGAATCGGCTCAATTGACCAGTCGAGGCCATTGGTACACCGTATGTCGGCGGCATTAATCTTTAACCCGAACACACAAGGATGTGCAGGTAATGAGTGAGTACACCAACAGGGCTTTCGAGCATTCGAACGGCATTTCTTGCCGGCATATATTCGTGACAAAAGGCGGGAAGCCACATGCGCAGCCTTGAAGCGAAATTGCCAGTGAGTCCGGTTGCCCCTCCCTCCGATGCTCGAACCAGCCATGCAACCGATTTCCACAGCAGCGCCAAAAGCAGCGGAGAATCCTATATGGAACCTCGTGTCACCGAACTGGAAACCCACCTTAAATATATTCGCCGTGACATGGATGAGGTCCGGGGAGACGTCAAAGCCATCAAGCATCGCCTTGCCTATGCGGCAGGTGCCACAGCGGTAGTCATCGGACTGCTGGGCTGGGTGGCCAACAGTCGCTTCGACCAGTTGGTGACATTGATCGGCCGTTGACTATCTGAAGGCAGGTCCGTTGGTGGGCCTGCCTTCCACTGTTCAGCCAAGTAACTCGCTCATGGGTATGAAGGGCACCATTTCTCCCTGAACCAATGTGCGTCCTTCCTGAACTTCGACCAAGCCATCAGCCCACGCAGCACTGCGCAGCACGCCCGAGCTCTGATTTCGGTAGATCGTCGCCTTTCCCTGTTCAAGACGTCCCCGCAGGAATTCGCGCCGATTGCCGGCATGAGGCCAGACAAATCCCGCCGGGACCGAAAACTTCAACGGTTCGACATCCTGCACGCCCTGACGACGTAACAGGTACGGCTTGGTCAGCAGGGCAAAAGTCACCAGAGTAGATGCCGGATTACCGGGCAAGCCGATGACCGGGACATTGCGAAAATGGCCAACAGTCAAAGGCTTTCCAGGCTTTATCGCCAACTTCCATAACATCAGCTCGCCTTGCTCGCGCAATGCAACGCCCAGGAAATCCGCTTCTCCGACCGATACACCACCGGTCGACAGTATCAGGTCGACGTCCTGAAGCGCTCCAAGACGCTCACGAGTAGCGGGCAAATCATCGGGAAGAATGCCGCCATCAAGCACTTCAAACCCCAGACGTTGCAGCCAACTGCAAAGCACCACCCGGTTGCTGTTATAAATCTGTCCCGGCCCCAGTTCAGCGCCTGGCTCGACCAGCTCATCGCCGGTAGACAGCACTGCCACACGAACCTTGCGAACCACATCAAGTCCGGCACAGCCCAAAGATGCAGCCAGCCCCTGTTCGATCGGACCCAGCCGTGTTCCGGCAGACAGGATCACCTCACCCACAGTCGTTTCCTGACCTTGCGGGCGGATGTTTTGCCCGGCCGTCATGGGCTCGATGAACCGCACACGCTCATCGGCCTCGATCAAAACGTTTTCCTGCATCTCTACGCAATCGGCGCCCGGGGGCACCGGCGCCCCTGTGAAAATTCGCGCGCAGGTTCCGGGTTTCAGCGGTTCAGGCGCCTGGCCGGCAAAGATCTTTTGACTGACCGGCACTGGTTCACCACTCCAGTCGGCCAGACTCAAGGCATAACCGTCCATGGCGCTGTTAGGCCATGGCGGCAGGTCCAGCGTCGATACGAGATCCTGCGCCAGCACCCGTCCCTCGACCTCTGCCAATGGCAGATGCTCGGATTCGATAATCCGTGAGGCATCGGCCATCTCCAGCAGACGAGCCAATGCCGCCTCCACAGGCATCAGGCTGCCGGTCTTGCCCGGCTTACCCACGGGATTCACAAGGTATCGCCTGTTTCAGATGGGGAACGAAATTGCACGGACGGTGCCGTGAATCCAGCTGCTCGGCCAGGATGCCATCCCAACCGGTGCGCACCGCGTTGGTCGAACCTGGCAAGCAGCAAACCAGCGTACCGTTGGCCAGGCCGGCCAGTGCACGGGATTGCACGGTGGAAGTGCCGATATCGGCCACTGAAATCTGCCGGAACAACTCACCAAAACCATCGACTTGTTTGTCGAGCAGGCACGCAACGGCTTCGGGTGTACTGTCACGACCGGTGAAGCCTGTGCCCCCGGTGATCAACACCACCTGCACAACGTCTTCGGCAATCCAGTGGGCAACTTGCGCGCGGATTTTGTACAGGTCATCTTTGAGCAATACACGCTCCGCCAGGTTATGACCGGCTGCGGTCAAACGGTCGACGAAGACCTGGCCGGAAGTATCGGTTTCCAGAGTGCGGGTGTCGCTGACCGTCAATACCGCGATATTGAGCGGTGCGAAAGGTACATCAGCCTTGGCTTTCATAGGCTCATCCAGTTGTAGGAGAAACAGCCCGGTGTTATATCACAGCGCCCCATTTTTTCGCCGAACCTGCGGAGAGCTGCCATGACTTCGAATACGCAACTGTCCCCCTGCTCCGTCCTGCTACTGGCCGGCGGGCGTGGTCAACGCATGGGTGGCCAGGACAAGGGGCTGATTGAATGGCACGGGGAACCGCTGATCGCTCATTTGCAGCGCAAGGTTCGCCCGCTGACCGACGACCTGATCATTTCCTGCAACCGCAATCGTGAACGCTATGCGCCCTTCGCCGATCAATTGGTGACGGACGACGAAGAAGACTTTCCCGGGCCATTGGCCGGCATCCGTGCCGGTTTGCGAGCCGCTCGCCATTCCCATCTGCTGGTGTTGCCGTGCGACGTACCGCGAATCGATCTTCCCCTGTTACAGAGCATGCGCGAGACCGCTAGCCTGCACCCTGAAAACCCATTGATGCTGCGTCACGACGAGCACTGGGAACCGCTGCTTTGCGTGATTCCCGTGGCGCTTCTGTCCGCATTCGAAGAGGCCTGGCACGAAGGGGAACGCAGCCCTGGCCGGCTCATGCGCAGCCTTGGCGCACAGGCCCTGATTTGCCCGGACAACGACCCACGGCTGGCCAATCTCAATACCCCGGAACTGTTAAGCTCTCATAACACTGTGTCAGACTGACCGCATTCAAGGAACTCTCACGCCTTGCATACGTCTACAGCTCAGTAACCAAAAGAATTCCCTTCGGAGACAAACACATGACTCAACGGACTCTCGCCACTTTCATGCTCGCACTGGGCCTGGCCACCCTCGCCGGTTGCGCTTCGCCAACGGTGATCACCTTGAATGACGGTCGCGAAATCCAGGCCGTCGACTCGCCTAAATACGACAAGGATTCGGGCTTCTACGAATTCGAACAACTGGACGGCAAGCAGACTCGCATCAACAAAGATCAGGTTCGCACCGTTAAAGAACTGTAAGCGATGCCAGATACAGAAAAGCCCGCATGATGCGGGCTTTTTCGTGGGCGGTAGAAAGTGGATGGCGCGGCAGATCACCAGTCCAGCGTGATCCGGCTTTCAAAATCACGCACCTGCCCAGTCACAGGATCGATGAACCGCAACCCCTGCGCCAGCAACTTGAGCGGTTTGGTGTAATCGTCCTCGACGTCCTTCAACACCTCGGGATAGAACGGATCGTTGCAGATACTCGCACCCAGCGCCGTCATGTGCACCCTCAGTTGGTGCTTCTTGCCGGTGACGGGATACAGGCCATAGCGCCAGAGTTTGCCATTTCGTTCCCGCACCTCCACTGCCGTTTCGGTGTTGCTGACACCGGGACCTTCCTGCATGCGGAAAAAAGGCTCGCCATCGACCATACGGCTCTTGTGTACCAACGGAAAATCCAGCCCCGGCAATGCAGCAGCGATGGCTTCGTAGCGTTTTTCGATTTGCCGTGTCGGGAACAATGACTGATACGCCGAACGTGTCTGCGGATTGGCCGAAAAAATCACCAACCCCGCGGTGTGCCGGTCGATTCGGTGCAACGGCACCAGGTGCGGGTTGTCCAGACGACGAATCAGCCGGCGCAGCAGCGTCTGTTCCACGTAATCCCCTGCTGGCGTCACCGGCAGGAAATGGGGTTTGTCTGCGACGACCAGATGTTCGTCCGCGTAGAGAATCGACTCGACCACCGGAATCGGCTTTTCATCCGGCACTTCGCGAAAGTAATGGATGCGCAGGCCTTCCTTGTAGGGCAGGTCCAGCGCAATCGGCTGGCCTTCGCCATCAAGTACCCGGCCTCGGGCAATCCGGTCCAGCCACTGATCGCGTCCGATGGCACTGAAGTGATCACACAGACAATCGAACACCGTCCGCCAGTCGCCCGGGGGCAGGTAAAGCGTGCTGGCCTGATTCTGTGCGGCGGAAAATGTAGATGTGCTGGACATACGGAGAACTCGAACCCTCAAAGCAGAGCGGCATTATCCAACACCGGACGCAGCAGACCTAGCGCAGAATCAGGCGGGGATCGATTTGAGGGCCGCCGTCTCGGTGAACTCCTTCAGCCAGCGCAGTACATCGACAGCCTCCCAGCGACCCGGGTCGTACAAGGCGTACAACAATCCCTGATAACCCACCACATCCAGTTGCTTGTGATAGCCGGCGCGCTGGAACAACGCCTCGATCTCGGCAAAACAGGTATTGAAATGCAGCTTGTTGAAAGGCGTCTTGCCCTCCGTGACCAGACCGTCCAGACGCAATTCGCGGACGGCGTCGTGCACCACATCAACCGACATCCGGTTCACGCTGCTTTTCAACTGTTCGACATTGACCACGATTCATCCCTCAGACGTCCTGGCTGCCATGCCCGTTGCCCCGGAAGGACACAGCACGACGAGCCCATTCATTTACTGTATGCACATACAGTAACCGAATAAACTCGAGAGTGCCAAGGATCGATGACCGTCGCGATGAATGGCCTGGGCGGAACAACGTCGAGGGAAAGGCTAACGCAGAAATGCTACAACCTGATCGGCACTGAACGGCCAGCCCAGTTCCGCTCCGGTATCGGTCCGGCGCAGCACAGGGATCCGCAGGCTATAGGCCTCGAACCAGGATTCATCGTCGGCAATGTCCACCAGCTCCACCAGCAGGCCATGCTCGACAAACGGCATCAGCTCGGCTTCAGCGACTTCACACAGATGGCACCCGAGGGTACCGAACAACTGGCATTCAGGAAGCATGCGCGTTCAATCCCAGAATTTGATTGGCCATTTTAGGCCTGACCTGAGAACCCGTCGACCCATCAAAGGCTTCAAGCCATCGAGCGGGTTTGACCTCGCAAAACCCTGACTCAAATCAGCCCGCACAAATGCGTTTTACAGCATGCTCCGGTGTTTTTTGCCTCTACGCTTGAAGAGCCTGACCCTGCCGCCGGAGTGTTCTGTGTTTGCCAATCTGTTGATCATTCTTGCCTCGTCCCTGGTGATGATTGCCCTGTTTCGCCGCCTGCGCCTGCCACCGGTGCTGGGCTATCTGTGCGTCGGGCTGATGGTCGGGCCGAAGGCGTTCGACTGGATCAACGAGAGCGAGCATCTGCCGGACCTTGCCGAACTTGGCGTGGTGTTTCTGCTGTTTTCCCTGGGGCTGGAATTCTCCCTGTCGAAAATGATTGCCCTGCGCCAGGTGGTTTTTCGTCTGGGCAGCCAACAGGTGCTCGTCAGCACAGTGCTGCTGGGAAGCGTGCTGATGCTGCTGGGCATGCCCCTTACCCCGGCGCTGCTGCTCGGCGCGGGGCTTTCGCTTTCGTCGACGGCGATCGTCACCAAGGAACTGGGAAGTCTCGGTGAAATCTTCAGCAGCCATGGGCAGAATGCGGTCGGGGTCCTGTTGTTTCAGGATGTGGTGGCCGTGTTGTTGCTGACACTGGTACCCGTCTTCGCCGGCAGCAGCGATCAAGCCTGGTATTGGGCATTGCCGCTGACACTGCTCAAGACTGTCGTGCTGTTCATCGGCTTGCTGCTGGCCAGTCGCTGGCTGTTGCCGCGCCTGTTTCAGGAGGTGGCGGCATCGCGCTCGGCCGAGCTGTTCGTGCTATTGGCGCTGGTGATCGTGTTGCTCACGGCGTGGCTGACACACCTGCTTGGCCTCTCCCCTGCCCTCGGCGCGTTCCTGGCCGGCATGCTGCTGGGGAAAGTCATTATCGGCATCAGATCGAGGCCGATATCCGGCCGTTCCGCGACATCTTGCTCGGCCTGTTCTTCGTCAGCATCGGCATGCTGATCGACCTGCAATTGTTCGCCAGCCACAGCCTGACGATTATTGCCATGACCCTGGGTTTGCTGGTGATCAAGGGCTCAGTGGTGGCGCTGCTGGTGAAATGGCGTGGCAGCGACAATGAAACCGCCTGGCGCAGCGGCCTGGCACTGGCTCAGGGTGGCGAATTCTGTTTCGCCCTGATGGCACAGATGCAGCAGAACCGGTTGATGCCCGCCGATCTCGGCGCCCTGCTCCTCGCTGCGACGTTCTGCTCGATGCTGCTGACTCCCCTGATGTTGCGCGCGGCCCCCGCATCGCCGCCGCCCTGCACCGCAAACCCAATCAGGAAGCGCAGATCGAGGAAATCAGCGCCCTCAACGCCGGCCTGGACCAGCATGTGGTGATCTGCGGCTACGGGCGTGTCGGTCAGTCGATCGGACGCTTCATGCGCAATGCCGGGCAACCTTACATCGCCCTGGACAACGACCCCGTCCGTATTCAGGAAGCAGCCACCGTCGAACGCGACGTGCATTACGGCGACTCTGCGCGTGGCGACCTGCTGACTGCGGTCGGTTTGCTGCGTGCAAGGCTGCTGGTGATTGCCGTGGATAAAAGCGATGTGGCGCTGCGGGTGCTCAAGGAGGCCCGAAGACTCAATGCGAAGGTGCCGATTCTGGTACGCACCCGCGACGACAGCCAGTGGGCCGAACTGAAAGCCGCCGGCGCCAGCGAAGTGGTGCCGGAGCTGTTGGAATCAAGCCTGATGCTCGCGTCCCATGCCTTGATTCTGCTCGGTCTGCCGGCACACCAGGTGCAGGAGAAAGTCGATCGGGTGCGCATCGACCGCTATCGCCTGCTGCATGGCTTCTACCCGGGTGCCGAAGATGAAGAGACTTAGTCTTGGCTCACCGCGCCGATCTTGTGCAGCGACAGGTCCGCGCCGTAATACTCCTGTTCCTGACTCAGGCGCAGGCCATGCAGGGCCTTGATCGAACCGTAGACGGCAAATCCGCCGGCGAGGGCTACCACAACGCCCAACGCCGTACCGATCAACTGGCTGATCAGGCTGACACCACCGAGCCCGCCCAACGCGGTCGAGCCGAAGATCCCGCAGGCGATGCCGCCCCACACGCCACACAAGCCGTGCAACGGCCAGACACCCAGCACGTCGTCAATTCGCCATTTGACCTGCGCCGCCGTGAAACACCAGACAAACAGGGCACCGGCAATCGCACCGGTGACGAGTGCGCCCACCGGATGCATCAGGTCGGAGCCGGCACACACCGCCACCAGGCCGGCCAACGGACCGTTGTGCAGAAAGCCCGGGTCATTGCGCCCGACGATCAGCGCCACCACGGTACCGCCCACCATCGCCATCAACGAATTGACCGCCACCAGGCCACTGACGCCCTGCAGGGTTTGCGCGCTCATCACGTTGAAGCCGAACCAGCCGACGATCAGGATCCACGAGCCCAGCGCCAGAAACGGAATGCTCGACGGTGCGAATGCCACCAGCCGGCCATCGCGATAGCGGCCGTTGCGTGGCCCCAGCAACAGCACCGCCGCCAGCGCCAGCCAGCCACCCATGGCGTGAACCACCACTGAGCCGGCGAAATCATGGAAGGAGGCGCCAAATCGCGCGGCCAGCCAGGCTTGCAGACCATAGTTGCCGTTCCAGATCATCCCCTCGAAAAACGGATAGATGAACGCCACGATCAATGCCGTTGCGCACAGCTGCGGAACGAACCGTGCCCGCTCGGCGATGCCGCCGGAAATGATCGCCGGGATCGCCGCCGCGAAGGTCAGCAGGAAGAAAAACTTCACTAGCCCGTAACCATGATCGGCACTGAGCACCGCCGCCGGTTGCAGAAACGTCACCCCGTACGAAATCCAATAGCCTATAAAGAAATAGGCCAGGGTCGACACGGCGAAGTCGCTGAGAATCTTCGACAGAGCGTTCACCTGATTCTTCTGGCGAACCGTTCCGACCTCCAGAAAGGCGAAACCGGCGTGCATGGCCAGCACCATGACCGCACCGATCAGAATGAACAACGTGTTGGAACTATGAACGAGCGTATCCACAGCGCTTTGCAGATTTTCCATGAAGAGGCAGACCCAAGGCTGAAAAAGGCACCAAAGCGGTTCATGCAGACATTTCATGCACCAAGTTGCGACCGCGCAGTCACACGCCCGAGGGGCCGGTGAACCGCTTTGGCGCACGAGGTCGATGTCCTGAGCTGAACCCGTGTCATCCGGGCTATGATTTCCCGGCTTCGCGCCCGGCAACAGCGCACTGCTGCCGGAGGACGCACCACGACACAGCAAAAGATGTACCAGCCATTTGTACTGAACCTTCACGCAAGGCTCATACTCGAAAGTTTCAGAAGCCGCTTCAGACAGCCACTTACGGAGATTCCCAATGGCCAGCACCAAGGCAAAGACTGCTCAAGAAATCCTGATGAACGACTTCCAGACCCTGGTCAGCGACACCGAACGGTTGCTGGAACACACCGCCACGCTGGCCGGTGATCAGGCTGATGAATTGCGCGAGCAGATCCACGAAAGTCTGCTGCGCGCGCGGGAAACCCTGAAGCTGACCGAAGACACCCTGCGCCAGCGCGGTCAGGCAGCGGTCACCGCCACTGAAGACTACGTATCGGCCAATCCGTGGCAATCCGTCGGAATCGCCGCCGGCGTCGGCTTTCTGATCGGCCTGCTGGCCACGCGGCGCTGATCATGTCGATCGGTGAATCCGGCCCGACTGCGGGCACTGCCTCTTCCACACGGCGCCTGGGTGCAGCCGTCCTCGGTCTTTTGCACAGTCACGTCGAGTTGTTCGGCATCGAGCTGCAGGAGCAGAAAGCACGCACCGTCAGCCTGTTGCTGTTCGCAGGCCTGGCGCTGGTGTTTGCACTGCTGTTGCTGGTCGGCCTGTCGACCCTCGTCCTGATCGTGTTCTGGGACACGTATCGGCTCGCCGCCATCATCGGCCTGTGCGTGTTCTACACCCTGGCCGCAATCTTCTGCGGGCTGCGCCTGAAGGCTGCGATTTTCGATGAATCCTCGCCCTTCCACGGCACCCTGGAAGAATTGGCCAACGACCGGGAGCGCCTGCTGCCATGAGCCTGCCTGAACTTCCGCACAACAGCTCGCGCCAGGAAATGCGCAAGGCCCTGATCCGCCTGCGCATGGAAATGCATCGTCAGGAAATCCGCCACGAAACCGGGCAGGTGCTGCAGCCCCTGCAACGCATGCGCGGCATGACGCAGAACCTGCAGGACGGTTTCGGCATCAAGCACGCGCCGTTATGGGGCGTGGCCGCCGTGACGCTGCTGGGGTTTCTGACCGGCAAAGGTGCGAAAAGCGGTGGTATCGGCGGCCTGAGCCGGTTGATCCGCCTCGGCACCAGCCTCGCGCCGTTGATCAAACTGGTCATGCAGAACTCGGGCAAACGCTGAGTTCCACATCTGGCTGCATTCTTGCACTGCTGGCGGGATTGAATCTCTTCACCCGGAGATTCAATCCCGCTTGCCTACCCGGCCGGCAGGATCCGACCAGAACAACAATGACCAAGGAGGCCCCGTGATCGACGGGCAACCGCTCGCCTGCTTTCAGCCTTTCATCGATACCGCTACCGGACGCATTGCAGGCGTCGAAGCGCTGGGGCGTCTGCGCCAGGCGCATGGGCAACTGACATCGGTCGGGCCACTGTTCGCCGACCCGCGAACGCCCGCAACCGCCTTGCGCCGCCTCGACCGGCAGATTCGTGACAATGCGCTGAGCCGATTTCACGAAGCACCGTCGGACTGGTTTCTCAGCCTGAACATGTCACCGCGCTGGATCAGCCGTCTGCGCGCCGACCAGGCGCTACCCAGCCTGAAACAGCTCGCCCGGCATGGCATCGACCCGCAGCGGATTGTTTTCGAGATCACAGAACTGGGCGGCAACAGTCAGCGTCTGTCTGAAGTCGTCGCGCGCTATCGTGATGCCGGAGCGCGAATCGCCATCGACGATTTCGGCGCCGGCTATTCACAGCTCGATCGCGTGCTGGCCTTGCAGCCGGACATCCTCAAGCTCGACATGCGCCTGTTTCAGGCCGCCGCGCTCGGCGGCCCCAGCAGCGATGTGGTCAAGGCGCTGGCGCAGATGGCCGAAAGGACCGGTTGCTGGATCATCGCCGAGGGTGTGGAGACCGAAGC
Organism: Pseudomonas sp. NMS19W; assembly: GCF_051554255.1. Lineage (NCBI taxonomy): Bacteria > Pseudomonadati > Pseudomonadota > Gammaproteobacteria > Pseudomonadales > Pseudomonadaceae > Pseudomonas > Pseudomonas sp. NMS19W. The sequence continues at coordinate 4,267,186 of NZ_CP136718.1, forward strand.
GCAGCTGAATTTCGCATTGGAGTGCGGCTCACGTTACGTGCAGGGTTTTCTGTTCGCCCGGGCGCAGGAGGCTTTTTTGCAACGGACGCTTTCGTCCAGCGCTTCGCCGAACTGCGCCAGGCCTATGTAAAGCAGAAACTCGCCGAGCGCGGCAAATTGATGTCCATGCGCCGACAGCTCGGCGAGCTGATGACGATTCTGCAGAACTGGGCTCAAACCCGCGCGCCGCTCAGCGCGTTGCCGCAACTGGACGCCTTTCCGTGGTTGCTGCGGTTTTATCAGTGCGACCGTCAGGGCACGCAACTGACGCCGAATCTGGAGTGGCGGCAAAGCGGCTGGGTCGCCGACAACCGTTATCTGGGCCATAACTGGTCGTGGCGTCCCTACTTCTACCATCTGCTGGCCGAAGGCTGGGAAGAGCGCCGATTGACGCTTTCCAACACCTACCGCGATGCCACCAGCAACCAGTACTGCCTGACCGCCGGACAGTTTTTCGACAATGGTGAACGCCTGCTGTTGATCGACATTGACGCCGCCGGGCTGTAGTTGCGCTTGCAGACACTCGCCCGAACCGGGAAGCTAGGGCACCAGTCACCCGACGGAGAGAATCAGCCTTGGATTGGCAAACCCTGCTCAACCGCGAACGTCTCGGCAAGCCGCTGCACAGCCCGCAGGAACTCGGCCGCAGCCCGTTTCACAAAGACCATGACCGCATCATTTTCTCTGGCGCCTTCCGCCGCCTGGGCCGCAAGACCCAGGTGCATCCCGTGTCGAGCAATGACCACATCCACACGCGCCTGACCCACTCGCTGGAAGTCAGTTGCGTCGGCCGGTCGCTGGGCATGCGAGTGGGCGAGACCCTGCGCCGCGCCCTGCCCGAGTGGTGCGAACCGAGCGATCTGGGCATGGTCGTGCAGTCCGCCTGCCTGGCCCATGACATCGGCAACCCGCCCTTCGGCCATTCCGGCGAAGACGCCATCCGCCATTGGTTCCAGCAGGCCGCCGGGCGCGGCTGGCTGGATGCGATGAGTGACGCCGAGCGTGGGGACTTCCTGAACTTCGAGGGCAATGCCCAGGGTTTCCGGGTTCTCACACAACTGGAATATCACCAGTTCGACGGTGGCACCCGGTTGACCTACGCGACCCTCGGCACCTACCTCAAGTACCCGTGGACCGCGCGCCACGCCGACTCCCTGGGCTACAAGAAACACAAGTTCGGCTGCTATCAGAGCGAGTTGCCATTGCTGGAGCAGATCGCCCACAAACTCGGCCTGCCGCAACTCGAAGAACAGCGCTGGGCGCGTCATCCGCTGGTTTACCTGATGGAGGCTGCGGATGACATCTGCTACGCGCTGATCGATCTGGAGGATGGCCTGGAGATGGACCTGCTGGACTATGCCGAGGTCGAGTCGCTGCTGCTGGGTCTGGTCGGCGACGATCTGCCGGAAACCTACCGACAGCTGGGCCCTCAGGATTCGCGCCGGCGCAAACTGGCGATCCTTCGGGGCAAGGCCATCGAACACCTGACCAACGCCGCTGCGCGGGCTTTCGTCGAGCAACAGGACGCACTGCTGGCCGGGACGCTGCACGGCGATCTGGTGGAGCACATGCATGGTCCGGCCAAACGTTGCGTGCTGAATGCCAAGGACATCGCCCGCAAGAAAATCTTTCAGGACAAGCGCAAGACCCTGCATGAGATCGGTGCCTACACGACACTGGAGATTCTGCTCAATGCGTTCTGCGGGGCAGCCCTGGAGCAGCACAATGGCCGCACGCCGTCGTTCAAGAGTCGCAGGATCCTCGACTTGCTGGGCAACAATGCACCGGATCCCCATGGCCCGTTGCACGCCTCGTTCCTGCGCATGATCGATTTCATTGCCGGCATGACCGACAGCTACGCCAGCGACATGGCTCTGGAGATGACTGGGCGCTCCAGCCATTGAGGTACTGTCCCCGGCCGTTCCACTTTGATCGGCCGGGCGCAGGTTGACGGTGAGCGCTCCGGCTTTTCCTTGTCTGGCAGCAATTACATATTCCGAACAATGTCCTAATAAACAGTCCATGAATGGACGACAAACATTAAACAACCCGTCTTATTCAGCAATACACAGTCTTCCGGCAAGAAACAGGATTGGCAGACCCGACTCACTACCTAAGCCAAAACTAGTTCAAGCGTAGTCTGATTCTTCTTTACTTGTAGGAATAATCCTAGATTGCCACTAAGGCACTATGGGTTCATGCGACCGCTCATCCAACTGAGCTAAGGTGCGCCCTTTAATCGCGCTCGCATGGGACTTTTTATGAACTCCGTTTTTATCGTCGACGATCATCCTGTTATTCGTCTCGCCGTTCGAATGCTATTGGAACATGAAGGTTACAAAGTGGTCGGTGAAACCGATAACGGCGTCGATGCGATGCAAATGGTTCGCGAATGCGCGCCCGACCTGATCATTCTCGATATCAGCATTCCGAAGCTGGACGGCCTGGAAGTCTTGGCCCGGTTCAATGCCATGAGTTCCCCATTCAAGACACTCGTACTGACTGCTCAGTGCCCCACTCTCTTCGGCATTCGCTGCATGCAGTCGGGCGCATCGGGATATGTATGCAAACAGGAAGACCTGAGTGAACTCGTCAGCGCAATCAAGGCTGTTCTTTCCGGTTACAACTACTTTCCCAGCCAGGCCTTGAATCCGGTTCGAAATGATGATGTGCGCTATGCGGAGCTGGAACTTTTCAAGTCGGTCAATGACAGGGAGCTGATGGTATTGCAACTATTTGCCCAAGGTCGAACAAACAAGGAAATAGCCAAGGGCATGTTCCTCAGCAACAAGACCGTCAGCACTTATAAAAAACGCCTGATGCAGAAACTCAAGGCCAAATCCCTGGTAGAACTTATCGAAATGGCCAAACGTAACGCACTCGTGTGAGAGCCAGTATGTCCAGCCATTTAAAGAACTGTCTGATTGTAGTGAGTACATGTCTGGGGTTAAGTACTCCTGTAACAGCCATGCCCGTTTTGCCACAAGACTTGACCCTGCTCAGCCGTTCGACCGGAAGAACCCTGCCAGTCTCGTTGGAACACTCGCAACGGGAATGGCTGCGCAATCGCAAGGAGCTGGTTCTGGGCGCCTCCGCTCCCGACTATCCGCCATTCGACATGACTTCCAGCGGCCGCGATTACGAGGGATTCACTGCCGATTACGCTGGAATCGTCGGCCAGGCAACCGGTCTGCCGATCAGGGTAAAGCGCTTTGCCTCACGAGACGCCGCGATGCAGGCGCTGGTCGATGGCAGCATCGACATGCTTGGGACATCCAACGGGCTGGAAGCGGAAAACGCCAGTCTTGTCCTTTCCAACCCTTACGCCATCGACCAACCGGTACTGGTGACCCGCGAAGGCGAAACCCGTTCACTGAGCGAAGGACTCGCCGGCTTGCGCCTGAGCATGCTGTATCACTATCTGCCGCTGGACGAGGTCAAGGCCCTGTACCCCAAAGCCCTCATCACGGCCTATCCGTCTTACCAGAATGCAATCAATGCCGTCGCGTTCGATCAGGCAGATGTATTTCTCGGCGACACCATTTCCACCCACTACATGATCAGCAAGGGGTATCTGAACAACATCCGCATGGCCAACTTCGGCAAGCATGAAGCACACGGTTTCAGTTTTGCCGTGCGTCGTGACAATTCTCAGTTGCTGGACATCATCGATGCCGTGCTCAAAGCTGTTCCCGGCAGCGAGCGGGAGAATATCGCCAAACGCTGGAGCGCCGGCAGCGATACCCTGTTTACCGATCAAAAACTGCAACTGACTCATCGCGAAGAACAATGGTTGAAAAAACACCCGGTGGTCAGCGTGGTAGTCAACGAGGCGTTTGCTCCCCTGACGTTCTTCGACACCGATGGCAACTTTCGCGGTATCAGCGCCGACCTGCTCGAACTCATCCGCCTGCGCACCGGCCTGCGCTTCGAAGTCCGGCGCAGCCGCAGCGACGCCGAGATGATCAAACAGATCGAAAATCATCAGGTCGACCTGATCGCCGCCCTGCTGCCGACCGTCCAGCGGGAGAAAACCCTCAGATTCAGCCGTCCCTATCTTGAAAACTCCTACGTCCTGCTGACCCGCAAGGCCGCCGACAGTCCGACGCATCTCGGACAACTCAAGCGCAAGCGCCTGGCCATCGCCCAGGGCAATCCGATGATCGAATACCTGCGTCGCGAGTTTCCGCGTATTCAGCTGATTGAAACGCCGGACACCTTCAGTGCGGTGGCATTGCTCGACGAAGGCCAGGTCGAGGGCGCAGTGAACTCGCTGGTAATCGCCAACTATTTCATCGCCTCGCACATTTTCGAACAGCCACTGCAGATCACCACCACCATCGGTACGAGCCAGGCGGCCTTTTCCCTGGCAACCGCCCGTGACAACCCGGAGCTGAGTTCGATCATCGACAAGACTCTGATGAGTATCACACCCGAGGAACTGGGCATCATCAATGGTCGCTGGCGCGGCTATTCAAGTGTTTCCCAGGGTGCCTGGCACCAGTATCGACGTCTGTTCTACCAGGTCATCGGCGGAGCCGGCCTGCTCCTGCTGCTGTCACTGCTGTGGAATGCCTACATGCGTCGCCAGATCAGGCAGCGCAAATCTGCCGAACGCGCCCTGAACGATCAGTTGGAGTTCATGCGCTCGCTGCTCAACGGCACGCCGCACCCGATCTATGTACGTGATCGACAGGGACTGCTGCAAAGTTGCAACGACAGTTACCTTGAAACCTTCGACGCCCGGCGCGAGGACGTCATCGGCAGGAGCGTCATGGATGGCGCACTGAGCAACGCTTTCGAAGCCCGGGTTTTCCAGGCCGACTATCAGCGAGTGGTGAGCGAAGGCAAGCCCCTTGTACTCGACCGGCCCCTGCATATTGGCAACCGGCGCCTGACGATCTATCACTGGATTCTGCCGTATCGCGATTCCAGCGGTGATGTCCAGGGCATCATCGGCGGCTGGATCGACATCAGCGAACGACATGAACTGCTCGACGAACTTCGCACCGCCAAGGAACGGGCGGATGATGCCAACCGGGCCAAGAGTACGTTCCTGGCCACCATGAGCCATGAAATCCGTACGCCGATGAACGCAGTGATCGGCATGCTCGAACTGACCCTCAAGCGCATGGAAAAAATACATCCGGACCGCGCCAGCATCGAAACCGCCTACAGCTCGGCGAAGGATCTGCTGGGGCTGATCGGTGACATCCTGGATATCGCCCGGATCGAGTCCGGACGCCTGAGCCTGAGCCCCGAGCGGGTCAATCTGGTCGGGACCGTCGGCTCGGTGATCAGAATTTTCGAAGGTCTGGCCCGGCAGAAACAGCTGGGCCTGATACTGAACGTCTCCCCTCCCGAACTGGACGTCGACGTGCATCTTGATCCCCTGCGCTTCAAACAGGTGCTGTCGAACCTGATCAGCAATGCCATCAAGTTCACCGAGCATGGAAACGTCAGGATCACGCTAGAGCTGCTGGCCGACGCTGCTCCCGATTGCTCACTGGTGCAGTTGACCGTACAGGACAGCGGCACAGGTATCTCTGCCGAAGACCAGCGGCGCCTGTTCGAGCCCTTCGCCCAGGCTCGTCATGGCAAGTGTCGGGCAATCGGAGGTGCCGGGCTCGGACTGGTCATCAGTCGCAATCTCTGCGAGATGATGGGCGGAAAGCTGCAACTGAGCAGCCAGCCGGGTGTCGGTACGCAAGTAAGTATGTCGCTGCCACTGACAACGCTGCCCGCCGAAGTGACAGCCCCGAAACAGGAAGCGCAGGTCCAGATCGCCCTGACGCCCCTGAATGTTCTGGTGGTCGACGATCATCCGGCCAATCGCCTGCTGATGTGTCAGCAACTGGAGTATCTCGGCCATCGATTCAGCATCGCGGAAGAGGGGCGCAGCGCGCTGGAGCAGTGGAAAAACAATTCATTCGACCTGGTCATCGCCGACTGCAACATGCCCGTCATGAATGGCTATGAGTTGACCCGTGCGATACGCCACCACGAAAGACTCACGCAGCGACCGGCCTGCACGGTGCTCGGTTTTACAGCCAACGCTCAACCGGAGGAGATCCTTCGCTGCAAGCAGGCCGGCATGAACGAATGCCTGTTCAAGCCCCTGAGCCTGAGTGTCTTGAGCCAGTGGGTCGACAGCGTACGGCCATTGTTCCGCGCACCTGCGTTCAACTTGCAGGGAATGCACTCGCTGACAGGCGGAAACCCCGCACATGTCCGGCGGCTTCTGACCGAGCTGCTCAACAGCAGTCGCCTGGATCGCCGGGAACTGCAGGCTCTGTCCCGAGGAGAGGACCACCAGGCACTGGCGGAAATTGCGCACAGGATCAAAGGTGCGGCGCGCATTGCCCAGGCTTCGCGCCTGATCGACAGTTGTGACGCACTTGAACAGGCCTGCCTGCAGGCATTGCCGCAGAGCGAGATCAAGCGCCGTTGCGAAGCTGGCCATGACGCCATTCTCGAACTGGAGAGGGCACTGGAAAAAGCACTGGAGCAGCAACAGATGCAGTCCGACCAGAGCAGAGTGAGCGGGCCTTAACTATGCTTGAACGCTGAGCAGTGTGTTTACCTTCATGGAGAGTCCGCAATGCCCAGCCCACTGCGCCCGGAGCAACGCCGGTTTCCTTTGCACGTGCATATCAGCGTCATGTTTACCTTTCTGCTGTTGCTCACTGGCGTGGTGCTGGGGTTGTTCAACTACCGACAGACCACGCAAATCATTTTGTCGAGCGGCGAAAAGCTGTTCGAACGCATCGAACAGGATGTACGCGTCGATCTGCAATCGACCTATGCACCGATCCGGCATTTGCTGAGTCTGCTGGCGGAAACCCCGGGGGCCCGGACCTCCACCCTCGAAAAACGCCTGACATTGCTCAAGCCATTCAGCCAGTCACTGGCAGACAACCTCGACCTGGCCTCGCTGTATCTGGGTTACGAAAACGGTGACTTCTTCATGGTGCGGCCATTGCGCACCACGGCGCTGAAGACTTTGCTCAAGGCACCGGATTCAGCGGCGTATCAGGTCTGGAGCATCGAACACGACGCCAGCGGCAAGGCTCGCTCGCAATCGCTGTTCTTCGACCGGGCATTGACAGCGCTCGGTCGCATCGACAATCCGGACGATGCCTACGACCCACGCAGCCGGTCCTGGTACACCCTCGCCCGGCAGCAGGACGAGCAAGTCACCACCGAGCCCTACGTATTTTTTTCCACCCACAATGTCGGCACCACCCTCGCCCGGCGCAGCGGTGAGCACGCGGTGATTGCTGCCGATCTGACCCTCGACGCGCTGTCGGCAACCCTGACCAAACATGTGGTGACGCCGGCCACTGAAATCGTTCTCTTCGATGTCGAAGGCAACGCCGTCGCTTACCCGGACAACAAGCGGCTGATCGTCGATGACCGGACCGCACGTCTGGCCCGTGCGGCCGACTTGAGCCCGAGTCTTCATGCCCTGTTGGCCACCGAACATCAGGGGAATCGGCTGAAAGCCGACGGGCGAAAGCTGGATCGTCGCCCGCAGCCATTTGCAGGAAGGCGGGCCGAATGGCCTGCAGATGGCCTTGCTCGTGCCGGAGGACGAGCTGCTGGTCGATGCCTATCGCATGCGCTGGCAAGGTGCACTGATCACTTTGGCCACGTTGTTGCTGTGTCTGCCGCTGGGCTGGCTGATTTCGCGGATTCTGGTCAAACCACTGCATGCACTGGTCAGAGAGGCCGATGCCATCCGCAGTTTCGATTTCAACTTCCCCGTGACCCGGCGCTCGCCGGTGCTGGAGGTCGATCAGTTGAGCCTGTCGATGGCGCGCATGAAAGACACACTGTCCAGCTTCTTTCGCATCACCGACAGCCTGACCGCTGAAACCCGTTTCGCGCCTTTGCTGCAAAGGGTGCTATTCGAAACGGTACAGATTGCCCAGGCCCAGGGGGGCTGATTTACCTGCGTGAAAGTGATGGCAACCGCATGGAGCCCTACGGTCTGGTGATCGACGGGATTTCCCGGACGCTGGCCGAGTTCGATGTTCAAGGCCACAACCTCGATGCCACGCAAAGCCCAGAGTGGTTCGAACAACTGGTGCATGCCGACAACACCGTGAGCAACCTGGGCTTCGAACAGGCTGCCGACCTGCAAAAGGTCCTGTTGGCCATGGCCACGCCGCGTGTGCATCTGATCGGTCTGCGCCTGCACAACCGACACAACGAGACGGTCGGCCTGCTGTTGTTGCTGATCAACGACAGCGGCAGCGCCCTTGACCTGGAAAAGCTGCGGCCCGACCGCATTGCCTTTCTGCAGGCAGTGTCCGGCGCGGCAGCCGTGAGTATCGAGAGCCAGCGCCTGCAAGCCCGGCAGAAGCAACTGCTGGATGCATTCATTCAATTGCTCGCCGGCGCCATTGATGCCAAGAGCCCCTACACCGGCGGGCACTGCCAGCGCGTGCCGGAGCTGACCCTGATGCTCGCCCACGCCGCGGCGGCCAGTGAGGCCCCGGCCTTCAGCGACTACAAGCCGGGTGAGGATGAATGGGAAGCCTTGCACATCGCCGCATGGCTGCACGATTGCGGCAAGGTCACAACGCCGGAGTACGTCGTCGACAAAGCCACCAAACTGGAAACCCTGAACGATCGCATCCATGAAATCCGCACCCGCTTCGAAGTGCTCAAGCGCGATGCCTGGATCAGCTACTGGCAAGCCATGGCGCTGGGTGGCAACGAACGACAACTGGCCAGCCTGCGTGACGCGACGTTGACGGCTCTGGATGATGATTTCAGTTTCGTCGCCCGCTGCAACCTCGGCAGTGAAGCCATGGCCGACGCCGACCTGCAGCGTCTTGAGGAAATCGCGCAGCGCACCTGGACGCGCACGCTGGATGATCGTCTGGGTGTCTCATGGGAAGAAAACCGGCGCCAGGCTCGTACGTCGGCCCCGTCCCTGCCGGTCAACGAAAAATTGCTGGCAGACAAGCCCGAACACTTGCTCGAACGCACCGACAGCGAGCTGATTCCGGAAGACAATCCATGGGGGTTCAAACTCGACGTCCCGCGCTATAAATACAACCGCGGCGAGCTGTACAACCTGAGCATCTCCCGCGGCACCCTGACCCGCGAGGAGCGTTACATCATCAATCACCACATGGTGCAGACGATCCTGATGCTCAGCCATCTGCCCTTCCCGGGACATCTGAACAACGTGGCGGAAATTGCCGGCGGCCATCACGAAAAGATGGACGGCACCGGTTACCCGAAACGTTTGAAACGTGAAGACATGAGCCTGCCGGCACGGATGATGGCGATTGCCGATATCTTCGAAGCGCTGACCGCTGCCGACCGTCCGTACAAAAAGGCCAAGACCCTCAGCGAAGCGCTGGGAATCATGGCCACCATGTGCCGCGAGGCGCATATCGATGCCGAACTGTTCGGCCTGTTCATCCGCGAAGGCGTTTACCTTCAATACGCCAGCCGCTTCCTCGATCCGCAGCAGGTCGATGCGGTCGACCCCACTGGCGTGCTGCGCAAGGCGGGCCTTGCGGCGTAATCAGCAGTCGGTCAGGCGCAGGAAGATCGCCGCCAGCCGTTCGATACCCGCCTGATCTTCTGTGCCGAAGCGCGCAAGCTTCGGACTGTCGAGATCGAGCACACCGATCAGCCGACCGTCCTTGACCAGCGGCACTACCAGTTCACTGTTCGACGCGCTGTCACAGGCGATGTGGCCGGGGAACGCGTGAACGTCTTCGACCCGTTGTGTCTGCAGGCTGGCCGCCGCCGCGCCGCACACACCGCGACCGAACGGAATGCGCACGCAGGCGATCTGGCCCTGGAACGGGCCGAGCACCAGCTCTTCGTTGCGATTGAGGTAAAAACCGGCCCAGTTCAGATCATCGAGCTGGTTGAACAGGAACGCCGAAAACTGTGCGGCGTTGGCGATGAAATCGCGCTCGTCCGCCAGCAGCGACTCCAGTTGTGCGGCCAACATGCCATAGCCTTCGAGGCCCTGGCCGCTCTGTTGCAAATCAATCATGCCTTGTGCTCCAGCAATTTCAGTCCCACCCAGTAACGGGCGAATTGGTACGCGCAACGTCCGTTGCGATTGCCACGGCCGGTTGCCCAGCGCACGGCTTGAATGTCCAGCTGCTCGTCGCGTTGCCAGGTCAGACCGGCCTTGGCGGCCAACTGGCCGATCCAGTGTTCGACGACATTGAGGAAATGTTCCTGGGTGAACGGATAGAACGACAGCCACAAGCCGAAGCGATCCGACAGGGCGATCTTGTCTTCCACCGCTTCGCTCGGATGCAACTCGCCGTCGACGCGCTTCCAGTTTTCGTTGTCGCTTTCCTTTTCCGGCACCAGGTGGCGACGGTTGGAAGTGGCGTACAGCAACACGTTGTCCGGCGCCTGCTCCAGCGAGCCATCGAGCACGCTCTTCAGCACGCGGTAATCGCCCTCGCCGGATTCGAACGACAGGTCATCGCAAAACAGCACGAACCGTTGCGGCAGCTTGGCAATCTGCTCCACCACACGTGGCAGGTCGGCCAGGTGATCGCGTTCGATCTCGATCAGGCGCAGACCGGCCTTGGCGTGCTCCGCCAGCAGCGCCCGCACCAGCGAGGATTTACCGGTACCGCGCGAACCCCAGAGCAGCGCATGGTTGGCCGGCATGCCGTCGAGGAACTGCCGGGTATTTCGGCCCAGTTGCTCCAGTTGCCGATCGACACCGATCAGGTCCGACAGGCGCATGTCGAGGCTGACTTCCAGGGGCAACAGATAACCGCTACGCCCGTCACGCTGCCAGCGTGCGGCCAGGCAGGTCCCCCAGTCGATGACCGGGCGTGGTGCCGGCAGCAGCGGCTCGATCCGCGCCAGGACCGACTCGGCGCGCTCAAGAAAAGCATTCAATCGGGAATCCACGTCTTCTCCTCGGGCTGGTTCACAGTGATGATGGCAATACAACGACAACCAATAGCGTTCGACACCTGCCCCGGCCCTTGTTACAAGGCGGTGCGGGAACTCCGGTATCCCTGCACGATCGACTATGCTTGAGCAGCGAAGGGAAACGTAAGTGGTTCAACACCCCATGGATATCAAATTCACCCACCGGCTGTCTTACAAGCAAGCCAGGCTTACCGTGCTGGTCGGGTTCATTCTGGGCACGCTGCTCAGTCTGCTGCAAATCGGCATCGATTATGCCAGCGAAGACGCCTCCATCAACCGTGAAATCCTTTCCCTGCTGGAAATCAGCCACAACCCGGCCTCGCGCATCGCCTACAACATCGATGCCGAGCTGGCCCAGGAACTCACGCTGGGCCTGCTGCGCTCGCCGGCGATCATTTCCGCGCAGTTGACCGACAACAACCAGACAGTGCTGGCCAGCGTCAAACGCCCGGAGCTGCAAAGCGGTTACCGGGTGATCAGCGACTTCCTGTTCGGCGCTAAACGCGAATTCGAAGATCGGCTCTACCTCGACCACTTGCCCAACGAATCCCTCGGCACCTTGAGCCTGGAAGTGGACACCTATGCCTTCGGCAGCCGCTTCCTGCGCCGGGCCGAAGTCACCTTGCTCAACGGGTTTGCCCGCAGCCTGATCCTGACCGGCATCCTGCTGGCGCTGTTCTATGTGATGCTGACCAAACCACTGGTACGGGTGATCCGCGAACTCAGCGGGCGTGATCCGCGCAGTGCCGAACCGACCACTCTGGAATGCCCGGGCGGCCACGCCAATGACGAGATCGGCGTGCTGGTGAAGGTCGCCAACCAGCAGTTCGAAAACATCGCCACGGAAATCCAGCAACGGCGCACTGCGGAAAACCGCCTCACCGATTACCTCGCGCAACTCGAAGACATCGTGTCGGCCCGCACCGCCGAACTCAAGGCGATCAACGCCCGCCTCAGCCAGTCCAATCAGGAACTGGAAGTGGCCCGCAGCACGGCGCTGGACATGGCCGAAGCACGCTCCGCGTTCCTCGCCAACATGAGCCATGAGATCCGTACACCGCTCAATGGCCTGCTGGGCATGATCGCACTGTCTCTCGACGGCCCGCTCAATGGCGAACAACAGCAACAGCTGTCCATCGCCCACGACTCGGGCAAGGTGCTGGTGGAGTTGCTCAACGATATTCTTGATCTGTCGAAATTCGATGCCGGGCAACTGGAGCTCGAGCACATTCCTTTCGACCTCGGCTCGCTCGTTGAAGACACCGCCAACCTGCTGTCGCAGAATGCGGCGCCAAGCGTCGAACTGACCTGTCTGATCGATCCGCACTTCCCGGCGCTGGTGCTCGGCGACCCGACCCGGGTCAGGCAGATTGTCAGCAACCTGCTGTCCAACGCACTGAAATTCACCCGCTTCGGCCGGGTGGATGTGCGCTTGTCGACCTGGAAGGATGGCGTACACATCGAAGTCTGCGACACCGGCATCGGCATCGCCCAGGAAGCTCAGGTGAAGATTTTCCAGCCCTTCACCCAGGCCGGGGCCGGCATCACCCGCCAGTACGGTGGCACCGGACTCGGACTGGCCCTGACCTACAACCTGTGCGAAGCCATGCAGGGGCGACTGACGATCAGTTCCGAAGTCGGTTTCGGCAGCCAGTTCTGTGCCGAGCTGCCATTGCCCTGTCACACCCGGGCAGTCATTCCGGCACCGCTGCATGGCAACGTGCTCGCCATCACGACGGCGGCCAGCGGCCTTTCGGAGCTGCTGCGCAGCCTGTTGCCGGTCTGGGGCCCTACGTACGAGCAACGCACGATCGACGATTCGTTGCTTGGCCTGAAACCGGACATCATCATCACCGACTGCCCCGAATGCCTGTTCGGCCTGCGCCCGGCCATGACTGCACCGATTCTGCTGGTGACGGCCTACGGCAGCTTCCTGCCCGGCGAAGAAGCCGCCGCTCTCGCCCCACTGCAACAGCAGGCGCGGCCTCTGGCACGTAATGCGCTGTACCAGAATCTGCGCCGGACGCTGCAACCGGACATCATCACCATTGATCGCACACGACTCGAAAGCGCACCGTCGCAGCGCCGTGGACGGGTGCTGCTGGTAGAGGACAACCCGGTCAATCAACTGGTGGCCAAGGGTATGCTCGGCAAACTCGGTTGTGAGGTCATCGTCGCGGCCCATGGCGCAGAAGCGCTGGATCAACTGGAACACCACGAATTCGACCTGGTGCTGATGGACTGCAACATGCCGGTGATGGATGGCTACGAAGCGAGCCGGCAAATCCGTCAGAGCGGCCGCTGGCCTCACCTGCCGATTGTGGCGTTGACGGCCAACGCCATGTCGGAGGAACGCGAGCGCTGCCGGGCCGCCGGCATGAGCGACTACCTGGCCAAACCGTTTCGCCGCGAAGAGCTGGCGGCGCTGCTTGACCAGTGGATACCGGCTACGACAGCGCCCTGATCTGTCCCAGCAAGTGATCGAGTCCGCTGCGCAGCTCGTTGAGCCGATCCAGATCCACACCGCTGTCGCACAGCAACCGTTCCTTTAACGGCCCGACCTGTTCACGCAGCGCCTGCCCCTGCGGCGTGAGGCTCAGATGAACCTCACGCTCGTCCCGCGCCGAACGTTGACGCTGCACCAGTTGCAGTTGCTCCAGACGCTTGAGCAGCGGCGTCAGCGTCCCGGAATCCAGCGCCAGACGTTCGCCCAACGCCTTGACGGTCGGCTGTTCCGGTGCCGCTTCCTGCCACTCCCACAACACCAGCATCGCCAGGTATTGCGGATACGTCAGACCAAGCTGATCGAGCATCGGCTTGTAGGCACGAATCACCGCCCGGGACGCGGCGTACAGCTTGAAGCACAACTGACTGTCGAGCTTCAGCGCATCGGCTGACAGTTCGTTCATTTGAGCAGGGCTTCGATCTCGCGGCTCAGATCCTGCGGCTTGGTGGCCGGGGCGAAGCGCTTGACCAACTGGCCGTCCTTGCCGATCAGGAATTTGGTGAAGTTCCACTTGATGCCCTGGGAACCCAGTACGCCCGGTGCGCGTTTCTTCAACTGTACAAACAGTGGATGCGCACCGGTGCCGTTGACTTCGATCTTCTTGAACAGCGGAAAGCTGACGCCGTAATTGAGCTCGCAGAACTCGCTGATCGCACCCTCGTTGCCGGGTTCCTGCTTGCCGAACTGGTTGCACGGAAAGCCCAACACTACCAGCCCCTGATCCTTGTAGGTCTGCCACAGCTGCTCAAGGCCTTTGTACTGCGGCGTGAAACCGCATTTGCTGGCGGTATTGACCACCAGCACCGCCTTGCCGGCGAAATCGGCCAGGGTCTTTTGCTCACCCTTGATGGTGGTGCACGGGATGGTCAGCAGGTTATCGCTCATGGTGCGCACTCTGAAAAGTTGAGAAGCTGCAAAAATAGCGAGCAATTGAATTGTGTGCAATTTAATTATCCGAAAGGCGATCCGAAGATCGCCCGCATCGGTTATTCGCGCGGCACCAGGTCCAGGCACACCGAGTTGATGCAGTAACGCAGGCCAGTCGGCGGCGGGCCGTCGGGGAATACGTGGCCGAGGTGCGCGTCGCAGCGGGCGCATTTCACTTCGGTACGGATCATGCCATGGCTGGTGTCGCGGATTTCGGCCATCGCGCTCTCGCCGATCGGCGCGTAGAAGCTGGGCCAGCCGCAACCGGAGTCGAATTTGGTCCTGGAATCGAACAGCGGCTCGTTGCAGCAGACGCAGTGATAGACGCCGTCGGTCTTGGTGGCGTTGTACTTGCCGGAGAACGGTCGCTCGGTAGCACTGAGACGACACACGTTGTATTGCTCCGGGTCGAGCATCTCGCGCCATTCGTCCAGGGTCTTTTCTATCTTATCCATCATCACACCTCAGCGGCTGAAAAAGCCCGATCTGTACCTTTTCCACGGATCGGGCGGCACGTATGATTGCGCCTCGTCACACGCCAGTCTGGCAGCGGGATCCTGCGCATTCAAACGGATTGTTGGAAACCGCCGCTCAAGACGCTTGCCTGTGTGAAGACGCAGGATTCCCAGCACGGTTGTCCATTCGCCGCCTGGATCGTTCATTTTCGGGATCACATCGCCATGCAGTTCAGCAAATCGAACAAGCTCGCCAACGTCTGCTACGACATTCGCGGCCCGGTGCTCAAGCACGCCAAACGCCTGGAAGAGGAAGGCCATCGCATCCTCAAGCTGAACATCGGCAACCCGGCGCCCTTTGGTTTCGAAGCGCCGGACGAAATCCTCCAGGATGTGATCCGCAACCTTCCGACCGCCCAGGGCTACAGCGACTCCAAAGGCCTGTTCAGCGCGCGCAAGGCCGTGATGCAGTACTACCAGCAGAAGCAGGTCGAAGGTGTCGGCATCGAGGACATCTACCTGGGCAACGGCGTGTCCGAACTGATCGTGATGTCGCTGCAGGCCCTGCTCAACAACGGCGACGAAGTGCTGGTGCCGGCACCTGACTACCCGCTGTGGACCGCCGCCGTGAGCCTGGCCGGCGGCAACGCCGTGCACTATCTGTGCGACGAAGGCGCCGACTGGTTCCCGGACCTGGCCGACATGAAGGCCAAGATCACCCCGAACACCAAGGCCATGGTGATCATCAACCCGAACAACCCGACCGGCGCGGTGTATTCGAAGGAAGTGTTGCTGGGCATGCTGGAACTGGCCCGCCAGCACAACCTGGTGGTGTTCTCCGACGAAATCTACGACAAGATTCTTTACGACGACGCCGTGCACATCTGCACCGCTTCTCTGGCGCCGGACCTGCTGTGCCTGACCTTCAACGGTCTGTCGAAGTCGTATCGCGTGGCGGGTTTCCGTTCCGGCTGGATCGCCATTTCCGGGCCGAAGCACAACGCCCACAGCTACATCGAAGGCATCGACATGCTGGCCAACATGCGCCTGTGTGCCAACGTGCCGAGCCAGCACGCGATCCAGACCGCACTCGGCGGCTATCAGAGCATCAACGACCTGGTGCTGCCGCAGGGGCGCCTGCTGGAGCAGCGCAACCGTACCTGGGAATTGCTCAACGATATTCCCGGCGTGAGCTGCGTGAAGCCAATGGGCGCGCTGTATGCGTTCCCGAAGATCGACCCGAAGATCTGCCCGATCCACAACGACGAGAAATTCGTCCTCGACCTGCTGTTGTCCGAAAAGCTGCTGGTGGTTCAGGGCACGGCCTTCAACTGGCCATGGCCGGATCACTTCCGCGTCGTGACCCTGCCCCGGGTCGATGACCTGGACATGGCCATCGGGCGCATCGGCAACTTCCTCAAGTCCTACCGCCAGTAACCTCTCACGGATGCGCAACGAGCCTTTCGTTGCGCACTGTCTGATTCAGCAACACTTCTGCCCTGCCCCCTTCCGTACGCCTTCTACACTGTCGATTCGTACCGATCACGCGCGCTCGAAGCAATGGCCGTGGGTGGCGCACGCCTGTCGTTTACGTCGGCTCGGAGCGTGGAGAATGTCCTGCGCACCGAACAATCCGATGCAGGACACAGTTTGAAATAGTCACCCGGTTGAATCGCCCGGTGCCGCACCTTATATACCCCGCAGTACGCTACATCTTTAGCTTGAGGAGATTTCTACAACCATGATGCGCATCCTGCTGTTTTTGGCCACTAACCTGGCGGTCGTGCTGATAGCCAGCATCACCCTGAGCCTGTTCGGCTTCAACGGGTTCATGGCGGCCAACGGGGTTGACCTCAACCTCAGTCAGCTGCTGGTTTTCTGTGCAGTCTTTGGTTTTGCCGGTTCCCTGTTCTCGCTGTTCATCTCCAAGTGGATGGCGAAGATGAGCACCAGCACCCAGATCATCACCCAGCCGCGCACCCGCCACGAACAATGGCTGCTGCAAACCGTCGAGCAACTGTCCCGGGAAGCCGGGATCAAGATGCCCGAAGTCGGGATCTTCCCGGCCTACGAAGCGAACGCCTTCGCCACCGGCTGGAACAAGAACGACGCACTGGTCGCCGTCAGCCAGGGTTTGCTGGAGCGTTTTTCGCCCGATGAGGTGAAAGCGGTGCTGGCCCACGAAATCGGCCACGTGGCCAACGGTGACATGGTCACCCTGGCGCTGGTCCAGGGTGTGGTAAACACCTTCGTGATGTTCTTCGCTCGGATCATCGGCAACTTCGTTGACAAGGTGATCTTCAAGAACGAGGAAGGCCAGGGTATCGCGTACTACATCGCGACCATCTTCGCCGAACTGGTTCTGGGCATCCTGGCCAGCGCGATCGTGATGTGGTTTTCGCGCAAACGGGAATTCCGTGCCGACGAAGCCGGTGCCCGCCTTGCCGGCACCAGCGCGATGATCGGCGCCCTGCAACGCCTGCGTGCCGAACAGGGCCTGCCGGTGCACATGCCTGACACCCTGAACGCCTTCGGCATCAACGGTGGCATCAAACAGGGGTTCGCCCGCATGTTCATGAGCCACCCGCCGCTGGAAGAGCGTATCGACGCCCTGCGTCGTCGCGGCTGATCAGCCGCGCTCCAACAGAAAGGCCCGCAGTGATGCGGGCCTTTTTTGTGCCTGTTACTGACCGGCCAGCCGGTATACCCGCTCCTCCAGCCTTGTCACTCCCGCCTGCAGGAACTTCCCGCTTTCGCTCAGCACGTCCTTTTCCTCCATTGCCTGCACCGTCCAGTCACCACCGAACAGCCGCCGCACCTCGGCATCTGTCACTGCAAACGGTGGTCCGGACATCTGAGCCTGATCGTAATCCAGCGTGATCAGCAACCCACGCAGGCCAGTCGGCAGGACATTCTGCAAATGTGCCGCATAGCGCTCGCGCATCGGCGCCGGCAAGGCAATCAGCGCCGCGCGGTCATACAGCGCCGTGCAATCGGCCACATCGCTCGCGGACAACGCGAAGAAATCCCCGCACCACAACTCGATCGCCCCGGCCCGATAGACTTTGAAGCCACCCTCTTCGCTGATTTGCGGCTGTAGTTGCTGCTCGCGAAAGAAATCCTCGAGAGCCTTCTCGGACAGCTCGACACCGAAAACCCGATGCCCCTGACCGGCCAACCACAGCAGATCCAGGCTTTTCCCGCACAACGGCACCAGCACCCGCGACTGCGCCGGGATTGCCAGATCGGGCCAATGCCGCTGCAAATACGGGTTCACCTCGGGCTGATGAAAGCCGATCTGGTTCGATTCCCACTTCTTGTGCCAAAAATCCGGCTGCATGCATCCTCCCAAGAATTCGATCAAATAGCGTTAAAACTTATATTGGAATTAGATCAATGATCTGACTGAAGATGAGCCATCTTAACGCTCAGGAACCCTTCCATGTTTCCCAGCCTGTTTATCTCTCACGGCTCGCCCATGCTGGCGCTGGAGCCCGGCGCCAGCGGCCCTGCCTTGACGCGCCTGGCCGCCGAATTGCCACGCCCGAAAGCCATCGTCATCGTTTCCGCCCATTGGGAAAGCCATGAGCTGCTGGTCAGCAGCCATGCGCAACCGGAAACCTGGCACGATTTCGGCGGTTTTCCCCGTGCGTTGTTTGAAGTGCAGTACCCGGCACCTGGCAATCCGCAGCTGGCCCGCGAAGTCGCCGAGCTATTGACCACCAACAACCTGCCGGCACGCCTCGACCCGCAACGCCCCTTCGACCATGGCGTATGGGTGCCACTGTCGCTGATGTATCCGCAGGCCGACATCCCGGTGGTTCAGGTGTCCTTGCCGAGCCGTGGCGGCCCGGCGTTGCAGACCCGGGTCGGTCATGCACTGGCCAGTCTGCGCGATCAGGGCATTCTGCTGATCGGTTCCGGCAGCATCACCCATAACCTGCGGGAACTGGACTGGCACGCCGGCCCGGAAAGCGTCGAGCCGTGGGCTCGGGACTTCCGCGACTGGATAGTCGACAAGCTCGCAGCCAACGACGAAACCGCCCTGCACGCTTACCGCCAGCAGGCACCGAACGCCGTGCGTAGCCATCCAAGTGATGAACATCTGCTGCCGCTGTACTTCGCCCGTGGCGCCGGCGGCGAGTTCAGCATTGCGCACCAAGGATTCACCATGGGCGCACTGGGCATGGACATCTACCGCTTCGGCTGAAGCCCAAATCGCAGGCAAAAAAATCCCCGAACCAGTCGGGGATTTTTTATGTTCGATCAATCAGCCCGGGGGCGGATCAATCTTCGCGGTAGCGACGCAGTTTCAGCTGCTTGCCGGCAACGCGAGTGTCCTTCAGCTTGGCCAGGAGCTTGTCCAGACCATCTTCCGGCAGCTCGACGAGGCTGAAGCTGTCACGCACCTGAATGCGACCGATGGCTTCACGTGCCAGACCACCTTCGTTGAGGATGGCGCCCAGCAGGTTCTTCGCCGCGATACCATCACGCGCGCCCAGCGCGGTACGGCAACGGGCACGGCCTTCGCCCAGCGGCATCGGCGCACGACGCTCGCGGTCACCACGGTCCGGACGATCACCGGAACGCTCAGGACGGTCGCCACGTGGAGCGCTGTTCGGCACCAGTGGACGTTCCTTCTCGATCGCTGCCAGGTTCAGCGCCTGACCATTGGTGGCCTTGCGCAGCAGCGCGGCAGCCAGGGCACGCGGGGTGCAACCGATGTCGGCGGTCAGGCGATCCAGCAGATCACCGTGAGTCGATTCGGCGTCAGCCACCAGCGGCGACAGGCTGTTGGTCAGTTTCTTGATGCGGGCATCGAGAACGGCCTGGGCGTCCGGCAGACGCACTTCGGCAACTTTCTGACCGGTCACACGCTCGATAACCTGCAGCATGCGGCGCTCACGCGGAGTCACCAGCAGCAGCGCGCGGCCTTCGCGACCGGCACGGCCGGTACGGCCGATACGGTGCACGTAGGATTCCGGATCGTACGGCATGTCCACGTTGAAAACGTGGGTGATGCGCGGTACGTCCAGACCACGGGCGGCAACGTCGGTCGCCACAACGATGTCCAGACGACCATCTTTCAGCGAGTCGATGACGCGCTCACGCTGGTTCTGGGCGATGTCGCCGTTCAACGCTGCGGCTTTGTAGCCTTTGGCGTCGAGGGCGCTGGCCAGATCCAGGGTCGCTTGCTTGGTGCGCACGAACATGATCAGAGCGTCGAAATCTTCCACTTCCAGCAAGCTGAGAACGGCAGAAGTTTTCTGGTCAGCGTGAACCAACAGGTGAGCCTGTTCGATCGCGGTAACGGTCTGGGTCTTGCTCTGGATCTTCACGTGCTTTGGATCGCGCAGGTGACGCTCGGCGATGGCACGGATCGATTGCGGCAGGGTCGCCGAGAACAATACGGTCTGACGGGTTTCCGGCATGGCCTTGAAGATGACTTCGAGGTCGTCCATGAAGCCCAGTTTGAGCATTTCGTCTGCTTCGTCGAGAACCAGGTGGTTCACGGTCTGCAGCACTTTTTCGTCGCGACGCAGGTGGTCGCACAGACGGCCCGGAGTGGCGACAACGATCTGTGCGCCATTACGGATTGCTTTCAATTGTGGGCCCATCGGCGCGCCGCCGTAGACAGCCACAACAGTTACGCCCGGCATTTGCTTGGCGTAGGTTTCGAAAGCGGTTGCAACTTGTAGCGCCAACTCACGAGTTGGGGCCAGGATCAGAGCTTGCGGCTCGCGCTTGGACGGATCAATGCGGTGCAGGATAGGCAGGGCAAAGGCAGCGGTTTTACCGGTACCGGTTTGCGCCTGACCAATCATATCGTGACCGGCGAGGATGATCGGGATCGACTGCTGCTGAATGGCCGAAGGCTCTTCATAGCCGGTAGCGACTACTGCAGCGACAATATTGGGATGAAGTTCAAGAGCGGCGAAGCCGCCGATTTCCTGGGTCATGGGTCTGCCTCTAAGTGCATCCGCAAAGACCCATGCTCCAAAGCTGCACATGCCGTGTTGAGACTCAAGAGTCGCCCTGGCAGCTTTGTCGGCGGGGATTTGCGAAAACGAATGAATGAAAAAGAATCGTCAAGGAAGAGCCCGCAGTGCGGACGTGCAGCCGAAGCTGACTTCGGGGAATTGCGCTACCTAAACGCGGCCCGGTTAAAGGCCGGCGCGCACTATACCGGAATTTGCCCAAAAAGGGAGCTTTTTTTATCGGTGAAATACAGTTGTCACCGCTGTGTAACGGGGTTTTGCGGATAATCGGGCAAAGGTCTATTTTTCAAAGACCCCGGCCCTGCGGGCGATGGCGCTTAAACGATTCACCGATGTGCGGCATCTGGTCGCTGCACCCTTTCTTCCCGTCCGAGGAAACACCCATGAATCAGCCCTGCCCCGGCCGCGTCAGTCGTGCGCGCCACGGCCACGTCCATTTGATCGGTCTGGACCGTGCAGCCAAGCGCAATGCCTTCGACCTCGATTTGCTCAACGACCTGGCCCTGGCCTACGGCGAATTCGAGGCCGACAGCGACGCGCGAGTGGCGGTGGTGTTCGGGCATGGCGAGCATTTCACCGCCGGACTTGATCTGGTCAACGCCAGTTCCGCCCTCGCCCAGGGCTGGCAGGTGCCGACCGGCGGCTGCGATCCCTGGGGCGTGTTCGTCGGGCCGCGGGTCAGTAAACCGGTGATCGTCGCCGCGCAGGGTTATTGCCTGACCATCGGCATCGAGCTGATGCTCGCCGCCGACATCAACTTGTGCGCCAGCAACACCCGCTTCGCCCAAATGGAAGTGCAGCGCGGGATCTTTCCGTTCGGCGGTGCAACGCTGCGCTTTCATCAAATCGCCGGCTGGGGCAATGCCATGCGCTGGCTGCTGACCGGCGACGAGTTCGATGCCCATGATGCGTTGCGCCTGGGGCTGGTGCAGGAGGTCATGGCCAGCGAAGACTTGCTGCCGCGCGCCATCGAACTGGCGGAACGGATTGCCCGACAGGCGCCATTGGGTGTGCAGGCGACGCTGATGTCGGCGCGTCAGGCGCGCTATGAAGGCGAGACCGCAGCGGCGCAGGGTTTGCCGCCGCTGGTGAAGAAGTTGCTGGCAACCGAGGATGCCAGGGAAGGTGTGCGTTCGTTGGTGGAACGCAGACCTGGTGACTTCAAAGGCGTTTAAGACTCAAGTTGCGGGACGGATGCAATTGATCAACGACTGCAACGAGTAACCCAGCTTCGGCGCCAGCGCTTCAGCTCGCGCGGTAAGCGCCTGCATGTCCAGCGCCTGATCGAGATCCGCCGGCACGATCAGAATCACGTTGCCCTCCTTCACCGGCAACTCCCAGTAATGTCGGTGATAGAGCCCCCGCAACAACGCCGCCCCCAGCGGCTTGCCGTCATCGGTGGCCCACTGGTTGATCACCAGCCAGCCACCGGGATTCAGACGTTTCTGACAGTCACCGAGGAAATTCCACGCAAGGTGCGCGGCGCCCGGGCCGACATCGGTGTAGAGGTCGACGAAAATCAGATCCGCCGGTTCGGCCGTCGGCAGCAGTTCAATTGCATCGCCAACGCGGATGTACAGACGCGGATCGTCATCCAGCCCAAGGTATTCGATGGCCAGACGCGGCACGTCCGGGCGCAGCTCGATGGCTTCGACATCTTCCAGCGGCAGGAACTTGAGGCAGGCCTGGGTCAGCGTGCCGGCGCCAAGGCCGAGAAACAACGCGCTCTCCGGTTGCTCATGGCACAGCGCGCCGATCAGCATCGCCCGGGTGTAGTCGTACTCCAGCCAGCTCGGGTCGGCGGTAAACACACAGCTTTGCTCGATGGCATCGCCGAACTCCAGAAAGCGGTAGTCGGCCACTTCCAGCACGCGAATCACGCCGAACTCATCCTGTACCTCGGCGAGCAACAGCTCGACGCGCTCCTCAGTCATTTCGTCTCCAGATCATTACCGCAATGGCACTGTGGCAAAGCGGCGATTGTCGGCGAAGCGGCGGGAGCAGGTCACGCACTAATTGCTGCTAACATGGCCGTCCGTGCGTAGAACCTTAGAGACCGTGATGAGCCAACCCTGGAGCCCTGACAGCTGGCGCGCCCTGCCGATCCAGCAACAACCCCGATACCCCGACGCCGCGCACCTGCGCCAGGTCGAGCAGACTTTGGCCAGCTATCCGCCGCTGGTGTTTGCCGGCGAAGCGCGGGAGCTGCGTCGTCAGTTTGCCGAAGTCACCCAGGGCCGGGCGTTCCTGCTGCAGGGCGGCGACTGCGCGGAAAGCTTCGCCGAGTTCTCCGCAGCGAAGATCCGCGACACCTTTAAAGTGTTGCTGCAAATGGCGATCGTCATGACCTTCGCCGCCGGTTGCCCGGTGGTCAAAGTCGGGCGCATGGCCGGCCAGTTCGCCAAGCCGCGTTCGGCCAACGACGAGACCATCGACGGCGTGACCCTGCCGGCCTACCGGGGCGACATCGTCAACGGTATCGGCTTCGATTCCGCCAGCCGCGTACCGGATCCGGAGCGTCTGCTGCAGTCCTATCACCAGTCCACCGCCACCCTCAACCTGCTGCGTGCCTTCGCCCAGGGCGGTTTCGCCGACCTGCATCAGGTGCACAAGTGGAACCTCGATTTCATCGCCAACTCGGCGCTGGCGGAGAAGTACAGCCACCTCGCCGACCGCATCGATGAAACCCTGGCGTTCATGCGCGCCTGCGGCATGGACAGCTCGCCGCAATTGCGCGAAACCAGTTTCTTCACGGCCCACGAAGCGCTGCTGCTGAACTACGAAGAAGCCTTCGTGCGCCGCGACAGCCTGACCAACGATTACTACGATTGCTCGGCGCATATGCTGTGGATCGGCGACCGCACCCGTCAGCTCGACGGCGCCCACGTCGAATTCCTGCGCGGGGTGAACAACCCGATCGGGGTGAAAGTCGGCCCGAGCATGAACCCCGACGACCTGATCCGCCTGATCGACGTGCTCAACCCGGACAACGATCCGGGTCGCCTCAACCTGATCGCGCGGATGGGCGCGAACAAGGTCGGCGATCACCTGCCGGCGCTGATCCGCGCGGTACAGCGCGAAGGCAAGCAGGTGCTGTGGAGTTCCGACCCGATGCACGGCAACACCATCAAGGCCAGCAGCGGCTACAAGACCCGCGACTTCGCACAGATCCTTGGCGAAGTGAAGCAGTTCTTCCAGGCCCACGAAGCCGAAGGCAGCTACGCCGGCGGCATCCACATCGAAATGACCGGGCAGAACGTCACCGAATGCATCGGTGGCGCACGACCGATCACTGAAGATGGTTTGTCGGATCGCTATCACACCCACTGCGACCCACGGATGAACGCCGATCAGTCGCTGGAACTGGCGTTCTTGATTGCCGAGACGCTGAAACAGGTCAAACGCTAAATAGCGATGATGTTGGCTCGGTGGTTTTCGACTTGAGCCAACGTCACCCGCAACCGGTCGGCACTTTCCCGCTGGCAATTGAGCTGCACCTGCTCAAGCCCCAGCCAATCCGCCATCCGCCGCAGGTTCAGCGCCAAGGCCAGCATCCCCGCGTCGTCCAGACCCGTTTCTTCCTCGTGTACCGCATGCACTGCCAGGCGCCCGGCCACCCGTTCGGCACGCAGATCGACCCGCGCAGCAATCCGTTCGTTGTGCAGAAACGGCAGCACGTAATAGCCGTAAACACGTTTGTCCTGCGGCGTGTAAATCTCCAGTCGATAGCGGAAATCGAACAGCCGCTCGGTCCGGCTGCGTTCCCAGATCAGTGAATCAAACGGCGACAGCAATGCACTGGCCTCGACCTTACGCGGGATTTTCGGCTCGGGCAGGCAATAGGCGATCTGGCGCCAACCGGCGACTTCACAGGTCAGCAGTTGCCCGTCCTCGACCAGTTCGGCCAGACGCGGGCGGGCATCGGCAGGGTTCAGGCGGAAGTAATCGCGCAGGTCTTTTTCCGTGCCTACACCCAACGCCTGCGCTGCATGCAACAGCAAACCGCGCTGCGCCTCGGCCTCATCGGGCAATGGTTGTTGCAGCACGGAGGTTGGGATCACTCGCTCCGGCAGGTCATAAAGCCTTTCAAAGCCACGGCGCCCGGCCACGGTGACTTCACCAGCGGCAAACAGCCATTCCAGCGCATGCTTCTCCGCGCTCCAGTCCCACCATGGCCCAGCCTTTTCTTCACGGGTCGACAGGCTGCCGGCGCCCAGTGCGCCCTGCTCCTCGACCGACGCCAGTACCCGGCGAATGGTGTCCTGTTGCTCACGGCCGAAACGTGCCAGTTGCTGATAAATGTCTTCGCCGCGTCTGGCCCGCTGCATGCGCCAGCCCATCAACGGGTACATCGACAGCGGCAGCAACGACGCTTCATGGCCCCAGTATTCGAACAGCGAACGGCGTCGCCCCGAACTCCAGGCAGCCTGGTCGAGCAAGTCAGCAGAATAGGAACCGAGACGGGAAAACAGCGGCAGGTAGTGCGAGCGCACCACGGCGTTGACGGAGTCGATCTGCAACAGGCCGAGGCGTTCGATCAGCCGGTTGACGTGCAGGGCTTTGACAGCCGGCGGCTGGCGCCCGTGAAACCCTTGGGCAGCCAGTGCCAGACGTCGAGCCTGTTTAAGGGAAAAGGACAAAGTCGCGGGCATGTGTACCTCCATGTCTGCTCGCAACCTACCTCACTACAAAGTGGTTTGTGTAGCGATGGCTTCATCATTTATGCATCGGATCGTCCCAGAACGGCCGAATCGCTTCATGTTCGACATCGGCACGGCTGACCCCGATGTCCTTCAATGCCTCGTCGCTCAGACTGGCGAGCAGTTCGCGTTCACGGTGAAGTTCGTACCAGCGGCTAAACTTGTGCAGCAAATCGGAAATCAGATGGACCGGGATTCGTTCATCACTCACATACAGTTTTTGACCTTTCATCGTGTTGCCTCCTTTTTGGGATGGCTCAAGTCTCGCGCCGGGGCTACGATCAATCCAACGAATGTTTCTGATGGCATGCATCACGGAGATTCATCAATTGTCGGCGTACCCCAGTATCGATACCGATGTGCTGCGTACCTTTGTCGCGATTGCCGATCAGGGCGGTTTCACCCGCGCCGGCGAAATGGTCAACCGCACCCAATCGGCCGTGAGCATGCAGATGAAGCGTCTGGAAGAGGACGTGTTGCAGCGCCAGTTGTTCGAGCGTGACGGGCGTCAGGTGCGCCTGACCGCTGAAGGCCAGGTGTTGCTCGGCTATGCGCGGCGCATCCTGAAACTGCACAGCGAAGTGTTCAACACCCTGCGTGAACCGCACATGGTCGGTACGGTGCGGATCGGTACGCCGGACGATTACGTGATGCGTTTTCTGCCGGGGATCCTGTCGCGCTTCGCTCAGTTCTATCCGTTGATCCAGATTGAAGTGCACTGCGAGTCGACCCGACAGTTGCTGCAACGCACCGACCTTGATCTGTCGATCGTCACCCGCGAGCCGGGCAACGAGATTGGCCAGTTGCTGCGCAAGGAGCGCTTCGTCTGGGCCGAGGCGCAAAACTTCAGCGCCCACGAGCAGACGCCGTTGCCGCTGGCGATGTTCAACAGTGATTGCTTCTGTCGCCTGTGGGCCTGCAATGCGCTGGACGCCATGGGCCGCGAATATCGGATCGCCTACAACAGCACCAGCCTTTCGGCATTGATGGCAGTGGTGAGCGCGGGTCTGGCGATCACCGCGCAACTGGAAAGCCTGATAACACCGGACCTGCGGATTCTCGGCGCCGCCGAAGATCTGCCGCTGCTTCCCGAGGCCAGCATCATGCTGATCCGCAACCTGAACAATCCGTCGCCAATCACCGAGTGCCTGGCCGAGCACATCGTCGAAGGCTTCAAACTTTAAAGGCGAGCATCACCGCACACAGCACCAGGAACCCGCAGAACAGCCCGCGCAGGAGTTTTTCCGGCATCGCGTGGGCCACTTTCACGCCCCAACTGATGCTGGCCAGACCGCCGATGGCCAGCGGCAGGCCGATCATCCAGTCCACCTCGTGATGCACCGCGTACGTCACCAGCGTGACACCGGTGCTCGGCAATGCCAGCGCCAGCGACAGGCCTTGAGCGACCACCTGAGTGGTGCCGAACAGGCTGGTCAGCACCGGCGTCGCCACCACTGCCCCGCCGACCCCGAACAAACCGCCCATGGTGCCGGACGCCGCGCCCAGCACGCCCAGCCACGGCCATGAATAACGCATCTCTGACGTCGCTGCCGGACGTGCGCCGAACATGCGTACCAGGTTGTAGGCCGACAACGCCACAAGGAACGCGACAAAACCGATGCGCATGGTTTGCGCGTCGATGCCCACGGCCCAGATCGAGCCGATCCACGCAAAACAGAATCCCATCACCGCCAACGGCAGCGCGTGCCGGAGTTCGATGCGGTTGCGCTGGTGATAACGCCACAGCGCCAGCATCACGTTCGGCACCACCATCACCAGCGCCGTGCCTTGGGCGATCTGCTGATCGAGGCCGAACCACACGCCCAGCAGCGGAATGGCAATCAAGCCGCCACCGATGCCGAATATCCCCCCAGGGTGCCAAGGGCGGCGCCAAACAACAGGTACAGCAAAAACTCGATCACAGCAGAATTCCTCATACGTCAGGCGACCCATCCTACGCAGTCGGCGCTGGCACGGAAACGCACAGCAACGCACAATGGCTGTGCCAAATTCGCATAGGCAGCCAGCCGATTCATGAATCCCAATCAATTGACCGAACAACTCGGGCTGTTCCTCGACGTACTGGAGAGCGGCAGTTTTTCCGCCGCCTCACGTCGACATCCGCTCACGCCTTCGGCCGTCGCCCGGCGTATCGACAGTCTGGAAAGCGCGGTCGGCAGTCAGTTGTTCATCCGCAGCACGCATGCGGTGCGCGCCACACCGGCCGGCCTGGCATTTGCCGAACGGGCGCGGCGAATCGTTGCCGAGCTGCGGCTGGCACGCGCCGAAGCGGTGTCACTGAGCAGCGCGCCGGAAGGCCTGATTCGGGTGGATGCGCCGGCAGCGTTCGGACGGCGGCACCTGGCGCCGGTAATTGCCGATTTTCTGGTGCTGTATCCGGGCCTGGACGTACAACTGCATCTGATCGACAGCTTTGTCGACATGGACGGCTCGAACCTGGGCAAGGTCGATCTGGTATTGCGCGCCGGGCAAATGGCCGACACCCGACTGGTGGCCACGCCGCTGGCGAGCATGGTGCGCATCGCGTGCGCCAGTCCCGACTACCTCAAGCGTCGGGGCGTGCCGAGCGAGCCAGCACAATTGGGCGAACATGACGGCCTCGATTGGGATGGCCTTGCCCCGCCCTTCGCCTGGCGTTTCGAGCAGGATGGGCAGATGCAGTTGCACCGTCCGGCACGCATTCGCATGAGCGCCAACAACGCCGAGGCCTTGGTCTGCGGTGCGCTGGCGGGACTCGGGATCGCGCATCTACCGACCTGGCTGGCCAGCGAATACCTGTTGCGTGGCGAGTTGCTTCCGCTGTTCTGTGAAAACGGCCTGCCGAAACCGGAGAGCACCGGCATCTACGCGCTGCGGCTGGAACAACAGGCCAGCTCCCGCAGCCGCCTGCTGCTGGAATACCTCAAGACCCGTTTCAGTCCCGTGCCACCGTGGGATCTGGCGTTGCAACGAGAACTTGGCCGGCACTGACCGATTCGCCACCGGGCACAATTGTCTGGCGCATTAAAGATTCGAGCGCTAGATTCATCTGCATCACCGTTCAAGGCACCGACATGACCACCGACCGCAACACCACCGACCACTGCGAAGAGCTGCTGCTCGACAATCAGGCCTGCTTTGCCCTGCATTCCACTTCGCTGATGATGACCAAGGTCTACAAGCCCTTGCTGCAAGCACTTGGCCTGACCTATCCGCAATATCTGGCGATGATGGTGCTGTGGGAGAAGGATGGTCTGACCGTCGGAGAAATCAGCACGCGCCTACTGACCGATCCGGGCTCGCTGACCCCGCTGCTCAAGCGTCTGGAAGGTGAAGGACTCTTGAGCCGGACCCGCAGCCGTGAGGATGAACGGGTGGTGATCGTTGAACTGACTGCACAGGGACGCGCGCTGAAAGACAAGGCTCGAACCGTTCCGCCATGCATCCTGGGCGCCAGTGGCTTCACGCTGGAACGCCTGCAAAACCTGCAAGCCGAATTGCAGGCCTTGCGTGGTCATCTGCAGGACAGCCTGACCTAAGCCTCCTCCTCTTCCCTGCAGGAGCAGCCTCGCACCTGCAGGGAAATCGCATTTTTCTCTGTTTCACCCCCCTCCCCCGAAATTTTTTCTCTCGTTTCTCTCTCAAAAAAGCCTTTCATATCAAAAGCTTGAGATCGCATTCCGAGCTGATCCACGTCTCGCTTCCGTGCTTTCGCAAAATTTTATCTTGCGCACTAAATATTAGCGAAGTACATTTACTTCGCACCTAGTTAGCGCGCAAACAATTAGCGCAACAAACCACACATTCGACGAGGCTCACACCATGCAAACTCTCTACACCGCAATCGCAACCTCCACCGGCGGCCGTGACGGTCGTGCGATCTCCAGCGACAACATCCTCGACGTCAAACTGGCCACTCCGAAAGAACTCGGTGGTGCCGGCGGCGCGGCCACCAACCCTGAGCAACTGTTCGCTGCCGGCTACTCGGCCTGCTTCATCGGCGCCCTGAAATTCGTCGCCAGCCAGACAAAACGCAAAATCCCGGACGACGCGTCGATCACCGCTCACGTCGGCATCGGTCAGATTCCTGGTGGTTTCGGTCTGGACATCGACCTGCACATCGCCCTGCCGGGCCTGGAACAGACTGACGCGCAAAGCCTGGTCGACGCGGCCCACCAGGTCTGCCCGTACTCCAATGCCACCCGCGGCAATGTCGATGTACGCCTGCATGTGACCGTGTAACTGCCCGGCAGCAAAAATCGCAGGCACAAAAAAGCCCGACTCAATGGTCGGGCTTTTTCTTTCCGCAAAAAGCAGTGCTTATTTGGCACGGCCTTTGTAGGAACCGCCTTCGCGGGTATCGATCTCGATCATGTCGCCGATTTCGATGAAGTCAGCAACCGACAGCTCGGTACCGTTCTTCAGTTTGGCAGGCTTCATCACCTTGCCGGAAGTGTCACCGCGAGCGGAACCTTCGGTGTAGTCAACCTGACGCACGATGGTGGTCGGCAGCTCTACGGAAACCAGACGCTCTTCGAAGAACACGGCTTCGCAAACGTCGGTCATGCCTTCTTCAACGAAAGGCAGAACGCTTTCGATGTCTTCGGCGTTCAGTTCGTACATGGTGTAGTCAGTGGTGTCCATGAACGTGTAGGTGTCGCCGCTGATGAAGGACAGGGTCGCTTCTTTGCGGTCGAGGATCACGTCGTCCAGCTTGTCGTCCGCACCGTAAACGGTTTCGGTCTTGTAACCGGTCAGCAGGTTCTTCAGCTTGGTCTTCATGATCGCGCTGTTACGGCCCGATTTGGTGAATTCAGCTTTCTGAACCAGCCAAGGATCGTTGTCGATACGGATCACGGTACCGGGTTTGAGTTCTTTACCAGTTTTCATTGCGAATATCCGAATTTGGATGGGATTTACAAAAATCTAGGCCGCGTATCATATCCAATTTCGGTAAAACTGTACCAGCGCCGTCGCAAGATCGGCCCGCAAGGCCTGTTCCAGACACCATGCTTCGGCATTTTCCTGCAGTTCGGGCCAGTATTTACGGGCCTCAAGCCAGTGCTGGCCGATAGGCTGCCCGGCACTCCAGGCCCGCCAAAGACCGTTCATCGCCTCGGCAGCGGCGGGCGAAAGGCCTTTTCCGTAGAGCG
The DNA here is from genome assembly GCF_051554255.1 of Pseudomonas sp. NMS19W. Classification (NCBI taxonomy): domain Bacteria; kingdom Pseudomonadati; phylum Pseudomonadota; class Gammaproteobacteria; order Pseudomonadales; family Pseudomonadaceae; genus Pseudomonas; species Pseudomonas sp. NMS19W. Next base: position 4,297,906 of record NZ_CP136718.1, read on the forward strand.
CGAGGAAGGCATCGAGCTTGTCCAGATGGATATCTTCGTCCTGCTGATAAATGTGCCACAGCATCGGACGACCGGCCCACTGCGCACGGACAAACGAGTCCTCGCCGCGCACCGCGTTGAAATCGCAGCACCACAGCAATTGATCGTATTGATCCTGACGGACGAACGGCAGCACCTGCACGGTGAGCGCCTGACGCACATTGAAGTCGCCCACCGCCAGCGACTCGATTCCGAGCCAGCGCGCGACATCACCGAGTATCCGCCCTTCCGGCACCAGCAGATGAGTCGGTGTCGAATCAGCGGCGAGCACATCCAGCCAGCTGGCGAGCCCGGCATTCTCGTAGGCGAACAGCGAAATCAGTTGTGCGCCGGGTGCAGGAGCGACCCCCAGGGCTTGCAGGAATTGTCGCTGCGACTCGGGATCCTGCTGAAACCGCCGACGCCGATCCAGCAATCCGCTTTCACGCAACAGTCCGCCAGTGCCGGCCTGGAACCCCGGGAAGAAAAAGATCTTCTGCACGGACTTGTACTTCACCGAAGGCAGACCGTGGCAGCCAACCACCCAGTCCTCGGCGCTGAGATAGTCGAGGTTCATCCACAATGGCGGCTTTTCCCGCTCGGCCATGGCGTCCATGTAGGCGCCCGGCAACTGGCAGGCGAACGCGGCGATGACCACGTCGGCTGCGTCGGTTACTGGCCATTCTGCCGGCCAGTGCCGGACGTCAACACCCTGCTGCCATTGCGCATCGAGATGGATATCGAGTTCCGGGCAAATACGCTCGAACGCACGCAGATCATCGACCCACAGCCGCACCGCCAGCGCATGCTCGGCCGCCAGTTGCCGGGCCAGACGCCAGGTCACGCCGATATCGCCATAGTTGTCGACCACGGTGCAAAAGATGTCCCAGCGGGTTTTCGGTTGCGGCATTCAAGACTCCCGTTGGCAAAAGCGGCGATTGTCCGCATAAATGTCCGCGTGCAGAAGAGCCGACGACAATTAATCTTCGTGCGACAATCGCCACTTGCCCGCAATCATCCGCCAGGAGGCAGCCATGCCCTACCGCCCTAACACGCGTCGTCCCTTGCCTGTCCAGCTTAGCGCGCTGCAATTGACCGGCAGCATTGCCCTGGGTCTGTGGCTGGGTTTCCTGGCCATTGCGCTGACATGCTGGCTCGCTTCGATGCTGTTCAGCCGTCAATTGCAACCGGTGGCGGACGCAGTGCAACAACTGAGCAAGCCAGCGGTAGTCGCCCAGCCACAATCAGAACCCGAGCCGCAAAACCGCCTGTTCGAGCAGTACGAAGAAAACCTGCGCAAGAACGAACAGCAGAATCGCCTGGATCAGGCCCGCAGCAGCACGCGCAACCAGTCAAACCCTAAATGCCAGTTCTGGCTCCAGCAGGATCAGACGGCCCCAAGCGAAAAGAGCCGCGCCAACGTCCTGCAATTCTGCGATTGATCATGAACAAGCACGCCGTCCACCAACTGATTCTCGACAAACTGCGCGTCGACCTCGATATCGCCGAACGCGCGGCACAAACCGCTTACGAAACCGCGACTCACGAAGAGAACATCGCCGAAAACAAGTACGACACCCTGGGGCTTGAGGCGTCGTACCTGGCGGCCGGGCAAGCGAAACGGGTCGAGGAGATCCGCCAGTCACTGGCGGTCTGCCAGAACCTGACGCTTCGGCCCTATGACGATCAACGCGGGATTGAAATCGGCGCCCTGCTCGGTCTGGAAGACGAAAGGGGTCGCGAGCAATGGCTGTTTCTGGCGCCGGATGCGGCGGGCCTGAAAGTCGATGTGGTCGGTCAGCCGGTCACCGTGATCACCCCACGCTCGCCGCTGGGCAAAAGCCTGCTGGGCAAGTTCGAGGGTGATGAGGTGGAGATTCTGGTGGCGGGCACCCGGCAACAGTTCGCTGTCACCGAGGTGCTGTAGACAGGGGCTTAGTGAACCGGCAGTTCAACGCCTTCGAACAGCTCTTCCAGTTCCTGCTTGTTGTGGCACTGGATGGCCTTGGCCATGACTTCGCGGGTCAGGTGCGGTGCGAACTTCTCGATGAAATCGCACATGAAGCCACGCAGGAAAGTGCCGCGACGGAAACCGATCTTGGTCACGCTGGACTCGAACAGTTCGCTGGCATCGAGCACCACCAGGTCGTTATCGAGTTTGGTATCGACGGCCATTTTCGCCACGATGCCGACACCCAGCCCCAGGCGCACGTAGGTTTTGATCACGTCGGCGTCGGCGGCGGTGAACACCACTTTCGGCGTAAGGCCGCGATGGCTGAAAGCTTCGTCGAGTTTCGAACGGCCGGTGAAACCGAACACGTAAGTCACGATCGGGTATTCGGCCAGTGCTTCGAGGGTCAGCTTCGGCAGCTTGGTCAGTGGGTGGCCCTGAGGCACGACCACGCAGCGGTTCCAGCGGTAGCACGGCATCATCACCAGATCGCCGAACAGCTCCAGCGCTTCGGTGGCAATGGCGAAATCCACGGTGCCGTCAGCGGCCATTTCGGCGATCTGCATCGGCGAACCCTGGTGCATGTGCAGCGCCACGTCGGGGTATTGCTTGATGAAATTGCTGATCACCGGCGGCAGTGCATAACGTGCCTGGGTGTGCGTGGTGGCGATCGACAGGGTGCCTTTTTTCTCGTTGGAGAATTCCTGGGCGATCTGCTTGATGCTTTCGACCTTGCGCAGAATCTCACCGGCGGTGGTGATGATCCGCTCGCCGGCCGGGGTGACGCGGGTCAGGTGTTTGCCACTGCGGGCGAACACTTCGACGCCCAGTTCGTCTTCCAGCAGACGGATTTGCTTACTGATGCCCGGTTGCGAGGTATAGAGACTTTGGGCTGTAGCGGAAACGTTGAGGTCGTGGTGCGCCACTTCCCAGATGTAGCGCAATTGTTGAAGCTTCATATGAATCCCTCAAAGCAGGTAGACGCCACGGGCATCAGCGACGGTATATAACTATATTAATGGTTTGAAGAATAAATCTAGAACTTTTTTATCAAAACGCCATTATTACCGCCTCAGCGATCCTCCCGGCGCCGACGTTCCACCAGCGGCACCATGTAAACCGGCACCTTGGACAATTGCAGCAATCGCGTCGCCGTGCGCCCCAACGGTGTTTCCGCCCCGACCCCGTGGCTGTGACTTCCTACGATCAGCAAATCGACGGAGAGTTTCTGGACCTGGTCGAGAATCACCTGCGACGGATCGCCCTGCAGCACCCGCACCGCACGAATCCTCAGCAGATCCTGCTCGCCCTCGTCCCCCAGCTCTTCACGAAAACTGTCGAGCACCCGCTGCTCAATATTCGCGATGACGGTTTTCAGACCCTGACTGTGAAATTCGTTCAACGCCTGTTCGTCGAGATAGCTCTGCAACACCGACTCGGCAAACAGCCCCATGGGTTCCACCGCGTGCACCACATACAAGTCGGCATTGAATGTTCGGGCCATCGCCAGGGCATGCTGCATCACTAACGGTGCGTACAGACCGAGGTCAGTGGCATACAGCATCGAACGAATCATATGACCTCCTCGCAAGCCAACATGGCGGAGATTTGATTCAGCTTAGCAGTGCCTTGGCGAGTACGACGTGCGACGCAACGTCTTGAACCACGTGGGCTTTAGACCGCCGGTTCGTTGCTGATGCCGTGGGGGACATGGCCGGTGGCAACCACCTCCCGGGCCAACTCGCAGTGACCGGCCTGATCGTCGAAAAACACGTCGGCGGCAAAGGCTTCGAGGAATGCCGACTTCGTCAATCCGCCAAGGAACAGTGACTCATCCAGGCGGATATCCCACTCGCGCAAGGTGCGGATCACCCGTTCGTGAGCCGGCGCCGAACGCGCGGTGACCAGTGCGGTGCGGATCGGGCAGTTATCGTCCGGGAACTCACGCTGCAACAGATTGAGCGCTGCGAGGAAGCCCTTGAACGGCCCGCCACGCAACGGTTCGCGAGCGGATTCACGCTCCTTGGCCTGGAAGGCTTCGAGGCCGCCGGACTGATAAACCCGCTCCGACTCGTCGGAAAACAGCACCGCATCACCGTCGAAGGCGATGCGCAATTCATCGCTGGCCGCACGGCTGGCGCCACCGGAAAGAATGGTGGCCGCCGCAAAACCGTTGTCCAGCGCCGAGCGCACGTCCTCAGCATGAGTGGAAAGAAACAGGTCGCAGCCGAACGCCTTGAGATAAGGATAAGGACTGCGCCCGCCGACAAACGCCGCACGGGAAATCGCCAGGCCGTAATGATCGATCGAGTTGAACACCCGCAGGCCGGTATCGGCACTGTTGCGCGACACCAGAATCACCTCGACCCGGGCACGGCCGAGGCGACTGTTGAGGTTGAGCAGCTTTTCCACCAGCGGAAAGGCATCGCCCGGCGCGAGGATTTCGTCTTCGTGCTCAATCTGATATTGCCGATAGGCCTCGACGCCACTCGACAGGTAGACCTTGTGACTCTCGCTCAGATCGAACAGGGCACGGGACGAAATCGCCAGCACCAGTTTGTCATCGATGTTCTTGGCCATGCCTTTCCCCCGCTCTACCGGTTCAAACGTTGCGCCGGTCAATGAATCCCAACGTACGATACAACGTCTCGATTCGCGGCAGTTCACAACCTGCCGCTTTTGCCGCCGCCAAAGGTCGAGCGTAGATGGCGTCCAGTTCCAGCGGTCGCTTGTGCAGAAAATCGTGGTACATGCTCGGCCAGTAGTCGGGCATTTTCTCGGTCATCATGAACAGGTACTCGGCGTAACCGGGCGGCATATCATGGCCACAGGCCTTGGCGCCCTGCACCACTTCGACCATCAGCGCCTGGATCTGCGCGCGGCTGTCGGCATCGGCCATCAGCGGCGTGGTGCTCGCCCCGAGCAATACCGAAAGACCATTGTAGGGAATGTTCCAGACCAGTTTCTGCCAGCGAGCCTGATGCAGGTTCGGCATGGCCTGGGAGTCGATGCCGGCGGCACGGAACAGACCGACGCCCTCCTCGACGACCGCCATGCGCGCCACATCATCGGCTGCCGTTCCGCTGTGATAACCGACGTTCACCGCCCCCAGCGCCTGATGGGTAATGTGGCCCGGACCTTCCCGGTGAACGCAGATCAGGCACAGGCCGCCCAGCAAGTGCAGGGAATCGGGCAGCAACTCCCGCAGGCTGTCTTCCACGTCGAGGCCGTTCTGCAGCACCAGCACTTTCGCGTCGGGTTTCGCCGCGTGAATGATCGACGGCGCCAGGCCAGCGTTGCTGGTGGTTTTGGCACCAACGAGTAACCAGTCACAGGGCGGCATGTCCTCAGCCGATGAATAGGCCTGCACCGGGTTCAGCGTCAGTGTGCCGTGAACCGCGCTGTCCACCTGCAATCCGCGCTCGGCGACCGCGGAAAACTCGCTGCGCAGCAAAAAGTGCACATCGAATCCGGCCCGGGCCAGCATCAAGCCGTAGAACCCTCCGATTGCGCCGGTGCCGATAATTCCCACGACCGGTTTATTCACTGCCCCCATCACGGCAACTCCTCTGCAATTCGACCCAGCGCCTGCGCCACGGCTGCGTTCAGCTCAGCGGCATTCAGGCGCGTGTGTACTGCCCCAAAGAACTCGCCGTCGCGCACCACGAACAGCGCCGGCAAATGAAAGACCTGATAACGCTCGACCAGACCGCCGCTGTTGCCGGCGTCGATCCAGCACAGGCGATCGACTGCCAGATCCAGCCCCGGCAACACTTCGCGGGCATAACGGCAACTGGCGCAGCCGACACTGGTAAAGATCACCAGCGAAACGCCGCTCATCGCCAGCAGCCGTTGGTCGGCGTCGAAATCGGTCAGTTCGGATTCGAACACTATACTGGGGGAAACAATGTCAGATGGCCGACACAGGGAGTCTGTGCTCATGGGACGGTTTATTCCTCATCCGGATGATGTGCCCGTCGAATTAACGTTGCTCAAACCTGAGTGCATTTCGCGGCAACAGCTGCACACTATCAGCCTCGGCGGCATCGCTTGCAATTACCACCGCGCCTGGCGTCATGGCACCGCATTGCAGGTGCGCATGCCGACGCTCAATGCCGACATCTGTTATCCGGGCTATGTGGCCTGGTGCCTGCGACGCAAGAAAGGCTATCTGGTGGGCATCGCCTTCACCGACGAACAGACCCTGTTCAGCGCCCGAATGGGTGAGCAGGTGTGTCAGATCGAACGCTATTGCCGACTCAACGACGCTCACGACGACCTTCAGGATATTCAGGCCCTGGCCCTGCAATGGGTCGAACAGCACGCCGACGAGTTCTCCCACGACACCGTTCGCAAGGCTTTTGCGCAACCCGTGCTGGACTGAACAGTGACTTGCCCATTGTCGACAGGCGCCTGACGCGCTAAGGTTCGGCTCCCCGACGCGCTTAAATCTGCTGTGCTCCGCCGCGCGGGGATCGCTGGCGGCCGGCATCCGTGACCTGACGAGTAAACGATGGCTGATTTACCGATCAACGACCTAAACGTCGCCTCCAACGAGACCCTGATCACTCCCGATCAGCTCAAGCGTGATATCCCTCTGAGCGACGCTGCCCTGCGCACCGTCACCAAGGGTCGCGAAGTCATCCGCAACATTCTCGATGGCACCGACCATCGTCTGTTCGTGGTGATCGGACCTTGCTCGATCCACGACATCAAGGCTGCCCACGAGTACGCCGACCGCCTGAAGGTGCTGGCGGCGGAAGTGTCGGACACCTTGTATCTGGTCATGCGCGTGTACTTCGAAAAACCGCGCACCACCGTCGGCTGGAAAGGCCTGATCAACGATCCGTACCTGGATGACTCGTTCAAGATCCAGGACGGTCTGCACATCGGTCGCCAGTTGCTGCTGGACCTGGCCGAGAAAGGCCTGCCGACCGCGACCGAAGCCCTCGATCCGATCTCCCCGCAATATCTGCAGGATCTGATCAGCTGGTCGGCCATCGGCGCCCGCACCACCGAATCCCAGACCCACCGCGAAATGGCTTCCGGCCTGTCCTCGGCGGTCGGCTTCAAGAACGGCACCGACGGTGGCCTGACCGTGGCGATCAACGCCTTGCAGTCGGTCTCCAGTCCGCACCGTTTCCTGGGCATCAACCAGGAAGGTGGCGTGTCGATCGTCACCACCAAGGGCAACGCCTACGGTCACGTGGTGCTGCGCGGTGGCAACGGCAAGCCGAACTACGATTCGGTCAGCGTCGCCCTGTGCGAACAGGCGCTGAACAAGGCGAAGATCAAGCCGAACATCATGGTCGATTGCAGCCATGCCAACTCCAACAAGGATCCGGCCCTGCAACCGCTGGTGATGGAGAACGTCGCCAACCAGATCCTCGAAGGCAACCAGTCGATCATCGGCCTGATGGTCGAGAGCCATCTGAACTGGGGCTGCCAGGCGATCCCGAAAGACCTCGCCGACCTGCAATACGGCGTTTCGATCACCGATGCCTGCATCGACTGGTCGGCCACCGAAAACACCTTGCGCAGCATGCATGCCAAGCTCAAGGATGTCCTGCCGAAACGTCAGCGCGGCTGACAGCTGTTTCGCAGGCATAAAAAAACGCCGGGCATTGCCCGGCGTTTTTGTGTGTGCGGTGTGAGGTCAGTCAGATCTTGGCGGTGCGCCGCTGATGACGCTCCATGTAGCGCTCCACGTAGGAGCACGACGGGATGACCGTGTAGCCCATTTCATCGGCGTACTGCAGTGCCCGCTCGGTCAGGGCTGCCGCGATGCCTCGGCCACGCAATGCGTTGGGCACGAAGGTGCGGTAGATATCCAGGGTCTGTTTCCCCAGATCCATATAGGTCAGGTAGGCACGATGACCGTCCACATTGGTCTCGAACTGATGACCAGCCTGGTCATGGTGGATGGACAACGCCTCGCTCATCACTACTCCTCGCGGGTCTCGAATGCTGACCCCTACCTTACCGATGTTTTCCCGGCGAAGGAACATCTACGCCACCCCGTGCCTGATGGACACCGAGAAGAACTGCACCGATCTCGCGCAACCCGAGCACGTATCAAATAGTAGGCACCAATGACGAAAATGCTCAAGGCACACTCGTCATCAGGCTGATTGACGGGGCAGTTCCGGTGGACTCAGAACTGGCTTGGGAGAAGCACCTCCCGCGCCGAAAGGCTGAACATCGCCGGATGTTGAGACTTAAGACGTGCCTGGTTTTTTAAAGTCACCTGAACATGGACAAAGATATGCGGGGTGTCACGCAAAACCGGAACAAAAGTGTAGACGTATCCATATAGGTGGACATTAGCCAAGAACGGTAAAACAGCAGCTGACAACGGGAACTTTTTCTCAATAACTCGCTCACGGTGGGCCTTACAGCTGAATATTTTTTATACAGCCCTCCTAAAAGTTGCTCGAAAAAGAATCAACGCCTACAATTTTTTTTGCTTCTTGCCTTACGTCAGTTTACTTACTACAAGTAATGGGTAGTATGTACGCCGGCTATTTCCTCAATCGGAGGAGACAGCCACTTAATTGAAAGTCCTTGAAGGGGAACACGATGAACAACGTTCTGAAATTCTCTGCTCTGGCTCTGGCCGCAGTTCTGGCTACCGGTTGCAGCAGCGCATCGAAAGAAACCGAAGCACGTCTGACCGCTACTGAAGACGCAGCTGCTCGCTCCCAGGCTCGTGCAGACGAAGCTTACCGTAAAGCTGATGAAGCTCTGGCTGCTGCTCAAAAAGCACAACAGACTGCTGACGAAGCTAACGAGCGTGCTCTGCGCATGCTGGACAAAGCTAGCCGCAAGTAATAGTCCTTCGGGATTGTTATCAAGCCGACCCGTTTTTCGGGTCGGCTTTTTTTTGCCTGAAATTTTCTTCATGCAATAAAAAACCCGCCGGCACGCAAGCGTCGGCGGGTTTTGCATTTCAGCTTACTGCTGCAGATCGATCGGTGCACTCGACACGATCGGCGCCGAGGTGTTCGGCGTGCCGATTTCGGTTGGCAGTCCATCCTCGGCCGCGACCACATCACGTACCACGTCCCAGTTCATGCGCAGGTTGTTGGTGATGTCTTCACGCTTGAGCATCGCGTTGATCACGGCAGTGTGCTTGTCGACCACTGACGGGTTGCCCTTGTCGTCGATCGGCGTATGCGCCTCCAGATAGACCTTGCCGCCACTGCGACCGAACTTGTACGCATCGTTGATGATCCGCACCGAGGTTCCCACCGGCACCATGCTGGCCATTTCCAGCACGTTGTTGTTGAACATGCGGAAGCAGCCGTGACTGGTACGCATGCCGATGCCGAACTTCTTGTTCGAACCGTGAATCAGATAACCCGGCGTGCCCAGGGTGAACTTGAACGGCCCCAGCGGGTTGTCCGGACCGGCCGGTACCACGTTCGGCAGCGGATCTCCATCGGCAGCGTGTTCAGCCTTGATAGAGGCTGGTGGTGTCCAGGTCGGATTCGGCGTCTTGGCAGTGATCGTGGTGTGGGCGATCGGCGAACCCCAGCCTTCACGACCGATACCCAGCGGGAAGGTGTACACCACGTTCTTGCCTTTCGGGAAGTAGTAGAGGCGGTACTCGGCCAGGTTGATCACGATGCCTTCACGCGGGCCCGGCGGCAGGATGAAGCGGGTGGGCAGGATCACCTCGGTACCGGCACCCGGTAGCCAGGCATCGACGCCCGGGTTGGCCGCGACCATCTCCGAGTAGCCCAGATCGTAGGTGGTGCCCAGGTCGGCGAAGGTATCTTCGTACTTGGCCTTGATCACTTGCACCTGGCCGATGATGTCCTCACCAGGCGGTGGCAGGGGAAACTCCAATGCGGCAACGGGGCCGGCCACACACAGGGCGGCAAGAGACAGGCAGCGGGTGACGGCAGGAAAGCGCGGCAACATCCGGAAAATCCTTCGCAGATCGACAAGGGTATAGGAGCGCGATTGTACACCGCGCCTCGGGATTTCGGGGAGATGCGCCGATGGGCAGGCAGAAGTCTTCATGTTCGAGCCGCTGTCGACTGCGGGCGTGTGAACCTAGAGTTCGAAACGCAACTCAGGCCAGATCGGCGATGTCCCGCGTTTCTGCGATTCGAGGATCGCCCGGCACAGCGAGCACAGACGCTGATCCTGGAACACACGACGATCCACGCTCGACCAGCGCGGTTGCGCCGGCAACAGGCTGCCGCACAGAGTCCGGTCAGCCGAGCCGCCGAGTTCCAGTTGACGGGTCACCAGATGCACCCGCACTTCCTGGCAGGCGAACAGATCCAGCTGTTCGTCAGGCTCGATCAGTTGGTAGGCAAACAGGGACCAGGCAGAACGCGACATCGGGGGCTCCATTTAGGGGGCGCCACATTAGCCGAAAGCCTGCCGCTAGAAAAGCCTCATAACAGCGGTTTTAGCGTCGGCCAGACATTTTCCAGCAACTTGCCCTGGGCCCCGGCTGCCGGGTGCAGACCGTCGGCCTGCATCAAGTCCGGGTGCCCGCCCACGCCCTCGAGGAAAAACGGCACCAGCGGGATCTTTTTCTCCTCGGCCAGCTTGCCGTAGACCTCGGCAAAGGCATCGGTGTAGCGCTTGCCGTAATTGGGCGGCAGTTGCATGCCCAGCAGCAGCACCTTGGCACCGCTTTGACGGGAGCTGTCGATCATCGAAGCAAGATTTTGTTGCAATTGCGTCGGCGGCATTCCGCGCAGGCCATCATTGCCCCCCAGCTCTAGGATCACCAGCTCCGGTTTATGCTCTGCAAGCAGCGCCGGCAGCCGCGCCTGGCCTCCGGCACTGGTGTCACCGCTGATGGAGGCATTGACCACTTTATCGGCAAAACCTTCGGCCTTGAGCCGCTGCTCGAGCAGCGACACCCACCCCAACCGGGTATCCAGTCCGAAACCGGCGCTGATACTATCGCCAACGATCAGGACTGTACCCGCCGCTGCGTTCTGGGCCATGCACATCAAGGCCAGGCCAGCACTCAAAAACCACACACGCATCGGATTCTCCATGGGCGCAAGCATTCTCACCGCGAAGAACCTTAGCAAAGTGGTTCCCAGCGCGGAAGGTGAACTGACCATCCTGCACGAACTCAGCCTGGAACTGAACAAGGGCGACAGCCTGGCCATCGTCGGCGCGTCCGGTTCCGGCAAATCCACCCTGCTCGGCCTGCTCGCCGGCCTCGATCTGCCGAGCAGCGGCGAAGTCGTTCTCGCTGGCCAGTCCCTGAGCAATCTCGACGAAGACCAGCGCGCGCGCATTCGTGCCGAACACGTGGGTTTTGTCTTTCAGTCGTTCCAGCTGCTCGACAGTCTCAACGCCCTGGAAAACGTCATGCTGCCACTGGAGCTCGATGGCCGCACAGACGCCCGTGGTCGCGCCACCGAATTGCTGCAACGGGTTGGCCTCGGCCAGCGCCTGACGCACTCGCCACGCCAGCTCTCCGGTGGCGAGCAGCAGCGTGTAGCCATTGCCCGTGCCTTTGCCGCCGAGCCGGACGTGCTGTTCGCCGACGAACCCACCGGCAACCTCGACAGCCACACCGGCGAGCGCATCAGCGACTTGCTGTTCGAACTGAACAAGGAGCGCGGCACTACCCTGGTGCTGGTGACCCACGACGAACGCCTGGCCCATCGCTGCCGGCGTCTGATCCGACTTGAAGCCGGCCTGCTGGTCGCCCCCCTGGAGCCTTGATGGCACGTCTGCCGCTGTTGCGCCTGTTCAGCCTTGCCCTGCGCCAGCTCATGCGCGATGCCCGCGCCGGGGAGTTGCGGGTGCTGTTCTTCGCCTTACTGGTGGCCGTGGCGGCAAGTACTGCCATCGGCTACTTCGGTGCCCGCCTGAATGGCGCGATGACGTTGCGCGCTACCGAGTTTCTCGGCGCGGATCTGGTGCTCGAAGGCAGCTCCCCCGCACGACCGGAACAAATCAGGAGCGGCACCGATCTGCGCCTCGACCATGCGCAGATCGTTGAGTTTTCCAGTGTCATCGCCACGGACAACGGCATTCAGCTGTCGAGCATCAAGGCCGTCGACCGTGCCTATCCGCTGCGTGGCGAACTGAAAAGCGCCCCGGCACCGTTTGCTGCCGAAACGTCGGGCGGCGAACCGCAACCGGGAGAAGCCTGGGTCGAATCACGCCTGCTCACGGCGCTGGAGCTGAAGATCGGCGACAGCATCGACGTCGGCATGAAGACGCTGAAGCTCACCAGAGTGCTGACTTACGAACCGGATCGCGCCGGCAATTTCTACAGTTTGACGCCACGGGTACTGATCAACCTCGACGACCTCGCCGCGACCGGCGTGGTCCAGCCCGGCAGCCGGGTTAGCTATCGCGAACTTTGGCGCGGCGAACCCAACGCGTTGGAAACCTATCGCCAACTGATCAAGCCGGGCCTTGCCGCCAACCAGCGGATTCAGGATGCCCGCGACGGCAACCGGCAGATTGGCGGTGCACTGGGCAAGGCCGAGCGTTATCTGAACATGGCCAGTCTGGTCGCCGTGCTGTTGGCCGGCGTGGCCGTGGCGCTGTCGGCGAATCGCTTCGCCAGCCGCCGTTTCGATGCCAGCGCCCTGCTCCGCTGCCTGGGATTGTCGCGCCGGGAAACCATGGTCCTGTTCAGCCTGCAACTGGCGGTGCTCGGCCTGCTAGCAAGCCTCAGCGGCGCCCTGCTTGGCTGGCTTGCTCAGTTGGGATTGTTTGCGCTGCTGCACGATCTGCTGCCGACCGACGTACCGCCGGGTGGCTTGCTGCCGGCGCTGGCGGGGATCGGCACCGGGCTGGTGGCGCTGGCCGGTTTTGCTCTGCCGCCGCTCGCCGCCCTCGGCCGTGTGCCGCCGTTGCGAGTGCTGCGCCGCGACATGCTGCCAATTCCGTCTAGCACCTGGATGGTCTACGGCGCGGCACTCGGCGCGCTCGGATTGATCATGTGGCGCCTGAGCCTGGATCTGCTGCTGACCTTTGCGCTGCTCGGCGGTGGCGTGGTCGCCGCGCTGGTGCTCGGTGGTTTGCTGTTGCTGCTGCTCAACAGCCTGCGTCGCCTGCTGGCTCGCGCCTCACTGCCGTGGCGCCTCGGTCTCGGCCAGTTGCTACGTCACCCGTTGGCGGCGGCCGGGCAGTCCCTGGCATTCGGCCTGATCCTGTTGTCCATGGCGTTGATTGCACTGTTGCGCGGTGAATTGCTCGACACCTGGCAAAACCAGCTGCCGAAAAATGCTCCCAACTATTTCGCCCTGAACATCCTGCCGGCGGACAAACAGGCCTTCACCGATCACCTGATCAATGTCTCGGCCCAGGCCGCGCCGTTGTACCCGGTGGTGCCGGGACGGCTGATCAGCATCAATGGCGAAGCGGTGCAACAGATCGTCAGCAAGGATTCGGCCGGCGACCGGGCGATCCAGCGCGATTTGAGCCTGACCTGGGCTGCCGACTTGCCGGCGGGCAACAAGCTCACTGCCGGCGAGTGGTGGAAAGATCAGCCACAGGACGATGTTCCGGGCGTGTCGGTGGAAGGCAAGGTTGCCGAAAGCCTCAAGCTCAAACTCGGCGACCACCTGGTGTTCACCGTTGGCGGAGTCAATCGCGAAGCGAAGGTCACCAGCCTGCGTGAGATCAACTGGGACAACTTCCAGCCGAACTTCTTCATGATCTTCCAGCCCGGCACGTTGAAAGATCTTCCGGCGACCTACCTCACCAGCTTCTATCTGGCGCCCGGTCACGACCAGCAGATCGTCGAGCTGTCGCGAACATTCCCGGCGGTGACCATCCTGCAGGTCGAAGCCTTGCTCGAACAACTGCGCAGCATCCTCGCCCAGGTCACCCTGGCGGTGGAGTACGTGTTGTTGTTTGTGTTGGCGGCCGGGATGGCGGTGCTGTTTTCCGGGTTGCAGGCGACGCTGGATGAACGCATTCGCCAGGGTGCGTTGTTGCGTGCTTTGGGGGCGGAGCGGCAGTTGCTGGTCAAGGCACGGCGGATCGAGTTCGGCCTGCTCGGCGCGGTCAGCGGATTGCTGGCAGCCATTGGTACGGAAGTGGTGAGCCTGGTGTTGTATCGCTTCGCGTTCGACCTGCCCTGGCATCCGCATCCATGGTTGCTGGTGCTGCCGTTGATCGGCGCGGCCCTGATCGGTGGCGCTGGCGTGTTCGGCACCCGTCGGGCCCTGAATGCGAGCCCGCTGACAGTGCTGCGCGAGGGTTGATAGACTCCAGCCCTCAATACCACAAGAAGTTGCCATGAGCCGTTATCGCCCTCCCCGCACCGCCGGCACCGCGCTGATCACTCCCGAAGGTGAAGCCCGGATGCGCGCCGAATTCCATGAGCTATGGCATGTGCGCCGCCCGCAGGTGACGCAGTCGGTCAGCGAAGCGGCGGCTCAGGGAGATCGCTCGGAGAATGCCGAGTACACTTACGGCAAGGAAATGCTGCGCGAGATCGACAGCCGCGTGCGCTTTCTTACCAAACGCCTTGAGGCGCTGAAAGTGGTCAGCGAAAAACCGAGTGATCCGAACAAGGTCTACTTCGGCGCCTGGGTGACCATCGAAGATGAGGACGGCAAACAGTCGCGTTACCGCATCGTCGGCCCGGACGAGCTGGATCTAAAACTGGGCCTGATCAGCATCGACTCACCATTGGCCCGTGCCTTGATCGGCAAGGCGCTGGACGCGGAAGTGCGAGTCCAGACGCCAACCGGCGAGCAATTCGTTTACATCGTGGCAATCGACTATCCCTGACGCTCAGCGCCGGGCAATCAGCCCCTGGCGGGCAACGCGGGTCAGTTGATGGATCATTTCCGGTGCGTCTTCAGCGCTGGGCGACTGGATCACCGCCAGGTCGAAACTGTCATCGGCAAAACGCGCCAGCGACTCGCCGTCTTCAACGAACTGGATCAGGAATGCGGCAGGACCGCCGCTGCGACGTGGCCAGCCATCGAGATAACGCAACAGCGTCGGCTGATGTTTACCGCCAAGCAGGATTTTTGGATTGCGCTGGGTGATATGCGCCGTGATCGGTGCGGGACGTGCTGGAGGGCGTAGTGCATTCATCGTGTCGTGTCTCTGCCTCAAAAGTCTGCATGGCAGGTGAGAGGCAACACCGAACCAGCGCTTTAGCGGTATTTCGAAGCCCTGTTCCGGCTTCTGACGGCAACTGAAGAATAGTCACCTGGCGCCCCGCAAGTAGCTGTTTAAATCGGCGCATGAGCGGCATCCTAGAGAACGTGACCTGCGAGTGTCAAGAATCAGCCGCAACAAAAAAGGCCCGCACAATGCGGGCCTTTTGCTTGAGCCAGAGCGGTCAACCGGCGATGGCACGATCCACCGAAAGCTTGCCGGCACCTTCGATCAGCACCGCGAGGCTGCCACCGAGCAGAGCCAGGGCGAACTCGTAACCGTTGTTGGCCATGAACAGACCGTTGCTGATGTGCACGGTGAAGATTGCCACCAGCGACAGGAAGGTCAGACCAAGTGCCGCCGGACGCACCAGCAGGCCGATGATCAATGCCAGACCGGCGAAGAATTCAGTACCGCCCGCCAGGGTCGCCATCAGGTAACCAGGCGTCAGGCCGATGCTTTCCATGTATTGCGCGGTGCCGGCCAGGCCGTAGCCACCAAACAGGCCGAAGAGTTTTTGCGAGCCGTGGGCGGCGAAGATCACGCCGACGGCAATGCGCAGAATGGTCAGACCGTAGCCGGCGCGGGTGAACAGGACCTTGTTGATCAGAGAGCTCATGTTTGTATTCCTTGTTGGAGAAGTGCTTGTTGGTTGGCCGCCATATTAATCAGTTAAATTTATGTTAAAAGCGCAAATATTCCGCCATAACAATCAATTTATTAGATCATTTGCGTGAGACAACTTTCTGTCCCCGGGGCTCCAACGACTCACGCTCCCGGTCGAACGCCAAGTAATACTTGTTCACACTATTAACATAGCTGACGGCGCCCATACCCACCTGCTCCATGGCGATACGCTCGACCTGAAAGAACCACTGATTGGGGTTCAAACCCCGGCGGCGCGCCTCTGCGCGCATCCCTTGCACCCGCTCCGGGCCGATGTTGTAAGCCGCCAGCGTGAACGCCATGCGCTCGCGCTCGTTGAGCTTGGGGCTGTTGAAGAACTTGCGGCGGATCATCGCCAGGTACTTGGCCCCGGCCTGCACATTCGCATCGAGATTCTGGATGTTGTTGACGCCGACCCGTTGCGCGGCAGACGGCGTGATCTGCATCAGCCCGGTCGGGCCACCGCCACCACGCGCACTGGGTTGCAGTGCTGATTCCTTGAACGCCAGCGCGGCCAGGTTGAGCCAGTCCATGTTCTGCGCTTCGGCATGCTTTTGCAGGGTCGGGCGCAGTTTTTCCAGGCGCTGGCGGTCAGCCTTGGCCAATGGGTAGTGGACTTGATAGAGACGACGGTAGATCCGCAGAAACGCTGCGTCTTCGTTCGACGGCGTCTTGTAGCCGGTCAGGAAGCGGTCGATGCTCGCGCGCAACATCGAGGCATCTCGGCGTACGAACCAGTATTCCTCGCCCGGTTCGCTGATCATCAACTGCCGGTCAAAACGCAGCTTGGGCAGGATCTTGCCCCAGCGCTCGGCAATCGGTTGCTCGACGATGGTCAGGTGGAAGATGCCACCCTGGACCATTTCCAGCACGTCCTCGACGGCCAACGTGGGATCGACCCATTCGATCTTGATCGGCGCCAGTTTGTGCAGCGCCAGTTTCTGGTTGAGCTGACTGACCGCCTCCCCCGCCGCACTGCCGGTGGGCAGCGCCAGGGTTTTGCCGGCCAGTTGCTCGACCTTGGTGTAGCGCTTCTCGCCCTTGATGCCGACCAGCACCAGCGGCACATTGCTGGCGATCGGCTCGCTGCTGGCGACTGCATGACCCGGTTGCAGGTCGAGCAATTCGCCCGGGGCCACCAGATCACCTTCGCCACGCTGTAGCGCGCCGAGCAATTGATCCTTGGCTTTGGGAATGATCTTGAGGGTGATTTCCTGGCCGTCACGGGCGTGGCCATTGAGGTACTGCTCGAAGGCGCGCAAACGGTGATATTCGACACCGATGGTCTGCCCCTGGACTTCACCGGAGCTGTTACGGCTCTGGTTGACCAGCACTCGCAATACACGGCTGTTGCGAATCTCGGTCAGGTCGCGGACCTTGGCGGCCGGCACGGCTTGCAGCGGCCCGGGCAAGCGCGCGACCGCCGTCATCGACAGCAGCAACGAACCACACAGCAGGAGCAAAACCGAGGGACGAACCATCCACTCTCCGGAAAGAATACGGGGCGTTTTTTGCCGCTGAACGGTCGCAAAACACCGACGAAAACAGAGCGCCTGGAGCGCTGATAAAGTGCGAGAGACTGGCACAGTGATAGCAACCGCGCCACCCTGCGTTGCCTCGCGGCCTCAACAGACAGCCATAAGCCGTTGTAGTTCTTGGTTTTTCTTTTAAATCTACTGCTCTGATATGCTTTCCGGCCTTCGGCCCGAGGTAGCACCATGCAACTCATCGATATCGGCGTCAACCTGACCAACCCCAGTTTCGCCGACAAACATCAGGCCGTGCTCGACCGCGCCTACGCTGCCGGGGTCTGCCAACTGGTGCTGACCGGCACCAGCGTCGAGGGCAGCGAACAGGCACTGGAACTGTGCCGGCAACTGGATCCGGACGGCCAGCGACTGTTCGCCACCGCCGGCATTCACCCGCATTCGGCCAGTGACTGGAACGCTGACAGCGCACGGCGTCTGCGCAGTCTGCTGAAGAAATCGAATGTGGTGGCAGTGGGTGAATGCGGGCTGGATTTCAACCGCGATTTCTCCCCGCGCCCGCAACAGGAAAAAGTCCTCGAAGAACATCTGGCCCTGGCCGTAGAGCTGCAACTGCCGGTGTTCCTGCACGAACGTGACGCGAGCCAGCGCCTGCTGGAAATCCTCCGCGACTTCCGCGACCAGTTGCCTGCCGCCGTGGTGCATTGCTTCACCGGCGAGCAGAAAGCGTTGTTCAGCTACCTCGATCTGGACCTGCACATCGGCATCACTGGCTGGATCTGCGACGAGCGTCGCGGCACCCATTTGCATCCGCTGGTGAAGGAGATCAAACGCGGTCGCCTGATGCTGGAAAGTGATGCGCCGTACTTGCTGCCGCGCACGCTGCGGCCGAAGCCGAAGAATGGGCGCAACGAGCCGGCGTATCTGACCGAAGTGCTGCGTGAAGTAGCGTTGCATCGGGGCGAAACCGAGGAAGACCTGGCGGCCCACACAACTGCGTGCGCCCGGGCTTTCTACGGTTTACCCACCCTGCCCTGACCGAGGCAGATGCATCACTTGTTGATGCATATCAAGATCCGGACACCTGCGTAGCGGCACAATGCTGGCACCTTGCCAAAACTGTTTCCGCTATCAGAGAAGACCTCCATGGGTGCCTGGCTTAGCAATATCTCGCTGAAATACAAATTCTGGGCGGTCAATGCGGTCGCCTTTGTCACCACCCTGTTGTTGGTGCTGTACGCGGTGCAGCTCGAACAACAGGCACGCAGCCATGCCGCGCAAACCTCGGCGCAGGCCCAGGCGCAGCTGCTCAAGGCCTGGCCGGCCGGACAGGCGCTGCCCAAATCCGATCAGGTGCTGACGTTCAAACGCGGTGAAGCGCCGCGCCTCAACGATCAACCGCTGCTGGAGATCACCGACAGCAACGGCTGGATCGAAATCAGCCACCTGCCGTTGTTCGGCGAAAACCCGCTGCTCGGCGCCGAAGTCTTCAGCCGCGCCGATGGCCAGCAGGTCGCCGTGATTGCCTACGCCCCCAGCCTCAGCCAGGTGTTCAGCGAACGCTTCGCCAACTACGCGGTGGCGGTGTTCATCCTGATGTTGGCGATGCTCGGTGCTTCGCAGTTGCTGATCCGTTTTCTGCTCAGCCAGCTCAACACGCTCAAGGATGTGATGCTGCACGTGGAGAAAACCGGCGATCTTTCGGCGCGGGTGCCGCTGGCCTGCAAGGACGAAGTCGGGCAGATGGCCAATGCCTTCAACGCGATGCAGGCCGGCTACCAGCGCGTGGTCACCACCGTGGCCAACACCGCACGACAACTGGACGTCGGCGCAGCGCGGCTGGCGTCGAGCATGAACGAGGTGCGCCACGGCATGCTCGGCCAGCAGAGCGAAACCGATCAGGCGGCCACCGCGATCAACGAGATGACCGCTACCGTCTACCACATCGCCCAGCACGCAGGCGCCACCCGTGACCTGTCACAGACCGCCGATGGCCTGGCCGGCAGCGGTCAGCAAGTCGTCACCCGCGTCCAGCATTCGATTGCCGGTCTGTCCAGCGGCGTGCAGCAAACTGCCGAGATGATCCAGCGCCTTGCCGAAGACAGTCAGAAAATCAACGGCGTGGTCGGCGTGATCCACAGCATCGCCGAACAGACCAATCTGCTCGCACTCAACGCCGCCATCGAAGCGGCCCGTGCCGGGGAAATGGGTCGCGGGTTCGCGGTGGTCGCCGACGAGGTACGCAATCTCGCCAAACGTGTGCAGACCTCCACCGATGAAATCACCACCATGGTCTCGGCGCTGCAGGCCGGCACCCGCGATGCGGTGGACTTCATGCAGGAGAGTTCGTACAAGGCCGACGACTGCGTGCAGCAGGCCCAGGAGGCCGGTGAAGCGCTGGCGGAAATCACCGGCGCGGTGGCGCAGATGCGCGAGAGCAATACACAGATTGCGGTGGCGGCGGAACAGCAGAGCCAGGTGGCCGAAGAGATGAACCGCGCGGTGGTGAGCATTCGCGATGTGACCGAAAACACCGTGCAGCAGACCGTGGATTCGGCGACCACTAGCAATGAGCTGGCGACGCTGGCCGGGGAACTGAACAAGGCGATCGGTCAGCTGAAGCTCTAGGGGACAACATCAGGAACCGCCATTGTCCCTATCACTGCAATAGCCAACCTTGATTCGCCGCCCTGCCCGCCCGGGCCTATTCTTCAACCATGAATCGAACATGGATTGAGGAGCAGCAACATGGGCAAACGTCACCCCAACCTTCCCGCGTGGCAATGGCGCGCGTACCCGGCCAATCACCAGCACCCGACCAATCTGGTGCTGCACTTGATTGCCGTGCCGCTGTTCATCGTCGCGTTTCTGTTGATCGTCTCGGGCGTGTTCAGCCTGAGTCTGGCGAGCGTGGCGATTGGCGTTATCGGGATTGTCGCGGCGCTGGGTCTGCAGCGCCACGGCCATAGCCTGGAGGCGCAAGCCTCCGAGCCGTTCAGTGATCGCAAGGACGCGGTATCGCGCCTGCTGGTCGAGCAGTTTCTGACCTTCCCGCGCTTTCTGCTCAGCGGCGGCTGGTATCGCGCCTGGCGTGAACGCCACCGCCGGCATTGAGTCAGGCGAAGATCGTTACCGTCTGCCGGCTCATGGCGATCAGCTCGCCTTGCGCGCTCCACAGCTTGGCGGCGACGTGGCCGTAACCGTCGGCGGCATACTCGATGTCCGCCAGATACTGGCACCAGTCCAGCGTGCTCAAATCGTGTAACGGCTGTACGAATTCGATGGTCCAGGTCAGCGTGCTGCCCGGCGCCGGTTTCTTCAGATACGGCAACAGCGCAGGCGGCCAGGCATCGACCAGCGCCAGCAGATGCGCCTCGTTGACCGGCTCTTCCTTCACATCCCCACGCAAGCGCACCCAGCCGCCCATCAGCCGCGATTGAATGCCGGTGAACGGCATGCCGCCGACACTCCAGCGCATCGCCAGATGACGCATGAATTCCGGGGTCACGCCTTTGATGTATGGCAGTTCCTGACAATCGTCCCAGTGTTTCATCTCGGGTGCCGGATAGGCTGCAACCGCCACTTCCGACGGGCGCGAAGCACCGAAGCTGCCTTGCACCATCGTCACCACCTGGCCGTTCTGCACCGCACGCCCCAGTACCTGAATGACCGCTTTGCCTTCGCGCAACACCTCGACTTCGAAGCTGACCGGTACTTCAGGCTCGACCGGCCCGACGAAAGTGATCGCCAGCGAACGCACCGGCCGTTCGGCTGGCACCCGAGTGCGCATCACTTCAAATTGCAGTGCGGCAACCAACCCGCCAAAACTGGCCCGCCCCTGGCCCCACTCGGCCGGAATGGTGACCTCCGGTTGACGGCGGACAGCATCGATCAGATCGCAGAAGCGCATGGGAACCTCGGACACGAAAAAGGGAATGACCGGATCTTAACCAGCGCGGCAGAGCGGCGCAGCGTCCATTCCGGTCAAAGAGACTGACAGATAAGACAGCCACGCCGAGCTGTAGAGGGATTCAGGATTTGAAGCAGGTGGCGCTGAGTTTTTCCAGCACCCGGTCAGCCTTGCTTTCGGCCTTGACCATGGTGGCCTGCCAGGTGGCGACGCAGGGTTGCAGATCCGCTTCCTGCTCGGACTTCGCCAGCCATTGCCAGCAATCGTGCCAGTCACCCAGCGCGCCCTGTGCGGACTTCAGACGCTCCAACGCGGGTTTCGGCAAGCGATCGAGTTCGGGATAAGCCTCGATGCCGTAACGCACACGCTTGATCAGCAGGCGCAGGCGATGGCGGTCGTGGGCCGGATCGTGCAGTGCCACGTCGAGGTTTTTCCATTGTTTGCCCAGGCGTTTTTCGATGCGTTTGTCCAGGTCATCAAGCAATCCCTGACGCTGGGACGCCCGCAGGAAACGCGGAAACGCATCGAGGATCATCAGCAGCGAAGCCACTTCCGCACTCGCCGCCAATGCCGGATAAGCCTCGGCCATCTGCGCCATGCGCCGCTGCGCCGCCTCAGGCTGGCCATGTTCAAGCAGATACGCCGCCAGCACCTCGCGGTCGCGCCACGGCGTGGTCACTTGCCCGACACCGGCCGCCGCGACTTCCAGTTGCTCGACGCCGGGCAAACCGCGCAATGGCCGCAACAGGCTGCGCAAGCGGCGCACGGTGGTTCGCAGATCATGCAGCGCCTCCGGGTCGGTCCGGGCGGTCAAACGTGCCTGACAGGCCAGCAGCCTGACTTCCAGGCTCAGGACATGAGCCACCAACCGGTCGACCAACGCAGACATTACTTGCTCCTGAATTCAATGGCGCTGCATGAGTGTGCACCTGCGCAAGGCACCTGCACTTGCGCTACGTCAGCAGCTTAGCGCCCGGCGCGGGATTCGCGAATGTAGAAACGCGCCTTCTCGGCTTTTTTGCTGCAACCCTCGAACCCTTCGAATTGCTGCTGGGTCTTGGCCGCCGTCAGCAACGACAGGGCCTTGGAGTAGCTCACCGTACCGGCAAAACCCTCGGCCTTGGCCAGATCCAGCTCATGCCATGCCGCATCGAGCTGGCTGCCGCAGCTGTCGCGGTAGGCCGTCTTGCCGGCGCAACCGGCCAATGCCAGGACAATCAAGGGCACACAGATCCAGGCTTTCATCACTTACACCTCAAAGATAGGTCAACAGTCGTGCAATTAAGACGTTGTGGCGGTGAAAAAGTGCCTTGTGCCCCGTGAATCCACCGCACGGCAAAAGATAGCGTCAGCGGGTCACGAAGTATCGAAAAAACGACGCCAGCGCCACCCCGAACGACCCTGACGATTGTAGCCCGGCCCTTGATGGGTGCATTGTGGAAACCTGTCGGGGAGGAAGTCTGATGAAAAAGCGTGTCGCACTGGTGCTGGGCTCCGGTGGCGCCCGGGGCTATGCCCATATCGGGGTCATCGAGGAGATCGAACGGCGTGGTTACGACATCGCCTGCATTGCCGGTTGTTCGATGGGGGCGGTGGTCGGCGGCATCTACGCGGCCGGCAAACTCGACGAGTACCGACGCTGGATCGAAGGCCTGGATTACCTCGATGTGCTGCGGCTGGTGGACGTGAGTTTCCGCCTCGGGGCGATCCGTGGTGAAAAGGTCTTCGGCCAGATCCGCAAGATCGTCGGCGAGATCAACATCGAAGAGCTGCGCATCCCCTACACGGCGGTCGCCGCCGATCTCACCAACCAGCAGGAAATCTGGTTTCAGGAAGGCTGCCTGCATCAGGCGATGCGTGCCTCGGCGGCGATTCCCAGCCTGTTCACCCCGGTGATGCAGGGCAACCGGATGCTGGTGGACGGCGGCATTCTCAATCCGTTGCCGATCGTGCCGGTGGTGTCGAGCCATTGCGATCTGATCATCGCGGTCAATCTCAACTCGACCAACCAGCGTCATTACAAACTGCCAGTGATCCAGCGCCCTGCCGCGTTTCGTAGCCGCTTCGACAATCTGATCAGTTCACTCGGTTCAAAGATGCCATTCCGCCGCACACAAGCCGAGCAACTGCTGCGTCTGGAACAGGAAGCGTTGCGCGCCGAGGCCGCCGAGATCAATCCATGGGTCGAAGGTGCGGAGCCCGAAACCCAGCAACCGGCCGCCGCCCCCGAACGCGACGGGGCGCCGAAATCCGCCACCGGTTCGTTCATCGTCGATAACGTCGGGCCGGCATCGTTGCTGGATCTGATCAACCAGAGTTTCGAGGTGATGCAGACCTCGCTGGCGCAATACAAGATCGCCGGGTATCCGCCGGACATCCTGATCAACGTGCCGAAGCGGGTCTGCCGGTTCTTCGAGTTCTACAAGGCGCCGGAGCTGATCGCGCTGGGCCGCGAAATTGCCCGGGACACCCTCGACCGTTATGAGAGCGAGCAGAGCTAAGCGCTGTTCTCGTTCAACAATCGATAACCAACGCCGGCCTCGGTCACGATAAACCGTGGTCGGGTCGGATCGTCCGCCAGTTTCTGCCGCAGATGGCCGACGACGATCCGCAGGTAATGACTGTCCTCGGTGTGGGTCGGGCCCCAGATATCCTTGAGCAATTGCTGCTGGGTAATCACCCGCCCCGGATGCCGCGCCAGTTGCGCCAGCACCGCGTATTCCTTGCGGGTCAGGGCGACTTCGACGCCGTCAAGCAGCACCCGGCGATAGGCCAGGTCCACCGTCAGCGGGCCAAACACCAACGCTGCTTGCTGCGCTTCTCCGGCCGGCGCCTGGCGCAATAACGCGCGGACCCGGGCGAGAAATTCCTGAATGCCGAACGGTTTGGTCACGTAGTCATTGGCGCCGCCATCCAGCGCCTGGACTTTCTGCCCTTCGCTGGCCCGCACCGACAGCACCAGCACCGGCGCCGTGGCCCACTCGCGAAACTCGCGCAGCACTTGCTGGCCGTCCATGTCCGGCAGGCCGAGGTCGAGCACCAGCAGGTCGGGCTTGTTCAGCGCCGCCTGGGCCAGGCCCTCGGCACCGGTGCCGGCCTCCAGCACTTTGTAGCCCTGGGAAGCGAGGCTGATGCGCAGGAATTTGCGGATCTGCGGTTCATCGTCGATGACCAAAATGGTCGCGGTCTGAGTCATGAGTTCACATCAACACAAAAGATTGGCAAGAGAGTAGCGCAGGCGGATTCAGGCTTCACCGTCCATCCCCGGTTGCGTCTGCAAGGGCAGGTGCAGGGTGATGCAGGTGCCACGTCCGTCGATACCGTCGCCGACGCTGATCCGCCCGCCATGGGCGCCGACCATGCCCTGACAGATCGCCAGCCCCAGGCCGGTACCCTGCCCGCCACGATCCCCCCGGGCGGCGGTGTAGAACATGTCGAAAATCTTCGCTCGTTCATCGACCGGAATCCCCGGCCCTTCATCGCTGACCGAGAAAAACACCTCATTGTCATCCGCTCCGGCACGCAGCTGCAGACGGCCGTGGGACGGCGAGAATCGTGCGGCGTTCTCCAGCACATTCACCAGCGCCTGCTCGATCAACGCCGCATGGACGAACAGCAGCGGCAACTCGGCCGGTACATCGGTGCTCACCTGCAAAGATGAAAGCACGGCGCGCAGGCGATTGAGCGCACTGCCGACGATGTCTGCCGGCGACACCCAGTCCCGCGCCAGTTTCAACGCACCATGCCCGAGGCGAGTCATGTCCAGCAGGTTCTGGATGTAACGGTCGAGACGCTCGGCTTCATCACGGGTGCCTTCGAGCAATTCGCGGCGATCCTCCAGCGGGATCGCTTCACCGAGGGCCAGCAGGCTGTCGATGCTGCCGCGCATCGAGGTCAGCGGCGTGCGCAGATCGTGGGACACTGAGGCCAGCAAGGCACTGCGCAGTTGTTCGGTTTCACCGTGCAGACGCGCGGCTTCCAGATCATCGGCCAGTTGCGCACGGGCCAGTGCCTGAGCCAATGGCTGGCTCAACGCGGTCAGCAAACGGCGGCGTTGGCCACTCAAGGTCTGGCCTTCTTTGGCACACACACCGAGCAGTGCGAGCGGCCCGTCCTCCACCGACAGCGGCCACCACCACCAACGCCCGAATGGCAGCGTGCCGGTACCCATGCCCGCCGGTTGATCGTGTTGCCAGGCCCAGTCGGCGGCAGCGCGTTCGGATTCAGTGAACTGCAACGGCCCGCCGGTTTCGACTTTCCAGCCACCCTGCCCGTCGCGATTGAGCAGGCACAATTGCAGATCGCTCCAGCCATTGAGGTGCTGTGCGGCAGCGCTGACCACGGCCTGACGGTCGGTGGCGGCAGTGAGTTTGCGCGACAGGTCGAGCAGCTCGGTGGTCTCTTCCTGGGTATCGCGCAACGCCTGCAATTGCCGACGCTGACGCGCCGCCAGATTGCCGGTGAGCGCCGCCATCAGCAGGAAGAACAGCAAGGTCAGCACGTCTTCTTCACGCTGGATAGCGAAGGAAAAGTTCGGCGGGATGAACAGAAAGTCGTAGGTCAGAAACGACAGCGCCGCACAGGCCAGTGAAGGCCCCAGACTGCTGCGCACCGCTACCAGCAACACTGCCGCGAGGAACACCAGCGAGATGTTCGGCAACGGCAAGACACTGGATACCGCCCACGCCAGCGCACTGGCCAGAATGGTCGCCACCAGCGCCAGCGCATAGTCGAACCACACCAGCGTTGGCGCCGTCCGCAGGCGTGGCGCGTGCTGCTCGTGATCGCTGTCCAGCACGTTGATTTCCAGGCCATGGGACTGACGCAACAAGCGCGCCGCCAGTCCACCACCGAACAAGCGCCGGCGCAGGCTCGGTCGCGACTGGCCGACCAGCACCAGACTGGCCCGGCGCTCGGTGGCGTGCTGGATCAAGGTCTTGGCCACTTCGCCGGCCCGCAACAGCACCACTTCACCGCCAAGCCTTTCGGCCAGTTGCTGGGCGCCTTGCAGGCGCAGCCGCGATTGCTCATCGCGCACGCTGCCGTTGTCGACGTGCACCAGGCTCCACGGCAAATGCCGACGCTGAGCCACACGACTGGCGTGACGCACCAGACGTTCGGCATCGGCATTGCCGTCGACGCCGACCAGCAGCCGACCACGCACTGCCGGCGCGGCCTGACCGAGCTTGCGGTAGCCCTGGGCCAGATCGTTGTCGACCTGCGCCGCAGCGGTCTGCATCGCCAGTTCCCGCAACGCGGTGAGATTGGTCTGGGTGAAAAACGCATCGATCGCGGCCCGTGCCTGCTCCGGCACGTAGACCTTGCCTTCGCGCAAGCGCTCGAGCAGTTCCCGGGGCGGCAGGTCGATCAACAGTAGTTCGTAGGCTTCCTGCAGCACCCAGTCCGGCAGGGTTTCGCGCACCTGCACGCCGGTGATGCCACGCACCTGATCGTTGAGGCTTTCCAGGTGCTGGACGTTGACCGTGGTATAGACGTCGATGCCGGCGGCGAGCAGTTCCTGAATGTCCTGCCAGCGTTTGGTGTGCCGACTGCCGGGGGCGTTGCTGTGGGCGAGTTCGTCGACCAGCACCAGTTTCGGTTTTGCTGCGAGCAGGCCGTCGAGGTCCATTTCCTCCAGCGTCACGCCACGGTATTCCGAACGCACCAGCGGCAGTTGCGGCAAGCCGCCGAGCAACGCTTCGGTTTCGGCGCGGCCGTGGGTTTCGACCACACCGGCGATGACTTTCACGCCCTGGCGCAGCTGACTATGGGCGGCCTGCAGCATGGCGAAGGTCTTGCCCACGCCCGGCGCGGCGCCGAGAAAAACCTTGAGCCGGCCGCGTCCGTCGCGGGGCAGTTCTGCTAACAGCGCGTCGGCGCGGCCGGAGTCACTCATGCTTGAAGCTCTCTTCCTGAAGGATTCATTACAGCTTTTCCAGCGCCATGTTCAACGCCAGCACATTCACCACCGGCGGGCCCACCAGCGGCTGTTCGATGTGCGCGTCGAGCAACTGCTGCAAGGTCGCCACCGGCAAGTTGCGCGCGTGGGCGACACGCGCCAGTTGATAGGCAATCGCCGCCGGTGGCAAGTGCGGATCGAGACCGCTGCCGGAGGTGGTCAACAACGCCAGCGGCACCGGGCCTTGACCGGGCACCAGCAGCTTGTTGGCATCATCGATCACCCGAGTGGCCAGCGCCGGATTGCTCGGCGCCAGGTTGCTCGCGCTGCTCGACACGGTGGCAAAGGCACCGGCCGACGGACGTGGATGAAACCACGCATCGCCGACAAAATCCTGAGCGATCAGCGACGAGCCGCGCACCTTGCCTTCGGCATCGCGCACCAGGCTGCCATTGGCCTGCTCAGGGAAAGCGACCTGGGCAACGCCGGTGACGACCAGCGGATAGGCAACGCCGGTGACCAGGGTCATCAGCACCAGCAGGCTCAGGGCCGGACGTAATATTGTGGACATTTCGGAATCCTCGAATTCATTGGGCAAACGTTAGCGGAGTGTCAGGAAGATCCATCCCCCTCACCCCAGCCCTCTCCCCCAAGGGGGCGAGGGGGAAAGGGAGCCGATTTGCATACTTTTCAAAACCTGAGTTCGGCTCGATATCTCAGGTCGTTGTAACTCGCCAGAACACCTCGGTCAGTCCCCTCTCCCACTGGGAGAGGGTTAGGGTGAGGGCTGGATCTCAAGCCATGTAGAGATCCAGCGAGCACCGCTCACTCAAACCAGATGCAACGCCGTCAGCAGCATGTCGATCGCCTTGATCCCCACGAACGGCACCAGAATCCCGCCCAGGCCATAGATCAGCAGATTGCGTCGCAGCAGCGCCGCCGCACTCGCCGCCTGCACTCGCACGCCGCGCAGGGCCAGCGGAATCAGCACGACAATGATCAGGGCATTGAAGACGATGGCCGACAGGATCGCGCTCTGCGGGCTGCTCAAATGCATGATGTTCAGCACGCCCAGTTGCGGGTAGATCGCAGCGAACAGTGCCGGCAGGATTGCGAAGTACTTGGCCACATCGTTGGCGATGGAAAAGGTCGTCAGCGCACCACGGGTCACCAGCAATTCCTTGCCGATCTGCACCACGTCCAGCAACTTGGTCGGATCGCTGTCGAGGTCGACCATGTTGGCCGCTTCGCGCGCCGCCTGAGTGCCGTCGTTCATCGCCATGCCGACGTCAGCCTGGGCCAGCGCCGGAGCATCGTTGGCGCCGTCGCCGCACATGGCAACCAGACGACCGTCGTTCTGCTCGTGACGGATGCGGGCGAGTTTTTCTCCGGTGTGGCTTCGGCCAGCACATCGTCGACGCCTGCCTCAGCGGCAATCGCGGCGGCGGTCAGCGGGTTGTCACCGGTGACCATCACCGTGCGGATCCCCAGTTTGCGCAGCTCGGCGAAACGCTCGCGGATGCCCGGCTTGACCACGTCTTTCAGATGGATCGCACCGAGCAGTTTGCCGTCGGCGCAAACCAGCAACGGGGTGCCGCCGCTCTGGGCAATCTTGTCGATTTCACGGGACAGCGCCGGCGCCAGATCCTTGCGTTGTTGACCGAGAAACGCCAGCAGCGAATCCACCGCGCCCTTGCGGAATACACGGCCCTGATAGTCGACGCCGGACAAGCGGGTTTCCGCGCTGAACGGTACGGCAGTCAACGTTTCAGTTGCGGGTTCCGGCTGCGGATTGGAGCCGCGCAGGTACTCGACGATGGACTTGCCTTCGGCGGTTTCATCAGCAAGCGAAGCGAACAGCGCGCCCTCGGCGAGTTCACGGGCATTCACACCCGGCGCGGCATACACCGCGCTGCAGCGACGGTTGCCGAAGGTGATGGTGCCGGTCTTGTCCAGCAGCAACACGTGCACATCACCCGCCGCTTCCACTGCACGTCCGGACTTGGCGATTACGTTCAGCCGTACGAGTCGATCCATCCCGGCGATACCGATGGCCGACAGCAGGCCGCCGATGGTGGTCGGAATCAGCGTGACCAACAGCGCCACCAGGAACACCAGCGGCAGGCTGCCGTTGGCGAAGTGGGCGAACGGTTGCAGGGTCACGACCACCAGCAGGAAGATCAGGGTCAGGCCGATCAGCAGGATGTCCAGCGCCACTTCGTTCGGGGTCTTCTGGCGTTTGGCGCCTTCGACCAGCGCGATCATGCGGTCCAGAGTCGACTCGCCGGGGTTGGCGGTGATTTTCACCAACAGCCAGTCGGACACCAGTCGCGTATTGCCGGTGACGGCAGAACGGTCGCCGCCGGACTCGCGGATCACCGGAGCCGATTCACCGGTAATCGCCGCTTCGTTGACCGCCGCGATGCCTTCGATGACCTCGCCGTCGCCGGGGATCATTTCCCCGGCTTCGACGCGCACCACATCACCCTTGCGCAGGCTGGCGGCGGGCACCACCTGAAAGCTGCCGTTGGCCAGTTTGCGCCGGGCGCTCAGGCCTTCGCTGCCGGCCTTGAGGCTGTCGGCGCGGGCCTTGCCGCGACCTTCGGCCAGTGCTTCGGCGAAGTTGGCGAACAGCACGGTGAACCATAACCACAGGGCGATTTGCGCCGCGACAAAAGTCGGTACGACGTTGTCCGGGATGAAGCACAGCACGGTGGTGAAAATCGCGGTCAGTTCGACCACCAGCATCACCGGCGAGCGCACCAGCTGGCGCGGGTCGAGCTTGACGAACGCTTGCACCAGCGCCGGACGCCACAGGGCGCTGATCGCGGTTTTGGGCGCTTCTGCCGACTTGGCAGCTACCGCAGGTTTTGAAGCTGGAACATGCATATTCATGATGGATTCCTTAGAAGCCCATGCTCAGGTGTTCGGCAATCGGGCCGAGCGCCAGGGTCGGCAAGAAGGTCAGGCCGCCCACCAGCAAAATGGTCACGGTCAACAGGGTCACGAACAGCGGGCCGTGGGTCGGGAAGCTGTTCTGGCCGATCGGCGCGGTTTTCTTCATCGCCAGGCTGCCGGCCAGGGCCAGTACCGGGAGGATGTAACCGAAGCGACCGATCAACATGCCCAGGCCCAGCATCAGGTTGTGGAACGGGGTGTTGGCACTCAGGCCACCGAACGCCGAACCGTTGTTGGCACTGGCCGAGGTGTAGGCGTACAGCAACTGGCTGAAACCATGGGGACCGGGGTTGCTGATGGTCGCCGCAGGGCCTGGCAGTGCTGCGGCAATCGCACCCAGCACCAGCACGCCGACCGGCATCACCAGCAAGGTCACGACCAGCAACTGCACTTCGCGGGCCTGGAGTTTCTTGCCGAGGTATTCCGGGGTGCGGCCGATCATCAGGCCGGCGAGGAACACCGCAATCAGCACGTTCAGCAACATGCCGTAGAGCCCGGCACCGACGCCGCCGAAGATCACTTCTCCGACCATCATATTGACCAGCGCCACCATGCCGCTGAGCGGGTTGAGGCTGTCATGCATGCCGTTGACCGAACCGTTCGAGGCTGCGGTGGTGGTCACCGACCAGAGCACAGTGGCGGTGGTGCCGAAGCGCGATTCCTTGCCTTCCAGCGGCGCGGTCTGTTCGACGGCCACGTTGTTCAGGGCCGGGTTCGGCTGGTACTCGGCCCACATCGAAGTAGCGCCGCCGATCAGGAACAGCGCGAGCATGCAACCGATGATGGCGCGGCTCTGACGCAGGTCTTTCACGTAGTGGCCGAAGGTGAACACCAGCGCCACCGGGATCAGGATGATCGAAGTGACTTCGAACAGGTTGCTCCACGCGGTCGGGTTCTCGAACGGATGCGCCGAGTTGACGCCGAAGAAACCACCGCCGTTGGTGCCCAGTTGCTTGATCGCGATCTGGCTGGCTGCGGGGCCGAGCGGAATCACCTGATCGACGCCTTGCAGCGTCACCGCATTGACGTACTGCGCGAAGGTCTGCGGCACGCCCTGCCACACCAGGTACAGCGCCAGCAGCAGGCACAGCGGCAGCAGGCCGTAGAGGGTGGCGCGGGTCATGTCGGCCCAGAAGTTGCCCAGGGTCTTGGTGGATTTACGACCGATGCCACGGCACAACGCGACGAGCACGGCAAGACCGGTGGCGGCGCTGACGAAGTTCTGCACGGTGAGGCCGACCATCTGGCTCAGGTAGCTGAGAGTCGCCTCACCGCTGTAGGACTGCCAGTTGGTGTTGGTCATGAAGCTGACGGCGGTGTTGAACGCCTGGGTCCACTCCTGGCCCGGCAGGTTTTGCGGGTTCAGCGGCAGGTGGTCCTGGAACAACAGGATCGCGAACAACAGCAGGAAACCCGCGAGGTTGAACGCCAGCAGCGCCAGCGTGTACTTCTGCCAGCTCTGTTCGGCCTGCGGATCAACACCGGCAATGCGATAACAGCCGCGCTCGACCGGACCGAGAATCGGCGTCAGCCAGGTGCGCTGACCTTCCATCACCTTGTAGTAGAAGCGCCCGAGGAACGGCGCCGGCAGCAACACCAACGCGAAAAACGCGAGGATCTGCCAATAGTCATAACTGTGCATAGCCGCTCCTAGTTCCGGTCCGCGCGCAACAGCGCAACCAACAGATAAATGAACAGCCCCACTGCCAGCAGCAGGGACACCCCGTCCAGAACGCTCATGGAAGATCTCCGTGTTACGGCTTATTGCCGCGTGTGGAGGCATTGTCGGAAAGGAGGCTGTAAAGGAACGAGACCGAGGGTGCGGGCGGGGCATAAAGAATGCGTAAAGAGTGGGTTTATGCCTTCTTTACGACTGCTCCCGATGGCCGACGCACCTGACTGGCGCACAGAAATGTGGCTATCGAGTCGCGAACATCCCCGATACGACAGCTTTCAGCCCATTGCGACCCGCCAATACAAAATGGCACGCCCACTGCACACGCCCTCCCCCGAGCTTTCCAAACCGTTCAGGGAGCAAACGCATGAACACACAACTCAAACCCACGCTGGGCACGCTGCACCTGTGGGGCATCGCGGTGGGGCTGGTGATTTCCGGGGAGTATTTCGGCTGGAGCTATGGCTGGGGCGTCGCCGGAACACTGGGCTTTCTGGTGACGTCATTCATGGTCGCGACCATGTACACCTGCTTCATTTTCAGCTTCACCGAACTGACCACGGCGATCCCGCATGCGGGCGGGCCGTTCGCCTACAGTCGCCGGGCGTTCGGTGAAAAAGGCGGATTGATCGCAGGCCTGGCGACGCTGATCGAATTTGTCTTCGCCCCTCCGGCGATTGCGCTGGCGATTGGCGCCTATCTGAATGTGCAGTTTCCGGCCCTCGATCCGAAACACGCGGCGGTCGGCGCGTACATCGTCTTCATGGGCCTGAACATTCTTGGTGTGAAACTGGCCGCGACCTTCGAGCTGATCGTCTGCGTGCTGGCCGTCGCCGAGTTGCTGGTGTTCATGGGCGTGGTCGCACCGGCCTTCAGCTTCAGCAACTTCGCCCTCAATGGCTGGGCCGGTGCAGACGTGTTCGGCGCACCGGCGATCGCCGGAATGTTCGCGGCGATCCCGTTTGCGATCTGGTTCTTCCTCGCGATCGAAGGCGCGGCCATGGCAGCCGAAGAAGCCAAGGACCCGAAACGCACGATTCCCAAGGCCTATATCAGCGGCATCCTGACATTGGTGCTGCTGGCGATGGGCGTGATGTTCTTTGCCGGCGGAGTCGGCGACTGGCGCACCCTGTCGAACATCAACGACCCGCTGCCGCAAGCGATGAAAGCGGTGGTCGGCGACAATTCCGGCTGGCTGCACATGCTGGTGTGGATCGGTCTGTTCGGGCTGGTGGCGAGTTTCCACGGGATCATTCTCGGCTACTCGCGGCAGTTCTTCGCCCTCGCCCGCGCGGGTTATCTGCCCGCCTCGCTGGCGAAACTGTCGCGCTTCCAGACCCCGCACCGGGCGATCATCGCCGGTGGAATCATCGGCATTGCCGCCATTTACAGCGACGGCCTGATCAATCTCGGCGGTATGACCCTGACCGCTGCGATGATCACCATGGCCGTGTTCGGCGCCATCGTGATGTACATCATGAGCATGCTCAGTCTGTTCAAGCTGCGCAAAAGCGAACCAAATCTGGAGCGGACTTTCCGCGCGCCGTGCTACCCGTTGATCCCGTTCATTGCGCTGGTGCTGGCGATCGTGTGCCTGGTGGCGATGGCCTGGTTCAACGCGCTGATTGGCCTGATTTTCCTGGGCTTCATGGCGGTCGGCTTCGGCTACTTTTTGCTCACCGGGCAATTGCGCGCTAATGCTCCGGCGGACGCCATGCTGACCGGGCTTTAACCGCATCAGGCATAACCGGCCTAGAATGGAACCACTGCGATTTCCCATCGCTCAAACGTGGTAAGCAGCATCGCCGGCGAAATCCTCGCCCGGCGACCTGCCATTAAGGAGAGCCGCTATGCCCTGGTATGCCT
Organism: Pseudomonas sp. NMS19W; assembly: GCF_051554255.1. NCBI lineage: Bacteria > Pseudomonadati > Pseudomonadota > Gammaproteobacteria > Pseudomonadales > Pseudomonadaceae > Pseudomonas > Pseudomonas sp. NMS19W. The sequence continues at coordinate 4,331,461 of NZ_CP136718.1, forward strand.
GGTTGATTCTGGTCGTTGCAATCGGCTCGATCGTGGGGGGTCTGATGATGCTGCGCGACACCGCCAACAAGGTCGAACTGACCGAAGAACAACGTCAACGCGTTGCCGAGCGCAATGCCGAAGCGGACATCAAGGACGCGCAGGACCGCTGAACGAAAAACCCCGCCTGAATCGGCGGGGTTTGTTTTTTGTCGCGGTCACTTTTCCCATTCGGCCCTGGCAATGTGCAAGCCGTGCAGGCCTTTGTACGCCGCACGCTCCGGTGAACTCCAGCCTTCCAGCAGCGACTCGTCCAGCCGATAGATTTCCACACCCAGCGGACGGCACACGCTCAACGGATCCTGCGCGTCCGGCCCCCACATCGCCAGCGACAGATCGCCGCCGGGACACGTCGACAATGCACACAGCAAGTCGATTTCCGCGAAGAATTCCAGATAATCGCCCTTCTGCGCGGGGCAGGCTTTCATGAAGTACAAGTCATCGTGATTCAGGCCCGTGCACTGAAAGATGTTCAACACGTCATGCACATCGAACTCGGTCAGACCGTGGGGTAACACGGCGCGGGTCAGGTTTGAATGGCAGTGATGATGGAAGTCTTCGCCGGTGAGCATCTTGTTCACGTAGGGATCACAGCGCGTACCGAGCAAATCGTGCAGGCGCCCGCCGTGTTCATCGATGCCGTAACCGGCCAGGCTGTCATCGGTGATGGTCACCAGAGGCCGTAGAAAAGGCAGGTTCGACCAGAGACGATCATGGGTGCTGACATGGGCGCCCTGCAGTTGTCGAGTGCGCGCCGCCCACATCCGTTCACGCGGATCGTGGGCATTCCACACATTGAAGTCGCCCACCTGCGGCCCCACCGGTGTGGTGACACGAAACACATGGCCCGCCGGAACATGCCAGGCGCGGCCGGTGCGGATCGGCACTTCGAATTGCTCGATCAGGGTCCGCGCATCCTTGCGGTCGCGAATCCGCTCGTAGAACGGTGCATTGACCTGCAAGGCCGAGCCCTTACTGACTTGATAGGCGGCCGGATAGTCTTTGTACATGGTTCTCCTGCTCCTTCGGTGATGACAACTTTGTGAGCTGCAACCACTATCCGTGCCAACCGTTGATGGCTGTTACGAACTTGTTGGATTCACCAGCACGTTTTTTAGAAGTAGAAGTACAGTCACCATTCAATTTGCATTGGTTAAGATGGCGGTCTTGTTGCGGAGAGTTTAAATGCGTTACTCGCAAGATCATAAAGCCCAGACCCATCAGCGCATCATCAAGGAAGCATCCGAGCGCTTTCGCAAGGACGGCATCGGTGCGACCGGTCTGCAACCATTGATGAAGGCGCTGGGCCTGACCCACGGCGGCTTTTATTCGCATTTCAAATCCAAGGACGATCTGGTCGAAAAAGCCCTGCAAGCCGCCGGCGATCAGGTCGCAGGTTTGTGCGAAGAGCTGTTCGCCCAGGAAAAACCGCTGGAAGCCTTTATCGATACGTATCTCTCCGAGTGGCACCAGACCTCTCCGCATGAAGGCTGCCCGCTGCTGACCATTTCTTCGGAACTGGGATTGCGCGGACAACCGAGCCCGACCAGCGATCTCGTGCTCAAGGCGCGTCTGGATCAGATCCAGAACACCCTCGAAGGCGAGAACGCGGCCGAACGCAGCATCGTCATCATGGCAACACTGGCGGGCGCGCTCCTGCTCTCACGCAGCGTCGCGGATGCCGGATTTGCCCAACAGATCCTCGACGTCACCCGCGAACACCTCAAGCGCTCCTGAAGACTAAGCCTGCCAGCGCTTGAACAGCACGCTGGCATTGACCCCACCGAAACCGAAACCGTTGGACAGCGCGTATTCGATCGGCATTGTCCGCGCCTGACCGTGGACGATGTCCACGCCTTTGCTGGCCGGATCGGGATTTTCCAGATTGAGGGTTGGCGGAACGACCTGATCGCGGATCGCCAACAGCGTGAAGATCGCTTCCAGACCGCCGGCAGCGCCCAGCAAATGGCCGGTGGAGGATTTGGTCGAAGTCACGGCGATTTTGTTCTGCGCTCCAAACACCGACTTGATGGCCGCCAGCTCGCCGAGATCGCCAACCGGCGTCGAGGTCGCATGTGCATTCAGATGCTGCACCTGATCCGGCGCGATACCGGCCTGAGCCAGCGCCAGCGCCATGGCTCGTCGAGCTCCGCTGCCGTCCTCCGGCCCGGCAGTCAGGTGATAGGCATCGGCGCTGGTGCCGTAGCCGACCAGTTCGGCCAGTGGTTTGGCACCACGGGCCAATGCGTGATCCAGCGATTCGATCACCAGCAACCCGGCGCCCTCGCCCATCACAAAACCGTCACGCCCGCTGTCGAACGGGCGCGAAGCACGCTCGGGCGTGTCGTTGTAGCCACTGGAGAGCGCCCGCGCCGCTGCAAATCCGGCAAGACTCACGCGGTCGATGCATGCTTCCGCACCGCCGCACACGGCAATGTCGGCCTCACCGGCACGAATCATCCGAGCGGCGTCACCGATCGCCTGCACGCCAGCGGCACACGCGGTGACCGGCGCACCTAGCGGGCCCCTCAGACCGTGCTGGATCGAGACATGGCCCGCCGCGAGGTTGACCAGAAACGAAGGGATGGTGAACGGCGACAAACGCCGTGGACCACGGCTGTCGGTAGTGCGCACAGCATCGGCAATTGCACCGAAGCCACCGACACCGGAACCGATGATGGTGGCAGTACGCTCCTGCGCACGGGGTTCAGTCGGATGCCAGCCTGCCTGGTCCAGCGCCTGACGTGCAGCCTCCATCGCGAACAGAATGAAGCGATCCATTTTCTTCTGTTCTTTGGGTGGCGTCGCCCGATCCGGATCGAAACCGGCTTCGGCGTCCTCTTCCAACGTCGGCACTACACCACCGACCCGCGTCGGCAGATCCGCAATGACCGCCTCCGGCAGGTTGCGCAATCCCGAGCGCCCGGCCAGCAGACGCTGCCAAACGACTTCAATATCACTGCCCAAGGGCGATACCAGGCCCATCCCCGTGACAACTACTCGACGCTGATCCATATCGGGTTGACCTCTCACGACTCAAAAGTCATTTACTTGTATCGGCTGGCCGCCGAGCTATGGGACAGATTGGGTGCCATCACATGACGTGCAGCAACGAAGGCTTGCCATTCACCGGCATCGGGCAGCGAAGGAATCGTCACGAGTTCGCCCTGGTCCAGACCGGATAACGCGGCATCAACCATTTCGCCCACCTCCATCACCATCTCTGCCGGAATACCACTGGCATCAAAACCGGAGCGCTCCCAGATTTCGGTGCGGGTCACACCGGGCAATACCGCCTGTACCTTGACCCCGGTGCCCTCGAGTTCGGTGTTCAACGACTGAGTAAGACTCAGCACATAGGCTTTGCTTGCACTGTAGGTCGCATTGAAGCGCTCGGGGAACAATGCGACCACCGACGCGATATTGATGATCGTGCCGCGGCCGGCTCGGGTGAACGCGGCAGCGGCTGCGGCAGCGAGTCGAGTCAGCGTTGTGACATTCAGCTGAATCAGCTTCTCCAGCGCGTCAGGGTCAGCATTGGCCAGCAAACCATTGACTGCCACACCCGCATTGTTGACCAGCAGGCTGATGCTGGAATCGCTGCGCAAACGTTGCTCCAGCTTGAGAACCTCTTCCTTTTGCGTCAGATCGGCCTTCAACACTGCCACCTGAACGCCGTGAGCATCCCGCAGCTTGTGGGCGGCAGACTCCAGGCGCTCCTGATCACGGGCCACCAGCAGCAGATCAAAACCACGTGCCGCCAACCGCTCTGCATACACCGCACCGATGCCGGAAGACGCGCCAGTGACCAGCGCCGTACCTTGGGATTTCTGGGAATTCATGACGGAGACTCCTGGAATGCGTGAGTAATGAGTAACCGCTGAAAAGCTGGGACGCTTCAGAGGCGACTGAAATTATTATAGGCATAATCTCAGAGCAATATGATAGTCATAATCTTAACTCGTCCGACGAAAAAGGCAATCGCCACCCTGTGACGTTCTCGGGAAACCAAATGCAAAAGGGCCGGTCAATGACCGGCCCCTTGGCGTTGAACCACTCGCTTAGTTGACGTCCAGCTTGTCGCGATTGCGATCCAGGATCGCTTTACCGATGCCCTTAACTTCCAGTAACTCATCCACGGATGTAAACGGCCCGTTTGTTTCACGATAAGCAACAATGGCTTTCGCCTTCGCCTCCCCCACTCCTGCCAGCTCCTTTTGCAGAGTGGCTGCGTCGGCGCCGTTCAGATCGACTTTTGGACTTTCAGAAGTGACTGACGAACTCATCACCACAGGTGCCTTGTTCGGCTCGGAAGGCACCGAAGGTGCCGCGATTGCGGCAATCGAGGCGCTGGTCAAGAGGGCGAAAATCAGGGAGTAGAAATAGCCGGTACGCATAAGTGACGCTCCATCATCAATTGAGAAAGCAGCTTTTCCGAAGCCGCTCTCCAAACTTAGGCGATGATGGGAGCCTGTCAAAAACGCGTCCGTTACAGGATGTGAAACAATCAGGGCTCGAGACGGCGTTGCTGATGAATCCAGTCGACAATCTCACCGTCGGGGGTATAACCGCTAACGGTTTCACGCAGAAGCTGGCGGACGCGAGAATAATCATCCGCATCGACTGCAGCGAGCAATTCACCCAACCGGGATTTGAGAACATCCCATGGCAAGTGGTCCTCACTGGCCGTCATGATCATCGGATGAGGCGTCGCGGCGACGTTGTCGCCGATCAGCAGTTCTTCATAGAGCTTCTCACCGGGACGCAACCCCGTGAACTCGATGGAAATATCGCCTTGAGGATTGCGCTCGGAACGAATGCTCAAACCGGACAGATGAATCATTTTCTCGGCCAGCTCCACGATTCTCACCGGCTCGCCCATATCCAGCACGAACACATCCCCGCCCTGCCCCATGGAGCCCGCCTGAATGACCAGTTGGGCGGCTTCCGGGATTGTCATGAAGTAGCGGGTGATTTTCGGATGTGTGACCGTCAGCGGGCCACCCGACTTTATCTGACTGTGAAACAGTGGAATGACCGAACCGGAAGACCCCAGCACATTGCCGAAACGGACCATGGTGAAGCGGGTCTTGTTGACCCGGGACACGTTCGACTTGTCACCGAACAATACCGGAGCTATCTCGCGGCTCAACGCCTGAAGCGTCAACTCGGCAAGGCGCTTGGTGCTCCCCATGATATTGGTTGGGCGCACAGCCTTGTCAGTCGAAATCAGCACAAAGTCGGACACCCCGGACTGCAACGCTGCCTGGGCCGTATTGAGCGTGCCGATCACGTTGTTCAGCACACCTTCGGCGATGTTGTGCTCCACCATCGGCACATGTTTGTAGGCGGCGGCATGATAGACAGTGTCGACCCGCCAGGTCTTCATGACATCGAGCAATTTGTGTGGGTGGCGGATAGAACCGAGAATCGGCAGCAAGTGCACGGATACGGACTCCCGGCAGCCGCGTCGCTCCAGCTCGGTGAGAATGCTGTAGAGATTGAACTCACTGTGGTCGAACAGCAGTAGCGTGGTCGGCCCCAATGCGAAGATCTGACGGCACAACTCCGAGCCGATCGAACCGCCAGCCCCCGTCACCATCACGGTTTTGCCTTTGATACAGCGTTCGAGCAGATCCGGCTGCGCAGGCACCGAATCACGCCCAAGCAGGTCGGCAATATCAACCTCCTGGATATCCTCGACCTTGACCCGGCCGCTCGCCAGATCGGTGAAGTTCGGCACGCTTCTCACGTGAAGCGGAAAACCCTCCAGCAGGTTGAGGATCTCTCGACGGCGCGCGCGGGTGGATGACGGAAGCGCGAGGAGGATTTCCTGAGCTCCGGTGACATCGATCATCTCCTGAATGTGCTTGGGCTTGTAGACATGCAGGCCGGAAATCGAACGGTCGGCGATGCTCGGATCATCGTCGACGAACGCCACGGGGCGCATGACCTTGCCCATGCGAAGTGCCGCCACCAATTGATTGCCGGCAACACCGGCGCCGTAGATGGCGACTTTGGTCAAGCCGTTGTCACGGCTCGTAAAAGGTACGTGCAAAGACGCCGTAAACCAGTCGCCCATGAAGTACTGACGCATGCACAGGCGCAATCCGCCGATAATGACCAGACTCAGCCACCAGTAGTTGAAAATGATCGAACGTGGAACAACGGCCTCGTGATTGCTGTACCAGTAAACGACAACAGCCAGAATCAACGAGGAAAGACTGACAGCCTTGATGATCGCGATCAAAGCGTCATTACCGAAGTAGCGCATGACCGCCCGGTACATGCCGAAACGGATAAACAGAGGAATAGCAACAATCGGAGCGCAGGCAAACAACCAGAGATGCACTTTGAAGGGATTGTACATGTCGTCTATCCCCAGCCGGACAATGAATGCCAGCCAGAGCGCGGCCCAGACCAGAACAATGTCTGTTGCCACTTGTATCAGACGCTTGCGCCGCCGGGGCAATCCCAGCAACCGCTCTCTGACTTTATTCAATGACTCTTCAAACACCTCAGCCCCCTCCTTTCAACTGACGCATCGCCCAGGCAGGCCAGTAGCACATCTCGTCTACTTTAAACCCAAATGACAATGTCAAAGCCGTTACCGGGATTTTCACCAACCCTCTATTCGAGCTTACCGGCTCCAAACCTGATTGCCAGCAACAGCAGTGGAGCATAGGCCACAATCAGACCCAGGCAGCCGTCCAGTCCAAAACGCGTCACCGCCACGGCAATCGGCAGCAGCCAGAACATATTGATCGCCGCAACGGCAATAGTTACCGGCAGATGACGACCGAACCGACGAGAGGCGAACTGATAGGCATGACTGCGATGGGCTTCATACACTTTGTCTCCACGCAGCAGCCGGCGAAGCAAGGTGTAAGTCGCATCGACAATGAATACACCTAACAGAATCAGCCACCCCCACAAAAATCGGCCGATGCAGCTGCGGCCTGCAGCGAAAGACCTCCCAGAACAATGCCGAGGAATCCGCTGCCGGCATCGCCCATGAAAATTTTCGCTGGCGGGAAGTTCCAGAACAGAAAGCCGGCGACGCATACGGCCAACAGCAGCGGTGCCCAGATCAACTGCAACGAACCTGCGAGCCAGGCGAGCAGACATACACCGAGACAGACACTGATGGCTTCGACACTGGCGATACCGTCGATGCCGTCCATGAAGTTGTAGAGGTTCAACAGCCACACCAGATAAAGCACGGCAAGCAGATGCCCCGGGACACCGAGATCGGCCTGCCATCCGAAAATCGTGATCGATGGCAAGCCTCCCATCCAGTAAAGCAACCAGGTGGCAGCCGCAAAATGCCCCAGCAGACGCCAGCGAGCAGCGATGTGCCCATGGTCGTCCATGAAACCGATAACAGCGACCAGGCCGCCCGCCACGCCAATCGCGCAGAACTGGGCCGGAGCAATGAGGTCCCGCCATAGCAGGAAAACCAGCGCCAGCATGAAGGTCAGAACAATCGCTACTCCTCCTCCGCGCGGGGTCGGGATCGAGTGTGAGCTGCGGGCGTTGGGAATATCCATCAGGCTGCGCGACAACGCGTAATGTCGCAAAAGCCACGTGAAGCCAAAGGACAGTAGCGCAATGACCGGTATGAACCATCCGTAATTCATGATTGACGAGTATCCAGAAAGTGCTGCGCCGTCAGACTGAGGGCGCGGTCAAAGGCAACCGGTGGAGTCCAGTTCAACAGCTGCCGGTTTTTGCTGATATCAACCTGCAGGGAAGCAAAAATCCTCTGCGACAGTGCCCGACGCCCCATCAACGTGGCCACGCCATCCATCAAGCCAACCGGTACCGGCAGCAGACGCGCCGGACGCCCCATGGCAGCGGCCAGCTTTTGCAACAGTTGAGTCGTCGACAGATCCTCACCATCACTGGCCAGAAAAACCTGGTTGGCCGCACCAGGGTGCTCGGTGCAGGTCACGATCAGGTCGACCAGATTGTCAATCGCGACCAGGCTACGCCGATTATCCAGGGCACCGAACGGTAATGGCACGCCGCGATACAACCAGCGCATCATGCTGAGAAAATTGGCTTTCACTCCGGGGCCGTACACCAGCACCGGCCGGATGATTACCAGTTCCATGCCTGTGGCTGCAGCCAATGCCCGCAAGGCCTGTTCGGCTTCAAACTTGGAGACGCCATAGGGATCGAGCGGTGCAGGCTTATCGTCTGCCGTGAACGGATACCCCGGCGCCGTGACCTCACCATTGACCTTGATCGAGCTGATGAAAATGAACCGCTTGACGCCGGCAGCAGCAGCCTGACGCGCCAGATTCAAGGTGCCATCAACGTTGACCAGGCGAAATACAGCCAGCGGATCGGCTGCAGACTCGTTCATGACATGAACGCGTGCTGCCGCGTGAATGACACAATCGACATCCTTCAGCGCCGCACTCCAGTCCTGCGGCGGTTCAAGCCCCGTGCACGGAATCGAGCACACTCCGGGTGGAAACGACATCACAGCGCCCCGCACCGGAGCAATGACCGCGCACTCTGGCATTTTCGACAAACGCTCGATCAATGCTCGCCCCACAAAACCGCTGCCTCCGGTTACCAGGAATGTCTTGGAGCTCATGGGCGACCCTTGAGGAAACATGAATGACGCGCGCGCAATCATCGTGAAATGGCAATCAACCATCCCCTCGATGAAGAGACAGAGAGCATCTGGGGAACTGCTTTGGGCGGCAGTTTATTGAATCGGAGAACGGTTGACCACTTTCGCGAAGATGCCCACTTTCGGATCTTGTTCAAAACCGCCTGAACTAACGCTGAACAAAGACTTGAAGCACACGACCTCGAGTTATTTGAAGTTGAAACGTCCATTCATTTCGGGGTTTTGCAGCCCACTACCAAATACAGCTTGCCAGCTGAAAATCATTGAACCTTCACTTCCCGCCTCAAAAGAGCTTCCACGTCCTCTAGACAAACAAATCGTCTAAATGCGCTTCGCAGGTTGGAGCGGGCTCAGGGTACGGATAGAATCCGTCCGGAAAGTGGTACGAGCGTATGTCATCACTGATTAACTGCGAGCTCGGCCTATAAATTTTTAGGCGAACCCCGCCAAAAAAACAGATATCACACGTCTTTTGCTTCGAAATGGAGAGCCCCATGCAGCAGATCAACAACCTTGCAGCGAAGATAGAAAAATTTCAATCGCAAATCAGTTCTTCGGTGCAACGCGTGATTGCCAGCGGCTGGGTTATTTTGGGGCCGGAAGTCAAACGCTTTGAAACAGGCTTTGCGCAATATTTGAATGCCGGTCATTGCATCACGGTTGCCAACGGCACCGATGCCATCGAGCTGGCCCTCAAGGCGCTGGGCGTCGGAAAAGGCGATCAGGTGGCCACTGTGGCCAATGCCGGGATGTACACCACCACTTCGGTGCTGGCCATCGGCGCTACACCTATTTTCATGGACGTTGATCTGCAGACTCACGTGGTAACCCTCGAAGGGGTCAAGCAGGCGATTGAATCCGGCGCCAAAGCAGTAGTCGTCACTCACCTGTATGGTCTGGCAGCCCCACAAATCAAGGCTATCGCCGAATACTGCAGTGCTCGCCAGATCCCATTGCTCGAGGATTGCGCCCAGGCCCATGGCGCCGAGCGTGATGGACAGCGCGTCGGCACTTTCGGTGACGCTGCGAGCTTCAGTTTCTACCCGACCAAAAACCTTGGTGCGCTGGGTGACGGCGGTGCCGTTGTAACCAACTCCGATGCCATTGCCCGGCGCGTAGCGCAACTGCGCCAATATGGCTGGTCCTCGAAATACTGCGTCGAGCTGGACGGCGCCCGCAACAGTCGCCTGGATGAAATGCAGGCAGCGATCCTGTCCGAGTTTCTACCGCACCTCGACGCGAGCAACGCACGCCGTCGCGAAATCGCCGCGCGCTACAGAAACGAAATTCGCCACGAGGATGTGAATCACGCTGAAGACCAAGGCACCGCCTCGGTCGCCCACCTTTACGTGATCAAGTCGGCGAAACGCGATGCGCTGCAAGTGCACTTGCGCGAAGCACAGATTGCGTCCGATGTTCACTACCCGATCCCGGACTACAAGCAACCTGTTTTTGGCAATCAGTTCGCCGACTACAGCCTGGCCAACACCGAAAAACTGGCCTCGCTGATCCTGACCCTGCCTTGCTACCCGGAAATGACCGATGAAGAAGTCAGCACTGTGATCACCGCCGTCAACGGATGGGTGGCATGAGATATTCCGTTATCGTCCCGGTCTACAAGAACGCTGACTCGATACCCCGGTTGATCCAGGCCCTGACAGACATGAACGACACCCTCGAGAATCAGCTCGAGGTGGTTTTTTTGTGGTGGACGGCAGTCCCGACGATTCGTTTGCCTTGCTCAAGAATGCACTGGGCACCATGGGTTTTTCCGCGCAATTGCTGGCGCATTCGCGCAATTTCGGCTCGTTTCCGGCCATTCGCACTGGCCTGATGGCTGCCAGGGGCGACTATTTCGGCGTCATGGCAGCAGACCTTCAAGAGCCGCCAGAACTTTTGATCAGCTTCTTCAAATCGCTTTCCAATGACGAATGCGACGTTGCCATCGGCACCCGCAACGCCCGCCAGGATCCGCTTTCCAGCCGCATGGCCTCCTCGATCTTCTGGGGCCTGTATCGCCGACTGGTCGTGCATGACATGCCCAAGGGCGGCGTAGATATTTTCGGTTGCAACAAGGCGTTCCGTGAACAGCTGTTACAGCTGAACGAGTCCCGCTCGTCGCTCATCGCACTGATCTTCTGGCTGGGCTTCCGTCGCAAGTTCATCGAGTACGAGCGCCAGACCCGCCTCGAAGGCAAATCGGCATGGACCTTCAAGAAAAAGCTCGAATACATGATGGACAGTGTGTTCGCCTTCACCGACTACCCGATCAGACTGCTGACCCGAATGGGCGCGATGGGCTCGCTCATCTCTCTGTTCATTGGCGTAATGGTCATCATCGCGCGACTGTCGGGAGCCATTGAGGTACCGGGTTACGCCGCAACCATGCTGGTGGTGCTGCTGCTGGGCACATTGAATCTGCTCGGGGTCGGCCTCGTGGGCACTTATGCCTGGCGGGCCTACGAAAACAGCAAGCAGAGACCGCTGGCCATTGTCTGCATGAAACTCGACAACAAGGAAATTCCAAATGAGTGAGCCGTTTATCCACGCCAGCGCCGATGTCAAAAGCAAGAACATCGGCAAGAACACGCGCATCTGGCAGTACGTGGTGGTCTTCCAGGATGCGGTGATTGGTGAAGACGTCAACGTCTGCTCGCACTCACTGATCGAAAACGACGTAGTGATCGGCGATCGTACGACCATCAAGTCCGGGGTTTATGTCTGGGACGGCCTGCGGATCGGCTCCGATGTGTTCATCGGCCCGAACGCCACGTTCACCAACGACAAGTTCCCACGCTCGAAAGTCTATCCGGAGTCGTTTTCGCAGACGGTGATCCAGGATGGCGCCTCCATCGGCGGCGGCGCAGTCATCCTGCCAGGCATCACCATCGGCACGGGTGCGATGGTCGGCGCCGGCGCAGTGGTCACCAAATCTGTACCACCCTATGCAATCGTCACAGGCTCCCCAGCCCGAATCACCGGCTACGTCGAGAACTCCGCCTTCAGTGATGCCGCCAAAAGCCCCGCGGCGAAGCCCGACGAGCAGTCGGAAGCCGTGGTTCGAATCGGAGTGGGCGATGTCACCACCCACCGTTTCAAATACATCGCCGACATGCGTGGCGACTTGTCGGTCGGCGAGTTCCACAAGGAAATCCCCTTCACGCCAAAACGCTACTTTCTGGTATTCAACGTTCCGAGTCAGAAAACTCGTGGTGAGCATGCCCATCACAAATGCCACCAGTTCCTGATTTGTGTGAAAGGTAGCTGTGCGGTGGTGGTCGATGATGGTACCAATCGGGCAGAAGTTCTGCTGGATGCACCAAACAAAGGGATTTACCTGCCACCACTGACGTGGGGCATTCAGTACAAATACTCTGAAGACGCAGTGCTGCTGGTATTCACTTCCGACTATTACGAAGCTGAAGACTACATCCGAGACTATTCGGAGTTCGTCAAACTCACCTCGAAAAAATCACCATTGTGATAGCACTTAAAGACAATACCCAAGTTCGCCGCTGGATTCAGTTTCTGATCGGCGGCGGACTCAATACCGGCCTGACCTACTGCCTCTACTTGATGTTGAGTTACTGGATCGATTATCAGGTAGCCTATGCAATCGCCTATGCGACTGGGATTGTTTTTGCCTACGTCTTCAACTCAAAAGTTGTCTTCAAGGTTCAACAGTCATGGATTGGCATGGCGATCTATCCGAGCATCTACCTGGTACAGTATCTGCTCGGCGCATTAATACTCAACCTCTTGGTCGAGCACCTGCATTTACACAAAGTGATCGCTCCGATTCTGGTGATTTTGCTTCTGCTGCCATGCAGCTATCTATTGAATAAATTTGTCCTGAAAGTCACACATAAAACAAAACCATAACAGGGCCAACGGACACCACATGACTGCAACTTTCAATCAGGCGCTAACTTTGGCGCCAGCAACACTTCATGAAAAAAAACTGATCTGGCTCGCCCATCTGGGCCCAGCGCTGCTTACCGTATTTTTTATCTGGCTTCCGTTTGGCTTCGCCCTGACCGGATTGCTCGAAGAATGGGGGGTTGTTGGGTTATTCAGCAGAGTCGGTGTGTTCTTTCTGACCGATGCTGCCAGTGCAATGCCGGCGCACGCCCTTCGACCGCTCACTATTCTTCCTCATGCAATTGCATACAGCCTCGACCCTAACTCGTTCAACTATTGGCATGTCTTACTGATCATTGCCCTGGTGATCAAGGGATGGGCTGCCAGTGTCATCACCACCCGCCTAACAGGCGCAATCAAATGGGGAATGCTGGCGAGCGTACTGGTCATCGTTTTCCCCGCTGACACCATGCAACTGTCGTTCAGATCCATCCACATCAACTGGGCCCTCGGGCTTGTCTTGTTGGCCAGCGTCCTGCTGATACGAGCACTTGACGAAAGAAACAGAGTCAGGTCCTTAATACTCAGCGCCCTTGCAAGCCTGATACTCGCTGCCAGCTGTGCGATGTACGAAGTAGCGCTTCTGCTGGCGGCCATTCCAGCATTCGTGATCTTCATACAAGTCGGCATTCAAGGCATCGTTGCGCATATCAAGCGATTCTACTGTCAACATCTGATCTGGGCGATCGGCCCGGCCGCGTATATCGCCTATGTAATACACACTCTGCCGCTGGTACACAGTTATCAAAGCGCAGTGGTGGGTGATAGTGCATTAGCCTCTGTAAAAATGTATTTCCCCAAACTGTTCAGCCTGGGTGTAAAACGAAGCGTTTTCGGCGGCTGGATCGATGCATTCAGAATCACCGGTTCTGAAATCGGCAGTTATTGGTATGTGACCGTCGCTACCGCGCTACTGCTTGCATTGATTGCATTTGTCGCATGGAAATCGAAAGCCCCCTCCCTGGTCGAGACAGGTTCGAACTCACGCTGGACGTTACCTGTGCGCATGATCGCGATCGGACTCGTCCTGATTTGCATGGGCTATCTGCCGTTCATTTTCAATCCTGCGCACATGGCCGTCAGCCAGAGAACTTTTCTATACGCAGCTCCCGGAGCGACGATGATATTCATCGCGCTGCTCTTGTGCATTTACCGATATTCGAAAATAGCCACAGCAGCGCTGTCTGCAATGCTGATTTTCACCGGACTGTCAGCACAGCTGTTTCAGTTCCAGCACTACATTGAAATATCCAAAAGGCAGCAGTCGATCCTCAATGACATCGCCCATAACTTTGATGGAAATGCAGTCGGTAAAACGCTGCTGATCCTTGATTACTCCAACCAACTCAATCATGACTGGATGTTTTTGAACCCAGACCTGAGTGCCATCCTTTTCCATATATACGAAAAGCCAGCAGACATAGTTGAAGTCTGTTACATGCCTAGCCACGAGTGGCAACAGACCGACCCGTTGCAGCGTAAAGGTACATGCGAGAAAACCGAAGAAGGGTGGACACTCAACTATCCCGTCCCGTTCGACACTCCACCACCACCGAGCAAAAAACTTTCCAATGCGGACGTTGTAACTGTCGAAGTTGGAAGGGGCGAAGCACCTGCTGCCAATGCCGAGCTGAATGCATGGCGCAAGGAACTGGAGTCCGAGTCATCTCCGGCAGGTGCCCGGCTGCGAGGCATCACTGAATCGCACCCTTGGTTTCAATTCTTCCATTTCCGCCAACCATCCCCTGATGAGTACTACTGGGACTTTGGCAGGTGGTGGAGCATGACTCCGCCAATCGCCGGGTCTGGCTGGAGGAACACGCAATGGGAAACACGACGCTTTGTTCATACAGCTTCGGCGTGGAAAAACGCACCGCAGTCATCTCTCGTTTTCGATTTGATACCTGCATCTGCCCCTTATGAGATCAATGGTTTTTTCAAAAGCTTCGCCAATAAACAGTTTCGCGACAAGATGCAGGTAGAAGTCAACGGAATCCATATTCCGCTGCAGTGGATCCAGGAAGGCAGATTCAGTGGAAGCGTGCCGGCCGACACACTCAAGTCAGGTCGAAACTCCATCGAATTCATTTCAGATGTGGACGCCGGAAATGGCGGCGTTTCCGCCGAACTGGACTGGATAAACGTTACTAGGCAAAGATGAAAGCGCGATAAGTAACGTAGTACAGACGTCATGCTGCGACTGATCCAGCCTGCAAAATGACAAATATCGGACGCCGCCTGTCAGGCCAGAACCCGATCAGGCAGCAGAATTTATAAAGCCATGGAAAGATAAATGAGCATCAGGTCATCCACAGCCCCATCCAGTACTCACCCGGACGAAAACTTAGAGCCTGATGCCACTCCTGTGGCGGTAAAGCGCTGGCTCGCACATATTATTCCCGCAGCCGTTATCATCTTGATACTTTGGCTGCCGTTCGGTTTCGCCATGACCGGGCTGATCGAGGAGTGGGGGATTTTAGGACTCTTCGTCAAACACGGGATATTCTTCATCTCCGATACCTCCAGCCCGCTGCCGTTACACGCACTGAGACCACTGACGATCCTTCCTCAGGCCGTTGCTTTCTGGCTTGACAACAACTCGTTCTTTTTTTGGCATGTTCTGTTAATTCTTTCACTGCTGATAAAAGGCTCTTCCGTTAGCTACATCATCGAGAAACTGACGAGCAGTTCAAAACTCGGAATCATTGCATGTGCACTGGTCATCATTTATCCAGCAGACACCATGCAACTTTCCTTCAGAAGCCTGCACATCAACTGGGCACTTAGCCTCACGCTATTGGGCAGTGCTGTTTTCCTGCACGCACTGTCACTTAACCGAAAGTCCCATGCCCTAATGCTAAGCATAGTGGCGAGCGCCCTGCTCTCCTCTGCCTGTTTCATGTATGAGGCTTCACTGCTGCTCGCCTGCATTCCAGCTTTGCTCTTGTTTATCCGTAACGGTATGCTATCGGCACTGATTCAAATCAAACAGAAACTGCTGGAGCACGCGATCTGGGTCGCCGGAGCCGTTGTTTACGTTGCATACGCCTTCCACACCGCACCACTTGTAAACAGCTATCAAACAAGTGTTGTCGGGCCCAATCTGCTGACAACTCTGAAAGTCACCTACCCAAAACTCTTCAGCATCGGGCTACTGCGCAGCACCCTTGGCGGCTGGTTTGATGCCATACGGATTACCAAACATGAATTTTCCAGCTACGGATATGTAATCGCCGCGAGCGTTTTTTTCTTTTTGATTATCGCGGCGATACTTATATTTAATAGCAAGCACAACAAAGCCGCCCCTAAACAAAGCCTTTCCTTTAATGGCAGACTCGCAATTGCAGGCGTGACACTCATTCTCCTTGGCTACTTTCCATTTCTGATTTCCCCTAACCATCTCTTGGTTAGTCAAAGAACATTTTTATTTGCAACACCTGGCGCAGCACTTCTGCTGTTGGCAATCATCAGCACCGGATACCGCCTCTCCAAATCGATAACCAATATAGTTTTTGGTTTCTTTTTCATTATCGGAGTGTCATTCCAGCTTTACCAATTCCACCACTACATAGAAATCTCCCGCAAGCAGGCGACGGTACTCAATGAGATCACGGAAAAATTTGATGGCAACATCGAGAACAAGACCCTTCTGATTCTCGACCATGGGAATCAGCTGAACTACATATGGATGTTCATCAACGAGAGCCTGACCGGTTCTTTGTCATTCTTGTATAACAAACCGATATCAGACATCCAGGTTTGCCATATGCCCAGCAAGCACTGGCAGCACTCGGATTCGCTGGGGCGTAAAGGTCGGTGCGTAGAGAACGCTCAGAACTGGACATTCGAATACCCGACCCCGGTCAGCGGGCCGGGCTTTCCAGCCTCGGAGCAACCCGCAAGCCTGGTAATCCCCAAGACCTCAATCGTCACAGTGGAGATTGGCAACGAGAGCGAAGAAAGTCAGAGCGGTCGTACAACTCCAGAGAGTCGAGGTGTTGTAACGGAACGTCGGGATGCCATTGAAAGTGCACGCAACGCACAGACACGCTTCGTTCGCTTTGAAGACGCTGTTGTGAGCGACGAATACGACTGGACGTTTGGCAAATGGTGGAGCATGGAACTGCCTACTCACGGTACTGGCTGGCGAGAAGCCGAGTGGGATATAGGCAGTTTTTATCACCATCCATCGGCCTGGAAAATTGATAAGCACGCCAACCTTGCTTTCGAATTCAAACCTGGAAGCGACATAGCTTATGAACTCAAAGGCCGGTTTACTCTATTCGCGGAACCAGACGCTCAAAGCAATATGGTCATCAAACTCAACGGCAAGACCTTACCTGTCCAATGGAGTGAAAACGGAGAGTTCGAGGCAAAAATCGACAACGGCGTACTAAAAAACGGCTCCAACAACCTTGAGTTAGACTCGCCGACCAACGATACCTACTATGGACTGTCCGCCCGACTGGAAGGCATCCACATAAAAAGGCAGCAGTAAGCCCCGCGAGACACCGGCTCACCGGGCACGGAAACATGCCCGGTGAGCCGGTGAAAAAAGATTGAAGCCCTTGGCGGGCTTCAACAATGCATCATGGGTCAGTGATCTGTGACACCCAACTCCCGAGCGATCGCTCGCGCGACGAAATCCGAGCCGTGGCGGGTCAAGTGAACGATGTCGAGATAAAACGCATCACCACTCGATGCCGTCTCTCTCATGAGACAACCCTCCTCGTTACACATTTTCTGAGCCACTGAAATGTAAAGGGCGCCTGACTCCTGCGCCAGAATTCTCAAATCCCTTTCCGCAGCGTCGGTTCCAGTGTCCAGCTCACCATTCACCTCCTGCTCCTGACCCATTCCATACTTCTCGTAGTCCAACCGCTCTGACGGAATACGATGGAATGGGTCATGACTCCACAAGTTGAAGGCAATACGAGAAGGCGTGTCTTTCCAGGCTGGCGTAGGCCCCAGGAGAATCACTCTGCGACTACCGGCATCCTGAATTTGTTTGACGGTCGCTGACAAAAGCGTCTTGTCATATCGTGGCCACATGCCAGCAAGAATTACAGTATCAGGCACCAACTCGCGAACCTTATCGATGGTCCACTGATTGTTTGATTTGCACGCCGGATTCTTTCCCTGAAATCCGACTATCGGCGGGCATGACGAAGAAGTGAATTGTGCCAGCCGGAATTGTCCAGAGCGATCCGCAAGCCCACGCAGTCCCGAATATATGGCGGCGGCATCGGAATCTCCCCACAACACCCACAAAGGCTTGTCACCCTTGTCTACGCACTCAGGAGCGTACTGGGTCGCTTCTTGCCCGACGTCCATGAAACAGACGAGGTTACGAAGGCCTGCGCGGTAGCCGTCGAGATCATATTCGGTCGCACGCTGGATAATTTGTGGATACCGGGAAGGAAAGCCGCCAGATTTGAAAACGATGCCTGCCAACACACCCGCCACGCACATCAACGCACAAAGAGCGAAGAGACTGAACCGCTTCCTGGAGCCAGAACGAAATGGACGCTCGATATAAACGTATGTAAGAGTCGCGAGAAAAGCACTGCCCACCAGAAGACCTAAACGCACCAGCCAAGGCACACCTTCCGGATAGGCACTCCTGGCAAACGTCAGCAAGGGCCAATGCCATAGATAAAGCGGGAAGCTGATCAGCCCGACAAACGTCATCACACGGTTGCTCAGCAGGACTCGATTCATCCAGGCGCCAGGGCCAGCCACAATAATGAGTGCGGCACCAATAACCGGAAAAAGTGCCCACTTGCCGGGAAAAGGTAATGTGCTATTGATGCGGAAAACTGCATACACAATGAACAGCATTCCGATAACTGAAATTACAGTTCGCGTCTGCTGCCGATCAAATACCTGTGCAATCTTTTTCATCGATCGGCCGTACCTGTCAGCTCTCAAACCGGAGCCCGACCCGAAACACGCCAACATCGCACCAACCACAAGCTCCCACCCTCGAGAAAGCGGCGAATAGAACGTTGCGGTTGCGTGCTCATGCACTCCGATGATGTTCAGTACAAAGGATAAGACTCCAACAATGACAACAATTGGCAACAGCGGAATTCGCATTCGCCAGACAGCCCAAAACAAGAGCGGCCATATGACATAGAACTGCTCTTCTATTCCCAGTGACCACAGATGAAGCAGAGGCTTCAGCTCTGATGCCTTGTCAAAATAATCGGCCTCCCCCACAAAATGAAGTTTGAGACAAAAGTGGCACCACCAAGAACATGCTTTGCCAGCAGCGCCAGATCATCGGCAAGCATCGTGCTCCAGCCGAAAGCCAAACATACGGCCAATACGGTAAATAGCGCGGGAAAAATGCGTCTGATGCGACGGGAATAAAAGTCAGCAACGCTGAACGTCCCCTGCTCCAGCGTCGTGATGATGACACTGGATATCAGGTAACCGGAGATGACAAAAAATATGTCCACCCCTACAAAACCACCCCGCAACAGCGCAGGGAAGGCGTGAAAAAACAATACAGACAAAACAGCGATAGCTCGAAGCCCATCGATATCGGGCCGGTATCCAATATGACTGATTTGATTACGCGAAACGGGAGAGACTACGGATTGGTTTTGAGTTGCGCTCATAGTCATCGGTATCTACCAAAACAGAGTTACTACCAAAGGGCGGACCTGAAGCCGTCCAAAAGTGCAGAAAGATGTACCGGCGATTACTTGACCCGCAGAAGCGAGTTGCGCCGCAAGCCCGGGATGGCCCAGCAGTTATCAGACTGCCTTGCAAACCTTCCGGTACAAGCCGGCATAGGCCTTGGCCATCTCATCGGCTGAAAACACATCCCTGTAACGACACAGAGCACGTTGCCCCATCTCGCGAGCCAACTCATCGTTGTTCCAGAGTGTATTCATTGCCCCGGCCAGCGCCATGGAGTCGCGCGGCGGGACTACGAGGCCGGTTTCATTCGCAAGATTGATAAACGTGGTACCGGAACCGATTTCACAGGAAATAAGCGGTTTTCCGTACATCGCCGCCTCGAGCAACGAAATACCGAACGACTCCGAGCGAAGATGCGACGGGAATACAAATCCGTGGCATAACGTCAGCAACGCGGCCTTGTCGTCATCACCCAATCCGCCCAGAAAGTGCACATTGGTCAGGCCGAGGCGTGAAGCTTGCTCCTTCAGCTCGATCTCCTGGTGCCCTCCTCCCAGAAGAACGACCGGCAACCCGGTAATCCGCGCCGCCTCAAGCAGATAGTCGAGGCCCTTGTAATAACGCAGGGCACCGACAAACAAAAAGAATTTCTCGCCAACCCTGGCTCGCCAATCCGCGAGCTTTTGCGGCGTTGCGACTGGATAGGTAGTCGCGTCCAACCCGTACGGGATGATTTCGACTTTATCGCGGAACCGGGTCAGCACCGGGCTGCTTTGCGCATAGTTCGGTGAAGAGGCAACGATGCAATCCACGCTGGACAGAAACCGGCTCCTCAACGGCTCATATAGTTTGAGCAGGGTCTTTTGCTTGACGATATCCGAGTGATAGCTGACCACCGAAGGCTTGCCATGCCGACTGGCAAAATGAAGCAGATCCATATAGGGCCAAGGAAAGTGGTAGTGCACCACATCCGCTTCTTTGGCCAGTTCGGAAAAATCCTTGAATGCCGACAACGAAAAGCCAGTCGAAGCCACATGTAGATCAAGTTTCGAGCGGTGAGTCAGGTGATTGCCTACCGTTTCGTTTCGCGCCGAGCCTCGCTCGCTGAGATAAAGAACCTGCGAAGAAAAACCATGGCTGGCACCACCTTGGGCAATCTGAAAAATAACCTGTTCGATACCACCCATGGTTTCCGGGTAATAGGTTTTGAAAAAGTGCAGGACCTTGATCATGTTCCTTTGATTACCCTCTGGTAGACCTGCATGGTTTCAACGGCACAGCGCTCCCACGAGAAGCCCTGCGCATGCTGCTGCCCCTTGATGACCGCAGTCTCGCGCCAGGCATCATCGGTCAGCCCTCGCTCGAGCAGACGGGTCAGTTCGTCGACATCCATCGGCGCGCACATCAACGCCGCCTCACCCGCGACTTCCGGAAGCGAAGAACTATTGGAACACACCACCGGCACCCCCGAACTCATTGCCTCAAGCACCGGCAAACCAAACCCCTCGTAAAGAGAAGGAAAGGCAAACAGACGGGCACCGGCAAAAAGCAGCGGCAGATCTGCGCTCGGCACAAACCCGAGATAATGCGCCCAGCCTTCACGTCGCGCGCTCTCGAGCTTTCGATGAATCATATCGCTGCGCCATCCCTGGTAGCCGGTGAGAATCAGCGGCCAGCGCGTTCGCAAGGCCAGCGGCAGTCGCTCATAGGCATCCAGGAGCGTCTCGATGTTCTTGCGCGGCTCGATCGTACCGACAAACAGCGTATAACCACCCTGCTCCAGCCCATGCCGATCAAGCGTAGCTCTGAGCTCGTCATGCGACCGGGGGTAAAATTCAGGGAGCTTGCCAGCGGCACGGTATGTATCCGCTCAATTGGCCATGAAAAATAGCTGGCCAACTCCTGGCGGGTAAACTCCGAATCGGTGATCAGCGCATCGGCTCTCACCAGTGTTGTCTTGAGCTCTTTCTGCAGATAGCGGACCAGTTGTGGCGCATGACAGTGGGCCCAGGTAAAGGGCGAAAGATCATGAAACGTGGCGACACTGCGCCCGGCAAAGGGAGGGAGATAATAATTGGGACTGTGATACAGAAAGTCGCCGTGCCCCTTGAGGGCAGCCTTTCGCAGCATCGGCATCAACAATCGATAGGCTTCTACAGCTAAAAAATTTTTCTGTACCGCACGCTTCAAACCATAGCCACTACCGGATTCATTCGCAGCAGTGGGCAACTCGGGCAAGAAACGTCGACCAGCAAAAAACTGCAGGTCTGTAATTTCGGGACTTTGCTGAAGCCTCAGCGCAAGTTCGTAGGTATAGCGACCAATACCGGTCAGCGGAAAGCGGATCGGCTCAACAGAGAGAACTAGCTTCATTTATTCCGCCGAAAGCATCCAACTCAGTGTTTTATCCAATCCCGGGGTATCCCAGCCTGCCACCAACTGGCAGAGACGAGTGTTATCACCACAGAGGATCTTCACTTCATTGGCTCGGACAAATGCCGGATTCACCTCGACCTCCAACTGGTGGCCGGTGTATGCGGAACACATGTCGATCACTTCACGAAGGGTATGACTCTTTCCGGAACTGACGTTGACGGTTTGCCCCAATGGTCTGGCCTCGATCAAGCCACGATACGCCTTGACCACTGCCCGTACATCACTGAAATCACGGGAAACATCCAGATTGCCCAGTTCGATCTTGTCGGCACGCCGACGAAAGTGCGTCACGATCTTGGGCAACAGGAAACTGTCGGCCTGACCCACGCCGGTATAGTTGAACGGACGCGTAATCACGATCGGTAACCGGTTGAACCAAAGACTGGCCATGTACTCCATGGCGAGCTTGCTGACCGCATAATCGTTGGCAGGTGCTGGTGAAGTGGTTTCACTCAACAACCCCGCCGACGCATTGCCATAGACATTGGCGCTGCTCGCAAGCAGCACGCAATCCGGCACCTTGCCGCAGGCTTCAACAGCCTCCAGCAAATGGCGGGTGCCGATGAGATTTACGCGGTAGAACGCATCTGCGGCACCGTGCCCGACAAAGGCCAGCGCCGCAAGATGCACTACTACATCAGGTTGAATACTTGCCAGCAACTCGCGCAGAGCAGGACCATCGGCCAGATCCACCTGAAAATAACCAGGTTCGTCCGAGGGTTGCGTCCCCATTCCTATCACTTCATAGCCACCGGCCTTAAGCTCGGCAGCCATGTATCGACCAGTGAAACCTTGAACCCCTGTAATCAGCGCGCGTTTACCGGCAGTACTCATCAGAACGAAAATCCTTTTTCATTTCGGCGCAGGTCAGCCTCGACCATCATGCGGCACAGCTCTTCCAGCGTGGTTTTCGGCTCCCAACCCAGTGCTGCCTTGGCCTTGGCCGGGTTACCAATCAACAGTTCAACTTCCGTCGGGCGGTAGAACTTCGGATTGATGGTGACCAACACCTTGCCGGTTGCCTTGTCGGTACCCTGCTCGTCTTCCGCAGCGCCGCTCCAGGAAAGATCGATCCCGGCAGCCTTGAACGCCATGGTGACGAAGTCACGCACGGTTTCAGTGCGGTTGGTCGCCAGTACGAAAGTGTCCGGCTCATCGGCCTGCAGCATGCGCCACATGCCCTCGACGTATTCCTTGGCGAAACCCCAGTCGCGCTTGGCGTCCAGGTTGCCGAGTTCCATCTTGTCGAGCAGGCCCAGTTTGATCTTGGCCACGGAGTCGGTGATCTTGCGGGTCACGAACTCACGGCCGCGCAATGGCGATTCGTGGTTGAACAGGATACCGCTGGTGGCGAAGATGCCGTAGGACTCGCGGTAGTTGATGGTCATCCAGTGCGCATACAGCTTGGCAACACCATAAGGGCTGCGTGGGTAGAACGGCGTGCTCTCGACCTGAGGAATCGCCTGGACCTTGCCGAACATCTCGGAAGTCGAAGCCTGGTAGAAACGTACCTTCGGGTTGACGATACGGATTGCTTCCAGAAGATTCACACAACCCATGCCGGTGATGTCGCCGGTCGTCAGAGGCTGATCGAAAGATACGCCTACGAAGCTCTGGGCCGCGAGGTTGTAGACCTCGGTGGCTTCGGTGGTCTGGAGCAGACGAATGCTGGCCGACAGGTCGGTCAGGTCATACTCGACCAGGTGCAGATTGGGATTGTTGTGGATCCCGAGTTCTTCGATACGCCAGAAATTGACAGAACTGGTCCGACGGTAGGTGCCATAAACCGTATAGCCCTTTTCCAGCAGCAGTTCCGCCAGGTAGGCGCCGTCTTGCCCAGTAATGCCAGTAACGATAGCTTTCATGCGAATCCTCTAAACTCCATTTGAGCGCCTTTAGCAGGCTCTGTTGTGTCAAACGCGCCATTGGGCTCCACTGGAGAGCCGCAAATTCTTGCAGATCATACAGAATGCGGCCCTGAACGACGATACCCAACCTGCGTTCAAGACGTAACCGTATACATAGTGCCGGCATTGACTGGCTGCAATTTCTGCTAGTCGCACTTCAAACAGAGCAACCGCAACACAGTGCTCCTTGAAAAGCTGCCCTTTTGAAATTCAGGGACTTGAACAGCCCACAACGATTCCCACCCCAGTACTCTACGAACCCTAAAGAAATAATGCAGAAAGAGTGACACTCCTCTGCCCCCGGCCTAAAATGGCGTGTTTTTTTGATCACTAATCTGGTGCTATTAATGCGCAATGGTTCTGTAAGTATCGCGCTGTCGGATATCGTCGCTGCGACAAAACGATACGCTCTGGTAGGGATGCTAGGCTGGCAAGACGTCCGGCAGCGCTATAGAAGGTCGGCACTGGGCCCATTCTGGCTGACGATCAGCATGGGCGTGATGATCGGGACCATCGGGCTAGTGTTCGGCCAGATCTTCAACTCCCCCATGCACGAGTTCCTTCCGTTTCTCGCCATCGGCATGATTCTCTGGAGCTTCATGTCCTCGGTCATCACCGAGGGTTGTACCGGCTTCATCGCTGCCGAAGGCATCATCAAGCAATTGCCGATCCCTTTGTTCACCCACATTCTTCGCATGATCTGGCGAAACATCCTGATCCTGGGCCACAACATCGTGATCTTCCCACTGGTACTGCTTGCCGTCAGCAAGCCTCTTACCTGGCTGGCGTTCATCAGTATTCCCGGCCTTTTGTTGGCGCTGCTGAACCTGACGTGGATCGCCTTGCTGCTGGGCATCCTTTGCGCCCGCTATCGTGACCTGCCTCAGATTGTCGGAAGCTTGTTGCAAGTAGTGTTCTACCTAACACCGATCATGTGGATGCCGAGCTTGCTGCCTCAAAGGGCCGGGCTTTACCTGCTTGACCTGAATCCGGTCTACCACATCATGTCGATCGTCCGCTCCCCACTGATCGGGCAGTTGCCAACCGCCACCAACTGGTGGGTTTCCCTGGGCATGGCCGCTGTCGGCTGGGTCGTTGCGCTCGTGGTCTACGGTCGTTACAAGCGCCGCATCGCTTACTGGCTCTAAGAAGAACTCCTAATGTCGCTGATCGAATTCAAAAATGTTTGTGTGGATTTTCCGATCTACAACGCTAACGGCCGTTCCCTGAAGAAACGCCTGATTCAGGTTGCCACCGGTGGACAATTGGGCGCGGACCAACAGGGTCGCGTCATCGTCAGAGCGCTCGAAGACCTGACCTTCACCTTGCGTGACGGTGACCGGGTCGGGCTGCTGGGCCATAACGGCGCTGGCAAGAGTACGCTGCTGCGCCTGCTCAGCAGTGTCTATGAGCCATCATCGGGCACCGCTCGAATCGATGGAGAGATCGGTTCCCTGATCGACATTTCCCTGGGAACGGATCCCGAGGCTACCGGGCGGGAGAACATCTACCTGCGCGGTGGCATTCTGGGCATGACCA
Source organism: Pseudomonas sp. NMS19W (assembly GCF_051554255.1). NCBI lineage: Bacteria > Pseudomonadati > Pseudomonadota > Gammaproteobacteria > Pseudomonadales > Pseudomonadaceae > Pseudomonas > Pseudomonas sp. NMS19W. The sequence goes on from NZ_CP136718.1 coordinate 4,356,601, forward strand.
AGGCACAGATCACCGAAAAGCTCGACGAGATCATTGAGTTTTCCGAGCTGGGTGACTTTGTCGACATGCCGATCCGTACCTATTCCTCGGGCATGCACCTGCGCCTGGCCTTCGCCGTCTCGACCACGATCAAACCGGAAATCCTGTTGATGGACGAATGGCTATCGGTGGGTGACGAAGGCTTCAAGCACAAGGCCGAGATCCGCATGAACGAGCTGGTGAAGTCGACCAACATTCTGGTGATTGCCAGCCACTCCCGTGAACTGGTCATGCACACCTGTAATCGTGTGCTGTGGCTGGAGCACGGCAAGATAAAAATGGATGGAGACCCGACAACGGTCACCACAGCCTACTTTGGAGCTTGAAGCTAATGAACAGCATTAAGCGCAATGGTGTGGAAATCGAAGCGGCCTTTTCGATTGCGTCGAAGCGCTTGCGCGCGCGCGCAGCTTCCCATCCTGTCATCAGCGCGCCGACCGATGTCGAGATTGATGTCTCCAGCGCTGCCAGTGATATCCCTCATGCAACCTCACCTGCCATGAGCCAGATTCTGCGCCATCACATCAAGCAGACACTTCGGCGGATCGCCCAGAGCGCTTTCCGCGCCACCCGGCCTTTCACGCGTCCGGCGCTCTTCCGCCTGCGCAACTATTTGAATGCCACGATCCGCCAGGACATGCTGCAAGAGTTCGCCACCCTCCAGCAGTCATTTGCGACCCTGCAGGAACAACAGCGCGAACAAACCCAGCAAGTCATGCTGGAGCTTCAACGACTGACCAACGCGACGAATGTCCAGGCTTCCCTGTCGCGTGAGCTTTTCGCCAGCCAGCTCCCGGTGGAAAAAGCCGGCCCGCAACTCGATCGAATCGAGCAATATGCATTGCTCGATGTCAACCGCATCGCCATCAACTCCGGACCAGATGAAACACTGGTCAAAACTGCAGTCGGCTACATGCTCTGCGGCGCCCGGGATCACGCTCTGCTGGCCAACCTGATGGAAGCAGGAGAGCTTGAGCCTGGAACACGGATTCTGATCGAACGCATCATCAAGCCCGGTGATGTCTATATCGATGTCGGCGCCAATATCGGAATGCACTCGATAGCCGCCGCACGAGCCATGTCGGGACAAGGCAGGATCTTCGCTTTCGAGCCATTCGAACCGACCCGCAAACTGCTGGAGAGAAACCTGTGGCTCAACGGTTTTTCATCCATCAGTGAAATCTCCCACTACGCACTTTCCGACACGGCAGGCAGCCACAAACTGCATCTTGGTGCTACCAGCGGCCACCACTCACTCTATGCACTGGAAACCCCAACGTTTGCGCCGACAACATCCGTGGATATTTCGACCATTACCCTGGACGAGTTTCTGCCGGCAGATCTGACTGCAAAATTGCTGAAAATCGACGCGGAAGGCGCCGAAATCGACGTCATGAAAGGTGCACGACGCCTGCTCGCTGCCAACCCACAAATGCTGCTTATCGTTGAACTGGGTCGCTCCCACCTGAAGCGAAATACGATAAGTCTCGAAAACTGGCTCAATCATTTCACGGCTACCGGGCTTGTGTTCAGCGTTATCAATGAGCGTACCGGCGCCCTTGAAAACTGGTCGACCGAACAACTGTTGCGCACTGACTCGGTCAATCTGCTGTTTCACCGCCCGGAGTGGACTCACGCCGAAAGGACTGACACATGAAGTCTGAAATCATCGTTGTAGGGGCCGGCGGACATGCAAAAGTCTGCATCGAGCTCTTGCACGCCCAGGGCGAGAAAGTGGCCTGGTGCGTCGGCAATCCGGACAGTCCGGACACCTGTCTGGGCATCCCGGTACTGAAAAGCGATGACCACCTGTCGGCGCTGTACAAGGATGGGTACGAGAGAGCATTCATTGCCATCGGGTCAAACAACGTCCGGAACAAACTGGCGAAAAAAACCACTGAGACGGGCTTCAAACTGGTGAACGCCATCAGCCCCGCAGCCGTGGTTTCCCCTTCGGCCAGACTGGGGACCGGTATCGCTGTGATGGCAGGAGCGGTGATCAATGCCGAGGCGGTCATATCCGACCTTTGCATCATCAACACCGGCGCAACCATCGATCACGATTGCGTGATCGGGCTAGCGGCTCACATTGCCCCCCAGTGCGCCCTGGCCGGCAATGTGCACGTAGGCAACTTGAGTTTCGTCGGTGTCGGCAGCAAAGTCATTCCGGAAATTCACATCGGTGAGTCCGTCATGGTCGGTGCCGGCAGCGTCGTCATTTCGAATATCGATTCAGCAGTCACGGTTGTGGGTGTGCCTGCCAAAGCTTTGAACAAATTTTGAAGGAAGAGACATGAAACGTATTTCCGTTGCACAACCAAAACTCGCTGGAAACGAACGCAATTACGTGCTCGATTGCCTGGATACAAACTGGATCTCGTCCAACGGCAAGTACATCACCGCCTTCGAAGAAAGCTTCGCCGCGTTCTGTGGCGTCAAGCATGCGATCGCCACCAACAACGGCACCACCGCTCTGCACCTGGCCCTGGTCGTACTTGACCTGCAACCTGGCGATGAAGTGATCATCCCTACCGTGACCTACATCGCAACGGCCAACGCCGTACGCTATTGCGGCGCGACTCCGGTACTGGTGGATGTGTGCGCAGATACCATGAACATCGATCCGCAAACGATCGAAAGCAAGATCACTGCCAAGACCAAAGGCATCATCCCGGTGCACCTCTATGGTCATCCGGCACAGATGGACGTCGTCAACGAAATCGCCCGCAAGCACAATCTGTGGGTCGTCGAGGACGCCGCCGAGGCTCACGGTGCCGAAGTCAAGGGCAGCAAGGTGGGCAGCCTGGGCACTTGCGCGACCTTCAGCTTTTTCGGCAACAAGATCATTACCACCGGCGAAGGCGGCATGATCACCACCAATGACGACGAACTCGCCGCCAAGCTGCGCCTGTTCCGTGGTCAAGGCATGGATCCGAATCGTCGCTACTGGTTCCCGGTAGTCGGTTACAACTACCGTATGACCAACATCCAGGCGGCCATTGGTCTGGCCCAGATGGAGAACATCGATACTGCACTTGCCGATCGCGAACGCCTGGCCGGCTGGTACAACGAAGCGCTGGCAGACCTCAAGGACAAGATCGTCCTGCCGACCGAGGCGTCGTGGGCCAAGCAGGTCTTCTGGATGTACAACATCTTCCTGGCGGACGGTGATGAGCACAAACGTGACGCAGTCATGCAGAAACTGGATGCAATGGGCATCGAAACCCGTCCGGTCTTCTACCCGATGCACGTCCTGCCGCCTTACAAGGAAGACAACACCTACCCGGTAGCAGACCTGTGGTCCGGCCGCGGCATCAACCTGCCGACGCATCAGGATCTGACCCGCGAAGACATCATCAGAATTGCGGCGAGCCTGCGCGAGGTCCTCGCGGCCTGATGAAAATCGCCCTTTGCTCCTCGTTCATGCCCTTCATCAGGGGCGGTGGAAGAAATATCGTCGACTGGCTGGCCTCGACACTGACCGAAGCCGGACACCAGGTGGAAGTCGTTTACCTGCCGGAACTCGACTCGCCTCCGGATATCCTGTTTCAGCAGATGATGGCGCTGCGCTGGGTCGATCTTCAGGCGGCAGACCGGATAATTTGCTTCCGGCCGCAGGCCCATCTGATACCGCATCCACACAAGATTCTCTGGTTCATTCACCACATCCGTACCTTCTACGACCTGTGGGACTCGCCTTATCGTGATTTCCCGGACACCGCGCACAACCGCGCCATCCGCGAATCCCTGATTGACGTGGACACCCGGGCAATGGGTGAAGCAAAGACAGTTTTCACCAACTCGAAGGTTGTCTCCGAGCGTCTCAAGACCTTCAACGGCGTAGAGAGTGAAGTGCTGTACCCGCCGGTGTTCGAACCGGAGCGTTTTTTCAGTGCCGGATACAACGACGAGATCGTATGCATCTGCCGCCTGGAACACTACAAGCGCCAGCACTTGCTTATCGAAGCCCTCAGCTACACCAAGGAACCGGTTCGTTTGCGGATCATGGGTACTGGCGCGAGCCCGGACTATGGCATTGCGCTTCAACAGAAGGCCCAGGCATGCAATGTCGCTGATCGTGTGATTGTCGAAGACCGCTGGATCACGGAAGAGGAAAAAGTGGAGCACTTATCTCAGTGCTTGGCCGCCGCTTACCTGCCGATCGACGAAGATTCCTACGGGTATCCGAGCCTGGAGGCCAGCCACGCACAAAAAGCTGTCCTGACCACTTCCGATTCCGGTGGCGTGCTTGAACTGATTCAGGACGGTTACAACGGCTACATCGCAGAACCGACTCCCGAATCACTGGCTCGCGCCATGGACAAACTGTACCGGGATAAAAACGTGACAGAAGCAATGGGCAAGAACGCCAGACAGCGATTGGTCGACTTGAAAATTTCATGGTCGCAGGTGCTGGAGCGTCTTTTGGCATGAAAGTATTAATCGTAAACAACATGGCGCCATTCATTTGGGGCGGTGCCGAAGAGCTGGCTGTCAACCTGCAGAAGAATCTGATCATTGCCGGCCATGATGCGGAAATCCTGCGAATCCCGTTTCAATGGGAACCTTCGACGCGCATTCCCTCGCAAATGCTGTTGGCGCGCACCCTGAAATCGCCAATACCGATCACGTCATTGCCTTGAAGTTTCCGGCGTATCTGGTTCGGCATCACCGCAAATCGCTGTGGCTGCTTCACCAATACCGGCAAGCCTATGACTTGTATGATGCCGGTCAGACCAATCTGCCACCAGGCCAGCAAGGCGCGGACATTCGCAAGGCAATTGCGCATGCGGATAATGAAAGTTTCGCCGAGAGCCGACACATCTACACCAACTCCGAAGTCACCCGACAGCGACTGCTCAAATACAACGGGTTTGACTCCAAGGTACTACTTCCTCCGGTCAACGATCCGGAAGTGTTCACCGGTGGCGAGTCTGATGACTACATCTTTGCCGGCGGCCGGGTAAACGGCATGAAACGCCAATTCCTGCTTCTACAGGCACTGGCCAAGGCGGATCGACGAGTCAAGATGATCATCGCCGGGCCACCCGAGTCTCCTGCCGATACACAACAGCTGCACGCCATCATTGAACAGTTTGGCCTGCAGGATCGTGTAAAGCTCGATCTGCGCTTCCTGCCCCGGGCTACCTATGTGGACTATGTCAATCGTGCACTTGCCGTCGCCTATATTCCGTTTGATGAGGACTCGCTCGGCTACGTGAGCATGGAAGCGGCAACAGCTCGCAAAGCGCTGATTACAACTACCGACAGTGGCGGGATCCTCGGCTTGGTGCAACCTGGCGAAACCGGCTGGAGAGCGGAACCGACTGCCGAAAGTCTGGCCGAGGCGATGAGCGCTGCATATGAAAGCAAGGCTCGAACCCGACAGTACGGAGAAGGCGCTCAGGCATTGTGGAACAGCCTGGGCATTAATTGGCCAGAAACTGTCGAGGCGCTCCTGAAATGAAATTTGTCATGTTCACACCCGCGGTCAAAACCTCGGCTATCGGCCGAATGACCCGACTTGTCGTGCGCCAACTCCTGTCCAGCCAACATGAAGTTGTCGTGGTTCGTACCGAAAGCCAGCACGTCTCAGCCACCGAGCTTCATGATTTCGGCTGCACAGTGCTGCCCTGGGAGGACGATTCGCAAATCACTCGAGAAATCGAGAGCGCCGACTGCTGCGTCTATCAGATTGGCAACAGCTACGAATTTCATGAAGGTGCAATTGCCTGGCTTGCAAAAGCTCCGGGTATCGTTTGCCTGCATGACTTCTTCCTCGGACACCTGTTTTTCGGCTGGTCGCAAAACAGGCGCGAAGAAGCCAATCGAATATTGACCCAGTGGTACGGAACAAAGATTGCCGATGAATACTTCCAGATTCATGACGGCTCGGTGTTCATCAGCAAGACGAGAGATGAAGCGCCGCTCACAGAGTGGATCAGCTCGATGGCGACCTGTGTGATTACGCACAGCAACTGGGGTTGCGATCGTGTGCTGGCGGCTTGCCCGGGACCGGTTTTCGTTACACCACTGGCCTATGATGCGCCAGGAGCCAGCGATTCGGAGCTGCCAGCCACCAGCAACAAACTGAATATCCTGACCATTGGTCACGTCAACCTTAACAAGCGCGTTGAAAGCTGCATCCTGGCAATCGCCAGCTGCCCTTCCTTGCGAGCGAATGTTCGTTACCGCCTGGTTGGCGCGATTCTTCCAGAGACTGAAAAAAGGTTGTCTGAACTGGCAAATGACAATGGCGTGGAGCTGATCATTTCCAATGAAGTCGACGATGCAACGCTGTCCATGGCCATCCGGGAAGCGGATGTCATCAGTTGCCTGCGCTGGCCCAGCCTGGAAGCCGCTTCAGCCTCGGCCATCGAAGCCATGCTCTATGGCAAAGCCACCATCGTTACGGACACCGGCTTCTACAGCGAGCTCCCTGATGAATATGTGCTGAAGATATCGGTCGAGAACGAAGTCGAAGACTTGAAGAAAATTTTCCTGTCTCTTCGTAGCGACCAGACTTCAGCCAACGCGATCGGCAAGCAGGCGCAGAAATGGGCGCAGGCCACCTTTACTGCGCAAAACTATGCACGAAAGCTGGAACAGGCCGCACCTGCGGCACTCCGGGCCAATGTCCTCCTCTCGGCAGTCGAGCACTTTTCGTCCATCATCGAAAAGTGGTCAGCCAACCCGGAACTGTTGGGCACCCCGGACATGCTGCAACCATTGAGCGTGTTCAACACCAACACCATCGTGTGAATCCATTGCGGTGGATCAGCCCTGCTGTTCCACCGCAATGCACAGACATCGCTGTGCCCGCCCTTATTTCAAACTGTCGAAGATAAACTGCGCCGTGTCTTTCCAGGCCACCGGCTTGTAGTCACGCTTGATCGCCTCTTCCCTGGCAGCCAGCGCTGCCGGATCGAACGCATATTTCTGCAGCTCCGCCACCCATACCGAGACATCCCACGGCTCCAGATAATCCAGCAGTTCACCACCCACTTCCGGTATCGACGCGGCACTGGAAGCGAGGCAGTATTTGCCGGCAGCCAGACTCTCTGCAACCGGTAATCCCCAACCTTCATACAGCGACGGAAATGCCGTCATCATGCAATGACGATAGAGATGCATGAGGTCCGAATCCGAGACATTGTTCAGGATGCGGATGTAGTCCCTGGTTCTCGGATCAAGCTGGATATCCGCCAGCAAGTCACCAACACCCCAGCCCGGCATTCCGACAAACACCAGTTTCGGTAGATCCTGAACGCCACTATCAATCAGACGCGTATAGGCACGGTAAAGAACCTCGTGATTCTTGCGGCGCTCGATCGTTGAAACGAACAGTACAAAACGCTCTTTCAACAACGCTTTCACGTCAGCACTGATGTCATCGCTCAGTTCATGCGAGAGCTGGCACCCCAGCTTGACCACCGCCGTTTGCGGGACCGGTGCGCCCAACTCTTCGAGCAGTGCGATCAGGTCCTTGCGCGTGCATTCCGAGATACAAAGGATCTTGTCCGCACACCAGGAGACGTCCGTGAAATAGTTGGCAAACCTGGCCGCCACATCACCCACGCACAAATGGGGAAGCCTTACCGGGATCACGTCGTAGCAGAAGAGAATGACGCGTAGTCCGACCTTCTTCTTGAGCTCATAAAGATGCGGAAGATCCTTGTTGTCCCAGTCCAGCCCCACGGAAATGTAGCTGTCACCCTTCGAGAATGGATGACCGTCCGTCGTTGCCTTGACGGACGACGGCGTAAAGACGTAAGACCGGTTGGCTGGCTTAAGGATTCCTTTGATAGCCGACCGCATGTGCCGAAGAGCAATCACGGCCTCGACCATTGACACACGGCGCAACTGGAAGAACTGATAAATGCGCCCACTGAGTTTTGGCGGCAAGCGGTTGAGCACCTTTATCGCTTTCTCTTTCAGCCGAGCCTCGATCGAACTCTTGTTCGCGCTGCTCACAGCAACCTTGCCCGGCACAGCAGCGTGCGCACCGGAGATTCGCTTGAGCGTCGCGGCCACCTCTGCGGCGTCGACGGCGCTATAGCCCGTGGCACGGCTGTAGAAGCAAAACTTCACGCTCTCACCGGCAGCAATCAACTCGAGCGCATGAGCGGCCGCTTCCGCCTCGGTACGAATGATGCCTACCGCCGGCCGCCGCCAGCCAAGGATGGTCGTTACGTCAAACCAGGTAGTCATGCTTGCGCCTTCTTTTCAATGACTTGTGTTGCTGCATGCGGGATCGATTCCAGGCTCCGGGCCCAGGTCAATGACTCCCGGGACTCTCTGTCCGGACCGTTGCCATCGATCGTTGACGGCCCGGTCAGGCGCTTGCGGATCGCCGCGTGAAACTCGTTCGGCGTACGGGCAACACTGATTTCCGGCAGATCCAGATGCTGTTCGAAGCCGCGGAACGCAGACTCCGTTCCGACCACGTATTTGCCCGAATAAATGGCTTCCGCTGTCTTGATGTTCGAGCCGCCGCCATGGGGAATCGGTAACAGAAACGCATGAGCGAGGGTTTTCACCGCATCCAGGTCATCGTCAGGCAGCATGTACAAAAGTTGCAGGCGCGACAGGTTCAATTGCCCCCAGCGACTGTCCCGAAGCGTCGACTCCAGGTGCTCGCAAACACTGCCGACCACCACCAGCTTGCTGTCAGGCGGAATGCACGCCAGAGAACTCCCCAGACACTCATTGAAACCCTTGAAATTAGGTGGATGAGCACTGGCGACATAGAGAATCCAGGGGGATTCGGGCAGACGCGCCTTCCAGCTCTCGAGCACCTCGGTCTTGGCCGTCCAGGGTGCAATGCCGTTAGGGGCCAACAGCGGCATTTTTGCCCCCCAAGCCTTGAGGATGTCGTAATCCGCCTGCGTTACCGCCACGGCAATATCAGCCTCCAGCGCAGCCTTGCGCTCAAGGGCTTCGATATCGGCAATGACCGGCTCGGCACCCTTGATCCCGTAACTGTCGAGGATTTCCAGCTTCAGCGGCGCCTCGATGTTCTGGGACCCGTAAATCAGGCAGGCATTACTGTATTGCGGCAGTTGCTTGATCTTCAGGACCAGCGGCCACAGCCATGGCTGCTCGACATGAATGACGTCAATCACTGCAGGCAGCTTCTTGAGGATATCGGCAAACCCGCCCTGCTCCGAGGCGGCGAACTCCCCCGAAAGCAGATCGTTGATCAAAGGCACATAGGTGCCCTTGTATTTGCGAAAGCTGCTGCCGGCGGGAAAACTGATGTCATTGGAACCCAACGTCGACGGCGGGTAACCCTCAGGCTCATAAACGGCCAGATGAGTAACGCTCCAGCCTTTTTCCTCGAAGGTTTTCGCGATGTTGGCAACCCGGACCTGGCCGCCGTGGCGAGGGCTGACGATCGGATAGGTGCTTAGCAATAAAACCGTTTTCAAAATATGAACCTATAGAATTGATATTTCACAACCCGCGACCGCACCCCGATGTTTCGCTCACCGAAGCACGGGCGCCGTTGAATACCAAAGAGACCGAAGGTCTCATGCACCCTTGATCAGCGTTTCCAGCTCTTTCAGTCGAGCCCACATCAACGCTTGATCGCCCCTGGACTCAACGTTCAGCCGCAACAGTGGCTCTGTGTTGGAACCGCGCAGGTTGAAACGCCAGTCAGCAAAGGAAACGCTGATGCCATCCGTTCTGTCGAGGACCGGGCCCTGGGGCAAATAGTGCTCAAGAACCTTCTGCAACATCGCCGGCACATCGTCGACCCGATAGTTGATTTCGCCGGTGCATGGATAGGCCGCAATACGCTCGTCAACCAGTTGCGCCAGGGTCTTGCCGGTGGTGGACATCAGCGCTGTCACCAACAACCACGGAATCATCCCGCTGTCGCAGTAGGCAAAGTCGCGGAAATAGTGGTGGGCGCTCATTTCGCCGCCGTAGATCGCATCCTCAAGGCGCATGCGCTCCTTGATGAAGGCATGCCCGGTTTTGCACAGGACTGGTACGCCGCCGGCCTGCTCAACCTGATCGATAGTGTTCCAGGTCAGGCGCGGGTCGTGAATGATCTTGCTGCCCGGGTGCTGCTTGAGCAGCATTTCCGCCAGCAGGCCGACCAGATAGTAGCCCTCGATGAAGCGACCGGTTTCGTCGAAAAAGAAGCAGCGGTCAAAGTCGCCGTCCCAGGCCAGACCCACGTCACAGCCCTTGTCCAACAGCGCCTGGCGCGTCAGCTCGCGGTTTTCCGGCAGCAGTGGATTGGGCACGCCGTTGGGGAAGTTACCGTCCGGTTCGGCATTGATCAGCACCCACTCGAAGGGCAGTTTGTCGATCAGTTCCTGCAGTACCGGGCCGGCGGCGCCGTTGCCCGGATCGGCGAGGACCTTCAGCGGTTTCAGATCCGCAACGTCGATATACGTCAACAGATGGGCAATGTAGCGCCCCTTGTCCAGCTCGTGACGAACAGTACCAGGCTCGTCTGCCAGGGGCCCGAGATCGCCACTTTCCACGCGGTCTCGGATCGCATTCAGCCCTGTATCGCCACTGATCGGTCGCGACTGCGACTTGACCAGCTTCATGCCGTTGTACCCTTTGGGGTTGTGACTTGCGGTGATCATCACACCGCCATCGGCACCGAATGCGCTGGTGGCGAAGTAGACTTCTTCGGTGCCACACAAACCGATATCAATGACTTCTGCCCCGGCCTCGCGCAGACCGCGGGTCATTGCTTCGGCCAGCATCGGGCTTTCCAGCCGCATATCCCGCCCCAGTACGATGCTCTTGCCTTGCAGCTCGGTGACCATGGCGCGGCCAATCCGATAAGCCACATCTTCATTGAGGTCAGTGGGCACCTGGCCACGGATGTCATAAGCCTTGAAGCAGCGGGTTTTGATAGGGGTATGCATTCTGGTCTCTAGCCGGGAAACGGGGACGACACATTTCGAACGGGTCGTGCGTCATCGATAGGAATTAAAGTCGAGGGTGGACACATGCAAATAAGCCTGACCGGTTGAACAATCACCGGTCAGGCTTATGACTGCCAGCACGCTGTTACTTGTCAACGCGTCCGTAGATATCTTCAAAACGAACGATATCGTCCTCACCCAGATACTCGCCGCTCTGCACTTCGATGAGCACCAGGTCGATCATGCCCGGGTTCTCCAGCCGGTGTCGGTGACCTGCACGGATGAACGTCGACTCGTTGGTGTCGAGCATCAACTCCTGCTGATCATTGACCACCTTTGCCATGCCGCTGACGACAATCCAGTGTTCGCTGCGATGGTGATGCATCTGCAGGGACAGAGAGGCTTTCGGCTTGACGACAATGCGCTTGATCTTGAAGCGCTCGCCGTTTTCCAGGGTAGTGTAAGTGCCCCATGGACGATGCACCGTGCGATGCAGCAAATGCACGGTGTGGCTGCAGGCCTTGAGCTGGTTGACGATATGCTTGACGTCTTGAGCATGATCCTTGTGGGCGATCATCACCGCGTCGGGCGTGTCGATGACCAGCAGGTCTTCCACACCGACCAGGGCGGTCAGGCGTCCTTCACTATTCACGTAGTTGTTGCGTGAGCCATGGGACAGAACCTCACCTTCGAAACGGTTACCGTTTTCGTCAGCCGGGGTCAGTTCGCTCACGGCGTTCCAGGAACCGATGTCGCTCCAGCCAATATCGCAAGGAATGGTCGCAACTTTCGTCGAGCGCTCCATCAGGGCGTAGTCGATGGAAATATCCGGAACCTCGGCAAAACGCTCAGCCTCCAGCGCCAGGCAGCGATACTTGCTCGAGGATGTCAGGCGCGAGGCTTCGATGGTTTTGGCAACGGCATCGACGACATCAGGCGCGTGCTGGCGAAGCTCTTCCAGTACCGTGCCCACCCGGAAGCAGAACATCCCGGAATTCCAGAAATAGTTGCCGGCACTCACGTATCCCTGGGCTGTTTCCAGGTTGGGTTTCTCGACAAAACGCGCGACCTTCAAGCCACCCTCGAGTGGAGCATCCTTCTGCGCCTCGATGTAGCCGAAGCCGGTTTCCGGATAGGTCGGCTGAATACCGAACGTGACCAGCCAGCCCTTGCTGGCCAGCGCAACGGCCTTACCGACCGCCGCCGCAAAAGCTTTTTCGTCCTTGATTAGGTGATCGGCTGCGAGCACCAGCATGTGCGCGTCGGGACCATGGGTCGCCTCAAGTTGCAGCGCCGCCGCTGCTACGGCCGCTGCAGTATTGCGCCCGAAGGGCTCGAGGATGAAACCCTGAGCGTGCTTGGCCGTATTGACTACACCGTACTCGTCTTCAGTCTTGAACAGCAGTTCACGATTGGTGACCGTGAGGACCTCAACGACACCTTCCAGACGCGAAGCACGAAGGAACGTCTTCTGAATCAGATTCTGACCATCCGGCAGATCCATGAAAGGCTTGGGATGAGCCTCGCGAGAAACAGGCCACAGGCGGCTGCCTACGCCACCAGACAAAATTACGGGAATCAGTTCCATGCTCTAAATCCTTAATCCCCTTTCCTGCCGATTGTTATCAGGAAAGTGGGCTCAGTTATGTTACCAGTCGTTCCTGCACTGAGATCAGTGCAATTTTTTGCCCCCGCCGTTCGCTTGCAAGCAGCGGGTACACTGACACTTTCCACCCGAAGGTACCGGCCATCCCCTTCAAAAAGCACACAAGGGGCAGACAGGTTGAATCGACCTGCGAAACTTCAAATACACTGCCAGGTTATGTCGTCCATTCTAGCGCGACAGCCATGAATTAATAACTCGGCAATTAGCCTGCGAGCCTGCGTACCGACGGAAAGAACACATTCAATACGAAGGATGATCCAGCAGCTTTTGCAGGTACTGTCCGTAACCGGTTTTTATCAGGCGATCGGCCTGTACCGCGACCTGCTCAGCGCTGATCCAGCCATTGTTGTAGGCAATTTCTTCGAGACAGGCGACTTTCAACCCCTGGCGGTGCTCAATGGTATGCACGAAATGTCCCGCTTCGAGCAATGAATCATGCGTACCGGTATCCAGCCAGGCGAAGCCGCGGCCCAACATTTCGACATTGAGCGTCTTCTGCTCCAGATACGCACGGTTGATGTCGGTGATTTCCAGCTCGCCACGCTCCGAAGGCTTGATATTCTTTGCGATCTCCACGACCTGGTTGTCGTAGAAATACAAACCGGTAACTGCGTAATTGGACTTCGGCTTGAGAGGCTTCTCTTCAATGCTCAACGCACAGCCGTTTGCATCGAATTCCACCACCCCGAAACGCTCCGGATCGGAAACGTGGTAACCGAACACGGTAGCACCCGAGGCCTGGGCGCTGGCCGAACGCAGGTTCTCGGTAAAATACTGCCCGTAGAAAATGTTGTCGCCGAGGATCAGACAGCAAGGATCATCACCAATGAATTCTTCACCAATGATAAACGCCTGGGCCAGACCGTCCGGGCTTGGCTGCTCGGCATAACTCAGTTCGATACCGTACAGGCTGCCGTCACCCAGTAACTTGCGGAAATTCGGCAGATCCTCAGGCGTGGAGATGATCAGAATTTCACGCATGCCCGCCAGCATGAGCACCGACAGCGGATAGAAAATCATCGGCTTGTCATAGATCGGCAGCAATTGCTTGGATACACCAAGAGTGACCGGGTGCAGACGTGTGCCTGAACCACCGGCCAGAATGATGCCTTTACGGTTGGTCTTGATCATTTGTCGAGAATTTCCCTGAGCATTCGGGTTACACCACTTTGCCAATCCGGCAAGTGTAAAGAAAAGGCCCGGCACAGCTTGTGAGTATTCAAACGAGAATTCAAAGGTCGGCGTGCAGGGGTTGGGTAGGCACTGGTTTCAATCGCATTGATCGTTGTCACCGCGATCGCCTCACCATGGCTGCGGGCAAAGTCGATCACGAATGACGCATAACCATGCCATGAGACTTCACCGCCAGCCGCCAGGTGGTAAACCCCGGCAAGCTCTGGTGCCTGCAAGACACGTCGAATAGCCAGCGTCGTGACATCGGCAATCAGATCCGCCCCCGTAGGTGAGCCGATCTGGTCCGCGATCACGCTCAGCGTGTCGCGCTCCCTGGCCAGCCTCATCATGGTCTTGGCGAAGTTGCTGCCACGGGCGCCATAACACCAACTGGTACGGAAGATCAGGTGTTTGCAACCCGAGTCGATAATAACCTGCTCACCGACAGCCTTGCTGACCCCATAGCGATTCAGCGGGGCAACCGCGTCGGTTTCTGCCCAGGGTGTCGATCCCTCCCCATTGAATACGTAGTCGGTCGAATAATGAATCAACCACGCATCCAGCGCCGCTGCTTCTTCAGCCATGACCTGGCAAGCCTGCGCGTTCACACAATCCGCCAGTTCGGTCTCGACTTCTGCCTTGTCCACAGCCGTGTATGCCGCCGCATTGACGATAATATCCGGACGCACACGGCGAAGAGTGGCTCGCAGGCCGACAAGATCGGACAAATCACCACACAGACCGTCCTCGCCATGACGATCCAGCGAGATCAGCTCTCCCAACGGAGAAAGGGAGCGCTGCAGCTCCCACCCCACCTGACCGTTTTTTCCCAGCAAGAGAATTTTCATCACTGGCCTGAACGATCCGCGTAGTTCTGATCAATCCACTGCTGGTAGCTGCCATTTTTCACATGGGCGACCCAATCGGCATTGCTCAAGTACCACTCGACCGTTTTACGAATGCCGGTTTCGAAGGTTTCTTGCGGCGTCCAGCCAAGCTCGCGCTGGATCTTGCTGGCATCGATCGCGTAGCGCTGGTCATGGCCGGGCCGATCCTGAACGTAGGTGATCAGACTGGCATGCGGGCGATGTGCGGACTCAGGCCGCATCTCGTCAAGCAATGCACACAGCGTGTGCACCACTTCGATGTTTTGCTTTTCGTTATGACCACCGATGTTATAGGTCTCACCAACCTCACCTTCGGTTACAACTTTATAAAGTGCACGGGCATGATCTTCGACATAGAGCCAGTCACGTACCTGATTGCCTTTGCCGTACACCGGCAGCGGCTTGCCCTCCAATGCATTGAGAATGATCAGCGGGATCAGTTTTTCGGGAAAATGGCAGGGGCCGTAATTATTCGAGCAATTGGTCACCAGCGTCGGCAGTCCATAGGTTCTGGCCCACGCACGTACGAGATGATCGGAGCTGGCCTTGCTCGCCGAATAGGGGGAGCTCGGCTGATAAGGCGTTTCTTCGGTGAATAGGTCTTCCGGCCCTTCAAGATCGCCGTAAACTTCGTCCGTCGAAATGTGATGGAAGCGAAAAGCTGATTTGCGATCACCTTCCAGGCCCGTCCAGTAGTGTCGGGCAGCTTCTAGAAGGGTGTATGTGCCAATGATATTGGTCTGAATGAATTCGGAGGGACCGGAAATCGAGCGATCGACATGCGACTCTGCCGCCAGATGCATGATCGCATCCGGCTGATGCGCTTGCATGACACGTTCAATTTCTGCGCGATCACAGATGTCTACATGCTCGAAAATATAACGCGGGTCGTGACTGACTTGCGCCAGCGATTCAAGGTTACCGGCATACGTCAACTTGTCGACGTTCACTACGGAGTCGGATGTATTGGAAATGATGTGACGGATAACTGCCGAGCCAATAAACCCGGCACCGCCGGTTACTAGAATTTTCACGCGAAACCATACCCTTGAGGTGCTGACAGGGCCGCCAACCGAGCACTGTCTGATCCATGAATGCAAAAGCCCGATTTGCGGGGCTTCTTTAAGAGCGAATTTTCAGCAGCATGCAAATATGCCGCTGTCGAACAAACGCGGCATTTTACAGCTTAATGAACGTTTTACTAATGGATATGGACAGGCAGCGGTGCAATTTCATCACACCTCCATTCACAGCTTTTCACCCCAATAGCTTGCGAGCGGCCCTGGAAGAACGCCCCAGAAACCAGCCCAGTACCGGCCCGATCAGCATTCCGACGAGCAAAGCGATAACCATGATCAGAGACACTGGAAGTTGCGGACCAGCCCAGCCAAGAAACATCAGCGAGATTGATTGCTGATTCTCCAGAACAAACGCCAGTATCACCAGCACCAGCAGGAGAATGAAAACACCAAGAAGTATGCGTTTGAGGTTACGCATGGAAGACTCCCTGTAAAATTGCGACTGTCAACGCCCCTCCTCCTCTTCCTCATTGACCCGATCACGCAACTCTTTGCCCGGCTTGAAATGCGGAACGAACTTGCCGTCGAGACTGACAGACTGACCGGTCTTTGGATTACGCCCTACGCGCGGCGCGCGATAATGCAGGGAAAAGCTGCCAAAACCACGGATCTCGATACGATCACCCGTGGCCAGACATTGGGACATTTGCTCAAGCATGGTCTTGATGGCCAACTCCACATCTTTTGATGAGAGCAGCCCTTGATGGGTGACAATTCGTTCGATCAACTCCGACTTCGTCATATTTTTCCCTTCTTTTTCAAGCAGCTAGATCAGCGCTTGAAAGGTTTTAGCACGCCCGGAAGATTTTGAACAGCCCAGGGATTGACATATCTTCCTCAGCGTCGAAACGCCCGCTTCCCGGAAAAAAAACCGTACATCCACACCAACAAAAGCTCTCAGCGACACATCACCAGCATGGTACGAGTCACGTAGCCTGCAGGGTTGAAGCCAAAAGGAAACTCATCTTCATCTTTTGCCTCATCGGATCGAGTAATCACTTTATAACCCGCCCCCTTGCACTCCTTCGCCGCACGCTTTTGGCATTTTTCCCAACCTGACCCCAATCCGGAACAGTCGATCTCTATACCGCTGACGCCACGCACGGCATGGGTTTTGGCACTTGTGGTGCAACCCGCCACAACCAGCACAGCCGCAAGAAGAATAAACCTGTTCATCCACTTCCTTATGTCAGGCCACAGCCCGACCACTACACACCCAAGACCAAGCTTAGTCGCGAATAGACGATTGATCCGATTAAAGAAACAGACCACTTGGCAAAGAGAATGGTTTCATCTGCGAGGAACAAGGACTTCAACGCACCAAATCGCAGGCACAAAAAAGGGCGACCGAAGTCGCCCTTTTCATGAACAGACAGAACTTAGTTCTGTTTGGCCATTGCTTGCTTCAGCAGAGCAGCCATAGTGGTGTCAGCTGGAGCCTCCTGAACCGAGTTCAGGCTCTGGATAGCTTCCTTCTCTTCAGCATCGTCTTTCGACTTGATGGAGAGGCTGATCTGACGGCTCTTACGATCAACGCTGATGATCTTGGCTTCTACTTCCTGACCTTCTTTCAGAGCGTTACGCGCGTCTTCAACGCGGTCACGGCTGATTTCGGAGGCTTTCAGAGTCGCTTCGATATCGTCGGCCAGAACGATGATGGCGCCTTTAGCGTCAACTTCTTTCACAGTGCCCTTAACGATTGCGCCTTTGTCGTTAACCGAGACGTACTCGGAGAACGGATCGCTTTCCAGCTGCTTGATACCCAGGGAGATACGCTCACGCTCCGGGTCAACCGACAGGATAACGGTGTCCAGCTCGTCGCCCTTCTTGAAACGACGCACGGCTTCTTCGCCCACTTCGTTCCAGGAGATGTCGGACAGGTGAACCAGACCGTCGATGCCGCCGTCCAGACCAATGAAGATACCGAAATCGGTGATCGACTTGATGGTGCCGGAGATCTTGTCGCCCTTGTTGAACTGGCCAGAGAAGTCTTCCCATGGGTTCGACTTGCACTGCTTGATGCCCAGGGAGATACGACGACGCTCTTCGTCGATGTCCAGAACCATGACTTCCACTTCGTCGCCGACTTGTACGACTTTCGAAGGGTGGATGTTCTTGTTGGTCCAGTCCATTTCCGAAACGTGTACCAGACCTTCAACGCCTTCTTCCAGCTCAGCGAAGCAGCCGTAGTCGGTCAGGTTGGTTACACGAGCGGTAACGCGAGTGCTTTCTGGGTAACGGGCTTTGATAGCAACCCATGGATCTTCGCCCAGTTGCTTCAGGCCCAGGGAAACACGATTGCGCTCGCGATCGTATTTCAGAACCTTGACGTCGATCTCGTCGCCAACATTGACGATTTCGGAAGGGTGCTTGATACGCTTCCACGCCATGTCGGTGATGTGCAGCAGGCCGTCCACGCCACCCAGGTCGACGAATGCGCCGTAGTCGGTGAGGTTTTTGACGATACCTTTGACTTGCTGGCCTTCCTGCAGGGATTCCAGCAGAGCTTCACGCTCGGCGGAGTTCTCGGCTTCCAGGACGCTGCGACGGGAAACGACAACGTTGTTGCGCTTCTGGTCCAGCTTGATGACCTTGAATTCCAGCTCTTTGCCTTCCAGGTGCGTGGTGTCGCGCACTGGACGGACGTCAACCAGGGAACCTGGCAGGAACGCACGGATGCCGTTAACGTCGACAGTGAAGCCGCCTTTAACCTTACCGTTGATAACGCCCTTGACCACTTCCTCAGCTGCGAAGGCTGCTTCCAGAACGATCCAGCATTCAGCGCGCTTGGCTTTTTCACGGGACAGCTTGGTTTCACCGAAACCGTCTTCAACCGAGTCCAGAGCAACGTGAACTTCGTCACCGACGTTGATGTTCAGTTCGCCAGCGTCGTTGTAGAACTGCTCCAGAGGGATCAGTGCTTCGGACTTCAGGCCAGCGTGAACAGTTACCCAGCGAGCTTGGTAATCGATATCAACGATAACACCGGTGATGATGGAGCCTGCCTGAAGGTTCAGGGTCTTTAGGCTTTCTTCAAAGAGTTCCGCAAAGCTTTCGCTCATTTTAATTCCTGTTGATTAGGGCGAAAAATACGCCCGTCTCCACATCCCAGACGATGCGGGTCAGTTTCATTTAAAGGAAGCCACCGCAGGACTATGACTGGTCCCCTGCGGCCTTCCTGGTCACCCGGCGATATCGCGAATGGCGATCTCGCTCATGATGCGTTCCAGCACCTGATCGATGGACAACTCCGTGGAATCCAGCTGAATGGCGTCGGCCGCCGGTTTGAGCGGGGCCACCGCTCGCTGGGTATCGCGCTCGTCACGCGCACGGATCTCATCTAGCAGACTCGACAGACTAACACCCTCGACTTTGCCCTTCAACTGCAAATATCGACGGCGCGCCCGCTCCTCGGCACTCGCGGTCAGGAAAATCTTCAGCGGCGCATTCGGAAATACCACCGTTCCCATGTCACGACCATCGGCCACCAGGCCCGGCGTTTCCTGGAACGCGCGCTGGCGCTGCAGCAGCGCCTCGCGCACAGCCGGCAATGCAGCCACCTGGGAAGCGCCGGAACCGACGCTCTCGGTGCGGATGACATCGCTGACTTCATCACCTTCCAGAATGATGCGCTGCAACTGACCGTCGGTCGCCGCGATGAACTGCACATCCAGATGAGCGGCCAGCTTCTTCAGCAGCTCTTCATTGGTCAGGTCGACACCATGGTTGTGCGCTGCAAACGCCAGCAAGCGATACAGCGCGCCGGAATCCAGCAGATTCCAGCCCAGACGCTTGGCCAGAATCCCGGCTACGGTGCCTTTGCCCGAGCCGCTTGGCCCATCGATGGTGATGACCGGAGCAATGTTGTTCACGACTGAGCCTCTTGCGCCACACGAATGCCGACCTGCGCGCACAGCGTCAGGAAGTTCGGGAACGATGTCGCGACGTTGGCGCAATCATGGATGCGGATCGGTGCAGTGGCGCGCAACGAGGCCACGCTGAAAGCCATCGCGATGCGGTGATCGCCATGACCGTGCACTTCGCCGCCGCCGATCTGGCCGCCGTCGATGATGATGCCGTCCGGGGTCGGTTCGCACTTGACGCCCAGCGCCAGCAAACCGTCCGCCATGACCTGGATACGATCCGATTCCTTGACCCGCAGCTCTTCGGCGCCGGTCAGCACCGTGCGCCCTTCGGCACAGGCGGCCGCCACGAACAGTACCGGGAACTCGTCGATGGCCAGAGGGACCAGCGCTTCCGGAATCTCGATACCTTTGAGTTTAGCTGCTCGCACGCGCAGGTCTGCAACCGGCTCGCCACCCACTTCACGCTGGTTTTCCAGAGTGATGTCGGCGCCCATCAGGCGCAGGATGTCGATCACGCCGGTACGGGTCGGGTTGATGCCGACGTGTTCGAGCACCAGTTCCGAACCCTCGGCGATCGACGCCGCCACCAGGAAGAACGCCGAAGACGAGATGTCGCCCGGCACTTCAATGTGGGTCGCAGTCAGCTTGCCACCGGACTCGACCGATGCCGTGGCACCGTTAACGCTTACCGAATAGCCAAAGCCGCGCAGCATGCGCTCGGTGTGGTCACGAGTCGGAGCCGGCTCGGTGACAGTTGTCTTGCCTTCGGCATACAGGCCCGCCAGCAGCAGGCAGGACTTAACCTGGGCACTGGCCATCGGCATGGTGTAGGTCAGGCCCTTGAGCTTGTGACCACCACGAATAGTCATCGGCGGACGACCGTCGGCAGCGGTTTCGATCACGGCGCCCATTTCCCGCAGCGGGTTGGCGACGCGATTCATCGGACGCTTGGACAGCGAAGCGTCACCGGTCAGGGTGCTGTCGAAGTCCTGCGCGGCCAGCAGGCCGGACAGCAGACGCATCGAAGTACCGGAGTTGCCCAGATAGATCGGGCCCGGCGCAGGTTTCAGACCGTGCAGGCCGACACCATGAATGGTCACGCGGCCGTGATGCGGGCCTTCGATGACCACGCCCATGTCGCGGAACGCCTGCAGGGTCGCCAGGGCGTCCTCACCCTCGAGGAAGCCTTCGACTTCGGTGACACCTTCAGCCAGGGAGCCGAGCATGATCGAACGGTGGGAAATCGATTTGTCACCCGGTACGCGAATCCGACCGGACAGGCGGCCACCAGGTTGAGCCAGGAAGATCAGATCGTTGGAATTCATAGCGTCCACATAGGCCCTGCGGGCCAGGATTTTACTGAAATGCTCGCGGGCAACCCGGGCGCGCGTGAAGACGCCCAACAATTGGTGCCCATCCCCTGCATCGACCGCGTCGCGCAAGGCGTCGAGGTCGCTGCGAAATGTATCGAGTGTGCGCAGGACAGCCTCGCGGTTGGCGAGAAAGATGTCATGCCACATGACCGGGTCGCTTCCGGCGATTCTTGTGAAATCACGGAAACCGCCCGCAGCGTAACGGAAGATCTCAAGGTTTTCATTGCGCTTGGCCAGCGAATCGACCAGACCGAAGGCCAGCAGGTGCGGCAAATGACTGGTTGCCGCCAGCACCTCATCGTGGCGCTCGACCTGCATGTGTTCGACATCGGCACCGAGTTCGCGCCACAAGCGATCAACCACCGCCAGCGCAGCCGGATCGGTCTGCTCCAGCGGGGTCAGAATCACCTTGTGACGACGAAACAGCTCTGAGTTGGAGGCTTCCACCCCGCTCTGCTCGGAGCCGGCAATCGGATGGCCCGGCACGAAGCGCGCCGGCATGCCGCCAAACGCTTCGGTCGCCGCACGCACTACATTGCCCTTGGCACTGCCGACATCCGTCAGGATCGCCTGCCCCAGATCCATGCCGGCCAGACGGGCCAGCAGTTTTTCCATGGCCAGGATCGGCACCGCCAACTGGATCACGTCCGCGCCCTGGCAAGCCGCCACCAGGTCGTCTTCACAGCGATCCACCACACCCAACTCGACCGCCAGCTTGCGCGATTGCGGGTCGAGATCGACCCCGACCACTTCGCGGCACACACCGCTTTCACGCAAGCCTTTGGCAAACGAACCACCGATCAAACCCAGACCGACCACCACCAGGCGCCCGATCATAGGTGCAGCAGATTGCAGCGCAGTGACATCACCCACGAGCCAGAACCTTGCGCAGCGCTTCGAGGAAGCGGCTGTTTTCCGCCGGCAGACCGATGGTCACCCGCAGATGGTTCGGCATGCCGTAGTTGGCCACCGGACGCACGATCACGCCCTCGCGCAGCAGACCCTGGAACACCGGAGCCGCCACTTGACCGAGGTCGACACAGATAAAGTTGCCCTTGGACGGAATCCAGCTCAGGTCCAACTCGCGGAAACCCGCTTCCAGCTGTTGCATGCCGGACTCGTTGAGCTGACGGCTCTGCGCCAGATATTCCTCGTCCTTCAGCGCCGCACACGCCGCGGCCAACGCCAGGCTGTTGACGTTGAACGGCTGACGTACGCGGTTCAGCACGTCCGCCACGACTGGCGTGGACAAGCCGTAGCCAACACGCAGCGCCGCCAGACCATAGGCCTTGGAGAAGGTGCGCGAGACCAGCAGGTTCGGGTAAGCCGCGAGGAAATCCAGACCATCCGGCAGATCGCTGCCCTCGGCGTATTCGATGTAGGCCTCGTCCAGCACCACCAGCACATGCTCCGGCACGTCCTGCAGGAACTCGTCCAGCGCTTCGGCGCCGAACCAGGTGCCGGTCGGGTTGTTCGGGTTGGCGATGAACACGACGCGAGTGTTGGCGTCGATGGCCGCCAGCATCGCCGGCAGGTCATGCCCCCAATCCTTGGCCGGAACGACCTTGGCCTGCGCACCGACCGCCTGGGTCGCGATCGGATAGACCGCGAACGCGTGCTCACTGAACACTGCGTTCAGGCCCGGCGCCAGATAGGCGCGCGCCACCAGCTCGAGAATGTCGTTGGAGCCGTTGCCCAGGGTCACCTGGTTCAGCTCGACACGGCACTGCTCGGCCAGCAGGGACTTCAGGGCAAAACCGTTACCATCTGGATAACGGGTCAGCTCGTCCAGCGCTTCGCGGATTGCGGCCAGCGCTTTCGGGCTCGCGCCCAGCGGGTTTTCGTTGCTCGCCAGTTTGACGATGCTTGCCGGATCCAGATCCAGCTCGCGCGCCAACTCGTCCACGGGCTTGCCCGGCACGTATGGCGAAAGTTGTTGCACGCCCGGCTGTGCCAGAGCGAGGAAGTTGCCACTCATTTGCTACCGCCCCTTAAAGAACTGCTTTCGGGTAGGAACCCAGCACCTTGAGTGCTACTGCTTCCTGACTGATCTTTTCCAGCACACCCTTGATCAGCGGATCACGGTGATGGCCGACGAAGTCGATGAAGAACACGTAGGTCCATTTACCGCTGCGCGACGGACGGGTTTCGATCCGGGTCAGGTCGATCCCGTTGTCATGGAACGGCACCAGCAGCTCATGGAGCGCGCCGGGCTTGTTGCTCATGGACACAATGATCGAGGTCTTGTCGTCGCCGGTCGGCGGCACTTCCTGGTTACCGATCATCAGGAAGCGCGTGGAGTTGTCCGGACGATCCTCGATCTTCTCGGCCAGACGGGTCAGGCCATACAGCCCGGCCGCCATGTCACCGGCGATCGCCGCTGAATTCCACTCACCCTTGACCCGCTTGGCCGCTTCGGCGTTGCTGGAAACCGCCACGCGCTCGACATTCGGATAATGGGCGTCCAGCCATTTGCGGCACTGGGCCAGCGACTGGGCGTGGGAATAGATGCGGCTGATGCTGTCGGTCTTGGTGTTTTCACCGACCAGCAGATGATGGTGAATCCGCAGCTCGACTTCGCCACAGATCACCATGTCGTGCTCGAGGAAGCTGTCGAGGGTGTGGTTGACCGCGCCTTCAGTGGAGTTCTCCACCGGCACCACGCCAAAATTCACCGCACCGGCCGCCACTTCACGGAACACTTCGTCGATCGCCGCCATCGGCTTGCTGATCACTGCGTGACCGAAGTGTTTCATGGCCGCCGCCTGGGTGAAGGTGCCTTCCGGACCAAGGTAGGCCACTTTCAGCGGGTTCTCGAGGGCGAGGCACGAAGACATGATTTCGCGGAACAGCCGCGCCATTTCTTCGTTGCCCAGTGGCCCCTTGTTGCGTTCCATCACGCGCTTGAGGACCTGCGCCTCACGCTCGGGACGATAGAACACCGGCTGCTCGCCTTCGGCCAGACTGGCCATCTTGACCCGGGCAACCTCTTCGGCGCAGCGAGCGCGATCGCTGATCAGCTGGAGGATCTTCTCATCAAGGTTATCGATGCGAACGCGCAGCGCCTTGAGTTCCTGCTCGGACATCAGGAATGCTCCTTCTCGAACTCAGCCATGTAGCCGACCAGCGCTTCAACCGCATCCAGGCCCAGGGCGTTGTAGATCGAGGCACGCATGCCGCCGACCGAACGATGGCCCTTGAGGTTGAGCAGGCCGCGGGCGTCGGCGCCGGCCAGGAACGCCTTGTCCAGACGCTCGTCAGCCAGACGGAACGGCACGTTCATCCAGGAGCGGGCGTTGACGCTGATCGGGTTGGTGTAGAAGTCGCTATTGTCGATGAAGCCATACAGGCGGTCTTTCTTCGCCTTGTTGCGCTGCTCCATCGCGGCGACGCCGCCCTGCTCCTTCAGCCACTCGAAGACCAGGCCCGAGAGGTACCAGGAATAGGTGGCCGGGGTGTTGTACATCGAACCGTTGTCGGCCGAGATCTTGTAGTCGAGCATGGTCGGGCACGAACTGCGGGCACGGCCCAGCAAGTCTTCACGGACGATCACTACGACCAGACCGCTCGGGCCGATGTTCTTTTGCGCGCCGGCGTAGATCAGGCCGTACTGCGACACATCGATCGGACGCGAGAGGATATCGGAGGACATGTCGACCACCAGCGGAACGTCACCAGCCTCGGGAACCCAGTCGAACTGCAGGCCGCCGATGGTTTCGTTGGACGCATAGTGCAGATAGGACGCACCCGGGGTCAGCTTCCATTCGTTCTGACCAGGAATGGCCAGGTAGTCATAAGGCTTGGCGCTGGCGGCAACATTGATGTTGCCGAAGCGACGCGCTTCCTCGATGGCTTTTTTCGACCAGATGCCAGTCTCGACATAGTCGGCAGTGCCGTTCTCGGGCAGCAGGTTCAGCGGAATCTCGGCGAACTGCTGGCTCGCGCCGCCCTGCAGGAACAGCACTTTGTAGTTGGAGGGGATGGACAGCAGGTCGCGCAGGTCCTGTTCGGCTTTTTCGGCGATGGCCACGTAGTCGTCGCTACGATGGCTCATCTCCATGACCGACAGACCCTTGCCGTGCCAGTCGAGCATCTCGGACTGGGCACGCAACAGGACAGCTTCAGGCAGCGCAGCGGGACCTGCGCAGAAGTTAAAGGCTCGTTTGCTCACATCCACTCTCGCTATGCAATCACGGTAGCGGACAGAGCAAACACTCTGCCCTGCTACGATTTGGTTAGTCTTGCGACTCTTCTTCGTCTGCGGCGTCCGCCTGCAGGTTGTCGACTGCATCGTCCGGTTCGGCGCCGATCACGCCTTCTTCCAGCTCGACACCTTCTTCACCTTCAAACTCTTCGCCCTCGACTTCCGACGGCTCCTGGACCCGCTCCAGACCGACCAGGGTTTCATCCTTGGCCAGTTTGATCAGGGTCACACCCTGGGTGTTACGACCCAGACTGGAGACTTCGTCGACACGGGTACGCACCAGCGTGCCCTGGTCGGAAATCAGCATGATTTCTTCACCGTCCTGCACCTGAACCGCGCCGACCAGACGGCCGTTACGCTCGTTGCTGACCATGGCGATTACGCCCTGACCGCCACGTTTGTACTCAGGGAATTCGGTGATCGCCGTGCGCTTGCCGTAGCCACGCTCGGAAGCCGTCAGGATCTGGCTGCCCTCTTCCGGAATCAGCATGGAAATCAGCTTCTGCCCTTCCGGCAGACGCATGCCACGCACACCGCGAGCGGTACGGCCCATGGCACGAACTTCGGATTCCTTGAAGCGCGTCACCTTGCCGCCGTCGGAGAACAGCATGATTTCCTGCTCGCCATCGGTGATGGCAGCGGAGATCAGGATATCGCCTTCGTCCAGCTCCAGCGCGATCAGACCGACGCTGCGCTGACGACTGAAGGCCACCAGCGGGGTCTTCTTGACGGTACCGTTGGCGGTCGACATGAAGATGAACGGTGCCTTCTTGCGGTCGGCAGCCTTGATGCGCGCGCGGCGCTCTTCTTCGGTTTCGTTGCTGTTTTCGATGTCTTCTACATCTGCCTCGGCGCCTTCGGCTTCTTCTTCATCAGCCTGACGCTTCATGGCTTCGAGATCGACCGGCAGCATGGTGGTGATGTATTCACCGTCATCCAGCGGCAACAGGTTGACCAGCGGACGACCACGGGCGGCGCGGGACGCTTCCGGAATCTCGTAGGTCTTGAGCCAGTACACCTTGCCCTTGCTGGAGAACAGCAACAGCGTGGTGTGGCTGTTGGCGACCAGCAGGTGAGCGATGTAGTCCTCATCCTTCACGCCGGTCGCCGACTTGCCTTTACCGCCACGACGCTGAGCCTGGTACGCAGCCAGTGGCTGGGTCTTGGCATAACCGCCGTGGGAGATGGTCACGACGCGCTCTTCTTCCGGGATCATGTCGCCCAGGGTCAGGTCGAGGCGTGCATCGAGAATCTCGGTGCGGCGCACGTCGCCGTATTCGGCGCGGATCACTTCCAGCTCTTCGCGGATCACTTCCATCAGACGCGTGGCGCTGTTGAGGATGCGGATCAGCTCGCCGATCTGGTTGAGGATTTCTTGATACTCGGCCAGCAGCTTTTCGTGTTCCAGGCCGGTCAGGCGGTGCAGACGCAGTTCCAGAATGGCTTGTGCCTGTTCCGGCGACAGGAAGTACTTGCCGTCGCGCAGACCGTATTGCGGATCGAGGTTTTCCGGACGGCACGAATCGGCACCGGCGCGCTCGACCATGGTCATCACCGCACTGGATTCCCACGGCGTGCTGACCAGCGCTTCTTTCGCTTCCGACGGGGTCGGCGAAGCCTTGATCAGCGCGATCACCGGGTCGATGTTCGACAGGGCGACGGCCTGACCTTCGAGGATGTGACCACGCTCGCGGGCCTTGCGCAGTTCGAACACGGTACGGCGGGTAACCACTTCGCGACGGTGACGGACGAAGGCTTCCAGCAGATCCTTGAGGTTCAGGATTCGCGGACGACCGTCGATCAGCGCCACGATGTTGATGCCGAATACCGACTGCAGCTGGGTCTGGGCGTAGAGGTTGTTGAGGATCACCTCAGGCACTTCGCCGCGACGCAGTTCGATCACGACGCGCATACCGTCCTTGTCGGACTCGTCGCGCAGTTCGGTGATGCCTTCGAGTTTCTTCTCTTTTACCAGCTCGGCGATCTTCTCGATCAGACGCGCCTTGTTCAGCTGGTAAGGCAGCTCGGTGATGACGATCTGCTGACGGCCACCGACCTTGTCGATGTCTTCGATGATCGAACGGGCGCGCATGTAAATGCGGCCACGGCCGGTGCGGTAGGCTTCGATGATGCCGGCGCGACCGTTGATGATCGCAGCGGTCGGGAAGTCCGGACCGGGGATGTATTGCATCAGCTCATCGACGGTCAGCTCGGGATTGTCGATGAGGGCCAGGCAACCGTCGATGACTTCACCGAGGTTGTGCGGCGGAATGTTGGTCGCCATGCCCACGGCGATACCGCTGGAACCGTTGACCAGCAGGTTCGGCACGCGGGTCGGCATGACCGCCGGGATCAGTTCGGTGCCGTCGTAGTTCGGCACCCAGTCCACGGTTTCCTTGTGCAGGTCGGCCAGCAGCTCGTGCGCCAGCTTGGTCATGCGCACTTCGGTGTATCGCATGGCCGCGGCGTTGTCGCCGTCCACCGAACCGAAGTTGCCCTGACCGTCCACCAGCAGATAACGCAGCGAGAATGGCTGCGCCATACGAACGATGGTGTCGTACACCGCGGTATCACCGTGCGGGTGATACTTACCGATCACGTCACCGACGACACGGGCAGATTTCTTGTACGGCTTGTTGAAGTCGTTGCCCAGCTCGCTCATCGCGAACAGCACGCGACGGTGCACGGGCTTCAAGCCATCGCGCGCATCCGGCAGTGCACGGCCGACGATCACGCTCATTGCGTAATCGAGATAGGACTGTTTCAGCTCGTCTTCGATATTGACCGGGAGGATTTCTTTGGCCAGTTCGCCCATGAGAAGCCTGATTCCTTTTTCTGGTGAAACTTCGCCATATCCATAGGGGACGCACGAAGCTCGTCGATGCAGGCCGAGTGCCATGCGCCGACTTACGACAAATCGACAAGTTGACCCTGGATTTGCGCAGTGAAGACAACCCCGTGGGACTGCCTCGGAAAACGCCGGATGTTATCACAAGAGCCGCCACGCACCTATCCCCCAGATGCGCATGGAGCATAGTTAGATGACCGATGACAGGCTTAACGGGGACGAGAGAGGCTCAGAGCTTCTCTGAATGCAATTTTCGAGACGAAATTGCGGATGTTTATTGACTTTCAGGGCCTCATCGCTGGCAAGCCAGCTCCCACAGGGGCCATTCCTGGTACAGAACCTGTGGGAGCGATGGCAGCTTACCGGGCGGTGAACACCCTTAATGCAGGCGTTTGCGGCACATCAGCTGGGCCATTTTCGCGGTGTCCGGACGCTCGACGATGCCTTTTTCGGTGACGATCGCATCGATCAGGTCCGCCGGCGTCACGTCGAACACCGGATTGAACGCCTCCACGTCTGCCCCGACACGCTTGCCGCCGACTTCCAGCAGTTCGGCGCCGTCGCGCTCTTCGATCGGGATGTCATCACCACTGGCCAGGTTCATGTCGATGGTCGAACTCGGCGCCACCACCATGAAGCGCACGCCGTGGTGCATGGCGTTGACCGCCAGTTGATAGGTGCCGATCTTGTTCGCCACGTCGCCGTTGGCGGTGATCCGGTCGGCGCCGACGATCACCCAGGTCACGCCCTTGGTTTTCATGATGTGCGCGGCAGCGGAGTCGGCGTTGAGGGTCACCGGAATGCCTTCGTTGGCCAGTTCCCACGCGGTCAGGCGCGAACCCTGCAGCCACGGCCGGGTTTCGTCGGCGTAGACGCGCTCGACCATACCCTCGATGAAGGCGGCACGGATCACCCCGAGTGCCGTGCCGAAACCACCAGTGGCCAGAGCACCGGTATTGCAATGCGTGAGAATCGCCTGGGCATTGCCCTGATGTTTGCGGATCAGGTCGACACCAAGCTGGGCCATGGTCAGGTTGGCTTCGCGATCGCTTTCATGAATGGCGATGGCCTCGGCTTCGAGCGCCTCCAGCGGATCGGCGTTGTCCTTCAGGCGATCCAGCCGGTCGTGCATGCGGTTCAATGCCCAGAACAGGTTGACCGCCGTCGGACGGGAATCGGCCAGCAGCATGAAATCCTCTTCCAGCGCCGCGTACCAGTCGCCACCTTCGGCGATCCGGGCACGGGCCGCCAGCACGATGCCGTACGCGGCACTGATGCCGATGGCCGGCGCACCGCGCACCACCATCGAGCGAATCGCTTCGGCCACGCCAGCGGCGCTGGTATAGGCGATCCAGTTTTCCTCGAACGGCAAAACGCGCTGATCCAGCAGGTGGAGCGCGCCATCACGCCAATCGATGGCCTTCACTTTCTCCGCAGCCAACAGTCGATCGCGCATCCCTCACCCCGCACTCATGAACAAAAGCCGCCGATTATAGCGATCCCCCCGCGAAGACGCTCGGGTATACTTCGCCATCCTTTACAAAAGCACTGGAACCGACCCTCGATGCCGAAACCTGCCATTGCGCTCGACTTATTATTGCTGCCGACCTGGCTGGTACCCGTCGAACCCGCAGGCGTTGTGCTCAAGGAGCATGGCCTGGGCATCCGCGACGGTCGCATCGTGTTCATCGGCCCGCGCGCCGAAGCCTTGAAGTGTAACGCCGCCGAAGTCCGCGAATTGCCGGACGTGCTGCTCGCCCCCGGCCTGATCAATGCTCATGGCCATGCCGCCATGACCCTGTTCCGCGGCCTCGCCGACGATCTGCCGTTGATGACCTGGCTGGAAAACCACATCTGGCCGGCCGAGGGCAAATGGGTCGATGAAGATTTCGTCCGTGACGGCACCGACCTGGCCATCGCCGAGCAGATAAAAGGTGGCATCACCTGTTTTTCGGACATGTATTTCTTCCCGAAGGTTGCCAGCGAACGCGTGCACAACAGCGGAATCCGTGCGCAGATCGCCATTCCGATCCTCGATTTCCCGATTCCGGGCGCTGCCAGCGCCGATGAAGCCATTCGTCAGGGCGTCGAACTGTTCGGCGACCTGAAGCATCACGAACGCATCAAGATCACTTTCGGCCCTCATGCACCCTACACCGTTGGTGATGAGAACCTGGAAAAAATCCGCGTGATCGCCGAGGAGCTGGACGCTTCGATCCACATGCACGTCCACGAGACCGCCTTCGAAGTGCAGCAAGCGGTCGAACAGCGCGGCGAACGCCCGCTGGCCCGCCTCGGTCGACTCGGCCTGCTCGGCCCGCGCTTCCAGGCCGTGCACATGACCCAGATCAGCGATGACGACCTGGCGTTGCTGGTAGAAAGCAACACCAGCGTGATCCACTGCCCGGAGTCGAACCTGAAACTGGCCAGCGGCTTCTGCCCGGTAGAACGCCTGTGGCAGGCCGGGATCAACGTGGCGGTCGGCACCGATGGCGCGGCGAGCAACAATGACCTGGACCTGCTGGGCGAAACCCGTACCGCTGCGCTGCTGGCCAAAGCTGTCGCCGGCTCGGCCACCGCGCTGGACGCCCATCGAGCGCTGCGCATGGCCACGCTGAACGGCGCACGGGCCTTGGGGATCGAAGCCGAGACCGGCTCCCTGGAACTCGGCAAGGCCGCGGACATTGTCGCGTTCGACCTGTCCGGTCTGGCCCAGCAACCGGTCTATGACCCGGTCTCGCAACTTATTTACGCCACCGGCCGGGACTGTGTGAAACACCTGTGGGTTGCCGGCAAGCAACTGCTCGACGACCGGCGCCTGACGCGCCTCGACGAACAACAGCTCGGCGAAACCGCCCGGGCCTGGGGCCGACGCATCAGCGGCCACACCGAATCGTAAACACCCCGGGGCAAACTCCGGGGCTACAGCCTTTTTCAAGTTTTAGAGGATTGAATCATGAGTAACGTCGACCACGCCGAAATCGCCAAATTCGAAGCCCTGGCCCATCGCTGGTGGGACCGCGAAAGCGAGTTCAAACCGCTGCACGACATCAACCCGCTGCGGGTCAACTGGATTGACGAGCGCGTCAACCTGGCCGGCAAGAAAGTCCTCGACGTCGGTTGCGGCGGCGGTATCCTCAGCGAAGCCATGGCCCAGCGCGGCGCGACCGTGACCGGCATCGACATGGGCGAAGCGCCGCTGGCGGTCGCACAACTGCATCAGCTGGAATCCGGTGTGAACGTCGAGTACCGGCAGATCACCGCCGAAGCCCTGGCCGAAGAAATGCCCGAGCAGTTCGACGTCGTCACCTGCCTGGAAATGCTCGAACACGTACCGGATCCATCCTCGGTGATCCGCGCCTGCTTCCGCATGGTCAAGCCCGGCGGCCAGGTGTTCTTCTCCACCATCAACCGCAACCCGAAGGCGTACCTGTTCGCCATCGTCGGCGCCGAATACATCATGAAGCTACTGCCGCGCGGCACCCACGACTTCAAGAAATTCATCCGCCCGTCCGAACTCGGCGCCTGGAGCCGCATGGCCGGCCTCACCGTCAAGGACATCATCGGCCTGACCTACAACCCGCTGACCAAGCACTACAAGCTGGCGGCGGACGTTGACGTCAACTACATGATCCAGACCCTGCGCGAGGAATAAGCCGATGGCCATCAGAGCAGTCCTTTTCGACATGGACGGCACCCTGCTCGACACCGCGCCGGATTTCATCGCGATTTGCCAGGCGATGCGCGCGGATCGTGGTTTGCCGCCGATGAACGACAAGCATATCCGCGACGAAATCTCCGGCGGTGCCAAGGCCATGGTCGCGGTGACGTTCTCGATGGACCCGGAGTCGCCGGGCTTCGAGGAATTGCGTCTGGAGTTCCTTGAACGTTATCTGGCGGGCTGTGCCGTGCACAGCAAGTTGTTCGATGGCATGGGCGAGCTGCTGGCCGATATCGAGAAAGCCAACCTCATCTGGGGCGTGGTCACCAACAAGCCGCTGCGCTTCGCCGAGCCGATCATGCAGCAACTGGGGCTGGCCGAGCGCTCGGCCCTGCTGATCTGCCCGGATCACGTGAAGAACAGCAAACCGGATCCCGAGATGCTGGAGCTTGCCTGCAAGATGCTTGATCTGGATCCGTCGACCGTTCTGTTTGTGGGCGATGATCTGCGCGATATCGAATCCGGCCGTGACGCGGGCACCAAGACTGCCGCCGTGACCTATGGCTACATTCACCCGGACGACAATCCTCGACACTGGGGCGCGGACGTGGTGGTGGATCACCCGCAGGAGTTGCGCAAGGTGATCGATAACGCGCTGTGCAGTTGCTGACTCGGGCCCGCTCCATTCCCATGCCGGTCGTGGGAACGATCAGAAGTTAATGGATTAGAGGTTTTTATGTTTGATTATTCCGCTCGCCCCGAATTGCTCAAGGATCGGGTCATTCTGGTCACCGGTGCCGGTCGCGGCATCGGCGCCGCCGCCGCGAAAACTTACGCGGCCCACGGCGCGACCGTGCTGCTGCTGGGCAAGACCGAAGCCAATCTGACCCAGGTCTACGACGAGATCGAAGCGGCCGGGCATCCGCAGCCGGCGGTGATCCCGTTCAACCTCGAAACCGCCCTGCCCCATCAATACGATGAGCTGGCAGCGATGATCGAGTCCGAGTTCGGCCACCTCGACGGCCTGCTGCACAACGCCTCGATCATTGGCCCGCGTACGCCGATCGAACAGCTGTCCGGTGAAAATTTCATGCGCGTCATGCGGGTCAACGTCAATGCGATGTTCATGCTGACCAGCACCCTGCTGCCGCTGCTCAAACTGTCCCAGGACGCCTCGGTGGTGTTCACCTCCAGCAGCGTCGGTCGCAAGGGACGCGCCTACTGGGGCGCCTATGGCGTCTCCAAGTTTGCCACCGAGGGTTTGATGCAAACCCTGGCCGATGAAGTCGACGGCGTGGCGCCAGTACGCTCCAACAGCATCAACCCGGGCGGCACCCGCACCAGCATGCGCGCCCAGGCGTACCCGGGGAAAACCCGCTGAACAACCCGACGCCGGAAGAGATCATGCCGGTCTATCTGTACCTGATGGGTCCGGACAGCACGGGCATCAACGGCCAGGCATTCAACGCCCAGTAATGCCATACGTCGCTTTTGTTGCCGCGGCGGATTCCCGTCGCGGCATACATTTGCGGCTTTGCGCAGGCCCGTTTCAGTCAAATTACCACCACTCGATTTCACGCTATTAATTCAACTCTTTGATTCTCAAAGGTTTTAATAAAACCTGAACTGAGTGGCACGACTTTCGCTCTACATTCCCTCAAAGCACGCCGAGTGAAGGCAGTCGGGCAAGGCCTGATTTCGATAGCTGACTAATCGTCATCGGGCAGACTAAACTTGTGCCAAATGTCCTACGGGACTGATGGATCAGTATGACGCGCAGCCCATAGCCGCTCTCACCCAGCCTGTAAGACAGACTTACTGCTTAGGGGCTCACGCCATATGAAATCACCCTCCCAGACCACTGCAATTGACTTCGACAGTGCCAAATTGCAACGCCTGGGCTTTGGTCAACTGCCTCCGCTGCTGCAGCGACCTGTCAGCCTGGCGCAATTGCGCCAGCAAATGAGCCTGCAACTGCAAACCAGCCTTGAGCCTCAACGCATCCTGGGTCTGTTTTTCCGCGAAGTTCAGCGCCTGGTACCGCTCGACGCCTTGAGCTACGTGCACAGCGGCAGTGACTTGCGCCTGGAGTTCGGTGCCCGCGGTCATCACTCGGCCAGCTACAGCCTCAGCCACGATGGCGAGCACATGGGCGAGCTGGTGTTCCGCCGCAACCAGCGATTCAGCGAGCAGGAACTGGGCAATCTGGAATCGCTTCTGTCATCCCTGCTTTACCCGATGCGCAATGCGCTGCTCTACCGCGTTGCGACGCAGACCGCCCTGCGCGATCCACTGACCGGCGCCGGCAACCGCATCGCCATGGAGCAGACCCTGCAGCGGGAAATCGAGATGTCCCGTCGACACCTGCAACCGCTGTCGTTGCTGATGCTGGACATCGATCATTTCAAACAGGTCAACGACAGCCATGGTCACACGGCCGGCGATGAAGTGCTCAAAGCCGTCGCAGCGTCGATCAAGGACCAGTTGCGCAACGTCGACATGGTGTTTCGTTATGGCGGGGAAGAATTCCTGATCCTGCTGTCCAACACCAGCCGCGAAGCCGCCGCGATGGTCGGCGAACGTCTGCGCTATGCAGCGCAGGCCCAGGACTATTACGCCGATGGCCAGTTGATCGAACTGACCGTGAGCCTCGGCTGCTCGACCCTGCTGCCGGGCGAGTCCGCCGACAGCCTGCTGCGCCGCGCCGACAGCGCGCTGTACGTGGCCAAGCGCGAAGGACGCAATCGCCTGACAATGGCCGGCTGAACCGACTCTGCCAAACAAGAACGGGAGCACATGGGCTCCCGTTTTTCATTGAGGTCGTCGTACTAGCTCTCGACCAGCGCCCGCCGCTCGCGCCCGACCAGCACCCGCTCCGTCAACTCCAACTGCATGCAGCGTTCAAGGAACAGATACATGTAGTCGTAGCTCTTGCACACAGCCTGGCGCAGCTCCGTCTGCAAGGCTTTGCTCGGGTTCATGCCAGCCAGGGTGCAGATGATTTCCAGCGCCTCCCAGGGGTGGGCGTCATCGTACTGGGCGTGCATCTTCAGCCACTTCATCGCCCGCTTGCGATCCTCTTCGGGGAACGCGGCGGCATACACACCGGTCGAGCAGACCAGCGCCGACCACTCCCCGGTCGCGCCTTCGATCGCATAGTTGGTGGCGGCAATGGCCACGATCAACGAATCCGCCGAACTGGTGTGCCAGCACCAGTGACTCAGCGCATGCAGCTCCGGTGGCACTTGCTGGGCCTGCAGGTCTTCCAGGCTTACGCCATGGGCTCGGCTCCAGTTCAACCAGTAATCGGCGTGATTGAGTTCGACGCGGATGTTGCGCATCAGCCAACGCCGCGCCATGTCTTCACCCGGATGACGGGCGAACTTGGTCTTGGTGAGATTCTGCGCCATGTACAACGCGAATTGCTCAACGACAGGCCAGCCCCCGATCAGGTACTGGCGCATGGTCTTGGCGCTGAGCTTGTTATCACGCATGCGCAGGTAAAGTTCATGTTCGACAACCCGGCGTTTGCTCTCGCTGCAGTCCTGGATCAACTGTTGTGCCCAGGCAGGATAACTTGCAGCTTCCATGAGTGGTCCGGTTCGGTTGAATGTGTCGATCACTGTTCGGCTCCTTTTGATTTGTGATTGTAAGGATCGGCAAGAGACTTCAACGGAACGTGCCAGGCGCCTTGAACAACAGCGGCTGCGGTCTGGCGGGCCGACTTTGCAAACTGTCGCAGGTAAACAACTGCGGGCGTTCGATGACATAACCCTGAGCGTAATCAACGCCGATTTCAAGCAATGCCTGCTCGATCTGGGCTGTTTCGACAAACTCCGCAATTGTCTGCTTACCCATGACATGCCCGATGTGGTTGATCACTTCGACCATAGCGCGGTTAATCGGGTCGTCCAGCATATCCTTTACGAAACTCCCGTCGATCTTCAGGAAGTCTACAGGCAAATGTTTCAAATAAGCGAATGAAGACATTCCGGCACAAAAATCATCCAACGAGAAGTAACAACCCAAGCCCTTGAGTTCATTAATAAATCGGATGGCACTGCCAAGATTTGCAATGGCGCTGGTTTCTGTAATTTCAAAACAAATCATTTCAGGAGGAACGGAATAGTTATCAAACTGTTCCCGTAGAAAGTGCAAGAACGCGTCATCTCCGATAGTAATGCCTGAAAGATTAATCGCACACATCGCCAAAGGCCGCTCGCACTCTTCGTTAATACATTGAGCAATGACCTTAAATACATTCTGCACAACCCAGCGATCCAGCGAAGTCATCAAACCATAACGTTCGGCTGCCGGTATGAAACTGTCCGGCAGAATCATCCGCCCTGCCTCGTCATGCAGGCGCAACAGAATTTCGATGTGCCCGCCCGCGCCAGCGGCCACCGAACCCAACGGGGCGATTTCCTGGGCATAGAGACAGAAGCGGTTTTCCTCCAGGGCCATGTGCAGGCGCTGTACCCAAGCCATCTCGCCGAAACGCAGGGACAGTTCCGAATCGTCGGCATGGTAGACCTGCACCCGGTTGCGGCCCTTTTCCTTGGCCATGTAGCAGGCCATGTCCGCCGCCCGCAGCGAGGCCTCGAGGGTGGTCGGGGTTTGCGCGACATGTACCAGGCCTATGCTGACGGTGGTCAGGAACGGCCGCCCCTTCCAGACAAAATGCAGGTTCTGCACCGTCTGACGCAGCCCTTCGGCGATTTTCTCGGCCGCCTCCGGCGCGCAGTTCTCCAGCAGAATGCCGAACTCATCGCCCCCCAGCCGCGCCAGCGTGTCGCCCTCGCGCAGACCGGATTGCAACAACGCACAGATATGCCGCAGCAACTCATCCCCCGCCGCGTGCCCGCAGGTGTCGTTGACCAGTTTGAACTGATCGAGATCGAGGAACATCAGCGCATGTCGCCCGGGCTGGCGGGTCAGATTGTGCAAGGCCTGTTCGAGGCGGTACTCGAACTCGCGACGGTTGGCCAGGCCGGTAAGCGCGTCGTGGGTCGCCTGCCACGACAGATTGGCAATGTATTGCCGCTCCTGGGTCATGTCGTGCAACACCAGCACCGTCCCGCTGACCTTGCCGGCATTGCGGATCGGCGCCCCGACCAGGGTCACCGAGACGGTACTGCCATCCAGCCGCTGGATCAGTTTCGAGTGCTCGCTGCCACCGCTGAGTTGCCCGCTCAGAATGTGTTCGATCAGGGTCAGCCCTTCGGTCTGGGCGTTGTCATCCAGCAGATTGAACAGCGCCGCCAGCGGCAGACCCGCTGCCTGTTCAGCCTTCCAGTGGGTCAAGGCCTCGGCGGCCGGGTTCATGTATTCGATT
The DNA here is from genome assembly GCF_051554255.1 of Pseudomonas sp. NMS19W. Taxonomy (NCBI): domain Bacteria; kingdom Pseudomonadati; phylum Pseudomonadota; class Gammaproteobacteria; order Pseudomonadales; family Pseudomonadaceae; genus Pseudomonas; species Pseudomonas sp. NMS19W. The sequence continues at coordinate 4,393,630 of NZ_CP136718.1, forward strand.
GCACCGCTCACATCCGTGGTAATGACCCCGTCACCAATCGATTGCAGGGTGATATGGGCCCGGTCCTTTTCCAGTTGCAGGGCTTCGGCAAAGGCATGCCGCTGTTTGAGCAGTTTGCGGGTGCGCAACAGCGCCAGGACAATCAGGCCCAGCGCCGTGGCGAGGTTGGTGAACAGCAGCAGGCGCAGGATTACCCGCGAGCCTTCGCCCAGGGCATCGCTGAACGCCTTGGCGGCGGGTGTCACACCATCGTTGATCGCAAAGATCCGGTCCTTCCAGCGCCGGATATCGGCATCGGTGGCGGCATTGGCCGTGATCCGCCGGTGCATCTCCTGCGCCACGTCATCGAGCTCCACCAGATAGGCGTCGCCCAGCGTCCAGCGGTCGATGGCGGTTTCCAGATAGCTGAAGTGACGAAAATTGAGGTACAGCCAGATCAGGCTGGAGACATCGTCCGGGTGGTTGCCGCCCTTGAGGATGCCTTCGCGCGCCGCTTGCAGGTCGGGTGGTTGCTTGTCCAGGGCCAGACGCAACTGATGGCCGCCCTGAGGCACGGCGATCGCGTTCTGGTATTTGAGGTAAATCGCCTCGTCACGGCTGTCGGCATACAGATTGAGGTAATAGATCGCGTCTTTCTGGCCCTTGGACCAGAGACTCTCCCCCGCCACATACCCGCGAACGGCCGACAGGACGTAAAGACTCACGCCTCCCAGCAAGGCTTGAAACAACACGACGGCGATGAACGGCCAGACGATGCCCAACAACCGTGGCGTTCCGAGAGTCCGCTTTTGTTTCATTGGATTCCTTGCGTGGTCACTGCCTGATCGCCCGTCTCTATCAGACCAACCTCCAAAGACTAGGAGGCGTTCGGGGTTCCGGCAAGCGACGGATCAGCCCTGATTCGGTACAAACGCAGGGTTATACATATGTAACGCCGTACAAGTGGCTGGCGGCGTTTTACTGGCACTCCAGTTCCTCCCTCTCAGGGCAGGAAACGTTCTCTCGGAGTGCTGTATGACATCGACCTCTCTCGCTACAACCGACACACCGGACACCCAGGAGTTTCGTGCCAGACAGGCATTGGGACTTGATCAGGGCCCCGACATCGAAGACCTGGTTCCCGAGCCCGACGCACGGGAAAAGAAAAGCTACAAGGCGCTCGAACGCGCATCGCCTGAACTTGCGCTATCCATGCCTATGCAAATGTACATGGCAAAAATCACCGATACCCGGATCATCGACACCGTAACGACCTTCATGAGCGGCCAGTCCACGTTGATAAAGCATCTGGGCGCCGACATCCTTTCGAACGCGTCAGTCGAGCAACTGCGCGCGTCACCGTCGGTATGGCTGCAGAAAATACTCGACTCGACCCAGGCAACGGCTCTGACCGAGCAACTGTTGAAACAACTCAAGTGGTACGGTGCAAACCCCGGCGAACAGACCCCTGCGTCCATCCGCTACCAACTCTTGTGTAAAGCCATCCGTCTCTATGTGCGCGCACCTTCGGTCGATCACCCGGATGCGCTCGAAGGTTTCAGTTGGCAAGACCCGACACACTGGGGCAAAAGCTACCAGACCCTGCGCAGTGCTTTCGAACAGCATTTGCTGAAAGCTCGGCGCGCTGCCGACAGCAAAGAAGCAATCGTGCTGGCCCACGTGCTGTACATACACGAGGCAAAAGACTTCACCGTGGGCGATATTCCGTCCGATCTTCGCTACAAGAGCTCGATGGTGTGGGTCAATTTCATGCATGGCGTGCTGCTGGCTGACGAACTCGGCCTTGATCGATTGCAGCCGCTTTCCTTTCAACAGCTCGTCAATCTGCCTCTGGAGCGCAGCACCAGCGCTTCAACCGAGGAGCTTGAAAAAATTACGCGCCTGAGACTGGGCCCGGCACTCGACTGGGCAGTCTGCATGGGCATCGTTCAGCCACGAGAGGCATACGACTACACCGGGGAGGAAATCGAACGAGCCATGGCAGCGCTGGAAAGCCAGAGTGAAAGCCTGAACAAGGCTGTGCAATCCCTGGAGCTGCGCCCGCCGGACAGATTGCAGATGGCCAAGCGGATGAAAGACAGTGCTCTGGGCACCCATGTACTGGGGACGGACGGACGCAAACTCCTGCGAGACGATCCGCCGGCCGCTCTGGGTCACAGAGACATGCCGACACTGAAATTGGAAGGGTACGGGTTTCTGGACCTCTATGCTGATGGGCAGTTCGATGATGGCAAACGATGGTTTTTCACCGAGTCCGATGGAAAAACGCGGACCCTCGAAGCGTTTCGCATGGACAAAAACCGGTATTTTTTCTCGGAACGCGAAATAGACGGTACCTATCGGCGGATATTTTCCGGCGGGATCGTCCGCAACCTTTCCGGCAAACCGCTCCCGGATGTCAACGCAGAGTTTGCATCGGCGTTCGACAAGCACCTGACCACCATCAGGTCTGCGTACAAGACCTTGATTCTCAGTTTGTTGGTATCCCTGCCGCAGGCTGATCGCCGGACGCTGGAACAAGGTGATGTAGAGGTGCTGGGACTGCGCGCAAAAAAAACACCAGGCATTCATATAGAACCTCTGGCGAGGAAAGGCTTCGTATTGAAAGTACAACTGGACGGCCAGTTCAGCTATTACGAGGTCATCCCGAGCGCCGGTTTCATTCGTCAGAGAACCGGGCTGAGGTTTTCGACCATAAATGGAGTGTTCACCGAGTTTCCGTTGCATGCGGTCATCCCCGGACAAACCTTTTCAAGCAAACACAGCACGTCGCTACTGCTCGACTGGGATGCTCATGCCAATGGCTCCACCCCTGCCGCTCGGCAGTACTACGTAGGATTCCTCGATGTCGTGGCCCGTGTATCGCGGGACTCGTCCGCTGAAGACGCGGCGGGAACAGGCCTGGAATCCTCCCGACTGGTTGCACTGGCAGACCACATCGCCACCCGTTTTCTTTACGTCGATGAAAAGCATCTGCGCGTTCAGGCCCGCGGTATGACGACCTTCGATATCACCCGGGCAAAAATCCAGAAACGGCTTGCAGTGCTCGAAACAATCGTGAAGAGCTTTGTACCGTTCTGGGGCAGCATGGATGATCTCTCGTCGGAGAAAACCGGGAAAAAAGTCATGGGTGCTCTGGGATTACTCCTCGATCTGGCGTCTTTCCTCTTCCCTGTAGGCAAGTTCATCTCGGGCTCGGTGCGACTGGCCCGGGCCGGTGCCAGCGTCACAGGCATAGTGGTCAAAGCCAGCCTGCCATCTTTCTCGACCCTCTCGCGCAAGCTGATAACTTCCTCACTGAAAAACCTCAACCCGCTGAGTGGCGTCCCGAAACTGGCGAAGTCACTTGCCCTCGGCAGCGGTAAAGGGTTGCTTGCTGCAGGCCGGCTGGGTCTCGGAGGGATCCGCCGACTGACCGGGCAGGTCGACAACTACCGTCTGATCCACAACATGCCACAGGCCATAGACCCCGGACGCTGGAAACCACTGACCCACGGCGATCAAATGGCAAGCATCAAAGGCGTAGACGACATCCTGATACGCAACACCAGTCCGACAGACCTGAGTCGATTCCACCTTGTCGATCCTGCCACGTCTCTGCCCTATGGCCCGCGTTTGAGCAACAACCCTGGAAACCTGATCCACGGCCAATCCACCTTCAAGTCCTTGCCACCCTCTGAATCCCACGTGCTCGCCGAGATCCCGGAAAGCGCCCACATTCGTGAAGTGCTGGAGGTCGATGGTCGAACCACGTTGTTGATTGATGACATCCCTTATCGGCTGGACGGCGACCAATTGCGCCGCGCCGACCTGATCGATGAAACGTCGATGTTCAAATCCATACCTTGCCGGGTGCGACGAGCACCGGGTAGCGATGTTTGCAAAACGAGCTATGTCACCCGGGCACCAGCGCCGACGCCTCTTCCGAACAGTCAAGACACAAGCAAGGGATGGGCGCCTTGGTTCGGCGATACCCTTTACACGCCGGCCATCTCATCTCGACCATTACTGACAAGCGCCATCAAGACCTACAAACAACTCAATGCATCATTGGAGTTTCAAAAGGGGATCTATGCGCGCATCAAGGTTCGCCTGCCCTACGATCGCTCAAAAAAGTTCGATACGCTTGAAGTCGGAGCGATCATCGTTCCAGCGAAAGATGACTCGAAACACTATGTATTCACCCGCCTCAATGCCGGGGATTTTTACGTCGCCGAACGCTTGCCCGGACAGGCTCTTGCCGATCCTCTGGTTTTACGCAAGGCACAAACCCTGCCTGTAGAACTGGCGGAGGAACTGAAGACGGTTTATACCGGGTCGCTCAATGCCAACAACACGGCACGGATCCACACGGTTCCAGAGGTAGAGCGCGCCTTGAAAACCATGGAGGACATCGCCATTCCACTCGGCACGAACGCCAATCCGCCTGCCGGCATGAAATGGCTGAAGGTGGACACCAGCCCCGGTGAAGCACTGATGTTCGACCACACGACGCGAATGATCGTGGCCAAGCGCGCCGAAGGTGCTACCACGTGGGCACGAAGCAAGGACGCTCCAGAGGCTTTACGGCAGCGAACAGCGGAAATTTTCGACACCCTGTTTCTCTCACCGACGATCAAGCCACCCTCTGCCAACGCGTCACTGCGCATCGAAGACACAATGCAAAGACTTCAACATCTACTGAGCCGATTTGACCGTACAGACAATGCTCGCAACATTGCCTATGCCGAAGTCATCACCGCAAAAGGCGTGCGAGAAGTTTACGTCAGTGTTTCCGGCGCTCATGGCACAACCAAACACCTGCCCCTGTTTCGGCACCTGGGCGCCAATCATGTAAAGATCGGCGACACGACTTACATCAACGTCGACTTCAACCTGGTTGTTGGCAAGACAAACCTGGAGCTGACCGATAAAGGGCGCCTGGCAGCCGTCCCGCTGACTATCAAGAACATCGATACCTACACACCCACACTGGCGGCCCGACCTACCTCTCTGGACAGCGAAAGCAAGCTGATACGCGTGATTCGCGAGAAATACACCGATCCACTTGAGCTGAAATCGGTGGACGTCGCTACCACGATGCCGCCCTGCGAATCGTGCTCACTGGTCATGAAGGAATTTGGTCATAGAGGTGAAGCCGATGCTTTGCAGGTTCTATGGAAATGACCTACATCCGCTGCAAATGCCCATAAAGCTTGGCGTACAACCCACCATCGGCAATCAGTTGCTGATGGTCGCCATCCTCGGCAACCTGCCCACCGTCAAACACCAGCACCCGGTCCGCCTGCTTCACCGCTGACAAGCGGTGGGCAATGATCAGCGTGGTGCGGCCATGGAGGAACCGCGCCATGGCCTGGTGCAGGTTGTATTCGGTGGCGGCGTCGAGAGCCGAGGTGGCTTCGTCGAGGATCACCACTTTCGGCTCGGCGAGGATCATCCGCGCAATCGCCAACCGTTGCCGCTGGCCGCCGGACAGGCGCACGCCGGAGCGGCCGACGATGCTGTCCAGGCCGTCCGGCAAAGCGCGGATGGCGGGTTCGAGCTGGGCGATTTCCAGCGCCTGCCAGCAGGCTTCGTCACTGCGGGTACGGCCCATGGTCAGGTTGGCGCGCACGGTGTCGTTGAACAGCGCCGGATGCTGCAGCACCACCGCGACGTTTTCCCGAACTGTTTCCAGACCGATTTCCTGCTGGGTCGAGCCGCCGAAACGAATCGTCCCGGCCAGTGGCGTGTAGAGCCCCAGCAGCAATTGCACGAGGGTACTTTTGCCGCCGCCGCTGGCACCGACAATCGCCACTTTCTCGCCTGGTGCGATGGACAGGTTCATCTGATCCAGCACCAGTTCATCGCCATAACCGAAGCTCAGGCCTTGCACCTCGATCCCGACGGTATCGCGGCCCTTGAACGGATCGACGCCGCCGGGGTATTGCGGCTCGTCGGCGCGGGCCAGCAGTTCGTTGATCCGCGACAGCGCACCGCCCGCCGCGTAATAAGCGTATTGCAGATTCAACAGCTGCTCGACCGGGCCGATCATGAACCACAGGTAGCTGAACACCGCGAGCATCTGCCCGATGGACAGGTCGGAGAACAGCACCGTGAGCATCGCCGCCGCGCGGAAGATGTCGATGCCGAACTGGAACAGCAGGCCACTGGCGCGGTTCGAGGCATCGGTCTTCCACTGCGAGTTGACCGCATAGTTGCGCACTTCCTGGGCCCGCAGCCCCAGCCGTCCGAGAAAGTAGCCCTGACGGTTGCCGGCCCGCACTTCCTGAATCGAGTCGAGGGTTTCGCTCAAGGCCTGGGTAAACCGCGAGGTGCTGTCGTTCTCCAGTTTCTTCAGGTGCTTGACCCGCTTGCCCAACTGCACCGTGGCGTAGATCACCAGCGGATTGAACAGCAGAATCAGCAGCGCCAGTTTCCAGTGCATCCACATCAGGATGCTGGCGGTGCCAACCAGCGTCAGCATCGCCACCAGGAAACGGCTGAGGGTTTCGCCGACAAACTTGTCGAGGGTGTCGAGGTCGGTGACCAGGTGCGTGGTGACCGTGCCGCTGCCCAGGCTTTCGTATTCGCCCAAGGAGATCCGTTTCAGACGCTCGATCAGCCGCACGCGAATGCGATAGACGATGTCCTTGGCCAGCCGCGCAAACAACCGCGCCTGCAACACGCCAAAACACAGGGCACTGCAACGCAGGGTCAGGGTCACCACCAGCATCAGGCCGATGTAGCCCGCCGCTTGCTGCCACATCGAGGGCAGCACATGGTTCATGACTTTCAGTGCGGCATCGCCATGGCCGAGCAGGACTTCGTCTACCAGCAACGGCAACAGCAACGGGATCGGCACGCTGCACAGCGTCGCCAATACAGCCACGCCGTTGGCGATCCACAGGGATTTTTTGTGATGAAGTGCCAGACGCCGGACTTCAGCCCAGCTCAGCCGGTCGACACGCTTGACGGCTGGCGTGTCATCGGCCGGGTCAGACACAGGCGGCGCGCTCCAGCCATCGGCCGAGCAACGGTGACAGTTCACTGAGCGGCTGGTAGCCGTTGGTCAGCAACGCCAGTTGGCCGTTGCGTTCGGCGAGCAGGGTCGGGAATCCGGCGATGCCCAGATCCTGAACCCAGTTGAAATCGGCCAGTGTGGCCTCGTGCTGATCAGCACGATCGAACAACGCAGCAAATTCAATACGCGGCACACCGGCCTTTTCGGCCAGTTCCACCAGCACGTCGGCGCGGGTGACATCGCGGCCCTCGACGTAGAACGCGTGCTGGATCAGCCCCAGCAACGTCCATGCACAATCCGGTGCCAGAGAACGCGCCGTGACGATGGCCCGGCAGGCGGGCTCGGTGTCATAGACAAAGCCTTCGGGCAACGCACCTTCGAACTTGAACGGCTGGCCGGTGGCTTCGGCGACTGCCTGCCAGTGTTCGAAGATATAGCGCCGGGTCGTCGGTTCCAGCGCCGCGCCGCTGCCGGTACGCAACCCGCCAACCACCAGGTGCAGCTCCACCCCGGCTGCCTGCGCCTGCTCCACCAATGCCTTGGCGACCGGGGCAAATCCCCAGCACCAGGAACACATCGGATCCATCACATAAAGCAGGCGTGCAGACATGATTAAGCCTCGGAGGATGCTTGCTTATAGTTGTAGCCGATCGGGTGCGGCATGTTGCGCGCTTTTGCCAGTTCGATCTGTTTCTGGCGGTCGATGGCGCTGCGGCGGGTCTTCTCGCTCAGGGTGTTCCAGCAGTGCGGGCAGCTGATGCCGGCCACGTAATGCTCGGAGGCGCGGTCCTCGACGCTGACCGGTGTACGGCAGGCGTGACACTGATCGTAGTCGCCTTCGCTCAGGTCATGGCGCACGGTCACGCGGTTGTCGAAAACGAAGCAGTCGCCCTGCCATTTGGTCTCTTCCTGCGGCACCTCTTCGAGGTACTTCAGGATGCCGCCCTTGAGGTGGTAAACCTCTTCGAAACCTTCGCCGAGCATGTAGCTCGAGGCCTTTTCGCAGCGGATGCCACCGGTGCAGAACATCGCGACCTTCTTGTGCACGGCCGGGTCGAAGTGTTCTTTGATGTAGTCGGGGAATTCGCGAAAACTGGTGGTTTTCGGATCGATGGCGCCTTCGAAGGTGCCGATCGACACTTCGTAATCGTTGCGGGTGTCGATCAGCAGCACTTCCGGATCGCTGATCAGCGCGTTCCAGTCCTGCGGCTCGACGTAGGTGCCGACCTTCTTGTTCGGGTCGACGCCTTCGACGCCCAGGGTCACGATCTCTTTCTTGAGCTTGACCTTGGTGCGGTAGAACGGCTGCTCGTCGCAGTACGATTCCTTGTGATCGATGTCGACCATGCGCGGATCGTTGCGCAGCCAGGCCAGCAGGCCATCGATGCCTTCACGGCTGCCGGAAACCGTGCCGTTGATGCCTTCTTCGGCGATCAGCAGGGTGCCTTTGATGCCGTTGTCGACCATCGCTTGCAGCAGGGGCTCGCGCAGGTTGACGTAATCTTCGAGGGTGACGAACTTGTACAGTGCCGCCACGACAATCGGTTGTGTCATGGGTGTTTCTCCAGGTGGCTACCCTCGTAAAGGGTGAACCGGATGCGAAAAAAAACGCGCCGGGTGAGCGGCGCGTTGCGGATTCTAGCAAAAAACCTCAGTTCATTGCTGCAAGGCTCAATGCTTGCTGCCGCCGGCACAGGTCGGCGACGCCGGAGCGGCGCCCACTTCTGCCCATTCCTGCGGGGTGTAGGTGTGCAGCGCCAACGCATGGAACTCGCCCATCAGCTCGCCGAGCGTGCCGTAGACTTTCTGGTGGCGCTTGACCCGGTTCAGGCCTTCGAACTGCGCACTGACCACCACTGCCTTGAAGTGGGTCTGCAACCCGCGACTGTGCATGTGGCTTTCGTCCAGCACTTGCAGATGCTCAGGCTGAAGCAGCGCCAGCGTCGATTCGATGCGTTGTTGCATGGTCATCACGAACTCCGCTTACTTCTTCTTGGCCGGAGCCGCGCCTTTCGGTGCCAGCTCGTTGGTCATGTCGTCCAGCAGCTTGTTGACCACAGGAACGGCAGGTTCCAGTTTGGCCTGGGTCATCTGGGCCGATTGCTGGGTCAGCTGCGGCATTTTTTCCAGGACTTTCTTGCCCAGTGGCGACTGGTAGAACGCGACCAGGTCTTTGAGTTCCTGCTCACTGAAGGTGCTGGTGTAGAGCTTGACCATGTCCGGTTTCAGCTTGTTCCAGCCAATGGCCTGGTCCAGGGCGGCGTTGGCCTTGGCCTGGTAGGTATCCAGTACGGCTTTCTTGGATTCCGGAGCCTTGGTCTGTTCAAAACGCTGGGCGAACATCTGCTGCACTTGCATGTACACCGGAGTGCCCAGCTTGTCAGCATGCGCCAGGGTCAGGAAAGCTTCGGCACTGGCGTTGTGGCTGGCGGTATCGGCAAACACCTGGCCGCTGGCGCAAACCAGGGCAACCGCGGTGCAGATGGCACGAAGACGAGTCATCGAGTTTCCTTTTCAGCTAGGCGAGGTAAAACCCCAAGGGCGACCATTCTGCGCCTGAATAACGCTGCGGCTCAACCCCCGGGCCTTGCCGCGCTTGATTGGCGGGGATTTGCCGGTCAACAATCGAATGGAGGGAACCACCCGGGCCGACACCGGCCTAAACTGCGCAAACAGACCAACAGGAGTGTGCACGATGAGCCGTATCGAAACCGACAGCCTGGGCCAGATCGAAGTCCCGGACGACGCTTACTGGGGCGCTCAGACGCAACGCTCGCTGATCAACTTCGCCATCGGTCAGGAACGCATGCCATTGCCGGTCCTGCACGCCCTGGCCCTGATCAAGAAAGCCGCCGCCCGGGTCAACGACCGCAACGGCGACCTGCCCGCCGACATCGCCCGCCTGATCGAACAGGCCGCCGACGAAGTGCTCGACGGCCAGCATGACGACCAGTTCCCGCTGGTGGTCTGGCAGACCGGCAGCGGCACCCAGAGCAACATGAACGCCAACGAAGTGATTGCCGGCCGCGCCAACGAACTGGCCGGCAACCCCCGCGGCGGCAAGACGCCGGTGCACCCGAACGATCACGTCAACCGCTCGCAGAGCTCCAACGACTGCTTCCCCACCGCCATGAGCATCGCCACCGCGCAAGCGGTGCAGACCCAACTGCTGCCGGCCATCGCCGAACTGTCCGGTGGCCTGGCCGAGCTGTCGGCGCGGCACATGAAACTGGTGAAGACCGGTCGCACTCACATGATGGATGCCACGCCGATCACCTTCGGCCAGGAACTCTCCGGTTTCATAGCGCAGCTGGATTACGCCGAACGGGCGATCCGCGCTGCATTGCCGGCGGTCTGCGAGCTGGCTCAGGGCGGCACCGCCGTCGGCACCGGGCTCAATTCGCCCCACGGTTTCGGCGAAGCGATTGCGGCTGAACTGGCCGCGCTTTCGGGTCTGCCGTTTGTCACCGCGCCGAACAAGTTCGCCGCCCTCGCCGGCCATGAGCCACTGACCACGCTGTCCGGCGCCCTTAAAACCCTCGCCGTGGCCCTGATGAAAATCGCCAACGACCTGCGCCTACTGGGCTCCGGCCCTCGCGCAGGTTTTGCCGAAGTGAAATTGCCGGCCAACGAGCCGGGCAGTTCGATCATGCCCGGCAAGGTCAACCCGACCCAGTGCGAGGCGCTGTCGATGCTGGCCTGTCAGGTGCTGGGCAACGACGTGGCGATCGGTTTCGCCGCCAGTCAGGGTCACTTGCAGTTGAACGTGTTCAAACCGGTGATCATCCACAACCTGCTGCAATCGATCCGCCTGCTGGCCGATGGCTGCAGCAACTTCCAGCAGCACTGCATCGCCGGGCTTGAGCCGGATGCCGAAGTCATGGCGAACCATCTGGAGCGCGGTCTGATGCTGGTGACGGCGCTGAACCCGCACATCGGCTACGACAAATCGGCGGAAATCGCCAAGAAGGCCTACGGCGAAGGCAAAACCTTGCGCGAGGCAGCGCTGGAGTTGGGCTATCTGACCGATGAAGAGTTCGATGCCTGGGTGCGCCCGGAAAACATGATCGAGGCCGGCGCCAAGGGCTGAGTCATCCCGATCCTTCCCGTGCCCGACGCGGGAAGGTCATCCGACCAACAGTTTCGCCCGCCGGGCCTTGAGCCCGGCAATCAGCGAAGGCCCCAACGCCACCAGCGCCGATCCCAGCACCACCAGCACCGCCCCGCCATAACCCAACCCGTTGATCTGCTCGGCATGCACGTAGTCCGGCCAGGTCCATGCGGCAATCGCAACGGCACCGAAGGTCACCAGCGGAGTGATCGCCAGCGTCGCACTGACCCGTGAAGCCTCCCAGTGCGCCAGCGCCTCGGCAAACGCGCCATAGGCGATCAGGGTGTTCATGCAGCACGCCAGCAGCAGCCAACCCTGCAACGGGCTCAACTCCAGCGCTTCCAGCGGATGAACCCACGGCGTCAGCAGCAAGGCGCAGAACAGGTAGATCACCATCATCACCTGCAGCGAATTCCACACCGTCAGCAATTGCTTCTGGCCCAGCGCATAAAAGGTCCAGACCGTCGACGCCAGCAGCACCAGCAACACGCCGGCGGTGTAATCGGATAAAGACGTGAGCAATTCCGCCAGACGCTGATTGAAAAACAGCGCAAAGCCGATCAACAACACCGCCAGGCCCATGCCCTGACCAATGCTGAAGCGTTCCTTGAACACGAACAGACTGGCGATCAGCAACATGATCGGCCCCATCTGCACCACCAGTTGCGCAGTGCCGGGGCTGAGCAGGTTCAGGCCCATCAGGTACAGCACGTAGTTGCCCACCAGACCGAGCACCGCCATCAGCACCAGCCAACCGCCCTTCGGCCCGAGTACCTTGCGACTCGGCAACCGTTTGGTCGCCGCCAGATAAATGAACAGGCAGCCGCCAGACACCGTCAGGCGAAACCAGGTCACCGTGATCGGGTCCATCACCTGCAGCACCTGTTTGAGCTTGATCGGCAGGATTCCCCACAAGAACGCGGTCAACAAGGCCAGGAGCATGCCGTACACCCAGCGACCCGATGAAACGTGCATGAGAACCCCGAAAGCCAATGACAGGAGCGCTCATTCTAGGCTCAGCGGCAAGCGCGACACAGGGACAGTTGCGCTCAAGCCGCAAATGAAACTGTGCAGGTCGCAGCATTAAATTGACGTGCTGCCGTTGATCGGCTGGCGAAGCGCTGCAAGTGGTTCAGGCATAAGCTCTTTGGATCCCATCCAGCGCAGCGCTCAAGGAGATCGATCATGTTCGGAATGCGTGCCCAGGACACCGCCCCCGCCACGCACTTTCGCAGCGACCGGGTGTGCCGGGTCAATGGCGAACTGTTTTTCAGCACCCGGGAGAACACCCTCGAAGGGCCGTTCGACAGCCCCGAGAAAGTCGAGCAGGAAATCCGCGCGTACATCGCGCGGATGCAATTGCTGGATTCCGGCAGCCGGACTTAGCGCACCGCTTCAAACAACCCGGTCGCGCCCATCCCGCCGCCCACGCACATGGTCACGATCCCGTAGCGCAGATTGCGTCGCTGCAACTCGCGCACCAGATGCCCGACCTGCCGCGAACCGGTCATGCCGAACGGGTGACCGATGGAAATCGAGCCGCCGTTGACGTTGTACTTTTCGTTGTCGATTTCCAGCCGATCACGGGCGTACAGGCACTGCGAGGCAAACGCCTCGTTCAATTCCCACAGGTCGATGTCCGCGACCTGCAAACCTTTGGCCTTGAGCAGCTTCGGCACCGAGAACACCGGGCCGATGCCCATTTCGTCCGGCTCGCAACCGGCGACGGTGAAACCGCGGAAAAGCGCCTTTGGCTTGAGCCCCAGTTGCAGGGCTTTGTCCAGGCTCATCACCAGCGTCATCGAGGCGCCGTCGGACAACTGCGACGAGTTGCCGGCAGTCACCGAACCGTCCTCGGCGAACACCGGTTTCAGTCCAGCAAGGCTTTCATAGGTGGTATCCGGACGATTGCAGTCATCGCGATCGACGATGCCGTCGAGGATCTGCACTTCTCCGCTGTTCTTGTCCTCGACCCGGTATTTCACCGCCATCGGCACGATTTCGTCATTGAACAGACCGGCTGCCTGCGCCTGAGCGGTGCGGATCTGACTTTGCAGCGAGTAGCGATCCTGCGCTTCGCGACTGACGCCATAACGGCGCGCCACCACTTCGGCGGTCTGGCCCATGGTGTAGTAGATGCCCGGCGTCTGCTGCTTGAGCAACGGGTTGATCAGGTGATCGGTGTTGACGCTTTTCAGGGTCATGCTGATCGACTCGACACCGCCGGCGACGATGATGTCGCTGCAGCCCGAAGCAATCTGGTTGGCAGCAATCGCAATCGCCTGCAAACCCGAAGAGCAGAAACGGTTGAGGGTCATGCCCGCCGTGCCGGTGCCCAGTTGCGAGAGCACCGCCACGTTACGGCCGATGTTGTAGCCCTGGGCGCCTTCGTTGGAGCCGGCACCGACGATGCAATCCTCGACGCTGGCCGGGTCGACGTCGTTGCGCGACAGCAACGCGTTCACGCAATGGGCCGCCATGTCATCGGGGCGGGTCTGGTTGAACTTGCCGCGAAAGGACTTGGCCAGGCCGGTCCGCACGCTGTCGACGATCACCACTTCACGCATGGCATACCTCATTGTTGTAGTCGGTTTAGAGTGGACCGAGCATAAGTCCACCCAATCACCGACCGCGACAATCATTCACCTCGCGTATGCGTGCCCATCGGTCAGTCCTTGTGCTTTTTTTCCTTCTTGTCGGATTTCTCGAAGGCTTCTTCCAGCGCGCGATTGATCGTGCGCAGCACCTTGACCCGGGCCCAGCGCTTGTCATTGGCCTCGACCAGTGTCCACGGCGAGATTTCGGTGCTGGTGCGGTCGACCATATCGCCCACCGCCGCACGATAGGCGTCCCACTTGTCGCGGTTGCGCCAGTCGTCCTCGGTGATTTTGAAACGCTTGAAAGGGATTTCTTCGCGGGCCTGGAAACGCTCCATTTGCGTGTCCTTGTCGATGGCCAGCCAGAACTTGACCACGATCACGCCAGCGTCGGCGAGTTGCTCTTCGAAGTCGTTGATTTCACCGTAGGCACGCATCCAGTCGGCCGTGCTGCAAAAGCCTTCGATCCGCTCTACCAGCACCCGGCCGTACCACGAGCGGTCGAACACGGTGAACTTGCCCCGGGCCGGAATGTGCCGCCAGAAACGCCACAGATACGGCTGCGCCCGCTCCTCTTCGGTCGGCGCGGCAATCGGCACGATGTTGTACTGACGCGGATCGAGCGCCGCCGCGACCCGCCGGATCGCCCCGCCCTTGCCCGCCGCATCGTTGCCTTCGAACACCGCCACCAGCGCATGACGGCGCATGCGTTTGTCGCGCATCAGCCCGGACAGCCGCGCCTGTTCGGTGATCAGTTGCTCTTCGTAATCCTTCTTGTCCAGGTTCTGGTTCAGGTTGAGGCTGTCGAGCAGGTTCAACTGATCCACCGATGTGCCCAACGGCTGGGCACTGACAGCGTTCGAATGCACGTCCGGACGTTTCAGCGCATTTTGCAGTCCTTCGAGCAGGATCTTGCCGACCGTCAGGCTGCGGTAATGCGCATCCACCCCTTCGATGACATGCCAGGGTGCGTAGTCGCGGCTGGTGCGACGCAACACCCGCTCGCCGTATTTGACGAACTTGTCGTAGGTCTCCGATTGCTGCCAGTCCAGCGGACTGATCCGCCAGCTGTGCAGCGGGTCATCGGCGAGGGCCTTGAGCCGCGCCTTCATCTGTTTCTTGGACAGGTGGAACCAGAACTTGAAGATCAGCGCGCCTTCATCACACAGCATTTTTTCCAGCCGTTCGGCACCGGCGATGGCCTGGTCCAGTCGCGGGTCCTTGAACAAGCCGTGCACCCGGCCCTGCAGCATCTGGCTGTACCAGTTGCCGAAGAAAATCCCCATCCGCCCCTTGGCCGGCAGCATCCGCCAGTAACGCCAGGCCGGTGGTCGCGCCAGTTCTTCGTCGGTCTGCTGGTCGAAGGTACGTACTTCGATCAGGCGCGGATCCATCCATTCGTTGAGCAGCTTGACCGTCTCGCCCTTGCCGGCGCCTTCGATGCCGTTGATCAAAATGATCACCGGAAAACGCTTTTGCTGCTGCAACTCGAACTGGACTTCCAGCAGTGCTTCACGCAGCGCGGGTACGGCGGCGTCGTAGGTTTCTTTGTCGATGGCGTGACCGATTTCAGCGGATTCGAACATAGGGACGGCTCCTTCCAGGATTCAGCAAGACTAGCGGATTGGGCACAGACGCGGCACAGAAATTCCCGCCGGGGGCGGATTGTCCTTGAGTCATCCGTAGCAAGGCTTGCCATGGATCAAGCGCCGCCCGCGTGATCGGCTAGAATGGCCGCCTTGCCGTTGCCGAGCCTGCCATGAAACCTGTAATGCCCCACGCCCAACTCGACTGGGATGACCAGGGACGCCCGCGTTCGCGAGTGTTCGACGATGTGTATTTTTCCGATCAATCGGGGCTGGATGAAACCCGCTACGTGTTCCTTGAACAGAATCGACTGGCCGAGCGTTTTGCCGCGCTGCCGGCGGGCGGGCGACTGGTGATCGGTGAAACCGGCTTCGGCACCGGGCTGAATTTTCTCTGCGCCTGGCAGTTGTTCGAACAGCATGCAGTAGCCGGTGCGCGGCTGCATTTCGTCAGCGTGGAAAAGTACCCGCTGAGCCCTGCCGACCTGCAGCGGGCGCTGGCGTTGTGGCCAGATCTCAAGCCGCTGTCCGATCAACTGCTCAAGCATTACGTGGCAATCCATCAGGGCTTCCAGCGTATTGTTCTGGATGACGGTCGCGTGACTCTGACGCTGTTGATCGGTGATGCGCTGGAGCAGTTGCCGCAACTGGACGGCCAGATTGACGCGTGGTTCCTCGACGGTTTCGCCCCGGCGAAAAACCCCGAAATGTGGACCGCCGAATTGTTCGCCGAACTGGCGCGGCTGGCGGCGCCCGGTTCGACCATCAGCACTTTCACCAGCACCGGTTGGGTGCGACGTCTGCTCAACGCCGCCGGGTTCAAGATGAAGCGCACGCCGGGCATCGGCCACAAATGGGAAATCCTGCGGGGCGAGTTTCTCGGCTGGCCCGAGGACGTTGCGCCCCCCGCCGCCGACAAACCGTGGTTCGCCCGCCCGGCGCGTGTCACTGAAGATCGCCGTGCCTTGGTGATCGGCGCCGGCCTGGCCGGTTGCGCCACGGCCGCCAGCCTCGCGGCGCGGGGTTGGCAGGTCAATCTGCTGGAGCGTCATGCCGCGGTGGCGCAGGAAGCCTCGGGTAACCCGCAAGGCGTGCTGTATCTGAAACTGTCTGCCCACGGCACGGCACTGTCGCAGTTGATCGTCAGCGGTTTCGGCTACACCCGTCGCCTGCTGGAAACCCTGCAGCGCGGCACCGACTGGGATGACTGCGGCGTGCTGCAACTGGCGTTCAATGAAAAGGAACGCGAGCGTCAGGCGCAACTGGCGGCGGCGTTTCCCGAAGATCTTCTGCAGTGGCTCGATCAACCCGAGGCGCAGGCCCGTGCCGGGATCGGTCTGGCCCACGGCGGTTTGTATTATCCCGAGGGCGGCTGGGTGCATCCGCCTGCGTTGTGTCAGGCGCAATCGGCACAGCCGGGCGTCACGCTGCTGACTCATCAGGACGCCGTCGAGCTGCGCAAGGTTGACGGCCACTGGCAAGCTTTCGACGGTGACCGAATGATCGCGACGGCGCCCGTCGTGGTGCTGGCCGGCGCCGCCGAGATCAAACGGTTTGCACAGAGCGCCGACCTGCCGCTCAAGCGTATTCGTGGGCAGATCACCCGTTTGGCACAGACCGAAGACAGCCAGGCACTGGCAACGGTGGTCTGTGCCGAAGGCTATGTCGCTCCGGCACGGCTGGGTGAACACACCCTGGGTGCCAGCTTCGACTTCAACAACGACGACCTGACCCCGACCACCGCCGAGCACCTGGGCAATCTGGCGATGCTCGAAGAAATCTCCGACGACCTGGTCTTGCGCCTGCATATCAAGGATCAGGATCCCGAACACCTTGAAGGACGCGCCGCCTTCCGCTGCACCAGTCCCGACTACCTGCCGATCGTCGGCCCGCTCGCCGACCGCGAAGCCTTTGATCAAACCTACGCAGTCCTGGGCAAGGATGCCCGGCAAGTGCCGGACATCGCCTGCCCGTGGCTGGACGGCCTGTACGTCAACAGCGGCCACGGTTCACGCGGGTTGATCACCGCGCCATTGTCGGGCGAGTTGCTGGCAGCCTGGCTGGACAACGAACCGCTGCCCCTGCCCCGCAGCGTGGCCGAAGCCTGCCATCCCAATCGGTTTGCCCTGCGCCGGCTGATTCGGGGCAAATGACGGGAAAAGCCAGCCCGGGATCAAGTCTCGGGCAGGACGCAGGATCCCGGTTCGATCAGTTGCACCACCTGCCCGGTCAACCGTTCGAGCAGGGCCTGCTCCGATTGCTCCAGCTCCGTGGCGCACCGGTTCATTTCGCTCAGATAATCGGCGGAACTGAGCTCTTCCGCCCTGTCGAACAACGTCTGGATTTCCTCATGGTGAGGTTCACGGGCTTCTTCGAACTGCTGCGCAAAACTGTTTTTCACGTAGTTGCTCCAGAAGGGTTGGCCTACCAGAAACTTCACCCATTCCGGTGAAAGCTCCGCGCTTTGGACCCTATTAATGGCCGCAACAAGTTCGTCCCCTGTCACATCGGCGAGCGCCGCATAACGCATATGCGAAGGTTGGCCCGGCAGATCGAGCGCCCGGGACAGCCCCGTGCGATAGGCCAGGGTCACCTCCAGTGGATCGAGTGACTCCTGAGTGACTGCATGTTCGGCCGCAATCAGGTCAACCTGCTCTAGCCGGAACAACCCCCTCGCCAGCCTGATCAGCGACGTCGCCGAAGGCTGGCGGCCGTCGCCGATGCGAGTCACGCGGTTGACGTGTACCGCGACCTCCAGATGACTGAAGTTGATCGCGGCGTTATCGGTGCAGTTGATCGGGTTGGCCGCCAGATCGAAAATCTGCTCGCGCAGCTCGGCATCGGCCTGCGTGGCTTCCAGAACGGCCCAGACCCGGCGGGACATCTCTTCGCGCACATACTCGGATTCGGCGGTGTTGCCCAGCTCCGCCAACAAGTGAAACAGCCCTTCGGACATCGGATCGTCGTTGATTGCGGTCCACATCTGCAAACGCGCAGAACCCACCGTGCCCCCGTTTCGGTCAGCCATATCGAACGTGCCTGATACTCGTCGAGTCGCGCAATATCGTTTTCCAGATAACCCATACCGATCCCGACTTTCCTGCGATAGTCTTCCAGCCGGGTACTGCTGGGGTCTGAAATCGGGTTGTTGCGCAGATTGATCGTTTCGCTGAAGCCTCTCGGTGTTTCAAAGAGCCACTCGGGCAAATCGCGGATGTCATTGTCACGCAGATCGACCCGATCCAGACTCGGCAGGCGCTCCAGTCCCTTGGGCAGCTCGGTGGTGCGTGTATTGCGCACGGACAGATCAACCAGTTCGAACATGTGGCTGACGTCCAGCGTCGCCCCCAGCGGGTTGTCGCTCAGATTGAGGCTCCGCAGATTGCGCATCAGGGAGAGTTTTTTCAGGGAGTATTCGGTCAACTGGATCCGGTTGCCTGCCAGGCTCAATTGCCTGAGGTGGGGCATGTTCGAAATCACCTCGGGCAACAGGGTCAGTCTGTTGCGGTCCAGGTCCAGAAACTCGACGTTCCTGAAAGCCTTGAGGAAATAGGCGACATCATTGTCCAGGTGCATGTTTTGCATGGACAGGCGCTTTACATGATCGAACGACAGTCCCACCGGCAGCACCGGCAGTTTGCCGCAGCGCATACCATCGAGAACCAGCCTGTAAACCGGGTGTCCAGACTCTCCGGGAGCGAATATCAGACGCCGGAAGCAGTCCTCGATCTCGTATGCCACGATCTGCCGGCAATCACGTGCTTCGGTCAGTACGCCTCCCATGGCCTTTATCGCTGCTTCATCCTCACTCCAGGTATCCAGCACTTCGCGCAGCCTTTCCAGATCCTCCTGCAACTTCCGGACGCGAATGGCGCGGGTCAGGTGATCACTGCCCAACCGATCAAGAAACTCACTGGCCTGTGCGTCGGAAAACAGCGGATAGAGCCTTTTTACTTTGCGCAACAAACGACGCGGATGCGTGACCGGTTCAACGGGTGAGTCGGCGAGCATGCACGCAGGCTCGGAGACCTCCGGATGCAGCTGTTTACCCGCCAGGACCCGGGCGCAACCCTCACGCTCGTCCAGCGCGCAGTCCAGAAGTTTAAGTCGCAGACGATAACCGTCGTCCGGCCTGGGTTCCGCAAATCCGATGGCTTTGCGCTGGCGCAACGAAAGCCCTTTGAGGACCGCGTGGTAAAGGCTTTCCGGTCCGGACACCACATGGCCGAGCGATTTCCTGTCGCTACCAAACACTTCGTAACCCTTGTCGAGTCTGACCAGGGTGCATGAACTCGACGTCACGAGCGGTTTCTCGCCCAGGGTTTCGAGCAGGTCGCCATCCAGCTTCTTCGCCCGTACTTCCAGATAGAATTCCGGGTCCCATCCGCTGAGCTGCGGCAGCAAGCGGATCGCCAGTTTCTCGGTATCGGCGCTGGCGATATCGGCAAGGTAAAACCCCGTCAACGCCTGATCCACACGCACGTCACTTGCTGCCTGCCGAGCCCTCTGTGCAAAGGCCATGGGCATCCGTCCGGTGTTGCGCAGGTGCACCCGCTCAACTGTCGGTGTGCGCCTGAGCAACTCGCGCGCCGACCGCACCGGAAGCCCGGGATGAGCGCTGTGCACTTTCAGCAATTCGCCGGCGACCTCTCTGTCGAGCCGTCGGTAGAGGTGTTCGAAGGTCGGCCTGCGATCGGCCTTGACCGCGGCGCCGATCACCTTTGCCAGTTCCCCGCCGGCATCGGCCGGCGCCACGTTCCTGCCCACCAGTGCCTCCACTTCAGCGGGACTCAAGCCGTCAATGACGGTCTGCAACAGCTCACCCTTGTCCAGCTGGGCGTCGCTCACAATGACACTCACGGTGTCATCGTCAATCGAACCGTGAGGAAAGGTTGCGGTGATCTTTCCGTTCTCGTCGACAACCTTGATGTAGCGGTCCTGTGGCCAGTTCGCAAGCCTGGGCAAGGCCTGCAACTGTTCCTGTACATGGCGCGGATCGTTCGCTTCGCCACGCTCCATGGCCGTAACGAACTCACGCACCCTGCGCTCAAGCCCGAACCGTTCGATCATGTCGCGCATACGCGGTGCAAGCGGCAGGCCGTCATCGCTCAGACGATGCAACTCATCGAATCGAGTGTCGCTGAGCCGCCGGATCATCTCCAGGCGACTGTCTTCAAAACGCGCCAGCTGCGGATCGATACGCTTGAGGGTATAGGCCCCGGACCAGTGCTCGCTGGGTTCAGAGGCGTGACGCCAGCCACCATCCTGGTTGCGCCTGAGTATCGGGGCATAAGCCTGCGGGCGAAGCGGATGCTGGATGCGCCAGGCCCTGGAAACCGGGTCCAGTGCTACGGCATAGGTTCGATCGTCAACACGGACAAAGGTCTTCCCGGCGACCCGGTACAAGCCTGTTGTATCCGGTTCGGGAGCGGCCTCTGCCGGCAGAGGCTGCTCGTAGGCACTCAGTTGCGGCCTCCACAACCGGGGCTGGGCATTGCGCCCCAGAATGGAAGTGAATGGCCGGAAAAAGTCCGGATGCTTCTGAGCCGTCTTGATCACCAGGGATTTCACCCCCTTGATCCCGGCACCCACGGCGACCATCAGCGCAATGTTTTCGGCAACGCTGAGCAAATGCGAGAACGCCTCCTGACGGTCCCCACGACTCCAGTCCTCGATCCCCTCGTACACCTCTGCAAGCATCTGGCCGATGGCGACGCCCATCATCAGTTGCCCCAGCACCGGTACGACAAAACCGGCGACATTGGCGACCGTCAAGCCAAGCTCCAGGTAATGGAGCAAGCGCTGCTTGCGCTCCTCTTCATCGACATCGGCAGTCGGCACCGCCAGCGCGCGCGCATCGAGCTGCAACTTGCCGACATGGCTCTTGAGCATGAAATCGAACAGCGGATCGGTCATCTCCAGCTGTTTGACCTGCCCCAGGCTACCGGTATCGGCAACCGTCTGGAAAAAATCGACCTTGTCGACCTCGCCGATGCAGTGTGAGAAATAGCTCCTGTAACTTCCCAGCCCCAGGTTGAATTCCAGATAGGCGATGAACGCCGTGAAGCTTGTGTATTCGAACAGCGGCTGATCCGGCTCTCCGGGCATGTACACCAGGCACCACTGATCCGGATCCTGCTCGACCGATCGCTCTGAAAACACCACGACGCCCCAGATGCAGCTGTCGAGCAATTCAATGCCCTGCATGATCAACGGTCTGCCCTGGTATTGAAGGTTCTGGGCGGTGGCGACGCCAGCTGCATCGATCAAGCGTTGAACGGTCTGAAAGCCTTCCGGGGAGACGTGCTCTTTGAGCAGCGCCAGATGCAGATCCAGCTGCAGCATCTGTTTTTTCATCAACGTGATATTGCGCACCATGGCGCCGGTGGCGACCCGCTGACCATTGACCTCCCTGACTCCGAAAACCTCCTGGAAATGCAGTTGGTATTGCTGGCCGAGGTCCAGCTCCCGACAGAGCCCGGCAAACGCTGCGGGCGTCAGCCCCGGGACACCGCCGGGCCTGCTGGCGATCCGCAGCAGGCTGCCTTCCGGGAAATAATCGGCTTGTGTCTCGTCATCGGTGAAGTTCTGCATCGCCGCTTCCAGCAGCGTCGGGGTAGCAGGAGGAACGACCGCCGCTCCTCCGCCAGGCGGGGTTACCGGCTTGCAGCCGCAATAACTTCCGGGCAGCTCGAGAAAGTCCTTCTCGACATCGAACGCCACCGACCATCGGGCAGTCAGGGCACTGGTCAGTCGTGCGATGCAAAAGTCCTTCAACGACTGCAACCGGCTCATGTCTGTTTCGACTTGCGCCTGCTTCGTATGCAGGTCGCGCGAGATCTTGTCCAGTGCAGCCAACGTGTCGGCGCTGGCGTTGAGCAGTGCGGGGGGCAGGGTTTTCAGCAAGGTCTGGGCGGTGTCCAGATCGCCTGTGGCCTCCAGCAGAAAGCTCAGTTTCTGTTCATCTGTGAGGGGGGCGATATGGACGAATCCGGTGTCGTGGGCATGGGCAATATTCCTTTATTGCTGTTGAGTCCCTTCACCTTATCGATCCCGGCGATGAATAAAAAACAAGGAAAACTGCCCGTTCAATCCAGCAAACCAGCAGCAATCCGTATGTTTTGAATACTTATCTACTACCTCTGGCGTCCTGCAGGATGCTAATGGCCCACCGGTCAGACCGACACGCTTATAACCGATCGTTCTAAAACTCCCACATCCACACCGGGTCAGTTTCTGGGTACCGGCCATTTCGGCGCGGTTCAGCGACACCCTCCCCAACGGAAAAACCGGTAAGGACTTTATGTGCGGATTAGCTGGCGAGTTACGTTTTGATCAACAACCTGCAGACCTTGCAGCCATCGAGCGAATCACCCATCACCTGGCGCCTCGCGGCCCTGATGCGTGGGGTTTCCATGCCCAGGGGCCGATTGCCCTGGGCCATCGACGCCTGAAAATCATGGACCTGTCGGACGGTTCGGCGCAGCCGATGATCGACAGTCAACTGGGCCTGTCCCTGGCCTTCAATGGTGCGATCTACAACTTCCCGGAACTGCGCGCCGAACTCGAGGCGCTCGGTTATGCCTTCTACTCGGGCGGCGACACCGAAGTGCTGCTCAAGGGCTATCACGCCTGGGGCGAAGCGCTGCTGCCGAAACTCAACGGCATGTTTGCCTTCGCCATCTGGGAGCGCGATGCCCAACGTCTGTTCATTGCCCGCGACCGTCTCGGCGTCAAGCCGCTCTACCTGTCGCGTACCGGCCAGCGCCTGCGTTTTGCCTCGGCTCTGCCGGCATTGCTCAAGGGCGGCGACATCAACCCGATCCTCGATCCGGTGGCGCTCAACCATTACCTGAATTTCCACGCCGTGGTGCCGGCACCGCGCACTTTGCTGGCCGGCATCGAAAAGCTGCCGCCAGCGAGCTGGATGCGCATTGAAGCGGACGGCGCTACCGAGCAGAAAACCTGGTGGACCCTGCCCTACGGCCCACACGACGACGAGAAGAATCTGACCCTGGAAGACTGGCGCGACCGCGTGCTCGACAGCACCCGCGAAGCCGTGGCGATCCGCCAACGGGCGGCGGTGGATGTCGGCGTGCTGCTTTCCGGCGGTGTCGATTCGAGCATGCTCGTCGGCCTGCTGCGTGAAGTCGGCGTGGAGAACCTGTCGACCTTTTCCATCGGTTTCCAGGATGCCGGCGGCGAGCGCGGAGACGAGTTCCAGTACTCCGACCTGATCGCCAAACACTACGGCACCCAGCACCATCAACTGCGCATTGACGAAAAAGAGATCATTGAGCAACTGCCCGCCGCATTCCGCGCCATGAGCGAGCCGATGGTCAGCCACGACTGTATTGCCTTTTATCTGCTGTCCCGCGAAGTGGCCAAGCACTGCAAGGTGGTGCAAAGCGGCCAGGGTGCCGATGAACTGTTCGCCGGTTATCACTGGTATCCGCAAGTCGATGGCGCGGCCGATCCGTATGCGGCCTATCGCGAGGCGTTTTTCGACCGCAGCTACGACGATTATGCCGCCACGGTGCAGCCGAAATGGCTGACAGCGAATGACGCCGCCGGCGACTTCGTGAAGGAACATTTCGCACAGCCCGGCGCCGATGCGGCAGTCGACAAGGCCCTGCGCCTGGACAGCACAGTGATGCTGGTGGACGACCCGGTCAAACGCGTCGACAACATGACCATGGCCTGGGGGCTGGAGGCGCGCACGCCGTTTCTCGACTATCGCCTGGTGGAATTGTCGGCCCGTGTTCCGGGCAAATTCAAACTGCCCGATGGCGGCAAGCAGGTCTTGAAGGAAGCCGCACGGCTGGTCATTCCAAGCGAGGTGATCGACCGCAAGAAAGGCTACTTCCCGGTGCCCGGCCTCAAGCACCTGCAAGGCGACACCCTGAACTGGGTGCGCGAACTGCTGCTCGATCCGAGTCAGGATCGCGGCCTGTTCAACCCCGCCATGCTCGACAAATTGCTGACCGATCCACAAGGCCAGTTGACCCCGCTGCGCGGCTCCAAGCTGTGGCAACTGGCGGCGTTGAACCTGTGGCTCAGCGAACAAGGAATCTGATCGATGAAACCTCACGCCACGGCTTACAGCCAACGGCTGCTGCGCGGTCAGACACCGTCCTATGAACGTTTGCAGGCGCGTCTGGCCGAGGATGGCAATCAACCGAGTGCCGAGCCGATTGCCGTGCATTGCGGTTGGGGCCGGTTGCTGATCGGTCACACCTTTCCCGACCCGGCCAGCCTTGCCCGGGAGTTGCTCAACGAGCAACCGGGCGAGCGCGATATCGCCCTGTACGTGGCCGCGCCGCAGCAGATTCTCGGCCTGGAACCGGCCCAACTGTTTCTCGACCCGTCCGACACCTTGCGCCTGTGGTTCAGCGATTACCGTCAGGCCACCCGGGTGTTTCGCGGCTTCCGCATCCGTCGCGCACAAAGCGAAGAGGACTGGCAGTCGATCAATCAGCTGTATCAGGCGCGCGGCATGCTGCCGATCGATGCCACCCTGCTCACCCCGCATCATCAGGGCGGGCCGGTGTATTGGCTGGCCGAGGACGAAGACAGCGGCGCGGTGATCGGCAGCGTCATGGGCCTCAATCATCAGAAGGCTTACAACGACCCGGAAAACGGCAGCAGCCTGTGGTGCCTGGCGGTGGATCCGCAGTGTTCGCGTCCCGGGGTCGGTGAAGTGCTGGTGCGACATCTGATCGAACACTTCATGAGTCGCGGTCTGAGCTACCTGGATCTGTCGGTGCTGCATGACAACCGTCAGGCGAAAAACCTCTACGCCAAGCTCGGTTTTCGTAACCTTTCGACCTTCGCCATCAAGCGCAAGAACGGCATCAATCAGCCGCTGTTTCTCGGTCCCGGGCCAGAGGCAGATTTCAATCCCTACGCGCGGATCATTGTCGAGGAAGCCCATCGACGTGGCATCGATGTGCAAGTGGACGATGCCGATGCCGGGCTGTTCACCCTCAGCCACGGCGGGCGTCGGGTGCGTTGCCGCGAATCCCTGAGCGACCTCACCAGCGCTATCAGCATGAATCTGTGCCAGGACAAAAGCCTGACCCACAAGGTGCTGAAAAACGCCGGGTTGAATGTGCCGTCACAGCAACTGGCGGCGAACGCGGACGACAATCTGGCGTTTCTCGATGAGCATCAACGGGTGGTGGTCAAACCGCTGGATGGCGAGCAAGGTCAGGGCGTGGCCGTTGACCTGCAAAGCATCGAAGAGGTGCAGCAAGCGATCGATTCGGCGAAACAGTTCGACAGCCGCGTGCTGCTCGAAAGCTTCCACGAAGGCCTCGACCTGCGGATTCTGGTGATCGGTTTCGACGTAGTCGCAGCTGCGATCCGCCGGCCTGCCGAGGTGGTCGGTGACGGTCATCACTCCATCGGCGCGCTGATCGAGGCCCAGAGCCGACGCCGGCAAGCGGCCACCGGCGGCGAAAGCAAAATCCCGCTGGACCATGAAACCCAACGCACCCTGCACGCGGCCGGTTACGACTACAGCAGCATCCTGCCGGCCGGCGAGCATCTGTTCGTGCGGCGCACGGCGAACCTGCACACCGGTGGCACCCTGGAAGATGTCACGGCGATTCTGCATCCGACCCTGGTCGATGCCGCCGTGCGCGCGGCGCGAGCGCTGGACATTCCGATGGTCGGGCTCGACCTGATGGTGCCCGCCGCCGATCAGCCGGAGTACGTGTTCATCGAAGCCAATGAACGCGCCGGTCTGGCCAACCATGAGCCGCAGCCGACGGCCGAGCGATTTGTGGATCTGTTGTTTCCGCACAGTCAGCCAGCCGTTTGATCTTCCTTCAGCGTCACGCCCGCATCCCACGCGGGAGTGACGCTCCGCAACAGGAGTTTCCATGACCACCCAAATTCCCGAACCGGATCTGAACTACCTGCAAAAAGTCCTGCTGGAGATGCTTGCCATTCCCAGCCCCACCGGATTCACCGACACCATCGTGCGTTACGTCGCCGAGCGTCTGGAGGAACTCGGCATCCCCTTCGAAATGACCCGACGCGGCACCATTCGCGCCACCCTCAAAGGCAAGAAAAACAGCCCCGACCGCGCCGTATCGGCGCACCTGGATACCATCGGTGCCGCCGTGCGCGCGGTGAAGGACAACGGTCGTCTGACCTTGGCGCCGGTCGGTTGCTGGTCGAGCCGTTTCGCCGAGGGCAGCCGCGTCAGCCTTTTTCACCGACAACGGCGTGATCCGTGGCAGCGTGTTGCCGCTGATGGCGTCCGGGCATGCCTTCAACACGGCCGTGGACGAAATGCCGATCAGCTGGGATCACGTCGAACTGCGTCTGGATGCCTACTGCGCGACCCGCGCCGATTGCGACTCGCTGGGTATCTGCGTGGGGGATGTGGTCGCGTTCGATCCGCTGCCGGAGTTCACCGAAAGCGGCCATATCAGCGCCCGTCACCTCGATGACAAGGCCGGGGTCGCAGCGCTGCTGGCAGCGCTGAAAGCCATCGTCGACAGTGGTCAGGAGTTGATGATCGACTGCCATCCGCTGTTCACCATCACCGAGGAAACCGGCAGCGGCGCGGCGGCGGCCTTGCCATGGGATGTCAGCGAGTTTGTCGGGATCGACATCGCGCCGGTCGCGCCCGGCCAACATTCCAGCGAGCACGCGGTGAGCGTGGCGATGCAGGATTCCGGCGGGCCTTACGACTATCATCTGTCGCGCCATTTGCTGCGGCTGGCTGGCGAAAACGAGTTACCGGTGCGTCGCGACCTGTTCCGCTATTACTTCAGCGACGCCCATTCGGCCGTCACCGCCGGCCACGACATTCGCACCGCCCTGCTCGCCTTCGGCTGCGATGCGACCCACGGCTATGAACGCACACACATCGACAGTCTGGCCGCACTCAGTCGCCTGCTGGGCGCGTACATCCTGAGTCCGCCGGTGTTCGCCAGCGATGCGCAACCGGCCAACGCCTCACTGGATCGATTCAGTCACCAGATCGAACACGAGACACAAATGGAAAGCGACACCCGTGTGCCGTCGGTGGACAGCCTGGTGGGGCAACGCTCGGACAGTTGAGTCTGGCCCTCGGCGATCATTCGCCGTAGCATCCCGACATTGATTTAGCCGAGGTGCCCATGCTGATTCCCTACGACGCGCTCGAAGTCGACACCCTGACCCGCCTGATCGAGGATTTCGTCACCCGCGACGGCACCGACAACGGTGACGACACCCCGCTGGAAACCCGCGTGCTGCGGGTTCGTCAGGCCTTGATCAAGGGGCAGGCGCTGATCGTCTTCGATCCGGAAAGCGAGCAATGCCAGTTGATGCTCAAGCACGACGTGCCCAAGCACCTGTTCGACTGAAAACGGTCAGCGGCCCTTGCCGTTGGCCTGCTTGTGCTGGATCCGCTCGTAGACTTCGGCACGGTGCACATTGACCTGCTTTGGCGCCTCGACGCCGAATCGCACGCTGGAGCCGTTGACCGCCAGAACACGCAAAGTGATGTTGTCGCCGATGGAAATCAGTTCACCGACGACACGGCTGAGTACAAGCATGAGGGTTGTCCTTCAAGGTTTTCGAGCCTTGAAGATGCGCGGCTTTCGGACGCCCTACAATGCGCTGCGGGCAAATCAGTCAAACCCTACACGCCATGGCGCATCAGCCTTCAGACGTTTCCGTCAAACCGGTGTTTCAAGTCGCCGAAAACCGTGGCCCGAACAGGATCACGCTGGCCCCGATCACGCACAAGGCGACTCCGATCCAGTCCGAACCCAGCGGACGGATGCGCTCGACCACGGCCAGCCAGCCAATCGAGGCAATGATGTAGATGCCGCCGTAAGCGGCATAGGCGCGACCGGCGTAGGTCGCTTCAACACGCGTCAACAGCAGCGCAAACAGGGTCAGGCTGAGCAGCGCCGGGATCACCCACAAGGCACTTTTGCCCTGGCGCAACCACATCCAGAAAGCGAAACAACCGGCGATTTCGAACAGCGCGGCGAGGAAAAACCACAAGTAGTTGAGCATGCAGATGACTCGTCAGGGTGACTGTGGCGGTCACCCTAACGACGGGGCTCTGACGGTGCAAGTTCAGCCGTTGTTCTGTTTGGCCTTGGCGCGCATCTTTTCGGCCATCGCGGTCATTTCGCTGTACAGCAGCTGCGGGTTCTTCTGCTTGATCGCCCAGGCCATGCGGCCCTGTTCGTGGGGCAGAATCATGAACTCGCCGGCAGCGACCTGCTGGTAGATGTAGTCGGCAATATCGGCGGCGGTGATCGGTGAACTTTCCAGCAACTTGCCGACCTGAGCTTTCATGGCCGGCGTCGGGCCACGGAACGAGTCCAGCAGATTGGTCTGGAAGAACGACGGGCAAACCACATGGACGCCGACTTCCTGCTGGGCCAATTCGATAAGCAGACTTTCAGACAGCGCCACCACGCCGGCCTTGGCCACGTTGTAGTTGCTCATCGCCGGGCCTTGCATCAGTGCCGCCATCGAGGCGATGTTGATGATCTTGCCCTTGCTCTGTTCCAGCAGCGGCAGAAACGCCTTGCAGCCCTTGACCACGCCCATCAGGTTGATCGCGATCTGCCAGTCCCAGTCTTCCAGCGACAGCTCGCTGAAGAATCCGCCCGAGGCCACACCGGCATTGTTGACGATGATGTCGATGCCGCCGAACTTCACTTCACAGGCCTGGGCGAATGCGGTGAGCTGGCTGTAATCGCGCACGTCGCATCGCTGGATGAAGCCATCGCCGCCGGCCTCGCGAACCAGTTTGAGAGTTTCCTGCAAGCCCGGCTCACTGACGTCCGACAAGGCCAGTTGCCAGCCTTCACGCGCCCAGCGCAGCGCGATTTCGCGACCCAGGCCGGAGCCCGCGCCAGTGATCATCATGCGATTTTGCATAACAGACAGCCTTGTTGTTCCGGGGAAGATGCGCGGAGTGTAGCGAAGGATCCGGAGCGACCCACGCTCCATCAGATTGCTGAATGGCAGGAGCAAACCGTGGCATCAAACGAAATAAGATCGTTAGCCAAATACACTGAAAAAACATTGAATTTTCTTTCATGCGCACCAGTCGGAATTTGTAAGCCGTCTGGATTTAGTTCAACTTCCAGCCGCCCTTGAACAACGAGACTCCTCAGACACTATCAACAAGGAAATCGACATGGGCACAATTCTTATCATTATCCTGATCCTGTTGCTGATCGGTGGTCTGCCGGTCTTCCCGCACTCCAGAAGTTGGGGTTACGGTCCTTCGGGCATTATTGGCGTAGTGCTGGTTGTACTGTTGGTGCTGCTGTTGCTCGGCCGCATATGACGTTTTGACCGACAAAAAAAGAGGCCCTGAAAAGGGCCTCTTTTTTATTGCGCGGAATGATCAGTCCGGCTTGCCGTTAATCACACCGGCGGTGTTGTCGAGCAGGCTCTTGGTAGCCGTCTGCAGGAACGCTTCGAGCTTGAGTTTCAGCTCGGCGGTGCGCGGTGCATCCGGAATGATTTCAGCCGAAGGATTCGCGCCCAGTTGGTACTGGTAGATCTTCGGCGCCATTTCCTTCTCTTTCGGCAGCACCAGGATCTGGTCAGCGGTCACGATGGCAGTGGTCTGCTCGCTGCCCGACGGCTTGATCACACCGAAACCGGTGTCGCCTGCCGGCAGGTTGAGCAGGTCACGACCCCAGCACTGATGACGCACTTCGCCACCCAGACGACCCATGATGGTCGGCACGATGTCGATCTGCGTACCCACGGTGTGGTCACGGGTACCGAACTTTTCCTGGATGCCCGGTGCGATCATCAGCATCGGTACGTTGAAGCGGCCCAGGTCCATTTCGGTGATCTGACGCTCGTTGCCGAAACCGTGGTCGCCGACGATGACGAACAGGGTTTCCTTGAAGTAAGGCTCCTTGCGGGCCTTCTCGAAGAACTGGCCCAGTGCCCAGTCTGCGTAACGCATGGCGGTCAGGTGCTCGTTGAGCGTGCCACGGTCGGTTACGCGTTCGACCGGCAATGGCGTCGGCAAGGCGTACGGCGTGTGGTTGGACAGGGTTTGCAGCAGCGCGTAGAACGGCTTGCCGTTTTCCCGTGCCTTCAGCTCCACCAGACCGCGGTCGAACATGTCCTGGTCGGACACGCCCCAGGTCGGATCGGAGAACACCGGGTTGACGAAGTCATTGCGGCCAACGAAGTTGGTCATGCCCTGGTTGCTGAAGAAACCGGACTGGTTGTCCCAGGCGAAGTCACCGTTGTAGACGTAGACGTCGTCATACTTGCGGGCGCTGAGCAGCTGCGGCAGGCCGGACAGTTTGTGGCTGCCTTCCGGGGTCTGCATCAGGTATTCGAAACCCGGCAGGTTCGGGAAGCATGCCATGGTGGCGAACATGCCCTGGTGGGTGTGGGTACCGTTGGAGAAGAAGCGGTCGAACAGCAGGCCTTCCTTCGACAGTTTGTCGAGGTACGGCGTGATGTTGCCCGGTGCGCCCAGGGCGCCTACCGAGTGACCGGCCATGCTTTCCATCAGGATCACGACGACGTTCTTGATCGGCAGGGTCTTGTCGGCTGGCGGCGTGTAGTCACGACGCACGGCGGCGATGTCGGCATCCACCAGTTTGTCGTCCGGCATCACCAGCATGTCGCGTACGACCTTCTGCGCCTGATCCTGCGGCAGCGTGGCTTTCCAGATGTTGTTGCGGTCTTCACCCATGCGGTCCTTGGCTGCCGCGATCAGCGACAGGGTGCCATTGAGGCCGAGCTGGTTGGCGAAGTTCGATTCGGTGGTGTACACGTCACCCCAGCGCAGTGGCGGGCCCTGACGCAGGGTGCCGCGCACGGCAACCACACAGATCAGCAGGCACACCACGAACACCGCCAGACGCGCATACCATGGCGCCACCTGACGGGTACCGACGTTGCCGCCGCTGAACGGGCCACGCGGACGGGTCAGACGGTCGGCGCCCTTGAACGCCAGCGTCAGGATCACCGTGCCCACGGCCCAGGCCAGCAGGTAGCGCACCACCGGGAAACCGTACCAGAGCATGCTCATCACGGTTTTCGGGTCTTCCTTCACGTACTGGAACACCAGGCCGTTGAGGCGCTGGTGGAACTCGCGGTAGAAGTCCATCTCCATCAGGCCGAGGAACAGCGCGATGCTGGAGGTCACGGTCAGCCACAGGCGGAAGACCCCGCGAGCGGCCATGGCCCGGGCACTGAACAGCGCCAGGACCATCGGAACGCAGAGGTAGACCACCAGGCGCAGGTCGAAACGCAGGCCGTTGGCGAAGGCTTCGAGGAAGGTCGAAGCCGGGGTGTCGAGGATCATCTCGCGGTTGTAGACCAGCAGCGCGAGGCGCAGCACGGAAAACATCACCATCATGACCAGCGCGCACAAGAGCGTGTAGGCCAGATGCGATTTGACGGTCGGTTGCAGCAGGCGACTGGAAGATCGCTGCTGATTCAGGGCGTCCGGGTTTGCCATGTCGTTTTAGGACCCATTGGAAGTTGAAGTTGCAAAAATACAGCTGCGCCCTGCCCTCTGTTGGCCATTCCAGGCCCCGGGGCTTGCGCGGTGCGCAAATGTTGCACGATCACCGGCGGCATTGCCATTGATTACTGCCCCGCTGCCGGACTCTTTCATTAAAGGCACGGCATACCCGGACAGATTCAAATTGCGCGGGCGAATTGTCTTGAAGCGTTTGTGAAAATTTCGTGCAACGCATATCCGGAAACACAATATCGCTACAAAACAAAACGCCCCGAGTTCATCGGGGCGTTTGCAGAGCAGGCGATACTTACTTCTCGGCGCGTTCTTTCAGGGCTTTCAGGGTATTGAACGGTGCGTCGACCACGAACTTGTTGGCAATCATCGACGGCACGCTGCCACCCGGCTCGGTGTGGACCTGATAGGTCACTTCGACCTGATCGCCTTTTGGCACGAATTTCCAGAAGCCTTTGACCTGAGCGACACGCACGAAGCCTTTTTCTTCCGGCAGGTACTTCGGCACGCCTTCCAGATTGCGGGTCAGGCTGCCATCGGCGCCTTCAACGGTAGTGACGTGCAGGATCGAGTCGCGCGGGGTTACCGGCCATGGCGTGTTGAACTGGGTGTAGGTCCAGCTCTGGTCGCCTTCGTGCTTGAGCAGTTTCTGGGTCTTGCACTCGTGAATCCAGGCACAGGCACCGGAGACGTCTTCCTGCAGTGCGCGCAGTTTGGCGACGGTGGTCTTCATCAAGGTCACGCCCTGATACGACTTGTAGTCCGAACCCGGCACTTCGCTCAGGGAGACCTTGATGCCGTCTTCGTTCTTGGCCACTTTCCAGTCTTCAGCCTGGGCAGCCGAAGTGGCCAGCACGGCAGTCAAACCACACAACACAGCGATACGATGCAGCGAACCCATAGTCTTATTCCTTATTGTTGAAGTTCCGTACGTTTGACACATCACGCCGCCGTCATCTGCTCCCACCAGCCGAGCAGTCTGATCGCCTCTTCCTGACTGCTTCCGCAGACTTCGACATCGGCGCTGAACCCTGAACAGACGGCTGGACGTTCCGGCCGGCCGAAAATGCTGCACAGGTTTTCGACCGAGAGCTGAACGCAACGTTCGCCGGCAGGTTTGCCATCGGGCATGCCTGGAATCGGCGAGCTGATGGAGGGGGCAATGCAACAGGCGCCACAGCCTTCACGGCATTTCATGACGACGAGTTCCTCGCGACGGGCAATGTGTTAAAGGGACGCGGAACAGGGTAACCGCTAAAACGGCTGTTTTAAATTCCCTGGACCGGGGTTTTTACGCAGAAACGAAAGTGACTGACCAGTCTCCGACAAAGCGTCTGGTCTGCGGGTCACGGATCGATTCAATTTACTGCTTGAATTCGAAATCCAGCGCCGCGCCTTCGACTTCACGACGTTCTTCGTTACGCAGCTGCAACTGCATTTCGTTGCTCAGCAGGCGGCCGTTGAGCTGGAAGCCACTGTCTTTCTCCCCGAACATCTGCGGCAGGATCGCTTCGCGCTTGGGCAGCGGAACGCTTCCAACCGGTTTCAACTGCTGAACCATGTCTTTGGGCAGACTCAAGTCGAGTTTGGCCGGGGGTAGCGGCGTCTTCGCCACTTCACGGGCCGATTTCGACTTTGAGGCGATCGGCGCACGTTTCTTTGCCGGGGCGGCTTTCTTCTGCTGCTTGTTCTTTGCAGGTACGGCTTTCTTGCTGGCCACCGGTTTTTTCACGGTGGAGGCTGCTGTCGGTTTTTCCGAAACGGCAGCGGCCATGACAGCTGGCGTGTGACCGATCATCAACAGACAAAGCAAAACCCAGGCAGCAGGAAAAATCGCTTTCATGGAACCTACAACGCTAACGGCAGAGGGCCATATGCTCGCCTGTTGAACGCCACATGACAAGCGCGCGACACAGTCTATTCAGAAACCGCCAGCCGTTTCCTGACACAGTTGAGTCGCCAGCAAACCCAAAGTCATCAACGCCCGTTCCGCCTCGCGATTCCACGGCGTGCCGCAATTCAGGCGGATACAGTGGTTGAACTGCTCGGTATTACTGAAGATCAACCCGGGCGCGATGCTGATGCCCTGCTGTAATGCGCGGACATGCAATTCCTGGGTGTTGACCCGCCCTGGCAGGCTCACCCAGAGAATGAAACCGCCCGTAGGCCGGGTCATTTGCGTGCCTTCAGGGAAGTACTGCTGCACCGCCAGCTGGAATGCGCTGAGGTTTTTTCGGTATTCCTGGCGGATGTACCGTAAATGCCGGTCATAACCGCCATTTTCCAGATAGGCGGCGATCGCCATTTGCGTGACGCTGCAAGCCGAATGCGTGGTGAAGGTCTGTAGACGCTGGATTTCCTGCTGATACTTGCCGGCAATCATCCAGCCCACACGCACACCCGGTGACAGGGTCTTGGAGAAACTCGAACAGTAAATCACCCGATCCAGCCGGTCGTAGGCCTTGAGGGCCTTTGTGCGACCTTGCTCGAACATCAGTTCGCCATAGATGTCGTCTTCGACGATCTGGATATCGAAGTCCGAGGCCAGGCGCAGCAATTGTTTTTGCCGCTCTTCGGGCATGGTGCCGCCCAGCGGATTGCTCAGCCGTGTCGTCAGCACCAGGGCTTTGATCGACCATTGGTTGGCCGCCAGTTGCAGGGCTTCGAGACTCATGCCGGTGGCCGGGTCGCTGGGGATTTCGATAACTTTCAGGCCCAGCAGGTCGGCCAGTTGCAGCAGTCCGTAATAGGTTGGCGATTCGGCGGCGATCAGATCGCCCGGACGCGTCAGTACGCGCAACGACATCTGCAAGGCATCGACACAGCCATGGGTGATCACCACTTCCGAAGGATCGACCACCACACCGGCGTCGCGCATGCGGATCGCCACTTGTCGGCGCAACGGTTCGA
Organism: Pseudomonas sp. NMS19W; assembly: GCF_051554255.1. Taxonomy (NCBI): domain Bacteria; kingdom Pseudomonadati; phylum Pseudomonadota; class Gammaproteobacteria; order Pseudomonadales; family Pseudomonadaceae; genus Pseudomonas; species Pseudomonas sp. NMS19W. The sequence goes on from NZ_CP136718.1 coordinate 4,428,329, forward strand.
AACCCGGACTGAACATGTAGCTGAAGGCCCGCGGGCTATGGAATCGGGTGACCTTGGCCAATTGCTGATGCAACGCGCGCACCGGCAAGTAATCGACGCTCGGTACGGCTGCACCCAGCGGGAACACGCCTTCGCGACGCGACTCGACCAATACTTGCTGAATGATGCTGGCGCGGGTGACCAGGCCAGGTCGTTCGACCCGGGCAATGTCCGGGGTCGGTGCGGTCAGGGCCGGCGTCTGGTGTACGTAGTAACCGGATTGCGGCCGTGCACGGATCAGCCCCTGATCCTCGAGGTTGGCGTAAGCCTGCAACACCGTGGCATGGCTGACGTTGAGCTGCGAACTCATCTTGCGCACCGAAGGCACGCGCTCGCCCGGTTGATAGACGCCACGGCGGATGTCTTCGGCCAGCTGTTGAGCAATACGTTGGTAGAGCAAAAGATTGGTCATGACGCAGCACTCGATATCACGGGCGTTTTATTTTTGTGTGAACAATACCGGAACAGTTCTGAAGTGTACTGGGACAGTTGCCATATTAGTCAACCATACAGTCCAGTGTCGGATAAATCTGTACTGCTTTGTGAGGTAATCGACAGACGTAAAAAAGCCCGGCGCTGCATGACAGCCCGGGCTTTCCAGTAACGCCACCCTCAGCGGGCGGCGCCGAGCTGGCCTTTTTCGTCGGAGAACACGATTTCCACCCGACGGTTCTGCGCACGCCCGCGCTCGGAAGCGTTGGCGTCCACCGGGTATTCATCGCCGTAGCCTTCGACTTGAATGCGTTTTTCGTCGATGCCCAGGTCGGTCAACACATCAGCTACCGACTGTGCACGGTCACGGGACAGCTCGAGGTTTTCCTGCTTGCCGCCAGTGCTGTCGGTATAGCCCTCGATGCGCACCACGCGCTTCGGATTGAGCTGCAGGAACTGCACGATCTTCAGGACTACGCGATTCGCCGAGTTCTTCAGCTCCGCCTCGCCGGTGTCGAACAGCACGTCACCCAGGGTCATCACCAGGCCACGGTCAGTCTGGGTGGTGGCCAGTGCGACGATCTGTTCCTCCAGCCATTTGCCCTGCTGCTGCACGCTCAACAGTTTGGATTCGCGCAGCGCCAGTTGCAGGCGTTGACGCTCAAGCTCCAGCTTCGCCGCACGCTCTTCGTTGAGCACCAGGTTGGTGTGCTCGCGGGCGATCTGGCTGTAGCGCTGGCTCAAATAGGAGTAATGCGCCACGTCGGAGCCACTGCCCCAATAAGTGGAAAGACGATCGGCACGGGCCAGGGATTCACCAGCACGGATCACGTCTTTCGGCGCGATACGCAGCACATTGGAATCTTCCTTGACCTTCTGGAAGTCAGCGCTGGCTTCCTGCAAGGCGGTTTCGCTGTGTTGACCGGCGCAGCCGTAAAGGCTGGCGCAACCCACGAGGATCAGAGTGCCGAAGGCTTTTGAAGTCAGCTTCATTGGGCATCCCCCAGTTGCTTGCGCAGGCGGACGATGCGGGTGTTGAGCACGTTCAGCTGCTCTTCGCTCTTCTGGGTCAGCACCTTGGCTTCGGCCAGGCGTGCATCCAGCTCGGCCTGTTCGGCACGCATCCGCGCGTTCTTGAAGGACTCACCGACCATGCTGCCCTTGGCCCGGTTGAACTTGTCTTCTGCCAGTTTCATTTCCGGCACTTCGTCGGCGGTGGCGCCGACGGCTTTGGCCTGCTCGAGCGCCTGCTCAGTCAAACGCATTTGTTCATTGGGTGCCGGATCGCTGGCGCAACCGGCCAGGGCCAGAACGGCCAGGGCCGTGAAAAGAACTCGTTTACTCACTAAGAATCCCTACTGTTTTGGGGCGCTGACAGGTTGTTGCGGCGGCTGTTGCTGCTGCGCCTTCCAGCGCTCGATGTTGCGTTGCAGCGCGGCTTCCGTCAGGCCGGACGCGGGCAATTCTGTCATCTTTTTGGCCAGCTGTCCGCGTAACCACGGATCGTTGCAGGCCGAGTTGTGGGAAAGCGCAAGGAACAGACCGGGCCGGTCAATCGGTTGCTCGAAGGCCAGCAGATCATTGGCCATACCCAGTGCCTGCGCGGCCGCCATCCCCGAGTAGCGGCCGGCGAGTACATATTCCACCTCGCCCAGCAGAGGTTTCTGCAGGGCCTGAGTGAGGTTTGCCGTACGGGTCAGGGTCAATTGCTTCTCGGCGAAAGTACTGAATGCCTGGGTCATTCGAGACTTTTCCGACAATCCTCCTTGATGGCCCTGAAGGTCCTTCGCTTCGCTGTAGACCAGGGTCGAGCCCTTGCGGGTCCACACCAGATAGTCGTTTTCCAGCAGCGGCGGATGGATGTAGTCGAGGTTTTCCAGCTCGTTGAAGGCCAGCGGCGCGTCGGCCAGCATGTCCATGCGCCCGCTGCGCACTTCGTCGAGTGCCTGCGCGCGCTTGCCGGCATACAGCAGTTCGACCTTGATGCCCAGATCCTTCGCCACTTGCTGCAACAGGTCGGCACTCGCACCGATCAGTTGCTTTGGATTCTGCGGATCCTGCCAGAGATACGGCGGTGCATCCGGACTGCCGGTGACGACCAGTCGCTCGCATTTGCCCGCCGCCATGGACAAACCCGGCAACAGGCTGGAACACAGCAATAACGAGAAGCCCAACCGGCGATGCAGATCCATGGCGAAACGCTCCCACTCAAATCCGAGACAAAAAAAAGCCCGACCAACAGGCCGGGCTCTTTATAAGTGAAGCCGCCGGATTAGACCAGCTTCTCCAGCTCAGGTACGGCTTCGAACAGATCCGCCACCAGACCGTAATCGGCCACCTGGAAGATCGGCGCTTCTTCGTCCTTGTTGATCGCAACGATCACTTTGGAGTCTTTCATGCCGGCCAGGTGCTGGATCGCGCCGGAGATACCGACAGCGATGTACAGCTGTGGCGCAACGATCTTGCCGGTCTGACCGACCTGCATGTCGTTCGGTACGAAACCTGCGTCGACCGCGGCGCGGGAAGCCCCCACGGCAGCGCCCAGCTTGTCGGCCAGAGCGTACAGGTGTTTGAAGTTGTCACCGTTCTGCATGCCGCGGCCGCCGGAAACGACGATCTTGGCAGCGGTCAGCTCAGGACGATCAGATTTCGCAAGCTCTTCGCTGACGAAGCTGGAGGTGCCGGCGTTGTGAGCAGCGGCAACCGATTCAACGGCAGCCGAACCACCTTCTGCAGCAACCGGGTCGAAACCGGTGGCACGCACGGTGATCACTTTGATTGCAGCGGTCGATTGCACGGTAGCGATGGCGTTACCGGCGTAGATCGGACGCTTGAAGGTGTCAGCGCTTTCTACCGAGATGATCTCGGAGATCTGGTCAACGTCCAGCTGCGCGGCAACGCGCGGCAGGATGTTTTTGCCGTTGGAAGTGGCGGCAGCCAGGATGTGGCTGTAGCCCTTGCCCAGTTCGGCAACCAGTGGAGCAACGTTTTCCGGCAACTGATGCGCGTAGGCAGCATTGTCGGCGTTCAGGACTTTGCTTACACCAGCGATTTTCGCAGCGGCTTCAGCCACTGCGCCAGCACCCTGGCCTGCGACCAGAACGTGGATGTCGCCACCGATTTTGGCAGCGGCAGCAACGGTGTTCAGGGTGGCCGGAGCCAGCACCTTGTTGTCGTGTTCGGCGATTACCAAGATAGTCATGATTAGATTACCTTCGCTTCGTTTTTCAGTTTCTCGACCAGTTCAGCCACCGACTTGACCTTGATGCCCGCGCTGCGTGCAGCCGGCGCTTCGACTTTCAGGGTCTTGTTGGTGGAGGCGGTGGAAACGCCCAAAGCGTCCGGAGTCAGCGTCTCGAGAGGCTTCTTCTTGGCTTTCATGATGTTTGGCAGGGACGCGTAACGCGGCTCGTTCAAACGCAGGTCGGTGGTGACGATCGCTGGCAGTTTCAGGGAAACGGTCTGCGCGCCGCCGTCGATTTCGCGGGTCACGGCAACGCTGTCGCCGGAGACTTCGACTTTCGAGGCGAAAGTGCCCTGACCGTAGCCGCTCAGTGCCGCAAGCATCTGGCCGGTCTGGTTGTTATCGCTGTCGATGGCCTGTTTGCCCAAGATCACCAGCTGAGGCTGTTCCTTGTCGACCACGGCCTTGAGCAGCTTGGCCACGGCCAGGGAAGTCAGGTCTTCAGCGGATTCGACGAGGATGGCGCGGTCGGCACCCAGAGCCAGTGCGGTACGCAGCTGTTCCTGAGCGGTGGACGGGCCGATGGAGACGACGACGATTTCAGTCGCAACGCCTTTTTCTTTCAGGCGTACGGCTTCTTCCACTGCGATTTCGCAGAACGGGTTCATCGACATCTTGACGTTGGCGAGGTCTACGCCGGAATTGTCCGCCTTGACGCGAACCTTGACGTTGTAATCCACAACGCGTTTGACAGCTACAAGAACCTTCATGGATTCCTCGTTACTCTCCGGTGAAAAGAAAGTCGCCTAGGCGAACCTGGCGGTTGATGCTCATCGGGCACAAGGGCACCTCCAAAAACGCCGGCTGAGTCGGATGACCGTTCGTCAGTCGTGACCGACGAGTCATGCCGCTTCGCGGTGTGTAAACTGCGCGCCGAACCTGCACTGCGCATCACCGGATACCGCCTTCGCCCTGTCTTTAGAGGTGCTCTTGAAACCACCATTCAGCCTACGGCGAGCGCAAAACCGCCCGTATCTTGACCGGAACGCCCATTCTGGTCAATACGCCAAAATGCCCTGTCATAAGCCGCGCTTCTTTGATTTCTCTGGGCTGGAGCCGATTCAAACAAACGTTTGTATTGGACGCTAAGAGTGGTGTAGATATAATGCGCCGCCTAGAGAGAAAGGTGGTTTGCCCATTATTAGCCTTGACGTTAACGTAAAGGCAATAACGGATACGACACCGAACCTCCAAATTAGAAAAAAAACTGTTGAGCCTTGAGTAGGAGATAGCCTGTGGAACGCGAATACATGGAATTCGACGTGGTCATCGTCGGTGCCGGCCCCGCTGGCCTGTCCGCCGCCTGCCGTCTGAAGCAGAAGGCCGCCGAAGCCGGTAAGGAAATCAGCGTCTGCGTGGTCGAAAAAGGCTCCGAAGTCGGCGCGCACATCCTGTCCGGTGCCGTATTCGAACCACGGGCCCTGAACGAACTGTTCCCGGACTGGAAGGAACTCGGCGCCCCGCTGAACACCCCCGTCACCCGCGATGACATTTTCGTGCTGAAAAACGCCGAAAGCGCGCAGAAAATTCCTGACTTCTTTGTGCCCAAGACCATGCACAACGAGGGCAACTACATTATCTCCCTCGGCAACCTGTGCCGATGGCTCGCTCAGCAGGCCGAGAACCTGGGTGTGGAAATCTACCCGGGCTTCGCCGCTCAGGAAGCGCTGATCGATGAAAACGGCGTGGTACGCGGGATCATCACCGGCGACCTCGGCGTCGACCGCGAAGGCCATCCGAAAGAAGGCCTGTACACCCCGGGCATGGAACTGCGTGGCAAATACACGCTGTTCGCCGAAGGTTGCCGTGGCCACATCGGCAAGCAACTGATCAAGCGCTACAACCTCGACAGCGATACCGACGCCCAGCACTACGGCATCGGCCTGAAAGAAATCTGGGAGATCGACCCGGCCAAACACCAGCCAGGCCTGGTAGTACACACCGCCGGTTGGCCGATGGACATCATGGGTACCGAGAACACCGGCGGTTCCTTCCTCTATCACCTGGAAAACAACCAGGTTGTAGTCGGCCTGATCGTCGATCTGTCCTACAGCAACACCTACCTGTCGCCGTTCGACGAATTCCAGCGCCTCAAGCACCACCCGGTTCTGAAGCAGTACCTGGAAGGCGGCAAGCGCATCAGCTACGGCGCACGTGCGATCTGCAAAGGCGGCCTGAACTCGCTGCCGAAAATGGTGTTCAAGGGCGGCGCGCTGATCGGTTGCGACCTCGGCACCCTGAACTTCGCCAAGATCAAAGGCAGCCACACCGCGATGAAGTCCGGCATGCTCGCCGCTGAATCCGTGGCTGACGCGCTGTTCGCTGACAAGGACGGCAGCGAAGAGCTGACCACCTACGTCGACGCCTTCAAGAAGAGCTGGCTCTACGAAGAACTGTTCGCCAGCCGCAACTTCGGCCCGGCGATCCACAAGTTCGGCGCCATCGTCGGCGGCGGTTTCAACTGGCTGGACCAGAACATCTTCGGCGGCAAACTGCCGTTCACCCTGCACGACACCAAGCCGGACTACGCTTGCCTCAAGCTTGCGGCCGACTGCAAGAAGATCGACTACCCGAAACCCGACGGCAAAATCAGCTTCGACAAGCTGAGCTCGGTGTTCATCTCCGGTACCAACCATGAAGAAGAACAACCGTGCCACCTGAAACTGACCGACCCGACCATCCCGTTGAGCCGCAACCTGCCGATGTACGACGAACCGGCGCAGCGCTACTGCCCGGCCGGCGTATATGAAGTGATCACCAAGGAAGACGGCGAGAAGCGCTTCCAGATCAACGCCCAGAACTGCGTACACTGCAAGACCTGTGACATCAAGGACCCTTCGCAGAACATTACCTGGGTGACGCCGGAAGGCGCCGGCGGCCCGACCTACCCGAATATGTAAGTCGAACCGCTGAACATCAAGGCTCCCTGTATGGGGGCCTTTTTGTTGCCCGCGATTTGTGCGGGATCAAGCTGCACGCTCATCCCCCGGGCTACGTTCAAAATAACGTTTGTACTCGCGACTGAACTGCGACGTGCTCTGATACCCCACCCGATGCGCCACCTGCGCAACCCCCAATCCCTCGGCGATCAACAGCGTCTGCGCCTTCAACAAACGCAAACGCTTCAGATACTGCACCGGCGACAGCAACGTGCTGCGTTTGAAGTGTTCGTGAAAAGTCGAAACGCTCATGTTCGCGCAGCTTGCCAATGTCTCGACGTTCAACGGTTCGGTGTAGTGCGAATGCAAATGGCTGATCGAAGCCGCCACCCGGGCGAACTGCCCCTGCTGCTCCACCAGCGCCCGCAGCACATCGGCCTGAGGCCCGCGCAACGCCACGAACAACAATTCACGCACCCGTGCCGGCCCGAGAATCTGGCATTCCAGCGGATCGTGCAGGCAGCGCAGCAAGCGCTCGACGCAGCCGCGCATGTCATCGTCGAGCACCACCGAGGTCATCGACTCCGGGGTCTGCGCCGGAATATGCCGCCCCGGCGCCAGCCCCATGGCCAGCACCAGCTCACCGAGCAGCACCCGGTCGATCGCCACCGACACGCCGAGCAACGGCGCATCCGGTAACGCATAGGTTTCGCACTCGAATGGTACCGGCAAGGCCTGGATCAGATAATGCCCGGCGCCGTATTCCATGGTGCGCGGCCCCAGATACGCGAGCTTGCTGCCCTGAGCAATGATCATCAGGCTCGGTTCATAAATGTGCGGACCACGGGCGACGTCGCAACTGGCACGCAACACCTGTACGCCCGGCAGCCCGGTCTGGCTGTAACCATCGCGCAGCGCCAGCGGTTCGATCAGCGAAACCAGGGTGGCGTTGGCATCAAGGTGACGGGTCAATTGCATCGGGTGGCTCTTCAGAAAAAATCACGGAAAAAGGGATAAAAGCATCATCGCAGATCCTTTTGCCAATGCGACCGATCAACCCCGCATGCCGGAGGATTAGGCATGACACCCGGAGGAATCGCCATGGCCGGACGACCGGACGGCGCCCAGAATGCGCCGCCTCACTTGTCACTGCTTTTGCGAGGTTTCACATGTACACCGCCATCGGCTATGCCGCTCAAACGGCCACCACGCCCCTCGCCCCGATGAAGTTCGAACGCCGCAGCCCTCGGGCCGACGACGTCGCCATCGACATCCTGTACTGCGGCGTCTGCCACTCCGACATCCACCAGGCGCGCAACGAATGGGGCATCGCCGTTTACCCGTTGATGCCAGGCCACGAGATCGTCGGAAAAGTCACCGCCGTCGGTGCGAATGTCACCAAACACAAGGTCGGCGATCTGGTCGGCGTCGGCTGCATGGTCGACTCCTGCCGCACCTGCGAAGCCTGCCAGTCGAACCTCGAGCAATATTGCCTCGAAGGCCCGACCATGACCTACGCCACACCCGACCGGGTCGACGGCAGCAACACCATGGGCGGTTATTCGGACAGCATCGTGGTCAGCGAACACTTTGTAGTGCGCATCCCCGAGAAGCTGGATTTGGCAGCTGCTGCGCCGATTCTCTGCGCCGGCATCACCACCTACTCGCCGCTCAAGCATTACGGCGTGAAGGCCGGCGACAAGGTCGGGATTCTCGGCATGGGCGGCCTCGGCCACATGGGCATCAAGTTCGCCAAGGCCATGGGCGCCGAAGTGACGCTGTTCACCCGTTCGGCGAGCAAGGCCGAGGAAGGTCGTCGCCAGGGCGCCGATCACGTGATCGTCTCCACCGACGAAGAGCAGATGAAAGCAGCGGCCGGTCGTTTCGACTTCCTGCTGGACACCATTCCGGTGCAGCACGATCTCAACCCGTACCTCGACACCCTGCGCTTCGACGGCGTGCACATTCTGGTGGGCCTGATCGAACCGATCGACCCGCCGGTCCACGCCGCCAAACTGGTATTGGGGCGCCGGGTGCTGGCCGGCTCGTTGATCGGCGGCGTCGCCGAAACCCAGGAAGTGCTGGATTTCTGCGCTGAACACAACATCAGCTGCGACATCGAAATGCTCGACATCCGCCAGATCAACGAGGCCTATGCCCGCATGATCGCCGGTGATGTGAAGTATCGATTCGTGATCGACATGGCGACCCTGAAGCTCTAAATCTTCAAACCAAGTTCTGCCGAGAGCCGGGCCGTGACCCCTTTGATCAGGGGAATCAGCTCGGCCATTTTCTCCAGCGGCATGTACGGCACGGTGCTGGCGATGCTGATCGCCGCGACGATACGCTTGCTCGCGTCGCGGATCGGCGCCGCCACACAGCGGATCGACGGTTCGTTGTCTTCCAGATCGAACGCGTAGCCGCCGGCCACGTACTCGGTCATCCGCTGCTCCAGCTGCTCCCACGACTGCTGAGGATGCTGTGGCCAGAACTGACTTTTCCCACCCGCCGGCAGGCTGATGTCATACAGACGCTGCCAGTCCTGCGGCGCGTCATCCAGCATCAGCGCCTTGCCGATCCCGGTGCGCGCCAGCGGCATGCGATGGCCGACCCGCGAGCGCATTTCCGGGCCGTTGCGCCCCGGATTCTTCAACAGATAAAGCACTTCGTCGCCTTCACGAATCCCGAGGTGAACGGTGTCGCCGGTCAGTGCCGACAACTCGTCCAGATACGGCCCGGCCAGAGTCACCAGCGGCAACTCTTCGCGCGCCTGAAAACCCAGTTCGATCAGTTTCGGCCCCAGCAGATAACCGACTTGCGGCACGACGCGCAGGTAACGCTCGTCCACCAGACAACTGGCCAGACGATGGGTGGTGCTGCGTGTTGTACCGATCAGGCGGGCAATCTCTTTGAGATCGCGGGCGCCACTGGCGACGGCCTGCACCACACCCAACCCGCGAAGCAGGGTCTGGGTGCCAGTGGGCGCGGCGTCCTTGGCGTTTTTCGGGGCGTCTTCCTGCATATCCAGCCTTTAGCGTTGAGCGAGGGAACGGGCGGCATTATGGTCGCCCGACAGGGACGACTACAACTCGATGCGCTCGACCTTGCCCACCAGCAGCACGTAGGACAAAGCACCAATCAATGCCAGAACCGCGATGTAGGTGATCGCCGGAGCGAACGAATCGCCGCTGGCCAGGAAGCCGATGACAATCGGCGTGGCAATCGCCGACAGGTTGCCGATGAAGTTGAACACCCCGCCCGTCAGTCCAAGCAACCGCGCCGGTGCCAGCGTCGAAACCAGCGACCAGGTGATCGACGCCAGCCCGTTGCCGAAAAACGCCAGGGCCAGGAAGGCAATCACCAGCGGTGTGGATTCAACGAAATTGGCGCCGATGATCGAGGTGGAAATCAACAGCCCGCCAATGATCGGCAACTTGCGCGCAAACCCGACGGTGCAGCCACGGCGAATCAGAAAGTCGGAAAAGAACCCCGAGCACAGCACGCCGATGAACGCGGCGAGAAACGGCAGCGACGCCAGCAGGCCGGACTTGATGAAGTCCATGCCGCGATACTTCACCAGGTAGGTGGGGAACCACGTCAGGAAAAACCACAGCGTCGAGTTGAGGCAGAACTGGCCGAGGTAAATCCCCCACAACTTGCGCTTGCTGAGGACGATGCCGAGATCGGTCCATCTGAATTTCGCCTTCACCTTGGCGGTTTCAGCGGCGATGTCCACCAACCCGCCGCCCTCGCGGATCAAGTCGATTTCGCCTTCGTTGGCGCCTTTGAAATCACGCGGCTCGCGATACACCGCGTACCAGATCGCCGCCCACAAGATGCCCACCGCACCGGTCACGACAAACACCATGTGCCAGCCAAATTCATGTTGCAGCCACGCCAGCACCGGCGTCAGGAACGCCAGCCCGACAAACTGCCCGGAGGTGTAGAAACCGATGGCCGTGGCCCGCTCACGCTCGGGGAACCAGGTTGTCACCACGCGGCTGTTGATCGGATACGCCGGCGCTTCCAGCGCACCGACCGCCATGCGCAGCACGAACAGGGCGATGAAACTGGCGGCGAATCCGAGCATCACCGTGGCCAGCGACCACAACAGCAATGCGACGCTATAAAGGATGCGCGGCGGCACTCGGTCAACCAGCCAGCCGCCGGGGATCTGCATGGCGGCGTAGGTCCAGCCGAACGCCGAGAAGATCAGCCCGACATGCACCGGATCGATGCCCAGTTCGGTGGTGAGTGCCGGGGCGGCAATCGACAGGTTGCTGCGGTCGAGGTAGTTGATGACCACGGTGATGAACAGCAACACCATGATGAAAAACCGCTTGCGGCTGGGCGTGACTAACGTCGCTTGCCCGGTGAGGGTTTGCGGTTGCATGGGGAGAACCTCTTCTTGTGTTTATTGAGGTTGGCCTGAGGCCTTGAGTCGTTCCCGCGTTCGGCACGGGAACGATCAGATGGGCTGAGTCAGCGACTCACCACTCGGCAAAACTGCCATCGGCATGACGCCAGATCGGGTTGCGCCAGCGGTGGCCGACCGCCGCGCGTTCGATCACGTATTCCTCGTTGATCTCGATCCCCAGGCCCGGGCCGTTCGGGATCTTCACGAAGCCTTTGTCGTAATCGAACACCCGTGGATCCTTCACATAATCGAGCAGGTCGTTGCTCTCGTTGTAATGGATGCCCAGGCTCTGCTCCTGGATAAACGCGTTGTAACAAGCGGCGTCCAGTTGCAGACACGCTGCCAGTGCAATCGGCCCCAGCGGGCAGTGCAGCGCCAGCGCCACGTCGTAGGCTTCGGCCATGTTGGCGATCTTGCGGGTCTCAGTGATGCCGCCGGCGTGAGACGCATCCGGCTGGATGATGTCGACGTAACCTTCGCTCAACACCCGTTTAAAGTCCCAGCGCGAAAACAGGCGCTCGCCGAGGGCAATCGGGGTGCTGGTCAGCGGTGCCAGTTCTTTCAGCGCTTCGTAGTTTTCGCTGAGCACCGGCTCTTCGATGAACATCAACTTGTACGGATCAAGTTCCTTCATCAGCACCTTGGCCATGGGTTTATGCACCCGGCCATGGAAGTCGACGCCAATGCCGACATTAGGTCCGACCGCATCACGCACGGCGGCGACGTTGGCCAACGCCAGGTCGACTTTCTCGAATGTATCGAGGAATTGCAGCTCTTCGGTGCCGTTCATTTTCACCGCAGTAAAACCACGGCCCACCGCCTCTTTCGCGGCCCGCGCGGTGTCCGCCGGACGGTCGCCGCCGATCCACGAATACACGCGGATCTTGTCCCGCACCTGACCACCGAGCAGATCACTGACCGACACGCCGAGCGCCTTGCCCTTGATGTCCCACAGCGCCTGATCGATGCCGGCCAGTGCGCTCATATGGATTGCGCCACCCCGGTAGAAACCGCCGCGATAGAGCACGGTCCAGATGTCTTCGATATTGCGTGGGTCTTTGCCGATCAGGTAGTCAGACAATTCCTCGACTGCAGCGGCGACGGTGTGGGCGCGACCCTCGACCACAGGCTCGCCCCAACCGGTCACGCCCTCGTCGGTTTCGACTTTCAGGAAGCACCAGCGCGGCGGAACGATGAAGGTGGTCAGTTTGGTGATTTTCATCTGCTTGTCTCTCTTGTTAGATGCAGCGCACGCAGCGCCGGAAAAGTCTTAGCGAAGGGCTTTCCAGGCCGCCACGTAGGCCTTGGCATTGGCCGCCACTTGCTCAGTCGTCATGCCCGGTTTGAACAGCCCGGAACCGAGGCCGAAGCCTTTGACGCCGGCGTCGATGAACGCCTGCATGTTGTCCGGGGTAATGCCGCCGACCGGCGCCAGGATCGTCCCGACCGGCAGCACCGCCAGCCAGGCTTTCACCACTGCCGGCCCCATTTGTTCGGCCGGGAACAGCTTGAGAATGTCCGCGCCCTCCTCCAGCGCCGCAAAGGCTTCGGTCGGTGTGGCAACGCCCGGCGACAGATACAGCCCCGCCGCTTTCGCCGCCCGCAACACCTTGGCATCGCTGTGGGGCATGACGATCACCTGGCCGCCGGCCTCCTTCACCAACTCCACCTGTTCCGGGGTCAGCACCGTGCCGGCGCCGATCAGGCAATCGGCGGGCAAGGTCTCACGCAGGATGCGAATGCTTTCGTACGGCGCGGGGGAATTGAGCGGTACTTCGATGACGCGAAATCCGGCCGCATACAGGACTTCTCCGACAGCCGCGGCTTCCTGCGGATGCAGGCCGCGCAGGATCGCGATCAGACCGTTTTGCGCCAGTGCTTGCTTGAGCATGTCAGGCCTCCAGTCAGGGTTAACGGGATGAGGAATCGATCAGTCCGGCGGCGAGCGCCAGTTGCCATAGCCCGCGCTCGGTGGCCTGCTCGGCCAGGGTCACCCGGGCGAAACCGCAGGCGTCGAGGGCACGGCTGTAGCGGGCGCACAGCTGCGCGTTGCCGATGAGGATGATCGAAGGAAGATGTGCGCTGTTGCGACGGCGCCGTTGCACGGTGGCCAACGCTGTCAGTTCGTGGCCGATCAGCAGACCGGACAGATAATCCGGTTGCGCGGTGGCGCTGAGTTCACCGGTCAGGCCGAGGCTGCGGGCACTGAACAACGTCGACAGCACGCCGATCTCGCCCTCCGCCGACAACGCCACCTGCACGCCGCGATCAAAGGCCTCGGCGTCGAACGTCGTACTGTGCTGCTGGGTACGGCCGAGAATGCTGTGTTCGCTGAGCACGGCGAACACTTCGCCGGTCATGAAGGTGTCGAAACGGGTGATGCAGCCGCCGGCCACTTCCACCCATTTCGAATGACTGCCCGGCAGGCCGATCAGCAGATCATTGCCCGCCTCGTCCGGCAGATTCTGCAGGACGCCGAGGACCTGGGTTTCCTCGCCGCGCATCACGTTTGGCAACGTCGAGCGCTGAATCACACCCGGCACGATATGCACATCGACACCGCGAAGACTGCGAACGGTTTGCAGGGATTTTCCGAGATCGGCGACGTTGGCCGGCGTATCGCGGTAGGACGCTTCGCGCCAACCCTGAGCGCTGCCGACCATGCCGCAGGCAATCACCGGCAAGTCGGGCTGCGCATCGAGCCAGTCGCCGCAGGCCTCATCGAATGCCAGTTCAAAACCCTCGGCGCATTCACGACCGTTGATAACCCGAGGCGACTTCGGCAACTGCATGATCCCGAACGACAGCGACCGCTGCGCCAGCACCTGCCCGCCCGCCCCGAGTTTGTAAGCACGTAGGGAGGTCGTCCCCCAATCGAGCGCGATCAATTGCGCCAGCATCGCTTCACCTGTTTTGTTATTGGCAGTGAGTGAGCCGGACTATAGACCTCTCAGACGGAAAATCTCAATATGTAATTTTACATCCCATATTTTGGGATAAAGTACTCTGAAAAGACTCGGACAGCGAACTGAGCAGCGAGCACCACCCGTCCGTACCTATCGCATTCCGTTTAAAACTTCTCTACTTCTCTCAACAGATCTGCCGTTGGGACTTTCATATCTTCCGACAAATATATTTTATAAGAGTAGGAATTTATTCTGACCCTACAAACCAGAGACTCTCTGCCCACCAATAAAGGCTTTAACGCCTCACCTTCAATGACTTTTTCACTGGTATCATTTTTTCTTTCTAAAAATAATACATCCGCCCTGAAAACCGGCCCAACACTTGACATTTCAGGCTCGATAAAACCCTCTCCATATATACCCGCGGAGTGAGCTGCCGAAAAATCAAAATCGCTATCAAAAGAACACAACAGCGTTTGGCTTATTTTTGACTTAAAAAGACTGACAACATCAACATCAGACGAGAAACGCACCTGGTAAATACCTCTATCCAAATAACGCTCAACACCGATATATTGTAAACGAGCAATGGGCTTGCCATGATTCATCGCACACGAAGAGCAGAGCAAGAGTGCTACGCATAAAATTATATTACGCACATTTCCGTCCTTTAAAATGAGTGACAACAACCTGCATCAAAGCGTCTCGGGCCGAGATTCCACTTTGCAGAACTGATGTGTAGATAATCCAGGCATCGGCGTGATTCACATCCACTCGTCCGTTCATATTGGGCCCGGTCTTCATATCCCATTGTTCTCCGAAATCGGCTACGAGATCGGAAAAGTTCCAGTCCTTGGCATCGGCCCTGACGTTAACCCAATATTCCGCCTTCGGTCTCGGTTCCTGGCGGTAAATGTTGGATACTCCCCACACTATTTTGCCTTCGCCAACCGGATCAAGCGTAACCAGACATGGAATTCGATAGCCCCTATCGGTCAATACAGCTGACAGGTGAGCACCATTCCACCCTCCCAGGCTATGACCAATGATATAAACAGGCGTAGTTACATCAGCAATTTTATCCAGCACATTCTTTTTCAAGCCCTCATCACTAACAAAATAGTTATATCCAACATGGTAAGCATTATAGTAGTCAGAACAGATACCCTCTGCTTCCATATCTCTGATGAAAACTTTCATAACGTCGGCAACGTTATTGTTAGGCCCGGTTCCGTAGTAGCTTTCTTTATCGCCCGCACCGCCCACAAAAAACAGAACAATTTTTTTAGGTGTGATCGTAGCCTGCTTGACTGTTCCGTCCGTTTTGCAGGTTAAGTCATGGGTCACAACCAGTCTTTGACACCCTTTCAGAGCAGGATTTTCAGCGGTCACTTTTTTCTACTCCACGAATAGTTTGATCGACTCAGGCAAATGCGAACTCACCGTATGGGTGAAGCCCGCTTCATTCGTTACGCCGTGCTCCACACTCCCGTCAGCGCGTTGAATCGCGTAAGGGTGATTTGGCATGGGTTCACCAGTAATTTCGTTGATCACCTGCATCCGATCATTGAAATGCACCGGCATCGGCAACAACCCACTAAACGCCGCCCCTCCCCCGCTCTGTCCAATAATCACCGTCCCCGACCCACCGACCACGACATTGCCGTGTCCGCCGGTGCTGTCGAGCATCGCGGCATTCAGGCCGTTGATGAAGACCGTGGCGGAAACACCGCCGGTAATCGGGCTGCCACACGCCGATTTATCGGTCATGCGCGCAGCAGGGAGTCCGTCGAAGAAAACGTCCGGTGAACCGGAGACGATCGGGTTGTTGCCGTGACCTGGCAGTGGGCAGGCGGTTGGGTCGGTGACGCGTGCAGCGGGTTTACCACTCAATTCAAAGCTCCTTGCTTCAGAGGTTCCGGATGAGGCTGATAGAGGTCGACATCGGTCGCGGCGCAACGCCAGCGGTTGTCGACAGAATCAAACAGCGCGTGACTATGCTCGCGACTGTTCGGGGGTGTGAGGGTTTGCAGTTGTTGCCAAGCTTCATCGGCAAACCAGTTCAACTCGGCAGCTGTGGCGTCGTCGAGCTGATTGAGCCAGGTGTTGTAGCCGGTCAGTCGATGCTGGTCATAGGTCGTTTGCAGCAGTTCGGCCATTTGCGGGCCGAAATCCAGATAGCGTTCGGCCGTCCAGCGCCCGGTTTCCGAATAGACGTACCAGCCCATCGGCGACAGCACGCCTTGGTGGAAAATCGATTGCCCGGCCGGCGCGACAAAACCGCAGCACACGTGCAGGGTCAGCCAGCCTTGATGGGCATCGATGAATTCGCTCGGATCGAACGTTCGCAGCGGTATCACCCGGTAGTCATCGAAACCCGCACTACGCGCCATCAGCTCGGCATCCAGCCGCGAGACAAACGCACGGATGGCTTTGCCGCCCATGCGATTCACCGTGCAAAGGATGTCCACCGGTTGGCGGTTCGGGTTGTCGCTTGAGCCGAGGTTTTTGACCAGACCGTACAGGCGTATCGACGCCCGTAGTCCGCTCATCGCCGGTCACTCGTTGACGCAGCGAAGGCTCCACGGGCGTGGAGAAAGAGTGCCAGAGGCATTGCAGGTGTCGTCCGTGAGCGCGCAAAAATGGCGCGTAGAATGCCGGACCAGAGCGGTTTGGACAATCGAATCAGAAATCAGATTGCCACTATTTACTCAGCCCTCGGCAAACTCCCGCAACACCTTGCCATCCATGCGATACCTCACCCACTCCTCCTGCGGCTGGGCGCCGAGGGATTTGTAGAATTCGATGGCCGGGGTGTTCCAGTCCAGCACGCTCCATTCGAAGCGGCCACAGTCGTTCGCGCAGGCGATTTTCGCGAGGTGGCGCAGCAGGGTTTTGCCGGCGCCGCCGCCCCGTTGCTCGGGGGTGATGTAGAGGTCTTCGAGGTATAGGCAGTTGCTGCCCAGCCAGGTCGAATAGCTGAAGAAGAACACCGCAAAACCGATCGGCAATCCGTCGCGCAGGCAGATCAGGCCGTGGGCGGTGGCGCCTTCGCTGAACAGGCTGCGCTCGATGTCGGCGACGCTGGCGATGACTTCGTGACGGGCCTTTTCGAAGTCTGCAAGTTCAGTGATGAACGCGAGGATTTGCGGAGCATCGCTGGGGGTCGCCGGGCGGATTTCGATCGTCATGGACGGGCCTTGTCGGAAAAAGGAAAACGCCATACTAAGGCGGCGCGCGGCGCTCGTCACATGGCAATCCACGGATTAGGCTAGTGCGGCCGGTCACTCTGAAGGATATTCATGAACGCATTCGAACCACTGGCCCCACTCGCCGCCGAACTGCTGCCCCACGCGCTTGAACCGTCGGAGGACGGCGCCCATGACCTGTCGCACCTGCAGCGGGTCTGGCACAACGCGCGTACCTTGCAGGCCGAGGAAGGTGGCGACCTTAAGGTGCTGCTGGCGGCTGTGCTGTTGCACGATTGCGTGGCCGTGGAAAAGAACTCGCCACTGCGTTCACAGGCATCGCGCCTGGCAGCGGAAAAAGCATCAACGGTGCTGGCAAACCTGAACTGGCCCGAAGCCAGAATCAGCGCCGTCATCCACGCCATCGAAGCCCACAGTTTTTCCGCCAACATCACACCGACAACTCTCGAAGCCCGACTGATGCAGGACGCCGACCGTCTCGACTCCCTCGGCATGCTCGGTGTCGCCCGCACCTTCTACACGGCCGGACGCATGGGCAGCGCGCTGTACGACCCGCACGATCCCGAAGCCCGGGAAAGGGACTACGACGACAAGCGATTCTGCCTCGATCATTTCCAGACCAAACTGCTGCACCTTGCCGAGGGTTTCCAGACCGCTGCCGGACAACGTCTGGCACAGATCCGTCATCAGCGCCTGAAAGGTTTCATGGAGCAATTCAAGGAAGAGATCGGCGCCGCCTGAAGACATTACTCCGGTCAATCACGATCCTGAGATCGCCAAGCTCAGACCTAAACCACGGGCCTGACGTGTTAGATAGATGACGCTCAATTTTTCCGGTCAAGGAACCGCGTCATGCCTCAAGCAACACCCCAGGTCCCGGGCAAACTGTTCGGCCTGTTCTGCCTCGCCAGTTATCTGTTGTCGCTGTCCTACGGCGCGACGTTTCTGCTCTCGCTGCTGATCGGTTCGCGCGGCGGCAACGAGCACGATGCCGGCAGCGTGATCAGCGCGGCGATGCTCAGCACCTTCGTTGCGGTGCTGGTGTCCGGACACCTGTCCGACTGGCTGGGTGCGGCGCGTTCGATTGCGCTGTTCGGGCTGTTGCTGGTGGCAGCGAGCCTGGGGTTTGCGATGACGCCGGGCTTCGGCCATCTGCTGCTGTTTTTCGGTTTGCTGCTTGGCTTGGGCTGGGGCGTGTTCTACACGCTGGGGCCGATCATCGTCGCCAGTCTGGTGAGTCCGGCACAGCGGGCGAAATACTTTGCGCTGCTGTCCGGCAGCATGATGACCGGGATCGGCAGCGGCCCGCTGCTCGGGCGTGCGGCGAGTGCGCTGGGTTTGCCAGTGACGTCGGCGTTCTATCTGGCGGCGGTGGCGAGCCTGATCGGCGTACTGCTGTTCTGGCGTCTCGGTGCTCGATTGAAAGGCACACAGGCGACATCGGCAGCGCGAATCTCCTGGCAAGCGACTGCTCAGGTGCTCGGTTCACGAGCCGTATTTCCGATCATCATGGTCGGCCTCGGCGGTTGCGTATTCGGTGGTCTGTCGAGTTTCCAGACCAGCTATGCCGCCGCCCGTTCGCTGGATTATTCGCTGTTCTTCCTGGGCTTCATGAGCGCCGCCATCAGCAGCCGGATGTTGATCGCAGGCTATGTGGTCAAGCGTGATCCGCTGCGGGCGTCGTGTCTGCTTTCGGGGTTGATGCTGGGCTCGATCGTGCTGTTCGCCTTCGGCGTGCAAAGCGGTTTCAGCTATCTGCTGGCAGCAGTGATGCTCGGTGTCGGTTACGGCCTCACCTACTCGGTAATCAATGGACTCGCCGCCAACGAGGCACCGGTCGGCACCACGTCGCAAGCGTTGCTGCTGTTCAGTCTGGCGTACTTCATCGGCGTATTCGGCTTCCCGCTGCTTGCCGGAAAAATCATCGTCGAACACGGCATGGCGACGCTGTTGCTGACGGTGCTGGCGGTGGCGGCGTTGAACTGGTCGATCACCCTCGGCCGCCTGCTGTGGCGGAGGGTGAAGGTAGAAAGTGCACTGACGAACTGAACCGTTCGTCATTCAATCGGCACCTATGCCGCACGAAGGCAGACCAAGATCAGGTAAGGATTCCAATCACTGGAGACACACCATGATCTCGTCAAGGTTGACTGCTTTCGTGTTTACCACCCTGCTCTGCCCCGTGGCGTTCGCCGCGACCGCCGCTGGCACCGGCCCCACCGATCCGGTCACGCCACCGCGCGCGCCTGCGATCAACAGCGCGCCGGGCATGAATACCGATGGCTCCGGCGTTCCGCTGATCAATCAGCCGCCGGCCACCGGAACCGATCCGCGCACCCAGGGCAATGACCCCGGCCGTCAGGGCGGAATGAACACGCCGGACTCTCCCACGACCCCCGACAACTCGGGCTCCGGCATCGGTTCGAAAACCACCACCGGAGGCTCGGGTTCCGAAGGCACCGGTCAGTAGGCGGAAGATTCGCGGATCAGCGCATCGACCTCGTCAGAGCCCGGTGCGGTCGCCGGCCCCCAACGAGTGACGGCTAACGCAGCGGCGGCGTTGGCGCGCCTCGCGGCTTCATCAGCCGCCAGACCTTGCGCCAGCCCCGCCACGAATACACCGGCATGGGCATCGCCGGCGCCGTTGCTGTCCACAGCCTGCACCTTGAAACCCGGCACATGCTGGCGTTCGCCGTGCTGATGAATCCAGCAGCCTTGCGGGCCGTCGCGCACCACCATCAGCACACCTTGTGGCAAGTGCACGGCCAAACGGTCCAGCGCCGTTTCGATGTCCGCTGCGCCGGTGAAACGCAGCGCCTCGACACTGTTGCTGGTCCACACGTCGATGCGCGGCAGCAGCGCCTGCATCATCGGTGAGTCCGGTGATTCCACCAGCGGGCCCGGATCGAACACCACGTTGATCGTCTTCGGCAGCGCCAGCGTCCAGTCCAACAACGCCTGAGCCTTGCCGCTGTGCAGCAGACTGTAGCCACTGACGTAGACGTAGTCACCCGCCTCGGCGGCAACGCTGTTCAGTTCCGCATTAGTGACTTCACCTTCGGCACCAATGTAGGAAATGAAACTGCGCTCGGCCGAGGCGTCGGTCAGCGCCACGCAGATACCGGTGTCGCGTTCTGCAGGCTTTTCGATGCCGATGCGGATGCGTTCGGCGTTCATCGCCTGCCGCGCCAGATCACCGAAACGACCGATGCCGTGGCGGCCCAGATAGACCACCGGCAAGCCATTGCGAGCGGCGGCAGCCATCACATTGAAGCCGCCGCCGGCTTCGAAACTGGCGGACTGCGCCAGCACGTCGCCGCCAATCTGCGGCAGTGCATCCACGGCCATGACCAGGTCGATGATGACCTGGCCGGTGTGCAACATCTTAGGCATGAGCATTCTCGGATTGCGCAGCGCGGCGGTCTTTCGCCCCGCCGAGTACGAAGTAAATGCCGCCGGCCACCACGAAGGTCACGATCCAGCCGAGGCCGTTATGGCCCAGCCAGGAATCGGACAGAAAGCCCTTGAACCAGACGTTCTCGGCGGTGGTGCCGATGGTGGTGAAACTGAAGCCCAGCACGATGGCAATCGCCCACGCGCCGAACGCGCGCCACTCGATGCCGCCGCTGTACCAATAGGCGCTGCTCGGGCTGACATCGAGCAGGTCTTTGGGGCTGTAGTAGTGACGGTGAATCAGGTCGACCACGAAGATCCCGACCCACGCGGTGATCGGCACCGCCAGCAGGGAGATGAAGGTAATGAACGGGCCGTAGAAACTATCGGCGATCAGCATGAAGTAGATCGAACCGGCGAAGATCGCGACGATGTCGACCACCACCGCGTAAACGCGTTTGACCTTCAGGCCGAGGGTCAGCGTGGTCAGGCCGGCGGAGTACACCGACAGGTTGTTCGACAGCAACAGGCCACCGAACGCGGTGATCAGGTAAGGCACGGCCATCCAGGTCGGCAGCATGTCGCGGATCGCCACGATCGGGTCAGTCGCCGACGCCAGGTCGTTATTGCCCACCGACAGCAGGCCGCCGAGGGTGATCAGCAACACCAGCGGAATCCCCGCACCGAACGCCGCTGAAGCGACCAGCCGCACGGCTTTGACGCTGCGATGCTGATAGCGCGACATGTCGGCGCCGGCGTTGGCCCAGCCGATCCCGGTGCCCGCCGCCATGGTGCCGATACCGATGATCATCGCGCTCATCGGCGCCGGCGTGGCGTTGAACACCGCGCTCCAGTCGATGGTCGCGCAAAGGAAGCCGCCCACCAGAATGTTCAGCGCGCCGAACACGTAGGTCGCCCACTTCTGGATCACCAGCAAGGTGGCGTGGCCGAGCCCGGACACCGACAGGGTCAGCAACACGAAAATCGCGATGAAGATCAGGGTCAACACCGGCGCGCTTTTGGCTTCCACCGGTGAGCCGAACAGGATCGAGCACAGCGACAGCAGCACGAACGCCGCCGTGGTGGTGTTGACGGTTTCCCAGCCCAGGCGCGACATCAGCGACACCAGCGTCGGGCCGATATTGCCGCGCACACCGAAGATCGCCCGCGACAAGGTCAGGCTCGGTGCGCGACCGCGACGGCCGGCAATCGAGATGATCCCCACCACCGCGAACGAGCCGGCAGCACCGAGGATCGCGACGATGATCGCCTGCCAGATTGCCAGGCCGCGAAACGCAACCAGCGTGGCGCCCAGCGGCAGGCCGAGGATGGAAATGTTGGCAGCGAACCAGACCCAGAACAGTTGCAGCGGATGCCCGTTGCACTCGCCTTCCGGCACCGGTTCGATGCCCCGGGTTTCCAGTTGCCCGGCGCTTTGCCCGGCGTTCGATGAACTCATGAGAAATGCTCCTGTTTGCCTTTATTGTGGTTGTGGCAATGACGCAGAACGACAAGACATCCCGCCCTTCCTGGGCCTGTCTGCGCGATCCATTGCGGGTGAATATTCAAGACTTGCGGTGCACCCATCGCTGGCAAGCCAGCGATGGCGTCAGTTCAATCAGCGCAGGGCCAAAAGCCCTTTCACCAACGGTTCCAGCTCCAGATCGTTGACGGCCTTCACCGTCTCAATCATCGCCGCCGGCCAGCTCTGAAGACCCAGGCAGGCCCCGAGCATGGCTCCGAGAATCGCGGCGATCGTGTCGGTGTCGCCACCCAGGCTCGCGGCCATGCACAGCGCATCGAATGGCGTCATTTCACCGACCGCGACTTGCTGCGCGAGGGCGAACGACACCACCACCGATTCCTGCGACGCCACCGAAGTGCCGATCACGTCGTACAGCAGATCCGCGAGCAACATCGGGTCGCTCTCGACACTGATGCTGCGCGCCCAGCTGATCCGCGAGGCGATACGCCCGCCGGCCACCCAGTGCCCGTGCGCTTCCGCTTGCTGGGCGATCTGCTGGCCGAGGTTCAGCGCCTCGCCCAGATCAAGGCCGTTGATGCCGGCCGAGACTACCGCTGCCACCGCCGCCGCACTGGAAATCCCCAGCGTGGTGTTGTGGGTTACCTGACAGGCCTGCACCACCGCCGCGATGAAGCGCTCAGGGTTGGCGACATCCGCCGCGATCCCCACCGGGGTGATGCGCATCGCCGCACCGTTTGTGGTGCCGTAGCGCCCGGCCTCTTCCGGCGAATGGCCGGCAAGGATCATTTCGATCGCACGCTTGGTGGATGGGCCGAGCAAGTCCTGCGAGCCCTTGGCCTGCATCTCGGCTTCCCATTCGATCAGCCGTTGCGCGAGCACCGCCGGCTCGATCCGGCCCTTGCCTTCGACCAGCAACTCGCCGACCAGAATCGCCTGTTCGGTGTCATCGGTGATCGAGCCTTTGGGCATATTCGCGGCAATCGGCTGCAAGGGGCCGGCGTCTTGCAGATCGGTAATCTGGCCGAAGCGCTGCTTGATCGTTTCGCGGTTCAGGGATTGCGTCGGCATGCCCAGCGCATCGCCGAGGGCCAGGCCATAAAACGCGCCCAGGGCACGGTCGAGGGCGGTCATTTCGATTCTCCAAATTGCAGGTGCAGACGGAAATGCACCGGGTCGAGCAGGCTTTCGACTTGCTCCATGAAGCGGTTCTGCCGGTCGTAGGTAGTGCGCAATGCTTTTAAAAACACTGTGCCTTCCGGACGCCCGAGCAGTTCGGCATCAACGGCGTTGAGCGGTTCAGCGCCGATCCACTGATCGCCGCGCTCGCCGATGTAGCCGTAGGCCGCAAGGGTGACGGTCAGCGAATTGTCGATCAGGCCCACGCGCGGTAGGCTTTCCAGGCCTCCGGTGGCGGGCATCAATGAGCGTTCGAGGGACACCAGCGTGCCGTCGTTGGAGCGGCGGCGGCGATCGAGGGTAATGAATTGGTCGGTGCCGAAGCGCGGCAGCAGATCGGGCCGGGTTACGGCTTCCAGACGCAGCACTTCGGTGTTGATCAGCGCCCCGCTGTCAGCCAGGGCCTGGGCCCAGCCGCTGCGCTGGTCGAGCACCACACCGTCGAATGTGACGATGGAGCCGACCCCGCTTTGCGTGGCGATGTAATTGCGCCGTTTCAGTTCGGCCAGCGCTTCGCGCAACGTGCCACGGCTGACGTTGAATTCCTGAGCCAACTGATGCTCGCCGGGCAACAGAAAGCCGTCCTCCATGAGGCCGCTTTCGATGCGTCGGACGAGCTCGTCGACCACCCGTTGTTTCTTGTCAAATCGTACCTGTCTAATCATGTACAAAGTGATAACCGAAACGGGTTGGGACGGGCAAGGTAATTTTTGGGGAAGGTGACAAAAGGCGCGGTATTGGAGGCACCCTCTCCCAAAGGAGAGGGCCAGCAGAATATTGATCTCAGCGCTGTTTCAGACGGTCAATGACAACAGCCAACAACAAAATCGACCCACGAATCACATACTGATAAAAAGTGTCGATATTCTTCAGGTTCATCGCATTCTCGATAATTGCCAGAATCAAAACCCCGGCAATCACATGCCGGATCATCCCGATCCCGCCGCTCAACGAAACCCCGCCCAGCACGCAAGCCGAAATCACCGTCAGCTCAAACCCCTGCCCGATCATCGGCTGCCCGGAAGTCATCCGCGACGCCAGAATCACCCCGGCCAGCGCACCGATCACCCCATGCACCGCGAAGATAATGATCTTCGTGCGATCGACATTCACCCCCGCGAGCAGCGCCGCTTCCTGGTTGCCGCCGATGGCCATGGTGTTGCGCCCGTAGGTCGTGTAATTCAGCAGCCAGCCGAAAAACAGGAAGCAGACGATGGTGATCAGGATCGGCACAGGCACGCCGAACAACTGGCCGTTGCCGAACACGAAGAACGATTCCTGGGACACACCCACCGCTTTGCCGTTGGCAAAAATGTAAGCAAGACCTCGGACGATCTGCATGGTCGCCAACGTCGTGATCAGCGCATTGACCCGTAACTTGGCAATCACGATGCCGTTGATCAGCCCGACGATCAGCCCCATCACCAACGCAGCGCTGACCCCGAGAAACACGCTGTTGGTGTCGCGCATCACCACCGCCGCGACCACGCCGGCGCAGGCAATCACCGAACCCACCGACAAGTCGAAATGCCCCGACGCCAGGCAATACAACATGGTGCACGCCGCGATCCCGGTGGTGGAAATCGCCAGGCCCAGGCCGCGCATGTTCAGCGGCGACAGGAAGTTGTCGATCAGCAAGGTGCAGGCGAGGAAGATCCCGACCGCCGCCAGCAACATGACCCAGTCATCGAGGAAGCGCCGCATATCCAGAGGCTTGCGCGCGGTCGGCAGGGTTTCGTTTTGAGTTGTCATCATAGTCACCTCTCAGTTCGCCGCGCCGCTGGCGCGATGGCGCGGCAAAGCCAGTTGCAGCAGGTTGGATTCGTTGGCCTGGTCGCGGCTGACTTCGCCACGCAGGGCGCCCTCGCACAGCACCAGAATGCGGTCGGAAATGCCCATCACTTCCATCAGATCGCTGGATACCACGATCACCGAAATACCGTCGGCAGCCAGGTTATGGATGATCTGGTAGATCTCGGCCTTGGCGCCGATGTCGATGCCCCGGGTCGGCTCGTCGAGCAGCAGGACTTTCATCGGCATCGACAGCCAGCGGCCGAGAATCGCCTTCTGCTGGTTGCCGCCGGAGAGGAACTTGATTTGCTGCCCGGCGTGGGGCGTTTTCACTTTCAGGGCTTTGATCTGTTTGTCGGCGTTGCCCTTTTCCCACATCCCCCGCAGCAGGCAACCGAGCCCGGAATTGGCGCCGCGTGCGCTAATGTTGATGTTCTCGGCGACGCTGGCGAGCGGGATGATGCCTTCCTTCTTGCGGTCCTCCGGGCACAGCAGAATCCCGGCGGCAATCGCATCCCGGGGCGAACGCAATTTCAGTTCATGACCGCGCAACTCCAGGCGTCCGGCGGTGTTGCGCTCCAGTCCGCTGAGCAACCGGAACAGCTCGGTGCGCCCGGCCCCGACCAGTCCGAACAGCCCCAGAATCTCGCCTTTGTGCGCGTCGAAACTGATCGGCTCACGCAGCCCCGGGCCGAGCAAGCCATCGACTCTCAGCGCCACGGCACCGCGCGGGCGGCCGCGATAATCGTAGATGTCCTGAATGTCGCGCCCGACCATACAGGTGACCAGTTGATCGTGGGTCAACTGGCTCATGTCGTCGAAAGTGCGCACGTAGCGACCGTCCTTGAACACCGTCACCGCGTCGCAGATGCGGAACACTTCTTCCATGCGATGGGAAACGTAGAGCACCACTTTGCCCTCGTCGCGCAGCCGGCCGATGATCGCCATCAAGCGGTCGATTTCCCGCGCCGAGAGGCTGCTGGTCGGTTCGTCAAAGGCAATCACATGGGCGCCACGGGACAGCGCCTTGGCAATTTCCACCAATTGCCGCTGGCCGAGGGACAGGCGCCCGACTTTGGTTTGCGGGTCGATTTCATCGGCCAGCCCCTTGAGGCAAGCCAGCGCTTGCTGGCGCAGCGCGCCGCGATTGATCAGGCCGAAACTGGCCGGCAGGTGGCCGAGAAACAGGTTCTCAGCCACGGTCATTTCCGGCACCAGATGCAACTCCTGGTGAATCACCGCCACGCCGCTGCCGATGCTGTCGGCGGTGGACTTGAAGGCCATCGTCCGCTCGCCGATCTGCAGTTCGCCGCTGCTGGGAATGTAGGCGCCGCCGAGGATTTTCAGCAGCGTCGATTTGCCGGCGCCGTTCTCGCCCATCAAGGCGTGCACCTGCCCGGGGTGGGCGACGAAGCTGATGCCGTCCAGCGCCTTCACGCCGGGAAAGGTCTTGCCGATCCCTTTGAAACGCAGGCTGCCGGCACCGTGTTGTTGTGTCTGTACTTGCGCGTGCATTTAAGCCACCTCATCACACCGTTCAAGCGGCCCGGCTGCCCGGGCCGACGCTGCCGTCAGTTCCACAGGCCGATCTTTTCCAACTCTTGCTTGAAGTTGTCGCGGGTGATCAGGGTGACGTCGTCCATCGCGGTGTACTTCGGCGGTTCTTTGCCGGTGGTGACCCACTCGAACATCATCTCGGCAGTCTTGTAGCCCTCGATGTGCGGGCTCGGCAGCATCGAACCGTAGAAGCCGCTGTTGGGCTTTTTCAGCTCGCCGATCGCGTCGGTGCCGTTGATGCCGATGCCGATCACGTTGGCCGCGGCGAACCCGGCGGCTTCGGTGGCGCGCACACCGCCCAGCACGGTGTTGTCGTTCATGCCGCCGATGATCAGGTTCTTCGCCGCGCCCGGCAGCTTGACCAGCGCCGAGTTGGTGGCGTCCATGCTGCCCGGTACGTCGAGGGTTTTCAGGGCAGCGGTCAGGATGTGCTCTTTCGGCAGGCCGGCGTCTTCGAGCGCTTTCATCGAGCCGTCGGTGCGCTTCTTGCCGGTGTCGAGTTCGTTGTAGGTGTTGACCACCGCGTAGGTGTCTTTCCAGTCCCAGTTACGCTTTTTCGCCTCGGCGGCCATGGCGGCGCCCTGCTTCTGGCCGACTTCGAACGCGGCCATGCCGAGGTACGGCACCTCTTCCATGAACTTGCCGTTGGCGTCGACGAAACGGTCGTCCACGGCAATCACTTTCAGGTCATTGAGTTTGGCCTTGGCCATGATCGCAGGGCCGAGGGACACGTCCGGCGGACAAATCACAAAACCCTTGGCACCGTTGGCCGCGAGGCTATCGATGGCCGAGAGGGTTTTCTCGCCGTCCGGCACGGCGATCTTGATCAGCTCGAAGCCTTTGTCCTTGGCAGCTTTCTCGGCGAAGGCCCATTCAGTCTGGAACCACGGCTCTTCGGCCTGCTTGACCAGGAAACCGATCTTCACCGGATCGGCGGCCAACAGCGAACCGCTCAGGCTGAACGCAGTGACCGCCAGCGCGGCACTGCACAGGGTACGAATCCCGAAACGACGTTTCATAAGCAGACTCCTTGTTATTTTTCTTGAGCGTTATTTGAAAAGCGTTGAAGCGGTCGAAGCGTTTCCCGCAAATCATGACGACAATAGTCATATCGTATGATGATTGGATTTCATGCGGACCTTACCGCCTGCAATCCACTTTTTCAGTCGTGGTACATCACCGAGCGACCACCATCGATGGTGATGCACGAGGCATTGATGAACGGCGCTTCATCACTGGCCAGGAACACGGCGGTCATCGCCACTTCGATCGGCTGACCGATGCGTTTCGGTGGATGCAGATCTAAGGCGCGCTGGCGTTCGGCATGCGGATCGGCGAAACCGTTCCAGTAATCGACGTTGAGCTGGGTTTCGATGTAACCCGGGGCGATGGCGTTGACGCGAATGCCTTTCGGCGCGTACTCGATGCCCAGCGCGCGGGTCAGACCGAGCAAACCGTGTTTGGCCACCGGATACGGGAAGCAACCGGGAATGATGTTGCTGGAATGGGTCGAGGCAATGTTGATGATGCTGCCCACACCCTGCTCGATCATCTGCGGCAACACGGCTTTGCATCCATACCAGGCGCCGTCGAGGTCGATGGCAAAGCAGCGGCGCCAGTCTTCTTCGGTCATTTGCAGCGGATCGCGGAACACATTGACTCCGGCGCAATTGACCAACACATCGATGCGCCCGTGCAACTCGATGGCCAGTTTGGCCATGGCGTGCAGATCCTGCTGGCGCGATACATCGGCCTTGATCGCTTGCACATCGGCGCCCTGCTCGCGCCAGTGCGCAGCGACTTTCTCTACTTTTTCAGCCTGGATATCGCTGATCACCAGTTTGGCCTGCTGCGAGGCGAAGGTCGCGACGATGGCTTCGCCGATGCCTTGAGCGGCGCCGGTCAGCAGCACGACCTTGTTTTTCAGGCGCTCGCCTTTCGGTGGCTCGGGCACTGGGGGCAGGGACAGAGGTTCAGCCATGAATCAGGACTCCTGTTCGAAAGCATAAAAAAACCGGGCATCTGACGATGTCCGGTCTGGAAGGCTTCTGGAACGAAACAGGCAAGCGCCGCTGACGGCATTGGGCCGTTGCGGAACGCTGACTCCGCTGGGGAGTGCGATAGAGATTCGCTGCATCACTTCACCTGTTTTGTTCTTTTTAAGTGTGAGTGCGTGTTACTGCTGGAGCCGACTATAAACCCGACCGCCAAATAATCTCAATATATAATTTTGCATCCCATATTTTGGGATTTAATCAGCGAAACGCGTGCAGAGCTTTCCGGCGACATCGACCCGCAGCGACAGCACGGCGCCGTCCAGCGGGTGGCTCAGCGGACTTTTGGCGCTGGTGATGTACAGGGTTTTCAGGTCGGCGCCGCCGAATACGCAACTGGTGGGGCGGCTGATCGGCAGATCGATCTTGCGGTCGATCCGGCCATCCGGTGTCAGGCGTAGCAGGCAACTGCCGTCCCAGCGGGCGTTCCAAACGTAACCTTCGGCATCCATCGCCGAACCGTCCGGGCCGCCGTGCTGATCGGCGCAGTACCAGGGCTGGGCGGTGTCGAGGTTGCCGTCGGTGTGGATGAAATAGCGATACAAGGTGCTGTCGAGGCTGTCGCCGAACAGCAGCGTGGTGCCGTCGTCGCTCCAGAGCAGCGTGTTGGGAATGCCCAGGCCCCTCAGCAATGGCGTGACGCGTTTATCCGGATCAACCCGGAACAGCCCGCCAGAACGACGGGTGATCGGCAGATCCTCGCCCTGCTCGCCGATGTTGTTTTGCATGGTGCCGAGCCACAACCGGCCCTGGCCATCGCAACGCGCTTCGTTGGCCCGGTTGCCCGGTTGCGGGTCGGCGACGCAGAACAGCGTCAGTCGTGGTTCGAGTCCGGGGGAATCGAGGTCGAGTCGGTAGACGCCGCTGCTCAGGGTCACGAGTGCGTCGCCACTGGCGCAGGGAATAAACGCCGAGACGTGCTCCGGCATCTGCCAGATCTGCACATTCTGCCCGATCAGCCGTAGTGCCTGCTTGCCGGCGATGTCGACCCAGTACAACGCCTGGGTCGGCGCGTCCCAGAACGGGCCTTCGCCCAGTTGCGCCCGATGCTCTGTCACCGCAATCCACGTCATGCAACCTCCTGTCTTGTTGTTTTTCTCAGCTGGCTTTTTTGTCGGCCATCACCTGCGGGTAAAACCGCTTGATGGCCAGGTCGGCATTGTCGATCAGGGTCATGCAGGCCCACACCCCGCGCGCGGCATCCCGGGCAGCGATGGCGTCGGCCATGTCTTTGTGGATGGGCAAGGTGCGGCGCAATTCGTCAGGGTCGGCTGCGGAAACTTCGAAGGACACGGCGAGCAGCGCGCCAAGGGCAGGCACCATCTGCTCGATGAATTGATTGTGGCTGGCGGCAAGAATGCACTCGTGGAAGAACTGGTCGGCGCGGTTGTAATCGATGCCGCTGTGCGCGGCCCTCTCAAGGGCGTTGTAGGCCTGCTGAATGGCTTGCACCTGTTCGACGGTTGCCCGCTCGCAGGCCCAGCGCACCGCCATCGGTTCAATGGTACGGCGCAGGTCGAGCAGGTCGTCGACGAAGTTTTCCGGCAGACCGCTGCGTGACAGCCAGCCGACGACTTGCGGATCGAACAGATTCCAGCGCTTGATCGGCAACACCCGGGTGCCGACTTTCGGCCCGACTTCGAGCAGGCCTTTGGCGACGAGGGTCTTGATGGCTTCGCGGATCACGGTGCGACTGACACCCAGCTGTTCGCCCAACTCGGCCTCGACCTTGATCGCCTGTCCCGGTTTCACCTGACCGGCGGCAATCCAGGCACCCAGCCAGTCAACCGTTGATGCGTGAAAACTGCTCGACATGAACACCCCGACGCCGTTCGCTGTGGTTGCTCAAGCTAATCATCATACGATTGAGAGTCAACGACAAAAAACCGCAGCCTGCTTTCGCAGACTGCGGTTTTTTTAAGGTTCGAGGCCGATGGGGAAGAACTCGCCGCCACTCCAGACGCCGAGCCAGCGCTGGCCGTCGATTTCACGGCTGACCGCCAGTTCGACCAATTGGTAGAACACGTTGCGGTGGATCAGCGCTTCGAGGTTGGTGCGTACATGCACGTAAGGGGCAGGTTCTTGCGTCGTCGGATCGATCTCGACCCGGATCGGATGTTCCGCGCCGGCCTCGGTGGTTTCATCGACGTTGGTGGTAAAGCGCAGCACTTGCGCCTCACCCTCGCCTTCTACCTCGACGGCAATCGCCACGAAGGGCGCGTCATCGACCTTGATCCCGACCTTCTCCACCGGAGTGATCAGGAAGTAGTCATCGCCATCGCGGCGGATGATGGTGGAGAACAGCTTGACCATCGGCTTGCGCCCGATCGGCGTACCCAGGTAGTACCAGGTGCCGTCACGGGCGATGCGCATGTCAATGTCGCCGCAGAAATCCGGGTTCCACAAGTGCACCGGCGGCAAGCCTTTGGT
This sequence comes from Pseudomonas sp. NMS19W, assembly GCF_051554255.1. Classification (NCBI taxonomy): domain Bacteria; kingdom Pseudomonadati; phylum Pseudomonadota; class Gammaproteobacteria; order Pseudomonadales; family Pseudomonadaceae; genus Pseudomonas; species Pseudomonas sp. NMS19W. The sequence goes on from NZ_CP136718.1 coordinate 4,459,342, forward strand.
TTTGGGGATTTGCCCCAGCAGGTCATTGGCTTTTTGCGGGCCACTCATGGTGTACTCCTTGAATTACTGGTCCCCGACGCCCAGCAGGCTGCGTGCATATTGCGCCAGCGGTGGGCCGATCAGGTCTTCGGGCTTGTTGTCGTGGAACGTCAGTAAACCGCCACGACTCTTGATCCGTGCAGTATCAATCAAATACTGGGTGCTGGTCTCGATCAACATGATCTGAATCACGCCGCCGTCGATACCGAGGCGATCCACGGCTTCCTGATCCAGCCACTCATCGGAGTTGCCGATGCGGTCGTCAGCCTTGGCGAAACGGGTGTAAAGCAAGTAATGAGCACCGGCGTCACGGGCTTCGCCCATCGCCTGGTCAAGGCCTTCCGGCGCACGGGCACGGCGGACCATCGGGAAGTATTCGACGAAGCCTTTGAAGGCCTCTTCGGCCACCACATTGGGACGCGGGTAGGAACCACCCGGCGGTGCGAACGAGCCTTGCGCGATGTAGATGAACGAATCCGGCTGAATGCGGAAATTGTTTACGCGGCGGCTGTCGCTGTGATCCAGCAGACCCGCGTCGCTCATCTGGTAGCGAGTCCCTTCGGCCATGTCACTGACAGTCATACAGCCGCCCAGCGCCAAAACGGCCAGCAGCAAAACCAGGCTACGCATCCTAATCCTCCAGAAGCCGGTGACGGAAAACCGGCGAATGGCCGTAGGATGCAGCTTTTGCGCCAGTCCTTGGAAATGTGCAGGTATCCGCTTTGAAATAGAGTTTTAGTGGCGAGAGATTTAGCCGCCGATGATCTTCATGACGGTTGCGCCACCCGAGAATGCGACTTCCTGCTTGTCGCCCAATGCCTTGACCAGCAGCCGTTGCAACGCCGGGAGCGCCTCGTGGCGCGGCTTGTCGAGCAGGTCACCGACGTAGTGGCGGTTGCTCGACGACAGGCAGCCATGCAGCCATCCGGTGGACGACAGGCGCAGGCGCGAACAGGTACGGCAGAACGGCACGCTTTCGTTGGCGATCACACCGAAGGTACCCAGACCGGGAATTGCATAGCGAACAGCCGTGGCATCCACCGGTGCATCGGTTTGCGCGTACTCGTAACGCTCGCCGATCAGTTCCAGCAATTGTTGCAGGCTGACGAACTGCTGCAGGAAAGCGTTGGAGTCTTTGGCCAGGTGGCCCATGCGCATCAGCTCGATGAAACGCAGCTCGTAGCCATGCTCAAGGCAGTAATCGAGCAACGGCATGACCTGATCGAGGTTCTGCCCGCGCAACGGCACCATATTGACCTTGATCTTCATGCCTGCCGCTTTGGCCCGATCCATGCCGTCGAGCACCGTTGCCAGATCGCCGCCACGGGCAATGCTGCGGAACGCGCCGGCGTCCAGGGTATCGAGAGAAACGTTGATCCGGCGTATACCGGCATCCACCAGTAACGGCAGTTTTTTTGCGAGCAACTGGCCGTTGGTGGTCAGGCTGATGTCTTCCAGGCCCATCTTGCCGACGGCGCTCATGAAGGATTCGAGTTTGGGGCTGACCAGCGGCTCGCCGCCGGTGATGCGCAAGCGTTCGATGCCGGCGGCTTCGATCAGATAGGCAACGCCGCGTGCCATGGCCTCGGCCGACAGTTCATCCTGCGCAGCCACCAGCCGCTTGCCGTTGGGCACGCAGTAGGTACAGGCGTAATTGCAGGCTGAAGTCAGACTGATCCGCAAATTGCGAAAACGCCTGCCTTGACGGTCAACGATCATGAAGCACTCCGGCGATGGAAAATCGAGCGGCTAAAACTTGACTCACAATTCAAGTTTTAGCAAGCCCTATGCCTGAGTATATTCCTGCGGTACTGCGCCATGTAGCGAAAAACACGGCGCATAAGGCGACTGAATGATTCAGCTGCTTGGGGTTTCAGGGTCGCGCTTGCGCTTGTTGCCCATGCGCACGCCGATATCCATCAGGAACTGGAAGAAACCTTCCTGATCTTCCAGCACATTGCTCCAGAACGGCGAGTGATACAGCGCCACCGCGCCGTGCACCAGCGCCCAGGACGCGCAGTAGTGGAAGTACGGCGGCACGTCTTCGAGCTTGCCTTCGCTGATGCGGCCCTTGATGAGCAGGGTCAGGCGTTCGAAGTTCGAGGCACGGATCTTGTGCAGCTCCTCGACCATCTCAGGCACCTGATTGCCCTTGACCACCTTCTCTTCCAGGCGATCGAACAGGCGATAGCGCTGCGGGTCGCGCATGCGGAATTCAAAGTAGGCACGGGACAGGGCTTCCTTGTCCTTGTCGACATCGGCCGAATGCAACAGCTCGTTCAAGTCGCGCTCGTAATCGAGCATCAGGCGCAGATAGATTTCGGCCTTGGACTTGAAGTGCTTGTAGATCGTGCCTTTGCCGATACCCACGGCATCAGCAATCATCTCGACGGTGACACTGTCTTCACCTTGTTCGAGGAACAGCTTGAGCGCGGTATCGAGAATTTCTTGCTCGCGGCGACGAAACTCACGGACCTTACGAGGTTCTTTGTGCATAAGAAAAGGTCTGTAGGGGTCAAAATTCGAAGCCGCGTATTATGCCTAACTTGCGCAAAAATGCACGGATCATCCGACCATATCTGTGTTTCTTGTTCATTTCACGAACGTTTCGGGGGGAATGAGAACATAACCGAAGCGAACGTATTCCAAATTTGTTTAAAAACCCCGACCGGCCAACTGGACTGAACGCCAGACTGATCAATACTTGAACTGTCGGGCGACATCTCCCCCAAGTGTCGCGCCGGTAAAGGTACCAAGGACCGCGTGCCTTTGTTTTACTCCTAATGGTCTTAACCCGGATTCACCCCCCAGAACCCGGGTTTTTTTTGCCTGCGATTCAGGCTTTTACGTGCGCCAGCGGAAACAGTCGCTTGAAGTTCTCGGTGGTCTGCTCGGCAAAGCGCTCGTAATTCTCGCCCCGCAGCATCGCCAGAAACTCTGCCACTTCCCGCACGTATTGCGGCAGATTCGGTTTGCCGCGATAGGGGATCGGTGCCAGGTACGGAGAATCGGTTTCCACCAGCAGGCGATCCGCCGGCACCTTGCTCGCCACGTCGCGCAGCGCGTCGGCATTGCGGAAGGTGACAATACCCGAAAGGGAAATGTAATAACCCATGTCCAGCGCTGCCTTGGCCATGTCCCAGTCTTCGGTGAAGCAATGCAGCACACCGGCCTGGGGCAGCGCGGCTTCGCGCAACAGTTCAAGGGTGTCGGCACGGGCGCCACGGGTGTGGATGATCACCGGTTTGCCGGTCTGCTGTGCGGCTTGCAGGTGCAGACGGAACGATTCCTGCTGCAGCTCGGCGGCTTCCGGCTCGTAGTGGTAGTCCAGGCCGGTTTCGCCGATCGCCACCACTTTCGTGTGATTGAGCTCGTGCAGCAACCAGTCCAGCGCCGGTGCCGCACCCGGCTGCACATCCAGCGGATGCACGCCGACCGAACAATCGACGTCGTCATAACGCTCGGCCAGCGCTTTGACATCGGCCGCGTTGTCGGCGCTGACGCCGATGCACAGGAAGTGCCCGACGCCGCGTTGGCGAGCCGCATCGAGTGCGGCATCCAGGGAACCGTCGTGAGCGGCGAGGTCGAGGCGATCAAGGTGACAATGGGAATCTACGAGCATAAAAAGGACTGCAACTTACATCGTATGAGTAGGACGGTCGGACTTCAGGGCTCCGGCCAGATGGGTTTCGATGCGACTGCGCGCGGTGTTGTCGCCATCGTTGAATTGCACGCCGACGCCGGCAGCGCGATTGCCCTGGGCGCCTTTGGGGGTGATCCAGGCGACCTTGCCGGCCACTGGAATCTTTTCCGCTTCGTCCATCAGGTGCAGCAGCATGAACACCTCGTCGCCCAACTTGTAGCTCTTGTTGGTCGGGATGAACAGGCCACCGTTCCTGATGAACGGCATGTACGCGGCGTACAGGACGGACTTGTCCTTGATGGTCAGGGACAAGATGCCGTTGCGCGGCCCCGGGCTGACGGGTTCATTCATGTTGACCTCCACTGCTGATGTTCAGAGTCTAGGTACACATTCTTATCTTTGGCCAGGCAAGCCCGCCCATTGCACCAACAACGCTTCCAGCAGCAACGCCGCATTGAGGTTGGCCTTGCTCAGGACTTTCTGGCGCTGAGCGAGAATCCAGTCCTGGATATCGAGGACTTTGCCCTGGGCGCTTTTCTGCGCCAGGTACTGCACGACCTTGCGCATGTCGGTCAGGCCGAGGCCCGCTTCATCCTGGGTCAGTTGGTAGCGCAGGATCAGGCTCGACCAGTCGCAGAACCAATCGAACAGACGCAGCATCGGAATGTTTTTCCACTCCTCGGCCAGTTGCGTCGGCGATTGCTGCTGCTTGAGCAGCTTCTTCACGCCTTCGACCACTTGCGCCCGCTGTTCGCGCACGCCCTGCCCCTGCAAGGTGACGGCGGCCAAAGGCGAGCCAGCGGCCAGGGTCAACAGTTCGACACGTTCATCTTCGGAACATTCCGGCAATGCCTGAGCCAGCCATTGCAGGCTCATGGCCTCGCTCGGCAGCGGACAGGCCTGCTGCACACAACGGCTCTTGATCGTCGGCAGCAACCGGCTCGGCTGGTGACTGACCAGCAACAGCACAGTATCGCCGGACGGCTCTTCGAGGCTCTTGAGCAAGGCGTTGGCGGCGTTGATGTTCATCGACTCCACCGGCTCGATCAGCACCACCTTGCGACCGCCCAGTTGCGCGGTCTGCACGACGAAACTGACCAGATCGCGCACCTGGTCGACCTTGATCGCCTTGTCCGCTTCTTCCGGTTCGAGGATGTAATTGTCCGGGTGGCTGCCGGCCTTGAGCAGCAGGCAGGATTTGCACTCGCCGCAGGCTTCAGGCGTCGGACGCTGGCACAGCAGGCTGGCCATCAGCCGCTCGGCCAGCGCACGCTTGCCGATCCCGGCCGGACCGTGCAGCAGATACGCATGAGCGTGCTGAGTGCGTCCGGCCAGTTGCTGCCAGAGACTGTCCTGCCACGGATAGGCCTCAGCCACGGCTCAGCTCCAGCAAGCGGGGAAGCAAGCCGTCCAGCGATTGCTGGACTTGCGCCAACGGCTGGCCGGCGTCGATCCGCACGTAACGCGCCGGATCCGCCTCGGCACGCTTGAGGAACGCACTGCGCACGGCCTCGAAAAACGCCCGGCCTTCCAGCTCGAAGCGATCCAGTCGACCGCGAGCGCTGGCACGGGCCAGGCCGATTTCCACCGGCAGATCGAAAATCAGTGTCAGATCGGGGCGCAGGTCGCCCTGAACGAAAGTCTCCAGCGCCGCGATGCGCTCCAGCGACAAGCCACGACCGCCGCCCTGATAGGCATAAGTCGAATCAGTAAATCGATCACACAGCACCACCGCACCACGGGCCAGCGCCGGGCGAATGACTTCAGCCAGATGCTGGGCGCGGGCGGCGAATACCAGCAGCAACTCGGTGTCCGGGTTCATCACTTCGTCGACCGGAGCCAGCAACACTTCGCGAATGCGCTCGGCCAGCGGCGTACCGCCGGGTTCGCGGGTCAGCACCACTTCGATACCGGCGGCGCGCAGGCGCTCGGCGAGGTATTCGCGATTGGTGCTCTTGCCGGCGCCTTCCGGGCCTTCCAGGGTAATAAACAAGCCAGTCACAGGCAGTCCTTAATCAAAGTCATTGCGTCTTTTGCGGTGCGGCCGCTTCGGTTTCCGGCGTCGGTGCGGGCTCCTGGGCAGGAACCGGCGGCAACGACTCGGGCGCAGTGTCGGGTGACGCGGCAGGAACGGCTTCGCCGCTTGCCGGAGTGGCTTCCGGCGTCGATGCCGGCGCCGGGCTCGAGCGGTAATCCGCGCGCCGCTTGAGCTGGAACTCACGCACCGCACTGTTGTGCGCATCAAGATCATCGGAGAACACGTGGCTGCCATCGCCCCGGGCAACAAAGTAGAGGCTGGTGCCTTCCACCGGGTTCAACGCGGCGTGAATCGCCTCGCGGCCGACCATCGCAATCGGCGTCGGCGGCAACCCCGGAATCACATAAGTGTTGTACGGCGTGGCTTCCTTGAGGTGCGCACGAGTCAGCTTGCCGTTATAGCGATCACCCAGACCGTAGATCACCGTCGGGTCAGTCTGCAGTTGCATACCCAGCGCCATGCGGCGCACGAACACGCCGGCAATCTGGCCACGCTCCTGGGGAACACCGGTTTCCTTTTCCACCAGCGACGCCATGATCAGCGCCTGGTAAGGCTCGGTGTACGGCGCATCGGTGGAACGGTTTTCCCATTCCTTGGCCAATACTTCGTCGAGGCGGTCGAACGCCTTTTTCAGCAGTTCGGTATCGGACGCTCCGCGCACGAAACGGTAGGTATCGGGGAAGAATCGACCTTCAGGAAACACGCCCTTGTGGCCGATTTTGCTCATCACATCGCTGTCGCTCAGACCGGTCAGGGTCTGCTCGATCTTTTCATCTTTCGCCAGTGCGGCGCGGACCTGACGGAAATTCCAGCCCTCGACCAGGGTCAGGCTGTACTGGACCACTTCGCCACGCTTCCACAGATCGATCAGCCCCTTGACGGTCATGCCCGGCTGCATGCGGTACTCGCCCGTGTGGATCGGGGTGCCGGTCAGGTTAAAGCGCCAGTAGATGCGTAGCCAGAACGCGTCCTTGATTACGCCATCGGCTTCAAGTCCGAGAAGAGTGCGGGTCGGTGTGGTTCCCTTGGGCACATCCAGCAGTTCTTCCTGCGTGATGTTCAGGGGTTGTTCCAGTGCCGAATTAATCTTCCAGGCGCTGGCGCCCAGCAGCAGCCCTGCCAGAACCAGTCCGGTTTCCAGCAGCAGCAAAAGTTTACGTCTCACGAATCAGGCATCCAGTAGCGTGCGGGCAATGGTTTGCAGTTTACGGGTGAGCGGCCCAACCGGCCAGCTCAGTGCAGCGTAGGCGCGTACGGGCCAGACGCCATATACGCTGTTGCAGACAAAGACTTCATCGGCCCATTGCAGCTGATCAAGGCTGATATCGGTGATTTGCGTGGGGATACCCAATGACGCTGCCTGAAACAATAGTTCGGCACGCATGACACCGGCCACGCCGCAGCGTTTCAGATCCGCCGTGACCAGCACGCCATCACGCACCAGAAACAGGTTGCTGAACACCCCTTCGATCACTCGGCCCACCTGGTCGAGCATCAAGCCTTCGGCGTGCTCGCTGTCCTGCCATTCGGCGCGGGCGAGAACCTGTTCCAGACGATTGAGGTGCTTGAGGCCTGCCAGCAAGGGCTGGATGGACAAACGCGTCGCACACGGAAACAGGCGGACGCCTTGTTCGCCGTGGACGGCAGGATAAGCCGCAGGAGGATTGCCTTGCAGAATGCGTCGGCCCGGCGCCGAAGGATCCGGCGCATAACCGCGCAAACCGTCGCCGCGGGTGAGGATGAGTTTGAGCACACCCTCGCCCATGGCCGCTGCATAGGTTTGCAGCTCGCTACGGATCAGCTCGATATCGGCCGCGATGGCCAGGCGTGAACAGCCCTCGGCCAGCCGCGTCAGGTGACGCTCCAGCAGCAAAGGCTGGCCGCCACGCACGGCGATGGTCTCGAACAGACCGTCGCCGTAAGCCAGGCCGCGATCTTTCAGCGACAGAGCGTCAGCCGGTTGACCGTCGACCCAGCAGTCCATCAGCCGGCGAACCGACGGAACGCCAACGTGCCATTGGTGCCGCCAAACCCGAACGAGTTGGACAGTACGACATCAATGTCCAAGTTACGCGCGGTGTGCGGCACGAAGTCGAGATCGCAGCCTTCATCCGGCTCATCAAGGTTGATGGTCGGCGGCGCCACCTGGCTGTTGATCGCCAGCACGCTGAAGATCGCCTCGACCGCGCCCGCTGCACCCAACAGGTGACCGGTCATGGACTTGGTGGAGCTGACCGCCAGTTTGTAGGCGTGATCACCGAACACTGACTTGATCGCGTTGGCTTCGGCAAGGTCGCCGGCCGGGGTCGAGGTGCCGTGGGCGTTGATATATTGCACTTGATCAACGTTGATCTTCGCGTCGCGCAGCGCATTGGTGATGCAACGTGCAGCACCGGCGCCATCGGCGGGTGGCGAGGTCATGTGGAACGCGTCGCCACTGGTGCCGAAACCGATCAGTTCTGCGTAGATGGTCGCGCCACGGGCCTTGGCGTGTTCGAGTTCTTCGAGCACCAGAGCACCGGCACCGTCGGACAGTACGAAACCGTCACGGCCCTTGTCCCACGGGCGGCTGGCACGGGTCGGCTCGTCGTTGCGGGTCGACAGTGCGCGGGAGGCACCGAAGCCGCCCATGCCCAGACCGCACGCAGCCATTTCGGCACCGCCGGCAATCATCACGTCGGCTTCGTCGTACATGATGTTGCGGGCCGCCATACCGATGCAGTGCGTACCAGTGGTACACGCTGTGGCTATGGCGTAGTTAGGCCCCTGTGCACCCAGGTGGATGGACAGGAAACCGGAAATCATATTGATGATCGAGCCAGGCACAAAGAACGGAGAAATCCGGCGCGGACCGGTCTCGTGCAGGGTGCGGCTGGTTTCTTCGATGTTGGTCAGACCGCCGATACCCGAACCCATGGCCACGCCAATGCGTTCACGGTTGGCATCGGTGACTTCCAGGCCGGCATTGCGTACGGCTTGAAAGCCGGCCGCCAGACCGTACTGAATGAACAGGTCGAGCTTGCGCGCTTCCTTGACCGACAGGTATTCCTCGACATTGAAGCCCTTTACCGAGCCGCCAAAGCGGGTGGAATAGGCAGAAAGGTCGGTGTGTTCGATCAGACCAATGCCACTGCGGCCAGCCAGAATGCCCTGCCAACTGCTCGGCACATCCGTGCCCAGTGGCGACAACATACCCATACCGGTGACTACGACGCGTCTACGCGACACAGCACTCTCCTTTTTCAAATGACGATTTTGCATCAGGCCTAAAGAAAAAACCGCACGCCATGATGGCAGTGCGGTTTTTCCATGACAGCAAGCAACGATTACAAACTATTACGCCTGATGTTTGTTAATGTAATCGATTGCAGCTTGTACAGTAGTGATCTTCTCGGCTTCTTCGTCAGGGATTTCGGTCTCGAATTCCTCTTCCAGAGCCATCACCAGCTCAACGGTGTCAAGGAGTCGGCACCCAGGTCTTCTACGAAGGAAGCGGTGTTTACCACTTCTTCTTCTTTAACACCCAGTTGCTCGGCAACGATTTTCTTGACGCGCTCTTCGATGGTGCTCATACCTTGTTTTCACTCCTAATGGACAAATTCAGGCAGCTGGCCAGTGGGTAAGTGTATAGAAAGACTTTTCAGCTTTTCAACTGAAAGCTTCACTCCTCAAACCCTGCGGCCCTCTGCCTATAAATAGATTGCAGCTTTATAACGGATTTTAGACAGCTCGTATGACATTTTTTTGAAGCAATCCGTCACATTTGAATTACATGTACATCCCGCCGTTAACCGGGATTGTAGCCCCGGTCACGTATGCCGCACCGTCGGATGCAAGAAAAGCGACCACGGACGCGATCTCTTGAGCTTGTCCCAGACGGCCCAGCGGAATCTGCGTCTGCAAGGCTTCACGCTGTGCTTCAGGCAGTTCGCGAGTCATATCGGTGTCGATGAACCCTGGGGTTACCGAGTTGACCGTAATCGAACGCGAACCGACTTCACGCGCCATGGCACGGCTGAAACCTTCCAGACCGGCCTTGGCGGCTGCGTAGTTTACTTGGCCAGCGTTGCCCATGGCACCCACCACCGAGCCAATACTGATAATTCGACCCCAGCGCGCCTTGGTCATGCCACGCAGAACGCCCTTGGACAGGCGATACAGACTGTTCAGGTTGGTATCGATCACGTCGTACCACTCGTCGTCTTTCATGCGCATCATCAGGTTATCGCGGGTGATGCCGGCATTGTTGACCAGGATCGCTACCGGAGCACCGAATTGCTCCTGAATGCTTGCCAGCACTGCGGTGACCGATTCGTCACTGGTGACGTTCAGCTCGAAACCTGCACCCTGAATGCCATTTTCTTTCAGGGTCGCAGCAATGCGCTCGGCGCCCGAAGCGGAAGTCGCGGTGCCGACAACGATGGCGCCCTGACGACCCAGTTCCAGTGCGATAGCCTGGCCGATACCACGACTTGCGCCGGTGACCAGTGCAACTTTACCTTGCAGACTCATGCAAGTTTCTCCTGATTCAGACAGCCGCTGCGCGAGCAGCAGCGAAAGCGTCTGGGGTATTGAGATTGGAAGTCGAAACGCCTTCGGCGCAACGCTTGTTCAGACCGGCCAGCACTTTGCCAGGGCCGCACTCGACCAGATTGGTCGCACCTTTCGCTGCCAGAGTCTGTACTGACTCGACCCAGCGAACCGGCTTGTAGAGCTGCTCCAGCAGATCGCGCTTGAGGGTTTCCAGATCCGCCGGCACCTGAGCGCTGACGTTCTGGACCACAGGGATCTGCGGCGCCTGCCAGTCGATGGCCGCGATGGATTCGGCGAAACGCTCGGCAGCCGGGCGCATCAGCTCGCAGTGCGACGGCACGCTGACCGGCAGCGGCATGGCACGCTTGGCGCCACGAGCCTTGCAGCCTTCGATGGCGCGTTCAACGGCAGCCTTGGCACCGGCGATCACCACCTGGCCCGGGGAGTTGAAGTTCACCGCGCTGACCACTTCGCCTTGCGCCGCTTCAGCACAGGCTGCCAGCACGTCGGCATCTTCCAGACCGAGGATGGCAGCCATGCCGCCCTGCCCGGCCGGAACGGCTTCCTGCATCAACTGGCCACGGCGCTCGACGAGTTTTACCGCGTCCGCCAGGCTCAGGCTGCCGGCAGCAACCAGTGCGCTGTATTCACCCAGGCTGTGACCGGCAACGAATGCCGGGCGCGCACCACCTTCAGCCAGCCACAGACGCCACAGGGCGATCGAAGCGGTCAGAATGGCCGGTTGGGTTTTGTCGGTTTGATTGAGCAGCTCTTCCGGACCCTGCTGGGTCAGCGCCCACAGGTCGTAGCCCAGAGCATCGGATGCTTCTTTGAAAGTTTCGAGGATCAGCGGATGTTGCGCGCCCAGCTCGGCCAGCATGCCGAGGGACTGCGAACCCTGTCCTGGAAAGACGAATGCGAGGGAAGCAGACATGTAACAAGCCCCTAATGATCTTGTCGTCGGAAAAATGGCATCCCGCTAGAGGGACGCAAGAAACTGACAGTTGGATGGCCCTTTGAACCGGGCGGTCACATTTAAGCATTGTCCGACGAAAACGCCTAAGACAACAAATCCTCCAGACGGCCGTGCAGCCGCTCGGGAAGATTCTCTTGAATCTCGATCAGCGCTCGCTGAATGGCGCTCTGAAACCCCTGAACTCCAGCCGAACCGTGACTTTTCACGACAATTCCCTGCAAGCCGAGAAAGCTTGCGCCGTTATGTCGCGCCGGCGCCAGATCGGCCTGCAGACGCTTCATCAATGGCAACGCCAGAGCACCGACAGCACGGGAAGCCAGATTTTTCTTGAACAAGGCCTCGATACGCGCGGCAATCATCGTCGCCAGGCCCTCGCTTGATTTGAGCAGGATATTGCCGACGAAACCGTCGCAAACCACTACATCCGCCTCACCGCGATACAAACCGTCGCCCTCAATGAAACCGATGTAATTGATGCCTCTGGCGGCCTGCAGCAAAGTCGCAGCGAGCTTGACCTGCTGATTGCCCTTGATGTCCTCGGTGCCGATGTTCAGCAACGCGACGCGCGGACGGACAATGCCCAGAGTTTGCGCGGCCACGGAACCCATCACCGCGAATTGCAACAAGTGCTCGGCACTGCAATCAACGTTGGCGCCCAGATCGAGCAACTGACAGTAGCCCTTCTGCGTAGGAATCGCGGCAACCATGGCCGGACGATCAATCCCCGGCAGGGTCTTGAGCACAAAGCGCGACAGCGCCATCAACGCACCGGTATTGCCGGCACTGACACAGGCCTGAACCTTGCCATCACGCAGCAATTCGAGAGCGACACGCATCGACGAGTCCGGCTTGCCACGCAAGGCCTGGGCTGGTTTTTCGTCCATGGTGATGACTTCGGACGCCGGAACAATCGTCAGGCGTGCGCGTTCGGCAGCCAACTGGCCGGTGATCAGTTCTTCAAGAAGGGAGGGTTGACCGACAAGGGTCAGGTGCAGCGAGGGCGTAGCAGAAAGGCAAGCAAGGCTGGCCTGAACAATGCTGCGGGGACCGAAGTCCCCGCCCATTGCGTCAATCGCGATGACTTGAGCGGACAAGTGATTACTCGTCAGCGCCCTTGTCGATCACTTTACGGCCACGGTATACGCCTTCTGGCGATACGTGGTGACGCAGGTGAACTTCACCGGTGGTTTTTTCTACAGACAGGGTGCTAGCCTCGAGAGCGTCGTGCGAACGGCGCATGTCACGGGCAGAGCGGGATTTTTTGTTCTGCTGAACAGCCATAATTGATTAACTCCTAAACGTTTGGGTCACGCTTTAACTGCGCCAATACACTGAACGGGTTGGACCGCGTTACCTCGTCCTCGCTCGGTTCGGGCTCATCTGCTCCCGCCGGCTGCTGGCATTCTTCCGGATGATGAGCAGGCACAATGGGCAAGGCGAGCAGAAGCTCCTCCTCGATCAGTGACTGCAGATCCAAAGGATCTTCGCCCAGTTCCAGCACGTCATAACCTTTCGGTAACGACTGGGTATTCGCACCCTCCTTCACCACGGCGTAACTGCATTCGCTGTGGATCGGCAGGGTGACCAGCTCAAGACAACGCTGGCAAACCATTTTGACTTCGGTGTCGATAAAGCTGTGGATCACCACAGATTTACGTTCATCTCGTTCAAAAACTAATTTGGCCTGCACCGTACCGACATCGTCGGAAAGCGGGTCGCAGAGTCTCTTCAAATCGGCCAGCAGCAGTTCACCTTGAAGGGTGGTGCCACGGTCAGCCAATTTGCGCGGGTCAACGTGAGGTGGAATCGGGTCATTCAACATAGGCGCAGCATTATAGGGATGCACCCACCCATGTCAAAGGAAATTGTGCCCTGTCCGTCACTTGCAAGCCTCCGCTAGAATCTGCAGCCTGCCTCTGGAGACGCGAATGCTGCCTTTATTACTCGCTTCAAGCTCGACCTATCGTCGGGAATTGCTCAATCGCCTGCGCTTGCCGTTCGTCTGCAGCTCACCGGACATCGACGAAAGTCATCGCCCGGGAGAATCGGCAATCGAACTGGTCAAACGCCTCGCCGAACAGAAAGCCCGGGCACTGGCCGACAGCCACCCTGCCCATCTGATCATCGGCTCCGATCAGGTTGCGGTACTCGGCGAGCGCATCATCGGCAAGCCGCACACCTTCGAAAACGCTCGCGACCAACTGATGGCCGCCAGCGGCGCCAGCGTGACCTTCCTCACGGGCCTGGCCCTGCTCAACAGCCAGACCGGCCACTGCCAGGTCGACTGCGTGCCTTTCACCGTACACATGCGCGTACTGGATCAGGCCCGCATCGAGCGCTACCTGCACGCCGAACAGCCCTACGACTGCGCCGGCAGCTTCAAGGCGGAAGGACTGGGCGTAAGCCTGTTCCAATCCACCGAAGGCCACGACGCCACCAGCCTGATCGGCCTGCCGCTGATTCGCCTGATCGACATGCTGCTGACGGAAGGCGTACAGATTCCCTGACCCACAAAAAACCGGCCACGAAGGCCGGTTTTTTTATGCATCAAGCGATCAGCGCAGCGACGGACCGTGGAAACCCATCCACATTGCCAACTGCTCGGCCACACTGGCGCCCAGTTTTTTCGAGAAGCGATCGAACGGCGATTCCTGAACGGTAAAGTCCACCAGTTCCTTTTCGCCAATCACATCACGCGCCACCGAGCTGGCATTACCCAAACCATCGATCAGCCCCAACGGCAGCGCCTGCTCGCCGGACCAGACCAGCCCGGAGAACAACTCCGGATGCTCCTTGTCCTTCAAGCGATCGCCACGTCCCTGCTTCACGCTGTTGATGAACTGCTTGTGCGTGGTATCCAGCACACCCTGCCAGAACGCGGTCTCTTCCGGCTTCTGCGGCTGGAACGGGTCAAGGAACGACTTGTGCTCACCGGAGGTGTAAGTGCGGCGCTCGACGCCCAGCTTCTCCATGGTGCCGACAAAGCCGTAACCGGCCGCTGTCACACCAATGGAACCCACAAGGCTCGCCTTGTCGGCATAGATCTGATCCGCCGCACTGGCGATGTAATAGGCCCCGGACGCACCGAGGTCGGAAATCACCGCATACACCTTGGTATCCGGATGCAGGCCGCGCAGGCGCTTGATCTCGTCATACACATAACCCGACTGCACCGGACTGCCACCCGGGCTGTTGATGCGCAGGATCACGCCCTTGACCTTTTTGTCTTCGAACGCGGCGCGCAGACTACCCACGATATTGTCGGCGCTGGCCGGCTCTTTATCGGCAATCATGCCGGTGATATCGATCAGCGCCGTGTAATTCGAGCTGCGAGTGGCGCTCTTTTCCATGTCCATCAACGGCGTGAACAGGAGCAGCGCGACAAACAGATAAACAAACGTCAGCAGCTTGAAGAAGATCCCCCAACGCCTGGAACGACGCTGCTCCTGCACACTGGCCAGCAAGGTCTTTTCCAGCAGCTTCCAGCTTTTCGCATCACCGTCGTCGGCAGTTGCCTTGGCCGGTGCTTTCCATTCGTCGGTCATGCCATCCACCCCAGCAAAAACGTATTAAGCCCGCTGCGCCAGCCAGGCATGCAATTCAGAAAACCGGTCAATCGACAGTCGTGGCTCAAACTGCTGCAGCGACTCGATCGATTGCGCACCGTAGCTGACCGCCACCGAATCCATCCCCGCGTTACGTGCCATCAACAGATCGAAGGACGAGTCGCCGACCATCAGAGCCTGCTCGGCACGCACACCACAATGCGCAAGGATCTGCTGCAGCATCAGAGGGTGCGGCTTGCTGGCAGTTTCATCGGCAGCGCGGGTGATATCGAAATAATCTTCCCAGCCATTGGCCTTGAGCACCCGATCCAGCCCGCGACGATTCTTGCCGGTCGCGACCGCCAGGTGATAGCCCTGCTCGCGAAAGGACGCCATCGACTCGACTACGCCTTCGAACAACGGCGAAGGGACGGCTTCCGCGGCGATGTAGTGATCGGCGTAATACTCGCGAAACAAGGTCATTTCGGCATCGCTGATTTCCGGATACAGCGTGCGGATCGCCTCGGGCAAGCCCAGACCGATGATGCCCTTCACGGCAAAATCATCACGCAACTCGAAACCGGAACGCCCGGATGCCGAGTGCATTGCCTCGACAATCCGATGAATGGAATCGGCCAGTGTGCCGTCCCAATCGAAAATCAGCAGCTTGTAATCAGATGGGCGCACTCAATCGCTCCACAGTCTTGGCCCACATTTCATCGACCGGCGCCTGCAACTTGAGTTCACCGCCATCGGGCAGCGGCACGGTCAGCATGTAGGCGTGCAGGAACAGGCGCTTGCCGCCCAGATCACGGATTTCCTTGCTGAAATTGTCATCGCCGTATTTGGTGTCACCCGCAATGCAATGCCCGGCGTGCAACGTGTGAACGCGGATCTGGTGCGTGCGACCGGTGATCGGCTTGGCTTCGATCAGAGTGGCAAAATCGCCAAAGCGACGCAGGACCTTGAACACGGTCACCGACTCCTTGCCCTCCTCCTCGTCGACCTCGACCATGCGCTCACCGGAGCGCAGATTGCTCTTGCCGAGCGCCGCCCGGACCTGCTTGATCGAGGTTGCCCAGTTGCCGCGAACCAGGGCCATATAGCGCTTGTCGACGCCGTCACCGCGCAACGCGGCATGCAAGTGACGCAACATGCTGCGCTTCTTGGCGATCATCAGCAGGCCGGAGGTGTCGCGATCGAGACGGTGAACCAGCTCGAGCTCCTTGGCATCGGGGCGCAACTGACGAAAGGCTTCGATCACGCCGTAATTCAAGCCACTGCCACCGTGAACCGCAATGCCGGCGGGCTTGTTGATCACGATCAGGGCTTTGTCTTCGTAGACAATCGAGGCTTCCAGGCGCTGCAACAGGCCCTGGGCCAAAGGCACCGGCTCGTCACGCTCAGGCACGCGAACCGGCGGCACGCGCACGATATCGCCGGCCTGCAGCTTGTATTCGGGCTTGATCCGACCTTTGTTAACTCGCACCTCGCCTTTGCGCAAAATGCGGTAAATCAAGGTCTTGGGCACGCCTTTGAGCCGGGCGAGAAGAAAATTGTCGATTCGTTGGCCGGCATATTCCGGCGAGACCTCAAGCAATTGAACGCCTGGAGTCGAAGGGGCAGTAGTCGTCATGCCGCGGATGATAACAATTTTTATGGAATTGAAGCACTTAATCATTGCTGCTATAGTCGCGAACGCCGCCAAAAGCGGCCTGGACAGCGGAACCACGGTCAAAAACCGGCCCTGACCAACGCAATTCACCAGGACGCGAGGCCGTCCTACGGGGCTTTCGCTACGTAACGGTGGAGTTTGCAGCTGTAACAAGCGCAGGTGACATGAGGCCTGAATCACGCCGCAAAGCAGAGTTCTGACTCGCCACGCGAGCCATATTCACGGCCAGTTCACAAAGTGCAGTCAGCCGCGGATGACCCCGAGCGAAAGCGCCGGAAACACCGCCTGAATTAGCCATGATGCGTGACCTCCCCTTTCGGAGCTCACGGTAAATGCCAACCCGCTGCGGATTCTGCGCGCGGCAGCACCCGAATTATCAGGGATACGTGTAGGGTGGAGATGCACAACCGCTGGACTGTGTAGCAACAGGCTTTATCAAGACGCTTCATCTCGTCCACAGCCACGGTTGATTCCTCCTCCTGACTGAGTGCTTAAGTAGCCACAGCAAGCAGGACGCGTACGTCGCGATAACGGCCCAATTGGCCGGACATCGCTGGACACGGGAATGGCCAACCACTCCCGACGCACCTGACACCGACCGTGAGAAGTCGTGTGTGCCGAACGCCGTTTCCGGCAGCCCGGAAACCGACGGTACTACATGAAAAGAATGCTGATTAACGCAACTCAACCCGAAGAGTTGCGTGTTGCACTGGTAGATGGCCAGCGCCTCTACGACCTGGACATCGAATCCGGTGCACGCGAGCAGAAAAAGGCCAACATCTATAAAGGCCGTATCACTCGCATCGAACCAAGCCTTGAGGCTGCCTTTGTCGATTTCGGCTCCGAGCGCCACGGCTTCCTGCCCCTCAAAGAAATCTCCCGCGAATACTTCAAGAAAGCTCCTGAAGGCCGCGTCAACATCAAGGACGTCCTGAGCGAAGGCCAGGAAGTCATCGTTCAGGTCGAAAAAGAAGAACGTGGCAACAAGGGTGCAGCCCTGACCACCTTCATCAGCCTGGCCGGTCGTTACCTCGTTCTGATGCCGAACAACCCGCGTGCCGGCGGCATCTCCCGTCGCATCGAAGGCGAAGAGCGCAACGAACTGCGTGAAGCCCTGAACGGCCTGGTCGCTCCAGCCGACATGGGCCTGATCGTGCGCACTGCCGGCCTGGGCCGCAGCAGCGAAGAAATGCAATGGGACCTCGATTACCTGCTGCAACTCTGGACCGCGATCAAGGAAGCCTCGCTGGATCGTTCCGCGCCGTTCCTGATCTACCAGGAAAGCAACGTCATCATCCGCGCCATCCGCGACTACCTGCGCCAGGACATCGGCGAAGTGCTGATCGACAGCGTTGAAGCCCAGGACGAAGCCCTGACCTTCATCCGCCAGGTGATGCCGCAGTACGCCAGCAAGATCAAGCTGTACGAAGACAGCGTTCCGCTGTTCAACCGTTTCCAGATCGAAAGCCAGATCGAGACCGCTTTCCAGCGCGTCGTCGAACTGCCTTCCGGCGGCTCCATCGTCATCGATCCGACCGAAGCCCTGGTGTCCATCGACATCAACTCGGCGCGCGCCACCAAAGGCAGCGACATCGAAGAAACCGCCCTGCAGACCAACCTTGAAGCGGCTGAAGAAATCGCCCGTCAGTTGCGTCTGCGCGACATCGGCGGCCTGATCGTCATCGACTTCATCGACATGACCCCTGCCAAGAACCAGCGCGCCGTGGAAGAGAAAGTCCGCGAATGCCTGGAAGCCGACCGCGCCCGTGTACAGATCGGCCGCATCTCGCGCTTCGGCCTGCTGGAAATGTCCCGTCAGCGCCTGCGTCCTTCGCTCGGCGAAAGCAGCGGCATCGTCTGCCCGCGCTGCAGCGGCACCGGCATCATCCGTGACGTCGAATCGCTTTCCCTAGCGATCCTGCGCCTGATCGAAGAAGAAGCCCTGAAAGACCGCACCGCCGAAGTTCGTGCGCAAGTGCCGATCCCGGTGGCCGCGTTCCTGCTCAACGAAAAACGCAACTCGATCACCAAGATCGAACTGCGCACCCGCGCCCGCATCGTCATCCTGCCGAACGATCACCTCGAAACCCCGCATTTCGAAGTTCAGCGTCTGCGTGACGACAACCCGGAAGCCGCGACCAACCAGTCCAGCTACGAAATCGCTGCCGCTGCTGCCGACGTCGAAGACGTCCAGCCAGCCGCCGCGACCCGCACCCTGGTTCGCCAGGAAGCCGCAGTCAAGACCGCTCCGGCCCGCGCCAACGCACCGGTTCCGACCGAAGTTGCCGCTCCGGCTCCAGCCCCTGCGCCGGTTGCCGCGCCAGAACCAAGCCTGTTCAAAGGTCTGGTGAAGTCGCTGGTCAGCCTGTTCGCCACCAAGGAAGAGCCTGTTGCTCCGGTTGTGGTTGAAAAACCGGCCACCGAGCGTCCGGCCCGCAACGAAGAGCGTCGCAACGGTCGTCAGCAGAGCCGCAACCGTAACGGTCGTCGCGATGAAGAACGCAAGCCGCGCGAAGAGCGTGCTCCACGTGAAGAGCGCGCACCGCGTGAGCCACGTGAAGAGCGCCAGCCTCGTGAAGCCCGCGAACTGCGCGAGCCACGCGAGTCCCGTGACGAAGCACCGGCAGTCCGCGAAGAACGCGCACCACGCGCCCCTCGTGAAGAACGTGCACCACGTGCTCCACGTGAAGATCGCAAGCCGCGTGGCGAGCGTGAAGAACGCGTACGTGAACTGCGTGAACCTCTGGATGCCGCGCCAGCCGCCGCTGCCGCTGTAGCCGCCACCGCTGAAGAGCGTCCGGCCCGTCAGCCACGCGAAGAACGCGCGCCACGTCCACCGCGTGAAGAGCGTCAACCGCGTGCCGAACAAGCCGCCGCTGCTGTCGCGGAAGAAGAAGTCACCACCAACGAAGAGCAACTGCCGGAAGACGGTTCGGAGAACGCCGAAGGCGATCGTCCACGCCGCCGCTCCCGTGGTCAGCGTCGTCGCAGCAACCGTCGCGAGCGTCAGCGTGATGCCAACGGCAACGTGATCGAAGGTTCGGAAGAATCCGCCGAGAACGCTGAAACCGCCGAGCCGAGCACTGCCGATCTGGCTGCCGGCCTGGCCGTTACTGCCGCTGTTGCCAGCACCGTGATCAGCGCTCCGGCCGAAGCTCAGGCCCACGAGCAAGCCGAACGCGCCACCGCTGCAACCCTGGAAACTGTTCCTGTTGAAGCGCCGGTTGTTGAAGCCACCACTCCGGTAGAAGTAGTTACTGCTCCGGAAGTCGAAGTGGCGCCGGTTCGCGAAGCTCAGCCTCAGGTTGAAGCGGCTGCCGAACCAGCGGTGACCTTCGAAGCACCGGCCGTGGTTGAAGAGTCGGTTGTCGAAACCGTCGCTGAAACCGTGACCGAAACCGTTCGTGAAGTTCGCGAAGAACAGACCGCATTCAACTGGGTCGCCGAGCCGACTGTCGCTGAAACACCAGCACCAGTGGTTGAAGCGCCTGTCGTGGAAGAAGCCAAGGCCGCCGAACCAGTGGTTGTCGCTGAACCGGCACCTGCCGTTGAAGCACCGGTTGTAGAAGCGCCAGTCGTGGCCGAAGCACCAGCGCCAGTCGCTGCGCCTGCTCCGGTCAGCGCCCTGACGCCAAGCGGCCGCGCCCCGAACGACCCGCGTGAAGTGCGTCGTCGCAAGCGTGAAGAAGAGCGTCTGCAGAAGGAAGCCGAACTGGCTGCCGCTGCCGCCGCTGCTCCAGCCGTTGCCGAAGTGGTCGAGGCAGCCCCTGCCCCGGTCGCTGAAGAAGCTGCTGTAGAAGTGATTGCCGAAGCACCGCGCTCCGTACAGGAAGCGGTCGAGCACCACGAACAGGCCCAGGAAAAAGAACACGAGCCTAAACCTCTCGTCTGATTCCAAACGCCAATAAAAAGCCCCGCCTGGTAATCCAGGCGGGGCTTTTTTTATGCCTCGCGGTTTGTATCAGGCCTGCGGAAAAACCAGTGCCTGCGGCACATCGATATCCCACAGCATGCCAGGATCATCCACAGCAACCTCGACCACCCGCCCCTGCTTGAACAAAGGCCTGGCCCCGCGATCACCGGACAATGCCATCAACCCCGGCCCAAACGAGCGACCAAATCCGACCGGATGTCCAAACTCGCCACCCTGCACCGGAACACTGACCGCATCGTCGGCAATCGACGCCACTACCTGTTCAATGCTCGATGGCAGAATAAACGGCATATCGCCCAGCACAATCAGCCAGCCATCGGCATCCGGGCAAGCCGCCACACCCGCCGCAATGCTGTCACCCATCCCCGTAGACTCGATCGAAACAATGTCGCACCCATAAGCCTGCGCCATCCGCATCGCCTGTGGCCGTGCTTCGGTCGTCACCAGCACTCGCTTGTCGAGACTCGCCGGCAGGTTCACCAACGTTTGCTCGATCACTGAACGAACGGCTCCGTCGCGCCCCGTGCAATCGGCCAGCAGCTTGTCCTTGTCGGCACCTGCCACTTCGCGAAAGCGGCTGCCCTCGCCTGCCGCCAGCACAATCACTCCGATGGTTCGACTCATACGCGCTCTGCCTTCTTCTGCTTCAACTCGACACCATTCTTGATCGCGACGATTTCCGCCAGCAACGACAACGCGATTTCCGCCGGGGAATGACTGCCAATGGGTAGACCGATCGGCCCGTGCAATCGAGCGATGGCCGCTTGCGACAAGCCTAGCTCAGCCAGGTATTCCCGGCGCTTGAGGCTGTTGACGCGCGAGCCCAGGGCACCGACGTAAAACGCCCTGGAATCCAGCGCCGTCAGCAGCGCCATGTCGTCCAGACGCGGATCGTGAGTCAGGGCAACAATGGCGGTGCGTTCGTCTGCTTGAATGCTCAACACCGCCTCATCGGGCATGCCGGGGACAAAACGGCCATGCTGCTCTTCCCAGTCATACACGAACTCGGTCCGGGGATCGCAGATCAGCACTTCGAAATCCAGCAGCCGCGCCATTTCGGCCACATAACGCGACAACTGCCCGGCGCCGATCAGCAGCAGACGCCAGCGTGGGCCGCAAATGGCACGCAAGGTCTTGCCATCAAAAACCAATGCATCCGTTTTGCTCGCCGGCGAAAGAATCACTTCACCGCTTTCGACGCTCAGTTCACGAGCAACGATTTCATGAGCCTCACAACGCGCCAGCAATTCGGCGATCCACGCGGGATCGCCGACTCGCTCTTCGGTGAGGCGCAAAGTGCCGCCGCACGGCAGGCCGAACCGCGCCGCCTCCTCCCGGGTCACGCCATAGGTGATCAACTGCACCGGCGGCCCGTCGGCGGGAATCCGCCCGTCATGCAGCCGGGCTATCAGATCGTCCTCGACACAGCCGCCGGACACCGAACCGATCACCACGCCATCTTCGCGCAGCGCCAGCATCGCGCCGGGTGCCCGGGGCGCAGTACCCCAGGTCTGCACGACAGTGAACAACACCACCCGCTGCCCGGCGCGGCGCCACTCCAGGACGCTGCGCAGGACATTGAGATCGGCGCTGTCCATCACGCTTGCGCCTTTTGCCAGCCCTGCAACTGGTAACGCACCGGCAGGCTGCGGATGCGCTGGCCGGTCGCGGCGAAGATCGCATTGCACAACGCCGGCGCAATCGGCGGCACGCCCGGCTCACCGACACCACCCAGCGGCACCTCGCCCGGCGGCGTCACCAGATGCACCGCCACTTCCTTCGGTGCCAGCGACATGCGCGCCACTTCATACATATGGAAGTTGTCCTGCTGCACCTTGCCGTCCTTGAAGCTGATCTCGCCCCACACGGCATTGCCCAGGCCCATCACACAGGCGCCTTCGAACTGCGAACGGATCCGTTCGGGATTGATCTGCGGCCCGCAATCCACGGCGATGTCGGCCTTGTGCACGATCAGCGTACCGTCGTCCTTGACCTCGACTTCGATTACTGCCGCCACATAAGTGACGAAGCTGTAATGCACTGCCAGGCCGAGGCCACGGCCCTTGGGCAATTTCCGCCCCCAGCCGGCCGCCTTGGCCGCGGTTTCCAGCACGGTGCGCATACGCCCGGTATCGATCGGATAACGCTCGGGGGATTCGCCGTAGTTCCACTCTTCGCTGAGCGTGCGCGGGTCGATCTGTCGATCCGGGCCGAGCAGTTTGATCTGGTACTTGAGCGGATCTTCCTTGGCCTTGTGCGCCAGTTCGTCGACGAAGCTCTGGATCGCAAAACCATGGGGAATATTCGACACCGAGCGATACCAGCCGACCCGCGTGTGTACTGTGGCTTCAGGGTTTTCCAAGCGTACGTTGGGAATCGCGTAAGCCATGTTGGTGAAGCCCATGCCCAGCTCGAACGCGGCTTCGTGATTCATGTTGGGCGCAAAGAGCGCGGTGATGCTCGGCGCCACCGTGCGGTGCAACCAGGCGGACGGCAAACCGTCCTTACCCACGCCGGCCTTGAGGTATTCGGCGGACACGGTGTGGAAATACGAATTGTGGATGTCGTCTTCCCGCGTCCACTGGACCCGCACAGCCTTGCCGGGAAATTCCTTGGCCAGAATGGCAGCTTCGACAACGAAATCCGGCTTGGACTTGCGACCGAAACCACCACCGAGCAAAGTCACGTTGAAGGTCACGTTATCGAACGGCAGACCGAGGCGTTCGGCGATCCGCTCACGGGTGACCTGCGGTGCCTGACTCGGCGCCCAAGCCTCGCACACACCCTCTTTATAGCGAGCGATGGCCACCATCGGCTCCATCGGTGCCTGTGCCAGATGCGGCAAGTAGTAAGAAGCTTCCAGGGTGCTGGCAGCGCTGCCGATGGCTTTTTCGATGTCGCCGGTGTTGCGCACCACTTTGCCCGGTTTCAGCGAAGCGGCTTCCAGCTCCTTGCGGTAGGCGATCGAGTCATAACTGGCGTTCGGGCCGTCGCCCCACTCGATCTTCAGCGCCTCGCGGCCCTTGAGCGCCGCCCAGGTGTTGCTGGCCACCACGGCCACGCCGCCCAATGGCTGAAACTCCGAAGGCAGCGGTCGCGGTTCGATCTGCATGACTTTCAGCACGCCCGGCACTTTCAGCGCGGCACTGTCGTCCACCGACTTGACCTTACCGCCGTACACCGCAGGGCGGGCGATCACGGCGTACAGCATGCCGTCGAAATGCACGTCGGCCCCATACACGGCGCGGCCATTGACGATGTCTTCGCCGTCGATGGCTTTCGTCCCTTCCTTGCCGATGTAGCGGAATTCCGACGGCTGCTTGAGCCGCAGGCTGTCACGAGCCGGAACCGGCAACGCACTGGCCGCAGCGGCCAATTCGCCGTAACCCAGCTCGCGCCCGGACGGCGTGTGAATGACTTTATGCAATTGCGCGCGGCATTCGCTGACCGGCACCTTCCACTGCGCGGCCGCAGCCTGCTCCAGCATGGTCCGGGCAGCGGCGCCGCAACGACGCATCGGCTCGTACCAGTGGCGCATGCTGCGGGAGCCGTCGGTGTCCTGGTTGCCGAAACGCACTTCATCGCCCGGTGCCTGTTGCACTTTGACGTGGGCCCAATCGGCCTCCAGCTCATCGGCGACCACCATGGTCAGGCTGGTGCGCACGCCCTGGCCCATTTCCGAGCGGTTGCAGACCACGGTCACCATGCCGTCGGCGGCAATGCTGACGTAGACCTTCGGATCATCGATCCAGCCGTTGGGCATGCCATCGGCGCCGAATTTCTTCGGTTTGTCTTCGGCCAATGCATCCTGCCAGCCCCAACTGGCGGCCAGCACCAGCGCGCCGGTGGCACCAACACCCTTGAGGAAACCCCGGCGACTCAGATTGCTCAGGGCGAAATCATTCGGCAAGCGGCTCATGCCTTGGCCTCCTTCAGGTGAGTGGAGGCCTGGCGGATGGCGGTCTTGATCCGGTTGTAGGTGCCGCAACGGCAGATGTTGCCGACCATCGCCTCTTCGATCTGCTCGTCGCTCGGGTTCGGGTTGGTCTTGAGCAACGCGGTGGCGGACATGATCTGCCCGCCCTGACAGAAACCGCACTGGGCCACGGCGGTGTCGAGCCAGGCTTGCTGGACGATCTGGCCTATCGGATCGGCATGCAGGTTATCGATGGTCGTCACATTCTGCCCGGCCACCGAACCGATCGGCGTGATGCAGCTACGCACCGGCAATCCGTCGATATGAATGGTGCAGGCGCCGCACAGGCCCATGCCGCAGCCGAACTTGGTGCCGCTGTAACCGGCGACGTCACGGATCGCCCACAACAGGGGCATGTCCTCGGTGACATCGAGTGGATGGTCTTGGCCATTGAGTTTCAGGGTAATCATGGGCACGCCCGCATATTCATGGAGGTTATGGGGTCGAGCAATCTGCCGCCGGAAATCAGCGGTGGGTTCACGCAGATCGACTCAGGCGAAAAAGCCCTGCTGAGACAGGGCTTTTCAGTTACGAGCTTCTAGCTACAAGCTTCGAGCAAAAGCAGTAGCTCATTCACGATCTGGAATTGTAGCTTGTCGCTCGGAGCTTGAAGCTTGGAGCTGCTTCAATACCGGTTGGGCTCCATTTCCAGCTCGACATTGAAACGTTCTGCAATGTCTTTCTGGATACGTTGCGCCAGATCGAGCAGTTGCAGCCCGGTTGCCGCGCCGTAATTGACCAGCACCAGCGCCTGCAATTTATGCACGCCGGCATCGGCCTCACGGAAACCTTTCCAGCCTGCCCGCTCGATCAACCAGCCCGCCGCCAGCTTCATCTGCCCGCCCGGTTGCGCGTAGGCCACCAGATCCGGGTGCTGCGCCTTGATCTGCGCAACTACCGCCGCCGACACCAGCGGGTTCTTGAAGAAACTGCCGGCATTGCCCAGCACCGCCGGGTCCGGCAGCTTCTCGCTGCGGATGCTGCAAATGGCGCGGCTGACATCCGTCGGCGTCGGCTGCTCGATGCCCAGCTCGCTCAGGCGCTGACGCACCGGGCCGTATTCCGGTGCAGATGGGCGATTCGATCCAGTGCGAAGCGCACCCGCAGGATCAACCAGCGACCCGGCTGCTGTTTGAACACGCTGTCGCGGTAGGCGAAGTTGCACTCTTCCAGACTGAAGTCGCGCAGCTCGCCGGTCTGACGATCCAGCGCCGTCAGGCCGGCGAACACGTCCTTGATCTCGACACCGTAGGCACCGATGTTCTGCATCGGCGCAGCGCCGACGGTGCCGGGGATCAGGCTGAGGTTTTCCAGCCCGGAAAAACCCAGCGCCAGCGTATGCAGGACAAATGGATGCCACGGCTCACCCGACTCGGCCTCGATCACCACGCGATTACCATCGTCGCTGATGACGCGGATACCACGGCTGGCCATGCGCAGCACCAGTGCCGGGATGTCCGCTGTCAGCAGCAGATTGCTGCCGCCGCCGATCACCAGCAACGGCACATCGTGGGCGGCCGCATAAGCCAGGGCTTCGCGCACATCGGCGTCGTTGTGGGCTTCGGCAAACAGTTGCGCGCGAACGTCGACGCCAAAGGTGTTGAAAGGTTTCAGGGAAACCTGAGGGTGTACCTGCAAACTCATAACCGGCCCTTCACTTCGATCAGCAACCGGTCGCAGGCGCGCTCGATCAGATCCAGCACCTGCTCGAAACCCTGATCGCCGTCGTAATACGGATCCGGCACTTCATCGACTTCGCCTTCATAGCGACGCAGGAACAGGTCCAGCTCGGCCTTGCCAGTCGACGGTTGCAAGGCCTTGAGGTTTCTCAGGTTGCTGTTGTCCATGGCGAGGATCAGGTCGTAGCTGGCGAAATCGGCGCGGCTGACTTGCTGCGCACGTTGCGCCGACAAGTCATAACCACGCAGTTTGGCCGCAGCCTGACTGCGTTTGTCCGGCGGATTGCCGACGTGCCAGTCACCGGTGCCGGCGGAAGCCACTTCGACCTGAGCGTCCAGGCCGGCCTCACGCAGCTTGGCGCGCATGACGCCTTCGGCAGTGGGCGAACGGCAGATGTTGCCCAGGCACACGAACAGAACGCGCATCAGGCCTCCAGCAGGCGACGGACGCGCTCGAGGTCTTCGGCGGTGTCGACTCCGGTTGGCGGCGCGATCAATGCGTCAGCCACATGAATCCGCACGCCGTGCCACAAGGCACGCAGTTGTTCGAGGGATTCGGTGTTTTCCAACCAGCACGGCCCCCAGCTCACGAAGTCCTGAAGGAAACCGGCGCGGTAGGCGTAGATGCCGATGTGGCGGCGATACGGCACGCCTTCCGGCAGCACGTCGCGGCTCTTGGCAAATGCGTCGCGGGCCCATGGCAGGGTCGCACGGCTGAAGGTCAGCGCCAGACCGTTGAGGTCGCTGACGACCTTGACCACGTTCGGATTGAACAGGGTTTCCACGTCCTCGATCGGCTCGGCCAGGGTGGCCATGCGCGCTTCGGTGTGGGCCGCAAGATTGGCGGCGACCTGATCGATCACGCTTGGCGGGATCAGCGGTTCGTCACCCTGGACGTTGACCACGATGGCATCCGGCTCCAGGCCCAGCTTTGCAGCCACTTCGGCCAGGCGATCAGTGCCGGAGTTGTGATCTTCACGGGTCAATACCACTTCGGCGCCGAAAGCCTTGCAGGCCTCGACGATACGCGCGTCGTCGGTGGCCACGACCACACGGCTGGCGCTGCTTTTGCTCGCCTGCTCCCAGGCGTGCTGGATCATCGGCTTGCCGGCGATATCCAGCAGCGGTTTACCCGGCAGGCGGGTCGAGGCGTAGCGCGACGGGATGACAACGGTGAAGGCTGTGGTCATTTATCCAGACGCTCGTCGGTGGTCAGGGTGCGGGCTTCGCTTTCCAGCATGACCGGGATGCCGTCACGGATCGGGTACGCCAGTCCGGCGCCCTTGCTGATCAGTTCGGTCTTGTCGGCGCTGAGCTTGAGCGGGCCTTTGCAGACCGGGCAAGCGAGGATGTCGAGCAATTTGGTGTCCATGAGCATTCCCTGGATAAAACGGTTTAAGGCAAAAGACGATCCGGCAACAGGCGCATCAGCTGCGTGTCGAACCAGGCCACGAAGGCCGGCGACGGCACGGCATCGACCGCCAGGTACCACCAGTCGGCGGCAGCGAAGGCGCGGCACTTCACCGCGTCCTTTTCGGTCATCACCACTGGCAATGACGGCGTGAAACTCAAGGCCTGCACGCTGTATTCGGCGTGGTCGGCAAACGCGTGGGGCACAGGCCGCCAGTCTAGCGCTTCGAGGGTATTGAAGAAACGTTGCGGATTGCCGATCCCGGCAACTGCATGCAGTGCCTGGCCAGCTGGAAAATGCTCGAGGGGCTGGCGTTCGCCGCTGAGCAGATTGACCAGCGCCGTGGGTTGCAGACGGAAAGCGAAACCGTCCTCGCGATCCTCAGGGGCGCCGTTGAACAGCACGCCATCGACGCTTTGCAGACGCTCGATCGGTTCACGCAAGGGGCCGGCGGGCAGGCAGCGCTTGTTGCCCAGCCCACGGGCGGCGTCGATCAGCACCAGTTCAAGATCCCGCGCCAGACGATAGTGCTGCATGCCGTCATCGGACAGGATCAGGTCCAGCGGTTCACTGGCCAGCAAGGCTTTGACGGCAGCGCCGCGATTCGGATCGATCATCAGTGGCACACCAGTGCGCTGCACGATCAGCAGCGGCTCATCACCCGCAATGTCGGCGCCGTGATCGGCTTCGACCCGCCACGGCAATTGCGGCGGTTTGGCGCCGTAGCCACGGCTTACCACACCGACCCGCAATCCGCTGCGCCGACAGTGTTCGATCAGCCACAGAATCATCGGCGTCTTGCCGGTGCCACCCACCGTGATATTGCCGACCACGATCACCGGCACCGGCGATTGATAGATCTCGCCCTCGCCGTCGAGAAAACGCTGACGCTTGCCAGCCACCACGCGGCGATACAGCCACTCCAGCGGCCGCAACAGCGTCAGGGCCGGATGCCCCTGATACCACGCGGCGAGCAGACGATCGGACATGGCCATCAGGATTTGGGCGCCGCCTCGACCGTGGTCATGCGCAAATGGCTGAAACCGAGCTTGCCGGCCGCGTCCATGGCGGTGATCACGGATTGATGTTGGGTCTTGCCATCGGCACTGATCGACAACGGCATGTTGGTGTCACCGTTGGCTTCTTTCTGCATGGCTTCCATCAGGGTCGCCAGGTCGTTCTTCGGCAGGATCTTGTTGTTCACCGAGAACACGCCTTCAGCGCTGATGGCGACGTCCAGTTGCTTGACCTGCTGATCCTCGGCCGGCGAGCCGCTGACCGCTTCCGGCAGATCGACGCGCAGCTGCGTTTCGCGAGTGAAGGTGGTGGTCACGACGAAAAACAGCAGCAGAATGAACACCACGTCGATCAGCGACGCGAGGTTGATATCGATGGTTTCCCGAGGCTTGCGACGGAATTTCACGCTTTGCCCCCGGCCAGATCGACGTCACGGTCGCCCTGCACCACTTCCACCAGTTTGATTGCTTCCTGCTCCATGCCGACCACCAGTTCATCGATGCGGCGTTGCAGGAAACGGTGGAAGAACACCGACGGGATACCGACCATCAGGCCCGCCGCCGTGGTGATCAGCGCCTTGGAGATACCACCGGCGAGCACCGAGGCGTTGGTGGTCATGCCGGAACCGGTGAAGGCGCTGAAAATATCGATCATGCCCAGCACCGTACCCAGCAGACCCAGCAGCGGCGACATGGCGGCGATGGTGCCCAGCGCATTAACGTAGCGTTCCAGCTCATGGATGACCCGGGCGGCAGCTTCTTCAATGCACTCTTTCATGATCTCGCGACCATGCTTGGAGTTGGCCAGGCCCGCGGCGAGGATTTCACCCAGCGGCGAGTTGGCGCGCAATTCCTTGAGTTTTTCCTTGTTGAGCTGCTTGTCCTTGATCCAGACCCAGACCTGACCCAGCAGATGCTCAGGGGTGACGCGACTGGCGCGCAGCGTCCACAGGCGTTCGGCGACGATCGCCATGGCGGCGATGGAACTCAGAATGATCGGCAACATCATCCAGCCGCCGGATTTGACCAATTCCCACACAGTGACAGCCCCCTCGAAAAAGTGCGCCACTTTACCATACCGGTTCGCGATAAAGACCCGTCACCCCGACGACCGTACTCAACGGTGCGCCGCCCCCGGCTGCGGCGGGTCGCGCCAGAACCGGCGTTGCTGACGCATCGACCGGGCCGGCTGAAATCGGCCCAGTTGCAGATGAATGGCACCCTGCTCGGCGCTGTCATGGATGCGCAAACCCTGCTTGCGGTAACGGGCGATGACGGTCGGATGCGGATGCCCGAACGAATTGCCCTGCCCCCGGGAGATCAGCACGTCCCGGGGCTGCAAAGCCTTGAGCAACGCCATCGATGAGGAACTGCGGCTGCCATGGTGCGGGGCTTGTAGCCATTGAGTAGGGACCGCCAACACGCTGTTGAGCAAATCCCGTTCGGCAGCGACGTCGATATCGCCGGTCAGCAGCAGTCGCTCGCCGTTGGCTTCGATCTGCAGGACGCAGGAGCGCTGATTGCTGTCTTGGGCACCGGCCCACTGCCATAGATGAAAGGCAACGCCGTCCCACTGCCACTGCCGACCGCTTTCACAGGTTTCAGCATTCAGCGCTTCGGGCAGCCCCGGCGGATCGCCGCTGATTACCCGAGTGACCGGCAAGCTCTTTGCCACGGCCAGCGCCCCACCGGCATGGTCGGCGTCAGCATGACTAAGCAACATCAGATCGAGTCGCTCCACACCCAGTTTGTGCAAGGCCGGCAGCACCACTCGCTCGCCGACATCAAAATCGCCGAAGCGCGGCCCGGTGTCGTACAGCAATGTGTGGTGACGGGTGCGGATCAAAATCGCCAGCCCTTGGCCGACGTCGAGTTGCCAGACATCCGCCACGCCTTCGGCCAGTCGCTCCCTGGGCGGAAATGCCAGCACCAGCAGCAACGGCCAGCCCAGGGGACGCAATGGAATGCCTCGGGGCAGCAATAACAACACGGCACCGATGCAGCCCAGCGTCAGGATCCATCCCGGCATCGATGGCGCCACCCACGCCGGCCAGCGCCCGGCGATCAGGGCCAGGGCACGGAACAATCCATCGACCAGCCCGCCGGCCAGCCACAACAGGCCTTCGCCGACATAGGGAATCGGCAACAACAAAGTGCCGAGCAATGCCGGCGGCAGCACCGCAAAACTGATCCACGGCACCGCCAGCAGATTGGCCAGTGGCCCGCTGAGGCTGATCGGCAGGCCCAGGATCAGCAACACCGGGCATAAACCGATCGCGATCAGCCATTGCGCCCGCGTCCAGGTCTGCCACCAGCGCCACGGCCCCAGTCGACCGCCGAACGTAAAAATCAGCACTCCCACCGCCGTGAAGGACAACCATAGCCCTGGGCGCAGAGCCGCCAGCGGGTCCATCAGCAGCACACCATTGAAAGCCAGCAACAACGGCCACCAGGCACCGAGATGGCGAAAGCGCAATCGCCACAGCAACACCAGCGCAACCATCACGCAGGCCCGCCGCACCGGCACATCGAACCCGGCCAGCAGCCCGTAACCCAACGCCGCCGCGAACGCCAGACCACACGCCCACGGCAACCATGGCCAACGCAACGGCCACAGACCGAATCGCGCCAGCCCGGCAATCAGCCCGTACATCACCGCCGCCAGCAGACCGATGTGCTGTCCGGAAATCACCAGCAGATGCACGGTGCCGGTGTCCTGCAGGATCTGCCAGTCCTCACGACTGAGCCCCGAGCCATCGCCCAGGACCAGCGCCGCCAGCGCAGCACCCCGGCCCTGGGTGTCCACCGCCAGCAGACGCTGACGGATGCTGTCGCGCCAGGCCCACTGCGCCTCCGCCAGCCGGTTGCCGTCCTTCACCGTGCCGGTGGCACCGACTCGTTGCGCCAACAGCCAGGCCTCGTAATCGAAGGCATCGGGATTGAGCAGCCCACCGGGACGCTTGAGTTTGACCGCCAACCGCCAGCGCTCGCCGCTGTTGATCGGTGGCCCGTCGTACCAGGCCAGGCGCATCAGCGATGGCAGTTTCCCGTGACGCGAACGGGCATCGGCCAGCTCGAAGCGCACGACCCCGTCGCCGCTCTGCGGCAGACCGACCACCCGCCCTTCGACCCAGCGCGTCTCGCCGTCCAGCTCCGCTGGCAGTCGATCATCCAGCGCCCACTGCGCACCGATGCACGACCAGGCGAAGCCAAACAACAAAAATGCCAGCTGATAACTGCGAAACGGCAACAGCATCAGTGCCACCACCGGCAGACACAGCATCCATCCGACCGGCGGCAAGGCCGGCAAAAAAACCGGGGCCAGCAGACCGACTGCCAGCGCCATCATCCCTGTGCGCATACGCCCGTCCTTGAGAGTCCCCTCTTCAGGCATAGCGCTTGTGGAGCGCGGGCGTCGTCAACAATTGTCACAAAGTCTGAATGGGCGCTTCGTAGAATCCAGACATACTTGCCGCCTTAACCGACCGAGAAGCCTTATGCCCCGGCGCTTATTCAAACGTTACATGCCCGACCCGACGAGCATCAGGGAACACAAATCCTTACGCTTTCTCGGCAAGTTGCTGCATGACCCGAACCTCTGGCACCTCAACCGGCACTCGGTGGCCCGGGCCATGGCCGTCGGCATTTTTGCGGCTTTCCTGCCGATTCCCGCGCAGATGCTGGTGGCCGCCGCACTGGCGATCACCGTGCGCGGCAACATGCCGATTGCCGTCAGCCTGGTCTGGCTGACCAATCCGGTCACCATGCCGCCGGTGTTCTACTGCACCTACAAAGTCGGGGCGTGGCTGATGGACATCCCCGCCCGCACCCTACCGGACTCATTGACCTGGGAATGGATCAGCGGCGAACTCTCGACCCTGTGGCAACCGTTCCTGCTCGGTTCGGTGGTGGTCGGGCTGGCGCTGGGCGCCCTCGCCTATTGTCTGGTGATGATGTACTGGCGCTGGTGGGTCGCCCGGCAATGGGCGCGACGCAAGAAAAGTCGCCAGTCGTGAATGCAAAACGGCCTCCGCAGTGGGAGGCCGTTTTTTATTGCAGCGCCGGAGGGATCAGGTACGCATCCCGCGACCGCTCACCAGCAACCGCGCACAACCGAAGTACAGCACCACGGTCGCCACCAGCATGAAGGTGATCGCGATACCGATACGGATGTCCGACACACCGAGGATGCCGTAACGGAAGGCGTTGACCATGTGCAGCACCGGGTTGGCCAGCGACACGGTCTGCCAGAACGGCGGCAGCAAGGTGATCGAGTAGAACACGCCACCGAGGTAGGTCAGCGGCGTCAGCACGAACGTCGGGATGATCGAAATATCATCGAAGTTGCGCGCAAACACGGCGTTGATGAAACCCAGCAGCGAGAAGATCGTCGCCGTCAGCACCACCACCAGCACGGTAACGCCCAGGTGATGCACCTGCAGGCTGGTGAAGAACAGCGACAGGATCGTCACGATGACGCCGACCATCAGGCCCCGCAGCACACCGCCGAGGGTGTAGCCGATCAGGATGGTGTGCGGCGACACCGGCGACACCATCAGTTCTTCGATGGAACGCTGGAACTTGCTGCCGAAGAAACTCGACACCACGTTGCCGTAGGAGTTGGTGATCACCGACATCATGATCAGCCCCGGCACGATGTACTCCATGTAGGAGAAACCGCCCATGCCGCCGATCTGCTTGCCGATCAGGTTGCCGAAGATCACGAAGTACAGAACCATGGTGATCGCCGGCGGCAGCAGGGTCTGCGGCCAGATCCGGGTGAAACGCCGGACTTCGCGGTAAACGATGGTGTTGAGAGCGACGAGGTTGGGGCGCAGTTCGGAACTCATACCGCCACCTTCGACAGATTTTTCTCCACCAGGGACACGAACAGCTCCTCGAGGCGATTGGTTTTATTGCGCAGGCTCAGCACTTCGATGTTCTGCAGGGCCAGTTGGCCGAACAGCGCAGTGATGCCCATGGACTTGTCGACCTGGACTTCCAGGGTGTGCGCATCCACCAGACGGGACGGATAACCGACCAGTTGCGGTGCAACCGCCAGATCGCTCTTCAGGTCGAGCAGGAAGGTTTCCACATGCAGTTGCCCGAGCAACTGACGCATGCTGGTGTTCTCGACGATGGTGCCGTGGTCGATGATGCCGATGTTGCGGCACAACTGCTCAGCCTCTTCCAAGTAGTGCGTGGTGAGGATGATGGTGATGCCTTTCTGGTTCAGTTCGGTGAGGAACGTCCACATCGAACGACGCAGTTCGATATCCACCCCGGCGGTCGGTTCGTCGAGGATCAGCAGACGCGGCTCGTGCACCAGCGCCCGAGCGATCATCAGACGGCGCTTCATGCCGCCGGACAACGAACGCGACGGCACATCGCGCTTGTCCCACAGGCCGAGCTGGGTCAGGTACTGCTCGGCGCGTTCCTTGGCGATTTTCGCCGGAATGCCGTAGTAGCCCGCCTGGGTGACGACGATGTCGAAGGTCTTTTCGAACTGGTTGAAGTTGAATTCCTGGGGCACCACGCCGATCGAGCGCTTGAGCGCTGCGGGGTTCTTGTCCAGGTCGTGACCGAAGATATTCACCGTGCCACTGGTCTTGTTCACCAGGGTCGAGAGAATGCCGATGGTTGTGGATTTGCCGGCGCCGTTGGGGCCGAGCAAGGCGAAGAAGTCACCTTCGGCGACGTCCAGATCGATACCACTCAAGGCCTGGAACCCGTTGCCGTAGGTTTTGGTTAGCTGCCGGATGGACAGAGCGGAACTCATATCGGATTACGCACCAAGAAGAGAAAAAGGACTGAATGACGGCGGGCGGCGAGGGAGACAACCGCGGCGCACAAGCGCAATGGTGCTTGCCGCCGCCGCACAAGTACAGTCAAGTGTGTCGATAGTAGGTATTAAGTCAACGCGGTCATGACGGCTTTGCGATACGCCGGACGCTGCTTCAGTCGCGCGTACCAGGCCTCCAGATGCGGCATCGGCGCGCGCTCGATCGGCATCTCGAACCAGGCATAAATGAAACTGCCGAGCGGAATGTCGCCCATGCCGATTTCACTGCCGGACAGGTATGGCTGGTTTTTCAGGGCCTGATCGGCCATGGCCAGCAAACCTTCGCATTCCTTGATCGCAGCATGAATCGCCGGCCAGTCCTGCTTGTCCGCCGGGGTGCGCAGAACGCCCCAGAACACCGTGCGGAAAGGACCTGCGAAACTGGACGTGGTCCAGTCCATCCACTTGTCGGCGATGGCGCGGGTCTGCAGATCCGCCGGATACCACGAGGTGTTCGCCGCATGCCGGGCCAACAGGTAGCGAACGATGGCATTGGATTCCCACAACACAAAACCGTCGTCTTCGATCACCGGCACCCGACCGTTCGGGTTCATCGCCCGGTACTCCGGCGTGTCGACCACGCCGAACGCGCCACCGGCATCGATCGCCTCGTAGGCCAGCCCGAGCTCTTCGGCCGCCCACAACGGTTTTCTGACATTCGACGAATTCTTGCGACCCCAGATCTTCAGCATGACCGCCTCTTTTCCATTGAGTGGGCGAGCAGCATACGCCGGATCAGCGGCTGCCGACATCACCGCGCAGGTCACTGGACAGTGGCGTCTGCTGATCGTTGAACAGGTGCGGATAGCATTTCTGCAGATGATCGAAGAAAAAGGATTCCGGTACATCGGCGAACTGGCCGTGATCGACCAGGTACTCCATCAGCAGCGCGCCAACGCTGTTGTACGGGTGGAAAACGCTGTCGTTCATGCCGTCGAATTCCAGCGGCGCCACGTTGAACATTTCGCAGAGTTTCTGATTGAACGCGGGCGTGGCTTTCACCCAGCGATCATTGAGAAACAGCTCGGTATAACCATGCATGGCAAACACTTCACTTCTCAGCAATTCAAGCAGGCGCGGCGTCGACAGGTGATTTTTCACATCCGCCAGACCGATGCGTGCGGGGATCCCGCAATGGCGCGCGCAACCGGCGAGCAGCGTGGCCTTGGGCACGCAATAACTTTCGCCCGCCGCCAGCGCGTAGCTGCCGCGCAAGGTCTGCGGGTCGCGGCTGAAGGTGTACATGTTGTAACGCACTGCCTCGCGCACGGCGTAATAAAGACTGATCGCCTGCGCGCGCGGGTCGCGGCTGGCACCACGGTGCCGTTCTGCGAACTCCACCACCGAGGGGTGGTCACTATCGATGAAGCGGCCGGGGCTCAGATACTCGCGCATGACGACATTCTCCTGGGTGAACCCGGAGTCTAGCGAGAGGATCAGCACAGAGATAACGACGTTTCGGCCAAACATGGACGCAAAGCCGCGGAGTCTGCGAACGATTTCCTACGCGTGTTGCCCACCGAAACTACAAAAGCCATCCAGGGTTTCCCACGATTTAGATCAACTTGTTCTGACCGCCCCGTTTTGCAGATGCCGTCTAAGCTCTGGAGGGTCGTTCGCCCTGGTTCACGGAGGATTGAATATGCTGTTGTTGTGGATACTGGTTCTGATCGTCGGTGTGGCGTATCTGGCCCACCGGCGCATCGCCCCGCTGCCGGCATTGGGGATCGTCGCGGCCTATTTGCTGGCGATGGGTATTTTCAGCCACGCGCCGGGCTGGTTGCTGCTGATCTTCTGGGTCGTACTGGCCATCGTCGCGGCTCCGTTGCTGCTGCCGGATCTGCGCCGCAAACACTTCAGCGCGCCGCTGTTCAGTTGGTTCCAGAAAACCCTGCCGCCGATGTCGCAGACCGAGCGCGATGCGATCGATGCCGGCACAGTGTGGTGGGACGGTGAACTGTTCAGCGGCCGTCCGAACTGGGAAAAACTGTTGTCCTATCCCAAGGCGCAACTGAGCGAAGAAGAACAGGCGTTTATCGACGGCCCGACCGAAGAGCTCTGCGCTATGGTCACCGACTGGCAGATCGGCCAGTCGATGGACCTGCCGGCGGAGGCCTGGACCCACATCAAGGAGCACGGTTTCTTCGCCCTGATCATTCCCAAGGAGTTCGGCGGCAAGGGCTTCTCCGCCTACGCCCACTCTCAAGTGGCGATGAAACTGGCAACCCGCAGCGGCGACCTCGCCTCCACCGTGATGGTGCCCAACTCCCTCGGTCCGGCGGAACTGCTGCTGCATTACGGCACCGACGAACAACGCAATCATTACCTGCCACGACTGGCCCGGGGCGACGATATTCCATGCTTCGCGTTGACCGGCCCGCTCGCTGGTTCCGACGCTGGCGCCATGCCCGACACCGGGATCATCTGCAAGGGTGAATGGGAAGGCCAGGAAACTCTCGGCCTGCGCCTGAACTGGGAAAAACGCTACATCACCCTCGGTCCGGTCGCGACCCTGCTCGGCCTCGCCTTCAAGGCCTATGACCCGGATCACCTGCTGGGCGACAAGGAAGACCTGGGCATCAGTCTCGCACTGATCCCGACCGATACTTCCGGTGTGGAAATAGGCCGCCGCCACCTGCCGCTGGGCGCCGCGTTCATGAACGGCCCCAACTCCGGCAAAGACGTATTCATCCCGCTGGACTTCCTCATCGGCGGCCAGGACATGCTCGGCAAGGGCTGGATGATGCTGATGAACTGCCTGTCGGTGGGGCGTTCGATTTCGCTGCCGGCGGTGGGTACCGGCGCGGCTAAGTTCACCAGCCTGGTGACCGGGCAATATGCGCAGATCCGTGAGCAGTTCAATGTTCCACTATCGGCGTTCGAAGGCATTCAGGAAGCCATGGCACGCATCGGCGGCAACGCGTGGATGATGGACGCTGCGCGGATGCTGACCGCCAACGCGGTTGATCTGGGCGAGAAGCCTTCGGTGCTGTCGGCGATTCTCAAGTATCACCTCACCGAACGCGGCCGCGAGTGCATCAGCCACGCCATGGATGTGCATGGCGGCAAGGCGATCATCATGGGCCCGAACAACTATCTGGGCCGCAGCTGGAATGGCGCGCCGATCTTCATCACCGTGGAAGGCGCAAACATTCTTTCGCGCAACCTGATGATCTTCGGTCAGGGCGCGATTCGCTGCCATCCGTTTGTACTGAAAGAAATGGCCCTCGCCGGACGCGAGGACAAGGATCAGGCACTCAAGGAATTCGATGGACTGTTGCTCAAGCACATTGGATTTGCCGTGAGCAACGCCGCCAGCACACTGGTGCTGAACCTGGGTTTCGGCCATTTCGAACATGCGCCGGGCGACAAGCTCAGCCAGGGTTACTTCCGCGCGCTCAACCGGCAGGCTGCCGCATTTGCCATGCTGGCCGACCTGAGCATGATGCTGCTGGGCGGCGAACTCAAACGCCGCGAGCGGCTGTCGGCCCGTCTGGGCGATGTGCTGAGCAACCTGTATCTCGCCTCGGCGGCGCTCAAGCGTTACCACGACCTCGATTCCCCGGCGTACATGGAGCCGCTGTTCAGATGGGCCATGGAGGAAAGCCTCGGTCAGTCGGAAAAAGCGCTGGACGAACTGCTGACCAACTTCCCGAACCGGGTTTTCGGCTGTCTGTTGCGAGTGATCGTGTTCCCGTTCGGTCGTCGTCACAAAGGCCCGTCGGACAGACTCGGTGCCGAAGTGGCGGCGGTCATCGGTCGGGCCAAGGGCGATCCGGCGCTGGAAGAGTTGCTCGCCGGCTGCTATCGCCCGCAATCGGCGGACGATGCGGTCGGTGCGTTGCAACACGCCTGTGATCAGTTGAACGCTGCGCAACCGCTGCACAAGAAACTGCACACCTCGCTCAAGAGCGGCCAGGTCAAACCGGTCGCCGGCGAACACGCCATCGATGCGGCACTGGAAGCCGGGGTGTTGCAGGCGGTGGAAGCCCAGACCCTGCGCGATGCCGAAGCGGCGCGGCGCAAGGTGATCGATGTCGATGACTTCGACAAAGAGGAATTGAAACCGGCGGACGGCAAAATCCGCTGATCCCTTCAATCAGTGAAAAACGGGCGCAGGGGCTTTATACTTCCGCGCCCGTTTTGCTCTTGAGGACTTATCTCGTGTCCAACGTCGTTGCCGATCATCTGGTTTTGCTCGACCACCTGCGCAGTATCCTGGTCGCCGTAGGTGAGGCCGATCAGGTTCCCGAAGAAAGCCATGCCCTGTTCCTGGAGCGTTTCGACGAACTGCTGGCGTCACTGCCGATCGAGCCGATCGAAAGCCAATACCTGGGCCAGGACATCCTGACTCAAGTGATTACCCGTTACCCGCAAATTGCCCACCTGATCCCGCGGGATCTGCTGTGGTTCTTCGCCGGAGACTGCCTGCACTACCTGTCCGATGAAGAAATCGACATGTATCAGGCACTGGAAGAACGCCGTTACGAAGCCGAACAGAACGATGAACCGTTCGACTGGAATCAGGAAAAACAACTGCTGGCGATGTCCGCCCAGGACAGCAAGCACTGATTTTCGCCAGACAATGAAAAAGGCCCGCATGGTGATCCATGCGGGCCTTTTTTTGCGCCGCCGTTACAGCAGCCCTTCCCCCTCCGGCAATTCGTACTCGGCCAGCGATTTTGCAGCGTTGGGTTTTCCCGGTTTGCTCAATGTCGGCTCTTTCTCCAGGCACTCCACCAGATAATCGATAAACACCCGCAACTTCGGCGGCAGATAACGCGTTGGCGAATGCAGCAACCACAATCCGCCGTGGTAGGACGCCAGGAATGTCCAGTCCGGCAGAACCTGCACGACCAGCCCCTGTTCCAGGGCATAGCGGGCCGTGAAGTACGGCAGGCTGCCAATACCGATGTGCTGCAACACAGCGCCCAGACGCACGCCGGTGTGATTGGCGGCATACCGGCCACGCACGCCGACCGTCACTGCTTTGCTGCCTTTCTTGAATTTCCAGCGCGCATCACTTGGGGTTTCGCCCAGATAGATGCAGCTGTGATTGAGCAAGTCATGGGGATGTGTCGGTGTGCCATGCTCGGCCAGGTATTGCGGCGTTGCACAGAGCAAATGGTCGATGGTCAGCAACTGCCGCCCGACCAGCCCTGCCGGCGGCCGCTCCGTGATGCGAATCGCCAGGTCGACATGATCGTCGATCAGGTCCACTTGCCGGTCTTCCAGCAGCAACTCCACATCAACCTTCGGATAACGGCGTAGAAACTCCGGCATATGCGGATGAATCACGAAGCGTCCGACCGCTTTCGGCACACTGACCCGCACCAGTCCCTCGGCTTCGTGGTTGAACTGACCGCTGATCTCCATCACCGACCGAGCGGCGCTGACCATCTCCTGACAGCGCTTGAATACCTCTTCCCCGCCATCGCTCAAGCGCAATTTGCGCGTGGTGCGTTGCAACAGCCGCGTGGCCAATGCCTTTTCCAGCCGAGAAATACTGCGGCTGACCGCCGAGGGCGACGAACCCAATTGACGAGCGGCTTCGGAGAAACTGCCGGTCTCCACGACCTTGACGAAAATCGCCATTTCACCGAGCAACGGCAGAGGAAGATTTATGCTCACAGCGCAACAGTCCTTTGATGTTTGAACGGATTATCACGTTATTGCACGATTCATATAATTAAAAAAGAAACTTTAATAAGGGCATGGAATATGACGCTTCGCCTCTTTTTCCATAGTGATGACCTCAAGGCCAATGTGGAAGTCCTCGACTGCACGCCCCACGAGAACGAATTCGCTGTGGTGCTGCGCGCCACTCTGTTTCACCCGCAAGGTGGCGGGCAGCCTTGCGATACGGGCTGGATCGGCGACAGCCAGGTCTTGCGTGTCGTACAGGAACCGGACCGGATCATTCATTTCGTCGACCAGCCGGTGCCACTGG
This sequence comes from Pseudomonas sp. NMS19W, assembly GCF_051554255.1. Classification (NCBI taxonomy): domain Bacteria; kingdom Pseudomonadati; phylum Pseudomonadota; class Gammaproteobacteria; order Pseudomonadales; family Pseudomonadaceae; genus Pseudomonas; species Pseudomonas sp. NMS19W. The sequence goes on from NZ_CP136718.1 coordinate 4,499,599, forward strand.
GCATGACCCAGATCCGCATCGATGAAGAGCGTCGCCGCTTCAACACCCGCATGCACTCCGCCGGGCATTTGATCGGCCACTTTGTCCAGGCCATGGGCTGGATGCCGATCAAGGCACACCATTGGCCGGACGAAGGCCGGGTGCAATTCAAGCCTGGGGATTGTGCTCAGGAAGTCGATGCGCAAACCGTTCAATACGGCATCGGGCAATGGATCGAACACGACCTGCCCCGCCTGACATCCCTGCGCGAAGGCGCGCGGGAAATCGGCTTCGGTGAGCTGCCAGCCTACGGCTGCGGCGGCACCCATGTACGCAGCCTGAAGGATCTGGGCACAGTCACGATCGCGTCCCTTTCGCAGAAGAAGGGTACGTTGTCCGTCCACTACAGCGTGGATTGAGGATTTCGGACGCTGCCGGTTGCAGCGTCCGACGCCGGGGGAACCGCATTCGCCGGTTCCGTTGACTACTCGTTAGATGGACCTGAAACCATGATGCTTGACGTCGAGCGTCTCGATGAGACGTGCATAAAAAAACTGGCCAACGAAGAAGTCCTCGCCATCCGCGTCAAAGGCTTTTTGCCTGAAGACCAGGCGATCCGGATTGGCGACAAGATCCTCGAGCCCGGCTTCGAGGGTTACATCAACGCCCCCAGCATTGGCCGCATCGGCATGGCGTTCTATGAGGCGGAAAACCAGCCGTTGCTGATCGAGGATTACTTCGAACGCGCCACCGGCAACATTGCCGAACTGCGCAATCGCTGCGCGCCCTATTCCTCGCCGATCGATACCCTGCGCTGCATGCTCGACGAATCCTGGCCGGCAGGCGCCCATCTGGAGAACCTGTACGGGCGCAAGATGTATGTCGGTCTGTCACGGGTGGTCAAACCCGGTGTCTGCTTCCTCGCCCACCACGACATTTTCGCCAAGGATGCGCCGGAGAGTTTCCAGGCCCGCAGCCTGGAGGCGCAATTTGCCTGCAACGTCTACCTGAACATGCCGACCGAGGGCGGCGCGTTACAGATGTGGGAAGACGACATTTCACCGGATCGCTTCGACGAAATGCGCGGCGACAGCTACGGCATCGACCCGGCACTGCTCGGCCCACCCGCCCTTGAAGTCCGCCCGGAGCCGGGGGATTTCATCATGTTCAATTCGCGTCGCATGCACTCGGTAACGCCGGGCGTGGCAGATCCGCGCTTGAGCCTTTCGTTTTTTGTCGGCTATCGCGGCAATGCATCACCCCTGACTTTCTGGAGCTGAAATGACATCGAATTACCTGGGCGAGTTTCTCGCGCTGGCCACCATCCACTTTCTCGCCGTGGTCGCTCCCGGCCCGGACTTCGCTGTGACCATTCGCCAGAGTGTGCGTTTCGGGCGGCTGGTAGGTATCTGCACGGCACTGGGCATCGGCGCGGGGATTTCCGTGCACGTGCTGTATACCCTGCTGGGCGTCGGCGCCTTGATGCACACCACGCCGTGGCTCCTGACGGTGGCCAAGGTCGTGGGCGGTGCTTACATTTTCTACCTCGGCATCAGCCTGATCCGCAGCAAACCCAAGACCGCACTGGAAGGCGAAAAGGTCAGCGATGAACCGCTGGGTGAGCAATCGCTGTTCAAGGCGTTTTCCACCGGTTTCCTGACCAACGCCACCAACCCCAAGGCCACGCTGTTTTTCCTGGCGATCTTCACCACGATCATCAGCGCCAGCACGCCGCTGGAAATCCAGGCCCTGTACGGACTGTGGATGTGCAGCGTGAACGCGTTGTGGTTTGTGATCGTTGCATTGTTCTTTTCGAGCAGCAAAGTGCGGCTGTTGTTTATGCGCATGGGCCATTGGTTCGAGCGCAGCATGGGGGTGATTTTGATCCTGTTTGCCGGGCGACTGGTGTTGTCGATGTAATCTGCGCCCATAAAAGAGGCTCGCTCAGTCACGCTGGCGAGCCTCTTTTACTTTCGGGATTCGTTGTAAGTCCTGTCCTAGAGGCCTCGATCCTATTTTTTCGATTCTGTGTCATTTTTGCGACGTGTCTCACTTCAAGGGCTCCCCTATCACTCGCGCGTGGTGTTAGTTTGCGAAACCGTCTGACGCATCGATCAGACACTTCCTACTCACTGCCTGCAAAGGAATGCCCATAGCAATGGATTTTTCACTCAAGCAACTGGCCGCGTCGACCCTGATTCTGGCCAGCCTTTCGTCTGTGACACTGCCGGCCCACGCCAACATCACACCGCAGCAAAGCGCGACCATCCTCAAGACATTCAGCGATGCCAAGGTCAGTGATTTCCGCCAGTTCCTCGGCGAAGTGGCCAAGAGCGACTTGAGCAAGGCCGACGACCTGCGCCCTTCCATCAGCGCGTTTCTCGACAACAAGACACTGACTGCCGAGCAGCAAAACGAGATCTATCGCCTGCTGGGCCTCTACACCCGGGCGAAATACGGCAAGGCCGCTCTTGAAACCCTGCGCGAACTGGTTGAGATCCCGACCGATCGCAAAGAAGGTGTTGCCCAGCACGAGAATCCTGAATTCATCAAGATCGCCGCCAAGATCAAGGACCTGGCCGAGTCCTTTGGTTTGAAATACCGAAACATCGACAACCGCGTCTACGAAATTTCTCTCGACGGCAGCGGCAACGAAGTCGTGGGCATTCACGCGCACGCCGACGTGGTACCGGTGACACCGGAAAACTGGGTGCTGAAGGACGGCACCAAACTCGACCCGTTCAAGGTCACGCTGATCGGCGACCGCATGTACGGCCGTGGCACCGAGGACGACAAAAACGGGATCGTGGTGACGCTGTATGCCATGAAGGTGATCAAGGAAGAAAAAGCTGCCGCTGGCCCGCAATTTCAAACTGCTGGTGGACACCACCGAAGAAACCACCGGCGACGCGATTCCTTACTACTTCGAACGCAACCCGACGCCGGAGTACAACCTGGCGCTGGATGGCGGCTACCCGGTGGTGATCGCCGAGAAAGGCTACGGCACAGTCATGGCCAAGTTCGCCAAGCGCAAGGCCGAGGGCAAAGGCGCGGAACTGATCTCGATGACCGGCGGCATGGCGACCAACCAGATTCCATCGGTTTCGGTCGTCACTCTGGTGACAGACAAGCCTGCCGAGCTGGCCGCCAGCCTGCAAAAGGCCGGTAACGAGTACGCCAAACAACATGGCGGCGATTTCGAAGTGAATGCCAAGGTCGATGGCAAGGACGTGAAACTCAGCGTTACCGGCGTTTCCGCGCATTCGTCCGAACCGGAATCCGGTGTAAACCCGGTCGCGCGCATGCTGGACTTCATTCACAGTGTGGATGGCAAGATTGCGCTTAAACACAACCAAATCACCGATGCCGCCCGATATGCCGCCGACAACTGGGGTCTGGACTACAAAGGTGGCAAGTTGGGGGTCGGTTTCGCCGATGACTTCATGGGCCCGCTGACCACCTCTCTGACCTATGTCGGAATGGATGACAAGACCTTCAAACTCGCGGTCAACCTGCGCGTGCCAAAGGGCAAGTCGCCGGAAGTGCTCAAGAGCGAAATCGCCGACAAACTGGCGGCCTGGAGCAAGAAAACCCACGTCGCGGTCAACTTCGATTACTCGATCGCCGAGCCGATGTACCGCAATCCGGAGGGTGAGTGGGTCAAGGCGCTGCTGGCCGTGTCCACCGAAAACCTGGGCATGAAACACGAGTTCGGCACCTCTGCCGGCGCCACCTCGGTGCATGAACTGCCCAACGGTGTGCAATTCGGCCTGGCTCGACCTGAGGTCAAATACACCGGCCACACCGATGGCGAGTTCAAGACGGTTGACCAGTTCCTGCTGGATCTGCAGATCGTTACTGAAATGATGGGCCGCATCGGGCAACTGCCGAAGCTTTGATCGCGACACCGGCCCGCCAAGGTGACGGGCCCACAAAAAAGGACCGTGAGGTCCTTTTTTATGGCGCTACAAATAACGCACAAACAAAAACGCCGCTCATCACTGAGCGGCGTTTTTTGTTGAATATGGAGCGGGAAACGAGACTCGAACTCGCGACCCCGACCTTGGCAAGGTCGTGCTCTACCAACTGAGCTATTCCCGCAATGGCGTCCCCTAGGGGACTCGAACCCCTGTTACCGCCGTGAAAGGGCGGTGTCCTAGGCCACTAGACGAAGGGGACAGGCTACAACTTTCACTAATAAAAACGCCGCTCATTGCGGAGCGGCGCTTCTTGAATTTGGAGCGGGAAACGAGACTCGAACTCGCGACCCCGACCTTGGCAAGGTCGTGCTCTACCAACTGAGCTATTCCCGCAAATGGCGTCCCCTAGGGGACTCGAACCCCTGTTACCGCCGTGAAAGGGCGGTGTCCTAGGCCACTAGACGAAGGGGACACGCTACCCGGAACACATGGTGTGTGTTTCGGTGTCCAGATCCGCATCCGAAGACTTGGTTCTGGTTTCACTCAGCACCGCCCGAGGGCACTGCCGTTTAAAATTGGAGCGGGAAACGAGACTCGAACTCGCGACCCCGACCTTGGCAAGGTCGTGCTCTACCAACTGAGCTATTCCCGCATTGGCGTCCCCTAGGGGACTCGAACCCCTGTTACCGCCGTGAAAGGGCGGTGTCCTAGGCCACTAGACGAAGGGGACACACTACAACATTCACTCCCTGCCGCGTTTCGCTGTGTGCTTTACGCTGCAAGTGGCGCGCATTCTATGGATGGATTGGAAGGTCGTCAACCCCCTGATATAAATTTATTTAAATCAATGACTTCGAACCGCTTTGCGGGTCGAATCGGACTTTTCCGTCGCCCGACGATTGACGCCTATATTCCGCCACTCGCCAAGGCGTTATAGTCCACGGCACAGGTGATGGCAATCTGTACCCCAAGGGCCAGCATTTATATAAGCAGGCTTGCGGCCGATACAGATGAAGCTTCGCTGATCCAACCCGTCGAGCGGCGCTAGGCTCCTATATGCCGAGCTACTACACTCGCACGCGAACCCTATTAAGAGGTCTTACCGGTGACACCACTCATGATCACCCTGCTAGTCATAGCCGGGATCGCAATCTTGATCGCCATTGGCTACATGAACCATGTGGTGGAAAACACCAAACTGGAGAAGGCCCGCACCAAAGTCGAACTCAACGACCGCCTGCGCCGTTGTGGCGAACTGACCGAAACCTTCCCCGGCCAGTTCATGACCCCGGCCCTCAAGCTGTTGATGACCCGCCTGGAACTGAACGTCTGCCAGCGCCTGCTGAACCTGGAAAAAACCAGCGCCACCACCAAGGCCCGCATCACCGAACTGAGCGCCCTCGTCGCCCAGGGCGAATCGATCCCGGTCAACAACCCGCCGGCGCCGATCCAGACCGAAGCCAAGGCCAAAGACGTGCGCTTCCTGCTTGAAGCCCTCCACGGCCAGATCACCCGCGCCGCCCAGGACGGTTTCCTGCCACCGAACGAAGCCAAGCACTGGATCCGCGAAGTGCGCCATATCCTGGTGCTGCTCCACATCGAGTTCTTCAACAACCTCGGCCAGCACGCCCTGCAACAAAACCAGCCAGGCCAGGCCCGCCTCGCCTTCGAACGCGGCGTGCAATACCTGCGCAAACAGCAGGACCCGCAGATCTACGCCGAACAACTCCAATACCTGGAAAAACTCCTGGCCCGCGCCAACGCCCAGGTCATGGACAAGATCGCCCCGGTCGAAGGCGAAGAAAACCAGCTGACTGCCGGCCTCAAGGATGTCGAGGCGGATGCGGACTGGAAGAAGAAAGTGATTTACGACTGAGTGCAGATGTTGAGAGAAGCCACCGAGAGGTGGCTTTTTTATTGGCTTCAAAGCAGAAGATCAAAAGCCCCCCTCACCCTAACCCTCTCCCTAAGGGAGAGGGGACTGACCGAGTTGTTTGGGAGAGGTACGCCGACGTGAAATACCGAGTTGAACTCGGGTTTTAAAACGCGTGCAACTCGACTCCTGCTGCTGCACCTTCTTCTGTTTCTTCTGCTCTGGCTTTGGCTTTGGCTTTGGCTTTGGCTATGGCTTTGGCTTTGGCTTTCCACCACTCAACACAATGAGCGTTAGCTCGAGTACCGCTTTTGACGTACCGGCCCCATCGGAAGGCTGAGTGGAGGGATTTATCCGGGGATAGGCGCGCAGCGCCGTTTGGCGAAGCCAAACACATCGAGAGGAGGTGCAGCGAAGCAAACCGGAGGCGATGCCCCCGGATGAATCCCGGAACGAAGGAACACCGAGCCTCAGCGAGGTGCCGAACGCCGGGGCCCAGACCTTTGGTTCCTTTGGGGCGTTTGCCAAAGGGACTCGCCGTAAGGGCGAAACCGCCAGCCGCAACCCCCGAAGCAACGGATATTCACCCAAACCACCCCAAAACCTGGTCGGCCCAAAGGCCGCCAAGGTCAACCCCAAATCAAAGCCTGAAGTGCCCCACCATCCCCCGCAACTCACTCCCCAACTGCGCCAGCTCAACACTCGAAGCCGCATTCCCGCGCATTGCAATCGACGACTGATCCGCACTCGCCCGAATACTGGTCACACTGCGATTGATCTCCTCGGCCACCGAACTCTGCTCCTCGGCCGCCGCCGCAATCTGCTGGTTCATCTGCTGAATCAACGAAACCGCCGCTGCAATACTCCCCAGCGCACTTTCAGTCTGCAACGCGTCGCTCACCGCCAGCTTCACCAGTTCACCACTGCTCTGAATCTGCTGCACCGACGAATGCGCCGCCGAGCGCAAAGCACTGACCAGCCGTTCGATCTCTTCAGTCGACTGCTGCGTACGCCGAGCCAGCGCCCGCACCTCATCGGCAACCACCGCAAAGCCCCTGCCCTGCTCGCCCGCCCGCGCCGCTTCGATAGCGGCGTTGAGCGCCAACAGATTGGTCTGCTCGGCGACGCTTTTGATCACTTCGAGCACCGTGCCGATGTTCTGGATTTCCGCGCTCAGGCTTTCGATGCTCGAACTGGCGGACGTCGCCGAATCCGCCAGTTGCTCGATCCGCGCCATGCTCTGGCGCACCACCTGCTGACCGCTCTCGACCTTGCCGTCGGCAGTCTGCGCCGCAAGCGCCGCTTCTTCGGCATTGCGCGCCACGTCGTGAACGGTAGCGGTCATCTGGTTCATGGCCGTGGCAACCTGCTCGGTTTCCTCTTTCTGGCTGCTGACTTCCAGGTTGGTCTGTTCGGTCACCGCCGACAGCGATTGCGCGGAACTGGCCAGCTGTTCGATACCCGCCTGCAACCCGCTGACAATGCTGCTGAGGCCCGCGCCCATCTGCTGCATGGACTGCATCAGCTGGCCGATCTCGTCTCGACGAGTCACTTCCACCGTTGCACTCAAGTCACCGGCGGCGATCCGCTGAGCGACATGCATCACGCTGCGCAACGGCGCGACGATCAACCGGGTGATCACCCAAGCCGCAATCAGCCCGACCACCAATGCCAATGCCGACGAGCCGATGATCAGCACCGAGTTCTTCTTCAACTCACCCTGCATCGCGACATCCTGGGCGACATAAGCTTGATCGACCCGCTCCACCACCTCGGCCGCTCGCTGATGCAATTGTTCGGACACCTTTTTTTCCTGCGCCAGCAGCCCGGTGTACTCGGCAAGCTTGTCATTGAAACCGGCGATATGGCCTGACACCTCATTGAGCACCGTCAGGTACCCCTCATCCTTGACCACGGATTTCAGCTGTTCGGCTTGCGTCTGGGCCTGAGCCGCCTGTTCGATGTTGCCCTTGGCGCTGTCGTCGCCCTTGCGGCTCTGATCCAGGCGCACCCGTGCTTCGTTCATGGCCTGCAGCATCAGCCGCGAAACCTGGCTGACCTGGCTGGCCTGCTCGATGAACTGCGCCCCATCCTTGCCTTCGCTGTCTTTCAAGGTATAGGCGCCATCATCGGCGAGCCCGGCCTGGAGGACGTCAAGGTTATTGGCGACGCTGGACACCGACCAACTGGCCATTTCCAGCGCCAGATCCTTGGCCTGAGTCAGCGAAACGAACTCATCGAAGGCCTTGCGGTAAGCAATCAGTGACTGTTCGACATCGTTCATCACCGGAACATTGGCCGATGCTTGCGCCTTGAGCGTATTGGTCTGCGCAATCAGGCCGTCCACACCTTCATGCAGCGCATCGACGGTTTTCGGGTTGCCGTGCAGGGCATAGTCCCGCTCCAACAGGCGTACATCGAGCAGGCCGCTGTTGAGCGAAGACATCTGCTTGAGCCCGTCGAAGCGCTGACTGATGGTTTGCAGGGACCAGACGCCGATAGCCGCCACCAGTGCGGTCAACAGCAACACCAGCACAAATCCGATACCCAGTTTTTTCGCCATACCGAGGTTGGCAAAACGTCCTTGCACGGCCGAAATCATTGCGCATAGCCCCCTGCCAAAGTCTGTTGCCGAAGAGTCGCAATGGCCATGAACCAGCACAAGACTCTGGCGTCGGAATAATGGCAAAAAGCTACGCACGCGTCGTTTTCAGAACAATTGAGGTCGATCCACGGCTGAACTGCTAAAGAACTGGCGTGCCCTCGGATCGCAGGCGTAGGCCACATTGATCCGCTGCCAGTCACTGGCTTTACCGCTGGGACTGAATGACGTCCCACAGGACAATCGCACGCCACAACGCAAGGCCTGTCTGCGCAAGCGCTCCTCGTTCGCCAATGGTGAACGGGCCCAGATGAACAGGCCACCCGTCGGCTTGCCAAACACTTCCCAGTCGGCATCCTCCAGCACTTGAAGGGCTGCGGCACGATCGGTATTGAGCCGCTGACGCTGGCGCTGCACCAGCTTGCGATAGGCACCACTGGCCAGCAGCGTCGCCAGTACTGCCTCGCTGAACCTCGAGGTGCCCATGCAACTGATCGTCTTGACCCGTGCCAGTTGCTCGATCACCTCGACACCGGCCAACACGAAGCCTACCCGTAAAGAGCTACTGAGTGTCTTGGAAAAACTGCCGACATAGATCACCCGCCCTTCATCGTCCAGCGCAGCCAATCGCGTGCCGCTGCCGTTGTGCAGATCGGCAAAGACGTCATCTTCGATCAACCGCAGGTCGTAGGTTTTGCTCAATTGCAGAATGCGTCGTGCGACTGTCGGCGTCAGACAACTTCCGGTGGGATTATGGTGGTGACTATTGATGAACATCGCCGCCGGCCGGAATTGCCGCAGCAGAATCTCGAGCGCTTCGATGTCCGGTCCACCGGGGTGCGGTTGACCTCCAGCATGCGCACACCGTGCAGCCGCAGGAGATCAAACAGCGGTGCGTAACCCGGTGTTTCGACCACCACACAATCGCCGGCCCGAAACAGGGTTCGCACGATCAGATCCAGCCCGTGGCTGGCACCGGCCGTGGTCAGCACGCGATCGTCATCAGCCTTGATTTCCAGCAATCCGAGGCGTTTGACGATTTGTTCGCGCAACGCGGGGAGTCCCAGGGGCGTGTTGTAGTTGAACAGACTGACCATGTCGGCGCGGGCCACCTGGCGAATCGCATAACTGAGGTCGTCCGGTTCTCGCCAGCTCTGCGGCAGGCTGCCGTCACCCAGTTTCAGGCCGGCGCGCCATTCTGACTGCGGATCACAGTCGTGTCGCCCGCTCGCGCGAGCAAGGCTGTCGAATGCTTTGCAGCTCGACGGCAACGTAGCCGCAACCATGAACCCTCCGCCCTGACGCGAGGCCAGAACGCCTTGTGTCACCAGTCGTTCGCAAGCTTCCACAACGCTCGACTGGCTGAGCAGATTCGACCGGGCGATATGCCTTACAGAAGGCAGGCGCGTCGTCGGTGGCACCTTTCCTGTACGATCCACTCGATCAAACCATCAACAATCTGCTGCACGACCGGCACCATTGCCTGTCGGTCAATTCTCAATTCCATGAGTGGCCAAACTCCTGTCCGTTCTACTCGCGGCAGTAAATCACAGCCGCGTCGGTCAGGCTGTGCGAGAACACCGTCAAAAGCCACTGCTCTAACCATTTGAAACACAATGTTTATCAACGGTACGGAACTATAAACGGGCAAAAAAACCCGCGGGCGGGCGGGTCTTTTATTGTGTCGGTCGACGCCCTCTCAGAATGCGGTAACGCCACCGTCCACGGCCAATGAATGGCCGGTGGTAAACGCTGCGCCATCGCTGCACAGGTACAGCACGGCGCTGGCAATTTCCTCGACCTTGCCGATGCGGCCGACCGGGTGCATGGCGTTGGCGAACTCGCCTTTCTTCGGGTCGGCCTCGTAGGCGCGACGGAACATGTCGGTATCGATCACCGCCGGGCAAACCGCGTTGACGCGGATTTTCTTCTTGGCGTACTCGATGGCGGCCGACTTGGTCAGACCGATCACCGCATGCTTGGAGGCGGCGTAGATGCTCATCTTCGGCGCTGCACCCAGCCCGGCCACCGACGCGGTGTTGACGATCGCCCCGCCGCCCTGGGCCAGCAGCAACGGCAACTGGTACTTCATGCACAGCCAGACGCCCTTGACGTTGACACCCATGATCGCGTCGAACTCATCCATCGATCCTTCAGCCAGTTTGCCTTTCTCGATTTCGATGCCGGCATTGTTGAAGGCATAGTCGAGACGGCCGTAGGTCTTGATCACCTCGTCCATCAGATTTTTTACTTCGCTTTCGACGGTCACGTTGCAGCGCACGAAGGTCGCTTCGCCGCCCGCTGTACGAATCAGCGCCACAGTACCTTCGCCCCCGGCGGCATCCAGATCGGCGACCACCACTTTCAGACCTTCGGCGGCGAATGCCTGGGCGGTCGCGCGACCGATACCGTTGGCGGCGCCTGTGACGACGGCGACCTGACCGGAAAACGTCATGCTCATTGTTATGTCCTCGAATGCGGGGGATTGATGAAGGCAGCATAGCCACAGCCGCCTCCCCGACGGCAGCACTATCAGACGGCCGTTTGACCGCCCATGAATCGCAGTGATGAACCCGTGCGGGCCACTATCACCCTGTTTGATCGGCCTGCATTCGCCTCGTCAGCCAACCTTGCGGCATCGCCGAGGACGGTCTATCAACAAGGCTTCATTCCGTTGAGTGCCTGTCATGACCAACCAGACCAATCGTCAGTTCCTGCTCGCCAAACGCCCGGTGGGCGCCGCCACCCGCGAAACCTTCACCTATCAGGAAGTACCGGTCGGCGAGCCGGCGGCGGGGCAGATTCTGGTCAAGAACGAATACCTGTCTCTCGATCCGGCCATGCGCGGCTGGATGAATGAGGGCAAGTCCTACATCCCGCCGGTGGGTCTGGGCGAAGTCATGCGCGCGTTGGGCGTAGGCAAAGTCGTCGCGTCAAACAATCCGGGGTTTGCCGTCGGCGACTACGTCAACGGTGCTTTGGGCGTGCAGGATTATTTCCTCGGTGAGCCAAGAGGTTTCTACAAGGTCGATCCGAAACTGGCACCGCTGCCGGTTTATCTGTCCGCATTGGGCATGACCGGCATGACCGCCTATTTCGCGCTGCTCGATGTCGGTGCTCCGAAGGCCGGCGATACCGTGGTGTTGTCCGGTGCAGCGGGCGCGGTCGGCAGCATCGCCGGGCAGATCGCCAGGATCAAAGGCTGCCGGGTTGTTGGCATCGCCGGCGGCGCGGACAAGTGCAAGTTCCTGATCGATGAACTGGGCTTCGACGGCGCCATCGACTACAAGAGTGAAGACGTGCTGGCCGGCCTTAAACGCGAATGCCCGAAAGGCGTGGACGTTTACTTCGACAACGTCGGTGGCGACATCCTCGACGCGGTGCTCAGCCGTCTGAACTTCAAGGCCCGCGTGGTGATCTGCGGCGCCATCAGCCAGTACAACAACAAAGAAGCGGTCAAAGGCCCGGCCAATTACCTGTCACTGCTGGTCAACCGCGCGCGGATGGAAGGCTTCGTAGTGATGGATTACGCCGCGCAGTACGCCAGTGCCGCCCAGGAAATGGCCGGGTGGATGGCCAAGGGTCAGCTCAAGAGCAAGGAAGACATCGTCGAAGGCCTGGAAACGTTCCCGGAGACTCTGGGCAAACTGTTCAGCGGTGAAAACTTCGGCAAACTGGTGTTGAAGGTCTGAAAACAACGAAGGGAGCCATCAGGCTCCCTTCTTTGCATCTTCAGCAGTTCGGTCAGGCCAGTTCGGCAACCACCGCAGCCAGGGCCTTGGCCGGATCCGCCGCCTGGCTGATCGGACGGCCGATCACCAGATAATCGGAACCGGCATCCAGCGCCTGACGCGGGGTCAGGATGCGACGCTGGTCGTCCTGGGCGCTGCCGGCCGGACGAATGCCCGGCGTCACCAACTGCAGCGACGGGTGCGCGGTTTTCAGCGCCGTGGCTTCCAGCGCCGAGCACACCAGACCGTCCATCCCGGCCTTTTCGGCCAGCGCTGCCAGACGCAGCACCTGCTCCTGCGGCTCGATGTCCAGACCGATACCCGCCAGATCCTCACGCTCCATGCTGGTCAGCACGGTCACGCCAATCAACAACGGTTGCGGACCGCTACGCTTGTCCAGCTCTTCACGGCAGGCCGCCATCATGCGCAGGCCACCGGAGCAGTGAACGTTGACCATCCACACGCCCATCTCGGCAGCGGCCTTGACCGCCATCGCCGTGGTGTTGGGAATGTCGTGGAATTTCAGGTCGAGGAACACTTCAAAACCCTTGTCGCGCAGGGTGCCGACGATTTCCGAGGCACAGCTGGTGAACAGTTCCTTGCCCACTTTGACCCGGCACAGTTTCGGGTCCAACTGGTCGGCCAGCTTCAGTGCGGCGTCACGGGTAGGGAAATCCAGGGCGACGATGATAGGAGTCTGGCAGGCGGACATGGATGGGCTCTCAGGCAAGTCGAAATCGGCGCGCATTGTAGCGGAACCGGCGGCGGCGCGGCACCCGATGATCGGTAAATCGTCGCGCCGGACGTGATCAGCATAGCCTTGCAAGGTATTGTGTCGAAGCCGATACACAACCGACACGCCGACAACATGCGCCCGCGCTAGCCTCGCCAGCCGCAACAAGTCCTTACAGCAGCCCTTCCCGCCTCACGGCCGGACGCCTATGCTGAAACCACAACCTCGCAGCCTATCTTTGTGGTTGGCGGCTTACTGGCAGATGAACAGCCTCATGCACAACTCCCAAGTCTCCGTGAATGAAGAGCAGAAAGACGACAAGCGCTGGAGCATCCGCGCCCTGATCGTCGACGATGACGTGCCGATCCGCGAACTGATGATCGACTACCTGGCCCGTTTCAACATTCACGCCAGCGGCGTCACTGACGGCGCGGCCATGCGCCAGGCGATGCAGACCGAGCATTTCGACGTGGTGGTGCTCGACCTGATGCTGCCCGGCGAAGACGGCCTGTCGCTGTGCCGTTGGCTGCGTGCCGAATCGGACATCCCGATCCTGATGCTCACCGCCCGTTGCGAACCCACCGACCGCATCATCGGCCTGGAACTGGGTGCCGATGATTACATGGCCAAACCGTTCGAACCCCGGGAGCTGGTGGCTCGGATCCAGACAATTCTGCGTCGGGTGCGCGACGACCGCACCGAACAACGTGCGAACATTCGCTTCGACAACTGGCGCCTGAACAGCGTCCTGCGTCAGTTGATCGCCGACGATGGTCTGGTCGTGCCGCTGTCCAACGCCGAATTCCGCCTGCTCTGGGTGTTCATCGAACGTCCGCGCCGGGTGCTCAGCCGCGAACAGTTGCTGGACGCCGCCCGTGGCCGCTCGATTGAAGCCTTCGACCGCAGCATCGACCTGCTGGTCTCGCGTTTGCGGCAAAAACTCGGCGACGACCCGAAAGCCCCCCAGCTGATCAAGACCGTACGCGGTGAGGGTTACCTGTTCGACGCACGGGACATCGGCTGATGCGGGGGCGCTTCGACACGCTGTTCGGCCGCCTGTTTGGCGTGCTGTTCGTGGCGATCGTCCTGGCGCACCTGCTGGCTTTCGCCTGGTTCCACCATTACGGCCCGCCTCCGCCCCCTCCGCCACCGGAATTTTCCCAGGGCGTCGAAGGACAACGTCCGCCACCGGATCCGCGCTTCGCCCATCGACCGCCGCGCCCCTGGTTCGGCGGGCCGCTGGTGCCACTGACCTTTCAGTTCATCTCGCTGATGATCGCTGCCTGGTACGGCGCCAAACTCCTGAGCCGGCCGATCCAGCGCCTGAGCGACGCCGCCGAACGCCTCAGCGAAAACCTCGACAGCCCGCCGCTGGAAGAGTCCGGTCCGCGCGAGGCCCGGCAGGCGGCCCATACCTTCAACCTGATGCAGCAGCGGATTCGCGAACAGGTTCAGCAGCGCGCGCGCATGCTCGGCGCCGTGTCCCATGACCTGCGCACGCCACTGTCGCGGCTGAAACTGCGCCTGGAAAAGATCGACGACGACAAACTCCAGGGCCAGATGCGTCAGGACCTGAACGACATGATCGGCATGCTCGACGCCACCCTCACCTACCTGCACGAACAACGTACCAGCGAAGCGCTGCAGATGATGGACGTGCAGGCGCTGGTCGAATCCCTGTGCGAGAACGCCCAGGATCAGGGCGCCGACGTCCAGGTCAGCGGCCATTGCGCGCCCCTGGCGGTTCAGCCAATGGCCCTGCGCTCGTGCATCAACAACCTGATGGACAACGCCTTGCGCTACGCCGGGCAGGCGCACATCGAGCTGCAGGATCAGCGCGAACACCTGCTGATCCGCGTCATCGACCACGGCCCGGGCATCGCAGCGGACAAACGCGAAGCCGTGTTCGAGCCGTTTTTCCGCCTGGAAGGCTCGCGCAACCGCAACTCCGGCGGCGTCGGTCTGGGCATGACCATCGCCCGGGAAGCCGCGCAACGCCAGGGCGGACAACTAAACCTCGAAGAAACGCCTGGCGGCGGCCTTACTGCCGTGATTCGCCTGCCACGACTGTAAGCCCGACTGTGTACCGTCCGGTACAAAACCCATATACCTGCGACACCTCACGCCTTGAGTCTGCAAGCGCCGGTTCATCAACCGGTTTTCCATTACAAGGAGTGAGCCCATGATCGGTAGCGTCAGCAACTACACGAGCTATACCAGCACCAGCAGCACTTCCACACAAAACGCCCGCAGCCAGCAACTGCAAAAGGAACTGTTCGCCAAACTCGACAGCAACGGCGACGGCGCGGTGGATCAGGACGAACTCAACAGCGCCCTGTCGCAAAAATCCAACGATGGTTTGCTGGTCAACCTGAGCAAACAATTCGGCGACCTGGACAGCGACAGCAACGGCAGCCTCAGCGCCGAAGAAATGGCCGCCATGGCCCCACCGCCACCACCCGACCACAACCAGGCCCCCGACACCGACCTCGCCGACGCCCTGATCAAAGCCCTCGACACCGACGGCGACGGAGCCATCAGCGGCGACGAACTGAGCAGCGGCCTGACCAGCGCCGGCAGCACCGCCGACAGCAGCAAAATCTTCTCCGCCCTGGACAAGAACAAGGACGGGGTCGTCAGCCAGGACGAACTCACCGCCAGCCTCACCCCGCCACCGCCACCACCCCGGGTTTCCAGTGACCAACTGTTCAGCCAGCTCGATACGGACGGCGACGGCAATGTGACGGCGACCGAGTTGAGCAGTGCTTTGCAGGCCAGTGACAGCACATCGTCCACCAGCAGCGATAGCAGTGCGGCGCTGCTCAAGGTGCTGGATAGCGACAGCAGTGGTGGCGTGAGCAGTGACGAATTGAAGGCCGCACTTCACGCAGGTCGCGAACGCCCGGACGATGAACAGACAGCCAGTGCCAATCAAACCACTACCGAAGCGTTGAACCGGATGATTGCCAATTTGAGCAAGCAGTATTCGCTCGATAGTGCGGCGTCGGTGGGCAAGTATTTGAATGTGGCGACTTGAGGTAACGGGGTGAGGGAATCACTTCCGGCCTGGAAACCGGGAGTGAATGGAGCTTGCCCGGTTAGTGGATTACCATTGATCCGGGGTGTGCCAGTTAGACAGCCCCTCACCCTAGCCCTCCCGAAACGTCGGACCGCCCAAAGGGAGAGGGAACTGACCGAGTGGTTTGGGGGGAGGTACGCCGACGTGACATACCGAGGTGAACTCGGGTCTTTGAAAGCACACATCCCGCACCGGCCACCTCCACCTCCACCTCTACCTCTGCTTCTGCCTTGGCCTTGGCCTTGGCCTTGGCTTTGGCTTTGGCTTCCCACCACTCAACACGATGAGCGTTAGCTCAAGTACCGCTTTTGACGTACCGGCCCCGTTGAGAGGCTGAGTGGAGGGATTTATCCGGGGGTGGGCGCGAAGCGCCGTTTGGCGAAGCCAAACACATCGAGAGGAGGTGCAGCGAAGCAAACCGTAGGCGATGCCCCCGGATGAATCCCGGAGCGAAGGGACGCCGAGCCACAGCGAGGCGCCGAACGTTGGGGCCAAGCCTTTTGGTTCCTTTTTGGCGTCTGAAAAAGGGACTCGCCGTAAGGGCGAAACCGCCAGCCGCAACACCCGAAGAAACGGATATTCACCCAAAACAACCCAAAGCCTGGCCGGCCCAAAGGCCGCCAAGGCCCACCGTCAACGCCGATCCTCAACCCGCCCCTGACTCTTGCTCCAATCCGTCAACAAACTATAAGCCACCGCCAAAAGCGTAGGCCCGATAAACAACCCGATAAACCCGAACGCAATCAACCCGCCAAACACCCCGAGCAACACAATCACCAGCGGCAGATTCCCGCCACGGCTGATCAGATACGGCTTGAGCACGTTGTCCACGCCACTGATGATGAACGTCCCCCAGATCCCGAGAAACACCGCCATCCCGTACTCACCCTTCCAGGCCAGCCACGCCGTGGCCGGAATCCACACCAGCGGCGGCCCCATCGGAATCAGACTGAGCAGGAACGTCACGATCCCCAGCACCAAAGCACCCGGCACCCCGGCAATCAGGAACCCGATCAACGCGAGGATCGCCTGCGCTGCCGCCGTACCGATCACCCCGTTGACCACCCGCTGCACCGTACCGGCCACCAGATCGATGTAATACCCGGCACGATCACCGATCAACCGCTCCAGCAGGCTGTGCACGAACGCCGCCAGCCGTGGCCCGTCTCGGTAGAAAAAGAATACGAAGACAATACTCAGGGTCAGCTCGAGAATTCCGCCGCCAATCTGCGCACTGCGCGCCAGCAGCCAGTTGCCCACCTGTCCCAGATAAGGCTTGAGCGACACCATCAACGCCGCGCCCTGTTGATCGACACTGTTCCAGAAACCGACCAGCCGCTCCCCCACCAGCGGAATCGTGCCGAGCCAGGCCGGCGCTTCCGGCAGACCGTCAACCTGCACATCCTTGATGAACACCGTGGCATCGCGCACGTGATCGGCCAGGTTGAACCCAAGCCAAACCAGCGGTGCCGCCACCAGCAGCATCCAGCCCAGGGTCAGGATACTTGCCGCCAGTGATTCGCGTCCGCCGAGCCAGCGCGTCAACAGACGCATCAACGGCCAACTGGCAAATGCCAGCACCGCGCCCCAGAACAGCGCCGACCAGAACGGCGCCATCACCCAGAAACTGGCGCCGAACAACACCAGCAACAGGATCTGCACCAGCAGACGATCATTATTGGGCATGTGAAATCTCGAAAAAGTCAGTCAGGCAAAGAGTAGGCGAACACGCCGGGCGTGTCCGCCAGAGACACCTTATCGCAACAGATCGATGCGCAGGCCGGCACCTTCGACATTGCCGGTCTCCATGCGAGCGGCGCGCACGCCCTGCGTGATCAGTGCCTGACGCCAGGCTTCGGCCTTGGGCCCGGAAACCGTCACCCGCAACGTCGTGTCGAGGTTCAGGCCACGGGACAGCAGACGCAGCCAGGTGTCATCCGGATCGCCAGCCAGTTTCGGCAATTTCAGCTCGCCGGTGTCTTTCAACTGGCGCAACAGGGTCGCGGACGTCGGCAACAGCTCCCCCAACGGCGTGGTGGCCTCGAACTGCTCGACATGCAGATAGGCTTTGCGATTGCCGCGAGTGATGCTGTAGAGCGCCATCAGCGTGTTGTCGCGAGGTGCCGCCAGCCTCAGCAGCAGATAGGCCTGCTGCTCGTCGGCACCGTACAGCTTGGCATTGCCGAACACTTCGTTGGCCCACAGGCTGCTTTCGCCGCAATCCCTGGCCTGACACCAGAACAACAGCTCGGCGTCCTGTTTTTGCAGGGCCTCGCGGGCGACGGTAAAGGCTTCATTGGCGGAATGTTCCGGCGGCAGCTCGTAGGTGACCGAGGTGGTCTGCCCACGGGCGCCGACCTGGCCGTCGAAACGCAACTGGCCGCTGATCTTGCGGATCGAGCCCATCGGGTAGATCCGCTCCAGCGTCGCGGCCGGGCGATAGTCGACGATCTGCGCATCGGCCAGACGCGGCACGATCGGCAGATCCTGACTGCCCGGCAGGTCGGCAGCGAGCAACACGGGACTGAAACAGCACAGCGCCAGCAGACTGAAAGATCGCATGGACAGGCTCATCGGATCGGCATGGCCGGGGCGCCTTTCTGGCTATTCGGGTTCGCAGCGGTGTAGAAATCCATTGTGGTTGTCTCCCATTTCAACCCGCCCAGCCTCGACAGTTGCCCGGGGCAAGTCAAGGAATGGCGAAGAACCGATTGAAACAGTCTGCGACAAGGACCGCACCCGACTCGTCGTTCAGGTGCAGATGGTGCCCGCCTGGCAGCTGTTCCCGGCTAAAGGGTAGACGCTCCAGCAGCTCGGGGTGTTTGGCCAGCATGCCGTCGGCCGCCACCACCAATTGCGTCGGACAGGCAATGCGCTGGATGAAGGCCATCGCCTGTTCCTGGGTCAGACGCAGCGGCGATGGCAGGGTCAGGCGGTTGTCGGTGCGCCAGGTGTAACCGCCGGGCACCGGCATCAGCCCCCGCTGCGCCAGCAATTCGGCGGCTTCACGACTGACCGCCACCAGGCCTTTCATGCGCACTTCGATGGCCCGGTCGAGGGTGGCGTAGACCGGTTTGCGCTTTTCCCGCAAATCAAGCTGTGCCTGCAGCGCCATGCCCATGCGTTCGGCGGCGTTTTCGCCTTTATCTGTGGGAGGAATCACCCCGTCGATCAATGCCAGATGGGTGATGCGCTCCGGCAACGACCCCGCCAGCACCAGCGAAACAATCGCCCCCAGTGAATGCCCGAGCAGGCCGAAGCGCTTCCAGCCCAGTTGTTCGGCGACCTGCAGCACGTCATGGGCGTAATCCCACAAGGCGTAACCCGCGCCGACCGGGCGATGCCCCGAATGACCATGACCGGCCATGTCCAGCGCGACAATGCGCAAACCTTTGAGCTTCGGCGCCAGGCGAGCGAAGCTGTTGGCATTATCCAGCCAGCCATGCAGGGCGATCACCGGCAAGCCGTCTTCCGGGCCGAAAATGTGTGCCGCCAGCTCGATATGCGGCAGGCTCAGGCGCACTTCTTCGACCGACGGGCTCATGCGCAATCCTTGTGCTGGCGGTTTTCCCAGCGACTGAACAGGTTCTTCAGCAGTTGTGCAGTGTCCTGCGGCCGCTCAAGGGGAAACATGTGACCGCCGGGCACGGTCAGCGACTCGCCCCGAGGCAGGCGTCCAACGTGCCGGGCGTGATGATTCATCACCACGCGACTCTTGTGCCCGCGCACCACCGCCAGCGGAACCTGAAGCTGCCGGGTACGCCCCGGACTGGTGTGCGGCACACCGCGATAAATACTAATCTCGGTGGCCGGATCGAAACGCAGGCGCAGCTTGTCGCCAACCTGGTGCAATCCGTGTTGCAGGTAGGCGTCGAAGCATTCTGGATCGAACCCGCGGAACAGGGTCTTGCCGGCAAAGTAGCTGCGGGCACTGTCGAGGTCGGCGAATTCTTCGCGTCGTCCCAAGGTGCGACCGGCCGGTGTCAGTTTGTCGATGAAACCAAAGCGCTTGGCGGCACGGATCACCCAGCGATCGGTGCGGGTCAGCACCGGCGAATCGAGCATCACCACCCCGCGATACAACTCCGGGCAGCGCAGTGCGGCGTGCAAATGCAACATCCCGCCGAAGGAATGGCCAACGCCCCACACCGGCTCGTCCTGCTGTTGCAGGTGATGAATCAACTCGTCCACCAGGTGGTACCAGTTGTCACCCGCCGGAAAACGCGGATCGTGGGCATGCTGCTCCAGATGCGTCACCCGGAACTCGGGCGCCAGCGCCGAGAACAGCTTGCCATAGGTGCCGGAAGGGAAACCGTTGGCGTGGGCGAAAAAGATCGGTTGCGACATACGGGCAAATCCATGGGCGGTAAACGTGGCGTTGATTGTCCGCAAGACGACGCCCGACAGCAATGACCGTTACTGCCAGGAATAATGACAACGTCGTTTCATCGATACCCTGCAGCCCGTCGGAAAACAGGCTGTACCTGTAAGTTCTGACAGTTGACGCGATTCCTCGACTCGGCACTAAGTGCAGCAATACGAAACGCCTCAGGGAAGCTGTTCCCATGCACAAGAACACGCCAACTGTCTCAGTACTGGATCCGCGAGGACTGGACATTGCTTCTGTGTCCTACTGCCGTGAGGCGCCCGGTGCGACAGCAGCGTCGCGTATCCATCGCCAGACCTATAACGCCGCCGGACAGGCGACCGTCAGCTGTGATCCGCGACTGCACGCCCTGATCGGAACCGATCCGGATGCCCGCCCCAATCTGACTACGGTGTTCAGCCTGACAGGCGTAACCCTGCACAGCGACAGCGTCGATTCCGGCCGCCGCTGGATGCTCCCCGGCGTGGCCGGTCAAGGCCTGTCAAGCCGGGACGGTCAAGGGACGCAGATTCAAACCGAGTATGACCTGTTGATGCGTCCGACCAGGATCATTGAAATCGCTGATGGAATGTCTGCGCGCAACCGGGCGTTTTACACCTATGGCGATAGCGACCCGTCATTGGCGTTACACAATCAGTGCGGACAACTGATACGCCTGGACGACGACGCAGGCACCCTGCATTTCCCGAGTTTCGCGCTCACGGGCGCAGACACCGCCCAGACCCGGCATTTTCTCGAGCAACTCGACGACTCGGACTGGCCGGCTGCCGAGGAGGACCGGGACCTGCTCAATGAATCGGGTAGTGGTGCCACCACACGCACCCGCTACAACGCGCTGGGAGAAAGAATCAGTCTGGAAGACGCAGGAGGCAATGTGCAGTTTTCCGATCTGGATGTTGCGGGCCAACTCGCCCGAATCCGGTTGGAACTCGCAGGTCAGACGGACGAAAGCGTATTGCTGCGGGATATCGAATACAGCGCTGGCGGCCAGATTCAGCGGCAACTTGCTGGCAATGGCGTGATCAGCGAAAGCCGATACCACCCACAGAGCGGTTATCTGATGGAAATCATTGCCGGGCTTGCCGGCCAGCCGCCGCTGCAACACCTGACGTACAGCTATGATCGCATGGGCAATATTCTCGGCATCAACGACCTGGCACAGCCCACGCGCTTTTTTCGAAATCAGAAAATCGAACCGACCAGCACTTATACCTACAACAGCCTGTATCAACTGATTGCAGCCACCGGCTGGCAACGGATCAATACCCAGAACGGGCCGCAGGAACCCGACTTCGGATCGCCAGCGGATCCCGGGCAACTGGAAAACTACCGCCAAAGCTACAGCTACGATCCGGGCGGTAATCTCACGAAGCTGGTGCATGTGGCTGCAAGCCATAGCTGGACGCAACGCATGGCGATTTCCCGCTACAGCAATCGAGGACTGGCACAAAAGCCCGACGGCAGCCTGCCGAGCGAGACTGAAATCGTTGCCGGGTTTGATTCCAACGGCAATAAACGCCTGCTGCAGCCCGGTCAGGATCTGACCTGGACCGCGAGCAACCGTCTACGCCAGGTCGATCAGGTGTTGCGCGAGAATGGTCCGAATGACAGTGAACGCTACATCTACGACGTTGGCGGACAGCGTAAACGCAAGGTTCGCCTGGTACACAGTGGCGCCTCGATTCAAACCCACGAGACGCGCTACCTGCCGGATCTGACCCGACGAGAATCGCCCGGTGAGTCCATGTCCATCAAACGCGTGCAGGCCGGACGCTGCGCTGTCGAGGTGTTGCACTGGACTCGCGGCGGCCCCGGTGCCGATCTGATTCACTACAGTCTGAGCAACCATCTGGGCTCAAGCCTGCTGATGCTCGACCAGCACGCCAACATCATCAGTCAGGAACATTATTACCCCCATGGCGGCACTTGCTGGTGGGCCGGTCCAGACAAGGTGCAAGCCAGCTACAAGACCCGGCGCTATGCGGGTCAGGAGCGAGATGCAACGGGCCTTTATTACTTCGGCCAACGATATTACGCGCCCTGGTGGATGTGCTGGATAAGCGCCGATCCGGCGGGCGTTGTCGATGGTTTGAACCTGTATGCGATGGTGCGCGGCAACCCGGTCCGGTTCGTCGACCTTCAGGGACTGGCAGGGCTCGACACTGTCGCGGCAGTAGGTGCAACGGCAGCGCGGGACTTTCCCAGCGCCTTGATTGCCGCTGCCGTGCAATATGCCGTCGCCGGGTTCCTGTCACCCATGAGTGTGGCCGTCACGGCAGTCGGCGCCACGGCGGGCTTTATTACCGGTGGCATCAGTGGCTACGCGAGCGCCAACTGGGCCAGATCCGCACTGCGCATGGATGATCCCGACAGCTGGGGCCCGCTGTTGGCGCAACTCAGCGGCGCCGTAATGGGAGCCGCGCTGGGGGCGGCACCGTCCTTGCTCGGCATGCTCGATCCAAAAGGCAACACCGCAGCCGTCGCACAGATCGGCAGCACGTTCGGCACAGTCTTTCGCGAATTGTCCGCCCAGCTTTTAGCCAATACCGGACCGAGTAATCCGTCCGTAGGCCGTGCCGATTTCGTCACAGGCGCAGCCAGTATGGGAGCGGTGGGGGCCATTGGCGGTGCGGTGGGGTACGGTAGCTCGGCGTTGTTCGGGGCACAGCCGGTGGGCAAAGCCCTGCAATCGATTATTGGCGCATCGACGTCGACCGGGCTCGGTGCAGGGGGCGCATCTGCCGTGAGGGGGCTGCGGGGCACGCCCGCCAAGCCGTCCAAAGGCACGCCGGCAACTTTCGATCCCAAGAAAGCCGTGGTCGGCTACAGCAGCCGGCATTTCTTTTCATCGCTGGGACAGATTGCCAACTTTGCTGCCACGCAAATACCGGGATACAGCACGCTGGATGCAAACACCCAGGCCGCCGTGAGCCGGGCGATCAGTAGCGCCATCGGCGACTTGCGCTCGACGTTCGTAACCACCGCGACTCCCGGCTTGAGTAGCGTACTGAGGCAAAACAATTTCGATGTGGAAAATGCCAAGACTGACGTCGGCCTCACTCAGGAAAGCGTGCCGACTTCCGACAATGTGCCCTTTGACCCGGCAGTCACCGTGACTTACCACGTCATCAGCGAAACGACGCACAATCAACGCAGATATTCCCGGTCGAATCTGCGCTATCAGATGACGCACATGTGAGACTGCCGGCCACTATCCTCATCGGGCAGGCGGCTGTTCTCCCAGTGGCACCACCGCCATGGTCAACCGCGACACACAACTGGCCTTGCCTTCATCGCTGGTCAGGCGGATGTCCCAGACATGGGTCGTGCGGCCAATGTGAATCGGCTTGGCCACCGCCGTCACCCGTCCGCTGCGCAGCCCACGCAGATGGTTGGCGTTGATCTCCAGCCCCACGCAATAGAACTTGCTGGCATCGATGCACAGGTAACTGGCCATGGAGCCGACAGTCTCGGCCAGCACCACCGAGGCGCCGCCGTGCAGCAGGCCGTAAGGCTGATGGGTGCGATGGTCGATGACCATGCTGGCCGTCAGCGATTCCTCGTCGAAGGACTCGAAGCGGATGTCCAGCACTTCGCCGATGGTGTTTTTCTGGATTGCGTTCAACTGCTCGATGTTCGGAGTGGTACGCCACAAGGTCATCGCAGGCTTCCTTTGTTGTTTTGATCGTCGCTCAATCCTGCCACAGCACCGCCTCGCTGCGCTCGCTCCATTCTTCGAAGCGCGCGCCGTAGGTGTCTTCGATGACGTTGCGTTTGATCTTCAGGGTCGGCGTAAGGAATCCGTTTTCCACCGCCCAACTGTCCTTGACCACCACCAGACGCCGCAGGCGTTCGTGCTTGTCGAGCACGGCGTTGACCTCCTCCAGCAGCTTTTCCAGGCTCGAATGCAGTTGCGGCCGTGCGTCTTCATGCCCGGCTGCCGAGATCACACACAACCCCAGCGGTGCGCTCAGACCATCGCCGACCACGCAGACCTGCTCGATCCGGGTATGCACGGCGAGGCGGTTTTCAATCGGCGCCGGGGCGACGTATTTGCCTTTGCTGGTCTTGAAGATTTCCTTGAGCCGCCCGGTCAGGCGCAAACGCCCTTCGGCGTCCTGTTCGCCCTTGTCGCCGGTGCGCAGGAAGCCGTCGACGGTCAGGGTCTCGGCGGTTTTCTGTGGTTCCTTGAAATAGCCCAGCATGTTGGCCTGGCTGCGCACCTGCACTTCGCCGGAGTCGTCGATTCGCACCTCGACGTCAGGACATGGCCGGCCGATCCAGCCTTCCTCGTATTGCCCCGGCAGGCAGATATGCGAATAGCCGCAACTCTCGGTCATGCCGTAGACCTCCAGCACGTCGAGCCCGAGTTTCTGATACCAGCGCAGCAAGGTCAGCGGCACCGGCGCTGCACCAGACAACGCCACGCGCAGGGCATCCAGCCCCAACCCGGCCAACACCTTGTGGCCGATCCTTTTGCCGATGAAGGGCAGACCGAGGAGAAAATCCAGACGTTTCGCCGGGATCTTGCTGTAGACGCCCATCTGGAATTTGGTCCAGATCCTCGGCACGCCAAACATCGCCGTCGGCCGCGCCCGTCTCAGATCGTCGAGAAAAGTATCGAGACTCTCGGCAAAGAAAACGGTTTGCCCGGTATAGATCGACGCCAGTTCGACGAACATCCGCTCAGCCACATGGCACAGCGGCAGATAGGACAGCAGCCGATCGTTTTCATTGAGGCCGAACAACTGTGTGCCGCGAGTCGTTGCGAACCCGAGGTTGGCAAAACTGTGCATCACGCCTTTGGGCAGGCCGGTGGTGCCGGAGGTGTAGATGATGGTCGCCAGTTGCTCGGCGGCGGGTCGCGGGTCGTCCTGGATCGGTGAATAACGTTGCAGGTCGCCCCAGTTGAAATCGAACTCGCCCGGCGGGTGCAGCGGCAGACTGATGGTTGGCAGATCCGTCGGCACCCCGACCGACATCCCCGGCCAGTCATCCAGTTTGCCGATGAACGCCAGTACGCTTTCGGAGTGAGTGAGGACCTGATGGACCGAGTCGGCCGTGAGGTTGGGATAGAGTGGTACCGAGACATGCCCGGCCATCCAGATCGCCAGGTCGGCGATGATCCAGTGGGCGCAGTTTTTCGAGATCAGGGCGATATGGCTGCCCTGTGGCAACTCCCGGGAGCGCAGCCAGTGTGCGGCGCAGCGGGCCTGATGGCCGACGTCGGCCCAGGTCAGCGTCTCGACCTGCCCGCCGCCGACGGGTTGCACCAGAAAGCGTTGGCGCGGGTGTCGGGCCTCGCGCTCGTAGAACACGTCCAGCGGCAATCGAAAAGCAGCAGACATGCGACTCGCTCCTTTCTTTTTGGGATGGAGCAAGCGTAGTCAACCAAGCAAGTGCTTGGTTGACTATTTCATACAAAAAATTTCACGGATGCTTGAGGCTGTTGAGCGTCATCGAGCCGATCAGCAACTCGCTGTGCTCAAGCTCGGCCAGTCCGGCGGTGCTGACCTTTTCCGGCGGATAACCGGCGCCATGTTGCAGGTAGCTGAGCAGATGCCCGACCAGCGGATTGTGGCTGACTAGCAGCACGTTGCTCACCGACACCAGTTGCTCGGCGACGCGATCCGGATCGACTTCCGGTGTCAGCCATTCGACCGTGCGGATCTCCGGCTCGAAACCCAGTGCCTCGCGCACCAGCTGCGCAGTCTGCTGCGCACGCAAGTACGGGCTGGCGTAAATCGCCGTCAGTGGCTGGCCCATCAATCGGGCGGCGCTGCTGAGCACTTCCTTGCGGCCGTGAGCGGTCAATTCCGCTCGAATCGGGGCGCGAGCCATAGGGCTCGGCCTCGCCGTGACGCAATACCCAGAGTTTCATAGCTTGGGTTCCTCATCCCGGGCCGGATGCGGTGCCGGCGCGACGACGTGTGGCGCTTCACCTTCCGGGGCACGCGGCGCCGGCCAGTCGGCGAACGGCCAGGGTTTCTGGTCGCTGTGGAAACTGCCGAACCGGCCGATCTGGGCCAGGAACTGGCTCAGGCTGTCGCCGAAATTCATCAGACCGGCGCTCGGGGCGCCATAGATCAAACGATAGATCAACTGCACCAGCACCACCGCGCCGAGGATGAACTGCGCCACTTGCCAGACCACGATGTAGACGATCATCCACAACACCCGCAGCAGGATGGATTCGTACTTGGCTTCGGTTTTCGGATCGTTCATGTCTAGCTCCCCTGCCCTGAAATAAAAGGCAATCAGTTGAAACCGCTGGTGGAAATGAAGTCGACGTCGGTCTTCGGCTCGGCGCGCATCAACAGGCCGATCACCTGTTCCAGCGTGCGCCCTTCGAACAGGATCGCGTGGAGCCCGGCGACCAGCGGCATGTACACGCCGACCTCCTGGGCCTTGGCCTTGAGCACTTTCAGGGTGTTGACCCCTTCGGCCACTTCACCGAGGCGCGATACCGCTTCGTCGAGGCTCAAACCCTGACCCAGAGCGAAACCGACTTGATAGTTGCGGCTTTTCGGCGACGAGCAGGTGACGATCAGGTCGCCGACCCCGGCCAGACCGAGGAAGGTCATCGGGTTGGCGCCCTGATTCACCGCGAACCGGGTCATCTCGGCCAGGGCGCGAGTGATCAGCATGCTCTTGGTGTTTTCGCCCATCTCCAGCGCCACCGCCATGCCGGCAATGATCGCGTAGACGTTTTTCAGTGCACCGCCCAGCTCCACGCCGAAGCGGTCGGCACTGGCATATACACGGAAAGTGCGACCATGCAGCGCGGCCTGCACTTCCTTGCACAGTTCTTCGTCCTCACTGGCGACCACCGTGGCGGTCAGCGCGTGCTCGGCGATTTCCCGCGCCAGGTTCGGCCCGGACAGCACGCCGATGCGCGCCTGCGGGGCGATTTCTTCGAGGATCTGGCTCATCAGTTTGAAGGTGTGGGCTTCGATGCCTTTGGTCAGACTGACCAGCATCTTGCCGCTCAGGCGCTCGGCATGCGCCGCCAATACCGTGCGCAGTGCACTCGATGGCAACGCGACGAAGCACAACTCGCAGGCATCGAGGGTTTCCTGCAGGTCGGTGACGGCCGTCACGCCCGGCAGAATCTTGATGCCCTTGAGATAACGCGGGTTCTCGCGATTGACCCGGATGGCCTCGGCCTGCTCGGGGTCACGCATCCACTGCCGGACTTGATGGCCGTTCTCGGCCAACAGATTGGCCACGGCGGTACCGAAACTTCCGCCTCCCAGGACCGCAATCGGGCGCTGTTCAGTCATATGTAATCCGTTAATCCATACCAGTGGCGATGCGGGCATTATACGGAGCGGCCCCTTCTCGGACAGCCCCGGCGTCAATTACCCGCACTTGTAGGAAGAAGACCAATAAATCCGAGGAAAATGCCCGCAACGTGACTGGAAAAGTCACTGTCCTCGGTTAACATGCGCGCCAATTCTTTGCTATCAAGGCTGCGTCGTGTTTTCTGGCACTCCTTCCCCGCGTTCGTCCCTGCTGCTGGCGCTGCTGTTCAGCCCGATGTTGCTGGCGGACGACCTGTTTCTCGACAGCGAGGCCTTGCCCCAGATCCTCACGGCCACGCGCCTGAAACAGTCGCCGGCGGAAGTCCCCGGCAGCATGACCGTGATCGACAGCGAACTGATCAACGCCAGCGGCGCCCGGGACATCAGCGAACTGCTGCGCCTGGTGCCCGGCATGATGGTCGGCAACATCAGCGGCAATCAGGCGGTGGTGAACTATCACGGCACTAACGCCACCGAAGCGCGGCGCATGCAAGTGCTGATCGATGGCCGCTCGGTGTACCGCGCCGGCCTGGCCACGGTGGACTGGAGCGACATTCCGGTGGCCATGGAAGACATCGAACGCATCGAAGTCTTTCGCGGCCCGAACACCGTCAGTTACGGCGCCAACGCGCTGATGGCAGTGGTCAACATCATCACCCGCAACCCGGCCGACAGCCACGGCACTCGGCTGAAAATCACCCGTGGCCAACGGGGCATCAACGACTTTTATGCCAGCCAGGGAACGGGCTGGAATGGCGGCGACCTGCGTCTGTCGCTGTCTGGCCAGGAAGATGACGGCTTCGACAGCGACCGCACCGGCGCCGATTACCGTGACAGCCGCCGCTTGAACCGCTTCAGCCTTGCGGTCAGTCAGACGCTGAGCGACAACCAGAGCGTGGACTGGCAACTCAACGCCAAGGACGGGACCAATCAGCGGCCGTACACCTACCGCCCGGTGTTCTCCGGGATTACCGCTGCCGGGAACAATTCCGACGTAATCGCCAAGGATTACGCCGGCTCGGTGCGCTGGAACCTGGACATCAACCCCGATCACAGCCTTTATGTACAAGGCTCGGCGCAACACTGGGATCGCCAGCAGACCTGGCGCGCCTGCGACGCCGAGGTGTCATTCAGCCCGCAGCTTACGGAGCTGTGGCAGCTCAACCCGAACTACACCGAGCAACTGGCGCGCAACATCACCCGCTACACCGGGCCCGGAGCTGCGCCCGGCACGCCCGCGGAAATGGCCCTGGCCAATCAGGTGCTCGATCAATGGCGCAACGGCGCCAGCCGGACGCTGTGCGGCGACATCGACCAGAGTGCCCGGGAATCGCGCTATGACCTGGAGTTGCAGGACACCCTCAGTCTGTCCGACAGTCTGCGTCTGGTCAGCGGCCTGAACTATCGTTACGACCGGGCCGATTCCGAGACCTATTTCAACGGAACGCTGGACGACACCACGTGGCGCGCCTTTGGCCAACTGGAGTGGCGCGCCAGCGAACACTGGCTGTTGCAGGGCGGCGCCATGTTTGAAAACACTCAACTTATCGGCAGTTCGCTGACGCCCAGGTTTGCCGTCAATTACCTGATCAACCCGCGCCACAGCCTGCGTGCGGTGTACTCGGAAGCGATCCGCTCGCCGGACATGTTCGAGAACAACGTCAATTGGAGTTATCAGGTGACCAACCTGCGCCCCTCCGCCTACGGCCAGTCTTCGGCCCGTTACTTCGTCAAGACCCGGGGCCCCGGCGATCTGGACCAGGAGCACATGCGCTCGCGGGAACTGGGCTACAACGGCTTTTTCCCTGAATGGGGCCTGGCGCTGGACGTAAAGCTGTTCTACGACGAAATCACCGGGATGATCAGCGAACCGCTGCGCAACAACCAGTACATCGCTAGCAACGCCAACGACTCGCGCTTTCGCGGCACCGAAACCCAGCTGGACTGGCGCCTGAGTGCGGCCGATCGACTGCGCCTGACCTACGCCTACGTCGACGCCGAAGCAAGCAACCCGCTGGACCAGCAGTTCACCGCGCGCAACAGTGGCTCGGCCGGCTGGCTGCGCGATTGGGGCCAGGGCTGGAACAGTGCCCTCTTCTATTACGGCGACAATGCACTCAACGGCTATCGTTTCGAACGGGTCGACACGCGCATCGCCAAACGCATCCCGCTGGGCAAGGCTCAACTGCAACTGGCCGGGGTGCTGCAACAGCGTCTGGACAATGAGCCAACCACGTTCGTCGACAACAATTACGACGAACGCCGGGTGATGTACTTCAGCGCCGAGCTGGAGTTCTAGATGCGTTACGCCATGTCACGAAAGATGCCAACGGCCGCCCAATGGCTGGCCGGACTGTGTCTGTTCCTGACAGCGTGGCTGCACGGAGTGGCGGTGCAAGCGGCCGACATTCTGCTGACCGGCGCCGAGGAAAGCCCCGGCGTGCAATCGTTCGTCCAGGCCCTGAGCGAACTGCGCCCAACCGACCGCGTACATTTCCAGCCACTGGCGAGCCTGCCGGCGCCGGGCAAGCTGCCATCCAGCCTGCGCCTGATTCTGTTGGACCTGCCGAGCCTCGACTGGCGCATGCAGGAACCTCAGGGACCGGCGACGTTGGTCCTGCGGATCAGCCGCCTGCAGGCCCGGCAACGCTTCGGCACCGCGCAACCGCCGCACCTGAGCCTGCTGTGGAGCGATCCGCCGCTGAGTCGCCAGTTGCAACTGATCCGACGGATTCTGCCCCAGGCTCAGCGGGTCGGCGTGCTGTTCGATCAGCACAGCGAGTTCCTGCTCAAGGAACTGCAATCGGCCGCCCAGCCGCTGAACCTGCAGATCGTTCCGCAACGCTGGGACAACACCCACGACAACCGTCCCTTGCAAAACGTCCTGAAAAACAGCGATGTGCTGCTGGGCCTGGACGACCCTGACCTGTACAACCCGAGAACCGCAAAAAACCTGCTGCTGAGCAGCTATTCGCGACAACTGGCATTGGTCGGCCCGAACGTCTCGTTCGTACGTGCCGGCAGCCTCGCCAGTACCTACAGCGATCAAAGCGATTGGCTGACGGTGCTCGACGAATTGCTCGACCGCCCACCGGCCGCCTGGCCGCGATCGCTCTATCCCGGGCGTTTTAAAGTATCAAGCAATGCGCAGGTCGCTCGTTCATTAGGCATAGAACCGATGAATGAAGCGTCTGTTGCCGAAGAGCTGGCCGAAGGAGAGCGCCGCCCATGATTTTCCGCCGTTGGGACATCAATACCCGCACCCAGTTGATCAGCCTGGGCCCTGCGCTGTTGCTGACCTTGCTGTTGATCAGTTTTTTCACCTTCGTGCGCATCCAGGATCTGCGTCAGGAGCTGAATCACACTGGCCAACTGATCGCCAACCAGCTCGCGCCCGCTACCGAGTACGGGGTGATTTCCGGCAACAACGAAGTGTTGGAAAGCCTGCTGAAAGCCACACTGGCCACGCCCAATGTGCGGTTTCTGGAAATCCAGGACAGCGCCAACCGGATTCTGGCGTATGTCGAACAACCATCGGATACGCACAAACGCCCGCATCAGGTCGAAGTGTTCCAGTCACCGGTGCGGCTGCAACGGATTGCCTTGCACAATGATTTCTTTCAGGACGGCAAGACCAACAACGGCGGTGCCAGCGAGGATTACCTGGGACGGGTGATCGTCGGCCTGTCCAACGATGCATTCAGTCAGCGCCAACAGGAAATCCTGCTCAAGGCCGGGATCCTGGCGCTGTTTGCCCTGCTCTTCACCTTCGTTCTGGCGCGGCGCCTGGCCGGCAGCCTGTCGCAGCCGATCCGCGACATTGGCAATGCGGTCAAGGCGATTCAGGACGGCGACTACAAGACGCCGTTGCCGATTGTCGATGACACCGAGCTGGGGGCCTTGTCGCAGCACATCAACAATCTGGCCCAGGCGCTGGAACAGGCCAGTCGCGAACAGCACCAGGCCATGGCGCAGCTGATCCAGACTCGTGAAGAGGCGGAAAAGGCCAACAACGCCAAATCGGACTTCCTGGCCATGATGAGTCATGAACTGCGCACGCCAATGAACGGTGTCCTGGGCATGCTGCAATTGCTGGAAACCACGCAGATGACCGAGGAGCAGATCGAGTACGCGGCGCTGGCTTCCGAGTCCACCGAGCATTTGCTCAAGGTGATCAACGACATTCTGGATTTCTCGCGCATCGAGCGTTCGGAACTGGAGCTGGAGCACATTCCGTTCAACCTCGCCGACCTGATCGGCGCTTGCGCGCAATCGTTCCAGCACAGCGCGGCGCAGCGTGGCCTGGAGTTGCAACTGCGGATTCCCGAAGACCTGCGCGGTTTGCAGGTACAGGGTGACCCGACGCGGATCCGGCAGATTCTGGTCAATCTGGTGGGCAATGCGCTGAAGTTCACCGAACAGGGGCGCGTCAGCATCGAGGCGCAGTGGCAGTCGCTGGATCACGAATTGCTGTGGTTCACCTGCTCGGTGCGCGACAGCGGCATCGGAATTTCTTCCGAAAGCCTGGAATTGATGTTCAACGCGTTCCAGCAGGCCGACAGCTCAATCTCCCGTCGTTATGGCGGTACCGGTCTGGGCCTGCCGATCGCCCGCACCCTGGCCGAGCGCATGGGCGGAACCTTGCGCGCGCAAAGCGAAGAAGGTCGCGGCTCGGTGTTCACCCTGGAAATTCCGCTGGCTTTATATAAGCAGGATTTGCCAGCACTGGCGGCACCACGCGCAATGGATGGCAAGGCTGACGGCGAAGGCCGCAATGTCTTGCTGGTGGAGGACAACCCGGTCAACCAGACCGTGATCGAGGCCATGTTGCGCAGCCTGGGCTTCACTGTCAGCGTTGCCACCGACGGCATGCAGGCTGTACGCAGCGCCGGGGGCAGTCGTTACGAAGCGATTCTGATGGACTGCCGCTTGCCGATCATCGACGGTTACGAGGCGACCCGACAGATCCGCCGCCTGCCCGGCTGCGGCCATGTGCCGATCATCGCCCTGACGGCCAATGCGTTGCAGGGCGACCGGGAAAACTGCCTGTCGGCGGGCATGAACGATTACCTGGCCAAGCCATTCAAACGCAATGACCTGCAGCAGATTCTGCAGCGCTGGGTGCAGTAGAGAGGCCCTTTCGAGCATCTGCGACTGGCGTGAAAAGCGAAAGTGCGGCAGTCTTAGGCACCCGAACGGGCCTCAAAAGGGGCTTGAATAAAAATTTCAGTGCACAAGTGTACATTCATGTCCTTGGTGCTGTGACTTTCACCACAACGCAATAGTCTATGAGTAGGCTGCCGGTTCGAGGCATGAACGCGTCGATCGGTCGGGAAGATTTGCCCCACCTGCCGCATGGGATTATTGAGGAGCTCGCATGACCAAACAAAACGCCTTTACTCGGGAAGACCTGCTGCGCTGCAGTCGCGGTGAGCTGTTCGGCCCAGGTAACGCGCAACTGCCCGCCCCGAACATGCTGATGGTGGATCGCATCACCCTGATCAGCGAAGAAGGCGGCAAGTACGGCAAAGGTGAATTGGTCGCCGAGCTGGATATCAACCCTGACCTGTGGTTCTTCGCTTGCCACTTCGAGGGCGATCCGGTGATGCCGGGCTGCCTGGGTCTGGACGCCATGTGGCAACTGGTCGGTTTCTTCCTGGGCTGGCAAGGCCTGCCGGGCCGCGGCCGTGCGCTGGGTTCGGGCGAAGTGAAATTCTTCGGCCAGGTCCTGCCGACCGCCAAGAAAGTCACTTACAACATTCATATCAAACGCGTCCTCAAGGGCAAGCTGAACCTGGCCATCGCCGACGGTTCGGTGACTGTCGACGGTCGCGAAATCTACACCGCCGAAGGCCTTCGCGTCGGCGTGTTCACCTCCACTGACAACTTCTAAGGGTTATTCGCATGCGCCGCGTCGTTATCACTGGTCTGGGCATTGTTTCGTGCCTGGGCAATGACAAAGAGACCGTCTCCGCTAACCTGCGTGCAAGCCGCCCTGGCATCCGGTTCAACCCGGAATACGCCGAAATGGGTCTGCGTAGCCAGGTTTCCGGCTCCATCGACCTCAACCTTGAAGAACTGATCGATCGCAAGATCTATCGTTTCGTTGGCCACGCAGCGGCTTACGCCTACCTGGCCATGAAAGACGCCATCACCGATTCCGGTCTGACCGAAGAGCAGGTGTCCAACCCGCGTACCGGCCTGATCGCCGGTTCGGGCGGTGCGTCGACCCTGAACCAGATGGAAGCGCTGGACATCCTGCGCGAGAAAGGCGTCAAGCGCGTTGGCCCATACCGTGTAACGCGGACCATGAGCAGTACCGTTTCGGCGTGCCTGGCCACTCCGTTCAAGATCAAGGGCCTGAACTACTCCATCGCATCTGCCTGCGCCACCAGTGCTCACTGCATCGGTACCGCCATGGAACAGATCCAGATGGGCAAGCAGGACATCGTGTTCGCCGGTGGCGGTGAAGAGGAGCACTGGAGCCAGTCGTTCCTGTTCGACGCAATGGGCGCCCTGTCCAGCAAGCGCAACGACACCCCGGAACAAGCCTCCCGCGCCTACGACGCCGACCGTGACGGTTTCGTCATCGCCGGCGGTGGCGGCATGGTCGTGGTCGAGGAGCTGGAGCACGCTCTGGCCCGTGGCGCGAAGATCTACGCGGAAATCGTCGGCTACGGCGCGACGTCCGACGGCTACGACATGGTGGCTCCAAGCGGCGAAGGCGCCATCCGCTGCATGCAGATGGCAATGTCCACCGTCGACACTCCGATCGACTACCTGAACACCCACGGCACCTCGACCCCGGTCGGCGACGTCGCGGAAATGAAAGGCGTGCGTGAAGTGTTCGGCGACAAGGCCCCGGCCATCAGCTCCACCAAGAGCCTGTCGGGTCACTCCCTGGGCGCCGCCGGCGTTCACGAAGCGATCTACTGCATGCTGATGATGGAAGGCAACTTCATCGCCGGTTCCGCCAACATCGACGAACTGGACCCTGAAGTGGCCGATCTGCCGGTGCTGACCAAGACCCGCGAGAACGCCACCATCAACACCGTGATGAGCAACAGCTTCGGCTTCGGTGGCACCAACGCCACCCTCGTGCTGAAGCGCTGGGAAGGCAAGTAATTCCCTTCCGCTGAGCCGCACATGAAAACGCCCCGACTGGTTCGGGGCGTTTTTTTTCGCCTGGAAAAAGCACTTTTCAGCCGCGCCAAAATGAAACTTCTGTCATGCAACTTACCGCCCTGCGACTGAATGTCGCGGATTCAGCGGGCTCCAGCGCTGTTGCAGATTTCGCAAGAATACATTGCACAAATCGAGCATTTACTTAGCAGGCTAACAAATTTTATAAAAGAGTCCTGCACACGCCTTGCTGCAGATAACAGAGATTGGAGCTAGCAGATGACTGTAAAAGTAACTGAACGCGACGATTCACACATGTCCCATGAAGGCGTAGCCGCCGGCGTACGGATCTGGGATGTGCATCAACAAGACTTGCTGGTCGGCATGTTCCACAACGAGATCGACGCCCACAACTACAAGGCCGAACTGGAACTGCAAGAACGGCAGCGGGATCTGAAATCCGCCTGAACCGAAACCACAGCATTGAAAACGACAAACCCCGCCATTGGCGGGGTTTGTCGTTATCGGGTGTTTCAGGGCCGCTTCGGAGCCCGGCAAAACCCGCTTACCACATCAGGTCGTCAGGGATCACATACGCGGCGTATGGATCATCCTCGGCACTCACCTCTTCGACCTTCTCGTTGAGCTGCACGATGCGCTGTGGATCGCGCTCCTGAATCTTCAGGGCCGCTTCACGAGGAATCACTTCATAGCCGCCGGCATGGTGCACGATCGCCAGCGAGCCGCTGCTGAGCTTATTGCGCATCAGCGTGTTGACGGAGATGCGCTTGACCTTCTTGTCGTCGACGAAGTTGTAGTAGTCCTCGGTGGTCAGCTTCGGCAGACGCGAGACTTCGATCAACTGCTTGACCTGCGCAGCGCGGGCCTTGGCTTCGGCCTTCTCCTGCTGCTGACGGTTCAGCTCCTGGTCGCGCTTGACCTTCTCGGCCTGAGCTTCCTGGGCAGCACGCTGCTGGGAGTCGTCCAGTTCGATCTGGCCCTTGTGGGCCAGACGCTGTTGTTTCTGTTTGTCTTTGCTGACCTGTTTGGCCTGCTTTTGGTTGACCAGTCCTGCCTTGAGCAACTGGTCGCGAAGGGAAAGGCTCATTGATGCTTACTCACTTGGGCAACGGCTCAGCCGCAGCTGGGCAAATTCTTTTCCTGACGTTTGGCTTCACCCCACAGGGCGTCCAACTCTTCGAGGGTGCAATCTTCCATGGGGCGGTGGGTGTCGCGCAATGCCTGTTCGATAAAACGGAAGCGTCGTTCGAACTTGCCGTTGGCGCCACGCAGTGCAGTTTCCGGATCGACCTTCAGGTGCCGGGCCAGATTGACCACGGAAAACAGCAGGTCACCGATCTCGTCCGCCACCGCTTGCGGGTCATTCTCGGACATGGCTTCGAGCACTTCATCGAGCTCTTCGCGCACCTTGTCCAGCACCGGCAGGGCATCCGGCCAGTCGAAACCGACCTGCCCGGCACGCTTCTGCAACTTGGCCGAGCGGGACAAGGCCGGCAACGCAGCGGGCACATCGTCGAGCAGTGACAGTTGCTGCGGCTCGGCGGATTTCTCGGCACGCTCTTCGGCCTTGATCTCCTCCCAGCGCTGCTTGACCTGCTCTTCGCTCAGACGCGGCACATCCAGCGGTGCATACAGATCGCCAGTGGGGAATACATGCGGGTGACGACGAATCAGCTTGCGGGTGATGCTGTCGACCACCCCGGCAAATTCGAACCGCCCTTCTTCCCGCGCCAGCTGGCTGTAATACACCACCTGAAACAGCAGATCACCCAACTCCCCTGCAAGTGATCGAAGTCGCCGCGCTCGATGGCGTCGGCGACTTCGTAGGCTTCTTCGAGGGTATGCGGGACGATGGTCGCGTAGGTCTGCTTGATGTCCCACGGGCAACCGTACTGCGGATCCCGCAGACGGTTCATCAGGTGCAACAGGTCTTCAAGGCTGTAGGTCGGTTTCATGGAGTCCGGTTACGCCGCGTCTCGATGATGTTCGGCAACTGGGAAATCCGCCCCAGCAACCGGCCCAGTGCGTCCAGCCCTGGAATCTCGATGGTCAGGGACATCAGCGCCGTGTTGTCCTCCTTGTTCGAGCGGGTGTTGACCGCCAGCACGTTGATCCGCTCGTTGAGCAGCACCTGCGAAACGTCACGCAGCAGGCCGGAACGGTCGTAGGCACGAATGACGATGTCCACCGGATAGGTGAGCACCGGCACCGGGCCCCAGCTGACCTGGATGATCCGCTCCGGCTCGCGCCCGGCCAGTTGCAGCACCGAGGCGCAATCCTGACGGTGAATGCTCACGCCGCGCCCTTGAGTGATGTAACCGACGATCGCATCGCCCGGCAACGGCTGGCAGCAGCCGGCCATCTGGGTCATCAGGTTGCCGACGCCCTGGATCTGGATATCGCCGCGCTTGCCCGGCTTGTAGCCGGTGGCCTTGCGTGGAATCAGTTCCAGCTGTTCGTTGCCACGCTCCGGCTCGACCAGTTGTTGCGCCAGGTTGACCAGTTGCGCCAGACGCAGATCGCCGGCCCCGAGGGCGGCGAACATGTCTTCGGCGGTTTTCATGTTGGCCTTGTCGGCCAGCTTGTCGAAATCCACCGCCGGCAGACCGAGGCGATTGAGCTCGCGCTCGATCAGGGTCTTGCCCGCCGCGACGTTCTGGTCGCGAGCCTGCAGCTTGAACCAGTGAACGATCTTCGCCCGCGCCCGGGACGTGGTGACGTAACCGAGGTTCGGGTTCAGCCAGTCGCGGCTCGGCGTACCGTGCTTGCTGGTGATGATCTCGACCTGCTCGCCGGTCTGCAGGCTGTAGTTGAGCGGTACGATGCGCCCGTTGATCTTCGCACCACGGCAGTTGTGACCGATTTCGGTGTGCACCCGGTAGGCGAAGTCCAGCGGCGTCGCGCCTTTCGGCAAGTCGATGGCGTGGCCGTCCGGGGTGAAGATGTAGACCCGGTCCGGTTCGATATCGACCCGCAGCTGTTCGGCCAGGCCGCCGATGTCGCCCAGTTCTTCGTGCCACTCGAGCACCTGACGCAGCCAGGAGATTTTCTCTTCGTAGTGGTTCGAGCCGGATTTGACGTCGGTGCCCTTGTAGCGCCAGTGCGCGCAGACGCCGAGTTCGGCTTCTTCGTGCATCGAATGGGTACGGATCTGGACTTCCAGCACCTTGCCTTCCGGACCGATCACCGCCGTATGCAACGAGCGGTAGCCGTTCTCTTTCGGGTTGGCGATGTAGTCGTCGAATTCTTTCGGGATGTGCCGCCACAGGGTGTGGACGATGCCGAGCGCGGTGTAGCAGTCGCGCATTTCCGGCACCAGCACGCGCACCGCACGCACGTCGTAGATCTGGCTGAACTCCAGACCCTTGCGCTGCATTTTGCGCCAGATCGAATAAATGTGTTTGGCCCGGCCGCTGATGTCGGCATCGACGCCGGTGGCCTGCAATTCGTCCTTGAGCTGGGTCATCACGTCGGCGATGAAGCGCTCGCGGTCGAGCCGCCGCTCGTGCAGCAACTTGGCGATCTGTTTGTATTGATCAGGCTCAAGGTAACGGAAGGACAAATCCTCCAGTTCCCATTTGATATGACCGATGCCGAGACGGTGAGCCAGCGGCGCATAGATGTCGAAGACTTCCCGGGCGACCCGGTTGCGCTTTTCGTCGTCGGCGGTTTTCACCGCACGAATCGCACAGGTACGTTCGGCGAGTTTGATCAGCGCGACGCGTACGTCGTCGACCATCGCCACCAGCATCTTGCGCAGGTTTTCCACCTGGCCCTGAGTGCCCATCACCATCGACTGGCGCGGGCTGAGACTGGCACTGATCGCCGCCATGCGCTGCACGCCGTCAATCAGTTTGGCGACCACCGGGCCGAAGCGCTGGCTGACCGCTGCCAGTTCGATCTGGCCTTCGCGCACGCCACGGTAAAGCACCGCCGCGACCAGCGAATCCTGATCGAGCTTGAGGTCGGCGAGAATCTCCGCGATCTCGAGGCCGGTGCTGAAACTGCCGCTGCCTTCGGACCAGAGATTCTTCGCCGCGTTGGACTGTTGCTCGGCCTGTCGAGCGTACTCACAGGCCTCCTTCAAGGCTTCGCGATCCAGTGCCAGATCGACACTGACCGCATGATCGAGCCAAGCCTCGAGATTGATACTGCCGTCGGTGTTGATCGGCTGGTGTGCTCTCACCTGTACCATCTTGCTTTACCTTCCCTACGACGCAGACTCAATGCGTCAAATCACTGACCTTGATTGCCCGTTCGCACTCGCGGGGCTAAGACGAGTGCTGCACGGACCGATCAGTCGGATCAGACGAGCCATCCTAGCTCGCTTCAAATAACGCCATGGCCTCGACATGTGCCGTTTGAGGAAACATATCGAGAATCCCGGCACGTTTTAACCGGTAGCCCTGCTTGATCAATTCGACCGTATCGCGCGCCAGAGTTGCAGGGTTGCACGACACATACACCAACCGCTCGGCACCCAGGGTCGCGAGCTTGCGCACCACCTCGAAAGCACCGTCACGCGGTGGGTCCAAGAGTACCGCAGAAAAGCCGTTTCCGATCCATTCGGCATCGGTCAAAGGCTGGGATAAATCGGCCTGAAAAAACTTTGTGTTATGCAAATTGTTACTGGCAGCGTTGGCGGCGGCGCGATCGACCATGGTCTGCACGCCTTCGATCGCCACCACTTCACGCACGGCCTTGGCCAGCGGCAAGGCAAAGTTGCCGAGACCGCAGAACAGATCGAGCACGCGCTCGTCGGCGGTCGGTTTCAACCAGTCCAGCGCCTGGGCGACCATCGCTTCGTTGACCCCGGCATTGACCTGAATGAAATCCCCCGGCCGCCAGGCCAGCTCCAGACCCCACTGCTCCAGGCGATAGCCCAGCGACTGCGTGGCATCGACCGGCTGCGGCTCACCTTCGCCGTGCAGCCACAACTGCGCCTCATGGAATGCGCAGAAATCCTTGAGGATCGTCAGGTCGGCCTCGGACAACGGCGCCATGTGACGCAGCAGAACGGCCAGGGACGAGCCACTGAACAATTCCACATGCCCCAGCGCCTGCGGTTTGCTCAGGCGACGGAGCATCTGGGGCAAGCGGGTCATGATCGGCTGCAAGGGCTGTACCAGCACCGGGCATTCGTTGATCGCCACGATGTCCTGACTGCCGGCAGCGCGGAAACCGACTTCAAGGGTTTTGGCCTTGCTGTCCCAACGCACGGCAATACGGGCGCGGCGACGGTAGCCGAATTCCGGACCAGTCAAGGGTGCGGCCCATTCCTCGGGCTCGACACCGGCGACCCGTGAAAGCTGCTCGGCGAGCATGCGCTGTTTCAGGGCAAGCTGTTCGCCGTGGGGCAAATGCTGAACGCTGCAACCGCCGCAGCGACCGGCGTGCTGACAAGCTGCCGGGCGACGCAATTCGCTGGCGGTGAACACACGCTCGGTGCGCGCCTCGACCACTTTGCCGTGGGCGCCAAGCACCCGCGCTTCGACTTCTTCACCCGCCAGGGCGCCGAGGACGAACCAGGTCTTGCCTTCAAAAAACGCGATGCCGCGACCGTCATTGGCCAGGCGCTCGATCTTCAAGCGCTGCTTTTTGCCGGTCGGGAGTTGCGGGGCCTTGCTGCCGCCGGTGGGCTGGAAGCGCAGGCCTCTCTCGTGCTTTGCCATCAGTTGGCCGCGTCGAAAATGCCGGTCGACAGGTATCGGTCGCCACGGTCACAGATGATCGCGACGATCACCGCGTTTTCAACTTCTTTGGACAGGCGCAGCATCGCTGCCACCGCACCGCCCGAGGACACGCCACAGAAGATGCCTTCTTCCCGGGCCAGTCGGCGGGTAACGTCTTCTGCTTCGCTTTGCGCCATGTCGACGATGCGGTCGACACGATCAGCCTGATAAATCTTCGGCAGGTATTCCTGCGGCCAGCGGCGGATGCCAGGAATGGCCGAGCCTTCCATCGGTTGCAGGCCAATGATCTGCACGCTGTCGCTCTGCTCTTTGAGGTAGCGCGACACGCCCATGATGGTCCCGGTGGTGCCCATGGAGCTGACGAAATGGGTAATGGTGCCCTGGGTCTGACGCCAGATTTCCGGGCCGGTGGTGGTGTAGTGAGCTTCGGGATTGTCGCCGTTGGCGAACTGATCCAGCACCTTGCCACGGCCTTCGGCTTCCATCCGCTGAGCCAGATCGCGAGCGCCTTCCATGCCCTCTTCCTGGCTGACCAGAATCAGCTCCGCACCATAGGCAGTCATCGCCGCCTTGCGCTCGGCGCTGGAGTTGTCCGGCATGATCAGGATCATCTTGTAACCCTTGATCGCGGCAGCCATCGCCAGGGCGATCCCGGTGTTGCCCGAGGTCGCTTCGATCAGCGTATCGCCGGCGTGGATCTGCCCGCGCAACTCGGCACGGGTGATCATCGACAGCGCCGGACGATCCTTCACCGAACCCGCAGGGTTGTTCCCTTCGAGCTTGAGCAATAGGGTGTTGCTGGTGACACCGGGCAGGCGCTGCAAACGCACCAGCGGCGTGTTGCCGACGCAATCGGCGATGGTTGGGTACTGCAAGGTCATGGCGTTTTTCGCAATCCGGACAGCGGGGGCGCCTATCATACCGGCAAACCTGCGCGGCCCATATCACGCAAAGTGCGGTGCTTATGGTTTCTTGGAATAAGCAGTAAAAGTCGCGCCGGTGGTGAGGCTTTTTAAAGAGTGTCAGCAGTGCTGACACTTTCGTGTGCTGTTCACACTATCTGCGGACGACACACATCCACGGTGGGAACTGGCTTGCCAGCGAAGGCGTCGGAAGTGGCGGCATTGTCATCGGCCACCAACCGCAAATTCAATCGCAACCCTGACTCGCCGTTCTCAGCCCAAAGGCTCCCGCCCTGCCGCTGCACCGCATTCCTCGCAATGCTCAGCCCAAGACCGAAACCACCGTCCCCCGGCCGCGAGCCATCGAGCCGGGTGAACGGCGAGAAGATCCGCTCAAGGTCCGCATCCGCCACGCCACCGCCCTGATCCTCCAGCCACAACAACCAGTAATCGCCATTGCGCCGGCCATCCAGCCGCACGATGCCGCCCTTGGGCGAATGACGAATCGCATTGCGCAGGATGTTTTCCAGCGCCTGGGCCAGGGTATTGAGGTTGCCGCGCACCCAGCACGATGCATCCACCGCACATTGCAACTGGCCCACCGGACAACAACTTTCGTAACAGGCGTTTTCCGTGAGCATTTCCCACAGGGCCTGGATCTGGATCGCTTCGTCCGGCAGCGGTGCGCGTTCGGTTTCGAGCCAGGCCAGTTGCAGGGTGTCCTCCACCAGCCGCTGCATGCCATCGACCTCGCGACCGATGCGTTCGCGCAACGGTTGCAGGTCCTGCTCGCTTTCACTGGCCACCCGCAGGCGGCTCAGGGGGTGCGCAGTTCATGGGACAGGTCGCGCAACAACTGCTGCTGCAATGCAACGGTGGTTTGCAGGCGTTCGGACATTGAGTCGAAGGCCCGAGCCAGTTCGCCGAGCTCGTCCGGGCGCTGGGTGATGCCGCTCGACAGACGCACATTCAGTTGATCGGCACGCCACGCGTTGGCCTGTTCGCGCAGGTTGTTCAACGGCACTACCAGCAAGCGATACAGCCCCACACAAAGCAGCAAGGTGAACAGGCCGGGGATCACACCATTGGTGATCACTCGCCAGAACACTCGGTACTTGCCCGGCAGGAAGCGTTCAGGCAGCTCGATGACCAGGCTGCCGGCGGCCGGTTCTGTGGGGAATGGTACGCGCAGCCACGGCCGGCCCTGCTTGTGAATCGGCCAGTCGAGGCCGCGCAGAAAGGTCAGGTGCTGGATTTCCTGTGCGTTCAGCGGATCACTGCTCAGCGACTGCAGGTTACCGCCAATTACGCCGACCCAACCGGCCTCGCGCAATTCCATGCTCTGCAACCAGCGGTCAATGCCAACACGCTGATCGCGCTGCCACGCCGCTTCGGCTTCGGCGGCATAACGCGCCAATGTGCCGCGCGCCTCGTCGGAGAGAAACTGGTTGCGCTCCTCCATATAGCGGCCCCAGGACCAGCTCAACCAGATCATCAGCAGACAGAACGCCACCAGCAGGCAGGCCAGTTTCCAGAACAGCGAATGCCGGCCCGGCAGGTCAGACGCCTTCATCGACGGCGCTCAGAACGTAGCCCTTGCCCCACACCGTGCGCACTTCCCGCTCGGTGTAGCCGATCGATTTGAGTTTGCGGCGGATCTGGCTGATGTGCATGTCGAGGCTGCGGTCGTGGGCTGCGTAGCCACGCTGAAGCACGTGCTGATAAAGGAAGGCCTTGCTCAGCACCTCTTCATCATTGCGATTGAGGGTTTCCAGCAAGCGGTATTCACTGCGGGTCAGGCCGGCGGCTCGATTGCGGTAGGACACTTCGCATCGTTCATCGTCGAAGTGCAGACCACCCGCCGCTACAGGCTCAGCGCTGATTGCCGGACGCCGATCGAGAGCGACACGCCGCAGGATCGCTTCGATCCGCACGTGCAGCTCGGCCATGCTGAAGGGTTTGGGCAGGTAGTCGTCGGCCCCGAGGCGAAAACCGCTGATGCGATCGGCCTCCGCCCCCAGTGCCGACATCAGCAGCACCGGGGTGGAATGGCTCTGGCGCAGTTGAGTCAGGACGTTAAGGCCATCGAGCCCCGGCAACAGGATGTCCATCAACACCACGTCGAATGGCTGACGACGGGCGATGTTGAGGCCTTCGCTGCCGTCCCGGCACCAGGTGACCTGGAAGCCGCTGCGGCCCAGTTGCTCGTGAACATAGGCACCGAGCACCGGATCGTCCTCGATGGAAAGAATGCGTGGCTGGCCAACAGAGACAGGAGTCATGACTATCTGCAAATAATTCTCAGTTGGGCGATTATTCAAGATTGGCCGCCGCCGGGCAACCCACGGTTGACCCGTCGGACAAATGACCGGTGCCGGGCAGGTCGAATCACGACACCATTTTTCCCGGGAATGCCCGCAAGCAAATCGCTACACTGCGCCCATGCCGCGTGCCGGAAGCACGCAAGAGTCAATGATCAGCGGGATGCAGGAGAAAGGCGTGCTCAAGAAACTGGGGATCAAAGGTCGCGTATTGTTGCTGACCCTGTTGCCGACCAGCCTGATGGCGCTGGTACTGGGCGGCTATTTCACCTGGATGCAGCAGTCCGACCTGCAGGCCCAACTGATGCAGCGCGGCGAGATGATCGCTGAACAGCTTGCCCCGCTGGTGGCACGGGCCATGGGTCACGGCGATACCGAGCTGCTCGAGCGCATCGCCACTCAGTCGCTTGAACAACCGGACGTGCGTGCGGTGACTTTCCTCGGCCCGGACCGCTCGCCACTGGCCCACGCCGGACCGACCATGCTCAACCAGGCCCCGAGCGGCGACAGCACGCAATTGCTGCGGCGCAGCGGCAACGATGCCACTCGCTATCTGCTGCCGGTTTTCGGCAAGCACCGCAATCTGGCCGGCGAAATGATCCCCGAGGAGTCCGAACGATTGCTCGGCTGGGTCGAGCTGGAACTGTCGCATAACGGCATGTTGCTGCGCGGTTACCGCAGCCTGTTCGCCAGCCTCTTGCTGATCGCTGCAGGACTGGCCGGCGCCGCAC
This sequence comes from Pseudomonas sp. NMS19W, assembly GCF_051554255.1. Classification (NCBI taxonomy): domain Bacteria; kingdom Pseudomonadati; phylum Pseudomonadota; class Gammaproteobacteria; order Pseudomonadales; family Pseudomonadaceae; genus Pseudomonas; species Pseudomonas sp. NMS19W. Next base: position 4,543,997 of record NZ_CP136718.1, read on the forward strand.
TGCTGGCGCTGCGCATGGGCCGTACGATCAATCGCCCGATAAGCCAGATCAAACAGGCCGTCGCGCAGCTCAAGGACGGTCATCTGGAAACCCGCCTGCCGCCCCTTGGCAGCCAGGAACTGGATGAACTGGCGTCCGGCATCAACCGCATGGCCGGTACCCTGCAGAACGCCCGGGAAGAATTGCAGCACAGCGTCGATCAGGCCACCGAAGACGTGCGCCAGAACTTGGAAACCATCGAGATCCAGAACATCGAACTGGACCTGGCCCGCAAGGAAGCCCTGGAAGCGAGCCGGATCAAGTCCGAGTTCCTCGCCAACATGAGTCACGAAATCCGCACGCCGCTCAACGGCATCCTCGGTTTCACCCACCTGTTGCAGAAAAGCGAGCTGACTCCGCGCCAGCTCGACTATCTGGGCACCATCGAAAAGTCCGCCGACAGCCTGCTGGGGATCATCAACGAAATTCTCGATTTCTCGAAAATCGAGGCCGGCAAACTGGTGCTCGACCATATCCCGTTCAACCTGCGCGACCTGTTGCAGGACACCCTGAACATTCTCGCCCCTGCTGCCCACGCCAAGCAGCTGGAACTGGTGAGTCTGGTATACCGCGACACACCGCTGTCGCTGGTCGGTGATCCGCTGCGGCTCAAGCAGATCCTCACCAACCTTGTCAGCAATGCGATCAAGTTCACCCGCGAGGGCACCATCGTCGCCCGCGCCATGCTCGAAGAAGAACACGAAGACAGCGTGCAGTTGCGCATCAGCATTCAGGACACCGGCATCGGCCTGTCGAACCAGGACGTGCGCGCGTTGTTCCAGGCGTTCAGCCAGGCTGACAACTCGCTGTCGCGCCAGCCCGGCGGCACCGGTTTGGGGCTGGTGATTTCCAAACGTCTGATCGAACAGATGGGCGGCGAGATCGGCGTCGACAGCACTCCGGGCGAAGGCTCGGAGTTCTGGATCAGCCTGAGCCTGCCCAAGACCCGCGACGATGGCGAAGACCTGCCTGCTGCGCCGTTGCTCGGGCGTCGGGTGGCGGTGCTGGAAAATCACGAACTGGCGCGTCAGGCCTTGCAGCATCAACTGGAAGACTGCGGGCTCGACGTCACGCCATTCAATACCCTGGAAAGCCTGACCAATGGCGTCACCGGCGCCCATCAGACCGATCAGGCCATCGATCTGGCGGTGCTCGGCATCACCAGCAACGACATGCCGCCGGAACGACTCAACCAGCACATCTGGGATCTCGAACACCTCGGCTGCCGGGTACTGGTGTTGTGCCCGACCACCGAACTGACGCTGTTCCATCTCTCGGTGCCCAACCCGCACAGCCAGCTCCAGTCCAAACCGGCCTGCACCCGCAAGCTGCGCCGGGCACTGTCGGACATGGTCAACCCGCGCCAGACCCGCAGCGAACCCGGCGAACCGCTGTCGAGCCGCGCGCCGAAAGTGCTGTGTGTCGACGACAACCCGGCCAACCTGTTGCTGGTGCAGACCCTGCTTGAAGACATGGGCGCCAAGGTACTGGCCGTCGAAAGCGGTTACGCCGCGGTCAAGGCTGTGCAGAGCGAAACCTTCGATCTGGTGCTGATGGACGTGCAGATGCCCGGCATGGACGGGCGCCAGAGCACCGAGACGATCCGTCAGTGGGAAAGCGAACGTCATTGCACGCCGCTGCCGATCGTCGCCCTCACCGCCCACGCCATGGCCAACGAAAAACGCGCACTGCTGCAAAGCGGCATGGACGACTACCTGACCAAACCGATCAGCGAACGGCAACTGGCCCAAGTGGTGCTGAAGTGGACGGGACTGGCGCTGCGCAATCAGGCACCGGACCGTGGCGGAGAAAGCCTCGTTGGGCATCAGGACCTGCCAGTACTGGATCACGAGGAAGGCTTGCGCCTGGCCGCCGGCAAGGCGGATCTGGCGGCGGACATGCTGGCCATGTTGCTGGCTTCGCTCGAGGCCGACCGTGAAGCCATTCGCACGGCCCGCGACAATCAGGATCAGAACGGTCTGCTCGAACGGGTCCACCGCCTGCACGGCGCTACCCGCTACTGCGGCGTTCCGCAATTGCGCGCGGCCTGCCAACGCAGCGAAACCCTGCTCAAACAGGAAGATCCCAAGGCCTCAACCGCACTGGATGAACTGGAACGGGCGATCAATCGTCTGGCGGCGCAGGCGAAGATCAGCGCCTGATCCACGGCAATGCCGATCAATGCCGACGCGGCTACAGTGGTCGCGGGTGATTCGCGCCCGCGTCGATGCTTCAGGAGGATTGCATGCGCACGATCGTTTTCAGCAGCCAGACCTACGACCGCGACAGTTTCCTTGCCGTCGACTGCCCGGCCGGCATCGAACTGCACTTTCAACCGGCCCGTCTGAGTCTCGACACGGCACCGCTGGCCGACCGGCACGAAGTGGTCTGCGCCTTCATTAACGACGACCTCGGCGCTCCCGTGCTGGAACGTCTGGCGGCCGGCGGAACCCGGCTGATCGCCCTGCGCTCGGCGGGTTACAACCATGTTGACCTGAACGCGGCCAAACGCCTGGGGCTGGTGGTCGTGCGCGTTCCGGCCTACTCGCCCCACGCGGTGGCCGAGCATGCGGTGGCGCTGGTTCTTGCGCTCAACCGCCGACTGCATCGGGCCTACAACCGCACCCGCGAAGGCGATTTCAGCCTGCACGGCCTCACCGGATTCGATCTGGTGGGCAAGACTGTCGGCATTGTCGGCACGGGCCAGATCGGCGCGACATTCGCGAAAATCATGCACGGTTTCGGCTGTGAGCTGCTGGCCTTCGACCCGTATCCGAACCCGGCCGTCGAAGCCCTGGGCGCGCGCTACCTGAGCCTGCCGCAACTGCTGGAGCAATCGCAGATCATCAGCCTGCACTGCCCGCTGAACGAGCAGAGCAAGCACCTGATCAACCGTGATTCGCTGGCGCACATGCAGCCGGGCGTGATGCTGATCAACACCGGCCGCGGTGGCCTGGTGGATACCCCGGCGCTGATCGACGCCCTGAAGGACGGTCAGTTGGGTTATCTGGGGCTGGATGTTTACGAAGAAGAGGCGCAGCTGTTTTTCGAAGACCGTTCCGACCTGCCGTTACAGGACGACGTACTGGCGCGACTGCTGACCTTTCCCAACGTGATCATTACCGCGCATCAGGCGTTCCTGACCCGCGAAGCATTGGGGGCGATTGCCGCGACCACCCTGCATAACATCGCGACCTGGGCGGCGGGATCACCGCAGAACCAGGTCGAAGGCTGAAACGTCAGGGGTATCAGGACGGGGACAGCGTGGACGCGAGAACCAGCAGCCCCAGCCAGCCGAACCCGAATAGCCGCTGCTTGAGGGAGTGACCGCTGCGCAGCAGGAACCAGACAAAGATCATCGGCATCAGGAACGCCATGATCTTCAACCAGCCTTCGACCGGACGCACGCCGTCGGCATTCAGCCGAGGTTCGGCCGCTTGCTCGGCCTGTTGCCGGCGCCGGCGTCCGGCAGCGGCGGGCATGACCTTGGGTTCCGGGGCAGGCGCGGGGGCTGCGACGAAAGCTTCGGGAACCGCCTTGTTCCGGGGCAGACTGCCAAAGGAAATCGTTGATCCACCGGCGCTCGCCCTGGCCGGTGCCTGCGCCTCCGTCAACGGAGCCCCGCAATGAATGCACGCCGTGGCTTCGGAGCTCACGCTCCGCTTGCATTCATAACATTCGATCAGCGCCATGTTCCGTTCCTTAGAAATGAAGGCGGCAGTTTGCCACGACTGTGGTGTCGATTTGAACCGGATCGAAGGTCGCACGTGCGCGTTATTCTGCAATCAAGCCCGTGCTAGCATGTCGCGCATATTTGGAGGACCCATGGTCGAACACGATTTCCGCTACACCCTGATGAACCCGCAACACACCCTCACCGAATGCCGCGCCCTCGTACCGGGCCGTTATCAGGTCACCGGCAACGGTGGCTCGATCCGTATCGGTGACGTGCTGGTCGTGACCCTCAAGGGCAGCAAGGACTTGTCCATGCGCCTGACCGTCGATACCGTCCGCCATCTGATCAACCCGCCGGGTCAATGGACCGCGATGACCACCGGCCCGGTGTTCGGCGAACTGGCGATCCACACCTGGCAGGTCAACTGCGACAGCTGCGCCAAGGAGCTGAGCTTCGAATTCGCGGTAGACGCCAAGCTCGGCAAACCGGCAGAGAAACCAGCCGCCACGGCGCGCATCGCCGAGCTGGGCTGGAAAGCCGTCGGTGACAAGCACCTGTGCCCGAAATGCCAGGAGCCTGCATGATGAAACACCTGGCCCTGACCGCCGCTGTCGGCGCCGGCCTGATGGGCTGCGCCGCGGAGCCTGTGCAACTGCAACAGGACCGCAGCTACATCCTGGAATGGATCGGCGAGCGGCCACTGATGGATTACAGCCACCTGACCGTGACCCTCGGCGAGGATGGCCGGGCCTACGGCAATGGCGGCTGCAACCACTGGTTTGCGCCCTATACCCTCGATGGCGACAAGCTCAGCTTCGGCAAGATCGGCAAGACCCGCAAACTCTGCGCTCCAGCGCTGATGGAGCAGGAACAGCGTTTCCTGCAGGCCCTGGAGAAAGTCGAGCGCTGGGACGTTTCGCCCATCGAGCAGATGCGCTTCTGGCCTGCCGAAGGCAAGCCGTTGCGCTGGTGGCTGGAAGAGGGCTAAGCCTTCTGATCGTTCCCGCGCACCGCGTGGGAACGAACCTTAATTGGTCGCCTTCAACGCCTCAAGCTTCGCCATCACCCCCGCCGCCGTCTGCTCGCCCATCAACTGTTCCCGTACCTTGCCCTTGTTGTCGATGATGTAGGTGACCGGCAAGGCCTCACTGCGCGGCAGTTCGAACAGATCCGCCGGATCCTGCGCCAGCACAGTGAACTTGATGCCGAGTTTCTCGCTGGCACCTTTCAGCTCCTCACCCTGCACATTGTCGAAGTTGACCCCGAACACCCCGATCTTCTTGCCCTTGAGTTCTTCGGCCAGATGATTGAGTTCCGGGATTTCCGTGCGGCACGGACCGCACCATTCGGCCCAGTAATTGAGTACCACCCATTGCTTGTCCAGGCGCTCGGACGCGACTTTCTGCCCGTTCTGATCGATGCCGTAGTCGTTACCGCAGCCCCCCAGCATCAACGCCCCGATGATCGTCAATGCCGCTGCCAGTCGCCGTGTCATGTCGTGTTCCTTGTGAAAAATTGAATGCGCCTGCGACCCATCGCCTCCCAAGGTTCTGGATTGCGCGCTGCACAGTTAGAATAGCCGCCACTCTACGCAAGAAGCGACCCGCCCATGACCGATCTGACGCTTTATCACAACCCGCGCTGCTCGAAATCCCGCGGTGCGCTCGAACTGCTCGAAGCCCGTGGCCTGACGCCGAACGTGGTGCGTTACCTCGAAACACCGCTGGACGCCGCACAGATCAAGGCCCTGCTCGGCAAGCTGGGAATCAGCGCCCGGCAACTGCTGCGCACCGGCGAAGACGAATACAAGACCTTGAACCTGGCCGATTCCAGTCTCACCGAGAAACAATTGATCGAAGCCATCGCCGCACATCCGAAGCTGATGGAGCGCCCGATTCTCGAAGCCGGCGACAAGGCCGTCATCGGCCGCCCACCGGAGCAGATCCTGGAGCTGTTGCCGTGAGTGCGCCCTACATTCTGGTTCTGTATTACAGCCGCAGCGGTTCGACCAACGAGATGGCCCGGCAGATCGCCCGAGGTGTCGAACAGGCGGGCCTCGAAGCGCGCCTGCGCACCGTGCCGGCCATTTCCACCGAGTGCGAAGCCGTGTCGCCGGACATTCCCGATGAAGGCGCGCTGTACGCCACGCTGGATGACCTGAAGAACTGCGCCGGCCTGGCCCTCGGCAGCCCGACCCGTTTCGGCAACATGGCCGCGCCGCTCAAGTACTTCCTCGACGGCACCAGCAACCTGTGGCTGACCGGCGCGCTGGTCGGCAAACCGGCCGGGGTGTTCACGTCCACCGCCAGCCTGCACGGCGGCCAGGAAACCACGCTGCTGTCGATGATGCTGCCGTTGCTGCACCACGGCATGCTGATCACCGGCCTGCCCTACAGCGAGTCGGCACTGCTGGAAACCCAGGGCGGCGGCACGCCGTACGGCGCCAGCCATCACGCCGGGGCTGACGGCAAAAGCGGTCTCGATCAGCATGAAGTGGCGCTGTGTCGCGCATTGGGCGCACGCCTGGCCAAAACGGCCAAGAAACTGGGGAACTGAGATGGCCCGAAAGCCGAAAGTCCTGCCCGCCGTCGAATGGCTGGAACCACGGGTGCGGGCGATGCGGGTGATCAGTCTGCTGTGCTTTTTCGGTCTGGCCGGACTGCTCGCCGCGTATTACCTGGTGTTCGCCGACCTGCATGGCGCACGGCCGTGGGTGATTCTGCTGATCGAACTGATCCCGTGGCTGGTGCTGGCACCGGGCATGATCATGGGCAGCACACGCGGGCATTCGTGGATGTGCTTTGTAGTGAACCTGTATTTCATCAAGGGCGCACTGGCGGCGTATGACCCGAGCCGCCAGCTGTTCGGCGTGCTGGAGATGATCGCCAGTCTGGCGGTGTTCTGCTCGGCGTTGCTGTATGTGCGCTGGCGGTATCAGTTGAATCGCAAGCTGGCGGGCGAAGGCGAAGTCTCCGTCGCCTGACAGCTGTCCCAAGATCGTTCCCACGTTTTGCGCGGGAACGATCACTCGGCCTCAATGGTTGACGGTGTAAGCCAGCATCATCGAAATCTGGCTCATCGGCCGCTCGCCGCTTTCTTCATGCCACTGGTTGAACGCGTTCTGTACCGTGGCCAGATCCCGCAGACTGCTCGGCGCCTTGTCGACGATCTTCTGGGCATTCAACGCCGCGACCACATCGTAGCTCGGCACGAAGGTGTCCTTGCCGACCATGCGCAGGAAGCGTGGCGCCGACAGCCCGCCCAACTGGTGGCCGTGCTTTTTCAGGTAGGTCCACAGGCCGACGATATCGGTCACCGGCCAGTCCGCCAGCAACGCGCCGAAACTGCCTTTCTCTTTCTCGACGTCCAGAATGAACTGCGCATTGCGCGGCACGCTTTTCAGTTTGCCCAGGTGACGGATGATCCGCGCGTCCTGCATCAACCGCTCAAGGTGTTCGGCGCTCATCAGCACGACTTTTTCCGGGTCGAACTTGAAGAACACTTCCTCGAAGGCCGGCCACTTGGCGTCCACCAGACTGTGTTTGAGCCCGGCACGAAACACCCGCAGGGCCATGGTCGAGAGATAACGATCGTCGCTGATCTGGCGCAGTTGCGCCGGGGTCTTGGGAACGGGCAGATGGGCTTCCAGTTCAGCCGCCGAACCGAAGCGGTTCAGACAGTATTCGTGCAGCCACTTGTAGTCACGCATGCCCTCTCCTAAAAAACGAATTGAAAACGGCGCCCGCGAGCGCCGTTTTTTTTCAAGCGATCGGATCGCTTACAGGTTCACCACGTTAACGAAACGCGAAGCGGCGGTTTCATCAATCTTCAGGCTGGTGAAGTCGAACAGGTTACGGTCAGCCAGTTGCGACGGGATCACGTTCTGCAGGCTGCGGAAAATGCTCTCGGTACGGCCCGGGGTCTTGCGCTCCCAGTCCACCAGCATTTCTTTGACCACCTGACGCTGCAGGTTTTCCTGGGAGCCGCAGAGGTTGCACGGAATGATCGGGAATTGCTTGAAGTCCGAGTAGGCCTGGATGTCTTTCTCGTTGCAGTAGGCCAGCGGACGGATCACCACGTTGCGGCCGTCGTCGGCGCGCAGCTTCGGCGGCATCGCCTTGAGGCTGCCATTGAAGAACATGTTGAGGAAGAACGTCTCGACGATGTCGTCGCGGTGATGACCGAGGGCCATTTTGGTTGCGCCGATTTCGTCGGCGAAGGTGTACAGCGTGCCGCGACGCAGGCGCGAGCACAGCGAGCAGGTGGTCTTGCCTTCCGGGATCAGTTCCTTGACCACCGAGTACGTGTCTTTCTCGACGATGTGGTACTCGATGCCCAGCTCTTTCAGGTAGGCCGGCAGCACGTGCTCGGGGAAGCCCGGCTGCTTCTGGTCCATGTTCACGGCGACGATCTCGAACTTGATCGGTGCAACCTTCTGCAGGTGCATCAGCACATCGAGCATGGTGTAGCTGTCCTTGCCTCCGGACAGGCAGACCATGACCTTGTCGCCGTCTTCGATCATGTTGAAGTCGGTGACTGCTTCGCCGGCCAGGCGGCGCAGGCGCTTTTGCAGTTTGTTCTGGTTGACCGTAAGAGTGCCCATGACGCGAAATCCGTGAGGTGTGACGAAAGGCGGGCATTTTACGCAAAAACACCGGGGTTGTGGCCACAGGTTGTCGCCCCCTCGAATGCCCGTTCGTACAGACCTCGACGCGATTACCTCGCCGGTTTACAGCGCGATTTGCTCTAAGACCCCAATACCTGTGCGGTTAAGACCTTCCTATACTGCGACATAAGGTCGCACGCAATCTGAAGACCTGTATTTGCTCGGCCACATTGGCCCGTAGGCGCTCCGCTGGGGGGCGATGGCAATAACGAGAGGAGTGACTGGCATGATCCATCACGTAGTGGGACTTTTTACCCACCCCGATCAGGAATGGAAGGAAATCCGTGGCGACCAAGAGGAAAGCATCAGCCACATGTACCTGACGCACACGTTGATTCTGGCGGCGATTCCCGCTGTTTCGGCGTTTATCGGCACGACTCAGGTCGGCTGGGTCATCGGCAGCCGCGCCCCGGTGATGCTCACCGTCGAAAGCGCGTTGTGGATGACCATCATGTCGTACCTGGCGATGCTCGGCGGGGTCGCGGTCATGGGGGCCTTCGTGCACTGGATGGCCCGCACCTATGACGCCAACCCGAGCCTGGCCCGTTGCGTCGCGTTTGCCACCTACACCGCAACACCGTTGTTCGTCGGCGGGCTGGCGGCGTTGTATCCACATATGTGGCTGGGGATGATCGTCGGTACGGCGGCCATCTGCTACACGGTGTACCTGCTGTATGTGGGGCTGCCGACTTTCATGAACATTCCGTCTGACGAGGGATTTCTGTTTTCCAGCTCGGTGCTGGCGGTGGGTCTGGTGGTGCTGGTGGCCATCATGGCGTTTACCGTGATTGTCTGGGGACTGGGCGTGGGGCCCGTCTACACAAATTAGCTGGCCGCACCGCCGAGAAGAACAAGATCCGCCAACACAGGCCGCCGCGAGGCGGCCTTCTCATGCCAGGGAAAAGCGCCACGACCATTCGGCAGTTCGGCGATACGCAAGGACGGACGGTTGCGGCATACTCCGACTCTCTGGAGATCCATCAAGCATGCCCGAGCAACTCAATACCCGCGTCGAAGACTGTTTCCAACTCGCTGAATCCTTTTTCAAACGTCCTTTCAAACGCCCCGTGGTGAGCCTCAAGCTGCGCGGGCAAAAAGCCGGGGTCGCGCATCTGCACGAGAACCTGCTGCGCTTCAACCCGCAGCTGTACCGGGAGAACACCGAGCATTTCCTCAAGCAGACCGTGGCCCACGAAGTCGCGCACCTGATCGCCCATCAACTGTTCGGCGACCGTATCCAGCCCCATGGCGAGGAGTGGCAATTGATCATGCGCGGCGTTTACGAGCTGCCGCCGGACCGCTGCCACACCTACGAAGTCAAACGCCGCAGCGTGACCCGCTATATCTACAAATGCCCATGTGCCGACAGTGATTTTCCGTTTTCGGCCCAGCGCCATAGTCTGGTGCGGCAGGGACGGCGGTATTTGTGCCGCCGATGCCGAAATACATTGGTGTTCAGTGGCGAGATGCGGGTCGAGTAAGTCAGGCGATCACCTTGGCTCGCCGCAATTCGGCAATGCGCTCAACACTCAAGCCCAACTCCCCCAACACCTGATCCGTATGCTGCCCCGGCGCTGCGCCGACATGTCGCGGCGCCGGCAACGCCTCGGAGAACTTCAGCGGGCAGGCGATCTGCGCCTGTGACGAGCCATCCCCACGGGGCACCTGCGTCACCAGTTCCCGCGCCTGCAACTGCGGATGCTGCACCGCTTCGCCCAGGCTCAATACCGGTTCGACGCAGGCATCGATCCCGACGAACAGCTCGCACAGTTCGGCAAAGTCATGCTTCTCGAACTCGACCTTCAAGGCATCCTTGAGCGCACGTTGCTGCTCGGGTTTGGGTGACAAACCCTGGGCCGCCAGTTCCGGCCGCCCCAGCGCCGCACACAGTTGCTGCATGAACGCCGGCTCCAGGCTGCCCACCGACATCCAGCGCCCGTCGCGAGAGCGGTAGCAGTCGTAGAAGCTGCCGCCATTGAGCATCTGGTCCTCCCAGCCCGGCTCCTCGCCGCAGGCCAGATACCCGGCACCGGCCATGGCATTCAGACTGAAAGCGCAGTCGGTCATGCTCACGTCCAGGTGTGTGCCCTGCCCGGTTTGCTGGCGAGAAATCACCGCCGCCAACAGGCCGATCACCCCGTGCAGCGAGCCACCCGCGATATCCGCCACCTGCATGCCCAGCGGCAACGGCCCGCTGTCGGCGCGCCCGGTGTAACTGGAGAGCCCGGCTAGCGCCAGATAGTTGATGTCGTGGCCAGCGCGATCCTTGTACGGCCCGGTCTGGCCGTAACCGGTGATCGACACATAAATCAGCTTCGGATTGATCGCCTTCAGCGCCTCGTAGCCCAGCCCCAGCCGCTCCATCACGCCGGGGCGAAACTGCTCCAGCACGATGTCGTAGTCCGCCAGCAACTGCTTCACCAACTCCAGCGCCTCGGGCTGCTTGAGATCCAGCGCCAGGCTGCGCTTGTTGCGATTCAGGTAGGCGTGGCTGGCCGAAATCCCGTGATCGTGGGGCGGCAACACCCGCACCAGGTCGAGACGGGTCGGCGATTCGATGCGCAGCACCTCGGCGCCCATGTCCGCCAGCAACAGCGAGGCGAACGGTCCCGGCAGCAGGGTCGAGAAATCCAGAATCTTCAGTGAGGCCAACGGTGCAGACATGGGCGATCTCCATCAACGATGCATGCAGCCTAGGCAGCCATGAACGATGGGGCAATTACCGGATGCGTCAGTTGCGCTGACCGTTGTGCTCAAATCGTGCAATTAAATCGCAGACATGAAAAAACCCGCCGAAGCGGGTTTTTCCATTCAATCGATGCTTACTTCACATTGCTCGGGGTCGGGCCTTCGGCCACACCCAGGTCGTCTTCGTGACGCTGGTCGACGATACCGCGACCGCCCGAGGCCAGCTCGGCGTCCAGTACGTCGGTGTCCAGTTCCTTGACCCACTTGGCCACAACGATGGTGGCAACGGCGTTGCCGACCAGGTTGGTCAGGGCGCGGGCTTCGGACATGAAGCGGTCGATACCCAGGATCAGTGCCAGACCGGCCACCGGCAGGTGACCTACCGCCGACAGGGTGGCGGCCAGCACGATGAAGCCCGAACCGGTCACACCGGCGGCGCCTTTGGAGGACAGCAGCAACACCACCAGCAGGGTGATCTGGTGAGTGATGTCCATGTGGGTGTCGGTCGCCTGAGCGATGAACACGGCCGCCATGGTCAGGTAGATCGCAGTACCGTCGAGGTTGAACGAGTAACCGGTCGGGATCACCAGACCCACTACCGATTTCTTCGCGCCCAGACGCTCCATCTTGATCAGCATGCGTGGCAGTACCGATTCCGACGACGAAGTGCCGAGTACGATCAGCAGCTCTTCACGGATGTAGCGGATCATCTTCAGCACGCTGAAGCCGTGCATGCGGGCGATGGCACCCAGCACGATCAGGATGAATGCCAGGCAGGTGATGTAGAAGCACGCCATCAGTTGACCCAGCTGCACCAGCGAGCCGACACCGTAAGCGCCGATGGTGAAGGCCATCGCACCGAAGGCACCGATCGGCGCAAGCTTCATGATCATGTTGATGATGTTGAACATCACGTGGGCGAAGCGATCGATGAAGTCCAGGATCGGCTTGCCGTAGGCACCCAGGCGGTGCAGGGCGAAACCGAAGATCACCGAGAACATCAGCACTTGCAGGATGTCACCGGTGGCGAACGCGCCGACGATGGTGGTCGGGATCACGTTGAGCAGGAAGCCGACAACGCTCTGGTCAGCACCTTGCTGCACGTAGGTGGCGACTTTCGAGGCGTCGAGGGTGGCGACGTCGATGTGCATGCCGTTGCCCGGCTGCACGATGTTGACCACGATCAGGCCGACCAGCAGGGCGATGGTCGAAACGATTTCGAAGTACAGGAGTGCGTAACCGCCGGTCTTGCCGACCGACTTCATGCTCTGCATGCCGGCGATGCCGCTGACCACGGTGCAGAAGATGATCGGAGCGATGATCATTTTGATCAGTTTGATGAACCCGTCACCCAGTGGCTTAACGGCCACGCCGAACTGCGGGTAGTAGTGGCCGAGCGCAATACCGATACAGATTGCGACGATCACCTGGAAATACAGGGATTTGTACAGTGGCTGACGAGTCGTCATTGCAAAGTTCCTCAAGAGTCCCGCGTGGCAACATCCATCTGTTGAACGCGACACTTGAATTGCGAACCCTCCTGCACTGGAGGGATTTGTTGTGTCGAACGACGCTTTCCGGACCGGCTCGGCGCACGCTTCTGTCGCTCTTATCGCAAACGTCGTGCCACTTTGGTGCAAATCGCTGCAAGCCTTTTGATATCAGGGGATGCAGGTTTTTCTGTGTCACCATTCGGTTACTCAAGTGTGGCGGATTTCCGCCAACCCACCTGCTCTCGTCCTACAATTTGGCGGAAATCCGCCTTGTTGCCGATCAGAGCCGCCGGCTACCATCGGTCGCCAGAGGAAGGATCTGCCCCCCATGCGCGAACGCACCATCGCCAGTCATTTCGCCCGTGCCGCCCTCGGTGGCGCGCGCCGTCGCGGGTTCGATTATTCGGGCTTGCTGCTGCAACTGGGCATCAGTCCCGAACTGCTCGACGAGCCCCGTGCGCGGATCGCCCCGGAACTGTTCACCCAACTGATCCAGAACCTGTGGCTGGCCCTGGACGACGAATGCCTGGGCTTCGGCAACGCGCCCAGCAAGACCGGCAGTTTCGCCATGATGTGCCACGCCATCATCCATTGCCGCAGCCTGGAAAAGGCTCTGCAACGCGGCTTATTGTTTTATAGCCTATTCCCCGAGGCCCCGCGCCTGAGCCTGACTCATGAAGACGAATGGGTGCGCCTGAGCCTCGACGATTCGCAATTGTGGGACCCGGATCACTTTCTCTCCGAGAGCCTGCTGGTGATCTGGCACCGCCTCGGCAGTTGGCTGATCGGCCAGCGGATACGCCTGGAACAGGCAAGTTTCAGCTACCCGAAACCGGCGCACGGGGCGGAGTACGATTTGCTGTTCTCGTGCCCGCTGGCGTTTTCGGCGCCGCAAAGCAGTCTGGTGTTTCACAGTCGCTATCTGCACATGCCGCTGTTGCAGGACGAGCGCACCCTCAAGCACTTTCTCGAACGCTCCCCCGCCGACCTGCTGTCTCGCCCGGACGACGGCAACAGCCTCAGCAGCCGATTGCGCCGCCTGCTCAGTCATGACAGCGCACGCTGGCCGGACCTGGAAGCCGTGGCGGCGCATCTGCACATCAGCCCGCAAACCCTGCGCCGGCATTTGCGCGAGGAAGGCACCAGTTTTCAGGAGTTGAAGGATCAGCTGCGCCGGGACATTGCGATCTATCACCTGGGGCGGGCCGATCTGTCGTTGCAACAGATCGCCGAACAGCTCGGGTTTTCCGAGCCGTCGGCATTTCATCGGGCGTTCAAGAAGTGGACGGGGCTGACGCCGGGGGCTTATCGGGCGCAGGAACAGTAGGCGATCACACCGCCGGAAAATGAATCCTGAACGCCGCCCCGCCCATCGGCGAATCGCCCAGGGTCAATTTGGCGTTGTAGCTTTCGATGATGTCCTTGACCACCGCCAGACCGATCCCCTGTCCCGGGTGCTGGCGATCCAGACGTTCACCGCGCTCAAGGATCCGCGCTCGCTGGTGTTGCGGGACACCGGGACCGTCGTCTTCGATGCACAACTCGCTCCCGGCCAGGGTTTCGCGCACGCTGATGCGCACTTCGCCCAGGCACAGGCGATAGGCGTTTTCCAGCAGGTTGCCCAGCATTTCCAACAAGGCACCCTGCTCGATCGGCAGGTAACAGTGTTCCGGCAGGTCGAATGCCACGCGTACGCGCTTGTCGCGGTAGACCTTGTCCAGGGTGTCGCACAGGCTTTTGAGCACCGGGCGCAGGCGTACCTGATGGCGCACCAGACCGCTTTTGCGCAGGCTGGCGCGTTGCAACTGGTAGCTGATCTGCTGGCTCATGCGTTCGATCTGGGCTTGCAGCACCCAGGCCTGATCGCGATCTTCGGGGCGCTGGGCCATGTCTTCGCTGACACCCTGCAACACCGCCAGCGGGGTTTTCAGACTGTGGGCCAAATCGTCGAGGGAGTCTCGATAGCGGCTGCGCTGCTGACGTTCGCTGTGCAGCAAGCGGTTGAGCGAGCCGGTCAGGCGCAGCAGCTCACGGGGGTGCTGTTCAGTGAGGCTTTCGCGGGTGCCGCTTTCGATTTCGTCCAGCTCCTGACTGAGTCGGCGCAAGGCTTTCAGACCCCAGGTCAGGCCGATCCATAGCAACGAAAGCAAGACCAGCAACGCAGCGCCGAAGCCGAGGTAGAGGTTTTCCCGCAGGCCCTCGAGGGTGGTTTCGTATTCGCGCACCGGTTGCAGCGCGACGATGCTGAACGCCGCATTCTTGCCGCCAAGCAGTTTGACTTCGACGTCGTAGACGAAGAACTCCTGGCCGCTGGCTTCGCGAATCCGCGCGAACTCGCTGCCCATTCCGTCGTAACGCGGTTTGTAGTTGATCTGCTCTTCCTGGGTCGCTTTCGAGCGCCAGACCAGATGACCTTCGCGGTCGTAGATGTAGCCGAGCAGACGGAAGTCGGCGAGGTTGAAACGCTCGTCCGGCAACTGCATCGGCATCACCAGCCGACCGTTTTCAATCCGTGCAGCAGAAATCAGTGTGGTGACATCCGAAGCCAGGCGCTGCTCGATGGAATCCTGCAGCGCCAGGCTGAACGCCCCTTGCATCGCCGGAAGCAAGGCGAGCATGAAGAACACCGCCAGCGTCGTGGCGGCCAACATCAAGCGAACACGAAGCGAACGGATCAAGTGCAGCGCTCATTGAACAGGTAGCCGAGGCCGCGCACCGTGTCGATCGGTTTGAACCCGCCGGGGCCTTCGAGCTTGCGCCGCAGGCGCCCGACCAACACTTCGATCACGTTCGGATCACGCTCGTCGTCGTCCGGGTACAGCTGCTCCATCAGGCGATCCTTGGGCACCACTTGCTGGTGGTGGCGCATCAGGTATTCGAGAATCCGGTATTCGTAGGCGGTCAGCGCCAGCGGCTGTTCATCGAGGGTCGCCTGCTTGCGATTGAGGTCGAGCAGCAGCGGCCCGGCGACGATGGACGACTGGGTAAAACCGCTGGAGCGACGCAGCAGCGCATTGAGCCGGGCTTCAAGCTCTTCGAACTGGAACGGTTTGACCAGGTAATCGTCGGCACCGGCGGCCAGGCCTTCGACCTTGTCCTGCCAGTTGCCGCGGGCGGTGAGAATCAGGATCGGAAAGCTCTTGCCGTCCTGGCGCAACTGGCGGATCAGGTCGAGCCCGCCCATGCCCGGCAGGCCGAGGTCGATCACCGCCAGGTCAAAATTGAATTGCCCGGTCTGGTACAGCGCCTCTTCGGCATTGGCCACGGACTCGACCACGTGACCGCTTTCCGTCAGGCGGGTTTGCAGGTGATGGCGCAACAGCGCTTCATCTTCGACGACCAACAGTTTCATGACACTCTCCCGGGCCAATCAGCATCTCCAACAGCATACCTGCGACAACGGTGTACTGCCGCTTTTGAGGGTCCTGTTCATTTCATCCCTCGGACGTGGTTCAAGATTACTGAACCCGGCCTGTACCTGCCCTGAACGCACCCTGAACCCGGGCGCAATCAAATGAACTAGGCTGTCTTGACCTTTTACTGTCAGGAGACCCGATCATGCGCCTGTTCCTTGCCCTCACCCTGCTCGCTTTCAGCAGCCTCAGCGCGGCTGCAATCAAAACCGAGGAAATACCTTACCAGAGCGCCGATGGCACGAAACTGATCGGTTATTACGCCTATGACGACGCGATCAAGGGCCCTCGCCCCGGCGTGGTGGTGGTCCATGAATGGTGGGGCCTGAACGACTACGCCAAGCGCCGCGCCCGGGATCTCGCCGGCCTCGGCTACAGCGCCCTGGCGATTGACATGTACGGTGACGGCAAGAACACCGAGCACCCGAAAGACGCGATGGCGTTCATGCAGGCGGCCACGCAGAACGCCGATGCCGCCAGCAAACGCTTCGAGGCCGGCCTCGACCTGCTGAAAAAGCAGCCACAGACCGACACCGGCAAACTGGCCGCCATCGGTTACTGCTTCGGTGGTGGCGTGGTGTTGAATGCGGCACGCCAGGGTGTGCCACTGGCCGGCGTGGTGAGTTTCCACGGCGCACTCGCCACCAAGACTCCGGCGACGCCCGGCAGCGTCAAGGCGAAAATCCTCGTCGAGCACGGCGCACTGGACAGCATGGTCACCGCCGACAACGTCACGGCGTTCAAGTCTGAAATGGACAAGGCCGGCGCCGACTATAAATTCGTCAGCCTTGACGGCGCCAAGCATGGTTTCACCAACCCCGATGCGGATCGTCTGAGCCACGGCGATCACGGTGGCCCGGACATCGGCTACAACAAGGCTGCGGATGAAAAATCCTGGGCGGACATGCAGGCTTTCTTCAAGAAAATTTTTGGCTGAACCCACTCGTTCCCGCGCCCTGCGCGGGAACGTTCCACATCTGCGCACTATCCAGCCTCAAAGCAACCCGGCAAAATGCCCGCCATGAATTCCAGCCCCCTCCTCCCCGCTTGCTGCACCCCGCTCGATGCCCACTGGCCATTGCCGACCGTGCTGCCGGACACCGTGCTGCTGAGCACCCACTTCGATCCGTCGCAAATGCTCGGCGATGACTTTCGCCGCAGTGCCATCGAGCCGCCGCCGAGCATCCAGCGCTCGGTGGCCAAGCGTCAGGCGGAGTTTCTCGCCGGGCGGGTCTGCGCCCGGGCTGCGCTAGAGCAGTTGGAAGGCTCAGGCAGTGTCCCGGCCATTGGCGAGGATCGAGCGCCAGTGTGGCCGTCGCATATCTGCGGCTCGATCACCCACAGCACGGGCCGGGCGGCGGCAATTGTCGCCAACAAACGACACTGGCGTGGGCTGGGCATGGATATGGAAAACCTGCTCAACGCCGAACGGGCCGAACGGCTGGCCGGGGAAATCCTCACGCCAGCGGAGATGCAGCGCATGGCCGCCGGCGCCCGCGATCAATTGGCGTTGTGGGTGACCCTGACGTTTTCGGTGAAAGAAAGCCTGTTCAAGGCGCTGTACCCGATCGTCCAGAAGCGTTTCTATTTCGAGCACGCCGAAGTGCTCGAATGGACCGAGCAAGGTCATGTGAGGCTGCGCCTGCTGACGGACCTGTCCAGCGAATGGCGCAACGGGACCGAACTGGACGCACAGTTCGGCGTGCACGACGGGCAGTTGTTGAGTCTGGTCAGCATCCAGGCTTGAGCGGCTTCAGCGCCGCTCCTGATTCCGCGGCCAGCTCAGGCTGAAACACGCCCCGCCCAGACTCTTGCTCTTGCCGATCAGCGCCCGGCCGTCATGCCAGTGAATGATCCGCCGCACGATCGACAGCCCCAATCCATGCCCGCCGGACGCCCGGGTACGGCTGTCGTCCAGCCGCAGAAATGGCGTGAAGATTTTCTCCCAGGCACTTTCCGGCACACCGGGACCATCGTCTTCGACATCCACCCGACAACGCATCTGCCCGACCTGATAACTGACCGTGACCTTCGAGCGCGCATGGCGCATGGCGTTGCCCACCAGATTCTGCAAGGCCCGATGCAGGTAACGCGGTTCGGCCTCGACCCAGGCATCGTCGCAATCGGCCGCCGACAGGCACAGACCGCGCTGAACGGTGACATCTGCACGCAACGGCGCCAGTTCCCCGATTACCTGATTGACCAGTGCATCGAGGTCGATGCGCTGGAAGGTCAGCGCCGGCGAACCCTGCTCCAGCCGCGCATAGGTGAGCATTTCGTCCACCAGCTTATCGAGGTCCTCGATGTCGTGGTCCATGCCCTCGCGGTACTTCTCCAGCGCTTGCGGGGTGGTGGCCGAGCCGATCATTTCCAGACCGAATCGCAGACGCGCCACCGGCGTGCGCAACTCATGGGACACCGCGCGCACCAGCTCACGCTGGATCGCCAGCAACTGTTGCAGGTGCTCGGCCATGCCGTTGAACGCTGCCGCCAGCTTGCCCACCGAGTCGGCACCGCGCGCCGGAACACGGGTTTCCAGGCTGCCCTTGGCGATGCGCGTGGCCGCCGCTTCGAGGCCACGCAAGCGCCGTTCGAGCTGACGCACCAATAAATAGACGATGAGGCCAATCAGGGTCAGACCCAATGCGGCAATCAGCACCAGCCATTGCGGCGGGTACGGATTCATTTGATAGAGCGGACCGATTTCCAGCACCCACGGTGTACCGACCATCCCGGCGAACACCCGGATCGAATCACCGCCCTTGCCCAGCGCCATCACCGTATCGCCTTCCGAGACGCGACGGCTCTGGTCCTCATCCATGTCGGCCTCGTCCACGGTGACCAGCCGCAGATCGAAACCGAACCCCTTCTCTTCCTTTAATTGCGCGAGGCGCTTGGGTTGCTCGCCCACCGGCACGCGCACCAGTTCATCGGCCAGCAGGTAGATGGTCGCCCGGGCCAGTTGCTCGCTGATCTGTTGCACCTCGCCCACCAGTACCAACTGCTCCTTGTCGCTGACCAGACGGTAGACCTTGGCCGCGTGCGGCCCGGTCTGCTCGACCAGGGCCTGGCCGCGCTGCACGCGGGTGCGCTGGGTCAGATCGAGATCGGTCTGGGTGAACGTCTGCAACGTCAGCGGAATCCCCAGCAGCCGTTCCCAGACCAGCAAGGCGCGATGGCGCTCGGTATCGTTCATCGGTTGCAGGTTGTCGGCCATCAGGGAAAACGTGCCGTGGGCCAGACGTTCGCGATATTGCTCGCTGCGCACCTGGTTGAGCAGGTGCAGCGCGAGAACACCGAGCACCGCCACCAGAATCAGTGCCGCGCACATGCCGCCGTAGATGCGCAGGAAGATCGAATTCACAGCGGCAGTTCTACGCAGGCTTCAGGCACGAACAGATAACCTTTGCTACGCACAGTCTTGATCAGACGCGGGTGATCGGGGTCGTCACCGATCTTCGGGCGGATGCGCGAGATGCGCACATCGATCGAGCGGTCCTGACCGTCGTAGCCGATGCCGCGCAACGCGGTAAAGATTTCTTCCCGTGACAGGATGCGTCCGGCGTTGGACACCAGCAGCCACAGCAGATCGAATTCGGCGCTGGTCAACTCGATGCCGCTGTCGCTCAGCCAGGCTTCGCGCAAGGCGTTGTCCACTACCAGCGGGCCGAATTGCAGACGGCGAGGTTTGCCTGCCGCCGGCTCCGGTGCGTCACTGCGTCGCAACAACGCCTGGATGCGCGCGAGCAACAGTCGTGGGCGCACCGGTTTGCACACGTAATCATCGGCGCCGATGTCGAGGCCGAGGATCTGGTCGGCGTCGTCGGTGCGCGCGGTCAGCATGAGGATCGGCCCGTCGTACTGGTCGCGCACCTTGCGGCAGATGCTCAGGCCGTCTTCACCGGGGAGCATCAGATCGAGGATCACCAGATCCGGCTGTTCCTTGATGATCCGCGCCGCCGCCAGCGCCCCGTTGCCTTCGATCTCCACGCGCAATCCGTTGGCTTGCAGGTATTCGCGGGTCAGTTCGGCCAGTCGTTGGTCGTCCTCGACTATCAATACCTGCCAGGCTTCTTGCTCCACGGGTGACCTCTGCTTGCCGATGCTGCGAATAAAGGAAGGATCCTCCCGTCTTTTTGTCATCTTTAAGGAGGATAAGAATGCGTGTGTCAGGGCCGATTGTATAAACGGCGTACAGCGAGAACACAAGTCGGTAAATGCGTTCGGACAAGGCCGTTTTTTGTGATAGGGTTCGCGCCCTTAAAAATCCGCTGAAGCGTTTTTCCCGGCGAAAAAACAGTGACAAACGGTCTAGCTCAGCAGGTTCACGGCCTACAAAGGTTTTCCCTGTTTCGCACACAATTTACGCACAGGGTTATCCACAGGCTGTCCGTTGCAATCGCCCCCCAAAACGCATTATCTTGTAGCCCGCGCCCAAAAAAACCCTACATGTAGGGGTTCGCGCCAAAAACCAAACACAAACCGGACAGTGAATTCAAGGCTTTTTATTGCCATTGTCGGGTTGAACCAAACGTATTTTCAGAAGCCCAAACCGCGCCTGCGGATGGCTACCGTTTTTCAGCCGATCACGGCGTAAACGGTACGGGTGTTGCAGTCCGAAACTGCTCCCCGAAAGGAATGCGGTTTCACGCGTATCGCGCGAACCGAAGACTTCGGCATGGAAGCGGCGCCCACAAGGCCCACTTCCTGAACTGTCCCGAAGTCGTTACCCGGCGCTGGCCGGTTGTAGTGCTTCAGGACGGAACGGTGGGCACCGTGATGGTGCCCAAACAAACATAGAGAACGTGGAGACACCCATGCAAACCGACACAACTCGCGAGAACCCGCAGGGCACCTTGCCGCAGGCCGCCGATTCGAATTCGGATCTGGCTGCCACCGCGCCTGGTCAACTGCGTGTGATCAAGCGTAATGGCACTGTCGTTCCTTACACCGATGACAAGATCACCGTCGCTATCACCAAAGCGTTTCTCGCAGTTGAGGGCGGCACCGCTGCCGCTTCGTCGCGAATCCACGACACCGTTGCCCGCCTGACCGAACAGGTCACCGCGACCTTCAAGCGTCGCATGCCGTCGGGCGGCACCATCCACATCGAAGAAATCCAGGACCAGGTCGAACTGGCCCTGATGCGTGCCGGCGAGCAGAAAGTGGCTCGCGACTACGTGATCTACCGCGACGCCCGTTCCAAGGAACGCGCCACCCGCACCACCGCCGATGCACCGGTTCAGGCGCACCCGTCGATCCGCATCACCCGCGCCGACGGCAGCCTCGCGCCACTGGATATGGGCCGCCTGAACACCATCGTCACCGAAGCCTGCGAAGGCCTGGCCGAAGTCGACGGCGACCTGATCCAGCGCGAAACCCTGAAGAACCTGTACGACGGCGTGGCCCTGAACGACGTCAACACTGCACTGGTAATGACCGCACGTACCCTGGTCGAGCGCGAGCCGAACTACTCGTTCGTGACCGCCCGCCTGCTGATGGACACCCTGCGCGCCGAAGGCCTGGGCTTCCTGGGTGTCGCCGAGAGCGCGACCCACCACGAGATGGCCGACCTGTACGCCAAGGCGCTGCCGGCCTACGTCGCCAAAGGTATCGAGTTCGAACTGCTGAACCCTGTGCTGGCCGACTTCGACCTGGAAAAACTGGGCAAGGCGATCAACCACGAGCGCGACCAGCAATTCACCTACCTGGGCCTG
The DNA here is from genome assembly GCF_051554255.1 of Pseudomonas sp. NMS19W. Classification (NCBI taxonomy): domain Bacteria; kingdom Pseudomonadati; phylum Pseudomonadota; class Gammaproteobacteria; order Pseudomonadales; family Pseudomonadaceae; genus Pseudomonas; species Pseudomonas sp. NMS19W. Next base: position 4,565,689 of record NZ_CP136718.1, read on the forward strand.
CAGACCCTGTACGACCGTTACTTCATCCACAAGGATGGCGTGCGTTTCGAACTGCCGCAGATTTTCTTCATGCGCGTGGCCATGGGCCTGGCGATCGAAGAGAAGCAGAAAGAAGACCGTGCGATCGAGTTCTACAACCTGCTGTCCTCGTTCGACTACATGGCTTCGACCCCGACCCTGTTCAACGCCGGTACCCTGCGTCCACAGCTGTCGAGCTGCTACCTGACCACCGTTCCGGACGACCTGTCCGGCATCTACCACGCGATCCACGACAACGCCATGCTGTCGAAATTCGCCGGTGGCCTGGGCAACGACTGGACCCCGGTTCGTGCACTGGGTTCGTACATCAAGGGCACCAACGGCAAGTCGCAAGGCGTGGTTCCGTTCCTGAAAGTGGTGAACGACACCGCCGTTGCCGTTAACCAGGGTGGCAAGCGCAAAGGCGCGGTGTGTGCCTACCTGGAAACCTGGCACATGGACATCGAAGAGTTCATCGAACTCCGTAAGAACACCGGTGATGATCGTCGTCGTACCCACGACATGAACACCGCCAACTGGATCCCTGACCTGTTCATGAAGCGCGTCTTCGATGACGGCAAGTGGACCCTGTTCTCGCCATCCGAAGTACCAGACCTGCACGACCTGACCGGCAAGGCCTTCGAAGAGCGCTACGAGTACTACGAAGCCCTGACCGAGTACCCGGGCAAGGTCAAGCTGTTCAAGACCATCCAGGCCAAAGACCTGTGGCGCAAGATGCTGTCGATGCTGTTCGAAACCGGCCACCCATGGCTGACGTTCAAGGACCCGTGCAACCTGCGCAGCCCGCAGCAGCACGTCGGCGTGGTTCACAGCTCGAACCTGTGCACCGAGATCACCTTGAACACCAACAAGGACGAGATCGCGGTCTGCAACCTGGGCTCGATCAACCTGCCGAACCACATCGTCGACGGCAAGCTGGACACCGCCAAGCTCAAGCGCACCATCGACGTAGCGGTACGCATGCTCGACAACGTGATCGACATCAACTACTACTCGGTACCGCAGGCGAAGAACTCCAACTTCCGTCACCGTCCGGTCGGCCTGGGCATCATGGGCTTCCAGGACGCGCTGTACCTGCAGCACATCCCTTACGGTTCCGACGCTGCCGTCGAGTTCGCCGACAAGTCGATGGAAGCGGTCAGCTACTACGCGATCCAGGCGTCCTGCGACCTGGCCGACGAACGCGGCTCGTACGAGACGTTCCAGGGTTCGCTGTGGTCCAAAGGCGTGCTGCCGCTGGATTCGCAACAGATCCTGATCGAAGCACGTGGCCAGAAGTACATCGACGTTGACCTGACCGAGTCCCTGGACTGGGCACCGGTTCGCGCCCGTGTACAGAAAGGCATCCGTAACTCGAACATCATGGCCATCGCACCGACCGCCACCATCGCCAACATCACCGGCGTATCGCAGTCGATCGAACCGACCTACCAGAACCTGTATGTGAAATCGAACCTGTCGGGCGAATTCACCGTGATCAACCCGTACCTGGTTCGCGACCTGAAGGCTCGCGGTCTGTGGGACTCGGTCATGATCAACGACCTGAAGTACTACGACGGTTCGGTTCAGCAGATCGAGCGCATCCCGCAAGAACTCAAAGAGCTCTACGCGACCGCGTTCGAAGTGGACACCAAGTGGATCGTTGACGCCGCCAGCCGTCGTCAGAAGTGGATCGACCAGGCCCAGTCGCTGAACCTGTACATCGCCGGCGCATCGGGCAAGAAACTCGACGTGACCTACCGCATGGCCTGGTACCGTGGTCTGAAAACCACCTACTACCTCCGTGCCCTGGCCGCAACCAGCACCGAGAAGTCGACCATCAACACCGGCAAGCTGAACGCTGTTTCCAGCGGCGGCAACCACGGTGACGATTCGGTCCTGGCAGCGCCAGCCGGCCCGGCTCCAGTACCGAAGGCTTGCGCCATCGACGAGCCGGATTGCGAAGCTTGCCAATAAGCTGAGCTGAATCGGGCGTTGCGAGACGCCTGATTCCTCCAGACAAAAGAAAACCCCCGACAGACTTCTGGTTTGTCGGGGGTTTTCTTTTGTCTGCCAAACACCAAGGCTCTAACGAACAGGGTTCAGCCGATACAAAAAAGGCCCCTTCACAGAAGGAGCCTCCTTATTGGTGCTTACTATCGGCAGCCGCCGTTATTGTAAGGACCGGCAACACGAACCCAGCCACTGGCTTGCGGAACGTTGCTGCACATAGTACGGCCGGTCGAAGCCGACTCATAAAGCCACCAGGAAGCCGGAGCAGCCTGAACAACGACTGCACCCAACAGCAAACTTGCGGCCAAAGTCAGACCAAAACCAATACGCAGCGACATAACGATCTCCATTTCAAATAAACGTCTCAAACGGCCGTCGGCGCAATAATTTCATAGTTCATCATCTTGCCGACACAACCTGAGACAGCAGTAAGAGTGTTACAGCCGAACACTCATCCCTTCATCAAGACCCTGACGAAAGAGCGCGCACATTACATTGAGAAACAATTAAAAACAACAAAGAAACAGCAACATCCAAAACTATTTTTCCGTTAATCAAATCCACAAAAACTCAACAGACACACAAAACCCTACAACTTCAACTGCATATAAAAAATTGACCACGATCAAAAAAATACGCTAACTAAAACCGGACACGCGACACAATCTTCCTTAATTAAAAACAACGTTCCAACAAGTTAACGTTTATCTGCGCAATAAATTAACGCGCGAAGCCTCCGCCCAGCGCCAGATACAGCCCCATTCGCGCCTGCAGTCGCTCGAAGCGATTCTGCGCCAGTGAAATTTGCGCGGCACGACGGCTCTCTTGCAGGTCCAGCCACTCCTTGATACCCGTTTGCCCGCTGCGATAACGGATTTCGGCCAACCCTTCGGCTTTTATTGCAGCGGCCAGAGCCTGCTCTCGCCGCATTCCCTGATCAGCAAACTGCACTTGCGCCGATAGCGCATCTTCAACTTCCGCCAGCGCGATATAAAGGCTTTGGCGAAAATCGATTATCGCCACCTCATAATCCACCGCCGATATACCCACCGTGTATTTGCGAACATTCCACTGAACAAACGGCAGACTGATACCAACGCCCAATAGTCCGACAGGGTTGTTGAGTACTTGGCTTAACTCCCGACTACCGCCAGTCGCCAGACCGCCAGTCAGTGTGAACGAAGGATAAAAACTGGCACGCGTTGCGTCATAGTTCGACAGCGCCTGGCGTAATCGCCATTCAGCCGCCTGCAGATCCGGGCGTCGATCAACCAGATCAGCCGGCAAGCCTGCCGGCACACTCGCCAAAGTCGTCGAAGGCAATTGCACAAGTTCTGCAAACCGATGCTCGGGCGCCTGATCGAAGACAATGGCCAGTGCGTTGCGCGCCACTTCAAGTTGCTGCAGATAGTCGCTCAATACAGCACGCTGCGTGGCCAGGACCTGCTCGGCTTGCGCCTCTTCAAGCCCTGTTGCCGCCCCCGCCAGACGCTGGGACTGCACCAGTTGCAACGTCTGTTCGGCGTACCGGATACTTTCCCGTGCCGATTGGGTCAGTTCACTGAACAGACCGATTTGCCAATACAGGCGCGCCGTCGCACCCACCAGGCTCAGCGCACTGGCACGCCGATCAAAGTCGGTCGCCAACAGCGCCCATTGCCCGGCATCGCGCGTACTCGCCAGCCGCCCCCACAAGTCGACTTCGTAACGCACCGACGAGCTCGTGGAAAATCGACGCTGGCCTGAATTGTCTCGATGTAGATTCCTGCTCCAGTCCGCCCCCGCCCCCACGTCCAGATCGGGCGTGATATTGGTGCCCGTGAGTCCTGCCTGAAGCGCTGCCCGACGCACTCTGAGCGCAGCAACTGCAAGATCGTTATTGCGCGCCAGGGCGTTGTCGACCAAGGCGTTCAGACGCGGATCATCAAACGTTTCCCACCATCGCTCTCGCACACTCAATGAGCGCTCACGGGCCGCGTCACCAAACCAGAAGGCCGGCGTCTTCACTTCCGGTTGGCGGTATTCGCTGTGCAGCAGAGCACTACAGCCCCCCAACAACAAAGGCAACGGCAATGCCCAGATCCATTTGCATTTCATGTACTTCATTCTCGGGACAACGCCTGAATGGGATCAAGCCGGGCGGCATTGCGCGCCGGGATATAACCGAACAACACTCCGACCAGCAGCGAGCACAAGCACGCTGAAATCATGGCCAAAGCGGTGAACTCCATAACGATTGTCTGCACGAAGTAGCCGAACACCTGACTGATCAACAACGAAAGCAGGACACCCAGCAAGCCCCCCAGCAGACAGACCAGCACAGCCTCGATCAAAAACTGCTGCAGGATGTCCGCGCGCCGCGCACCGACGGCCATGCGGATGCCAATCTCCCGGGTGCGCTCGGTGACCGATACCAGCATGATATTCATCACCCCGATACCACCGACCAAGAGTGAAATGAACGCCACGGCAGAGATCAGCAGCGTCAGTGTGTCCGTGGTTTTCTGCACGATTTTAAGGATGCTGTCGCTGGAGCTGAGGAAGAAATCCGCACGCCCATGACGTGCCACCAACAATGTCTGCAGCGCTTGCTCTGCTGCGGGACTGGCAACCTGCTCCTTGAGCCGAACCTTGATCGAATTGAAATGGCTCTGCCCCAACAACCGCCCCATCACCGTCGTATAAGGCAAATAGACTTGCAGGCTCGGCCCTGAAAAACCGTCATCGCGACTTTCCATGACCCCCACCACCGTGCAAGGCAGGCCACCAACCAGGATGACTTTGCCCAGCGGTTGCTCCCAGTCCTTGAACAGCCGCTGTCGAGTGTTGTGGTCGATGATCAGCGTCTGAGCGCGCCGTACCACATCACTTGCATTGAACATGGCGCCCTGGCTCACGCGGATGCCCATCACCTGAAAGTAATCCTGACTGACACCATTGACCGTGGCACTGACATGCAGATTGCGGTAACGAATCGTCCGGTTGCCACTGACCATCGCAGAAACACTGTCTACCCAGGACTGCGCCTGGATGATCCGCAAGTCGACGGGCTGCAATGTCCGGATTGAAGCTGCCTGCTCATCCCCCCAATCCTTGCCCGGATAAACATCGATGGTATTGGTGCCCATCGCACTGATATCACGCAGCACTCGGGTCTGTGCGCCCTGCCCCAGCGCTACCACGGAAACCACCGAGGCAATACCGATGACGATCCCCAGCATGGTCAGCAATGTGCGCATGCGATGGCTGCGCAGAGAGATCCAGGCCATCTTGAAGGCCTCGCTGAAGCGGCGCCAATGCACCGCTGTCGCGTCGCCCCCTTGGTGTGCGGGCTGTCGCCTGGCTCGGTGACCGGCGCCGCCAGCACCTTGCGGTCGGCATTCAAACGATCACTGACAATTTCGCCGTCATGGATCTCGATGATGCGGTCTGCGCACTGCGCCACCTGCGAATCATGGGTCACGATAATGATCGTGTGACCGCTGCGATGCAGCTCGCGCAGGATCGCCATCACCTCCTCGCCACTGCGCGAATCCAGCGAGCCGGTGGGCTCGTCGGCCAAAACAATCGCGCCGCCATTGATCAGGGCACGGGCAATGCTGACCCGCTGCTGCTGTCCACCGGAAAGTTGTCCTGGCCGATGCAGCATGCGCTGACCCAGCCCGAGACGCTGCAACAGCCCCCTGGCCTTTTGCCGATGCTCGGTAAACGGCTGATCGGCGTAAATGGCCGGCACCTGCACGTTGGCCTCCGCACTCAGATGCGACAGCAAATGAAAGCGCTGAAAAATGAATCCGAAATGCTCACGACGCAGCGTCGCCAGCTCATCGCTACTCATTCGGGCCATGTCGGCACCGTTGATGCTGTAGCGGCCAGCAGAGGGACGATCCAGGCATCCGAGGATATTCATCAGACTGGATTTTCCAGAGCCGGACGGCCCGACGATCGCTACCATTTCACCAGCGGCGATGGTCAGATTCACGTCACGCAGCACATGAGTCCGAGCCTCACCATCGGCGAACCAACGCTGCACACCCTCAAGAGCCAGCAAAGGCATGACCGGCAGCTCGTCTTTCACGGGGCTTGGCGTCCAGCCGTGAAGATTATCGGCGCTGCTCATCGAGGCTCGGGCTCTTCGCCGACAACGACTTCATCATTTTCCTTGAGCCCGTCCAGCACCTGAACGCTCAGGTCATTTCGCAACCCGGTTGTCACCAGCACCGTCTGCGCCTGACCATCAACCAGTCGGCGCACTTCATAGCGACCGTCAGCGACACGCTTGCCCAGCGCAGCCACCGAGACCGTTGTGGCTTTGGGCACCGAGTCGAGCAGAACGCTGACCTGCGCCGTCATCGAGGTGCGCAACGAACGATCGTCATTGGGTACGTCAAACAGCGCGTTGTAATACACCGCGGCATCGGCACCACCGGCAGTCGAGCCACCGCCACCCTGCATTTGATCCTGCCGGGCAATGGACTCGGGCGCCGGCTCCACAGCTCGTATGTGGCTGGTAAAACGCCGGTCCGGATCACCCAGAATATTGAAGGACACGGCCTGACCGGCCTTGACCCGAACCACGTCTGCTTCCGAGATTCGCGCTTCGACCGTCATCCGGTCCAGACGGGCGAGTATCAGCAATGTCGGAACACTCTGCGCCGAAACGACGGTCTGGCCCTGCCTGGTCACCACAGCAATGACCTCGCCATCCATCGGCGCACTGATCCGCGTATATCCGAGGTTGACTTCGGCGATCCTGATTTCTATCTCCGCCTGGGAAATCTGCGCGGCCAGGGATGCCAGTTCGGCGCGCGAACTTTGCAACTGCGCCTCGGCAATTTCCAGATCGGACCGCGATCCGGCTTCACTGGCAACCAGGCTTTGCTTGCGACGAAAATCAAGTTCGTACTGGCGGATCATCGCCTGCCGGGCTTTGTATTGCGCCCGGACACTGAGCAAAGCAGCCCGGGACTTGAGCAATTCATTCTGTGGCAACAACGGGTCGATCTCAGCCAACAGCTGGCCCTGGCGCACCGTATCGCCCAACCCGGCTTTCAGACTCTGGAGTTGCCCATTGACTTGTGCGCCGACGCTGACCTGCTGAAAGGGTTTGACCGTACCACTGGCCAATACGGTCTCTTCCAGATCTTCAACGGTGACGGTCGCTGTCAGGAATTTCGTTGGAGTGGCGCCCCAGCCCTGACCCCATACAAACCAGACCAGCAAGGCAATAACGGGCAGCGTCCCGAACACGATTCGGGAGCGAGAGAAAAAAACCATGAAGTAATCGTTACATCCCTGTCAGTGGTTGGGCGAACCGCTCATTGGCGCCCGGGTATAGCGTGAGCAGACGTGTGAATGCGCCTGCGCAAATGCGAATGCCGCGGACGAGTGGCCCCGGCGCGCGCATTAAACCAGAAAGCCCCTCAAAGAGGGGCTTTCCGTTACAGCTTTTTACAAAGCATCAATATCAGGTCATCTGAATGATGGTCTGCATGATGGTGCTCTGAGTGGAGATGGTCTTGGCGTTCGCCTGATAGTTGCTCTGGCCCTTGATCAGGTCCACCAGTTCGTTGGTCAGGTTAACGTTGGATTCTTCCAGCGAGTTGGACTGGATAGAACCCAGAGTACCGGTTTCCGGAGCGTCATAACCCGGAACCCCCGACGCGAAGGTTTCCTTCCAGCTGGTGCCGCCGATCGCTTGCAGGCCTTGTTCGTTGGTGAAGCTGGCCAGCGCAACCTGGCCGATCGCCTTGTTCTGGTTGTTGCTGAAGTTGGCGAACAGGGTACCGGTGCCGTCGATGGTCAGGTTGGTGATCTGGCCGGTGGCATAACCATCCTGAGTCGGGATCGAACGCGCGGTGTCAGCGTTGTACTGAGTGGTCTTGGCCAGGGAAATGGTCACACCCGCCGGGTTTGCTGCCGCGCCGTTAGGGGTGAAGACGCCATTGGTCACGGTGCCCGGTTTCCAGTTAGTGAGCTTCAAGTCACTGCTGATGATCGGGTTGGCCGGGTCCGCCGGGTTTGGTGTGCTGACCTGCACCAATTTGCCTGCGCTGTCGAACGTCAGGGTCGACGCAACAGGAGGCGTAGTGACCGGGTTGCTGCCGGTTGCATCCGGGTTGCGTCCGTCTACCAGGGTGTAAACCTTCCAGGTGTTGTCGGAGGTTTTCACCATGTACTGATCCATGACGTGGGAGTTGCCCTGGGTGTCATAGATCGGCGTGCTGAACGACTTGGTGTACGACTCGAGCTTGGCCGGATCGAACGGGAACGCCGTCTGGTCGATCGGCTTCTCCGACGAGTTAAGGTTGATCGTCGAAGTCACCGACGACGTGGACTTCGGCGCCAGGTTCGAGGTGTCGATCTTCAGGTCGGTCAGTACGCCGTTGATGATCTTGCCGTTGGCATCCACGCCATAACCTTGCAGGCGCGAGGTGTAGTCGGTGTTGGTGATGAAACCCTTGTCGTCGACCTTGAACGTACCGGCACGGGTATAGGAAATCGAGCCGTTGTTGCTCATGGTGAAGAAGCCGGAACCGTTGATACCCATGTCCAGCACGTTACCGGTATTGTTGATGTCACCCTGGGTGAACTGCTGGGAAACGTTGGCCAGGCGCACGCCGTTACCGATGACCTTGCTGCCGCTACCCAGGCGAGTGGCCGAGTAGACGTCTTCGAATTCTGCACGGGACGATTTGAAACCGGCGGTCGCGACGTTGGCGATGTTGTTGCCGGTCACGTCCAGTTGCTTGTTGGCTGCATAGAGACCGCTAAGGCCGATATTGAAAGACATATTCCACTCCTTTGTGCCGGTTAGTCGGCTCTATATACCAATGGTTTGTACTTTGGACAGGGCAACGGTGCCCTTGCCGGACAGGTTGAGCATCAGCTCGCCGCCGGTCTGGCTGATCGTCACGCTGGTCACGGTTGCCGGCAGGTAGGTCGCCATATCGGTCGAAGTGCCGTTGATCGATGCATTGGCCTTGACGGTATAGGTACCGGTCTTGACCAGGTTGCCATCCTTGTCCTTGCCGTCCCAGGTGAAGCTCGCACTGCCTGCGGCGCGACTGCCCAGATCAAGGGTGCGAACCACCGTGCCGCTGCTGTCGGTGATGCTGACGGTGCCGCCGGCAATCGACGACGGAACGGTGACCGAACCGGTCATGCCTTTGCTCGGGTCGTCGAGCTGGACCGAGTTGGTCTGCACGATCACGTTGCGGCCAACCAGCGACGAAGCCTGCAAGGCTTGCGACGAGTTGTAGTTGCCGGCCAGCGAACTCACGGTGCTGTTGAGGGTGGTGATCCCCTCGAGGCTGCTGAACTGCGCGAGCTGGGCAACGAATGCACTGTTGTCCTGCGGGTCGAGCGGGTTCTGGTTTTTCAGCTGGGTCACCAGCAGTTGCAGGAACGCGTCCTTGCCCAGGGCTTGGCCGCCGGTGGCGCTGTTGGTGGCCGAAGCGATGCCGTCACCGGTGGTCGAACTGGTCTTTTTCGACGAGTTCGCCAGGATGTCCTTCATGCTCAGGCTGCTGGTGGTATCAGTAACACTCATGGCAGTCGCCCCTTATCACTGACCGAGGGTCAGTACCTTCTGCATCATGGTTTTGGCGGTGTTCATCATTTCGGCGTTGGTCTGGAAGGACCGGCTCGCGGAAATCATGTCGGCCATTTCTTCCACCACGTTGACGTTCGGGTAGTAGACGTAGCCCTTGGCGTCGGCGGCCGGATGATTCGGCTCGTAGCGCGCTTCGAGGTTGCTCTGGTCTTCGACCACGCCGAGCACCTGTACGCCCTGGCCTGCGGCGTCCTGGCTCTGGAACAGCGAGTTGCTGCCGCCGCTCTGGCCGCCCTGGAACATGGTGGCGAACACCGGGTGACGGGCGCGATAGGTCTGGTCGATGCTCGACGATACGGTTTCGGCGTTGGCGATGTTCGAAGCCACGGTGTTCAAACGCGTGGTCTGGGCGCTCATGCCGCTGCCGGCAATGTTGAAAACGCTGGACAGGGACATGGATTACTCTCCGCGCAGGGCTGACACCAGCCCTTTGAATTTGCTGTTGAGCAGTGTGAAGCTGGCCTGGAAGCCGACGGCGTTTTCCGCGTAGTTCGACTGTTCCAGCTGGGCGTCAACGGTGTTCTGGTCGATCGACGGCTGCATCGGCGTGCGATACATCAGCGACTCGTCGCCATTGCCCAGGCCTTCAGCCTCGATGTGACGGCTGTTGGTCATGTTCAGGGCGATAGTGCCGTTGTTGGTTTTCTGGGTCTGTGCTTCGAGCACTTTGGAGAAATCCAGATCCCGAGCCTTGTAGTTCGGGGTGTCGGCGTTGGCGATGTTGTTGGCCAGGACTTCGGCACGCTGGGCGCGGAAGCCCAGGGCTTTTTCGTGAATTCCGAGCGCTTTATCGAAGCTGATGCTCATGTCGGGAACCTTCAGGTGACCGGGTTTTTCGTAACAGGGCTATAGCAAGCGTCGTGCCAGTTTTAAGAAGCCCCGGTTTTCGGGGCTTTGCAGGGAGATCGGCAAGACGGCAATGCCAGAAAAGCGGCAACGGGTTTCCGCCGGATGCCGCTTTTCTGCCGCTTGCCGCCACCGCAAAAATCTCAGGCATAAAAAAACGGGAGCCCCCCGAGGACTCCCGTTTTTTGTGTTGCCGGTGCCAGTCACTTCGCCTGGTAAATGATCCCCGGGCTGCACTGGACCATCTGGTAATGGTCCGGCAAACCGTTCAGCGCTTCGGAAGCGCCGAGGAACAGATAACCGCCCGGCTTCAGCGTGCTGTGAATGCGCAACAGGATGTCTTTCTTCACCTCGGCGGAGAAGTAGATCAGCACGTTGCGGCAGAACACGATGTCGAACTTGCCAAGACTGGCGTAGCTGTCGAGCAGATTGAACGAGCGGAACTCCACCCGGTTCTTGATCGGCGCCTTGATCACCCAGCGCCCCGGCCCTTTCGGGTCGAAGTAGCGCTGCAGCCGATCAGCGGACAGACCGCGACCGATCGCCAGGCTGTCGTACTCGCCGGTCTTGCAGTTGGTCAGCATGCTGCCGGACAGATCCGTGGCGACGATCTGCACACCCATCTTCAACTGACCGATGTTGGTCCGCTCGAACTCGTCGATCGACATCGACAGCGAATAGGGTTCCTGACCCGACGAGCAGGCCGCCGACCAGATCCGCAGACGCTGGTTGGGAGCAGCCTTGATTGCCTCGGGCAGCACCTTGTTCTTCAAGACTTCAAACGGATAGGTGTCGCGAAACCACAGGGTTTCGTTAGTCGTCATGGCATCGACCACCTGCTCGCGCAAACCGCTGCGCGGCTGGGTCTGGATGCGCTGTACCAGCTCACCCAGGGACTTGATGCCTTGCTGCTCCATCAGTTTGTTGAGACGGCTCGACACCAGGTACTGCTTGTTTTCACCGAGCAAAATGCCACAGGCTTTTTCCAGGAAGACCCGGAACTGTTCGAAATCCAAATTACCCGTAGACAAATGATGCCGCCTCTTAAATCGTGTTGACCGCCAGGGGCAGAAGGCCCCTAGCTGATATCTGCTGCTTTGATCCGGTCGACTACCCGGGATGCCAGGTCATCAGGACGGAATTTGGCCAGGAAGTCATCGGCACCGACCTTCTTGACCATCGCCTGGTTGAAAACACCCGACAACGAAGTATGCAGGATGATATGAAGCTTTTGCATGCGAGGGTCGCCGCGGATTTCCGCCGTCAGGGTGTACCCGTCCATCTCCGGCATCTCGATGTCGGAGATCATCATCAGGAACTCTTCTTCCGGCTTCTTGCCCTCGTCGACCAGCTTGCGCAGGTAATCCAGCGCCTGCTTGCCGTCGTTCAGCGCCACCACTTCGACACCGACCGTCTGCAGGCAGCGTGTCACCTGCTTGCGCGCCACCGACGAGTCATCGACCGTCAGCACCCGCAGAGACAGCGCCTTGCTCTGGGTCTCGACATCCACCACGCCGACCGAAATCGCTTCCGGCGTCGGTGCGACTTCCGCCAGCACCTTCTCGACGTCGATGATTTCGACTAACTGATTATCCACCCGAGTCACAGCGGTCAGGTAATGATCGCGACCGGTGCCCTTGGGTGGCGGATGGATCTCTTCCCAGTTCATGTTGACGATACGTTCCACCGAGCGCACCAGGAAACCCTGGGTCTTGGTGTTGTATTCCGTGATGATCACGAACGGACTGTTCTTGTCTTTCAACGCCCCGGAGCCGGTCGCCATTGCCAGATCGAGGATCGGAATGGTCGCCCCCCGGATATTCGCCACCCCGCACACGACAGGACTGGACTTGGGCATCAACGTCAGTTGCGGGCACTGCAGCACTTCCCGAACCTTGAACACGTTGATCCCGTAGAGCTGCTGGCCGTCGAGACGGAACAACAACAGCTCCAGGCGATTCTGCCCTACCAGTTGCGTGCGCTGGTTCACCGAATCCATTACACCAGCCATGCCCAGACTCCTACACCAACGCCAAGTGTTGTTGCGACGCACATTCATTGCTAAACGGCACGGCGCTTGCTTTTTAACTCGTATGAACACTCAAACGACATTTTTCCGACGCCTGACATCCCCTATCCGCAGAGGACTTTGCGCGGTGTCCGCCGCTTGCCTGTTTTTCGCGGGCAGCCCTGCCAGTGCTGATGCGGTTACCTTGCCTGACATGCTTATCGGCGTCACTCAGGGCTTTCTTGAATTCACCGTAGAAGACTATCTGGCTACCAGTCAAACGGAAGGGCGTTATGAAATCGAGGTCAAGCAGCTCGATCCGCGTATGCGCATGCCTATGTGCGACAAGGAATTGACAGCCTCCCTGGAGAGTCCGGGGCGCCCTTTGGGTCGGGTGACCGTCAAGGTCCGCTGTGAAGGCGCATCGCCCTGGACAGTGTTCGTGCCCGCTCAAGTCCGCCTGTTTCGCGAGGTTGTGACGACCACTCGTCCCCTCAAGCGCGCCGGGATAATCGAGCCTCAGGACGTGACGCTGCGTGAACATGACGTGAGCCAGATCAATCAGGGTTTCCTGACGTCGGTAGACGAGGCCATCGGGCAAAAATTGACCCGACCAACGGTAGCCGACCAGGTGCTGACCCTGGTGCACATGGAGCAGGCAGAAGTCGTTCGCAAGGGCGACCAGGTGGTGATTACCGCCCGCAGCGGCACACTCGCCGTGCGCATGCCCGGCGAAGCCCTGTCCAACGGCGGCCTGAAAGAACAGATCCGGGTAAAAAACCTCAACTCCCAGCGGGTCATCAAGGCGCAGGTCATGGCGCCGGGCCAGGTGGAAGTGGCCATGTAAAACAGGCAAGGAGAAAACTGGCGCCGACCCCGGCTGTTCCCTAAACTGTGCCGCAGCAGGATCTGCGCGGCGCATGCAGGCTCATTGGTAAAAGAGCCTAAAGTTTTCCAGGGGATGGCCGAGAACATGGCAAGCGTCCAAATTCCCAGAGGTTTTTAACATGGTCATCGATTTCAGCCGTTTGAACAGCTCCTCGTCACTTACGGGCAGTACACGTACCAGCGCGCCCAAGGAAACCGCCGAAACCGGCACCTCCGCGCCGCTGAATACCCCGGCCGAACAGGCCAGTACCGCAAAAAGCGGGGAATCGGTACACCTCAGCAATGAGGCTCAACAGTTGCAGAAGGTCACTGACAAGCTGCGCGATCAGCCTGCCGTCGACAAAGCCCGCGTGGCCGAGTTGAAAGCAGCGATTGCCGATGGCAGCTATAAAGTCGACAGCAACCGTGTAGCCAGCAAACTGCTCAACTTCGAAGCCCAGCGCTAGGCCTCGGTCTGCGCCAGGCTTTTGGACGCTTAAAACCCAAGGCCAGCCATGCACGACACTACTTTATTGCAACTGATCACCGACGACTTTGCTCCAGCTCAACAACTGCTGGAGTTACTGCATACCGAGTCCCTCGCCTTGCACGGTCGCGACATGCCCCTGCTGGAAGAAATTCTGGCGCGCAAACAGGCATTGATCATTCTGCTCGAGCAGCATGGCCGCAAACGCAGCGAAATCCTCGCCAGCCTCAATCTGTCGCTCGACCGCCAGGGCCTTGAACAACTGGCCAGCCAGTCGAGCATCGGCGATCAGTTGCTGAGCCAGAGCGATGTCCTGACTGACCTGATCGCCCAGTGCCAGGCGGCCAACGTCAAGAATGGCCAGTCGATCGTGATGCAGCAGGCCGCCACGGCCAATCAGCTGAAAATCCTCACCGGTGGCGAGCCTCCCGCGCTCTACGATGCCAGCGGCACCTTCTCCAAACTGCAGAAACCCCGCGCGCTCAGCCAGGCGTGATTCTTTCTTCTATGCTTGCGCCCTATCAACGCGCGATACATGCTGGCAAAATACTGGCCAGCCGTAGTCAAAATTTGTCTGGAGATTGATTTAACGTGTCCAATGATGACGCTCCGCAGCCCCCAAAGGTGCTTACCACGCCCCTGGAGATCTCCAGCAATCTGCGCCAGCTGCAAGAGAGCCACGATCCGCTGATCATCACCTTTCACGAGCGCAGCCAGCGCTTCCAGAGCTACCTGATCAAGGTTGACCGGGAAACCGCCACCATTGCCCTGGATGAAATGATTCCGCGCGATGGCGAGCGCTTCCTGCTGGCTGGTGAACCGTTCAAGGTCGAAGGCTTCCATGAAGGCGTACGCATCGCCTGGGAATACAACGGCACGCTGGACATCAAGGAATCCGACGGCGACCGCTTCTATGTCGGCGAGATGCCTACCGAAGTGGTCTATCACCAGCGTCGCAACGCCTTCCGCGCTGCACTGAAGCTGACCGACCTGGTGAGCGTCGAACTGGGGGAGAAAAGCTCAAGTCGCCTCTTGGCGGTAAACTCCTGGATATCTCCGCCACCGGCTGCAAACTGCGTTTCGAAGGCGACATCACCGACCGCCTGCAATTGGGCCAGGTCTACGATCGCCTGATCGCCCCGCCGCTGTTCGGCAATCAGCCAGCGGCGGTCGAGCTGCGTTACTTGCACTTCGAAGAAAAACTCAACATCACCTTCGCCGGCCTGCGCTTTCACAACATCAGTGGCCCGGCAGCGCGTAACGTCGAGCGTTTCGTCTATCAGTTGCAACGTGAAGCACGGCGCTTCGACAAAGACGATCTCTGATTCGTACGCACCCTGAAAAACGGGCAGTCCCTTGCGGTGACTGCCCGTTTTTTTATGCCTGGTGTTTTTCCAGGATCAAGGCCTGGCGCCACTGATGTCCGGCGCAGGATTGTCACTGCCGGTCTCGGGCTCCACAGGCGGTTCAGGTTCGGTGACGGGCTCAGGCACTGGCTCTGGCGCAACGGTGGTCTGCATCTGCTCCTGCACCACTTGCTCGTCGACCCGTGGATCGAGCGCCGCCACCAGCGGCGAACTGGACATGCTGTCCGGCATCGCCACGTGATGCAGCGGTGCGTCGTCGACCTGGTGCAGGTTGGTCACGGCTTTCGGCCGGATTCGCCACACCAGCACCAGCGCGAAAAAGGTGAAGAACGCATACAGGCTCTGGCTGCCGAACATTTTCATCAACACACCGGCGAGCAACGGCCCGATGCTGGCACCGACCCCGTAGGTCACCAGCAGCATCGCCGTCAGCGACACCCGCCGATCACCTTCGACATGGTCGTTGGAGAACGCGACGGCCAATGGGTACAGGCAGAACTGCACCAGCGAGCACAGGAAGCCGACGATGAATAAAATCTCCAGTGGCACCTGCGGCATGATCGCCAGCGGCAATGCGGCTATAGCCAGAAACCCGGCGAAGCAGCGGATCAGCAAGGCCCGGTCATAACGGTCTGACAACCAGCCCAACGGCCACTGCACCAGCAGCCCGGCAAAAATGCAGGTACCCATGAACAGACCGACCTGCTCGGTGGACAGCCCCTGCTGCGACGCATACAGCGGTGCCAGACCGTAGAACGAGCCGATGATCAGACCGGCACCCAGCACCGTACTCAACGACTGCGGCACGCGCTTGATGAAGAAGCGTGGCTCCATCGGTGCCGGATGCAACGGTGCCGGGTGAATCCGCCGAGTCAACGCCACCGGCACCAGACACAATGCGAAACACAGGGCAACCAGCATCAACAGCTCCAGACCCAGGCCCGGGTGCATGACCAGAATCAGCTGCCCGAGCACCAGCCCCAGGTACGAAGCGATCATGTAGCCGCTGAACACCACACCGCGCTGGTTGGCGTCGGCCTGTTCGTTCAGCCAGCTCTCGATCACCATGTACTGGCACATCATGCCGAGGCCGACGATGGTCCGCAGTACCAGCCAGGCCGGCAGCCAGTCCACCAGACCATGACCGAGCACCGCCGCGCCGACGATCCCCGCACAAGCGGAGTACGCACGTATATGCCCGACCCGGGCGATCAACCGGTGACCGATCTTGCCGCCCAGCACCAGACCGAAATAGTTGGCCGCCATCAACGCACCGACCCACAGTCCGTCGACATGGTCGGCCGCCAGGCGCAACGCCAGATAAGTAGAAAGAAGGCCCGAGCCGATCAACATCATCAGCGAGGCGAAATACAGCGCTCGAAAGGATTTCCAGATTTGGCGCATCGGCGTTCCGAGCGGCTCCTTGCGGTGAGTGTCGGGCTATCAAACGATAGCCCGATGACGACATTTCGTCAGGCCTGGGCTGCCAGAACGCGCCGTTCCCAGGGAGTGATCTCATCAAAGAAACTGGTCAGCTCCATGGTCTTCGAAGCGATGTAGCCTTCGATGAACTCGTTACCGAACAGTTCCCGCGCCAACTGGCTGCGCTTCAAACGCTCGAGCGCAGCGTGCAGGGTGCACGGCAGCGAAAGATTGTCCGGCACGTCGAATTCGCCCTGGATCGGCGCGCTCGGTTCCAGCTCATGCTCGATGCCATACAGACCGGCCGCCAGACTCGCAGCGATGGCCAGGTAAGGGTTGGCATCGGCGCCCGGCAAACGGTTCTCGACCCGGCGGGCCACCGGCGAACTGGCCGGAATCCGCAGACCCGCCGCGCGATTGTCGTGGGACCAGCAGGCGTTGTTCGGCGACGCGAACGGATGGCACAGGCGCTGGTAGGAATTGACGTTCGGTGCAAACAGCGCGGTGAAGTCCGCCATGCCCGCCTGCTGCCCGCCGATGAAGTGGCGGAACATCGCAGTTGGCTGGCCGTTCTCGTCGCTGAACACGTTCTTGCCGCTATGGGTGTCAACGATGCTCTGGTGAATGTGCATCGAACTGCCCGGTGTGTGTGCCAGCGGCTTGGCCATGCAGACCACGGTCAGGCCATGCTTGAGCGCGACTTCCTTGAGCAGGTGCTTGAACAGGAAGGTCTGGTCGGCCAGCAGCAACGGATCACCGTGAAGCAGGTTGATCTCGAACTGGCTGACGCCCATCTCGTGCATGAAGGTATCGCGCGGCAGGCCCAGGGCCGCCATGCACTTGTAGACTTCACTGAAGAACGGTCGCAGACCGTTGTTGGAACTGACGCTGAACGCCGAGTGACCGTCCTCGCGACGACCGTCGAGGCCGACCGGTGGCTGGAATGGTTGCGTTGGATCGGTGTTCGGGGCGAACACAAAAAATTCGAGTTCAGTTGCCACTACCGGCGCCAGGCCGAGGGCCGCGTAGCGGGCAATGACTTTCTTCAGCTGGCCACGAGTCGACAGGTTGGAGCTCTCGCCGGTCAGCTCATCGGCATCACAGATGGCCAGCGCGCGCGGCTCCTGGCTCCACGGTAGAGGATGGATCTGCGCAGGATCGGCCACAAGCGCGAGGTCGCCGTCATCGCTGCCGTAGAACCGTGCAGCGGGATAGCCCCCCATGATGCATTGCAGCAGCACCCCCGGGCCATCTGCAAACGCCGCCCTTCGAGGAAACCCTCGGCGGTCATTACCTTGCCCCGTGGCACGCCGTTCAAATCCGGCGTGACACATTCAATTTCATCAATGCCCGTCAATCGCTGCGCGAGTGAACGCTGGCCATCGGTTGTCATGACGCAATCCTTGTTATTGTGCGAGCCGCGAACGGCGACCCGGACAAAATAGGCTTCAGCTGTTCGGAATATCAAGCAGCGGCCAACAAAAAGAATGCCAGTCGATAAATTCGTGAATCAGGGCAGGTAAATACTGAACACGCCGCCACCCAATGGCCCGCCATTGCGGATCTCGGTACGACCGCCGACACCGTTGCGCTGATGCAGTGCCGCGATGCGTCCGGCGAAGTACAGACCGAGGCCGGTACTGCCACTGCTGTGATTGATGCCCTGCACATAATCGGCCTGACGCTCGAGCATCTCGACCGGGTAACCGTCACCGTCGTCGTTGATGCTCAACACCAGTTGCCCGGCCTCATCGCTGACGGTGATCAGCAGCGATTCACGGGCGTAGCGGATCGCGTTGTTGATGCAATTGCCGAGCACCGAAGCGATCAGTTCACGATCGAAGAAACCCAATGGACTGAGCGGGTCGACTTCGTAAGTCGCGACGATACCGCGACTGGCGAAAACCTCTTGATGAGCCGCCAGTTGCGCCTCGATGAAATCGTCCAGTTCGTGATACGCCGGCTGCAACGGCATCTGGTTGACGCCGAGCTTGTACAGCCCGAGCAACTGCACCAGCATGCCGTTGAGGTGGGCGAACTCGAAGTCGATCACGCCCTGCTCCGGCGCCTGCCGCTGAGCCTCGGGCAAACGCGCCAGCCATTGGCTGTGGGCCTGCATCAGCATGGCCAGGGAGTTCTTCATGTCGTGCACGGTGGAGGCAATCACCGTGGAAAAATCCAGTGCCTGCTCGTCTTGGTTCATTCGCCAAACGCCTTGCTTTTCAGCTTCTGATAACGCGGATAACGCGCGTCGGTGTCGGGCATCAGGCCAACCATTTTCAGGCAGGCCCGACATTCTTCCAGCTCCGCCGAGGGCACACTGGTGTCGGTGCCGTGCAGCAGCGACTGCGCCATGTTCAGCGCAATACTGATGTTCTTCGGTTGCATCTTCAGCGCCTTGCGGAATACCTCGCGGGCCTCCACCAGGTTGCCGGTCTTGTACACCCGCACGCCCTGACGGTTGAGGTCGGCGGCGGCATTACTGGAGCTGAGAATAGTCGGGTCGTCGGTGAGCTTGGCGATGTCTTTCATCACCGTCGGGTCATCGCCGTAGATTTCCGCGCAGCTCTTGAGCATCGACGTACCCGCCTCTGCCTGGCCGAGCATCTGCAATTGCTTGGCAACGAGCAACGCGGCCTCGGGGCTCATGAACTGCTCCATGCCGTCGAGACGCATCAGCGCTTGCTCGGTGAGCTTCTCGGCGGTCTCGGCGTCATTGAGCAGCAGACTGGTGGCCTTCATCAGACGCGCGCGAATCTGCAAGCCAGGATCGGTCGGGTTTTCCTTGGCCACGGCACTGAGGGTGGTGTTGATCTCCAGCCGCGTGCGAGTATCGAGACCTTTCTCGCTACCCTTGCTGATCAACGCATGGGCAAGACCCAGATTGCTTTCCGGATCCTTGAAACGCGACTGCGCCCCCTGCGCCACCGCCTGACGGTAAGCCTTCGAGGCCGTGTCAAAATCTTCGTTGGTCATTGCCAGCTTGCCGAGCAGCGCCTGCCGGCGCACCGCCAGCGGCGACAGGCGAATCGCCTCCTCCAGCACCTTCTGCGCCCCCTTGGTATCGCCCTCGGCCACCAACACATCGGCCATGCCGTCGTACAGCGCCGGCATCATCGGAAACACTTTCAGGGCTTTTTCATACACGCCTTTGGCCTGGGCCACCTGACCGCGCTTGAACAGCAACTTGCCCAGTCCGGCAAAGGCCCACGGCAACGGTCGGTCGGCGATGATGCTGTCATACAGGCGCTCAAGCGCTTCGTTCTGATTCATGTCGCGCAAGGCATCGGCGCGATAGCGCAGGCACAGCGGCGAATAGCGGATGTCCTGCTTGCACAGGGCGATACAGGCGTTGAGCACCTCCATCGGTTTGCCACGATCGAGGGCCTGCAGAATCGGCTTGAGCAGGGTCTTGCGCTGTTCCAGACGCTCCAGACGCTGTGCCAGGCCGATGCGATTGAACGGCTTGGTCAGGTAGGCATCCGGCTCATGCTCCAAAGCACTGAGCACCATCGCCTGACTGGTCTCGGCGGTGACCATCACGAACACCGCTTCGTGACTGATCAGCTTCTCCATCATCAGGTCTTCCAGCACCTGCTGACCGTTTTTCTTGCCGTCACCGAGGTGGAAGTCCTGAAGAATGAAATCGTAGGACTTTTGCGCACACATTTTCAGCGCCTGCTCACCGGTGTCAGCGGTGTCCACGTCCTTGACGCCTAACTCACGCAACATCGAGCGTACGGAACTGCGGAAATCCGAGAAATCATCGACGATCAGAAAACTCTTTTGGTGATACGACAGCATCGAGGATTTCCAGGCAATTGAAGAGGATGGACCGGGGACACATTTCAGGCGCGCAGATGATAGCTGCCGGCAAAATGCTATCAAGCGATTTCGTGCGACTCTGAAGTCACCGTATGGGTTATCGGCCGGATCAACGGTTCTCTTGAAGCGGGGGTTCAAGATTCATCGCACAGCGATTACCCTGCGCGCCTGCTCTTACCCTCCTACTTCAAGGTTTTCATCGTGTACATCAAAGGACGTTGCATCGTGTCGGCCTGTGCACTGCTGTTTTTCCAGCAGGCAATGGCGACCGGAATGGACTGCACAAAGGCTGCAAGTGTTGTGGAAACCACGATTTGTGCGAACAAGCCTCTGTATGAGCTGGATGCGCAGATGGGGTCGGTTTATCGCAAGTTGATCAAGACCGCCCCGCAGACACAGAGCGAACTGAGGAAGACCCAGCGTCGGTGGCTGAACGAACGTAATGAATGCGCTGAAAATATCGACTGCCTGAGCCAGCACTATCGGAATCGCTTGGAGGTATTGCACGCGCAGTGGATTGAGGCGGTTGCCTATAAGCCCGACGACATTGACAGGCAGGTCATGGAGGATCTGCAGCGGCGGGTTCAGGAGATGAGCAGGGAGAATCCGGAGTTTGCGCTGGAGCGGGCGCTGGATTCTCTGACCCTTGGCGAAGTCGGCAGCTCATTTTCAGCCGAGCTGGATGAAGACGAGCAACCACTCTTTCCCACACGCATTCCCAAAGATGTCACTCAAGACGAGTGGAAAGCACTGCAAGCATCCGCCATCAAGGGAGCCGCAGAGGCAGGTCAAACCTCGTACACCCTGATGGATCTGGACGGAGACGGCCAGCGTGACCTCATCGTGGAAACCTACGCCGGCGGCACCGGGATGTTTCATTACACGGAAACCTGGCGTCAGGTCGACGGCCGATTTGTCAGGAGAACGGCTGAGATTGACTCTCAAGCCAGTAGCGACAGCGTACTTTTCTATACCAATGACCGAGGCGCCAATCAGTCCGCGTACCTGATCGCTACTCGCGGAAAAATCTATTTCGCCTACCGAAACGGTAGCTACGGCGAAGATCAGGTCTACCTGCTCAATCCTCTGAAGGTCAACAGGCAGGTGCCGACTGTCAGCGTGCGCTACGACTACCAACTCACCGTTCCACACACTCAATACATCGAGGACAGCAATAAAGCCTACGAACTGGAACCATCCCTGCAGAAGGCGCTAGCCAAAGCTGTGACGGGCATGAATGCAAATCCAGGGATGACGGGCCAGCAGAAAAAACCACTCTGCCCCATCCCCCAAACCGCCAAGGACAGTGAGGAGTACTACGGCTACGGTGCGAGCTATTACGCGATCGAACCTGTCGCCGACTTCCCCGTGATCATCGGTGATGATTGTTTTGTCGCACGACTGATCAACTGGTTCGGCACATACGATGAAAAGAACGGGCTTTATGCACAACTGACGATGCGCAAGCCAGAGTCTGAGGGCCAGGAGCGTGGTTATACGGTCAACGGGCGTCGGCACATCACCCAGATCAGCACCTCGATTGGCAAAGCCGAAGGTGGCGCCGAGACGTTCTAGGTCATTATCCCGCGCAGCAAAAAGCCCCGCCAGATTTCTCTGCACGGGGCTTTTCAATAGATGGTGTCCCAGGGCAGGTTCGAACTGCCAACCTTCCCCTTAGGAGGGGGATGCTCTATCCAATTGAGCTACTGAGACACAAAACTGCCGAAGCGACAGACGGCGTGCATGTTAACGGGCAGGCCCCGATTTGTCATGTCGTCCGCGGGGCTTTTTGAGTGTAGGCAGGCGCCTTCCAGCATCGTGGGATGTTTTGTCGTGCAATTTGCATCACCGCAAAAAGCCATCATTGCAGAATGCAATCCGCACCGTTCTAAAAGCCCTTCCAAATGCTTGTTTTTAAAGGACTTAACAGCGGTTAGACTATTGGCACGGCAGCTGCTTCCGTTCTTGCAAAAGAACAAACGGAGCATCGCCTCATGAACCGCTTCCTCTTGCTCGCAAACGCAATCGCCCTGACGGTTCTGGTGGGTTTTCATTTCATCCCCCAGCACAACCAAGCCGTGGCCCAGCGCATGCCGCATTACCTGCAAGTGCAGAAGGCACCGCAATGGGCGGTGATGAACGATCAGCGCGGTTTTGCTGCGCATGACGTCAGCGAGTCCGATCAGGCACCGACGACACAGATGTCGGAACGCTTGGTGTTTTGAATCATTTTCGGGAGTACCGCATGTCCAAATCCGCCTTGGGGTTATTGATCCTCGCTGTCTTGAGCGGTGTTCTGCATTTCTCGCTGTTCGAAGAAACAGAAATCTCTCTGCCGCTGATCGGCTGCGGCGTTTTCGCTGTTCTGTTTGCGCTGGCCCTGGTTGCCGGGCGCAGGATCAAGTTTGATCCGGTACTGCGCTGAAGCTGACCAATTGCAGCAAATGACCGACGGCATCCGCCAGATCACCCGAATTGTCGATCAAATGCACAGGTCTGTCGGTTGAACGTCTTTCCTTGAACAGCGCGTTCCGGGCAAGCCTTGCATTGATCTGTTCAAGCGTCTCGCGACCGCGCCGGAGCAGGCGCTCACGCAAAACATCATCCCGCACCGTCAGCAACACCGGCAGCAGCGAAGGGTAGCCTTCTATCGCTTGTCGAAGGTTCGCCCGGGAACCATTAACCAGCACATGCTTCCCGGCTTTCAACCATTGGTCCATTTCCGCCGGTATTCCATAGGAGAGACCGTTGGCCTGCCAGGCCAGCGAAAACTCGCCTGCGAGCTGAAGCCGCTCGAACTCTTGCGGTGATACTCCGATCGCATCTTCGCCCACCGATTCAGCCGAACGCGTGATCACCCGACGCATCACTTCGCAGTTCAGCGCATGCAAAGGCTCACGCGCAGCATCGATCAGACTGTCCTTGCCGGACCCGGATGGCCCCATAAGATAAATCAGCCTGCCATCCATCCTGAAAACGCCCTCCGGCGGACATTTGCCCCTAGTAAATCGGCCATTTGCCACTATCCTGTACAAGGTAAGGAACAAGGATTTTATTCGCATAGCATGCACGGTCCGAGGCCTTCGGGCATCCCTTCGTGCGCTTCAGGACGCGGTCAGCGATACGGGCCGATGCATTCTTTTCAAACCAGTCCGCATTTCTGATAATTGGTGCTGGCATTACGCCTTTACCCGGATCAATATTTGTCACAGAATTGACGCCAATGATCTGGCAATTTTGAGGCATGATGCGAGCCTCTTAACAATTCAGGTTGAACCATTTGGCGCGGATGCATGTCCTACAACTCATCCTGCGGCCAATCCCGAGAACCGCTCCCCTGAACTAACCGGTTAAATATATGCGCCCATTGAAACAGGCAATTTATTCCAGCCGTACGGCTGACAAGTTCGTCGTACGTCTGCCAGACGGAATGCGTGAACGCATTGCCGAGGTGGCTCGCAATCATCATCGCAGCATGAACTCCGAGATCATTGCGCGCCTTGAGCAGAGTCTTATTCAGGAAGGCGCACTGGGCGAAGAACTGAGCATGCGCCTCGACAGCCCGGAGCTTTCGCTGCACGAACGCGAGTTGTTGCAACGCTTCCGCCAACTTTCCCATCGCCAGCAGAACGCGCTGGTTTCTCTGATCGCCCACGACGCCGAAATGGCCGCAGACGCATCCTGAGTCAAACCGAACACCTCAAGCCAGCATGAGTGCTGGCTTTTTTTGCCCGTTATTTGAGCTTTTCCAGGACGAAAAAAAGCCCGCCAAATGGCGGGCTATTTCGATGCAGGCGATCAGAGCAGGAAAATGGTCGCCAATCCCAGGAAGATGAAGAAGCCGCCACTGTCGGTCATGGCCGTGATCATCACACTGGCACCCATCGCCGGGTCGCGCCCCATCTTGGCCAGGGTCATCGGAATCAACACCCCCATCAACGCCGCCAGCAGAAGATTGAGCGTCATCGCGGCGGTCATCACCACGCCGAGGGACCAACTCCCATACAGCATGTAGGCCACCACACCGATCACACCGCCCCAGACCAGACCGTTGATCAATGCCACGGCCAGTTCCTTGCGCATCAGACGCGAAGTGTTACCTGTGCTGACCTGATCGAGCGCCATAGCGCGAACGATCATGGTAATCGTCTGGTTGCCGGAGTTGCCGCCAATACCCGCCACGATCGGCATCAATGCCGCCAACGCCACGAGTTTCTCGATCGATCCCTCGAACAGACCGATCACCCGTGAAGCAACGAAAGCGGTGATCAGGTTGATCGCCAGCCACGCCCAACGGTTGCGCAGGGATTTCCAGACGGAAGCGAAAATATCTTCCTCTTCCCGCAGACCCGCCATGTTGAGGACTTCGCTTTCGCTCTCCTCACGAATCAGGTCGACCATTTCATCGATTGTCAGACGACCGATCAGCTTGCCGTTCTTGTCGACCACCGGTGCCGAGATCAAGTCGTAACGTTCGAACGCCTGAGCGGCGTCGTAGGCATCTTCATCCGGGTGGAAACTCACCGGATCGCTGGCCATCACTTCGGAAACCTGCTTCTCGGGATCATTGACCAGCAAACGCTTGATCGGCAGCACGCCCTTGAGCACGCCGTCGTAGTCGACCACGAACAGTTTGTCGGTATGACCCGGCAGTTCTTTCAAGCGACGCAGGTAACGCAGGACCACTTCGAGACTGACGTCCTCACGGATCGTCACCATCTCGAAGTCCATCAGCGCACCGACCTGCTCCTCGTCGTAGGACAGGGCCGAGCGCACGCGCTCTCGTTGCTGCTGATCCAGGGTCTCCATCAGCTCATGGACGACGTCTCGCGGCAGCTCAGAGGCCAGGTCAGCAAGTTCGTCGGCATCCATGTCCTTGGCCGCAGCCAGGAGCTCGTGATCGTCCATGTCGGCGATCAGCGTTTCACGGACGGAGTCGGATACCTCGAGAAGAATGTCGCCGTCGCGATCGGCCTTGACCAGTTGCCAAAGCGTCAGACGATCATCCAGAGGCAGGGCTTCAAGAATGTAGGCGACGTCGGCGGAGTGCAGATCATCGAGCTTGCGCTGCAGCTCGACAAGATTTTGCCGGTGGACCAGGTTCTCGACCCGGTCATGGTGCGGGCCTTCCTGACGGTGAGTCAGGTCTTCGACGACCCTCTGGCGCTGCAGCAGCTCGACGACCTGAGCCAGGCGATCCTGCAGGCTTTCCTGTGTTTTCTTTACTTCGATTTCGGACATAGGCGAACTCCACTCCCAGCAGCGGGGCACGCCGGAAGGATCAATCAGTCAATTCATGATTGGTAAAACTGAGTATTGAGTAACTACTGGGTAAGTCCATGGAGGTTTTCCATAAGCCCCGGCGGGGCTGACGGGCGCAATGATACACCGCCTGACGGTTTTAAACGTTAAAAAATCCAGCCCGAAACAAGCGCTTGCGAGACAAACCTGAGCGTTGTCCTGATTCTTCAGACTGCGACGACTCATTCTGAAAAGAAAACACACCAGCGATGAAAAAATCCCCCGGCTACGCTTGAAAAGGATCGTCAAGGAGGACGCCAAATGCCATCGCAAACATCCAGACTCATATTGACCACCTTGCTCTGCCTTCCGGCCACAGGGAACACAACGACACTTCACCGCTGCGAAGCTGCCGACGGTAGCCTCACATTCACGACGCTGAGTTGCGCTAACAATGAACGCCTTCTACTTCAGGAGGTACGCCCCTACTCGCCCGGCTCGACAGTGGCATTGATACCCGAAGCCCGACACGAAGAAATATCCGGTATGAATATCAGAAAGCGAGAAATGGCCGTCGTAGGCCGGACACAAGACAAATGCGGAGATCTGATCGACGCGCGACAGAAGCGCGAAGCAATCATCAATCAACGAATCATCGCCGGCATGAGCCAACAGGATGTTGAAAGCGCCCTGGGCAAGCCTGACAGGATCAGCATCCGCAATTCGGCAACGACTTATCGTTACGACCTCAAGCGAGGCCGTAGTGCTCAGGTCGATTTTGATGAGAAAGGATGCGTGACGGGAAAACTCAAATCCCGGACAGCAAAAAAGCCCGCGTTAAACGCGGGCTTTCTGGTATATGGTGCACTCGACAGGATTCGAACCTGTGACCGCTCGGTTCGTAGCCGAGTACTCTATCCAGCTGAGCTACGAGTGCAATTTGTGTTTTTAGACCAGACCACAACTGGATGAAGCCAAGTTACTTACATTGCTGCAACTAACTCTTAAATGGTGCACTCGACAGGATTCGAACCTGTGACCGCTCGGTTCGTAGCCGAGTACTCTATCCAGCTGAGCTACGAGTGCATTTGTGTTTGTTAGACCAGATCACACCTGGTTGAAGCCGAGTCATTTACATTGCTGTAACTGACCCTTAAATGGTGCACTCGACAGGATTCGAACCTGTGACCGCTCGGTTCGTAGCCGAGTACTCTATCCAGCTGAGCTACGAGTGCATTTGTTGCGCCGCATTATAGCCCGTCTAATCTCTATTCCAACCACTTTTTCTATTAATTTCAACAACTTACAGAAAAAGCCAGATTACAACGTACTAAGCAAATAATGGCGGAGAACGGGGGATTCGAACCCCCGACACCCTTGTGAGGTGTACTCCCTTAGCAGGGGAGCGCCTTCGGCCACTCGGCCAGCTCTCCGCAACACGGGGCGTATCTTAACCAACCTTTTCCCCGTTTGCAAACATAAAAATCAATAAAAATTAATGACTTGGTTCTTCGTCCTTCTCTTTCTTTATACGCAGGTAGATTTCCTCACGGTGCACGGCGACCTCTTTCGGGGCATTGACGCCGATACGCACTTGATTTCCTTTGACGCCGAGCACGGTCACGGTGATTTCGCCATCACCGATAATCAGGCTTTCTGCGCACCGACGAGTCAGAATCAGCATACCTTTCTCCTCACGCGAATCATTTCAGGGACAACAGTCTGCAAAAAAAAGGCACCCGACCTACAACCGGAGCGATCGTAGCCCTACATGCCTGAGTATTGACCAGCACGAGCAAAAAAACAGTTCAGGGCTCGCGCCATTCAAAAAATAAAGGGCGCGGTCAGACCGCGCCCTTCATTGACCAGGATTACTCGCCCTGACGGGCTGGAGCGTCCAGTTCGAAAGCCGTGTGCAGAGCGCGCACGGCCAGTTCCAGGTACTTCTCTTCGATCACTACGGAAACCTTGATTTCCGAAGTCGAGATCATCTGGATGTTGATGCTTTCCTTCGCCAGGGATTCAAACATGCGACTGGCCACGCCTGCGTGGGAGCGCATGCCGACACCGACGATCGAAACCTTGGCGATCTTGGTGTCGCCGACGACTTCACGAGCACCGATCTCGCGAGCGGTGTTTTCCAGCACGGTCTGCGCGGACTGGTAGTCGTTGCGGTGCACGGTGAAGGTGAAGTCGGTGGTGTTATCGTGCGCGACGTTCTGCACGATCATGTCGACTTCGATGTTCGCGGCACTGATCGGGCCGAGAATCTTGAACGCCACGCCCGGGGTGTCTGGCACGCCACGGATGGTCAGCTTGGCTTCATCGCGATTGAAAGCGATGCCGGAAATGATCGGCTGTTCCATGGTTTCCTCTTCATCAATAGTAATGAGGGTGCCCGGACCCTCCTTGAAGCTGTGCAGTACGCGCAGCGGAACGTTGTACTTGCCGGCGAACTCCACGGCACGGATCTGCAGCACCTTGGAACCGAGGCTGGCCATTTCCAGCATCTCTTCGAAGGTGATCTTGTCCAGGCGCTGAGCGACCGATACCACACGCGGGTCAGTGGTGTAGACACCATCGACGTCGGTGTAGATCTGGCACTCGTCAGCCTTCAACGCAGCAGCCAGCGCCACGCCGGTAGTGTCGGAACCGCCACGACCCAGGGTCGTGATATTGCCGTGTTCGTCGACGCCCTGGAAACCGGCGACCACAACTACACGACCAGCCTTCAGATCGCCACGAATCTTCTGGTCATCAATCTGCAAGATACGCGCTTTATTGTGCGCACTGTCCGTCAGGATCCGCACCTGATTACCGGTGTACGACACCGCCGGCACACCGCGCTTGATCAGCGCCATGGCCAACAGGGCGATCGTCACCTGCTCACCGGTGGAAACAATCACGTCCAGCTCACGCGGAACCGGTTGATCTTCGCCACTGATTTGCTTGGCCAGATCGATCAGACGGTTGGTTTCGCCGCTCATTGCAGACAGCACAACCACCAGGTCATCGCCGGCATCGCGGAATTTCTTAACCTTGTCGGCGACCTGCTCGATTCTCTCGACAGTGCCGACCGAGGTGCCTCCAAATTTCTGTACGATCAAAGCCATTTCAAAGCCGCCTCTGCCCATGAAGGGCGCCCAATAATCACTCGAACAGCCGCCGGGCCCGCCACTAGACTGCGGGCCCGACGGGCCGTCTTATAAACCCTGCTCGACGAATGGAACGGTCAGCGCCAATGCACCATCCAGAGCACCGGCATCAACACCGCCGCCCTGCGCCATGTCCGGACGACCACCGCCCTTCCCGCCCACTGCCGCAGCAGCCTGTTTCATCAAATCACCGGCTTTGAGTTGGCCAGTCAGGTCCTTGGTCACGCCTGCAACCAGTACGACCTTTTCCTCATGGACACTGCCGAGCAGGATCACTGCGCGACCGAGTTTGTTTTTCAGCTGATCGACCAGCGCCAGGAGCGCCTTGCCGTCCTGACCATCCAGACGCACGGCCAGAACCTTCACGCCTTTGACGTCCACAGCCGAAGCCGACAGATCATCGCCGGCGGCAGCAGCGGCCTTGGCCTGCAACTGCTCGAGCTGTTTCTCCAGTGCGCGGTTGCGTTCCAGTACGGCCGACAGCTTGTCGATCAGGTTTTCGCGGCTGCCCTTGACCAGGCTGGCCGCTTCCTTGAGTTGTTCTTCAGCAGCGTTCAAGTAAGCCAGCGCCGCAGCGCCGGTGACCGCTTCGATACGACGCACACCCGATGCCACACCGCCTTCGCTGATGATTTTCAGCAGACCGATGTCGCCGGTACGGTTGGCGTGGATACCGCCGCACAGCTCGACGGAGAAATCGCCGCCCATGCTCAGCACGCGCACGTTGTCGCCGTACTTCTCGCCGAACAGCGCCATGGCGCCTTTCTGCTTGGCGGTTTCGATGTCGGTTTCTTCGGTTTCAACGGCGGAGTTCTTGCGGATCTCGGCGTTGACGATGTCTTCCAGCGCCTTGATCTGCTCCGGCTTGATCGCTTCAAAGTGGCTGAAGTCGAAACGCAGGCGCTGACTGTCGACCAGCGAGCCTTTCTGTTGAACGTGATCGCCCAGCACTTTGCGCAATGCTGCGTGCAGCAAGTGAGTGGCCGAGTGGTTCAGCGAAGTGGCGTGACGCACGTCGGCTTCGACGTGAGCCTCTACCGGGGCGCCAACGATCAGGCTGCCCGACGCCAGAACGCCGTGGTGCAGGAATGCGCCGCCGGTCTTGGTGGTGTCGCGCACGTCGAAACGGCTGTTGCCGGCCTGCAGGTAACCGCAATCGCCAACCTGGCCGCCGGATTCTGCGTAGAACGGCGTCTGGTTCAGAACCACAACGCCTTCCTGCCCTTCACTCAAGACGTCCACCGACTGGCCATCTTTATAAAGAGCAACGACTTTCGCCGAACCGCTGGTGGCGTGGTAGCCGGTGAATTCGGTATCGACATCAACCTTGACCAGGCTGTTGTAGTCCAGGCCGAAGGAGCTGGCGGAACGTGCACGGACGCGCTGGGCTTCCATTTCACGCTCGAAACCGGCTTCGTCGATGGTCAGGCTGCGTTCGCGAGCGATGTCCGCGGTCAGGTCCATCGGGAAACCGTAGGTATCGTAGAGCTTGAACACTACGTCGCCCGGAACCACGTCGCCTTTGAGCTCGGCCAGATCCTGCTCGAGGATCTTCAGGCCCTGCTCCAGGGTCTTGGCGAATTGCTCTTCTTCGGCTTTCAGTACGCGTTCGATGTGCGCCTGCTGGGATTTCAGCTCTGGGAAGGCTTCACCCATCTCGGCCACGAGTGCAGCAACGATCTGGTAGAAGAAGCTGCCCTTGGCGCCCAGCTTGTTGCCGTGACGGCAGGCGCGACGAATGATCCGGCGCAGCACGTAGCCACGGCCTTCGTTGGACGGCAGCACGCCATCGGCAATCAGGAAGCCGCACGAACGGATGTGGTCAGCCACGACTTTCAGGGACGCCTGGTTATCGTTGCTGCAACCGATGGCCTTGGCCGAAGCGGCCAACAGGCTCTGGAACAGATCGATTTCATAGTTCGAGTGAACGTGCTGCAGCACGGCACTGATCCGCTCCAGGCCCATGCCGGTGTCCACCGACGGCGCTGGCAGCGGGTGCAACACGCCATCGGCGGTGCGGTTGAACTGCATGAACACGTTGTTCCAGATTTCGATGTAACGGTCGCCGTCCTCTTCCGGTGAGCCCGGTGGGCCACCCCAGATGTCGGCGCCGTGATCGTAGAAAATCTCGGTGCAAGGACCGCACGGGCCGGTATCGCCCATGGTCCAGAAGTTGTCGGAGGCGTAAGGCGCGCCCTTGTTGTCGCCGATACGCACCATGCGCTCGGCCGGCACACCGACTTCCTTGGTCCAGATGTCGTAAGCCTCGTCATCGCTCGCGTAGACGGTGACCCACAGCTTTTCCTTCGGCAGGTTCAGCCACTTCTCGGAGGTCAGGAAGTTCCAGGCGTAGGTGATGGCGTCACGCTTGAAGTAATCGCCGAAGCTGAAGTTGCCCAGCATTTCGAAGAAGGTGTGGTGACGGGCGGTGTAACCGACGTTTTCCAGGTCGTTGTGCTTGCCGCCGGCGCGCACGCATTTCTGGCTGGAGACGGCGCGGGTGTACGCGCGCTTTTCCTGGCCCAGGAAGCAGTCCTTGAACTGGTTCATCCCCGCGTTGGTGAACAGCAGGGTTGGGTCGTTGCCCGGAATCAAAGAGCTGGAGGCTACACGGGTGTGGCCTTGCTCTTCGAAGAAGCGAAGGAAGGCTTCACGGATTTCTGCGCTTTTCATTAGGTTCTTCCACGGAGGCTGCGGCCAAAGGCCTGTACGAAACGTCAACAGACGAAACGACGGCAAAGGGCCGCATTATATCGGCCCTGCGCGCGGGGTACAGCGTGTTTATACGATAGAAACGGTCAATTGAGGGGCTAACGCTGTCACTTGCGCGAAAACTCGACGAATGTCGCGATCACTTGCTCGATTTGCGAGCGATTGACGTCCATGTGCGTGACCATCCGCAGACGGGCGGCAGCGCTCAGTTTGATCCCGCGCTCGGCGGCAAATGCCTTGATCGCTTCGGCACGGTCACCCATCTGCACATAAACCATGTTGGTCTGCACCGGTTCGACGCTGAAACCCGCCTCGCGCAGGCCTTCGGCCAGGAATTGCGCGTTGGCATGGTCATCCGCCAGACGCTCGACGTTGTGATCCAGCGCATATAAACCTGCCGCCGCCAGCAATCCGGCCTGACGCATGCCGCCGCCGACCATTTTGCGCAGGCGCCGTGCCTTGCCGATCAACTCGGCCGAACCGCAAAGCACCGACCCCACCGGCGCGCCGAGGCCTTTGGACAGGCACACCGACACCGAATCGAAGTGTTGCGTGATTTCCCGGGCATCAACCCCGAGCTTGACGGCGGCGTTGTACAGACGCGCACCGTCCAGATGCAACTGGAGGCCATTGTCCCGAGTGAACTGACGCGCCCGGGCCAGATACTCCATCGGTAACACCTTGCCCTGCATGGTGTTTTCCAGCGCCAGCAGGCGGGTGCGGGCGAAGTGGAAGTCGTCAGGCTTGATCGCCGCTGCCACCTGATCCAGGTCCAGCGAGCCATCGGCCTGCACCTCCAGCGGCTGCGGCTGGATCGAGCCGAGCACTGCTGCGCCGCCCCCCTCGTACTTATAGGTGTGCGCCTGTTGGCCGACGATGTACTCGTCACCGCGCTCGCAATGGGCCATCAAGCCCAGCAGGTTGCTCATGGTGCCGGTCGGGACGAACAGCGCGGCGGCAAAACCCAGCCGTTTTGCCAGTTCGGTTTCCAGACGATTGACCGTCGGATCTTCGCCATACACATCATCCCCGGTGGCCGCCGCGGTCATCGCGTCGAGCATGGCGGGAGTCGGTTGGGTGACGGTGTCGCTGCGAAGATCGATAACGCTCATGAACCTGGCCTCTGGTCAGCAGGGGAAATCCCTTTTCGTAGAGGAATTACTGCGGGCATGGCGCGGATTAATCAACCCTCGCGCAAGGAAAAGTCGTTTCCACGCTTCGAAAAATCCGATGGCAATCATCACAAAGGCGCAATGCACGGCCCGGCAATCTGTGTTAAAAACGCTGCGCCGCCCGATAAAGGGCGGCGAAACGTTCTCAGGGCGGGGTGCAATTCCCCACCGGCGGTAATTGCGCGCAATGCGCATAGCCCGCGAGCGCTTGGTGACGGACACGGCAGAAAATCGTGAACGGCGGCAAGGTCAGCAGACCCGGTGTGATTCCGGGGCCGACGGTCACAGTCCGGATGAAGAGAGAACGGGATTGACGCCAAAGGGCCGTCCGCCGTGTTCGCGCGAGCGTGCGTACCCTTGAATCCCTTTCGATTCATAACGCCCTGTTTTTCACACAAACAGGAGTCAGAACATGCAACCCACCGCTATCGACAGCAAAAGCAAACACCCTCACGGCGAGCGCGTCGCGTTCATCCAGGCCTGCTGGCACAAGGAAATCGTCGATCAGAGCCGTAAAGGCTTCCTCGCCGAAATGATCGCCCAGGGTTATCAGGAATCGGACATCGATTTCTTCGAAGTCGGCGGCGCCTTTGAAATGCCCCTGCACGCCAAGCTGTTGGCCAAGACCGGCCGTTACGCCGGCATCGTCGCGGCCGCACTAGTTGTGGACGGCGGCA
This sequence comes from Pseudomonas sp. NMS19W, assembly GCF_051554255.1. Lineage (NCBI taxonomy): Bacteria > Pseudomonadati > Pseudomonadota > Gammaproteobacteria > Pseudomonadales > Pseudomonadaceae > Pseudomonas > Pseudomonas sp. NMS19W. Next base: position 4,599,114 of record NZ_CP136718.1, read on the forward strand.
TCTACCGTCACGAATTCGTTGCCCAGTCGGTGGTCAGCGGCCTGATGCAGGTTCAGCTGGAAACCGAAGTGCCGGTGTTCTCGGTATCCCTGACCCCGCACCACTTCCATGCCGGCGAAGAACACCAGAAGTTCTTCTTCGAGCATTTCGTGCACAAAGGTCAGGAAGCGGCGAAGACTTGCGCGGATACGCTGCAGAAAGTGCGTGCATTGCGCCGCACCGAGCCGCGCGCTGTAGCGGTCTGATGCAATAACGATCTCCCCCGTGCGTCGCGCGGGGGAGACTCAGTGTCAGGCCAACTGCTCGTCAGTGGTCGGCACGATCAGAATGCCCGCCCGCAGGCCGTTCTTGACCTTGGGATTGGGGAAGATGATCCGCGCGCCCTGCTCTTCGATGATCCAGCGGGTATTGGCCAGGTCTTCGGCCAACACATAACCCACATCCAGCTCCGAAAAGTTTTCGATGTCCGCCGGCAGGTTCAGGCGGAACGAGTCGCTGTGCTTGATGATTTCCCGCGCCACGCTGAACAGTTGCAGACCGTCCAGGCCCTGCTCGGCCATCTCCGGCTCGGTGCCTTCGATGATCTGCTTCAGACGGGTTTCCAGCAGCGACACATTGACCCCGGCGTTCTGCCCGAACGGCCGCGCCTTGCCCAGCTCCAGCGTAAAGGACTCGGCACCGAGCTTGTCGTAGGTGTAGGAGCTGAAGACGATCGACGGTTTGTTCTGCAACAGCACCGCTTCCATGCCAGCGGCGCGCAGGCGGGCCAGTTCAAGGCGGGAATGCTGACGACCTTCCTTCCACGGATACAACGCGAACTGCTCGATCTTCGAACCGCGAATCGCCGTGTGCAGGTCGTAGTGCAGGCGCTGACGATCCGGCACGCTGAAGAAACTTGCGGCCAGGCGTTCCAGCTCGCAGGCGCGCAGGGCTTCGGAACCGCTGCTTTGTTCGTGACGGCCGTTGAACAGCCGATTGACGTCTTGTTCGATGAAGCGCTCGCCCTTGCGAATCGCTTCCGGATTGCCGAACAGGAACAGAATGCGTGCGCGCGGCTTCAAGTCGCCGCGGGCGATGTCATGCAGCAGCCGGTCGAGCAATTCGATCGGTGCCGTTTCGTTGCCGTGGATGCCTGCCGACAGCAGCAGGTCCAGGCCATTGTCGCGCGCTTCGGGTGGCCGGACTTCCAGCGCACCCTCGCTCAGCCAGCGCATGCGCACGCCTTCGACAGTCAGTTGAGTCTTCTCCGCCGGTTCGCGGCCGGCGAGGGTCAGTTCAAGCAGTTTGCCGAGGGCGAGCATAGAGCGGTTTCCTTAGTGGTCGTGGTTGCAATCCGGGCCGTGCACGTGACCGTCATCGTCGCCGAGGTCAGCCGGTTCCATCTCCAGTTGCAGACTTACCAGATTAGTCGCCAATGGGCGCAGCAACAGGTTGGCGTACTCTTCGTCGCCTTCTTCGACGTCCACGCCGATCAGCAGCTGGCCGCGGCCGTCCTGCTGGATCCACAGCTCTTTGCCTTGCCACATGACCGCGACGCGGGTGCAGGACGTTTGCAGTTGCGTGCCGTCGGTGTCTTCAAGGATCAGCTGCAGGGAATCGCTCATGTTTTACGCTCTCTTGGGGGAGATGGAACCGTGCGCCGCGACGAAGCGGCGCACCGGTCATCAATTGATCTGGAATGGATAAACCGCGCCCAGTTTAAGGATTTGCGTCAGTTCATCCAGTGCCGTCCGGCATTCAAGCAGCAATTGCGGGTCCGCCAGATCGCTTTCGCTCAGGCGGTCGCGGTAGTGCTTTTCAACCCATGCGGTCAACGAACCGTACAACGGGGCGGTCATGATAACCCCTGGGTTGACGGCCGCCAGCTCGGTTTCGTTGAGCGCGACGCGCAGTCGCAGGCACGCCGGGCCACCGCCGTTCTGCATGCTTTGCTTGAGATCGAAGACTTTCACCTCACGGATCAGGCCGCCGGAGCTGGTCAGGCCTTGCAGGTAATTCCACACGCGCTCGTTGCCACGGCACTCTTCCGGCACGATCAGCAACATCGAACCGTCAGGGCGCGACAGCAGCTGGCTGTTGAACAGGTAGGAACGCACCGCGTCGTCCACGGTAACCGCTGAGCGCGGCACGCAGACCGACTGGAACTTGCCGCCGACCTTGGCCAGTTTGGCTTGCAGTTCGGCCAGCATGTTCTCGGTGTCGAGGAACGCGTCCTCGTGATAGAACAGCACCTCGCCGTTGCCCACTGCGATCACGTCGTTGTGGAACACGCCCTGATCGATCACCGCCGGGTTCTGCTGCGCGTAGACCACGCCGTCGTCACGCAACCCGTGCAGACGGGCAACCGCTTGAGACGCTTCGAGAGTCTGGCGCGCCGGGTATTTTTGTGGCGCCGGATAGCGGGTATCGAACGCACTGCGACCGAACACGAAGAACTCGACACCGGCCTCACCATATTCACGGCAGAAACGCGTGTGGTTCGCTGCGCCTTCGTCGCCGAACTGTGCTACCGCCGGCAATGCGGCGTGGTGAGCGAAGTGCTGTTGATCAGCAAACATCGCACCCAGCACACGACTGGTGGTCGGGTGTTCGATGCTGCGGTGGTATTTGCAGTTCAGGTTGGCGGCCGTGAAGTGCACGCGACCGTCAGCGGTGTCGGCACTCGGGCTGACCGTGGCGGCATTGGCCACCCACATGCTCGACGCCGAGCAACTGGCGACCAGCAGCGGCATCGCTTCTTTCGCGGCGCGCTCGATCACCTGGGCGTCGGTGCCGCTGAAACCCAGACGGCGCAGAGCCGCCACATCCGGACGCTCCTGCGGTGCGAGAACGCCCTGCTGAAAGCCCATTTCCATCAGCGCTTTCATTTTCGCCAGGCCTTGCAGCGCCGCTTCCTTCGGGTTCGAGGACTGCTGGCTGTTGCTCTGGGACGCGACGTTGCCGTAGGACAGACCACCGTAGTTATGGGTCGGCCCCACTAGACCGTCAAAATTGACTTCAAAGGATTTCATCAGCGAGGCTCCACGAGAATCTGTTTTTATAGGCATCAAATAACAATCGAGTGCAATCGAGGTAGGACACCCCTCACGCCATCTTCACGCCAGGCGTCAGGGCCGCCGGCAATACCAGGCTCGGGGTTTCCAGCGAGGCCACCGGGTACGCGCAGTAATCCGCCGCGTAGTAGGCGCTGGCGCGGTGGTTGCCCGAAGCGCCGACACCGCCGAACGGCGCGCTGCTCGCAGCCCCCGTCAGTTGCTTGTTCCAGTTGACGATACCGGCGCGGCTTTCCAGCCAGAACTGCTGATAGCGCTCTTCGGAATCCGACAGCAAGCCGGCGGCCAGACCAAATGCGGTGTCGTTGGCTTCGGCAATCGCCGCCGCGAAATCGGCGTAGCGGATCACTTGCAGCAACGGGCCGAACAGTTCTTCGTCGGAGCGATCGGCAACCGCCGTCACATCAACGATGCCCGGGGTCAGCAGCGCCGACTGCGCCTGTGGCTGAGTCATTGCCAGCAGCGACACTGCACCATTGGCCAACAGATGCGCCTGGGCATCCATCAACGCTTTCGCCGCGCCGAGGGAAACCACTGAACCCATGAACGGCGCCGGCTGCTGATCGAACGCGCCGACCTCGATGGTCGAACTGACTTCCACCAGACGCTTGAGCAGGCTGTCGCCCCACGCGCCTTCAGGCACCAGCAGACGACGGGCGCAGGTGCAGCGCTGACCGGCGGAAATGAATGCCGACTGAATGATCGTGTACACCGCAGCGTCGAGGTCCGCGACCTGATCGACCACCAGCGGATTGTTGCCGCCCATTTCCAGCGCGAGGATCTTGTCCGGGCGCCCGGCGAATTGCTGGTGCAGGTGATTGCCGGTACGGCTGGAACCGGTGAAGAACAGACCGTCGATGCCTGGATTCGCCGCCAGAGCAATCCCGGTTTCCCGGGCGCCTTGCAGCAGGTTCAAGACACCAGCCGGAAGACCGGCTTCGATCCAGCACTTGACCGTCAGCTCGGCGACTTTCGGGGTCAGCTCGCTCGGTTTGAACAGCACGCTGTTACCGGCCAGCAGCGCCGGCACAATGTGGCCGTTCGGCAAATGGCCGGGGAAGTTGTAAGGGCCGAACACCGCCACCACGCCGTGGGGCTTGTGGCGCAACACGGCGGTGGCGTCGCCCAGCGGGCCGCTCTTCTCGCCGGTACGTTCGCGGTAGCTCTGCACCGAGATCGCGATCTTGTTGACCATGCTGGTGACTTCGGTCGCGGCTTCCCACAACGGTTTGCCGGTTTCCTCACCAATGGTGCGGGCCAGTTCGTCGGCGTGGTTTTTCAGCGCAGCGGCGAACGCTTCGAGCACGCTGATGCGGTCTTCGAGCGTGCGACGGGCCCAGCCCGGGAACGCCTGACGCGCAGCCTGCACGGCCGACTCGACCTGAGCGGCGGTGGCCCCCTCCCCCGACCACAGCACTTGCTGGGTCACCGGGTTCAGCGATTGAAAGGCCTCGCCCTGACCGGCCAGCCACTCACCTGCGATGTATAGCGAATTCATTATTTCGACTCCCGGGCAGCAGACAACGCCACGGCGCGAACCTGATCGCCAGCGTTGAGTTGAAGACGTTTGGCGGTCAACGGATCGACCACCAGCGTACCGGCGGCCAGACGGGCCGGCGCAGCCGTGATGCGGCAGTCTTCGCGTTTGCGGTTATGGATGATGAACGGCGTCGCGTCGTCGCCCGGCGTGCCGATGGCCAGCACCAGCGCCTCGCTGTCACGCACCGCGCGGATCTTGCTGGTCTCGCACTCGATGGCTGGACCGGCGTCGAAGATGTCGACGTAACCCTGGTAGCTGAAGCCTTCGCTCTTGAGCATCGCCAGCGCCGGCTCGGTGTCCGGGTGCACCTGGCCGATGACGTTGCGCGCGTCCGGCGACAGGAAGCAGGTGTACAGCGGGAATTTCGGCATCAGTTCGGCGATGAACGCCTTGTTGCCGACGCCGGTCAGGTAATCGGCCTGGCTGAATTCCATCTTGAAGAAGTGACGGCCCAGGCTTTCCCAGAACGGCGAACGGCCGGCTTCATCGGATACGCCGCGCATCTCGGCAATGATCTTGTTGCCGAACAACTCAGGGAACTCGGCGATGAACAGCATCCGCGCCTTGGACAGCATGCGACCGTTGAGGCCGGTGCGGTAATCAGCGTGCAGGAACAGCGAACACAGCTCGGAGTTGCCGGTCAGGTCGTTGGCCAGGAACAGCGTCGGGATTTCGCGATAGATGTTCAGCTCCTGCGAGGCGCTGACGGTCAGGCCGACACGGAAGTTGTACCACGGCTCACGCAGACCGACGGCACCGGCGATGGCGGAAATCCCCACCACGCGACCGTTGTCGTCTTCGAGCACGAACAGGTAGTCCGCGTCGCCACGGCCGGCTTCACCGCGAAAGGTCTTCTCGGCCCAGCCGACCCGGTGGGTCAGGCGTTCTTCGTTGGCCGGCAAAGTGGTCAGGCCGGTGCCGGTGCTGCGGGCCAGGTCGATCAGAGCGGACAAATCGCTGCTGCGTACGGGACGAACAATCATGCTATCTCCTCAAACGGGCCGCCGTGGCCACCCGTGAAACTCGCTAAGGCGTTAAACCGCCACCAGGCGCACGCTGGCACCTTCACCGACGCCCAGGGCTTCGGCCGCTTCCAGATCCAGGGTCACCGGTTTGCCCGGTGCGTAATCCAGTTCCAGCAGTACCGCGCGGTAATCCTGCAACTGGGCATTGGCCACCAGATACTGGCGCCCGGCACCTTTGACCGGCTCACCGATCTTCACCGGCACCACTCGGCTCTGGGCGATCGAACGGATCCCCGAGACACGCGCATGCAGGGTCGGGCCGCCGTCGAAAATGTCGATGTAGTGATCGGTCTCGAAGCCTTCGCGCATCAGGATGTCGAAGGTGATCTGCGCACGCGGGTGCACCTGGCCCATCGCTTCCTGAGCGGAGTCCGGCAGCAGCGGCACGTAGATCGGGTAATGCGGCATCAGTTCGGCGAGGAACGTGCGGCTTTTCAGGCCACACAGACGCTCGGCCTCGGCGTAGTTCAGGTCGAAGAAGTTGCGACCGATGGCGTCCCAGAATGGCGAGTCGCCGTTTTCATCGCTGTAACCGACGATCTCGGTCACCACCGAATCGGCGAAACGCTCCGGATGGCTGGCGACAAACAGAAGACGGCCACGGGAGTTGAGTTCGGCCCAAGGCGACCCCACCAGCTCGCGCTGCACGTAGAAACTGGTCAGCAAGCTGTTGCCGGTCAGGTCGTGGCACTGCGAGAGCACGTGAATCTTGTTGTGGATCTTCAGCTCGCGGGAAGCGTGCACGAAGGTCTCGTTGCGAAAGCTGTAGAACGGCTCGGAATAACCGGCCGAAGCGACGATCGCCGAGCAGCCCACCAGTTTGCCGGTGGCGGTGTCTTCGAGGACGAAGAAGTAGCTCTCTTCACCGTTGAAGCTCACTTCGGCGGCAAACGAGGCTTCGCTCGCGGCGATCTTGTCGCTCAGGCGTTCAACGTCATCCGGCAAGGAAGTGACACCAATCGGGCTGTCCGCAGCCAGACGCTGTACCTCGCCCAGATCAGCCATTTGCGCGGGGCGCATCACCAGCATGGTGTCACTCCTTTCTCTACTTCAGGTCGGCGAAAGCGCCGACTCGGGAAAAAAATGCCGGGCAGGCCCGGCACAGGAAATTTGTCCCGGCGCCTGTCGATGACGACAGGTGCCGGGCGGTCTTGCATGAATCAGGCTTGGGTCAGTTTCGCAGCAGCACGTTCGAAGCGATCCAGGCCGGCGTCGATGTCCGCGTCTTCAACCACCAGGCTCGGGGCGAAACGGATCACGTCCGGACCGGCCTGCAGAATCATCAGGCCTTCTTTTTCAGCGGCGTTGAAGATGTCCTTGGCCTTGCCTTTCCAGGCATCGCTCAGCACGCAACCGATCAGCAGACCGAGACCGCGCACCTGGGTGAACAGGCCGTACTTCTCGCCGATCTGTTGCAGACGGGTCTTGAACTTGTCGTGCTTGGCGTTGACGCCGTTCAGCACCTCAGGGGTGTTGATCACGTCGATCACCGCTTCAGCCACGGCGCACGCCAGCGGGTTGCCGCCGTACGTGGTGCCGTGAGTGCCGACGACCAGGTGCTTGGCCAGCGCTTCAGTGGTCAGCATCGCGGCGATCGGGAAACCGCCGCCCAGGCTCTTGGCGCTGGTCAGGATGTCCGGAACCACGCCGAAATGCTGGTAGGCGAACAGGTTGCCGGTACGGCCCATGCCGGTCTGCACTTCGTCGAACACCAGCAGCGCGTTGTTCGCGTCGCACAGTTCACGGGCGCCTTGCAGGTAAGCCAGCTCGGCCGGCAGCACGCCGCCCTCGCCCTGGATCGGTTCCAGAACGACCGCGCAAGTCTTGTCCGAAACAGCGGCTTTCAGTGCCGCCAGATCGTTGTACGGCACGTGGGTGATGCCGGTGATTTTCGGGCCGAAACCGTCGGAGTACTTCGACTGGCCACCGACGTTCACGGTGAACAGGGTGCGACCGTGGAAGCTGTTGAGCGCGGCGATGATTTCGTACTTCTCGGTGCCGAAACGGTCGAACGCGACACGACGGGCCAGCTTGAAGGCGGCCTCGTTGGCTTCGGCGCCGGAGTTGCAGAAGAACACGCGCTCGGCAAAGGTGGCGTCGATCAGCTTGTGCGCCAGACGCAGGGCCGGCTCGTTGGTGAACACGTTGGACACGTGCCACAGCTTGTTCGCCTGCTCGGTCAAGGCACCGACCAGCGCCGGATGCGCATGGCCCAATACGTTGACGGCGATGCCGCCGGCAAAGTCGATCAGCTCGCGGCCGGCCTGATCCCAGACGCGGGAACCGGCGCCACGCACCGGAATGAAAGCGGCAGGCGCGTAGTTGGGAACCATAACCTGGTCGAAATCGGCGCGTTGTACCGCAGCGTGCTCAACGGACATCGGAGTCTCCTGATGAGGGCCACCCGCCTGAAACTGGCGAGCGATGGGGGGATTGTAAGGACAGTTTTGTGCCCGGCCTTGTCGCCAAGCGACAACTTCTTATAGCGCAAACCCCGGATTTTCCCGGGTTTACGGCAATGCGACATATAGCGTCGCAAAGGCGCAGTTTAAACCGTCGCCGACAATTGCAGCAGGCCCACGAGCATATCAATTGGCATGTGCCGGTCTGTCATACATATGTACCGCATCCACTGCCGAGATCTCTGGTTTGCTGACGGTTTCCCGACGTACATGGACAGACTCGATGCAGGCATCCACCGGACAAGTTGCAGCCCACGCAGCGCTCAATCCCCCTGAACACTACGAACCCCTCAGAAACGCTTTCCCGGAATGGCTCGGCAAAGCCTCGGCTGCACGCCGCCAGGCTCTGAAAAACAATCGCCGCACGCTCACCGACAACCTCAAGAAAGCACCAAAAACGCAGCATGCTGAATTGAGAGCCCTCATCGCTCAACGCATGAGCATGCAAAACACCATCGACCGGACGCTTGAGCATCTGCAGGACGCCGGCGCCTACGCCGAGCCAATCCTGACCCAGGCGCTGAAGAGCAGATTCAGTCTGGACGTGGATGTCAGGAACACATTCCTGCATCTCTACATCCCGGTGACAACGCCCGGATTTTCGATCACCACCGGTAGTCGTACCTGGACGGTATCGCTGCTCGATGCAGCGCTGCACAACTTCGAAGAAGACGAAACCGCAGTTGACGCCTACGCCAGCGAGTCCACCTTTATCACCCGTCCATCGCCGTCGGGCCAGTTCGAAACCCTGCCACAGTTAAAGGCGCTCATCAGCGTCGCGGCGTTCGCCCGACTGTGCCGGGAACTGGATATCGGCGCCCGCTACAAAACGTATCTTGAAGAAAACCTGGGTATCGGCGACCCCGTCGCCAGCGCGGCGCTGCATCTGCGCATCAACGCCAGTGAAAAGATCGCCATCCAGGTCGCCTTGCAGATGGCGCAAATGAATGGCGATGTCAGCGAGCTGTACGTGCGTCTGATCGGCGGCTTGCTCGACGATTTGCAAGGCATGCGAGTCAATGGCCAGGCGCTGCTTTGCCATGACCTGAGCATGATGTCGTCGAAGCTGACCGGCATCGTTCTTTTCGCGCCGGATCTGCAGCAGGCACGCACCCCGGTCAGGGTGGTGGCCTATGTGCCGGACGACCCCGAACATCCGCTCAAGGAATACGCCTCGACCGCAGACATGATGCGCGAGCTGACACGTCAGCTGCGCAACCCGGAGTATCAGAAATTCTTCAGCCGCTTCGTGGCCCATGACCAGCGCGGGTACTTTTTCGCCGACCTCGGGCAGCGCCTGAGTCGGGTGAAATGGCACCCTTCGGCACCCGGCAGCTCATTGCCCGCCTGGCGAGACACGCCCGTCGACAAGCCCAATCTGCAATTTTCCACCACGCCCATCGAGGGTCCGCTGCTGGATCAGCTTTATCAACGAAAGTTGAACAAGATCCTCAATGACGCGGCGACGATCGCTGTCCCGACCGCTACCGTCGACCGCAACGCCCGCTGGGCGACATGGGATGCCTTCAGCCGGATTGCCTTTTCGATTCTTGAAATCGCCTCGTTCGTGCTGATGCCCTTCGTGCCCTTTCTGGGCGAAATGATGATGGCGTACATGGCCTATCAGTTTCTCGACGAAGTGTTCGAAGGCATCGTCGACTGGGCCGAGGGGCTGAGCACAGAGGTTGCCGAGCACATGTTCGGCGCACTTGAATCACTGATCCAGCTCGGAGCCTTCGGCATCGGTGGTGCCATCGCCGTCGAGGAGCTGCCGAAAATCCTGCCTGCGGAGCTCATCGCACTGATCGACCGCTTCCAGCCCGTGAAATTGCGCAATGGCAAGACGCTGTACTGGAAACCGGATCTGCAGCCGTACGCACGTCAGGTTAAACCACCCAAGGGGTCCGGGCCCGACCCGCAAGGACTGCATTTGTACCAAGGGAAAAGGCTGCTCCCCATCGACCAAAGTCATTACGAAGTCAGCGCTCACGAGCATCCCGGAAAACTGTATATCGAGCATCCGACCCGCGCGGACACCTACCGCCCCATCGTGCGCCATAACGGCGATGGCGCCTTTTACACCGAGCTTGAACGACCGCTCGAGTGGGACACCACGACAGCATTGCAACGCATCGGCCATAGCGTCGAAGCGTTTTTCCCCGCCAAACGCGAACGGATCCTCAAGGTCAGCGGTTATCCGGAAGATGCACTGCGCAAAATGCACGTCAACCAGGAACGCCTGCCGCCGTTGCTGGCCGACAGCATCCAGCGCTTTCGGATCGATCAGGACCTGCAGGACTTCATTGACCGTATCGCCAGCGATAGACCCGAGGAATACCTGAATGCGGCTCCGCTGATCCAGCTCCAGCTTCTCAAGGAACAGAATCTGTGGCCGGCCAACAAAAGGCTGCGATTCATCAACGAGCAAGGTGAACTCGCATGGCAATCCACGACCGACCAATCGCTTCCTCTGACGGAGCTCCGCCAGGACAGCCTCGCCGAAGGTGACCTGCTCAAGACACTGATCCAGACCCTCGACGAACCGGAAATCAACACATTGCTGGGCGAGGGGTTCGGCGAGATGTACGCCCTCGATGCGCGCACCCGCAAACTCAGAGCCATGCTTGCACAGCTTGCCCGACAACAGCGCCCTTCACTTTTCGAGGCGCGCTATCAGGCGCTGCAACGGAGCGTTGATCCCTTGGCCAGGCATGTGGCTGTGCATGCACCGCAACTGCCCATCAGAATCACCGAAGAACTGCTGAGGACGGCGACCGGCTCAGAGCTGGTGGAGATCAGCCAGGGACGCTGGCCCGAACGGCAGCAGGCCCTGACAGATCAGGCCAGGCACGAGCTGCGCATTACCCGTGCCTACGAGGGGCTTGAACTGGACTCGGTGCACAATCCCGATTCCGACACCCTCGCCCTGCACAGCCTTCAGCAATTGCCTGGCTGGCCAGCAGACGTACATCTTGAAGTCCGTGCCCAATCCCGTGAAGGCCAGCTACTCGACAGCACCGGCCCTGTCGACGCTCCCGTGCGGAAAGTGCTGGTCCTCAAACCCGATGGTCTCTGGCAGCCACACGACGAACAGGGACTGGAACTGCTGGGCCCCACCGACTTCTACACGGCTGTCCTGCAAGCCTTGCCGGACGCGCAACGACAAGCATTGAACCTGCAGATCGGCGATGGCGCAAAGCTCAGGCAAGCCATCCGCGACAATCCGCTCCCCCGCACCGAACTGCGGCTGGCGATCTTGCCCGCCCCTGCCCCGGCACCTGCCGTGGACGCCTTGCGATTGCTGGGTGCCGATGGTTACTCACGCAACGCACCGCCAGCCCTGCAAGCACCTCGCACGCTGGATAACCGGATCAGACAGATCTACCCGAGAATGTCCGAGACCGATCGGCTCGCCTTGGCCCGGCGTCTTGAAAACCACCCGGGTGGAGCAATCGCCGAGCTGTCCCGGCTTCAGCTTGAATATGCACAACTCGATAGCGACCTCAATCAATGGATATTCGACCTCCCGGATATCAACCCGGCAAACGGCACCCGAATATCGGATGACCAGCGGATGTCGGCCATCCGCGATCGCCAGATGTACGCCCACGCCCTGCGCAACTGTTGGCGCAGAGAGATGCGCGGTCTCAATGGTTACGAGATGCGCTTTTCGCAGCCGATCGTGGGCGATCTACCGGCCCTGACAGCGGACTTCGGCCACGTCGTCGAGCTGGAGCTGATCGGCAGTAACACGCCTGGCGCCGTGAATACCTTTCTCGAGCGCTTTCCGGGGCTGGTACGCCTGGATATGCTCGATTTCGACCTGCGCAATCTGCCGCAGCGCATGACGAACCTCCCGCAACTGCAACAGCTGACGCTGCAAAATTGCGGTGTCGTCCTGACACCCGGAAACCAGTCGCTGCTGTCGTCACTCAACGGGCTGACCGCACTGAATCTGGAGAACAACCCACTGAGGGTGACGTTCGATTTCAGCGTTTTGCCAAACCTGACTCACTTGAATCTTTCCAGCACTGGAATCTCCGAAGTCCCGCCGGGACTTCTGAACCATCCTCGCCTCATCAGCGCGTGGCTTACCGACAATCAGATCACCACGCTCCCCGATCCTTTTTTCCAGCAACCTGCCGCCTCTACCGCCGGATACGATTTTTTCGGCAATCCGCTTTCCAGTGCGACCCGGGAAAAAGTGAAGATCTATTACAACCGGACCGGCAGCGATCTGGGAGTTCGCCCCGAGCAAACGGAAATAAGCCGGACCAAAGCACTGTTTACCGATCTTAACGACCGTCAGGCCAGCGAACTGATCTACAGCCTGCCGGGCTCACTGGCGCAAGGCCGACTTCAACTGGAGCGATGGGAAAGTGAAATCACCCGGCTGACCGCCGACCTAGCGACATGGGCGCGGAACACGCCGAATCGCAATCCGTCCACAGGGGAGATGCTGACACCCCAGGAACATTCCAGTCAGTTTTACGAGCGGGAAATATTTGCCGGAAGGATTGAACGGCTATGGCGCCACCGCTCGACCGCACACCCGCTGACAAGAGCGGACGTATTCTCGGCGCAAGCCACGTTCATCGGCGACATGCCCGTGCTGACGGCAGATTTCAACCACATCACGACGCTATCCCTGAACGGAAACAAACAGATAAATGCCACCTCTGCCTTCCTCCAAAGCTTCCCCCGATTGAAGCGCCTGATCCTGCATGACTTTGCACTGGATCAACTGCCACAGACACTCAGCGCCTTGCCCATGCTTGAGACGTTGCTGCTCAAGAATTGCGGTGTGCGGCTCACTGGCGAGCTACAGATCGCACTGGCGTCCATGCGCGAACTTGAATCGCTCGAATTGCCGGATAACCCGCTGGACAACACACCCGATGTCGGCAGCCTGACCGAACTGACCTACCTCGATATCTCCCACACCGGCATCAGGCATGTGCCGGCCGGCCTGTCCGGGCACCCGAAACTGCGAACGGCCATCGTCAGCGACAACCGGATCAGCGAGCTGCCCGAAGCCTTGTTTGACATGCCCGCGCCGGCCAGCGAAGGGTTCGATTTCTCCGGCAATCCATTGACCGCCGATACTCGTGAAAGGATCAAACGTCATTCCCGGGAAACCGGTGTGGATTTCGCGGTACTCGCCGAGCAACCGGACATCGAAGCCACCCAGGCCCTGTTTCCCGCCCTGGATATCGAAGAGGCCAGCGATGTGTTCTATGGCTTACCCGGCGACCTGGAGCATGGGCGCGGTCAACTCAGGCACTGGAAAGCGGAATTCGAGCAACTCACCGCCGATCTGGCGCAATGGAAAATGGCGATCCCCCAGACGCATCCCGCCACTCAACGCCCCTTCACTACTTCGGAGTTCCTCGCGGAACACTCGGCAAGAGCAGCCTTTGTCGAACGACTGCAGGCACTGTGGCGTGTCCGATTACCGGAAAACCCCAGGCAACGGGGCGACTCTTTGGTCGCCAACCTGGCGTTCAGCGGGGAGCTGCCAAGGCTGACGACCGACTTCGGCCACATCCGCATCCTTTCACTCACGGGCAATGCAGCACTGAGCGACCTTGACGGGTTTCTTCAGCCTTTCTCCACTCTGCATCATTTGGAACTGCGGGATTTCAGTCTTGGGCAAAACCCGATATCAGCTTTGCACATTCCCTCTCTGGAACGTCTGACTCTGGAAAACTGCGGCTTGACGCTTACCCCACAAAGCCACGCGACCCTGTCATCACTTGACACCCTTCAGTACCTGAATCTGAACCGAAATCCACTGGGGCAATCGCCCAACCTCAAAACGCTACCGGCACTGCTTCAACTGCACATGGTCGACAGCGGCATTTCGAGCCTGCCCGACGACCTGTTCGACCATCCCCGTCTGCTCGCAGCTTTTTTCGATCGCAACCAGATCCGTGAACTGCCCGACATCCTCTTCGAAGTCGACGCCCGGCCGCCCAGACAGCTCAGCCTTGCCGACAACCCGCTCTCACCCGCCATGCTTGAGCGCATCAAGCGTTGTTACCGGCAGTTCAGGTTGAACTTTGGCGTTGCGATGCCTCGGGAAGACATCGAGCGAGTCCGCGAGCTGTTCCCGTCCCTGGACGATAATGACGCCAATCGAGTGCTGTATCTGCTGGAGGGAAACATCGATGACGGCCGGTTGCAGATCGAACGCTGGGAGGCCGAATTGCAGCAGCTGGAGCAAGATCTGGAACAGTGGGTAACCGATATTCCGGAACGCTATCCGGGCAGTGGCCTTGTACTGACCGAAAGCGACCGCGCCGCGGAGTTCGCCAGCCGTACGACATTTCGCCTGGAGCTGGAATCGTTCTGGCGCCTGAGGTCTGCGGAAAATCCGGAATCAAGAGCCGTAATCCTCAGCCTGGACCCGGGATTCATCGGTGAGCTGCCGGCCTTGAGCGCAGACTTCGCGCACGTCACGGCACTGTCGATCGTCGGCGATCACCAGTTACGGGTGGGCACGGAGTTCCTGCGCGGCTTCACCGGTCTCGATTCGCTTGAGCTGGGTAACCTGGCACTGTCAGAGATTCCGCAGGCGCTGACCGGAATGCCGGACCTGCGACAACTGGCTCTGAGTCACTGCAAAATCGTGCTGGATGACCAAGGTAGCGCCGCGCTGCATTCGCTGAAGCAACTGGTCCGGCTCGATCTCTACAGCAATCCCCTGGGCCGTTCGCCCGACGTCCGCAGGCTGCCGTCTCTGGAGTTTCTCGACCTTTCGAACACCGGAATTTCCAGTCTTCCTCCAGGTTTGCTGGAGGCACCAGGACTGGAAACGGTGATACTCAGTGGCAACCATCTCACCGAGCTCCCCCGGAACTCTTCGAGCTGCCCGCCTCTGTCACCAACGGCTTTGACTTCGGCAGCAATCCGCTGAACGCACCCACCCGGGAGCGCATCAAGACCTACTATCGCGAGACCGGGGAGAACCTCGGTGTACTGGCCGAACCGGCAGACATCGCACGCACCCGGACACTCTATCCGGCGCTGGACGATGAACAGGCCAGCACGCTCATCTATCAACTTGAAGGTTCACTGACCGATGGCCGCAGAGAACTGGCCCGCCGGGAAGCGGAACTCGGCCGGTTACTGGGCGAGCTGGCGACCTGGGAAAGCGATATACCGGACCATCGCTTGCCCGGTCAGCCACTCACGCTTGACGAACGCCTGACGGAGGAACAAAACAGAACGACATTCAGAGAAGCGCTGCTGTCCTGCTGGCGCAGAATACCCGTGGAAGGCTCGGACACCGGCGATCACACTTTCACTTTCCGGCTACCGATCCTGGGCGAACTGCCGACACTGAGCGTCGGCTTCGACCATGTTTCGGACCTGCATCTGGTCAACACCCGCGATGACTCGCCACGGATCGGGCGATTTCTCGAGGCATTCCCTCAGCTCGTCAGCGTCGACATCCAAGGCTATGAACTGACCGGTATCCCCGAGGCCATCTTCCGGATGAAGCGGCTCAACACACTGAGTCTGCCAGCGTGCGGCCTCACCCTGTCACCGCGGGACGTCGCAGGGCTGGCGAACCTGGACAACCTTGATCTGCTGCACCTGCATGACAATCCGCTCGGGCTGACACCTGACCTCAGCAATCTGCAAGGGCTTACCGATCTGGACCTGAGCACCACCGGCATTCGCGAAATCCCGAAGGGCGTTCTCGATAACTTCAACTGGATGGAGCTGGATCTGTCGGGCAATGAAATCCGTGAAATGCCGGACGAACTGATGGAGGTGCCTGCCTATGTTGCGGATCGCTACGACCTGCGCGGCAATCCCTTCTCCGCTCAGGCCATGCAGCGAATCCGGGCTTATTACCAGGAAACAGGCCTGACGCTGAACGTTGACGGGGTGCTCGAACATCCACCGGTGAGCGGTCGCCCCAGTGGCGAGATCGAGGATTAACAACACTTGAATCAACAGCGCCATGAAGCATGGCGCTGTGATTGGAGGATCAACCGCGCTCGGGCGGCACTGACGACAGTTCGAACGGACTGCTGCTGCGCCGTTGGTTGCGGTCTTCCCGTGGCGTGGCGCCGAAGAAGTTGCGATAGGCGCTGGAGAAATGCGGCCCCGAGGAGAAACCGCAGGACAGGCCGATCTGGATGATCGACTTGCTGGTCTGCATCAACATCTGCCGGGCCTTGTTCAGGCGCAGTTCCAGGTAGTACTGGCTCGGCACGCGGTTGAGGTATTGCTTGAAGATCCGCTCCAGCTGACGTCGGGACACGCACACATGCTGGGCGATTTCGTCGGTGGTCAGCGGCTCTTCGATGTTGGCTTCCATCAGCAGCACCGCTTGGGTGAGCTTCGGATGGCTGGAGCCGAGACGGTTCTGCAATGGAATGCGCTGACGCTCGCCGCCTTCGCGGATGCGTTCGACCACCAGTTCTTCCGAGACCGCACCGGCCAGTTCCGCACCGTGATCACGGGCCAGTACCGCCAGCAACAGATCGAGCACTGACATACCGCCGCACGCGGTCAGGCGATCGCGATCCCAGTCGAACAGATGGCTGGTGGCGATGACTTTCGGGAAGCGCTCGGCGAAATCGTCCTGCCAGCGCCAGTGCACCGCCGCGCGATAACCGTCGAGCAGACCGAGTTGCGCCAGCGGATACACGCCGGCCGACAGACCGCCGATCACGCAACCGGCGCGCACCAGTTGTTTCAGCGCGCTGCTGAGTGCCGGCGCCAACGTGGTCGGTGGCTCGTCAGCGAGCAGGAACAGTTTCTGGAAGTTTTCGAGCTTGCCGGCCCAGGGTTCGCCGGGCAGTTGCCATTCACCTTCGGTCGGTGCTTCGGCCTGCAGGAACGACAGCTCGTAAACCACGTCCGGATGCACACGCTGGGCAACACGCAAGGCCTCCTCTGCCAGCGCCAAAGTCAGAGCTTTAGTGCTGGGCCAAATCAGGAAACCAATTCGATGGGCAGTCATGGCGGGCGATCCGAAACGTAAACAGAGGGAAAAACCGAAATCGGCTGCAACCAAATTAGACCATCTGGCGCGCTGCGCAGCATGACCTAATTTGGTGCATAACGGGAGCGATTACTTGAGGCTGCCCGAGAGGAATTGTTGCAAACGTTCCGACTGCGGATTGACCAGCACTTCGCGCGGGTTGCCGCTTTCTTCCACGACGCCTTTGTGCAGGAACACCAGCTGGTTCGACACTTCACGGGCGAAGCCCATTTCGTGAGTCACCACCACCATGGTCCGGCCTTCCTGAGCGAGGGCCTGCATGACTTTCAGCACGTCGCCGACCAGTTCCGGGTCGAGGGCCGAAGTCGGTTCGTCGAACAGCATCACTTCCGGTTCCATCGCCAGCGCACGGGCGATTGCCACACGCTGCTGCTCGCCACCGGACATGTGCCCCGGGAACGCGTCTTTACGATGGGCCACGCCGACTTTGTTCAGGTAGTGCTCGGCTTTCTCGCGGGCTTCGGCCTTGGACACACCCAGCACGTGGACCGGCGCTTCCATGATGTTTTCCAGCGCGGTCATGTGCGACCACAGGTTGAAGTGCTGGAACACCATCGACAGGCGCGAACGCATGCGTTGCAGCTGTTTCGGATCAGCGGCTTTCAGCGCGCCGTCCTTGTTTGCCACCAGCTTCAACTCTTCGTTGTTGAGCAGGATCTTGCCCGCGTGCGGCTGCTCGAGCAGGTTGATGCAACGCAGGAAAGTACTTTTGCCGGAGCCACTGGAGCCGATGATGCTGATCACATCGCCGGCGGCCGCTTTCAGGGAAACGCCCTTGAGCACTTCGTGACTGCCATAGCGTTTATGCAGGTCTTGGACTTCAAGTTTGTACATGCGGTCGGTTCTCACAAAAACAGTCAGTCGTTGAGCAAAGGGCCGTCGCGCAGCGCATCGCGCCCCGCCACTTTGGCCAGCCAGAAACCGGGTTGGGCGTAACGCAGCCGCTCAATGGCAAACAGCACCCCGGACGTACCAGCACACACCGTGCTGACCCGATCCGACAGCGGATCGATCACTTCGAAAATCTTGTCACCGGCTTCAACCCATTCGCCGGGCTTGCGCAGAAAACTCACCACACCGGGATGCGGCGGCAGGAGCAATTCAGTGCCTTCAAACGGCATGCCTTCGCACGGTTCGCGCACGGCGCTTGGCCACTCGCCACGGATCAGGCCTTGTTCTGCGAGGAACGCCAGAATCCCCTCTGCCCAAGCCTCGGCTTGTGCAGGTGTGGTGTCGGCCTGACCACCCAGTTCAACGGTGGTTGCCAGACACGCCAGTGGAATCTGCGCGTCCGGGAACAGCCGCGACAGACGCAGCCACGGCAGCGAACAGGCTTCATCGAACGAGCTGCCGCCGGAATCTTCCGCCAGCAGGCCGACCTTCACATCCAGGTGCGCGGCGAGCGAACGCCACTGCGGCCAGTGCTGAGGCAAGGCGTACATGTGCAGCGCGGCTTCGCAGTCGCAATGCAGGTCCAGCACCACATCGGCAGTGGCGGCATGTTGCAGCAGGATGCGCTGCATGCCTTGCAACTGGCTGCTGGCCTCGGGCAACGCGGCCAGATGATCGGCCATTGCCTGACGAATTAGACGGATGTTGGCGTGCGGGTCATCACCGAGTTGTCCTTCCAGCTTGGCGGCCACCGGGGCACTGAGCTCGACGAAATCACGGTTGAAATTCTTGCCGCTGCCGGCCTCGAAACGCCCCTGATGGTTGCCTTGTAGCAACTGGCCAAGCCCCAGCGGGTTGGCCACAGGCACCAGTTCGATGACGCCGTTGAGCTGGCCTTTGGCTTCAAGTTCGCCGAGGCGTTTTTTCAGTTCCCAGGCAGTGCGCATGCCGGGCAGTTCGTCGGCGTGGAGGCTGGCCTGGATATAGGCCTTGCGCTCACCGCTACCGAAGCGAAATACCGAAATCCGGCGCTCGCTGCCCAGGTGGCTCCACGGCAGAACGTGGTCGATGCGTTCCATATCAGTGCTTCCTCGGGGCCAGGTAGCTCAGCCAGCGACGCTCGGCCAGCTTGAACAGGCGCACCAGAATGAAGGTCAGGCACAGGTAGAACACGCCGGCGGTGATGTACGCCTCGAACGGCAGGTAGAACTGCGCGTTGACAGTACGGGCCGCGCCGGTGATGTCGATCAGGGTCACGATGGACGCCAGACTGGTGGTCTGCAGCATCATGATCACTTCATTGCTGTACTGCGGCAGTGCCCGACGCAGGGCCGACGGCAGCAGGATGCGCTTGTACATCTTGACCCGCGACATGCCCATGGCCTTGGCCGCTTCGATCTCACCGTTCGGCGTGGCCTTCAGGCTGCCGGCGATGATTTCGGCGGTGTAGGCGCTGGTGTTGATCGCGAACGCCAGGCACGCACAGAACGTTGCGCTGGACAGCCACGGCCAGAGGAAGCTTTCACGCACGGCTTCGAACTGGGCCAGACCGTAGTAGATCAGGAACAGTTGAACCAGCATCGGCGTGCCGCGAATCACGTAGGTGTAGAGCCACGCCGCACCATTGACCACGGCGTTCTTGGAGACGCGCATCAGCCCCAGCGGCAACGCCGCCAGCAGACCGAAAAACAGCGACAGCGCGAGCAACTTGAGGGTGGTCAGCAGGCCGCCGAGGTACAGCGGCAGCGATTCCCAAATGACGTTGTAGTCGAAGATCATAGATCAGCCGCCCTTACGCCTACCGAGTAGCGCTTCTCAAGGTGACGCAGCGCCAGCAACGAGACGCTGGTGATTACCAGGTACATCGCCGCCACTGCGAGGAAGAAGGTGAAAGGCTCGCGGGTGGCGTCGGCCGCCTGCTTGGCCTTGAACATCATGTCTTGCAGACCGACCACGGAAATCAGCGCGGTGGCCTTGGTCAACACCAGCCAGTTGTTGGTGAAGCCCGGAATCGCCAGACGAATCATCTGCGGCACCAGCACCCGGAAAAACACCTGGAAGCTGCTCATGCCGTACGCCATGCCGGCTTCGGCCTGACCCTTGGGGATCGCCATGAACGCGCCACGGAAGGTTTCCGACAGGTACGCACCGAAGATGAAACCGAGGGTGCCGATACCGGCGGCCAGCGGATTCAGGTCGATGTACTCGTCATAGCCGAGCATCGGGGCGACGCGGTTGAGCAGGTCCTGACCGCCGTAGAAGATCAGCAGGATCAGCACCAGGTCGGGAATCCCGCGGATCACCGTGGAATACAGATCGCCCAGCCAGGCCAGCCAGCGCACCGGCGACAGGCGCAATGCGACACCGATCAGCCCGAGAACGATGGCCAGGGCCATGGACGACAAGGCGAGCTGAAGCGTCAGCCAAGCGCCATCGAGGATGACAGCCCCGTAGCCTTTCAACATGATTCAGGTCCTCGAAAGTTGGGATGAAAAAATGGCGCAAACCGCAGAGATCCTGTTGCTTGCGCCATTTCGGACGGGTCGAGCGACGTCTTTACTTGCCGTAAATGTCGAAGTCGAAGTACTTGTCCTGGATTTGCTTGTACTTGCCGTTTTCGCGGATGGCCGCGATGGCAGTATTGATCTTGTCTTTCAGGGCGTCGCCCTTGCGTACCGCGATGCCTACGCCGTCGCCGAAGTATTTTTCATCGGTGAACTGCGGGCCGACGAACGCAAAGCCTTTGCCGGCGTCGGTTTTCAGGAAGCCGTCGTTCAGCAGGGTGGCGTCCGCCACGGTGCCGTCGAGGCGACCGGCGGCCACGTCGAGGTAGATTTCGTTCTGCGAGCCGTATGGCTTGATCTCGGCACCCAGCGGAGCCAGGACTTCACGGGCGAAGCGCTCGTGGATCGAACCACGCTGCACGCCGATATTCTTGCCCTTGAGCTCGGTCAGTTTGTCGCTGACCACGGTGCCTTCCTTCATGACCAGGCGGGCCGGGGTGTTGTAGTACTTGTTGGTGAAGTCCACGGACTTCTTGCGGTCTTCAGTGATCGACATGGACGAGAGGATCGCGTCGATCTTGCGCACTTTCAGTGCCGGGATCAGACCGTCGAACTCTTGCTCGACCCACTGGCACTTGACCTTCATTTCTTCGCACAGTGCGTTGCCGATGTCGTAGTCGAAACCGACGATGCTGCCGTCCGGGGCTTTGGATGCGAATGGAGGGTAAGCCGCTTCGATACCGATCTTCAGAGGCTTTTCATCGGCGAATGTCGGCAGGGACAGCACGGACAGTGCCAGGGCGCCAAGCAGCACAAGTTTCTTCATCTTGGGACTCCATCGGTAAAGGGCAAAAACGGCAGAGTGAGCGACAGCCCAATATGCGAATGGGTGGAACGAAAGCGGTTGCTGCGTGCGTGGGATATTTCCGAACAAACCCTGAAGGCTTCAACGCGAGCCACGACGAGCGAGTGATCGGCATTCTAACGACAGGCCCGAAGCCGATATTTCTTCAATGCGACAACTAATTACAGAAGCACCGAGAAACCCGCCTGAGCACATTGACAGCTCCGCAATTTCATGCAAGAGCGAAAGACAGTGAACCGATCTATGCTGCAAATTGCGGGCCTATTATTCGCAAACCCTTCTAATCCGGCAAGCGCGGGGTGATGTCTTATTTTTCACCGGTCGTTTTGAGGCTCAAAAACGGGGCGATGCGTTTCTCATTGCCCCGTTGCGGGGCGGGCGGTTACACATTCGGTTACTTGAAGGCTGGTGGGTAACAGTGGGAATGGGCTGACGGAGCAATTCGATAATTATTGGCCGAAGATCCCCCGTCACTGATCGTTACCACGCTCCGCGTGGGAACGATCATCCAAAAATGAAAAAGCCCCGCCAGGCGCGATGCCGGACGGGGCTTTTCAGCCTTCAGACCCGCCGCTTACGCGACGTTCATGGTCTTGTGGGTGTCGATCAGATGCTGCACCACGCCCGGATCGGCCAGGGTGGAGATGTCGCCCAGGCCTTCGTACTCGGCGGTAGCGATCTTGCGCAGGATGCGGCGCATGATCTTGCCCGAACGGGTCTTCGGCAGCCCTGGCGCCCACTGGATCACGTCCGGCGAAGCAATCGGGCCGATCTCCCTGCGCACCCAGTTCTTCAGCTCGAGGCGCAGTTGCTCGCTCGGCTCTTCGCCATTCTTCAGGGTGACGTAGACATAGATGCCCTGCCCCTTGATGTCGTGCGGCACACCGACCACCGCCGCTTCGGCGACTTTCGGGTGGGCGACCATCGCGCTTTCGATTTCGGCAGTACCCATGCGGTGACCGGACACGTTGAGTACGTCATCCACGCGACCGGTGATCCAGTAGTAACCGTCGGCATCGCGACGAGCGCCGTCACCGGTGAAGTACATGCCACGGAAGGTCTTGAAGTAGGTGTCGACGAAACGGTCGTGGTCGCCGTACAGGGTGCGCGCCTGACCCGGCCACGAATCGAGAATCACCAGATTGCCTTCAGCCTCGCCCTCGATGATGTTGCCGAGGTTGTCCACCAGCGCCGGCACCACACCGAAGAACGGACGTGCGGCCGAACCCGGCTTCAGGGTATGAGCGCCCGGCAGCGGGCTCATCATGTTGCCGCCGGTTTCGGTCTGCCACCAGGTATCGACAATCGGGCAACGGGACTTGCCGACGTTCTTGTAGTACCAGTCCCAGGCTTCCGGGTTGATCGGCTCGCCCACCGAACCGAGCAGACGCAGGCTGCTGCCGTCCGCGCCTTCGACAGCAGCGGTGCCGGAGGCCATCATCGCGCGGATTGCGGTCGGCGCGGTGTAGAGGATGTTGACCTTGTGCTTGTCGACGATCTTCGCCACCCGGGTGATGTCCGGGTAGTTCGGCACGCCTTCGAACAGCAGCGTGGTCGCGCCGTTGGCCAGCGGGCCGTAGACGATGTAGGAGTGACCGGTGACCCAACCGACGTCGGCGGTGCACCAGTAGATTTCGCCCGGACGGTAGTCGAACACGCGCTCGTGGGTCATGGCTGCGTACAACAGATAACCGCCGGTGGTGTGCTGCACGCCCTTCGGCTTGCCGGTGGAACCGGAGGTATAAAGGATGAACAGCGCTTCTTCGGCGCCCATCTCTTTCGGCGCGCAGACAGTGCCCGCCACTTTCATCAGGTCTTCGTACCAGATGTCGCGATGCTGGTTCCACTTGATGTCGCCGCCGGTGCGCTTGCACACGATGACTTTCTGGATGCTGTTGGTTTCCGGGTTGGTCAGGGCGTCGTCGACGTTGGCCTTGAGGGAAATCTTCTTGCCGGCACGGATGCCTTCGTCAGCGGTGATCACCACTTTCGAGCGGCAGTCGATGATGCGACCGGCCAGGGCTTCCGGCGAGAAACCGCCGAACACCACCGAGTGAATCGCGCCGATCCGGGTGCAGGCCAGCATGGCGACCACGGCTTCGGGAATCATCGGCATATAAATGGTCACCACGTCGCCGCGGTGCACGTCCTGGCCACGCAGGGCGTTGGCGAACTTGCAGACTTGTTCGTGCAGTTCACGGTAGGTGATGTTGCGGCTTTCGGAAGGATCGTCGCCTTCCCAGATGATGGCGACCTGATCGCCGCGCTCGGCCAGATGGCGGTCGAGGCAGTTATAGGAAACGTTCAGGGTGCCGTCGGCAAACCACTTGATGTCGACATGGTGGTCGTCGAACGAAGTCTGTTTCACCGTGGTGAAAGGCTTGATCCAGTCGAGGCGCTTGGCTTGTTCGCGCCAGAAGCCGTCAGGGTTGACGACCGACTGCTGGTACATGGCTTTGTAGGTCGCCTCGTCGGTCAGCGTATTGGCCAGAACCTCGGGACGAACGGGATACAGAGAAGCCGCACTCATCTTTCCTACCTCGGTGTAATAGTTGTTTTTGTATGACCCTGTTGTAGCCGGGGCGACCGTATAGAACCATTCGACGATGGTAGTAACAAGCCCCTACAGGTCGTGGCGATAATCCCGATGCTCGCCCTCAACGACCTCGCAGGCCTTGAATCTACTGGCCTGGCAGCGATTGTTACCAAATCTGCCAAAGGTGTTTATCAAAACCCCATCTGTTTACACCCACCCCGCCTCCCTAAAATCTGCCTCGCCGACAAGGCAAAGTGATTAACAACGTTACAGCCCCCACGAAGGCCGTTAATCCAGCTCTGAAGTAACAAACCAAAACGATGAAGTTCCACACGCAACCCCAAAAAGGTTGCGTGACCCCACTCGACCTCAAGAAGGTAAATTTCAAATGAAAGCTTTATTGGTTCTGGCCCTCAGCAGTCTGTGCGCAACCGCCATGGCAGACGAGGTCCCGACTGATGTCGCACAGCAACAACCGGCCATCGAGGAATACACTTACTCCACTCACCTGGACATCGCCAAAGTTGTATCGATGAGCGAAGTTCCGAATGTCTGCGAAGTGGTACCGATGAAAATGGAGTACGACGACTCCACCGGCCAGCGTCACATCCTGCGTTACAGCGTGATGGGTAACGGCTGCACCAATTGATGGTTTGAGACTGCACCGAATCGGATCGCTCAGCGCAACATCGAGGGTCGATTCCAGCCCGGCTTCGGTCGGGCTCAGTTGTGTTTGAAGGGACGTAAAAGGGTTGCAAAACACAAGATATAGTGAAAAACGCGGTTTTTTGCTCGTTTTTTGAGCAACCAATCACACGCAGAAAAATTAATGAAAAAAAATTCTCCGGGGCCAATCCCGGCGAAAGCCCTGTAAACCCTCGCTCCAAACGAAATCACCCTCCCGCTCGACCGCCCTGCGCTGTTTCGCCCTCCCCCACGCCGGTGTTTTTTTCCCTATAATGCCGCCCAATCGGGTCAGCAATATTCCCTTACAGGGATCAAAGCCATTCTGAAGCCCCGCAGCAGCGTCCACGCTGACTCGCGCCCGTCAGAGGCTCTCGGAAACCCGTAAAAATTTTCTGTTTATTGCCTGCGTTGTACCGCTGCAAAAAACGACATCCAACGCGGCCTGTACGGCCGTGTGAAAAACCAACCAATCAGTTTTCACACGGGCACAGGCCCTCACGCAGGAGACGACACGTCATGCTGAGCTGGGACGAATTCGACAAAGAAGACAGTGAAGTAGCAGTAAAAGGCGCCAACGCCGGCCACGCTACCGAAGCCAACATGGACCGCCTCGACAGCGCCGGCGGTGCCGCCGCCCTCGAAGCCCGCGCCGTGACCGCCGAAGACTCGGCCGCCGTGGCCCGCGCCAAGGCTGCACTGGATTCCCTCGACGTCGCCGAAGGCCTCGCCGAACTCGAAGGCTCCGCCGCCCGTGTCGCCGTTGACGAAAAGCGCATGATCAACTGCCGCGCCGACCTCAACCAGCTCGTGCCATTCAAGTACGACTGGGCCTGGCAGAAATACCTAGACGGCTGCGCAAACCACTGGATGCCGCAAGAAGTCAACATGACCGCCGACATCGCCCTCTGGAAAAACCCGGAAGGCCTGACCGACGACGAGCGCCGCATCGTGATGCGCAACCTCGGCTTCTTCTCCACCGCCGACTCCCTGGTTGCCAACAACCTGGCCCTGGCCGTGTACCGCCTGATCACCAACCCGGAATGCCGCCAGTACATCCTGCGCCAGGCGTTCGAAGAGGCGATCCACACCCACGCCTACCAGTACTGCATCGAATCGCTGGGCATGGATGAAGGCGAGATCTTCAACATGTACCACGAGATCCCGTCGGTCGCGAAAAAAGCCGCCTGGGGCCTGAAATACACCCGCGCCATCTCCGACCCGGAATTCAACACCGGCACCGTAGAGACCGACAAAGAACTGCTGCGCAACCTGATCGCCTACTACTGCGTTCTGGAAGGCATTTTCTTCTACTGCGGCTTCACCCAGATCCTCTCCATGGGCCGCCGCAACAAAATGACCGGCGTCGCCGAGCAGTTCCAGTACATCCTGCGCGACGAATCCATGCACCTGAACTTCGGCATCGACGTGATCAACCAGATCAAAATCGAAAACCCACACCTGTGGGACGCCGAAATGAAGGAAGAAGCCTCGCAGATGATCCTGCAGGGCACCCAGCTGGAAATCGAATACGCCCGCGACACCATGCCTCGCGGCGTACTGGGCATGAACGCAGCGATGATGGAGGACTACCTGAAGTTCATCGCTAACCGTCGTCTGTCGCAGATCGGCCTTAAAGAAGAATATCCAGGGACGACTAACCCGTTCCCTTGGATGAGCGAGATTATGGACTTGAAGAAAGAGAAGAATTTCTTTGAGACGAGAGTTATTGAGTATCAGACTGGTGGTGCGCTTAGCTGGGATTGATTCCTGAATTAACCGCGACTTGACAGATCGATACCAAAACTGAAAAACAAAAAAGCCCCAATTCAATTGGGGCTTTTTTTGTTGGGAATAGAAACACTC
Source organism: Pseudomonas sp. NMS19W (assembly GCF_051554255.1). NCBI lineage: Bacteria > Pseudomonadati > Pseudomonadota > Gammaproteobacteria > Pseudomonadales > Pseudomonadaceae > Pseudomonas > Pseudomonas sp. NMS19W. The sequence continues at coordinate 4,625,565 of NZ_CP136718.1, forward strand.
ACTTCCTCAGCTTGACTACCAAAAATCCTACAACACTTGCAGCAGTTTCCGCACTGACGGTTTCTGGGAACCTATTAATTTTGCGAAAGCCTGATATTTGAGGGCTCAGCAAAAAATAAATGGATTGGCAGCTTTAACGAGCTCCTTCGTTTAGTAAACTCACTGCCTCTGCCAAGGTTCATTTCTTGCCCGACATCAAGTGAACCGTTACCATTTATCGCACTTAGGGCGTGTCTATCTAACGCCGCATCTCTTCTGAGCGCTGCAATGCGCTTTTTTACTTTCTTCTTAGGCGCATCTACTAAATCAATGAAATACAAGGAATCTATACCGGTCATCGACCTCTTTGCGGGCCCAGGGGGACTTGGTGAGGGATTCTCTTCAATCGGCGGCGCTGAGAAGAGAGTACGTAAGTTTCAGCTTCGCGTTTCGATCGAAAAAGACCCCATCGCTCACAGGACCTTATCGCTCCGCGCACTATTTCGCAGCTTTCCGAAGGGCGAAGCGCCAGACGCATACTACCAATACATCCGTGGCGAAATTACTCGTGATGAGCTTTTCAATCATCCGGATGTACCGGTAGAAGCAAGGGAAGCAGCTCAAGAAGCCAAGCTCGCAGAGCTTGGTAAAAATCTCCCGAAGAGGTCGACAATTGGATCAAAGAGGCCTTGGAGGGTGTAGATGAATGGGTCCTTATAGGTGGCCCGCCGTGCCAAGCATATTCAGTAGCAGGTCGTGCACGTCGAACGAGAGAAAGCCAAGAAAAGTTTGAGAGCGACGAGAAGCATTTTCTCTACAAAGAATATCTGCGGATTATTCGCGAATTCAAACCGACTATTTTCGTTATGGAAAACGTGAAGGGCATACTTTCTTCAAAACACAGTGGCTCGCACATATTCCAACAAATCCTTGATGATCTATCGACTCCTGCTGAAAACCTTTCTTACAACATTCGTTCTTTAGTGGTTCCTAAAGACGTAGAAAAACTAGACCCACACGATTTTGTCATTCAAGCAGAACGTCATGGACTTCCGCAGGCTCGACATAGAGTTATCTTGCTCGGAGTTCGCTCTGACGTTGCCTCAAGCTGCCCTGCCTTGTTGGAGCGCCCGCAAACACTTGTAATGGAAACAAGCCAAAAGATTTTCACCGTTCAACAGGCTTTATCGGGCCTCCCCCAATACGGAGCAAAATTTCAAAGGGTGGAGACTCTATCGAGGCATGGCTCTCAACTTTGAATGAAGCAAGCTCTATGCTATTACACCCCTATGAGGCCGGGCGGGGGGATTTGATAGATGCCGTAAAAAAAGCGGCTGATGAGGCACAAAGGCTGAAAACTAGCGGCAGTCGATTCATACCTTGGAAAGTGTCTCCAGACATGAATGCCAAGCAGCGCGAATGGTTTCTCGACCCTAGATTGGGAGGGGTTCTACAACATGAGGCCAGGAGTCATATGCGCACTGACCTGCATAGATATATCTACGCAGCGTCATTTGCGAAGTTGAATGGCATCTCCCCAAAAATACATCAGTTTCCTGAGCAGTTCCTACCTGCCCATGAAAACGTTTTCTCTGAATCCGTCCCGTTCAGTGATCGCTTCAGGGTTCAATTAGAGAATGGCCCTTCTACCACTGTCGTCGCCCACATTGCCAAAGATGGCCATTACTACATACATCCTGATGCCAGTCAGTGTCGCAGCTTGACTGTTCGAGAGGCAGCTCGATTGCAAACATTCCCTGATAATTACTTCTTTGAAGGAAATAGAACGGAACAGTACACACAGATAGGAAACGCGGTTCCGCCACTCCTTGCTAGAAAAATCGCAGCAGTTGTCTCAGCGATCATTGACTCCTATCGCGCAGGGAAAAGCCGCCAAACATCAGTAGGCAATTGATCAAACCTTTCGGTTTTTCGATGTTTTGGTTTCGTGGGGCAGGTATTTAACCCGCCCCCTCCACCGCATACCCGACTGACTCACCTTCTGGAACTTGTCCTACAAAAGGCCCGCAATGTCAGAGCGCCTCAGGAATATCCGCTGACGGAGAAGAAAAAGGCTGGGAAAACATAGCGTCTCGGCATTCGGGACGTTTTGCCCATTCAGAGATCATTTTGCCTTTTGCTGTCTCATGAAGTCGATCATTGACCTCTCTGGCCCAGATTTCAATCTGCTTAACAAGTTGGGGAGAAATACCCTGCTTATTCCAGATACGTTCTAGGTTAAAGGCTTCGCCATAAGTCTGAGAAATTACTGCAACTGTATAAGCTGCAACGTTCGCGAGAAATGCAGGCACCAATGGTCGCGCTGTTTTATGTACTGCTTTGAACAGTAACGCTTTCGAAACAACGTCCTTGTAATAAGCAACATCCGGAGTAAAAGCGGTCCCTTTAGCTTCCATATCAGCCATGCCGGCCATGAAACGGTCAAAGCACTTTTGCGCACCAAGACTGACAACATCCGCATTTCCACCCCATGCGACAGCGTACTTCGCCAATTCAGTTTTTGTGATCTTTCTAGAGGGAGGCACAGACTCTTTCAGAGCTCGAAGTTTGGCTGGACTCGTACCGTCACGAGCAAGAAGAGTGTTATAACTGCCTGCAGCTCTCTCATAGAACCATCGACCTATGCCATCAGGGCAATAGACAGAAAGTGACAATCGCTCGATATCGACATGAAAAGGCTTATTAGCAGATAGATCAGATTGTCGAACAGCATTTTGACTATTGGCATAACGCGAGATATCAGAGACAAGAGCTTCCTCTTTCGCAGGATCTTGCTCTTTCATAACAATGATTTTTGCGGGGACACGAACTTTGCTCAAATCAGTATCCGCATACTTTTTCTTGGCAAAAAAATTGAAGCCGTAGTTTGCCCGCCATTAACGATTTGCATGCCTCGCAACCAAGCTATACCAGGCGACCCATCGGCAGTGCGATCCAACAACATCTCATCAGCAACTAACACTATCCCATTGTTATAGGCCATGAATCTTTCTGGCGCATTCCGTAAAGTACTCTGAAGCCCAGCATTCACCCCCTTCGCCTTCACACTTAGAAATGAGCGCACATTGGCCTCAAGCAGGCGAGGTCCAAATTTTTCATAAACGAATCGAAGCGCCTCACCTGGAATTGCGGTTAGTGCGTAGTCATAATCCCCTGTTTCGCCTGGTACGAAAACACAGGGCAGAGGAGAACCTGACACATCGGTGAAGTCAACGACAAGTTCATCGCGTGGCTTACCTTCGGAACGATGGCGAAAAAGTCGCTCAATATCCATGACTTCAAGCTTTACTAGTTTTCCGCCCACATTCCGAGATTGAAAGCTTTTCGACTTAGCTACACCATCTGTAAGGATATAAACACGAACCTGTTCAAGCCCGTCATAAATTTCTCGGATTGTTAAAGCCAGAGAATGAACATCACTCGACGGATCAAGTTTTTCGGCAATACGTCCTTCTGCACAAAGATCCAAGAATCGAACACATTGCGCCGCGGCCGTCTTAATATCTTGATCGGGAATAGGACTTAGACTTTCAAAGCCTTCGTACAGACTTACAAAAAGATCAAGCTGATCGGCGTCTTCAGACATGGCATAACCACTCAAACGCAAATTCGCATTGGCGATTTTCCCTTGAAAGTGGCACACAACTGGGTCGAATGTCATACCCGCGTCAGCAAGGTGTTGCATCACCACATCGGAAAAAACCAGTTCGCCAAAAGGAGCACCATCAGACATCTGGGCTGCTATCTCGCCCCTTGTCTCTGCGAAAAAATCATCAAGGGTCATCCATTTACTCCTAACAAATTGAGCGCCGTGTCGAGGTCCATTAGGTAGTCACCAACGTGGTCTAGATTGATTTCGTAAAGGGCTCGCATAACTCCGACGGGAACCGTTCCCGGAGTCAACCGCGGAAAGCCTTCGGACACGGAGAGAATTCGAATTTCTTTTGATTCGAATCTTCGGGTGTAATGCCTCGATTGGGTTTCGGCATATCCGGCAACAATCAACTTATCTCTAAGGTAATTTACCGCTCCAGGCTCTTCACCAAGACGTTTCTCTACTTCCCCAATCATTTCAGGAAGGGTGAGCCCGCCTTCCTCACACGCAAACCGAACCGCAGCCAGAAAGAGTGGTGACGCCACCGAATCGTCCAACTGCTCAAGGGACGTTATCTTTACTGGAAAGCCAGATGAGGACATCGTCGCCTTCACCTCTAGCGCTCCGTCACCCAACAGGAAGTCTTGTAAAGCGTCGTCAGGCCCCACCCATCCCCCGAGTACTTCCTCAGTTGAAACGCCTGAGTCCATAAGAATGGCCATAATGGTGAGTTCGCCCACTAGACCAAGCTCCGCCTCAGGACTGAGAGGAGTAGCCCCACGGGACATGAACTGTTGCCACATGCGAACCCTGCGTAGCATCGTCCGCTGAACCGCTGCCTCGCCCTCTCCAACAGAGGCGTCCATAGCACCCACAACGTCACCGACCATCTCTGAAAACAACTCGGGGCTGCCTGACTCTTTGCGTGAGAGAGCTATCCAAGTCTTGCCATCGCGGCGAGGATCCGCCCTTACAACTTCAAAACCCATGCCCTCAGGTAGCCGCTCGGCGGAAGCTAGCCGGGCTGTGGGAAAGCGAGCAAGAAGAGCTTCCTCGTTTCCTGGGAAACGCCGAGCCGCCATGAGTTCACATGCGCCAACGGAAGTCACCACAATACCAAGCCACCCCCCTCCTGCCCGCACTCCCCCGAAAGAGCGTCCCAAGCTGTTACGAACTCCTCAATAGACCGGGGCATATTCAGTCTCCCATAGCAAGTGATCTACTTCGTACTTGACAGTGGTTGCCGAATAGCTAGCAGGGAAACTGACCCCAAAGGCGGTTATGGGAAGACCATCATCTGGGAGTCCAGCGCTTTTCGGGTCAATTGGGTACAAAAGCAAAAGACCTCGCTCGGGATGACCAGGTATTCCTTTCGCGCCCAATCCTCGAACTTGTCGTACGAAGACCCCGCTTGGGGCTTTGGGCGAGTCCTTGCTTGTCTCCTCTGTTCCTCGCGCAGGGTCCTTCATTCTGTCTTCGACGGTGAGACTCAAGGCCGCCATCCAAGCATCCTCGTCGAGATCGATCGATTCATCTCTGGGCGACAAAAGACGCCCGATTGAGTAGTGCTCTCCTTTGGAAGCGGGATTTTGGTTTCGAGTGATCATGTTTCCGAGCGCATGTTTTCCGCAGAAAATGCTACTGGCTCCCTCACCTCCTCCTATCAGAGCGATGGTCCAAGAGGTGAGCTCACCTTTTGCTGCCATCACCTTGACGAAGTCAGCCAGCACGGCGCTGTTAACCTTTCTCGCAGCAGGATGAGTCAAATACCCGGAGAAGAACTCGATAACATGCTCGGCGGGGATGTTATCCCAGAGAAATCCCTTCCACTCCTGACAAGCCTCACCCCGCTGTCTAACAAATTCTCCGTTCTCTGCAGGAGTCCCAGCAGCGTCGAGTAGCCTCTCCATGACGGCTAGATTTCTCTTAATGACAGATGAGTCGCGATGGAAAGCCACTGTCTCCAGAACAGATCCACAAAAGGAAACTTGCAGACTCTTGGCACTTCGCATCTTGATCGGTGAGGTAACCATGAGAACAGGGTGTGACTGAACCTTCATACCGTAATTTTCGGGTGTGGCATGAACCTTGGCCATGGTGTCGAACTCTTGACGAAGTTCCTCCGCAGCATCTGTGATGTGCCCAAACCACTCGACTAAATCAGAACTGGTGTAGAGGCGACAGAGATCCAGATATCCTGGACGATATCCAAACCAGCGCCCCATCTGCATAAGGGTGTCGTACATCTTCGTGGTTCTCACGAAATAGCTAACACAAAGCCCCTCGAGGGTAAGTCCTCGTGCGAGCTTGTCACCTCCGACCGCGATGACCTTCAGTCCGGTTTCCTCACGCTCAGCGTAATCAAGGACGTCCCCTGCCGAACCGTTGATTGCTCTGACGCTGCTTGCCAAATCACCCAACACATCCGCTACGACTGCCTCAACTTCTTCCCAACGGGGAAGGTCGAATTCTCCACTTGCCTCCTCCATGGCAGTCGCTACAGCAGCCGACGTTGGAACGAAATCAGACTCCCAGAGCCTTTGCCATTCCACCATCAATTTGTTTTTTTCAAAGCCGCGCTCAACCCGCTGTCTATAGTTTTTCACTAGTTCCTCAACTTGCCGGCGCACCTCCTCCTGTACTGCGGTGTAGCGAGTAACATGAATTAACATTGAACAGTGTCTGCGCCCCTGTCCACGCAGGAGGCGGACTGCACACACCAGAACAAAGGACGAAACAGCCTCTCTTAGCGACGGTGGCACCTCGTCGAGCCCCTTGTACAAGGGCACGTGATTTTTGTCGTGCCGAGGCGGCATCCAGCCTCCTTCCCCTGTCTCGTCCGCCTGGTCATCAACTTCACGAGTAAGCGGTAAACCGCCGGCCCTACCCTCTGTCGCCCGAAGCCCAAAAACACGAGCCGGACCGACGTAGTTTGAAGGTGCAGAAATATTAATGATGAAAGACTGAGGGAATAAATCGGGCCCCTCCTCCTTAGTTGCCTTGCGCCGGTCAATGAAGATATTAGCGAACGGCGTGGCGGTGTATCCCACATAGGCTTTTCGGGAGAAAGAGTGAAGGATTTTTCGGATACGGCTATTGATGGCCTTCGGTTGGTATTCGTCGTCCACGGCCCCGTCCTTGCCTATCACTTGGTCCCCGGTGTCGACCGAGGCATGATCGGCCTCATCGTCAATGAGGAGCAACGGAAAGCCTGAGACTAGCGGACGACCTTCAGCGTCCTTAGAGTCCGCAACATGATTGCGAATCCATTTAAGTAAGCGATCCAATACGGTCTTATTTTTTTTGACTACGAATAGCCATGGTCTCTGTTCCGGAGAAATGGCTAAGTGTTTCGCGACCTTGGTATTGAAGTCACCGTTGTCCGAGCGGTTTGTTGCACAGTTGGGGCGAATCTCGGCGTCACGCCCGTTCTCTCCCACTCCGATGTAACGGACGACATCATTCTTCGCCGAGGTCTCGTAGCCAAGGAAGCCTTCTTCTAAGCGAATCTGGGTCTGGGAACGCAGATTATTGTGGAGACCAGCAAGCACAATGATGATCTTGTAGCCGGCATCGGCCGCCTTGCATATAAGCCCTGTGTAATTGCCAGTTTTACCGGATTGGACATGTCCAACCACGAGTCCGCGCCTATCCCACCCCTCCTCGCGAAGAGGGTCTTCAAGCAGTTCAAGAATTTTGTTGGTCGCCTCATCCAAAGCGTCCACGGCCTTGACGGACATCTTACTTTCAAGAAAGTCGCGATATCGCTGCCAATAACGCCAGTCTCTTCTGCGAGCTGCATTAAGCCAATCTTTGTGGCCAGTCTTATCTGATAACGTGGACGCACCGCCGATCCAGAGGCTGAATCGACGAATGAGTTCTGCGACAGCCTCCTTCCGGTCGATGTTTTCGCCAGGCGCCATGTGAGTCGCGACAAAATCAACTTTCTCGGCGATAAGGGCGGGCGTGACAGAGCCTTTCTCCAAGGCTTCAACCAAGAATGTCTGAGTAACGCTGACAACGCGCTGAAATACCTTATTCTGCTTTTCCATTAACTTGCTTTCCCTTCGGCGGGTATCGTCGCGAGACTCGGAAGAGACGCGACGAGATTGGGGTAGTTCTGAAAAGGTTCAGTCATAGACAACGAAGTCAGAGCCATTTCGACGCTCATTCCACGCCGCCCGACCATGTCCCTGAATAGCGTCAAGAGGACAGTTCTGACACCGTCGGGGGCCGTCTCAGGCACCCCTGAGAAGCCAGTCATTGGGGTATCTTTGTTTTCAGCTGTATCTAGCCATATACGTTGTACAGGCACCGTTTCCTCGACAACGCGTAACATGGCCCGAACAAGACCAGCATTACCACCAACCGCTTCAATTACCGCAGCCACAGCGGGATGCCTCTCGTCGATGCGATATCGGACCCCATCCTTAAGCCTGTCTACACGCCACGCTTGGTGCTCAACCTTGAGTCCTCCGAGTCCAAGCATTGGCGAGCCTCGAAAAGCGAAGACTCTTCTGGCTCTTTCCCTCGTATCTTCAGCCAATTTCGTGAGCCACGGACGTACAGATACAGGAGGTCGGGCCGTAGATTTTTTTGACGTCGATCTTCCAGTCGGAATCGGCTGTATTAGGAATGTCCAACATGATCCTGGCGAGTCGATGAGGTTCCTCTCGGTTCCAAGCGCGGCCCTGTCCAATCCCAAGCCATCCACCTGCCAAAAGCAAACGATGGCTTCGATATACGTAAAATCCTTGCTGAGAGGTCCATCCTTCTGCCCCACCCGCCCTACGGAACTCATCATCAGAGAGGCGATCTTTATGTGGCAGAACGTGGCATTGAGCCTCAACAAGCCCTGATGCGGTGACAATTTTGGCGACTGGTGACTGCCAAGGCTTAGAGGGATGCCCTGTCATAAAGGGATCCCATGGACTAACTATCTTTCCGTTGAGGAAAAGTCGGATGACCGGGTTTTTTCCTTCTAACAGACGATGAAAAACCATCGCCAAACGTAGCTCAACATCATCTACCAAGTCGGCAAAGTGATTGAGCGTATAGCCAAGTGTTACGATTCTGTCCAACTTCTCCCAGAGAACTATTGTCCCGGAATGAAGAGCATTGAGCGGCTCAACGAAAGCTTCAGAGCCACGGGCTGCCCCTTCAAATATCCTCCATCCAACGTCCCTCGATGCCGCAATGGCATCGAGATCCCAACGCAGACAGGAAACTGAACCACTCTTCGGTCTAGACGCAACAGTGAGAGAGCGGCACTGAGAAAATGACGCTGTTTTGAGGCCCATCCCGAAACGCCCAAGATCATTAGCCGCTCGATCATCGAGAGGGTTTTTGGCGCCAAGCGTCATTGCCACCTCTAACTCAGCGTCGGTCATGCCTCGTCCGTTATCCAAAATGGAAATTCGACTTCTTTCACCATCCCAGTCGAAAGCCACATGAACTTCCGTTGCTCCAGCGGAAACACCGTTATCAATCACATCAGCTAAAGCAGAGGCAGTCGAATATCCGAGGCCACGTAGGGCTTCAAGCATTGCGTCGGCTCGCGGTGGGGCATACCTAGTACGTTCGTTCATTTGAGTTAGGCAATTCCAGAAAGGTGCGTGAAGCCGAGTTCAGCCATCCTACGTGCAAACTTGCGCACTCCATCCAGTTGGGTTGGAGGCGGGTCATCATCAGCTACGCTCATCCGTGACCTTCTCTGATTGCTCATCTGAGGGGAGAGATTTTTTCATCTCGAAGTAGTCGCCTACATACAAGACTAACTTTTCCTTTCTTAACGGATGGCACAGCTTTTTAAGTGCCTTCGATTCAATTTGCCGAATTCGCTCACGAGTGACGTCAAACAGAGATCCAACCTCCTCCAGGGTCATAGCGTCATCTTGGCCAAAGCCAAAACGGAGGTTGATCACCTTGGCCGAACGTTCGTCAAGCTCTCCAATCATTTCCATCAAAATCGCTCGTAAGGAAGCATGCTCTGCAGCGTTTGCCGGGTCAGATGGTTCCTCCTCCAAGAGAGAATCGAGCAAGGAATTAGAGGTTTCGTCGAACCACTCATCCAAACTGCTGATCTTTTCGAACACGGTTAAAAGGAGCTTGAGCTTATCGAGAGCAATCCCTGTTCGATGGGATGTCTCGCGTTCGCTTTCGGGAAGGCCCAACTTAAATTTGAACTTATCCCGTTCTCGTACGATATTTCTTGCCAGTTCTTGCATGTGAACTGGAACACGGACCGCTCTCTCTTGATTAGCGATAGCGCGCGTAATTTGCTGTCGAATCCACCACGTCGCGTAAGTGGAAAACCTGAACCCTTTGCGCCAGTCAAACCGTTCTACAGCCCTCATCAGACCTATGTTGCCTTCCTGCACAAGATCATCAAAAGCGAGCTCGGACCATCGATATTTGTTGGCTATGGAAAGCACTAAACGAAGGTTAGAAAGGATCATCCTTTCTCGCGCAGCTTCCTGGCGTCGAATAGCAGAGGAGAAGCCTGCACCTGCCAAATCACAATCCGCCTTCCTCGAAAGCTCAATGAGAAAAATTCGGGAAAGATTTGCAGCGGCAAGTCCACTTCGGACTTTCACGTAATCGTTGCCAGCAGAGCGTGCAGCTGAAACCGAGGAGACAAAGGTTGTTGCGATCGAATCGAGTCCGATCTTATCCTCTTCGTAATCTGCCTCCTCATTGGAGGGCATCTCACTGGAGTTTTCGCTTACGTCACCTTCACTAGCTGGATCATCGCGAGAGGTGAAGTTCTCATGACTCGCCTGGCCTCCGGCTACTTTGTCGGCAGCTTCGAAAACAAAAGTAAGTCCTGAGGGCCAGCGTGAGAGCGCATCCAGGGCCTGAGCCCTTGCCTCCTCCATTTCCCGGCCCAATGCAATTTCCTCAGCAGCCAGAAGCAGGTCTTTCTTTAAGCCCTTAGCGTAAAATCTCAGCGGTTCGTTACGACCCGATGCGAGGTCTTCTGCGAACTCCAAGGCTTCTGATAGCTTTAATTCTTCATCAACTGACGGCTCGACAAGATCAGACTGATCGGTAATCTCCGCCCACTCATCGATCAAGACTCCAAGATCGCCTAAAACGAAAGTCAGAAGACGCTCAGTTTCCTCATTGCGGGAGAGATCACCCTCACGGCATACATCGATAAGAGCTGATTGGGGTACTGTCCCTTCTCGTAAACCCCGGAAGAATAAGCCACGTAGATCAGCACGATCCTCACTGGTTAAAGGAAGCGATCTTTCTGGAAGAAACAGATCGACATCGTCCCACTCCACATCAGTGTCGATCGCTTTGAACTTGCCTATCGTTACTTGAAGTGTGCTGATTTCTTCGGCTACGGCCATGTTGCCCTGCGGGGCAACCACTTCAGACTCCGCTTCCCAGTCATCCTCAAACCCCAAGTCGAGAGGCTCGTCGTCGAGTTCGATCAGGTCTTCGTGCGCCTTTGTCTCGAAGGGAACGGCATGCTCGTCAGCTCGGATCGTTTCCGCCTCGCGGATGACGAGTTCAAAAGATGGGTGATTTCCAGACGCGAGCACTTCATCAACCTGAGGTGGCACCTTAACCGCTTTATCTTCTATGTCGTTATGCGGCGATTCGCTCTGGACCGAGTGAGGGAGTAACTCTCCGGCGCTTACATCACTCAGAAGCGAATGTTCAGTGCCCACATCGTTTACTTGGAAGGAAAAACCAAGTGCTTCTCTCAACAGGTCAATACATTGAGCACAGTTACTCTTCTCCGCGTAAGCGAGAGCAGTTCGGCCTTCGGGATCGAGCAACTCTGGTTTTGCTCCAGCAGCCAACAGAAGCCGTACAATGCCGTTTTTCTTTCGAGCAGAGGCAAGCATTAGAGGCGTAGCGCCTGCCCCATCGCGAGCGTCAAGATCGTCGCCACGCGCGATATGGAGTTTGACTGCAACCTCCACACCGGCAATGGTCGCCATACGGAGCAAGGGGTTCAATTTAGCCACGGTGCTACCCACACGCCCAAGCGATTCGCCTTAAAAGTCACTCCCACATCAATCAGTTGAGAAATGACTTTGCTACATCCTTCTTTTTTCAGAACCGACTCCTTGTTCATGCTTCCATTTGCAAGCTCATACCCCTTAGTGCTGACACTAATTTGGCCTAATGAGAACGCGGTTGAATGTCGTGCGAGGCCTTCCCGAAGTCACTTACGTTTTCCTCAAAGAGGAGCACAGTGGCGCAACGCCATCCACAATATCCACTTGTTAAAGGCACGTAAAGGACAGACCAAGGATGCCTATCACTACACTGATTCGGGTTGTCAGCGCTTGCATTTCTGAGCAGCCACGCGTTGCTTATCTGTTAGTAAATACAGTACCGATCGTCTGAAAATATTGGTGCCCTACATGTAAATTCGTCCGACAGGCGGCACATTGGATACGCCAAGATATGTTTTTCAACTGGGGGTATAGGCATGACTTTCCGAGAAGATGCAATCTCGACTACCTCCCCGAACCATTGATGTCATGTTTCGAGCGCCGCGAAAAAGTCGAATCAATGGACTAGTACGGATGCCTACATTGGATGAGCGCAGACATTGTCTCCCCCGAACACCGCTCGAAGATCATGTCAATGATCAAGGGCAAAAACACCAAGCCCGAAATGGTCGTGCGTTCGATGTGCCATGAATTGGGATTTCGTTATCGCCTGCATCGAAAAGATCTGCCAGGTTCGCCTGATCTGGTATTCCCCAAGCACCGATTATGTATCTTCGTCCACGGCTGCTTTTGGCACCGACATCCGGGCTGCAAATATGCGTACACACCAAAAAGCAGACTCGACTTTTGGCTTCCTAAACTCGCGAAGAATGTTGAGCGGGACTTGCAGGTGCAGGAGAAGCTGAAGGAGCTTGGTTGGAAAGTAGTGATCGTTTGGGAGTGCCACACCAAAGACAGAGAAATCCTACACAATGAAATCCGTTCTGCATTTGATTTGAATGCTTAGACCTACGGGAATCGAGCAAATAGTCGACGATCATTTTTATAGGATTGACCACGCCGCTTTGAAGCCCTAGGCTTCTGTCCCGGCGCCTAAGAAACGCCTCAACCAGAGCGGTCCTCCGCACCCGACAGTCATGCGGCTTTTTTTCGTCTGCGGTTTCTCTACGTCTGCGAAAAGTCCCGTTATGTCGGGAGTGGGCGAATACAAGACCCGAAAGGGGAATATGTCCGGCCCGTCTCTGGTGGGTTTCTTAGCTCCCGACACCCTTAACGAATGCCCTAAGAAAGCAGCCAGAGGTAAATGGAAATGCCTGACTACTCAGCCTTCATGATGAAGGCGAATCGCTGTACCCGTCGTTTGAATCCCGTGCTCCGGACTCGGGAGGCACGCCATGTCTGAACCACTTATTCCGACTCGTTTTACCCGCCACAAAACCCATCTGCATGCTCTTCTGGTGGAGAACCAGGCCTGGTTCTGCGTCCATGAACTGGGGCGGCTGATGGGCAAATATCTGGATGAGCGACAGCTACGCAAACTCGATGCCGATCAGCGGCAGATGATGTGCGTGAAGACTTATGGCGAAGCCGGAGAACACTTGATGGTGAGCGAGTCAGGCGTATATGCGCTGCTGATCTATCACTACTGCCCCGAGTATCGGCAGCTTCGTGAGTGGGTGACGCATCAGGTTGTGCCTGCGCTGCGAGATGCCCGTCCGATGCGCTCCGTTGAGCGGCCGATACTGAGTGTTTTGAGCTGGCCCAAGATGTCGTTGAGCACGTTGCACTGGCAAGATGAGCCGTGGATTCGTTTGCGGGACATGCCGTGTTTGCTGGCGGAGGACCCGTTCAATCGGCAGGAATCCTGGTGGCGTAAAGCTTCACGAATGCTGCGTAGTTACTGACATTAAAAAACCGCTGCTTGAGTTTTCAAGCAGCGTTTTTTTATGGCCCGGATTGCCTGGGATAGCCAATCCTCGGCAGGCTGGTTCCGCATCATTCTGAAAACAATCAGTGCAACCCACCCCACCACCCGCTATTAATACCCCTCTCCCCACTCAAGGACCCGAGCCCCACCATGAAATTCGACCTCGCCTACTGCCTCAGTCTCGACGACAAGCTGTCGATCTATGACGTTCGCGATCTCAATTTCGATGAGACGGTGGCGTTCGATTCTGCGAAGGAACACTTCCAGTGCCCCAACGATGCCTGTCGTGCGGCGTTCGATGCTTCCAACGAGTTGGGCACGTTCAACGCCAAGAACGTGAATTACGTGCGCACGCCGCACTTCAAGAATCTGCCCGGTACGCAGCATGTGGCGGGCTGTCCGTATGTGAGTTTGAAGACGTCTGCGTTGGGGGTTGAGGCGGCGGATGGGGAAACGGATGACGGTCGGGAGGAGCATTTCCCGTCGGAGTTGTTGCTGACGCGTCGTGAGTATGTGCGCAAGCCTGCCGCGCCAGCGGGGGCGGCGGATGTGTTGCGGGATGATCCGGTGCGGGTGGCGGCTTCCCCCTCAAAAGAGTCGCCGAGTCGTGACACGGCACCGGACAAGACCAGTGTCTTCGCTCACCCCGTGGAGTGTTTTGTGTCGAACTTCGCGGACAAGGATTTGCTCAAGCGCATGCCGTTGAAGATTGGCGAGCATACGGCGCCGTACAGTTCGTTCTTCAAGAAGATCGAGTACTTGATGGACAACAAGGGGCTGATTTACTGGGGCCGGATCAAGAAGATCGAGGACTTCCACAGCGCCAGTTTCCGGATCGATTTCGAGGACAAGGTCTGGTTCAAGAAACCGGATGACAGCAAGAAGAAGCCTTATCCGGTCAGTGTTTATCTCAACAAAAAGCTGATCGACAACTACCGCAAGCGCAAGGCGTTTCTGGAAGAGATCAAGCACGCCATCGACAGCGACAAGGAGTTGTTCTGCTTCTTTTATGGCGTGACGCCGGAGTTGAAACAGGTGCCGGGCAAGAAGAACCCCGAAAAGCCTTTCGAGGTCTTCAATGCCAATATCGAGAACCTGGATCACTTCATTATTCGTGAAGCGCCGGGTCTGGCGTGAGGGTTAGCCCTGGGGCAGTTGCAGTTTGACGGCGCCGGGGTGTTGTTTGACGACGGAGTACGGCAGGATCGACCACTCGGGTTCATCACAACCACGTTGTACCCGCGGGAAGTACGGCCCCAGGTAAATGCCCTTGGCGGTGAAGTACCAATCGAAAACGCCCCAGACGTTTTCATCGGTGTAGTCGCAGCTGTCTTCATCACCTTCGGCTGGCTTCTTCATTTCCTGGGGATACAGCGAGGTGAACTGCTTTATAAGCCACTGCGCAAACTCCTCCCTCTGTTTGCCTTCGCTTGTTCCAGTCGAGGTGCCTTCAGGCCCACCCACCGCCAAAACGTCTTCCAGCTTTATCGCTTGCCCAGTATGAGCATTGAGTTTGATCGGGGAGTTGCCGACATCCGGGTGCGCGCCGCCGCAGTCGTAACCGGTGTTGATGTTCAGGCTGACGATATCGGACGAGAGAAACGTGGGCGCAACGCTTTGCCATTGCTCGGCATTCTCGCCACCTTGCAACATGCAGGCGTGATAACTGATGACCTCTCTCCAGAGTCGTCCCAACAATTGCTCGTTGATCCGCTGTTGCTCCTCTTTCGGATAACCGGACTCGATACTAAAGAAAGAGATTTTCGACTCAGGCTCCGCCCACCACTGCAGCTCGTAGCCCATGAAGTTCTCTTTCTTCCCCGGTTTGAGCTTGAGCCCCTGCAGGCGCAAATACTCGTAGGGGTCGTCTTTCGGCAACGTGGCAATAAAGGGCAACGTCGTTGCAGTCGGCGCGGGAAGTCTGGCCTCGACCAGTTGTACCGGCAGCTTTTTGCCCTTCGGGTTTTGCCATTCGCCCTGCCAACCGCTGGCGGTGGATTTCAGTTTGAGGGTTGGCAGTGGCTTGTCCTCGCTGAAGCGATTGTTGCCCTCAACCAGCGTCAACGTGCTCTCCTGCAATGAACCACTGAGGGCCAAATCGCGGTGATACTTCTCGTAGAAGTAACGGCCGGTTACTTCATCCGGCTGCTGAGTGTTGAGTTCCACCACAATCGGCGTCTTGCCCAGCGTGCCGGTGAACACACGTCGGCCGTCGTCAGCCTGAGCGGTGGAAAGCAGTGAAAACAGCACGGCGGCGTATGGCGCCAGGCGCAACAGTCCCTTGAGCATTGATCGATCCCTGAGTGAATAAGGCTGCCGAGTATGCAGAGGATGCGCGCAGGAATCGAGGTGCTACTTCAGGGTCATGCCCAGCATCACGACGATGAGTAGAGCGATATACACCCAAGCATGCACCCGATCCGGTATCCGCCCGATCCACGGCGTCGCCAGTCGAATCCCCAGCATCGAGCCCAGCATCAGCACCGCAAACGCCAGCAGATCCACATATCCGACAAACCATGGCCCGAGGTCTGTCTCGCTGTACCCCGCCAACATCATGTACGTCAGCGTCCCCGCCAGCGCCACCGGCACGCTCAATGGATTGGCCATGGAAGTCGCCTGCGACATGCTCAATGCTCAACCCGCAACGCCGCAACAACGGCACGGTCATGACGCTTCCTCCTACGCCGAGAAAGGTTGCGATGGCGCCAATGCCTACACCGCCGCCAGACGTTTCCACTGTTCCCAATCGCCGTGGGATGACGCCTTCAGACTGTGTGAGAAAGCCGCGTCGCAGCAGGCAATCGACAATCGTCACGCCGAGGTAGGCGATGAAGGCATACCGAATGACTTCGCCGCTGACCCTCACCGCTGCGATTGCGCCGACAACCGCGCCCACCCCGATGAACCCGCCCAAGGGCCACAGGTAATCCCCGATGAGGTTGCCGGCGCGGCGATGTTTGCCGGTGGCAACCAGGGCGTTGACGATCATCACGCAGGTCGAGGTGGCGACGGCGATGTGCATGGCGGATTGGCTGATGGGATCGTCGATGCCGTGGCTGGCGGTGAGCAGGCAGTACAGCAGCGGCACGACGACGAAGCCGCCGCCGAAGCCGAAGAGCACGGCGGTGACGCCGGTCAGGCAGCCGAAGAGTGTCAGCAGGAGGTAGAACATGGTGCGTCGTCCGTTGCTTGGGAGCGGTCGAC
The DNA here is from genome assembly GCF_051554255.1 of Pseudomonas sp. NMS19W. Lineage (NCBI taxonomy): Bacteria > Pseudomonadati > Pseudomonadota > Gammaproteobacteria > Pseudomonadales > Pseudomonadaceae > Pseudomonas > Pseudomonas sp. NMS19W. Next base: position 4,642,273 of record NZ_CP136718.1, read on the forward strand.
AATAGAGCGGCGACGCTTGGCCTGCTTCAGCAAGTCAGCCAATAATGTTTGCGTTTCCGCCAATTGCCGGGTGCCGCTCGATGCGCAATGTTTCGATCAATCTGCTGGATGACACGCCGCGCCCGGTAGTGGCGATCGGTACGGATTATTCCCACGGCTATCTGTTGCCACGTCATACGCATCGGCGGGCGCAATTGTTGTACGGAGCGACCGGGGTGATGCAGGTCAGCACGCATGACGGCAACTGGGTAGTGCCGCCGCAGCGGGCGGTATGGATTCCGCCGGGGGTGGCGCATGAGGTGTTGATGCTGGGGGTCAGCACTCGCAGTTTGTATATCGAGCCGGGGGCGGTGGATCTGGGTGAGCGTTGTCAGGTGATCAGTGTGTCGCCGTTGATGCGGCACTTGCTGATGGAAGCCGTGGAGCTGCCGCTGACCTATGACCTTGCCGGGCGTGACGGTGTGCTGATCGATTTGTTGCTGCATGAATTGTTGCGCAGTGCACCGCTTCCCTTGCATATCCCGCTGCCGTCTGACGGAAGACTGCTCGAACTGTGTCAGACCTTTCTGCATCAGCCGAACGCCCACCAATCCCCCCAGCAATGGGCCGATCAACTGCACGTAAGCTTGCGCACCTTCAACAGACTGTTTCGTCAGCAGACCGGCCTGAGTTTCAGTCAATGGCGCCAGCGCGCCTGCGTGGTACTGGCGCTGGCACGGCTGGCCGCCGGTGAGGCGGTGACGCGGATTGCCCTGGATTTCGGTTATGACAGCCCGGCAGCGTTCTCGACGATGTTCCGCCGAATCCTCGGTCAGGCACCGTCCGTCTGGTTGGAGCCGGCGAACTAGGGCAAATCAAAAAATGCGTTTGATCCCGGCTGAAAACAACTGTACAAAAACACAGTACATTTTCCATCAGCACTCTCGAGCCCGGAGCACACCATGGCCTCTTCAGCGATGAACCTCATCCTCGAACGTATCGCCCTTTTCCAGTTCACCCCGACTCATTGCGTCCAGGCCCGAGGGATGTTGGGCTGGAGCGTGGAACAACTGTCGCGGGAGGCAGGGGTTTCGATAGACGATATTCAGCGGTTCGAGGCGCAGCAGGACGTGGCAGATGCGGCGCGGTTGGCGTTGACGTATCGGTTTGAGGCGCAGGGGCTGGTGTTCTTTCCAGGATTTGCGCCGGGGCGTGGGGGGAATATCCGCGGTGAGATGCCCACATCGGTTGATCGCGATACTTATGCAATGGCAGATTGAATAGACCCATTGATGTCGGCCCACACGCGGAAGGAACTCGAAATTGATTGGAATCGAAGAAAGCAGAAGGAATATCTACGAGGATCTAGAGATACCAAACGCCAATGAGATGAGGATCAAATCACAGCTAGCCGCAAAGATCGGCGAAATCATCAAAGCGCGTCATCTCACTCAATCTCAAGCATCTGAAATCCTGGGGCTATCACAACCCAAGCTGTCCGAAATGCTGAGAGGAAAATTCCGCGGCATCAGTGAAGCCAAGATGATGGAATGCCTTTCACACCTCGGCCGAGATGTGCAGATTGTGGTCAAATCGGCCCCCCGCTCTCGCAAAGAGGGCCGAATTGAGGTGGTGTTCGCTTGATACGGCAGTGCATCAAATAGTCGAAGACAACGCAGTGCCAACAAGGTGCTTAATCCTTGAACCCCGGCTGCCGCAATGCCATCGAAGCCTGTTCGTAGCTGTACGCCATCGCCAACAACTGCGGCTCGCTCCATTGCTGGCCGTAAAAGAACACGGAAGTCGGCGTACCGTCATCGTTCATGCCCGAGGGCAAGGTGATTGCCGGATAGCCTGCGGTAGCCGCAGAAAACTGGGAATAACCATCGTTTTCGGCAAACAGGGCGTCCAGGTTGTGTTCGCGCAGTTGCTCATCGATAGCGTCTTTGAAATTCTGGCTGATGATTGCAATCTGTGCACTCGCCTCCTCATGGGTGAGTTCCACGGTGTTGATCGCCTCCAGCATCTGCTGGCCGTAATGCTCATCACCGGGGTTGGCCTGGTTGAAATCGATCAGCGTCTGCAATGAATCAATCGGCAAGCCCTGACGGCTGGTCAGGTACTCGGGCAACTCATGCTTCATCGCGCCCATCAGACCATTGAGGTAGCCCTCGATGTCTGGAAGACGCACGGTCAATGGGACCAGCGTAGCGCCCTGCTCCCGCAAGACAGCCATCGCGGCGAGCATCTCCGGACTCAGCGTCAGTGACGTATCGTGGGATCCTGTATACGCGATTGGATAGCCAATCCGCTTGCCTTGCAGAGCAGCATCGGAAAGCAATGCCGTGTAGTCGATTCCCGTGGGGGCGTTGGCATTGGCGCTGTCCGCAGCATCGGTGCCTTGCATGACGTTGAACATCAATGCAGCGTCCCGCACAGTCCGGGTCAGTGTGCCCGGTGTGTCTTGCAAGCGAGTGATCGGCACAATGCCGGAACGACTGAACAGTCCAAGCGTCGGTTTGACGCCGACCACGCCAATGGCCGAGGCCGGGCAACTGATCGAGCCATTGGTTTCTGTGCCCACTGCCAGCGGTGTGAAACCGGCGGCCACTGCGGTTGCCGGGCCGGAACTGGAACCACAGGTACTTGCGCTCAACAGGTGAGGATTTTTCCCCTGGCCGCCGCGCCCGCTCCACCCCAAAGGCAGAGACATATCACGCATGCCCGACCATTCACTCATGTTGGCTTTGCCCAGCAAAATGGCGCCGGCCTCGCGAAGCTGTTGAACCGTAAAAGCATCCTGAGTCGCCGGCTGTCCGACCATGGCCATTGAGCCGGCACTGGTTTGCATGCCGTCAGCGGTATCGAAGTTGTCCTTCAACAGGACCGGAATTCCGTGCAGCGGGCCACGGATCTTGCCTTGCGCACGCTCTTCATCCATCGCCGTCGCGATGTCGAGAGCCTCGGGATTCATTTCAATAATGGCGTTGAGGGTTGGACCTTGCTTGTCCAGATCCGCAATACGCGCAATGAGGTGCTGAACCAGCGCAACCGAAGTCAGTTCGTTGCTGACCATCATTGCACTGAGCTCGCTGGCGCTTGCGTATTCAAGTTCAGCACCGGAAGGCGCCGCAAAGGCAGCGCTGCTGGCCAGCGAGAGCAGGATGGCCTGCGCCAGCGTATTCATGTTGCGTTTAAAGCGGCATTTCATTTTCTAATCCTTGTTTAAGCCAATCACGAGTGAGTCATTTCACTCGCGACCAAGCCTACCGAAGCCGCAGGAAACGGCTGTCAGCAACAAGAACCAGTGCTGGTAGGAAAACTCACCCAGCCTTGTAGCCGCTACAAGCAACGCGCCCTTTTTCTGACATCTCCTGTTCCACTTCCAACCACCATGCGTCCCCACGCTGGGGTTGCATCAAGTTAAACGCCTCACCCATTTTCGGCGTCGTGATGGAAACACTGCGTTCCCAGGCCAAGGCAAGAATGCGATCAAAGGGTTCGTGCCAGGCATGCATTGCCAGGTCGAACGTGCCGTTGTGGATCGGGAATAACCAGCGCCCCTTGAGGTCGATGTGAGCTTGCAGGGTTTCTTCCGGTTGCATGTGCACGTGAGGCCATTCGACGTTGTAGGCACCGGTTTCCATCAGGGTCAGGTCGAACGGGCCGAACTGTTCGCCGATGCGTTTGAAGCCGTCGAAGTAGCCGCTGTCGCCGCTGAAGAAAATCCGCGTGTCGCCGTCGATGATGACCCACGAAGCCCACAGGGTCTGGTTGCCATCGAACAGGCCACGGCCGGAGAAGTGCTGCGACGGGGTGGCGATGAAGCGGATGCCGGCGACTTCGGTGCCCTGCCACCAGTCGAACTGGCGGATCTTGCTGGCATCGATGCCCCATTTGACCAGCGTGTCACCGACACCCAGAGGGGTGAGGAACACGTTGACCTTGTCTGCCAGTTTCAATACCGCTTCGTAGTCGAGGTGGTCGTAGTGGTTATGCGACAGGATCACCGCTTCGATCGGTGGCAACTCGTCGATGCTGATCGGTGGCTGGTGGAAGCGTTTCGGGCCGGCCCATTGCACCGGCGAAGCGCGCTCGGCGAATACCGGGTCGGTGATCCAGAACTTGTCTTGCAGCTTCAGCAGCAGGGTCGAGTGACCGAGGCGGTAGACGCTGTGGTTCGGGGCGGCGAGCAGGTCGGCGCGGGTCAGTGGCTGCACGGGAATGGCCGACGCAGGACGGGTGTTGCGCGGTTTGTGGAAGATCATGTTCCACATGATGCGCAGCATCTTGCGCACACCTTCGCGCTGTACCGGCGCGTGGTTGCGGAACGTCCCTTCGGCCTGGCGCGAAGCTTCAGGTATGGGACTGATCGCGGAAGAAATTGATTTGGCCATGACTGAATGACTCCAGAAAAACCGCGCAATTCACGGTTTTCCACGGTGGGACGATAAATGGCCAAGGCACGCACGCATTAGCCGGACATCTGGTTTTAGGTTGCACCGATTAACGCAACATTACACTGATCGGTGTACTTTCTAGGTTGCATGAATCCGGATGACAAGTAAACTGCCGAGTGTAATTTCCTCCTTTTTCCTGCCGAATCGAATTTATGACAGCTCCAACGCGCCTCACCGACCGCAAACGCGAAGCCATCATCCTGGCGGCCATTTCCGAATTCCGTGCCAACGGTTTCGAAGTCACCAGCATGGACAAAATCGCGGCCACCGCCGGGGTGTCGAAGCGCACGGTGTACAACCACTTTCCCAGCAAGGAAGAGCTGTTCGCCGAAATTCTCAACCAGTTGTGGGCACGAATCAGCACCGAGCAAGCCGTGGCGTATCAACCCGACCAGCCCTTGCGCGATCAATTGCGAACGATGCTGCTGGCCAAACTGCAGATGATGGCGGACGACAATTTCATGAATCTGGCCCGGGTCGCCATCGCCGCCGCGATCCACTCACCCGAGCGTGCGCAGAACATGGTGGCGCGCATGGGCGAACGTGAGGAAAGCGTGACCGTGTGGATTCGCGCCGCCCAGGCAGATGGCCGGTTGAAACCGGTCGATCCGGAGTTCGCCGCGCATCAGGTACAGGGGCTGCTCAAATGCTTCGCCTTCTGGCCACAGATTTCCATGGGCCAGCCCTCGCTCGACAGCGCTACGCAAAATGCCGTGGTCGATTCGGCACTGGACATGTTCCTGGCCTGCTACCAGCTCTAGATCACGTCTGCGCCGCGTAAATGGCTCACAAGGACACTGAATTTTCCCGCTGGAATAAATGACAATGTCTGTCATTGACCGATGAACGGTCGCTCTGAAGAATTACACTGCAAAGTGTTTCAGAATGAATCTGGCGAAGAACATCATGGAAAACCAACGCGGCAAAGGCTTGTCATTCGCCAGACGTATCTACTTGCCACGTGCCATTGGATTGGGGATCGGTTTCTTCAGCGTCGGCGCCGCGCTGTATCCATTGAATGTGCCGGCGTGGCTCTGGGCGCTGCTGCTGTTCAACGGTTTTCTCTGGCCCCACGTCGCCTATCAATGGTCGACCCGCTCGGCTTTCCCCTACCGCGCCGAGCGCCGCAATCTGCTCTATGACTCGGTGTTCGGCGGTTTCTGGACCGCGTGTTTTCAGTTCAACCCGCTGGTCACCGTGACCATTCTGTCGATGATGACCATGAACAATGTCGCCGCCGGCGGCCGACGTTTGTTCCTGCTCGGCGCCCTCGCCCAGGTGATCGGCGTTTTGCTGGGCTGGTCGCTGTTCGGGGTCAAATTCACCCTGACGGCAACTCAGACCCAGGTCTGGGCGTGCCTGCCGATGCTCACTCTTTATCCGCTGGCACTGGGCATGGTCTGTTATCGGCTGGCGATCAAACTCGCCGAACACAAACGCACCTTGAGTGCCCTGAGCCGCACCGACAGCCTGACCGGTCTGCTCAACCACGGTGCCTGGAAAGACCTGCTGCACCTCAAGTTCCAGCAGTGCCGCGAACACAACAGCCAGGCCACCCTCGCGCTGATCGACGTCGATCATTTCAAGGTGATCAACGACAGCTACGGACATATCGTCGGCGATGCGGTGCTCCAGCAACTCAGTCGCGAACTCAAACGCCTGCTGACTGAAAGTGAGCTGGCCGGCCGTTACGGCGGCGACGAATTCTGCGTGATCCTGCCCAACCTGCCACTGAGCAGAGCCGAAGCACTGATGGAACAACTGCGCCAGTCCCTGCAGCAATTCCGCCATCCCGATGTGCCGGAGTTGCGGGTCAGCCTGAGTATCGGGCTGGCACGTTTTCACCCGACCTACCCGGATGCGCTGCACTGGCTGGATGACGCCGACAAGGCGCTCTACACCGCGAAACATACGGGCCGCAACACGATCAGCGTCGCACTGAGCCGCTCCAATGCCTGACAAGACTTGTGCGACAGAGTGACACCGCACTTTCTTGTACAAGTTTAATAAGTTTGTATAAGATCGAGTCGCCAGCCTGGATGCTGGCACTTTAGTGGTCATTGCCCAATGTCGTCAGCTCGTTCGGCCGGCCAGCGCAGGAACAGGGACAACACTTCAGCCCTATTTCCGGAGCGCACCCCGCATGTTTTTCAATCGCCATCAGTCCGTCATCAGTGAGCTGCAACACACCATCACCGAGCAATCCGGTTTGCTCGAAGCCATCGACCGCTCCATGGCCGTCATCGAGTTCGATCTCGACGCCGTGGTCCTGCGCGCCAACGACAACTTCCTGAAGACCACGGGCTACAAGGCCGAACAGGTGATCGGCCAGTCTCACCGCCAGTTCTGCCCACCGGAATTTGCTCGCAGCAGCCAGTACACCGATCTGTGGTCGCGACTGAAAAACGGTCAGTTCCAGTCCGGCACCTTCGAGCGCGTCAACAGCCAGGGCCGGCCGATCTGGCTCGAAGCCAGTTACAACCCGATCAAGGATGCGTCGGGCCGCGTGGTGAAAGTGGTCAAGTACGCCATGGACGTCACCGCCAAGGTGCAGCAGGAAAGCGAAGCCAACGCCAAGTTACAGGCCATCGACCGGGCAATGGCGGTGATCGAGTTCGACCTCGATGGCAACATTCTTACGGCCAATCAGAATTTTCTGACGCGCATGGGCTACACCCAGGCCGAACTCAAGGGCAAACATCACCGTTTGTTCTGCCCCGCACATCTGGTCAACAGCAGTGCTTACCAGGACTTCTGGCGCCGGCTCAATCAGGGCGAGTTTTTCCACGGGCAGTTCGAACGCATCGACAAACACGGGCGGACCGTCTGGCTGGAAGCCAATTACAACCCGGTCTACGACGCCGCCGGGCGCCTGTGCAAAGTAGTGAAATTCGCCTCGGACGTCACCGCCCGGGTCGAGCAGCACGAGCAGGACGCCCGCAGCGCCAGCGCCGCTTATCACATCTCGGTCGCTACCCGAAAAGTCGCCGAGCAAGGCACGCAAGTCATCCAGCAAGCGGCCAGCGAGATGCGCGAAATCGCCGATGACATCGCCGAGTCGTCGACCCTGATCGCCCAGCTCGGCGAGCGCTCCGAGCAGATCACCGCCATCGTCAACACCATCCGTGCGATTGCCGACCAGACCAATCTGCTGGCACTCAACGCGGCAATCGAGGCGGCGCGGGCCGGTGAGCAAGGGCGTGGTTTTGCGGTGGTGGCCGACGAAGTACGGCAACTGGCGGCACGCACCAGCGGTTCGACGGCAGAGATTTCCAACATGATCGGCCTGATCCAGAGCGAAACCCGTCAGGCGATCAAGAGCATGGACGGCACCCGTGGCCGTGCGGCCCAAGGCGTCGAGCTGGCGGATCAGGCGGGGACGGTGATTCTGCAGATTCGCGACGGCGCCAGCGAAGCCGTGGACGCGGTGAGCATGTTCGCCAACGAGCGAGCGCCGGGATAGGCCGACACGGGCGACGCAGGGCTATAGTGATTCAACGTCCCAAGCCCTGCCGAGTCCGTCATGACCACCGAAAAAAACGAATCCCCCGCCGCACCTGTCGATCACCTGCGCTTCCACCGCCCCCACGCCCACCTCAATACGACCTTCGGCAACGACAAGTTCGCCCTGCGGGCCGAGGCGTTTGCGCGGTTCTTCGGCACGCCGACCTTTCTCGGTGCCCAGACCCTGATCGTGGTGCTGTGGGTGTGCCTGAACATGTCCGGCATCACGACCTTCGACGTTTATCCGTTCATCCTGTTGAACCTCGCGTTCAGCCTGCAATCGGCCTACGCCGCACCGCTGATTCTGCTGGCCCAGACCCGTCAGGCCGCCCGGGACAAGGCGCAATCGGACGCCGACGCGCAGCACCGGGAAGCTCTGGCCGTCGCCAACAGCGAACGTCAGGTCCAGGCCGCGAAGAACACCGCGCAGTTGCTGGAGCTGCTGGAGCAGAACACCCGGCTCACCGAAATGACCAAGAACCTCACCGAACGCATCGAAGGCCTGACCCGCGAGCTGCACGATCACATGCGCCAGAACCCGCAGGCCTGATCACGGCAAACGCAGTGCCCGCCCGAGTTCATCGAACAGCGTGACCACCGAGCGCAACGCGCGACAGTCCGGGCGGGTCAGCAGCCACAATGCGGTGTCGTAACCGTGCAGCGGTTCGCTCAAGGCTTGCAGACCTTCGGTGATCAGAAAGTCCGGCAACGCCGCGACGCCTAACCCGGCACGCACCAGTTCCGTCACCGACAGCATGCTGTTGCAGCGATAGCCCGGTGTCACGCCGGGCAAGTGCTGGCGGCGCCAGACCACGGTCGGGTGATCGGGCAGGAAATCGTCCGGAGCGATCCAGGTCATGGCGGCCAGATCGGATGCATCGATATTTTGCAGATAACGCTCGCTGGCACAGACCCGGTAGGAAATCTTCGCCAGTTCCCGTCCGACCAGATGCTCCGGCGGTGTGCGCGTCAGACGCAGGGCGATATCGGCATCGCGGCGGCTGAGGTTGGCGAAATCATTGGAGGTGCTCAGCTCGATGGTCAGCGCCGGGTAGTTCGGCATGAACTGCGCCAGCGCCGGCAGCAGCAGACCTTGCAGCACCGAATCGGTACAGGTCAGGCGCACCGTGCCGCTGACCACTGCGCCGCCCTGCTCCACGCCGATGCGCGCCGCTTCCAGTGCCTGCTCAGCGCGCTCAGCCTGTTCCGCCAGGGTCTGCGCAAGGCTGGTGGGCAGGTAGCCGGCGCGGCTTTTTTCGAAGAGTTGCTGACCGAGTGCGGCTTCCAGTCGGCGCACGGCGCGAAACACCGTCGACACATCGACCTTCAGCAGCTGCGAGGCCCGGGCCAGAGACCCTCCACGCACCAGGGCGAGAATCAGCGCCAGATCCGGGAAGTCGAGTCGATAGTGCGTCGCTGCATTAATCACTTGGGGAAACGCCCATATTGAGTGCGTGAGCGCCAATCTATAGTGAGCGTCATCCCTCAACAAGCACAGCGAGCACTCATGGAATCCAGAGCCCTGCGCATCGCCCTGATCGGTGACTACGATCCACAAGTCACCGCCCATCAAGCCATCCCCGTCGCCCTCGGCCTGGCGGCAGAACACATTCGCCGACCCGTCGATTTCGAATGGCTGGCCACCGACCGGATTCACCTCGACACACCGCTCGAAGGTTTCGACGGTTTCTGGTGCGTCCCGGCCAGCCCTTACAAAAGTGAAGCTGGCGCGCTGCGGGCCATCCGTTTTGCCCGCGAACAGCAGCGACCCTTCCTCGGCACCTGCGGCGGTTTTCAACATGCGGTGCTGGAGTTTTCCCGCAACGTATTGGGGTGGGCCGATGCCGAGCATGGCGAAACTTCACCTGACTCCAGCCGCGCGGTGCTCTCGCCGCTGAGCTGTTCGCTGGTGGAAGCGGTGGACAGCATCCATCTGGTGCCCGGTTCGTTGATCGCCAAGGCGTACGAAACGTCCGAGATCCGTGAAGGTTATCGCTGCCGTTTTGGTGTGAACCCACAGTTCGAGCGGGAATTGCTGACCCATGACCTGCACGCCGTGGGCCACGATTCGGCAGGCGATCTGCGCGCCATCGAACTGAAAAACCATGTGTTCTTTGTCGCGACGTTGTTCCAGCCAGAACGTCCCGCACTCAAAGGGCAATTGCCACCACTGGTGCGAGCATTTGTCGAAGCCTGCGTGGAGCAACCTCGATGAAGCCGGACACTGAGTGTTTCGCGGTGATCTTCACCTCGACCCGCACCGAGGGCGACAACGGCTATGCCGAAGCCTCCGAGCGCATGATGCAACTGGTGGCCGGGCAACCGGGGTTTCTCGGCATCGATTCGATCCGGGGCGCGGACGGCGTGGGGATTACGATTTCGTACTGGGAGAACGAAGCGGCGATTCTGGCCTGGCGTGAGCATCCGGAGCACCGGGTGATTCAGGCGCGTGGGCGGGCTGAATGGTATTCGGCGTTTCATACGCGGGTGTGTCGGGTTGAGCGGGAGTATCGGTTCGGGAAGTGAGGGCTGATCGGCCGCCATCGTCAACAGGGTAGCGATGGCGGCAAGTGAATCACCAAAAACCTCAGCCCTTCACCAGACTGCGCACCGCCTCAATCTCCGGCACCTCGCGCTTGCTCATGTAAACCCGCAACGGCTCGGTGATGTTGATCCGGTCGTCGATGTGCTGATCGAGCAGCAACTGGATCAGCTCGCGCTTCAGCGTCATGGTCTGTTCCGTCGCGGGGGCCCAGACGAATTCGCTGGCAGGAATGATGCCGTCATCGGCCACGTCCATGCCGAACGAATCTTCGCTGAAACGCACGATGTACTGGCCGGTCTTGCGGTTGAGGCCGACAAAGCCCTTGAGGTCGTCGGCCGCCTGGCAGATGAGTTGGGATGTGATGCGCATGGTAAACCTCACAAGAGTGATCGAAGGTTTACACGCAGGGCATTGAGGCACACCCTCTGCCGGGGTGGTTGCCGTGACCAAGCGTACTGCAAACAAACGCACAAAAGTGCGAAAATTTTCGCTTTCAGTACGTTTATGTCGGTCTTGCGATAGCACGTTTTCGTTTGAGTTGCTAAAAGGGACATCTTCGAAAATACCTGCGAAAGGACCTCGACATGCCCGCCACGTTTACCAAAAGCGCTCTGCTGCTGAGCCTGATGCTCGGCCTCGGCCAGGCCCATGCCGCCGCCCAGCCAAGCCCTGTTGCACTCGCTGCCTCCGAGGGCATTCCGCACCCGGCGGTGATCGCCCACCGTGGCGCCTCCTTCGACGCACCGGAATCCACCGCAGCCTCCTACAAACTGGCCCGGGACCTAGGCGCCGATTACCTGGAAATGGACCTGCAGCGCAGCAAGGACGGCGTGCTGTTCGCCCTGCACGACAACAACCTGCAACGCACCACCGACGTTGCCACCAAGTTTCCGGATCGCAAGGATAGCCCGGCCAACGCCTTCACCATGGCCGAACTGAAAACTCTGGACGCCGGCAGCTGGTACAACAAGGCCTATCCGGATCGCGCGCGTCCTTCCTACGTCGGCCTGCAGATTCTGACCCTGGACGAAATCATCGACATCGCCCAGGCCAACCCGCAGCACAAGCCGGGCCTGTACATCGAAACCAAGGAACCGCAACTGTTCCCAGGTATCGAGCATGACCTGAAGGAAAAACTCCAGGCTCGCGGCCTGCTGATCCCGGCCGGCGCCAAACCGGCGAAAAACGTCGCCAGCGTCGGCGAGAGCAACGGCAAGGTGATCCTGCAAACCTTCGAGAAAAACAGTCTCGAACTGCTGCAAAAGGAAATGCCGCAGGTGCCGAAGATCCTGTTGCTGTGGGTCGGCGAAGGCAGCATCGAACCAAAATCGAAAGTGACCTTTGCCGAATCCGGCGAGAAGGACAAGAACGTTTTCTACGGCAAGCAAGAGCCGAAATCCGAAGCTGAATTCAAGCAATGGATCGACTACGCCAAGGCCCAGGGCGCCATCGGCACCGGCCCTTCGGCCAAGCTGACTCACGGCGGCGATCAGAGCTATTCGGACCTCGTGCAGCCATGGATGAACAAGTACACCCACGACAAGGGCCTGCTGGTGCACGTCTACACCGTCGATGAGCCGGTGGACTACGAGAAAGTCATGGCTGCCGGCGTCGACGGCATCTTCACCAACCGCGCCAGCGAACTGCTGAAGTTCTACAAACGCCCGGCCGCCGCCAGTGTGGATCAGGTGCTGAAGAACAACGGTTTCTGATGCAACCGGACACCCCGTGGACAGGCCGCCTCTGGCTGGGGCACGACCATGGCCTGCTCCACGGGATGTCGGGGCGCACTGCGCCCCACTCCCACTATGCCCACCAACTGATTCTTGCGCCTGACCGGCCAGTGACTGTGCTGGTCGAGAGCAACCCCGTCACCACTTCCCGGCTATTGATTACGTCCCAGACTCTTCATGCGATTGTCGAGGCGCCGGATCCCGTGTTCACCGTGTATGCCGAACCGTTGCGGTTTGACGCCCAAGTGCTGCGCGATGCGCTGTTCGACAGTGAGTTGTCGTTGTCGGCACTGGATCATGCCATCAGCCAATGCCCACGACGCCCGCTGAATGACCCGCGAATCGAACGCGCCCTCGCCACTGTCGATGCCTCACTGTCGAACAAAGTCGCCGCCAGTGCCGTGGCCGATTCCGCCCATGTGTCGCTGAGCCAGTTGCAGCGGTTGTTCGTCAGCCAGGTCGGTTTGCCGGTGCGGCGACTCGTCTTGTGGCGCCGATTGCGACTGGCGATGGCGTCAATAATCGCCGGCAGCCCGGTGACCGACGCCGCCCACGCCGCCGGGTTTGCCGATTCGGCGCACTTCTCCCGCAGTCTGAAAAAACTCTTCGGCGTCACCGCCCGCCAGGCATTGCAACACATCGAATTGCGTTTGCTGGATTGACTCAACGTCGCAAGCCGTCCGGCACTTTCGGTTCCTTGCCCAGCGCTGCCGGTTCGAACGGATCGAGCAACTGCGCCACATAGTCCCGTGGAAAATCCGGGCGACTGCCGATGCCCAGATCACCCTCGCCGATCCGGTAATGCTCCGTATAAAAACCGGTGCCCAGCAACCAGTCCCACAACGTAAAGAACAGCCCGAAATTGACGTCACCGGCGCGCCCGTACTTCATGTGATGAAAGCGATGCAGCGGCGCCCAGGCGAAGATCCAGCGCAACGGGCCGACGCGCATGTCGACATTCGAATGCTGCAGTAACAACTGGATCGCAATGGCGAACGCCAGCAACACCGCCACTTCGGACGGAATGCCCAACACCAGCAACGGCAACAACCCTGCCGTCGCTTCCAGCAATTGATGCAGTGGATGTTTCATCAAACCGTTGAACCCGTAGAGCCGCTCGACGCTGTGATGAATCGCGTGCAGCCGCCACATCCACGGCACCCGGTGGCTGGCGTAATGCATCAGGCTCACGCCGGCATCAGCAATGAAAATCGCCAGGCCGACTTGCAGCCACAGCGGCCAGTTCGACGGCCATGCACCGTCAATCGCCAACAACGTCACCAGCCCCGGCAATGCCAACAGGCCGATGGCGTTCAGCGCTTCATTGACCAGCGCGTGGAGCATGTCGCGGCGACGATCACCGGCCGGGTGGTTCCAGTTCACTTCATAAGGCAGCAGCCATTCGGCGGCGAATGAAACCACCAATGCCACAGCAAACAACGGCATCAACCACAGCAGCGAAAGCCCCGCCAGTCCAATCCCGCCGCCGATGAATCCAACCCAGAATACCGGCGCGTACAACCACGAAAAAATGCGTTTCATGTCCACCTCCCTTGATCGAAGGCCGAGCATGAAAGTTGCCCGCGAACGGCGATTGAACAAACGACGCAAACACCGGCGGCGATTTTTAAGGGTGAATTAAGTTGCGGTGACTAACCTGAACTCACTTGAACGAATCACCCAAAGGAATAACCGATGAAAACCCTGACTGCCCTGTTTACCGCCGCTGCCCTGACCCTCACCGCTGGCCTGGCCCAGGCTGACGTTCGTGTCGATCAGATCCCTGAGCTGGTCAAATCCGGCAAGATCAAGCCACTGGAAGAGCTGAACAAGATTGCCCTGGCCCTGCACCCGGGCGCGACCATCGTCGACACCGACCTGGACAACCATTTCAACGGCTATGAGTACGAAGTCGAGCTGCGTACTGCCGATGGCAAGGAATGGGATGTGGATCTGGATGCGGCCACTGGTAAGGTTCTGAGCAACAAGCAGGATCACTGATTACCCCATACGAAAAAAGCCGCACGATTTTCGGATCGTGCGGCTTTTTTGTGTCTGCGACTTATGCAGAAGTACTGACCAACGCCCCCGACGTACTCGAATCAGACTCCTGCAACGCCGCCAACAACGCCGCCGTCGCCGTCTGCAACGAAGCCGAAGTCGTCGCGATCTGCGACTGCGCAGCGGCAACATCCGCCGCTTTGGCATCCTGACTTTCCTGCTTGGCCTGAGCCGCTTGCAGCGCCTGTTGCTGTTCCTGCAATTGCTTTTGCAGTTCGGCGATCTGCTTGCGCAGTTCCTTCACGGTATCCGACTCATCATTGCTGGAACTGCTGTCACCCGACGGCGCCGCACCACCGCCCGCCGCCACTTTGCTGGTGTCAGCTTTCACACCTGTGCTGGCCGCCGCTGTGGTCGAGGTGTCGTCGCCCGTGTCGGCAATCGATGTTTTGCTGGTAGGTGTGGTGACGGTCTGATTGATCGAAACAGACGTGATGCTGACCATGGGAAATCTCCAATGACGGTTATAGATAACCGGCCATCGGCGATGCACACATGAATTTGAGATCGACTGTGTACCGACTCGGTAACCGGGCCGGTACACAGTCGCTGGCGGGTCAGACGCTCAGGCGAGCAGTGACGTCGTTGAGTTGGCCGGACAGGCCGTGCAGGTTCTGGCTGGCGCTTTCGGTGCGCTGCACGTTGTCGAGGTTGGTGCTGGCAATCGAAGTGATCTCGGTCAGGTTGCGCGAGATGTCTTCGGCCACCGAGGTCTGCTCTTCAGCCGCCGTGGCGATCTGGCGGTTCATGTCGCGAATCGCTTCCACCGCGTGGGTGATGCGCTCGAGCATGGCGCCGGCCTGGGTCACTTGTTCGACGCTTTCATCGCTGCGGGTCTGGCCGCTGTCGATGGCGTGGGCCGCATCCACCGCGCCGGTCTGCACGCTCTGGATGATCTGGTTGATCTCGATGATCGACTCTGCCGTGCGCTGCGCCAGGTTGCGCACCTCATCGGCCACCACCGCGAAACCACGCCCGGCTTCACCGGCACGGGCCGCTTCAATGGCGGCGTTGAGCGCCAACAGGTTGGTTTGCTCGGCGATGCCGCGAATCACTTCCAGCACCTTGCCGATGCGCCCGCTGTCGGCTTCCAGACGACGAATCACCGTGGCGGTGTTGGCGATTTCACCGCGCATCTGGGTGATGCTGTGGATGGTGCTCTGCATGACTTTCTCGCCCTGTTGGGCGGACTGGTCGGCATCGTCGGCAGCGCGCGCCGCATCGGCCGCATGACGGGCGACTTCCTGGGCGGTGGCGGACATTTCGTTCATCGCCGTGGCCACCTGATCGGTGCGGTTGAACTGCTCGTTGGTGCCGCCGGCCATCACGGTGGCGATGGCGTTCAACTCGCCGCTGGCGCTGTCCAGGTCCTTGGCGCTGCGCTGCAGGTGGTTGAAGGTTTCGGCGAGGAAATCGCGCAGGGTGTTGGCCGCAGCAGCCAGATTGCCCAGTTCGTCCTGACGGTCGCTGGCCACACGCTCGACCAGACGCCCCTTGCTCAGTTGGGTGACGTAGTCGATGAGTTTGCGGATCGGCTCGACCAAGTTGCGGTTGACCAGCCACAGGCTCAGCAGACCGATCAACAGACCGGACGCGAGCATCACCAGAATCCCCAGCATCACGGTGCGATCGGCGCTGGCGCTGATCAGTGCCGACTGCTCGGTGCCCTGCTTGCGCAGCTCGGCCACCAGCTCGCTCATCTGGTCGCTGGCGGCACGATCGACGCCTTTGACCGCCACGTCGCCCGCCGTCGGATCGGCGCCGGCGGCCACGTAGGCATCGCGACCTTTCTGGTACGCGCTGCCGAGCAGACGATGTTCTTCACGCAAACGTTCGATGCGGGTTTTCAGCGAAGGCTCCAGGCCTTTCTGATTGGCCAGTTCACCGAGGATGTTCTGCACATCGCGCTGACGGTCTTCGAACTGGCCCCAGTACTTGGCCAGGTCCGCCGGCTGCTTGCCGCGCAGCAGGACGTTTTTCCACTCCTGCACCTGCACCTTGAATTGCAGGTTGGCTTCGTCGATCAGTTGCGAGGTGTGCAAGGGACCGGCGATCAACTGGCTGTAGCTTTGCACGCCGTTGGACAGGAAATGAAAGCAGGCCAGCGCGATCAACAGCATCGCCAACAGGCTGCCGCTCAGCAGGGCGAGAATTTGCGCTCTCAGGGATTTTTGCAGCATCGCAGGTACTCATGACAGGGATGAGGCACGTCCGGTAAGACGTGAATTGTGGCCGGACATCCGTGTCGGCGAACCTTGGCTCTTGGCCGAAGGCGCGCAACCTAACTCATGCGTGATCGGCGTGCCAGAGCACTTCTTGAGAAAATTCCGACCGCCGGTAAGGCATTGATTTTGACGTCATTTCACCGTCACCAAAACGTCACATTGCATTGCAATGATGCGGCTCAGGTGAATCTGCAAATCCCGCAACAGACGCCTTCCTTGCAGCGAGACTTCATGAACCACAGCCTGGATATCAGCCATCGCGATCCTGATCTGTTTGGCCTGCTTTACGGCTTCCGTTTTCGCCCGGGCGAGCGCGGGCGCGAAGTGGATTCGGCGACCGCCCTGCGCTGCCTGCAGGACGACAGCGACAGCGACGAATTCCTTTGGCTGCACCTGAACCTCGCTCATGCCGCGTGCGAGCGCTGGATGAAAAGTCATCTGCAATTGCCTCAGGAGTTTTTCGAGGCGCTGCACGAGGGTTCGCGCTCGACCCGCATCGAGCATGTGGATTCGGCGTTGCTGGCGGTGGTCAACGACGTGGTGTTCAACCTCAGCAGCATGGTGTCGTCGGACGTATCGACGCTGTGGGTCTGCGTGCGCAGCAAACTGATCGTCAGTGCGCGCCTGCAACCGCTGCACTCGGTGGACAAGCTGCGTTCATCGGTGAAGGCCGGCGAGTGCTTTCGCTCGCCGTCGGAGTTGCTCGTGCACCTGCTGCGCGACCAGGGCGAAGTGCTGACGCAGATCGTGCGCAAGACCAGCATGAGCGTCGATCAGGTCGAGGACGAACTGCTCTCTTCGCGGCTGTCGACCAACCGCGCCGAACTCGGCGCCAACCGCCGGGTGCTGGTGCGCCTGCAACGGCTACTGGCGCTGGAGCCGGGCTCGCTGCTGCGCCTGCTCAACCGACCGCCATCGTGGCTGCAAAAGGAAGACGTCAAGGAGCTGCGCAAGTCCACCGAGGAGTTCGCGCTGATCATCAACGACCTCACGGCCCTCGGCGAGCGGATCAAGCTGTTGCAGGAAGAGATCGCCGCCAACCTCAACGAACAGAGCAACCGCACCCTGTTCACCCTGACCGTGGTCACGGTGCTGGCGCTGCCGATCAACATCATTGCCGGTTTCTTCGGCATGAACGTCGGCGGCGTGCCGCTGGCCACCGATCCGGAAGGATTCTGGATTCTGGTGGCGCTGGTGGCCACGTTCACCGTGATCGCCGGGCGCTGGGCGTTTCGCAAGCGCGGGGATTATTAGGACCGGCGGCGCGGCTAATCCACCGAACACTGATCTGCCGCAGTCTCTCTGTAATATTTAGCAACGATCATGGGCGACACTCCTTCCCTCGCTCAGGATTGTCCTCCCATGGCTACTCCCTCCCTGACCGCCAGCCCGGCCCCAGCCTCCAGCGGCAGGCCGGCGCTCGACAAAAAAACCGGCCCCTTCACTTACGTGGTGTTCTTCGCCGTGCTGGCCATGGGGATGCTGTTCACCGCCTACAGCCTGATGCACGACATGCACGAACTCGGCACGGTGGTCACCACCTGGACGCCGTTCCTGCTGCTCGGCGTGGCGCTGCTGATTGCGCTGGGCTTCGAGTTCGTCAATGGTTTCCACGACACCGCCAACGCCGTGGCCACGGTGATCTACACCCACTCGCTGCCGCCGAATGTGGCCGTGGTCTGGTCGGGTTTCTTCAACTTCCTCGGCGTGCTGCTGTCCAGCGGCGCGGTGGCGTTCGGCATCATCGCGCTGCTGCCGGTGGAGCTGATTCTGCAAGTCGGCTCGTCCGCCGGTTTCGCGATGATCTTCGCCCTGCTGATCGCCGCGATTTTGTGGAACCTCGGCACCTGGTGGCTGGGCCTGCCGGCCTCGTCGTCGCACACGCTGATCGGTTCGATCATCGGTGTTGGCGTGGCCAATGCCCTGATGCACGGTCGCGATGGCACCAGCGGTGTGGACTGGGCCCAGGCCACCAAGATCGGTTACGCACTGCTGCTGTCGCCGCTGGTGGGTTTCGGATGCGCGGCGCTGTTGCTGCTGGCGCTGCGTGCGTTCGTGAAAAACCGTTCGCTGTACAAGGCTCCGGAAGGCAACACCCCGCCGCCATGGTGGATTCGCGGTCTGCTGATCGCCACCTGCACCGGTGTGTCCTTCGCCCACGGCTCCAACGACGGCCAGAAAGGCATGGGCCTGATCATGCTGATTCTGGTCGGCACCCTGCCGATGGCTTACGCGCTGAACCGCACCATGCCTGCCGATCAGACGTTGCAGTTCGCGGCGGTGGCCGAAGTCACCCAGCAGGCGCTGGTGAAAAGCGCCCCGCTGCCGGCCCCGGCCGATCCGCGTCCGGTGCTCTCGGATTACGTGCGCAGCAAGGAAGCCACGCCGCAACTGATCCCGGCCCTTGCCGCGCTGACCGGGCATATCGGCGAAGAAGTGAAAGGCTACGGTTCGCTGTCGAAAGTCCCGGCCGAGGCCATGGGCAACGTGCGTAACGACATGTACCTGGCCAGCGAAACCATTCGCCTGATGGACAAGAACAAGGTCGGCACCTTCGACGCTGACACCACCGGCAAGCTGCAATTGTTCAAACAGCAGATCGACAACGCCACGCGGTTCATTCCGCTGTGGGTGAAGATCGCCGTGGCGATTGCACTGGGGCTGGGCACCATGGTCGGCTGGAAGCGGATCGTGGTCACCGTCGGCGAGAAGATCGGCAAGACCCACCTGACCTACGCCCAGGGCGCGTCGGCGGAAACCGTGGCGATGCTGACCATCGGCGCCGCCGACATGTTCGGCCTGCCGGTGTCGACCACTCACGTGTTGTCCTCGGGCGTGGCCGGGACCATGGTCGCCAACGGTGGCGGCCTGCAGATGAAGACCATCCGCAATCTGCTGATGGCGTGGGTGCTGACCTTGCCGGCAGCGATTCTGCTGTCGGGCAGCCTGTATTGGCTGTTTACCCAGATCTTCTGATCGACCCGAATCCCTGTGAGAGTCTTGGCTCCCACAGGGATTTGCGGCAGGAATCAGAGCGTCGAACGAATCAACTCCCCCAGCCAGTCCATGAACACCCGCACCCGCAACGGCAGATGTCGCTGCCTGGCGTACAGCAGTGAAATGCCCATCGCCGGCGCGGTGTATTGCGGCAGCACCGTCACCACCTCTCCGGTGTCCAGATAGGTGTTCATCCCGGTACGCGGCACCTGGATCAGACCGAATCCCCCAAGACACGCCGACTCATAGGCATCAGTGCTGTTGACCGTCACGCTGCCGGCCATCGGTACGCGATGCACCTGCCCGTCCTGCTCGTAGACAAATCCCTCCGAACGCGAACCCAGCACACCGACGTAATGCACCAGCCGATGCTGCGCCAGATCTTCAAGGGTCTGCGGCACGCCGTAACGCTCGAGATACGCAGGGCTGGCGCAGTTGATCATGCTGAAATCCCCCAGATGCCGGGCGACCACCGATTGGTCGGGCTGCGCACCGATGCGCACCACGCAGTCGAAGCCTTCGGCAAGCAGATCGACCCGGCGATCGGTGCTGCTGATTTCCAGTTCCAGGTTCGGATGGCGCGCCATGAATTCCGGCAGCTTCGGCATGATCAGCCGCCGCGACAGAATGTTCGGCATATCGACCCGGATCCGCCCGGTCAGCGACGCTTCGTCCTGACGGAACAGGTTCTCGATTTCGTCCATGTGCGACAGCAGATCCTTGCTGCGCTCGTACAGCGCGAGGCCGTCCTGAGTCGCCTGCACCCGGCGGGTGGTGCGTTGCAGCAGACGCGTACCGAGCAGGGCTTCCAGCGCCTGCACCTGTTCGGACACCGTCGAGCGCGGCAGCCCCAGACTCTCCCCCGCCATCGTGAAACTCGACAATTCGCTGACCCGGACGAAGGTGCGCAGCAGTTCCAGTTTGTTCATGGGCCACCTGTTGATTGTTCGGCATGACCGACCAGTGATTCCGGTTTCAGTCTGTTTATCACCACACAGCGGATAAATAAACTTTGCCCCATCAACCGTCACTGCTCTCGAGGAAATCCCATGAACCGCAAAATCGCATTGATCACCGGTGCCAGCCGTGGCCTCGGCAAGAACGCCGCTCTGCACCTCGCCGCCCAAGGCGTGGACATCATCGGCACCTACAACAGCCGCGCCGATGAAGCGCAATCGCTGGTCGAGGAGCTGAAAACACTCGGCGCCAATGCCGTGATGCTGCAACTTGACGTCGGTCGCAGCGAAGGTTTTGCCGATTTCGCCGTGCGAGTCGAACAGGCACTGCAACAGCTCGGGCAACCGCGCTTCGATTTCCTGATCAACAACGCCGGGATTGGCGTGCATGCCTCCTTCGCCGACACCACGCCGGAGCAGTTCGACCTGCTGATGAACGTGCAGTTGAAAGGGCCGTTCTTCCTGACTCAGCAACTGCTGCCGCTGATCAACGATGGCGGGCGGATCATCAACATCTCCAGCGGTCTGGCCCGTTTCACCCTGCCGGGTTATGCCGCCTACGCGGCGATGAAAGGCGCGATGGAAGTGCTGACCCGTTATCAGGCCAAGGAGCTGGGGGCGCGGCAGATCGCCGTGAATATCCTGGCACCGGGCGCCATCGAAACCGACTTCGGCGGCGGCGCGGTGCGCGACAATTCGGCGCTGAACGCGATGGTCGCCAGCAATACCGCGCTGGGCCGTGCCGGGCAGCCGGATGACATTGGCGGTGCACTGGCGCTGTTGCTGTCGCCGGGGGCGCAGTGGATCAACGGTCAGCGGATTGAAGCGTCGGGCGGGATGTTCCTCTAAACCCGGCAAAAATCCCGGACAAAAAAAATCGCAGCCCTCACAGGCTGCGATTTTTTGTTTTCAGTTCTGGCAGACGCTGCGCATCACCAGCCGCTCGCGCACCACGTCATAACCCCAGTGGTAGATGTAGGTGTACGGCAGGAAGAACAGCAGCACGCCGATATCGAGCAGGAACGCCTGCCACAGGCTGACCGACAGCCACCAGGCAATCAGCGGCACGCCCATCACGATCAACCCGCCCTCGAACAGCAGCGCATGCGCCACCCGCACCCAGGCGTTGTGGGCGATGTTCCAGTGCTTGAGCATGCGGTCGAAGAAGCCGTTGAACACCACGTTCCAGCCCAGGGCCAGCAATGCGATGGCGATAGTCACAGCGCCCATTTCCACCAGCGGTTTGCCCATGATCCACGCCAGCAACGGCGTGCAGATCAGGATCGCCAGCAGTTCAAAACCGATGGCCTGGAAGATACGTTCAGTGATGGATTTGTTGGCAGTCATGGCCGAAGTCCTCTGTGAAGATGGTTGCCATTATCCAGCATCGAACCGATACTTCATAACCAATAACCATCGACCAAGGCGATAGTTCATGGCTTCTCAGGAAGTGTTGTTGGCGTTTGTCCAGGCGGCCACTCAAGGTTCATTTTCGGCGGCGGCGCGCAAACTCGGGCGCAGTCAGTCGACAGTGAGTGCGGCGGTAGCCAGTCTCGAGATCGATCTGGACTTGATCTTGTTCGACCGCAGCAGCCGCAAACCGACGCTGACCCCGGCCGGCCACGTGATGCTGCAACGGGCCGAAGCGATTCTGTCCGCCACCAGCCGACTGGAAATGACCGCCCGGCAATTGGCCCAAGGCGTCGAGCCGAAACTCACGGTAGCGATTTCCGACACTTATCAGTCCGACCGTTTCGAAGCCGCGTTGGTGGGCTTCGAACAGCGTTATCCGGATCTGGAGCTGGAATGCCTGATCGCCGAGTGCGATGACCTGATTGAACTGGTGCAGCGCGGGCGAGCGCATCTGGCATTCGCCGAAATGCAGGACAACTACCCACCGGATCTGGCGACCGCGACCGTTGCCGAACGTACTGAAATCGCCTTGTTCGCTGGTCGAAACCATCCATTGGCGACGCAGGAATCCGTCGATCAAACAGTCCTTGAGCAGCACCGCGAGCTGCGGCTGGCCACCATCGTCAATCCCTATGACAGTCGCGGCAAAGGCCGGGTGTGGTCGGCGCCGAGTTATCTGATGCTGCTGGAGATGGCCCAGAAAGGCTTCGGCTGGGCGCCACTGCCGCGCTGGCTGGTGGAGCATTTCGGCAATGACTCGCTGGTTGAACTGAACGTGCGCGGCTGGCCGAAACCGGTGTTCGTCGATGCACTGTGGTCGCGGCTGTACCCGCCGGGGCCGGCGGGGAGCTGGTTGCTGAGCAAGATGCTTGAGTGAAGACTCAGGCAGCGGCAATGGCCGGTGGCCGGTTGTGCTGGAAAAACTCATGCAACCCGCGCATCGCCGGCAATTCCAGCGCCTGCGCCGCATAACACAACCCCACCCGCCGGGTCGGTGCCGGCAGGTGCAGCGCACGCATGACGATGCGCGCATGCCCGCTGACCAGCGACTGCGGCAACATCGCCACACCAACTCCCGCCGCCACCATGTGCAACGCCTGTTGCAGTGAACCGGCATGCCCCGCCACCGCTTCCGGCGAGCGCCCGTACAGCGCCATCAACCGCTGATGGGACGGATGTTGCGGACAAGTAATCCAGTCCTCGATCGGCGCCCAGCCGGCCTGCGCGTTGGCCATCGGGTGATCGAGGGGCAGCGCCATCACATAGGACTCTTCCCACAGCGGCAGGAACAGTTCGTCCTCGCAACACATTTCCTCGACCGCCAATCGACCATCGCCGTGACAGCCTTCCTCCAGGGTCAGCAGCAGATTGGGCAATGCCTGATGGGCCATACGCACAAAGGCTTCGATATGGCTGGCGGCGATGTCGCCCTCGATGCCGAGGCTCAGCGGCGCACGGTTTTCGCGGCCGCGAAACATCCGGCTTAACGCCTCGGATTCGGCCACCATCCGCCGTGCCTGCGGGTACAGCAGACGCGCTTCGTCGCTGACCTCCACACCACGGGGCTGACGCACGAACAGCGTCGCGCCGAGTTCTTCTTCCAGCTGTTTGATGGTCACCGACAATGTGGGCTGACTGATGAACAGCCGTTGCGCGGCGGCGGTAATGTTGCGTTCCTCGAACACCGCGAGGAAGGCTTTGAGATGGCGGATATCCATAGGAGATTCCGATGACAGACAGAGAAATAAGGCATTTTTCAGCCTCCGGCGGGCTAAATATACTGCGTCCCGAATCTGGTTATTTGTTTTTCTTATCTCAGGAGTTCAACCATGGGCAAGCCATTGATCATCATCACCGGCGCCAGCTCGGGCATCGGCGAAGCCACCGCACGGCGCTTGAGCGCTGCCGGCCATCCGCTGCTGTTGCTGGCCCGGCGCATCGAACGCCTGGAAGCACTCGCCCTGCCGAACACCCTAAACCGTCGCGTCGACATCACGGACCGCGCCGCGTTGCTGGCCGCTGTGGCCGAGGCCGAAGCGCAGTTCGGCCCGGCCGATGCGCTGATCAACAACGCCGGGGTGATGCTGCTGGGCGAGATGAGCAAACAGGACCCGGCGCAGTGGGACCAGATGCTCGACGTCAACGTGAAAGGCCTGCTCAACGGCGTGCACGCGGTGGTCGCCGGGATGATCGAGCGCAAGCACGGCACGATCATCAACGTCAGCTCGGTGGCCGGGCGCAAGACGTTCCCGAACCATGTGGCGTATGTCGGGACCAAGTTTGCGGTGCATGGGTTGTCGGAGAACCTGCGTGAAGAACTGGCGCCGCATAACGTGCGGGTGACCACGATTGCGCCGGGCGCGGTCGAGACCGAGTTGTTGAGCCACACCACGGATGAGGCGATCAAGACTGGGTATCAGGCGTGGAAGCAGGACATGGGTGGCACGGTATTGAGCGCCGAGGATGTGGCGACGGCGATTGCCTATGCGTATGGGCAGCCGCAGGGGGTTTGTATTCGGGAGATTGTGATGGCTGCTACGCGGCAGCAAGCGTAAGTCAAAAGCGCCCTCACCCCAGCCCTCCCGAAACGTCGGACCGCCCGGAGGGAGAGGGAGCCGACCGAGGTGTCTTGCGTCATACATCGACCTGAAAGATCTGGTCGATTATGGATTCACAACGAACCGTTCAGGTCGGCGTATCTCTCCAATATCCCCGGATCGGTCCCCTCTCCCTCTGGGCGGTCCGACGTTTCGGGAGGGCTAGGGTGAGGGCAAGCGGTCCAAAGCCGAAATCCGCCCTTCAATAAACCGCCGCTCCGGCTCCTGCCGCGTCAACTCCAGCGCCCGAGAATAAGCCTCCCGAGCCTCCTCAACCCGCCCCAACTGCCGACAAAACTCCGCCCGCGCCGAATGCGCCAGGTGGTAATCCTGCAATTCCCCGCGCTCCAGAATCCCTTCGATCAAGGTCAACCCCGCCAACGCCCCGTCACGCTTGGCCACCGCCACCGCCCGGTTCAACTCGATCACCGGCGACGGCACCGCCCGCAGCAACACGTCATACAGCCCGACGATCTGTTCCCAGTCGGTCTCCCCCGCCGTCGGCGCCTCGGCATGCACCGCCGCAATCGCCGCTTGCAGGCAGTAAGGCCCGAAACGCCCCGTGGTCAGCGCCCGCTCCACCAGATTGCAGCCTTCGGCAATCAGTTCGGTGTTCCACAATCCGCGATCCTGATCATCCAGCAGAATCAACTCACCACTTGGCGATGAACGAGCCGAACGCCGCGACTCATGCAACAGCATCAACGCCAGCAATCCCATGACTTCCGGATCCGGCAACAACTCCAGCAGCAGACGCCCGAGGCGAATCGCCTCACGGGTCAAATCCTCGCGGGTCACCTGGGCACCGCCCGACGCCGAGTAGCCTTCGTTGAACACCAGATAAATCACCCGCAACACACTGTCGAGGCGTTCGGGCAATTCGTTCAGGCTCGGGACTTGATAGGGGATTTTCGCGTCGCGGATCTTCGCCTTGGCGCGCACGATGCGCTGGGCAATCGCCGCCGGGGCCGAGAGAAATGCGCGGGCGATTTCTTCAGTGGTGAGGTCGCAGACTTCACGCAGGGTCAGCGGCACTTGCGCATCTGCCGCCAACGCCGGGTGGCAGCAGGTGAAGATCAGGCGCAGGCGATCGTCTTCCACGTCTTCAACGTCCCATTCGGACTGTTCCAGCTCTTCCAGTTGCGCCAGCAACAACGGCTGCGAGGCCTTGAACCGTGCGCGGCGGCGCAACACATCGATGGCTTTGAAGCGCCCGGTGGACACCAGCCACGCCCGAGGGTTATCGGGCACACCATCCTGCTGCCAGCGCTCGACCGCGACGAAGAACGCCTCGTGCAAGGCTTCTTCGGCGAGGTCGAAATCGCCGAGCAGACGGATCAGGGTCGCGAGGATCCGCCGCGACTCTTCGCGATAGACCTGCGCGACCCGGGCCGCGACCTCAGACATTCAACTGCCGCACGGGACGCACTTCGACACTGCCGACCCGGGCCGCCGGAATATTGCCGGCGACCTGGATTGCTTCATTGAGGTCCCGCGCATCGATCAGGTAGAAACCGGCCAACTGCTCCTTGGTCTCGGCGAACGGGCCGTCGGTGATCGACAACTTGCCGTTGCGCATGCGCACCGTGGTGGCGGTCTGCACCGATTCCAGGGCTTCGGCGGCGACCATCCGGCCGCTGCCCTGGATCGACTCGGCGTAGGCCCAGCACTCGGCGTCTTCCGGGCTGTCGGGCGACGAATGCAGCAGGCGCTCATCGCTGTAGACCAGGCATAAATACTTCATGGCGTTCTCCTGAATCGGACGGATCAACTATGGCTGAAGATCAGGGTTTCGCATCAAACAGCGTCGAGCCGGTCATCGGATCGAACGGTGCCGACCAGTGTTCGTGGGCAATTTTCCACGTTCCCCCAACCAGCCGATAGCAGGCAGTGGCGCGCATCCAGCAGCTCTGGGTTTCGCCCTTGTCATTGGTGCCGCCGCAGTTGGCGACCCAGTGGGCGAAGGCGATGTTGTCTCCGGTCTCGATGGCGATTTCGTGGAACTCGAAGATGTGCGGGCCGGGGCACATTTCCATGCAGGCGATCCAGTGGGCGCGGTAGGCCTCCTTGCCCTTGAATTGCAGGGCCTTGATCGCATCGAACGAGAGGATGTCGTCGGCGTACAGGGTCATGACCTTTTCCACGTCCTTGGTCATGACGGCCTGACGGTAGGTGTCGATGATGGCTTGAATCTGCGCTTGCGTACTCATGGGTTTTCTCCCTGGTTTTTGTTGTGAAGACACCTTTTGTCGTTCGGCGACTGGCCGGATCGACAGCTGAAACAAAAAAATTCCGAAGAAGACAAAATCGCTAGAATCCGGGACTCATCTTTGTAGGAAAAAGGAAATTCCCGTGTCAGCCCGACTCGTGCCTTACGAAAGCCTGAACGCCACCCAACGCCAGCAGGTCGAGGCCATTGAAATCCACGCCGAGCAGATCAAATATTCCGGCGACATCCACGGCGCCCTGCACACCCTGCTGTCGAAACCCGGCCCCGGCGTGAAAGGTTTTGCGCTGCTCGCCGAGGAAGCACCGGTGGCCTTCCTGCTGCTCAAGCGTCCGCCGGTGTTGCCGGAATGGGCCGATGAACACAGCGCCACCCTGCATGCATTGCAAGTCGATCACCGCGCACAAGGCAAGGGTTACGGCAAGGCTTGCCTGCTGGCACTGCCGGACGTTGCGCGTCAGGCCTGGCCGGAAATCAAAGGGCTGGAACTGTCGGTGGACGCCGACAACGACGCCGCGATTGCGCTGTACGCCAAATATGGCTTCGTCGACAGCGGCGAAGCGTACAAGGGTCGCATCGGTTACGAGCGGCGCATGGGGCTGTTCTTCTAATCGTCGAGGGAGCAACGATGATCGATTCAATCGAAGCGCTGGAAGCCATTTACGGACTGCCCCACGAGCGGGCAGTGCGCAAGCAGATCGGCTTTCTCAACGAGGACTATCAGGCGATGGTCCGGGTCTCGCCGCTGGTGATTGTCAGTTCGGTGGGCGCCGATGGCATCGACGGTTCCCCGCGTGGCGATGCGCCGGGGTTTGTGCGAATCATCGACGAACGCACCCTGGCCCTGCCGGATCGCCCGGGCAACAACCGCATCGATACATTGCGCAACGTGTTGCACGATCCACGGGTGTCGCTGCTGTTCATCATTCCGGGGATTGGCGAGACGTTGCGGGTCAACGGCACCGCAACTATCAGCGCTGATCCGGAGTTGCTGGAAAGTTTCGCGGTCAACGGCAAACCGGCGCGCACGGTGTTGCTGGTGACGGTGGACGCGGCGTTCTTTCATTGCTCGAAAGCGTTTGTGCGTTCGGATGCGTGGAATCCGCAAACTCATCTACCGCGCTCTGCACTGCCGACGGCGGGCGCGTTTCACAAGCGGCTGAATGATGGGCAGTTTGATGCCGAGGCCTATGATCGCGAGGCCCCGATCAGAGTGCGCGATAGTCTCTATTAAGAAAACATCTCAGCCAAAGCTCCTACTGACTCTGCGGAAGCTATCTATAGGAGTTAAATTATCTAAAAAAGAATTTTCCTTCACTAAAAATACTCTCGCCCTTCATTAACTTGTAGGGCGCTTCTGATTTTGGATCCAAATATTGACGAAAGACCTAAGTAAAAACTAGGGTTTCCTCATGAGCGAGGTTTACAGAAAATTTAAATATACGGGACATCCAAAATGGAAACGTTAATAAAAACATCAAAATCTTCTATTACGGAAAACAACGTAACAATTTTAGATGGGCAATTATCACTACCAAAAAGCTATTTACTCGAAAAAGCGTATCTAGAACCCACAAGCACACTGATTGTATCGGGCTCTTTAATTGAGGGAATCGGAACGATTCATTCTGATATCGACTGCATCATCATTTGCGAAAAACGCCCAAAAGCGCATAACATGAAACACATCGGACATGCATTTGTCACCGATATTAATTATCGCCACATCACTAAAGATGAAGAAGTCCACAATACAACAGACTTCTACGGTGATACCAGCATTCACATTGATGCCGACTATGTAACATACTCAGAAATAGATAATATATTTTTCAAAATCGAACAAACATTTGAAGAAATTGCCTCCGACCAGCGTTTTCTTTACGCGCCCGCTTTGACGAACACAGAAAACAATGTCATTCATAGACTAATAATCGGACATGCTCTGAATAATGATGAAAAATTCCTTAAACTTAAATCAAGAATCCCCGTGGAGAAACATATTTACTTAGCTCACCGAGAAAAACTTCCAGTATTTTATGCCTTCCAGGATGTTCAAGGTTGCTGGCAATCAGAAAATCTATGGATGGGTTGCGAGATAGCTCGAGACATGATGTTTAAAACCACAATGAGTTTCACCTACCTTACGGGCACAACAAACAAACATTATAAGTGGGCATACTCAAACATGCACCGAATCGAAGGATTTGATGAGATCAAGAGTAAATTCTTCGCACTAGCCAGACAAGGTGCCAGCACAAGAGACGAATGCAGATCGTACATTCAAGAAACCCTCAAATATATGGATCTGCTATTTTTAGAAATTGAAAAAATTCTGAACAGCTCTAAAATCTACCCAACTGCAGAACAGTCTCTTGCCGCCCTCGACAATGAATTCAATGAGCGCAAGCAGACCACGCACAAAGTTTCAATGTGCGAATACTATTTCAGAAAAAAATACTTTGCCGCAAAGGACACTCCGCCGCTTTTGAGTTTACTGAAAGAGTGGGAATAAAGCGCTTCTACAAAACCATACTTGTTAATTGGTGCTACTCGCTGGCGGCCAGCTTATGGAAATTTACAAAATAGCAATTCCGCTCATATTCTCTAGATTGGGCGACATGACAGCTTCACTAATCTACTTTTCCTTCGCTGGCCATTTTATTGTTGACTCACTTGATTCCGCTTCATTTGCCTTGGCATCAATATCATTTATTACTGTCATCGGCATCGGATTTTTTTCTCCAACACTAATTAAGATAGCAGGATCAAATAATCTAAACACAAACAACATAATATCCGAAATAACAATATCGCTCAGGCTTTCGATTTTATTTGGAGTCTTGATCATATCTATGATTTCTTTTGCGCACACAATCGCGCTTACGTCAATGACAAACCTGACCAACACGGAAGACATCCAAGCACTGTTGTTGATATCCCTATCAATTCCAGCCATATATCTACAGGTTACAATATTCAATTTCTTTAATGGAGCTCAAAAAACACACTATGAAGTAATTTATACGTGGACATTTAACATTTGCCTCACTTCCGCCTGCATAGTCTTGATTAACACGAGCTCGGCAATCACGCTACCTGACTTCATACTCATATATTCTTGCTTACGATGTGCTTTCGCAACTCTCGCACTCTTCTACTTCAACTCTAAAATCCACCTATACCTCACCAACTTTCAAAAACCCATACAAATACCGAAAGAACAGTATCTTAAATATATAGCTCAAGGCTTGCCAATGGCCTTATGCTTTGGAGGTGAAAGCTTTCTATTTTTCATCTTATCATTCATTTCGAAAAACTTAGGTGAAAACAATTTATCCGCCTACCAAGCCTCACTACACTTTATAAGCATCATATATATGATATCAATTGGAATAGGGAATGCGACGGGGCTTATAGCCGCCCGTCACTTTACCAGGAGGGATTTAGGCTTACTAAAAAAAACTTATATCCAAGGTCTAAAATCAGGCCTATTAGCACTAGCGCCATTTTTGCTAGCCAGTGTCCTTTGGAAAGAAAACATTTCCATGACCTACACATCAGATTCAACGATCAGGAAACTAATTGAAACCAATACTCTTTACTCGATTCCTTTTTTAACTTTTGAGTTCGTCTATGTTTTAACCAGGACGACTTTGAGAAGCATGGACGATTTCTGGGTTCCCACACTTCTAACCATTCTGACGTTGAACATTTTTGGCATCGCCCTTTGCGCAATTCTTCTAAATTTTCAGCGCAACATACACTCTATATTTATAACCTTAACAATCTGCTCATTCATTCTGATGCTGACAATGTTTTGGCGATTGAGATTTTTACTGAAAACACACAGCAGCCAGCCAATAGGTAAACTTTAGATACTTGATCGCGCTTTTACTAATTGACAACGCAAGTTAAAACACCTAACCGATTGCATTTTCGTGAGACTCCAAACATGAATCATGCTAGCGCGTTACCTTTGTTCTACAACTCGCACTTAAATTCCACGACCATTATCAGCGAACATCACGCATGGAGAACTCTGACCGGTTTACAAACCAGTGATTATTACGCTTACCGTAAAGCGCTAATGAGCGGATGCCATCTCCAGAGAGCCTCCTTTGAACTCCGCCACCCGGAAGTCATGGTTTGCGACTTGAGCAACCTCGACCCAATTTATGATGGCATGTCAGACGAAGAGATAATACGAATATGGGAGTACTTAAACTCAAGGACAACCCAATTACAATCATCTGACATTTGCAAAATAAAGGGAGATGGTCTCTCACCAGAACTAGCCGTGTCGGGCCCTTCCAAAGCCAAACTATTAGATTTCAAGAGCGACCTGATTAAAGAAGCACTCACGACATTTCACCAGTCTTTCCCCTGCGTAAAGCCAACGAATAGAGGCCTTACGAAAACCAGACTGCTAATAGATACTGATAATGAAACCTTGGATTTCCACAATAAATTCTGCGCTTTCTACAGCAAATACATTTCTTATGAACACTGGGATAGCAGTCTTGCTCTCAACACCAGATACATCTATGACGACCACTCTATTTGGCTAAAAATCAAAAACATATCAAAAAATAAGCTCTTTTTATTATCAGCCGGCCTACCACTTGCACTTGGATATCTGGCAGCCACCAAAGATACAGATATATTTTTTTCTGAAATCCATCGCCAGAATGACCCGAGCCTTCTAACTAGAAATGAAAATTTTCTAGACATATTCCCTCATATAATCTCGTCGAATGATTCATGGCTGATTATAGACAAGGCCTATACCGGCGGAAGCCTCAGGCAAGCGGCGAATATGATCAGAAAGAAACTTGGTTATAATTTCGAAGTTAAAACGCTAGCACTTTTCCCCAAAACCTTCAGCGCCTTTATGAGTGCAGACTACGCCGTTTACGCAGGAAAACTATTCGACGTAAAAGTCTACGCATCTAAACTCAATCGAAAAAACTGGCATACGCAATTAATATCTGAGAAGTCGGTATGAGAGCACTTTTCAAGCGCGAATACATTCCAGAACTGGAAGTAAGTCTTTATGAAGCCAGAAAGCAGTTACGGCGCTATTGGGCCGGCACATTGTCTAGTCTTCCAGAGTTTAACAAAACCAGCGCAGACCAGCATTTCAACAAAACACAATACGACATAGATTGCCAAAACATACTCTTTAGTTGCCTGTCAAAATCTCGTATCAAAATGACAATTTACTCAGAAGAAAGCACTTCACCAATAAAACTTGGAGATCACGGTGACCTTTACGCTCTGATTGACCCCCTAGATGGCACACACAATGCGCTTATGGGCTTCCCGAACTACACATCTAGTGTTGCCATCTATCATGGTAATGAGTACGTATTTGGATGGATTTACGACATCTCTAGAGATTTAGTCTATACCGCTGCACTTGGTGAAGGAGCGTATCTTCAGTCCGCAATAATTGTGAAACGATTAAACACTCGAAAAACCGAATCATTAGAACAAATGCGACTTTCATTTCACCGCCCTCGTGGCAGCAAAGAAAGACATAAAATATAACGGCTTTTATGGTCAGCGGACAAAGTTCGTGTTTACTCTTGCTCTTCGCTGGAAATCTGCCTGATTGCCGCTGGGGTTCTTGATGCATTTATTGATATCGGCTCACCTGGACATGAGAGAAGCTGTGATATTGCGGCAGCAGAACTTATTTTGAGAGAGTCAGGCGGAGCATTATTCGATGAAAAAGGTCACTCAAGGCATTGCTTACCGCCATCCGTAGAAGCCCTGAAGGATAATGGAACATTGATTGCCTTATCTTCAGAAGATCTAATAAAAATATTCCTGTAGTGCAATTAACTGGAAGCCGAATCATGCTATTCGATACAGTAAAATTGAAACTCGCCCTACTGGCTAACGGCGTTAATTTCAGCCGGGATTTCTTAGAGCATTTCCAAACAGAGGTGAATCATATTGAAAAAAGACGTGCATACGGAACAGGTGACAGCGTCATAATCAACCCAACGATCCGAACCCCACAAGAAATTGTTCTTGATGGCGATATCATTACTGCCGCCAACTACAACCCACACTCAAAATACAAAATCATCTTAGAGCGAAACACTCCCGCACTAAGCTACAATAAAAATATCATTAACATTACTTTTCCAGCCAGGCCTAAATCTTACGGAAAAATTTTAAGTAATGGCGAGTTATTTGAAAAACATCTGACTATATACGGAAACTCTACGCTTGGAATTTTCTCCCTGGCCATTGCTACTACTTCAATGACGGTCATGAATGTAAATTTTGCTCTCTGGGTTCAGCTCGAGAAAGCCTGTCAGATCATAGAATGCGAATTAAAGGCAACATTGCTGCAGAAGCAGTAGCGATGGCTTTCAAAGATGAGAGTAGCCGATACCGTAGGGTATTATTAAACGGAGGTACAATCCGTAACTACGACAAAGGGTATGGGATGCATATCGATTTGCTGAATAGAGTAAAAGAAAAGAATGTGCATAACCACTTGGACTATCACTTGATTTCCATGCCCCCCAAAGACTTCCGTCTTTTCGAAAAATTCAAGGCTGTCGGC
This sequence comes from Pseudomonas sp. NMS19W, assembly GCF_051554255.1. NCBI lineage: Bacteria > Pseudomonadati > Pseudomonadota > Gammaproteobacteria > Pseudomonadales > Pseudomonadaceae > Pseudomonas > Pseudomonas sp. NMS19W. The sequence goes on from NZ_CP136718.1 coordinate 4,675,556, forward strand.
AATAATATGTCAATGAGCCTGGAAGTATTCGACCCTGGCCTTTTTTCAGAAGTATGCCCAGGCAAATCTCGCGATTACACTCGGGATCGGTTCCTCGAAGCTTTTGAAGCCGCTGTAGAAACTCTCGGGCGCGGCAACGTATATGCCGGATTCGTTGCCGGAATGGAGCCATTAGATTCAATCATAGAGGGCATCGAATACTTTGGTCAGATGGGCGTAGTTCCAGCAGTGGCAGCATTTCACCCAGATGCTGGCTCGCAATACAGTGCGAGAGAACGACCTTCCGTAGAGTTTCTGAGTGCAATTGGTAAAAAGATGTCAGAAATATATCAAAGAGAAGGATTTCGACCATTGATAGAGGGTAGCGGTAGAAACTCTCTAGATACTGAGGCTTACCTAGGAGCGTTCGCATGAACTACACCTCTGAGCAAGGAATATTTATCGCATTTGAAGGAACGGATGGTGCAGGAAAATCGACTATCGCAAGAGCAACTTACGAAATCCTCTCCCAATCTAATATAGATTTGCACTACGTCGACAAAAACCGCCCACCCGTTTCTTCGGGATATACCGAATTCCACATGTCACGACTCCGGGAAGTTCTTTGGGACTATCCGGACAACGCCCCTCTTGAGCAATTAGGCGACAAACACTGGATGAGCCTTATAACCGCATGGTTTCAAGCGACAGACCATGCTGCTATATCTCCAATAGTTAGCTCTGGCGAAAATTGCATCGCAGATGGCTGGTACCACAAATACCTAGCGCGCTTCTTGCTTAAAAGTACAGATTTAGCAGAAGAAGCCCTAACAGTATTTTCGACAATTAGAAAGCCAAACTTCGTGATTTTTCTCGATGTTGACCCGGCTCTCGCGGCACAAAGAAAAGGATCTTTCCGTCTTAGCGAGAGCGGAGCTTACGACGGTGGCAATGAGGATCGCCTTAAAAGTTTCATTGCATATCAGAACCGAGTCCGATCCAGTTATGAGCGCTGTGGTTTGGCAAATTGGGTGGTGATTGACACCACCGATTTAAGTGAAGAGGCAGTACTTGATAGAGCGGTAGGCGCGGTACAAAAAATCCTTATTAAAAACTAGAAATCCCGCCTGCCCGGGTGAGTGCATGACACTTACAAATGTGTAACCAATCTCCCACAGAGGTTTAGTGTTGGCTCACAGAGTGAGGATCATCTCATGCCACGCCATCCCGCCGTGGTCGGACTCGGACGGTTTGATGTAGGCAAAACCGAATCCGGCGTACAGCGGGATGTGCCGTTCCTTGCACATCAGATGGATCGTCGCCTTGCCCTGGGCGCGCATGCGCTCGATGAACTCGCCCAGCAGACGCTTGGCCAGACCCAGGCCCTGATAATCCGGGTGCACCACCACCGACATGATCACCACGTTCGGCCCGGCTGGGTCGTGGCCGATCAGTTCCTTGAACGCCTCGTCGGACATCTGCACCTCGAATGCCGCACCGGAGTTGATGAACCCGGCTACCTGCCCGTCCACTTCCGCGACGATGAAACCGTCCGGCCAGGTGGCGATGCGCGTGGCGATCTTCTCGCGGGTCGCGGCTTCGTCGCCCTCGTAGGCGAGGGTTTCGATGGCGTAGCAGCGATCCAGGTCGGCGGCGGTGACGTGGCGGATGACGGTGTTCATGGCGGCTCGAAATCAGTGAAAACAAGGACGCCAAGGATAAAGGAATAAGGTGTTCATATCGATCCGCACGGGCAGCGTAAAGCCTGCGTATAAGCGCTTTTCTTCGCAATCGGGACGGTCTATTCCTGAGCACTGTCTCTGATCACCCGAAGGGGAAACAGCTTATGAGCAGTGTGGAAATCGGTTTGTTGATGGTGTTGGGCATCAGCTTCTTCGGCTTCATCACCCTGGGCATCGACCTGTTGCGGGCACGACGGATCAAGGGCAAATAGGGCCCGAGCGGCAGCGCGAAACAGGTTCGCGCTGCCGATTGCCCATCAGGTTTTCTTTTTCGACCGGGACGCAGATTTCCAGCTTGCCGGTTTTGAGCTTCGGGTTGAAATCGGCGCTGTAGCGTTCCAGCTCCGGGGCATTCAGCCCCTTGTATTCGGAGGTCGGCAGCCAGGTTTTGTAGATGTACTCAAGGGTCTGCGGCAGCAGGTCGAGCGAACCCTTGTGCTCGAACACCGCGTACTGGCGCGGGAGGATTTCGATCCACGGATACTTTTCCTGCGGGAAGTCATCCAGCTTCCTGATTTCGACCCCGGCCATGTAATCGAAGCCGCCGTTGCCGTCGAAATTGCTGCAGACGCCGTAGGTCACTTCACCCTTCTGCCCCGGAATATTTCCGATGTGCGGGATGAGTTTTTCCCACAGCGCAGGGATGTCCTGGACGGTCTCTTTGGTAAAGCGATCGCGAAAACCTGCAATCAGCAGGAAGTGTCCATGTTCGAAGCGAGGTTCAGCCACTTCGACGCGTTTTTGCTCATCCATGACTCGACTCCTTGAACGAAAAAAGTGGGTTCGGCTGGGAGTATAGAAGCCAAACCCGATTCGCACATTTACAGCGTATGCAGGGCCTCGGCGGCGCCGGAACCGAGGAACTCGTTATAACCGGATACGATCACGTAGACCGCGAAATAGCAGAAGATCGCTGCAGATGCCATGTAGGAATAGCGCAACAGTTTGTCGCCGAGCAACTTGCCGCCATGGCTGGCGGCGAAGCACAGCCCCGCCGACCACAACAGCCCGGCACACAGAAAGCCGCCAAGGAACAGCGCCGAACTCAGAGGGCCACCGCCACCGGAACGGGCGATCAATGTGCCGCCCACTGCAGCGAACCAGAGGATGGCGCTCGGCGACGACATGGCGAGAAAAATCCCACGGAAGAATTCCTTGCGATGGGAGTTCTGGCCAACCTCGGCGGTCGCCGCCAGTTGCGCTTCGTGGTGGATCGCCGAATAGATCATCTTCGCCGCGAAGTAGATCAACAGCGCCGAACCGCCGATCCACAGCACCCAGCGCACGGTTTCGTATTGCAGCAAAACGGTCATCCCGGCCAGGGCCAGAACGGCGTAGATCAGGTCACCGACGCAGGTGCCGAGGCCCAGGGCAAAACCCTGAAAATAGCCGCGCTGCATGGCCAGGGTGATCATCGCGATGTTGGCCACGCCGATGTCCAGGCACAGCGAAAGGCTCAGCAAGAAGCCGCTGGTGAATTCCATTAACCGTTTTCCTTGGGAAAAAATTGTTGTCGTGCACGCTGGACAGTCTGCCATCACTGCCCTTATCTTCCGCCACAGGTCACCGCAGTGACCAGCGTCGCTCGGACGGTTCCGGGCGCTTACGTTATCCGAGGCAACAATGGCTGAACAAGGTTCGCCGCGCCGCTTTGCGCGCATAGATCGACTCCCCCTTACGTTTTCAACATCACTGCCGAGCTGAAGATGGCCGCCCGACGTCGTGGCGAAGACATCATCGACTTGAGCATGGGCAACCCCGACGGCGCCACGCCGCCGCACATCGTTGAAAAACTGGTGCAGGTTGCACAACGCGAAGACACCCACGGTTACTCCACGTCCAAAGGCATTCCGCGCCTGCGTCGGGCGATTTCCAACTGGTACAAGGACCGCTACGAGGTCGATATCGACCCGGAAAGCGAAGCCATCGTCACCATCGGTTCCAAGGAAGGCCTGGCGCACCTGATGCTGGCGACCCTGGATCAGGGCGACACCGTGCTGGTGCCGAACCCGAGCTACCCGATTCACATCTACGGTGCCGTGATTGCCGGCGCCCAGGTGCGATCGGTGCCGCTGGTGCCGGGCGTGGACTTCTTCGATGAGCTGGAACGGGCGATTCGCGGCTCGATCCCGAAACCGAAGATGATGATTCTGGGCTTCCCGTCCAACCCCACCGCGCAGTGCGTGGAGCTGGATTTCTTCGAACGGGTGATCGCCCTCGCCAAACAGTACGACGTGCTGGTGGTGCACGACCTGGCTTACGCCGACATCGTCTACGACGGCTGGAAAGCACCGTCGATCATGCAGGTGCCGGGCGCCAAGGACATCGCGGTGGAGTTCTTCACCCTGTCCAAGAGCTACAACATGGCGGGCTGGCGCATCGGTTTCATGGTCGGCAACCCGGAACTGGTCAGCGCCCTGGCGCGGATCAAGAGCTACCACGACTACGGCACTTTCACTCCGCTGCAGGTGGCCGCGATTGCTGCGCTGGAAGGTGATCAGCAATGCGTGCGCGACATCGCCGAGCAGTATCGCCAGCGCCGCAACGTGCTGGTCAAAGGCCTGCATGAACTGGGCTGGATGGTCGAAAACCCGAAAGCTTCGATGTACGTCTGGGCGAAGATTCCCGAAGCCTACGCGCACCTCGGTTCGCTGGAATTCGCCAAGAAGCTGCTGGCGGAGGCCAAGGTCTGCGTCTCGCCGGGTGTCGGTTTCGGTGAGTATGGCGACGATCACGTGCGCTTCGCGCTGATCGAAAACCAGGACCGGATTCGTCAGGCAGTACGCGGGATTCGCGGCATGTTCCGGGCGGATGGCCTGGGCACCAAGTAACTGACGAATTGCACCCACAAAAAAACCGCATCGCTGCGGTTTTTTTGTGTCTTGCGTTCGAGGTTAAACGAACAGCGACAACAACAGAATAAAGCCCAGGCCAACCACCGACAGGATGGTTTCCATCGCTGTCCAGGTCTTGAACGTCTCGGCCACGGTCATGTTGAAGTACTGCTTCACCAGCCAGAAACCGGCGTCGTTGACGTGGGACAGGATCAGGGAACCGGCACCGGTGGCCAGCACCAGCAACTCACGGTTCACGCCCGGGATCATCCCGACTACCGGCACCACAATGCCTGCGCCAGTAATGGTCGCCACGGTGGCCGAACCGGTCGCGATACGGATCACCGCCGCCACCAGCCACGCCAGCAGGATCGGCGAGATCTGCGCACTGACCGCCATGTGGCCGATCACGTCACCCACGCCGCTGGTCACCAGCATCTGCTTGAAGCCACCGCCGGCACCGATGATCAGGATGATCGCGGCGGTGGGCGCCAGGCTCGCATCCAGCCACTTGAGCATCTGTTGGGAACCGATGCCTTGTTTGTGACCGAAAGTGTAAAGCGACAGCAGCAACGCCAGCAGCAGCGCCGAGATCGGGTGACCGATCATGTCCATCCAGGTGCGGAAGAAATGACCGTCCGGCAGCGCCACGTCAGCGAAGGTTTTCAGCAGCATCAGAAACACCGGCAGCAGCACGGTGACCAGGGTGATGCCGAAGCTTGGCAGCTTGGTCGAATCGGTTTCACGGGCCAGTTGATCGACCAGTTCCTGGTTCGGCGTGCCCGGAATGTGCTTGGCGATGAACGTACCGAAGATCGGACCGGCAATGATGGCGGTCGGCAGCGCGACGATCAGACCGTAGAGAATGGTCTTGCCGATGTCGGCACCGAACACGCCGATGGCCAGCAGCGGGCCCGGGTGCGGTGGCACCAGACCGTGCACGGCGGAGAGGCCGGCGAGCAGCGGGATGCCGATCTTGATGATCGACACACCGGTGCGGCGAGCCACGATGAACACCAGCGGAATCAGCAGCACGAAGCCGATTTCGAAGAACAGCGGAATCCCCACCAGGAACGCGGCGAACATCATGGCCCACTGCACGCGCTCTTTGCCGAACGCGCGGATCAGGGTCTGGGCGATCTGATCGGCACCGCCGGATTCGGCCATCATCTTGCCGAGCATGGTGCCCAGCGCGAGGATGATGCCGACGAAACCGAGCACGCCACCGAAGCCGTCCTGGAACGCCTTGATGATGGTGCCGATCGGCATGCCGGACGTCAGGCCGAGGAACGCGGCGGCGATGGTCAGGGCAATGAAGGGGTGAATCTTGAACTTGGTGATCAGGACGATAAGCCCGATCACCGTGACTACTGCATCAAGCAGCAGGTAGGCGTCATGGGACATGCCAAACATTGGGGGTGTCTCCTGGTTTGTTGTTGTTATTAAAGCGGGTTAATCAGAAGTCGAAAGGACAGCGCTGTCTTCACAATCACACTCATACCGCCTGTTTCAGGCCATGGGCCTGCCACCAGACGTGGGCTTGCGACGCCAGTTCCTCAACGCTGTGGATCGAAGCGTTCAGGGCCAGGGTCAACGGCTCGCCGACCGGCGATTCGAGGGTGGCGAACTGGCTTTCGATCAGCGTTGCCGGCATGAAATGGCCCGGACGATGGGACACGCGGTCTGCAGCGACTTCTGGCGTCAATTCGAGAAACACGAAGCCCAGGCCCGGCAAGGCGCTGCGCAGACGTTCGCGGTAAATGTGCTTGAGGGCCGAGCAGGTCAGCACCGGGCGTTCGCCCAGAGCGTCAACTCGACGCAGCTCATCGCACAGGCTGTCGAGCCAGCCGGCACGGTCTTCGTCGTTCAGGGGGATCCCCGCGCTCATCTTTTCGATGTTCGCGGCCGGATGGAAAGTATCGCCTTCAATGGCAGTGGCGCCGCTCAATTGGCACAGGGCCTCGCTGACGCACGTCTTGCCGCAACCGGCAACGCCCATGATGACCAGGGCGGTGATGGGATGATTCATGTAACACCTCAGCGCGCAGACAGCGCTACCTTTGCTAGCTATGACTCTAGTGCACAGGCAGAAGTTGCCGACGCCTTCTTGTCGTTTTTTTGGGTTGCAGCAAGTTTTGTCCCAACGCCAAAAAGCGAGGATCAGGCAGGACCTCGCTCACGCATTTGCAGCTGCATAAGGACAGCGCTACCTTAGTGCCTTGATTTTTGTTTGGCAAGCCGCCCGATGACCACCCCTAAAAACGATAAAAACACCCGCACCACCGGCCGTCCCACCCTCAATGAAGTCGCCCGGCTGGCCGGCGTCAGTCCGATTACCGCTTCTCGCGCCCTGCGCGGGGTCAGCACCGTTGCCACCGAACTGGTGGAAAAAGTCCAGAAAGCCGCGCTGGAACTCAACTACGTGGTCAACCCCGCCGCCCGCGCCCTGGCCTCGGCCCAGAGCCATTCGGTGGTGGTGCTGGTGCCTTCGCTGGCCAACCTGTTGTTCATCGATACCCTGGAAGCCATTCATCGGGTACTCACGCCCAAGGGCTTCGAAGTGCTGATCGGCAACTTCCACTACTCCCGCGATGAAGAAGAAAACCTGCTGCGCAACTACATGGCCTATCAGCCACGCGGCCTTCTGCTGACCGGTTTCGACCGCACCGAAACCTCGCGGCGGATGATCGAGGCCAGCAACATTCCCTGCGTGTACATGATGGAGCTGGACAGCGCCGCTGGCGTGAATTGCGTCGGCTTCTCGCAACTCAGCGCCGGGGAAACCGCCGCCGAGCATTTGCTGTCCCGTGGCCGCAAGCGTCTGGCGTACATCGGCGCACAACTCGACCAGCGCACCTTGCTGCGCGGTGAAGGCTTCCGTAAAGCACTGCAGAGGGCCGGTCGCTACGACCCGGATCTGGAAGTGCTGACCCCGCGTTCTTCGTCCGTAGGCCTGGGTGGCGAGTTGTTCCTGCAACTGCTGGCGGCGCATCCGGACGTCGATGCGATCTTCTTCGGCAACGACGACCTGGCTCAGGGCGCCCTGCTCGAAGCCCTGCGCAACGGGATCAGGATCCCCGAGCAAGTCGCGATCCTCGGCTTCAACGACCTGCCGATGTCGGAGCACATGGTGCCGCGCCTGAGCAGCATCAACACCCCGCGAGAAGCCATCGGCCGGCGTGCGGCGGAACAGATGCTGACATTGATGGCCGGCAACAGCGTGGCGCGTCCGGTGGAGGACATGGGCTTCGAACTGAAAATCCGCGAAAGCACCTGACTCAGCCGCCCAGCAACTCCACAAGAGCCAGCGCCCCCTTCTGCAACGGCTGGCTCTTGAGCCACACCGCGTGCACCGGCAGCACCAGGCCATTTTCGATGTTGCGGAAATTCAGCCGTTTCAGCCGTCCGCTATCGAGCCACGGCTGCACCACCGACAACGGGAAATTGCCCCAGCCTAGTCCCGCCTCGACCATCTCCAGCGCCGTCTCCAGACTGTCGGTGCGCCAGTGGGATTCGGCCACCAGCGGTCGGGTTTCGCTGATCGGCAAGTCGCGACTGCCGACGACGATCTGCCGTACATGCACCAGATCCTCCAGAAACAGATCCTGCCCCTGCAACAGCGGACTGTCCGCTGCCAGCGTGGCGATCATCCGTTCACTGCCGACAAACTGAAAACGCTCCAGCACGTTCACGCTCAACCCGGCGAACGCCAGGCACACACTGACCCGACCACTGTGAAGCATCGCCAACACGTCATCCTGCGGCGCGGTCAGTACTTCGATGTCGAGCAGCGGATGGCGCTCACTGATTTCCTTGATGGCCGCCAGTAACCGTCGGCGATCGATATCCGTCGCCATGCCAATCGACAACTTGCTCTCCAGCCCCAGCGACAACTGCACCGCGTGCACCTGCAATTGCTTGAGCTGATCGGCAATCAATCGCGCATGGGGCACCAGCGACAGCGCCATGGCCGTGGGTTGCGGTTCGCGGTGACTGCGGTCGAACAGCGGGTAGCCGAGTTCGGCCTCCAGATTGCCGATGGCCATGCTTACCGCTGACGGGACTTTACCCAACGCCCTGGCAGCGGCGGAAAACGAGCCGCGTTCGATTATGGCGAGAAACAGTTCGATGCTTTCGCTGTTGAAATTCACTTCATGCACCTGTCAATAAAACTGAAAGCTTCTGACTTTTTCTGTCATCACTATTGAAGCTATCTTTCGTCGCCTTCGCCATCCCCACTGGCCACAAGTCGCAAGAAAGAGGCAATTCCCCATGCAAGGCGTCAAACGCAAACTGGTCTACGTGTCGCTCTATGAAGTGATCGGCATGACCTTCTCGGCCCTCGGCCTGGCCCTGTTGTCCGGCACCTCGCCCGGCAGCACCGGCCCGCTGGCGGTGATCATCACCACCATCGCCGTGACCTGGAACTTCATCTACACCTCGCTGTTCGAGCGCTGGGAAAGCCGTCAGGTCTCGCGCACCCGCACAGTCAAACGGCGCATCGCCCACGCCGTCGGTTTCCAACTGACGCTGATCGTGTTCCTGATTCCGCTAATCGCCTGGTGGATGAATATCAGTCTGGTGCAGGCCTTCCTGCTGGATCTCGCGCTGATCGTGTTCATCCCCTGCTACACCTTCGCCTTCAACTGGCTGTTCGATAAGGTGTTCGGTTTGCCGGCCTCGGCGCTGCCGGATCCTGCACCCGCAGCATGAATCGCTGATTGGTAAGCGGATATTGCAAGAAATCGGCGGTTTTCCTCCGTAAGCCGCCGATATAAGCAATCCTTGATTTCCGATAGCAGGCTAAGCTTTTCCATCATAAAAAAATGGATCGGCCCATGACTGCACACGCCCCCGCCGCCGCGCAACGCGACGGCATCGACCCGATACGCGCCGCACAGATTTCCGCTCGCATCGACCGCCTCCCGGCAGTCGCCACGATCTGGCGGCTGGTGGCGCTGCTGTCGATTGGTGGTTTCTTCGAACTCTACGACCTGTTCCAGACGGCCTACATCAGCCCCGGTCTGATCCGTGACGGCATCTTCGCCACCGGCAATCAGGGCGTGTTCGGGTTCTCCGATCAGGCCGCGTTCGCCTCGGCGACCTTCCTTGGCCTGTTTCTCGGCGCCAGTCTGTTGAGCCCGATGGCGGATCGTTTCGGGCGACGGGCGATCTTCACCTTCGCGCTGGTCTGGTACACCGTGGCCACGGTGCTGATGGGCGTGCAAAGTTCGGCGCTGGGAATCATCTGCATGCGTTTTCTGGTGGGCATCGGCCTCGGCATCGAACTGGTGACCATCGACGCCTATCTCTCGGAACTGGTGCCCAAGCGCATGCGCAGTTCGGCGTTTGCCTTCGCGTTTTTCGTGCAGTTTCTGTCGGTGCCGGCGGTGGCGCTGATGTCCTGGTGGCTGGTGCCGCAGACGCCATTCGGAATATCCGGCTGGCGCTGGGTGGTGTTGGCCAGCGCGGTGTTTGCGTTGTTCATCTGGTGGCTGCGCAAACGCCTGCCGGAGTCGCCACGCTGGCTGGCCCAGCATGGCCGTTTCGATGAGGCGAACCGGATTCTCGACGGCATCGAGGCACGCTGCGAGAAGGATCATCGTCAACCACTGGACGCACCGGAAGCGGTGGCGGTGGATGTCGAAGGCAAGGGCCGTTTTGCCGACATCTGGCAACCGCCCTACCGTCGTCGGGCCTTGATGCTGATCGTCTTCCACATCTTCCAGGCCATCGGCTTCTTCGGCTTCGGCAACTGGCTGCCGGCGCTGCTTTCCGGTCAGGGTGTCAGTGTCACTCACAGCCTGATGTACGCGTTCATCATCACCCTCGCCTACCCGCTCGGGCCGCTGTTGTTCGTGAAATTCGCCAACCGTTTCGAGAACAAGTGGCAGATCGTCGGCTCAGCCCTGGGCGCCATGACTTTCGGCACCTTGTTCGCCCTGCAGACCAGCGCCTTCGGCCTGATCTTCTGCGGGGTGATGATCACCTTCTGCAACGCCTGGCTGAGCTTCAGTTATCACTCCTATCAGAGCGAATTGTTCCCCACCAACATCCGCGCCCGGGCGGTGGGGTTCTGCTATTCGTTCAGTCGCTTGTCGACGGTGTTCAGCAGTCTGTTGATCGGTCTTTTTCTCGATCACTTCGGTACACCGGGCGTGCTGGCGTTCATTGTCGTCAGCATGCTGATCGTGATGCTGACCATCGGCTACTTCGGTCCCCGCACCCGCAATCTGGCGCTGGAAAACATCGCCCATCGCTGACGGGCAACGGTCATCTTCTGCCGCCGGACGGCAAAGGATGACCGCTTCTGAAATCTGGAAATTCATTAACCTGCTGAATTCACGGGACTTATTCTGACGGCACGGTAATTGCTGCTTTACCGCCGACAGCAATTACCACAAGGTCCTCCATCATGTTGGTCAGCTCGAAACAAGCGGATCTGATTCATCTGCCCAAGCGCATCACCGATGACGCAACCGCCACCGCGGCGGCCGGTCTGCAAGGCGGGCTTCACGGCGCCATGCTGCAAACCCTGCAGAACCAGGCGCAGGCGCAAACCACCGAAGCCACCAATCAGGTGCAAAGTTCGGCCACGCAACTCGCCACCCAGCAGGTCAGCGAAGCCACGCGCGTCAGCGACAACGTCGACGAGGCGTTCGCCAAGACCCGCGTCGGCCTGCAGACCTCTGACGCTTCACAGACCAAGTCCGCCGGCACCTCCGCCACCGATGAGTTCAAGGACTACATGAGCAAGTCGCCGGAACAGCGTCTGCGTGACAGCATCCTGAAGGAAATGGGTCTGACCGAGGACGACCTCAAAGCCATGCCGCCGGAGAAACAACTGGCCATCGGCAAAGAGATCGCCGATCGCCTGCAGGACAAGATGAAGCTGGCCGAAGCCGAGAAGCAGAACAAGCAGGACGCCAACTCGGTCAAGCTCAGCGACCAGTCGGCAGACAAGTTCCTCGCTTCGCTCTAACGAACGGCGCAATAAAAAAAGGATCCCTGCGGGGATCCTTTTTTCAGCCTTGAAACCGTCAGTTCAACTGCAACGTCTCGTTGAACTGGCTGATCGCATCCACCACATGCCGCGAGCCCTGCTGAATTTCGCGGATCGCGTCCCCCGCCTCGTTCGCCAGTTCCACCCCGAGCCCGGTGCGGCTCAGGCTCGACTGCATGCTCGACACCGCACTCAGTGACAACTCGTGGTTCTTGCGCACCACATCAACAATCTCCAGGGTCGCCTGACTGGTCCGCGCCGCGAGGCTGCGCACCTCATCCGCCACCACCGCAAAACCACGTCCGTGTTCACCCGCCCGCGCCGCTTCGATGGCCGCGTTGAGTGCCAACAGGTTGGTCTGGTCGGCGATCCCGCGAATGGTCTGGACGATGGTGCCGATGATGTCCGACTGCTTGCTGACCGCATCGATGCTCAGCGCCGCTTCATTGAGGTCGCGTGAAATGTCCTGAATGATCTGCACCGTTTGCTGCACGACCTGTGAGCCTTTTTGCGCGCAGGCGTCGTTTTGTACCGAGGTGCTGTGGGCCGATTCCGCAGCGGTCTGCAAGGTGGTCATCTGGTGGGTGATGTCGCTGGCGAACTTCACTACTTTGTACAAGCGTCCCTTGGCGTCGAACAACGGGTTGTACGAGGCTTCGAGGTAAACGGTTTGTCCGGACTTGTTCTTGCGTTCGAAGCGGTGCGAGTGATATTCGCCGCGATTGAGCGAAGCCCAGAATGCCTTGTACTGCGCCGACTCGGCTTCGGCACGGTGACAGAACAGACTGTGGTGATGGCCGACAACTTCGTTGAGCGAGTACTGCATGGTCTTGAGGAAGTTATCGTTGGCCGAGATCACATTGCCTTCCGGGGTGAACTCGATCACCGCCATCGAACGGCTGATGGCCGCGAGCATGCTTTCCTCTTCTTTTTCCTTGTTCACTCGCGCGGTAATGTCCGAGGCCACTTTGATCACGCTTCGAACCTGTTTGTCCGGGCCGTACACCGGCATGTAACTCGCTTCCAGCCAGATCTCCTGGCCACGCTTGTTCAGGCGCAGGAATGTCCCGCTGAGCGGTTCGCCACGGGCCAGGTCACGCCACAACTTGGCGTATTCCTCGCTACGGTAAAACTCTTCTTCACAAAAGATCCGGTGATGTTTGCCCCGTACTTCCTCGGCGCTGTAGCCCATGGTCTTGCAGAAGTTGTCATTGGCATCCAGCACGATGCCGTCGGGGGTGAATTCGATCATCGCCATCGAACGGCTGATCGCCTCCAGCTTGGCGTTGGCTTCGGTCAGGGCACAGCTGAAGCGTTCGATTTCCTGCAGGTCAGCCTTGTGATGTAGGTTGAACATGTCTCTATCACCTTGAGCGCGGTCTTTTGATTTGATGAAAGTTCAGGTCTTTCAGAATCCACCACTACGTTCCACAGAACAGGCACACGCATTCCTCCACGGGAGGAAGTTGTCAGGTGATAAACGATGATTAATCAAAGAGTCCATGCAGCGACGCTCTAATCAAGACATCCTTCTCTTGATAGCCCGCGAACGGGCCATTCCTAACGTGTAGAAGAACTTCCATTTAAAAAACATGCTCCTTGCCGGTTAAGTGTCGGTGCCTTGGATTGCGCACTCTGGCAGCTTTGTTCTCGGCTAACCGATTGCCGTCGAGGCGCTTTGGATGGCGGTCGACATAGTTAGTTACGTGTGAGCATAGACAGCGCAAAGCCTTGCGCAAGGCCACTAGTCGGCCAGTACCACGGGGATTAAGGACAAAAAACGGACAAGAATCGGTTCAGCGGGCGGGATGTTGGTTGCCATTGCGACCGACTCGCAATGGCAACTTTTGAAACGACACAATAATCGGAAAAGAACTACAGACTTCCGCTGACTTTATTCGCCACTTCACCCGGTACCCATGGTTTCCAGACTTGTGGTTGATCGCGCAGAAATGCTTCGGCCACCTGACGTGGCTGCTGACGTTTCTCGCTCATCCCGGCCAGGGTCTGGTTCAGCAGATCGATCGGCAAGTCGACTTTCTCAAAGAACGTCACCAGTTCCGGGTACTGCGCCTTGAACGGTGCCGACACGCCAATCGCCAGGCTCGCCGGCATCGAACGGGTGCCTTTCGGGTTGGGGTTGTTGGCGTCGGCCAGGGTTTTCCAGGCTTCGGCGTCGAACGGCGGCTCCTCCAGCTTCACCAGTTTGAAGCGACCGAGCAACGGCGTCGGCGACCAGTAGTAGAACAGCACCGGTTTGCCGCGCTTGATCGACGACGCCACCTCGGCATCCAGCGCCGCGCCGGAACCGGTGCGGAAGTTGACGAAGCTGTCGTTGAGCGCATAGGCCTTGAGCTTCTGGCTGTTGACGATTTCCGAGGTCCAGCCGGTCGGGCTGTTGAGGAAGCGCCCACGGCTCGGGTCTTCCGGGTCTTTGAATACATCCTTGTAGCGCGGCAGGTCGGCCACGGATTTCAGCTCCGGTGCCAGCGGTTTGATCCCGCGCTCGGGGTCGCCCTTGATCACGTATTCCGGCACCCACCAGCCTTCGGTGGCACCCTTCACCGTGTCGCCAAGGCCGAATACCTTGCCCTCGGCAGCAGCCTTGACCCACGCGGGACTGCGCCCGGCCCACTCTTCGCCGATCACTTGAATGTCGTTTTTCGCCAGCGCCGCTTCGAGGCTGACGGTGCTGCCCGGCAGTGTGTCAGTCGGGTAGCCGTAGCCTTTCTCGACGATCAGGCGCAGCACTTCGGTGATGAAACTGCCGCTTTCCCAGGTGATGTCACCGAAGTGGATCGGCGCTTTTGTTTCCGCAGCGACAACGTGGCCGGCCGTCAGGGTCAGGGCCAGCAGCGAACTGCCAAGCAGGGTTTTGATCGATCTCATGCGGACCTCTTGTTCTGGGAGGAAATCAGGGATTGGTTGGCGCTGTGGCGGTTGCACAAGGCCTGGGAACGGGTCATGTACAGGCTCACCGAACGCTGGGAGATGCCCAGTTCGGCGGCGATTTGCGGGTAGGTCAGGCCATCGATGCGGGCCAGCAGAAAGGTTGAGCGCACCTTGCCCGGCAGGCGCTGGAGCGTTCGGTCCAGATGCTTGAGGCATTGCGACAGGTCGGCGAGTTCTTCGGGAGATGGCCCGTGATCGAGGTCACCTTGTTGCAGTTGTTGCAGATGCCGACGCTCCAGATCGCCCCGCCGCCAGCGTTCATACAACAGGCGCTGGGCGATGGTGGTGAGCAAGGCACGAGGTTCGCGAATGGCGGTCAGGCCCGGCGCTTCGAGCAGTTGCGCGAAGGTTTCGGCGGCGACGTCTTCGGCGCTGGCTGCATCGTTCGATTGTCGGCGCAGGCGTGCGCACAACCACTGGTAATGGTCGCGAAACAACGTGTTCACATGATTGCGATGGGATGCGTCGGCGCCGGACATGGGGGCTCCTTGGTCAAGGGTCGCTGAATGTCCGGTCGTCCGGTGGCGCGATCCTAGCAAGGTGCCTTATGCGTTAAAAATACTTAAAAAGAATTTTTATATTCCATTAGTGAATTAATCGCGACCGCTAGCGCAAGCGGCCATAACCCAGTTCTTCGGCCTCGCGCTGGTAATCCAGCAGGACCTGGTAATCGCTTTCGCTGGCCGGCAGGACTTCGGGCAGACCGAGGACACGGGCCACATCCGGCAAGTCTTGCAGGCTGCGGTTCATGGCCCGGCGCAGTTGCTCGATCTGCCGGTCCGTCGTGCCGGCAGCGGTGATGAAGGGCAAGGTCGGGCTGAACGCACTGCGCGCCACCACCCGCAACCCACTGACCTCTTCGGCAGCGTGCTGCGCCAGGTACGCAAAGGTCACGCTGTCGATAGCCGCCAGATCAGCAAGGTCTTCGCGCAACCAGCGCAGGCTCTCGCGGTGACCGCCACTGAGGCCGACCGAAGCGAAAAACCGCCCGTCCCGCTGCAACGGTGCCAGGCGCTGGCGCAACAGGTTCATGCCGCTGTTGGAGTCCTCGCTGTTGATCACCCCGCGACTGTCGAAGAACTCCGCCAGACTGCGGCGCGGATCATCGGTGCGGGCAAGGATCAGGCTGCAATGATTGCCGGCCGTGGCGTCCGGCAATTCGTAGCGCGGACGGCCGACAAGCCTGACC
Source organism: Pseudomonas sp. NMS19W (assembly GCF_051554255.1). Classification (NCBI taxonomy): domain Bacteria; kingdom Pseudomonadati; phylum Pseudomonadota; class Gammaproteobacteria; order Pseudomonadales; family Pseudomonadaceae; genus Pseudomonas; species Pseudomonas sp. NMS19W. The sequence goes on from NZ_CP136718.1 coordinate 4,691,255, forward strand.
TGGCCACGCAGCGCGGTCATCAGCGGATAGCCGCAGGTCTGGGTCAGCAGCAACTGCGGCGACAGCCAGAGCTCCGGCAGCGACAAGCCTTCGACACTGAGCCGCGAACGGCCCAGATGTTCGAGAATCCGCGCCAGCCAATGCTCGTTCGCCGCGCGGATCTGCTCGGGGGCGATGTACATCAACAGCTCTGCGTAACCTGACGTCATGGTGGCCTCAAATGAATGGATGCTGCGGACTGTCGATCGGCTTGATGCCGTGCCGGCGCCACAATTGCCCATAACCCTGCACCAGAAAACCGCCGCTGCGTTCGACCCATTGCTCCCGGCGCATGCGGTAGGCTTTGGGCAAGTCGTACCACGCCAGCTTCGGCAGATCGTGGTGCACCAGATGGAAATTCAGGTTCAGGAACAGCCAGCGCCACGGCCATCCGGCTTCGTTGAGCACGGTGCGTTGCTCCGGTTGTGTGTGCGGCCGATGTTCATAGTAAGAGCGGATCATTGCGATCGACAGCGCCGGGATGCTGATCAGCAGCAGGTAATGCCAGACCGGCAACACGCTGTAGCGGGCGACGAACACCAGCATCAGCACAGTCAGGGCACCGTGGGTCAGCCACATCAGCCAGGCCTGGCGTTCACCGTTTTTCAGGCGTTGCAGTTCTTCACCGGCCAGCGCCAGCAACGCCAGCGGCGCGCCGAGGATGAATCGGCCGAGCACGGTCTTGTTCAGCCAGTGCAGGCTGAGTTCGAAAAGCGAACTGCCCTGCCAGCGTTCGGCGCTGAGGTAACGGCTTTCGGGGTCGAGGCCGGGGATTGTCAGGTCTTCGTCGCGATGGTGCTGCAGATGGCTGTCGCGATAGAGGGTGTACGGATACCACACGGCGAACGGTGCATAACCTAGGAATTTGTTGACGAAGATCCAGCGTGTCGGATGACCGTGAAGCAATTCGTGCTGCACCGACAGCCACAGCACCAGCAACGGGATCAGCAGCAACGTGCTCCACCAGAGGCCGAGCCGTTCGCTGCCCAGCACAATCGCGAACCAGCCGCCGTATACGCCGATCAGCAGCAGCCAGGTCGGCCAGTCGGTACGGGCGGTGAAGCGTTGACGCAGGGTTTCGATCTGTTGGCGATGGGCATCGTCGAAATAGTGGGGCATGGCGTGGCTCGGAACGAAGGTCTGATCGTTCTGTGCAACACCGGCGGGAAATCTTGCAGATTATTTTTTGCAGAGAAGAAAGGAGCCCGAAAAGCGGGCTCCCGAGGAACGGTATCAATGGCCAAAAATGTCGACTTTCTTCGCCCTTTTCTCATGGCGTTTCTCGATGGCGGTCTTGGCCGGTTTCTTCTTCGCAGCTTTCTTCGCATCCATACCTTTGGACATGACGCGTACTCCTCTGAAGGGGATGTGAGATCAGGTATACACCTATCCCGGCGAGTACGTTGTTTTATAATCCGCGACTTTTGCACCGGCAGTCCGATTCATGACCGACACCCGTTACAGCCAGCTCGACGACCTGTCCTGGCCTTTGATGAACAAGTTCTACCGCCAGCATCAATCGTCGATGAAAGCGGTGCGCGAGGCGCAATTGTGGGTGGCACGGCGCGAGGAAATCGTGGCTGCGCTGTGCCTGCGGCCGGTGTTCGGCGGGCACTGGCTGACCGGGTTGTTCGTTGACCCGGCCTGTCGCGAACAGGGCATTGCCGCGCAATTGATTGCGGCGGCGGTAAAAGATGTGGAGGCGCCGGTGTGGCTGTTCTGCCACCCGGACCTGCGCGGATTCTATGAGCGGCGCGGCTTCACTTTCGATCCCGCCCTGCCCCAGGCGATGGCCGAGCGCTTGAGCCGTTATGCGCGGAGCAAACCGATGATTGCCATGGAACTGGCGCCGCGCACTGGCTGATCAGTCGTCAGCGTTGGGATCGAGATCCGGGAACATCACTTCGGTAAAACCGAACTTGCTGAAATCGGTGATGCGCGACGGGTACAGCCGCCCGATCAGGTGATCGCACTCGTGCTGCACCACCCGTGCGTGGAATCCCGAAGCGACACGTACGATCGGCTGCCCTTTGGGGTCGACACCCTCGTAGCGGATCTGCTGATAACGATCCACCGCGCCGCGCAGGCCGGGCACTGACAGGCAGCCTTCGAAGCCCTCTTCCATGAGCGGACTGAGCGGCGTGATCAACGGATTGATCAGGATCGTCTGCGGCACGGCTTCGGCGTCCGGGTAACGTTCGCTGTGCTCGAAGCCGAAGATCACCAGTTGCAGGTCGACGCCGATCTGCGGCGCGGCCAGGCCGACACCGCCGACGCTTTCCATGGTCTGGAACATGTCGTCGATCAGTTGCCACAGCTCCGGGCTGTCGAGCATTTCGGCGGGCACCGGCGGGGCAATGCGCAGCAGGCGCTCGTCGCCCATCTTCAGGATTTCACGGATCATGGTCAGGCTTCGTCTGTGTTCGGCTTGAGCGACTGATCGCGCCCCAGGCCGGAAACGTGTTGTTTGGGATGTTCATCGAGTTCGCCGGGGACTTTCTCGCCCGGGTCCTTGCCCTCGCTGGACATGTGTTCGATCACCGCATTCATCTCCGCGCCCAGCAACAGCACCGCGGCGGAAATGTAGAAATACAGCAACAGCACGATGATCGCACCGATGCTGCCATACATGGCGTTGTAGTTGGCGAACGTCTTGACGTAGAACGCGAACCCCAGGGACGCGACGATCCACACCACCACCGCCAGCACCGAGCCCGGGGTGATGAAACGAAATTCCTGTTTGACGTCGGGCATCACGTAGTAGATCAACGCGACGGCGACCATCATCAGGATAACGATCACCGGCCAGCGGGCGATGGTCCACACGGTGACGATGAAATCTTCCAGCCCGAACTGCCCGGCAATCCAGCCCATCACCTGCGGCCCCAGCACCATCAACGCGGCGGCGGCCAGCAGCATGCCGGCGATGCCAACGGTGTAGAAAATCGACAGCGGGAAGCGCTTCCAGATCGGCCGGCCCTCGACCACGTCGTAGGCGGCGTTCATCGCGCTCATCATCAGCCGCACGCCGGCGGACGCGGTGTACAGGGCGATGACGATACCCACGGAAAGCAGGCCGCCCTTGGACTGTTGTAACTGGTCGATCACCGGGTTGACCTGCTCCAGGGCCTGGGGCGGCAACACCAGTTCCGATTGCAGGCGCAGCCAGGAGAAGAAGTCCGGCAGATGCAGGAAACCGATCAGGGCAATCAGGAACAGAATGAACGGGAACAGCGAGAACAGCATCTGGTAGGCCAGTGCCGAGGCATAAGTCGACATCTCGTCGTCCATGAACTCGGTGACGGTACGCACGATGACCCGGTGCAGGGGCAGGCCTTTCATGTCGGGGAATATCATTCGCGTCTCCTTTCGCCGCAAAACAGGTTGAAGTCGTGGCGACTCAGGGGCCGTTTTCTCTCATCAAAGTAGCCTACTTGGCGACTCTGAAACACTGTGATCCGTGACTGCATGTGAACGACACACAAAAACGGCCATCCTTGGATGGCCGCTTCGGTGTTTCGTTCAAGGCTGGATCAAGCCTTGTCGACGCCTTTCTTGATCGCGTCCTTGGCTTTGCCCACCGCTTGCTGCGCCTCGCCTTTCTTCTCTTGCAGTTTGCCTTCGGCTTGCAGCTTGGTGTTGTCGGTGGCTTTACCGACGCCTTGCTTGACGTTGCCGACTGCTTCGTTGGCCATGCCTTTTACTTTATCGCCTGTGCTACTCATGGTGTTTCTCCTTGGTGCATTAACGGGGAAAAGTCAGTACGTAATGATTGACTGGCCCGGTTTGCGCCAAGTTTCATTTATTTTCAGGGCTTCATTTCGTCGCGGCGTGCAGGTTGCGCTTTATGTTTGCGAGCGTAGCCCCGAGAATGCCCACCATAAGGGCGCCAGGCGCCACAGAACCGATCCCGCAGGAATGTTATGAAACTCGATAAAAAGCAGGCCATCGCCCGTCGCAACCAGGAACTGGGCGGTGCCGTGCTCGGCACCAACAACTGCCACTTCGCCGAACTGAACCGCAACCGCAACATCTGGTGGTTCGACTTGCCGGTGTCGCGCCTGGCCATCGGTCAGTACGAGTGGATTCACCTGTTGATGCACACCCCGGCCACTGACGAACTGCTGCACCTGAAAGTGCCGACCGTGTTTCTGCGCGAGAAACTCGAAGGCCTGGTGATCCGCAATGAAGGCAAACGCAAGGCAGCCTTGAGCCTGGAACTGAGCGCCGACAAGGACTCGTACCTGCAGGACATGCGCCCGGCAGGCACCAATGTAAATTTTGCGCCGTTCCGCCAGTAAGCGATTCCTGCCTCAACAAAAAGCCCCGCATCTGCGGGGCTTTTTGGTTTTAGGCGGCGCTCTTGGCCTTGATCTTCTTCAGCTCTTCGTCGCGCAGTTCGCGGCGCAGGATCTTGCCGACGTTGGTGGTCGGCAGCGCATCGCGGAATTCCACGGAACGTGGCACCTTGTAGCCGGTGACGTTGGCGCGCATGTGCTCCATCACCGTTTCCTTGGTCAGCGTGACGCCTGGCTTGGCGACGATGAAAATCTTGATCGCTTCGCCCGACTTCTCGTCCGGAATACCGATGGCCGCGCACTGCAACACGCCCGGCAGGGTCGCCAGAACGTCTTCCAGCTCGTTCGGGTACACGTTGAAACCGGAGACCAGGATCATGTCTTTCTTGCGATCGACAATGCGCATGTAACCGTCCGGCTGGATCACCGCGATGTCGCCGGTTTTCAGCCAGCCTTCGCTGTCGAGCATCTCGTCGGTGGCTTCCTGACGCTGCCAGTAGCCTTTCATCACTTGCGGGCCCTTGACGCACAGCTCGCCGATTTCGCCCAGCGGCTGCTCGACGCCGGCGTCGTCGATGACTTTGCACAGGGTCGACGGCACCGGAATGCCGATGGTGCCGATCTGGATGTTCTGGATCGGGTTGACCGTGGCCACCGGGCTGGTTTCGGTCATGCCGTAGCCTTCGCAGATCGGGCAACCGGTGACTGCTTTCCAGCGCTCGGCAGCGGCCAGTTGCAGGGCCATGCCGCCGGACAGGGTGACTTTCAGCGCCGAGAAATCCAGCTTGCGGAAACCTTCGTTGTTGCACAGGGCCACGAACAGCGTGTTGAGGCCGACGAAACCGCTGAACTTCCACTTCGACAGTTCCTTGACCATCGCCGGCAGGTCGCGCGGGTTGCTGATCAGGATGTTGTGGTTGCCGATCAGCATCATCGCCATGCAATGAAAGGTGAACGCATAGATGTGGTACAGCGGCAGAGGGGTGATCAGGATCTCGCAACCTTCATTGAGGTTGGAGCCCATCAGCGCCTTGCACTGCAGCATGTTGGCGACGAGGTTGCGATGGGTGAGCATCGCGCCCTTGGCCACGCCGGTTGTGCCGCCGGTGTATTGCAGCACGGCGACGTCGCCGCTGTTCGGGTTGGCTTCGGCGACCGGCTGGCCCTGGCCCTTGCTCAGCACGTCGTTGAACTTGACGGCTTTTGGCAGGTGATAGGCCGGAACCATTTTCTTCACGTACTTGATGACGCTGTTGATCAGCAGACGCTTGAGTGGTGGCAGCAGGTCGGCGACTTCAGTGACGATGACGTGTTTGACGCCGGTTTTCGGCACCACGGCTTCGGCCAGGTGCGCCATGTTCGCCAGGCACACCAGCGCCTTGGCACCGGAGTCATTGAACTGGTGTTCCATTTCCCGCGCGGTGTACAGCGGGTTGGTATTGACCACGATCAGCCCGGCACGGATGGCACCGAAGACGGCGACCGGGTACTGCAACACGTTGGGCAGTTGCACGGCGATTCGATCACCGGGCTGCAAATCGGTATGCTGTTGCAGATAAGCGGCAAACGCACCGGACAATTCGTACAGTTCACCGTAGGTGATGGTCTTGCCCAGGTTGCTGAACGCCGGTTTGTCGGCGAAGCGTTGGCAGGATTGCTTCAACACTGCCTGAATATTCGGGTACTCGTCTGGATTGATGTCGGCAGCAATTCCAGCGGGGTACTTATCCTTCCAAAAGTCTTCGATCATGGAAGCCCACTCCTCAGCAACGCGAATTCAGCACCGCATTTGATGCGATTATTATTGGTGTTTGTCTTGTATTGGTGAATCTGGCTTTTTATCAGGCCGAGAAGTCACAAAGCGCGCCGAGAGTAGCAGCTTTGCCAAAGGGTCGACCAGAGCCAAAAGTGGCCCACATGGTCATTTTAATGACTCAAGAACTATTGGCAGTCATTTTAGAGCAAAAATCCTATAACACCCTGAAAGTCCCGGTTTACCGGGCCTTCAAAGCAAAAGATCGCAGCCTGCGACAGCTCCGGAACCGGAAACGTGTTTCCTGGAGGCATTACCGCAGGCTGCGATCTTTTTACTTCAAGCTGACCTATGCGATATCACGCAGCTCCCGCCGCAGGATCTTCCCGACAGGCGTCATCGGCAACGACTCACGCAGCACGATGTGTTTCGGCACCTTGTACGCGGTAAAATTTTCTTTGCAGTAGGCCTTCAGCTCTTCCAGGCTCACGCCGGTTTCCCGCGCCACCACAAACAGCTTCACCGCCTCTCCGGAGCGCTCGTCCGGTACACCGATCACCGCGCAGTTGGCGACTTTCGGGTGGGCCATTACCACGTCTTCGATTTCATTCGGGTACACGTTGAAACCGGAGACGATGATCATGTCCTTCTTGCGGTCGACGATGCGCACGAAACCGTCCGGGTCGATCACCGCAATGTCGCCGGACTTGAACCAGCCCTCGGCATCCAGCACCTCGGCGGTAGCCTCGGGTTTCTGCCAGTAGCCCTTCATGATCTGCGGGCCCTTGATGCACAGTTCGCCGCGCTCGCCCAAAGGCTGCTCGACGCCGTCGTCATTGATGACTTTCAGCCGTGTGCCCGGCACCGGCAGGCCCACCGTACCAATCCGAGACAGCTCGCCGTACGGGTTGGTGCAGGCCACCGGCGAGGTTTCGGTCAGGCCATAGCCTTCGGTGATGCGACAACCGGTGAGTTGCTCCCAGCGCTCGGCTGTGGCCTTGACCAGCGCAGTGCCGCCGGAGTTGGTGAGTTTGAGCGTGGAGAAATCCAGGGTCTTGAAGTCCGGATGATCCATCAGCGCGACGAACAGGGTGTTGAGCCCCAGCAGTGCCGAGAATTTCCAGTTCTTCAGCTCCTTGATGAAGCCACCGATGTCCCGCGGATTGGTAATCAGCACGTTGTGATTGCCGGACACCATCATGCACATGCAATTCGCGGTGAAGGCATAGATGTGGTACAGCGGCAGCGGCGCAATCATCACTTCCTGGCCTTCGCGCAACAACGGCTGACCGTCGCTGCCGAACTGACCAAGACAGGCGCGCACCTGCTGCATGTTCGCCACCAGATTGCCGTGGGTGAGCATCGCGCCCTTGGCCAGGCCGGTGGTGCCACCGGTGTATTGCAGCACGGCGATGTCATCCAGGCCGACCTTCAACGGCTTGATGCCCAGGCCCCGGCCCATGCGCAAGGCGCTCTTGAAGGAAATCGCCTGGGGCAGCGAATACGCCGGGACCATTTTCTTCACTTTGCTGACCACGGTGTTGACCAGCCAGCCCTTGGCGGTAGGCATCAAGTCGCCCATCTTCGCTTCGATCAGGTACTGGATGTCGGTGTCCGGAAGCACTTCCTGGACCTTCTGACCGAACATGTTCAGGTACACCAGCGCCCGGGCACCGGAGTCCTTGAACTGGTGGCGCATCTCCCGCGCGGTGTACAGCGGGTTGGTGTTGACCACGATCAGCCCGGCGCGCAAGGCACCGAACACGGCAATCGGATAATGCAGGACGTTGGGCATCTGCACCGCAATGCGATCCCCCGGCGCCAGATCAGTGTGGGCTTGCAGGTAACCGGCGAACGCGGCGCTCTGGCGCTCGAGCTCGGCGTAGGTCAGGGTCACGCCCATGTTGCTGAACGCCGGGCGGTCAGCGAATTTCTTGCAGGAACGCTCGAACACCTCGATCACCGACTTGAATTCATTCGCGTCGATGTCAGGGGTACGCCCGCCGGGCGTTTGTCATTCCAGAAATCAGGTTGCATTGTTCTTGTCCTCTTTACCTGAGCCGATCCGGGGCCGCTTCGCTGTCATTTTTCTCTTGTCCTTGAAAAAGCCGAAAGCAAAAAGCGGGGCTTCACGGACACTAGCAGCTATGGTCATTCAGGCAAATATGGGCAGCGTCCTCATTGATCGTGTGAATCTTCCTGCCGTGGCGTGAGCTGATCGGACGCGCTATACAATGCAATCTCTGCAATCCCCTGCAACAAAAGCATGCCGCAAAAGGAATCGCCATGATCCACGACACTTTCTGGCTGGACGCGAGTGACCGCAGCCGCCTCTTCGTCAACCAGTGGCTGCCGAACGCGCCGCTGAAGGCGGTGATTCTGCTGGCCCACGGCATGGCCGAGCACAGCGCTCGGTACGCGCGACTCGCCGAATCGTTCTGCGCCGAAGGCTACGGTGTGTATGCGCCCGATCAGCGCGGCCATGGCAAAACTGCCGATCATGGGACGCTCGGGCATTTCGCCGACGACGATGGCTGGTGCAAGGTGGTCGGTGATCTGGCGAGCCTCAACCAGCACATCGGCCAGCGCCATCCCGGCGTGCCGATCGTGCTGCTCGGGCACAGCATGGGCAGTTATATCGCCCAGGCTTATTTGCTGCACCACAGCGCCAGCCTGCACGGCGCGATTCTCAGCGGCTCGAATTTCCAGCCGGTTGCGCTATACCGCGCAGCGCGACAGATCGCCCGGTTCGAAAAACTGCGCCAGGGCGCCAAGGGTCGCAGCGCGCTGATCGAATGGCTGTCGTTCGGCTCGTTCAACAACAAATTCAAACCGGCACGCACCGCGTTTGACTGGCTGAGTCGCGATCCGTCCGAAGTCGACAAGTACGCCAGCGATCCGCTGTGCGGCTTTCGCTGCACCAACCAGCTATGGATCGACCTGCTCGGCGGGTTGCAGCAAATCAGCAAAGCGTCCAATCTCGCCCAGATCGACCCGGGCCTGCCGTTGCTGGTGATTGGCGGCGAATGTGATCCGGTGAGTGAAGGCAAGCGTCTGACTGATCTGGCCAATGCCTTGCGCTCGGCCGGCAGCCAGAACCTGCAACTGAAGATCTACCCGCAGGCGCGGCACGAATTGTTCAACGAGACCAACCGCGACGAAGTGACCGCCGATGTGCTGACCTGGATCGACCAGGCACTGAGCCATCCCCGTCCGCACCGCAGCGAATAATTTTTTGTGGATTCATTTAATCCGTCACAGGAACCGATACCGATGACCCAGGTTACCAACATCCCTTACGAAGCCCTCGAAGTCGGCCAGACCGCCAGCTACAGCAAGACCGTCGAGGAGCGCGACATTCAGCTGTTCGCCGCGATGTCCGGCGATCACAACCCGGTGCACCTGGACGCCGATTTCGCCGCCGCCAGCATGTTCAAGGAACGCATCGCCCACGGTATGTTCAGCGGCGCACTGATCAGCGCGGCAGTGGCGTGCGAGTTGCCTGGGCCGGGCACCATTTATATCGGTCAGCAGATGAGTTTCCAGAAGCCGGTGAAGATCGGCGACACCCTGACCGTGCGCCTGGAAATCCTCGAGAAACTGCCGAAATTCCGCGTACGTATCGCCACTCGCGTATTCAACCAGCGCGATGAATTGGTGGTGGATGGCGAGGCCGAGATCCTGGCACCGCGCAAACAGCAGACCGTCACCCTGCCGACCTTGCCGGCCATCAGCATCGGCTGATTGTCCTCGACATAAAAAACGCCAGACTAGCTGGCGTTTTTTTGTGGGCGTTGATCGCTTACGAGCGGGCACGCGCCTGATTGCGCAGCGCTTTCACCTGATCATGATTGCGTTGCACGCCGTGGTACTGGCGCTCGACCAGATCACGAATGCCGACCAGGTTGTGCTTGTTGATCTTCTCGATCGCTTCACGATAAGCCTTCAGGGCGTGGTCTTCACCGCGCTCGGCTTCGTTGAGCACGGCTTCTTCATCCTTGCCGGTGAACATCGCTTTGACGTCGACCCAGCGGCGATGCAGATCACCGCTGACGCTGGTGGAGGTTTCCGGATCGCCACCCATCGAACGCACAGTTGCTTGCAATTCGGCAGCAGCGGTAGCGCAGTCGGCGGAGCGTTTCACGAACAGGGTTTTCAGCTCAGGGTGCTTGATGTCTTCAGCGCAGGTCTTGAACCCTTCCTGACCGTCCTTGCTGGTTTCGATCAGGTCGTTGAGGACGGAGATGGCTTCTTTATTCATGTCAGTCATTTTTCAATTCCTTGCGTGGGTGAAAGATGCAAGGAGTGTTGCAGTGGTCGTGCCAGCTTCTTAAAAAGTATTTAGTCGTTAATTTTCAATTAGTTACAAACAAAGCAGAAATCTGTATGCCTGTTATTTGCATGATCTGTCATTTGGCCTGCATGCAGAATGCCTGTATTTTCCAAAGTGTTTTTAAAGCCAGACGATTTCAACGATGAACCCCGAAAAACTCGAACTGCTGATCACCCGCGAAATGCCCTTCGGCAAGTACAAGGGACGGATCATCGCCGACCTCCCCGGCCCGTACCTGAACTGGTTCGCCCGTGAAGGCTTCCCCCACGGCGAACTCGGCGGCCTGCTGGCGCTGATGCAGGAAATCGATCACAACGGCCTGTCGGAGCTGCTGGAACCGCTGCGCGCCAAACATGGCAAACCCGCCCCGCGCCACTGAGGCGCATCCTGATCCGAGTCGACCATGCCCGATAACACCCGCCGCGCCCGAGACGAAGCCTTCTGGCAAACCTTCGCCGACCGTTACGACCGCCATCCCGGCCCCGTAAACCTGGAAAACGGCTACTTCGGGCGCATGTCGCGCACCGTGGTCGAGGACTATCAGCGCCATATCGAACAGATCAACAACAGCAACTCGATCTATGTGCGCCAACGCTTCGAACAACACGACAGCCTCGACATCCGGGCACAACTGGCCGAGCTGATCGGCGTGCGCGCGCAAAGCATCGCTTTCACTCAGAACGCCACCGCCGGCCTGCAGTCGCTGATCCGCAACTACAACCGTCTGGAGCCTGGCGATCAGGTGCTGATCTGCGATCTGGAATACGACACGGTCAAGGGCGCGATGCGCTGGCTGGGCCGCCATCGCGGGGTCGAGGTGATCGAGATCGAACACACGCACCCGGCCAGTTTCGACAGCCTGCTGGCGACTTACCGCGAAACTTTCATTCGCTATCCGAAGCTCAAGCTGATGGCGCTGACCCACGTCACCCACCGCACCGGACTGGTGATGCCGGTGCAGGCGATCGCCTCGCTGGCCAAGGAGCATGGCGTCGATATCATCCTCGACGGCGCCCACGCCCTCGGCCAGATGGAGTTCGATCTGGAAGCGCTGGGCATCGCCTTCGCCGGATACAACCTGCACAAATGGATCGGCTCGCCGCTGACCCTGGGCTTTCTGTATATCGCTCCGCAGCGCCTGGCCGACATCGATCCGGACATGGGCGAGATGCATTTCCCGCTCAACGACATTCGCTCACGCACGCCCTACAGCACCCCGAACATTCCGGCGCTGATGACCCTGCCGCTGGTGTTCGAGGAACACCGTGCGCTCGGTGGCGCGGCGGCCAAGGGTGCACGGGTGAACTACCTGCGCAACCTGTGGGTCAGCGCCGTGCGCAACCTGCCGGGTATCGAGGTCACCACCCCGGACGATCCGCGTCTATATTGTGGGATCACCTCGATGCGCTTTACCCGGCATGCCGACCAGCAGGCGATGGTCGAACGCCTGCTCAACGACTACAACCTGTTCACCGTGGTGCGCAACGGCGCGGCCTGCGGGCCGTGCATCCGCATTACGCCGTCGTTGACCACCACGGCCGCGGAGATTCAGTCGCTGGTTCTGGCGCTGAATGAACTGCGTTAAACCGTGTACTTGTCGAAGTCCTCGGGTTTGATCTGCGACGACACCGCAAAGGTGTCGATGCCGATCGTCAGGTGGCCGAAGTAACCGTCCTCGTGAGAGTCCCGACCGATCGGCCAGACCGTCAGCGTCGAGGCTTCCCCACCCATATTGGCGTAATAGATATCGTCGTTGTTGCACACCGGCGCCGAGCCGCGCCCGCGATAAGCCTTGGCGTTGAGCACCCCGCGAGAAACCACCTCGGGAAAATACAACTGTCCGACCCAGGCCACATTGCGCTCATCGAGGTATTCGTTGCCGGCAACGATGCGCACCGCCACGTGAATGTGCAGGGCACGTCCGGCATAAAAACCCGGATAGATCGTGGTGAAACGCACCCTGCCCTTGTGATCGCTGAACTGACCACCGCGCAGGTAAGTGTCATCGTCGGTTCGCGGGATCGAGCCGATGTCTTCAACGTCGACTTCCTGATCCGGGTTGACCCGGCTCCACCCGGAATAAGCACCCCGTGCGTTGCAGTGCCAGATATCCACCAGTGCGCCGCTGACCGGTTCGGCGGTCATGGCGTCGACGATGGTCAGGCGCAGCAGCAAAGGCAAGCCCTCGGCGCCTTCGCTGATGTTGCGACGCAGCAGTTTGGGATTGCGAAAATACGGCCCGGCGACTTGTTCGGGGGCCAGTTGATAAATCGATGGAGCTGAAGGCTGGTTATCCATGACGCGTTCTCTCTTCCATAAGATGAACGCAGGTTAACGCCACACGCCAAGCCAGGTGCGGTAACTATGTATCTCCAGATAACGTATCGCGAGATAACGAAGGCTTTTTCAGGCAAAAAAAACGGTGCACCGACCAAGCGCACCGTTAAAGCCGTAGAACACACAACGAAGTGTCAGGTGAAGCGATCAGTCCAGCAGCGCCAAAGCCTCGGCGGTGCATTCCTGAATGCGGGCCCAGTCGCCGTTCTTGATCCACTCAGGATCAAGCATCCAGCTACCGCCCACGCACATGACGTTTTTCAGCGCCATGTAGCTCTTGATGTTGGCAGGGCCTACGCCGCCGGTCGGGCAGAATTTCACTTCGCCGAACGGGCCGCCGAGGGCCTTGATGGCTGCCACGCCGCCGCTGACCTCAGCCGGGAACAGCTTGAAGCGGCGATAACCCAGGCCATAACCTTCCATGATGCCGGAGGCGTTGCTGATGCCCGGCAGCAGCGGGATCGGGCTTTCAACGCTGGCTTCCAGCAGGTCACGGGTGATGCCCGGGGTGACGATGAATTGCGAACCGGCCGCTTCGGCCGCGGCCAGCATGTTGCGGTCGAGTACGGTGCCGGCACCGGTCACCAGTTCGGGACGCTGTTCGCGCAGGATCTGGATTGCTTTCAAGCCAAACTGCGAACGCAGGGTCACTTCCAGCGCAGTCAGACCACCGGCGGCCAGGGCGTCGGCCAGCGGCAGCACGTCCTGTTCACGGGCGATGGTGATCACCGGCAGGATCCGCGCCTTGGCGCAGAGGCTGTCGATCAGGGCAACTTTGTCCGCCATGGAAACGGTCGGGGATGGGGTTGTCATAGCGGCTGTTCCTTGGCTCATGGGCACCAGTAAATCTCTAACGTAGGTTGCAGAAACGCGCGAACCGGCATGGCGGCGACGTCGTTGGATGCCAGTGCGGCATTCAGGGTGGTCAGTTTCGACTGACCGGAAATCGACAGAATCTTGTGCTTCGCCGAAGCCAGCAGCGCCCGGCTCATGGTCAGGCGTTGACGCGGCACGCTCGGCGCCAGCATCGGCCAGCAACGACGGGTGCCATCGGCTTGCAGGGCTTCAGCCAGGTTCGGGCTGTCCGGGAACAGCGACGCAGTGTGGCCGTCATCGCCCATGCCCAGCACCAGCACGTCGATCGGCGGCAACTCGGCGAGCAACCGATCGGCCTGTTGCGCAGCCTGCTCGACGTTGGCCGCCGCGCTGTAAAGGCTGAGGAACTGCGCCTTGGCCGCCGGGCCCTTGAGCAGATACTGCTTGAGCAGGCCGGCATTGCTGTCGGCGTGCTCGACCGGCACCCAGCGCTCGTCGGCCAGGGTCACGACGACCTTCGACCAGTCCAGCTCCTGCTTGGCCAGGTGCTGGAAAAACGCCACCGGGCTGCGACCGCCGGACACCACCAGCACCGCGTTGCCGCGCGCCGCCAGTGCGTCGCTCAACTGCTTGGCGACATTCAGCGCCAGGCCTTCGGCGAGCAGCACCGGGCTCTTGTATTCATGGGCATTCACGCCCGCGGGCAGTTTCACATCAGATATCGCCATACCACGACCTCCCGTCCCGCGTGATCAATGCAATGGAGCTCATCGGCCCCCACGACCCGGCCGCATACGGCTTGGGCGCATCACCGGATTTTTTCCATCCGGCGATCAGCTGGTCACACCACTTCCACGCGGCTTCGATTTCATCTTTACGGACAAACAGGTTCTGATTGCCGTTCATCACTTCCAGCAACAACCGTTCGTAGGCGTCGGGGATCCGCGCGCTGCGCCAGGTGTCGGAGAAATTCAGTTGCAACGGGCCGCTGCGCAGCTGCATGCCCTTGTCCAGGCCTTGATCCTTGGTCATCACCCGCAGGGAAATGCCTTCGTCCGGTTGCAGACGGATGATCAGTTTGTTGCTGATCTGCAGGCGCTGCTCCGGGGCGAAGATGTAGTGCGACGGTTCCTTGAAGTGGATGACGATCTGCGACAGCTTCTGCGGCATGCGCTTGCCGGTGCGCAGGTAGAACGGCACGCCGGCCCAGCGCCAGTTGCGGATGTCGGCACGCAGGGCGACGAAGGTTTCGGTGTCGCTCTGGGTGTTGGAATTCGGTTCTTCGAGGTAACCCGGTACGGATTTACCTTCGCTGTGGCCGGCAATGTACTGACCGCGCACTACCTGAGTGGTCAGGCCTTCCGGGCTGATCGGCGCCAGGGCCTTGAGCACTTTCACCTTTTCATCACGGATGCTGTCGGCGGACAGGTCGGCCGGCGGGTCCATGGCGATCAGGCAAAGCAGTTGCAGCAGGTGGTTCTGGATCATGTCGCGCAGCTGGCCGGCCTTGTCGAAATAGCCCCAGCGGCCTTCGATGCCGACCTTCTCGGCCACAGTGATTTCCACGTGGGAGATGTAATGCTGGTTCCACTGGGTTTCGAACAGGCTGTTGGCAAAACGCAGGGCGATCAGGTTTTGCACCGTCTCCTTGCCCAGGTAATGGTCGATGCGGTAGGTGCGGTTCTCCGGGAAGAACTGCGCCACGGCGTCGTTGACCTTGCGCGAGGATTCGAGGTCCGAACCGATCGGTTTCTCCAGCACCACGCGGGTGTTTTCCGCCAGACCGACCTTCGCCAGGTTCTCGCAGATCGCGCCGTACACCGCCGCCGGGGTGGCGAAGTAGGCAATCATGCGCTGCTGGGTGCCCGCCAGTTCAGCCAGCGCCGCGTAATCTTCAGCCTTAAGGAAGTCGACGTGCAGGTAGGTCAGGCGCGCCAGAAAGCGCTCGGCCACCGCCTCGTCCAGTTCCTTGCCCACATAGCGACGCAGTTCGGCGGCAATGAATGCCATGTGCTGCTGCTCGGTGCCTTCTTCACGGGCCAGCGCGATAATGCGTGTGTCCTCGTGCAGCAGGCCGGCGCCATCCAGGTGATAAAGGGCAGGAAACAGCTTGCGCAGGGCCAGATCGCCCAGAGCGCCGAACAAGGCGAAGGTGCACGGTTCTACCGTAATCGAAGGCATGATGTTTGTTCTTTTATCAAGTTAAGCTACAAATACCTTTTTTCAAGGCATCACTCAAGGGAAAATGTAGTAATAACCACAACATTTTCGCAAAATACAGATTCCGAGTGGTGGTCGGTCGGAGCCATCAGTAGGATAGGCCACCGTCACGGGCCACATCAAAGGCCCAATTTGCATAGCCGCGCGCTTATCGGCGCCGGTGAATCTAGGAATTCTTATGGACCGCGTGCGAAATTTACTGGAACAGATCCAGAGTCGCCTTGAAGAGCTGAACAAGGCCGAACGCAAAGTCGCCGAAGTGATCCTGCTCAACCCGCAGCAGGCCACCCGCTTCAGCATCGCCGCCCTTGCCCAGGCCGCCTCGGTCAGTGAACCGACGGTCAACCGTTTCTGCCGTTCGTTCGGCGTCAGCGGCTACCCCGAACTCAAGCTGCAACTGGCCCAGAGCCTGGCCAGCGGTGCGGCTTACGTCAGCCGCGCGGTGGAAGCCGACGATAATCCCGAGGCCTACACCCAGAAGATTTTCGGCAGCGCCATCGCCTCGCTCGACAGCGCTTGCCAGGCACTGGACCCGAACCTGATCAGCCGCGCCGTCGACCTGTTGATCCAGGCCCGGCAGATCCACTTCTTCGGCCTCGGCGCTTCGGCTCCGGTGGCGCTGGATGCGCAGCACAAGTTCTTCCGCTTCAACCTGGCCGTCACAGCCCACGCCGATGTGCTGATGCAACGAATGATTGCTTCGGTGGCGCACACCGGCGAGCTGTTCGTGATCATTTCCTACACCGGCCGCACCCGCGAACTGGTGGAAGTGGCGCGCATCGCCCGGGAGAATGGCGCTTCGGTACTGGGCCTGACCGCCGAGAACTCGCCACTGGCCAAGGCCAGTACCCTGAGCCTGAACATTCCGCTGCCGGAAGACACCGACATCTATATGCCGATGACTTCGAGGATCATTCAGTTGACGGTGCTGGATGTGCTGGCGACGGGGATGACCTTGCGTCGTGGAGTGGATTTCCAGCCGCATTTGCGCAAGATCAAAGAGAGCTTGAATGCCAGCCGGTATCCGGTGGGTGACGAGTTCAACTGAAGATCAAAAGCCCCTCACCCTAACCCTCTCCCGGAGGGAGAGGGGACTGACCGAAGTGTCTTGCGCTATACATCGACCTGAAAGATTGGGTCGATTATGGATTCAAAGACATTCGTTCAATTCGGTGAATCTCTTGAATATCCCCCAATCGGTCCCCTCTCCCCCTGGGAGAGGGCTAGGTGAGGGCAGCGGTGGGACTGACACACTCAAACCCCAGCCCAAGCCTGCAAACTCAAATGCGCCTTCTCCCCCGGCGCCAGATGCAGGCTGTCGGTGCCCCCCGCCGCCGCTTCGACACAGACAAATTCCGAGATCTCATCCCAGCTCACACCCAACAACGGCCGCGCCCCTGGATGCCAGACCACCGTGTCCGCACTCTCGCCGGTATCGATGCACAGCTCGCGCTGCCAGGCGTGATCCTTGAGCTGTAATTCGCCGTCATGCTGGAACACGCGCTGACAGCCGCCGTCGACCCGCAACTCGCCTTCCTGCTGACAGACTTCACGGTTCAACTGGTCGTAACCCTGCGCCCCTTCGAGCCCAGACAGCGCTATCTCACTCACATCACCAATACGCCAGTAAGCGTGCAAAGCCTGGCTCAACTGGCACGGCATGTCGTCCTGATGCTCGGTGCTCAGGCGTAATTCCATGCGTTCGCCCAGGTGCGCGTGCAGGTCCACCTGCCAGTCGCACAGCTGCAATTGCCAATGCAGGCGCACGCCGTCATCGGCGGTGCTGCTGTCGAGCAGTTTCCAGTCCAGCAGTCGCGCCCAGCCATGGGACGGCCACGCGTTTTCGCTCGGATGGCGGCCATACCACGGCCAGCAAACCGGCACACCGCCACGGATTGCGCCGACGTGCGGCCACTTCGCCGCGCACCACAGCCACGGTTTTTGCCCGCGCGGTTGAAAGTGCAGTAACTGCGCACCCTGACGACTGAACACCGCCTGACACAGCGGATGGTCGATCACCAGCACATCGCGCATCTGATAGCGCTCCCAGGCGAACACCGGTCGTTCACGCAAGGATTTGAAGAAGCGTTGCAGCGGATGCTCATGCATGGGCCACGGTTCCAGATTCAACTTTCATGGGCTGCGACACCCTTTCCAAAAAAAAGCGGACAGCCAGGGCTGTCCGCAAATATGCGCACATAGAGAGGAGCTTATCGCAGACGCGTTAGAACGTAGACTGAATTTTCAGGCCAGCGACCAAAGCGTTGTCCACTTGATCCACACCACCCGGGTGAGTGATGTATTGCAGGTTAGGACGCACGGTCAGCCAGTTGGTAACGTGGAAGCCGTAGTTGATCTCGTAGTTGTATTCGGTCTCGCGAATCGGCGAGAACACCGGATTGTCGTAGTCCGAAACACCGTTGGAAGCATTCAGCAGCTCGGCGTTTTTCTTCACGTCGTCGTTGACGTGGATACGCGCCGCGCCGATACCGACGTCATCCTTCGGACGGGCGTCGAACGGGCCTTTGTAGACAAACATCACCGACTGGTAGTTGTCGATGAAGTTGGTGTCCTTGTCGTGGAACGTGGCGTTGGCTGCGATGTTCAGACCACGGGAAGCATCACCGTTGTGGCTGGTGAGTTGCTGTTGCGCAACGAACCAGTAGCCGTGCTTGCTGCTGTGGGTGCGGTAGGCATTGCCGGTGGTTGCGGCGTCGTTGCCGTTGATGTCTTCACGGACGTCAGCGGCATCAGCCGTGCTCTTGTAGTAACCGACGCGGTATTCGCCCGGCAGGCTGTTGACCTTCGGCGACCAGACCAGCTCGACCGGCAGAACGGTACCGGCGGTGCCGCTGCCGCTGAGCTTGAAGCCGTTGCCGTGTTCCAGCTGCGACGGGTTCTGGTTGTACGCGCCGATCTGCGCGTAGAGCTCGTCGTTGATGTTGTACTTCACACGGATCGCGGCCTGGCTGACGGGCCAGTTGTACCAGATGTTGGTCGCCCAGTTACCGACCTGCGAGCCGCAGAACGCCAGGTTCTGGAAGTCGCACGGGAAGGTGTTGAAGTCTTCGCCTTCACCGAAGTAACCGGCCTTGACGTCGAGCTTGTTGTCGAAGAACTGGTGCTGAATCCACAGTTGGGTCAGACGCACCATGTGGCCACGACCGTAGACTTCCTGCGAGGAAGACAGGGTGCCGGCACGCGGGTCGCCAACGCGGTCGTTGGAAATGTTCTGACCGTTACGGTTGGTCAGCTGGATCTTGGCCTGAGTGTTGTCCCAGCCCCAGAGTTTTTGCAGGTCCAGGGCCACGCCCAGACCGAACTGGTCGCTGTAGCGGCCGGTCTTGTCGTCGTTGTAGCCGCCATGCAGGTTGGCGCCCATTTCCCCAACGTAGTCAGCCTTGATGTCGATGCCTTGCTCGATCAGCTTGGTCCGCTCACCACCCCAGTCGCCCGTCATCCACTTGGAATCGGAGCTGAATGCATCGGCGGCCATGGCATTGCCGGCCATGACCAATGCGGCCGCGGCTGACACTTGGCAGATCAACCGGGCATTGACGTGTTTCTTTTTCATCCCTACATCCTCGTCTTTATTGTTATTAACTGTTTTTTTCCAACGCGGTTTACATCCCCTGCGGAAATGGGCGCGCCCACTCCCGCATTGATTTCTTACCGACCCTTGAACTGAGCGACGTTGGCGCTGTGCGCTTCGGTCTTCGGCAGACCGGCAACACCCAGGCGCTCGCCGCTCTTGGCGTCGAACAGCAGCACTTTCGACGGATCGAATTGCAGGGTCAGGGTCTCGCCCACCTGCGGCGCCACGTCCGGGGCCAGACGGCAGCAGACCTTGGTGTCGTTGAGGTTGACGAACACCAGCGTGTCCGGACCGGTCGGTTCGGTGACCTGCACTTCAGCCTTGATGCTCGGCAGGCCATTGCCCTCGCCGTTGGCCAGCGCGATCTGCTCCGGGCGCAGGCCGAGGATCACTTCGCGGTCTTCGAGACCGGCGTCCTGCATCGCCATGGGCAGCTCGCAGCGGGCCTGGCCGCTGTCGAGCAGCGCCACCAGACGGCCGTCCTTGCGTTGCAGGCGCAGCGGGATGAAGTTCATCGGCGGCGAACCGATGAAGCTCGCCACGAACAGGTTGGCCGGGTCGTTGTAGATCTCTTTCGGCGTACCGAATTGCTGGATGATGCCGTCCTTCATCACCGCCACTTTATCGCCCAGGGTCATCGCTTCGATCTGGTCGTGGGTCACGTAGACCGTGGTGGTTTTCAGGCGCTGGTGCATCAGTTTCATTTCGGTGCGCATCTCGACGCGCAGCTTGGCGTCGAGGTTGGACAGCGGTTCGTCGAACAGATAGATCTTCGGGCGACGCGCCAGGGCACGGCCCATGGCGACGCGCTGTTGCTGACCACCGGAGAGCTGGCCCGGCTTGCGATTGAGCAGGTGCTCGATCTGCAGCAGTTTGGCGACGCGAGCGACTTCCTCGTCGATGGCCGACTGGCTCATCTTGCGGATCTTCAGACCGAACTCGATGTTCTCGCGCACGCTCATGGTCGGGTACAGCGCGTAGGACTGGAACACCATGGCGATGTCGCGATCTTTCGGGCTCATGCCGCTGACGTCCTGGTCACCGATCATGATCGCGCCGCCGGTGATGGTTTCCAGGCCGGCGATGCAGTTCATCAGGGTCGACTTGCCGCAGCCCGACGGCCCGACAAGGATCAGGAACTCACCGTCCTTGATCGACAGTTCGATGTTCTTCAGGGTGTCCGGCAGACCGGCACCGTAGGTCTTGTTTACATTGCGAAGTTCGAGCGTAGCCATGATTACCCCTTGACTGCGCCGGCCGTCAGCCCGCGCACGAAATACTTGCCTGCGACCACATAGACCAGCAGGGTCGGCAGCCCGGCGATCATCGCCGCCGCCATGTCCACGTTGTATTCCTTGGCCCCGGTGCTGGTGTTGACCAGGTTGTTCAGCGCCACCGTGATCGGTTGCGAATCACCGCTGGAGAACACCACACCGAACAGGAAGTCGTTCCAGATCTGGGTGAACTGCCAGATCAGGCAGACCATGATGATCGGGGTCGACATTGGCAGGATGATCCGCCGGAAGATCGTGAAGAACCCGGCACCGTCCAGGCGTGCGGCCTTGATCAGCGCATCCGGAATGCTCACGTAGTAATTACGGAAAAACAGCGTGGTGAACGCCAGGCCATAGACCACGTGCACGAACACCAGGCCGGTGGTGGTGCTCGCCAGGCCCATCTTGCCGAGGGTGAACGACGCCGGCAGCAGCACGGTCTGGAACGGCAGGAAGCAGCCGAACAGCAACAGGCCGAAGAACAGCTGCGAACCCTTGAAGCGCCAGAACGACAGCACGTAGCCGTTCAACGCACCGATGGCGGTGGAGATGATCACGGCCGGAACGGTGATCTTGATCGAGTTCCAGAAGTAGCCGTCAACGGTGGCCCAGGCTTTCACCCAGCCGATGCCGCTGACCACGGTCGGCCAGCTCAGCAGGTTGCCGGTGGAGATGTCTTCCGGGGTCTTGAAGCTGGTCAGCAGCATGACCACCAGTGGTACCAGATACAGCAGGACCGCGAGGATCAGTACCGCGTAGATCGCGATGCGGCTCAGGCTGATGGCCGGTTTGGAGGCGAGACTAGTCATGACGCTTGGTCCTCAGCTCGGAGTACAGGTAAGGCACGATGATCGCGAGGATCGCACCGAGCATAAGAATCGCACTGGCCGAGCCCATGCCCATCTGCCCACGGCTGAACGTGAACGAGTACATGAACATCGCCGGCAGGTCGGAGGAATAACCCGGGCCGCCGGCCGTCATGGCCGCCACCAGGTCGAAGCTCTTGATCGCGATGTGCGCCAGGATCATCACCGCACTGAAGAACACCGGACGCAGGCTTGGCAGCACCACTTTCCAGTAAATGCGCGGCATGCTCGCGCCGTCGATCTGGGCGGCACGGATGATCGACTGATCAACGCCACGCAGGCCGGCGAGGAACATCGCCATGATGAAGCCCGAAGCTTGCCAGACCGCCGCGATCACCAGGCAATACACCACGCGATCCGGGTCGATCAGCCAGTCGAGACGGAAGCCTTCCCAGCCCCAGTCCCGCAGCAATTTGTCCAGGCCCATACCCGGGTTGAGCAGCCATTTCCACGCGGTACCGGTGACGATCATCGAGAGCGCCATCGGGTACAGGTAAATGGTGCGGATAAAGCCTTCGCGACGGATTTTCTGGTCGAGGAAAATCGCCAGCGTCACGCCGATCACCAGAGTGATCGCGATGAACATGCCGCCGAACACGGCCAGGTTCTTGCTCGCCACCCACCAGCGGTCGTTGTCGAACAGTCGCGCGTATTGCGCCAGGCCTGCCCACTTGTAGTTCGGCAGGAAGGTCGACGTGGTAAACGACAGGACAAACGTCCAGAGGATATAGCCATAGAAGCCCACCAGAACGATGAACATGCTCGGCGCCAGCACCAGTTTCGGTAGCCAGCGCTGCAATGCGTCGAACGGCGAGGCCTTGCTGAACACAGCAACAGAACTCATGGGAAGATCCAATAAGAAAAGAGAAGAGCAGCTGCGAGTTGCGAGCTGCAAGACAGGCAGAACAGCGCGCTTGTCTTGCAGCTTGTAGCTTGCAGCTCGTCGCTACCGCTTATTTGGCAGCCTTGACGGCAGTGCCGAGTTTCTTCGCCGCGTCGGCCGGGTCGGCTTTCGGGTCGTTGATGAAGTTGGTCACGACATCGAAGAACGCACCCTGTACGGCCAGCGTGGTCGCCATGTTGTGCGCCATGCTCGGCTGCAGGCCGCCAGTCTTGGCGTCTGCCAGGAAGTCCTTGGCAGCGGTCTGGGCGCAGGAGTCGAAACCGTACTTGCCCATGTCGGCGAGCATGTCGTTGCGCACCGGGATCGAGCCCTTGTTGATGCTGAAGACTTTCTGGAAGTTTTCACCCAGCACGACTTTGGCGATGTCCTGCTGACCGGCCGCGGTGCCCGCGTCCTTCTGCTTGAACACGGCCAGCGAGTCGATGTTGTAGGTGAACGCCTTGTCGGTGCCCGGGAAGGCTACGCACTCGTAATCCTTGCCGGCGACCTTCTTGGCGGCGGTCCATTCGGACTTGGCCCAGTCACCCATGATCTGCATGCCGGCCTTGCCGTTGATGACCTTGGCCGCTTCCAGGTTCCAGTCCTGACCTTTGCCGTCGACGTCCATGTAGGTCGCGACTTTCTTCAGCTCGGTCAGGGCCTTGACCATTTCCGGACCGGTCAGGGCAGCGTTGTCCAGGTCGACCAGGGCTTTCTTGTAGCCATCAACGCCCATCACCGACAGCACGACCGCTTCGAACACGGTGCTGTCCTGCCAAGGCTGACCGCCGTGGGCCAGCGGGATGAAGCCCGCAGCCTTCAGCTTGTCGCCGGCGGCGTAGAATTCTTCGAGAGTGGTCGGGGCTTTGGCGATACCGGCTTTCTTGAAGACTTCCGGGTTGATCCACAGCCAATTCACCCGGTGAATGTTCACCGGCACGGCCACGTAATCACCGTCGTACTTCACGGTATCGGAGACTTTCTTGTCGAGCAGGCTGTCCCACTTCTCGGTCTTGGAAACGTCCTTCAGCACGTCAGTGTCGAGCAGACCGGTGGACGCCCATTCCTGGATGTCCGGGCCTTTGATCTGGGCTACGCCCGGCGGGTTGCCGGCGACCGCACGGCTTTTCAGCACGGTCATGGCGGTCGCACCGCCACCACCGGCGACAGCGCCGTCTTTCCAGGTGAAACCGTCTTTTTCCACTTGTGCCTTGAGCACATCGACGGCGGCTTTTTCGCCACCGGACGTCCACCAATGCACGACTTCCACCGAACCTTTGGATTCGGCAGCGGAAACACTCAGGGGCAGCACAGCGAGCGGGAACAGGGAGGCGACAGAAATGACAGTAGCGAGGCGAGAAATCGCATTCATCTGAGATGTACCTTTCTTGTTGTTATGCATGCAAGTCTGGTGCTTGCGCTGCACACGAGTTTAAACAGGACGTTTCCCCTCGCAGGTAACGAAGGGACGCGCAAATGTCACCGCATGGTTACACAGGAACGGGCCGGGACAACTGTGCCAGCGCAGTCGCCATGCTCGGCGCCAGCGGCAGACGCGGGATCAGTACCGCCTGCCAGGCGTGATACAGATCCGGTTTGCCCGCCCAGATATCGGCACTTGGACGGTTCTGCGGGTCGAGTTCGTGATGCCAGCTGCCGTCGCAGCGGTCGATGAAATTCGCTTCGCAGAATTCCCAGAATAGCCGGTACCAGGATTCGTACTGCGCATCGCCGGTACGTTTGAGCAACGCACTGGCGGCGGCGCTGGCCTCGGCATGCGTCCAGTGCAGGCGATGGCGCACCACGGCCTTGTTGTCCCAGTCGAGGGTGTAGACGATGCCCGGGGCGCCATCGACGTCCCAGCCATGCCGGCAGTTGTTCTCGAACAGCTTTTGCGCATCGGTGGCCAGCCAGCCCGGCGTGAGCATGCCGGCCTGGACCCGCGCCGCTTCGAGGTGCAGCAACAGCCGCGCCCACTCGAAACCGTGGCCCGGTGTGGTGCCGTAGGGGCGGAATCCGTCGGCGGGATTGTCTTGGTTGTATTCGCGCAGTGGTTGCCAGTCGCGGTCGAAATGTTCGATCACCAGATAATCGTTGGCAGCGGCGTGACCGTGAATTACCCGTTCAACGATGCGTTGCGCACGCACCAGCCAGCGCGGGTCTTCGGTGACATCGGCCAGCGCGAGGAACGCTTCGGTGGCGTGCATGTTGCTGTTGGCGCCGCGATAGGCTTCTTCTTCACTCCAGTCACGATTGAAGAATTCGCGCAGGGCGCCCTCTTCTTCGCTCCAGAAATAGGTGTCGATGATGTCGATGGCGTCATCCAGCAATGCCTGAGCGCCGGGACGCTGGGCGACCACGGCGGAACTGGCCGCGAGGGCCACGAAAGCATGCAGATAGGCGTTCTTGCCGGTGTTGCCGTCGCGGTGTTCGGCGACGGCGAACCAGCCACCATGCAGCGCATCACGCAACGGGCCACGCAGGGCCGCAATGCCGTGGTCGACCAGCTCGGCGAATCCTGGCAGGCCCTGAATGTGGGCCATGGCAAAGCTGTGGGTCATGCGCGCGGTGTTCATGGTTTCGGCTTGCGCGCCGGCCTGGAGCTGGCCGCGCTCATCAAGATTGCCGAAGCCTTCGGGCAGTCGTGAAGCCTTGGCAAACGCCAGCAGGCGCAGGCCTTCGTCGGCGAGCCATTGCTGGTGGGCAGGGGCGTTCAGCCAACTGCTGAAGCCCGGATTGAAGTGATCCATGGAAGGCCTTTTTTGTTGTTATGACTGCGGGCAGTCTAAACAACGGGCCGGGGTTGGCTTGTAACGAAGGGGGCAGGTTTTGTCACCGAGTCGTGACAAAAGAGCAACCCTCACCCCAGCCCTCTCCCGGAGGGAGAGGGGGCCGAACGGGGAATATTGGAGAATTTCACCGACCTGAACGATTTGCGCTGAATCCATAATCGACTCGGTTTGTCAGGTCGATATATTGCGCCGCACACCTCGGTCGACTCCCTCTCCCCCCGGGAGAGGGCTGGGGTGAGGGCAAGCTTTTGACTCAGTCCGCCGACCGCGGCAATTGCAGGGTCACGCGCAACCCGCCTTCACGCAGATTCTGCAACGTCACTTCACCGCCATGGCTATGGGCAATGTTGCGGGCGATCCCCAACCCGAGCCCATACCCCTGCTGCTGCCCGGCCAGGCGGAAGTGCGGCTCGAACACCTGCTCCAGCCGCTGCTCCGGTACGCCCGGCCCTTCGTCATCAACGTGCAGGACAAACGCACTCTCGTCATCATCGATATGCAGATGAGCGTTCTGCCCGTACTTCAGCGCATTGTCGATCAGGTTGCCGATGCAGCGCTTGAGCGCCAGCGGCTTGCCCGGATACGCCGCCAGCGCACGCCCCTGTTGGGTCACGCGGCCATTGCCGTTGGGCGCCAGATACGGCTCCACCAGACAGTCGAGCACATGGTTGAGATCCACCGGCTCGATGTTTTCGTGGATGTCGGTGTCTTTGACGCATTGCAGCGCGCCTTTGACCAACAGCTCCAGCTCATCCAGATCACGGCCGAACTTGGTTTGCAGCTGTTCGTCTTCCAGCAGTTCGACCCGCAGACGCAGGCGGGTAATCGGCGTGCGCAGGTCATGGGAAATCGCGCTGAACAACTGGCTGCGCTCGGTCAGGTAACGGCTGATGCGCTCGCGCATGGTGTTGAAGGCGCGACCCACTTCCACCACTTCACTGCCGCCGCCCTCGGCCACCGGCTCGACGTCGGCGCCCAGCGACAAGTCCCGCGCCGCCCGCGCCAGGCGCTTCAGCGGTCGGCTCTGCCAGTGCACCAGCAGACCGATGAACAGCAACAGAAATCCGCTGGTGAATACAATGAACCACACCTGCTGCGTCGGCAGGCCCTGCTCTTCAAGACTGGTGTAGGGCTCGGGCAACAGCGAGGCGATGTACAGCCATTCACCCGGCGCCAACTGGATCTGGGTCACCAGTACCGGCGGATTCACCGGTTCCAGGGTCAGCGCGTAGTGCGCCCAGGAGCGTGGCAGCTCGTCGAGTTTCAACCCGGCGTTGAAGATACGCAGGTCATCGGGGCTGACGAAGGTCACCAGAATGTCGGTATCCTGGCCCAGAGACTGACGCAGTACTTCATCCACGGCTTGAAGCACCGCTGCCTTGCGCGGTGTAACCGGCAACACTTCCATGCCCAGCGGTTTGTCGTTCAGCGTCACCACAAATCGGGTGCCGCCCATGCTGCGCAACTGATCGAGCACCAACGGCCGATAAGCCACCGGCAGCGAGCGGAAATAGCTGACGCTGGCGGTCATCGAATGGGCGAGGCTGCGGGCGCTGGTGACCAGGCCTTCGAGCTGGGTTGCGCGCAATTGGGAAACCCAGATCACGCTGGACAGCGTCTGGGCGAACAACACCGCCAGCAACGTCAGCAGCAACATCCGCCCGAGCAGCGAACGGGGCATCGGCACTTTGCGCGCGGTGTTGCGCAGAAACTCAGTGACCATTGCCGGCAACCACATTGGCTGCCAGTTGGTAGCCGCTGCCACGCACGGTGCGGATCAGCCGTGGCGGTTTTTCGGTGTCGCGCAGACGCTGGCGCAAGCGACTGACGGCCATGTCGACGATACGATCGAGGGGCATCAGATCGCGGCCACGGGTGGCGTTGCCGATGGTGTCGCGGTCGAGGATTTCCTGGGGGTGATCGAGGAACAGTTTCAGCAAGGCGAAGTCGGCGCCAGACAGAATCACTTCCTCGCCGTCGGTGTGAAACAGCCGATGGCTGACCATGTCCAGTCGCCACTCATCGAACGCCAGCACTTCGCTGCCACTGCGTTCCTGACCGAACTGGGCACGGCGCAACAGGGCCTTGATCCGGGCTTGCAGTTCGCGGGGGCTGAAAGGTTTGCCGAGGTAGTCGTCGGCCCCCAGCTCCAGACCGATCACCCGATCGGCCTCGTCGGAACTGGCGGTGAGCATGATGATCGGCACCTGGGCCTGACGCGGATGCTGGCGCACCCAGCGGCACAGGCTGAAGCCATCTTCATCGGGCAGCATCACATCAAGGATCACCAGATCGCTTGGCGCCTCGTTCAGCGCCTGGCGGAAACTGGCACCGTCGGCCGTGGCCCGTACCTGAAAACCCGCGCGGGTCAGGTAGGTTTCCAGCAACTCGCGTATCTCCTGGTCGTCATCGACCAACAAAATCGACTTGTTGACTGAACTCACTTCGAAGGCATCCTTGTTGTTGGAATTGGGCGGATTATGCCTGATGTGCCGAGGGTTCCCACGCTCGGCGTGGGAATGTTCATTTACCGGATTGTTCGAGCGCCACTCCTGCACCGACGAGACCTGAGTACGGCGCGGTTACCAGCCACACCGGAATCCCCTTGAAGTAATCGCTCATGCAGCCCTTGTCGGCGAAGCTGCGGGCGAAACCGCTTTCGAGGAAGAAATCGGCAAAGCGCGGAATCACGCCGCCAACGATGTACACCCCGCCGCGACCGCCAGTGGTCAGCACGTTGTTGCCGGCTACGCGACCGAGCCAGCAGCAGAATTGCTCCAGCACTTCCAGGGCAATCGGGTCACCGGCGAGGCCGGCTGCGGTGATCGCTTCCGGCGTGTCGAGTTTGGGTTCGTGGCCATCCACCGCGCAGATCGCCCGGTACACCCGAGGCAAGCCGCCGCCACTCAACGCGGTCTCGGCACTGACGTGGCCGATTTCGTTGTGGATGTGTTGCCAGAGCTGGGTTTCACGCGGGCTGCTCAGCGGCAGGTCGACGTGACCACCCTCCCCCGGCAGCGCGGCAAACCGCCCTTCGCCCAGGTCGAGCAAAGTGCCGACGCCCAGGCCGGTGCCCGGACCGATCACCACCGCTGGACGCAATGGCTCCGGTTCGCCTTCGCAGACCACGCGGAACTCGCCGGGCTGCAATCGGGTCATGCCCAACGCCATGGCGGAGAAGTCGTTGACCAGCAGCAACTGTTCGACCTGCAACGCCTGGCAGAACGCCTTGCGGCTCAGCCGCCAGTGATTGTTGGTGAACTTGAACTCATCGCCGCTGACGGGACCTGCCACCGACAGGCACACCGAACCGATGGCGCCCGGCGCCAGGCCGAGCCCGCTCAGATAGAGGCTGATCGCCTCCTCCGGGCTGGCATGGTCGGCCGTGGCCAGCACCTGCACCGATTCGAGCTGCTGATCTTTCCACAACGCGAACCGCGCGTTGGTGCCTCCGATGTCACCGACCAAAGCCAGTTTCAATTAAGCGTCTCCAGGGCAGAAGTGAAGGCGCTGGCGCCCTGCTCTGCCGAGCTGAAGGCCAAACGCATGAAGCCAAACAGTTCGCGACCGCTGCCGATGTTGTTGCCCAACAGGCCTTTGGCGGGTTCGCGCGCTGCGAATTCGGCGGCGTCCACCTTGAGTTCCAGGGTGCCTTTGACGCCATCGACGCGGATGATATCGCCCTCTTGCACGCGAGCCAAAGCGCCGCCGACATAAGCTTCGGGGCTGACATGGATCGCCGCCGGGATTTTCCCCGAGGCGCCGGACATGCGCCCGTCCGTCACCAGCGCGACCTTGAAGCCGCGATCCTGCAGCACGCCGAGGAACGGCGTCATCTTGTGCAGTTCCGGCATGCCATTGGAACGCGGGCCCTGGAAGCGCATCACCGCGACGAAATCCTTCTCCAGCAAACCGGCCTTGAAAGCGTCGGCCAGATCCTGTTGATCCTGGAACACCATGGCCGGTGCTTCGACGATCTGGTTTTCCAGCGCCACGGCGGACACCTTCATCACGCCGCGACCGAGGTTGCCTTCCATCACCCGCAAGCCGCCCTCTGCCGAGAACGCACGGGCCACCGGACGCAGGATGTTTTCGTCGAGGCTTTCGGTCGGGCCTTCGCGCCACACCAGTTTGCCGTTATCGAGGAACGGCTCCTTGGTGTACTGGCTCAAACCGTGGCCGAGCACGGTGTTGACGTCTTCGTGCAGCAGGCCGGCTTCGAGCAGTTCGCGGATCAGGAACGACATGCCGCCCGCCGCCTGGAAGTGGTTGATGTCAGCCTTGCCGTTCGGGTAGACGTGGCTCAGGGTCGGCACGACTTCGGAGAGGTCGGCCATGTCCTGCCAGGTCAGTTGAATGCCCGCCGCCATGGCGATGGCCGGCATGTGCAGGGTGTGGTTGGTCGAGCCGCCGGTGGCGTGCAGCGCGACGATCGAGTTGACCAGCGCCTTCTCGTCGACGATTTCACCGATCGGCATGAAGTTGCCGTTCTGTTTGGTCAGGCGCGTGACCTGATGCGCGGCTTCGCGGGTCAAGGCCTCGCGCAGCGGCGTGTTCGGGTTGACGAAAGAAGCGCCCGGCAAGTGCAGGCCCATGACTTCCATCAGCAACTGGTTGGTGTTGGCGGTGCCATAGAAGGTGCAGGTGCCCGGGCTGTGGTAGGACTTCATTTCCGATTCCAGCAGCTCTTCGCGGGTCGCCTTGCCTTCGGCGTACTTCTGCCGCACGTCGGCTTTTTCCTTGTTGGAAATCCCCGAGACCATCGGCCCGCCTGGTACGAAAATCGTCGGCAGGTGACCGAAACGCAGGGAGCCCATCATCAGGCCCGGCACGATCTTGTCGCAGATGCCGAGCATCAACGCGCCATCGAACATGTTGTGGGAGAGCGCCACCGCCGTCGACATCGCAATCACTTCGCGGCTCGGCAGGCTCAGCTCCATGCCCGGCTCGCCCTGGGTCACGCCGTCGCACATGGCAGGCGTGCCGCCGGCGAACTGGCCGACCGAGCCGATTTCGCGCAGGGCGTTCTTGATCTGCTCCGGGAAGACTTCGTACGGCTGGTGCGCCGAAAGCATGTCGTTATAAGACGACACAATGGCGATGTTCGCCGAGTTCATCATCCGCAGGCTGTGCTTGTCTTCGCTGCCACACCCGGCCACGCCGTGGGCGAAGTTGGCGCATTGCAGCTTGCCGCGCATCGGCCCGTCGGTTGCGGCGCCGCGAATGAGCGCAAGGTAAGCCTGACGCGTGGCGCGGCTGCGGGCGATAAGCCGTTCGGTGACCTCAAGAACGCGGGGATGCATGTGTAGAACTCCAGGCTAACGGATGTGGCGACCTGATTGTCTATGCTGACCAAAGCGCCCGCACGTGTGGGATGACGGGCGGTTTCCTTGACCATTCGGACCAGTTGATTCAGGTCACTCGTTGTAGATAAAACAAAATATTGCCACTAAAAAGGCTTGTTTTCTATTTTTATGCGAATAATCTTGTAATTCCAACAACAAAACGACGGCGGCGCTGTTCAATGACTCTTCGAATCGCAATCAATGGTTTTGGCCGCATCGGCCGTAATGTCCTGCGCGCACTGTATACCCAAGGCTATCGTCAGGATTTGCAGATCGTCGCCATCAACGATCTGGGCGACAGCGCGATCAATGCGCACTTGCTCAAATACGATACCGTTCACGGCACGTTCGATGCTGAAGTTGCGCATGACAACGAGAGTCTGACTGTCAACGGTGACCGTATTTCGGTCAGCGCGATCCGCAACCCGGCCGAACTGCCATGGGCTGCGGAAAAGATTGATGTGGTCTTCGAATGCACCGGTCTGTTCACCGACCGGGCCAAAGCCGCCGCGCATATTACTGCCGGTGCGCGCAAAGTCATCATCTCGGCCCCGGCCAAAGGCGCCGATGCCACTGTCGTCTATGGTGTGAACCACGACATCCTGCGCCAGTCGCACCAGATCATTTCCAACGCCTCGTGCACCACCAACTGCCTGGCCCCGGTGGCCCAGGTGCTGCACCGCGAACTGGGCATCGAAAGCGGTCTGATGACCACGATTCACGCCTACACCAACGACCAGAACCTGACCGACGTCTATCACACCGACCCGTACCGCGCCCGTTCCGCCACGCAGAACATGATCCCGAGCAAGACCGGCGCTGCCGAAGCCGTGGGCCTGGTGCTGCCGGAACTGGCGGGCAAGCTGACCGGCATGGCCGTGCGTGTGCCGGTGATCAATGTGTCGCTGGTGGACCTGACGGTTCAGTTGAAACGCGAAGCCTCGGCCGATGAAGTCAACGCACTGATGAAAGCCGCGAGCCAGCACTCGAAAATCCTCGGCTACAACACCCTGCCGCTAGTATCGAGCGACTTCAACCACAACCCGCTGTCGTCGATCTTCGACGCCAACCACACCAAATCCAGCGGCAAACTGCTGAAAGTGCTGGCCTGGTACGACAACGAGTGGGGCTTCTCCAACCGCATGCTCGATAACTGCCTGGCGCTGTGCAACGCGGAATAAAACCGCTGCTGCCGATTTGAAGGCGGGTAGTGGCTTTACCAACCTTTGACAAATCAACACTTGACCACTCGGGCGGATGATAAGCATTATCATTCGCTCGAAATGGATCAGGTCCTCCCGTGAGTCAGTCGCAGTTCAATCACGTTTTCCTCGCCCAGCGCACTTCATTGCTGCGAACGCTGGAACGCATGGTCAACAACCACAGCACCGCTGAAGACCTGTTGCAGGAAACCTACCTGCGCGTCACGCGGGCGCTGAGCGAACGGGCCATCGATCACCTTGAACCCTTTGTTTTCCAGACCGCGCGCAACCTGGCGCTGGACCATTTGCGTGCGCGCAAGATTCACTCACGCACCATGGTCGACGACGTGCCGCAGGACGTGGTGCACAGCGTCGCCGCCCCCGCCAGCAGCGCCGAAGACGCCGCCCATGCCGAACAATTGCTGGAGCGCTTGAACGTGAGCCTCGGTGAACTCAGCCCCCGTCAGCAGCAAATCTTCATCCTCAACCGCCTGCACGGGCACAGCTACCAGGAAATCGCCGAAGAACTCAGCGTGTCCCTCAGCACGGTGCAGAAAGAACTCAAATTGATCATGACCATTTGCATCGGTGTCGCCGAGCGCTTGAATGGCGACTGATGTCTTAAGCCTTTTCGGTAAACGACAGGATCGACTGCACTGATCATCGGCCTTTGTTACCCTTGCCCGACTTTTACGCTTCACTAAAAAAACAGCCGTGCACAGACACTGCCGAGGAAACACCGTGACGGACACCCACCGCCCTCCTTCGCCCGACACGGCGCAGGACGCCGCCAACGCAATGGACCAGGCTCTGGACTGGCTCATCGTGCTCGGCAGCCCGGACGAGGAGCAGACCCGGCAGTTTCATGCCTGGCTGGCGGCCGATCCGTTGAACGCCCAGGCGTTCGCCAAGGCCCAGGCGATCTGGGACGGCCCGCAGATCGCCCAGTGCGCGCAGAACCTCGCGGCCAGACCGAAGAAAGTCACCGTCCTCACACGCGTGCGCCCACACTGGAAACCGCTGGCCACTGCTGCGGTGCTGATTCTCGGACTGTTCAGTTTCAGCAACCTGCCCATGCGTCTGCAGGCCGATCACCTGACCGTGGTCGGCGAGCGGCAACGTTTGCAGTTGGAAGACGGCTCGAAAGTCCTGCTCAACACCAATTCCGCCTTCTCCAGCACGATCAATGATCGCCAACGAGTTGCGCGGCTGTATCAGGGCGAAGCGTTTTTCGAGATCCCGGCCAGCCGCACCCAGCCACTGGAAATCGACGCCGGGCCGGTGAAAGCCAGCGTGCGCGACACCGCGTTCGCCGTGCGTTACCTGGACGGCGTGGCACAGGTTCGGGTGCAGCGTGGCGATGTCGATCTCCGTGCCACCCGTGACGATGCGCGGGTACGTCTGTCCGCCGGGGAAAGCATCCGCATCGGTCCGAACGGTTTCGACCGCCCGGCCAAGGTCGACGCCGCTACCGATCTGGCGTGGGTGCAGGGTCGGTTGATCTTCGAAAACTGCCCGTTGAACCAGGTGCTGGCGGAACTGCGCCGCTACTACCCGGGCTTCATCATCAACACCAACGAACACCTGGCCGACGTCGCCGTCACCGGCAATTACCGCCTCGACCAGCCGCTGGACGTGGTGCGCTCGCTCGCTCACATCACCTCGGCCAAGCTTCAGGAATTCCCGGCGCTGGTGATTCTGAACTAAATGAGAATTATTTTTACTCGATAGCCGAAGCTCGTTCGTCTCGTTATAGCCAATGCAATTGATTCGCATCTTCGGACGCGAATCAGCACCTATAAAGATTCGTGCGACACGGAGCGCTATCGATGTCCTCTCGCCTTACCCGCCAGACTTCTTCCCCTTCCCGCGTGCTGTCGTTGCTGACCGCCGCCATCCTGATGGCCGGCACCGCGCCGCTGATGGCTGCCACCGAGCAACCGGCACGCAACATGGGCGATTACTCGTTCGCCATCGGCCAGCAACCGCTGGTGTCGGCGCTCAACGCGTTCACCGCCGTCACCGGCTGGCAGGTCGGTTTGCCGGCTGAACTGGGTAAAGGCGTGTCGTCCCCGGGCGTGCGCGGTTCGCTGCCACCGGAAAAAGCCCTGGAGCGACTGTTGGTGGGGACCAACCTGAGCTTCCGCAAGCTGAGCAACAACAACGTCGTGCTGGAAAAACGCAACAACAGCGGCGCACTCAACCTCGACCAGGTGACCATCAGCGCCACCCGTCAGGAACAGTCGGTCAACAGCGTGCCGGCCACCGTCACCGTGCAGACCCGTCAGGATCTGGACCGCAACAACGTCAATACCATCAAGGATCTGGTGCGCTACGAGCCGGGCGTCTCCGTCGGCGGCGCCGGCCAGCGCGGCGGCATCAGCGGCTACAACATTCGCGGCATCGACGGTGACCGCATCCTGACCCAGGTCGACGGTGTCGAAGTCCCCGACGGTTTCTTCAACGGCCCGTACGCCAAGACCCAGCGCAACTACGTCGACCCGGAAATCGTCAAACGCGTGGAAATCCTTCGCGGCCCGGCCTCGGTGCTGTACGGCAGCAACGCCATCGGCGGCGCGGTCAGCTACTACACCCTCGACCCGGATGACATCATCAAGCCCGGCCAAGACGTTGGCGCCCGTCTGAAGACCGGTTACAGCTCCGCCGACGACAGCTGGCTGAAATCCGCCACCGTCGCCGGTCGCGCCGAGCAGTTCGACGGTTTGCTGCACTACAGCCAGCGCGACGGTCATGAAACCGACTCCTACGGCAGCAACAACGGCACCGGTCTTGAGCGCACTGCCGCCAACCCGGAGGACGTGAAAGCCTCCAACGTGCTGGCCAAGATCGGCTGGAACTACAGCGAAGGTTCGCGTCTGGGCCTGACCTACGAAAAGTACAAGGATGATCGCGACACCGATCAGAAAAGTGCTTACGGCGGCCCGTTCTTCAATGGCGCTCCGACGATCCCCAACAGCGTGCTGCCCGGCGGCATGTACCAGTGGCGTACCGGCAACGACACCGTCACCCGTGAGCGTTTCGGCCTGGAACACAGCTTCGCCCTCGACAGCCTGCTGGCCGACAACGTGAAGTGGAGCCTCAATCACCAGGTCGCCAAGACCGACCAGAGCACCGAAGAGTTCTACTACCCGATGACCCGTAAAGTGCTGCGTACCCGCGACACGATCTACGAGGAAAAACAATGGGTGTTCGATGCGCAACTGGACAAGGCATTCGCCATCGGTGACACCGATCACGTGCTGACCTACGGCACCACGATCAAGCAACAGAAAGTCACCGGTTCACGCGGCGGCGACGGCAAGTGCCTGGCAGTCGGTCGCGGCTGCACCGCCATCGGCGCCACCAGTGCGGCGGACGTGCTGAAGAAGTCCAGCGACTTCCCGGACCCGACCATCAACACCTACAGCCTGTTCGCCCAGGATCAGATCAGCTGGAACAAGTGGACCTTCCTGCCGGGCCTGCGCTACGACTACACCCAGCTCAAGCCGCACATCACCCAGGAATTCCTCAACACCGTGGCCGCTGACGGCAAGGGCACGGTGAGCGACGAAAACAAGACCTGGCATAAAGTCTCGCCCAAATTCGGCCTGACCTACGCTCTGACCGACAACTACACCTGGTACGGCCAGTACGCCGAAGGCTTCCGCACCCCGACTGCGAAAGCGCTGTACGGCCGCTTCGAGAACAGCACCACCGGCTACAACGTGGCGCCGAACCCGAACCTGGAACCGGAAAAGAGCAAAAGCTATGAAACCGGTCTGCGTGGCAACTTCGAGCAAGGCTCGTTCGACGTAGCTGTGTTCTATAACAAGTACCGCGACTTCATCAACGAAGACGCCGTCACCCCGGGCTACAGCGAGCTGACCTTCCAGTCCAGCAACATCAAGCACGCCACCATCAAGGGTGCCGAAGTCAAAGGTCGCCTGAACCTGGACTCCTTCGGCGCGCCGCAAGGTCTGTACACCCAGGGTTCGATTTCCTACGCCTACGGACGCAACAACGACAACGGCGAGCCGTTGAACAGCGTCAATCCGCTGACCGGCGTATTCGGTCTGGGTTACGACCAGGACAACTACGGTGGCCTGCTGAGCTGGACCGTGGTCAAGAAAAAGGATCGCGTCGACGACACCAACTTCAAGTCGCCGGACGGTGTCAGCAGTCAATTCAAATCCCCGGGCTTCGGCATTCTCGATCTGGCCGGCTACTACAAGGTCACCGACGACGTCACCGTCAGCGGCGGCATCTACAACCTGACCGACAAGAAGTACTGGTTGTGGGATGACGTGCGCGGTTACGACAGCGTCGGCGAAGCTTCGGTGACACAACCGGCCAACCTCGATCGCCTGACCCAGCCGGGTCGCAATTTCGCGATCAACCTGGTCTGGGACATCTGATCCGGCCGACCTCACTGCGTGTACGAATCACAGCGCAGTGAGGTTTTTTTTACGCTCGCACGTCTTCTTGTTCGTCTCGTTATCAAGCGCCTCTTTTATCAAGGACATCTCATGAGCACCCCGGAAAAAGCCCTGCGTTCGCAACGCTTGAACCAGATCACCCACGAGCCGCACAGCAAGCTCGATGCACTGGTCAAGGCTCACGCGCCGTTCGAAACTCGCGCCAATTTCGCCCGTTTCGTGGTCGCGCAGTACCTGTTCCAGTCGGAACTGGTGTCGCTGTACAACGATGCCGAACTGACTGCCATCGTCCCTGATCTGCCGGCCCGCTGCCGCGCTGAAGCGGCCAAGGCCGACCTGGCCGACCTCGACACTGAAGTGCCTGCGCCAGTCGCTGGCGCAGTGAAAAACCCGAGCAAGGCCCGCGCACTGGGCTGGATCTTCGTGTCCGAGGGCTCCAAGCTCGGCGCGGCGTTCCTGATCAAACGCGCCGTCGCGCTGGAACTGAGCGAAACCTTCGGCGCCCGTCACCTGGGCGAACCTGAAGGCGGTCGCGCCGAAGGCTGGAAGAGCTTCGTGCGCACCCTCGATTCGCTGCAATTCAGTGCCGAAGAAGAAGCCGAAGTGGAGCAAGGCGCGATCGACGCATTCAACCGCTTCACCGTGTTGCTGGAACAGGCTTACGCCACGGAAGCCGAACCGGCCTGAAGCGACACCGACTCCCCATTGTGGGAGCTAGCCTGCTAGCGATTCAGATGTCGACTGATATACCGCCATCGCGAGCAGGCTCGCTCCCACATGGGAACCGAGCAAGTCTGTAGAATCCCCGTTTCGCCTCACACACTTCGAGCCCATGCCCCAACCTGCCTCCTCCCGACTCGCCCGCCTGCTGTTCGGCCTGCTCGCCTATGTCAGCCTCGGCATCGGCCTGATCGCCATTGTCGTGCCCGGCCTGCCGACCACCGAGTTCATCCTGCTCGCCGCCTGGGCCGCGACCCGCAGTTCGCCGCGCCTGAGTGCCTGGCTGGAAAACCATCGGCTGTTCGGTCCGATCCTGAGCAACTGGCGCAACGGCAAGATCATCGCCCGCAAGGCCAAGGTCAGCGCCACCGTCAGCATGCTGCTGTGCGCCACCCTGATGCTGGTGGTGCTCGATCACGGCTGGCCGGTTTACCTGGCGATTGCCGGCATGACCCTGGGCAACCTGTGGATCTGGTCGCGACCGGAATCGCTGCCGAAGATTTCCTGATTTTCCCCATCTTTTCAGGGCTTTTGCCCGCGCAAACGTTTTGCCGTGACCGTTCGTCGGCATGCGCCTCATGCACCCTCGCCCCGCGCCGATGAGCATTGAATGGCGCTGAATGGATTTGGCGAACCGGGCAACTCCGTGCCCCGTAGCCAACAGTTCATTCATTCGCGAGAACGTCCCATGTTCGACTCCCTGTCCATTCGCCTGAAAATCGTCCTGCTGTCCGGGCTCTGCCTGCTCGGCGTGGTTGCGCTGATCGTCGGCATCAACATCTACCAGACCAACCAGAACGACGAACTGGTCAGCGATTCGAGCAGCAAGATGCTCACCGCCAGCGTGCAGAACCTGCTGCAGGCCAAGGCGGCCGAACAGGCGGTGCAGGTGCAGAAAACCTTCGGCGAGAGCCTGCTGGTGATCACCGCACTGGCCGACCAGATCAAGGACATGCGCGTCATGGCCGCCAAGCGTTCGCTGGACGCCGGGACCTTGCGTGAAGAGTTGAACCTGAGCCTGAAAACCGCGTTCGAGCGCAACAGCAAGGTGCTGGGTATCTGGCTGGCCTTCGAACCCAACGGCCTGGACGGCAAGGACAGCGAGTTCGTCAACGACGCCGCGCGCCAGTCCAACGAAGCCGGGCGCTTCGCCACCTACTGGAGCCGCGCCGGGGGTTCTGCGCTGAACACGATCATGGTCGAAGAAGACATGACCAAGACCACCCTCAGCGTCAGCGGCACGCCCTACAACAGCTGGTACACCTGCCCTCGCGACAACAAGCGCACCTGCCTGCTCGACCCGTACGCCGACACCGTGGGCACCAAGGAAATGCTCATGACCACCATTTCCGTGCCGCTGCTGGTGGACGGCAAGGCCATCGGCGTGGTCGGCATCGACATCGCCCTCGACGCCCTGCAAGCGGCGGCCGTGGGTTCCCAGCGCGAACTGTTCAACGGTGCCGGGCACATGCTGATCGTCTCCGGCAGCGGCGTACTCGGCGCCTACAGCACTGACGCGACCAAGGTCGGCAAAGGCATCGCCGAAACCCTCGGCGCCGAAGGCAAGGACATCCTGCAACTGCTGAGCGCCGGCACACCGAAGATTCTCGAACAGGGCGACCTGATCCGCGCCGTGTACCCGGTCGATCCGATCGGCAATTCCCGGGCCTGGGGTGTGGTCATCGACCTGCCGAAACAAGTGCTGCTGGCCGACTCGGTCAAACTGCAAGCAGTGCTCGATGACGCTCAGCAAACCGGCGTGATGACCGCGTTGGCGGTGGCCGTGATCGCCGGTCTGATCGGCCTTATGCTGATCTGGCTCACCGCTTCGGGCGTGACCCGGCCGATCAACAGCGTCGCCGAGATGCTGAAGAACATTGCCAGCGGCGAAGGCGATCTGACCCAGCGCCTGAACTACACCAAAAAGGATGAACTCGGCGAACTGGTGAACTGGTTCAACCGCTTCCTCGACAAGCTGCAGCCGACCATCGCCCAGATCAAACAAAGCATCACCGAAGGCCGTGGCACCGCCGATCAGTCGTCGGAAATCGCCCGCCAGACCAGCGAAGGCATGCAAGTGCAGTTCCGCGAAATCGATCAGGTGGCCACCGCCTCCAACGAAATGAGCGCCACCGCCCACGACGTGGCCAACAGCGCCTCGAACGCCGCCAATGCCGCCAAGGGCGCCGATCAGTCGGCCAAGGACGGGATGTCGATCATCGAGCGCAGCACCCGTGACATCAATCAACTGGCCGATGAAGTCAGCAAAGCGGTGACCGAAGTCGAGGAACTGGCGGTCAACAGCGAGCAAATCGGCTCGGTGCTGGAAGTGATCCGCAGCATTGCCGAACAGACCAACCTGCTGGCGCTGAACGCCGCGATCGAAGCAGCCCGCGCTGGTGAAAGCGGTCGTGGTTTTGCGGTGGTGGCCGACGAAGTGCGTAACCTGGCCAAGCGCACGCAGGATTCGGTGGAAGAAATCCGCGTGGTAATCGAACGCATCCAGACCGGCACCCGTGGCGTGGTCGCGACCATGCATTCGAGCCAGACCCAGGCCCACAACAACGCCGGGCAGATCCGCCAGGCCGTGGACGCGCTCGGCAAGATCAGTGACGCGGTCACCGTGATCAGCGACATGAACCTGCAAATCGCCAGCGCCGCCGAACAGCAGAGTGCGGTGGCCGAAGAGGTCAACCGCAACGTATCGGCGATCCGTACCGTCACCGAAACCCTGACCGAACAGGCCACCGAATCGGCGGCGATCAGCAGCCAGCTCAACGCCCTGGCCAGCCAGCAGATGAAATTGATGGATCAGTTCCGCGTCTGATTTGATCTATGATCAGGCCCTCTCCCGGAGGGCCTTCGATGACTGATCTGCTCACGTCCATTCAAGCCGCACTCGGCTTGCCCCACACGCCGATTCCGTTCACCGGCGAGGGCGCCCTGCCCTCGGCGTTTGCTGTCACCGACCTTGCCTGCGCGAGCATTGCCGCGGCGGGGCAAGCGGTCGGCGAATTGCTACGGCAGCAGACCGGCCACCTGCCCAGCGTCGAAGTTGACCGCCGCCTCGCCTCGTTCTGGTTTGCCACCTCGCTGCGACCGATCGGCTGGGAGGTCCCGCCGCTGTGGGATCCGGTGGCCGGCGACTACGCAACAAAGGATGGCTGGATCCGCCTGCACACCAACGCCCCGCATCATCGCGCCGCCGCTGAAAGCGTGCTGGGTGCCTGTGCCGATCGTGCGGCCATGGCGACGAAAGTCGCGCAATGGACCAGCGCCGATCTGGAGCAAGCGGTGGTCGATGCCAAGGGTTGTGCTGCCGAAATGCGCAGTTGGGAACAGTGGCAGAAACACCCGCAAGGATTGGCGGTGAACGCCGAACCCTTGGTGCATTTCAGTGATGGGAAAGATGAAAGTCGTCAACTCTGGCAAGGCTCGATGGCGCAGCCATTGGCCGGGCTCAAGGTGCTCGATTTGACCCGCGTGCTCGCCGGCCCGACCGCCAGCCGCTTTCTCGCGGGGCTAGGCGCCAATGTCCTGCGCATCGACCCGCCGACCTGGAACGAACCCGGCGTGGTGCCGGAAGTCACCCTCGGTAAACGCTGTGCACGACTGGATCTGCATCAACCGGCAGATCGTGCGGTGTTCGAAGGTTTGCTCAAGGACGCTGACATTCTGCTGCACGGCTATCGCGCCGATGCGCTTGAACACCTCGGTTTCGGCGCCGAACGTCGCCGACAACTGGCCCGGGGGCTGATCGATGTCTGCCTCAACGCCTACGGCTGGAGCGGCCCATGGCAGAACCGTCGGGGCTTCGACAGTCTGGTGCAGATGAGCAGCGGGATTGCCGAGGCCGGGCGGCGCTGGAAGCAGGCGGACAAACCGACACCGCTGCCGGTACAGGCGCTGGATCATGGGACGGGGTATCTGATGGCGGCGAGTGTGATCCGGTTGCTGGCTGAGAGACTGCGCAGTGGTCGAGGTGGATCCGCAAGGTTGTCGCTGGCGCGGACGGCGAAGTTATTGATCGAGCAGGGGCGGGGCACGAACGAAGTGCTGCGTCCGGAAGATGAACAGGATCAAAACTCACAGGTGGAGCAGACGCCCTGGGGTCCGGCGCATCGGCTGCAAGCGCCTTTGAAGATCAGCGGGACGCCATTGCAGTGGTCATTGCCGGCCACCGAGTTGGGTTCACATCAACCGCGATGGTTTTGAAGGTGTGCGGGTATCAATCCGCACGACTCGACGAAGTCCACAGCAACTGCGCCGCATAACCGCGAAACGGTCGCCAGGCCTCGGCGCGGACAGACAATTCCCGCGCCGTCATCCGCTCTCCTTGCAGCACCTCCAGTGCTCGCAGCAACCCCACATCCCCGGTCGGGAACCCGTCCATATCCCGTAACTGTCGCAGGGCAATGTACTGCGCCGTCCAGTCGCCAATCCCGTGCAGCGCCAGCAAGCGCGCCGTCCCGGAGGCAAACAGCAGCGGATCATCCAGCAACGCCTGCGCCACCCCGGACAAGGTGCGCCCACGACTTTTCGGCATGCCCAGCGTCGCCAGATCGGCGCTCGCCAAAACGGCTGCCCGAGGAAAGACGTGAGTCAGTCCAGGCACCGATGAACGCAACGGCTCGCCATACTGCGCCAGCAGTTTCCCCGCCAGCCGGATCGCCCCGACCACGGTGATCTGCTGCCCCAGCACCGCCCTAAACGCCAGTTCCAGACCGTCCCACGTCCCCGGTACCCGCAACCCCGGACGCTCGGCAATCAATGGCGCCAGCAGCGGATCTGCCTTCAAATGCCGCTGCATCGTCGGCAGATCCGCGTCCAGATCGAATAACCGTCGCAAGCGCGCAACGATCTCGGGAACCGCCGCCGCATCCGGAAAATCCAGTTCCACCTCCAGCGCATCGCCGTCACCGGGCCAGACCGAAACCGTGCCGTGAACGCCGTCCAAACCGATGCTGCGCGAATACACACCCTCTATCACCGCCTCCATCCCGACCACCGCCCGCGCGGCGAGAAACCCGAGCATCGCCGGCCAGTCGTAGGGCGCCTGGTATTCGAGCCGCAGCCTCACAGTGACAGCAAGCCGCTGTACAAGCCGTAGGCCGCGAGCCCGGCCCCGGCGATGACGCAGGTGAAAATCCCCTTTTCGATGGTGGTAAACAGCGGCTCACCCTGCTCATGCTTGGCCTTGGCGAACAGGATCACCCCCGGGGCATACAGCAGCGCCGACAACAGCAGGTATTTCACCCCGCCGGCATACAGCAACCACACCGCGTAGCACAGGGCGATACCGCCGATCAGCAGGTCCTTGGTGCGTTCGGCCGAGGCATGTTCATAGGTTTCGCCGCGCCCGCTCAACAGCACCGCATAGGCCGCCGACCACAGGTACGGCACCAGAATCATCGACGAGGCGAGGTAGATCAGGCTGGTGTAGGTGCCGGCGGAAAACAGCGTGATCAGCAGGAAAATCTGGATCATCACGTTGGTCAGCCACAGCGCATTGACCGGCACATGGTTGGCATTTTCCTTTTTCAGGAACGCCGGCATGGTCTTGTCCTTGGCCGTGGCGAAGAGGATTTCGGCGCACAGCAGCGCCCATGACAATAATGCGCCAAGCAACGAAATCGCCAGACCGATGCTGATCGCCAGCGCGCCCCACGGCCCGACGATGTGTTCCAGCACAGCCGCCAGCGAAGGGTTCTGCAGTGTCGCCAGTTCCGGCTGGCTCATGATCCCCAGCGACAGCACGTTGACCAGCACCAACAGCGCCAGCACGCCGATGAAGCCAATCACCGTGGCCCTGCCGACATCCGAACGTTTCTCGGCTCGCGCCGAATACACGCTGGCGCCTTCGATGCCGATGAACACGAACACCGTCACCAGCATCATGTTGCGCACCTGATCCATCACCCCGCCGAAATTCGGATTGCTGCGGCCCCAGATGTCACGGGTGAAGATATCGGCCTTGAACGCCACGGCAGCGACGACGATGAACATGATCAGCGGCACGATCTTGGCCACGGTGGTCAACTGGTTGATGAACGCCGCCTCCTTGATCCCGCGCATCACCAGAAAATGTACGGCCCACAGCAGCACCGAGGCGCAACCGATGGCGATCGGCGTGTTGCCCTGGCCGAACACCGGAAAGAAGTAGCCGAGGGTGCTGAACAGCAACACGAAATACCCGACGTTGCCCAGCCAGGCACTGATCCAGTAACCCCACGCTGAAGAGAAACCCATGTAGTCGCCGAATCCGGCCTTGGCGTAGGCGTAGACGCCGGAATCCAGTTCCGGCTTGCGGTTCGCCAGGGTCTGGAACACGAACGCCAGAGTCAGCATGCCGATGGCGGTAATTCCCCAGCCGATCAGGATGGCGCCGGCGTCGGCACGAGCCGCCATGTTCTGCGGCAAGGAGAAAATCCCCCGCCAATCATCGAACCCACCACCAGGGCGATCAGCGCGCCAAGGCGCAGCTTTTGCGTCGGTTGCGACATACAAATCTCCTTGAAAGATGTGGTGAGGTTTTATTTGTAACAACTATTAACTAAACAGCTAACAGTCGAAGACGTTTATCAGGTAATGCCAACAAACGCCCACTTATATATAGCGGATGACGCTAACGCCTAGCACGTTAAGTCAGTTTTGTGCGCCGATCCTAATAAATCAATTCTGTACTGAAAACAGATGTGAAAAATTTGCCAAAACCTGAAAAGCAACTAGCGTGATAACTCGAAAGTAATAGGATCCATTCCCAACCATATCGACCAAAGGCCTCTGGGACGGGCCTTCCAGACAGTAGCCTTATGCCTGCAGTGGATTCATAAGTCATTCATTAACAATGGAATGTGGCCATGCACTGATCTATGTCAGCTGTTTGAACAGTCAACAGAACTACGCTGTGAACTCTTCTCTCCTGCAATGGAGTCATGCAATGTCTGAAGCTCCCGGAAAACTACGACTAGGTGCACTGGTTGCCCTGGTAGTCGGATCAATGATCGGTGGCGGGATATTCTCTTTGCCACAAAACATGGCCGCCAGCGCCGACGTCGGTGCGGTACTGATCGGATGGGCCATCACCGCCGTCGGCATGCTCACCCTCGCTTTCGTCTTTCAAACCCTCGCCAATCGCAAACCTGACCTGGACGGCGGCGTATACGCCTACGCCAAGGCAGGTTTTGGCGACTACATGGGTTTCTCGTCCGCCTGGGGCTACTGGATCAGCGCCTGGCTGGGCAACGTCGGTTACTTCGTTCTGCTCTTCAGTACCCTCGGCTATT
Organism: Pseudomonas sp. NMS19W; assembly: GCF_051554255.1. Classification (NCBI taxonomy): domain Bacteria; kingdom Pseudomonadati; phylum Pseudomonadota; class Gammaproteobacteria; order Pseudomonadales; family Pseudomonadaceae; genus Pseudomonas; species Pseudomonas sp. NMS19W. Next base: position 4,735,450 of record NZ_CP136718.1, read on the forward strand.
TCTTTCCGATTTTCGGTGAAGGCAACACCGTTGCCGCCGTGATTGGTGCCTCGGTGCTGCTGTGGGCCGTGCACTTTCTGGTGCTGCGCGGGATCAAGGAAGCGGCGTTCATCAACCTGGTGACCACCGTCGCCAAGGTTGTGCCGCTGCTGCTGTTCGTCCTGATCGCGATCTTCGCCTTCAAACTGGACATCTTCACCGCCGACATCTGGGGTGTGAAAAACCCGGACCTGGGCAGCGTGATGAACCAGGTGCGCAACATGATGCTGGTCACCGTGTGGGTGTTCATCGGCATCGAAGGCGCGAGCATTTTCTCGGCCCGGGCGGAAAAACGTTCGGATGTGGGTAAAGCCACCGTGATCGGCTTCATCACTGTGCTGCTGTTCCTGGTGCTGGTGAACGTGCTGTCGCTGGGCATCATGACCCAACCGGAACTGGCCAAACTGCAGAACCCGTCGATGGCCGCCGTGCTTGAGCACGTGGTCGGTCACTGGGGCGCGGTGCTGATCAGCGTCGGTCTGATCATCTCGCTGCTGGGAGCGCTGTTGTCGTGGGTGCTGCTGTGCGCGGAGATCATGTTCGCCGCCGCCAAGGACCACACCATGCCGGAGTTCCTGCGCAAGGAGAACGCCAACCATGTGCCGGTCAACGCCCTGTGGCTGACCAACGCGATGGTCCAGCTGTTCCTGGTCATCACCCTGTTCTCGGCCAGCACTTACCTGTCGCTGATCTACCTCGCCACGTCGATGATTCTGGTGCCGTACCTGTGGTCGGCGGCCTACGCCCTGCTGCTGGCGGTACGTGGCGAAAGCTACGAAGGCTTCGCGGCAGAACGGCGCAAGGACCTGATCATCGGTGGTATCGCCCTGATCTACGCGGTCTGGCTGCTCTACGCCGGCGGCGTGAAGTACCTGCTGCTCTCGGCCCTGCTCTATGCGCCCGGCGCAATCCTGTTCGCCAAGGCCAAGCTCGAACTCAAACAACCGGTTTTCACCAACGTCGAGAAGCTGATTTTCGCCGCGGTGGTCGTGGGCGCCCTGGTGGCAGCCTACGGTCTCTACGACGGCTTCCTGACTCTGTAATTGCCAAACGTTTTATCTCTGGAGGATCACTGAAATGACCACGGAAAAAGTTAAGTACGGCGTCCATTCCGAAGCCGGCAAACTGCGCAAAGTCATGGTTTGTTCCCCAGGTCTGGCCCACCAGCGGCTGACCCCGAGCAACTGCGACGAACTGCTGTTCGACGATGTGATCTGGGTCAATCAGGCCAAGCGCGACCACTTCGACTTCGTCACCAAAATGCGCGAGCGCGGGATCGAAGTGCTGGAAATGCACAACCTGCTGACCGACATCGTCGGCAACCCCGAAGCGCTGAAATGGATTCTGGATCGCAAGATCACCCCGGACACCGTCGGCGTCGGCCTGACCAACGAAGTGCGCAGCTGGCTCGAAGGCCTGGAGCCGCGCAAGCTTGCCGAGTTCCTGATCGGCGGCGTGGCCGGCGAGGATCTGCCGGACAGCGAAGGCGCCAGCGTGATCAAGATGTACCGCGACTACCTGGGCCATTCCAGCTTCCTGCTCGACCCGCTGCCCAACACCCAGTTCACCCGCGACACCACTTGCTGGATCTACGGCGGTGTGACCCTCAATCCGATGTACTGGCCGGCCCGTCGTCAGGAAACCCTGCTGACCACTGCCATCTACAAATTCCACCCCGACTTCACCGGCGCCGACTTCGAAGTATGGTACGGCGACCCGGACAAGGACCACGGCAAAGCCACCCTCGAGGGCGGCGACGTGATGCCGATCGGCAATGGCGTGGTGTTGATCGGCATGGGCGAGCGCACCTCGCGCCAGGCCATCGGCCAACTCGCACAGTCGCTGTTCGCCAAGGGTGCGGTGGAAAAAGTCGTGGTCGCCGGCCTGCCGAAATCCCGCGCGGCGATGCACCTGGACACCGTATTCAGCTTCTGCGACCGCGACCTGGTCACGATCTTCCCGGAAGTGGTCAAGGAAATCGTGCCGTTCATCATCCGTCCTGACGAAAGCAAGCCTTACGGTCTGGACGTACGACGGGAGAACAAAACGTTCCTCGAAGTCGTGGCCAACTCGCTGAACCTGCCGAACCTGCGCGTGGTGGAAACCGGCGGCAACAGCTTCGCCGCCGAACGCGAGCAATGGGATGACGGCAACAACGTGGTGGCCGTGGAACCGGGTGTGGTCATCGGCTACGACCGCAACACCTACACCAACACCCTGCTGCGCAAGGCAGGCGTGGAGGTCATCACCATCAGCGCCGGCGAACTGGGCCGTGGCCGTGGCGGCGGCCACTGCATGACCTGCCCGATCATCCGCGACCCGATCGACTACTAACTTTTTGACTTAAAACGACCCGGCGCTGTGAAAGCGTAGCGAGCGAAGGAAAGACAAGGCAAAAACAGGCGAGGAAGCGGAGTTTACTGGCTGTAAATGAGCATTCCGAGCCTGTTTTTAACGCAGTATTTCCGAGCGCAGTAGCTTTCACAGTGTCGGGCAAGGAGATCCATCATGGCTTTCAACATCCACAACCGTAACCTGCTCAGCCTGGAACACCACACCCCACGTGAGCTGCGTTACCTGCTCGACCTGTCCCGCGACCTGAAACGCGCCAAGTACACCGGCACCGAGCAGCAACACCTGAAGGGCAACAACATCGCCCTGATCTTCGAAAAAACCTCGACCCGCACCCGCTGCGCGTTCGAAGTCGCCGCCTATGACCAGGGCGCCAACGTCACCTACATCGACCCGAATTCCTCGCAGATCGGCCACAAGGAAAGCATGAAAGACACGGCCCGCGTGCTGGGTCGCATGTACGACGCCATCGAGTACCGTGGCTTCAAGCAGGAAATCGTCGAAGAGCTGGCCAAGTTCGCCGGCGTACCGGTGTTCAACGGCCTGACCGATGAATATCACCCGACCCAGATGATCGCCGACGTACTGACCATGCGTGAGCACGCCGACAAGCCGATCCACGAGATCAGCTACGCCTACCTGGGCGACGCCCGCAACAACATGGGCAACTCGCTGCTGCTGGTCGGCGCCAAACTGGGCATGGACGTGCGCATCTGCGCGCCGAAAGCCCTGTGGCCCCACGATGATCTGGTACAGCGCTGCAAAAAATACGCAGAAGAAAGCGGTGCCCGCATCACCCTGACCGAAGACCCGAAAGCTGCGGTCAAAGGCGTGGACTTCATCCATACCGACGTCTGGGTATCGATGGGCGAGCCGGTTGAAGCCTGGGCCGAGCGCATCGAGCAATTGCTGCCGTACCAGGTCAACGCGCAACTGATGAAAGCCACCGGCAACCCGCGCACCAAGTTCATGCACTGCCTGCCGGCGTTCCACAACAGCGATACCAAGGTCGGCAAACAGATCGCCGAGCAGTATCCGCACCTGGCCAACGGCATTGAAGTGACCGACGACGTGTTCGAGTCGCCGGCCTGCATCGCCTTCGAGCAAGCGGAAAACCGTATGCACACCATCAAGGCGATTCTGGTGTCGACCCTGGCTGATCTGTAAGCGTTGCCCCTGACCTGCGGGCGCCGCCAAAGGCTGCCCCGCAGGCTCACCGAATTCTGAAAGGACTGCATTATGCGTATCGTCGTAGCTCTGGGCGGTAACGCCCTGCTCCGCCGTGGTGAGCCGATGACCGCTGACAACCAGCGCGCCAACATCCGCATCGCCACCGAGCAAATCGCCAAGATCCACCCCGGCAATCAACTGGTCATTGCCCACGGCAATGGCCCGCAAGTCGGCCTGCTGTCGTTGCAGGGCCTCTCCTACAAACCCGATGAAGCCTACCCTCTGGACGTGCTCGGTGCCGAAACCGAAGGCATGATCGGCTACATCATCGAACAGGAACTGGGCAACCTGCTGGATTTCGAAGTCCCGTTCGCCACCCTGCTCACCCAGGTCGAAGTCGATCCCAAGGATCCGGCTTTCAAAGACCCGACCAAATTCATCGGCCCGGTCTATGCCAAAGAAGAAGCCGAGCGCCTGGCCAAAGAGAAAGGCTGGGTGGTCAAGGCCGACGGTGACAAATTCCGTCGCGTGGTGGCCAGCCCGAAACCCAAGCGCATTTTCGAAATCCGCCCGATCAAGTGGCTGCTGGACAAGGGCAGCATCGTGATCTGCGCCGGCGGTGGCGGTATCCCGACCATGTACGACGAGAAGCGCAACCTCAAAGGCATTGAGGCGGTCATCGACAAGGACCTGTGCTCGTCGCTGCTGGCCGAACAGCTGGAAGCGGACTTGCTGGTGATCGCCACCGACGTCAACGCGGCGTACATCGACTTCAAAAAACCCACCGAGAAAGCCATTGCCCAGGCCCACCCGGACGAACTCGAACGCCTGGGCTTCGCCGCCGGGTCCATGGGGCCGAAGGTGCAGGCAGCTTGCGAATTTGCACGCCATACTGGCAAGGTCGCGGTAATCGGTTCGCTGGCGGACATCGAAGCCATCGTCCAGGGCACCGCCGGTACGCGGGTGAGCACCTCGAAACCCGGCATCACCTACCGATAAAAAAGAAATGCTGGGGCAGACTCCAGGTCTGCCCTTCTCCCATGCCTTGAAAGGAGAGAACACCATGGCCCAGTTCGAACCCGGTCATTTGCACATCGAGCGGCACGCGTTGACCAAAGATGACGTCAACTACAACATCCGCCTCGAATACGAGGTGTCGCAGGATCCGCAAAAAGGCAAAGGGATACAGTTCCGGCTGGTTGGAAGCATCCAGGGCAAAGAGGTCAACGAACCATTCTTTCTGCCCAAGGAAGAGGCCTACAACTTCGCGCGCAACGTGACGCAGATTGCCGAAAAGTACGGCATCCCCAAAAGCCACAGCCAGATCGGCTCGGTGCACAAGCATTACGACCTGATGTTTGAAGACATTCGTACGCAGCTGAATATGAAATCCGGGGATCCGGTCAATCCAGAGCATTTCGAGTGACCCCAAAAGCTTCCCCTCATCGGAACGCCGCCCGCCCAGCCCTCTCCCGGAGGGAGAGGGAGCTGACCGGGGGATGCTTCAGAGCTACGCCGACCTGATCCTGCCTTATCGAATCCATAATCGCCTCGATTCTTCAGGTCGATGTATCACGCAAGACACCTCGGTCGGCCCCCTCTCCCACCGGGAGAGGGCTGGGGTGAGGGTGCTTTTGATTTCACCTCCGCCATCGCCCCAAGGCATACTTGCCCCCCTCCGCACTCCAGAACCCAGAACCACCCCATGCGTATCCACGTCAGTTTCATCGACCGCGTCGGCATCACCCAGGAAGTCCTGGCGATTCTCGGTGGACGCAATCTCAATCTGGATGCGGTGGAAATGGTTCCGCCGAACGTCTACATCGACGCCCCGACCCTCAGCCCGCAAGTGCTCGAAGAGTTGAAGGATGCGCTGTTCCGGGTGCGCGGCGTGGAAGCAGTGGTGGTGGTCGACATCCTCCCCGGCCAGCGCCGGCACTTGCAGCTTGACGCGTTGCTCGCGGCGATGACCGACCCGGTGCTGGCGCTGGACAGCGCCGGCAAGGTGCTGTTGGCCAACCCGGCGCTGATCGCCTTGTACGGTCGCGAACCAGCGGGAGAAAGCGTCTCGGAACTGTTCAACGATCCGGGCCTGCTCGAAACCTTGCTTGAACAGGGCTTCCGCTTGCCGCTGCGGGAGATCACCGTCAACGGCCAGACCCTGTTGCTGGATGCCACGCCGATCACCGACGCCGGCGCCCTGCTGACCCTGTATCAACCCAACCGTATCGGCGAACAGCTCTCGGCGCTGCACCACGACCATGCCGAAGGTTTCGATGCACTGCTCGGCGAGTCGCCGCCGATCCGCACGCTCAAGGCCCGGGCGCAGCGCGTGGCGGCCCTCGATGCGCCGCTGCTGATCCAGGGTGAAACCGGTACCGGCAAGGAACTGGTGGCCCGCGCCTGTCACGCCATCAGCGCCCGACACAACGCACCGTTTCTGGCGCTGAACTGCGCGGCCCTGCCGGAGAACCTCGCCGAGAGCGAACTGTTCGGCTATGCCCCCGGTGCCTTCACCGGCGCACAACGGGGCGGAAAACCGGGGCTGATGGAGCTGGCCAACCAGGGCACGGTGTTTCTCGACGAGATCGGCGAGATGTCGCCGTACTTGCAGGCCAAACTGCTGCGGTTCCTCAACGATGGCAGCTTCCGTCGGGTGGGCGGCGATCGCGAAGTCAAAGTCGATGTGCGGATCCTCAGCGCCACTCACCGTGACCTGGAAAAAATGGTCAGCGAAGGCCTGTTCCGCGAAGACCTGTTCTACCGCCTCAACGTGCTCAACGTCGAAGTGCCGCCGTTGCGCGAACGCGGTCAGGACATTCTGTTGCTGGCGCGCTATTTCATGCAGCAGGCCTGCGCGCAGATCCAGCGCCCGGTCTGCCGCCTTGCCCCGGGTACTTACCCGGCGCTGCTCGGCAACCGCTGGCCGGGCAACGTGCGGCAATTGCAGAACGTGATTTTCCGCGCCGCCGCCATCTGCGAAAGCAGCCTGGTAGACATCGGCGACCTCGACATCGCCGGCACCTCCGTGGCACGCCAGACCGACACCGACGTCGACAGCCTGGAAGAAGCCGTGGAAGCCTTCGAGAAATCGCTGCTGGAAAAACTCTACGTCAGCTACCCCTCGACCCGCCAACTGGCCGGCCGCCTGCAGACTTCGCACACGGCGATTGCCCATCGGCTGCGCAAGTACGGGATTCCGGGAAAAGCCTGACCCCACCAAAAGCGACCTCCATCTGTACTGAAAGCGCTACAGCGGAACGATATCGCTACACCCTCCTCCGATCACCGCCGTGCAAGGCTTTGATCCGCTTCAGCTTTTTTCTTCGCCCCGAGCTGTAGCGATTTCGCTACACACCCCACCCTCAAAGCTCATCAGTAAAATATCAACTCATTGATTTATAACGATATTTTTACGTTGGCCGCGTTCTTGCTAAGTAACCGTTCATAAAATCAGGGCATTACCGCCCAAGTAATCCACCGCGTCCACCAGACGAGTCTGGCCCTTAGGAGATTCCATGAGCGAGTTGCGTTTTACTGAAGATCACGAATGGCTGCGCGCCGAAGCCGATGGTTCTGTCACCGTTGGCATCACCGCTTTCGCGCAGAACGCTTTGGGCGACGTGGTGTTCGTGCAACTGCCTGAACTGCAGGCTTACGAGAAGGGCGCCGAAGCCGCCACCGTGGAATCGGTCAAAGCCGCCAGCGGCGTGTACATGCCGCTGGACGGTGAAGTGCTGGCAGTCAACCCGGCGCTGGAAGATGCCCCTGAGCTGGTCAACGAAGATCCGCTGGGCGAAGGCTGGTTCTTCCGCTTCAAGCCAGCCGACGCTTCCGCCGTCGCCAAGCTGCTGGATCAGGACGCCTACGACCGTCTGATCAAAGCCCAAGCCGAAGCCTGAGGAACCTGACATGACCCAAGTAAATCTCGGCACCGCCAACGAATTCATCGCCCGTCACATCGGCCCGCGCGCCGGTGACGAGCAGGCCATGCTCAACAGCCTCGGCTTCGACTCGCTCGAAGCCCTGAGCGCCAGCGTCATCCCGGAAAGCATCAAGGGCACCAGCGTGCTCGGCCTCGACGACGGCCTGAGCGAAGCCGATGCCCTGGCAATGATCAAAGGCATCGCCGGCAAGAACCAGCTGTTCAAGACCTACATCGGCCAGGGCTACTACAACTGCCACACGCCGTCGCCGATCCTGCGCAACCTGCTGGAAAACCCGGCCTGGTACACCGCTTACACCCCGTATCAGCCAGAAATCTCCCAGGGCCGTCTCGAAGCGCTGCTGAACTTCCAGACCCTGATCAGCGACCTCACCGGCCTGCCGATCGCCAACGCTTCCCTGCTCGACGAAGCCACCGCCGCTGCCGAAGCCATGACCTTCTGCAAACGCCTGAGCAAGAACAAGGGCAGCCACCAGTTCTTCGCCTCGATCCACAGCCACCCGCAAACCCTCGACGTGCTGCGCACCCGTGCCGAGCCGCTGGGCATTGAAGTGGTGGTCGGCGACGAGCGTGAACTGACTGACGTGACGCCGTTCTTCGGCGCCCTGCTGCAATACCCGGCGAGCAACGGTGATGTGTTCGACTACCGCGAACTGACCGAACGCTTCCACGCTGCCAACGCCCTGGTAGCCGTGGCCGCTGACCTGCTGGCCCTGACCCTGCTGACTCCGCCGGGCGAATTCGGCGCCGACGTAGCCATCGGCAGCGCCCAGCGCTTCGGCGTACCGCTGGGCTTCGGCGGCCCGCACGCGGCTTACTTCTCCACCAAAGATGCATTCAAGCGCGACATGCCGGGCCGTCTGGTCGGTGTCTCGGTTGACCGCTTCGGCAAGCCGGCCCTGCGCCTGGCGATGCAGACCCGCGAGCAACACATCCGCCGCGAGAAGGCCACGTCGAACATCTGCACCGCGCAAGTGCTGCTGGCCAACATCGCCAGCATGTACGCCGTGTACCACGGCCCGAAAGGCCTGACCCAAATTGCCAACCGCGTGCATCACCTGACCGCGATCCTGGCCAAGGGCCTGAGCGCATTGGGCGTGACCGTCGAGCAAACCAGCTTCTTCGATACCCTGACCCTGTCCACCGGCGCGCAAACCGCCGCGCTGCATGACAAGGCCCGCGCCCAACAGATCAACCTGCGGGTGATCGACACCCAGCGTCTGGGCCTGTCGGTCGACGAAACCACCACCCAGGTCGATATCGAAACCCTGTGGAGCCTGTTCGCCGACGGCAAGACTCTGCCGGATTTCGCGGCTCTGGCCGCTGCCGCGCAAAGCACCATTCCAGCCACACTGGTGCGTCAGTCGCCGATCCTCAGCCACCCGGTGTTCAACCGTTATCACTCGGAAACCGAGCTGATGCGCTACCTGCGCAAACTGGCGGACAAGGACCTGGCACTGGATCGCACCATGATCCCGCTGGGCTCGTGCACCATGAAGCTCAACGCCGCCAGCGAAATGATCCCGGTGACCTGGGCCGAATTCGGCGCCCTGCACCCGTTCGCCCCGGCCGAGCAAAGCGCCGGCTACCAGCAACTGACCGATGAACTGGAAGCGATGCTCTGCGCCGCCACCGGTTATGACGCGATCTCGTTGCAACCGAACGCCGGTTCCCAGGGTGAATACGCAGGCCTGCTGGCGATCCGTGCCTACCACCAGAGCCGTGGCGAAGACCGTCGCGACATCTGCCTGATCCCGTCGTCCGCCCACGGCACCAACCCGGCCACCGCCAACATGGCCGGCATGCGCGTGGTCGTGACCGCGTGCGACGCCCGTGGCAACGTCGACATCGAAGACCTGCGCGCCAAGGCCATCGAGCACCGCGAACACCTCGCCGCGCTGATGATCACCTACCCGTCGACCCACGGCGTGTTCGAAGAAGGCATCCGCGAAATCTGCGGCATCATTCATGACAACGGCGGCCAGGTGTACATCGACGGCGCCAACATGAACGCGATGGTCGGCCTCTGCGCACCGGGCAAGTTCGGTGGCGACGTCTCGCACCTGAACCTGCACAAGACTTTCTGCATCCCCCACGGCGGTGGCGGCCCGGGCGTCGGCCCGATCGGCGTGAAATCGCACCTGACTCCGTTCCTGCCGGGCCACGGCCACATGGAGCGCAAGGAAGGCGCGGTCTGCGCAGCACCGTTCGGCAGCGCAAGCATTCTGCCGATCACCTGGATGTACATTCGCATGATGGGTGGCGCGGGTCTGAAGCGCGCTTCGCAACTGGCGATCCTCAATGCCAACTACATTTCCCGTCGCCTGGAAGAGCACTACCCGGTGCTGTACACCGGCAGCAATGGTCTGGTGGCGCACGAGTGCATTCTGGATCTGCGTCCGCTGAAAGACAGCAGCGGCATCAGCGTCGATGACGTGGCCAAGCGTCTGATCGACTTCGGTTTCCACGCCCCGACCATGTCGTTCCCGGTGGCCGGCACGCTGATGATCGAACCGACCGAAAGTGAATCCAAAGAAGAACTGGACCGCTTCTGCGACGCCATGATCCGCATCCGCGAAGAAATCCGCGCAGTGGAAAACGGCACCCTGGACAAGGACGACAACCCGCTGAAGAACGCTCCGCACACCGCGGCAGAGCTGGTTGGCGAGTGGACTCACCCGTACAGCCGCGAACAGGCGGTGTACCCGGTGGCGTCGTTGATCGAAGGCAAGTACTGGCCGCCGGTCGGTCGCGTCGACAACGTGTTCGGCGACCGCAACCTGGTCTGCGCCTGCCCGTCGATCGAAAGCTACGCTTAAAAAGAAGCAGCTATAAGCTTCAAGCCTCAAGCTGCAAGCCTCAAGCAACAAGTCAAAAGCCAACCGCTCTTGCTTGCAGCTTGAAGCTTGCCGCTTACAACTGCTCCGCAGGAGCCTCCCATGTCGTTAAGCGTGTTCGACCTGTTCAAGATTGGCATCGGCCCCTCCAGCTCCCACACCGTCGGCCCGATGCGCGCAGCTGCGCGCTTCGTCGAAGGCCTGCGCCGGGAAAACCTGTTGTCGGCCACCACCAGCGTCAGGGTCGAGTTGTATGGATCCCTCGGCGCCACCGGCAAGGGTCACGGCAGCGACAAGGCTGTGCTGCTGGGCCTGGAAGGTGAACACCCGGACACCGTGGATACCGAAACCGTCGCCGCACGTCTCACGCAGATTCGTGGCAGCGGGCGTTTGAACCTGCTCGGTGAACACAGCATCGCGTTCAACGAGAAAGAACATCTGGCAATGATCCGCAAGCCGTTGGCCTATCACCCCAATGGCATGATCTTCCGTGCCTTCGATGCGGCGGGATTGCAGATCCGCAGCCGCGAGTACTACTCGGTCGGCGGCGGTTTTGTGGTCGACGAAGATGCGGCCGGTGCCGACCGCATCGTCGAAGACGCCACACCGCTGACCTTCCCGTTCAAAAGTGCCAAGGACTTGCTTGGTCACTGCGCCACCTATGGTCTGTCGATCAGTCAGGTGATGCTGACCAACGAAAGTGCCTGGCGCCCGGAAGCGGAAACCCGCGCCGGCCTGCTGAAAATCTGGCAAGTGATGCAGGACTGCGTGGCCGCCGGCTGTCGCAACGAAGGCATTCTGCCGGGTGGCCTGAAGGTCAAACGGCGGGCGGCGGCGTTGCACCGGCAACTGTGCAAGAACCCGGAATCGTCGCTGCGCGATCCGTTGTCGGTGCTGGACTGGGTCAACCTCTACGCCCTCGCCGTCAACGAAGAAAACGCCAATGGCGGGCGTGTAGTGACAGCACCGACCAACGGTGCGGCGGGGATCATCCCTGCGGTGCTGCATTACTACATGCGCTTCATTCCCGGCGCGAACGATGACGGCGTGGTGCGCTTCCTGCTGACCGCGGCGGCCATCGGCATTCTGTACAAGGAAAACGCCTCGATCTCCGGCGCCGAAGTCGGCTGTCAGGGCGAGGTCGGCGTGGCCTGTTCGATGGCGGCCGGTGCGTTGTGCGAAGTCCTCGGCGGCAGCGTGCAGCAAGTGGAAAACGCCGCCGAAATCGGCATGGAACACAACCTCGGCCTGACCTGCGACCCGATTGGCGGGCTGGTGCAGGTGCCGTGTATCGAACGCAACGCCATGGGCTCGGTCAAGGCGATCAACGCCGTGCGCATGGCCATGCGCGGCGACGGGCAGCACTTCGTCTCCCTCGACAAGGTCATCCGCACCATGCGCCAGACCGGCGCCGACATGAAAAGCAAATACAAGGAGACCGCCCGTGGCGGTCTGGCGGTCAACATTATCGAGTGTTAATTAGCCCCCTCTTCCGCCGGGAGAGGGTTGGTGTGAATCAAGGAGTCACGCATGTCCACCGAACAACTGTCGAAAACCCCGCTGCACGCTCTGCACATCGAACTCGGCGCCCGCATGGTGCCGTTCGCCGGCTACGACATGCCGGTGCAATACCCGCTGGGCGTGATGAAGGAACACCAGCACACCCGTGAGCAGGCCGGGCTGTTCGATGTCTCGCACATGGGTCAGATCCGCCTGACCGGCGCCGATGCCGCCAAAGCCCTGGAAACCCTGGTACCGGTGGACATCATCGACCTGCCGGTGGGCATGCAGCGCTACGCGATGTTCACCAACGAAACCGGTGGCATCCTCGACGACCTGATGGTCGCCAATCTGGGCAACGACGAACTGTTCCTGGTGGTCAACGCCGCGTGCAAGGATCAGGACCTGGCGCATCTGCAAAAACACATTGGCGATCAGTGCACCATTACCGAGCTGTTCGAAGCCCGCGCCCTGCTCGCCCTGCAAGGTCCGGCGGCCGTAACCGTACTGGCACGTCTGGCGCCGGAAGTGGCGAAGATGACCTTCATGCAGTTCGCCCGCGTGACGCTGCTGGGTGTGGATTGCTTCGTCAGCCGTTCGGGCTACACCGGTGAAGACGGTTTCGAAATCTCCGTACCGGCAGCCGATGCGGAAAAACTCGCCCGCGCCCTGCTGGCCGAACCGGAAGTCGCCGCCATCGGCCTCGGTGCCCGGGATTCGCTGCGCCTGGAAGCCGGCCTGTGCCTGTACGGCCACGACATGAACACCGACACCACGCCAATCGAAGCCAGCCTGTTGTGGGCAATCTCCAAGCCACGCCGTGCCGATGGCGCACGGGCCGGCGGTTTCCCGGGTGCGGAACAGGTTTTTGGCCAGCAGCAGAACGGTGTCGTACGCAAACGCGTCGGCCTGCTGCCGCAGGAGCGCACGCCGGTCCGTGAAGGTGCAGAGATCGTCAACGAAGCCGGCGAAGTCATCGGTAGCGTGTGCAGCGGCGGTTTCGGCCCGACCCTGGGCGGGCCATTGGCGATGGGTTACCTCGACAGCGCTTATGTCGCACTGGACACACCAGTCTGGGCCATCGTTCGTGGGAAAAAGGTGCAAATGCTTGTAAGCAAAATGCCATTCGTTCCACAACGCTACTATCGTGGTTGATTGACTGTTTCTATAAGTAACGCGATTGCGTTATGCGTGCACTAATGTGTAACGCAATCGCCATAAAACAGTGCACTTCCCTTACATTCGATTCGAATATGAACTTGGCTTATAACGTTCGAAAACAATTGAACAAGCTAATCGTATAAGCCCGACTAGTGGACTGACTAACAGCCGGCAAGCACAGGAAAACCGGGGCCTTCACGGGGCTTGTTTTTCCTCCTGTAGTTGGCGTAGAGTTTGTCCACTGTGTTTGCATGGGTCAGCTTGGAATCGTGACCTGGGCAGTAGCCTACAAGTTAGCTACATCCCGTTCGACGTCTTCTTACTCTCCTGCAACCAGCCCCAGTACTCTTTCATGAGGAAGAGACTGTCATCAATTTTTGCGTCAAAGGAAATAAGAAATGTCCACACGTCAGAGCGGTACCGTCAAGTGGTTTAACGACGAGAAAGGTTTTGGTTTTATCACTCCAGAAAGCGGTCCGGATCTGTTCGTGCATTTCCGCGCCATTCAGGGCAGCGGCTTCAAGAGCTTGAAGGAAGGCCAGAAAGTGACCTTCGTTGCAGTGCAGGGCCAGAAAGGCATGCAAGCTGATGAAGTCATCGCAGAAGCCTGATCTTCTGTAACGAAAAAGCCTCTGATATTGATATCAGGGGCTTTTTTGTGCGCGCGAATCCGTAAAATGGCGCTTCACTTTCCGTCCAGAGGCTGCCATGTCGAAACACCTGCTCCTTCCCCAGGGCGACTTTCCTGCCGTCGGTCTCGGCCGTCGTCTGGCAGCGATGTTCTATGACTTCCTGCTGTGCACCGCTCTGCTGATCGTAACGGGCTTCATCTATAAGCTGATCCAGGCTGCAATCATCGGCGAAGAACGTCTGCGCGCAATGACCGACGCCGGCAAACTGGACGGCGACCCGCTGTATTCCACCGTGCTGCTGCTGGTGCTGTTCGGCTTCTTCGCCAAATTCTGGACTCACGCCGGCCAGACCCTGGGCATGCAGGTCTGGGGCATCCGCGTACAGAATGCCGATGGCACCGCGATCAGCCTGTGGCAGGCACTGCTGCGGTTCATGGTGTCGATTGCGTCCTGGCTGTGTCTGGGCGTGGGATTCTTCTGGTCCCTGTTCGATAAACAGAAGCGCGCCTGGCACGACATCTATTCGGATACGCAACTGGTGCGAATTCCGAAAAAAGCCAAATAATCCTGCAGATGCAAAAACGCCCCGACCAGATCGGGGCGTTTTCGTATGCGGCTCAAGGTCAGGCGTTGCCTGCCAGTTTCATCCGCGCAGCCTGAGTGAAGTCAAGCATGCGCTTGAGCGGGCGGATCGCCTGGGGAATCAGCGCCGGGTCGACGGAGATCTCGTTCGATCCCTCCTTCAGGCACTTCAGCGTGCGCTCAAGGGTGTTCATGGCCATCCACGGGCAATGCGCACAACTGCGGCACGCCGCGCCGTTACCGGCCGTTGGCGCCTCGATGAAGACCTTGTCCGGGCACAGCTGCTGCATCTTGTAGAAGATGCCACGGTCAGTGGCCACGATCAGGGTCTTGTTCGGCAGCGATTGCGCGGCAGCGATCAACTGGCTGGTGGAACCGACGGCGTCTGCCAGCTCGATCACCGACGTCGGCGACTCCGGGTGTACCAGAATGGCGGCGTCCGGGTACAGCGCCTTCATGTCTTCCAGTTGCTTGGACTTGAACTCTTCGTGAACGATGCAGGCACCGTCCCACAACAGCATGTCGGCGCCCGTCTGGCGCTGGATGTAGGTGCCCAGGTGCTTGTCCGGGCCCCAGATGATGGTCTCGCCGTTATCCATCAGGCTTTCGACGATCTCCAGTGCACAACTCGATGTCACCACCCAGTCGGCCCGGGCTTTGACCGCGGCCGAGGTATTGGCGTACACCACCACGGTGCGCTCGGGATGCTGATCGCAGAACGCCGAGAACTCATCCACCGGGCAACCCAGGTCCAGCGAGCAGGTCGCGTCGAGGGTCGGCATCAACACGCGCTTTTCCGGGTTGAGAATCTTCGCGGTTTCACCCATGAACTTCACACCGGCGACCACCACGGTCTTGGCCGGGTGAGCGTTGCCGAAGCGGGCCATTTCCAGCGAGTCGGAAACGCAACCACCGGTTTCTTCGGCGAGGGCCTGAATGATCGGATCGCAATAAAAGTGAGCAACAAGCACCGCGTCCTGAGCCTTGAGCTCGGCGGCGATGGCGGAACGGTAATAAGCCTCTTCCTCAGCCGTCAGCGGCTTGGGCTGCTTGGCGTCGAGGTGGGCTTGTACCAGAAGGCGTTCGGAAATCTGCGTCATGTTCGCAAGACCTGCAGGCGCATTCGCGCGAAAGTCGAGTATACACCCGGCTCCGGACCGCTTGAGGGTACCGCCGGGAGAGTGAGTTTTATCAGGCACGGACAGCGTTGAAGCTGCGCAAGGCTACAGAATATCCCCGTGATGCAAAAGATGATTCTGACCTGTGTCAGCGCAACTGGCGCCAAATGGAGGGATGCCAAATCGCAGGCAAAAAAAAACCCGGAAATCCTCACTTTCGTGGGCCTTCCGGATTTTCTAAACCGCCAAATATGGTGGGTCGTGTGGGATTCGAACCTACGACCAATTGGTTAAAAGACAATTGGGACCTAGGCCGAAATTTCATCTAGGAGGGGTTTTAAGCACCATTCCAGCGCCTAGGCACGCAGCCTCTAATGAAATCCACATTAGAGGCATGGCAATGACACACCCGAAAAAAGCAAAACGAGTAGGTAAAGTTTCCACCAAAGGTGGTACTGGGAAGTCCACTGGGTCCACTAATCTGGGGGCATTCACAGCAGACGCAGGCCTGCGCACCCTCCTCATCGATCTGGATCCTGTCCAGCCCTCCGCATCCTCCTACTTCCCCCTTGAATACACTGCACCCGGGGGCATTTTTGAGCTGCTTTCCTTCAATGAGACTGATCGGTCAAAAATCATCTCTCGGACATCAATCAAGAACCTCGACGTCATCATTTCGAACGACGCCAACAACCAACTGAACAACCTCATACTGCAAGCCCCTGACGGGCGACTGCGGTTAGCGAACCTGATGTCGGCATTCGAAGCTGATTACGACCTGATCCTCTTCGACACCCAGGGCGCCCGCTCAGCCATGCTTGAGATGGTTGTACTCGCCAGCGATGTCATACTCTCCCCTCTCCCTCCGGAAATGTTGGCAGCGCGCGAATTCAGCCGTGGAACCATCCACATGATGGATGGACTTCGCAGTTATGCACGCCTCGGTCTCACCATTCCCCACATCAACATCATCATCAACGGCCTGGATGAAACAGCCGACGCGCGCGAGATTCATAGAACCGTTCGTGAAATTTTCGATGGAAATACAGACTACACCGTCCTCCAATCAATCATTCCCGACGCTGTAGTCTTCAAAAATGCGGCCAGCCAAGGAGTTCCGGCACACCGATTGGAATACCGCCAACCGTCAAATCGGAAGTCTCCGTCGGCACTGACCGTCATCCGCAACCTGGCTATAGAAGCGTTCCCGGAGTGGAAGGACCGCTTCGAGGCAATGACGGAAGAACGTGTCGCCGAGATCGCTAGGGGGCCCGCCGCGATGAGTAAGCACACGATTATCGAGGCTGCCGGGATCACCGCTGATGAGGTTCTCAGGATTGGGAAACTCTACAGTTCCAATGAATTACGGGGTATCCAGAAAAAGCTGACGTCCACGTCTGGGGACCTGCACAAGCTGGCCAACGGTTGGAAGATGGGTGCCGGCTTGCTCGGTTCGCTCAGTGACCTTCTGAGCAGTGAACAGCGCGAGCTACTGCGTAGTGCCGCACAACTCATTGATTCGATCGGTCACAACGTGACCCATGCGAAGGAAAAGCGCGTTCGTTCCGAGAAAGAAACGAAACGCCGGCAAGATGCGCGTGAAGCCCTGTCGAAGCAGTTGGTTGCCCGAACATTCCCATTACCCACCGAAACCTCTGAAGAACTGCTGGAGACGATCAAAGCTGCACTCATTCTGAATCGTGCGCGGCAGTTCTACACCTCCTACAACCCTTCTGAATTCAACGTTTACATCAGAAACGAGCTGAAGACACCTGCCCGGCTCTATGGGCATTCAGTGGAGCAGCACCGAGCAGGGAATGTCAGATCACTCCGCTACTCCATGATCAGCGACCTTACCAGCCACCTTGCTTATGACGATGGTTCATCAGTTGATGAACGCCTGCGTCTCCTGCAGGAGAAGGTGGCAGAAGCTGTTGCCCTGGCAGTCCTGACAGCAAACGAGCGCGAAACACTGCGCCTTTGGCAAGAGGCCCTGGTACCTGCAGCGGATAAGCAGGAGGGCCAGGCGGCCGAAATGTTTATTGGTGCCGATCCCCTCAAACAGCAGTCTGGAGGCGCTCGATGACTTCGGCCTCCATCTCCCAGTTCGCAGGCTCGTTTTGCCTGTATCTCATGAACTGCTCTGTGGCACTGGCCACTGCCTATGGCTTGGGCTCGATCCTCAAAGCCCCCCATGGCGAGCTGGCGTTGCAAGGAGCGGTCTACCCAGCCTGTGCGCTCCGTGTCTTCGGCGGGCTGAATACCCTGACCTTAATCGCATCCGCGATGCGCAGCCGGCCTCGTCACGCCGGGGAGGGATCTTGATGGACAAGCAGAAGATCCTCGACAAGGTCACCAAGCTGATGTCCTTGGCCAATAGCCCAGGGGCAAACACGAACGAGGCCGCAACCGCACTCCGCCAGGCCCGCTCGCTCATGGCCAAGTACAACATCGAGTCCGACGAACTTCGAGCCAGTCAGGTTCTAGAAGCAAGCGTCCCTACTGGCACTCGCCGCTCCCCGGCGGATTGGCTGCACTCCCTGGCCGCGACGTGCGCAGCCGCTTTCGACTGCAGCCACCTCTCCTACTACCACCCATTGCAAGGGTACTGCTTCAAGTTCCTGGGCAAGGGTATCGGACCGGATCTGGCTGCCTATGCCTACAGCAGCCTCGTCCTGCAACTGCAGAAAGCACGTCGCGAGCATGTCTCGCAGCAGAAACGCTGCCAGTTGAAGACCAAACGACGTCGCGGCCAACTCTTTGCCGAGGGTTGGATTGGGGCAGTGGCCTACAAAGTTCGAGAATTCGCAGGTGACCTAGCCCCAGATATCCAGGCTGATATCACTGCCTACTTGACCTTACATCACCCTGAGTTGAAGCGCTTCGACATCACGCCAAGCGAAGCCAAGGGCCACGATCGTAGCTCGCTGTACGCAGGAATTAAGGAGGGTCAGCATGCTCAGCTCCACCGGGGAGTAAGCCGCAGTGAACAGCCAGGAATTGCCCACGGAGGTGTCAGGTGACCGATCTGATCCTTTCCCCCCTCATTCCGTCGAGGCAGAACAAGGCGTCCTGGGCGGGCTGATGCTGGACAACGAAGCCTGGGATCTGGTCGGTGATCTACTGCAGGCGGACGACTTTTTTCTATCCCAACACAGGCTGATCTTCACTGCCATCCAAGAGCTGTCAGAGAAAAACAGCCCATTCGATATAGTGACGATTTTTGAGGCGATGGCCATCCCTGAGGAGGTTGGAGGCCTCTCCTACCTGGCAGAGCTGGCCAAGAACACTCCATCTGTAGCGAATATTAGGTCGTATGCTGAGATCGTGCGCAACCGCGCCCATCTCCGTCGCATCATGTCTCTGTGTTTTCAGGGGACTCGGGACGCTGCTGAACTCACCGCTGACGCGGCTGAGGTCCAGGACACGCTAGAGCAGAAGCTGTTTAAGCTGGGTGAAGGTCGTGTAGTTAGCGAATTCGCCGACATGAACGAGGCACTGCTCTCTGTCGTCGACAAAATCGACGCCAATTTCAATGGCCATGTAACCGTTACCGGTGTGCCGACCGGGATCACCGATCTTGACGAGATGACCCGTGGTTTGCAGCCAGCCGATCTCATTATCGTAGGCGCGCGCCCATCCATGGGCAAAACCTCGTTCTGCTTGAGCATTGTCGATGCCGCGCTGACAAATTCGCCTGACGAGATTGTGCTGGTTTTCAGCATGGAGATGCCTACCGAGGCGCTGATCTATCGAATGCTGGCCATTCTGGGCCACATCGATCTGAGCCGGCTGCTATCCGGTCAGTTGCAGGATGAAGATTGGCCCAAGCTATCCGCCGCCGTCCATCGCATGAACGCCTATGGCAACCGACTGGTCATCGATGACAGCGCGAACCTGACCCCTGCCGCTATGCGGGCCAAGGTTAGACGTGCCAGCCGGCGCTTCGGGAAGCCTTGCTTGATCATGGCGGATTACCTGCAGCTCATGCGGAGCCCCGGCCAGGAAAACAGGGTCAACGAAATCAGCGAAATCTCCCGGTCACTCAAGGGGATCGCGAAGGAGTTCAACTGCCCCTTCATGGCCCTCTCGCAGCTCAATCGGGACCTCGAGCGCCGACCCAATAAGCGCCCTGTGAATGCTGATCTACGGGATAGCGGGGCTATCGAGCAAGACGCGGACCTCATCGTTTTTGTCTATCGAGACGAGGTGTACAACGAGGACACCGAACTCAAAGGCGTTGCCGAACTGATCATTGGTAAACACCGCAACGGCCCCGTCGGCTATGTCCGCGCAGCCTTCATCGCCAACCAAACTCGCTTCGCAAACCTCACTGCTGATCATTGGCAAGGAGCCGCCGCATGACGGTCATAGAACCCCATCTGATTACCCACGGCTGCCTAAACTGTGGCCGGCACTTCGCGCTGCACCAAATACGGCAGGTGCATCCTGCCGAGCACACCCCTGAAGGTGAGGCAGAGGTTCTGGTATGCCCGGTGTGCGGCAGCTATGACCCCGTCCCTCTCTCGGAGCTGCCAAATGCAAGCTGAGCAGAGCTATCCAAAGATCCCCGCGATCGCGAACACCGACCAATCGGCCTTAGCCTTTGCGCACCATTCTGGCGTAAACGCGGTTTGGCTGGATGCACTCGGCCAGGTCATCTCACGGCTCACCCAGTTTGGTGAAACCACCGTGCCAGTTGAGCTGAATGAGGCTGTGCAAGAGCTTGCCCGACTGCAGTACATCGAGCTGGAATGCAATGATGCTGGAACGCTGGCAGCGACCCTTCTTGGCCAACCAGCCCTGCTGACAAACTATTTCTGGTCCGTATGGGTACCTAGACATCTCCTGAGCTGCGGTCTGAAGGTGGCAGTAACCCCCAATCTGACCAGCTCCGATGATGAGGCTCATCATTGCACCGTGGTCTTCCGCATTCCTGGATCGCGCGAAACTGCGCGTGAGTTTCTCACCGACCTGGCCACCCAATACCCCGGCTGCACTCCGGAAATCGTAGCCATCCAAGCCGGGGATGCGCTTTGCCAGAAGGAGGCCGGATCCAATGCGTAACCTCCTTCGCGGCGCGCACGACAGTGTTCGCCGGCTTGCCGAATTCGCCCTCTCCGAAGGCTGGACTCTCACCCGCTCCAACAGCGGGCATCTGAAATTCAGCAAGTCCGGCTTTACACCGATCTTCACGTCCTGCACGCCCAGCGACCGCCGTACCGAGCGTAATACTCGGGCGCTGCTCCGCCGTGCCGAGGCCCAAAATAACACCTCCCGGGGAATTCAATAATGCCAATCCGACATGCAATCGTTCACCAGCTCGATAAGCGGCCCGACGGCAACCCGTCCGTCCTTCACGCTCGTGACACAGAGCTCCCGGCTACGGATGCCATCGAGAACCTCCAGGCCGACCTGAACGACAGCTACAACGCCAAGCAAGGCAAAGCATGGGGCTTCTTCCATGGGGAGTCGGGTGCGTACCCGTTCAGCGGTTGGCTGAAACAGTACCTGGAGGAACAGCAAGACTTCACCAGCTTCAGCCGTGTGTCTGTCGAACATCTGCAGAAACTAATTGAAGAGGTCAACCTATCCACCGGTGGCCACGTGCTCTTCAGTCATTACCAACAAGGCTTGACTGAATACCTGATGATCGCCGTCCTCCAGCAGGTCGAAACCGTCGGCCTCGACGGTGATCTTAATGTTGTCGCCTCTCGCTACCTGGACACCAGCAACTTCTCCTGCGCGGCCCGGATCAACCTGAGCGAGTGGCGCAACAACCCAAACTCGAAGCAGTACATTTCCTTCGTTACAGGCAAAAACGGCAGGAAGAGTTCGGACTACTTCCGCGACTTCATCGGGTGCCAAGAAGGTGTCGACGGGCCAGGTGAAACCCGCACGCTTCTCAAGGCATTCACCGAATACGTCGAGAAAGAAGATCTCCCAGAAGAAAGCGCCAGGGAGAAAACCCACGCGCTGCTCGACTATGCCACCACCCAAACGAAGCTGGGGCAGCCCCTCTCTCTTCAAGAGCTGTCCCAGACTCTCGATGAAGACCGCCCTCAGGCGTTTTACGACCACATCCGCAATAGCGACTACGGCCTATCCCCGGAGATCCCGGCCGATAAGCGCACGCTCAACCAGTTCCGCCGTTTCACCGGCCGCGCCGAAGGTTTGTCGATCAGCTTTGAGGCGCACCTGCTCGGTTCCAACGTCACCTACGACGCCGACACCGGCTCGCTGACGATCAAGAACCTGCCCACTCAGCTCACCGACCAACTCAAGCGCCGCCAGTAAGGAGAACACCATGAACGCAACCAATTCCCGCACCGCTGACAAATTTGTGGTTCGCCTGCCTGATGGCATGCGTGAACGTGTCGCTCAAGTCGCCCGCGACAACCATCGCTCTATGAACAGCGAGATCATTGAGCGCCTTGAGCAATCGCTGCTCAATGACCAACACAATACTGCTCAGGTCCAGGCCGGTTCAGCAGACGACAATCTCAAGTCAGAGCTGGCTCGCGCTTACAGGATCATCGATCGCCTGCTGCAAAACGCCGTTCCTACACAGGACGACATCCAGGAGGTGTTGCACCTGGTCCGCAATCAAACTCCACTGGATCTGTCCCACGTTGCTGCGGTAGGAGCTTGATATGGCCGCTACAGACCTCAAAGCCAAGCTCCTGGCTCCAGGCTTCAGCCCTACAGGCTCCACCGCCGCCATGAGCGACCCTATCGCTGATACCCCACTCCTGCTGAGCATCGACGAGGTCCTCCCTTGGGAGGACAACCCTCGTACCACCCGTAACCCTCGGTACGATGAAATCAAAGAGTCGATACGCAACCGCGGCCTCGACACCCCCCGCCTGTAACTCGCCGGCCAGGGGAAGGGAAGTACCGTATTCGCAACGGTGGCAATACTCGCATCTCGATCTTGAAGGAGCTGTTCCAAGAGACCAACGACCCGCGGTACCAGCGCCTCCACGTGCTGTTCCGCCCTTGGGACCAAGCCCGCGGCGAGATCATCATGCTCACCGGCCACTTGGCTGAGGATCTCAAGGGTGAACTCAAGTTCATCGAGCGCGCCGTGGGTGTGGGGAACGCAAAAACGCTGTATGAATCCGAGAGTGGGGAGGTGATTGGGATTCGAGAACTCTCTCGCCGTCTAACGAAGGACGGATATCCAATCTCTCCTTCTCATATCAGCAGGATGCTGGACACGGTTCAGCACCTGCTCCCTGCCGTACCTGCTCTTCTCTACAACGGTCTCGGCAAGCCACAGATCGAGAAAATACTGTCGTTAAGGAAGTCAGCACTGGCCTGCTGGGAAAAGCACTACAGCAATGAAGGCGTCGACTTCGAGATGTTGTTCCAGGACGTCCTTGCCCAGTTCGAAGGCGAGGCAGAAGAGTTCCTGTTCCAGCGTTTCCAGGACGAGCTCATCGGCACAATGAAAAAATCGCTGCTGTTGGGCTATGAGGACATCCTGCTGGAAATCACTCAACAGCAGGACAAGCTTCGTCGCTCGACACCGGTGGTTGAATTGCCGATCACGAGTTCGACCGCTACTCCACCCGCGCCTGCGCCAGGTACTGGGGCAGGCTCTACCCTTCCTCCATCGCAACAACCATCTGAAGGTACTGTTCGCTCGCAGCGGTCTCCGCATACACCACCCCAGCCAGCAGCCCCAGCGCCGGCAGCCTTGCTCACACTAGAGGAGCAGCAGGAGCGAGTTGCAGGGCACATTGCGTCCCCAGCGAACCTCAGCCAGCGGGTGATCGAGACCAAAGCGAAGGTTGCCGCTCTCAGTGGGGAAACCCTACCCGATTTCAACGCGAACTGTCTGGTCGCCATTCCCGTACAGGCCGGGGGACTGCACCCCATCACAGACCTTTGGTACATCGAGCGGCAGATTGACCAAGCTGCAGAATTGCGCAACCAGGTAGCCCAGCTGGCAGTTGAGATTCTCGAGTCCGTCGACGGCCCAGGCGATATCCAGGCAATCGACGGCGGGATCGGTTTCAAATACAAACAGCCCGACACCGATGTCGAAATCACTGCAACAGCTCAACATACCCTGACGCTGCTTCAGTCATTGAGCGGGGCCATGGCTATCGCTCTGAATATGCTGAACGAGCAACCAGATCCTGCCAGCGCATTAGCTGAGTTTGAATTTGCAGCCGGCTTAGGCCAACTGCTGCTGGGCCAGCCCTTGAGTACTGAAAAGTCTCCAGGAGACGACGGCCGTTTGAGCGACGGCGCGCTGGTCAAACTGTTCCGCATCATTCGACTGGCTCGCCGGTTGATCGACTTGGAAATCGAAGAGTTCAAACGGTCCTCGGAAGCCCAGGGCAACTGAACACTCGATGAGATGAATGGGAGGGAGTCTCAATGTCCAAGTCAACACTTAACGAAGCAGTTCTGTCGCAGCTACTTGACCTGATGCGCAATGGCCAACTCCAGCGCTGTGTGGAGATGGGGGTTGAACCCGAGGTGCTGGGCCAGATCCAGCATCCAACAGTTCTCAGCTTGCTCCGCAACACACCGGTCAGTTGGGTCAATGTGTCTATCAACAGCTCGATGATCCTCAAGCTTCTGACCGGGGCTGCTCGCTCTGAAGAGGAAACCCGCCTTATTGAGCGGGCAATCCGCTTGGGTGCCACTACCAGCTTGCTCAACAAGTTTTTCGGGCTCACACCTCAGGAGATCGCCCTTCAGCGTACCGTCATTGGGGTTCGAGCCCCGCGCGGACGGTGGCCCGAGCTTTCCGAGGATCAAGATCATCATATTTGGCACCGCTGGACCAAGTTGATGGATGAAAACCGAGTGGAGCTCGAGGACAGCCTGGCCATGCTCGACGTTGCCATGCTGGTTGCAGAAGAACTGAGCACTGATGGCTTAACGCTTGCGCAGATCTGGTCTCGTATCACTCAGTGGATCGAACAAGGCCTGTATCCCAGCAACAAGGAAAAGTCCCGAGTATCTGAACGTCGACAACTCACTCTGCTGGACGAGGGTGGCATACGGCGTGTCGAAGAGTGCTGCCCCGCCTCCGCCCACTTTGGAGAAGGCGAACATAGAAAATGAAGCTCGCACGGTTCCCGATTTCCACGCTCCTAGATTCGGCCTCGGGGCAACTCGAGGCCCATGTACAGAAGAAGAGAGCTGAGGACACCGCCCCTACTGCTGCACCTGCTACCCCCTACTCCGGGATCATATTCAGCGGTAATCCGCATGAAACGGTCCCGCGTAAACTCCTGCTCGACAATCGCCTCACCCCCTTGGAACGCAATTGCTGGCAAGTATTCCGATTACTTGTCAACGAAGATGGCATCACTGCCTTCCCCACCTATGACCAGCTACGGCCATACCTGGGCATGAACCCAGGGAAACATGCCTCTCGAGAAACAGTGGCAAAGGCGCTAACCGTGCTCCGTCTAACTCGTTGGTTGAGCTTGGGTAGGACCGTCCGCAATGAGATCAACGGACAGGTTCAGGGGAACGTCTATCTGCTCCACGACGAGCCAGTAACACCGGCAGAGGGTCTGGAGTTCGACAAGGACTACATGACCTTGCTGATGCAATCCATGGAGCATCAGAACAAAGCGATCAAGGACATCGCAGCGATCACCTGGCGCGAATTCACCAGCGATCCCGACGTGGGCCGACGCCTTCCCTCGCGCATAGACACGATTAGCGATCGGCTGAATGCCCAGACCTGGGCTGTAGAGACCAAGCACAACGCGCTGCCCGCACCTGAGTTCGGAATCCGAACTCAGCAAGATTTAGCCCCAGAAGGACTGAGTTCGGAATCCGAACTCAGTACGAACTCAGCGAAACAGGGGGATCTCCCCTCAGTTCGGAATCCGAACTCAGCCTAAAACCACTGAGTACACCCTCAGTTCGGAATCCGAACTCTGACAGTACGTATACAAATACAGACAAGTCTGTATCTAAAAGCTTTGTACAACCGCGCGAGAGTGCAGGTGTGAATTGGTTGCTTGCTCTGGATCTTCTCAAGCCAGAGGACCGTGTGAAAGCACGAGAGATCATGGGGCCTGTACCGGAGCATGTCCGAGAGGCGGTGATCAACCAGTGGAAACATCGATGTACAACTGGGGGCGTGGCCAAGCCACTTGCTTACCTGACGACCCTTGCTGGCAAGGCCATCCGGGGCGACTTCAACGCCGAGTGGAACCCTTCAGCGCCCGCCGCAACTCCGACGCCAACGCCTCCACCGGCACGGACGGTGGCACGCGCTGCCCAGTCCCCCGCCCAGAAGCCGGCACCGACAGCGACCGCGATGCAGACAGCGAACTCCGCCCTGACTTCGCTCCAAGCCCTGCTTGACCCACGTCGCCGCGAGGAGTCCATCGATGAATGATTGGATGGGGCTTGAGATCACCCTAGGGCTTGGCTCCATCGGTTTGGGCATGCTGGCCGGTCGCCTGAGTACTTGGGTTGCCTGCTGGCTGCCTGCATTCCTTGAGCACCAATGGCAGCGGGATGCTCGGGAACTACTCGGGCTGGATCTCGATAAGCCTTGCGAGCTTCAAACGACCGGATCTCCGGTGCGTGGAACCTGGGCCGCGCAAATCGGCTGCGCTGTCTTGTCGTCCGTGGTGACGGTGCATTATGGACCAACCATGCAGGCATTCTTTGCCCTGGTGTTCACTTGGTGTCTTCTGGCTTTAAGCTTGATCGACAGTGAGCACCATATGCTGCCGGATGCGCTGGTAATACCCATCCTCTGGATCGGTCTCGCGCTCAATTCCTTTGGAGTTTTCACAACACTGCACGAGGCACTTTGGGGCTGTGCCATGGGCTATCTGAGCCTTTGGTCAGTTTTCCACCTGGTCAAATTCATTACCGGCATAGAAAGCCTGGGCGCTGGCGACTTCAAGATGCTGGCCCTAATTGGAGCATGGACTGGCTGGCAGGCACTTCCCTGGACAGTAGGTTGTACCTTAGTACTTGCAGCCCTGGCATGCGGATACCTCAAGCTGCAAAAAGCTCTGTCCAGCACCTCGAAAATTCCTTTGGGGCCGTTCCTGGCGATGGCTGGCTGGACAGGCCTCTTGCTGCCACATCAATGGTAGGGCGTACTGCCACGGGCAACACCATCCACCGATGCCGCCTATCTGAGCGGTGCTCTCGCGGGATAACAGCCCGTCACTCATCGGCCCGGACAACCTCTCCACTGTTGCCACTGGCAACACCTCCAAGCAGTCCCAACGCTCAAAGCAAACAGGTGATCACCAGTGAGCGCCATTCAAAGTGTTGCCAGTGGCAACACTTTGCACCGTCGTCCACCAGATAGCCTTCATCGGCGCCGACGCTTTACCCACTGTTGCCACTGGCAACACTTCACGGTGGTGCAGGCCACATCACCAAGGCACAGTTAAACCAATGACAAATCCAGCAGCCCGGATTCTTCATTTATTACTGCGCCACTAACGGCCCGACAGCAGCATGGACATCGTTCACCCACCTTATATAAGGAAACCATGTCCATGGCTGACAACTATCAGCTCAACATCGGCTCCCTCAGGAGCCAGGTCCAGCTGACTCTCCACACCCACCATGCTGCTCGAATTTGGCTGGGCCGCCAGAAGAGCGATGAGAAGCACAGCATCCTCGGCCTGGCGGGCTTCTGCTCCAAGATCAACCAGATCGACCGGGGAGCGGCCCAGGACGACCCATACTCCGACTGGTGGATGATCAGAATCGAGGAGAAGATCCAGGAAGTAGACGATGCCCTCAAGGCCATCGACAGCCGCCTGGATGGGGTGATGGCCCAGCTTCCCAAGACCCTCGAAATCGGTGAAAACCTCTCCATCCAGCCGCTGAAGCTGCCGCTCTTCATCTCCAACCCGCTGGGTTTCAAGGGCGTCCATTTGCTGACGCAGTACGACGAAGTCGTCCGTCGCATCCTGCTGGCTCAGCACGTGGCCATGATCGGTCGCCGCGATGGCGAGATCTGGATCGATGAAGGCGCTCACCTGCTACGCAGTCTTTTTGGGCTGGCCCAGCTCCATCGTTTCTCCGGCGCCTCGCGTGACGACTTCGCCGCCAACAATGCCAGGGCTGAAAACGCACGTGAAATGTACAAACGCTACGGCGATATCCCCCAGGACATCCTGGAAGGCATCCGCCGTTCGAACTTCGCCCCGCCCATCCGCCGTGGTTCAGCAGGACCGGTCGAGGATGGGGATGAAGATTTCGAAGGCGAGGCATGACACTCATGCGATCGGACACCCGACCAAAGGAGGCACTGCAACAGAGTGCCTTCAAACCGCTGCAACAGGGTGCCTATCAGGGGCTGCAACAGAGTGCCTCACTAAAAGGCCTTTTAAAGCCCTTTAAAGGTAAGGGGGAGCTGGTCCAGTTGGCGGAGCATTGCGCATCGCTGGAGGCGGGCCTGCGCACCCTTACCCAGGAAGTGCTGGCCCAGGTTCGCCAACATCCATTCGCTCTGCTGCCCGTCAGGCTCATTGAGCAAAACACAGCAGCTGGCACAACCTTTCTTCGCTGGCAAAGCGTGCAGGAGCGGCGCATGGGTTTCGGCGTATGGGCTCAGATGGTCCACGCCCCCAGAACACCAATCCACTTGCTGCAGGACCTGTTTGCCCTGGAGCAACACCGAATCACCCTGAATATGCAGATCAGCCTCATCCACTCCATCGGCAAACAGGCCGCTGAGTGCGCGGAAAAAGATGGGGCAGGCCGAGGCCGAATATCAGGCTCGACTGCAGCAGGTCATGAACCCACCTCAACACTGAACGGGAGATACACCATGGGTACACCAGTAGTTTGGGAAGGCAACGTTGGTAACGCCGCTGAGTACAAATCATTCCCCAACGGCAACAAGGATCCGCGGCACATGCTGCGACTCAATGTGATGTTCGACAACTCGATCCCTGACGGCCAGGGTGGCTACAAAGATCGGGGCGGCTTCTGGGCCAACGTCGAATGGTGGCACCAGGATGCCGAGAGGTTTGCCGCTCTGTTCCAGAAGGGTATGCGCGTAGTGGTGGTTGGACGCGCGATCATGGATAGCTGGACGGATAAACAAACCGGCCAGGAGGTGTCTGCGCTCAAGGTCGAGGCCAGCCGGATCTCGATTCTTCCACACCGAATCGAACAGCTCACTCTCTCTGCCGGCGGAGGTCAGCGTCCGAACAATCAACCGCAGGGTCAGCCACGCGGTCAAGGAACCGGCGGACAGGCTCAAAACGTTCCTCAGCCAACCCCCGAAGACATGCGCCACTACAACGACGGTTTTGACGACGACATTCCCCTGTAACCCCCCCCCCTTAATTTGGCGCGCCACATCGCGAAGCTCTTGGTGACAAGGACGTCACTTCGAGTTTTCCCTCCCTTCGATGAAGCCTGTCCATAGCATTCTGACCACACTCTGGCAGGCATTTTTACAGGCGTCGTTCGTGAAGGCACTGGTGGCAAGGACGGACCCGCGCCACCTTTCCGCTTCGAGGTAACGCCCCATGCACCACGACTACCCAGAATATCCATCCGTCAAGGCGACGGTAGACTCCTCGCGCTACATGGATGCCCTACAAGCTCTCGTTGGCGTTCGCCAGGTCTTTTGCGATGGCGAAACCATCCTGCTGCCGGAGGCCGAAGTGGAGGCCATCGAAATGCTGCGCTCCCGGTTCAAGGCAACTCTTCAGTACGGGCAGGCCGAAGAGTATGAGTTTGCGACCAAGGCACGTGATGCAGGGGTGAAAGCTGAGCTCCTTCGACTTGGACAGGCAGTTTGCGGCATCGCGGGCCAGGACGCTGAGGTGATGGTGCATGCCGCACTGGAGGACCCAAGCGCTACGCTGCTGGCTTGGTCGGCCCTCTACCTCTCCAGCATGATTCCCCACTAGCCGTGGCATTCGGGCATTGGCGAGGGGCCGAATTTTCGGGCGCCATTCGTGAGGCTTCTGGGGGCAAGGACAGATCGTCGCGACCGACCATTCTTGACCTAGCGTCTAAGACTACGCAACTCCTGGCGACAAAGACCTGCTGTCCAGGGGCGGCGCACCTCGTGAAACTCCCGCAACCAGGACGGTAAGTCGTAGTTGAAGGGGCGCTGCAAGCAGCGCTTGCCCAGCTCAGGGGCACATTTGAAATGCCAGGGTTGGCAAATTACCATTTCTTGAAGGTATCTCCGCTCTACGGCTGCTAATTTGTATCGAAGTGAGTCACAGGGTCGCAAAAAAGCGCCCTTGTCGGGGAATTGCTGGTGGCCAAGCTCGTTTGAAGCGTGACTCGCCCGGAGTGAACAGTGCCGATGAGGAACAATCGATGCAGAACGAAGATGCCCAGGAGCGAAAAGCGGATAGGCGCCAGTTCAATAACCCCCATCCTGCGGTGGAGGCTGCTGGGGTTGAAGCCGCCGAGAAAGGGCTGCCCATATATGCCTGCCCCTACAAGCACCCTGCCATGCTTGCCTCCTGGCTGAAAGGGTACAAGCGCGCCCAGCAGCTAACCCTCAATTTTTGACCCTGCCTCAGAAGGCCTGAGCCCTACCGAATTCCCTCCTTCCAGTTGACCATTTCGCGTTGTGCCCTCCCCAGTCGGCGGCAAGAGTGCTCCTTGATTTATCTGTGCAGGGGCACCCTATGAAACTCATGATCATCGAGGCACCGGGCAAGCTGAAGAAGCTTGGGCCCATGATGAAGAAGATCCGCCCTGGCGAGCACTGGGTAGTGGTGGCATCTGGAGGCCACATCCGTGATCTCCCCCAGTCGGGTCAGGATGACACGATGATCACAACCGGCGTTTTGAAGACCCTCCGTCCGGTCTACGAGATCCTGTCCAAGAGTGCCCGCAACGTCAGCACCATTCGCAAAGCGCTCAAGGACGCCACGGAGGTGTATATAGCCACCGACCCGGACCGTGAGGGGGAAAGTATCGCCTGGCATATACAACAGGCGCTGGGGATCCGGGAATACAAGCGAGTCACATTCAATGAGATCACCCAAGCCAGAGTGCGAGAGGGCCTGGCCAACGCACGGAGAATTGATGGGCAACTCGTTGCCTCACAAGAGTGCCGGCGAGTGCTGGACCGCCTGGTGGGCTACCTGGTCACGCAGGAGCTTCGGAGAGTCCTGGGCCAACCTACCTCCGCAGGTCGAGTTCAGTCACCTGCCCTCTATCTGGTGGTGTTGCGCGAACGAGAAATCAGGAACTTCAAGGTGGTCCACCATTTCGGGGTAGAGCTGACCTTCAAGGATGAAACCACCGGTATGGACTGGACTGCCATATGGCAACCGATCCCTGACTTCGCGAGCAAAGAAAACCCCTACATTCAGGACGGCACACTCGCGGCAAGGGTTGCCGCAACGCGCGCGGTTATTGTCGAGTCATGTGAAGACGGCAAGAAGCGGCGCCCGCCCCCCCACCATTCATTTCATCCACGTTGCAGCAGGCGGCCAGCGTAGCGCTGAAATGGGACCCGGACAAAACCATGCAGGTCGCGCAGCGCCTGTACGAGCAGGGCGTGATCACCTATCACCGGACGGATAACCCCAACTTGGCCGATGAAGCCATGCCAGATATCCAGGCAGTGGCTCGCAGACAAGGCCTCGACGTTGTTGACGAGCGCCGGACGTTCAAGGCTGCGGATAGCGCCCAGGAAGGTCACCCCGCAATTGCGCCAACCGCTTGGGAGGATGAAGTTGCAGGCGAGTCTGCTGATGAGCAAGCGCTGTACAAGCTCATCCGGGTCAGGGCGCTGGCCAGCCAGCTCGCAGACGCTCTCTACAACGTGCGCATGGCCAAACTGCTGGCCAGGGGCCGGATCAGAGGCCTCTGCGCTTCGCCGCGACTGGCAGCACTGTCGCCTATCTCGGCTGGATGAAGCTTTTGCAGAAGGACGAGACGGATGAAGAGTCGACCGACATCCCCAAGAATCCGGTACCCGTGCTCGAGCCCAAGCAGATCCTCAGCGTGCTTCAGGGTGAGGTACTGAACCAGAAGACGAAGGCGCCTGCACGGTTCACCAAGGCCAGCCTGATCAAGGAGCTAGAGCGACTGGGGATCGGACGCCCCAGCACGTTTGCATCGATCATCAAGAACATCACCGGCAAAGGCCTGGTGGTTGAGGAGAAGCGCAAATTGGTCCCTGGCCCGTTGGGGGTGAGCACCATCGACCAGTTGGAGGGCCGTTTCAGCTTCGTCGAGCTGGCGTTCACCAGCACGCTGGAGAAGGACCTGGATCGAATCTCACGGGGGAGGAGCAGTATGGCTCGGTGGTCGCCAAGTTCTTTCATCATCTCCAGACTGAGCTCGCATCCCTCCGCCAGGCGCCCACAGTGGCGATGAAGGCGCGTTCGCCTGAAGCTTCATCAGGCACCCAGGGCGGCCATTCCTGCGGCAAGTGCGGGATGCCACTAACGCGCCGCCAGAAGCGCGGTGATGGGGGTTACGACTTCTGGGGATGCACCGGGTACAAGGTGAACAACTGCCGTGTGAGCTACCCCTCGGTGAGCGGCAAGCCGGATATGTCCAAGCCCAGGGGCATGTAGCCGAAATGCTTCGGGGGCGGTAATCCATTTCTCCTGTAGCCGCTCTCCTCCAGCTGCCAATCTGCTCGCTCATATGGGTGCGGGCAGGCGCACCTTGAATGATGACGTGTTGACTACTCATCCTCCCGGAGGTGCTTGTGGCTCGTTCCAAAAAAGTAATTGATCGGCTGAAGGCCGAGCAGGCGAACAATCCGAAGATCCCCCATTATGAGTCCCGGCCAGGTGAGTCTTGCTGGCCGTTACAACCTGAAGACATCAAGACCGTCGGGTACTGGAAGCAGGAACGCAGACGTGTGCCGACGGGCGCAGAACCAGCTGCGTATGTAATCAGTGGCCAGGGAGGATCACTTCACGGCTCAGTGCTCTTAACACGTTGGGTCGCGGCCTACCACCTCGACCAAACGGTGCCGATGATGCCCAAGAGCGCGGACGCCAATTGAAACGACCACGCCTCCTAAACAGCCAGCCAGTGTTGCTCGAAGCCGCCGTATTCGACGGCTACGACATGGGCATCCTCATGCCCTACATTGAGGGCGCAAACAAGGTCATGTTCGCCCGTAGCGGGTTCTTCATTCGCCGCGGCGATCACCCGCTCTGCCGTTATTGGCGCGTGCCCAAGGCCAAGTTCATCGACGAGCTGGACCTGGTGTACCACCAGCTGATCGAGCTGGCCGGAGGCAAGGTCACTGAATCATGGCAGGCATTCCGCCAGAAGATCGAGAGCGCGCTGGCAAACCCACGCCGAGACGCTTTCATCTCCGGAATGCTGCTGCGAATTGCTCCGCTAGCCGACGGCGGTGTGCTGCTGTCCGGAGATTATCATCCTGGAGTCGTTGCAGTTGCCCGTCGGATGCGGGGAGTGTTCCTGGGCAAATCCAGCTCGTGGCGAGTCAACGCCACCGCCGAGATCCTGCGCAGCAACCTGGTCCTGGAGCTCGGTCTTGTAGAGGATCAATTCGAGATCCTGGACGTTGTACAGGAGCTTTTGGGCGATGGCTCTGTGACTCCAGCAGCAGACATCCCTCGCATCAGCCTGGGCGGTGCTCCTCAGGAACCCTCGACAGCCGCCAGCGGTGAGGAGAGCTCCAACGACATCTACCTCGCTGCCGTCTCGCCGATCGAACGCACCGAGTTCTCAGATGCCACAATCGCCCAGGCCCTCGTCGGTTATTCCCTGCTCGATCACCAGCCTGCTGGCATCGCTCACCTGCTCCAGCGCACCAGCGCACTGCTGGCTGATGATATGGGCCTCGGCAAGACGCGCCAGGCCATCATCGCGGCACATATCAGTGCAGCCGGTCGCCCGATCCTGGTGGTGACCCTTTCCTCGTTGCTGATCAACTGGCAGCGCGAAATCCTGGCGGTCTACCCCGATGCGACAGTCGCTGTGCAGAAGCACGATCCGCTAGTCCAATGGATGCTGATCAACTACGAGCGCCTTGGCGACTACGTGCTGCTGGCTGAGCATTTCCACGTTCTAGTGGTCGATGAGGCGCACCAGTTGAAGGAGCCGACTGCCGAGCGTACACGCCATGGCTTCGATATCGCAGCCAAGGTGCCGAATCGCTATCTGCTGACAGGCACGCCTGTCCTCAATCGCGAGACGGAGCTGCACACCCTGCTACGTCTGTCCGGCCACCCGGTCGGCCAGTTGCCCCTCAGCGATTTCTGCGAACGCTTCGCCGGCAGCCCAGAGTTCCGGCAAAACCTCCGGGCAGAACTGGGCGACTGGATGCTTCGCCGGCGTAAAGACGTTCTGCCCGGGCTCAAGGGTAAGCACCGGCAGTTGCTACCCGTGGCGATGGGGGTGGAGGAGCGGAAGAAGTACGACAGCATTCGCCTCGAGGACAGGCCCATCTTTGCCAGGCTCGGCGCGCTTCGCCATTACCTGGAACAGGTGAAGGTCAGAGTCGCTATGGACCTGCAGGGCGAGTTGGACCCCGAAGACAAGGTCATCCTGTTCTGCGAGTTCAAACCCACCGTCGCGCGCCTCAAGGAGCTGTTCGATGCAGCCGGTATCGGGAACGTCACCCTGGTCGGCAATGACTCAATCACCAAGCGCCAGAAGGCGATCGACAAGTTCCAGGGCGATCCCGACTGCAGGGCTTTCATCTGCACCACCCAAGCCGCCGGTACCGGCAACAACCTCACGGCCGCCAACTACGTCTTTTTCCTGGGCCTGCCCTGGACACCCGGACAACAGGATCAGGCTGAGGACCGGGCGTACCGGAATGGTCAGCTCAGGACGGTGATCGTGAAGATCCCCCTGGTGGAGAACAGCATCGATCAGCAGCTCTGGCAGATGCTCTTAGCGAAGCGCCAAGTCAGCTTGGAGCTCATTGAGCCGGAAGAGCAGCAGGACGCCTTGGCCAAGGCTATGCTCGCCGCGACCATCAGCCAGTAGTTTCGCGTGGGAGGTCGACCAGCAAGCGTGCGATCTCCCAGGCCCATCCGAATTCAACGTAGACTGGTGAACCATATTTCTCGCCGGTCTTCCGACAGCCCCAGCATTCGCCATCAAATCGCACCCCCTGATGATCTCGGTAACGTCATAAACATCATCAGGTACGAGGACCCCTTCCCCACCCAGAATGCCTTGGGCAATCGAATGGTTACCGCCGTTGACCCAAGCTATGTTCAACGGCTGCATCAGGGTCACGCTGTGGTTCGGATCCTGCACGAACGCGCCAAGCTCACGCCCCTCCCCGATCATTCCGAGGCTATTGAGTATGCTGCTTTCCGACCACAAAGTCGGGATTACCATGTCACTGGCTAACCGGATACTGAAGCTCTGATCTACTGGCCGACGGCAATTCTTCAGCAGAAATGCTGCCCAAGTCCCATGGTCGGCAGAACCATCCCACAGCCCACCAAGTGAGTTCATCCAGTGCAACGACTGAGGGCCCGCATGCCGAGGTCGAAGCAGTGCGTCTCGTAAATGGATGGCCTGAACGGGCCTAAGCACAATTTTTATGAGATCTTCCAAGCCGCGCCGATTGCGTTCAGCGCTGAGACTGTTCGCCCAGCCCATCAGGTGTTCGAAAGCGGCAATTCGACTGTCGAGCATTATCACCTCCGTTGATCTTCTCCAGTTCGAGGTCAGGCCAACCTCGGCGTCTTCAACCGGTAACTTGCTTGCGTTTCATCAAGCGCGCCGGAAATTCTAGCTCCGTGTGATATTGATTTCCTGCTGCACGAGAATCTGCTGGCTGTCACCGTGCCCTTAATGACTACAGGGGGCCTCATGATCAGGCAGTTGACCACTCTCTCGCTCGCCGCACTCGTCGCTGGTTGTGCGATTCAGAAGGCTGAGCAGCAGCCGAAGCCGGCATTCGATAGCAGCCGTAATCCCGAATGGCTGTCTCCGGACATCTACCCGAACGGTGCCAGTCCGGAGAAGGAACCGGTCGTTCGGTATGGCCGCTACACCTTGGTGAGCACCCAACCCGATGCGAGCCAGCGCGACCTGATGGCACAGATCATCGATGTGACAATCCCGTCCAGCATGAACCCAAGTGTTCGGGATGCCATGCTCTACGTGGTCGACCGATCAGGTTACGCCCTCTGCCCTCCCAGCTCGCAGCACGTCAACATCCTGTACACCCGACCGTTGCCGGCAGCCCAGTACAAACTTGGCCCGATGACGCTGCGCAATACCCTCCAAGTCCTCGCTGGCCCGGCCTGGCAAGTGAAAATCGATGAAGTGAACCGTCAGGTGTGCTTCGTGCTACGCCCCGGTTACCAATTGCCAACCCCGTCGACGCCGGCAGGCCAGCTCTATGCCGACAAAGCGCAGGTTTCTGGAACCAGCTCCGCCCCACCGGCATCGACGTCAGGCGTAGTCGTCGCCGCTGTGCCCACTCCCGCCCCCATCT
The DNA here is from genome assembly GCF_051554255.1 of Pseudomonas sp. NMS19W. Lineage (NCBI taxonomy): Bacteria > Pseudomonadati > Pseudomonadota > Gammaproteobacteria > Pseudomonadales > Pseudomonadaceae > Pseudomonas > Pseudomonas sp. NMS19W. Next base: position 4,771,200 of record NZ_CP136718.1, read on the forward strand.
CCACGACAACGTCCGCTGCCGCAGTCCCAGCGGCAGTGGCCACGCTCCCCCAGTGGCACCCGCCAAGGATGGCTCTATCCCGGCTGCGATGGTAATCACCGCAGCTAAACCTTCAACACCTGCGTCCCCAGCATCGAAAGCGCCCGACCAACTTACAGCAGCCAAGCCAGCGGCCGGCGCGACCGCTACAGCGTTGGTGGCCACGACCATCGAGGTCAAGCCCGCCACCCCACCCCGGCCGCTGCCCCAAGTATGGACGGCCGAAGTTGGATCAACCCTGCGCGAAAGCGTTGAGGAATGGGCCAAAAAGCCCGGTGGCGCGTGATCTGGGCTCAGGAGGACCTCAACTATCCGATCGAGGCACCGCTGCACTTCGAGGGTTCGTTCCAGGAAGCCGTCAAGCAGTTGTTCCCGCTCTACGACAATGCCCCGCGATCCTTCGTAGTCGATGGTAGCGAAGGCTCCCAGAGCGTCTTGTACGTCGCTGAGAGGAAGAAGAAATGATCAAATTTCGTTGGGCCCGCTGGGCACTGACTCCAATTGCCCTGGCCCTGCTGAGCAGTTGTGCCGTGCAACGGGTGAATGAGTCGTTCGATCGAGCAGAGTACCAGGGCAACACCGCTAGCCAGTACAACAAGTTCCTGCAGAACCAGCAGCCACAACAGAACCGCGACACGGTCGTTTTCAGCAATAAGCCGTGGGTCTCTACGGAACCGCTGGTGACCAGACGCGGGCTTCCATTCACCCTGGACCGTAACATTGCCTACCGGCCTGCTGGCTCGGTGTCGATTACCGACGTGGCTCAGATGATCACCAAGGAAACTGGTCTCCAGGTCATCGTAGCGCCTGACGCCTTGAACCCCGGGATCCTCTCATCGAAGCCTGCCAGCACTGCAGCACGAGGCGCCGCTCAGGCTGGACCCGATGCAGATAGCCTGGCTGGTCTCATGCCAACCGGCATCGCAGGAGCAATGCCGGGTAGCGCCAGTTCGTTCGACCTCGGATTCAGCGGTGGTGGGCAAATCTCTGGCCTCAACTATAACGGCAACGTTTCGGGGTTGCTGAACCAGGCCACATCCCGCCTGGGGCTTTCTTGGCACTTCGACCCTGAACTCCAGGGCGTACGCATCACGTACTTCGATACCCGAACCTTCGACGTATGGACGTTCGGTGATGAGCTGGAGATCGAAAGCACCGTCAAATCTGGCCTGCTGACCTCCACGGGCAATGGCGATTCTGGATCCTCGACCTCTTCGGGGGGAGCCTCGGGCGAGTCCGGCAGCAACCAGAGCACCAAGTCCACCTACAAGACCTCGCTGATGAGCGATATCGAGAGCAACGTCAAAGCCATGCTCAGCCTGCAACCCCCAGGGCGGCTGTACCTCTCTCGCTCCACCGGCACTCTCACCGTTAGCGATCGGCCGGAGGTGCTGAATCGCATCTCGGCCTACCTGAAGGAGACCAACCGCAGCATCACTCGACAAGTGCTGTTCAACGTCAAGGTCTACGAGGTGAACTTCAGCGACAGCGACCAGACGGCGGTCAACTGGAGCGCCGTCTACAAGTCCATCTCCGGAAAATGGGGCTTCGGCCTGAGCAACACCGTCGCCGGCATCAGCTCCGAGGCGATCTCGGCCAGCGGCAGCATTCTCGATACATCCAGCTCACCGTGGGCCGGCTCCAAGGCCGTCGTTCAAGCACTGTCAGAACAAGGGCGGGTCTCCGAAGTGCGTTCGCCATCGGTGACCACGCTGAACCTGCAGCCTGCACCGATCCAGATCGGCAACGTCCAAAGCTATGTCGCCTCCAGTTCGACCACCACCACTGCATCGGTCGGCTCCAGCACCGCGCTGACTCCGGCGACCATCACCAGTGGCTTCAACATGATGTTGCTGCCCAAGCTCCTGGACAAAGAAAACATGCTGCTGATGATCACTCTCAGCATCAGCAGCAAGCCGATCTTCAAGGATTTCGAGAGCAACGAATCCAAGGTCCAGACCACGGATTACGACACCAAGAACGTCGCGCCAAAGGTCCGCCTGCGCAGCGGCGAGACCTTGATTCTCACCGGGTTCGACGAGAACGGGGACGACGCGCGTAAATCCGGCGTTGGCAGCCCCAGCTTTTTTGGCCTGGGCGGAGGGCGAACCCGCTCGACGACCCACAGCGCCCTGGTGGTGCTGGTGACGCCAATTGTCCTCCCGGACAATTTGTAAGTGGCGGCGCTCATGAACAGCGACACTCCCAAACCGTCGAGCCGGGTGCAGACCATCCAGCATCGAGGGCGCGTCTTCGTTACTGGCATGCTTTGGACGCCCCTGGGCAACATGACCAGCTACATGAAGGAAGCCCGTCAGTATGGCCATGAGCACGGCCTGGACATCGTGGCTATTCGAAGAACGCCGCTGATGATCCAGGCGGGCTTTGTCTCTCGCTCCTCTGACGTTCACAAAGGCATGTACTCGTTGGCTGCGACCTTGGCTGGCCAGCTGGGTGATTCGTGGATTGCTGCCTGGGCCGTCGACGCCGATCAAGATCGCTATGCCATCGTGGCTGTCCATGAGGGCAGGATCATCCCGGGTTGCGACTTGATTGCCACGGCATCAGAGGTCCGCAAACGGGTGTTGCAGCAACGTAGCCGCGGCATCCAGTTCGAGCGAGAGTTCCTGCCGACCGAGTTTGCCATGGGTGGCGAGCTCATCGACATCGACGAGCTGCTCCAACCATCTCGGCTCAAGCGTGAGTATCGGCTACGTCCTCTCGTGTTTGGTATGTCCAAGCCTGAATTGGCCCAGCTGCTCCTAGTGGTCATCTTGATCGGTGGCGGCCTGCTGGCCTGGTCACAATGGAAATCTCACCAAGCAGAGATCGCGCGCCAGGCTGCCATCGAGGCGGAGAAAAAGCGCCTCGAGGAGCTGGCCGAACTGCAGCGCCAAACAGGTACAGAGCAACCTCTCCAAGCGCTGGAACATCCCTGGGCGAAACAACCCTCCGTCACCGACTTCGTAGCGGCCTGCAGCCATGTGATGTACCAGTTGCCTCTGAATATTCAGGGCTGGCCCATCAACAAAGCCGAGTGCAACGGTTCTCAAATCATCGCGACCTACGACCGGGCTGGTAACAGCACTGCTCAAGATTTCACGACGGCCGTCAGAGAGCTTTTCTCCATACACCCGGAATTCACCGACCAGGCAAAGTCCGGGATCCTGAGGTTCGATATTGCCATTGACGCTGCGGGAGACGACGCATTGGTCGAGGCCAAGGACGCTCTCGATAATTTGACCAGCTGGTTCCACAGTTTCTCTCAGGAGCCAGAGTTGAAATCCATGCCGGTGGTTATCCCTCAGGAGCCAGCTCTGCCGGGCCAGCCAGCACCGCCGCCGCCCCCACCACCTCAGTGGAAGCAGTACAAGCTTTCCTACACAACCGGCGTTCTGCCTTACGACTCCTTCAATGGCGCGCCGACCCAGGGACTGCGCCTTCAGGAGATCAAGACCGAGTACAAGGCTGACCACCTGATCTGGTCGGTCACAGGAGTCCTGTATGCGAAATAATCTCAGCCTTTTCTTCCTGGCCTGCTGGCTGCCGATCACCAATGCCCTTGCTGCCGTCCCGGACCTCTCGGGCATCAACGTCGGCGAGCTCGGCAAGGTGCAGAGCGAAACCATTCTGTTTAAGGCTAAGGCCGAGCGCAGCAAGGCCGAACTTGAAGCAAACGGCACACTCCCTAGCTCCCCTCAGCCGGTGGCGCAGTTTCCTGCTCCTGGGTTCACTCCCACCATGACCCCTACCTCTCCTGCACCGCGCCAGTCGTTCTTGCCGGTAGTGAAAGAAATCAGCGGCTCAGGACAGAAACTGCGAGCAAGCCTGATCTACAGCGACGGCAGCGAGGTCGATGCCAAGCCGGGAAGCGAGGTACCCAACGGTTTCCGAGTCCAACAGATCACGCTCGATGGGGTGGTACTGAGCAAAGAGGGGAAGCGGTTCCCGTTGGGGTTCGGAAACCGGGTGGTATCTCAACCACAACAGAGCCTGCCTGGCCTCATGCCCGGCCAACCCTGAGGAGCACTGACCATGACCGAGCTATCCGCAGAGCCCGTCGACCTTGAGCCTGTCGACCTGGCATTGGCACCGTTGCCAGTGGCGGTGCTGACTGCACCAGGCGGCCCTCATCCAATAAAAGACGACCTGCGACAGGTCCTTGCGCTGACCGCCGATGGGAAGTTGTACATCTCCCCCCAGCATGTCCGCGACCCCTACGTCATGTCCTTCATGGACCAGCTGGACCACAAGGGAATCAACTTCGAGGTCACCTCCGCGTCGATGACGGAGATCAAAGCTCTGTATCAGGCCTCGGTGTCGACGGGCATGAAGGCTCTTGTCGAGACTCAGCGTCAAGCCCAGGTGGTGGAATTGATGGGAGACGCTCATCGCCGCGGCGCCAGTGATGTTCACATCGTCGTTTCGCACGATGTCACTCAGATCAAATATCGGCTGTACGGGATCCTTCAAGAGGTACGTCAGGAAAAGAGCGACGTAGGTCGTGAATTCTGCGCTGCTCTGTACAACAGCATGTGCGATGTCTCCGGCGATTACTATCAGCCTCATATCGCTCAGGATGCCCGCGTCAGCCGCAAATTCGTCGACCAGCTCGGGCTGTACGGAGCACGGGTTGCAACTCGGCCGCTGGTGGATGGCCCGTTGATGGTGATGCGCTTGCTGTACGACGACACGTCCAAGCAGAGCTTTGAGGAGCTCGGCTTTCTGCCTGAGCAGACTGAGCACTTCAGGAGGCTGCGACGTCTTCCCTTTGGGCTGAACCTGATCACTGGACCAACAGGCTCCGGCAAATCCAAGACCCTGCAGGTCAACCTCAACGCGCTGTACGATGAGACCGGTGGCTCCCGACACATTCTTACGCTCGAGCATCCTCCTGAGTATCCGCTCAAGGCTAACCAATCACCGATCTACGCCGGCGAGACGTGGGGTGACGGGATCACCAATGCTGTACGTCTTGACCCGGATGTCCTCATGTACGGTGAGCTGCGCGATCTGGCGTCGGCCCAGGCAGCATATACCGGCGCCATGACGGGCCACCAAGGCTGGACGACACTGCATACCAACAACGTGATCGCCACCATCCAGCGCTTGATTGATATGGGCGTGGCTCATTACCTGGTCACCGATCCACTATTGACCACTGGGATCGCGAACCAGTCCCTGGTGCCAGTTCTTTGTCCCGCCTGTCGCATCCCGCTGCGGGACCATATAGACGGCATCAGCAGCGATCTCTTCGCCCGTCTGAAGCAACTGCAGATCGTCGACCAAGTCAACCTCGTCGGTGAAGGCTGCAGCAAGTGCAGGCACCTCGGGGTCGTCGATCGCACCGTTATCGCCGAAACCTTACTGACCAACGTCAAGCTCATGGATACGTTCACCAAGCGCGGCGCAAGCGCTGCGCGCAGGTACTGGATCAACGAGATGGGCGGCATCACCAAGATCGCCCACGGAATCATGAAAGTCACCAGCGGGGTAGTGGACCCACGCGATGCTGAGCTCTTCGCAGGGCCGCTCGACTTCGACAGGCAGTTGATGGAGCAGTCTGATGATTGAGTTGCTTCGGGACTTCTGGACAGGCGTACGGGAGGCCGCCCAAGGATGGGTGGTCACTTTCTACGCCAAGCAGTTTGGGAAGAACGAACGAATCCAGTTCTACGAGAGCCTGATGGGCGTGCTCGAGGACGGGATTGCGATCGAAGAAGCGCTGGAGACCGTTGCGAAGGCATTTAGCAGCGATGGAAAAACGATGCACCCTGTATCGGTCATCTGCGGTCAAGTGGCGATGCTCGTGCGCGGTGGTAAATCTCTCGCGGATGCCTGCAGGAGCCACTTGCCGTATGACGAGGCTTCCCTGGTCGAGACCGGTGAGAAGACCGGCAATCTGGTCGGAGCTTTCCGGGATTGTGTCCGGCTCATCGAGGCCCGCCAACGAATAGCTCGCTTGGTCATATCCGTCGTAGCGCTCCCTTCGATCACCTGGAGCCTCATGGGGGCACTGCTGTATGTCATCGCCACCTGGATGGTGCCATCGATGGCTCAGCGCCAAAACCCTGAGCTGTGGACTGGCATACCCAGTCTGCTGTACGCCCTTTCCAACCTGGTCACGCACTACGGCCTGGTGATTGTTGGGGTTTTGCTGACCTTGATCGTCGTCTCGTTCGTGACGCTTCCGTATTTTTGCGGCTTACAGGTTCGACCCAACAGCCCGTTTTGGAAAACACAGCTCAGCCTGGTACTGAAGACTACCCGGATGCGTCTCGAGAGCATTCCACCCTGGTCAATCTACAAGGTGCTGCATGGCTCGATTTTTCTGCTGAACATGTCGGTAATGCTCCGCGCCGGCGTCGGCCAGCTGAGCGCACTCACGATCCTCAGCCGCAGCGCCTCCCCCTGGCTGCGAGAAAGGATCGACGCGATCAATTACGGCGTCAGCTCGGGTAAAGATTTCGGCACTGCGCTCAAGTTGGCCGGGCATCAATTTCCTGACCAGATGGCCATCCACTTCCTGCAGGTCCTGGCCACTCGACAGAGCTTTGCCACGTCGATGGAGCGGTTTGCCAATCGCTGGCTCGAGCAAATGCTCAAGCGCGTGGAAACGATCTCAAAGTCCCTTACAGCCATATCCGCAGTAATCATGGGCCTGCTCATGATTTTCGTGATGGTCGGCATTTTCCAGCTCGCCATCGGCCTGATGGACTCAATCCAACACTAAGCACACAGCTCAGAGGCAACCAATGACAATCTCTACTCCAAAAAACCAACGTGGCTTCCTGTCCATCGATGGCGTGATGTGGATCATGCTCATCACCATCGCTTTGGGCTTCATCGCCTGGATTGGTTACAAGATGCTCGGCAGCTCTGATGCTGCGGTGGAACAAAGCAACATCACCACCATCATCACCAACACCAAGAAACTCAAGGGGTCTTCTGGATACGGCACCTCTGGGACCAACCTGGTCCCTTCGCTGATCGCCATTGAAGGCACCGGCGCCATGGGAGTTTCGGGCACCACCCTGACGAATCAGTGGAATGGCGCCGTCACGCTTGTGAGCAATGGGATGACCTTCACTCTCTCCGAGAGCAACGTCCCCAAAGCGGCATGCATCACGCTGACCACCAAGATCGCCAAGGACAAGCAGACCACCACCGGCATCAACGGTGGCTCGGCAACCAGCGGCGAGGTCCTCCCCGCCGCCGCAACAACAAGTTGTTCCAACGACATGAACTCGATCTCCTGGACCACCTACTAAAGGCCGACAGAGTGAGCTTGATTGCAGATGCTGATTTCGTGGACCTCTACCTCGGCCACGACTTTGCCGATGTGAAGGGGCTGGCCGGCCAGCCCCGCCAGGCCGCCGTCCCTACGGGCTGGTTGACCGAAATTCAGGAGCTACGAGCGCAGTGTCTGCATCAGTACGAGACGACACGTGAACCTGAGTTCGCTCTCGTGCTGGAGGAGCGTGTGCTCTTGCGGGTGACGTACATACTCGACGTCTTTGCGAAGCCTTTTTTTGTACTAAACCGCTCTCGGGCAACCATCCTTTCGCTCGACGATCTTGGGCTACCGGACCATATCCACGATTGCCTCATGAATGAACACACTAGAGGGCTGGTGTACGTCGTCGGAGCGATGGATGCAGGAAAAACCAGCACTGCCGCCTCGGCAGTCAAGGCCCGCCTAACCTCTCTAGGGGGACTCGGACTTACGGTTGAAGACCCGCCAGAAACCTTACTGCAGGGGGAGCACGGGCCGGGACGCTGCGTCCAGCTACCAGTTTCCCGGGCCCAGGGAGGTTACTCAGAAACGCTGATACGAGCACTGCGTACCAGAGCCGATCTCATCCTCGTCGGCGAAGTTCGAGATACACCCACAGCAGTGGAGGTGATTAAAGCCTCAATCAACGGGCATCTGATATTTTCGACGGGGCACGGCCTCGACGTCCCCAACGGAATTAAGCGTCTGGCAGTCCTGGCACAACCCGTTATGCCGAACGCCCTCGAGGTTCTGTCGCAGGGCCTTACGGCAGTGATCCACCAGGCACTCCACCGTCCTGACCACGGTCAGCCACGACTCACTCTCCAATGCCTGTCTCTGTCCCAAGATGACGCCCCTTCCATCCGGGAGAAGATCCGCAACGGGCACCTCCAGATGATCGAACAAGACATCGTCACACAATCGAACAGGAGTCTCTGGCATGGCCAGTAAACGCCGACAAGCTGGCTTTTTTACCATCGATGCGCTGTTCGGCCTGATCGTGCTGAGCATCATGCTCTCTCTCGCAGGCTGGTGGATGTTCAGCTTGGGGAATCAACAGGACTACAGAATCGCCGCCGAACAGCAGCGGACCGTGGCAGATGCCTTTGCCAAGTACCTGAAAGACAACTATGCCGTGGTGCTCTCCAACGCCGGCCCGACAACGCCCGTCCAGGTTACCGTGGACATGATGCAGAACACCAAATATCTGCCGGCGGGCTTCAGCTCAACCAATAGCTTCGGCCAGACCATCGTGGGTCTGGCCAGGCGCCTGAATGCCAACCAACTGGAGGCCATTGTGGTGACAACCGGTGGCCAGGCGATCCCTGAGTTGGGCATTCGTACGATCGCGGAGCATCTGGGCGGGCCGGGCGGCTTCATTTCGGCGCTAAAACCAGGGGTAATCCAGGGAGTCCGTGGCGGCTGGGAGCTCGCCTTGAGCAACTACGGTATCAGTCCAGGGCAGGGTCATACCGCGAGTGCTCTGTTCCTCATGGATGGCGACCTTGCCAACGACTACCTCTATCGCAACGCTGTTCCAGGACACCCAGAGTACAACCGGATGAACACGGCGATCGATATGGGTGGCAACGACATCAACAATGCCCGCGTTGTCACAGCGACCAACGACGTCATCAGTAAGGACGGCTGGTTCAGAAGCCAGAACGACACCGGCTGGGTGAACGATAAGTGGGGGGCGGCATCTATCAGTCCGACGCTGACTGGGTCAGGGTCCTTAACAACAAGGGCCTGTATACGGGCGGGAAGATCCGCGGCGGCACGCTCCAGGCGGATGGACGTGTGACAGTCGGGGAATACCTGGACATCGACAGCACCGCAGTCGAAGGACAGGCCTGCCCGAAGATCGGTCTCCAGTCCAAAAACAACCTGGGCGTCCCCCTGACCTGCCAATCGGGTGTGTGGCGCTCAGTCGGCGGTGATGTAGATGGTGTAGGTACCGGTTTCATGACTGGAATAGCCGGTCAATACAAGAACAGATTGACAGGTGGATACAGCTGCCCGGCGGGACTGGTTCCAAACCTGATAGGAGGCGTCCAGATAGGCGGCTGTAATCCATGCCTATCTTACTCATGCAGCAAGCCCTAACAGGTTTACCAATCTGTTAGTCGACGGGCTTTAAATTGTGGCGATAGCACTGGCAAGGGTTATCGCTCGCGTCCTGGAAGTACGTGGTAATCTTCGCACCCCCTCTAAAATGATGGCTATATGCCTGTGCAGCATCGATTGCAATTACAGGCCTCAGCAGTGAACAGGGATTTCAAGATGCACTCGGCTAAGTCCTCACGGCCCGTGGGACCGGCTTCACAGGAACTGGGTTGTCATTGCCCATGGGATCGAATAGGAATTCAAAAAAATGCAGTTTCATAAGAACATCAATGCGTTGCGGGCCGTGGCTGTACTGGCCGTCATGCTCTATCACTTCAAGGTGAGCGGCTTTACCGGCGGCTTCACGGGTGTTGACGTATTCTTCGTCATCTCCGGCTTCCTAATGACGGGCATCATTTTCAATGGTTTGCGAAATGGGGAGTTTTCCCTCCTTTCGTTCTACGCATCTCGGGCCAGGCGGATCATCCCCGCCCTCGCAGTTGTGTGTATCGTGCTTACTCTATTCGGCTTCGCATATTTGTCCCTGGACGACTACCGCGATTTGCTTAGAACGGTGAAGGATAGCCTGCTCTTCTCATCTAACATCACGTTTGCTAAAGGGGGAGCTACTTCGACGCACCTCTGCAAGAGAACTGGCTGCTGCATACATGGTCGTTATCGGTGGAGTGGCAGTTCTACATGCTGTACCCGATCATCGTGCTCGGGCTGTTCAAGCTTTTTGGTGACCGCAGCACTCGGGTAGTGCTGGTCCTCATTGGCGTCGGCTCGTTGCTGGTCTCAGCTCTGGTCACCTCGACTCATCCGGTGTTCGCTTTCTACATGTTGCCGACCCGGGCCTGGGAAATGATCGCTGGAGGCATGGTATTCCTCTTTCCCCTGGCTTTGTCTCGCGCTAACCGCATCGCGTTCGAGATGTCGGGGCTAACACTTATTGTAGGCAGCATCTACGCATTTTCTGAAGTCGATTACTGGCCCGGCTACTTGGCAGTGGTACCCGTTATTGGCACAGCGCTGGTGATATACGCCAACACCAATTCAGTATTCTCCCGAAATGCCGTCCTCCAGTTCACTGGCAGCATTTCGTACTCTGTCTACCTCTGGCACTGGCCAATCGTGGTCTTCCTGTACACCTGTGGGCTGCTCGATAGCGCTGGCCCTGTTGCTTGCGGAATACTGTTGTCTATAGCCTTGGGATCGTTGTCGTATCAGTTAGTGGAACGCAGGACAGCCAAGATTCGCACGGCAGGGTCTGCCCTCTTCAAATACTGTGGTACTGCTGTGCTGTTCGTGGGAATCGCCGCGATTTTAGCATCGGTCGTAAAAGACCATCCTGGGGTTCGTTTTGCCTTCTCTGATCAGGCGCAGCCCCAATACACCAGCAAACTCTACATCCAAGATTGTTCGCCCAACGCCTTTGGAGCAGCGGACTGCAAGCTAGGATCTGGGAAAGTATCGGTGATCCTATTTGGCGACAGCCACGCACAATCCACTGCTGCTGCACTGCAGATGGACAACAAAGAGGCCGCTTTGGGTTGGGCCCGGGGCGGGTGCCCGACACTGCTAAATTTCGAGATGCAGGATAAGGACTTGGAGAGCAAATGCCGCGGGTTCAACAACACAAAACTTGCAGAACTGGCTAATTCGCTCCAAGGCGTTCCTGTGGTCCTATTCAGCCGGGCGGGCCTTTACTCAGATCATCGTCGCGAAAACGGGTTCAGCGTCTATTTCAACGGCGACAAGAAGCAGGATGCTCATGCGTTTGGCAAGTCGTACACCACCGAGTACACGAAAACAGTCTGCGCGATAGCAGAAAAGCACCCGGTGTACATCGTGAAGCCGATCCCCGAAATGCCTTTTAGCGTCTATAAGGGCTTAAACTTGCAGTCGCGCATCTTGGGAACAAAGTCAGATATTTCCATCCCCCTATCTAGCTACATCGAGCGCAACAAACTCGCCAATGCGGCAATCGAAGCAGCAGCTCTTGCCTGCCAGGCGAAGATCATCGACCCGGTCCCATACCTTTGCCCGAACGGGAAATGCATGGGGTCAAAAAACGGTATTCCACTTTATTTTGATGACAATCATCTGGTTGACTCGGGAAATGAGCAGCTACGCGGGTTGTTTGACGAGCTCTTCAAGGAAATCTGAAAAGGCCGAGGCAGCTCGAAAACTGCCACAACGCTCATCGCCCAGGGCACCTTTATGTACATCTACTGGACCGCAATCACCCTTCTCATCGTTGCAGGAGGCATCTTTTCTCAGGTGCAGCATGATGACGAGGCCATGGCTGAGCAAGCAACTCTAGATGCAATAAGTCGAAGTATGTTGATCTACCGCTCGGCCGCAGCAGAATATGCCCGGGCCAATCCTGGATTCACTGGAGCGCCGGCGGACACATCGCTGAACCTTCCGAGCTGGTACATAAAGCAGAGCGGGATCGCCACGTACGTCGTCGGTGGTATTTCCTACACCTACATCGCCGGAACGGTTCCTGCCGGGCTTCCTTCCGCACTAACTGAACGGACGGAGTCAACAAACGTTGGCGTGAAGAGGTCTGGACAGCTGTTCTCACCTAAGGGTGGAAACATGGCGATCGCTGTTCCAGCGCCAGTCCCCGAGGGAGCAGTCGTTGCGGTCTATTGACCGTGGACGCCTTGGCAAAATGCCTACGAGCCTTGCATCTCGGCCATGGTACAACCCATAATGACATCAGTTCTGGTTCAACCCCGCTGGCTACTGACGGTCATCAGTAGCGCCCAGGTGTTGGGGTTCGCCTCAACACCAAACCGTAAGCACGCTATAGCTCCGGGAAGGGCGTGCGGATCTGGTTGATAGCTCTCCCTGTGTCTCCCTGCTCTCTCTAGTCGCGCAGCCGTCTAACTCGTGATGATCGAGTTCAAAGGCACATAGAGTTTCAAGAGGTTCGGTGCTTCTTTGATCCAAGGGTCACATTGGTAATGTGACCCCTCCTCTTCCCTCCCTTTGGGTAGCCTGATTGACTTGTCTTAGGTCCATCAGGCTACCCAATGGGTACCCTCCCCCTGCCGGTGGCCCGCCGGCGATAAGCCGGGCTCCTTTTGTGCGCGGATGCGTGCCTCACGTTTGCTGGCCAAAGCCACGAGAATGGCCAGGTGATGAGAATCGAGACGATCAATGCCCAGGGATCGACGATTCCGACACAGGTGGCTCCTTCAACTTTTTTCAATTCACGGCTGGATCACCTTTCGAGATCTGATCCAGCCGGCCTTCTCCCTCCCCTCTCGCCCTTTCCATCCCCTCCCGCTTGACACAACTCCTCCCCACTCCGATTATTAAGCCGTGATCTGCTGACGTCGTCAGCAACATGCCCCATGCAGCTCGGATCCGCAATGCTGCAGCACGTCAATCGTGTGATCCTCCCCAAGGTCGTTCAGCTTCTGGTGGCACGACCGATCGACAACCGTCGATAGAAGCTCCTTCCGCAAACCCAGTGGGGAATCACTTCCCTGCAAGGCAAGTGTTTCTCTGCAATTCTCTAAGCAGGAAACACTCATGACCCAACTTTCTGAACTTGATCTAGACGAAGACGCGCCTGTTTACCAAGGCACAGCTTCACCGGAATCTATTGAAGACACCGTCGGCAAGCTATACGGCGAGGCGGTTCAACGCTACCCAACTTATGAGGCAGTAGTTCGCTCGCACTTTTGCAAAAAAATGCGAGAAACCTTCGGCAACGATGAAAACCCCAATGCTGAGGTCCAGTATGCGTTCGCTTTTGCCAGGTATGCATACGACTATGTATCTGAGGCTGAGCTGCTCGCGATTGAAACCGTAGACCGTAACAACGGCATCTGCTCCCACGGTCTGACTTTGCTGACCTGTCCTTGTGGCTGCTTTGAGGTCGACTGAAAGCGCATCTCAATTACCCAGTGTTCCACACGTTGTAAACCCATCGGGGAAACTACTCCCCCTGGGGTCAGTGTTTCTCCGCATTTCAAACCGCAGGAGAACCACCATGACCGCAGCATCCGTACCATCGACCAGCTTCCGTTTTGGCTACGCGCTCGGCACCTTTGCCCGAGATTTCATACGCTCCATGAAACGGACAACACCAGTTGCTCCAACCCAGGCCCAGCCTGTTGTTCATCTCGCGAGCATAACTCCCACCCGAAACGACTGGGAGGAGCTCTGCCGCATCCCTACCCTTGCTCGCCGCGGCGTTGATCTGAACCAATGGTTCGATGCCAATACCAAAGCGGTACCACCAGCCAAGCGCCGCCCCCGTCAGCGCAAACCGAAAAACACTGAGGCTTCTGAGCTCGTTATGGGTCCGCTGGACAATCTCATAGCTCCAGTTGCGATCTAACTCTTTCCCACCTCAACCTGTGCCAGGCCCCCCACCTGGCAAGGTGAGGGCCTGGCTATCAAAGGAACGCCATGGCATCAAAAAAACGCGCGGCTGTAGCAGACGACCTTCGCAAAATCGGGACGACTGCCGTCGCTGCCGCTCTCGTAGGTATCTTCCTCAGCACTAGTCGTCTCCTGACTGCTTTCGCCCTCGTGGTAGGTGTTGTAATCTGGATCACCGGCATCTACCTCACCCCGGAGGAATGACATGAGCCAAACCACATTCGGCATCCTCATGCTCACCACCCTGCTCTTCATCTGCGTCGGCATGGCGGTTTGGGCTGATTGGCCTAACATCAAACGCCGGTGCCAGAAGATTCTTCGAACCCATTGATCGTTGTTTTACCCTTCACAACCCTCCATCCGGAGGGTTTTTTCTTTCAGGGCTTGACAAGACGCTTCTCCGTTTCCATCCTTGGCCCCGTGAGCTGCTGACGTTGTCAGTAACCCAAGCCCGAGCAGTTATGATCTGAAAGACTGCTGCACCCATCGCGGTGTTGATCTCCCCAAAATCGCAAAGCTTCCGGAAGCGCGATTGATCAGTCTCATGATTGATGGAAGCCTACCCAACTTGCTACATCCCAACCCACGCGGGGAATACTTTCCCCCATGGGCGAAGTGTTTCTCCGCTTTCGCTATTGAAACTGGAGAATCACCATGAGCAACCAATCCAACGAAACCAAATTTTTCGACCTGCACACCACTGGCATCGGCTACCTCAACCGTATCCGTGAAGTCAGTCCTCGCAAGGGCAAACCCTTCACCTGTGTCACCGTTGCAGCATTGCACGGTGCAACTGATAAAGCCGAGTACTCCTACATCGACTGCAACGTTGTCGGTGCCGAGGCCGAATTGCTGGTTAAGCGTTGCCAGCAAGCTGTTGAAGCCAACAAGAAGGTGCTCGTCTCTTTCCGTATCGGCGACATCTGGGCTGATGCTTTCACCTATGACAAAGGCGAGAAGAAAGGTCAGGCCGGCGCAAGCCTCAAAGGCCGTCTGCTCTTCATCGGTTGGATCAAAGTTGACGGCAAGCTGGTGTACGAAGCGAAGCCGAAAAACGCAACCCCACCAGCTGACAATCAGGGAAAACCTGGTGTGGATCAACCGTTGAATCAGGAACAACCTGTTCTGGAGCAATCCATGAATCAGGAACAACCTGTTCTGGAGCCATCCATGAATCAGGAACAACCTGTTCTGGAGCAATCCATGAATCAGGAACAACCTGTTCTGGAGCAATCTATGAATCAGGAACAACCTGTTCTGGAGCAACCCGTCAATCAGGAGCAATCAGTCGCCGGCCAGTTCGGTGAACAGCCTGAACCTGCCTTCGGTGATGATCTTTCCCAAGAGGCCCACCAGGCCGCATAACCCCTATCAAGGCGCTGACATCAGCGCCTTCTCTTACCGCAAAGATGCAGGGGACGCCTATCCCCAGCGGGAGGCGTTTTCCTTATCAAAGGAGCCGCCATGCCGTACAGCATCACAATCGCTGGAAACATTCATCACTGTTTCCCTGACTTCGAAACTGCTCGTTCAGATGTGCTGGAACTGCGAAGCCAAGGACATAAGCCTAGGCTGTATGTTTCGACCACGTTTGAATGCTTGGGCTGTGAGATCGACGATGTCGGAGAGCGAATCCCGGACTATACACATACAGCCTGGAGCGATTTTGCCAACTTGCTCCCGAACTTCGACTCTGCTTGGTCAATCGAGGATGATGATTTATTGAATTCTGCCTATCGCTTTGTGGACGTCTTTGTTCTATTGAACGGCCATACCTTTCACTTGGCAGATATGCGTTATACCCGAGGCGAAGAGTTCCCTGATCACCTCCTTGTAAAGACACACCTTCTTCGCGTCTTGCAGGATCTTATGGATCCTAATGAGCTGTAGCATCTAACTTAACCTTTTCGGGTACATCACCCGAGTGGGCTGGTGACCCCCATCGGAGAATCACCATGATCCATGCCACCCAATCCTTCAATGGCGTCATGTTCATCACAAACCCCTCAGTGCCTCGAGCTTTCATACGTGTGGACGTTCTCGAGCGGCGTTACGCTGACACAATCAAAGCGATCTCAGAATCAGCTTCCGACCGATGTGGTCAACACTTCGAGCTGTATGAACTAGGCCTGTTGAGTTCCTTGCGTGAACAATACACCGCCCTCACCTTTCCTCACGATCAGTTGTTCAAACGTGAGGCAGAACGGCAAGGCTTCCTGCTTGATAATGAGCACTACCGCGCTGTACAGGAAGCAGCTTCCAACCTCTGGGAAGATATCTACGAGGATATGATCTGACCCACCGTGTTTCTCCTGTTGTCCACCCCGAAGGGCATCCCTTCGGGTGGAACTTAAACGCAGTATACGGGCGACTGAGAGGGCCTCTGCCTACTGCCCGGCCCATCGAATTCGGTATTGGTTCACTGTCGTAGACAGTGCCTCCCGGAGCCAGGGTTTAAGGCTCCAGCGCGTTGCGCCAACCCGCCCAAGATCGCCTAGCACTCGGTGGCGCGATCACATCACCTAGTGATGGAGTGCTTTCTACATAACTTACCTGCGGGGATCTCATCCTCGCGGACTGAGGCCTCGCTCACTTTGGAGACCTCTGATGTCCATACCGTCCTACCTCACCCTTCCGGTTGTCTTGGACAACGCTGCGTGGATGCGCGCGGTCTATCTCGAAAACCCAGACAGGGTAGCCGAAATGAGCCAACGCCTCGCCACCGTCGTACAAACGGCGTGGCAGGAGCTCAAGCAGCAACCCCTGGCCAAGGCATTCACCTTCGGCGTTTACACAAAGCTCCACACTGGCCGACAGCGTGACTGGGTTGCCCTCGCTTTGCGAGTCGTCACTCCCGAGAACGAGCCTGCCTACATCCAGATCCAACTGCAGCCTGCTGCAGACCCTGCCTGACACAGCCATTTTTACTCACCCAGAGGGGTCACCCTCTGGGGTGGCTTCTTCTCAACCAGGAGCACGCCACATGGCACAATCACCCAACCCCTTCAACATCGCTATCAGCGATCACTCTCTGACCCATCCCTGCTGCAGCCCTTCGTTCGAAATCGCCTCTGCACACTTGCCCGAAGAAGACTGGATGGACCTACAAGCACTTGCTGAAAGTGCTGACACATCGCTGCTTCAATTCGAGTGCTACATCCTGCCTGACAGTGACGCCATTGGCTTCAAGATCCTCAGCACCCCCTGGACAGACCAACATCTGGGAGAGTACTGGGGGTATGACCTGTCGACACTTCAAGCTCTGCAAGCCGCCGAGGGCTTCAGCGAGGAGACCATCCGAGTGCTCACTCTTGCCGCTCAAGCTGCAGTGAGGTTCTTGGTCATCGATCCCAACAGCAATGTTCTCAACGGTTTGCCTCTGTTCGACTGCTGACCACCTTCCACCCTCGCGGGGAACGCCCGCCGGGTGTTCCCCATGCTTTACGGGGAGCACACATGATCTCCATCACTGGCCAGTTGGCCATACGCACTATCTCCGGCCGGCTTGGACTCTTCAACGTCGGGCGCCTCAGCACCTCGATCGGTGAATTCACTATCAAGGATGCCCTCCTAGACCAATACCGAGAGGGCAAGTACAGAGGTGACTTCGCTATCAAGCAGATACGCCCCTCGTACTACTCCCACGGCGGCCGACTCGTTGTCGAGATCAGGGCTGAACTCGAGGGCATGACTCTAGAGGACGTAACAGGCCTCAGCCGCGAGGACGAGGAGCACCTGCCGACCAATGTCCCCGACCCTCTGGAGGAAGATGGGCCGGCGCCGCAGCTGGAACCGCCCCGACGCACTCCAGTTGCCCCCACCCCACCACCTCAAACCGATGCTCTGACCTCGAATGAGCCATTTGGGATGGATCAGCCGGCACCATCAACGGCTGCTGACCCAGACGCCGAGCTGTTCGGCACAGTCTGGCCATTGAGCAAAACCGTAAGGCTCGACACCACCGTAGACCGACAACGACTGCGCGCCCAATGCACGCGACTGGACCAGCTCGGTTTCACCATGGACTTCAAAACTCAAACTTGGACCAAGGCCTCGCGTTAACTCGCCCCTTCCAAGCCAATGCCGTAATCAACCTGCATCACACACCCTGAGGGGCCTCCTCAGGGGGCTCCATTTCTCTACCGGAGCAACACCATGAATGTCATCTTCAACAACTTGAGTGCAAAGACCCTCGCCAATGTCGAGGACCATCTGTCCAACAACGAGGTGTCCACTGATGAGGAACTCATCGACCTGTTCATCGAAGATTTAGGACTAACGCTGGACCAGGCTGAGGCTGCTGTGCGTCTCCGCGATCAGTACCGAATCCAAATATTCCTCGTAGGTCACGGGCCGTTGCACCAATCAGATAGTGTGGCGTTTGATCCAACCACCAGAACATTCAATTAACCACCAGACCACCCCGGGGGCGTTTCCGCCCTCTGGGAGGGGCGCCTCCCCAATGGAGGCCATCATGCACCCATCCCCTTTGTTCCAGATCGAGGAATGCCCAGACCTGTACGTCGACGCCTGCGTGTGCGACGAACAGCGCAACCTGGTGTTCATGTCGGCCTGGGGTCGTGACACCGCCCTGCAGGAGTTTCTGGCCAGGCTCACGCTTGGCCGGGAAGATAACGGCCTCGAGCAGTTTCACATTCTCGTCGACGGGCGGAGCATCCCCGTCTTCCCTAACCAGGACCAGCTGGAAAAGCGCACTACACGGCAATTCCGCGGCACTTTGTTCGGCAGCATGTTGCACCTCTGGCTGTTCGATCGACGCGCCTCGGTGCCCGACCAAGCCAATCACTTCGCATTCGCCCTCCTCGAACGCAATGAAACCCCACACCATCGGCTCTGGCCACTTGTGATTGAGACCTGCCCCCTTCCCCTTCTATCCCACTGGCGCGAGCCCGTGATGGAAGTGCTGACCCAGCACCAGATGCTAATCGCCCTCCCTGGAGCAATCGGCAATATCTGCGCCTGGCGACTCGCCATGAAGCTCGAGGTACTCGAGCCTGCTCTCGGAGAGCTGATTCGCCAGGGCTTGCTTACCACTGAAGCTCAGGCGCCTGCCTGAGCTCATTCACCAACTCAAAGGACGCCCTATGGCCCTCATGTTTCCGCGCCTGGCGCGCAACTTTGCCCGCAACGGCTACTACCCCACCGATGAAATCACTCTTGAACGAACACTGCAGGCACTCACTCCCGCCACTTCGGGCAAAATGAGGATCTGCGACCCCTGTGCTGGTGAGGGTGTTGCCCTTGCTGAAGCGGCTCACTTTCTGGGCCGCGAACAGGTCCAAGCGCTAGCCGTCGAGTACGATCGCGAACGCGCGAATCACGCGCGTGGTCTGCTCGACAGGGTCCTGCACAGCGACCTGTTCGACACCTTAATCAGCCGCCAGTCGTTCGGTTTGCTCTGGCTCAACCCCCCTACGGTGACCTGGTCTCGGATCACTCCGGTGCATCCCAGTACCAAGGCAGCGGCCGCCGGCGCCTGGAGAAAGCCTTTTATCAGCGCTGCCTCCCGCTTCTGCAGTACGGCGGCGTGATGGTGCTCATCGTCCCTCACTACCTGCTGGACGACGAGTTGACTGGATGGCTGAGCAATCACTTCGCCGACCTGCGGGTGTACGGTGCTGCAGATCCCACTTTCAAACAGGTGGTGATCTTCGGCATCCGTGTACGCCGGCAGGACCTAGCCCGGGCTTCCACCAACCAGGTGAAAACTCGCCTGCAGGCGATCGGCGCGGGGCAGGAACAGGCCGAGGAGATCCCGGCCACCTGGCCATGGGAGCCGTACCTCGTCCCGTCAGTTGTTAGCGAGCTGGAGCACTTCTACCGCATTACCCTGGAGCCGGAGCAATTCGCCGCCGAGATTCTGCGGTTGCGAGGACTCTGGCCCGACTTCAACTTGCACTTCGGGCAAGCCGGCCTTCAACCGCGAGCCCCTGTTCGCGAGCTTTCTCGCTGGCACCTCGCTCTGGCCCTGGCCGCCGGCGCAATTTCCGGTGTTGTACGTTCGAAGTCGGGACGGATCTTGGTCGTGAAAGGTGATACCTACAAGGACAAGGCGCGCAAGACCGAATTCACCGAGGACGAGAAGGGTAACGTTTCAGAAGTCAGGATCCTCACAGACCGCTTCATCCCGATCATCCGCGCTTGGGAGATGACGCCCTCCTCAATGAACCACGGCCAGGTACTGATCATCAGCTCTTCGCCGCCGAGCATCGACGAATCGCCTGCAGCGGATAAGCCAGTTGCAACGTCACTGTTTAACCCTGGACAAATTGTGATGACCGCCGCGATCAGCCACCTGGTTGAAAGCAGGCAGCTCAATCCCACCTCTGCACTGAAACGCCATCTGGCAGGCGATTGGGGGGAACTGTGCGACGACGACAGAGCCTCCAACCAGCTCGCACTTACCCACGGAGACCGCTTGTTCTCAAGCTACGACATCGACGCCGGCGACGAGTCCAGACTTTGGATCATCACCGAAGCCGACCGTAGCTCAACCACCCTGCTACTTCCCAGCGACTACTGACCCACGCCGCAACGGCGAATACACCACATAGACCCGCAGGGTATGCCCATACCCGCCCGGGTTTGTGCATGCCCTGCGTTACCTGCAGGAGATGCAAATGAACGCATTGACCCAACCGGCCGGCTCGGCCAACTCACCACTGAACATCAACCTGACCGATTTCATCGAAGAGTTCGGCGACGAGCTCTTGGAGTCACTCAATCGCTCCAACCCTCCGGTTTATACCGGTAACGTCAACGAACAGCGCCAGGCCGTGATGGCGAATCTCAAGCGCACGCCATTCTTGGCGCAAGCTGAGGTTGTCCAAGCCATCACGGCGCTACTGCTCGATCGCAACGAGCAAGCCGCGATCATCAACGCCGAGATGGGTACCGGGAAAACGATGATGGCCATCGCAGTTGCTGCCGTGCTACACGCGGCAGGCTATCGTCGTACCCTCGTCATCTCGCCACCCCACCTGGTCTACAAGTGGCGGCGCGAAATTCTAGAAACGACGCCTGGCGCCCGCGTCTGGGTACTCAACGGCCCGGATACGCTGGTCAAACTGCTCAAGCTGCGTGACCAATCGCGGCAAGCCTACGACGGCCGGCCGGAGTTCTTCATCCTCGGCCGTGTACGGATGCGGATGGGCTTCCACTGGCGGCTCGCCTGCTGGAAGCGACGAACTGCAGGCGGCCAGCTGTTGGCGGCATGCCCGGACTGTGGCCAGGCCCTAGAGGACCTGGAAGGTAACCTGGTCACCGTGGACGAGTTCAAGCGCGGAGACCGCCGTCGTAACTGCACCGCCTGCAACGCCGCCCTCTGGACACTGATGCGCCCAGGCAAAGCCGATGGTGGCGATCGACGCTCGACGATCCTCAAGTCGATGTGCCGGATCCCGACGATCGGCCCGGTTCGGGCGGAACGGCTGCTGAATGACTTCGGCGAGGACTTCCTGGCCTCGATGCTGGTCGACAACGTCTCAGAGTTCATCAATCTGATGGACGCGAAGGGCAATTTCGTCTTCAGCGACCGCCAGGCCAAGCGCATGGAGCGAGCGATGGCCAACATCGAGTTCGGATTCGGCGAAGGCGGTTACCAGCCGACAGAGTTCATCAAACGCTACCTACCCGATAGTTTTTTCGATCTGCTGGTTGTCGATGAGGGGCATGAGTACAAGAACAGCGGTTCGGCCCAGGGCCAGGCCATGGGGGTATTGGCCGCGAAGGCGCGTAAAACCGTGCTCCTCACCGGGACCTTGATGGGTGGCTACGCCGACGACCTGTTCTACCTGCTGTTCCGCATCCTCACCCAGCGCATGATCGAGGACGGCTACCGACCCAACGCACGCGGCAGTATGGCTCCTGCAGCCATGTCGTTCATGCGCGATCACGGCGTGCTCAAGGACATCTACACCGAGCGCGATGGCGATTCGCACAAAACCGCCAAGGGCAAGAAGCTGTCGGTACGCACCGTGAAGGCCCCAGGCTTCGGCCCTAAAGGCATCCACCGGTTCGTGCTGCCATTCACCGTGTTCCTGAAGCTCAAGGATATCGGTGGCAACGTGCTGCCCAGCTACCAGGAGGAGTTCATCGACGTGCCCATGGCGCCGGAGCAGGCCTCAGCCTACCAGCGCTTGGCGGCCACGTTGACCGCTGAGCTCCGCCAGGCCCTGGCCCGGAGAGACACCACCCTTCTGGGAGTGGTGCTCAATGTGCTACTGGCTTGGCCGGATTGCTGCTTCCGATCGGAGATGGTCAAACATCCGCGGACCCGAGACACGCTGGCCTTTGTGCCGGGGCTCTTCGGCGACGATGAACTGATGCCCAAGGAACAGGCGCTGCTGAACCTATGCCTCGAGGAGAAAGCGAAAGACCGTAAGGTCCTTGCATATACCGTCTACAGCGGGACGCGCGACACCACGTCCAGGCTGAAGAAGGTCCTCGAGCAGGCAGGCCTCCGCGTTGCGGTACTGCGGGCCACGGTTGAAACGGCTCGGCGCGAGGACTGGATCCTCGACCAGGTCGACCGCGGTGTCGACGTGCTGCTCACCAACCCGGAGCTGGTTAAGACCGGGCTGGACCTACTGGACTTCCCAACCATCGCGTTCCTGCAGACGGGGTACAACGTGTACACCCTACAGCAGGCCGCGCGACGGTCGTGGAGGATCGGACAGAAACACCCGGTCCGCGTAGTGTTCTTCGGCTACGCCGGCAGCTCGCAGATCACCTGCCTGCAGTTGATGGCCAAGAAGATCGCAGTGGCGCAGAGCACTTCGGGTGATGTACCGGAATCCGGACTCGACTCCCTGAACCAAGACGGCGACTCGGTTGAGATGGCGCTAGCTAGACAGCTCATCGCGGCATAGCATATGGCCACCCTCGGGTGGCCTTTTTTTTCCACCTGCGAATATGACACTTTGACGAGTTTGACCATCAATGGAAATGCCGATGAAAGGACAACTTGAACTTCTGATCAACAACTTGGGCAACTCATATCACACTCTCGTGAGACTTGGGCTAGTTGACGAGCACTCCATCCGTTTGTCTGAGTATGAAGATAGCGACTCACTTGAAATCGAAAGTATCCCAGGCCTCGAACTAGTTTTTGAGCCGAATAACTGTAGGTTTGAGACCATATACATCCGCTTAAGGAATGACCAAAACTACAGCCTTCCTACTTATTCCGATCAACTGCCTAACCCGCTTGATCTCATCAGTGATCGACATGACGCCTACAATTGTCTAGGAGACCCCCTCTACAGTGGCGAGGCAGACCTCAACAATAAAATACCTGCCCGAGACACGTTCCAGCTCGCTCAGAATCTTCATTCTGCAGCAAGCCTATCTGTTCAATATGGAACGGACTTGAAGCCGAACACCATTGTAGTTTCTTTGCTGGATGCTTCGGTCTAATTTTCCGTAATTTCCATATAGCCCTATTGTGACGATACGGGCTGAATTAAATCTTCTCCTTGATTGCGGACATTTCCCACCTGTTTGCTGACAGGGAACCAGCGGAAGTCGACCGCGGGCCGGCAGCCTGTTTGGACGATCTCTTCCAACCGCTTAGTCGTTGTGTTTGGATCTATCCATTCTCGGGCAAGCTCAGGGGTAAGTACTAGGGGCTTACGATCATGGATATCCACCAAGCCTTCATCAGCAGCTGCAGTTACGATTACGAAGCCGTTGCGCTCATCCGGCTCCAGTCCTGGATGAACTTCGGCCAACGCCGCGAAGAACAAAGGCGTACCGTCGGCCGCCTGGATGTAGTAAGGCTGCTTGCGCTTCGGGTCCTTGGGCTCGGCGACCCACTCGAACCACCCATTGGCCGGCGCCAAGGCTCGACCACTCGGCCATAGCGATTTGAAGAATTTTCCGGTCATCACTGTCTCGGCCCGCGCATTGATCGGGTCAGGACGCTTTCCTTTAGCCCAAAACGGCGACCATCCCCACCTCACCCGTTCGATACTCAGTCCTCCAGGCGCAGGCCTTATCACTTCAACTCGGGTAGAGGGCGCGACGTTGTACCGGTTGATCCGCTCGTGGTCATACCCATTGATCACCATCAGATCGAGCGCCAATTGTTTCAAGTAGTCGTCCATGCTCTCGTAGATTGAGTATCGCCCGCACATAACCCACCTCGCTCGTTTGTCGGATGCATCGCATCCGCGCATTGACGTAACAGCGGCCTGACAGTTTACTGTATGAATATACAGACCATCATTTGGATTGACCCGTCATGACCCTTACTTTCCTTGGCACGCCGACTGGCGGCCCAACATTGCTGCCGGTGTATTCGTTTCGTGTGCCGGCGGGTTTCCCCTCTCCAGCGGCGGATCACCTGGAACGCCACATCTCGCTCGACGAGCTATTCGATTTGCGCGCGCCTCACGTTTATCTCGTGCAAGTGGATGGCAACAGTATGCAGGGTGCCGGCATTTATTCGGGTGACCTGCTTATCGTAGACCGGAGCAAGGAAGCCGAGCATGGCGACATCGTGATCGCTGCAATCAACGCCGAGCCGGTGTGCAAGCGACTGTACCGGCGCAACGGGATGGTGGTCCTTCAGTCCGAGAATTCAGCCTACCCGCCGCGACACATCTTGGAGGGCGACGACTTAGTCATCTGGGGTGTGGTTCGTTACAGCGTGCGCGACCATGCCCAGTAGTGAGCAGGTGTTCGCGCTGATCGACTGCAACTCCTTCTATGCGAGTTGCGAGCGCGTGTTCCGGCCGGATCT
The DNA here is from genome assembly GCF_051554255.1 of Pseudomonas sp. NMS19W. Lineage (NCBI taxonomy): Bacteria > Pseudomonadati > Pseudomonadota > Gammaproteobacteria > Pseudomonadales > Pseudomonadaceae > Pseudomonas > Pseudomonas sp. NMS19W. The sequence goes on from NZ_CP136718.1 coordinate 4,795,796, forward strand.
CGCAAAGACGCCGATCGTGGTGCTGAGTAACAATGATGGGTGTGTGATAGCCCGGTCATACGACGCCAAACCGTTCGTAAAAATGGGCGAACCCTACTTCCAATGCCGTGAAAAGCTGCGTCGTCACGGCATCGTGGCGTTCTCGTCGAACTACGCGCTGTACGGTGACATGAGTGAGCGGGTCATGTCGCTGATCGAGTCTATGGTGCCGGCGACCGAGGTCTACTCGATTGACGAGTGTTTTGCCGACCTAACAGGTGTACCAGGAAGTCTGACACAGCTCGGCCGTGATGTGCGTGCCAAGGTGCTGCGGTGTACCGGGATCCCAGTCGGGGTTGGGATCGCTCGCACGAAGACCCTGGCGAAGCTTGCCAACCACACCGCGAAACGATTACAGGCGCACACGGGTGGGGTGGTCGACATCACCGATGAATTCAAACGCGATTGGGTACTTCGTAACACCGAGGTGAAAGAGGTGTGGGGCATCGGTAGGAAGATGACGGTGCACTTAGAGGCTCTGGGTATCCTTACGGCGATGGATCTGGCCAAGGCAGATCCGCGCATGTTGCGCGAGAAGTTCAGTGTGGTGGTGGAGAAGACCGCGCGTGAGCTCGCCGGCACGCCATGCCTCGAACTGGATGAGGCCGACCCGCCGAAGCAGGAAATCTGCTGCAGCCGGATGTTCGGCAAGAGAATGACAGAACTGACGCCAATCAAGCAGGCGGTGGCCACCTATGCAGCACGAGCAGCCGAAAAGCTGCGGGCCCAGGGATCGGTGTGCAAACGCATGCGAGTGTCGATCCGCACCGGCATGTTCAATCCCAACGAGCAGCATTTGGCGAAAGGAGCGATGGTTGAGCTACCTTACCCCACGAACGACACCTTATTGCTCACGCGGGCGGCGACTGAGGCTGTGGAGAAGGTCTACCTGGACGGTTACCGCTACAGCAAAGCCGAGGTGCTACTGCTCGATCTGCGGCAACCGGGCGAGTTCACCGATGATCTGTTTGCGGCGACGCAGCCAGTTGCCTGTGATCGCCTAATGTCGGTAATGGATGGCATAAACCAGCGGTACGGCAAAGGCACACTGAGGTCTGCCAACGTTCCAAGCAGTCCTGAGTGGGGCATGCGTCGTGAACTTCTGAGCCAGTCGTTCACAACCCGGTTGGATCAGCTATGGCGTGTCTACTGATCAGATTGCAATCTCAGGTATGCATAAATAGGTTTGAACATTCGGAGTAATTGTTCACTGGCCGTCAGCCGAAAAAGCCGCTTGTCCAGCACGCTCGTCCTGAGCGACTTGGGCTGCAAGAGTGGGTTTTGAGCCGCGACGCTCACCAGCAGATGGCGGCCCTTCGGCATCGATCAATAAATTCCACACGGGCGGGCTAAGTATTTTCTGCTGAAACAGCGTCATGGTTGCGCGAGGGTGTACTCGGCTTCGAGAGGACACCCATGAAACTGCCGATCCGAAAATATCTGCCCATCGCCGTAGGACTGCTGATCCTGGGCGGCATCATCGCGTTCCAGCAATACCAGCTGTCAACCCTATCTCGCGCTGTGAACGGAGCAGCAGAGAAAATTTCCATCGATGCACTCCAGAGCAGGATGAGCGCGATCGACGATCGTCTCGACAATGTCTCAGGCAAACCCATGGTCACGATGGAGGACTTCCGTGCTAGCCAGCAAGCACTCTCGAGCCGGATCGATGCTGTGCAAACCACGGCAAAGCAGGCTCACGAAGCCGCAGCGGAAACCACTCGCTCATCCGCGACTGCGGGCGATCTCCTGGTACTGAAAGCCGACCTTGAATCGCTTGACGGCAAACTGCAGAGAATGAGCAGGCCACAGGCCCAAGCAACTGCACCAGCTCCTAAAGTCTCCACTTCCAAACCGAAGGCGAAGCCCGCACCGGTTAAAGCCACGCCCATCCCGCAAGAGCCTCCGCCGTTTCAGATGGTCGGTCTCGAATACCGAGGCGGCGAGCGCTTTCTGTCTGTTGCTCCCACCGGCAGCACGCGACTGAGCCAGATCTACCTGCTTCGGCCAGGCGAAATGGTCAGTGGCAGCACCTGGAAACTCAAGGCTGTAGATGAACGAACTGCAACCTTCGACGCCGGCGGTACAACCCGAACCCTGAGCATCCAGCCATGAGAACAGCATCATGAATCTACCGATCGTTCGAGCCATTGCCTGCGCCTGCGTATTTATTGCTGCAAGCATTGAGGCGGCGCCGCTTCCTTCCGCTGCAGGAGGAGCGGCCCCCAGTGTTCAACAGCTCACCAGCGAAAGCACCCTGTCGCAGAACAAGCTTAATGATAAGGCAGCGCAGGAGTGGGGCCTGACCTCCAAGGAATACGAGCGATATCAAGAGGTGATGCAAGGGCCTCGGGGGGTATATTCGCCGGGGCTTGACCCGCTTACTGCACTCGGAATTGAAGCCCGATCGGATAGCGAGCGGCGCCGGTTTGCCGAGCTCCAGGTTCAGGCAGAGAGTCAACGAGTCGACAGAGAGCTCGCATATCAGCGAGCCTACGATGAGGCGTACCAGCGCCTGTTCCCAGGCGTCAATGCCATTGAGATTTCGGCCTCCCCTTCTGCCCGAGCCGGATCCAGAAGCGGCCCATCTCTTGAAGGCAACGGACGAATGGCACTCTTCGTCAAAGACGACTGCCTGCCCTGCATCGACCAGGTCAAACGCCTGCAAGCGTCTCAGACGCCGTTTGACCTCTATTTCGTCGGCAGCCAAAACGACGATGAGCGGATCCGCCGCTGGGCAATTCTCGCAGGTGTTGACCCATCCAGCGTCAAAAGCCGACTGATCACACTCAATCATGACCAGGGCCGTTGGATTCGCCTCGGTCTCGGCGGCTCGCTGCCAGCAGCCGTGACGCAGGTGAATGGATCATGGCGCCGTCAATGAGTTGGTGGCAGCTCTGCCTTCTGCCGGTACTACTGCTCGCCAGCAATGCGTGGGGCGTGGAGGATCCGCCGCCAGCTTACAAGGCGATCGCCATAAGTCATGGGGTTCCACCGGTCGTGCTCTATTCAGTGGCGCTGCAGGAGAGCGGCACCCGACTTCGGGGTCAGCTTGTGCCCTGGCCGTGGACGTTAAACGTTGCGGGCACCGGCTATCGCTTCGCCACCCGTTCCGATGCTTGCCGAGCGCTGTTGATCGCAATCTCGACGGCTGGGCCCGCTCGAGTCGACGTGGGACTGGGACAAACCAATATTCGCTCGAACGGGCATCGCTATAGCTTTCCCTGCGAAGGGTTGGACCCCTACAAGAACTTGGCGGTGACAGCCCAGATACTGGCTGAACAAAAGGCCAAGGGGGAACCTGGATCGATGCTGCTGGGCGGTATCACCGCCCGGCCGGCGGCGCGCCGGCAGCAAAGTACCGTGGCTACTTCGCAAAACATCTCAGCCGGGTCACCGGCATCAATTTCGAGGTACGGACCCCATGACATATCACCACACCTGGCGGTCAAACATCGCGCAGACCCTAGCCTTCGCGATAGTCACCAGCCTGGTCCTGCCCGCCTATGCTGACCAGCAAGCGGTGCTTAGAGTAGTGGAGGACCGCGGCGGAGCATCTGCACTGTCCTACTACCAGGACATTGCCCCCGAGCCTGCGCACACTCCCCCGGTTGTGAATGGCGTCCGGGCTGGGGGAGCGTTCCCGGTGTCGACTCCAGAACTGAGCCCGGGGCCAGTAGAGGGGCGGGTCATCAATGCAGCTGGTCTGCAGCCGATGTTCATCGTCGGGGATGATCCAATGTCGCAGGCCTGGCTCAAGCAGAAATTACCGGCACTTCAAGGCATGCAGGCAGTGGGACTCGCTGTGAATGTCGGCAACGCTGCACGCCTGCAAGAGATCCGCCGCTGGGCCTCTGGGTTGCAGGTGATGCCCGTTCCTGCCAGCGATATTGCTGGTCGCCTGGGGTTGCAGCACTACCCGGTGCTGATCACAGCCACAACCCTTCAGCAGTGAGACCCGGTATGCGCCCAACACGACCTGTATCGCCGGTGTTCACGCTGATCATCAGCCATCCCCTGCACCGCCCTGGCCGGGAGCAAATGATCGAGCAGGTCCGCCACGTGAGCGAGCTCTACGGTGCGCGCTTAACCGGGATCTCCGAGTTCAACGAACATGCATTCGCCCAGCGCCTAGCAGAACGGCTGACACCGGACCAAGTCGAGGCAGCGCGCGCTGAAGCCGACGCCCTCACCCACACCTCGAGGACGTGAGATGGCGACATACACCCTTGAATCTCTGCTCCGCCCCCCGGTCGAACTGTTCACCACTGCAGTCTGCTACGTAGCGGCTGCGCTCTGCATTGGCGCACCCTGGGCTTTCGCCCTAACACCGCTGTTCGGGATTGTCGCCGCCCTGGGCTTTATCTACCTGGGAACCATTCGGCTCCTGCAGGCGCGGAGGGTCCTACGCTACCAGGCGAATCTTCGGCGGCTTCCCCACTACACCATGACCAGCGCTGAAATGCCGATCAGCAACGAGCGCCTGTTCATCGGTCGTGGATTCCGGTGGACACAGAAGCATACGCAACGCCTGGCAGACACTTACCTTCCCCAGTTCGCGGCCTATGTCGAGCCGACAAACCTTTATGCGCGTGCGCGCTGGCTGGAAGAACGTCTGGAGTTCGCCCCCTTCCCGCTGAAGTTGATCACCAAGGTCACTGGGTGGGACTCCAACTGGAACCCTGCTAGGCCGCTGCCACCCGTGGGTGGCCTGCCCAGACTGCATGGGATCGAGCCTGATGAGCAGAACGTCAGCCTGCCTCTAGGTGAGCGCGTGGGCCACACATTGGTGCTGGGGACCACACGAGTAGGAAAGACTCGCCTGGCTGAAGTCTTCATCACGCAGGACATTCGCCGAACGCATCGACGCGGGCCGCGAGTCCGTATGGGGCGCCGGAGCCAAACCTCCCATCGCTGGAGCCGGCGTCGGCGTCCAGAGGCACAGGCCGACCATGAAGTTGTGATCGTCTTCGATCCGAAAGGTGATGCGGATCTGCTCAAACGCATGTATATCGAATGCAAGCGCGCCGGACGCCTCGACGAGTTTTATGTGTTTCACCTGGGCTGGCCGGACATTTCCGCGCGCTACAACGCCATCGGCCGGTTTGGTCGGATCAGCGAGGTCGCCACCCGTATCGCTGGCCAGCTCTCCGGCGAGGGCAACTCTGCTGCGTTCCGTGAGTTCGCCTGGCGATTCGTCAATATCATCGCGCAGTCGTTGGTCGCTCTCGGCCGCCGCCCTGACTACGAACAGATCCGCCGGCACGTTATCAACATCGACGAGCTGTTCATCGAGTACGCACAGAAGTACTTCGCGGAACATGATCCGAAGGCCTGGCAAACCATCGTTGAAGTTGAAGGCAAGATCGATCGGAAGAACCTGTCATTCGCCATGAAGGACCGTCCGCTGCGCGTCGTGGCCATCGACATGTACTTGACCCAGAAACGCATCAACGACTCCGTCATGGATGGCCTGCGCAGTGCCGTGCGCTACGACAAGACCTACTTCGACAAGATCGTCGCGTCTCTGCTGCCGCTTCTGGAGAAACTCACCACTGGGCGTATCGCTGAACTACTCGCGCCCGATTACCTGGATCTCGCTGACCAGCGACCGATTTTCGACTGGATGCAAGTGATTCGGAAGCGCGCGGTCGTATACATCGGCCTCGATGCGCTGTCCGACACTGAGGTCGCTGCGGCGGTGGGCAACTCGATGTTCAGCGATCTGGTCTCCGTCGCCGGCCATATTTACAAGCATGGCATCGATGATGGTCTGCCCGGCCATATGGCCGGTGGCAAGGTTCGTATCAACCTCCACGCTGACGAGTTCAACGAACTGATCGGGGACGAGTTCATCCCCATGGTAAACAAAGCCGGCGGCGCGGGCATGCAGGTCACCGCCTACACCCAGACCATGAGTGACATCGAGGCGAAGATTGGCTCGAAAGCCAAGGCCGGCCAGGTGATCGGTAACTTCAACAACCTTTTCATGCTGCGCGTCCGTGAAACTGCGACCGCCGAGCTGCTGACCAACCAGTTGCCCAAGGTACAGATCTACAACAGCACCCCGGCGAGCAGTGCGAACGACTCGGTCAACGGGAAAACAGCATTCACTTCGAGCTCACATGACCAGGTGCAACTGGCGAGCGTGCCGATGATTGAGCCCGCCCACGTGGTCGCGCTTCCCAAGGGACAAGCCTTCGCGCTCATTGAGGGTGGGAACCTCTGGAAGGTCCGCATGCCGCTTCCCGCGAACGACCCCGACGAAGTCATGCCCGGCAACTTGCAGGATCTGGCTGCGGGCATGCGGCGTTCGGCAGCCTCCTCAAGCGATTGGTGGGAAGCTCCGGGATATCAAGAACTGAAATCAGCCTTGCCTGAAGACCTGGTTGAGGATTTCCGCCAGGTGGCCACCGATGATGCAGCTTGAGGTGTAGCCCATGGCAGATGAAGTTTCAAAGAAGGCCGAACAGCAGCAGGACCGACAGGAATCGCTGTTCAGCAAGATATTCTGGTTCCCGTTCAACTTCATCGGAGTGATGTTTGGCTCGCTGATCGTCGCCATCTTGGTCGACTGGGTATGCCTTTATTTCTTCTGGCCAGAAGCCGGGTGGCGACATGGTCAGCAAATGCTGGTCAGCGAGGTTGGCTGGTTATCCAAAGGTCTGGTCCACAGTGCCATTGTCCAAGAGCCGGGACGCACTGCGACATGGCTGGTCACCGAAGCCTATGACTGGCTGGTCGTGAAGACCGGAATGCTTAGCTGGGTCAGGGGATGGAGTCGATCGCTCAGGCCGGCCCACGCAACGAGCTGGACATGCGCTATTGGGCTGCTCAAAGCATCACTACGGTCCAGAACTATGCCCTGGCGGCTCTTTTCACCGTTCTGGTGTTTTGCGTCCGCCTGGTCGTACTGCTAATGACCATACCGCTGTTCGCAATGGCGGCACTCACAGGCCTGGTCGATGGCCTTGTGCGCCGAGATCTACGCAAATTTGGCGCAGGTCGCGAATCCAGCTACCTCTATCACAAGGCCCGCGCAACGATTATGCCATTGGCTATTTTCCCGTGGACCTTCTACTTGGCGCTCCCGATCAGCATCAGTCCCATGCTGGTGCTGCTCCCCTGCGCCGCCCTGCTCGGTGTGTCGGTGAGCATTACGGCCGCGAGCTTCAAGAAGTATTTGTGAGGAAGAGCACGATGCAATGGACCCACGAACAGTCGCCGATCATCCAATCGGAGGCAACGAAACTCCTCATCCAGGCCGGCGCCGGCAGTGGAAAGACCACCACGCTGATGGGGTACGCTCAACATCACTCCCGACTACGGATCCTCTATCTCTGCTACAACAAGTCGGTGGAGATCGCCGCACGGGGACGCTTCCCGCGCAACGTGGTGAACAAAACCGCACACGGCCTGGCCTACGCCGTCTATGGCACGCAGTTCAGCCATAAACAGACCAACAACTTGCGGCTGACCGACATCGCGCGTGCGATCGATACGCAGGACTGGGAGTTGGTCAGAGACGTGCTGACTACTCTCAACAACTACATGGCCAGCGCCGACGATCTTATCGAACGCTGCCACTTTCCGCGGTTCCGTGACCGGCCGATGCTTACCTCCGCCCAGGAGCGGTACCTGAAACAAGCGCTCGCAGCAGCGATGGGCATCTGGAAGCGAATGACTGACCTGCAGGACACAGCGGTGCAGATCACGCATGACGGTTACCTGAAGCTGTACCAGTTGAGCAAACCCGATCTGAGCCAGCGCTTTGACTGTGTTCTGCTCGATGAGGGGCAGGACGTAAACCCAGTGATCGCAGACATTGTGCGCATTCAGAGCGTTCGCAAGGTGGCAGTGGGTGATCGTCATCAGCAGATCTATCGCTTTCGAGGGGCGGAAGATGCTCTCAATGCCAGCTGGATGGCCGGGGCTGAGAAACACTACCTGACCCAGAGCTTCAGGTTTGGGCCGGCAGTCGCCCATGTCGCCAACATCATCCTGTCCTACAAAGGTGAAACCAGGAAGCTACAGGGACTCGGCGAGAAGACCTTGGTAAAGAAGGTGCTGCCGACCGGTCTGCCGCACAGGACATACATTCATCGAACCGTCATTGGGGTAATTGAAAACGCTCTGTACCTGGTCACCGAGAAACCCAAGATCTACTGGGTTGGCGGCATCGACAGCTACTCCGTGCGCGACCTCGAGGACCTGTTCTATTTCAGTCGACAGCAGCGTGATCTGGTCCAGAACAAAAAACTGCTCCGTGACTACCGGGACTATGCCCAGTACGTAGAAATCGCCGAGGTGAGCCAGGACAGCGAGATGATCCGCTCGATCAAGATCATCAACATGTATCCGGATCTGCCCCAGCGAATCTTGGCTCTACGCTCATGCACGGTGGACAAGGAGCTTGACGCAACTATCACCCTGACCTCTGCCCACAAGTCGAAAGGCCTGGAGTGGGATTTTGTCGGGCTCTTCGACGACTTCACGTCAGACCCGCTCTCACCCGATATCGATCCAGGCCGGCGAGATGATGAGCTGAACCTTCTATATGTGGCCGTCACCCGAGCGATGAAGATCCTGGCGATCAACAGTCTGGTGCTGTCCATTATGGAGCGCTACGTCGACGCGCTTGCCCCCGGGGGCACGTCAGCGCGCGGCTGATTAACTAAAGGAGGAACCATGAGCAAGAAATTCGAACACCACGCTGAGTTTGTCGCTATACCGTTCAAGAACGCGACTAGCGGCGCTTGGATCTTCAAGAGCACGGAGCAGACGTTGGAACCCGATGTTGTGTCTCTCCTGTCCGAAGACGAGCCTCTGCAGAGGAAGATGCTCGAGCTCGGCGCCGATGGCTGGGAACTCGTCAGCACGCAGCCAGTGTGCCGAGGGGAGATCAAGGTGGGCAATCAAAATGCCCAGGCCTGGTCGTACGGGTTTCCCATGCCGGTCGGATATCTGCTCTTTTTCAAGCGCGAGGCCTAGAGCGGCGAGTCACCAGCCTGACCCTGCCCGCTGCCTAGCCTTCATGATCGTAACCAGGAAGAAGGGCCAACATGGCATTGGCTCTTCTGATCATCTCGATCAGCTCCGACGAGCTGACTGCCCGACAGTGGTGCAACAGCTCTGCGGCCAAGACCGCCTTTTCGTAGCAACCCTCATCTCGGAAATGGACACAGAGAAAGTCCGAGATCCAAGCATTAAACGCTGGCGAATAAGTTTTTTGCTGCGGCATACGACTCCCCACAGATCAATATTCCAGTTCGCCAACTCCCTGGCTTGACTCCGGCTCATCGTAATCGATACAGCAGGCTCAGGCCGAACTGGGTTGATCAGCTGCCTTATCGAGCCAGGTCAATTGTATGGTTTCAAAGCCTGACTGGCTTCGAGAAAAAATTCTACGGCTCCCAGATAAGTATTTCTTGAGGCGCCCCCCACATGGTCTCGGCATTCTGACGCTCACAGTCAGTCGTCCCAGAGCCCAGCCGTGAACAAGCCATCTCTACTCCTTGTATCTCCTCGCAGAATCCTGCTTGGCGCGCTGATCAGCGTCAGCGGCGGCTTTTCACTAATACCCTGCGCTCAGGCGGCCGGTGCATCAGAACAGGCCAACATCGAGGTGATGATCCGCCAGTTGAATGCGCTAGAGGACTCGGCGCGGCGCAGCGCCACGATCGCCAGCGAACCTGGCCAGCGCTACTACTTCGACTATGAGCGTCTGGCCGGCGATATCCAGCGCGTTCGCCAAGGCCTGCAAGAATACCTGACCCCAAGTCGAGCGCAGCCGCGAGATCCGGCAGAGCTGGCTGGAAAATACACCCTCACCGGTGGCCGGATGCCATGAGCATGAGTGGTACTCAAGTCGCAGCGTTCAACGCTGCAAGCGGCGTCACCCCTCAGGCCAGCACCGTGCTGTTTGTAGGGACCGTCATCGCACTGTCGACCCTCTGGGGTGCCTGGGCGTTGTACAGCATTTACCGCGGATGGGCCACCCAGAACATCGACAGAAACATTGCAGTTTCGTCGACCGTCAAGGTCCTCGTCTTGCTGCTGATCCTTTCCACATTTGTTCTCAGCTAGTTACCAAGGAGCTAACCGATGTCCCTTCGAAAAACCATTCAATCACTAATCAGCGCTGCCTCAGCTGCATTGGTCTTGCTACCAGGGCACGCGGCTGCAGCTCTTCCAGGATCCCAGGCGCCAACCCGGGGTGAAGGCACCAGTTGGCTACAAACTATCCAGAACTATGGGTATGACGGATTCATGCTGCTCGGACTTATCCTGTTGGGAGCCATGATGGTGGGGGTCGCGTCACATGCCTATGGGGTTTACCACGAGATCCATGAGGGCAAGAAAAAGTGGCGGGACCTGGGACTCACCGCCGTGGTCGGGATCTGCCTGATAGGCGTTGGCATCTTCATGGTCACCAAGGCTACTAGTGTCCTCTAACAGGTGATGCGAAATGGCTGAGACCACTTACCTGAAGGATGGAACGCTTGACTTCCTACCACACAACCTCAACAGGCAGCCCATCGTCATGGGCGGCCTCACTGCTGATGAAATGTGGGGAACGGTCGGCGTTTGTGGGGGGGCCGGCGTGATTCTGGGCATCCCTGTGTCGTTCTTGTTCGGCAACCCAGCTCTCTTTATCGCTTGCGCGCTTGTAGGTGGAGCTCTCGGCTTGACCGTGGCAAGCCGAATCCTCCGGAAGATGAAGCGCGGCCGGCCGGACACATGGTTTTACCGCCAGCTCCAGTTCTACAAGGCTCAACACCTCCCCTTTCTCGGTGGCCACCAGTTGGTCATCCGGGAGGGGGCGTGGACATGCCGTCGTACAGGAAAGTAGGGATCTTCATGAGTTTTCGAAAACGAGTGGATGCTCAGCAGGCACACATCCTCAGCTTGCGAATCGCGGTCATCGTGCTGGGCGCAGTTAGTCTGTTTGCATTCTACGGCTGGCACAAAGCCCCCGAAGACCTGACCGTGCATGTGCCGCCGGACCTCCGCTCCGGCAGCACTCGCAAATGGTGGGAGGTGCCGCCAGAGAACGTGTATGCCTTCGGGTTCTATATCTTCCAACAGATGCAGCGCTGGGAGAAAAATGGGGACGACGACTACCAAGACAACATCGAACGCCTGGCTTCCTACGTTACCCCTGGCTGCCAGGAATACTTGAAGAAAGACTACGAGATGCGCCGTAACGCCGGTGAGCTGCGTCGCCGTGAACGGAACGTCTCGGAAATCCCGGGTCACGGGCTGACCGACCCTGGCGTGCAGCGCGTAGAAGAGATCGGGATCAACGATTGGACAGTCAACTTGGATTTGCTCGCTGACGAGTCGGTGAACGGGGAGCGGGTCAAGCGCGCCATGACACGCTACCCCCTGTCCATTGTCCGTGCCGACGTCAACCCAGAGAAAAATCCGTTCGGGTTGATGTGGAACTGCTACGCCTCCAACCCGCAACGCATTGAGGTTGATCTGCAAGCCGCCGGGGTGAAGCCATGAATCTGCGCGCCTGGGTCCTTGCTCTGGGCCTCATAGCAACTGCCGATGTAAAAGCGATAGAGCTACTACAGTGGGACCGTATCCCCATGGCAATCCCGCTGATTGTCGGACAAGAGCGCATTGTATTCGTCGACCAAAACGTGCGCGTAGGGATGCCTCCCCAGCTTGTTGGCATGCTGCGCGTACAGAGCACCGGTGGCGCGGTCTACCTCTTGGCCACCCAAGAAATTCCACCGACCCGGCTCCAACTGCAGAACGTGGCCACCGGCGAGATCATGCTGGTGGATATTGCCGCGACACCGGCCTCAGAGGGCCAAGCCAAGCTCGAACCCGCCAAGATCGTCGCTGGTGCGGCCCCTTCCACCTACTATGGCGATACTTCCTCCGCACGACCTCCGACGAAGCGATCCGCGACGACTGGGGAGGAAGAGGATATTCCGCCGGCACCTCGCCATGAGACTCCGGCGCCGGTGGCCCTGACCCGCTATGCGGCACAAATGCTGTACGCACCTCTTCGGACCGTTGAGCCTGTCGCCGGCATCAGCCAGGTGCGTGTTGACCGGGCCCTGGACCTGAGCACCTTATTGCCCGTGTTGCCGGTGGAGGCATCAATCCTGGGGGCTTGGCGCCTCGACAACAGTTACGTCACTGCGGTCAAGCTAAGGAACCTGAGCGCCCAGCAACTGACGATGAACGCAACAGAGCTAATGGGTAACTTCTCTACAGCAACATTCCAGCACCCGTACCTTGGGGCTCGCGGAGACGCCAGCGATACCACCACGCTTTATCTGGTCACCCAAGGCAAAGGGCTTAAAGAAGCTCTGCTGCCGTCCTCGGTCAGCCAAATTGATCCGAAAGCAGGAGGGCGCCGTGGGCAGCCTGAAAAGTAATCCACTCCTCAAGTACCTGCTCATTCCGGTGCTGATCGTCGTACTCATCATCCTGTTCAAGGGCGGGAGTAAAAAAGAAGAGGTGAAGTCTCCTGAAGATAAGCCAATCATCATCGGCGGGGACACCGCTCGCAAGCTAGGGGTGGACGGTGATACCCCGGCCGACACCCTGCGCACAGTGGTGGCTGAAAGTCGGGAGGTGAAAGACCAGATCGCGAAGGTGCTGACCGATAACAAAGAACTCAAGGACCAGAACGCAGAGCTCCAGGTTCGGCTTTCGCGCATAGATCAGAATGTCGACAGCAAGCTGAATAATGCGAAGGGCGAGCTGCAGGAGCAGGTTAAAAACCAGAGCCTGGGCCTGCTGGACCAGTTCCAGCATCAATTGGATAACCTGTCACAAAATTCCAATGCCGCTGGGCAGGACCTGCCTATCGGACTTGGCGTGCAACCTGGTGATGGCGCAGGTTTCGACAAGGGTACGAAGCCCAATGGGCTCGTGTGGGTTGAGCCGACCGACGCCACTGCCGTTGACGCGAGCGGTAAACCACTTCAGCCCGGCTCCGCACAGGCGGCCAGCGGTTTCAATTTTCCCACCAGCTTTGGCAACACCCTGGACAAAGGCCAGACAGTTCTCGCCGCGACGGCGCAGAACGTCGGCGCGGAGATGGCCCCCCAGGATATCCGCAAGCAAGTGCGCAAAGCCTATACCCTACCCCAGAACTCAACCTTGATGGGGTCGGTGGCCATGTCGGCGCTCATTGGTCGCGTCCCGATCGATGGAACGGTCAATGATCCCTTCCCATTTAAGGTCATGATCGGCCCGGACAACCTAACCGCGAACGGCATCGAGCTTCCTGACGTCGTTGGCGCCGTCGCCAGCGGTACCGCCTCGGGCGACTGGACGTTGTCTTGCGTGCGCGGGCAAGTCCGGAGTCTGACCTTCGTGTTCGCCGACGGCACAGTCCGTTCGTTCCCTGCCCCAGCAGAGGAGGCCAACGGCAGCCAGAACAACAACCAGAACAGTAGTAACGGGAACGGGCAACCTGCAATCCAGGGCGGACTCGGCTGGATCAGCGACTCCTACGGGATCCCTTGCATCTCCGGCGAGCGCCGATCCAACGCCAAGGAGTACTTGACCAACCAATCCCTGGTGACGGCCGCAGGCGCCGGCATCGCGAAACTGTTGAAGGCTGATGAGCAAAACAGCTCGACGAGCTTCAGCAGCGGAGGAACGTCCTTCGGGACTACGGGCTCCTCGGGGAACTCCGCCATGGGCGCCATCCTCACCGGCGGGGTCAGCGACATCCGCTCTTGGATGAACAAGCTCTACGGCGAAGCATTCGCCGCCGTGTACGTCCAGCCCGGGGCAAAGGTCGCCGTCCATCTGGACCAGCAGCTCGCCATCGACTACGAGATCAAAGGCCGCAAGGTCGATTACAACGCCGGAGCCAACCATGTATCCGCAAACCTGGACTAAGCCCCACCTACGGACCGGGGCCTGGCTCGTGCTCGCCCTCATTCTCGGCGGATGCACGACTGACAAAGACGAACTGTTGCCCCACGGGGAAGCCAACATGATGGACGTATGGCAACACGGCACGTCTGGGGGAAGCTCTGGCAGCTCCAACAGCAGAATGCTGCTCGATGCGCGCCAAGAACTTCGTCGGCCGCTCGATGAGGCGCAGGTGGTTCGCCAACAGGCGGGGGCTGACGCCTTCACCCGCACGCCCCAGAACGAGATTTACAACCAGTTCAAGCGCCTTCCGAATCCTGACTTGGTGATGTACGTGTTCCCGCACCTGGCTGGAACGGACCCGGTACCGGTCCCCGGCTACACCACGGTGTTCCCGATGTATCAACGGGTGCAGTACGCCATGCCAGGCGAGCGGACGGAGGAGTACTGATGCAGTTCATCAGCAAATGGCTGGGCAAAATCCCTGTAACACAGATCAAGCCTGTGCTTGACCAGGCAACTTCCGAGCACGAGCCAGTCGACGACCTTCCTGCGACCAGTACGACCTTCAGCGATGAGGACCGCCAGGCTGCGACTGACCGGTACATCACCCGCCTGGAATCAATGGGCATTCCGTCCCCTATCGACTGGCAGGACCCCAAACGTCGCCCCGCGACAAAAGCGGACGTGTCGAGGCTATACGAGGTCAACCCTTCATTCGTGGATATGCTGCCCTGGGCAGAGTACCTGCCCGAGGAGGAAGCCATGCTCCTCGAGGATGGCATTTCCAGGGCCGCGTTCTTCGAGCTGGTTCCGATCGGCACCGAGGGGCGTTCCGACAACTGGCTTCAACAAGCTCGAGATGCGTTGCAGGGTGTCCTGCAGGACAGCTTCGACGAGCTGGAAAGCTCTCACTGGGTAGTTCAGCTCTACGCCCAGGACGAAACAGACTGGGGTGACTACCTGCAAAGACTCCAGGCCTACGTCCAGCCACGGGCTGAGAACACGGATTTCACCAAGTTGTACCTCGCGCTGTTCCGCCACCACCTCGAGTCCATCTCCAAGCCGGGTGGATTGTTCGTCGACACGGCAGTCAGCAATCTCCCATGGCGTGGACAGACCCGAAAAGTCCGCCTGGTGGTGTACCGCCGGGTAATGAAACAGGACCTCGTGGTTCGCGGGCAGGATCCTGCCGCCTACCTCAAGTCAATCTGCGATCGCCTTAAAGGATCCCTGGCCAACACTGGCGTTACAACCAGACGCATGGATGGCCACGCAATCAAGCGCTGGCTCGTGGGCTGGTTCAACCCACACCCTGATCACCTGGGCTCGACTGATCGCGATATCCGTCGATTTTACGACACGGTTTGCCACCCCCCCGCGAACTGGATGAGGATGAGCTTCCAGTAGCCAGCGGTACCGATTTTTCGGAGAACTTGTTCTACCGAGAGCCACGTTCGAATGTCGACAGGGGACTTTGGTCGTTCGACGGTATGCCGCACCGAGTTGTGGTACTCGATCGCCTCAAAAATGCTCCCCTCACCGGACACCTGACCGGTGAGACCAAGCAGGCAGATTCATTGAACTCGCTATTCGACCGCCTGCCAGAGGATACCGTGCTGTGCATCACCATGGTCCCGACGCCGCAGGATCTGCTGGAAGGACATCTTGAACAACTCTCTAGGAAGGCCATCGGCGACACCCAGGCCTCGAGCCACACCCGGGATGACGTTCAAACGGCACGCTCCATCCTCGGTCGCAAACACAAGCTTTACAGGGGAAGTGTTGCTTTCTTCCTCCGTGGTCAGAATACAGCCGTGCTCGAGGAGCGCACCACAAGCTTGTGCAACGTCCTGCTGGGTGCAGGCATGCAGCCAGTCCAACCACAGGACGAGGTAGCTCCTCTGAACAGCTACCTGCGGTGGTTACCGTGCAATTTCGACCCGAATGAAAACCGCGCCCTGGATTGGTACACGCAGCTGATGTTCACCCAGCACATCGCAAACCTGGCCCCAATATGGGGACGCTCCACTGGAACAGGTAACCCCGGTTTCACGCTGTCCAACAGGGGAGGGGCAACACTGACCTTCGACCCGTTGAACAAGCTCGACCGCCAGATGAACGCCCACTTGTTCTTGTTCGGGCCCACCGGCGCGGGTAAGTCTGCGACAGCCAACTACCTGATCATGCAAGCCATTGCACTTTATCGCCCAAGGTTGTTCATCATTGAGGCCGGCAACAGCTTCGGTCTGCTAGGTGATTTCGCCAAGCGACTCGGCCTGACCGTAAACCGAGTACGGCTCGCCCCCGGCAGCGGCGTGAGCCTCGCCCCGTTCGTCGATGCGGTGCAACTTGTCAAAAACAAGGACCAGGTCAAGGTTCTGAACGCGGCGGACGTGGATGCATCGGATAAACACCTGGCTGACGCCCTGGCGGGGATGGAGGACGAGCAGCGGGATATCTTGGGCGAGCTGGAGATCACTGCCCGATTGATGATCACAGGCGGCGAGGCCAAGGAAGACGCTCGACTCACTCGTGCTGACCGCAGTGCCATCCGCCAGTGCATCCTCAACGCGGCTGAGCTGTGTGTCAGCGAGAATCGTCCAGTGCTCACGGAAGATATCAGCGCAGCGCTGCAAGTGATGGCCAGCGACGACAAACTCCCTGAAAGCCGGCGCAACCGATTCATGGAGATGGCCGAAGCCATGGGGATGTTCACCATGGGTACGGAAGCCGAGATGTTCAACCGCCCTGGTACCGCCTGGCCGGAAGCTGACATCACGATCGTTGACCTGGCTACCTACGCGCGTGAGGGCTATCAGGCCCAGATGGCCATCGCTTACATCTCACTGCTGAACACCATCAACAACATCGCGGAGCGGGACCAGTTCAAAGGTCGACCACTGATCGCTTTCACCGACGAAGGCCATATCCCATTGAAAGTTCCACTGCTCTCCCCGTACTCGGTGAAGATCACCAAGATGTGGCGAAAGTTGGGTGCCTGGTACTGGATGGCAACCCAAAACGTCGACGATATCCCCCCAGAAGCATCCGCGCTGCTCAACATGATCGAGTGGTGGATCTGTTTGAACATGCCGCCCGACGAAGTGGAGAAGATCGCGCGCTTCCGTGAACTCACGCCGGCACAGAAGACGATGATGCTCTCGGCAAGGAAGGAGAACGGCAAGTTCACCGAGGGCATCGTCTTGGCCAAGCGGATCGAGATGCTGTTCCGAGTGGTACCGCCCAGCTTGTGCCTTGCCCTGGCGATGACCGAGCCTGAAGAAAAGCGCCAACGTTACGAAACCATGCAGGCACTCGGCTGCGATGAATTACACGCCGCGCTGCAGGTGGCCGCAGATCTGGACCGCAAACGCGGTATCACCCCCTTCCCCATCACCTTTCCCGAACAAAAGAAGGCCGTGGAGCGCGTGGCATGAGAGTCATGAATACCCTGACCCAGAACATCATTGATAACCTGACCCAGCTGCTCAAAGACCCCGGACACGACACACTCCAGTCGCTGTCGGTTTGCGCACCAGTGCTCATTGACGAGCTGCAACAGATCAAAAATAACGCCCTCGATCGTCGCGACATCATTCCCCTGGTTCAGTGCGTGTTGGATGAGTGGCTGAAGCAGCATCCTCAACCGGACGGGGCAATCCAGGATCTCCAAATCGCCCTGCAGAAACTCGGCCAACCTGAAGCTCATCCTGGTAAGTCGGAGGGTACGAATGTTTGATCTCAGGATTTTTTCCGTGTTCATCATCATGGCGATCGCGGGCGCAGGCGTCATATGGAACTTTGCAGCGACTCCGAATGCCCGAAGCCCTGATGAAACGTGGTATTTCGGTCCCGCGAATGCCAGGTGGGTGATCACTGAGTATGCAGACCTCGAATGCCCTTATTGCAGGGCATACACCCCGCAACTGAAGCACTGGGTGAGCGGGCAAGAGAACGTGAAGCTCGCGTGGCACCATTTCCCCCTCGATATCCATGGAGTTGCCGCACAATCGGAGGCGCGACTCGTTCAATGCGCAGGCTACTTAGGCGGGGCGGCGGTATTCTGGCAGGCGATCGAACTGGTTCTGCTGCGCACACGGGGTGATGGACAAGGACTCGCTGAGGAACTGGAGGTGCCCGGTGTGTCCACCGAGGTCCTTTCCAGTTGCGCTAGAGCAAGCATGGACATCCGTGGAGTTGTTGAGGGACAGATTGCTGTGGCCAAGAGCCGCGGCATTGGCGCTACCCCTACGATCGAGGTCACCGACAGTTTAACGGGGCACAGTATGCGCCTGGAGGGCCCCGTGGACAGCGCCGCGCTGTTGTCGGTCATCGATGCCCTCGCCGCCCAGGCCCCGCTGCGCAAGGACTAGTCCAGGTAATGTTCAAACTCACGGTATTGCGCAACGACAACAATGAAGAAGAAAGCAACCTGCCAAGCAGGTTCTTTCCCAGCGCAGGCTCTGGCCATGGATGGTTCCAGCTTGAGCCGGCTGGGGCTGGGGAAGAGTCACCCTCACACTCTGAGCTAAGCTGGGCTCTCCAGGATTGGAATGACGACTGCGTACTCATGGAGTACGACGCTGCCACAGGCAAAGGACGCTTCGTGATCGTCGACTGGTATGCGCCGGCGCCGGGGACAGTGCTCAAGCTAAACCTGCAGCGCGACAGGTCCTCACCGAGCGACCGACAACAACTCACTCAGACTCTCGGCGATCAAGAGGATCTCGGGGAGGTGTGACGGTCAGGGTGAAACTCCCGGTGAGGCCTTGTCGCAGCTCCTGAGGCATCCAGTAGGCAAACTGCACTAGCCACGCGCCATCCTTCAGCCGATGGGTTTCCTGGCGAAACTCTTCAACCGATGCTTCATCTATGCCAAGAATGGTCGCTACTTCTGGGTTGGTGGGTATGTCGTCCATCACTAACCTGCCTCCCTGCGCCTTACCAATGTTGCAAAATACTCCAGTGCAATTGAACTGCCACCAACCGTCTATCGGTCGGAGAGCTTGCCCGTTGTCATCCAAGAATAAGCGCGTTTAAGCGCCCATGTCGTTGCCGTAGTCATCGTCTGTTCTTTGCAGTCCAAATAGCCCTCCTCGAGCAGCAACTCACCATCTTGGGCATAAATCCCGAGAAACAGCTGAGTCTGGTTCGCCTTTGAGACCCGTACCTGGATGTTAATGAGGGAGCCATCCGCCATCCGCTCATCGAAGTTTCTGAAGTGCAGATCTGGATCTGCCCACTCCCAGAAGATTTGACCTCTGTTGCGCATGTCCCGTTCCAGGGTAAGTGATAATCCAGACAGTATGAGTCATATCCAGAAGGCTGCCACGGCAAAAACGCTCAGTCTGTTCCACCCGACCTAACTCCCCCGATAAATCCAAGCACCCTCAGATATCTATTTCCTACTGCGCCTGGTGGGCCGATCCGTTTTCCTGTATCGGTCCCCACTTCAGGTGCAGTCCCATGTTCAATCCCCCCGCCCTCATGGCGAGCAGTCCCCTTGCTCGTTGTCGCGTTGGCCACCGGCACCGCCCATGCCGAGATCTGGGCCATAACAGACTCAGCGCACCCACTGACCTCCGTACCAGCAGATGTGCGTGTCATCAAGCTCGATGACCAACAGCGCATCGAGGAGCAGTTGTCCCGAGAGCTGCCACCTAACCCTCACCAGGCCGCTCTCGCCGCACGACGGCTGATGAGCACTCCGGCAGGGGCCGCACTGATGCAACAGCTGGCCACCGCCCAGCAGGGAAATGCTGATGCCTGGAGTGTCGGTGTTTCGAAGGTGCCGGCGGTGGTCATCGATCGCCGGTATGTGGTGTACGGCCAACCCGACGTGGCAGCAGCTATGCAGACCATCAACCGTGCAAGGGGGCAATGATGAGGCGAATCTCCAGACTCACCCTGACCGGTCTTCTTACAGCATCACTCCCGTTCTCAGCATCAGCGGCCATAAGCTCGGCGGCGATTATCGCCTCCACCAGTTCGCCTACCTGCCTTGAGTACAAAGTGGTCGGCATCTGCTACTGGCTGCTCTGCACCCCAGTTGGCTGCACAGTCAAAACCTCCACCAAAGTCCGGCATTACATCCCGGACGCGGTGGTATCTGCCTACGCCAATACCGGGGAAAACCCTTGGACAGAGGTGAGCCCCATGGGAGCGCCGAATGCGGCAGCGCAAGCCGGTAATGATGGAACAACCAACCACAACGCCGAGAACAACATCGCCAAGTTCAAGGAGGCAGATGTGATTGGCCATCCTGGAGCTGCGGTGTTCAGCCGGTTCGCCAGTTCTTTTGGCTATTCCTGCCACGGCGCGACAACGCCCTACGTTCCATACATGCTCAGCACGCTGGACACCCTTGCATGGCGGTACGGAGTACCCGAGTCCGTTTACCCGGAGGCCCTGATTCCGGGCATGCGTGAAGTCGGCGGCCTTCTATCAGCAGACATGTGGGGAAGCGTTTACCCACGCAGCGGCTTCATCCACCAGGTGGACGATTTTAAGGCCGGTGCTGTCATCGCCCAACGCGCCGGCGACGTCACCACCCGTGTCGGTCAACCCCACGTGTATCTGCCAATGCGCGGTCTTGCAGAACCAGGTTACTGGCCAGCCGGCGAGCTGAAAGAAGGCGATGCCAGCACAGGAAAATGGCAACAACTCACGCCAACCATGAGCCCCACCTGCGCCGTATTCCCTTCCCCGGCCCTAATGCCGACGCTGTCGACGAAGCCTATGCGTGGGCCCTGTGGCGGCCCTACTCCTGCTGCCAGCGTAAAGGCCAAACCTTTCTGGGAAGCACTGACTTCCAATGAGAAATGACTGGAGAGCTCAATGAATAAGTTAACCATCGCGATCATTCTCGCAGTTGGCATGACCGGCACCTGGTGCATGGCCGAGGCCGCCGACCCGATCAAAGTCGAATCCCAGGGCAGCGTGATCGGAGACGACGTGCTCTACAGCATCGGTGGTGGGAGTGCTGTCCAGATGGGCAGCGCTGGCCAGATGGAGAGCATCACCGTCGGTGCCGGCTGGCAGAACAACCTGGTCTGCGGAAACATGGACCTCAGCAACACGCTGCAGAACCAGCTGAACGGCGCAACGCAGGGTTTCCAACAGATCATGGGCAGCGTCATTCAGAACGCGACCGGCGCTGTCACGTCACTGCCGGCAATGATCCTGCAGCGGGCCAATCCTGCCCTCTACAATCTGCTCACGAACGGGATCCTGCAGGCACGCCTCGACTACGACCGATCAAAAGGAACCTGCAGGGCAATGGCCGAACGGATGGCTGACATTGCAGGCGGCCAGATGGGATGGGGCAAGGTTGCGGAGGGCCAGAAGATGGGGCAAGCCCTGGCATCCAGCAATGACGCCGTAGCAGTGGTCGACAAGGTCGAGGAAGCGCCCGGAACCAATGGCGTGACCTGGGTGGGTGGCAAACAGGCAGGGGGCAATGGGCAGCAGCCCATCAAGGTGGTAGGGGACGTCGCGAAGGCAGGCTATAACCTTCTCAACAACCGCGCAGCGCAGGACACCTCGAGCATTCCGCAGTCCAGTTGCTCCAATGGACTGGTGTGCGGTAGCTGGGAATCACCGGCCGAAGCCGCCCAGTTCGCAAACCGCGTCCTGGGTGAGCAGCAGATCCAGACCTGTGAAGGCTGCACCACGACCTCCACTCCGGGGGTGGGCCTAACCCCGCTGATCCAGGAAACATACGACAAGAAGCTCGCTGCCCTGCAGGAGCTGTTGAAGCCCGGCACACAGATCACCTCCGAGAAGCTGCGTGAAGCAAGCAGCGACTCCCTCCCGATCACCCGCGGTGTCGTTACAGCCCTTCGTGACGAGCGGGATCAGGCGGTGCTGGCCTCACGTTTGGCGTCCGAGGTGGCCCTGGCAGATGTCCTTGAGAAAGGGCTGCTACTGCAACGCATGCTGATTACAGGCAGCAAGGAACCCAACGTGAATGCTAACAAGCTGGCCGTTGACGCCACCCTCGGACAGGTCGACTCGCTTCAGCAGCTCATCACCAACCTCAAGACCGAGCTCGACATGCGGCAGCAGCTCGCGAACAACTCCCCGATGAAGATCATCGAACGAGGCAAGGCGCGCTCCGAAAGCTCCCGCTCGATCTATGACGCGGCTCCTGAACAGGATCGCCTGTTACAGCTGCAGAAGCCTGCAGGCAAGGAGTGAATATGTCCGAGGATGTCGAGAAAAAAGCCCACCCCCTGAAAGTTCTGCTGGGAGGCGTGGTTCTCAGCGTGGTGATGCTGCTGCTGAGCGTTTTGCTCGGCATCATCGCGATCAATCACCTGGGCGTGTTCGACGCCTGGTTGAAGTGGCGAGAGGGAAATTACCTGCCACTGCTGCTATGGCGAATTGCCCTCTACGGCATCATCGTCTTTGGCTGGTTGAAACTCAAAGCGCGCCTACCCGGGAATGAGGCTGGGCAACCATCAAAAGGGACGCAGCGGGTCGAGTTCCTGGTGCTCCTGCTGTTCGTGATCATCGAGATTTCTAAAGCACCAATCACCTGGTCGGAGGTGCTATGACACTCTACACGAACGACTATCTGGAGTATTACCTCACCCTGGTAGGATGGATCATCAACAACGGGATCTGGGACATGATTTCGGACACGGGCCTGTTCGCCCTGCCCTTCATCATCATTGTGGCCCAGGAGTGGCTTAAGGTCCGAGGTGAAGGCGCCGACGAGGGCAACAAGGGAGTGCTATCCCTGGCTCGAATTGAAACCCGGATCTACGTCGGATATGTGGTGGTATCTCTGTGCGCTGTGCCATTCATATCCGTTGGCTTTGACACTTTGCAATTCGACCAATCGCGAGGGAAGCAGTGCCAGGTACTGACGCCAGCCCCCTCTGAGACAGGGTGGAACACGACCTTCAGCTCTTTGGCCGGCAAGAGCGCGAAGGTGCCGGTGTGGTGGGCGCTCGTACATGCGTTGTCCAAGGGGTTGAATAGCGGCGCTGTTGCAGCAATCCCCTGCGGTACGGATCTCAGGCAAATGCGCATGGAGGTGGACGCAATGAGGATCGGCAACCCCTGCTCGCGCAAGAGGTAGCAGACTTCACCCATGATTGCTTCGGCCCTTCCCGCGCGCGCCTGTTCATGCGTCAACCCGACATTGGGTCGATCGCGAAAGACCAGAAAGCCCTGCAGGACCTGAACTGGATCGGCTCCCACTACCTGCTGAATACAACAGGGTATTACGACACGGACTACTCCAGAACACCCCGTACATCCTGGCCGTATGACACGAAACGTGATGACGGCATGCCCCAGGTCACCGGTGGTGGTGGCTACCCCACCTGCAAGCAGTGGTGGTCAGACGGGAACATCGGGCTACGGGACCGACTGAAAGCCCAAGTCGACCCAAGTCTACTGAACCAGTTCCTGGGGTGGGCAAAGTGGCTGTCCCAAGAGGAAATCACCGACTCAATGATTCGGCAGCTCGTCTCGCCATCCAGCCAGGTCAACGGAGACGTCTACACCGACTATGGCGGACAGGTCGATGGAACCGTCTGGAATGGCCTTGCTCGTGCAGGGGGAACAGTGGGGGTCGCCGTTGGATCTCTGGCCTTCTTCCCGGCTATGGACATGGTGCGCCAAGCCTTACCGATGGTAGTGGCCTTCCTCAAGATGGCCATGGTTATCAGTATTCCACTGGTACTGATAATCGGGGCGTATCAACTGAAAGTTGCAATGACCATATCAGTAACGATGTTCGCTTTAATATTTGTAGACTTCTGGTTTCAGTTGGCAAGATGGGTCGACAGCACAATCATCGATGTTCTGTATGGTTCGGGATCGCCGCACTTATCCTTTGATCCAGTGATGGGCTTAAACACCACTACTCAAGACGCGATACTAAACTTCGTCATGGGTTCGATGTTTATCATTCTCCCAACATTCTGGATAGTCGCTCTCGGCTGGGCGGGAGTGCAAACGGGGAATATTATCGGAGGACTTACCAACGGAACGAAGGACATTCAACAGGCTGGGGGGCAAGGGGCAAGTATTGCTAAGGACGCTATAAAATCTGCCTCAACATAAACGGATATGGCCAGAAACCTGGCCATAACCTGTGACTTCATAAACTGGATCAATCTTTGAAGTACATGTTGTAATCAGGGTGCTCGTGCTCGCCATAGAAAGGTGCCCTGTACGAATCTTCGTCGGATCTGGGAACATAAGCGTCCTCCTTCAACATGCCTGAAAGCAGATTGGACTTCCCGGCTGACAGCGCCCAGACCAACAACCCAATACAACCAACGGTTAATAGTGAGGCAATAATGGCGCTCAACGAGTTGGTTAGGATCAGAGCCAGGGTGCCCAAAAGAACCACTCTTTTGCCCCAACGAACGAGAGTGTTTTTGTCGAAGAAGCAGAAGCGTGCCACCGCACCAAAGGCCCGGCCCAAGCGGAAGGCAATCGAATGTTTGGCGGCTGTGGTCATGATCCATCTCCTTGCTCTGTGAGAGCACCTTCCCATCAGATATACGACACCTTTGGCTTTTTCGCAAGAGCTATGGCATAAAACGCCATCTCCACTCATCAGGTTCTCATCTATGGCCACCCACAATGTCGTCGTTCCACAGCCGATGGAGCAGTCCATTGATGATCTAGTTAACACTGGTCGATACCAGAACTTCAGCGAGGTCGTACGGGCAGGCATCCGGATGCTGCTCGAGCATGAAGCAGCTGAGGCAGCCCGTCTCGAAGCGCTGCGGAACGCGACATCAGTAGGCATCATGGAGATTGAAGCGGGTCAGTACCATGAAATCGATCCGGCCAATCTGGCAGCCTACCTCGACAACTTTGGAAGGCTAACGGGCGATAAAGCATGAGTAGGGTCATTGTTCGCATGTCACCCCAGGCATGCATCGACATCGCCGATACCCTTCGCTTTACTGAGGTGAGGCTCGGTGAGTCCGTCAGGAATCGGTATCGAGAAGTGCTACAGGAAACATTCCTCGCCTTAGCTGCGCAGCCAGCGCTGGTAGGTAGCAAAATGCGTGATGAGCTGTCCCCCGGCCTTCGTAGCCTACATCTGTCATTCAACATGCTGCAGATGACTGATGGCCGCGCGCTTAGACCTCGACATATCGTTTTCTACCGAACTGGGACAGATCAAATCGTTGAGATATTACGAGTCCTCCACGATGCTATGGAGGTCGCTCAGAATTTGAAACACCTGCATCAGCAGTAAAGGGTAAATGGCTCAACAGCAAATGGGCTTGAATGGATAATGGAATGGATCTCAAGGGTAAAAGCCCTACCCGAAAGGGCGGACGGAGTCCGATAAAAGGCAACATTAGGAGCTGAATATGCAAGCTACTTGGTGGGAAAAAACAGTCGAGTATGGTTTCATCCTTACACTGAGCGCAGCCGGCCGGTTAGATTTCGCAGCGCCGATTGCAGGCCGACATGAGCGCTCATCGGGCGATGGCATTTTCGGAAAAGATAACAAACTGGTACTTATAGAGTTCAAGAGAGACGAATCAGAGATCGCAGCAGAGAAGACAATCTTCACAGACTACCACGCAGCCGCAAACCACCTGAATCATTACAATCATCATTGGATTGTGTATGGAGGTCTAACAAAAGAGCAAAAATTAGGACTCGGAAACCAGAAATACTTTGACCAGAATGCTCGGTGCACACACGTTACTGATATTCTATCCATGGGCATAACTCATCCTGAGTTTATGAACTACCTTGAACAACTGCAATATTATAGGAATGCAGATGGGCGCGGCGGAAGTGGTCATGTCTCACCCGAAAGCATGTTAACGGTGCTAGGTGTTTCGCCGTCGGGAAAACTTATTGGCAGCCTTAGCCTTGAACAATATAACCATGAACTGAACCCTGCCCCACCTACTCCGAATAACGCCCCTAACTCTAGTCCATCATTCAGGCTTCCCGGTATGTAGTGATGGCTCATTGCCACGAATTCAAGAACCTCTCACATACCCTTTTCCGTTGATGCCATCTTGGCATTAGGAGAAAAGCCCGCTCCATGCAAACCCATGGAGCACCCTATGCACCTCCTATCCTGGTTAGGCCGTCGTTCGGCCAAACCAACACCAGAAGCCTCACCGCAAGGCTTCCATCTACCGGCGAAGGCTACTGCTCTGCTGCAGTTACCTCTTCGCCAGCAGCTCCTGGAGAATATCTGGCGTCGGGCTTCGCTCTCACGAGCTCAGTTCAACACTCTCTACCTCAAGCCGCTCGAGCGCTACGCAGAGCTGGTGCAACTGCTCCCTGCCTCTGAAAACCATCACCATTCCCACCTTGGAGGCCTTCTGGACCATGGCCTGGAAATAATGGCTTACGCCCTCAAGATCCGTCAGACACACCTTCTACCGATCGGAGCGCCACCGGAATCGCAGTCGGCCCAAGCGGAGGCATGGACAGCAGCAGCAGCGTACGGTGCGTTGCTGCATGACTTGGGAAAGATCGCTGTTGACCTCCGCGTGGAGCTCGAGGATGGCCGAGCGTGGCATCCGTGGCACGGACCGATCAGCCGTCCCTATCGGTTCAAGTACGTCAAAGGCAGGGAGTACCAGCTACACGGTGCTGCTTCAGCCCTGGTGTATACGCAGATTCTGGACAACGGGATTCTCGACTGGCTCAGTAGTTTTCCTGAACTGTGGAGGCAACTGATCTACCTCCTTGCAGGTCAATACGAGCACGCCGGCATCCTCGGCGAAATTGTAGTCCAGGCAGACAAAGCTTCAGTTGCCCAGCAACTGGGCGGAAATCCGGAGCGCGCGCTTACAGCCCCCAAACAATCACTGCAGCGGCAACTCGCCGACGGTCTGCGATTCCTGGTGCGGGAGAAACTCAAGCTCAATCACCCGGACGGACCTGCGGCTGGCTGGCTGACTCAGGATGCGCTTTGGCTGGTGAGTAAGCCTGCAGCAGATCAGCTCCGGGCATACTTGCTGACCCAGGGTATTGATGGAGTACCAACCTCCAATGCCCCGTTCTTCAACATGCTGCAGGACCAGGCAATCATCCAGACCAACGCGCAGGATAAAGCGATCTGGAAAGCCACCATCGATAATGGCCGCGGCTGGAAGAATAGCTTCACCTTCCTGAAGATCTCGCCGGCACTCGTCTGGCCCAATCCAGACGATCGCCCGCCCCAGTACGCAGGTACCCTCACCCTGGAACAGGAACAGGAACAGGAAGCCGTCACCCAGCCGAGTACGAGTGAGGAAACAGTCTGCGCCGTACCGGAACAGCCCGGCGACTCCAATGGCGACACACCACAACCCCCTGCGAGGCCCCGAGCTCTGGTACAGCCAGCTCCAGGCCAAGGAATCCAATCATCTGAGCGGGAAGAACTACTGTCACTGTATAGTAATATCACCGCGCCATCAGAAGAGCTAAGAGCAAGCCAAGGCCCAGCAGCCGCCTCCCCTCCCCATCAAGGACTAGAGGAGGTAGGGCCGGCTGACGATTCTCTAGCAGCCATAGCAAGGAATGCTGCACAGAAAGATGTAACCACAATGCCTACGAGTAGTTCGCTGGGAGGGGCTTTCATCGCTTGGGTAAAAGCAGGTGTCGCCTCCCATAAATTGATCATCAATGACACCAAGGCCCTGATTCACACCGTCGACGACACAGCAATGCTCGTCACCCCAGGGATCTTCAAGCGATATGTGCTGGAGCACCCGGAACTTGAGAAGATTGTCGGTAAACCGGGGACAGCGGCCTGGCAGTATGTTCAACGCGCCTTTGAAAAGGAGAAGAATCACCAGAAGACCAGCAAGCAGCTGAACATCTGGACCTACGATGTAATAGGTCCAAGAAAGACCACGCAGTTGAGGGGCTACCTGCTTATTGACCCGAGGCTGATATTTCCCGAGCAGCCCATGAATAACCCAAGCTTGAGACGGGTGACGGAAGGGGCCGGCGAATGACGCCCGAAAATCTGCTCCGGGAATACTTAGTCGATCACGACCTCCGGCCGGCCAGTGCGAAAATCTACGGCGCGGCAATAAAGAAACTGGAAAAGAACTTCGGCAAAGCTGTCGATGTGGAGTCCATCGATCGACGTGGCGTTCTCGCATTGAGGAACAAGTTGATTGACGGAGGTCTATCGAAGCGCAGCTGGAACACCTACTCCAATCACCTCCGAACCATATGGGGGTATGGCATTGAGTACGGGATTCTTCCCAACACCGATGTAAACCCATTCAAGAAGACGACGGTAATTGCTCCGAAGCGACCGAGCAAAATCGTTGACGGCGAGGCGATCCTCCGTGCGCGGCGCTGGCTCAGAAGCTTGGCTGACCAAGAGGAATCGACTGGCAGCCGCGCCAGGATCACGCCAGGGTGGTTCTGGCTAGCTACGTTCGAAATCTTCTACTACACGGGCATCAGGCTGAATGCACTGCTGTGCATTCGTCTTCGGGATGTCGACTGGGACCGCCAACTCATCCTTGTAAGAGGCGAAACAGAGAAGACCCACCGGGAATTTCGAATCCCGATTATGGATGGCCTTGCGCCTCATATGCGTCGGTTGTTGGATGAAGCCGCTCGAGCTGGCTTCGCCGCCGAAGACCAACTCTTCAACGTCAATCGCTTCTCCCGCTATTACAAGCGGCATGAAATGAACTCCGACCAAGTCGAAGCGATGTACAAGAAGTTGATCGTCAAGCTCGGGGTTCGGATGACTCCGCACCGGTTCAGGCACACGCTTGCAACCGATCTGATGAAGCAGCCAGAAAGAAACATTCACCTGACCAAGAACCTGCTGAATCATTCGAACATCGCTACCACGATGAGTTACATCGAGGCCGACTATGACCACATGCGCGACGTATTGCACGAGCGCAGCATGCAGCAGGGAGCATTACGTCTTGTACGGCGGGTGGATGACAGCGGTGCACCAAACTCGCGGACAAATGAAAACCAAGTACGCATAGAGCCTGACCAACGAAGAACGAACGAACATGATCATTACGGAGGTAGCGCCCCTGCACCAGGACATCTGCTGATTGAGTTCAAGCAGGACTGTGCCAGTGCGTTGCTCCCCCCGAAGATCTCTTTCAACCTAGCCTGCTATCCAGCCTGATGACATCAACAACAGGGTCTACACCCTTTGCTCGATCTCATTCAGCTGACGCAGGCACGGTCTACAACGCACGCGCCTCCCCGAAGCTATGAATCGACGAATGGCAATAAGCCATTACATCGACGGCTGTTGAAGGCCAGATAGGCAAAGCTGTCCCAGATTTCTGGTGCTAGGAAACTGGCGCCATGCCTTTGGCTGCGCGGGTTTTGAGGACGACTCAAGGCGAAAATTCGTAGACCTTAGTAGCCGCAAATCCGCTAAGTCATTGAGTTGTTTGGGCCGGAAATAGAAAAGCCCGCCATAAATGACGGGCTATTCCATATTGACATCACGCTGAAGCGCGCCTAAGGTTCGCTCCAGACGGCTGCAAGACTAGAAACTGGCTGGCAAGCCCCCTTCCTAGTACATAACGAACCGCTGTGAAAATGGTGGGTCGTGTGGGATTCGAACCTACGACCAATTGGTTAAAAGCCAACTGCTCTACCAACTGAGCTAACGACCCGCTGTGTGGTGGCGCGTATAATACTGATTTTTAAGGACTATTCAACACCTAATTTGAAAAAAATCAAAAATAACGTGTCGGGTCGCTGATTCCGGCCGCTGCAAAGCCTTCCGCACGCAGTCGGCAGCTGTCGCACCTGCCACAGGCACGGCCTTCATCGTCCGCCTGATAGCAGGAAACAGTCAGCCCGTAATCGACCCCGAGCTTCACGCCCGCCTGGACAATCTGCGCCTTGCTCAGGTTCTGCAACGGTGCCTGGATACGGAAAGCATGGCCTTCGACACCGGCCTTGGTCGCCAGATTGGCCATACGCTCGAACGACTCGATGAACTCCGGGCGGCAATCCGGGTAACCGGAGTAATCCACCGCATTGACACCAATGAAGATGTCACGGGCACCGAGTACTTCAGCCCAGCCCAGGGCAAGCGACAGGAACACCGTATTGCGCGCAGGAACATAAGTCACCGGAATGCCGTCACCGAGCTCCTCCGGGATATCGATGCTGCTGTCGGTCAGGGCCGAACCGCCCATGCCGTTCAGGTTCAGACCGATTACCTTGTGCTCGACCACGCCCAGATCGCGGGCAACGCGAGCAGCGGCGTGCAATTCAGCGTGGGAGCGTTGACCGTAATCGAAGCTCATGGTGTAGCAGCGATAGCCTTCGGCGCGGGCCATGGCCACGACCGTGGCCGAGTCCAGGCCGCCGGACAGCAAAATGACCGCACGTTTTTCAGAAGTGTTCAGTTGTTCAGTCATCTCAGCGCCCTGGCTCGTCATTCCACAGATACTTGTGCAGTTGCAATTGCAGGCGTACCGGCAGATTGTCGGCCACCACCCAATCCGCCAGATCCCGAGCATTCAGATCATGATGGCTCGGGGAAAACAGCACTTCTCCGGCACGCTGTTCAAGACCGTACTGGATCAACTTGGAAACCGCCCAGTCATAGTCTTCCCGAGAACAGATGACAAACTTCACCTGATCGTTGAGCGTCAGCAGTTCGATATTCTCGTAACGGTTGCGATGAGCTTCCTTCGAATCAGGAGTCTTCAAATCAACAACCCGGCTGACCCGAGGATCAACCGCCGAAATATCGAGGGCACCGCTGGTTTCCAGCGAGACTTCGTAGCCGGCATCACACAATTGTTTGAGCAAAGGGATGGCATTGGGTTGTGCCAGCGGCTCACCGCCAGTGACACAAACGTAGCGCGGGCGAAACCCGGCCACTTGCTCGAGGATGTCGTCGAGTGTACGAATGGTGCCGCCGCTGAACGCGTAGGCACTGTCGCAGTATTGGCAACGCAATGGGCAACCGGTCAGGCGCACAAAAACCGTGGGCAGCCCGGCAGTCCGCGTTTCCCCCTGCAACGAGTAGAAAACTTCGGTGATTCTCAATGTGTCTTGCATAGTCGCCACGGGCGTAACAGCTAAACAGGCTGTCCGCCTCCGTCAGGCACTTCAGGCAACCCCGCCAACGCGTAGATCACCAGAAGCGTGTTTCATAAAAGGGCGTGAATTCTAACGAAAAAACCCGCGACAAGCGCGGGTTTCTTCCAAACGGGTCAAACAGTATTACATGCGCTGCAGATCGCGTTGGGCCAACTGGGCAGCGGAGGTACCCGGATACTGGGACACCACTTGTTGCAGAATGCCTTTGACCTTGTCGGTGTGACCGAGGCGGCGCTCTACGTCAGCCAGCTTGTACAGCGAATCCGGCACTTTGGCATGCTTGGGATACAGCTGCGAAACCTTGGCAAAAGCCTGACCCGCACCTTGCAGGTCGCCTTTGGCCAGGTTCACTTCCCCCAACCAGTACTGGGCATTGCCCGCGTATTGGCTGTTCGGGTATTTACGCAGGAACGCGGCGAAAGCCTGGCTGGCCTTGTCGAAATCCTTGGCCTTGATCAGGTCGAAGGCTGCATCGTAATACAGCTTTTCCTTGGCCGGATCAGCCGGTTCGCCACTCGCGGCAGGTGCCTGGGCAGCAGCCCCGGCTCCAGCAGCGGCACCGGCAGCAGCACTTGCATCGCCACCGGCAGAAGAATTCTCGGGAGTCGCGGCAGGTGCAGCACCGGATCCTATGCGCCGATCAAGATCCTGGTATCGCTCCAGGGATTCCTGCTTCATACGCGCAACCTGATTCTGCAGTTCTTCGATCACGCCTTGCTGGCGCGATATCTGATCCTGCATCTGTTGCAATTGGTTGAACAGCATGCCTTGTGCCGAGGCAGGGGCCGTAGCCGCTCCCCCGGCATAGGCGCCGTTCGTACCGTAACCTGCAGGCGGATAACTGCTCCCGCTATTGTTATAACCGGAGTTGTCATCGACCACAGGAACCGCAGCCCACGCCGCAAGCGGCGCGAGGCTGAGAGCCAGAACAGTTACAGCACGACGGCACGTTCGCATATCGAATTACTTACGCAGTTCGACGCGACGGTTTTGAGCCCAGGACTGCTCGTCGTTGCCGGTAGCAACTGGACGCTCTTCGCCGTAGGAAACCAGTTCCAGCTGAGCTGGGGAAACACCTTGCAGTACCAGGTAGCGCTGAACGGCTTTCGCACGACGCTCGCCCAGTGCCATGTTGTACTCACGAGTACCACGTTCGTCGGTGTTGCCTTCCAGAACAACGCGAGCGCCGTTTGCTTTCAGGTCTTTGGCGTGAACGTCCAGAGCGCGCATGGCTTCTGGCTTCAGGTCCGAGCTGTCGTATTCGAAGTAGAAGGTGGTGATTGCGCGCAGAGCAGCTTCTTCGCTCAGGGAACCGTCAACTGCACCAGTGTTTGCGCCGTAACCAGCGTTTGGATCAACAGCGCCTTCACCGGCGTTGTCGCCGCCTTTGGACGAGCAACCTACAGCTACAGCCATGGCCAGAGCCAGCGCAGCAAATTTACCAAACTTCAGCATTTCCATCGTGAAACTCCTAATGAACCCCAGTGTGTTAAGTAAAACGTAAAGCGCCGCGTCAGTTCAGGTAAGGGGACCAGGACGGTTCTCTGACTTCGCCTTGAGCGGTAGGAAGCGGGAGCCTCACGCGTCCATTAATGGACACGAGCATCAAGACTCCCCGGCCCTGCTGGCGGGTGGCGTAGATTACCATGGTGCCGTTGGGCGCAACAGTAGGCGACTCGTCCAGAGTGCTATCAGTGAGGATTTTTACACTTCCGCGCTGCAAATCCTGAGCCGCCACTTTGAAATTGGTGAAACCGTCCTGACGATGGATCATCACCAAAGTCTTTTCATCAGCCGACAGCTTGGGGTTGGCGTTGTAGTTGCCCACGAACGTCACGCGCTCGGCACCACCGCCATTGGCGCTGGTTTTGTAGATCTGCGGCTTGCCGCCACGGTCGGAAGTGAAGTAGATGGTCGAGCCATCCTTGCCCCAGTACGGTTCGGTGTTGATGCCCGGGCCAGCAGTCACACGGGTGATCTGGCGCGAACCGAGGTTCATCACGTAGATATCCGGGTTACCGTCTTTCGACAGCACGAACGCCAGACGATTGCCATCCGGCGACCAGGCCGGAGCGCCGTTCAGGCCCTCGAAGTTGGTGATCTGCTCACGACGACCGGTGTCGATATTCTGCATGAAGATCCGTGGTCGCTTCTGTTCGAACGACACATAAGCGATGCGCTTGCCATCCGGTGCGAAACGCGGCGACAGGATAGGCTCGCGCGATTGCAGCAGGGTCACGGCACGGGCACCGTCGTAGTCCGAACGTTGCAGCGTGTAACGAGTGTTCTTCTCGGAGAAGCGTTCAGCCGTCACGTACAGCAGGCGAGTCGAAAACGCCCCCTTGATACCGGTCAGTTTTTCGAAAGACTGATCGGAGATGTAGTGCGCCATGTCACGCAGTTGTTCAGTCGTACCGGAAACACTGCCGTCCGCCACTTTTTGCTCGGTGGCGACGTTAAACAACGCCCACTGCACCTGCAAGCGGCCGCCCGCTGGCACGATGCTGCCGACCATCATGTACTGGGCACCTACCGCCTTCCAGTCACGGAAAATGATTTCGCTCGGCTGGCTTGGCTGGCTGATCATGTTCTGTTTTGGAATTGGCGAGTAATACCCCGAGTTCCGCAGGTCGTTGCCAATGATTTCAGCCATGTCATCCGGCAGGACGGCACCGCCCTGGAAACCGAACGGCACGACGGCGATCGGGGTCGCCCGATCGCTGCCGCTGGTGACCAGAATGTTCTTTTCATCCGCCATCGCGATCCCTGCCATGCAGCAGATCACGACCAGCATTCCTCGAAGAAGGTTTCTCACAAGGCTAGATCCTCAGGTGTGAATGTCATCTTGAATGAACGATACGGAGCGAAATCGCTCGGCTTCATTCCCTGCATTTCCGTCAAACGTCCAATATTCTTGACCGCTGCCACTGCCGACGCATCGAACGGACCGTCGCCACTGGACTTGGCCACGCTGACCGTGGTCACCGTGCCGTCCGGCAACATGCCGATCTGCAGTACAACCGTCATGCCTTTGCGTGCCGAAGGAGGACGAGCCCAGCCTTCCGCTGCCCGCGCACGAATCAAGTCATCGAAGCTGCCCGCGGTTTCGTCACCACGTTCGTCCGCCAAAGCCTGCTGACGCTCGGTCTTGTCGGACAGCAGGTCGGCCAGAGCCTGGGCCTTCTTGTCCTCGACCGATTTGCGTGCCGCGTCCTGCGCTTTTTTCTTCGCAGCATCGGCAGCAGCTTTCTTCTTGGCTTCATCGGCGACTTTCTTCTTCGCCTCTTCAGCTTCGGCTTTTTTCTTGGCGTCTTCGGCGGCTTTCTTCTTCGCGTCTTCGACGATTTTCTTCTTGGCTTCTTCAGCGGCCTCTTTCTTGGCCTCTTCTTCAGCAGCCTTCTTGGCTTCTTCTTCAGCTTTCTTCTTGGCTATATCAGCCAATTGTTTCTCTTCTGCCTTCTTGGCTTCGGCGGCTTTCTTCGCGTCTTCGGCTTTCTTGGCTTCATCAGCCTTCTTCGCCTGTTCCGCTTTCTTCGCCTCATCGGCCTTCTTGGCTTCCTCGGCCTTTTGAGCCGCTTCTTCTTTCTTTTGTTCCGCAGCCTTCACCGCTTCCTGCTCGACCTTTTTCTGCTCCATCTGCTCGACTTCGGTCTGGCGCGCGGCGGACTTCTTCGCCTCACCCGCAATCTTCTGATTGGTCTGGGTGGTTGCCTGACTTTTCGATTTCAGCTGGTAAAGGGTTGCCTGGACAATCGGTTTGGCCGGCGGCAGCTCCGGTGTCATGGCGAAACTGACGAACAGCATGCCGAACACCAGCACGTGCAAGCCAATCGCCCAGACACTGGGCCAGAAGTAGCTTTCCGAGGCGGACGGCTCTCGCTGTTGCTGCATCAGGGGGCCTCGGTGATCAAGCCAACATTACCGACCCCGGCTTTCTGCAACCCGCCCATGGCGCCCATGACGGAGCCATAATCGACGGACTTGTCGCCACGGATGAAGACCTGGGTGCGCTTGCCGCCTTCAGTGCCGGCGCGGATGATCTTGGTCACCGCGTCGGTCATCTGTGGCAGGGTCATGGCCCGGTCCTGTTGCTTCTCGGTGTCGACTTCGCTGCCAAGGTTCCAGTAGTAGGTCTTGTCAGCCTTGATCGAAATGGTCAGCACCTGGGTGTTGTTGTCCTGCGGCAAGGCTTCGCTGGAAACCTTGGGCAGATCCACCTTCACGCCCTGATTGAGCATCGGCGCAGTCACCATGAAGATGACCAGCAGCACCAGCATCACGTCGATGTAAGGCACTACGTTCATCTCGGCGACCGGCTTGCGCTTGTGTCGGGCTCGAGTGATTAAAGCCATCGGGAAATACCTGCTTATTCTTCGCTGGTGTGCACTTTGCGGTGCAGGATCGCCTGGAATTCATCGGCGAAGGTGTAGTAGCGGCTCAGCAAGGTTTCGCTGCGGGCAGAGAAACGGTTGTAAGCGATAACGGCCGGGATCGCGGCGAACAGGCCGATCGCGGTGGCGATCAGGGCTTCGGCGATACCTGGGGCCACAGTGGCCAGGGTGGCCTGTTGTGCGCTGGCCAGACCACGGAAGGAGTTCATGATCCCCCACACGGTACCGAACAGACCGATGTACGGGCTGACCGAACCGACGGTGGCAAGGAACGGCAGGCTTTGCTCGAGCTTCTCT
The DNA here is from genome assembly GCF_051554255.1 of Pseudomonas sp. NMS19W. NCBI lineage: Bacteria > Pseudomonadati > Pseudomonadota > Gammaproteobacteria > Pseudomonadales > Pseudomonadaceae > Pseudomonas > Pseudomonas sp. NMS19W. Next base: position 4,831,447 of record NZ_CP136718.1, read on the forward strand.
TCCTCGCGGGAGATGGCTACGCGCATGGCACGGGCCACGCCTTCCATGACCGCTTCAGGGTCAACGCCCGGCTGCTGGCGCAGACGCGAGAATTCCTTGAAGCCGGCACGGAAGATCTGCTCGACGCCCGAATCCGGATCCGGGTTGCTGCCGGCCTGGCGGTACAGTTTGGACAGGTCGATACCCGACCAGAAGCGCTCCTCGAAGCTCTCCAGGGCACGTCGACCGGCGCGCAGCAGATTGCTGCGCTGAAAGATCATGATCCATGAGGTCACCGATGCGGCCACCAGGGTCAACATTACCAACTGCACCACGATGCTGGCATTGCTGACCAGGCTCCACATGGAGGAATGGTCGACGACGTTAGCTTCCACGCTTTATCTCCTGCTTCAAGTGTGTACCCGTGCCGACCGCGTCGGCGAAAGCCGCACGCAAGTCTTCGGGAAGGGCCCGGGGTTTCAAACTGTTAGTGCGCACACAGGCCACCAGAAACTGCCCCTCACAGAGCAGCACATTATCCGTTGCCCGCCTGACCTGCTGTCGAAAGCGCAGGCTGGCACGGTTCAATTCGATTACATCAGCGCTTACCAGCAGCTCGTCGTCCAGTCGCGCCGGCGCGTGATAACGCGCTTCGCTGGAGTGCACGACGAACAACAGGTCCTCCCCTGCCAGCGCCGACTGGGCAAAGCCCAGCTCCCGGAGCCGCTCGGTTCGAGCCCGTTCCATAAACTTGAGGTAATTAACGTAATACACGATGCCGCCCGCATCGGTGTCCTCGTAATAAACGCGACAACGATGTGCGAACGGCTCAAGCCCGTTTTGCGCGCGCATACTCTAGTGCTTACTCCTCGGGTTGCCAATCCGGCCAGGCAACTGTTTTTCATAGTTCGAAGGCTTTACCGCAAAAGTACCGTCCTGAGACAGTACAAACGCTGAATAAATCGCCAATAAATGTGTATCAATCGTCCACGGCATCGAGAAACTCGTCTGCCACGGGCATTTCGCCCATTCGTGACGGAATGTTTAAACCAAAATGCAGATACGCGTGCCGGGTCACCACCCTGCCCCGCGGCGTACGCATGATGTAGCCCTGCTGAATCAGATACGGCTCCAGCACATCTTCGATGGTGTGGCGCTCTTCACTGATCGCAGCCGCCAGACTGTCGATGCCGACGGGGCCGCCATCGAACTTCTCGATCATGGTCAACAGCAATCGCCGGTCCTGATGATCGAAGCCGTGTTCATCGACATCCAGCAGATTCAGTGCCAGGTCGGCAACGGATTTGGTGATATGCCCCTTTGCCCGGACTTCGGCGAAATCCCGCACCCGGCGCAGCAGCCGGTTGGCGATTCGCGGTGTACCACGGGCACGACGGGCAATCTCGAAAGAGCCTTCCGGATCCAGCGGCAGGCCGAGGATGTTCGCCGAACGGCTGACAATCGTCGCCAGGTCGGCGGTGCTGTAGAACTCGAGACGCTGGACAATCCCGAAACGGTCACGCAACGGATTGGTCAGCATCCCCGCCCGCGTCGTCGCGCCAACGAGGGTGAACGGTGGCAGATCGAGTTTGATCGAACGCGCTGCCGGCCCCTCACCGATCATGATGTCGAGCTGGAAGTCTTCCATCGCCGGGTACAGCACTTCTTCGACGATCGGTGACAGACGATGGATTTCATCGATGAACAACACATCGTGGGGTTCAAGGTTGGTCAACAGCGCGGCCAGATCCCCCGGCCGCTCGAGCACCGGGCCCGACGTACTCTTGATCGACACGCCCATTTCCTGGGCAATGATGTTGGCCAGGGTGGTCTTGCCCAGCCCCGGCGGGCCGAAGATCAGGGTGTGGTCGAGGGATTCGCTACGGCCACGGGCGGCCTGGATAAACAGTTCCATCTGCTCGCGAACGGTCGGCTGGCCAATGTATTCGGCCAGACTGACGGGACGTATCGCCCGGTCCTGGACTTCTTCGCGCTCACGCGGACTGTGCGTGGCGGCGATCAGACGATCAGCTTCAATCACTTAAATCATTCCCTTCAGGGCGCGTCGGATCATGTCTTCACTGCTCAAGCCTTTCTCCTTGATCGCGGAAATCGCCTTGCTCGCTTCCTGTGGCTTGTAGCCCAGGGAAATCAGCGCGCTGACTGCGTCGTTCTCGGCGGTATTGACCGGTGCCGGGCCGTCCGGCTGGTTCGGTACCAGCGCAAACATGGCCGGCGAGGTTTCCCACGCCTTGAAGCGGTCCTTGAGTTCGACCAGCAGACGCTCGGCGGTTTTCTTGCCCACACCCGGCACTTTGGTCAGCGCCGAAGTGTCCTGGGACTGCACGCAACGGATCAGCTCATCGACTTCCAGACTCGACATCAAGGCCAGGGCCAGTTTCGGCCCCACACCATTGAGACGGATCAATTCGCGAAAAAAGTCTCGCTCGCGCTTGCCGGCAAAACCATAGAGTAACTGCGCGTCTTCGCGTACGACCAAATGGGTGTGCAAGGTCAGCGGTTCACCGACCGACGGCAGGCGATACAGGGTGGTCATGGGCACTTCCAGCTCATACCCGAGGCCGTTTACATCCAGAATCAGGTGCGGCGGCTGTTTTTCAGCGAGGGTGCCGCGCAAGCGTCCAATCACGTTTCAGATCCTTGAGCGTTGGCCAGCCGTGGGCTGGCGACAAAACGGAATACGGATTCGGGCCGACGACCCAGGCACAAAATCCGTATGCCGGAAAATTGATTGCTGATGCTATCAGAGACGCAGGCGCCCGCCACGACTGCGTGCGGTACCCAAACCATGCGGCAACAGACTGGAGCGAGTGTGCGCATGGCAAATGGCAATGGCCAGGGCGTCAGAGGCATCGATTTGCGGCTTGCTGGTCAGCTTGAGCATGTGCATGACCATCATCTGCACCTGTTCCTTATTGGCGGCACCTGTACCGACTACGGCCTGTTTGACCTGAGTGGCTGTGTACTCGGCGATCTCCAGGCTCTCTTCGGCACCCGCCACGATAGCGGCGCCACGGGCCTGCCCGAGCTTCAGCGCCGAATCGGCGTTTTTCGCCATGAACACCTTTTCGATGCCCATGGTCACCGGACCGTAGGTCTGGATGATTTCCCGCACGCCGCGATAGACGATCTGCAGACGCTCATGCAACTCGCCGGCGCCTGTACGAATGCACCCGGAAGCCACGTAGACACAACCACGCCCGGTATCGCGTACCACGCCATATCCGGTGATGCGCGAACCGGGATCGATACCAAGAATTAAAGTCATAAGCCTGCAGATTCGAAAAAACACAAAAACAAATGTGGGAGATTCCATGTTCGAGATGAACCCTCAAACCTGGAATCTCCCACATTGAAGCCTAGCCGTTATCAGCCGAGCTGAGCCGCCACGTCTTCCGGAATGTCCGCGTTGGAGTAGACGTTCTGCACGTCATCCAGATCCTCGAGCATGTCGATCAGCTTGAGCACCTTCTCCGCGCCTTCCAGATCCAGTTCGGCGCTGGTGGTCGGCTGCATGACGACTTCCGCGTCATCACCCTTGAAACCGGCCGCTTCCAGCGCGTTTCGCACGGCATAGAAGCTGGTGAACGAGGTGAACACGTCAATCGAGCCGTCTTCATGAGTGACCACGTCGTCGGCATCGGCTTCCAGCGCCGCTTCGGTCAGCGCATCTTCGTCGACACCCGGCGCGAAGCTGATCTGGCCCTTGCGTTCGAACAGGTAGGCCACCGAACCGTCAGTTCCGAGGTTACCGCCACATTTGCTGAACGCATGGCGCACGGCCGCGGCGGTACGGTTGCGGTTGTCGGTCATGCACTCGACCATCACCGCCACGCCGCCCGGGCCGTAACCTTCGTAGGTCAGCTCTTCAACGTTGTCCGCTTCGGTCGCGCCGGCACCACGAGCCACCGCACGATCGATGATGTCGCGGCTCATGTTGGCGCCCAGCGCCTTGTCCAGGGCCAGACGCAGACGCGGGTTGGAACCCGGATCGCCACCGCCCTGACGGGCCGCAACGGTCAGTTCACGGATCCACTTGGTGAAGATCTTGCCTCGCTTGGCATCCTGACGTTCTTTGCGGTGCTTGATGTTCGCCCACTTGGAATGACCTGCCATATCTCGCTCCGAATTCTCTTTGAAACGTTGCCCGCCGCGCACATCGCGCAGCCAGCAAACAAAAAAATCTCGACCTGCTCTCTATAGAAAGAAAAAAGGCGCATCCGAAGATGCGCCTTCAGGCCCGTCTTACTCAGCCTTTGGTGTTTCACGCAAACGAATGTGCAGCTCGCGCAATGCCTTGGCATCCACGACACCCGGCGCCTGCGTCATCACGTCGGCAGCACTCTGGGTTTTCGGGAAGGCGATCACTTCACGGATCGACTGGGCGCCGGTCATCAGCATCACCAGACGGTCCAGACCGAAGGCCAGACCACCGTGCGGCGGTGCACCGTACTTCAGCGCGTCGAGCAGGAAGCCGAACTTCTCTTCCTGTTCCGCTTCGTTGATGCCCAGCAGACGGAATACCGCTTGCTGCATCTCCTTGCGGTGGATACGAATCGAACCGCCACCCAGCTCGGTGCCGTTCAGCACCATGTCATAGGCACGGGAGAGCGCGCCGGCCGGGTTGGCTTCGAGCTCTTCCGGGGTGCACTTCGGCGCGGTGAACGGGTGATGCAGGGCGGAGAAGCTACCGTCATCGTTCTCTTCGAACATCGGGAAGTCGACGACCCACATTGGAGCCCATTCACAGGTCAGCAGCTTCAGGTCGTGACCGAGCTTGATACGCAGCGCACCCAGGGCTTCGCTGACGATCTTGGCCTTGTCGGCACCGAAGAACACGATATCGCCGTCGACTGCACCGACGCGATCGAGGATCACGTTCAGGTTGGCTTCAGGGATGTTTTTCACGATCGGCGACTGCAGACCTTCAACACCGGCAGCACGCTCGTTGACCTTGATGTACGCCAGGCCCTTGGCACCGTAGATGCCGACGAACTTGGTGTAATCGTCGATCTGCTTGCGCGGCATGCTCGCCCCGCCTGGAACGCGCAGTGCGGCGATACGGCATTTCGGATCGTTGGCCGGGCCGCTGAACACCTTGAAATCAACTTCTTTCAGCTGATCGGCTACGTCGACCAGTTCCAGCGGGTTACGCAGGTCCGGCTTGTCGGAACCGTAACGGCGCATGGCTTCTTCGAACGTCATGTGCGGGAACTCGCCGAATTCCAGATCCAGCACTTCCTTGAACAGGTTGCGGATCATGCCTTCGGTCAGACCCATGATGTCTTTTTCGTCGAGGAAGCTGGTCTCGATGTCGATCTGAGTGAACTCAGGCTGACGGTCGGCACGCAGGTCTTCGTCGCGGAAGCACTTGGCAATCTGGTAGTAACGGTCGAAGCCGGCGACCATCAGCAGTTGTTTGAACAGCTGTGGCGATTGCGGCAGTGCGAAGAACGAACCGGCGTGGGTACGGCTCGGCACGAGATAGTCACGCGCGCCTTCCGGAGTAGCGCGGGTCAGGATCGGCGTTTCCACGTCGAGGAAGCCATTCTCGTCGAGGTAACGACGGATGCTGGTGGTCATGCGCGAACGCAGGCGCAGCTTCTCGGCCATTTCCGGACGACGCAGGTCGAGGAAGCGATAGCGCAGGCGGGTTTCTTCACCGACGTCGGAGAACTCGTTCAGCGGGAACGGCGGGGTTTCCGACTCGTTCAGCACTTCCAGTTCGTAGCCCAGGACTTCGATCATGCCCGACGCCATGTTGGCGTTGGTGGCACCGGCCGGACGCAGACGCACCTTGCCGGTGATCTTCACGACGTATTCGCTGCGCACGCGATCGGCGGCGGCGAAGCTCTCGGCGCGATCCGGATCGAAGACCACCTGGGCCAGACCGTCACGATCACGGATATCGAGGAAAATCACCCCGCCGTGGTCGCGGCGACGGTGAACCCATCCGCAAAGGGTAATTTCCTGGCCTTCCAGGCTTTCGTTCAGTTGGCCGCAATAATGGCTGCGCATCATGGTAGTGGTTTCGCTTCTCGTAATTCGAAATTCGGTGGAGATCCGCCGCACTCAAGCTCTGTGCGGCCGGTGGATGCTCGCGCGTGTCGTTAGACCTGGGCCTGAACCCTAGTCAGATTTGTCGCCACCGGCCAGATTCTTCTTCGCGCCGGTCTTGAAATCGGTTTCGTACCAACCGCTGCCGCTGAGGCGAAAGCCTGGCATGGACAGCTGTTTCCTGAGCTCTGGTGCCTGACAGGCAGGGCAATCGACCAGCGGTGAGTCACTGATCTTTTGAATGGCTTCCAACTGATGACCACAGGAAGCACATTGGTAATCGTACATCGGCATGGAGTTGTCTCGGCGATCAGATTGCCAGCTCCCGCAGGGCGGTGTGGCGAAAGAGCGGGATTATATCCATTAAATGCGGCCTGTGCAGCCGGAAGACTGCACAGGCCGCCCTGTCATTGGCAACCCCCGGCTGCCACCGAGGCATCCCGCAGGCCATGTACGACACAGACCACCCGCACAAGGCCGCTGAAGTTTTTCACCCCGCCGTGGCGCAGGTGCACTTCGCGATCGACACGGGACAACAGAGTACCGACCGAACAGCCATTGCTCTCTGCCATACGGCCCAGAATATTCCAGTAGACCTGCTCCAGTCGCATGCAGGTCGCAAAGCCGTTCAGACGCACCGAACGGGCCAGCGGCTGGATCAACCCCATGTCGAACTCTTCCAGAAACGGCGCCGGGGCCCTGTACTGCCGCGAGCCGATGGCGATATCACCTCGCCTGTCTCCATCTTCCATATCATTGACACTCCTTTGCCATCGCTGCCTCCTGTAAAGGCAACATCCTGTCACCTCATTAAAAGCGCAGGGGCAAAGGCATATCCAGACGATTTTTTATCCGTCCACGTAGGATAAGCCAACACAACTAGGAGGAACGTGGAGCGGCAGGTTCCTCTTCTGACTTCCTACAATAACGAACACCCATTCTCGGCAAAAACAGGCGCACGTCCCACAAACCGTGTCAGTGCGCCTCAAGCGATCAGGCTTCGAGCAGTGCCCTGAGCATCCACGCGGTTTTCTCATGGACTTGCATGCGCTGGGTCAGAAGGTCCGCAGTCGGCTCGTCACTGACTTTATCCAGCAGCGGAAAAATGCCGCGTGCGGTGCGAGTGACCGCTTCCTGACCTTCGACCAATTGCCTGATCATGTCTTCGGCACTCGGCACCCCCACTTCTTCCTTGATGGAAGAAAGACGCGCGTAAGTCGCATAGGCACCGGGCGCCGGAAAACCCAGGGCCCGGATACGCTCGGCGATCGAGTCCACGGCCAGGGCCAGTTCGTTGTATTGCTCTTCGAACATCAAGTGCAGAGTGCGGAACATCGGACCGGTGACGTTCCAGTGGAAGTTGTGGGTTTTCAGATACAGCACGTAGGTGTCCGACAGCAGACGCGACAGTCCTTCGACGATGGATTTGCGATCCGCTTCACTGATACCGATATCGATTGCCATGTTTACCCCCTAACAACGATTGAACTCATCCAGCAGGTGTCGGTTCACTGTAGCAAGGGCACCCTCGCCTCGCAGCCCCCGTATCGACCCGATAGAGGCGACAAATCGCCCCACGCATGCCGCTGGCCGGTGCGATTTGAGTAGCTGCAGGCTTTGCTGTTAAATAGGCAGTGTGTCGCTACGCCCCCGTTTTCCGGGTGTTGCGCATAGGCTGATGCCGGGCACGTGTCCAACGCCTCTTATTGTTTCGAAGCGAACCGTGCGCCTTCAGCTCTTCCTTGTGAGCCGTCATAACGTGAGTCAATAAAAATGTTGAAAATCGTCCACCTGCTAATGGGCGCAGCGGCGTTGCTGCTGTCGTTCATACCTAGCTTGAAATCCGAAGCCGTTCCTTACCTGCAACAGCCCGATGCACTTTACCTGGCCTTTTTCGGCCTGCTGAACCTGGTCATTGCCCCGGTGATCCCTTACTGGAACAAAGGCCCGCGCCAGCATCTGCAAAATCTGGTCAGCGCATTGCTGGTGCTGACCGTCGTCCTGCAAACCCTGACCCTGATCGCACCGATGCCGGTCATCGCCGGTCAGCCTGCGGTACTGTTCAGCCTGGCGATCGCTCTGGTTGCCGTGGTCCTGCACCTGGCCGTCAGCTTCTACAAGTCCTCTCCAGCTGCCGCACCGACCAGCTACGACATGAGCAACCGCGATACCGGTACCGTCAAGTGGTTCAACACCTCCAAGGGTTTCGGTTTTATCTCCCGGGACTCAGGCGACGATATCTTCGTGCACTTTCGCGCCATCCGTGGTGAAGGCCACCGCGTTCTGGTCGAAGGCCAGCGCGTGGAGTTCTCGGTGATGAACCGTGACAAAGGCCTGCAAGCCGAAGACGTGATCGCCGCCCTGCCGCGTCGCTGATCCTGAACGAAAAAACCGCGAACAGCCTGGCTGCTCGCGGTTTTTTATTGCCCTTGCGAAATACGCAAACTCAGTAGTGCGGCGGCGGTGCGTCTTCCTCAAAGGAGCCGAACTGGCCGACCATTTCTTCCTGACGTTTGAGCAGCGCGGCCATCTGCAATTGCAGACGCTCCACAACTCTCTGCTGCTCCACCAGCACATCGTTCAACGCCTGAATGGTGTCGTCCTGAAATGCCAGACGACTCTCCAGATCGGTAACGCGTTGTTCCAGGCTCATGATCAGCCCTCCAGAAACTTGAAATCTTCGTCCAGCACCAGACGCAGCCGCTCGCGGATCGCGGCGACCTGTTCGGCGCTGTAAGGTTTGGCGGGGTGCTTGCCCCATACCGGCGCCGGCCACGCGGCATCATCCCGCTTTCGCACGATCACATGCATGTGCATCTGGCTGACGACGTTACCCAGCGTGGCAACGTTCATCTTGTCGGCATCGAACGAGTCCTTGAGCACCTCCGCCAGGGCCGTGGTTTCCTGCCAAAGACGCTGCTGATCGGCGACATCCAATTGAAACAACTCGCTGATATCGTCGCGACGAGGCACCAGGATGAACCACGGGTAGTTGGCGTCGTTGGACAGCAGCAACCGGCAGAGCGGGAAGTCGCCGATGGTCAGCGTGTCCTGTTGAAGGCGTGAATCTAAAGCAAACACTGGGTGTACTCCCGGCTGATCGACAATATTCAGCTTAGTGGGCCAGCCCGGTGGACGGCGCACTAAACGACAGGACGGCAGCATACCTTCGAATGCCCTGCCCTTCACGATGAAGCGGCGCCCCGCCATGGAACATTTCTGGCGATCGCGCACCAGCACGAGACCCGCCGTGCCAGGCAACACGCCGAATTGACCATGACTCACTACCGCGTTCAGGGTCATGACAGGGCTCAAGTGTTTGAATTCAGTACAGCCGGAAAAATTTTTTGCACCAAAACCGTACAGTGGGTCTACGCTCAATGGCTCGGGCATCCGCCAAATACTCACTGACAGGGTGAACCGGTAACGTTTTTGGTTGTCATGCGCAAAATCGAGCGAGGCAACACCAAGCGAGGAAGCGCGTCAACCCTGATCAAAAAGGGGCGCGCGAGCCCGCATTTACAAGGTTTTTACAGCCACAAGCGGGGCCCGGGAAAAATAACCGCATCCATTTTGCGGTTTGTGCACGCTTGTTGCATTCGTACTCATATGGGCTATGAACCCGCCACGGGAAGTGGTGGCTCAAACCCCGAAAAAAACAGTGGCAGGGTTGCCCGATGGAGATTCAAGTGTTTTGCCAGGGACTCTTTTTTACCGATGCAAAAAGGCCCAGAAACAGCGTTAAAGTTGTCAGCCCGACTGCGTGGGTACTGTGAATTTGCGACATCGACCAAGCCATTTGCGACAGCGTCGTAAAGAACATGAAAGGTTGTATGTGCAAGTATCGCCAACATTGTCGGCGTGATATAAGTTTGCGCCGACACAAAAAGAAAGAGCCGCCCAGATAATAAAACAGGTGGGACGGCAGTACTCTTCTAAAACCAAAGGAGCAAATCACGATGCGCGTGATGAAGTGGAGCATGATCGCACTGGCCGTTACAGCAGCCAGTACTCAGTTGGCTACGGCCGCACCGTTTGTTAGTGATCAATCTGAAGCCAAAGGCTTTGTTGAAGACGCAAAACTGACCGAGACGTTGAAGAACTACTACTTCAACCGCGACAACAAGAACGGCGGTCACGACCAGAAAGACTGGACCCAGGGCTTCCTCGGCAACTTCAGCTCCGGTTATACCCAAGGCACCGTCGGCGTTGGTGTCGATGCATTCGGTTACCTGGCCATCAAACTGGATGGCGGCGATGGCACCACCGGCACAGGCAACATGAGCCGCAGCGACGTCGTCAAGGCCAACGGTTACGCCCACGACGTTGACAACAGCCAAGGCAAAGCCGGCGCTGCCATCAAGTTCCGCATTTCCAAAACCGAGCTGAAAATCGGCGACCAACAGCCAAGCACTGCTCCAGTGTTCGCTGTCGGCGGTTCCCGTATCATTCCGCAAACTGCCAGCGGCTTCCAGCTGCAGAGCAGCGAAGTCAAAGACCTTGACCTCGAAGCCGGTCACTTCTACTCGGCGACCAGCCAGGACAAGAACGCCCGTGATGGCGGCCTGTTCGCGAACTATGCCGGCGTAGAAGCCAAAACCATCGACTACTTCGGTGGCAAGTACGGCATCACCGACAACCTGAGCGCCTCGCTCTATGGTGCCAAGCTGGAAGACGTCTGGAACCAGTACTACGCGAACGTGAACCTCACCACTCCATTCGGTGGTGACACTTCGTTGAACACTGACTTCAACATCTATCGCACCACCGACACCGGTGACAAGCTGGCTGGCGACATCAGCAACACTGCCTTCTCCCTGGCAACTGCGCTGTCGTTCCTGAAAGCACACACCTTCACCCTGGCCTTCCAGAAGGTCAACGGTGACACTCCGTTCGACTACGTCGGCGTGGGCAAGAACAACCGTGGCGGCGACTCGATCTTCCTCGCCAACTCCATCCAGTACTCTGACTTCAACGGCCCAGGCGAGAAATCCCTGCAAGCTCGTTACGACCTGAAGATGGCTGAGTACGGTGTTCCTGGCCTGAGCTTCATGGTTCGTTACGTTAAAGGTTGGGATATCGACGGTACCGGTCTGGCTGCAAACAGCCAATACCGCACCAGCACTGGTGCACCGCTGTACGGTGAAGACGGCAAACACCACGAAACCAACTTCGAAGCCAAATACGTAGTTCAGTCCGGCCCTGCGAAAGATCTGTCCTTCCGCATTCGTCAAGCCTGGCACACCGCCAACGCCGACCAAGGCGAAGGCGACGTTAAAGAGTTCCGTCTGATCACCGAGTACCCACTGAACATCTTGTAATCGTCAGTGGTTAGTTTGGTTGAATGAAAAAGGCCCATCTTCGGATGGGCCTTTTTGTTATCTGTCACTTGTAATAAATGCCTGACCGATAAGTCAGGCAATTAATTAGCAACCTATCATTACACCGCCGACTCCTGAACCACACGAATCACGCGTTGTGGAAACGGAATATCAATACCGGCAGTCTTCAAACGATCACGGGACTGTTCGTTAAACATGAACATCACATCCCAATAGTCTGCGGTTTTAACCCATACACGAAGGGAAACAGTGATCGAACTATCACCCAGCGTCGAAATGACAGCCTGAGGCGCCGGATCCTGCAGAACGCGATCATCCTTGGCCAGATCCAGCAGCACCTGACGGGCCTTTTGCAGATCGGCTTCGTAATCGACACCCACATCGAACACAACCTTGCGGGTTGGCTGACGGTTGGTGTTGGTAATGATGCCGTTCGACAGATTGCCGTTCGGCACGATGATGGTCTTGTTGTCACCGGTACGCAGCACTGTGTGGAAAATCTGGATGCTGTCGACAGTACCCGCCACGCCTTGCGCTTCAATCCAGTCGCCGATACGGAACGGACGGAACAGCAGAATCAGCACGCCACCGGCGAAGTTCGCCAGGCTGCCCTGCAACGCCAGACCGATGGCCAGACCGGCCGCACCGATTGCCGCCACGAACGAAGTGGTTTCGACACCAATCATCGACGCCACGCTGACGATCAATAGCACCTTGAGAATGATGTTGGCCAGGCTGCTGATGAAACCCTGCAGCGCCAGGTCGGCATTGCGCAGGGCCAGCAAGCCACCGAGCTTTTGCGTGACCTTGTTGATCAGCCACCAGCCGATCGCCAGGGTAATCACCGCCAGCAGCACACGGCTGCCGTATTCCATGATCATCGGAATCCACGCCTGGGACGCCTTGACCAGGTTGTCCACCTCTGCATTCAAATCCATCTTTTATCTCCTGATTTCCGGCTACCCGGGCTATGAAAGATCAACGGCAGAAAGACCGAGCCCATTGGGGCTCAATCGTTTCTGCCGCTGCTTGGCCCTCGGACGCTGAAAACGCCGAGAGGTTCCCGACTCGGATGGCTCAGTCGCGGAAGTTGTTGAACTGAAGTGGCATGCCGAATTCCTTGGCACGCAGCGCCGCAATGGCTTCCTGCAGATCGTCACGCTTCTTGCCGGTGACACGTACCTGCTCGCCCTGAATGGCAGCCTGCACCTTGAGTTTGGCTTCCTTGATGTGGCCGACGATCTTCTTCGCCAGCTCCTTGTCGATGCCTTCCTTGAGAACGGCGTCCTGCTTCATCAGCTTGCCCGAGGCGAAGGAGTCTTTGACCTCGAGGCACTGCACGTCGATCTTGCGCTTGACCAGGGCCAGCTTGAGGATCTCGATCATCGCTTCCAGCTGGAAATCGGCCTCAGCGGTCAGGTGGACGGTCAGGTCCTTTTCCTTGTATTCGAAGCTGCCCTTGCCTTTCAGGTCATAACGACGATCGAGTTCCTTCACGGCGTTCTCGACCGCGTTGGTAAGTTCGTGTTTGTCCAGTTCGGATACCACGTCGAACGACGGCATGTAATCTCTCCAATAAAAAGGCGCGCTCGTTCAGGACGCGGCGCGCTTGGCTTGCGGTTAAAATCGGGCTCATTATAACGGGTCTTTTCCCACCCACACGGCGAGCCTTGCATGCCTGTACCTTACCGAGTGAAAAACTGATGTCCACCCCCTGGCACATCCTCGGCGCCGGAAGTCTCGGCACCCTCTGGGCCACGCGTCTGGCCCGGGCCGGATTGCCGGTCCGGCTGATCCTGCGCGACATCGACCGCTTGCATGACTATGCGACGGCGGGCGGCCTGACGCTCGTGGAACAAGGCGTGGCCAGCAGTTACGCCATCCCCGGCGAAACGCCGGACAGCCCCGAACCGATCCGGCGCCTGCTGGTGGCGTGCAAGGCCTACGATGCCGAAAGCGCCGTGGCCGGTGTCGCGCATCGTCTGGCGCCGGACGCAGAACTGATTCTTCTGCAGAACGGCCTCGGCAGTCAGGAAGCGGTTGCCGCACAAGTCCCGCAGGCCCGCTGCATCAGCGCCTCCAGCACCGAAGGCGCGTTTCGCGACGGCGACTGGCGCGTGGTCTTTGCCGGCCACGGTTACACCTGGCTCGGTGATGCCGGCCATCCCGTGGCACCGTTCTGGCTGGATGATCTTGAAGCGGCAAAGATTCCCCATGAATGGAGCGCGGACATCCTCACCCGACTGTGGCGAAAACTGGCGCTCAACTGTGCGATCAATCCGCTGACTGTGTTGCACGACTGCCGTAACGGCGGATTGCAGGACCATCACTGCGAAGTCGCCACGCTTTGCGCCGAACTGACCGAGTTGCTGGAGCGTTGCGGCCAGCCTGCGGCGGCAGACAACCTGCAACAGGAAGTCGAACGAGTGATTTCGGCCACCGCCGCCAATTTCTCGTCCATGTATCAGGACGTGGCCAGCAAGCGCCGCACCGAAATCAGCTATCTGTTGGGCCATGCCTGCAAGGCTGCGCAGCGGCATCAACTCAACCTGCCGCATCTGCAACAATTGCAGCAACGGCTGACAGCCCATCTGCACAGTCTCGGATTGCCCGTGGACTGAGCAGCGGCTACGCTGCCCACTTGTTCCTTTGTTGCGATAAGCCCGATGCCATTGCGCCAGCGCCTCGAAAACCTGCCGGTCGGCCAGAAACTGCTGGCCGCCCTGCTGGTGCTGTTGACCACCGTGTTACTGGTCGCCAACCTGACCTTCATCAGCGCCGCCTATTACATTTCCCAGGAAAGCATGGCGCCTCAGGCGCTGCAGACCATTGGCCGTCTGGTGGCGAACCCGAGCCTGATTGCCGAAGCGCTGCAATCACCGCAAAGCGCCGAACGCCTGCTCAAGGAACTCGACAGCTACTCGCCGCTGCGGGCCGCCGCGCTGTACGACGGCAAGGGCGACCGCATCGCTCAGGTACAACGCGGCGACAAGCTCAATCTGCCGGAGCGTTACCGGCACATCGAAGCCTGGCAACTCACCGAGTTTCGCAGCAATCAATTGATCACCCTGCCCCGCCCCGGCACTGCGCCGGGTCATCTGCTGTTGGTGGCCAGCAGCGAACTGCCGATGGCGTTCTACACCGGCACCCTGACGGCGAGTCTGGGGATCCTGATTTTCAGCGTGCTGTTGTGGCTGGTGATCGCCCGGCAGATCAAGCGCCTGATCACCCGGCCGATCCACGAACTCGAAGAGCTGTCCCGCCAGGTCACCCGCGAGGAGAACTACGCCCTGCGTGCCTCGCGCGGCAACCACGACGAAATCGGCAGTCTGGCCGAGGCGTTCAACACCATGCTTTCACGCATCGAGGCCCGGGAGCAGCAGCTCAAGCGCGCCCGCGATGACTCACAAGCCGCCTACGATCAGGCTCAGGGGCTGGCCGAAGAAACCCGCCACACCAACCGTAAACTGGAGCTGGAAGTCCAGGTGCGCAGCAAGATCGAGAAGAAGCTCACGGGGTTCCAGAACTACCTCAACAGCATCATCGACTCCATGCCCTCGGCGCTGATCGCCCTCGACGAGCAGCTCTACGTCACGCAATGGAACCAGGAAGCCAGCGCCCTCTCCGGCACCCGGCTGGACGAAGCACTGAATCAGCCGATCTTCCTCGCGTTCGAACCGCTCAAGCCGTTCCTGCCGCAGCTCAAGCAGACCGTCGAACAACACACCGTGGCGAAAATCGAGCGGGTGACCTGGTTCAAGGACGACGAGCCCAAGCATTACGCCCTGACCTTTTACCCGCTGATGGGCGGTGCCGGACGTGGTGTGGTGATCCGGATCGACGACATCACTCAGCGCCTGTCGCTGGAAGACATGATGGTGCAGTCGGAAAAAATGCTCTCGGTCGGCGGCCTCGCGGCCGGCATGGCCCACGAGATCAACAACCCGCTGGGCGCGATCCTGCACAACGTGCAGAACATTCGCCGGCGTCTGTCGCCCGACCTGCCGAAGAACCTCGAACAGGCCGAGCAACTGGGGATCGAACTGGAAACCGTGAATCGCTACCTGCAAGGCCGGGAAGTCCCGCAACTGCTCGACGGCATTCAGCAGGCCGGGGCCCGGGCGGCAAAAATCGTCACCCACATGCTCAGTTTCAGCCGCCGCAGCACCCGCCAGATGGCGCCGTGCGACTTGCCAGCGCTGATCGATCAAGCCGTGGAAATCGCCGGCAACGACTTCGACCTGGCCATCGGCTTCGACTTCAAGGGTCAGGCGATCATCCGCCAGTTCGACCCGGCGTTGGGACCTGTGCCAGGGACCGCCAACGAGCTTGAACAAGTACTGCTCAATCTGCTGAAAAACGCCGCGCAGGCGATCCATCTGCGCGAAGACGACAGCGAGCCGGGGCGAATCATCCTTCGCACCAGACTCAATCCGCCATGGGCCGAGATTCAGGTTGAAGACAACGGCATCGGCATGAGCGAGAACGTGCGCAAACGCACCTTCGAGCCGTTCTTCACCACCAAGGAAATCGGCCAGGGTACGGGGCTCGGGCTGTCGGTGTCGTACTTCATCATCACCAACAATCACAAAGGGCAGATGGAAGTGCAGTCGGCACCGGGCCAAGGCACCTGCTTCACCCTGCGCCTGCCGCTCGCGCAACCTGCACCCATTGCCGCCGAAACCAATCAACTACCGAGGTAAACCATGGGCTTTCGCTTGTCGAAGATCTACACCCGCACCGGCGACAAAGGCGAAACCGGCCTCGGCGATGGCCGCCGCGTTCCCAAGGATCATCCCCGCATCGAGGCCATTGGCGAGGTCGACACCCTGAACAGCCAGGTCGGCGTGTTGCTGGCGGGGCTGATCGCCGAACGCGAGAACTGCCCCGGACTCAATGAATTGATCGACGTGTTGGCGCCCTGCCAGCACCGCTTGTTCGATCTCGGCGGCGAACTGGCGATGCCGGAATATCAGGCGCTGAACGCGGCAGAAATCGAACGGCTGGAAGCCGCCATCGATGTGTGGAACGAGGAATTGGGGCCGCTGGAGAATTTCATTCTGCCCGGCGGTTCGATGTTGATTGCCCAGGCCCATGTCTGTCGCAGCCTGGCGCGCAGTGCCGAGCGTCGTTGTCAGCATTTAAATGCGATCGAACCGTTGGCCGGGGTTGGCCTGGCTTATATCAATCGCTTGTCGGATCTGTTGTTTGTGGCGGCGAGGTTGATTGCCCGGCGCCAGGGCATTGCCGAAATCCTGTGGCAACCGGCGGCGAAACCCGAAAACTGATCACTCCCACGCGTGGCGCGGGAGTGATCAGATACCCATTCAGACCTCAGGCCAGAACGCCCGAATCCCCGCCACACCCTGAGCCCCGGCATTCCACGCTTTCTCGCGCTCCGCGGGGCCGACGCCGCCCAACAGGAACACCGGCTTGCTGAAGCCTTCGATCAGTGTCGAAGCCTGCTCCCAGCCCAACGGCTGCGCATCCGGGTGAGTCAGGGTCGGCTGCACCGGCGACAGGGTGACGAAATCCACGCCCATCTGCTCGGCCAGCGCCAGTTCTTCCGCATTGTGGCAGGACGCCGCCAGCCAGCGCTCCGCCGGTAGCGGACGCCCCGCTGCCGCATACTTGCGCAGTTGCGCCGAGGTGATGTGCCAACCGGCGGACGGGAAATCCCCCAGCCACTCGAACGGGCCCTTGATCATCAGCTGAGCCTTGCCGGCACACAGGCCGACCGCGTCCACCGCGAGATCGCGGTATTTCGGGTCATAGCCATTGGGCGCACGCAGCTGAATCAGCTTGATGCCGCCGGTAATCGCCTTCTGGATGCCGCGCAACAAGGCCGGGGCTTCCAGATCTTCCGGGGTGATGAGGTACTCAGCGGGCAGACGCGCCGCCGCGACGATCGGCTGGTTGGCCGCCGGGAACTCATAATTCGTCAGTTCCTTCGCCGACACCCAGGCCAACGGTTGGCCTTCGGCGCCGTGGGGTTCGCCGGTGAAGCTCGAAACTTCCCAGACATCCAGCAACACCTGCTTGTCCGGATAATCGTGGCGCACCTTGATAAGCGGTCGGGCGGCGCCGACGACAATGCCTAATTCTTCGTGCAGCTCACGAGCCAGCGCGGTTTGCACCGACTCATCGGCTTCGACCTTGCCACCGGGAAACTCCCAGAGACCACCCTGATGCTGGGTATCGGCCCGGCGGGCGATGAGAATCTTGCCGCTGTCGTCACGAATGACGGCAGCGGCGACGTGTACACGTTTCACGACTGCAACTCCTCCAGTCCGGCCTTTTGCCAGGCCTTGAAGGCCGGCCATTGGTAGACGGTTTCAACATAGGCTTCATCTTCGGTCGGCAGCTGCACCTGATAGGTACGCAGACGCACGGCAATCGGCGCGAAGAACGCATCCGCCAACGACACGCGACCAAACAGGAACGGCCCCGGCTCGGTGGCAACGGCACGGCATTCAGCCCACAGCGCCAGCATACGCTCGACATCAACCTTCACTTCCGGCGGCACCGGATTGAGCGGTGCGTCGTGGCTCAGGTTGAACGGCATGTGATTGCGCATGGCGAAAAAACCGCTGTGCATCTGCGCGCAGGCAGAACGCGCCTGGGCGCGAGCCGCAATATCGGTCGGCCAGAGTTGTTCGGATGGAAACTGTTCGGCCAGGTATTCGGCAATCGCCAGAGAGTCGGCGATGGTGCCTCGTGCGGTGGTCAGCAACGGCACCTTGCCGGTGGGCGAATGCTTGAGCAGGCGCTCGCGGGTGTCGGGCTTGCCGAGCTTGATCAATTCTTCGGTGTAGGGTGCGCCGGTCAGCTCAAGCGCCAGTGCCGCGCGCAGGGACCAGGAGGAAAGCAGTTTGTCGCCGATGATCAGGTGAAGGCTCATGTTCGGGTCCTTTCATGGGACAGAAGAAGAGGAGGTCCGCAGACCTCCCTCTTCGGCAGGGATCAGGTGCGGTATTCGGCGTTGATCTTCACGTACTCGTGGGACAGGTCGGTGGTCCAGATGGTTTCGCTGCAATCGCCGCGACCCAGCTCGATACGGATGGTGATTTCTTCCTGCTGCATCACTGCCGAACCCTGTGCTTCGGTGTAGGTCGCGGCGCGGGCGCCACGGCTGGCGATGCACACTTCGCCGAGGAACACGTCGATCTTGCTCACGTCCAGATCCGGCACGCCGGCACGGCCGACAGCGGCGAGGATCCGGCCCCAGTTCGGGTCGGAGGCGAACAGTGCGGTCTTGATCAGCGGCGAGTGGGCCACGGTGTAGCCGACGTCCAGGCACTCCTCGGTGATTGCCGCCGCCGTTGACTTCAACGGTCACGAACTTGGTCGCACCTTCGCCGTCACGCACGATGGCCTGGGCCACGTCCATGCACACCTCGAACACGGCCTGTTTCAGCTTGGCGAACAGCTCGCCTTCGGCACGGGTGATTTCCGGCAGCGCAGCCTTGCCGGTGGCGATCAGCATGCAGCAGTCGTTGGTCGAGGTGTCGCCGTCGATGGTGATGCGGTTGAACGACTTGTTGGCGCCGTCCAGCATCAGGTTGTGCAGCACCTCGCGGGAGACTTTGGCGTCGGTGGCGATGTAGCCGAGCATGGTGGCCATGTTCGGACGGATCATGCCCGCGCCCTTGCTGATGCCGGTGACGGTGATGGTCACGCCGTCATGCTGGAACTGGCGGCTCGCACCCTTTGGCAAAGTGTCGGTGGTCATGATGCCGGTGGCGGCGGCTTCCCAGTTGTTTTCCGACAAGTCGTCCAGCGCGGCCTGCAAGGCGCCTTCGATCTTCTCGACCGGCAGCGGCTCGCCGATCACACCGGTGGAGTACGGCAGGATCTGGCTGGCATCCACGCCGGTCAGTTCAGCCAGTCTGGCGGTAGTGCGCTCGGCGGCGGCCAGGCCCGGTTCGCCAGTGCCGGCGTTGGCATTGCCGGTGTTGGTCAGCAGGTAGCGCACAGCGTTCTGCACGCGTTTCTTGGCCAGGATCACCGGCGCTGCACAGAAAGCGTTCAACGTGAACACGCCCGCCACGGTCGAACCTTCAGCGCAACGCATCACGACGACATCCTTGCGCCCAGGGCGCTTGATGCCGGCCGAAGCGATACCGAGTTCAAAACCGGCAACCGGGTGCAACGTTGGCAAAGGACCAAGACCAACAGCCATGAATGCGCTCCTTACTCAATGATGTCAGCACCGCCAAGCGTAGTGGCGGTGGTGTAAATGGCAAAACGCCGCGACGGCTGGTGCCGGTCGCGGCGCGGGTATTTCAGCGATTGAAACGGGGTTTACTGGATCTGCCCGTGGCAATGCTTGAATTTCTTGCCCGAACCGCAGTAGCACAGTTCGTTGCGGCCCAGCTTCTGCTCGTTGCGAACCGGTGCGGTGGCCAGGGCCACATCGACCTCTTCACCGACCAGTGCTTCCGGCTGCTCCAGACCCGGGGCTTCGGCGTGTTCGAACTGCATGCGAGCGGCCAGTGCCTCGGCTTCCTGACGCAGACGCGCCTCTTCCTCGGCCGGATCTTCGCGGCGAACCTGAACGTGCGACAGCACACGGATCGAGTCGCGCTTGATCGAATCCAGCAGCTCGGAGAACAGCGTGAAGGACTCGCGCTTGTATTCCTGCTTCGGGTTCTTCTGCGCATAACCACGCAGGTGGATGCCGTGACGCAGGTGATCCATGGTCGACAGGTGGTCTTTCCACAGGTCGTCCAGCACGCGCAGCACGATTTGCTTCTCGAAGGAGCGCAGTGCGTCGGCACCGGCCTGGTCTTCTTTCTCGTTGTACGCGGCGATCAGCTCGTTCATCAGCTTCTCGCGCAGGGTTTCTTCGTACAGGTGATCGTCTTCGTCGAGCCATTGCTGGATCGGCAGCTTCACGCCGAAGTCGCTGGCAATCGCGGCTTCCAGACCGGCCACGTCCCACTGCTCAGGCAGCGATTGTGGCGGAATGTGCGCGCTGACGGTGGCGTTCAGGACGTCCTGACGGAAATCAGCGATGGTTTCGCCGATGTTGTCTGCGGCCAGCAACGTGTTGCGCATGTGATAGATCACTTTACGCTGCTCGTTGTTGACGTCGTCGAACTCCAGCAGTTGTTTACGGATGTCGAAGTTGCGACCTTCAACCTTGCGCTGGGCCTTTTCGATGGCGTTGGTCACCATGCGGTGCTCGATCGCTTCGCCAGGCTGCATGCCCAGGGCCTTCATGAAGTTCTTCACCCGGTCGGAGGCGAAGATGCGCATCAGGCTGTCTTCCAGCGACAGGTAGAAGCGGCTGGAACCGGCATCACCCTGACGGCCGGCACGGCCACGCAGCTGGTTGTCGATACGACGGGATTCGTGACGCTCGGACGCGATCACCTGCAGACCGCCGGACTCCAGCACTTGCTGGTGACGCTTCTGCCAGTCGGCCTTGATCTGCGCGATCTGCTCAGGGGTCGGGTTTTCCAGCGACGCCACTTCAACTTCCCAGTTGCCGCCCAACAGGATGTCGGTACCACGACCGGCCATGTTGGTGGCGATGGTCAGGGCGCCCGGACGACCGGCCTGCGCGATGATCTCGGCTTCTTTTTCGTGGAACTTGGCGTTCAGAACCTTGTGTTCGATACCTTCCTTCACGAGCAATGCGGACATGTGCTCGGAAGTTTCGATGGTCGCAGTACCCACCAGCACCGGACGACCGGCCGCCATGCTTTCCTTGATGTCGTTGACGATCGCCGCGTATTTCTCTTCGGCGGTCAGGAACACCAGGTCGTTGTAGTCCTTACGGGCCAACGGCTTGTTGGTCGGGATCACGATGACCGGCAGGTTGTAGATCTGATGGAATTCGAACGCTTCGGTGTCCGCAGTACCGGTCATGCCGGACAGTTTTTCGTACAGACGGAAGTAGTTCTGGAACGTGGTCGATGCCAGGGTCTGGCTTTCGGCCTGGATGTTCAGGTTTTCCTTGGCCTCGATGGCCTGGTGCAGGCCTTCGGACAGACGACGGCCCGGCATGGTACGACCGGTGTGTTCGTCGACCAGTACGACCTGACCGTCCTGCACGATGTATTCGACGTTGCGGTTGAACAGTTTGTGCGCACGCAGGCCGGCGTAGACGTGAGTCAGCAGGCTCAGGTTGTGCGCCGAGTACAGGCTCTCGCCCTCGGCCAGCAGACCGATGCTGGTCAGCTGGTCTTCGATGAACTGGTGACCGGCTTCGTTGAGTTCGACCTGACGGGTCTTCTCGTCGACGGTGAAGTGACCTTCCTGGGTGACTTCGCCTTCGACTTCTTCAACGTGCAGCTTGAGTTTCGGGATCAGCTTGTTGATCTCGATATACAGCTTGGAGCTGTCCTCGGCCTGACCGGAAATGATCAGCGGGGTACGTGCTTCGTCGATGAGGATGGAGTCGACTTCGTCGATCACGGCAAAGTTGAGTTCGCGCTGGAATTTCTCTTCCATGCTGAACGCCATGTTGTCGCGCAGGTAGTCGAAGCCGAATTCGTTGTTGGTGCCGTAGGTGATGTCGGCGGCGTAGGCGGCGCGCTTCTCTTCCGGCGGCTGGAACGGCGTCACGATGCCGACGGTCAGACCGAGGAATTCGTACAGCGGGCGCATCCAGTTGGCGTCACGGCGGGCCAGGTAGTCGTTCACGGTCACAACGTGCACGCCCTTGCCGGACAGCGCGTTGAGGTAAACGCCCAGGGTACCCACCAGGGTCTTGCCTTCACCGGTACGCATTTCGGCGATCCGGCCTTCATGCAGGGTCATGCCGCCGATCAGCTGGACATCGAAGTGGCGCATGCCCATGACACGCTTGCCGGCTTCGCGGGCGACCGCAAAGGCTTCCGGCAACAGCTTGTCGAGGGTCTCCCCCTTGGCAATGCGGTCCTTGAACTCTGCGGTCTTGGCGCGCAGTTGATCGTCCGAGAGGGCGACCATCTTCTCTTCGAAGGCATTGACGAGCTGCACCGTCTTGAGCATGCGTTTGACTTCACGCTCGTTCTTGCTTCCAAAAAGTTTCTTTAACAAAGGCGCAAACATATCGGCAGGATCTTCCACACTAAAGGGATGGAGGGCGGCCCCGTGAGTCGCCCGTGCAGCCCTCATGGCCGCATGCGAACGAGCATTCTACCCGGAAACGGTGGTGAGGAAAGTGGGGATATTCCACGATGCTGGCACTGCGCTTTGACGGGGCTCACTTAAAATAGGGGCGTTTTGCTCAACTTCAAGCCGTTGGCGGCAGAAGTTAATCGTTGATTTAATGGGCAAAGCAGGGACAAAAGCAATGGGCGAGTGAAATGGGGCCCATCTGCTACCATGGCGCCTTTGCAACTTCAGGTGTTGGATCATGGCATTTCGCCCTCTTACAGCCAGAGCGCCCGCCGTTCTGCTACGCGAAGCCAGGCCGTTGAAAGCCATCCTCGGCCATGCTCAACGCCTGGCCCATCTGCAGCGTCTGCTCGACAGCCAGCTGCAACCCGCCGCCCGCGAGCACTGCCATGTGGCCAAGTGGCGCGAAGGCGAACTGTCGCTGGTGGTCACCGACGGTCATTGGGCCACGCGACTGCGTTACCAGCAAAAACGCCTGCTGCGGCAATTGCAGATGTTCGACGAGTTCGCCGGTCTGACGCGGATCAAGTTCTCGGTGCGACCACCTGTCACCCCGCCAAGAGCAGCGGGGCACACGATGGATCTGTCGACGGATGCCGCAGCGACCATTCAGTCCACCGCCGACGGGATCAGCGATCCGAGCCTGCGGGCGGCGCTGGAGCGTCTGGCAGCGCACGCCAAGGCCAAATCCTGACCCTGGCCCGCCCGTCACAACTCTTAGCGGCGCTTGCTGCCACCGAGCAATGAGCCCATCAATCCCCGCACCAACTGCCGGCCCAACTGGTTCGCCGCCTGACGCATCGCCGATTTCAACGCCTGCCCCGCCGCGGTCCCGAGGAATTCCCCGGCCTTGTCCGCCAGGCTTGGCTCTTCAGGCGCCGGTTTGCCAGGTATCGCCTCGGCTTCAGGACCCAGGTTCTTGCGCCCGGTGAGGATTTCATAAGCCGACTCGCGGTCGATCGGCTTGTCATAACGCCCCTTGAACGGCGACCCGGCAATCAGCACCGTGCGTTCAGTCTCGGTCAACGGCCCGATCCGCGACTGCGGCGGCGCCACCAGAACGCGCTGGACCATTTCCGGCGTGCCCTTTTCCTGCAAGGTGCCGACCAGCGCTTCGCCAATCCCGAGTTCGGTCAACACCGACAACGTATCGAACGCCGGATTCGGGCGGAAACCATCCGCCACCGCCCGCAGGGATTTCTGCTCCTTGGCGGTGAACGCCCGCAGACCGTGCTGCACCCGCAAGCCCAGTTGCGCCAGCACGTTGTCCGGCAGATCGCCCGGCGACTGGGTGACGAAATACACTCCGACGCCCTTGGAACGGATCAGGCGCACCACTTGTTCCAGACGTTCCTGCAAGGCTTTGGGCGTATCGCCGAACAACAAGTGCGCTTCGTCGAAGAACAGCGCCAGCAACGGCTTGTCGGCATCGCCCCGCTCCGGCAGTTGCTCGAACAGCTCGGCGAGCAACCAGAGCAGGAATGTCGCGTAGACCTTCGGCGCTTCATGCACCAGACGACTGGCATCCAGCAAATGAATGCGCCCGCGACCGTCGGCGGCCAGTTGCAGGATGTCTTCCAGTTGCAACGCCGGTTCGCCGAACAAGGCCTCAGCGCCCTGCTGTTCGAGGATGGCCAGACGCCGCAACAGTGCCTGGCTGGAGCCGGTGGTGAACAACGCCGCGTCGTCGCCGAGCAGCTGCGGGTTGTCCTTGAGGTGATTGAGCAGTGCTTTCAGGTCTTTCAGGTCCAGCAGCAACAGCCCTTCACGGTCCGCGACCTTGAACGCCGCGTACAACGCCGACTGCTGGCTGTCGGTCAGCTCCAGCAACGCACCGATCAATAACGGCCCCATTTCACTCAGGGTGGTGCGCAACGGATGACCGGACTCCCCGTGAATGTCCCACAAGGTCACGGGATAAGCCTGGGGCTTGTAATTGAGCCATGGCATGCCGGCGATGCGCTCGGCGACCTTGCCCTGGGGATTGCCAGTAGCGCCGAGGCCGCACAGGTCACCCTTGATGTCGGCGGCGAACACCGCGACCCCGGCGTCGCTGAAGGCTTCGGCCAGACGCTGCAAAGTGACGGTCTTGCCGGTGCCGGTCGCGCCGGCCACCAGTCCGTGACGGTTGGCCAGGCGCATCGCCTGGGCGATCGGTTGCCCGGCGAGGTCGGCGCCGATAACGAGTTGCGAGGAGTCAGGCATTTGGTCACCCAATAGTTAATCTTTGTCGAGCATGGCCGATAGAGAGGAGTGAGAGACCCGATCAAAAGTCCGGTCTGAGATTTCCCTAAGGAGAGACGGAAATATCAGTGAGCTTTCACCCCTGCCCATTTTGCGCGCCTTTATAAAAGCACGCCCTGGACATTAAGACCTTAGCGGAACCCCAAGCCATGAACAAAAATCTACGCTTCAGCCATAAAATCTTGCTTGCCGCCGCCCTCATCGTCATTGCCGCCTTCGCCTCGTTCACGCTGTACAACGACTGGCTGCAACGCAATGCAATCCGCGACGACCTGAACAACTACCTCAACGAGATGGGCGAGGTCACTGCCGACAACATCCAGACCTGGCTCAGCGGGCGCATCCTGCTGATCGAGAACGCGGCACAGAACATTGCGATCAACCCCGAGCCGTCCGCCGTCGCCAGCCTGCTGGAACAGAAAGCCCTGACGTCGACCTTCATGGCGTCCTACCTCGGCGACGCCACCGGGCACTTCACCATCCGTCCGGATGCGAAGATGCCGGACGGTTTCGATCCGCGGGTCCGCCCCTGGTATAAAGGTGCCGAAAGCAGCAGCACCTCGACCCTGACCGAACCGTACATCGACGCGGCCACCGGCCAGACCATCATCTCCATCGCCACCGCCGCGAAAAAGGCCGGCCAGAGCGTCGGCGTGGTGGGCGGTGACCTGAGCCTGCAAACCCTGATCGACACCCTCAGCGCCCGGGACTTCTCCGGCATGGGCTACGCATTCCTGGTCAGCGCCGACGGCAAGATCCTGGTGCACCCGGACAAAGCGCTGGTGATGAAGTCACTTAAGGAAGCCTATCCGCAGGACACCCCGCGCATCAGCAGCGACTTCAGTGAAATCACTGTCGACGGCAAGACCCGCATCGTCACCTTCGCCCCGATCAAGGGCCTGCCGTCGGTGAACTGGTACATCGGCCTGTCCGTGGACAAGGACAAAGCCTTCTCGATGCTCAGCCAGTTCCGCACCTCGGCGGTGATCGCGACCGTGATTGCCGTGGCCATCATCATCGCCCTGCTCGGCATGCTGATCCGCATCCTGATCCAGCCGCTGCACGTCATGACCCGCGCCATGGAAGACATCGCCGACGGCGAAGGCGACCTGACCAAACGCCTGACCATCCAGAACCAGGACGAATTCGGCGTGCTGGGAACGGCATTCAACCGCTTCGTCGAGCGGATTCACGGTTCGATCCGCGAAGTGTCGTCCGCCACCGGGCAAGTCAACGAAGTCGCCCTGCGCGTGGTCGCGGCGTCCAACTCGTCGATGTACAACTCCGACCAGCAGGCCTCGCGCACCAACAGCGTGGCCGCCGCGATCAACCAGCTCGGTGCCGCCGCTCAGGAAATCGCCCGTAACGCCGCACAAGCTTCGACCCAGGCCAGCGACGCCCGTGGCCTGGCCGAAGACGGCCAGCAAGTGGTGGATCGCAGCATCAAGGCGATGAATCAATTGTCGAGCATGCTCAGCGCGTCCAGCAGCAACATCGAATCGCTGAACAGCAAGACCGTGAACATCGGCCAGATTCTCGAAGTGATCACCAGCATTTCCCAGCAGACCAACCTGCTGGCGCTCAACGCCGCCATCGAAGCTGCGCGGGCCGGTGAAGCCGGTCGCGGTTTTGCGGTGGTGGCGGACGAGGTGCGCAACCTCGCCCACCGCACTCAAGAGTCGGCGCAGCAGGTGCAGACCATGATCGAGGAGCTGCAAGTCGGCGCCCGCGAATCGGTCAGCACCATGAGCGACAGCCAGCGCCACAGCCAGGACAGCGTAGAGATCGCCAACCTCGCCGGCGAACGCCTGAACAGCGTGACCCAGCGCATCGGCGAGATCGACGGGATGAACCAGTCGGTGGCCACCGCGACCGAGGAACAGACTGCCGTGGTCGAGTCGATCAACGTCGATATCACCGAGATCAATACGCTGAACCAGGAAGGCGTCGAGAACTTGCAGGCGACCTTACGCGCCTGTTCCGATCTTGAGCAACAGGCTTCGCGTTTGAAGCAACTGGTCGGCAGCTTCCGTATTTAAGCCCTCCCCGATTGTCTTCGCGGGTCAGCCCGCGAAGACATCTCACCTGCCGCAAAACCTCCCCCCGCACATCCCGACCGAACATCTATTCTGGAGTAAGGTCAACACGGGACATCAACGAGCGAAGGGGCGTTCACTGTGCATATCGCTGAAATCACGCTGACGCGCCAGCACGGACATCGCGCATGAGTCGCGGCATTCTGTTGCTGATCGGTCTGCTGGCCGCCGTGCTGATCCCTTCGTTACTGGGCGGCGGGGAAACCTGGACGCGCCTGCAAGCCTTTCCCCTGCACTGGCTGTCGATCCTGCTGGCCATGGTTCTGCTGTGCTGGGGCATCAATACGTTGCGCCTGCGACTGCTGCTCGGCGATCAGCGTGAACGGGTCACGCCGCTGAAGAGCCTTGGCGTGGTCATGGCCGCCGAATTCGCCTGGTGCGCCACACCCGGCGGCACTGGCGGACCGTTGACAATCATGGCGCTGCTGGCTCGCAGCGGGGTGCGACCGGCCCGGGGCAGCGCGGTGTTTGCAATGGATCAGTTGAGCGACTTGCTGTTTTTTCTCTGCGCACTGGGCGGGATTCTGATTTATGCCTTGTTCCAGCACCTGAGCGACCGGATGGAGTGGCTGCTGATCGTCAGCGCCATTTCGTTGTTCGGCGGGCTGTTCGGTTGTGTGCTGGTGGCGCGTTATCACCGGACGCTGATTCGCCTGAGTGGCCGGCTGCTGGCGCGCATGAACGTGCAACCCGCCACGGGATGGCGCTGGGCCCGCAAGCTGCTGCATTTTCTTGCGGCGTTCACCGATGCTTTGAAACTGCCGCGACAAACGCTGTTCAAGGTGTTTGCCCTGACCTGCGTGCATTGGTCGCTGCGTTACAGCGTGCTGTATCTGGCGCTGCGCGGGCTGGGGGCGGACGTGCAGTGGGCCTGGACGTTTCTGATTCAGATGCTGTCGCTGGGGGCGGGACAATTCAGCCTGTTGCCGGGTGGTGCCGGGGCGGCGGAACTGACGTCGGCGGCACTGCTGGCGCCCATGGTGGGGGCTTCGACCGCTGCGGCGGCGATCCTGATCTGGCGGGCGATGACGTTCTACTTCTACCTGCTGGTCGGCGGGCCGATTTTCCTGCTGATGCTCGGACGTCCGCTGCTCAGGAAGCTGATGAAGGTGCGCCAGGCTTAGTATCGTCCGGCTTCTCTTCGTTGAGCTGCTCCCACAACGCGGCGGCGTCGGGGAAGTCCGTGCCATCCTCCGGACTCAGGTCATCCGGGTCATAGCGGCTCAGGCAGCCCTCGCCCAGGGTGGCGGGCGCTCTGGAGGTGGCTTTGTCCAGTGGATCGCTCATGGGCGTTTTCTCCGGGGGCTGAAACAAAAAAGGGCCTGAAGCGATTGAACGCCCAGGCCCTTGGTTTTTCAACCGAAAGGTTCGATCAGAACACCACGGTCTTGTTGCCGTGCACCAGCACGCGGTCTTCCAGGTGATAACGCAGGCCACGGGCCAGCACCATCTTCTCGACGTCACGACCGAAACGCACCATGTCTTCGATGCTGTCGCTGTGGCTGACGCGCACTACGTCCTGCTCGATGATCGGGCCGGCATCCAGCTCTTCGGTCACATAGTGGCAGGTTGCGCCGATCAGCTTCACGCCGCGCAGCGACGCCTGGTGATACGGCTTGGCACCGACGAACGACGGCAGGAAGCTGTGGTGAATGTTGATGACCTTGTGCGCGTATTCGCGGCACATGTCCGGCGGCAGGATCTGCATGTAGCGCGCCAGCACCACCACTTCGGCATCGTGCTGCTTGACCAGGCGCGACACTTCGTCGAAGGCCGGTTGCTTGTCTTGCGGATTGACCGGGACGTGGTAATAAGGAATGCCGTGCCACTCGACCATGCTGCGCAGGTCATCGTGGTTGGAAATCACACAGGAGATCTCGCAATCGAGTTCATCGCTGTGCCAGCGGTGCAACAGGTCGGCGAGGCAGTGGGATTCACGGCTGGCCATCAACACCACGCGCTTCTTCTGCTCCGTGTCGGTGATGCGCCAGTCCATCGAGAACTCTTCGGCGATCGGTGCAAACTTCTCGCGCAATACCTCGATACCGAAAGGCAGGGAATCGGCACGGATTTCGTGACGCATGAAGAACCAGCCGACCTGATTGTCCGAGTGGTGGCTCGCTTCGGTGATCCAGCCATTGTGGGCTGCCAGAAAATTACTGACTTTGGCAACGATGCCAACGCGGTCCGGGCAAGAAATCACCAACCGAAAAGTGCGCATGAGGGGGAAACTCCAGAACTTCGCAAAGGCGGCCATTCTAGCGACTGCGCCACAAAACTGCAGTAATGATGAGCTGCGGGCCTCGTCGCGCCTCGCTGGAGTTTTTTTTGACGCAGCCAAACGTCAGGACGATGGCGCAGCAATGATCATGTTCGAACATCTGGCTATGAATATCTGTGAAGACTGCATCACATTATTTAACTGAACATTCAATTCAGGGCTTTTCACCGTAACTAATTCAAATAAAAACCCCGGTTAAATGTTTACTTGATGAAACAGCCTGACTATTATTGCCGCACTGTCCCCTGCCATCGCGCACTCCCACATAAGGTAGTAATCATGTCCTTGATCAACGAATATCGTGCCACCGAAGAAGCAATCAAAGAGCTGCAAGCCCGTTTGAAGAACCTGTCGCAAGACGACAAACTGCAAGCCGAGCTGGAATTCGAAGGCAAACTGCGCACCCTGATGGGCGAATACTCCAAGTCCCTGCGTGACATCATCGCGCTGCTGGATCCAGAATCCAAAACCAAGGCTCCACGTGGCGGCGCAGTAAAAACTACCGGCACCAAGCGTGCACGCAAAGTTAAACAATACAAAAACCCGCACAACGGTGAAGTCATCGAAACCAAAGGTGGCAACCACAAAACGCTGAAAGAGTGGAAAGCCAAGTGGGGCGCTGACGTGGTTGAAGGCTGGGCGACCCTGCTGGGCTAAGCCGCAATCCCCGTCGCAGACCACCCGCGACAAAAAGAAACGCCAGCATCCGCTGGCGTTTTTTTATGCCTGTCATTCATGTGGCAGACATGTTCGATTTCAAAGATTCAAACGTTTGCGTAATGCCTGGACATAGTTCTGCCATTCAGCAAGCACCTCACTCTGCATCGGCGTCGCACTAAGCAACCACTGCTCTGCGGTTTCTGCAAAAGATTCCAGGGTATTAGGTGCACCCCATTCAGGGTCGGACAAGCGTTGCCGGCAAAAGATTTGCCAGCGTTCTTGCTCTTCGAAATTCAACGTATCCGGAAAGTTACGCGCTCGATATCGAAACAACAATTCGGGCAAACGTTCGTCATCGAACGGCCATTGCTCTCGCGCCAATTGTGCAGGATCTGCCATCCTCACTTGCTCACATAGTCGCCGGTCGCGATCACCGATAAATCCGTCGTACAACTGTTGTTCCGGATCTTCGCTCGGAGTGAAATCTTCACTGGCATAAATCGCCGAGACTTTATCTTTCCAAACTTGTTGTGCGTCACTTAGTCGCAATGCGCGGGCCTGATAAAGCGCCATGTCCAGGCCCAGACGCTGTTGGTCCTCGGCCCGTAGCACTGACATCGGCGCCACCACCGGGCACTTGTTGATGTGGATGAGCTTGAGCGGCACCGGCAATTCGCCTTCGGCCAGGTCATCACGACGGGTATACAGGCGCTGACGCAAGGTCTGCGCATCCAGATCGAGCAGGCCCTGCGGGTCCAGATGCAGATCACAGACGATCAAGGCGTTCTTGTTGCGCGGATGCCAGGCCAGCGGCAGCACCACACCGACAAAACTGCGCGCCGCCGAGAAGCGTCCGGAAATGTGCACCATTGGCTGCAACAGGCGAATCTGGTCAAGGACCTTCGGTTTGCTGCGCAACTGGAACAGCCAGTCATACAACTTGGGCTGCTTCTCGCGGATCAACCGGGCCAGGGCGATGGTGGCGCGAACGTCCGACAACGCCTCGTGGGCATTGCCGTGATCGATGCCGTTGGCGGCGGTCAGGCGCTCGAGCTTCAGCGTGACCTTGCCTTCGTCATCGGTGGGCCAGACCAGACCATCGGGACGCAACGCATAAGCGGCGCGCACCACATCGATCAGATCCCAGCGGCTGTTGCCGCCCTGCCACTCCCGGGCATAAGGATCGAAAAAGTTGCGGTACAGGCTGTAACGAGTCATCTCGTCATCGAAACGCAAAGTGTTGTACCCCGCGCCGCAAGTGCCGGGCGCCGCAAGCTGCGCGTGGACCCGGGTCATGAAATCGGCTTCGCTCAAGCCCTGCTCGGCCAGGCGGCTCGGGGTGATTCCGGTAATTGCACACGCCGCCGGGTGCGGCAGGATGTCTTCGCTGGGTTGGCAGTAAAGGTTGACCGGTTCGTCGATTTCGTTGAGATCGTAGTCGGTGCGAATCCCGGCCACCTGTAACGGGCGGTCGCATCGCGGATTGATGCCGGTGGTTTCGTAGTCGTACCAGAAGATGGAAGTCACGGGCGGTTCCTGAACTGAAGATCGGCAAAGTCTAGGCGCTCGAACGCCGTCGCGGCCAGCACCGCATCATTCAGTCACCTTTGGTTGAAGGATGTGAATGACATAGTTATGTCGTTTTCCCCCGAGAGGCTGCTAGCATCGGATTCACTCGCATCCCGATCCGGCAACATCAGGTAGCCCATGCTCGAGACCACAGCACCGCCAAGGAAAGCAACGCTGGCCCCGCCGCTGGACACACGGCATCAGGTCGAAACGCCGGAAGGCATCGACCTGCCGCTGCGTCCCGCCGGCCTGATGGTGCGTGCCGTGGCGTTCACCATCGACTTGGTTTTGCGCGGGATGATCCTCGGGCTGCTGTTCATGCTGCTGGCGCTGCTCGGCAAGCTCGGCATCGGCCTGGGATCGCTGCTACTGTTTGCGGTGAGCTGGTGGTACATGGTGCTGTTCGAAGTGCTGCGTCAGGGTCGTTC
Organism: Pseudomonas sp. NMS19W; assembly: GCF_051554255.1. Lineage (NCBI taxonomy): Bacteria > Pseudomonadati > Pseudomonadota > Gammaproteobacteria > Pseudomonadales > Pseudomonadaceae > Pseudomonas > Pseudomonas sp. NMS19W. The sequence continues at coordinate 4,863,236 of NZ_CP136718.1, forward strand.
GCCGGGCAAGCAATGGATGGGCCTGCGGGTAGTGCACGACGATGGAACCCCGGTTGGCTGGTCGGCCTCCTTGCTGCGCAATCTGCTGCGTTTCGTTGACCTGATGCCGTTCGGCTATTTCCTTGGCGCCATCAGTTGTCTGCAACATCCGACCTTCAAACGCCTCGGCGACATCGCTGCCGGCACGCTGGTGATCTACAGCGAACGCCCGCTCAAGCGCCCGCAATTGCCCGATGCCGAACCCCGCCGCTCACCGATCCCGCTGACCCTGACGGAACAACGGGCCCTGCTCGCTTTCGCCGAACGTCAGGGTGAACTGTCGACGGCGCGGGTCAATGAACTCGCTGCGCTGCTCGCCCAGCCACTGCACATCAGCGCGCCGAAAGCCGTCGGTGAACTCAACGGCATCGCCCGCGGCCTGCTGGGGCCGACATGAAGCAAAGCCTTTTCGAAACCCGTCACAAGGCCGAATGGGAGCGCTTCACGCTCGCCCTCGAACGTCTGGAACGCGGCAAGGACACTTCGCAGGTGGCTGAATTTCCCAAGGCCTACCGGCGACTCTGCCAGCATCTGGCCCTGGCGCAGGAACGTGGTTACAGCAGTTTCCTCGTCGACTCGTTGCAACAGTTGGTACTGCGCGGCCATCAACAGCTTTACCGTCACCGAAGCCAGCTCGGCGCTAACGTGCTGGGCTTCATCCTGGCCGGATTTCCACAGCTGGTACGTGCCGAATGGCGTTTCGTGCTGGCCGCCGGGCTGCTGTTCTTCGGCAGCCTGATCGGGTTCGGATTACTGGTGTACCTGTTTCCGGAGCTGGTCTACAACCTGATCCCCGCCGATCAAGTGCGCGAGATGCAGAGCATGTACGACCCCGCCGCCGGCCACCTCGGGCGCTCCGCCGAACGCGCAGCCAGCGAAGACTGGGTGATGTTCGGCTACTACATCATGCACAACATCGGCATCGCCTTTCAGACCTTTGCCAGCGGTTTGCTGCTGGGGGTGGGCAGTGCGTTTTTCCTGTTCTACAACGGCTTGATGATCGGCACAGTGGCCGGGCACTTGAGTGAAATCGGCTACGGCCAGACCTTCTGGTCCTTCGTCATCGGGCACGGTGCCTTCGAACTCACCGCCATTGCCCTGGCCGGTGCGGCAGGACTGAAACTGGGTTGGGCGTTGATTGCGCCGGGTCGCCTGACACGCGGCGAGGCCTTGAGACATGCCGCGCGCCAGAGTGTTTTGCTGATCTGCGGGGTGATGCTGTTCCTGTTGATCGCCGCGTTTATCGAGGCTTATTGGTCATCACGCACCGGGGTCACGCCGCAGTCCAAATACCTGGTCGGCGCCGGGCTCTGGCTCTGCGTCGCGATCTATCTGCTGTTTGCCGGAAGGACCCGCCATGCGCCTGAGTGACGCCACCGTGGTGATCCGCCCGCGTACCACCTGGGAGGCCATGGACCTGGGCGTGCGCATGAGCCAGCAGCACCGGCGTCTGTTGATGACCAGTTGGGCCATCGTCACCCTGCCGCTGTTCGTGCTGCTCAGCCTGTTGTTCTGGGATTCGCCGTCGCTCGCGGTGTTCATCTTCTGGTGGCTGAAACCGGCGTACGAACGCTTGCCGCTGTACATCCTGTCCAAAGCGCTGTTCGCCGAAACACCCACGCTGAAACAGGCATTGCGCCAATGGCCAAAACTGCTCAAACCTCAACTGCTGGCGAGTCTGACCTGGCGACGCCTGAGCTTTAGTCGCAGTTTCCTGATGCCGGTGGTGCAGCTCGAAGGGCTGGGCGGTCTCCCACGCCAGCAGCGTTTGCGGGTACTGCTGCAGCGCAATGCCGGCGCGGCCCAGTGGCTGACGATCATTGGCGTGCATCTGGAAACGGCGCTGTGGATCGGCCTGATGGTGTTGTTCTACCTGCTTCTGCCGCAACAGGTCGAAACCGATTGGGACTGGCAAAGCCTGATCTTCGCCGCCGACCACGAGTGGCGCTGGCTCGAACACCTGACCAATGCCTTCTATGCCCTGATACTGGTGATCTGGGAACCGATCTACGTCGCCTGCGGTTTCAGCCTCTATCTGAACCGGCGCACGGTATTGGAAGCGTGGGACATCGAACTGGTGTTCCGCCGTTTGCGCCAACGCCTGAACAGCAGCGCACTCGGTTTGCTGCTGGTGGTCTGTCTGCTGCTGCCCGGATTGCCCTCGGCATGGGCCGCCGACCCTGCCACCGCCCCGGATGCGCCCCGGCTTTTGAATCAGCCGCTGACCAGTCAGGCATCCCGCGACAGCATCAAGGCCTTGCTGGAACAACCGCCGTTCAAGAACAAGGAAACCGTCACCCGTTATCGCTTCGGCGAAGATCCTGCCACCGTCGAAAAGACCAAGGACAGCAAAACCCCACAATGGCTGAAAACCCTGCTGGGCTGGCTCAATGGTCAACACCTCAACGGGCTGGCCAAGGCCATTGAAGTGTTGCTGTGGGCCGTGGTGATCGGGGCGGTCGGCTGGTTGATCTGGCGCTACCGCGAGTTTCTGCAAACGTTCGTCAGCCGTCGCCCGCGATTGCCCGAGCGGATGAAACGCCCCGTGCCACAGCAAGCCTTCGGCCTCGACCTGAGCAAGGAAACCCTGCCCGACGACATCGCCGCCAGCGCCGAACAGCTCTGGCAGACCCAGCCCCGTGCGGCGCTCGGCCTGCTGTATCGGGCGTTGCTCAGTCATCTGCTGCACGACTTCAACCTGACCCTGAAACCGGCCGATACCGAAAGCGAAGTACTGGCGCGGATCGAACATTTGCAGCGTCCCGACCTGCTCGCCTACAGCCGTCATCTCACCGGCCACTGGCAGAACATAGCCTATGGGCACCGCGTTCCGGCGGCGCATCTGCAACAGGAATTGTGCGATGGCTGGCGGTCTCTGTTCGGCCACGGAGCTGCCCGTTGAACCGGCGCGCACTCTGGCTGATCGGCGCATTGATTGTTGCCCTGCTGAGTGCGCTGGGCGTTTATCTGTACCTCAAGGCAACGCCCTACCAGGCCGTGGTCGATCACGGCCCTTCCCCCGCCGCGCAAGCCAATCCTTATCTGGCGGCTGAGATGTTTTTACGCAGTCACGGGATTACCGTCGGCCATGCTGAAAGCCTCGCCGTGCTGCCCGAAATCGACCCTCGACGACACACGCTGCTGCTGTTCAACGACCGTTCGAAAATGACGCCGCGTCAGGTCGATCAGGTCTTGAACTGGGCCCGGGCCGGCGGGCGGCTGGTGTTCGTTGCCGAGTCGCTGTGGGATGAAAAGACCGGCCAAAGCAACGACCTGCTACTCGACCGTGTGCAACTGCATCAGTCCCTGAGCAAGGATCTGAAAGACCCGCCACCGGATGCCGACGACGATCCCTGGCCCAACCTGACCAAGCTCTATCTGGAAGACGAAGACGCCCCCGCCTACGCCGGGTTCGACACCGCGTTCCACCTCGACGACCCGAAAAACCTCGCCCAGGCCTGGGCCAACAGCGCCCGCGCCACGCACATGATGCAACTGCCCTACGGCGTCGGCACGATCACCGTGGTCACCGATGCCGATCTGTGGAAAACCCCGGCCATCGCTCAACACGACAACGCGTGGCTGCTCTGGTATCTGAGCGCCGACACCGCCGTGACGCTGCTGTACAACACCGAACACGACGGGCTGCTGACCTTGCTCTGGCGCTACTTCCCGCAAGCCATCGTCGCCCTGCTTGCGTTGATCGGTCTGTGGTTGTGGCATGTCGGCGTGCGTCACGGGCCGGTGCAGGCTCCTGCCCCGAGCGGTCGTCGTCAGTTGATGGAACACCTGCGCGCCAGCGCCGATTTCATCCTGCGTCACAACGGTCAACAGACTTTGCTGCAAGCCTTGCAGCAAGACGTCCTGCGCCGCGCCCGTCACCGTCATCCCGGTTTCGACCAATTGAACGTCGCCGAACAATGGCTGGCCCTGTCACGCCTGACCCGCCAGCCGACCCGTGCCATCAGCCAGGCCCTGAGCCCGGCACCGAAGCGGCGCCTGTCCAGCGCCGAATTCTGCCGTCAGGTCGCCCACCTGCAAGCCCTGAGGAACTCGTTATGACCGAACACATCGAACCCGGCTCGCCCAGCCATGCCGCCCAGCAACGCCACCGAGCCAGTCAGTTGGCCCAAGCGGTACGCGGTGAATTGCAAAAGGCGCTGATCGGCCAGAACCCGGTGATCGACGATGTGCTGACCGCGCTGATCGCCGGCGGCCACGTGCTGCTCGAAGGCGTTCCCGGCCTCGGCAAGACTTTACTAGTACGGGCCCTGGCCAAATGCTTCGGCGGCGAGTTCGCGCGCATCCAGTTCACCCCGGACCTGATGCCCAGCGACGTCACCGGCCACGCGGTCTATGACCTGCAGACCGAGCAGTTCAAACTGCGCAAAGGCCCGCTGTTCACCAACCTGCTGCTGGCCGACGAGATCAACCGCGCCCCGGCCAAGACGCAAGCCGCATTGCTCGAAGCGATGCAGGAACGTCAGGTCACCCTCGAAGGCCGCGCCCTGCCGATTGCCCAACCGTTCATGGTGCTCGCCACGCAAAACCCGATCGAACAGGAAGGCACTTACCCGCTGCCCGAAGCCGAACTCGACCGCTTCATGCTCAAGGTGCGCATGGACTACCCCGACGCCGATCAGGAGCTGGACATGGTGCGCCAGGTCAGCCGCTCGACCCGCGCCGACATGCTCGACGTGCAACCACTGCGCACCGTGTTGCAGGCGAAGGACGTGCAAGCCCTGCAACGCATCGCCAGCGATCTGCCGCTGGACGATCAGGTGCTCGATTACGCCGTGCGCCTCGCTCGCAGCACCCGCACCTGGCCGGGGCTGAGCCTCGGCGCCGGGCCACGGGCTTCCATCGCACTGGTGCGCTGCGCCCGCGCCCGGGCCTTGTTGCGCGGTGGCGAATTCGTAATCCCCGACGACATCAAGGGTTGCGCGCTGGCGGTGCTGCGTCACCGGGTGCGCCTCGCACCGGAGCTGGACATCGAAGGGCTGCAGGTCGATCAGGTGCTCCAGCAACTGCTTGACCAGATCCCGGCGCCGCGCCTGTGAAACCCTCGCGTCTGTTGTTGATCTGGCTGGCGATTCTGCTGGCCATCGGCATTGTGCTGGGCACGTTGCAGGCGCTGGATGTGGAAGTGCCTTCGAGCCTGTTGTCGATCAACTGGGGATTGCTGCTGGCGCTGTTTGCATTGAGCCTGCTGGACGCCCTGCGCCTCAGGCGCCTGCCCTCGCCCCGCGTGCAACGACAGATGCCCGGCAGCCTGGCCCTCGGTCGCTGGAGTGAAGTGCGGCTGGAGGTCGAACACGATTTCGACCAATCACTGGCCATTCAACTCTTCGACCATGTACCCAACGGCCTCAGCTACGAAAACCTGCCACTCGACACCGAGCTTCAACCCGGCCAGCGCAGCCTGATCGGCTATCGCCTGCGTCCGCTCAACCGCGGCCACTTCACCTTCGACACCTGCGAACTCAACCTGCCAAGCCCCTTGGGCCTTTGGTCCGGCAAACGCCTGCTGAACCTCACCGACCACACCCGCGTCTACCCCGACTTCGCGCGCCTCTACGGCGGCCAGTTGCTGGCGGTGGACAACTGGCTCAGTCAGCTCGGCGTACGCCAGCGCCAACGCCGTGGCCAGGGGATGGAATTCCATCAGCTGCGGGAATTTCGCGAAGGCGACAGCCTTCGCCAGATCGACTGGAAAGCCACCGCCCGCCATCGCACGCCGATTGCCCGGGAGTACGAAGACGAACGGGATCAGCAGATCATTTTCATGCTCGATTGCGGACGGCAGATGCGCAGTCAGGATGGTGAGCTGTCGCATTTTGATCATGCGTTGAATGCTTGTTTGCTGTTGAGCTATGTGGCGCTGCGACAGGGAGATGCGGTGGGATTGATGACCTTTGCCAGCGATCAGCCGCGGTTCATTGCACCGGTCAAAGGTGCGGGGCAGCTCAAGGTGTTGCTCAACGGTGTTTACGATCTAAATAGCACGCGACATTCGGCGGATTATCCGGCGGCGGTGAATCAGTTGCTGGCGAGGCAGAAGCGTCGGGCGCTGGTGGTGCTGGTAACCAACTTGCGGGATGAATTTGATGAGGAACTGCTGAATGCCGTGCAGCGCTTGAGCCACCAACACCGGGTTCTGGTCGCCAGTCTGCGCGAAACCACGCTGGATGAGCTGCGCCATCGATCGGTACAAACGCAGGATGAAGCGCTGACCTATTGCGCGGCCGTGGATTACCTCAACGCCAGCGCGCAACACCATGAGCGCTTGAGCACCCAAGGTGTTGCAGTAGTGCAGGCCCGACCCGAAGAACTGGGGGCCGGGGTCGTAACGCGGTATCTTGCCTGGAAGAAGACGGGTGTTTTTTAGGTTGCCAAACCCGGCGACGGTGGATTCGGACCCAGCGACATATGGTTTTCTGCCGATTGATTGATCAGGCGGCTCGCCGCCAGAACCAGGAAGTAATACCCCCCGGCCGTTGTACGGGCGGTGAATGTCCAACTGAGTCCGGCGGCAGTGAGTAACCGAGCGGTACCCAATGCCGGGCTCACATCCGTGATACCCAGCTCAGCCAGAGATGACTCGCTCAGGACGCCCAGTTGCACATTACGATTGAGCAAAGCGCTTCCGGCGGCAGCCTTCAAAGTGATGGTGTGAGCTGCCGGAGTGGTTCGGGGAAACTTGCTTCCTTCCCCCAGCGAGCGTCGCTCTCGGCGACGCTATTGAGAGTCATCGTGGCATCGTCCCAGACTCCAGCCTTCACGACCGCGACATCGAAAGTATGTGACGCCGTTTTCGCCGGACTCCCCTCGACTACTGCCGTTATCTGAACGCGCCCTTGCACGCTGGCCTTGTAGACAAACGGCGCCCACCCCTCACTGTCTGTCGCCACTCGCACCTGCTCCGGCCCAGGCAGGGTTTCAAATACAACGTTCGCGTTGGCCAGGGCTACACCCGTGCCAACAACAGCTACCCGGACGGCCAGTCGCACCGATTGTCCAACCTCCGGATCGTACGAGGCATCCTCTACTTCGACAATCTCGCCAGCCACGGTTGTCTGCATGATTGTGTTAGACATGATTCAGTCCCTTTTCCGTAAAGTTGGAATGGATGACTCACCCATTTGATCGGCGTCCCGAGTGCGGGAGCCAATAACCAATACGCTGAAGGTTTTGACCTGTGGAACTGCGTCGTAGGGGCTCTCGGCAGTAGCGGTAACCGGAAATATGCCGGGTGCCGTAGCCGTGAAAACATATCGGGCCTCACCCGACTCATCGGTGAGCTCGGTCTTTACATCGTCTGCATTTTCAAAGGTCACTGGCAGCGTCGAAACGGGTGCGTTGGTGTAAAACGAACGAGCCATCAGATACAACCGTGTTGACTGCCCCACTTCCAGATCGACATCAGGCCCGTCGGCCTCGGCCAGGATTCGATTGTGATTCAACGGGACTTTTATCGACGGGTAGCTGAACCCGGCTTCATTGAGGGTAAACACAATGCCTTGCGCACCCTTTTCGGTGCTGGCACGGGCATCGAGCGCCCACTCTTTTCCGGAGATCGGGACAGGTTCGTTATCTTTGGCCGTCAGTTTCATTCCCAGATCGTCGCCATCCTGCAATGTCGCCGACATGGCAAGCCCGACCATGGGGCTTTGCTCGAATGGTGTAAATCGCAGCGAATGGAGCGCTCCGAGGCAGGCCGGTATCGACTCCCCGGGAGCCAACGGCCGGTCATCGAATTTCAGTTCCCCTTCCTCCGACAGAATGGCGGATAACAATCGCCCCTCAAGGTCATTGGGTGGAAGCCCGGAATCCGGATCTTCTGAGTGGTGGAGTACTTGCAGTTGGAAAAAGGAACCGATGGGCGACGTGGAACGGACTCTATAGATCAGGCCGTCCTCGGTCACTTGACGTGGGGTGGTCAGATCAGGCTCAGCGTGAAACTCAAGATCACGCCCATCCTCAGATGAAACCTTTATGGAAATGAATTCGCCTACCAGAAGATTTTCTTTCGGTTCGATCTTCAGTGGCACTGCCTCGGCATTGCGAAAACAGATCAGCCCCACACGCCCTTGCTCTCGCCCATCGAGCGTCACTTTCGCCAATCGGGCCCAAGGACTTTCTCCAAAGACCAGAAATTTGTACGCGTGCCGGCCATCCACTCCATCGTAAGGATTGGCAACTCTCAAAATGACCTCGGAGTCGCCTTCGGGACCTGGCTCGAACGAGGTCTGAAGATTGCCGCCGGGCCCCGTCGGCTCCGTGGTTTCCGGTTCGCCATTGTCACTCCAATACGTGGTGACATTCTGAACACCACCTACACCGGGCACTCGCGATTCAATTCGTGCAGACAACCGTACATCGGGCCCGCCCGCCACAGGAAATTTCGTTAAAACCTTCGGATCGACGATGGATAGCCAGTGATGCCCCAGATCCAGTTCCAGCAATGGAGACGCCAGCAGCAACTTCGAACACTTGAACAACAATGAGACTTTACCGTTTCTGCGGTTTTCACAAACCGCGTTCAATTTCACTTCACCCCCGACGACAGGTTGGACCTCAGGGGTGATCGTGATGCCCACGTCCCCGGGCGTCTCGTCTCCCTGAAACTCCATCGTCAACAATGTTTCGTCCAAGACGTGATCAGCAAACATCGCTTTCAACACATGGCTTGCACCACGGTTGAGGTAGGTTGTGCCACTCCCCCAGATCACCTCAGGGAGTTCGTCCAGTTGAATCTTGAAGCTTTTCCAAGGATCGCTCTGGATGGCGTGGATTCTGAACGTGTACTGGGCCTCATCCGGCCGGTAGTAGCTAACGACCGATGCCTTGATTTCGTGGTTGCCCGAGGTCGTCGGCAGCCATGACAAAGAAACCTTGCCATCCGCACCCGAGTCCTGCTCCAGCAACACCGCATCATCCAGTTTGAAAGTGACCTTGCGATGGGCCAAGGGCATCCGGGTGAAGTGGCTGACCACTTGCACAATCAGATTAACGGACTGAGCCAGGTCGATAACCGGAAAAAACCAAGGTTCCTCCACCGCAATGACGTCCAGCCAGAAATGACCACAAATCACCGTTAACTCATACAGTTCAGCGGTGTATTTACTGCGTATGGCCAGAGTTGCAGTGACTTGCGCATCAGCCTCCGTATCCTTGCAGGAAAGTTGCCAGGCATTGTCGATGGATTGCTCCTGCTCCATCGCCGGGACTGCCCGTAACAGGTCCTCGGTATCGGCGATCGAGACCAGCCCTGCTTCTGTCCCCTCCCAGGCGTTTCCATCCGCCACCGAAAACCGGAGCTCCTGGATGCCACCAATGCACAGGGGGATCTCACCCGGAACCTGAGTCACTCCGTCGACCGTCAAAGACGACAGCTCCAGATCCTCCAGCCGCAATAGCACCTCTGCATGCGTGAAACGTACAGCACCTGGCCCGATACCTCCATTTGAAGGGCTCATGACACGGACTTCGAGTTGCGTTTCACTCTCGACGAGCTTCAGCTTCTCCTCCCACTTGTTCAAATAGACGTCTTGAGGTTCTTCTTCAGTCGGCACTCTGAGTGAATTGACGAGCTCGAGATTCGTCTGGCCTGACTCGGCGCCAGTGATCCGGACAGTTCCGTGCGCGCCAGGAAGGAGCCCTGTAACTTCGTACAAGAAATACAGCCAGTAAACCGCCTTGTCCGCCTTCGGCCGCGGCTTGTCCGGCAATACTATTCCTTGCCAGCCTTCCCCCAGATTCTTGGCAACCATCAGGTGGACATCGTTACCGTTCCACTTATCAATGTTGTGATTTACCGAACCCAAATCATTGGTTTCCCAAGGAGCCAAATCATTGGTGAAGTCACCATTTTCAAGAAAGTTATGGTTCATGGCCGTACCTTCCCTGCCTGAGTGGCCAGGCGTTTTTTCGGTGGCTGACGCGGAGCTGCAAGCACGGCTTCTACAGCACTACCGAAAAGCGGGCCGCCATCGCGAGCGCGATAACTCACGGTCAAAATAAAATCAGTCAAAGACTGCAACAGGTTGGCCTGACTGTCCCTGGTTGGCCTGGGAAACGTAATTTTATAGTTCCCATGGACACCGGTGCCTTCAAAAGGCAGCAGGCGATCACTGGGTGCCCGATCGACAATACCGTTGTCATCCACGCCGCGAGACAGACCTATCTGTTGATAGGGCCGCAGGTTCTGCACCAGTGCCCCCGGAGTCGGTTCGCCACTGTCATCGTACAGATATTTGAACGTGTCGATATCCGGTTGCAGCATTGTCGAACTGCCAAGTTGCATCAGAATGGCGCAAAGATTCTCGTATGGCCCCAACAGCCCCGGGCAGGTGCATGTCAGCTCCACTATCTGCCGGCAGTAATGCTGCGGGTAGTCATTTGCGAAGTGGCTTTCCTTCAAACTGAAACTCAGGCTTCCCGATGTGATGAAGTTGCTCCATTCATCTTCGCCCACGAGCTGACTCAGGGAGAACGTCTTCGTGATTTCCATCTGACGCTCATGCCGCTGGATCCGCGCGGCCGACAGTTGTAACAGGCCCATTTTCAATGCCGCACCGGATGTGAATCCATGGCGGGTGTCATTCCAGGCATCGGAACGAATGATGTTCGTTTTGAAGTCGCCCGTTTCATACTGCAGAGCGCGTTCGGCATTCGTACAAAGACTGACGCAAAGGTCATTGAGCTGGTAAAGAAGAGTCTTGATCTGCCCCACGATCCAGTTGCTCAAATCCGGGCCGGTACTGCGTTCCTTGTAGAAACGGTAAATTTCCTTTGACTGGGTATTGGCCGTTTCCGACAGTTCCAGGCTGGCCCTGGCCGCCCTGATCCCGTGTTCCTGAGCCAATATCTGTTCGCGCAAGACCCGTGCCTGGCTGCGGCACTGATTGTATTCAAGCGTCCATTCTTCACCGCGCCGACGATACGACTCGTTGATGCCGGCCTCCTCGGCTTCACCTCTCTGCCCCTCGGCAACCAACTGAAGTAACCGAGCACCTGTGTAGGGAATCGCCGCCAGCCTGAAGCCACCAAATGCCGTCCCGCCGATGTTCGGCAGTCCATCCAGTTCCGCTCCAAGAACTTCAAGTCCCGTGACCCCCGCAGCAATATGACGAGCGTTGCGGTTTTTTTCGATGACTTTGTTCTCGGCAGCGGACACCCCCTCCCTGACCAGGCGTTCGTAATGTTGCATCCGTTCATTGACCATGCTTTCGCTCTGGCGCAAAGAAGCGGCCGTGGCCTCAAGCTGGGCGATGGTTGCCTCGTGAATCGAACGGGTATGTTCGGCCAGTCCCATCAAATGCTCATGCTGCAGTTCTTCAAGCTTGTTGCGGTCACGCATTTCCAGCCACGACCGCAATTGGTCCTCCTGCTGGATCAGAAACTCGACGGCGTCCCGCGCCAGTTCGTAGACGGTTTGAAATCGGTAAGGTACGATCTGTACCTGGCCACCCGGACTGCGTGACGAGCCCAATGTGCCATTCCCCTGAGCAATCAGCAGTTCCCTAGGGTCTCCCATCGGTGAAAAAAGGGGCAGCACCAGATCGTAACCGTCGATCGAGCGGTTCGAACGCAAGTTGTCCAGACGCGATTTGAGTAAATCCCAAATAGCAGCAGGACGCTCATTGACCCCCGCCTTGAAGACACCACTGCCGGTCAAGTCCAGTTGCGGTTTACCCGTCATCGACATGGGCATGTCAGCCAGTGAAAGGTTTAGCCTGGCCTCAAACGCTTTAAGAGGATCCCGACTTTCGATGGCCGTCAGCAATTTATCCAGCGTTTGCGACTTCCAGGTGCTACCCGTATCGGTACCACTTTTTTCACCGATCATTCTCCAGGCCTTGCTGTAGAGCAGGCCGGCACGGACCATGCTGTCGTAATCAAGCCGTCGGAACAGATCGTCGCCTTCTGCGATCAGGTTCTGGATGTAATGCAGGAAGACCGCAATCATGAAGTGAATCGGCGCGCAATAACCGAGCGCATCGGGATCCGTCGGTGCCAGTTGCTCATATGAGCAATCGACATGATCGATTTCCAGCGGACGGCAGAGCCAGTAAGCCGGCCGCGCATTCATATGGGTACTGCCGGGCTTTTTCACGACTTCAGGTGACAACGGGTGAAAGATGTACTCCAGCCAGCGTTGTGCTTCCTGGTAACGACCTTCTTCGGACAGGCGCCAGAACACCAGATGCGGTATATGAAAAAACACTTCCCAGAAGTATCTGGCGTTGCAAGCGTAAAAGAAGCCGTGCCGTTCGCGAGTGCCATCCGGCAGAGGGTCTTCCTCGACATGCTGGGTATCCCAGTCCATCAGCGCATCCACCGATACCGCCGCACGGCTGGTCAGAATCGCAGCAATCTGGGAGCCCAGTCGAAGGTGCTTGAGCGCCTGACTCGAGTCATTGAAGCTTAAAAATTGCGCGCCCCGAGCATTGGTCTCACCGATGGTCGGGGTCAGGTAACTCTTTGGCCGGGCCGTCAGCTTTACGAGGAACGTCACTGTCACTCCATCCGCACTGAAGTCCACCGGAATGTCAGCGTCGACGGGAAAAACAGAACTTTCATAGACAACCCACGGCGATGTGACGGTTCCGTCCATCGGGGCGATGAATTGCGACGGGGCCGGGTCGGTCGGCGTCGGACTCTGGAGGCCTATGCTGAACGGCACGGCGTCATAGAGAACTTTCTGTTCGAGTCGATTGTCATCGTTGACCGCCGCCACCCCAAGTGGGTCGACAGAAAAACCGGCGCCGGCCCGGATCTCCTCCGAGGTTCTTTCGACGAGATAGCGCAATGCAGGGTCTGTGAGTTTTACGACAGATTGCGCTGTCCAGGTTCTGTCACCTGGTGCGACTTCCTTGAAATCCGTGACAGCAAACGAATGGACAGTCTCGTACTCAGCGCTTTCCGTGGAGAGGCGTACATCATGTACAGCGACAGGTTGTCGACGCGTCGTCAGAGTGATTGTGACGTGCGTATCGTCCTCATATTGAATACTGACATGGGTGTAAGTGTCGTCATGCAGTGCTCTCCAGCTGATCGACAAACGCTGCAAAACCCGCCCGGCTTCGCTCACGGTAGTGCAGCGACCACGTACCCTCATCACTTGAAACGCTTCGCCGTTCTGCCGCGTTTCGTTGCTGATGACAACATCAACCGCCAGTCCGCTACGGATGGGGTCAGCCGGTGGATTCTCGGGCTTGATCTCGATTTTCGGATAATCGGCGGGCACGATTTTCTGTTGCACGCCGTTACGATTCCTGAAGCGTCCGTAGACCATCGCCAGCGAGGTGGAAATATCGCCCTCCACGCTTCTCATCAAATGATCGCGCACTTCATGGATCTCGATACCGCCGGGAGTACCGTTCCTGTCGGCGGTGTGAAGATTGGTGTAACACACTCGCAGCCGATCATCGCTCGGGCTTCCATCACCATCAGCAAATACCGCCAGCCAACCATCGGAAACGTCCGATTCACATTTTCGGCTATGCAACGTCAACGGAGCGGACCACGTCTCGTCGATCGACTTGAACGCCAATTTAATGTTCAAGGTCCAGGGCGACTGCACCACGCCGTTACCATCGACCTGGCGATCGATCCATTCACACCAGACCAGCGCCAACTGGCCAAGCCACACCACACCGCGGATATCGACGACCGTGCCAGTGGTGGCGATGTTGCACTTTTGCCACTCCTCCCAGTTCGCCGGGTTGATTTTTGTACTGTGCTCGTCCACTTCGACCTTGACCTTGCGCAGGTAATGGTCGAACGGTTGCGTGCGACTCCTTGCCACCAGGTAATAAGGTGCATTGCGGTTTTTCGTCCCGTCGATATAACAGCTCTTGACCTCCAGATTACTGAGCTTCTCGAAACCACTTGTGTACGACATGAGCGCCACTTTCACCGAAGCATCAGTCAGACGCCTCTGCATAAGCTCACCTTCCAGTACACGGAACAGCTCGGTTTTGTTCAGGCGTAATGGCGGCTCGATGTAGTTGGCCGCATGCACCTTGAGTAGCACGTTGGCCGACCACCAACTGTAATTGCTCAGGATTTTCCACCAATAATCCTGGTCGTCCCGATCGAAAGAAACATTTTTGTAACCGCGCTCCATACCGCCATAAACGCCATGGATGTACCGCTGTAACGTGCGCACCGTTGAGGAAACATCGGTGGCTTGCGCCTTGGCCTCGTCCTCAAGGTCAGTCAGCAGCACGTCGCTCAACGTTTCCGTAGCAGGGATGGCGAAAGGGAAGGGGGCCAGTCGGTGCCCCACCACCACGTCGACCATAGCCTTCAAATAACGCTTTCTTAACGAAGTATCAACGGACGCAGGCATTGTTTTTCTCCCTGTCTCGCGGTGGGAATCCGACCGCAGCTGGCCTTGGGCAGTGGGTCATCTCAGGATTTATTTGAACGGCGTCGTACCAGCGGTCGTTTGCGCAGACTTCCTGGAATCACCAGGGCCTGCGGTAACTTGTCGGCATGCACACTGATCTCGAAGTCACCGTTGCGCACGTCTCCTGTCCTGAGCTGTATGACGTGAGGGGTGTCGCCATAGGTGAACGACTCGGCCATGGGCGGCTGGAAGTCCATGGCCAGTGCCCTCGTGGAGTACTGGGAACTCCACCCCGCAGCGCCGCGGCTGTCTTTGAGGGAGGCAGGATCACTCGGCTGGATCTCGATGCGATAGCGCGTGCCTCTGAACAAATCGAGTCGCCCAGGGCCTGCCGGAAGAATCGGCTCGCGGTTCAACTCGTCACCGTCAGGTGTCAGCGTGAACAGAACGATGTTCCATCCGAACGCCTTGATGGCTTCAACCGTAAAGCTGTGCACTTGCGTCGGATGGTGTTGCAGGGTTGCGGTCACCGTGTACGTGCCGACCGCTGATGTCTCGAACGGATAGACGGAACGACCTTGCTCATCCGACAGGACGGTATCGGTGACAGGAGGAACCGATTCGACTTTCCAGACGACCGGATAAAGCCCAATGGGCTTGCCATCTGCCCCCGGCTTATCCGCCACATCTACCCACAATAAAGTTGGACGCGCGCCGATCACCGCCATTGGAGGATTAGCCAAGTAAAGCACGATCTGGGCGGTGTCGATTACCTCGACTGTGAGCCGGACCTCGGCGTCACTGCCCAACCTGGCGAAAATCGTCAGAGGGCCGGCCGCAGGGCTGGGCACAGAGAACGTAGCGATCCCTGATGGGTCGGTGGTTTCATCTTTTGTGATCGTGGCAGGCTCCGTCCTCCACGAAACCACCTGCCCCACGGAAGGCAACCCATCGAGTCCGACGACCTTGCAACTCACCGGCAATGGAACGCCCTCCCTTGCTACCTCGGTAACATAAGGGGCATCGAAGATCCGCGGCGAATCCTTGAACAGCAGCGAATCGGCGAACGTCATGGTATGGGAGCGATCGACAGGCCCGACCATATACCGGGCGGAGCCTGCCGAAAGGCTGGATACCCACACGAAGCTTTTGCCATCCTTGTCGGTGACCGTCTGGCGCGGCCGTATCTCGCCAAGCGTTGTTCGCCACTCCAGCGGAAATCTGGCGGGGCGGTTGCCATACTTGTCGAGTACCTCAGTGAACAACATGACTTCTTCTTGCCTGCCTGCCAGAACCGGCGGGATGGTTTTGAGTCTCGAGCTCAACTCGGGCTCGGGCCTCAGGGATTCCATATCAGGCCCTATGGTTACCGTCGGACCGTAGACTGGATCGCTGAGCAGCAGGTTGTAGCTGATATGGGCGGCCCCCATTGTTTTGCCGGCCTGCAGGCGCGCCACCGCACGTCCCTGGTTATCGGTCCTGACTTCGGGAGTGAGCACGACGCCGATATCGGTTTTGAACTGAATCGGCACACCCTTGAGGGGAACACCGAAGAAATCCTTCAGTTGCAGTAGAAACTCCGAAACTTCCTGATCCACGTTCGCGATCAGGTAGCGATTGTCGACTGTGCACAGGGTGGTGTAGCTCTGGCCGACTTCTGCCGACTCCGGTAGCGTCTGCAGATTGACGAAACGATCGTAACTTTCCAGCGAACTGCGCGCAGCCTTGGCGTATTGCGCCTGGGTATCCAGCGGATTCAGGTTGCCAAGACTGACGACGGCTCCGGCATCCAGCCCTTTGGCTGCCAGCTCAAGTGTGCGTCGCAGTACATCAAGCTCTTGCAGAGTCTGTAGCAGCGGAAGTTCGTCGCTGTCCTGAACTTCACCTTTCAAATGGCTGACGACCGTCAGCACATGCTTGATGCCGCAGCCGAAGAATCGGGCCAGTTTGTCAGCCGCCGCATCGCGCACCAGCCGACGCGCATCGTCGCTCAGATCGGGCTCGAGAAGGTTGACCTGAAGGAAATAGTCGAGAATCTTCTCTTCCGGCTCCCGGGCCTGCTCCACCATTCGGCCGAACATCGCCAGGTAGTAAAGGGTAGTGATCGAGATTTCGTAGCGGTCACCAAGACTGAACCACTGATAGTTTTCGTTTGCCTGGAGCATCTCCAGCAGTGTCGGACTCACGTTGAGCGTACTGGCAATCCGGGCTCGGCGCTCGACCTCGGCGAACAGTCGCAGAAACTGATCAGGTTCTTCCTGCGCTTTCTTCAACGCCCAACGCTTGCGCTCTGCAGGCATGCTCAGTGCCTGTGCCAGGAATCTGTAGGGATGCCCCTGCGCCCAGGCCAGGACCTGACGGGTCAGTAATGCATCGATCCGCAGATAGACCGCAAGGTTCTCTTCAACCATCGTGCGCTGCTCATCGCGGCAACGCAGCAGAACCAACAGCAGCAACGCCTTCAACGCTTGCCTTTTTCGCCTCCAGGGTCGGATCGACCGAATCCTGATAAACAAACAATGCGATGGCTTCGCATTGTTCCTCGGCGTACGCCAGATACCGCTCTTCTGTCTGGTCGTACTCACCGATCACCAGCCAGAGTTCGTCCACCAGCGACCTCAGCAAGGACGACCAATCGATGATCTGTTCGTTATGCGGAAAGCGTACCGGTGCGCCTGCTGCCAGCAATGTCGCAGGTTGCACCAGCACCGACTGTGCC
The DNA here is from genome assembly GCF_051554255.1 of Pseudomonas sp. NMS19W. Classification (NCBI taxonomy): domain Bacteria; kingdom Pseudomonadati; phylum Pseudomonadota; class Gammaproteobacteria; order Pseudomonadales; family Pseudomonadaceae; genus Pseudomonas; species Pseudomonas sp. NMS19W. Next base: position 4,880,353 of record NZ_CP136718.1, read on the forward strand.
TGGCTGGCCAATTGCCGAAGAAACTGTTCCTGGCTTTCAGTCCACACGGCCGGGACAACGACAGGATTGAGGTGTTGCACCAACCACAGCACCGACAGATTGAATTCATTGGCCCATTGCGCGCACTCGATCAACCCATGAATGGCGCTCAGCACATCCGCGCCTTCCGTGGTCCCGGATTCGGACACTGCAGGCTCAGTCGCCAGCTGGACTGTCAGTCCGAGGGTTTGTGCCAGCGCGGTGTACTCGATCGGTGTCAACTCACTCAGCCGGGCAAGCCGTACCAGACGCCACAACGCCGAGAGCGTAGGCAGATCGCAGTCCAGGGAAGTCGTTTTGCCCTTGGCCTCGGCGATAACGGTGCTCAGGTAGCGACAGGTTTCGCCATTGATACGCAACGCGGTGCAAATCTGGTGCACCTTATGCTGCTCGGCTGCAGTGACCGGAATGATCGCCAACGGGCTGCCATCGATGCGCAGCGGGTCATTAACGGGAAGAGGTTCGTTGTAAACCTGATCAAAGAATGCGGCTGATCCATTCTGCCCATGGACCGACAGCACATCCACCAACCCCGCGCACTCTTCGGCGGTGCAGCCATGAACGTTGATCAGTTCCACGAACAGGCCCAGGCAGCTCAGGGTGGCGGGGCGAATCCAGAGGGATGTACTGGCGCCTGCGCGCTGCTCGGCGTTCATTGCGGCAACCAGTAGCCTGTCCACCTCATGGCTTGGCAATTTCAGAATGTGATCCAGACGCACCTTGCGGTGAATGCGCTCGGCACGGTGTTCAAGCCTGCCCACCGGAAACTCACCGATATTCGTCAGCAAATGCTTGATATCGATCTCTCCGATATCGAGCCCGATCGCCGGCTGCTCTCCGCCATTGACGTAACGCGCCCCGGCAACCTCTCCCGTCAGAAGCTCCTCCGGATTGCCTATTGCAGGAACGTTGGGCGACAGCTTGGGCGTAAATTTATCCCACGCCAGCAAGCCGTCCACCCCCGACTGAGCGAGGCCGGTCGCAATCTTGAACAGCCCCAGCCGACGAAGATCCTGATTGTCGAAAATGGCCGGCCCATAGTTCCTGCGATAAAAATCTGTGGAGGTTTTTTGCGGATCAGAATCGATGCAACCCGTCAGTGGATCAACCCTGTCCGAAGACAGAAAAGCCAGTTCAGCACTCAATGGAAACACCGAGTTCTCGAGCTGCAAAGCCATCGCTTCACGCCCCATCGGCAAAGACAGTTGCCACGCCGTGTGATCGCGCCCCCCACGACCACCCGGACGTATGAAATACGGATAATCGCGGTCCATCCTGCGAATGATTTCGCCCAGCGAGCGGGTTGTCACAACCTGATCCACCACCTGCCAGATGCTCACAGCATCCGTCTCGAACGGCATGCTGAGGGGAACACGTGTCGAGCCCAAAAATTCCTGAACCGTTGAATACTCGGGAGGCAACGCTTTCGAAAGCACCGATTCCATAATCCGACTGTGGATGTCGACCCGGGACTTCTCTTCGTTGATGGCCGCAGGATCAATCAACAGTTGATCGACATCCGGGCGTCGGTCTTGCAACGGAATAGCATCAGGGCCCGCGTGTTTCTCGATTTCGTCACGGACAAATTCGCGCAGGCTGACCAGATAGGCGACCGGGGAGGCATGATGCTCCGGGCTGCCCTTTGGCGCCGACTCGTCAATATTGGGAGTGAACAATTGTTCGTAGGTGGGCAAACTCACCAACGCCTTTTTGTTGCCGCGTCCCAGCGTCGCACGCAGTTCCTGCTGGCGGTACAACCGGGTGATCTGCAGCGCCAATGCCCTGCCACGCAGCAGCAGGCTCTCGGCCTGCGAGTGTGTCAAACCGAATGCCTGCAACTCGCTCGCACTGTGTTTTATCAGGTCGAATACGCTGGAAAATTCCGCGAGGTAACGATCCAGCTTGCGCGGCACAGACAAACGTTTCTTGCCCTGTCCCAGCACGGCTCTGACCAGTTGATGCACGGGGCTTGTTTGCGAAGCTTTCATTCAGGCGCTTCCTCTTGAATGGAAAACCAATGCCAAAGAGGCGTGAGTTGGCTTTGTTGACTTCAAGCTGATTTAGCGCTGATTTGGATAAGTGAGCCACTGTCAGATCTGACAGTTTTTTCGACCGTTGGTCGGGATTTTGATGCCCGATGCGAGAGCTGGAATAAAAAAGGCCCTCAATGGAGGGCCTGAAAGGTTTCGGTCAAAAGCTCAGCCGTAGTCGTGTACGTTCAAGGGTGCTAAATGGACGGCGCAGCGGGAGCAGCAGCCATCGGCCGCACCTCGAAACGCTCGCTCCTGCGCCATTCCGAAAGGATATTGTTCAGCGTATCGCGCACCTGAACCCAGCCCCCACCCTCGGCCAACGCAACAGTGCTTTGCGCCTCCCAGTAGCCATCGGCACGGGCCATGGTCGTCGCCAGTACGATCGTGTTGTTGAACCATTGAGCAATGGTTACCGTCGCTCCTGGTCTGGCCCGTCCTGAGAAAACCGGCTTCGGGCCGACCCTGTCACCTGCCTGAGGCTGTGTGATATCGGGGGCTGTATGCAGCAACTTCGGGATGATCGGGCTCGACACGACGGAATCCAGCCCCGCACCGGCTCGCGCAATGGCAGCGATGGTGTTGCCGAAGACCATATTGTGTTCGACGTTCGCCGACCATTGGCCATGTTTGTTCACGGTGACGGGAGGAAAGTTGAACGGAGCTCCCAATCGCTGGACAACGACCTGATCGCCCGGGAATGCACCGACCCCGGAAATCCACAATTGACGACCGATGTACTGATTCGTCAGAGGTGAATCGATCTTCAGTTTCTCAGGCACCACTTTCACGTTGCGAATGGTCGCGGCGCTGAGATCACTACCATCACGAATATAAACATTTACTGCTTTAGGCCCTGTGGCCAGATTGATACCGGGCGCGCTCCAGGTGCCGTTGGTTATCGCAATATTGGTGCGGAGCGGCGCGCCTCCAAACCACAACTCGACGGTACCGCTGCGTGCAGTCGTTGTGCCGCTGAACGTCGATACCCGCGGCGTCGTGCCGCCCTCGGGCGGAACTGTGACGTCGGCCGTTGGTATATCGAATTTCACCGTCACACGTTCACTATCGACGGATGCGTTTGCAGGATTGCCCGACTCATACTGCACGGCATACAGGGTCTGATCACCCGCAGCCTGTTTCAACAGGGCGATCTCGAACTTGCCGTCGGACTTCACGTTATCTGCACCCAGCTCCTGATTGCCGATGGTCGTGAAGATCCTGACCCGGCAGCCCTTCCAGCCTTCGCCGGTGATGGTTGCCTGGAGCGGAACCGGTCCGGTGGTAAGGATTTTCGGCTGCGGTGCGCGAACGGTGAACGATTGTGTGGAGGGGGTGGACTTTTGCCCACCGAATTCTGCTGTCACGCTGACCGTGTAAGTAGCAGGGTCCCAATCCGACGTGGCGTCCAGATAGAAACTGTCACCCGTTGTAGTAGCGGTTTTGGCTGGCCCTCCATTGATTTGTACCTCGACCTTCGAGCCACTCCACATAGTGCCTCTGATCTGCGGACGTTGGCCGGTAGGTGCGGTGATGGGGGTGAGTACCGGCGGGGGCGACGGGATGATTACCGCCGGGACCGGCACAGGTTGCGACCAGATACCATTGGCCCACATTTTGGCGGTCAGTCGATTGTAATTTCCAGGTGCAACATCGGCGGTGGATCGAGTATTCCAGGCTAGATTTACTGGCACTTCGACGGCGGGTACAGCTGGCCGCATGTCCTGATCATTATTGAAAATGACCACTGTTCCCGCAGTCGTACCCCACCTCGACCCTCTCCCTGAAATCACCAGCTTCTGGCCGTCTCGAGCGCTGGTCAGTTGTGTGGGCACTGGTGCAGGGACATTGGTACGCAACTGAACCCACCCGTCACTGTAAATACGCGCCGACCCAACGCCGGCAACACTTTGCCGGCAGGAGTAATGAAGAGGCCCCGGCAACTGAGTCAGCGGTACATCGTATTCAAATGTGCCGTCAGGCTTGATAGCAACACTGAACAATGGGGGGTCCTCTACCCCGGGCTGATAAAAATGGACTTGTCCGCCCCTAAAACCGGTGCCATGCAGTTTGACCCGTTCACCTGTGGTGGTGGAAGTAACCACAGGCGGTTCTGGTTTGACATTGAATGTGACGGCCGCGCTACGACCGGACCCCTTGCCTGAATGGAACTGCTCCACCGTGAGCGCGTGAGCGCCCGGATCCAGATTGTTTGTCATGATGGAAAAGGTATCCGTATCCGCCGCCACCGCCGATCCCACTACCATGTTCGAGGAGCCCAGGAATGCAGTCAGTGTGGCACCGGGCAGACGGTTACGGCCTGTCAGTGTGAAGCCCAGCGGTACGGGCGATTGAGGGTCGGTAATGACCGGATAGCCCAATATCTGAATGGTGTATTCATTGGTGTAATTCTGCACGCCATCGATTTCAGCCGTCACCCACAAATTGCCACTGCCCAGAGTCAGGTTTGCCAGCGCAGATGCCTGCCAATTGCTTCCCGTTCCTGTATTGGCCGTGACAGACAGGGGAGTTCCGACGCCTCCCAGGACAACTTTCATTGAAGTACCGGGCCCGGCGATTCCACTGAAGACGAGATCTTTTAAAGGCACTATTGTGCCTGCTGCCGGTGAAGTAAGAGCAGCTAGATACAGATCAAAACCCTTGGAAGGGAGGGACTCAATTGCCCCCTTGAACTGGTGAGAATTAATACTCAGTTGTTTTGTACCTGCAGGAAGTTGAAGATCAGCCGACCAGGTGCCGTCTGCGGCAATCCTGGCAGTGGCCGTCACATAGTCGAAACTTCTGTGAACGAGCAGGGTGAACCCGGAAATTCCTCGAGTACCGGTTACACGCACTGGTGAGGCGGAAAAATTCTTGATTGGGTTGATGCTGGGCGGGTGAGGTTTGAAGTCTACTGTCAAAGACCCTGTCATCCAGACATCCGATACACCCGCTCTGTCGTACAAGTAACCAAATCCGATTGTTACGCTCTTGGTATCGGCTGGGATGCTTTTACCTCCACTGATGGGCTCCCAATTGCCAGTCTGCCTGGCATTGTCATTCGTCAACTCGGTCGGATTCCATACACTCCCCGTCAGGGCAACCTGCATCCATACGTTTCCTTTGGTCCGGCCATTGCTCTTGGCTTTGTAGTGCGTCGCATTGCATACGAAAGATCGACCATCCTCATTGTACGAGTACTCAACGCGCAAGTACGCCCAATACTCGCCGTTTTCGGCATAGATATCGTGCGTGATCAATACACCATTCTCTGTTTGCTCTATCGCTACTACAGTATTTCCAGGTTCGCCAGTTACCTCTTGGTCATGTGGTGACTCGCCCTTAGCCTCATCTCCAACATCATCTGATGTATTCATAACTGGCTCCATGGTGGTTAAAGGTGGTAATTCACGCACAAACATTTGCCCATCCATTGAATCCAATACCTTGAAGCGCAACACCTGACACTTCTGACAGTCCCGACAAGCGGTAACTCTTCCCACGGCCCGCACCGGCAGCGTCCTGCAAGTCGTAACAACGGGCTACGATGCCTTGTGCCATTGCCTACAAATCCCTCAGAATCCGCCGGCTTGTGCGCCTTGGCGTTGCCCCGTAACTTGATCCGTGTCGCTGCCAATCAGCGGCCGGGTTTAGTCGCCCGGGGTCTTTAGTACGTTGCGCATAAGCGTCATCCAGTCGGGTATTCCCTATCCCCGCACTCGATGGTGGCTGTTCGCAGGGCGCCCTCGGGCGCACCGGTACGTACTCCCGGTCGACTAACCTGCTTACAGCCGCCACCCTTTTCTCGTTTAGTCGCGAGCCAGATGGTGGCCCTAACGACGAGTACGAAATACATGAAGAAGCCAGTTACAAATCCCCCCCCCTACGGACACCGATCCAAAGGACCCGACCGATCAACCCGATCCGGTCTCCCCCTACGCTTCAATCGATTCAAAGAAGCTCCACGACGCAGCCCACAGGGCCCTCGACTTCTACCTCAATCCCACGGCCGAAAAACCACGCAACTCCGTAGATCGCGGCATGCAGATGTTCAAGGTCGATCCCGAGATCAATTCCGAGGCGATCGCCATCCAGACCTACGAGACTTTCTCGTCGGTGAGCATTCTGCTGCTGGACCTGGCCGACAGCCTGGACGACAAGCCGCGGCACCTGGCGATGGCGATCTATCAGTTGAGCGAGATGGGATTGCTGCTGGCGGAAAAGACGCTGGATAACGAGCGGGCGATTGCGATAGGCGCGTAACAAAAAGGGTCATGACCTGCGACAGGTCATGACCCTTTTGGTTTGTCAGGCCGAAGCCGGCAACGGCTGAAAACTGAAGTACTGTTTCAACGCCTCGACCAGTTGCCCGTATTCCGGCGGCGTGCGAAACAGGCTGAAGCCGGCGTCGTAATGTCGGGGCGTGGCGTCTTCATGGCACCACAAACAGCAGGCGCAGAGGTCGATCACCTGCTGGCAGCCATCGCCCACGGGGATCTTCAGACGCAATTTGAATTCGGCACCAATCATCATCGGCAACTGGCTGATGAGCATCAGCCCGTCTTCGGAGACGTTGCCCAGAAAGCCGATGGGTTTGTCGGTGACGCTGTTGAACACTCGCAGAAAATACGGCAACTGGTGCCGTTCGATTCGACGGTCGGTAAACATGAGCGTATCGCCATGCAGGGCCCGGCAAACGGGCCGCACTGTGCTTCGGAACGAACCTGCCCGACAGGCCCGCTCTCCCCGCTTCCGGTGTGGCGCTCGCCACTTACTGCTCATGCCAGTCGCAGGTGTTGCGCCGGTACAGAGTGCATCTGCACCGGTGTCATTCGACTATAGCTCACCTTATACAGCCGGCCAGCTTTTGTATGACAACCGCCATCAGAAGCGGGCGGGTGGCACCACGGCGGCACTGCGGGTCGGGTAGTGGCCCAGGCTCTGCAGAGTTTCCAGGCGCGCACGGGCGCGGTAGGCGTATTCGCTGTTGGGGTACGAGGCGATGATGAACTGGTAGGTCTGCGCCGCGTCGACAAACATTTTTTGCCGTTCCAGGCACTGACCGCGCATCATCGACACTTCCGGCCACACGTAGGGGCGGGCGCGGCTGGCGCGTTCGACCTTGGACAGTTCGAGCATCACTTGCTCGCAATTGCCCCGGTCATAGGCGCTGTAGGCGTTGTTCAGATGATGATTCATCGACCAACGGGTGCAGCCCGAAGCAGCGAGGACGCTGAGGGCAAGGGCGGCAATGGGCAACAATCGCATGGGGGTTCTCCTGTCTTGTGCTCTGTATCGACCCCTTGTGAGAAATCTTCAGAGCCGTTTGCGCCGATTGTCGCGTTCAAAAAAGAAAATCGTAAGTAGTGCAAACGAACAATGACTACACCCTTCGAGCATAGTAGCCTTCGCTGGCGCTTGAACCTGAGGAGTCTTTGCATGTCCGTCCGTCGTACCAAAATCGTCGCTACCCTTGGCCCGGCCAGTAACTCGCCGGAAGTTCTCGAACAGCTGATTCTGGCTGGCCTGGACGTCGCCCGTCTGAACTTCTCCCACGGCACCCCCGACGAGCACAAGGCTCGCGCGAAGCTGGTGCGTGACCTGGCTGCCAAGCACGGCCGCTTCGTCGCCCTGCTGGGTGACCTGCAAGGCCCGAAAATCCGTATCGCCAAATTCGCCAACAAGCGCATCGAGCTGAAGATCGGTGACAAGTTCACCTTCTCCACCAGCCATCCGCTGACCGAAGGCAACCAGCAAGTGGTCGGCATCGACTACCCGGACCTGGTCAAGGACTGCGGCGTGGGCGACGAGCTGCTGCTCGACGACGGCCGTGTGGTCATGCGCGTTGAGACCGCCACTGCGACCGAGCTGAACTGCGTGGTGACCATCGGCGGTCCGCTGTCCGACCACAAAGGCATCAACCGTCGCGGTGGCGGCCTGACCGCACCGGCCCTGACCGAGAAAGACAAGGCCGACATCAAGCTCGCCGCTGAAATGGAAGTCGACTACCTCGCCGTGTCCTTCCCGCGTGACGCCGCCGACATGAACTACGCCCGTCAACTGCGCGACGAAGCCGGCGGCACCGCCTGGCTGGTGGCGAAGATCGAACGCGCCGAAGCCGTAGCCGACGACGAAACCCTCGACGGTCTGATCAAGGCTTCCGACGCCGTCATGGTTGCCCGTGGTGACCTGGGCGTGGAAATCGGCGACGCCGAGCTGGTGGGCATCCAGAAGAAAATCATTCTGCACGCACGCCGCCACAACAAGGCAGTGATCGTGGCGACCCAGATGATGGAGTCGATGATCCAGAACCCGATGCCGACCCGCGCCGAAGTGTCCGACGTGGCCAACGCCGTGCTCGACTACACCGACGCCGTGATGCTGTCGGCCGAATCCGCTGCCGGCGCTTACCCGCTGGAAGCCGTGCAGGCGATGGCGCGCATCTGCGTCGGCGCTGAAAAGCACCCGACCAGCAAGACTTCCAGCCACCGTATCGGCAAGGAATTCGAGCGCTGCGACGAGAGCATTGCGCTGGCGACCATGTACACCGCCAACCACTTCCCGGGCGTCAAGGCGATCATCGCGCTGACCGAAAGTGGCTACACCCCGCTGATCATGTCGCGTATCCGTTCGTCGGTGCCGATCTACTGCTTCACCCCGCACCGCGAAGCCCAGGCCCGCGCGGCGATGTTCCGTGGCGTGTACACCGTGCCGTTCGACCCGGCTTCGCTGGCCCCGAACGAAGTCAGCCAGAAAGCCATCGACGAGCTGGTCAAGCGCGGCGTGGTGGAGAAAGGCGACTGGGTCATCCTGACCAAGGGCGACAGCTACCACACCACCGGCGGCACCAACGGCATGAAGATCCTGCACGTGGGCGACCCGCAGGTCTGAGTGACCGGTTGCTGAAAAACAAAAGCCCCGCCATGTGAATGGCGGGGCTTTTTTCGTTAATGGCGTTTGATGAACCCGGTCAACGCCGCCAACGCCTCCGGCGAGCGCAACCGCTGGGTGAACAGCGCGCCCTCTTCCTCGATCACCTTGCGAATCAACTCGCGATCCGGCGCCCGCATCAATTGTTTGCTGATGCGCACCGCCTCGGACGGCAATTCGTCAAACCGCAACGCCATCTCCCGCGCCTTGGCCAACGCGGCTTCGCCACTGCCCAGCGCCTCGGTGGCGATTCCCCATTGCGCTGCCTGCTCACCGGTGAAGCCTTCACCGAGCAGCAACAGCTCCGACGCTTTGGCCTGCCCAAGCAAGCGCGGCAGGATCAGGCTGGAACCGAATTCCGGGCACAACCCGAGATTGACGAAGGGCATGCGCAACCGCGCATCCCGCGCCACGTACACCAGATCGCAATGCAGCAACAATGTGGTGCCGATCCCCACCGCCGCCCCGGCCACGGCGGCGATCACCGGTTTGCGGCATTCGAGGAGTTCGAGCATGAAGTGAAACACCGGGCTGTCGAGATCGCTCGGCGGTTGCTGGATGAAGTCGGCAATATCGTTGCCGGCGGTGAAGCACTCGGCGCTGCCGGTGATCAGCACGGCGTTGATCTCGGGATCGTGATTGGCTTGCTTGAGCGCCTCGGCCAACTGGCTGTACATGGCGCGGGTCAGGGCGTTTTTCTTGTCGGGGCGGTTGAGGCGCAGGGTCAGCAAACCGCGTTCGCGGTGCAGCAGGATGGCTTCGGGCATAGCAGGTCTCGCGTCTGAAAGATCAGCGCTCAACCACGGCTCAGGAAGACATCGGCCAGCAGTTGATTGCGCGGCAGTCCGGCCAGGAACAGACGCTTGGCAAACGCGTCGACGCTGGCAGTCGAACCGCAGACTAAAGCCAGGGTTTGTCGGGAGACAAGGCGCAGTTGCGCCAAAGCGCCCGGCAACTCGGCCGCCGTCCACAGTTCGACGCTGAGGTTTTCCCGCTGCGCGGCCAGTGCGGCAAGGGGTTTGGCCAGGTAATGCCCAGCGGCATCATGGGCCAGATGAATGACGCGAATGGCGCCCCGATGATCCTGACGCAAGGCTTCACGCAGCACACCGAACAACGGGCCGAGGCCGGTGCCGGCGGCGAGCAGCCACAGCGGCCGGTCGTGCCAGTCCGGGTCGTAATGCAGCGCGCCACCACGCAGCTCGCCGAGGCGGATCGGGTCGCCGATCTGCAAGCGCCGGGCGGCATCGCTGAATTCGCCGGGCTGGCGGCAATCGAGGTGGAATTCAAGAAAACGGTCTTCTTCCGGCAGGCTCGCCAGCGAATACGGCCGCGCAATGTGACCTGCCCACAACACCAGATGCTGGCCGGCGCTGTAGCGCAACGGTCGCTGAGGTGTCAGGCGCAGACGCAACACGCTGTCGCCGAGCCAGTCCAGCGCTTCGACGGTGGCCGGGCGACCATCGGTGACCGGATCGAAAGTGTGCACCTGCAAGTCTTCGATCACCTGACACTGACAGGCCAGCCGCCAGCCCTGGTCACGCTGCTCGGCGCTCAAGGCATCCGGGCGACTGTCGGCGGGCAAGCCTTGCACGCATTGCACCAGGCACGCATGGCAACTGCCGGCGCGGCAGCTGTAAGGCACCGCCACACCGTTGCGGTTGAGGGCATCGAGCAGGTTGCTGCCCGCCGCCACCGACCACTGTCGTTCACCGACCCGCAGTTCAGGCATCGACGTTCTCCCACGCGGCAGCGCAACGGTTGCGCCCGTCGCGCTTGGCCCGGTACAGCGCCTGATCGGCGCGCTGCAAGGCGTCGTCCAGATCATCGCCCAGCTCCAGCAGGGTCATGCCGGCGGACAGGCTCAGGTTTTTCACATTCAGGCCCACCAGTTCGACGTCGGTGAAAGCGATGCGCAACCGCTCGCAGCAGGCGGTCAGGCGTTCGGCGTTGCAATCGGGCAGCAGCACCACGAATTCCTCACCACCATAACGCGCCAGCACATCGCCGTCGCGCAGACAGGCACCGGCCACGCCGGCGAACGCCTGCAACACCTGATCGCCGGCGGCATGGCCGTGCAGGTCGTTGATACGTTTGAAGTGGTCGAGGTCGATCAGCGCCAGGCCATGTACCACGTCCGCCTCCATCGCATTCAATTCGCGGGTGGCCAGGCGCAGAAAATGCCGGCGGTTGAACAGCCCGGTCAGTTCGTCGGTGGCCACCAGATCCTCGAGCTGGCGCATCATCCCGCGCAACGTGTCCTGATGCGCCTGCAAGGCAAAGCGGCGCTGGCGCATGCGTTGCCGTGAGGTCTGGACGAAGCGTGCGTAGATCACCAGCCAGGCCAGCACGATCAGCAGGATGCAGGCCTGCAACGCGGACAGTGCCGGATCGTGCAGCCGGAAGTGGTAACCGTCCCACAGCGTGATGGCGCAGAAGCTGAAGAACACCAGCATCGCGCAGCGCACGAAGGCCCGCCGCGACAGATGGAACAGGCCGAACAGCAGGATCAGCACATAGAAGACCAGGAACTCGCCCCGGGCTTCTTGCAGATGCGCGATCAGCCACGTCTGCCAGCCGAGGCCGAGCAACACTTGCGCTTCGGTCAGGCTCGGGTCGGAGAAGCGCAGGTTGGCGCCCGAGAAAAACACCGCGAACAGGGTCGCCTGGCTGATGACCACCAGGGCGCTGCCGACGGCGACGCCTGCCAGCGAATCTTCGTAGTGTCCGGTGAAATACGCCAGCCACAGCAGCAGCAAGGCCAATCCGTAGGTGGCTGCAGCGAGGGCGAAGCGTTTGAGCAAAAGACGTTGAATGGCGTTATGGGTCAATCGTTGACTCACCGTGCGATAAGAGGCTGACCGAGTGTCCTACTCTACAGACCGGCTGCCACTTTAGTGGCCCAGTCGATAAATGACCATTGATTTTCGGGCCGGATATTTGGCGTCAAAAAAGCCCTTGAGCCCGCCCCTCCCGGGTTCCCGGAGCGCTCGCCAAAAGCACCGGCCACGCGTGATTTTTTGTCGGCCTTCACGGCCCCCAAACAGCGCGCCGGACACACGTCTCGAAACAACGCAAATCAGCTCCCTCTCCCTCCGGGAGAGGGTTGGGGTGAGGGCAGCGGTCTAAAAGTGCAAACAATGACTCCAGATATTCCCCGAACCATGCGACCAACGAATGACTGCCGGCGCGTGTCACCACCGGGGAGGCGCGGTATACTGCCGCGCCTTTTTAGCGTCGCGCCAGCAGCCCCGGCGTGCCGACCCTGAAGGGCAGCTTCGAGCTCCGAGCTTCGAGCTGCAAGTTCAAAGCGGTATGCACCGCTTCAGCTTGCCACTCGAAGCTCGCAACTTTCAGCTGCCCTTAAAGAATGTTCCCGTCTTTTAGAGGAGCGCGACTCATGACCGTGATCAAGCAAGACGACCTGATTCAGAGCGTTGCCGACGCCCTGCAGTTCATTTCCTACTACCACCCCGTAGACTTCATCCAGGCGATGCACGAAGCCTACCTGCGCGAAGAATCGCCAGCGGCCCGTGACTCGATGGCGCAGATCCTGATCAACTCGCGCATGTGCGCCACCGGCCACCGGCCGATCTGCCAGGACACCGGCATCGTGACCGTGTTCGTGCGTGTGGGCATGGACGTGCGTTGGGATGGCGCGACCATGAGCCTGGACGACATGATCAACGAAGGCGTGCGCCGCGCCTACAACCTGCCGGAAAACGTCCTGCGCGCCTCGATCCTCGCCGACCCGGCGGGCGCTCGTAAAAACACCAAGGACAACACCCCGGCGGTCATCCACTACTCCATCGTCCCGGGCAACACCGTGGAAGTGGACGTGGCGGCCAAGGGCGGCGGTTCCGAGAACAAGTCGAAAATGGCCATGCTCAACCCGTCCGACTCGATCGTCGACTGGGTGCTGAAGACCGTTCCGACCATGGGCGCCGGCTGGTGCCCGCCGGGCATGCTGGGCATCGGCATCGGCGGTACCGCCGAGAAAGCCGCTGTGATGGCGAAAGAAGTGTTGATGGAATCCATCGACATTCACGAGCTGAAGGCCCGTGGCCCGCAGAACCGTATCGAAGAAATGCGTCTGGAGCTGTTCGAGAAGGTCAACCAGCTGGGCATCGGCGCCCAGGGCCTCGGTGGCCTGACCACCGTGCTCGACGTGAAGATCATGGATTACCCGACCCACGCCGCCTCCTTGCCGGTGTGCATGATCCCGAACTGCGCTGCCACCCGTCACGCGCACTTCGTGCTCGACGGTTCCGGCCCTGCTTCGCTGGAGGCGCCACCGCTGGACGCCTACCCGGAAATCGTCTGGGAAGCCGGCCCGTCGGCCCGTCGCGTCAACCTCGACACCCTGACCCCGGAAGACGTGCAGAGCTGGAAGCCGGGCGAAACCGTCCTGCTCAACGGCAAGATGCTCACCGGTCGCGACGCCGCGCACAAGCGCATGGTCGAGATGCTGAACAAGGGCGAAACCCTGCCGGTGGACCTCAAGGGTCGCTTCATCTACTACGTCGGCCCGGTTGATCCGGTCGGTGACGAAGTGGTTGGCCCGGCTGGCCCGACCACCGCCACGCGGATGGACAAGTTCACCCGTCAGATCCTCGAGCAGACCGGCCTGCTGGGCATGATCGGCAAGTCCGAGCGCGGCCCGACCGCCATCGACGCGATCAAGGACAACAAGGCTGTGTACCTGATGGCCGTCGGCGGTGCCGCTTACCTGGTGGCGCAGGCGATCAAGAAGTCCAAGGTGCTGGCGTTCGCCGAGCTGGGCATGGAAGCGATCTACGAGTTCGAGGTCAAGGACATGCCGGTCACCGTCGCGGTGGACAGCAAAGGTGAATCGGTACACATCACCGGTCCTGCGATCTGGCAACAGAAGATCAGCGAAAGCCTGGCGGTGGAAGTGCAGTAAGCGCTTCACCTGCTTGTGAAAAACCGGGCGGTCAGCGATGACCGCCCGGTTTTTTTTCGCCTGCCGTCAGTCGGCACCTGTCAGATCTGACAGGTGTCTGGCGCATGCCGCTCTGCTAGCGTGACACCTCGACATCTTCAGGTTGCGACGCCATGACCCCGGATGCAGATGCGCTCGTCACTCCTCCCTCCATTGCCAAGACTGCGTCCATTGCAACGAACGGACGCAGTTGGGGGAGATCGGTGCGACCGGGCAGCGTTCTTACACCCTGCCCCTCCCGATCCTGAATGCGCGCACGCTCAATCCCGAGTTGCAACTGGTCTACGACGGTAACGCGGGCAATGGCAAATGCGGGCTCGGCTGGGATCTGCCGCTGCCCGCCATCTCGCGCAAAACCAGCAAGGGTGTGCCGAAATACGAGGCCTCCGATGTCATGCAAGCGGATGGCACCGACCTGCGGCCCGAGCTGACGGCCCGCGGCAAGATCAAGGTCAAAAAGCGTACACGCGGTAAAGGCAGGAACGCCAAAACCTATTCCGTGGTGCTCTACATTCCACGCCTGGAAACGACCTTCACCCGCTACGAGCTCTGGACCCCCACCGGTGGCGGCCATCGATTCTGGGTGGTCTTTGGCGCCGACGGCTCTCAGTATTGCTACGGCAACACCCTGGATGCCTGCATCCATGACCCGGCGGACCCGACCCTTATCGCAGCGTGGTTGCTGGTGGAAGTCAGGAACTCTGTGGGCGAAAACATCTATTACGAGCACAAAGCTGACGGCAAAGTCACCGACGCCCGTTTTGACTACAGTGCCCAGCGTTACCTGCGGCAGGTCTGTTATTGCAACAAGACCGCCAGTACCGATCTGTATTGTCTGGATCACGCGCAACCGGCGTTACTGGACTGGAAGTTCCGACTGATCGTTGACTACGGCGAACGCGTCGCCGGATATGACGATGTTCCACCGTATGCCGACAACGAGGATGCCTGGACGGTGCGTTCCGACCCGTTTCGTATACATCGTTATGGCTTTGAAATCGGGACCCGGCGCCTGTGCCGGCAGTTTCTGTTGTTCAACCACACCGGCCCCACTCCGGTGCTGGTCAATCGACTGCTGCTGGAGCACGAACCCACAGAGCACCGCTACAACCACCTGAAAGCCGCGCACTACATGAGTTACGACGCTACAGGTCGCGTCAAGCACATGCCGCCCCTGGAGTACTTTTATAGAGCGCTGGAGCTCTACACCACCCCCGAACCGTTCCTGTCACTTGATCAAATGCCCGGCCTCAACGACGGCCAGCCCTACCATTGCGTCGATCTTTACGGCGAAGGCCTGCCCGGTTTTCTCTGCCAGTACGACGGCGCCTGGTATTACCGCGAGCCCTTGCGCGGAGCGCCCGGCACGGACGAAATCGTCTACGGCCCCTGGACACTGCTGCCGCTGATTCCGAACGCCGACAGCAGCAAACCGGTGGTGCAGATCCTCACCGACCTCACCGGTGACGGGCGCCTGGACTGGGTCGTCGCGCAGCCCGGTGGCAGCGGGTATTACACGCTCAACCCGGATGGCACCTGGTCGTTGTTCAAGCCATTCAGCCAGTTTCCCGTGGAGTATTTCCATCAACTGGCGCAACTCGGCGACTTGAGCGGTGATGGCCTGGATTCCATGGCCCTGATCGGCCCGAACAGCGTGCGGGTGTACGCCAATGTGCGGGAGAAAGGATTCGCACCCGGCAAGGATGTGCCGCATACCCCGGATCGTTTACCGCTGTTCAGCGACGCCCGCACCGAGCTTGTGATGTTCGGCAACCTGCATGCCAGTGACCTCTCGGGCCTGTGCCGGGTTCGTCACGACGGGATCGAAACCTGGGCCAATCTGGGCCACGGCCATTTCGGTAAACGGATTGCGATCAGCACGCTACCCTTCGAGTACACGCATTTCAATGCCGATCAGATTCGCTTCGCCGATCTCGATGGCTCCGGTGCAGCGGCGTTGATCCGTCTGTGTTCCGATCACTTCGAGATCTACTGGAATTACGGGGGCAATGCCTTTGAGCAAGTCCCGCGCATCGTTGCGTGGCCCGACGGCATTCGCTACGACAACCTCTGCCAGGTGACCTTCGCTGATCTGCAAGGCATTGGCTGCGCCAGCCTGCTGTTCACCAAACCGCACATGACACCGCAGCACTGGGTGTATCACTTCGTCAGGGAACGGCCGTACCTGCTTACCGGTTGCAATAACAACATGGGCTACAGCGCCACACTGCAACATCGCAGCAGTGCGCAATTCTGGCTGGATGAAAAACGTCTGGAACTGATGACACGCCGGCGTCCGGTCTGCCTTCTGCCATTTCCCCAGATGGTGCTTCACTGGTTGCGTCAGGACGATGAAATCACCGGCAATTACCTGATGCAGTTCCACGAATATTTCGAAGGCTACTACGACGGTTACGAACGTGAATTTCGCGGTTTCGGCAAAGTCTGCCAGACCGACAGTGAACTGGAGCCGGGCAAGGCTGAAAGCGGCCATACGGCACCGATGCGGACGACTCACTGGTTCCATACCGGCAGATGCATCGATCCTGACTTGAAAGGCGTCTGCGAACTCGACGGCGAAATCAATTCGCTGGGAAGGACCCTCCGTTCAACGTTCGAGGCGAAACGCCGCAAGGAAAGTATTCGCAAGCGGCGCAAGGCCGACGATGATCACGAGATCGCCTACGCCCTGGCCGGTCGTCTACTGCGCAGCGAGGTGTCTCAGGCAGACGACCCCGCCCCGGCGCGTCTGTTCTCCCTGAGCGAATCACGCTACCTGGTTCGAGTGGTCAAGGAAAATCCGTCCAGTCTGTTAGTGCTGGAACTGGAAACCCGCAACCACCACTACGAACGGTTCATGGACGATCCGCGTTGCGAGCACTTGGTCTATCTGGAATGGGACGAGTACGGCCATCCGACTCACGGTTTTACGGTCGCCTGCGCTCGCCGTCGCACCGAGACGGACAAACCGCCCTTCGATCGAGAAGACCAGCTTCGGGCCTGGGTAGACGGTCACGATGAACAGCAACGGTACTTTTATCTGACGGAAACACGCGCTGCCTTCATTCACCTGACCACTGACGGCCACTGGCTGCTCGGCTTGCCCTGGCGCCAGCGCAGCAACGCAATGATGCTGCCAAAGGGTGCTCTGCCGGGCGGACTGCAAGCGGCGGACATCAGTTTCGAAAACTTCGACCGGTATAAAGACAGCCTCGAGTGGACAGCCGCACGGGAGCTGACCTCACTCTCGCAACACACGTATCTGGAATCCGCTGGCAAGATGCTCTACCCGCCGCTGGCCGGGCCGACCGAGCAGGCCGTGTTCGACAAAAAAGCCCTGGAGGCCTACGACGACGTCCCGATAGTCATTCGGGACGAGCTGACAAAGATCGGCTACTCGCCCATGAAGCTGTTCTTTCCGGACGATCCTGAACAGGATCTGCTGCAAAACCTGTGGTCAGCGCAAAGCGGCTTTTTCACCTACGCCAATGCCAGCGGTTTTTACCACATCACCGAGGTGCAACAGACCGCCAGCCATGGCGTGACGCACATCACCTGGGACGCAGACCACCTGCTGACCATTGCCATCACCCTGCCGGACGGCTGTGTAACGTCTGTGATCTACGACATGCAGACCCTGCAGCCGCTCAGTATCACCGATCCCAACGAGAACATTCAGGAAGTTCTTTATGACGCAGGCGGCCAGCCCATGGTGCTCAGTTTTCATGGCACCGAAGAAGGATTGCCGGCCGGATTCGCGTCTTTGTCCGCCTACCCGCCGCAGTCTGACCTGAGCGTCGAATACGCCCTCGCCCATCCGAAAAACGTAGTGGCATCCGCCGCCAGCGCAGTACGCACCGAACTGTTCAGCTGGATGCCCGCACTCCCGCGCCAAACCCTGTTGCGCAAAAGAAAGGAATGGATCGCCAAGGGCTTGATCCTGCCCGACGGCCACATCCGCGCCTCGGCGCTGCGCTGGCTGAACCAGCGCAAAAAACGCACGGCCAGCGAACAGGCCCTGCTCAAGATCATCCGCACCATCAGCAGGCAACCGGTGCATATCCTGATGCTGGTTGCCGACCGTTACCACTACGATCCGCGGCAACAGATTCAGATGAGAATCAGCTACGTCGACGGCTTTGGCCGCGAGTTGCAAAACAAACAGCTCGTCCCGCCGGGCGATGCCTTTGTCGCCACGGCCGAGGACGGCCTCGCGACTGACGCCGATGGCAAGCCGATTGAACTGCCGGCCCTTCAGCGCTGGCGGGTGCAGAGTCGTGTGGAATACAACCACAAGGGCGAAACCATCCGGGTCTACCGGCCCTATTTCCTCAACAGCCATCGCTGCATCAATGACAGCGCGATGCGCCTGCACGGTTACCACGACCGGATGTTCTACGACGCCCTGGGACGGCCGATCCAGACGATCAATGCGCTCGGTCATCTGGCGTTCGCCGTTCTGCATCCCTGGCTCGAGCTCAATTATGACTACAACGACACGGACGACTCGCCACCAGCCAGGCCCGCGAAAAGACCGGCGCCCGCAAGACCCGCGAAGCGGATCAAGCCATGAACGCCCGCGTGCACCATCTCACACCGACACTGTCGGTAATCGGCCCTCGCGGCGAAGCCATCAGACAAGTCGAGTACCTGCGCACAGTGGCCGGCGAGGAAGTGCGAGCGCTCATCAACCGATTGCAATATGACGTTGTCGGCCATCTGGTTGCACAGCAGGACCCGCGTCTGGCCACGCCCAATACAACAACCGTGTTCAGGTTAGATGGCATAGCGGTCAAGGCCCGGAACGTCGACGCTGGCGAAGACACGGTCCTGCCAGGACTCGGCGGCGAGCTTTTGCAGCATTGGGATGCGAACCGCAATCACCGGGAGATGAGCTACGACCCGCAACTGCGTCTGCGCAGCGTCACAGAAAACGGGGTAACCGGCTTCGAAACGTTCAGCTATGAAACGGCTTCGGCCGATCCGAGGCACAACCTGCGCGGACAAATGACGGCGCTGAGCGATCCATCGGGTACGGTGCAATTCAACAGCTTCAACATGCGTGGCCAGTCAACGGAAGAAGTCCGCACCTTCGAGGATGGCAAGATCTGCGCCGGCCATCAGCGTTTCAGCGCCATCGGTGCACTGCTGCAAACCACCGACGCCGGCGGGCATGTCCAGCAATCAACCTTCGACATCGCCGGGCAGCTTGCTCAGGTGCAACTGCAACTCAGCGGGCAAAGTATCAAGCCGATCCTGAACGGCGCGGATTACAACGCCGCCGGCCGGATCACCGAACAACGGCTCGGCAACGGTGTGACCAGCCGCTGGCATTACCGCGAAGCCGACGGACGTCTGCTTCGACAATATGCGCAAAAGGCTTCGGAGCCGGCGGTTCAGGATTTCGAGTATGAATACGACTTGGTGGGCAATACCATCTGCATTGTCGATCACACCTACACACCGACGTTTTTCCGCAACCAGCGGGTCGACGGTGAACGCACATTTGACTATGACTCGGTGTACCGCCTGACCCGCGCCACCGGTTACAGCGACGCCCCGCCCGCGGACAACCCCGGTCGGCCGCAACCCACCGATCCCAATGACCGACGCAACTATGTCGAGTCTTTCGAATACGACGACGGCAACAACCTGAAAAAACTGACCCACGTGCGCGACGGCAACACCCATACCCGCGAGATGTTCATCGACCCTGCCAGCAATCGTGGTGTGCGCCGGAAAGCGGGGGACCCGACACCTGACTTCAGGGCCCTGTTCGACCGTGCCGGTAATCTGCAGGCCCTGCAACCCGGCCAGCCAATGCACTGGAACAGCCGCAATCAACTGGAGTCGCTGATCCTCGTGGAGCACGCCAGCGGTCCGCCCGATCAGGAGCTGTATCACTACAGCCAGGGTGCAAGGGTCTACAAACGCCATGAAACCCACACAAGCACCGTCAACCATGTTGCTGAAGTGCATTACGTGGGGAGTCTGGAAATCCGCACCCGAAGCAGCGGAGAAGAATTGCACAAGATCACCGTCGCCACCGGCATCGGCGAGGTGACGTGCCTGCACTGGGTCACCGGCAAACCGCCTGGTATCGATGCAGATCGGTTGTGTTATTCCCATTCCAACCATTTGGGATCGAGCGTTACGGAGATTGATCAACGGGCGCAGGTGATCAGCCGCGAAAGCTACTACGCATTCGGCAACACCGCGACGATGGCTGCCCGCTCGCTGATCGAAGCGGACTACAAGCTCACCCGCTATTCGGGCAAGGAAATGGATGTCACCGGGCTTTATTACTACGGGGTGCGATATTACGCGCCCTGGTTGTGTCGCTGGGTGAGCGCCGATCCGGCCGGGGATGCGGACGGGCAGAACCGGTATGCGTTTGTCGGAAATAATCCGCTGCGTTACGTTGATCCGTCGGGAGGAACCAGAGCCGAAGCCACCATCATGTTATACGCGGGCTTCCTGGGCTACGTGAGTGGATATGCGGAGCAAACCAATGCACAGCTCCACAACATCATTCACCAGAAAGGCTTCAAAAAAGCGCTGTTGACCAAAGCTGGGGTGGAAGGCGTAAAGGGCCCCATCGGCTATGAAGCCGGGTTGATCGGGGGTGCGCAAGTTGACATGGTAATGCCACATGAAATCACTCTTCCACCCTATTTGACCACCGGAGGGCTGATCGGAGGAAACATCGGCGGAGATGTATCCGGCGCGATGGCGGAAGTCCCCCTGAAGGCTGTCGGTCTCATCGGCGACGGGATGATTCCGAAAACCTCGAAGAGGTCCGTTGATGCGATTGATCACGACCTGGGAATCAAGCAGGCCGTCGGGGATATTCGTAACTTCAGCGATTTCATGAATGAGCGAGGCACACCGGCGCTCGACAAAATCCTCAATTCAGAGTTCATTATGAACAGGGTTATGGCCACATGGATTTCGATCATTTCCGGCGCAATCAATATGTTTGCCCTGGCTATCGAAGTCGAAGACATCAAGAACCGCCTGGACCCGGCCAAGGTCGGAAAAATCGAGACAATGCTCAGTGACTGGCAGACCGCGCTCGAAGAGCGTTCGGCATGGATGGAAAACGCTTTCAATGCAATGGGCACAGACGTCCTCTATCCAGCCGATGTGCTGCCGAATGTTAACAACATGACCACAAAAGAAACGCTGGCACCGATCACCCGTTCGAGGTTGCGCCGGCAAACCGCAGCCACCCGATATGAAATCGCTCACGCCCAGCGTGGTCTGGCCGCCTACAAAGAGATGGGCACTACGGACAATCAGTACTTGCGACGCATGGCTCACCCGTCCAAACAGCGCTCCGGCAACTGGTTCACCCGAACTGCGTAGCCAGGCCCAGGTTCAGGGTCAAGTTCAGGGCCAATCCGGCGGGGGATAATGCGCGAAGCACAGCGCCTCATGGTATGGTGCCTGCCCCATTTCCCCTCAGTTTTTCAGCATGCTGCCGACTTCCCGTACCTTGCGTCTGTCGTTGTATACCCTGCTGATCATCGCCGGCGCTGCCCTCGCCGCGACACTTGCTATCCGCCACGCCGAACGCCAGGCACTGGAAGAAGACGCCGCACGGGCCAATCAACAGCTGGCGCTGTACGCCAACTCGCTGCACACCCTGATCGACCGCTACCGCGCCCTGCCCGCCGTGCTGGCGCTGGACCCGCAATTGCGTGCGGCGCTGGCCGGCCCGGTCGATACCGAACAGCAAGCGGCGCTGAACCTGAAGCTGGAAAAGATCAACGGCGCCGCACAGTCCTCGACCCTTGAACTGCTCGACCACACAGGCCTTGCGGTGGCCGCCAGTAACTGGCGTTTGCCCAGCAGTTACGTCGGCCACAACTACGGCTTTCGCCCGTACTTCAGTCAGACCCGCACCCAGGGCACCGGACGTTTCTACGCGGTCGGCGTGACCAGCGGGATTCCCGGGTATTTCCTGTCCAGCGCCGTACTCGGTGACAACGGCGAGTTCCTCGGGGCGATGGTGGTCAAGCTCGAATTCCCCGAGCTCGAACGCGAATGGAGCCATGGCAACGACACCCTGCTGGTCAGCGATGCTCGGGGCATCGTCTTCATCGCCAACCAGCCCGAGTGGCGCTATCGCCTGTTGCATCCGCTGACCCCGGCCGATTACCGAGAGATCAAGGCTACCCGCCAATACGACAAACAGTCGCTGGTGCCGCTGACTCATCTGTCGCTGCGCCGCTTCGACGACAACAGTGATCTGCGCCGTGTCGAGGCTCCGCAAGGCACGGCGGATTACCTGTGGGAATCCCTGCCGCTGACCGCCGAAGGCTGGACCCTGCACCTGCTGCGCCGTCCGCAACTGTCATTCGAAGACCAGCGCAATGCCGGGCTCGCCGCCGCCGGGGTGTGGCTGGCGCTGGTGTTCCTGTTGTTGTTCCTCAACCAGCGCTGGCGTCTGGCGAAGATGCGCCAGCGCAGCCGCGAAGAGCTTGAGCAACTGGTCGAGGAACGTACCCGGGATTTGCGCACTGCGCAGGATGGTCTGGTGCAATCGGCAAAACTCGCGGCCCTCGGGCAGATGTCCGCCGCGCTGGCCCACGAAATCAATCAGCCGCTGACCGCCCAGCGCATGCAGCTTGCAACGCTGAGGCTGCTGCTCGATCACGGTCGGGTCGATGACGCCTACAAGGCGCTCAAACCGGTGGATGAAATGCTCACGCGCATGGCGGCCCTCACCGGTCATTTGAAAACTTTCGCGCGCAAAAGCCCCAGCGGTTTGCGCGAGCGGCTGGACCTGTCGACGGTGGTCGATCAGGCCTTGCAATTGCTCGATGCGAGGATGCGCGACGAACAGGTCAGTCTGGTGCTGCACCTGACCCGTCCGGCCTGGGTGCGCGGCGATGCGATCCGTCTCGAACAGGTGCTGATCAACCTGCTGCGCAACGCCCTCGATGCGATGCAGGGCAAACCTTGCAAGCGCCTGGAAATCCGCCTGGAAGCCGACGAACAACTGTGGCGCCTGAGCGTTATCGACAATGGCGGCGGCATCGCCGAAGAACATCTGGGTCAGGTGTTCGATCCGTTCTTCACCACCAAACCGGTGGGTGACGGCCTCGGTCTCGGACTGGCAGTATCCTTCGCCATCGTCCACGAATCCGGCGGGCGCCTGAGCGCCGAGAACGGCGACAACGGCGCGGTGTTCAGCCTGACCCTGCCAATCGATCTGGAGGCGCACCTCTGATGCTCAACCGCGTGATGGTGGTCGATGACGAAAGCAGTATTCGCAGTGCCGTCGAACAGTGGCTGAGCCTGTCCGGTTTCGAGGTGCAGCTGTTCAGCCGCGCCGAGGAATGTCTGGCGGCGCTGCCGAAACATTTTGCCGGGGTGATTCTCAGCGATGTGCGCATGCCCGGCCTCAGCGGTCTTGAACTGCTGGCCGAAGTACAGCGCCGGGATACCGACCTGCCGGTGATTCTGCTCACCGGCCACGGCGATGTGCCGATGGCGGTCGAAGCCATGCGCGACGGCGCCTACGATTTTCTGGAAAAACCCTTCAGCCCCGAGACCCTGCTCGGCAGCCTGCGCCGGGCGTTGGACAAGCGCCGGCTGGTGCTGGAAAACCGCGCCCTGCACGAGCAGGCCGACAATCGCGCGAAACTTGATGCCACGCTGCTCGGTGTATCTCGTGGCTTGCAGACCTTGCGCCGCCAGGTGCTGGACTTGGCGACGCTGCCGGTCAACGTGCTGATCCGTGGCGAAACCGGCAGCGGCAAGGAACTGGTCGCCCGCTGCCTGCACGACTTCGGCCCCCGCGCCGACAAACCCTTCGTGGCGCTGAACTGCGCGGCGATCCCCGAGCAGTTGTTCGAAGCCGAGTTGTTCGGGCATGAAAGCGGCGCGTTCACCGGAGCCTCCGGCAAGCGCATCGGCAAGCTGGAATACGCCGATGGCGGCACGCTGTTTCTCGATGAAATCGAAAGCATGCCGCTGGCCCAGCAGGTGAAACTGCTACGGGTGTTGCAGGAGCAAAAGCTCGAGCGGTTGGGGTCGAACCAGAGCATTCGCGTGGATTTGCGGATCGTCGCGGCGACCAAACCGGATTTGCTGGACGAAGCCCGGGCCGGACGCTTTCGCGAGGACCTGGCGTATCGCCTGAACGTCGCCGAACTGCGCCTGCCGCCGCTGCGTGATCGTCGGGAAGATATTCCGTTATTGTTCGAATCCTTCGCCCAGAGCGCCGCCCAGCGCTTGGGCCGCACGTTCCCGCCGCTCAGTGGTGCGCAGTTGAGCCACCTGCTCAGCCATGACTGGCCGGGCAATGTGCGCGAGTTGGCGAACGTTGCCGAGCGGCAGGTGCTGGGGCTGGATGAACCGGTGCAGGGCATCGATCCGGGGCAGTCGCTGGCGGCGCAGCAGGAGGCGTTTGAGGCGCAGTGTCTGCGGGCTGCTTTGACACGGCACAAGGGGGATGTGAAAGCCGTACTTGAAGAGCTGCAACTCCCCCGGCGCACTTTCAATGAAAAGATGCAGCGGCATGGGTTGAGTCGGGAGATGTTTTTGGCTGAGTGAGTTCGGCTGCAGAATTTTGGTGTGGCTGAAATCCATCCCCCTCACCCCAACCCTCTCCCCCAGGGGGGGCGAGGGGGAAGGGAGCTGATCTTCATGCTTTTCTAAATCTGCGTTCGACTCAATATCTCAGGTCGATATACCTCCAAAGTACAACTCGGTCAGTCCCCTCTCCCCCGGGAGAGGGCTAGGGTGAGGGGGCTCTTGATCTGCGCCCCAATAAGCAACTTTCCGCTCACAAACACTCATCAATAAGCGGATTTCCGCTCACCCCATCGCCCCACCCCCTCTAAACCGGCCCTCCCCCCGTTGGCACAGCTCCTGCTATAGCCCCCGCAGGCTGCGTTTCAACGCGCTCCACAAAAACAATTAAACGAAGGATCCTTCAATGGATAACTCCAACGCCCTGCCTCTTGGGTCGGCTGCCGTGCCGGTCAAAGAAAAAACCACCGCCAGTCGCATCAAGTCGATCTTCAGCGGTTCAGTCGGCAACATGGTCGAGTGGTACGACTGGTACGTCTATGCCGCCTTCTCGCTGTACTTCGCCAAGACTTTCTTCCCCGCCGGTTCCACCACTGCGCAATTGATGAACACCGCCGCGATCTTCGCCGTGGGCTTTCTGATGCGCCCGATCGGTGGTTGGCTGATGGGCCTGTACGCCGACAAGGTCGGTCGTAAAAAGGCACTGATGGCCTCGGTGTACCTGATGTGCTTCGGCTCCCTGCTGATTGCCCTGAGCCCGAACTACGAAACCATCGGCATCGGCGCACCGATCCTGCTGGTGTTCGCCCGTCTGCTGCAAGGCCTGTCGGTCGGTGGCGAATACGGCACCTCGGCCACTTACCTGTCGGAGATGGCGACCAAGGAGCGTCGCGGCTTCTTCTCCAGCTTCCAGTACGTGACCCTGATCTCCGGCCAGCTCATCGCGCTGGGCGTGTTGATCGTGCTGCAGAACATGCTCACCACCGAGCAACTGTACGCCTGGGGCTGGCGCATTCCGTTCGCCATCGGCGCGCTGTGCGCCATCGTCGCGCTGTACCTGCGTCGCGGCATGGAAGAAACCGAGTCGTTCACCAAGAAGGAAAAGTCCAAGGAAAGCGCCATGCGCACCTTGCTGCGCCATCCGAAGGAACTGCTCACCGTGGTCGGCCTGACCATGGGCGGGACGCTGGCGTTCTACACCTACACCACCTACATGCAGAAATACCTGGTGAACACCGTCGGCATGAGCATCTCCGACTCCACCACCATTTCCGCTGCCACACTGTTCCTGTTCATGTGCCTGCAACCGATCATCGGCGGCCTGTCCGACAAGATCGGCCGTCGTCCGATCCTGATCGCCTTCGGCGTGCTGGGCACGATCTTCACCGTGCCGATCCTGATGACCCTGCACACCATCCAGACCTGGTGGGGCGCGTTCTTCCTGATCATGGCGGCGCTGATCATCGTCAGCGGCTACACCTCGATCAACGCCGTGGTGAAGGCCGAGCTGTTCCCGACCGAAATCCGCGCCCTGGGCGTCGGCCTGCCGTATGCACTGACCGTGTCGATCTTCGGCGGCACCGCCGAATACATCGCGCTGTGGTTCAAGAGCATCGGCATGGAAACCGGTTACTACTGGTACGTGACCGCGTGCATCGCGGTGTCCCTGCTGGTGTACATCACCATGAAAGACACCCAGAAACATTCGCGCATCGTCACTGACTGATCGCAAAAAAAAACGCGCGAAGGTGCAAGACCTTCGCGCGTTTCTTACCTGTCCGATTTCCCCATCAGGACAACTCGGCAACGCCCTGTTTGCTGCCATAGCGCTTCTGCGCATAAGACGCGCCCACGATCATCACCAGCAGAATCCCTGCCAGCACCGCCGACGAACCGATGGTGCCGAAGTCCAGTCCGCCTTTCTCGTGGGACTTGGTCATCAAGTCGCCCAGGGTCGCGCCAAACGGCCGGGTCAGCACGAACGCCACCCAGAACAGCGCCACCGACGAAATCTTCGTGAAGTACTTGAGCAGTACCACCACCGCAATCGCCGAGCCGATCAACAGCGCGCCACCGGCAAAGCCCAGGCCCGAGTCGTCCGCCAGGTAATCGCCGAGCGCGGTGCCCAGGGTGTTGGAGAACAGGATCGCCATCCAGTAGAACATCTCGCCGCGAAAGCTCTGCACCTTGGTGACGTTAAGCGAGTCGCCGCTCAGGCGCCACGCCGCGAAGATCGCCAGCAGGATCGCGATCAGGATCATGGAACCGGTGGCGTAACCCAGCTCCAGCGTGCGGTCCATGAAGTCGGACATGGTGGTGCCGGCGGTGCTGGTCGACAGGATCACGATCCAGTACAGCAGCGGCTTGTAAGTCTTGGACATCAGTTGCGTGACCAGCGTCAGGACGAACACGCTGATCAGGATCAGCGAGCTCATGGCGTAGCCGACGTTGAGGGTCATCGACAGCAAATCCCCCGCGGTTTCCCCCAGGGTCGTCGCGCAGATTTTCATGACCCAGAAGGCCAGGGTGATTTGAGGCAGTTTGTTCATTGCAGGTAAAGCTCCAGTGTGTGACGGCCGGTTCTTGGTTTTCTGGCCGCCGGCAGACTGGCGTTACGCGGGTGAAAAACCGGTCGGGAATGTATGAAAAATCTGTCACACACGCCAAAAGCGGCGATTAATCACCGGTTAATGCCCCTGCCGCATCCTGCACCTACCTGATCGATTGACTGCGCGTCGCTCGCTCCCACGACGAGACGAATTCAATGCGCCGCCCTTAATATCAAGTTAATCGATTGTTTTTAGCATTATTTTGCGCTTTTTAATCAATTTAGTTGGCGTAGCATGAACTCCATGCAAGACACACCGCCAACGAATATCGAATCTGGAGAACGACCATGAAAACCAAACTGATCATCGCCCTGACCCTGTCCGTACTGGCTGCCAACACCTTCGCCGCCGATGGTTCGGACAAAACCAAATCCGCCGATTTCATCAACGGCGCCAGCGCCGCCATCGAAACCAGCCACTCGGGCGCCTACGCTGCCGATGGTTTCGATAAAACCAACGTCGGCAAAGCCGTTGCTGCCGATGGCTTCGACAAGACCGGTACTGCTGCTGCCATCGCAGCCGACGGTTTCGACAAGACCGGCACCGCTGCTGCCATCGCTGCCGACGGTTTCGATAAAACCGGCACTGCTGCTGCCATCGCTGCCGACGGTTTTGATAAAACCGGTACCGCCGCTGCCATCAGCTGATCGGCAGAATGCAGACACCAAAGCCCGGCCATTGCCGGGCTTGTTCATTTCCAAAGGTCGGGATTTGATCTTCGCGGACCGGGCTTGCACTATTGGCCGCTTATAAAAGCCTTCAGGAACACCCCGCCATGCCCGATGACATCCATTTCTACGAACCGGCCAACGGCCACGGTCTGCCCCACGATCCGTTCAACGCGATTGTCGGTCCGCGTCCCATCGGCTGGATTTCTTCGCAGGATGCCGAGGGCCGGTTGAATCTGGCGCCCTACAGCTTTTTCAACGCGTTCAACTACATTCCGCCGATCATCGGGTTCTCCAGCGTCGGGCGCAAAGACAGCCTGAACAACATCGAGCAGACCGGCGAGTTCGTCTGGAACCTCGCCACCCGCCCACTGGCCGAGCAGATGAACCAGAGCTGCGCGGCGGTCGCGCCGGAGGTCAACGAGTTCGAACTGGCGGGTCTGACGCCGGTGGCGTCGAAGGTGATTGCCGTGCCGCGCGTGGCCGAAAGCCCGGTGTCCTTCGAGTGCAAGGTCACCCAGATCATTCAGTTGCAGCGCGCCGACGGCGAGACGGTGCCGAGCTGGCTGGTGCTCGGTGAGGTGGTCGCCGTGCACATTGCCAAATGGCTGTTGAAGGACGGGATCTACGACACCGCCGCCGCAGAACCGATTCTGCGCGGCGGCGGGCCGGCGGATTACTTCCAGCTGGGGCCGGAGGCATTGTTCAAGATGTGGCGCCCGGGCGCCGTCAAGTAAACGGAGTTACCAGATCAGCTCGGCGTCATCAGTGACGCCCTTGAGCTTGTCCAGCTCATTGATGGCCGCTTCATCGGCGGCAATGGCGCCAGGGAATACCTGGTCATTCAACAGTTTGTGAAAGCGTGGCGCACCGCCGTCAACCAGGGCCTTAACCGCGATTGCCGCGAAATAACCCTTGTTGCTGCCCAATTCGACGGGGACTACAGCGGAAACCGCTTCGAAGTGTTCGAACTCTTTACGTGCCATGTCGCAGGTCCTGGCTCAGTCAGATAGGCCGGCCATTAAACCCTCAACCGGCGAGTTTGTGTATCGGCGCGCAACTCTGGCCCAGCGCCTGCGCTGCCGACACGTCTTTAAACGTGTGGAAATCCAGGCTGTTGACCACCAGGTCCTGCACCAGCTCGGCAAACACTTCCATCGACGGGCTGCTGAAGTAAGCGGTCATTGACTGCTGGTTATTCCAGAAACCGGAAACCAGCCACAGCTCCGGATCACACTGCGAATGCTGCAAGGAAAAGCTCAGGCAACCGGCGGCGGCGCGGGATGGTTCGATCAACGCGCTGAGGCGCATGCCGAGTTCCGCCGAGCGCCCGGCGCGCGCTCGAACGAAGGCCATATGACTGACGGGAATCTGCTTGGACATGTTCAACCCTCCCAGGAGTCGCGTGGCAGCCGGGGACGGGCTGCGACAGGATCCAAGGTTAAGGGCCGGGCAATGCTCGCCGTTAGTCGATTCCTGCCGTCGCGTTGCACAATCCTGCGAGACTGTCATTCAGACCTGTAACAGATCGTGAATTGCTGTCACCGTCCTGTCACACCGGTTTCGAGCAAGTTTGCCGGGATGCGCCCTGTCATGTCTGGGCAGGCACACAACGCCATGCAGGATCAGGCAAGCATTTCGCAGGATGTGTCTACCGCTTGCGCTTGCACAAACTTATGCTCTGCTCCCATTCCATCCCTTGCCGAGGAGGCTGTGCATGACGTCATTCGATCGTTTTCAGGCGCCGCCCGATGCCGACATGGCAGCTGACATGGAAAAACAGCGCGAGGAACTGGCGACGATCATTCGTCGCAACACCTCCGAAGATGGCAGTTATGCCACCGCCGTCGGCTCGCTGTTCATGTCGCGCCACACCAAATCCCACGATTTCGCCCCGGTGCTCGCGCAACCGGCGCTGTGCATCATGGCCCAGGGTCGCAAGGAGGTGCGGCTGGCGGACGAGTACTTCAATTACGATCCGCTGAATTATCTGGTGGTCTCGGTCTCGATGCCGTTGAGCGGGCGGGTGGTGAATGTCTCGCCCGAGGAGCCGATCCTCGCCGTGCGCCTGGACATCGACCCTGCGGAAATCACCGCGCTGATCGCCGATGCCGGCCCCATGGGCGTGCCGACCCGGCCGACCGGGCGCGGTCTGTATGTGGAAAGGATCGACAGCGCGATGCTCGATGCGGTGTTGCGCCTGGCCCGACTGCTCGACACGCCGAAAGACATCGCCATGCTCGCGCCGCTGATCCGCCGGGAAATTCTCTATCGCCTGCTGCGCAGCCCGCAGGGCCATCGGCTGTACGAAATCGCCATCGCCAACAGCCAGAGCCACCGCATCAGCCAGGCGATCAAATGGCTCAACGGCAACTTCGAACAGCCGTTGCGCATCGATGATCTGGCGAAGGAAGTGAACCTCAGCGTCTCGACCCTGCATCACCGCTTCAAGGCGATGACGGCGATGAGTCCGTTGCAGTATCAGAAGCAGCTGCGTCTGCAGGAGGCGCGGCGTTTGATGTTGGCTGAGGGGCTGGAAGCTTCGGCGGCGGGGTATCGGGTGGGTTATGAAAGCCCGTCGCAGTTCAGCCGCGAGTACAGCCGGTTGTTCGGCGCGCCGCCACTAAGGGATCTGGCGCGCCTTCGGCTGAGTGTCTGATCAGGCGCCGAGCACCCGACAGGCCTCACTCGGCAACGTCACCGACACCGGATGCCCGATCCCCAGCCCGATGCCCTGACACGGCGTGCTCAGCGCCGTGAAGGTCACCCCGGAACATTCCACCGTGGTCTCGATGGTCGCGCCGATATCGCGCACGAACGTCACCTTGCCCAGCAGACGATTGCCCGCCGTGGCCTGGGGCGCCGACAGTTGCAGGTCTTCCGGGCGGATCAGCATTTTGACTTTCTGCCCGACCACGATGCTGCTGCAGATAGGCACTTGCAGGGCATCACCGCCGGGCAGCACGACCTTGCCATCGCCCAGTGCGGTGGCCGGGAAGATATTGCCGGAGCCGATAAAGTCCGCGACGAATTCGTTGGCCGGGTGCCGATAGATTTCAATCGGCGTGCCCACCTGCTGCACCCGATGTTCACCGAGGACCACCACGATATCGGCCATGGTCATGGCCTCGCGCTGGTCGTGGGTGACCATGATCGTGGTGATGTTCAGGCGTTGTTGCAGTTGGCGGATTTCCACCTGCATCGACTCGCGCAATTTGGCGTCCAGCGCCGACAGAGGTTCGTCGAGCAACAGGATTTTCGGGTGCGAGGCAATCGCCCGGGCAATCGCCACCCGTTGACGCTGACCGCCGGAGAGTTTCGCCACCGGACGGTCGATCATCGCTTGCAGCTGGATCAGTTCCAGCAACTCCACTACCCGCGCCTGTTGATCAGCCTTGCTCACGCCCCGCAGTTTCAGCGGATAGGCGATGTTCTCGCCCACGGTCATGTGCGGGAACAGTGCCAGCGACTGGAACACCATGCCGAAGTTGCGCAGGTGCGCCGGGGTGTGGCCGATGTCTTCGCCGTCCAGGCGGATTTCGCCGCCGGTGAGGGTTTCCAGCCCGGCGATCATTCGCAGCAAGGTGGTCTTGCCGCAGCCCGACGGGCCGAGGAAGCACACCAGTTTGCCCTCGGGCAAATGCAGGTTGACGTCTTTTACCGCGCAGGCCGAGCCGTAGTGTTTCTCGACGTTTTCCAGAATCAGTCCAGTCATCTTGCACCTCACAATCAAAAGGAAACGCCGCCCTCGCCCACCAGCTTCTCCAGCGCCCAGATCAGGACGAAGTCGATCAGCACGATCAGCACGGCAAACGAGAACACGGTAGGGTCGAGCGATGACACGGTGCGGCTGTACATCCAGATCGGCACGGTCATGACGTCGATGGTGTAGAGGAAATAGGTCACGGTGAATTCGTTGAACGAGACGATGAACGCCAGCAGCATCCCCGCCAGAATCCCCGATTTCATCAACGGCACCACCACATCGACAATCGCCCGCAGCGGCGAAGCGCCGAGCATCTGCGCCGCCTCTTCGACTTCACTGCCGATGGAAAGCATGGCCGCCGTGCAGTTCTTCACCACGAACGGCAGCGCCAGAATCACGTGGGCAATCACCAGACGCGACGTAGTCATGTGGAACGGCAGACTGTCGAATACCAGCAGCAAGGCCAGCCCCAGCACCACCATCGGAAACACCAGCGGCAGCGACATCAGTTGCAGCGCCACACCCTTGCCACGGAACTCGCAACGGGTCAGCGCATAAGCCGCCGGCACCGCGATCAGCGTGGCGAAAATCATCGTCAGGCACGACACCAGCAGACTGGTGCCCATGGCCTGGCCGAGGCTCAGCACATCGCTGGCGTCCGGCGAGACGAAGGTGTGCCACGCCGCCTTGTACCACTGCAGGCTGTAGCTGCTCGGCGGGAAGTCGAGGTTCGACGCGCCGCTGAACGACATCACGATCATGGTCAGGATCGGCAACACCGCCAGGAACAAGATGATCCCGGAAAGAATGCCGGCGAACTTTCCGGTATCGCCCGGCAACAGCGACTGGCGCTTCTTGATCAGGGCACTCATTGCGAAGCCTCCAGCAGACGGCGACGGCGGCCGGTGATGTATTCGGACAAGGTCATGATCGCCAGGGTGGTGACGATCAGCACCACCCCGGCGGCGGACGCGGCGGGCCAGTTCATCAGCGGGGCGATCTGGTCATGCACCATCACCGCGAGCATCGGCACACGTCGACCGCCGAGCAGCAACGGCACCACAAAGCTGCTGGCGTTGTAGGCAAACACCAGAGTCGCGCCGGTGATAATCCCCGGCAGACTCATCGGCAACACCACCTGACGGAACACCTGAAAACGACTGGCACCAAGGGTCGCGGCGGCTTCTTCGTAGCTGCGGGCGACACCGCGCATGGCGCTGGCAATCGGCAGCACGGCCAGCGGGAACGCGGTCTGTACCAGACCCATCAACACGCCGTTCTGGTTGTACAGCAACATGATCGGCCGCTTGATCAGACCGAGGCCCATCAGGGTCTGGTTGAGCATGCCGCCGGGGCCGAGGATCACCAGCCAGCCGTAGCTTTGCAGCAACAGGTTGACCAGCAACGGCAACAGCACCGCCGCCAGAAAGATCCGCCGCACGAATGGCGAGGTCAGGCGCGACATGGTGTACGCCACCGGGATCGCCAGCACCACGGCGATCACCGCGCTGATCAGCGCCAGACGCAAGGTCAGCAACAGCGATTTGAGGTAGTAGGGTTCGAGCAACTGCGCGTAACTGGCCAGGCTGAAACCGGACCACTCCGCCCCCTTGGTGCCGACGCTCATGCGCAGCACCAGCAGGCTGGCGGCAATCAGCACGCCGAGAAACAGCATCGACGGCGTGAGGAAAAACCACGCCCGCGCAGTCGGTGAAACACCGCGCACCGGGCGCACGTCACCCGCGCCGACCGGTTGGGTCAGGGATTGATGTTCCATAGCAATGATCTCGTCAATGGAAAGCAGCAGACAAACACAGATCTCCAAACCACCGCGAACCCTGTGGGAGCGGGCTTGCCCGCGAAAGCGGTGTATCAGTCACATTGATGTTGGATGTGCCGACGCATTCGCGAGCAAGCCCGCTCCCACATTGGATTTGTGGTGTTTCGGATCAGGAAGAAAAAATTTCCGTGTAGCGACGAATCCACTGGTCATGCACGGTCGCCAGGAAGGCGTTGTCGTGCATGATCGCCTTCTCCGCGATCTGCTCCGGGGTGAGGATGAACGGGCTCTTGCGCGCTTCGGCGGAGATGATCGCCTTGGCGTTGACCGGGCCGTTGAAGATGTCTTCGGCCATCTTGCCCTGCACCAGCGGGTCGAGGGAGTGGTCGATGAAGGCGTAGGCCAGGTCGGTGTCGCCCGGACGGTTCTTCGGCATTACCGAGAGCATCAGGTCGGTGTAGAAACCTTCCTTCATGCCGAACGTGGCGCCGAGGCCGTAGTTCGGATCGCGGATCTGCTTGGGGAAAAACGCCGGGGCGTAGAGGCCGCCCATGTCTAGGGAGCCGGTGCGGAACAGCTCGGCGATCTGGTTGGGGTTTTCGCCCAGGGTCACCACGCGTTCCTTGAGTTCGGCGAGCTTCTTGAAGCCCGGTTCGATGTTGTGCTCGTCACCACCGGCCAGTTTGGCGGCGATGATGATCAGGTCCATCGCCTCGGTCCAGTTCGGCGGTGGCAGGAAAATGTTCGGTGCCAGATCGGCGTCCCACAGCGCGGCGTAACTGTCCGGCGCTTCCTTCTGGGTGCGGGTGCTGTAGACCAGACTGTTGCACCACAGCAGGTAACCGATGCCGTGACCGTTGGCCCCGGTGCGGTATTTTTCCGGGACGTCGATCAGGTTGGGAATACGGTTGAGATCGGGTTTTTCCAGCAGTCCGGCAGCGGCCAGACCTTCGGCGCCGACCCCGGCCAGGGTAATGATGTCGTACTGCGGACGATCACCGCCGGCCTTGAGTTTGGCGACCATTTCCGACGTACTGCCGGTGCGGTCGGCAATCACTTTGGCGCCGGTCTTGGCTTCGAACGTTGCAGCGATGTTGCGCAGTGCGGCCAGGCCTGTGTCATCGGACCAGGTCAGCAGGCGCAGGGTCTTGCCGGCAAAACGGGTGTCGCTGGCACTGGCCCGGATGAAGGGCATGCTCATGGCCGCCGCTGCCACCGAGGCCACGCCGACGGTTTTGATGAATTGACGCCTGTTCAGATCGTGCTCGCCCATTTGGGACTCCCATTATTCTTGTAAGTATGAGATTGACCGCAACCCTTGCCGTGCGTGATCGGAACCGCTCAAGCCCCCGGTTTCAAAGGGTTTGAGCGTGATCAGCGGGTTCATCCTGAGGTCGTGCAAAACACCTGACTATCGATAAAAACTCATTGGAGCCATGACGCCGGCGCATGCCTCGTTGCGAGGCATGCGCTGACCTTTTTCGGGCATTCAGAGTGCGCGGATCACGTGCTTGATTTCCTGGAATGCCGCCAGGCCCCACGGCCCCAACTCGCGGCCGATGCTGCTCTGTTTGTAGCCGCCCCACGCCGTCTGCGGAAAGATCACCTGCGGTGCGTTGAGCCACACCAGCCCCGCCTGCAAGGCGTTGGCGACCCGATCCGCGGTCTCGGCATTGCGCGTGACCACACTGGCGACCAGACCGAACTGACTGTCGTTGGCCAGGGCAATCGCCTCCGCTTCCGAAGCGAAACTGCGCACGCAAATCACCGGGCCGAAGATCTCTTCACACCACAGCGCACTGTCGAGGGGCACTTCGGTGAAGATCGTCGGCTGCAAGAAATATCCGCGCGGCAGATCGGCGGGACGATTGCCGCCACAGATCAGCTTGGCACCAGCGCTCAGGCCACGGTCGATGTGACCGAGCACACGTTGGTACTGCGCCTGATTGACCAGCGCGCCCATCTCGACTTCAGGATCGAACGGGTCGGCCACACGGATTTTTTCCGCACGGGCCTGCAAACGAATCAGGAATTCATCGGCCAGCTCATCGGCGACCAGCACCCGGCTGGTGGCCGAGCACATCTGCCCGGCATTGAAGAAACCGCCGCCGCAAGCCAGCTCTACTGCGAGATCAAGGTCGGCATCTTCCAGGATCAGCAGCGAGGATTTGCCGCCCAGTTCCAGGCTCACGCCCTTCACGGATTCGGCGGCACGCTGCATCACTTGCACACCGACGGCGTTGCTGCCGGTGAAGGAAATCTTGGCGATGCGCGGGTCCGCCGACAGCGGCGCACCGACCGCCAGCCCCGTGCCACAGACGAGGTTGAACACGCCTTTGGGCAGGCCGGACTCGGCGATGATTGCTGCCAGTTCCAGCTCCGGCAGCGGCGTGACTTCCGACGGTTTGAGCACCACGCAGCAACCGGCGGCCAAGGCTGGCGCGAGTTTCCACGCGGTGGTGACCATCGGGAAGTTCCACGGCACGATCAGCCCGACCACACCGCACGGCTCGCGGCGCAAGCGCGCGCTGAAGTCGTCGCTGGGCAGCGGCACATCGCTGTCCTGTTTCGCATCGAGGCCTTCGGCGAGTTCGGCGTAGTACTCGAAGGTGGCGATCACGTCATCGACATCGATGCCCGCTTCGAACTGCGGTTTGCCGTTGTTGCTCGACTGCAACTTCATCAAGTGATCACGACCGTTGCGCACGCCATTGGCGATGTTGCGCAGGATCGCGCCGCGCTCGGCACCGGTGGTTTTCGACCAGTCCTTGAAGGCTTCAGTCGCAGCCGCTACAGCTTGATTGACGGCGCTTTCGTCACCGCCATTGACCGTGGTCAGCAGCGCTTCTGTGGCCGGGTTGATCACGCGCAGGTGTTCGCGACCGGCGGACCATTGGCCGTTGATGTACAGGCCGTCGAGTGTGGTCGGGAAATTGATCATTTGGCCACCGCCTTCATCCATTGGGTCTGGTCGATTTCGATCAGGGTCGGGCCCTGACGATCAGTGGCGGCACGCAATGCACCGCGCAGGTGTTCGGCGGAGCTGATCGCTTCCGCCGCGCACCCCAGGGCCTTGGCCACACCGATGAAGTCCGGGGTGTAGATGTCCACGCCGACCGGTTCGATGGCGCGGTTGACCATGTATTTCTTGATCTCTTCGTAACCCTGGTTATTCCACAGCAGGATGATCACCGGCGTGCGCGCTTCCACGGCGCTGGCCAGTTCCGGCAGGGTGAATTGCAGACCGCCGTCACCGATCAGACACACCACCGGCGGACGGGCGCCGTGTTCGAGGTGGCCGCCGAGCCACGCGCCAATTGCCGCCGGCAAGGCGTAACCGAGGGTGCCGTAACCGGTGGACGAGTTGAACCAGCGGCGCGGACGCTCCGGGTTGAACGTGAGGTTGCCGGTGTACACCGGTTGCGTGGAGTCGCCGACAAACACCGCATTCGGCAGTTCGTGCAGCACGGTTTCGAGGAAACGGGTCTGGGCCAGGGTCGGCGCGTCCCAGGTTGCGGCCAGGTCTTCACGCAGACGGGCGGCGCGTACCTGGCCCCAATCGTTGCGGCGCTCGGCCAGCGGCTTGTGCGACAGCGCGCTGAGCAGCGCTTGCGCCGCGTTTCGCGAGTCGGCGACCAGCGCCACGTGTGGCGGGTAGTTGCGCACGGTCTGATCTGGGTCGATATCGACGCGCAACAGCTTGCCGGGGATTTCGAAGCCGCCGGCGAAGGTGACGTCGTAGTCGGTTTCCGCCAGTTCGGTGCCGATCGCCAGCACCACGTCGGCATCCGCCACCAAGGCGCGGGTCGCGACCAGGCTCTGGGTCGAACCGATCAGCAGCGGATGGCTGGACGACAACATGCCTTTGGCGTTGATGGTCAGGGCAACCGGCGCGTCGAGCAATTCAGCCAGTTCGGTGAGCTCGGCAGCCGCGTCGATGGCGCCGCCACCGGCGAGGATCAGCGGACGCTGGGCGCCGGCCAACAGTTCGGTCATGCGGCTCACGGCGGCCGGCGCGGCACCGGCGCGGTCGATGTTGACCGGCACGCTGCTCAGCAGCTCGTCGGCCTCTTCGACCAGCACGTCCAGCGGAATTTCGATGTGCACCGGACGCGGACGTCCGGCCTGGA
Organism: Pseudomonas sp. NMS19W; assembly: GCF_051554255.1. Taxonomy (NCBI): domain Bacteria; kingdom Pseudomonadati; phylum Pseudomonadota; class Gammaproteobacteria; order Pseudomonadales; family Pseudomonadaceae; genus Pseudomonas; species Pseudomonas sp. NMS19W. Next base: position 4,917,753 of record NZ_CP136718.1, read on the forward strand.
ACAGCGCGAAAGCACGGGCCAATACGCCCGGTAATTCGGACGCCGACATCAGCGTGTGGGAGAACGCCGCCACGCCACCGACCAGTGCACTCTGGTTCGGCAGTTCATGCAGCTTGCCGCGACCGCCGCCCAATTGGCTGCGCGACTGCACGCTGGAGATCACCAGCATCGGGATCGAATCGGCGTAAGCCTGGCCCATGGCCGTGGTGATGTTGGTCATGCCCGGGCCGGTGATGATGAAGCACACACCCGGTTTGCCGCTGGTGCGGGCGTAGCCGTCGGCCATGAAACCGGCGCCTTGCTCGTGACGTGGAGTCACATGGTTGATGCTCGAACGGGCCAGCCCGCGATACAGCTCCACGGTATGCACCCCGGGAATGCCGAACACCTGCTCGACCCCGTAACCTTCGAGTAACTTGACCAGTACTTCGCCACACGTCGCCATGTCTTTGCCCTTCTTGTTCGTTGAGGCACCGGGCCTTGAGGGAACCGGTGATTGGCCTCATTGAAACGGGCGACCCGTAGCCGCAACAATCGATAAAAGCTCATACTAGCCATGTCCTCACGTCATACCTTGGATCCACATGAAACGACTGCCTCCCCTGCCCGCCCTGCACACGTTTCTGATCACCGCGCAGTGCTGCAACTTCACCCGGGCCGCCGAGCAGTTGCACATCACCCAAGGTGCGGTGAGCCGGCAGATCGCCGGGCTGGAGGAGCATCTGGGTTATGAGCTGTTCATTCGCCTGGCCCGGGGCCTGGAACTGACGGCCGAAGGTCGCGAATGGCTGCCACGGGTGCAGCAGGTGTTCAGCCTGATCGGCGACTCGATGGAGCAGATCGGTGCCAAGCGCGAGACCCTGCAACTCAAGGCCCCGAGCTGCGTGATGCGTTGGTTGTTGCCACGCCTGTTGCAATGGCAGCGCGAGCGCCCGGACGTGCCGGTGAAACTCACGGCGTCGTTGCAACACGGCGTGGACTTTCATCGCGAGCAGTTCGACGCCGCAGTGATCTACGGCACCGCGCCCCACGACTCCCCTGCCACGCTGCATCTGTTCGATGAACAACTGACGCCGGTCTGTTCGCCAACGCTGCTCAACGGTGGCCCGGCACTGCACACGCCGGCAGACTTGCAACAACACCTGCTGCTGCATCCGACTCACACCGATGACGACTGGACGCTATGGCTTGAAGCTGCCGAACTGCACTTGAGCAACATCAGCAGCGGTCAGCATTTCGAGACGCTGGATCAGGCGATGTCGATGGCGTCCCACGGGACCGGGGTGGCGATTGGAGACTGGTCGTTGATCGGCGATGACTTGAACGCCGGACGACTGGTGATGCCGTTCGATCTGAAGGTTAAGACAGGATTGGGCTATTACATCGTGGCGCCGGCGTCGGAGCCGTCGGCGAAATTGCAGGAGTTGATGGGGTGGTTGGTTGAGCAGGCTCATACGCGGTGACGCCTTGCCCTCACCCTAACCCTCTCCCAGAGGGAGAGGGAACTGACCGAGGTGTCTTACGTAATACATCGACCTGAAAAATCTGGGCGATTATGGATTCGGTGCGACCTTTCAGGTCGATGTAACTCCAAAGAAATCCACGATCAGTCCCCTCTCCCTCCGGGAGAGGGTTAGGGTGAGGGCCGGCTTTCGGATCAGACACAAATCCCGAAAACCACCCAACCCCTCAATAACCGACAGTAAACCGCTGACGCGAATGCTTCGGCGTTTCCACTTCGTCGATCAGCGCAATCGCGTAGTCGGCAAAGCTGATCGAGCTCTGGCCTTCGGCGCTCACCAGCAAGTCATCCTTGCCGACCCGGAATTTGCCGGTGCGCTCGCCTTCGAAGAACAGCGCCGACGGCGACAGGAATGTCCAGTCCAGTTCCTTCTCCTGACGCAGGGCATCAAGAAACGCCGCACCGGCACTGGCCTCGGCCTTGTACTCGGCCGGGAAACCGGCGCTGTCGATCACGCGGGTGCCGTCCGGCAGCAGCAGCGAACCGGCACCGCCGACCACCAGCAAGCGTTTCACCCCGGCCTGTTTCACCGGGCCGATCAGCGCGCTGGCCGGCACCGTGGCGAAATGCGCGGCGCTGATCACCACATCGTTACCGGCGACTGCCGCTTGCAGCGCGGCGGCATCCAGCACGTCGACGTTCTTGCTGACCACATCGGCACGGGCGCCGATCTTCGAGGTATCCCGGGCGATGGCGGTGACGCTGTGGCCGCGACGCAGGGCTTCTTCCAGCAATTGGCTGCCGGCACGGCCGGTGGCACCAATGATTGCGATCTTGCTCATGACATTCTCCAGTTGGCTTGAGAGTGCTGCGTTTTTCAGAATCGGGTTACCACTTCATTTCGCCCTTGGCGACTTTGGCGCTCAGCTCCAGGGAGCTTTCTTCGCCCAGTTTCGGGTAGCGTTTTTTCATTGCGGCGATCAGCGCGGCAGAGTCCTTGGCCTTGGCGGTTTCCTCGTCGAAGGCCTTGATGTAATCGGCGGTGAACTTCACGGCAGCCAGCGAACGGGCGCTGTCACCCAAGTAGTGACCCGGCACCACGGTTTTCGGTTTCAGGGTCTCGATCGAGTGCAGGGTTTCCAGCCAGTCGGCGTGGGATTGTGCAGTCTGGGTATCGGCCATCCAGACGTGGATGTTCTCGGCAACGACGACACCACCCACCACAGCTTTCAGCGAAGGAATCCACACAAAGCTGCGATCCGGTTGCTTGCCTTCCAGGCCGACCACCTGCAGCTTCTGCCCTTCTAGCATCAGGCTGTCGCCCTTGAGCACGCCCGGCACGATGGTTTTGGCCGGCATGTCGGCGCCCATTTTCGGGCCCCAGAATGCGAGTTTGCCGTCGACGGTTTGCTTGATGTGATCAACGGTCGGCTGCGAGGCCAGCACCTTGGCATTCGGGAAGGCTTTTGTCAGGGTGTCGAGACCGAAGTAGTAATCCGGGTCACCGTGGCTGATGTAGATGGTGGTCAGTTGCTTGCCGCTGGCGCGGATCTTTTCCACCACTTGCTCGGCCTGGGACTTGCCGAACTGCGCGTCTACCAGAATCGCGTCCTTCTCGCCGCTGACCAGCACCGAGGTCACCGGGAAGATCGCGTTGGTGCCCGGGTTGTAAACGTCGAGGCTCAGGTTCGCAGCCGCCGCGTGAGCAGCAAAGCCGAGGGTGGCGGTGGCCAGTAAAACGCGCTTGAGAGTGATGAAGCCGATCATGGGTTGCTCCGCTGTTCGAATGCCGTGCTTGGCGATGGGGACAGAGCTTAGTTGCCAGACTCATTACAAAAAATGCGATGCTTAAACATAGTTTGTTTCTGAAAGCGGGCAAATCATGGATCGTCTCCAAGCAATGCGGGTGTTTGTCACGGTGGTGGATCTGGGCAGCCAGTCGGCGGCGGCCGATCACCTGGATCTTTCCCGGCCGGTGGTGTCGCGGTATCTGGCGGAACTGGAAGACTGGGTCGGCGCGCGCCTGATGCACCGCACCACGCGCAAGCTGAGCCTGACTGCGGCCGGCAACGAGATCCTGCCGCGCTGTCGGCAGATGCTGGAATTGTCGAGCGACATGCAGGCCGCCGTCAGCGAACCCGACGATGCGCCACGGGGTCTGCTGCGGATCAGCGTCAGCACCTCGTTCGGCCAGGCGCAACTGGCCGATGCCATGGCGGCGTTCGTCAAAGCGTATCCGGGGGTGAACATCGACCTGCAAATGCTCGATCGCACGGTGAACCTGGTGGACGAGCGCATCGACCTCGCGATTCGCACCAGCAACGACCTCGACCCCAACCTGATCGCCCGCCGCCTGACGGTCTGCCGCTCGGTGGTCTGCGCCGCTCCCGCCTATCTGCAGGAACATCCACAACCGCAACGGGTAGAAGATCTGAGCCGGCACAACTGCCTGACCCACTCTTATTTCGGCAAGAGCCTGTGGCATTTCGAAGAGGATGGCGAACCGGTTTCAGTGCCGGTGCAGGGCAACATCAGCGCCAACGAGGCCAGCACCCTGCTGCGCGCCACACTGGCCGGCGCCGGGGTGGCGATGCTGCCGACCTATCAGGCCGGCGTGCATATTCACAGCGGTGAACTGGTGCGCCTGCTGCCCAACGCCGAACCTCGGCGGATGAACATCTACGCGGTGTACGCCTCACGCAAGCACATGCCGGCGGCACTGCGCAGCATGCTGGATTTCCTGGTACTGCGCTTTCCCGAAAATCCGCAATGGGATAAGGCAGTTGCAAGCGACAAGCCGTAAGCTGCAAGCGAACAGCCCGTTGCGTCCCGCTTCAATCTTGAAGCTCTCAACTCGAAGCTTGCAGCTGCTCCCTCTGGCCTATGCTGAAAGTAGTACCCAAGGGTATTCGTTCAGAGGTCAACGCCATGATCATGAGCACCAGAACAAGAAGATACCTCGCGATTTTCATCACCTGCGCGGCCACGCTGGCGCTATACGGCACCGCGGCATGGCGCGTGGAGCAGTTGCGGCAACTGCCCCGTGAGTACGCGAGCTGCAACTTCGAACGCTGCATCCCTCACAACGCCACCCTCAACGCCCTGCGCTGATACAGGACGTCAGGCGTCGTCGTTCTGCTCGGCCTTCAAGCGGTCGCGGAACGCCTTTGGCGAGATCCCCACCCGGCGCCGGAACAGGCGCGTGAAGTTGGTCGGATCGGAAAAACCCAATACCTCGGACATCTCGTAAATCGTCATGCTGGTGTACGTCAGCAGACGCTTGGCTTCCAGCAACTGACGCTCGTGCATGATCTGCAACGCCGGCTGCCCCGCCAGTTCGCGGCAGGTGCCGTTGAGGTGCGAGACGGAAATGCCCAGACGATGAGCCAGGTCCTCGACCTTCACATGCTGGCGGTATGTTTCTTCAACCAACTGGATAAAACCGTTGAGGTACTCGCGCTGGCGCTGCGGGCGTTGGCTCGCGTTATGCCGGCGGATCGCCTGACGGCTGACCCAGACCATGATCACGCTGACCAGCGAATGCATGAGCATTTCCCGCGCCGGTTGATGGCCGTTGTACTCGGCCTGCAATGCGGCAAACAGACTGTTGAGGTAATCCGCGTCCTGCCCCGCCGGATAGCTTTCGGCCTGGGCCAGGGCCTGCACCGCGCTGCCCAGCTGCGCCTGCAAATGGTTGATCAACGGTGTGGCGAGGGTGACGACGAATCCTTCGACGTCCTCGGAAAAACGGAATCCATGCACCGATAGCGGCGGCAGGATCTGGATAGCGGCTTCGTTCAGTTGCGTGCGTTGACCTTCGATTTCAAGCTCTGCCTGACCTTTGAATACGAAGAGCAACTGGCACAAATCGGCGTGGCGGTGGGGTTTGATTTCCCATTGATGTTCGCGGCTGCGTTTGGAAATGGTTTCACAGTGCAGCAAGTCAGGGGTCGGCCAGTCCAGGCTTTCACCGTAGAGCTTGAACACCGGAATCGAAGGCAGGTCAGGCTTGTTCATCACTTCAATCCAGGCCTCGAAGGTTGCGGGCGATAATCGCACCGATTGGCAGAATGTACAGGTATCGGCTCAGTTTTCACCTTCAATTGACAGACCCGCAAGGGAAAAATGCAAGCACTCGAATCCTGAAAATCATTCACCGGCCGTTGTCGCGTGAAGCTTGCGAGTCATAAAAACAATGAAAACGCTGAAAACCCAAGTCGCCATCATTGGCGCCGGTCCGTCCGGATTATTGCTCGGCCAACTGCTGCACAACGCCGGCATCGACACCCTGATTCTTGAACGCCAGACACCTGACTATGTGCTCGGCCGAATCCGCGCCGGGGTCCTTGAACAGGGCATGGTAGAGCTGTTGCGCGAGGCTGGCGTGGGTCAGCGGATGGACGCCGAAGGGCTGGTCCATGGTGGGTTCGAACTGGCCCTCGACGGGCGTCGGGTACACATCGATCTGCAGGCGCTGACCGGTGGAAAAACCGTGATGGTCTATGGCCAGACCGAGGTCACCCGCGACCTGATGTCCGCTCGTCGGGAGACCGGTGGACAGACCATCTACGAAGCACGCGATGTCGTTCCCTGTGGCATGAAAAGCGACGAGGCCTTCGTCACGTTTGAAAAGGACGGCGAAACCTGGCGCGTCGATTGCGATTACATCGCCGGTTGCGACGGTTTCCACGGCGTGGCGCGTCAGTCGATTCCAGCCGAATGCCTGAAGATTTTCGAACGGGTCTATCCGTTCGGCTGGCTGGGGATACTCGCCGACACGCCACCGATTCACGATGAACTGGTCTACGCCCGCCACGAACGCGGCTTCGCCCTGTGCAGCATGCGTTCGGCGACCCGCACCCGTTATTACCTGCAAGTGCCGGCTGAAGAGAACGTCGACGACTGGTCGGATGAACGCTTCTGGGATGAACTGCGCAATCGTCTGCCGGAGGATCTGGCGCAGAAACTGGTGACCGGTCCGTCGATTGAAAAAAGCATCGCGCCGCTGCGCAGTTTTGTGGTCGAGCCGATGCAGTACGGGCGCATGTTTCTGGTGGGAGACGCGGCGCATATCGTTCCGCCGACCGGGGCCAAGGGTTTGAATCTGGCGGCCAGCGATGTCAGCACGCTGTTCAGGATTTTGCTGAAGGTTTACCGCGAAGGTCGCACGGACTTGCTGGAGAAGTATTCGCAAATCTGCCTGCGCCGGGTGTGGAAAGCCGAGCGGTTTTCCTGGTGGATGACTTCGATGCTGCACCGTTTCGATGAGCACGACGATTTCAGTCAGCGCATCAGTGCCTCGGAACTGGACTACTTTGTCAGTTCAGAAGCGGGACAAAAAACCATTGCAGAAAATTACGTCGGACTTCCTTATGAGGCTATCGAATAGCCTGCTACCGACTTACACTGGCGAGCATCCCCGCTCGCCTGACGATCTGCGGGACCCTCACTGCCCGCAGGTTTTGCCCGTGACCAATCTCAACCACCCCGAAACGCCCAAACCGGCCATTCGCAGCGTGCTGGTCGCGCTGATGCTGGCGATCTTCCTTGGCGCGCTGGACCAGACCATCGTCGCCGTTTCCATGCCGGCCATCTCCGCGCAATTCAAGGACGTCAGCCTGCTGGCCTGGGTGATTTCCGGTTACATGGTGGCGATGACCGTGGCGGTGCCGATCTACGGCAAGCTCGGTGACCTGTACGGGCGGCGCAAACTGATGCTGTTCGGCATGGGCCTGTTCACCCTCGCCTCACTGTTCTGCGGCATGGCCCAGAGCATGGAACAACTGGTGCTGGCGCGGATTTTCCAGGGCATCGGCGCTGGCGGGATGATCTCGGTGAGCCAGGCGATCATCGGCGACATCGTGCCGCCCCGTGAGCGCGGGCGCTATCAGGGTTACTTCAGCAGCATGTATGCGGTGGCCAGCGTGGCTGGCCCGGTCCTCGGCGGCTACATGACCGAGTATCTGTCGTGGCGCTGGGTGTTCCTGATCAACCTGCCGCTGGGCCTCGGCGCGTATTGGGTGGCGCGACGCAATCTGGTCGGCCTGCCGATTCCCCAGCGCAAACCGGTCATCGATTACCTTGGCACACTGCTGATGATCATCGGCCTGACGGCGCTGTTGCTGGCGATCACTCAGGTCGGCCAGGGTCATGCGTGGCGCAGCCGTGAAGTGCTCGGTCTGTTCGCTTGCGCGGTGGCGGTGCTGGCGGTGTTCGTCTGGCATGAACGCCGCGCCCGTGAACCGTTGCTGCCAATGCACCTGTTCACCAATCGCAACGCCCTGCTGTGCTGGTGCACGATTTTCTTCTGCAGCTTCCAGGCAATTTCGTTGATTGTGTTGATGCCGTTGCGCTTCCAGAGCGTGACCGGTGCCGGCGCCGACAGCGCGGCGCTCCACTTGCTCCCGCTGGCAATGGGCCTGCCGATCGGCGCCTATTTCGCCGGGCGCCGCACGTCGATTACCGGGCGCTACAAACCACAGATTCTCACCGGCGCGCTGCTGATGCCGATCTCGATCCTCGGCATGGCCTTCAGCCCGCCCGATGCGACGCTGGTCAGCAGCCTGTTCATGTTGCTCAGCGGCATCGCCGGCGGCATGCAGTTCCCGACCTCGCTGGTCGGCACGCAAAACTCGGTGGAACAAAAGACATTGGCGTCGCCACCAGCACCACCAACCTGTTCCGCTCGTTGGGCGGCGCGGTGGGCGTGGCGTTGATGTCGGCGCTGCTGCTGGCGTTGTTGCAGGACTCAAGCTTTGCCCACCTGACCGGCGCATCGCTGATCAGCGAAGGACACTCCGGCAACGTGCTGCTCGATGGTCTGAACGCGGCGCCCGGCGATGCACAGAATGCCTTGCGCGCCGAGTTGCTGGTGACGTTCCGGCATTTGCTGATGGTCAGCGCCGGGGTGTCGCTGCTCGGGCTGGCGGCGGCGATTGCCATGCCGAACCGCTTGTTGCGCGGGCGTGAGCATGGCGCCCGCTGACGGATGCATTGGCTCCCACGCAATGCGTGGGAGCCACAGGGATCAAGCGCTGTAATAACCGACCGCCACCAGGAACCCGCCAACCTTCTTCAGGTAGGCATGTTTGTCCTCGACCTTGCCGGTCACCGGGTTCTTCCAGCGGTATTCGTATTCGCCCTCATCCTGCTTGCCGATCATCGACAGAATCGGCTCACCCACCGGTTTGCCTTCAGGGTCCTTGACCTTGGCGAAGTCGGTGTTGATCAACCGCAGGTTGGTGCCATGGGCGACGTAGCGCTGGGTGTTCAGATCCACCACGAACACATACAGGTCATCCTGCAGGTAACCGCCCTTGAGCGAGTTGATCGCCGTCAGCGTGCCCTTTTCGTCTTTGGTCAGATCGGTGGCGGCTTTGTCGAGCAATGATTTCGCCTGCGCCGCCGACGCGCGTGGCAAGTAGTAACCGACCGCCAGAATCCGCTGACCGATGCGCTGATAGAACACATGTTTGCGCTCGACCTTGCCGTCGGCCTGGTTCTGCCAACGGTACTCGGCCTGCTGGATGCCGTTGCCTTCCGGCACTTTCAACGCGTCCTTGAACGCCTTCTGCAAATCCGGGCCAAGCACTTCGCTCACATCCCGGCCGATCAACGCCGAGGACGGCCCGCCGCTGGCGAGCATCACGCCCTTGGTATCGACCACGAACACGTAGCGATCCTTGTCGACGAATTCACCCTGGCGGCTGAATGCCGCGAACGCCTTGTCGCCGTTGTCGTGATAGTAGGCCAGAGCCTTTTCCAGCAGGGCGATGGCAGCCTTGCTGTCGTCCTTTTCCGTGGCCGCGTTGGCCTGTCCGAAACTCAACAACAGCACCGCGCCGAGCCAGGCCAGTTTTTGCACAAACCCCATGACGCATCCCTCGTTCTTGTTGGTGTTTCAAGAGCGTAGACGGCCTGAAGGCTGGTATGGATATTCAGAAAGCTTCTGAATGTTGCGAGGGGTTGCGGCGAGGGAGCAAACTCCCTCGCCACAGAAGGGGCTCACGGCCGGGCGTTGATCTGCTGTTGCAGGTTCTGGATCTGCGCCTGCAGGGTGTTGATGTTGCGGGTCATCTGCCCGCGGAACGCATCGAACTCGGCGGTGCTGGAGCCGCCCTGGGCAGCGGCGGGACGATTGTCCTGCTCGCTCTTGAGCACGACGATTTCCTGCTCCAGACGCTCGATGGCGGCGTTCGAACTGCCTTGTTTCTTCAGCGCCGTGATGTCGGCACCGAGGCTCTTGAACTGCGCGTCGAAGCCCTTGAGTTGCGCGTCGACCTTGCTGGTATCGGCCGGTGTGCTTTTCAGCGTCGCCAGCTCTGCACTCAGGGCTTTGACCTGAGCCTGCAATTGAGTGTTGGCGTTCTGTTGCTCAGTAGTCTGGGCGGTCATCTGCGCGAGGCGCTTGTCCAGATCCGTCGCCTGCCCGGCCACACCCTGCTGCTGTTTGCTCTGATCCTGCAGTGCGCTTTGCAACTGCTTGATCTGCAGTTTCAGCGCTTCACTGTCGGTGTTGACGTTGGTCTGACTGGCCACGACCTTGCCGGAAATGTCCTGCAGGCGCCCCGCAGCTTCTTCACTGATCCGCGCGAAGCTTTCCTGAGTCGCCACCAGTTGCTGCTCCATCAGCGAAATTTGCTGGAAACTCCACCAGGCCAAGCCGATGAAGGCGAAGAACAACGCGCCAACCAGTGCCCACAACGGCCCGGTACTGGCAGTCTTGACCTTGACCACCGGCGGTGTGCGCGAGTGCACGGAGGTGCGGGCGCTGGTCGGGAAATCGTCGTCATCGAGTGTGTCGGCGCGCAGGCTCGGAACATCGTCGAAATCGTCGTGGGCATCGTTACGCATGGACATTGAGGCAACCTTTGTGAAACCCGGTAATGGCTGATTGCGGCGCAGTATAAACCCCGCAGCCGCAGGGATTGACCCCCAACCCGCCGCGGGGTTCAGCAGTTCGTATCAACGAATGTCCTGGGCTTTCCACCAGCCACAGAACTCATCGAGGGCCGTCCAGAGACTGACTTTCGGATCGTAGTCCAGATAATGCCGGGCGCGACTGATGTCGAGGGTGAAATTTTTGTTCATCACCTGCATGCCCAGGCGCGACAGGGTCGGTTCGGGACGTCCCGGCCAGAGCTTACATGCGCCTTCGTTGAGCGCCGCCACACTGTAGGCCAGCCCGTAGGACCGGTACTTGGTGACCTGTGGGACTTCCATCTTGCGCATCACGTAATTGACCACATCCCACAGCGGCACCGGGGCGCCGTTGCTGATGTTGTAGGCCTTGCCCAGCGCCGAACCAGCCGCCAGCAGACTGCTCAGCAACGCTTCGTTGAGATTGTGCACGCTGGTGAAGTCGACCTTGTTCAAGCCATTGCCGATGATTGCCAGACGCCCCTTGCGTTGCATGTTCAGCAGGCGCGGGAAGATGCTCATGTCGCCGGCGCCGGTGACGAAACGCGGGCGCAGGGCCAGGGTTTCGAGGCCGAATTCCTGGGCGCCGAAGACCTTTTGCTCGGCCAGATACTTGGTTGCTGCGTAATGATGTTTGAAACGCTTGGGCACCTGCTCTTCGGTCAGGCCGAGGTGATCGCGGCCGTCAAAGTAGATCGATGGCGACGACAGGTGCACCAGGCGCCGCACCCGTTGCTTGAGGCAGGCTTCGACCACGTTTTCAGTGACCTGCACATTGCCCTGATGAAAGTCCTGATAGCGCCCCCACAGCCCGACCGCACCGGCGCAATGCACCACGGCTTCGACGTCGGTGCAGAGTGCACGCACCAGGTCCGGGTCACTCAGGTCGCCCTGGACGAACTCGGCGCCGCGACGCACCAGATGCTCGACGCCTTCGGCCCGGCGGCCGTTGACCCGCACGTCCAGGCCCTGCTCCAGGGCAAAACGCGCAAAGCGTCCGCCAATGAAGCCGCTTGCGCCGGTGACCAGAATTTTCATGTAGAGCTCCAACAAAACCAGCTGCAAGCTTCAAGCTTCGAGCTGCAAGGTAAAAACAGTACGCAAGCGCTTTACTTGCCGCTTGCAGCTTGACGCTCGTAGCTGCTTTCAGGCCACCAGCCATTGCGACGACGAACGCACCAATTGCTCGGTCAACGACCCCAGCAACTGGCCGCCATTGCGCCAATGATGCCAGTACAGCGGCACGTCGATCGGTTTATCTGGCAACAGTTCGCGCAACACGCCGCGTTCCAGTTGCTCGCGCACCTGTAATTCCGGCACCAGGCCCCAGCCGAGCCCGGCTTCCGTCAAACGGATGAAGCCTTCGGACGACGGGCACAAATGATGTTCGAAACCACCATCGACGCCGAGGGACGCAAGGTAGCGATGTTGCAGAAAGTCGTCCGGGCCAAACACCAGCGCCGGAGTGCGCGGTAGTTGTTCGGCCCGCACGCCATCGGGGAAATGCCGCTCGATGAACGCCGGGCTGGCCAGCGCCCGATAACGCATGGCGCCAAGCAACACGCTGCGGGCGCCCGCCACCGGTCGTTCACTGGCACACAGGCATGCGGCTACTTCACCGGCACGCATGCGCTTGAGGCCGACGGTCTGGTCTTCGACGATCAAGTCCAGCAACAGGTGTTGTTCGGCGCAGAAGTCGCCTACGGCCTCGGCCCACCAGGTGGCGAGGCTGTCGGCGTTGAGGGCGATGCGCAGCCGTTCCGGCAGGCCCTCTTCGTCCAGCGCCGGCACCAGCGTCTGCAGATCCCGTTCGAGCAGGCGCACTTGCTGCACATGGTTGAGCAGGCGCCGGCCGATCTCGGTGGGTGACGGCGGTGTCCCGCGCACCAGCACCGGCTGGCCGACCCGCGCCTCCAGCAGTTTGATCCGCTGGGAAATCGCCGATTGCGAAAGGCCCAGCACCTGCGCCGCCCGTTCGAATCCGGCCTGCTCGACCACGGCGGCCAGAGCGGAAAGCAATTTGTAGTCGAACATCAGTTTTCCTAATGAGCGATCAGCACTATTGGTTTTTCTTATACAGCGTGTACCCGGAGAATAGCCAGCAAGCACTCTTTATCAAGGACCACCCCCATGGCTGGCGAAACCTCGTTGTCCACCCTGTTGCGCAGCATGAGCCCGCAGCTCAATGCCGGCGAATATGTGTTCTGCACCTTGCGCGACGGACAGTTGCCGAGCGGCCTGGAAGTTGTCGGAAGTTTCCGTGAAAAGGAAGGCCTGACGGTGATTCTCGAACGCTCCCACGCCGAGCGTGCCGGTTTCAGCTTCGACTATGTCGCGGCCTGGATCACCTTGAACGTGCATTCGGCGCTGGAAGCCGTCGGCCTGACCGCCGCATTCGCCACCGCACTGGGCAAGGCCGACATCAGTTGCAACGTGATTGCCGGCTATTACCACGACCATTTGTTTGTCGGTCAGGCTGACGCCGAACGCGCCATGCAAGTGCTGCGCGATCTCGCAGCCAACGCGGAGTAACTGTTATGTGGCAAAGCTATACCAACGGCCTGCTGGTGGCCTTCGGGCTGATCATGGCGATCGGCACCCAGAATGCCTTTGTCCTGGCCCAGAGTCTGCGTCGCGAGCATCATCTACCGGTCGCCGCGCTGTGCGTCGCCTGTGATGCATTGCTGGTAGCGGCAGGCGTATTCGGCCTGGCCACGGTGCTGGCGCAAAATCCGACGTTGCTGGCGGTTGCACGCTGGGGCGGTGCGGTGTTCCTGATCTGGTACGGCAGCCAGGCGTTGCGCCGGGCGTTCTCGAAACAGAGTCTGCAACAGGGTGAGAACCAGACCGTGCGCTCACTGCGGGCGGTGATGCTCAGCGCACTGGCGGTGACCCTGCTCAACCCGCACGTCTATCTGGACACCGTGCTTTTGATCGGCTCCCTCGGTGCACAACAGTCGGTGCCAGGCGCCTATGTAGTGGGCGCGGCAAGTGCTTCGCTGCTATGGTTTTTCACCCTGGCGTTCGGCGCGGCGTGGCTGGCACCGTGGCTGGCGCGGCCGGGGACCTGGCGAATTCTCGATCTGTTGGTGGCGGTGATGATGTTCACGGTAGCCGGTCAATTGATATTGGCTTCGTGATTTATTCCAAAAGGCTCTGGAACCTCTATCCCACACAGTTGTTGCGTGGTTATGCCGCACCCCCGGTGCTATGATCCGAACCCTGCGCCGCAAAGAGTAAAAACTCGCCGGTGCATTTCTGGCCGCCCGTGATCGGCCTTGCGCTCACCGCAACAGACCTGATTAGGAGAATCATCATGGCTTTCGAATTGCCGCCGCTGCCTTACGCACACGATGCCCTGCAGCCGCACATTTCCAAGGAAACCCTGGAATTCCACCACGACAAGCACCACAACACCTACGTCGTGAACCTGAACAACCTGGTGCCAGGCACCGAGTTCGAAGGCAAGACCCTGGAAGAGATCGTCAAGACTTCCTCGGGCGGCATCTTCAACAACGCCGCTCAGGTCTGGAACCACACCTTCTACTGGAACTGCCTGGCGCCAAACGCCGGCGGTCAACCAACCGGCGCACTGGCTGATGCCATCAACGCGGCGTTCGGTTCGTTCGACAAGTTCAAGGAAGAGTTCAGCAAAACCTCGATCGGCACCTTCGGTTCCGGCTGGGGCTGGCTGGTGAAAAAGGCTGACGGTTCCCTGGCCCTGGCCAGCACCATCGGCGCCGGCAACCCGCTGACCAGCGGCGACACCCCGCTGCTGACCTGCGACGTCTGGGAACACGCTTACTACATCGACTACCGTAACCTGCGTCCTAAGTACGTCGAGGCGTTCTGGAACCTGGTCAACTGGAAGTTCGTGGCCGAGCAGTTCGAAGGCAAGACCTTCACCGCTTAAGCTGCACGCCAGACAAAAACCCGGCTATGGCCGGGTTTTTTTATGCCTGCGCAATCAGGTCGGCGAATCCCGTCACAAACAAGGCCATTTCCCACACGCAAAGCAGCCCTTGCCCCCTTGCTCCCAAGCCACAGCGGACTAACATCAAACAGAGGAAAAATTGTCTGACGCCCCTCAAGTTGGAGGCCAAAACTACCGACACAGTACAATCAGGGCCAATACTCCAGGCAGCCGCATTTCGGCCAAGGCCACGGACAAACTTTCCGCGGTTCGATTGTCCCTTTGACTGCCAACACGGGATTGCCAATACTCATGGCAACTTGACGCTACCCGCACGGAACAAGGAATAACCCTTTGAAGCTGGAACTCAAGAACAGCTTGTCGGTGAAGTTGCTCCGGGTCGTGCTCCTGTCGGCATTGATCGTCGGCGTGGTCTTGAGCTGCGCGCAGATTGTCTTCGATGCCTATAAAACCCGTCAGGCCGTCGCCGGCGATGCCGAACGCATCCTCGACATGTTCCGCGATCCCTCGACCCAGGCGGTCTACAGCCTGGACCGGGAAATGGGCATGCAGGTGATCGAAGGCCTGTTCCAGGACGACGCCGTGCGCCAGGCCTCCATCGGGCATCCCAACGAAGCGATGCTCGCGCAGAAATCCCGTGAATTGCAGCAATCCAGCAGTCGCTGGCTGACCGACCTGATCCTCGGCCAGGAACGAACCTTCACCACCCAACTGGTGGGGCGCGGTCCCTACAGCGAATATTACGGCGACCTGAGCATCACCCTCGACACCGCCACCTACGGCCAGGGTTTCATCGTCAGCTCGGTGATCATCTTCATTTCCGGCGTGTTGCGCGCCCTGGCCATGGGCCTTGTGTTGTATCTGGTCTATCACTGGCTGCTGACCAAGCCGCTGTCGCGGATCATCGAGCACCTCACCGAAATCAACCCGGACCGCCCCAGCGAACACAAGATTCCGCAGCTCAAGGGTCACGAGAAAAACGAGCTCGGGATCTGGATCAACACCGCCAACCAGTTGCTCGAATCCATCGAACGCAACACCCATCTGCGCCACGAAGCGGAAAACAGCCTGCTGCGCATGGCCCAGTACGATTTCCTCACCGGTCTGCCGAACCGCCAGCAGTTGCAGCAGCAATTGGACAAGATCCTGGTGGACGCCGGCAAGCTGCAGCGTCGGGTCGCGGTGTTGTGCGTCGGGCTGGATGATTTCAAAGGCATCAACGAACAATTCAGCTACCAGACCGGCGACCAGCTGCTGCTGGCCCTGGCGGATCGACTGCGCGCCCACAGCGGCCGCCTCGGCGCCCTCGCCCGACTGGGTGGCGACCAGTTCGCCCTGGTGCAGGCCGACATCGAACAGCCTTACGAAGCGGCAGAACTGGCGCAAAGCATCCTCGACGACCTGGAAGCCCCGTTCGCCCTCGATCATCAGGAAATTCGCCTGCGCGCGACCATCGGCATCACGCTGTTTCCGGAGGATGGCGACAGCACCGAGAAGCTGTTGCAGAAAGCCGAGCAGACCATGACCCTGGCCAAGACCCGCTCGCGCAACCGCTATCAGTTTTATATCGCCAGCGTCGACAGCGAGATGCGCCGCCGTCGCGAGCTGGAAAAAGACCTGCGCGATGCCCTGCTGCGGGATCAGTTCTACCTCGTCTATCAACCACAGATCAGCTACCGCGATCACCGCGTGGTCGGCGTCGAGGCGCTGATCCGCTGGCAGCACCCGGAGCACGGACTGGTGCCGCCGGACCTGTTCATTCCGCTGGCCGAACAGAACGGCACGATCATCGCCATCGGTGAGTGGGTGCTGGATCAGGCCTGCAAGCAACTGCGCGAATGGCACGATCAGGGTTTCGTCGACCTGCGCATGGCAGTCAACCTGTCCACCGTGCAACTGCACCACGCCGAGCTGCCGAGAGTGGTCAACAACCTGTTGCAGATGTATCGCCTGCCACCGCGCAGCCTGGAACTGGAAGTCACCGAAACCGGCCTGATGGAAGACATCAGCACCGCCGCCCAGCACTTGCTGAGCCTGCGCCGCTCCGGCGCACTGATCGCCATCGACGACTTCGGAACCGGCTATTCCTCGCTGAGTTATCTCAAGAGCCTGCCGCTGGACAAGATCAAGATCGACAAGAGCTTCGTCCAGGACCTACTGGATGACGACGATGACGCGACCATCGTTCGCGCCATCATTCAACTGGGCAAGAGCCTGGGCATGCAGGTGATCGCCGAAGGCGTGGAAACCGCCGAACAGGAGACCTACATCATCTCCGAAGGCTGCCACGAAGGTCAGGGCTATCACTACAGCAAGCCGCTGCCGGCGCGTGAGTTGAGTGTCTATCTCAAGCAGGCGCAACGCAGCAACGCCGCCATTCTCTGAAACCTCCGGCACAGGACTCCCCGCCACCGATATCGGGAAGAACCCACGCCGTTGATCCAGCGCAACCCCTGCGCAAACAGGAAATATTTCCAGCTACAACCCTTTACACATAATGCGAAAGATTTGCATTATGTCGCAGCTTTTGCGCACCCCCGCGCCTGTCCACTCAATTACCGAAGCAGGATGTTCGCCATGATTCGTATGCCTCTGGCTACCGCCAGTCTGCTGGCCATCGCCATTTCCCTCGCCGGTTGCGGCGAAGGTAAAGACAAGGCCGCCGCTCCAGCTGCGCCGACGCCAGCCGCCAGCACCGCCGCACCGGCGACGCCTGCCGCTGCCGGTAAAGTCGACGAAGCCGCTGCCAAGGCTGTGGTCGCGCACTACGCCGACATGGTCTTCGCCGTCTACAGCGATGCCGAATCCACCGCGAAAACCCTGCAAACCACGATCGATGCTTTCCTGGCCAAGCCAAACGCCGACACCCTGAAAGCCGCCCGTGAAGCCTGGATCGCCGCCCGCGTTCCTTACCTGCAGAGCGAAGTGTTCCGCTTCGGCAACACCATCATCGACGACTGGGAAGGTCAGGTTAACTCCTGGCCGCTGGACGAAGGCCTGATCGACTACGTCGACAAATCCTACGAACACGCGCTGGGCAACCCGGGCGCCACCGCCAACATCATCGCCAACACTGAAGTACAGGTCGGCGAAGACAAGGTCGACGTCAAGGACATCACGCCGGAAAAACTCGCCAGCCTGAACGAGCTGGGCGGCTCCGAAGCCAACGTCGCCACTGGCTACCACGCCATCGAATTCCTGCTCTGGGGCCAGGACCTGAACGGCACCGGCCCTGGCGCCGGCAACCGGCCGGCGTCGGACTACCTGGAAGGCGCCGGCGCTACCGGCGGTCACAACGATCGTCGCCGTGCCTACCTGAAAGCTGTGACCCAACTGCTGGTCAGCGACCTGGAAGAAATGGTCGGCAACTGGAAGCCGAACGTGGCCGACAACTATCGCGCCACCCTGGAAGCCGAACCGGCTGAAAGCGGCCTGCGCAAAATGCTGTTCGGCATGGGCAGCCTGTCCCTGGGCGAGCTGGCCGGCGAGCGCATGAAAGTGTCCCTGGAAGCAAACTCCCCGGAAGACGAACAGGATTGCTTCAGCGACAACACCCACAACTCGCACTTCTACGATGCCAAAGGCATTCGTAACGTCTATCTGGGCGAGTACACCCGCGTCGACGGCACCAAGATGACCGGCGCCAGCCTGTCGTCGCTGGTGGCCAAGGTTGACCCGGCTGCCGACACCGCGCTGAAAAACGATCTGGCCGCTACCGAAGCCAAGATCCAGGTCATGGTCGATCACGCCAACAAGGGTGAGCACTACGACCAGTTGATCGCCGCCGGCAACACCGCCGGTAACCAGATCGTCCGTGACGCCATCGCCTCCCTGGTCAAGCAGACCGGTTCGATCGAAGCGGCTGCCGGCAAACTGGGCATCAGCGACCTGAACCCGGACAACGCCGATCACGAGTTCTGATCGACGCTGGCTGACTGAACAAGGCGACCTTCGGGTCGCCTTGTTCGTTTCCGCCGGCCTGACTTGTATCAAGCAAACGATAATTCCTCTTATTCAAACCCCCTCGCCCTGTTAGACTTTGCGCCTTTATTTTTGCCCGTCCGCAGGAAGTCTGATGCCGTCGTTGCCTCTTCGCTTGTCCGCACTGTTTCTGGCCCTTGGCCTGAGTGCCTGCGATGACGCCCCGCGTTTCACCAAGGCCGAACCCGGCGAAGCCCGCTCCGGCGGTGCCGCGACCGTGCGCAAGACCGATCAGAATTCATTTTCCCTGCCCTCGGCCAACCTGCCACCTTCGCGTCGGGTGGACTTCAGCGTCGGCAACAGTTTCTTTCGCAGCCCCTGGGTGATCGCGCCGTCGACCACCACCGCCCGCGATGGCCTCGGCCCGTTGTTCAACACCAACGCCTGCCAGGGTTGCCACATCAAGGACGGTCGCGGCCATCCGCCGCCTCCGGATGCGCCAAACGCCGTATCGATGCTGGTGCGTCTGTCGATTCCCGATGCGCCGCAGTACGCCAGATTGATCGAGCAAGTCGGCGTGGTGCCGGAGCCGGTCTACGGCGGACAGTTCCAGGACATGGCCGTGCCTGGCGTCGCGCCGGAAGGCAAAGTGCGGGTCGATTACACGCCAGTGCCGGTGCGCTTCAAGGACGGCACCGAAGTCGAGCTGCGCAAACCGGTGTTGCAGTTCTCTCAGCTCGGCTACGGTCCGATGCACCCCGACACGCGTTTTTCCGCACGGGTTGCACCGCCGATGATCGGCCTGGGTCTGCTCGAAGCGATCCCCGAAGAAGCCATCCTCGCCAACGCCGCCGCGCAGGCCAAAGAGAAAAACGGCATCAACGGCCGGCCCAACCGGGTCTGGGATGACGCACAGCAAAAGACCGTGATGGGCCGATTTGGCTGGAAAGCCGGGCAACCGAACCTCAATCAACAAAATGTTCACGCGTTTTCTGGTGATATGGGCCTCACCACGAGCCTGAGACCGTTTGATGACTGCACCGACGCGCAAATCGCCTGCAAACAGGCGCCCAATGGCAATGGCCCGGACGGCGAACCTGAAGTCAGCGACAACATCCTGCGCCTGGTGCTGTTCTACACCCGCAACCTCGCCGTTCCCGCTCGCCGGGGCGTCAACGATGCTCAGGTGCTGGCCGGCAAGAATCTGTTTTTCCAGGCGGGGTGCCAGTCCTGTCACACGCCGAAATACACCACCGCCGCCAACGCGGCCGAACCTGAACTGGCCAATCAAGTGATTCGCCCGTACAGCGATCTGCTGCTGCATGACATGGGCGAAGGCCTGGCCGACAACCGCACCGAGTTCCAGGCCAGTGGCCGCGACTGGCGCACGCCGCCGTTGTGGGGCATCGGTCTGACGCAGGCAGTCAGCGGTCACACCCAGTTCCTGCACGACGGCCGCGCCCGCAACCTGCTCGAAGCCGTGCTCTGGCATGGCGGCGAAGCCCGGGCGGCGCAGCAACAGGTTTTGTCTTTCAATGCCCAGCAGCGTGCCGCGCTGCTGGCGTTCTTGAATTCACTTTAAACACTTAAAAGAATCGGGAGCCCGACATGTTCCGTCCCAAGCTGTTGTTCACCAGCCTTGCCGCACTGGCCCTCGGCGCCTGCTCGCCGCAGGATCCGCAAGCCGTCACCTCGGCCGCCATCGCCAAATCGGTGATCCTGCCGACCTACACCCGCTGGGTCGAGGCTGACCGGCAACTGGCCGTCAGCGCCCTCGCCTACTGCCAGGGCAAGGAAAACCTGGAGACCGCCCGCGCCGACTTCCTCCACGCGCAGAAAGCCTGGGCCGAACTGCAACCGCTGCTGATCGGCCCGCTGTCCGAAGGCAACCGCTCGTGGCAGGTGCAGTTCTGGCCGGACAAGAAAAACCTCGTCGGCCGTCAGGTCGAGCAACTGGTCACCGCCCAGCCGCAGATCGATGCCGCCGCCCTGGCCAAGTCCAGCGTTGTGGTGCAAGGCCTGTCGGCCTACGAATACATCCTGTTCGACGCCAAGCCTGACGTGGCCAACGACGAACAGAAAGCCAAATACTGCCCGTTGCTGGTAGCCATCGGCGAACGCCAGAAACAACTGGCCGAAGAGATTCTGAGCAACTGGAACAACACCGACGGCATGCTCGCGCAGATGAGCAAGTTCCCCAACCAGCGCTACGCCGACTCCCACGAAGCGATCGCCGACCTGCTGCGGGTACAGGTCACCGCCCTCGACACCCTGAAGAAAAAACTCGGCACCCCGATGGGCCGTCAGAGCAAAGGCGTGCCGCAACCGTTCCAGGCCGATGCATGGCGCAGCCAGTCGTCGCTGACGGCGATGGAAGCCAGCCTCGCCGCCGCCAAGACCGTGTGGGAAGGCGTCGACAACAAAGGCTTGCGCGGCCTGCTGCCGGCCGAACAGAAACCGCTGGCGGACAAGATCGATGCGGCGTACGCAGCCTCGCTCAAACTGTTTGGCAGCACCCAGCGCTCGCTGACCGAAATGCTCGAAGACGACGCCGGTCGCCAGCAGCTCAACGACATCTACGACAGCCTCAACGTCGTCCATCGCCTGCACGAAGGCGAACTGGCCAAGGCGCTGGGCATTCAACTGGGCTTCAATGCCAACGACGGTGACTGATGAGGGCAAGTGCCATGCTGCGACGCCAGGCTCTGACTTTAGGTAGTTTGCTGCTGGGAGCAGTGACACTGGGCGGCTGGACGCTGTTCAAGCGCAAGGATCAGAGCCCGCTGTTGCTGTCGGCGCGCGACGACACCGACGGCAAGCACTACGCCGTCGGTTATCGGTTGGACGGTACGCGAGTGTTCGCCACCGAAGTCGGCCAGCGCTGCCACGACATCATCAATCACCCGACGCTGCCGATCGCGCTGTTCGTCGCCCGGCGTCCGGGTACCGAGAGCTACCTGATCGACCTGCGCGACGGTGCATTGCTGCAGACCGTGACCTCGCAGCCGAACCGGCATTTCTACGGCCACGCGGTGATCCACCACAGCGGCGATTACCTGTACGCCACCGAAAACGACACCACCGATCCAGGCCGTGGTTTGCTCGGGGTCTACAAGTTCGAGGGTGAACGGCTGGTACACAGCGGCGAGATTTCCACCCACGGTCTCGGCCCGCATCAAGTGTCGTGGATGCCCGACGGTGAAACTTTGGTGGTGGCCAACGGCGGGATTCGCACCGAGGCCGAAAGCCGGGTCGACATGAACCTCGACGCCATGGAACCAAGCCTGGTGCTGATGCAGCGCGACGGCACCCTGTTGAGCAAGGAAACCCTCGCCCAGCAGATGAACAGCGTGCGGCACCTGGGCATCGCCAGCGATGGCACCATCGTCGCCGGCCAGCAATTCATGGGGCCTTCCCAGGAGCGTTCCGAGTTGCTGGCGATCAAGCGTCCGGGCCAGCCGTTCGTGGCGTTCCCGGTGCCGGAGCATCAGTTGCAGTCGATGGGGCACTACACCGCCAGCGTCGCCGTGCACAGCGAACTGCGTCTGGTGGCACTGACCGCACCGCGTGGCAACCGCTTCTTCATCTGGGATCTGGACAGCGGCGAAGTGCGCCTCGACGCACCGTTGCCCGACTGCGCCGGTGTCGGTGCGGTGAAGGACGGCTTCGTTGTGACGTCGGGACAAGGACGTTGCCGCTACTACGATTGTCGCCAGGATGAACTGCTGGCCAAACCGCTGGATCTGCCCGCAGGGCTCTGGGACAACCATCTGCACCTGATGGCCTGAAAATCGCCGCAGGCCGTTCGGTCGGCGGTGCTCCCCTCCTCCACCTCATCCCCTCACACCTGTAAAAACTGGCAGTTGGAATCCCTGCCGGAGTCGGGGTAATGTGCCCGCCTGTCTCGCCTGATTTTCTCCAAGGAACTGGAATATGCTGCGTCGCCGCATGCTGATCATGTTGGGTGTTGTACTGCTGATCGTTCTGCTTCTCGCCGGTTACAAGGCCTTCTCGATCTACACCATGATCCAGGGCTTTGCCAAACCGAAACCGCCGATCAGTGTCGCCGTGGCCACAGCCGCCGAGCGCCCGTGGCAGATGCGCCTGCCTACCGTCGGCACGCTCAAGGCGCTGCAAGGTGTCGAGCTGAGCCTGGAAGTCGCCGGCACCGTCACCGAGCTGAAATTCGAATCAGGCCAGAAGGTCAAGGCCGGGCAACCGTTGCTGCAACTCGACAGCGCCGTCGAATCCGCCTTGCTGGAAACCGCCAAGGCCGACCTCGGCCTGGCGCAACTGGACTTCGGTCGCGGCAGTCAACTGGTGGGCAGCAGCGCCATCTCCAAAGGTGAATTCGACCGACTCTCGGCGGTGCTGCAAAAGAATCGCGCCACAGTCAATCAGCTCAATGCGTCGCTGGCGAAAAAACGCATCGTCGCACCGTTCAGCGGCACCATCGGCATCCGTCAGGTCGACGTCGGCGACTACCTCGCCAGCGGTACGAAAATCGCCACCCTGCAGGATCTGAGCAGCCTCTACGCCGACTTCTATGTGCCCGAACAATCAGTGCCGAAACTGGCGATCGGCCAACCGGTGCAGATTTCGGTAGCTGCGTATCCCGGGCAGAATTTTCCCGGCGCCATCAGCGCAATCAACCCGATTGTCGAAAGCACCACCCGCAACATTCTGGTTCGCGCGACGCTGGCCAACCCCGATGGCAAGTTGCTGCCGGGCATGTTCGCCAGCCTTGAAGTGCTGCTGCCGGATCCGCAGAAACACATCGTCGTACCGGAAAGCGCGATCACCTACACCCTCTACGGCAACTCGATTTACGTGGTCGGGCAGAAAAAGGCCGAGGACGGCAGCGTCGAGAAAGACGACAAGGGCCAACCGGTGCTGATCGCCGAGCGTCGGTTCATTGAAACCGGTGAGCGCCGCGAGGGCCTGGTGATGATCAACAAGGGCGTGCAGAGCGGCGAGCAAGTGGTGACGGCCGGCCAGATCAAACTGGACAACGGCGCCCACATCGCCATCAGCGAAGACAAGACCCTCGGCGAGCAGAACAGTCCGCGCCGCGCCGACTGATCAAGGAATCCTCATGGCCTTTACCGATCCGTTCATTCGCCGCCCGGTGCTCGCCACCGTGGTCAGCCTGCTGATTGTGCTGCTGGGCTTCCAGGCCTGGAGCAAGCTGCCGTTGCGCCAGTATCCGCAGATGGAAAACGCCCTGATCACGGTGACTACCGCCTATCCCGGGGCCAACGCCGAAACCATCCAGGGCTACATCACCCAGCCGATGCAACAGAGCCTGGCGAGCGCCGAGGGCATCGACTACATGACCTCGGTCAGTCGCCAGAACTTCTCGGTGATTTCGATCTACGCACGCATCGGTTCCAACAGCGACCGCTTGTTCACCGAACTGCTGGCCAAGGCCAACGAGGTGAAGAACAAACTGCCGCAGGATGCCGAAGACCCGGTGCTGAGCAAGGAATCCGCCGATGCCTCGGCGCTGATGTACATCAGTTTCTTCAGCAAGGAATTGAGCAACCCGCAGATCACCGACTACCTGTCGCGGGTGATCCAGCCAAAACTGGCGACGCTGCCAGGCATGGCCGAAGCCGAGATTCTGGGTAACCAGGTGTTCGCCATGCGCCTGTGGATCGACCCGGTGAAACTCGCCGGTTTCGGCCTCAGCGCCAGCGACGTGACCAATGCCGTGCGCCAGTACAACTTCCTCTCCGCCGCCGGTGAGGTGAAAGGCGAATACGTGGTCACCAGTATCAACGCCAACACCGAACTGAAGTCCGCCGAGGCCTTCGGCAAGATTCCGCTCAAGGTCAGTGGCGACAGCCGTGTATTGCTCAGCGATGTGGCGCGGGTGGAAATGGGTGCGGAGAACTACAACTCCATCAGTTCCTTCGGTGGCACTCCCTCGGTGTACATCGGGATCAAGGCCACCCCCGGCGCCAACCCGCTGGACGTGATCAAGGAAGTGCGCAAGATCATGCCGGAGCTGGAAGCCCAGTTGCCGCCCAACCTCAAGAGCGAGATCGCCTACGACGCCACGCTGTTCATCCAGGCCTCCATCGACGAAGTGGTGAAAACCCTGTTCGAAGCGGTGCTGATCGTGATCGTGGTGGTGTTCCTGTTTCTCGGCGCCCTGCGTTCGGTGGTGATCCCGGTGGTGACCATTCCGCTGTCGATGATCGGCGTGATGTTCTTCATGCAGATGATGGGTTACTCGATCAACCTGCTGACCCTGCTGGCAATGGTGCTGGCCATCGGTCTGGTGGTGGACGATGCCATCGTCGTGGTGGAAAACATCCACCGGCATATCGAGGAAGGCAAGACCCCGCTGGAGGCCGCCCTCGAAGGCGCCCGGGAAATCGCGATGCCGGTGGTGTCGATGACCATCACCCTGGCGGCGGTGTATGCGCCGATCGGTTTTCTCACCGGGCTGACCGGTGCCCTGTTCAAGGAGTTCGCTCTGACCCTTGCCGGGGCCGTGGTGATTTCCGGCATCGTCGCCCTGACCCTGTCGCCGATGATGTGCGCCTTGTTGCTGCGTCACGAGGAAAACCCCACCGGGCTGGCCCATCGACTCGACCGGATCTTCGAAAACCTCAAGCGACGCTACCAGAGCATGCTCCACGGCACGCTCAACACCCGGCCGGTGGTGCTGGTGTTCGCAGTGATCGTGCTGTGCCTGATTCCGGTGCTGCTCAAGTTCACCAAATCGGAACTGGCGCCGGACGAAGACCAGGGCATCATTTTCATGATGGCCAACGCGCCGCAACCGACCAACCTCGATTACCTGAACACCTACACCGAAGAATTCGTGAAGATCTTCAAGGAATTCCCGGAGTACTACTCCTCGTTCCAGATCAACGGCTACAACGGTGTGCAGAGCGGCATCGGCGGATTCCTGCTCAAGCCATGGAACGAACGCAGCCGCACCCAGATGCAGATTCTTCCCGAGGTGCAGGGCAAGCTCGGCAGCATTCCGGGTTTGCAGATCTTCGGCTTCAACCTGCCCTCCCTGCCCGGCACCGGCGAGGGCCTGCCGTTCGAATTCGTGATCAACACGGCCAACGACTACGAGCTGTTGCTGCAGGTGGCTGACCGGATCAAGAAGCGTGCGATGGAGTCGGGCAAATTCGCCTTCGTCGACCTCGACCTGGCCTTCGACAAACCGGAGGTGGTAGTCGATATCGACCGCGCGAAAGCGGCGCAGATGGGCGTGTCGATGCAGGATCTGGGCGGCACGCTCGCCACCTTGCTCGGCGAGGCGGAGATCAACCGGTTCACCATCGAGGGTCGCAGTTACAAGGTGATCGCCCAGGTTGAACGGGCCTATCGCGACAACCCGGACTGGCTGAACAACTACTACGTGAAAAACACCCAGGGCGAGTTGCTGCCGCTGTCGACCCTGATCACCGTGACTGACCGAGCACGCCCACGACAGCTCAACCAGTTCCAGCAACTCAACGCGGCGAAGCTGTCCGGGTTCCCGCTGGTCAGCATGGGCGAAGCCATCGACAGCGTCGTGCAGATCGCCCGGGAAGAAGCACCTGCCGGTTTTGCCTTCGACTACGGCGGTGCCTCACGGCAATTCGTCCAGGAAGGCAGTGCGCTGTGGGTGACCTTCGCACTGGCGCTGGCGATCATCTTTCTGGTGCTGGCAGCGCAGTTCGAGAGCTTCCGCGACCCGTTGGTGATACTGGTGACCGTACCGCTGTCGATTTGCGGGGCGCTGATTCCGCTGTTCCTCGGCTGGTCGAGCATGAACATCTACACCCAGGTCGGACTGGTGACGCTGATTGGTCTGATCAGCAAGCACGGGATCCTGATCGTCGAATTCGCCAACCAGTTGCGCAAGGAAAAAGGCCTGACGGCCCGCGAGGCGGTTGAAGAGGCGGCGGCGATTCGCTTGCGGCCGGTGCTGATGACCACCGCCGCCATGGTGTTCGGCATGGTGCCACTGATCATCGCCAGTGGCGCGGGCGCGGTGAGCCGTTTCGATATCGGCACGGTGATTGCCACCGGGATGTCGATCGGGACCTTGTTTACGCTGTTCGTCCTGCCCTGTGTTTATACCGTGCTGGCCAGACCCGATCCCGCACCCGCCCCGTAACCGCCGTTTTCACACGGGCACAAAAAAGGCCTCGCATCTGCGAGGCCTTTGGCACTTTTCAATCGATTCAACTCTGCGGCCTCATCCCTTGAGAAAGCCCGAACATGAACAGCAACAAATCATGATCGGGTTTGGTTGCCACGGAGGCTTTCGCCACCCGCGGCATCGGACAATGGGCATCGCTGCTCGATGCCCCGATCACTTGCATGCGTGGCTGTTCCCAGGCCGCCACCGCCAAAGATGCAACTGCCAAGGCTCCTACCAGAAACAAACCTCGCG
This sequence comes from Pseudomonas sp. NMS19W, assembly GCF_051554255.1. NCBI lineage: Bacteria > Pseudomonadati > Pseudomonadota > Gammaproteobacteria > Pseudomonadales > Pseudomonadaceae > Pseudomonas > Pseudomonas sp. NMS19W. The sequence goes on from NZ_CP136718.1 coordinate 4,944,399, forward strand.
CAATTTCTAGTTTCATCGCTATAAACCCTTGATAGCGCTGCCAAACGCCGTCTCATAAAAATAGACGAGTTTTTTCCAGTCCGTAGGGCTGAACGACGAGTGGCGGCGCAATTGTTTCATGTCATGGGAGGCCGCACGGTAAGCGGTCAGGCGCTGACGGCATTTTTCCAGATCGATCAGGGCCACTTCGACCTTGGCCGAGTCGCCTTCGCCGGTGACGCGGACAAAGACGTGCTTGATGTAAATGCAGCTGTGCTGCCAGCGGCCCTTGTGCATGCGGGCCAGGTTTTCGGCGAGGTCCTTGAGCACGCGTTCATACACGGCTTCACCGTACTGCTCGCGACCACCTGCCGCTTCCCACTGTTCAAGTTCCTGGAAACCGTCCAGCGACTTGGTGACCAGCAACGCCCGCCACTTGTGCTGCGGATCAGGCTGGGCCCCGCAAAAAACGATTTCCGGCACCCGGACGCCAAGTCTGGTTACGCCGGTCAGCGCATCCAGTTCACGCAATACGGTCGGCCGACCGAAGGGATGCAACCAGCTGCGATAGATATGTCCTGTCTGGCGTTTGGCATACAGCAGTTGACCATCGCGCCCCACCACCCGCTGCACGCCACTTTCGCCACCACGACGCACGTTGGGTTCTTCCACCCACTCACCGCGCTGGTTCCAGTAATAGTCAAAGCGATCCTGGGGAGCAACTTCCGTTTCTGCTGCAAATTGCACTGCCATCCTCTTACCTCTTGCGTAGTACGTAAACTCGCCACATGGCATAGAGCGGAATGAAGTCCAGTTGTTCCTGGATCCTGAATCCTGCCTCTTCAAATTCCTTTTCAACCGTAGCGGCCGGTAGCACAAACCGGTTCTGATAACCTTCCTGGCCGCGGCGTTTCTCCGCGCGCTTGCGTTTCCAGGCCTTGAAATTGCCATCTACCCACAACGAAACGATCACACTGTCCCGGGTAACGCGTTCAAACTCCCGCAAGATCGTCCGCCGATGCTCGGCTTCGCCGATATGGTGCAGCAGACGCATGCAGAAAATGCTGTCCACGGAGTTGTCAGGCAACGCGATATCGAACGCCGAGGTGTGCAAGGGTTGTACCCGCTTCACCACATCCGCCGGCTGGGCCTGCATCGCCGTCTTGATCATCGACTCGGAATTGTCTGCCCCGATGATTACCCGATTGGGCTTTTCTGCCAGCAACGGCCAGAAACGTCCGGCACCGCACGGCAGATCCAGCACCAGTCCCGGCTCGCCAACCAGCGTCAGCGCCTTGCGGGCCAACTGCTGATCACGCCAGTTGGACAGGCGACGCCCCAGGCCATCCTGGTGCTTGCGCAGATATTTCTGCGCATGGTTGTCGTCGTACTTCTCGGAAAAATCGAGTTTGATCGGGCCGGCCATCATCGGGACTCCTGAATTGCTGATATCCCCACCTTATGCAGGGGCGTGTCAGCGTCAGGTCATCCCTTTGTGAAAAAAACGTCGCGTAAACCCACGAACTATTTCAAGGTTATACAGGTTTCGTTCAGGTTGGCAGCTTTTTTGTGCCATTTGGGAGGGATTCCTGTTTGCCCAGATCTACCTCGAAACGACAGCCATTGGGCTCCATCGTACTCAAAGTGACGCTCCAGCCCTGGTTTTCACAGATGCGCTGCACCAGTGACAACCCCAGTCCAAGGCCTTCTCCGCGTTTTTCGCTGCCGCGCACGAACGGTTTGAACATTTCCTCGCGCTTTTCCTCGGGAATGCCTACACCCGAGTCCTCGACCACGAAGCCGTTATCGTTGAGCGTCAGTCGAATGAAACCCTGCTCGGTGTAGTGCAGGGCATTACGCAGCAGGTTACCCATCACCGCATTGAGCAGTGTGGCGTTGTAAAGGGTGTCCGGCGGATTGCCCGGCTCGAAAATCAGCTTCAGCCCCTTGGATTCGATCGGCTCGCGCCACACGCCCAGCAGATTGTCCGCCACCTGGCCGAGACTGTGCCGGGGCGCCGCACCCGCATCTTCGCGCTGGGCACGGGCCAGCATCAGGAAGGTCTGCACCAGTTCGCGCATTTCTTCGCTGGCACGGGCAATCCGTTCGACCTGGGCACGACCGCGCTGATCGATGCCCGGGTTTTCCAGCAGCAGTTCACACGAAGTGGCCAGAACCATCAGCGGTGTGCGCAATTCGTGGCTGACGTCACTGGTGAACAGCCGCTCTCGGGTCAACGCCTGACGCAAACGCCCGAGCGTCGCATCGAAGGCCACCGCCAGTTCACCCACTTCGTCAGCGGCGTAGTCCGGCGCCAGCGGCGGTGCCAGCCCCAGCAACTGATCGCGATGACGCACCTGACGCGCCAGCCGGACCACCGGTGCCATCACCTTGCGCGCCAGCACCCAGCCGAGGAAAACCGCCAGCGCCAGGCTGAGCACGAAGCCCACCAGCACCACGGCAAACAGCACGCGCTCGCGCTCTTCGAAATCGCTTTGATCCTGCAGCAACACGTAACGCCGACCGTCGACGATTTCGACCATCGCGTGATAGGACAGCTGTTCGCGGAAGACTTCGTGGAACCCCGAATCCAGGTGCCGCAGATCCTTGGGCAACTCGAAGTCCCCCGGGCCGCCGCTGAAATAAAACAACTGGTCCGGCTCTGGCCGATGGCTCCAGTCCGAAACGTTGTCCATCAGCAACAGACGCTGCAGGTCGCCGCCCAGTCCGGCAGAAATCAGTTTTTCTTCCACCAGGTGCACGGTCGCGACAATGCCCATGGCGAAGGCCCCCGCCACCAGTGCGCTCATCAGCGCAAAGGCGATGATGATCCGCTGGGCAAGGCTCTGCTTAAACTCCATCGCGGCCCTCGGCCAAGCGATAACCCACGCCGTGCACGGTGTGCAGCAGTGGTTTGGCGAACGGTTTGTCGATCACCTGACGCAATTGGTGGACGTGGCTGCGCAGACTGTCGCTGTCCGGGCAATCGTCGCCCCATAGGGCTTCTTCGAGAATTTCCCGACGCAGGACGTGCGGGCTCTTCTGCATCAGCACCGCGAGCAGTTTCAGGCCGACCGGGTTGAGCTTGAGCAGCTTGCCTTCGCGGGTCACTTCCAGTGTGTCGAGGTCGTAGCTCAAGTCGCCAACCTGCAAGGAGCGGCGGCCACCGCCCTGGGTGCGGCGCATCACGGCTTCGATTCGTGCAGCCAGTTCCGACAGCGCGAAAGGCTTGACCAGGTAATCGTCAGCCCCGGACTTGAAGCCCTGCAAACGATCATCGAGCTGATCGCGGGCGGTGAGCATGATCACCGGCGTGTCGCGGCGGGCGTCTTCACGCAGACGTTTGCACAGGGTGTAGCCGTCGATGCCCGGCAACATGATGTCGAGCACGATCAGGTCATAGTGCTCGGTGGCTGCCAGATGCAGGCCCGACAGACCGTCCTGGGCGCAATCGACGGTGTAGCCCTTCAGGCCCAGGTAATCGGCCAGGTTGGCCAGGATATCGCGGTTGTCTTCGACCAATAGAATTCGCATGGGCACCTCTTCCGTACACAGTAACGGCCGTCATGGCCCGCGCAGCTTAAGGCCTGTTTCGGCTCAGGGCCAGCGCTGGTGACCCGGCAGATGAAATTGCCCGGACGAAATAAATCTTTAACAAAGTTTTCACTATCGATTCACAACCTGACTACAGTGGCGCCGCGAAACTCTCGCGCCATTGATAAAAGGAAAAGAAAACAATGGGTTTCTTCAAGACAGCGCCTATGCGCTATCTGTTGTTAGTCACCGGCGCCTGGCTGGTCGTGTTTCTCCTCACCCGCACCGTACTGCTGCTGACTCATCTGGATGAGGCCGGTGGCGGTGCGCTGTCCGTGTTCGGCGTCGGTCTGGTCTACGACCTGGGCTTTCTCGCCTACGCGGCCCTGCCGATGGGCCTGTACCTGCTGCTATGCCCGCCGGGCCTGTGGCGGCGGCGCGGTCACCGCTGGTTCCTGCAGGGACTGCTGACGGTCAGCCTGTACGCCATGCTGTTCACGGCGGTGGCCGAGTGGCTGTTCTGGGATGAGTTCGGGGTTCGCTTCAACTTCATCGCCGTCGATTATCTGGTGTATTCCGACGAAGTACTGAACAACGTGCTGGAGTCCTACCCGATCGGCAAGTTGCTGAGCATCCTGGCGGTGCTGGCCATCGCGTTGAGTTTCGCACTGCGCAAACCGTTCAACGCGGCGCTGGATGCCCCGCTGCCGCCATTGCGCGGGCGCCTTCTGAATGCACTGGCTCTGCTGGTGGTCGCGGGTCTGAGCCTGCAACTGATCAGCCAGGATGCGCCGCGCGCCCAGGGCGGCAACGCCTATCAGAACGAACTGGCGAGCAACGGCCCGTATCAGTTCTTCGCCGCGTTCCGTAACAACGAGCTGGACTACAGCCAGTTCTACAAGAGCCTGCCTGCGGACCAAGTCGCCGGACAGATGCGTGCCGAACTGAACGAGCCCAATGCCCGCTTCGTCGGCAAGGATCCGCAGGACATCCGTCGCGATATCGACAACCCGGGCGTCACCCGCAAGCCGAACATCGTGCTGGTGACCATCGAAAGTCTCAGCGCCAAATACCTGGGCAGCAATGGTGATGGCCGCAACCTGACGCCGAACCTCGACGCGCTGCGCAAGCAGAGCCTGTACTTCAACAATTTCTACGCCACCGGCACTCGCACCGACCGGGGTCTGGAAGCCATCACTTTGGCCATTCCGCCGACGCCGGGCCGTTCGATCGTCAAGCGCATCGGTCGCGAGAGCGGTTTCGCCAGCCTCGGCCAGCAACTGAGCGCGGTCGGCTATGACAGCGTGTTCGTCTACGGTGGCCGTGGCTACTTCGACAACATGAACGCGTTCTTCAGCGGCAACGGCTATCGCGTTGTCGACCAGAGCAGCGTCGATGAGTCGGAAATCCACTTCAAGAATGCCTGGGGCATGGCCGACGAGGATCTGTACAAGCAGACGCTGAAACTGGCGGACGCCGACTACGCCAAGCAGCAGCCTTTCCTGTTGCAGTTGATGACCACCTCCAACCATCGTCCGTACACTTACCCGGAAAACCGCATCGACATCAAATCCGGCAACGGTCGCGATGGTGCGGTGAAGTACACCGACTACGCCATCGGCCAGTTCCTGGAGCAGGCGCGGCAGAAACCTTGGTTCGACAACACAATCTTCATCTTCGTCGCCGACCACACCGCCGGCAGTGCGGGCAAGGAAGACCTGCCGATCACCAACTACCAGATCCCGCTGTTCATCTATGCACCGAAGCTGATCGAAGCACGGGAAAACGCGCAACTGGCCAGCCAGATCGACCTCGCGCCGACGCTGCTGGGGCTGCTGAACCTGGACTACCAATCGACCTTCTTCGGTCGCAACCTGCTGGCGGACAACCCGCTGCCACCTCGGGTCGTGGTGGGCAACTATCAGCATCTGGGGCTGTTCGACGGCAAGGATCTGGCGATCCTCAGCCCACGCCAGGGCCTGCGCCGGCATGACGATGCACTGAGCGAAAGCCGCGAGTCCCGGGTCAACAGCGACGACCCGCTGGTGAGCCGCGCCATCACGTATTACCAAACCGCCAGTTATGGCTTCAAGCAACAGCTGCTTGGCTGGAAAGCACCCAAGGAGGGTGCCGCGCAAGTCAGCGATCGTTAATCGAAGCGCCCCGGACTGATGCTCCGGGGCGTTTTCCCGTTCTGGACCCGTCATGTCATCAAGCGTTGTACGCCCTGCCCCTCGCCCGCTGAACTTCTGGCTGTGCCTGGGGATTCCCGCTGTCGCGGCTGCCCTTCTGATCCTGCTGGAACTCACCGACCTGGACATGAACCTGGCGCGGATGTTCTACGACCCCGCCGCCGGCGACTTCATCGGGCGCCACAGTTACTTCCTGGAAAACATCCTTCACGATCGCGCCAAGCAGGTGGTGATCGCGTTTTCGGTGTTTTCCGTCATCGGTTTCATCGGCGCGTTTTTCATCGACCGGATCAAACCGTACAAGCGTGAACTGGGCTGTCTGGTGCTGTCCCTGGGCCTGGCGACCTCTTTCGTGACACCGATGAAAGCCGTCACCGCCGTGCAGTGCCCGTGGAGTCTTGAGCAGTTCGGCGGCCATGAAACCTACAGCAAACTGCTGGATCATCGCCCGCCGACCGACAAGCCCGGCCGCTGCTGGCCCGGTGGTCATGCGGCTACGGGGTTCACCTTGTTTGCGCTGTTCTTCGTGCTGCGGGATCGTCGCCCACGACTGGCGCGGCAGGCGTTCATCTTTGCCTTTGCGCTGGGCTCGGTGTTCTCGATCAGCCGGATGATGCAGGGCGCACACTTCTTTTCGCACAACGTGTGGACGGCGATTTTCTGCTGGCTGATCTGCCTGGGGTCGTATTACTGGGTGCTGTATCGCCCGACCGTGAAAGCCGAAGCGGTCATGAAGGCACAACCGGTTAACGCCTGATTACTCAAACTGCGGGCATTAAAAAACCCCGCCTGCTCATCGCAGGCGGGGTTTTTCGTTTCGGGGTAAGGCTGGCTTACATCATGCCGCCCATGCCACCCATGCCGCCCATGTCCGGCATACCACCGCCTACTGCACCTTCTTTCTTCGGTGCGTCAGCAACAGCGGCTTCGGTGGTCAGGATCAGACCGCCGATCGACGATGCAGCTTGCAGAGCGGAACGGGTTACCTTGGTTGGGTCCAGGATGCCCATTTCGATCATGTCGCCGTATTCGCCAGTCGCAGCGTTGTAACCGAAGTTACCTTTGCCGTTCTTGACTTCGTTGACCACAACGCTTGGCTCGTCGCCGCTGTTGGCAGCGATCTGACGCAGCGGTGCTTCAACGGCACGACGCAGAACAGCGATACCTACGTCCTGGTCGGCGTTGTCGCCTTTCAGGTTGATGATCGCGTTCAGAGCGCGGATCAGCGCAACGCCACCGCCAGGTACCACGCCTTCTTCAACGGCTGCGCGGGTTGCGTGCAGGGCGTCTTCAACGCGGGCTTTCTTCTCTTTCATTTCAACTTCGGAACCGGCGCCAACCTTGATCACCGCAACGCCGCCGGACAGCTTGGCCAGACGCTCTTGCAGTTTTTCACGGTCGTAGTCCGAGGAAGTCTCGGCAACCTGGGCACGGATCTGAGCGATACGCGCCTGGATGTCGCCTTCAACGCCAGCACCGTCAACGATGATGGTGTTTTCCTTGGACAGGGTCACGCGCTTGGCGCTGCCCAGGTGTTCCAGAGTGGTGCTTTCCAGGCTCAGGCCGATCTCTTCGGAGATAACGGTACCGCCGGTCAGAACGGCGATGTCCTGCAGCATGGCCTTGCGACGGTCGCCGAAACCTGGAGCCTTGACGGCTGCGACTTTGACGATGCCACGCATGTTGTTCACAACCAGAGTCGCCAGGGCTTCGCCTTCAACGTCTTCGGCAACGATCAGCAGTGGACGGCCGGCTTTGGCAACGGCTTCCAGCACTGGCAGCATTTCGCGGATGTTCGAGATCTTCTTGTCGACCAGCAGGATCAGCGCGCCTTCCAGCTCGGCAACCATGGTTTCCGGCTTGTTGACGAAGTACGGGGACAGGTAGCCACGGTCGAACTGCATGCCTTCTACGACCGACAGTTCGTTTTCCAGGCCCGAGCCTTCTTCAACGGTGATCACGCCTTCTTTACCGACTTTTTCCATGGCTTCGGCAATGATGTCGCCGATGGAGTTGTCGGAGTTGGCGGAGATGGTGCCAACCTGAGCGATCGCTTTGGTGTCGGTGCATGGCGCGGACAGCTTTTTCAGCTCGGCAACGACAGCGATGGTCGCTTTGTCGATACCGCGCTTCAGGTCCATCGGGTTCATGCCGGCAGCGACGGCTTTCAGGCCTTCGTTGACGATCGACTGAGCCAGAACGGTAGCGGTGGTAGTACCGTCACCAGCGTCATCGTTGGCACGGGAGGCAACGTCTTTGACCAGCTGCGCGCCCATGTTTTCGAAACGGTCTTCCAGCTCGATTTCCTTGGCAACGGAAACGCCATCCTTGGTGATGGTCGGAGCGCCGAAGCTCTTCTCGAGGATCACGTTACGGCCTTTCGGACCCAGGGTCGCTTTTACCGCGTCAGCCAGGACGTTTACGCCAACCAGCATTTTCTTGCGGGCGGAATCGCCGAATTTAACTTCTTTAGCAGCCATGATCGATATTCCTTAAATACTTTGTAGTAGCGGGAAAATGAACGGGGGTAATCAGCCTTCGATAACGGCGAGGATTTCGTTCTCGCTCATTACCAGCAGGTCTTCGCCGTCGACTTTCACGGTGTTGCTGCCGGAGTACGGACCGAACACAACCTTGTCGCCCACTTTCACGGACAGTGCGCGCACTTCACCGCTTTCCAGTGCCTTGCCCGGGCCTACAGCCAGAATCTCACCGTGGTTGGCTTTTTCAGCAGCCGAACCTGGCAGGACGATACCGCCAGCGGTTTTCTTTTTCTTCTTCGCTGCGACGGATGACGACGCGGTCATGCAGAGGACGAAGCTTCATTGTCGATCTCTCCTAATTGTGGTTTTCATCGGCCGGTGTAGTCCCGGCGGGTTTAACGAATCCGGCCTGCGCCGGTTGCGGCTCGTCGAGCGAACCGCGGAAGTCTGTCCGGTTCAAATACCGGAAACCTTTCGGTGACCGATACATAAGGGCGCATAAGCTTATTACAAGGGCAGGCCTAAAATTTTTTCATCGCGGCTCGTCATGTACGCGGCCGTAAACGAACACGGCACCCGAAGGTGCCGTGTGAGTGCAGAAGTTACTTGGTGTCGCGGTGTTCGAACTCGCCTTCGATCACATCGCCTTCGCGGCCCAGGGGCTGGCGCGGTGCAGGACCGCCGCGAGGTTGCAGGTCGTCGGCGAACGCACGCTGACGCATGGCCTGTTCTTCGGCGCGTTGGCGCATCTTGTTGGCGAACAGGCGACGGCTGAACGGCAACAGCAGGATCAGACCGGCCACGTCGCTGATGAAACCCGGCAGGATCAGCAGGCCGCCGGCCAGGGCCAGCATCAGGCCTTCGAGCATGGTCTGCGCAGGCAGTTCGCCGCGGTTCAGGCTTTCACGGGCACGCAGGGCGGTGGCCAGTCCGGCGATACGCAGCACGAATACGCCGAACATCGAGCCGAGAATGATCAGCAGCAGGGCCGGGAAAAATCCGATCGAACCTGCCACTTTGACGAATACGAACAGCTCCAACACCGGGAACAGCAGAAAGAGCAACAAAAAAGGGCGCATCAAAGTTTCCTCAACGCAAGAAATGCCTTGCAGTAAGCCTTAGATGACGTCGCCCTTTCGTGAATTCAAGCGTCGGCCACCGCATTTTTTGGCCAGACCTCGGCGTGAGCCAGAGAAACCAAGGCTTCGCGCACTTGTATCGGCGTATGACAAGGCGCTTGAAACGGCAGCCAGTACAGCGCCTGACCGATGCGCAGGTGCATGCCTTCGGTGTCGATCCCGGCCATTTGTGCCGGTACGGTTTTCGGTAGCCCGGCGAGGTCGACGTAATGCGCAATGGCCTTGGCGTGGTCGCTGTTCATGTGCTCGACCATGCTGATTTCGGCCTTGCCGGCGAACGGGTTGGCCAGGGTCAGGTGATCGACCCAGTGGATCGCGCCGAAACCGCCGATGTAGCGATGACGCACGGGCTTGAGCACCCAGAAATCGAAATCGTGGGCCTTGTGGTAATTCTGCGAATCGGGGAAATAGCGGTAGTAACGCTCGGCGGCGGCTTCGATGGCGGCAGCGTCTTCAAGCTTTTCCGCTTCGGCCAGATAAGTCAGGCGACCAACGGCTTGCACATCGTCAGCCTCGCGCTCCCCCACCAGCAGCGAACATTTCGGATCTTTCTGCAGGTTGTGGGTGTGCTGGGCGATGCGGCTGATCAGGATCAGCGGCCGGCCCTGCTCGTCCAGGCAGTAAGGAACCACGGAGCCAAACGGAAAACCGGGCATTGATTTGGAGTGGGTCGACAGCACGCCACGGTATTCCTTGAGAAGCAATTCTCGGGCATTCTTAGCCGCTTCAACGCTCAATTTATGACTCCTTAAATAGAATCCGTCGAAAAAACGGACGGGCAACCTGGATTACGTCCCGGTCGCCATCGGGGCAGTTCTCATGTGCAGCCGGGCCATGTCGGGCGCAGATCGAGAGGCTCTCTAAAGGACACCACTCTGACCTGCTCTCGGGGACATGCGAATGCAACTCAACGACAAAGTAATCATTATCACTGGCGGTTGCCAAGGCTTGGGCCGCTCGATGGCCGAGTATTTAGCCGGCAAGGGCGCGAAGCTGGCACTGGTCGACCTGAACCAGGAAAAACTCGATGACGCGGTCGCGGCCTGCAAGGCCAAGGGCGTCGAGGCTCGCAGCTACCTGTGCAACGTCGCCAATGAAGAGCAGGTGACGCACATGGTCGCCCAGGTCGCCGAAGACTTCGGCGCGATTCACGGCCTGATCAACAACGCCGGGATCCTGCGCGACGGCCTGCTGCTCAAGGTCAAGGACGGCGAAATGACCAAAATGAGCCTGGCCCAGTGGCAGGCGGTGATCGACGTCAACCTGACCGGCGTGTTCCTCTGCACCCGTGAAGTGGCGGCAAAAATGGTCGAGCTGAAGAACAGCGGCGCGATCATCAACATCTCGTCGATCTCCCGCGCGGGCAACGTCGGCCAGACCAACTATTCCGCCGCCAAGGCCGGTGTGGCGGCAGCGACCGTGACCTGGGCCAAGGAACTGGCGCGTTACGGCATTCGCGTGGCGGGCATCGCACCGGGCTTCATCGAAACCGAGATGACCCTGGGCATGAAGCCGGAAGCGCTGGAGAAAATGACCTCGGGCATTCCGCTCAAGCGCATGGGCAAGCCGGAAGAGATCGCCCATTCGGCGGCCTACATCTTCGAGAACGATTACTACACCGGCCGGATCCTGGAGATGGATGGCGGGTTGCGCATCTGACGTCTGTCGCACAATGAAAAACGCCCCGGTGCACTGGCACCGGGGCGTTTTTGTTTAAAACACAGGCTTCAATCGTCGCTGATGGTGATGTTCGGCATCGCCGGCGACGCCGCTTCCTGCAACACGATCCGCGCACCAACGTGGCGGGCCAGTTCCTGATAAACCATGGCGATCTGGCTGTCCGGCTCGGCAATCACTGTCGGTTTGCCGCCATCGGCCTGTTCGCGGATCAGCATCGACAGCGGCAGCGACGCCAGCAGTTCGACGCCGAACTGGGTCGCCAGCTTCTCGCCACCGCCCTCACCGAACAGATGCTCGGCGTGTCCGCAGTTCGAGCAGATGTGCACGGCCATGTTCTCCACCACGCCCAGCACCGGAATGTTGACCTTGCGGAACATCTCCACGCCTTTGCGCGCATCGAGCAGCGCCAGATCCTGCGGGGTGGTGACGATCACGGCGCCGGCCACCGGGACTTTCTGCGCCAGGGTCAACTGGATGTCGCCAGTGCCTGGCGGCATGTCGATGACCAGATAATCCAGGTCGCCCCAGGCGGTTTGTGTGACCAGTTGCAGCAACGCGCCGGAGACCATCGGCCCACGCCAGACCATCGGCGTGTTGTCGTCGGTCAGGAAGGCCATCGACATCACTTCCACGCCATGGGCCTGCAGTGGCACGAACCACTTCTGGTCCTTGATCTGCGGACGAGTGCGCTCGGGAATGCCGAACATGATGCCCTGGCTCGGACCGTAGATATCGGCGTCGAGGATCCCGACCTTCGCGCCTTCACGGGCCAGTGCCAGCGCCAGGTTGGCGGCGGTGGTGGATTTGCCCACACCGCCCTTGCCGGACGCCACGGCGACCACGTTCTTGACGTTGGCCAGGCCCGGAACCTGCGCCTGAGCCTTGTGCGCGGCGATCACGCTGTTGACCTCGACCTTTGCCGACACTACGCCATCTAGGTTTTCGATGGCCAGCTGCAGCATTTGCGCCCAGCCGCTCTTGAACAGACCGGCGGCATAGCCGATTTCCAGCTGCACATTGACGCGGTCGCCGGCGATTTCGATGTTGCGCACGCAACCGGCGCTGACCGGGTCCATGTTCAGGTAAGGGTCGGTGTATTGGCTGAGGACGGCTTCCACCGCTGCGCGAGTGACGGCGCTCATGGGCAACTCCGATAACAAGACTGGGAAAAGATGGCGGGTATCCTACCCCTTCTGTCGTCCGGACGGCATGTCCGGCAACCATTTGCAGGGGTGAAATATCTTTCCCGGCGCTTTATAGTGGCCGACCTCCGTTTCATCAAGTAGCGAAGCCCCACATGTCCGAACCACGCAAGATTCTCGTCACCAGCGCCCTGCCCTATGCCAACGGTTCGATCCACCTTGGCCATATGCTGGAGTACATCCAGACCGATATGTGGGTGCGCTTCCAGAAGCATCGCGGCAATCAGTGCATTTATGTCTGCGCCGACGACGCCCACGGTTCGGCGATCATGCTGCGCGCGGAAAAGGAAGGCATCACCCCGGAACAACTGATCGCCAACGTCCAGGCCGAACACAGCGCCGACTTTGCCGAGTTCCTGGTGGACTTCGACAACTTCCACTCCACTCACGCCGAAGAAAACCGTGAGCTGTCGAGCCAGATCTACCTGAAGCTGCGTGACGCCGGGCACATCGCCCAACGTTCGATCACCCAGTATTTCGACCCGGAAAAGAAAATGTTCCTGGCCGACCGCTTCATCAAGGGCACCTGCCCGAAATGCGGCACCGAAGATCAGTACGGCGACAACTGCGAAAAATGCGGTGCGACCTACGCGCCGACCGACCTGAAGGATCCGAAGTCGGCGATCTCCGGCGCCACCCCGGTGCTCAAGGACTCCCAGCACTTCTTCTTCAAGCTGCCTGACTTCCAGCAGATGCTGCAGACCTGGACCCGCAGCGGCACCCTGCAGGACGCCGTGGCCAACAAGATCGCCGAATGGCTGGACGCCGGCCTGCAACAGTGGGACATCTCCCGCGATGCGCCGTACTTCGGTTTCGAGATCCCGGGCGAGCCGGGCAAGTACTTCTACGTGTGGCTGGACGCGCCGATCGGCTACATGGCCAGCTTCAAGAATCTGTGCAACCGCACGCCGGAGCTGGACTTCGACGCGTTCTGGGGCAAGGACTCCACCGCCGAGCTGTACCACTTCATCGGCAAGGACATCGTCAACTTCCACGCCCTGTTCTGGCCGGCGATGCTCGAAGGCGCGGGTTTCCGCAAGCCGACCGGGATCAACGTGCACGGCTACCTGACCGTCAACGGTCAGAAGATGTCCAAGTCCCGCGGCACCTTCATCAAGGCCCGGACCTACCTGGATCACCTGTCGCCGGAATACCTGCGTTACTACTACGCGGCCAAACTGGGCCGTGGCGTGGACGACCTCGACCTGAACCTCGAAGACTTCGTGCAGAAGGTCAACTCCGACCTGGTCGGCAAAGTGGTCAACATCGCCAGCCGTTGCGCCGGTTTCATCCAGAAGGGCAACGCCGGCCTGCTGGTGGACAACAACGCCGCGCCGGAACTGACTGAAGCGTTCCTGGCTGCTGCGCCAAGCATCGCCGACGCTTATGAAGCCCGCGATTTCGCCCGTGCCATGCGCGAAACCATGGCCCTGGCGGACCGCGCCAACGCCTGGATCGCCGACAAGGCGCCATGGTCGCTGAACAAGCAGGAAGGCAAGCAGGATGAAGTCCAGGCGATCTGCGCCACGGCGATCAACCTGTTCCGCCAGTTGGTGATCTTCCTCAAGCCGGTGCTGCCAGTGCTGGCCGCCGATGCCGAGGCATTCCTCAACGTCGCCCCGCTGACCTGGAACGACCACACCACCCTGCTGGCCAACCACCAGTTGAACGAATTCAAACCGTTGATGACCCGCATCGATCCGGTAAAAGTGCAAGCCATGACCGACGCCTCGAAAGAAGACCTGACCGCCAGCCAGACCGACACTGGCGCCGCCGCGCCTGCCGGCAACGGCGAACTGGCCAAGGATCCGCTGTCGCCGGAAATCGACTTCGACACCTTCGCCGCTGTCGACCTGCGCGTGGCGCTGATCGTCAAGGCCGAACACGTTGAAGGCGCGGACAAGCTGCTGCGCCTGACCCTGGACATCGGTGACGAGCAACGCAACGTATTCTCCGGGATCAAGAGCGCGTACCCGGATCCGTCCAAGCTCGACGGTCGTCTGACCATGATGATTGCCAACCTCAAGCCACGGAAAATGAAGTTCGGCATCTCCGAAGGCATGGTGATGGCGGCCGGCCCTGGCGGTGAAGAAATTTACCTGCTGAGCCCGGACAGCGGCGCCAAGCCGGGTCAGCGCATCAAGTAAGGTTCTGCACTGACCGATCCCACAGGCGTACCCCGTGCGCCTGTGGGATTTTTCATATCTGGCCCACCCGTCATGGCGGCCGGATAATGCCTAATCTTAAGTGACACCCGCCCGCTCTCACCGGCAGAACCATGACCGAACTCGTGCTTACGCTCTTCAGTGCTGCGCTGATCAACAACTTCGTGTTGCACTGGCCGCTGGGCGTCGATCCGCTGTTGGCTGGCGAACGCCGTCAGGTGCATGCGCTGGGGCTGGCAACGTTGTGCCTGATGCTGATTGTCGGTGTGGCGGGTTACGCGATCTGGCATTGGCTGCTGGTGCCGTTGCAAGTGGAGTTCCTGCGCCTGTTCGTATTCCTGCCGCTGAGCGTGCTGCTGATCGCGCCGCTGCTGAAGTGGCTGGCGCGTTGGCGACCCGATATGCCATTCGACGGTTTGTGGCCGCTGCTGCTGGGCAATGCCGGTGTATTGGGGCTGACGCTGATCAATGCGCAAGCGGATAAGGGCCTGTTTCATGCAACGGCGCTGAGTCTCGGCACCGGCCTGGGTTTCTGGCTGGTGCTGAGCCTGTTCAGCGATTTGCGCGAACGCACGGCCGACAACGATATTCCCCTGCCCTTTCGTGGCCTGCCGATCCAGTTGATCGGCGCCGGACTGATGGCGGTGGCTTTTCTCGGATTCAGTGGACTGATCAAAACATGAGTCTGATTCAACGCATCGATGCCTTGTTGCCGCAGACCCAATGCGGCAAGTGCGGCCATCCCGGATGCAAACCCTACGCGGAAGGCATCGCCGCCGGCGAGCCGATCAACAAATGCCCGCCGGGTGGCGACGAAACCATCGCGGCACTGGCCGAACTGCTGAAAATTCCGGTGCTGGAACTGGACATCAGCCGTGGCAGCGCGCCGCCGCAAGTGGCGTTCATCCGTGAAGCCGAATGCATTGGCTGCACCAAGTGCATTCAGGCCTGCCCGATCGATGCCATCGTCGGCGCGGCGAAACTGATGCACACGGTGATCATCGACGAGTGCACCGGTTGCGACCTGTGCGTAGCGCCGTGCCCGGTGGATTGCATCGAGATGCACCCGCTGCCGATCGGAACGCTGCCAGTGGTGGGTGGCCTGGCCAACAGCCTCGAAGAACAAAGGGCGCGCACCGCCAAGCGCGATCACGCCCGGCAACGTTTCGAACGGCGTAATGCCCGGCTGCAAAAAGAAGAACAGCAGAAGCAGGCCGAACGCGAGGCCCGGGCGCAGCGTGCAGCGCAGGTTGAGGTTGCAGCGACCACGCTCGATCCGGTGCAGGCAGCGCTGGAACGGGTGCGAGCGCAGAAAGCCGCGACCGCCGACGCCGCGCTGAAAAAGGCCAAGATCGACGTAGCCATGAGCCGCGCCCAGTTGCACAAATCGCTGAAAGCCTTCGGCCATCCGCCGACCTTCGAACAGCAGTCGCAATTGATCGTGTTGCAACAGCAGTTCGAAGTCGCCGAACAAGCCCTGGCGAAACTGGAGAGCAGCGCCGCACCTGCGCCGGTCGTGACAGCCTCGGCGAAAGACGCCGATCTGAAACGAGCGAAAATCCAGCTGGCGATGCGCCGTGCCGAGCTGAAAAAGGCGCAGACCGCAGAGGCTCCGCAGGAGCAGATTGCTGCGCTCGAACAAGCCCTGCGTGACGCCGAACAAGCGTTGCACGACGCAGAAGCGGCCAGCGAGCAACCGGCTCCCGATCTGGTGCGTGTGGAGAAACGTCCGATCGACAACCAGCTTCGTCAGCTGAAAACCGAACTGGCCTATGCGCGCGCCGACCTGAACAAACTGCAACGACGTGACGGCACGCCAGCCGAGGTCCTCGACAAGGCCCGCACCCGCCTGCAAGAGGCGGAGCGGCAGGTTGAAGCCCATGTCATTCATTGAAACCAGGGATGAGCGTCTGCAACAGGCGATGAAGCTGGTTCTGCTGGCGACATTGCCGGGGTTGCTGGCGTTGTTCTGGTTTTACGGCTGGGGCGTGTTGATCAACCTGATCCTGTCCGTCGCCACAGCCTTGAGCGTCGAAGCCGCCGTGACCTCTCTGCGCCGGCAGCCGCTGCAAGCGACCCTGACCGATGGCAGCGCGGTGGTCAGCGCCACGCTGCTGGCAATCGCCCTGCCGCCTTACTGCCCGTGGTGGCTGACGGTCACAGCGATCGGCTCGGGCCTGCTGCTGGGCAAACATTTGTACGGCGGCGTAGGCCGAAACCCTTTCAACCCGGCCATGCTCGGTTTTGCCCTGGCAATGGTGATGTTCCCGCAACCGATGACTCATTGGCCGGCCCATGGCATGGATCTGACGGCGGCTTTTGACCAGGTGTTCAACCTGGGCGCGCAGCCGGACGCCTGGGTTCAGGCCACCGCACTGGACAGTCTGCGCATCAACAAAAGCCTGACCATCGATGAGTTGTTTGCCAACAATCCGGCGTTCGGCCGTTTTGGCGGTCATGGTGTGGAGTGGGTGAATCTGGCGTTTCTCGCCGGCGGGCTGTTCCTGCTGCAGCGGCGGGTGATCGGCTGGCAGGCGCCGGTCGGCATGCTCGCCAGCCTGTTCGTCATCAGCCTGCTGTGCTGGAATGGCTCAGGGTCTGACTCCCATGGTTCACCGCTGTTTCATCTGCTGAGCGGCGCCACCATGCTTGGCGCGTTCTTTATCGTCACCGAGCCGGTTTCCGGTGCCAAAAGCCCATTCGCCCGCTTGTTGTTCGGCGCGGGCGTCGGTCTGCTGACCTATCTGATTCGCAACTGGGGCGGCTATCCGGACGGCGTGGCGTTCGCTGTATTACTGATGAATCTGTGCGTGCCGGCGCTGGAGCGCATTGCAGTCGCTCGTCAGTCACAGGTGAAACCATGAACCGTGCGAACAGCCTGATCACCCTGGCGTTGCTGGCAACGACAGGCGTCGGTGTGACCTGTGTTGTGCAACGCAGCAACGCACCGCACATCGCGGCCGAACAGCGCCAGCTCGAAAGTCGCAAATTGCTGGACGTGCTTTCAGTCGATGCGTATGACAACCAACCTCTGGAACAACCTCTGGCGCTGACCGACATCGGCTTGAGCCACAGCCTGCTGTTGGGCGGCTATCGAGCGACCAAGGCCGGTCAAACCGTGGCGGTACTGCTGCGCAGCCAGACCGAGGGTTATGCGGGGCGCATCGAGTTGCTGATCGCCATCGATGCCAATGGCCGATTGCTCGGTGTGAAAACCCTTGAACAAACTGAAACACCGGCACTTGGCGGGCATATCGGCGAGTGGCCAAATGCCTGGCTTCAGGCGTTTACCGGCAAATCGAGCAACCAGCCAACGGCCGCCGGATGGGCCTTGAAAAAGGATCAGGGGCAATTCGACCAGATCGCTGGTGCAACCATCACGTCCCGCGCAGCCATCAACACCATCCACGATGCCCTGCGTTATTTCGACGAGCACCGGACGACTCTGCTGGGGAGCGCGCCATGAAC
Source organism: Pseudomonas sp. NMS19W (assembly GCF_051554255.1). Taxonomy (NCBI): domain Bacteria; kingdom Pseudomonadati; phylum Pseudomonadota; class Gammaproteobacteria; order Pseudomonadales; family Pseudomonadaceae; genus Pseudomonas; species Pseudomonas sp. NMS19W. Next base: position 4,962,241 of record NZ_CP136718.1, read on the forward strand.
ACGTCAGCGACACTGTCGAACTCAATGATGCTGGTGCTGTTGGTCGGCACCACCGACTCCGTGGCCGGCACGCTGGCGACTCTGTTGCTGTTCACTGTCGTGGTGGGCGCGTACGGCTTGTGTATGACAGCACTGCGTTCGCGCTTGAGCGGCGAGAGCCTGTTGCCCGTCAGCCTGGTGCTGGCCGCGACCCTGGCCGGCTGCACCGAGATTCTCCTGCAACGCGGCTCTGTGCAATGGCATCAATTGATCAGCCTTTACTCGGGGTTGATCGGCCTGCAATGCGTTGTACTGGAACACAATGGATTTTTTCGCCTGCCGATCAATGGAAAACTGAGACTGTGCGGGCTGTTTGCCGTGCTGATGACAATGCTGGCCGTGTTGCGCGAACTGATCGGTCAGGGCAGCATCGGCCATCACCTTTCTGAGCGCTGGCAAGGTTTGATCCTGTTTGCCGACGGCCTGCATTTCGCGACGTTGGCACCCGGCGCCTTTATTCTGCTGGGGTTATTGCTCGCGGCCCGCCAGGCCTGGACCCGCCCCGCTCCACCCGAGGAAAAGCATCACTCATGAATGCCGCCAAACGTCTGGAGATCTTCCGCAGGTTTCACGAGGACAATCCCGAGCCCAAGACCGAACTGGCCTATTCCTCGCCCTTCGAACTTTTGATTGCAGTGATCCTGTCCGCACAGTCCACTGACGTCGGGGTAAACAAGGCCACGGCCAAGCTGTTTCCGGTAGCCAATACCCCTGCGGCCATTCATGCCCTGGGCGTGGAAGGCTTGTCCGAGTACATCAAGACGATCGGCCTCTATAACAGCAAGGCAAAAAACGTGATCGAGACCTGCCGCCTGCTGGTGGAACTGCATGACAGCCAGGTCCCGCAGACACGCGAAGCACTCGAAGCCCTGCCCGGCGTTGGCCGCAAAACCGCCAACGTCGTGCTTAACACTGCTTTTCGTCAACTGACAATGGCGGTGGACACACACATTTTCCGGGTCAGCAACCGTACCGGTATTGCCCCTGGCAAAAATGTTGTCGAGGTCGAAAAGAAGCTGATGAAGTTTGTGCCAAAAGACTACCTGCTGGACTCTCACCACTGGCTGATTCTGCACGGGCGCTATGTTTGCCTGGCACGCAAGCCGCGCTGTGGCAGCTGCCGGATCGAGGATTTGTGCGAGTACAAACACAAAACCTCCGACGATTGATTGGCTATTGCATTAATTGATTTGTCGATTGAAAAAATCTTTTTTACCCGTAGCAGGAATATCGATATAAGGAGCGCCAAAGGCAGCCTTAGCCTGGAGTTAACCTTATGACTGACAGCAAAGAACAACTGGACGTAGATGACGATTTCGCCGCTGCTGATACTGACGATGCCGAGCCAGTGGTCGAAGTCGCCAAGACCAACCTGAGCAAGCGCCGCACCATCGATAACCTGCTCGAGGAGCGCCGACTGCAAAAGCAATTGGCCGATTACGATTTTGATCTATGACATGTAAAAGCCTCCCGCAAAGGAGGCTTTTTACTTTCTGCTGCGAGCCGATACCGATCCGCCCATGATCCGTTGTCGGCTGAAACGATCAAACCAGACCATTACGCTGTGCCAGCTCGATCAGATCCACCAGCGAGCGTGCATTGAGTTTCAAAAGCAAGCGAGTCTTGTAGGTACTCACAGTCTTGTTGCTGAGAAACATGCCATCGGCAATTTCCTTGTTGGTCCTGCCCCGTGCCAACTGTTGCAACACCATCATCTCGCGCCCGGACAAGCGATCAACCATATCGGCTTCACTGGCGTTGCCCAGACTGGTTCGAACAGTGTGCAAAGCCTGATTAGGGAAATAGCTGTATCCGGACAATACAGCCTTTATGGCGCTGAGCAGCTCGGTCAAATCCTGTTGTTTACAGACATATCCCGCTGCCCCTGACTGCATGCAGCGCATGGAAAAATGGCCCGGAGCCTGAGACGTCAATACCAGCACCTTCATGGGCATGGCGCTTGTCGTCAGGCGTGCGATGACTTCCAGTCCATCAAGTTTCGGGATGCCGATATCCAGAATGACAATATCGGGCATCTGGTCGCGAGCCAGTTGTAACGCATCCACTCCGTTATCCGTTTCTGCAATGACTTCGTAGCCATGCCGCTCCATCAGCATACGCACAGCAAGACGAATGACGGGATGATCATCCACGATCAGCACTTTATTCATGGGCAAGTCCAGTTTCGCTGTTCGAATTTTTAGAGCCGGCACAATAACGTAGTCATTTCACCCTTGACATGGCTAAGTTCCCTTACACCGATAGCGAGAGACAATTCCTACCGGCAATAAAGATTTATCCTACAGAAAACGCCTTTAAGTACTGAAACGGCGGACCAATAAAAACAAACGTCTGAAAGCAATTGACCCACCCTCAAAATCACTGAACCGTGACATCCGCAATGGAAATGTTCAAAACGACAAAAAAATCCGAAACAACATACCGATGTTCATCTGTTTCTTTTTAATATAAATACCAGATACCGAGAATAAAAATCACATCACTCATTCTCTCACCGCATCCCTGACAACCAACTAACGAGAAAAACCATATTTATGAGCGAAGAACATGTTAAAGATCAGAAAGAACATCACCAACCCTATCAGCGTTATTGCCGTGTTCGCCTTCATCTCCGAAACGTCTGCGGCTGTGACCCTGCCATTCCTTGACAATGACGAGCGAGAAATTTATGTCTGGTTTCTGATCAGTTTCCCGTTCTATTTGCTGTTCCTCTTTTTCATCACCCTGAACTTCAACTACCGGTCCCTTTACGCACCTTCTGACTTTCATGCCGACAAGAACTTCTTGAAGGCATTTGAAGATCCCCCCCGCATTCACCAGAGAGCTCATCAAACCAAGAAAACAAGGAAGTACATATTGCAAAACTACCAAAACCACTAAACACACTATGCATTATCGATACCCGAGGAGTTAACACCGAATCAAAAGCGGACACGCTACTGAAAAATATCCCACACCCATTAAAGTACTCCTTCAGAATACTTCTCATCTTGACCAACGGTGCGTCAGAAGTTTTACCTGAAGAAAACATCATAAAATCGCTTAAGCAAGGAAAGAAACCAACAGGAATAACGTACTGTATTATTTACGATGCTCACTCACTGAACATCACCGTATTGGGAAAGATCTGAATTGAGGTATGGATACACCAAGTATTTTCACGCGATGTGCGAAATACAAAGGAGAAATGCAGGAACGCTGATCGGCAACGATCAGGTAAACAGAAGGGTTTTACAACATAGCGGCCTTGTCACAACGACAAGGCCGCTATTTCACATCAGGCCCGAGGGGCTCAGAACAGCTTGCGGCCCTTGTTGGCAGCAATACGCATGCGCAGCGCGTTGAGCTTGATGAAGCCCGCCGCGTCGGCCTGGTTATAGGCGCCGCCGTCTTCTTCGAAGGTCGCGATGTTGGCGTCGAACAGCGAGTCGTCGGACTTGCGGCCGGTCACGATCACGTTGCCCTTGTACAGTTTCAGGCGCACGACGCCGTTCACGTTGACCTGAGAGGCGTCGATCATCTGTTGCAGCATCAGACGCTCAGGGCTCCACCAGTAGCCGGTGTAGATCAGGCTGGCATACTTCGGCATCAGCTCGTCTTTCAGGTGAGCGACTTCGCGGTCCAGGGTGATCGATTCAATGGCGCGGTGAGCACGCAACATGATGGTGCCGCCCGGGGTTTCGTAGCAGCCACGGGACTTCATGCCGACGTAACGGTTTTCAACGATGTCGAGACGGCCGATACCGTGTTGACCACCGATCTTGTTCAGGGTCGCCAGTACGGTGGCCGGGGTCATTTCGACGCCGTCCAGCGCGACGATATCGCCGTTGCGGTAGGTCAGTTCCAGGTATTGCGGGGTGTCGGGAGCCTTCTCCGGGGAGACGGTCCAGCGCCACATGTCTTCTTCGTGCTCGGTCCAGGTGTCTTCCAGCACGCCGCCTTCATAGGAGATGTGCAGCAGGTTGGCGTCCATCGAGTACGGGGATTTCTTCTTGCCGTGACGCTCGATCGGGATCGCGTGCTTCTCGGCGTAATCCATCAGCTTCTCGCGGGACAGCAGGTCCCACTCGCGCCAAGGGGCGATCACTTTCACGCCTGGCTTGAGCGCGTAGGCACCCAGCTCGAAACGTACCTGGTCGTTGCCCTTGCCGGTCGCGCCGTGGGAAATGGCGTCGGCGCCGGTTTCGTTGGCGATTTCGATCAGACGCTTGGCGATCAGCGGACGCGCGATGGAAGTACCCAGCAGGTACTCGCCTTCGTAAACGGTGTTGGCGCGGAACATCGGGAACACGAAGTCACGCACGAATTCTTCGCGCAGGTCGTCGATGTAGATTTCTTTGACGCCCATGGCCTGCGCCTTGGCGCGAGCCGGCTCGACCTCTTCGCCCTGACCCAGGTCAGCGGTGAAGGTCACGACTTCACAGTTATAAGTATCCTGCAGCCACTTGAGGATCACCGAAGTGTCCAGGCCGCCGGAATACGCCAGAACGACCTTGTTTACGTCCGCCATGCCATCACTCCACGGGGTTCTACGGAAAGCCGAGGAGTCTACCGCTCAAACGCGATAATTTACAGAGGCGCGACAGCTTAAGACGACAAAGCGACAGAATCTGTCGAGAGCGCGACGATGACCGACAGGTCAGGAAGTCGCCGCGGCGTTGGGCGGCGTACTGGCTTGAGGCGCTGGAGCGGTAACCGGTGCCACCCGGGCCAACTTCACGCTGACTCGCCGGTTTTTCGCCCGGTTGGCGGCGTTGGTGTTCGGTACCAGCGGGTATTGCTCGCCGTGGAAACGCACGGTGATCTGCGATTCGGCGATGCCGTTGGCCTTGAAGAAATCGACCACCGCCAGCGCACGACGGCGCGACAGCTCACGATTGGTCAGGCGATTGCCGCTGTTGTCGGAATAACCATCGAGCTCAATGTGATTGACCGTCGGATCGGCCTTCATGAACTCGAGCATCACCTGCAGTTTGGCTTTCGCGGCGGCGTCCAGATCGGTACCTTCGCCCGGAAAACCGACCTGCGAGTTTTTGACCTGATCGAAATTCTGCGGGAGCAGTTTCGCCACGCAGGTCTGATAGTCGTTGAACGCCTTGCTGAACTTGACCGGCAGCAGACGCACTTCGGAGACCCGTCCATCGCCGGAGGCACGCCGCACCACCGGGCTGCGACCTTCCAGCAAACCGCTGATCAACCCGCCGGCCTGCGATTGTGAACTGTTGAACAGCACGTTGCCGGTGCCGATCCTGACGCTGCCCAGATTGATGTCATTGCGTCCCGGCTGCCAGGGCGCTGCCGCCGCAAGCAAGGTTGCCGAACCACCGCCCAGCATCGCGTTGTAGGCGTTCAGGCGAAAGATCGCCTGCTCGCCGGCCTTGCGCACGAACTGGCCCGAGCCGAAATCGGTGATCGGCTGCGTCAGGCGGCATTCGAACTTGTCGCCTTCGACCGTCCACTCAATGTTCTCCAGACGGGTCTGGTAGGTCAGTGCCATCGCGGGAAGACTGGCAAACACACTGAGCAAGGCTAAATAACGCTGGCGCACGGGAGGCTCCATTGGCTTCTACAACAAAAAAGACCGATACATACATGTTTACGGCATACCTACGGGATATCGGACGCTCGTCGCAAAACTTGATAGCGAGTGCCTGCAAGAGTCTTTTCCGGTAGCATTCGCCTCAGTTTGACCCGCCTGGAATCCCCTCATGTCCGACCGCCTGACCCTGCTGCGTCCCGACGACTGGCACATTCATCTTCGCGATGGTGCCGTGTTGACCAATACCGTTGCAGATGTTGCGCGCACCTTTGGTCGCGCCATCATCATGCCTAACCTGGTACCTCCGGTGCGCAACGCCGCTGAAGCCGACGGCTATCGCCAGCGGATTCTCGCTGCCCGCCCGGCCGGCAGTCGTTTCGAGCCGTTGATGGTGCTGTACCTCACCGACCGTACCCAGCCCGAAGAAATTCGTGAAGCCAAGGCCAGCGGTTTTGTCCACGCGGCCAAGTTGTACCCGGCTGGCGCCACCACCAACTCCGATTCCGGGGTCACCAGCATCGACAAGATCTTCCCGGCGCTGGAAGCCATGGCCGAAGTCGGCATGCCGCTGTTGATTCACGGTGAAGTCACCCGTGGCGATGTCGACGTGTTCGACCGCGAAAAAATCTTCATCGACGAGCACATGCGCCGCGTGGTCGAGCGTTTCCCGACGCTCAAGGTCGTGTTCGAACACATCACCACCGGCGATGCCGTGCAGTTCGTCAACGAGGCTTCGGTCAACGTCGGCGCGACCATCACCGCGCATCACCTGCTGTACAACCGCAACCACATGCTGGTGGGCGGGATCCGGCCGCATTTCTACTGCCTGCCGATCCTCAAGCGTAATACGCATCAGGAAGCTCTGCTCGACGCGGCCACCAGTGGCAGCGCGAAGTTCTTCCTCGGCACCGACTCGGCGCCGCACGCCCAGCACGCCAAGGAAGCCGCCTGCGGCTGCGCCGGCTGCTACACCGCGTACGCTGCCATCGAGTTGTATGCCGAAGCCTTCGAACAGCGCAATGCGCTGGACAAGCTCGAAGCGTTCGCCAGCCTCAATGGCCCGCGCTTCTATGGTCTGCCGGCCAACACCGACCGTATCACCCTGGTTCGTGAAGAATGGACCGCCCCGACCAGCCTGCCCTTCGGCGAGCTGAACGTTATCCCGCTGCGCGCCGGTGAAAAACTGCGCTGGCGCCTGCTGGAGGAACACGCGTGAGTGAAGACCATTTCGACGACGAACTGGACGGTCAAGGTGGCGGCGGTTCGCGCCATCCGATGGCAGCACGCTTTCGCGGCTACCTGCCGGTTGTCGTCGACGTAGAGACCGGCGGCTTCAACTCGGCCACCGACGCGTTGCTGGAGATTGCCGCGACCACCATCGCCATGGATGAAAAGGGTTTCGTCTACCCGGATCACACCTATTTCTTCCGTGTCGAGCCGTTCGAAGGCGCCAACATCGAAGCGGCCGCGCTGGAGTTCACCGGGATCAAGCTCGATCACCCGTTGCGCATGGCGGTCAGTGAAGAAACGGCCCTGACCGATATCTTCCGTGGCGTGCGCAAGGCCTTGAAAGCCAACGGTTGCAAGCGTGCGATCCTGGTCGGCCATAACAGCAGCTTTGACCTGGGCTTCCTCAACGCTGCCGTCGCGCGGCTGGACATGAAGCGCAACCCGTTCCACCCGTTCTCCAGCTTCGACACCGCGACCCTCGCCGGCCTGGCGTACGGTCAGACCGTACTGGCCAAGGCCTGTCAGGCAGCCGACATCGATTTCGATGGCCGTGAAGCGCACTCCGCGCGTTACGACACCGAAAAGACCGCCGAGCTGTTCTGCGGCATCGTCAACCGCTGGAAGCAGATGGGCGGCTGGGAAGACTTCGACGACTGATCCTTGTCGAGTTTTTTCCGAGCATGAAAAAACCGGCCACGTGGGCCGGTTTTTTTGTACCTCGACGTTGCGCCTTACAGGGCAGCAGCGTTCTCGGTCAGGTAAGCCGCAACGCCTTCCGGCGAAGCGTTCATGCCTTTGTCGCCTTTTTTCCAGTTGGCAGGGCAGACTTCGCCGTGCTCTTCGTGGAATTGCAGAGCGTCGACCAGACGGATCAGCTCTTCCATGTTACGGCCCAGCGGCAGGTCGTTGATGATCTGCGAGCGGACAACGCCCTTGTCGTCGATCAGGAACGCGCCACGGAAAGCCACGCCGCCTTCGGATTCAACGTCGTAGGCCTTGGCGATTTCGTGCTTCATGTCGGCAGCCATGGTGTATTTCACCTGGCCGATGCCGCCATTGTTGACCGGGGTGTTGCGCCAGGCGTTGTGGGTGAAGTGCGAGTCGATCGACACAGCGACCACTTCTACGTTGCGCGCCTTGAAGTCAGCCATGCGGTTGTCCAGAGCGATCAGCTCGGACGGGCAGACGAAGGTGAAGTCCAGCGGGTAGAAGAACACCAGGCCGTATTTGCCTTTGATGGCCGAGGACAGGGTGAAGCTGTCAACGATCTCGCCATTGCCGAGTACGGCCGGGACGGTGAAGTCAGGGGCTTGTTTGCCTACGAGTACGCTCATTGATATCTCCTGGTGTAGAAACTTGAAGTTCAGGGTCCGCGCCAGCCTGTCACCCTCAGGCGACAGCCCTGTGACACGAACCCCCTTCGCAAGGGCCGACCATCATACACTGCGTTTTTCGACTGTCCTCAAAGGTTTTTCGCGAAATCCCGGCTGGCATTCAGCCATGCACCACCGTTCGTCAGTCACAGCCGTTGGCGATGAAAACCGTTGGGAAAGCACTTTGACAATCATTCTCGTTAACATTAAGATCCATCGCAATTGAGCCACAACCAGCGACGGTTCTCACTTATGTATGTTTGCCTCTGCACTGGCGTCACCGACGGACAGATCCGCGAAGCGATCTATGAAGGTTGCTGCAGCTATAAAGAAGTCCGTCAGGCCACCGGCGTAGCCAGCCAATGCGGCAAATGTGCCTGCCTCGCGAAGGAAGTGGTACGCGAAACCCTGACCAAGCTGCAAACCGCCCAGGCTGCGATCCCCTACCCTGTAGAATTTACTGCCGCGTAATTGCACCCTCTTTCGAAGAACCGGACTAATATCCGGTTTTTTTATGCCTGCAAATCAATTGCTTAGCGACTAGACGCGGAACACAAACATTCTTATTCCGATTAATTTTCATATATTATTCAATAACTTAGGTTTGACACTTATAAATACCAAGCTCAAACTCTGCCGTATATACCGCTACTTAGGGCAGGACTCCCATCATGAAAGGCGACGTAACAGTCATCCAGCATCTCAACAAGATCCTTGCCAATGAGCTGGTCGCGATCAATCAGTACTTCCTGCATGCGCGCATGTATGAAGATTGGGGCCTGAACAAGCTGGGCAAGCACGAGTACCACGAATCCATCGACGAGATGAAGCACGCGGACAAGCTGATCAAGCGCATCCTGTTCCTTGAAGGCCTGCCGAACGTGCAGGACCTGGGCAAGCTGCACATCGGCGAGCACACCAAGGAAATGCTGGAGTGCGATCTGCGTATCGAGAAGACCGGCCACGCCGATCTGAAGGCCGCCATCGCTCACTGCGAATCCGTTGGCGACTTCGGCAGTCGCGAACTGCTTGAAGACATTCTCGAATCCGAAGAAGAACACATCGACTGGCTGGAAACCCAACTGGGCCTGATCGATAAAGTCGGTCTCGAGAACTATCTGCAATCGCAGATGGGCGACGACGAGTAATCAGCAAGCGCTGAACGCGAGACATTAAAAAAGCCCCGCCCTCTTTCGAGAGGCGGGGCTTTTTATTGCCCGGACTTCAGACTCGCCGAAATCCGGGCTGAAACCGGTCAGGCTTCGGACTTGGCCGCAGCAGCCTTGGCGGATGCTTCCTTGACCAGAGTCTGCAGCTCACCGTTGGCGAACATTTCAGCCATGATGTCGCTGCCGCCGACCAGCTCACCGGCTACCCACAGCTGCGGGAAAGTCGGCCAGTTGGCGTACTTCGGCAGGTTGGCACGGATTTCCGGGTTCTGCAGGATGTCGACGTAGGCGAACTTCTCGCCACAGCCCATGACGGCCTGTGCAGCTTTCGCGGAGAAGCCACACTGCGGGGCATTCGGCGAGCCTTTCATGTAAAGCAGAATGGTGTTGTTGGCAATCTGCTCTTTAATCGTTTCGATGATATCCATGGAGCACCTCGGCTGAACTTTCCGACTCATGGGTCGGCACGGTGGCGCATTGTAACGGAATCCCGAGCGCGCTGCTCGGTCTCCCCGACAGACATGCTCAAGCCGCCGCTACCGTCACCGGCACGCCGTTGAGCGCCGCATTGCCCGACAACTCGTCGAGCTGGCATTCATCGGTCAGATCGTTGGCGCTGGAGCCCGGCTGGCCGCTGGCAATCGCCATCTGCACACCCGGTCGGGCATGGCCCCAGCCGTGGGGCAGGCTGACCACGCCCGGCATCATGTCCGCACTGCCGAGCACCTCGACCTCGATCTGCCCGACCCGTGAGCTGACGCGCACAAGCTGACCATCAGTGAGCCCGCGACTGGCAAGATCCTCCGGGTTCATCAGCAACTGATGACGCGGCTTGCCCTTCACCAGTCGATGATAGTTGTGCATCCAAGAGTTGTTGCTGCGCACGTGACGGCGACCGATCATCAACAGTTCACCGGCGGCCGGCGCCTGCAAGGCAGAAAAACGCGCCAGGTCGGCCAGAATTTCCGGCGGCGCTGCCTGGACTCGTTGGTTGGCGGTCTTCAAGCGCGGTGCCAGATTCGGCTTCAGCGCCCCCAGATCAACACCGTGGGGATGATCGAACAGCGTCGCCAGCGACAATTTGTGCTCGGACGCGTCGCCGTACAAACCCATGCGCAGTCCCATGTCGATCATCTTCGCCGGCGGCATGGTCGGCTTCAGTTCCTTGTCGGTCTTCGCCGCAAAGGCCTTGGCCAGGCCGACGAAGATTTCCCAGTCATGCAACGCGCCTTCGGGCTTGGCGAGGATCGCCCGGTTGAAACGGGTGACGTTGCGCACCGCGAACAGGTTGAACGTGGTGTCGTAGTGATCGTTCTCCAGCGCCGAAGTCGACGGCAGGATCAGGTCGGCATAACGGGTGGTTTCGTTGATGTACAGATCGACGCTGACCATGAACTCCAGCCCGTCCAGCGCCTGCTCCAGTTGCCGGCCGTTGGGCGTGGACAGCACCGGGTTGCCGGCGACGGTGATCAACGCGCGAATCTGCCCCTCGCCTTCGGTGAGCATCTCTTCGGCCAGCGCCGAGACCGGCAGCTCGCCGCCGTACTCCGGGCGCCCCGAGACACGGCTTTGCCATTTGTTGAAATGGCCGCCCGAGGTGGACGCCACCAGATCTACCGCCGGCTCGGTGCACAGAGCGCCGCCCACCCGGTCGAGATTGCCGGTCACCAGGTTGATCAGTTGCACGACCCAATGGCAGAGCGTGCCGAAGGCCTGGGTGGAAACCCCCATCCGGCCGTAGCACACGGCGCTTGGCGCAGCGGCGAAGTCCCGGGCCAATTGGCGGATCTGCTCCGCAGGAACGGCACACAACGGGCTCATGGCTTCGGCCGTGAACGCCGCCACCGCTGCGCGCACGTCGTCGAGACCGTCTACCGGCAGATGGCTGTCCGAGGTCAGCCCTTCGCTGAACAGCGTGTTGAGCACACCAAACAGTAACGCCGCATCGCCACCGGGACGCACGAACAGATGCTGATCGGCCATCGCCGCCGTCTCGCTGCGCCGCGGATCGACCACCACCACTTTGCCACCCCGGGCCTGAATCGCCTTCAGACGCTTTTCCACATCCGGCACGGTCATGATGCTGCCGTTGGACGCCAGCGGGTTGCCGCCCAGAATCAGCATGAAGTCGGTGTGATCGATGTCCGGGATCGGCAGTAGCAAGCCGTGGCCGTACATCAAGTAGCTGGTCAGGTGATGGGGCAATTGGTCGACAGAAGTGGCCGAGTAACGATTACGGGTTTTCAACAGGCCGAGAAAGTAATTGCTATGAGTCATCAGCCCATAGTTGTGCACGCTGGGGTTACCTTGATAAACGGCAACCGAGTTCTGCCCGTGTTGCGCCTGAATCGCCGAGAGCTTTTCAGCCACCAGCTCAAAAGCTTCTTCCCACCCGATCGGCAACCAGTCACTGCCGACCCGACGCATGGGCTGGCGCAGGCGATCCGGATCGTTCTGAATGTCTTGCAGCGCCACGGCCTTGGGGCAGATGTGCCCGCGACTGAAGGTATCCAGTGCGTCACCCTTGATCGAGGTGATCTGCACCTGGCCGTCGGTTTCGGTGGTTTCGATGCTCAGGCCACAAATGGCTTCGCACAGGTGGCACGCACGGTGATGGAGAGTCTTGGTCATGGCCAGTCTCTGTCTTGTTCTGGGCAGGCAACAACGCCTGCGGGAACAAAACTATGGCGCGTGGCCGGGCGTGGCGCCAGCGACGTTCGTCTTGTGAATCGACGACCATCAGGCGAGCCGATAGCCCTTCATCGCGATCAGTTGGAAGGCAACTGGGGCGGTGCGGCCAGCTGGATTTCCTGAATGGTTTCGATCTGCTCATGGGCGACGTGCACGCCAGTGAGTTCGCCGATCAGGCGCCAGTGCTCGTCGAGCCCGGTGCTGATGGTCGCCATGCGATCGATCATGTGGCGGCCGGCGGTCTTGACCACTTCGTCTTCACTGCGCAGCAGTTCGAAGGACAAGGAGGTGACCGATGCGGTCAGATGCGTCAGTGAGCGTGCCGTGTGGCCCAGCAATTCCATTAACAGTTTTTCTTTCGATTCCATGCGGAGGCTTCCTGCGTCGCTCGTGAGTTATTTATAACCCAGCACTTTGCTTTAGCAAATGTTTCAGGCCTGACATCCGACCAGCGATTCCATGGCCGACCGGTCGCAAACCGACCAGACCTGCTCCATCCCCGCCCTGCCTGATTGCCAAGCCCGGCGGCGCCAGTGTACAAAGGTCTGGATTCCGGCTCCAAACCGGCGCTTCGAGTGACCGCGTCACCCCCGCACAATCCGCAAAAATCGTAGCCTATTGGAAAAACGCGACATTTAGTGTCAATATCGCGCCTCCCCCTATTTCGTCGCCCCGTGCGGCTTACGCCGCAGGTCTCGCCCGTTGTTCCTGTAAACAAGGCTTTGAGCATCTGCGGTTTGTAGCAAAAAGGTAGTCAATGATGAGCGCAAGGCACTTTCTCTCCCTGATGGATTGCACGCCCGAAGAGCTGGTCAGCGTGATCCGTCGAGGCGTTGAGCTCAAGGACCTGCGTAACCGCGGCGTACTGTTCGAGCCTCTGAAAAACCGCGTCCTGGGGATGATCTTCGAGAAATCCTCGACCCGTACCCGGATCTCCTTCGAGGCCGGCATGATCCAGCTCGGTGGCCAGGCGATCTTCCTTTCGCCGCGCGACACCCAGCTGGGCCGTGGCGAGCCCATCGGCGACTGCGCCATCGTCATGTCGAGCATGCTCGATGCGGTGATGATCCGTACCTTTGCCCACAGCACCCTGACCGAATTTGCCGCCAACTCCCGCGTGCCGGTGATCAACGGCCTGTCCGATGACCTGCACCCGTGCCAGTTGCTGGCCGACATGCAGACCTTCCTCGAACACCGTGGCTCGATCCAGGGCAAGACCGTGGCCTGGATCGGCGACGGCAACAACATGTGCAACAGCTATATAGAAGCGGCGATCCAGTTCGACTTCCAGTTGCGCGTGGCTTGCCCGGAAGGCTACGAGCCAAACCCTGAATTCGTCGCAAGGGCCGGTGACCGCGTGACCATCGTCCGCGACCCGAAGGACGCCGTGCGCGGCGCGCATCTGGTGAGCACCGACGTCTGGACCTCCATGGGCCAGGAAGAGGAAACCGCCAAGCGCCTGAAGCTGTTCGCGCCGTTCCAGGTCAACCGTGCCCTGCTCGACCTGGCCGCCGAGGACGTGCTATTCATGCACTGCCTGCCCGCCCACCGCGGGGAGGAAATCAGCCTCGACCTGCTCGATGACCCGCGCTCCGTCGCCTGGGATCAGGCAGAAAACCGTCTCCACGCACAGAAGGCCCTGCTCGAGTTCCTCGTCGAACCGGCATATCACCACGCATGAGTCATGAATTACTGCTGAACCTGCGCAACCTCGCTTGCGGCTATCAAGATCAACGTGTGGTGCAGAACCTCAATCTGCACCTCAACGCCGGTGACATCGGTTGCCTGCTCGGCTCCTCCGGCTGCGGCAAGACCACCACCCTGCGCGCCATCGCCGGTTTCGAACCGGTACATGAAGGGGAAATCCAGCTCGGCGGTGAAATTATCTCCAGCGCCGGTTTCACCCTCGCCCCGGAAAAACGCCGGATCGGCATGGTGTTCCAGGACTACGCGCTGTTCCCGCACCTGAGCGTCGCGGACAACATCGCCTTCGGCATTCGCAAGCACCCGAACAAGGAGCGCGTCGTCGAAGAGTTGCTGGAACTGGTCAACCTGAAGAACCTCGGCAAGCGCTTTCCGCATGAATTGTCCGGTGGCCAGCAGCAACGTGTCGCCCTCGCCCGCGCGCTGGCACCGGAGCCGCAACTGCTGCTGCTCGACGAACCGTTCTCCAACCTCGACGGAGAACTGCGACGTAAGCTCAGCCATGAAGTGCGTGACATTCTCAAGGCCCGCGGCACCAGCGCGATTCTGGTGACTCACGATCAGGAAGAAGCCTTCGCGGTCAGCGATCACGTCGGCGTGTTCAAGGAAGGCCGGCTGGAGCAGTGGGATACGCCGTACAACCTCTACCACGAACCGGCGACGCCGTTTGTGGCGAGCTTTATCGGTCAGGGCTACTTCATCCGCGGTCAGCTCGGCAGCCCGGAATCGGTGCACACCGAACTCGGCGAACTGCGCGGCAATCGCGCCTACACCTGGCCGACCGGCGGCGCGGTGGATGTGCTGCTGCGTCCGGATGACATCGTTTATGCGCCGGACAGCGGCTTGAAAGCACGGATCGTCGGCAAGACCTTCCTCGGGGCTTCGACCCTGTATCGCCTGCAACTGCCGACCGGCGCGCAACTGGAATCGATCTTCCCGAGCCACGCTGACCATCAGGTTGGTGCGGATGTCGGGATTCGTGTGGCGGCGGAACACCTGGTGTTGTTCCAGGCGTCCGGCAGCACAGCCGCGCAGATTCCGGCCGTGGAAAACGGTGTTCGCCGGTACAGCACCGCGCACTGATCTGTACAAAAACAATAAGGGAGCCCGATGGCTCCCTTATTTTTGGCTTCAGCCCAGCATCAATGTGCCGCTCGCAACGAGCGTCGCATTCCCGCCAATCTTCACCCGCTCGCCTTCCAGCCGACAGAACAGCTCCCCGCCTCGCGCCGAACGCTGGCACGCGGTCAGGCTCGATTTGCCCAGACGTTTTGACCAGTACGGAATCAGGCTGCAATGGGTCGACCCCGTGACCGGGTCTTCATTGATGCCGATGGCCGGCGCAAAATAGCGCGAGACGAAATCATGCTGATTGCCCCGGGCCGTGACGATGGCGCCGAGCCAAGGCAGCTTGGCCAGGGCGACCATGTCCGGCGTGCAATCGAGCACCGCCTGCTCCGATTCCAGCACCACGAACAGCTCGTTGGAACTCAGAACATCCACGGCCTGGACATTCAGCGCACGCTCGATCTCCACGGTGACGCCTTTCTCCACCGCTTCAATGGCCGGAAAATCCAGCCACAACCGGCCACCTTCGCGGCTGACACTCAACGGCCCGGACTTGCAGATGAAGTCCAGACGCTCGGCGTTTTCCTTATAGATCTCGAACAGCACATAGGCACTGGCCAGCGTCGCGTGACCGCACAACGGCACTTCGGTGGTCGGCGTGAACCAGCGGATATGCCAGGCCTGGCCTTCGCGCACCAGAAATGCGGTTTCCGCCAAGTTGTGTTCGGCGGCGATCTTCTGCATCAAGTCGTCCGCGAGCCAGGCGTCGAGCCGATAGACCATCGCCGGGTTGCCACTGAAGGGCCGATCACTGAATGCGTCGACCTGATGAAACTCGAGCTGCATAACCTTCTCCCTGTGTCAGTCGAAAGAGCATGCCGCTACGGCTTGTTCATCGCCAGTGACAGAACCGGTCAATTTTTCTCATACAGAACTCAGGCACGACCAATATCGGCGAACTTCGCCTGGGTGTGCTCGGCAAGGACAGCGGGCGCCAGTTCGACTTCCAGGCCACGTCGACCGGCACTGACATAAATGGTCGCAAAACCCTGGGCGGAATTATCAATGAAGGTGCGCAGACGTTTTTTCTGCCCCAACGGGCTGATTCCGCCCAACAGGTAACCGGTGGAACGCTGCGCGGCGGCCGGGTCGGCCATTTCCACTTTCTTCACTCCGGCGGCGTGGGCCAGCCCTTTGAGGTCGAGACTTCCGACGACCGGCACCACCGCCACCAGCAATTCGCCTTTTTCACTGGCAGCCAGCAGCGTCTTGAACACCTGTGCCGGCTCCAGCCCCAGCTTTTCCGCGGCCTCCAGGCCGTAGGAAGCGGCCTTGGGGTCATGTTCGTAACTGTGCACGCGATGTTCGGCACGAACTTTTTCAACAAGTCCAACGCAGGGGTCATGGCAGCTCCAGGCTCGGCAGTGGCAAAAAATCCTGCGCCGGATTCTAGGCCATCGCCACGTAAAAGGCTCTACTGCGCGCCACGTTTCCCGGGGCTTGCAGGCCGACAGCACGATTGCCCGGCGAGTGCCCCGCAGGATCATTCACCTGACTGATAGTTTATTTGTGACTGACGGTTCACTTTCGACCTTTGACAGCTTTGTTTCTTGTCTATATTTTTTCGAATCTGAATAATGTAAGAATTATCGTCACCGCAGCACCCAGCAGTAAACCGGGAACAGGATGGGGATCCTGCCCCGGCGAAAATCGCGCCTTGCCCTGTCGGCAACCGCGCCAGACAACAACAAAAACCGAGGTTTTCAATGACAACTGCGTTACAGCAACCATCGCTCTCGAGCCAATGCCTGGCCGAGTTTCTGGGTACTGCACTGCTGATCTTTTTCGGTACGGGCTGCGTCGCCGCACTCAAGGTCGCGGGCGCAAGCTTCGGTCTGTGGGAAATCAGCATCATCTGGGGTGTCGGCGTGAGCATGGCGATCTACCTCACCGCCGGGGTGTCCGGTGCGCACCTGAACCCTGCCGTCAGTATCGCCCTGAGCATTTTCGCCGACTTCGAAAAGCGCAAACTGCCGTTCTACATTCTTTCCCAGGTCGCCGGCGCCTTCTGCGGCGCACTGTTGGTTTACACGCTGTACAGCAACCTGTTCTTCGATTTCGAACAGGCTCACCACATGGTTCGCGGCTCGGCCGCCAGCCTGGAGCTGGCCTCGGTGTTCTCCACCTTCCCGAACCCTGCGCTGTCGACCGCTCAGGCGTTCCTGGTCGAGGTGATCATCACCGCGATCCTGATGGGCGTGATCATGTCTCTGACCGACGACAATAACGGTCTGCCGAAAGGCCCGCTGGCGCCGCTGCTGATCGGTCTGCTGATTGCCGTGATCGGCAGTTCGATGGGCCCGCTGACCGGTTTCGCGATGAACCCGGCCCGTGACTTCGGTCCGAAACTGATGACTTTCTTCGCGGGCTGGGGTGAAATTTCCTTCACCGGCGCCCGTGAAATCCCGTACTTCCTGATTCCGATTTTTGCACCGATTGTCGGTGCCTGCCTCGGCGCTGCCGGGTATCGCGGGCTGATTGCCCGTCACCTGACCGGCGCCACACCTGCTACAAAGGACGCAGAACCGGCCATTGACGGCAAACCAAGAACTTCTTGAAACAGTCGGCGCGGGTTCCTGCCCATTTCGAGCCCGCGCCACGGCCCACTCACCCTTATTTCGTCCAAGGCAATCGACATGACCGACATTCAGAATAAGAACTACATCATTGCCCTCGATCAGGGTACGACCAGCTCCCGCGCGATCATTTTCGACCGCGATGCGAACGTGGTCTGCACCGCGCAGCGCGAATTCGCCCAGCATTACCCGCAAGCCGGTTGGGTCGAACATGACCCGATGGAAATCTTCGCCACCCAGAGCGCTGTAATGGTCGAGGCGCTGGCCCAGGCCGGTCTGCATCACGATCAGGTGGCCGCCATCGGCATCACCAACCAGCGTGAAACCACCGTGGTCTGGGACAAGACCACCGGCCGCCCGGTCTACAACGCGATCGTCTGGCAATGCCGCCGCAGCACCGAAATCTGCCAGCAGCTCAAGCGCGACGGTCATGAACACTACATCCGTGAGAACACCGGCCTGGTCACCGACCCGTACTTCTCCGGCACCAAACTGAAGTGGATCCTCGACAACGTCGAAGGCAGCCGCGAACGTGCACGCAACGGCGAGCTGCTGTTCGGCACCGTCGACAGCTGGCTGATCTGGAAATTCACCGGCGGCAAGGTGCACGTCACCGACTACACCAACGCCTCGCGCACCATGCTCTTCAACATCCACTCGCTGGAGTGGGATTCGAAGATGCTGGAGATCCTCGACATCCCGCGCGAGATGCTGCCGGAAGTCAAAGCCTCCTCGGAAATCTACGGTCGCACCAAGAGCGGCATCGCCATCGGCGGTATCGCCGGGGACCAGCAAGCTGCACTGTTCGGCCAGATGTGCGTCGAGCCGGGCCAGGCGAAAAACACCTACGGCACCGGTTGCTTCCTGCTGATGAACACCGGCGACAAAGCGGTGAAATCGCAACACGGCATGCTCACCACCATCGCCTGCGGCCCGCGCGGCGAAGTGGCCTACGCACTGGAAGGCGCGGTGTTCAACGGCGGTTCGACCGTGCAGTGGCTGCGCGATGAACTGAAAATCATCAACGACGCCCACGACACCGAATACTTCGCCAATAAAGTGAAGGACAGCAACGGCGTCTATCTGGTGCCAGCCTTTACCGGCCTTGGCGCGCCCTACTGGGACCCGTATGCCCGTGGCGCGCTGTTCGGCCTGACTCGCGGCGTACGTGTGGATCACATCATCCGCGCCGCGCTGGAATCGATCGCCTACCAGACCCGCGACGTACTCGACGCCATGCAACAGGACTCCGGCGAACGCCTCAAGGCACTGCGCGTGGACGGCGGTGCGGTGGCGAACAACTTCCTCATGCAGTTCCAGGCCGACATCCTCGGCACTCAGGTCGAGCGTCCGCAAATGCGCGAAACCACTGCACTGGGTGCGGCGTACCTGGCCGGCCTGGCGTGCGGTTTCTGGGGCAGCCTGGAAGAACTGCGCGGCAAGGCAGTGATCGAACGCGAATTCGAACCGAGCCTGGACGAAGCGGCAAAAGAGAAGCTGTATAAAGGCTGGAAAAAAGCCGTCAGCCGTACCCGTGACTGGGAACGCGAAGACGCCGAATAAGCCACGAACCGGACTCGTATCCGTATGTAACTGGTAGGGAGGAGATTCCTGCGGCATCATGGGCAAATTTTGCACGGCAGCCCAAAGGAAGCCCCATGAATCTGCCTCCCCGTCAGCAGCAAATCCTCGAGCTGGTCCGCGAACGCGGCTATGTGAGCATCGAGGAAATGGCCACGCTGTTCGTTGTTACCCCGCAAACCATCCGCCGCGATATCAATCAACTGGCGGAAGCCAATCTGCTGCGTCGCTACCACGGCGGCGCCGCCTATGATTCCAGCGTCGAAAACACCGCCTATGCGATGCGCGCCGACCAGATGCGCGATGAAAAACAACGCATCGGTGAAGCCATCGCCGCACAGATCCCCGATCACGCCTCGCTGTTCATCAACATCGGCACCACCACCGAATCCATCGCCCGCGCCCTGCTCAACCACAGTCATCTGAAAATTATCACCAACAACCTGCACGTCGCCTCGATGCTCAGTGCCAAGGATGATTTCGATGTGCTGCTGACTGGCGGCAATGTCCGTCGCGACGGCGGCGTGGTGGGTCAGGCGAGCGTGGACTTCATCAATCAGTTCAAGGTCGACTTTGCGCTGGTGGGCATCAGCGGCATCGACGAAGACGGCAGCCTGCTCGATTTCGACTACCAGGAAGTGCGGGTGTCCCAGGCGATCATCGCCAATGCCCGGCAGGTGATCCTGGCGGCGGACTCCAGCAAGTTCGGCCGTAACGCGATGATTCGCCTCGGTCCGATCAGCCTGATCGATTGCCTGGTCACCGACCAGCAGCCGGTGCCGGCCCTGGCGCAACTGCTGAGCCAGAACAAGATTCGTCTGGAAGTCGTTTAACCCTCCTCACGCACAACTCCCTCCCGGTGAATTCTCGTTCCCACGCTCTGCGTGGGAACGATCACTCCTGCAACGGCGCCTTATGCGCATCTGATGTTCGAATATTTTCTTTTAACCGCCCTTCGATGAGTTTTTTCAATCGAAGTCAGCTGGCTGTGCGCGTCTTTATGGGCTACCATTTTCGCAAATGAACATTCATGTTCGATTTCCAAGACAGAAAATCAAAAGAGCCCGAGGCCAGCCGATGTCCACCTCTACCTTGCGTACGCCCCCTATCTCCGAGATCTACGATATCGCCGTCATTGGCGGCGGAATCAATGGCGTGGGGATCGCAGCGGATGCCGCCGGTCGCGGTCTCTCGGTGTTCCTTTGCGAAAAGGACGACCTGGCCAGCCACACCTCGTCGGCCAGCAGCAAGCTGATCCACGGTGGTCTGCGCTACCTCGAACATTATGAATTCCGTCTGGTGCGCGAAGCCCTGGCCGAACGCGAAGTGCTGCTGGCCAAGGCCCCGCACATCGTCAAGCCGATGCGTTTCGTACTGCCGCACCGCCCGCACCTGCGTCCGGCGTGGATGATCCGTGCCGGCCTGTTCCTCTATGACAACCTCGGCAAACGCGAAAAACTCGCAGGCTCCAAGAGCCTGAAGTTCGGCGCCGACAGCGCGCTGAAAAGCGAAATCACCAAAGGTTTCGAATACTCCGACTGCTGGGTCGATGACGCCCGCCTCGTCGTATTGAATGCCATGGCTGCCCGTGAGAAAGGCGCACACATTCACACTCAAACCCGTTGCGTCAGCGCCCGCCGCGCCAAGGGCCTGTGGCACCTGAACCTGGAACGCGCCGATGGCAGCCTGTTCTCGATCACCGCCAAGGCGCTGGTGAACGCCGCCGGCCCGTGGGTCGCCAAGTTCATCCGTGACGACTTGAAGATGGAATCGCCGTACGGCATCCGCCTGATCCAGGGCAGCCACATCATCGTGCCGAAACTGTACGAAGGCGATCACGCGCACATTCTGCAAAACGAAGATCAGCGCATCGTTTTCACCATTCCGTACCTGAACAACCTGACCCTGATCGGCACCACCGACCGCGAGTACACCGGCGACCCGGCGAAAGTGGCAATCACCGACGGCGAAACCGATTACCTGCTGAAAGTGGTCAACGCCCACTTCAAGAAGCAGATCAGCCGTGACGACATCCTGCACACCTACTCGGGCGTCCGTCCGCTGTGCAACGACGAATCCGACAATCCTTCGGCCGTGACCCGCGACTACACCCTGGCGCTGTCCGGCAGCAGCGAAGAAGCCCCGTTGCTGTCGGTGTTCGGCGGCAAGCTGACCACCTACCGCAAACTCGCCGAGTCGGCGATGGCGCAACTGATGCCGTTCTTCACCCAGATGCGTCCGAGCTGGACCGCCAGCGCCACGCTGCCGGGCGGCGAAGACATGACCACGCCGCAGGCCTTGAGCGCGCTGATTCGCGACAAATTCGACTTCGTCCCGAGCGAAATCGCCCGCCGCTGGGCCACCACCTACGGCAGCCGCACCTGGCGCATGCTCGAAGGCGTAGACAGTCTGGCCGACATGGGTGAACACATCGGCGGCGGCCTCTACACCCGTGAAGTCGATTATCTGTGCGCCGAAGAATGGGCGACCACCGCTCACGACATCCTGTGGCGTCGCAGCAAACTGGGGCTGTTCACCACCCCGGCCGAACAGGAAAAACTGGCGACCTACCTGAACCAGGTCGAGCAGAACCGCAGCAAGATCGAAGCGGCCTGATCTTCAAGCCGCGTTGACGAAAGCCCCTGAATCGCGAGATTCAGGGGCTTTTTGCGTTACTGCGCCAGGTGCAGCAGGAGGAAATCGATAAACGCCCGTGACTTGTGCGGCAGATGCGCGGTATTGGGAAATACGACGTTGATCGACTGAGAAGGCAACGTATACGCTGGCAACAGGCGAACCAGCCGTCCGCTGGCGATATCGTCCTCGACCACCCAGCCCGGCAACACCGAGACGCCGAGCGACGACAAGGTCATCGAGCGAATCGCCGTGGAGGAGTTGGATTCGAAATGGCTGGTGCCATTGACCTCCACCGTAGTCCCCCGATCATCACGCAGTACCCATTGCGTGGGTGCCTGCAAATTGCTGTTGGCAATCCATGGCACACCGTTCAGGTCCTGCGGCTGTGCCACCGGGTGACGCTCGACAAACGCCGGAGTCGCCACCAGCACGATTTGATAATCCGCCAGCTTGCGACTCTTGAAGGCCGAATCCGCCAGGTTGCCCAGACGCACCACCAGATCCAGTTTTTCCGCCACCAGATCATTCAGTGATGAATTGAAGTTGTAGCACAGGCGAATTTCCGGATAACGCTCGCTGAACAATGGAATCAACGGAAGTATGAACTTCTCGCCGTATTCACTGGTTGAACTAATTCGTAACTTTCCAGAAACCCGGTTATTACCCTTCAGAACATTATCAAAGGCATTATCAATGTCCGCGACAATCCCCTTGAACTCTTCATAAAAGTCTTGGCCAATTTCAGTCAGCGATATATTCCGGGTATTGCGGATCAGCAACGTCGCCGAAAGAACTTCTTCCAGCGCCTTGACATGCAGGCTGGCCATGGCTTTGCTGATACTCAGGTAGTTCGCGGCCTTGGTGTAAGAGCCGAAGTCGACCACGGCGAGAAATGTCTGAACCCGATTCAGATGAGAATGCATGGCGGTAGCGTTCACTGTTTAATCCTTTCAAACATTGTTTCAAGGATAGTCGTATCGACACTCCAAGTCCATCGCCCCTATGCTTTGCGACAAAGAGGAAACAACAATGAACTATCGCTACAAGATCGCGCTGATCTTTCTGATCGGCTTTTTTATTGACTGCATAAACATATTCATGTCCGCCGTGGCATTACCCAGCATATCGGCGACATTGCAAGTAAGCAGTTCTTCGGTGGCCTGGGTGGCGAATGCCTACATCCTCGGCCTGACCCTGATCATTCCTGTCAGCACCTGGCTCGCCGGGCGTTTCGGCAGCCGCGAGATTCTCACTGCTTCGATGCTGGTATTCACCGGCTCCGTATGGATGTGCGGCCTGGCCGACAGTTTCCATGAGCTGGTGATCTGGCGCTTCGTCCAGGGCATCGGTGGCGGGTTGTTGATTCCGGTGGGTCAGGCGTTGACCTTCAACCTGTTCCAGGGCGAGCAACGGGCGAAAATCTCCACACTGGTGATGGCCGTGGCCCTGATCGCCCCGGCCATTTCGCCGACCGTCGGCGGCATCATCGTCGACAGCAGTTCGTGGCGCTGGGTGTTCTACAGCAACATTCCGTTTTCGCTGATCGCCGCCGGATTATCCTGGTTCTGGATTCGCGAAAGCCGACCGACCAGCCTGGCGCGCCCGGACATCCTCGGCCTGCTGCTGGTCAGTGCCGCGCTGGGCAGCCTGCTGATGGGCATGTCGCTGTACGGCGGCGACTATCCTGCCATCGAGGCCATTGCCTGTGTCGCGGCGGGCCTGATGTTCGTGGCGCTGTACCTGCTGCATTACCGTCGCAAGAGCGACGCGATCATTGACCTGAGCCTGCTCAAAAGCAAAAAGCTCAGCACCTCGATCTTCATCTATTACGCGATTCCCGGCGTGTTCACCGGGGTCAACCTGATGAGCATCTTCTTTCTGCAGAACACCCTGCACTTCAGCGCCCGCCTCACCGGCATGTTCATGATCCTCTACGCCACCGGCGCATTCATCGCGATGCTCACCTGCGGCCGGGTCTACAACAAAATCGGCGCCCGGCGCCTGTTCACCCTCGGCATGCTGATCCACAGCGCCGGCATCGCCACCCTGATGCTGGTGGATGCGCCGACCGATATCGGGGTGATCGTGATCGCCTACAGCCTGATGGGCATCGGCGGCGGGATCGGCGCCAACACCGCGCAAACCACCTCGCTGATGGACTTCAAGGGCAGCGAAACCCACAAGGCCAGTGTGATCTGGAACATCAACCGGCAGATGTCGTTCAGCGTCGGCGCGGCCCTGTTCCTGATGATCTACAACCTGCTGCTCAAACAGTTCGACTCGACCCCGGCCTATCACGCCACGTTCGCGATTGCTGCGCTGGTCGGACTGTTGCCACTGTTTCAAATGAGCCAACTGAACCCTCCAAAGGAATGCCATGAACAACAACCCGGTTGAACTAGCCCGCCACAGCATCCACCACGTACATGAACTGATTCATCGTGTCTTCACCAATGCCGACGGCGCCGGCGAAGCCGCCATCGCGCCACTGATGGATGTCTTCAGCGAAGACTTCAGCATGGTCACCACCTCGGCTGCCGTGGTCGGGCGGGCCCAGGTCGAGCAACTGTTCAAAGGTGCGGTCGGTGCCCGTCCGGGCCTGGAGATCGACATCAGCGACCTGCACACGATCTGGCACGAAGGCCCGACCGTCGCCCTGCGCTACAAGGAAACCCATCGCCAGAACCAGCGCGAGACTTCGCGCATTTCCGTGGCGATCCTGCGCGTACATCAGCACAGCACCCGCTGGCTGTACCTGCACGAAACACCGCTGGCCCAGGAAAACCCGGCATGAATTACACCGTTACCCATTGCCGGATGCTGTCGGCATCGATCAAGGAAATCACCGTCACCGGCGCTCCCGTCGCCCCGCAATCGGCCCATGCCGGTGCGCACTTCAAATGGCTGATAGCGCCCTCGGGCGAATGGCGTCATTACTCCACCGTGGAGCTGGGCGACAGCGCCGAAGGTCACTTCACCTTCGCCATTCGTCTCAGTGACGACTCCCCCAGCAGCCAGTACCTGCGCTCGCTGGCGGCCGGCGATCAGGTGCAGCTCGAAGGCCCGTTCAACACTTTCAACTACCCGCTCGACACCCGGACCGGTCGCGACATCGCGATTGCCGGCGGCATCGGCATCACTCCGCTGACCGGCATCCTGCGGCATCTGACAGCGCTGGAGCGTTCGGCGCACCTGCATTACTTCGCCCGCAGCGTCGACGATGCGGCCTACGCCGAAGATCTGCGTTCACTGCTGCAAGACCGCATGCACCTGCACCTGTCCGGCCAGCGCCCGGCGATTCACCAGGTACTCGCTGACCTGTGCGCCGAAGACCGGCTCTACGTCTGCGGTCCGGCGGCGATGCTCAGCGACATCCTCAGCCACGTCGAATCCGTCGGGCTGCCCCGCGATCGCATTCATCTGGAGGTGTTCAACGTCGCCCGGGATGAAGGCGCCCGGGGTTTCACGGTCGAGGCGGCAGATTCCGCCGTGAGCATCGAGGTCGGTCCCGACCAGACCTTGCTCGAAGCCCTGGAGGCCGCGGGCCTGGACCCGATCTCTGACTGCCGTCGCGGCGAGTGCGGCGTCTGCGCGCTGGACGTGCTGGAAGGCGACGTCGAGCACCGGGATTTCATCATGAGCGAACAAGAAGCGGCCTGCAGCGCACGGATCTATCCCTGCGTTTCCCGGGCGAAAAGCCCACGCCTGAAGCTGGCGATCTGAAGAGGACACCCCGTTGGACAACTATTTCAATGGCAGAGAAGTGCACAAGTCTCTGTTCCTTGATCAACAACTGTTCGAACAGGAACAGCAACGCGTGTTTGCCGCAAGCTGGTGCTACCTGGGCCACGACAGTCTGATCCCCGAAACCGGCGATTACTTCACCGCCACCCTCGCCGCCCAGCCGCTGGCGATGGTGCGCCAGAAGAACGGCGACATCGTGGTGCTGCACAACCGTTGCCCGCACAAGGGCGTGAAAGTGCTGGCCGAAGCGCGTGGCAACGTGGGCCGCTTCATGCGTTGCCCCTATCACGCCTGGACGTTCAAGACCGACGGCGAGCTGCTGAGCATCCCGGTGAAAAAGGAATACGACGACTGCGACCTGAGCAGTTGCTCGGCCCACAAAGGCATGCAGCCGGTCGCGGCGGTGCGCAATTATCGCGGCTTCGTGTTCGTGCGCCTGAGTGAGACCGGCATGGGGTTCGACGAGTTTTTCGGCGAGTCGCTGTCAACCCTGGACAACATGGTCATGCGCTCCCCGCAAGGCAAACTGCGTGTGGTCGGTCAGCCGCTGCTGCACAAGCATCGCTGCAACTGGAAGATGGTCGTCGACAACCAGACCGATACCTGCCACCCGATGATCGCCCACGAATCCTCGGCCGGCGAAGCCATTCGCCTGTGGAAGGAAACCGGTGACCAGAGCCAGCCTGCACCGATGGCCGTGGAACTGTTCTCGCCGTTCATGGCCTCGTACGAATTCTTCGCCGGCATGGGCATCCGCGTCTGGCCCAAAGGCCACGGACACACCGGGGTCAGCAACTCGATCCACAAGGCCTACACGGGCATTCCCGGTTACTGGGAGCTGATGGTCGAAAGCTACGGCGAGGACCAGGCCCGGGCCATTCTCGACGACACCCGGCACAACACCGTGTATTTCCCCAACCTGATGGTCAAGGGCCCGATCCAGACACTGCGGGTGATTCGCCCGGTGAGTGCGCAGGAAACCATCGTCGAGTCGTGGATCTTCGAACTGCAGGGCGCCCCGGTGCAGTTGCTGGAGCGCACCGTGCAGTACAACAACCTGATCAACTCGCCGTGCTCGATGGTTGCCCACGACGACGTGGAGATGTACGAGCGCGCCATGGAAGGCCTGCACAGCGACGCCAACGAATGGGTCAACGTTGCCCGCCTGTTCGAACCGGGCGAGACCTACGACCAGACCCGCGTGGTGTCCGGCACCAGTGAACTGGCGATGCGCAACTTCTACGACAACTGGCAAAACCTGATGCGGGACGACCATGCACCACGATCAAACTGAACGGGCGATCGAGCGTTTGCTCGAGACCGAAATGCACCTGCTCGATCAACAGGACTTCGACGCCTGGCAACAATTGCTGAGCGATGACTACACCTACTGGATTCCGATGACTCGCGAACAGCGCAGCCCGCTGCACGAATCCTCGCTGGTGTATGAAGACCGCTTCCTGACCACCCTGCGCATCAACCGCCTGGCCAATGCCCGCAACTTTTCCCAACAGCCGAAAAGCCGTTGCCTGCACATTGCCCAGCGCCCCCGGATCACGATTGAAGAGCCGTCCTGCAGCGCCGTCGCCAGCAGCAATCTGCTGTATTGCGAAGCCCGTGGCGAGCGCGAATGGCATTACCCCGCCACCGTCGAACATCGCCTGATCAACCTCGACGGCGAGTGGAGAATCCAGGGCAAGAAGATCCTGTTGCTCAACCCCGACCGCGCCCTCGAAAGCCTGCAGCTCATCATCTGACCGACCGAGAATTACCCCTGTGAACTCCATGAACAATCCTGCCAGCCAGGATACCGCGTGCCTGTCTTTCCCCTATGTCGACCTGCTCTACGATTACGGTCAGTTCCTGCGCAACGCCGACCAGGCCATCGGAAACCTGCCGGCACTCACGGCACAAAAACACATCGGCATCGTCGGCGCCGGCCTGACCGGGCTGGTGGCGGCCTATGAACTGCTGCGTGCCGGTGCCCGTCGCGTGACCCTGTTCGAGGCCGAAGAAAGTCATATCGGCGGTCGCCTGTTGACTCAATGCTTCGATGAAGAACAACCACAGTTCATCGCGGAAATGGGCGCCATGCGCTTTCCGCCGAGCGAGGTCGGGCTGTTCCATTACCTCAACAAGTTCGGCATCCAGACCACTGAAGCCTTTCCCGACCCGGGAGTGGTCGATACCGAACTGCATTATCGTGGCGAGGCCCATCACTGGGCCGCGATGCAACCGCCGCCGGCACTGTTCAGCACCGTGCATCAGGGCTGGAATGCCTTTCTGCGCGAAGGTGCGGTACTGGACGACGGCACCAGCCTTGCCCCGCCGCTGCTGCTGACCGAACTGCTCAAGCAGCACAATTACTGCGAAGTGCAGCCGGAATGGCAACGCTATCTGGACTGCTTCGGTGACAGCTCTTTCTATTCGGCGATGGTGCGTATCTTCACCAGCAAGAACCCGCCGGGCGGCAAGGTCTGGCGCAAACCGGAAGACTTCCACCTGTTCGGCTCGCTGGGCATCGGTTCCGGTGGTTTCCAGTCGGTCTATCGCGCCTCGTTCACCGAGATTCTGCGGCTGGTAGTCAACGCGCTGGAGGTCAATCAGCGGCTGGTGCCGAACGGCATCTCCTCGCTGGCAGAGCTGATCGCCGACACCCGGTTCAACGGTATGCAATTGCGCGACATGATCTGCCGTACCCGCATCGAATCGATCAACAGGGGCCCCGACGGACAAATCCTGCTGGCCGGCAGCAACGGTGAAACCTACGCCTGCGACCGGGTGATCACCACCACCACGACCCGCGCCTTGCAGGTCAACCTCAAGCTCACCCAGAACCAGGCGTTCGTGAATCGCGACGTGGCCCGGGCCATCAACGAAACCCACATGGTCGGGTCCTCCAAGCTGTTCATCCTGACCAGGGACAAGTTCTGGCTCAAACACGGCCTGGCGCAGAACATCCAGACCGACACCCTGGTCAAGGGCGTGTACTGCCTGGATTACGCGCCACAGGACCCGGACTCCTGGGGCGTGGTGCTGATCAGTTACACCTGGGAAGACGACTCGCACAAGATGGTTTCCATGACCGACAAGGTGCAGCGCTGCCTGCGCCTGGTGGACGAGCTGGCGATGAGCGCGCCGGAATTCGCCCGCCACCTGGTCCCGCTCAACGGTGACTACCAGCGCTACGTGCTCGAATACGACTGGCTGACCGACAAGCATGCCCTCGGCGCCTTCAAGCTGAATTTCCCCGGCGACGACATCTATTCCGAGCGCCTGTTCTATCAGTTCCGCACCGCTCTCGATCCGCGTCAGGACACCGGTCTTTACCTGGCGGGCTGCGGCGCTTCGTTCACCGGCGGCTGGGCCGAAGGTTCGATCCAGACGGCCCTGAACGCCGCCTGCTCGGTCATCAGCAGCCTGGGTGGCGACCTGATCGACGGCAATCCGCTCGACGGGCTGGTTCCGCAGTACCGCTACTGCTGATTGCGTCCCTTTCATTTCGCCGAGACTTTCCATGTACAGACAGTTTTCCATCGAACAGCTCGTCAACGGATTTCGCCGGGGCGAGCTCTGCCTCGACACCTGGCAGCAAGCCCTGCGCGAGCGCCATGAGCGGGCGCAGCATCTGCACAGTTTCATCACGTTCGACCCCGCGACGTTCGCCTACACGCCGGACGCGGATCGCCTGGCGCCGCTGTACGGGCTGCCGGTGTCCTTCAAGGACAACATCAATGTCAGCGGCATGCCGACCACCGCCGGCACCCCCGGCCTGGCCGATTACCGGCCGCAGCACGATGCCGGTATCGTGGCGCGCTTCAAGCAACTGGGCGCTCGGGTGGTAGGCAAGAACAACATGCACGAACTGTCGTTCGGCGTGACGTCGGCCAACCACACCTATGGCGCGGTCATCAACCCGGCCAACGAGCTGCATGGCGCCGGTGGCAGCAGTGGTGGCTGTGCCGCCGCTGTCGCCGCCGGGCTGGTGCCTTGCGCGGTAGGCACCGATACCGGCGGCTCGGTGCGCATCCCGGCGGCGTTCTGCGGCGTCGTCGGCCTGCGTCCGACGACCGGCGAATACCCTACCGACGGCATCGTCCCGGTCTCGCAGACCAAGGACACACCGGGCCTGCTGACGCGCACGGTGGAAGACTGCCGGTTCGTCCACGGCCACCTGACCGGCCGGCACCTGCCGGCACTGCCCGACGATCGTGCGCTGCGCATCGGAATTCCCGAACGCTTCCTCTGGGCCGATCTGGACAACAACGTCAGCCGTGACTGCCGCGCCGCCATCGACGCGCTCGCCAGCGCCGGCATGGAAATCGTTGCGGTCGACGATACGGTGATCGGCGAGATCAACGAGTGCATCCAATTCCCGCTGCCGATCTACGAATTCTTCATCGACTTTCCACGGTTCCTGATGAAGGAAGGGCGCGGCGGAGAGTTCCTCGACATCCTGGTGCGGATCGGCGATCCCGGGATCAAGAAAATCCTCACTGCACAGCTGGAAAGCCCGGCGATCTCCTATACCGACTATGTGCAGGCCTTGATGGGCAAGGTCCGGCTGGAGCAGGAATACCGGCAACTGTTCAGCCACCACCAGCTGGATCTGATGGCCTACCCGACGGTCAGTTGCAGTGCGCCGTTGCTGGCTGATTGCGCGGATGAAAGCCATTTCGAGCGGTTCGTGCGCAACACCGATCCGGCCAGCAACCTGGCAGCGCCGAGCATGACCGTGCCGGTGGCGGCGAAGGATTCGCTGCCGGTGGGCCTGTCGTTCGACGCATTGCCGGGGCAGGACGGATTTCTGTTGCAGGCAGTGAGCCGGTTGTCCCCCCTGCTGAACATCCGATGAGTACGGCTCGCCCCGACAAGGGGCGAGCCGGATCGAACCTTCCATAACAAAATCAATGCAGGCCCAGCCATGCGTGCCACGT
The DNA here is from genome assembly GCF_051554255.1 of Pseudomonas sp. NMS19W. Taxonomy (NCBI): domain Bacteria; kingdom Pseudomonadati; phylum Pseudomonadota; class Gammaproteobacteria; order Pseudomonadales; family Pseudomonadaceae; genus Pseudomonas; species Pseudomonas sp. NMS19W. The sequence continues at coordinate 4,992,610 of NZ_CP136718.1, forward strand.
CACTTGCTTCATCCCCTTCCCCCGCCGCACTCGAACGCTCGCCCTCGGTCCTGGGCGGCGCCATGATCATCGGCGGAACCATCGTCGGCGCCGGAATGTTTTCCCTGCCGGTGGTCATGTCCGGGCTATGGTTTTACGGGTCGGTCGCCGTGTTGGTGTTTGCCTGGTTCTGCACCTTGCATTCGGGCCTGATGATTCTGGAGGCCAACCTCAACTACCACGAAGGCGCGAGCTTCTCGACCATCACCCGTGATCTGTTGGGGCGTACCTGGAACCGGATCAACGGTCTGAGCATCGTCTTCGTGCTCTATACCCTGACCTACGCCTACATTTCCGCCAGCGGTTCAGTGATCCATCACACCCTGCAGTCCATGGACGTCTCGCTGTCACCGCGTGCCGGCGGGCTGGGTTTCACCGTGCTGGTGGCGTTCATCGTCTGGCTCAGCACCTCGGCGGTGAGCCGGATGACCACCGTGGTGTTCGGCGCGAAGATCCTGGCATTCTTTCTGACCTTCGGCGGCCTGCTCGGCCATGTACAACCGGCCACGCTGTTCGACCTGAACAATGGCACCACAAACTACTGGCCCTATCTGTTGGTAACCCTGCCCTTCTGCCTGACTTCGTTCGGTTTCCACGGCAACGTGCCGAGCCTGATGAAGCATTTCGGCAAGGACCCGAAGCGAATCCGTGCCTGCCTGCTGGGCGGCACGCTGATCGCACTGGGCCTGTATCTGGTGTGGATGCTGTGCAGCATGGGCAACATTGAGCGCGAAGCCTTCAAGGGCATCGCCCAGCGCGGCGGCAACATCGACGTGCTGATCAGCGCTCTGGGCTCACGCCTGGACAGCGCCAATGTCGACCTGCTGCTGACTTTCTTCTCCAACTTCGCCGTGGCCTGCTCGTTTCTCGGCGTGACCCTGGGCCTGTTCGACTATCTGGCTGACGTGCTCGGTTTCGACGATAGGCCCATGGGCCGTCTGCGAACCGCTGCCGCGACGTTCCTGCCACCGATGCTCTGCGGGTTTCTCTGGCCGGAAGGCTTCATTCACGCCATCGGTTTCGCCGGGCTGGCCGCCACGCTCTGGGCCGTCATCACCCCGGCACTGCTGGCCCGGGCCTCGCGCAAACGCTTTGGCAGCCCGCTCTATCGGGTCTGGGGCGGCACGCCAATGATCGGTCTGGTGCTGTTTTTCGGCGTGATCTGCGCGGTCTCGCACCTGCTGTTCACCCTGGACCTGCTGCCGGTCTGGCGCTGAATCGCCGGCATTCGGTTTTCCGAACGCGACCTGTCGGTCGGTTCGGATAACCGGATCAGAAACGCTGAAAAACACCATCACAAAACTTTAATCACCAGCAAAATCAACCAGTTAACTTGTTGCAACTGGTCTGGCACGACTCATGCTCTACACTCCTTCGACGAATGCCTGTTGCGCCAGCACAACAGGAGCCGTCAGGCATTCGAAGCACAAAAGGGCCCGCTCAACCGGCTCCATAAAAAAAACAATGTCGAGGAAAATTTGATGCGCATCGTTCCCCATATCCTGGGCGCAGCCATTGCTGCCGCTCTGATCAGCACACCAGTTTTCGCTGCCGAGCTCACCGGCACCCTTAAGAAGATCAACGACTCGGGCACCATCACCCTCGGGCATCGTGACAGCTCCATTCCTTTCTCCTACATCGCCGATGCTTCGGGCAAACCTGTGGGCTACTCCCACGACATTCAGGTCGCTATCGTCGAAGCCCTGAAAAAAGACCTGAACAAGCCTGACCTGAACGCCAAGTACAACCTGGTCACCTCGCAAACCCGTATTCCGCTGGTGCAGAACGGCACCGTGGACATCGAGTGCGGCTCCACCACCAACAACGCCGAACGCGCCCAGCAAGTCGACTTCACCGTCAACATCTTCGAAATCGGCACCCGTCTGCTGGTCAAGAAAGACAAGGAAGGCAAGCCGTCCTACGCTGACTTTGCCGACCTGAAAGGCAAGAACGTCGTGACCACCGCCGGCACCACCTCCGAGCGCATCATCAAGGCGATGAACGCTGACAAGCAGATGGGCATGAACGTCATCTCCGCCAAGGACCACGGTGAGTCCTTCCAGATGCTGGAAAGCGGCCGCGCCGTCGCCTTCATGATGGACGACGCCCTGCTGGCCGGCGAAGAAGCCAAGGCCAAGAAGCCGGACGACTGGGTCATCACCGGTACGCCACAGTCCTTCGAAGCCTACGCCTGCATGGTTCGTAAAGACGACCCGGCCTTCAAGAAGGCTGTAGACGACGCCATCGTCGCGCTCTACAAGTCCGGCGAGATCAACAAGATCTACAGCAAGTGGTTCGAGAGCCCGATCCCGCCGAAGGGTCTGAACCTGAACTTCCCGATGAGCGAAAAGGTTAAAGAGCTGATCGCCAATCCGAGCGACAAGCCTGCGCCAGACGTAAAAATCTGACACTGATCTAACCTTGTCACCTGAGGGAGCCAACCCTCCCTCGGGCGACAGTTAATACCTGCTGGTTTCAACTGGAACACTCGACCTGGTGGTTTTCGAGCCGATCGCGTGTGCCTGACGTTCAACGTCAGACGGGAAAGGATTTTCCCCAGGCGGGCACTTGTACATCGATCGAATCGAGGGGAGACCCTAATGAATTACAACTGGGACTGGGGCGTGTTCTTCAAGTCCACCGGCGTGGGCAGCGAGACCTATCTCGACTGGTTCATCTCCGGCCTGGGCTGGACCATCGCCATCGCCGTCGTGGCCTGGATCATCGCCCTGTTGCTGGGCTCGCTGCTGGGCATCATGCGCACCGTGCCGAACCGCATCGTGGCGGGCATCGCGACCTGCTACGTCGAACTGTTCCGCAACGTGCCGCTGCTGGTTCAGCTGTTCATCTGGTACTTCCTGGTACCCGACATGCTGCCGCAGAACCTGCAGGACTGGTACAAACAGGACCTGAACCCGACCACCTCGGCCTACCTGAGCGTTGTCGTGTGCCTGGGCCTGTTCACCGCCGCCCGGGTCTGCGAACAGGTTCGCACCGGTATCCAGGCGCTGCCGCGTGGCCAGGAATCCGCCGCCCGCGCCATGGGTTTCAAGCTGCCGCAGATCTACTGGAACGTGCTGCTGCCCCAGGCCTACCGGATCATCATTCCGCCGCTCACCTCGGAATTTTTGAACGTGTTCAAGAACTCCTCCGTGGCCTCGCTGATCGGTCTGATGGAACTGCTGGCGCAAACCAAACAGACCGCCGAGTTCTCGGCCAACCTGTTTGAAGCCTTCACCCTGGCGACCCTGATCTATTTCACCCTGAACATGAGCCTGATGCTGCTGATGCGCATGGTCGAGAAGAAAGTCTCCGTGCCCGGCCTGATCTCCGTGGGGGGTAAATGATGGAATTCGATTTCAGTGGCATCGTCCCGGCCATTCCCGGCCTGTGGAACGGCATGCTGATGACCCTCAAGCTGATGGCGCTGGGCGTGGTCGGCGGGATCATTCTCGGTACCATTCTTGCGCTGTGCCGTCTGTCCCACAGCAAACTGCTGTCGAACCTTGCCGGCGCCTACGTCAACTATTTCCGTTCGATCCCGCTGCTGCTGGTGATCACCTGGTTCTACCTGGCGGTGCCGTTCGTGCTGCGCTGGATCACCGGCGAAGACACCCCGATCGGCGCGTTCACCTCGTGCATCGTGGCCTTCATGATGTTCGAAGCGGCGTACTTCTGCGAAATCGTCCGGGCCGGCGTGCAGTCGATTCCCAAGGGCCAGATGGGCGCCGCCCAGGCACTGGGCATGACCTACGGCCAGATGATGCGCCTGATCATCCTGCCCCAGGCGTTCCGCAAGATGACCCCGCTGCTGCTGCAGCAGAGCATCATCCTGTTCCAGGACACCTCGCTGGTCTACACCGTGGGCCTGGTGGACTTCCTCAACTCCGCCCGCTCCAGCGGCGACATCATCGGACGCTCCAATGAGTTCCTGATCTTCGCCGGTGTCGTCTACTTCATCATCAGCTTTGCCGCCTCGCAGCTGGTCAAGCGTCTGCAAAAAAGGTTCGCCGTATGATCTCTATCAAGAACATCAACAAGTGGTATGGGGACTTCCAGGTGCTGACCGATTGCAGCACCGAGGTCAAAAAGGGTGAAGTGATCGTGGTCTGCGGTCCGTCCGGTTCGGGCAAGTCGACCCTGATCAAGTGCGTCAACGCGCTGGAGCCGTTCCAGAAAGGCGACATCGTGGTCGACGGCACGTCGATTGCCGACCCAAAGACCAACCTGCCGAAACTGCGCTCGCGCGTCGGCATGGTGTTCCAGCATTTCGAACTGTTCCCGCACCTGACCATCACCGAAAACCTGACCATCGCGCAGATCAAGGTATTGGGCCGCAGCAAGGAAGAAGCGACCAAGAAAGGTCTGCAACTGCTTGATCGCGTCGGCCTGTCGGCTCACGCCCACAAGCACCCGGGCCAACTGTCGGGCGGTCAGCAACAGCGCGTGGCGATTGCCCGTGCGCTGGCGATGGACCCGATCGTCATGCTGTTCGACGAACCGACCTCGGCGCTGGACCCGGAAATGGTCAACGAAGTGCTCGACGTGATGGTGCAACTGGCCCACGAAGGCATGACCATGATGTGCGTGACCCACGAAATGGGCTTCGCCCGCAAAGTGGCCGACCGGGTGATCTTCATGGATGCCGGCAAGATCATCGAAGACTGCAAGAAGGAAGAGTTCTTCGGCGACATCAGCCAGCGCTCGGAACGCGCGCAGCATTTCCTCGAGAAAATCCTGCAGCACTAAAAAACTGCCGGACTCCCCGACAGCAACTGTCGGGGAATCCGGGTGGTTGACCCAAGGCATCTGTGATGAAATGCGACCCCAATCTCTATCGCGCAACCACGCCATCACTTGCCGTGAAACCCCGTCTGATCCGCCATTTGTTCCTGCCGCCGCTGATCATCATCCTGATGGTCGGACTGGGTTACGCCGGCTTCTGGATCAGTGAGCGCTTCGGCATTCGCAGCCTCAGCGAAAACGGCCAGCGCCAGCTCGAACTGAACGCCCGCGCCGTCGAAAGCGAAATCAGCAAATACACCTACCTGCCCAGCCTGCTGGAACTCGAATCGAGCGTTTCGCAGTTGCTTGGCGACCCGACCCCGGAACACCGGCAAACGGTCAACGATTACCTTGAAGGCCTGAACCGGCGCAGCCGCAGTCGGGCCATCTATGTCATGGACACCACCGGCCGGGTCATGGCTACCAGCAACTGGCGCGACGTCGACAGTTACCTCGGCGAAGACCTGTCCTTCCGCGCCTACTTCCAGAAAGCCGTGCGTGGCGAACCCGGACGTTTCTACGGGATCGGCAGCACCAATGGCGAGCCCGGCTATTACCTGGCCCACGGCCTGGAAGAACACGGCAAGATCATCGGCGTCGCAGTGGTCAAAGTGCGCATGGAAGCCATGGAAGAGCGCTGGCAACGGGCGCGCCTGGAAGCCTTCGTCAGTGACGAGAACGGCATCATCATTCTCTCCAGCGACCCGGCCCGACGTTTGAAATCCGTGGTGCCGCTGAGCGACGAGACCAAGGAAAAACTCGCCCGCAGCCTGCAGTACTACTGGTTTCCGCTCAACGAACTGCAACCGCTGGCCCGGGAAACCCTGGCCGAAGGCGTGGAAAAACTCACCTTCCCGGCCAACAGCGAAGTCCTGCCGCAACAGGACCGCGACGAAGAGAACATCAGCTACCTCGCGCAGACCCGGCCATTGAGCGACACGCCGTGGAATTTCACCCTGCTCACGCCGCTGCAGGACCTGCGGCGCGAGGCGATCAATCAGGGGATTCTGGTGGCCGTGGCCTTTGCGCTGGTGGCGTTCCTGCTGATTGCCTGGAACGAGCGGCGCAAGGTCATCGCCACCCGCCTCGCCGCCCGGGAAGCCTTGCAGGAAGCCAACAATCAGCTGGAGCGTCGGATTACCGAACGCACCGCCGACCTGCGTGCCAGCAACGAACGGCTCAAGAGTCAGATCCGCGAACGCCGTCAGGCCGAAGAAACCTTGCGCCGGGCCCAGGACGAACTGGTGCAGGCCGGCAAACTTGCGGCCATCGGCCAGATGTCCACCAGCATCGCCCACGAACTGAACCAGCCGCTGGCGGCGATGCGCACGCTGTCGGGCAATACCGTGCGTTTTCTGGAGCGCGGCCAGCTGGATGTCGCCAGCACCAACCTCAAGACCATCAACGACCTGATCGACCGCATGGGCCGGATCACCGCCAGCCTGCGCTCGTTCGCCCGGCGCGGTGACGACAAGGGCCGCGCGAGCCTCGGCAAAGCGGTGGACGCGGCACTGCAAGTGCTCGGCGCCCGTGTCGAAAAAGCCGCGCTGCAAGTGCATCGTCAGTTCATTGATGAGCAAGTGCAGATCGACCAGACGCGACTGGAGCAGATTCTGGTCAACCTGATCGGCAACGCCCTCGACGCCATGCAGGCCCAACCGCTGCCGGAACTGTGGCTGGAAGGCGAAGAATTCGACGGCAAGTACCGCCTGCGGGTGCGCGACAACGGCCACGGTATCGACGCCGAAGCGCGCAAGCATCTGTTCGAACCGTTCTTCACCACCAAACCCGGCGAACAGGGTCTGGGCCTCGGCCTGACCCTTTCCGCCAGCCTGGCCGCCGCCACCGGCGGACATCTGGGTGTCGAGCACCCAGCCAGCGGTGGTACCACCTTCGTCCTCAGTTTACCGTTGGTAAGCCCTACTCCTGCCGAGCCAATATGAACAACGACCTTAGTGTGCTGATCGTCGAAGACGATCCCCATGTGCTGCTCGGCTGCCAGCAGGCACTGACTCTGGAAGACATTCCCTGCATCGGCGTCGGCAGTGCCGAAGAAGCGCTGGAGCGGGTCGGCGACAATTTCGCCGGCATCGTCATCAGTGACATTCGCCTGCCCGGCATCGACGGTCTGGAACTGCTGACCCGCCTCAAGCAGCGTGATCGCAGCCTGCCGGTGGTCTTGATTACCGGTCACGGCGACATCTCCATGGCGGTCGGCGCGATGCAGAAAGGCGCCTACGACTTCATGGAAAAACCGTTCTCCCCGGAACGGCTGGTGGATGTGGCCAGGCGTGCGCTGGAGCAACGCAGCCTGGCGCGTGAGGTCTCGTCCCTGCGCCGGCAACTGGCTGAGCGCGATTCCCTTGAAGGACGGATCATCGGTCGCTCGCCGGCCATGCAGAACCTGCGCGAACTGATCGCCAACGTCGCCGACACCTCGGCCAACGTGTTGATCGAAGGCGAAACCGGGACCGGCAAGGAACTGGTTGCCCGTTGCCTGCATGACTTCAGCCGCCGCCACACCAAACAGTTCGTCGCGCTGAACTGCGGCGGCCTGCCGGAAAACCTGTTCGAAAGCGAAATTTTCGGCCATGAGGCCAACGCCTTCACCGGCGCCGGCAAGCGGCGGATCGGCAAGATCGAACACGCCGACGGCGGCACGCTGTTTCTCGATGAAGTGGAAAGCATGCCGCTGCCGTTGCAGATCAAACTGCTGCGGGTGTTGCAGGAACGTACCCTCGAACGCCTCGGTTCGAACCAGAGCGTCGCGGTGGATTGCCGGGTGATCGCGGCGACCAAATCCGACCTCGACGAATCGAGCAAGGCCGGCGAGTTTCGAAGCGACCTGTACTACCGCCTCAACGTGGTGACGCTTGAGCTGCCGCCCCTGCGTGAGCGCCGCGAAGACATCCTGCAACTGTTCGAACACTTCACCCAGCAATCGGCCCTGCGCTTCGACCGCGCACTGCCGGAGCTGGACAACCAGACCCTGTCCAGCCTGATGAGCCACGACTGGCCGGGCAACGTGCGCGAGTTGCGCAACGTCGCCGAGCGCTTCGCCCTCGGTTTGCCGGCGTTCAAAAAGTCCGGCGCCGGCAGCGGCGGCCAGGGCCTGGCGTTCGCTGAAGCGGTGGAAGCCTTCGAACGCAACCTGCTCAGCGATGCCCTGCAGCGCAGCGGCGGCAACCTGACCCAGGCCAGCCTGGAGCTGGGCATGGCCAAGACCACACTGTTCGACAAAGTGAAAAAGTACGGCCTGAGCCATTAAGCGAGAACGACGTGGATCTGATTTTCAAAGCCTTTCTGGGTGCGGCGGTGGTAGTGATCCTCGCCATGCTGGCCAAGACCAAAAACTATTACATCGCCGGTCTGGTGCCGCTGTTTCCGACTTTCGCCCTGATCGCCCACTACATCGTCGGCAAGGGCCGTTCGGTCGATGACCTGAAGACCACCATCGTGTTTGGCATGTGGTCGATCATTCCCTACTTCGTTTATCTGGCGACGCTGTACGTGATGGTCGACCGGATGCGCCTCGAAGCCTCGCTGGCCGTGGCGGCTGTCGCATGGCTGATGGCAGCGACGGTGCTGGTCAGCGTCTGGGTCCGTCTGCACGCCTGAGCTGCCGTGCGGGAGAGCGGCTGGCCCGTCCCTTGCATTTACCCCCGAAAGCCCGCCCGGCCGGCGCTCATGTTCGATGAGGCCGGTGTCTGGGAGGGTCTGCCAAGGGTGAATTGCGACCTTGAATATTTTAGATCTCGACCACAGCCTGACCGCTCAGGCGTCCATCGCGCGGCTGCTCGACAGCGGCCGCGCCCGGCGCCTGGACCTGCTCGACCTGGGCCCGAAACTGCGGCTCTGGTCCAGCGAACGCACCTTCCGCCGGTTTGCCGAACGCTTGCGCGAGCGGCCCCGGCACAGCGGCCCCACGCCGGAAATCTTTTTCGTTGGCTCCGGCGATTATCACCATCTGACCCCGGCCTTCCTGACTGACCTGCCGGAGCCGGTAAGCCTGATCCACTTCGACAACCATCCCGACTGGGTGCACTTCGCGCCCCGCCGGCATTGCGGTTCGTGGGTCAATCAGGCGCTGAAACTGCCGAACATCGAACGCATTGTCACCCTCGGGCCGTGCAGTGACGATCTGCAAAATCCACAGATCAAGGGCGGCAATCTCGGGGCCCTGAAACGCGGGGTGTTGCAGCTGTTCCCCTGGCAGCATCCGCCGTCGAAGGTCTGGGGTCGGGTGGGTGACGGCGCCGGCCATCAGCAACAGGAAAACCTGCTGCACTGGAACAACCTGGCGGATCAGGACTGGACGGCGTTTCTCGACCGGATGATCGCCAGCCTTCCGACTAAAGCCGTGTGGATAACTATCGACAAGGACGTGCTGGCCAGCGAAGACGCCGCGACCAATTGGGATCAGGGCCAGATGCGCCTGAGCCATTTGCTCCAGGCCATCCGCAGCCTCGCCGCCAGCAAGCGCGTGATCGGCATCGACATCTGCGGCGAGTTCGCCCGCCCGGCCTTCAGCAACGCGTTCAAACGCTGGGAAGCCAAGTCCGATCAGCCACCGGCCGAGCGCTGGAGCGAGGCCGATCTGCTGCGCAACTCGGCGACCAATCAGGCGCTGATCGAGTTGTTCGAGGAGCTGTTCCCATGACCTTGACCGTGATTCTGTTGGTGGCGTTTTCCATCGTGCTCGACGTGATCGGCCAGCTCTGTTTCAAGCTTGGCCTGGACCGTTTGCCGGAACTGGAAGGCGGTTTTCGGCTCGGTGCGTTCTGGGGCCAGGTGTTCAACGCACCGCTGCTGTGGTGCGGGATCGGCGCCTACGTGATCGAGTTTTTCGTCTGGCTCGAAGCCCTGTCCCGGGCGCCGCTGAGCCTGTTGTTCCCTGCCGCCGCGCTGGCCTATTGCGGCGTGGTGCTGGCCGGCAAGGTGTTCCTTGGCGAGACCGTCAGCCGACGGCGCTGGATGGGCACCCTGGTGATTACGGCGGGCGTGATGCTCGTGTGTGTCGGCCATGCCTGATTCTCAACTGATACTCAAAAGGAATGGCTCGATGGATTGGCTGCACGGCCGCCTCGGCACCGTGGTGCTCTGGGCGTTGCTGATCATTCTGGAAAGCGGCGGGCAGATCGCGACCAAGGTCGGCGGCGATCAACTGGGGCAGATGGATTTCACCCTGCAATGGCTGCTCAGCGTCGCCCAGGCACCGGGGGTGCTGGTGGCGATTGCCTGCTACATCGGCGCGTTCTTTGTCTGGATGCTGATTCTGCGGCGCAGCAGCCTGTCGCTGGCATTTCCGCTCAGTTCGCTGGTGTTCGTCGGGGTGTTGCTGGGATCTTGGCTGGGCCTTGGTGAACAGATCAGCCTGCTGCACTGGGTGGGCGTGGCCGTGATCATGGGCGGCATTGCGCTGCTGGCCGAGGGCGAGGAAAACTGAGGTGAACGGTCGTGGGAGCCTGCGGGCTCCCACATTTCTTACGGTTCAATCCTTGCGATGCGCCACCAGAAATCCGAGGCCATGGGCCACCGGAATATCCTTCACCCCCGCCTCTCGCTGCTGCCCGGCAATTTCCCGGTGAAACGCCTTGACCCGGGTCCAGTGCATTTTCGGCCGGTAGTGATGCTCGGCGTGGTAGCCGTTGTTCATCCACAACAGGTTATAGAGCGGGCTGTAGGCACTGACGCCCCAGGCGATAGGCGAATCCGGGTTGCCGCCAAAATGCTCGTAGTAACCGTTGAGCGACGACAGCGCCTGGCCCAGATACCAGAACGGCAGCAACACCAGCACCGCCCGCCAGTCACAGATCGCCAGTCCCAGATAGAACGCCACTGTCACACCGATCTCCACCTTGACCCAACGTGCATCGGCGGGACGTTTGCGCTGCATCTCGTCGTAGATCGGCTTGGGGTCGTCGCGAAAAAAACTCAGAAAGGTGTAGGCCCAGGGATTCTCGGGCTGACCATCCTTGCCGCGCTGATAGATCGACAACGGATCGATGGTCTTGCCATCCGCCCCCGGCCGGTCCGAATTGCCGCGGTGATGGCGGTTGTGGATATCGCGATAGAGGGTCTGGGAGAAACCGATGGTCACCGACAGCAGCAGGTCAAAGGCCCGATTGAGCCACGCCGGGGTGAAGTAGGCGTTGTGGATCTGGTTGTGGGAAATGCTGTTGATACTCCATGACAGGCTCACCGCATACACCAGCGCCAGCGGCAGCAGTGCCCACCAGGACAACGCATGAAAGGCCAGGACCAGCCACACCACGAAGGCGAAATGGGCCAGTCCGAGGGCCACGGGAATCAGGTCCCACAACGAATGGGCCAGCAAACGGTAAGCAGGGCGAGCCATGAAGAACATCCTGAAACAATGGGTTCGTCACGGCTGTCTGCAAAGGCCAGACCAGTTCCCGTCGGGTTTACTTGAATTTATAGGCGATCGCCATCTGCACCTCGCCCTGATTGGTATCGCCGACGCTCTTGACGATGCTGCTGTCGGCCGCCGAACCGGTCAGGTGAATCCAGCTCGCGCTGGTCACCAGCGACCATTGCGGGCCAAGCGGGAACTCGAAACTCTGGGTCAGCGCGATGTTCTGCAGGCCGCCACCGGCGTTGTAGGCACGGATGCCGGACGCCAGGGCTTCCTTGTCGCTGACACCGAAGAAGGTGTTGTTCTGCCGGGCGTTGGCGAAATGCGCGGTCAGATTGCTGCTGCCGATCACGCCGCCGCCCAGTGGATAACCAATCTCGCCACCGACCCGACCGAGCACGCCGCCCTGCCCGCCATTACCGCCGATGGCCTGGCCAACGGAGGCGAACACCCGCCAGAAGTCGGCCGGCGCGTACTGCACGAAACCACCGGCCTCGGCCATGTCGGGCACATCGCGCAAGCCGCGCAATTCGCCGTTGGACGTGCGGCCCGGCAGGTAATTCACATAAGGGCCGGCGCTGAAGCCATTGGTCTTCAAGGCGCTCCAGGTCAGGCCGTCGTCGGTACTGAGGCTGACGTCACCCCAGTCCAGATCCAGATACGGTATCGGCCGTGTTTCATAACGGCTGCCGCTCGGGTCATGGGGCTGATAACCCAGGCCCACACCCGCCTCCCCGGTGATGCCGTCCGCCATGGCGCTGGCTGAGAAAGCGCCCAGCGCTGCGAATAAAAACAGTGTCTTCCTCATCATGAGGCCATTCCTTTAATTGAACATGCGCGCATCAATCCCCGGATGCCACCCACCGCGCAAGCACTCATGTTGTTTGTAGCAAGCTACAAAAATTGTAGCTTCGAATTGCCAAAGCACCTCATCGGCCCCGCCGGCAAGGGGCTGATGGCACTTGGCACAGTCCCTGCTCTACCCCTCGGCAAGCGCACACAACGCGCTCTGACCAATAGGTAATGCAGATGATTGACTGGCATATCGTGTGTGATTTCGACGGGACCATCACCCGCACCGACGTGATCGACAGCATCCTCGAACGCTTCGCCGACCCGAGTTGGGAAACGATCGAAAACCAGTGGCTGGCCGGTGAAATCGGTTCCCGTGAATGCCTCAGCCGCCAGCTCTCGCTGGTCAAGGCCACGCCCGGCCAATTGCTGGAGTTCTTCGACAGCATCGAGATCGATCCGGACTTCCCCGACTTCGTCGACCACGCCATCGGCCTGGGCGCTTCGTTCGAAGTGGTCAGCGACGGCATCGAGCAAGGCATCGCGCGGATTCTGTCGCGCAACTACGTGACCCTGCTGCCGATCCTCGCCAACCGCCTGCGACAGCTCGACCACGAAAGCTGGCGCATCGACTTCCCGCATTCCAGCGACGCCTGCCGCGCGGCCTCCGGCAACTGCAAATGCAAATCCACGCCGGGCAACAAGCGCGTGCTGGTGATCGGTGACGGCCAGTCCGACATGTGCGTGTCGTCCACCGCCGACTTCGTCTTCGCCAAGGGCCGCCTCGCCGAGTACTGCGAGCGCAACGCAATCCCTTACGCCCGCTTCGACAGCTTCGCCGAACTCCCGGCGCTGCTGGCCCTGCTGCCAAAGGCCAGCGCCGCCAACGCCACCGCTTTCAACTCCGACACCTTCAATACCGAAACCCAGGAACTCTTCCACCATGTCTGATATTCGAATCGCTACCCAGGAAGACCAGATCCTTCTGGAAAAAGAAGCCAAGTACTGCTCCTACGGCGACACCGTTCACTACATCGAACCGCCGCGCATCTTCAGCCGCTGCGAAGGTTCCTATGTCTGGGACACCGAAGACCAGGCCTACCTCGACCTGCAAATGTGGTACTCGGCGGTCAACTTCGGTTACGCCAACCCGCGCCTGAACAATGCGCTGAAACAGCAGATCGACACCCTGCCGCAGATCGCCAGCCAATACCTGCACAAAGGCAAGATCGAGCTGTCGGAAATGATCGCCGTGGACGCCAAGAAGAAGTTCGGCCTCGACGGTCGCGTGCACTTCAACGTCGGCGGTTCGCAGTCCATCGAGGACTCGCTGAAAGTCGTGCGTAACGCCAGCAACGGCAAGAGCCTGATGTTCGCCTTCGAGGGCGGTTACCACGGTCGCACCCTCGGCGCCTCGTCGATCACTTCCAGCTACCGCTATCGCCGCCGCTACGGCCACTTCGGCGAGCGCGCCAATTTCATCCCGTTCCCGTACCACTTCCGCGGCCCGAAAGGCATGACCAAGGAAGAATACGGCAGCCACTGCGTGCAGCAGTTCGCCCGTCTGTTCGAGACCGAATACAACGGTGTCTGGGATCCGAAGGTCGGCGCCAGTGAATACGCCGCGTTCTACGTCGAGCCGATCCAGGGCACCGGCGGCTACGTGATTCCGCCGATGAACTTCTATAGCGAACTCAAGCATGTGCTGGACCAGCACGGCATCCTGATGGTGGTCGACGAAATCCAGATGGGCTTCTATCGCACCGGCAAGCTTTGGTCGATCGAACACTTCGACGTCAAACCGGACGTGATCGTCTTCGGCAAGGCACTGACCAACGGCCTCAACCCGCTGGGCGGCATCTGGGCCAAGGAAGAACTGATCAACCCGAAAGTCTTCCCGCCAGGCTCGACCCACTCCACCTTCGCCTCCAACCCGCTGGGCACCGCCGTGGGCCTGGAAATGTTCAAGATGACCAGCGAAGTCGACTACGGCGCGATGGTCATGGCCAAGGGCAAATACTTCCTCGAAGGCCTGCAGGACCTGCAGAAACGCTACCCGATCATCGGCGACGTCGATGGCCTGGGCCTGGCCCTGCGCTGCGAAATCTGCGCCCCGGACGGTTTCACCCCGGACAAGGCCACCCTGGACTTCATGGTCGAGGAAGGCATGAAAGGCGACATCGAGATCGACGGCCGCAAACTGGGCCTGATCCTCGACGTGGGCGGTTACTACAAGAACGTGATCACCCTCGCGCCGTCGCTGGAAATCAGCTACCCGGAAATCGACCTGGGCATCGCCCTGCTCGACCGTCTGCTGGCCCGGGCGATGAAACGATGAACGCGGCCGGGATCGATCTGGGCGAAGGCGACGCCGGTTTCGTTCTCGGCACAGGGGAGGTCGCGGTGTTGTTGATCCACGGCCTCACCGGCACCCCGACGGAGTTGCGTCGGGTCGCCGTGGGACTGGCCAAGGCCGGTTGCACGGTGTACGTGCCAACCCTGGCCGGGCACTGCGGCGGCAATGCCGACCTGCAGGCCACCGGCTGGCGCGACTGGTACGAAGGCGTGCGCAAGACCTTCGTCGGCATCCGTCGCCAGCACAGCAAAGTGTTTGTCGGCGGCCTGTCGATGGGTGCGGTGATGTCAATGTACGTGGCGTCCGAGCATCCGGGCCAGGTGGCCGGGTTGCTGATGTACTCCACCACGCTCAAGTACGACGGCTGGAGCATCAACAAACTGGCGTTCCTCACGCCGTTGCTGATGAAAATCCCGTTCGGCGTGCACATCTGCAAGTTCGAAGAGAAACCGCCCTACGGCATCAAGAACGAGCGCCTGCGGGCCATCGTCGAACGGCAGATGAAGGAGGGCCACAGCAGTGAGGCCGGCCTGTTGACCATGGAAGGCGTGACCGTGCGCGAACTGCACCGGATGAACGCCGTGGTGCGCAAGCGCATGCCTTCGATCACCGTGCCGGCGCTGGTGCTGCATTCCATCGAGGACGACATCACCAGCCGCTGGAATGCCGACTACGTGGAACGCAAACTCGGCGGCGAAGTGGTGAAGATTCTGCTGGACGACTGTTATCACATGATCACCGTCGACCTGCAGTACCGACGCGTCGTGGAACTGAGCGTGCAGTTCATCAACAACCATCGCACCGACCTTGCGCCCTCCGCTCATTCCCTGCCAACCGAGGAATACCGGCAGCGAGCGTGAAGCGCCTGCACAACGACATGCCATGCCGGTTAAGGAAACGACGTGATCACGGCCCAAGCCTTTTCAACCATCGAAGCGATTGATCGCGACGCGTGGAATGCCTGCTTTCCCGAGGAGCTCGAAGACTGGGCCTACTATCGCGCCGTGGAACAGGCCGGCATCGACGGCTTTCACTGGCGCTACCTGGCGCTGTTTGAAGACGACCGGCTGATTGCGGCCGTCGTCGCCTTCTCCACGGCCTATTCGCTCGACACCACCCTGCAGGGCACCGGCAAGCGCTTGAGCCAGTGGCTGCGCAGTTGCTGGCCGGGGCTGTTCGACATTCGTCTGTATGCCCTCGGTTCGCCGGTGGCGGAGCAGTGCCATGTCGGCACGCACCCGTCGCTCGATCCGGCACGTTTGCCGTCACTGTTCGCACGCCTGCTGCAACTGGCCCGAGAGGATGCGGATCAGGCCGGGGTCGGCCTGCTGGCGGTCAAGGACGCTTCCCACCGCAACCCGCAATGGCTCCAGGCCTGTCGCGAGGCCGGTTTGCAAAGCATGCCGGGGTTGCCCGGTGCCGAGCTGCCGATCAAGTTCGCCTCGGTCGACGCTTACCTCGGCACCCTGGGCAAATCCACCCGCAAGGACCTGCGCCGGACCCTGCGCGGTTCCGGCCCGCGAATCGAATGGCGACGTTCGGTGGACGATCTGCTGCCGACCATGATGCGACTTTACGAAGCGACCCTGGCACGCAGCGACCTGACCTTCGAATGCCTGCCGGCTGCGTATTTCCGCCAGGTGCTGGAACACCTCGACGAACGTGCCGCCTGCGTTTTGTACTGGGTGGACGACGAGCTGGTGGCGTTCAATCTGGTGCTGCTGGACGAACAGCGGCTGGTGGACAAGTTCTTCGCCCACGATCTGGCCCGCACCCGCGAGCACAAGCTGTACATGCGTAGCTGGCTGGCGAATGTCGGCTACTGTATTGAGCACCGGATTCCGATCTACGCGTGCGGCCAGGCCGGTTATGCCAGTAAGCTGCGCCTGGGCTGTTCGTTCATCGGCAATACGGTGTTTTTCCGCCATCGCCACCCCGTACTCAATCACCTGCTGCGGCTGGTGAAGATTTTCATCCGCCCGGACCGCACCGATCCGGCCATGGCGACTGCGATAAGCGAACAACAATAAGCGAGCATGATGAGCAAAGACCGACGCGCCACCGCCCGACCCTTCGCCCTCTCCGGCTGGAGCCTGCAACGCAAACTGGTGCTGGCGTTCTGGCTGGTCAGCGTGATTCCGACCATGATCGCCGCGGAACTGGCGGCCACCACCCTGTCGCAGATTTTCGACAGCAACGTGCGGATCTGGCTGCAGGAATCGACCAAGATCGTCGAGGACGAGATCCGCGAAATCGTGCGCGACAATGCCCGTGCCGCGCAGTTGTTCCTGCGCTACACCCGTCCGCCCACGGACCGCCAGTCGGCCCGGCGCGACAAGCTGACTTCCGACATCGCCGACTCCATGGGCATCGATGTGGTCGCACTGGTGCGCAACAGCGATCACAAAGTGGTGTTCAGCACCGCCGCCGATGACATCGTGCGGCAGATCAGCACCGCGCCCAAAGCCGTGCTGCAAACCCTGCAGGTCGGCGGCGTGGCAACCGGCGCCGTGGTGTCGACCTTCGAGAGCGAGCAGGACGGCACCGACTACAAACTGATCGTGGTGACCTACCTCGACAACAGTTTCCTCACCAGCGTCGCCGACGTGCACTCTCTGGACCTGCGCCTGTACCTGGCCAGAGACGCCGATTTCTCCGAGATCTTTTCCACCCAGCGCTTTGAAGATCACCCGGCAATCGTTCCGGAAAGCATCGAACAGCAACTGCGCAGCACCAAGCTGCCGATCGAGCAGTCGACCAAACGCTACAGCGGCATCTACCGACCGATTCTCAACGAAAACGGCGAACTGCAAGGCGTGGTGTTCAGCGGTCTGCTGCGCCATACCACGCTGGTCGGTCTGGTGAACCAGAGCAACCTGTTCATCCTGATTTTCATCCTCAGCTCGGCGGCTTCGCTGGCGGTGGGCTGGCTGGTGTCGGAGCGCATGACCAAGCCGCTGCGCGGTCTGGCCAAAGGCGTACAAGCGGTGATTGCCGGGGATTACCGCCAGCGCCTGCCGGTCACCGGCGGCGATGAACTGGCGGAACTGAGCAGCATCTTCAACCACATGAGCGAACGCCTCGGCGAGTTGCAGCATCTGGAGTCGCAACTGCGGCGCCGCGACCGCCTGCATGCGCTGGGCGAAGTGGCAATGGGCCTGGCCCATGAAATCCGCAACCCGCTGGGCATCATCAAGACCGCCACGCAATTGCTGCACCGACGCGCGGACCTGCCGGAAACCGACAAGCGTCATCTGGAATACGTGGTCAGTGAAGTCAGCCGCATCAACGACCTGATCACCGAATTTCTCGACTTCGCCAAGCCCAGTGCGCCACTGCGTTCGACCCAACTGGCACGGCCATTGGTGGATGAACTGGTGGGCTTCTGTGCCCCGGAACTGGCCAGCCACAACATCGATGTGCAAATCGAAGACCGCGCGCCGGGTGCCACCCTGTACGCCGATGCCCGGCAACTCAAGCAGGCGGGCCTGAACCTGATCGTTAACGCCATCGACGCCATGCCCGACGGCGGCCGCCTGACCCTGGGCATCCACAGCGATCAACACAACACGGTCATCAGCATCAGCGACACGGGTCAGGGCATCGAAGCGGACATGCTCGAGCGGATTTTCACGCCGTTCGTCACCACCAAGGCGTCCGGCACCGGACTCGGTCTGGCCAAAGTCTTCTCGATCATGGAAAACCATGACGGACGCATCGAATGCGTCAGCGAAAAAGATGCCGGTGCCACCTTCAGCCTGTACATTCCGGCCAACGGTGAAGATTTCGACGAGGACAGCGATGACGCATAACGTACTGGTGGTGGACGACGAGCCCAAGCTCTGCGACCTGCTGGCATCGGCCTTGAGTCAGAACGATATTGCGGTGTTCACCGCCGGCAACGGCCTGCACGCGCTCAAGGTGCTGGAGTCCGAAGACATCGATCTGGTGATCAGCGACTGGCGCATGCCCGGCATGGACGGCCCGCAACTGCTGGCGGAAATCAAGAACCGCTACCCGCAGTTGCCGGTGATCGTGATGACCGCCTATAGCACGGTGAAGAATGCCGTGCAGTCGATGCGCAACGGCGCCTTCGACTACATCGCCAAGCCCTTCGACATCGATGAGCTGGACATCACCGTCAGCAAGGCCCTGCAGTTTCGCGACATCCTCAAAGACAACCTGCGCATGCGCGCCGAACTCGACGAACACCAGCAGATCGACAGTCTGGTGGGCGACAGCCCGAGCTTTCGCCGGGTCCTGAGTGCAATCGATTCGGTGCGCGAAAGCAACGCCACCATCCTGCTGACCGGCGAAAGCGGCACCGGCAAGGAAATGGTTGCCCGGGCCATCCACAAGCACGGCAACCGCGCCGACAAGCCGTTTGTCGCGGTCAACTGCGCGGCGATCCCGGAAGGGCTGCTGGAAAGTGAAATGTTCGGCCACCGCAAAGGCGCATTCACCGGTGCAGTGGCAGACCGGGTCGGGCGTTTTCAGCAGGCGGACAAGGGCACGCTGTTTCTTGACGAGATCGGCGAGATGCCTTTGGCGCTGCAGGCGAAAATCCTCCGCGCCTTGCAGGAGCGCATCATCGAACCGGTAGGCGATCCGCGTGAGCGCAAGGTCGATGTGCGGGTCATCGCCGCGACCAACAAGAACCTGCTGGACGCCGTGGCCAACAAGGAATTTCGCGAAGACCTGTATTACCGCCTCAACGTGTTCCCGATTCCGTTGCCGGCCTTGCGTGAGCGGGTCGAAGACATTGCGCCGCTGGCCCGGCATTTCGCCCACACCCTGGGCGCTGCGGCGGGCAAACGCTTCAGCGGTTTCAGTGCCGAGGCGTTGCAGGCGATGGCCCGCTATTCGTGGCCGGGCAACATTCGTGAACTGCAGAACTGCGTCGAGCGCGCGACCATCGTCGCGTCCGGTGCGGAGATTGAAGAGCAGGACCTGCCGGCCTATCTGTTTGCCTCACAACCGACCCAGCCGGGAGCGCTGGTCGCCGAAGGCAGCGTGCCGGCGGACCTGGAAGCAGCGCTGGCAGAGGTGGAAAAAGCCTACATCCTCGCCGCGCTGGCCCAGAGCAACGGTGTGCAGGCTGCGGCGGCGCAACTGATCGGGATTTCCGAGCGCAGCTTCTGGTATCGCCTGAAGAAACTGGGGATTCACGTCGACAAGATCGTCCGCTGATCCGGGTTCCCGGGCCTTGCCCGGGAACCTCGCGGCTTCAATTCACCGTGCCGCCCTTCGCCTCGCTCATGATCTGCCGGATCGTCCCGACAAAGGTGTCCACCGGCTGCCCGCCAGTCACAGCGTACTGGCCGTTGAACACCACGGTCGGCACCGAACTCACACCCCGCGACAGCCACAGTTGTTCTTCCTTGCGCACGTCGCTGGCGAACTCGTCGGACGCCAGAATCGCCTCGGCACGCTGGCGGTCCAGACCCACTCTTTCGGCGATCTGCGCCAGTTGCGAATGATCGGACGGGTTGCCGCCATCGGTGAAATACGCCTTGAACAGCGCCTCTTTCAACGGCAACTGCAAGCCCTCCTCACCCGCCCAATGCAACAGCCGATGCGCATCGAAGGTGTTGTAGATGCGGCTGTTGGAATCGGTGCGGAAGGCGAAACCGACATCGTCGCCACGGGCGCGGATCACTTCACGGTTCTTCTGTGACTGCTCCGGGGTCGAGCCGTATTTTTCCTGGATATGCTCGCCGATGTTCTGCCCTTCGGCGCCCATCTTCGGGTTCAGCTCGAACGGCTGGAAACGGATTTCGGCCTGCACCTCGTCGCGCAGAATCTCCAGCGCCCGCAGCAAACCGTACAGACCGACGACGCACCACGGGCAGGACACGTCGCTGACAAAATCGATTTTCAGGGCTGAACTCATGACACACCTCGCGCGTTCAATCGGGGTCAAAGACCTGCACGATACACCCGCTAGAGCAGGTTGCGCTCGCCCACCGGTTCGATCTGCGCCCAGTGCGAGGTGTCTTCACGGTGCTGCTGCAAATACGGCAACACCGCCGCCAGCAACGGCGCCTTGAACGCCTCCTGGAAACGATGGGCCAGCCCCGGAATCAGCTTCAACTGGCTGCCGCGAATGTGCGCCGCCAGATGTACGCCGTGCATCACCGGCAGCAACGGATCGGCGGTGCCGTGCACCACCAGGGTCGGCACCCGCAACTGATTGAGCAGCGCCACCCGGCTCGGCTCGGCGAGGATTGCCATGATCTGGCGCTTCACGCCTTCGGGGTTGAACGCCCGGTCATAGGCCACCGCTGCCTGATGCAACAGCATCTGACGATCATCGGTGACCATCGGGCTGCCCAGCGCTGCCAGCAGATCCGCTTGCTGCTCCAGCGCCACTTCACGGTTGGGTGCGCCGCGCCGCGACAGCAATTGCACCAGTGCCGCGCTCGGCGCCGGCAGGCCTTCGGCGCCGGAGCTGGTCATGATCAGCGTCAGGCTCTCGACCCGCTGCGGCGCCATGGCCGCCAGGTGCTGGGCGATCATCCCGCCCATGCTCGCGCCGAGCACGTGGAATTGCTCGACGTGCAATGCATCCATCAGGCCCAGCGCATCGTCGGCCATGTCGGTCAGGCTGTAAGGCGCCGCCACCGGCAGACCGAGTTTGTAGCGCAAGACTTCAAACGTCAGGTTGGCCTCCGCCGGTGCCTGGCGCCAAGTCGACAGACCGACATCGCGGTTGTCATAGCGGATCACCCGGAAACCCTGCTGACACAGGGCGACCACCACTTCGTCCGGCCAGTGGATCAACTGCCCGCCCAGGCCCATCACCAGCAACAGTGCCGGATCCGACGCACGACCGATGCTCTGGTACGCCAGGCTCACCTGCGCCAGATCGACCCGTTCGGTCGGAACATTGACATCACAACGCGACGCCGCAGAAGACGCCGGCACGAAAAAAACCGCGGCCAACAACGCCGCGATTGCAAAAATTCCCTTGAACATGAAAAACACCGAAACGCAGAACCCCAGTAGAGCGCGAGTCTGATGAAGTTTGTTCAAGCGCGCTGCCACAGTTCGATGACAGTTTGATGAAGAGTGCCGAGCGGTCGGCGAAGGGCGGATAACTATGTAACACCGGCGAGCCCGGCGTTGCCCCTTGAATGGCGCGTCTACGGAGCGGATTCCCCGCGCCCTTCTCCGAGTGCCGTTGCAATGGTCGAAAGATCCTTTTTACTGAGCGCCTCTCCCGATTCAATTTCCCTGCCGGTTTTTTCCGCCCTGCCTGCGTCTGTCGACGAAGGCCTGCTGCAACGTGCGGCCACCCGCCGACAAATGTGCAGCGAAGGACTGCGACAGCTGTGTGCCGGCGTACCGTCGGTACGCGCAACGCTCAGCCGATTGCTCAGTCAGGAACTGGGCCTGGACGGAACACAGGCAGGCCTCGCGTTCAATTCCGTCGGCGGCTATCCCGAACGCCAGGTCAGCCTCCTGGCAGCCTGTGCCTACATCGTCCGGCACCCTCAACCGCAAGAGTGGCTCGACAGTCAGTGCCGGGTGACCGGCGTGAGCGACTCTCATGCCTTGTCCGGGCTCCTTCCGTCACAGTTGCTTGCCCGGATCCAGCGTCTCGAACCGGCGCTGGCCCTTGACGAGCGCTGGCACCATTACTGGCGTTCCCGGGCGCCCGGCACGCCACTGTCGCGACGAGACCAGGTCGATCACCTGTATCGCGGGCATATCGAGGCAGCCGCACAAATGGCTTTTGCCCGTCGCACGGTGACGGCAGAACAGCTGCGGCCCCTGTGGTCACTGCTGGGGGAACCCGCTGTGCAACCTGTGGCCGGCAATGCCTTGCGGGTCGAGCTGCCAACCCTGCGCCTGAGTAGCGGTGTTCGGGTCAAGCCACCGGCTGCCTGGGTCATCAGCCGCAATGACGACAGCGGACAGTTGCTGTACGTGCCCGGCCTGCCGGATGCCATTCAGGCTTTTTCCCGGCGCAGCGAACTGGACACCTGGCTGGCGCGCCGCCCTCTGGTCCCGGTCGGTCTGCCGCTCGACGACCTTCAGGTCGAATACGCCTCGGCCGGCCAGTCGCTGACCCTGGCGGTCAATGAATGGCTGTTGCAGCAACAGACGGCGCAAGTCGCTGCCTTGCGCAACGGCCCGGACGCCAGGCCCGATCTGGCCGGACAGGGGCCCCACGCTCTGGATGTCGCCGACAGGGTCGACCGGCAGCGTGGCGTTGCAGTTTTCTGCGCACCGCCCGGCCAGGACAACGAACCCTCCGGCGCCTCGCCAGCGGACGAGAATGAGGTGTCGCTGTTTGGCAGCCTGCATGCCGATATTCCCGGGACGCTGCGTCAGGCCAGCGTCACCCGGGCATACGATGCACTGGAACCACTGGCCGATGACGACACGTTGCAATCGCTCAAGACGCTGCAAGCGACGCTGGAAAATGCCCGACAGAAAGCGGACGAGGCCGCACACGCGCTGCTCTATCGCGAAAGGACGCTGGACATGGTCACGTTCAATCGCCAGTTCGCCGCACTGCACGACGCGCACAAACAGGGCCTGCGGGCCGAAGCCGGGATACAGCGGGCGCTGAACCAGCTGAGTGTCGAAGAACATGACCGGCTCGTCGCGCTGCTGGATACCCCCGACAGCAACGATGCCGATCAAAGGGTGAAGAGCCTGACACTGTCACTGAGCGAACCTGCGGGAGATACGACCACTGTCAGGCGCCATGAACTCAGCGGCCCGTTCCTGCTGATGCCGGATGCCACAGCGGCCGGGCCAGGCCCGACAGCCGGCCTGCTGCTCTACTGGCCCGGCAGCGGTGGCGGACTCCTGCGATTTGCCGATCGTCCGGAACTTGAACGACACCTGTTCAAGCTGCAGGCCAGTGACACCCGGCTGACGCTGCAATTGAACACCCTCACCGGCGACCCGTTGCGTCATGCCTTCAATCAGCTGACCGGCGAGTTTGAAACCCGGGCAGCGACAATCCGCCAGCGCTACAGCGTCCCCTCGCAGACACAGCAACGCGCCGAAGAACTGGAACACTTGCGCCGCCAGACTCTTCCCCTGCTGCAGGTGCCGGACAATGCCGCTCGACACCTGGCGCTGAACCATCGAATGCAAGAGCAGCGCAGCGCCAGCCTCGCCGCACAGTTGCCGGACTGGCTGACCCGCCTGAGCGATGGCGAGCGCAATACGCTCAGGGATTTGATACAGGCGTGGATTGCCGCCATGCACCGCAGTCACGATTTGTTGACCGTCACGTTACCGCCCCGGGAAGACTTCACTCGCCAGCATCTGCTCACCCGGCTGCGCCAGGACTTTTCCCTCAAGGGACATTTTTCGGTGGAACTGGACCTGCCCGATTCCGTGATCCTGCAGAAACAGGCATTCAGTGCCCCCGGGGCACCAGGCACACCGCAGAAACTGGTGGCGGTTCCCAGCGCATCCCGCAGCCGCCTGTCGCTGGAAACCCTGGCCCAGCTCAACATCGACAATACGCCGTCGATGAATCTGGAACCGCTGCTGATGCGCCTGCGCTTCATGCAGGTTGAGGTCAGTGCCAGCGATGAACGTGAACGCTCGGCTCTGAGTACCGGGATCACCCTGCCTTACCTGCGCAGAATCCTGCCGGAACTGGATCTGCCCAAAGCCTACGAGCAAAGGATTTACGACACGTTCAAGGGCGCAGCCGATGAGCCCGCGTTCCGGCGCGAGCACCGTCAGGAATGCCTGCTCGAGCCCTGGCATTTGATGCTCCGGCTGCAGGGCCGATGTGCCTGGCTGCAAAACCAGATCGGTGTCGATGACCTGAGCCTGTTCGACGTCGCCATCGACGCCAACACGGCCGACGCCTGGAAGACCGCAGGCCGGCGCATTGCGCTGTTTCCTGCCTACCTTGCCGCCGGCGGCACCGACACGCCGAATGAAGGCCCTACGACATTGTCCGGAGTAACCTTCATCGAAGAACAGGTCAGCGGCACGACACTGCTGTATCTGCCGAACGCCCCCGATGGCAGCGTTCTGCGTCGGTACGACAGCCTTGAAGCCGCACGCTTGGGCCTGTTCAATCGTTGCAGCCAGGACGCAATGATCGGCTATCTGGCCCGTCAGGCCCTGCAAGGCAGCGTGCAAGCCCATGAACGCCGCATGGCGCAGGCAGTGACCAGGCGCTTCGACGCCATGATCGGCGTCGGCCCGCGCTGGCCGACAAGCACTTCGCTGGCCACTCACTTGCTCGATGCGCATATGGGGCGCCTGATCGAGGTTCATCGCGGCACCTCGCGCTCCAACGACGCCTTGTATCGGGAACGTTATGCCCTGCAGGGCACACGAGTGTTCGACTACCTGAAAATGGCCCTCGGCATGTTGCCGTTCGTTGGCAGCGCCATCGCCTTGTACGATGCCTGGAACGCGGCCAACCAGGCTGTCGCGGCGCTTCTGCGGGGCAGGGTCGGCGACGGTCTGGCCGAGATCGAATCGGTGTTGCTGTGCCTGATCGACGCCTTGATCGACATCGTGCCCGGTGCCGGCGCAGCCCTGAAGGCTCGATCCGCGACCCGGGCCCGCCTGTTGCGAAAGCTGGCCTCGGACGTCGGCACACTGACCGCTCCCGATACACAGCAGGCCCGGCGAATCGTCGAACAATTTGCCGGTTACGAATATGAGAAACCCGTCTCGCTGGCGGGGCTGCGACCGGCCGAAGGAGGCGTCTGGCGTAACATCTACCGACATGCCGACGGCGATTTCATTGTCCGCCAGGGCCGGATCTATCAAGTCGAATGGAGCCGCGACTCACGCAACTGGCGCCTGAGCGGCACTTCGCAAAAAACCTATAGGCAGCCCGTGGCCCTGAACGAAGCAGGAGAGTGGGACACCTGGTACAGAATCCATGGCACCACTTTCGAAGGCGGAGGAGCCGGTGGAGGTGGCGTGCTCGGGCACATGGCCGATGTGCTCGAGCCGGTCTGGCCACAGGCAATCCGTCAGCGCCTTCCGCGCTGGCTGGTCGACCGGACCTATCGCCGCCAGCATCAACTGACGCTTGAATGTGATGACCTGAGTTACCGCATCGATCTCCAGATCGAACGAAGCGACAGAGCGATCAACGCTTACAACCTGGCCCCCGATGACGCCCAGTTGAGACGCGTCGCGCAGAAAGCCTGCGAGGACGACATTGCCCTGCTCACCCGGCAATACCAGACGGCCGCCGAGCTGCGTCCCTCACCCATGGCAACAAGTTGCGTGCCCTGCTGGAAATACAGAGCCAGGATGCAGCCCGGGTGACCGACCGGCTCAAGCACCGTGTCTATTTGGCCAACCATCGGATCTACAAATGGCTCGACGAGATCGACACCCGGCACGCGACCCTCGATGCCCTGCCGGACAACTCGATTGCCGAACGCCTGGCTCTGCTGCTGGAAATGCGCAGATTGCTCGTCGATGTGACCACCGCCATTGAAGAGCTCGAAGCGCTGATGGGCGAACTGAACCGCTGGTACGCACTGATCGGGGTTCGTGCGGACAAGGCCAGACTGACCGAGGCCGTCACCTATTTGAACGGGCGCATGAACGACTTCAATCTGGGTTACCTGAAAACCGCCAATCGCCTGGAGTCCATCAAGAACTTCGAAGACACCGGTGATGTTTCCTGGCTCTACCTGCAACAACGGGCCTTTCAACTGCGCGTGGACATGGACCGGGCCCTCTACACTCAGTTCAGCCTGTCCGAAGTCAGCGCCAGCCGGGCGCAACGCATGCAGATCCTGAGCAACTGCCTCGAGACCTACGCCCGGTACTGCCGGGAAATGAACCAGTGGACGGCCAGCTATCCGCAGTACTTTCACATGGAGGAATTCGAACCGCTGATGGCCGGCATCGAAGCCATGGCCGAACGCGCCAGAAAGGCCATCGATCATCCCGCACCGCCTCGTACGACGGGACAAAGCGAGAAGAAGATTTTCCAGACCGAAGACCAGCAATGGCTGATCGGGGTGGAAAACTGGGAGCCAAGAACCCGCAAGCGGCAGTTCGTGCTGAACCACGGCAAGGCGGGCCGGGAAGTCTGGGAGCAGGCTGACAACGGCAAGTTCCGCCTGCTGAAGGTGAACGCACCGCAGCCCGCGCCTTTGCGCAACCTCGCATCGCTGCTGGCCGACGCCCGCAAGCGCCTGGACGGACAACCGGCTTACCTGACCAAGGTGCAGGGACACGCCGAGCGCGACATGCTCCCGGTGGATCTGGAACACATGATGCTCAGCGAAGCCGATGACCTGAGCCGTCGGGCCAGCGACATTGAAGCGATGTCGGCAGAGAACCCGATCATCGGCGAACTGAGATCGAAGGCCGACGAATTGCGCCTCACCGGGCGGCAGTTGCGCACCCGACAAACCCTGAAGAGTCGTAAACCCACCGACGGCATGCTCGATGATCTGCTGCGACAGAACGCCGTGGAAGTGCGTAAGGTGGCCCTGATGAAACAGCTGCGCAATCGCGCCGACGGTCGTCCCGACCATCTGCAGGAATACGAAATCCACGACCTGAGTGCCCGACCGCCGCGTCTGCTGTGGTATGCGCATTTCCACTACAACAGACCCAGGCCGTCATTCGCTGAGTTCGAGAAAGCGCATCTGAAACTGCCGGAGCACCGCTACCTGACTCACGCCGACAATGCGGCGCTGCCGTATGCCGACATCGGCAAACGCTCGCCGGTCCTGCCCTGGTTCGAAGCGTTGTAAAACAAAACGGGGAGCGGTTGGCCGCTCCCCGTTTTGCTGTGCGTCAAGCCAACTGACTGCGCAGTTGCCGCGCTGCCGCGACCATGTTCACCAGCGCCGCTTCCGTCTCCGGCCAGGCTCGGGTTTTCAGCCCGCAATCGGGATTAACCCACAACCGCGCTGCCGGAATCCGTTTCACGGCCTTGCTCATCAGCTTGACCATTTCCGCCGTGTCCGGCACTCGCGGAGAGTGGATGTCATAGACACCCGGGCCGATGTCGTTCGGGTAGTCGAACGCTTCGAAGGCGTCGAGCAATTCCATGTCCGAGCGCGAGGTTTCGATGGTGATCACGTCGGCGTCCATGTCGGCGATGGCCTTGATCACGTCATTGAATTCGCTGTAGCACATGTGAGTGTGGATCTGGGTTTCGTCCTTCACGCCCGAGGCGGTCAGGCGGAATGCTTCCACTGCCCAGTCGAGGTATTCCTGCCATTGCGCACGGCGCAGCGGCAAGCCCTCGCGGAACGCGGCTTCGTCGATCTGCACGATTTTGATCCCGGCGTTTTCCAGATCCACCACTTCGTCACGCAGGGCCAGGGCGAGTTGCTGCGCCTGAACCTTGCGCGACACGTCTTCGCGGGGGAACGACCACATCAGCATGGTCACCGGGCCGGTCAGCATGCCTTTCATGACCTTGTCGGTCAGGCTCTGGGCGTAAGTGATCCAGTCCACGGTCATTGCGCTCGGACGGCTCAGATCGCCGTAGATCACCGCCGGTTTCACGCAGCGGGAACCGTAGCTCTGGACCCAGCCGAAACGGGTGAACAGATAACCGTCGAGCTGCTCGGCGAAGTACTCGACCATGTCGTTGCGTTCGGCTTCACCGTGCACCAGCACATCCAGCCCCAGGCGCTCCTGGACTTGCACCGCATGGCGGATTTCACTGCGCATGGCATCGTGGTAATCGTTGGCCGACAGCTTGCCCTGCTTGAACGCCTGACGGGCCAGACGGATCGAACCGGTCTGCGGGAACGAGCCGATGGTGGTGGTCGGGAACGCCGGCAATTTCAAACGCGCCTGTTGCGCGGCGATGCGCTTGGCGAACGGCGAATGACGCTGGCTGTCGCGGACATTGATCGCTTCGATCCGCGCCTGCACATCGGCCTTGTGAATGCGCGGCGAGCGGGCACGGCTCTCTTGAATGGCGCGGCTTTCGGCCAGTGCGCTTTGCACCTTTGGCGCTTGAGGATCGTTCAGCGCATCACGCAGCACAGAAATTTCGGCGCACTTCTGCACGGCGAAGGCCAGCCAGCTTTTCAGTTCCGGATCGAGCTTGTCTTCGCGCTCGACATCCACCGGACTGTGCAGCAACGAGCAGGAACTGCTGACCCACAGATTGTCGCCAAAGCGCTCCTGCGCCGGTTGCAACTGCGCCAGTGCCTGCTCCAGCTCGCAGCGCCAGACGTTGCGGCCGTTGACCAGACCCACCGAAAGAATCTTGTAAGTCGGTAGACGATCCAGCACCTGACCGAGCTGATCCGGCGCACGCACGGCGTCGATGTGCAAGCCTTGCACCGGCAGGCCCACGGCGAGGCCGAGGTTGTCTTGCAGACCACTGAAATAGGTCGCCACCAGTTTCTTCAGCGGCGAGTACTGGAGGATGTGATAGGCACGTTCGAAGGCGCTTTTCCACGCCTGTGGCAGGTCAAGAGTGAGGATCGGTTCGTCGATCTGCACCCACTCCACACCCTGTGCGGCAAGCCGCCCGAGGATTTCGTTGTAGACCGGCAGCAGGCGCTCGAGCAGGTCGAGCTTGTCGAAATTGTTGCCTTTCGCCTTGCCCAGCCACAGGTAAGTCAGCGGGCCGATGATCACCGGTTTGACGTTGTGACCCAGGGCCTTGGCTTCTTCGACCTCATCGAACAGCTGTTCCCAGCTCAGCTTGAATTGTTGGTCTGCAGTGAATTCCGGGACCAGGTAGTGATAGTTAGTGTCGAACCACTTGGTCAGTTCTTGTGCGTATTGGGTCTTGCCGTGTTCAGCGCCGCAGCAGGACGCCGTGGCGCCACGGGCCATGGCGAACAGGGTGTCGAGGGTCGGCAGGCCACGCTCGTCGCGCACACCGTCGAAGCGCTCGGGGATCACACCGAAGGTCAGCGAGTGGGTCAGCACCTGGTCGTACCAGGCAAAGTCGCCGACCGGCAACAGGTCGATGCCGGCGTCTTTCTGCAGTTGCCAATGCTTTGCGCGCAACTCGCGGCCGACCTGATTCAGGGACGCCTGATCGAGATCGCCTTTCCAGTAGGCTTCGAGGGCTTTTTTCAGTTCGCGGTCGGCGCCGATGCGCGGGAAACCAAGGGTGTGGGCCACGGCCATGTCGAGTGTTCTCCATTGCGTAAAAGATGGCGCCATTGTCGACAGCCGGGGCAACATGAGACAAACTCAACCTTTTCGTGTTGATCACAAATTTTCCTCATGGAGCCTGCGGTGCTTGAGATCCGTCACCTGAAAACCCTGCATGCCCTGCGCGAAGCCGACAGCCTGGTGGATGCGGCCGACCGCCTGCACCTGACCCAGTCGGCGCTGTCCCACCAGTTCAAGGAACTGGAAGAACGCATGGGCATGCCGTTGTTCGTGCGCAAGACCAAACCGGTGCGCTTCACCAGCGCCGGCCTGCGCTTGCTGCAACTGGCCGACGCGACCCTGCCACTGCTGCGTGCTGCCGAACGGGACATCGGGCGCCTGGCCGGGGGCACCGCCGGGCGTCTGCACATGGCCATCGAATGCCACAGTTGCTTCCAGTGGCTGATGCCGACCATCGACCAGTTCCGCGATGCCTGGCCGGAAGTCGAACTCGACTTGGCCTCGGGCTTCTCCTTCGCCCCGCTGCCGGCGCTGGCCCGGGGCGATCTGGATCTGGTGGTGACCTCCGACCCGCTGGAAATCGCCGGCATCACCTACGTGCCGCTGTTCACCTACGAAGCCATGCTCGCAGTCGCCAACCAGCATGCATTGGCGAGCAAACCGTACATCGTCCCCGAAGACTTGCTGACGGAAACCCTGATCACTTATCCGGTGGAACGCGACCGCCTCGACATCTTCACCCGCTTCCTCGAACCCGCCGACATCGAACCTGCGCAAGTACGCACCTCGGAACTGACGGTGATGATGATGCAACTGGTGGCCAGCGGCCGTGGCGTGTGCGGCATGCCGCACTGGGCGCTGCATGAATACAGCTCGCGGGGTTATGTGAAGGCCAAGCGGCTGGGGGAAAAAGGTCTGTTCGCGACGCTGTACGCGGCAATCCGCGCCGACATGCTCGACGCGCCGTACATGCGCGATTTCCTGCTGACGGCCAAGGACACGTCGTTCTCGACCCTGGATGGGGTCAGCGCGGTTCGTTGAGGCTGGCGGATGGCACCAAAGGCGCGCACCACATGTGGATCTTGTCGAAGTAGTCCTCGCCGACCCGCACCGCCATCGGTTCCAGACCGAACTGGATAAAGCCGCAGCGCTGGTACAGCTTGAACGCGGCTTCATTGCCGGCGGTGACGGTCAGTTGAATGACTTTCAGCGCCGGATGCTGCTGCGCTTCCACCAGCACCGCCTCCATCAATTTCAGGCCCAGCCCGCGCTGACGAAATTCAGCCGACACATACATCCCGAATACCGTTGCCTTGTGCCGGGCCTTTTCCCGAGGCTCGAATGCCAGGCCAACGATGCCCGCCAGGCGGCCTGCTTCGAACGCGCCAAACACCGCGTCGAGCTTGCTGGTCAGGCGCGACTCCCACCAGCTCAGCGGCATCGCCGCGCGCTCGCGCACGCTGGAGGTGAAGGCCTGCGGATGGCGGTCATACGCTTCCAGCATCAGTTCCCGATAGGCCAGCGCATGACTGGCGTCCAGCCGTTCGATCCACATGCTCAAGCTGCCTTGCGCTGCTCAAGCATCAGACGTACCGCCAGGCCACCGAGCACGAAGCCCATGAAATAACGCTGCGCCGCCAGCCACGTCGGGTTGCTGGCGAACCACGAGGCAATGCCCGCCGCCGACAGGGCAATCAACAGGTTGACGCTGAAACTGACGCTGATCTGGGTCAGACCGAGGATGATGCTCTGGCTGAACACCGAGCCGTGTTCCGGTGTGATGAACTGCGGAAACACCGAGAGGTAGAACACCGCGATCTTCGGGTTCAGGGCGCTGGTGAGAAAGCCCATGGTGATGAGCCTGCGCGACGAGTCCGCCGGCAATGCCTGCACTTCGAACGGTGAGCGGGCACCGGGTTTCACCGCTTGCCAGGCCAGCCACAGCAGGTACAGCGCGCCGGCCCACTTCAACACTTCATAGGCCATCGGCACCGCAAGAAACACCGCCGTCAGACCGGCTGCCGCCGCGAACATATGCACGAAGAACCCGGCCACCACGCCGAGCAGCGACGTGACCCCGGCCTTGCGCCCCTGACAGATCGAGCGCGAGATCAGGTAGATCATGTTCGGCCCCGGCGTCAGTACCATCAACAACGCGGCAGCGGCAAAAATCAGCAGGTCTTGAAGCGGGATCATGACGAAGTCCTTTGCACGAATGATCAGGCGATCGCAGTCAGCGAGGCTCGATAAAACGGCAGGATCAGGTCGCGTGTCAATGGGGCGAGAACCACATCGCCGTCGGTGGCCGGGTCGATCCAGATCACCTCTTCGATCTCGGCCGCCGGGGAGACATCGGCGTCGATGGTCAGCTGAAAGATCTCGGCCTGCACGACAAACCCCGGCTCGTTGGCGGCCGGTGCCGAGAACTGACCGAGAAAACTCGCCTGCGCCGGATCGATCACCAGCCCCAGTTCTTCTTCCAGCTCGCGGGCCAGGGCATGCACCGGCAGTTCATGGGCCTCGATCTTGCCGCCCGGTTGCATGAACGCCGTGGTGTCGCGCTTGCGCACCAGCAGGGTCTGGCCTTCGGGGTTGAGCAGCAGCGCGGCGGCAATACGAATGGTGCGGGGGAAACAGCGGATACAGAGGTCATGGGTCAGCCACCGGCCTTGGGAAAAACCGCAAGGATCCCATGCCGGCGGCGCCAGCGTCATCTCGTGCGGCCTCAAGAACCGGCCAGCAGCGCCGCTTCGCCCTCCTCCGGCACTTTCACGAACACCTTGTATTTGGCCCCCTCCATGGCCTCGAAACTGATCAGTTTGTCCACCAGCAGCGCACTCAGCACCTTGCCGGCATTGAGCAGCAACATGCCGTTGTCGGCATTGAGGTTGCGCGCCAGGATCATCCCCGCCGCCAGCTCCCGGGTGCCCAGCACCTTGACGCTCGGATCGGTCAGGGTGATATCGCTGACCATCGCGCAGACCTTGATGAAATCCTCGATCAGCTCGGGATCGTAAAGCCTGCCGGCGTACTGGCGCAGGTACAGCAACGCCTCGTCGCTGTTCATCTGCCGTTCGAGAATCAACCCGCGCTGCAACTCGACGAAATCCACCGCCAGTTTCAACAGCCGCGAGCCCAGGGGAATGGCCTCGCCCTTGAGCCGGTCGGGAAACCCGCTGCCGTCCCAGTGTTCCTGATGGTGCAGGATCAGCCGCGCGGCGTCCTTCATCGGGTCCAGGGTCATCAGCAGTGACTCGCTCTGTTTCGGATAACCCCGATAGCGGTCGCGGTCAGTGCTGTGCAACAGGTCCGAAGGGGTGGTCATCATGCTGTCGGTCCAGCTCAGCTTGCCGATGTTGTACAACGCGGCGGCCATGGTCAGGTCGCGGCTGGCGGCTTCGTCCAGCCGGTGCACCTTGCAGTAGCCGCGCACCAGTTCAATGATCTGCCGGTTGGTCTGCTTGGCCGGCGGCAGGCGCAGGTTGGCCAGCAGCGAGAACACTTCGGTGCCGGTCACATAGCTGTGCTTGAGCTCTTCGTAGGCCAGATCGAGCATGTCGGCGGTCTGCTGCAGCTCGGCGGTACGGGCGCTGACATGTTTTTCCAGGGTGCTGTTGAGCAGCTTCAACTGATCGTTCTGCACCCGGGTCAGTTGCTCCAGACGCTCGCGCTCACGGGCCAGATGCTGATGTTCCAGGGCCTGGCGCAGGATCAGCAGCATCTCCTCGTCATTCCAGGGTTTGCTGATGTAGCGGTCGATCTGGCCTTCGTTGATGGCCTTGATGATCGCCGAAGGGTCGGCATAGCCCGTCAACATGATCCGCGTGGTCGCCGGATACAGCTGACGAACGCTGGCCAGCAGCGTGGCGCCGTCCATATTGGGCATCCGCGCGTCACTCATCACCAGATCGACCGGACGTTGCGCCAGCACTTCCAGCGCCTGGGCACCACTGCTGGCGAGCAACACTTCATAGGGCTGGCCCCGCAGCAGGCGGCGTAGGCTGTTGAGGATCGACTCTTCGTCATCGACCAGCAACACGGCAGGCCGATGGGCAGGAGTCGGGGCGGATTGCTCTTCCATGGCGAGGCCTCGCGAATGACGATGGACGTGGCAGGCGTGTCGACAGACCTCCTCCCTTGCCCGCGCCTGAGTGACAGGCTAGATGATTTTTGCGCCGGGACCGCGCAAGTCATCGGGTAAGGCGAAGTACCCACAGGGCAACTATGCTCAAGTCGCTGGACGACACCATCAGCCTGCGCGCAGGCCTGTGATGAGGGGAAAAGGATGCTCCCGATAACGATCGTGCGTGAACTTGCGGGTAGGGCGCCATGAGTGCGCCACCTGGTCCCATCAATCGCCGTGTGCTGATCGTCGACGATACGGCGTCGATCCACGACGATTTCGCGAAAATCCTCAAGTCATCCGCGATTGAAGACAACCGTCTGGGCGAAACCGAAAGCCTGCTGTTCGGTACCCCGCCCGGCGCGCCTGCCACACAGAACGAAAATTTCGAGCTGGATTCGGCCTTCCAGGGGCGCGAAGCGCTGGACATGGTCGAAGTCGCGCTGGCCGCCGGTCGCCCTTACGCCATGGCCTTCATCGACATGCGAATGCCGCCGGGCTGGGACGGCCTGGAAACCATCGAGCGGCTCTGGCAGGTCGATCCCAAGTTGCAAGTGGCCCTGTGCACCGCTTATTCCGATTATTCCTGGGAAGAGATCGATCAGCGGTTGCCGCTGAATGATCGCCTGCTGATCCTGAAAAAACCCTTCGATGCGATCGAAATCCGCCAGATGGCCAGCGCCCTGACGGTCAAATGGCAAATGACCGAAGACGCCGCGCTGAAAATGAATCAGCTGGAACAAAAAGTCACCCTGCTGGCCCGCACGGATGGCCTCACCGGGCTGGCCAACCGCGCCACGCTGATCGAGCGTCTGCACCAGGCCTTCGCTGCCGCACGCCGGGGAGCGGCGCCATTCTCGGTGTTTTACCTGGACCTGGATCACTTCAAACGGATCAACGACACCCTCGGTCATCCGGTCGGCGACCAACTGCTGCAGCAAGTGGCACAACGGATCAAGGCCGGGGTCCGGGAGAACGACGTGGTGGCGCGTCTGGGCGGCGATGAGTTCGCGATCCTGCAACTGGACGTCAGCGAACCGACACAGTCCGCCGCCATGGCCAGCAAAATCCTTGAAACATTGCAGGCGCCCTTCCAACTGGGCGGCAACGCCGTGCGCATTTCGGCCAGCATCGGCATCAGCAGCTATGCGCCCGTCAGCTTCGATGCCGACAGCCTGTTGGGACAAGCCGACATGGCGCTGTACCGCGCCAAGGAGTCCGGACGCGATCAGTTTCACTTCCACTCGGAGGACATCACTCGGGAGGTGGCCGAGCGCATGGTCCTTGCCGAGGAGTTGACCACGGCCCTCACCCAGGGAGGACTGAAGCTCGATTACATGCCGGAAGTGGACCTGCACAGCGGCAGGATTCTCGGCATGGCCGCGCAGGTGAGCTGGCAACATCCCCGGCTTGGCCTGCTGCCGGCGTCAGCCTTCGTGCCGGCGGCGGAAAAGACCGGTGCAATCATTCCACTCGGACGCTGGATTCTGGATCAGGCCTGCTGGCAGATGCACCGGTGGCAAAACGACGGGGTGGCGCCTCCGGTGATGGCGATCAGGATTTCCCTGGCGCAGCTCAAGTCCGGCCCCGAACTCATCTACGACGTGCTGCGCACCACGGCTCGCTGGGAGCTGGCGCCATGGGATCTGCGCTTCGATGTCACCGAAGCCACCCTGGCCCAGACCCAATGGACCCACAACGATGCGTTGCCGCGCTTGCGCGAGCTGGGTGTGACCATCGCCATCGATGATTTCGGCACCGAATACTCATCGTTCGATTACCTGAAAACCTACCGGGTCAATCACCTCAAACTCGCCCGGTCCCTGATCGACAATGCGGCCCGGGATGAAGACGGCGCCAACCGGCTGCGGGCGATCGTCAATTTCGCCCGGGACCTGGCCATCGACATCAGCGCCGAGGGCATCCAGCCGGACGCTCAGGGCGCCGCCCCCGTGACCGGCGCACCGTTGAAAAACGTGCAGGGCTTTTGCCTGAGCGCGGCGGTCAGCCCCGAACAGGCCGCCCGACTGCTGAAGGACGCCAGCGCAGCCGCCCCGCTGCCCAGGGAGGATGAAGGATGAAAACGCCTTTTCCCCAGACCAACCGGCGCATTCTGATCGTCGACGATACGCCGGCGATCCATGCCGATTTCCGCAAGATCCTCGCCCCCGAGACGGCGGCTGAAGCGGATCTGAGTGGTCTTGAACAGACGCTGTTCGGCACCCGCCAGTCGCCGCACCTGACCTTTCAGCTCGATTCCGCCTATCAGGGCCAGGA
This sequence comes from Pseudomonas sp. NMS19W, assembly GCF_051554255.1. Classification (NCBI taxonomy): domain Bacteria; kingdom Pseudomonadati; phylum Pseudomonadota; class Gammaproteobacteria; order Pseudomonadales; family Pseudomonadaceae; genus Pseudomonas; species Pseudomonas sp. NMS19W. The sequence goes on from NZ_CP136718.1 coordinate 5,028,433, forward strand.
AGCGTTGAAACTGGTGCAACACGCGCTGGACGAAGGTCGCCCCTATGCCCTCGCCTTCACCGACATGCGGATGCCGCCCGGTTGGGACGGCCTGGAGACCATCGAAAAACTGTGGGAGGTCGATCCGAACCTGCAAATCGCCTTGTGCACCGCCTACTCCGACTACAGCTGGGAAGCCATGGCCGAACGGCTTGAATTCGGCGATCAGTTGCTGATCCTGAAAAAGCCGTTCGACACCCTGGAAATCCGTCAGATGGCCAACGCCCTGACCTGGAAATGGCAACTGGCCCAGGACGCGGCGCTGAAGTTGCTCAGCCTTGAGCAGACCGTCGAAGCCCGGGTGCATGAGCTGCTCAAGGTCTCGCGCCTGTTGCAATACGACAGCCTCACGGGGCTGCCCAACAGCACCTTGCTCGGTGACCGTCTGACGCAGTCACTGGCCGCTTGCCGGCGCCATGACAAACAACTGGTGGTGATGTTTCTCGGCCTGGATCGCTTCAAGCGCATCAACAATGCCCTGGGCCATCCGGCGGGCGACGAGATGCTCAAACGGGTCGGCCAGCAACTGCTGGCCTGCGTGCGCGAATCGGACTCGGTGTTTCGCTACGGCTCCGACGAGTTCGTGGTGATGCTCAGCGACATCAATCACCCGCAGCAGACCCGCAGCCTCGCCGAAAAACTGCTGGCGGCCATCCGTGAGCCACAGACGATTGTCGGTCACGACGTCAGTGTCACCGCCAGCGTGGGCATCAGCCTTTATCCGGACGACGGGCTGGAAGCCATCGACCTGATCAAAAAAGCCGAGACGGCCATGCGCAATGCCAAGGAAAGCGGTCCGAACGAGATCGGTTTCTTCATCGAGGCCATGAACCAGCGGGCCCGGGAACAGCACGGCATCGAGTCGGGCATTCGCCTGGCCCTGCAACGGCACGAATTCGTCCTGCACTACCAGCCGAAAATCGATCTGGGCAGTGGCCGGGTGGTGGGCGCCGAGGCACTGGTACGCTGGCAGAAACCGGGGCATGGCTGGGTGTATCCATCGGAGTTCATCCCCGTGGCCGAAGACAGCGGCCTGATCGTGCCGCTGAGCAAATGGGTGCTGGGTGAGGCGTGCCGTCAGACGCGGGACTGGCAACAAGCCGGGTTGCCGCCGATCCGCATGTCGGTCAACACCTCGGCCATCGACTTCCGTCAGCGCCTGTTTGTCGAGGGCATCGAACAGGTGCTCAAAGAGACCGGGCTGGATCCCGCCCTGCTGGAACTGGAAATCACCGAAGGCGTATTGATGCAGAACGTCGATGCGACCATGAGCGCGTTGAACCGGCTCAAGGCCCTGGGTGTCAGGCTGGCCATCGATGATTTCGGCACCGGATATTCCAGCCTGAGTTACCTGCGGCGGTTCCCCATCGATGTGCTGAAGATCGATCAGTCGTTCATTCGCGGCCTGAGCCATGACAGCAGCGATGCCGCGCTGGTCGGTGCGATCATCAGCCTGGGCAAGAGCCTCAACCTGAACGTCATCGCCGAGGGCGTGGAGACCGCACAACAACTGGCCTTTCTCAGGGCCCACGACTGCGAGGAAGGCCAGGGCTTCCACTTCAGCAAAGCCCTGCCGGCAGACGCCTTCGCCCGTCTGCTGGTGGCCGGGGTGCCTGGTCCCTGGAGCGTTGCATGAACACGCCGACGACAGGCCTGTCGCGCAGTGTTTTGTTCCTGATGCTTTTCGCTCCCTGCGTCGATATCGTTGCCGCGCCGCTGGACGAGCCGCTGAAACCGCTGCCCGACATTCCGAAACAGGATCCGAAGCGCGTCGAGCTGGGCCGCCGGCTTTTTCTTGATCCACGGTTATCGCTCAACAACACCCTGTCCTGCGCCAGTTGCCATCAACTGGACAAGAACGGCGCTGACAGCCGGGCCCTTTCCCTGGGCTTCGATGGCCAGCCGGTGGCGGTCAACACCCCGACCGTGCTCAACGCCAGCCTCAATTTCCGCCAGTTCTGGGACGGGCGCGTGGAAACGCTGGAAGAGCAGACCAGCGGCGTCATCACCAGCCCCCACGAAATGGGCAGCGACTGGAACACTGTCGTGCAGCGGATTGCCGACGATTCCGGCTATCGCCAGTCTTTCAGTGCCGCCTACCCGGATGCCGTGACACAAGCCAATATCCAGAACGCCCTGACGAGCTACGAACGCACGTTGCTGACACCCGGCTCACGCTTCGATCAGTACCTGCTCGGCAACACCGAGATCCTGACCCTCGATGAGAAATACGGCTATCAGCGCTTCAAGGACTACGGCTGCATTGCCTGCCATCAGGGGGTAAACATCGGCGGCAACATGTACCAGAAGTTCGGGGTGTTCGGTGACTATATTGCCGATCGCGGCAACCCGACGCTGGCGGATCAGGGCCGGTTCAACGTGACCGGTGACGAAAACGATCGGGCCGTGTTCAAGGTGCCGAGCCTGCGCAACGTGGCACTGACCGCGCCGTACTTCCACGACGGCTCGGCGCCCACCCTCGAACGGGCGGTGGACGTGATGTTCCAGTATCAGCTGGGGCGCATGCCGAGCGAAGAAGACAAGGCGCTGATCATCGAGTTTCTTAAGACCCTGACCGGACACTGGGAGGGTCAGTCATGATGAAAACCGTCTCGGGGCGGCTCAGCCTGCTGTTGCTCAGCCTCCTGGCCGTATTGCTGGCCTCGGTCCTGGTGTTTCTGTACCTCAAGTCCAGTTCCGAGCAGACCACCACCTACACCGAATCCCGGGACCTGATCCGTCAGATCAAGCAACAGGATTCGCAGTGGGAAAGTGAAGTTCTCAAGGCCCGGGTGGCGATCACCCACAATTACGACCCGCTGGTCTCGCCGATGAACGAGATGAATCGCCTGTGGGCACGTTTCGAATCCATGGAATCCGGGCATGGACGCGGCGAATCCACACAATGGGACCATGCCCACGAACGCTACCTGGACGCCATGCAGGAAAAGACCCGTCTGGTGGAGCAATTCAAGTCGCACAACGCGTTGCTGCGCAACTCCCTGGCGTTTCTGCCCAGCGCCGAAGATGACATTCAGGCACAACTGGCCAATCTGTCCGACCTCGACAAGATTCAATTGCAGAACATCGTCACCGACACCTATGACCTGTTGCTCAGCGCACTGGAGTTCGCCCAGGTCGCCTCTGACGACAAAGCCTCCGACATCGAGGTGGGCCTGAACAAACTGGCGGTGAACGCGCAACGCCTGCCGGCGGATTTTCAGACTCCGATCAGGATCCTGAGCAATCACATCGCCCTGATCCTGCGCGAGCAACCGATCGTCAACCGCCTGCTCGATCAGATCGAGTCGATCCCCGTGGCCGAGCGCCTGGACACCATCACCAACATGCTCGACCTGGATCAGCAGCAGGCCGAACGCACCGACCAGAAATACCATTTCTACCTGCTGCTGTTTTCCGTCCTGCTGATGTTGTCACTGCTGTGGCTGGCCATCCGCCTGATCCGCAGCTTCGCCGAAATCAACCGGGTCAATGCGGCCCTGCAAACCGCCAATGACGTGCTCGAGCAACGGGTCGACGAGCGCACTCGCGAACTCAGGAACGTGCAGAGCGAATTGCTCGATGCCGCGCGCCAGGCCGGCATGGCGGAAATCGCCACCAACGTGTTGCACAACGTCGGCAACGTGCTCAACAGCGTGAATATTTCCTCCGACCTGATCTCGCGAAAACTGCGCAGCAGCAAAGCCCTGGGGCTGGGCAAGGCGATGCAACTGATCAACGAACACCCGGACGACCTCGGGCCGTTTCTGACCGAGGACGCCAAAGGCAAGCTGCTGCCCGGCTACCTCAACCAACTGGTGGGCGCCATCGCCCAGGAACAGCAGGAAATGGCCGAGGAACTGGCGCAGATGAACAAGAGCGTCGATCACATCAAGGACATCGTCGCCACCCAGCAATCCTATGCCGGCGCCAACAGCCTGACCGAGCCGCTGTACATCAACGAACTGCTCGAAGACGCCCTGCGCATGAACGCCGGCGCGCTGACCCGGCATCACGTCACGGTGGTCAAGGATTACGGCGACGTGCCCCAGGTGATGGGCGACAAGCACCGTCTGCTGCTGATCCTGATCAACCTGATCAGCAACGCCAAATACGCGATGTCCGACCTCAGCAACCGCCCGCGGACCATGACCCTGGGGGTGAAGATCGTCGATGAAGGTTTTCTGGAGATCAGCGTCCGGGATGATGGCGAGGGCATCGCACCGGAGAACATGACGCGGATCTTTGCCCACGGTTTCACCACCCGCAAGGATGGCCACGGCTTCGGCCTGCACAGTTGTGCCCTGGCGGCCATCGAGATGAACGGCCATCTCACCGCCCACAGCGACGGGCCTGGCCTGGGCGCCCTGTTCACTTTGCAGATCCCGCTGATCACGGTAACGGAGAACGCATGAGCGAACTGTCGAACCGCCGCATCCTGCTGATCGACGACATGCCGTCGATCCACGAAGACTTTCGCAAGATCCTCACCCCGAACCGGGCGCAGTCGGCGGAACTGGACGAGATGGAAGCGGCCCTGTTCGGCGCCCCCGCCAAGCCCCGACGGACGATGTTCGAACTGGACTCGGCCTATGGCGGCGAGGAAGGCCTGGCCAAACTCAACCTGGCCCTGCAGGAGCAATGCCCCTACGCTCTGGCCTTTGTCGACATGCGCATGCCCGACGGTTGGGACGGAGCGAAAACCATCGAGCAGTTGTGGCTGCAGGATCCGCAATTGCAGGTGGTGGTCTGCACCGCGTATTCCGACTATTCCTGGGATGAACTGCTGGATCGCCTGCACGCCCATGATCGGTTGCTGATCCTGAAAAAACCCTTCGACAACATCGAAGTCCAGCAGATGGCCAACACCCTGCTGACCAAATGGCAGATGACCGAGCGCGCCTCATTGCAGATGCATCACCTGGAACACCTGGTCGACCAGCGCACCGCCCAGTTCAAGCAGGCCAGCGAAGCCTTGCAGCGAGAGATCGACGAACGCAAGCAACTGGAAGGCCAATTGGTGCAGTCGGAAAAACTCGCCTCGCTGGGGCAACTGGCCGCCGGGGTCGCCCATGAAATCAATAACCCGATCGGCTTCATTTCCTCCAACCTCGGCACCCTCGACGGTTACTTCCAGCAACTGCTGGCCATGCTCGGCGCCTATCACGCCGCCGGGCAGACCCTGGCTGCCGAGCCGGCTGCGCAGTTGCAACAAATGCGCGAGCACCTCGAAGTGGATTTTCTGCTGGAAGACATTCCGGTGCTGATCCGCGAATCCAAGGAAGGCATCGGCCGCGTAGGGCAGATCGTCAAGGACCTCAAGGACTTTTCCCGGGTCGACACCCAGCAGCAATGGCAGTGGGCGAACCTGCAGCAGGGCATCGAGTCGACCCTGAACATCGTCGCCAGCGAACTCAAGTACAAGGCCGATGTGATCAAGGAATATCAGGACCTTCCGGAGATCGAGTGCCTGCCCTCGCAGATCAATCAGGTCATCATGAACCTGGTGATCAACGCGGCGCAGGCCATGGGTGCCGAGCGCGGCACCATCACCCTGCGCACTGCGGTGCAGGGCGAGTCGGCGATCATCGAAGTGGCCGACACCGGTTCGGGCATTGCGCCCGAGACCCTGCAGAAAATCTTCGACCCGTTTTTCACCACCAAACCCGTAGGCCAGGGGACAGGGCTGGGTCTGTCCCTGTCCTATGGCATCGTGAAGAAACACGGCGGGGATATTTCAGTCAGCAGCACGTTGGGCGCCGGCACAACGTTTCGCGTGCAATTGCCCTTGCGCCAGACCCGGCCTGCGGCCTGATGTCAGGTCGCTTCCTGGAAATCCATTTCCGGTGGCTGGCGACGGAAACCGCCGGTCAGCACCGCCAGATACACCACGCCAATCGCCAGCCAGCTCAGGCCCAGATACACCGCCAGGTGATCGAGGCTGACCATCAGCCACAAGTCCGCCACCAGACCGATGAACGGGAACACCAGAAACAGCAGCAGCTCGCGCGGGCCTTTTTTCTCGCCACCGATCCAGTAGTGAAAAATCACTGACAGGTTGACCAGGCTGAAGGCCAGGAACGCGCCGAAGTTGATGAACGAAGTCGAGGTGGTCACGTCGAGTTTCAGCGCCAGCAATGCCACCACGGCGCAGAGCAGGATGCTGTTGACCGGAGTGCCGAAGCGTTCGTGCAAGGTGCCGAAGAATGACTTCGGCAACACGCCGTCACGGCCCATCGCAAACAGCAGCCGCGAACCGCTGGCCTGGGCGGACAGACCCGATGCGAACTGACCGACGATCAGGCCGATGAGGAAGATCGAGACGAACAGATCGCCGCCGATGTTGCGCGCAATCTCGTAGGCCGCCGAGTCGACATTGTCGAACTGGAACGACGGATGAGCGACTTGCACGAAGTACGACACGCCGACGAAAATCAACCCGCCGATCAGGGTGATCAACATGATTGCCCGAGGGATGGTGCGACGTGCATCGCGGGTTTCTTCGGTGAGGGTGCTGACCGCATCGAAACCGAGGAACGAGTAGCAGGCGATGGCCGCGCCGCTCATGATCAACGGCATCTGCATGTCGCCGTTGAAGAACGGTTTGATCGACCACAGCGGCGTGCTGGCGTCGCCGCCGATGTAATGCACGCAAAGAGCGACGAACGCGACCAGCACCAGGAACTGCACCAGCATCAGCAAGGCATTGATGCCGTTGGCCAGTCTCAGGCCGATGATGTTGATCGCGCTGGTGATGCCGATGAACGCCAGCACCCAGATCCACTGCGGGATCGACGGGAAGGCCGAAGCGAGGTACGCGGCGCCGATCAGCCAGATCGCCATCGGCAGAAACAGATAATCGAGCAGCACCGCCCAACCGGCGATGAAACCGAGTTTCGGGCTGATGGCCTTGCGCACATAGCTGTAGGCCGAGCCGGCCACCGGAAATGCAGCAGCCATGCGGCCATAACTCATGGCGGTGAAGAACATCGCCACCAGCGCCGCCAGATACGCGGCGGGCACCATGCCGGCGGTGGACTGGGCGAGGATGCCGAACGTGCCGAGGACAATGATCGGCGTCATGTAGGCGATGCCGAACAGCACCACCGACCCCAGCGAAAGGGTGCGTTGCAAACGAGCCATGGGCGACTTACTCCGGATTTTATTGGATTTATGGCAGAGGCCGAGTTCGGCGAGTGTTTTGGGTGTTACTTGTTTTTTTGTTCGACTGGAGATCCTTACCCCCCTCCCCCAACCCTCCCGAAACGTCGGACCGCCCCCAAGGGGGAGAGGGGGAAAGGGAGCAGATCTCCATGTTTTTCAGATCCTGAGTTCGACTGGATATTTCAGGTCGATGTACTTCGAATGAACACCTCGGTCAGTCCCCTCTCCCTCTGGGAGAGGGTTAGGGTGAGGGCAGCGGTTCAACGGTGTGGAATAAGCAACTCCCGAACGTCACAGTCCCGCTCCACCACCTCCCCGGGCAACTTCAACCGCTGATCATCCAGATACCGGTAATCCTTGCGCGCCAGCGCCAGCTGACCGAAATCCAGCTCGACACTGAACCGCCCTTCCTCACGCCCGGCCTCGAACAGCACCGTGCCCAGCGGATCCACCAGCGCACTGCCGCCGGCGAACATCAACCCGTCATCCCCGGCTTCCACGCGGTTGACCATCAGCGCAAACGCCTGGTTTTCCTGGGCCCGTGCCATGATTGCGGTGCGGTGAGTCGGCCCGTACGGGTCCATGTTGCCGTTGGTGACGATCAGCAGTTCCGCGCCCAGTTGCGCCAGGGCACGGGCGGACTCCGGGAACTCGATGTCGTAGCAGATCAGCAAACCGACCCGCACACCGTTCCACAGGCACGTGGCATAGCGGTCGCCGGCCTCGAACACACCGCGATCCGAGGCCCAGAGGTGGGTCTTGCGGTATTTCAGGGCGATGCCTTCGGGGGTGATCAGCAGCGTGGTGTTGTAGAAGCGGCCGTTGTCGTTCTCGGCCATGCCGATCACCACGGCGACGTTGCGCTCGCGGGCTGCGGCCTGCACCGCGCTGACGGTCGGGCCGTCTACCGCTTCGGCGATCTGCGCCACGGTGTCGGCGGTCGGGAAGCCCATCAGGTGGGTCTCGGGGAACACGATCAGTTGCGTATCGGCCGGGCACTCGGCAATCGCCGCCAGGGCGCGTTCGAGGTTGTACGCCGTGTCTTTGTCACGGCCCGCCAGTTGGGCGAGTTCGACTTTCATGGGGAGTCCTTGTTATGAGCGCCGGGCGCCGAAAGATTGCCCGGCGGCTGTCTGTGGGCCAGTATGCTCGGCATTCGACCGGCCAGGGAATTACGCGGCCGGGGTAACCCGATAGGGGTAGAGGCATGACTGTTTCGTTTGACGACATCACCTGGCACCGCGCCGTCGGGCAGTTGATCGACGCCCTCGACAAGCCGAATTTCTGGGCGCAACTGGTGCGCCTGCTCGACCAGTACGTGTCGTTCGATAGCTGGGTGGCGCTGCTGTTCAGCGCCGACCGTCACCCGCAAGTGTTCGCCGAATGCCCGGGCGAAGACGGCAGTCCCGACCAGTTGTTCCAGGATTATCTGCGCGGGTTGTACCTGCTCGACCCGTTCTACATCGCTTGCCGCGAGCAATCGCGCACCGGGTTGTACCGCCTGTCGGAGGTCGCGCCGGAGCATTTCGAGCTGACCGAGTATTACCAGCGATACTTTCGTCTGAATGTGGTGGCCGACGAAATCCAGTTCAATTGCCAGCTCGAAGGCGACCGCACGCTGTGCCTGTCGCTGGGCAGCAAACAGCGTTTTAGTGGCGAGCAGATTGCCTTGCTGTCGCTGATCCAGCCGTGGGTGCTCGGCCTGTTGCGCCAGCGCCTGCCCTACGAAATCAATGAAATCGTCGCCCTCGCCCCGTCACCGGCGCAACCGGACTGGCGGGTGCAACTCGAAGCGTCGGTGCAGCAACTCAAGGGCGCCCAACTGACCGCCCGGGAACTGGATGTCGGGCGTTTGATGCTCAGCGGTTGCTCCAGTAAAGAAATCGCCCGTAAGCTGGAAATCTCTGTTGAAACCGTGAAAGTCCATAAGAAACACATGTACAGCAAGCTGGGGATCAAATCCCAGTCGGAGCTGTTTTCGATCTTCCTGCAGGCGCAGAACGCCTGACTGCCGCAAAAAAATCTGTCCGAACCAAGGAAACCGTATGAGCCTGTCACTCCTGAGCCGCTACGCCTTCTTTGCCGTCTGCGTGATTTTCACCCTCGCCAGCCTGCCCTTCCTCGAACACGACTGGCTGTGGCCGATCACCGCCGTCACCGGGGTGCTGAGCCTGCTCGGTCTGTTCGACCTGATGCAGAGCCCCCACGCGGTGCGCCGCAACTATCCGATCCTCGGCAACATCCGCTATCTGGTCGAGGGGATTCGCCCGGAAATCCGCCAGTACCTGCTGGAGTCCGACAGCGACGCCCTGCCCTTCTCCCGCGCCCAGCGCTCGCTGGTGTATTCGCGGGCCAAGAACGAAAGCGCCGACAAACCGTTCGGCACCCTGATCGACGTGTATCAGTCCGGTTTCGAGTTCATCGGCCACTCGATGCGCCCGGCGCCGCTGAGCGACCCGAACAGTTTTCGCGTGACCGTTGGCGGCCCGCAATGCACCCAGCCGTACTCGGCGTCGGTGTTCAACATCTCGGCCATGAGTTTTGGCTCCCTCAGCGCCAACGCGATCCGCGCGCTGAACCAGGGTGCGAAGCTCGGCAACTTCGCCCACGACACCGGCGAAGGCAGCATCAGCCCCTATCACCGCGAACACGGCGGCGACCTGACCTGGGAGCTGGGCAGCGGTTACTTCGGCTGCCGCACCAGCGACGGCCGTTTCGACCCGGAACGCTTCGCCGCCCAGGCGCAGACCCCGCAAGTGCGGATGATCGAAATCAAGATGAGCCAGGGCGCCAAACCCGGCCACGGCGGGATTCTGCCCAAGCACAAGGTCACCCAGGAAATCGCCGATACCCGTGGCATTTCCATGGGCGAAGACTGCATCTCGCCGTCCCGCCACAGCGCCTTCTCCACGCCGATCGAAATGATGCATTTCATCCAGCAACTGCGTGAGCTGTCCGGCGGCAAACCGGTGGGCTTCAAGTTCTGCCTCGGCCACCCGTGGGAGTTCATGGGCATCGCCAAGGCCATGCTGGAAACCGGCATCCTCCCGGACTTCATCGTGGTCGACGGCAAGGAAGGCGGCACCGGCGCCGCGCCCGTGGAGTTCACCGACCACATTGGCGTGCCGATGCGCGAGGGCCTGCTGTTCGTCCACAACACGCTGGTCGGTCTGAACCTGCGCGACAAGATCAAGCTCGGCGCCAGCGGCAAGATCGTCAGCGCCTTCGACATCGCCAGCGTGCTGGCCATCGGCGCCGACTGGGCCAACTCGGCGCGCGGTTTCATGTTCGCCATCGGCTGCATCCAGTCGCAAAGCTGCCACACCAACAAATGCCCGACCGGCGTCGCCACCCAGGACAACCTGCGCCAGCGTGCGCTGGTGGTGCCGGACAAGGCCCAGCGGGTCTACAACTTCCACCGCAATACGCTCAAGGCACTGGCGGAAATGCTCGCCGCGGCCGGCCTCGATCATCCGTCGCAACTGTCGGCCAAGCACCTGGTACGGCGCATGTCGGCCACCGAGATCAAACTGTTCTCGCAGCTGCATGTGTTCCTGAAACCGGGGGAACTGCTCACCGGGGAAGTGAACGGCGAGTTTTATTCGCGGATGTGGCAGATGGCGCGGGCGGACAGTTTTGAGCCGCAGGACATCGCGGCTGCCTAGCGGTAACGCTCACCAACTCAAGAGCCGACCATGGGGCGGCTCTTTCATGACGATGAAACCGTAATCGCCGATCAGATAGATGCGGTAATAGAGGCTGTCCACCAACGCGGGAAAACCCTGATAGCCGACGCGTGTGGCGTTACGCCGCTCGCGTTCGGCGACCACGTTGGTGATGCCGGCGGATGGCAGGTTTTCCGCGAGCATGAAGTAGTCGATGTTCAGCAGATAGCGCAGCACCGGCAGCTGTTTGAACGTGCCCGTCGCACTCGCCAGCCAGCGGTCAGAGTATGTGACCGAAATGTATATCCGCTTGGCATCGCGCAATTCACGATGGGAAGAAATGTCATGACTGAGGCTGTAGAGAGCGCTGCTGGCGAAGGTTTTTTCCATCGTCAGCACCCGCCCATAAGCGAAGGACAGCGACAGCGTGGCCAGAAGCGGAATCGCCAGCAACAGGGGCAACCGCGCGTGCAGCGACGTCAATCCGGTACAGGCCAGATAGAACAGCAACATCAGCAGCACGCCGAACCCCATCAGGGTTCGCGCACCTTCGTTGAAGTCGCGAAAAAACAGTGTCATTCCGGGGACCAGCAACACAATCAGCGGCACAGCCAGCAGGCAGCCAAAACTCAGGAGCAGTCCCTTTGAGGCTGGTTCCGGGCGAAGGCGAATTTGCCGTCCCATTCGCACACCACCGAATAAAGCACACATCAGCAACACGACGAACACTGCCGTGTAGCCACCGTGAAACAACAGCGCCACCTTCTCCAGGACCCGGCCAGAATTGATGCTGATCTGCAACAGTGGATCAGCACTGAAGTCGAGCAATTCGGTACGCGTGAAATCCGTGAACGGATAGGCCGTGACCGCGTAGATCGACACGCCCAGCACCAATTGCGCCAGCCGCCAGCCTGATTGGCGCCAGAGCTCATCCCATGGCACTCGCGCGTTAACATGCCGGAGCAACTCCACACAACACAGTCCAAGAAACACATTGAGGCTGATCTGATACAGCCCGATCGCCAGCGCCAGCAACACCGAAGGCATCAGCCATCGCTGTATCCGGGAAGTGCCGCCAAACGTGATCGCGTAAATCACCGCGACCAGACTCAGGGCCATGCCGGCCCCGTCGTATTGATAGGACAGGTTCTGCAACAGGAACGGGTTGTACCAGAGCGGCAAAGGCACCAGACAACAGGCCAGGGTCGGTTCGGGGAAATAGTGAAAGGTCAGTCGGGTCAGGGCCAATGACATCGCCAGCGTGGCGAGCAACAGCGGCAAGGGAAAGATGTTCGGCGCAGCGCCCGTGAACGTCAGCGCTTTATACAGCCAGTCCATGAACAGGCGCCCCTGCCCGGCCCAGACATTGCCGGCGGCCAGGGTGCGCCAGTTGTCGTCGATGTAGGGGAAGTCGGCGAGGAGCAGCGGCAGGATGTACAGCATCGCGGCGAGCAGAAAGAACAGCACGACCTGACGGCGGCCGAGTTCTCGTACGAGAAAATCGCTCATCCTCATACCGGCGCCTCTGTTCACTGCAGTGCGGGAAACTGCGTCTATAAAGCTTGGAACATGGCACGAAGCCAGAGGTCGTTTTTTACGATGGTTTCAGACAAGCGGCCTCAATCTCCCGCCCATAAAAAAGCCCCGGCCAATCGTTATTCCCCCCGTCTCAAAATACATAATTAGGGGATTTTCAGCTTTTCTAAATCAATACCCCTCTCCGAGGGGTATTTTTTTGCTCTGCGAACGTGAAAGCCATACCGTGATCTAGCATGGTATGTAGACGACGTTCAATCCGGCGGAGGCATGCGAACCGTTGGGGACGTGGATGACTACCAGAGTCTAGTCAGCGCGACGCGCAGGTTTTTAGCCGAGCTTTGAATCAACCTTGTTGCTCGTATTGTTCGGCCTGCCGACCGTGTCATACGCTGCGAGTGCTTGCATTAAATTGTTTCGCGCCTCACGACCCATCGATTGGAGCAATGTTATGCCTACCGGTTACTACTTGGCGTGCCTCGAAACCCACCGTTATGTTTGAGCGGGCACGCTGGCCGAGACAATATCCGCTCTCGACGCAGATCTCGAATCCAGCTTCTGCCTGGCTCATCGCGGAAAGTCGCTCGTTGTGATCAGCGAGACGCATCAGATCATCGGGGAGAGACAAGAATGGGGGCTTTGATCTGGAGATTGCTAAGGTAGAGCAGACCTCATGTTTTTGACGGTTAAATCTCGCGTTTACACTGACGCCACCGGCGTCTACACAGAGCTTCCTGCGCTGCTTACGCCCAGCGGCGTGTTGGAGCCGTTACTCGATTATTACCTTTACCGCAGTCATGATCGCAGTCTGACCTGGATGACGAAGGTGGCTCGCTCAGTTCGAATGTTCCTCGAATACCTACAAACGAATCCCGAGGAACGCGACAGCTATAGGCTCTTTCAGAATTTCGCTCAGCGCCTATACACAGGGACATTCGACCGAGAGACAGGTCTCGACCCAAGCGAACTATGCTGGGCTCCGCGATCTCCTCAAGATGCTTCGCACATTATCACCCACCTGACCGACCTCTTCGACTGGCTCGGCGATATGCGCCCCGATGCTGCGAAAGTAAACCCTCGATATGCGGGGGGCACGTTCGACCAACAAACTGAAGAGGCCGCTTACCAGTACCGGCGCAGTAAGGCTTTCCTTGGCCACACTTGGGCAGCAAACGCATCCCCAGTCGAGACCGGGCACCGCGTGCGAGGTAGACGCCTGCTCAAAGTGGAAAAATCTGAACCGCCAGCTTTTCCGGATGAGCGCTTTGAGGAACTACTGGACAAGGGATTCTGCGTTGGCGGACGCTATGACTATCGCGGCATGCTTATAACGTTATTACTGCATGGCGCCGGCTTTCGTGAGTCGGAGCCTTTCCACCTCTATATTCCTGACGTGATCTCTGAGCCTGCCAATAGGAGCAAAGCGAAGGTTCTCATCCACCATCCAACGTATGGTTCAGCACCTGGAGATTGGCGCGATGAGCGGGGACGGCCGCGTAAAGGTAATCGAGCGGAGTACCTTGCCCACCAATTCAGTCTCGTTCCCCGCACTGATCTAATGAACCATCGTCACGCCGGCTGGAAAGGCGGCACGCACGATGGTCCCTACTACAAGCAGGCATATTGGTTCCTGCCTGAGTATGGCGAGTGGTTCCTGAATCTTTGGCATTGCTACCTAGAACAAGTGGTGCGCGTCGAACGCGACCACCCCTTCGCCTTCATTAACCTTGGGCGCGAGCCCGTCGGTGCAATGTACACACTCGCCCAATACAACAAGGCGCATGCCGCCGCCTGCGAGCGCATTGGCCTGTCAGTTGGCAAGGCTTTGGGCACGACGCCGCACGGGCATCGTCACGCCTATGGACGCCGATTGAGTAACGCCGGTATAGACAAATCGCTCATCCGACGATTCATGCATCACGCCTCCCTGGAAAGCCAGGATGTGTACACACAGGCGAACGCCCGTGAGGCCCTTGCAGCACTGGAAGCAGCAGCCCAGCTGCTGCGGGCCAAACACACCGGTACATTCTCTGCATCTGACTTGTTGTCGCCTGATATTGAACTCAACGACTGAGGGACTCCCATGACTAACAAGAAAGAAACCGTCCCCAGTCCCGCCACCTTTTCAACCTCAAAAATAGTAGGACTTACACGCGAAACGGACGCCACGCTTGGCTGGGTTGAACGTGATTATCCGCAATTGATAGTCTGGCGCAGCTTGGCTATGGACTGGCTAAAGGGCGAGATAACGGCCGTCAGCGACAAACTGAACGGATTGGCTGTTTTCTTAGAGCGTTTTCTTATCCAACAGAATCTTCCACTCGATCCAGCGATAATTCTATCGAGAGATTCGGTTTTGCCTGACTTTTACCGTGTGGCGTGCCCCGACTCTGTAAGAGGTGTTAAGTACAACAACATTATTCACACGTTTCTGAACTTCGTTCTCCTCCGAGATTTCAGTGAGCTAGGAAACAACGATCAGCCGGTGGTCTCACGCGCTTTCCGCAATCCAGTACCCCGTCTCACGATCGCGGGCCTGCCTAAGCGCGACGAAAGCGTGCATTCACCGTTGCCATACGGTTACATCGAGGAACTGCGACAAATACTTGCCGCTGGGCCGAATTTCCGTGACTGGAAGTGGGCCCAGAATGGACTTGGCGAAGTAGCCGGCTTGTGCGGGCCCGGCGGGCCTGCCTGGTTCGAAGTGACCGAGAGCCAAATTGATCGAAGCGACCCGGATTGCGTATGGCGTGAGCGCTCGGTAAACAACAAGAGGCGTTTGGAAATTTGGAGTCCGGTTCGCTGGGTGGCGCTGTTGGTCAAACTAATCTTGCCGCTCCGTACCGTACAGATCCGCATGCTTGACTCGGGCGAATCTGATACTTGGCGCTACGCGTCGAAGAGTTGGAGGCTGAACGACAGCCGGCTCGCCCGGGGCAGTGAGCTCAGGCCACTTCAACAAGGTGTATTTCGACGAGACAGGCCTCTTGCTGATGGCGAAGGAGTTCCTGTCGTGCTGTATATCAACACCAACAAGACCGCCGATATCGCCAAACACGGTCTTGAAAAAGGCTATTTGCTTCCATGGTCCCTCGGCGGCCCAGTACATCAGGACGTGTTCTATTGGCTTGAAAAACTGCGCAACTGGCAAGAAAAATACAACCCAATCTCAAAACGTACATCTTGGACTCAGTTAGATGGCCGTCATATCAAGGCAAAGAGTAACCTGCAATTGGCGGGTTATTCTGATACTTGCTTTCTATTCCGTCTGTCGGAGGCACGGGCGAGCGAACGTCATCTTCCGTTGACCCAGGATTCATTAGATAAACCTTGGTTAAACCTGCTTGAGGCACTCGAGTTTCGACTGAAGAGTCGAGGTGAAACACATTGCAATGGACAACCAATACGATTTCTCCCGCCTCTAGAAGAGCGGAAGATATCCTCGAAGAAAACTCTTTTTCCTTTGCATAGCCTACGGGTCTCACTTATAACCGCGCTCGCTCTTGAGGGGCAAGTGCCGTTCCCCATCCTTCAAAAGCTTGTGGGCCACAGTCGTTTGTTGATGACGTTGTACTACACCAAGCCTGGTGCGACGTATATCAATGATGTATTGCTTAAGGCATTAGGACGATTGGAAGCGAACAAAGAAGCGAGCATTCAAAACTTTCTTCTGGACACCGAATATGGCGAACTTTTAGAAAAGGCTATCTGCAACAGCGTGTCCAGTATTGCCGCAGCTATTCCCCAGCATCCGGCTTCACGGAACGCAGTCGGTTGGATGCCAATGCATCACGGGGTGTTTAGTAGGCGGCAACACCAGCGAAATCGAAGATAATAACTCGGTGGGCGGATGCTACAACGGTGGTCCTCAAATCGGATCACCTTGTTTGAACAAACATGGCCCCGTGCCGGGCGGTAGCAGAAACTGCGTACGTTGCCGCTGGTTCGTGACTGAGCCGCATCATTTGCCTGCAATGACCGCTCATTTCAATACACTTGCCTATCACTTCGACGAGGCGCGTAATGCTTGTATTGCCCACGAAAAAACGCTGCAAGACCTGAAAAAACAGAAAGCCGACGCAGAAGAGGAAGACCAA
The DNA here is from genome assembly GCF_051554255.1 of Pseudomonas sp. NMS19W. Classification (NCBI taxonomy): domain Bacteria; kingdom Pseudomonadati; phylum Pseudomonadota; class Gammaproteobacteria; order Pseudomonadales; family Pseudomonadaceae; genus Pseudomonas; species Pseudomonas sp. NMS19W. The sequence continues at coordinate 5,044,934 of NZ_CP136718.1, forward strand.
CCGTTTGCGCGGATCGACGCATACCGGCAGGCAGAGCGAATGTGGGAAAAAAGCTTGAAACGCTTTAGCGATCTTGCTGAGGACTTGGTAGCCTGCTGGCGTCTCATCGAACGCTGTAAGGTCGCCCTTGATGCGCCGCTTGGCGACGGTACGCAACTGATTGCCGCTGGCACAGTGGGTGATGTGAGTATTGTCTTCGAGGAGACTGAATCGGAGTTGCTCCAACTAGTGGGCGTATGCGAAAGCGTTGAGATTTACCCCGATCTAGAACCGGGTAAGGCGGTGTTTCGTCGCAGTCAATTGCTTGATGCGGTCCTTTACCGCGATAACCTGTCACCCATGTTCATGCTATTAAGCGAGCAAGAGCAACTTCTCGCCGGCAACGCTTTTATACGCCACCTTGCGCAGAAAATGAATCCGGAAAATCCTACGCTTGGCCAACGCCAAGTGATTAATTTGATTGATGCTGGTGTGAACCTAAGTACCCACTTCGACTTAGATCTTGCTACGTTGCTAACGCCCACAGAAACCCCTCAGGCGGCTTCTGCCAAGCACCGAATCCTAGTAGGAGGCGAGAAATGAATGGCAAAACGGAAATTCACCCGGATGCGATCTTAGAGTCGCTACTAGCTAAAGGCGGGCGTTCGAATCGACGCTCAAACCTGGCGAAAGTGCACGAGCTTTGCCGCAAGCAGTATGAAGCTAACTCCCGAGACTTTTCGTTACCAGCCATCGGCCGTCTGGCCGAAGCTGACAACGTCATAAAGGGGCGAGCGCTTTATAACGCCCAATCCGCAGATTATCGAGAACTCATCGAAGCCTGGGCAGCCTACGCTGGGCCGCCTGTTCCCAAGCCAGTAAAGATGCTCGCTAGCCACGAATATCTGATGCGAATTGAAGATCCAGCTATCCGCTCCATCATGCAAACCATCATTGCCGAAAGAGACAAACTCAAGGCACAACTCAATACCCTGAAGGGAAACACGCAAGTAACTGTGGACCGACGTCCACACGCTATGACTATAAAGACTGCTTCTAAATTGCAGCTAGATACGGAGCTCGCTCTTTCCGCACATTTGACGCCATCTGAGCGTGAAGCCCTGAAGAAGGCCGCGTCGCCGGACTTCTTAGAGGAGCGTGGGCTCCGGGAAGGGAGCCACGGCGAAGTAGTCAATTTTTACGGTCGGACCATATTTGACGTGGGCTTTTTACGTGCGATTCGCAAGGTACTTGGCGAATGACTAACTGAGGTAAATTACAAAGACTTACACACTCATCTGCGTACGACCTAATAATAAAATTGCCTCAGAATTAACTACTAATCTTCGCGGCTGTACTCTGTAGCAAAGCGTATATGGATTATGCTCATAGCTACCGACTGAACAAGCGATGGATAAATACATTTGCTTGAACCTCGGCTTAGAGTGATTCCGAAACAGAAGCTTACGAACTGAAACTTCCGAAAGGAAGGTTGCGAGAGGTACCTTACTGGCGGGTGCTGAGCCAAGCGATATACGGACGCGAAGGACCACACCCCACCTAGCTATGATAAGGCAGTGCCATCGGTCGGTACCATCGCAGTGATGTAGATGTTCCGGACATCGTTTTTTATGCCACCCGCATACGAACCCCGATAGGTTCACTCAGCGGCTAGAAGAGATGCTAAAGGAGCCGTAGCACCTTGCTCGCGGCGCAAGGTGGTAGGCAAGGGGCAGAAGGTACGCAGGTGATGAGGAGGCGTATTGGCCAAATAATTCCAATCTACCGTGCTGAACCTCAGGGCTGTAAATCATAGATAACGAATGGTAGCATTGTGACGCTATGAAAATTTCTCAAGGAATTAGAGATGGCCAAAAACAAAAAAAACAAGCCGACTGCACTATTGCAATCCCCGCTTGGTAGTAAAATCATCACGGCACTGTCGTTGGCGCTCTTAATCTCTGAAATTATAAGTTCACATATCAAAAAGTCTCGAAATTTATTATTTCGTAAGCCTCAAGCACTAAAGCTATTGCGCAATAATTTAACTAAATCTTTTTTAATTATTAACGTATTTTCAAAGAGTACGGCATTGCAAGCTGTCTGATTTTTGATTGGTCTTTTTAAATAAATATGGGGAGTGCATTCTATGGCTGAACAAATGACCCAACTTCAATACGGTGCGCTTCCTAGAGTATTTTACAACGACTCGGAGCCAGATCTTAAACTATTTGAGTCCATTTGGAAGGAAACAGGCCTTAATTTTCGTAGGCTTAAAGCGCTTGTTCGACTGGATAATAACTCTCCTGCAAATGATGTTGAAAAGATAAAGCTGTTTGCTGCTCTCTGCAATAAAATTGAATGGCGTCGAAGTTGGTATGCAGATTTTAAGTTAAGAAAGAAAGGAATACCGAGGTATTTATCTTTACTTGTAGGGTCGCTTGTAAAAAGAAGCCAGCCAGATTTAGATACAAAGGGAGATGCTCTTTCGGTATTTTTTATGAAATCGGTCGAGGGCAAGATTTACCCAAAGCCAGAAAAAGTATCAGAGATGGCGGATGTTTTATCCGGTCTATTTGTCGACAATCCTAGGGAAACTGCTTTATTTACATGGACACTATTTGAACGAAGCTTCTTGTCGTCAAAAACGAGGGGGGGCAGTCGGCCGACGAAGAATTAAAGAGTTTTCCACAGCTTTTATTAGATAGTTTGATTGAGAAAGGATGTGACGAACTAGTTAAGTTAATAACTCCTATCGACTCGAACGAAAAAAAGATAGAGATTGAAAGGCAAGTTATTGCAAAGAGCGGCATTAAAAAGAAACCCTTAGAGGGAGAGCAGATCAGCGTCCCGAAGATAGTAGGTGATGACCCTGAGTTAAGTTCTGCAAAAAGCCAGCTCGCAGCAATTTCTCTGCAATGCAGCAAAGAACTCGACATCAAACGTAAGTTTTTATTAAATTTATGTGCAGAACTAACTGACACTGGCGTCATTCCGACGGTCTCAAAGAAGATTCGCGTAAAACTGGATGACTTAGAGCAATTAGCAGAAACGTCAAAAGCTCAGGTTAGAAACATCTGCGACTTTATATTCTTGAGGATGTCAGCGCTAGAAGTTATCAAGCCATTTCCGAAGCCCTGGTTAGATTTTGAGCTCCCTACTACAAAAGAAGCAGAGAGTTTAAATCTCAATCAAAAATTTGAACATCTAAACAAACTGATTCGACTAGATAGTTCTCTTTTAGAATTGTCTTCTGCAACCATCGATAAATATCGGGACCAGTTACAGCACCCTCTAAGTTTAAATCTAGCTGATGCAGTAAGAGATATTGATCTAAAGCTGGCGCAGATGGTGCGTTATGATGATATTTATACAAAGCTACTAGATGCGGTTAAATATTTATCTGCAGTGAGCATGGATGCCGAATGGATCGCCACAGACGATTTAAGGATGGACGAATATTGGCCTTCAATAGCTTTAATTAACTTGGAAAAGTCTCCCTTGATGATTTGACATGGATGTATTGTAGGAAGGCTTTAGATGTTGACTATGAATCCGTGTCGAAATCTGCAATTCAAACTCTTTTATCGTCACTCAATGATAGCTTTATTGACGTATGTAGTAAGCTCTTTTTGCTGGAGGCGTATCAACTTGAAAGGATGACTGTTGATGCTGAAGAGCTATATCCTGCTGCAGTTCTAACACAGCTTTTCAAATTTCTAATAGCTGTAAAAAATCACGATGAACGTAAATTTGATTTTTGGTCGAGCTGGCCGCTGCAATACTATGCCAAAGATCCAGGAGACACCAGCAACCCGCCTTTAGATCGATTGGTTTCAGCGATTTTTACTGAAAGCGCGGAGGATGGTGGCTTAGGAGTAATAAATGAGTTAAATGAAATTGCAAGTGAAATAGCTATACAAGAAAAGACTGACGTCTTGAATGTTACCGAAATCGCTTGGCGTGAGCTTGAAAATCTACTTCAATATCGAGCTCATGGTGATGGTAACTATGCCGCACTTTGGAAAACTGCTTATAAGGACTGCATTGAGGGGTTAAAGCATTTTACTCAAGGCTCTGATCTTTATCACTGCGCGCTAGGTATATCATCTGCTATAGATAATATTGATATTAACGCCAGATATTCTCAATGGTTAAAAGTACTACAGCACTCCGTTTACTCCGAGTCGCAATATGAGGCCGCCACAAAAGTTTATGTTGCTGGAAGACTTGCAAAGATAAGGGATTGGTGTGACCGATTTGGCGTGCAGCCATTGGAGAGTTTGAGTTCGCGCCATTCCTTAAGAGATATTCTGAATTCTATAGAATACAATGTAGAAAAAAACAAGCTCCAAGCCTGGGTTAATTTTGTAGCGAAAAAACTGAGCATCGATAGCTATGAACAGCTTGAACGCCGTTCAGACGAGCAAGATCAAGGTTATATAATAAGCGCAGCCGTCACTGTGGATATGCCTCGGTCTTATTTAGATAGACTTTCAGGCGCTCATCCTAGTTGGAAGAAAATAGTTTCTGACCATTTGGCTAGCTTGGCTGGTTCTTGTGCGCCGACAAACCTTTGGGGCTTCTATCGCGCGGAAAAGTCTCTAGAGGCTCAAGAACATCTATTGATGAAATATCCTGGCGACATTCCTGAAGCTGATACGCGGGTGCTGATCCAAGATCTACATTTGAATTCCTTGAAGCTTGCAGTAAAAATTTCTGATCTAAGAACGCTCTTTTCAAGTTGCTCCGCAGATCAACAAATAACATTGTTGCAACGCAAAATGGATTTGGCGTTCGAAGCAAAAGAATGGACTAAATGCGAATTAAACATTGGAGTAGCGACCAATCTAGTTACAACGCTTGAAAGAAAGAAGCAGGAGGAGGCAGAAAGAGCGCTGTTAATTAGAGATATAGTTTCGTTTGGTGGTGAAGTTGTCGGCAACGAAGATAACCTTGAGTTGGCAGTAAAGTTAGATGATTTAGTAAGTCGCTCTACGAATAGACGTATACATATCAATGTTCTTTTAACCTTTTCTGAAACGAAAAATCTTTCTACTCTTCTTAGTGACGAGTCGGCGAGAGTCGCGAAAGAGTTATGCGCGCCGAGTTTATTGCCATCGGCAGAGGATTCAGATTTTCTCGCGGAAATTTGGGGGGCGTTATTAAATCCTATTTCGGAGCAATTAAAACGCCCCCAGATTTTAGTGCCTAGTTACAAGAGCATGCTGGAATTGTTGGCATTCCATTGCATAGGTGCAATGTCAAATGTTGATTCTATATTTAGCAGAAATGATGGGTTTACCTCCGCATGTATAGATTGTGGCGCGTCATTAGATGAGGCTGGATCAGTTGACGAGCTTTCAATAATTATAAGAAAATTCTCAGCGGATGCTGGTCTTTTGAGCTTGGCTGAAGCATTAGATAATTTAGTAAGTGGAGATCATGACTATAGCTTCGACAACCAGCTCAATGTAGTAGATGCGACACCAGCCCCAAATTTCCCGGACACTTCGTCCGAATCAAGCTCGTCCGAAATATTAGATCTTGGAAAAATAATAACTCTTGTCAACGCCTGGCTCCGTCGGCATGTTCAGATCATAGGCAAAACTAAATCAAGCTATCATGATGCAATGCATGAGCGTGAATGGGTACAAGGTCTAGCAATAAGTTACGCTGCCGTTACTGATGCGTCTCCATTAGGTTTTGATACCAGCAAAGCAGAACGGGACGCTTTTTTAGCAGCAGTCATTTGTGCATTAAACTTACCAGAAGCCGTTGCGGAGTCGGAATCGCCGTTGGCCATAGGACTATTGACCACTTATGCAGACGCAGGGCCCGTACAGTGGGCTCATACACAGAAGGGTAAACTTGGAAGTTCGCTAATACTTGATGCTCTCGGATATGTGTTCTTGCGATGGGCGAATAGAGAGTTTTCAGATACTGGCGGTGGAAAAAACGAATTTCGTAATGCTTTGGGATCTGCTATCCGACAGTTAGGAGAACAAACATCTGGAGGAATCGTGCCGCGGCGCGAGGCGCTCGTTTTGTTTGGTTACGCTCCAAACAATGACTTTCCGTCTGCTCCGGTGCTTAAACTGCTGTGGGACGCTTTTACCGGCGATAAGCAGCAAGCGGAAGTCAGAGCGGGATTGATGCTCCTATTATTCAAGATCGGGCTTTACCGCCATGTAGGGCTTTGCTTTACATTTTCTCCGATAGATATAGAGAGACGGCTTGCGTTAGCATATTCGCAATTATTACAGAACTCTGACTCCATACAGGGACGAGAAACGCTTGAAAATATACGTGGCGCATCTCAAGCTAAACCCTTTGTTATATTTGCACAATCTGTCTTAACTTCATTGAGTCGAAACCAAGGTCTTCCAGCGGAAATTGAATTTTCTTCACCTCTTGAACGTTCAGCCAATAAAAAAGCCTGGGTCGGTGTATTAACAATAACACCGCGTTCGATAAACCCACCCCTTGATATCGAAATTGAATTGCCAGGGGATGGTTTAATAACATTTAGTAACGGCAGGAAAAAGCTACGGTTTAGTGGGCCGTTTTTTGAGCCTAGAGAAGAACGTGTAGAGTTATCAATCAACTCTCCAGAACTGCGGTCAACTACAGTAAGAGCTAGATGCGAGTTCGTTACTATTGAAGAAAAGCACGTAGTAGCGGATGTGGATTTGGTGTTGGCAGTTGCAACACTAACACCATTTACTCCGGTTAGCTCGGAGTTCTTAGAAAAGTCTTTTTCAGGATTTCCCCAATTTCAAATGCGGGGACTTAGCTATGTGCCTCGTGATGCAGACGAAAAGCGTATTGAGTCTACTCTCTTCAATAATGAAAGGGCTGGTAGCGTGTGGATTTCAAGTCCTCGGAGGTCTGGTAAAACGACCATGCTATTCAGGATTTTGGATGGGTTTTCACATAAAGTTGGGAGAGATAACGCTATAATTTTCTTGTCCATGGACAAGGGTTTTCAAACTGTTAAGGACTTCAATCATTGGCTATGGTCGCGAGTTCAATCTAACGATGAAAACGCTGAGCTAAGGGATCTTATTGAAGACTTCTCCAGGATTGGCGAGCGACTTCCATTTGATGCGGGTGCGGATGTATTTATTTCCGCGCTCGCCAAAGAGATTTTATCCAAGTCCAAGACACTTACACGTGTTTATTTTCTGATCGATGAGATTGATAAGCTGGCCGAGATGAGCTTATCTAAGGGAGATGCTAAGAATGTCGCCAATGAAATAACATGGCAGTTCAGGCATATAATTTCCTCGCAACCTAATATCGGCATGGTGTTCTGCGGTTCTAATCCTGCACGAACTATGTTTGTTCGCAACCCTGAAGCGGCGCTTTACAATAGTATCCAAAACTTTGATCTCACTCCTTTCGGAATGGGAAGTGACCTTGAGAAACGGCGTTCTAGAGAAATTGTTGAACCCGCACAGTTGAGAGGTAGGTATAAGGTTCCAGATAAAACCTTGGAGTTTTTAATCAAGGTTACCGCTGGCATACCTTATTATATGAAGCTAGTCGCTGGAGCTACATACGCAGTTTCTCAACAAACGTATTTGATGAACTCCGACGTTATTCATGGGCTCACCTCGCTACTTGAAAAGTCTACCGGTGTCACTGCACTGGATAGCTTAGATGATCCAGGGGAAGACGAACTTCGCGTACTTTACTCTCGCGAAGAACGAGATCAGATGTTGATAAGGGCCGTATTATATGCTGCAGCCGATATAAGAAGTCCGGTTTCCGGCGGGACATTAATGGTTGGTGAGTTGCGGTCGGAGCGATCGCCATTGGTCGCTCGGTACAATCTATCTCGGGCGGACATTACTTCCGGTGTTGAAAGTGCTATCCAATTGGGATATTTAAAACGCCATAAGGAATTAGCTGCGTTAGAATTCAGCATACCGATGTTAGGGGAATCAATTAGACATCGCTCTGGAGCTTTGTGGGCCATTATCAATGACAAGCTGGAACAATTGGTGAGTGTATGACAAGTACTATCGTGCCTAACTCTTCTATTTTGGTAGCTCGTCGTATAGTAACCTCTTGGGCTGGAAAGAGTAATGTCGTGTTGGTCGCTCCGCCACTGTCCGACTCGATATCTATTTTTGACTATTTGTCTGACGCTAAATTTTACGGTGATTGCGGATTAGATCCGAACAAACCCGCGGTAGCTCGATTTCGTGCAGGTCGCATTGAGAATGCTGAGTCTTTCATCCGTGGTGTTATCTGCCAATGGGACCCCAACGGCTTAATAGCGGTTAGCGGCAATGATATTGGCGGCGATCTACGTAAAGTCGTAAAGCATCTCAGGGATAATGGTCGCTTCCCAATTTTAATAATAGAAGCTTTTCACCAGGCTGTTACAGCACTTACATGGGATGTCGGGACTGCTCTTCGCCAGCTTGAACACAACTATGAACTTAGGACGGTTGTGGAACTACCCGTAAAACTGAGTACTTTACGATCAAGATGGGCTGTAGAAAAAGACGGGCGAACATTCCTTGCCTCTGAGTTTGGTCAAGGGCATACGACTTTGTTTTTAGGCGGCTATCAATATTCAGAAGTGGAGTCGGTCGCATCTTCGCTGAAGCTAGATAGCTGGAAGTGTGAAATGGTTTTCGAATTGTCAGGAGGCATACCTGATCTAACAAACTGGCTAATAAGAGAGTCCCAATATTGTCAAACGCCCGCTGAATTGCTGGATTGTGCGGAGGCGGGGGCTGAGGATATATGTTATAGATTTTTTAAATGGTTGGATGCCCCTTTTGAGCGTTCGTTTACTCGTACTATTGCATCGATGTATAACAACGAATCGATGGAGAAAGTTTTTGCCACGTTGAATTATCATGACTGGAAAAGTTTTTTACTAAAATCTGATGGCACTTTAATCTCTAAACTCATAGGTCATGCCGCAGTTAACAAGCTGCTAGTAGATGCACACCTGAATATTGCCGATAATCTTAAGCTTCCGAGCGAGACAGAAAAACTATTAGACGACTCGAAGATCAATACTGGGGGTGAAATTGAAACCATTGTTGTAGCCGCTACATGCTGGGGAGTAAAATATGGAGGTATTAACTCTTTCAATTTAGAGTTTTGCAGATCGCTGATTACTAGCAAAAGCAAGAATAGGCAGGTGATCTGTATTGTCCCGACACAAAAAGACATTTTTGAGCCTGCTGGTAACGTTGAGATATTGCCTCTCAGGTTAGACGCTGGTAGTGAGTTTTACGAGTTTGATGTTAAGCTCGCATTAGATCTGCTACATGGTAGAACTATAAGTTACGTTGTGGGTCATGATTTAAAGACTGGTGATTTTGCGTGCTCTTTAGCTACAAAATTAGGTGCCAGATCTATTGCGTTTTGCCACATGTCTTATGCTGCTTACTACTCCATGATGAACTCATCGGAAGAAAGCGAAGCTAAAGTTGAGAAGCAACGGCAACTATTGGGGCGCGCAGATATTGTTGTTGGGGTGGGACCTAAGTTAGTCAAACATGCTAAGTCTCTTCTCAGGATAGTTTCTTCAAAGGCTCAGCTATTCGAATACGTTCCTAGTTTACTTCAAGTCCAGCCTGCTGGTTCTCCTCGTGATATTCCATGTATTACGTATATAGGTCGTTTAGGTCAAGGTTCGGAGTTGGTTAAGCAGGGGCTATTGGCTGTGACCGCAATTGGGGTCGCGATAAAGGAATGTAAATCTCGAGATGTATTGGTGCGCGTTATCGGAAGTGCTGATGCGGATGACGAGAACCAATTCAAGGACGTCGTAAATGAAAAGGCTGAAAGACTTGTAAGTACGGAGTTTTTAAAGTTTAGCGAGTCGAGGGCGGACACCTTACGATATATACTCGATAGTAGCATCGTTGTTATGCCATCTGTCCATGATGGATTCGGGTTAGTGGGCTGGGAGGCAATTTCATTAGGTATCCCTTTAGTTATTTCCGAGAATACTGGGCTCTATGAGTACTTAACAGACGTGGGGCTTCAAGGTTACGTGGGGGGCGTAGATATTTCAGGGAGCATGGGAGAACCTAGGATTAATGACGTCGAGTCGCTTTCAAAACAAATAATGGTAAAGCTTAAGGACCCTCAAAAAGCACACTACGATGCTGCATTTCTTCTATCAAAAATCGTCGAGCTGAAACTTGATCCAATTCAAAGATTCAGTGATTACCTAGATGGCTTAAATTAGTGTCTATTACTACTTCGGGTGACGGAAGGATGGTGACTATTTACTACGATTCCTGACGTCCCCAGCCCTTTGCTAAGCGGCTAACCGCAGAAATTGTCTACGGCGAATACTTAAGTTAATCACTCGACTTGGTTCTGTAGGATGCGAGGCATGCTGGTAGCAGACTTGGCGTCCAGCTTTGCCATTTCATCAAGCCCTATCTTACTCGGGCTTTTGGGCGGCTAGCGTCAGGTCAGCACGCCCCCCGCCCCGCCCCAATTAGAAGCGCTGGCATTGCTGCCAGCGTCTAATAGTTCTGATGCCATACGATGTATTTATACATTTTAAGGTATTTATGCTATGACTCTGTTCCGTATGGATATTCTAGTTAATCGTTGTAACTATGTATCGTTAGGGTATGAGTCTTTTAGACCGGGGCTTTCAGGTTTCAGCAATGGCGATTTACGACGCCGAACGTACCGCGCCTTGCGACGCATCGGTCGGTTGCAGCTTGAACACGTAGAACAGAACGGTCAGCAGCACCAGGAACGCCGGGCCGACATACAACGCCACGCGGGTATCCGGGAAGTACGCCATCAGGCCCACCACCAGCACCAGGAACGCCAGCGCCAGATAGGAACTGACCGGGAACAGCCACATCTTGTACTTCAGGCCGGCGCGTTCGCTGGCGCTCAGGCCTTTGCGGAATTTCAGCTGGGCCAGCAGGATCATCACCCAGGTCCAGATCGCGCCGAAGGTGGCGATCGAGGTCACCCAGACGAAGACTTTTTCCGGCACCAGATAGTTCAGCAGCACACCCAGCAGCAGGGCGAAGATCGACAGCAGCAACGCCCGACGCGGCACGCCGTTGGAGGTCTTGGCGAAGGCGGCAGGTGCCTGTCCGTTCTGCGCCAGGCTGTAGAGCATGCGCCCGGTGCTGAAGATGCCGCCGTTGCACGACGACAGCGCGGCGGTGATCACCACGAAGTTGATGATGCCGGCGGCGGTCTTGATGCCCAGACGTTCGAAAGTCATCACGAACGGGCTGCCCTGCGTGCCGATTTCATTCCACGGGTAGATCGACAAAATCACGAACAGTGCGCCGACGTAGAACAGCAGAATCCGCCAGAACACCGAGCCGATGGCACCGGGAATGGTCTTCTGCGGGTTCTTCGCTTCACCGGCGGTCAGACCGATCATTTCCACGCCCAGGTAGGCGAACATCACCATCTGCAGCGACATCAACACACCCGTCACGCCGTTGGGCATGAAGCCGCCATGGGTCCACAGATTGGAAATCCCCAGCGCCACACCGTCGTTACCGAAACCGAACGCGATGATGCCGATGCCGCCGAGCACCATGGCGATGATGGTGACGATCTTGATCAGGGCGAACCAGAATTCGAACTCACCGAAAGCCTTCACCGCGATCAGGTTGATCGAGCCCATGCTGACCAGCGCCGCCAGCGCCCAGATCCAGCGCGGCACATCGGGGAACCAGATGCCCATGTACACCGCCACTGCGGTGATTTCCGCGACGCAGGTCACCAGCCACAGAAACCAGTAGTTCCAGCCGGTGAGAAAGCCTGCCAGCGGGCCGAGATAATCCTGTGCGTAACGGCTGAAGGAACCGGCCACCGGGTTGTGCACGGCCATCTCGCCGAGGGCGCGCATGATCACCAGGATCGCCAGGCCACCGATGATGTAGGACAGCATGATTGCCGGGCCGGCCATTTCGATGGCCTTGGCCGAACCGAGGAACAGACCGACACCGATACAGGCGCCGAGCGCCATCAGACGGATATGCCGTTCGCCGAGTTCGCGTTTGAGTGGACCGCCGTTCGCGGTCTCGCCATGGGGCGGGTGATTGCCGACTGGCATGGGGGACTTCCTCGTCTTGTTATTGGATAGACCACCGAGTGTCGAAGCGTCGGCCGATAAGCCCCGGCTTCCCGACACCGCGCCGGCCTCGTGGGCGGACGCGTCCTTCAGGTCCGGGCCTGAGGATCAGCGGGGCTGGCAGTATAAAAAGCTTCCAGCAGGATATTTCACTCTAAAAACCGACTTATTCAGCGACAAGCATCGTTATAAATCGGCATTTCGAGATAAACACTCCTGAAAAAACCGGATTATTCACTGCCGAAATGGGCGCCGAGTATTGCACAGCAATGGTGCAGCGTCATGCCCCTACCCAAGTCGTATTTACCCGCGAACCGCTCTGATCCGCGCCTTTTCAAGACCTGCACACGCACTGCTGCCGGATTGCCCCCTGCGCAGATTTGTTCAGGGTCGAAGCTTCACAATTTTTTCACCCCCGCCAACCACCGACTAAGCTTCAGTCAAGTCCGATCAATCTGCGTGAATGGATCAATCGACTATGGGCGCTTTGTGGCAAACCGATTCGAGTGAAAAAGTGGTTCCGACTGAACGTGTGGATGAAGCGCCTGTCCCTGAGAAACCCCGTCGTAACCGGCATGGGTGGAAGGCTTTCTGGCTGTTGCTGGTGATCATTGCGATTGTGGTGGGCCTGGCCGCGATGAAGGAAATGCGCACCTCGCGTTTTCAATCCCGCGAGGTCAGCCAGTACGCCGCCAAATTGACCTATGAACTGCAACCGGGCCCCAGCGAAGCCATTCGTTATCCGGGCAACGGGCCATTCGATCTGCGTCTGGGTTACAGCTCGCTGGACGAGTTCCTGCCACGACTGCTCAAGCGCAATTACGTGATCACCGAACAGACGCGCTTCTCGCCGGCGCTGCTCGGCTATACCGACAAGGGCCTGTTCGTGCCCTACTCCGAGAAAATCCAGGCCGGGCTGTCGATCACCGATTGCCGCGCCGCACCGCTGTATCAGTACAACTATCCACAGCAGCTGTATTCGAGTTTCGAGTCGATCCCGCCGGTGGTGGTCAACAGCCTGCTGTTCATCGAAAACCGCTTCCTGCTCGACCCCAAACAACCGCTGGCCAACCCGGCGGTGGACTGGCCGCGCTTCGGCATGGCCGCGTGGTCGCAAGTCGCCAAGCTCCTGCACCTGCCAGGTCAGTCGGCGGGCGGCAGCACCCTGGCCACGCAACTGGAAAAGTATCGCCACTCGCCCGACGGGCTGACGGTGAACGGTGCCGAGAAAATCCGCCAGATGATTTCCGCCAGCGTGCGCGCCTATCAGGCCGGCCCGGATACCTTGCCGGCGCGGCGCAACATCATTCGTGACTACCTCAACAGCGTGCCGTTGTCGGCGGTGCCGGGGCACGGCGAAGTCCACGGCATGGCCGAAGGCCTGCGGGTCTGGTACGGCGCCGATTTCAATGAAGCCAACAAGACGCTCGCCAGCTCCGCGACCGATCCCAAGACCCTGGCGGACAAGGGCCTGGCCCTGCGGGAAATGCTCTCGCTGATGATCGCCCAACGCCGTCCTTCGCATTACCTGACCAAGGGCCGGGAAGAGCTGGCCGACCTCACCGACAGCCATCTGCGGCTGCTCAAGCAGAATGGCGTGATCGACAACGCGCTGGCCGATGCCGCCCTCGCGAGCAAGGTCAATTACCGCGACTGGCAAACCCAGCCGACCATTCAGCCGATCGAAACCAACAAAGGCATCAGCGTCGCCCGCAGCCGGTTGGCTTCGATGCTCAATCGTCCGCTGTACGACCTCGACCGCCTCGACCTCTCGGCCACCAGCACCCTGCAAGGCGAGCTGCAAACCCAGGCCACGGCCTACCTGAAAAAACTCGCCGACCCGGCCTACGCCGCCGAAATCGGCCTGCTCGGCGAACGCCTGTTGACGCCCACCAGCACCACCCAGGTGCGCTACAGCTTCACCCTGTTCGAACTGACCCCGGATGGTTCGCGGGTGCGGGTGCAGACCGACAGCACCGACCAGCCGTTCGACATCAACGAAGGCAGCAAACTGGAACTGGGCTCCACGGCGAAGATGCGGGTGCTGACCACCTACCTGCAAATCATCTCCGAGCTGCATGACAAGTACGGCGCCATGAGCGTGCCGGAACTGAAGAAAGTCGACGTGCCGGATCAGGATCGTCTGACCCAGTGGGTGATCGATTACCTGATCCAGAACAAGGATCACGACCTGTCGAAGATGCTCGGCGCAGCCCTCGACCGCAAATATTCCGCCAGCCCCGGGGAGGCGTTTTTCACCGGCGGTGGCCTGCACGTGTTCCACAACTTCCGCAAGGAAGACAACGGCCGCATGCCGACTCTGCGCGATGCCCTGCGCGAGTCGATCAACCTGCCGTTCATTCGCCTGATGCGCGATCTGGTGCGCTACACCACCTACTCCGGCCCCAACAACAGCGCCGAACTGCTCAAGGATGACCGCGACCCCCGGCGTCAGGAATATCTGGCTTCGTTCGCCGACCGCGAAGGCACTTCATTCCTGCTCAAGTTCTGGAAAAAGTACAAGAACAAGGACACCCAGGCCCGCCTCGACACCTTTCTCGACAGCATGCGCCCGACGCCGATCCGCATGGCCGCCGTGCACCGTTATCTGCTGCCCAACGCCAGCCAGGAAGACTTCAACAGCTTTGTCCGCTCGCATCTGAAGGGCGTGAAAATCACCGAAAAACTCACCGATGAACGCCTGGAACGCCTCTACCTCGCCTACGGCCCCGGCACCTACGATTTGCCGGATCAAGGCTTCATCGCCAAGGTCCACCCGCTGGACCTGTGGCTGATCGGCTACCTGCTCAACCACCCGGACGCGACCTGGGGCCAGATCGTCAAGGCCAGCCAGTTCGAACGTCAGGAAGTCTACAGCTGGCTGTTCAAGAGCAAACACAAGGGCGCCCGGGACAGCCGCATCCGCACCATGCTCGAGATCGAAGCCTTCCTCGACATCCATCAGCGCTGGCAGAAAGTCGGTTACCCGTTCGATCATCTGGTGCCTTCGCTGGCCACCGCCATCGGCAGCTCCGGCGACCGACCTGCCGCGCTGGCCGAGTTGATCGGCACCATTCTGAACGACGGTGTGCGCATGCCGACCCTGCGCATCGACAGCCTGCATTTTGCTGCCGGCACGCCATACGAAACGAAACTGGTCAATGACCCTCACGTCGGCAAACGGGTGATGCCGTCGGAAGTGGCCACTGCCATGCGCGAGGCACTGTCGCAAGTGGTGGACTCGGGAACCGCCAAACGTGTTTCCGGCAGTTTCAAACTGAACGATGGCACACCGCTGACCATGGGCGGAAAAACCGGTACGGGCGACAACCGCATCGAGGCCATCGGTTCCGGCGGGCGCATTTTGAGTTCCAAGTCGATCAACCGCACGGCGACCTTCGTGTTTTACATCGGCGATCACCATTTCGGCACGCTCACCGCGTTTGTTCCGGGACGCTCGGCGGAGAACTTCAAATTCACCTCGGCCCTGCCGGTGCAGGTGCTCAAGGGCATGGCACCGATCCTGATGCCGTATCTGCAACCGGGCAGCGACTCACAATGCCGGCCACCGCAAGTTCCCCAGGTGGCTCTGATGAACCTGCCATCGCGTAACCCTGATTGAAGTTGTGGAGGCAATAATTAATTGTTTTATGCATTCCAATATTCAATGTTTCACCTGCCAGACTCGCACTTGAACAGCAGGCTTTTGAACTAATTTTCTGCACCCTTGAACGTTAGGCTGAATCTTCCTGACTTATTCAAGGCTGTACCCATGACCGCAACAACTGAATACAAAGGGCAACATTACGAATTAATCAAAGCGCGGATCGATCCGGTATTTACCGATATGAAACTGCATCACGGCGAAGCATTGAAAAAGATCAAACCGCGCCGTGAATCCTGGATGGTGCCGCAACTGGCCGGCGTCAACCGAAGCGCCTGGGCAGCCCGCAACGCTGCCGACCGGGCACTGGCCCGACTGAAAGACATTCACTCGTTTGCCGAACCGCTGCTGAAGGCCCGATTGCGGGAAAAAACCGGCATCGATGTCGATATCAGGAACACATTTCTGATGCTGTACCGCGAAGCCAGATCCCCTGGTACGTGATAGAGACTTTGAGTGGCTCCTCCACAAGAAAAGTGTCCTTGCTCGAAGCCGCGCTGAACAGCTTTTCCTATAACGAAACTTACGCATCGAACTCCGCGTTTCTCGTCAAAAGAGAACATGTGAATGATCAGTACGATATTTCGCCACTGGATCGACTGATGACCGTTGCCCAGTTCCAGACCCTGTGTCGCGAACTGGATATCGGCAGGCTTTATCAGGCACATCTTCAGGACATGCTGTTGAACGACGAGCCCACCGCACGCAGCTACGTGCAGTCACTGGTGGTGCAGAGCCAGAAGGCCGCACTCCGGGCGGCCGCACACATGGCGCTGGCAAAGAAAGACATCGACCGGGAAGGCCTGCAACTGATTCGTGCCCTGCTCGACGGTCGAGTGGCACTCAGGCTTGGCCGGCAGCCGATGCAGGCCTGCGAGCTGACCATCATGGACCTGAAGATGACCGGCATCCTGATCCTGCGCCCCGATCCGGAGCAGCCACTGTCCTCGTCGCGGATCATTGCCTACGTTCCGCACGACCCCGAACATCCGTTGAAGGAGTACGCCTCCCACTTTGAATTTCTCACGGAACTGACCCGCCAGTTGCAGAAGAACGACACACTGTCGTCCACCGGGGGCAGTTACTGGCAGTTCTTCAGCCAGTTTGTCGATCACCACCAGCGCGGGCATTTCTTCGCCGACCTCAAGCAGCGTCTGCTGCATGTGAAATGGTATCCACATGAACGTGGTGATCCTCGGCCTTCCTGGCGCGAAACCCCGGTCAGCAACCCCAACCTGCAATACGGTGTCACACCGGTCAGCGGAGCCTTGTGGGATACGCTCTATCAGCGCCAGCTCGACAAGATCCTCAACGATGCGCGCAACATCGCCGTACCGACCGCGGATGCTGACCAGAACGCTCGCGCCGACTGGTGGGCAAACGTCTTCAGGATCGTCCAGGACATCCTGAACGTGGCAGTGATGGTGGTCGCGCCATTCACTCCGGTTGTCGGCCTTGCGATGCTGGGCTACACCGCCTGGCAATTGACCAACGAGGTCATCGAAGGGGTGGTGGATCTGACACTGGGCCATTGGGAAGAGGCGGCGGAGCATGTGGTGGGAGTGGTCAACGACGTCCTGCAACTGGCGGCTTTCGCCAGCGGCGCCCTGGTCGCCAGGCCGTTGCTGCTGAAGTTGTCGCCGCTGGTTGAAAACATGAAAGCCGTACGCTCGTTCGATGGCAGCACGCGCTTGTGGCACCCGGATCTCAAACCCTACGAGCAGTCGCAACTGACGTTGCCGGATGGCGCCAGACCGGATGCCCTGGGTCTGCACCAACATGCCGGCAAGACCGTTCTGCCGCTGGAGGGCAAGCACTATGCTGTCAGGTTCGATCGCGGCAGCGGTCACTACCGTGTCGAGCACCCTTCCCGACCACAGGCTTACTCCCCGCACCTGCAGCACAACGGCGCGGGGGCCTGGACTCACGAAGCCGAGACCCCGCAGGGCTGGGATGGCCCGCAATTGATGCGGCGCCTGGGGCACTCGGTCGACAATTTCAGTGATGTCGAGCTGGAAAGAATACGTCGCATCAGTGGCACGCCGGTCGACGCGTTGCGCCGGATGCACGTGGAAAACAGCCTGCCACCGCCGCTGCTCGATGACACCCTCACCCGCACCAGGACGCGGAAGGAAACTAAAGCCATCGGCGAGCGCATTCGCACCGGCCAGCCTCTTCCACCGGATTCACACTGGTTTGACCGGATGGTCGCCGACCTGCCGGGCTGGCCGGCCGACAAGGCCCTCAAGGTCTGGCAAAACAATGACCTGACCGGTGCCTACCGGCAGTACGGCAACCCCCGTGCGTCCGACAGTCAGACGCTGTCCATCGGGATTGCCGACGTCATGGACAACCGCTTGCCTGAACGGCTGGTGGAGTTTCTCGACGACGCAGACATGCAGTCCCTGCTGGGCGGCAATCACCCGAAAGCCCGGCGGGCACAGGTGTTGCGCAACCGGCTGGCCGACGCCGTGCAAACCCGTGGCAGCGAAATTTTCGACTACCAGTACCGCTTGAGGAATCGTTCCACCGATGCCGGGGCCCAGTTGATCCAGCGCCATTTCGCTCCCCTGTCGGCACGACTCGCCGAGTCGCTGGCAAGCGAGGCGACCGCCGCCGAGCACGGCATCATGACCGAGCAGCAACGCATCCCCTTGCGCCTGAAGAGCCTGGCCCGGGAAATCGAGTTCGAGGTACTTGCGACCCGGGCCAACGAGGGGCTGCTTGATCCGGCCTGGCTGGTGCCGGATACCGAACGTCTCGCCCTCGGCGCCCTGAGGATCTACACCGACACCTTTGCGGATTTGCGCATGGAGGTTCGCGAAGGCACTTACGACGGGCGGTTGCGCAGCAGCGCTGGCCCCAGCGATGCCACAACGGTACGCAGGTTGATCCGGGATGAACGCGGTCGTTATGAGGTGCGTGACAGTGCCCACAGCAGGCTGCACGAAGCCGCCGGTTTTTATGATGCCGTACTGGCTGCCCTGCCCGACGACAAACGCCGCGCGCTGGGCTATCGCCCGGGACAGGGGCAAATGTTCAGGCAATGGGTGCTGCTCAGATCCGAAACACCCGCCGAACGCCGGGCATTGCTGGCCCGCCGTCCGATCCGCCCCTTCGTTCAATTGGAAACGGAACTGTTGCTGCGCGGCCCGAGGCTGTCCAGGGAGCCACTGAGCGTGGAAGAGAAAGTCAGGAATCTCTATCCGCACTTCACTGAAACAGAGGTGACGGCATTCACCCGCTCATTGCACGCCACCGGCGATGCACATTGGAAAATCGCGCGGCTTGAAAGTGAACTCAAGGCACTCAAGGAAAAACTGGAAGGCTGGAGACAAAGTTTCCTGAGCAATTGGGATGCCGACGGCCCCGATGCCAATCTGCCCCGCGCCTATCATGAGTTTCAGCACAGAGGCGGACGCTTTATCGCCGACCGCCTGCTGGAGTGTTTCGAACGCAAATCCGAGGTGTTCCAGGAACGCAGCACCAGCCTTGAGAGCGGCTACGCGCTGGACTTGTCGAAAGAGCTGTTGCCCCATGACCTTCAGCACTGGTGGGGGCAGTTGCCGGACGGCCTCAAACCCTGGCTCGATCAGGTCACGACACTGAACCTGGACGGCCAGGGATTCTCTTCGGCCGCCAACGGACTGTTGAAGGACTTCCCTCAGCTGCGCCAGTTGAGCGCCAGACACTGCGGTCTCAAGACCCTGCCGGCCAGCATCGGGCAGATGCCGCGTCTGGAAACCCTGCGTCTGAGCAACAACCAACTGCAACTGACGCCCGCCAATGCGCAGCAGCTGAACACACTGACACGGCTGGAAACCCTGCGGCTGGACAACAATCCCGTCAGCATGCCCCTGTCGGTCGGGCGCATGCCGAGGTTGCGGGTCCTGAGCCTGATCAATACACAGATCGACGCCTGGCCACTGGGCCTGTTCGATGTTCCCCGCCCCCGAGGGTTCTTTCTCGACCTGGGCAACAATCCCCTCAGGTACATCCCCGAAGTACGGCCCGGTTCCGATGAGGCTTATCTGATCGCACGCACCCGCGTTCATCTGGAGCAACTGACCCGACGGGCACGCTCCGCTTACGAAGGCTATCGCCGATCCGTGGGTCTGCGTCCGTCACAGAGTTACGCGGCCGTTGCCGAAAACTTGCTGGAACAATGGCCGGTTTCCGTGGACACCGCACTGGCTGATGAAACGCCCGGCATCGGGGCGCTTCGTCCGGAAGCGTGGCATGACCTGGCAAGTGAACCCGGCTCCGACGGATTCTTCCAGGTACTGCAGGGGCTGACCCGTTCTGCCGATTACGAACAGGGTGGCGAGGCACTGGATCAGTTGACCGACCGTGTCTGGCGCATGATCGACGCCATGGACATCGACACCCGGCTGCGCGAAGAACTGTTCCTGATGTCGACTGACCCCGAAGGCTGCGAAGACGCCGGTGCCCAGTTGTTCAACAGCATGGGGGTACGCGTGCTGGAATCGGAAGCTCGCACGTTTTCAAGGTCACCCGAAGAACTTGAGCGCGCATTGGTGACGTTGGCAAAAGGCGCCGCCCGACTCAAGCAAGTGAAAGAGATTGCCCGGGCCGATATCGCGACCCGGCAGGGCGAACCCGACGAGGTGGAAGTTCATCTGGCCTATGAGACCGGCCTGGCCAGACGGCTTGACCTGCCCTGGCAGTCCGAGGCCATGAGATTCCGGGAGGTCGCCGGGGTCAGCGATGCAACCATCGATGCCGCCGGCGACTGGATTCTCGACAGGGAGGCCGGTGACGGCCTGATCGAGCAGATGCTCGACCAGCCTTTCTGGGATCGTTACCTGCGTGAAACCTGGCCGGGAGAAATCGAAGCCAATACCCGCGCGCACCAGGAGAAGATCGATCTGCTGATCGATTTGCAGGCGGCCCAGGCACGCTGGGTCGAAGGGAACGGCCGCTCACCCGGGCTCAGACAGACCATCGCTGAACTGGCGCAGCAACTGTCCATACCCGAGGAACTGCTTTTCACCGCGGAAAAAATGAGTCAGAGAACCTTCGACGCCTGGCTTGAAAGTATCGGCCGACAGGAAAAGGCACTGAAACAAAGACTGACCCGCGAGGCCATGACACGCGTCGGGATCTGATCCGTCCGGTCGTCTGAAGGCAGCCAGCGCGGCTGCCTTCAGACGCGACCCTAGGCCTCCGAATCCCAGATCACCGTGACATTGCCGGCATAGCGTTTGGCCTGACCGGGCTGCAGCATTTGCTCGACGTAGTCCCTGGGGATTTCGAAATGCAGCGTGCCCGGTGCCCGGTCCAGAAATCGCCCCGGCTGAAAGCCCGGGGCGTTGGGGCTGGCGCTCAGCGGCCGGCGGCGTACTGGCTGTCCGGCGTTGTCGGTGATGCTGTCGGGCAGACTGATGCTGACGAACACCTGCGCCTGCGTGGCACCGCCCTCCGAGTCCCTTAGCCCGCAGGACTGCGCACCGCCGTACTGACACTCCAGGAACATCTTGAACCGCGACGAGGAAGAAATATTGAAGGTCTGGTCGCGAAATAACCGCGCCGGTTTTCGCCCCTGTTGCAACCAGGCCAGCCAGCCGCCCTCGGGCACCAGCACCACTTTGTTGCCGCCGGGGGGAATATCGACTTTCAGGACATGCTGGACATCCAGCACGAATCTGAAGGTCACGTCCGCGCCGTCCGGCAACAGATTGTCACCGGCGTCGATGTCCATGCCCGGCCCGACACCGTAGGCCAGCTGACCGGTGTACAGGCCGGCGGACATCTTCAACGGATCCGGCATGCGCAATTCGTAGCCCACGTCCAGATAGCCATAGGACATCCAGGGAATCATGAACGCGGCCCGTTTGGCGCAGATGCCTTCGGCCGGCGTCTTCCAGAAGAAGCGGAAAAAGTCCGGTCCGTGAGACGGCATCGCCCCGGGCCGGCAAGGCAGCGGCGCGACGCTCCAACTGGTGCCCCACAGTTTGTGGTGCGCCTGTTGGTCGTCGGTTTCGCCGGTCAGGTTGGTGGCCGTGTCGCTCAATACGTACTGGGAACCGAACCCGCCGATGCGCATGTCCACCGTCGCGGTCTCGCCGGTGAAGACATTGGTGACCATCAGGCTGCGCCACTGCGCCGGCATGTTGAACATCGCGCCATTGCGCTCGGATGAGCCCGGCTCCAGTGCCTGTACCGAAGCGAACCGCAGCGGCAGGCGAACGCCCGACAACGGCTTGCAATCATTGGGATAGGTGGCGCAGTAACCACTCTGCGGTGTCTGGTTGATGAACGCATTGGCCTGCGGATTGGCCGGATCCGGAACGTAGACCGCGCGGATTTCCTGAGTCACTGCGTGTGCGGTCGAGCAGATCAGACAGCCATAGAGGGCGGCCGGCCACTTTGCCTTGCGTGATGTGTTGGATGTTCGCAACCCTGAAACCATTACCAGCTCCTTGCTCAGCAATCGGTCTTGTTGTTGGTTCAACGATCAACCCGTCGGGGCTGCCACATTGAAAATGATGTTGACGGTGCCGTAGTAGTCGCCCGGCGTATAACCGTCGGGATGGACCCGGGGCTCGATCTCCAGACGCACCCTCTTGCCCGCCACGGCCTCCTCGCGGGACACCACCTGGATCGGCACCGGATGATGGCTCAACTCCGTGCCGTTGAAGGTGACACGCAGGCTGATGTCATCCCGCGAATCCTGGCCGCTGGAGAGAATGGGGAAACTTTCGAGACGGGCTTCGATGGCACTGCTGTCGGTCCGCACATCGAAGTTTTTGCGCAAGCCGCCGAGGGTCGAAGTGGCAATGTCCCAGGGCAGTGTCTGCTGATGATGTATCCAGTCCGGTTCGCTCGGTATCACATAAAATTCCAGGACCGGAATATCCACCGAGACTTCAAAAATGTGCTTCTCCTGCGCCGCGAATACGCCTCCGGCCATCGGGGTCGAAACGCCCACGGACACGGCAATGACCGCTTGCTTGATCATGTCACTTCCCTTTGCGTCGATAAGGAAGCCGCCTCCCTGACGGCTCTCCTGAATGGCGATGGCTGCGATCCTTCCCTTATCCGTCGGCGGATACCGATCGCGGCCGGCGCCGTTATGCTCCGGGGGCCCTGGCGTTGAACAGCACCAGAACGTTGCCGAAGTATTCTCCCGCCCTGTAACCGCCGACCGGTTTGACCGGGTCGATCTGCAACGGCACCCGCATGCCGGCTGCCGCCTCCGACTTCGACAGCACCTGACGAAAAACCGGATCGGCACTCAGCTCCACGTTGTTGAAGCGCACGCGCAGAGCGATGGTTTCACCGGGTTTGCCCGTCGACAGGTAAGGTGCACTGTCCAGACGCGCCTCGATGGCGCTGGTGTCATGCCGTACATCGAAGTTCTTGCTGAAGCCGCCGAGGGTCGAGTCCGGTAAGTTCCACATCAGTTGCTGCGGCCGGTGAATCCAGTCGGGCTCCGACGGCAGAATGTAGAACGACTGGCTGGGGATCGTCAGCGTGACCTCGAAGTTGAGTGTTTCCCTCGCCGCCCCTGCCGTACCGATATTCAACGCGGTAATTGCCGCCAGCACGCCGGCCATACAATGCTTGTTCATGTGGTTTCCTGGGTGTCAGCGGCTGACGACCTTGAGATCCTGCCTGCGCTCGCCTTCCACGAGTTTGAAGCGGTATTCGCGGCCCTTCTCCTTGTCGAAGGCAAACGTGCGGCCGGCCATGACGTGGTGTTTGACGGTCGCACCGCAGTCGGTTTCCTTGTCCAGCGAGCAGCTCTTGAACTCATCGACCACGACCACCGTATTGCCGTTGTTGCGCACTTCATACCGACTGCCGGTGTCGTTGAGGACCGTGTCGTAGCGGGCATCTTTCGGCCGTACGAAAAACACCGTGCCGAATCCGGTCATCACGTTGACGCCCGCCGAGAGGGTCTTCTTGTAGTCCTCGCGCTCTTCTCCGGAGACCACGAAATCGTCTTCCTTCTCCGGCACCACCGGCACGAAACGCACCCGGAAATAGCGTTCCCGTTCGCGCTCGCCCATGTACAGCAGACGGGTACCCTGCATGCCCTGGGCCGGGATGATCAGCCGCGCCGGGCTGGCCATCAGACCATTGCGCGAGGCACCGTCGGCAGCGCTGGTGACCGGAACTTCCCTGGGTTGACCGCCGTCGTCGTAGACAATTTCCAGCACGTTGACCTTGACGAATGCAGTGCTGTCACCGCTGTTGAACACCCGTTTCAGGTAGGTGCTTTTTTCGCCGTCCAGGTAGTCGTACACCGTGCCCACATTGATTTGCGGTCCGGCATTGGCCGTTGTCCAGAACAGCGTGCACAGCGACAGTAAAAACAGACGTGTCATCGTCTAAACCTCATGAAAATGGAAAGGGCCCCGTGATGGGGGATCAGGCTTCCGAATCGAAAATGATCGTGGCATCGCCCGTCAGCGTGCCGTTCATGCCGGGCTTCAGAAAATCCAGAAACCTGGGGGAAATGAAGAAACGCAACATGCCCTGCTTGCGATCGATATAGCGGCCGGGTTCAAACGGACCGAGCCAGGTGTTGTACTCAAGCGTCCCGGTCCAGCCGTCGGCATTGCCGGGACCTACGATGCCGGGCGGCATCGTGAGCCGGATCTGGAATTTGGAGTAACCCACCTGGTTATTGCCGATATTGCAGTCCGGCCCTCCGAGGGAACTGCACTGCAACATCACCTTGAACCGCGATGACGACGACAGGAAAAACGGCTGATTGCGAAAGATCTCGGTGGGCCTGCGGCCGCTGTCGATCCAGCGCTGCCAGCCGCCTGCGGGCTCAAGGGCAACCTTGTTGCCGCCGGGAGGCAGATCGACTTTCAACGTGTGTTGCACGTCGAGCGTGAAGTTCAGGGTCAGGCTGCCATCATTGGGCTGCATTCCCGGTCCCATTTCGAAATCCCCGCCGGGGCCGAGGGTGTAGGTCAACGCCCCGGTGTAGAGCCCGGAAGACATGGCCAGGGGATTGGGCGTGCGCAATTCATAGATAAAATCGACCGTGTTGAAGGACATGGCCGGAATACGGTAGTAATCGATCCTCTTCTGACACCACGCCTCCACAGGCGAATTCCAGACAAAACGATAGGTGGTCGCGGTGTAGTCGCTTCTGCTCGGACCCGGGGTGCAGGGAGATCCCGGATATTCCCAGCGCCCGGTGCTCCAGAGCTTCTGGTGCCCTTCGAAATCCTTGCCCGGCATCCCCACCAGATCGCCGGCCGGTTCGCTGAGGACATACTCCGAGCCGATTCCGCTGATGCGCACTTCGACGGTTTCACTTTTCTGCGTCACTGGATTGGTGACCGTCAGCGCTCGCCAGTTGGCCGGTGCCTTGAACCCCACCTGATCGTCACCCGAGATGGCACGCGTCGAGTCAAACCGGACCGGCACCCGGAAACTGTACCGGTTGCCGGCGGCGCAATCGGCGGGATAACTCGTGCAGTACCCGGTGTTCGGCGTCTTGTTGACGAATACGTTCTTGCCCGGTTGCGCAGGATCCGGCTGATACAGTGCCCTGATCTCCAGATTCGCCGCTTCCACCGCAGGCAACGCCAGCACCGCCAGCAATCCCAGCCAGGCTGTTGTCCTTTTCATGTTTCCAATCCATTTGTCATTCAATCGGGTTGTCGCGTGGCCCTATTCGCCGGGCGCTCTGGCGTTGAACAGCAGCATGACGCTGCCGGCGTAATCGCCCGGCCGGTAGCCGCCGGGAGGTTTCACTGGCTGGATTTCAAGCAGCACACGACTTCCCGCAGCGGCGTCGGCACGGGACACCACTTCCCTGGGCTGGATGTCCGGGCTCAACTCCACCCCGTTGAAACTGACCCGCAGCGGGATGTCTTCGCCAGGCCTGCCATTGGACAGGTAAGGCGCACCGTCGAGGCGAGCCTCGATGGCACTGGTGTCATGTCGCACATCGAAATGTTTGCGCAGCCCGCCCATGGTCGCGTTCGCCACATTCCAGGAAAGTTGTTGTGGACGGTGAATCCAGCCCGACTCGGTGGGGACGATGTAGAACGGCCGCTTCGGAACCGATACGAATACCTCGAAGGTGCGCTCCTCGCGAGCCGCCCACGCCCCGTGACTCATTGCCCCGGCCACGGCCAGAAACGCGCCGGCAACCCAATGCTTGTTCATGTTCAATCCCTGTTCCCGCTCGCAGAGGAAGGTCAGACTTCGGAATCCCAGATCACGATGAAATTGCCTTTGAAAGGACGTTCTCCGTAGCTGTCGATCACAAATTTGGTGTGCTGTGCGTTCATGTTGAAGTGCAGGGTCCCCGGCTTGCGATCGACATAGGTGCCGACGTGGATCACACCGGTCGGCACGTGCGTCACCGGCAGGTTCCTGACCGGACGTCCACTGCTGTCGGTCATCCCGTCGGGCAAACTGACAGACACCGTGACTTCGGCCTTGTAGGTGGAGGGAGGTTGGCGATCGGAGACTGCACAACCGTTGTTCAACCGGTCTTCACATTCCAGCTTCATGGTGAATCTCGACGAAGCCGAGATATGGAACAGTTGATCGCGAAACAGCCGCACCGGATGTCGTCCCTGATCCAGCCAGCTCTGCCAGCCGCCCGGCGGCTCAAGCACGACCTTGTCGCCGCCCGGCGGAATATCCACCTTCAGCACATGCTGCACGTCCAGGACAAAATCCAGGGTCAGGTTGTTGTCATTCGGGACCATCATCGACCCCATCTGGAAATCACCGCCGGGGCCGAGGGAGTACGACAGCGAACCGGTGTACAGCCCGGACGACATGCCCAGCGGATTGGGCGTGCGCAGTTCGTAGGCGAAATTGAGCGTATCGAAGTACATCGACGGGATCCGGTACGCAGCCACTTTGGAACAGGCGGCTTCTACAGGCGATTTCCAGAAAAACAGGTAATTCGCAGGACCATACGCGCCAACACCACTGTATTCGCAGGGCGACGGTGCATAAACCCAACTGCTGCTGGTCCAGAGTTTCTGATGCCCTTCCAGAATGTTTGTCACCCCTGTCAGATTGGCGGCCGAATCACTCAGGAAAAATTTGGACCCGATACCGACTATTCGCACTTCAACGGTTTCGGCTTCCTGTGTTTCCCTGTTCGTGACCGTCAGCCGCCGCCAATTGGCGGGCGCCTTCACACCCAAGGCATCGCCAGGCACCAGGGCTCGCGTGGACGAGAACTGCACGGGGATCTGAATACTGAACATATTGTTGTCGAAACACTGACCGGGATAAGTCGCGCAATAACCACTGTTCGGTGTCTTGTTGACGAACACATTCTTGTTCGGTTGCGAGGAGTCCGGCTGGAACAGCGCACGGATTTCCTGATTGACCGCCTCGGCCGACGACAGGCTCAACGCCGTCAGCAATCCCATCCAGTACGCTGATCCCTTCATGCTCTCAACCCGCCTTCTGTTCGGTGGATGCGAGATCGGCCAGGGTGTCCGGCGTGCAGCGCAGGTCACCGATCATCAGCACATTGTTTTCGCTGCGATGCTCCTTCTCGTTGAGGCGGAACTGACACAGCAGGCTGTTCTCCCGACGCACTTCAAGGGTCGGGGAGCCGGCGTTCATTTCCATCGAGAAGAACCCGTCGACCTCCGTGACCCCGCGGCTGGCGTGGTTGATCACGTGATGCCCTCGAAGCGGCCGGCCCTGTGCATCCACCAGACGACCGAGCACAGTGAGGGTCTTCATCACCCGGATGTGCCGGTAGTCCACGCCGCCCTTGTTCAGGTGATAGCGGGTACGCGCCGGGGCGATGGTCGCAGCGGGCACATGGTTGCCCTCGAAGTCGAAGCTCACGGAGCTGTTCTGGTACGCAGTCAGCGGAATGAAATTGCGCCCCGGCTTCAATGCTGCGCCGCCACCACTGAGATCGTCCGCACGCAGGGCAATGCCGTCGATGTCCGACTCCACATCGACGATCATGCCGGCACCGCGCATCTCGTATTCGCTGGTCATCAGCATTTTCTCTCCGCCCATCACCAGAGTGCTGTCGAGGTTGAGGCCACCGGTCAGCTTGTTGTTATAGGAAGAGCGCTGGACAAACCCGTCGCCATTGACCGTGTCGGTGCGGAAATTGGCCAGGCTCGACAGGCCCATCCCATAGGTGTCGGTCAATGCCGTCACCGAAACGTTTTGCAGCACGTGATCCTTGAAGTCCTTGCGCCAGCCCAGCGACGCGTTGTTGTCGCGACCGCCATCGCGATCGGTGCGCGAACCGATGCTGCCGGTGAGTTGCTGACCCGGCCCGCCGATGGCCAGGTTCAGGCTCAGATCGACGCCACGGCTGCGATCGTCTCCGCTGCTGAAACTGCCCGGGCGGTCGAACAGCGACAGGCGCCAGTTGGCGTCGTTGCCGAACAGCACCGCACGCCGGCTCCAGCCCAGATCCACGCCGACGCCTTCGACATTGCCCTCGCTGTGGGCGACCCGCGCATTGAAAGAGTTGCGTTGATCGAGGCGATGGTTGATCGCCAGCGACGAGTTGCTGGTCTGGCCGACGAACACATTGCGTTGGCGCACCCGCGTACCGTCGGGCAGGGTGTCGTATTGATAGGTGGTGTCCAGCCAGCTGCGGTTGTGGCTGAGGATCAGGCTGCCGGAGCCGTAGTTGTAGAGGCTTTGCAGATCCAGGCCGGTGCCGTAGTCCCGGGTCTGGTAGACGTTGGCATACAGACTGAGATGGTTGGCCAGGGTCCAGTCGATGGACGTGCCGTACTGCAGCTTTTCCCGGATCTGGCGTGCCGACAGCCCGAGAATCACCCGCGGGTGCGCCAGGTAGTTGATCGACGCGCCTGCCGTGGGACTGCCGCTGGCCTGTTGATCCCAGTTGCTGAGCAGCTTGCTTTCTTCGCCGGCAAACAGGTTGTAGCGCCAGCGCTCGTCGAGGTTGCGCCAGTTGTTCGGCTTGTAGACCAGCTCCTGGGTGGTGGAGGTGATCTGACCGTCTTCGATCAGCCGCACTTCCACTTCATAGATACCGCCGGGCAGTGGCCGGGTATCCAGAGTCTGCAACCCGGCGGGCACCGACTGGGTATTGATCAGCAGGCCGTCGCGATAGATTTCCACTGAACCCTGACGGTTGGCGGTGACATAAATCGGGTAGACGCTGGGCATCGCATTGTTGATGGCCAGACTGTCGGAGCTGCCGTACATCACACCGACCGCCGTATCGGGGCTGGTGCCGAACGTTCGCGGCTGACGGGTCAGGCCTTCGGAATTGGGGGTGAAATAGCCCAGGCGAAAGAAGCTGCCTTGCAGCTCGCGCTGGGTGTAAAGCTCGTGCACGGCGTGGTACAGCTTGTCGTCGGGGCCGCCCATGCGTGCCAGTTGCATATTGAACGTCTGGCTCCAGTTGCCCAGACTGCCACTGGCCTCCAGGCCATAGCGCCCGCCCAGATCCTGATCCTGGCCACCATTGAGGTTGAGCTGGTTGCGCACCATCAGGCCGCTGCTGCCTTCCAGTGGCTGATCGTGAAAACGCTTGGCCTCGAGATCGCGCTCGGCATGGCGGGTGAGGATCGAGACCAGGGAGCTTTCCAGGTTGTAATGCACTGCCAGCACGTCATTCGGGCACGCACCGCTGCAATCGCCCAAGGGCACGCCGGGCTTGAGATACGCCGCCCATTGTTCCCGCTCGGCAGGGCTGTAGCGGTTTTCGCTGGTATCGGTGAATTCGAGCAGGGTGATGCGGTCATCGCGCGACAGCACCACCAGAGCTTCGCCCAAAGGCTGCTGGTCAAGCTCGACCCGCACGGCCAGGGGCACATCAAAGAAATGCTCCTCGAAATCCGCCGGCAAACCTTTGGCTTGCGCCAACAGACTGCAGGGTGTCGAACCCGCGGAAACAGGAGCCGCCGTCGCACCGGCACAAAACAGCAGCGCAAGCGCGACCGCGATGGGTGTCATCGGGAACATGAACTCTTACTCTGATTTCGAACAAGTTGAAGTCCGGCGGGACATTCGGGGAATGGTTGTCCCGCCGGGAAACGCTACCGGGCAGTCAGCGCGGATCGCCCGATCAAGGCGCGAGGACGGGTGGTACGGCGTCGAAGGTCATCGCGACAGTACCGGTGTAATCACCCGGGTTGAACGTGGTGCCCTTGGCGCTGATCTTCAGCGGTGCGCGATAGTTCACATCGGACTCGGACTCACCCACGACCATTTGCGGAGTCTGGGTCAGCACCTTGTTGTTGAACGAAACTTCCAGCGCAATGGTGTCGCTTCCGTAGATCAATTGCGGAACACTTTCCAGGCTGGCGTGAACCGAACCGTTGTTGTTGCGCACGTCAAAGAACCCATTGATGTCGCGCATCTTGCCGGTGCTTGGCTGATAGCTCATGTCCTGGTCTTTGTTGACCAGATCCGCATCGGTCGGCACCACGTAGAAACCATTGGTCGGCACATGGGCGATGAGGTTGATGGAGTGGCGCGCTTCACCGGCAGCGAAGGTCACGGAAGAGCCCAGAGCCAGGGCGGCGAGAGAAGCGGTGATTGCGATTTTCTTGAACATCGATCAGTACCTGTTTTCTTTTTTAAGGAATCGAAACATTGAAGTTCAGGTCACACCGGCCGATAAGGCCTGAAACACGGAAGTTCAACGCCGGGGCATGATCAACGCTTGCCAAAAGGATGTAAGCAGGCAACTTCCCACGAACTTGTAGTTCAACAGCCTCGCAACTCGAAAGAAAAAACATCGAAAAACACGAATTTTAAAAAGTGACTGTAAGCAATACCTTACCCACAGTTTTAAAGAAAAAACATTACAGCACTTTCAACAATATCAGCCGGTACTTTCTCTGTTTTTTAGAATATAAGCTCGACTCTCAATAGAGTGATAGCTTTAACTTTATGGTTATTCTTTTCTGGATGAGTCAATCCTCCCCTTGCATGCCGCTGTCCTCCTTCCGCGCTCGCTGACCACTCGTCAGCTGCCATTTCCTCTCGGGCAAAAAAGCCTTGCCCAGTCGTAAAGATATATCTTACGTTGTATCTAAACATGACGAGAGAAGACTGAAATGAGAGACCATCATTCCCCCCACCGCGACCACGGCGACAGCCGGGACGGCTTCGAAAAACGTCACGGCCGCGAGCGCGGCGGGCGTGGCCCACGGGTATTCGCCCCCGGCGATCTGAAATTGTTGCTGCTGGCATTGATCGCCGAGCAGCCATGCCACGGCTACGACCTGATCCGCCAGATCGAAACCATGTTCGACGGCGCCTACAGCCCCAGCCCCGGCGTGATCTACCCGACCCTGACGTTTCTCGAAGAAAGCGAAATGATCACCGGCGATGCCGAGGGCGGCAAAAAGCGTTACGCAATCACCGATGCCGGTCGCCAATCGCTGAGCGAACAGGCCGTGGCCCTCGACGGCGTGCGCATGCGCATCGACGTCAGCAAGCGCTCATTGCGCGGCCACGACCGGCCGCCGGAAATCCATGAAGCGGTGCACAACCTGCGCCACGCCTTGCAGATGCACCACGGGCGCTGGAGCCCTGAAGAAATCCTGCGCGTTCGCGACCTGCTCAACGACACCGCCAAAGCCATCGTCGACGGCCCCGCCGTTCAACCTGCTCCGGAGAAAGCCGAATGACTGAAGTCCAGACCCAAGGCATCCACCGTGTGATGCATGAAATCAAACGCCGCCGACTGGAAGTTTTACGCGTGGTCGACCTGACCCCGCGCATGCGCCGTATCACCCTCGGTGGGCCGGAACTGGCCGGGTTCATCAGCCTGGGAACTGACGACCACGTCAAACTGCTGTTCCCGCAGAACGCCGAGCAGACTGCCGCGCTGGAAACCCTGGTGCTCGGCGCCGGCAAAAGCGATGTGCCGATGCCCGAGATGCGCGACTACACCCCACGTCGCTATGACCTCGACAAACTTGAACTGGACATCGATTTCGTCCTGCACGGCGACGGCCCTGCCTCGACCTGGGCCGAACAGGCGAAACCGGGGCAGTTCCTGCACATCGGCGGCCCGCGCGGTTCGATGATCGTGCCCGACATCTTCGACAGCTACCTGCTGATCGGCGACGAAACCGCCCTGCCCGCCATCGCCCGCCGCCTCGAAGGCCTGGCGGCCAATCGCAAGGCGCTGGTGGTGGTCGAAGTGGAAAACGGCAAGGAGCAGCAGGCGCTGGAAAGCGCGGCACAGGTCAACGTGATCTGGGTGTTGCGCGGTGCGAACAAGGACAGCCTGCTGACCACCGTGAAGCAGTTGCAGGTGCCCAAGGGCAATCTGTATGCGTGGGTGGCGACGGAAACGAAAGTCTCGCGGCAGATCCGCCGGGTGCTGCTCGATGAGCACGGGCTGGACGAGCAGTTCGTCAAGGCCGTCGGTTACTGGCGAGCCGAGGGTTCCGAAGAAGAGTGACTAGAAGCGGCGGCGCTATTCGCGCCGCCCTTGCCAGCGGTCGATGCCAATCACCAGCAACGCAATCAGCACAAACCCCGCCAGAATCCCCCCGGCATTGACGAACACCTGTGGATAACCCAGCAGTGCCACGTCAATGAACGGATAGGCGTAAGCCCCCAGCAAGTGTCCGCGCAGCAGCGCATAAGCGAAGTACACCAGCGGATAGATCAGCCACAGCGGCAGGTGCTTCAGACGCAGGGTGCCCTTCGGCACGCACACCCACCAATACGCCAGGAACAGCAGCGGCATCACGTCGTGGAGCAATTCATCAGCGATAAACTGCCAGCCCTGCGGATGCCAAAGGTGTCGCAGCAGAATGCTGTAGGCCAGGCCCACCACGGCAATGCTCACGGCGATCCCGCTGCTGACCCAGGGTTGCAGAAACCAGCGCCGTGCAGCGGATTCGCGATCCGTCACCGCGCAGGTCAGCACCACCGCCACCAGGGTGTTGGTGATCACGGTGAAGTAACTGAAGAAACTCACCAGCCCGCCCAGCAGACTGGCGCCGACACTCAGGCGCGCAAAGAAAATCAGGTACAGCTGAATCCCCAGCCCGGCCCAGCCCAGCACTGCAACCGAAGTGATGAGGCGTCGCCGCAGCACGGCGTTCATCTCAGAGCGGACGCTTGGTGCGCATCAGCTTCACGTACAGCCGCTCGACCTTTTCCCGCGCCCATGGCGTCTTGCGCAAAAAGGTCAGGCTCGACTTGATGGTGGGATCGCTCTTGAAGCAACGGATGTCGATGCGCTCGGCCAGGCCCGACCATTCGTAATGGGTCACCAGTGCATTGAGGATCTGTTCGAGGGTCACGCCGTGCAGCGGATCGGGGTTGTGGTCGTTCATGCCGGGCCCTTGGGCGAAGTGAAAATGCAGAAGCCGCGCACCTTAGCCGAGGGGCTGTGCCGGTGGAAGGCCTTCCTTCAAATGTAGGTGAACCGTGCAAGATCGCAGGCTCCGTCGACACCGGCAATGTGATCGATTGCCGCACTGTTACCGAATCCGAAAGGGTTCATGTCTGCAAAAGCACTTTGTGTTTTTGTAACAGGACATTATCCTGCCGCCCTTCTGCTGAATCGCTTCACTGCCTGCGTCAAATCGTAGCGGTCAGCCCGTCCCCCCAAAAAGATCAAGAAAGACCATTTCATGCCCGATTTTCCGTTCTCCCGAGACAGCGCTATCTCAACCCTGCGTCTGATCGGCGGCTGCACCGCCCTTGGCCTCGCCACCTGCACCCAGGCCGCTCCGGCCTTCGACAGTGAATCACCGTACATGCTCGGTGACTGGAACGGCACCCGCAGCGAACTCTCGGCGAAAGGCATCGACTTCAAGCTCGATTACACCGGCGAAATGGGCAGCAACCTGCACGGCGGCTACGACCACGACCGCACTGCGCGCTACAGCGACCAATGGGGCCTCGGCACTCATCTGGACCTGCAAAAACTGCTGGGCTGGAACGACGCCGAATTCCAGTTGACCGTGACCAAACGCAGCGGCAACAACATCAGTAACGACCGCATCAACGACCCGCGCGTCGGTGGATTCACTTCGGCCCAGGAAGTCTGGGGCCGTGGCCAGACCACCCGCCTGACACAGATGTGGTACCAGCAGAAATTCTTCGACCAGAAGCTCGACATCAAGGTCGGCCGCTTCGGTGAAGGCGAAGACTTCAACAGCTTCCCGTGCGACTTCCAGAACCTGGCGTTCTGCGGCTCCCAGGTCGGCAACTGGGTCGGCGGCATCTGGTACAACTGGCCGGTCAGCCAATGGGCGCTGCGCGTCAAATATCACCTGACGCCGGAGCTGTACGCACAGGTCGGCGCCTATGAGCAGAACCCGTCGAACCTCGATCGCGGCAATGGCTTCAAGCTCAGCGGCAGCGGCACCCAGGGCGCGATCCTGCCGGTGGAGCTGGTGTGGACACCGAAGCTCAACGGCCTGCCGGGCGAATACCGCGCCGGTTACTACTACAGCAACGCCAAGGCTACCGACGCCTATAAAGACAGCAACGGCCAGCCGGCGGCCCTGAGCGGCGAAGCCTATCGCAGCGCTTCGAGCAAACACGGCGTGTGGCTCGGCGTGCAGCAGCAGATCACCAGCGTCGCCAGCGACAACTCCCGTGGCCTGAGCGTGTTCGCCAACGGCACGATGCACGACAAGAAGACCAACGCCATCGACAACTACGTCCAGGCCGGCGTGGTCTACAAAGGCCTGTTCGACGCCCGCGCCAAGGACGACATCGGTTTCGCCCTGGCCCGCGTCCACGTCAACCCGGCCTACCGCAAGAACGCCGAGGCGACCAACCAGGCCCGCGCGGTCTACGACTACGACGATCCGTCGTACCTGCCGCCGCAGGACACCGAATACAGCGCCGAACTCTATTACGGCGTGCACGTCACCAACTGGCTGACCGTGCGCCCGAACCTGCAATACATCCGCCACCCGGGTGGCGTGGACAAGGTCGATGACGCGCTGATCGGCGGGATCAAGATCCAGTCGTCGTTCTGACCGACAACCGGAAAACCTCCGGGAGCCGGCTTGCCGGCTCCCGGATGAAATAGTTAGCCAGACAAGTTTTTATCTGAACCATGCCCGCGCCCAATCGTCATCTACAGTGACTACAGCGCGGGACTACTTGAAACGTCACGGAGAACCACACTATGAGCACCGAAAGTGCTTCGAGTCGAGGCCGTCTGCTTCCGAGCCTGCTCGGCATTCTGCTTCTACTGATGGGCCTGGCCATGCTGGCCGGGGGAATCAAGCTGAGCACGCTCGGCGGCTCGCTGTACTACCTGCTGGCCGGTATCGGCATCACGCTGACCGGCATTCTGTTGCTGATGCGTCGCCGCGCAGCACTGGGCCTGTACGCCATCGTGCTGTTTGCCAGCACCGTCTGGGCGCTGTGGGAAGTCGGTCTGGACTGGTGGCAACTGGTGCCGCGTCTGGCGCTGTGGTTCGTCCTCGGTTTCGTGATGCTGCTGCCGTGGTTCCGTCGTCCGCTGCTGCTCAACGGTCCTGCACCGATGGGCACCGGCGGTCTGACCGTAGCCGTGGTGCTGGCCGGCCTCACCGCTTTGGCCAGCCTGTTCACCCACCCGGGCGAAACCTTCGGCGAACTGGGTCGCGACACCGCCGACACCACCAGCACTGCGCCAGCAATGCCCGATGGCGACTGGCAGGCCTATGGCCGCACCGAGTTCGGTGACCGCTACTCGCCACTGAAGCAGATTACTCCGGCCAACGTCGGCAAGCTGCAGGAAGCCTGGCGCATCCAGACCGGCGACCTGCCGACCGCCGATGACCCGGTGGAGCTGACCAACGAAAACACCCCGCTGAAAGCCAACGGCATGCTCTATGCCTGCACCGCCCACAGCAAAGTGCTGGCACTGGACCCGGACACCGGCAAGGAACTGTGGCGCTTCGACCCGCAGATCAAGAGCCCGGTCGGCTTCAAGGGCTTCGCCCACATGACCTGCCGTGGCGTGTCGTACTACGACGAAGCCGCTTACGCCAAGTCTGAAAACGCAGCCTCCGCCGTCATCTCCGAGGCCGGCAAAGCCGTCGCCCAGGCCTGCCCGCGTCGCCTGTACCTGCCAACCGCCGATGCACGCCTGATCGCACTGAACGCCGACACCGGCAAGATCTGCGAAGGCTTCGGCAACAAAGGCGTGGTCGACCTGACTCAAGGCATCGGCCCGTTCACCGCCGGTGGCTACTACTCCACCTCGCCAGCCGCGATCACACGTGATCTGGTGATCATGGGCGGTCACGTCACCGACAACGAATCGACCAACGAGCCATCGGGCGTGATCCGCGCCTTCGACGTGCGCGACGGTCACCTGGTGTGGAACTGGGACAGCGACAAGCCGGACGCCACCGAGCCTTTGGCTCCGGGCCAGATCTACAGCCGCAACTCGGCCAACATGTGGTCGCTGGCCAGCGTCGATGAAAAACTCGGCATGGTTTACCTGCCACTGGGCAACCAGACTCCGGACCAGTGGGGCGCCGACCGCACCCCGGGCGCCGAGAAGTTCAGCGCCGGTATCGTCGCGCTGGACCTGGCCACCGGCAAAGTGCGCTGGAACTACCAGTTCACCCACCACGACCTGTGGGACATGGACGTCGGCAGCCAGCCAACCCTGCTGGACATGAAAACCGCCGACGGCATCAAGCCTGCGCTGATCGCCCCGACCAAACAGGGCAGCCTGTACGTCCTCGACCGTCGTGACGGCACGCCGATCATCCCGATCCGCGAGATCCCGGTTCCGCAAGGCGCCGTGAAAGGCGACCACACCGCACCGACCCAGGCCCGTTCGGACCTGAACCTGCTGGCCCCGGAACTGACCGAAAAAGCCATGTGGGGCGCCAGCCCGTTCGACCAGATGCTGTGCCGCATCCAGTTCAAGGAACTGCGCTACGAAGGCCAATACACGCCTCCGTCGGAACAGGGCAGCCTGATCTATCCGGGTAACGTCGGCGTGTTCAACTGGGGCGGTGTTTCTGTCGACCCGGTTCGCCAGATGCTGTTCACCAGCCCGAACTACATGGCCTTCGTCTCGAAGATGATCCCGCGTGCCGAAGTGGCCGCCGACAGCAAACGCGAAAGCGAAACTGCCGGTATCCAGCCCAACACCGGCGCGCCATACGCGGTGACCATGCATCCGTTCATGTCGCCACTGGGCGTACCGTGCCAGGCCCCGGCCTGGGGCTATGTCGCCGGTATCGACCTGACCACCGGCAAAGTCGTGTGGAAACGCAAAAACGGCACCAGCCGCGACAGCTCGCCAATCCCGATCGGCTTCACCCTGGGCGTGCCAAGCATGGGCGGCTCGATCGTGACTGCGGGCGGCGTCGGCTTCCTCAGCGGCACCCTCGACCAGTACCTGCGCGCCTACGACGTGAACACCGGTAAAGAGCTGTGGAAATCCCGTCTGCCTGCGGGCGGCCAGGCGACTCCGATGACCTACACCGGCAAGGACGGCAAGCAATACGTCCTGCTCGTGGTGGGTGGTCACGGTTCGCTGGGCACCAAGATGGGTGACTATGTGATTGCGTACAAACTGCCGGAATAAGTTTCAGCGGCGGTAAAGAGAAAGGCGATGCCCTGTGAGGGGTGTCGCCTTTTTTTGTGGGCGCCAATCGCCAATCGATATAAAAGACTGTCAACTTTGACAGGCGCTATCGTGCCCGTTTGCTCCGATCATCAACCTCATGCAGCGGTTGAATCACGGAGCCTTCCATGTCAGATACGCGCTTTGGCAACCACTGGATCGAAGCGCTGACCAAAGGGCAGACCCGCTTTCACCAGTTGCCCGCCGATCTTGATCACAACGAAGCCGCCCTGATTCGCCGTGAAGCCCTGCAACAGATCAGTGGCGCCTCGCTGCGCAGCATTGGCGATTACACCCGCGAACCACAGCCGGCCCATTGCGAAAACCGGATCGGTTCCATCCAGATTCCGCTGGGCGTCGCCGGCCCATTGCTCGTCAAAGGCCAGGCCATTACGGCCCAGGAACCCGTCTACGTTCCCATGGCCACCACCGAAGGCGCGCTGGTCGCCAGCACCTCCCGTGGCTGCCGGGCATTACACGCCGCCGGCGGCGCGGTGGTTCGGGTCGAAGAGGTGGGCATTACCCGTGCGCCGGTATTTCGCTCCAGTGGCATCCTGCAGACCGAAATATTTCTCGCCTGGATCCGCGACAACTTCCAGCAGATCAGACAAGTCTGCGAACAGGGCAGCGTTCATCTGCATCTGCGAGACATCAAGTCTGCAGTGGTCGGAACCACGATCTATCTGCGCTTTCGTTTCCGTACCCACGACGCGATGGGCATGAACATGGCAAGCATTGCCTGCGACCGGGTCATCCGTGAATTGATCACCCCCGCAACCGGCGTCCCGTGCCTCAGCATTTCGGGCAACTACTGCACGGACAAGAAACCGGCGATGGTCAACTTCATCAACGGCCGCGGCCAGCGGATCCACGCCGAGGTCCGGCTGAGCCAAGACATACTGCGCGACATTCTCAAGACCGACGCCAAGGCACTTCGGGAGCTGCAGTACCGGAAGAACCTGCTGGGTTCGGCCATGGCCGGCACCATCGGCTGCAACGCCCATCATGCCAACATACTCGCTGCGTTCTTCATCGCCACCGGCCAGGACGTCGCTCAAGTGGCGGAAAGTGCCATCGGCATCACCTGCCTCGAAGCCTGCGAACACGACGCCATCTACGCCTCGGTGACGATGCCGGACGTGCCGCTGGGCACCGTCGGCGGCGGTACGTCCCTTTGTACCCAACGCGAAGCCCTGGCCTTGATGGGGATCATCCCCGGCAGCAAAAAACCGGGCACCGACACCCGACGCCTGGCGGAAATTCTCGGTGCCCTGGTACTCGCCGGAGAACTGTCGATCATGGCTGCCCAGGCCTCGCATCAACTGGTCTCGGCCCATCAACGGCTGGGGCGCTGACCGTGATCCATGCCAGAGCCCCCGGCAAGATCATCCTGATGGGTGAACATGCGGTACTGCACGGATGCCCGGTGATTGCCTGCTCCGTGGGCCTTTACTGCAACGTGTGGGTCCAGCGGCGCCCGGATCGCGAGATTCAGTTGCAACTGCCCGACCTGCCTTTCCAGCGGACCTACTCACCGTACCAATTGACCGACTACGTCGGCCGCATGCGCCTGGCATCGGAGCACTATCGAGCCGCCCCCAGCGCAAAAAGCTTTGCCTCCCTGGGTACCGGCGATCCCGATCATCTGGTCAAGTGTGCCATCGGTGAAATCCTCCACCGACTGCCTCCGCGAAACTGGCGCGGCTTCACCCTGCGGGTACAGTCGCAGATTCCGCCCGGTGCCGGTTTCGGCAGCTCCGGCGCCCTGGCGGTCACGCTCACGGCGGCGCTGGCACAATTGTTCGGGCTGACAGAAACCGATTGCCCGCTCGAACCGCTGGCGCTGTCGATAGAACGCTATCAGCACGGCGAGCCTTCAGGCATCGATCACAACACCAGCCTTCTGGGCTCGGTCATCGAAGGCCGACGCAACGCGAAAGGCGAATTCAACCTGCACACGTTGCCCGCCATCACCCCGAACCTGCTGCCAGATGCCTTGCGCCTGTTCAACACCGGCACCGCCAACGAAAGCACCGGTCAGGTCATTGCCGCTACCCGACATCGACTGACAGGCACTGACAACCCTCTGCTGGCCAGCATGCGGCATAACACCGAGCGCTTCGGTTCGCTGCTGGGTCAAACACGTCCGATGCCGGAAACATTTCGCGCGGCGATACGCGATTACCAGGCCGATCTGGAATCCCTGGGCGTCGTCCCCGCCGCTGTTGCCCAAATGATTCGCGCTGTAGAAAAAGCAGGCGGTGCAGCAAAGATCTGCGGCGCCGGCGCATTGTCCGGGGATCAGGCCGGCGCGCTGCTGGTACTGGGCGCAACGAATCTGCCGGAGCTGGCGCGCTACCGGCAGATCGACGCCCCTCTCGCGGTGGCAGGGCTCGAGATCACCCGGTCATGAATCGCACCAGCGTCTCCTCCCCCGCCAACATCGCGCTGATCAAGTACTGGGGCATGCGCGATGCACTGAACACACTGCCCAACAACGCCTCGCTTTCAATGACCCTGAGCCGTTGCGTCAGCCTCTGCACACTGGCTCCGCTGGCCAAGGGCACAACCGACGAAATCCTGTGGAAAACCTCACGCGGTGCGCTGGTGCCGGCCGATCCCACCCTGCGGGCCGGGATCGAACATCACCTGCAAGCCTTGCGCGAACACTTCGATCACTGGCAACCGCTGCGCATCGCCACCACCAACAGCTTCCCGACCGGCGCCGGCATCGCCTCATCGGCAGCCGGCTTCAGTGCCCTCGCGACGGCATTTGCCGTCTATCGCGGATGCTCGCCGACAGATCCCGTCCTCAGCGATCTGGCGCGCCTGTCCGGCTCCGGTTCGGCGGCACGCTCGGTCTCCGGTGGTTTTGTGCAATGGCCCGGCAATGCGCGGCTACTCTCGGGACCGGCCGTGCAAATCGCCTCCGCACGCCACTGGCCACTGCATGACCTGATCGCTGTGGTCGACGCCCGACACAAAACCGTCAGCTCCCGCCAGGGTCACCTGCTCGCCACCAGCAGCGAATTTTATCCGACCCGTTTGAAGCTGCTGCCCGAACGTCTGGAACAAGTGCGCCAGGCCATTCTCGAACGCGACTTCACCCGATTGGCCGACGCCGTGGAACGCGAAGCCATCGAACTGCATCTGATCGCCATGACTTCACAGCCACCGGTTTTCTATTGGCGCCCGGCGACCCTGGCCGTGCTGGAACAGGTGCGCCAGTTGCGTGGCGAAGGCCTGGACGTCTGCGCCACCCTCGACGCCGGCCCCAACGTGCACGTGCTGTGCACGCCGCAACATTCCCCAAAAGTGTTTGCCGCGCTGCGCAAACTGCCTGACATCCAGCGCTGGATACTCGATAGAGCGGGCGACGGCCCCCGGCGGCTGGAGCAGCATCTGTTTTGAATCCTGCGTCCTACAGACGGGGTGTTTTTCGGGGACGATTCCGACAAGTCGCGTCGGTTGTCCCTAGGAAACGGGGTGGATAGGCTTTGGGGGTCGCTGCAAATTCAGCGATGGGGCGTCGCGGCCCGATAACTGATGCATAATCGCCAACCTCACGGCACCCCGGTGCCTGTTGTTTGTGTCATGGCGGCTGTGCGCGGGATACCTTCTCTGGAGGTATGCCGATTCCTCAGTTATCGGTCCGCGAACCCGCGTACAGCTGCCACCTCAGATTGCGTCGCGGCAATCGAAGGCAGCTCCAATTTCACCAACTGAGTATTCACCATGAAAAAACCAACACCGAATCCCCCGAATCAAACGACGCATCGCCCTACGAATCGCCAGACTCCAAAAAACTCCACGAAGCCGCCGAGCGCGCCCTCGACCATTACCTGAAACCCAACGCCACCACCCTGCGCTTCCATAAACCCAGCACCATGTTCCAGGTCGCCCCCGATCAGGACAGCGAAAGCCTGCTGGTCCACGCCTGCGAATCACTGGCACAGGCCAACCTCATGACCAGCGACATCGCCGCACACATCGACCTCCCGCAGCGGCGGACAATCCTGGCCATTCAGCAAATCATCATGCTGGCTGAGTTGGCGGTGAATCGGGTTCTGGACAATGTTGAGGTCAGTCGATATCCGGCATAAATGTGGGTGAGGTCTCTGCGGGAGAAAGGCTTGTGGTGTGTCAATCAGGGCGCTGCCCTCACCCTAGCCCTCTCCCGGAGGGAGAGGGGACTGACCGAGTTGTCTATAAAAAATCCGCCGACCTGAACCAGCAAGTCGCACTCAAGTTTTAAAGCCCCGATCGGCTCCCTTCTCTTCGCACCACCACCACCACCACCACCACCACCACCACCACCACCACCACCACCACCACCACCACCACCACCACCACCACCACCACCACCACCAATCTGCTCCTAACCACTCAACACGATGAGCGTTAGCTCAAGTACCGCTTTTGACGTGCTGGCCCCGTCGGCAGGCTGAGTGGAGGGATTTATCCGGGGGTGGGAGCGCAGCGACCGTTTGGCGAAGCCAAACACATCGAGAGGAGGTGCAGCGAAGCAAACCGTAGGCGATGCCCCCCGGATGAATCCCGGAACGAAGGAACACCGAGCCACAGCGAGGTGCCGAACGTTGGGGCCCAGCGTTTTGGTTACTTTGGGGCGTTTGCCAAAGTGACTCGCCGTAAGGGCGAAACCGCCAGCCGCAGCACCCGAAGCAACGGATATTCACCCAAAACACCCAGAGCATGGTCGGCCCAAAGGCCACCAAGCCCACACCCCAAAACCCTGTCAAAACCCTGAACACACAACCAGAAACACCCACCCCCATTGAAACCACCAACCCCCTGCCCCATCTAAGACCCATACCCCATTGCGCAGGTGCCCCATGAGCGACCAGCAAGAATTCCCCGAGAACCCCGACGACATCACCGAAACCGACGCCGAACACATCGAACACCACGTCCCCGGCAAAGGCCTCGCCCTGCCCGGCCAGAACCTGCCGGACAAGGTCTACATCATCCCGATCCACAACCGCCCGTTCTTCCCGGCCCAGGTGCTGCCGGTCATCGTCAACGAAGAACCCTGGGCCGAAACCCTCGAACTGGTCAGCAAATCCGAACACCACTCCCTGGCCCTGTTCTTCATGGACACGCCCCAGGAAGACCCGCGCCACTTCGACACCAAGGCATTGCCGCAATACGGCACCCTGGTCAAGGTGCACCACGCCAGCCGCGAAAACGGCAAACTGCAATTCGTCGCCCAGGGCCTGAGCCGTGTGCGCATCAAGACCTGGCTCAAGCACCATCGCCCGCCGTATCTGGTTGAAGTCGAATACCCGCACCAGCCCACCGAGCCGACCGACGAGGTCAAGGCCTACGGCATGGCGCTGATCAACGCGATCAAGGAGCTGCTGCCGCTCAACCCGCTGTACAGCGAAGAACTGAAGAACTACCTCAACCGCTTCAGCCCCAACGATCCGTCACCGCTGACCGACTTCGCCGCCGCACTGACCTCCGCCACCGGCCCCGAGCTGCAGGAAGTGCTCGACTGCGTGCCGATGCTCAAGCGCATGGAAAAAGTCCTGCCGATGCTGCGCAAGGAAGTCGAAGTCGCGCGCCTGCAGAAAGAAATCTCCGCCGAAGTGAACCGCAAGATCGGCGAGCATCAGCGCGAGTTCTTCCTCAAGGAACAGCTCAAGGTCATCCAGCAGGAACTCGGCCTGACCAAGGACGACCGCAGCGCCGACCTCGAACAGTTCGAGCAGCGTCTGGAGGGCAAAGTCCTGCCGACGCAGGTGCAGAAGCGCCTCGAAGAAGAAATGAACAAACTGTCGATCCTCGAAACCGGGTCGCCGGAATACGCGGTCACCCGCAACTATCTGGACTGGGCGACCTCGGTGCCGTGGGGCGTGTACGGCGAGGACAAACTCGACCTCAAGCACGCACGCAAGGTGCTCGACAAACACCACGCCGGCCTCGACGACATCAAGGACCGGATCCTCGAATTCCTCGCGGTCGGTGCCTACAAAGGCGAAATCAGCGGCTCCATCGTGCTGCTGGTCGGCCCGCCGGGCGTGGGTAAAACCAGCGTCGGCAAGTCCATCGCCGAATCCCTCGGCCGGCCGTTCTACCGCTTCAGCCTCGGCGGCATGCGCGACGAAGCCGAGATCAAGGGCCACCGCCGCACCTACATCGGCGCGCAGCCGGGCAAACTCGTGCAGGCGCTGAAAGACGTCGAAGTGATGAACCCGGTGATCATGCTCGACGAGATCGACAAGATGGGCCAGAGCTACCAGGGCGACCCGGCCTCGGCGCTGCTGGAAACGCTGGATCCGGAACAGAACGTCGAATTCCTCGACCACTATCTCGATCTGCGGATGGACCTGTCGAAAGTCCTGTTCGTCTGCACCGCCAACACCCTGGATTCGATTCCCGGCCCGTTGCTGGACCGGATGGAAGTGATTCGCCTGTCGGGCTACATCACCGAAGAAAAAGTCGCCATCGCCAAGCGTCACCTGTGGCCGAAACTGCTGGAAAAGGCCGGCGTGTCCAAGGGCAGCCTGAGCATCAGCGACAGCGCCCTCAAAGCCCTGATCGACGGCTACGCCCGTGAAGCCGGCGTGCGCCAGCTGGAAAAACAGATGGGCAAACTGGTGCGCAAAGCGGTGATGAAGCTGATCGACGACCCGAAAGCGGTGATCAAGCTCGGACCGAAAGACCTTGAAGCGTCCCTCGGCCATCCGGTGTTCCGCAACGAACAAGTGCTGTCCGGCACCGGTGTGATTACCGGTCTGGCGTGGACCAGCATGGGCGGCGCGACCCTGCCGATCGAGGCCACGCGGATTCATACCCTGAACCGAGGCTTCAAACTCACCGGCCAACTGGGCGATGTGATGAAGGAGTCGGCGGAGATCGCCTACAGCTACGTCAGTTCGCACCTGAAGTCATTCGGTGGCGATCCGAAGTTCTTCGACGAAGCCTTCGTCCACCTGCACGTACCGGAAGGCGCGACACCGAAGGACGGCCCGAGCGCCGGCGTGACCATGGCCAGCGCCCTGCTCTCGCTCGCCCGTAATCAGCCGCCAAAAAAAGGTGTGGCGATGACCGGTGAACTGACGCTGACCGGGCATGTACTGCCGATTGGCGGTGTGCGCGAGAAGGTGATTGCGGCGCGGCGGCAGAAGATCTTCGAGTTGATTCTGCCGGAGCCGAATCGCGGAAACTTTGAGGAACTGCCGGATTACCTGAAGGAAGGCATTACGGTGCATTTCGCCAAGAAGTTTGCGGATGTGGCGAAGGT
The DNA here is from genome assembly GCF_051554255.1 of Pseudomonas sp. NMS19W. Lineage (NCBI taxonomy): Bacteria > Pseudomonadati > Pseudomonadota > Gammaproteobacteria > Pseudomonadales > Pseudomonadaceae > Pseudomonas > Pseudomonas sp. NMS19W. The sequence goes on from NZ_CP136718.1 coordinate 5,089,500, forward strand.
GCTTTTCTGATTTCGTCTTGAGCTATCGGGAAAGCTGACATCGCGCCCCCTCACCCCAGCTCTCTCCCCGAGGGAGAGGGAGCTGACCGTGCGATGCTTCAGCCATACGCCGACCTGAACGTTATGCGTTGAATCTATAATCGCCTCGATCTAACAGGTCGATGTAACTCGAAATACACCTCACCCCAACCCTCTCCCTCCGGGAGAGGGTTGGGGTGAGGGTCGAGGCCATCACTGTCACACTTTGTCTCATCTTCAGTTATGCTCGCCGTTCGTCGCCAACGCCGGAGCTGCTGAGCCTATGTCCCCCACTCGCCTGTTTGTCCCCCTGTCCCTTGCCCTGCTGGCCGCCTGCGCCACGCAACCGAAAACCAACGTGACCGTGGAAAAACAGAGCGAATGCCCGGTGCGGCTGACCAACGGCCAAAACCTGACCATCATGCTGCCAAGCAACCCCACCACCGGCTATCGCTGGGCCATTCAAGACTCGGCCGGCGGCGTTCTGCATGCGCTGAGCCCCGAGGTCTACAGCAGCCCGAAAGATTCCGGCATGGTCGGCGCGGGCGGCTTCTCCACCTGGCGTTTCCAGGCCTTTGCCACTGGCACCGGGCGCCTGCGCCTGACATCGCAGCAACCCTGGGAGCCTGAAGTCGAACCGGTGGAAACCTTTGACTGCGCGATCTCGGTGAACTGATCGTGGGCTGGCTGATCCTCGCGCTGATGGGCGCAGCGACCTTTCTCTACGGCGTCAGCACCCACGCGGCGTTGCTTTGCCTGCTGGTCAAACCGTTACCGGTGCTGGCGTTGCTCGGCTGGCTGCACGATGCGCCGCCGAGTGACTATCGCCGCTGGATCAGCCTCGGTCTGATTTTCTCTTTGCTCGGCGATGTGCTGCTGGCATGGCCGGGAGATTTGTTCGTGTTTGGCCTGGGTGCGTTTCTGGTCGCGCATCTGGCGTATCTCAAGGCTTACCTCAGCGATTGCCGGCGTCTGGCTGTGTTGCCACTGGTTCTTTCGCTTGGCGTTGGCGCCGTGCTGTTGGGCATATTGATCAGCAGCGGACTCGGACCGTTGACCGTGCCGGTGATCGTCTACGGCACTGCCATCAGCGCCATGCTCTGGCGCGCCCTGGCCCGCCTCGGCAGCGGCGTACCGCAACGTTCGGCACTGCTGGCGGCGGGCGGCGCGGTGGCGTTCGTGTTCTCCGACAGCGTGATCGGCATTGATCGTTTTGTCTCTCCGTTCCACGCCGCGCCGTACGTCATCATCCTCAGTTACTGGCTTGGGCAATGGGGCATCGCCGCCTCGGCATTTTCCCAGAGCAAACGCCCGGTCCTTTGATCGGGCGGTTTATCAGACAACCCGCGCATCTGCGCGCCAGTTTGGCTAAAATGCCGGCCTTTTCATCGACACCGCCGGAACCGCCGTGAGCAAAGAACCCGATCGCATTTTCGCCCAGCCGATGGCCCAGGTGCCTGACTTCGCCTTCAACGAAGACGTGGTGCGGGTGTTCCCGGACATGATCAAGCGTTCGGTGCCGGGTTACCCGACCATCGTCGAGAACCTCGGCGTGCTTGCGGCACAGTTCGCCCAGCCGAACAGCGTGCTCTACGACCTCGGTGCTTCACTGGGTGCGGTAACCCAGGCCCTGCGTCGACACGTGCGCACTGACGGTTGCCGGGTGATCGCGGTGGATAACTCGGCGGCGATGGTCGAGCGCTGCCGCGAGTACCTCAACGGTCAGGACTCGATGTTCCAGGAGTTGCTGCCGGTCGAAGTGATCGAAGGCGACATCCTCGCCCTCGATTTCAAACCGGCTTCGGTGGTGGCGCTGAACTTCACTTTGCAATTCATCGCCCCCGAGCAGCGCACGGCGTTGCTGTCGCGCATTCGCCAATCGCTGCTGCCGGGCGGCGCGCTGATCCTGTCGGAGAAGCTGCGCTTCAACGATGCCGAAGAACACGCGCTGCTGACCGACCTGCACGTGGCGTTCAAACGCGCCAACGGCTACAGCGAACTGGAAATCGCCCAGAAGCGCAGCGCCATCGAAAACGTCATGAAGCCCGACAGCCTCGAAGAACACCGCGAGCGCCTGCTGGCCGCCGGGTTCTCGAAAGTCGTGCCGTGGTTCCAGTGTCTTAACTTTGCCTCGTTGATTGCCTTGCCATGATTGATCTGTCTCCCCTCGCCCGCCGTCTGGCCGGTACACCGCTGGCCGACTGGGCCAACACCCTGCAAGCGCAACTCGACAAGAAAATGGAGAAAGGCCACGGTGATCTGGAGCGCTGGCAAAGTGCGCTGGACGCCCTGCCGAAGATCCAGCCGACTGAAGTCGACCTGCTCGACGGCCTGAAGCTGGACACCGATTGCGACGACGAAACCCGCGCACAGATGCGCACCGCGCTGATGGGCCTGTCGCCGTGGCGCAAGGGGCCATTCGATCTGTTTGGCGTACATGTCGACACTGAGTGGCGTTCGGACTGGAAATGGTCCCGGGTAGCTCCGCATCTGGACCTGAAGGGCAAGCGCATCCTCGATGTCGGTTGCGGCAACGGTTACTACATGTGGCGCATGCTCGGCGCCGGTGCCGACAGCGTGATCGGCGTTGATCCGAACTGGCTGTTTTTCTGCCAGTTCCAGGCGGTGCAGCGTTATCTGTCAGAGCCGAATGCCTGGCACCTGCCGTTCCCGTTCGAAGACCTGCCGCCGAACCTTGAAGGCTTCGACACGGTGTTTTCGATGGGTGTGTTCTATCACCGCCGTTCGCCGATCGAGCATTTGCTGGCGTTGAAGGATTGCCTGGTGAAGGGCGGCGAACTGGTGCTGGAGACGCTGGTGGTCGAAGGCGACAAACATCAGGTGCTGGTACCGGAAGACCGTTATGCACAGATGCGTAATGTGTGGTTTTTGCCGTCGGTGCCGGCGCTGGAATTGTGGTTGCGACGTGCGGGGTTCACGGATGTGAAATGCGTGGACGTGAGCACCACCACCGTTGAGGAACAGCGCGGGACTGAATGGATGAAGTATCAGTCGTTGAGTGATTTCCTTGATCCGCAGGATCACAGCAAGACGATCGAGGGGCTGCCGGCGCCGATGCGGGCGGTGATTGTCGCGAAGAAGTAAATCTTCCGAACACAAAAAAACCTGTGGGAGCGCGCAAGCTCTCTCCCACAGGTTTTTTTCATTCTGCCGGTTTCGCCCGCCGCGCCCTGAAGAACTCGGTCAACACCGCCCCGCACTCCTCCGCCAGCACCCCGCCTTCATACAGCACTCGATGGTTGAGAAAGCCCTGGGTGAAGAACTGTCCCTGACTCTGCACAATTCCGGCCTTGGGCTCCAGCGCGCCGTACACCACGCGAGCAACCCGCGAATGCACGATCAGCCCGGCGCACATGCTGCACGGTTCCAGGGTCACGTACAGCGTGCTGCCCGGCAGACGATAGTTATCCAGCGCTTGCGCGGCGGCGCGGATCGCGACCATTTCTGCGTGTGCGCTGGGGTCGCTGGTGCTGATCGGGCAATTGAAGCCGCGACCGATGATCTCGCCATCCTGCACCAGCACCGCGCCCACGGGCACTTCGCCGAGGGCTGCGCCTTGGGCTGCCAACTCCAGCGCCTCACGCATGAAGTCGCGGTCACGGCTGCGGTCGATGATCGCCGCGGGGCGAATCTGACGCATCACTTCACCTCGATGGCGGCCATCAGGCCGGTTTCCATGTGATCGATCACGTGGCAGTGGAACATCCATACCCCCGGGTTATCCGCCACCAGCGCCACTTGCGCACGCTCGTTCTTGCCCAGCAGATAGGTGTCGGTGAAGTACGGCACGATCTTGTGCCGGTTCGACGCAATCACCTTGAAGCTCATGCCGTGCAGGTGGATCGGGTGCTGGTACTGGGTCATGTTCTTCAGTTCGAAGATATAACTCTGGCCCAGTTTCAGGCTGGCAATCGGCCGGTCGGCGCAGGTCTTGTCGGTGATGTCCCAGGCCTTGCCGTTGATCTGCCACAGGCTCGGCGGCTTGCCGTTGTCGACATTCACCGACACCGAACCGACCCATTCGAAATTGAAGTTGAGTTTCTCGGCATTGGCCAGATCCGGCTCGGCCACCGGGTTGGCGGGCAATGCCTTCGGCCACTCGGTTGGCGCGTCGTTGTTGGCCACCGAACGCAAGGTGCCCAGGCGAACCGGGCCATTGCGCAGCGACAACTCCTCACCGGCCGGCGGCGCCTTGATAGCCAGACAGATACGCATGCCCGGGCCGAGCCAGTATTCCTTGCCCAGCGGCCGGGGCTCGACCGGGTTGCCGTCCAGCGCATAGATCTGCGCTTCGACGCCAGGAATGTTGATGCGATAGGTCAGGGTGTTGTCGAGGTTGAGCAAACGCACACGGGTGATCTGCCCGGCCGGCAACTCGATCACCGGCGACGGCACGCCGTTGATGGTCGACAGCCGCCCCGCTGTACCGCCACGGGCCGCTTCGCGGGGAACACTGAATTCGACGAAATTGCCCTCGTCGTCGATGTGCCAGTTCTTCAGGCTCAGGGTCTTTTCGTACTTGAACCCGGTCGGCTCGCGCTCCTCGACGATCAACGGCCCGACCAACCCGCGCCCGAGCTCCTCGCTGCTGCTGACGTGCGGGTGATACCAGTAGCTGCCGGCATCCGGCACGCGGAATTTGTAATCGAAGTATTCGCCGGGCAGCACCGGCAATTGCGAGACGTACGGCACGCCGTCCATTTCCAGGGGCAGGCGGATGCCGTGCCAGTGAATAGTGGTCGCGACCGGCAGATGGTTGATGAAGCGAACTCGCAACCATTCACCCTGACGCACGCGCAATTCAGTGCCCGGCGCCGATGGGCCGAACGCCCAGGCTTCGGTCTTGTGCCCGGGCACCAGTTCGACGTCCAGCGGTGCAGCGATCAACTCGTAGTCATGCCCGGCGTTGGCATCGGCCACCTTGCCCAGCCAGTACCGCGTCGCACCACCGGCTCCCGCACCAACCACTGCCAGACCGGCCAGGCCACCGAGAATTTGTCGACGGGTAAAGGACATGGACACAACTACCTCTCGTATCAGCCGCAGGCCAGGGCGCCCGCAAAAGGCGAATACGATACACCTGCGATTGCGAAACAGTAAGGGCAGCGCGGCGGATGGCCGCAGACTACAGGTGTGAAGCCTGCTTCCGATGCATCCTTTTCCTTCAGACGACAAACCAACAGCCAGGCGTCTGACAGACGAATCCTTCACCTCTTGAAATGATCGCGGTCGTTTTTTATCCACCACGCTCAAGGAATGATTGTGGACACGACACACGACTCGGCACTGCCCAACGTTGCCGACAGAAATGCCCTCAAGGCTCTGGTTCCCGCTCTGGTCGAGGCCTGCCCCGACATGTATGAAATGGCCTGCGCGATTGCCAGAGAGATCCTCGCCAGCCACGACCTCGCTCACCTGGAACCCGAACAGGTTTACTGGCACCGCTTTCACGCAGCCCAAAGCAGTCCGCGAACCTTTACCGGCTGGGAGCATCTGTTCGAAACCCCGCGCGAGTCGATGACCCTGCCGCAACTGGTGATTCAGCGCTTCAGCGTTCACGACCAGGACAACGCCGACCTGCTCGATTCCGACGCAGGTTTCTATACCGCCGGCCCGGACGCCGGCACCTATAACGAAACCAACGAAGTGAAGCTGCACAGCCGCGACGTCCTCAAAGCGTTCTGGGCTATCAATTTCGCCGACCGTTACCGGAGAAAAGTCGACTCATTCTGGAACAAGCACGGCAAGACCTTCCGAACCCTGGCCAAGTGCTCCTTCCTGGCCAAGGCCATGGAAGACCGGGAAGGCGGTCGGCTGTCGGACGACAATTTCCGCACCGCTGTCAAAGCCATCGCCGCCAATGTCAGCTGGCCGGTGACCCGCGAGATGCTCGAAGAAGAGGCTGCGCAAGCCGATGGACTGCGTATCGGCCTGTTGAAGATCGGCGGGTTTGTCGCCACCGACATCCTGTGCATCACCGATGGCAAGGGCGGAGTGATTCTCTACGTTCCGGGAGAAATCTGGGGCGTGCATGCCCTGCAGAACGCCCGCGACCTGCATTGGTGGGTGCTGTCGCAAATCAGAAACCCGTCCGACCGCAAGCGCTTCATGTCGCACTTCCAGGTCGCCGATCACGACATCATGGAAGACACATCCTGGCGTGCAGTCGCGAAACGGCGCTGGCTCTGGGCTTTCGGCCCGCTGGTGGGAGGTATCTCGGAGTTGTGGCGCGCACCGCATATCGAGAACGTCGGGCTGAACCATGTGCTGGATCTGCTCGTCAGCACCTGGGACAGCGACGATCACACGCTGGTGGCTCACACCGGTGCAGCGCTCAGCGGCGATATCTTCAGCTTTCTGGCGACCGCCACCCACGCCCGCATGATCAGCGATGCGGAATTCATGCTGCATTCCAATGGTGATCTGCGCAAAAAGCTGTGGATCGGTTACCTCAACGCCTTCAACCGCGTATTCGGGCCGATGGCGGCCGTTGGCTGGCCGGTAGCACTGGCCGTGGTCGGTGCGGGCATCGCCAACGTCGGATTGCAGATCGATCAGGCGGTCAACGGCAAGACACCGCAGGCGCGCAAGGCCGGCGTAACCGGAGCAATCTTCGCGGCCATCGATACGCTGTTCAACGCCACGTTCATCAAAGGCAGCGGGCGATTACCCGAGATTGCCGAGACCGAAACCTTCCTCGCGCCCGAGGAAGAACTCGCTCAGACCGGACCGACCGTAAAACCTGAAGAGAAACTGGCCGAAGCCGCACTGGCACGTTCACCGCTGCCGACACTGGCAGAGATCGCACCGGAGCAAGTCCTGCCGGCAGCACCGGAGGACTTTCTGGCGTCATTCAAGACTGAGATTAATGAGGGGACGCGGATGGAAACCGGTGATCCCAAACTCCAGGAGATCATTCAGACCCCGTCCGGCAATCACTACATCTACATGCGCCGGGCTTGGGGCAACCAGGGGTTCTACCAGGTACGTTACGTTGAGCAGATGCGTAGCTGGGTGATTGTCGACCCGGCCAATCCCTATTCGTTTTATCGCAACGTGCCGGTACGCCTGAACGAAGCGTTGAAATGGGAGCCGGTCGCTCGCCCCGGCCTCAGAGGCGGGATGAAACTGTTCGGCGAGTGGCCCTGGGGTCATACGGCCGACCCCTTGCCCGAGTCGGCCACAACCGCCATGCCTTATGACACCGAGCAAGCCTCCAGAACCCTGCTACGGTCACTGGCAGAAAACCGTGCCGAGGGTTTTCCGCTGGACAACCTGCACACGAGCGACAGCCTCTATCAGGACTTCAAGACTCTGCGCCGCAGCCTGTATGACGATGCCATCAACTTCTACAGCGCCCAGAGTTCGCCTCCTCGCCCGCTCGTGCCAGCCTTCAAACCCGCCACCCCGTTCGCCGACATGACCAAACGCCTGTTCAAAGAGACGCCGGGACTGGTGATCGGACGGGACAACACCGGGGTGGGCGCCCGAGGCCTGTTGATCGACAACTTCAAGGCATTGAACAAACAGAAGGTCCGAACCCTGTATCTGGATCATCTTCTGAGCGATTTCCATCAGGCAGACCTGGATGCGTTCCACAAGTCCGGCAGGATGCCGACTGCGCTGGAAGATTATCTGAAATCACTGGATACCCGCTTCGGCACCGATCCGACAGGACCCCACTCGTATACGGAGTTGATCAGGAGCGCACAGAAAAGCCATATCCGTGTGCAGGCTATCGACTGCATGGCCAGCCGGCGCTTCCCGTACATGGAACACACGTCTGAAGTCAGCAGCCGCAAGATGCAGAACTACTTCTCCGACACCGTGATCAAGGCCGATCAGGCAGCACGCAGTGCCCATCGCTGGGTGGCACTGCTGGATGAGGGGCGTGCCAGCACCTTCAACAAAGTCGCCGGCCTGGGTGAACTGGAAGGTGCGCCGACGTTGCGAGTCGAGGAGATCGCCGCAGGTCAGGCGGAAGGCCTGACAACCGATCCAGGCAAAAAGGTACGCGATCTCGCCGGCAACCCTATCGACCTGCTCAGAAGTGACCTGCGCCTGCAATTGAATGGACCTCCTCCGACGATCACCGCCCGAACGCTCGAAGAAGCGTTACCCAGAAGGGGCATGTTCATGATCCAGGAACCCTCCACCCTCATCCATCGCAGCGGCGACGGCACACTGGTAACAACAACGATCCTGAAGGATGCCGGCGGTTTCTTCATCGTCCGCCCCAAATGGATATCCGTCAGCGGCCGGCACTTCGACAGTGTTCAGGAACTGGCGACGGCCCTGAACGATGAAGGCCTGACACTCAGGCGCGTGCGCATCGATCCACTGGCGGCCGAGGGGCAATCGCCGGGCATTGAGCCTTCGGCATCCACCACCGGTGCCGGCGCCGTGGTCAATCCTGAAGTGTCACTGCCTGATACCCCGTTGATCAGTTCGCCGTACGAAATTCCCGTAGCGTTTCGCAATGAGCTGAAAAATGCCGCGGTCATCGGCAACGAGCGAACATTGGGCGATGCTTTTGTGAGTTTTGATGCTGACCCGGCACTCGAGAGGTTCAAGGCTTTGCGCCAACAGCTGCGTGAAGCTGCCATTCGCTTTCATGCCGAGTTCAATCTGGCTCCGCGTCCGGCGTTGGCGCCCATCGATCAGGCCGCGAGCGCCGAATCGTTCATCGAAAAATCCCTGGAGCAGTTCAACGGTCTCGTCATCGGCGAAAGCCATGCAGAGATCGGCAGCAAACAATGGCTCATGAAACAGATGCCAGTGCTCGCCCGAAATGGTGTGAAGACCCTGTACATGGAGCATTTGCTCACAGACTTCCATCAGGCGGCGCTGGACAACTTTGCCAGAACCTCGGTCATGCCTCGGGATCTTGAGCTGTATCTGGAGGGCCTCGACCAAGGTCATATCACCGATCCCACAAAACGTTACACCTTCCTCAATCTGGTGAAGGAGGCCAACCGCCAGGGCGTGCGCATCCAGGCTATCGATTGCATGGCCAGTTACCGGCTGGAAGGTATGCGAGGGCTCGAAGCGACAAGTCGACAGCAGATGATGAATTTCTATGCCCACACAATCATCGAGGCCGATCAGGCCGTGCACGGCACACACAAATGGGTCTCGCTCATGGGCAATTCACACTCCAACACTTTCGGGGGCGTCGCCGGCGTCAGTGAGCTGGAAGATGCCATCGGTCTGCGTATCGAAGACGTTGGCTACGGCAAGTCCCGTGGGTTCGAACCTGATCCTGGAAGGATTTTTTTAGACGACCAAGGCAAGCCAGCCGGGCAGGTAAAGGGGATTTGCGCCTGCAAATGCAGACGCCGTGGAAAGCCCAGTCGCAAAAGGAGATCGATCAATTGCTGAATCGTCCGGGGATGTACACCTTGAAACAGGAACCCCGCTCCACCTTGCTGGTTCACCGCAGCCGCGACAATGCACTCGTGCGCACGGAAATCCATTGGGAGTCCGGTCGCTGGTTCATCGAACGCCCCGCCTGGCCCACCCTCCATGAAAAACGCTTCAACAGTATCGAAGACCTGCTCAAGGCACTGGACGACCGGGGCATGACCCTGGCCGGCTGGTCCGGTCCCTTGTAAGCGGCAATAAAAAGGCCGCGTGAACACTGTTCACGCGGCCTGGGGGTTGCCTGCATTCACGCCTTCAGGGCGTGTGCGGGATCACTCCCACTCAATGGTCGCCGGCGGCTTGCTCGACACGTCGTAAGTGACGCGGGAGATGCCTTCGATTTCATTGATGATGCGGCCGGAAACGGTTTCCAGCAGTTCGTAAGGCAGGTGTGCCCAACGCGCGGTCATGAAGTCGATGGTTTCCACGGCACGCAGGGCCACGACCCAGGCGTAACGACGGCCATCGCCTACCACGCCCACCGATTTCACCGGCTGGAACACGACGAAGGCCTGGCTGACCTTGTGGTACCAGTCGGCCTTGCGCAGTTCTTCGATGAAGATGTGGTCGGCGCGACGCAGCAGGTCGGCGTATTCCTTCTTCACTTCACCGAGGATCCGCACACCCAGGCCCGGGCCAGGGAACGGGTGACGGTAGACCATGTCGTACGGCAGGCCCAGTTCCAGACCCAGACGACGGACTTCGTCCTTGAACAGTTCGCGCAGTGGCTCGACCAGTTTCAGGTTCATCTCGTCCGGCAAGCCGCCCACGTTGTGGTGCGACTTGATCACGTGAGCCTTGCCGCTTTTCGCGCCAGCCGACTCGATCACGTCCGGGTAAATGGTGCCCTGGGCCAGGTACTTGATGTTGTCCAGCTTGCAGGATTCGGCATCGAACACGTCGATGAAGGTACGGCCGATGATCTTGCGCTTCTTCTCCGGGTCGGCTTCGCCGGCCAGGTTGTTCAGGAACTGGTCTTCAGCGTTGGCGCGGATCACCTTGACGCCCATGTTCTCGGCGAACATGGCCATCACTTGCTCGCCTTCGTGCAGACGCAGCAGGCCGTTGTCGACGAAGACGCAGGTCAGCTGATCGCCGATGGCCTTGTGCAGCAGCGCCGCAACCACCGAGGAATCCACACCGCCGGACAGACCCAGCAGCACGTTGTCGGTACCGACCTGTGCGCGGATGTTGGCGATCGCGTCTTCGGCAATCTTCGACGGGGTCCACAGGGCTTCACAGCCACAGATGTCGAGAACGAAACGCGACAGGATGCGACCGCCCTGTTTGGTGTGGGTCACTTCCGGGTGGAACTGCACGCCGTAGTAAGCACGCTCGTCGTTGAACATGCCGGCGATCGGGCAGCTCGGGGTGCTGGCCAGGATGTGGAAATCGCTTGGCATCTTGGTGACCTTGTCACCGTGGCTCATCCATACGTCGAGGCCGAACAGGCCGTCGGCGTCGATGTGGTCTTCGATACCGTCGAGCAGACGGCTCTTGCCGACCACGTCAACGCGGGCATAACCGAACTCACGCAGCTCGGAACCTTCAACCTTGCCGCCCAGTTGCTCGGCCATGGTCTGCATGCCGTAGCAGATACCGAAGACCGGTACGCCCAGGTCGAACACCGCTTGCGGGCAGCGCGGGCTGTTGGCTTCGTGCACGGACTCGGGACCGCCGGCGAGGATCACGCCTTTTGGCGCAAATTCGCGGATCGCATCCTCGTCCATGTCGAACGGGTGCAGTTCGCAGTACACACCGATCTCGCGCACGCGGCGGGCGATCAGTTGGGTGTATTGCGAACCGAAGTCGAGGATCAGGATGCGGTGAGCGTGAATGTCGAGGGCCATGATTCAGTCTCGTCTAAGTAATTCAGAAACAGTCTTGATTCAGAAACGACTCGGGGCTGAATAAAACAGCCCCGGTCATTTGACGTTTTGCTTGAAGCCTCAACCTACGCGGTAGTTTGGTGCTTCCTTGGTGATCTGCACGTCGTGGACGTGGGATTCGGCCATGCCGGCACCGGTGATCCGCACGAACTCAGGCTTGGTGCGCATTTCTTCGATGTTGGCGCTGCCGGTGTAACCCATCGAGGAACGCAGACCGCCCATCAACTGGTGAATGATCGCGCTCAGGGTGCCCTTGTAAGGAACACGGCCTTCGATGCCTTCCGGAACCAGTTTCTCGGCGCCTGCCGAAGAGTCCTGGAAGTAACGGTCGGAAGAACCTTGAGCCTGGGACATGGCGCCCAGCGAACCCATGCCGCGATAAGCCTTGTACGAACGGCCCTGGAACAGTTCGATCTCGCCCGGCGCTTCTTCGGTACCGGCGAACATCGAGCCCATCATCACGCAGGACGCACCGGCCACGATGGCCTTGGACAGGTCACCGGAGAAACGGATGCCGCCGTCGGCGATCAACGGAACGCCGGTGCCTTCGAGGGCAGCGGCAACGTTGGCGATGGCACTGATTTGCGGAACGCCGACACCGGCGACGATACGGGTGGTGCAGATCGAGCCAGGGCCGATACCGACCTTGACCGCATCGGCGCCGGCTTCGGCCAGAGCCTTGGCAGCTGCGCCGGTGGCGATGTTGCCGCCGATCACCTGCACTTCAGGGAAATTCTCTTTGACCCAACGAACGCGGTCGATCACGCCTTTGGAGTGACCGTGAGCGGTGTCGACCACCACCACGTCCACACCGGCATTGACCAGCGCGGCAACACGGTCACCGGTGTCTTTACCGGTACCGACTGCAGCGCCGACGCGCAGACGACCTTGATCGTCCTTGCTGGCCAGCGGGTAGGCCTTGGCTTTTTCGATGTCTTTGACGGTCATCATGCCTTTGAGGGCAAACTTGTCGTCGACGATCAGGACTTTTTCCAGGCGGTGCTTGTGCAGCAACTCGCGGACTTCGTTCTTGTCGGCGCCTTCGCGAACAGTGACCAGACGTTCTTTCGGCGTCATCACTTCACGAACGGTGGCTTCCAGACGGGTTTCGAAACGCACGTCACGGGAAGTGACGATGCCGACCAGGTCGCCATCGTGCAGCACCGGAACGCCGGAAATGTTGTGCATGCGGGTCAGTTCGAACAGATCACGAACCGTGGCGTCAGCCTCGATGGTGATTGGATCCTTGACCACACCGGCTTCGAACTTCTTGACCTTGCGGACTTCGGCAGCTTGCTGCTCGATGGTCATGTTCTTGTGGATAATGCCGATGCCACCTTCCTGAGCCATGGCGATTGCCAGACGGGCTTCGGTGACGGTGTCCATGGCGGCAGAAACCAGAGGAATATTCAGTTCGATGCCACGGGTGAGGCGGGTCTTGAGACTGACTTCGTTAGGAAGCACCTCGGAATAACCAGGCACTAGGAGAATGTCGTCGAATGTCAGAGCTTCTTGGCTGATACGCAGCATCGCGGGGGCTCCCGAGCGGGAAAATGGAAGCGCGCCATTATAGTCAGACACCCCTTCGGGTTCAATGTAAAACTTGTCTTATATCAATGTTGCTGATGTACGGGAAAAGCCGCCCCTACAACTCGACCTTGACCCAGCTCACCGGCTGATCCAGCCAGTCGGCGAATTCATCGATGAAACTCTGCTTGAACCCCGCCTCCAGCCAGTTGTTGAAGATGAAACCGAGGTTGGAAAACCCGCACTCCTGCAAATACAGAAAGCCGTTGATATCGTCTTCATGCCCGCATTCGGGGCAGGTGAAGTTATCGGTGCGACCCGGCATCCAGTCTTCCAGGCTTTCGAACAGCGCTTCGCCGATTTCCTGACGACACTCGGCGCAACCGGCTTCTTCGAGAAAGCCCTTGGCCGGGGTGTAGATACAGCGTTTGGTAATGACTTCCAGACCATTGATCGGCTCACCGAACGGCAACGCCTCAGGGTGCAGCACCACCGCGCGGGCGCCATCGGCGATGGCGTAGGCCATGCGATTGCCGGTGCGTCCGCAGGTGCTCAGTTCTTCCTTGACGATGTTCTTGCGCACCAGCCAGCGCAGGATCGCCCGGGCGCGGGGCTCGTGCACCGGCAGGTTGGAGATTTTCGGGACGATGATGCTTTGGGAGTTCATGGTGCAAGCCTGCTGCGTCAAAGGAAGTTCTGCGACGAACGCGGCCGGCAGCTTAATCCCTGAGACAATCCGGTCAAGTGCTTATATAGCGGCCGATCAGCGCCAGACCGCTCGCCAGCACCAGCCAGGTCACCAGCCGCACGAAGGCCTCGCGGGACAAACGCATGGTCAGCCGCCGCCCGATCCACAAGCCCAGCGCCATGGCCGGCAACAGACACAGCGCGAGCATCAACAAGGGTAGCTCGGCATACACCCCGGCGATGGCAAACAGACTCAAACGCACCACCGTGCTGCAACTGATCAGCGCACTTTGCGTGGCCCGGGCCGCGTCCTTGGGCAGGCGGCTGTTGAGGTAGATCGCATAAAGAAAGCCGCCGCTGCCGAACAATGCCCCGAACAGTCCGCCCACCGTGCCCATCGGCAACGCCCAGCCGGCAGACAGCTGCGCCGGCCGGGCCTTGATCCACAAGCTGTAGATCGCATAGGCCGTGATGAACAGTCCCATCAGCAACAACAGCAGATCGGATTTGAGGTTGAGCAGGAAAATCACCCCCAGCGTGCATCCGATTGCCATGCACGGCAGCAGCCGCAGCAACTCCGGCTTCGCCACATCTCGCCGCGACGGCAGCAGATTGCCGAACGCGGCGACAAAATCCAGCAACACCAGCAACGGCACGATTTTCGACAGCGGCATGAACAGGATCAGGATCGGCCCCGCCACCAGCGCCGTGCCAAAACCGGCAATACCGAACACGATGTAGGCCAGCGCGACACCCACTCCGATGACTGCCCAGCCCCCGAAGCCCCACGACCATTCGCTCAACAACCCCGCCACACTCATCCGCTCGCTTCCTTTAATAAGCCTGTGATGACTTTAGCCAGCGCCGAGGGTTGCGACTAATATCATCGAAACCACCAAGCTATCTCTTAAAGGCATGCCTCGTGCTTTCAACCCGTCAATTGCGCTATTTCGTGGAAATTGCCGAGTGCGGCAGCTTCAGCGCCGCCGCCGAACGCCTGTTCATCGCCCAGTCAGCGCTGAGCCGGCAGATCAAGGACATGGAAACCCGCCTGCGAACGCCGCTGTTCGAACGCACCGCCCGTCAGCCCCGGCTCACTGCCGCTGGCGAAGCATTTTTGCCCCGAGCCAGAAACCTGCTCAATGAATTGAACAAGGCCAGCACCCTCGCCACGGAAGTCGGCCAGGGCCAGCGCGGCACCTTGCGCCTGTGTCACTCCAGCACCGTGCCGATCAGCGGCCGATTGTTACGCGAAATGAGCGCTTACCTGGAGCAGCAACCCGGGGTTTCGCTGGACATCGGCACGTTGTCTTCGGAGGCACAGCTTGAGGAGTTGGCCGAGGGGCGGCTCGACATCGGACTGTTGCGCCTGCCGGTGCTGCGCCAGCGCGAAGGTGTTCAGGTTGTGCCGCTCTACACCGAGCGCTTGCTGCTTGCCGTGCCGGCGGATCATCGACTGGCACTGGCTGAATCGGTCAATCTGGCGCAGTTGAAGGACGAAGCGTTTATTTCCATCCCCCATCCGCAACGCGGAGGGTTGAGTTACTTGTGCGCCGACCTGTGCATGCGTCACGGTTTCTTCCCCCAGGCTGCACGGGTGATGTCGCGCAAGACCACGCAGCTGCAATTGATCCAGGCCGGTTTCGGCATCGCCCTGCTGCCGGAGTCGATGCAGGACATCGCGCCCGCCGGTGTGAGATTTGTGCCGCTGACCGGCGATTGCCAGAGCACCGTCGCCCTCGCCTTTCGGCAAAATCCCACACCACTGGTGCAACACTTCCTCCAGACATTCACCGGCGAAAGCCTTTAAACTGCGCCCCATGATTAAAGATCCCTTTGCAAGACTCGGCCTCGACCGCGAAGTCCTGACCGTCAGCCAGCTCAACGGCCGCGCGCGGGTGTTGCTCGAAGACGTGTTCAGCAACATCTGGGTCGAAGGCGAAATCTCCAACCTCGCCCGCCCGGCGTCCGGCCACGTGTATTTCACGCTCAAGGACAGCGGCGCGCAGGTTCGTTGCGCGCTGTTTCGCCAGAACGCCGCGCGGGTGCGTCAGGCGCTGAAGGACGGTCTGGCGGTCAAGGTGCGCGGCAAGGTCTCGCTGTTCGAGGGCCGTGGCGACTATCAGTTGATCCTCGACACCGTGGAGCCTGCCGGTGACGGCGCCCTGCGTCTGGCTTTCGATGCCTTGAAGGAAAAGCTCAGCGCTGAAGGCCTGTTCAGTGCCGAGCGCAAAGTGCCGCTGCCGGCCCATCCGCAGCACATCGGCATCATCAGTTCGCCGACCGGCGCGGTGATCCGCGACATCATCAGCGTGTTCCGACGCCGTGCGCCGCAGGTCAGGCTGACCCTGATCCCGACTGCCGTTCAGGGTCGCGAAGCCACGGCGCAGATCGTCCGCGCCCTGAAACTCGCGGATGCCCGGGGCTTCGACGCGCTGATCCTGGCGCGTGGCGGCGGTTCGCTGGAAGACCTCTGGTGTTTCAACGAAGAGGCCGTTGCCCGGGCGGTGGATGCCTGCGTGACACCGATCGTCAGCGCCGTCGGCCATGAAACCGACGTGTCGATCAGCGACTTTGTGGCCGACGTCCGTGCGCCGACGCCTTCTGCAGCAGCCGAATTGCTCGCCCCGGATTCCAGCCACCTGATCCGTCAGGTCGAAAGCCTGCACCGCCGACTGGTGATGCGCATGCGCGACCGCCTGATGCGTGATCGTCTGCGACTGGAAGGAATGGCCCGCCGCTTGCGCCATCCCGGTGAGCGACTGCGCCAGCAGGCACAGCGCCTGGATGACCTGGACATGCGCATGCGCCGGGCGTTCGAACGACAGCTCAATACCCGCCGCGAACGCCTGATTCGTCTGGAAACCCGCCTTGCCGGGCAACATCCCGGCCGGCAACTGGCGCTGCTGCGCCAGCGTCTCGACAGCCTCGCCGAACGACTGCCACGCGCCATGAACGAAGGCCTGAAACGCCGGCGCCTGCAGTTGCAAAGCCAGATGCAGACCCTGCACGTGGTCAGCCCGCTGGCGACCCTCGGTCGCGGCTACAGCATTTTGCTCGACGAGCGTGGCAATGCGATCCGCGACGCGGCGCAAACCCACACCGGCCAGCGTCTGAAGGCCAGACTGGGCGAAGGCGAACTGCAAGTGCGCGTCGAGGACAACCACCTGACGCCCGTCACTCTTTCTTTACTGGACTGATCCATGCCGCGTTTTCTTGCTCCATTGCTGTTGTTGTGCCTGACCTTCAATGCCCACGCCGACAGTTACATCACCCGGCTGCTGAACAAACCGGTGCCGGGCGGCGTTGCAGTCGTCGATCTGGGCACTGCCGCGCAAGCACCGAAAGCCACGTATCAGGGCAAACCGGTGCTGGTGGTCAAGGAACAGAACAACTGGCTGGCGATTGTCGGCGTTCCCCTGACCGTCAAACCCGGCACCCAGCAGATCAGCAGCGGCGGTCGAAACCTGAACTTCACCGTCGGCAACAAGAAATACCCGGAACAGCACATCACCCTGAAGAACACCCAGCAGGTCAATCCGAACCCGGCGAACCTGAAGCGCATCGAGGGTGAACTGGCCGAGCAGATCAAGGCCTACCGCAGCTTCAGCTCGAACACACCGAGCAACCTGTTGCTGGACAAACCGGTCAACGGGCCGCTATCGAGCAAGTTTGGCGTGCGCCGTTTCTTCAACGGCGAAGAACGCAATCCACACGCCGGCCTCGACTTCGCGGTGCCGGCCGGCACACCGATCAAGACCCCGGCGGCGGGCAAGGTGATCCTGATCGGTAACTACTTCTTCAATGGCAACACCGTGTTCGTCGACCACGGCCAGGGCTTCATCAGCATGTTCTGCCACATGTCGAAGATCGATGTGCAAAACGGCCAGCAACTGGCGCGCGGCGCGGTCGTTGGCAAGGTGGGTGCAACAGGTCGGGCGACCGGGCCGCACATGCACTGGAACGTCAGCCTGAACGATGCGCGGGTTGATCCGGCGATCTTTATCGGCGCATTTCAACCTTGATTTCAGGTTGATTCGCCTCCAGCGGGGATTGCGCGCGACGAATGGTCCGCGCAATCCCCGCCAACAATAACCGCCATATCAAGAATAAAATCTCGGAAAAAACCGCTTTCCGGGTATTCCTCTCAATTTTTTTCGACTGCTTGCCATCCTCATCCCCCGCGGTTAGGGTTGAAGGCATGAAAACCTCTCACACCCTTATTCAGCTTCGCCAGCACCGCAGCCTGTGCCTTGTCAGCGCACGACTGCCGGGCTGAATCGCTGCGCCTCGTCCCAAGCTTCTCCGAACATTCGTTCCACCGGCAGGCCGCCTCTTTTCGGCCCAGACAATAAGGAATTTCCCGATGAGCATGCTCAAAGACCCGTCTTCGAAATACCGCGCGTTTCCTGTGATCAACCTGCCGGATCGCACCTGGCCGTCGAAAACCATCGATGCCGCGCCGATCTGGTGCAGCTCCGACCTGCGTGACGGCAACCAGTCGTTGATCGAGCCGATGGACGCGGTGAAAAAGCTGCGCTTCTGGAAAACCCTGGTGCAGGTCGGTGTGAAAGAAATCGAAGCGTCGTTCCCGGCCGCTTCGCAAACCGACTTCGACTTCGTGCGTACCCTGATCGAAGACGGCCACATCCCGGACGACACCACCATTCAGGTGCTGACCCAGGGCCGTGAAGATCTGATCGAGCGCACCTTCGAATCCCTGCGCGGGGCGAAAAAGGCGATCGTTCACCTGTACAACGCCACTTCCCCGTCTTTCCGTCGCATCGTCTTCAACCAGGACAAGGACGGCATCAAGGCCATCGCCGTAAACGCCGCCAAGCTGTTCGTCAAATACGCCGCCATGCAGCCGGACACCGAGTGGACCTTCGAATACTCGCCGGAAACCTTCAGCGCCACCGAACTGGAGTTCGCCAAGGAAGTCTGTGACGCGGTGATCGAGGTCTGGAACCCGACACCCGAGCACAAGATCATCCTCAACCTGCCGGCCACCGTTGAATGCGCGACCCCGAACGTCTACGCCGACCAGATCGAGTGGTTCCACCGCAACATCAACCGTCGTGACAGCGTGATCATCAGCCTGCACACCCACAACGACCGTGGCACCGGTGTGGCCGCCACCGAGCTGGGCCTGATGGCCGGTGCCGACCGCGTCGAAGGCTGCCTGTTCGGCAACGGTGAGCGTACCGGTAACGTCGACCTCGTCACCGTGGCTCTGAACATGTACACCCAGGGCCTCGACCCGCAACTGGACTTCTCCGACATCGACGGCGTGCGCAAAGTCGTCGAAGAGTGCAACCAGATTCAGGTTCACCCGCGTCACCCGTACGTCGGCGACCTGGTGCACACCGCGTTCTCCGGCTCCCACCAGGACGCGATCCGCAAGGGCTTCGCCCAGCAGAAACCGGACACCCTGTGGGAAGTGCCGTACCTGCCGATCGACCCGGCCGACATCGGCCGCAGCTACGAGGCGGTGATCCGCGTCAACAGTCAGTCGGGCAAGGGCGGCATCGCCTACCTGCTGGAGCAGGAATACGGCATCAGCCTGCCGCGCCGCATGCAGATCGAGTTCAGTCAGGTCGTGCAGCGTGAAACCGATCGTCTGGGCCTGGAAATGACCGCCCAGCAGATCCACTCGCTGCTGCACACCGAGTACCTGCAAGCCAACACCCCGTATGCGCTGGTCAGCCATCGCCTGCAGGAAGAAAACGGCCACAGCGCCGTCGAAGTGGAAGTGGCAAGCAAGGGCCAGGGCGAGACCAACCTGCACTGGCGCGGCAAGGGCAACGGTGCGCTGGAAGCACTGGTGGCCGGCCTGCCGATCCCGGTGGAGATCATGGACTACAACGAACACGCCATCGGCGCGGGCACCAACGCCAAGGCAGCGGCGTACATCGAGCTGCGCGTGAATGGCGAACGTGCAGTGCACGGCGTGGGTATCGATGAAAACATCACCACCGCCAGCTTCAAGGCCCTGTTCAGCGCGCTCAACCGCTCGCTGAGCCAGCCGGAAGCAAAAGCGGCGTAAATTACCGCTGAAATGCAAAAGGCCCCGGAGTGCGAACTCCGGGGCCTTTTTTATGCCTGCTGGCTTTATGTTGCCTGAACTGGCCTCTTCGCGGGCTTGCCCGCGATGGGGTCCGCACTGACAACGCAAAAACTCAGGTGAACTCGAACGTGTCCGCATCCAGATTCGCCGGGAATCGCTCGCGGTAAGCCGCCAGCGGTGCAGCTTCCAGTACTGCCTTGAACACCCCGTCCGCCTCCCCCGCCGCCAGCAAGGTCTCGCCCTGGAAGTCCAGCACCTGACTGTCGCCGGTGTAGGCAAAACCCTTGCCGTCGGTGCCAACACGATTCACCGCCGCGACGTAGCACAGGTTTTCAATCGCCCGCGCCGGCAGCAAACGATTCCAGTGCAGACGCCGTGCCCCTGGCCAGTTGGCGGTGTACAGCAGCAGGTCGGTGTCTTGTGCATCGCGGCTCCACACCGGGAAACGCAAGTCGTAGCAAATCAGCGGCCGGATGCGCCAGCCCTTGAGTTCGAACTGCACCTGGCGTTCGCCGGGCGTGTAGTGATTGTGCTCGCCGACCATGCGGAACAGATGGCGCTTGTCGTAATGCCACACTTCGCCGTCCGGGCGTGCCCATAACAGGCGATTGCGATGGCTGCCGTCGGCGGCCTGGATGATCACGCTGCCGGTGATCACCGCATTGAGCTTCGCCGCCTGTGCCTTCATCCATTTGCTGGTCGGGCCGTTTTCGGCTTCCGCCAGGGTTTCGGACTCCATGGAGAATCCGGTGGTGAACATTTCCGGCAGGATGATCAGATCCGCCCCGCGCGCCTGCTCCAGCAACGCGTCGAAATGCTCGAGGTTGGCCTGACGATCATGCCAGGCCAGGCTGGTCTGGATCAGCGCCAGGTTGAGATCGGGCAAAGCACTCAAATCACGCATAGTTTTGCCGCCGCTTCCCGCAGCGTCTCCTCGCGTTTGGCGAAGCACAGGCGCACCAGGCGCTGGCCTTCGGGTGGATTCTGGTAGAACACCGACACCGGGATGCTCGCCACACCATGTTCGCGAGTCATCCACATCGCCATCTCGACATCGTTCAGGTCGGGACGGATCTGTGAGTAATCGACCAGTTGGAAATAAGTGCCGGTGACCCGGGTAAAGTTGAATCGCGACGGCGCCAGCAGATCACAGAACAGATCGCGCTTGGCCTGATAGAAACCCGGCAGTTCTTCGACGTGTTCAGGATGCTCGGCCATGTAATCGGCCAGCGCATATTGCAGCGGCGTCACGCCACAGAAGCTGACGTACTGGTGCACCTTGCGCAGTTCGGCGGTCAGGGCCGGCGGCGCCACGACGTAGCCGGTTTTCCAGCCCGTGACGTGATAGGTCTTGCCGAACGAGCTGACCACAAATGCGCGCTGATACAACTCTTCATGGGCCAGCACGCTCACATGGGGAACGCCGTCGTACACCAGGTGTTCGTAGACTTCGTCGCTGATCACATAGATGTCGCGATCGCGGATCAGCGCCGCCAACTGGTCCAGCTCTGCGCGACTGATCAGGGCGCCGCTGGGGTTGTGCGGGGTGTTGAGGATGATCATCCGCGTGCGCGGGCTCAGCGCTGCACTGAGCTTGTCGAAGTCGATGGAGAAATCCTCCAGACCGAGTTGCACATGCACGCAGCGCCCACCGGCCAGCTCCACCGACGGCTCGTAGCTGTCGTAGGCCGGATCGAACACGATGACTTCATCGCCGCTGTGGATAACCGCCTGGATCGCACAGAAGATCGCCTGGGTCGCGCCGGGGGTGACGGTCACCTCGTGATCGGCATCGACATTCACCCCGTAGCTGCGGGCGATCTTCGCCGCAATCTGTTGGCGCAGGGCCGGCAGACCGGTCATGGGCGAATACTGGTTATGGCCGCTGGCGATGTGCCGACCGACCGCATCGCGCAGCGACTGCGGGCCGTCGAAATCGGGAAAACCCTGGGACAGGTTGATAGCTCCGGTCTGTGCCGCGAGCTGAGACATCTGCGTGAAAATAGTGATGCCGACATTCGGCAGCTTGCTGTTGATCATCGGGAGCCCCTTGCAGGTGAGCTGCAAGTTTCAAGCTGCAAGCTCCAAATCACAAGCGGCAAGTTACAAGCTGCAAGCTGCAAGCTGAATTCACCGCCCACAAAAAAGGGCTCCGTGAGAAGCCCTCTTTGTTTTTACGCTTTTACTTGAAGCTTGCAGCTCGAAACTTGCAACTCGAAACCGCTTTATCGCTTGTCGCGGCGCTTCTTGCTGGCCTTCTTGTTGTGCGACATCAAACGACGCTTCTTGTTGACCTGGCGGTCGGTCAGCGTGTTCTTGTTGCCTTCGTACGGGTTCTCGCCGCCCTTGAACTCGATACGGATCGGCGTACCGACCAGTTTGAGCACACGGCGGTAAGTGTTTTCCAGATAGCGCACGTACGAGTTCGGCACTTTCTCGATCTGGTTGCCGTGGATCACGATCAGCGGCGGGTTGGCACCACCGAGGTGGGCGTAGCGCAGCTTGATCCGGCGGCCGTTGACCATCGGTGGCTGGTGCTCGCTGACCGCGTCTTCGAGGATCTGGGTCAGGCGGCTGGTCGGCCAGCGGGTGACCGCCGACTTGAACGAGTTCTGCACCGAAGCGTAGAGGTTGCCCACGCCGGTACCGTGCAGGGCCGAGATGAAGTGGATGTCGGCGAAGTCGACGAAGAACAACCGGCGTTCCAGTTCGGTCTTCACGTAGTCACGCTCGCCCGGTGTCATGCCATCCCACTTGTTCAGCGCGATGACCAGAGCACGGCCGGACTCGAGTGCAAAACCGAGCAGGTTGAGGTCGTGATCGACCACACCTTCGCGGGCGTCCATCACGAAGATCACCACGTTGGCGTCTTTGATGGCCTGCAGGGTTTTGACCACGGAGAACTTTTCGACTTCTTCGTGGATCTTGCCGCGCTTGCGCACACCGGCAGTGTCAATCAGCGTGTACTTCTCGTCGTTACGCTCGAACGGGATGTAGATACTGTCGCGAGTGGTGCCCGGCTGGTCGTAGACGATCACTCGTTCTTCACCCAGCATGCGGTTGACCAGCGTCGACTTGCCGACGTTCGGCCGGCCGATGATGGCGATCTTGATACCGTCCTTTTCGCTCGGGCCAGGAATGCGCTTGGCTTCCTCGCCTTCGGCAACTTCTTCCTGCTCTTCGCCTTCCTGCGGCTCATCCTCATCTTTCGGGAATTCGCTCAGGGCGATTTCCAGCAATTGAGTGATGCCACGACCATGGGCGCCGGCAATCGGGATCGCATCGCCCATGCCCATCGGGGCAAATTCGGCGCGAGCCATTTCCGGATCGATGTTGTCGACCTTGTTGGCGACCACGTAAGAACGCTTGTTACGCTTGCGCAGGTGTTCGCCGATCATCTGGTCGGCGGCGGTGAAACCGGCCTTGGCATCTACCAGGAACAGAACGACATCCGCTTCTTCGATGGCCAGCAGCGACTGCTCGGCCATTTTTTCGTCCATACCATGCTCGTCACCGGAGATACCGCCGGTGTCGATCAGAATGTAGGAACGCCCTTGCCACTTGGCCTCACCGTACTGGCGATCACGGGTCAGACCGGACAAGTCGCCGACGATGGCGTCGCGAGTCCTGGTCAGGCGGTTGAACAAGGTGGACTTGCCGACGTTCGGTCGGCCCACCAGGGCGATTACGGGAACCATGCGGCTCTCCACTTCGTTATTTCAGAAAATACAAAAGCCGCTGCGAGGCAGCGGCTGGTGCTCGGGGCAACACCCATGGGTGTTGCAAACCCTGCCGGAGCAGGGCCGCTTGGGGTTCAACCCCAAGCATAGTCAAACCATTACTTGATGGTCAGGGCTTCCAGTTTGCCGCTGTTGCCATACACGTAAATCGTGTCACCCACCACCAGCGGACGGGCACGCAGGCCGTCGCTGTCGATGCGCTCGCGGCCGACGAAACGGCCGTCCACCTGACTCAGCAGATGCAGGTAACCTTCCAGGTCACCGACTGCAACGTAGCTGGAGAACACTTCCGGAGCCGACAGTTGACGGCGGGCCAGCGAGTCGTTGGTCCACAGTGCAGTGGTCGAACGCTCGTCGACGCCTTCAACGGTGCCCGAGGACAGGCTCACGTAGACGTTGCCGAAACCCTGGGCGATACCGGCGTAGCTCGACGCATCGCGCTGCCACAGTTGACGGCCGCTTTCCAGGTCCAGTGCCGCAACGCGACCCTGATAGCTGGCAACGTACAGAGTGCCACCGGACAGCAGCAGACCGCCGTCGATGTCGACCACGCGCTCCAGTTCCGAACGACCTTGTGGAATCGCGATCCGTTGTTCCCAGACCGGCACGCCGTTGGAAATGTCCAGAGCGACCACTTTACCGGTCGACAGGCCAGCCACCGCGAGGCGGTTGGTCGCGAGCGGTGCACTGGTGCCACGCAGGGTCAGTACGGCCGGAGTGCTGTCATACACCCAGCGCTGGTGACCGGTGGATGCATCCAGACCAATCAGACGATCGTCCTGGGTCTGCACGACCACGATGTCGCCGTTGCTGGCTGGTGGCGCCAATACTTCACTGGTCACGCGAGCGCGCCACTTCTCTTCACCATTGATGGTGTCGAGGGCGATGACGTCGCCACGCAGCGTGCCGATCAGAACCAGACCGTAACCCACGCCGACGGCGCCGGAGACTGGCACATCCAGTTCTTTCTTCCACTTCACGTCGCCGTTGCTGCGATCCATGGACATCACGATACCGGTCACGTCGGCGGCGTAAATGGTGTCACCATCGATCGCCGGCACCAGCATGTTGTAGGTTTCGCCCTGACCGTCACCGATCGAACGGCTCCACACTTTGTGCAGAACCACTTCTTCCTTGAAGGAAGTCAGTTCGGCTGGTGGCAGTTCTTTTGTGCTGTTGCTGCTGCAACCCGTGGCCAGAATGGCCAGAGCCAGCAATGCTGCATGCTTCCAACCGATCACGTCACGCATCCCCTTTGGCCAGGTCGTCCAGCTTGATTTGAAGGCCGCCGACTGCCGCTTCATCCGACAGTGCCGCCTTGGCTTTTTGATACGCCGCGTTCGCTTCGTCAGTGCGGCCCAGCTGTACCAGCAGGTCGCCCTTGAGTTCTTCGCGAGTGGCCAGGAACGACTTGTCGGCATCGCCTTCAAGCAGTTTCAGGGCTTCATCCGCCTTGTTCTGTGCGCCCAGCACCTGCGCCAGACGCTGACGGGCGATTTCGCCCAGCGCCGCGTTGGCCGGCTTGGCAACGATGGCTTTCAGCTCGGTCGCCGCGTCGTCCAGCTTGCCGCTGTCGACCGCAACCTTGGCCACGAACAGGCTGCCATACTGCGCGTAGGCAGTACCGCCGAACTCGCTGTTGAGCTTGCCGGCCAGATCAGCAACGCGCGCAGCGTCAGGCTTGCCGTCCGGGGTCAGCGTGGTTTCCAGCAATTGCTGATAGAGCACCGAGGCGCCTTGCGACTGGTTGCTCTGATACTTGTGAAATGCCTGCCAGCCGAACACGATGACCAGCGCCAACAGGCCGCCAGTGACCAGAGGTTTGCCGTTGCGTGTCCACCAGTCCTTCAAATCCGCCAACTGTTCGTCTTCGGTACTCGACACCCCAATACTCCTTAATCGCTAAATCGGCTGTTTAAACAGCTTCAACCCTGCACGACGCAGGTGGCCAGGTGAGCGGCAAGCGCATCCCAGGCAATGCTTTGTTGTTCGCCCTGGCCACGCAGGGGTTTGAAACCTACCACTTGCTGGGCCATTTCGTCGTCACCGAGGATCAGTGCGTACAGCGCACCGCTCTTGTCGGCTTTCTTGAACTGGCTCTTGAAGCTGCCGGCACCGGCATTGACCTGCAGGCGCAGGTTCGGCAACTGGTCGCGTACACGCTCGGCCAGGGCCAGACCGGCCAGCTCCGCCTCTTCGCCGAAGGCGCAGAGGTAGACGTCGACCTGACGGGCGAGTTCTTGCGGGATCTGCTCCAGGGTTTCCAGCATCAGCACCAGGCGCTCGATGCCCATGGCGAAACCGACGCCCGGAGTCGGCTTGCCGCCCATCTGCTCGACCAGACCGTCGTAACGGCCGCCCGCGCACACAGTGCCCTGGGCGCCGAGCTTGTCGGTGACCCATTCGAATACGGTTTTGCTGTAGTAATCGAGACCGCGTACCAGTTTCGGGTTGAGCACGTAAGGAATGCCGACAGCATCCAGACGCGCCTTCAGACCTTCGAAGTGGGCACGGGACTCTTCATCCAGGTAATCCGCCATTTTCGGCGCATCGACCAGCACCGCCTGGGTGTCGGCATTTTTGGTGTCGAGCACGCGCAGCGGGTTGGTTTTCAGGCGACGCTGGCTGTCTTCGTCCAGTTTGTCGTGGTGCGCCGAGAGGTACTCGACCAGCGCTTCACGATAACGACCACGGGACTCGCTGGTACCCAGGCTGTTGAGTTCGAGCTTGACGGCATCGCGGATACCCAGCTCACCCCACAGGCGCCAGGTCATGATGATCAGTTCGGCGTCGATGTCCGGACCGTCGAGGTTGAAGACTTCCAGACCGATCTGGTGGAACTGGCGATAACGGCCTTTCTGCGGACGCTCGTGACGGAACATCGGACCGATGTACCAGAGTTTCTGCACCTGGCCACCGCCGGTGATGCCATGCTCGAGCACGGCACGCACGCACGCAGCGGTGCCTTCCGGACGCAGGGTCAGGGAGTCGCCGTTGCGGTCGTCGAAGGTGTACATCTCTTTTTCGACGATGTCGGTCACTTCGCCGATCGAGCGCTTGAACAGCTCGGTGAATTCGACGATCGGCATGCGGATCTGCTTGTAACCGTAGTTATCCAGCAAACGCGAAACGGTGCCTTCGAAGTAGCGCCATACCGGGGTCTGTTCCGGCAGGATGTCGTTCATGCCACGAATGGCTTGCAGGGACTTGCTCACAGAAATTCCTTAATTCGTTCGATCAGCCGCGCGCGATGACCGCTGCGTCGGCTTCGACCTTCTCGGCCGCTTTCTCGCGGATCAGCTTTTCCAGCTCGTCCACCAGATTGTCATTCGTCAGTTTCTGCGACGGCTTGCCGTCGATGTAAATCAGGTTCGGCGTACCGCCGGTCAAGCCGATATGGGCTTCTTTTGCTTCGCCCGGGCCGTTGACCACGCAACCGATCACCGCAACATCCAGCGGCACCAGCAGGTCTTCAAGGCGCCCTTCCAGCTCGTTCATGGTCTTGACCACATCGAAGTTCTGCCGCGAGCAGCTCGGGCAGGCGATGAAGTTGATGCCACGGGAACGCAGATGCAAAGACTTGAGAATGTCGTAACCGACCTTCACTTCCTCGACCGGATCGGCCGCCAGCGAGATGCGGATGGTATCGCCAATCCCCTCGGCGAGCAGCATACCTAGGCCCACGGCGGATTTCACTGTACCGGAGCGCAATCCACCGGCTTCGGTGATGCCCAGGTGCAGCGGCTGGACGATTTCCTTGGCCAGCAGACGGTAGGCTTCGACGGCCATGAACACGTCGGAAGCCTTCACGCTGACCTTGAAGTCCTGGAAATTCAGGCGTTCGAGGTGCTCGACGTGACGCAGCGCCGACTCGACCAGAGCGGCCGGGGTCGGTTCGCCATATTTCTTCTGCAGGTCTTTTTCCAGGGAACCGGCGTTGACGCCGATGCGGATCGGAATCCCGCGGTCACGGGCGGCATCGACCACCGCACGCACGCGGTCTTCGCGACCGATGTTGCCCGGGTTGATGCGCAGGCAGTCCACGCCCAGTTCGGCCACGCGCAAAGCGATCTTGTAGTCGAAGTGGATGTCGGCAACCAGCGGCACCTTGACCAGCTGCTTGATCTTGCCGAACGCCTCGGCGGCGTCCATGTCCGGCACCGATACGCGAACGATGTCGACGCCAGCGGCTTCCAGACGGTTGATTTGGGCGACGGTGGCCGCGACATCGTTGGTGTCGCTGTTGGTCATGCTCTGCACCGCGATAGGTGCATCGCCGCCCACAGGCACGTTACCGACCCAGATCTTGCGCGATTCGCGACGTTTGATTGGAGATTCGCCGTGCATGACTTATTGACCCAACTTCAGGCGAGCAGTCTCGCCACTGGTGAACGGAGCAACATCGACCGGCTGGCCGTTGTAGCTGACCTGCGCAGCCCGGGCAACACCCAGACGCACGGCCAGCGGTGGCTTGCCTGCCACGGAGACGCTGTCGCCTTTATGTTTCAGACCGCTGAACAGAACCTTGCCGCGACCATCGGTGACCTGTGCCCAGCAATCAGCGGTGAACTGCAGTTGCACCTGGCCTTCGCCTGCTGCCGGAGCAGTGGTTTCTGCGGTGGGTGCCGGGGTGGCCGCAACAACGGGTGCGGTGACGGTCGGTGCCGGAGTCGCCGGAACGTTAGGAGCAGGTGCAGCCGGAGTGGCGACAACCGGGGCCGGGGCATGGGCCGGAGCAGCAGGCGTCGCCGCCGGGGCAGCAGGTAAGGCCGGTGCGGCTGCCGGAGCGGCTGGCTCGGCGCCGGTGGATTCGGCAGTGGTTTCCGACTGGGGCAGGGCCAGCGCGGTCGCGCCCTCGGTCTGACCTTCGGTAACGGCCTGGTCTTCCGGCTCGTCGATCGGATGAATCTGCGTGGTGCCATCGGCGCCTTCGACTTCAACGTGCTCCGTGGCCAGACTGGTCAGGTCCTTGGTGCGCAGCGAGGTCTGATCCTGCCACCAGACAAAACCGCCGCCGATGACCGCGATCAGCAGCAACAGGCTGACGATCCGCAGAATGGTGTGGGAAACACGGACCGGCTCTTCGATCCGGCCCAGCGCATGGACATTGCTGCCCTGGGAGTCGGTGCCGGTAGATTGGTCGAATTGCTGGACCAGGACCGCCTGGTCCATGCCGAGCAATTTGGCATAGGCGCGAATATAGCCGCGAGCGAAGGTATGCCCCGGCAGCTTGTCGAACGCACCGGCTTCGAGGTTGGTCAGGGAAGTCACGGTGAGGTTGAGCTTGAGGGCCACTTCGGCCAGCGACCAGCCATTGCTTTCGCGGGCCTGGCGCAAGGTCTCACCGGGGTTAACGCGATTCGCTGCTACAACTTCGGGATGCGCCGCTTTCATCATTGCTCCGACAGGTATTGCTGATATTCCGGCGTACCGGGATAGAGTCGTTTTAATTGCAGGCCCGCACTGGCGGCCTTGTCGCGATCTTCAAACACTTTTGCCAACCGAACCGCGAGTAACAGACTACGTGCATTTTGCTCGGACAGCTGGCTGAAACGGTCGTAATAGTCACGTGCGGGCACATAATGCCTGTCTTCGAATGACAACTCAGCCATTTCCAGCAACGCCCGTGGTTGCTGACGGTTCAAACGCAATGCTTTTTCCAGTTGCTGCTGGGCCAGATCACGCTGGCCAAGCTTGGACGCCGTCATGCCGAGGTTCTCGAACACGCGCGAACGCTCAGGATACAGGGTATCGGCGGCGGCCTGTTCAAAACGCTCGTAGGCTTCCTTGTAACGCTGTTCTTCGTAGAGAAAACTGCCGTAATTGTTGAGGATGCGGGCATCGGCGGGACGGGAGGACAGTGCCTTGCGAAAGTGTTCGTCGGCCAGCTTCGGCTCCATCTCGGACTGAAAGACCAGCCCAAGGGCGGCGTTGGCGTCGGGATCGGAACCGTCCAGCTCGAGGGCCTTTTTCAAGGGTACCTTGGCCCGCTCGGTCATGCCTTGCTGCAAGTATCCCAGCCCCAGCTGCACGTAGGCAGCCCGCGCTTCGTCGCGGCCCTTGCTGGTCTTCATCGGGTTGTAATCACCCGACAGGACACAGCCAGCACACAGGCTGGCCAACAGCAACAGCAGCGCAAAGCGCAGGGACATAGAGATCCTCTCTTAGTTAGTGTTCGCGGCGTTCTGTGCCAGATCGCTGTCGGCGCTCAATTCGCGCACGGCGATGTAACGTTCGCTGCGACGGGTGCGATCCAGCACCTGCCCTACCAATTGACCGCAAGCCGCGTCGATGTCTTCACCACGGGTGGTGCGCACGGTCACGTTATAGCCTGCCTGATGCAGCTGATCCTGGAACCGGCGGATCGCGTTGTTGCTCGGCCGCTCGTACCCGGAGTGCGGGAACGGGTTGAACGGAATCAGGTTGATCTTGCAGGGAATATCCTTGAGCAGCTCGATCATTTCCACCGCGTGCTCAAGCTTGTCGTTGACGTCCTTGAGCAAGGTGTACTCGATGGTCAGCACACGTTTCTCGCCCAGGGCGGACATGTAGCGCACACACGAATCGAGGAGCATCTTAAGCGGATATTTCTTGTTGATCGGCACCAATTGGTTACGCAATGCGTCATTCGGTGCGTGCAGGGACAACGCCAGGGATACGTCGATGTGCTTGGCCAGCTCATCGATCATCGGCACCACACCCGACGTGGACAGGGTCACGCGGCGCTTGGAGATCCCGTAGCCCAGGTCATCCATCATCAGATGCATGGCGGCCACGACGTTGTCGAAGTTCAGCAGCGGTTCGCCCATGCCCATCATCACCACGTTGGTGATGGCGCGGTCGATGGTAGCCGGAACACTGCCGAAGGATTTGTTGGCAATCCACACCTGGCCGATGACTTCGGCGGCGGTGAGGTTGCTGTTGAAGCCTTGCTTGCCGGTGGAGCAGAAACTGCAGTCCAGGGCACAGCCTGCCTGGGACGAAACGCACAGAGTGCCGCGTTTGCCCTGGGGAATGTAAACAGTCTCGACGCAACTGCCGGACGCCACGCGCACCACCCACTTGCGGGTGCCGTCGCTGGAAATGTCCTCGCTGACCACTTCGGGACCGCGAACTTCAGCAACAGCCTTGAGCTTTTCGCGCAAGGCCTTGCTGACGTTCGTCATGGCGTCGAAATCATCGACGCCAAAGTGGTGAATCCATTTCATTACCTGACCGGCACGGAAACGCTTCTCCCCGATTGAGTCGAAGAATTTTTCCATTTCCGGCTGGGTCAGACCCAGCAGGTTGGTTTTAACAGTCGATGTAGTCATGGATTCACCTTCACTCTTAAGCCAATGCTTAGCGAGTGGTTACTTCAGTAGCTGCGAAGAAGTACGAGATTTCGCGAGCGGCAGCGGCTTCGGAGTCCGAACCGTGAACGGCGTTGGCGTCGATCGACTCAGCGAAGTCAGCACGGATGGTGCCGGCAGCAGCTTCTTTAGGGTTGGTAGCGCCCATCAGCTCACGGTTGCGAGCGATGGCGTTTTCGCCTTCCAGAACCTGAACAACAACCGGACCGGAGATCATGAAAGCAACCAGGTCACCGAAGAAACCGCGCTCTTTGTGCTCAGCGTAGAAGCCTTCAGCTTCGGCTTTGGACAGTTGCTTCATTTTCGAAGCAACCACTTTCAGACCAGCCTTTTCGAAACGGGTAACGATTTCGCCGGCAGCGCCTTTTGCAACGGCGTCTGGCTTGATGATGGAGAAAGTACGTTGAACAGCCATGGTGTAACTCCAGAAACGGTAATTTGCGAAAAATTAAACCCGCGAATTATACGCGGGTTCTTGGGTATTGCCTAACCTGCAAGGATGATCAGTCTATTTCATCATTCCAGAGCTGCTGAACCGCTTCCAACACCTTCTCGCCGACCCGGCCAGAGTTAGCGTCGAAGTCAGGCAGCTCCTTGATCCACTGCTGCAACTCGACGAAATTGACAGAATACGGATCTACACCCGGCTTGGCCTCAGCCAACTCTTCTGCAATACGTTGAACATCATTCCAACCGTAGCTCATGACAGTCTTACCAGTCAGTGCGGCGCTTCGGCCGCATGGTTAAGCGAATATTTCGGAATCTCGACGGTGAGGTCTTCCTCGCCGACGATGGCCTGACAGGCCAGGCGCGACTGCGCCTCCAGACCCCAGGCGCGATCGAGGAAATCTTCCTCCAACTCGTCAGCTTCTTCCAGCGAGTCGAAACCCTCGCGGATGATGCAGTGACAAGTGGTGCAGGCGCAGACGCCGCCGCAGGCGCTTTCCATCTCGATATGGTGTTCGTGGGCCAGCTCGAGAATCGAAGTGCCGGGCTCAGCCTCGACCACCATGCCTTCAGGGCAGAACTTCTCGTGGGGCAGAAAAATGACCTGCGGCATCAGATATCCTCGATTTCATTCAGGTTGCGCCCCGACAGAGCGGCTTTCACCGTCTGATCCATACGACGGGCAGCAAAAGCATCGGTCACTTGCGACAGACGCTTGGTCTGCTGCTCGATGGCGTAACCATCGGTACCTTTCATCAGTTCGGTCAGTTCCTGCACCTGCAGGTCGATGACCATGCGCTCTTCGGCGTCGAGCAAACGCTCGCCATCCGCCTCCAGAGCGCCCTGCACCGCTTCGATCAGGCGCTGGGCATCAACCTGCTGCTCGCGCAGGACGCGGGCAACCTTGTCGTCATTGGCGTGCTGGAACGAATCCTTGAGCATCTTGGCGATTTCGCCGTCGGTCAGACCGTAGGACGGCTTGACCTGAATGCTCGCCTCAACGCCCGAACCCAGTTCACGGGCAGAGACGCTGAGCAGACCGTCGGCATCGACCTGGAAGGTCACGCGAATCTTCGCCGCGCCCGCCACCATCGCCGGGATACCGCGCAATTCGAAACGCGCCAGGGAGCGGCAGTCGCTGATCAGTTCGCGCTCGCCCTGCAACACATGGATCGCCATGGCCGACTGGCCGTCTTTATAAGTAGTGAAGTCCTGGGCGCGGGCAACCGGGATGGTGGTGTTGCGCGGAATCACCTTCTCCATCAGGCCGCCCATGGTTTCCAGCCCCAGGGACAGCGGAATCACGTCGAGCAGCAACAGTTCGCCGCCATCGCGCTTGTTGCCGGCCAGCGTATCGGCCTGGATCGCGGCACCGATGGCCACCACTTGATCCGGGTCGATTTCAGTCAGCGGTTGACGGCCGAAGGCTTCGGCGACAGCTTCGCGAACACGTGGAACGCGGGTCGAACCACCGACCATGACCACGGCATGCACGTCTTCCAGCTCGATACCAGAGTCGCGAACGGCACGGCGGCAGGCTTTCAGGCTGCGGGCGACCATTGGCTCGATCAGCGCATCGAAGGCCTCACGGGTCAGCTGTGCTTTCCAGTCGCCATAAGCAACTTCAACACTGCGGGCATTCGTCAGGGCTTCCTTGGCCGCGCAGGCAGTTTGCAGCAGATTGCGCTGCGCACCCGGATCGAGATCGGCGGAAAGGCCCGCGCTTTCGATGATCCAGCCGGCAATCGCGTGGTCGAAATCGTCACCACCCAGCGCGCTGTCGCCGCCAGTGGCCAGAACTTCGAAGACACCGCCAGTCAGGCGCAGAATCGAAATATCGAAAGTACCGCCACCCAGGTCATAAATGGCGACCAGGCCTTCGGCATGCTGATCCAGCCCATAAGCCACCGCAGCGGCGGTCGGCTCGTTGAGCAGGCGCAGTACGTTCAGACCGGCGAGTTTTGCCGCATCCTTCGTAGCCTGGCGCTGAGCGTCGTCGAAATAGGCAGGAACGGTAATCACCGCGCCGACCAGTTCACCGCCAAGGGTCGCCTCGGCGCGCTGACGCAACACCTTGAGGATATCGGCGGACACTTCGACCGGGCTTTTCGGGCCCTGCACGGTGTCGATGAACGGCATGTGCGATTCGCCACCGACAAAACGGTATGGCAGCTGATCGCCCAATTGCTTGACGTCGGACAAGCCACGACCCATCAGGCGTTTGACCGACAGCACGGTATTCAGGGGATCGGAGGACGCGGCCAGTTTGGCCGACTCGCCGACTTCGACGCGATCGGCGTGATAACGCACGGCGGAAGGCAGGATGACCCGCCCTTCGGCGTCGGCCAGCGGCTCGGAAAGACCACTGCGCAACGCAGCGACCAGCGAATTGGTAGTGCCCAAGTCGATCCCCACAGCCAGACGACGCTGGTGCGGTTGAGGACTTTGGCCGGGTTCGGCGATCTGCAGTAGGGCCATCGTGATCAGGACTTATCTGTATATCAGGCGTGCGACCGGAGCGGCACTGGGTTAATCGTCGAGGCGCTCTTCTAACTGGCGCACTTCGTAGGTGAGCTTGTCGAGGAACTGCATGCGCCGCATCAGGCGTTCGGCCTGTTCGCGTTGCGCTGCATCATCCCAACAGGCTGCGAAGCTTTCGTTCAGCTGCTCCTGAGCAGTCTTCAGGCGGCGCTTGAAGGTCGCGACACCTGCCAGGTCGGCACTGTCCTGCAGATCTTCAAGCTCTTCGCGCCATTGCATCTGCTGCAGAAGAAACTCGGGATCGTGGACCGTGACTTCCATCGGCACTTCATGACCGCTGATCGTCAGCAGGTAACGCGCACGCTGTGCCGGGCTCTTGAGCGTCTGGTAAGCATCGTTGAGCCGAGCGGACTGTTCGAGTGCCGAGCGCTGCTCACGCTCGGAAGCGTCGGCAAAGCGATCGGGATGAACGCCGCGCGCCAGCTCGCGATAGCGCGTGGCCAGTTGCTCGAGATCCAGACGAAAGCCCGGTTGCAGCTCGAATAAAGCGAAATGACAAGGAGTTCCCACGACCAGCCTCAGATGTTGAAGCTTTCGCCGCAGCCACACTCACCGCGCACGTTGGGATTGTTGAACTTGAAGCCTTCGTTCAACCCTTCCTTGACGAAATCGAGTTCGGTGCCGTCGAGGTAAGCCAGGCTCTTGGGGTCGATGATCACTTTTTCGCCGTGACTCTCGAACACCTGATCTTCTGCAACCACCTCGTCGACAAACTCCAGCACGTAGGCAAGGCCGGAACAGCCTGTGGTGCGAACACCCAGACGAATCCCTTCACCCTTGCCGCGCCCGTCGAGGGAGCGTCGCACGTGTCGAGCAGCCGCTTCTGTCATGCTGATAGCCATCGTTGACTCCTTACTCGTCGCCCAATGCTTAGATCAAGCCTTTCTTCTGCTTGTAGTCGCGAACGGCAGCCTTGATGGCGTCTTCTGCGAGTACCGAGCAGTGGATTTTCACTGGCGGCAGAGCCAGTTCTTCGGCCAGCTGGGTGTTCTTGATGGTTTCCGCTTCGTCCAGGGTCTTGCCCTTCATCCACTCGGTGGCGAGGGAGCTGGAAGCGATAGCCGAACCGCAGCCGTAGGTCTTGAACTTGGCGTCTTCGATAACGCCCTGGTCGTTGACCTTGATCTGCAGACGCATCACGTCGCCGCACGCCGGAGCGCCGACCATGCCGGTGCCGACATCTGGATCTTCCGCGTCCATCTTGCCGACGTTACGCGGGTTTTCGTAGTGGTCGATGACCTTTTCGCTGTAAGCCATGATTCTCAATCCTCACTCATCAGGGCCGCTCTTGAGACCCTGCAACTGCGCTGCGCAAACCGCCGCGTCGCTACAGGATCCGTATCCGGCGGCTTCTATGTTTAGTGTGCCGCCCACTCGATCTTCGAGATATCGACGCCGTCTTTGTACATGTCCCACAGCGGCGACAGAGCGCGCAGCTTGGTGACGGCCTCGCAGACTTTCTGCGCGGCGTAATCGATTTCCTCTTCGGTAGTGAAACGGCCGAAGGTGAAGCGGATCGAGCTGTGCGCCAGTTCGTCGTTGCGGCCCAGGGCGCGCAGCACGTACGAAGGCTCCAGAGACGCCGAAGTGCACGCTGAACCGGACGAAACCGCCAGATCCTTGAGCGCCATGATCAGCGACTCGCCTTCAACGTAGTTGAAGCTCAGGTTCAGGTTGTGCGGAACGCGGGCGGTCAGGCTGCCGTTGACGTACAGCTCTTCCAGATGCTCGACCTGCTTGTAGAAACGGTCGCTCAACGCCTTGATGCGGACGTTTTCGGCAGCCATGTCTTCCTTGGCTACACGGAACGCTTCGCCCATGCCGACGATCTGGTGGGTCGCCAGGGTGCCGGAACGCATGCCACGCTCGTGACCGCCGCCGTGCATGGTCGCTTCGATGCGCACACGCGGCTTGCGGCTGACGTACAGCGCGCCGATGCCTTTAGGACCGTAGGTCTTGTGGGCAGAGAACGACATCATGTCGACTTTCAGCTTCTGCAGGTCGATTTCGACCTTGCCGGTGGACTGAGCGGCGTCGACGTGGAACAGAATGCCTTTCGAACGGGTCAGCTCGCCGATGGCGGCGATGTCGTTGACCGTGCCGATCTCGTTGTTCACGTGCATCACCGACACCAGGATGGTGTCTTCGCGCAGCGCGGCTTCGATCATGGCCGGCGTGATCAGACCGTCTTCGGTCGGCTCGAGGTAGGTCACTTCGAAACCTTCACGCTCCAGTTGGCGCATGGTGTCGAGGACAGCCTTGTGCTCGATCTTGGAAGTGATCAGGTGCTTGCCCTTGGAGGCGTAGAAATGTGCCGCGCCCTTGATTGCCAGGTTGTCGGACTCGGTGGCACCGGAGGTCCAGACGATTTCGCGCGGGTCGGCGTTGACCAGATCGGCCACCTGACGACGGGCGTTTTCGACGGACTCTTCGGCCTTCCAGCCGAACACGTGGGAACGGGACGCCGGGTTACCGAAGTTTCCGTCGACCAGCAGGCATTCACTCATCTTTTGCGCTACGCGCGGATCGACCGGGGTGGTCGCAGAGTAATCAAGGTAAATCGGCAATTTCATGGACTATCTCCTAAATCAGGCTGGCTGGCGTGCCGCTAGCTCTCTGGCTGTCATTCGACGGCGGACGCTTCAATCTTGTCCAGGCGCGGCGCCTTGCCATTGCAACGACGCTGATCCTGACGCTGGGCCACTTCCTGCACCTCACGGCGAGTTACGAGGTCGGCCAAGCTGATACCGCTGAGAAATTCGTGAATCTGCAGGCTCAGGTCGCACCACAGGTGATGGGTCAGGCAGGTGTCGCCGGAATGGCAATCGCCCTGGCCCTGGCATTTTGTTGCATCGACCGATTCGTTCACCGCATCGATCACCTGGGCAACCTGGATGCCCTGCATATCGCGGGACAACTGGTAGCCACCGCCCGGACCGCGAACACTGGAAACCAGGTTGCTGCGGCGCAGCTTGGCGAAAAGCTGTTCGAGATAGGACAGGGAGATGCCTTGGCGCTCGGAGATATCGGCCAGGGACACGGGCCCGTGCTGCGCATGCAACGCCAGGTCAAGCATGGCGGTCACGGCGTATCGGCCTTTTGTAGTCAGTCGCATGGACAATTACCACGGAGTTCGGAATGGGCGGGAGTATGCAATTCCCGAGCATTTAAGTCAACTATAAGACCTAGTGCTTTAGTCGGGTTTACCCGCAAAAGAGCGCGCGAATGATAGCAGGGTCTGCGGCTTAATGGCACACCGGCCGGCAGCAGCCCTGCAAGCGCATCAGTGCGTAGTGGATTCGTCCTTGCCCTTCACGCAGGCGAAGTCTTCTTCGCGCAGTTCAGGCAGATCTTTCGCACAGTAATTGCTGCCCAGATCCTTCAACGCCCCGCACATCCCTTCCAGACGGCCATCCACCGCCTGCAGGTGATCGAGCAATTGGCCAATGGCACGCGCCACCGGATCCGGCATGTCACCGCTCACGCCATAGGCATCGAAACCGATTTTCTCGGCCATGGCCTTGCGCTTGGCATCGGCTTCGTCATCGGATTTGACGATGATCCGCCCCGGAATGCCTACCACGGTGGCGCCCGGCGGCACCTCTTTGGTCACCACGGCATTGGAACCGACCTTGGCGCCAGCGCCGACCGTGAACGGACCCAGCACCTTCGCGCCGGCCCCCACGACAACACCATCACCCAGCGTCGGGTGACGCTTGCCCTTGTTCCAACTGGTGCCGCCAAGGGTCACGCCCTGATAGATGGTGACGTCATCGCCGATTTCTGCGGTTTCGCCAATGACGATGCCCATGCCATGGTCGATAAAGAAGCGTCGACCCACCTTGGCGCCCGGATGAATCTCGATTCCGGTCAGCCAGCGACCGAAGTTCGACACCAGCCGCGCCAGCCATTTCAGATCGTTGCGCCAGAGCATGCCGGCCAGTCGATGAATCCAGATTGCATGCATGCCGGGGTAGCAGGTCAGGACTTCAAAAGCGTTACGCGCCGCCGGGTCTCGGTGGAATACGCTCTGGATATCTTCACGCAAACGCTCGAACATCATTAATCCTTCCGCTTAAGGAGCTCGCCACGGGCCGCTTTCTGGGTTTCCGTGAGGATGCCACGCAAAATATTCATTTCCGCCCGGCTGACCGAGCTGCGTCCGTACAACCGGCGCAGGCGCGCCATCAAGTGCCGAGGTTTTTCCGGATCGAGGAATTCGATGGCCACCAGGGTCTGCTCCAGGTGCTCATAGAATCGCTCCAGCTCATCCATGGTCGCCAGCTCGGCGCTTTTCACGGAGGCCACTTCTTCTTTCTCGATCTTGGTCGGCTGGCCTTGTGCGGCCAGCCAGGCCATGCGCACTTCATAGCTCAACACCTGCACCGCCGCCCCGAGATTCAGCGAGCTGAATTCAGGATCGGAGGGGATGTGCACGTGATAGTGACATCGTTGCAGCTCGTCGTTGGTCAGGCCGGAGTCTTCACGCCCGAATACCAGCGCGATTTCCGCGCCCTGCCCGGCCTCCTCGACCACTTTGGTCCCGCATTCGCGCGGATCCAGCAGCGGCCAGGGAATGCGCCGGTCACGAGCACTGGTGCCAAGCACCAGATTGCAGCCGACCAGAGCGTCTTCCAAGGTGGCGACGACTTGCGCATTTTCAAGGATGTCACCGGCACCCGAGGCACGAGCATCGGCTTCGTGATGCGGAAAGACTCGCGGATCGACCAGCACCAGCCGCGACAAACCCATGTTTTTCATGGCGCGCGCGGTCCCGCCGATGTTTCCCGGGTGGCTGGTATTGACCAGGACGACACGAATGTTTTGCAGCACGGCGGGCGCTCTCGGACTGGGGAAAGGGGTGCAAATCTTACAGAACAGCCTACCGTTAAGCTATGAAAGCGAACAGCGACCTTCACCTGAAGAAAAGTTCTGATAGAATGCGCGGCTTTCTTTAACAACCTTAGGTGACACATCCATGCAGCCCATGCTGAATATCGCGCTGCGCGCCGCCCGCAGCGCCAGTGAACTGATCTTCCGCTCCATCGAGCGCCTGGATACCATCAAGGTCGACGAAAAAGACGCCAAGGATTATGTATCCGAGGTCGATCGCGCCGCCGAACAGAAAATCATCGACGCCCTGCGCAAGGCTTACCCGAATCACTCGATCATGGGTGAAGAGACCGGCATGCACGCCGGCAGCGGTATCGAAGGCGAGGAATATCTGTGGATCATCGATCCGCTGGACGGCACCACCAACTTCCTGCGCGGCATTCCTCACTTCGCCGTCAGCATTGCCTGCAAATACCGTGGTCGCCTGGAACACGCCGTTGTTCTGGATCCGGTTCGCCAGGAAGAATTCACCGCCAGCCGTGGTCGCGGCGCTCAACTGAACGGTCGTCGTCTGCGTGTCAGCGGTCGTACCAGCCTGGACGGCGCTCTGCTCGGCACCGGTTTCCCGTTCCGTGACGACCAGATGGACAACCTCGACAACTACCTGGGCATGTTCCGCGCCCTGGTTGGCCAGACTGCCGGCATCCGTCGCGCCGGTTCGGCGAGCCTGGACCTGGCCTACGTTGCGGCCGGTCGTTTCGACGCGTTCTGGGAGTCGGGCCTGTCCGAGTGGGACATGGCTGCAGGCGCGCTGCTGATTCAGGAAGCCGGCGGTCTGGTGAGCGACTTCACCGGCGGTCACGACTTCCTTGAAAAAGGCCACGTCGTTGCCGGCAACACCAAATGCTTCAAGGCAGTTCTGACGGCGATCCAGCCGCACCTGCCAGCCTCGCTGAAGCGCTAAGCTTCTCGCGAAACCAGAAAAGCACCCTCCGGGGTGCTTTTTTTATGCCTGCACATTGCTTGATTCCCGGGCACAAAAAAGCACCCCGAAGGGTGCTTCTTTTTTACTACAACCGCTTATTGCCCAGGCTGCGCCTGCGACAGGATCAGCTTGCCTTCCTTGTCGACCGGAATCTGGTTGCCCGGATCACGATCCATCCGCACTTTGCCTTCCTTGCCGTCCAGCGAGTAGCGGACGTCATAGCCTACAACCTTGTCGCTGATGTCATTCACCGTATTACAGCGAGTCTGGGTGGTGGTGTAGGTATCGCGATTCTGCATGCCTTCCTGCACCTTGTTGCCGGCATAACCGCCACCGACCGCGCCAGCTACCGTGGCAATCTTCTTGCCGGTGCCGCCGCCGATCTGGTTACCCAGCAAACCACCCGCCACGGCACCGATGGCGGTACCGAGAATCTGGTGTTGATCCTTGACCGGCGCCTGCCGGGTCACAGCGACATCCTTGCATACTTCACGTGGCGTCTTGATCTGTGTCTTGACCGGTTCAACGGCCAGAACCTGCGCATACTCAGGGCCGCTTTTAACCAGGCTGTAGGTGGCGACAGCGCCCCCGGCAGTCACACCGACAGCACCCAGTACCGCACCAACCAGCAACGACTTGTTCACATGAACCTCCTGACCATCACATGCGGGACGCGCCCGCGCTTCTCCCAGCCTTGGAGCAATAAAAAAGGCGCGAGTTCAACTCGCGCCTTTTTTGACTGACAACCGGGGAAGCGATGGCCGTTATGGACGGTCGTCGACTTCCTTCTCGGTATTGGCCGGCGGAATCAGGTCTTCCGAAGACAGGTTCAGCCAGATCAGCACCACGTTGGCGATGTAGATCGACGAGTAGGTACCCGCCAGAACACCGATGAACAGGGCGATGGAGAAGCCGAACAGGTTGTCGCCACCGAAGAACAGCAGTGCCGCGATCGCCAGCAAGGTGGAGATCGAAGTCGCCATGGTGCGCAGCAGGGTCTGAGTGGTCGAGATGTTGATGTTCTCGATCAGCGAAGCCTTGCGCAGCACGCGGAAGTTCTCACGCACCCGGTCGAACACGACGATGGTGTCGTTCAGCGAGTAACCGATGATCGCCAGTACCGCCGCCAGCACCGTCAGGTCGAAGGTGATCTGGAAGAACGACAGGATACCCACAGTCACGATCACGTCGTGAATCAGCGAAACGATGGCACCGACCGCGAATTTCCACTGAAAGCGGAAAGCCAGGTAGATCAGGATGCCGCCGAGCGCCAGCAGCATGCCGAGGCCGCCCTGGTCGCGCAGCTCTTCACCGACCTGCGGGCCGACGAACTCGACGCGCTTGACCGTCGCCGGGTTTTCACCGCCGACCTTCTGCAGCGCTTCCGCCACCTGATGGCCCAGTTGCGGGTCTTCACCCGGCATGCGCACCAGCAGGTCGGTGGTCGCACCGAAGTTCTGCACGACCGCTTCGTGATAACCGGCGGTAACCAGTTGCTCACGCACCTTGGTGACGTCGGCCGGACGCTCGTAGGTCAGCTCGATGAGCGTACCGCCGGTGAAGTCCAGGCCCCAGTTCATGCCCTTGTGGAACACGCTGAACAAGGCCAGCACGGTAAGGAACAATGTGACGCCGAACGCGAAGTTGCGAACGCCCATGAAGTTGATTGTACGTAACATGGCAGCCCCTTAAATCCACAACTTCTTGAAGTCACGACCGCCGAAGATCAGGTTGACCATCGCGCGGGTCACCATGATGGCCGTGAACATCGAGGTAAAGATCCCGAGGGACATGGTCACTGCGAAACCCTTCACCGGGCCGGTGCCCATGGCGAAGAGGATGCCGCCGACCAGCAAGGTGGTCAGGTTGGCGTCGAGAATCGCGGTGAATGCCCGGCCGAAGCCTTCGTTGATTGCACGCTGCACGGTCATGCCGGCGGCGATCTCTTCACGAATCCGCGAGAAGATCAGCACGTTGGCGTCGACCGCCATACCCATGGTCAACACGATACCGGCAATACCCGGCAGGGTCAGGGTTGCACCCAGCAGCGACATCAATGCCAGCAGCAGCACCATGTTCACCGCCAGAGCGACGGTGGCGATCAGGCCGAAGAAGCGGTAGATGGCGATGATGAACAGCGAGACGAACAGCATGCCCCACAGCGATGCATCGATACCCTTGGTGATGTTGTCCGCACCCAGGCTCGGGCCGATGGTGCGTTCTTCAGCGAAGTACATCGGAGCCGCCAGACCACCGGCACGCAGCAGCAGCGCCAGCTCGGAAGACTCGCCCTGGCCGTTCAGGCCGGTGATACGGAATTGCGCACCCAGCGGCGACTGGATGGTCGCCAGGCTGATGATCTTCTTCTCTTCCTTGAAGGACTGCACCGGCACGTCTTTCTCGACGCCGTCGACCATCTGCTTGACGTAGGTGGTCACCGGACGCTGTTCGATGAAGATCACCGCCATGCTGCGACCGACGTTGCTGCGGGTCGCGCGGCTCATCAGCTCGCCACCGTGGCCATCCAGACGGATGTTCACTTCAGGTGTGCCGTGCTCGCCAAAACCGGCCTTGGCATCGGTCACCTGGTCACCGGTGATGATCAGGCTGCGCTCGATCTGCGCCGGAGGACGCTTGCCTTCGCGGAACTCGAAAGTCTCGGAAGTGGCTTTCGAGGCACCCGGCTCAGCGGCCAGACGGAATTCCAGGTTGGCAGTCTTGCCGAGGATACGCTTGGCTTCTGCAGTGTCCTGCACACCCGGCAGCTCAACCACGATGCGGTTGGCGCCCTGACGCTGGACGATCGGTTCGGCAACACCCAGCTCGTTGACGCGGTTACGTACCGTGGTCAGGTTCTGCTTGATGGAGTATTCACGGATTTCCGCCAGCTTGGCCGGGGTCATCGCCAGACGCAGCACCGGTTGACCGTTGAGGTCGGCCGGAACAATGTCGAAATCGTTGAAGTTCTTGCGGATCAGCGCACGGGCCTGTTCGCGGGAGTCAGCATCGCTGAAGCCCAGCTGAATGGCGCCATTGAGCTGCGGCAGGCTGCGATAGCGCAGTTTCTCTTTGCGCAGCAGGCTCTTGACGTCGCCTTCGTAGACTTTCAGGCGTGCGTCGAGGGCTTTGTCCATGTCCACTTCCAGCAGGAAGTGCACACCACCGGACAAGTCCAGACCCAGCTTCATCGGGTGCGCAGCCATGTTGCGCAGCCATTGCGGGGTGGTCTGTGCCAGGTTCAGCGCGACGACGTAGTCGTCACCCAATGCCTTGCGCACAACGTCTTTGGCCGGCAACTGGTCTTCAGCCTTGGTCAGACGAATCAGGCCACCCTTGCCGTTGGCTGCCAGGCTCGACGCCTTGACGTTGATCCCGGATTCACGCAGCGCGGTGCTCACGCGGTCCAGGTCGGCCTGATTGACCTGCAGGGCCGTGCTGGCGCCGCTGATCTGGATGGCCGGGTCATCGGGGTATAGATTCGGAGCGGAATAAATCAGACCGATCGCCAGCACCGCCAGGATCAGAATGTATTTCCACAGAGGATATTTGTTCAGCATCACGCCGCCCGTTATGACGCGGGGCGCCTTGCGCGCCCCGTCGATTGAGTAGAAGTTGTTGCCCTTAGATCGCTTTCAGCGTGCCTTTTGGCAGCGTGGCGGCGATGGCGCCCTTCTGGAACTTCATTTCCACGGTGTCGGAAACTTCCAGAACCACGAAGTCATCGGCCACTTTGGTGATCTTGCCGGCGATGCCGCCGGTGGTGACCACTTCGTCGCCCTTCTGCAGGCTGTTCAGCAGGTTCTTCTGCTCTTTGGCGCGCTTGGCCTGTGGACGCCAGATCATCAGGTAGAAGATGACCAGGAAGCCGACCAGGAAAATCCACTCGAAGCCGCCGCCCATAGGCGCTGCAGCCGGTGCAGCCGCGTCAGCCATGGCGTTAGAGATAAAAAAGCTCATTTAGCACTCCAGTTGCAAATGTTGAATCTTGGGGTCAGAAAACTCAGTCCAAAGGCGGAACGGGGAGCCCGCGTTTGGCGTAGAAGGCATCGACAAAGGCGGCCAATGTACCCTGTTGAATAGCCTCGCGCAAACCAGCCATCAGCACCTGATAATGGCGCAAGTTATGGATGGTATTGAGCATGCTTCCCAGCATTTCGCCGCACTTGTCCAGGTGATGCAGATAAGCGCGGGAGAAGTTCTGGCAGGTATAGCAATCGCAGGTCGGATCCAGCGGCGAATCATCATGGCGATGGAACGCGTTACGGATCTTCAGCACGCCTGTATCAATGAACAGATGCCCGTTGCGGGCATTACGGGTTGGCATCACGCAATCGAACATGTCCACACCGCGGCGCACACCCTCAACCAGATCTTCCGGTTTGCCAACGCCCATAAGGTAACGAGGTTTGTCAGCCGGCATCATGCCCGGCAGGTAATCGAGCACCTTGATCATTTCGTGCTTCGGCTCGCCTACCGACAGACCGCCGATGGCCAGGCCGTCGAAACCGATCTTGTCCAGGCCTTCCAGCGAGCGCATGCGCAGGTCCTGGTGCATGCCGCCCTGAACGATGCCGAACAGCGCCGCCGTGTTGTCGCCATGGGCATTCTTCGAACGCTGGGCCCAGCGCAGCGACAGCTCCATGGACACGCGGGCGACGTCTTCGTCAGCCGGGTACGGGGTGCATTCGTCGAAAATCATCACGATGTCCGAGCCCAGGTCACGCTGGACCTGCATCGACTCTTCCGGGCCCATGAACACTTTCGAGCCGTCGACCGGAGAGGCGAAAGTCACGCCCTCTTCCTTGATCTTGCGCATGGCGCCGAGACTGAACACCTGGAAACCGCCGGAGTCGGTCAGGATCGGGCCTTTCCACTGCATGAAATCGTGCAGGTCGCCGTGGGCCTTGATCACTTCAGTGCCCGGGCGCAACCACAGGTGGAAGGTGTTGCCCAGAATGATTTCCGCGCCAATCGCCTCGATATCACGCGGCAACATGCCCTTGACCGTGCCGTAAGTACCCACCGGCATGAAGGCCGGGGTCTCGACGGTGCCACGGGGGAAGGTCAGGCGACCACGACGGGCCTTGCCATCGGTGGCCAGGAGTTCAAAGGACATGCGACATTCGCGACTCATTCTGTTTCCTCTGGGCCTGTCTGTTCAGGGGCAGTCGGTGCGGGATTACGGGTGATGAACATCGCATCACCGTAGCTGAAAAAGCGGTAACCGTTGTCCACGGCGGCCTTATAGGCGGCCATGGTTTCCGG
The DNA here is from genome assembly GCF_051554255.1 of Pseudomonas sp. NMS19W. Classification (NCBI taxonomy): domain Bacteria; kingdom Pseudomonadati; phylum Pseudomonadota; class Gammaproteobacteria; order Pseudomonadales; family Pseudomonadaceae; genus Pseudomonas; species Pseudomonas sp. NMS19W. Next base: position 5,134,295 of record NZ_CP136718.1, read on the forward strand.
GTAACCGGCAAACGCCGAAACCAGCATCAACAGCGTGGATTCGGGCAAATGGAAATTGGTCACCAGGGCATCGACCACATGGAATGGCCGGCCCGGGTAGATAAAGATGTCGGTGTCGCCGCTGAACGGCTTGAGCACGCCATCGCGGGCGGCGCTCTCCAGCGAACGCACGCTGGTTGTACCGACGGCGATCACCCGACCACCACGGGCGCGGCAAGCGGCAACGGCATCGACCACGTCCTGGCCGACTTCCAGCCACTCGGTGTGCATGTGATGGTCTTCGATCTTCTCGACGCGCACTGGCTGGAAAGTACCGGCGCCAACGTGCAGGGTGACGAATGCAGTCTCGACGCCCTTGGCGGCAATCGCTTCCATAAGCGTCTGGTCGAAGTGCAGCCCGGCGGTCGGTGCAGCCACCGCGCCCAGCTTCTCGGCGTAAACGGTCTGATAACGCTCGCGATCCGAACCTTCGTCCGGGCGATCTATATAAGGAGGCAGCGGCATGTGCCCGACGCGGTCGAGCAACGGCAGCACTTCCTCAGAGAAACCCAGCTCGAACAGCGCATCGTGGCGCGCCAGCATTTCGGCTTCGCCACCACCGTCGATAAGGATCTTCGAACCCGGTTTCGGCGACTTGCTGGAACGCACATGGGCCAGCACGCGGTGCGTATCGAGCACCCGCTCGATGAGGATTTCCAGCTTGCCGCCGGAGGCTTTCTGCCCGAACAGCCGCGCCGGAATCACCCGGGTATTGTTGAACACCATCAGATCGCCCGGGCGCAAATGCTCAAGCAGATCAGTGAATTGACGGTGTGCCAAGGCGCCGCTGACCCCATCCAGGGTCAACAGGCGACTACCGCGACGCTCGGCCAAAGGGTGGCGGGCGATCAGCGAATCAGGAAGCTCGAAGGTAAAGTCAGCAACGCGCATGATGGGGTTCGTCTAGCAGGGCCGGAAAGTCTAGCGGAAATATCGAAAATTGACCATGAAACGTGATTGACCAACGGTAGGCACCTCTCTATACTTCGCCGCCATTGAGCCCTGATGGCGGAATTGGTAGACGCGGCGGATTCAAAATCCGTTTTCGAAAGGAGTGGGAGTTCGAGTCTCCCTCGGGGCACCAAAATTAAGAAAGGTCTTGCTTTGCAAGGCCTTTTTTTCGCCTGCCGGAAAGTGCCGCTGGCCGACCGGCGAGATCTCACACAGGTTCACAGCATGGAAACGTCACTGGAAACAGTCGCCCTGTTCTCCCTCAAACTCGCGTACGAGGAAGAAGGCCTGAGCCCGATTTTGCGGGATGATCTGGTCATGGGCGATTACGAGAAAGACGTTTTCGAACTGCTGGTGCGCCGGGGCGATCTCCAGGCTATTCAGTTCAAGATGAATGAATGCCTGAGCCTGGCGCTGGAGGCCTTGGGCGGAGTGGACAAACCGCTTGGACGCGAATTGCAGAAGCTGTCCGCCGATTTCAGCCAGGCACGATCGATGGAGCAGCTTGACGCGCCGCTGCTCGCTCTCAAGGGTTATCTGAAAGACGTGCTGTAAACAGCCCGTGGTTGACTACCGGGCCTTCACCACCCGAATCTCGGTCGGAAACCCATCCGCCCCTACCAGTTTCTTCCACCCGACATACTGAAAGATGCCGCGCTCATCGATGTAGTCGCCCTTCTCCACCGGTCTGCCACCCAGAACCGCCACGCGTTTTTCTTCTCCGCAACCACCATCCGACGCATTCACGGTGTAGATCACGTACGGCTTCACATACTGCGTGGCACGGAAGTGACGGCCGCACACCGCGTCGACCGTAATCATCATGGTCTTCAGTCGCGCTTCGCCGTCCATGTCTTCGTGGAGTTTCAGGAAGGAGATTTCGCCGACGTCGCTGTAGCCGAGCGAACGGGCGCGCTTGTATTCAGGAGAGTTCTGATGGGCGATGCGGCCTTGCTGGGCGGCCTGGTTCATTCTGTCGGCGAACTCGGCTTTGCCACGGGCAATCATCGCATCGGCCTCGGCCGCCACGTTTTCGCACTGAGCGAATTCGCCGGAGGCGAGGTATTGGGGAGGCAGGTTCGAGCGGTGCTCATTCATGCTCCCCTGGCTGTTCTCCAGATCGCCCATCACTTCAAAGGCGCCAGACACGCGACCGCTCTGGACGTCGGCCATTTTTTGCTGCATTCGCTGACAGTTGGCGAGGTAATACTTCCAGCTGTTTTCCGGGTGCTCTTTCCACGCGGCGAATGCCGGGGTCATGGCGCTGGCGAAAGTGATTGCACACAGCAGGCTCAGGGCGGGCGCGACTTTTGACATGAGTAGTCCATTACAGGAATCAGGAAAGTGGCGCGAAGCTACTATTTTGCTATCTTGCCGTCCACTGTTGGGCCGGGAGCCATGGGCCTGACCACTACTGACTCCAAAGGAGGGATGCGATGGATGCAGCGTTTTGTCTTTTAGCCTGGGTGGCCATGTGGGTGTGGGTGGTCAAACATCGCGGCACCTGGAACCTGTTTCTCGCCAATCTGCTGGGCTCTGCCAGCGGCATGCTGGTAGGTCTGGTCGTCTCGGAGTTCTACATCGGCCTGTTCGGTTCGACCCGGCCGCACGTATCCGGACTGATGAGTACAGTGCTGGAAATGATGACAACCGCCGCAGCACTGGTCGGTGTATGGATGCTGGTCGCGCGACGCTCGCAAGTCGAGCCCCTCATTGCGCGACAGCTTCTGGCAGGCCTTTGCGGCACAGTGGCCGGCATTACGGCGCTGGCGTTTTTTGCACTGAAGTAATCGGTATCGACACTGAGCATGAAGGTTCTCGTGGCACCAGAAATCTATTTTGATATCTTGCCGCCTACCGTCAGGACTCATTCTCTACGACGCACCGTTTTCAGGTTTTTGCAGGTTTAAGGAAAGGATCGAATGGAGTTTCTGCGTTTTCTGGCATTTGTCGCGGCCTGGGGTTTCATGTGGCGCTGGGTGGTGAAAAACCGCGGCAGCTGGCATCTGTTTTACGGCAACCTGGTCGGTGCGGCGGGCGGCTTTATTGTGGCGATGGTGGTGCTGTCGATCACGCTTTCACTGTTCCCGTCAGCCCATCACTACGAAGCCGAGCAGACTGAAAACGTTGTGACACGGGAAGCAGAGCCAACCTCGTTGCTGCCGGAAGCCGAGTCGGCTGCAAGCCCCGCTGCGCTGAAAGCCGCGCCAGTGTTTGCCGCTATCGAGCCAGACGACAAACCCTCACCGCCGGACTCAGCCTTGCTGCCGAACTACGCCAGTCGGGCGCCGAAGACGATGTCGGTGCAAACCGTGATTGACCAGAGTGACGACCAGGGACGCAAGGCTCTGACAGCCCTGAGCAAAAAACTGCGCAACGACGCGCAGGCTGACAAGTCGATGCTCGCGTATGTCATGTGCAGCCCGTTCGTGACCAGTACCTTGCGCTTCCCCGCGTCTGCACGGTTTGCCGATAGCAAAAGCCTCACCCCGCAACGCTTCAAGGATCAGGTCTACACCTTCAGCAATACCGTCACCGCGCGGAACATGAACGGCGACGACGTCACTTACCGTTTCGACTGCTCCGTGCAGGAACAGCCAAGAGTCGACGCGACGCCTGCCGAATGGCGCCTGTTGGCGCTGAAGCTGCAAAAGTCGGACTCTTAAGCCTCGCTTAAGGGTTGAAAGCACAGGCTGAGCTATCATCGCCAGCCTGTGCGACCTGAGTTTTGCCCTCCGATGTCTCGAATTTCTGCTGACCTGCCTCCGCTGCCTCCAGTACTGGCCGGCCCGCTCTTGCGACGGCTGGAACCGACACGCATCGTGCTTTGGCTGGTCGGCAGCCGCGAGCTGTCGCTGACCTTGCGCCTGCAAGGCATAGGAGACATGCCACTGGATGCCGGGAAATGCACGGTCATTCCTGTAGGCATTCATGCATTCATTCACCTGATAGACGTCACGCTCGACAGCCCCCTGCCTTTTGACACACAGGTCGATTACGACCTGTTGATCGATGGCCAACATCCCGTCGCCGACTGGGCGCCGCATCTGTTGTACGGCAGCGCCACGTGCCGAACCTTGTCGTGCGCTCACGCATCGATCAACTGCTCCACGGCTCGTGCCGCAAACCGCATCACCCTGCGGCTGACGGTTTGCTCTGTGTCGATCAATTGCTCGCGGCTGAAACCGAGCCGCAACAGCGCCCTGCCCTGCTGATGATGAGCGGCGATCAGATTTACGCCGATGACGTCGCCGGTCCGATGTTGCGGGCGATTCATGCCTTGATCGAGCGACTCGGCCTGTTCGGCGAGCAACTCGAAGGCGCCGTGGTCAGCGACAGCGCCCGTCTCTACGAGCACCCGGCCAGTTATTACCACCGTGCAGATTTGTTACCGGCGCTCGAGAGCAACGAGACTTTGCGTGAGCGATTTTTCGGTGGCGCGCGCAAGCCGATTTTCACCAGCAGCAGCGCCGACAATCATCTGGTGACGTTCGCCGAAGTCATGGCCATGTACTTATTGGTGTGGTCACCGACGCCGTGGACATTGATCGACCCGCAAATGCCGGCGCTGATACCCGAGCGTCGCCAGCGCTATGCCTTGGAACAGTCCCGGATCGATGGCTTCAAGGCAGGTCTGGGCAATGTCGCCCGGGCGTTGGCGCACTTGCCGAGCCTGATGATCTTCGACGATCACGACATCACCGATGACTGGAACCTGTCCGCACAGTGGGAAGAAACCGCCTATGGTCATCCGTTCTCCAGACGCATCATCGGCAATGCGCTGATCGCCTATCTGTTGTGTCAGGGCTGGGGCAACAACCCGGATGCATTCACCGAATTGCTGGAGAAAACCCGGCACCTGAGCGCAAGCGGTAGTGATCGTTATCTCGACTCCCCGGTACAGGACGAACTGATCGATGAGCTGCTGCGCTTTCAGCACTGGCATTTCGTGCTGCCGATCAGCCCGGCCCTGGTGGTGCTCGACACCCGCACCCGCCGCTGGCGCAGCGAGATGGCGCTCAAGCAACCTTCCGGTTTGCTGGATTGGGAAGCCCTTTGCGAACTGCAACAGGAACTGCTCGATCATCCGTCGGCGATCATTGTCTCGCCGGCACCGATCTTCGGTGTGAAGCTGATCGAAACCGTGCAGAAAGTATTTAGCTGGTGCGGTTATCCCTTGTTGGTGGACGCGGAAAACTGGATGGCCCATCGCGGCGCGGCCCAGGTGATCCTGAATATTTTCCGACACACCCGTACACCCGGCAGTTACGTGGTGCTGTCGGGGGATGTGCATTATTCCTTCGTTTACGAAGTACTTATCCGACACCGCAAGGCTGGTCCGCGCATCTGGCAGATCACCAGCAGCGGCATCAAGAACGAATTCCCGCCCACCTTGCTGGAGTGGTTCGACCGCCTCAATCGCTGGCTCTACTCACCCCGCTCGCCGCTGAACTGGCTGACCAAACGCCGACGCATGCGCATCGTGCCGTACGTTCCCGAACATGCCGAAGCGGGTGAACGGCTATGGAATTCGGCAGGGATCGGCCAGGTGTTTTTCAATGAACAAGGACAGCCCCGGGACATCATTCAGCACAACTCGAACGGCGCGCCGAAGACCCGGATGCTGGCGCCGGATCTGACGGATTATCCTGATTAAGGTCTTCCTAATTTCCTACATGAAACTGCACGGCTCTTTGGAAAAGGATCACTGGATTTACAGAAACGTCTTTTGAAATTTCGTTTGATACTGGCTGCTAATTAAATTGGAGCCAGTCGATGCAAGCCAAAAACAACGATGAGCCTGAAAAAACAGCCAAAAGGCCGAAATCCGCATTTCAGGTAATGGATGAAACAGAGTACCTACTGAGTTCCCCAGCCAACGCCCAGCGGCTCTTCAATTCAATTGCTCAGATGAGAAAAATGGTTGCCGCAAAAGCGGCAACCACTTCGGACCAAATCACGACAGTTACTTCACCTCAAGCATCCGCCCCACCCCCTCACAATCATCCCCACCTCCCGCTCATCAATCGTCAGCGGCGGCAGCAGCCGTATCGTCTTGCCGCGAGTGACGTTGATCAGCAACCCGTGATCCCGCGCGGCAATCAGGGTCAGGTCGCGGATTGGCTGTTTCAGTTCGATACCGATCATTAACCCCAGCCCACGAATCGCCAGCACATTCGGGTTGTCCGCCAGTTCCGCCCGCAGGCGGCTGAGCAAACGCTCGCCTTGTACCCGGGCATTCTCCAGCAAGCCCTGTTCTTCGATGATGTCGAGCACGGTGCAACCCACCCGACAGGCCAGCGGATTGCCGCCGAAGGTGCTGCCATGGCTGCCCGGCGTAAACAGTTCCGCTGCCCGGCCGCGAGCCAGACAGGCACCAATCGGCACGCCGTTACCCAGGCCTTTGGCGAGGGTCATGACGTCGGGGACGATCTCTTCATGCTGGAACGCAAACCACCGGCCGGTGCGACCGATGCCGGTCTGGATCTCGTCGAGCATCAACAGCCAGGCGTGGCGATTGCAGAGTTCGCGCAGCGCTTTCAGGTAACCCGGCGGCGCCATTTGCACGCCGCTTTCGCCCTGAATCGGCTCCACCAGAATTGCCACGATCCGCTCGCCATGTTGCTGCTGCACCAACTCCAGCGACTCGAGATCGCCAAATGGCACTTTGATGAAATCCCCCGGCAATTCGTTGAATCCCAAGCGCACCGCCGGGCCATCGCTGGCGGACAAAGTGCCCAGGGTGCGGCCGTGAAAAGCGTTGGCCATCACCACCACCAATGGCTGTTCGATGCCCTTGCGCCAGCCATGCAGCCGTGCCAGTTTCAGCGCGGTTTCGTTGGCCTCGGCGCCGGAGTTGTTGAAGAACGCCCGCTCCATCCCCGACAACTGCGTCAGTTTGAGCGCAAGTTGCTGCTGCCAGTCGATGCTATAGAGATTGGAGGTGTGCAACAGCAATCCCGCCTGCTCGCTGATCGCCGAAACAATCCGGGGGTGCGAGTGCCCGACATTGGTCACCGCCACACCCGCGACGGCATCGAGGTACTCGCGACCGGCCTGATCCCACAAACGAGTGCCCAGCCCTTTGGTGAAACTCAGGGCCAGCGGTTGGTACGTGTTCATCAGGGCGGCGGTCATGACTTCAAACTCCAGTGAAGGTCGGTGTGTTTGCAGTATGGTTAGCCACCAGAGCTGGATAAACTCGGCAAAACTTCAATCATTTATAAGCAGGACTTGATAATGGACCTGTTCCAGTCGATGAGCGTCTACGTCAAGGTCGTGGAAACCGGCAGCATGACGGCTGCCGCCCTGCAGTGCGAAATGTCCACGACCATGGTCGGCAATCACCTGCGGGCACTGGAGCAGCGCCTCGGCGTACAACTGCTGCAACGCACCACCCGCCGTCAACGGCTGACCGAATTCGGCACGGTCTATTACCAGCGCTGTCTGGAAGTGCTGGGGCTGGTGCAAGACTCCGAACGCCTCGCCGAGCAAACCCTGGATGAGCCTCGCGGCTTGCTGCGCATCACCGCGCCACTGACCTTCGGTGTTGAACGCCTGGCCCCGGCGCTCAGTGAATTCTCCCTGCAGTACCCGCAGGTCAGAATGGATGTCGTGCTGACCAACAGCCGTCCGGATCTGTTGGAAAGTGGTCTCGACGTCGCGTTCCGACTCGGCCATTTCGAGCAATCGAACCTGATCGCCCGCCCCCTGATCGACTACACCCTGACCGTGTGCGCGTCTCCGGATTACGTGGCCCGGCGCGGCATGCCGCTTACGCCTGAAGACCTGCAACAACACGATTGCCTGTCGTTCGCCTACCCCGCCGGCGATGACTGGCAATCGGTGGAAAAACGCTGGCGTCTGAGCGGCCCGAACGGCGAAATCATGGTCGACGTCAGCGGGCCGATGCTGATGAACACCTCAGCCGGTTTGCATCAGGCGGCGCGTACCGGCATGGGCATTGTGATGCTGCCCGATGCACTGGTGGAGCAGGATTTGCGCGACGGCAAACTTGTCACAGTAATGCCCGACTACCAGCCACCGAGCCGTCCTCTGCATCTGCTGTATGCACAGGATCGTTATCGGCTGCCGAAGCTTCGGCGCTTCGTCGAGTTTGCGATGCGGACATGGGGGAAAAGCTGACTACGCTTGGCATCAGTTCAATTGCAATCCTCTGGATATCAAGGACTCGATCACCCAATGAAAAACGCTCTGACGGTACGCGATCTTTTACCCACCGAAACGGAGTCGGCGCGGTTGTTTCTCGGGCAACACGGTTGGGGACATCGAGTCGGTTCCGCTGAATATTTTGCGCAGTTGATTCAAAACTCACAGCGGACGGCTGTTGCACGGTTGGACGAGCAGATCATCGGCTTCGCCCGGGGCATTACCGATGGTTTGTCCAATGGCTATCTGTCGATGGTGGTCGTCGATGTACAACACCAACGCCAAGGCGTGGGCCGGAAACTGGTCGAACATGTAATGGGAGATAACCCTGACATCACCTGGGTACTGCGGGCCGGGCGCGAGGGAGCAGAAGCATTTTTTGCCAGCCTGGGATTTGAAACCTCGGTAATTGCAATGGAGCGCCCGCGATTGAAATAACGGGCACTTGCTACGGTCCCGACTATTATCCACCTTCCCCTTTTTCAGCATGGATGCTGCGCGATGCTCACGATTCTGCAAAACACTCCGATTCGGGCCTACGTATTTTTTCTGCTTGTGGTTTATTTCGGGATCAAGGCTTTTTCTCCCCGCCGTGAAAGCCGTCTCTCGATGCTCATCACACCGCCGGCGTTTCTTGCGTGGTCGCTGTACTCCGTGAACTTGACGATCGACCCGGTCCTGTTCCTTGGCAGTTGGTTTGGCGCGCTGTTGCTGGGCAGCCTCTCGGCCTGGCTGGTTTTTTCCCGCAAGGGCGTGGCACTCGACGATACCGCGACCGGGTTGATCATGCCGGGCACCGTGAAAATCCTGATCATGTTCCTGATGTTCTTTTTCGCGAACTATTACTTCGGCTATCAGGATGCGGTAAATCCGCAGCTGGCCGCTTCCCCCGACATGCTGCTGCTCAAGTCCACGGTCTCGGGTTTCATGTGCGGCCTGATCAGCACCCGCTCGCTGAAGCTCTACTGGGCACTGCGAACCCTCGCCGCCCGACAGTCGCCAGTGACCGCACAATAACCATTGCCCAACCGGTGATCACGACCCGCTTTTCACCAGCACCGGTTTCTCCTGATAACGCTCGGCGAACAGCTGCTTCAACTGCGCCACTTTCGGCAGGTCGTTGATCACGATGTACGGATAGGTCGGGTGTTCGGTGAGGAAGTCCTGGTGATAGTCCTCCGCCGGATAGAAGCCGTTGTAGGTTTCCAGTCGGGTCACGATGGGTTTGCTGTAGGCATGCGCCGCATCGAGTTGAGCGATATAGGCCTGCGCAACGCGTTGCTGATCGGCATTGACCGGGAACAGCGCCGAGCGATATTGAGTGCCGCTGTCCGGCCCCTGACGGTTAAGCTCGGTCGGGTTGTGGGCCACCGAGAAGTAGATCTGCAACAGGCTGCCGTAGCTGACCTGGGTCGGGTCGAAGGTGACCTGCACCGACTCGGCATGGCCCGTATCGCCCTCGCTGACCCGCTCATACTCCGCTGTATTCGCCGCGCCGCCGGCGTATCCGGAGACGGCTTTCTGCACACCTTTGACGTGCTGAAAAACACCCTGCACGCCCCAGAAACAACCGCCAGCGAAGACTGCCGTCTCGCTGTGTGCCTGGGTGTTCTCATCAAGAGCCGGCGGCGGAATGGCCACGCCTTCCTCGGCACCGAAGGAAAATGCCGAGCACTGACCGATCACCCCGGCCGCCGCGACGCCCAACAACAGACGACGCCAGATAATTCGAGTTTTCATGTCACGCACTCCTGATCAGCCGAAGGTAAAGGCGTAGGCCGACACGCCCGGATCGAGAAACTCGATGCTGAAGGTTCGGTCCTTAACCCCATCGTTTTGCCGCACCAATTGATACAAACGCTGTTCGGTGACCCGACCACTGCCGTCGGGCGCCACGTCGACACCGTGGGCATCGCCCGGCGCCTGACCGTCGATGGTCACTTTGAAGCGCACCGGTTTGCCGTCCGTTCCCGGCCCCAGCACAAGATGCAGATCGCGGGCATGGAAGCGGTAAACGATACGGCTGGCCGGCGCACTGGCGGTGGCGCGCTCGGCACCGACTGCCCATTGCCCGCCCAGACTCCAGTCATTCAGAGCCAGGTTGGTCGGCGTCGTGTAAGCCGCCACCTTGTCAGGCACGAGGCTGGTTTCCGGTACGAAATGTTCCGCACGCTGGTAGCCGACGTAGGTTTCCGGCGACAGCACCTGATTCATGTCCGGGGCCAGCTGCACGCCTTGGGCATCGGCATTGATCAAACCGTCGGCGACGGTTTTCGCACCGGCCTCACGCAGCAGTTGCTGGATGACGCGTTCCGATTCGGCGTAGTCCCCTTCGCCAAAATGGTGGTAACGAATGCGCCCCTGGGCGTCGGCAAAGTAATGCGCCGGCCAGTATTCATTGTTGAAAGCGCGCCAGATCCTGTAGTCGTTATCGATGGCCACCGGGTAGTTGATGCCCAGTTCCTTCATGGCTTTGGTGACATTGCCTACATCACGTTCGAAGGCAAATTCCGGGGCATGCACACCGATCACCACCAGGCCCTGATCCTTGTACTTCTCGGCCCATGCTTTGACGTAAGGCAAGGTGCGCAGGCAGTTGATGCAGGAGTAGGTCCAGAAATCCACCAGCACCACTTTGCCCTTCAATGCCTGTGCATCCAGGGGCGCGGAGTTAAGCCATTGCACCGCGCCATCGAGCGGCGGCAACTGACCTTCGACCGGCAACGAGCCCGGTGCCTTGGCGGCCATTTTCATCGCGCCGCCAGCAGCCATCATGCTGCCGTTCGCCGCGTCATCCGCTGCGGGAATCTGCGCCATCATCGTGCCGTTGCCCTGGGGGATTTCCCCGAGAGCTTGCCGACCAGTGCCTGCTCCAGACCGCCGGTGGAAGCCGTCGACACCCGCGCCAGAATCCCGGTGTCGAGGCCCAGCGCGATGGCGGCCACACCGGCCAGCATCGCAGCGCCGAGCCCGCGGCGGATCCACTCGCCGGTGCCGATCGAGCGCTTCATCAGCGCGAAGACCTTACCGCCCAGCAGCAGCGCCGCAGCCAGCGACGTAGCCGCGCCCGCCGCATAAGCGAGCAACAACAGCGTGGTGGCGATGCTTGCCCCTTGCAACGCGGCACCGGTCAGAATCAAGCCGAGGATTGGCCCGGCGCACGGTGCCCAGAGCAGCCCGGTGGCGACACCGATCAGAAACGACGCGCCGGGACGCGGACGATTGTCCTGGCCGGCGGCCTCCGACAGACGACTGCCGGCGGACACAAGTGGCCGGGTCAGACGCTCGGCCAGACGCGGCAGCAGCAGCGTCAGCCCGAACAGTGCAACGAACAGCAACGCGAGCCAGCGACCGTACTGATTGACTTGCACCACCCAACCGCCGCCCACCGCCGCCAGTGTCGCGACAAGGGCGAAGGTCAGTGCCATCCCGGCCAACAGCGGCAAGCCACTCTTGATAAACGGCTGCCCGGTGCGAGCGAAGACAAAAGGCAGAACCGGCAGGATGCACGGGCTGACGATCGTCAGCACACCGCCGAGATAAGCGAGAACCAAGAGCCACATGGTGTCGTCCTGTAGTGAGTGAAGATTGCAGGCGGGCCACGACTCAAACCGCCACGGGTTTGAAGGTCATGGCCAGGCCGTTCATGCAGTAACGCAGACCGGTGGGTTTGGGTCCGTCGTCGAACACATGGCCGAGGTGACCGCCGCAACGCCGGCAGTGAACTTCCTCCCGGGTCATGCCGAAGGAGCGGTCCTGGCGGGTGGCCACGGCGTGTTCCAGCGGCGCCCAGAAACTCGGCCAGCCGGTGCGGCTGTCGAACTTGGTGTCCGACGAAAACAGCGCCAGATCGCAGCCGGCACAGGCAAACGTGCCGGCCCGATGCTCGTTGTTCAGGGGACTGCTGTAGGCCCGTTCGGTGCCTTCCTTGCGCAGCACGTCGAATTGCTCGTCGGTGAGCAGCGCATGCCATTCGCTATCGCTGTGGGTCACTTCGAACGCCTCGTCGGCGAATGCCTCACCGACCAGCGCCGAGCCCGTGGATAATTTTGGCAATACACCCGCCAGTAACGCTGCAAGCCCCAGCCCGCCGCCCGTTGCCAGAATCTGTCGCCGTGAAAACATGGCCGTCTCCCAAAATTCCAGATGCCTGTCGTGGAACACAGCCTAGGCTTGGGTTGATCGCCAAATCCTCACGGGAAGTTAAACAATTCGTGATAACTCGCCCGGAGGAAAACCCGCACAATGCGCACATCGCGCCGAAGGATTGAGCTTCATGGAACAGACCAAACGCGTCCTGGTGGTCGAGGACGACCTGCACATCGCCGACCTCATCTGCCTGCATCTGCGGGATGAACAATTCGAAGTGGTCCACAGTGCCGACGGCGACGAAGGCATGCGCCTGCTGCAACAAGGCCACTGGGATGCATTGATCCTCGACCTCATGTTGCCGGGCGTAGATGGCCTGGAAATCTGCCGCCGCGCCCGGGCCATGGCCCGCTATACACCGATCATCATCACCAGCGCCCGCTCCAGCGAACTGCACCGCATTCTCGGCCTTGAACTGGGCGCCGATGATTACCTCGCCAAACCGTTTTCGATGCTTGAACTCGTCGCCCGGGTCAAAGCCCTGCTGCGCCGGGTAGACGCCATGGCCCGCAACCTGAAGATGGACGCCGGCAGCCTGAGCCTCGACGGCCTGACCATCGACCCGATCACCCGTGACGTCGCCCTCAACGGCCAGCGCCTGGACCTCACCCCGCGGGAATTCGACTTGCTGTACTTCTTCGCCCGCCAGCCGGGCAAGGTGTTCTCGCGCATGGACCTGCTCAACGCGGTCTGGGGCTACAGCCACGAAGGCTATGAACACACGGTCAACACCCACATCAATCGCCTGCGGGCGAAGATCGAGGCGGATCCGGCTCAACCGGTGCGCATCCTCACGGTGTGGGGCCGAGGCTACAAATTCGGCACGAGTACAGAACAACCATGAAACTGACCCTGACGCAGCGTCTGTCCCTGGTATTCGCCGTGTTGCTGCTGGCGTGCTGCGGCACGTCGGCGTGGTTGCAGGTGCGCTCCAGCCAGATGCATGAGCTGGAGGTGGTGCAGGGTCTGTCCCGGGATCTGGCGCAACACATCGCCCATGACACGGTGCTGATGGACAGCAACGGCCTGATGCCCGGTGCGGTGCGTGAATTGTTCAGCCAGTTGATGCTGGTCAACCCGAGTGTCGAGGTGTACCTGCTCGACACCGAAGGCCGGATCGTCGGCAACGCCGCACCGGAAGGACGCCTGCGTCGGCAGACTGTCGACCTGCAACCGATCCGACGACTGCTCAATGATCAACCGCTGCCGATCCTCGGCGACGACCCGCGCAGCATCGACGGCCGCAAGGTCTTCAGCGCCGCGCCGTTGCAGGTCAACGGCAAGGCGGCCGGTTACCTTTACGTGGTTCTGCTCAGCGAAGCGCACGACCGTTTCGCCGAACGCGGCGCCACCAGTGCGGCGTTGAATACGGCGTTGCTGTCCATCGGTCTGGTGGCGTTCCTGTGCCTGATTGCCGGTCTGACGGCATTCAATCTGATCACCCGGCCATTGCGTCGGCTGACCGAAACCGTGAGCCAGTTCGACATCGACGGCGCACCGCAATCGCTGCCAATCGCGCCGACGCCTGTGGACAAGTCCGCTGACCCGGACGAAATCGCCGTGCTCGACGCAGCGTTCCGGCAAATGCAAAACCGCCTCGGCGAACAGTGGCGCTCATTGACCCGCCAGGATCAGGAACGCCGGGAACTGGTGGCGAACATTTCCCACGACCTGCGCACACCGCTGGCTTCGCTGCACGGTTACCTGGAAACGCTGTCACTCAAGGACGCCACCCTGTCTCCGGAAGAACGCCGCCGCTATCTGGGGATCGCCCTGGATCAGAGCCGCAAGGTCGGCGGACTCGCGCAATCGCTGCTGGAACTGGTGCGCCTTGAACATGGCTTCGTGCAGCCTGTGCTGGAGCAGTTTTCCCTGACCGACCTGGTGCAGGACATCTTCCAGAAATTCGAACTCGGCGCCGATGCCCGGAACGTCGAGCTCAAGGCCAGTTTCAGCGCCAACCTGCCGACCGTCTGCGCTGACCTCGGGCTGATCGAACGGGTGCTGACCAACCTGTTCGATAACGCCTTGCGCCATACGCCGCCGGGGGGCGAAATCGAACTCGGCCTGAAACCCCAGGGTGCACTGGTTGAAATCACCGTCAGTGACACCGGCCCGGGCATCGCCGCCGAGTTGCGCGAAGGTTTGTTCCTGCGTCCGTTCAATATCGGCGGCGCGCGACGCGATGGCGGACTGGGCCTTCGGATCGTGCACCGGATCCTGCAACTGCACGGGCGCGAGATCCAGTTGCTCGATGTCGCAGGACGGGGCGCGACCTTTCGCTTCTCGCTGCCGGTGGATCAACAGAACGCCGAACAGTGGATCGTCCGTTCGATGAACCTGAATACGCCGGGCAAATAATCAACTCCATCGGGCCGTTGCTCCGTGACAACACTGCCCCGCTCCCCTAAATTAGTCGGCCTGAAAAAGCCCCCCATGCTTTCTCGTCTTATCCCAAGTTAAAAAAGTAGTGAAATTTCAATGTCCGATTTCAACACCGCTGAATCCGTAGTCACCCTGTCGTCCAAAGCGGAATACGAAAACTCCATCAATCTTTCACAACACATTCCACAAGCGAAGATCATCAGCGAAATGGTGCTCGACGCGTTCCAGTCGACCCGCGAGAGCGAGCAGATCCGTGAGCTGCGTGCCGCGATCCGTCAGGCCCATGATCGCTTCGATGACGATCAGGCCTACGAGCTGATGGGCCAGCTCAAGCGCCTGAAAGATGCCGAGGCGGCCGATATCGCAGCCCTCGAAGATCTGAGCAGCAAGTTCCCGATCAGCCGCATCCTGTCCAGCTTCAAGGACGATCCGGCGTTCCAGGAAATCGTCTACGGCCTGGCCCTCAAGGTGCTGAACCAGACCCATCAGGCAATCAGCAACCCGAGCGGCGGCAAGAGCAAGGCCGCACGCGCCAAGAAAGACGTCGAAGTGTTCAGCATCAGCAAGGACGGCATCAGCGTGACCCTGCCAATGCGCACGCCGCGTTCGCGCCTGAGCGTGGATCGTGAGGCGCTGGAATTCCTCGGTTTCACCTTCGTCGGTGAAGGCGAAGAAGCAGAAATCGAAGGCGAGACCTTCGTCGACAACGCCGGCACCGAACACGCGATCAACCGCAAGAACATCATCACCGCCCTGCAACAGCAGACCGCATTCGACGGTTACAGCATCGCTGCCCAGTAAGCGCAGCGCTGACGAAAAAGCCCCGCTCTGAATCTCAGGCGGGGCTTTTTGTTGCGCGGCTTTCAGCGATCAGGCCGACGGATGAACCGCAGCGATCATGTCGACTTCGATGGCCGCGTTTTTCGGCAACTGATAGACGCCGACGGTGGTGCGGGTATGGCGACCGGCATCCCCCAGCACATAACTGAAAACGTCGGATGCGCCGTTGGCCACTTCGCTCAGGTCGACAAAGTCCGGTGTCGACTTCACATAGACCGTGACCCGCAACAGCGCCCTGACCTTGTCCAGCGAACCGACCGCATCGACGATGAACGCCAGGCAACGCATGGCGCTGATGCTCGCGGCGGCTTGCGCATCCTTGAGCGTCAGCTCCAGCCCGACCCGGCCGGGATACTGAATCTTGCCCTCGGTGCGCGGCACCATGCCACTGATGTACAGCTCATCGTGATGACGCACCAGCGGCGCGTAATTGCCGCCCACCGTGTTCTCGCCATTGATGTCGTAATTCAGCTCTTTTGCCAGGGCAATGAAGCGTTCGTCGCAGGTCATCCTCTCAGTCATTTCGCCCAGCCTCTTGATCGATGCGTGAAGTTGGATCCGAATCTAGGGCTTTTGCCTGGTGACCGCAACCTGTCGATTTCTGGTTAATCATTTACGCCTGAACCAAAACCGCTGTGAGGGATTCACCTGCCGCAGACAACAAAAAAACCCCGCTCATCTCTCGATGAACGGGGTTTCTCGTACAGCGTTCGAACCTTACGGCGCGTACGTCAGCAGCAGCTCGGTCGGCACCTTGAAGTCCAGAGACATCATGACGCTCAACGCGGTGATGGTGAAGATCGAGAACACGAACAGCTTGCGTGCCCAGACCGTGTCATCCACCGCCTTGTAGCCGGTCCAGGCCATGTACAGCCAGTACATGCCCATGGCCGCGGCGACGGCGAGGTAGCTCATGCCGGCGTAGCCGCTGAAGGTCAGCATCAGGGTCGCCACGAGGAACGCCAGGATGTAGAACAGGATGTGCTTCTTGGCCACCTGGATTCCGCGCTTCACTGGCAGCACCGGAATCGATGCGGCCAGGTAATCGTTGAAGCGGAAGATCGCGATGGCGTAGGAATGCGGCATCTGCCACAGGCTGAACATCACCAGCAGGGTCAACGCGGCCATGTCGAAGCTGTTGGTCACGGCCACGTAACCGATCACCGGCGGCATGGCGCCCGACAGACTGCCCACCAGCGTGCCGTGAACCGACTTGCGCTTGAGGTACAGGCTGTAGAAGCCGACGTAGATGATGAAGCCGATCACGGCGAACAGGGCAGCCAACGGGTTGGCCACCTTGTACAGCAACGCAACGCCGGCGACACCCAGGACGGTCGCATAGACCAGGGCCAGTTTCAGGGAGATAAGGCCCTGGACCAGCACCCGGTTCTTGGTGCGTTCCATCTTCAGGTCGATGTCGCGGTCGATGCAGTTGTTGAACACGCAACCGGAGGCCACGACCAGGGAAGTGCCGATCATGGCGGCCAGGAACACCGCCAGATCCACATGCCCTTTCGAGGCCAGGAAGAACCCGCCTGCCACAGAAAGCACGTTACCGAAAATGATCCCCGGTTTGGTGATTTGGATAAAGTGCTTGAGCGACATCGGGTCTACCTCACTTCGCCATCATGTAGGTGTGGATGCTGAACATGATCCACAGCGACAGACCGACCAGCAGCACGATCACGATGGCCGTAAAGACGAACGCAATCACGTTGTTACGTTGGGCAACGGAACGGTCCAGGTGCAGGAAGTAATACAGGTGAACGATCACCTGGATCACTGCGAACAGCAGGACGATTGCCAGCGTGGTGGACTTCGGCAGGGTCGGGAACATCACCAGGCCGAACGGGATGACGGTCAGGATCACCGACAGGATGAAGCCGATGGCGTACGACTTTACGCTGCCGTGGCCAGCATCATGGCTGTCATGGGAGTGTGCATTAGCCATTACAGGGTCCCCATCAGGTAAACAACGGTGAATACGCAGATCCACACCACGTCCAGGAAGTGCCAGAACAGGCTCAGGCAGCTCAGACGGGTCTTGTTGGTCGCCGTCAGGCCGTGCTTGTTGACCTGGTACATCATGATGCCCATCCAGATCAGACCCGCGGATACGTGCAGACCGTGGGTACCGACCAGGGTGAAGAACGCCGACAGGAAGCCCGAACGGCTAGGACCGAAGCCCTCGGAGATCAGCAGGTGGAACTCGTTGATCTCCATGGCGATGAAGCCTGCGCCGAGCAGGAAGGTCATGAACAACCAGCCCAGAACCTGCTGCTTTTTACCTTTGTACAACGCCAGCATGGCGAAGCCGTAGGTGATCGAACTGAACAACAGCAGAGCGGTTTCGCCCAGCACGTATGGCAGTTCGAAGATGTCGTGGCCCGACGGGCCACCGGCGACGTTGTTTACCAGTACCGCGTATACCGCGAAGATCGACGCAAACAGAATGCAGTCGGTCATCAGGTAGAGCCAGAAACCGTATACGGTCATCTCGCCCGAGTCGTGGTGATGGTCATCGTGCCCATGGTCATGGCCATGGGCGTGTCCAGCATTGGTCACTAAGTTCGACATTGTTTAAGCCTGTTCCAACTTGGTTTCAACACGGGTCGCGGAAGCAGGGATCTTCCCGGCCGCTACCAGACGCTTGTGCTGCTCGGCTTCGATGCGCTCGATCGTTTCAACCGGAACCATGTAGCCCTGGTCGTCACGTGCAGCGTGGATCACGAAGTAGATGACAGTGCCGGCCAGGCTGGCGATCGCCAACCACCAGATGTGCCAGATCATCGCGAAACCGAATACGGTCAGCAGTGCGCCCATCACCACGCCAGTGGCGGTGTTGTTCGGCATGTGGATCGGCTCGTACTTGGCCGGAGTCTGGTACGCAGTACCGTTTTCCTTGGCTTCGGTGAACGGGTCGATGCAGTCAGCCTTAGGCAGCACAGCGAAGTTGTAGAACGGAGGTGGCGACGAGGTCGACCATTCCAGGGTATGGGCATTCCACGGGTCACCGTGTTCGCACATGTTTTCCGGCTTGTTGCGGTCACGTACCGAGACGTACAGCTGGATCAGCTGGCAAGCGATACCCACAGCGATCAGGATCGCACCGAACATGGCAACGTACAGGTACGGTACCCACTCAGGGTTGGTGGTGGCGTTCAGACGACGGGTCATGCCCATGAAGCCCAGTGCATAGAGCGGCATGAACGCGACGAAGAAGCCCGAGATCCAGAACCAGAACGCTGCTTTACCCCAGCCTTCGTGCAGCTTGAAGCCGAACGCTTTCGGGAAGTAGAAGCCGAAACCTGCGATGTAGCCGAATACCGCGCCGCCGATGATCACGTTGTGGAAGTGCGCGATCACGAACAGGCTGTTGTGCAGAACGAAGTCAGCACCCGGGATGGCCAGCAGTACGCCAGTCATGCCGCCGATGGCGAAGGTCACCATGAAGCCCAGGGTCCACAGAACCTGGCTGGTGAAGCGCAGACGGCCCTGGTAGATGGTGAACAGCCAGTTGAACAGTTTCACACCCGTCGGGATGGAAATCAGCATCGTCGCCAGACCGAAGAAAGCGTTGACGCTGGCACCCGAACCCATGGTGAAGAAGTGGTGCAGCCAAACCATGAAGCCCAGTACCGAGATCGCGCCCGAAGCGTAGATCATCGAGTGGTGGCCGAACAGTTTCTTGCCGGTGAAGGCCGAGATCACTTCCGAGAAGATGCCGAAGGCCGGCAGGATCAGGATGTAAACCTCAGGGTGGCCCCATGCCCAGAACAGGTTGACGTACATCATTGGATTGCCACCAAGTTCATTGGTGAAAATGTGGAAATCCATGTAACGGTCAAGGGTCAGCAGTGCCAGGGTAGCGGTCAGGATCGGGAACGAAGCCACGATCAGAACGTTTGCCCAGGTGCAGGTCCAGGTGAAGATCGGCATGTCCATCAGTTTCATGCCAGGGGTACGCATTTTCAGCACGGTCGCGAGGAAGTTAACCCCCGTTAGCGTTGTACCCAGACCCGATAGCTGTAGCGCCCAGATGTAGTAGTCCATCCCCACGCCAGGGCTGTATTGCAGACCCGACAACGGTGGATAGGCAACCCAGCCGGTCTTGGCGAATTCGCCGACGCCCAGGGACAGGTTGATCAGCACGACGCCGGACACCAGCAGCCAGAAGCTCAGGGAGTTCAGGAACGGGAACGCAACGTCACGGGCGCCGATCTGCAGCGGCACTGCAAGGTTCATCAGGCCGGTGAAGAATGGCATCGCCATGAAGATGATCATGATCACACCGTGAGCGGTGAAGATCTGGTCATAGTGTTCAGGTGGCAGGTAGCCAGGCGAACCCTCGGTGGCCATGGCCAGCTGGGTACGCATCATGATGGCGTCGGCAAAGCCACGCAGCAGCATGACCATGGCAACGATGATGTACATCACGCCGATTTTCTTGTGGTCGACCGACGTCAGCCACTCGGTCCACAAGTAAGTCCACTTCTTGAAGTAGGTGATTGCAGCGAACAACGCCAGACCACCGAGCGCGATCATCGAGATGGTGACCATCACGATCGGCTCGTGGAAAGGGATCGCTTCCCAACTTAATTTACCAAACATCGTTTACTCCTCTGCCCCGGCAGCTGAATGCGAATTCGAGTCCATATCCGTTGCCGCCACTTCTTTCTCTTTCTTCTCGTGCTTCAGCGGCTTGCCCGGTTTCATGCCTTCGTACTTGTCGACGATGGTCTGGAACAGGTTCGGCGTGACCGAGGAGTAGAGCTCGACTGGATTGTTCTGGCTTGGCTTGGCAAGGGCTGCGTATTCAGCTTGTTCAAGCTGTTTAGGTGCCTTTTTGACTTCACTTACCCAGGCGTCGAAATCTTCCTGAGAAGTTGCGATCGCTTTGAATTTCATACCGGTGAAACCAGCGCCGCTGTAGTTGGCGGAGATACCGTCCATTTCAGCGTTGCGGTCAGCGATCAGGTGCAGCTTGGTGGTCATGCCCGCCATCGCGTAGATCTGGCCGCCCAGGCCCGGGATGAAGAACGAGTTCATCACCGCGTCCGAAGTGATCCGGAAGTTGACTGGCGTGTGCGCCGGGAACACGATCTTGTTGACCGTGGCGATGCCTTGTTCCGGATAGATGAACAGCCACTTCCAGTCCAGCGCGACCACTTCGATGGTCACAGGCTTGACGTCGGACTCGATCGGACGATACGGATCCAGCGAGTGGGTCGACTTGTAGGTGATGTAACCCAGGGCAATGATGATCAGGACCGGAATGGTCCAGACTGCCACTTCGATCTTGGTCGAGTGCGACCATTTCGGGGTGTAGACGGCGTTCTTGTTGGAGGCGCGGTACTTCCAGGCGAACAGGAAGGTCATGACGATGACCGGCACAACAACCAACAGCATCAGCAGCGTAGCGGTGATGATCAGGTTGCGCTGTTCCAGGCCGACCTGGCCCGTTGGATTGAGCAAGGTCATGTTGCAGCCTCCCAGCAACAACGTGCCGAGCAGCGGCACTAGGCCTAGTAATCTGGGGTACCTGTTTTTACTCATCTCACGACCTCTAAAGCAGCTTGCGCAATGCAGTTGGGTTTTGATCGCCAACACTTCACCCTGCCAAGGGTTGGCATTTTCTTTGGATTGAATAAGGGCCGCCCGTCGCGCGTCAGACGCTCGACAAATCCTGGGACAGCGGTCAGTTCTTATTCGAATTCGTGGTCAAAGGCCTTGTTACAGACCAATTCCATTTGGTGCGGAAAGTTGGAAGGCACCGACACCTGGGTGTCTCGCAAGCCTTTCGGCCCCTCGACACCCGACTTCCTGCTCAGTTCCTTATAAAGGTTGAACAGTGCCGGGAATTCAGTGCGGGCGATTGTAGATAGGTAGCGCCCTATACACCATGTCTTATCCCGAAATAATTTTTATCGCTCAGAGCAACAATCCATCACCGTTTTTGCAAAAGTTCCGCATGTTATCGAAATCGATTCTCAACAAAAACACCAAAAAATGTAGGTGTACCTGGCTCGGATCAGACAGTTCCGAAGACTTTTTCCGACACCGTGAAGCGCTTAAACCCCGATAACCCAAGGGCTTTGGCCAATTGCCACAGGTTGTTAAAACTGCCTGTTCCGGCACCAGCGTCCCAAAGCCGAAAAACCCTGAAACAGACCAATCCTTTTTTGTAACAACACTCCAATCCGGGCCTGCGCAAGACACTGCGACACCGCGTGTGTGACAACATGTCGCACACCTGTCGCACCGTCCCTTGCCGTTCGTCACGACGTTTTCACAAAGACCCTGAAATGCAAAACGCCCCGATTTGCGTCACTGCAAATCGAGGCGTTTGTGTTATCGGCGCGGGGGCCGAAAAGTTGATTCAGCGCAATGCTTTTCGGTTGCGCGAGGTCAGCAGCGGCACCAGGATCACCACCAGCACGAAGGCCACCAGTGCCCATTGTGCCAGCGACAGACCGAGGATCGGCGGGTACGGCGTCGAGCAGAAACCGTCGACCTGGAAGCCCAGCGGGAAGATCTTCGCCAGCGGCAGGTCATCGACAATCGGCTGCAGCACATCGATGCCGCAACTCACCGCCGGGTAGAACTGGGTGTACACGTGATGCCCGGCGACACCGGCTCCGGCAATTGCGCAAATCACCACCAGCACCTCGAACACGGTGATGCTGCGGCGGGTGCGCATGGCCGCGCCGATGAACGCGAACAGCGCGATCAACAGCAAGGCATAACGCTGCAGGATACACAGCGGGCATGGCGCCTCACCCAGCACGATCTGCATGTACAGCGCGCCGCCGATCAGCGCCAGGCAGATGACGCCCAGCAACACCAGATAGCGCCGCTCACGTCCCAATCGAATCGTTTCCTCGCTCATCGCGTTTCCCTTTCATGTCCATGGTTCAGCTGGCCGGCGGCTGCGCTTGCAGTTGCGCCATCAGGCTGATGTTGTCTTCGATATGCCAATTGGCCGCGATGCGACCGTTGTCGATCTGATAGATATCGGTTGCCCGGAAGTCTACACGCTGGCCCTGCCCTTTGAGAGCCTTGAACGTACCGGTGAAATGCCCGCGAAAGTGCAGATGCACCACCACGCGATCACCGGCGACGATCATTTGCTCGATCTCGCAACTCAAGTCCGGCACCGCCGTGCGAAAGAACTTCGACGCCAGCAGCGGCCCGGTCGGCCCTTGCACCCGGCCTTCCGGCGGGGTCTTGTCGACAAACTGCGGCGACAGGGCCGCCGTAGCCAACGCCTCTTCACCGCTGTTCCAGAAACTGCCGTAACGCCGCGCCGCCAGTTCCATCGCATCACGCTGGGCCTGGGGCAGGCTCTGATCGACGATCAGGGTCTGCGGCTGGAGCAACGCGGATTCGGCAAAGACAAACGGACTGGACAACAAGGCAACCGACAGGCCCAACGCGGCCAGACTGAAACGACGGGAAGAGGCGATGTGCGACATGGGGGCGATCCTGATCATGTAAACGAACGAGCGCCTATCATCAGCATCGGGGAATAAACGATAAACCGGTTAAGAAACGATTAACCTTTAAACAGAATTTAAGAATCGGGGCCGCTCAAAAAAACGACCCGAGAATCTCGGGTCGCTCATCAGGCTTATTCCAGAGCCGCCGCCGGCCCGAAGAACTCATACCGGCTCTGCTTCTCCGGCACACCCAGTGCCTTCAGATGACGCTTGATCGCCCCCATGAAGCCTTTCGGCCCAAGGAAGTAGGCATCCACGTCACGCGGTTCCGGCAGCCACTCGCCCAGTTGTTCCTGGCTCAACAGCCCGACCTTGTCCGCCGCAGGGCTCACGCCGTCATCTTCGGCGTAGCAATAGAAACGCTTGAGCTGCGGATGGCGCTCGGCCAGACCGTCGATCCAGTCACGGAACGCATGCACGCTGCCATTGCGCGCGCAGTGAATGAAATGCACCGGACGCTCGGTTTCCAGCGCCGCTTCCAGCATCGCCAGGGTTGGCGTGATACCGACGCCGCCACTGATCAGCACCAGCGGCTTGTCGCTGGCAGTCAGGGTGAACTCGCCCGATGGCGGGAACAGTTGGATGCTCGCACCGACATGCAGTTGATCGTGCAGGTGATTGGAGGCACGACCACCCGGTTCGCGCTTGACGCTGATGCGGTACTGACCTTTGTTGGCCAGGGCTGACAGCGAGTAATTGCGGCGGATTTCTTCGCCGTCGAGGATCAGCTTCATGCCGATGTACTGGCCCGGCTCGGCTGCGAGGATCGGGCCCTTGTCCGCCGGTTCGAAGTAGAACGAAATGATTTCCGCGCTCTCCTCGACCTTGGCCGCGACGATGAACTCCCGCGCCCCGCGCCAGCCGCCGACGGCCTGTTCTTTCTGGTCATAGATCGCGGTTTCGGCGCCGATCAGGATCTCGGCCAACTGACCGTAGGCCGCGCCCCAGGCACTCATCACTTCCGGTGTGGCGATTTCTTCGCCGAGCACTTCGGAGATGGCGCGCAGCAGGCAGGTGCCGACGATCGGGTAGTGCTCCGGCAGAATCTGCAACGCCACATGCTTGTTGATGATCTTCGCCACCAGATCGCCCAACTGGTCGAGTTGATCGATGTGACGGGCGTACATCAATACACCGTTGGCCAGCGCGCGAGGCTGGTCACCGCTGGCCTGGTGAGCCTGGTTGAACAGCGGGCGGACTTCCGGGTACTCGGAGAGCATCATGCGGTAGAAGTGGGTGATCAGCGCTTCACCGCCGCTTTCCAGCAGAGGCACAGTGGATTTGACGATGGCACGATCCTGGACGCTAAGCATAAGGGTTACTCCTGAGCTTTCTCTAAAAGTGCCTATGTATTCCAGTAATCGTGCCAAATAATTTTTCTATACAAATCAATAAGTTGAAATTTATGTAGTCAGATCGACACAAGCACCTCTATAGTCGCTTCGACTACAACGTGTCCCTTTGACTACAAGCCTATGTCCGCCAAATCACTGCTCACCGCCCTGCTCCCGTTGGTCTCCGACTTGTCCCGTGAATTGCCCGAAGGCGAGCGCTACCGACGCCTGCTCGAAGCCATGCGCGCCCTGCTGCCGTGCGATGCCGCAGCCTTGTTGCGCCTCGATGGCGAGTGGCTGGTGCCATTGGCGGTGGATGGGCTGAGCACCGACACCCTCGGTCGGCGCTTCAAGGTCAGCGAACATCCGCGTTTCGAAGTGCTGCTGGCGGGTAAAGGGCCGACCCGTTTCGCTGCCGACAGCGATTTGCCCGACCCTTATGACGGACTGGTCGACGGCCTCGACGATCATCTGGAAGTCCACGACTGCCTCGGCTGCCCGCTGTTCGTCGATGAAAAACTCTGGGGTCTGATTACCCTCGACGCCCTCGATCCGGAGCGTTTCGAACCCATCGAACTCGACGCCCTGCAAGCCTTCGCCAGCCTCGCCTCGGCCACGGTCAACGCCGCCGAACGCATCGAACGTCTCGCGACTCGCGCCGAGGACGAACACCAGCGCGCCGAGGTCTATCGCCAGGCCAGCGGCCAGCAGAACCGCGAAATGATCGGCCAGAGCAAGGCCCACAAACGGCTGGTGGAAGAAATCAATCTGGTCGGCGGCAGCGACCTGACCGTGCTGATCACCGGGGAAACCGGGGTCGGCAAGGAACTGGTAGCGCAGGCGATCCATGCCGCCTCCCAGCGCGCCGACAAACCGATCATCAGCCTCAACTGCGCGGCCCTGCCGGATACGCTGGTGGAAAGCGAACTGTTCGGCCACGTACGCGGTGCTTTCACCGGTGCCACCAGCGACCGGCGCGGCAAGTTCGAACTGGCCAACGGCGGCACACTGTTTCTCGATGAAGTCGGCGAGTTGTCGCTGACCGTCCAGGCCAAGTTGTTGCGGGTTTTGCAGAGCGGCCAGTTGCAGCGCCTGGGGTCGGACAAGGAGCATCAGGTCGACGTGCGCCTGATCGCCGCGACCAACCGCGACCTGGCCGAAGAAGTGCGCAGCGGCCGCTACCGGGCTGACTTCTACCATCGCCTCAGTGTATACCCGTTGCGGGTGCCGGCGCTGCGTGAGCGGGGTCGCGATGTGTTGCTGCTCAGCGGTTTTTTCCTCGAACAGAACCGCTCACGCATGGGCCTCAACAGCCTGCGTCTGAACAGCGATGCCCAGGAAGCGCTGCTGGCCTACACCTGGCCGGGCAACGTGCGGGAACTGGAACACCTGATCGGGCGCAGCGCGCTGAAGGCGCTGGGTAACTGCAAGGTGCGGCCGAAGATTCTCAGCCTGAGCGCAATGGATCTCGACCTGCCGCGCGAGGTTGTGGATAACTCGTCAGTGCCGTCCGAAGAAGCTGCCACCCTGCCATTGATCAGCGGGGATCTGCGCACCGCTACCGAGCACTATCAGCGGCAGTTGATCAGTGCCGCACTCGAGCGCAATCAGGACAACTGGGCCAGCGCCGCCCGCGAACTGGGGCTGGACCGGGCGAACCTGGGGCGGCTGGCCAAGCGGCTGGGCCTGAAAAGCTGAAAGATCTGGCATCGGAACACCACCCGACAACTAACCTAAAGCCCAACCTTTTGACGCCGATAACCCGGCATCAATAGTTTCTGGCGATTTCCACCCTCGCCCATCACCTTTTTCCACAGAAGGTTTTTATGTCTTCCAACAAAGCCCGCGCAGATTCACTTTCGCTTCTGCTGTTTACCTTGCGCAGCGGCAAGCTGATGGCGATCAACCTGCTGAAAGTCAGTGAAATCATCCCTTGCCCGCCGCTGACCAAGCTGCCGGAGTCGCACCCCCACGTCAAAGGCATCGCCACCCTGCGCGGTGCTTCGCTGTCGGTGATCGACCTGAGCCGCGCCATCGGCGAGCGTCCGCTGGAAGACCCGAATGGCGGCTGCCTGATCGTTACCGACGTCAGCCGTTCGAAACAGGGCCTGCATGTGCAGGCGGTGAGCAAGATCGTGCATTGCCTGACCACCGACATCAAACCGCCGCCGTTCGGCTCCGGCGGTTCCCGCGCCTACATCACCGGCGTGACCTCGGTCGACGGCACGCTGGTGCAGGTGCTGGACATCGAAAAAGTCATCCACGGCATCGCCCCGGCACAGATCGACATGGCCCCGACCGAGCTGAGCATGGAAGACGCCGAAGTGCTGGGCAACGCGCGGATTCTGGTGGTCGACGACAGTCAGGTGGCGTTGCAGCAATCGGTGCACACCCTGCGCAACCTCGGCCTGCAGTGCCACACCGCCCGCAGTGCCAAGGAAGCCATCGACTGCCTGCTGGACCTGCAAGGCACCGCGCAACAGATCAACCTGATCGTCTCCGACATCGAAATGTCCGAGATGGACGGCTACGCCTTTACCCGCACCCTGCGCGAGACCCCGGACTTCGCCCACCTCTACGTGCTGCTGCACACCTCGCTGGACAGCGCGATGAACAGCGAAAAGGCCCGCCTCGCCGGCGCAAACGGCGTGCTGACCAAGTTCTCCTCGCCGGAGCTGACCCACTGCCTGATCGAAGCGGCCAAACATGTCGCCGCCCAGGGTTACTGAGCCTTGAGCGAGACGTTCTGCTTCCTGATGCGGCGCGACCTGAGCCAGGACGTGCCGGCCATCGAATGGCCGAACGGCATCGAACTCACCACCTACAACGTTGAACAAGCGGCCGCCGTGCATGAACTGATGCAAATCGGTTACCGCGAGGGCGGCGGTCGGGTGCCCGCGCTGGACGTCTGGCAACAGCAGTATGAAACGGACGCCGAATACGATCCGGCGCTGTGCTTCATCGCCAGCGATGCTGACGGCGTCATTGGTGTGGCGCAATGCTGGACCAGTTCCTATATCAAGAATCTGGTGGTGCACCCTCGCGCCCAGGGCCGTGGATTGGGTAGGGCGTTGCTGCTTCATGCGTTCAAGGCGTTTCAGGATCGGCGCGAAGGGGTTGTCGATCTGAAGGTGCTGGAAGACAACCGGCGGGCGCGACAGCTGTACGAAAAGTCTGGAATGTATGTGGTCCGCCGGGAATTGGTGCCGGACTGACAAACTAAAATCCTGCGGCATACTCAAACCCTGGCGATCAACCTCCAAGGATGCCCGAACCATGAAACGCCTCGCCCTCTCCGTACTGTGTCTCATCGCCCCGTTTGTCCACGCCTCCAGCCCCGACGCCTGGGCGGCGTACGACAAAACCGTACTCGCCAGTTGCACCAAGGCCAGCAGCCTGAAAGACGCCAAACCGGTTGGCACTGCGGCGCAATTCGATGACCGCGTGGGCTACACCGCCCTGTTGCTGCAGGGCCAGTACCCGCAAAAACACATGAAGGGCCAGCAAGGCACCGAGCTGTGCCTGTACAACAAGAAGTCGAAAACCGCGTACGTCACCGAATGGGACTCGATCCGCCCGACCGCCAAACCCTGAGCGAATGGCGCACAACTTGCTTCACTCCGGGCCTGTACGGCGGCTTTATGTCGCCGATTCACACCCTGATTGAAGATTGCCCGCTCAATGAATACGACCTTTTCCTGCGTAGGTTGCGGCAAATGCTGCACCGATCACCATGTGCCCCTGACCCTGGCCGAAGCCCGCATGTGGGCGGCCGACGGCGGTCAGGTGATCGTGCTGGTGGAGGCGTTTCTCGCCAACGGCCTGGGTTTGCCGGCGCAACAGCGTGAGCACGCGCAGCGGCGTTCGGCGGTAGTACGCAGCGGCACGTCCGACGCCCATGTGGCGATCACCTTCGCCGCCTACAACGTCGGTCCCTGCCGGAATCTTGACGAGGACAAGCTGTGCCGCATCTACGAACGCCGGCCGCTGGTGTGCCGCATCTATCCCGCCGAAATCAATCCGCACATTGCGCTGAACCCTGCCGCCAAGGACTGCCCGCCGGAATCGTGGGAACAGGGACCGGAGCTGATCGTCGGTGGCGAACTGGTGGATCAGGAACTGGTGACATTGATCCAGCGCTCCCGTCAGGCCGATCGCGACGACATCCGGACCAAGGATGCGATCTGCGGCTTGCTCGGCATCCGCACCACGGCACTCAAGGGCGACGGATTTACCGCGTATCTGCCGGACATGGGCGTGTTTGCCTCGGTGATCGATCAGGTCACCGCGCAACCACTGGCTGCCGGAGACAGCGAATGGCTGTTCCATGTCTCCGGCAATGACATCGCCGGGCAGGTGCGGGCGGCAGGCGCACAAGTGGTCACCGAACCGCCGCAGACTTACGCGTTCATTTCCCTGCGCGCGGCCTAGGATCCCTGCCGCCGCCCCCAGAACTCCCGCGCCAGCGAACGCAAATCCCCCGCCAGCCCCGCCACATCCTGTGAGTTGAGCTGGCTCTGGCGCCCTTCATCCACCGTCAGTTCACACGCCGTGCGAATACTGACGATGTTGCGGTTGATGTCCTCGCTCACCGCGCTCTGCTCTTCAACCGCCGCGGCAATCTGCAGGCTCATCTCGGTGATCTGCTCGACTCGCCCACTGATCCCGTCCAGCGCACGGGCCGCGCGTTGCGCCTGTTCGACGCTGTTATCCACATGCTCGCTGCTCTGCTGCATCACCAGCACCGCATCCCGCGCGCCATTTTGCAGGGTGCTGATCATCCGTTGAATCTCGTTGGTCGACTGCTGAGTACGCTGGGCCAGCCCCCGAACCTCATCGGCCACCACCGCAAACCCGCGCCCGGCATCCCCGGCCCGGGCCGCTTCGATCGCGGCGTTGAGCGCCAGCAGATTGGTCTGCTCGGCGATGCTGCGAATCACCTCCAGCACCCCGGAAATCTCGCTGCTGTGACCTTCGAGCTGATGAATCACCTCGGTCGCCCGGCCCAACTCCTCAGCCAGCCGCAACACCGCACTGCGACTCTCGCCAACCAGCAGATGACCTTCACGGGTTTCCGTCCCCGCCATATCGGCCGCCACCGACGCCTGCTGCGCATGGCTGGCCACTTCGGCGACACTGGCCGCCATCTGATGAATCGCCGCCGCCACCTGATCGGTTTCCGCCTGCTGCGCCAACGTGCTGGTGTGACTGCTGTGCAGATGATCGACCAGTTGCGCCGCATGCCCGGCCAGCCGCTGCGAGGCATCACCGATCCGCCCGACCACCGCACCGACCTGAGCCTCGAGCATCTGCAAGGCGAACTCGATCTGCCCGAACTGATCCCGCCGCCCGGTATAAATGCCCTGACTCAACGGGTTGTCGGCAATCTGTTTTGCACGTTCGGTCAGTCGCTCCAGCGGTCGCAACAACCAGCCCACGCCCAGAGCACAGGCGCCGCTGCCAGCCACCAGCGCAGCGGCCTCAATGCCCATGGACTCCGGCCGCAACCAGGCTTCAACTCCCATCACCGCTGCCAGCACCGAACTGGTCAACGCCACAATCCGCGCCCGCAAGCCCAACACCGGCATCCGCTGCCAACGCGGCACCCGCTCGCCACGCAATTGCGCGTAAGCCCGTTCCGCTGCCGCGATCTGCCGCGCATCCGGCCGCGTGCGTACCGACTGAAACTCCACCGCCGCACCGTTCTGCGTGACCGGCGTGACATAGGCGCTGACCCAATAGTGATCACCGTTCTTGCAACGATTCTTCACCAGCCCCATCCACGACCGCCCGCGCTTGAGCGTCTGCCACATATGGGCAAACGCCTGCGCCGGCATGTCCGGATGACGCAACAGGTTGTGCGGCGTGCCCAGCAGCTCGTCACGGCTGTAACCGCTGATCCTGATGAAGTCGTCGTTGGCGTAGGTGATCGCGCTGGTCAGATCGGTGGTCGAGAGAATGTTCGCATCCGGCGCAACATCGACATTGCGCCCGGTCACCGGGAGATTGATCTTCATGGAAAGCGCGCTCGTTTTATTGGAAAGAGTCGGCAGGGCTGCTGACTCTAAGCGCACTAATCGGTTAAACGTTGATCTGGCTCAGGAACTGAGCAATTAGCCATCACTGTGACCGAAAATCACAGACGATGGCTGCAGGAGGGAAGTGAATCAGCGCTTGCCCATCGAACGACGAGTGCCCGACGGCGCCACACCCGGGGTCCTGGCGTGACGGTCACCGTCCTTGCCCTTGAACTGCGGCTGCTTGGCGGCTTTGGCGGCGGCCAGTTCACCTGGCTTGAACGGAAACTTGAACGCAGGAATGGTCGGCTTGGTCTCGCCGGCCTCGGCCAGCTCTGCCGGGACATCGCTCACAGCGTTGTCGATTGGGGAAGTCATGAAAGCTCCGGAAAGCAAAAAGTCCGGCCCGGTGGATGAGCCGCGAAGGCGCGCAGTATACCTGCGTGCGCGGAGTTTAAAGAGCCCCCGAAAGGGCATGACCGGTGCCTTTTTCGGGACTCTTCGACTAGCGGATCACGTCTGCGGATCAACCCGATCCAACGCCCGGTTCACCGCCAGCTCCGCCAACATGATGATCTGCTGGATCCCGAGCGCCGTACTGCGCTGCGGGCCCGTGAGTTCATTGGCGAAATTGCTGGCGAT
Organism: Pseudomonas sp. NMS19W; assembly: GCF_051554255.1. Classification (NCBI taxonomy): domain Bacteria; kingdom Pseudomonadati; phylum Pseudomonadota; class Gammaproteobacteria; order Pseudomonadales; family Pseudomonadaceae; genus Pseudomonas; species Pseudomonas sp. NMS19W. The sequence continues at coordinate 5,165,321 of NZ_CP136718.1, forward strand.
GGTACTGGCCGAGGCCAGGGATTCGCAGGCATTGACCAACAGGCTTTCGGTGTCGACGTTGGGAGTGACCATATACATCGTGCTCGGACGCGGCTTGGCAGGGTTGGGGCAGAGGTAGTAGTCGAGGGCGCGCTTGATGGCTTCGCGGTTACGGGCGAGGTCTTCGGCGCGCATGGCTTTTTCGAGAGGGGTGGGTGATTCGAGGGGTGGGTCGGGTATCAGTTTGTCCATGAAGAACTCCTACTTGGCTATGGAGCCATCCCTTGTCGTTTCCACACGACAAAAGGTGGCAGCTGTACGCAGGGTGGAAAACCGATAAGTAGGCAACCGGCCAGACCGAAGTCTGCCTGCGCACAGCCGCCGCGACGCAGTTTGCAGACGAAAGAAGACATCGGCAACGATTACGGGGAGATGCTTTGCAACTACTTGAAATCAGGTTTCCACACCTGTTCGCTGAATTGGCAGCGACAGCCAAACACTAGAGAACGTGCTTCCGACGGACAACCTGAAAACATTGTGGGAAGGGTCCTGAGTTGTTGTTGAAATTTAAACAACTTCAAGAGCAGCCCTCACCCTAGCCCTCTCCCGGAGGGAGAGGGGACTGACCGTGTTGTTTGGGAGAGCTGCGCCGACGTGACATACCGTGGTGAACTCGGGTTTTAAAAAGCACATATTCCGCACCTGCCTCTGCTTTGGCTTTGGCTTTGGCTTTGGCTTTGGCTTTGGCTTTGGCTTTGGCTTTGGCTTTGGCTTCGGCTTCGGCTTCGGCTTCGGCTTCGGCTTCGGCTTTGACTTCTCACCACTCAACACAATGAGCGTTAGCTCGAGTACCGCTTTTGACGTACCGGCCCCATCGGAACGAAGGAACACCGAGCCTAGGCGAGGTGCCGAACGCAGGGGCCCAGCCCTTTGGTTACTTTGGGGCGTTTGCCAAAGTGACCCGCCGTAAGGGCGGAACCATAAGCGGCCGTTACCGCAGCAACGGATATACACACAAGAAAACTGACAGCCGCGACAGCTAGCCGTCACCCTCCTGACCCCCAAACAAGTTTATAAAGAACCAACCTGCCCAAACCCCGTCCCCCTGGCGCCCCACAAGCATGCAAATCCAGAAGAAAAAGGCCCTGCTCGCCACCCTGCTGATCGCCCTCGCAGCCGCCGGCCTGTGGTATGCGATAAAACCCGCACCGGCCAAACTGGCCGCCCCGACTGCGATCCCGGTCAGGGTCGTCGCCGTCAGCGAAAAAGACGTCCCCCGCTACACCAGCGGCATCGGCTCGGTGCTCTCGCTGCACAGCGTGGTGGTACGCCCGCAAATCGACGGCATCCTCACCAAGCTTTTGGTCAAGGAAGGTCAATTGGTGAAACAGGGCGACCTGCTCGCCACCATCGACGACCGCTCGATCCGCGCCAGCCTCGACCAGGCCCGTGCACAACTGGGCGAAAGCCAGGCACAGCTGCAAGTGGCGCTGGTCAACCTCAAGCGCTACAAACTGCTCAGCGTCGACGACGGCGTCTCCAAGCAGACCTACGATCAGCAACAGGCACTGGTCAACCAGCTCAAGGCCACCGCCCAGGGTAATCAGGCCTCGATTGACGCGGCGCAGGTACAACTTTCCTACACCCAGATTCGCTCCCCGGTCACTGGCCGCGTCGGCATTCGTACGGTCGACGAAGGTAATTTCCTGCGCATGACCGACACCCAGGGTCTGTTCACCGTGACCCAGATCGACCCGATCGCTGTCGAGTTCTCCCTGCCCCAGCAAATGCTGCCGACCCTGCAAGGCTTGATCAGCGATCCGCAGCGCGCCCAGGTCAAGGCCTACATCGGCGCCGACACCGATGGCGAAACCGGCAACCTGCTCGGCGAAGGTCACCTGACCCTGATCGACAACCAGATCAACGCCAACACCGGCACCATCCGCGCCAAGGCCGAATTCGACAACCCCAACCAGAAACTCTGGCCCGGCCTGCTGGTGACGGTAAAGATTCAGACGGCGCTGGATAAAGATGCGCTGGTGGTCCCGCCCACCGTCGTACAGCGGGGGCTGGATCAACACTTCGTGTACCGAGTCAACGGCGACAAGGTTGAAGCGGTGCAAGTACAAATGGTCTATCAGGGCAGCGGTCAGGACATCATCAAGGGTGTGAACCCCGGCGACGTATTGGTCAGTGATGGCCAGTCGCGGCTCAAGCCCGGTTCCACCGTGCAGGTCATGAGCGAACCGCCGCAGGTGGTGCAAGCGGAGCCCAAGCCATGAAGCAGCACAAAGGCGTTTCGACCTGGTGCATCGATCACCCGGTGGCGACGATTCTGCTGACCATCGCGCTGGTGTTGGTCGGGGTGATTGCCTTCCCGCGCCTGCCGATTGCCCCACTGCCGGAAGCGGAATTTCCGACGATCCAGGTCTCCGCGCAACTGCCCGGCGCCAGCCCCGACACCATGGCGTCCTCCGTGGCCACGCCGCTGGAGGTGCAATTCAGCGCCATCCCCGGCATGACCCAGATGACCTCCAGCAGTGCGCTGGGCTCCAGCCTGCTGACCCTGCAATTCACCCTCGACAAGAGCATCGACACCGCCGCCCAGGAAGTGCAGGCCGCGATCAACACCGCCGCCGGCAAACTGCCGAAAGACATGCCAACCCTGCCGACCTGGAAGAAGGTCAACCCGGCCGACAGCCCGGTGCTGATCCTCAGCGTCAGTTCCACCCAGATGCCCGGCACCGAACTCAGTGACCTGGTGGAAACTCTGCTGGCCCGTCAGATCAGTCAGATCGACGGCGTAGGCCAGATCAACATCACCGGTCAGCAACGTCCGGCGATTCGCGTACAGGCCTCGGCGGACAAACTGGCGGCCATCGGCCTGACGCTTGCGGACATTCGTCTGGCGATCCAGCAGACCAGCCTCAACCTCGCCAAAGGTGCGTTGTACGGCGAGTCGAGCATTTCCACGCTGTCGACCAACGACCAGCTGTTCCACCCCGAGGAATACAGCCAGCTCATCGTTTCCTACAAGGATGGCGCCCCGGTTCACCTGAAAGATGTCGCCAAAGTCGTCAACGGATCGGAAGATGCCTACGTGCAAGCCTGGGCCGGCGATCAACCGGGGGTGAACCTGGTGATCTCCCGTCAGCCGGGTGCCAACATCGTCGAGACCGTGGACCGCATCCAGGCCGCCCTGCCCGGCCTCGAAGCCATGCTGCCGGCCTCGGTGCAGGTCAAGGTGCTGATCGACCGCACCCAGACCATTCGCGCCTCCCTGCATGAAGTGGAAATCACCCTGCTGATCGCGATCCTGCTGGTGGTGGCGGTGATGGCGCTGTTCCTGCGCCAGTTGTCGGCGACGATGATTGTGTCGGCGGTACTTGGTGTGTCGCTGACCGCCAGTTTCGCCTTGATGTATTTACTCGGTTTCAGCCTGAACAACCTGACGCTGGTGGCCATCGTCGTGGCGGTAGGTTTTGTGGTCGACGACGCGATCGTGGTGGTGGAGAACATTCACCGCCATCTGGAATCCGGCGACAGCATGCGCGAAGCAGCGGTCAAGGGCGCCGGCGAGATCGGTTTTACCGTGGTTTCGATCAGTTTCTCGCTGGTTGCGGCGTTCATTCCGTTGCTGTTCATGGGCGGTGTGGTCGGGCGTTTGTTCAAGGAGTTCGCCCTGACGGCCACCTCGACCATCATGATTTCCGTGGTGGTGTCGCTGACACTGGCGCCAACCCTCGCCGCGCTGTTCATGCGCAAACCGGTGCATCACGCCCATGACAAACCGGGCTTCAGCGAACGCCTGCTCGGCTGGTACGAAAAAGGCCTGCGCCGCGCCCTCGCCCATCAGAAACTGATGATCGGCGTGTTCGGTGTCTCGGTCGCGCTGGCCATCGGCGGCTACATCTTTATCCCCAAAGGGTTCTTCCCGGTGCAGGACACCGGCTTCGTCCTCGGTACGACGGAAGCCGCTGCGGACATCTCCTACAGCGACATGGTGAAAAAGCACCTGGCGATGGCGGAAATCGTCGCCGCCGATCCCGCCGTGCAGGCGTTTTCCCATTCGGTGGGCGTGTCCGGCAGTAACCAGACCATCGCCAATGGCCGCTTCTGGATCGCCCTGAAAAAACGCGGTGACCGCGATGTTTCGGCCAGCCAGTTCATCGACCGCATTCGTCCGCAGTTGATGAAAGTCCCCGGCATCGTGCTGTACCTGCGCGCCGGCCAGGACATCAACCTCAGCTCCGGCCCGAGCCGTGCGCAGTATCAATACGTGCTCAAGAGCAACGACGGGCCGACGCTCGCTACCTGGACCCAGAAGCTGACCGAAAAGCTGCGCAGCATCCCGGCGTTCCGTGACATTTCCAACGACCTGCAATTGGGCGGCAGCATCACGCACATCAGCATCGACCGCAGCGCCGCCGCGCGTTTCGGCCTGACCGCCAGCGATGTCGACGAGGCGCTATACGACGCCTTTGGTCAGCGGCAAATCAACGAGTTCCAGACCCAGGTCAACCAGTACAACGTGATCCTGGAACTGGACACCGCGCAGCGTGGCAAGGCCGAAAGCCTCAACTACTTCTACCTGCGCTCGCCGCTGAGCGGGGAAATGGTGCCGCTGTCGGCGCTGGCCCGATTCGACGCACCGACCATCGGCCCGCTGTCCATCGCCCACGACGGCATGTTCCCGGCCGCCAACCTGTCGTTCAACCTGGCGCCCGGCGTGGCGTTGGGCGACGCGGTGATCCTGCTCAACCAGGCCAAGGCCGAGATCGGCATGCCGACCGCGATCAGCGGCAACTTCCAGGGTGCGGCCCAGGCATTCCAGAGTTCGCTGGCCAGCCAGCCGTGGCTGATTCTCGCGGCACTGGTGGCGGTGTACATCATTCTGGGTGTGCTTTATGAAAGCTTCGTCCATCCGCTGACGATCATCTCGACCTTGCCGGCGGCAGGTCTGGGTGCGGTGATCATGCTGTGGATCTGCGGCCAGGACTTTTCGATCATGGCGCTGATCGGGCTGGTGTTGTTGATCGGTATCGTCAAGAAGAACGGCATCCTGATGATCGACTTCGCCCTCGAAGCCCAGCGTCATCGTGGACTGGCACCCCAGGATGCGATTTTCGAGGCATGCCTGACGCGATTCCGGCCGATCATCATGACCACTCTCGCTGCCCTGCTCGGCGCCCTGCCGCTGATGCTCGGCTACGGCACCGGCGCCGAACTGCGCCAGCCGTTGGGGATCGCCGTGGTGGGTGGCTTGCTGGTGAGCCAGATGCTGACGCTGTTCACCACGCCGGTCATATACTTGTGGCTTGAGCGGCTGTTCCACAAGCCCAAACCGGCGCCCGTTGCGGCGCTGGCAACGACAGACTGAGGCGGGTCATGCGCGTCCTGATTATCGAAGACGAAGAGAAAACCGCGGACTATCTGCACCGCGGCCTGACGGAACAGGGTTACACCGTGGATCTGGCCCGCGACGGCGTCGAGGGCCTGCATCTGGCGCTGGAAAGCGACTACGCGGTGATCGTCCTCGACGTCATGCTGCCGGGCCTCGACGGCTTTGGCGTACTGCGCGCCTTGCGTGCGCGCAAACAGACGCCGGTGATCATGCTCACCGCCCGCGAACGGGTCGAAGACCGGATCCGGGGCCTGCGCGACGGCGCCGACGATTACCTCGGCAAACCGTTTTCCTTCCTCGAACTGGTGGCGCGCCTGCAAGCGCTGACCCGCCGCAGTGGCGGCCACGAGCCGGTGCAAGTGAGCATCGCCGACCTGTGGATCGATCTGATCAGTCGCAAGGCCACCCGCGCCGGAACCCGGCTGGATCTGACGGCGAAAGAGTTTTCGCTGCTCAGTGTGCTGGCCCGGCGTCAGGGTGAGATCCTGTCGAAAACCGCGATTGCGGAGATGGTCTGGGACATCAATTTCGACAGCGACGCCAATGTCGTCGAAGTCGCGATCAAGCGCCTGCGGGCCAAACTCGACGGGCCTTTCGACGAGAAACTGCTGCACACCATCCGTGGCATGGGTTATGTGCTGGAGAGCCGTGGTGTCCAGTAACTCTATCGCGCTGCGCTTGAGCGGGATGTTCACGCTGGTGGCGCTGCTGGTGTTTCTGTTGATCGGCGGCGCGCTTTATCAACAAGTGGACAAGGGCTTGGGGCTGCTGCCGGAAGCCGAGCTGGATGCGCGTTACAGCGTGCTCGAATCCACGGTCGGCCGTTACGGCACGCCCGAGCATTGGGTCAAGATCAACAGCAAACTCAAGCTGCTCGGTGAGGAAGACAAGCGCATCAGTTTCTGGATCAGCAGCGGCGATCCGCAGTACGAGTACGGCGATTTCACCCCGCAGATTCGCGACTTCGCCAATGGCCCGCTGGGCATGCGCGACCTGCAATTGCCCGGTCAGCCCTACCCGTTGAAAGTGCTGGTCAGCCAGTTCCCGGCCAAGGATCAACGCCCGCCCCTGCGCTTCATGATCGGCATCGATACCGAGACCTTTCACCAGACTCAACACAACCTGCTGATCGCCTTGATCGGCCTGGCGATTGTCGGCGTGCTGCTGGCCTCTGCGCTGGGTTACTGGGTGGCGCGAATCGGCCTCAAGCCGCTGATCAAACTGTCCCATGAAGCCCAACGCCTGGCGCCGCCGCTGCGGGCCGGGCGCTTGCGTCTGTCACCGCTGCCGCCGGAGCTGGAACAGTTTGTCGACTCGTTCAATTCGACACTGGAACGGGTCGAACAGGCGTATTCGCGGCTGGAATCGTTCAACGCCGACGTGGCCCATGAGCTGCGCTCGCCGTTGACCAACCTGATTGGCCAGACCCAGGTCGCCCTGACCCGTGGGCGCTCCGCCGAGCATTATTTCGAAGTGCTGCAATCCAACCTTGAAGAACTGGAACGCCTGCGCTCGATCATCAATGACATGCTGTTTCTGGCCAGCGCCGATCAGGGCAGCAAGGCCACCAAATTGACCTCGACTTCGCTGGCCGACGAAGTAGCGACCACCCTCGAATACCTCGATTTCATCCTCGAAGATGCACAGGTCCAGGTCCATGTGAGTGGCGACGCACAGGTGCAGATCGAGATCGCCCATCTGCGCCGGGCATTGATCAATCTGCTGAGCAACGCGGTGCAACACACCGCGCCGGGACAGGTGATCGAAGTGCAGATCACGGTCGAGGAACACCAGGTCAGTATCGGCGTAGCCAACCCCGGTGCGCCGATTGCCAGCGAGCATTTGCCACGGCTGTTCGAGCGCTTCTACCGGGTCGATGCGTCGCGCAGCAACAGTGGCAATAACCACGGGTTAGGGCTGGCGATCGTCAAGGCGATTGCGCTGATGCATGGTGGGGATGTGTTTGTGCGCAGTGATCGCGGCATGAACACTTTTGGTATTCACCTTCCGGTCTGAAAGCCCCTCACCCTAACCCTCTCCCGGAGGGAGAGGGGACTGACCGAGTTGTCGTTTCGAGTTACATCGACCTGAACCACCGCGCCGAACTCAGGCTTTGAAAAGTCCCCAATCGGCTCCCTTTCCCCCTCGCCCCCTTGGGGGAGAGGGCTGGGGTGAGGGGGTGACTTTTGCTTCTGCTGTAACAGTCATTTATGAAAATCACGCTGTTTCCCGGTGCCCGGCGACCTTATCTTTGCCCGCACCAAACAGCACTTGCCAAGCAAGAAGGTTTTCAAGATGTCCAACAGTATGGGTATTGCCAGCGCTTTCGTTTTGTCCTCATTGATCCTGTCGCCGATGGCGATGGCTGAAGAATCGCAGTCGTTCGTAGCGCAGAATGCCGCTCGCGCTCACGCATTCGAACAGCATCAGGCAGAAGTGATGGCCAAGGCTCAAGACGCCACGCAAGCCCCTCAGGCCGCAACTTCCCAGGCTCAGGCAGCCGAGAAAGACAGCTGAGTCACGCACCACGCAACGTTTCCCTCGACGCGGTTGTTTGGCTCTTCCCGTTCAACCGTCGTCCTTCCAGGCCACTGATTTTCAGTGGCCTTTTTTCGTTGTGGTGTGAAAGCGGTCCGGTTCGTCTCTTACAATTAGAAACATCCCGCACCTCAAGACATTGAAGTGTCAGTTGACCCAAGGAGCTTTACCGCAAGTGCGTTACCCAGTCCGCTTTACCCCGCTGTTCATTGCAATCGCCGCAACGATTGCCCCCACCGCCCACGCCGCCGAAGGCGAAAAGGAAGGTTTCGTCGAAGGTTCGAGCCTCAACCTCAACGCCCGCAACTACTACATGAATCGCAACCGCTTGCAGAAAGCGGACGACAACATCGAGTGGGGCCAGGGTTTCCTCGGCAAATTCCAGTCGGGTTACACCGAAGGCACGGTCGGCTTCGGCATCGATGCCCACGCCATGCTCGGGCTGAAACTCGACGGCGGTGGCGGCACGGACAACTCCAGCATCCTGCCGGTCAGCGATGGCAACGGCAAAGCGCCGGGCTCGTTCTCCACGGCGGGCGGCACGCTGAAAATGCGCGCGTTCGATACCGAGCTGAAGGCCGGTGACCTGTTCCTCACCAACCCGGTGATCGCCGGCGGTGAAAGCCGCATGCTGCCGCAGACCTTCCGTGGCGTCAGCGTGACCAACCACAGCTTCGACGGCTGGATGATCGAAGGCGGCCAGGCCAGCTTCACCAAGCCGTACAACCAGAGCGGCCACAAACGCATCGGCACCTCGTACGGCACCCTCGCCGACGGCGACAAGAGCCAGCACCTGAACTGGGCCGGTGTGTCCTGGAGCGGCGTCGAAGGCCTGACCAGCAACCTGTACGCCGCCGAGCTGAAGGACATCTGGAACCAGTACTACTACGACCTCGACTACACCTGGGCGCTGAACGATCTGGTGACCCTCAACCCGGGCCTGCACTTCTATCACACCCAGGACACCGGCGAGGCGCTGCTGGGCAACATCGACAACAACACCTACAGCCTGCATTTCACCGTCGGCATCGGCAGCCACAGCGTCACCGCCGCGTACCAGCGGGTCAACGGCAACACGCCGTTCGACTACATCAGCCAGGGCGACAGCATCTACCTCGACAACTCCCAGCAATACTCGGACTTTAACGGCCCGAACGAGCGCTCGTGGAAACTCAAGTACGCCTATGACTTCGCAGGCGTCGGCCTGCCGGGCCTGACTTCGGCGGTGTCCTACTCGCGCGGTACGCTGGACCTGACCAAGGTCGACCCGGACAGCAAGGGCTATGCCTCGTGGTACAGCGCCGAAGGCCGCAACGCCAAGCACTGGGAACGCGACATCGACCTCAAGTACGTGGTGCAGAGCGGCCAGGCCAAAGACCTGGCGGTACGACTGCAGTGGGCGACCAACCGTGGCGGTAACGGTTACGGCGCGCTGGACACGGATACCGATGAATACCGCGTGATCATCGACTACCCGATCAACGTCTTCTAAGATCGGCGCTACAGTTGAAAGGCCAGCCTTATGCGCTGGCCTTTTTCTTGCGTGTGCGGCAGCGACGTTTGTACAACTACGCTTATAAGACTCTTCAACCGATAACCCAACCATGATCGCGAGCCGTACCCCACCTGCTGCGGGCAAGACCGGACGTCCCGAGCTGCTGCTGATTCTCGGCAGTCTGCTGAGCGTGTTCGCGATTGTGTGCATTGTCACTTTTCTGCTGATTCGCGAGCACGCCAATGCTCAGGAGTCGGCGACTCGCAGCGCCACCACCATTGCCCAACTGATCGACGCCGACGTGTTACGTACCGTCGAGCTCTACGACCTGACCCTGCAAGGGCTGATTGCCGCCGCCCAGCGCGACGACCTGAAAAACGTGTCGCCGCAGATCCGTCACCTGGCGCTGTTCGACCGCTCCACCACCGCCCGCTTCAAGGGCGACATCCTGCTGCTCGACAAACACGGCGAGGTCATCGCCGATTCCTCGCGGGTCGAACCTTTGCCGGGCAATTTCGCCGACCGCGATTACTTCCTCGCCCACGCCTTCAACCGCGACGCCGGCATGTTCATCAGCCGCCCGTTCAAGCCCCGTTGCGATTGCGACGACGCCAACCAGTGGCGCATCAGTTTCAGCCGGCGCATTTCCTCGGATACCGGGGAATTCCTGGGCGTAGCGGTCGCGTCAATGAAGCTCGATTACTTCGACCAGTTGTTCAACAGTCTCGACATCGGCGTCGACAGCACGCTGAACATCATCAACAACGACGGCATCCTGCTGGCCCAGAAACCCTATCTGCAGAGCGATTCGATCGGCAAGAGCTTCGCCGCCCGTCCCAATGTGGTGCGGATTCTGCGCGACCGCAGCGGCAATGGCAGTTTCAACAGCATTTCGAGCATGGATCACCAGCAGCGGCTGTACACCTATTCCCAGGTCGGCAACCTGCCACTGACAGTGATCGTTGCGCTATCAAGTGAAGAAGTGTTCGGCGCTTGGAAGCGTACGGCGATTCTGATCAGCGGTGCCACCGGCGTGCTCTGCCTCGGCCTGCTGTGGCTGACCTGGCTGCTGGCCCGGGAGCTGCGCCTGCGCCAACGCGCCGAACGAGAACTGGCGCAACTGGCCGCCACCGATGCCCTGACCGGTGTCGCCAACCGGCGCATGCTTGATCAGTCGTTGCGGCACGAGTGGTTTCGCGCCCAACGCTCGGGCAAATCCCTTTCGTTGCTGATGATCGACGCCGATCACTTCAAGGCATTCAATGACCGGCACGGCCATCAGGCTGGGGATCAGGCCCTGCGTGAACTGGCCAGGGTCATTACCGCCAATGTGCGACGCCCGGCGGATCTGGTGGCGCGTTATGGTGGTGAAGAGTTCTCGGTGATTCTGGCCGAGACCGACAGCGTCGGCGCGCAGCAGATAGCCGAGCATGTGCGGGCCGCCGTCGAGCAATTGCCGCGGATGGCGGGCGATGAAATGCCGATGACGGTGAGCATCGGTATCAGCACCTGGACGGTGGCGAGTGAAATCAGTCTGGAACAACTGTTGTTCGCGGCGGACCGGGCGCTGTATCAGGCCAAGGAAGGTGGCCGGAATCGAGTGGTGCTGGCGTCCTGAACACAGGCATAAAAAAAGGCCACCCAAAGGTGGCCTTCAAAAAACTAGAGAGGTTTTTTACTTACACTGCCGCAACCGGGCGCATGTAAGAGATCGGTGCAGTGCTGGCGTCTTCGAACGTCACGACTTCCCAGGCATCTTTCTGCTCAATCAGTTTGCGCAGAAGCTGGTTGTTCAGTGCGTGGCCGGACTTGAAGCCCTTGAACTCACCAATCAGGCTGTTGCCCAGCAGGTACAGGTCGCCAATTGCATCGAGGATCTTGTGCTTCACGAATTCGTCTTCATAGCGAAGGCCGTCTTCGTTCAGTACGCCATCGGCATCGACCACGATCGCGTTTTCAACGCTGCCGCCGAGTGCGAGGTTGTGCTTGCGCAGGTACTCGATGTCACTCATGAAACCGAAAGTACGGGCGCGGCTGACTTCTTTTACGAACGAAGTGCTGGAAAAATCCACGCTTGCACTTTGGGTGCGGTCCCGGAATACCGGGTGATCGAAATCGATCTCGAAGCTCACCTTGAATCCGTCGAAAGGGACGAAAGTGGCGCGCTTGTCGCCGTCTTCCACTGTCACTTCACGCAGGATGCGGATGAATTTCTTGGCGGCGTCCTGTTCTTCCAGGCCTGCCGATTGAATCAGGAATACGAAAGGTCCTGCGCTACCGTCCATGATCGGGACTTCGGACGCGGAGAGCTCGACGTAGGCGTTATCGATGCCCAGGCCAGCCATGGCCGAGAGCAAGTGCTCTACCGTGTCCACTTTGACGTCGCCGTTAATCAGCGTCGTCGACATAGTGGTTTCACCGACGTTTTCCGCGCGGGCAGGAATCTGCACCACGGGGTCGAGGTCAGCGCGACAAAACACAATGCCAGTGTCGACAGGCGCAGGCTTGAGGGTCAGGTAGACCTTCTCCCCGGAGTGCAGGCCTACACCTGTGGCACGGATAATATTTTTCAGTGTGCGTTGTTTAATCATGGCTTGGGCCGCTTCAGCGCAAATTGCGAACTGGTATCAACAAAGGCTGGCGATAATAGCAGACCGAGCCTTTGCTGAACACCAATCACCTTCATAGCCCTGATACATTCCATCAATCAGCCTGACGACGCAGGAAAGCCGGGATGTCCAGGTAGTCCAGGTCATCTTGCGGATTCATCTTCGCGGCAGTCGCAGCACCGGCCTGAGCCTGGTTGCGCATGACGGTCGGACGGTCCAGGTCACGGTAGTTCACAGCAGGTTGTTCCTGACGCGCAGGAGCCTGTTGCTGCACCGGAGCGGAAGCCATGGTGGTGTGAACGGTGTTGTCGATGACCTTTACAGGCTTCTCGATTTTCGCGCCCAGACCGGTGGCAACCACGGTCACGTGCAGCTCGTCGCGCATGTCCGGATCGATAACGGTACCGACCTTGACCATTGCGTGCTCGGAAGCGAAGGCTTCGATGATCGAACCCACGTCGGAGTACTCACCCAGGGACAGGTCAGGACCGGCAGTGATGTTCACCAGGATGCCGCGTGCGCCTTGCAGGTTCACGTCTTCCAGCAACGGGTTGCGGATGGCCGCTTCGGTGGCTTCACGTGCACGGTTCGGACCGCTGGCGCAGCCAGTGCCCATCATCGCCATGCCCATTTCGCTCATCACGGTGCGTACGTCGGCGAAGTCGACGTTGATCATGCCCGGACGCTTGATGATGTCGGAGATACCGCGAACGGCACCGGCCAGTACATCGTCAGCCTTGGCGAAAGCCGACAAGAGGCTTGCGTCTTTACCGAGGATGGTCAGCAGCTTCTCGTTGGGAATGGTGATCAGCGAGTCGACGCTTTCGGAGAGCATGCGGATGCCTTCGTCGGCGATCTGCATACGCTTGCGGCCTTCGAACGGGAACGGACGGGTCACGACCGCAACGGTCAGGATGCCCATTTCCTTGGCCACTTCGGCGATGATCGGCGCTGCACCGGTACCGGTACCGCCGCCCATGCCGGTGGTGATGAACACCATGTTGGTGCCGGCCAGCACTTCAGCGATGCGCTCGCGATCTTCCAGCGCAGCCTGACGGCCGACTTCCGGGTTGGCGCCGGCGCCCAGGCCTTTGGTCACGCCGGTGCCCAGTTGCAGGATGGTGCGCGCGCCGATGTTTTTCAGCGCCTGAGCATCGGTGTTGGCGCAGATGAACTCGACGCCTTCGATGTTGCTCTTGACCATGTGGTTGACAGCGTTGCCGCCGCCACCGCCAACACCGATAACTTTGATTACCGGGCTTGCGGGGATGTTGTCTACGAGTTCGAACATTTTCCCTCTCCTTACATTCTCTAGTTTTTTCGCCTACTGCATTTTGTTGCGGTGCATCTACTGCTACTGCTTGCCGCTCGAAGCTTGACGCTTCGAACTGCTCTTAAAAGTTGCCTTGAACCCACTTCTTCAAACGGTCCAGCAACGGCGCCTGAGGCTCATCGTTGCTGTAGCTGTCGCGGCTGCCGATACCCGAGAACGAGATCCCGTCGGACTGCTTCTGCAGGCCGTACATCAACAAGCCCACGCCAGTGGAATAGATCGGGTTGCGCACCACGTCGTCCAGGCCCTTCACGCCATGCGGTACACCGAGGCGTACCGGCATGTGGAAGATTTCCTCGGCCAGTTCGGTGGCGCCTTCCATCTTCGACGTACCGCCGGTCAGCACGATGCCGGCCGGGATCAGGTCTTCGTAGCCGCTGCGACGCAGTTCGGCCTGGATCAGGGTGAACAGTTCGTCGTAACGCGGCTCGACCACTTCGGCCAGGGCCTGACGGGACAGTTCGCGTGGCGGACGATCGCCGACGCTCGGCACCTTGATGGTCTCGCCGGCACCGGCCAGTTTGGCCAGGGCGCAGGCGTAGCGGATCTTGATCTCTTCGGCGTACTGGGTCGGGGTGCGCAACGCCATGGCGATGTCGTTGGTCACCTGATCGCCGGCAATCGGGATCACGGCCGTGTGACGGATCGCGCCTTCGGTGAAGATCGCGATGTCGGTGGTGCCGCCGCCGATGTCGACCAGGCACACGCCCAGTTCTTTTTCGTCGTCGGTCAGGACCGAGTAGGCCGAAGCCAGTTGCTCGAGAATGATGTCGTCGATTTCCAGACCGCAGCGACGCACGCATTTTTCAATGTTCTGTGCGGCGTTGACGGCGCAGGTGACCACGTGGACCTTGGCTTCCAGACGCACGCCGGACATGCCCAGCGGCTCGCGCACGCCTTCCTGGTTATCGATCACGTAGTCCTGCGGCAAGGTGTGCAGCACGCGCTGGTCAGCCGGAATCGCCACGGCCTGGGCGGCGTCGAGTACGCGCTCCAGGTCAGCCGAGCTGACTTCGCGGTCGCGGATCGCCACGATGCCGTGGGAGTTCAGGCTGCGGATGTGATTGCCCGCCACGCCGACGAACGCCGAGTGAATGCGGCAGCCCGCCATCAACTGGGCTTCTTCGATCGCGCGCTGGATCGATTGCACGGTGGACTCGATGTTCACCACCACGCCTTTCTTCAGGCCGCGGGACGGATGGGTACCGATCCCGACGATATCGAGCGTGCCGTCGTCCGCAACCTCGCCGACCAGCGCCACCACCTTGGAGGTGCCGATATCGAGACCGACGATCATTTTGCCGCTTTGCACGTTTGCCATGGGTCCTGCCTCTTCTTAATTCTTTGCGACAGCGGGTTGGGCTGTCGTCGGCGCTACTGGTTCCCGCCAGCCAACAGCGAGGCCGTTGGCGTAGCGCAGATCGATACGCGCAATGTTCGTAATCTGGTCTTTAAGCGTCTTGTCGTAGATGGCAATGAAGCGGCGCATCTTTTTCCACCAGGTTGCCGCGTCCCAGCAGCAACTCGATGCCGGGGCCGGAACTGCCGGCACCGGTGGTCAGGAACCAGCTGCCACGTTCACGCAGTTCCAGGCGCGCGATCGAGAAGCCCAACGGCCGGAGCATCTGGCTCAGTACCTGGTATTGCTGCATCACTTGCTGCTGGGCCCGCTGCGGACCGAACAGCTGTGGCAGGTGTTCGTAGTTCGCCAGTTCCTTGGGCGTGAACGCCTGACCCTGGTTGTTGAGCAGCGACTCGTCGCCCCAACGGGCCACGGGCAGTTGCTCTTCGAGGCGGATCACCACTTGGTCCGGCCACACGCGACGGACTTCGGCGTGGGCGATCCACGGCATCTGCTCCAGCTCCGAGCGCATGCTGGCCAGGTCGATGGTGAAGAAGCTCGACGCCACGTACGGGGCGATTCGCTGCTGCACCGCCTGCTGGCTGATGTAGCTCAGGTCGCCCTGCACGGCGATTTTGGTGATCGGCCGGTCGGCATATGGCAACAGACGCTGCGCACCTTCGTAGGTACCGAACCCGAGCGCCACCAGCAGCACCGGCCAGAACAGGTTTTTCAGAAAGCCGAAATTGGCTTTCGGCAGGCGCGCGGACATCGGCTCTTTGGCCACCATTCGGCTGGCACCCCGCGGCACCGGCTTGCGGCCGGGAGCGGGTGGCTGATGTCTGAGCTGTGCGCCTTGCATGGTCTTAACCTCGCGCCTCTTTATGGCCATCGGCATCGACACTGGCGGCCAGGATGGCCAGGACCAGTTGCTGGAAATCCAGACCGGCCGCTTTCGCCGCCATCGGTACCAGGCTGTGGTCGGTCATGCCGGGAGCCGTGTTGACTTCCAGGAACCAGAATTTGCCGTCGGCGTCCTGCATGACGTCCGCCCGGCCCCAACCGGCGATACCCAGCGCCTCGCAGGCTCGCGCCGTGAGGTCCATGAGTTCTTTTTCCTTGGCGGCATCGAGCCCGCACGGAATCCGATACTGGGTATCGTTGGCGATGTACTTGGCGTCGTAGTCGTAGAACGTGTGTGGCGTACCCAGGGCGATAGGAGGCAACACCTGGTCACGCAGGGTGGCGATGGTGAACTCCGGACCGTGGATCCATTGCTCGACCAACACTTGCGAATCGTAGGTACTGGCCGCTTTCCATGCGTCGATCAACTCGGACGCAGAACTCACTTTGGCCATCCCGATACTTGAACCTTCATGCGCCGGTTTGACGATCAAAGGGAAGCCCAGTTCCGTCGCTGCGGAAATACAATCGGCCTCGCTGCGCAGTACGGCGTGACGCGGCGTCGGAATCCCCAGCGTGTGCCAGACCTGCTTGGTACGCAGCTTGTCCATGGCCAGCGCCGACGCCAGGATGCCGCTGCCGGTGTACGGAATGCCGGCCACTTCGAGCAGACCCTGCATGCTGCCGTCTTCACCGCCGCGACCGTGGAGGATGATGAACGCACGGTCGATCTTCTCGCTCAGCAGGCGCTGCAGAATATCGGCGCCGACATCGATCCCGAACGCATCCACACCGGCGCTTTGCAGCGCAGAGAGCACGGCGTTGCCGGACTTCAGCGAGACTTCACGTTCGGCACTCAGGCCACCGAACAGCACGGCGACACGGCCGAAGTCTTTCGGGGCGATGGTGGAGAACAGGTTGGCGTAGGCAGCAGTCATTTCAACTTCCCCTCGACCGGTGCGGCCACGGCACCGGCGAACAACTCGCTTTTCAACAGTTTCGGTGCGAGACCGCCGATGTCACCGGCGCCCTGGCACAGCAGAATGTCGCCAGCACGCAGCAGCGGCTTGACCAGCGGCGCAAGATCGACACCGCGCTCTATGTAGATCGGGTCCAGCTGACCGCGCTGGCGGATGCTGTTGCACAGCTTGCGGCTGTCGGCCCCCGGGATCGGCTCTTCGCCGGCCGGATAGACTTCCATCAGCAGCAGTACGTTGGCGTCGGCCAGTACATTGACGAAATCGTCGTACAGGTCACGGGTGCGGCTGTAGCGGTGCGGCTGGTAGACCATCACCAGACGGCGCTCAGGCCAGCCACCGCGCACAGCCTTGATCACGGCCGCGACTTCGGTCGGGTGGTGACCGTAGTCGTCGACCAGCATCACGTTGCCGCCGTCTACCGGCAGTTCGCCGTAGACCTGAAAGCGTCGGCCGACGCCCTGGAATCCGGAAAGACCCTGGACGATGGCTTCATCGCTGACGCCCTCGTCGGTAGCGATACAGATGGTCGCCAGGGAATTGAGCACGTTGTGGTTGCCCGGCATGTTCACGGACACATCCAGCGGCTCGCGATCAGGGCGCAGCACGGTGAAGAAGGTCTGCATGCCCTGCTGGCGCACATTGATGGCGCGCACGTCGGCATCTTCGCTGAAGCCGTAGGTCACGGTCGGACGCTTCACCAGCGGCAGGATTTCACGCACCACCGGATCGTCCAGGCACATTACCGCCAGACCGTAGAACGGCAGGTTGTGCAGGAACTCGACGAAGGTTTTCTTCAGTTTGTTGAAGTCGCCGTCGTAGGTCGCCATGTGGTCGGCGTCGATGTTGGTCACCACAGCCACCAGCGGTTGCAGGTGCAGGAAGCTGGCGTCGCTCTCGTCGGCCTCGGCGATCAGGTAGCGGCTGGTGCCGAGCTGGGCATTGGTGCCCGCAGCATTCAGACGGCCACCGATGACGAACGTCGGGTCCAGGCCACCGGCGGCGAACACCGAAGCGATCAGGCTGGTGGTGGTGGTCTTGCCGTGAGTACCGGCGACGGCGATGCCGTGGCGGTAGCGCATCAGCTCGGCGAGCATCTCGGCACGCGGCACCACCGGAATACGGCGCTCAAGGGCGGTCGCGACTTCCGGGTTGGAAGTGTTCACGGCACTCGACACCACCAGCACGTCGGCGGCAGCGGCGTTTTCGGCACGGTGGCCGATGAAGATCTGTGCACCGAAGGATTCCAGACGCTCGGTGACCGGCGAAGCCTTGAGGTCGGAGCCGGACACGGCGTAACCCAGGTTCAGCAGCACTTCAGCGATACCGCACATGCCCACGCCGCCGATCCCGACGAAGTGGATGCGACGGATGCGGCGCATTTCCGGTTGTGGCATGGCTTTCTGATTCTCAACCATGGGCCACCTCCAGACAGGTATCGACCACGCTGCGGGTGGCTTCGGGTTTTGCCAGACGGCGGGCCGCTCGGGCCATTTCTTCGAGTCGTTGCGGTTGCATCAAGACCTCTGTCAGGCGCGCGGCAAGGTCCGCGGCACCAGTCGTTCTTTGCGGCATCAGGAAGGCAGCGCCTTCGCGGGCCAGATAATCGGCGTTGCGGGTCTGGTGATCGTCGATCGCATGGGGCAAGGGCACCAGCATCGACGGCAGACCGGCGGCGGCCAGTTCGCTGACGGTCAATGCGCCGGCACGGCACACCACGATGTCAGCCCAGCCATAGGCCTGAGCCATGTCCTTGATGAAGGGCTGCACCTGCGCGTCCACGCCGGCGGCGCGGTAACGCTCTGCAGTCACTTCATCGTGATTTTTGCCAGCCTGATGAAACACTTCCGGACGCAAATCGGCTGCGACTTGCGACAGGGCTTCAGGCAGCAACTTGTTCAACGGTTCTGCGCCCAGGCTACCGCCCAGGATCAGCAAACGCGCCTTGCGTCCGGCCAGTGCCGCACGCGGTGTTTCGAGGAACAGCTCGCTGCGCACCGGGTTGCCGGTGGTACGGCGGCTGTCCGACAGGGTAAAGGTGTCGGGGAACGCTTCACACACCCGGGCGGCGAACGGCACCAGCAACCGATTGGCGGTGCCGGCCACGGCGTTCTGTTCGTGAACGATCACCGGCACGCCGGCCAGTTTGGCGGCGATGCCACCAGGACCGGTCACATAACCACCGAAACCGACCACGCACACCGGACGCAGGCGGCGAATGATCGCCCGCGCCTGCCACACCGACTTCAGCAGCATGAACGGTGCCTTGAGCAACGACAGCTTGCCCTTGCCGCGCAGGCCGGTGGCGTTGATGCGATGCAATTCAAGGCCGGCGGCCGGCACCAGATCGTTCTCGATCCCCCGTGGCGTGCCCAGCCAGTGCACGGTGTAGCCCCGCGCCTGGAACTCACGGGCACAGGACAGTGCCGGGAACACGTGGCCGCCGGTACCGCCGGCCATGATCAATACGTTAGCGCCCATGGTTCGGCTCCTCGGCGAAGTCGCTCTCATGGAATTCCATTTCTTCACTGCCCAGGTGGGTCCGGCTCTCCCACTCGATCCTCAGCAACAAGCCAAGACAGGCGCAGCAGATCACCAGGGAACTGCCACCATAACTGAGGAACGGCAAGGTCAGGCCCTTGGTCGGCAGCAGGCCGACGTTCACGCCGATGTTGATCAGGAACTGACCGATCCACAGGAACGACAGGCCGTAGGCAACATAAGCGGCAAAAAACTGTTTGGCTTTCTCGGCCCACAGACCGATGTACATGCCGCGGATACACACGAACACGAACAGCGCCACGGTGCACAGCGAACCGACAGCGCCCAGCTCTTCGGCCAGTACCGAGAACACGAAGTCGGTGTGGGCCTCCGGCAGGTAGAACTGCTTCTGCACGCTGTTGCCCAGACCAACGCCCAGCCACTCGCCGCGACCGAAGGCGATCAAGGCCTGGGACAATTGATAGCCCGCGCCGAACTGGTCGGCCCACGGGTCGGCGAAGTTGGTCAGACGCGCCATCCGGTACGGCTGCATCTGGATCAGCAACACTACCGCTGCCACCGCCAGCACCACCATCAGCGAGAACCGGAACAGTCCGACCCCGCCGAGGAACAGCATCGCCGCCGCAGCGCCCATCATTACGACGGTGGCACCGAAGTCCGGCTCCATCAGCAACAGACCGGCCATCGGCAGCAGCACGATGAACGGCTTGAAGAAGCCCATCCAGCTTTCGCGCACTTCTTTCTGACGACGCACCAGATAACCGGCGAGGTAAATCACCACGAACACCTTGGCGATCTCGGACGGTTGCACGTTGAAGAAGCTGAAGCCGATCCAGCGCATCGAACCGTTCACTTCACGGCCAATCCCCGGGACGATCACCATCACCAGCAGACCGAACGCACCGATCAGCATCATCCAGCCCAGGCGCTGCCAGGTGGCGATCGGAATCATCATGGTGACGATGCACGCACCCAGGCCCAGCACCACGTAGATCAGGTGACGGGTCATATAGTAGAGAGCGCTGCCCGACTGCACTGCACCGACCTCGGTGGATGCCGAGGCGATCATGATCAGGCCCAGGCCGAGCAGCGCCAGGCAACCGGCGAGCATCGGGAAGTCGAGGTCGATCCCGCGCCCGGTGATGATCGGCGACGGATACGGCTTGATGATGTTTCGCAGGCTCATGCCAGATCCTCCACGGCGCGGACGAACTGGTGACCACGATCTTCGTAATTCTTGAACATGTCGAAACTGGCGCAGGCCGGCGACAGCAGCACCACGTCACCCGGTTGGGCGGCGGCGCGGCATTTTTCGACGGCGTCGATCAGTGTGGTGGCGCGAATCAGCGGCACGGCATCGCCGATGGCCTCGCCGATCTTGTCGGAATCGCGACCCATCAGGATCACGGCACGGCAATAGGCCGCCGCCGGATCACGCAGGTCCTTGAACTCGGCACCTTTGCCGTCACCACCGGCGATCAGCACGACCTTGCCGCTGATGTCCGCCCCCAGACCTTCGATGGCCGCCAGCGCGGCGCCGACGTTGGTGGCTTTGGAATCGTTGTAGTAACCGACACCGTCCAGGTCACGCACCCACTGGCAGCGATGCTCGAGGCCGGCGAAGTTGCGCAGGGCCGCGAGCATGGCGTCGAACGGCAGACCGACCGCATGCCCGAGCGCCAGCGCCGCCAGGGCATTGGACTGGTTGTGGGCGCCGCGAATCTTCAGTTCACGCACCGGCATCAGATTCTGGAATTCGAAGGCCAGGTATTTCTCGCCATTCTCTTCGCGCAGGCCGAACGCCTTGAAATCGGGTTTGGTCAGGCCGAAGGTCCAGCATGGCTGGCCCTCGCCCATAAGCGGCCGGGTCAACGCATCCTGACGGTTGACCACGAACTGCTTCGCGCCACGGAAGATCCGGTGCTTGGCCAGGTGATAGGCCGGCAGACCGCTGTAGCGATCCATGTGGTCTTCGCTGATGTTGAGCACGGTCGCCACTTCGGCGTTGAGCTGGTCGGTGGTTTCCAGCTGGAAGCTCGACAGCTCCATCACGTACAGCTCAACGTCATCGCTGAGCAGGTCCAGCGCCGGCGTACCGAGGTTGCCGCCCACGGCCACGCGCTTGCCGGCCACAGCCGCCATCTCGCCGACCAGGGTGGTGACGGTGCTTTTCGCGTTGGAACCGCTGATGGCCACGATCGGCGCCTTCGCGTTACGCGCGAACAGCTCGATGTCACCGGACAGCTTCACGCCACGGGCCGCGGCGGCTTGCAGGGCCGGGGTCGCCAGCGCGAGGCCGGGGCTCACGTAGAGCTCGTCGGCACGGCACAGGAACTCGACGTCCAGCTCGCCACAACGCACTTCCACGTGCGGATAGTCACGCTGGAGCGTGGCCAGTTCCGGTGGATTTTTCCGCGTATCGGCCACCGCAAACGCCACGCCCCGGCTCGCCAGGAAGCGAACCAGGGACATGCCGCTCTTGCCGAGGCCGACAACGATGCGGAAGTGGTCAGAAGCGATCAGAGACACTCGTTCTACCTCAGCTTCAGGGTGGCAAGGCCGATCAGCACGAGAATCACGGTGATGATCCAGAAACGGACGATCACGCGCGGCTCGGGCCAGCCCTTGAGTTCAAAGTGGTGGTGTATCGGAGCCATGCGGAACACACGGCGACCGGTCAGCTTAAAGGAAGCCACCTGAATGACGACTGACAGGGTTTCCATCACGAACACGCCGCCCATGATGAACAGGACGATTTCCTGACGGACGATCACCGCGATGGTGCCCAGGGCTGCGCCCAGCGCCAGTGCGCCGACGTCACCCATGAAGACTTGTGCCGGATAGGTGTTGAACCACAGGAAGCCCAGGCCGGCACCGATCAGCGCGCCGCAGAACACGATCAGCTCGCCCGCGCCCGGTACGTACGGGATCAGCAGGTATTCAGCGAATTTCACGTTACCCGACAGGTAGCAGAAGATGCCCAGGCCACCGCCGACCATCACCGTCGGCATGATCGCCAGACCGTCGAGGCCGTCGGTCAGGTTGACCGCGTTGCTCGAGCCGACGATCACGAAGTAGGTCAGCACGATGAAGCCGGCGCCCAGCGGAATGCTGTAGTCCTTGAGCATCGGCAGGATCAGGGTGGTTTCCACCGGCGTGGCCGCAGTCATATAAAGGAAGATCGCGGCGCCGAGGCCGAACACCGACTGCCAGAAATATTTCCAGCGACTTGGCAGACCACGGGAGTTCTTCTCGATCACTTTGCGGTAGTCGTCGACCCAGCCGATGGCGCCGAACAGCAGGGTCACCAGCAGCACGACCCACACGTAACGGTTGCTCAGGTCAGCCCACAACAGGGTGCTGACACCGATGGACGACAGGATCAGTGCGCCACCCATGGTCGGCGTACCGGATTTGGACAGGTGCGATTGCGGACCATCGTTACGAACCGATTGACCGATCTGACGGTTCTGCAGGGTGCGGATCATCCACGGGCCGTAGCACAGCGACAGGACCAGCGCGGTCAGCACACCGAGGATCCCGCGCAGGGTCAGGTACTGGAAGACCGCGAAGCCTTTGTAGAACTGTTGCAGATACTCCGCCAGCAGCAGCAGCATTAATGTTTCTCCAGACTGGACCCGCACAGGGCCGCAACGATGTTTTCCATCGCTGCGCTGCGCGAACCCTTGATCAAAATGGTGGTGTTTTTGTCCTGCTCGGCACCGAGGGCCTGGATCAGTTCGGCCTGTGTGCCGAAGTGATGCGCCTCTTGGCCGAATGCGTTCACGGCGTGGACCATGTTCGGCCCGACGGCGTAAAGCGCGGAAACCTTGCCCCGGGCGTATTCGCCCACGTCGCGGTGCCCCTGCTCCGCCCAGTCGCCCAACTCGCCGATATCCCCGAGCACCAGGACGGTGCGGCCGGAAAAGCCGGCGAGTATATCAACGGCCGCGCACATGGAGGTGGGGTTCGCGTTGTAAGTGTCATCGATCACGCGCATGCCGTTTTTCGCCAGGTGCGCGACGGTGCGACCCTTGACCGGTTGTACCGCGCCAAGCCCGGTGGCGATGCCGAACAGCGACACGCCCAGGGCGTGAGCGGCAGCGGCGGCGGCCAGGGCATTGGCGACGTTATGGGTGCCGAGCAGGTTCAGTTGAACCCGTTCCACACCTTCAGGACTGTGCAGGTTGAACGCCGGGCAGCCACGGGCATCGGTGGCCAGGTCGCTGGCGTGGAAATCCGCCTGCGTGTTGCTCAGGGCGAAGGTCAGCACCTTGCGGCCGGCAGCGCGGGTCTTCCAGATACCGAACGCCTTGTCATCGAGATTCAGCACGGCAATGCCATCGGCCGCCAGCCCTTCGATGATTTCGCCCTTGGCTTCGACGATTTTCTCCGGCCCGCCGAACTCGCCAACGTGAGCGGTGCCGGCGTTGTTGAGGATTGCCACGTGCGGTTTGGTCAGCCCCACGGTGTAGGCGATTTCACCCAGACGCGAGGCACCCAGTTCGATTACCGCCGCGCTGTGTTCCGGGGCAAGTTCGAGCAGGGTCAGTGGCACGCCGAGGTCGTTGTTCAGGTTGCCACGGGTCGCGTGCACCGAGCCGCGCGTACGCAGGATGCTCGCGAGCATTTCCTTGACCGTGGTCTTGCCGCTGGAGCCGGTCACGGCCGCGACCGGTTTGGTGAACCCGGCACGATTCAGCGCACCCAGTTGACCGAGAGCCTGACGGGTATCCTTGACCAGCAGTTGCGGCAGCGTGCTGTCGGCGACTTCGCGCTCGACCAATGCCGCAACGGCGCCTTTGGCGGCGACTTCATTCAGATAGTCATGACCGTCGAAACGCGGACCGGTCAGGGCAATAAACAGTTGGCCGGCCTTGATGGCGCGGCTGTCGATGCTCACGCCGTCGAAGCTGGCGTCCGCGCTGATCAGCCGCGCGTCGAGTGCGTTGGTCAGTTCGCTGAGTTTCAGGACCTTAAGCATGGGCCACCTCCCACGCGGTCAGGGCATGATCGGCCTCGACCAGATCAGAGAACGCGTGGCGCTCGCCGTTGATTTCCTGATAGTCCTCGTGACCTTTGCCGGCCAGGACCACCACGTCATCCGCCGAGGCACTGGCGATCAGCTGTGCGATGGCCTGGCCGCGACCGGCCACGAATGTGACGTTATCCACAGCCGTGAAACCGGCGCGGATGTCATCGAAAATCACCGCTGGATCTTCGGTACGCGGATTGTCATCGGTGACCAGCACGCGGTCGGCCAGACGCTCGACCACTTCGGCCATCAACGGGCGCTTGCCGCGATCGCGATCACCGCCACAACCGAACAGGCACAGCAACTGGCCTTTGACGTGTGGACGCAACGCAGTCAGAACTTTTTCCAGGGCATCCGGCGTGTGGGCGTAATCGACCACCACCAGCGGCTGGGTGCCGCCACCGAGACGCTGCATGCGTCCGGCCGGGCCTTCGAGCTTCGGCAGCACCTTGAGGATTTCGTCGAGGGCGTAGTCCAGACCCAGCAAGGCGCCAACGGCGGCCAGTACGTTGCTCAGGTTGAAACGGCCCAGCAATGTGCTGCGCAGATGATGTTCGCCCTGGGGCGTGACCAGCGTGGCGCGCACACCATGGTCGTCGAACTGTGCTTCGCGGACATACAGATAGGCGCTGCTGTCGAGCAGGCTATAGGTGATCAGGCGCGACTCACGTTTTTCGGCGGCCAGTTGCCGGCCGAAATCGTCATCCAGATTGACCACGCGGCACTTCAAGTCATTCCAGGCAAACAGCTTGGCCTTCGCTTCGGCGTAGGCTTCCATGGTGCCGTGGTAATCGAGGTGATCGCGGGACAGGTTGGTCATCACCGCGACGTCGAACGCCAGTGCGGTGACCCGGCCCTGATCCAGGCCGTGGGACGAAACTTCCATGGCCACGGCTTTGGCGCCAGCCTTTTTCAGGTCGCCCAGGGTCGCTTGCATGGCAATCGGATTCGGCGTGGTGTGCAGGCCACTTTGCAGCGAGCCATGGAAACCGGAGCCGAGGGTCCCGACGATGCCGCAATGCTGGCCGAGCAGGTCCAGAGCCTGTGCGACCAATTGGGTCACGCTGGTCTTGCCGTTGGTACCGGTCACGCCCACCAGATTCAGGTGATGACTCGGCTCACCGTAAAAACGACCGGCGATATCCGACAGCTGCGCAGCCAGACCTTTGACCGGAATCAGCGGCACATCAGTGATCGGCAGCACGGTGGCGCCTTCCACTTCATAAGCAACTGCTGCGGCGCCACGAGCCAGTGCGTCGGCAATGTGGGCACGACCATCGAACTTGCCACCCGGCACTGCGAGGAACAGGTCGCCCGCGCGCACGTTGCGGCTGTCGAGCGCCAGTTCACGGATCAACAGATCGTGGCCGGCGTGGGGGAATATCTTGTTCAGACTAAGAGACATCAGCCGCGCCCTCCATTGGCTTTCAGCGGAACAGCCGGGGTGGCATTGGCTTGCTGGGTATTCGGCAGGTTGTCCGGGGTGATGTTCATCAGACGCAGAGTGCCGGACATCACACGGCTGAACACCGGTGCCGAAACCAGACCACCGAAATAACCGGCCTTGGTCGGTTCATCGATCACCACGACGATGGCATAACGCGGATCGCTCATCGGGCCGAAACCGGCGAACAGCGAGCGATAGGAGTTTTCGGCATAGCCCTTGGTGCCCACCGAGGTCTTGCGCGCCGTACCCGACTTGCCGGCCACGTGATAGGCGGGAACCTGTGCACGGAATACGCCACGCGGAGCTTCGATCACCTGTTGCAACATGCCCTGCATGGTTTTCGCCACGGCTTCCGGCAGCACCTGGGTGGTCTGCGGCGCCTTGTCGGTTTTGATCAGGGTCAGCGGTGCGAGACGACCGTTGTTGGCCAGTGCCGAGAACGCGTGCACCAACTGGATCGCGGTCACCGAAACACCGTAGCCGTAGGACAGGGTTGCGGTTTCAGCCTTGCGCCACTCACGGTAGTTCGGCAGGTTGCCGACACGTTCGCCCGGGAAACCGAGGCCGGTATCCTGGCCGAGGCCGACTTTCTGTGCCAGACGGAAAATGGTTTCGCCGCCGATGTCGAACGCGACCTTACTCATGCCGACGTTACTGGAATTGATCAGAATGCCGGTCAGATCGAGCACCGGGCCTTCGGTCTTCGATACGTCCTTGATCGTGTATTTGCCGATCTGCAGGGAGCCCGGATACACCTCGACGGTGTCGCTCGGTTTCCAGCGGCCGGTTTCGATCGCGGCGCTCATCGAGATCGCTTTCATGGTCGAACCCGGCTCGAACACGTCGATCATCGCGCGGTTACGCATCATCGCCGGTTGCAGGTTGCGACGGTTGTTCGGGTTGTAGGTCGGCTGGTTGACCATGGCGAGGATCTCGCCGGTCTTCACGTCCATGATCACCAGACTGCCGGCCTTGGCGCCGTTCTCGATGATCGCGTTACGCAGCTCGCGGTTGGCCAGGTATTGCAGACGCAGGTCAATGGACAACGCCAAGGGCTTGCCGGCCTTGGCGTTCTTGGTGACCTGGACATCCTTGATCAGCCGACCGCGCCGATCCTTGATGACCTGCCGCTTGCCGGGTACGCCGGCCAGCCACTCGTCGTAGGCCAGTTCGACGCCTTCACGACCGTGGTCATCGATGTCGGTGAACCCGACCATGTGCGCGGTGACTTCACCGGCCGGATAGAACCGGCGGAATTCTTCGATGCCGTAGACGCCCGGCACTTTCAGATCGAGCACAGCCTGGCCCTGCTCGGGGGTCAGCCCGCGCACCAGATAAATGAATTCTTTGTTGGCCTGGGCTTCGAGGCGCTCGGCCAGGGCTTTCGGATCCTGGCCCAGAGCAGCGGCGAGCGCCGGCCACTTTTCCTTGGCCAGTTGCATTTCCTTGGCGTTGGCCCACAGCGTAGTCACCGGCGTACTCACGGCCAGAGGCTCGCCATTGCGGTCAGTGATCAGGCCACGGTGTGCCGGGATCGGAATGTGACGAACGCTGCGCGCATCGCCCTGACCCTTGAGGAAGTCACGGTCGATAACCTGCAGGTCGATGATCCGCCAGCAGATCGCGGCCACCATCACGCCGAGCAGACCGACGACCAGACGGAAGCGCCACGGGAAGAGTGCCCCTTCGAGTTTCATCATGGCGCCACCATCTTCACGTCAGCTGCGCCGGGGATGTGCATTTTCAGTTGTTCGGTGGCCAGCACTTCGATCCGGCTGTGGGCGGTCCAGGTGCTTTGTTCCAGGATCAGACGCCCCCACTCGGCCTGCGCCTTGTCGCGCACGCTGAGTTCGTTATAAAGGGTATTGAGCAATTGCCGGTTCCAGTGGGCGCTATAGGACACGCCGATGGCCGACACGAGCACGCCGATGAACAGCAGCAGCATGAAAAAGCTGCCGCCAGGCAGTGGCTTGGCGAAAAGCTTGCTCACCGCAACTTCTCCGCGACGCGCATGACGGCGCTACGGGAACGTGGGTTGGCTTTGAGTTCGGCGTCGGAGGCCGTCTGCGCTTTGCCATGGATCTTGATTTTCGGTTCGAACGCAACGTGGCGAACCGGCAGGTTGCGCGGCAGGTTGTCGGCTTCGCCTTTCACCAGCTTGCGCATGAACAGTTTGACGATGCGGTCTTCCAGCGAGTGGAAGCTGATCACGACCAGGCGACCACCCACTTCCAGGCATTCGAGCGCGGCTTCAAGGCCAGCTTCCAGATCACCCAGTTCGTTGTTGACGTGAATGCGCAGGCCCTGGAATGCACGGGTGGCCGGGTTCTTGCCCTTTTCCCACGCCGGATTGGCGACTTTCAGCACTTCGGCCAGATCGGCGGTGCGTTCGAACGGCGTGATGTCGCGGCGCTCGGCCACGGCACGGGCCATGCGACCGGAGAAACGCTCTTCACCGTATTCCTTGAACACCCGGGCGATTTCTTCCACCGGCGCGGTGTTGACGAATTCGGCTGCGCTGATGCCACGGGACGGGTCCATGCGCATGTCCAGCGGCCCGTCGTTGAGGAAACTGAAGCCACGCTCGGCGTCATCGAGCTGCGGCGAAGACACGCCGAGGTCGAGCAGAATGCCGCTGACCTTGCCGGCCAGACCACGTTCGGCAACCACCGAGCCAAGCTCGGCAAAGCTGCGCTGCACAACGACAAAGCGGCCGTCTTCGGCCGCTAGCGTTTGCCCGGTGGCAATCGCTTGTGGATCTTTGTCGAATCCGATGAGCCGGCCATCAGGCCCGAGCTTGCTGAGGATCAACCGGCTGTGCCCGCCGCGTCCGAACGTACCGTCCAGATAGCAGCCATCAGGACGTACGGCGAGAGCCTCGACGGCTTCGTCAAGCAGTACGGTGATGTGGTTAAAGCCGCTATCAATAGTCACAGGATCAGATCACGCAGTTCATCAGGCATGGCGCCCGGTTGTTGTATGGCAGCCAGGTCAGCGGCAGAAACCGCGTTCCAGGCATCTTCGTCCCACAGTTGGAACTTGTTCAGTTGGCCGACCAGCATCGCGCGCTTGTCCAGCTTTGCGTATTCGCGCAGGCGCGGCGGCACCAGAAAACGACCACTGCCGTCGAGTTCGAGGTCGACGGCGTTACCAATCAATAAACGTTGCAGACGACGGTTCTCTTCGCGGAGCGAAGGAAGCGCGCGCAACTTGGTTTCAATAATTTCCCACTCATCGAGCGGGTAGACACACAGGCACGGATCAACGGCATCAATGGTCACGATCAATTGGCCGGAACTACGCGAAACGAGCTCGTCACGGTACCGGCTCGGCATGGCGAGACGGCCCTTTGCGTCGAGACTGATAGCGTTAGCTCCGCGAAACACGTCTGCGTTTCTCCAATTTTTATCGTTTTGAGCTCAAAAAACCCACTTCATGCCACTTTCCGCCACTTGCGCACACTATAGGAATGCGCCCACCACACCGTCAAGGCGCGGATCAAAGGAAAACCCTTACAGAACGGAGATTTAGGAGCATAAAAGGAGGAGCAACGAGAATCCGGCGGGTGCTTTTATCCAATAACTTGATGCAGCACTGAAAGCTGCGCTCGAAAGTTAAAGTAATTTGTTAAGAGTAAGATTTTTTCGGTATTACAAAAGCGCTTCTGCTGTTGATTGAAGCAAGGTGGGAAATGGCTATTACTGCGGTTGCCGCTGCCGGACTTCCAGAGCAGGCCTGCTGATAATAAACAGCCCTGTCGCCTTTAATTCAAGCAGGGAAAAGAAAAAGGTGGAGAGTCGATCTGTAAGCCGGGTTCTGTCTTGAACAGTCATTCGTCTACGATGGCCATCACTGGACATCTTTAGCAACCTACCCGGTCCCAGCGCGGGCCACGCCTTGGGACCCTATTTGGTCTTGCTCCAAGTGGGGTTTACCTAGCCACGAACTGTTGCCAGACGTGCGGTGCGCTCTTACCGCACCTTTTCACCCTTACCGGCGCCGAAGCGCTTAGGCGGTTATTTTCTGTGGCACTTTCCGTAGGCTCACGCCTCCCAGGCATTACCTGGCACTTCGCCCTATGGAGCCCGGACTTTCCTCCCCCTAATTTTCATAGAGGGCAGCGACTGTCCGATCGACTCTCCGCCGCGCAGGTTAACGGCAGAGCGCCCGAAGAACAAGCGCTAATAGCCCGCAAACCGGTCTGCGCGACGGGTTACGCGTCTTTTTGCTGATCCAGCGCCACCTGATACAGCACGTTTTTGCGCTCACCGGTGATTTGCGCTGCCAAAGCTGCAGCACGCTTGAGCGGCATCTCTTCCAGCAGCAGATTAAGGATGCGCATCGCCTCGCTGCTGACGGCGTCTTCGGACTCCGGCGCAGTCCAGCCAGCCACCACAACAACACACTCGCCGCGTTGCTGATTGCTGTCCGCCTCGACGAATGCCCGCAACTCGGCCAGTGGCAGGCCCT
This sequence comes from Pseudomonas sp. NMS19W, assembly GCF_051554255.1. Classification (NCBI taxonomy): domain Bacteria; kingdom Pseudomonadati; phylum Pseudomonadota; class Gammaproteobacteria; order Pseudomonadales; family Pseudomonadaceae; genus Pseudomonas; species Pseudomonas sp. NMS19W. The sequence goes on from NZ_CP136718.1 coordinate 5,195,355, forward strand.
TGAGCGTTTCAAAGGTCTTGGTGATTTCACGGGCGAGCAAGGCCGGGCGATCAGCGCCGAACACGGCTTCCATATCTTGCAAGCACTCGAGAATACGATGTGGCGCCTCGTAGAAAATCAGCGTGCGCGGCTCTTCCTTGATGGCTTCCAGACGCGCCTTGCGACCAACAGCCTTGGCCGGCAGAAAACCTTCGAAGATGAAACGGTCGGATGGCAGACCGGCCGCCGACAACGCAGCAATCAACGCGCACGCCCCCGGCACTGGCACCACATTGATTCCGGCGGCACGCGCCTGACGCACCAAGTGGTAACCCGGATCAGATATCAGCGGCGTACCGGCATCGGAAATCAGTGCCACATTGTCGCCAGCCAACAAACGAGTGATAAAACGACTGCCCTCATCACGCTCGTTGTGTTCATGACAGGCCGCCAGCGGCGTGGAGATGCCAAAGTGCTGCATCAGACGCTGGGAATGGCGCGTGTCTTCGGCGGCAATCAGCGCCACTTCGCGCAGAATCTTCAACGCCCGGGCGCTGATGTCATCCAGGTTGCCGATGGGCGTCGCCACCACATAAAGCGAGCCCGCAGCGGAATTCAAAGCACCTGGAGCAGTCAAAGCGCACACCTCATGATCGGTAAAAGCCGCCATTGTAGCGCGTCACGCGCCCGGCGATGCGCTCGCGGCAGACACGGTTTGTCGCACCATTGTGCGGTCGCGCAACATTTACATCAGCTAAATTGACGGTTTCACACCAGTAACATCGCGCCCCGGCCAGCGCTTGGGTACAATTCGACGCTAATTTGATCGAGTATCAGGAACACTTACATGATCGCTTGCCTGCGGCTGTTCACTGCCCTCTGCCTCGCTGCCTTGCTGGCGGCCTGCGCCAGCTCCCCTTCCTCCAGCCTTGGCGAACTTCCACGGACTCCGGATGCCAGCATCGAGCAACTGCTCGAACAGGCCGCCCAGGCCAAATCGCCGGACAAGGCTGCGCTGCTGCGCCTGAGTGCGGCGGACATGGCTTACCGTCAAGGCAATGCCGGACAGTCCGCGCAAATCCTGCAACAAGTGCCGATGGACCAACTCCAGCCAGGCCAGCAGGCATTCGCCAGCACTTTGTCTGCCGAGCTGGCGATGACCCGCAACCAGCCAAAAGCCGCGCTCGCAGCCTTGAACCATCCAAGCCTGCAGCGCCTGAGCGAAATGTCGATTCCGCTGCAGGTTCGCGCCGGCACCGTTCACGCCCGCGCCCTTGAAGCCGACGGCCAGACACTGGCTGCCGCTCGCGAGCGCATCTTCATCGCGCCGATGCTGGAAGGCGAAGCCGCCAGCAAGAACCACGAAGCGATCTGGACCCTGATTGCGTCGCTGCCGACCGATCAACTGCAACCCAACGGGACCGACGACCTCGCAGGCTGGATGAGCCTGGCCCTGGCCGTGAAAACCGCCGGCACCCTGGAGCAGCAACAGGCTGCCATCGACGACTGGCGCTCGCAGCACCCGAAACACCCGGCCGCGATCAACCTGCCGCTGCCTCTGACCAAACTCAAGGAGCTGGCCAGCCAGCCTCTGAGCAAGATCGCCCTGCTGCTGCCACAGGATGGCCAGTTGGCCTCGGTCGGCAAGGCCCTGCGTGACGGCTTCATGGCTGCGCACTACCAGGCCCAGCAAGCCGGCCAGAAGCCACCAGCCATCGTGTTCTACGACAGCTCGCACCTGACCAACATGGACGAGTTCTACCGCAAGGCCCAGGCCGACGGCGTGCAACTGGTTGTCGGGCCTCTGGAAAAGCCACTGGTCAAACAGCTGAGCACCCGCCCGCAACTGCCGATCACCACTCTCGCGCTGAACTACAGCGAAGGCGACCAAGGCCCGGCGCAACTGTTCCAGTTCGGCCTCGCCGCTGAAGACGAAGCCCGCGAAGTGTCCCGCCGCGCCCGTGCCGACGGCCTGCACCGCGCCGCAATCATGGTGCCGAAAGGCGAATGGGGCGACCGCGTCCTGCGCGCATTCAGCCAGGACTGGCAAGCCAACGGCGGCAGCATTGTCGCCACCGAGCGCGTCGATCAGCCTGTGCAACTGGCCCAGCAGATCGCCGACATGTTCCAGTTGCGCCAGAGCGAGGCCCGCGCCAAGAGCCTGCAGAATGCTGCCGGCACCAACGTCGCCGCCCAGCCTTCGCGTCGCCAGGACATCGAGTTCATTTTCCTCGCCGCAACTCCGCAGCAGGCGCAGCAGATCAAACCGACCCTGAACTTCCAGTACGCCGGTGACGTTCCGGTCTACGCCACTTCCCACGTGTTCAGCGCCAGCGGCGACGTCAACCAGTACAACGACATGAACGGTGTGCGCTTCTGCGAAACCCCGTGGCTGCTGGATGCCAACGATCCACTGCGCAAACAGGTCACCGCACAATGGCCACAAGCCTCCGGCAGTCTTGGTCGCTTGTATGCAATGGGCGCCGATGCCTACCGTCTGGCCCCACGCCTTAGCCAGCTGAAAACCCTGCCGGACAGCCGCATCGAAGGTCTGTCGGGCAGCCTGGGCATGACCCAGAGCCAACGCGTCGTACGTCAGCTGCCATGGGCCCAGTTTGTCAGCGGCCAGATCCAGCGTCTGCCGGACACCCCACGCTGATGCCCGACAGGTCACACTTGCAAAGCGGCAAGGATGCCGAGCGCCAGGCGCTCGAGCATCTGCAACACCAAGGTCTGCGCCTGCTGGCGCAGAACTGGTCATGTAAACGCGGCGAGCTTGATCTGGTCATGCTTGATGGCGATACAGTAGTATTCGTCGAAGTACGTTACCGAAAGAACACTCAATGGGGTGGAGCGCTCGACAGTATCGACGGGCGCAAACGGCAGAAACTGATTTTCGCCGCACAGTATTTTCTTCAGCGCGAGTCGCGTTGGGCCAATTCCCCCTGCCGCTTCGACGTGGTGGCCATCGACAGCCACCAGGGTCAGCTGAACTGGTTGCAGAATGCGTTCGACAGTTGAGCGCCTGCGCCGACCTGGACATTTTCACTCAACACTTTTGCTCTTTGCTTTGCGGGCTGCACATTCACGTGCCGGACAGCCGCGCTAATTAAGGTCACACAGATGGACATGCAATCCCGAATTCGCCAGCTTTTTCAGGCCAGTATCGACACCAAGCAACAGGCGATGGACGTACTTGCACCGCACATCGAGCAAGCCAGCCAGGTAATGGTCAACGCCCTGCTCAACGAAGGGAAAATGCTCTCGTGCGGCAACGGCGGCTCGGCCGGCGATGCCCAGCACTTTTCCTCGGAACTGCTCAACCGTTTCGAGCGCGAGCGCCCGAGCCTGCCGGCCATCGCCCTGACCACCGACAGCTCGACCATCACCTCGATCGCCAACGATTACAGCTACAACGAAGTGTTCTCCAAGCAGATCCGTGCACTCGGTCAGCCAGGCGATGTGTTGCTGGCGATTTCGACCAGCGGTAACTCGGCGAATATTATTCAGGCGATCCAGGCCGCACATGATCGCGAAATGATTGTCGTAGCTTTGACCGGACGTGATGGCGGCGGCATGGCGTCACTGCTGCTGCCCGAGGACGTCGAGATTCGCGTACCGGCCAACGTCACCGCACGTATTCAGGAAGTCCACTTGCTGGCGATCCATTGCCTTTGTGATCTGATCGACAGCCAACTGTTCGGGAGTGAAGAATGACCCCTAATCGCCTTGGCCTTCTGGCCTTGACCCTGTGCCTCGGCATTACTGGCTGCACCTCCGTGGTGAATGCCAGCCGCGAAGCACCGATCGAAGACGATCGCGGCACCCGCACCTTCGGCAGCAAGATTGACGATTCATTGATCGAAACCAAAGTCGGCGTCAACGTGGCCAAAGCCGATCCGGCCCTGGACAACGACTCGCACATCGTCGTGACCAGTTTCAACGGCGTCGTACTGCTGGCAGGACAGACTCCGCGCGAAGACCTCAAGGCCAAGGCCGAGCAGGCTGCCGCCAACGTGCAACGCGTGAAGAAGGTGCACAACGAGTTGCAAGTCATTGCGCCTTCGAGCTTCCTCGCCCGCCAGAACGACTCCTGGCTGACGACCAAGATCAAAACCCAGATGCTCACCGACGCCAGCATCCCCGGCTCGCGCATCAAAGTCGTGACCGAGAACGGCATCGTCTACCTGCTCGGCCTGCTGACCAAGCAGGAAGCAGCCCAGGCCACCAATCTGGTCCAGGGTGTGTCCGGCGTGCAGAAGATCGTGAAACTGTTCGAGTACATCGACTGAGCCGCAAAACGCAGGAACAAAAAAGGCGATCCGGTTGGATCGCCTTTTTTTACTTCACCACTTTCAGGCTTGGCCGACCGCTTGGGCGCGGCGGCTCGCTGTCCGGTGGCGGAATATCGTCATCCTGCTCGATCTCGTCTTCGTCATCCATCGGCGACTCCAGATCGAACACCATGCCCTGACCGTTCTCCCGGGCGTAGATGCCCAGAATCGCAGCAATCGGCACGTACAGGCTGTGCGGAACACCACCGAAGCGACCTTCGAAGGTCACCACGTCGTTGTCCATGTGCAAATGGCGCACGGCACTCGGTGAAATATTCAGGACGATTTGCCCGTCACTGGCAAAACCCTGTGGTACCTGCACTGCCGGGTACTCGGAATTGACCAGCATGTGCGGGGTGCAATCGTTATCCACAATCCACTCGTAGAGCGCGCGGACCAGATAAGGTCGACTGGAGTTCATAGCGGCTCCTTAAGCCTTAGCGCATGTCGCGTTCGACACCAGACAGACTCGCCTGGAAAGCCTCACGCGCAAATTGACGCTCCATATAATCAAGCAGCGGCTTGGCCGGCCGCGGCAGTTCTATACCCAGAATCGGCAAACGCCAGAGTATTGGCAATAGGCAGCAATCCACCAGACTTTGTTCCTCACTGAGGAAAAACGGCTTGTCGGCGAACAGCGGCGACACGCCCGTCAGGCTTTCACGCAACTCCTTGCGCGCCACGACACGCGCAGCTTCCTTGGTGCGCGAATCCAGAATCAGATCCACCAGACCACACCAGTCACGCTGGATGCGATGCATCAACAGACGACTGTTGGCACGCGCCACCGGGTACACAGGCATCAATGGCGGATGCGGGTAACGCTCATCCAGATATTCCATCACCACGGTCGACTCCCACAACGCCAGGTCACGATCGACCAACGTCGGGAGACTCCCGTAAGGGTTCACCTCAATCAGTTTAGGCGGCTGACGACCAGCCTCCACAAAAATGATTTCGGCGCTGACACCCTTCTCTGCAAGCACGATGCGCACTCGGTGGGAATAGTGGTCGGCGGGGTCGGAGTAACAGGCCAACCGATTGGTCACGCCCATGGCGATCCTCCTCGCTTGTTGAAATAGTCGGAGCCGGAAAAACGCGCGCGCCCAGAGGGCGCCTCCCGCAGTACCTGGCTGACCAGGTCTTGCGTTTTCAGAGGCGCCCTTGGGCGCGCGCGATTAACAGCAATTGCTTGAAGCGTTATCAGTGCACGTCTTTCCAGTATTCACGCTTGAGCAGGTAGGCGAACACAAAGAAGAACGCCAGGTACAGCAAGACGTAAGTACCGATGCGCTGATGTTGCAGCTTAACCGGGTTAGCCGAGTAAGCCAGGAAGGTTACCAGATTCTTGACCTTCTCATCGAACTGCTCTTCGTTCAGGGTGCCGGTTTTCGGCACGATGGTCAGTTGATCGCAGGCTTCATGAGTCAGAGGCGTACCGGTCAGCGGATCGTACTGCTTCTTGCCATCCTCGACGATCTGCACCTGTTTGCACCCCACGACCTGGCGACCTTGCAGGCCAACCAGCACGTTGGGCATGCCGACGTTCGGGAAGACCTTGTTGTTCACGCCCCATGGACGCGCCGGATCTTCATAGAACGAACGCAGATAACCATACAGCCAGTCGGTGCCACGAACACGGGCCACCAGGGTCAGGTCCGGCGGAGCTGCACCGAACCAGGTCTTGGCGTCGGCCGGTTGCATGCCGATGTTCATGTGATCGCCGATCTTGGCACCGGTGAACACCAGTTTCTCCAGCATCATTTCGTGCGGAACACCGAGGTCATCGGCAACACGCTCGTAACGCTGGAACTTGGCACTGTGGCAGCCCATGCAATAGTTGGCGAAGGTACGCGCGCCATCCTGCAGAGCGGCCTTGTCGGAAACGTCGATGTCGACTTTTTCCAGTTCCGGACCACCGTGTTCCGCTGCAAAGGACAGCACTGGCAGGGCAGCAAAAATCAGAGCAAAAAATAACTTTTTCATCAGCCAGTCACCCTTTCCGGAACCGGTTTGGTCTTCTCGAGCCTGGTGTAGAACGGCATCAGAATGAAGTAGGCGAAGTACAGGAAGGTGCAGATCTGCGACACCAGCGTGCGTTCCGGCGTCGGGGCCAGAACACCCAGAATGCCAAGGATCACGAAGGAAATGCAGAACACCACCAGCCAGATTTTGCTCATCCAACCCTTGTATCGCATCGATTTGACCGGGCTACGATCAAGCCATGGCAGCACGAACAGCAAGGCAATCGAAGCACCCATGGCGATAACGCCCATGAGTTTGTCCGGGATCGCACGCAAGATCGCGTAGAACGGCGTGAAGTACCAGACCGGCGCAATGTGCTCTGGCGTCTTGAACGGGTTGGCTTGCTCGAAGTTTGGTTTTTCGAGGAAGTAGCCGCCCATTTCCGGGAAGAAGAACACGATGAAGCAGAAGATGAACAGGAAGACCACCACACCGACGATGTCTTTCACGGTGTAGTACGGGTGGAAAGCGATGCCATCCAGCGGGACACCGTTTTCGTCCTTGTGCTTCTTGATGTCCACGCCGTCCGGGTTGTTCGAACCGACTTCGTGCAACGCCAGGATGTGCAACACCACCAGACCGAGAATCACGATCGGCAGGGCCACTACGTGCAGGGCGAAGAAGCGGTTCAGGGTGATTCCGGAAATCAGGTAGTCACCACGAATCCACTGGGTCAGGTCGTTGCCGATGACCGGAATCGCGCCGAACAGCGAGATGATCACCTGGGCGCCCCAATAGGACATCTGACCCCAAGGCAGCAGGTAACCCATGAAGGCCTCGGCCATCAGCGCCAGGTAGATCAGCATGCCGAACACCCACACCAGTTCACGTGGTTTCTGGTACGAACCGTAGAGCAGGCCACGGAACATGTGCAGATAGACCACGATGAAGAACGCCGAAGCGCCGGTGGAGTGGAGCAAACGCAGGATCGAGCCGTACTCGACGTCGCGCATGATGTATTCGACGGAGGCGAACGCCTCTTCCGCCGACGGGGTGTAGCTCATGGTCAGCCAGACACCGGTGACGATCTGATTGACCAGAACGAGCAGTGCAAGCGAGCCGAAGAAGTAGAAGAAGTTAAAGTTTTTTGGTGCGTAATACTTGCTGAGATGGTCTTCCCACATTTTGGTGGCGGGGAAGCGCGCATCAACCCAATCCATGAACTTGCTCATCACGCTTTCTCCGTATCGACGCCAATGACAATCAGGTCATCGGTCTCATAGGAATGCGGGGGTACTGGCAGGTTCAAAGGCGCAGGTTGCGACTTGTAGACGCGGCCAGCCAGATCGTAGTGGGAACCGTGGCAAGGGCAGAAATAGCCGCCTACCCAGTCTTTGCCCAGATCCGCGGGTGCCACTTCGGGACGGAAGGTCGGTGAGCAACCCAGGTGAGTGCAGATCCCGATCAGCAGCAGGATTTCCGGCTTGATCGAACGCACTTCAGGGTCGACATAGGTGGGTTGCGTGGAGTTTTTGGAGGTCGGATCGGAGAGCTGGCCCTCGATCTTCTTGAGATTCCCCAGGATTTCCGCAGTACGGCGAACAATGAATACCGGCTGGCCGCGCCATTCAGCAATCATCTGCTGTCCGGGCTCGATCTTGCTGACATTCACTTTCACCGGTGCGCCGGCAGCCTTCGCCTTGGCACTGGGAAACCATGACCCCACGAACGGGACCGCAGCCCCCACCGCTCCTGCAGCACCCACCACGGATGTGGCCGCTACCAAGAAGCGACGCCGGCCTGCATTCACGCCGTCATTGCTCATTCAGTCCTCTCCCATCAGCTTTGTGGCCTGTTAAATCAGGCATCTACTAAATATGAAACAATGTACTTATAAAAATTTTGCCGAATGGTAATGAAAACCCCCAATTCTGACAAGGTAATTACCCGGAGGGCTGGCCCTCAAGCCTTGTAGTATAGGGGGTCTACGAATGTGGCAAGTTGTCACAGCGCAATTATTCGAGAAATCGCACGCATAAAAAAACGCCCGGTTCCGTGAGGAATCGGGCGTTCTTTTTGAACGTGGAAGCGGAATTAACGCTTCGAGTACTGCGGACGCTTACGCGCTTTACGCAGACCAACTTTCTTACGTTCAACTTCACGGGCGTCGCGGGTAACGAAGCCAGCTTTGCGCAGAGCGCTACGCAGGGTTTCGTCGTAGTCCATCAGAGCGCGAGTGATACCGTGGCGGATTGCGCCAGCCTGACCACTTACACCACCGCCGATCACGGTGACGTAGATGTCGAATTTCTCGACAGTCTCGGTCAGTTCCAGCGGCTGACGAACTACCATGCGGGCAGTTTCGCGGCCGAAGAACGAATCCAGCGAACGGTTGTTGATGGAGATGTTACCAGTGCCCGGACGCAGGAAAACGCGTGCGGTTGCGGTCTTGCGACGGCCAGTGCCGTAATTTTGAGTCGCCGACATAATGAACTATTCCGTTAAATCTTCAGTTCTTGGGGCTGCTGAGCAGTATGAGGGTGTGCAGCGCCCGCATAGACTTTCAGCTTACGGTACATGTCGCGACCCAGCGGGTTCTTAGGCAGCATGCCTTTAACCGCGGTCTCGATCACGCGCTCAGGGGCCTTGGCGATCAGTTTTTCAAAGTTGATCGACTTGATACCGCCCGGGAAACCGGAGTGGGAGTAGTACATTTTGTCAGTGGTTTTAGCACCGGTTACACGAACTTGCTCGGCGTTGATCACGACGATGTAGTCGCCGGTGTCAACGTGAGGAGTGTACTCAGGCTTGTGCTTGCCACGCAGACGGCTCGCGATTTCGGTGGCCAGACGACCCAGGGTCTGACCAGCAGCGTCGACGACAAACCAGTCGCGCTTTACTGTTTCCGGTTTAGCAGTAAAAGTTTTCATTCTTTATAGCCTCAGGGGCCGCCTGTAAATAAGACGGCGGATCTTACTGAATAGTGCGTACTTTGACAAGTCAAAGGCAGCCGGATACAGACGCTTTCGGGGGCTCGGGTCGGCGCGTCCGTTCAACGGCAAGATTCTTCGGCGGCGGGGCATCACTTCCACTGCAGAAAGAGGTCGGCAATTATGCAGATTGCGAAAAAAATTTCAACCTGCTTTTATGCTTGTTTTGCCCAAGGAGCACCCGATGGACTATCGCCAGCTAGGCCGTACCGACCTGAACGTGAGTGCAATCTGCCTCGGCACCATGACCTGGGGCGAGCAAAACACTGAAGCTGAAGCCTTCGCCCAGATCGAGCGGGCCAAGGGCGCCGGGATCAATTTCATCGACACCGCCGAGATGTACCCGGTGCCGCCGAAAGCCGAAACCTATGCCACCACCGAGCGCTATATCGGCAATTATTTCAAGAGCCGCGGCGACCGCGCCGACTGGATCCTCGCCAGCAAGATCGCCGGCCCCGGCAACACCATCGATTACATCCGCGACAAAAACCTGCGCCACAACCGCCAGCACATCACCGAAGCCGTGGACGCCAGCCTCAAGCGCCTGCAGACCGACTACATCGACCTGTATCAACTGCACTGGCCGGAGCGCAGCACCAACTTTTTCGGACAGCTGGGCTACAAACACAAGATCGAAGCCAACCTCACCCCGCTCGAAGACACCCTCGAAGCGCTCGATGAGCAAGTGAAGGCCGGCAAGATCCGCCACATCGGTCTGTCCAATGAAACCCCGTGGGGCACCATGCGCTTTCTGGCCCTGGCCGAAGCCCGTGGCTGGCCGCGTGCGGTATCGATCCAGAACCCGTACAACCTGCTCAACCGCAGCTTCGAAGTCGGCCTGGCGGAAATCGCCATTCGCGAACAGTGCGGCCTGCTCGCCTATTCGCCGCTGGCATTCGGCTTCCTGTCGGGCAAGTACGAAGGTGGCGCCCGTCCGCCAAAAGGTCGTCTGAGCCTCTACAGCCGCTTCAGCCGCTATTTCAACGCGCAATCGGAAGCAGCGTGCAGCCGTTACGTGGCACTCGCCCGGGAACATGGCCTGGATCCGGCGCAAATGGCGCTGGCCTTCGTCAATCAGCAACCGTTCGTCACCAGCAACATCATCGGGGCGACGACGCTGGAGCAACTGGACAGCAACATTGCCAGTTTCTATCTGAATCTTTCAGACGAAGTGCTTGAAGGGATTGAAGCGATTCACAAGGATCATCCGAACCCGGCACCTTGAACCGGCACTAAAAGCCGCGCTCCCACGCACAAGCGTGGGAGCGCCCGGGTCATAGCGACCGCGCAATAATCTCTTTCATGATTTCGTTGGTGCCGGCATAGATCCGCTGCACCCGCGCATCCGCCCACGCCCGGGCCACCGGGTACTCCCACATGAAGCCGTAGCCGCCATGCAACTGCACGCACTCGTCGAGCACCTTGCATTGCAGGTCGGTGCCCCAGTATTTGGCCATTGCCGCCGTCGGCACATCCAGCTTGCCCTGAAGATGCAGTTCCAGACAACGATCGACGAACACGCGGCCGATCTGAATCTCGGTGGCCATTTCCGCCAGTTTGAAGCGGGTGTTCTGGAAGTCGGCGATCGCCTTGCCGAACGCCTTGCGGTCACGGGTGTAATCCAGCGTCCATTGCAGTGCCGCCTCGGCTGAAGCCAACCCGCCAATCGCCACCGTCAGACGCTCCTGCGGCAGTTCCTGCATCAGATAGGCAAACCCGGCGCCGGCCTGGCCCAACAGGTTTTCCTTCGGCACTCGCACGTCCTGGAAGAACAATTCCGACGTGTCCTGAGCCTTCATTCCGACCTTCTCCAGGCGCTTGCCCTTGTCGAAGCCCGGCGTGTTCGCCTCTACCAGAAACAGACTGGTGCCCTTCGCACCCGCCTTCGGATCGGTCTTGGCCACGACGATCACCAGATCAGCCAGAAAACCGTTGGTGATGAAAGTCTTCGAGCCGTTGGTCACATATTCGTCGCCATCCAGCACCGCCGTGGTCTTGACACCTTGCAGGTCGGAACCGGCACCCGGCTCGGTCATGGCGATGGCGCTGACCATCTCGCCGGACACCAGTTTCGGCAGGTATTTCTGCTTCAGCGCCTCGCTGCCGTAATGCAGGATGTACGGCGCAACAATGTCCGAATGCAGCGAGAAACCGATGCCGGTCAGACCCAGTCGGCCTACTTCTTCAATCACTACGGCGCTGTACAGGAAGTCCGCCCCCAGCCCGCCGTATTCCTCAGGCAGATGCGAGCAGAGCATCCCCGCCTCCCCTGCCTTGTTCCAGAGTTTACGGTCGATGTAGCCTTGTTTTTCCCATTGTCCATGGAACGGCACCGCCTCTTTCTCAAGGAAAGTCCGCACGCTGTCGCGGAACAATTCGTGCTCGGAGCTGAACAGGGTTCTGGGAATCATGCGTCACCTTTCGTTCTTGTTGGAGGGATCAGACCTTCAGAGACTAAGCCGCACACCCGTTACAGGACACTGGACACATCCGACAAAAAATAAGACGATCCAGCCGTCTGGTGACCACTTTCCCTTATAAAAACAAAAGTTGAATTATGTCCAAGCAAGCCTCCACGCCCTTGCGGCGCGTCAGCATCCTGGCGATCGACCGGGTTTTCGCTTCCACCCTCATGCAAGCCAAGGATTTCTTCCATCTGGCCAGCCTGCGTTACGGCAAACAACTGGGCCACGGCCTGACTCCGGCGTTCGAAACCCGCCTGGTCAGCCCCGACGGCAAACCGGTGAACAGTTTCAGTGACGTGGTCATGCCGGTGGACGGCGGCCTGGAAAACGCCGACGTCATCATCCTCCCGGCCTTCTGGGATGACTTCGACACGCTCTGTCAACGTTATCCACAGGTGCTGCCATGGCTGCGTGAACAGCACGCCCGTGGCGCCGTGCTCTGCGGCGAGGCCACCGGGGTGTTCTGGCTGGCCGAGGCCGGCCTGCTCAACGGTAAGGAAGCGACCACCTACTGGCGCTTCTTCAATGCCTTCGCCGAGCGCTTCCCCAAGGTCTATCTCAATCAGGACAAGCACCTGACCGACGCCGACAACCTGTACTGCGCCGGCGGCACCACCTCGGCCTGCGACCTCTATATCTATCTGATCGAACGCTTCTGCGGTGCCAATGTGGCGCAAGCCGTGGCCCGCGACATTCTTTATGAAGTGCAGCGCAGTTACTCACCAGGGCGCATCGGTTTCGGCGGGCAGAAGCTGCACCAGGACGTGATCATCCTGCAGATCCAGCACTGGCTCGAAGAGCATTTCGCCGACAAGTTCCGCTTCGAGGACGTGGCCCGCGAGCACGGCATGAGCATCCGCAACTTCATGCGCCGCTTCCAGACCGCCACCGGCGACAAGCCGCTGCACTATCTGCAACGGCTGCGCATCGAGACCGCCAAAGGCTTGCTCTCCGGCAGCCGCAAAAGCATCAAGACCATCAGCTACGAAGTCGGCTACGACGATGCGAGCTTTTTCGCACGCCTGTTCCGCCAGCACACCGAACTGTCGCCGAACCAGTATCGACAGCAGTTCCAGCAAGCGGCCTGACAATTCGACCAGACACAAAAAAGGGCCTGCATCTGCAGGCCCTTTTTGTTTGCCGAATCCGCTTAAGGCTTGTGTGCCCGGGACAGGAATTCGTGGGATTGCATCTCCAGCAGACGGCTGAGGGTCCGCTGGAACTCGAACGTCAGGCGCCCGCCGGTGTACAGGTCTTTCAACTCGACTTCGGCAGAAATGATCAGCTTGACGTTGCGGTCGTAGAACTCGTCGACCATGTTGATGAAGCGACGGGCGATGTCGTCAGTGGTGACGCTCATCTGCTCCACACCACTGAGCAGCACGGCGTGGAAAATCTTGCCCAGTTCGATGTAGTCGTTCTGGCTACGCGGGCCGTCGCACAGTTCGCGGAAGTCGAACCACGCCACGTCATCGCAAGTACGCAGGGCGCGGATTTCGCGGTTCTCGATGATCAGCACATCGTTTTCCACGGCAGCCGTGCATTCCGGCGTCAGCGCACGGAAACTCTTGCGCAGGCTTTCGTGAGCGGCTTCGTCGAGCGGGAAGTGGAACAGCTCTGCCTGCTCAAGGTGACGCAGACGGTAATCGACGCCGCTGTCGACGTTGACGATTTCGGTGTTCTGTTTGATCAGCGCGATGGCCGGCAGGAAGCGCGCGCGTTGCAGGCCATCCTTGTACAGACCGTCGGGGACGATGTTCGAGGTGGCGACCAGGGTTACGCCGTTCTTGAACAGTTCTTCCATCAACGTGCCGAGGATCATGGCGTCGGTGATGTCGGAAACGAAGAATTCATCGAAGCAGATGACCCGCGATTCAGTCGCAAAACGCTTGGCGATGATGGTCAGCGGGTTTTTCTCGCCGCCGAGGGTTTTCATCTCTTCGTGCACGCGCTTCATGAAGCGGTGGAAGTGGGTACGGGTCTTTTCCTTGAATGGCAGGGCTTCGAAGAAGGTGTCCACCAGGTACGTCTTGCCGCGACCCACGCCGCCCCAGAAGTACAGGCCCTTGACCGGCGTCTGATCCTTTTTGCCAAACAGCTTGCCCAGCAAACCCGGCTTGTTCTGCTCGGCCGCGATCAGATCATCGTACAGGCGTTGCAAGTGACGCACGGCAGTTTCCTGCGCCGCATCATGGAAGAAGTCCGGGCGTTTCAGATCAGCTTGATATCGTTCTAGGGGCGTCATAATTCGTTAGCAAGGCAACAAAAACGGGCCGTCACTGTAGCGATGGCCCGTGGGAATGGCAATCGGCCCTTGGTCGGGCCGGCCCGTTGATTATTCCTGAACCGGTGTCAGAGCGATCCGCAAGGCCTCGACGGCCGCATCCCGCGCTGCAGCGTCGGCGAACGCCGGGCTGTCACCGACACACTGGCCTTCCAGCCAGACGCTGAAGCTCAGGTCTTCGCTGCGTACATCCAGCGCCTGACCCGATTGCAGTTGCTTGGTCACCTGGCCGGCAGTCTTGCCGTCAGCGAAGTTGCGCGACAGCAGCAATTGCTCGCCATCGGCGGCCAGCAGACGGAAACGGAAGCTGCCGTCGTCTTCGCGGAAGCTCACGAAGCGCGCGGCTTTCGCGGCTTTCTTCTTGGTGGTCGCGGCCACCTGAACCTGATTGACGAAGGAGCGCAGGCCGACCGCTTCTCGCAACTCGTTGAGGAACGGCGTCGCCACCGCACGGGCCTTCTTGGCGCCGTGTTGCAGGATGTCTTCCAGATCCGCCGGACGCTCGATCAGCTGGTGATAACGCTCGCGGGACTCGCCCAGCTCGTTGTCGAGCAACTGGAACAGACGGTTCTTCGCCTCACCCCAGCCCAGACCGCCCAGCAGCTCGCTGCGGAACTCATCGGCCTGCGCCGGCGTGGCGAACGCCTGGAACAGGGTGAACAGGTGCGAGTTGTCCGGATCCTTCGCTTCGCCCGGCGCACGGGAGTCGGTAACGATCCGCGAGATCGCGTCCTTCATGTCCTTGGCGCTGGTGAACAACGGGATGGTGTTGTCGTAGCTCTTGGACATCTTGCGACCGTCCAGGCCCGGCAACGTGGCGACACTTTCCTCGATCAGTGCTTCGGGCATGGTGAAGAACTCCTTGCCCTGGCCAAACAGGTGGTTGAAGCGCTGACCGATATCGCGAGCCATTTCCACGTGCTGGATCTGGTCGCGACCGACCGGCACCTTGTGCGCGTTGAACATCAGAATGTCCGCCGCCATCAGCACCGGGTAGCTGTACAGGCCCATGGTGATGCCGGCATCCGGGTCTTCGCCGGTCTCGACGTTCTTGTCCACCGAAGCCTTGTAGGCGTGGGCGCGGTTGAGCAGGCCCTTGGCGGCGACACAGGTCAGCAGCCAGGTCAGCTCGGGGATTTCCGGAATGTCGGACTGGCGATAGAACGTCACACGATCCACATCCAGGCCACCGGCCAGCCAGGTCGCGGCGATTTCCAGACGCGAGCGCTGGATGCGCAGCGGGTCATCGCACTTGATCAGGGCGTGGTAGTCGGCCAGGAAGTAGAACGAATCAGCGTTCGTGTCACGGCTGGCGACGATCGCCGGGCGGATGGCACCGGCGTAGTTGCCCAGGTGCGGGGTGCCGGTGGTGGTGATGCCGGTGAGGATGCGGGTACGGTTCGTCATGGGTAATCGCTTGTCAGACTGCAATCAATTCGAAAGACGCGGCAGGATCAGATCCTTGAGATCGGTCAGCTTGCCATGAAAAAAGTGTCCGCATTCTGCCACTTTCAGCAGCTCATGGGGGCGCTGGAGTTTGTCGGACCATTCGTAGACCAGTTGCGGATCGATCACTTCATCGGTTTCCGGCTGGATCACGGTCAGTTCGCCCCGTTGCGGCAACTGATCCTGATCACCCAGGCGCATGACCGCAGGCGCGACCATGAACAGATGCTTGAGCGCCACGCCTTGTGCTTCAAGACGACCGCCGAGACTTGCTGCAACAAATCCACCGAAGGAGAAACCGAACAGCGTCAACGGCAGATTCGGGTGTTTTTCCCGTAGCCAAGCGGCGGCGGCCTGGGCGTCATCGACTTCACCGCTGCCCATGTCATGGGAGCCTTCGCTGGCACCGACGCCACGGTAGTTGAAACGCAGGGTGATCAGGCCCGCGTCGCGCGCGGTGCGCTGCAGGGTCGAGACGACCTTGTTGAGCATGGTGCCGCCCTGCACCGGGTTGGGATGGCAGATCAGCGCGATGCCGCGTGGCTGCTCGTTGTCCAGGTACAGGGATTCAAGTTGACCCACCGGGCCATCAATCACTACAGGGGTTTCACGCATCAGCAAGGAAGGAACTCCGTGACCTCGAATCGGGTCGACTCGTCTAGCAAATTGTCTGTGCCAATCTATTGCGAGTGAATCGCGGTATACAGCGCAGGTTCGAGCCGTTAACGTAAAGCAAAGCCGTTTATAGAGGAAGGACTCGTGGAACACTCGCTCTTAGTTTGGTTGTTACCGACTCTTGCCCTGGTTGTGGGTGTCGCCATTGGTTTCCTGATCGCCCGCGTTGCGCCGAATGCCGCGCCCAGCCGCACACAGCGTCAACTGGACGACATTCAGGAACGTTTCGACAGTTATCAGAATGAAGTGGTGACCCACTTCAACAGCACCGCCAATCTGGTCAAGAAACTGACCCAGAGCTACCAGGAAGTACAGGACCATCTCGCCGAGGGCGCCAACCGTCTGGCCCTGGACGAACAGACCCGTCAGCGTCTGCTGGCCTCCCTGCACTCCGAAGCGGTTCAGGCTCCGCGGGAGCGCCTGACGCCACCGCACAGCCAGGAGCCACCGCGTGACTACGCGCCGAAGACTCCGAACTCGCCTGGCATGCTGGATGAGCATTACGGTCTGAAGAAGTAATCAGCCTTCGCACCAACAAAAAGCCCCCGGACAATCACTTGTCCGGGGGCTTTTTTGTACCTGACGGTTACGGATACTGCTGAACCGTACCCGGCTGCTGTTGCTGCTGACCACCGTACTGCTGACCCGGGATTGCCTTCAGGTTGACTTCAACGCGGCGGTTCTGCGCCCGGCCATTGACGTCACCGTTGCTGGCAACAGGATTATCCGGGCCGGCACCACGGGCCGACAGGTTGGCACCGCTGACGCCTTGCGAAGTCAGGTAAGTCGCCACGCTCTGCGCACGACGCTGGGACAGGTCCATGTTGTGCTGGCGGCTGCCGGTGCTGTCGGTGTAGCCGACGATTTCGATCTGGTTCTGGTTGAACTCCCTGAGCGAGCCCGCCAGGTTGTTCAGCGGTTGATAGAAGCTTGGCGCGATATTCGCCGAATCGGTGGCGAAGGTGATGTTGCCCGGCATGATCAGTTTGATCTGGTCACCCTGACGCTGCACCTCGACACCGGTGTTGGCCATGCTGGCGCGCAGTTTCTTCTCTTGCTGGTCGGCGTAGTAACCATAACCGGCAGCAGAAGCACCGACGACGGCAGCGCCGATCAAGGCGCCCTTGCCGCGGTTGTTGTGGTCGATGGCAGCACCGGCCAGCGCACCGGCCAGTGCACCGAGGCCGCCGTACTTGGCGGTTTTGCTCATGCCCTGGGAGCCACCGTCGGCCTGACCCTGATTGTCATACGGGTTGGGCGAGGCGCAGCCGGACAGTACGGCTACGGCAGTAGCGACAATAATCAAACGACGCGTGGTGAACATGGAGAGCTCCTACTTTTTTGCATTCTGTGGTGCAACGGCCGTTTGGCAATGGACCTTTGCGGGCGTTGGATCATGACAATGCACAAAAATTCCGCCGGGCACTCGTGACAAAATGTTTAGGCGCGCACGAACGGATTTTCCCGCATTTCATCGCCCAGACGCGTGTCCGGGCCATGTCCGGCCACAACGGTCGCGTCTTCGTCCAATGTGTACAGCCGCTGCTTGATCGATCGCACGATGGTCGCCTGATCGCCGCCCCACAAATCCGTGCGCCCTACTCCGCGCCGGAACAACGTGTCACCGGCAATCAACAGCTTAGCCTCGGAAAACCAAAAGCTCATGGAACCGGGTGTATGCCCCGGCGTGTGCAGCGCCACGCCGCAGCCACAGGCCAGTTCTTCATCGTCGCTCAGCCAGCGATCCGGCGAAGGGACCGGGGTGTAAGGCACGCCGAACATCTGGCATTGCATCTCGAGGTTGTCCCACAGGAACTGGTCCTCCTTGTGCAAATGCAGGGTCGCGCCGGTTTTCTCCTTCATCTGCCCCGAAGCGAGAAAATGATCGAGGTGCGCATGGGTGTGGATGATGCTGACCACTTTAAGACCCAGCGCATCGAGGCGCGCCATGATCAGGTCGGGATTGCCGCCCGGGTCGACGACGATGGCTTTTTTCGTGATCGGATCGCCGATGATGGTGCAGTTGCACTGCAACGGGCCGACCGGAAAGGTTTCGCGGACAATGGCGGGACTTGGAACAGACATGAAATGGATCCTGGACAGACAACGTTGACGTTCGCCTCAGGATTCTACTGCACTCGCCGATACAGATCGCCGGGTCAGTTAATTGGCGCCACTAATCAGAAAGTAGTGGCCAGATGATGTCAAACATCCTTGTTCTCGTGCAAAATCCAACCTTGTAGCGGCCGCATTTCGGGAAGGGCCGCAGCCCACCTCAGGAATCACGCATGCCACGCCCTACTGGTTACACAGACACCACATTCGCCAAGCTGACTGGGGTCGCCCCTGTCGACAGCCTCATTTCCGGCTATAAATGGGAAAGCACCCAATGGTACAACCCGGGTGCGGTGACCAGTCTGACGTACAGTTTCATTGTCCCTGGCGTATCGGTGTTTGCTCCGAACTACAGCGCTGACAACGAACCGAAGGCAGCCTATGCACTGACCGACGCCCAGCAACAGGCGGTGATGAGCGCGCTGGATAGCTGGTCAGCCGTAGCCAATCTCACGTTCCAGTTGACAGGCGAATCTTCGACCAGCGTAGGCGATCTGCGTTTCGGCGGTTATGCGCTCCTCGACAGCGATGCGGCTGCCTGGGCCTACACTCCTTCCCTGAAACCCAATGGTGGCGATGTCTGGATCGGGCCGAACACCAGTCAGCCTACTCCGAACAAAGGCACTTACGATTTCATGACATTCGTTCATGAAATCGGTCATGCACTAGGCCTAAAGCACTCGTTCGCGCCATCGGCCTACAACAGCATCACGCTCGACCCATCGCTCGATGACGCCGCCTTCACGGTCATGAGCTACAACAACAGCTACTCCTATCTGCCTACCACGCCCATGGTACTGGACATCCTGGCGATCCAGAGCCTGTATGGCGCAAACACGAAGTGGATGACCGGCGACAACGTTTATTCCTGGGCCCCGACGCAGTCAGTGTTTGAAACCATCTGGGATGCCGGAGGTATCGATACGATAGATGCCAGCAACCAACTGGCGGCCGTCAGCATCAACCTAAACGAAGGCCAATACAGCAAGATTGGCCAAGCCTTTACCGATCAGGCAGGCAACTCGTTCAATCAGGGACTGGCGATTGCCTACGGCGCGAAGATCGAAAACGCCTATGGCTCGGCGTTCAATGACACGCTGATCGGCAATGCGCTGGACAACACCCTCAATGGTGGTGCAGGCGCGGATACCCTGATCGGCGGTGCCGGCAACGACAGCTATGTCATCGACAACGTCGGGGATGTGATCATTGAGGAAGGTCCGGCCGCCAGCGATGTCGACTCGGTCTACTCGTACATCGATTACACGCTGGGCGCCAATCTCGAGAACCTCAATCTGGTCGGCAATGCAGTCAACGCCACCGGCAACTCGCTGAACAACACCCTCAGGGGTACCGACGGCAATAACGTTCTGGACGGGGGCGCGGGAGCCGACGTCATGATCGGTGGCTTGGGCAACGATACTTACATTGTCGACAACAGCGCCGATGTCATTATTGAGACCAGCACCCTGGTCAACGAGATCGACACTGTCCGGGCGTCGGCGAACTTCACCCTCAGTGCCAACCTGGAGAATCTCTACCTGACCGGCACCGGAAATATCTACGGTATCGGTAACGCCCAGAACAACCTGCTGGTCGGCAATGACGGCAATAATCAGCTGGTCGGCGGCGCGGGCCTGGACACCATGATCGGCGGCAAGGGCAATGACGCCTATGGCGTCGATCAGGTCGGCGAACTGGCTCTCATCCAGGAGTTCGCCAACGAAGGCACTGATCTGCTGGTGATCGAGTACAACGCAAGCGCGCAAAATAACGTCATCGACCTGAACCAGGCCAGTCTGCTCAACATCGAGGACGTTGCCATCACCGGCGCCGGTGGTTTCACTGTCTACGGCAACGCATTGAACAACACCCTGACCGGCAACAGCGGCGACAACACACTCAACGGTGGTGCAGGCGCGGACATCATGATTGGCGGCGCCGGCAACGACAGCTACGTCGTCGACAACATCGGTGACGTGGTCATCGAACAAGGCCCTTTGGCCAGCGAAATCGACTCGGTTTACTCGTACATCGATTACACCCTGGGTGCCAATCTCGAAAACCTCAACCTGGTCGGCGGCGCCCTCAACGCCACCGGCAACTCGCTCAACAACATCCTCAGAGGTAACGACAACGACAACCGCCTGATTGGCGGAGCCGGCCTCGACACCATGATCGGCGGCAAAGGCAACGACACCTATGGCCTGGATCAGGCAGGCGAGCTGGCCCTCGTCCAAGAGCTGGCCAACGAAGGTAACGACACCCTGTTGATCGGCTACAACGCCACCGCACAAACCAATATCGTCGACCTGAATCTCGGCAACCTGCAATACGTCGAGAACGTCCAGTTGACCGGCTCCGGCGGCTTCACCGTTTATGGCAATGCGCTGAGCAATACCCTGATCGGCAACAGCGATGACAACACCCTCAACGGTGGTGCTGGCGCGGACACCCTGATCGGGGGTGCCGGCAACGACAGCTACGTGATCGACAACATCGGGGATGTGGTCATTGAGGAAGGCCCGTCGGCCAGCGATGTCGACTCGGTCTACTCGTATATCGATTACACGCTGGGCGCCAATCTCGAGAACCTCAATCTGGTCGGCAATGCCATCAAGGCCACCGGCAACTCGCTGAACAACATTCTCAGGGGAACCGACGGCAATAACGTGCTGGACGGCGGCGCAGGGGCCGACCTGATGATCGGCGGTTTGGGCAACGATACCTACATCGTCGACAATGTGGGCGACGTCATCAGTGAAACCAACCGCCTACAAGGTGGAATCGACACAGTCCGCGCCTCGGTCAGCTACAGCCTTAGTGCCAATCTGGAAAATCTCACCCTGACCGGAACAGGCAACATCTACGGTATTGGCAACGATCAGGACAACATCATCATCGGCAATGACGGAAACAACCAACTGGTTGGCGGCGCCGGGGTCGATACTCTGATCGGCGGCAAAGGCGATGACGCCTATGGTATCGATGACGAGCGTGAGCTGGATCTCGTCCAGGAACTGGCCAATGAAGGTACAGACATGCTGGTGATCGAATACAAGGCATTCAGCGTACTGGGCAGTACCATCGACCTGAACCGTACCAGTCTGCAAAACATTGAAAACGTTGCCTTGACCGGATCCGGCTTTTTCACCGTTTATGGCAATGCGCTGAACAATACGCTGGTCGGCAACAGTGATGACAACACTCTCAACGGTGGCGCTGGTGCGGACATCATGCAGGGTGGAGCAGGCAACGACAGCTATGTTGTCGATAACGTCGGCGACGTAGTGATCGAAGACAGTGCATCGGCCACCGAAATCGATTCGGTTTACTCCTATATCGACTACACGTTAGGCGCCAACCTCGAGAACCTCAATCTGGTCGGCGGTGCCATCAGGGCCACGGGCAACTCGCTCAACAACATTCTCAGAGGTACCGACGGCAACAACATACTGGACGGCGGTGCGGGAGCCGACATCATGATCGGCGGTGCAGGCGACGATACCTACATTGTCGATAACATCGGCGACGTGGTGACTGAAAACTACCGGTGGGACGGCACCGATACGGTACGTGCGTCGGTGAATTACACCCTGGGCCAGTGGGTGGAAAATCTAACCCTGACCGGTAACGGCAACATTTACGCCATTGGCAACGAACAGAACAATGTGCTCATCGGCAACGACGGCGACAACCAACTGGTCGGCGGCGCGGGCCTGGACACCATGATCGGCGGCAAGGGCAATGACGCCTACGGCATCGATCAGGTCGGCGAACTGGCTCTCATCCAGGAGTTCGCCAACGAAGGTACTGATCTGTTGGTGATCGAGTACGACTCCAGTGCACGAAGCAATGTCATCGACCTGAACCAAGCCAGTCTGCTCAACATCGAGGACGTTGCCATCACCGGCGCCGGTGGTTTCACTGTCTACGGCAACGCATTGAACAACACCCTGACCGGCAACAGCGGCGACAACACACTCAACGGTGGTGCAGGCGCGGACATCATGATTGGCGGCGCCGGCAACGACAGCTACGTCGTCGACAACATCGGTGACGTGGTCATCGAACAAGGCCCTTTGGCCAGCGAAATCGACTCGGTTTACTCGTACATCGATTACACCCTGGGTGCCAATCTCGAAAACCTCAACCTGGTCGGCGGCGCCCTCAACGCCACCGGCAACTCGCTCAACAACATCCTCAGAGGTAACGACAACGACAACCGCCTGATTGGCGGAGCCGGCCTGGACACCATGATCGGCGGTAAGGGCAACGACACCTATGGCCTGGATCAGGCAGGTGAGTTGGCCCTCGTTCAGGAAAAGGCCAACGAAGGTAACGACACCCTGTTGATCGGCTACAACGCCACCGCACAAACCAATATCGTCGACCTGAATCTCGGTAACCTGCAATACGTCGAGAACGTCCAGTTGACCGGCTCCGGCGGCTTCACCGTTTATGGCAATGCGCTGAGCAATACCCTGATCGGCAACAGCGATGACAACACCCTCAACGGTGGTGCTGGCGCGGACACCCTGATCGGGGGTGCCGGCAACGACAGCTACGTGATCGACAACATCGGGGATGTGGTCATTGAGGAAGGCCCGTCGGCCAGCGATGTCGACTCGGTCTACTCGTATATCGATTACACGCTGGGCGCCAATCTCGAGAACCTCAATCTGGTCGGCAATGCCATCAAGGCCACCGGCAACTCGCTGAACAACATTCTCAGAGGCAATGCCGGCAACAACATCCTGGACGGCGGTGCGGGTGCGGATGTGCTCTTCGGCGATGCCGGAGCGGACACCTTCGTTTTCCGAGCGGTCAACGAAATGGGTATCGGCGCCAACCGCGACATCATCACCGACTTCAACAGCCTGCAAGGTGACAAGATCGACCTGACGAAATTCGACGCCAACCTGCTGACTGCCGGCGTCAATGGATTCACCTTCATCGGTGGCGCCGACTTCACGGGGGCAGGCCAGTTGCGTTTCGTCGACCATATATTGTCGGGCAACGTCAGTGGCAACGCCGGTGCGGACTTCGAAATTCAGCTGGTCGGTGTCAACAGTTTCAGCGCCAACGATCTGGTGGCCTGACGCCCCCCCGCTGATCCGGTCGGCAATACAGGTCTGGAACATAAACCCAAAACGCCCCGACTGGTTCGGGGCGTTTTTCATTGGCCGACGGTTATCGCGATCAGCTCAACACGCCCAGCTCCTTGGCCCGAGCCACCGCCTGCGTGCGCCGCTCGACCCCGAGCTTGCTGTTGATATGACTGGCATGGGTTTTCACGGTATGCAGCGAAATGAACAGTTGCTCGCTGATTTCCTGATTCGAGCAGCCCTGGGCAATCAGACGCAGGACTGCCAGTTCCCGGCTGCTCAACTGCTCGGCGGTCGAAGGATCCTGCGTCGCGCGCGGTGCAGCCGGCGGGAAATGCTCCAGCAACTGCTGACCTACCAGACCCGATGCAGTCAGGGACAATTGCCCGCGCAGCCAGTCGGCGTGGTCTTTGACCAGAATGTCGAATGGCTGCAACACCCCGCCACTGGCGGCTTCAATTGCCTGAACGAAAGCTTTGCGGGCCTCAGGCTCTCGACAGCTCGCCAGTAATAACGCCACTTTTTGCGTCAACGCCATCACGCTGAGCAACTGCCGTCCGGTTTGTTGACCGTTTTCAAGCAACACATTCAGTCGCCCTTCGGCGAGCATGGGTTGCCCCTGAATGACGTCCAGCAACGCCTGTTGAAGTTCGACATGCAACGGCAACTGCGGATGAAACTCCGGCGGTGCCGCTGCGCGCTCACCGGTGTAGGTCTGCCCCAACCGTGCCAGCCAGGCTTCGGCCAGGTCAATCCGCCCCTGTGCCAGCCACAACTCGCATTTGACCAGCGTAATCATCGCCAGATAGTAGATCGGCGGAACGTCCCAGATGTGCATCAGACGCTCGGCTTCCGCCAGTTCGGCAAATGCCCGGGCGTAATCACCGCTACTGCCGTCGAGCCGGGCAATCACACAGTGGCCGATCAACACGCTGATATCGCGACAGGCCCGCGCCTCACTCAGACCGGCCTGCAATCGTGCACGTGCCACATCAGGCTGCAAGCGCATGGCCAGCAGAAAACCTTCATACAGCGTCAGCCGAGCACGCACTGCATACAGACGCTGGGCCGACAACCCGCGCAAACGCTCAAGGCCCTGATGCACTTCATCGAGAGCGCGCACGATTTCCCCACGCGCCTGCAATACCCGGGCACGGTCGTAATGTGCCAGCGCTTCGAACAATGGATTGCCGACCCGCTGCGCCAGCTCAAGGGACTCGCGGTTCAAGCCCCGTGCACGCCACAGATCGCCATCGGCGATCGCCAGGTTGGACAGCGTCGACAGACACATCAGACGCTGGCCGTAACGTTTGGCCGGAAGGCTCTCCAGTGCTTCGCTGCAATACTCGATGGTCTGCTCGCGATGCCCCCGCCCTCGGGCGATGATGCCCTTGAGCGCCAGCCATTGGGCCAACATCGATTTCTGTGCGGTGGCCGAGGGTGCTGGCAGGAATCGGCTCAGGTGACTGGCAAGTTCTTCCGCCGCGTCCAGCTGACAGGCCAGTCCCAACGCCCAGCTGTACAACACGATCAGGCGCGGGGTGCTGATCAGCAAGCTGTCGGGCAAGTCCATCTTCCAGCGCAGCAGCATGCCGACGTTCTGCTCGGCGAGCAGTTGCTCTTCGGACAGGTTCTGCACCAGGTTGGCAGCCACGTCCAGATGCCCTGCCCGCAACGCCTGCTCGACAGCTTCGTCCAACAGCCCCTGTGCATTGAACCAGCGACAGGCGCGCAAGTGCAGTGTGGCAGCCGGGACGATCGCCCGGGCAATCGGCCGGCTGCGCAACAAGTCGGAAAACAGATGGTGATAGCGATACCAGTGCCCATGTTCGTCCAGCGGCACCAGAAACACCTGATGCGCCAACAGGAAGCGCAGAATCTCGGCACTGTCGTGAGACTCGCGCACCGCATCGCATAACTCGCTGCAAAAACGTTCCTGAGGCGCGGTGTCGTAGAGAAACGCCTGCACTTCGGCCGGCAGGCAGTCGATGACCTCTTCCAACAGGTAATCGCGGATCAGCCCTTCCCCGCCATTCAGTGCTTGAGGCAATGCCACATCACTGCCTGCCTCGGCAGCGGCCAGCAACCAGAAACGCAGCCCGGCGACCCAGCCCTCACTTCGATGGATCAGGTTCTCAAGGGCTTCACCGCGCAGCGAGCTGCTGTGCCGATCGAGCAACGCCAGCGCTTCGTCGTGGGTCAGGCGCAGATCCTGTTCATGCAGTTCCAGCAACTGTCGCGACAGCCGCAGACGAGCGAGATGCCAGTCCGGCCGTTGGCGACTGGTCACCATCACCAACAGGCCATCGGGTAGATGATTGAGGAAAAACTGCAGGCAACGGTCAAGGACCGGCCCTTGGGCGAGGTGGTAATCGTCCAGTACCAATAACAGCGGCGAGGTCGGCTGCAGGTGCAGTGCCAGCTCATCGAGCAGGCCATCGAGCCATTCTTCGAAGGCGAAAGGCTGATGACGCTGGCGCATTTTCAACAGGCCGAGTGCGCGGCTGCCCAGTTGCGGAAAGTAATCCTGCAGGCCTTCAAGCAGACGCTCGAGAAAGCGCCCCGGGTCGCTGTCCCGGGCGCTCAGCCCCAGCCACAGACTTTGCCAATGCCCCGGCAGACTTTGACAAAACTCCACGGCCAGCGAACTTTTGCCAAACCCGGCCGGGGCGCAGACCAGCAACAGACGTCCACCGAGCCCGGCTTGCAGTCGCTCGCAAAGTCGTGGCCGCAATACGTATCCGTCAGGCAGCGGGGGACGAAAGAAACGTCCGTCCAGTGCCGCGACGGCAACGCTTGCAGGACCCGGAAGTGGGGACAGATCAGTCATGGCCGGCTCTTGTTCGAATGGCTGTTGGCGGCGTAGCAGATGTCCGCAGACTAGCCTTAAACGGCGTCCATATGAAGTTGTTGCTACAAATGGCTACAAAATCACCACGCAAAAAAAACGCCCCGAACCAGTCGGGGCGTTTTTTCGAGGATGCGGCCTCGGGTTACAGCTTAGCGGATACCGTCCTGGCCCAGGTTGCCCGGCTGGAATTCGCTCTTGGTGGCAGAGAAGCCGAAGTCATAAGCCTGTTTCTCTTCGTTCTTCATGCCCAGTGCCAGGTAACGACCGGATTGCAGGTCGTACAGGGTCTCCAGCGCGTACCACGGCACTTGCTTGTCGTAGTAGTCCTCGGCATGGGCTTCGGCGACGCGCCACAGCTGACCGCGACCGTCATAGTGGTCGATGACCGCTGCCTGCCAGGTATCTTCATCGATGAAGAAGTCACGTTTGGCGTAGATGTGACGCTGACCCGGTTTCAGGGTAGCCACCACGTGCCAGACGCGACGCAGCTCGTAACGGGTCAGGTCCTGATTGATGTGGCCGGCCTTGATGATGTCGGTGTACTTCAGCGTCGGCGAATCGATCTTGTAGCTGTTGTTGGCAATGTACATCTCTTTCTTGCCTTCCAGCTTCCAGTCATAACGATCCGGTGCGCCGTTGTACATGTCGAGGTTGTCGGAGGTACGCAGACCGTCCGCCGCAGTACCCGGACCGTCATAGGACACTTGTGGTGCCTGGCGCACACGGCGCTGACCGGTCGCATAGACCCAGGCCTTGCGCGGTTCCTTCACCTGGTCGAGGGTCTCGTGCACCAGCAGCACGGTGCCAGCCAGACGAGCCGGCGCGGTCACTTTCTGCTTGAAGTAGAACAGCACGTTGCCCGGGTTGGCCGGATCGTAGTCCTTCATCTTGTCGCGGAACACGAACTGGTCCTGGAAATACACCAGGCTGAACGAGCCGTTGGTCTGCGGCGTCGCCTGGGTCACCAGACGGGTCACGCTGCCACCGCGATAACGGGTGATGTGGTTCCAGATGACTTCCAGACCGTCTTTCGGGATCGGGAACGGGATGGCGGTCTGGAAGTTTTCCAGGCCGTTGCCGCCCGCTACCAGCGTGGTGGTCGTGGCATTTTTCTTGATGGCCGCAAAGACGTCATCCGGCACGGTGGCACCGCGATGGGACGGGTAGACCGGCATCTTGAAGGTGTCCGGGTAACGCTTGAACATCGCGTACTGGCCCGGCGCAAGCTTGTCCTTGTACTGGTCGACGTTCTGCGCGGTGATGGTGAACAACGGTTTCTCACTGCCGTACGGATCGGACAGAAAGCCTTTGCTGTCGACGGTGCCGGCATTCTTCGCCAGCGGCTTCCAGGCCGGGATCGAACCGTCGGCGTTGCCCGCCATCTCGGCGCCCATCGGGGTCAGGCTCTTGCCCAACTTGTCGGCTTCGGCGGCAGGGACCGCCGCCATCACGCTGGTCGCCAGCAGCGAAAGCCCCAGAACACCGGCGTGGAACAGATTCTTTGTTATTTTCATAGGTTTGTTCGTCCTGAAAAAACTGCGCTTAGAAGTTCACGCCAACACTGAGGGCAACGAAGTCGCGATCATCCACCGTGCTGTATTCGCCACCAAAGAAGTTGGTGTAGGCCAGGCTTGCGGTGTAGGTGTTCTGGTATTCGGCATCCAGCCCGAGGCTGATGGCCTTGCGACCTTCCTCGAAGTTGCCGCCAGGGCCCGGGGAGTAACCCTTGACGTCGTGGGACCAGGCCACGTTCGGCTTCAGGTTCACACCGGCGAACACGTCGCTGTAATCCCAGATGGCACGAGCGCGATAACCCCAGGAAGTAGCGGTGGTGAAACCGTTGTTGTCGCAGTTGCTGGAGCGGTTGCTGGTCGATGCGCCAGGGCCGGCACCGTTGATGGTCGAGGTGTTGAGGATCTGCGAGCAGGTATCCAGGCCGCCAGTGGACGGCAGCTCACCCGGACCGAAGACCGGATCGCGGCCGTAGCGGGCCTCGGACTTGCTTTCCAGCCCACCGACGTGGGTCACGCCGACTTCACCCACCAGGGTCAGGCGGTTGGCGCCCATGACCTGATCGAAGAAGTGCGTCAGGGTGGTTTGCAACTGGGTGATTTCCTTGCGGTTGTAACCGTGCAGGTCCTGGCCCGGAACGCCATTGAGGATCGAGGCGTTGGTCAGCGCGCCGCCCAACGGACGCACACCGGCGAACAGGATGTCGGTGGAGTTCAGTTGCACCGGCGCGTTCGGCCGGTAGCTGATCTCACCGCTCCACGCCGTGCCGGTAGGCAGGGTGGTGGAGAAGCTCAGACCGTAGAGGCGAATGTCCTCTGGATACTCGATGAAATACTCGGAGTTACCCGCCACCACCAGAGGGCCCAGAGCCTGGAACGGGCCAGGCAGAGCCTTGACGCCGTTATAGATCGACTGTGGCGCACCGGTTGCGCTGAAGATCGGCGCACGGCTGTGGTAGTTCATGAAGTAGGCACCGAACTCGGTCGCCAGCGGATCGAACATGTACTTGGCGGACACGCCCCACTGCCCGCTGTCCCGCGCATTGCGGTTCGGGGAGCGACGTACCAGCACGCCTTCTTCGTTGACGTCGACATTGGCGGCCGCCAGCGGGCCGAGGGCAACGCCTGGAATGGTCGAGCGCTTGTTCAGCACGCGCAGATTGTCGTCGCAACCGGTGGTGACGATGTCAGGCTGGGAGAAGAAGGTGCCGCAGTTGTCGGTCACGGTCTTCTGCCAGTCGATCTGATAGAAACCTTCGGCCGACAGGTTTTCGGTGATGCTCTGGGACAGATAGAACATGTTGACCGGAATCAGGCCTTCCTTGATCTCGGCGCCCGGACGGCGGAAGGCGGAAACGTCGATCGGGTTGATCGAGTTGATGCCGCCACCGATGAAGGTACTTTCACCCCAGTTCACCACCTGCTTGCCCAGACGCACCGAACCCGGCTCATCGGCAATGGCGTAGTTGTGATAGATGAACGCATCGAGGATCTGGCCGCCCGAAGAACGGGCCGCCACGTCGCGGTTGTGGTTGCTGACGTCCTTGTATTCCAGGTCCTGGTTCTGCAGGGCGAAGTCGTACCAGTACTTGCCCCGGACGAAGACACCGGTGTCGCCGTATTTCAGTTCGAGGTCATGGATGCCCTTGAAGATCTTCGAGAACGCTTGCCCGCTCTTGAAGTTCAAGTGACCGTCGTCGGAGGTCTGGGACAGGCCCCGGCCGCCGTTGTTGACACCAATAAGATCCTTGTTCGGCTGCTGGGTCGACACGCTCATGCCCAGGGAGAGCGAGGAGTCGAACTGGCCTTCGATTTCACCGACGTTGAAGCTGACGCCGAATGCGGGCCCGGCGAGCGTGGAGGCAAGACTGACCGCCAGAGGCAGTTTCGCCCGGCGCCAGAACTGGTTTACTGAGGTCATCGACGCTACTCCATGTGCATTATTGTTATGGCAGTGAGTACTTTTAAAAACGCCTGAAGGACCGGGCGCCAGGAGCCTCCCGAAATCGCTTCAATGTTGCATTGCCCCGTTTCTAAAAATCCTTGAGCGGACTATAGCCAGCAGGTGGTACGGCTTGATCCCTCTAAAGTGTGATTTGCAGCTGCCGGCCACTCTGGAACAGTCCTTTCGCCAGTCCGACACATGTCGGCCCGGCAAGGATGGCTGATTTTTCCGATTTCACAAGCCAAGCGCTTGCTTGGTGGGGCTGGCGCGCCGTTTTCGGCGCGCCAGGGGACACTCAAAGTGTCGAGAGGAAGGTGCTGTTGTTGGCCTGCCATTCGGTGATGTCGAGGCGGATGCGCTTCTTGTCGAGCTTGCCGACACTGGTCTTGGGAATTTCAGTAACAAGCGCGATCTGGCTCGGGATTGCCCACTTGCTCAGGTGCCCCAGTTCCACGAACGGCTTGAGGTGTTCCTTGAGCTCGCGGGCCCCGATGGCGTGCCCTTCGCGGATCACCAGCAAGGCAAATGGACGCTCGCCCCACTGCGGATCGGCGATGCCCACCACTGCTACTTCACGTACCGCAACGTGACGGCTGATCAGGTCTTCGAGGTCCAGCGAGGAAATCCATTCGCCACCGGTCTTGATCACGTCCTTGATCCGGTCGCGGATGTCGATCACGCCCATGCTGTCGAGCGTTGCCACGTCGCCGGTGTGCAGCCAGCCACCGGCCCACAGCTCGGCGCCCTTCTGCGGTTCGTTGAAATAGCCCTCGGTCAGCCACGGTGCACGCAGCACCAGTTCGCCCTGGGTTTCGCCATCGGCGGGCAGGAAGTTGCCGTCGCCGTCGACGATGGCCGCTTCAACGAGTGGCCCCGGTACGCCGGCCTTGATCCGGTAGGTGGTGCGTTCGTCTTCGGTGCCCGCCATCAACTCATCGTTCAGATGCGCACAGGAAACCAACGGCCCGGTTTCCGACATGCCATAGGCCGCCGTCAGTTGAATGCCCTTGCTCTTGGCCGTTTCATACAGCGTGCGGTTGAGCGCACTGCCGCCGATGACGA
This sequence comes from Pseudomonas sp. NMS19W, assembly GCF_051554255.1. NCBI lineage: Bacteria > Pseudomonadati > Pseudomonadota > Gammaproteobacteria > Pseudomonadales > Pseudomonadaceae > Pseudomonas > Pseudomonas sp. NMS19W. The sequence goes on from NZ_CP136718.1 coordinate 5,226,085, forward strand.
TTTTCCAGCCACCGAAATCGGTGCCCTGCGCGCCCTTGGCGTTGAGCACCATCTGCAGGATGGTCGGCACGCAGTGAGAGAACGTGACCTTCTCCTTGCGCCACAACTCGACCAGAAACTCCGGGTCATAACGTCCCGGATAAACCTGCTTGAGCCCGAGCATGGTCGCCACATACGGCAGACCCCATGCATGCACATGGAACATCGGGGTGATCGGCATGTACACGTCGTTGGTGCCCAGCAGCCGCACGCTGTCGATGGCGCCCATGATGGTCGACACGCCCATGGTGTGCAGCACCAGTTGCCGGTGGGTGAAATACACACCTTTCGGATTGCCGGTGGTACCCGTGGTGTAGAAGGTGGTGGCGACCGAGTTTTCGTCGAAATCCTGGAAGTCGTACTGCGGGCTCGCGGCCGCCAGCAGTTGCTCGTACTCGCCGACCAGATTCGGCAGCTCCGCGGTTTTTTCCGGAAGATCGGTCAGCAGCAGGGTTTGCTCCACCGTGGTCAGGTGCGGCGCGATGGCCTGGTACAGCCCGACAAACTCGCTGTTGACCAGCACGAAGCGGTCCTCGGCGTGATTCATGGTGTAGAGAATCTGTTCCGGTGAGAGGCGCACGTTGATGGTGTGAATCACCGCGCCGATCATCGGAATGGCAAACATGCATTCGAGGTAGCGATGGCTGTCCCAGTCCATCACCGCCACGGTATCGCCGGCCTTTACGCCGGCTGCCGTCAGTACGTTGGCCAGTCGCGCGACCCGCTCGATCAGGGTCGGATAACTGTAGCGCAACTGGTCACGGTAGATGATCTCGCGGGTTTTTCTCGTAACGGGCGCCCGACATCAGCAGCCGTTTAATCAGCAATGGATACTGGTAGGCCCCTTCGGCGGGCGGAATAACGCGAGTCTGCAACATAAGAATCCCTTTTCTGACTGCACGGTGTTGGCGTTGGAGTTTTGTACTCTAGAACCCTTATACGCCAGCCAAATCAGCCAAAGGAATGATTTGCAGAGCCGTACAAATGCTAGCTTTGCGCCAGCATTTGTCGGATTTCGTCACCGGTCAGGCCGTTTGCCCTACAGCCGCTTCGGAAGGCGTACGTGGGAAAACCACTGCCGCCAGGAACGTCAATGCCCCAAATCCGGCCAGAATCAGGTAAAGCCCCACAAAACCATGGCGCGGTTCGACATAGGAAATCAGCGGAATCGCCGTCGCGCTGGCACCGAACGATAAACAGTAACGCAAGGCAAACACCCGGGACTGCCATTGCGGCGCGACAAAATTGGCGACCATCGAATCGTTCACCGTCACCTGGCCGAACACCACGAACATGAACGCCGCACCGAGCGCGATCACCGCCCAGCCATCGACGTAAGCCATGGCATAAAGCAGCGGTGCCTGAAACAGCGTCAGCACCACAAATGGCCATTTCAGACTGACCCGGTGCAGCAATTGCCCGATGCTCAACTGCGCCACTGCACCGAACGCGTACGCCAGGCTCACCACCACACCAAGGGTCTGCGGCGAGGCGAAAAGGTCATGCAAGCGCTCCTGGAACAGTTTTGGATAAGTCATGGTGGTGGCGTTGAACACCACGCCGCCGGTGGCCGTGGCCAGTGCCAGCACGCCGAACACCATGACCATCGAAATACGCTGGCCACCGGCGCCCTTGAGCGCGGTGTGCGGGCGCTTGGGGATAGGCTCCTCACGCACCTGCAAGGCAAAACCGATCCCCAGCACGATGGCCACGGCACCCGGTATCAGGAATGCCGAACGCCAGCCGAACTGCGCCACCAGCAAACCGGTAATCAGCGCCGAGAACGCCACACCCAGGTTGCCCCACATGCCGTTGATGCCGATTTCGCGACCGCGATTCTGCGCGTAAGCCACCAGCATCGCCGTGCCGACCGGGTGATAGATCGCGGCAAAAATACCGATCAGGGTCAGGCCGATGACCAGCATCGTCGGGCTGTTACTGAGGCCGGTAACGATTGCCGAAGCACCGATACCGAAGAAAAACACCAGCATCATCCGCCGCCGGCTCCAGTGATCGCCCAACCAGCCGGCCGGTAGCGAACAGGCGCCGAACGCGATGAAGCCTCCCAAGGACAGGCCGATCAGTGCGGCATAGTCGAGGTCGAAGGCCTGGGTCATGCCAAGCACGGCGGCAGGAAAAATCAGCATGAACATGTGATCGATCACATGGGCTGCGTTGATGTAGCGGATGACATTTCTGGATTGATTCATCGCGGCACGCTTTCTTGTGGTGAACAGATGAGGGTGAGCGCTTATGCTAAGTTGGCGAAAAAGCGCATTCCTGCCATACAAGTCAGTGAACCGGACATGTTGATCAGCCATTTCGAACACGGCCCGGTGAGCGCCTATCCACGGGATTACCTGGACGGCGCACACCAGCCATTGCACCTGCATCGTGAGGCACAGCTGCTGTATGCAGTGAGCGGCGTCATGCGGGTGGTCACGGCGCAAGGTGCGTGGGTGATTCCGCCGACCCGCGCAGTGTGGATTCCACCGGAAGTCGGCCATGAAATCTTCATGTCCGGCGATGTGCAGATGCGTTCATTGTTCATCGCGCCCGAACTGTCGCCGGCCAGCCTGCAACACTGCTGCGTGCTGGCGGTGACGCCATTGCTGCGCGAACTGATCCTGCGGGCGGTGCAGGGCCCGCCCCACGCTGACAACCCGCTGATCCAGCAATTGATGCTGGAGGAACTGGCCGGCCTCGAAAACCTGCCGCTGCACATCCCGATGCCGAGCGACCGGCGCCTGCAGAACATTTGCCTGGCGCTGCTGCGCGAGCCCGATCACCCCAACACCCTGGAAGACTGGGCGCAGCAGGTCGGTGCCAGCTCGCGCACATTGGCGCGGCTGTTCCAGCAACAATTGCAGATGAACTTCAATGCCTGGCGCCAGCAACTGCGCCTGATGGAAGCCCTGCCCCGCCTGCTCGCCGGGGACAGCGTGCAGAGCGTGGCGCGGGATCTGGGTTACGGCAGCGCGCGGGCGTTCAGCGCGATGTTTCGCCGTTTGCTCGGGGACAATCCCCGGGAGTACCTCAACGCCCTGAATCAGCTCAGTTCGATCAATGCATCTCGGTGAACGCGAGCTTCACGCCGATGGCGATCAGCACGGCGCCCATGGTGCGGTCGAACCAGTGGCCCATGCGGGCGAAACCGGCACGCACGCGCTGCTGACTGAACAGCATCGCCACCAGGCAGAACCAGGTGGCAGTCGCAGCTGCCAGGTAAATCCCGTAACCGGCCTGCACTGCCAGTGGCGTGTGCGGGTTGATCACCACGGTGAACAACGACAGGAAGAACAGCGTGGCTTTGGGGTTCAGACCGTTGGTCACGAAGCCTGAAGTGAAAGCGCCACGGGCGGTGCGTTCGCCGGCTTCTTTGTGCAGATCGTCCGTCACGGTCTTGGCCGGTTGCGCGCGCAGGGCCTTGTAGCCGATGTACAGCAGGTAAGCGGCGGCGGCCCATTTCAGGGCGTTGAACAGCACGATCGATTGCGAAACGATCAGGCCGATGCCCAGCAGTGAATAACCGACGTGCAGGAAAATCGCCGTGCCCACGCCCAGTGCCGTCCAGGTGCCGGCGCGACGCCCGTGGGTCACGCTCTCGCGCACTACCACGGCAAAGTCCGGGCCGGGGCTGGCGACGGCCAGCAGGTGGATCAGTGCAACGGTCAAGAACTCGGTCCAGTACATGGGGGCTCCTTTCGGCCAGGCGTAACGTTTTGTTTCATCTGTTAGGCTCGGCAGATTACGCCTTCCCTTCAAAGCACAACAGGTACAGTTGATGACGAACGCCCACCGCGCCGTATTCCTCGATCACCCTTCCCTGGACCTCGGTGACCTTGACCTCGGGCCGTTGCGCGCCTGCTTCAGCGACCTGCAATTGTTCGCCCAGACATTGCCTGCGCAGGTTGCCGAACGCCTGCAAGGCGCGACCGTAGCCATCAGCAACAAGATCCTGATCGATGCCGCCGCCATGGCTGCCAATCCACAACTGAAGCTGATCCTGATCACCGCCACCGGCACCAACAACGTCGATCTGGCCGCCGCCCGCGCCCACGGCATCACCGTGTGCAACTGCCAGGGTTACGGCACGCCATCGGTGGCGCAACACACGATCATGCTGTTGCTCAATCTCGCCACGCGTCTGGCCGATTATCAAAAAGCCGTCGGTGAAGGCCGCTGGCAGCAGGCGAAACAGTTCTGCCTGCTGGACTACCCGATCGTCGAGCTGGAAGGCAAAACCCTCGGCCTGCTCGGGCACGGCGAACTCGGCGGCGCGGTCGCGCGTCTGGCCGAGGCCTTTGGCATGCGCGTGTTGCTGGGGCAGATTCCTGGGCGTCCAGCACGCCCGGATCGCTTGCCACTGGAAGAGCTGCTGCCGCAGATCGACGCCCTCACCCTGCACTGCCCGCTCAATGAGCACACCCGCCACTTCATCGGTGCCCGCGAACTGGCGTCGATGAAACCCGGTGCCTTCGTGGTTAACACCGCCCGTGGCGGGTTGATCGACGAACAGGCCCTGGCCGATGCCTTGCGCAACGGTCATCTGGGCGGTGCAGCCACCGATGTGTTGAGCGTCGAACCGCCAACCCAGGGCAATCCGCTGCTGGCCGCCGACATCCCGCTCCTGATCGTCACCCCGCACAACGCCTGGGGCAGTCGCGAAGCGCGGCAGCGGATCGTCGGCCAACTGGTGGAAAACACCCAGGCGTTCTACAGCGGTAAGGCGCTGCGGGTCGCCAGTTGATAAACTGCGGCACTTTTTTTCACAGGAGCAGTTATGGATCCGCGCAGTGAAGTACTGCTTCGTCAGGTCGAGTTATTCCAGGGTTCGTTGTTGCTGGCCGGTCTGCCCGCCGACGACCTGCTCGGGCGCCTGCCCAATGCCTTCGGCTGGTGCTGGCATGCCGGCGATCAGGCGGCGCTCGATGCGCGCTTCGAAGGTCGCAGCCATTTCGGCGTGAATGTGCCGGAGCGCGAGTTCGACAGCGCGGTGGTGTTCCTGCCCAAGTCCAAGGATCTGACCGACTACATCCTGAATGCCGTGGCCTCGCGTCTGGCCGGGCGCGAAGTGTTTCTGGTCGGGGAAAAGCGCAGCGGCATCGAAGGTGCCTCCAAGCAGCTCAATCCGTTCGGCAAGCCACGCAAGCTCGACAGCGCGCGTCACTGCCAGTTGTGGCAGGTAACGGTGGCCAATGCCCCGCAAGCCAAATCCCTGGAAAGTCTGGCCCAGACATACGAACTGCCGCTGGCCGAAGGCCCGTTGAAGGTCATCAGCCTGCCGGGCGTGTTCAGCCATGGCCGACTGGATCGGGGCAGCGCCCTGCTGCTGGAACACCTGGACAAACTGCCGAGCGGTCATCTGCTGGACTTCGGTTGCGGTGCCGGCGTACTTGGCGCGGCGGTCAAACGTCGCTACCCGCACAATCAGGTCACTCTGCTCGACGTCGACGCCTTCGCTGCCGCCAGCAGTCGCCTGACTTTGGCCGCCAACGGTCTGGAAGCCGAGGTGTTGACCGGTGACGGCATCGACGCCGCGCCGATGGGGCTGAACGCGATTCTGAGCAATCCGCCGTTCCATGTCGGCGTTCACACCGACTATTTCGCCACCGAGAACTTGCTGCGAAAAGCCGCCAAACATCTGAAAAACGGCGGCGAACTGCGCCTGGTGGCGAACAGTTTTCTGAAGTACCAGCCGCTGATCGAAGAGCATCTTGGCGTGTGTGCAATCAAGGCCGAAGGCAATGGTTTCCGGATTTACCGGGCCAAGCGCGGCTGAAAATTAGCACTTGCCGAATGGATTGCGCCTAGGCAGAATCCGCTCCGTCCTAGGGGAGTAGTCTCCCACGAGCGCCATGCTCGTCCGGCATACGTCAACATACTTGATCCTCAGATCATGGCGTATGCGACCCAAGCGTCCGCAGCAGACGGATCGCAGGGTTTGACAAGACCTATGACACGCACACCTTACCCGGGGCGGGAAGGCTGTACGTGTCATAGCCGTGTCGACCCGCCCCTTAGGAAATCCTGATGCTGGACTCGTTACTCGTTCCCACCGCAATCGTTGCCTTGGCCGAAATCGGCGACAAGACGCAACTGCTCGCGCTGATTCTCGCCGCTCGCTTTCGCAAACCCTGGCCGATCATCGCCGGCATCGTCGCGGCGACCCTGGCCAACCACGCGGCAGCCGGTGCGGTAGGCGCCTGGTTCGGCAGCTTCTTCTCCGATGCGGTCCTGCACTGGATTCTCGCCGCAAGCTTCACCGCCACCGCCCTGTGGACGCTGGTGCCGGACAAGATGGACGACGATGAAGCCAGCACCGCCCGTAAGTTCGGGCCGTTCCTGACCACCCTGATCGCATTCTTCCTCGCGGAAATCGGTGACAAGACCCAGATCGCCACCGTGATGCTGGCCGCGCAATACCCTGAGCTATGGCTAGTGATCATCGGTACCACGGCGGGCATGCTGATTGCCAACGTGCCGGTGGTACTGGCAGGTAACTTTGCGGCGGAGAAACTGCCGCTGACCCTGATCCGTCGCCTGGCCGCCTCGGCGTTCATGATTCTGGCGATCGTCGCGGTGTACAAGGCGATGCAGAGCAGCGGCTGGGTCTGATCCGACAGATCGCTCCCACACTCAGTGCGGGAGCGATCATTGCTTCAGGACTTTGGCGCTTTTTCGTAGAGCGGCATGACCTTCGGAATCGCCGCCTGCAACGAGGCAATCCGGCTGGACGATGCCGGGTGAGTGCTCATGAACTCCGGCGGTGCACCTTCAGACGCCTTGCTCATCTTGTTCCACAGGGTGATCGCGGCGTTCGGGTTGTAACCGGCGCGAGCCGCCAGCTCCAGGCCGATCAGGTCGGCTTCGTTCTCGTTGGCGCGGCTGTTGGGCAGCGTCATCCCGTAGTTGGCCACGGTATCGGCCAGCGCCAGGCTGTCCTGACCCAGACCGAGCAACGCGCCAGCGCCCTGCTTGGCCATTTCGATGCCATAGGCCTTGGACATCGCTTCACGACCGTGCTCTCGAAGGGCGTGGGCGATTTCATGGCCCATCACTGCGGCGATTTCATCGTCGGTCAGTTTCAGGCTGTCGATCAGCCCGGTGTAGAAAATGATCTTGCCGCCAGGGCCGCAGTTGGCGTTGAGCTCGTCACTCTTGATCAGGTTCACTTCCCACTGCCATTGCGCGGCATCCGGACGGAAGTTCGGCGCCTGGGCAATCAAGCGGTTGGCAATCGCCTGAACCCGTTTGGCTTCGTTGCTGGTCTTGTCCAGCACGCCTTTGCTGGACGCCTCGCCAACGGTCTTCTGATAGGACTGGGCATACATCTGGTCGACCTCTTGCGAGGACAGCATGCTGAACATGTACTGCTTGCGTTCCACGCCCACGGCACCGCCGCTGGTGGTGTTGACCGACTGACAACCGGCCAGCAACAGCGCTGCGCTCAGTGCACTTACAACCAATGTCTTGTTCATTCAAAAGCTCCCTGAAAACATGCCGCGTATCCTAGGCGGGTAATTGTATCGACGCCAGATACAACAGACGTGTTGCACCCAGTTTCAGAAGGCGCCCCCGGCCCTGTAGGAAAAAATTCATATCCGCCGACAAGCCCTGCGCATCTGCGTCGCGCACTGCTCCATTTGCGACATCCGCCTTCAATTGCGCGCACTTCGCCTCATGGCGCAATAGTGGCTGCCGATACAGCAGCGCAGACGTCCTCTTGCGTGCGGAGCTTCCATGAAATTCAAGTCGATCCAGTTTTCCGTGGCGGCCCTGGCCGGCGCCATCGTTCTCAGCGTGGTGGCTGCGCTGGTGCTGTATGCGCTGTTTTCCGGCGCCCGCACCCAAGAGATGGTCCAACAGCGGACCCAGGACCAGTTCGAACAAGTCATCGAACAACGCCTGACCTCGCTGGCGCAGACCCAGGTCAGCCAGATCCAGCGCGAGCTCGAAGCGCCGCTGCTGATTGCCGGCGGGCTGGTGCGGGTCAACGCCCTGCTCGGCACGCCCGGCGCCGATGGCCAGCCACGACTGACCGTCAGCCGCGAGCAACTGATCAGCCTGATCAAGGAAAACGTCGAAAAGAACCCGAAGATTCTCGGCACCTACATCGGCTGGGAAAAGAACGCACTGGACCACAATGACGCGGCCTACGTCGGCACCAGCGTGGTCGGCATCGACGCCGCCAACGGACGCTTCCTGCCGTGGTGGTTCCGCAACGACGACGGCACGCTGGGCCTGGACAAACTGGTGGACGTCGATGACCAGAAAGTCCTGTCCACCGGCGTGCGCGCCAGCGAGTACTACCTGTGCTCGAAGGAAACCAAAAAATCCTGCGTGATCGATCCGGCGCCCTACAAGGTTGGCGACAAGATCGTCATGCTCGCCTCCTTCATTGAACCGATCATGCTCAACGGCGCCTTCCAGGGCATCGTCGGCGCCGATCTGTCGGTGAACTTCATCAGGAAATGCTCCTCGGGGCGAACCAGAAGCTGTACAGCGGCGCCGGGCAAATGGCCCTGATCGGCGGCAACGGCCGGATCGTCGCCTACACCAAGGACCCGAGCAAATTCGGCGAGAAGGTCAGCGACATCCTCGACGCCCAGCAGATTGCCAACATGGCCAATCTCAAGCGCGGCGAAGTGACCTATTCCGTCAATAAAGAGGCGGGCCGGATCGAGTTGTACCTGCCATTCGGCATCGGCCAGACCGACGCACGCTGGACCCTGATGCTGCAACTGCCACTGAATGCGGTGATGGCCGATCTGCAAAAGCTGCAAGGCGACCTCGACGCCCAGCGCAAATCCGACACCTTCGGCATGGCCATGGTCGGCCTGATCATTGCCGGCCTCGGCCTGCTGGTGATCTGGCTGGTGGGCCACGGCATCGCCCGCCCGCTCAAGCAAATGGTCACCATGCTCGATGACATCGCCCAGGGCGAAGGCGACCTGACCCGTCGCTTGAGCAGTGACCGCAAAGACGAACTCGGTTCAATCGCCAAAGGCTTCAATACCTTCCTCGCCAAGCTGCAGGCGATGATCACGCAGGTGGTGTCGTCGGTGCAGAGTGTCAGCGACTCCTCGGAGCACACGGCGGACATCGCGATCCGTACCAATATCGGCATTCAGAAGCAGATGGCCGAGATCGATCAGGTCGCCACCGCGGTGCAGGAAATGACCGCTACGGCCCAAGACGTGGCGCGCAACGCGACTCAGGCCGCACAAGCCGCCAGCCATGCCGACCAGGCCGCCAGCCAGGGCATGCAGATCGTGCGCGACACCTCGAATTCGATCGGTGTGCTGGCCGTGGAAATCGGCAAAGCGGTGGACGTGGTGCAGACCCTGGCCAAGGACAGCGAAAATATCACTGCCATCCTGATTGCCATTCGCGGGATCGCCGAACAGACCAACCTGCTGGCCCTCAACGCCGCCATCGAAGCGGCCCGTGCCGGCGAGCAGGGTCGCGGATTTGCCGTGGTGGCCGATGAAGTGCGCAACCTGGCGCAGAAGACCCAGAAGGCCACCGAAGAAATCCAGAGCATGATCCAGCAACTGCAACAGGGCACCCGCGATGTGGTGCGGGTCATGGAAGACAGCCAGAACCGCACCGACGAAAGCGTGCAACACGCGGCCAAGGCGGCCGAAGCGCTGGAGACCATCACTCAGGCGGTTTCGGTGATCAACGACATGAACACCCAGATCGCCAGCGCCGCCGAGGAACAGAGCGCAGTGGCCGACGACATCAACCGCAACGTGATCAACATCGGTCAGGTGGCAAACGAAGTGGCCGGTGGGGCGGACGAGTCGAGCTCGGCGAGTGCCGATTTGACCAAGCTGGCGGAGCAGCAGCGGCGGTTGATCAATCAGTTCAAGGTTTAAGAGCCATCCCCTCACCCCAGCCCTCTCCCGGAGGGAGAGGGAGCCAACCGAGCTGACTTCCGTCATACATCGACCTGATAAATAGTGTCGATTATGGATTCAGCAAAGAACCTTCAAGTCGGTGTATTTCTGCAATATCTCTCGGTCAGTCCCCTCTCCCTCCGGGAGAGGGGAGGCTTTTGATCTGGATGCTTTAGGCCGGGGTCAAACACTCCGGCCCATTGAGTTTCGGATCATTGACCAGGTTCGCCAGCACCCGCTCGCGCAAGGCCGCGGGTTCGCTGGCGAGCAGGCCTTGCAGGACATGCAGCGGCGTCTCGGGGTCGAGCCACAGCGCCTGCCCCGCCTCGTCGAGAATCAACGGCCGGCGCTGACTGGCCGCCGGCTGGGTAATCACTGCGGTACTGAGCCAGACCTGCTCCTGCACCGGATATGCCTCCCAGATCGCCGCAAAGAACAACGAAGCCCCTTCTCCCGGCGTCAGCCAGTACGGCTGTTTGCGCACATTGCCGCGCCATTCGTAGAAACCGTTGGCCGGCAGCAGGCAGCGACGCAGGCGCAGGGCCTCGCGGAACATCGGTTGTTCGGCCACGGTTTCGGCCCGGGCGTGGGCCGGGGTGCGCGACAGGTCGGTCAGCCACGGCGGCGTCAGGCCCCAGCGGGCGCGGGCCAGGGTGCGCTGGCCGTCAGGCTCGGCGCGCAGCATCAACACCGAATCGTTGGGGGAAATGTTCCACTGCGCTTGCTGATCGGCGGGAAAACCTGGCAGCGCCGCGAAGTCGCGGTTCCAGCGAAACAGGGCATAACGTCCACACATGGGGCAGCACGACTCAAAAATAAAACGAACGCCAGCCTAACAGACCAGCGTACCGGGAAAGCTCTCCGGTTCATCGCCGGGCAGCGGCAGCGCGGCATTGTACGCGCTGATCAGTTCGCGGGCGTATTCGGCCTGATCGTTCTCGACCGACAGTCCCAGCAGACCGAAGATCGGCAGCTCGCCGGTGCCGCCGAGCAGATCGCGCCCCACCAGATGCGCCTCGATGCCTTCACTGGCGAGCATGCCCTTGAGCATTTCGCCTTCCATCAGGTTTTCCGGTTCGTAGATTCGCTGCATGGGCGCACCTCACTCGTTTTCGCTGAACACTTCCAGAAACCAGTCCTGGCCATCGACCTGCAACACAAAGGTGATCGGCCGGCAACACACCTGACAGTCTTCGATATAAGTCTGATCACCCGCCGACAGATCCACTGTCGTCTCGACTTCCTCCCCACAGTACGGACATTCATACAGTGCGCTTTCCAGCATCGCGGTCTCCCGGGTGACTTGTGCGTATAATCGCCGGTCTATTTGCAGGGCTAATTTTGTCTGGCTACTTTTTCAGACCGTGCCCCGTTGGTTTTCGATCAAAACCTTTACTTACCCTAGCCGTTTCCAACAAGAGAGCATGATGGGCGAATTCGATGCCATCCGACCTTACGACGACAGCGAAGTACCTGCGGTACTGGCAAGACTGCTCGGCGACAAGGCGTTTCTAGATATCCTCACCCACTTCCGCTTCCCGCGTTTCGCCGGTGCCTTCGGCTGGATGCTCAAACCACTTATAGCCCATCGGCTGCGTCGTGAGTTCGCCGACGTGACCTCCGTGGCGACGTTGCAGGACAAGGTCGAGTTCTACGTCGACCACACCATCGAGCGCGCCACCGACGGCGTGACCTACACCGGTGTCGAGCAATTCAAGTCCGGCAGCGCCTATCTGTTCATCGCCAACCACCGCGACATCGTGATGGACCCGGCCTTCGTCAACTACGCGGTGTACCACGCCGGCCTGCCGACGCCGCGCATCGCGATTGGCGACAACCTGCTGCAAAAGCCTTTCGTCAGCGACCTGATGCGCCTGAACAAGAGCTTCATCGTTCACCGCTCGATCACCGGGCGCCGGGAGAAAATGGCCGCGTACCAGTTGCTGTCGGCCTACATCAACCACTCGATCCGCAACGATTGCGCCTCGATCTGGATCGCCCAGGCCGAAGGCCGGGCCAAGGACGGCGACGACCGTACCGAGTCGGCGATCCTCAAGATGTTCCACATGAGCCGCAAGGACGAGCCGTTCGGCGAGGTCATCCAGTCGCTGAACCTGACCCCGGTATCGATCAGCTACGAATACGACCCGTGCGACCAGGCCAAGGCCCGCGAACTGTACATCCGCGCCACCACCGGCACCTACAGCAAGGCGCCGGGCGAGGATGACGTGAGCATCGCCAAGGGCATCACCGGCTACAAGGGCCGGGTGCACGTGAACTTCGCCGCGCCGATCACCGAGCTGTTCGAAGACACCAAGCAACTGGCGGTCGAGATGGACAAGCAGATTCTCGGCGGCTACCGGTTGTTCCCGGTGCATTACCTGGCGTACGCGCAGTGGGCGGATGCCGATCCGCAACTGAACGTGCCGAAGGCTGCCGACCTGTTCGGTGCCGAAGAACTGGCCAAGGCCCAGGAAGAATGGCAAAACCGTCTGGACGCCTGCCCTGAGGAGCATCGTCCGTATCTGGTGCTGCAATATGCGACGCCGGTGCGCAATCAATACCGGGTCAAGGCTGGCTTGCCGCTGTAAGCGGTTTCGAGCGGATACAAGAACGGCGCCTTCGGGCGCCGTTTTTCGTTCAGTAGCGGGTACTGATCCAGGAAATCAGCAACGCCAGTCCCAGACAGGCGAAACCGAATCGATAGAAAAACCGGTTCATGCGCAGGGTCGCCCAGTCCAGCACCGGTTCCTGATCCGGCTGGCTCTGGCGCTGGGCCGCGATACTGGCCATTGCCCGTTGCTCACGCCGACGGGTCGCGTGCAGCAGCCAACTGCCCGGGAAGGCCAACAGCAGGGCCAACAGGTTGATCAGTTTGGCGGGATGGGCGGTAAACAGCGTCATCAAGTGCATCACAGACCTCAATCTAAACCGGAATGGCGAACGCCAGACCGACGACCGCGGCGCGGATTCTACCGAAACCCTCCCCCACTGCCCTACCCTTTGCGACAAATTACCCATCAATCGACCGATGGCTGTCCTGTGTCACGGCATCGTCATTTGTTTCGGCCACCCTGCGCGCCTCGAAACGTAAACGGAATGCGACATGCTTCACGCTGAAAACCAGGATCGCCTGTACCTCATCTCCCCGTCCGACGAACAACAGACCCTCGTCGGCAGCCTGGCCTTCAATGTTCAGGACCGTCACTGGCTGGTGTATTGCGCCCTCGGCGGGCATCAGCATGCGGATTTGCCCGAAACCGACCTGCTGACCGGTGTCAGCGTTCTCGACTTCTACTCGCAAGCCGCCTGAATGAAAAAAGCCCGGAGCCATCACTGGCCTCGGGCTTTTTTACATCAACCGAACGCTTTATTCAGCGAGGATCTGGCCGATGGACGGATCCTTGAACACACGGGTCAGCGCATCGCTCAGTACGTCGCTGACCAGTTTGGTGTTGGTTTCCTGGTTCGGCGCCATGCCGAAGCGCTGATCCAGCGAGGCACCGTAACGGCCGCTGTAGCGACGGTTGCCGCTCTGCACGTCGGAGCGGAAGGTCGCGCCGATGGTGGCTTCGGTCACGTACATGCCTTCTTTCGGCGACTGGTATTTCAGTTCAGTCAGGGTCACGGTCAGTTGTGGAGCATTCATCGCACCGTTGGACGGGGTGAAGCCCAGCAGACGCACGGCCGCTTCGGCCTGGGCCTGCAACTTCGGCACGATCTGCTCGCGCTGTACGGTGATGGCGCTGGTTTCCGGGTACAGGCCACCGCGGGTGCCCAGGGTTGGCGACGGACGACCGTCCACTACGCGAACCACGACAGGCTGGCCGTGGCCGACCGGTGCCAGCTGAGTGGTCAGCTTCGGTTCCGGGCTCAGTTGTTGCGGGCTGTGGGCGCAGCCAACCAGGGTCAAACTGGTCACAGTGATCAAACCGAACAACAGGCGTTGCAACATGCTCTTCTCTCCAGAATCAGGCACAGACAGGCCCGCAGTATAGCGGTGGGCCACTGCGGGTCACCAGCACTGAAATCTCAGACAAACCCCGCTGCGCGCGGTTCCTGTCACAGATTGTTCACCCTCCATACATGTTCGCTTCACGGTCTTTTGACAATCTTCGTCACAGATCTCCAGAAGGAACACACACCATGCGTTATCTGATCTCGTTGTTCGCTCCACGCCCGCTGCACCGCAGCTTCGCCCTGCTCGACCGCAACGGCCATTGCCAGGCTTTCAAGCAATGCAGCCTGCAGCCAATGGGTGACGGCTGGGTCGAAATCGAGGAAATCCGTCTCAACTGGTTGCACCAGCCGCTGCCGGCCAGCGCCCGGGTCGAACAGCAGCGCCCTCGCGCACGCGCCCAGGCGATGCTGAGCATCTGACCGGATGCCTAATAAAAGTCATTAAACTCGACCAACTCCCCGCATTTCTTCGATACAATCTCCCCCGATTATAAGGACGTCTCCTGATCGGGCCCCGCAACAGCGTCAATGCGCTTGCATTGGCATCCAAATCGCCCACAGAGAGCCGCCCACACAGATCGAGTGAAGCTGGCGTGCTTGCTGTTTCCCTGGCAAATCCCCGCTTTTCGCGAATCTGCAGAGCTGTCATGACGCTCGGTCACTGAGTTGTTTGCCCCTCCGGGCACGGTGCCAGCCGGGACAGCCCTTTTTGAGGTTCACGTCTTCAAAAGAGCGTGAAAAAAACGGGTTTTCACAACTTCACAAGAGTGTGGCGAGCAAATGAATAGTTTTGCGTCTGAACATGCACCATTAGCGTCTGAAACAGCCCAACGACACAGGAACGGGTACGCCTCGAATACCGGAGCCTGAAGCCTGTCCGCTACGGATTTGGTTGCACAAACGGATGTCTCGACCATAAGTCGAATTGCCAGCCACTTGCTGAAATGAGTTCATGTGACTCTTGAAGCCAGGCCGCACGCATCCGTCGAAGTTGCGAAAAATTGCGAAGATTCGGACATGGCAAACCTGGCCATGGGTACCTGGGGCGTAACTGACCTGCCCCGGACACCTGGCAGCCATGCCGACAATTTGGTGCTGCAGATTTTGGAGACGCGTTAAATGGCGCATAACGAAGCAGTCGACGTAGTTCTGGTTGGGGCCGGCATCATGAGTGCCACCCTTGCAGTGCTGCTCAAGGAACTCGACCCGGCGATCAAGCTGGAAGTCGTCGAACTGATGGATTCCGGTGCCGCGGAAAGTTCCAACCCGTGGAACAACGCCGGTACCGGCCACGCCGGCCTCTGCGAGCTGAACTACACGCCGCAGAATGCCGACGGCACCGTCGACATCAAGAAAGCCGTACACATCAACACCCAGTTCGAGGTGTCGAAGCAGTTCTGGTCGTACCTGACCAAAAAAGGCACCTTCGGCTCGTGCAAGTCCTTCATCAGCCCGGTCCCGCACCTGAGCTACGTCGAGGGTGAAAAAGGCGTTTCGTTCCTCAAGGAACGCTTCAACACGCTGCACAAGCATCACGCCTTCGCCGACATGGAATACACCGAAGACAAGGCGAAGATGGCCGAGTGGATGCCATTGATGATGCCGGGCCGTCCGAAAGACCAGGTGCTCGCCGCCACCCGCGTGATGAACGGTACCGACGTCAACTTCGGCGCGCTGACCAATCAGTTGCTCAAGCACCTGACCAGCGCCCCGGATGCCCAGGTCAAATACTGCAAGCGCGTGACCGGCCTCAAGCGTAACGCCAACGGCTGGACCGTCAGCATCAAGGACGTCAACAGCGGCAGCAGCCGTGAAGTAGACGCCAAATTCGTGTTCCTCGGCGCCGGTGGCGCGGCCCTGCCGCTGCTGCAAGCCTCGGGCATCGAAGAGAGCAAAGGCTTCGGCGGCTTCCCGATCAGCGGCCAGTGGCTGCGTTGCGACAACCCGGAAGTGGTCAAGCATCACCAGGCCAAGGTCTACAGCCAGGCGGCGGTGGGTTCGCCACCGATGTCCGTGCCGCACCTGGACACCCGCGTGGTCGATGGCAAGAAGTCCCTGCTGTTCGGGCCATACGCCGGTTTCACCACCAAGTTCCTCAAGCACGGCTCCTTCATGGACCTGCCGCTGTCGGTTCGCGCCGGCAACATCGGCCCGATGCTGGCCGTGGCCAAGAACAACATGGACCTGACCAAATACCTGGTCAGCGAAGTGATGCAGTCGATGGAACAGCGTCTGGAATCCCTGCGCCGTTTCTACCCGGAGGCGAAAGCCGAAGACTGGCGCCTGGAAGTGGCCGGCCAACGGGTGCAGATCATCAAGAAAGACCCGAAAAAGGGCGGCATCCTGCAGTTCGGTACCGAACTGGTAGCGGCGAAGGACGGCTCCCTCGCCGCCCTGCTCGGCGCTTCGCCAGGCGCTTCGGTGACCGTTTCGATCATGCTGGAACTGATCGAGAAATGCTTCCCGGCCAAGGCCAAGGGTGAGTGGGCTGCCAAACTGGCGGAAATCTTCCCGGCCCGTGAAAAAGTCCTGGAAACCGACGCTGCGCTGTATCGCAAGATCAACGCGCACAACAACGTCGCGCTGGAACTGGTTGAAGCCAGCAACGAGACCGAAAGCTACGCCTGATTCGGCTCCATGAAAAACGCCCCGCACTCGATGAGTGCGGGGCGTTTTTTTATGCCTGTGGAAAACTTCGGCTATCAGCCGCGCGCTTTCTCGATCAGCTCGATGTATTCCGGTGCGTTGCGTTGATCGCGGATCTGGTCGATGAAGGTCTGGCCATGCTCGTCCTTGCCGTCCACGTCATAACCGGCTGCAACGAAGAACGTCAGAAAACGCTCGAAATCGTCGATGCGCAGGCCACGGTAAGCCTTGACCAGTTTGTGCAGCGACGGAGAAGTGGCGTCGACCGGCTCAAAATCGAGGAACAGCTTGATCTGCTCATCGCCGATCTCGTCACCAATCACTTGCTTCTTATCTTTACGCATTGCCGACTCCAGCTCGCAGACATTTCACGGGGCGGGCAGTTTACCCCCGCCCGGGCACAGGGCTCAACGCGCACGCGTGCTACCGGTGTGCAGATCGGCCCAGATGTGGCCGTTGGCGTAGCTGAGGAATTGCACATACACGGTGTCATTGCGCAGCAGATCGATGATCACCCGGTATTGGGCCAGCGGATAGAACAGGGTCAGGGTCTTGCGCTGGTCGTCGTACACCGGTTTTTTCAGGCTTTTGCTTTCGCCGTCAAAACTGACCAGCACCTGATTGATCGTCGCGCCCTTGTTCAAGGACTTGCCCTTGAGGCGGATCATCAATGGCGAAGTGACCGGAATCGGCTGCTGGTTGGACTGACGCTGGGCGCCGACCACCACCGAATAGTCGGTGACCTGCAACAGTTGCTGCTGTTCGGGTTCGGCATCGCGCAGGGTCAGATCGTCGGGCGGCAGGAACTGACTGTGCATCGGCGCGGCGGCCAGGGGCAGGCTGAGGGTCAGTAACAGGGCGGCGCAGCTGCGGATCAAGAGGCTCATGACAGGCTCCGGAGGGCGGGGCCGAGCACTTTAGCAGCCTTTAAAAGCAAAAGATCGCAGCCGAGGCTGCGATCTTTCAGGGGTTCTTACATGCCTTTTACGGCGAAGATCCCGTTGGCGTTGCGCCAGTAACCTTTGTAGTCCATGCCGTAACCGAAGATGTAACGGTCAACGCACGGCAGGCCGACGAAATCGGCTTTCAGGTCAGGACGAGCCTTGCGGTCGTGATCCTTGTCGATCAGTACTGCGGTGTGCACGGCACGGGCACCGGCGTGTTTGCAGAAGTCGATGATCGCGCCCAGAGTGTGACCTTCGTCGAGGATGTCGTCGATGATCAGCACGTCACGGTCGATGAACGAGACTTCCGGCTTGGCTTTCCAGAACAGGTCACCGCCGCTGGTTTCGTTGCGATAGCGGGTGGCGTGCAGGTAGGACGCTTCCAGCGGGAACTGCAGATGGGTCAGCAGTTTGCCGGAGAAAATCAGCCCGCCGTTCATCACACAGAACACCACCGGGTTGCTCTCGGCCAGTTGTTCGTTGATTTGTGCACCGACGCGGGCAATGGCAGCCTCGACTTCAGCTTCGGTGTACAGGCAGTCAGCCTCTCGCATGATTTGACGGATATGCTCGAGATCAGCGGACATGGCGCTCTCAAGGGGGTCTGTTTCGGAAAAGCGGGCAAAGGTACGCATCCCGCACGGCCGAATCAAGCATTTGTGGACTAACGTACTGTATGTCCTATAGGACATCACCCTCGGATAGATTAATCTAGGCCGGTTTTTTTGCCCGCCGCCGGAGCCTTTCCCCATGTCCATCCAAGAGATCCGCCATCCGCTGATCCGTCACAAACTTGGCCTTATGCGCCGTGCAGACATCAGCACCAAGAATTTCCGCGAGCTCGCTCAGGAAGTCGGTGCCCTGTTGACCTATGAAGCTACCAAAGACCTGCCGCTGGAAACCTACGATATCGAAGGTTGGTGCGGTACGGTGTCGGTGGAGAAAATCGCCGGCAAGAAGATTACCGTCGTGCCGATCCTGCGTGCCGGCATCGGCATGCTCGAAGGCGTGCTGAGCCTGATCCCGGGCGCCAAGGTCAGCGCCGTCGGCGTTGCCCGTAACGAAGAAACCCTGCAGGCCCACACCTATCTGGAAAAACTGGTTCCGGAAATCGACGAACGCCTGGCGATGATCATCGACCCGATGCTCGCCACCGGCAGCTCCATGGTCGCGACCATCGACCTGCTGAAGAAGGCCGGCTGCAAGGACATCCGCGCGATGGTGCTGGTTGCCGCGCCGGAAGGCATTGCCGCCGTCGAGCAGGCTCACCCGGACGTGATCATCTACACCGCGTCCATCGATCAGAAACTCAACGAGCACGGTTACATCATTCCTGGGCTTGGCGATGCCGGTGACAAGATCTTCGGCACCAAGCAGAAGGACGCTTGACCATGCAGGATGAGTTCAACGATCCGCTCTGGCGCACGGTGCTGTCCGGCGCGCAGATGCTGTTCGTGGCTTTCGGCGCCCTGGTGCTGATGCCGCTGATCACGGGCCTTGACCCGAACGTGGCATTGTTCACCGCAGGTCTGGGCACGATTCTGTTCCAGATAGTCACCGGGCGTCAGGTGCCGGTGTTCCTCGCGTCGAGCTTTGCTTTCATCACCCCGATCATTCTCGCCAAGGGCCAGTTCGGCCTCGCCGCGACCATGGGTGGCGTGATGGCGGCCGGTTTCGTCTACACCTTCCTCGGCCTGGCCGTGAAGATCAAAGGCACCGGGTTCATCGACCGTCTGCTGCCACCGGTGGTGATCGGTCCGGTGATCATCTCCATTGGCCTGGCCATGGCGCCGATTGCCGCCAACATGGCGATGGGCAAGGCCGGTGACGGCTCGGAGCTGATCCACTATCAGACCGCGATGATGATCTCGATGCCGGCGCTGCTGACCACGTTGATCGTGGCGGTGTTCGGCAAAGGCATCTTCCGCCTGGTGCCGATCATCTCCGGCGTGCTGGTAGGTTTCGCCATGTCGTTCTATTTCGGTGTCGTCGACACCGCGAAGATTGCGGCGGCCCCGTGGTTTGCACTGCCTCATTTCACCGCGCCGGAGTTCAACTGGCAGGCGATCCTGTTCATCGTCCCGGTGGCGCTGGCCCCGGCCATCGAACACATCGGCGGCGTGATTGCGGTCGGCAGCGTGACCGGTCGCGACTACCTGAAGAAGCCAGGCCTGCATCGCACCCTGCTGGGTGACGGTATCGCAACCACAGCGGCCGGTCTGTTCGGCGGTCCGCCCAACACCACTTACGCCGAAGTCACTGGCGCGGTGATGCTGACCAAGAACTACAACCCGAAAATCATGACCTGGGCGGCGATCTTCGCCATCGCCCTGGCGTTCATCGGCAAGTTCGGCGCCCTGCTGCAAAGCATTCCGGTACCGGTGATGGGCGGGATTCTGTGCCTGTTGTTCGGTTCGATCGCAGCGGTGGGGATGAACACCCTGATCCGCCACAAGATCGATTTGGGCGAAGCACGCAATCTGGTGATCGTTTCGGTGACCCTGGTATTCGGGATCGGCGGTGTGCTGGTCGGCACCGGCACAGGTCCCGACGACTTCGGCCTCAAAGGCATCGCGCTGTGCGCGGTGGTGGCGATTGCGCTGAACCTGATCCTGCCGGGCAACGACAGCTGGAAACACAAGAAGGCGGATGAGCCACTGCTCTGATTCCAGCAGTCAGATCAGTTTTGTCCGTCAGATAGCCTTCGCGGGCAAGCCCGCTCCCACATTTGATCTCCTGTGGGAGCGGGCTTGCCCGCGAAGCTTTTGACTTTCAGAGGGCCAACGGCGCCCGCTCACACAAAGCCGCCAATGCCTTGGCCCATTGCGGGTCATCGTTCAGGCACGGCACCAGCACCAACTCCTCCTCCCGCCTCGCGGAACTGTTCCTTGCCGCGATCGCCGATCTCTTCCAGGGTCTCGATGCAATCGGCGACAAACGCCGGGCACATCACCAGAATCTTCTTCACGCCGCTCTTGGCCAACTCATCCAGCCGCGCTTCGGTGTACGGCTCGATCCATTTTGCCTTGCCCAGTCGCGACTGAAACGACACCGACCATTTGCCATCCGGGATGCCCATGCGCTTGGCGAACTCGGCTGCCGTGCGCAGGCACTGGCCGCGATAACAGGTCGCAACCACTTCCGGCGGCGCACCGGCGCAGCAGTCACCGTGACCATCGAAGCGATGGCCCGGATTGAGTTTGGTCAGATGCCGCTCCGGCAAACCGTGGAAGCTCAGCAACAGGTGATCGTAATCCTGCAGCAAGTGCGGCCGGGCACTCGCCACCAGGGCGTCGAGGTATTCCGGCTGATCGTAGAACGGCTGCAACACCGACAGTTGTACGTCGAGTTTCTTCTCGCGCACCACCCGCTTGGCTTCTTCGATCACCGTGGTGGTCGTGCTGTCGGCGAACTGTGGATAAAGCGGTGCAAGCGTAATTCGCTTATGCCCTGCTGCCACCAGTTTGAGCAGCGCCGATTCGATCGACGGCTGCCCGTAACGCATGGCCAGTTCCACCGGGCCGTGGGTCCACTGTGACGTCATCTGCTGCTGCAGGCGACGACTGAGCACCACCAGTGGCGAGCCCTCCTCCCACCAGATCGACGCATAGGCATGGGCCGACTGCTCGGGACGCTTGATCAGGATCAGCGACACCAGCAGACGCCGCACCGGCCACGGCAGGTCAATCACGTACGGGTCCATCAGAAATTGATTGAGGTAGCTGCGCACGTCGGCCACCGAAGTGGAGGCCGGCGAACCCAGGTTGACCAGAAGCAAGGCGTGATCGGTCATGCAACGTCCTATTTCAGAGGCGGCTGGACAGATCGTCCAGGGCCGCACGTAAATCCGTGAACCGGAAACTGAATCCGGCTTCCAGCAAGCGTGCCGGCGTGGCCCGTTGACCACCCAGCAACAGCAATGACATCTCGCCGAGCCCGACCTTCAGGGCCAGGGCCGGCATCGGCATGAACGCCGGGCGGTGCAGCACGCGGCCCAGCGTTTTGGCAAATTCGCGATTGCGCACCGGCTTCGGCGCGCACGCATTATAAGGACCACTCGCCTGATCGCGGTGCAGAAGAAAATCAATCAGGGCGATTTGATCGTCGATATGAATCCAAGGCATCCACTGCCGACCATTGCCCAAAGGCCCGCCCAGCCCGAGTTTGAACGGCAGCAACAGGCGCGACAAAAAACCGCCCTCGGCCGACAGCACCAGCCCGGTCCGCACCAGCACTACGCGGATGTCCATCGCTTCGGCGCGCTGCGCGGTTTCCTCCCAGGCAATACACAACTGGCTGGCGAAATCGTCGACCACCGGTGGCGACTCTTCGGTCAATTCACGCTCGCCTCCGTCTCCGTACCAGCCCACGGCCGAGCCCGAGATCAGCAGTGAAGGTTTCTGCCCGCGATGTTCCAGCCACGCCAGCAACGTCTCCGTGAGCGTGATCCGGCTGCTCCACAGCAACGCCTTGCGCCGATGGGTCCACGGCCGGTCGGCAATCGGCGCGCCGGCAAGGTTGACGATCACGTCCACGGCTTCGTCGCCAAGGTCTTCCAGACGCGCGATACCACGCACTTGGGCGCCACAGATTTTCGCAACTTTTTCCGGACGACGACTCCACACGGTCAAACGATGTCCCTGACCCGACCAGTGCCGGCAGAGCTGACGTCCGATCAATCCAGTACCGCCGGTCAGCAATATGTGCATGACGTCTACCTCGCGTGGCGTTTTACTTCGATCACTAGTCTATTTTTATAAGCAGGGATCTTTTCTATCGGACAGGCTCTATTGTTTAACAATAGGCCAAGCTGTCAGAACGAAAACGCTGGAAATTATACCAAAAAACAAAATTGTACAGGTTTCATCCACGGCGTAGTCTGTACAGAAAGGTAAACGAGGCCCCTATGACTGTACCTATCGCAATCATTGGCACCGGCATCGCCGGACTCTCCGCCGCCCAGGCCCTCACCGAGGCCGGGCACACCGTTCAGTTGTTCGATAAAAGCCGCGGCAGCGGCGGGCGCATGTCGAGCAAGCGCAGTGATGCCGGCTCGCTGGACATGGGCGCGCAATATTTCACGGCCCGCGACCGGCGCTTCGTCACCGAGGTTCAGCGCTGGCAAAGCAACGGCTGGGTCGCCGAGTGGGCGCCGCAGCTCTACACCTATCACGGCGGACAACTGAACCTGTCGCCGGACGAACAGACCCGCTGGGTCGGCTCCCCGCGCATGAGCGCCATCACCCGAGGCTTGCTCGATGGCCTGGAAGTGCATTTCGCCTGCCGGATCACCGAGGTCTATCGCGGTGAAGAGCACTGGCACCTGCAAGACGCCGAGGGCTTCACTCACGGGCCGTTCAGCCATGTGGTGATCGCCACCCCGGCGCCTCAGGCCACGGCATTGCTGGCCGCTGCGCCGAAACTGGCCGGGGCCGCTGCCGGGGTGAAGATGGACCCGACCTGGGCCGTCGCCCTCGCCTTCGACACGCCGCTGGACACGCCCATCGAAGGCTGCTTCGTACAGGACAGTCCTCTCGACTGGCTGGCTCGCAACCGCAGTAAACCCGGACGCGACAACACCCTCGACACCTGGGTCCTGCACGCCACCAGCGCCTGGAGCCGGCAGCACATCGACCTATCCAAGGAAGCCGTGATCGAGCAGTTGCACGGCGCCTTTGCCGAGTTGCTGCACAGCGCCATGCCCGCACCGACTTTCAGCCTCGCCCACCGCTGGCTCTACGCCCGCCCGGCCACCAGCCATGAGTGGGGCACGCTGGCGGACGCCGATCTGGGGCTGTATGCGTGCGGCGACTGGTGCCTGTCGGGCCGGGTCGAAGGCGCGTGGCTCAGTGGCCAGGAAGCTGCACGCCGCCTGCACGAACACTTGCAGTGAACCGCATCAATCCGCAAAAACTGCTGCTGTCGAAATGGACAGCAGCCCTGCCGCAAAACCGTGAAAAGCACTTTCTGGTGACCGACCTGCTCCGCGACGAGAACGGCACTGTGCTGGAGATCGAAATGCAGGCCGTGCTGACCAGGCGTACCGCGCAACTGGACTGGCATGCATTGCAGGACGATGCGCAGTGGAAAATGGGTTGGCTATAGTTCTCGCCAAAATCTTGTACAAATAATTTGACTTGTACACCTTTGAATCTATGCTGAAGGAATGTTGTACAGAATAAATATTCTGTACAAATTCAGATTCGAGGTGCCGTCATGTCCGAACCGTCCCCACCCAAGATCGCCATCAGCGCCTGCCTGATGGGAGCCGAAGTGCGCTACAACGGCGGACACAAGGCATCACGGCTGTGCACCCACACTCTCATTGAATATTTCGAATTTGTCCCGGTGTGCCCGGAAGTCGCGATTGGCCTGGGCATTCCCCGCGAGCCGATCCGACTGGTGGGCGACCCGGACCATCCCCAGGCCCTCGGGACGGTTCACCGCGAAACCGACGTCACCGATGCGCTCTCCGCCTATGGCGAGAAAATGGCCACCGAGCTCGACGGCATCTGCGGCTACATCTTCATGCAGCAATCGCCATCCTGTGGACTGGAACGGGTCAAGGTCTATCACGCCAACGGCGCACCGATCGGCAGCGGACGCGGGATCTATGCTCAGGCCTTCTGCGCCCGACACCCGGACCTGCCGGTCGAAGAAGCCGGGCGCCTGAACGATCCGGTCCTGCGGGAAAACTTCATCACCCGGGTATTCGCCTACAGCGACTGGCAACAGGTGCTCGAACAAGGCCTGAGCCGCCGCGCCCTCACCGATTTCCACTCCCGTTACAAATACCTGCTGATGGCCCACAACCCGGTGCAATACAAGGCGCTGGGCAATCTGCTCGGCAATATGGGCCAAACCGATCCAGTGGAACTCGGCCCGCGCTATTTCAGCCAGTTGATGGCGGCGCTGACCACCTGCGCCACACGTCGCACCCACAGCAACGTGTTGCAGCACATCAGCGGTTACCTGAAACGGGCCATCAGCGCCGAAGACAAACAGGAAATGCAGCACGTCATCGGCCAGTACCGCCACGGCATCGTGCCGTTGGTGGTGCCGCTGACATTGCTCAAGCATCACTTTCGCCAACACCCCGATCCTTACATCGCGCAACAGGTTTACCTGCAACCGCACCCGGAAAACCTCAGCCTGCGAAACGCCATTTGATGAACGACTCACCCGACACCAGCGCCCGCGAAGACCTCGGCGCCGACTTCAAGAAAGCCCTCGACGAAGGCTGGCTGCCGATTCGCGAGGTGGCACGCCAGACCGGCGTAAATGCGATCACCCTGCGTGCCTGGGAACGTCGCTACGGGCTGATCGTGCCGCAACGCACGCCCAAGGGGCATCGGCTGTATTCGGCCGAACATGTACAGCGCATCCAGAACATCCTCACCTGGCTCAACCGTGGTGTGGCGGTCAGTCAGGTCAAACCGCTGCTCGACACACCACAAACCGTCAACGAGCCGCTGGAAAACGAATGGCAGCCCTTGCACCAGGCCGCGCTGCTGGCGGTCACGCAATTGAACGAGCGCAGCCTCGACGACAGCGTCAACCAGGCGATGGCGCTCTATCCGCCGCGAACCCTGTGTGAGCAATTGCTGATGCCGTTGCTGGCGGAACTCGAACAGCGCTGGCAAGGCCAGTTCGGCGCGCAGATGGAACGGGTGTTCTTTCACGCCTGGCTGCGTAGCAAATTCGGCGCGCGCATCTACCATAACAACCGTCAGTTACGCACAGCACCGCTGCTGCTGGTCAATCAGTCGGATTTACTGCTGGAGCCACACCTGTGGCTTTGCGCCTGGCTGATCAGCAGCGCCGACTGCCCGGTGCAGGTGTTCGACTGGCCGTTGCCGGCCGGGGAGCTGGCACTGGCAGTCGATCACCTGCAAGCCCGCGGTGTCCTGCTGTATTCCAGCAAAGCCATGAACCTTGCGCAGTTGCCGAAACTATTGAATGGCGTCGGTTGCCCAAAAATGATTGCCGGACCAACGGTGTGCATCCACCACGCCGAGTTGTCCGTAAGAACTTCCGAGATCGCTGATCTGTACCTGGCCGAAGATCCCTTGTCGGCACATCGGGCACTCCTTCAGCGTGGGTTGATTTAATGATTCGTGCAGAGAACACCATGCAATTGATCTGGCTGCGCAGCGACCTGCGCCAACATGACAACACCGCCCTGACGGCCGCCGCCGAGCGTGGCCCGACCGTGGCCGTGTACCTGTTGAGCCCCGAACAATGGCAGGAACATGACGACGCCCCGTGCAAGGTCGATTTCTGGCTGCGCAACCTGCGGGAATTGAGCAAGAGTCTCGGCGAACTGAACATCCCGCTGCTGATCCGCAGCGCCCCGCACTGGGATAAGGCCCCGGCGGTGTTGCTTGAGCTCTGTCGGCAGTTAAAGGTCGGAGCCGTTCACGTCAATGAGGAATACGGCGTCCACGAAAGCCGCCGCGATGCGGCCGTTGCCCGGGCATTGCAGGCCGAAGGCGTCGCCTTTCACAGCTATCTCGATCAGTTGTTGTTCAAGCCCGGCAGCGTACTGACCAGGACCGGCACCTACTTTCAGGTGTTCAGTCAGTTCCGCAAGGTCTGCTATGAGCGTCTGCATCGTTCGATGCCGTCCTTGATAAAGGCGCCGTCCGCACAGGCCCCGCTGAACATTGCCAGCGATCCGATACCCGATTCCATCGAGGGTTTCCCGACACCTGGCCAAGCGTTGCGCAACCTGTGGCCCGCCGGCGAAACCGAGGCCCAACGGCGCCTCGACACTTTCGCCGACGTGCAGATCGACTATTACAAAAGCGAGCGCGACTTCCCGGCCAAACCCGGCACCAGCCAGCTCTCGGCCTATCTCGCGGCCGGGGTGATCTCGCCGCGCCAGTGCCTGCATGCCGCGCTGCAAAGCAACCAGGGTGAGTTCGAAAGCGGCAAGGTCGGCGCGGTTACCTGGATCAACGAACTGTTGTGGCGCGAGTTCTACAAACACATTCTGGTCGGCTACCCACGGGTGTCCCGCCATCGCGCGTTCCGCCCGGAAACCGAAGCCCTGGCCTGGCGCGATGCGCCCCAGGAGCTGGCGGCCTGGCAGGAGGCACGCACGGGCCTGCCGATCATCGACGCGGCCATGCGCCAATTGCTCGAAACCGGCTGGATGCACAATCGCCTGCGCATGGTCGTAGCAATGTTCCTGACCAAGAACCTGCTGATCGACTGGCGCGAAGGCGAGCGTTTTTTCATGCGCCACCTGATCGACGGCGATCTGGCCGCGAACAACGGCGGCTGGCAGTGGAGCGCGTCGACCGGCACCGATGCGGCGCCGTATTTCCGGATTTTCAACCCGGTCAGCCAGTCGGAAAAATTCGACAGCGAAGGCCTGTTCATCAAGCACTGGCTGCCTGAGCTGGCCGGGCTGAACAAGAAAGAAGTGCACAACCCTGCAAACGCTGGCGGGCTGTTCGGCGTGGCGGACTATCCGCCGCCGATCGTCAACCTGAGCACTTCGCGGGAGCGGGCACTGACCGCGTTCAAGAACCTGCCCTCCCGTGCGTCTATCGGAGAAGGCCATGAGTGAATTCCTGCGCCGTTTCGCCCGCCAGTTTGCGCAGTTGAACAAGGACAACCTGCACAGCCTGGACGCGCTCTACAGCGAGGACATTCATTTCACCGACCCACTGCACGAGGTGCAGGGGCTGACGCAATTGCGCGACTACTTCAGCGAGCTGTACGCCAACGTCAGTGAACTGCGGTTCGACTTTCACGGTTTCGACCAGATCGGCGACTGCGAAGGTTACCTGCGCTGGGTCATGAGCTACCGCCACCCGCGTCTGGCTGGCGGGCGGTTGATTCGCGTCACGGGCTGTTCGCACCTGCTCTGGCGCGACAAGGTTTATCGCCACCGGGATTACTTCGATGCCGGGGCGCTGCTTTACGAACATTTACCGATATTGGGCCGGGTGATCGCCTGGCTGAAAAGGAGATTGGGATGAGTCGTACAACTCCACGCCGTTATTGGCTGACCGGCGCCAGCAGTGGCATCGGTGCGGCACTGGCTGAAGAGATTCTGAAAACCGGCGCGCACCTGGCGGTCAGTTCCCGTCAGATTGCACCGCTCAAAGTGTTGTCGCAGCGCTACCCGGGACAGGTGCTGGTGGTGCCGGGGGATTTGACCAACAGCCAGACCGTGCGGGAAATCGGTGAACAGATCGCGCTGGACTGGGGATCGCTGGACAGCGTGATCCTCAACGCCGGCACCTGCGAGTACGTCGATGCCCACCAGTTCGACGCCTCGATCGTCGAACACGTCGTACGCACCAATCTGCTTGCCAGCAGCTATTGCATCGAAGCCGCCCTGCCCCTGCTGCGCAAAGGCACCGCGCCGCATCTGGTGGGCATGGCCAGTTCCGTCACCTACGTGCCACTGCCGAGAGCCGAAGCCTACGGTGCGTCGAAGGCCGGGCTGCGTTATCTGTTCGAATCGCTGCGCATCGATCTGGCGGACGAAGGCATTGAAGTCACCATCATCAGCCCGGGTTTTGTCGATACGCCGTTGACGGCGAAAAACGATTTCCCGATGCCATTGAGCTGGCCTGTGGATAAAGCCGCACGCCACATCTTCGCCCGGCTCAAGGATCGCCCGCTGGAAATCGCCTTTCCGGCCTTGTTCATGGCGGCCCTGTGGCCACTGTCGAAATTGCCTGCACGGGTGCAACTGGCCATCGGCAAGCGCATGGTGCGCAGCAGCCCACCGCTGCGGGATATGACGTGAACATCGCCATCGTCGGCAGCGGGATCGCAGGCCTGACCTGTGCCTACCTGCTCGGTCGCCGACATGACGTCACGGTGTTCGAGGCCGGCGATTGGGTCGGCGGCCATACCCACACCGTACAAGTCACGGTGGATGGTCGCGAATATGCCGTGGACACCGGGTTCATCGTGTTCAACGACTGGACCTACCCGAACTTCATCCGCCTGCTCGGCCAATTGGGTGTGAGCAGCAAAGCCACCGAAATGAGTTTTTCGGTGACCGACCCCGATACCGGCCTGGAATACAACGGCAATAACCTCGACAGCCTGTTCGCTCAGCGCAGCAATCTGTTGTCGCCGGGGTTCTGGGGCATGCTGCGCGACATCCTGCGCTTCAACAAGGAAGCGCGGCGCGACCTCGCCGAACAGCGGATCGCCAGCGACACCACACTGGACGACTACCTCAAGGCCGGCGGCTACGGCGAGCGTTTCATCCTGCATTACATCGTGCCGATGGGCGCGGCGATCTGGTCGATGCCGATGGCCGAGATGCTGAATTTTCCGCTGCAGTTGTTTGTGCGGTTCTTCGAGAACCACGGTTTGTTGTCGGTCAGCAATCGCCCGCAATGGCGAGTGATCGAGGGTGGCTCCAGTGCCTACCTCGCACCGCTGACCGCGTCATTCAAAGAGCGGATCCGCGTGAACTGTCCGGTAAACCGGATCGAACGCAACGAACACGGCGTGGTTATCCACAGCCCCGTCGGCATTGAACACTTCGACAAAGTCGTGCTGGCCTGCCACAGCGATCAGGCATTGCGTCTGCTCGCCAATCCGAGCCGTGCCGAACGGGAGATTCTCGGTGCGCTGCCCTATGCCGACAACGAAGTGGTGCTGCACACCGACACCCGTCTGCTGCCGACCCGCAAGCGGGCCTGGGCCAGCTGGAATTATCGCCTCGGTGGAGCCGGCCATACCCAGGCAGCCGTCACTTACGACATGAATATCCTGCAGGGCATCCAGAGCGACACCACGTTCTGCGTCAGCCTCAACCAGAGCGCCGGGATCAGCCCGTCCAAAGTGCTTGCCCGTTTCACCTACGCCCATCCCCAATTCAGCCTCGCAGCGGTGGCGGCACAACAGCGCTGGGCCGAACTCGACGGAGCGCAGCACACCCATTATTGCGGCGCCTACTGGGCCAACGGTTTTCATGAAGACGGCGTGGTCAGCGCTTTACGCGTGGCCGCCGCGTTCGGAGAAAGCCTGTGAACAGCGCGCTCTACAGCGGCTGGATCGCCCACCGGCGATTCGCCCCGCGTCGGCATGAGTTCCGTTACCGGATCGGGCTGCTGTATCTCGACCTGGCCGAACAGGACGCCGTGCTGAACCTGTCGCCACTGTCCGGTGCGAGCCGCTTTGCACCGTTCTCGTTTCGCGAGACCGACTACCTCAAGACGTTCACCGGTCGCGGTGTGCGACTGATCGATGCGGTGCGCCTGCAGGTCGGTGCGGCCCTCGGTCATGAGCCACAAGGTTCGATCTGCCTGCTGACCCAGCCGCGAAGCTGGGGCCTGGCGTTCAACCCGGTGTGTTTCTTTTATTGCCACGAGGCCGACGGGCAACTGGCGGCGATTCTCTGCGAGGTCAGCAACACGCCATGGCGCGAGCGCTATCACTATGTGCTGCCGGCGCGAGCGCCGACCAGCGTGCGCGACTTCCACCAGCACTTCGCCGTTGCCAAGGCGTTTCACGTGTCACCGTTCCTGCCGCCGGATCTGGAATACCGCATGAGCTTCAGCCCCGCCGCGCAAACCCTGGGTGTGCACATGGCCGACTGGCAGGGCGAACGCAAGCTGTTCGACGCCACGCTCAACCTGAAACGCGAACCTCTTGATCGACGCAACCTGCACCGGCATCTGTGGCGCTTTCCGTGGATGACCGCGAAAACCGCCCTCGCCATCTATTGGCAGGCCCTGCGCTTGCTGCTCAAGCGTACCCCGCTGTTTCCCCATCGGACGGCTGACGACAGCTTTCGAACCGCCACTGCGTCTCCCGAGGAGCACCGCCATGAAATCCTCTAGCGTTTCGGCCAGAGCCGCCATCCCGTTCAGTACCCACGGCATCACCGGTTCGCTGCTGCGTCGCGGTGTCCTGCGTCAGCTCGCACAGCTCAAGCACGGGCAACTGGTGGTGATCGAGGACGGCGAACGCCAGGTCTTCGGCACACCGGGCAGTGCGTTGTTGGGCGAGATTCATGTCCTCGATGCAGCGGCCTGGGGCATGGTCGCGGGCAACGGCTCGATTGGCGCCGGGGAAGCGTTCATTCACGGCTATTGGAGCTCACCGGACCTGACCGCCGTGGTCCGCGTCTTCGTCAGCAACCTCGAAGTGCTCGACGGCATGGAGGGTGGACTGGCGAAAATCGGCCGGCCGCTGGTGCGCGGTCTGCACTGGCTCAACCGCAACACGCGCAAGGGCTCGCAGAAAAACATCGCCGCCCACTACGACCTCGGCAACGATCTGTTCGAGCAGTTTCTCGACCCGACCATGATGTATTCGGCGGCGCAGTTCCTCAGCCCCGACGACAGCCTGGAACAGGCACAACTGAACAAACTGGAGCGGATCTGCCAGAAACTTGCACTAGAGCCCGACGACCACCTTCTGGAAATCGGCACCGGGTGGGGCAGCATGGCGCTGTATGCCGCGCAGCACTATGGCTGCAAAGTCACCACGACCACCCTGTCCAAAGAGCAATACGCGTTCACCGCCCGGCGCATCGAAAGCCTCGGCCTGCAGGACCGGGTGACGCTGCTGCTCAAGGACTACCGCGACCTCACCGGCCAGTACGACAAACTGGTGTCGATCGAGATGATCGAGGCGGTCGGCCATCGCTTCCTGCCGACCTACTTCAAGCAATGCGCGCACCTGCTCAAGAGCAACGGCCTGATGCTGCTGCAAGCGATCACCATCCGGGACCAGCGCTACGAGCAGGCGAAACGCGGCGTGGATTTCATCCAGCGTTATATCTTCCCCGGCGGCGCCCTGCCCTGTGTGCAGAAGATGCTCGAAATTGTCAGCCGCGACACCGACATGAACCTGCTGCACATGGAAGACTTCGGCCTGCACTACGCCCGGACCCTGCGCCTGTGGCACGAGAATTTTCGCCACGCCCACGGCCGCCTGAGCGAATTGGGCTACGACGATTATTTCCTGCGGCTCTGGGAGTTTTACCTGTGTTACTGCGAGGGTGGATTCCTGGAACGCACCATCGGCACCGCGCAATTGCTGTTGGCCAAACCGGCGGCGATGCCGGCGCCACTGCTCGGACGTTTCGATGCTTGAGCGGATCGCCAACGCTGTTCTGTTCCAGATCGGCTGGCTGGCCTGCGTGCTCGGCGGCAACAGCCTGTGGTTGCTGGTGGCGCTGGCGGTATTGGTAATTCATCTGCGCTGGATCAGCAACTGGGCGGCGGAGGGCCGACTGATTCTCGGCGTGGTGATTCTGGGCACCGCCGTGGACAGCGGCCTGCGCGGTCTCGGGGTCTTTGAATTCAAGGATCTGTCGCCGCTGATTCCGCTGTGGCTGATGTTGTTGTGGGCACTGTTGGCCACGACATTGCGCCATTGCCTGCAATGGAGCGCCCGGCCATGGTGGCTGGCGAGTGTGCTCGGGGCCGTCGGTGGCGCGTTGTCGTATTGCGCCGGTGGACGACTGGCCGGGGTGCAGTTTCCCTATGGCGAGTTACCGACTTTGATCGGCATCGGCCTGTTGTGGGCGTTGCTGTTTCCGTTGTTGCACGTCTTGTCGAGACGCCTGGTGCAGTAATCGTCCGTCAGGGCTTTCACACGCGCACAGGTCACTGCCGTACACTGCGCCCATGAAAACCATTCCCCTCCAGCCAATCGACGAGCCCGCCGTCACCTGTTCGACTTGCGCGGCCTGCTGCTGTCAGCTCGAAGTCATGCTGATCACCGACACCGGCGTGCCCGAGCGTTATATCGATACCGATGAATGGGGTGGGGAAGTCATGCTGCGTCTGGACGACGGCTGGTGCGCGGCGCTGGATCGCGACACGATGATGTGCACGATCTACGAAAAACGCCCGCTGATCTGCCGCGAATTCGAGATGGGCGCGCCGGAATGCATCGACGAACGCCAGGGAATCGCCACGGCGTATCGTTGAATACAAAAAAGGAGCGCTTGGCGCTCCTTTTTCATGGGTGTTACAACGGCATCGTGTAGTGCAGCGAGTAGCTTTCTACCCCGTCGTTGTTGCTCGACATGCCGGCGTTGGAATAGTGGGTCGCGCGGATCCCCACCTCGTGCCCGCCATGGAAGCGCAGACCGAAACCGATACGGTCTTCGAACTGGAAGGCCTGGCCGATCTTGTTGCCTTCATATTCGGTGTTGGAGAACACCGCGGCGCCAATGCCCGCCTCGACGTAAGGCTTGATCGACTCACCGGAAAACTCGTAAACGAACACCGGCGAGAACGACAGGCTGTTGTTGCTGGAGCCCTTGTCGCCTTCCCAGTAGGTATAGGCGCCGCTCCAGTAACCGGTCAGGCGACCGACATCGCTTTGCAGCCAGCTCTTGTCCCAGTCGAAATTCATCCCCAGACGATAGGTCATCGTCGAATCGCTGGTGGCCCCAACCCCGAATTCCACGCCAGCGGCCTGTGCAGTAAAACTTTGCCCCATCAGTGCGGCCGCAATCGCGGCCAAGCAGAATAGTCGCTTCACTTGAAACATCCTTTTCCTAACGGTCGTATGGTTTTTAGTGTGCTTGACGCTTATAGAAATCGGCGCTTGAACAGAAGTTCAGCTGATTTTTCAGTTATGACACAACTTTTTTACATCGCGAAGCTTTGCACATCGCCGGGCGTTTGTCCCAGCAGCGGCAGGATGTTTTTCAAGGATTGCGGATCGGCGCTGGTCCAGAATCTGGCGGGGCGATTCTGACCCTCGGCAAGCAGATCTCGCTCGGCCAGCAGGCGCTGAAGTTGCCGGGCCACGGCGGCGCCGGTGTCGATCAGACTGATGTCGTCGGGGAGCATCGTCTTGAGCAGCGGCTTGAGGAACGGGTAATGGGTGCAGCCGAGAATGATCGTGTCGCAACCCGCGCCCAGCAGCGGTTCGACATAGCGGTGAAGCAGCTCGCGCAACTCGGCGCTGTGCAGGTCGCCGCTTTCGATCAGCTCCACCAGCCCCGGGCACGGCTGAGTAATGACCCGGATATCGGTGGCAAAACGGTCGAGCAAAGCCGCGAACTTCGCGCTCTGCAAGGTGCCGGTGGTGGCGAGGACGCCGACCACGCCGCTGCGAGTGGCGGCGGCAGCCGGTTTGACCGCCGGCTCCATGCCGACAATCGGCCAGTCGGGAAAATCACGCCGCAGATCGGCAACGCCGGCCACGGTCGCAGTGTTACAGGCGATCACCAGCGCCTTGGCGCCCTGCTCGCGGAAAAAACCGGCCATCACACTGCAACGCTGACGGATGAACTCCGGGGTTTTCTCGCCATAAGGAATGTGGCCGCAATCGCCGAGGTACAGCAGCGATTCATTGGGCAGCAGCTGCTGGATTTCCGCCAGCACCGACAGGCCACCGACGCCGGAATCGAATACGGCGATCGGCGCTTCACGCATGGTGCGAACCACAGACGCTGCATCCCGGATCACGCTTGACCCGCAGCTCACGGAATCGCGAGCCCAGTGCATCGATCAACAATAGGCGCCCCACCAGTGGCTCGCCGAAACCCGCCAGCAGCTTCAAGGCTTCCAGCGCTTGGAGGCTGCCGACCAGACCGACCAGCGGCCCGACCACGCCGGCTTCGCTGCAGGTCAGTTCGGCTTCGCTGCCGTGACCGTACAGGCAGTGATAGCAAGGGCTCGCGGCACGACGCGGGTCGAATACCGACAGTTGTCCTTCGAGGCGGATCGCCGCGCCGCTGACCAGCGGTTTGCGCGCAGCCACACACGCGGCGTTGACCGCTTCGCGGGTGGAGAAATTGTCCGAGCAGTCGAGCACCAGATCCACCGCTGCCACGGCGGCGGCGAGAGAATCCTCATCCAGTGCCTGACGATGGGGCACCAGTTTGATTTCAGGATTGATCGCGCTCAGGCGTTTGAGCGCCGAGTCGACCTTGGTCATGCCGACGCTGTCGGTGTCGTGGATGATCTGGCGTTGCAGGTTGGTCAGGTCGACCGTGTCGAAATCCGCCAGATGCAGCTCACCGACACCCGCCGCCGCCAGATACAAGGCCACCGGCGCACCGAGACCGCCGAGGCCGACGATCAGCACGCGGCTGTCCTTGAGCTTCAACTGGCCATCGATGTCGATGTGTTGCAGGAGGATCTGCCGACTGTAGCGCAACAATTCCTGATCATTCAGCACGGCAGGCGCCCCAGGCTGATCCGTTGATGGCCGCCCAGATCGGTGCGGCTGTGGACTTCTTCGAAACCTTGCGTCAGCAACAGATCGCGCACGGCTTCGGCTTGATCATAGCCGTGTTCGAGCATCAGCCAGCCACCGGCCTCCAGATGTGCCGGCGCCTGGGCGATGATCAGACGCAGATCGTCGAGCCCGTCGATGCCGGCCACCAGGGCGCTTTCCGGCTCGAAACGCACATCGCCTTCGACCAGATGCGGATCGGCAGCGCGGATGTATGGCGGGTTGCTGATGATCAGCTGGAATCGCTTGCCTTCGAGGGCACTGAACCAGTGACTGCTGAGCACCGTGGCATTGTTCAGGTGCAGACGCTGACGGTTGCGCTCGGCCAGAGCTACGGCTTCCAGCACGCGATCCACGGCGGTGACGTTCCATGCCGGACGTTCACTGGCCAGGGCCAGAGCAATCGCCCCGCTGCCGGTGCCGAGATCGAGAACCTTGGCCGGGGTCGCCGGCAGCAATTCCAGTGCGGCTTCCACCAGCAGTTCGGTGTCCGGACGCGGAATCAGCGTGTGCGGCGCGACTTCCAGATCCAGCTTCCAGAAACCCTGCTGGCCGAGAATATAGGCCACCGGCTCACCGCTGCGGCGGCGTTGCAGGTATTCGGTGAAGACCAGCACGGCTTCGCTCGGCACGATGCGTTCGGGCCAGGTGTGGAGAAAACTGCGGGACTTGCCCAGCGCCGCAGCGAGGAGCAGTTCGGCATCTAGGCGTGCGGTGGGCGAGTCCGGCAGTTCGGCGGCGCGCAACAGGCTGGCGATGATGGTCATTTATTCACCTATCGCTGCCAGTTGGTCGGCCTGGTATTCGGCCAGCAACGGTTCGATCACCGCTTCGACGCCACCAGCGAGGATTTCGTCGAGGGAATACAGGGTCAGGTTGACGCGGTGGTCGGTGACCCGGCCCTGGGCAAAGTTGTAGGTGCGGATGCGCTCGGAGCGGTCACCGGAACCCACCAGCAATTTACGCTCGCTGGCGATGGCGTTGGCCGCTGCGGTGGTCTGCTGGTCGTTGAGCTTGGCCGACAGCCAGGCCATCGCCCGCGCACGGTTCTTGTGCTGGGAACGTTCTTCCCGGCACTCGACCACGATGCCGGTCGGCAAGTGGGTGATACGGATCGCCGAGTCGGTCTTGTTGACGTGCTGACCACCGGCCCCGGAGGAACGGTAGGTGTCGACGCGCAAGTCCGCCGGGTTGATCTCGATCGCTTCCTGCTCGTCGGGCTCCGGCAACACGGCCACGGTGCAAGCGGACGTGTGAATGCGGCCTTGGGATTCGGTGGCCGGCACGCGCTGTACGCGGTGGGCGCCGGACTCGAATTTCAGCTTGCCGTAGACATTGTCGCCTTCGACCCGGGCGATGACTTCTTTATAGCCGCCGTGCTCGCCTTCGTTCTCCGAAAGGATCTCCACGCGCCAGCCGCGTTTCTCGGCGTAGCGCGAGTACATGCGGAACAGGTCGCCGGAGAAGATCGCCGCCTCGTCGCCACCGGTACCGGCGCGGATTTCGAGGAACACGTTGCGCCCGTCGTTGGGATCCTTGGGCAGCAGCATGCGCTGCAAGGTGGCTTCCAGCTCGATGAGTTGCTCTTTGGTTTCGCGCACTTCTTCCACGGCCATTTCGCGCATGTCCGGGTCGCCGTCCTTGAGCAGCGCCTGGGCGCCTTCCAGATCGGCCTGGGCCTTGAGCAGCTGTTTATAGGCTTCGACGACCGGCTCGACTTCGGCGTATTCCTTGGAATAGGCGCGGAATTTGGTCTGGTCGGAAATGACTTCGGCGTCGCCGAGCAGCGCCGTCAGTTCCTCGAAACGGTCCTGGAGGATATCCAGCTTATTGAGCAGTGACGCTTTCATTGCGGTTTATTATCCGAAAAGCTATCCGGTGAGCCCTCGAGGGCAAAGAGTTCCTGGGCCATGGCCAGCGCATCGAGGCGGCCTTCGGCAGAAAGCTTTTTCAACTGCACGCTCGGGGCGTGCAGGAGTTTATTGGTCAGGCCACGGGCCAGCTGGCCCAGCACGTCTTCGGCGTTGCCGCCGTTGGCCAGCAGACGCAGGGCCTTTTGCAGTTCTTCGTCGCGCAGGCGCTCGCTCTGTTGACGATAGGCCTTGAGCACGTCGACCGCCGCCAGCTCGCGCAGGCGCACCATGAAATCGTCGGCGCCGACCGAGACCATCTCTTCGGCGGCTTGCGCTGCACCCTGACGGCTCTTGAGGTTTTCGGCGACCACTTCGTGCAGATCGTCGACGCTATAGAGGTAAACGTCGTCGAGTTCGCCGACTTCCGGTTCGATATCCCGGGGAACGGCGATGTCGACCATGAAGATCGGCTTGTGCTTGCGCAGCTTCAGGGCGCTTTCGACGGCGCCCTTGCCGAGGATCGGCAACTGACTGGCGGTGGAGCTGATGACGATGTCGCTGCGCACCAGTTCGGCCGGAATGTCCGACAGCAATACCGCGTGGGCGCCGAACTGTTCGGCCAGCAGGCTGGCGCGTTCCAGCGTGCGGTTGGCCACCACGATACGCTTGACCCCCAGATCATGCAGATGGCGGGCGACCAGAGTGATGGTCTCCCCGGCGCCAATCAGCAAGGCCTGGCTGCGTTGCAGGTCGCTGAAAATCTGTTTGGCCAGGCTGACCGCGGCAAACGCCACGGACACCGGGTTCTCGCCAATGGCGGTGTCGGTGCGCACTTGCTTGGCAGCGTTGAAAGTCGCCTGAAACAAGCGCCCGAGCAGCGGCCCGATGGTGCCGGCCTCGCGGGCCACGGCGTAGGCCGATTTCATCTGGCCGAGGATCTGCGGTTCGCCCAGCACCAGCGAGTCGAGCCCGGAGGCGACGCGCATCATGTGACGAACTGCCGCATCATCTTCATGCACATAAGCACTCGCGCGCAGCTCATCGAGGCTTAAATGGTGATAGTCGGCCAGCCAGCGCAGCACGATATCGGCCGAAAGCTGATCCTGTTCTATATACAGTTCACTGCGATTGCAGGTGGAAAGGATCGCAGCTTCGCGGCTGTCGGTGAGTCGGCAGAGCTGCTGCAAGGCCTCCACCAGCTGCTCAGGGGTAAAGGCCACGCGCTCGCGGACGTCTACTGAAGCAGTCTTGTGGTTGATACCGAGTGCAAGGAAGGCCATTCAAGGTCGCTGATGGTGACGTGAAGCCGGCAATTGTCCTACTTCGTCAGATTCAGAACAACTACCGCTGACTATTGTCCCAATTGTCGGCCCCTATAATGGCCACAATCGAGACTCGGTTATGTTTGGCCGAAGGCTTGTGTCATGATGATCCGACCGCAGGTTAGTCGTCCTCTTCCTATATGAATAGATCTTCCGCGTTGCTCCTAGCTTTTGTCTTCCTCAGCGGCTGCCAGGCCTTGGCCCCCGTTTCGCACGATGGCACCTCATCGGTCGAAGACACCACGCCAGCCCCTGAAAAGCCCAAGGTTTACAGCTCGTTCAGCCAGGAAACGGTGTTCAGCCTGCTGAGCGCCGAACTCGCTGGCCAGCGCAATCGTTTCGACATTGCCCTGGACAACTACGTGACCCAGGCCATCAACACCCAGGACCCGGGTGTTTCCGAGCGGGCGTTCCGTATTGCCGAGTACCTGGGCGCGGATCAACCGGCGCTGGATACCGCACTGATCTGGGCGAAAAACGCACCTGATGACCTCGAAGCGCAACGCGCCGCCGCCGTGCAACTGGCACGCGCCGGGCGTTATGACGACTCGATGGTCTATATGGAGAAAGTCCTGCAGGGCAAGGGCGACACCCATTTCGACTTCCTCGCGCTGTCGGCCGCCGACACCGATCAGGAAACCCGCAACGGTCTGATGAAAAGTTTCGACCGTCTGTTGCAGCGCCACCCGCACAACAATCAGCTGATTTTCGGCAAGGCCCTGCTGATGCAGCAGGACGGCGACACCAAAGGTGCGCTGACCCTGCTCGAAGACAATCCGCCGGACGACGGCGAAATCGCCCCGATCCTGCTGCGTGCCCGCCTGCTGCAAGGGCTGAACCGTGGCGACGAGGCCCTGCCGCTGCTGCAGAAGAACATCAAGAAGTACCCGGACGACAAGCGCCTGCGCCTGACTTACGCGCGGATGCTGGTGGAACAGGACCGGATGGACGATGCCAAGGTCGAGTTCTCCACACTGGTCCAGCAATACCCGGAAGACGACGAACTGCGTTACTCACTGGCATTGGTCTGCCTGGAAGCCAAGGCCTGGGACGAGGCCAAGGGTTACCTGGAAGACCTGATCGCCCGGGAAAGCCACGTCGACTCGGCTCACTTGAACCTGGGTCGCATCGCCGAAGAACGCAACGACCCGCAAGGCGCACTGATTGAGTACGCCCAGGTCGGGCCGGGCAACGACTATCTGCCGGCACAACTGCGTCAGGCCGACATTCTGATGAACAACGGCAAGACCGCCGAAGCCCAGAGCAAACTGGCCGCCGAACGCGATGCGCAGCCGGATTACGCGATCCAGCTGTACTTGATCGAGGCTGAGACCCTGTCCGCCAACAACCAGGGCGACAAGGCCTGGAAAACCCTGCAACAGGCGTTGCTGCAATACCCGGACGATCTGAATCTGCTCTACACCCGGGCCATGCAGGCGGAAAAACGCAATGACCTGGCGCAGATGGAAAAAGACCTGCGCCTGATCATCAAGCGCGACCCGGACAACGCCATGGCGCTCAATGCCCTAGGCTACACCCTGTCCGACCGCACCACCCGCTACGCCGAAGCCAAGGCGCTGATCGAACAGGCACACCAGATCAACCCGGAAGATCCGGCGGTACTCGACAGCCTCGGCTGGGTGAATTTCCGCATGGGCAACCTGGATGACGCCGAGAAGTATCTGCGTCAGGCGCTGGAGCGTTTCCCCGATCACGAAGTCGCCGCTCACCTGGGCGAAGTCCTGTGGACCAAGGGTAACCAGCGCGAAGCCAAACAAATCTGGGGCAAGTTCCTCAAGGATCAGCCCGACAGCACAATCCTGCGCAGCACCATCAAGCGCCTGACCGGATCCGAGACTCTTTAACCCATGTTTTTGCGCCACGTCATCGTTTTCAGCTTCATCGCCCTGCTCGCCGGTTGCGCGGGTTTTGGTGCCCGCGAATCCGTCGAGGGCCATGGCAGCCCGGCACAATGGGCCGCGAACAAACAGCAACTGACCGGCCTCGACGGCTGGCAGATCGACGGCAAGATCGGCATCCGCGCCCCGAAAGATTCGGGCAGCGGCACGCTGTTCTGGCTGCAACGTCAGGATTATTACGACATCCGCCTGTCCGGCCCGCTGGGTCGCGGCGCAGCCCGTTTGACCGGTCGCCCGGGCAAGGTTTCGCTGGAGGTCGCCAACCAGGGCCGCTATGACGCGCAGTCGCCGGAAGTCCTGCTGGAAGAACAGCTGGGCTGGAAACTGCCGGTATCGAATCTGTCCTGGTGGGTTCGCGGTCTGCCGGCTCCGGCCAGCAAGAGCCGCCTGACCCTCGATGCCGACAGTCGCCTGGCCAATCTGGAACAGGACGGCTGGCAGGTCGAGTACCTCGGTTATGCCGAACAGAACGGTTATTGGTTGCCCGAGCGGATCAAACTGCACGGCACCGATCTGGACGTGACGCTGGTCATCAAAACCTGGCAACCGCGTAAATTGGGGCAATAAGCATGACCGCTCCACGCCTGACGCTGCCTTCTCCGGCCAAACTCAACCTGATGCTGCACATTCTCGGTCGCCGGGAAGACGGCTATCACGAGTTGCAGACGATTTTTCAGTTCCTCGACTACGGCGACGAAATCACCTTCGCCGTCCGCGACGATGGTGTGATTCGCCTGCACACCGAATTCGACGGCGTGCCACACGACAGCAACCTGATCGTGCGGGCAGCGAAAAAACTTCAGGAACAATCCGGCTGCGCCCTCGGCATCGACATCTGGATCGACAAGATCCTGCCGATGGGCGGCGGCATCGGTGGCGGCAGCTCGAATGCGGCGACCACCCTGCTCGGACTCAATCATCTTTGGCAGTTGGGCTGGGATGAAGATCGGCTGGCAACACTGGGCCTGACACTTGGAGCCGACGTGCCGGTGTTCGTCCGTGGCCACGCGGCTTTCGCCGAAGGTGTCGGCGAGAAACTGACCCCGGTCGAGCCCGCCGAACCGTGGTATGTCGTGCTCGTCCCGCAAGTCTCTGTTAGTACGGCAGAAATTTTTTCAGATCCATTGTTGACACGTAACACGCCGCCCATTAAAGTGCGCCCCGTTCCCGAGGGAAACAGTCGAAATGACTGCTTGCCGGTGGTAGCAATGCGTTATCCAGAAGTACGTAACGCATTGAATTTGTTAGGTAATTTTACCGAAGCAAAACTCACCGGAACTGGAAGTTGTGTGTTTGGGGGCTTCCCAAGCAAAGCTGAAGCTGATAAAGTCTCGGCCCTTCTGACAGAGACCCTTACAGGGTTTGTAGCGAAAGGAAGCAACGTTTCGATGTTGCATCGCAAGCTGCAAAGTCTGCTCTAAAGGAACCAAGTGCCCGGCACTTGCAAGCAACAGATACAGGGGCGTCGCCAAGCGGTAAGGCAGCAGGTTTTGATCCTGCCATGCGTTGGTTCGAATCCAGCCGCCCCTGCCATTTTCTATACTCATCCAGGTTACCCTCAGCCTCTAGGTAC
Source organism: Pseudomonas sp. NMS19W (assembly GCF_051554255.1). Lineage (NCBI taxonomy): Bacteria > Pseudomonadati > Pseudomonadota > Gammaproteobacteria > Pseudomonadales > Pseudomonadaceae > Pseudomonas > Pseudomonas sp. NMS19W. The sequence continues at coordinate 5,267,442 of NZ_CP136718.1, forward strand.
TGCGCGTGTCCAAGATGATGGTCTTTACGGGGAACGCTAACCCCGATCTGGCTCGGCGTGTCGTACGTCAGCTGCATATCCCTCTCGGTGACATCTCTGTCGGTAAATTCTCCGACGGCGAAATTACAGCCGAGATCAATGAAAACGTTCGCGGTAAAGACGTTTTCATTATTCAGCCGACTTGCGCTCCGACCAACGATAACCTGATGGAACTGGTAGTGATGGCTGATGCCTTCCGCCGCTCCTCGGCTACTCGTATCACTGCTGTTATTCCTTATTTTGGTTATGCCCGTCAGGATCGCCGTCCGCGTTCCGCACGTGTGGCTATCAGCGCGAAAGTCGTCGCTGACATGCTTACCGTAGTCGGCATCGACCGTGTTCTCACGGTTGATCTGCATGCTGACCAGATTCAGGGTTTCTTCGATATTCCGGTAGATAACATCTACGGCTCCCCGGTTCTGGTGGATGACATCGAAGATCAGCGCTTCGAGAACCTGATGATCGTGTCCCCGGACATTGGTGGCGTCGTGCGTGCACGTGCCGTTGCCAAGTCGCTGGGCGTGGATCTCGGGATCATCGACAAACGCCGTGAGAAAGCCAATCACTCTGAAGTGATGCATATCATCGGTGATGTCGAAGGGCGTACCTGCATCCTGGTCGATGACATGGTCGATACCGCCGGCACCCTGTGCCACGCGGCCAAGGCCCTGAAAGAGCATGGCGCAGCCAAGGTCTTTGCCTACTGCACACACCCTGTGCTGTCGGGTCGGGCCATCGAGAATATCGAAAATTCCGTGCTGGACGAGCTGGTGGTCACTAACACCATCCCGCTGTCCGCAGCAGCACAAGCCTGTGCACGTATCCGTCAACTGGATATCGCACCGGTTGTTGCCGAAGCGGTTCGCCGCATCAGCAATGAAGAATCGATCAGCGCGATGTTCCGCTAAGGGCCCTGCCCTTCTCGAAATGTCTCGTTGACGAAAAGCGCCCCGCCCCAACACTCATGTTGGGGCGGGGCTTTTTTGCCCATGCCGCTTTGACGTCGGTCGCAGACGTCGCCCGGACATGGCTATTTTGGAGATACAAAATGACTGATTTCATCCTGAACGCCGAAGCGCGTACCGACCTGGGGAAAGGTGCGAGCCGCCGCCTGCGTCGTCTCGCCAGCCAGGTTCCTGCCGTTGTCTACGGTGGTGACAAGGCTCCTGAGTCCATCATGATGCTGGCTAAAGAAGTAGCCAAGCTGTTCGAAGACGAGGCTGCTTTCAGCCACGTCATCCAACTGAACATCGGCGACGTCAAGCAAGACGTGGTTGTTAAAGCCATGCAGCGTCACCCGGCCAAGCAGTTCATCATGCACGCCGACTTCGTACGCGTTGTTGCCGGCAAGAAACTGACTGCCGTTGTTCCAGTGCACTTCATCAACGAAGAAGCTCCGGTCAAGAAAGGCGGCGAGATCTCGCACGTTGTTGCAGAAATCGAAGTTTCCTGCGAAGCCAAAGACCTGCCTGAGTTCATCGAAGTCGACCTGGCCAAAGCCGAAATCGGCACCATCATTCACCTGTCGGACCTGAAAGCTCCTAAAGGTGTTGAGTTCGTTGCTCTGGCACACGGCGATGACAAGGCTGTTGCCAACGTCCACGCTCCACGTGTTGCTCCAGAAGCTGCCGAAGGCGCTGCAGAGTAATCACTCTGTAAAGCCGGAGTGAACAGGTAACATCGCGGACTGGAACGTAGCGAGAAAGCGGGCGGGAACGCGGAGTTTACATCCATGGTAAATGAGCATTTTTCGTCCACTTTCGCCGCCTTCCCCGATCGCGGCGATGTTATCCACCACTCTCAAGGAAGGGCCCCTATCGTGACTGCCATCAAACTGATCGTTGGCCTGGGAAATCCAGGCGCTGAATACGAACAGACCCGGCATAACGCAGGGGCCCTTTTTGTTGAGCGCATCGCCCACGCACAGAATGTGAATCTCGTGGCTGATCGCAAGTATTTCGGCCTGACCGGGCGTTTTTCGCATCAGGGTCAGGATGTTCGTCTGCTGATTCCCACCACCTACATGAACCGCAGCGGCCAGGCCGTGGCGGCACTCGCCGGTTTCTTCCGCATCAAGCCCGAAGAAATTCTGGTGGCACACGACGAACTCGATCTGCCTCCGGGCGTCGCCAAACTCAAGGTGGGCGGCGGCCATGGCGGTCACAACGGGTTGCGCGACATCATTGCGCAATTGGGCAATCAGAATACGTTCCACCGCCTGCGGCTTGGCATCGGCCACCCGGGCGTCGCCAGTATGGTTTCAAATTTCGTCCTGGGTCGTGCGCCACGCGCCGAACAGGAAAAACTCGATGCCAGCATCGACTTTGCCCTCGGCGTGCTGCCGGATATCCTCGCCGGTGAATGGAACCGCGCGATGAAAAACCTGCACAGCCAGAAGGCCTGACTCTAATCCGAGGGGAAACACCATGGGATTCAATTGCGGCATCGTCGGCCTGCCTAACGTCGGCAAGTCCACCCTGTTCAACGCCCTGACCAAATCCGGGATCGCGGCCGAGAACTTCCCCTTCTGCACCATCGAGCCGAACAGCGGCATCGTGCCGATGCCGGATCCACGCCTGAATGCTCTGGCGGAAATCGTCAATCCGAAGCGCATCCTGCCGACCACCATGGAGTTCGTCGACATCGCAGGCCTGGTGGCCGGCGCGTCGAAAGGTGAAGGCCTGGGCAACAAGTTCCTGGCCAACATCCGTGAAACCGACGCCATCGCTCACGTTGTGCGCTGCTTCGAAGACGAGAACGTGATCCACGTTTCCAACAGCGTCGACCCGAAGCGCGACATCGAAATCATCGACCTGGAACTGATCTTCGCCGACCTCGACAGCTGCGAGAAGCAACTGCAGAAAGTCGCGCGCAACGCCAAGGGCGGTGACAAGGACGCAGTGGCCCAGAAGGCCCTGCTGGAGCAATTGATCCCGCACTTCACCGAAGGCAAGCCTGCGCGCAGCCTGATGAAGAACATGAGCGCCGACGAGAAGGCGATCATCAAGGGCTTCCACCTGTTGACCACCAAGCCGGTCATGTACATCGCCAACGTCGCTGAAGACGGTTTCGAGAACAATCCGCACCTGGACGTGGTCAAGGCCATTGCCGAAGAAGAAGGCGCCATGGTCGTTCCGGTCTGCAACAAGATCGAAGCGGAAATCGCCGAGCTGGACGACGGTGAAGAGAAAGACATGTTCCTCGAGGCCCTGGGCCTGGAAGAGCCTGGCCTGAACCGCGTGATCCGCGCCGGCTACGAAATGCTGCACCTGCAGACCTACTTCACCGCCGGTGTCGAAGAAGTCCGCGCCTGGACCGTCCGCGTCGGTGCCACCGCACCACAAGCCGCCGGCGTGATCCACACCGACTTCGAAAAAGGCTTTATCCGCGCCGAAGTGATCGCCTACAACGACTTCATCCAGTACAAGGGCGAAGCCGGTACCAAGGAAGCCGGTAAATGGCGTCTGGAAGGCAAGGATTACATCGTTAAAGATGGCGACGTGATGCACTTCCGCTTCAACGTGTAAAAGCTGCTCCCAAGAAAAAGCCGCGTTTGATACGCGGCTTTTTTGTGCCTGAAATTCAGCCTGTCAGGCCTTTTTGGTTCTTGGCAGAAAGATCGCCAGTACCCCGAACAACGGCAGGAACGAGCACAGGAAGTACACGTACTCGATGCCGTGAATGTCCGCCAGATGCCCGAGCAACGCCGCGCCAATCCCGCCAAAGCCGAACATCAGCCCGAAGAACACCCCGGCAATCATCCCGACATTGCCCGGCACCAGTTCCTGCGCGTACACCACGATGGCCGAGAAGGCCGAGGCCAGAATGAAGCCGATCACCACGCTCAGGACAGTGGTCCAGAACAGATCAACATGGGGCATGAGCAGCGTGAATGGCGCAACGCCAAGAATCGAAAACCAGATCACCGCCTTACGCCCGATCTTGTCGCCAATCGGCCCGCCGAAGAACGTGCCCGCCGCCACCGCGCCAAGGAACAGGAACAGATGCAGCTGAGAACTGGCCACCGACAGGTCGAACTTCTCGATCAGGTAGAAGGTGAAGTAACTGGTCAGGCTGGCCATGTAGAAATACTTGGAGAACACCAGCAACCCGAGCACCACCAGCGCGCTGACCACCCTGCCCTTCGACAGTCCATGAGTGGCAGCCTGACCGGCCTTGAGCTTGAACAGGTTCAGGTGATGTGCGTACCAGCGGCTGATGCGGTACAGCACGAACAGCGCAAACACCGCGAACAGCCCGAACCACGCCACATTGCCCTGCCCGAAGGGAATGATGATCGCCGCTGCCAGTAACGGACCGAATGCCGAGCCGGCGTTACCGCCGACCTGGAAGGTCGATTGCGCCAGACCGAAACGCCCGCCGGAGGCCAAACGTGCAATACGAGAAGCTTCCGGGTGAAAGGTCGAGGAGCCGATACCGATCAGCGCTGCCGCCAGCAGAATCAGCGGGAAACTGCCGACCATCGACATCATCACAATCCCGACCAGCGTGCACACGGAACCAGCCGGCAACAGCCACGGTTTCGGATGCCGGTCAGTGTGATAACCGACCCACGGCTGTAACAGCGAAGCGGTCAATTGAAAGGTCAGGGTAATCAGGCCGACCTGGGTGAAGCTCAAGCCGTAGTTGGCCTTGAGCATCGGATAGATCGACGGCAGCACTGACTGGATCAGGTCGTTGATCAAATGCGCCAGCGCCACCGCGCCGATGATGCGCATCACCAGTGGACTGCTTTGGGGAGGAGCGGACGCCGACGCAGCGGCGGTCTGAACGTTGCTGATAGCCATGGGAGTTTCCGTACAGCAGATGGGTGCACGCAGGCAGGTGCGTCAATGTGCCATTTTTCGGTGCGCCAGCGCCATCCCCTTAGCCAGCTAACGAACTATTCATCCATCGCAGTAAAAGTGATAGCGCAAAGCCATGGTCTGATTCTTGCCTTGCTTCTTCGCTTGAACGCGGCCCCCTTACAAAGGGGATCGAGAATGGGAAGTTCTGCTACAGAGTCTGCCTACAGAGCGGGCGAGAGTGGACTTTCGAAGCCTTTTAGCAGGGCACGGATCGCGCTCGCAAAGAGCGCGACGCACGCCAATGGTGCGTGGTGTCCAGAGGAGTCATGGGGCATGCAGGCTTTCTTGTTACCGGGGATCAAATTGCTGGGGCGGTTTGGCTTCGCGCGTAAATTCCAGTTGTTGTTTCTGCTGTTCATCCTGCCGTTGGCCGGCAGCCTGTTGATGATCGGCCAGGACTATCGCGTCAAGCTCAACCTGATTTCCGGCGAACGTGCCGGCGTGCGGCAGTTGCTTGCCCTCGATGCGCTCGACAACCTGCTCGCCGCTCAGCGCGACCGCGCAGCTCGCTGGCGTGCCACGGAAACCAACCGCCAGCCGACGCCCGCCACCCTCGCGGCCATGGCTGCATTCGATGCCGTCCAACCTGCCGTCGCTCAAGCCACAGTGGATCTGGGCAATGCCTTGCAAGCCGAAGCCGCCGAAGGTGAAACCCTGGCCCGCTATCAAGCCCTGCAAACCGCGCTCGACGGTCTGGACTCCAAGAGCCTGGCCGGCGTCGGCTGGTGGCCGGACGGTTACGATCGCTTCACCAACGCCCTCAGCGCCCTGCAAGCGTTGCGCGAACAGATCGCGATGGACAATCGGCTGATCCTCGCGCCGTGGCTGGAAACCTATCTGCTGACACAGATTTCCACTCAACATGCACCGGACCTGATCGAACGGGTCGGTCGACTCGCGGCGGTCGGCCAAGCATCCGTAGTCTCCGGTCAGTTCACCCTGCAAAGTCGCCTGCAACTGCGTGACCTGCGCAGCCGCATCGGTGATGCCCGCGAGCAGCTTGTTAAAACAGCGAGCCTTCTGGAAGCGCGGCTGCCGAACGACTTGCAAGGCTGGGCCGGGCAATACCACGACAGCCTCAAACAACTGGATGCCGGTTTGAAGGTGCTGGATGACGGTGTGTTCGGCGGCAGCATCAATCTCAAACCGGAAGACTTCGAGCGCAGCCTCGATGCCCTGCTCGGCAATCTCGCCACGCTGCGCCAGCAATCACTGGTGGCGCTGGATCAGCGACTGGACGATTACCACGGTTCGGCGATCCGTCAGTTCATCGTGGTCGCGGCGGTGTTCGGTTGCCTGTTGCTCGCGGCGCTCTACCTGTTCGTCTGCCTGCAGGCTTCGATCCGTCGCAGCGCCAGCGGCATCACGGTACTCGCCGAAGCGTTGCGCGACGGTAATCTGAGCCTGCAAGTGCCTGTCGTGGGTCGCGATGAGCTGGCCTCGATCAGCACCGCACTCAACGTGGCTGTGGTGCAATTGCGCACCAGCCTGCTGGGCGTCGATCACGAAACCTCGCAACTGAGCCACGCCGTGCGCAGCCTCAACGATCACTCCAGCGGCGCACTCAGCGAAGTCGAAGCCCAGCAATTGCAGATCAGCCAGATCGCCGCCGCGGCCACGCAATTGGCGGCCACGTCCCAGGGTGTGGCGCAGAGTTGCGAACAGGCCTCCGGCAGCGCCCAGCAGACCCGACGCATCGCCACCGACAGCAGCCGCGACAGTCAACGCACCACCGCGAGCATTCAACAGCTCAATCAGCGTCTGAACGAAACGGCAGCAGCGCTGGGCCGGGTCAGCGAGCAAGGTCAGCAGATTCAACTGGTGGTCGACACCATTCGCGGTGTTGCCGAGCAGACCAACCTGCTGGCGCTGAACGCCGCCATCGAAGCCGCTCGCGCCGGTGAGCAGGGTCGCGGTTTTGCCGTGGTGGCCGACGAGGTGCGCAGCCTCTCGCAGCGTACGCAATCGTCCACCGCGCAGATTGCTGGGACGGTCGACAGCCTGCGTAATACCGTCAATGAAGCGGTGAGCCTGATGGAGGCGGCCTGCGGCCAGGCGCAATCGGATGCCGAAGCCGTCACCGGGCTCGGCGAACGTCTGGGGGAAATCGCCAGTGCCGTACAGAGCGTCACCGACACCCTCGCACAGATTGCGACGGCGGTGGAAGAACAGGCCAGCACCGCCGATGAGGTCAGCGGCAATATCCAGCAGGTCGATCAGGCAGCGGTTCGCCTGCTCGACGGCGCGCGGGCAGTCAACCTGGCGGCAGACACCTTGAGCCAGGGCAGCAAGGCCTTGAGCGACAATACCGCACGCTTCCGGCTCAGTTGATCAGCGCTTCAGGGAAGTCCTTTTCCAGTTCGGACTTGAGCCATTGAACGAACCACGCCGCATCCGCCGACAGCTCGGCGGACGGCGTCAGCACCCGATAACTTTCCAGCTTCACCTGAGCATCCACTGCGCGCACCAGTTTGCCGGACCTGAGCTCTTCGCGGACCAGCACCTCATTGGCCAACGCAATGCCCTGCCCGCTCTCGGCCACCGATAACGCGTGATCGTTGTTGACGTAGAGCATGTCGGAATTGAGGTGAATATCGAGGTCATGGGCGGCGAACCACAGGTTCCACCACTCGCCGTCATCGACGTGGATCAACTCGTGCCGGACCAGATCGGCCGGGCCGCCGAGCGGCTCGATGCTCGCCAGATATTGCGGGGTGCAGATCGGAAACACTCGTGGACAGATCAACGCTTCACGGGAGTCCGCGTACTGCCCGTCGAGGCCGTAGACGATGCCGAGATCGGCGCTTTTGCCATCCACTTCGGTGAAGGTCGAATTCGGTTCGATGGCAAACTTCAACCCCGGACGCAGGTGACGCATGGCCTCGATGCGCGGCATCAGCCAGCGCTTGGCAAAGCCCGGCACCACCATGATCCGCAGCCAGCGCTCGGCCTCTTTGGGACGTGCCTCCTTGCCGGCCTCGATGATCAATTGCAGGGCGGTCGCGATCTTGCGGTGGTACTTCTCACCGGCCGGCGTCAGGTTGACCCCGCGTGACGTGCGTTCGAACAGCTGAATGCCCAGCCAGTCCTCCAGCAGCTTCACATGCCGGCCAATCGCCGGCTGAGTCACATGCAGGGCTTTCGACGCCTCGACATAGCTGCCCAGGCGGGCAGCGGCATCGAACGCACGCACTGCATTGAGTGGTGGCAAACGCTGGTCGGGCATGTTCCTGGCACCTGTCGGTATTAAATTAACTAACACCTGCCATGTTTAAATTGAAGTTTCGCCCCGCGCAACCCCTCGCCGATAATCGAGCCACAGCAGAACAACAAAACAGCTGGTTTCACCCCGTACGCAATCTCGATCCTGCCCAGAAAAATAATATCCATGGCCCGACAGATTCGCTGACCAACAGCGCAATCGCAGGCGATGGGGGAATCGGAGGTAACGCATGAATGCCCTGCATTCGCTGCAAACGCTGGCGGTGTCGATCCGCTCGGTGCGCAAGGTCTACGGCGATCCGTCCACCGGTCCGGTGGCGTTGAAAAACATCGATCTGGATATCCGCGACAACGAATTCTTCACCCTTCTCGGGCCCTCCGGCTGCGGCAAGACCACGCTGCTGCGGATGATTGCCGGGTTCGAGTTTCCGACCCAGGGCGAGATCCTGCTCTACGGCGAAAACATCGCCGAGCGCCCGCCGTTTCAGCGCCCGGTCAACACGGTGTTCCAGCACTACGCACTGTTCCCGCACATGACCATCGCCGAAAACCTGGCCTTCGGCCTTGAATCGCACCCGATGGGCAAGGTCCTGAACAAGGCGCAGATCGCCGAGCGTGTCCGCGAGATGCTTGCGCTGGTACAGATGGAGCGCTTCGCCCATCGCAAACCGGCGCAACTCTCCGGTGGCCAGCAGCAGCGCGTCGCCCTCGCCCGCGCTCTGGCGCCGCATCCCAAGGTCCTGTTACTCGACGAGCCGCTGTCGGCACTTGATCTCAAGCTGCGCCAGGCCATGCGCGAAGAGCTGAAAACCATCCAGGCCAGGACCGGCATCACCTTCATCTTCGTCACCCACGACCAGGAAGAAGCGCTGACCATGTCCGACCGCATCGCCGTGCTCTCCGAAGGTGAAGTACAGCAAGTCGGTCGCCCGGAGGACATCTACGAACGGCCACGCAATCGCTTCGTGGCCGACTTCATCGGCGAAACCAACTTCATTCAGGCCAGCGTCACTCGGGTCGAGGACGGCATGGCGTGGTTCGCCGGGCCGGCCGGTCATCCGCTGCCGGCGCAACCGTGCAACGACGTGCAACCGGGTGCCAGCGTGACGCTGTCCGTGCGCCCCGAGCGCCTGCACCTGGTGCCTGCCAACACGGAGGCGGCGCTGCCGTGCCGGGTCGAAGCGCAGATTTATTTGGGCACCGACCTGCAATACCAGGTCAGCCTCGGCGACGGTTCGCGCCTCACCGTGCGCACGCCCAACTGCGTCGATCAGAGCCTGCGTTTCGCCGTGGGCAGCCAGGCCGGTCTGCTGTTCGACCGGGGAAGCGCCAGCGTCCTGCACGATTGAGTCCGAGGAGTTGTCATGCACGCCTTACCGATAACCAACACGCTTGAACGCCGACGGGCGTTCCAGAGCTTCCTCGGTGTCAGCCCGGCGCTGATCGCCATCGCCCTGTTTCTGGTGGTGCCGATCCTGATCGTCATCGGTTATTCGCTGATGGAAGCCAACCCCTACGGCGGGGTCAACAAGGTGTTCAGCAGCGACGCCTACACCTCACTGCTGTTCGAACGGCAAATGGACGACAGCCTGGCCTTCGCCGACTCCTACCTGATCATCGCCCTGCGCTCGGTCGGAATTGCCGGCCTGACCACCGTCATCACGCTGCTGATCGGTTTTCCGGTGGCGGTGTGGCTGGCCATGCAGCCAGCGCATCGGCGCGGCCTGTTGATCTTCCTGATCACCGTGCCGTTCTGGGCCAACCTGCTGATCCGCACTTACGCGTGGATTCTGCTGCTGCGTAACACCGGGGTGATCAACAACAGTCTGATGGGCCTGGGCGTCATCCATGAGCCGCTGCAGTTGCTGTACACCGACGGCGCCGTGCTGCTGGGGCTGGTTTATACCTATGCGCCCTTCGTGGTTCTGCCGATCTACGCCACGCTGGAAAAAATGGATATCCGCCTGCTCGAGGCCGCTCAGGACCTGTATGCCGGGCGTCTGCGCACCTTGCGAAAAGTGGTGCTGCCGATCGCCAGACCGGGAATTCTCGCCGGCGCCATTCTCACCTTCGTGCCGTGCCTGGGCGCGATGATCGCCCCGGAACTGCTCGGGGGCGGCACACGGATGATGCTCGGCAACCTGATCTTCCGGCAGTTCAGCGACGCCCGTAACTGGCCGTTCGGCGCAGCGTTGTCGCTGGTGCTGATGGCGGCGGTGATGCTGGTGCTGACGGTCTATGCCTTGCGCGCCGAACGCCAGCGCATCGCCAAAGGAGGTGTGTGATGATCGGTCTGTTCAAACGCAAGGGACTGGGCGTCCAGGATTTCCCCGGATTCGGCGGTTTCAGTTTCCTGTTCTACCTGTACCTCTACGCGCCGATCGTGGTGCTGGTGGTGTTCTCGTTCAACGCCAACCAGTCGGCTACGGTGTGGACCGGTTTCAGCCTCGACTGGTATCGCGCCGCGTTCGCCAATCAGGCGCTGCGCCAGGCGGCCGGCAACAGTCTGCTGATCGCGGTGTGCGCCAGCATGGTCGCCACGGCGATTGCCACCCTTGCGGCCCTCGGCACCTCGCGGGGTGCGAAGTTCAAGGGCCTGCAACTGTCGATGGGCGCGATCATGCTGCCGCTGGTGCTGCCGGAAATCGTCGTCGGCGTCGCCACGCTCGCGCTGTTCTCCACCATCGGCCTGTCGCTCGGCTACGGCAATCTGATCATCGCCCATACGGTGTTCTGCATTCCGTTTGCCTACCTGCCGATCCGCGCCCGGCTGAACGACATGGATCTGTCGCTGGAACAAGCCTCCGCCGACCTGTATGCCGGGCCGTGGCGGACCTTCCGCAAGGTCACCCTGCCGTTGCTGATGCCGGGGATTTTCTCGGGGCTGATGCTGGCCTTCATCGTCTCGCTGGATAACTTCGTGATCTCGATGATGGTCTCCCAGGCCGGCGCCACAACGCTGCCGATCTTCATCTTCGGCCTGTTGCGCATGGGCGTGACACCCGACGTCAACGCCGTCTCGACCCTGATCCTGGGCGTCTCGGTGCTGTTTGTCAGCCTCTCTTACCTGCTGGGCAAAAAGAACGCCTGAACCTTCCAAGAACCGTGGGGAAATAGCATGAGCAAGTGGATAAAAAGCGTCGGTACTTCGTTGTTTCTGACTGTGCCGCTGGTCATGGCCGGGAGTGTTCAGGCCGCCGAAAAACTCAACGTGGTGAGCTGGAGCGGTTACTTTTCACCGGAGATTCTCGCCAAGTTCCAGAAGCAGACCGGCATCGAAGTCACCGTCGACTCCTACGACTCCAACGAGACGCTGCTGGCCAAACTGAAACAGGGGGGCGCCGGTTACGACGTGGCGATTCCCTCGCACCAGTTCATTCCGATCCTGATCAAGGAAAACCTGCTGGAGCGCTTTGATCCGGTCAAGGAGCCGTACTACGCCAGTGTGGTCGACAACCTGAAAAAACCGAGCTGGGACCCGGAAGGCGCCTATTCGGTGCCGTTCATCTGGGGCACCACCAGCGTGGTGCTCGACAGCGGCCGCTACAAAGGCCCGGCCGACAGTTACAAGGTGCTTTATGAGCCGCCGGCCGAGTTGCAGGGGCGGATCAACATGTTCGATTCGGTCAGCGATATGGTCGACATGGCCAGCCTGTACCTGAACATTCCGCTGTGCAGCGAGGACCCGAAACAGATGCAGCAGATCCTCACGCTGCTCAAGGCACAGAAGCCATTCGTCAAAACCTACAGTTCCAAGGCCGGCTCGATCCGCGAGAACCTCGCCTCGGGTGAAATCGACATGTCGATGTTCTGGGGCGGTTCGTCAATGCGCGCCCGCGAGATGAAACCGAGCCTGAAATACCTGTACCCGAAAGAAGGGGTGCTGGCCTGGGTCGACAACATGGTCATCCCCGCCGGCAGCAAGAACCCGGCGAATGCCAAGGCGTTCATCGCGTTTCTCAGTCAGCCGGAGAACTCGGCGATGACCCAGAACTTCCTCAAGCATCAGAGCCCGATCAAAGGCGTCGAACCGTTCCTCGATGCGAACCTCAAGGATGCACCGGAATTGCATATTCCCGAGGGCACCCACGTGGTGTTCAGCAAGACCTGCGGTGAAGGCGCGATCCGTCTGGCCGATCGTCTGTGGACCAACCTGATGCGTTGATTTCTACCGCCCCGGCACGAGGCCGGGGCGTTTTTCCAGCCGTCTGAAGGGCGCCGTCGTCATGAACTCCAATAACATCAGCGAACTGGTCCTGTTGCCGGCCATCGAGCTCGCCGAGCGCATCCGCCTGCGCCAGGTTTCCTGCCGCGAAGTGATGCAGACCTATCTTGCCCACATCGAACGGTTCAACCCGGCAGTCAATGCATTGATCAGCCTGCAGGCGCCGGAAGCTCTGCTGACCCAGGCCGACACACGGGACGCCGAACTGAGCCGGGGCCAATACCGGGGCTGGATGCACGGCCTGCCCCACGCCATCAAGGATCTGTCGCTGACCTGCGGCATTCGTACCACGCTGGGCTCACCGCTGTTCAAAAACTACATACCCGAGCGTGACGGCATCATGGTCGAGCGGATCAAGGCTGCCGGCGCGATCATCATCGGCAAGACCAACACCCCGGAATTCGGCCTCGGTTCGCAGAGCTACAACCCGTTGTTCGGGGCCACCGGTTGCGCCTTTGACCCGAGCAAGACCGCAGGCGGCAGCAGTGGCGGCGCAGCGGCGGCGCTGGCGATGCATCTGGTGCCGGTGGCCGATGGCAGCGACATGATGGGCTCGCTGCGCAACCCGGCAGCGTTCAACAACATCTTCGGCTTCCGCCCGTCTCAGGGACGCGTACCGTTCGACGACAGTGCCGATCTGTTTTTCGATCAACTCGGCTATGAAGGGCCCATGGCGCGCAGTGTGCGCGATGCCGCGATGCTGCTGTCGGTGCAGGCCGGCGGCGATGCGCGGGCGCCGTTGTCGATCCGTGAATCCGGAGAGGTCTTTACCGCACCGCTGGAGCGCGACTTCACCGGCACCCGGATCGGCTGGCTCGGCGACTTCAACGGGTACCTGCCCATGGAGAACGGCATCCTCGCGTTGTGTGAAAAGACTTTCGCCGACTTTGAAAGCCTGGGTTGCCATATCGAGTCGGTGCGTCCGGAATTTGCCCCCGAAAACCTGTGGAGCAGCTGGCGCACCTTGCGCCACTGGATGGTCGCCGGCTCCCTGGGCGCGGCGTACGCCGATCCGCAGAAACGGGCGCTGCTGAAACCGGAAGCCTGCTGGGAAGTGGAAAACGGTCTGAAGCTCTCGGCCAGCGAAGTGTTCGCCGCCTCGGTGGTGCGCAGTGACTGGTACCGGGCGATCTCACGCTTGTTCGAACAGTACGACTATCTGCTGCTGCCCAGCGCGCAGGTCTTCCCGTTCGACAAGTCGCAGCCGTGGCCGACCACGATCGAGGGCGTGAACATGGACACTTATCATCGCTGGATGGAGGTGGTGATTCCCGGCACGTTATCCGGTTGCCCGGTGGCGAACGTCCAGGCCGGCTTCAATGCCCGGGGGTTGCCGATGGGGCTGCAGATCATCGGCCGGCATCAGGCAGACTTCGCCGTTCTGCAACTGGCGCACGCGTATGAGCAGGCCAGTCGCTGGTTCCAGCGCTGCCCTTCGCCACTGTTGAACGCCTGATTTTGATAAACGGTTGAAAGCGTAGAAAAAATTTTGAAATTTACGCTTGACGCTTTTCCATTTCAGGGGAATAATGCGCGCCACTTGGCTACATAGCTCAGTTGGTTAGAGCATAGCATTCATAATGCTGGGGTCCGGGGTTCAAGTCCCTGTGTAGCCACCAAGTACTAAAAACGGCTTACCGAAAGGTAGGCCGTTTTTTTATGCCCCGAGAAAAGTGCCGGCCATCATCAGCCGGCATTTTCTTTTATCAGGCCAGTGCCGCCAGCCCTTTCGCCCAGATCTGTCGCGTGCGTAAACCGACCATTGCCCGCCAGTCCGGATCCGCCGGATAGAACTGCTCCAGCAGTTTCAATTTGATGTCCCGCCCCGTCGCATCCAGCGGATCGCCGTGCAGATGCAGCCAGTGATCGTCGCGCAAGTGACGATGTACGTCCGGCCCAGGATAAGTCCCGCACTCGATCACGAACGGCATCAGTTGCACCTTCGGCAGCGCGTTAAGCAACGCCTGCGAGGTATAACCGGTAGCGGTTGCCGCGACACCGGTTTCACTCAGCGCTTCGGCTCCCGTGTGCAAGGTGTAGAGCCACGGGGCATAGATCGATTGCGCCTGGGCCAGCGCCGGATACGGTGCCTGAGTAATCGTCAGCAGCATCGGATGGCCATACTCGCCGGCGCCGGTGTGCAGGTCGAAACACATCACGGTTTCAGCGCCGGCCAGATGATTCTCGATGATCTGATGCAGCGTGCGATTCGACCAGCTCGGGGCAAAGCCTCCGAAGAACAGTCCGTCGGGATGGCTGTGCTGACCGCCTTCGACAATCGACATCACCGCCGGCCAACCGTGTTCGGCGATCTGCGCATCGAGCAAGGCATCGGCGCGCTGTCGCTCGGGACCGTTCAAATCGGCGCAGGCGTAGATCTCATGCAGCGCGGCGTAGGCCTGGTTGTCCGGCAGGGGCCGGTTGAAATCCAGATGATTGCGGTTGAGGTCGATGTTGTCTTCGTTGACCCGTCTCAGCCATGCAGTGCCCCACGGGTTGATCAGGTGAATCATCACCACCGCGACGTCCTTCGGCAGCGAACCCGGCGTGAAATGCTTCAGCCAGTCGACCTGACATTCCGAACCGTAATAGCCCTCCACCCCGTGGGTGCCGCTGAGCGCCACCAGACGCCGTCTGGCTTGCGGATCCCCCAGCACCGCCACATCGGTGCTCAACGGCTCGCCGAACGGTCCGCAACGCGGATGGGCGTAGGAGGTGAGCGTTGCACCGGCCGCGGTGGCGACTGCAAGAAACTGTTCGCGCTGCTGGCGGTAGCTGGAGTGAGTCGGAAACTCGCTGTGCATGGTGGCCTCTTGTTGATTGTTCTGGCTTCACGTTTGCCAGTGACCCTACAGAAAATTCGCCAAGGCATGAAGGACAAACATACCGACGGTTTGCGTCCTGCACGGTCGGCCGATACAGTCCATCAGACTTTTATCCCACGGACGGAGAGCCCCGCGTGTTTCCAGCCCAGCCCCTGAGACGCTTTCGCCTGCCGGCCCTGACGTTGATCGTCAGCACCATCACCCTCGCCGCCTGCAATGCACCACCTTCCTCGACCCTGCCGCTGGCGCCGGAAGCCGCCTCCGGTTACCGCACAGGCCTGCAAGCCAGTCACGCCGATAAACATATGGCCGCTGCTGCGAATCCGCTGGCTGCCGAGGCCGGTCGCGAGATGTTGCGTAAAGGTGGATCGGCCATCGATGCGGCCATTGCGATGCAAGCCGTGCTGACCCTCGTCGAGCCGCAATCCTCCGGGATCGGTGGCGGCGCGATGATCGTGCTGTGGGATGGCAAACAGGTGCGCACCTACGACGGTCGCGAAACAGCACCAGCCGGTGCAACCGAAAAGCTGTTCCTCCAGGCCGATGGAAAACCGATGCCTTTTCCGCAGGCGCAGATCGGCGGACGCTCCGTTGGTACACCGGGTGTGATGCGGGCGCTGGAACTGGCGCACAAACAGCATGGCCGCTTGCCGTGGGCGACGTTATTCGAGCCGGCGATCAAACTGGCGGAACAGGGCTTTGCGATCTCGCCTCGCCTGCATTCGCTGCTGGAATCCGACCCTGTGGTGCGCCGCTCACCAGACATGGCCAGGTATTTCCTCAACAGCGACGGCAGCGTCAAAGCCATCGGCACACGCCTGCAAAATCCTGCCTTGGCCGCTGTGCTCAAGCGTATCGCCACCGAAGGTGCAGACGCGCTGTACAAAGGCCCGATCGCCGAAGAGATCGTGGCCAAGGTTCAGGGTCACGCCAACCCCGGCAGCCTTTCGCTGAACGACCTTCAGCACTATCAGGCCAGGGAACGCGCGCCACTGTGCACCGACTACAAGCGCTGGCAGGTTTGCGGGATGCCGCCGCCATCATCGGGCGGGATTGCAGTGGCGCAAATCCTCGGCACTTTGCAGGCCCTGGAGACCCGCGATCCGCGCCTGTCCCTGACACCACTCAAACCTGTGAAAACCGATAAACCGGCCGGCCTCGAACCCGCGCCGCAAGCCGTGCACCTGATCGCTGAAGCCGAACGCCTGGCCTACGCCGACCGCGCGCAATACGTGGCCGATACCGACTTCGTACCGGTGCCGGTCAAGGGACTGGTGGACCCGGGTTATCTGGCCAGCCGCGCCAGCCTGATCGGCGAACGCAGCATGGGCACCGCCAAACCCGGCACACCTCCGGGCGTGCAGGTCGCCTACGCGCCGGACCGCTCGCCGCTGCGCATCTCCACGTCGCAAGTGGTGGCCGTGGATGACTTCGGTGGCGCGGTGTCGATGACCACCACCATCGAAGCGGCATTCGGCTCGCACCTGATGGTTCAGGGCTTCTTGCTCAACAACCAGATGACCGACTTCTCGTTCATCCCCGAAGAAAACGGACAGAAAGTCGCCAACCGCGTCGAGCCCGGCAAACGTCCGCGCTCGTCGATGGCACCGACCCTGATCTTCGACCGCAACAGCGGTGAGTTCGTCGCCACCGTCGGCTCTCCGGGCGGCTCGCAGATCATCGAATACGTGGCCAAAACCACCGTCGGCCTGCTCGACTGGAACCTCGACCCGCAAAGCGCCATCAGCCTGCCCAACTTCGGCAGCCGCAACGGGCCGACGGAACTGGAACAGGGTCAGTTCACCCCCGGATTGATTCAGGCACTCAAGGACAAGGGCCACGCAGTGAGTGAAATCGACATGACCAGCGGCACCCAGGCCATCGTGCGGGTCAAGGATGCGCAGGGGAAGGCAACGTTGGCCGGTGGAGCGGATCCTCGGCGTGAAGGGGTGGCGGTGGGGGACTGAAACCCCTTCCGCCAACTGAAAAGGCTTACCGAGAGGTAAGCCTTTTTTTGTATGTCCATGAATCCGATTCGGCTAAATCACATTGCCTTTTCCTACACCGGAAAAATGCTGTCCGGGATAGAGTCTTCACCCTGTAAATTCACTCACGCCCCCTTTCCCTCCACTCCCGACAGCATCGGTAAAAGTCATCAATTGACACCAACCATTTGTCCAGAATCCACCGACAGACTTGCAGCAGTCCCACTGCGGGACTAGGATCACGCCATGAGAATCATCGCCATCAGTCAGCTAAAAGTCTTTTGGGAACAATATCCGGAAGCAGAGCAGCCATTGCTGGCATGGATAGACGAAGCAAGAAAGGCAAGCTGGAAAACACCTGTGGATATCAAGTTACAGTTTGCTTGCGCCAGCATTCTGAAAAGCCGAAGAGTTGTATTCAATATCAAAGGCAATTCCTATCGCCTGATAGTCGCCGTGGCATACCGCTTCGGTGCGGTGTACATAAAATTTGTCGGAACTCACAAACAGTACGACGCAATCGACGCTGATACCGTCGAAATGGAGTAACCCATGAACATACGTCCGATTCATACCGAAGAAGACTACCGTGCGGCACTCAAAGACGTGTCCGCTCTTTTCGAGAATGAGCCAGAACCCGGCACGCCTGAAGGTGATTACTTCGACATCATGATCACCCTTATCGAGGCCTATGAGGCCAGGCACTTCCCACTTGACCTGCCCAACCCGATTGATGCCATAAGGTTTCGGATGGAGCAGTCCGGGCTGTCGGCAGCCGATCTCGCTCCTGCAATTGGCCGGACAAATCGCGTTTATGAGGTACTGAATGGCAAACGTGCTCTGACGCTACCCATGATCTGGAAACTTCACGAGTTGTTCGGTATTCCGGCGGAAAGTCTGATCAAACCCATGAAATCAGTCTGATAAAAAACAGCCATGCAGGCACCTCAACATGTACTGCCTACCCTGAGTTTCCCAGCCAACTGAAAAAGGCTTACCGAAAGGTAAGCCTTTTTTGTATGTCCATGAATCCGTTCGGCCGAGCATTCCGATGGTCAGAATTCACGCTCCGTCGAGCATTTGATGACAGCGAAACAAGCGTCATCCACCCTCTGATTTCCAGTCAGCGATTAGCCACCAGATGCGCACCGAACAGCAGATAGCAACTTCCCGCCAACCGATCCAGCCATGTCCGCGACCGCTCGTAAACCCCGGCAATCCGTCGGCTGGCGAAGAACAGCGCCACACTGCAATACCAACTGAAGGACAGCGTTGCCATGGTCAGCACCGCCAGCGCCAGCAGCATCGGGGGCACATGGGCCGGCATGGCGGTAGCGAAGATCGTCGCCACGAACAGTGCCGATTTGGGGTTGGTCATGTTGCCCAGAAAACCTCGCCCATAGGCACCGAGCAACGTTTGCTCCGAAGCGTCAGGTGCTCCTTGGGCGACAGGGGCTTTGCGCCTGAATTGCTTGAGTCCGAGATAGATCAGGTAGCAGCCACCGGCAATCTTGAAACTCAGATAAAGCGCCGGCGCCGCACTGAACAGCGACTGGATGCCCAGGCCACCGGCCAGCCCCCATAACACCGTTCCGCTCGCCACGCCGAGCGCCGCGACCACGCCATGACGTCGGGAGCGGCTGACGGCCAGTTGCGCGATGTTGAAAAAGTTCGGGCCGGGCGTCACCACGGCAACGGTCCACAACAGCGCCAGCGACAACAGGGGAGCAAGGTAACTGGAAAACATGGAGCAGACGCCTGATGGATTAGACAATGCCGCTACCTTGCAACATCCAGCGTTGTTTTGTCATCAGACCGATAGCGTCTTGCCATCCACCGGATCGCCAATTGTCAGGAAATGCCCGCCGGCCACATGGTGCAGCGTGCGCAAGCCGTCATGCCCTTCGAAGTGCCAGCGTCCATCGCTGAACACTCGCGAATCAGCCTGGGCCGCGATCACCTCGGCCAGGAACAGATCGTACTGTTCGTGATTGCGCGGCTCCGGCAGCAGCCGGCATTCGAGCCACGCTACGCAACCGTCGAGCATCGGTGCCTCGACCTGCTCGCCAGAGAAGGTTTGCAAGCCATAGGCCTGGAACTTGTCCTGCCCTTG
The DNA here is from genome assembly GCF_051554255.1 of Pseudomonas sp. NMS19W. Lineage (NCBI taxonomy): Bacteria > Pseudomonadati > Pseudomonadota > Gammaproteobacteria > Pseudomonadales > Pseudomonadaceae > Pseudomonas > Pseudomonas sp. NMS19W. Next base: position 5,286,719 of record NZ_CP136718.1, read on the forward strand.
TTCACGATTGATTTCCAGGCCCGAGGTCGAACCGACGGTCTGCACGATGTCAGCCTGATTCACGCAAGGGACGTTGAGGACAAAGGTGCCCGAGGCCTCGAGCAGTTGCCGGGTCCAGGTGGATTTATCGAGGACCACCGCGACTTTCGGCGGTTCGAAATCCAGCGGCATGGCCCAGGCCGCAGCCATGATATTGCGCTGCCCGTCGTGAGCGGCACTGACCAGCACGGTCGGCCCGTGGTTGAGCAAACGGTAGGCTTTGTTCAGGGGAACCGGGCGACGGAAGGATTCGCTCATGGGATCTGCTCCGGGAAAAAGAGCCGATTGTAGCGGGATAAAAACAGCGAAGGGATTGCCATGGACAATCCCTTCGCCTGACAAGCATCAGTTGGATAGCTGGTTGGCGAACTGGCCGACCGCGTCCACGACTTTCTGCGCGCCATCCTGGATCTCGACGATCACCGTGCCCGCCTCCGCCGCCAGCGCCAGCCCTTGCTCGGCCTGAAGCTTGCCGTCGGTCATCAGCGCCACGGCATTGCGCGCCATGTCCTGGTTCTGACGGACCACGCCGACGATTTCCTCGGTCGCCTGGCTGGTGCGCGAGGCCAGCTGCCGTACTTCGTCGGCCACCACCGCAAAACCACGGCCCTGCTCGCCTGCACGGGCGGCTTCAATGGCGGCGTTGAGCGCCAGCAGGTTGGTCTGCTCGGCAATACCGCTGATGGTCTTGACGATGGTACCGATCACCTGGGATTGCTCGTTCAGCGCCTCGATGCCTTCACCGGCGGTCTGCATGTGCCGCGACAGGTCGCGCATCACATTGACCGCTTCGGTGACTACACGGGTCCCGCGCTGGGCAGTGCTGTCGGTCTGCAAGGATGTGCTGTAAGCGATGTTCGCAGCCTCGGCGACGGCTTGTTCCTGATTGACCTGATCGGTGATCACGGTGGCGAACTTCACCACTTTGTAGAGTTTTTCGTTGGCGTCGAGCACCGGGTTGTAGGACGCCTCCAGCCAGACTTCGCGACCATGAGCGTCGATCCGCTTGAAGCGACCGGCGACGAACTCACCGTTGTTCAGACGGCGCCAGAAGTTCTGGTACTCGGCGCTGTTGGCCTCGCCCGAGTCACAGAACATGCGGTGATGTTTGCCCTTGATCTGCGCCAGGCTGTAACCCATGCCCTGAAGGAACCGGTCGTTGGCGCTCAGCACGTTACCGTTGAGGTCGAACTCGATCACGGCCGTCGAACGCACCAGCGCGCCGATCAGGTTCTCGTGTTCGCGAGAGGCTTCGATGGTGCGGGTCAGGTCGCTGGAGAAAATCGAAAAGTGCTTGATCCGCCCGTCCGAAGAGCGGACCGGCTGGACGATCGAACGCAACCACGCCTCTTCGCCATTGCCGCGTGACAGGCGCACGGCGCCGGCGAAGTGCTCGCCCCGGCTCAGTGCGGCCCGGAAGCGGTGATGAAATTCGTCGGACTTCACATGAGCCGGCACGATGTCTTCGATGGCGCGGCCGATCAGGTCGTGGCTCTTGTAGAGCATTTCATTGAGGAAGTTCTGGTTGACCGATTGAATCCGCCCGTCGGGCTCAAGGGTCAGCACCAGCATCTCGCTTTCCAGGCTCTCCTTCACTTGCAGAAGGCTGGAGAGTTCTTCACGAAGAGCCGCCAGCTCTTGCTTGAGGCGTTTGTTGAACATGGGAAAGCACCGATGGACTGGATGGAAAGCGGGGTTGCAGCCCTAACCATCGGCCTTGGAAATCTTTTCTGAAGAGCGATCGAGACCGGCCAGTCAAAAATAATCTCAATTGGCCATTGGTCTTATCCGTCCTCGCAGAACGGATACAAAACCCGGCGCTCTGGCCCGGCCATATCAGGTATTCTCAAGCCAAATTGCAACAATATGTTGCAGGTATCCGCCCGATAAGGAGTGCCGTTTTGGATTTATCGACCGCTGCCTGGATGGTTCACGACACCCGCCTGATTCTCTGCTGCCTGCTGGCGATTGCGACGATTATCGTGTTGATCAGCGCCAGCAAGCTACCGCCCTTTCTATCGATCCTGATCGGTACGTTCATTGCCGGCGTCGGCGCGGGTTTACCGCCAGAGGACGTGGCAAAGGCATTCAGCAAAGGTGCCGGGGCGATTCTCGGTGAGGCGGGGATCATCATCGCGCTGGGCTCGATGCTGGGTGCGCTGATGGCCGAATCCGGCGCAGCCGACCGCATTGCGTCGACCTTGCTCGGGCTGGGCAAAGGCAAGTCCCTGCCGTGGGTCATGGCGCTGGTGGCGATGGTGATCGGCCTGCCGCTGTTCTTCGAAGTGGGGCTGGTGATGATGGTTCCGATCATCTTCGTCATGGCCCGCCGTTCCGGTCAGCCGCTGTTGAAAATCGCGATTCCGGCGCTGGCCGGCATGACCACGCTGCATGCCCTGATGCCGCCGCATCCCGGACCGTTGATCGCGGTCAGCGCATTGCATGCCGACCTTGGGCTGACGATGTTGCTGGGCTTCAGCATCGCCATCCCGGCGGTGATCCTGGCCGGACCGATCTACGGCAACTGGCTGTCGAAACGCATGCACGTTGATGAGCCGGCGGAACTTGGCGCGCTGTTCAGTGCCCCGCCGAAAGCGCCGCGCCAGCCGAGTTTCGGCATGTCGCTGCTGATCATTCTGTTGCCGGTGTTGCTGATGCTCGGCAGCACGCTGGCGAAAGTTGCGATGAGCCCGGAAAGCGGCCTCGCCCTGACCCTGAAGTTTCTCGGAGAACCCTTGGTGGCGTTGGGCATTGCCGTCATGGCGGCGGTGATCTGCCTCGGCTGGGCCAACGGCATGCCGCGTGAACACGTCGGCGGCACCCTGCGCAAAAGCCTCGCGCCAATTGCCGTGCTGTTGCTGACCATCGGTGCCGGTGGCGGCTTGAAGCAGACTCTGTTGGATGCCGGTGTCAGCCAGACCATCAGCAAAGTCGCCGAAGGCGCGCACATGCCGTATCTGCTGCTGGCCTGGCTGATTGCTGTGGCACTGCGTCAGGCCACTGGCTCGGCGACGGTGGCCACCACGACGACGGCAGGGATTCTGGCGCCGATGATGGCGGGCCTCGCCGCGACGCAAAGTTCGCTGGTGGCGCTGGCGATTGGCGCCGGGTCAGTGTTCTTCTGCCACGTGAACGACGCCGGCTTCTGGATGGTTCGCGAGTACTTCGGCCTGCAACTGAAACAGACGATCTGGGTCTGGTCGGTCCTGCAATCCATCGTCTCGGTGGTGGGTCTGGTGGGGACCTTGCTGTGGTGGCACTGGTTGACGTGACGGCGCCGCGAGTTTTCGCCGAGGCCGTCAACCAGCCCTCAGGAACAGGGCGCCACCGAACGGCGCCCGCCCCCGGGCATGCGCACACCGAAGTACGCCGCGCTGACGATGCCGACCACGCCCATCACCGCACAGAACATCACACAGATCCATGGGCTCCACGGCATCAGACCGATCAGCAGCAGCGGTGTGATGCTTGCCCATGCGGCGTAGGCAATGTTGTAGGTGAAGGAAATGCCGGATACCCGGATACGCGCGGGGAACAGACCGACCATCACCGAAGGCACGGCGCCGACCACACCGCAGGCCAGGCCGGCGATGGCGTACGCCAGTCCCACCCAATCGCCGCCCATGATCAAACAGCTGTAAAGCACGCCGATGCCCAATGGCAGCAGCAGGCTATAAAGCATGACCGTGCGCCAGGCGCCGAGGCGATCGACCAGCAACCCGGCAATCACGCAGCCAATGTTCAGGAACACGATGCCCAGCGCACTCAATGCAAAGGTATGGCCGGCGGTCATGCCGAAGGTCTTCTGCATCATGGTCGGGGTGATGACCACGAACACCACCACCGCCGAAGTCAGTACGCACGTCAACAGCATGGCCGGCAGCATCGCCAGACGATGCTCGCGCAAGACTGTGCGCAACGGCAGTTCGACCCGCGCCTCACGCTGCGCTTCCATGGCCATGAACACCGGGGTTTCGCTCAGCCAGCGGCGCAGGTACACGCCGATCACGCCGAACACGCCGCCGAGCAGGAACGGATAACGCCAGGCGTAATCGAGGATTTCCTCCGGGGTAAACACCTGTGCGAGAAACGTCGCGGTCAATGCGCCGATCAGGTAACCGAAGGTCAGCCCGGCCTGCAGAAAGCCCAATGCGTAACCGCGATGCGCGACCGGCGCGTGCTCGGCGACGAATACCCAGGCGCTCGGCACTTCACCGCCAACCGCCGCGCCCTGCAGGATGCGCAGCGCCAGCAGCAACAGCGGCGCGAAATAACCGATCTGGGCGTAGGTCGGCATGATTCCGATCAGCAGGCACGGCAGCGCCATCATCAGGATGCTCAGGCTGAAGACTTTCTTGCGCCCCAGCCGGTCGGCGAAATGCGCCATCAGGATCCCGCCCAGCGGCCGTGCCAGATAGCCCGTGACAAAGATCCCGAAGCTTTGCAGCAGGCGCAGCCACTCGGGCATTTCCGGCGGGAAGAACAACTGGCTGAGGGTCAGGGCGAAGAACACGAAAATGATGAAATCGTAGATCTCCAGCGCCCCGCCCAGGGCCGCAAGGCCGAGGGTCTTGTAGTCGGAACGGCTGAACGGCGCCGGTCGGGCAGTGGAATGGGCAGTCATGGCAAAGAACTCTGGCAGGCAAAAAACCAAGGCGCCCATGGTCTACGCAAACGGGCCGATCGACAACCCGTTAGACCATAGTCTGATTCAGCGAAACACGGTCACATAAATCCGCCGGTTGATTTACTGTTGGCACCTGTCCAGACGGGCCGGCCAAGCCCCGAAGACCACAATAAACATAAAAATCCGAGGTACTCCCGTGGCCGTTGATATCGAAGATAGCCGCTCTGCGCGCTTTGCCTTGCGCTGCTCCAGTTTTGCCGAACGCTGGTTTCCCGACTCCTGGGTGTTCGCCGCACTCGCCGTGATCATCGTGGCCCTGGCCACCCTGGCCATGGGCGCCAAACCCACCGACGCCGCCATGGCTTTCGGTGACGGCTTCTGGAGCCTGATCCCCTTCACCATGCAGATGGCCTTCGTGGTGATCGGCGGTTACGTGGTCGCCAGCTCGCCGCCCGCCGTGAAGCTGATCGATCGCCTGGCGCGAATCCCGAAGAACGGCCGCTCCGCCGTGGCCTGGGTCGCGCTGATCTCGATGGTCGCGTCGCTGCTCAACTGGGGCCTGTCGCTGGTATTCGGCGGTCTGCTGGTGCGCGCCCTCGCCCGCCGCACCGATCTGAAAATGGATTACCGCGCCGCCGGTGCCGCTGCTTATCTGGGGCTTGGTGCGGTGTGGGCGTTGGGCCTGTCGTCGTCCGCTGCGCAGTTGCAGGCCAACCCCGCCAGCCTGCCGCCGTCGATTCTGTCGATCACCGGGGTGATTCCATTCACCCAGACGATTTTTCTCTGGCAGTCCGGCGTGATGCTGCTGGCGCTGGTGGTGATCTCGATCATCATCGCCTACGCCACCGCGCCCGGCCCGAACTCGGCGCGTGACGCCAAGGCCTGCGGCATCGACCCGGCCTTCAACCTGCCGCCGCTGCAACCGCGCACCCGGCCCGGTGAATGGCTGGAGCACAGCCCGCTGCTGATCATTGTGTTGGTGCTGCTCGCGGCCGGATGGCTGTTCCACGAGTTCTCGACCAAACCGGCGATCACCGCGATTTCCGGGCTCAACACCTACAATTTCCTGTTCATCATGCTCGGCGCGTTGCTGCACTGGCGCCCGCGCAGCTTCCTCGATGCGGTGGCGCGAGCGGTGCCGACCACCACCGGCGTACTGATCCAGTTCCCGCTGTACGGCTCGATTGCCGCGCTGATGACCACGGTCAAGGGCACCGATGCTCAGACCCTGGCCCATCACATCTCGACCTTTTTCGTCAGCATCGCTTCCCACGACACCTATGCGCTGCTGATGGGCGTGTACTCGGCGATTCTCGGTTTCTTCATTCCGTCCGGGGGCGGCAAGTGGATCATCGAGGCGCCGTACGTGATGCAGGTGGCCACCGACCTGAAATACCACCTGGGCTGGGCCGTGCAGATCTACAACGCCGCCGAAGCCCTGCCGAACCTGATCAACCCGTTCTACATGCTGCCGCTGCTGGGCGTGCTGGGATTGAAGGCGCGGGATCTGATCGGCTTCTCGTTCGTGCAACTGCTGGTGCACACGCCGCTGGTGCTGTTGTTGCTGTGGGCGTTGGGGACGACATTGGCGTATACGCCGCCGGTGATGCCATGACGCGGAATCATCTTCAGGCGTAATTCTCATGAGGGAGCTAGCGTATTGGCTCCCTCATTTGTTTCTGCGCCTTGGAAATGTCACCCAACCGTCACATTCCCTTGTTAGCGTCCGCCCGAAACATACTGAAACAATTAAGCATAAACGGACTTCTACATGAACGACGACACCGACGGCAAAGATCCTTCCTCGCCTGAATCCGACAATCCCACCGATACCAGCCGCCGCCGTTTTCTCGGCGGTGTCGCCGTGCTGGGTGTGGGCGCCACGCTGGCCGGGTGCGGGAATGCCGGTGATCAGCCGGGCAAACCCGAGGAGCGTCCGCTCACGCCCGCCGAGCTGGACAAGGCCCTGCGCGATCAGGTGAAGACCGTCGTGGTGATCTACGCCGAGAACCGCAGCTTCAATAACCTGTTCGGTGATTTCCCCGGTGTCGAGAAGCCGCTGTCCGCACTCAAGCCCGAGGAATACCAGCAGCGCGACCGCGACGGCAGCCTGCTGCAAACCCTGCCTCCAGCCTGGGGCGGTGTATTGCAGATCGGCCCGCAAACCCTTGATGGCGTGACCTACCCCAACGCCGTGCAGTTTCAGGAAAACCTGCCCAACGCACCTTTCGCTCTGAAAGGCCCGAATGCCGAGGACCTGCCACTTGGCCTGGTAACCCGCGACCTTTGGCACGTGTTCTATCAGAACCAGATGCAGATCAACGGCGGCAAGAACGATGGCTTCGTGGCCTGGGCCGATTCCGGAGGCCTGACCATGGGTCACTACGCCCAGAGTCGCTATTCCCTGCGCCTGTGGGACGTGGCCCAGGAATTCGTGCTGTGCGACAACTTCTTCCAGGGCGCCTTCGGTGGTTCGTTCCTCAACCACCAATACCTGATCAGCGCCACCGCGCCGTTCTACCCGAATGTCGCCAGCTCAGTCGCCAAGAGCCAAATCGCCGCGCTGCAAAGCGATGACCCGGCCGACCCGCGCCTCAAGCCGCTGGAGCAATCCCCGGCCAGCGCCATGACCGGCCCGCCACAATTCGGCCCGAGCGCGCTGACCCCGGACGGTTACGGGGTCAACACCCTCGCCCCGCCCTATTGGCCGACGTGGATTCGCGACCCGGAGCGTCCGGCGTATTCCAAGGCCGATCTGCCGAACGTCATGGTGCCCCAGACCCACGAGCACATTGGCGACAAGCTGTCGAAGAAGAACATCGACTGGGCGTGGTACGCCGGTGCCTGGCAGGCGACGCTGGATCAGTTCAAGGATTCCGGCGGCATCCCGAAAATCCCCAACTTCCAGTATCACCACCAGCCGTTCAACTACTTCCAGCAACAAGGCCCGGAGCATCCCGAAGAGCGCAACAAACGCCTGCGCGACGCCGGTCTGGGCGATGAGTCGAGCACCAACAAGTTCTTCGCCGATGCCGAAGCGGGCAAGCTGCCGGCCGTGAGTTTCTACAAGCCCCAGGGCAACCTGAACATGCACGCCGGTTACGCCGACGTGGCTTCGGGCGATCGCCATATTGTCCGCGCCCTGAAAGTGCTGCGGGAAAGTCCGCAATGGAAAAACATGGTGGTGATCGTGACCGTCGATGAAAACGGCGGCTGGTGGGATCACGTCGCACCGCCCAAGGGCGATCGCTGGGGGCCGGGTTCGCGGGTGCCGGCGCTGGTGGTGTCACCGTTTGCCCGCAAAGGCACGGTGGATCACACGGTCTATGACACCGCTTCGATCCTGCGCCTGATCACCCGCGTCTTCCAGCTGGAGACCCTGGCGGGGATCAAGCAGCGTGACGATGCGATGACCGGCCGGGGCCAGAAACCCATGGGTGACTTGACCAACGCCCTGCATTTCAAGGCCTGAGGACGAGTCCTGCGATACGGCCCAAAAAACTGCGGCTGACGGCTTCTCGCCATCACCCGGCTGATCCAATATGTGGCGCACCCGAGCAACGGGGAACCCACGCTGAAAAGGATCTGAGCATGTTCAAACTCGCAGGACTCACCCTCGCTGCGCTCACATTGAGCGCAGCCGCCCACGCCGATGTCGACCTGAAACTGGGCAGCACCGAACGCGTCACCCGCCTCTTCGCTTATCCCAACAATTGCAGCGTGATCTGCTTTCGCAACTGGACGCTTGAGCAGACCGTCGCCCATTACCTGAGCCAGAGCGTACAACGCGATGGTTATACCGGTGCCAAGGTGCTGGTGAAAAATGACAACGGGCAGATTTATGCCGAGATCAGCGGCGTGCCGAAAGGTTACGACAAGCCGCTGACCGCGCTACTGGATGCCGGCGACCTGGCCTACACCGGCGCCAGCAAGCTCAACGCCGATGGCAAGTGGGCGTACAGCTGGTATCTGTTCCTGCCGCTGGGCATGGCCCTGGAAAACCGTAAAAGCGTCGAACTGCTGCACTTCCCGCCGGATTACTCGCTGACCCAGGCCCAGGACTACCTGCGTTCCAACACCACCGACCGCTGGGCCGCGCTGCTGACCGACAACGGCATTCCGGCCGACCAGACGCCGGGTTACCAGACGATCGTCGACATCGCGCCGATTGCCGCCCCCGCCAGCGCCGGCAGCGACCTTGAAGGGGTCTACGACTACTTCAAGGACTACCAGACCACCATGGTCAAACAGGTCAGCGTCAGCGCCAGCGGTGCTGCCCTGCCGATGGTGGCCTTCGGTGCACCGGTGCGTAACTGGATCAAGAAACAATACGGGCAGACCGTGGATGTTCTGGGCCTTGCAACCATCACTCCGAGCGCCGGGGTGAACGTGCCGGTACTGGGTTCCAACCACCCGAGCTACATCTGGTACGCCGCCGATCCCAAGAGCTACACCGGTGACGACGCCCAGGCCAAGGCTGACGCGGCGGGGCTGAAAGTGATGGGCCAGGACTTGAGCGCCGCCTGCTGGCAGGCCGGCATGGGCAGCAAGCCGGGCACCGACCCGAAAACCCTGCTGAACAGCTGCACCCAGACCTGGCAAGTGACGCAGAAGGTCAAGACTTGCGAGCTGTTCTACACCTCGATCCGCAACCTGACCGCCGAACAGGCCGCCGCCAAGTGCGCCACCACGCCGATCAAGGCCCAGTTGCAACAGCTTCAAAGCCCGATGCCGGACACCGCGGTGCCTGCTCCGCATATTTGACGCAAGAATGGCTTTTCCGTGTCAGCGCAGGCTGACGCGGAAAAGCGTCTTTCGCCCCTGTCAGATGTGACAGTAGATCTGTAGTTTCATATACGAGATATTGGATCCAATACTGTGTTGCCGGGCCGAATGGAAACGGCCCTGTTGAAGTCGCAGCATCTTTTCGACAGGGATCGTTATGAATACGCAAGTCCTTCGCCATCCAACGCCCCGCGATACAGAGGGGATCTACCCGTTCACGGGGCTTCCCGTGCGCCTCGGATTCCCTTCCCGTGCCGACTTCGAAGTGATTCACGACGCCCGGGGAACGCCTTGCGCAATCGCCGCACGCCGGGAATTTCTGCGCATCACCCGCATGTGCAGGGTCTCGGGCCAACTGCTGCCCTACCGCTGCCGCCAGACCCGGCAATTACAGGCCGGCATCCATATTTACGATCCACGCTTCTGCGGACTGCTCGAACACTCCTGCGACCCGAACGTGTTCATCGACATGAGTGAATTATGGCTATGGGCCGTGCGAGACATTCAGCCGGGCGAACGACTGACCATGGACTACACCGCCACCGAGGACAAACTGCTCAGGCAGTTCGCCTGCGGTTGCGGGTCTGCTCATTGTCGCGGCTGGATCACCGGTTACGACGAACCACCCAGCCTTGAAGGCCAGCGCTACTTGAAGAGCTGGCTGCGACAAGGCTTGCGCTGACTTGCAGGTTACGGTGCGCCGACCGGCCGCAGACGGTATTGCGGTGGCAGTTGCTCGAAACCGCTGATGGTGGTGTTCAGACTTTTCCAGCGGCCATCCTTGATGCCGTAGATGCAACCGTGGATCGACAGGCTCTGCCCGCGATGCCAGGCGTTCTGGATGATGCTGGTGTGAGCGACGTTGGCCACTTGCTGGATCACGTTGAGCTCGCACAGGCGATCGACCTGTTCCTCTTCAGTCGGCAGTTTGGCGAGTTCTTCGCGCTTTTCGTAATACAGATCGCGAATCGACCGCAGCCAGCCATCGATCAGGCCGAACTGGCGATCCTGCATCGACGCCCGCACACCGCCGCAACCGTAGTGGCCGGTCACCAGAATGTGTTTGACCTTGAGCACGTCCACGGCGTACTGGATCACCGACAGGCAGTTGAGGTCGGTGTGCAGCACCACGTTGGCCACGTTGCGGTGAACGAACAGATCGCCCGGCAGCATGCCGACGATTTCGTTGGCCGGAACCCGTGCATCGGAGCATCCGATCCACAGGTATTCCGGCGTCTGCTGGCGGGCCAGCTTGGCGAAGAAATCCGGGTCTTCCTTGGTGATCGCGTCAGCCCAACGCTCGTTGTTATCAATCAGGTCTTGTAAGTCATGCATGCTGTAAGGCCTCAAGAAAGATGCGCTGCTATGACAGACAACCGTCCGTCGGGGTCACGAAAGGATCGCAAGTGATTTCGTTGGAATTTCTCGTGTGCCGGGTGAGTCCACCTCAGTAAGGCCCACAGTATGAGGATTTGCCATGACTGATTCACGACGTCCCTTCGACGCGGTGCAACCGGAGCCCATCGATGATAACGAAGACCGCATGGGATCGGTGCATGAGCTGGATTTCGACGACGAACAGCCCAGCGCAAAGATCGGTGATGAACTGCCGGAACGTGAGCGTGAGCAACGGATGCCTCGGGAACGGGTACGGGAGGCGGGGCTGACCGGTGCTTCAGTGGCTGATCATGAGCCGACCGACGATGACCTGAGCCCGGAAACTTTGATCCGCGAAGACGGCGCCCGTGATGCCGATGAGTTGGGGTCAGGCAATCAGGCGGATTGGGATTTGAGCATTGTCGATGAGGACGACATTGGCGGCGGCGAAGGGCTGGATGAAGCGGAAATGGCGCGTCGCGACCCGATGGACGGCAAACGCTGAAGTGCTCGCTGGAAGCTGCCTCAGATTGAAGCAGCTTCCAACGGCGATCAGTCAACCAGGGTGCAGGCCATGACCACGGCGTCTTCACGCCCGCCCACCGCCGGGTAGTAATCGCGACGGCGGCCTATTTCATTGAAACCATAGCGCTCGTACAGGCGGAAAGCCGCTGTGTTGCTGTCGCGCACTTCCAGGAAACACTCCCGGGCATCCGCCGCATAGGCTCGGGACATCAGGTATTCGAGCAATGTCAGCCCCAGGCCCCGGCCCTGATTCTCCGGCTTGACCGTGATGTTGAGCAGGTGCGCCTCGTCCAGAATGATCTGCACCACCCCGTGGCCGACCTGCTGCTCGCCTTCGAACATCAGCCAGATCTGGTATTTGCCCAGCCCGTCGAGAAAAATCCCGCGGGTCCAGGGATGGCTGTAGGCCGCGAATTCAATTTTCAGCACAGCGTCCAGATCGGCTTCGACCATCGGACGGAAGGTTACAGCATCACTCATTCGATTCTTTCCAGCGCGCCATCAGCCGACGCATGGCTTGCCACACGGCGGCTTTGCGCTGTGGCTCTTCCATCAACAACTCCAGTCCCGGCACGGCCCAGGCCAGGCCAAGACCCTCGATCTGCAATTCACTGTTGAACGCTTCGGCGTCCTTCTCACCGGCGAAGCGCACCGCCGGCAGACCGATCAGCCACAGGCAGGCGCATGGCGACGTCTCCATTTGCACCGAAAGGAAACCCTGGACGAAATCCCGGGCCGCATCCGGCCCCTGATCCATGGTGCCGCGCACCAGCAGTGGCCAACGCACCGGATCGCCGACGATCTGCGGCGCATCCGGCAGACCGGCGGCCCGCAGCATGTCCTTGAGCAGCAGATAGGCCGGATCCCGGCTCTGGAACGATTCGCCTGTGGGTAACTCCACCAGCAACAGGCAACGACCGGCGCGCAGCAATTGCAGGGCGAAACGCGGTGGCGGCACCGGCGCGGGCCGTGCGACCACCGGCGCTTCTTCGGCTTCCTCCACCGGTTTGGCGGCAGGGCGGCCGCTGGCGGGCGTTGGTCGCGGGACCTCGATCTTCGGCCGTTCGACCACGCGCGCGGCCTGCTGAGCCGGCGCGTCAGCCGGGGAAGCCGGTGCGACGGACAGCAAAACCTCGGGCTCTGGCTCCAGCGGTTCCAGTAGCTCGGGCCGCGACGGTGCGGCGAAGGGCAATTCGGTGCGCGGCAGCCAGTTGACCACCTGCATGGCGTTCAAATAGGCGCGGCGGCGGGACTCGATTAGCAAGGGTCGGCCACTTGTGGATAACTGAAGTGCGCTGATTCTACCGCCCTTCGCTCAAGATCGCCCGCAGTTGATCGATAGTCTTGACCGATACCTTGACGCAAAGAAAAGCGACAGCCCGTCCCGAGAGTGAATCGCATCCCGCGTGATGCAGTACAATCGCGGCTTTTAATCGCCAACCAGCCGGCCATTCCGATGATCGAACCCAAGCGCGTCTTGCGCGCCCTCGCTGAACACTGGGCACTTCTGGAGCCACTGTGCGAGCACTTCGACCAGGGCACCCTGAGCCTCAACGAACTGCGCACGCAACTGGCCGCCCAACAACTGGAAAGCACGCCGCAGGACATCACCAGCCTGCTCGACGTGTGGATTCGCCTCGACATTCTGGTCCCCGTGGCGAAAAGCCCGAACCGCTTCGAGCTCAACGCACAAATCCACGACTTCCTCGCCTACCTGCGCCGGGAACACCGTCTGGGCCTGTGCCTGGAAATCGAAGCCTACCTGCGTCACCTCGAGCGTCTGGCCGGTTATATCCAGGATGCGTTCGACATCCGCGACGGCAATGACCTGGCCCGTCAGTTGCGCCTGCTCGACATGCGTGTGCGTGACGTCCTGAAGAAACTCGACAACGACGAACAGGCGCTGGTAGCCGTGGCCGAACGGGCCAAGACCAGCGACCGGCAGATTCCTCTGCGTCAGCGTTACGCCGAAGTACTGGCGACCTGGGACGAATACGTCGAGCCGATGATCGATCTGGTGAACGCCGACGGCGCCTTCGAACAAGGCGTGCGCAAGGTCGAAACCGTGCTGCTGAAGATGCTCAGCGAACAGCAGCGCCTCGGCCACCTGGTCGATGACGACATGCTGCTGCGCACCCACGCGCGCATCCTCGAAATGCAGACCAGCGCTCAGTTGACCCTGCGTCACGCACGGGAACTGCTGCTGCCGCTGCGTGAAGAAGCGCGCCGGCACAACGCCGTGACCCGTGGTGCTGCGCTGGCGCTGGCGGCGATCCGCCGCAAAGGCATCGACGCTGTGCCGCAAGCCGCGATGCCGCTGTTCACCCGGCCGCAAAGCACTTTTCTCGGCAGCGCCAGTCAGGTTGAAGCCTACGTCTACGCCCTGGCCCGTTTCGAACCGAAACCGGCGCGTTTCCCCAAGGCGCACAAGTCGCAAAAGACCGGCGATGCGCCGCGTGCACCGCGCACCGTGCGCGAAATGGTCGACCGCTGCGAAGAGTCCCTGCCGATGCCGGATCTGATGACCTGGCTGCTGGAACAGGAACCGGACGGCGCCACCGACGAATTGCTTTACTGGTTCTCGCGCCTGTCGCGGGAAAAACGCTTCAAGCGCGAGCGTCTGGAACGCCGCGAATACCACACTCACGAGCACCAGGTCAGCCTGCGCTCCTTCGCCCTGCTCTCGGCCCGCGACCCCGCCGCCGAGGATTCTGCGAGCACTCCACATGCATCTTGATCTCTCCGAACTGTCTCAACTGGCGCCGATCTTCCGCGAACTGTTCAAGGGCTACCACGTCAGCCGCCGCGACCCGGAGCTGTACGCGCAGCTGTCGAACTTCCAGGACCAGTACCGCACGCTGTTCAAGGCCCTGGGCTTCGAACTGGTCTGCGATACCCGTGGCTTCTACTACTTCGTGCCGGACATGGCCGCCGCCGCAGTGAACAAGACCGCCCAGCGTTTGGCGCTGTTCACCTTCATCCTTGTCGAGCACCTGGCTGACCAGGGCCGCGACCCGATCGCCGTGCTGGACGGCGGCAGTCTCGGCCGCGACGAGCTGCCATCGCTGCTGGAAAAGTACCGCGACCTGTTCATCCAGGCCGAAGTACAGACCGTTGAAGAGCTGGAAGAAAAGATCATGCGCCGCATGACCCAGCTCGGCTTCGCCGGTGAAGAAAACGGCGTGTACCGCTTCCTGCCGCCGATGCACCGTTTCCTCGACGTCTGCCTCTCGGTTCAGCAAGACCGCGATCTGGCGGCCAGCGTGCACAGCGTACTGCCGCTGCCGGCACCGGTGCTGATCGACGAAGAGGCCGAGGCCAAATTCCTCGAGACCGACGATCCACTCGATCTCTCCGAATTTGAGGAAGAGAGCGAAGAAGACGCACTGGCCCGCGCCATTGCCGAAGAACAGGAGTCCGACGCATGAGCCAGGAACGCTACGGCATCCGCCGCTTTGCCCTTTTGAACACCGCCGGTTACAGCCTCGGCCTGTTCCCGCTGGAAGAACCGCTGTCGGTCTACGGCGCGAACAACCTCGGTAAATCCGCGTCGATCAACGCCTTGCAGTTCCCGATCCTGGCGCGCATGTCGGACATGAGTTTCGGCAAGTACAGCCTGGAACAATCCCGGCGTTTCTACTTTGCCTCCGACACCAGCTACATCCTCGTCGAAGTGAACCTGCCTCATGGCCCGCACGTGATCGGCGTGGTCGGTCGCGGTCCCGGCGGTGGTTTCGGTCACCAGTTCTTCGCCTATGCCGGCAAGCTCGATCTGGCCCACTACCAGAAAAACGATACCTGCCTGCGCCAGAAAGAACTGTTCAGCAACCTTGAGAAAGAAGGCCTGAAAGCCTACGAACTCAAGCCTGATGAACTGCGGCGTTTGCTGGTCGGCGGTCATACGTCGATCCCGCTCGACCTGACCCTGATTCCGCTGCGCTCCACCAGCGAGCAGAGCCTGAAGACGTTCCGCGCACTGTTCATCAACCTGCTGCACATGCGTGAAATCACCGCCGCCAAGCTCAAGCAGCTGTTCCTCGATGCCTTCGAACACAGCCTGCGTTCCGGCAGCGTCGACTACATCGCGGCCTGCGAAGAAGCCTTCCGCGACGTGCGTCGCATGGAACAGGACTACAACTCGCTGGTGGCCGCCGGCCCCTTGGTCGAAGCCTTGGCCAACGGCGTGAAACAGCGCGACGTGCTGCGCGGCAAGCTGCATCGCCTGTCGCCGCTGCTCGACTCGTTGCTCGGCACCTGGTCGGACTACGCCACGGCGCGCAAGGAAGAGCTGACCATCCAGGCCGAGCACTACCGCCGCGAACAGGACGACCTGCAGAACGACCAGCGCGGCGGCACTCAGGAGCTGATGCGCCTGGAGCGGGAAATCTCCGGCATCCAGCGCTGGCTGGGTGAGCTGTCGGTGCTGAAGAATCGCTTTGCGCTGATCGATGACGTGAAAGTGCTCGAGCAGCAACTGCTCGCCGCCAAGGACGCTCACGATGAACTGGCCGGTGCGCTGGCGCAGTCTCGTCAGTTCAGTGCCGAGGATCTCGAAGAGCGTCTGCGGGATCTGGAAAAACGCCTGAAGTCGGTGAAGCAGCAACTCGATCACGCCGACAACAACAGCTACGCCCGTCTGCGCGAAGAGTTTTCGCAACAGGACGTCGAGCGTCTGATGCGTCTGTTCAACAGCGCGCTGTTCAGCCTGCCGCTGGGCGAGCACGGCATCACCCTCGACGAGGATGGCGAGTGGGTGAAATCGGTCGAGCTGATCCTCGACGGCTTCAAGGGCGAACGTTTCGAAGTGCCGGGCCTTTCGATCGACATCTCGCACATCGAGCCGCCGGCCCTGCAGGCGCTGGCCGACCGTGCCGCGCTGCGCGATCAGAAAGAGCGTCTGGAAAAAGAACTCAAGCAACTGAAAACCCAACAAGCCGTGGCCGCCGACCGCGCCGCGAGCAAGACCCAGACCGAGGCGCTGTACCAGCAAGTGCTGGATGCGCAGAAAGCGCTGGAAGATTTCCGTCGTACCCAGACCCTGAGCGCCGAAGAAGGCGACAAGCTCGAGCAGCTTGCACAGATGGAAGCTGCGCAGGACGAACTCAAGCGCTCCAGCGATGCGTTCACCGAGCGCGTCCAGCAACTGTCGGCCAAGCTGCAACTGGTCGGCCGGCAGATCGCCGACATGGAAGCCAAGCAGCGCACTCTCGACGATGCCCTGCGTCGCCGTCAGTTGCTGCCGGCGGATCTGCCGTTCGGCACGCCGTTCATGGATCCGGTCGACGATTCCATGGACAACCTGCTGCCGCTGCTCAACGACTATCAGGACAGCTGGCAAGGCCTGCTGCGGGCCGATGGCCAGATCGAAGCGCTGTATGCGCAGGTGCGCCTCAAGGGCGTGGCCAAGTTCGACAGTGAAGACGACATGGAGCGACGCCTGTCGCTGCTGATCAACGCTTACGCGCACCGCACCGACGAAGCTCTGACCCTGGGCAAGGCCCGTCGCGCGGCAGTCACCGATATTGCGCGGACCCTGCGCAACATCCGTAGCGACTACGACAGCCTCGAGCACCAACTGGCGTTGTTCAACCGTGAGATCAACAAGCGTCAGGTGTCGAACCTGCAAAGCTTCCGCATCGTGCTTGCACCGAACAAGGAAGCGCTCAAGCACATCGACCAGATCATCCACAGCGCCGGTCAGTACGAGGAAGGCGAAACCCTGTCGGTGTTCGACCTGAGCCAGAGCGCCGAGCAGGACAACAAGAACGAAGAGGCCAAGGAATACCTGGCGCGGCTGGTGGCGGCGAACCACAACCAGCTCGGCCTCAAGGACTTGTTCGAACTGGCGTTCGAGATCACCAAGGTCAACGGCCAGCCGGTTATCCACACCGACATCGATGGCGCGGCGTCCAACGGCACCACGATGACCATCAAGGCGCTGACCAACATGTATTTGTTGCTGCACTTGATGGATCGCGATCTGGCCGGTCGCGTACGCCTGCCGTACTACCTCGACGAGGCGGCGGACATCGACGAAAGGAACCAGGCGGCGTTGCTGGAAACCAGCCTGCAACTGGGCTTCGTGCCGATTCTGGCGAGTGTGAAGCCGCAGGTCTGCGCCAGTGTCGCCATCGACCTGGAAGGTGGCAGCGGCCCGGCCGGGATCTACATCGACGAGGCGGACTGGAAGTACATCCGCCGCCACGATGTGGTGAAAGCCACCATCAATGTCGAAGCGGATGAACCGGAGCTGGATGCGGTTTGATGTGTAGCTGACGGGCACAAAAAAGGGCCGCGATCCATTGGATCGCGGCCCTTTTCATTGGGCGGGATTATTTGCCGAGGGGGATTTTCGGCGCCCAGGTCAGCCACTCGTCTTCGAACTTGTCGAACAGCGGGAAGGTCTGCTCGGCGCGGGCCGGGTTGCCCATCCGCTCGCCGTCCGGTGTGGCGAAGGCGATACCGCCCTGAATCGCCGTTTCGAGAGACTCGGTGCGCACGGTCAGGCCATTGAACAAACCAATATCGAAGCCGACACCGCTGGTGTTCCAGAAGCGGCTGCCACTGCGAACCAGCGGCGCGTATTTCGGCTCGATCAGAATGTGCACCAGAACGCGGTCGGCGGTCTGACCCAGTTCGTAACCAGTGACTTTACCCACCGTGATTTCGCGATAGGTTACCGGCACGCCGGGTTTCAACGAGCCGCGACGGGCGGCGCTCAATACCAGACTGAGGCCAGCCTCTTGTTTGCTCACTTCCGGCGGATTGGCCAAGGCCACGAAGTTCTTCTGCGGGCCGAGGCTCTTCGCCGCCGGCTGAACTTCGATGTACTGCCCCGTGACCAGGGTTTCCAGGTTCGAGGTCTTGATCAGCCCCAGTTCCGGCTTTACCACCCAGAACTGACTGCCGACCCGGGCAATCTTCTCCGGGACTTCGGTGATGCGCGCGGTGAGGATCACCGATTGCAGATCATCGGTCAGGTCGACGCTTTCGATCTTGCCGACATCCAGTCCCTTGAAACGAACCGGCGTACCGCTGCGCAGGCCGTCGGCGCGGTCCACCTTGATGGTCACCACCTCGCCTTTCTGATTCGCGTCATCATGATTGGCGAACAGACGGAAGCGCGGAATCCGCTTCTGCAACGGCGCCTTGGCTTGCGGCGTTTCGAAGGCGATGCCGCCGGCCATCAAGGTCTGCAAGGACTCGCTCTTGACCTGTATCCCGCCAGTCAGACCGCCGGTCAGTGTGATGCCGCTGACGTTCCAGAACCGGGTCGAGGCGTTGACCAGGTTTTCGTATTCCTTCTCGATGTGGACGCCGATCACCAGTTGCTTTTTGGTCTTGGAAAACTGGTAGCTCTGCACCGAGCCGACCTTGACCTGTTTGTAGAGAATCGGACTGCCGACCTCGATCGAACCGAGGCTGTCGGTGAACAGCACCAGGTGCAGGCCCGGCGCCTTAAGATCCAGTGGTGGCGCTTTTGGCCGTGCCTCGAACTCGCGTTGCGGCGCACCGCCCTTGTCGCCCGGGCGCACGGCGATGTAGTTACCTTTGACCAACGCTTCCAGACCGGTGATGCCAGCCAGGGAAATCGACGGTTTGACCACCCAGAACTGAGTACCGGTGACCAGATATTCTTCGGCCAATGGATCGAGGGTCAGTTCGGCGGTGGCGCTGGACAGATCAGGATCGATCTTCAGGGCTTTGAGATTACCGACCTGAATGCCCTTGTACATCACTGGGGTACGCCCGGCCTGCAGACCTTCGAAATCGCTGAGTTTGACCTTCACGCGGATACCGGCGGCGGCCGCATCGAAGTCTTCGTACAAGCGGAATGGCAGGCTCGGATCGGTAGGCGGGCTGTCCTTGCGGTTCTCTGGCGTCGCGAAGGCAATACCACCCGCGACAATGCTGGCCAGGGACTCGCTGCGCACTTTCACGCCGGACAGGTTGGCGTCGATGCTGATGCCGCTGGCGTTCCAGAAACGCGTGTGTTTGCGCACGAGTTTTGCGTAGGTCGGCTCGATGAACACCTTGAGTTCGACCGTGCTCTGGTCTTCCGACAGCACGTAACTTTTGATCTGACCGACTTGGATCTGCTTGTAGAACACCGGGCTGCCGCGGTTCAGCGAACCCAGGCGATCAGCCTTGATTGTCAGGTGCAGGCCGGGTTTGGAGTCCGACAGCGGCGGCTCTTCGGCCAGGGCCTTGAACTTGCGGGTCGGCTCACCTTCGCCCGGACTGATCGCGACATAGTTGCCCGACACCAGGGTTTCCAGACCAGTAATACCCGCCAGGGTCACGCTCGGTTTGACCAGCCAGAAGCGGGTGCTGGTCTTCAGGTATTGATCGACATCCTTGTTCATCTCGATGGTGGCGATCACGCCTTTGGTAGCACCTTCGTCATCGAGTTTGAGGGCTTTGACCTTACCGACAGACATGCCTTTGTAGACCACTTCGGTCTTGTTGGCCTGGATGCCTTCACCACTTTCGAAACGCACCTGAATCTCGATGCCGGTTTCGTTGTAGGCACGCCATCCCAGCCAGCCGCCGATGATCAGGGCAATCAGGGGCAGTACCCAAATGGCAGACCAGTTCGAAGCCGGTCGGGTTTTCGCTACGGGCAAATCAGTCATGGTCGGCGTCCGACTCCGTGTTATCCCAAATCAGTCGGGGATCGAAAGTGACAGCGGCGAGCATCGTCAGAATCACCACACTGGCGAAGGCGATGGCGCCCAGATTGGCTTCGACGCTGGCTAGCCGGCCGAAGTTGACGACCGCCACCAGAATGGCGATCACGAAAATATCGAGCATTGACCAGCGGCCGATGAACTCGATGAAGCGGTACATCCAGATTCGCTGACGCGCAGATAACGGCTGACGGCGCTGTACCGAAAACAGCAGCAGCGCGATGCCCACCAGCTTGAAGGTCGGCACCAGAATGCTGGCGATGAACACCACGGCAGCGATTGGAATCATGCCGTGCTGTACCAACTGGATGACGCCGGACATGATCGTGCTCGGATCACCCTGGCCCAGCGAACTGACCGTCATGATCGGCAGGACGTTGGCCGGAATGTAGACGATCGCGGCCGTGATCAGCAGCGCCCAGGTTCGCGCGAGACTATTGGGCCGCCGGGCGTGAACCAGCGCACCGCATCGGGTGCAGGTCTGCACGTCGCTGTCGACATCCTGCTTGTTCAGTTCGTGGCATTCGGTACAAATCAGAATGCCCGCATCAATCGCCCGCATGGGCATCTTCTCCTGATAACGCCTGCCAGATCTGGTGCGGTGACATCACCACTTCGAGCCAGACCTGAACCAATAACAAACCGATGAAACATGCCAGACCGAGACCGACGGTGATGGCCGCCATGTCTGCCAGTTTGACGATCGCCACCAGGACACCCATGAGGTAGACCTCAAGCATGCCCCAGTCTTTGAGGTGGTGATAAATGCGGTAGAGCAACAGGCCGTAGCTACGACCGATGTTGAAACGGATGGTCAGCAACACAATCAACTGACACAGCAGTTTCAACAGGGGGATCGCCATGCTGCACAGGAATACGACGACTGAAACACCGCGCATATCGGTATTAAACAGACCGACAACGCCGCTCCAGACAGTGTCTTGCGACGATTGCCCGAGAACATTGAGCTGCATGATGGGTAAAAAGTTCGCCGGCACGTAGAGCAACAATGCGGCAATGACCAGGGCAAGACTACGCTGCACCACGTTATGACGGTGGGCGTACAGTTCGTAGCCGCAGCGTGGGCAGAGGGCTTTTTCGCCGTGAGCAAGCTTGGGCTTGCGCATCAGCAGATCGCACTCATGGCAGGCCACCAAGTCATCCAGCGGTAAATCTGACAGCCCGGGGGCGTCAACCGAATCTGACATAAGGGCCTGGCTCCGAAAAAGATGGGGTCTATTCTAGTGTTCTGATTCGAAAATAACTGTGCAAATTTGTTCGTTCAAGCGAGCAAAAACTTTCCCGCAGGCAAAACAAAACCCCAACTGCTTTCGCAATTGGGGTTTCGGAATTTAATCTTGACGATGACCTACTCTCACATGGGGAAACCCCACACTACCATCGGCGATGCATCGTTTCACTTCTGAGTTCGGGATGGGATCAGGTGGTTCCAACGCTCTATGGTCGTCAAGAAATTCGGGTACTGACTCGTGACCGGTTGGCCTCGCTTCAGCAAATTGGGTATGGGATAGTTTTCGGTGTTTTGTAAGCGTCGAACTTTCGGTTCTTTCGTCTTCACACACCGCAATCTGGCCTCTTTCGAGTCTGCAGATTGCTTGGGTGTTATATGGTCAAGCCTCACGGGCAATTAGTATTGGTTAGCTCAACGCCTCACAGCGCTTACACACCCAACCTATCAACGTCGTAGTCTTCGACGGCCCTTCAGGGAACTCAAGGTTCCAGTGAGATCTCATCTTGAGGCAAGTTTCCCGCTTAGATGCTTTCAGCGGTTATCTTTTCCGAACATAGCTACCCGGCAATGCCACTGGCGTGACAACCGGAACACCAGAGGTTCGTCCACTCCGGTCCTCTCGTACTAGGAGCAGCCCCTCTCAAATCTCAAACGTCCACGGCAGATAGGGACCGAACTGTCTCACGACGTTCTAAACCCAGCTCGCGTACCACTTTAAATGGCGAACAGCCATACCCTTGGGACCGGCTTCAGCCCCAGGATGTGATGAGCCGACATCGAGGTGCCAAACACCGCCGTCGATATGAACTCTTGGGCGGTATCAGCCTGTTATCCCCGGAGTACCTTTTATCCGTTGAGCGATGGCCCTTCCATACAGAACCACCGGATCACTAAGACCTACTTTCGTACCTGCTCGACGTGTCTGTCTCGCAGTCAAGCGCGCTTTTGCCTTTATACTCTACGACCGATTTCCGACCGGTCTGAGCGCACCTTCGTACTCCTCCGTTACTCTTTAGGAGGAGACCGCCCCAGTCAAACTACCCACCATACACTGTCCTCGATCCGGATAACGGACCTGAGTTAGAACCTCAAAGTTGCCAGGGTGGTATTTCAAGGATGGCTCCACGCGAACTGGCGTCCACGCTTCAAAGCCTCCCACCTATCCTACACAAGCAAATTCAAAGTCCAGTGCAAAGCTATAGTAAAGGTTCACGGGGTCTTTCCGTCTAGCCGCGGATACACTGCATCTTCACAGCGATTTCAATTTCACTGAGTCTCGGGTGGAGACAGCGCCGCCATCGTTACGCCATTCGTGCAGGTCGGAACTTACCCGACAAGGAATTTCGCTACCTTAGGACCGTTATAGTTACGGCCGCCGTTTACCGGGGCTTCGATCAAGAGCTTCGCGTTAGCTAACCCCATCAATTAACCTTCCGGCACCGGGCAGGCGTCACACCCTATACGTCCACTTTCGTGTTTGCAGAGTGCTGTGTTTTTAATAAACAGTCGCAGCGGCCTGGTATCTTCGACCGGCATGGGCTTACGGAGCAAGTCCTTCACCCTCACCGGCGCACCTTCTCCCGAA
Organism: Pseudomonas sp. NMS19W; assembly: GCF_051554255.1. NCBI lineage: Bacteria > Pseudomonadati > Pseudomonadota > Gammaproteobacteria > Pseudomonadales > Pseudomonadaceae > Pseudomonas > Pseudomonas sp. NMS19W. The sequence continues at coordinate 5,309,599 of NZ_CP136718.1, forward strand.
GTTACGGTGCCATTTTGCCTAGTTCCTTCACCCGAGTTCTCTCAAGCGCCTTGGTATTCTCTACCCAACCACCTGTGTCGGTTTGGGGTACGGTTCCTGGTTATCTGAAGCTTAGAAGCTTTTCTTGGAAGCATGGCATCAACCACTTCGTCGCCTAAAGGCAACTCGTCATCAGCTCTCGGCCTTAAGATCCCGGATTTACCTAAGATCTCAGCCTACCACCTTAAACTTGGACAACCAACGCCAAGCTGGCCTAGCCTTCTCCGTCCCTCCATCGCAATAACCAGAAGTACAGGAATATTAACCTGTTTTCCATCGACTACGCTTTTCAGCCTCGCCTTAGGGACCGACTAACCCTGCGTCGATTAACGTTGCGCAGGAAACCTTGGTCTTTCGGCGTGG
>NZ_CP136718.1:5315000-6452033 GCF_051554255.1 Pseudomonas sp. NMS19W
CCGAAATGGGAAAGCCGATCCAGGGAATGACCATCGACCACGCCTCGACACAACGCAGGCGATAGATGCGCTCCTCCAACTGGTAAGGTTTCATGAAGTCTTCCAGTGCATAGCGCCCCGGCTTACCCACCTCCCCGTCCACCACCACACTCCACGGTTCGGTCTTCAGCGATCCGGCATTCGCCGCCGGGTCACCCTTGTCGGTGCCGAACTCATAGAAGTTGTTGTAGTGGGTCGCGTCCTTATAGGGCGTGATCGCCTCATCCTTGACGTTCACGGCCCCCCATTTAATAGAAGGCTGCTTCTCGGCAAACCAGGCGGGCGCGTGTCCGGGCTCGACATCGGCATAACGGGCCGCCTCTTCGGCACTGGCCCAACGCGGCAGACTGCTCACAGCCAGGCCGGCCGCCGTAGCACCGAGCAATTGTCGGCGAGAGAGATAAATGGATTCAGGCGTGACGTCCGACTCGTGGCAGTCGGACGCTTTGGGGAATTTGATCAGCATGACAACTCCGCAGTTTTGGAGGACAGATGCACCCATAGACTGCGGAGTATGAGGGAAATTACATCACTCGACGTTTTTGTGGCGACGAAGATGCAACAGGTACTGCACCGGGCCCGAAGCCGCATAGGCGAGGAACACCAGCAGCAGGATACGCGGAGGATCACTGAACACCACGGCGAACACCAGCACCACCGCCAGAATCGCAACGAATGGCACGCGCCCTTTCAGATCCAGCTCCTTGAAGCTGTTGTATTTGATGTTGCTGACCATCAGCATGCCGGCAGCCGCTACCATCAATGCAACGAGGAACGACATCTTCGAACCCTGGATTCCGTAGTCGCTGAATGCCCAGACAATCCCCGCTACCACACCGGCAGCAGCCGGGCTGGCCAGGCCGATGAAGTAGCGCTTGTCGGCAGTGCCGACCTGAGTGTTGAAGCGCGCCAGACGCAACGCCGCACCCGCCACATAGATGAAGGCGACCATCCAGCCGACCTTGCCCATGTCACCCAGGGCCCAACCGAATGCCAGCAATGCCGGCGCAACGCCAAAGGCAACCATGTCCGACAGCGAGTCGTACTCGGCACCGAATGCACTTTGCGTGTTGGTCATGCGTGCCACGCGGCCGTCGAGACCATCGAGCACCATGGCGACGAAGATCGCGATGGCCGCGAAGGCGAAGTACTTGCTCGCATTCGCCGAATCACCGGCGCTCAAGGCGGCCTGGGCACTCATCGAATTGATGATGGAATAAAACCCCGCGAACAGATTCGCAGTGGTGAACAGGTTCGGCAGCAGATAGATACCACGATGCCGGACTTTACGACCTTCTGCGTCATGCCCTTCTTCGACATGTTCATCGATGGGCAGCAGGCTTTCGGCGTCTGAAGCCTGGTTCGGCTCTTCGGGACGTTCGCTCATGGACATTACCTTGCAACGGATTGGACATTTTCGACAGGTGTCTGGGACGACGGTTCGGCCACAAACGATGCAGCTTTATACCAGAACCGCCCGCCCATACGAAAAAACGCGGCCAAGGCCGCGTTTTTTCTTACAAGGGTCGAAGACTTAGTTTTTGGCTTTGTCGACGATCTTGTTGGCACCGATCCACGGCATCATGGAGCGCAGTTGCTCGCCGATGATTTCGATACCGTGAGCGGCGTTGTTACGACGCTTGGCGGTCATCGAAGGGTAGCCGGTTGCGCCTTCGCTGATGAACATTTTGGCGTATTCGCCGTCCTGAATACGTTTCAGGGCGTTGCGCATGGCCTGACGGGATTCGGCGTTGATCACTTCCGGACCAGTCACGTACTCGCCGTATTCAGCGTTGTTGGAGATCGAGTAGTTCATGTTGGCAATACCGCCTTCGTACATGAGGTCAACGATCAGTTTCAGTTCGTGCAGGCACTCGAAGTAGGCCATTTCCGGCGCGTAGCCAGCTTCAACCAGGGTTTCGAAACCGGCTTTTACCAGTTCAACGGTACCGCCACACAGAACGGCTTGTTCGCCGAACAGGTCGGTTTCGGTCTCGTCCTTGAAGGTGGTTTCGATGATGCCGGTACGACCGCCACCCACGCCGGCGGCGTAGGACAGTGCAACGTTCTTGGCGTTGCCCGAGGCGTCCTGGTAGATCGCGATCAGGTCAGGAATACCGCCGCCCTTCACGAATTCGGAACGTACGGTGTGGCCCGGGGCTTTCGGCGCGATCATGATCACGTCGAGGTCGGCACGCGGAACAACCTGGTTGTAGTGGATCGCGAAGCCGTGGGAGAAGGCCAGGGTGGCGCCTTTCTTGATGTTCGGCTCGATTTCGTTCTTGTACAGCTGGGACTGGAACTCGTCCGGGGTCAGGATCATGACCAGGTCGGCGCCGGCAACAGCGGCAGCCACGTCGGTCACTTTCAGGCCGTGGGCTTCTGCCTTGGCAACGGTGGCCGAACCTTTACGCAGACCGACGGTAACGTCGACACCGGAGTCTTTCAGGTTGCACGCTTGAGCGTGGCCCTGGGAGCCGTAACCGATGATGGCAACTTTCTTGCCCTGGATGATCGACAGGTCGCAGTCTTTATCGTAGAAAACTTTCATGAATTTCCCCTTTATATCCAGGCCGTTCAGGCCAATCGCTAATTTGGTTTAGATGCTGAGTACTTTGTCGCCGCGGGCAATACCGGTAACGCCGCTGCGGACGGTTTCCAGAATCGATGCGGTGCCGATGGACTGAATGAAGCTGTCGAGCTTGTCGCTGGTACCGGTCAGTTGAACGGTATACACGCTGGCGCTGACGTCGACGATCTGTCCACGGTAAATATCGGTGGTGCGTTTGATCTCGGCGCGCTGGGCGCCAGTGGCCTTGACCTTGACCAGCATCAGTTCGCGCTCGATGTGAGCACTTTCCGACAGGTCCACCAGCTTGACCACTTCGATCAGCTTGTTCAGGTTTTTGGTGATCTGCTCGATGATTTCATCGTGGCCGACAGTGGTCAGCGTCAGACGCGACAGGGTCGGGTCTTCGGTTGGCGCCACGGTCAGGCTTTCGATGTTGTAGTTGCGCTGCGAGAACAGGCCGACTACGCGAGACAAAGCACCGGGTTCGTTTTCCAGAAGCAAGGAAATAATGTGCCGCATGATTAGGTACGCTCCGTCTTGCTCAGCCACATATCGCGCATCGAGCCGTCTTTGATCTGCATCGGGTAGACGTGCTCGCTGGTGTCGACCGAAATATCGATCACGACCAGGCGATCCTTCAGGGCGAACGCTTCTTCCATCTTCGACTTCAAATCTTTCGATTCGGTGATGCGCACGCCGACGTGACCATAGGCCTCGGCCAGCTTGACGAAATCAGGCAGCGACTCCATGTACGAATGCGAGTGACGGCTGCCGTAGCTCATGTCCTGCCACTGACGCACCATGCCCAGTACACCGTTGTTCAGGATCACGATTTTCACCGGCAAACCGTATTGCAGGCAGGTCGACAGCTCCTGGATGTTCATCTGGATGCTGCCCTCACCGGTGACGCACGCAACGTCAGACTCGGGGAAGCTCAAGGCAATACCCATTGCGGCTGGCAGACCAAAGCCCATCGTGCCCAGGCCACCGGAGTTGATCCAGCGGTTCGGCTTGTTGAACTTGTAGTACTGCGCAGCGAACATCTGGTGCTGGCCCACGTCGGAGGTCACAAAGGCGTCGCCCTTGGTCACTTCGCACAGGGTTTCGATCACGGTCTGCGGCTTGATCTTGCTGCCGTCACCCTTGTCGTAAGGGAACAGGCCGCGATCACCGCGCCACTCATCGACCTGCTTCCACCAACTGGTGACCGCTTCCTTGTTCGGGGTTTCGCCGATTTCCTTGAGGATCGCGACCATTTCGGTCAGGACGCTCTCCACCGGACCCACGATTGGCACGTCGGCCTTGATGGTCTTGGAAATCGAAGCCGGGTCGATGTCGATGTGGATGATCTTGGCGTTCGGGCAGAACTTCGGCGCACCGTTGATCACGCGATCGTCGAAACGCGCACCGACTGCCAGGATCACGTCGGCATGGTGCATCGCCAGGTTCGCGGTATAGCTGCCGTGCATGCCGAGCATGCCGATGAACTGACGGTCAGTGCCAGGATAGCCACCCAGGCCCATCAGGGTATTGGTGACCGGCAGGTTGAGCATTTGCGCCAGTTCGGTCAGCGGCGCGGAGCCGTTGCCGAGAATCACACCACCGCCGGAGTAGAGCACGGGACGCTTGGCCGCCAGGAGCATTTCTGCCGCCTTGCGGATTTGCCCGGAGTGACCGCGAACGGCCGGGCTGTAGGAACGCAGTTTGGCTTTCTTCGGGAAGATGTATTCGAACTTCTCGGCCGGGTTGGTCATGTCTTTCGGGATATCGACCACGACCGGGCCCGGACGACCGGATTGCGCCAGGTAGAAGGCTTTCTTCATGACTTCCGGGATTTCCGACGCGTGCTTGATCATGAAGCTGTGCTTCACGATCGGCCGGGAGATACCGATCATGTCGGTTTCCTGGAACGCGTCGGTGCCGACCATGGTGCTTGGCACCTGACCGGAAATGATCACCATTGGAATCGAGTCCATGTAGGCCGTGGCAATACCGGTGATGGCGTTTGTGGCGCCTGGACCGGAAGTCACCAATACCACGCCGGCTTTACCGGTGGCACGGGCGTAGCCGTCAGCCATATGGGTAGCCGCTTGTTCGTGACGAACCAGGATGTGGGTCACTTCCGGTTCTTTGAACAGGGCATCGTAAACATGAAGGAGAGCACCACCCGGGTACCCGTAGATATATTTGACGCCTTCGTCACGCAAGAAGCGGACGAGCATCTCACCGCCAGATAAAAGCTCCACGTTGTTCACCTCTAAAACGCCAGAATACCGTCCACAAAAAGGCGAACGGGTCTTAATAGGTTTACTTCTCGGCAGAGCATGAGCGACGGTGGTCGCCGACTACGTCAGCACTGACTGAGCAAGTATTGGGATCGTCCCAAGTGTTGCGGGCCTTTCCCACCCAGCGCGAGGTAACGCGTTGCGGGTGTAACAGGTCGACGCGGATATGCGCCTCATGATCTGCCGAGAGGGTCTGCTTCTGGCAGTCCCTGTACAGCGGACTTTGGATTCTTCTGTTTCGCCCTCTCCAAGTCAAGCCGTCAATGTGCTTAATTGTGGGTAAGCACATGAGAACGCAAGAAAAAACCTGAAAAGCGCTACTCTGTTAGCGTCAATTGCGCAATTTTGCCAAGGAATCAGCATGCGAACGCTCCTCGTCATACTGCTGATCGGCCTCAGCCCCTGGTGCATGGCCGGTCAGATCTACAAATGGGTCGATGCCCAAGGTGTCACACACTTCGATGCGCAGCCGCCGCAGGGGCAATCGGCGACCACCCTGCAAACGCCGCCCTCGCCCTCTCCGCGCCCGACTGCAATGCCCGGCAGCGGTGCGCTGGGCGATCAGAAAGCCATCGACGACAAGGTCAGGAAACAGGTCGCCGAGCAACAGGCTCAGCTCAAGACCTTCTGCGAACAGGCGCGCACAAACCTGGCGCAGCTGCAGAACAATCCGCGCCTGAGGGAGGAGACCGAGGGGGAGTTGCGTCGGCTGAGCGATACGCAACGTCAGGAGCGTATCGCAGAGACGCAGAAACAGATCGCCGAAAACTGCCAGTGATCACTGGCAGTCGACCGTTCAGCGCGAAGCAGTGATCAGCAGGTCGAACTCTTTGAGCAACACCTGCAGCTGCCGGTCCTTGCCCTGCAGGTTGCGTTGGGCGAAGACCATTTCGGCCATTTCCTGAATGCCCGAGGCATTGGGCAATGGCAAGTTCTGTTCGAGGATCATCTTCATCCGCGGCAGGAAGATCCATTGCAGCCACTGTTCGAAATCGAGGGTGTCAACCGAAAACGGCTCGACACTGCTCAAGGCTTCGACCGAAGGCTGGACGTCATCCCACCAGCCCTGGGCACGCAGTTCGCGCTCGATCAACAACAGTTGATCGGCGACTTTCGAAAAGCGAGCGTCCATCACAGCGAAACCTTGGCCTTCTGACGGGCCAGTGCGGCGCCGGCGGAATCACCTTGTTTCTCACGCGCCTGAGCGATCAGTTCCCACAGGCTGGCCTGCAAGTCCGGACGACCATTGGCCATGGTCAGCGCGCGGCGGGCGGTTTGCTCGGCTTGCGGGGCATCGCCCTGAGCCATGCGCACTTGTGCCAGGCGGTAAAGCACTTGCGGCTCACGCGGAGCTACGCGTTGAGCGCGCTCAAGGCTGGAAGAAGCGCCATTCAGGTCGCCGCCAGCCTGTTGTTGCTGCGCCGTGCTCAGCAGGGCAAGCACCGGGCCGTCCAGTTGCTCATCGGCAGACAGACCGCCTCCGCTGCTGGCCGAAGGAATACCGCTCGGCGTCGAAGGCATGCTGTAACTGCCGGAGCTGATCGGCGCGGACTCGACCGGCGAAGGGTTGTATGGCCCCGGCGTAATGCCACCTGAGGCCGGCCCCGGAACGATCGGCGATGTGCTGATCGGCGCCGATGTTGTGGCGCCGCCACCCGGAACCATCACCACCACGCCGGTATCGCCTTGCGGGATAGCCTGCGATTGCGCCTGCCCCTGCACAGGTCGTTTCACCGTCGTCTTGCGGAAGCCGCCATTGGCCGAAAGACGCTCGCTGTTGGACACGGTCGTCCCCGCATCCACCACCGGGATCGAACCACGCTGTACGGTGGAGCAGCCGCTGAGCAAAGCCACGGCGGTCACCGCTGGAATCAACCACTTGTTCACTTGAAACCCTCTTCGCTTAATTCATCCAGCCCTTGACCCAATCCATCACCGATTCGCCCGACGCCGGGCTTTCACCCGCACAGGACGCGCCGGGTGGCGGTTCGCTGCCGCGAATATACGGCATCTGCACGGCGCCCGGACAGTTGGCATCAGAACCCTGGCCTGTCCGCGAATCGACCCACGCTTGAACCACGTTATCCGGCTGCGGCATGTCCAGTGGCAGCGGATCGGCCTTGCGCATGAAGCTGGTCCAAACCTGCAACGCACCGGTAGCACCTGTGAACGGTGTCTTGCCGTTATCGTCGCGACCGAGCCAGACCACCGCCAGCAAGTCCTGACTGAAACCGGCGAACCAGCTGTCTCGCGAATCGTTACTGGTACCGGTCTTGCCGGCCAGTGTCAGGGTCTTGGGCAATACGTTGTAAACCGAGCTGCCGGTACCTTCACGCATGACGCGCTGCATGGCGTTCTGGATCAGGTAGATCGAGGCAGGATCGAACCGCTGTTCGATCTGGAACGGATAACGCTTGAGCGGCTCGCCTTCGGCCGTCAGCACGCTGCGAATCCCGCGCATCGGCGTATTGAAACCACCGTTGGCGAGGGTCTGGTACATGGTCGCCACTTCGATCGGTGTCATGCCACCGGCACCCAGCAGCATCGACGGGAATGCAGGGAACTCCCGGGTTACACCCAGTCGCCCGATGGTCTTGAGGACATTCGGAACGCCTACCGCCAACCCGAGACGCGAGGTCGACAGGTTGTAGGAGTGCGCCAGCCCTTGATAAAGGAACACCGTACCGTGGGAGCGACGATCGTAGTTCTGCGGTTTCCAGACCTGACCGTCCGCGCCCTTGATGGAAAGCGGGTCGTCCGACAGCCAACTGGTGAGCGTGTACTGGCTCGGCTTTTCCAGTGCGGTCAGATAAACCGCAGGTTTGACCAGCGAGCCGATCGGTCGCACCGCATCCAGAGCCCGGTTGAACCCGGCGTAACTGGCCTGACGGCTACCGATCATCGCCTGGACTTCACCGGTTTCCGGATTGGTCACGACCATTGCGGCTTCCACATCGTCGGCGCCCTTGCGGCCCGACAGACGCTTGAAGGTGTCATTCACCGAGGCTTCGGCTTTCATCTGCAGAATCGGGTCGAAACTGGTGAAGATCCGCAGACCTTCCTCGGTCAAGTCTTCGTCGCGGTAGTCTTCACGCAACTGGCGCTTAACCAGGTCGATGAAGCCCGGGAATGAACTGTCGGCCAGCTTGCCGCGCGAGGTCACGCCCAGCGGCATTTTCTTCGCAGCCTCGACCTGTTCGGCGGAAGCGACACCCTGCTGCTCAAGCACGTCGAGCACCAGATTACGTCGCTCCAGCGCCCGCTCCGGATTGCGCCGCGGGTTGTAATAGGAAGGACCTTTAACCATGCCGACCAATAGTGCGACCTGATGCAGTTTCAGCTCGGACAATGGCTGGCCGAAGAAGAACTGGCTGGCCAGACCGAAACCGTGCACCGCACGCTGGCCATCCTGACCGACGAAGACTTCGTTGAGGTAAGCCTCAAGAATTTCCTTCTTGTCGTAATGCAGCTCAAGCAGCATCGCCATCATCGCTTCGGTGAGCTTGCGGGTCAGGCTGCGTTCGTTGGTGAGGTAGAAGTTCTTGACCAGTTGCTGGGTCAACGTACTGCCGCCCTGGGTCATCTTGCCGCCGGAGGTGTTGACCCAGATCGCCCGGGCAATCGACTTCGGCGACACGCCCCAGTGACTGTAGTAATCCCGGTCTTCCACGGCGACCAGGGTTTCCAGCAGGTACGGTGGCACCTGATCGAGCTTGATCAGAATCCGGTCTTCAAGGTTTTTCGGGTAGATACCGCCGATCAGCAGCGGCTCCAGACGCACCACCGACAGCTTCGAACCGTTCGTCGCCGAGAGCTCGGCCACGTAGTCACCGGAGAACCGCACGCGCACTGGCTGCGGTTTTTCCAGTCCTTCATAGAACTGGAAACCACGGGTGTTCAAATCGACGGTGTTGCCGTTGACCGCCGCCGCGCCGGGGCCGTTGCTCACGGCTTCGCGGCGATAGCCCAGGGCATCGAGTTCAGTGAGGAAGTCGTCCTTGCTCAGCTTCTGTCCGACGAACAGCTCGAGCGGCCGCGCGTATACCTTGGCCGGGATGGTCCAGCGCTTGCCGGAGAACTTCTCCTGCACCACGGCATCGAGGTAAACGGCGAAGCCGGCCAGTACCACAAGACCGACCAGACTGAGTTTCAGGGCCCAGCCCAACCATGGGCGCAGGCCCCGGGAAGGTGGTTTTTTAGGAGGGCGGGGGGATCGAGTACGAGTCATGGCGGCGGATTATACGCACTTTATTCATACTCAACAGGAGCGCTCCGAGGTTTGCGTCGGGCTGGCGAGCGGCCATAATGGCGACCTCGAATTTCCCCAGTCTCTGAAGGATCGCCTGTGAGCCAGTCCCTGATCGCTGCCCTGCAAAACCCGGCCCTATACCCGCACCCTGTCGAAGGGTTCCAGGTCATCGAAACCCATATCTCGTGGGTTCTGCTCACCGGTCCTTACGCTTATAAAGTGAAGAAGCCCGTGAACTTCGGCTTTCTCGACTTCACCAGCCTCGAATCCCGCGAGCACTTCTGTGGCGAAGAACTGCGCCTCAACCAGCGCCTGACCGAAGATTTGTATCTGGAAGTGATTCCAGTCACCGGCACTGTCGAAGCCCCGCAACTGGGTGGCGAAGGCCCGGCTATCGAATACGTGCTGAAAATGCGCCAGTTCCCGCAGACCGGTCTGCTGAGCACCCTGCAGGCCAATGGCGAGCTGACCACCACGCACATCGACGAAATGGCCGAGCAGATTGCCCGTTTCCACCTCAGCGCGCCGAAAGTCCCGGCCGAGCACGATGCCGGTACTCCGGAAAGCGTGATGGCGCCGGTTCGCCAGAACTTCGAGCAGATCCTGCCGTTCCTCAGCGACAAAGCCGACCTGCTGCAACTGGATGCCCTGCAAGCCTGGGCCGAAAGCAGCTTCGAACGTTTGAAGCCCCTGTTCGCCCAGCGCAAGGCCGAAGGTTTCACCCGCGAATGCCACGGTGACATTCACTTGGGCAACGCCACGCTGATCGACGGTAAAGTGGTGATCTTCGACTGCATCGAATTCAACGAGCCGTTCCGCTTCACCGACGTCTGGGCCGACACTGGCTTCCTGGCGATGGACCTGGAAGACCGCGGCCTGAAATCCCTGGCCCGTCGCTTCATCAGCCAGTACCTGGAGCTGACCGGTGACTACCAGGGCCTGGAAGTGTTGAACTTCTATAAGGCTTACCGGGCACTGGTGCGTGCGAAAGTGGCCCTGTTCAGCATGCCTGCCGACGCAACGCCGGTGCAGCGCGCCACCACCCTGCGCCAGTACCGCAACTACGCCAACCTGGCAGAAAGCTACAGCACCATTCCTTCGCGCTTCATGGCGATCACCCACGGCGTATCCGCTGTAGGCAAAAGCCACGTGGCCATGCGTCTGGTCGAAGCACTGGGCGCGATTCGCCTGCGTTCCGATGTAGAGCGCAAGCGTCTGTTCGGTGAGCAAACCGTCGCCAATGATGTTCAGGCCGGCATTTATAGCGCCGACGCCAGCACCGCGACCTATGCTCGTCTGCATGAAATCGCCGAAGTAATCCTGCACGCCGGCTTCCCGGTGGTGATCGATGCCACTTACCTCAAGCGCGAACAACGTGACAGCGCAGCCAAGGTTGCCGAGGCCACCGGCACGCCGTTCCTGATCCTCGACTGCAACGCCCCACAAGCAGTGATCGAGAGCTGGCTGGCGATTCGTCAGGCAGACAAGAAGGATCCGTCCGACGCCACACTGGCCGTGATCGAGGCCCAGCAGGCCAATCGTGAAGCGCTGACCCCGGAGGAAATCCTGCGCAGCAAACGCGTGCAGACCAACGAATCCGGCACCCTGGATACCGTCGTGGCGCAAATCCGCCAGCGCCTGCCAGGTCTGTAAGAAACTATTTCGGCCGTGAAGCCCTCGCTCGCTTCACGGCCGTCAAATAGTGGCACTATACTGGCGTCATAAAACCAACAGGTGATCTGACATGAGCCAGCCGAAACTTCTCGACACCCCGCTGTATGCCTTGCTGCACAAAGACGACATAACCGGTTTCAACAAAGAACGTCCGAAAGACGGCCCGATCGACATGGTCGGCGGTGATTTTCGTGGCCTCGACCTGCGCGAACTGAATGCTGATGGCGTGGATTTCCGGGACGCCTACTTCCGTTCCGCCGACCTGCGCGGTATCGACTTTCGCAACGCCTCCCTGGAGGGCGCCAGCCTGGCCCACGCGCAGATTTCCGGTGCTTACTTCCCACCGGAGCTGAGTGCAGACGAAATTCTGATGTCGATGAATTTCGGTACCCGCCTGCGCTATCGCACCCGCTAAGCCTGCGAAAGGCCAACCCGTCCAGCGCCCCCGCTTTGCGCTGGACTGCGTGCCATTTGTGCTATCCCGCGTCCTCCCCATCCTGATTCTTCAGTGAAAACCTGACCTTTCTTAGAAGCTTTTGCGTCGAATCCGACCAAACAACCACGCTTTTCCTACTGATGGCTACACTCCTGAGAAGATCGCCCACGCCCCATTCGGCCGTCGCAAGGAGGCTTGATGAATGATGAACTGCAACACCTGAAGAATCTTGGCAAGACGTCGGCGCAATGGCTGCATGCCGTGGGCATCCACAGCGCCTCGGATCTGCGTCGCCTGGGCGCCGTGGATGCCTATCGGGCCGTGCGTACGCGCGGTTTCCGGGCGTCGAAGGTGTTGTTGTATGCGATCGAAGGGGCGTTGATGGATGTGCACTGGAACGACATTCCCGCCGAACGCAAGGACGCTCTGAACAAACAGCTCGAAGCCATTTCCTCTCGCCACAAGAACTGACGGGCACCCACCTTCATGTATCTGCTCGGGGAACAATCGGCGCCGGCCGAAGCCATGATCAACCGTTTGCAGAACCTGCCCGGTCAATTTCTGCGGGACCTTGCACCGTGCGGGCCCCTGCTGGAGCTGGGAGCCACGGATGATCTGATGGCACGGTTGCCGGGCGATCAACTGTTTCTACTGATGGACGGCGTCATCAATGGCCGCTTCGGAGGTCGAGCGCTGTTCTATTGGCAAGAAGGTGATCTGATTGGCCTGCAGCAGGGTCCTGACTGGGCGGATTGCATTCTTTGCTCCGACGGGCCATTGAGTTTGCTGCCCTTCCGTCGACACGATTTGTTCCAGCATGTGTATTCAGAACCTGCGCGCTCGGAGCAGTTTCTGCACTATCTGTTGGGCCAGATGGCGCTGTTGGCCCATGCGATTGGCGAACTGAAGCCACGGGAATTTCGCAGCACCAATGGCTTTAAACGGGTCGAGGCCGGAGAAGTGTTGATCCGCGAAGGCGATCCCGCCGATCACGTGTTCGTGATCATCGAAGGACATGCACAAGCGTTCGTCGACGGGCACAAGGTCGGCGAAGTTCCCAGGGACGAAATTTTCGGCGCCATGGCGATATTCACCGGCGAACCCCGCAACGCAACCGTCGTTACCTGCGAGCCAAGCACCGTGATGCTGATTCCCGGCGATCAGTTTCTGAGCATGACCCGCAGCAATCCGAAAATCGCCCACAGCCTGATCGAAAGCATGGCGCGACGCATCGACCAGCTCAACAAGCAGCTCACAGCAATTGTCCGTCCAGGCTAAAGTCCAGTGTTTTCAGGGCTTTTCAGCCATTCGCCAGACGAAACCAAAGAAATGGAAAAACAGACATTGACTTGTTAATGAGAATCGCTATGATTATCACAACTGATCGCGAGATCAGTCGATATTCTGAAAAGCCCTTGGTTCGGACTCTCAGATTATCTCCTCATCAGGCTAATCACGGTTATTTGACCCGGTTTTTCCGGGTCTTTTTTTGCCCGCAGGAAAGTCATTGGCCGAACTGTTTGCGCATCTCGGCACAGTAATCAGGCTTCGGTGTCGCAGGAGTGAACCAGACATAATCGGCCATGGCCACCGTGACCTCGCTGCCCTGCTCCGCCAGCATCAGCACCGTCGGCGCTTCGGGTGCGCCCAGATCCAGCATATGCAGCGGCACACCCACATCCTTGCGCGCATGGAACGCACCCGCGAACAACAACGCCGGCGCAGGCGCCGCCAACAATCTTGTGGCCATCCGCCGATCCCGTTGCTGCTGCACCGCCAGCATCGCCGGCATCTGCGACTGAGGCAGCAAGCCACAGTGAGAATCACTGATCTGCCCGGCCAATTCGTTTTTCACCGACTCGGCGTTACTGCGTTCCCCTTGCAGAACCGGAGGCTGGCGATAGAACGCACGAATTTCACTGTTATCGAGATTCGCCGCCAGCAGCGGATACGGTTGCGTGAAGGCAAACCGGACAATCGGCCCGTAGAGATTCCAGTCCCACCCCTCCTGCCATGCCAGCTCGACCGGAAGATCAGCGGGAGGCTTTGGTGCACGCCGCACACCATCAACCCGCGATTGTTGATCGGGGGTCAGCATTTCCAGCAAGAGGCTACCCTGTGGGCGCTTTTCGCCCAGACTCTGCAGCAACCACAATTGCACGGCATGGTGATCGTCATTGTCGTGCTGCTCACCGACGATCACCCGCGCCGGCTCGGCCAGACGCGTCAGCAACTCTCGCGGGGTAATCATTGTTCCGTTACGCAAGTCGCGAATCTCGCCAGTGACCGGTGGCGGAGCGACATGCTGGCAACCGCCAAGCAACAACACCGCAAACAGCAAAATCCCACGCATGCTTTCACCTCGATGACGAAATCAGCGGGCGATGATCAGCGGATGCCCGCGCTCCGGGTGCGACTGCACCAACACCTCCAGACCGAAAACAGCCTTGAGCGACTCCGGACGCAACACCTGCTGCGGCGTGTCCAGCGCCACCGGGCGCCCGCCTTCAAGCAGCAAGATGCGATCACAATAGCGCGCCGCCAGGTTCAGATCATGCAGGATCACCATCACCGCCGCGCCACGATCGGCAAACTCGCGCACGGCTTGCAGCGTAGTGTGTTGATGCAGCGGATCGAGCATCGAAGTCGGCTCATCCAGCAACAAGGTCTGCCCGGCCTGCCCCGGCCATAACTGAGCCAGCACGCGGGCCAGGTGTACCCGCTGGCGCTCGCCACCGGACAACGCCAGATAACTGCGCCCGCTCAGGTGTCCGGCATCAGCGGCCGCCAATGCGTCGGCAACAATCTCGTCGTCGCGCACTCTGCCGGTCTGATAAGGCAAACGCCCCATCCCGACCACTTCTTCGACGCGAAAGGCGAAATCCAGCGTCGACACCTGGGGCAATACCGCCAGCCGCTGCGCACGCTGAGTGCCGCCCCAGTGGCCAAGGTTTTCACCGTCGAGAAGAACACTGCCTTCGCTGGCGCTCAGTTCACCGCACAACGCTCCGAGCAACGTGCTCTTGCCGGCACCGTTGGGGCCGAGCACGCCGAGCACCTCACCCGGTTCCAATTGCAGACTGACGTCCGCCAGTACCGTCTTGCGGCCACGGCGGATGTGCAGATTGTGCGCACGCAGCATCAGGCACGTCCTCGCAACAACAGATAAAGGAAGAACGGCGCACCGATGAATGCGGTGACGATACCGATCGGCAACTCTGCCGGCGCCAGTGCCAGCCGCGCTACCAGATCCGCCAGCAACAACAGACTGGCCCCGGCCAGCACGGAAGCCGGCAACAACACCCGATGATCCGGCCCGGCGAGCAAACGCACCAGATGCGGCACCACCAGCCCGACAAAGCCGATCATCCCCGCCGCCGCCACCGCGGCACCGACACCCAGCGCCGTGCAGAACACCAGCTCACGCTTGAGCCGCTCGACATCGATCCCCAGATGCCCGGCTTCCGATTCCCCGAGCAACAACGCATTCAAAGCCTTCGCCCGGCGCGGAAGCCACAACGCGACGCCGGCGCTGATGATCAGCAGCGGCCACAACCGCGCATAACTCGCACCGTTGAGGCTGCCGAGGTTCCAGAAAGTCAGGGTTCGCAGGGTAGCGTCATCCGCCAGATAGGTAAAAAGTCCCACCGCCGAACTGGCGAGCGCAGTCAGGGCGATGCCCGCCAGCAACATGGTCGCGACATTGGTCTGCCCGTTGCGACGGCCGAGCCGATAGACCAGCGCCGTCACCCCAAGACCGCCGAGAAACGCACACACAGACAGCAGATACGGGCCGAACCACTCCGGCAGACCACCGAAAAACGAACCACCGACAATCGCCACCGCCGCGCCTAAAGCAGCGCCACTGGATACGCCAACCAACCCGGGATCGGCCAACGGATTGCGAAACAGGCCCTGCATCGCCACGCCGGATAACGCCAGCACGCCACCGACCGCCAACCCGAGCAGTGTCCGCGGCAGGCGGATCTGCCCGAGAATCAGCTCAGCCTGCTCCAGCCCGTCCGGCGCCAGCGGCACGCCGATCATGCGCAATGCCGCGCGCAAAGTATCGAACAGCGGCAGGCTGACCGGCCCCAGAGCCAGCGACAACCAGATCGCCAACAGACACAGCAGAATCAGGCCGATGAACAAGCCACGGGGTTTGACCAGCGTGGTCATTGGCTACTCTGGGTCGGATAGAAACCGTCAGACAGGGTTTTCAACGCAGCAGGCAAACGCGGTCCGAGCCCGCCGACCAGCAGCGTCGGGTCCAACTCCAGCACTCGTCCGGATTTGGCCGCACGACTGGAATTGAGGATCGGGTTTTCCTTGAACAAGGCCGCTTTCGCCGCTTCGCCAGTCAGCGCACGATCAGCGAACACCAGCACCTCAGGATCGAGCCCGGCCAGGGATTCCACGGAAAACGGCTTGTAGCCGGTGTGAGTGGCCAGGTTGTGTCCGCCCGCCTGTTGCAGCATCCAGTCGGCAGCGGTGTCCTTGCCGGCAATCAATGGTTTGCCGCCGGCATGTCCGAGCAGCAACAGCACACCCGGAGCTTTCTGTTTCGACTGCACCTCAACCACTCGTGCCTTCTGTGCATCAAGTTGCTGTTGATAACTTTGCAGCAACTGAGTCGCCTGAGTCTCGGCGCCCAGCAACCGGCCCAGATGGGTGACGTTTTTCTCTAGCGTCGGCAGGTCCGGCTGAGCGGAGAACAACTCCACCTGCACCTTGGCACTGCGAACCTGCGAGATCACCGGTGGCGGGCCCATTTCCTCGGTGCCGATCAGGATGTCCGGGCGCAGGCTGAGAATGCCTTCCGCCGACAGACTGCGCTGATAACCGATGCTCGGCAGCGACTTGAGAGACTCTGGATGCTGACTGGTAGTGTCCACGCCCACCAGTTTCGCCTCGCCGCCCAACGCACTCACCCATTCGGACAACGCACCGCCGGCACTGACCCAGCGTTGCGGCAATTGGGCCGCTGCAGCCTGGTAGCTGACCAAAAGTCCGACACACAGCACGGCAACGCGGGTACTCAGGCGCATAGACAGCTTCCTTTATAGGATTTTCCCGGGCATCGGGGCAGCAGGCCAAGTATCCTCGGCAGCGGCCACCGCGCGGCGGGCGAAGGCGGCCATTTGATAATTGTTTGCATTTAAACGTCAAGCTCGGACATATCCGGACACGAGCTGACACCTGAGGATAGCCATGAAGTTTCTGTGCACGGGCGCCGATTTGCTCGAAGCCACCAGCCGCGGTTTCGAGATCGATGGCAAAAAACTGTTCGCCGTACGCCGGGCCGGCCAGGCGTACGTCTACCTCAACCGTTGCCCGCACCGGGGCGTCGGGCTCGAATGGCAACCCGACCAGTTTCTCGACCCGAGCAACAGCCTGATTCAGTGCGCCACACACGGCGCACTGTTCCTGATCGAGGACGGTGAATGTGTGGCGGGCCCCTGCGCCGGGCAATCGCTGACGTCCATCGATTGCCGTGAAGATGCCCAAGGGCTGTGGGTCGACGTTTAACCGTCGAGCAATACGTCCAGGCGACGATCGATCAACATTTCCTCATGGTTTAACCGCACACCATAAGCCAGCACCTCGACGCCGGACGCCACCGCCTCACGCAAGGCAGCGGCGTAGGCAGCGTCGATTTCCACGGCCGGGCGTACCGCTTCGATACCGGTCAGATTCACGCAGTACAACTGCACCGCCCGAATCCCGTCGCGCGCCAAATGCGCCAGCTCACGCAAATGCTTGGCACCGCGCTCTGTCACCGCATCGGGAAAGGCCGCCACCGCCGTACCGTCGAAACCCAGCGTGACGCTTTTCACTTCCACGTACGCCGGACCTGTCGGGTATTCGAGGCGAAAGTCGATACGGCTTTTTTCCTGTCCGTAGGCCACTTCGCGCTTTAGTGCGGTAAACCCGTTCAACTCGCTGATGACACCGGCCTGCAAAGCCTCTTCGACCAGCGCATTGGCGCGCCCGGTGTTCACACAGAACAGCCGCCCCTGCGGGGTTTCGCCGATTTCCCAGGTGCCGGGCAGCTTGCGCTTGGGGTCATTGGAGCGACTGAACCAGACCTGCCCGCCTTCGACCTGACAATTGAGCATCGAGCCGGTATTCGGGCAGTGAATCGTCAGCAGTTCGCCGCCAACGGTTTCGATGTCAGCGAGAAAGCGCTTGTAACGGCGGATCAACCGGCCTTCTTCAAGAGGAGGATGAAAGCGCATCAGCCTTGCCAGCTCTTCAAGCCGCGACCAATGCGCTCCACTGCTTCCTGTAAGCGAGGGAGGTTTTGCGTGTAGGCAAACCGCACATGATGACTGGCCTGATAGCGACCGAAATCCAGCCCCGGGGTAAACGCCACGTGCTCGGTTTCAAGGAAATGCCGGCAGAACGCGAAGGCATCACCGCCGAACTGGCTGATATCGGCATACAAGTAGAACGCGCCTTCCGGCTCTACGGCGATATTGAATCCCAACTCCCGCAATGCTGGCAGCAGGAAATCACGGCGACGGCCGAATTCGGCGCGGCGCTCCTCGAGAATCGCAATGGTGTCCGGCTCGAAACAGGCCAGCGCAGCATGCTGGGCCATGCTCGGTGCGCTGATGTAGAGGTTCTGCGCGAGTTTTTCCAGCTCGCTGACCGCCGCATCCGGCGCCACCAGCCAGCCGAGACGCCAACCGGTCATGCCGAAATATTTGGAGAAACTGTTGAGGACAAACGCGCTGTCGTCGACTTCCAGCACGCTGGCGGCATCGGTGCCGTAGGTCAGGCCGTGGTAGATCTCGTCCACCACCAGATGCCCGTGGCGCGCCTTGATGGCTGTGGATAACCCCGCCAGCTCATCGCGGGTCAGAATCGTGCCAGTCGGATTGGCCGGTGAAGCGACCAGCGCACCGACACTGTCGTGATCCCAGTGGCGCTCCACCAGATCAGGCGTCAGTTGATAGCGTACGTCCGGCCCGACAGGAACGAGCTGCGCCGCGCCCTCGACCAGTCGCAGAAAGTGCCGGTTGCACGGATAACCGGGGTCGGCCAGCAGCCAGTGTTTGCCCGGGTCCACCAGCAACGCACTGGCCAGCAACAGCGCCCCGGAGCCGCCCGGTGTAATCAGAATCCGCCGCGGATCGATATTCAGACCATAACGTGTCTGGTAGAAACCAGAGATCGCCTCCCGCAGCTCGGGAATCCCACGCGCTGCGGTGTAACGGGTCTTGCCCGCCGTCAGCGCAGCCTGGCCAGCGCGGATGATCGGTTCGGCGGTCGTGAAGTCCGGCTCGCCGATTTCCAGGTGGATCACATCGTGGCCGGCGGCCTGCAATTCATTGGCCCGCGCCAGCAACGCCATCACATGGAACGGTTCGATCGCACGACTGCGCGCACTGTAGGGCTGAGCCATTGGCCTTCCTTCAACGAGTGAAAAGAAACGATTCTACCCATCTGCCGGAACGAGCGAGAACCCGCAGTGGTCACAGCCTCAGGAACGCTGGACTGTAACAAGACAAACGTACGCTCCAGGATTGACTAAAATCAGTGATTGTCAGGTCTCCAGCACCACCAGACATGGCTTGGCAAACATTTGCAGGCACCGCCGGCCGCGGGCTCGACATCCGGGAGTAGCGCGGGCCGAATTGATCTGGTAAGTTCGCCCGCTTGCAGCCGCAGGGCCGGCAGGTGTCGGTGATGGAGCAATCCTGCGCAATGGATTACAAGAGTAGAGGCGGTCCATTTCATGCCCACCCAAGCAAAGCAACAGGCAAGTCAGACACTCAGCGGTTTCGAGCCTTACGTCCCTAAAGAGGGCGAAGAGTACATGGGCGCCCCCATGCGCGCGCACTTCACCAAGATCCTGTCCAAGTGGAAGCAGGAGTTGATGCAGGAAGTCGACCGCACTGTTGATCACATGAAGGACGAAGCAGCCAACTTCCCTGACCCGGCCGACCGTGCCAGCCAGGAAGAAGAGTTCGCCCTCGAGCTGCGCGCCCGCGACCGCGAGCGCAAGCTGATCAAGAAGATCGACAAGACCCTGCAACTGATCGAAGACGAAGAGTACGGCTGGTGTGATTCCTGCGGCATCGAGATCGGCGTCAAGCGCCTCGAAGCCCGTCCGACCGCCGACATGTGCGTCGACTGCAAGAACCTTGCGGAAATCAAGGAAAAGCAGGTCGGCAAGTAATCCCGACCTGAACGAAAAACGGAGCGTGCGAACGCTCCGTTTTTGTTTCTGCCGTTTTTTACTCTTCAAGTAACATCGCCCTCATGACTGCCAACACCTCCCCCGCCTACATCGGCCGCTTCGCCCCGACGCCCAGTGGCCACCTGCACTTCGGTTCGCTGGTAGCTGCTCTCGCCTCTTATCTGGACGCCCGCTCGGTGAACGGCCGATGGCTGGTGCGCATGGAAGATCTTGATCCGCCCCGGGAAGAACCTGGCGCGCAAGCCGCGATTCTCAAGGCGCTGGAGAGCTACGGTTTCGAATGGGATGGCGAGATGGTGCGTCAGAGCGACCGACACGAAGCCTACGCCCAGGTCCTCGACAGCCTGTTCAATCACGGCCTGGCGTACGCCTGCACCTGCTCGCGCAAACAACTGGAGCCTTATCACGGCATTTATCCGGGACTGTGCCGCAATGCCGGCCATGGCCAGGAAGACGCCGCGATCCGCCTGCGCGTGCCGGAGCTGAAATATCACTTCATCGACCGGGTGCAGGGCGAATACCGCCAGCACCTGGGTCGTGACGTGGGTGATTTCGTGATCCGCCGCCGCGACGGCCTCTACGCCTATCAACTGGCGGTGGTGCTGGACGATGCGTGGCAGGGCATCACCGACATCGTGCGCGGCGCCGACCTGCTCGACTCGACGCCACGCCAGCTCTATCTGCAAGAACTGCTGGGCCTGCGCCAACCGCGCTACCTGCACCTGCCGTTGATTATCCAGCCGGACGGCAACAAGCTCGGCAAGTCCTATCGCTCGCCACCGCTGGAAGCCGATCAGGCCACACTATTGTTGCTGAGAGCCTTGCGTGCATTGGGGCAAGAGCCGGGACCTGAGCTGGCCCACGCCTCGCCGCAGGAGCTGCTGAAATGGGGCAGCGCTCACTGGGATGCCTCGAAAATCCCGCGCACACTGACCCTGCCCGAAGCGCAACTGCTGTGACGACACTTGCAGTGGCGCGCCCATCCGTTACCATCGCCGCACGTTTTCGGGCACGCGCATAAAAAAGAGAGGCCGGGATGTACATCTATCGCTTGGTCCTGCTTCTGGTCGTGGGGATCTACCTGTTTTCTCCCGCCATCATGGATTGGTGGATCGACGCTACGGGCGCCTGGTATCGCCCTTATCTGCTCTGGCTGATCCTGATTGTCGTGACCTTCATCCTGCAGAGCCAAAAAGATGCCGATGAGCTTTAGCCTGACCCAGATGCTGCTGATCAGCGCCGCCTACCTGGCCGCGTTGTTCGGTGTGGCGTGGATCAGTGAACGGGGCATGATCCCCCGGGCGATCATTCGCCATCCGTTGACCTACACCCTGTCGCTGGGGGTCTACGCCAGTGCGTGGGCGTTCTATGGCACGGTGGGTCTGGCCTATCAGTACGGCTACGGCTTTCTGTCCAGTTATCTCGGGGTGTCCGGTGCGTTTCTGCTGGCGCCGGTGCTGCTGTATCCGATCCTCAAGATCACCCGCACCTATCAACTTTCGTCGCTGGCGGACCTGTTCGCCTTCCGCTTCCGCAGCACCTGGGCCGGTGCGCTGACCACGATATTCATGCTGATCGGCGTACTGCCGTTGCTGGCGTTGCAGATTCAGGCCGTGGCCGATTCCATTGGCATCCTCACCGGCGAGCCGGTGCAGAATCGCGTGGCCCTGGCGTTCTGTGCGCTGATCATCCTGTTCACGATCTTCTTCGGTTCGCGCCATATCGCCACCCGTGAAAAACACGAAGGACTGGTGTTCGCGATTGCATTCGAATCGGTGATCAAACTGGCCGCTCTCGGCGGCGTCGGTCTCTATGCCTTGTATGGTGTGTTCGACGGCCCGCAACAACTCGAACTGTGGCTGTTGCAGAACCAAACCGCCCTCGCCGCCCTGCACACGCCGCTGCAGGAAGGCCCCTGGCGCACGTTGCTGCTGGTGTTTTTCGCCTCGGCGATCGTGATGCCGCACATGTATCACATGACCTTTACCGAAAACCTCAACCCGCGCTCGCTGGTCAGCGCGAGCTGGGGCCTGCCGCTGTTCCTGCTGCTGATGAGCCTGGCGGTGCCGCTGATTCTCTGGGCCGGCCTGAAACTCGGCGCCACCACCAATCCGGAATATTTCACCCTCGGCATCGGCATCGCCGCCAACAGCAAGTCGCTGGCGTTACTGGCGTATGTCGGCGGTCTGTCGGCGGCCAGCGGCCTGATCATCGTCACCACGCTGGCGCTGTCGGGCATGGCCCTGAACCATCTGGTGCTGCCGCTCTACCAGCCACCGGCTGAAGGCAACATCTACCGCTGGCTGAAATGGACCCGCCGGGCGCTGATCGTTGCGATCATCATGGCCGGTTTCTGCTTCTACCTGATGCTCGGCGCTGAACAGGATCTGGCCAACCTCGGCATCGTCGCGTTCGTGGCGACTTTGCAATTCCTGCCCGGCGTGCTGTCGGTACTGTATTGGCCGACCGCCAACCGTCGGGGCTTCATTGCCGGGCTGCTGGCGGGGATTCTGGTGTGGGTGGTGACCATGCTGCTGCCGCTGGTCGGCAATCTGCAGGGTTTCTATATTCCGCTACTGAACATGATCTACGTGCTGGACGACACCAGCTGGCACATGGCGGCAATCGCCTCGCTGGCGGCCAACGTCCTGATGTTCACTTTGATTTCGCTGTTCACCAATGCCAGCCCGGAAGAGGCCAGCGCCGCCGAAGCCTGCGCTGTGGATAACGTGCGGCGCCCGCAACGTCGGGAATTGCATGCCGCCTCGCCTCAGGAATTTGCCACGCAACTGGCCAAACCACTGGGCGCCAAGGCTGCGCAAAAGGAAGTCGAACAGGCGCTGCGCGACCTCTATCTGCCTTTCGATGAACGCCGCCCTTATGCCTTGCGTCGATTGCGCGACCGGATCGAAGCCAACCTGTCCGGCCTGATGGGCCCGAGCGTGGCCCAGGACATGGTGGAAACCTTTCTGCCGTACAAGGCCGGCGGCGAAAACTACGTCACCGAAGACATCCACTTCATCGAAAGCCGCCTCGAGGATTACCACTCGCGCCTCACCGGTCTGGCTGCCGAACTCGACGCCCTGCGCCGCTACCACCGCCAGACCCTGCAGGAACTGCCGATGGGCGTCTGCTCGCTGGCCAAGGATCAGGAGATCCTGATGTGGAACAAGGCCATGGAAGAACTGACCGGGATTGCCGCGCAACGAGTGGTCGGATCGCGCCTGAGCACCATCGCCAATCCGTGGAAAGAATTGCTGCAAGGCTTCATCAACCTGCCCGATGAACACCTGCACAAACAGCACCTGACCCTTGATGGCCAGACCCGCTGGCTGAACCTGCACAAAGCGGCGATCGACGAGCCGCTGGCGCCAGGTAACAGCGGCCTGGTGTTGCTGGTGGAAGATTTGACCGAAACCCAGATGCTCGAAGACAAACTGGTGCACTCCGAGCGTCTGGCCAGCATTGGTCGACTCGCGGCTGGCGTGGCCCATGAAATCGGCAACCCGATCACCGGCATTGCCTGCCTTGCGCAAAACCTGCGGGAAGAACGCGAAGAAGACGGCGAACTGACGGAAATCAGCGGCCAGATCCTCGAGCAGACCAAACGCGTGTCACGCATCGTCCAGTCGCTGATGAGTTTCGCCCACGCCGGCAGCCATCAGCACAGTGACGAGCCCGTCTGTCTGGCGGAGGTGGCTCAGGATGCCATTGGTCTGCTGGCCCTGAACCGGCGCAATTTCGAAGTCCAGTTCTACAACCTGTGTGACCCCGATCACTGGGTCGAAGGTGACCCGCAACGGCTCGCCCAGGTGCTGATCAATCTGCTCTCCAACGCCCGTGACGCCTCGCCTGCCGGCAGTGCGGTGCGGGTCAAGAGCGAAGCCGGCGAACACACGGTCGATCTGATCGTCGAGGACGAAGGCAGCGGCATTCCATCGAGCATCATGGACCGATTGTTCGAACCTTTCTTTACCACCAAGGATCCTGGCGAAGGCACCGGTCTGGGCCTTGCACTGGTCTATTCCATCGTTGAAGAGCATTATGGACAAATCACCATCGACAGCCCGGCTGATGTTCAGAGCCAGCGCGGCACCCGTATCCGGGTGACATTGCCGCGTCATGTCGAAGCGACGTCCGCTGTGAACTGAGACCGTCGAGAGTATCGAATCAATGCCGCACATTTTGATCGTCGAAGACGAAACCATTATCCGCTCCGCCTTGCGCCGCCTGCTGGAACGCAACCAGTACCAGGTCAGCGAAGCCGGTTCAGTGCAGGAAGCACAAGAACGCTTCAGTATTCCCACATTCGATCTGATCGTCAGCGACCTGCGTCTGCCGGGTGCTCCGGGCACCGAGCTGATCAAGCTCGGCCAGGGCACGCCGGTGCTGATCATGACCAGCTACGCCAGCCTGCGCTCGGCGGTCGACTCGATGAAGATGGGCGCGGTGGATTACATCGCCAAGCCTTTCGACCACGATGAAATGCTTCAGGCCGTCGCCCGGATCCTGCGTGATCGCCAGTCGGCACCGGCTGTCGGCGAAGCAGCTCCTGCCAAATCGGCCAACGGCAACGGCAAATCCGCCATCGACAACAGCAACGGCGAAATCGGCATCATCGGCTCCTGCCCTCCGATGCAGGACCTTTACGGCAAGATCCGCAAAGTCGCCCCGACGGACTCCAATGTCCTGATCCAGGGCGAATCCGGCACCGGTAAAGAACTGGTGGCCCGCGCCCTGCACAATCTGTCGAAACGCGCCAAGGCACCGATGATTTCGGTGAACTGCGCCGCCATTCCGGAAAGCCTGATCGAGTCCGAACTGTTCGGGCACGAGAAAGGTGCGTTCACCGGTGCCAGCGCCGGTCGTGCCGGCCTGGTGGAAGCGGCGGACGGCGGCACGCTGTTCCTTGACGAGATCGGCGAACTGCCTCTGGAAGCCCAGGCTCGCCTGCTGCGCGTATTGCAGGAAGGCGAAATTCGCCGGGTCGGCTCGGTGCAGTCGCAGAAGGTCGATGTACGGTTGATCGCCGCGACCCACCGTGACCTCAAGAGCCTGGCGAAAATCGGCCAGTTCCGTGAAGACTTGTATTACCGCCTCCATGTGATCGCGTTGAAACTGCCGGCCCTGCGCGAGCGTGGTGCCGACGTCAACGAAATCGCCAATGCGTTCCTCGCTCGTCAGAGCGCACGCATCAACCGCACCGACCTGAAATTTGCCGCCGATGCCGAACAGGCGATCCGGCACTATTCCTGGCCGGGTAACGTGCGGGAGCTGGAAAACGCCGTCGAGCGCGCCGTCATCCTGAGCGAAAGCCCGGAAATTTCCGCCGACCTGCTGGGCATCGACATCGAACTGGGGGATCTGGAGGACGACGAATTCATCGGCCTGCCGGCGCAACCCGCCGGTAACGCCAGCAACAGCAGCCACGAACCGACCGAAGACCTGTCGCTGGAAGACTACTTCCAGCATTTCGTTCTTGAGCATCAGGACCACATGACCGAGACCGAACTGGCGCGCAAACTGGGCGTCAGCCGCAAATGCCTGTGGGAACGCCGACAGCGCCTGGGCATTCCACGGCGCAAGACCGGGGTCGCCAGCGAGAGCTGAACGTTACCTGTCGAGTGTGCAGGTAACCGTTGAATGTGTGAAAAAACTGTTACCTCAGTCTTTTCACGTAACAGAAGCCGGGGTTATCGGTAACGAAACCCCGGCTTTTTTTCGCCCTGCGAAAACGGTTATATCGACCTAACCCCTTGTTTTATTGGGGTTCGCAAAAGTTGGCACGACCCCTGCTATATGTTTGGTACAAGAACAATAACAAGCAATGCACAAGACAATAAAAATAAGACGAATCGACTCACGCACAATAAAAACAAGACGGCGAGAGGCGCAGCTAACTGATTCTTTTGGAGAGGCGTTGTATTTGGGGCTTGCCCCACGACCAGGCCGAGAACAACAAAAACTGTCCTAAGACAGAGCCTGTACTGGTTGGATCGAGAGATCACTGCAATTCAGCGACCAAAGCAATCCGTTTGCTCTTGGCTCCCGATTGGGAGGGTCATGAAGGAAAAGCTTCATGACGAGGGCACTCAACAAAAACAAGAAGCCCGAATCAATAATAAAAAGAGCACGCAACTACTTCTTGGGGAGCTTCGGCTCCCCTTGTAGTTTCTCCCTCACGGGAAAAGCTCCCCTCCTGACGCATCTTCACCCCTCTAGCCTGCGGCCTGCAGCGCAAATCGGCAGCGTCCTACACCATCCCTCGACTAAATGCTAGAATCCCCGCCCATCATGCGGTCATTCTCTGGTATGGCCGAACATTCCTTCAAACAGTGCATCCCATGCTGAAGAAGCTGTTCCAGTCATTCCGAACTCCACTGCGTCGTACGCAACACATCCGTAGCACGCCTGAAGTCCTCAACAGCGGCCAACATTCGCTGCAAAAGGCGCAATTCAGCCGATACGCGGTCAACATCGTCGAACGTCTGCAGGGCGCCGGCTACCAGGCCTACCTGGTTGGCGGCTGCGTGCGAGACATGCTGCTGGGCATCACGCCCAAAGACTTCGACGTCGCCACCAGCGCCACCCCCGAGCAGGTTCGCGCCGAATTCCGCAATGCGCGGATTATCGGCCGCCGCTTCAAGCTGGTGCACATCCATTTCGGTCGCGAAATCATCGAGGTCGCGACCTTCCGCGCCAACCACCCGCAAAACGAAGACGACGAAGACAGCAACCAGTCCTCGCGCAACGAGAGCGGGCGTATTCTGCGCGATAACGTCTACGGCACTCTGGAAGAAGATGCGCAACGTCGCGACTTCACCATCAACGCCCTGTATTACGATCCGGTCAGCGAGCGCATCCTCGATTACGCCAACGGCGTGCACGACATCCGCAATCATCTGATCCGCCTGATCGGCGACCCGAAACAGCGTTACCAGGAAGACCCGGTGCGGATGCTGCGGGCCGTGCGTTTCGCCGCCAAGCTCAACTTCGGCATCGAAAAGCACACCGTCCAGCCGATCCGCGAACTGGCACCGATGCTGCGCGAAATTCCGTCGGCCAGGCTGTTCGAGGAAGTGCTCAAGCTGTTCCTCTCCGGCCATGGCGCCATCACCTTCGAGATGCTCGTCGACCTGCAACTGTTCGCACCGTTGTTCCCGGCCAGCGCCGATGCGCTGGAATACAACCCGGAATACACCCACACGCTGATCAGCGAAGCACTGACCAATACCGACCTGCGGATCAAGCAGAACAAA
The DNA here is from genome assembly GCF_051554255.1 of Pseudomonas sp. NMS19W. Taxonomy (NCBI): domain Bacteria; kingdom Pseudomonadati; phylum Pseudomonadota; class Gammaproteobacteria; order Pseudomonadales; family Pseudomonadaceae; genus Pseudomonas; species Pseudomonas sp. NMS19W. The sequence goes on from NZ_CP136718.1 coordinate 5,341,724, forward strand.
CCAGTAACCCCGGCGTTCCTGTTTGCCGCCCTGTTATGGCCAGCCCTGCCGGCTCGCGTGTTGCGCTTGCAGGAACGTGGCATGCCGCCGATTCCGGCGATGCAGGAAGCCGCCCACGAGCTGATCGCCGAACAGTGCCAGCGCATTGCGATTCCAAAACGTTTCACCATGCCGATCCGCGAGATCTGGGACATGCAGGAACGCCTGCCACGCCGCAGCGGCAAACGCGCCGACCTGTTGCTCGACAATCCGCGCTTCCGCGCCGGCTACGACTTCCTGCTGCTGCGTGAAAGCGCCGGCGAGCAGACCGATGGCCTGGGCGAATGGTGGACCGACTATCAGGACGCCAACGACAGCGAGCGCCGCGACATGATCCGCGACCTCAGCGGCAAGGAAGACGGCGCCAGCGGTGCTCCGCGCAAGCGTCGCCGCAGCAGCGGTTCCAAGCGCAAACGCGCCGGCGCACCGAGCGCTTCGGGCGAATAAGGCATGGAACGCATCTACATCGGCATGGGCAGCAACCTGGCTGACCCGGCCGAACAACTGCGCAGCGCGGTTGACTCATTGGCGCAACTGCCGAGTACAGCACTGGTCGGTGTGTCTGCCTTTTACCAGAGCGACTCGCTGCTGCCGGGTCAGCCGCGTTACACCAACGCAGTCGCAGCACTCGACAGCACACTCGCTCCGCTGGAACTGCTCAATGCCCTGCAAGCCATCGAAAACGGCCAGGGTCGCGAACGCCTGGAACGCTGGGGCCCGCGCACGCTGGATCTGGACATTCTGCTGTTCGGTGACCGTCTGATCGATGAGCCGCGCCTGAAAGTCCCGCATTACCACATGCAGGAACGCGCGTTCGTACTTTATCCCTTGGCCGAACTGGCCCCCGAAGATCTGCGCCTGGCCGATGGCCGCACCCTTGCCGATCTGCTCGCAGCCTGCCCGTTCGTCGGCCTCGAACGCCTCTCCCACGCCTGACCCAAACCGCCGATGCGGGAGCAGACCTGCTCCCGTATTTTGCGTTCTTGTAGGACAAAAAACCTGCAAATCAGGCCCGCCGGCCCGCTGAATCGCATCAGTAACGCCGGTAACACTCCCGTCGTAACAATGCGGTAACACATGCAATTGACTTCCTGAGGCCTCATCACGACTATAGGCGTCCCGCTGCCGCCAACCCGGCATACAAGGGCGCAATCCAGGTCTTATAAGCACGACAAAAGAGCGTGCGCCTGAATAGATGACGAATCACGCGCGTTACTCGCAGTAGTTTCCAAAGCGCCTGAACGAGGATTTCTTACATGCCAGCCATCACCCTGACCACGCTCCAGAGCCTCAAGCAGAAAGGTGAAAAGATCACCATGCTGACCTGCTATGACGCGACCTTCGCCCACGCCTGCAACGAGGCCGGTGTCGAAGTGCTGCTGGTGGGCGACTCCCTCGGCATGGTCCTGCAAGGTCACGACAGCACCCTGCCGGTGACCATTGCGGAAATGGCCTACCACACCGCCTGCGTCAAGCGCGGCAACACCGACGCCCTGATCCTGGCCGACCTGCCGTTCATGGCCAACGCCACCCTCGAACAAACCATGACCAACAGCGCCATGCTGATGCAGGCCGGCGCACACATGGTCAAGGTCGAAGGTGCGCTGTGGCTGGCAGAATCGATCCGTCTGCTGGCCGAACGCGGTGTGCCGGTCTGCGCCCACATGGGCCTGACCCCGCAAGCCGTGAACATTCTCGGCGGTTATAAAGTGCAGGGGCGCAACGAAAACCAGGCACGCCAGATGCGCGCCGACGCGATCTCCCTGGAGCAGGCCGGCGCGGCCATGCTGCTGCTGGAATGCGTGCCGAGCGAACTGGCTGCCGAAATCACCAGCGCCGTGAAAATCCCGGTGATCGGCATCGGCGCCGGCACTGACACCGACGGTCAGGTCCTGGTGCTGCACGACATGCTCGGCCTGTCGATCAGCGGCCGCGTACCGAAATTCGTGAAGAACTTCATGCAGGGTCAGGACAGCATCCAGTCCGCATTGAAGGCTTATGTGAACGAAGTCAAAGCCGCCACTTTCCCTGGGATCGAACACGGATTCTCTGCATGAACACCGTCAAAACCGTACGTGAACTGCGCGCCGCCGTGGCGCGCGCCCGCAGTGAAGGCAAGCGCATCGGCTTCGTGCCGACCATGGGCAACCTGCACAGCGGCCACATCGCGTTGATCACTAAAGCCAAGCAGCGAGTGGACTTCGTGGTCGCGAGCATTTTCGTCAACCCGCTGCAGTTCGGCGCCGGCGAAGACCTCGACAAATACCCGCGTACCCTGGCGGCGGATCAGGAAAAACTGCTGGAAGCCGGTTGCTCCCTGCTGTTCGCCCCGACCGTCGAAGAAATGTACCCCGACGGCATGGCCGGGCAGACCCGGGTCAGCGTGCCGCAGCTTTCCGAAGGCCTGTGCGGCGCCAGCCGGCCGGGACACTTCGAAGGCGTGGCGACCGTGGTCAGCAAGCTGTTCAACATGGTCCAGCCGGATCTGGCGATCTTCGGTCAGAAGGACTACCAGCAACTGGCCGTGATCCGTGCACTGGTGCATGACCTGAACATGCCGATCCAGATCATCGGCGAACCGACCGTACGTGCTGCCGATGGCCTGGCGCTGTCCTCACGCAACGGTTTCCTCAGCGAGGAGCAACGCGCCGTAGCGCCCGTCGTTTACCGCGCCCTGAGCAGCATTGCCGAGTCGATCAAGCAGGGGGAGCGCGACTTCCCGGCCTTGATCCTGGCACAGCGGCAACAGCTGGAAGCCGCCGGCCTGCGCCCGGATTACCTGGAAATCCGCCACGCCCTGACCCTGCGTCCGGCCACGGCGGAAGATCGTGATCTGGTAATTCTGGCTGCAGCGTTCCTCGGCACCACTCGATTGATCGACAACCTGCACCTGAACCTCGATACCCCCGCCTGAACACCGCAACAGCAGAATGTGGGAACGAGCCTGTTCGCTCCCACATTCGTGTGACATCCCCCCTCCCGGATCGTATTGCTGCCCACCTGCCCATCGGGCAAACTGCCCGCCGTCCAACCCGCGCGATCAGCTGGGACATCCTCGCATTGTCTCCGTCTGTCGGCCGCTCCTGTTATCGATGTTAAAAAAGTACAGGTTACAGGTCAGAAGAAGCCAAGACAGATCGCAGCGCTGGGTTTACTGTATTCGCCCTGCGCTAATGTAATCGTGTCGACGCAGTTGCCCCCTCGCCCAAACATGGCGGGGAGGTCTTTTCAGTGTTCAAAAGGCCGTTCAAGTAAAAAAGGAAAACCGCAGCGATGGCGTACTACCGCACTCCTCATGACGTTACCGCTCTGCCTGCCTGGCAAGCGTTGAAAGACCACCGCCAAGCCATGCAGGATTTCAGCATGCGCGAAGCCTTCAACGCCGATCCGCAGCGCTTCACTCAGTTCACCCTCAGCAGCTGCGGACTGTTTCTCGATTATTCGAAGAATCTGATCAACGCCGAGACCCGCAACCTGCTGGTGGGTCTGGCCAACGAAGTCGATCTCAAGGGCGCGATCAAGGCGCTGTTCGACGGCGAAATCGTCAACTCCTCCGAAGGCCGCCCGGCGCTGCACACCGCCCTGCGTCGCCCGGTGGGCGACAAGCTGTCGGTCAATGGCGTCAACGTGATGCCTGAAGTCCACAAGGTGTTGAACCAGATCACCGATCTGGTCGGCAAGATCCATGACGGACTGTGGCGCGGTTACACCGAGAAGCCGATCACTGACGTGGTCAACATCGGTATCGGTGGTTCGTTCCTCGGCCCGGAGCTGGTCTCCGAAGCCTTGCTGTCCTATGCCCAGAAAGGCGTGCGCTGCCATTACCTGGCGAACATCGACGGCAGCGAATTCCACGAGCTGACGCAAAAACTGCGCGCCGAGACCACGCTGTTCATCGTGTCGTCGAAGTCGTTCAACACCCTCGAAACCCTGAAAAACGCCCAGGCCGCCCGCGCCTGGTACCTGGCCCAGGGCGGTTCGGAAGCCGAGCTGTATCGCCACTTCATCGCCGTATCGAGCAACAATGCGGCGGCCGTGGCGTTTGGTATCCGCGAAGAGAACATCTTCCCGATGTGGGACTGGGTCGGCGGTCGTTATTCGCTGTGGTCGGCCATCGGTCTGCCGATTGCCCTGGCCATCGGCATGTCCAACTTCAAGGAACTGCTGTCCGGTGCCTACACCATGGACCAGCATTTCCAGAGCGCGCCGTTCGAACAGAACATGCCGGTGCTGCTGGCCCTGCTCGGCGTGTGGTACGGCAACTTCTGGGGCGCGCAAAGCCACGCGATCCTGCCGTACGACCACTACCTGCGTAACATCACCAAGCACTTGCAACAGCTGGACATGGAATCCAACGGCAAGAGCGTGCGTCAGGACGGCACTCCGGTGTCGACCGATACCGGCCCGGTGATCTGGGGCGGTGTCGGCTGCAACGGCCAGCACGCTTACCACCAGTTGCTGCACCAGGGCACCCAACTGATTCCGGCCGACTTCATCGTGCCGATCGTCAGCTTCAACCCGGTGTCCGACCACCATCAGTGGCTGTACGCCAACTGCCTGTCCCAGAGCCAGGCGCTGATGCTCGGCAAGACGTTGTCGGAAGCCGAAACCGAGCTGCGCGACAAAGGCATGAGCGAAGCCGAAGTGCAGAAACTGGCACCGCACAAGGTGATCCCGGGCAACCGCCCGAGCAACACCCTGGTGGTCGAGCGCATCAGCCCGCGCCGTCTCGGCGCACTGGTGGCGATGTACGAACACAAAGTCTTCGTGCAAAGCGTGGTCTGGGGCATCAACGCCTTCGACCAGTGGGGCGTGGAACTGGGTAAAGAGCTGGGCAAGGGCGTCTACAACCGCCTGGTCGGCAGCGAAGAAACCGCCGCCGAAGATGCGTCCACTCAAGGCCTGATCAACTACTTCCGCGGCCGTCACCGCGGCTGATCGGGTACTCGACACACCCCCTCGCCATGAGGGGGTGTTTGTTTACAGGTATTGAACCCTCCCCGCTCTCGGCGCATCTTTATCCTTGTCGCACAACAAGAATAAGGAACCGTCATGTTCGATATCAGCACGTTCCCCAAAGCCGATGCCGTCCGCCGGGCTGCCCAGTTGAGTCAGGACGACTACCATCGCCTGTACCGCGAATCCATTGAACACCCCAGCACCTTCTGGGCCGAACAGGCCACCCGCTTCCTCGATTGGAGCACGCCGTGGCAGACCGTCCAGCGCTATGACCTGAAGACCGGCGAGGCTTCCTGGTTCGCCGGGGCGAAGTTGAACGTCAGTTACAACTGCATCGACCGCCATCTGGCAAAGCGCGGCGACCAGACCGCCATTGTCTGGGAAGGCGACGATCCCGCCGAATCCACACAAATCACCTACAACAAACTCCATCACCACGTCTGCCGCCTGGCCAACGTGCTGAAAAGCCGCGGCGTGAAGAAAGGTGACCGGGTGTGCATCTACATGCCGATGATCCCCGAGGCGGCTTACGCCATGCTCGCCTGCGCGCGGATCGGCGCGATTCACTCGGTGGTGTTTGGCGGTTTCTCCCCGGACTCGTTGCGCGATCGTATTCTCGATGCCGACTGCCGCACCGTGATCACCGCCGACGAAGGCGTGCGCGGTGGCAAGTCCGTGCCGCTGAAACAGAATGTCGATAAGGCCCTGCAAAGCTGTCCCAAGGTCAGCACCGTCGTGGTGGTCGAACACACCCAGGACAAGGTCGACTGGGTCGAAGGCCGCGACCTCTGGTATCACCAGGCCGTGCGCGACGTCAGCGACGATTGCCCGCCGGAACCGATGGACGCCGAAGACCCGCTGTTCATCCTCTACACCTCCGGCAGCACCGGTAAACCCAAGGGCGTGCTGCACACCACCGGCGGTTACCTGCTGCAAGCGGCGATGACCTTCAAGTACGTCCTCGACTACCGCGACGGCGAAGTGTTCTGGTGTACCGCCGACGTCGGCTGGGTCACCGGCCACAGCTACATCGTCTACGGCCCGCTGGCCAACGGCGCAACCACCCTGATCTTCGAAGGCGTACCGAGCTACCCGAGCACTTCGCGGTTCTGGCAGGTGATCGACAAACACAAGGTCAACATCTTCTACACCGCGCCGACCGCACTGCGCGCACTGATGCGTGAAGGCGCCGGCCCCTTGCAGGAAACTTCGCGACAAAGCCTTAGATTGCTCGGCAGCGTTGGTGAGCCGATCAACCCGGAAGCGTGGGAATGGTATTTCAACGTCGTAGGCGAACAACGCTGCCCGATTGTCGATACTTGGTGGCAGACCGAGACCGGCGGCATCATGCTCAGCCCGCTGGTCAGCGCCCAACGGATCAAACCGGGCTGCGCCACCCAGCCGATGTTCGGCGTGCAACCGGTACTGCTCGACGAGCACGGCAAGGAAATCAAGGGCGCCGGCAGTGGCGTGCTGGCGATCAAGTCGAGCTGGCCGGCGCAGATCCGCAGCGTCTACGGCGATCCGCAGCGCATGGTCGACACCTACTTCAAACCCTACCCCGGCTACTACTTCACCGGCGACGGCGCCCGTCGCGACGAGGATGGCGACTACTGGATCACCGGTCGCATCGATGACGTGATCAATGTCTCCGGCCATCGCATCGGCACCGCCGAGGTCGAAAGCGCGCTGGTGCTGCACGACAGCATCGCCGAAGCCGCCGTGGTCGGTTATCCCCACGACGTCAAAGGCCAGGGCATCTATGCCTTCGTCACGCCCATGAACGGCGCCGAACCCAACGACGAACTGAAGAAGGAATTGCTGGCCCACGTCAGCAAGGAGATCGGCAGCTTCGCCAAACCGGACCTGATCCAGTGGGCCCCGGCCCTGCCAAAAACCCGCTCGGGCAAGATCATGCGGCGGATCCTGCGCAAGATCGCCTGCAACGAACTCGACAGCCTCGGCGACACGTCGACCCTGGCCGACCCGAGCGTGGTGCAGGGGCTGATCGACAAGCGCCTTAACCAGTAGAATCACGGGCGCGGTCAACCGGCCGCGCCGCCCTTCACCACTGAGTTGCCATGGAATTCATCCGCAGCCGTATCGAAAACCAGCTCATGAGCCTGACCGGTCTGTCCCTCGGCCAGCTCGATCTGGAAAACCCCAAGGGCGATCCCGGCCTGTTCGGCCCGGACTCGATCAGTTGGCAAGTGCACGGCGACTTCAGCAGCATGTTGATCGGCGGCATCAGTGCCTTGCTACTGCAAGCCCTGCATCCACTGGCGCTGGCCGGCGTCTGGGATCACTCGAATTTCCGCCAGGACATGCTCGGTCGCCTGCGCCGAACCAGTCAGTTTGTCTCCGGCACTACGTTCGGCTCCAAACGGGACGCCGAATGGCTGATCGAAAAGGTTCGCACCATTCACCTGCAAGTGGTGGGCACCGCGCCGGATGGCCGGCCCTATGCGGCCAGTGATCCGGATCTGCTGACCTGGGTACACGTGGCCGAAGTCAGCAACTTTCTCGCCGCCCATTTGCGTTACCGCAACCCGCAGTTGTCACCGCAGAATCAGGACCGTTACTACGCGGAAATCGCCGTGGTCGCTGAACGCCTGGGGGCTCGCGATGTGCCGAAATCGCGCCAGGCCGTGGCCGATTACCTGCAACGCATGCGCCCGCAACTGGTGTGCGACGATCGTAGCCGCGAAGTCTTGCGCCTGCTGCTCGATGCCCCGGCACCCAGCGTACTGGCACGGCCATTTGGCGACCTGATGATGAAGGCCGGCATCGACCTGCTGCCGGACTGGGCCAGCGACTTGCTGGATGCCCGGCAGAATCCGCTGCAACGCCAGCTGATCCGCGCCAGCGTCAAGCGCAGCGCACCGATGTTGCGCTGGGCGATGCGCAATGGTTCGGTGCATCGGGCCCAACGGCGGATGGGGCTGAGATGAAGCTCAGTAGCTGCTAAACTCCCGCGCCCCGATTCCCTCCAGCAAGGCGCAAGCATGTCTTCCCTGAATCAGGCGCTGCGCGCCGCCCTCGATCAACGCCAGGACCTACTCGCCGAGCTGCACCGCCAAGGCACCGACTGCTATCGCCTGTTCCATGGCAGCCAGGAAGGCGCCGGCGGCCTGACCGTCGACCGTTACGGCCCGCAACTGATGGTGCAGAGCTTCCACCAGACGCTGGAACTCGCCGACCTGCTGCAACTGCACGCCACGGTGAACGAAACGCTGGGCTTGCAAACCCTGCTGGTCTACAACGACCGCTCCCGTGGCAACTCGCGCATCGATCGTGAAGACAGCGTGTACCGCGCCGAGGATGCAGCGCTGGTCGATCTGGTCGGCCACGAGTGGGGCCTGAACTACCGCGTGCGCGGACGCCATGCCGGCCAGGATCCGCTGCTGTTCCTCGACCTGCGCAACACCCGCGGCTGGGTCAAGGATCACGCCAAAGGCAAAAGCGTGCTCAACCTGTTCGCCTACACCTGCGGCGTCGGTCTCAGCGCGGCCGCCGGTGGTGCACGCGAGGTGTGCAACCTGGACTTCGCCGAGGGTAACCTGGCAGTCGGCCGCGAGAACGGCTTGCTCAATCCGCAGCTGCCGACCATGGAATTCATCCAGTCTGACTACTTCCCGGCGATCCGCCAGCTGGCCGGCCTGCCGATCAGTCAGCGTCGCGGGCAGAAACTGCCGAGCTATCAACGTCTCGAACAGCGCCAATATGATCTGGTATTGCTCGACCCGCCAGCCTGGGCCAAAAGTGCATTCGGTACCGTCGACCTGCTGCGCGATTATCAGAGCCTGCTCAAGCCAGCCCTGCTGACCACCGCCGAGAATGGCGTGCTGATCTGCTGCAACAACCTGGCAAAAGTCAGCATGGACGACTGGCGCGAACAGGTGCTGCGCTGCGCCGAGAAAGCCGGGCGACCGGTGCGTGAATGGAGCGTGATGACCCCGGGCCGGGATTTCCCTTCACTGGACGGGCAACCGCCACTCAAGACCCTGATTCTCCAGCTCTGAATTTCCCCCCAGCAGGAGCCGCCTTCGGCGGTTCCTACAGACATTACAGACAAATCTGAACAATCCTGTCTCGCGCAATGCACTTCGGAACCGGAATCGCGTGCCATACTCCAAGGCACTCCGATTCAGACAGATGAAGCCGCACATGCCCAAAGGATTGATTCGCGCGATTGGCGCCCTGTTGACTGCTCTGGCCCTCTACAGCCTGCTGGGGTTTCTGATTCTGCCGGGCATCGCGCTCCGCGTGGCCAACCAGCAACTGGCCAACTACGCCACGGTGCCTGCGCACATCCAGCGTATCGAACTCAATCCGTTCAGCCTCGAAGTCACGCTGTGGGGTCTGGTCATCGGCGAGCCGGGCAAGGAACAGGTCGGTTTCGAACGCCTGTACGCCAACCTGCAACTCGACAGCCTGTGGACAAAAGCCCTGCATCTGTCCGACATCGAACTGGACAAACCCAAGACCGAAATCCTGTTCGCCAAGGACGGCAAACTCAATCTGCTCGGTCTGTTCAAACTGCCGGCCAGCGAACCGACGCCGGCCGATCCGAATGCCAAGCCGTTTCCGCTGCGTATCGACCGGATCAAACTGGCTGGCGGCAACGTGCATTTCGAGGATGCACGCCCGAGCGAGCCGATCGAATTCCTCTACGACAAACTCGATTTCGAACTGAACAATCTCAGCACCCTGCCTGAGGACAACGCCGACATGACCCTGGTCGCCATCGGCCCGGCTGGTGGGCAGATCGACTGGAAAGGCAATTTCAGCCTGATCCCGATTGCCTCCGAAGGCACGCTCAAGGTCACCGATGGCCAGATGAAAGCGTTCTGGCCCTATGTGCGCGACGCCGTACCGCTGGTGCTGGAAAACGGTGTGGTCAGCCTGAGCACCGATTACAAGCTCAACCTGTCCAAGGAAACCGAACTGCTGTTGAGCAACGTGGCGGTCAGCGTCGCGCCGTTTGCGATCAAGGCACCGGACGGACGTCCGCTGGCAAAACTCGACCGCCTCGACGTCAGCGAAACCACGGTAGACCTGGCCAAACAGCAAGTGGTGGTCGGCAAGATCCGCAGCCAGAAGCTCGAAACCTGGGCCGCCCTCGAAGCGGACGGACAACTGGACTGGCAAAAACTGTTCGCCAGCCAGCCGTCCAAACCTGCCGCCAAAGCAGCGGCTGAGCCCAAAAGCACGCCGGCCGCCGCCGACTCGCCGAAAACGGAACCGACCGCGCCGGGCAAGCCATGGCAAGTGCTGCTCAAGGACGTGCAACTGCGTGACTACAAAGTGCATCTGGCGGACCGCTCGGCGAAGCCCGAGGTCACGCTGGATGTCACGCCGCTGAACGTCGATCTGCAGAATTTCGACAGCCTCAACGGCTCGCCCTTCAACGTCAAACTCGACGCTGGCCTGGGCAAGCAAGGCAAGATCAACGCCGACGGCGTGGTCAATCTGGCGCCGGTCACCGCCCAGCTCAACGTGAAAACCCAGGACATCGACCTGCGCGTCGCCCAGTCCTACATCAACCCGTTCATTCGTCTTGAACTGCGCAGCGGCATGCTCGGCAGTGACCTGAAAGTGAACCTGAAAAGTACCGAGCCGCTGGCACTCAGCGTCACCGGTCGCGCTCAGGTCGATCAGTTGCACACCCTCGACACTCTGAAGACCCGGGACTTCCTCAAGTGGCAGCAGGTGGTGGTCGAAGGGCTGAATTACCAACACGGCGACAGCCTGTCGATCGACAAGGTCAACCTGTTCCAGCCGTATGCGCGCTTCATGATCAACGATGATCGCACCACCAACATCGATGATTTGCTGATCCCGCAACCTGCCGATTCCGGAACGAAAACCACAGCGGCCAAACCCGCCGGCAACTCGAAACCGCTGGGCATTCACATGGGCGGCATTGTGATCAATGACGGCTCGGCCAACTTCGCCGACTTCAGCCTGACGCCGAATTTCGCCACCGCGATCCAGCAGCTCAATGGCCAGATCGGCACCATCGACAGTCGGCAGGCGAAACCCGCCAGCGTCGACGTCAAGGGCAAGGTCGACCGCTATGCGCCGGTGACCATCAAAGGCGCGGTCAACCCGTTCGACCCGATGGCCAGCCTCGACATCGCCACCAGTTTCAAACGGGTCGAACTGACCACCCTGACCCCCTACTCCGGCAAGTTCGCCGGTTACCGGATCCGCAAGGGCCGGCTCAATCTCGACCTGCACTACCTGATCACCAAGGGCCAGCTCAAGGCCGAGAACAAAGTGGTGGTCGAGCAACTGCAACTGGGCGAGAAAGTCGACAGCCCGGATGCCGTGAGCCTGCCGCTGAAACTGGCGATTGCGCTGCTCAAGGACGTGGACGGCAAGATTTCCATCGAGCTGCCGGTCACCGGTGACCTCAACAACCCGCAATTCAGCGTGATGCCGATTGTCTGGCAGACCCTGCGCAACCTGATCGTCAAAGCCGCCGCCGCACCGTTCAAGCTGATTGGCGGTCTGGTCAGTGGTGGCGGATCGGAAGATCTGGGCACCGTGTCCTTCGCACCGGGCTCCAGCGAACTGAACAAGGATGCCGAAGCGGCGTTGGTCAAATTGTCCCAGGCCCTGAAGGAGCGTCCGGCCCTGCGTCTGGAAATCGAAGGCACCGCTGCACAGAGCAGCGACGGTCCGTTGCTTGCGGAGCAACGTCTGGAACGCGAATACCAGTACAACTACTACAAGATGCTCCAGCGCCGTGGCGACAAGGTGCCGGCCCAGGCCTCGCTGATCCAGGTGCCGGACAACGAAAAAGGTCCGCTGCTCGAAGGTATCTACCGCACCCGTCTGAAAACCCAGCCACCGGCTGAATGGAAGGATCTGGGCAAAGAAGAACGCACCGCGAAAATGCGCGCCGACGTGATCAAGTTCTGGAGTTCCAGCGATGTGCTGTTGCGTCAGCTCGGACAGGACCGTGCCAGCAGCATCAAGGATTACCTGGTGGACAAGGGCCAGTTGGCCGACGACCGCGTGTACTTCATCGACGCCAATCTTGGTGAGGCGGAAAGCGACGGTCGCGTGGTGACACAAATGCATCTGGACGCCGAGTGATGAACAGTCAATGGCTGGCCGCAATCGCGCTGGCGCTCGTCGCCAGCCAGGCTTCGGCATCCGATACCCTGCGCTGTGGCAGCCAGTTGGTGAGCCTCGGTGATCGCGCCAGCGAAGTGCTGCAGAAATGCGGTGAACCGGTCAGCCGCGACGTGCTGGGCTACAAGCGCAGCGCCAATCGGCGTGAAGAGTTTCAGGTCGAGGAATGGACCTACGGCCCGAGCAACGGCATGTATCAATACCTGCGCTTCGAAGGCAATCGCCTGCGGCAGATCAACAGCAAGCGCGGCGACTGACTTCTCTGCACTTTTCCAGCCCTTGAAATAGAACAGGCCCCGACACGAGTGCCGGGGCCTGTAATGGCCACATTCCGTGTGGCCGTTCGCATGAACTCTAAAGGGCGGCAGACGTATTGCTCGGCCCGCCTGTCGCGTCTTCTCCCGGTCCAGGCGAGAAGTCTTGCCTTACTCGGCTTTCAGGCCGTCAGCGGAGACCGCTTTGACGCCTTTGATTTTCTTGGTGATGTCTACGGCCATCTTTTTCTGTGCTTCTGTCACTGCAACAGTGGAGGACAGAGACACGACGCCTTTGTTGGTTTCTACTTTGATGTCAGTGCCTGGAATGCCTTTTTCGGTCACCAGGTCGCTTTTGACTTTGGTGGTGATCCAGGTGTCGGAAGTGGCTTCTTTCGCCTTGGTCATTTCACCGGCAGCCAGGGTCATTGGAGCCTGGGTCGCCTGGGTGGATTGTGCGAATGCGCCGGTGGCCATGGTCAGGGTCAGCGCGGTAGCAGCAGCGGCAGTGATAGCGAACTTCTTCATACGAGTAACTCCTGTTTTTCTGGAAAGTCTGCTGCGTGTCTTGTCAGCAGGGTTACCGGAGATATTGCGAACGCTGTGCCAACTTTCGAACATTCAATAAATCTTTATAAATCAACAAGTTAACAAATTTGAAAATTCTCGGAATCATGCAAATTGCATGACCCCTGAATTATCTACATGCAACTTGCGGCTTTTGGGAAAGTTCCTAACACGCTGAAAAGACTGGAGCTTTTTGTGAGGTGCCGCGCAAAAGAAAATGCCCCGCAAAGCGAGGCATTTGATGACCAGGGGTCAAGCTATCAAGTACCGCTGCCAGGGCAACCTTTAGGGGCGTAGTCAGGGTTGACTGTCGAGGCGCAGCTCCAGACGCCCGCGGTGTTACCCGTCGCACCGCCAGAACGGGTCAGCGTGATGGTCTTGCCCAGTACCGGAGCCGGTGCGTTGGCCAGAGTGCAGACGATGGTGCCAGCTCCAGAGGACGCAGTACCCGAGGCAGTGACTGTGCCGCAGTTGGTTGTCGAATAGGATGCGTTACCGGTCACCAGCGTCAGCGTCGGGTCAGTACCTTGATTGATGGTGTCCTCGAACGGCACTTTCAGCGCGCTGATTTCCGCCAGCCCCGCCGTCACCTTGGACCGTGCCTGATACTTCGTGTATTGCGGCAGCGCAATGGTGGCCAGGATACCGATGATTGCCACGACGATCAGCAGTTCGATCAGAGTGAAACCTTGTTGTTTTTTCATAGACACGCTCCATGCATGAGTCGGAATCTCATGATCTGAGATGAACCGAGCATAGCCCGTGCCAAGTGCTTCGCCAGCCCGAGGATTGGGCGAGAGATCGGGGCAATGCCGTTTCCTACAACCTGTAACCGCACTATCTGACACTTTTTGTCACCTGCACCGAGGCGGTTTGGCGCTGTCACTTGACTAGGCTATAAGTCATGAACTGTCTGCATCCGGGATTCCCATGAATGACATCGCTCTGAGCGGTCTGGCCAAGCAATTGGTCCAGGCCGAACTGCTCACGGAAAAAAGCGCCCAACAAGCCTGGCAGCAAGCCCAGCGCAATCGCCTGTCGCTGGTCAGCTATCTGGTACAGAACAAACTGGTGAAGAGTTCGCAGGTCGCCGAAATCGCCTCGGAGCATTTCGGCATGGCGTTCCTCGACCTCAACTGCCTGGACAAGGAAACCCAGCCCAAAGGCCTGGTCAGCGAAAAACTGGTTCGCCAGCACCATGCCCTGCCCCTGTGGCGACGCGGCAACAAACTGTTCGTGGGGATTTCCGACCCGAGCAATCACCAGGCGATCAACGACATTCAGTTCAGCACCGGGCTGACCACCGAAGCCATCCTGGTAGAGGACGACAAGCTCACCGATGCCATCGAGAAATTCTTCGACACCCACGCCTCCGGCCTGGAAGACATGGCCGATGTCGACCTCGACGGGCTGGACGTCGAATCCGTCGATGACAGCAAACAGGACGCCATCGGTGGAATGGACGCTGACGATGCGCCGGTGGTGCGCTTCGTCCACAAGATGCTGCTGGATGCGATCAAGAGCGGCTCTTCCGACCTACACTTCGAGCCTTACGAGAAAAACTACCGGGTGCGGGTGCGTACCGACGGCATCCTGCGCGAAGTGGCCAAACCACCGATTCAACTGGCCGGACGCATCGCCGCCCGGCTGAAGGTCATGGCCAGCCTCGATATCTCGGAACGACGCAAACCCCAGGACGGACGCCTGAAGATGCGCCTGTCGAAAACCAAGTCGATCGACTTCCGGGTCAACACCCTGCCGACCCTGTGGGGCGAGAAAGTGGTGATCCGGATTCTCGACCCGTCCAGCGCGCAGATCGGCATCGACGCCCTCGGCTACGAGCCGGAGCAGAAAGAACTGTACCTGGCCGCCCTGAAGCAGCCACAGGGCATGATTCTGGTCACCGGCCCCACCGGGTCGGGAAAGACCGTGTCGCTGTACACCGGGCTCAACATCCTCAACACCGTCGACATCAACATCTCCACCGCTGAAGACCCGGTGGAGATCAACATGGAAGGCATCAACCAGGTCAACGTCAATCCGAAGCAGGGGCTGGATTTCGCCCAGGCGCTGCGCTCGTTCCTGCGTCAGGACCCGGATGTGATCATGGTCGGCGAGATCCGCGACCTCGAAACAGCAGAGATTGCGATCAAGGCGGCACAGACCGGTCACCTTGTACTGTCCACGCTGCACACCAACAGCGCGGCGGAAACGCTGACCCGTTTGCACAACATGGGCATTCCCGGCTTCAACATCGCCACGTCGGTCAGCCTGATCATCGCCCAGCGTCTGGCGCGCAAACTGTGCAGCCACTGCAAGAAGCCCATCGAGATTCCCCGCGAAACCCTGCTCAAGGAAGGCTTCCCCGAGGAACGCATCGGCAGTTTCACGATCTATGAGCCCGTCGGTTGCGATCACTGCAACGGCGGCTACAAGGGCCGCACCGGCATCTATGAAGTGGTCAGGAACACGCCCGAACTGCAGCGGCTGATCATGGCCGAGGGCAACTCACTGGAAATCGACAGCCAGATGCGCCTGGACGGCTTCAACGACCTGCGCACTTCGGGACTGATCAAGGCCATGCAAGGCATCACCAGCCTTGAAGAAATCAACCGGGTCACCAAGGACTGAACATGGCCGTCAAGGCAGCGAAAATCAGCGTCTACGCCTGGGAAGGCACCGACAAGAAAGGCAGCCGGATCAGCGGCGAACTGAGCGGGCAAAACCCCGCGCTGATCAAGGCCCAGTTGCGCAAGCAGGGCATCAACCCAGGCAAGGTGCGCAAGAAATCCGCGTCGTTGCTGAATTTCGGCAAACGCATCAAGCCGCTGGACATCGCCCTGTTCACCCGGCAGATGGCGACCATGATGAAGGCCGGCGTACCGTTGCTGCAGTCATTCGACATCATCGGTGAAGGCTTCGAGAACCCGGCGATGCGCAAACTGGTGGACGAGGTGAAACAGGAAGTCGCCGCCGGTAACAGCTTCGCCGCGGCCCTGCGCAAGAAGCCGCAATACTTCGACGAGTTGTACTGCAACCTGGTCGATGCCGGCGAGCAGTCCGGTGCTCTCGACACCCTGCTCGAACGCGTCGCGACCTACAAGGAGAAGAGCGAAAGCCTCAAGGCCAAGATCAAGAAAGCCATGACCTACCCCACCGCCGTGATTCTGGTGGCGGCGGTCGTCACCGGCATTCTGCTGGTGAAAGTGGTGCCGCAGTTCCAGTCGGTGTTTTCCGGCTTCGGTGCCGAACTGCCGGCGTTCACCCTGATGGTCATCGGCCTTTCGGAGTTCATGCAGCAATGGTGGTGGGCGATTCTGGGTGTGCTGATCGTGGCGTTTTTCGGCACCCGCCATGCGTTGAAAAAGTCCCAGGCCCTGCGCGACCGCCGTGACGCCTGGCTGCTGAAACTGCCACTGGTGGGCACCATGATGTACAAGTCCGCCGTCGCCCGTTTTGCCCGGACCCTGTCGACCACGTTTGCCGCCGGCGTGCCGCTGGTCGAAGCGCTGGACTCGGTCGCCGGCGCCACCGGCAACGTGGTGTTCAAACGCGCGGTGCTGCGCATTCGCCAGGACGTGGCCACCGGCATGCAGCTGAACTTCGCAATGCGCACCACCGGTATCTTTCCGAACATGGCCGTGCAGATGACCGCCATCGGCGAAGAGTCCGGCGCCCTGGACGACATGCTCGACAAGGTGGCCGGGTTCTACGAGGAAGAAGTGGATAACATGGTCGACAACCTCACCAGCCTGATGGAGCCTTTCGTCATGGTGGTACTCGGGGTGATCGTCGGCGGGCTGGTCGTGGCCATGTACCTGCCGATCTTCCAACTCGGCTCAGCGATCTGACATGCCCATCGACGAACTCTTCGCCCTCTATCCGCTGGCCTTTGTCTTCACCGCTCTGATACTCGGGCTGGTGGTCGGCAGCTTCCTCAATGTGGTGATCTGGCGTCTGCCGAAGATGCTCGAGCGCGAATGGCGCCAGCAGGCCCACGACGTGCTCGGGCTGCCCGTCGAAACGCCGCTGCCGGTCTACAACCTGATGTTGCCGCACTCGCAGTGCCCGCATTGCGCCCACCGCATTCGTGCGTGGGAAAACATTCCGCTGCTCAGCTACCTGTTTTTGCGCGGCCGCTGCTCGTCATGCGCGGCGCCGATCAGCAAGCGTTATCCACTCACCGAACTGGCTTGCGGCCTGCTCTCGGCGTTCATCGCCTGGCACCTGGGCTTTGGCTGGCCGGCAGGCCTGCTGATCGTGCTGACCTGGGGCTTGCTGGCGATGAGCCTGATCGACACCGAGCATCAGTTGTTGCCCGACGTGCTGGTGCTGCCGCTGCTGTGGCTGGGCTTGATCGTCAACAGCTTCGGCCTGTTCGTCTCGCTGCACGACGCGCTATGGGGCACGGTGGCGGGTTACATGGCGCTGTGGTCGGTGTTCTGGCTGTTCAAGCTGCTCACCGGCAAGGACGGCATCGGTCACGGTGATTTCAAGTTGCTGGCGCTGCTCGGGGCCTGGGGTGGCTGGCAGATTCTGCCGCTGACCATTCTTCTGTCGTCGCTGGTGGGGGCCGTACTGGGGGTGATTCTGCTCAAGCTGCGCGACCGGAAAACCTCGACGCCAATCCCCTTCGGGCCCTATCTGGCAATTGCCGGCTGGATTGCCTTGCTCTGGGGTGGTCAAATAACCGACTTCTATTGGCAGTTTGTCGGTTTGAAATGAATACCCCTGTGGAAAAACCCTGGATTCTCGGCCTGACCGGCGGCATCGGCAGCGGCAAAAGCGCGGCCGCCCAGCACTTCATCGATCTTGGTATCCACGTCGTGGACGCCGATCATGCAGCACGCTGGGTGGTTGAGCCGGGTCGCCCGGCGCTGGCGAAAATTGCCGAGCACTTCGGCCCCGATGTCCTGCAGGCCGACGGCACGCTGGATCGCGCGGCGCTCCGCAAGCTGATCTTCGAAGTGCCGGAGCAACGCCGTTGGCTCGAAGCGCTGCTGCATCCGCTGATCGCCGAGGAAATCGCCCATCACCTGGCGCTGGCAAAATCACCGTACGCGATTCTGGTTTCACCGTTGTTGATCGAGTCCGGACAGTACGCGATGACCCAGCGAATCCTGGTGATCGATGCGCCGCAGCAACTGCAGATCGAACGTACCCTGCAGCGTGACCAGACCAGCGAACAGCAGGTCCAGGCGATCCTCAAGGCCCAATCCAGCCGCGAAGACCGCGTCAGCCGTGCCGACGATGTGGTGGTCAACGACCGCGACCTCGCCTGGCTGCACAGCGAGGTCGAGCGCCTGCATCACTTTTACCTGACTTTATCCGGAGGCCAGTCATGAGCCAGACCCCAACCGTTAATTGCCCGACCTGCGGCGCCCCGGTGGAATTCACCCCCGCAAACAAATTCCGGCCGTTCTGCTCGGACCGCTGCAAACTGATCGACCTCGGCGCCTGGGCGTCGGAAGAACACAAGATTCCGGTGGCCCCGGATGCCGAGGACGAACTGTTTTCCGGCGACTTCGACCCGCGCCATTGATCCCGCTCAGGGCCGCATGAAGCCGTAGTCCTGCTCGTCGTCGAGGTTTTCCGCCAGAAAGCGCAACTCGTCGGCAAGGTCTTCGGCATTGCGCACCGCCTTGCTCTGTTGCACCACGGCACTGAGCAAGGCCCGCAGGCTCAGGCCCGGATCGAATCCCACCTCCTGCGCCATTTCCAGACTCTGCCGGGTTTCCTGCCTCGCCCACTCGTAAACGCTCATGCCGCTGCTCCTGAAGGGATTTGGCCGAGCATGAAATGCCGCGCGCGGGGTGGATTTGATGTGGATCAAGACTTGGGATCGTCGTCCTTCCAGGGCGCCGAAAGGTAGCGGGTGCGGTTGAAGGTCTCCAGCCATTCCGGGCAGAACACCACTAGTGCGCTGATCACCATGCCGTTGATGAACGCTTCCGGAAAAATCAGCAGCCACAGATAACCGATGAAATCTTCCAGCCATTCGGGCATCGCGAACAGGCCGTCGTACCAGAGCAAGGTCAGGCTCAGAATCAGACATGACAGCGCCGACAAGGCCGCCGCGAAGAAACCCGAGCAGAAGATATACACAAATGGATTACGCGGTTGCGCCCGCTCGACCAGAATCGCCACCCCCTCGGTGATCAGCACCGGCAGCAGGATCAGCAACGCGCCGTTGACCCCGACCGCCACCAGATCCTGGCGGCCCAGCAGAACCAGCCCGATCTGCGCCACCAGTCCGCCGACAATCGCCAGCGGCCAGTCGAGCAGCAAGGTCACGGCGGTCATGCCGATGAAGTGATACGACACACCCGTGTCGAAATCCCTGCGCACCATCCACAACAGAAACAGCGCGAACACGGTGCCGAACAGCAGGTGCTGGCGACGGCCGTCGCTGAACAATTCAACCCACGGCGCACGGCAGATCGCCCAGAGCAGCACCGGCAGGTAAATCAGCCAGCCGATGGCCAGACTCGTCGACGACAGCAGTTCTGCACCGATCATGTTCCCATCACCTTCATTCGCACCGCAGACTCCCTTGATTGGCGCTCCTGTGTCGAAGTCTACACCGCCACCCGGGTGAATCTGCCGATGCAAAGCTTTCTGCTTGTCGCAATTGAACGCTAAGCTTGGGCCTATGGATGACTCGGATTATTTACGCCTGCTGACCATCGCGGCCGAGCAGGCCAACGCGTTCCTGTCCAATGCCCGCAAATGGGAGCGTGAGCGTTGGGTCTGCCAGCGCCTGCTGCAAGGCTTGAATATCCCCTATCGCGCCGACGAATTCGCCCCGGCCGGTGAGCCGCCAGATGTGTTGTTTCGCGATGCCAACTTCGAAGTGTTTTTCGTCCTCGACGAAGGCCGCCGGCTCAACGATGAATGGCGCGACGAGCTGCAACGTCGGCGCAGTGCGTTTTCCCTGAGCCAACTGGTACGCCGCGAGGCCAAGCCACGGCGGATTCCGGCTAACGAATTCCTCTTGAGGCTGGCGCCGACCTTGCGCAAGAAAGCGCACAACTACAAGGAACGCGGCATGGATCTTGGGGAGCTGGACATCATCGCCTTCGCCAGCCTCAAGCGCGAAGTGCTCGACCTCAACAGCCACTTTCCACCGCCCACCGAATATCTGCGTCAGGGCTGGCGTTCGCTGTCACTGGTCGGGCCGACGTTCGCCCGCGTGTTGTTCGCTCACCCCGATGCACCGGATTTCCTGCGCAGCAATCTGGGCCGCAGCATTCTGTTCGATGTCGGGATCAGCCTGTAAGCCCTAAGCAGGATGGCGCAAACACTGGCCGGATGTTACAAAAGCGCAATCATTCGCCCGGATGACATGCGCCGTTCAACGCTCGCAGACAAACCGCTGTAACGTCTGCGCATTCAGCAACGTCTATCCCTGACGAGGCCTCATATGACCAGCCGCCTGAACCCCGAAGACCAGAAGCATGTCGAAGAGTACCTGCAGTTGTCCCAGCACCGTGTCGAGCGCCGGCCATTCCGGCCGTGGATGCTCCTGGTGGTGGTACTGGCAGCGACCATCGGTCTGGGCCTGTTGAGCCGATTTATCAGTTACCTGACGCTATGAGCTGCATCGCGCTCGCTTGGGTTACGACGACAACGATTTCCTTTAAAAACCTTGCGAGCTATCACCATGTCCCATCGTATTGTCATTGTCGGCGGCGGCGCCGGCGGTCTGGAGTTGGCTACCCGTCTGGGTAAGACTCTGGGCAAGCGCGGCACCGCCAGCATCATGCTGGTCGACGCGAACCTCACGCACATCTGGAAACCGCTGTTGCACGAAGTGGCCGCCGGATCGCTGAACTCTTCCGAAGACGAACTCAACTATGTCGCCCAGGCCAAATGGAACCACTTCGAGTTCCAGCTGGGGCGCATGAGCGGGCTCGATCGTGAGCAGAAGAAGATCCAGCTCGCCGCCACCTACGACGAAAACGGCGTGGAACTGGTGCCGGCGCGGGAAGTGCCGTATGACTCGCTGGTGATCGCGGTCGGCAGTACCACCAACGATTTCGGCACCCAGGGCGCCGCGCAGCACTGCCTGTTCCTCGACACCCGTAAACAGGCCGAGCGTTTCCACCAGCAACTGCTCAATCACTACCTGCGTGCTCACGCCGGGCAGACCGATGTGGTTCAGCAGATCAGCGTGGCCATCGTCGGCGCCGGCGCCACGGGCGTCGAGCTGGCGGCAGAGCTGCATAACGCCGCCCATGAACTGGCGGCCTATGGTCTGGACCGGATCAAACCGGAAAACATGCACATCACCCTGATCGAAGCCGGGCCACGGGTGCTGCCGGCACTGCCGGAACGCATCAGCGGGCCGGTGCACAAGACGCTGGAGAAACTCGGGGCCAATGTGATGACCAACGCGTCGGTCAGCCAGGTCACCGCCGACAGCCTGATCACTGCCGATGGCAACGAGATCAAGGCCAGCCTGAAAGTCTGGGCCGCCGGGATCCGCGCGCCGGGTTTCCTCAAGGACATCGATGGCCTGGAAACCAACCGTATCAACCAGCTGCAAGTGCTGCCGACGTTGCAGACCACCCGCGACGATAACATTTTCGCCTTCGGTGATTGCGCCGCCTGCCCGCAACCGGGCTCGGATCGCAACGTGCCGCCACGGGCCCAGGCGGCGCACCAGCAGGCGTCGCTGCTGGCCAAGTCGCTGAAACTGCGGATCGAAGGCAAGAGCCTGCCGGAGTACAAGTACACCGACTACGGCTCGCTGATTTCGCTGTCGCGTTTTTCGGCTGTGGGTAACTTGATGGGCAACCTGACCGGCAGCGTGATGCTCGAAGGCTGGCTGGCGCGGATGTTCTACGTTTCGTTGTACCGCATGCACCAGATGGCGCTGTACGGCCCGTTCCGCACCGCCATGCTGATGCTGGGCAGCAAGATCGGACGCGGCACCGAGCCACGCCTGAAGCTGCACTGATGTAAAACGCTGTGGGGGTAGGCCTGCTCGCTCCCACAGCGTTTTGTCTTTTACTGTATCTGCCCCCGCTTTCCTCACCTTCGCTTACAAACGCCTCTCTCCTCGACACAGACGCGATACACCGCCATCGCTTAATGGCCACACCCGAGCACACCTGCTCCGGATTGATCGCCCTTAACGTGTGGTTGCGCAGTGCAACCGAAGGAGAATGAAATGACCCGCACTTCGAAAATCGGCAAAACCTCTCTTGGCCTGGTCGGTGCCGTACTGGCCGGCGGCCTGATGCTGTCCGGCTCGGTGTTCGCCGCGCAACCGCTGGCCCAGGGCTACATGGTCGCCTCGGCCGAAACCTCGGTGAAAACCCCGGAAGGCAAATGCGGTGAAGGCAAATGCGGCGACGCGTCGATGGCCAAGACCGACACCGATGGTGATGGCAAAGTCTCCCGCGCGGAATTCCTGAAGGTCGCGCCGCACTCCGACTTCGACAAGATCGACACCAACCACGATGGTTTCATCGACGAGCAAGAGGCTTACGACAACGTCAAAGCCAACTACGAAGCCAACGGCAAGAAAATGCCCAAAGGCCTGTTCGAACACCTGAAAGAGCGTGACGGCGCCTGATATTCAGTCCGTCCCGGCAAAAACAAAGCCGCGCATTCTCTGAGGAGAAGCGCGGCTTTTTTGCGGCCTGAGAAATTACAGCTGGAAGCGCCGCACCATGCCCTGCAATGCATTGGCGAGTTTCGACAGCTCATGACTCGACGCGCTGGTCTGATCGGCGCCGGCCGCCGAACGTACCGACAAATCCCGGATGTTCACCAGATTGCGATCCACTTCCCGTGCTACCTGCGCCTGTTCTTCGGCGGCACTGGCGATCACCAGGTTGCGCTCATGGATCTCATGCACGGAGGCTGTGATGGTTTGCAGGGCCTCACCGGCCCGCTCGGCCAGCACCAGCGTGGTGGACGCACGCGAGGCACTGGCCTGCATCGACTCCAACGCCAGGCTCGAACCGTTGCGCATGCCCTGCACCATCTGCTCGATTTCCTGGGTCGATTGCTGCGTGCGATAAGCCAGCGCCCGGACTTCGTCGGCGACCACCGCAAACCCGCGACCACTCTCCCCGGCCCGCGCCGCTTCGATGGCGGCGTTGAGCGCCAGCAGGTTGGTCTGTTCGGCAATCGCGCGGATCACGTCCAGCACCTTGCCGATGTCTTGGGACTGGTTGGCCAGTGATTGCACCAACTCGCCAGTGTGTTGCACGTCGCCGGCCAGGGCGTTGATGGCGCTGGCGGTTTCACTGACCCGTTCTTGCCCCAGATGCGCCGATTCGCTGGACTGGCGTGTCGCGTCGGAGGTCGACACCGCGTTGCGTGCGACTTCTTCGACCGCTGTGGTCATCTCGTTGACGGAGGTGGCGGCCTGTTCGATTTCGTTGTTCTGTTGCTGCAGGCCCTGGGTGCTGTCGAGCGTGACCGCATTGAGCTCATCGGCGGCAGTCGCCAGTTGCGTGGCAGAACCGTTGATGCTTTGCAGGGTTTCGCGCAGGTTCTGTTGCATGGTCGCCAGCGCCTTGAGCAAACGGCTGACTTCGTCGTTGCCCTGGGTCTCGATCGGTCGGGTCAAATCCCCTTTCGCAACACTTTCTGCGGCGCTGACGGCGGTGCTCAACGGACGAACGATACTGCGGGTGAGCAACATCGCCAGGGCTACGGTCGCCAATGCCGCCAGTGCGATGAACAGGCTGACGATGGTGCGCGAGGTTTCGTAATGAGCGGCGGAGTTACTGCTTTCTGCCGCGACCTGTTTGGCGAACAGATCCGCCAGGTCATTGAGTTGCTTGCCCGAGCCGTCGACCACGGTTTTCATGTCGACCAGCAGCAGTTTTGTCAGCTCGTCGCGTTTGCCTTGCTGGGCAAGGACGAACGATTGCGCGATGCCGGCGCGGTAGGCTGCGAAGGTTTTCTTGAACTGATCGTACAACTGCTGGCCTTCCGGAGTAGTCACCAGTCGATCGTAGGCGGCGATCTTCTCGCTCAGTTCCTTGTCGCGGGTGTCCATCTGGCTGCGGTAAACAGCAACGTTGTTCGGGTCCGGATCCAGCGCCATGCGCAGAGAAATGGTGCGGATGCGCAGCATGATCTCGCGGATCTCGTCACCGCCACGAATGCTCGGCAGCCACTGGTTCTCCACCGCGACCTCGCTCTCGCGGATGCTCGACATCTGCCCCAGGGCAAACACGCCAAGCAACGCCACCAGCACCGCGATCAGGGCGAAGCCCAAGGCGGCACGGGGAGCAATATTCAACTGACGAAGCAACATGACGAACGCCCTTTTTCTTGTATTGGCCGGATTCAAGGGGCGATCGATGGCAGGCCCCTTTCGTTAGCGGGCTATCGGCAAGTTGTACGATGACTTGAGTGAAGGGCAAAAAAATCCCCGTATCTTTCGATACGAGGATTTTTAATATGGTCGGGGTAAGGGGATTCGAACTCCTGACATCCTGCTCCCAAAGCAGGCGCGCTACCGGACTGCGCTATACCCCGGTAAAAAAAAGGCGACCTTTCAAAGATCGCCTTCTTCGATCAGCGCTTTTGGCCTCTGATCTTAAGATTCGATCCCAGCGTTAACTGGTTTCAAAAATGGTGGGTCGTGTGGGATTCGAACCTACGACCAATTGGTTAAAAGCCAACTGCTCTACCAACTGAGCTAACGACCCAAAAATGGTCGGGGTAAGGGGATTCGAACTCCTGACATCCTGCTCCCAAAGCAGGCGCGCTACCGGACTGCGCTATACCCCGGCTTGAAATTGGCTCCGTGACCAGGACTCGAACCTGGGACCCAATGATTAACAGTCATTTGCTCTACCGACTGAGCTATCACGGAACTACACATTTCAATTTACTACGGTGAAACTTGCAGCTTCTCGACATCGTTTTCGCATCGCTGCGTTCGTGTGTCTGAGGCGCGCTATTCTACAACCTAGAACACCTCTGTCAACCCCCTAAATTGCTTTCAAGTTAATGATTTGCAACTTATTTCAGATTTCTGCCCAGTGAGCTGAAACCGTGTTGGTGACTGACTGCGGGGCGCACTTTACAAGCCTTTTCCTTTGAGTTCAACAGCCTAACGAAAAAAAAGGCCTCGCATTGCGAGGCCTTCCTTACTTCACCACCCAAAGCTGTCAGTTGAACGTGATCTCGTCGTTCTCCACGACACCGGTCGCGGTCTCGCCCGGCAGGAAGCGTCCCGACAGGATCAACTGCGCCAACGGGTTCTCGATCCAGCGCTGGATCGCCCGTTTCAGCGGCCGTGCACCGTAGACCGGGTCGTAACCGACGGCAATCAGCTTGTCCATCGCCTCCGGGCTCAGTTCCAGCTTCAGCTCGCGC
This sequence comes from Pseudomonas sp. NMS19W, assembly GCF_051554255.1. Lineage (NCBI taxonomy): Bacteria > Pseudomonadati > Pseudomonadota > Gammaproteobacteria > Pseudomonadales > Pseudomonadaceae > Pseudomonas > Pseudomonas sp. NMS19W. Next base: position 5,367,043 of record NZ_CP136718.1, read on the forward strand.
TCGGCCAGACGACTGCGCAGACGACCCAGCTGGATCTCGGTAATGCCCGCGATCTGATCCCGCGCCAGAGGCTCGAAGATCACCACTTCGTCGACCCGGTTGATGAACTCCGGACGGAAGTGGGTGGAAATCGCATCCATCACCGCTGCCCGTTGCGCTTCACGATCACCCACCAGTTCCTGGATCTGCATCGAACCGAGGTTGGAGGTCATGACTATCACGGTATTGCGGAAATCCACCGTACGACCGTGGCTGTCGGTCAGGCGACCATCCTCCAGCACTTGCAGCAGGATGTTGAACACATCCGGGTGCGCCTTCTCAACTTCGTCCAGCAGGATCACCGAGTAAGGCTTGCGCCGTACCGCTTCGGTCAGGTAACCGCCCTCTTCGTAACCGACGTAGCCTGGTGGTGCACCGATCAGCCGTGCCACGGAATGTTTCTCCATGAACTCGGACATGTCGATCCGCACCATCGCCTCTTCAGTGTCGAAGAGGAATTCGGCCAGTGCCTTGCACAGCTCGGTTTTACCGACACCGGTCGGGCCGAGAAACATGAACGAGCCGCTCGGACGGTTCGGGTCGGACAACCCGGCACGGGAACGCCGCACTGCGTTGGCCACTGCAACCACCGCCTCTTCCTGGCCGATCACACGCTGGTGCAACAGGCTTTCCATTTTCATCAGTTTGTCGCGCTCGCCTTCGAGCATTTTCGACACGGGAATACCGGTCCACTTCGAAACGACTTCGGCGATTTCCTCTTCGGTCACCTTGCTGCGCAGCAACTGGTTCTCGCTCTTGCCGTGCTGGTCGACCATTTGCAGGCTGCGTTCCAGATCCGGGATCACCCCGTACTGCAACTCGGCCATGCGGTTCAGGTCACCTTTGCGGCGCGCGGCTTCCAGTTCCTGACGGGACTGTTCGATCTTCTGCTGAATCTGTGCAGAACCCTGTACCTCGGCTTTTTCCGAGTTCCAGATTTCTTCCAGATCCGAGTACTCACGCTCGTGGCGGTCGATTTCTTCCTGGAGTTTCTCCAGGCGTTTCTTCGCCGCGTCGTCGCTTTCTTTCTTCAGTGCCTGGGATTCCACCTTCAACTGAATCAGGCGCCGCTCCAGACGATCCAGCACTTCCGGCTTGGAGTCGATCTCCATGCGGATGCGGCTGGCGGCTTCGTCGATCAGGTCGATCGCCTTGTCCGGCAACTGCCGGTCAGTGATATAGCGATGGCTGAGCTTGGCTGCCGCGATGATCGCACCGTCGGTGATCGCCACTTTGTGGTGAACCTCGTAACGCTCCTTGAGGCCACGCAGGATCGCGATGGTGTCTTCTTCGCTCGGCTCGTCCACCAGCACTTTCTGGAAGCGCCGCTCGAGGGCTGCATCCTTCTCTATATATTGGCGGTACTCGTTGAGCGTGGTCGCACCGACGCAATGCAGCTCGCCACGGGCCAGGGCCGGTTTGAGCATGTTGCCGGCGTCCATCGAGCCTTCACCCTTGCCGGCGCCGACCATGGTGTGCAGTTCGTCGATGAACAGAATAATCTGCCCTTCCTGCTTCGACAGCTCGTTGAGCAGCGCTTTCAGGCGTTCTTCGAACTCGCCGCGATACTTGGCACCGGCAATCAGCGCCCCCATATCGAGGGACAGCAGACGCTTGCCGCGCAGGCCATCCGGCACTTCACCGTTGATGATGCGCTGGGCCAGACCTTCGGCAATCGCGGTTTTACCCACGCCAGGCTCGCCGATCAGCACCGGGTTGTTCTTGGTCCGGCGTTGCAGGACCTGAATGGTGCGACGGATCTCATCGTCACGTCCGATCACCGGATCGAGCTTGCCGTCTTCGGCGCGCTTGGTCAGGTCGACGGTGTATTTATCCAGCGCCTGACGCGACTCCTCGTGGTTGGCGTCGTTCACCGCCTCGCCACCGCGCAGGTTGTTGATGGCGTTTTCCAGCGCCTTTTTGCTCACGCCCTGGCCGAGCAGCAACTTGCCAAGCTTGCTGTTCTCGTCCATCGCCGCGAGCAGTACCAGCTCGCTGGAAATGAACTGGTCGCCCTTCTGCTGGGCCAGACGGTCGGCCTGGTTGAGCAGACGCGCCAGATCCTGCGACATGTTCACGTCGCCGGTCGGGTTCTGGATTTTCGGTAATTGATCGAGCTCTTTGGTCAGCTCTTTACGCAAGCTGTTGACGTCGAAGCCCACCTGCATCAACAGGGGTTTGATCGAACCACCCTGCTGTTCAAGCATGGCTTGCATCAAGTGCGCCGGCTCGATGGCCGGATGATCGTGGCCGACAGCCAGGGATTGGGCATCGGACAACGCCAACTGTAATTTGCTGGTTAAACGGTCTATACGCATGGGTCACCTTCCTTTTGAGCAGGCCGGACCTAAAAAACCATCCTGAATAAAGAAACCTGCCAGATACCGCTATAGATGCGGTCGATTCTGGAAGATTCAAGCATCAGGGGGTTGATGCAAGTCAGACAAGCTTAGCGGGTGAGCCAGATGAGGGAAGCAAAGCGACCAGTGCGTGGCGCACGGCGGTAGGAAAAGAAGCGCGGATCGGTCACGGTACAGAAACCGCCACCATAAACAGCCGTGACACCGCGAACCGCCAGACGCAGGCGCGCCAGCTTATAGATGTCGGCCATGAACTTGCCCGCGTTGTGGCTCGGGACAAAGGCGGTCGCGGCTTCGGGCAATTGATTGATGAAGACTTCCCGGACTTCCAGGCCGACTTCGAAGGCTTGCGGACCGATGGCCGGGCCGAGCCAGACCAGAATGTCTTCGGCAGGCACATCCAGGCTGTCGAGGGTGGCTTCCAGCACACCAGCCGCCAGCCCACGCCAACCGGCATGCGCCGCTGCCACGCGCGTACCGGCACGGTCACAGAACAGTGCCGGCAGGCAATCGGCGGTCATTGCCGCACAAGCGATACCCGGTGTTGCCGTCCAGCTGGCATCGGCCGTAGCTACAACCGACGGATCAGCATGGGCCACGGCAATCCCGTGCACTTGCTGCAACCAGGCAGGCTTTATAGAGAAGTGATCGGTCAGTCGCCGGCGGTTTTCGGCGACGGCCTCGGGACGATCATCGACGTGATCGCCCAGATTGAGGCTGTCGAACGGCGCCTCGCTGACGCCGCCCTCGCGGGTGGTGACACAGGCCTTGACGCTGGCCGGCGCGGGCCAGTCCGGCGTCAGCCAGTTCATCCGACGAATGCCTCGCGATCCTGCTTGAGCAGGGTCAGCAGCCAGACCAGATCTTCCGGCAGCGGCGATTCCCAGCTCATGCGCTCACCGGTGGTCGGATGATCCAGCTCGAGAAACCGCGCATGCAGGGCCTGACGCGGGAAGTGTTTCAGCGACTCGACCATGGTCTGGCTCGCCGCCGGCGGAATGCGGAAACGACCGCCGTACGCCGGATCGCCGACCAACGGGAAGTTGATGTGCGCCATGTGTACGCGGATCTGGTGGGTACGACCGGTTTCCAGCTTCACCCGCACGTGAGTGTGGGAACGGAAACGCTCCAGCACACGATAGTGGCTGACGGCAGGCTTGCCGCCTTCCATCACCGCCATGCGCTGGCGCTGCTGGCCATGTCGACCGATCGGGGCGTTGATCTTGCCACCGGCCGTCACCACGCCGATCACGATGCACTCGTAGATCCGGCTCACGCTGCGGCTTTGCAGCTGCGCGACCAGTTTGGTCTGCGCCTGGATGGTCTTGGCCACCACCATCAGACCGGTGGTGTCCTTGTCCAGACGATGCACGATGCCGGCACGCGGGACATTAATGATGTCCGGCACGTGGTGCAGCAAGGCGTTGAGCAAGGTGCCATCGGCGTGGCCGGCAGCCGGGTGCACCACCAGGCCCGCAGGCTTGTTGATCACCAGGATGTCGTCGTCTTCATAGACGATGTCGAGCTCGATGTCCTGGGCGACCCATTCACCCTGGGCCTCCTGCTCGGCGGTCAGCTCAAGGACGGCACCGCCATGAACGATGTCGCGCGGGCGGATGACCGCCCCGTCCACAGTCAGGCGACCTTCTTTGATCCAGGCGGAAAGGCGCGAGCGGGAGTGCTCTGCGAAGAGTTGGGCGGCGACTTGATCGAGGCGTTGGCCGCCCAATTCGGACGGCACCTCTGCGCGAAGTTCAATTTTATCGGACATGCTCGGACTGGGCGTCGGCTACAGCCTTTGGTTTCGGCTGCGCGCTTGTGGTTAAATACGGCGTCTTTTGCCCCGGGGCTTTTCAACGGGGCGCTCATCATAACAGGACGGCCCCGCCCAAGACAGCGGCCGTCATAGGGACGCAAGCCGCCATGCAAGTGAAACACCTGCTGCTGATCGCCATCCTCGCATTGACCGCTGCTTGCTCATCGAAGGAAGTCGTAGACGAAAACCTGAGCGAAACCGAGCTGTACCAGCAGGCTCAAAAGGACCTGGACAACAACAGTTACACCAGTGCCACCGCCAAGCTGAAGGCTCTGGAGTCGCGCTATCCGTTCGGTCGCTACGCAGATCAGGCACAACTTGAACTGATTTATGCGAACTACAAGAACTCGGAGCCGGAAGCTGCAAAGTCCGCCGCCGAGCGCTTTATTCGTCTGCACCCACAGCACCCGAACGTCGATTACGCCTACTACCTCAAGGGCCTGACCTCGTTCGACCAGGACGTCGGCCTGCTGGCGCGCTTCCTGCCGCTGGACATGACCAAGCGTGACCCGGGTGCTGCCCGCGACTCCTACAACGAGTTCGCCCAGCTGACCAGCCGTTACCCGAACAGCCGCTACGCGCCGGACGCAAAGCAGCGCATGATCTACCTGCGCAACCTGCTGGCAGCCTACGAAATCCACGTGGCCGACTACTACCTGACCCGTCAGGCCTATGTCGCCGCCGCCAACCGTGGCCGTTATGTAGTGGAAAACTTCCAGGAAACCCCATCGGTCGGCGACGGCCTGGCGGTGATGACCGAAGCCTACCAGCGTCTGCACCTGGACGAGCTGGCGGCCACCAGCCTGGAAACCCTGAAGCTCAACTACCCGAACCATCCGAGCCTGAAAGACGGTCAGTTCGTACCGTCGGTCGCCGAAGCCGACAACCGTTCGTGGCTGAGCAAGGCCACTCTGGGCCTGATCGAATCCCGTCCGCCGCTGCCGCCGGGAGAGACCCGCGCCAACCAGGACGTACAGAAGCAGTTCCAGGACGCGAAAGACGCGATCCCGAACGAGCTCAAGCCTAAAGACGAAAACGGTGCAGTGATCGAAGAAGAAGAACACGGTGCCGCCGGCAACAACGACGACCGTTCGTGGTTCAGCTACATGACTTTCGGTGTGTTCGACTGATCACAGCGCAAGCACCAGAAAGGGAGATCTTCGGATCTCCCTTTTTTATTGCCGCGTTTTATTGCGCTGTGCGCCTGCCAAGACCTTGGCTAAACTGCCGGATCATCAGTCAAAAAGCCGCCCATCATGCTTCGTCTACTCTTCTGGATCGCCCTGATCGCTGCCGCCGTCTGGCTCTGGCGCAAATTCAAGGCGCCTGTCGCACCCACGCAATCCCCCGCGAACAGGATGCCGCCCCCATGGTGCGTTGCGCCCATTGCGGTGTGCACCTGCCACGCGACCGCGCGCTGAGCCTTCGTCAACAGTGGTATTGCAGCCAGGCTCATCTCGAGCAAGGCCCCGGCTCCAGTGATCGCTGAGGCGACCGACGCCACTCGCAAACAGGCCCAGCGACTGCTGCGCCTCTATCACCTCTACCGTCTGAGCGTCGGCATCACCCTGGTGCTGCTGATCTCCAGCAACATGGACAACCGCCTGCTGACGTCGGCCGACGACGAGCTGCTGCGCAATGGCAGCTGGTTGTACCTCGTGCTGAATATCCTGCTGGTGGTGTTCCTGGAGAACATCCGCCGTCCGGCCCAGTTGTTCGGGCTGGCCCTGGTCGACATCCTGCTGCTGTGCGGCTTGTTCTACGCCGCCGGCGGCGTAGCCAGCCCGGTCGGCAATCTGCTGATCGTCTCGGTAGCTATCAGCAACACGCTACTGAAACGCCGTATCGGCGTGCTGATCGCGGCCATCGGTGCACTCGGCATTGTCGGTCTCAGCTTCCTGCTGAGCTTCAGTCATCCCCTGAGCGCCAACGAATACCTGCAGGCGGGCACCCTCGGCGCTCTGTGTTTTGCCGGAGCGCTGCTGGTGCAAGGCTTGATCCGCCGCCTCGAAGTCAGTGAAACCCTCGCCGAGCAACGGGCCAGCGAGGTGGTCAGCCTCGAGGCTCTCAACGCCTTGATCCTGCAACGCATGCGCACCGGCATTCTGGTACTCGACGAACAACGCCGGGTACAACTGGTCAACCACAGCGCCCGGACGCTGCTGGCGCAGTCGCCCCTTGAAGGTCATTTGATCGATGAATATTCGATCGCACTGGTCGAGCGCCTGAACCTGTGGCTGAACAACCCGACCCTGCGCCCGCAGAGCCTGAAAATCGCCGCCAACGGCCTGGAACTGCAACCGAGCTTCATCGCCCTGGAGCAGAGCCCGAACCGCCAGACCCTGGTGTTTCTCGAGGACCTCGCGCAAATCGCCCAGCAAGCCCAGCAACTGAAGCTCGCCGCGCTCGGGCGCCTGACCGCCGGCATCGCCCACGAGATCCGCAACCCGCTGGGTGCCATCAGTCATGCCGCACAGTTGCTGCGGGAATCCGAGGAACTCGACGGCGCGGACCGGCGTCTGACGCAGATCATCCAGGATCACTCCCAGCGCATGAACCGAGTCATTGAAAACGTCCTGCAACTGTCCCGCCGCCAGCAGAGCGCGCCGCAACGGCTGGATCTCGAGCCATGGCTCGCGCACTTCGTCGAGGAAAGCCGCGAACAGGCCAGCGAGCACCAACGGATTCATCTGAACATCGAATCCGGGGATTTCCGGACCCTGATGGACCCGGGGCAACTGACGCAAATTCTCGACAATCTGTTGCGCAACGGCTGGCGGCACAGCGCCCTGCTGCACGATCCGGCGCAGGTCTGGCTGCGGCTGTTCATCGACCCCGAGAGCCAGCTGGCCGTGCTCGAAGTCCAGGACAACGGCCCCGGCGTGGCGCTGGATCAGCAGGCGCATCTGTTCGAACCCTTCTTCACCACCAGCAGCCAGGGCACCGGCCTTGGGCTTTATCTGTCCCGTGAGTTGTGCGAAAGCAACCAGGCCCGCCTAGACTTCAAACCACGCCAAGGCGGCGGCTGCTTTCGCATCACCTTTGCTCACGGACGGAAACAAAGTTGAACACGAGCCCACGGCAAAAATCCTCATCGTCGACGACGAACCGGATATCCGCGAACTCCTGGAAATCACCCTGGGACGGATGAAACTCGACACCTTCAGCGCACGCAACCTCGGCGAAGCCCAGGCGCTACTGAACCGCGACACCTTCGACCTGTGCCTGACCGACATGCGCCTGCCGGACGGCACCGGACTGGACCTGGTGCAGCACATCCAGCAACGCCACCCACAATTGCCGGTGGCGATGATCACAGCCTATGGCAGCCTGGAAACGGCGATCAACGCCCTGAAAGCCGGGGCTTTCGACTTCCTGACCAAACCGGTGGATCTCACTCGACTGCGCGAGCTGGTCGCTTCGGCGCTGCGCATGCCGGCGACCGGCGGCGTCTGCACCTCGATTGACCGGCGCCTGCTCGGTGACTCGTTGCCGATGCGCAACCTGCGCAAGCAGATCGACAAGCTGGCCCGCAGTCAGGCGCCGGTCTATATCAGCGGCGAGTCCGGCAGTGGCAAGGAACTGGTTGCCCGGCTGATTCACGAGCAGGGCCCGCGCGCCAGCCAACCGTTCGTACCGGTGAATTGCGGGGCGATTCCTTCGGAATTGATGGAGAGCGAGTTCTTCGGGCACCGCAAAGGCAGCTTCACTGGCGCGGTGGACGATAAGCCGGGCCTGTTCCAGGCCGCCCATGGCGGGACACTATTTCTCGATGAAGTGGCGGACTTGCCGCTGTCGATGCAGGTCAAGCTGTTGCGGGCGATTCAGGAAAAAGCCGTGCGCAGCGTCGGCGGCCAGCAGGAAACCGTGGTCGATGTGCGTATTCTCTGCGCCACGCACAAGGATCTGGACGCGGAAGTCGCCGCCGAGCGCTTTCGGCAGGATCTGTATTACCGGCTGAACGTGATCGAACTGCGGGTGCCTTCTCTGCGCGAACGTCGTGACGATATCGAGGCATTGGCCAGCCATGTGCTCAAGCGTCTGGCCCACGGCACTGGCCAGCCGGCGGCGCGCCTGCATCCACAAGCGCTGGAGGCCTTGAAGAACTACCGTTTCCCGGGGAATGTCCGGGAGTTGGAGAACGTCCTCGAGCGCGCGCACACCCTGTGTGAAAACCGCACGATCGAGGCCGACGACCTGCGCCTGAGCGAAGGCAATTGCGCAGCCGAGGGCGGTATTGCCGATCTCACACAGATCGACAACCTCGAAGATTATCTGGAGAACGTGGAGCGCAAGTTGATCCTTCAGGCGCTGGAAGAAACCCGCTGGAACCGTACGGCTGCCGCCCAGCGGTTGAATCTGTCATTCCGTTCGATGCGCTACAGGCTCAAGAAGCTCGGCCTGGATTAAATGCGCCCGGTCGGGGCATACGGCGCCGGATCGATGATCGGCGCTCGCCCCAGCATCACATCGGCAAACAACTGACAGGAGGCAGGTGCCAGCACCAGTCCGTTGCGGTAATGCCCGCAGTTGAGCCACAAACCATCAACACCTGGCACCCGCCCGATGTAGGGAATCCCCTCCGGCGAGCCGGGACGCAACCCGGCCCAGTGCCCCACCACTTCGGCATCCGCCAGCGCCGGCAGCAACTCCACGGCCGAGGCTTTCAGGCTTTCCAGAGCGTTTTCGGTCGGGGTCTTGTCGAAACCTTCGTGCTCCAGCGTGCTGCCGATCAGGATGTGCCCGTCGCGACGCGGAATCGCATAACGCCCCTTGGCCAGCACCATGCTCGGCAGGAAGTCCGCCGCGCACTTGTAGAGAATCATCTGGCCTTTGACCGGTTCCACCGGCAGCGACAGATTCAGCGTCTTGAGCAGCTCGCCGCTCCACGCCCCCGCCGTCAGCACCACCTGATCGCCGTTGATCACGCCTTTCGGCGTTTGCACACCGACAACCTTCTCGCCCTCACGGACAAACCCGCTGACCTCGCACTGCTCGTGAATCGTCACGTTCGGCAATGCCAGCAACGCCGCTTTCAGCGATTTCACCAGCCGTGGGTTGCGTACGTTGGCCACGTCAGCCATGTAGATCGCCCGGGAAAAACCGCCGCCAAGTACCGGCACCGCATCATGGGCCGCCGAGATATCCACAGCCCGCAGCGGACGGTTTTCCCGCTCGGCCCAGGCCAGCGCTTCGGCTTCGTCGTCCAGGTCCAGCCAGTACAGGCCGGTGGTATGGACTTCAGGATCGACGCCGGTGTCGGCAAACAATCGCTCGCCCAGCTGTGGATAAAAGTCCTGCGACCAGTGCGCCAGCGCCGTGACCGCCGGGCTATAACGCCATGGATACAGCGGAGAAACGATGCCGCCGCCGGCCCAGGACGATTCCTGGCCGACGTTCGAGCGATCCAGCAGCACCACGCTGCGCACTTCGGAGGCGAGGTTGTACGCGGTCAGCAGGCCAATCACCCCGCCACCGACAATCACCACTTGCTGTTGCCTGGTCATGTTTGTTCCAACCGTAAAAAAGACAGTGGGCGCAAAAGGCGCCCGAATGAAAGCGGCTCAGCGGCCCCAGCAATCCTTGGTGGCAAGCCCGGCAGTCGCGTTGATCATGCTGCGTACACCGGTGTTGGTGAGGGTGAAGTCCCCGCACTTGTCGCCGGCCATGGTCGTGCCCGCCTTGCGGGTCGCGGTCAGCAGGTAAGTCTGGTCAGCGATGGTCGGGGTGATGGTGTAGAAATCATTGCCCGTGCTGAGCCCGGTGACACCGGTGTAAACATTGTTACGGGTGTAGAAGCGTTCGAGGGTCTGCGCCTGCTCGTTCAGCAGCGAGGCCACTTCGGCGCGGCGGCCCTTTTTCAGGTATTCGGTATAGCTCGGTGCGGCAATGGTGATGATGATCCCGATGATCGCAATCACGATCATGATTTCGATCAGGGTGAATCCGCGGATGGATCTGCGCATGCCTCAACTCTCGCTTACTGTATTTGTCGCCACATGATACGACGGCTGCCGCCGCCGGATTTTTCCACCAGGGTGGTGATCCCGCCACTGGAATCGTTCACGATCTTGCGCGATGCGCCATTGACGATGGCGTTCAGCGTAGGAATGCCGCCACTGAACACCACACCGCTGGAAATCGTGTCATTGGTGTCGACCACGCCGTCGGCGTTGGTGTCGAGCACCGCATAGTTGAGCATCTTACCGCTGAACGCATCGAGTTCGACCAGTTTGCCGGTACCGAAGCTGGAGCACGGGTCAGTGGTATCGACGCTGGCCGTAGTAAATACGATTCGCCCCAGCACCAGACTCGCCTGATTGATCACCCGCTCGCCGGTCAATACGTTGTTGTACACCAGCGGCAGATACCAGCCTTTTTCCGCCGGATAAGTGGTGTCATTCTGGGTCGTGGTAATGAACTGCCCTGAACTGCCCGAGAACACACCGGTGATGGCCTGGGCCTGCAGGCTGCTGACCGTCAGTTGCCCCGAACCGCCATCGGCATCCCACACTGAATAGAACGCCTGCAGATCCTTGTTGGTCTTGTCGGCGGTTTCGTTGAATTTGCCAGTACCGACGAAAATCTGTTTGCCCCCCAATGAGTTGTCCGCCAGCAACGGCTGCGCGGTGATCGGTTGCGTCGTGCCGCCCGCCGTGGTGAACAGCGGTTTCCCGGAAAACGCCACGCCCCAGCTGTCGGTGGTGGTCGCGCTCAGGTCGAATTTCCACAGGCGCCCCTTCAAGTCTCCACCGTACGCGGCCTGCACCACATTCTGCGAGTTGACCTTGAGCTTCACCGACGACAGTCCATTGGTGGTTTCGGTACTGTCGATGACGATTTTCTTGATCAGCGAACCGTCGCGCACATCCAGCACATACAACGCCGCCACCCCCGAGTTGCTGCCGTAGCCATTGGCGATGAAAGCCGCCCAGCGACCATCGGCCAAGCGTGCCACTTCCGGACGGGCATAGGCATAACCCAGATCATTGAAAGCGTTCGCGGTGCTGGCAGTGGTCGGTGCACTCACTTCCCACAACGCATTGAGAATGTTCCCCGCCGAGGCGTCGAACAACTGCAAGGCATAGAACGTCTTGCCACCGGCCCCGGTGCCGCCGATGGCCAGGGTTTTCCAGGCCGTGCCGAACTGCGCGTCATAGACACCGACCTGCCCGTCCACCAGAAACTTGTGGCTGACGCCGTTGATGTAGTTGGGGTCGGCGATCAATCGCAACGACGGCAGCACGCTCGATGGCATGTAGGCGTAACGCCGGGTGCCGTTGGCCGGGTTGATGACGCTGACGAAACCGTCGTTGCCGTTCACCACCAGGTTGGCATTCATGTTCGCGGCCTTGGTGGTCAGGTAACTGGTGTAGGTGGTGTCGCCCGACAGGTCGGAGGCGGTCTTGTCCGTGGGCGCGGCCAGCACCAGCGGCGAGTTGATGATGTCGCCCAGCAATACGCTGCGCACCTTGAGCCCGGTCTTGTTGGTGCCCTTGCTCCACTCCACCAGGTCGCTGCCACTGATGCCGCTGGGCAGGCTCTGGCCGAGCGTTGTCTGCTGCGCTGCAGAGAAGTTGCCGTAAGCCAGTGTCACTGCCGCGTTGCTCAAGGTATTCCACGATTGATAGGTCGGTGCCGTGGCGCCGGGGACGATGGCGGTGTCGGTCGTCCACAGCACCGTCGAGGTGTTGACCGTCCCGCTCGAGGTGAAGCCGAAGGACTTGATGGTACCGCGCCAGTCCCGGGGGTCGTAACTGGTCTGGAAATAGCTGCTGCCGCTCACCAGCGTCGTAGCACTCGTCACCCCACTGCCGCCGGAGCCGGCCTTGGAGGTGATGTCGCTCAATGCCGATGACAACGCCGTGTTGAGGCCGGCACTGTCGGTGGCCTGGTAATACTTTCCCTGGCCGTAGTTCGCCGCGTCCGACAGCATGTCATTGGCGGCGGTGAAACCCACGGTGTAGGTGTTCATGTTCTGTTTGGGAAAGTCCGGCGAACTCCAGCTCTTGCCGGCTGCATCGACACCGCTCGAACGCATGTCGATGTCGAAGGCGAACTTGGCGATGTCGTCCAGGTACAGCGTGTCGCCCTCGTTATCGCCGTTGAGGTTGTTGCCGTCATTGTTGATGCCGTCCCAGTTCGGCAGACGGCTGCCGCCCAGCGGGTCATTGGTGGGGAACGTGCGATCGTACGTCGGCAGGCCGTCGGTAATCACCACCCCGTAGTTTTTCTGGCAGCGGTACTGGATCGGACTGGTGTAGGTGCTCGGCGTGGTGTTGTAGTACGGCGTCATGCCGCGCATGTAGCGGGTGATTTCGTAATAGGTTTCCGCCAAGGGTGTATTGGCCACGGCGCTCAGGCCGCTGATCGCCGAGATCAGTGCGTTGTAGTTACTGTCGGCCTGGGCCTGGGTCACGCTGCCGCTGACCGGCGCCAGGTCGCTGACGGAACGGGCGATGTAACCGCCGTTGCCCGGGTTGTTGCTGGTGGCCGGGTTGAATGTCGACAGGCCGAAACGCAGGTTACGGTTGCTGGTCACCAGTGCGGTGGAAACGTTGCGTGCGACGTTGATCCGGTAGTCGTTGGGAATCGCCCCGGTGGTGAAATCACGGGTGCCGTTGCTGATGGCGAGGCCGACCACGTAGGCGATGTAATCCCCGTAATACCGGGTATTGCCGCCGCCGACCGGGTCCGGCAGTTTAAGACACAGCGGTGCCAGGCTGTTGTTGTAGAACGCATAGGCACCGCCGGAGCAGCCGGAGGTCGGCAGGCTCGACAGAAACACCGGATCACCGGTGATGGCCGTCGAAGACAGGCACAACCCGAGCACCGCGTTGCACTGCCGGGCCGGTGTGCGGGTGACCGTAGGATCGAAACCCGCAGCGTAAATAATGCTGTTCATGCTGCCCGAGTCGTCGATCAACAAGATGACATTCGGCGGCACGGCGGCGGCACTGAGCAATGGTGAGTCAGACGGCGTGAACGCATACGCCGGCGCGGCCAGATACAAACCCGCAAGAAACCCCGCCAACCACGGCCGCCAGCCAGAGCGTCGTTCAGTACTTCGCATAGACACTCTCCACCACACTGCGTGAACTGCCGACGATGCCAACAGCCGTTACCCGGTACAGCGTCGCCGAGGTGTTGCTCGGAACGTTCACCGCGGTGAGCGTGGTGCCGATGTTCTGTACCCCGTAGAAACCGTTGCCGGCAGCGATCCATGTAACTCCGGATGTCGAGTTGAGCCCCGCAGCAGTCACGACCGTGGACTCGGCCGGCGGTGCGCACTGAGTGGTATTGGCGCACACCGCCAGCGAATACGTGCTCAGTTGCACCGCACTCTCGCCAATACGCAGCGCCGCCTCGGCGGTCTGGAACGACTGATTGCGCAGGCTCACGCTGCCGGCCATCTTTTCCTGCAGGTTGGCGCTCTGCATCGATGACAGGCCGATCACCGTCAGGAGCAACAGAAATACCAGGCTGACCAACAACACCATGCCACGCTGGGTTCTTCGTTGATGGAGAGAAACATTCATCGGCCGGCCCTCACTGCAAGCGGTTGCGCAGAGCGGCAACCACGTTGAAGGTCTGGTTGGCGACCCGGTTGTTCGGGTCGGTGAGGGTCAGGGTCAGGCGTACGCTGCGGATGCGCGCCGGATCGCCGGGATTGCTGCTGTAGGTCGAGGCTGAGACATCAGTCGCCGATGTGGCGAGGCCGAACATCACCGTAAAAGCGCTGACGTTGTTCACCAATACCTGCTGGGTCGGCGTTCCACCACCGGTGCCCATCAGAATCTGGTTGTTGCTGAAGCTGTAGACCAGACGACGGATCGGGAAGGCGATTTGCCCGGCCGCCGGCGTCTGCAGGTTGCTGTAGGCCGTTGCGCTGTTGCGGCAATCGGAAACCACCGTCCAGGTCGGTGTTCCGCCGCCACTGCCGACGTCGGCAGTGACCAACGTCAGTTTGAGATTGGTGTTGTCCCAGCTGATCGGCGTGATCTGCGCGGCATTGAAGTCGCCGCTGGTGCTGGCGTCGGTAATCGTCCCCAGACAGCCGAACATCCCGACCATGCGAATTTCCTGAATCATCTTGCTCAGCACGAACCGTGCATCTTCCTGCATGGCCGCCGAGGTGTTCTGACTGACATAAGTATTCTTGGCCGCGAGAAAAGTCTGCACGACGCCCAGTACGATGATCAGCCCCAGCGCCAGGGCGATGAGCATTTCGATCAGGCCGAAACCCTGGCTATGCCGCTTCATGGCGATGCCACTGGGTCGACCGTGGCGCGACTGGTCAGGACAAAACTGCGCGGAGCGCTCGCGGTGTTGGCGGCCCGTGAATCGCTCCAGTTGATGGTGATGGTGTACACCCGCTGGTTGAGGGTGATGCTGCCGGTGGCGGTCGGCCCGCCGAAATTGACGATGTTGGTGGTGAAGTCGTAGAGATCCTGGTCCCGGGTAACGCTCAGGTTGCCCGAGGTCGGCGGCGTGACGGTGTAGTCGGCCCCGGAGTTGGCGCGGATGCGGTCCATCATGTCGTAGGCGATGAAACTCGCCTGACTGGTCATCCGCGAGCTGTCGGTGTATTTCAGCGCATTGAGCTGAACCGCCGCCGCCCCCAGCAACCCGACCGTCAGCACCAGCAACGCGACGAGAATTTCGATCAGCGACATGCCTTCCTGTGCAACTCTGCTCCCTGCCCTCATCCGCAGCTTCCACCCGATTGAATTCGTCCGTTCAGACACACGTTAAGCGTCCTGCTTTGGGTTCCCAGCGTATAACTGAACACCACCGCCGTGGACGGTGCTGCCAGCCCCCCCAGATTGTTGAAATCCAGCGTGGTCACTCCTGAGGTTAGCGTCAGAGTCGCGCCACTGCTCATCGCTGGAACAACCCGCAATACATTGGCCGAAGTGCCAGTACTGTCGTAGACCGACAACTCGCCGGTCCAGACGCTGCCCCCGGCGGTTGGCCGCAAGCGGATGGTGGTCCCGCGATCGATGGCTTCCAGTCGCGCATAGTTGAGCGCCCGCTGCAGGTCGCCGACTTCGGTGTCGGCCTTGCTGCCCTGGATCGATCGGGTAAACGCCGGGACGGCCATCGTGATCAGGATCACCACCAATGCGACCGCCACCAGCACCTCGATCAGCGTGAAACCTTTTGTACGATGATCCATCGATGCCCTCCGTTGCCGTCGGCTATACCTGCCCTGTAAACCTAGAACATTCGGCCGGCTTACGTCGGTTGATTTGCCCTGCCCGGCGCACGGATCGCGTCGAGCACCCTGCTTCAAGGAGGAAATGCTCATGCCGCAACAGGGTTTCAGTCTGGTCGAACTGCTCATGGGACTGGCGATCGGCGCAATTGTTCTGTCGCTGGTCGGCCCGGCGCTGACAACACTGATGGAGTCAAACCACCGCCAACAAGTCGCCGAGTCACTGATGAACGGGATACGCAACGCCCGCACCCAGGCGATCACCCGCAATCAGAGCGTGGTGATTCACGGCATCGACGGGGACTGGAGCCAGGGCTGGCGGATCATTCTGGATGTCAGTGGCAAGGGCGCGGAGGACAGCAGCAATCCGCTGCTGGTCGAGCACTCCAGTGATGGGCAAGTGCCCATTGTCGGCAACTGGTTTGTCAGTCGGTACATACGATTCAGCAGTCTGGGGCAACCGCTGATGCCCGGGCGGGCGTTTCAGGCAGGGAAACTACACATCTGTTCGACCCGCGAACCGGTCAGCCAGCTTCAACTGGTGCTGGCAGCAACCGGTCGCGTGCGCCTGACCAGCGAAAAGGCTGAACAGGCGCTGTGTCGAAAGGATAAAGCCGTCAGATCGAACGGACGCGCAGCTCTTTAGGCATCGAGAAGGTGATGTTCTCTTCACGCCCGGCCAACTCGTCGGCACCGGTGGCACCCCAGGCCTGTAATTGCTGGATCACGCCACGCACCAGCACTTCCGGCGCGGAAGCACCGGCGGTGATGCCGATACGCTCGACACCATCGAACCAGCTCTTTTGCAGGTCTTCGGCACCGTCGATCAGGTACGCCGGCGTGGCCATGCGTTCGGCCAGCTCGCGCAGGCGGTTGGAGTTGGAGCTGTTCGGGCTGCCGACCACCAGCACCACGTCGCATTCGTCGGCCAGTTGCTTGACCGCGTCCTGACGGTTTTGGGTGGCGTAGCAGATGTCGTCCTTGCGCGGTCCGCCGATGGCCGGGAAACGCGTACGCAGTGCGTCGATGACACGGCTGGTGTCATCCATGGACAGCGTGGTCTGGGTGACAAAGGCGAGTTTTTCAGGGTTGTGCACCTGCAGTTCGGCAACATCTTTCTCGTCCTCGACGAGGTAGATCGCACCGCCGTTGCTGGCGTCGTACTGGCCCATGGTGCCTTCGACTTCCGGGTGACCGGCGTGGCCGATCAGGATGCATTCACGGCCGTCGCGGCTGTATTTGGCGACTTCGATGTGCACCTTGGTCACCAGCGGGCACGTAGCGTCGAACACTTTCAGGCCACGACCGGCGGCTTCGGTGCGCACGGCTTGCGAGACGCCATGGGCACTGAAGATCACGATGACGTCGTCCGGCACCTGATCCAGTTCTTCGACGAAGATCGCGCCACGACTGCGCAGGTCCTCGACGACGAACTTGTTGTGCACCACTTCATGACGCACATAGATCGGCGGCCCGAAGACTTCCAGGGCGCGGTTGACGATTTCGATCGCCCGGTCCACGCCGGCGCAGAAGCCACGGGGGTTGGCGAGTTTGATTTGCATGCTGTGCCTCGTGTCTTGCGCGCGAAAAATTCAGATCAATGCGGGGGCCGGTCCGGCCCCCGCAGAACAGCGTTTACAGCGCTTTGACGGAGAAGATTTCCACGTCAAAGGTCAGCGTCTTGCCGGCCAGCGGGTGGTTGAAATCGACGGTCACTTGCGCGTCGTCGAACTCTTTCACCACACCCGGCAGCTCAGTATTGGCCGCATCGTTGAAGATCACCAGCAGACCCGGCGACAGTTCCATGTCCGCAAACTGCGAACGTGGAATGACCTGCACGTTCTGCGGGTTCGGCTGGCCGAATGCGTTTTCCGGCTCGATGGTCAGGGTGCGCTTGTCACCCGCCTTGAAGCCGAACAGCGCCGCTTCGAAACCCGGCAGCAGGTTGCCGTCGCCGACCTTGAAGGTCGCCGGGGCCTTGTCGAAGGTACTGTCGACCGTGTCGCCGTTCTCCAGGCGCAATGCAAAGTGCAAGGTGACTTCCGTGTTCTGACCGATGCGTTGCTCAGCCAATACCTGTTCAGTCATGAACGGCTTCTCCGGTTTTTTTACTTTTGAACATGTCCAGTGCCAGCATCACCGCGCCAACGGTGATGGCGCTGTCGGCGAAGTTGAACGCCGGGAAGTACCAGCGGTTCTGCCAGTGCACCAGAATGAAATCGATCACATGGCCCAGGGCAATGCGGTCATACAGATTGCCCAGCGCACCGCCCAGCACCAGCGCCAGCGCGATGGCCAGCCAGGTTTCGTTGCGACCCAGGCGCTTGAGCCAGACCACCAGCACCGCACTGACCACGACTGCGATCAGGGCGAACAGCCAGCGCTGCCAGCCGGAGCTGTCAGCCAGGAAGCTGAATGCAGCGCCAGTGTTGTAGGCCAGGGTCCAGCTGAAGTAATCGGGAATGATCACGATCTGCTGGTACATCTCGAGCTTGCCTTCGAAGTAAAACTTGCTGGCCTGGTCGATGACCAGGACCAGCAAGCTCAACCAGAGCCAGCTCAGCCGTCCGAAACGGCCAACGGCATTAGGCATAGTGACGAACCTCGCCGGCGCCATCGATGTTGTCCACGCAACGGCCGCAGATTTCCGGATGCTCCGGGTTTACGCCGACGTCTTCACGGCAGTGCCAGCAACGGGCGCATTTCGGGAAGGCCGACTTGACGATCTTCAGCTTCAGGCCGCTGACTTCGGTGGCCACCGCTTCTGCCGGAGCCTGCACGAACGGCGCAACGCTGGCGGTCGAGGTGATCAGTACAAAGCGCAGCTCGTTGCTCAGCTTGGCCAGATCGGCGCTCAGGGCGTCTTCGGCGTACAGCGTCACTTCGGCTTGCAGGTTGCCACCGACGGCCTTGGCCGCGCGCTGGATTTCCATCTCTTTGTTGACCGCGACCTTCACTTCCATGATGCGATCCCAGTACTCGCGACCCAGCTCGAAGCCTTCCGGCAACTCGGTCAGACCTTCGTACCAGGTGTTGAGCATCACCGATTCATTGCGCTCGCCCGGCAGGTACTGCCACAGCTCGTCGGCGGTGAAGGCCAGGATCGGTGCGATCCAGCGCACCAGCGCTTCGGAGATGTGGAACAGCGCGGTCTGGCACGAACGACGGGCCTTGCTGTCGGCGCCGGTGGTGTACTGGCGATCCTTGATGATGTCGAGGTAGAAACCACCCAGCTCCTGCACGCAGAAGTTGTGGATCTTCGAGTAGACGTTCCAGAAACGGTATTCGCCGTAGTGCTCTTGCAGCTCGCGTTGCAGCAGCAGGGTACGGTCCACCGCCCAGCGATCCAGTGCCAGCATGTCTTCGGCCGGCAGCAGGTCGGTGGCCGGGTTGAAACCAGTCAGGTTGGAAAGCAGGAAGCGCGCGGTGTTACGGATACGGCGATAGGCATCCGCGCTGCGCTGCAGGATCTGCTCGGACACGGCCATTTCGCCGGAGTAGTCGGTCGACGCGACCCATAGACGCATGATGTCGGCGCCCAGGGTGTCGTTGACTTTCTGCGGCGCGATCACGTTGCCCAGGGACTTGGACATCTTGCGGCCGGACTCGTCCACGGTGAAGCCGTGGGTCAGCAGCTCGCGGTACGGCGCGTGGTTGTCGATGGCGCAACCGGTCAGCAGGGACGAGTGGAACCAGCCACGGTGCTGGTCCGAACCTTCCAGGTACAGGTCGGCACGCGGGCCGGTCTCGTGACCCATCGGGTGCGAACCGCGCAGGACGTGCCAGTGCGTGGTGCCCGAGTCGAACCAGACGTCGAGGGTGTCGCTGATCTTGTCGTACTGCGGCGCTTCATCGCCCAGCAGTTCGGCAGCGTCGAGTTTGAACCAGGCTTCGATACCTTCGACTTCGACGCGCTTGGCGACTTCTTCCATCAGCTCGACGGTGCGTGGGTGCAGTTCGCCGCTTTCCTTGTTCAGGAAGAACGGGATCGGCACGCCCCAGTTACGCTGACGGGAGATGCACCAGTCCGGACGGTTGGCGATCATCGAGTGCAGGCGCGCCTGGCCCCAGGCCGGAACGAACTTGGTGTCTTCGATGGCTTTGAGCGAGCGCTGACGCAGGGTGTCGCCGGATACCGGTTCCTTGTCCATGCCGATGAACCACTGCGCGGTAGCGCGATAGATCAGCGGGGTCTTGTGACGCCAGCAGTGCATGTAGCTGTGTTCGATGACGGTGGTGTGCATCAACGCACCGACTTCGGTCAGTTTGTCGACGATGGCCGGGTTGGCCTTCCAGATGAACTGGCCGCCGAAGAATTCCAGCGACGGCACGTAAACGCCGTTGCTCTGAACCGGGTTGAGGATGTCGTCGTTGACCATGCCGTACTTCTTGCAGGTCACGAAGTCGTCCACACCGTAGGCCGGGGCCGAGTGAACCACGCCGGTGCCGGCGCCCAGTTCCACGTAGTCGGCCAGGTACACTGGCGACAGACGGTCGTAGAACGGGTGACGGAAATTGATCAGCTCCAGCGCCGAACCCGGCGCGGTGGCCAGAACGGTGCCTTCAACGCCGTAACGGGTCAGGCAGGACTCGACCAGCTCTTCGGCCAGAACCAGCAGTTTGTCGCCGATATCGACCAGCGCGTAGTTGAATTCCGGGTGGACGTTCAACGCCTGGTTGGCCGGGATGGTCCACGGGGTGGTGGTCCAGATCACGATGGCAGCAGGTTTGGCCAGCGAAGGCAGACCGAATGCAGCAGCCAGTTTGGCTTCGTCAGCGATCGGGAACGCCACGTCGATGGTCGAGGACTTCTTGTTCTCGTACTCGACTTCCGCTTCGGCCAGGGCCGAACCGCAGTCGAAGCACCAGTTCACAGGCTTCAGGCCCTTGAACACGAAACCGCCCTTGACGATTTCGGCGAGGGCGCGGATTTCACCGGCCTCGTTCTTGAAGTCCATGGTCTTGTACGGGTTGGCGAAGTCGCCCAGCACGCCGAGACGGATGAATTCGGTCTTCTGCCCTTCGATCTGCTCGGTGGCGTAGGCACGGCACAGTTCGCGGGTCTTGTCCGCGCCCAGGTTCTTGCCGTGGGTTACTTCAACCTTGTGCTCGATCGGCAGGCCGTGGCAGTCCCAACCTGGAACATACGGCGCGTCGAAGCCCGACAGGGTCTTCGAGCGGATGATCATGTCCTTGAGAATCTTGTTCAGTGCGTGACCGATGTGGATCGTACCGTTGGCGTACGGAGGGCCGTCGTGCAGGACGAACTTCGGACGATCCTTGCCAATCTCGCGCAACTTTCCGTACAGGCCAATACTGTCCCAGCGCTGCAGGATCTGCGGTTCGCGCTGTGGCAGGCCGGCCTTCATTGGGAAGGCGGTGTCCGGAAGGTTTAGCGTGGCTTTATAGTCGGTCATTTAAGGCTCTTCATTAGCGATGGGCGCTAGGTGCGGCTAGTGCACGGGCGGCGGCGACATCCGCGCTGATCGCCGTTTTCAATGCCTCCAGGGAGGCGAAACGCTGCTCTTCACGCAGCTTCTGGTGGAAAACCACCGTCAAACGCCGGTCATACAGATCGCCGGCAAAATCCAAAAGATGTACTTCAAGGTGGGCCTTGCCATCACCTTGCACCGTGGGCCGCACGCCGATATTGGCGACGCCGGGCCAGGTCTTGCCGTCGATGTCGACGTCGACCAGATAAACCCCGGTGAACGGCACGCGACGGCGCTTGAGTTGAATGTTCGCCGTGGGCGTACCCAGTTGGCGGGCCAGTTTCTGGCCATGCAGCACGCGACCGGCAATCCGGTACGGGCGGCCAAGCAAGCGTTCAGCCAGGGCAAAATCGGCGGCGGCCAACGCGTTGCGCACCTGGGTGCTGCTGACACGAATGCCGTCCAGCTCGACGGTTTGCGCGGCTTCCACGGTAAAACCGTGAACCTGCCCGGCCTGCAGCAGGAAATCGAAATCGCCGAGGCGGTCGCAACCGAAGCGGAAATCGTCGCCGACTTCCAGATGCTGCACACCCAGGCCATCCACCAGAATCGTATCGACGAATTCACTGGCGCTGAGTTTGCTCAAGCGCTGATTGAAGGCCAGGCACAAGACCCGGTCGACGCCTTCGGCGGCCAGCAGTTGCAGCTTGTCGCGCAACCGGGCCAGACGCGCCGGCGCGGTCTCCGGGGCAAAGAATTCCCGTGGCTGCGGCTCGAAAATCACCACGCAGCTGGGTACGCCCAACTCGAGCGCACGCTCACGCAGTCGGGCCAGGATGGCCTGGTGACCACGGTGAACACCGTCAAAGTTGCCAATAGTGGCGACGCAGCCCCGATGCTGGGGGCGCAAGTTGTGAAGGCCTCGAACCAGCTGCATAACGCGCTTCTTGCTCATAAAGTGGCCGATTATAACCACACCCGACGGCCGACGACAGGCAACACCGTAACCCAAAGTGAACGAGCCGACAAAACTGCCGGCCCGCGCCCGTCTTTCAAGGGTGAAACCTCAGCTCAACACCTTGCGATTGAAGTCACGCAGGCGGAAACCGAGCAACAGCAACATACCGAAATAAGCGACCACGCCAGCAACCACCAGCACGCCCAGGCGCAGGAAGCGCTCCAACATGTGGCCCTGATCCCACGCCGGCATGAAATGCATGCCGATCAACAGGACAGCCGACATCACCGCCACCGCGAGCAGCAACTTCAAACCGAATTTCAGCCAGCCCGGCTGTGGTTGGTACATCTGCTGCTTGCGCAGTTGATAGAACAGCAGCCCGGCGTTCAGGCAGGCACCGGCACTGATCGCCAGTGCAAGACCGGCATGGGCCAGTGGCCCGATCAACACCAGGTTGAACAACTGCGTGACCACCAGGGTGAAGATTGCGATTTTCACCGGCGTACGGATGTTCTGTTGCGCATAGAAGCCTGGCGCCAGCACCTTGATCACGATAATCCCGAGCAGACCGACAGAATAGGCAATCAACGCCCGCTGGGTCATGGCCGCGTCAAAGCCGCTGAACTGGCCGTACTGGAACAGCGAAACCGTCAACGGCTCCGCCAGAATCCCCAGCGCCAGCGCACACGGCAGCACCAGCACGAAACACAGGCGCAGGCCCCAGTCGAGAATCCGCGAGTACTCGTGACGATCCTTGCTGGCGTAGGTCTTGGCCAGGGTCGGCAGCAGGATCGTGCCCAGCGCCACACCCAGCACGCCGGACGGCAGCTCCATCAGGCGGTCGGCGTAGTACATCCACGAAACCGAGCCCGCCACCAGAAATGAAGCAAAAATGGTGTTGATGATCAGGGAAATCTGGCTGACGGACACACCAATTATCGCTGGCAGCATCTGCTTCATCACTCGCCAGACACCCGTGTCACGCAGGTTCAGACGTGGCAGCACCAGCATGCCGATCTTTTTCAGGTGCGGCAGTTGATAGAGCAACTGCGCCAGGCCACCGACCAGCACCGCCCAGCCGAGCGCCATGACCGGTGGATTGAAGTACGGCGTCAGGAACAGCGCGAACACGATCATGCTGATGTTCAGCAGGGTCGGCACGAACGCCGGCACCGAGAAACGGTTCCAGGTATTGAGGATTGCGCCCGCCAGCGATGACAGGGAGATCAGCAATATATAAGGGAAGGTCACTCGCAGCAGATCGGAGGTCAGCTGGAATTTTTCCGGCGTATCAGTAAAACCGGGAGCCGTGGCCCAGATCACCCAGGGCGCGGCAATCATGCCCAGCGCCGTCACCAGCGCCAGCACCAGCGTCAGCAGCCCTGTCACATAGGCAATAAAGGTACGGGTCGCCTCCTCGCCCTTCTGACTTTTGTATTCGGCAAGAATCGGCACGAATGCCTGTGAAAACGCGCCCTCGGCAAAGATTCGCCGCAGCAGATTGGGCAGTTTGAAGGCGATGAAGAAGGCGTCGGTCGCCATTCCGGCGCCGAATGTACGCGCAATGAGCGTGTCGCGGACAAACCCGAGAATCCGGGAAAGCATCGTGATAGAGCTGACGGCGGCCAACGATTTGAGCAGATTCATTGAAGGAATTTGTGCCTGTCGATAAACAGCAGGCGAACAATGCGCCTACTTGTGCGATACTCCGCGCCGCAACAGCACAGAGCCAAAGCTCGCGAGTTTACAGGTCAAGCGCCGGAAATAAATATCCCGCCTCTTTATACCTACCACTTAGCGGAACGTCTCAAGCGCCCTTGACAAGACATCTCTTCATCGGCATGATTCGCGGCCTATTTTGTTTGCTATTTCCTAAAAAGTCTTTCGAGGAGCTCGACGGTGGCCAACTCACCTTCCGCCAAAAAACGTGCAAAACAGGCTGAGAAGCGTCGCAGCCACAACGCCAGCCTGCGTTCCATGGTTCGTACCTACATCAAGAATGTAGTTAAAGCCATCGACGCAAAAGACGCTGAAAAAGCTCAAGCTGCATACGTTCTGGCTGTGCCAGTTATCGACCGCATGGCCGATAAAGGCATCATCCACAAGAACAAGGCTGCTCGCCATAAGAGCCGCCTGAATGGCCACGTCAAGGCACTGAAAGAAGCTGCCTAAGCGACGTAGTCATTAAAAAACCGACCCTAGGGTCGGTTTTTTATTGCCTGCGATTTGCTGAAAACAAACGCAAAAAAAGAGGAGCCAACCGGCTCCTCTTTTTATTTACGTCCAAATCAATGGACTGGCACCCACGGCAGAATCGGAATCGCCGTCACCGCATTCTGTGGACTGCCCTCGATCAGGCGGTCGCTGTAGACCAGATACACCAGGGTATTGCGCTTCTTGTCGAGGAAACGCACAACCTGCATGGTCTTGAACACCAGCGAAGTGCGCTCCTTGAACACCTCTTCGCCATCCTTCAACTCACCCTTGAAGTTGATGGGGCCGACCTGACGACAAGCAATGGATGCCTCCGCACGATCCTCGGCCAGACCCAAGCCACCCTTCACGCCACCCGTTTTGGCGCGCGACAGATAGCAGGTCACACCTTCAACCTTTGGATCATCGAAAGCCTCGACCACGATCCGGTCATTCGGCCCGACAAACTTGAACACCGTCGATACCTGGCCGATCTCCTCGGCCGAGGCCAGCAATGGCAACGCCATCAGCAAGCCCAACAATCCTTTTGCCATGCGCATTGCGCTTTTCCTCAGACCAGAATCAGGTTGTCACGGTGAACCAGTTCCGGCTCAGCCATGTAACCCAGCAAACCGACAATCGCATCCGACGACTGACCGATGATTTTTTGTGCTTCCAGCGCGCTGTAGTTGGCCAGGCCACGGGCAATCTCACGCCCGTCCGGCGCCACGCAAACCACCATTTCACCGCGACGGAAGCTACCCTGAACCAGTTTGACGCCGACCGGCAGCAGACTCTTGTGACCTTCCGACAACGCAGAAACCGCGCCATCATCCAGCACCAGCGTGCCACGGGTCTGCAGATGCCCGGCCAGCCACTGCTTGCGCGCCGCCAGCATGCCGCGCTCAGGCGACAGCAGCGTACCGATGCGTTCGCCCGCCTTCAGACGATCGAGCACCCGCTCCAGACGCCCACCGACAATAATGGTGTGCGCCCCGGAACGCGCCGCCAGACGCGCCGCGCGCAGCTTGGTCTGCATGCCGCCACGACCCAGCGCACCACCGGTACCGCCCGCCACCGCATCCAGGGTCGGGTCATCGGCACGCGCTTCGTAAATCAGCTGCGCGTCGGGGTTGTTGCGCGGATCAGCGTCGAACATGCCGTCGCGATCCGTCAGGATCACCAACAGATCAGCCTCGACCAGGTTGGCCACCAGCGCAGCGAGCGTGTCGTTGTCGCCGAAACGGATCTCGTCGGTAACCACAGTGTCGTTTTCGTTGATCACCGGAATGACTTTCAGCTCAACCAGCGCACGCAAGGTGCTGCGGGCGTTCAGGTAGCGCTTGCGGTCGGACAGGTCGTCGTGAGTCAGGAGAATCTGCGCCGTGTGCCGACCGTGCTCGGCAAAGCTCGACTCCCAGGCCTGCACCAAGCCCATCTGACCGATTGCCGCGGCAGCCTGGAGCTCGTGCATCGCACTGGGTCGTGCGGTCCAGCCCAAACGGCTCATGCCGGCCGCCACTGCCCCGGAGGACACCAGCACCAACTCGACGCCAGCCTCATGCAAAGCCACCATCTGCTCGACCCAGACGCCCATCGCCTTGCGATCAAGACCCTTGCCATCCGCTGTCAGCAAAGCGCTGCCGATCTTCACGACCCAACGCTGCGCACCTGTCACCTTGCTCCGCATCATCTTCAACCTTAGCTTGAGGACAGCGCGACCCAGCGCTGCCCGTGACGTTATTCGTGATTACTCGTGACCAACAATCGATTTCCAGATACCAAAACGCCGCTCGATTGAGCGGCGCTTAAGTTTACTTCAACGAATCAGTCACGCACGTAAATGATTTCCGGACCGTCTTCGTCATCCACATCTTCTTCGTCCCAGTCATCGTCGCCGATGTCGTGGACCGACTTCACGCCGCTGCGACGCAGGGCACGCTTGTCGTCCAGCGCCTGCAACTGGGCACGGGCTTCGTCTTCGATGCGCTGATCGAGATCGGCCAGCTCTTCCTTGTAGGCCGGGTCATTGGCCAGGCGATCGGCACGATCTTCGAGGTAACGCATGATGTCGCGGGTCAGGCGCTCGGTGCCTTCTTTGGCAATGGCCGAGATCACGTAGACCGGACCTTCCCACTGCAGACGCTCAACGATTTCCTTGACGCGCTCTTCGTGCTCTTCCTCAAGGATCTGGTCGCACTTGTTCAGCACCAGCCAGCGATCACGCTCCGCCAGGGACGGGCTGAACTTGATCAGCTCGTTGACGATCACTTCAGCAGCATCCGGCGCACTGCTTTCGTCCAGCGGCGCCATGTCCACGAGGTGCAGCAGCAGGCGGGTACGCGCCAGGTGCTTGAGGAAACGGATACCGAGACCCGCGCCGTCGGAAGCACCTTCGATCAGACCCGGAATGTCGGCGATGACGAAGCTTTTCCAGCGGTCGACGCTGACCACACCCAGGTTTGGCACCAGAGTAGTGAACGGGTAATCGGCGACTTTCGGCTTGGCGGCCGAAACGGAACGGATAAAGGTACTTTTACCGGCGTTCGGCAGACCCAGCAGACCGACGTCAGCCAGGACCTTCATTTCCAGCTTCAGGTCGCGCTGCTCGCCCGGCTTGCCCGGCGTCGTCTGACGCGGCGCGCGGTTGGTACTGGACTTGAAACGGGTGTTGCCCAGACCGTGCCAGCCGCCCTGCACCACCATCAGCTTCTGACCGGACTTGGTCAGGTCGCCGATGACTTCCTGGGTAGCAGAGTCAATGATCGTGGTGCCGACCGGCACGCGCAAAACCAGATCTTCACCCTTCTTGCCGGTGCAGTCGGTGCTGCCACCGTTGGAGCCACGCTCGGCATCGAAGTGCCGGGTGTAGCGGTAGTCCACCAGGGTGTTCAGATTTTCGTCGGCCATCATGAAGATGGAACCGCCGTCGCCGCCGTCACCACCGTTCGGGCCGCCGTTTTCAATGAATTTTTCCCGACGGAAACTCATGCAGCCATTGCCGCCGTCGCCAGCCTTTACGCGGATCGATACTTCATCAACAAACTTCATAACCAACGCCTCTCGCCGTACGGACGAGCCGAAAAACAATCAAGACATAAGACTCTTGCAAAAATGAGCGCAGCGACCCCAATCCACGACCTGCATCGCACGCCGGCAGCCCATACAAACAGCTTTGCAAGAGACTCACCCCACAAACGAAAAAGCCCCGTCGCAAGACAGGGCTTCTCCAGCACTCTCGCAGTTAGGCTGCGACAACGCTCACGTAACGACGACCGAAGGCGCCTTTTACTTCAAACTTGATCACGCCTTCGATTTTCGCGAAGAGGGTGTGATCTTTACCCATGCCAACGCCGTAGCCAGCGTGGAATTGGGTGCCGCGCTGACGCACGATGATGTTGCCGGCCTTGATGACCTGGCCGCCATACATCTTCACGCCAAGGCGTTTGGCTTCTGAGTCGCGACCGTTACGGGTACTACCACCAGCTTTTTTGTGTGCCATGAGTTCAATTCTCCTAGTGAGGAATTAGGCTGTAATTAAGCCTGAATACCGGTGATTTTGATCTCGGTGAACCACTGGCGGTGGCCCATACGCTTCATGTGGTGCTTACGGCGACGGAACTTGATGATGCGGACTTTATCGTGACGACCTTGGGAGATCACTTCAGCCTTGACGGTTGCGCCAGCAACAACAGGTGCGCCGATGTTCACGTCGTCGCCATTGGCGACCAACAGAACGCGGTCAAAAGTCACGGATTCGCCAGTAGCGACTTCCAGTTTTTCGATCTTCAGGTATTCACCTTCAGCGACCTTGTATTGCTTACCGCCGGTAACGATTACTGCGTACATGGTATTTCTCCGATAATCCTGCTCACCCAGCTCTTTATAAGAAGAGGTATTGGCTGGCATGGCTGCATGGGGCTGGAACGGCCCAAGTGCAATTGCGTAAGGCAGGTGCTGCCCAGGAAGTTCAGGGTGCGCGATTGTACGCAAGCTACAAGACTCATGCAAGGGGCCGTCCATCGCGCCTTGACAGGCCCGGACGTGGGTCCTAGCATGCCGCGCAACCCTTCTGGAGCACCTGTCGCTGATGCAACCCCAAGCTTTCTACCGCGCGGTGGCGGACGATTTTAGCGCCGTCGACGGCATCATCAAGAAGCAGCTGACTTCCCGAGTGCCGCTGGTATCGAAAATCGGCGATTACATCACGTCGGCCGGCGGTAAACGCCTGCGTCCTTTATTAGTGCTGCTGTGCGGCAAGGCCCTCGGTCGCGAAGGCGACGACTTGCGTCTGCTGGCCGCCACCATCGAATTCCTGCACACCGCCACCCTGCTGCATGACGACGTGGTCGACATGTCCGGCATGCGCCGTGGCCGCTCGACCGCCAACGCCATGTGGGGCAACGCCCCGAGCGTGCTGGTCGGCGATTTCCTGTATTCGCGCTCGTTCGAGATGATGGTCGAACTGGGTTCGATGCCGGTGATGAAGATCCTGTCCCAGGCCACGCGCATCATCGCCGAAGGCGAAGTGTTGCAGCTGTCCAAGGTCCGTGACGCCAGCACCACCGAAGAAACCTATATGGAAGTCATTCGCGGCAAGACCGCGATGCTTTTCGAAGCCTCGACCCACAGCGCCGCAGCGCTGGCCGGTGCGACCGCCGAGCAGAGCGAAGCCCTGCGTACCTTCGGCGATCACCTGGGCGTGGCATTCCAGTTGGTCGACGACCTGCTCGATTACAAGGGCGACGCCGAAACCCTGGGCAAGAACGTCGGTGATGATCTGGCCGAAGGCAAGCCGACCCTGCCGCTGATCTATACCATGCGCGAAGGCACGCCAGAGCAGGCCGCACTGGTACGCCAGGCGATCCAGAAAGGCGGGATCGAAGACCTGGAAAGCATCCGCATTGCCGTGGAAGCGTCCGGTTCGCTGGAGTACACCGCACAACTGGCTCGCGATTATGTGGCCCGTGCGATCAAGTGCCTCGAAGCGCTGCCGGCCAGCGAATACCGCGATGCACTGGTTGAACTGAGCGAGTTCGCGGTCGCCCGCACGCACTGATCAACGCCGCATCATCAAAAAGCCGCAGCCTCCGATGGAGCCTGCGGTTTTTTGTTGCCTGCCATCAGGGATTAAAACCCTATACAATGTGCGACTTTTAGCGATCCTCAAACCAAGGAGCCTTAGTGAGCACGTTGCCACCCTGCCCGAAATGCAATTCCGAATACACCTACGAAGACGGCACCCAACTGGTGTGCCCGGAGTGCGCCCACGAGTGGTCTGCCGGCGGCGAAGCCGAAGTGGCGTCCGATGATGCCGTGAAGAAAGATTCGGTCGGCAACGTCCTGCAGGACGGCGACACCATCACCGTGATCAAGGACCTGAAGGTCAAGGGCACCTCGCTGGTGGTCAAGGTCGGCACCAAGGTGAAGAACATCCGCCTGTGTGACGGCGACCACGACATCGACTGCAAGATCGACGGCATCGGCCCGATGAAACTCAAATCCGAGTTCGTCAGAAAAGTCTGAGTCTGCTGTCTTCCATCCCGCGCCCGCCGTGGGATGGAGCTCCACCCTCCCCCGCTATCCCCAGCAAAACCACGCAATAGCCAAACGCCAGCCGTTTTGACCTTACGCAATCTTTACCCATAAAAAATCACGAACCGCCAATAGGCGCTTGCTATTTAACGAATAAGAATTATTCTCATTGAAACCTTTCAATGGAGATGAGAACCATGACTTATTTGATCGACGCCTGGCTGGATCGCCCGCACCCATACCTCAGGATCCTGCATCGGGAAACCGGTGAAGTCTGCGCGGTACTGGAAGAAGAAGCCCTGCATGAATTACAGGATCAAGGGGATCTGGACGTCAGCGGCCTGAGTTCCAGCGAACCGATGGTGCTCAAGGAGCTGGTGCGCAATCTGTTCCTGTTCTGCTATGCCCGGGCATTGCGCCCGACCAGTGAGCTGCATCACAAGATCGAAGTATGAGGACGGCGGAGAAACCCTGCACAAGCCACGCTTGTGCAGGGTAACGGGATTACAGAACGTCGAGCAGCTCGACGTCGAACACCAGAACACTGTGCGGCGGGATGCTGCCAACGCCTTGAGCGCCGTAAGCCAGTTCGCTCGGCACGTACAGACGCCATTTGCTGCCGGCATTCATCAGTTGCAGGGCTTCGGTCCAGCCGGCGATCACGCCGCCAACCGGGAATTCTGCAGGCTGGCCACGCTCGTAGGAGCTGTCGAACACAGTGCCGTCAATCAGTGTGCCGTGGTAGTGAGTACGCACGTTGTCTTCACGGGATGGCTTGGCGCCTTCGCCCTGAGTCAGCACTTCGAATTGCAGACCGGAAGCCAGGGTGGTGATGCCGTCTTTCTTGGCGTTTTCAGCCAGGAACGCACGACCTTCGCCAGCGGCGGCTTCAGCCTTGGCAGCGGCTTCGGCCTGCATGATCTCGCGGATCACTTTGAAGCTGGCGGACAGCTCTTCCTGACCCACGCGGCTTGGCTTGCCGGCGAATGCGTCGGTCAGACCGGCCAGGATGGCGTCCAGGCTGACACCCGGTGGCGGGTTGTCGCGCAGCTGGTCACCCAGCTGACGGCCGATACCGTAGCTGACGCGGGTTTCGTCGGTGGACAGATTTACTTCGGACATGACACTGCTCCGCTGTGCGGACGGCCTCAGGACATGCCGTGCGTGCACAGCGCGTCCCGGCGCGCCCGGAACCAAAAGGGCGAGCAGACTAGCACAGATGTTCCGCCATTGATCAGGCCCTCGGGCCTACAGTGCCGAGCGCCAGGCCAGCGGGACTTTCAGGCTTTCTTCCGCACTGGCACCAAGTCCGCACATTTCGTCGTGCACCGAGGTGTGGACCAGGTTGAACGGCAGCACCGGAAAGTTGTGCAGGACATCCCGGGCATGCTCCACCGAGCGCAGCATCAGCATCTTGCCCTGGGGATCGCTCAACGGGTACGCCGCGCCATGCATCCGCGCCTCGAGCAAGTAGATTCCACCCTCCATGGAGATCAGGTTCAGCTCATCGACCTTCCTGGCGATGGCAAACGCATTCAACTCTTGCAGGTTCATGAGCGCACCTCACGCTGTGGCGAGCCGGGACGCCTACAGGGATATGCCTCGGCGCACCAAAGCACAAGCCACAAACGACACCGCCCGTCTGTTTCGCAACAGACGGGCGGTTTTGTTACAGCTTTCGACAACTCATCAGTGCTTGGTGAGCTTGTCCAGGTAACCCATGGCAAACGCCGAGACCACGAAGGTCATGTGGATGATCACGTACCACATCAGATGCTGGGGATCGACGTTCTTGGCGTCCATGAAGATCCGCAGCAGGTGGATCGAGGAAATCGCCACGATCGACGCCGCCACTTTCATCTTCAGCGACGAGGAGTCCATGGTGCCCAGCCAGCTGAGCTTCTCTTTGCCTTCGTCGATGTTCAGCTCGGACACGAAGTTCTCGTAGCCGGAAATCATCACCATCACCAGCAAGCCGCCGACCAGCGCCATGTCGATCAGCGACAGCAGCACCAGAATCAGCTCGGACTCGGCCATGGAGAACACGTTGGGAATGACATGAAACACTTCCTGGAAGAATTTCAATGCCAGCGCCAGCAGCCCGAGGGACAGCCCGATGTAGATCGGCGCCAGCAGCCAGCGCGTGGCGTACATTGCATTTTCGATAAAGCGTTCCATTGACTCTCACACAAGGGGGTTGTAATCGGCGGCGAGTATATCAGCCCCCCATGACAGCCAGAAACCGCCCGAAAATCCGCCACCTGCGTGTGTGTGTCAAAGTTTTTCTGCTAGTGTCCAAACCATTGACAGCCCAGCGACAGTGGACAGGACGACTGGAAATGGATGTGCGATTGCCGTTAATGACTGCCGGAATTTGCCTCGCCTTATCGGTCGGAGGCTGCTCACCCGGTGAAGAAAAAAAACACCCGCTCAGCCTCGAACAGAAGACCGCGCAGTTCGAACAGTCGCTGGACGCCATCACCGATCCCAAGCTCAAGGATGCCGTGACCGAACTCGGCGGCTCGCTACTGCTGCTGGAGCGCGCGCAGCAACGTCTCGACAACAAACCGCCCAGGACCGAATACGGCGAAGACGCCCTCGGCGTCCTCAAGCATTACCCGACGCCTCAAGCGCTGGTCGACACCTTCATCAACGGCCTGTTCGTGCTGCACAAGGACGCCAGCTCCGATTACCTCACCGACCTGCAGCCGGTATTCCCTTTCAATCTCAACATTCCGGGCGGGTTCCTCTTCCCCCATGGCGTGGAATGGCAATCGGTGACCCTGAGCAACAAACGAGTCATCGCCTACCAGCCGGAATGGTCGGAAACCGATCCGGGCATCCAGTTGAGCCCGTCCAGTTCCAACGTCACCAATCCCGACGACCTGACCGTGACCTACCCGTTCATCGAAGGTCTGGACGTCGACAAGAAAACCCGGCCGCGTCCCGTGAGCCTGCAAGGTCAGGTGGAAGTCATCGCCCCGAAACGCCTGCACAGTTTCGATCTGGGCAAAAAAGACGTCGGCCAGACCCTAACCGACGCCAACCTCAGCGTGAAACTGCTGAAGCTGGAAAAGAACTACGCCGAAGTCGAATTCAGCAACAGCCTGCCGCTTGCCCCGGAAGTCGCCAGCACGCAGCTCAATCCGCTGATCGTCCAGGCCCGCGATACAACCGGGCAATATCTGGTGCGCGCCGGCGCCATCAACGAAAGCCCCGAGCAGGTCGGTTTTTACCAGAAACAACTGGCGCACCTGCAACAGCAAAAGGCCTGGAGCGAGGATCTCGAGAAACAGCTGAACGACGACCAGCGCAACTTCGAACAGCAGCATACGCGCCGCTATAACAAGGTCTACTTCAACGGCCCGATCGACACCCTTGAAGTCAGCGTGCTGGACTTCTCCGAGGCGACAGTCACCCGCAAGCCACTGGACCTGCCGATCCGCGAATTCGACTCGCACACCACGGCGAAAACCGTGCAGCCGCTGGATCTGGCGATCACCGTCTACGACGACCAGGCCCCCAACTGGCTCAAGGGTGCGTCATTGACCGAAGATGAACTGAAAAAGAGCATCCATATCCGTCAATCGGTCGAAGAACCCAGCGCCGCGCGCATCGAGTTCGATCACCGCAAGACCTTCAATGACGAACTGCTGGGCGACGACCTGGCGCCCGGCGAAAGCCCGGTGACGTTTTTCACCGAAAAACACAACGGCAAACTCGACGAGCCGATCGAACTGCCAGCCGAGGCCTATCAGGTGGATCCGCTGCAAGCGACCATCACGTATGACTTGAACCTGTTCCCGGAAACCCCGGCAGTGGCCGTCGGTTCGATGCCCCTGTTCCTCGCCACGGTGGCGAAACAGTCCTACGAAGCCAAGGCATTGCCCAAAGGCCTGGAAATCAGGAACAACGAACTGGTGGTGGACCTGAAACTGTTTCCGGCCAACGAATGGCGGTTCTTCGTCAAGGACGACAGCGGCAATTACCTGAAGCAGATCCTTTCGGTCAGCCACGACACGAGCGCAGAAGGCCCGGCGCTGTTCGGCGTGCATTATTTCTACGGCCGCCCGACGCAAGTGGAAACCTATCAGCGAACCGACCTCGCCACCGTGCAGTACGGCTTTGAGGTCAAGCTTGAGAAGGCGCAGACCCAGGGCGCTGCACCTTGATCGTCGCTAATGATCGAAAACGCCGAGATTGCGTCCGCGCCCGCCGTTGATCTGCCGCAACTGGGCTTGCAGGTGCAAGGACCAGATCTGCGGATCATTGGCCAGTTCGTAGCCGTGCATCGTCAGGCTTTCGACGATGGTATCGAGGATCGATTCGGCGGCGACCGGCCCGTGGAACGGGCCCTGGGCCTTGATGGCGGAAGGTTGTTCACCGGCCATGCCGGCGGCGAAGAGTAAAGTCCACATGCCGGTATCGCCGGCCAACGGCTTGATGGCGCATTCGATTCGGGTCACGAGACCCAGGCACTGACGGGTGAGGCAGAGGTTGCGCGACATGGCGGCGACCCTCGGTAAAGCCGGTGTTCAGCCCTTGCTGAAGGACTGTTTCGATCCCGTGATACTGTCGATGTCCTTGAGCTGAGAATAGAAGAAAAGTCCGCCGCGCCAACCGCGCAGAACCAGAAGGCGCCGAATGGTCATTGTGTGAATATTGACGCCAGAGTGATGGCACATTTGCCGACGTTCGCGACAAAACAAAATGGGAGCACAGGCTCCCATTTTTCTGACTGCAGCCTAGCTTACGCCGGTTTGGCCTCGGCCAGTGCCTCCTGCGCCAGTTCCTTCTCGGCTTCTTTCAAGTCTTCTTCGCTGATCATCTCGGCAATCACTCGCAGACGTTCCACCACGCGCGCGTTGACGCTGCCTTCCGGGAACTCGCCCTCCTCGTTCGGCTCACCGGCAGGCTCGCCCACCAGCAGGCTCAGCGCTTCATCCGCCTGACGCACCGCGTAAACGTGGAACTGCCCGGCGCGCACCGCCGCCAGCACTTTCTCGTCGAGCATCAGCGTGGCGACGTTGGCGTGCGGAATGATCGCGCCCTGCTCACCGGTCAGCCCGCGCGCTTCACAGAGACGGAAGAAGCCTTCGATCTTCTCGTTGACCCCGCCCACCGCCTGCACTTCGCCGAACTGGTTGATCGAACCGGTGATCGCGAAGCACTGCTTGAGCGGGGTTTTCGACAAGGCCGAAATCAGCGTGCACGCCTCGCCCAGCGACGCACTGTCACCATCGACATAACCGTAGGATTGCTCCAGGGCGATGCTCGCGGAAATCGCCAGCGGGAATTCCTGAGCGTAACGGCTGCCCAGATACCCGGTGAGAATCATCACCCCCTTGGAGTGAATCGGCTGGCCAAGGTTGACCTCGCGTTCGATGTCGACGATGCCGCTGCCGCCCGGATACACCGTGGCGGAAATCCGCGCCGGCACACCGAACGCCGAGTCGCCGACTTCCAGCACTGTCAGGCCGTTGCACTTGCCGACCGCCGCGCCGTCGGTGTCGATCAGGATGATCCCCGCCAGCATGTCGTCGAGAATCCGCGCCGACACCCGGCCGGTACGGGTAGCCTTGGCTTTCAGGGCGCGCTCGATGTGGCCGGCGTCGGTCATTTCATCGTTGGCCAGGTGACGGATGAAATCCGCTTCGCTGACCAGTTGGAACAGATCACCGATCCGCGCCGACAAACGCCCCTGGTGTTCGGCCAGACGTGCGCTGTAAGTCGCCAGACGCGCCACCGCGTCGGCGGTCAACGGCGCCATGCCTTCTTCCGACGTGCGGGTTTTCAGCAATTGGGCGAACTGCTCCAGGCTTTCGTCGACCATTGGGATGTCTTCGTCGAAATCCACCAGGACACGGAACATCTCCTGGAAGTCCGGATCGAGGTCCTGCAGCGTGTAATACAGCTGACGCGCACCGATGATGATGACTTTGACATTCAACGGAATGAACTGCGGGTTGAGCGTCACGGTCGCGAAACGGCCCATCTCGCCCAGTGGCGATTCCATTTTCAGCTTGCGCGATTGCAGGGCGCGTTTGAGCGCATCCCACACAAAGGGCTCACCGAGCATTTTTTCCGCTTCAAGGATCAGGAAACCACCGTTGGCGCGGTGCAACGCACCGGGACGCAACTGACGATACGTGGTGTAGAGCGCACCCTGATCGGTGGTGTATTCAATGCGGCCGAACAGGTTTTCGTAAGTCGGATGCGGCTCGAACACCACCGGCGCACCGCCGCTGGCCGGATGGCCGACCACCAGGCTCGGCGCGTATTGCTCTTCCAGCAGCTTGCGTGCAACGGCGTCGGTCTTGCTGTCGTCGACCAGTTGCTCGACCACGGTTTTCAGCAGATAGACCTGAACCGCTTGCAGGTAACCGCAGACCGCGGCATTTTCCGCGTACTTCTCCGACAGCGGTGCGAGCAAAGGCTGCAACGCCAGAGTAATGGTTTCTTCGTTGAGCTGACGCAGCTGGTTGCTCGATTCGCGCTTCCATTGCGGCAGGCTGGCGAGTTCTTCGTTCAGGCGTTCCTCGAGGCCGGAAATGTCCTCGTGGAAACGTTCGCGCTCGGACTCCGGCAACTGGGCGAATTCGGCTTCGTCCAGCGCCTTGCCTTCAAGCATCGGGGTAAACGCGATGTTGCTGCTGTCGCGGTACAGGGCGACGTCTTTTTCCAGGGCCAGACGCTCGATGACGTCCAGTGCCTTGTCATAGCGCTGGTTGAAGGCGCGGTCGATGGCGCTCTTCTTCTGCTGGTAGGACGGGTGTTCGAACACCGCAGGAAAAGTCGACAGCAGGTTGTCGATCAAGCCGTTGATGTCACCGATGAACGCCGCAGCGCTGCCCGATGGCAGCTCCAGGGCGCGTGGCTCGCGCGGCTCGTCGAAATTGTTGACGTAGACCCAGTCCGCCGGGGTCTGCAGGCGTTTGCCTTCGGCCTTCAGGTAGCGTTTGACGAACGAGAAACGGCCGGTGCCGGGCTCGCCCATGACGAATACGTTGTAACCGGGGCGTGGCATGGCCACACCGAACTGCAAGGCTTCGACCGCACGTTCCTGGCCAAGCACACCGCGAAAGGGCTCCAGATCATTGGTGGTAGTGAAGCTGA
Source organism: Pseudomonas sp. NMS19W (assembly GCF_051554255.1). Taxonomy (NCBI): domain Bacteria; kingdom Pseudomonadati; phylum Pseudomonadota; class Gammaproteobacteria; order Pseudomonadales; family Pseudomonadaceae; genus Pseudomonas; species Pseudomonas sp. NMS19W. The sequence goes on from NZ_CP136718.1 coordinate 5,403,710, forward strand.
ACTGTTCAGCGGAAAACGGACGGGTCAGCGCTTCGGGCGCTAGACGCAAGCTGGCAGCAACAGGATCAGGCATCGGGCTTCCTTAACAATCAGGCGGGGCAGATAGCGGCATTCTGGCGCTGCCCGTGCCCCACTGGCAAGGCGCGCCACACGACAAAGCATAGACAACCGGCCAACCCCAAGGCCGGCCCCGCAAAACCGGGCTGGATCACGAATATGCTGCAAAAAATCACGGAACCACGGGAACCTGCCTAAACTCCAAACTGCGCGGCTGGAACTAATACCGGCCCACTGGCGCCAGAAGGTCTGTACGAAAACTCGCCAAGTGGCGTTTTGATGTAGAGAGCGGGGCCAGAACCCTGTCCATTGGTACGCACATAAAAGAGAACAAAGCTATGAAACGGATTCTTCTCGGTACTCTCTTCACCGCTGTATCCATCAACGCCATGGCTCAGGCGCCAGGCGGTCCGGATTGCGGCTGGGGCAACATGCTGTTCGAAGGTCAGCGTGGCACCCCGGCTCACTTCCTGGCATCCACCACCAACGGCACCTCGGGCAACGCCACGTTCGGCATGACGTCGGGCACCAACGGTTGCTCCACCAACGCCTCGCTGACCTACGGTGGCAAATCCTGGTTTGCCATGAATGGCATGATGAACGAGCTGTCCGAAGACATGGCAAAAGGCAACGGCGAAGCGCTGACGACCTATGCCGTGGTACTGGGCGTGGCGCCGGAAGACCGTGCGCACTTCGCCGCCGTCACTCACGAGCACTTCCAGCAGATCTTCAGCAAGGCTGACGTGACCGCCGAAGACGTGCATACCAACACCCTGGCCGTGCTGAAAGCAGACCCTCGTCTGGCCAAGTACGCGACTCAGGCTTAAGCTCGACCCCACCCGCTTCTTTCGGGAAGCGGGTTTTGTTTTTTCGGCCCGCCCTCCCTGGGTCTTTTGTTTCTTTCGACTTAAGTTGCCACCTATGCTCAAACGCCTTGCCTGGCTGGCGCTGTGTGTCTGCGCCCCGCTGTCCGCCGCGCCCCACATCGACCCTCAACGTTTGCAGCAACTGGCCAACGACCGCTTCTGGATTTCCCTCGGCCATTACGAAACCGCCAAGCTCGGCGGCTGGCGCAGCTACGTCAGCGACAAAAAGTTCTTCCTCGCCGCCGACGGCAACGAACACCCCGACCATGAACTGGCCGCCACCGTCCAGGCTCTGTACGCCCCGGCCAGTCTTGGTGAGCAACACGCCCAGTGCGTCTACCCGGCCCGCACGCGCTGGCTGAAAGATCAGCTCAACCTGACCGACCTGCCGGCGCCGGACTGCGCCGAATTCAAGAAATGGTTCAAGGATGTCTCGCCCCACAGCGCGGTAATGATTTTCCCGGCGGCCTACCTCAACAGCCCGTCGTCGATGTTCGGCCACACCTTGCTGCGCATCGATCAGGCCGATGTGCAGAGCGACAAGACTTCGCTGCTCAGCTACGCGATCAATTTCGGCGCCTATATCGAAGGCTCGGACAACAGCATCCTGTATGCCTGGAAAGGTCTGATGGGCGGTTATCCGGGACTGTTCGCGCTGGTGCCGTATCAGGAAAAACTCTCGGAGTACCGCAGCCTGGAAAACCGCGACCTGTGGGAGTACCGGCTCAACCTGACACAAGCCGAAACCGCACGGATGGTCGAACATGTGTGGGAGCTCAAGCAGATTCAGTTCGACTACTTCTTCTTCGATGAAAACTGCTCCTATCGCCTGCTCGAACTGTTGCAGGTCGCCCGTCCGAGCCTGCGCCTGACCGAACAATTCCCGCTGACCGCGATCCCCACCGACACCGTCAAAGCGGTGAAAGAAGCCGGACTGGTCGAGCACATCGAATACCGCCCGTCCCGCGAGCGTGAATTGCTCAGCCGCGCCGAGCCCCTGACCGGCGAAGAACAGGACTGGGTGCTGAAAGTCAGCGCCGACCAGCAACAGTTGCAGGATCCGGCTTTCATGGCCCTGCCCCGTGACCGGCAAGCCCTCATCGTCGACGCTGCCTATCGACTGGAACGCTACCGCGCCAACGGCCAGGAGCGCGATCCGCAACGGGCCCAGCGCAGTTTCGAATTGCTGCGGGCGATCAACAAGAACCCGGCACCGGAGCTGCAAATCCCGCAACCGGGCCTGCCCGAGGACGGCCACGAATCACGCACCTGGCAGGCCGGTATCGGCACTCGTGGCGACCGCGCGTTTGGCGAGTACGGTCTGCGCATGGCCTATCACGACCTCAACGACAACGCCGAGAGTTTCCCCCTCGGCGCGCAGATCGAAATCCTGCAGATGAAACTGCGCCAGTACGAAGGCAATCACTGGCAGTTCCAGCAACTGGATCTGGCGACCATCCGCTCGCTGACGCCGCGCAATGCGCTGCTGCAGCCGTTGTCGTGGCAAGTCACCGGAGGTCTGGAGCGGGTGCCGGGCAAGCATGACGACGAGACGCTGGTCAGCCATGTCAACGGTGGCGGCGGTGGAACCTGGGCCCTGGGTGACGATGTACTGGGATTTGCCCTCGGCACGGTGCGCGTTGAACACAATAATGATTTCGCCGGATTCGTTTCCCCCGCAGGCGGGTTCAATACCGGCGTGTTGTGGAAAAACCCGTTGGGCAATCTCAGTGTCGAGGCCAAGGGCGATTACTTCTTCAACGGCGAAGTGCGCCGCAGCCTGAGCCTGAATCAACAATGGGAATTGTCCCGCAACCTGGGCTTGCGCCTGAGTGCCCAGCGTGAATTCAGCCATCTGGCAACGCCGGAGACCGAAGTGATGCTTGAGGTGAAGTGGTATCACTACTGAGGTTTTGATCTTCCTTTCACACCCCGTCGACGAATCCGCTTCTAGACTTTCCCTGTAAGCCGGAGAACGGCGCGGGAGAGTCAGATGTGGCGGTGTGCGGGATTTGTGGGTGTGTTGCTGTTGCTGGGTGGCTGTCAAAGCACCCACGAAGATCTGATCGCCAAGGGTTATCCACCGGCGTTCGCCGACGGTTTCGATGACGGTTGCATCAGCGGTCGTCAGGCAGCCGGTTCGATCAGCGGCGAGTTTCGCAAGAACGTGCCGCGCTATCTCAAGGATCCGCAATACGCCGAGGGCTGGAGCGACGGTTTCCGCCAGTGCCAGGCGATGCTGGAAAACAAGGATCGCGAGGAGTATCGCAACGAACACTGGGACGAGCGCGAGCGGGCCTGGCAGCAACAGAGGGATCAGGGCGCCGCGCGGGCTTATCGTTCGCAGTAGGTCGTTTCCAGACATCCAGCGAAACCTTTAGCCTGCGACCATGGCCCAACGGTTGTCACAGGAGGTCACCATGAGCCGTGCTTTCGTCAACGAAGACAACGCCGCTGCGCAAGCCGATCAGCCGGTCGAACGGCAGGTCAGCAAGCAGCCCAATTATGTCACGCCACAGGGGCTTGCCCAGTTGCAGGCGAAAGTCGCCGAGCTGCAGACGCTGCACGCAGAACAAACGGCCATGGGCGAACAGGCCGACAAACAGCGGCTGGCCGATCTCGAGCGGGATTTGCGTTATTTCAATCAACGGGTCGGCAGCGCTCAGGTCGCCCCCGCACCGACTTCCAACGAAAAAGTGCAGATCGGCAGTTGGGTGACCTACGCCGACGAACACAACACCGAGCGCCGGGTACAACTGGTCGGCGAAGACCAGGCCGATGCCGCCAACGGCCTGATCAACTGGGCCTCACCGCTGGGCCGCGCGCTGCTTGGCGCGCGACTCAACGACGAAGTGCTGTGGCAGCGTCCGGCCGGCAATCAACTGATCGAAGTGATCCGCATCGATCGTTCTTGAAGCACAGTGCTTAAACCACGCCCTGCGCCAGCATCGCGTCGGCGACCTTGACGAAGCCGGCGATGTTCGCGCCTTTGACGTAGTTGATCCGGCCGTTTTCCTCACCGTAATGCACACAGGCGTGGTGGATCGACTGCATGATCCCGTGCAGCTTGCTGTCCACCTCGCCCGCCGTCCACAGCAGGCGCATGGCGTTCTGCGACATCTCCAGACCGCTGACCGCCACGCCGCCGGCATTCGATGCCTTGCCCGGCGCGAACAGAATGCCCGCCTCGATAAAGATATCCACAGCCTCAAGGGTGGTCGGCATGTTCGCGCCCTCGGCCACACAGATGCAGCCGTTGCGCAGCAGGGTGCGGGCAGCTTCAGCGTCGAGTTCGTTCTGGGTGGCGCACGGCAGTGCGATATCGCACGGCAAAGACCATGGCAACTGACCGGCGCGGAATTCCAGACCGAATGCGGCCGCCAACTCGCTGATCCGCCCACGCTTGACGTTTTTCAGCTCCAGCAGCGCCAGCCACTGCTCTTCGCTCAGGCCGGCCTCGCAATACAGCGTGCCTTCGGAATCGGACAGGGAAATCACCTTGCCGCCCAGGTCCATCACTTTGCGGGCCGCGTATTGCGCGACGTTACCGGAGCCGGAGATCGCCACACGCTTGCCTTCGACGGTCTGCTCGCGACGCTTGAGCATTTCCTCGGCGAAATACACGCAACCGAAACCCGTGGCTTCCGGGCGGATCAGGCTGCCGCCGTAGGTCATGCCCTTGCCGGTCAGTACACTGGTGAACTGGTTGCTCAGGCGTTTGTACTGGCCGAACAGGAAACCGATCTCCCGTGCGCCGACACCGATATCGCCCGCCGGTACGTCCACGTCGGCGCCGATGTGGCGGTACAGCTCACTCATGAACGCCTGGCAGAAACGCATGACTTCGGCGTCGCTCTTGCCCTTCGGATCGAAGTCCGAACCACCCTTGCCGCCGCCCATGGGCAACGAAGTCAGGGAGTTCTTGAAGGTCTGTTCGAAGGCGAGGAATTTCAGCACGCCCATATTCACCGAGGGATGGAAGCGCAAACCGCCCTTGTACGGGCCGATGGCGCTGTTCATCTGGATGCGGAAGCCGCGATTGACCTGAACCTTGCCCTGATCGTCGACCCACGACACCCGGAACACCACCGCCCGCTCCGGCTCGCAGATGCGCTCCAGAATGCCCGAGGTCAGATAGTGCGGATTGGCTTCGAGAAACGGCCACAGGCTGCGCAGGACTTCTTCGACGGCCTGGTGGAATTCGGGTTGATCCGGATCGCGTTTTTTCAGACGGGCGAGGAAGGATTCGACGGATTCGATCATGGGAAAAGTCTCGGCAAATTTGTTGTCGTTGGAAGAGATTGAGCCGGACTGTAACAAACGATCTGTACACAGCAACAGACAAAAATGTCGCATTTATGAAAACAAATAGTACACACGCTATAAATCACGACGGATTGCAGGCAAAAAAAAGCGGAGCCCGAAGGCTCCGCTCTTTCATGCAACCAACCTGAAATCAGGCCAGTTTCTTGTGGCGTACCCGGTGTGGCTGGGCCGCTGCTTCGCCGAGGCGCTTTTTGCGATCGGCTTCGTACTCGGTGTAGTTGCCTTCGAAGAACACAGCCTGCGAGTCGTCTTCGTACGCCAGGATGTGCGTCGCGACGCGGTCAAGGAACCACCGGTCGTGAGAGATCACAATGGCGGCGCCCGGGAAGTCCAGCAGGGCTTCTTCCAGGGAACGCAGGGTTTCAACGTCGAGGTCGTTGGACGGTTCGTCGAGCAGCAGGACGTTGCCGCCCTCCTTCAGGGTCAGCGCCAGGTGCAGACGACCGCGCTCACCACCGGACAGGTCCTTGACGAACTTCTGCTGATCGCCGCCCTTGAAGTTGAAGCGACCGACGTAGGTACGCGACGGGATCTCGTAGTTGCCGATGCGGATCTGGTCGGAGCCGTCGGAGATCTGCTGGAACACAGTCTTGCTGCCGTCCAGGTCTTCACGGCTCTGGTCCACACAGGCCAGTTGCACGGTTTCGCCGATCTCGATGCTGCCGGAGTCCGGAGTTTCCTTGCCCATCAGCATGCGGAACAGGGTCGATTTACCGGCACCGTTACCGCCGATCACGCCGACGATGGCGCCTTTCGGCATGGAGAACGACAGGTTGTCGATCAACACGCGATCGCCGTAGCCCTTGGTGACGTTCTTGAATTCGATGACCTTGTCACCCAGGCGCGGACCGGCCGGGATGTAGATCTCGTTGGTTTCCGAACGCTTCTGGAATTCCTGCGACTGCATTTCTTCGAAGCGCTGCAGACGTGCCTTGGATTTCGACTGGCGGGCCTTGGCGCCTTTGCGCACCCACTCCAGTTCTTCCTTCATGGCTTTTTCGTGAGCCGATTGCTGCTTGGATTCCTGGGCCAGACGATCGGACTTGGCTTCCAGCCAACCCGAGTAGTTGCCCTCGTAAGGAATGCCCGCGCCGCGGTCGAGTTCCAGAATCCAGCCGGCAACGTTATCCAGGAAGTAACGGTCGTGCGTGATCGCTACCACAGTGCCCGGGAAGTCGTGCAGGAAGTGTTCGAGCCACGCAACGGAGTCGGCGTCCAGGTGGTTGGTCGGTTCGTCGAGCAGCAGCATGTCCGGGGCGGACAGCAGCAGACGGCACAGGGCCACACGACGTTTTTCACCACCGGACAGGTGTTCCACTTTCGCGTCCCAGGCCGGCAGACGCAGCGCATCGGCGGCGACTTCCAGTTGACGCTCCAGGTTGTGACCGTCGCTGGCCTGCAGGATCGCTTCGAGCTTGGCCTGTTCGGCGGCCAGCTTGTCGAAGTCGGCGTCCGGGTCGGCGTAGGCGGCGTAGACCTCGTCCAGACGCGCTTGCGCGTCCTTGATCACGCTGACCGCTTCCTCGACCACTTCACGCACGGTCTTGGTCGGATCAAGTTGCGGCTCTTGCGGCAGATAACCGATGTTCAGTTCCGGCATCGGGCGTGCTTCGCCTTCGAATTCGGTGTCGACGCCGGCCATGATTTTCAGCAGCGTGGACTTACCCGAACCGTTGAGGCCGAGTACGCCGATCTTGGCGCCCGGGAAGAAGGACAGAGAAATGTTTTTCAGGATTTCCCGCTTCGGCGGAACAACTTTGCCCAGCCGATGCATGGTGAAGACGTATTGAGCCATGGAGAACCTTGGGTCAGTGACAGATGAATGATTGGAGCGCAGGCGATGCCCGGCCAGACCGATGCGCGTCGTTCACTTGACCACTTGATGGCCATCAATGCGTGCGCGCTGAAAAAGTCTGAGTCTAGGAGCTGGAACGCTCCCGCGTAACCGGCAAAGCTACCTTAATGACAGAAGGCAGTCCAGCCGAGCGGGGCTGGCACTTCGCCACAACTCAAGGCATGCTAGCCGCCCTTTGGGCGTCCGGCTTATAGTGCACGTCGCGCCAGTCCAGCCAAACCGCAGGATTACAGCTTGTCCAATGTCACTCCGCCAGCCTCTGTGAGCAGCACCCAACCGGCGCCCGGCTCGTCCCTGCGCGGAACATTGAAAGGCGCGCTGGCGACGCTGGTGCTGATGCTGCTGGCATTGCTGTTCTGGCAACTGCTCGATCAACTGCGCGAAACCCAGAAAAACCAGCGTCAGTACACCATCGATTACACCGCCGATCTCGCCTCGCAAGTCAGCCTCAACATGTCGCTGAACGCGCAGATCGCGCTCAATCTGCTACCGATCGTCGAACAGCCTCAGTCTGCCGACGAACAGCAGGCGCTGTTGCGCAAGCTGCAGAAATCCCTGCCTGACCTGCAGAGCATGGCCTTGCTCAGCCCGTCGGGGAAAATCCTCAGCGATAGCGCCACCGACAGCAAGGACGCCGACTACCTCAGCGATCTGGTGCGCCGCAGCCACGCCCAGGCACATTATTTCAGCAACGCCGATGACGGCTCGGTGGTGCATCTGTTGCTGCATCAGGCCAGCGGCAGCACGCGCGGCTACTGGGCGCTGCGCCTGACCCCGACCTTCTTTGCCTCGCTGACCAAACAGGGCGAGACCGGCATCCGCCCGCTGTGGCTGGTGGAAAACCGCATCAATCACCAGATCATCAGTCGTGACGAAGGCCTGCCTTCTACCAAGGCCAGCACACTGACACCCGAAGATCTGGCCAACAGCGTGCTGACGGTGCCGCTGAGCAGCAGCGACTGGCAACTGCGCGGGCTTTTCGACCGGCAACATGTGCTCGAAGAGCTGCTGCCGGCGTTTATCGGCAAATGCCTGCTGGGCCTGGCGCTGTCCCTGCTGCCGTTCATTGCCTTGCTCAACATGCGCCGCCGTCAGCGCCAGGTGCATGAAGGACGCCGCCGTTATCAGGACATTTTCGAAGGCACCGGTGTGGCTCTGTGCGTGCTGGATCTTTCGGGACTGAAACAGGTTTTCGAAAAGGCCCAGATCCAGACCAGCGACCAGCTCAAGGCCTGGCTCGACCAGCCGCAGCAACGCCAGCAATTGCTGCAGGAACTGCGAGTCACCGAGGTCAATCAGGTGGCGCTGCAACTGCTCAACGTCAATTCCTGCGACCACGCCTGGCAGCTGCTGATCGACGGTCACCCGCACAGTCAGTGCGCCATCGGCAATCAGGTGCTCGACGCCGTGCTCCAGCAACAAAAGCAGCTGGAACTGGAAATCAAACTGCCGGACATCAACGGCCGCGACCAGCACCTGTGGCTGGTGCTGCGTTTGCCTCACGAACAGCACGACTACAAAGCCGTGATCCTGAGCATCAACGACATCACCAGCCGCAAGCTGATCGAACTGTCGCTGCTGGAGCGCGAAGGCTTCTGGTCGGACGTGGTGCGCACCGTGCCAGATCACCTGTACGTGCAGGATGTGATCAGCCAGCGGATGATTTTCAGCAACCACCACCTGGGCCAGACCCTCGGTTACAACCGCAGCGAGCTGCATCAGATGGGCGAGTATTTCTGGGAAATCCTCCTGCACCCGGAAGACGCCGACTATTACCACCGCTCGCGGCAGATGCAGCGTCACGCCGGTTACAGCCAGTTACTGCAATGCCAGTTGCGATTCCGTCATCGCGACGGCAAGTGGCGGCGTTTCGATATCCGCGAACAGGCGCTGGCCCGGGACAAACACGATCAGGTCACGCGGATCATCGGCGTGGCCAAGGACATCACCGAGCAGATCGAGGCCAGCGAATCCCTGCGCGACAGCGAGCAGCGCTACCGGATGCTCGCCGAAAGCATCAGCGACGTGATCTTCTCCACCGACAGCAAGCTGTCGCTCAATTACGTCAGCCCGTCGGTGCAAGCGGTGCTGGGCTACGATGCCGAGTGGATTTTCCAGAACGGCTGGCAATCGACCATCGCCAACCCGCAGCAACTGAACGGCATCTACCACCTGATGGACCGGGTCAGCAAAGCCCTGGACAAGCCCGAGCAACTGGCAATCCTGCGCAGTCAGGTGCAGACCCAGATGTTCCTGTTCGACTGCCTGCGCGCCGATGGCCGCAAGATCCCGATCGAACTGCGCCTGGTGCTGGTGTGGGACGAACATGGCGCCTTCGAAGGCGTGCTCGGGGTCGGTCGCGACATCAGCCAGCAGCGCCGCGCCGAAAAAGACCTGCGCATGGCGGCCACGGTATTCGAGCATTCGACGTCAGCGATCCTGATCACCGACCCGGCCGGTTACATCGTTCAGGCCAACGAGGCGTTCAGCCGCGTCAGCGGTTACGCGGTGAGCGAAGTGCTCGACCAGTTGCCAAACATGCTCACCGTCGACGAACAACAGGATGCACACCTGCGTTACGTGCTCAAGCAACTGCATCAGCACAGCACCTGGGAAGGCGAAGTCTGGCTCAAGCGCCGTAACGGCGAGCATTACCCCGCGTGGGTCGGCATTACGGCGGTGCTCGATGACGAAGGCGATCTGGCCAGCTATGTGTGCTTCTTCAGCGACATCAGCGAGCGCAAGGCCAGCGAACAGCGCATTCACCGCCTCGCCTACTACGACGCCCTGACCCATCTGCCGAACCGCACGCTGTTCCAGGATCGCCTGCATACCGCGCTGCAATCGGCGGACCGGCAGAAGTCGTGGGTGGTGCTGATGTTCCTCGACCTCGACCGGTTCAAACCGATCAACGACTCCCTCGGTCACGCCGCCGGCGACCGCATGCTCAAGGATATGGCCACCCGGCTGCTGGCCTGCGTCGACGATGACGACACCGTGGCGCGGATGGGCGGCGACGAATTCACATTGCTGCTGCAGCACCGCTCCAGCCGAGAGATGGCGCTGAACCGTGCGATCCATGTGGCCGAGCAGATTCTTGGCAGCCTGGTGCGGCCGTTCGTGCTGGAGGGTCGCGAATTCTTCGTCACCGCCAGTATCGGCATCGCCCTGAGCCCGCAGGACGGCAACGAACTCAGTCAGCTGATGAAGAACGCCGACACCGCGATGTACCACGCCAAGGAGCGCGGCAAGAACAACTTCCAGTTCTATCAGGCCGACATGAACGCCAGTGCGCTGGAACGCCTGGAACTGGAAAGCGACCTGCGTCATGCCCTCGAACAGAACGAATTCGTGCTGTATTACCAGCCGCAGTTCAGCGGCGACGGCAAACGCCTGACCGGCGCCGAAGCCCTGCTGCGCTGGCGTCATCCGCGTCGCGGGCTGGTGCCGCCGGGGGACTTCATTCCGGTGCTCGAAGAACTCGGGCTGGTGGTGGACGTCGGCGACTGGGTGATCAGCGAAGCCTGTCGTCAACTCAAGACCTGGCATCAGAGCCGCGTGCGCGTGCCGAAGGTCTCGGTGAACATTTCCGCCCGGCAGTTCTCCGACGGCCAGCTCGGCACGCGGATCGCCACCATCCTCAAGGAAACCGGCCTGCCGCCGGCGTGCCTGGAGCTGGAACTGACCGAAAGTATCCTGATGCGTGAAGTCAGCGAGGCGATGCAGATCCTTGCCGGCCTGAAGAACCTCGGCCTGAGCATCGCGGTCGACGACTTCGGCACCGGTTACTCGTCGCTGAACTATCTCAAGCAATTCCCGATCGACGTGCTGAAGATCGACCGCACCTTCGTCGACGGCCTGCCGTCCGGCGAGCAGGACGCGCAGATTGCCCGGGCGATCATCGCCATGGCCCACAGCCTCAACCTGGCGGTAATCGCCGAGGGTGTGGAAACCCATGAACAGCTGGACTTCCTGCGCGAGCACGGTTGCGACGAGGTTCAGGGTTATCTGTTCGGGCGACCGATGCCGGCCACCCGCTTCGAAGCGCAGTTCAGTAATGACGCGCTGTTCATGTTCGATTGACCTGGAGCAGCTACAGGCTTCACGTAACAAGCTACAAGTTAACGGCGGATAAGCTTCTGCTCAGGGCTTACAGCTTGAAGCTTGCCGCTGCTTGAATGCCACTTGTCTGCGACATGATGTCGTTTCATATGCCATCCAAAACCCGTTGGGTTAGAATGCCCCCCTTTTCTGCCCCCGATCCTTGAGGACCGCCATGTTCAGCCGTGATTTGACTATTGCCAAGTACGACGCCGATCTTTTTGCCGCCATGGAGCAAGAAGCCCAGCGCCAGGAAGAACACATCGAGCTGATCGCTTCGGAGAACTACACCAGCCCAGCGGTGATGGAAGCTCAAGGCTCGGTACTGACCAACAAGTACGCCGAAGGCTACCCGGGCAAGCGCTACTACGGTGGTTGCGAGTACGTCGACGTTGTCGAGCAACTGGCCATCGACCGCGCCAAGGAGCTGTTCGGTGCCGACTACGCCAACGTTCAGCCGCACGCCGGTTCCCAGGCCAACGCTGCTGTTTACCTGGCGCTGCTGTCGGCCGGTGACACCATCCTGGGCATGAGCCTGGCTCACGGCGGTCACCTGACCCACGGCGCCAGCGTTTCCTCCTCCGGCAAGCTGTACAACGCCATCCAGTACGGCATCGACGCCAACGGTCTGATCGACTACGACGAAGTCGAGCGCCTGGCTGTTGAACACAAGCCGAAAATGATCGTGGCCGGTTTCTCTGCCTACTCGCAGATCCTCGACTTCCCGCGCTTCCGCGCCATCGCCGACAAGGTTGGCGCCTACCTGTTCGTCGACATGGCTCACGTGGCCGGTCTGGTCGCCGCTGGCGTCTACCCGAACCCGGTTCCTTTCGCTGACGTCGTGACCACCACCACCCACAAGACCCTGCGCGGTCCACGTGGTGGCCTGATCCTGGCCAAGGCCAACGCCGACATCGAGAAGAAGCTGAACTCCGCCGTTTTCCCGGGCGCCCAGGGTGGCCCGCTGGAGCACGTGATCGCTGCCAAAGCGATCTGCTTCAAGGAAGCGCTGCAGCCTGAGTTCAAGGCTTACCAGCAACAAGTGGTGAAAAACGCCCAGGCCATGGCCGGCGTGTTCATCGAGCGCGGTTTCGACGTGGTTTCCGGCGGTACTGAAAACCACCTGTTCCTGCTGTCGCTGATCAAGCAGGAAATCTCCGGTAAAGACGCCGACGCCGCTCTTGGCAAAGCGTTCATCACCGTGAACAAGAACTCCGTGCCAAACGACCCACGCTCCCCGTTCGTCACTTCCGGCCTGCGCTTCGGTACTCCGGCCGTGACCACTCGCGGCTTCAAGGAAGCAGAGTGCAAAGAGCTGGCGGGCTGGATCTGCGACATCCTGGCTGACCTGAACAACGAAGCGGTGATCGACGCCGTTCGTGAGAAAGTCAAAGCCATCTGCAAGAAACTGCCGGTATACGGCGCTTAATTGCGACGCTGAAACCGCAGCATGAAAAACCGGCCAGCGATGGCCGGTTTTTTTTCGCCCGTAAAAAAGTTTCGAACCACGAATGGCTCAAAGTCGGGGCCTTGCGCCCAACTGGTCAGACCGGTCATGCCAATTCGTCATTTTTCACTTGCGATCCGTAAAAAACAGCGCCTAGACTGCACCCGCACTGGACATACCGGTAAGACCACAATAATTAAGTCCTGAATCTGATGCGCCCCGCGCACGGCAGCCAGGACACCGACCAGGATTCCTCCCATGCTCAGATGGTGCTCGCGTTCAATCTTCCTCCAAGTGGTTCTCGGACTGGTGCTCGGCATCGTCTGCGGACTGACCCTTCCTGAATACTCGGCCCAGCTCAAACCGCTCGGCGACGGCTTCATCAAACTGATCAAGATGCTCATCGGCCTGATCGTGTTCTGCGTGGTGGTCAGCGGCATCAGCGGCGCCGGCGACCTGAAGAAGGTCGGGCGCATCGGCCTCAAGTCAGTGATCTACTTCGAAGTGCTGACCACCATCGCCCTGGTGATCGGTCTGGTGTTCGCCTTCAGCACCGGGATCGGCAGCGGCGCCAACATCCATCTGGAGCAGCTGTCCGCCGCCGACATGGGCGACATCGCCGAACGCGGCCAGCACATGCACACCACCACCCAGTTCCTGATGGACCTGATCCCGACCTCGGTACTCGGCGCCTTTGCCGACAACAATATCCTGCAAGTGCTGTTGTTCTCAGTGCTGTTCGGCAGCGCGTTGAATCTGGTGGGCGAAGCCGCCTCCGGGATCTCGCGGCTGATCAACGAACTGAGCCATGTGATCTTCCGCATCATGGGCATGATCGTGCGCCTGGCACCGATCGGCGTGTTCGGCGCCATCGCCTTCACTACCAGCAAATATGGCCTCGACTCCCTGCAACATCTGGGCAGTCTGGTCGGCCTGTTTTATCTGACGTGCATCGCTTTCGTCAGCGTGATTCTGGGTCTGGTGATGCGTGCCTCCGGTCTGCGTATGTGGCCGCTGCTCAAGTACCTGCGCGAAGAACTGCTGATCGTCATGGGCACTGCGTCCTCCGACGCCGTGCTGCCGCAGATCATGCGCAAACTGGAACACCTGGGCATCGGCAGCTCGACCGTCGGGCTGGTGATTCCCACCGGTTACTCGTTCAACCTCGACGGCTTTTCGATCTACCTGACACTGGCCATCGTGTTCATCGCCAACGCTACCGGTACGCCGCTGGCCATGACCGATCTGCTGACGATTCTGCTGGTGTCGCTGATCACCTCGAAAGGCGCCCACGGCATTCCGGGGTCGGCGCTGGTGATTCTGGCGGCCACGCTGACTGCGATTCCGGCGATTCCGGTAGTCGGTCTGGTGTTGGTGCTGGCGGTGGACTGGTTCATGGGCATCGGCCGGGCACTGACCAATCTGATCGGCAACTGCGTCGCCACCGTGGCCATCGCCCGCTGGGAAAAGGACATCGACGTACAACGGGCGAACAAGGTGCTCAACGGCGAGCAGGGCTATAACTTTCAGCCGAGAAAAACGGCCGCTCAAGCGGCGGCCAAAGAATTCTGAATGAGCGCCGTGCCTGCGCACATGCAGGCACGGCGCATGGAGCGAACACGTGATTACTACATCCACCGTCGTCAACTCAGTGGTAGAAAAACTCCGGGCCGCCCTCGCCCGTGGCCAGTGGCGCTCCGGCGAGATGCTGCCGGGCCAGCGCGAACTGGCCGAACAACTGGGCATCAGCCGCCCGAGCCTGCGCGAAGCGGTGATCGTCCTGGAAACCCTCGGTCTGGTACGTTCGATGCCGGGCAAAGGCGTGGTGGTGCTCGACGCCCAGGCCAGTGACAACCAAAGCCACGACAGCGCCGTGGCCGGTGCCAGCCTCGAAGACGTACTGCAACTGCGCTACACCCTCGAACCGTTCATCGTCGGTCTGGTGGCGCAGTCGATCAGCAGCAAGGAAGTCGGACAGCTGCGCCTGACCTTGATGGACATGCGCGAAGCCCTCGAAGCCGGTGACAGCGAGGCCGGGGTCAGCGCCTACATCGCCTTCCACGAAGAACTGTTCACCCTGACTTCGAACCCGATTTTCCAGAGCGTGGTGCAGCAGACCAGCAACGCCCTCAAGCAGAGCGCCGAAGTGCTGCGCAATTCGCCGGAGCATCTGGCCGAACGCCTTGAGGAAAACGAAGCCGTGGTGCGCGCGATCCGCAGCAAGAACAGCGCCCAGGCCAGCGCCGAGATGCGTCGGCACATCCTGCGTGAAGGCCAGCGCATGGGCATCGAGCTGAATATCCCGGATGACAACCTGAACACCTGAAACACCTCACACTGGAGACCGGCCATGAACAGTCTTGCCACGCCGTCGCAACCTCGCCAGACCTCGGCGGCCCTGCCCTTCTCCCGCCTGCACGCGCCGGTGGAGGATCTGTATCCGCGACTGTTCGACGCGATCCTCGAACAACGCCTCGATGCCGCCAGCCGTTTTACCGAGGAGAGCCTGAAGCAGATGTTCGGTGTCAGCCGCGCCGACGTGCGTCGGGTGCTGACCCAACTGTCCCACGAACAGATCATCGTGCTGCGGGCCAACCATCGGCCGCGGGTTGCTGCGCCGGACGTCGAACAGACCCGCCAGGCCTTGCACGCCCGGCGTCTGGCCGAGAACACGCTGGTGCGGCTGGCTTGTCAGCATGCGCAGGCTGAAGATCTGAAACGCCTGCGCGCCCTGATCGAGCGTGAGCGCCAGGCTGTGGATAAAGACCGACGCGGTGCGGCAATTCGTCTGTCCGGGGAGTTTCATTTGCAGTTGGCGAAAATGGCGGGCAATGCACCGTTGGCGCATTTTCTCGGCACGCTGGTGCCGCTGACCTCACTGGCGATTGCGCGATGCACTGAAACCACGCACAGCTGTTGCGGCTGGCAGGATCACGCCCGGATCGTCGAGGCGATCGAGCGTGATGACACCGCCGAGGCCGTGTCGCTGATGAACCGTCATCTGGATCATCTGGAGCAGACGATTCTCAGCGGCTCCACGCACTGAGACAGCGGCGGACTCAGTTCGCCGCCACTTTGGCAAACCCTGCCCGGATCTTCTCTTCCGGCAAATCGTCGGCGATAAACACGATCACGCTTTCCCGCGCCTCGCCTTCGGCCCACTCGGTGTCCCAGTCGAAGCCGTAGAGTTTCAGCACGCCCTGAAACACCAGCCGCCGATCCTCACCCGCAATGTTCAACACGCCTTTGTAGCGCAGCAGTTGCTTGCCGTGCTCTTCCAGCAGTTCATTCATGAATTCGCTGAGCTGATCGATATCCAGCGGCTGATCAGTACGCAGCACCAGGCTGGAAATCCGGTCGATGGACGGCGCCTTGCTGACCGGCCGCAGACTCACCCCGCCACCGAGATCGGCATTCAGGTTGAAACCGCGCACATCGAGCAATTCGGCCAGATCGATGTTGCCGTGTTCGACCACACGGATCGGCGCACGGCGGTTGATGCGGGTCAGACGTTCGCTGAGCGCAGTGAATGCGGCCTCGTCCACCAGATCGGTCTTGCTCACCAGCAAGCGGTCGGCAAAACCGATCTGTGCCTGGGCGATGGTCTGGGTCAGGTGCAGCTCGGCGTGGGCCGCGTCGACGAGGGTAATGATGCCGTCGAGCAGGTAACGCTCGCGCAGTTCTTCGTCGATGAAAAAGGTCTGCGCCACTGGGGCCGGGTCGGCCAGACCAGTGCACTCGATGACCAGCCGATCGAAGGCGATTTCACCGCTGTCCAGCCGTTCGAGCAGCAGGTACAGGGCTTTGGTCAGGTCGGTGTGGATGGTGCAGCAGACGCAGCCGTTGGCCAGGGTCATGACTTGCACCGGCTCGTCGCCCAGCAGTTGGGTGTCGATGCCGGCGTCGCTGAATTCGTTTTCGATCACGGCGATTTTCAGACCGTGCTCGGCTTTCAACAGATGACGAAGCAAGGTGGTCTTGCCGGCGCCGAGGAAACCGCTGAGCACCGTGACCGGGATGGGAGAAGACAAACTGGATCTCCTTCAATTGCACAAATAAAAATGGGAGCAGGCCGAAAGACCTGCTCCCACCTCACTTCCGGTGAACCGCGATCAGCGGCTCAACAGCACTTCGGCCCACCCTTGCCACCGTAACGGGCTTCCTGACGTTCGCGAAAGAACATCTCGTAGCTCATCACCGGTTTGTCCGGGTGTTTGGTTTGCATATGCTCGACGTACGTGTCGTAGTCGGGCATGCCGACCATCAGGCGCGCGGCCTGACCGAGGTATTTACCGAGGCGACTCAGGTCATTGAACATGGTGCAATCCTCTGGTTACGCGTCCGGCAGGGCCTGGAATGGCGATTCTTTATCCGTACGCTCTTTTTTGCCCCAGGCGGCGATGCCGACCTTGAGCGCATAGAACAGGATGCTGAATACCACGAACAGGAACAGCGCGGTCAGCGTTGCGTTGGTGTAAGCGTTGAAGATCACGTGCTGCATCTGCTCGACGCTCTTGGCCGGTGCGATCACCTGGCCTGCGGCCAGTGCATCGCTGTATTTCTTGGCCAGCGACAGGAAGCCGACGGCCGGGTTGGCGTCGAACAGCTTGATGAAACCTGCGGTCGTGGTGCAAATCAGCAGCCAGGCAGCCGGCAGCAGGGTGACCCAGATGTAGCGCTGGCGCTTCATCTTGATCAGGACCACGGTGCCGAGCATCAGCGCGATACCGGCCAGCATCTGGTTGGAAATACCGAACAGCGGCCACAAGGTGTTGATGCCGCCCAGCGGATCGATCACACCCTGATACAGCAACCAGCCCCACATCGCCACGCAACCGGCGGTGGCGATCAGGTTGGCGGTCCAGGATTCGGTACGCTTCAGCGCCGGCACGAAGGAGCCGAGCAGATCCTGCAGCATGAAGCGCCCGGCACGGGTGCCGGCGTCCACAGCGGTCAGGATGAACAGCGCTTCGAACAGGATCGCGAAGTGGTACCAGAACGCCATGGTGTTTTCACCCGGCAGGACACTGTGCAGGATCTGCGCGATACCGACCGCCAGGGTCGGAGCACCACCGGCACGGGCCAGGATGGTGGTTTCGCCAATGTCGTGGGCCACGGCTTGCAGCGCATCCGGGGTAATTGCAAAACCCCAATTGCTGACTGCAGTTGCAACGGCCACCACATCGCCACCGACCACGGCAGCCGGGCTGTTCATGG
The DNA here is from genome assembly GCF_051554255.1 of Pseudomonas sp. NMS19W. Taxonomy (NCBI): domain Bacteria; kingdom Pseudomonadati; phylum Pseudomonadota; class Gammaproteobacteria; order Pseudomonadales; family Pseudomonadaceae; genus Pseudomonas; species Pseudomonas sp. NMS19W. Next base: position 5,421,579 of record NZ_CP136718.1, read on the forward strand.
CGAAATAAACGCCAGGCTCGATCACCGAAGCGGCAACCATGGCCATGATCGCCACGAACGATTCCATCAGCATGCCGCCGTAACCGATGTAGCGGGCGTTGGTTTCGTTATCCAGCAGTTTCGGCGTGGTGCCGGACGAGATCAGTGCGTGGAAGCCCGATACCGCACCGCAAGCGATGGTGATGAACAGGAACGGGAACAGACCGCCCTTCCATACCGGGCCGGTGCCGTCGACGAACTGGGTCAGCGCCGGCATTTTCAGCTCGGGCATGGTAACCAGGATGCCGATCGCCAGGGCGATGATGGTACCGATCTTCAGGAACGTGGACAGATAGTCACGTGGCGCGAGGATCAGCCAGACCGGCAGTACGGCCGCGACAAAGCCGTAACCGATCAGCATCCAGGTGATTTGCACGCCGGTGAAGCTGAAGGCCTTGGCCCACACCGGGTCAGCGGCAATCTGCCCGCCCAGCCAGATCGAGCCGAGCAGCAGAATCACGCCGATCACCGAGATTTCGCCGATGCGACCCGGACGGATGTAGCGCATGTAGATGCCCATGAACATCGCGATCGGGATGGTCGCCATCACGGTGAAGATGCCCCACGGGCTCTCGGCCAGGGCTTTTACGACGATCAGCGCCAGCACCGCGAGGATGATGATCATGATCAGGAAGCAGCCGAACAGCGCGATGGTGCCGGGGATGCGGCCCATTTCTTCACGCACCATGTCGCCCAAAGAACGACCGTTGCGACGGGTGGACATGAACAGGACCATGAAGTCCTGCACCGCGCCCGCCAGCACCACGCCGGCGATCAGCCACAGCGTGCCGGGCAGGTAGCCCATCTGCGCCGCCAGTACCGGGCCGACCAGTGGTCCCGCACCGGCGATGGCCGCGAAGTGGTGTCCGAAGAGAATGTGTTTGTTGGTCGGAACGTAGTCCAGACCGTCGTTGTTGAGCACGGCGGGGGTGGCCCGGCGTGGATCGAGTTGCATCACGTTGTTTGCGATGAACAGGCTGTAGTAACGGTACGCAACCAGATAAATGGCCACGGCGGCGACCACGATCCACAAGGCGTTGATCGCCTCGCCTCGGCGCAATGCCACTACGCCCAGGGCGCACGCTCCTACGATTGCCAGCACTAGCCAGGGTAAGTGGCGCAGCGGGCTATTATTATTTTTCATTTTATTATTCCAGCCAGGGTGGACAAGAAAGACAGCCACCCCGAGTTTAGCGCTACTGGCGGCAAAGACCATACCCGACATTGGTCTGACGCCCTGCCCGACTGGCAGCGTTTGACGTGGCGGGTCTATAGTCAGCGTACCGTCAAGAGGATCGCGCCATGAGCGAGCACCCGTCCGAGCGTCGCCGCTTCAAACGTATCGCGTTCGATGCCAGAACCGAATTGAGCCAGGGTGAATACATCTGGCCGGTGAAGCTGATTGACCTGTCGCTCAAGGGGTTGTTGATCGAACGGCCGGAGCCGTGGCTGGGGGATGAAACGCAGGACTTCAACGTCGACATTCACCTGAGCGACGACACCGACATCCAGATGGACGTGCAACTGGCACACGACGATCACGGGCAATTGGGCTTCCAGTGCCGGCACATCAGCCTGGAATCGATCCAGCGCCTGCGACGTCTGATCGAGCTCAACCTCGGGGATGAGGCCGAGCTCGAACGGGAGCTTGGCGCGTTAATGGAGCTTTGATCACTCGAAGAGTGAATCCAGCGCCTGCTCCAGACGCGTCACCGCAATGATCTGCAACCCTGCCGGCGCTTCCTTCGGCGCGTTGCCTTTAGGCACGATCGCGCGCTTGAAGCCGTGCTTGGCGGCTTCTTTCAAACGCTCCTGACCGCTCGGCACCGGGCGTACCTCACCAGACAAACCGACTTCACCGAACACCAGCAAGTCATGAGGCAACGGCCGATTGCGCAGGCTCGACATGACCGCAGCCATCAGCGCCAGGTCGGACGCGGTTTCCAGCACCTTCACCCCGCCGACCACGTTGAGGAACACGTCCTGATCGTGGGTCGGAATGCCGCCATGCCGGTGCAACACCGCCAACAGCATCGCCAGACGATTCTGATCCAGACCCAGCGTCACCCGACGCGGGTTGGCCAGATGGCTGTCATCCACCAGCGCCTGGACTTCCACCAGCATCGGCCGGGTTCCTTCCCACGTTGCCATCACCACACTGCCCGGGACTTCTTCCTGAGCGCGGGTGAGAAAAATCGCTGAAGGGTTGGAGACTTCTTTCAGGCCCTTGTCGGTCATGCCGAACACGCCGAGTTCGTTGACCGCGCCGAAACGGTTTTTCACCGCCCGCAGCAGACGCAACCGCCCATCGGACTCACCCTCGAAATACAGCACGGTATCGACCATGTGTTCCAGAACGCGCGGGCCGGCCAGTGCGCCTTCCTTGGTCACGTGGCCGACCAGGAAAATCGCCGTGCCGCTTTGCTTGGCATAACGCACCAGCAACGCCGCACTTTCGCGCACCTGGGACACGCCGCCCGGTGCCGATTGCAGTTGTTCGGTGAAGATCGTCTGGATCGAGTCGATCACCATCACCTTGGGTTTTTCCTGGCGGGCGGTGGCGATGATGGTTTCGATGCAGGTTTCGGTCATGACCCGCAGTTGATCCTGCGGCAGCCCAAGTCGACGTGCGCGCATGGCGACTTGCTGCTGGGATTCCTCACCAGTGACGTACAGCGCCGGCATGCTCTTGGCGAGGTTGCACAGGGTCTGCAGCAGAATCGTTGACTTGCCGATACCGGGATCGCCGCCGATCAGCACCACCGAACCGTCCACCAGACCGCCGCCAAGTACTCGGTCCAGTTCGCCGGAGGCAGTGGAAAAACGCGGAATCTCTTCAATGCTGACTTCGGCCAGGGTCTTGATCTGGGCTTGCTGCCCGGCCCAACCGGTGCGTCCGCTCGGGGCGGCGGCACCGCCGCTCTCGACCATGGTTTCGGTCAGGGTGTTCCAGGCGCCGCATTCGCCGCACTGCCCGGCCCACTTGGGAAAGGTTGCGCCGCACTCGGTGCAGCCGTACATGCGCTTGGCCTTGGCCATCTGAACCCCCGGCAAAAACCACGATGATAACGCAGCCGTTGCCGATCAGCGCGGCGCGTCGGTGCGCATTTCCCCGCTGGCCAGACGCGCGGCGCTGTTGTCGATCAATCCCCGGCGATTGCCGGGGTTTGATAGGGCCGGAATCAGTCGGCCAGTTTGGCCGCCAGGGCCTTGACCCGATCCAGGTCACCTTTGGCCACTTTGGTCACACCGGCGCCGTACTCCGGATCGGCCTTGTAGAGGAAGGACAGCATGATGTGCTTGCTCTCGTCATCGGTGCTCGCCAGCGACCCACCGAAGCTCTCGATCAGATCCTGGCGCTCCTTCTTGCTGAACGAGCGATACAGATCACCAGCCTGCTTGAAGTTCTGCTCACGCTGGATCTTCGCCTGTTGCGTGCTGCCCTGCAGCGCGGCCTGGCTGTATCGCGCACCAGGCGTCTCTTCACGCGGTTGCAGACGGCTTGGCTGATAGTTGACGCCCGACGTGCTCGCACCGGCATTCATCGCGCCGTCCTGATTGCCATTATTGACGGCGGTTTTGGCGGCATTGATCGGCAATTGCAGGGCATTGGCACCAAGGCGATACATCTGGGTGTCGGCATAGGCAAATATCCGGCCTTGCAGCAGACGGTCTTCCGAAGGCTCAATCCCCGGCACAACATTCGAAGGTGCCATGGCCACTTGTTCAGTTTCCTGGAAGACGTTCGATGGATTACGGTTCAAGACCATTTGTCCAACTTTTCGCTCTGGAATACCGGGCCAAATCTTGGTTGCATCAAGTGGATCGAAATCAAACTTGGACAAGTCTTGCGGTTTCAGAACCTGAATGTATAAGTCCCACTTCGGAAAGTTACCCTTTTCGATATTCGCCACCAGGTCATTTGTCATATGACTGTAGTCGCGCCCCTGAACTTTTACGACTTGTTCAGGATCGAGATTCTTGATCCCCTGCAAACTTTTCCAGTGGAACTTAACGTAATGCACCTCCCCTTTGTCGTTGATCAACTTGTAGGCATGCACGCTGTTGCCGTCCATTTCACGATAACTGGCCGGTGTCCCTGAGTTGGAATACAACTCGGTCAATGTACGAGTGGCTTCAGGTACATGGGAGAAGAAGTCGAAGCGACGGGAATCGTCATCCAGATTGGTGCGCGGGTCTGGTTTGAAGGCATGCACCATGTCCGGAAACTTGATCGCGTCGCGGATGAAGAATGTCGGGAAGTTGTTACCGACCAGATCCCAGTTACCGTCAGCGGTGTAGAACTTGGTCGCGAAACCCCGTGGGTCACGCAAGGTTTCCGGAGAGTGGTTGCCGTGCACCACCGCCGAAAAACGCACGAACACCGGTGTGACCTGGCCGGCGGTAAACACCTTGGCCTTGCTCAGGTCGCTCAAGTCGTTGGTCGCCGTGAACGTGCCATGAGCACCGGTGCCCCGGGCATGCACCACGCGCTCGGGAATACGCTCGCGGTCGAAGCGCTGCAGCTTCTGGATCAGTTGCACGTCCTGCAACAGCACCGGGCCGTTGGCACCGGCGGTTTGCGAGTTCTGGTTGTCGCCTACCGCTGCACCGTTGTCCCGGGTCAGGGGTGCGGCGCTTACGGAAAAGGACAGCAGACTGGCGGCCAATACGCCGACGGTACGGCGGAGGGGAAATCCCCGGAGGCAAGCATGGAATTCATTTCAGGTTCCTCTGTTGTTTGAGGCGCATCCAGGTGCGCCAACCAGAGGCTAGAGAGTCACGACGGCGAACATAAATAGAAAATCCACACTCCCGCGATTGAGAAAAATGGCTTCTCAATCAGTACTTTACGGAGTAAATCGCGCGCGATTAGTGGCACTTTGCAAACTAATCGCGAATTGATGTGTCGATAAAAGCGAGCATTGTAAGAAGGTGTTTCGCGCAGGACGCGTTTTGCTGATTTACACTGCGTACACCAAACTCATCTGTAACAAGGAAATAACTATGGGCGTGCTCAGCGAGTTCAAGGCCTTCGCGGTCAAAGGCAATGTGGTCGACATGGCCGTCGGTATCATCATCGGTGCGGCCTTCGGCAAGATCGTTTCGTCGTTTGTCGGTGATGTGATCATGCCGCCAATCGGCCTGCTGATCGGCGGGGTGGACTTCAGTGACCTGGCGATAACCCTGAAAGCCGCCGAGGGCAACGCCCCTGCGGTCGTGATGGCTTACGGCAAGTTCATCCAGAGCATTCTGGACTTCATCATCGTCGCCTTCGCGATTTTCATGGGTGTCAAAGCCATCAACCGCCTGAAACGCGAAGAGGCAGTAGCTCCGACCTTGCCGCCGGTGCCAACCAAGGAAGAAGAACTGCTGGGTGAGATCCGCGATCTGCTCAAGGCCCAGAACAACCGGCCTTGAAGACTGAAACGGCGCCTGAGGGCGCCGTTTCCTTACCAGTAGTTTTCCACCGCCACCTGCCCTGGCCGCCGCGTCAGGCTGAGGCTCATGCCCCGCTCCTTGAGCAGCGCCCGGGTGTCATCGATCATCTGTGGATTGCCGCAGAGCATGACCCGCGAATGGGCCGGATCCAGCGCGACACCTACCGCCTGCTCCAGCTCGCCGTTTTCAATAAGGGTGGTGATGCGCCCGTTCAGGGCACCGGCATGCGGCTCGCGCGTCACCACGGGGATGAACTGGAACTTGTGAACGTACTCGGCCAGGTAGTCACGCTGCATAAGTTCGGCGATCAGCTGCTGATAGGCCAGTTCCCGCGCCTCCCGCACGCTATAGACGAGGATGATCCGTTCGAATTTCTCCCACACTTCAAAGTCCTGCAGGATCGACAGAAACGGCGCCACCCCGGTGCCTGTGGATAACAGCCAGAGATCCCGGCCATCAACGAACCGGTCCAGCGTCAGATAGCCGAAGGCCTGGCGGTCCACCAGCAATGTATCGCCCGCCTTGAGCCGGCTCAGCTCACTGGTGAACTCCCCGCCGGGCACCACGATGGAAAAGAACTCGAGGAACTCATCGAACGGCGAAGACACCATGGAATAGGCCCGCCATGCGGTAGTGCCGTCATCCTTGGTCACTCCCAACCTCGCAAACTGCCCGGCGCGAAAACGGAAACCTGCGTCTCGGGTCGTACGCAAAGTGAACAGGCTCGGAGTCAGCGGCTGTACATCAAGCAAGGTCTGACGGCTGAATTTTTCTGCGCTGGCGGTCATCGGCAACTCCTTGGGCAATGGCCATAGTGTCACGCAATGGTGTTTGATAAAAAACCTACAAACTGTAGTGATTAAACGCTCATTTAAGTTCCCAATGAGAAACTAACGCAAACAAGTACTGGCACACTGACACAATCCAGATCTTTAAATGATGAGCTGCATTTAATAAATATATGCGGCTAATCACAAACGACTAATTTGAACCCACTGTAAGAGCAAAAAATTCCAAACACCTGTATAGGAAACGTCCTACACTCGATTTCGTGCACGACTCTTGGATCCAAGATCGCACCCCTGCGGAAAATCTCGGAGAATCTTCAAATGGAAATTTGGAAGGAGTCGCAGATAAAGCAGCTGACTTTCGCGACGAGAGTCGACACTGCTTACCCGATTCTGCTGACATTTGCCAAAAACATAGGCTTCCAGTTTTGTGGAGTTTCAGTCAGCTCGCCTGATCGAAACACACTGCCAAAGCCCTTGCGTATCAATAACTACCCTCTCATCTGGAATAAACAATATGAAGAGGAAAATCACTGGGAAGTTGATCCGGTAGTTGCACATTGCAATCGCTCAATGCTGCCCATTACATGGAGCAAAGAACTATTCTCAAAAACACCATCGTTGTGGGAGTCGTTAAAAGAACAGGGGCTGGAACACGGCTGGTCGCAATCCTTTCATCACGAAGAAAGCGCTCTGTGCTGCATTCTCAGCCTGGCCCGGCCTCACTGTCCGATCACGTCGATCGAGTTGTACGAACATTTTGGCTATATGTTCTACGTCACCAGTCATCTGAGCGAATTGTTCGCCCGTACGCTTCCTTCACGACCTGAGAAAGCCAAGCCGCCTCGTCTGTCTACAAGGGAGGTGGAAGTGCTCAAGCTCTGCGCTTCCGGCAAGACCGCCTATGAAACCGCGAGAATCCTCAGCCTGAGTGAGCGCACCGTGAACTATCACGTGCAAAACGTGATTGTGAAAATGAATGTCTGCAACAAGATCTCTGCTGTCATCGCCGCCGCCAAGGCAGGGATCATCTAGTCGGCAACCCCGAAAACAAGCAGGTAAAGCAGCCGAAAAAAAGTACCATTTGCGACCTTCCTGAGTGATGACGCGTATCTTCGCGCCGCTGTCCACTCGGACGGTTCCGCCGCACGATACCCTGGGCCGCGGGACACCCGTCGATTACCCAGAGTCCCCGCCCCATGCCTTTGCTCGATACGCCTTTCGCCCAGCTTGATCTGATCCGCCAGCCCGAACAGCAGAACGAACCGCTGCAAGCCTTCGATGCGGCTGACGAATACCTGCTCAATCATCTGGCCGAACAGAATCTGCCGGTCGAGGCACGAGTTCTGGTGCTCAACGACAGTTTCGGCGCGCTGGCCATCAGCCTCTCGGGCAAAGTGCAGGTCAGCACCAGCGGTGATTCGTTCCTGGCATTTCAGGGCCTGGAAAAGAACCTGCTGCGCAATGGGCAGGCGTTCGATGCTCTGCACGGCATTCCCGCCAGTGAGCCGTTGATCGGGCCATTCGATCGGGTGCTGATCCGTGTACCGAAAACCCTCGCGCTGCTGGAAGAGCAACTGATCCGCCTGCAAGGTCAATTGGCGCCCGGCGCGCAAGTTGTGGCGGCAGCGATGGTCAAGCACTTGCCCCGTGCCGCCGGTGATCTGCTGGAGCGCTACATCGGCCCGGTCCAGGCTTCGCTGGCGGTGAAGAAGGCACGCTTGCTGATCGCAACGCCTGAGGCAAAGGCTCCGGTCGCTTCGCCTTATCCGACTCGCTATCGCCTCGACGAGCCGGCTATCGAACTGCTCAACCACGCCAACGTGTTCTGTCGCGAAGGGCTGGACATCGGCACCCGCGCCTTCCTTCCACACCTGCCGAAAAACCTCGGCTCAGCGCGAGTCGCGGATCTTGGCTGCGGTAACGGCGTGCTGGCCATTGCCAGCGCCTTGCAAAACCCCGACGCGCATTACACGCTGGTGGACGAATCGTTCATGGCCGTGCAATCCGCCGCCGAAAACTGGCGCGCGGCGCTGGGTGAACGTGAAGTGATCGTGCGCGCCGGCGACGGTCTGGCCGGGCAGGAAGCGCAATCGCTGGACGTGGTGCTGTGCAACCCGCCATTCCACCAGCAACAGGTGGTCGGCGACTTCCTCGCCTGGCGCATGTTCCAGCAGGCCCGTGAAGCGCTGGTAGTTGGCGGTGCGCTGTACATCGTCGGCAACCGTCACCTGGGTTACCACAGCAAACTGGCGCGGTTGTTCCGAGGTGTCGAGCAAGTCGCGGCCACGCCGAAGTTCGTGATTCTCAAGGCGCGCAAATAATCCGGGCAAAAAAACCCTCCGGCCGGAGGGTTAAAAATCCGTGCCGCAAGGCGACGGGATGGGAATTTCAGTGCGTGGTCAGGCCTGCGGCGTTCATGAACATGCGCATCAGGCTGGCGACGATGAACAAGGCACCGACGCTGCCGACCCAGATCATGGCCAACCAGCCGAGCCGCTGCCACAGCGGCTTTTTTTCGGCTTCTTCAATGTCGTGCAGGGAATGTTTGCCGCTCATGCTCTCATCCTCCGGTTAAGGGAAATGGCGCCGCTGTCGGCGCCATCGTGATCAGCCCTAGTGATATCCATCTTCATGGGTGACCTTGCCGCGGAACACGTAGTAGCTCCAGAAGGTGTAACCCAGGATGAACGGAATGATGAACAGCGTGCCGACCAGCATGAAGCCCTGGCTTTGCGGCGGTGCAGCGGCGTCCCAGATCGAGATCGACGGCGGCACGATGTTCGGCCACAGGCTGATGCCCAGACCGCTGTAGCCGAGGAAGATCAGCACCAGGGTCAGCAGGAACGGCATGTAGTTGGCATTGCGTGCTACCGCGCGGATCAGACCGTACATAGTCACCAGCACCAGGATCGGCACCGGCATGAACCAGAACAGGTTCGGCATGCTGAACCAGCGCGTTGCGATCTCCGGATGGGCCAGCGGCGTCCACAGGCTGACGATGCCGATCACTGCCAGCAGCACGAAGGCCAGCGGACGCGCCAGGTCATGCATCTGCTCCTGCAGCTTGCCTTCGGTCTTCATGATCAGCCAGGTGCAACCGAGCAAGGCATACGCCACCACCAACGCAGCGCCGCAGAACAGCGTGAACGGCGTCAGCCAGTCCAGTGAACCGCCGGCGTATTGCCGGTTGACCACAGGCAAGCCGTCGATGAACGCACCCAATGCCACGCCCTGGAAGAACGTCGCCGCCACCGAACCACCGATGAAGGCCTTGTCCCAAAGGTGACGCTTGGCGTCCTTGGCCTTGAAGCGGAACTCGAACGCCACGCCACGGAAAATCAGCCCGATCAGCATGAAAATCAGCGGCAGGTACAGCGCCGACAGCACCACCGAATAGGCCAGCGGGAAGGCGCCAAACAACGCCGCACCGCCCAGCACCAGCCAGGTTTCATTGCCGTCCCATACCGGGGCGACAGTGTTCATCATCACGTCGCGGTCGGTCTTGCCGGGGATGAACGGGAAGAGAATCCCGATCCCCAGGTCGAAACCGTCCATGACCACGTACATCATGATGCCGAAGATGATGATCACGGCCCAGATCAGCGGAAGATCAATACCCATGATTCAAATCTCCTTGGTCAGGCTGCGGTCGTGTTCGGCGCCATCGTCGTCGGCAGCGGACAACGGACGGGCCGGTGTGCGTTTCTGGCCAGGACCACCGTCGTTGGTTTCCTTGCCTTCGTCGGTCTTCGGCCCTTTGCGCACAAGGCGCATCATGTAGCCCAGACCCGCCCCGAACAGCGCGAAATACACCACCACGAACATGATCAGCGTGATGCTCATCTGCATGAAGCTGTGATTGGAGGATGCATCCGCCGTGCGCATCAAGCCGTAGACCACCCACGGCTGACGACCGATTTCAGTGGTGAACCAGCCCGCCAGAATCGCGATCAGGCCGGACGGCCCCATCCACAACGCCAGGTACAGGAACGGCCGCGACGTGTAGAGCGTGTCGCGCTTGCGCAGCCACAAGCTCCAGAGGCCGGTGAAGATCATCAGGAAGCCGAGGCCGACCATGATCCGGAACGACCAGAACACGATGGTCGAATTCGGCCGGTCTTCCGGTGGAAACTCCTTGAGCGCCGGGACTTGCTTGTCCAGCGAGTGGGTCAGGATCAGGCTGCCGAGGTACGGGATCTCGACGGCATATTTGGTTTTCTCTTCTTTCATGTCCGGCCAGCCGAACAGGATCAGCGGCGTCGCTTCGTTGCCGACGTTTTCCCAGTGGCCTTCGATCGCGGCGATTTTCGCCGGTTGATGCTTGAGGGTGTTGAGGCCGTGGAAGTCACCGATGACCGCCTGGATCGGCGCAACGATCAGCGCCATCCACATCGCCATCGACAGCATGGTGCGGATCGCCGGGTTGTCCTTGCCGCGCAGCAGATGCCAGGCCGCCGACGAACCGACGAAGAACGCCGTTGCGACGAACGCCGCAGTCGCCATGTGCATCAGGCGATAGGGGAACGAAGGGTTGAACACGATTGCCAGCCAGTCGGTCGGGATTACCTGACCGTTGACGATCTCGAAGCCCTGCGGCGTCTGCATCCAGCTGTTGGACGCGAGAATCCAGAAGGTCGAAATCAGCGTGCCGATGGCCACCATCACCGTGGCGAAGAAGTGCAGCTTGCGTCCGACCTTGTTCCAGCCGAACAGCATCACTCCGAGGAAGCCGGCTTCGAGGAAGAACGCCGTGAGCACCTCGTAGGTCAGCAAAGGTCCGGTGACGGAACCGGCGAAGTCCGAGAAGCGACTCCAGTTGGTGCCGAACTGGTAGGCCATGACCAGCCCAGAGACCACTCCCATGCCGAAGTTGACGGCAAAGATCTTCGACCAGAAATGGTAGAGATCGCGGTAGGTGTCATTGCCGGTTTTCAGCCACAGGCCTTCCAGCACCGCGAGATAGCTCGCAAGACCGATGGTGATTGCCGGGAACAGGATGTGGAACGAGATGGTGAACGCGAACTGGATTCGGGCGAGATCTAGTGCCTCTAAACCGAACATAAGCTTTCCTCTATCAGATAACGGTTCCAAGGCTGGCGGCCTTGAACCACTGCCCCCACGGGTATGGAGTGCGGCGAACTCGGATTCGTTCTTCTTTTTACAGGCATCGCGACGCAGGGAGTCTGCCGACGGGTCCGGGATCGGTTCCGCGAAGGGTCTTGATCTGGATCAATCAACGTAGAAAGAGTAGTCCCATTTCCGACGGGGAACCGCGTGGTCTTTTGCCGCGTGACAAGTTGCCTCACAGATCTGGCAACGCTCTGAAATACATCCCTGGCCGTGATCGCTGTACGGACGCGGAAAATCGATGTCTGGCTAACTAAATTTTTCATCATGGCAACTTCCTGTTACAGACTGGTGATAATCTCGCGATTCCCCTCGATCAAGACCGGCCCGCAGATGCCCAGCCAAGAGCCCTTGCTGTTACGCCACCATCGTCCTTTCCTCGCGTTCTGGTTTGCCCGGATCTTCACCGCCAGCGGCTTCCAGATGCTCACCGTGGCCATCGGCTGGAATCTCTATCAACTGACCGGCAATGTGCTCGATCTTGGCCTGGTCGGTTTGGTGGAATTCGCCCCACGGGTGCTGTTCATGCTGCACACCGGCCACGTTGCCGATCGATACGACCGGCGCAAGGTCGCAGCCATCTGTCAGTCGTTGCAGGCGTTGATCGCTCTGGCACTGGCCATCGGCAGCGCCACCGACCATGTCACCCGGGAAATGATCTTTATCCTGGCGTTCCTTCTGGGTGCTGCGCGCTCCTTCGAAATGCCGACCACCCAGGCGCTGTTGCCGAGCATCGTGCCCAGTGCGCTGTTCCCCCGGGCAGTCGCCGCCGCGCAGTCGGCGCAGCAATCGGCCACCATCGTCGCCCCGGCGCTTGGCGGTCTGCTTTATGCCTTCGGCAGCGTGTGGGTGTATGGCCCGACCGTCGTTCTGTACGTCATCGCCTGCACCCTGATGCTCAACCTGCCCGCGCGCCAGACCCCGTTGAACAAGGGCAAGGCGACCTTGGACTCATTGCTGGCGGGGATTCGCTTTATCCGCAGCCGCCCGGACATTCTCGGGGCGATCTCGCTGGATCTGTTCGCCGTGCTGCTCGGCGGCGCCACGGCATTGCTGCCGGTGTTCGCCAAGGACATCCTGTTGACCGGACCATGGGGCCTCGGGTTGCTGCGCTCGGCGCCGGCGGTGGGGGCGTTGATGATGTCGCTGTTCCTGGCGCGCTTCGCCGTCGAACGCAAAGTCGGTCGGGTGATGTTCACTGCCGTCGGCGTATTCGGCGTAGCCACCATCGCCTTCGGTCTGTCGACCTCGTTCTGGTTCTCGCTGGCGGTGCTGGTGGTGCTCGGCGCGGCGGACATGATCAGCATGGTGATCCGCGCCTCCTTCGTACAACTGGAAACCCCGGACGAAATGCGCGGCCGGGTCAGCGCGGTGAACGGCCTGTTCATCGGCGCCTCGAACCAGTTGGGCGAGTTCGAATCCGGCCTCACCGCTCACTGGTTCGGCACCGTGCCAGCGGTGGTGATGGGCGGCATCGGGACGCTGGTGGTGACCGGGACGTGGATCAAACTGTTCCCGACCCTAGCTAATCGCGACCGGATGCATGTGCCGGTGGAAGAGGTGAAGGCTTAGCTACACGGGTTTCACCAGCGGAGCCCCCCCAGCACAAATAGCTCGAAAAGATGCGGTACATAGATACCGCATTGAGTGTAATGTATCGCCTTACACTCGCCCCATGATCAAATCCTATGCCCACTCACAACCCGCCACACCCCGGTGAAACACTGCTGATGGATGTATTGCCGGAACTTGGCATCAGCGTTACCGAATTGGCTCGGCATCTTGGATTCGCCCGCCCTCACCTTTCTCGTGTATTGCACGGACATGCGCCGATCAGCCCGGATCTGGCTGTACGACTGGAACGCGCGGGGATTGGCAAGGCTCGCATGTGGCTAGGCGTTCAAACCGATTACGACCTTTGGCAAGCCGAGCACCGTGAGCAGCCAGCCATTCAACCAATCGCTGCTCACGCCTGACCTTCTCAGGCCAGCAACTCTCCCGCTACCTTCGATCTGGCGGCCTTGCCCGCCAGTTGCTCGACCAGTGTCAGGGCAAATGCCAGCGCGGCGCCGGAACCCTGGGCGGTAATGCAATTGCCGTCGACCACCACCGGTTGATCAACAAACGTGCATCCGGAAAGGTTATGGCTGGTGGTGGGCAAGCAGGTCATGCGGCGTTGACGTAATACACCGAAGCTTTGCAGGGCGACGGCCGGGGCTTCGCCGATGGCGGCGAACAGGCGTCCGGCGCTGGCCTGGTCCTTTAGCAATTGCTGCAACGGCTGATGCGCCGCCAGGTGTTGTGCGCCAACAGCGCCACCGGGCAGGACGATCAGGTCAAAGGTCTGGGCCAGCACATCAATGAGCATGCCGTCGGCGGTCAGTCGTGTGCCTCGGGCGCAGGTCAGCATACGCCGTCCCTCGATGCTGGCCGCCATCACTTCGATACCGGCCCGGCGCAGCACGTCGATCAAGGTCACGCTTTGCAGATCATCGATGCCCTCGGCGAGGGTAATCAGGGCTCTAAAGGTCATGGGCGCCATCCGCTGGGTGATCTTTAAAGCGTAGTCAGCTTTACCCTGCCCTGTTCGCGGCAGCCGTTACTTGATGTAAAGCTGAGTCGACATCGTGTTGCGCGGGGCGTTGATCGAGGTATTGCTGAACGTGAACGTGCCCTCCTGCCGACCGGCCAGATCGAAGGTATAGAGAGAGCCGACGGTTTTGCTGCCGGGTGTGCACTCGGTCAGATTGCCGTTATCAAAGGCGCATACAGGGCTTCGCGTGCCGTTTACTTCAAAGCCGTCCAGTGCGGCCTGGGGCTGGCTCTGGCCGTAGCCGATTTCCAGCACATAGACCTTGATGCCCGGACCGCCGTGATCGCAACGGGTCTGTACCTGACCATCGGTAATGTCTTCGAGCCCGCAAGACGGCGACTGCACCTTGATGACTTTCACTTCGCTCAGTGGCGCCGCCGACGCCGCGAGCGCTGCGGGAGCCCCGGCCAGCGACAGTGCGATCAATCCGCCAGCCTTCATCCAATGCTTGTTCATGCGATCCATTCCCGAAAAATCAGCGCGCAGTATGGCCGGTTTGGCGGCGACACAAAACTTCGCCGACGATCGAGCCCAACATCCGCCATATTCCTCACGCTGCTGGTATGATGCGCGGCTTTTTCCGGCCCACCACAATTTTCCAGGCGCTTGCGACGGTCTGTGCTTTGCTGTTGAGGTCGATACATTCACGGCGCCACGCGCGCCACGGGGAGCAGACATGCTGGAAAGGCTGTTTCAACTCAAGGCACACAACACCAACGTGCGGACCGAGATTCTGGCGGGCGTCACGACCTTCCTGGCCATGGCCTACATTCTGTTCGTCAACCCGAGCATCCTCGGCGAGACCGGCATGGACAAGGGCGCGGTGTTCGTCGCCACGTGTCTGGCAGCCGCCATCGGCTCCACGGTCATGGGCCTGATCGCCAACTACCCGATCGCCCTCGCACCAGGCATGGGCCTGAACGCCTTCTTCACCTACACCGTCGTGCTGCATATGGGCCACACCTGGCAAGTGGCGCTGGGCGCGGTGTTCATCTCGGCCGTGTGCTTCTTCCTGCTGTCGATCTTCCGCATCCGTGAATGGATCATCAACAGCATTCCGCTGCCGCTGCGTTCGGCGATTGCCGCCGGTATCGGCCTGTTCCTGGCGCTGATCGCCCTGCACAACGCCGGTATCGTGGTCAGCAACCCGGCGACTATGGTCGGCCTCGGTGACCTGAAGCAACCGGCACCGATCCTCGCCACCCTCGGTTTCGCCCTGATCGTTGCCCTTGAAGCCCTGAAAGTGCGCGGCGCGGTGCTGATCGGCATTCTCGCGGTGACCATCGTCTCGATCGTGATGGGCTTCACCCCGTTTGGCGGCGTGACGTCGATGCCACCTTCGCTGGCCCCGACTTTCCTGCAACTGGACATCAAGGGCGCACTGGACATCGGTCTGGTCAGCGTGATCTTCGCCTTCCTGTTCGTCGATCTGTTCGACAACTCCGGCACCTTGATCGGCGTCGCCAAGCGCGCCGGCCTGATGGGCAAGGACGGCCACATGCCGAAAATGGGCCGTGCGCTGATCGCTGACAGCACCGCGGCAATGGCCGGCTCGCTGCTGGGCACTTCGACCACCACCAGCTACATCGAATCTGCTGCAGGCGTGAGCGCCGGCGGCCGCACCGGCCTGACCGCCATCGTCGTCGCGATCCTGTTCCTGCTGGCGCTGTTCTTCTCGCCACTGGCTGCCAGCGTGCCGGCGTTCGCCACCGCACCGGCGCTGCTGTTTGTCGCCGTGCTGATGACTTCGGGCCTGGCGGAAATAGAATGGGACGACATCACCGTCGCCGCGCCGGTCGTGGTCACCGCCCTGGCGATGCCTTTCACCTATTCCATCGCCAACGGCATCGCCTTCGGCTTCATCGCCTGGACCGCGATCAAACTGCTGTCCGGCCGCGCCCGTGAGCTGAACCCGGCGCTGGTGATCCTGTCGATTCTGTTCGTGATCAAGCTGGGTTGGTTCAACGCATGACTTTTGATTCCCAGGCCTACGCCGCACAACTCGAAGACAAGGTCACGCGCCTGCGTGACCTGCTGGCCCCGTTCGATGCGCCGGAACCAACGGTGTTCGACTCGCCTTTGCAGAACTTCCGCCTGCGCGCCGAATTCCGCCTGTGGCGCGAGGGTGGTGAGCGGCATTACGCGATGTTTTCCCAGGACGACAAACGCACGCCGATCCTGATCGAAGAGTTTCCGATCGCCAGCCTGCGCATCAACCAGTTGATGCCGCAATTGAAGGCGGCCTGGCAGGCCAGCGCGGCGCTGAGCCACAAGTTGTTTCAGGTGGAGTTTCTGACCACCCTGGCCGGCGACGCGATGATCACCCTGTGCTATCACCGTCCGCTGGACGAGCACTGGCACGCGGCGGCCACCAAGCTGTCGGCGGACCTGGGCGTCAGCATCATCGGTCGCTCCAAGGGCAAGCGCGAAGTGCTCGGCCTCGATTACGTGGTCGAGAAACTGGAAGTCGGCGGTCGCACCTTCAGCTATCGCCAGCCGGAAGGCGCGTTCACCCAGCCCAACGGCACCGTGAACCAGAAGATGCTCAACTGGGCATACGAAGCACTGGGTGATCGCAGCGACGATCTGCTGGAGCTGTACTGCGGCAACGGCAACTTCACCCTGCCGTTGGCGACCCGGGTGCGCAAAGTGCTGGCCACCGAAATCAGCAAGACCTCGGTCAACGCTGCGTTGAGCAACCTGGCCGAAAACGCTGTGGATAACGTCACCCTGGTGCGCCTGTCCGCCGAAGAGCTGACCGAAGCCCTGAACGAAGTTCGCCCGTTCCGTCGCCTGCACGGCATCGACCTGAAGAGCTACGAGTTCGGCAGCGTGTTCGTCGACCCGCCACGGGCCGGCATGGACCCGGACACCTGCGAACTGACCCGTCGCTTCGACAACATCCTGTACATCTCCTGCAACCCGGAGACCCTGGCGGCCAACATCGCCCAACTGCACGACACGCACCGCATCACCCGCTGCGCGTTGTTTGACCAGTTCCCGTGGACTCACCACATGGAATCCGGCGTGCTGTTGACCCGGCGTTGATAGCAGGTGCCAGAAACAAGAAAGCCGTCCTGACCGACGGCTTTTTTGTGCCTGTTCATGGCACGGGATCGACTTTGCGCGGGCGCCCCCCTTCCTGCCGTTGGCCCGTGCAGCTTCAGCTTTCGCGGTGCTGCTCTGGCGGCCATTGCGTGAAGCGATCACCGAGGCAGCCATGGCCATCAATGGCTGACTGGCCGAGATCATGCCGGCGATGGAAACCTGCAGATCCTTGCCGTCGTGGCACAGCGCGGTGCCGGCAAATCCGACGGTCAATCCGGTGAAGTCTTCCGGTTCGAAATCATCGAATTCGCGGTATAGATTTACTGGCAGCAGCACGCCGCTGTCGTCCTCGAAGTGAATCACCAGGCACGGTTTCTGAAACGTCACCGATACCGCCTGCAGGCTGTTGCGACGACGCAGCCCCCCGCGGTCGACAGCTTCGTCGAGACGCTTTTCCGTAACCGGTCGATCTGCATGCAGACCGGCCTTCACTGTTTTCATAATTCAATCTCCACACCTTCCTGGGCCCCGACGAGGGCCAGCAGGGTTTTATTTTCATCAGGTTCGTAATACGCCGAACCGATTCTGAAGGTCGCCCCAGTCACCTCGCGCATGACGGCCACTTCGTTCGAGTCCCCGTCCCACCATTGGTTATCGAGACACGCCGTCTGCAAACGAGACCACCAGATTCGGCGGGCCCGCCGCAGATGATCCGTTTCACGCAGCGACTGACGCAGCCCCTCAAGCACTGCAATCGGTGGCCGTCGCGACAGCGGCACCACATCCCACAACTCCACGCCGTTGTGCCAGAAACTGAATTTGAAGCGCGCACTCCATGCACCCGAATCTACGTGCGCATGAGGCGGACAATGTTCGTCACGCAACATGATTACCACTGACAGTCCTTTGTAACTGCATACCTTCATGCTAACCCATCCGTTAGGTTTAAAAGTTTCAACATTTGCCATTCCCTGGCAAATCCGACCATCGGCGCCGACGCCTTCTGTGGTCGTTACCTTCCGAGCCTAGTGCGGCAGCCGCAAAAGCCCCGCGCAAAATGGTAAGCAGTTCTTTCGCAGCGGCCGCGCATTTGCTACATACGAAGACTCATTCCCCGGTGTAATCAATCATGCAGCGGCACTTCGACGATCTTCAGCTGGGTAGCATCGAGTTGTTTTGTCTGGCGGCCGAGTGCGGCAGTTTCACCTCTGCGGCGCAGGCGGCTTCGGTGACGCCGGCGGCGGTGAGTCGCTCGGTGTCACGCATGGAGGAACGCCTGGGTGTGCGGTTGTTCGCGCGCACCACCCGCAGTGTGAAACTGACCGACAGCGGCCGACGCTATTACGAAGAATGCCGTCAGGCACTGGCGCAACTGGTGGAGGCGCAACGGGAAGTCATGGGCCGGCAGCAGGAACCGTCCGGCACTCTGCGCATCAGTATTCCTACAACCTACGCCCACCACCGGATCCTGCCGCTGCTGCCGGCCTTTCGTTCGCGCTTTCCGCAAGTGAAGGTCGAGATGCACATCAGCAATCGCAACATCGACTTCGTCGGCGAGGGGTATGACATGGCGATCCGCGTGCGGGCGATTCCCGATTCGGGCCTGATCGCCCGACACCTGGAAGATGCGGCGCTGGTGATGGTCGCCAGCCCCGATTACCTGAAGCGCGCCGGCACGCCACAAACGCTCGAAGACCTCGAACAGCACGAGTGCATCCAGTACGAATTGCCCAGCAGCGGGCGGCGAATCACCTGGCTGTTTTACGACGAGGACACGCCACGGGAAGTCCTCGCCGAGGGTAATTTCTGCTGTTCCGATGACGTCCTCGGTGGCGTGACCCTGGCCAGACACGGCGCCGGGTTGTTCCAGACTTACCGCTTCATCGTCGAAAAAGAATTGGCCGACGGCTCGCTGGTGGAAGTGCTCAAACCCTACAGCGGGCGCTCGCGACCGTTCACGCTGCTGTACCCGCAGAATCGCCATATGCCACTGCGCGTCAGGGCCTTCATCGATTTCCTGGTCGGGCAATTGCCGCATTAATGTCCGATTACCGAACACAAAACGGCGCAGCGATCGTTGATCAATTGATTAAAGTAACCAGCTAGTACAATTTAACTCCACAGGTCGAAACCCTCGGCCCAAGCCAAAAACAATAAGTGGAGTTTTCCCCCATGCCCCCGATCGTTCTGGTGCTCAACGGCCCGAACCTGAACCTGCTCGGCACCCGTGAACCGGCGACCTACGGTCACGAAACCCTGGCCGACATCTCTGCCCTGTGCGGGCGCGCCGCCGAAGAGTTCGGCCTGGCCGTAGAGTTTCGCCAGACCAACCACGAAGGCGAATTGCTCGACTGGATTCACGGCGCCCGCCAGCGCTGCGCCGGCATCGTCATCAACCCGGCCGCCTGGACCCACACCTCGGTAGCGATCCGCGATGCCCTGGTCGCCAGTGAACTGCCCGTGATTGAAGTCCACCTGTCCAACGTCCACGCCCGCGAGCCGTTCCGTCATCACTCATTCGTCTCGGCCATCGCCACCGCCGTGATGTGTGGCTTCGGCAGCCACGGTTATCGCCTGGCCCTGGAACATTTCAGCCAGCGGTTGAAGGGGTGAACCGCATGAACCGCAACAACGTGATACTCGCCGGGCTGATCGGCGCCGGCATCCAGGCCTCCCGCACCCCGGCGCTGCATGAACATGAAGGTGATGAACAGGGCCTGCGTTACCTGTATCGATTGATCGATCTCGATCAACTGCAACTGGACAGCAACGCCCTGCCCGACCTGCTGCTGGCCGCCGAGCGAATGAACTACACCGGACTGAACATCACTTTCCCGTGCAAGCAGGCCATCATTCCGCTGCTCGATGAATTGTCTGCGGAAGCCCGGGGCATCGGCGCCGTAAACACTGTCGTGCTGAAGGACGGCAAACGCGTCGGCCATAACACCGATTGCCTGGGTTTCGCCGAAGGTTTTCGTCGCGGCCTGCCAGACGTTGCCCGCGACCGTGTAGTCCAGATGGGTGCCGGTGGTGCAGGCGCGGCCGTGGCCCACGCCTTGTTGAGCGAAGGCGTACAGCAACTGAGCATTTTTGATGTGGACATTGAGCGGGCCGAAAGCCTGGCCAACAACCTTAACCAGCATTTCGGCGCTGGTCGGGCCGTGGCCGGGCACGATTTGTCGAGCGCGTTGAGTCAAGCCGATGGTCTGGTAAACACCACGCCGATGGGCATGGCCAAACTGCCGGGCATGCCCGTGCCGGCAGCATTGCTACGGCCGGAGTTGTGGGTGGCGGAGATCGTGTATTTCCCGCTGGAAACCGAACTGCTGCGCAACGCCCGCGCCCTGGGTTGCCGAACCCTGGATGGCGGCAACATGGCGGTGTTTCAGGCAGTGAAGGCATTTGAACTGTTCAGCGGCGTGGCGCCGGATGCGCAGCGAATGCTGGCGCATTTTCAAAGCATGAAAGGATAAAACCGTGAGGGGGCGACGCCCCCTCGATACCGGTCAGGCCTGCAGGTAACGCAGCACCGACTCGCAAATCATCTCGCGATGACGCTGCTTGATGGTTTCGTCCGGCAGGTCGATCTGAAAGATCTCACCAAAGGTGTGGCGGTTCGACACGCGATAGAAGCAGAACGAACTGATCAGCAGATGCACGTCCAGCGCGTCGAGTCCGGCGCGGAACACACCTTCAGCAGCACCACGCGCCAGGATCTCGCCTAGCGAATCAAGAATCGTATTGTTCATCGCCTTGATCGCATCGGAACGCTTCACGTACTCGGCGTTGTGGATGTTTTCGATGCAGACGATGCGCACGAAATCGACGTTGCGGTCATGGTGATCAAAGGTGAACTCCACCAGACGGCGGATCGCCTCTACCGGTGGCAGCTCCGCCAGGTGCAGACGGTTTTCGGTGCTGCGGATATCGCCGTAGAGCTTCTCCAACACCTCGACGTACAACTGCTCCTTGCTGCCGAAGTAGTAATAAATCATGCGCTTGGAGGTGTGGATACGCTCGGCGATCGCATCGACGCGGGCGCCGGACAGGCCCTGCTGGACGAACTCGACGATCGCTTCCTGCAGGATGTTCTCGCGGGTTTTTTCCGGGTTGTTCTTGCGACTCTTGCGCGGCTCGACCGCTGATGAAACGGGGGCTGCGGAAAGTTCTGAAGTCATTGTCATTGCGGGCTCACGGCCATCACTGCACAGGCTGGCGATTATGGGCCGCGCGGCACAGTGAAGGAAGCCGCGAGGCCCGTGTTTAATCCCGCGTTTACGAATTTCCTACAACTTCGCCTGGCGAACGGCGCCACTGCGTGCTTTGGCCATCGCCGCCAGTCGCACCGCGACGTTGGCCGCGCCGTAACCGGCGTAACCGTTCTTGCGCTGAATGATCTCGAAGAAGAAGCGCCCTTCGAACGGTTCGGTGTAGACGTGGAACAACTCGCCGCCCTGGGCATCGCGGTCATACAGCACGTTGTAGTACGCCAGCTCGCTGAGGAACTCGTCATCGAAATCGAAACGCGCCGCGAGGTCATCGTAATAGTTGAGCGGGATATCCAGCAGCGGCACGCCCGCCTCTTTCGCGCGACTGACCTGCGCAAAGATGTCGTCGCAGTCGAAGGCGATGTGATGCACCCCGGAACCGCGATAACTCGACAGCGCGTGTGAGATCGCGGTGTTGCGGTTCTCGGAAATGTTCAGCGGCAGACGGATCGAACTGTCGCGACTGCGCAGGGCTCGGCTCTTCACCAGACCGTAGGGATCGGGCAGCACCACTTCGTCGTCGGCCTCGAAATCCAGCAGGCTCTTGTAGAACAGCACCCAACTGTCGAGGCTGTCCGCCGGGAGTGCCATGGCCATGTGATCGATGCGCTTGAGCCCGCCACTTGCCACCGCGCCCGGCAGCAGATTGAAATCGGTGCCGTAGACATCCGCCTCTTCGTCCACCAGATAAATCAGGCTGCCATCCGGCGCCCGCACCGCTGCCAGCTCCAGCTCATTGGGGCCGACCAGTCCGCGATACGGCTGCCCTTTATAGGCGACGGCGCGGGCCAGCGCACTGGCGCTGTCCTTGACCCGCACGGCGGTGGCGCACAGCGACGGGCCGTGGGCCTCGAAGAAACTGTGGCCGAACGAATAAGGCTCGGAGTTGAGGATCAGGTTGATATCGCCCTGCCGCAGCAGGCTGACGCTCTTGGAACGATGCTGCCCGGCCTTGACGAACCCCAGCCGCTCCAGCCAGTTCGACAGCTTGGCGCCGAGGGCTTCGTCGACGGCGAACTCCAGAAACTCGATGCCGTTGTACTCGCTGGCCTTCGGCGTCTCGAAGAGGATTTCGCGGTTATCCACAGGGCGGACTTCCTGCTCCAGACGCTGGCGGGTTTTCTCCTCCAGATACAGCAGCGAACGCAAACCGTCGGCGGCATTGGCCCGAGGCGGCGCGGCACGGAAGCCGTCGTTGAAGATTTCCAGCGACAGCGGCCCGGAGTAGCCACTCTGAATGATCGGCGCGAGGAAACCCGGAAGATCGAATTCGCCCTGCCCCGGGAAGCAGCGGAAATGCCGGCTCCACTCCAGCACATCCATCGCCAGGATCGGTGCGTCGGCCATCTGCACGAAGAAGATCTTGTCGCCGGGAATCTCGGCAATCGCCCGAGGATCGCCCTTGAGCGACAAGGTGTGGAAGCTGTCGAGCAACACGCCGAGGCTTGGGTGATCGGCTTGGCGCACGATGTCCCAGACCTGTTGATAAGTATTGACGTGACGGCCCCAGGCCAGCGCTTCATACCCGATGCGCAAGCCTCTAGCACCGGCATGCTCGGCCAGCAGACGCAGGTCGTCGATCAGGATTCGCTGATCGCCAACGCTGTCGGGAGAAGCATTGCTGCAGACCAGCACCAGGTCGGTGCCCAGTTCCTGCATCAGATCAAACTTGCGTTCGGCCCGTTCCAGATTGCGCTCCAGGCGGTCGCGGCGGCAGCCTTCAAAATCGCGGAACGGCTGGAACAGGGTGATGGCAATTCCGAGGTCGGCGCACATCTGCCGGATTTCCCGAGGGCTGCCGTCGTAATACAGAAGGTCGTTCTCGAAAATCTCCACCCCGTCGAACCCGGCGGCGGCAATGGCTTCGAGCTTTTCCGGCAGGGTTCCGCTCAAGGAAACGGTGGCAATGGATCGCTGCATGTTTCAACTCCCGGTGGAGATGTCGGCTACGGGGATTGCGCCGCTTTTATAAGGTGAGCGAATTATTGGTCCCGGTTTTTCATTGAGCAATTTAAACTGTACTACCCGGTTAGTTTTGCGTGCGATTATCGAACACAATGCCGGTTTGGCGAATTGACGATTTTTCGCCCACTGCCCAACATCCCTTTCACCTTGAGTCCGGATCTGAACCACCGGTCGCAGCGTGCACAAGAAAGCACACCAAATAACAAATCCAAAAACGGGTGGAACACATGATTCCTTCACAGACTTCCCGCATGGCTCCGGCCATGAGCACTGCCACGGGTGGCATCGGCGACAAGATCCGCGGCGCCATGGCCGTCGGCAAGACCCGTTGGGGCATGCTGGCGCTGGTGTTTTTCGCCACCACCCTGAACTACATCGACCGCGCCGCCCTCGGCGTCATGCAGCCGATCCTCGCCAAGGAAATGAGCTGGACGGCGATGGACTACGCCAACATCAACTTCTGGTTTCAGGTCGGCTACGCCATCGGCTTCGTGCTGCAAGGACGGCTGATCGACCGGGTGGGCGTGAAACGCGTGTTCTTCTGCGCGGTGCTGCTCTGGAGCCTGGCCACCGGCGCCCACGGCCTGGCGACTTCAGCCGTCGGCTTCATGGTCTGCCGGTTCATTCTCGGCCTGACCGAAGCGGCCAACTACCCGGCCTGTGTGAAAACCACGCGCCTGTGGTTCCCGGCCGGCGAACGTGCGGTGGCCACCGGCATCTTCAACGCCGGCACCAACGTCGGCGCGATGTTCACCCCGATGCTGCTGCCGTTGATTCTGCATGTGTGGGGCTGGCAGGCCGCGTTCCTGTGCATGTCGGCGCTGGGCGGGATCTGGTTGCTGTTCTGGGGCCTGAAGTATTTCAACCTGGAAGATCATCCGAGCGTGAAACAGTCGGAGCTGGACTACATCCAGAAAGAAGTCGAACCGGAACAGGCCCGCGTGCCGTTCTCGCGGATTCTGCGCATGCGCGGCACCTGGGCCTTCGCCCTCGCCTACTCGCTGACCGCGCCGGTGTTCTGGTTCTACCTGTACTGGCTGCCGCCGTTTCTCAATCAGCAATACAACCTGGGCATCAACGTCACCCAGATGGGCATTCCGCTGATCATCATCTACGTCACCGCCGACTTCGGCAGCGTGGGCGGCGGGATCCTGTCTTCGTTCCTGATCGGTCGCGGCATGAACTCGATCAAGGCGCGGCTGCTGTCAATGTTCCTGTTCGCCTGCTGCATCATCGGCGTGGTCATGGCCGCCGGTTCCGCCAACCTGTGGATCGCAGTGGCCGCCATCTCCCTGGCCATCGGCGCGCACCAGGCCTGGACGGCGAACATCTGGAGCCTGGTGATGGACTACACGCCCAAGCACATGATGAGCACGGTGTTCGGTTTCGGCGGCATGTGCGCGGCGATCGGCGGGATGTTCATGACCCAGATCGTCGGCCACATCCTCACCGTAACCAACAACAACTACACCGTGTTGTTCACCCTGATCCCGGCGATGTACTTCATCGCGCTGACCTGGATGTACTTCATGGCACCGCGCAAGATTCCTACCGTCACTGAGTAACCGTCCTGCACTGACCGGCCTGATTTCAGGCCGGTCACGTCTTCAGCGTCGGCTTTGCTGCCACGCCGCCGCCAGTCCGCTGCAACAGATCACCGCGATCCCGATCACCGTCATCAGGGTCGGCGTGTGCGCGAACAGCAACCACCCCAACAACCCCGCAAACACGATCTGGCAATAACCGAACGGCGCCAGCAACGCCGGCGCGGCATGCCGGAATGCCTGGGTCAGAAACAGGTGCGCCGTCATCCCGCACGTGCCCAGCGCCAGCATCAACAAAGCGTGGCCGAGGCTCGGCACCTGCCAGAAGAACGGCACCAGCACACTCATCACCAGCGTGTTGCACAACCCGGCGAAAAAGTTGCTGGTAGTTGGGCTGTCGACTTCGCTGAGCTTGCGGGTCAGCAACTGATAGAAGCAGAAAAACAGCGCCGAGCAGAACGGCAACAGAATCGCCGGGGTGAACAACTCACCACCGGGATGGACGATGATCAGCACGCCGATAAACCCGCAGATCACCGCGATCCACTGACCGCGCGTCACCCGCTCCTTGAGCAGCGGCACCGACAGCGCCGTCACCAGCACCGGCGCAAGAAAGTTGACCGACGTGGCTTCGGCCAGCGGGATGTACAAAAGCGCGGTGGTGAAAAACAGGCTGGTGCCCAGCAGGCAAAGCGCCCGCGCCAACTGCCACAACGGGCGTTTGGTGCGCAGCACGCGCAAGCCCGACTGCGGCAGAAAAATCCCCGCCATCAGCAGCGTATGCACCAGATACCGCGCCCACACCACCATGATGATCGGGTAGAAACCCGAGAGATACTTCGACAATGCGTCGTGACTGGAGAACAGGAAAGTTGCCACGACAATCAGCACGATCCCTTTGAAGGGTTGGTTTATTCCGGATAACGGGGTGCTGACGGTCATGGGACCTCCATGTAAATACTGCGCAACAATCTAGAGCCGGATGTATGACGCTGACAGACAACATTCGAAATAACGGGCGAACAGCGCACAGCTTCAATCAAGCACAGACGCTCGGACGCCTGAGAGCCTTTGTCGGGAAGCTCGACCAGTCGCTTGTGCAGACGCTCTCGGATTACATCCTGAAGCCGTCTTTTTCGACAATCCAATACTGAAAAGAACCACATTTACTTCTTTACCCAGAAGTGTCTTACGCACCCTTACATATTCCTTCTGCAAACACCTTTGGCATGCGGCTACTAATAGGGCGGGCGATAGATGCCCATCAACCTATCAGGAATACGCAGAATGTTTTGGAACAAAACACAACGCAGCAAAAACGTGGATGACCAACGAAAGGACAAGGAGGCCCGCGGTGTTTCAGGAAAGTTTCTGGCTGCCGGACTTCTCTCCTCCATCGCCGTCGCAACGGCAGGCTACTGGCTATCGCTGGCCGCAACTGTCGGCCCTGCGAAGGCGATCGCGGAGAAGATGGCGCATGATTCGCAGATTGCCAGCCATATAGGTGACGATCCGCATCGTTCATTTGTCGAAAGCATTCTGGGCAGTACCGAAGAAATATGGACTGAGCTACTGGCTGAAACAGACGTGAAATATCAGCCGCCGACGCTGGTCTTGTACAACCAGAAAATATCCTCGGCTTGCGGTTCACTGCACTCGGAAGAGGTAGGCCCCGCCTACTGCCCTGATGATCAAAAAATCTACATCGATCTGCTTTCACTGGAAAAAGAAACAACAGTCTCTTCCAACGTCAGCGATTTTGCCCAGGCCTATGTCATCGCCCATGAGGTCGCACACCACGTTCAGAACAGTTTGGGACTCTCCGAGAGAATTGAAGAAGCCAAAAGCAATGGCGAGCGCATGATCGGAGAAAGCGGGCTGAGTGTGCGTCGAGAGCTGCAGGCCGATTGTCTGACAGGCGTGTGGGCGAACCATGCGCAGAAAAAGTTCGACTGGCTGGAACCGGGAGACATCGACGAAGCCCTGGCACTTGCCGTCGCTCTGGGTAACGACGCAGGAAACGTCAGCCCGAATGAGTACACCCATGGCACATCCCAACAGCGAGTCAAATGGTTCAATACCGGCTTCACCCACATCGAAGGCGATTGCAGAACTTTTGATGGCGCGCAGTTATAGTCCGCTTCAGTCGCACAAACCTTGAATCAACTGTCGAACTGCCGGAGCTGTTCAAGTGTCTGACGACCGGACTGGCGCCACCTCCGTGCACCAGCAACACTCATCACCAGGTTCAACCAGAGGATTCCCGCATGCTATGGAGAAAAGGTCGACGCAGTGACAACGTCGTCGATGCCCGTGGCGATGACATGGGCGGTGGTGGCGGCATGCGTTTCGGCGGCGGCAAGGGCCTGAGCCTCGGCGCGATTCTGCTGATCGTCGGCATTGGCTGGATCACCGGGCAGGACCCGTTGCAGATCCTCGGCCAGCTCACCGGGCAGATGACCGAGCAATCGGCCCCTGCTTCGCAAACCCGTCAGGCACCGCCGGCCAACGATGAACAGGCCGAATTCGTGCGCTCGATCCTCGGCGACACCGAAGACACCTGGGGTGCGATTTTCCAGCAGGCCGGTCGTCAATATAAGGACCCGACCCTGGTGCTGTTCAGCAACCGGGTGAATTCCGCCTGCGGTCTGGCCACCTCGGCCACCGGCCCGTTCTATTGCCCGGCAGACCAGAAGGTCTATCTGGACATGGCGTTCTTCCAGGAAATGGCCCAACGCTTCAAGGCCGCCGGCGACTTCGCCCAGGCCTACGTGATCGCTCACGAAGTCGGACACCATGTGCAGACGCTTCTCGGCGTCTCGGCGAAAATTCAGGCCGCCCGCCAACAAGGTCGGCAGATGCAAGGTGATGGCGGTCTGCTGGTGCGTCAGGAACTGCAAGCCGATTGCCTGGCGGGCGTCTGGGCCTACCACGCGCAGAAACGCCTGAACTGGCTGGAGCCGGGCGACATCGAAGAAGCCTTGAACGCGGCAAACGCCATCGGTGATGATCGCCTGCAACAACAGGGTCAGGGCCGCGTGGTGCCGGACTCGTTCACCCACGGTACGTCGGCGCAAAGGGTGCGCTGGTTCAAAACCGGATTCGCCCAGGGCCAGGTCGGCCAGTGCGATACCTTTGCGGCGAAAAACCTGTAAATGCATAAATGGCTGTTGGCTTTACTGTTCATTGGTAGCTCCGCACATGCGGCCGGCGTCGACGCGATCAGTCCCGGACGCCTGCAATTGCAGGCCGGCGAAATGGCGGTGGGTATCGGCCCGGCTCCGGCGAAAATCGAGCGGGTGCTGATTGTCATTCATGGCAAGCTGCGCAACGCCGAGACCTATCGCAAGAGTGGCGAGAGCGCCGCCGAACTGGCCGGGCAAACCGCCAACACCCTGGTGATCGCACCGCAGTTTCTCAACGAAAGCGATGTCGCCCTCTATTCGTTGCCCGCCAGCGTGCTGCGCTGGAAGGGCAATGAGTGGATGGGCGGCGGGTTATCCACAGGGCCGAACCCGCTCAGCTCCTATGCCGCTCTCGACGAAATCATTGGTCGGCTGACCGATCGCAAGCAGTTTCCGGACGTGAAGCAGATCGTGATCTTCGGCCACTCCGGCGGCGGTCAGGTGGTGCAGCGTTATGCCCTGCTCGCCCGCGAACAATCAGCGCTCAAGGCTGAAGGCATTCGCTTGCGGTATGTGGTGGCCAACCCGTCGTCCTACGCCTACTTCAACGAGCAACGGCCGGTGGCGTTCGATCACGCGCAGTGCCCGGGTTTCAATCGCTGGAAGTACGGTCTGGTGGATCCGCCGATCTATTCCGGTGGGCAAACGCCCGCACAGCTTGAAGGCAGTTACGTCAAACGCGAGGTGATTTATCTGCTGGGCCAGCAGGACATCGACCCGCAACACCCGGCGCTGGACAAGAGCTGTGCCGCCGAAGCCCAAGGGGCTTATCGACTGGAACGCGGGAAGATGTTTTTCAGCTATCTGCTGCGTCGGCACCCGGAAGGGGTGAACCAGCGGCTGGTGGAAGTGCCCGGCGTCGGGCATAACGGCGATGGAATGCTGACCTCACCGGAAGGTCAGAAAGCAATCTTCGACCAATAAAAAACGGGGGCCAAAGCCCCCGTTTTTTTTCAAGCGAACAACATTCGCCGCAACTCCACACAATCCTTCGCATGCCAGTCGGTCAGCTCGGGCCAGGGATTATCCGGCAGGTTTACCAGCACCGTGTGCGCCCCGGCGGCCCGGCCGCAATCGAGGTCGAAGCGGTAATCGCCGACCATCACCATCTCGCTCGCCGGCACTTGCCAGGCTTCCGCCAGTTTCAGCAAACCGCCCGGGTGCGGTTTCGGCGGCGCTTCATCGCGGCCCAGCACATCCTCCACCGCGAAGCAGTCCGCAAGGCCGATGGCCTCCAGCGTCACATGGGCCAGCTCCCGCGCATTACGGGTCAGGATGCCGAGGCGATAACCCCGCGTGTGAAGATCGCGCACCAGTTCCACCGCACCGACTGCCGGGGTCGAGCCAAGCGCCAGATCCCGTTCATGCTCCAGCAGCCACACATGTTTCGCCGCCGCTTCCTCGACGGGCAGCGCCGTGAGGTGCGTAAGGATGTCGTCCTCCGGCGGGATCGCCAGCGCCACGCGAATCGCCGCGAAATCATGTACGGCGACGGTCAGGGTGCCGTCCATGTCGAACACCCAGTGCCGCACCTCCGCCAGACTCATGCCCAGTCCTTGCGATGACGGATCAGGCCTTCCTGGGTCACCGAGGCTACGAGTTGCCCGGCGCGGTTGAACACGCTGCCACGGGAGAACCCGCGAGAATTGCCGGCCCACGGGCTGTCCATGGCGTAGAGCAACCAGTCATCGGCGCGCAGGTCGTTGTGGAACCACAACGCGTGGTCGAGGCTGGCGACTTGCATGTCTTTCTGCCAGACCGATTTGCCGTGGGGCAGCATCGACGTGGTCAGCAGACCGAAATCCGAGGCGTAGGCCAGCAGGTATTTGTGCAGCGCCGGGATGTCGGCCAGCGCACCGTCGGCACGGAACCACACATACTTGATCGGATCCGCCGGTTGCGGGTTGTACGGGTCTTTTTCAGTGACCGGGCGCACTTCGATCGGTTTCGGGCACAACAGCTTTTCACGCATGTGTTCCGGGATCAGGTGCGCGCGTTGCTGGGTCAGCTCCAGCTCCGAAGGCAGGTTTTCCGGGCCGACCACTTGCGGCATCTGGCTCTGGTGTTCGAAGCCTTCTTCGTCGTACTGGAACGAAGCGCTGCAGGTGAAAATCGGGTGGCCCTTCTGGATCGCCGTCACGCGACGGGTGCTGAAGCTGCCGCCGTCACGCACGCGGTCAACCGAGTAGACCACCGGCAACTTGGCATCGCCCGGACGCAAGAAGTAGCCGTGCATCGAATGCACATGACGCGTCTCTTCAACCGTCTGACTGGCCGCCGACAGCGACTGGCCGAGCACCTGGCCGCCGAACAACTGGCGAAAGCCCAGATCCTGACTGCGACCACGGAACAGGTTTTCCTCGATCGGTTCGAGGGTCAGCAGATCCACCAGATCTTCCAACACTTGGCTCATTCAGACTCTCCTCACACAACGCTATGCCGCGCAGTCTCGGCTGCGGCGGCCAATTCAGGTTCTGGCGCGAGCCATGATCGCGCCATTGTAAACGTCCGTGTCGGCTTAGCCATGCAGGGTCTGCAGCCATTGCTCCCTGGTGATTCGGTACAACAGATGTCGACGCAACGGGTGATCGACAGCCAGTTTCGGGTGATCGAAATCATGGGCCGGGTCGTGATGCATGCCGATGGCCTGCATGACTTTTTCCGACGGCAGATTGCTCTGCGCGGTGAAGGACACAATCTCTTTCAAGGCCAACCGGTCAAAGCCGCAACGCAGCGCGGTCCACGCCGCCTCGCTGGCATATCCCAGGCCCCAATGTTCTTTCGCCAGACGCCAGCCGATTTCCACCGCCGGGGTGAACGGCGCCTCGAAACCGACCACGCCAAGCCCGGTGAAACCGATGAATTCGCCGGTGTCCTTGCGCTCCAGCGCCCACAGGCCGAAGCCGTGTTCGGCAAAATGACCGCGCACACGGCCGATCATTGCGGCACTTTCCAGCCGGCTCAACAGCGCGGGAAAATAGCGCATCACCTGCGGATCGGCGCACATCGCCGCAAATGCCGGCAAATCCGCGTCCTGCCACTGACGCATCAGCAGTCGCGCGCTTTCCAGCTGCAGTATCGGCTCCATCGTGCCCCTCCGTTTCCATGCCGCCAGTCTACATCGCTGGTAGGCTTTGCACTCTTTCCTACAGCCTTTATGAATAGTCCGCCATGCCATTGCCGTTGATCTACCACGAAGACTACAGCCCCGAGTTTCCGGCGGATCACCGCTTTCCCATGGACAAGTTCCGTCTGCTGCGCGATCACTTGGTGGACAGCGGCCTGACCCGCGACGAAGACTTGCTGCGCCCTGAGCTGTGCCCTGCCGACATCCTCGCCCTGGCCCATGACCGCAGCTATATCGAACGCTACATGAGTGGCGAGCTGTCCCGCGAAGACCAACGGCGCCTCGGCCTGCCATGGAACGAAGCGCTGGCCCGGCGCACGGTGCGGGCGGTCGGCGGTTCGATACTGGCAGCGGAAAAAGCACTGGAACATGGTCTGGCCTGCCACCTGGCCGGTGGCACTCATCACGCCCACTACGACTATCCCGCCGGGTTCTGCATCTTCAATGACCTGGCGATCATCAGTCACTACCTGCTGCAAAGCGGCCGGGTGAACCGGGTGCTGATCTTCGATTGCGACGTGCATCAGGGCGACGGCACCGCACGGATTCTGCACAACACCCCGGAAGCCATCACCGTTTCCCTGCACTGCGAAAAGAACTTTCCTGCACGCAAGGCCGAAAGCGACTGGGACATTCCGCTGCCCAACGGCATGGGCGATGCCGATTACCTGAAAGTCGTCGACGATGCGCTCAACTATTTGCTGCCGCTGTATCAGCCGGATCTGGTGCTGTACGACGCCGGCGTCGATGTGCACAAGGACGACGCCCTCGGTTATCTGCAACTGACCGACGAAGGCGTTGCCGCCCGCGATGAAAGCGTCATGCGCCATTGCCTGGGCCGCGATATCCCGGTGGTCGGCGTGATCGGCGGTGGCTACAGCAAGGATCGCCAGGCCCTCGCCCGTCGCCACGGCATCCTGCATCACAGTGCGCAACGCGTCTGGCAGTCATCCGGTTGTCATTGAGTTGTGCTGCGTTACCCACAATGGCTGTGGAACGGCCTGTGGATAACCTGAGCGAAAGGGACTACAGCCCACGCTGAACATGGCCTGCAGCCAGCTGGTTGTTTTTTGATCAGGCCTGACGCCGGCCGCTGCTGCTAGAATGCGCGGCTTATTCCGCCACGCTATTGCCGCTGCCATGACCCAGACTTCCGCCGCCCTTCCCGCTCACGTCGCCATCATCGGCGGTGGCCCCGCCGGCCTGATGGCCGCCGAAGTGCTGAGCCAGGCCGGAGTCCGCGTCGATCTGTACGACGGCATGCCCTCGGTGGGCCGCAAGTTCCTGCTGGCCGGGGTTGGCGGCATGAACATCACCCATTCCGAAGCCTGGCCGGCGTTCCTCTCACGCTACGCCGAACGCGCCCCGAACATCGCCCCGCTGCTGCGCGCCTTCGATGCCGACGCACTGTGCCGGTGGATTCACGAACTGGGCATCGAGACCTTTATCGGCAGCTCCGGCCGGGTGTTCCCCACCGACATGAAAGCCGCACCGTTGCTGCGCGCCTGGCTCAAGCGCCTGCGTGACAGCGGCGTAGTTATCCACACCCGCCACCGTTGGCTCGGCTGGGATGAAAACGGCGCGCTGCGCATCGACAGCCCGGAAGGCGAGAAAACCCTGAGTCCCGACGCCACCCTGCTCGCCCTCGGCGGCGGCAGCTGGTCGCGTCTGGGCTCCGACGGTGCGTGGATGCTGCCATTGGAGCAACGCGGCGTAGGATTGGCGCCCTTGCAGCCGAGCAATTGCGGCTTCGAGGTGCAGGCCTGGAGCGAAGTGATGGTCAGCAAATTCGCCGGCGCGCCGCTGAAAAATATCGCCATCGGTTTGAACGACGACGTTCCGCGTCTGGGTGAATGCGTGATTACCGCGACCGGGATCGAGGGCAGTCTGATTTATGCGCTCTCAGCGCCGATTCGCGAAGCGATCAATGTGCACGGTGCCGCGACTGTTCACATCGACCTGCTGCCCGGCCGCCCTGTGGATAAATTGCAGGCGGCGTTGAGCAAACCACGAGGTTCGCGCTCAATGGCCAAGCATCTGCACAGTCAGGTCGGGATTGATGGGGTGAAAGCGGCGTTGCTGCGTGAACTCACTGATGCCGCGACCTTTGCCGATCCCGCGCTGCTGGCCCGCGCGATCAAGGCCTTGCCGCTGACGCTGGTGAAAACTCGACCGCTGGATGAAGCGATCAGCAGTGCCGGTGGCGTGACATTTGAGGCGATGGATGAGCGCTTGATGCTCAAGGCGTTGCCGGGGGTGTTCTGTGCGGGGGAAATGCTGGATTGGGAGGCGCCGACTGGCGGGTATCTGCTGACGGCGTGTTTTGCCAGTGGCCGGGCGGCCGGAGCTGGAATGCTGAAGTGGCTCAACTACAGCGGCAAGCTACAAGCCAAAAGCTAACAACAAACCGCCCTTGACTCGTAACTTGCAGCTTGAAACTCGCCGCTGCCCCTATGGCTTACGCTTGCGCGGCCCGGTATTGAACACCGGCACCTTGCGCACAGGCTTGATCGCCACCTCCGGCGCCGGGGTATCCCCGCTGTCCACCCACTTGCCCAGATTGCGCTTGCCACCGCCGCCAC
The DNA here is from genome assembly GCF_051554255.1 of Pseudomonas sp. NMS19W. NCBI lineage: Bacteria > Pseudomonadati > Pseudomonadota > Gammaproteobacteria > Pseudomonadales > Pseudomonadaceae > Pseudomonas > Pseudomonas sp. NMS19W. The sequence continues at coordinate 5,455,290 of NZ_CP136718.1, forward strand.
CGGAAACTTTCGGCTTTTTCGGTTTCTTCGGCTTCTTGATCACCTGCCCACTGGCGTCGGTGTCCGGCACGCGGTGCTCCGGTACGAAGTCCGGCTCAACCTCACGCTTCAACGTGCTGCGGGTCAGCATTTCAATCGCCGACAACATGTTCACTTCGTCGGCACACACCAGCGAAATCGCCTGACCAGTCGAACCTGCGCGGCCAGTCCGGCCGATACGGTGGATGTAATCCTCGGCAACGATCGGCAGATCGAAGTTGACCACCAGTGGCAGGTCTTCGATATCCAGACCACGGGCCGCCACGTCGGTGGCCACCAGAATCTGCACTTCGCTCAGTTTGAAACGGTCCAGCGCGCGCTGCCGGGTCGCTTGCGGCTTGTCGCCGTGGATGCCGTCGGCGTTCACGCCCAGGCCTTGAAGCTTCTCGACCAGCGCGTCCACACCATTACGGGTCTTGGCGAACACCAGCACCTGCTTCCACTTGTTCTTGCGCATCAAGTGCACGAACAGTTCCGGCTTGCGCTTCTTGTCCACCGTCACCACCCACTGCTTGACGGTGTTGGCGGCGACGTTGCGCGGGCTGACTTCGATGCTCTGCGGATCGTTGAGCATCTGCCCGGCCAGCAGGCGGATGTCATCGGAGAAGGTTGCGGAGAACAGCAGCGTCTGACGTTTCTTCGGCAGCGCGCGGTAAATGTTCGCCAGCTCTTCGGAAAAGCCCAGGTCGAGCATGCGGTCGGCTTCGTCCAGCACCAGAGTTTGCAACTGATTGAACTTCAGCGCGTTCTGGCGGAACAGGTCGAGCAGACGGCCCGGAGTGGCGACCAACAGATCGACGCCGCCGCGCAGCTTCATCATCTGCGGGTTGATGCTGACGCCGCCGTACACAGCGTAAGTGCGCAATGGCAGGTTTTCGGCGTACTGGCGCACGGCTTCGTGGACTTGTTCGGCCAGCTCGCGAGTCGGCACCAGAATCAGCGCACGCACCGAGTTGGCGGTGACTTTCGGCCCTTCCATCGCCAGCAGTTGCAGCAGCGGCAAGGCGAAACCGGCGGTCTTGCCGGTGCCGGTCTGGGCCGCGGCCATCAGGTCGCGACCGGCCAGCACGGCCGGAATGGCCTGCGCCTGCACCGGCGTCGGGGTCTGGTAGCCGAGCTTCTCGAGGGAGCGCAGCAAGGGTTCGATCAGGCCAAGGGTGGCGAAAGTCATGGGAGTACCGTAGGAAAAAATCAGTGCACGTGTGCGATGGCGCGCAGTTTACCCTAATTCGCACGCTGCTCCGTCGCTATGGCAGCCGGCTCGCTGACCACCGGCAACTGCCGAGGGCGGCGCCACTGCGGCAACCCGATCAGCACCACCGCGCCAATGATCACCAGCATCGCCAGCGCCTCTTCGACCCCGATGGTCTCGCCGACAAACACGATCCCCAGCAACACCGCCACCGCCGGGTTCACATAGGCATAACTGGTGGCCGCCGCCGGGCGAACGTTTTTCAACAGATACATGTAGGCGTTGAAGGCGATGATCGAGCCGAAGAAGATCAGGTACGCCAGCGCCAGCCAGCCTTCCAGCGGCGGCATGGCTTGCAGGTGTTCACCGCTCACCGCGCTGCCGATCAACAGCACCACGCCGCCCACCAGCATTTCCACAGCACTGGCCATTGCGCCCTGGGGCAACGGCAGGTGTTTGCTCCACACCGAACCGAACGCCCAGCTCGCCGCCGCGAAAATCAGCAGCGCCGCACCCAGCGGGCTCGATTGCAGGTTGGAGCCCATGTTGAGCATCGCGATGCCGATAATCCCCATCGCCACCCCGGCCCATTCCAGACGGGTGTTGCGCGCGCCCCAGAAATAACCGCAGAGCAAAGTGAACAGCGGCACCGTCGCCACTGCCAACGCGGCAACACCCGACGCCACGCCGCTGTGCTCGGCCAGGGTCACCGCGCCGTTACCGAAACTGAGCAACAGAATCCCGATGATCCCCGCCGCTTTCCACTGCGCCCAGGTCGGCGCCGGTGCCCCGCGCCAGCGCAGGAACGCGTACATCAACGTGCCGGCGATCACGAAGCGCACACCGCCGAGCATCAGCGGCGGCCAGTACTCGACGCCGATGCGGATCACCAGATAGGTCGATCCCCAAATCACGTACAACGCAAAAAACGCAGCGATCAATGTCAAGGAAAAACGGCGCAAGGCAGACATGGGCAACTCGAAAGTCAGACACAGGGGATTGGTTATTCTAGAAAGGCCAACCGCTAAAAATAAGTTACAAAACCTGTTTATAGCGCCGGTACACTTTTGAAAACACGGAGATCGACGGCCAAAACCACGATTTCGAAAGTCTGGCATTTTCAGGAGTCCGACCTTGGACAAATACGACCGCATGCTGCTCGGCGCCCTGCTCGAAAACGGTCGCGCGTCCTACGCCGACCTCGCCCGCAAAGTGAACCTCTCCGCCCCCGCCGTCGCCGAGCGCGTGGCCAAACTGGAGGCGGCCGGAGTCATCACCGGGTATCAGGCGAACATCGACCTGTCGAAAATCGGCTTGCCGATCCAGTGCGTGATCGAATTGCGCCTTCACCAGAACGGCAGTCAAAAGGTCTACGACGAACTGGTGAAAATCCCGCAACTGACCGAGTGTTTTCGAGTGACGGGCGATCCGTGCGTGATCATGAAGGCCGCGGTGGGTTCGATGCCGGAGCTGGAGGACTTGATCAACCAGGTGGCGAAATTCGGATTCAGCAAGACGTCGATCGTGTTGTCGAGTGCGATAGAGAAGCGGGTGCCGTTGGGGCATATCGAGGGCAACGGCAAGTAATCAGCGAAATCGCTGAAGATGCTCCCGAACCTTCGCCGCAGGGACTTTCTGCAACTTGCAAAGCAGGTCGTGCGATAGCTCCCGCACCCCATGCTTGTGCCGCAATTCATCCGCCAGATGCGCCAGCAAATTCGCCGCCATCTCCGCATCCGCCATCGCCCTGTGCGCCTGACCGGTATGCGGCAGTTGGGCAAAGGTCGTGAGCGTGCCGAGCTTGTGATTCGGCGCCGCAGGCATCAAACGACGAGCCAGCAGCAGCGAGCAGGCGAAGTTCTGCAGGCGGGTGCGTTTGATCCGGCCCAGTTCGAAGTCCCAGAACTTCTGGTCGAACGCGGCGTTGTGCGCCAGCAGCGGTGTGCAGCCGACGAATTCGTTGACTTCGTTCATCACCTGTTCGGCCGAGGGCGCGGTGCGCAGCATCGCGTTGCTGATGCCGGTGAGTTGTTCGATGAAGGCCGGGACGCGGACGCCGGCGTTCATCAGGCTCTGGTAACGCTCGACGATGCGGCCGTTTTCCAGCATGACCACGGCGATTTCCGTGGCCCGGCAGCTGCTGCTCGGCGAGATGCCGGTGGTTTCAAAGTCGATGACTGCAATGCGTTCCAAACCGGGTTCAACTCCGTTCAAATCAATTCTTGAGCAACGCTCAGTTTTTCAACAGCAGTGCGCCTTCGATCGGCACATAACGGCTGGCGGCGCGGATCAGCGAGTTGGCGGTCAGGCCGGGAACGCCGTAGGCCACTGCTTGCACGCCGTGTTTGTTGATGATGCGTTCGAGCAGCATGTCGAAGTCGCCATCACCGGAGGCCAGGACGATTTCGTCGACGTGGTCGGCGGCGTCCATGATGTCGAGGGTGATGCCCACGTCCCAGTCGCCCTTGGCCGAGCCATCGCTGCGCTGGATGTAGGGTTTGAGTTTCACGGTGAAACCGAGGTTGCGCAGGATCTGCTGGAACTGCTGCTGTTTGCTGTCACCCCGGTCGATGGCGTAGGCGTAGGCCTCGACGATCTGCCCGTGCTGGCTGACATCCGCCCACAGTGCCGCGTAGTTGAAGTGGCAACCGTAGGCCTGGCGGACGGTGTAGTAGAGGTTCTGCACATCGGCGAACACTGCGATTTTTTTCACCGGAGTTCCTGTGAGCGCTGACGCGCATGAGCCGGATCAGGCACCAGGCCCGAAAAAGGCGCTCAGTATGCCAGCCCGAAGGAAGGTTCCGCGAATAATCGGCCCGGGGCGCTCAGGCGCCCCGGACGAATGGTGAATCAGACGAAGGAATCGTCGTCATCGAAGAACGATGAGTTGTCATCGCTGTAGTCGGTGTCGCTGAAGCCACCCTGGTTGTTGCCCCAGGAATCGTTGTTGGCCATGCGCTGGTCATCGCCCCAACCGTTGTTGCCCTGATCGTTGACCTGGGCCGGCTCTTCCTTGATCACCTCAACGATTTCCTGCGGCTGCTGGTTTTGATGGAACAGGCTGCTGATGCCTTGTGCCAGCATCACGCCACCGGCCACACCGGCTGCGGTTTTCAGGGCGCCACCGAGGAAGCTGCTGCCCGCCGCTGGGGCTGCTGGTTGCTGGCCATAACCCGGTGGTGGCGCGCCGAAGTTCTGTTGTGGCGCGGGTGCACCGAAGTTCTGCTGCGGAGCCGGTTCACGCCAGCCGCCGGTGGACGCCGGGGCGCTCTGGGCCGGCGCCGGACGCGGGCTGCTGCCACCGAAGATGCTCGACAGGAAACCGCCGCCGCTCGACGCCGGGGCTGCGGTTTGCGCCTTGGCCGATTGCAGTTCGGCCTGCAGTTGCTGGACCTGTTGAGTCAGTTGTTTGTTCTGTTCGTCGAGGCTCTTGATCGCGGCCTCCTGCACCAGAATCGCCTGGGTCATGAAATAGCCTGCGGCCGGCTGGCGCGTCAGGTGTTCCTTGATCCGCGCTTCAGCCAGGGCGTCACGCGGGGCTGCCTCCGTTTCGGCCTGTTGCAGCCGGGAAAACAGTCCATCGATCAGGGTTTGCTCTTCGCTGTTCATGGCGACCTCGTAGATTGCCGGGGATAACGTTGCCCTCGTCCACAGTGGATGAGGCGCACCTACGTAATGGAGGCAGTGACAGAATGTTTCAATGGTCTTTACCGAACGTTTACGTTTGCGCCCCGCAGCACATCATCGGTTAAAGTGAGCCACTGTTTTTGACCTGCGATACCGACTGATGAATGCCTTCGATGTGCTGCGTGACTCGCTGTATTTCTTTAAACGCAATCTGGCGCGGATCGTCCAGCTGTGCCTGCCGCTGGTGATCTTCGAAGCCGCGTTGCAACAGGTGGTGGATCACGCCAGCGACCCGGACGGTTATTCGGCCATCAGCGTGATCGTCGGCCTGCTGGTCTACCCGCTGTACACCGCCGCCCTGATCCTGTTTCTCGACGCCCGCACCCGTGGCGAATCCCCGCAAACCCTCGATCTGCTGGCGATGGCGGCGCGCCTGTGGCCGCGTTTTGCCGTGCTCACTGCGCTGAACACGTTGTTGATTCTGCTCGGTCTGTCCCTGTATTTCCTGCCAGGCCTGTGGCTGATGGTCACTCTGGCCTTCGGTGAATATCTGCTGGTGCTGCGCGGCTACGGCCCGTTGCAGGCCATGAAGGAAAGCCTGCGCCTGAGCCGTGGGCATTTCCTGCGGATTCTGGTGTGCATCCTCTGTGTGATGGGGCCGTTGTGGCTGCTCAAGGGTCTGACCCTGCAGGTCTACCCTGATCCGCAGAATCCGTTGATCGCCATATTGATCGACAGTGGCCACAGCTTCCTGCAGCTGTTCACCAGCGTGGTGCTGTTCCGCCTGTTCATGTTGATAAGCGAATTGCCCGACAAACGTGACGGAATAGTCTGACCGCTCTGCGCTTGGGTGATGCGGGGGTCTCGTATATGCTCGGGACCACTTCCGTATCGCTATAAGCCGAGCCATGACCCGTCTACTGCGCTACATCCTGATCTGCGTGCTGCTGGCCGTCGCCCTGATCGGCGTGATGATTTTCAGCCTGACCTGGCGCCCCGACGCCCGGGAGACCCTGCCGGTCAGTTGCACCGGGCAGCCGCCGACGCTGGTGCCCGGCCAGGCGCTGAAGGTCATGACCTGGAACGTGCAATACCTGGCCGGCAAGCGTTATGTGTTCTGGAATGACCTGGCGCAAGGCGACGACGAAGCCCCGACCCCGGAAGACATGGCCTTCAGCCTCGACGAAGTGGCCCGGGTAATCCGCGACGAGCAGCCCGATGTGGTGCTGATCCAGGAACTGGATGACGGCGCCAAGGCCAGCGACTATCAGAACCAGCTCAAGCTGTTGCAGGAACGCCTCACCGACCTCTACCCGTGCAGCGCCCACGCCTTCGACTGGAAGGCCGATTTCGTCCCGGATCCGCATATCTTCGGCAGCGTCGGCCGGCAACTCGCGACCCTCAGCCGCTTCCGTATCGAGCACGCCGAACGCCTGCAATTGCCGGTGCAGCCGCTGAATATCATCAGCCGCCAGTTCCAGCCGAAAAACGCCCTGCTCGCCACCACCCTGCCGTTCAGCGATGGCGGGCAACTGGTGGTGTTCAACACCCATCTGGATCGCGCCATGCAGCCGGACGAAACCTTGCAGGCGCAGGTGACGGCGGTGGCCAAGGTGCTCGACAAACACGAAAGCCACGGCACGCCGTGGCTGATCGGGGGCGACTTCAACCTGCTGCCGCTCGGCCAGTACCGGCGCCTGCCGGTCGAACAGCGCACGCCCTACTCCGTGGACAGTGCGCTGCACCTGTTGTGGGACAAGTACCCGATGATCCCGACCAACAACGAAGCCAGCGGCATCGACCGCGCCAAGTGGCTGACCCACTACCCCAACGACCCCGGCCTCAACGGCCCGGACCGCACGGTCGATTACCTGTTCTACAGCCCGAAGATCAAACGGGTCGAAGCCACGGTGCGGCAGGACGATACGTTGCGCATCTCCGATCATCTGCCGGTGATTGCGAAGTTCCTCCTGCCACCCAACTGATCTCAGTGAGCCTCTTCAAGATCGTCGTGCAACAGCCCGAAGATCTGCCGCTTCATTTCGATAAACGAGCGTTCCATCACCATGTCCAGGGTGCGTGGGCGTTCGATCGGCACATCGAGAATCTGCTTGATTCGTCCCGGCCGCGCGCCCATTACGTACACCCGGTCGCCGAGCAGAATCGCTTCGTCGATATCGTGAGTGACGAACAGCACGGTTTTCTTGCTGTTGCCCCACACCCGCAGCAACAGCTGCTGCATTTGCAGACGGGTCTGGCTGTCGAGGGCGCCGAAGGGTTCGTCCATCAGCAGGATCTGCGGATCGTTGGCCAGGGCCCGGGCAATCGCCACTCGCTGCATCATGCCGCCGGACAACTGCTTGGCGTAGTTGTCGGCAAATCCTGACAAGCCCACCTCGTGCACGTAGTGATCGACGATTTCCTTGCGCTTGGCCGCCGGCATGCCCCGGCGCTTGAGGCCGAACTCGACGTTCTGCCGCACCGTCAGCCACGGGAACAGCGTGTAGCTCTGGAACACCATCCCGCGATCCGCGCCGGGGCCCTGCACTTGCTGGCCGCCGACGTAAATCTCGCCGGACGTCGGCTCGGCCAGGCCGGCGGTGAGGTACAGCAGGCTCGACTTGCCGCAGCCCGACGGCCCGACCAGCACCGCGAATTGCTGGTCCGGCACTTCGAACGACACTTCTTCCAGCGCGGTGAACGTACCGCCGCCGGGCTTGGTGTAACGCAGGCTGACCTTGTCCACCTGCAGCCTTGGCGCGGCGTGTGCCGGTGCGGCGACCGGCTCGATGAAACGACGGTTGGCAGCGGTTACTGAGCCCATGCGGCAATCCTCAAACGCAAGAAGCGGAACAGTTGATCGGTGACCAGGCCGAGCAGGCCGATGATCGCGATGGCGAGAAAAATCACGTCGACTTGAAAGCCGCGCATGGCCTTGAGGCTCAAGTAACCGAGGCCACTGGAAGCGGCGACCAGTTCGGCCACCACCAGGTAGGTCCAGGCCCAGCCCATGGTCACCCGCAGGGTGTCGAGTACGCCGGGCAGCGACGCCGGGGCGATCACATGCAGCACCGCGTCACGCCGGTTGGAACCGAGGGTGTAGGAGGCGTTGATCAAGTCCTTGGAAATGCCTTTGGACACGTCCGCGACCATCACCAGTTGCTGGAAGAACACGCCGAAAATGATCACCGAGACCCGCTGCTCCAGACCGATGCCGATCCAGAGGATGAACAGAGGCACGAACGAGGTCACCGGCAGGTAGCGGATGAAATTCACCATCGGTTCGAGGAACGCCTGGACGATGCGGAAGCTGCCCATCAGCAAACCCAGCGGCACCGCCACCAGCGACGACACAATGAAACCGACCATCACCACTTCGACACTGGCCCAGACATGCTGGCCAAGGGTGCCGTCGCGGCTCAGACGCAGGGCGGCTTCGACCACCGCACCGGGGGTCGGCAGGAACATCCCCGGCACGATGCCGCCGTAGGACAACCCGGCCCACAGGCCGACCAGCAACACCCAGGCCAGACCGCTGGCGCTCCACACCACCGGCACCGGCAATCCGGTTTTCGGCGTGATGCAGCGGCTCAGCCATGAATTGCGTTTGAACATGACCAGTCTCCTAGAGCGGGCTGACGAAACGGTTATCCACCAGATCGTCGTTGCTGACGTTGTAGGGCTTGCCCTGCAATTCGCTGGCGGTTTCGTTGGCCAGTTTGATCAGCGGCTCGCTGTCACCCGGCACGCCCGGTTTGCCCAGCAGCTTCTCGCTCATGGCCTGATCGTAGAAACGCACGCCTTGCGCGGCGGCGGCCAGTTCCTTCGGATCGGACAGGTAACCGCCGACGCCCTTGGCCATGATTTCGTAGGCTTTCTGTGGATGGTCCTTGGTGTACTGCACGGCTTTGTAGAGGCCGGCGACCAGCGCCTTGACGTCTTCCGGCTGCTTCTCGATCACCGTGCAGTTGAGCGCCACCACATCGACGATCACGCCCGGCGTACTGCTGCTGTCGATCAGCACCTTGCCCTGTTGCTTGTCGCGCACCATCGACAGATGCGGCTCCCAGGTCACGGCGGCCGGCACACGACCGGCGATGAACGCGGTGGCGGCATCGTCGGCGGTCATGTTCTGCACGGTGATGTCACTCATGCGCATGCCGTTCTTTTTCAGCAGGTACGACAGCCAGAACTGCGAGGTCGACCCTTCGTTGACGGCCACGGCCTGGCCCTTGAGTTCTTGCAGACTCTTGACGTTTTTACCGACCAGCACGCCGTCGCCGCCATGGCTGTCATCCAGCGCGGCCACGGCCTTGAAGCAGAACTGCGGGCGGTACTTGAGCACTTCGTCGATGGTCGAGGCCGAGCCGGACAATTGCCCGGACGCCTGGGCGGCCATGTACATCGAGGCTTCTTCGACCACCGGCAATTCGACGGTCAGGCCGTTTTCCTTGAAGTAGCCCAGATCCTGGGCCAGATACAGGGTGCCGTAACCGACCCACGTGGTGTGGCCGATCGACAAGGTGCCGGCCTGGACGGCGGTGACTGAAAGGGCGGAAATCGCCAGAGGACAAGCAAGACGGGTAAACAAGGACTTGTTCATGGAGCACTCCCAACGCTGTTGATTTAGTTGTCATGGGCAGTACGGCCAGCCGGGGTCTCGCGATTGCACGCTGCGGTCTCTGTCGGACTCTGGCGGGCAATGCCTTGGCTGGCGAAATCGATGTTGACCCAGGCCCGGCGTCAGGAAAACGAGGAAATAGTTAGACGCGAACGATGAAAAAACTGGGTAGTGCGCACCGCGAAAGGGCGCGTCGAGCGGCGGTGCCCGAGGTGGGTGCAAAGCCAAAAAAAATCGCAGCCGAAGGCTGCGATTGTTAAAGGTTCACGCAGGTTTCAGATCAGAGCCGGCCGTATTCCTGCGCCGTACGATCCACCGCTTTCAGGGTCTTGCCCACCAGCTCGTCAATCTCTTCACGACTGGCAATCAACGCCGGCGCCATGATCATCCGCCCCAGGGTCGAGCGAATGATCACCCCCTCTTCAAACCCGATCGTGCGGCAGCGCCAGGCCATGTCGTTCTCATTGGCAAAGCGCTTGCGGGTGGCCTTGTCTTCAGCCAGTTGCAACGCCGCGACCATGCCCGTGCCCTGGATATCGCCCACCAGTGGGTGATTGCCGAACACCTCGCGCAGGCACTGTTGCAGGTAAGGGCCGATGTCGTCCTTGACCCGCGTCACCACACCTTCATCGCGCAGGGCCTTGAGGTTGGCAATCGCCACCGCCGCCGCCACCGGGTGCCCGGAATAAGTCAGGCCGTGAGCGAACACACCGCCCTGCTCCACCAGCACGTCAGCCATTTTCTTCGACAGGATCAGGCCGCCCATCGGGATATATCCGGAGGTCAAACCCTTGGCGATGGACAGGGTGTCCGGCTCGAAACCGAAGTATTCGTGGGCGAACCATTCGCCGGTGCGACCGAAGCCGCCGATCACTTCATCGGCGCACAACAGCACGTCGTACTTGCGGCAGATGCGCTGGATTTCCGGCCAGTAGCTTTCCGGCGGGAAGATCATTCCGCCCGCGCCCTGGAACGGTTCGGCGATGAAGCCGGCGACCTTGTCCGCGCCCAGTTCGAGGATCTTCGCTTCCAGTTGCTGCGCCGCCCGCAGGCCGAATTCCGCTGGGGTCAGGTTGCCTTCGTGGGCGAAGAAGTACGGCTCGTCGATGTGCGCAATGTCGGGAATCATCCCGCCCATTTCGTGCATGAATTTCATGCCGCCGAGGGCCGTCGCCGCCAGGGTCGAACCGTGGTAACCGTTCCAGCGGCCGATCATGATCTTCTTCTCGGGCTTGCCCAGCACCTGCCAGTAACGGCGCACGGTCCGGATCAGCACCTCGTTGGCCTCGGAGCCGGAGTTGGTGTAGATCGCGTGGCTGTAGTGCCCCGGCAGCAGGCTGAACAGCAGCTCGGAGAGCTCGATCACCTGCGGGTGGGTGGTGTGGAAAAACATGTTGTAGTACGGCAACTGCTCCAGTTGCCGGCTCGCCGCCGCGTTCAAGTCCTTGCGCCCGTAACCGAGGTTGGTGCACCACAGCCCGGACATGCCGTCGAGGTAGCGCCGGCCGTCGTTGTCCCACAAGTGCAGGCGTTCGCCGCGCACCATCACCCGTGGGCCTTCGTCGTTGAGGGCCTTCTGGTCGACGAACGCATGAATGTGGTGCGCTGCATCGGCGGCCTGGTAGTCGCGGGTTTCACGTGAGGTGGTCATCGCCGGATCTCCTTTCTTGTTGTGAGCGGCTGTCATGAGCGCAGTTGAAACCAGGTGGTTTTCAACTGGGTGTATTTGTCGAACGAGTGCAGCGACAGATCGCGGCCGAAACCGGATTGCTTGCCGCCGCCGAACGGCACGGTCACGTCCAGTGCATCGACGCTGTTGACCGACACCGTACCGGCTCGCAATTGCCGCGCCACCCGATGGGCGCGGTGCAAATCATCGGTCCACAGCGACGCCGCCAGACCGTAGACGCTGTCGTTGGCCAGTTGCAAGGCGTGGGCCTCGTCATCGAACGGAATCACCGCCAGCACCGGGCCGAAGACTTCTTCGCGAAACAGGGACATGTGCGGCTGCACGTCGGTGAAAATCGTCGGCTGAACGAAGTTGTCCGAACCGTTGAAACTCAGTTGCCGCCCGCCGCAGACGCGGGTCGCGCCTTCGCGTTCGGCCTGATGGATGAAGCGCAGGACGCTTTCGGTCTGACGGATGTCGACAATCGCCCCCGCCGCACTTGCCGGGTCCAGCGGATCGCCCGGCTGCCAGCGTTCGGCCTGAGCCTTCAGACGTTCGACGAACTCGTCATGAATCGAGCGCTCCACCAGCAACCGCGAGTTGGCCGAGCAGACTTCGCCCTGATTGAAGAAGATCCCGAACGCGGCTTTCTGCGCCGCCAGATCCAGATCCTTACAGTCGGCGAACACCAGATTGGCGCTCTTGCCGCCGCACTCCAGCCACACCTGCTTGAGGTTCGACTGCGCGGAGTACTGCATGAAATATTTGCCGACCTGGGTCGAGCCGGTGAACACCAGACAATCGACATCCGGGTGCAGGCCCAAGGCTTTACCGGCCTGCTCGCCAAGCCCCGGCAGCACGTTCAGCACGCCGGCCGGCAACCCGGCTTCAAGCGCCAGTTCGGCCAGACGCAATGCGGAAAAAGGAGATTGCTCGGCGGGTTTGAGGATCACCGAGTTGCCCGCCGCCAGCGCCGGAGCGAGTTTCCACGCGGCCATGTCCAGCGGGAAGTTCAAGGCACCACCGCAGCGACCACCCCCAACGCTTCGCGGGTGATGGTTGCCAGTACGTTCGATGCGCTTGGCGCGACCTGATCGTAGAGTTTGTCGAGGCTTTCGGCGTACCAGCGGAACACCCCGGCGGCGCCCGGCACGTCGATGTTGTAAGCATCCATCACCGGTTTGCCCATGTTCAGCGAATCGAGCAGCGCCAGTTCTTCGCGATTGGCCAGAATCAGATCCGCCAGACGCAACAGCACTTGCTTGCGCTCGGTGGGCGAACGCCCGGCCCAGGTGCCGGCTTCGAACACCTGCCGCGCATTCTGCACCGCCGCGTCGACATCTTCTTCACCGCACGCGGCGACGTTTGCCAGCAGTTGGCCGGTGGCCGGGTTGATCGCGGCAAAGGTCTGCCCTGACTGCGCCGCACGCAGCTTGCCGTCGATCACGGCCTGGTACGGATAGCTCAATTCAGCGGCCTTGCGCTGCCAGTCTGCAAGTTCGAACACGGTGGATGCTCCTTGGACTTTTATTCTTTTATAAACGGCTGCAGTCGATAGTCGCTCAGGCTGGCGCGAGCCAAAACCAGTAAAAATGTCTTCGCAGACAATAAAAAAGGTAACCAGCCGGTGGCCCCCTCGCGCGCGTATGGGGCTATTGTTCAGGGACAAAAAAACCGCCGACAGAACGGAGGCCGGCGGCGTACAAATTGCTTGGATGTGAAATCCGTTCGTTTTGAGGTTCACCGTGGCCGCTTACAACCTGCGTCAGTTGAAATACTTCATCACCACCGTCGAATGCGGCAGCGTCGCCGAAGCCTCGCGCAAGCTGTACATCGCGCAACCGGCGATCTCCACGGCGATCAAGGGGCTGGAAGACAGCTTCGGCGTGCAACTGCTGATCCGCCATCACGCCCAGGGCGTGTCGCTGACGCCCAGCGGTGCGCGGTTCTTCCGCAAGGCGCAGGAACTGCTGCGCATGGCCAAGGAGTTCGAACAGAACGCCCTCGCCGACAACGACGTGGTGGCCGGGCAGATCGATATCGGCTGTTTTGAAACCGTCGCGCCGCTGTATCTGCCGCAGTTGATCGCAGGTTTCTCGGCGCTGTATCCGGGGGTGAAGATCCGCATCCGCGACGGCGAACAGCAGGAACTGGTGCAAGGCCTGACCTCGGGCACCTTCGACCTGGCAATCCTGTACAAGCACGACCTCGACGCCACCATCGAAACCGAACCCTTGATGCCGGCCCAACGGCCTTACGCCCTGCTGCCGGCGGACCACCGCTTCGCCCAGCTCAAGCAGGTTTCGCTGCGGGACTTGTGCCTGGAACCGATGATCCTGCTCGACGTACAACCGAGCCGCACCTACTTCGTCAGCCTGTTCGAAGAACTCGGCCTGTCGCCGCGCATCGAGTTCAGCTCGCCGTCGATCGAAATGGTGCGCGGCATGGTCGGCCAGGGCTTCGGCTTCTCGATCCTGGTCACCCGCCCGCATTCGGAATGCACCTACGACGGCAAGAAAGTCGTGTGCGTGGACATCGTCGAAGACGTTACCGGCTCAGGCCTGGTGGCGGCGTGGCTCAAACGCGGGCAACTGACCAAACCGGCGCAGTTGTTTGCCGATTATTGTCGGGAGCAGCTGACGGCGAAGGCCAGTCACTGATACTCACGTACCGCGCGGTTTGGCCCGTGCAGTAGCCTCAGCCACCAGCGGATCATCCGGCCAGTAATGCTTCGGATACCGCCCCTTCAGATCTTTCTTCACCTCGGCATAGGTGCTGCGCCAGAAGTTGGCAAGATCCTGCGTCACCTGCACCGGCCGCCGTGCGGGCGACAGCAGATGCAGTTTGACCACTTGCCGGCCGCCGGCGATGCGCGGTGTGTCGGCGAGGCCGAACAGCTCCTGCAAGCGCACGGCAAGAATCGGTGGCTGCTCACTGTAGTCGAGGCGAATTGACGAGCCCGACGGCACGCTCAGGTGGTGCGGTGCCTGTTCGTCGAGCTGCTGCGGCAGTGGCCACGGCAGCAGATTACGGACGATGCTCGACAGGTCGAGGTTGGCGAAATGGCTGAGTCGCGAGACCTTGCCCAAGTACGGCATCAGCCAGTCTTCGAGGGTTTTCAGCAGCGTGGCGTCGCTAACATCCGGCCATTGGCTGTCGCCCTTGGCGTCCAGATCGAGCTGACGCAACAACGCGACTCGCGCCTGCCATTGACGCAATTCCGGGGTCCACGGCAGCAGCTCAAGTCCCTTGCGTCGCACCAGATTGACCAGTGCCTGACTGCGGGCGTTTTCGTCGAGACCGGTCAGCGGTTCGCGGCTGAGGATCAGCTCGCCGACCTTGCGCTGACGCTCGGCCCGCAGCACGCCTTCGCGCTCGTCCCAGTCCAGTTGATCGACGGCGTGCACCTGCTCGGCCAGCACTGAGTCGAACAGCGTCGGATCGAAATCCGCCGCCAGATAAATCCGTTCCTCGCGCTGGCCCTGACGGCTGCCGAGGTCGGCGATGACGATCCATGGTTCCTTCATCAGGCTGTCGGCTTCGGCGAACAGCGCCGCACGGCCATTGGCCAGACGATATTCGGCACCACCGGCACGCCGCTGCTGGGCGACGCGGTCCGGGTAGGCCAGTGCCAGCAGAGCGCCGAGCCAGCGCGGGTGATCGGGATCGCTGACCGGTTGGCTCGGTTGCCCGCGCAGGTAGCCGCGATATTGCCGCGCCAGTTGCCGGGCGCGCTGCACGCCGCCTTGAGCACCCCGGGCCGCGCGTTCTTCGCCGGACAGCAGCACCAGACGACTGTGCAGATCCGCCCCGGCGCCGCGCAAAATATCCCGCTCGCCGAGCAGTGCGGCGACATCGCACGCCATGCTCGCCAGCCCCAGCGCCTGACCGCGCAACAGCAAATGAGCGATGCGCGGATGGGCCGGCAGTTCGGCCATGGCCTGACCGTGGCGATTGAGGGTTTCACCGTCCAGCGCACCGAGGCGTTGCAACAGATCCTGAGCCTGTGCATAAGCGGCCGCTGGCGGCACGTCCAGCCAGATCAGATCACTCGGCGCCACGCCCCAGCGCCCGAGTTGCAAGGCCAGGCCCGCAAGATCCGCCGAGAGAATTTCCGCACTGCCATAAGCCGCGAGTTGTTCGTGCTGATCCTGCGACCACAGGCGATAACACACGCCCGGTTTGAGACGCCCGGCACGGCCCGCGCGCTGGGTGGCGCTGGCCTTGGAGATCCGTTGAGTGTCGAGGCGGGTCATGCCGCTGCCCGGATCGAAACGCGGCACCCGCGCCAGCCCGGCGTCGATCACCACGCGCACACCGTTGATGGTCAGGCTGGTCTCGGCGATGTTGGTGGCCAGCACCACTTTGCGCTGGCCGGCCGGGGCCGGATCGATGGCAGCGCGTTGGGCGTTCAGGTCGAGTTCGCCGTGCAACGGGCAGAGCAACACGTCGCTGCGCTCACCGATGGCGTCCGACAGTTGCTGATGCACACGGCGGATTTCCGCTTGCCCCGGCAGGAACACCAACAGGCTGCCAGTCTCATCGTGCAGGGCTTCGAGCACCGTTTGCGTGACGCGTTGATCGATGTATTCGCCGGGCTGGAACGGCCGGCCCCAGCGCATCGTCACCGGGAACATCCGGCCCTCGCTGCGCAGGATCGGCGCATCGTCGAGCAAACCGGCCAGGCGTTCGCCTTCGAGGGTGGCGGACATCAGCAGAATCTTCAGCGGTTGTTCAGCTCGAAACAGTTCGCGACCGTTCAGACTGAGGGCCAGCGCCAGATCGGCGTCGAGGCTGCGTTCGTGAAATTCGTCGAAGATCAGCAGGCCCACGCCTTCCAGCGCCGGGTCGTCCTGCAGACGCCGGGTGAGGATGCCTTCGGTGACCACCTCGATGCGTGTATTGGGGCCGACCTTGCTGTCGAGGCGGATGCGATAACCGACGGTTTCACCGACCTTCTCGCCCAGCTCGCTGGCCAGCCGATCGGCCGCTGCGCGCGCCGCCAGCCGACGAGGTTCGAGCATGAGAATGGTCTGCCCGTTCAGCCACGCTTCATTGAGCAGGGCCAAGGGCACGCGGGTGGTTTTACCGGCGCCGGGCGGTGCTTCGAGCACGGCTTCGTGGCGTGTCGCGAGGGCTTCACGCAGGGCGGGTAAAACTTCATCGATCGGCAACGAATTCATACTGGCTCCAAAGCAGAGCCGCGAGTATAACGGCGAACTGCCAGGCGTTCGTCAGGGTCTTAACTTCACACGATGACGCTTCGTTAACAGATGACTCAGGAGATTCCCATGCGCTTACCTTTTCGCCTGATCGGCGGTGTACTGGTTGCCACGCTGCTCACTCAGATCACCGCGTGCGGTTCGATTTTCTATCCCGACCGGCGCGGCCAGATCGACGGCAAGATCGACCCGGCGATTGCCGTGCTCGATGCCGTGGGCCTGCTGTTCTATATCCTTCCCGGCGTAATCGCGTTTGCCGTGGACTTCACCACCGGCGCGATCTATTTCGAACCGGGCCGCACGGCGCAGGTCGATCCGGCCAAGCTCAAGCAAGCCGTCGGCCCGGACGGTCAGGTCGATAACCTCAAGTTGCAGGCTATTCTCGAAACAGAACTGGGCCGCAACCTGCCGCTGGACGACCCGCGCCTGATCCAGCACAAGGGCAGCACCCAGCAACTGGCGATGTTCGGCCTGCAACCTGCCGCATAAGGAATCAACGCACCCATGACCTCCAGCCCCGAACACGCCCGCCTGCTGCGGCTGGCGACCCGCGCCTCGGTGGCGGTGGCCTGTACGCTGATCATCGCCAAAGCCATCGCCTGGTGGCTGAGCGGTTCGGTGAGCATGCTCGCCGGCCTCACCGACTCGGCCCTCGATGGCGTCACTTCGTTACTCAATCTGCTGGCGGTGCACTACGCGCTGCGCCCGGCGGATGACGATCACCGATATGGCCACGGCAAGGCCGAATCCCTGGCGGGCATGGCGCAGGCGCTGTTCATTGGCGGCAGTGCGGTGCTGATTGCGTTCCAGGCTTATGAGCGCATCCAGCAACCGGAACCGCTCGGCGCGCCCTGGATCAGCATCGGCGTCATCGTGTTTTCGCTGGTGCTGACGGCGGCGCTGTTGATGTTGCAGCATCGGGTGATCAAGCAGACCGGCTCCAACGCCGTGCGCGCGGACTCGCTGCATTACCGTTCGGACATGTTGCTCAATGGCAGCATCCTGATCGCCCTGATCCTGGCGGGTCTGGGCTTTCATCAACTGGATGCGTGGTTCGGTCTGGGGATTGCCGTGTACATCCTCTGGAGCGCCATCCAGATCGCCCGGGAGAGTTTTTCCGTGTTGATGGATGAAGAGCTGCCGGTGGATGTCAGTCAGCACATGCTCGAACTGGCCTGCGGTGTGCCGGGCGTTTTGGGCGCGCATGATCTGCGCACGCGAATTTCCGGCAATCACTGGTTCGTACAGTTGCACCTGGAATTGCCGGGGGAGCTGACGCTGTCAGTCGCTCACGGCATCAGCGATAAGGCCGCCGATGCGATCCACGCTGCCTATCCGCGGGCCGAAGTGCTGGTGCACGCCGACCCGATAAAAGCAGCTACAAGCAACGAGCGGCAAGCTTCAAGCTTGTAGCTCGAAACTTGCAGCTAATCACTGCTCTCATTGGACCTGATAACCGCGACTGCTCAGGCAATTGCCCTGGGCCTGGCGGTAGGCCTGCACCACTTCGGGTGCGGGCTGGTAGGTCGCGGTACGCGGATCGAAACCGCTTTGCTGCACCGCGTATTGGTAGCACTGGTAGCCGTCCTGCTGGACCTGCTCCGGCGACTGGCCGTTGGCGGGATAGGCTTCCACGTCATAACCGTTGTTGGTCGGTTGCGGCGGTTGCTGCACCGGCGGCTCGACCACCACGTAATCCTGGGTCGCTTCCTGATAGGCGTAATACGAGCCTGCCGCCAGGAACAACAGCGAACCGCCGATCCACACTTCGCGGGCGTAATCCGGCAGGTACTGGATACGGATCCCCCGTGGCGGCTGAACCACGACATATCGCGGACCTTGCGGGCGATACCAGTAGCCGCCGGAGAAGAAATAATCCTGGCCACGATACGGCACGCGGAAGTCACGATCCGGGAAGCGGTCGATCACATGGCCCGGCCGGTATTGCGGGCCGGGGCCCCAACCGTTGCCATGCCCGTCCGGACGTCCCGGCCAGCGATGGTCATCGGGCCGGTTGCCGGTCTGCCAGTTCTGGTGGTAGCCATTCTGCGGGCGCTCGTCGCGGTAGTAGCCCTGACGCGGTTCCTGGGTCTGACGCACGGTGTCGGGGCGCGGCTGGATCGGCAGATTGTTGACCGGTGGTGGCGGCGGCTGATGAACCGGCGCAGGTTGAACAGGTGGGCGATTCTGGTTCTGCCACTGCCCATTGTTGTGCTGCTGACCGTTGTGCTCGAACTGGCGGCTGTTGTCGCCGCGAATGATCTCGTTGTTCTGCGGCCGCGGCTGATTCTGCTGCGGCCGGTTTTGTGGACGTGGCTGGTTGTTGCCTTCACGGCCTTCGTTGTGCCCCTGATGCTCCCGCTCGCGTCCGCCGCCCTCGGGGCCACGATTCTGCGGCTCATCGGCCAGCACCTGCGCACAGACACTTACACACAGCAAACCTACACTGGCCAGACGCCAGATACGCGACTTCATGAAATTCCTCACTGCGGGCCGGACCCTGTAATTAAGTAGGGCTTGTAGCTAAGACCGGGAATGGGCACACCGGGTTCTGCAACAGGTTATCAGTCACGCCATTTATTTATTGAGCGAACGAGGTCAAATCGCGGGCAAGAAAAAAGGAGACCCGTCGGCCTCCCTTCTAGAGAACTTCGTCCTGGCTCGACGCTTTTGACGTCGGCTCACCTCACGCCGTCTTCTGGACAGTGTGCAGCTCGGGGGCCGGCACGTCCCCGGTGGGGGCGGCGGCCGCGGCGGGCCTGATTGGGCGGGCCGCAGTGGACTGTGTTACCGAGCAGTGATTCTGGTGATAAGGATAGGCCCGAGGCCGCGACAGATGATTGCGAAGATTGCTCAATTAAACACCACTTGCGCAATTTTTAACCCTGGATAGATAATCCGCCGCAATAGTTAGAACCAAGGACCGTTTGATGAGCAAACTCGACCGTTACGACCTGAGCATTTTGGCGGAATTGCAGCGCGACGCCCGCATCTCCAACCAGGAACTGGCCGAGCGCATCGGTCTGTCGCCCTCCCCGTGCTCGCGCCGGGTCAAGCAACTGGAGGACGACGGCTACATCTCGCGCCAGGTGGCCCTGCTGGATCGCAAGATGCTCGGCCTGAGCCTGACCGCCTACGTGCTGATCGGCATGGACCGTCACACGCCGGAGCGTTTCGAGAACTTCGAAGCGGCGATCCGCACCTTGCCGCAGGTGCTTGAATGCAGCCTGGTGACCGGGGTCGATGCCGACTATCAACTGAAGGTCGTGGTGCCGGACATGGACCATTATCAGAAGCTGCTGCTGGGGCACCTGACGCGGATTGAAGGCGTGACCAGCGTGCGCTCGAGTTTTGTGTTGAATCAGGTGCTCAACAGCACTGAATTGCCGCTGACTCATCTGCGCAGCTGATCGACGAATGACTGCGGCACACCGACGCAGGTCAATGCTGCGTCGTTCGCCGCTGGCGTATACTCCCGGCCGCCCTTTCAGCCGCACAGCGCCGGAGATGCCCGATGGATCCAGCAGTATTTGAAGAGTGGATGATGACCGGTCTGGTCAGCATTCTGATCATTTTCATGGGTTTCATCGTCTGGGATCTGGCGAAGAAGTCCAAGGCCGGGCGCTTTGGCTCGTTCATTCTGTTCTTCGTGCTGGGCCTGGGCGTGGCCGCGTTCATCATCAAGAGCGTGGTGATCGGCCTGATCGAATCCGGCGCCTTATAAGCGCGCCGGCACTTCTTTCCACTGGCCCTGATCGAGCCCTTCGATCGTCCAGTCACCAATCCTGACCCGCACCAGCCGCAACGTCGGCAACCCTACCGCCGCCGTCATCCGCCGCACCTGGCGGTTGCGCCCTTCCCGAATCACCAGTTCCAGCCAGGTTGTCGGAATGGTTGCGCGAAAGCGTACCGGCGGATTGCGCGGCCACAGCTGAGGCTCATCCAGTTGTCGCGCTTCGGCGGGCAAGGTCATGCCGTCATTCAATTCGACACCGTCACGCAGGCGCTGCAACTGCTCGGCCGTCGGCACGCCTTCGACCTGCACCCAATAGGTTTTCGCCAGTTTGTGCTTGGGGTCGGCGATCCGCGCCTGCAACTGGCCATCGTTGGTCAACAGCAGTAAACCTTCGCTGTCACGATCCAGCCGCCCGGCCGGGTAGATGCCCGGAACGTCGATGTAATCCTTGAGCGTCGCCCGCCCTTCGCCGTCGCTGAATTGCGTCAGCACATCGAACGGTTTGTTGAACAGGATCAGCTTCGGCTCGGCCGGCGGTGCCTTGGCGACACGGCGCGGGGCTGAAGAAACTGGCTTCGCGCCGGGACGGCGGGAAGGTGGACGTTGGGGACGGGACATGGCGAAAAGAACATCTAACGGTCGGGGCTGACAATGCTAGTGCCCCGACCGCCAAATGACCACGACAAACCGTTAGCGGAACGGCGGTTCGTCGAAGCTGCGCAGTTTGCGCGAATGCAGCGAGTTGAGTTCGGTGCGCAGCAGGTCCACCGCTTCGATGCCGATCTTCAAGTGCTGGCTGACCGCGCGCTCGTAGAACGCGTTGGCCGAACCCGGCAGCTTGATTTCACTGTGCAGCGGTTTGTCCGAAACACACAGCAACGTGCCATACGGCACCCGCAGGCGATAACCCTGGGCGGCGATGGTGCCGCTTTCCATGTCCACCGCCACGGCGCGGGACAGGTTGATCAGCGGTCGCTCCTGGGCCCAGCGCAATTCCCAGTTGCGGTCGTCGTAGGTCAGCACGGTGCCGGTGCGCAGGCGCTTCTTCAGCTCTTCGCCCTTCTCGCCGGTGATGTTGGCCGCCGCTTGCTGCAGCGCCAGTTGTACTTCGGCCAGAGCCGGGATCGGAATGTTCGGCGGCACCACCCGGTCGAGAATCCCGTCGCGACGCATATAAGCGTGGGCCAGCACGTAGTCGCCGATGGTCTGCGACTGACGCAGGCCGCCGCAGTGACCGATCATCAGCCAGCAATGCGGACGCAGCACCGCGAGGTGATCGGTGATGTTCTTGGCGTTGGACGGGCCGACGCCGATGTTCACCAGGGTCACGCCGTGGCCATCGCTGGCGATCAGGTGATAGGCCGGCATCTGGTAGCGGTGCCAGACCACACCGGCCGCAATCGCCGAGGCTTCGCCGTGGTCCATGCCCTTTTCGATGATCACGTTGCCCGGCAACACCATGCGCACGAAGCGCGGGTCGCGGCGCAGTTGCTCGAGGCCATGGACGATGAACTGGTCGACATAACGATGGTAGTTGGTCAGCAAAATCCACGGCTGCACATGGCGCCAGTCGCTGCCGGTGTAATGCACCAGACGACGCAGCGAGAAGTCGACGCGGGCCGCATCGAACAGTGCCAACGGCAACGGATCGGTGTTTTCCCAGTCGTAGAGACCATCGGCGATGCCATCGGTGGCGGCGGACAGGTCGGTGCTCGGGAACACTCGCGCCAGCACGGCGGCGGTGACACCGGAGCCGGCCAGTTCATCACCCTGCTCGACCACGTACGGGTACGGAATGTTCTGCTCGCTGACCCCGACTTCGACGGTCACGGTGAAGTCGTGCATCAGCGGCGTGAGCTGCTCCAGCAGGTATTTGCGAAACGCTGCCGGGTGGGTGACGGTCACGCTGTAGGTACCCGGCAACTGCACCTTGGCGTAAGCGCGGGTGGTCTGCGGGACTTCGCCCTGGCAGTGGTAGGTCAGACGCAGTTCGGGATAACGGAACAGGGCACGTTGCTCGGCGTCGGGCTCGACGCGATCCTTGAGATAACGCTTGAGCGCCGAGTTCAGCGCCGTGGTGGCCCGCTCATGCAGCTCGGCCAGACGATCCACGGCTTGTTCGGCGGTTTGAACGACAATAAACGCTTCGGTCACGATCAGCTTCCTGTGTTCTGACTTGCAGAGCTTCATCTTGCCTGCATCGTGGCTTCACGGAAACAGTGGCATGTTGGCTGTTCAGCAATCCGTCAGCGGCGGGAGCCTGGCTGGCGGCTCCCACAGTCGATTCGCATGAAGTCAGAAACCTTGCGGCGTCGAGCGGGCAACGATGGCTTCGACATCCAGCCCGCGCGGCAACGCGCCGTAGACCCGACCGCCCCCGCTCAGGCGACTGGCAATAAACGCATCGCTGACCGTCGAATTCCCGGCCTCCAGCAACAGCTTCGCTTGCAACCCCAGAGCAATGTCCTCGGTCAATTGCCGCGCCCGATATTGAATGTCGCTGGTGTCCTTGAACGAGGCCTGCAATTGCTGGATATGCGCCGCAAGACGTTTGTCGCCATGGCCGTCGCCCAGTTCGTTGAAAAGTACGTCGAGCACGCCCGGCTCCTTCGACAGTGCGCGCAATACATCCAGGCATTGCACGTTGCCGGAGCCTTCCCACGTCGAGTTCACCGGTGCTTCGCGGTACAGCCGCGGCAAGATGCTGTCTTCGACATACCCCGCGCCGCCCATGCATTCGGCCGCTTCGTTGATCATCCCCGGCGCGCGTTTGCAGATCCAGTACTTGCCCACCGCCGTCACCAGCCGGGCGAACTTCGCTTCATGGCGATCATTCAGATGATCCAGCGCCTTGCCCATGCGCAGGCTCAACGCCAGCGCGGCTTCGCTTTCCAGCGCCAGATCGGCCAGCACGTTCTGCATCAGCGGTTGTTCGCTGAGCAGTTTGCCGCCGACCTTGCGGTGGGCGCAGTGATGGCTGGCCTGGGTCAGCGCCTGACGCATCAGCGAGCTGGAACCGACCATGCAATCGAAACGGGTCATCGCCACCATCTCGATGATGGTCGGCACACCGCGCCCTTCCTCACCGACCATCCACGCCAGCGCGCCACGGAACTCCACTTCGCTGGACGCGTTGGACTGGTTGCCGAGTTTGTTTTTCAGACGCTGGATGTAGAACTGATTGCGCGTGTCGTCCGGGCGATGGCGCGGCAGCAGGAAACAGGTCAGGCCCTTGTCGGTCTGTGCCAGCGTGAGGAACGCATCGCACATCGGCGCCGAGCAGAACCACTTGTGGCCTACCAGCTCATAAGCCTGGCCCGGACCGCTGGCGCCGACCGGATAAGCCTTGGTGGTGTTGGCTCGCACGTCGGTGCCGCCCTGTTTCTCGGTCATCGCCATGCCAATGGTGACGCCAGCCTTGTGGGCCATGCCGACATTGCGCGGGTCGTATTCGGTGGCGAGGATTTTCGGCAACCACTGTTCGGCCAGATCCGGCTGCAAGCGCATCGCGGGGACACTGGCGAAAGTCATGGTCAATGGGCAACCGCTGCCGGCCTCGGCCTGGCTGTGCAGATAGCTCATGGAGGCCCGGGCAACATGGGCGCCGTCCTGTGGATGAGCCCAGGGCAACGACGTCAGGCCATGCTCGATGGCCGTGCGCATCAGCTCGTGATACGCCGGGTGAAACTCCACCAGATCGATGCGATGACCGTAGCGGTCATGGCTGGCGAACACCGGTTTGTTCTGGTTGGCGAGGAACCCGGCCTCCATCAGCGGCCCGCCGGCCAATGCGCCGTAGGCATCGATCCGCGATTCGGCCCAGCCGGCGCCGAACCGCCGCGACCACTCCTGCAGCGGCAGGTCGATGCGGTACAGGTTAGTGCCGTCCAGCGACGGTGGCTGGTTGGTCACTTCGTGGGTTTCGGCGAACTGATGCAGGTTCATGACGGGGCTCCTTGATCGGCCAGAGCTTCAGTTAAGCACCGCCCCCTGACCGATCAAAGTGTCATATCGGCCTAAATGCCGGCGCTTTCACCCTGTCAGCAACTCAATACCCGACGCTGCATCGCGACCTGCAAGTCTTCGAATTTCACCGGTTTGCTCAGGTAATCGATCGAGCCGGCGGAGGCGCAATGCTCTCGATCCGCCCCTAGCGCGATCACGAACACCGGCAGGTTGGCACAGCCCGGCAGGTCGTGGATCTGGCAGCACAGCGACGCACCATCGAGCGGCGGCAACTGGCAATCAATCAGCACCGCATCGAACGGTTCGCGCTGCAGGCATTCGATGGCTGCGACACCGTGGTCGGCGGTTCGCACGCGGAAACCAAGCTTGAGCAACATCCCGCGCATCACCAATTGATTGACGCTGTTGTCGTCCACCAGCAACACGGTGCAGTCCTGCGGTGCGCGTATGGCATCGCGAACAGGCGTCGGCGCGGCTTCGACGGCGGGCAATTCAAACTCGACGTCCAGCTGGAAACGGCTGCCGCGCCCCGGCTCGGAACGGTGCGTGAGTTTGCCGCCGAGCAATTCCACCAGTTGTCGGCAGATCGCCAGACCGACGCCCAGGCCGCCGTACTCACGGGTCATCGAACCGTCGAGCTGGAAGAAGCGCTGATACAGCGTGGCTTCGCCCAGATCGGTAAAGCCGATGCCGGTGTCGATCACCGCAAAGGACAGCGCCAAGCGATTGTCCGTCGACGGTTTGCCGGTAACCCGCAAAGCGAGACCGCCGACGCGGGTGAACTTGATCGCGTTATCCAGCAGGCATTCCAGGCATTGCGCGAGTTTGGCGCTGTCGCCATGCAGGCGGTCCGGCAGGGTCGGCAGCACGTCGACCTTGAAGTCCAGCGATTTGCTCGACGCATTGCCGTCGAACTGCACGCGCAGCGCCTCGACCACCGCGCGCAGGCTGAAACTGCCCGGCGTGGCCTTGAGCTTGCCGGCCTGCAATTCGGTCAGGGTCAGGATCCCGTTGACCATGCGCATCATGTCCCGGGCCGAACCGGCGGCGGTCTGCTGGTATTGCTCCAGCTCCGGATCGAGTTCGACGGTCTGCATCAGTTCCAGCGAACCGATCACACCGTTCATCGGTGTGCGCAGCTCGTGGGTCAGGGTCGCGAGGAACTCGTCCTTGAGCTTGTTGCTGTGGGCCAGTTGCTGGTTGAGCACTTCGAGTTTCTGGCCGGCATCGAACAAGGTCTGCGCCTGTTGTTCACGCATTGCATTAATGCGGTCGGCCAGCGCCAGCGACAGCAGCGCCACTTCGATGGCCGAGCCGATCTGGCTGGCGTACATGGTCAGGAACACGTTCGGCAGCAAGCCCAGGACCATCATCGTGTTGACGATCCCGCCGAGCAGAAACGCCGACCAGGCGATGATGAAGTAGCGGGCCACGCGCAGACCGCGCCACCAGGCGAGGATCCCGGCGGCGAAGATCACCACGGTAAAGGTCAGCGCCAGGGTTGTCGCCAGGCGCAAGGCCAGGGCGTAACTGGTCATCAGTGACAGACCGATCACCAGCGCACCGAACACGATCAGGGCGATCAACAGCCGGTCGAGCCAGCGGCTGTGGTTCTTGGTCTGCAGAAAGCTGCGGGCGAACTGGCTGCCGAACAGCCCCGCGCAACCAATGAAAAACGGCGTGGCGGCGTTGGCCCACCACGGGTTGTCCGGCCAGAAATACTCGACCGCCGCGCCATTCACTGACAGCTGGTATAGGCCGAACGACGCGATATAGAAGATGTAATAGAGGTAACTGGTGTCGCGCACGCTGAGGTAGATGAACAGGTTGTAGACCAGCATCCCCAACAGCACGCCATAAATCAGGCCCAATACGTACAGGCGCACCGGCTGGTCTTCGAGGTACGCGGTACTCGACCACAACGTCACCGGGGCCTGGATCGAGCCCTCACTGGACAGTCGCAAATAGACGGTCTGCTGCTGGTCAGGCTTGAACGTGAGGTTGAACAGGTAGTTGTTCTGCCGGATCTCGCGACTGGCGAACGGCAACGCGTCCCCGGTCTGGCGCACCAGCCGATAGTCGCCGGCGGCATCGGGCAGATACAGGTCGAGGTGATCGAGCGGCGGATAGGCCAGCTCCAGCAGCCAGGTACGCTGCGCCGCCGGATTGCTCGGACGGTAATGCAGATCGATCTTCAGCCAGAACGCCGAGCGCGAGTAACCGGCATTGAGCGTGGCTTTATCGTGTTTTTTGAATTGTCCGGCAGCGGCCTGCGCGCGGACGTCGGCAATGCTCGCCTGACCGCTCGGGTCTTCGAACACTTGCAGGGATCGACCCAGGGGGAGGCTCTGGGTGAACTCATCGAACTCGACGGCGTTTGCCAGGAGGGGCAAACAGAACAGCAACATCAACAAATAGCGCATTGAAGCCCCAGCGTGGCTTGTCCGGTTGTGTCAGGAAGCCCCCCATTCCCTTTGAGATGACGTAAAACCGGTATTACCTGTTATTGGTTTGGATCCACTCTAGCATAGCCGTTGATGGCCATTGAGCACCATGGAAATTTTTCTGACAAAGGCTCTAGAACGGGCGTTTCAGAGCAAAACACCGAGCTAGAGCTGTTGGCTTGGTCAGATTGTTACAACCCTTGCGGATCCGGTTATCGAGGTTATCGGCCAAGCGCTGCGCCACAACACCCGAAAAACAGGTTTGGTGGTAAGCTCGCGCACCATGAATATCTACAGCTCACGCCCCGTTGTCCTCTGTCTCTCCGGCCACGACCCCAGTGGTGGCGCCGGCTTGCAGGCAGATATCGAAGCCCTGCTCGCTCAGGGTTGCCATGCGGCTCCGGCCGTCACCGCCCTGACCGTGCAAGACACTGTCAACGTCACTGACTTTCGCGTCCTCGACCGTGAGTGGGTACTGGCCCAGGCCAATGCCGTGCTCAACGATTCCGAAGTCGCGGCAGTGAAACTGGGCATGCTCGGTTCCCTGGAAATGGTCGACACCGTTGTCGAACTGCTCCAGGCGCACCCGCACTTGCCGGTGGTCTGCGACCCGGTGCTGCGCGCCGGCGGTGGCGGACGCCTGGGCAAGGACGAGGTCGGCTACGCCATGCGCGAACGCCTGCTGCCGCTGTCGATCATCGCCACCCCCAACCTTCCCGAAGCCGGATCCTCGCCGAACTGCCAGAAGGCACCGCGGACGAGTGTGCTGAAAAACTGTTGCCGTTCATCAAGAACCTACTGATCACCGGCGGTCACGGCGACGAAACCGAAATCCACAATCGCCTGTACAGCCGTGACGGCCTGCGCGAAACCTTCAAGTGCCAGCGTCTGCCCGGCAGCTACCACGGTTCCGGCTGCACCCTGGCCAGCACCCTTGCCGGTCGACTGGCACAGGGCGAAAACCTGGCCAGCGCCGTGCGTACCGCGCTGGATTACACCTGGCGTACCCTGCGCGATGCCGAACAACTGGGCAAAGGCCAGTTCGTGCCGCGTCGCCTGCCGCTGGATTTCTGCTCGTAACGTCGTGAGGTCTGCCTGATGAAACTACGTGGCCTGTACGCCATTACCGACGGTCCATTGCTGGCCGGCAAGTTTCTGCCGTACGTGGAGGCGGCGCTGGAAGGCGGCGTCACTCTCCTGCAATACCGCGACAAGAGCAGCGACGAAGCCCGGCGCCTGCGTGAAGCCGAGGCCTTGCGCGATCTGTGCGAACGCTACAAGACCCAGTTGATCATCAACGACGACGCCGAACTGGCCGCACGCTTGAACGTCGGCGTGCACCTGGGCCAGACCGACGGCCCGCTGTCGCCGACCCGCGCCCTGCTCGGCTCGAAAGCGATCATCGGTTCGACCTGCCACGCGCAACTCGAACTGGCCGAACAGGCCGCCAAAGAAGGCGCGAGCTACGTCGCCTTCGGCCGTTTCTTCAATTCCAATACCAAACCCGGCGCGCCGAGTTGCAGCCTCGACCTGCTCGACGAGGCCAAACGCACTTTGCACCTGCCGATCTGCGCGATCGGCGGCATCACCCTCGACAACGCCGCGCCGCTGGTGGCCCACGGTGTCGATCTGCTGGCCGTGGTCCATGGCCTGTTCGGCGCCGACAGCACCGCCGAAGTGACCCGCCGCGCCCGCGCATTCAACGAATTACTAAAAGTCTGAGAGCCCGATCATGTCTCGTTCCGAAACCCTGTTTGCCAACGCCCAGAAACACATTCCCGGTGGCGTGAACTCGCCGGTTCGCGCGTTCAAGAGCGTCGGCGGCACGCCGCTGTTCTTCAAGCACGCCGAAGGCGCCTACGTCACCGACGAAGACAACAAGCGTTATGTGGATTACGTCGGTTCCTGGGGCCCGATGATCCTCGGCCACAGCCACCCGGACGTGCTGGACGCTGTGCGTAACCAGTTGCAACACGGCCTGTCCTACGGCGCGCCGACCGCGATGGAAACGGAGATGGCCGATCTGGTCTGCTCGCTGGTGCCGTCGATGGAAATGGTGCGCATGGTCAGCTCCGGCACCGAAGCGACCATGAGCGCGATCCGTCTGGCCCGTGGCTTCACCGGCCGCGACAGCATCATCAAGTTCGAAGGCTGCTACCACGGTCACTCCGACAGCCTGCTGGTCAAGGCCGGTTCCGGTGCACTGACCCAGGGCGTGCCAAGCTCGGCCGGCGTACCGGCTGCGTTCGCCAAACACACCCTGACCCTGCCGTTCAACGACATCGATGCGGTTGAAAAAATGCTCGCCGAAGTCGGCCAGGACGTCGCGTGCATCATCGTCGAGCCGGTGGCCGGCAACATGAACTGCGTGCCGCCGGCGCCGGGTTTCCTCGAAGGCCTGCGCAGCCTGTGCGACAAGCACGGCGTGGTGCTGATTTTCGACGAAGTGATGACCGGTTTCCGCGTCGCCCTCGGCGGCGCCCAGGCTTACTACGGCGTGACCCCGGATCTGACCACCTTCGGCAAGATCATCGGCGGCGGCATGCCGGTCGGCTGCTTCGGCGGCAAGCGTTCGATCATGGAGCGCATCGCACCGCTGGGCCCGGTCTATCAGGCGGGCACCTTGTCGGGCAACCCGCTGGCGATGGCCGCCGGCCTGACCACCCTGCGTCTGATCAGCCGTCCGGGTTTCCACGCCGAGCTGACCGACTACACCACTCGCCTGCTCGACGGCCTGCAACAACGCGCTGACGCAGCGGGCATTCCGTTCGTGACCACCCAGGCTGGCGGCATGTTCGGTCTGTACTTCAGCGGCGCCGACGACATTGTTACCTTTGAAGACGTGATGGCCAGTGATGCAGCGCTGTTCGGTCGCTTCTTCCACCTGATGCTCGAAGGTGGCGTGTACCTGGCACCGAGCGCATTCGAAGCCGGTTTCACCTCGATCGCCCACGGCGAAGCCGAACTGAAACTGACCCTCGACGCTGCCGAGCGCGCGTTCGCCAAACTGAAGTAATGGCTTGATCGCTGACGTTGGCCATTGCCAGCGTCAGCTTTCACCTACATTCCAGCGTTTTCTCCGACGCTTCTGCCAAAAATCTCCCGCAAACCGGGTGATATATTCCCCACACAGCAGAAAATCGAGTAAAGACTTTGTAAGGTGGCCCCTGCTTATTTCATAATG
This sequence comes from Pseudomonas sp. NMS19W, assembly GCF_051554255.1. NCBI lineage: Bacteria > Pseudomonadati > Pseudomonadota > Gammaproteobacteria > Pseudomonadales > Pseudomonadaceae > Pseudomonas > Pseudomonas sp. NMS19W. Next base: position 5,484,990 of record NZ_CP136718.1, read on the forward strand.
CGCGCTTATTGGATCCCTCGACGGGTCCGCGCGCCCTTCAGAGGTAAGTCGATTCCCATGAACCGCACCGGCCGCACCCTTGCCTTGGGCTGCCTGTTGCTCCTTCAGCCGCTGCTCGCACATGCACAAGCAGGCGGCAACTCGTTGTTGATCCCGGCGATGGGTCGCTGCACCCTCAATACTCAGCCGCAAGATGTCACGCAGGCCCTCGCCGCCTGCCAAAAGGCAGCGGATGAAGGGGATGCGCAAGCGCAATACGAGTTGGGTGAGTTCTACTACGACGGCAAGAATGCGCCGCGCGACCTCAATCAAGCCCTGAGCTATTTCGAAAAGGCCTCGCTGCAAGGCCACGCCCAGGCGCAATTCAAGCTCGGCACCATGTTCTTCCACGGTGAAGGCGTGCAGGCCAACAACATTCAGGCCTACATCGTGCTGAAGATGGCCGCGGTCAACGGCGCCGAAGACGCGCTCGACACCGCCGACGAAGTGTCTGAAAAGATGTCCCGCGAAGACCTGGAAACCGCAACCCAGGTGCTCGGGCAAATTTTCCGTAAATACCTGATGGAACTGCAGAGCGCCGACGGGCGTACGCCGTTCTCGCCCCTGCCGTAGTTCCTGTCGTAGCGCCTTTTCCCGCCCCGCTTATTTCTCGGGCATCGGTACCGGAAACGGCATCACATTGCCAACACCGCCACGGGCTTCGCTGATTTTCGGCGTGCCGAGGCGTTCCACTTCGTCGATGCGCACGATCGAATGCATCGGCACAAAGCTGCGCACCACGCCTTCGAACTGTGCCTTGAGCTTCTCTTCGCTCGGGTCGACGACCACCTGGGTGCGCTCGCCAAAGACGAACTCTTCCACTTCCAGGAAGCCCCACAGATCACTTTGATAGATCTGCTTGGCGTACATTTCGAACACCTGGCCCTGGTTGAGGAAAATCACCTTGTAGATTGGAGCTTCGCGTTTGGTCATGGCGGGCGGACAACACATCGGGGTAAAAATGAGGGCGCGAACTATAGCATAGCCACCGGACGCGCAACGGTAGGAACCTGGGGACATGTTCCCTATAATGCGCGGTTCTTTGAACCACGTGACGACCCTATTCCATGGCCAAGAAGCTTTACATCGAAACCCACGGTTGCCAGATGAACGAGTACGACAGCTCGCGCATGGTCGATCTGCTGGGCGAACACCAGGCCCTGGAAGTCACGGCGCGGGCAGAAGATGCCGACGTGATTCTGCTCAACACCTGTTCGATCCGCGAACGCGCCCAGGACCGGGTGTATTCCCAGCTCGGCCGCTGGCGCGAACTGAAACTGGCCAACCCGGAGATGGTCATCGCCGTCGGCGGTTGCGTGGCCAGCCAGGAAGGCGCGGCGATCCGTGATCGCGCCCCGTACGTTGACGTGGTGTTCGGCCCGCAGACCCTGCACCGCCTGCCGGAAATGATCGACGCCGCGCGCATCAGCAAGCTGCCGCAAGTGGACGTCTCGTTTCCGGAAATCGAAAAATTCGACCACCTGCCCGAGCCGCGCATCGACGGCCCGAGCGCCTACGTGTCGGTGATGGAAGGCTGCAGCAAGTACTGCACGTTCTGCGTGGTGCCTTACACCCGCGGCGAAGAGGTCAGCCGGCCGTTCGACGACGTGATCGCCGAGATCATTCACCTGGCTGAAAACGGCGTGCGCGAGGTGACCCTGCTGGGACAGAACGTCAACGGCTATCGCGGGCAGACCCATGACGGGCGCCTGGCAGATCTGGCGGAACTGATCCGCGTGGTCGCGGCAGTCGACGGCATCGACCGCATCCGCTACACCACGTCGCATCCGCTGGAATTCTCCGACAGCCTGATCCAGGCCCACGCCGAAGTGCCGGAACTGGTGAAGCACCTGCACTTGCCGGTGCAGTCGGGTTCGGACCGGATCCTGGCGGCGATGAAACGCAACCACACGGCGCTGGAGTACAAATCCAAACTGCGCAAACTGCGCGCTGCCGTACCGGGCATCTGCATCAGCTCGGACTTCATCGTCGGCTTCCCGGGGGAAACCGAGAAAGACTTCGAACAGACCATGAAGCTGATTGCCGACGTCGGTTTCGACTTTTCCTACTCGTTCGTCTACAGCCAGCGTCCGGGCACCCCGGCGGCCGATCTGGCCGACGACACCCCGGAAGAACTGAAGAAAGAACGCCTGAACGCCTTGCAGCATCGTCTGAACCAGCAAGGCTTCGAGATCAGCCGACAAATGGTCGGTTCGATCCAGCGGATTCTGGTGACCGACTATTCGAAGAAAGACCCGGGCGAGCTGCAAGGGCGCACCGAGAATAATCGTATCGTCAACTTCCGCTGTGATAATCCGACCCTGATCGGCCAGTTCGCCGACGTGCACATCGATGCGGCACAACCGCACTCACTGCGCGGCTCGCTGATCCAGTAACACCGCAAGGAGACCGCGCCAGAGGGCTGAATCGGTGCCAGGCTTTTTAAGAGCTTTCGCACCCACGCCACTGGCGTTATCCTTGATTTCATCCTAATTGCCCCAGGGCGGCTAAATACGACCTTGAACGCACCCATAGAACCTCATCGTTTCATCCTCGAGCCTTTTGAGGCTCGCCGCTTCGCCAATCTGTGCGGGCAGTTCGACGAACACCTGCGCCTGATCGAACAGCGCCTGGCCATCGAGATCCGCAACCGCGGCAATCAGTTCGAGCTGATCGGCGAACCCAAGCACACCACTTCCGCGGAAAACCTGATTCGCCGCCTGTACCGGGAAACCAAGGGTTCAGAGCTATCGCCGGATACGGTTCACCTGTTTCTCCAGGAATCGGCCGTCGAGCAACTGGACAACCACGCCCCTGCCGAAGCCTCCGTCGCCCTGCGCACCAAGAAAGGCATGATTCGCCCGCGCGGCTTGAATCAGCTGCGTTATGTGAAGGAAATCCTCGGCAACGACATTAACTTCGGCATCGGCCCGGCCGGTACCGGCAAGACCTATCTGGCCGTGGCCTGCGCCGTTGATGCCCTGGAACGCGAGCAGATCCGCCGCATCCTGCTGGTGCGTCCGGCGGTCGAAGCGGGTGAAAAACTCGGCTTCCTGCCCGGCGACCTGTCGCAGAAGATCGACCCGTACCTGCGCCCGCTCTACGACGCCCTCTATGAAATGCTCGGCTTCGAATACGTGGCCAAGCTGATCGAACGTCAGGTGATCGAAGTCGCACCGCTGGCCTACATGCGCGGTCGTACGCTGAACAACAGTTTCATCATTCTCGACGAAAGCCAGAACACCACCGTCGAGCAGATGAAGATGTTCCTGACCCGGATCGGTTTCGGCTCAACGGCCGTAATCACCGGCGATATCACGCAGGTCGACCTGCCGCGCGGCACCAAATCCGGACTTCATCACGTCATCGAAGTCCTGAAGGATGTGCCGGGTATCAGCTTCACTCACTTCCAGCCCAAAGACGTGGTGCGCCATCCATTGGTGCAACGCATCGTCGAAGCCTATGAGCGCTTCGAGACGCGCCTGGCCGATGAAGCGCCAAAGGACACTCGCCACGATGCTTGAGCTTGACCTGCAAATCGCGACCGAAGCGTCTGCGCCGACCGAAGCCGAATTCCGCCAGTGGTGCGAACTGGCCCTGCGTCAGCGCACCGCTGACTCGGAAATGACCATTCGTCTGGTCGATGAAGAAGAAGGCCGCGAACTGAATCACACCTGGCGCCACAAGGATTACGCGACCAACGTCCTGTCCTTTCCCGCCGAAGTGCCCGACGAGTTTCTCGACATCCCGCTGCTGGGCGATCTGGTGATCTGCGTGGCCGTGGTTGAGCGCGAAGCGGCCGAACAGGGCAAGGAACTAAAGGCCCACTGGGCACATCTGGTCATTCACGGCTGCTTGCATCTGCTTGGTTACGACCATATAGATGACGAGGAAGCCGAGGAAATGGAAGCACTGGAACGCGAGTTGCTTGCCGAATTGGGTTATCCCGATCCGTACGCGGACGACGAAACCGAAACATCCCCTATCGTTACAACAAAGGATTCAGAGTAATCGCTATGAGCGAAGATCGATCGAGCAACGGGCAGAAGTCCTGGCTGGGTAAACTGACCCAGGCTTTTGCCCACGAGCCGAAGAACCGTCAGGAGCTGCTGGAGCTGCTGCGCGATGCACATCAGAACAAACTGCTGGACAGCGAAGCGCTGGCCATCGTCGAAGGCGCCATCCAGGTGGCTGACCTGCAAGTACGCGACATCATGGTGCCGCGCTCGCAGATGATCAGCATCAAGGCGACCCAGACACCCCGCGAATTCCTCCCTGCCGTGGTCGACTCGGCCCACTCGCGCTATCCGGTCATCGGCGAAAGCCATGACGACGTGATGGGCGTGCTGCTGGCCAAGGATCTGCTGCCGCTGATCCTCAAGGAGAACGGCGACAGCTTCAACATCAAGGATCTGCTGCGCCCGGCCACGTTCGTGCCGGAGTCCAAGCGTCTGAACGTGTTGCTGCGTGAGTTCCGCGCCAACCACAACCACATGGCCATCGTCATCGACGAATACGGCGGCGTGGCGGGTCTGGTGACCATCGAAGACGTGCTCGAGCAAATCGTCGGCGACATCGAAGACGAGCACGACGTCGAAGAAGACAGCTATATCAAGCCGCTGCCCAGCGGTGATTTCCTGATCAAGGCCCTGACGCCGATCGAGAACTTCAACGAGTTCTTCGACAGCGAATTCTCCGACGACGAGTTCGATACCGTCGGCGGGCTGGTGATGAGCGCGTTCGGGCACTTGCCAAAACGCAACGAAATCACTGAAATCGGCGCTTATCGTTTCCGCATCCTGAACGCCGACAGCCGTCGGATTCATTTGCTGCGACTCACGCCAATCGCCCGGTAAATTTAAGGACTGAAATGCGCTGGACAACCCGCCCCGGCTGGCCCGGTAACCTGCTGGCCGTGGCGGCCGGTGCAATCACCACCTTCGCTCTCGCGCCGTTCGACCTCTGGCCGCTGGCCCTGCTGGCGGTCGGCCTGTTCTATGCCGGCCTGCGCGAGCTGAGCCCGCGCCAGGCACTGGGTCGTGGCTGGTGCTTCGGTTTCGGCCTGTTCGGCGCCGGTACCAGCTGGATCTACTACAGCATCCACCATTTCGGCGGCGCTTCGGTGCTGCTGGCCGGGTTCCTGATGCTGATTTTCACCGCGGCCATTGCCTGGTTCTTCGCCCTGCCCGCCTGGCTCTGGGCGCGCTGGCTACGTCGCAACGAGGCGCCGCTGGCCGATGCCCTGGCCTTTGCGGCGTTGTGGGTTGGTCAGGAAGCGTTTCGTGGCTGGTTCCTCACCGGTTTCCCGTGGCTGTATTCCGGTTACAGCCAGCTGGATGGCCCGCTGGCCGGGCTCGCGCCGGTGGGCGGCATGTGGCTGGTGTCGTTCGTCCTGGCGCTGACCGCTGCGCTGATCTACAACGCACCGCGCCTGTTGCAGACCGGTCGCAAAGGCTTTATCGCCGCCGGTCTGGTGCTGCTGATCGGGCCATGGGCGGCGGGCATTGCCTTGAAGGGCCATGCCTGGACCAACCCGTCCGGCGCACCGCTGACCGTTGCCGCCATCCAAGGCAACGTCGAGCAAAGCATGAAATGGGACCCGGCGCAGCTCAACGCGCAACTGGCGCTGTACCGTGACCTGAGTTTCCGCTCGAAACCGGTGGATTTGCTGATCTGGCCGGAAACCGCCGTCCCGGTGCTCAAGGAGTCCGCCGAGGGTTACCTGAACATGATGGGCACCTTCGCCGCCGAGCGTAAATCGGCGCTGATCACGGGTGTGCCGATCCGCCAGACGGTGCGTCACGAAAAACGCTTCTTCAACGGTATTACTGTGGTTGGCGAAGGCGACGGCACGTATCTGAAGCAGAAACTGGTGCCGTTCGGCGAGTACGTACCGTTGCAGGACCTGTTGCGCGGGCTGATCGCGTTCTTCGATCTGCCGATGTCCGACTTCGCTCGCGGTCCTGCCGATCAGCCGCTGTTGCAGGCCAAGGGTTATCAGATCGCACCGTTCATCTGCTACGAAGTGGTGTACCCGGAGTTCGCTGCAAGTCTTGCCGCACACAGCGATCTGCTGCTGACCATCAGCAACGACACCTGGTTCGGCACCTCCATCGGCCCGCTGCAACACCTGCAGATGGCGCAGATGCGCGCTCTTGAAGCCGGGCGCTGGATGATTCGTGCGACCAACAACGGCGTGACTGGCCTGATCAATCCGTTCGGGCAGATCACCGAACGCATTCCGCAGTTCGAACAAGGCGTGCTGTACGGCGAAGTGGTGCCGATGCACAACCTGACGCCGTATCTGCAGTGGCGCTCGTGGCCGTTGATCATCCTGTGCGTGGTGCTGTTTGGCTGGGCGCTGATGACCAACCGGATGTCCAAGACCCTCTGACCATTGAAGGGCTTCCGCGCCTTGCGCGAAAGCCCTCAGTCTCCGCTGTCGCCTGCTCGGTAGAACAACGAATAACCGATCTGCCCCACCGCCTCGTTCATCAATTGCCCGCTCTGCCAGATCGACTTGAACTCCGGCAGCCAGCCACCGAACGGCCGGGCATTGTCGGTGCCGAGGAAACCGACCGGTGCCGGCACCACTTCGAATCCGGCCTGTTGATAACTCCACACCGCACGCGGCATGTGCCAGGCCTGGGTCACCAGCACGATACGTTTGACACCTTCCGGCAGCAGCATCTTGGCGCTGAAGGCAGCGTTTTCCCACGTGGTGCGGCTCTCCCCTTCCTGCCAGCGCACCGTCACACCGAAATCATCACGCAGCGAATCGGCCATCAGTTTCGCCTCGGTCGGCGGCGTACCGTAATGCAGACCACCACTGGTCAGAATCGGCAACCCCGAGGCCTTGGCCAGACGCGCCGCGTAGCGCTGCCGCTCAAGCCCGACACCCGTCGGTTGATCCTCACCCCAGGCCAGGTCGCCACGCTCGCGCCCGGAACCCAGCACCACAATCGCATCGGCGCGTTGCGCAAGGCTTGTCCATGAATCCCGGGGCAGCGGCGGCTCACGCTCCAGGGCCTTGGCACCCCATTGCACGACCACCGGCAAGCTCATCAGCAGGAAGCCGCCAAACCCCAGAACGAAGCACAGCCCGGCCAGTCGCGGGCGCGAACGTCGCAACCACCAGGCGACGAGCAACAGCAGCAAGAGAAGGCCGGGCGGCAATAGAAGTTGTTTAATGAAATAACGAAAAGGCATCGAGCATCTCCAGAGATGCCCGAAGCCTAAGTGGGTTGATACAACGCGACAACCAGTAGGGTCGGATCCCGTTGAAAAAGATCCGCTTTTTGACCTGCCATGCGTTTACTTGGCCTGCAGAGTGCGCACTTTTACGGTCTCTCTGCCCGGTGCCTTGTCCTTGAGCCAGATGACCTTGGCCGAATGGGCTGCATCGAGTTGCTTCACTGCCTGTGACAGGTATCCGTGGGTTTCACGCTCACTGCGATCCAGGTAAGCCTTGACCAGATTGAACTCGGCGGGGCTCAAGCCACGCAATTCCAGCTCCAGGGGGCGCTCGTCGCGCAGCCGTCCAGCGGTTTTTGCCGCGTCCAGGGCCATTCCCAGACGATCGATCAACCGCTCGTACAACTCGGGTTTGGTTATGTTTCTTTGCTGTGACTCCACCATCCCTCACCTCATTGAAGATAAGACTCACTCCCCAGTTAGAGCTTAGCTTCGCTGCACAAACCGGCTGCACGCCGCGACCAACGGCCCTCGCCGCGATTTCAACGGGGCAAACGGCTGCAATCAGGGTTTCCCTAGGCCAAGCGCGGTCATGTATGCTACGGCGCTTCCTGTAACTCCACTTCCAGCCCGTCCGGCCCGCTCCGGATGTCGCATTGAAGAGGATTAGGCCACCCCTATCCAGTACAAAAGTAGCCATGCACGAACAATATCAGCCCCGTGAAATCGAAGCCGCCGCCCAGTCATTCTGGGACGAGCAAAAGTCCTTTGAAGTCAGTGAACAGCCAGGCAAGGAGACTTACTACTGCCTGTCGATGTTCCCTTACCCCAGCGGCAAGCTACACATGGGGCACGTGCGCAACTACACCATCGGCGACGTGATCTCCCGCTACCAGCGCATGCTCGGCAAGAACGTCCTGCAACCGATGGGTTGGGACGCCTTCGGCATGCCGGCGGAAAACGCCGCGATGAAGAACAACGTGGCCCCGGCCAAGTGGACCTACGAAAACATCGCCTACATGAAATCCCAGCTGCGCAGCCTGGGCCTCGCGGTGGACTGGTCCCGCGAAGTCACCACCTGCAAGCCGGATTACTACCGCTGGGAACAGTGGCTGTTCACCCGCCTGTTCGAAAAAGGCGTGATCTACCGCAAGAACGGTACCGTGAACTGGGATCCGATCGACCAGACCGTTCTGGCCAACGAACAGGTGATCGACGGTCGCGGCTGGCGCTCCGGCGCGCTGATCGAAAAGCGCGAAATCCCGATGTACTACTTCAAGATCACTGCCTACGCGGATGAGCTGCTGGAGAGTCTCGACGAACTGACTGGCTGGCCGGAACAGGTCAAGACCATGCAGCGCAACTGGATCGGCAAGTCCCGCGGGATGGAAGTGCAGTTCCCTTACAACGTCGATTCGATCGGCGAAAGCGGCACCCTGAAAGTCTTCACCACCCGTCCGGACACCCTGATGGGCGCAACCTATGTTGCCGTGGCCGCCGAGCACCACCTGGCTGCTCTCGCCGCGAAGAACAACCCTGAGCTGCAAGCGTTCATCGCCGAATGCAAGGGCGGCAGCGTCGCCGAAGCCGACGTCGCCACTCAAGAGAAAAAAGGCCTGCCGACCGGCCTGTTCGTCGAGCACCCGCTGACCGGTGAAAAACTGCCGGTGTGGGTCGCCAACTACGTGTTGATGCACTACGGCGACGGCGCAGTGATGGCTGTGCCGGCTCACGACGAGCGCGATTTCGAGTTCGCCCACAAGTACAACCTGCCGGTCAAATCCGTGGTTCGCACCAGTTCCGGCGAAAACAATCCGGCGCCATGGCAGGACGCCTACGGCGAGCACGGCACGCTGATCAATTCCGGCGAGTTCGACGGCCTGGACTTCGCTGGCGCCTTCGACGCCATGGAAGTCGCCCTGATCAAGAAAAACCTCGGTGCCTCGCGCACCCAGTTCCGCCTGCGCGACTGGGGCATCAGCCGTCAGCGCTACTGGGGCTGCCCGATCCCGATCATCCACTGCGATGCCTGTGGTGACGTGCCGGTGCCGGAAGACCAGTTGCCGGTCGTACTGCCGGAAGACGTGGTGCCGGACGGCGCCGGTTCGCCGCTGGCGCGCATGCCCGAGTTCTACGAGTGCACCTGCCCGAAATGCGGCCAGCCTGCCAAGCGTGAAACCGACACCATGGACACCTTTGTCGAGTCGTCCTGGTACTACGCCCGTTACGCCTCGCCGCACTTCGAAGGCGGTCTGGTGGAAAAATCCGCGGCCGACCACTGGTTGCCGGTGGATCAGTACATCGGCGGTATCGAACACGCCATTCTTCACCTGCTCTACGCGCGCTTCTTCCACAAGCTGATGCGTGACGAAGGTCTCGTGAGCTCCAACGAACCGTTCAAGAACCTGCTGACCCAGGGCATGGTGGTCGCCGAGACCTACTATCGTCGTGAAGCCAACGGTGCCTACACCTGGTTCAACCCGGCGGACGTGGAACTCGAGCGTGACAGCAAGGCCAAGGTCATCAGCGCCAAACTGAAATCCGACGGCCTGCCGGTGGAAATCGGCGGCACCGAGAAGATGGCCAAGTCGAAGAACAACGGCGTCGACCCACAGTCGATGATCGATCAGTTCGGCGCTGACACCTGCCGCCTGTTCATGATGTTCGCTTCGCCGCCTGACATGAGCGCTGAATGGTCCGACTCCGGCGTGGAAGGCTCGCACCGCTTCCTCAAGCGCGTCTGGCGTCTGGCTCAGGCCCACGTCACCCAGGGCCTGCCGGGCAAACTGGACATCGCCGGCCTGAATGACGAGCAGAAAGTCGTTCGTCGTGCGATCCACCAGGCGATCAAGCAGGCCAGCCACGACGTCGGCCAGAACCACAAATTCAACACCGCCATCGCTCAGGTGATGACGCTGATGAACGTGCTGGAGAAAGCCGCGCAAGCCACCGAGCAGGACCGCGCGCTGATCCACGAAGGCCTGGAGGCCGTGACCCTGCTGCTGGCTCCGATCACGCCGCACATCAGCCATGAACTGTGGAATCGCCTGGGCCACGCCGATCCGGTGATCGACGCCGGCTGGCCGGTGCTGGACGAAAGCGCGCTGGTGCAGGACAGCCTGACCCTGGTCATTCAGGTCAACGGCAAACTGCGCGGCCAGATCGAAATGCCGGCCGCCGCGACCCGTGAAGAAGTCGAAGCCGCTGCTCGTGCCAACGAAAACGTGCTGCGCTTCGTCGATGGCCTGACTATCCGCAAAGTGATTGTAGTGCCCGGGAAACTGGTCAATATCGTCGCCAGCTAATTGGATCGGGCGCCGGGTTTTGCCTGGCGTCCAGTAAAACCTTTCGGGCCGCAGGGTCGGCCCACATGGTTTCAAGGGGAGCAACACAATGATCAAACGCAATCTGCTGGTGATGGGCCTCGCAGTCCTGTTGAGCGCCTGCGGTTTCCAGCTGCGCGGCACCGGCACCACCGAACTGGCAATCAAGGAACTCGACCTGAGCGCCCGCAACGCCTACGGCGAAACCGTGACGCAACTGCGTCAGTTGCTGGAGGCCAGCGGCGTCAAGATCGTCTCCGGCGCGCCGTACAAGCTGTACCTGGCCGATGAGCAGGAAAACCAGCGCATCCTCAGCTACGCCGGTGCCGGCCGTACTGGCGAGTACCAGGTGACCACCGTGCTCAACTACGACATCCGTGGTGAAAAAGACCTGCTGCTCAAAAGCGACAAGCTTGAAGTGCAGAAAGTGTTCATCCACGACGGCAACAACCTGGTGGGTTCCGACCAGGAAGCCAACGATGCTCGCAACGAGACACGCCGCGAACTGGTCCAGCGCATGATGCTGCGCCTGCAACAACTGACGCCGGCCCAGCTGGATGCCCTGCAGCAGACCGCCAACGCCCGGGCCAAGGCAGAAGCCGATGCTCTGGAAGCGGCGCAGAAGGCTGAAGCGGAAACCCCGCGCCAGTCGCCGCTCGAACTGCCGCAGCAGTAAGACGTCCGGGGCGCTCAGGCGCCCCGTTCGCCCTCTCTTATGAAGCTCGCTCCCGCCCAACTCGGCAAGCACCTGCAAGGCGCCCTCGCGCCGGTCTACATCATCAGCGGCGATGATCCGCTGCTGTGTCAGGAAGCCGCCGACGCCATTCGTTCCGCTGCCCGTCAGCAAGGTTTCGACGAACGCCAGGTGTTCGCTGCCGACGCCAATTTCGATTGGGGTACGCTGCTGCTGGCCGGCGCCAGCATGTCGTTGTTCGCTGAAAAGCGCCTGCTGGAACTGCGCCTGCCCTCCGGCAAGCCCGGTGACAAGGGTGCCGCCGCGCTGATCGAATACTGCTCGCGCCCTGCCGAAGACACGGTATTGCTGATCAGCCTGCCCAAGCTGGACGGCAGCGCGCAGAAAACCAAGTGGGGCAAGGCGCTGGTCGAGGGCCAGCAGACACAGTTCATCCAGATCTGGCCGGTGGATGCCAACCAGTTGCCGAGCTGGATTCGTCAAAGACTGTCTCAGGCCGGCCTATCGGCCAGTCAGGACGCGGTCGAACTGATTGCTGCGCGGGTCGAAGGCAACCTGCTTGCTGCCGCACAGGAGATCGAGAAGCTCAAGCTGATGGCCGAAGGCGGACAGATCACCGTCGAAACCGTGCAGGCGGCCGTGGCCGACAGTGCGCGCTTTGACGTGTTCGGCCTGACCGACGCAGTCCTCAACGGCGAGCCGGCTCACGCACTGCGCATGCTCGAAGGGCTGCGCGGTGAAGGTGTCGAGCCGCCAGTGATCCTCTGGGCCCTGGCTCGGGAACTGCGTCTGCTGGCCAACATCTCCCTTCAGTACAGCCAGGGCACTCCGCTGGACAAGTGTTTCAGTCAGGCGAAACCGCCGGTCTGGGACAAGCGCAAACCGCTGATGAGCAAGGCCCTGCAACGCTACTCGGCGCAACGCTGGGCGCAATTGTTGCTCGAAGCCCAGCGCATCGATGCGCAGATCAAGGGCCAGGCGGCCGGTTCGCCGTGGATGAGCCTCAGCCGTTTGGCGCTGTTGATGGCCGGTCAGCGTCTGACGTTACCTGCCGAATGAAATTCGGGATCGCACACTGCGATCCCGTTTTTTTTTGCACAGACCATTTCCTACAGAACATCCCGCCTTCAGTCCTATAGACAGACGCCTGACATCGGCAGATCATTTGCCGCGCAAAACCCACTCACTCGCGAGAACCCTCATGAGCAAAAAGCCATCGAAACATGGTCACAACAAGGCCAAATCCATCGTCGCCCAACCCCTGTTCCGCAGCCGCCAGGAACGACCAACCAAGGGTAAAGGCAGCTACCGCCGCGAAGCCTTCCAGTCTGACAGCTGGGAGGCTTCTTACTTTCTGGCCGCTTGAAGCGCAGCACCCCTTCCTCATGTTAAGGTCTGCACCTGATTCGTATCCCCTGGACCTGTGCATGCCCCTCAGTCTTTCCCGTCGTTGGCCCGTTCGCCAACTGATCGCTGCCACAAGTTTCATACTGCTTGTCGCCTGCGCGGAGAAACCCACCGCCGCCGACGCGCAACCGCTTCAGACTGCTCCCGTAGCCACGGCCCCCGCGATCATCCCGCCGGTAGTGCCGTCCGGTGACGACCTCGATCTGCAACCGACCCAGACTTTCGCCGAATGGCAGGCAGGTTTCCGCAAGGACGCCCTGGCCGCCGGTATCCGCCCCGATGTGTTTGATCGCGCCTTTGCCAACGTGAGCTTCGATGCCAGCGTGATCCGCGCCGATCGTAGCCAGCCGGAGTTCGCACGCCCGGTATGGGAATACCTCGACGGCGCGCTGTCGCCACTGCGGGTACGCAAGGGCCAGGCCCTGATCAACCAGTACGCCGATATCCTGCAACGCATCGAGCAACGTTATGGCGTCGACCGCCAGGCGCTGGTATCGGTGTGGGGGATGGAAAGCAATTTCGGCCAGTTCCAGGGCACCAAGTCGGTGATCAACTCCCTGGCAACCCTGGCCTATGAAGGTCGCCGCCCGGCCTTTGCTCACGCGCAACTGATCGCGGCGCTGCAGATCCTGCAGCAAGGCGACATCACGCCGGAGAAAATGCTCGGTTCCTGGGCCGGTGCCATGGGCCAGACCCAGTTCATCCCGACCACCTACAACACCCACGCGGTGGATTTCGACGGTGACGGACGCCGCGACATCTGGGGCAGCCCCGCCGACGCTCTGGCCTCGACTGCGCATTACCTGCAAAGCTCCGGCTGGCAACGCGGTCAGCCTTGGGGCTTCGAAGTGCAGCTGCCGAGCGGTTTCAACTACACACTGGCAGATGGCGCGATTCGCAAGAGTGTCGCCGAATGGCGGCAACTGGGCGTGAGCCTGCCCAACGGAGGCCAGGCCCCTGCCGGTTCCGAGCAATTGTCGGCTGCCCTGCTGCTGCCGGCGGGCTATCGTGGCCCGGCGTTCCTGATCCTCGACAACTTCCGGGCGATCCTCAAGTACAACAACTCGTCGTCCTATGCCCTGGCCGTCAGCCTGTTGTCCGAGCGCTTCAACGGCGCCGGCCTGATCAACGGCACCTGGCCGAAGGATGATCTGCCGCTGAGCCGTACCGAGCGCATCGAGCTGCAGAACCTGCTGACCGCGCGCAACTACGACGCGGGCACCGCTGACGGCATCATCGGCGCCAACACTCGCAAGGCGATCCGCAGTGCGCAGCAGTCCTTTGGCTGGCCCGCAGACGGTTACCCGACACACAAGCTGCTGGAAAGCTTGCGTAGCCAGTAAAAACAAAACCGCCGCCTCTTCAGGCGGCGGTCTTTTTTGTGGCTCGTTTAACGAATCACTACATCCTGCTCCAGCATCAATTCCTTCTTCCCCGCATCCAGTCGAACCAGCGCGCCCAACGGCAGCGTCAGGTTCGGATCACAGTGCCCGCTGCGCCAGCCCGACAACACCGGAATCCGCAACGGCTCGAAGGTCTGCTTGAGCAGGCGATTCAGCGCATCGACATCCACCCCCGCGATATCCCCGACCAACACGCCGCGCAATCGGGCCAGTTTGCCGGCAAGACGCATCTGGGTCAGCAAGCGGTCGATCCGATACAGCGGCTCGTTGACGTCCTCGATGAGCAGGATCACCCCTTCGACGTCGATTTCGTAAGGCGTGCCCAGAGTCGCGGCGATCATCGCCAGATTGCCGCCCAGCAAACGCCCGTGAGCGATGCCGGGCTCAACCGTGGTCAGTGGATAAGCCACCGGATGGCTCAATACACTGCCGGTCTTCAACTGCCCGCGCAGCATGGCGAAGAACGACGTCACCGTCGGCGGTTCCTTGTCCCCCAGCAGGTCGGCGTTCAACAGTGGCCCGTGAAAGGTCACGAACCCGGCGTAGCGACTGATGGCCAGGTGCAGCGCAGTGATGTCGCTGTAGCCGACGAACGGCTTGGCATGGCGAGCCAACAGATCGTAGTCGATTTGATCCAGCAGGCGCGGCGTGCCGTAACCGCCACGCAGACAGATGATTGCGTCAACCTCGGGATCAGTGAACGCCGCGTGCAGATCGTTGAGCCGCACCTCGTCGCTGCCGGCCAGATAGCCATCCTTCTCGTAGACGCCAGGAAATACCCGCAAACCGTAACCCCGGGCGCGCATCCATTGAACAGCCTTTTCGGTATCCAGCGCGCCAGGACCGGCGGGCGCAATGACGCCTATCAGCCCTTCCGACGGCAGCGCCGGCACAGGCTTGTGCGGAAAAAGGGTATGGGTCGGTCGAACGGTCATCCATGGATCTCCCTGTGTGAAGTCATGCACACACAGTAGTCAGGAACGGCGACAAACAGAAGAGATTCGGCTGCGCCGCAGATTGCAGGAAAAGTGAACAACGAGTGTAGTCCGGGCAAAAAAATGCCCGCCGGGCGGTAAACCCCGGCGGGCATTTTCTCGTTCAGCGCTGAATCAGGAACCGAGCAGTTCGGCCTTGACCAGTTTCGCCTGCTCGTCGGCATGGTACGACGAACGCACCAACGGGCCGGAAGCGACGTTCTTGAAGCCCATCTTGTAACCTTCCTCGGCGAACCAGGCGAAGGTGTCCGGGTGCACGAAACGCTGCACCGGCAAGTGGCTGCGGGACGGTTGCAGGTACTGGCCCAGGGTCAGCATGTCGATGTCGTGTTCGCGCATGCGCTTCATGACTTCGATGACTTCGTCGTCGGTCTCGCCCAGACCCAGCATCAGGCCGGACTTGGTCGGAATGTGCGGCATCATCTGCTTGAAGCGTTGCAGCAGGGTCAGCGACCACTGGTAGTCCGAACCCGGACGCGCAGCCTTGTACAGGCGCGGTACGGTTTCCAGATTGTGGTTGAACACATCCGGCGGCTCGGCCGCAGTGATTTCCAGGGCGATGTCCATGCGACCACGGTAGTCCGGGACCAGGGTCTCGAGCTGCACGTTCGGCGACAGTTTGCGGATTTCGCGGATGCAGTCGGCAAAGTGCTGGGCACCGCCGTCACGCAGGTCGTCGCGGTCAACCGAGGTGATCACCACATACTTGAGTTTCAGGTCGGCGATGGCGATGGCCAGGCTTTCCGGCTCGTTGACGTCCAGTGGCTTCGGACGACCGTGGCCGACGTCGCAGAACGGGCAGCGACGGGTGCAGATGTCGCCCATGATCATGAAAGTCGCGGTGCCGCCGGAGAAGCACTCGCCCAGGTTAGGGCAGGACGCTTCTTCGCAGACGCTGTGCAGCTTGTGCTTGCGCAGCAGGCTCTTGATGCGCTCGACTTCCGGCGAAACCGGGATGCGTACGCGGATCCAGTCGGGTTTCTTCGGCAGTTCGGTGGTCGGAATGATCTTTACCGGGATGCGTGCAACCTTCTCGGCGCCGCGCAGCTTGACGCCGGCTTCAACCTTGGGACGCGGGGCCGGGCGCTCGGTCACGTCGAGCGTCGGGATCATGGTTTGCACTGCATCAGTAGTCATATCAGTCGATTCCGCCCGTCAGGGTCGTCTGCTCAGCATAGTCGAGGTGTTTGACGAGCTGCGCGCGCAGCCGGGCACTTACCTCGGCAAATTCAATCGATCCTGCGTGATCGCTCAGCTGGGTCATCGCCAGCCCGGCATAGCCGCAGGGATTAATCCGTCGAAACGGCTCCAGGTTCATATCCACGTTCAGGGCCAGGCCATGAAAGGAACAACCGTGGCGAATCCGCAAACCCAGAGAAGCGATTTTCGCTCCGTCGACATAGACGCCGGGAGCATCTGGCTTGGCCAAGGCGGTCACACCGTAGCTGGCCAGCAGTTCGATCAGGCACCGCTCCATGCGTGTGACCAGGTCGCGTACGCCAAAACCCAGTTTGCGTACATCCAGCAACAGGTACGCCACCAGTTGGCCGGGGCCATGGTAAGTCACCTGCCCGCCGCGGTCGACCTGAACCACCGGGATATCTCCCGGCAGCAACAGATGTTCGGCCTTGCCGGCCTGACCCTGAGTGAACACCGGCGGGTGTTCGACGAGCCAGATCTCGTCGGCGGCATCACTGCCGCGTTCGTTGGTAAAGCGTTGCATGGCATGCCAGACCGGCTCGTAAGCCATCTGGCCAAGTTCGCGAAAGCCCAGCGTGCCCGGCATCACAACACCATGTGTACGAAACCGGTCGCCCGCAGTTCGCTGTTGATGTTGTACAGCTGATCCTGGTCGGTCGCGACGATGTGCAACTGGATGGTGGTGTACTTGCCGTTGCTGCTTTGACGCTCGTCGACACGCTCGTCGTTGATCTTTGCGTGTTTCTTGACGATGTCGATGATCTTGTCTTTGTTGCCGACGCCCGTATCGCTGATCACCTTAACCGGATAATCAACCTGCGGAAATTCGATCTTTGGCGCCTTTACTTCGGTATCGGTCATGGCGTAACGGCCTCGTAAGCGTAAGCCCGGTAACGAACAAGGCCCCGCTCCGGAAGGGAACGGGGCCATGCAGGTCAACTCGAATCAGTTGAACAAGCCGTAGAAGAATAGACGGATGCTATCCCACATGCGGCGGAAGATACCACCCTCCTCGACAGCGTCCAGGGCGATCAGGTCGGCGCTGTGCACCACCTTGTCGTCCAGTTTCACTTCGACTTTACCGATCACGTCGCCCTTGGCGATTGGCGCGGTCAGTTGCGGGTTCATGGTCATGCTGGCAGCGAGCTTCTTCAGCTGGCCTTTCGGCAGGGTCATGGTCAGGTCTTCAGCCAGGCCGGCCTTGACTTGACTGGTGGTGCCTTTCCACACCGGGGCCTGAGCCAGTTCGGTGCCCTTCTGGTAGAAGGTCTGGGTTTCGAAGAAACGGAAACCGTAGGTCAGCAGTTTCTGGGTTTCGGCAGCACGAGCCACTTCGCTGTTGGTGCCGAACACCACGGCGATCAGGCGCATGCCGTCACGTACGGCCGAGGACACCATGCAGTAGCCGGCCTCGTCGGTGTGACCGGTTTTCAGACCGTCGACGGTCTTGTCGCGCCACAGCAGCAGGTTGCGGTTAGGCTGCTTGATACCGTTCCAGAAGAACTCTTTCTGCGAGTAGATCGCGTAGTGAGCCGGGTCTTCGTGGATGATCGCGCGCGCCAGGATCGCCATGTCGTGAGCCGACGAGTAGTGTTCAGGGTTCGGCAGACCGGTCGGGTTCATGAAGTGGGTATTGGTCATGCCCAGATCGGCGACAGTCTTGTTCATCAGGTCGGCGAAGGCGTCTTCGCTGCCGGCGATGTGCTCGGCCACCGCGACGCTGGCGTCGTTGCCGGACTGAATGATGATGCCGTGCAGCAGGTCGCTGACGGTCACCTGCGAGCCGACCTTGATGAACATCCGCGAACCGCCGGTGCGCCAGGCGTTTTCGCTGACGGTCACCGGATCGTTTTCACCGATCTGGCCACGACGGATTTCCAGCGTAGCAATGTACGCGGTCATCAGTTTGGTCAGGCTGGCCGGTGGCAGACGCTGGTCACCGTTGTTCTCCACCAGCACGTTGCCGCTGCTGGCGTCCATGAGCACGTAGGCTTTTGCGGCCAGTTGAGGTGGCGACGGCATCATCTCGGCCGCGAAGGCGGCTGGCGAGAGGAGCAGCGGGACTAGCAGACACAGGCGTTTGGCAAAGGTGGTGATGTTCATCCGTCTCTCGAAATCGCTAATGGAAACTGCCCTTGCGGGCAAAATTAATCAGATGACTTTCTAACGAGTCATCGCGTGTTCAGTTGCTCACTCCAGTCACCCTTTGCCGGGCTTTTGTTCTTCGACGAGCCAACAACCTGATTCACCCCCCAATCGCTGGTGAACCGTCAATCAAGTGCTACGTATTACTTACTCGGTGACCACACTTGGCGAACCAAGATTGGCCAGGCGCACGCTATTCTGTACCTGGGCAATTTCACCCGGCGAACCGATCGGTCCCAGGCGTACCCGGTGCAGGGTCTGCTGATTGCGCACGATCGAGCTGATGAACACCGGAGCGCTCACCATCCCGCTGAGCTTCGACCTCAGGAGTTCTGCAGCGTCCGGGTTGGCGAACGCGCCCACCTGCAGATACTGGCCAGACGCTGGTGCAGAAGCGTTTTTTTTTGCGCCGATCTGTACAGGTACAGTGTCGGAGGCGTGCTGTTGCGGCGGTGGAGTCCACTGCTCGATGGTACCGGCCGAAGCCGTGATCACCGGCGCAGTATTCTGCGCGACTTGCGGCTCGTTGAGCATCAGAGGCGCCGGACGGCCCTTGGCGGCCCACCATTGTTGCGGGTCGATACCCTCGACCTTGACTCGCGCGGTGCCGATTTCGGCATAACCGAGCTTTTTCGCGGCGGCGTAGGACAAGTCGATGATCCGGTCCGAATAGAACGGCCCACGGTCGTTGACCCGCAGGATCACGCTCTTGTTGTTGTCCAGGTTGGTCACCCGAACGTAACTTGGCAGCGGTAAGGTCTTGTGGGCGGCACTCATGCCGTACAGGTCATAGACCTCGCCATTGGCGGTGTTCTGACCGTGGAACTTGGTGCCGTACCAGGACGCGGTGCCCGAGGCCACGTAGGTCTTGGATTCCTGCAACGGGAAGTAGGTCTTGCCCAGCACGGTATAGGGGTTGGCCTTGTACGGGCCGGTGTGCAGGGTCGGCGTGGCATCCGGAATGCGCGACACATCGACGTCCCACCATGGCGCGCCGTCCTTGTGGGCCCGGTTGATGTCCAGACCCGGTTGGGCACGAACGGTGTTCGAGGCGTATTTCTGGGTCGGCGCCCGGCTGGTCGAGCAACTGGCGACCAGCACCGCCAACGCAGCGAATGCCACCAGCTTCAGGGGTTTGTTGATAGGCAATGCCTGCATTACTTGACGCCCCGTGCTTTTACCAGCTCTTCAGACAGTTGATGTACAGCCATGGCGTACATCACGCTGCGGTTATAACGCGTGATCGCGTAGAAATTCTTCAGGCCCATCCAGTATTCCGGGCCATTGTCGCCTTCCAGGCGAAATGCAGTAACCGGCATATCATCGCGCAGCGCATCATGACTTGACCAGCCCAGCGCTCGCAACTCCCCGACGGTTTTCGTCGGTTCGATGCCGGTGGTCAGGCCTTCATCCACCTGCTCGCCGCGCACATCGGCACGACTGACCACCGGCTCGCCGGCCACCCAGCCGTGACGCTTGAAGTAGCTGGCGACGCTGCCGATCGCATCATCCGGGTTGTTCCAGATATTGATGTGGCCGTCACCGTCGAAATCCACCGCATAGGCGCGAAAACTGCTCGGCATGAACTGCGGCAGGCCCATCGCCCCGGCGTAGGACCCCTTGAGGGTCAGCGGGTCGACCTGTTCTTCGCGCGCCAACAGCAGGAACTCACGCAGTTCCTTGCGGAAAAATTCGGCACGGGGAGGATAGTCGAAACCCAGCGTGGACAAGGCATCGATCACCCGGTAATTACCGGTATTACGTCCGAAAAAGGTCTCGACGCCGATGATCGACACGATCACCTGCGCCGGAACGCCGTATTCCTGCTCGGCGCGGGCCAGTACCGCCTCGTGCTGGCGCCAGAAGTCCACACCCCGGGCGATGCGCGCGTCGGTGATGAACATCGGCCGGTATTCTTTCCACTGCTTGACCCGTTCGGCGGGTTTGGAAATCGCGTCGAGAATCGCCTGCTTGCGCTGGGCCTCGCGGAACACCGCCATCAGTTGCTCGCCGGCGAAACCGTAGTCGCGGGTCATTTCACCGACGAATTCGGCCACCTGGGGCGAGCCTTCGTAATCGCCGGCCAGCGCTTCCTGCGCGCTGCCAAGGATGCCTACCAGGCCGAGCCACGGTGCGTATCGTGTCGCCCAGTCACGCATTACTTGCATTGAACTCTTCACCTTATTCAAACCTGTGCGATCCACTTGCGATGCGTATGGATCGACATCAAAACCCCAAACGCTGACAGCAGCGTCACCAGCGAAGTTCCGCCGTAGCTAATGAACGGCAACGGCACCCCCACCACCGGCAACAGGCCACTGACCATACCGATGTTGACGAAAACATAAACAAAAAACGTCATGGTCAAGGCGCCGGCGAGCAATTTGCCAAACAGCGTCTGCGCCTGGGCGGTAATCACCAGGCCGCGACCGATCAGCAGCAGATAGATCAGCAGCAGCGCGCAAATGCCCACCAGGCCGAACTCTTCGCCCAGCACCGCAATAATGAAGTCGGTATGGCTTTCCGGCAGGAAGTCCAGGTGCGATTGGGTGCCCAGCAGCCAGCCCTTGCCGAACACGCCGCCGGAACCGATGGCGGCCTTCGACTGAATGATGTTCCAGCCCGTGCCCAGCGGATCGCTTTCCGGGTCAAGGAAGGTCAGGATTCGTTGCTTCTGGTAGTCGTGCATGATGAAGAACCACATGGCGATCGCCACGGGCACGGCGGCGGCCAGCACGCTGAGGATCCAGCGCCAGCGCAACCCGCCCATGAACAGCACGAACGCACCGCCGGCCAGAATCAGCAGCGACGTGCCCAGATCCGGCTGCCGCACGATCAGAATGAACGGCACGCCGATCAGCATCAGGCTGATCCCCACATGCTTGAGCTGCGGCGGCAGCGTGCGCTTGGACAGGTACCAGGCGATGGTCGCCGGCATCAGGATCTTCATGAATTCCGATGGCTGGAAGCGGATCACCCCGGGGATGTTGATCCAGCGGGTCGCGCCCATGGCGTTGTGGCCCATGATGTCCACCACCATCAGCAGCACCACCCCGACCACATAACCGAGCGGCACCCAGCGGGCCATGAACCTCGGCTCGAACTGGGCGATGACGATCATCGACACCAGACCGATGCCGAACGACGTGGCCTGTTTGGCCAGCAGGTCCCAGCTCTTGCCGCTGGCCGAATACAGCACGAACAGGCTGCCGGCGGCGAGGATCAGCAGCAGGACCAGCAAGGGTCCGTCGATATGCAGGCGTTGCAACAGCGTCGCGCGGCGACGCATCACATCCTCGCTGGAGAGCATGCGATCGAAATTATTCTTCACGGGCCGTAGCCTCCGCACTGATTGGGCTGGCGTATTCGGCCTTCAAGCGTCCGTCCTGATCCAGCAGCCAGGCGTCCATCACCTGACGCACCACGGGCGCGGCGACGCCGGAACCGGACTCACCGTTCTCGACCATCACCGACACCACGATTTTCGGGTTGTCGGCCGGCGCGAAACCGACGAACAGGGCGTGGTCGCGGTGGCGCTCCTGCACTTTGGAACGGTCGTATTTCTCGCCCTGCTTGATCGCCACCACCTGGGCCGTACCGGACTTGCCGGCTATCCGGTATTGCGCACCGACCGAGGCCTTGCGCGCCGTACCCCGGGCACCGTGCATCACCTGTTGCATGCCGTGGTTGACCTTGGTCCAGTCCGACGGATCGCGCAGGACGATGTCCGGCATCGGGTTTTCATCCTTGGGCTTCTCGCCCTCGATGGTCTTGGCCAGGTGCGGACGGTTCCACACACCCTTGTTGGCCACCAGCGCGGTGGCCTGGGCCAGCTGCAGCGGCGTCGATTGCATATAGCCCTGGCCGATCCCGAGAATCAGGGTCTCGCCCGGGAACCAGGCCTGTTTGCGGGTGGCACGTTTCCATTCGCGGGACGGCATCAGGCCCGGAGACTCTTCGAACATGTCCAGCGAGACCTTCTGGCCGATGCCGAACTTGTTCATGTAGGCCGACAACCGGTCGATGCCGAGCTTGTGCGCCAGGTCATAGAAGTAGGTGTCGTTGGACCGCATGATCGCCGTGTCGAGGTCGACGAAGCCGTCCCCGGTGCGGTTCCAGTTGCGGTATTTGTGATCGTAGTTGGGCAGCATGTAGTAACCGGGGTCGAACACCCGGCTCGACGCCGTCACCACGCCCGCGTCCAGACCGGCAATCGCCACCGCCGGCTTGATCGTCGAGCCCGGCGGGTACAGACCGCGCAACACGCGGTTGAACAGCGGCCGGTCGATGGAATCGCGCAGCTCGGCGTAAGCCTTGAAGCTGATGCCGGTGACGAACAGGTTCGGGTCGAAGCTCGGCTGGCTGACCATCGCCAGCACTTCACCGGTGCTCGGGTCCAGCGCCACCACAGCACCGCGGCGCCCGCCCAGCGCGGCTTCGGCGGCTTCCTGCAATTTGATGTCGAGGCTCAGGACGATGTCCTTGCCCGGCACCGGATCGGTACGCTTGAGTACCCGCAGCACACGGCCCCGGGCGTTGG
Source organism: Pseudomonas sp. NMS19W (assembly GCF_051554255.1). Lineage (NCBI taxonomy): Bacteria > Pseudomonadati > Pseudomonadota > Gammaproteobacteria > Pseudomonadales > Pseudomonadaceae > Pseudomonas > Pseudomonas sp. NMS19W. Next base: position 5,507,930 of record NZ_CP136718.1, read on the forward strand.
TCTCGACCTCTTCGTAACCCACCTGCCCGTGCAGCTCGGCTTCGTAGAAGCGCTCGATGCCGGTCTTGCCGATATGGTGAGTGCCGCTGTAGTTGACCGGATCGAGGGTCTTCAGCTCTTTCTCGTTGATCCGCCCCATGTACCCCACCGAATGCGCAAAATGCGCGCCCTGCGGGTAGTGACGCACCAATTGCGCGACCACCTCCACGCCCGGCAGGCGGAACTGATTCACCGCAATCCGGGCAATCTGCTCTTCGGTCAGCTCGAACAGGATCGGCACCGGCTCGAACGGCCGACGCCCCTGACGCATGCGTTTCTCGAAGATCACCCGGTCTTCCGGCGTCAGCTCCAGCACTTCGACAATCACGTCGAGCACTTGCTGCCAATCGCCGGAGCGCTCGCGGGTCATGCTCAGGCTGAAGCTCGGACGGTTGTCCGCCACCACCACGCCGTTACGGTCGAAGATCAGCCCACGGGTCGGCGGAATCGGCTGGACATGCACCCGATTGTTTTCCGACAGGGTCGAGTGATATTCGTACTGGATGACCTGCAGGAAATACAGCCGGGCAATCAGCACGCCGATCAGCACGACAATCGCAATGGCCCCGAACACGACGCGGCTACGCACCAGGCGGGCGTCTTTTTCGTGGTCCTTGATGCGGATCGGCTGGGACATGAGGGCAGGATTACTTGTGGTAAGGGTGGCCGGACAGCACGGTCCAGGCACGATACAACTGCTCGCCGATGAGGATGCGCACCAACGGATGCGGCAGCGTCAACGGCGACAACGACCAGCGCTGATCCGCGCGGGCACAGACTTCCGGCGCCAGCCCTTCCGGGCCGCCGACCATGAAATTGACCGTGCGCGAGTCCAGCCGCCAACGGTCGAGTTCGACCGCCAGCTGCTCGGTGCTCCAGGGCTTGCCGTGCACTTCAAGGGTGACGATCCGCTCGTTGTGCCCGACCTTGGCCAGCATGGCTTCGCCTTCCTGACGGATGAAGCGGGCCACGTCGGCATTCTTGCCACGGGTATTGAGCGGAATTTCCACCAGTTCCAGCGCCAGCTCGGACGGAAGACGCTTGGCATATTCATGCCAGCCTTCTTCCACCCACTTGGGCATGCGTGAACCGACGGCGATCAGTCGCAGTCGCACAGCGCGTCCCTTACAGCTGGTCTTTGTTGAGCTTGGTGAAGTGCTCGTGGGTGTTTTCCGGGCTGTGGTGCTTGGCGTCTGCCGCACGGCTTTGCTCGGCACCGGCCCACAGGCGCTCCAGGTCGTAGAACTGACGGGCCGAGGCGGTCATCATGTGCACGATCACCAGGTCCAGGTCCAGCAGCACCCAGTCGCTGTCGCCCTTGCCTTCTTCGCCCAGTGGCTTGGCGCCCTGCTTTTTCACTTCTTCGCGAACCTTGTCCAGCATCGCGTTGATCTGACGGTTGGACGTACCGGTGGCGATGATCATGTAGTCAGTGATGCTCTGCTTGTCGCGCACATCGATGATCTGGATATCCTGGGCCTTGACGTCTTCCAGGGCAGCCACGGCCACCTTGACCAGCTCGTCGCCTTTCAGCGGCTCGTTGGTGTTGGCGACTTCCGGCAGCGGAGCGCTCTTGAACGTGCCTTTGCGCTTTACTTTGGTTTGGTCTTTGTCAGTCATATAAAACTCGTTTTGCTCATGTATTCGGCGGCTCGTTCCACGATGATCGTGTTACTCGAGCACGCCTTGTTCAGTTCGACGCACGGTACAGACCGTGCGCATCGATGTAGGCCAGGACCGCGTCGGGCACCAGGAAACGTACCGACTTACCGCTGGCCAGCAGTTGACGGATCTGGGTGGCGGAGACCGCGAGCGGTGTCTGCCAGACGAATGCAATCTGTCCGCTCGGCCCTTTCAGGGCCAGCGGGTCGCTCACCGAACGCGCTGCCAGCAGGTTGCGCAAGGCATCCGGCGGTTCGCTGTCGGCGTCCGGGCGCTGTAGCACCAGGATGTGGCAATGCTGGAGCAACTCCTCCCAGCGGTGCCAAGTGGGCAGGCCGCAAAATGCGTCCCAGCCCAAAAGCAGAAAAACCTGGGTCTCGGCGGCCAGTTCAGCACGCAGCGACTCCAGGGTATCGATGGTCCAGGACGGTTTGTCCCGCTGCAACTCGCGGGCGTCCACCACCAGCGGCGGCACTCCGGCCACCGCACATTCAACCATTGCCAGCCGATCCTGCGCCGACACCTGCGGGGTATCGCGATGCGGCGGCCGGGCACTGGGCATCATGCGCAGCTCATCGAGCGCCAGCGCATCGGCGACTTCCAGCGCGCCGCGCAAATGGCCGACATGCACCGGATCGAAGGTTCCGCCCAGGACGCCGATGCGTCTGGGGCGAGACTTCCTGCCGGATTTCGGCGCTTTCGGGTCGAGGTCGGACAAGTCAGACCGTCGCCTGGCCGCGCAACTGGCCATCACCGACCACGACGTATTTCTCGCAGGTCAGTCCTTCGAGGCCCACCGGGCCACGGGCGTGCAGCTTATCAGTAGAAATGCCGATCTCGGCACCCAATCCGTATTCGAATCCATCGGCGAAGCAGGTCGGGGTGTTGATCATCACCGATGCCGAGTCGACTTCGGCCACGAACTGCCGGGTGTCGGCGAGGTTTTCGCTGACGATCGAATCGGTGTGGTGAGAGCCGAAATGGTTGATGTGCTCGATGGCCTGGTCCAGGCCGTCGACCACGCGGATCGACAGGATCGGCGCCAGATACTCGGTGCTCCAGTCTTCTTCAGTCGCCGCTACCGCCTCGATGATCGCCCGGGTGCGCTCGCAACCACGCAGCTCGACGCCTTTTTCGCGGAACTGTCTGGCCATCGACGGCAGGAAATCCTTCGCAACACTTTGATCGACCAGCAGCGTCTCCATCGCGCCGCAGATGCCATAACGGTAGGTCTTGGCATTGAAGGCGATGCGCTGGGCCTTCGGCAGGTCGGCGTGTTCGCTGACATAGACGTGACAGATGCCGTCCAGATGCTTGATCACCGGCACCCGGGCGTCACGGCTGATGCGCTCGATCAGGCCACGACCACCGCGCGGCACGATCACATCGACGTACTCGGGCATGGTGATCAGGGCACCGACGGCGGCGCGGTCAGTGGTTTCCACCACTTGCACCACAGCAGCCGGCAATTCGGCTTCGGCCAGGCCGCGCTGGATGCAGGCGGCAATCGCACGGTTGGAATGAATCGCCTCGGATCCGCCACGCAGGATGGTCGCGTTACCGGACTTCAGGCACAGGCTGGCGGCGTCGATGGTCACGTTCGGACGGGATTCGTAGATGATCCCGATCACGCCCAGCGGCACGCGCATCTTGCCGACCTGAATGCCCGACGGACGGAAGCTCATGTCGCGGATCGCACCGACCGGGTCCGGCAAGGCTGCCACCTGGCGCAGACCGACGATCATTCCGTCGATGCGGGCCGGGGTCAGTTCCAGGCGTTCCAGCAGTGCAGGCTCCAGACCGTTGGCGCGGCCGGCGGCCAGATCCAGTTCATTGGCTGCCGCAAGCTCGGCGCGGGCGGCGTCCAGAGCATTGGCGGCAGCCAGCAGGGCGCGGTTTTTCTGCGCGGTGCTGGCACGGCCGATGACCCGGGAAGCTTCGCGGGCGGCGCGACCCAATCGGGTCATGTAGTCAAGAACGGACTCAGTCATGGTCTGCTGGGGTCTTGGCAAAGAGGAAAGCGGCAGATTATAGCTGTCGCGTCCCGGGACTAACAGCGGTGACGGGCGGATGGTCGAAATGGACGGCGATTTGCCGATGTTCAGCCGTAATTAAGGCTCGGATTGTTATCATCACGACCTCTTTCGCCTGGATAAACACCGTTTGCCATGTCCAACCTGACCGTTCGCGCCCGTGCCGAGCGCCTGCCGCTGGGCCTTCCGGACGCTTTTTTCGATCGTGACGCCCAGGTCCTGGCCCGCGATCTGCTGGGCAAAGTCATCCGTCACCGGGTCGGCGACCTGTGGCTCAGCGCCCGGATCATCGAAACCGAAGCGTATTACTGCGAAGAAAAGGGCAGTCACGCATCCCTCGGCTACACGGAAAAGCGTAAGGCTTTGTTTCTGGATGGCGGCCACATCTATATGTACTACGCCCGTGGCGGCGATTCGCTGAACTTCAGCGCGCAGGGCCCCGGCAATGCGGTGCTGATCAAATCGGCCTATCCATGGGTCGACGAGATCAGCGGCCCAGCCAGTCTCGCGCAAATGCTGCTGAACAATCCCGATGCTCAGGGCCGCCCGCGCCCATCGCAAAAGCTTTGCGCCGGGCAGACCCTGCTGTGCAAGGCATTGGGTTTGAAGGTCCCGGTCTGGGATGCCAAGCGCTTCGACCACGAAATCCTGCTGGTGGAAGACACCGGCCCCGCGCCGGGCCACATCATCCAGACCACCCGCCTGGGCATCCCCCATGGGCGCGACGAGCACTTGATGTATCGCTTCGTCGATGCGGCCTACGCCCAGTGGTCCACCCGGAACCCGCTGCGTCGGGGTCAGGTCGAAGGACGCGATTACTTTCTGCTGTGAATTTCCCCTCTGCGCTACGCCGACCAGGGACATCAATGAAATGGAGTGTGTTGTATGGGCCCATGGCTCGATAGCGTGACCGGGTGGCTGGCCGCCAACCCGCAGTGGCTGGCTGCTGCGGTGTTCGTCGTGGCCTTTGTCGAATGCCTGGCGATTGCCGGGATCATCGTTCCCGGAACGGTGTTGCTGTTTGCCGTGGCGGCACTTGCCGGCAGCGGTGCGCTGTCACTGAGCGAGACGCTGTTGCTGGGCTTTCTCGGCGGGATTCTCGGCGACCTGGTGTCGTATTTCCTCGGCCGCCACTTCCATCAGAACATCCGCCGCCTGCCGGGACTGCGTCAACACCCTGAATGGATGAACGGGGCAGAAACCTATTTCCAGCGCTATGGCATCGCCAGTCTGCTGGTCGGGCGTTTCATCGGTCCGCTGAGGCCGATGCTTCCGATGGTCGCCGGGATGTGCGACATGCCTTTCCCGCGCTTCGTTGCCGTCAGCCTGCTGGCGGCGGCTGGCTGGAGCATCGCCTACCTGCTGCCGGGCTGGGCCACCGGGGCGGCGATTCGTCTGCCATTGCCGGAAGGTTTCTGGCTGCAGGCCGGTATTGTCGCCGCCAGCATTGCGGTGATGGTCGGCCTGAGCGCCAACAGCAGCCTGCGCCGTCACCGCCGGGCGACGATCTGGATCAGCAGCATGAGCCTGTTGATCCTGATCGCGCTGTTCATCGGTTACCCCTACCTGACCGCGCTCGATCAGGGTGTCATGACCCTCGTGCAGGAACACCGTAGCGCAGTGTTAGACGAAGTTGCGGTGGTCTTCACCCTGATCGGCGAATTCCGCAACATGCTGCTGTTCAGCATTTTGCTGACCGGCCTGTTGCTGCTGTGCCGCCAGTGGCGTCAGGCGATCTTCGCCGGCAGTACGCTGCTCGTCACCGCACTGGCCAACACCGGGACCAAACTGTTTTTCGCCCGGGTACGCCCGGAAGTGCTGACCGACCCGATCACCAGTTACAGCATGCCCAGCGGTCATGCGTCCGGATCGTTCGCGCTGTTCCTGACACTCGCCGTGCTGGCCGGACGCGGGCAGCCGCCAAGACTGCGCCTGACCTGGCTGTTGATCGGCTGCATTCCGGCACTGGCGATTGCGCTGTCACGGGTGTATCTGGGAGCACACTGGCCGACGGATGTCCTGGCCGGTGCGATGCTCGCCGCCTGTGTCTGCGCAGCGAGCCTGTGGCTGATTCAGCGCCGAGCCCCCTTGATCCGATGCCGCAGAAAGTCTGGTGGCTGGTGCTGCCGGCGCTGGTCGCCCTGTTCGGTTTCTTTGTACTGCGGCATCTGCCACATACCTTGTTGCGATATGCCTACTGAGCCCGCGCTCAACGCTCATCGGCGCCCTCGATGTCGATGAGCGTGATCAAACATTTGGCAAAGCAAATGCTCATGAACAAGTCCGTGCCCCATGCCACATTCCGGCAGCAGCACCACAAACGGACTTGTGAAAAGAGCCATGACTTTGACCAATCAACTGAACCCTGCTTCACGGACTGACCGACCGTCAGCTCCGATCAAAATATCCGACCTGAACATCCCCCCGGAACCGCCCCTTCAGACCTCGGGCCAAAAACCCGGGCTTGCGGATCTCGACACCCTGTTCGGCCCTCTGCGCATCGGAGAATTCAGTGTCAGCCGCCAGACGCTCCAGGCCTTGGGCGGTCGAATCGATGGGGAAACCCTATCGGCGTCCAACACCTACTTTTCCGAACCTGACCAGGCGTTCCTCGATGCACTGGAATTCGATACGGCCCAGATCGAACAGCGCATGAGGTCCGTTCCCTCACCGGAAAACGCTCAGATCCCGCCCCTGCTGTACGAAATCGTCACTCAGCGCTCCCCCGACGCCCCACCGCTCATGCGAGAGAAATCCACGGGTGAATTCGCTGAGGCCATGAACAAGATCAACCACCTGCTGAACGCCACCCAACGCCTGGACATTCGTCGAGACCCGTTGCCCGAACACTTGCCAGACTGGGTCGATAAAACCAAAAGCCGCGGGATGGCCAGCATGGGCGTCGGGATGCAGGCTTACGGACTCTACAGCGCCTACATCGGCGCCATCGACGCGCTGAAGAAAGGTGACACGGCTGAAGCGCTGATCAACGTTGGCGGAGGTCTCTCGGAAATCACTTCATTGGGGGTCGAGTACGCCCTGAGCAAGACCGGCGAGCAGATGATCCGCCAGGGCTCCATGACCTTCGAACAATTCGGCAAGACCTCCATGGGCAAGTGGCTGTGTCGCGGAGCCGGGTTGATTGCCAGTGTGCTGACGTTGCCCTTCGATATCTATACCGCCATCAAATCCTTCAACGATGCAGCCAAGGCCCAGGGCAAGGAAGCGCAGGATCTGTACGTCACCGGCGGACTGAGCGTATTCAGTGGCGCGCTGTCCCTGGCCCTTGGCTGCGCAGCACTGGCGGGATTCCAGGCGGCGGGCCCGGTGGGTATCGCTGCCGCCGCAATCATGATTGTCGGGGCGAAAATCTATGGTGCCGTCCGGGCGGTCGACGACATTGACGACTACATCGAACTGACCGTGAACGAACGCTGGCGTGCTGGCTGGTTCGCATTCACCGGTCAGGATCAGGACAAGACGCTGATGGATCGCTACCTGATTGCCAAGACTACCGCCGACTATGCCAAAGCCTTGAAGACCCGCAGCCTCGCCTGGCTCGACAATGAATTCAAGGAGAGCGTCGACGTGATCATCAATGGCCGGTTCGAGGTCCGGCTGCAGCCCACTCGTATCTATTACTACGAGTGGGCCAAGGGCAAGTCGCCGTACAAGACCGAAAACCTGCCGGTCATCGTTGACACCGATGACGTCTACGACGCGAGGGATGGCCTGCCGACGTCGGACTCCATTCTTTCCAAAGCCACGAGCGATTCGACCAAGGGTGTGTTCTGGAGTCTCGGCGGCGGCCAGGACGTTGTGCAGGGCGCGCAGAATAAAGCCAACTTCTTCAGCTATGGCACCGGCAGTAAAGTGCTGCATGGCGGCGACAAGGGTGACTCCTTTATTTTTCAGTCGGCCTCCGAAGCGCTTTCATGCGACCCGATCAAGGTGAGCGAGTTGTCGGGAGGAGACGGTATCGATCTGTTATGGCTGCAAGGCACGCACAGGCATCTGGATCACCTTCCCGACCCGCCGCGTCACCTCGGCTATGACATCGACCTGAAAAACGGCGCGCTGTCGTTGCGACCCGCGGACCCGAAACTCGAGCCGGTGCTGCACTCGACGCTCAGATCCATCGAAAAGGTCGAGACGCTCGCCGGCGCGGTCAATCGCGTGACCGGCTCCGATCAGGCGGACATCATCGCCGCCAACGGCAACGACCGCGTCGAAGCCGGTGCCGGGGATGACCAGATTTCCGTGCGCGGCCTGCATGTCACGGTCAATGGCGGCCCCGGCAGCGATACCTATCAGCTCGATCCGATGAGTCGCCACGTTTCCATCACCGAAGATGGCCAGGAGCCCAGCAAGGTCTATCTGGGCGTACCGCTCGAAGCCATCCAGCGCTGGTACATCCACAATGACGCACTTGTAATCGAGTCTCTGCGCGACGACGACGACAGGCGCTCGCCAGGACGGAAGCTGGTGCTCGAAGCGGTGTACCGGACCGTCGATGGCAAGCGCTCCTTGCGCAATGACAAATGGACGTTCGTCACCCAGGACGGTTATCACCTGCAACCGCAATGGCCTGCCGAAATCACGGACCCGAACGATCTGTCGGTGAGTGTCGGCGTTCTGACTGCCGGTATCGCCAAGGCTTCCCCGGTACCGGTCAATGACCATCCGTTCAGTCTTTCGGACAAGACCCACTCGCACTACTTCGTTTCCCGCGATGTCCATCACACCATCCTGGAAGCCAGGCAGAACGACAGGTCCTCCCGTAGCACCCTTTATGTCGATCGTGACAGCACGGAAATCGACGAGGTCCGGGCCATCTATACCGTTAAAAAAACGAACTCCGATGCGTTCACGTTTCTCGGCTACTCGAATGTTCACTTCACCATCACGTTCAGGCAGGAAGCGGGTTGCTTTCATTGCATGGTGCAGTTGAAGAACATCCAGGCAAGAAAAGCGATATGGGCGCGGGAATCATGGCTTCCGGCTGGCGGATGAATCATCCCTTGACCCTGGTGATGCGTGACGGCATTTCCTACGCCCTCGACTTCCCTCGCAACAACTATTTCGAGGATGCAAAAAGTAGCGGCTACACCATGATCCAGAGCCGCGCCTCATTGCACGAACGACCAGGCAAATACATTTTCGTCCGGCCCTCCATCGAAAGGCGCACCTTGAAGGCAACGCCGCAACGGGTCGACTTTCATGCTGCCGAACACCATGCGACCTACTGGCTGGAAGGACGATCCTCGACTTACGAGCTGTTTCCCGCCAGCCACCTTTCCATTCGACTGTCCACCGCCGAGGCCGACGCCAGCATTTCGGGGTCATCCACCTGGCATGTTCACACCCGGCACCTGCAGGAACAGATCACTTCGCGCGACCTTGCCATCAAGGACAACCTGCTGAAGGTCGGCAGCATCCGGATTCATCTGCCGGACAGCAATGACCCGGCGTTGCCACTGGAAACTGTCGACGTGGTGGTCTCGTCGGGGAACCGTTACCGGATCAACGCCCTGTTCGAGGTGATCGGCCTTTACGTCGTGGATGCCCGTGCCTATTCATCGGTTCAGATGATCGCTCAGGACATCGCTGACCATCAACAACGCGACGAACTCGAGACCCGTCACGTGCAGGTTCACAATATTCGTCTGCGCGATGGGGCTCCCGGCCGGATCTTCTACAACACCGACACCCGTGCCTGGAGTTCGGAAAGTGCGCCGTCCCGCTCGATCCCGGTCGAACACCTGATCATCGTCAAGGAATGACACCATGCGACCCAAACCACCCGCACCGCACGGTCCTTACAGGCCAGACACGACTGTCGACCCGCTCGCTCAACCACCCCGGTTACGACCACTGCCTTCACAGCCGCCGCAATATCAAGCACCCGATCCGTTCACTTCACGCGTTCAAAATCCGGGGCATACCCCGCCACCCGCCGGTACATCCGAACCGCCTCGTGTACAGATATCGGACTTGCCAGCGGTGCTCGGTCAGACAGCCACAGGCTTGAACGGCTACCTGCTGAACCCCGGACTGTTGCGTAACATGCAACCGGCCAACGAAAAAGGCTTGCGTTACATCGTCGGGCGCCAGTTCGTCGACGTGAAAGGGGTCGGCACGGTGTACGTGGAGTTCGATGACAGCCTGGGCACTTACCGTGCAATGGATCTTTACCGGAAACTCGCGCCCGGCCCGGCCCTCTACCGAAATACCGCTGAGACAACGTGGAGCCTGTCGAGGCCGCTGAAACGGCCACACTCGACGGACACTGACGGCGCAGCGGTTGTATCGAGCAAACAACGTTCGCCCGAACCGCTACCGATACTATTGAAGGCCGCCACCACCGAGTTGTTGAACGAGCACTTCAAGCGGCTGTATCCACAAATGACCCACGGTGAACGCGTCGTGCTGTTGCGCTCCTACAATCTCTCCCCCCGCCAGCACGTTCGACTACGCGACGACCTGATTGCCAATCCGTTGATAATTCCCCGCTGGGCGGACAGCCACAAGCTTCGCTCAATGGACGTAAACGATCCGACCCGCTTCGATGCGCTCCACCAGGAAATCGAACCGTTGCTCCTGCCATTGCGCAACGGCAAGCTGCTGCACCACGGTCTTGGCGACTTCGATGAGAGTGTCAGCAGAGAGTTTCTCGAGGCCTTTCTTGCGAAGCTGGGTTATTTGCGCAACAGCAGCGATTGCCTGTACCGCACCGACATTCCCGGTCTGTTCAGGGGCGATGAGCGCACGCCTTTCGAGTTCTATAACGACGGCCGGATGCTGCCGCGCCTGAAACATCCTCGAGGCGCGACAACGGAGAAACCCGTCAGCGCCACGGTCAGCCTCAAACTGGTCAGGGGATACGCCGGCCGCGGCACCGAGTCCCCCGATCCGGAGTACCTGCGCTACAACAACCAGAGAAACAAATACCCCGGCAGAAAACCCGGCGAGCCGGATGTCGAGTCGGGCGAATCGGACAACGACTGGTCCGATGTATCCGACGTGGAACTGGACGCCGAGCGCAACTACGAAACGATCCGCCACAATCAGCAGTTTGTATTTGCCTACGTCATCGACACGCGAAAGCTGGAAGTGGTCCTCAGGGAGGAGAACCAGCTCCTCAATGACGCAGCCACCCGCAAAGGTGCGTGGTTTCCCGACGATGAACTCGAAGCACTGATATCGACCTCGAAGCGGGGCATCGATTCGCAGCGCCTGTGGCTGCTCGACTCAACGTTCACTCGCGCAGCGAAGGTCGATGACATTGGCGAGCAGACACAATTCGGCGACTCCATTGAAGAGCGCACCCACAGTGGTGCGTTCAACCGGCATGAGTATGACGCCCTGATCGACAAGGCGGCCCTGGCAGGCAAGCCGATATTGATACTGGATCAGGGCAAGGAATGGTTCGCCAACGACATCGTCTGGCCCGAATAAGCCGCTTCAGGCGAACAGCTCGCCCTGCAACTCGTCGAGCAGCGCCTGGATCGCATCCAGTCGCTGCTGCGGGTCGTCGAGTTGCAGCAGGTCGATCTTGTCCTCTTCGGCGAACGGCAACAGGTACGCCAACTGATTGGCCAGCGACTGCTGCCCTGCCGCCTCGATGCCCATGTTCAGCGCCTCGACCATCGGGTGTTCCGCGAGAGCCTTGAGCAGGGCCACCAGATCGGCGTCTTCGTCCTGCAAGGGTTGCTCGGGTTCCTCGTCCAGCCACTCGACCTCGGCGACGATCAGTTGATCGCGTTGCACTTCGGTTCGCTGCACGAGAAAGCGGCGCCCGCCCTGCACCCGGATGCCCAGCAATCCGTTGTCCTGCTGCTGGAAATCAGTGATCCGCGCTTCGCAACCGACCATGGCGAAACCTTCGGGGGCGGCGCCGACTTCATGGCCTTCGAGAATGCACACCACGCCAAAACCGCCGCCCTGTTTCATGCAGCGGCCGATCATGTCCAGGTAGCGTGCCTCGAAGATCTGCAAATCCAGATTGCAGCCGGGAAACAGCACCGTGTTCAGCGGAAAAAGCGGCAGACTCATAGACATTTCCTTACACCACCATCGACACCGCCAACGGCAGGAACACCGCCGTGGCCACGCCCATCAGACTCATCGCCAGTGCCGCGAAGGCGCCGCACTCGTCACTTTCCTGCAACGCCACCGACGTACCGACCGCATGCGCCGTCATGCCCAGCGCCATGCCGCGCGCCTCCGGGCTGTGCACACCGAGGCGGGTCAGCAGCGCCGGGCCGAAGATCGCGCCGATCACCCCGGTGATCAACACGAACACCGCCGCCAGCGCCGCGACGCCACCGATCTGCTCGGCCACCAGCATGGCGATCGGCGAAGTCACCGACTTCGGTGCCATGGTCATCAGGATCATGTGATCGGCACCGAACCACCAGCCCAGCGCCACGCCCATGCCCGTGGCGACCACCCCGCCTATCACCAGCGTAGTAAAAATCGGCCAGAACAATTGGCGGATGCGCCGCAGATTCAAATACAGCGGCACTGCCAGCGCGACGGTCGCCGGGCCCAGCAGAATGCTGAGGATCTCGGTGCTCTTGCGGTACTCGACGTAAGTCAGGCCGCAGCCGACCAGCACGCCGATCACCAGCAACATCGAGACCAGCACCGGTTGCAGGAATATCCAGCGGGTTTTCTCGAACGCCGCCAGCACCAGTTGATAGGCGCCCAGGGTGATGCCAATGCCGAACAGCGGATGGTGAATCACCGACGCCCAGGCGCCGTGCCAGTCGAACAGCATCAGGATTCCTCCGAATGCGGCGCGTGACGCTTGACCAGCCGTTGCATCAGCACGCCGGCGAAGGCCATGGACAGAATCAGCGAAACCACCAGCGCACCGACGATGGCCCAGAAATCCGCGGCAATCGCCGTGGCGTAAACCATCACACCCACCGCCGGCGGCACCAGCAACAACGGCAAATAGCGCAACAGACTGCCGGCGGCGAGGTTCAGCGGCTCGCCCACTTCACCGCGCACGATCAGGAACGCCAGCAACAGCAAAAGGCCGATGATCGGCCCCGGCAGCACCGGCAACAGCAAGTGATTGAGGGCCGTGCCGAGCAATTGAAACAGCACCAGCATGGTCAGGCCGCGTAGCAACATCCGTCATCTCCGTCCGACATCCCGCCAAGCACGGGCCCGGCATTATAAGCACGCCTGCGCTATGGATCGGCATTCGCCAAAAGCATGGTCGGTTGACCTGAGCAAATCGCCATGATGATCTACAGTGGTTCGCAGGGCGGTCAAATCCACCACCTGAAAAACTATAAAACCGATGAACCCAAGGAGAGTCTCAATGCCCTATGTTCCAGTTGCAGAGCTCAAAGATTATGTCGGCAAGGAACTCGGACGTTCCGAATGGCTCACCATCGATCAGGAGCGCATCAACCTGTTCGCCGAAGCCACCGGGGATTATCAGTTCATCCATGTCGACCCGGTCAAAGCCGCGCAAACGCCATTTGGCAGCACCATTGCACACGGTTTCCTGTCGTTGTCACTGATCCCCAAACTGATGGAAGACATCCTGATCCTGCCGCAAGGCGTGAAGATGGTGGTCAACTACGGCCTGGACAGCGTGCGTTTCATCCAGCCGGTCAAGGTCAATTCCAAGGTCCGGCTCAAGGTCGACCTCGGTGAAGTGACCGAGAAGAAACCCGGCCAGTGGCTGCTCAAGGCCACCGCCACCCTGGAGATCGAAGGCTCGGACAAACCGGCCTACATCGCCGAACCGCTGTCACTCTGCTTCGTCTGAGTGCCGGGATGCGAAACGGCTCACGCGGTTTCGCATCCACTCCTCCCTGCCGGCTGTATAAGGTCACATAGCTACGGCATACTCGGTCGCCTAATTGCCCGGATCCCGCTATGCGCCAACTTGCTGCTCTTGCACCGCTTGCCCTGACCCTGATGCTCACCGCTTGCGGCGACGGCGAATCGCTGTTGCCCCCGGATGCACGCCTGCCCGATGGCGGACGCTATCGTGGCGAGCTGGTCAACGGCCTGCTGCAAGGCCAGGGCCGGGTCGACTACCCGAACGGCAGCTGGTACGCGGGCGAGTTCGACAAGGGCCAGTGGCACGGTCAGGGCGAATGGCACGGCAGCAATGGCGAGGTCTATCGCGGCAACTTCCAGCAAGGCCTGTTCGACGGCCAGGGCACGCTGACCACCCACGGCGGCAGCTACACCGGCGGCTTCAAACTGGGCCGGCGCGAAGGCGAAGGCACCCTCAAGGAAAACGCGATGACCTATCGCGGCGAATTCAAGGACGACCAGTATTCCGGCCTCGGTCGTCTGGAACTGGACGACGGCAGCTCCTATCAGGGCCAGTTCGCCCACGGCAAACCCAACGGTGAAGGCCAGCGCGGCGACGCCAGCGGCAATCAATTCAGCGGCCACTTCATCAATGGCCAGCTCGAAGGCAACGGCACCTTCAACAGCGCCGACGGCGACATCTATGTCGGCGGCTTCAAGAACAATCAACTGCAGGGCAAGGGCCGCTACGAAAATGCCGACGGCGACGTCTGGCTCGGCCAGTTCAAGGAAGGCGCACTGACCGGCAAGGGCGAACTGATCGGCGCCGACGGCAGCCATTACATCGGCTACTTCAACGACTGGCGCTTCAGTGGCCAGGGCCGGCTGAATCTGTCTGATGGCAGTTTCTACATCGGCGGCTTCGACAGCGACAGCTACTCGGGACGCGGCACCCTGGTGCTGACCGACGGCACCGTGCTCAGCGGCACCTGGATCAACGGTCAGCGCGTGCGCGATGCCGATGGGAAATTGCTGCCCGACACCCTCGAGCTCGGCCTGCTGGCTCAGGGCCGCCTGCTCGACGAAGCGCTGGCCAATGTGCCGGCCTCGACCCCGGCGGTGGAGCTGTACACCCTGACCCTCGGCGGCGACGGCAAGCAAAGCGTGTTCCTGCGCGAATCCGACTACGTGGCCAACATGCTCGCCAGCCGTTTCGGTGCCTATGGCCAGATTCGCCTGGTCAATCACCGCGACCACCTCGGTGACCGGCCGATGGCCACCCGTGAAAACCTGCGGCGCGCCGCCCTGACCCTGGCCGAACGTACCGGCCCGGAAGACCTGGTGTTCATCTATCTGACCAGCCACGGCACCGCCGAACACGAACTGGTCCTCGACCAGCCGCGCATGGAACTGGCCGACCTGCCCGCCGACGAGCTTGCCGCTGTGCTTGCACCGTTGAAGAACCGCGACAAGATCATTGTCATCTCCTCGTGCTATTCCGGTGGTTTCATTCCGGCGTTGAAGGACGAGCGCACACTGATCATGACCGCCTCCCGCGCCGACCGCGTATCGTTCGGCTGTTCCGAAGAGGCCAATTTCACCTATTTCGGCGATGCCCTGTTTGCACAGGCACTGAACCAGACCGACGATCTGGAGCAAGCCTTCAAACTGGCCAAGGCCACCGTTGCCGAGCGCGAGCTGGCGGACAACTTCGAAGCCTCCGAACCGCAGATCTGGGCACCGAAAACCGTACTCGCACATTGGCAACTGCTGCGTAAACAACAAGCGAGAAAAGCGTTGCAAAGTGCTGCGTTGAACGACGGAGCGACAAACAGCAACTAAGCTGAACAGTATCAAGGGAGAGACACTATGTACTTGACGCCTCAGCATGTCTTGCTTGCCGGCGCCACCGGGCTGACCGGTGAGCACCTGCTCGACCGTTTGCTCAATGAGCCGACGATCACCCGTGTCCTGGCCCCTTCACGCCGGCCACTGGCCGAACATCCACATCTGGAAAACCCGGTCGGCGATCCACAGACCTTCCTGCC
Source organism: Pseudomonas sp. NMS19W (assembly GCF_051554255.1). Classification (NCBI taxonomy): domain Bacteria; kingdom Pseudomonadati; phylum Pseudomonadota; class Gammaproteobacteria; order Pseudomonadales; family Pseudomonadaceae; genus Pseudomonas; species Pseudomonas sp. NMS19W. Next base: position 5,523,501 of record NZ_CP136718.1, read on the forward strand.
GCAACTGGCCGGCCGTGTCGATATCGCCTACTGCTGCCTCGGCACCACCATCAAGCAGGCCGGCTCCGAAGAGGCGTTCCGCGCCGTGGATCTGGACATGGTGGTTGCGTTCGCCAAACGCGCCCGGGAAATGGGTGCACGGCACCTGATCGTGATCAGTGCCCTGGGGGCCGATCGCCGCTCCTCGATTTTCTACAACCGGGTCAAAGGGGAGATGGAGCATGCATTGCGCGCGCAGGACTGGCCGCAATTGACCATCTGCCGACCTTCGCTGCTGCTGGGTGACCGCAGCGAGCCACGCCTGGGCGAACAGCTTGCCGCACCGTTCTCGAAACTGATTCCCGGCAAGTACCGGGGCATCGAAGCCTGCCAGCTGGCCCGGGCCATGTGGCGCCTGGCATTGGAGGAGCAGGACGGGGTGAGGATCGTCGAGTCGGACGAGTTGAGAAAACTTGGCAAGTGAGTTCCCCCATCCAGCAGTTCAACACGGCCCCCGGAATGCCATTTTCCAATGAACTCCGAGGACCTTGTGTTGAACTGCCCGATACCTGAAACGAGCCAGATCGATTCAACAACTGCACCCTAACTATCTACCACACCTCCCTCCCCCTTCATGGATAACGTGCCCTCCAGCACGCCTGCATCTGCCATTTCGTCATCGGATGGCAATTCCCGACGGCAGGCAATCAATGAAAGGACGCCTTGATGGCACCCAAAAACCCCACACCGAAAAATACCGGCACATCCGGCAATCCACCCGATGCATCAATACCCCTGCCGACTCCACGACTTGAGCTTCCGGGGCTGAGTCGGCCCGCAGGGCCGGTCGCCCGCCTGCCCGAGCCACACCACCCGGCGCAACTGCCTTCAGGCGAAACGTTGCCCCGGATACAGATCCAGGATCTGATTCCCGCAATCCTGGAGAGAGCGTCATCCGGCAACCCGCACCCGACCGAAAACATTCGTCACTACGAGCTGCCGGCCCAGGCGCGAACACTTTTGCCTGCCGTCAATGCCGAAGGTTTGCGTGTACATCGGGGGCGCATTTATGCCGAGGTGCAATACGCCACGACCACCACCGTCATGGTGGACTGGGACGAAGGCGCCGGAACCTATCGGGCCAAGCTGCCACAGGAAATGCACCCGTCCGGCCCGGCCCTGCATTTCGATCCTCAAAGCAATACCTGGCGAATCGGTGAGCCCGCCGACAGCGGAGTTCTGATCGAGTCTGCTGTACATCGACCAGCAGTCATTCCGCAGAACTCTCCGCCACAGGCACTTGCGTCCCTCGCACAATCAGACACGACCGCGGTTTACATCGACACCCGGCACTACGTCTGGGACAGCACCACCACTCACCATCATGGCTATGTGGTCATGCACCGGAAAATGCGCCTGGACGACACCGTCGGGCCCCTGTCGATTCATGCGTTCAGGGACGACAACGGATCGTTTGTCAGTGTCGAGCCCCCCACGCATCCCATCGATCAACCCGCCGAGCTGTTGCCTGCCTGGACTGACCGCGACATCTGGAACCTCTACGGCCTGCAGGGTGCCGATATCACCCGTTTTCGCGCCGAAGCCCACCGCACCGGGAGAAAACCGCAGTGGGCCAGGGTTCGCACCGAACGAATGGAGAACACTTACCTGTTTGACGAGCTGCGCCGCTGGCTGGGTCCGGACATGGACCGCGACATGTTCAACCGCGTCCTGGATCATCAGAAACGCTCACCCGCCCAGTGGGTGAGCCACCTTGAATCGGTCACCCTGCACCGCAGTACACCGGACCCGCAATCCCCATTGTCACGCGTGCCGACACCTGACGCGCCAGATCCGCACACGCCATCCCCGCACCAGCCAACACCCGACACACCAGACTCGCACACGCCTTCCCAACACCTGCCGACGCCCGGCATAGCCGAGACAACGGATACCAGTCCGGCGTACGGTCATCAGAGTCACTACACCTGGAATATCGATAATCAGGATTCTCATGGCTACGTAGAAATGCAGCGCAAGCCTGGCCTGGATGACCGTCATGGCCCCCTCACCCAAGTGGCGTTTCCAGAAGGCACCGGACTGACTGTTGTCAGGCCGATCAAGTACTCGGCCAATCACTGGGCATTTCCAATTTATTGGCGTGACATCGATATCTGGAACCTGTACAGAATCGATGGGGAGGATATTTCGCGTTTTCGTCTGGATGTTGCGTTCTACGGGAAACCTCCCGAGTGGGCCAGCCAACGGGAATTTCCTTCACGGCGTGAACAATTGATGGAATACCTGCGCTTGTGGACCAATCTTGATTCCCGGCTCAAATCAAGGGAAGAGGTCATTGCACGCTTCCAGCCCTACAACCTGTCCATTTCGCAACTTGAGCGACTGGTCAGTGAGTTATCGCCAACCGGCCAGTTCAACAGCCGGATCAATGATGAACTACCTGCGTGGGCCCAGGCCCATCAGGCCAGTACGCTGGTCGTAACCGATCCAAAAGTTTTCGAGCCGTACCTGACGGAAATCCACGCCGAAATTATCCGATTAAGGAATCAGGGAGGCGGCACCAGCCTCCTGAAAGAAAGTCTCACCCCGCCTTTTTTTCATGATTTGCTGCTGCGTTGCGGCTTTAAAATCAACCGGCATGGCTACTTGTACAGGCTCGATATTCCTGCCGTGTTCAAGGTAGATAACCGGACGCCATTCGACATTGCCCGATCCGCAACCCTGACGCCATCGACATCATCGGTCGGCAGGTCCACAAGCGAAACGGCTGTCAGCACGATGTTCAGCCTCAAAACTGCCTTGAAGCTCGCGAATGAGTTCTTTGACGCAACAGGCTCTCACGATACCCGGACGAAGACCGGCAGTGAAACCCATCACACACAAAGCGTCGCCTCGCAGACTCAATCCCGTCGAATGATGTTTGTGTATTTGCTTGACACTCGTAATGTCGAGGTCGTCCCGGGGCAAGACAATCGCGCCTACAATTCAGCGCGTCTCTCGCAGAGCCCGGCAGACGAGCAGTCACGGTTCCCGAGCATGAAAATGGAGGGGCATGTTTCGTCTCCTCCGACCGGACTCGCGGCAAGGCGCGTTTGGCTGGTCAAGTCGGACATGACCCGTGCGGCCACCGTGGAAGATGTCTATCTTCAGTCACTCGCGCAGGCGACCGGTTCGAGTCAGAACCCGGCAGACACCATCGAAGCCCGCACACTGTCAGAAAACTTGAACCGGGACGACTACGACGCACTGATCGAAGGCGTGGCGAAAGCCCGTAAACGAGTCATCGACTTGCCGGCAGGACAGGATGTTTTCTCCACAGACATTATTTTCCCGCCCGAGCTGATCAGCCTGTTTTAAGCGGTATCACCGGCTCGACCTTGCCTGATCGAGCCGGTGTTTTCACAACCCCCGGTCGCCTGAAACCCGACGCCCAGCACCGTCAGTACGGACAGCGGCAACAACAGGGTATCGAGCAATGCACTGGCCGGCAGATCCACGCCGGGATAGCTCGGCGCCTCGGCGCCGAACCGGTCCATCGCACAACAGCCACCGTTCATGGCATACAGATCCAGACGTGTACCGGAATACACCACCGGCGCGCCGGGTTTGGCGGCATCCAGCGTGCGCGCGGTGGCGCAGCCGGTCAGTTGCAACATCAGCAGGATCGTCAGCAGCTTATTCATCGCTGCTCAGATGGTGCTCACCCCAGCGTGGCAGCATGTCCTGGGGAATGCCCAGCAGATTGAGAATCCGCGCCACCACGAAATCGATCAGGTCATCGATGGTCTGCGGCTGGTGATAGAAACCCGGCGAAGCAGGCAGGATGGTCACGCCCATGTTCGACAGCTTGAGCATGTGCTCCAGGTGAATGCTCGAATACGGCGCTTCGCGCGGCACCAGAATCAACTGGCGACGTTCCTTCAACGTTACATCTGCCGCACGCTCGATCAGGTTGTTGCAGGCGCCGGTGGCGATGGCCGACAAGGTGCCGGTCGAACATGGCACCACCACCATCGCCGCCGGAGCGCCGGAGCCCGAGGCCACCGGCGACATCCAGTCTTCCTTGCCGTACACGCGGATCTGCCCGGCCGCCGCGCCGGTGTATTCGGTGAGGAACGCCTGCATCAACTGTGGCTTGGCCGGCAGCGACACATCGGTCTCGGTGGCCATCACCAGTTGCGCGGCCTTGGAGATCAGGAAATGCACCTCGCGATCCTCGCGCACCAGGCAATCCAGCAGGCGCAAGCCGTACTGGGCGCCGGACGCGCCGGTCATCGCCAGGGTGATGCGTTCCGGGCCGCCGTCCTGAAAACGAGTGTTCATTTCAGCGCCTCGGCGAGTTTGCCGTGCAGGCCGCCGAAGCCGCCGTTGCTCATGATTACCACGTGGGTGCCGGGCTGGGCCTGGCTCTTCACGCGCTCGATGATGCCTTCCAGCGAATCGCTGACGATCGACGGCACGGTGCACAACGCGGCGGTGCCGGCCAGATCCCAGCCGAGGTTGGCCGGGGCGTACCAGATCACCTGATCGGCATCGACCACGCTGTCCGGCAGACCGTCACGGTGGGCGCCGAGCTTCATCGAGTTGGAGCGCGGCTCGATGATCGCGATCAGCGGCGCATCGCCGATGCGTTTGCGCAGACCGTCGAGGGTGGTGGCAATCGCGGTCGGGTGGTGGGCGAAGTCGTCATAGATGGTGATGCCGCGAACTTCCGCGACTTTTTCCATCCGGCGTTTGACGCTCTTGAACGCGCTCAACCCGGCAATGCCCATGGACGGCACGACACCGACGTGACGTGCGGCAGCCAATGTGGCCAAGGCGTTGGCGACGTTGTGCTGGCCGGTCAATTCCCACTCGACTACGCCTTGGGAGACGCCTTCGAACATCACTTCGAACGCCGAGCCGTCATCTTTCAGCAACTTGACCTGCCACTGACCGCCGGCACCGGTGGTTTGCACCGGGGTCCAGCAGCCCATCTCGATCACGCGCTGCAAGGCCGGTTCGGTGGTCGGATGGATCACCAGGCCTTCGCTCGGAATGGTCCGCACCAAGTGATGGAACTGCCGCTCGATGGCCGGCAGATCAGGGAAGATGTCGGCATGATCGAACTCAAGGTTGTTGAGAATCGCAGTACGCGGACGGTAGTGGACGAACTTCGAACGCTTGTCGAAGAACGCACTGTCGTACTCGTCGGCCTCGATCACGAAGAACGGCGTGCCGCCCAGGCGCGCCGACACCGAGAAGTTCTGCGGCACACCGCCGATCAGGAAACCCGGGCTCATGCCGGCATGTTCCAGCACCCAGGCGAGCATGCTGCTGGTGGTGGTCTTGCCGTGCGTACCGGCAACCGCCAGCACCCAGCGACCTTGCAGCACATGGTCGGCCAGCCACTGCGGGCCGGAGACGTACGGCAGGCCTTTATTCAGCACATATTCCACTGCCGGATTGCCGCGGGACATGGCGTTGCCGATCACCACCAGATCCGGTGCCGGATCAAGCTGCGCCGGGTCGTAACCCTGGGTCAACTGAATGCCCTGGGCTTCGAGCTGGGTGCTCATCGGCGGATAGACGTTGGCATCGGAGCCGGTCACGTGATGGCCCAGCTCTTTGGCCAGAACCGCCATCGAGCCCATGAAAGTCCCGCAGATACCCAGAATATGAATGTGCATAGTCGACCTCGTAAAACATGGCCGCAGGGTAGCCCAGGCAGGGGAAAACCGCATCCTTTAGCTGACGGAGCCGGGTGTGTGGATCACGACATCTCGGCCCCGGCTGGAGACCGTTGCCCTCACCCCAGCCCTCTCCCGGAGGGAGAGGGAGCCGATTTGTGTCGCTTTCAGAATCTGAGTTCGACCGGATATCTCATGTCGACGTGACTTGAGAGAACACACCGGTCAGTCCCCTCTCCCCTGGGAGAGGGTTAGGGTGAGGGGCTTTTAACTGACACGCCGCTCGATCCCGTGTTTGCGCAGCTTTCTATAAAGGGTGTTGCGACTGACGCCAAGCTGCTCGGCCGTATGGGTCATGTGCCAGCGCGTGTGTTCCAGCGCATTGAGCAACGCCAGCCGTTCGGCATCCTCCAGCGGCTGTGCGGACGACGCTTCATCAGCTTTGACCAGCAGCGGCTGCACCTGCCGGAACATCGCAGGCAAATCATCCAACCCGATCCGCCCCTCATCGCACAACGCCGCCAGCGTGCGCAGCACATTGCGCATCTGTCGCACATTGCCTGGCCAGTTGAACCCCAGCAACGCCCGGCGCGCCGGGTCTTCGATCAGGATCGCTTCCCCGCCCGCCTCTTCGGCCAGCAGGAAATCCAGCAATTGGGATTTGTCACTGCGTTCGCGCAATGGCGGCAGCGCCACTTCCAGCCCGTTGAGCCGGTAGTACAGATCCTCACGGAAACTGCCGTCCGCCACTCGCTCCAGCAGATTGCGGTGCGTGGCACTGATGATCCGCACGTTGACCGCTTCCGGCTCGCCACCGATCGGCACCACTTGCCGGTCTTCCAGCACTCGCAGCAGACGGGTCTGCAAAGCCAGCGGCATGTCGCCGATTTCATCGAGGAACAACGTGCCGCCGTCGGCCTGCTGCAACTTGCCGCGCATGCCGTCCTTGCGCGCACCGGTGAAGCTGCCGCCGCGATAACCGAACAGCTCGCTCTCGATCAGGCTTTCGGGAATTGCCGCGCAGTTGAGCGCGACGAAGGCCTTGCCGGCGCGTTGGCTGGCGTTGTGCACAGCCTTGGCGAATGCCTCTTTGCCGGAGCCGGTTTCACCATTGATCAGCAGCGGCACATCGCGCTCGAAGACCCGCAGGGCCTTGCGGAAGTCCGCTTGCAGCCCGGCATCGTCCAGGCAAATACCGGCCAGGCGCGGCGCCTCGGGAATTGCCGGTTTCGGCAGGACGGGAGACGGCTTGCGCGCCTCTCCGCGCAATACCGCAAACAGATGGCGTCCGTCACGGGTACGCAATGGCCAGCTTGCGCTGGCATGGGCACTGGCGCGCCCGAGTAACTCATCCAGCGAACAATCGAAAAACGCTTCCACCGGTTTGCCGAGCAAGCCGCCACGAATGTGCCCGAGCAGGTTCAAGGCACTCTGATTGACCGCACTGATCCGCCCTTCCCCGTCAAACGCCAGCAACCCTTCGCTGAATAGCCCGACGGATTCGGCCTGGAGATGAAAACGCAGCAGCCATTGATTATCGAAGCAGCGCAGGAAATAGCAGCTCTCGATCATCTTCGCCGACAGATTGACCAGCGCCATGGTGTGGAACTGGCTCTGGCGCGAAACGTCCGGCCGCGCCGAGGACACATCGAGCACCGCCAGCAGTTCGCCGTGGGGGTCGAACACCGGGCTCGCCGAGCAGGTCAGGCCAGTGTGGCGACCACGGAAATGTTCGTCCTGATGGATGGTTAAAGCCTGACGTTCCACCAGGCAGGTGCCGATGCCGTTGGTGCCTTCGCAGGCTTCGCTCCAGTCGGAGCCCAGCCACAGGCCGGCACGTTCGAAGATCTTGCGTTCGGTGGGGGCGGTGACGCAATTGAGGATCACCCCGCGCGCGTCGGTCAGCAGCACCGCGTGGCCGGCGCCGGAAAGTTGTTGATGCAGACTGCTCATTTCATTGCCGGCGATCTGCAACACTTGCTGCAGCCGTTCGCGGCTTTCGAGGACACGACCGTGTTCGAGCACGGTCGGCGCCATGGTCAGGGCCGGGTCGAGGTGATAGTCCTCAAGACAACGCAGCCACGAGCGGGCGATCGACGGGTCGGCACCGGGGCCATGCAGGTGCGGTTTGCCCTGGGTGACGGTGAGAACCTGTTGGGCATGGCGACTCAAATGGTTGTCGTGCATTTCTTATTATTCTCCCCGAGGCTCATCGGCCCATGCGTGAAGTGGTGCCCAGCATCCTCCAGCCAACCGGTCTTTGCAATGCTGGCAAGACCGCCCGGTCACGGGCTGTGCCAGAAACGGTACAAACTGTCACCCGAGCTGTACCGATACCGTCACAGACGCTTGCCACTTGTCCGACAGAAATCACGCAAGGCCTTGATTTGCCTGACCTGCACGGCGGTGGCCCGACCTTTGCTCTACGCTTATAGCAAGCGCACATGCGCGTTTCTCTAATAAGTACAAAGCCAAGGAGAACATCATCATGCGTTACGCTCACCCCGGTACTGAAGGCGCCAAGGTCTCGTTCAAGAGCAAGTACGGTAACTACATCGGCGGCGAGTTCGTCGCGCCTGTCAAAGGTCAGTACTTCACCAACACCTCGCCAGTGAATGGCCAGCCGATTGCCGAATTCCCGCGTTCCACTGCCGAAGACATCGAAAAGGCGCTGGACGCCGCTCACGCTGCTGCCGACGCCTGGGGCTCGACCTCCGCCCAGGCCCGCTCGCTGATCCTGCTGAAAATCGCCGATCGCATCGAACAGAACCTCGAAACCCTGGCGATCACCGAAACCTGGGACAACGGCAAAGCCATCCGCGAAACCCTCAACGCCGACATCCCGCTGGCCGCCGACCACTTTCGCTATTTCGCCGGGTGCCTGCGCGCCCAGGAAGGCAGCGCTGCCGAAATCGACGGCAACACCGTCGCTTATCACATCCATGAACCGCTGGGCGTGGTCGGCCAGATCATCCCGTGGAACTTCCCGATCCTGATGGCCGCGTGGAAACTCGCCCCGGCCCTGGCCGCCGGCAACTGCGTGGTGCTCAAGCCTGCCGAACAAACCCCGCTGGGCATCAGCGTGCTGCTGGAACTGATCGGCGACCTGCTGCCACCGGGCGTACTCAACGTGGTGCAAGGGTTCGGCAAAGAAGCCGGCGAAGCCCTGGCCACCAGCAAGCGCATCGCCAAGATCGCCTTTACCGGCTCGACCCCGGTCGGCTCGCACATCATGAAATGCGCCGCGGAGAACATCATCCCGTCCACCGTTGAGCTGGGCGGCAAGTCGCCGAACATTTTCTTCGAAGACATCATGCAGGCCGAGCCAAGCTTCATTGAAAAGGCTGCCGAAGGTCTGGTGCTGGCGTTCTTCAACCAGGGCGAAGTTTGCACCTGCCCTTCCCGCGCGCTGGTTCAGGAGTCGATCTACGACGAATTCATGCAGGCGGTGATGAAGAAAGTCAGCCAGATCAAACGCGGCGACCCGCTGGATACCGACACCATGGTCGGCGCCCAGGCGTCCGAGCAGCAATTCGACAAGATCCTTTCGTACCTGGAAATCGCCAAGGGCGAAGGTGCCGAGCTGCTGACCGGCGGCAAGGTGGAAAAACTCGAAGGCAACCTGGCTTCCGGATATTACATCCAGCCGACCCTGCTCAAGGGCACCAACAAGATGCGCGTGTTCCAGGAAGAAATCTTCGGCCCGGTAGTGAGCATCACCACCTTCAAGGACGAAGCCGAAGCCCTGGCGATTGCCAACGACACCGAGTTCGGCCTCGGCGCCGGCCTCTGGACCCGCGACATCAACCGCGCCTATCGCATGGGCCGCGCCATCAAGGCCGGTCGTGTGTGGACCAACTGCTACCACCTGTACCCGGCGCACGCCGCGTTCGGCGGGTACAAGAAGTCCGGCGTCGGCCGTGAAACCCACAAGATGATGCTCGATCACTACCAGCAGACCAAAAACCTGCTGGTGAGCTACGACATCAATCCGCTGGGCTTCTTCTAAAAAACCGGGCGGCACCGAACTATCGGTGTCGCCCCCTTCATCCCGATGACAAACCCTGGCCTGGCCGCTCTGGCACGGGCCTTGCGTACCTGTCATTCAGGATTTGTGTGAACACCGCCGCTGCGTGAACAGCACCCATTCACTCAACCGCTGCACCCGAAAGTCCAACAGATCGAACAATAAAAAAGACAGAGAGGACTTATGACTTCCACCACACAGCTCAAACCCACACTCGGCACCCTGCACCTATGGGGCATTGCCGTCGGCCTGGTGATTTCCGGCGAATACTTCGGCTGGAGTTACGGCTGGGGCACCGCAGGAACCCTGGGTTTTCTGGTCACGGCCCTGATGGTCGCGACCATGTACACCTGCTTCATCTTCAGTTTCACCGAACTGACCACCGCGATTCCTCACGCGGGCGGGCCGTTTGCCTACAGTCGTCGGGCGTTCGGCGAAAAAGGCGGATTGATCGCCGGGATCGCCACGCTGATCGAGTTCGTCTTCGCCCCGCCAGCCATCGCCATGGCCATCGGCGCCTATCTCAATGTGCAATATCCGGAGCTTGATCCGAAAGTCGCGGCGGTCGGGGCGTATTTCGTGTTCATGACCCTGAACATCCTCGGCGTCAGCATCGCCGCGACCTTTGAACTGGTGGTCACCGTGCTGGCGGTTGCCGAACTGCTGGTGTTCATGGGCGTGGTTGCGCCGGGCTTCAGTTTCAGCAACTTCGTGCTCAATGGCTGGTCGGGGTCCAGTGAATTCGGCCTCGGTTCGATTCCCGGGATCTTCGCCGCCATTCCTTTCGCGATCTGGTTTTTCCTCGCCATCGAGGGCGCGGCCATGGCGGCCGAGGAAGCCAAGGACCCGAAGCGCACGATTCCCAAGGCCTATGTCAGCGGCATCCTGACCCTGGTGTTCCTGGCCATCGGCGTGATGGTGATGGCCGGCGGCGTCGGCGACTGGCGCCAACTGGCGAACATCAACGACCCGCTGCCCCAGGCGATGAAAGCGGTGGTCGGCAACAACTCGACGTGGATGCACATGCTGGTGTGGATCGGCCTGTTCGGGCTGGTGGCGAGTTTCCACGGGATCATCCTCGGTTACTCGCGGCAGTTCTTTGCCCTGGCCCGGGCCGGTTATCTGCCGAAAAGCCTGGCCAAACTCTCACGCTTCCAGACCCCGCACCGGGCGATCCTGGCCGGCGGTGTGATCGGCATTGCGGCGATCTACAGCGACGGCCTGGTCAATCTGCAAGGCATGAGCCTCACCGCTGCGATGATCACCATGTCGGTGTTCGGCGCCATCGTGATGTACATCATCAGCATGCTCAGCCTGTTCAAACTGCGTAAAACCGAGCCGAACCTTGAGCGCACCTTCCGCGCACCGGGCTATCCGATCGTGCCGGGGATCGCGCTGTTTCTGGCGCTGGTGTGCCTGGTGGCAATGGCCTGGTTCAACACCCTGATCGGTGGCGTGTTCCTCGGGTTCATGGCTGCCGGTTACCTGTATTTCCAGCTGACCGCCAAGCAACGCTCCGAAGCACCGGCAGACGCTATGCTCGAAGGTATCTAGAAGTTGCACCGGCACCGGGCCTCAGGCTCGGTGCCTGCACTAAAAGCATTCATTCAGGAGGACCGCGCCCCATGGCCGCATTTGCCCATACCGTCGGCGCCCAGACCTACCGCTTCGACAGTCTCAAGGACGTGATGGCCAAGGCCAGCCCGGCGCGCTCCGGGGACTTTCTGGCCGGCGTCGCCGCGCTCAACGATGGCGAGCGGGTGGCCGCGCAAATGGCGCTGGCCGACATCCCGCTGACGCATTTCCTGCAGGAAGCGCTGATTCCCTACGAGTCCGATGAAGTCACCCGACTGATCATCGACAGCCATGACAAACAGGCCTTTGCGGTTGTCAGCCATCTCACGGTGGGCAGTTTTCGCGACTGGCTTCTGAGCGAAGCGGCCGACGAGTCCAGTCTGCGAGCCCTCGCGCCCGGCCTGACACCGGAAATGGTCGCCGCCGTGTCGAAGATCATGCGCGTTCAGGATCTGGTGCTGGTGGCGCAGAAGATCCGCGTCGTGACGAAATTTCGCGGCACCCTCGGCCTGCGCGGGCGGTTATCCACAAGGCTGCAACCCAATCACCCAACCGACGAGCCGTCTGGCATCGCCGCGAGCATTCTCGACGGTCTGCTGTACGGCAACGGCGACGCCATGATCGGCATCAACCCGGCCACCGACAGTATCGCCTCGATCTGCGCGATGCTGGAAATGCTCGACGCGATCATCCAGCGCTACGACATTCCGACCCAGGCCTGCGTGCTGACCCACGTTACTACCTCTATAGAAGCCATAAACCGGGGAGTGCCGCTGGATCTGGTATTCCAGTCGATTGCCGGCACCGAAGCAGCCAATGCCAGTTTCGGCATCAATCTGAACGTGTTGCAGGAAGGTTATGAAGCGGGCCTGAGCCTCAATCGCGGCACGCTCGGGCAGAACCTGATGTATTTCGAAACCGGCCAGGGCAGTGCACTGTCGGCCAACGCCCACCACGGCGTCGATCAACAGACCTGCGAGACCCGGGCCTACGCCGTGGCGCGGCATTTCAAGCCGTTTCTGGTGAACACCGTCGTAGGCTTTATCGGCCCGGAATACCTCTACAACGGCAAGCAGATCATCCGCGCCGGCCTCGAAGACCACTTCTGCGGCAAGCTGCTCGGCGTGCCGATGGGCTGCGATATCTGCTACACCAACCACGCCGAAGCCGACCAGGACGACATGGACACCCTGCTGACCCTTTTGGGTGTGGCGGGGATCAACTTCATCATGGGCATCCCCGGCTCCGACGACATCATGCTCAACTACCAGACCACTTCGTTCCACGACGCGCTCTATGCACGCCAGACCCTGGGCCTGAAACCGGCGCCGGAGTTCGAGCAGTGGCTGGCGAACATGGGCATCTTCACCCAGGCGGACGGCAAGGTCCGCTTCGGCAACAACCTGCCGCCGGCGTTTCGCCAGGCGTTGGCGCAACTGGGATGAGTCAGATGGAAAAACCGCCCGTCGATCCACAGAACCCCTGGCTTGAGCTGCGTCGCCTGACCCCGGCGCGGATCGCCCTCGGCCGTACCGGCACCAGCCTGCCGACCCGCGCACAACTGGATTTCCAGTACGCCCACGCGCAGGCCCGGGATGCGGTGCATCTACCGTTCGATCACGCCGGGCTCAGTGCCCAACTGGCCGAACGCCAACGCGACAGCCTGCTGCTGCACAGCGCGGCGACGGATCGCAACAGCTACCTGCAACGCCCGGATCTGGGGCGCAAGTTGAGCGATCAATCGGCGCAAGCCCTGCGCGAATACGCGCTGGCACATCCGGGCGGGGTGGATCTGGTCATTGTCGTGGCTGATGGCCTCTCGGCGCTGGCGGTGCATCGCCACACCTTGCCGTTCATCTCCCGACTGGAAGAACAGATGACCGCCGACGAATGGTCAATCGCACCGGTGGTGCTGGTTGAGCAAGGTCGGGTGGCGGTTGGCGATGAAATCGGCCAGTTGCTGGGCGCCAAAATGGTCGTGATGCTGATCGGAGAGCGCCCCGGCCTCAGCTCACCGGACAGCCTGGGTTTATATTTCACCTACAATCCAAAGGTCGGCCTCACCGATGCCTACCGCAATTGCATCTCCAATGTGCGGCTTGAAGGCTTGAGCTACGGCATGGCGGCCCATCGCCTGCTGTATCTGATGCGCGAAGCCTGTCGGCGGCAGCTGTCGGGGGTCAATCTGAAGGACGAGGCGCAGGTTCAGACGCTGGAATCGGAAGCCGGTGCAGACATGAAGAGTAATTTCCTACTCGATCCGCCCCCGGCCTGAACCGTTTCCGCATTGCCTTACTGCGCCGGTTTCAGGCAGGATCGACGCACGGCCGCCCGGGTTTCCCATCGCCGTCAGAGCAGTTGAAGACAGCCACTTGAAGACGAGACCTATCATGCGGATTATTCAAGCGACCCTCGAACACCTGGACCTGCTGGCCCCGCTGTTCGTCAAATATCGTGAGTTCTACGGCGCACTGCCTTATCCGGACTCGTCCCGGGCCTTCCTCGAAAAGCGTCTGCGGCGCAAGGAATCGGTCATTTATCTGGCCCTGGCCGATGATGACGACAAGAAGCTCATGGGCTTCTGCCAGCTCTATCCGAGCTTTTCCTCGCTGTCGCTCAAGCGCGTATGGATCCTCAACGACATCTATGTCGCCGAAGATGCCCGCCGTCAGCTGGTCGCCGACAACCTGATCCGCACCGCCAAGCGCATGGCCAAGGAAACCCAGGCCGTGCGGATGCGCGTGTCCACCAGCAGCGACAACGAAGTGGCGCAGAAAACCTACGAATCCATCGGATTCAAGGAAGACACCGAGTTCAAGAACTACATTTTGCCGATCAGCGACGAACTCTGATTTTTTCTAACAGTGCGGATGCAGGCCCTTGTGGCGAAGGTACGAACTCCCTCGCCACAAAGGCCTGCACCTCGCTCCCCCTCGAAATGCCCCGCTACAAAACCAACGCGCTTTTCACCTATCAGATCGTATAATCCTGTGCTTTCCGGCTTGTAAGAAAAACTACACCCGCTTGTAGGCTTACACCGAATCATCCGCACAGGCCTGCCGAGTCGGGCCATCACCACAGGTGCCCACATGGATTTCAACCCGATCGACATCATTCTGCATCTCGACGTCTACCTCGACATGCTGGTGAACAACTATGGGACCTGGATCTACGCCATCCTGTTTCTGGTTATCTTTTGCGAAACCGGCCTGGTGGTCACACCGTTCCTGCCGGGCGATTCGTTGCTGTTCATCGCCGGCGCAGTGGCCGCAGGCGGCGGCATGGACCCGGTGCTGCTGGCCGGCCTGTTGATGCTGGCGGCGATCCTCGGCGACAGCACCAATTACGTGATCGGACGAACGGCCGGCGAGAAGCTGTTCAGCAATCCGAACTCGAAGATTTTCCGCAGGGATTATCTGCAACAGACCCATGACTTCTACGACAAGCACGGCGGCAAAACCGTGACCCTGGCGCGCTTCCTGCCGATCATCCGTACGTTTGCGCCGTTCGTCGCCGGTGTCGCCAAAATGCCTTACCCGCGCTTCTTCGGCTTCAGCGTATTCGGCACCATCCTGTGGGTCGGCGGCCTGGTGACCCTGGGCTACTTCTTCGGCAACGTACCGTTCATCAAGAAAAACCTGTCGCTGCTGGTGGTGGGCATCATCCTGCTGTCGCTGGTGCCGATGATCATCGGCATGCTACGCAGCCGCCTCGGTGGCGCCGGTTCCAAAGCCGAATCGCGCTGAACCGATGTGGTCACTGAGCGCTTGGCGACGCCGGCGCACTCTGGCGAAGCACCCGATTGCCGATGACATGTGGCAGCGGGTGCGTCACCACTTGAGCTTCCTCGACGGCATCAGCACCACGGAAGATCAGTGGCTGCGCGAAGCCAGCGTCCTGTTCCTCGAAGAAAAGCACCTGACCGCCCTGCCCGGCGTCGAACTGCATCAGGAACAACGCCTGCTGCTCGCCGCCCAGGCGCAGTTGCCGCTTTTGCACCTTGGCGATCTGAACTGGTATCAGGGCTTCCACGAAATCATTCTGTACCCCGACGACTTCCTCAGCCCCCAGCGCCACCGCGACGCCAGTGGCGTCGAACATGAGTGGGACGGCGAGCACAGCGGCGAAGCGTGGCAACAAGGGCCGGTCATCCTCGCCTGGCCCGGGGTGATGGCCAGTGGTGGCTGGGAAGGCTACAACCTGGTGATTCACGAGCTGGCGCACAAACTCGACATGCTCAACGGCAACGCCAACGGCCTGCCGCCGCTGCACGCCGACATGCGGGTCAGCGACTGGGCCGAGGTCATGCAAAAGGCCTATGACGACCTCAACCGCCAGCTCGACCGCCATCCGGACGCCGAAACCGCCATCGACCCATATGCCGCCGAGAACCCGGCCGAGTTCTTCGCCGTCACCAGCGAGTACTTTTTCAGCGCCCCGGATCTGCTGCATGAGGCTTATCCACAGGTGTATGCGCAGCTGCAGCTTTTCTACCGACAGGATCCGCTGGCCCGACTGAAGCAACTTCAGGCCACGGACCCGGTCTATCAGGCACACGAGTAAGGCCTGGACGACCTTCGGTGCATGGCATCGCGGGTGGAATATGCCTATAATCGCCGCCACTTTTTGGTCAATCCGGCCAAGTGTTTTGGTCTACTAACGGGGGCAACGCCCAATGAGCTACAGCAAGATTCCGGCTGGCAAAGACCTGCCGAACGACATCTACGTCGCGATCGAGATCCCGGCCAACCACGCGCCGATCAAATACGAAATCGACAAAGACAGCGATTGCCTGTTCGTTGACCGTTTCATGGCCACCCCGATGTTCTACCCGGCCAACTACGGTTACATCCCGAACACCCTGGCTGACGACGGTGATCCCCTGGACGTGCTGGTCGTAACCCCTTACCCGGTTGCTCCAGGTTCGGTGATCCGCGCGCGTCCGGTCGGCATCCTGAACATGACCGACGACGGCGGCGGCGATGCCAAAGTCATCGCAGTCCCACACGACAAGCTGTCCCAGCTGTACGTGGACGTGAAGGAATACACCGACCTGCCAGCCCTGCTGATCCAGCAGATCGAGCACTTCTTCGCGAACTACAAAGATCTCGAAAAAGGCAAATGGGTGAAAATCGAAGGCTGGGACGGCGCTGACGCTGCCCGTGCCGCGATCACCAAGTCGGTTGCTGCCTACAAAGGCTAAGCCTCGCGACCTGCGACACGCTTGAAGAAAACCCCGGTTGATCCGGGGTTTTTTGTGCCTGCCCGCCAGGTGCTTAAACAGCTTGTTTATAGCGACCTACAGAAAAGTTTTGCTGTGTGTAATTTCCCACAAGGACGTCTTACATCCCGTCGCAAAATTTGCCCTGATTTTGAACGCAAGGTTTATTCAAACCGCTCTAGGCCGGCCGTAGACTCGTGTTTATGAGAAAGAACACTAGCGGTCCAAGATTCAAGGCACTCCTGGAAGC
Organism: Pseudomonas sp. NMS19W; assembly: GCF_051554255.1. Classification (NCBI taxonomy): domain Bacteria; kingdom Pseudomonadati; phylum Pseudomonadota; class Gammaproteobacteria; order Pseudomonadales; family Pseudomonadaceae; genus Pseudomonas; species Pseudomonas sp. NMS19W. The sequence continues at coordinate 5,540,243 of NZ_CP136718.1, forward strand.
TGCGAACATCACCACCACGGGATTCGCAAAGTTCTGGGGCACGGAAGCCCAAAACGTTCATAACTGGTACACCCGGGGCGTACCCGCGTACCGCATGGAAGAAGTCGCGCGCCTGCTGTCCGTCAACAGCCAGTGGCTGAAGACCGGCGAAGGCCCAAAAGAAACACCGCATCTGTACACCGCCGGCGACACGCTGGATGCCCAGGCGATTCAGGGCGTCTATACGGTGCTCGAAACCAACGACATCGAATTGCCGCTCTACAAGGAAGCCCCGACCGCCCCAGGCTCCGACAAGACCCACGTCATCAAGGATCCGGAACAAACCATCCGCCTGCCCCGCAGCCACCTCGAAGCCCTGGAAATCCGCCACACCGACGCCATCTGCACCCACATGATCGGCAACAGCATGGCCGAGAAGATCGAAGACGGCTCCACCCTCGCCATCGACCGCGGCCTCACCCAGGTGGTGGACGGCGAAATCTACGCCATCGAACACGACGGCATGCTGCGCATCAAATACCTGCACCGCATGCCCGGCAACGCCCTGCGCCTGCGCAGCCACAACAGTGCCGAATACCCGGACGAAATCTTCCGCGCCGCGCAGATCGAAGAGCAAAGGATTCATGTGCTGGGGTGGGTGTTCTGGTGGTCGACCCTGGGCAAGCGGCGGCCAGTGGTGCCGTTTCTCTGATGTGCCCGTGGTTTTGGGAGCCATCCTGCTGGCGATGAGGCCCTGAAAGTCGGTACAAAACCCGGACTTTCTCCAGTTTGATCGCTCTAAACCGCACTTCAAGCTGGGAATCAGAAGCAAAACTCAGTATCCTGCGCCCCACATTCGCGCATCGACCCGCCCAGCGGCCCAGATGACGCCTGACGCGGCAGACCACTGTCTGACCAAGTCCCACAGCCGGACGCAAGATCCGGGTGTACGTTTTGAAGGCTGGCGCGGTTTACCAAAAATAAACCAAGCCAGTCCCCGAGAAGCCGGCCACAAGCCGGCTTTTTTAATGCCTGTCGGAAAAGTGGTTTTCGAGAGCCGTTCAGCCAATTGCTGATCAACACACAAATTGTGCAGGCGCTACTTGCACAATTGTTCAGCAAAAAGCTCTTGGTAATTACGAAGCTTAAAGCACTACAAGGACGTTCTAGATTGCTCCCATCTGCCCTGAATTCATGCCTGAAATCCGTCGGAGTGATTTCGACCATATGCCTCAGCCTGACAGCATGCGTGGGAGTAGGTGTTTCCCTCCCTGAAAAAACCACACTCAAAACCGACGCCTACAGAGCACAAAGCTACCGCTCGACTCCCCCACAGATCACCAGAACAGCAAAATCGACACCCGTCCGAGAGTGGTGTGGAATTACTGTCTGGGCGCTGGTAGTTCCGGTGCCATTGAAGCTGCCGGTGTGCACGTCGTACTCCGAGCAATCCTTCGGCAAAGATGAGTTCGGAAACGAAGCCGTTCTGCTCGACACCCAGCAAAAGGTGCCATCTCCGCTATACGCTTGTGGCCCATTCATGGTGCTGGGACCCATCGTTCACGGATATGAAGGCAATGCACTGTGCGGCGTTTTCCCCGATTGACTCACGGATAGCTGAACGACTTAACCAACGTCAACTCCCCCACCGCCCGCATCGGCACCACGAACGTCTCCATCTTCTCGCTCGGCGTCCCTTCTTCGGTAATCACCGTCACCTGCGCGGTAGTCAGCGGCTGCACCGCTTCTTCCCCACCTTCATCATCCCCGCGATAACCACCGCCGAAGTAGTTCACATACACCAGATACTGCCCCTTGATCGGCGCCGGCATGGCGAAGATTTCCGGGCCGTAACCGGTGGTCACGTCGACATCCAAAGCCGCGCCGTTGGGGGCGACGCGGTCGCCGTACCAGATGTGCGCGCCGTCAGGTGTAATCAGGTGCAGGTCGAGGTCGGTGCCGTCGCTGTCCCAGGACAGCAGCACGCGAAGCTTGGCCGGGGTGGCGCCGCCGCTGGCGTTGAGGAACTGGGTGCGGTGGCGTTGCTGGCCGTCGGGGCTGCGGACTTCGACGCTGTTGCTGCCTTTGGGGAAGGAAAACGGGCGGTCGAAGCGGCCGCTGTCGTCGATTTTCAGCGGCATGCTGACGCCGTTGACGATCAGCCGGCCGGGCTCTTTGCTTTTCGGCGTGGCTTTGATTTCGCCACTGATGCGGGCGGTGTTGGCCTGGCCGACCGGGGTGTTCACCGAAGAGGCCGGGTAGTTGACGGTCTGGCGGAAGCTTTCACCGTCGCCCTCAGGCGCGCCGCTGCGCCAGCCGCCGACCGGGGTGTCGAGTTTGACGCTGTCGGCGGCCATCGCCATCGGCCATGCATTGAGGGCGCAGAGCAACAGCAAGACCTGTGGATAACGGAGTGTCATGGTCTATTCCAGCAAAAGGTGACGGGCGAGCCCTTCGATGTAGGTTTCATCCTGGCCGTTGGGGTGTGCTTCAAAGGCCAGGTGCAGGTATTCGTGAGTCAGGTCGAGGCGATCCTGCAACGACAGCACGCCGCGCACGTAGATGCGCTGGCGTTCGCGGTCGACGAAGGGCCGGCCGAAAGCGAGCTTGCAGACGGCGAAGGTGCTGACTTCGTTGTAGCCGGTTTCGCTTTCCAGCTTCGGACGCCAGCCACGCCGCTGCTTCTGTAGCCAGTCCTGCGCGGCGGGCAACGCTTCGCAGGATGCCACCGGGTTGTCCCAACGGCTGAGGCTGGCACGCGGATAGGCGTGCAGCAGGATCGCGTCGTAACGCTGGCCGGCATTGGCTTGTTCGACAGCTTGTTGCCAGGCCAGTTTGTCCGGGCCGGGTTGATCGGAGTGATAGGTGACGGTGCTGCCGGCCAGCACCAGATCCGCCGTCCACGCCGCGATGTTGCGCGATTCGGCGGAAGCAGGACGAGGGGCGACACGCTGGCGTGTGCTGCTGTCATCGATGCTCAGGCATTCGCCGTTGCGCGTGGCGTTTTGCAGCAGATACGTGCGGATCGCCACGGCCAATGCTTTGGCCGCTTCGGCGGGTTCCGGTTTGGCTTCGCGCTCCAACACCCGAGCGACGTATTCTTCGCGATCCAGCCGCGCCACAAGCTTGTCGTTGAGCAGAAACAGTTCGCCGTCGCTGTGGATATCCAGCGCATTGCCGTTGGCGAATTCAACGCGGTAATCGCCCTGCAACGGGCCGGAACCCGCCACCCGATCACCGGCCAGAACCCGGGTAACGGGATAACGCGAAAACAAACCGACCTCGACACATCGCCCAGCCTCCGCCGGCCAGGAAGCAGGCAACACCGTCGCCAACGCCGCACCGTAATGCCGCAGAACCATCTGACTGGTGCCCCGGCCGCCGGCCCAGATCGGCGAGCCGTCCGCCGTCCAGCCAGCGAAACCACCCTGACGTGATTGCGGGTCCTGATCGCCGAGCCAGCTCCAGGTTTTCACCCGCAAGCGCCCGCCGAGTTCACCGACGACATTGCCGTCCGCCGCGTTCAGCACCACGTCGAGCAGCACCCGGCGCAGCTGATCCTGAGCCGGCAACCAAGACAAAACCTTCAGCAAGTCAGCCACGGGAACCCGAGTAGCCGGTTGCACCGACGGCAAATCCAGCAACCACGACGGCGCCTGTCGCGCTTGCCAATAGGTTTTCCAGTCGCCAGCGGTTATGCCCAACCGCGCCGGCTCGAAATACAGCCCGCAGGATTTCACCAGCGCCTGATCACGCTCGACCTTCCCGCCCGCGCTGCAGCAATAGACTTCTTCCTTCGACTGTCCGCGACACTCATACGCCGGCTCTTGCGCGCCGGTATCCACCAGCCACGCGTAGACGAACACCTTCCACAGACTGCCCAGTGGTGTATCCAGCGACGACGGCAACGGCTCGCGAGCGGTCAGTTGCGTGGTGTTCAGCGACAGCAGTTCACCCTTGTAAGCCACGCGCAGCGGTTCATCCTGCGCCGTTGCCAGCGCAGGAATCACACATAACATCAGCCACAGCAGCGGCCGGTTCATGTCAGTTGACCGTGACCTGGCCGAGGGCGGCTTTCGCTTCCTGGGCCTGATGCTGCGGCGCGTAGACCTGAGTGAAACGCACCGGCGGCAAGTTGAACTGGCCCTTCTGCGAGAAGCGCACCAGATGCCGTAGACGCAATTCACCGCTCAGCGCATCCACCGGCACGGCGTAGGCCAGTTGGCCCGGTTCGAACCGTGCTTTCTCCAGAGCGGTCGGCTCGGTGCCGTCCTTGCCCTGCAACTTGATGCCCCACGTGGTGCGCTCGACATCGGCGCCCGGTGGCAGCGGCACTTCGAGCATGCCGTAGCGCAGCGGTTTCGGTGCCTTGCTGGTGAGGATCACTTCGTCCAGGTACAGGCTGTCGCTGGACAACGGTTTAGTGCCGATCGGCTCCAGTTTGAAAGTGAAGGCTTCGTCACCCGGCACCAGACGCGACAGGCGACGCGTGATGGTCACGGCCATCGGATCAACCGCCGGTTGCTGGGTCTGGTAACTCAGCGCGGCACGCAACGGACGCTCCTGAGTGCCCGACACCGTCAACACGCTCGGCACCGGCGCAGCACCCTGCCACGTCCAGTACATCTCGCCGGTCGCGCCGTAGTTTTTCTTCCAGCCTTCGCCCGGGGCCAGTGCGATGGTCGGCGACGCCTGAGCGATGCTGCGTTGCAGCCAGGTCAGCGCCAGCGCACGTTCGAGGGTCGATTGCTGCGGCAACAGGCGTTGCAGCAGCGCTGTCGCACGGGCTTGATCGAACGGTTGCAGCGACAGGTTCAATGCTTCGACAAACGGTTGAGAGCTGACGGCCAAGCGCTGTTGTGCAGCACCCAGCTGACGATTGAACGCATCCGGCAAAGCGACTTTCGACTGGGTCGCCAGCGAGGCGGTCAAGACCCGCGCCGCCGCCAGACCGAGTGCCGAATCCGGATCGCTCATCACCAAGCTGTCTTCACCGTCGTCCATCAGGTTCGCGGCATTGCCTTCCCCGGCCTTGGCCAGATCGTCCATCAAACCGCTGAGCAGCGTGTTGACCGGCAGGTGCATCTGTTTGGCGAACGACAGGATCAGCGCCCGTTGCAGCAATGGCGTATTCGGCGCCTGCTTGGCGTAGACCTCCAGTACCCGCTGCCAATGCTCCGGCGGCAGGGTCAGTTCCAGCACCTGACTGGCGTTCCAGTCGGCGTAATAGGCGTAAGCGGTGAGGAACGCATCCGGCTCGCCGTCGAAGCCCCACCAGGTGAAGCTCGCCGACGGCCCGGCCATTTGCACCAGACGCAGACGGCTGTTCTGCATGATCAGGCGCAAGCGGTCGCGGATCTGCGGACTCGACGCCAGCGACGGATAAGCGATGCTCAGCGGCAGCAAGCGGCTGGCGGTCTGCTCGACGCCACCGTACGGATAGCTGAGCAGATCGTCGAGGGCCGAACGGAACAGCGCTTGCGGGCTGTCATCCAGACGCAGGCGAATGTCGGTGGCGTCCGCCGGCAGGTTCAGCGGCGTGTCGCCGCTGGCTACGTCGAGGCTCTGGGTCTGCGTCACTTGCCAGCCTTCGCCGGTCGCGGTCAGGCGCACCGCGAGGGCATCCGCGGTTTTGCCGTCCTGCACCAGTTCGGCTGTCCACTCGCCGGTGGCCAATGCGAAGGCTGGCAGTGGCAGGTAGTTGATGCCGTTGTTGAGGGTCACCGGCAGGCGCTGTTCGGCGCCGGCGTAATGGGTCACCAGTTCAGCCTTGACCGGTTTCTCGGCCTGGCTGAAGGCGAACACGCCGAGCTGCGGCTGATCGCCCTTGCGGAATTTGCTCGGCCCGCTCCACTTCAGGTACAGCGGTTTTTCCGAGCGCACGAACTGTTTCTTCTGCCCGACCTGACCGTCATCGGCAATCGCCCGCGCGGTGATGCGCCAGCGGGTCAGCGAGTCCGGCATCTTGAAGGTGAAGCGGGTCTTGCCGTCGGCGTCGGTCAGCAGCTCCGGCTGCCACGCAGCGGTGTCGACGTCTTCGCGGCGCGGCCGCTCCAGCACTTTCACCCCTCGCTCGCTGCGATTGGCCTTGCCCGGCGCACCAGGGCTGCCCGGCAATGCCACGTCGTAGCTGATGAACGACAGGCTGGCGCTGGTGCGCACGTTGTTGCGGCGCGGGTGATAGAAGAACTGGTCGATGGTCGGCGCGACTTCCGGTTGCAGCGCGTAGACCATCTCATCCACCACGCTGACCGTCAGGTGCGCCGGTACAGCCTTGCCGGCGAACTGCGTGGTCAGGTCGACCGTCACGGTATCGCCCGGCTGATAGGTCTCTTTGTCAGTCTTGATCGCCACGTCGATCTGCGGCGCGACGACCTTGATCCCGGCGTTCTGGAAGCTGTACTGACCGCCCTTGGTGTACAGCACCGAGAACGTCAGGTTCGGCGCGAAATTGTCCTTCACCGGGATGCGTGCGCGGTATTGGGTTTCGCTGAGTTTTTCCAGTTTCAGCCAGTCGCCGCCCTTGGCCAGCAGCGCGGTAGCTTCAACCTTGTCGCGCTCCAGCGACAGCAGCGCATCGCTGACCGGCTCCGGGAAGGTGATCAGCGCCAATGCTTCGTCGCCGGCCTTGTACTCCGGTTTGTCGAGGACAATTTCCACGGTGCCCGGCACGGCCTTGACGCCGTCGCCGGTGACCGAATGACCGGTGCCGCCAAGCACCCGGCCGAACTGATCCTTCAGCGACAGGTTGTAGGTCCCCGGACGATCGAACGTCACGCTGAAGCCTTTGTCTTTCGCCGCCAGTTTGCCTTCGCCGGTGGTCTGGTCTTCCAGACGCACCCAGCTGTAGCTGCTCGGCACCACGGCCTGCGCCTGTTCGCTGCCACCCTCGTTGGCGTAGCTGAACGCGACTTTGTCACCGACTGCGCTGAAACGCTGCGGCGCAGTCAGGCGGAAGCTGGCAGCACCGCGGTCGATGAGTATTTCCTTGGTGGTCTTGACCCGATACGCCGCGCCATCGCTGGCGAACACGGTGAGCATGTAGCGGCTCGGTTTGTCAGCGGCTGGCAGGTCGAGGGTCGCGTTGCCCTTGCTGTCGGTGGTCAGTTCGGTGCTGGTCAGCTCCACCGGGAATTGCCCGAGGTATTGCAGCTCGTTGTCGACCATCGACAGTTGCTGGGCGCGCAGGCTCAGGGTCAGTTTGGCGTTGGCCACCGGTTTGCCGTCCGGGTACAGCAGCACCAGGCTGCCCTTCACCGGATCGCCGGTGCGGTAATCCTGCTTGGCCAGATTCAGCGAGATTTCGAAGTGCGGCTTGATGTACTCCGCCACCCGGAACGCGCTGCTGTAGGCCTGATCCTTGTAGTTGAAACGCAGCTCATAACCACCGGCCACCGCGTTGTCCGGCAACTGGAAGCGGCCCTGGGTGCCGGCTTTCGAATCGAGTTTCAGGTCAAGACGCTGCAACTCGGTGCCGGTCGCATCGAGCACGCTGACGTTGACGTCTGCCGCCCCCGGCAACACCGAGTCGCGGGCGTTCTTGAATTCGCGGCCAACGATTTTCAGCGACACCCAATCACCCGGGCGATACAGCGGCCGGTCGGTGAAGGCGTAGAGCTTGGTGTCGTAGATTTCGCTGTCGTAATAGAAGTTTTCCGAAACGAATACACCGCCCTCTTCGTCCTCGCCGATGACGAACGAACGCTCCGGGCTGACGTGTTTCAGGCGCAGCAGACCATCAGTGTCGGTAGCACCGCTGCTCATCACGCCGAGGCCATCGGTCCACAGCACATTGACCTTCGGCACCGAGCTGCCTTCGTGTTTGCGCGCAGCCCACACCAGCAATTCATCACCGGCAATTTTGCTCACCGCGACGGTGTTGGAAACGAAAACCATAGTGGTCGCGCGGTACTTGCCGATCAGCGCTTCGACCAGATACAGACCCGGTTTCAGGTTGCCCAACGGGATGTACACGTTACCCGGCGCAACGCTGACGAACTCGCTGGACGACCCGGCCAGATTGACCCCGGCCGGAGGCTGGATCGGCTTGGCCTGCCACAGCGGATAACGGAACTGGCTGACCACCGGCAGACCCGGAATCAAGGCGAATTGCGGCTGCGCGTCGTAAGGTGTCGGCGCAGCGATGGCATTGCCCATCTTCAGTTCCGGCACTTCCTCGGTGACTTGCTGACGCGACTCGTAGGAGAACGCACGCTGCATCACCCGACGGGATTTGCGATACCAGTTGTCCCACAGGTACGCGAGGGTGTTCGACAGGCCTTCGCCCTTGAACTGGCCGTCGCTGACTACGCGGTGCAGGTTCTTCTGGCGCTTGAGGAAGTCCAGCGGCTTGTCGATCTTGTACACGCGGATGTCGGCGCCGCCGTACGGTTCCATGCGGAAACGACGGTAGTCACGACCCGGCGCTTCGAGGCGAACCACCGCCTGTTCGTCGCTGGCGAAACTGCTGTCGGCCAGCAGGAAGAAGCTTTCACCGGACACCGGCGTGTAGCCGCTTGGCTCCACGGTGTCTTCGGCATTCACCGCCGAAAACGGCAGGGCTAACAGCAACAGAAAAGGCAGTAAACGCAACATGCGGGCACCGGTCATTGGGAGAGAAAGTTCAGTCGATAGACGCCGATGAAGTTGGGGTTGGCTGCGTCGGGTATCCATCGGGTGTCCTTCCATGTCATGAGTTGCTGCAGGCTTGCCGAACGCATGCCGTTGTCGGTTGGGGTAGTCGTGCCGGTGTGATAGGCGATGTAGCGGCCCATCCAGATCATCAGGTGCTGGTCGTCGCCCTGATCGAAAAACATCAGATCGCCGGGCCGTGCCTGGGACACGTCGCGGCCGATCAGATGGCTGTTGAACTGAATCAGTTTGATCGCGTTGACGTAGGGCCCGACCTTGCCGCCGCCCTGTTGCCATTGCTGGGCGAACTTGCGTTGCTCGTCGCTCAGCGTCAGCTCCGGCGGCAGGTAGCGGTTGGACACGCCATTGCTGCGCAGCCATTTGTCGTCATGGACTTTCAGCGCTTCGTTGGCGGCAAACCGCACCAGCCCGGCACAGTCCTGCTGATACCAGCGCGGGCTCGGGCCTTTGCTCAACTGCTCCTGGGCGATGCGCACAAACCAGGCGCGAAAGACCTGGGACTGCGCAGGGTCGAGTGCCGGCGCCTCGACCGCTCGGGCGCCCGCGCTCAGTAACAGCGCGAGCAAGCCGAGGCTGCGGATCAGTGCCGTCACAGCGCTTTCCACTCCAGCGGCAGCCATTGCCAGTGGCCGTCGGGCTCACTGCCTTCCGGCAAGGTCAGGGCGTATTTGCCCATGCCGCCGAGGGTGCGCAGTTTCGGGATCAGGTAGGTTTGCGCGGCGTTGTAGAACACCGGCTCCATGTCCTGCGGCAGACTGTCGAGGGTTTCCTGCTGCATCAACTGGGCCATGGAGTCCGGGCCGAAGTAGATCGGCATCAGTACGCCCTTCGGCAGCACATCGGCCATGGGCGGGAAGCGCTTGTCGAGGGTGCCGAGGGCCTTGTCGACCAGTTTGTCGTCGAGGGAAAACAGCAGCGTCGAACCGTGACGCGCGAGGCTGACTTTCATGAAGGCACGGCCGGTGATCGCATCCGGATTCTCGGCATCCTTGGCCGCATACGGGCCGAAGTTGGAGCTGACCTGACGCTGCCAGAGGTGACTCTGGCCTTCCTGCTTCTCGACCACCGGGAACGCGTGGTCGTCGACCTTGCTTTCGTAGGCGCCGACCATCGAATCGAACAACGTGCCGATATCAGCGTCGAGCTTGCCGCTGTCCTCGTCCTTCAGACTGGCCACCAGCAACGGCGTGTACAGCCGCGAATCGGCGTACCAGCACAGGCCCGCCGCGCCGGCCACGTGTTCGGTAAGTTTCTGCGCCACCGCTTCTTCGGCGCCGAGTTTCACCAGCAACGGTTTCTGCGGCTCGGCCGCCACCGGCAAGGTCACGCAAGCGCTGGCGCCCAGCGGCATGGCTTGCCAGACCGGTTTGAAATCGAAGTCCGGCTGGTTGTCCAGTTCATCCATGGCCAGGAAGCTGTGCCAGCCCTTGTCGTCCATGTCGAAACGTAGCCCGGCGAAATTCGGGATGAAGCGCTGGTAACCCATGGCCAGGACGCTGGAATTGACCGACAGACGTTGTTTGGTTTCAGGCGTCTTGGCTGGCAGACCGAACGCTTCGGGGAACAGTTTTTCGCCGTTGAGCAGCGCCGACAGGGCTTGTGGCGAGACGTGGCCGGACTCTTCGGAAGCGCCACTTTCCGGGTCGTAGAACTTGGCCGGATTCGACAGCACCACCAGCTTGTCGCCACGGGAAGCGAACAACAGGGATTTGCTGGCGTTGTAGGTCAGTTGATACAGCGGCACGTCCTCACCGCCGACTTTCAGGGTGCTGAACACGCTCAGTTGCGAATCATCCAGCGCCACTTTCGCCAGCGGCTCCAGCAGCTTGGCCAGCCCGCCGCGATCCATCACCAGCAGGAAATCCTTCAGGCGACCATCGGCGCCGCGCCACAGCGCCACGTCTGCCGGTTGATCGAAGAGCTGCTCGATCAGGCTGTCCTGCAGCTTCAGGTCATGTTCGTAGATGATCCGTCGCAGACTGCCGATCAGCCCGAGACGGTCGGCGTGGGTTTCGTAATAGAAGACGAAATCCTCGGTGAGCGTGGCCTTGAGGAACGGCACCGTCAGCAGGTCCTTGGGCAACTGGCTCAGGGAGCGGGTTTCCAGCAGCGCGTCCGGGCGGCTCAGGCCGAGCTTGTCGCTGGCCAGTGCCGCCGCCGGCACTTTGGGCTTGTGCATCAACCAGCCGAGCCCGCCCGCCACGCCGGCCACCAGGCACAGCCCGGCCACCAGCAACGGCCAGCGCCGGGAAGGTTTGGCGGTGGGTGCGGCGGTCGCCGGGGTCTCAGTGTTTTCGCTCATCTTCTCGCTCATGTTCCCAAAGCTCGGCAGTTCATCCGTGGTGCGGGATGCTTAATAGTTGAAAGTCTTGACCAGCAGCAGATCACCGATGGCCCGCAGGGGCACGATGAACGTTTCGCGTTTTTCGTCGACGGTGTTTTCGTTGAGCACCAGCGTGATCTGCGAGGTGATGACCTCGTTCTGGTTGCTGGTCTCCTCGAAGTTATAGCCGCCGTCGCCGAAGTTGCCCCAATAGTTGACGTAAACCAGATAGGTGCCATGCAGCGGCGCGGTCATGGTGAACATTTCCGGGCCGGGGCCGTCGACGCCGTCCGGGTCCAGACCGCCGCCGTTGGTCAACGCCGTGTGGGCGAAAAACGCATGCTGGCCGTCCGGGGTAATGATGTGCAGGTCGAGTTCGGCCTTGGGATCGTCCCAGCCGAGCACCACACGAATCCGCGCCGGTGTGCGCAGGTTGTTCGCTTCGTAGAACTGCACGCGCTTGAGCGACTGCCCTTCGGCACTGCGTACTTCGACGCTGTTGGAGCCCGCGCCGAAGGCATAGGGCCGGGCAAAACGCCCATCGTCGTCGGTGTACAGGTTCAGCGGATTGCCATTGACCGCCAGGGTGTGCGGCCCGCGCTGGTTGCCAATGGCCTTGAGCTGGCCCTGGATCATCGTGCGATTGCGCTGGATGCCGCGATCGATCGGCGGCGTGGGATAGGCGACTTGCGGGTTTTCGCTGCGGTCGAGCAAGCCGTTGTAGCGCCAGCCGCCCACCGGTTCCGACATCTCGGCAGTCGGCGCGGCCGACAGCGCCGGCGCGCAGGCCAGGCCGATCAGCAGCAAAAGAATTGAACGCATGTAATGCCTCCTGCCATGCCTGAACGAAACCTTGCACCCGATCCTCGGTACTTCACAGCGGTGAAAACTGCGTTTCGTCTGAAAGACCCGTGACTGTCGGGTCGTAGAAGGCGCGAAGGTTAGCGATTCGGCAGTTTTTTAACAATCGGATACATCTTGAAATGCGGTAGGAATCACGCCCTCGGGTGGACGATGAGCCGAATAGGCGTCATATTCGGCTCACCAAATGAGCCGAATAGCATTTCTATTCGGCTCACGCACTCAGGAATGGCATTTCATGGCAACTCACTGGATCTGGCAGCAGCCCGACTGGCCCGACTTCAACTGGCAGGCAGAGCGTCTCACTGCGCTGTTGCGCGAATGCGTTCAAGCGCAGGGACAATTGATGGGCATGGCGGGATCAGTGGGCAATTCACTGAGCGCTCAGACTGAGCTGGACGCGTTGCTGCAAAACATCGTGACCTCCTCGGCCATCGAGGGGGAACAGTTGAATGTTGAATCCGTGCGTTCTTCACTGGCACGACGCCTGGGGCTGGAATCACCGGATGGCGACAACGTCAGCAAGCGCAGCGAAGGGCTCGCACAACTGATGCTCGATGCTACGCAACGTTTTGCCGAACCGCTGACGCTGGAACGATTGCTGGAATGGCATTCATGGCTGTTTCCAGAACAGGAGAGTGGTTTCCTTTCGCGTGCAATCAATGTCGGCGCATTACGCGGCGATGAGCCGATGCAGGTGGTTTCAGGGCGAATCGACCGTCCGACCGTGCACTTCGAGGCGCCACCGCGACAAGGCCTTGAGCGACAACTCGACAGTTTTCTCAAGTGGTTCGACGCCAGTCGGCAACAGGCAGGCCTCGATCCTTTGCTGCGAGCCGGCATCGCACATTTCTGGTTCGTCACCTTGCATCCGTTCGACGACGGCAATGGACGCCTGACTCGCACCCTGACCGATCTGGCACTGGCTCAAGGCGAAGCGCAGGCGATTCGTTTTTATGCGATGTCGGCCAGCATTCTCGAAGATCGCGCTGGCTATTACCGCATTCTCGAATCGAGCCAGAAAGCCACGCTGGACATTACCGACTGGCTCACATGGTTCCTGCAAACCTTGCTGCGCAGTCTGCAACAGGCCATCGCGCGGATTGAAAGTGTGTTGGGAAAATCACGCTTCTGGCAGGCGCACCGTGAATCCGGGCTGTCGGCGGAGCAGATCAAAGTGCTCAATCGCTTGCTCGATGGCGGTGAACGCGGTTTCGAGCACGGCATCAGTGCGGCGCAATACCAGAGTGTGGCCAAGGTCTCCAAAGCCACGGCCACCCGACATCTGGCGGAACTGCTGGAGAAGGGCTGCCTGCAACGTCTTCCGGGCGGGGGGCGGAGCACTCGGTATCAGGTTCAATATCCGGGTGACTCGACCGACTGACACCCTTGTCCGTCGGCCCGCTCATTTGCCCATAACCCCCCTATCTGCTAGTGTCGCGCCGGTTTAACGTCAACCGGAATTAGCCGCCATGGCCCGCAAAAAAGCTGCACTGGATTTCGAACAGTCCCTCGCCGACCTGCAAACACTGGTCGAGCGTCTGGAGAACGGTGAATTGTCGCTGGAAGACTCGCTGACCGCTTTCGAGCAGGGCATCGGTCTGACCCGTGACTGCCAGGCAGCGCTGGCCCAGGCCGAGCAAAAGGTCCAGGTGTTGCTGGAGCGCGATGGCGAACTGGCCGAGGAACCCTTCGACGCGGACCAGCCAGAATGATCGCGGCGTATTCGGCGACCAGCCAGGCGCGGGTCAATGCGGCACTGGAAACCCTGTTCAACGCACCGCTGCCAGAGCTGGCGCGGCTGTACGAAGCAATGCGCTACAGCGTGATGAACGGCGGCAAACGCGTGCGTCCGCTGCTGGCTTACGCTGCGTGCGAAGCCCTCGGCGGCAAGGCCGAGCAGGCCAACGGCGCGGCGAGTGCAGTGGAGTTGATCCACGCCTACTCGCTGGTACACGACGATTTGCCGGCGATGGACGACGACGATCTGCGTCGCGGCCAGCCAACCACCCACAAAAAATTCGATGAAGCCTGCGCGATCCTCGCCGGCGACGGTTTGCAAAGCCTGGCGTTCAGCGCCCTGCTCGACCCGCGTCTGAGCGACCTGAGCGCGGATATCCGCCTGCAACAGGTCACGGCGCTGGCGCACGCGGCAGGCCCGGCCGGCATGGTCGGCGGCCAGGCCATCGACCTCGGTTCGGTCGGCCTCAAGCTCGATCAAAAAGCCCTCGAACAGATGCACCGACACAAGACCGGCGCGCTGATCGAAGTCAGCGTCAAACTCGGCGCCCTGGCCAGCGGCCGTGCCGAAAAGGATGAACTCAAGGCCCTGCAAAGTTATGCACAGGCCATCGGCCTGGCGTTCCAGGTGCAGGACGACATCCTCGACGTCGAAAGCGATACCGAAACCCTCGGCAAACGCCAGGGCGCGGACATTGCCCGCGACAAGCCGACTTACCCGGCCCTGCTCGGCCTCGACGCCGCCAAAGCCTATGCCCTGGAACTGCGCGATCAGGCCCTGCATGCGCTGCGACCGTTTGACGCGGCTGCCGAGCCATTGCGTGATCTGGCCCGGTATATCGTCGACCGCCGCAACTAAAGGCTAATCAGCCAAAAAAGACCAACGCGTGGGCAGGGGACGATGCATCAGGTAAACTGCCGCATCTTTTATACCTATAACGATTCGCCTGATGCCCACGACGTTCCATGAGATTCCCCGCAAGCGCCCGACCACGCCCCTGCTCGACCGCGCGAACACGCCGGACGGCCTGCGCCGGTTAGGCGAAGCCGAGCTGGAAACCCTGGCTGATGAGTTGCGCCTGGAATTGCTCTACACGGTCGGCCAGACCGGTGGGCATTTCGGTGCCGGCCTGGGCGTCATCGAGCTGACCATCGCGTTGCATTACGTCTTCGACACCCCGGACGACCGGCTGGTGTGGGACGTTGGTCATCAGGCTTATCCGCACAAGATCCTCACCGGTCGTCGCGAGCGCATGGAAACCCTGCGCCAGAAGGACGGCATCGCCGCCTTCCCGCGTCGCTCCGAGAGCGAGTACGACACCTTTGGCGTCGGCCACTCCAGCACCTCGATCAGTGCCGCACTGGGCATGGCCATCGCCGCCCGCCTGCAGAACAGTGATCGCAAGGCGATTGCGGTGATCGGTGACGGCGCTTTGACCGCCGGCATGGCCTTCGAGGCGCTGAACCATGCGCCGGAAGTGAACGCCAACATGCTGGTGATCCTCAACGACAACGACATGTCGATCTCGCGCAACGTCGGCGGTCTGTCGAACTATCTGGCGAAGATCCTTTCCAGCCGCACTTACGCAAGCATGCGCGAAGGCAGCAAGAAAGTGCTGTCGCGCCTGCCCGGCGCCTGGGAAATCGCCCGTCGTACCGAAGAATACGCAAAAGGCATGCTGGTTCCCGGCACCCTGTTCGAAGAGCTGGGCTGGAACTACATCGGCCCGATCGACGGCCACGACCTGCCGACCCTGATCGCCACCCTGCGCAACATGCGCGATCTGAAAGGCCCGCAGTTCCTGCACATCGTCACCAAGAAAGGCAAAGGCTTCGCCCCGGCGGAAATCGACCCGATCGGTTACCACGCCATCACCAAACTCGAGCCGCTGGACGCCCCGGCCGCTGCGCCGAAAAAGGCCGGCGGGCCGAAGTATTCCGGCGTATTCGGTGAATGGCTGTGCGACATGGCCGCTGCCGACCCGCGTCTGGTGGGCATCACCCCGGCGATGAAGGAAGGCTCGGACCTGGTGGCGTTCAGCGAACGCTTCCCGCTGCGCTACTTCGACGTGGCGATTGCCGAGCAACACGCCGTGACTCTCGCGGCCGGCATGGCCTGCGAAGGCGCAAAACCGGTGGTGGCGATCTATTCGACGTTCCTGCAACGCGGTTACGACCAACTGGTGCATGACGTCGCGGTGCAGAACCTCGACGTACTGTTCGCCATCGACCGCGCCGGTCTGGTGGGCGAAGACGGCCCGACCCACGCCGGCAGTTTCGACCTGTCTTACCTGCGTTGCATCCCGGGCATGGTGATCATGACCCCGAGCGATGAAAACGAACTGCGCAAAATGCTCACCACCGGCCACCTGTATAACGGCCCGGCGGCGGTGCGTTACCCGCGCGGCACCGGCCCGAACGCGACCATCGAGAAGAACCTCGAACCGATCGAGATCGGCAAGGGTGTGGTTCGTCGTCAGGGCAGCAAGGTCGCCCTGCTGGTGTTCGGCGTGCAACTGGCCGAAGCGCTGAACGTCGCCGAAACCCTGGACGCCACCGTGGTCGACATGCGTTTCGTCAAGCCGATGGACGAAGCGCTGGTGCGCGAAGTCGCCAACAACCATGACCTGTTGGTGACCATCGAAGAGAACGCGATCATGGGCGGCGCCGGTGGCGCGGTCAGCGAATTCCTCGCCCGCGAGAACATTCTCAAGTCGGTGCTGCACCTGGGCTTGCCGGACATTTACGTCGAGCACGCCAAACCGGCGCAGATGCTGGCCGAGTGCGGGCTGGACGAGGCCGGGATCGAAGCGGCGGTGCGAGAGCGCCTGACTCTGCTCAACAAGTAATCACCATCCCTGTGGGAGCGGGCTTGCCCGCGATGGCGTCGGCACATCCAACATCAATGTTGACTGTGACGACCTCATCGCGGGCAAGCCCGCTCCCACAGTGCTTTGTGTTGCTGGAAATTTTATGTACACCTGAAAGATCAATGGACTGCCGATGAACCTCTCGCGCCTCGCCCTGCCCCTCCTGCTGCTGCCAACCGCCAACACCCTCGCCGACACCTTCGAGCGCGATCAGGCCCTGAAGCTGCCGGACGTGCTGATCAGCGCCAACCGCCAGGTGGAAGCGCGCAACGACAGCAGTGCCGCCAACACCGTATTCACCCGCGAAGAAATCGAACGTCTGCAACCGAGCAGCGTCACCGATCTGCTGCAACGGGTACCCGGCGTGCAAGTGGCACAAACCGGCGGGCGCGGTAGTCTGCCGGGCATCTACATTCGCGGCACGCAATCGGCGCAAAGCCTGGTGCTGGTCGACGGCCAGCGCATCGGTAACTCGACGTCCGGCGACAGCAACCTGCAACACCTCAACATCGAGCAGATCGAACGCGTCGAAGTGCTGCGCGGTTCGCGTTCGGTGATCTACGGCAGCGATGCGATTGGCGGGGTGATTCAGATCTTCACCCGACGCGGCGCCGAGCAAGGCTTGCAGCCACGGATGCATGTCGGCTTCGGCAGCAACCAGACCTGGGAGCGCAGTGTCGGCCTGTCCGGCGGCGATGAGAAAACCCGTTTCAACCTCGGCGCCAGCCTCGATGAAACCGCCGGGATCGACCGCACCCACGAGTCCTATCCCAGCGACAGCGACCACGACGCCTACCGCAACAAATCCATCAGCCTGAGCCTCAGCCATGCGCTGACCGATGACATCGAAGTCGGCGCCAACCTGCTGGATAACCGTGGAAAAAGCGAGTTCGACAATCCGTTCGGGCGCTTTGACCCGGTCACCTTCGACTCCGTCCAGCAGCAGCCCTACAGCGATTTTGCTGTCAGCAGTTTCAGCAGCTACATCGATGCGCGGATCAACGAGCGCTGGAAATCGCGCCTGGAACTCGGCCACAGCGAAAACCGCGAAAAAACCTTCGACAAGCTCAGCGACGAACGCTCGGTGTTCAACACCTACCGGGATTCGGTGACCTGGCAGAACGACCTGACCCTCGATGCACGCAACAGCCTGATCCTTGGCGGCGACTGGTACGAGGACCGGGTCAACAGCAGCACCGCGCTCGACGAAGACAGCCGCTGGAACCGCGCCGCGTTCATCCAGCATCGCTTCCAGGCCGACAGTTTCTCCACTGAACTGGGTCTGCGCCGTGACGACAACCAGCAGTTCGGTGGCCAGAACAGCTGGAGCGGCACGCTGACTTTGCCGGTCAACCCGGACAACGATCTGTTGCTCAGCTACAGCGAAGGCTTCCGCGCGCCAACTTTCAATGACCTGTATTACCCGGACTTCAGCAACCCGAACCTGAAACCGGAAACCTCGAAAAGCTACGAACTGCAATGGCGCAGCCAGTTGAGCGACAGCAGCCGCCTCGAAGCGTCGCTGTATCGGACCGATCTGCAAGACGCGATCATCTTCGGCAGCAACTCACGCCCGGAAAACGTCGCCTCGGCGCGGATCAACGGCTTCGAAGCAGCGCTGAAACAGGAGCTGTTCGGTTGGCAGAGCAACCTCGGCGTGGCGATCATCGATCCCCGCGACCGCGACACCGGCCACACCCTGGCGCGGCGTGCCCGTCGTACCTTGAGCTGGGATCTGGATCGGCAATTCGATCGCCTCGGCCTCGGCGCCAGTTGGCAGGCCGTCAGCAGCAGTTATGACGACCTGAAAAATCAACAACCACTGGGTGGTTATGCGTTGCTCGGACTGCGCAGCAGTTGGGCGCTGGACCGTGAGATCAAACTGGATTTCAAGGTCGATAACCTGCTGGACAAGGGTTACAGCCGGGCACTGTACAGTCATGACGGCAGTCAGTATGGCTATCGTGAGGAAGGCCGGGCGTTCATGTTCGGGGTGACCTGGACGCCGCAGCTCTAGCGGTCAGCGGTCTGGCGCAATCAACTGGCAGAGCTTGGCCGTCGCCTCGATCATCTGCCCGCTCGGACGCTCCAGACCTTTATCGGTGACCAACAGCAACTGCCTGTGCCTCACCGCCGCCACCTGCGGCCAGGCATTCCACGCATTCAGTTGTGGCTGATCGCCGGCCAGAATCACCTCGGGATCACGCTGTAAAACGGCTTCGATGCTCACCTGCGGCGCCGGCAGCGTCAGGTCGGCGAACACATTGCGTGCGCCGCACACTTCAAGTGCATCGCTGATGATCTGCCCGCCGCCGATGGTGTACAGCGGCTTGTCCCAGACTTGATAGAACACCCGCAGCGGCGATTCCCGCCGATAGCGCTGGCGCAGCTTATCGAGTTTCAGTCGCAGCTCGGCTGCCCGCGCAACCCCGCGCTCAGGACGACCGAGTTGTGTCGCGATGGCTTCGATCTGCATGGTCAACTGCTCGAAACTGTGGGGTTCGGCAACGAAGGTCGGGATGTTCAGGCGCTTGAGCTGATCACGCTGGGCCGGGCCGACACTCCCGGGCCAGAGCAGCAACAAGTCAGGTTTGAGGCTGAGCAGCCGCTCCATGTCGAGCTGGCCATAACGGCCCACCGAAGGCACATCCTTGATCGCGGATGGTCGGTCACCGGCATCCAGAACGCCGACCAGCAGATCGGCCGAATCCAGCTCGACGACGATTTCAGACAAGGATGGCGCGAGACTGACCACCCGCAGGGCGGCCAGGGTTTCGCTGCTGACGGCCAGCAGCAGTACCGCCAGCCAGAGACGACGCATCAACCGAGTTGACGCGGGATACGGTAGAGGTAGAACAGCACCGCCGTGGACAGCGCCAGCAACATCAGCGGCACCGCTTCGAGGCCGACGAACACCGCCAGTGCGCCGATCCACGCCGGTAATCCCGCCGCCAGAAACGCCGTGCGACGACGGGCCGCGAGGGCAATCCATGCAGCGGGTTCATCCGGGGTATCGAGGGCTTTTTGTGTGGCGATCAGCGCATGCTTGTAGCGGCCGAAGAATTTCAGGCTGACAAACATCGAGGCCACACCGGCAATGAACAATGGCATCGCCAGCACCGGCATGATTGCCTCGCTTTCGCCGAACACGGCGTTGAGCACGAACAGCGGCACCAGCGCCAGCGCCAGGTATTTCCACCAGGCGACCGACAGGCGGCGGCGCACCTGACCGCGGGTCACGCCCGGTCTACCTCGCCCTGATGTTCGTTGCCCATCATGTGGTCGAGCTTGCTGGCCTTGGTCGCCAGGTACAGTTTGTTGTGCGGGTTGTGGCCGGTGTGCAGCGGCACGCGCTCGGCGACGACGATGTTCATGTCGGTCAGGGCTTTGACCTTGCGCGGGTTGTTGGTCATCAGGCGCAGGGATTTCACGCCCAGATGCTCCAGCATCGGCAGGCACATGGCGTAGTCACGCTGGTCGGCGGCAAAGCCCAGACGCTCGTTGGCTTCAACGGTGTCGGCGCCACCGTCCTGCAATTCGTAGGCGCGGATCTTGTTCAGCAGGCCAATGCCACGACCTTCCTGACGCAGGTACAGCAACACGCCACGGCCTTCACGGGCGATCGCCTTCAGCGCAGCTTCCAGTTGCGAGCCGCAGTCGCAACGCTGGCTGAACAAGGCATCGCCGGTCAGGCATTCGGAGTGCAACCGGCCGAGTACCGGGGCACCGTCGGCAATCTCACCCAGGCTCAGCACGACGTGCTCGCGGCCGGTGGCTTCATCGAGAAAACCGTGCATGGTGAATTGCGCAAAAGGCGTTGGCAGCTTGGAAGCGGCGACAAAAACGACAGGCACCGGTGTGCTCCTGATCTAAAAAGTCCGAGATTCGCTGGGCGGCATTGTAACAGCAGGTTCCGGCAGACGCTTAGGCTGAATTATCGGCCATAACGATCAAAAAGTTTGATGACTGGCCTGCCGTCATTGCCCCCGGTCGAACGGATACGGCTGTTTCCAGCGTTCGAAGATGGGCTTCAATTCGCCGCTTTTCACCAGTTGATCCATACGCTGGTCGTAGATCGACATCAGAGCACGGGCCTGAGGGGTGTCGGCGAAGCCGAGGTACAGCGGCAACTCCGCCAGATGCGAATAACGGTATTGCGAAGGGTCGGCGGCATTTCTCACCACCGCTTCGATTTCCGTCAGCGCATCGATGTAGTAATCCGCCCGTCCCTGCTTGAGCATCGACAGAATCCCGGTGCGGCGTTCGATCTGGTTGTAGCGCTTGATGTTCGGCAGGTAGGTCTCGTATCGATAACCCCGCACCCAGGCCAGCCGATACTTGCCGAGGGTGGCCTCGGTCGGTGCCGGGTTGCTGGCCAGGCCCAGTGCGTAGATATGATCGGAATCGAAGTTCCATTTGGGATATAGAACCTGCTCGGCCTCGCCGCGATAGGAGCCGACCAGTGCGTCGACTTCCTTCAGCTGTACCAGGCCCACCGAACGGGTGTATGGCACGGTGCGGATATCCAGAGTCACGCCGGCCGGTTCGAACACCTTGCGCAGGACGTCCCAGCCCAGACCGTGGCCATCGGCGGCGGTGTAGTCTTCCCAGTCTTCACTGGCCAGGTGAATGACCGACGGCGGCGCCTCCTGTGCATGGGCAACGGCACCCAGCAGGATAAAAAACAGTATCGCCAAACCGCGTCGAGCCATCCCTGTGTCCCTCATCCACGCCTTGAAATCAGGCGAAAATCCACACCAGACCCTGCATCGCCAGCCAGGCGAACACGCCCGCCAGCACATCGTCGAGCATGATGCCGACGCCGCCATGCACATGCCGGTCGATCCAGCGGATCGGCCACGGCTTGAGGATGTCGAAGAAGCGGAACATCAGGAACCCGGCGAGCAACCAGTACCAGCCTTCCGGCACCAGCCACAGGGTGATCCACATCCCGACCATCTCGTCCCAGACGATGCCCTCGTGGTCGTGCACCCGCAGATCGTCGGCCACCTTGCCGCACAGCCAGAAGCCGAACAGCATGGTGATCCCGAGCATCAGCCAGTAGCCCCAGTCGGGCAACATCTGCCACAACGGAATAAAGGGTAGCGCAACTAATGAGCCCCACGTGCCCGGTGCTTTCGGCAAGGTGCCCGAACCGAAGCCGAACGCAATGAAATGCCAGGGATTGCGCCAGACCGACGGCGGAACGAATTCGCCGGGAACCTGTTTCGGGTGATCTGTCACGGTGACTCCTGAAAATGTTGATAACCCCGGATTTTCGGGGTGATGTCATGCCCTTCGCGGTCCAGCAGCACCACGCCCTGCCCCTCTGCCACACGCCCGATCACGTGGATCGGCCAGCCATCGGCCAGCAGCGCCGGCAATTCGACGGAC
Organism: Pseudomonas sp. NMS19W; assembly: GCF_051554255.1. Classification (NCBI taxonomy): domain Bacteria; kingdom Pseudomonadati; phylum Pseudomonadota; class Gammaproteobacteria; order Pseudomonadales; family Pseudomonadaceae; genus Pseudomonas; species Pseudomonas sp. NMS19W. The sequence goes on from NZ_CP136718.1 coordinate 5,562,062, forward strand.
GGCAAGGTAAAGGCCAGCACGTAATCATCGCCACCGCTCAACGCCGCACGCTCGGCACCGCGCTGACCAAGAAACGCCACCAACGCGTCCGACAGCGGGACACGCTCACGCTCGACTTCGAGGCGAACCTTCGAGGCCAGTGCGATATGGCCGCAATCGGCGAGCAAGCCATCGGAGATATCCAGCGCCGAGGTGGCCTTGCCGCGCAGGGCCTGACCGAGGGCCAGTTGCGGTTGCGGCGACCAATAGTGATCGAGCAGCGGCTGGGCGATGTGCGGTTCAGCCTCGTGCTGACCCAGCACCAGCGGCAAGGCGCCGGCGGCATTGCCCAGCTCGCCGCCGACACAGAGCAAGTCGCCGGGCTGCGCGCCACTGCGGGTCAGGGCCTTTCCGGCCGGGACACGACCGAACACGGTGACGGTCAGGCTCAATGGCCCGCGCGTCGTGTCGCCGCCGACCAGCGCCACACTGCAGCTCTGCGCCATGCGGTTCAAACCACGGGCATAGGCTTGCAGCCAGTCGGCAGTCACCGTCGGCAGAGTCAGGGCAAGGGTAAAGGCGACGGGCGTGGCGCCCATGGCAGCGAGGTCGCTGACCGCCACGGCCAGCGAGCGCTGACCGAGCAGAAACGGATCGCAGGGGTCGGCGAAATGCACGCCGGCCACCAGCGTATCGGTGGAAACCGCCAGCTGTTCCCCGGAAGGAACCGCCAGCAAGGCGCAGTCGTCGCCGATCCCCAGTGCAACGCCCTCGCCGCCCTGCGCACAGGGCGCGGCGGCGAAGAAATTGCGGATCAGCTCAAACTCGCCCATGAGGTATCAAGCGCGTTTTAGCGCTTGAACGCCTTCACTTCAGCTTCACGCAGGCGTGGTGCCAGCTTGTCGAGCACGCCGTTGACGAACTTGTGGCCGTCGGTGGAACCGAACACTTTGGCCAGTTCGATACCTTCGTTGATCACAACGCGGTACGGCACGTCGACGCGCTTGAGCAGTTCCCAGGTGGACAGGCGCAGAACCGCCAGTTCAACCGGGTCCAGCTCTTCGATCGCCAGGTCCAGGCAAGGCTTGAGCGCGGTGTCGATTTCGGTGCGGTTGGCCGGAACCCCGTGGAGGATTTCGCGGAAATACGCGCCGTCGACATCGGTGAAATCGTTATCGACCCGGAACTGCGCTTCGATCTCGTTCAGCGAAGCCTTGGCCATGTGCCATTGATACAGGGCCTGAGTCGCGAGCTGACGGGCTTCGCGGCGCTTGGCGCTCTTCGATGGCTTGCCGGCATCCGCAGGTTTCGGATCGCGCGGGTTGAAACGATCGCTATCGTCGCTAATCACTTGGCCTCCAACTGCGCCAGCAGGCTGACCATTTCCAGAGCGGACAGGGCAGCTTCAGCACCTTTGTTGCCGGCCTTGGTGCCGGAACGTTCGATGGCTTGCTCGATGGAATCAACGGTCAGGACGCCGAAAGCGACCGGTACGCCGAATTCCATGGACACCTGGGCCAGGCCCTTGGTGCATTCGCCAGCCACGTATTCGAAGTGCGGAGTGCCGCCACGAATGACCGCGCCCAGGGCGATGATTGCTGCGAACTCGCCTTTCTGGGCGACTTTTTGCGCAACCAGCGGGATTTCGAAGGCGCCAGGTGCGCGGATGATGGTGATGTCGCTTTCGCTCACGCCGTGGCGAACCAGGGCATCAACTGCACCGCTGACCAGGCTTTCAACCACGAAGCTGTTGAAACGGCCCACTACCAAAGCGTAGCGGCCTTTAGGGGCGATGAAGGTACCTTCGATGGTCTTCAGGGTCATTCGTCAGATCTCTTAAAGAGCCGGGACGCGTCTGTTTCGCGTCCCTCAGTGATTTATTTGCCGCGAATTCGGGTCCGGAAACAACCGGTCATTATTCGGAGGGCACGTATTCTACAACTTCCAGATCGAAACCGGATATCGCATTAAATTTCATCGGTGCCGACATCAGGCGCATTTTGCGCACGCCGAGGTCACGCAGGATCTGCGAACCGGCACCGACGATGCTGTAGGTGGTCGGTTTTTTCACCGCCGCCTGATCGCCGGTTTCGCGGATGTGCGCCAGCAGCACGTCGCCGTCGAGCGGGTGACCGAGCAACAGCACCACACCGCTGCCGGCCTCGGCGACCGCAGCCATGGCGGCGCGCAGGCTCCAGCGGCCCGGCTGCTTGACCATCAGCAGGTCGCGCAGCGGGTCCATGTTGTGCACACGAACCAGGGTCGGCTCTTCGGCGCAAACGGTGCCCAGGGTCAGGGCCATGTGCACGTCGCCTTCCACGGAATCACGATAGGTCACCAGGTTGAATTGGCCCAGTTCGCTGTCCAGCGGCTGCTCGGCAATCCGCTGAACGGTACGTTCGTGGATCATCCGGTAGTGAATCAGGTCGGCGATGGTGCCGATCTTGATGTTGTGCTCAGCCGCGAAAGCTTCCAGTTCGGCGCGACGGGACATGGTGCCGTCGTCGTTCATCACTTCGCAGATCACGCCGCTCGGTTCGAAACCGGCCATGCGCGCCAGGTCGCAGGCGGCTTCGGTGTGGCCGGCGCGAGCCAGGGTGCCGCCGGCCTGGGCCATCAACGGGAAGATGTGGCCAGGGCTGACGATGTCTTCGGCTTTCGCGTCTTTCGCCGCAGCCGCCTGCACGGTACGCGCGCGGTCAGCGGCGGAGATGCCGGTGGTCACGCCTTCGGCCGCTTCGATCGACACGGTGAACTTGGTGCCGAAACCGGAACCGTTGCGCGGCGCCATCAGCGGCAGCTTCAGGGTTTCGCAGCGCTCGCGGCTCATCGGCATGCAGATCAGGCCACGGGCGTGCTTGGCCATGAAGTTGATGTGCTCGGCCTTGCAGCATTCGGCGGCCATGATCAGGTCGCCTTCGTTCTCGCGGTCTTCGTCATCCATGAGGATGACCATCTTGCCTTGGCGGATGTCTTCAACCAGTTCTTCGATGCTATTGAGCGCCACAAGGCACCCCCTTCAGTCAGGATTTGAGGTAGCCGTTGGCGGCCAGAAAGCTTTCGGTGATGCCACCGGACGTTGGCTCTGCGGCCTTGTCACCCAGTAGCAGGCGCTCCAGATAACGCGCCAGCAAGTCGACTTCCAGGTTCACCCGACGACCTGGCTTGTAGGACGCCATGATGGTTTCGCTCAGGGTGTGCGGAATGATCGTCAGCAGGAACTCGGCGCCATCGACCGCGTTCACGGTCAGACTGGTGCCGTCGACGGTGATCGAGCCTTTGTGGGCGATGTATTTGGCCAGCTCTTTCGGTGCGCGGATGCGAAATTCCACGGCGCGGGCATTGTCGCTGCGCGAAACCACTTCGCCGACACCGTCGACGTGACCGCTGACCAGATGCCCGCCGAGACGGGTGGTCGGGGTCAGGGCTTTTTCCAGGTTGACCGGGCTGCCGCTTTTCAGGTCATTCATGGCGGTGCAGTCGAGAGTTTCGCGACTGACGTCGGCGGCAAAGCCGTCGCCCGGCAGTTCAACCGCGGTCAGGCACACGCCGTTGACCGCGATGCTGTCGCCGAGTTTGACGTCGCTCAGGTCGAGCTTGCCGGTTTCGACATGCACCCGCACATCACCGCCCTTTGGGGTCAGTGCGCGGATACTGCCGATGGATTCGATGATGCCGGTAAACATGGGGTTCTCCTTGAGAACGAAGCCAGCGCTAACGCGATGGCCGGGAATTATACGCTCGCCGATGAGACAGGGATTGCAGTGACTCGCCAGTCATCGCCAACCGCGCGAATTTCAGTGATTTTCAGCTCCGGCGCATCCTTCATATAGGCTAGCGGCCAGTCCAGCAGCGGACGCGCCGTGGAGCCGAGGAACTTGCCGGCGATGAAGATCACGAACTCGTCGACCAGACCGAGCCGGGCAAACGCGCCGGCCAGTCGCGGGCCGGCCTCGACCAGCACTTCGTTGATGCCGCGACTGGCCAGCTCGATCAGCAATTGATGCAGATCGACCTGACCGTCATCGCCCGGCACGATCAAGCATTCCGGGCCATGGGCGTACTGTTCTTCGATGGCCACACAGGTGGCGACCAGCGCCGGGCCGGCTTTGAAGAACGGAGCATCCAGCGGCACTCGCAGGCGTCCATCGATCAGCACCCGCAGCGGCGGACGGCTCAGGGCCAGCGCGGTTTGTTCAGCATCCAGACCCAGTTCATCGCCGCGCACGGTCAGCCGTGCACCATCGGCCAGCACTGTGTCGGCGCCGGTCAGCACCACGCTGGCCTGGGCGCGCAGACGCTGCACCGCCGAACGTGCGGCAGGGCCGGTGATCCACTGGCTCTCGCCGCTTTCCATCGCGGTGCGCCCGTCGAGGCTCATGGCCAACTTGACCCGCACGAACGGCAAGCCGTGTTCCATGCGTTTCAGAAAACCTTGATTGAGCTTGCGCGCTTCGCTTTCCAGCACGCCGCTTTCAGTGGCGATGCCGGCATCGGCCAGACGTTGCAGACCGCGTCCGGCGACTTGCGGATTGGGATCGCGCATCGCCGCGACCACCCGACCGACACCGGCATTCACCAGTGCATCGGCGCAGGGCGGTGTACGGCCGTGATGGCTGCAAGGTTCGAGGGTGACGTAAGCGGTCGCGCCCCGGGCCAGCTCACCGGCGGCGCGCAGGGCGTGGACTTCGGCATGGGGCTCGCCGGCGCGCTCATGCCAGCCTTCGCCGACAATCTGCCCGTCGCGCACGATCACACAGCCGACCCGTGGATTGGGATGGGTCGTGTAATGCCCCTTGCGCGCCAGTTCCAGGGCCCTTGCCATGAAACGGGCGTCGAGGATGGCCTGCTCGGCGGCGGTGGTCATTCTTTCACCGGTTCACGGGCGAGACGGTCGATCTCTTCGCGGAACTCGTTGAGGTCCTGGAAGCGGCGGTACACGGAGGCGAAACGGATATAGGCGACTTCATCGAGCTTTTGCAGCTCGGCCATCACCAGTTCGCCGACCACGAGGGATTTGACCTCGCGTTCGCCGGTGGCGCGCAGCTTGTGTTTGATGTGCACCAGCGAGGACTCGAGACGCTCGACGCTCACCGGACGTTTCTCCAGAGCGCGCTGCATGCCGGCGCGGAGTTTTTCTTCGTCGAACGGCTGGCGGCTGCCGTCGGTTTTGATCAGGCGCGGCAACACCAGTTCGGCCGTCTCGAACGTCGTGAAACGTTCGCCGCAGGCTAGGCATTCACGCCGGCGGCGCACCTGTTCGCCCTCGGCGACCAGACGCGAGTCGATGACCTTGGTGTCGTTGGCACCGCAGAAGGGACAGTGCATGGTGGCTGGCAACAAAAAAAGGGAGGGCCATGGTAGCGCATCCCGGTGGCAAGACAAGCCATAGGCTTTGCGGTATACAGACTGCCATGATCGTTTGATCCATGGATTTCATTTTGACGGAGCCACCAATGTCGCTACGACCGCTCGTTTTGCTCAGTGTTTTCGCCCTGCTGGTGGCCTGTGGCAGCGATAAGCCCAAGCCGCAGCCACCAACGCCGGGCCCGGCGCCGCAACAGGCACAGAAAAAGGCCAGGGAAGCTGCCGACCTCGGCCCGCTGCCCGCGTATCAACGGGAACTGAGCGGCACCCTGCAGGGTGTGCCGGCGGGCGCCGAAGTCGAACTGGCGCTGCTGGTGATCGACGAGAAAGGTCGCCCGCAACAATTGCTCGCCAGCTCCAGCCTGATCGGCAACAACCAGGTTCTGCCGTTCCGCCTGCGCTTCAACCCTGATGCGTTCCCGGTCGGGGCGCGGGTCGAGCTGCGTGGCCGCGCCACACAGTCCGGCCAGCTGATCCTGCACCTGCCGTCGCAGACCATCAGCCAGCCGACCACCCAGGCCCTGGGCCAGCTGCAGTTTGTCAAAGCGCCATGAATGCACCGCTGGACCTGCAACAGGCGCTGGGCGAATTGCTCGGCGACGCCCGACTGAAAGCCTGTGCATTGCCGGATACCGATTTGCAGCTGTGGCTGATCGACGGCGACAACATGGCCCGAGAATTCAGCCCGGACGAAACCCGGCGGATCCTGCACGAACCGCCGTACTGGAGTTTCTGCTGGGCCAGTGGTCTGGCGGTGGCACGCTATCTGGCGGAATTCCCCGAGTGGGTGCGTGGCAAGCGCGTACTGGATTTCGGTGCCGGTTCCGGGATCGCCGGGATTGCCGCCGTGAAGGCCGGCGCGCTGGAAGTGGTGGCCTGCGACCTCGATCCGCTGGCGATTGCCGCGTGCCAGGCGAATGCCGAACTCAATGATGTGCAGATGAGCTATTCCACGGATTTCTTCGCCGAAGCGGATCGCTTCGATCTGATCCTGGTGGCTGACGTTCTCTACGACCGCGAGAATCTGCCGCTGCTCGACGCCTTTCTCAGTCGCGGCCGCGAAGCATTGGTAGCGGATTCGCGGGTCAGGGATTTCCGTCATCCGCTGTACCGGCGCATCGAAATGCTCGAAGCCATGACCCTGCCGGATCTGGCCGAGCCCGAAGAGTTTCGCCATGTCAGCCTCTACCACGCGGCCCGCGCCTGACCGTATAGTTGCCCCATTCACGCTTTTACGAGATACCCCATGAGTCAGCAAACGCCGTACATTTTCGACGCCACGACGGCCGACTTCGACCAGTCGGTGATCGAGGCTTCCTTTCAAAAACCGGTGCTGGTGGATTTCTGGGCCGAATGGTGTGCGCCATGCAAGGCGTTGATGCCGATGCTGCAAGGCATCGCCGAGAGCTATCAGGGCGAGTTGCTGCTGGCCAAAGTCGATTGCGACGTCGAGCAGGACATCGTCGCCCGCTTCGGTATCCGCAGCCTGCCGACCGTGGTGCTGTTCAAGGACGGTCAGCCAGTGGACGGTTTTGCCGGGGCCCAGCCGGAATCCGCCGTGCGTGCCCTGCTTGAACCTCACGTAAAAATGCCACCGCCGGCAGCGGCTGATCCGTTCGAGCAAGCCCAGGCGCTGTTCGACGAAGGCCGTTTCGCCGATGCCGAAGCCGCGCTGGTGGTGATGCTCAACGAAGACAACACCAACGCCAAGGCGCTGATCCTGTATGCCCGCTGCATGACCGAACGCGGTGAACTGGGCGAAGCGCAAGCCGTGCTCGACGCGGTCAAGAGCGACGAGCACAAGGCTGCACTGGCCGGTGCCAAGGCGCAGATCAAGTTCCTCGGCCTGGCCCGTGACCTGCCGGACGCCGCCGACCTGAAAAGCCGTCTGGCGCAAAACCCGCAAGACGACGAAGCGGTGTATCAACTGGCGATCCAGCAACTGGCCCGCCAGCAATACGAAGCTGCGCTGGATGCCTTGCTCAAGCTATTCATCCGCAACCGCAGCTACGGTGAAGGCCTGCCGCACAAGACCTTGCTGCAAGTGTTCGAACTGCTGGGCAACGATCACCCGCTGGTGACCGCTTACCGGCGCAAGGTGTTTGCCGCGCTGTACTAAGCGCTTACTCGATCCAGCTGTAGAGCGGCGTGTCCCCGCCGCTCGCCACTTTCACATCAGACGAATGCCGCAGGCGCACCAGCAAGCGCTTGCCCGCCGCCGCGCTGCCGGTCAGTCCTTCGAGCTGATCCAGCAGCTCCGGCCCGCTGAGTTGCCCGGCTTTGCGCAGCAACTCCCCTGGCGACCTGCCACAACGCGTCATCCTGATTCACCGGTTTCGTCACAGGCGCTGCAGCGGCTTGCGGCTGGGTCGCCTGCACCTGCACGCCAAACTGCGCACCGAGCCGCGCCCAGTCGCTTTCATCCAGTTCCAGGGTCAAATCCACCGGCAAATCACCGACGGTTCCGCGTATCCGCAACATAACTTCGCTCCCGCACTTTTCTGACCTGCATGCTCCCATGGGACTTGTGTAACGCCAAGCGGGCGGGCAAACTCTGCGCACTTTCGTTATAAGATTACATAACAAACTCTTCACTTTACTTCCCGGAGTTCGCCATGCGTCGTCTGCTGCTCGCTTTGCCGTTTGCCCTGTTGCCGCTGGCCATCGCCCAGGCCGCCGATGAGCACGATCATGATCACGAACATGGTAGCCTCGGTGCCCATGAGCATGGTGTCGGTCGCCTGAACGCGGCGCTCGACGGCCAGACCCTGGAGCTGGAGTTGGAAAGCCCGGCGATGAACCTCGTCGGTTTTGAGCACGTCGCCACCAGCGATGCCGACAAGGCCAAGGTCGCCGCCGCCCGTGCGCAGCTGGAAAAACCATTGGCGCTGTTCAGCCTGCCGGCTGCCGCCGGTTGCAAAGTTGCCAGTCAGAAACTGGAAAGCCCGCTGTTCGGTGACAAACCGGACGCCGACGATCACGACGACGATGACCACGACGAAGACGCCAAGGGCGGTGAAGCGCATCACCACGACCACAGCGAAATCCACGCTCACTACCAGTTCACCTGCGCAGCTCCGGGCGCCTTGACTACTCTGGATCTGGCGAACATTTTCAATACCTTCCCGGCCACCCAGAAAATTCAGGTACAACTGATCGGACCGAGCGGCCAGCAAGGCACCGAAGTGACGGCCAAGGCCGCTGCCCTGAAATTCTGATCACGAACGGCGCCATGACCCAAGCACTCATCGAACTGTCCGACCTGGGCTTCAACTGGCCCGGTCATCCACCGCTGCTGGATATCCCGGCGTTTCGTCTGGAACCGGGTGAAACCCTGTTCCTCAAGGGCCCCAGCGGCAGCGGCAAGACCACCCTGCTCGGCCTGCTCGGCGGGGTGCAGAAGCCCGGTCGCGGCAGCATTCGCCTGCTCGGCCAGGAACTGACCGAACTGGGTGCCGGCGCTCGCGACCGTTTTCGTGTCGATCACACCGGCTACATTTTCCAGCAGTTCAACCTGCTGCCGTTTCTCTCGGTGCGTGAGAACGTCGAGCTGCCCTGCCACTTTTCGAAGCTGCGGGCAGACCGTGCGAAGCAACGTCATGGCAGCGTCGATCAGGCAGCGGCTACGCTGCTCGCCCACCTGGGTCTGAAGGACGAAGGCATTCTCGGACGCCGCGCCGATTCGCTGTCGATCGGTCAGCAGCAACGGGTCGCCGCTGCGCGCGCATTGATCGGTCAGCCGGAACTGGTGATCGCCGACGAGCCGACCTCGGCACTGGATTACGACGCCCGGGAAAACTTCATTCGTCTGTTGTTCGCCGAATGCCGTGAGGCCGGTTCGAGCCTGTTGTTCGTCAGCCACGACCAGAGCCTGGCGCCGCTGTTCGACCGTCACCTGTCCCTGGCCGAACTCAATCGCGCCGCCACGTCTGCCGAGGTCTGAGATGTATCTGTTCCGTCTGGCCATGGCCAGCCTCGCCAACCGCCGCTTCACCGCCCTGCTCACCGCGTTCGCCATCGCCCTCTCCGTCTGCCTGCTGCTGGCGGTGGAGCGGGTGCGCACCGAAGCCAAGGCCAGTTTCGCCAGCACCATCAGCGGCACCGACCTGATCGTCGGCGCCCGCTCCGGTTCGGTAAACCTGCTGTTGTATTCGGTGTTCCGCATCGGCAACGCCACCAACAACATCCGCTGGGACAGCTTCGAACACTTCGCCAGCAACCCGAAAGTGAAGTGGGCAATCCCGATGTCCCTCGGCGACTCCCATCGCGGCTACCGGGTGATGGGCACCACCGAAGCCTATTTCGAGCATTACCAGTACGGTCGCCAGCAGCACCTGGAACTGGCCGACGGCCGCGCCTTCGCTACTGATCCGTTCGAAGTGGTACTCGGGGCCGAAGTGGCCGAGGCGTTGCACTACAAGCTCGGCGACAAACTCGTGCTCGCCCATGGCGTCGCGGCGATCAGCCTGGTCAAACATGACGACAAACCGTTCACCGTGGTCGGCATTCTCAAGCGCACCGGCACACCCGTGGACCGCACGCTGCACATCAGCCTCGGTGGCATGGAGGCGATCCACATCGACTGGCACAACGGTGTGCCGGCCCGTGGCAACGGGCGGATCAGTGCCGATCAGGCGCGCAACATGGACCTGACGCCGCAGGCGATCACCGCGTTCATGCTCGGCCTCAACAGCAAGATTTCCACCTTCGCGCTGCAACGGGAAATCAATGAATTCCGTGGCGAACCGATGCTGGCGATCCTGCCGGGCGTAGCCTTGCAGGAACTGTGGAGCCTGATGAGCACCGCTGAAAAAGCGTTGTTCGTGGTCTCGCTGTTCGTGGTGCTGACCGGGTTGATCGGCATGCTCACGGCGATTCTTACCAGCCTCAACGAGCGTCGTCGCGAGATGGCGATTCTGCGTTCGGTGGGCGCGCGGCCGTGGCACATCGCAAGCCTGCTGGTGCTGGAAGCCTTTGCCCTGGCACTGACCGGGGTGATCGCCGGGCTGGCGTTGCTGTACATCGGCATCGCCGCCGCTCAAGGTTATGTGCAGGCCAATTACGGCTTGTATCTGCCGCTGGCATGGCCAAGCGAGTATGAATGGACGCTGCTCGGTGGCATTCTGGCTGCCGCGCTGCTGATGGGCAGCGTGCCGGCCTGGCGCGCGTATCGCCAATCCTTGGCCGATGGCCTGTCGATCCGTTTATGAGGATGTTCACCATGCCCCGCGCTGTCCTTGCGCTGCTGTTGCTGGTCGCCCTGCCCGTGTGGGCAGCGGCACCGAAAGACCTGACCTGGTCTGAGATGATCCCGCCGGACGCGGCGCCCGAAGTACCGAACATGACGCCGCTGCATGACCTGTCGAAGATGAGCGATGCACTGTCCGCCGAGTCCGCGCCAGCGGCGAAACAGGACATGCCCAACGCGCCGGTGGTGCAGAGCCTCGACGGGCAGAACATTCGCCTGCCAGGCTACATCGTGCCACTGGAAGTCAGCGAGGAAGGCCGCACCACGGACTTCCTGCTGGTGCCGTATTTCGGCGCCTGCATCCACGTGCCGCCACCGCCATCGAACCAGATCGTGCATGTGAAAAGCGAAGTCGGCGTGAAACTCGACGAGCTGTATCAGCCGTACTGGGTCGAAGGGCCGTTGCAGGTCAAGCCGTCCACCAGCGAACTGGCGGATGCGGGCTATCAGATGGATGCGGACAAGATTTACGTCTACGAGCTGCCGGAGTAATTCCGGCAATCAGTTATAGCCCGCCAAATCGGCTTCGCGAGCAAAGGTTCCACAAAAAAACCGCCCATCACTGTTTCATTGAGCTGAGTCAAAAGACCGTATCAGACGGATTCGTACCATAGGACATCAAACATTTTTAACGTCCTTTGGGAGCTTCCATGAACAAGTCCTTGCTCAGCGCTTCGCTGTTTGCCCTCGCGCTCGCAGCCCCGCTCGCCCACGCCCACGAAGCCGGCGACATCATCGTTCGTGCCGGTGCGATCACCGTCAACCCGAAGGCCGACAGCTCCAGCGTCAAGGTCGATCAGGGTCCGTTGAGCGGCACCAACCTGGGCGGCAAGGCGACCATGAGCAGCGACACCCAACTGGGTCTGAACTTCGCCTACATGCTGACCAACAACATCGGTATCGAGCTGTTGGCCGCATCGCCGTTCGAGCATGACGTGAAGATCAAGGGCACTGCCCTGCCGGCCGCCAACGGCAAGCTCGGCACCCTGAAACACCTGCCGCCGACCCTGAGCGTCGTCTACTACCCGCTGGACGCGAAGTCGGCCTTCCAGCCGTACATCGGCGGCGGCATCAACTACACCTGGATCTACGACGAGCACGTCGGCAGCGAAGCCCAGTCCAACGGCTTCAGCAACTTCAAGGCGAAAAACTCCTGGGGCCTGGCCTGGCAGGTCGGCGCCGACTACATGCTGACCGACAACATCATGCTCAACGCCCAGGTGCGCTACATCGACATCGACACCCGCGCCACCGTCGAGAACAACGCCGTGGCTCCGGGCACTCGCGCAAAAGTGAATGTCGACGTCGATCCATTTGTGTACATGGTCGGTCTGGGCTACAAGTTCTAAGCGAGCAATCAAAGAACGTTCACGTGGTGGTGAATGAGGCTTGGTGGCGGGCAGACTCAGAACTGACGGCGATGTTACGCAATCGACCGGGGAGCAAGCTCCCTCGCTACAGGAAACAGGTTTGAAACCCGAATTCCGGCCGTGAAAAAGGCGCCTGTCAAAAGGCGCCTTTTTCATGTCCGCAAGAAGCTCAGCGACCGAGCAGGCGCGCCAGGCCGACGCTCATCGGCGTTGGCGTCGGGCATTTGAAGCGCTCGAGCAAGCGACCGTTGTTCGCCCGCGAATGGCGGATATCGCCGGATCGAGCCGGGCCGTAGCTGACCGACGGCAGCTCACCGACCACCGCTTCCAGCGCGGCCAGCATCTGCTTGAGGTTGGTCGCCTGATTCCAGCCGACGTTCACCGCACCGACTTGCACTTCAGGTTTTTCCAGGGCCTGCACCAGCACATCGACCAGATCTTCGACGTACATGAAATCCCGGGTCTGCTCGCCATCGCCGAACACGGTGATCGGCAGGCCTTTCTGCGCGCGTTCGCTGAAGATGCTGATCACGCCGGAGTACGGCGAGGACGGATCCTGGCGCGGGCCGAAAATGTTGAAGAAACGGAAGATCGCCGGTTCCAGACCGTGCTGGCGACGATAGAAATCGAAGTAGTGTTCGCCCGCCAGTTTGTCCGAGGCGTACGGTGTCAGCGGCGCTTTCGGCGTGTCTTCGTTGATCGATTCGCCCTCGCCATTGTTGCCGTAGACCGCTGCGCTGGAAGCGAACAGCACACGCTTAACGCCGGCCTCGCGCATGGCTTCGCAGACGTTGAGCGTACCGATGAAATTGCTCTGGTGAGTCTTCACCGGATCATCCACCGACGCCTGCACCGAAGCCACGGCGGCCAGGTGCGCGACGGCGCTGCAGCCTTGCATCGCCCGGGCGACCAGCGCGGCATCGGCCACGTCGCCGACGATCAGCTCGACCTTGGGATTGTCCAGCGGCAGGTTGCTGCGTTTGCCGGTCGACAGGTCATCGAGGATCCGTACCGAGTGGCCGTTGGCGAGCAACGCATCCGTCAGGTGCGAACCGATGAAACCGGCGCCGCCAGTGATTAAAACAGGGCCTTCAGCCATGACGATAAAACCTATCCAGTAAGCCCGGGAGCGCGGCACGCCAGGCGCGCGGCTTGATCCCGAAAGTGTGCAGAATTTTCTTGCAGGCCAGTACCGCGTGTTGCGGCTCTTCAGCGGCATCCTCACGCGCGGCGTGGGCCTGGGCGGTCGGTTCTTCGATCGCCAGCGGATGCAGGCTGCGGGCCTCGGTGAGAATCGCCTGCCCCAGCGCCAGCGGCGTGGTCGCCTCGTGGCCGGCGTAGTGGTAAGTGCCCCAAAGCGGCGCGGCGCAATCGAGTTGCTTGAGCACCGAGATGATCACCCGGGCCGCATCGTCGACCGGTGTCGGATTACCGCGTCGGTCGTCTGCCAGCAGCAATTCGTCCGGCTTTTCAGCGCGAGCGAGGAAGCGTCCGAGGGTGCCTTCCGGGCTGTCGTCCAGCAGCCAGCCGAAACGCAGCAACACATGCTGCGGGCAAGTGGCGCGTACGCTTTGCTCGATCCGCCACAGCGCCTGGCCGCGCAGGCCCAACGGCACCGGCTCGTCCTTTTCGCTGTAGGCGGTGGCGCGGGAACCGTCGAATACCCGGTAGCTGGACGGCTGCACCAGCACAATGTTGTGGTGCTGGCACAATTCGGCCAGACGCTCGATGGCGCGTTCCTGGCCCGACAGACGGCTTTCGCTGACGGTTTCGGCCTGGAACCAGTCGAAATAGTAGGCAAGGTTGATCAATGCATCGGGACGGGTGTCGTCGAGCAGTTGTGTCAGGCTCGCGGCATCCCAGCCGTCTTCGGGCGGGCGGGGGGCGAGGAAACCGATGTCTTCCTCCGCACCGAGGCGAATCAGCGCCTGCCCAAGGGCATTTCCGCCGCCCAGTAACATAAGGCGCATTCGCATAGAGTCAGCAGGCCCAGTCTGATTGGAACGATGGCTTTAGCGACGATGCTCGGGGCACCGTCGTCGATAATTGCCGGAATCGTTGCATTTTGCGGGTTTAGTGCGCAACCGTCACCCGTAAAGTGTAGATCCCCGGCGGTACTTGCAACTTCGCCCGCCCGCCCGCATAACTGCAGACATGAATCTGCCCATCCCCAAGGACGTGGCCCTGGCAGGCTTTCACCCCGCCGTCAGCGCCTGGTTCAGCCGCACATTCGCGACGGTCACCGCCGCCCAGGCCCGCGCTTGGCCGTTGATCCGCCAGCGCCGCTCGACGCTGATTGCGGCGCCCACCGGCTCCGGCAAGACCCTCACCGCATTCCTCGCGGTGCTCGACGATCTGGTCCACCGTGGCCTGGAAACCCCGGACGGCCTGCCGGACGAGACGCTGGTGGTCTATGTCTCGCCGCTCAAGGCGCTGTCCAACGACATCCGCATCAACCTGCAGAACCCGCTGGCCGGGATAACCGACCAGTTACGTCAAATGGATCTGCCGCCGCTGGAAATCACCACCGCCGTACGCACCGGCGACACCCCGCAAAAAGACCGCGCCGCCATGCGCAAAAGCGCGCCGCATATTCTGGTGACCACCCCGGAATCGCTCTACGTGCTGCTTGGCTCGGAATCCGGGCGCAAGATGCTCGGCACCACGCGCACCGTGATCGTTGATGAAATCCACGCTATCGCTGCCGGCAAACGCGGCAGCCACCTGGCCTTGAGCCTCGAACGTTTGCAGGCGTTGTGCGCCGAGCCGCTGACCCGCATCGGTCTGTCGGCCACGCAGAAACCGATCGATGCCGTCGCACGCTTTCTGGTCGGCCATGAGCGCCCGTGCGAAATCATCGACATCGGCCATGCCCGCCCACGGGATCTGGGCATCGAAGTGCCGCCGGTGCCGTTGTCGGCGGTGATGGCCAATGACGTCTGGGAACTGGTTTACGACCGCCTCGCCACACTGGCCCGTGAACACCGTACCACGCTGATCTTCGTCAACACCCGGCGTTTGGCCGAACGCCTGAGCCGGCACCTGAGCGAGCGCCTCGGCAAGCACGCCGTAGCCGCGCACCACGGCAGCCTCGCAAAGGAGTTTCGCCTCGACGCCGAGCAGCGGCTCAAGCGTGGCGAACTGCAAGTGCTGATCGCCACCGCGTCGCTGGAACTGGGTATCGACATCGGCGAAGTCGACCTCGTGTGCCAGATCGCCTCGCCGCGTTCGATTGCCGGTTTTCTGCAACGAGTCGGCCGTTCCGGACACCAGGTCGGCGGCACGCCCAAGGGACGCCTGTTCGCGACGACGCGCGACGACCTGATCGAATGCGCCGCCCTGCTGGACTGCGTACGCCGGGGCGAACTCGACACCCTGCACATCCCCGAGGCGCCGCTGGACGTACTGGCGCAGCAGATCATCGCCGAGGTCAGTTGCCAGGAGTGGGCCGAAGACGATTTGCTCGCACTGTTCCGCCGGGCCGAGCCCTACGCCCGCCTCGACGAAAAACATTATCAGGCGCTGCTGACGATGCTCGCCGAGGGCTACAACGGTCGCCAGGGCATCCGCAGCGCCTACCTGCATCGCGACGCCGTCAGCCGAACCCTGCGTGGGCGACGCGGTGCGCGGCTGACAGCGGTCACCAGCGGCGGCACCATCCCGGACAACGCCGACTACAGCGTGCTGCTGGAACCCCAGGGCCTGAACATCGGCAGCGTCAACGAAGACTTCGCCGTGGAAAGCATTGCCGGCGATGTGTTCCAGCTCGGCAACACCTCCTACCGAATCCTGCGGGTGGAAACCGGCAAGGTGCGGGTCGAGGATGCCCTGGGGCAGCCGCCGACCATTCCGTTCTGGCTCGGCGAAGCACCCGGTCGCAGCGCCGAACTGTCGATGGCCGTGGCCCGCCTGCAGGCACAGCTCGACGAATTGCTGAGCGCCAGCCCTGGCAACCTGCAACCGGCCCTCGACTGGCTGACCGCAACCCTGGGACTGGATCTGGCCAGCGCCGAACAGCTTGTGGATTATCTGGCCCGCGCCCGCCTGGCTCTCGGTGCCCTGCCGTCCCAGGACACGCTGCTGATGGAGCGGTTTTTCGACGAGTCCGGCGGCACCCAACTGATCATTCATTCGCCGTTTGGCAGTCGCATCAACCGCGCCTGGGGCCTGGCCCTGCGCAAGCGCTTCTGCCGCACCTTCAACTTCGAATTGCAGGCCGCCGCCAGCGAAGACGCCATCGTCCTATCGTTGTCCACCAGCCACAGTTTCGAGCTCGACGAAGTCTGGCGTTACCTGCACAGCAACAGTGCCGAGCACATACTGATTCAAGCCGTGCTGGATGCGCCGTTGTTCGGTGTGCGCTGGCGCTGGAATGCCGGGGTGGCGCTGGCCCTGCCGCGCTACACCGGCGGGCGAAAAGTCGCGCCGCAATTGCAGCGGATGAAAAGCGAAGACCTGATAGCCAGCGTGTTTCCCGATCAGATCGCCTGCCTGGAAAACCTCGCCGGTGAACGGGAAATTCCCGAGCATCCGCTGGTGGAGCAAACCCTCGACGATTGCCTGCACGAAGCGATGGACAGCGACGGCTGGCTCCAACTGCTGCGGCGCATGGAGCGCGGCGAAGTGCGGCTGATCGCCCGTGACCTTCCGGCGCCCTCGCCGCTGGCAGCGGAAATCCTCAGCGCCCGCCCTTACACCTTTCTCGACGACGCGCCGCTGGAAGAGCGTCGCACCCAGGCCGTGCTCAACCGCCGCTGGAGCGACCCACAAGCCACCGATGACCTCGGTGCGCTGGACGCCGACGCGATCAACGCCGTGCGCGAAGAGGCGTGGCCGACACCAAACAGCGCCGATGAAATGCACGAAGCGCTGATGAGTCTGGCCTGCATCAGTGACAGCGAAGTCGAGGCCAATCCGCATTGGCGCGACTGGCTGAATGCCCTGGCCGACACCGGTCGAGCCTGCCGATTGCAGATCGATCCCAAGCATTCACTTTGGCTGGCACGGGAACGCCTGACGTGTCTGCAAGCGCTTTATCCACAGGCGCATTCGGCACTGCCAGCGCTACCCGGTTTCGATGAGGTCTGGACTGCCGACGATGCCCTGGTGGAAGTCATCCGCGCTCGGCTGAGTGCATTCGGCCCGCTGCCACTGGAGGCCATTGCCCGGCCGCTGTCATTGCCAGCCGCACAGGTCCATCAAGCCCTCGCCCGACTGGAGCGTGAAGGCTATGTGCTGCGCGGTCGGTTCACCCCGGGGCTGACGATTGAAGAATGGTGCGAACGGCATCTGCTGGCGCGGATCCACCGCTACACGGTCAAGCGCCTGCGCCGGGCAATCGAACCGGTAGCGTTGCAGGACTTCATGCGATTCCTGTTCGACTGGCAGCATCTGTCCCCGTCCACCCGGGGTCAGGGCAGCGCCGTGTTACCGGCGATTGTCGGTCAGTTCGAGGGCTATCCGGCAGCGGCATCGGCGTGGGACAGCGACATCCTCCCGGCGCGGCTCAAGGACTATTCACCGAGCTGGCTGGATGATCTGTGCCGCAGCGGCAAACTGGTGTGGACACGCCTCAGCGCCCGGCAGAAAACCAGCGGCACGGCGCTGCGCAGCACGCCGGTCGTGTTGCTGCCGCGCAGTCAGGTCGGGTTGTGGAGTTCGCTGGCCGAACAGACGCCGATCAGTGAACTGTCGCCTAAAACGCAGAAAGTCTTCGAGGCTCTCAGCCAGCACGGCGCGCTGTTTTTCGATGAGCTGATTCATGAAGCGCACCTGCTGCGCACCGAACTGGAAATCGCCTTGCAGGAACTGGTCGGCGCCGGTCTGGTGAATGCCGACAGCTTTGCCGGGTTGCGAGCGCTGATCACCCCGGCGAGCAAGCGCCAGCAACGCAGCAGTCGGCGCGGGCGCGGAGCCTTTGTCGGCGGCATGGACGATGCCGGGCGCTGGGCGCTTCTGCGTCGCGGGCCGGTTGTGGAAAACAGCCAGACAGCGTCATCCGAAACCCTCGAACACATCGCCATGACCTTGTTGCGCCGTTACGGCGTGGTGTTCTGGCGCCTGCTGGAACGCGAAGCCGACTGGCTTCCGATCTGGCGAGAATTGCTGCGCACTTTCCATCGACTGGAGGCCCGCGGCGAGATTCGTGGCGGGCGATTTGTCAGTGGCCTGGCCGGTGAACAATTTGCCCTGCCCGAGGCAATTCCGCTGCTGCGCGAAGTCCGCCGCCGCCCTCATGACGCCAGCCTGATCGCCGTGTGCGGGGTCGATCCGCTGAACCTCGCCGGCACCCTGCTACCGGGCGCAAAAGTACCGGCGCTGGCGAGCAATCGATTGGTGTATCGCGATGGCTTGCCGGTGGCGGCCGAGATTGCCGGCAAACAACAGTTCTGGGTGGAGCTGGAGCAACCCGCCATGGGCGAAATCAGCAACAAACTGACTCGTCACTGAGTCCGCGCCTGTTCCGGCAACACCACCGACGAATGCGCCGCCACCTCCTCTTCCTGACGCTTGGGCAGTAAAACCTGCTGGGGATAAGTCTGCGCGAAATGCACCCACGGGCTGTTATCCACAAGCTTTTTCAAACGCTGGTTGAATGCGCGGCTTACCGCATATTGCCCGCCCGACACCGTGCGGAATTGCGCGGTCAGCACCACGCCGTTCAAGTCCATCTTGTCCACGCCGAACACATCCAGCGGCCCTTGCAGGTTGTACTTGAGGAACGGGTCTTCGCGGATCGAATCCCCGGTCTCACGGATCAGCTCGATGGCTTTTTCAACATCGGTGTCGTAGGTGAACTGCACCGAGAAAAACGCGAACGCAAACTGCCGCGATTGGTTGGTCACTGCCTTGATCTGACCGAACGGCACCGAGTGCACGAAGCCCTTGCCGTCGCGCAGGCGCAGGGTGCGAATGGTCAGGCCTTCGACCGTGCCGGCATGCCCGGAATCGAGCACCACCCAATCGCCGATCGACAGGGTGTCTTCAATGATGATGAACAGCCCGGTGATCACGTCCTGCACCAGTTGCTGCGAGCCGAAACCGATGGCCAGACCGACCACCCCGGCACCGGCCAGCAGTGGCGCGACGTTGATCCCGAGATTGGCCATGGTGGTGATCGCGCAGATCACCACCAGGATGATTTTGATCGCGTTGCGCAGCAGCGGCAGGATGGTTTTCACCCGGGTGCTCGGCTGACGCGCCGAGCGTTTGCTGACCGGCGGTTTCAGCGCTTCCTGAATCGCCGTGTCGAGCACCACCCAAAGCAGCCACGTCACGAGGAAGATCAGGCCGATGCTGCTCAAGGCGTTGCTGATCGCCCGGCCGACCGTGCTGCTTTGCGCAAAATCAATCAGCGACACGCCCCAGATCCGCCCGAGAATATCGATGAACGCAATCGCGATGACGATCCGCAACAACGCATGCAGCAGGCTGAGAAAACGCTCCTTGTAGGCGCTGCTGCGCTGGATCGCCTCGGCCCGGCGTGATTTGAACAGGTGCTGCAACACCGTGCTGAGAAACACCGTGCCGATCAACAGCACCGTGGTGAACAGCGCACAGCGCAGAGCTTTCTGATTGTCCTCGCCGATGCCGATCAGATTGACCGCCGAGACCAGCACCATCAACACGATCGGCCAGTACCAGAGCCCGGAAAAGATCCGCAGCGATTCCTGCAGCGAGGGTTGTTTCAGACGCTGGGCCAGCGGTCGATTGCGGATCAGGTGCGACACCGGCCGGCGCAGACGAATCACCAACAGACCGAAGATGATCGACGCCAGCAGACCAGTGAATACCGCGATGCTGCTGGTGATGTTGCCGCCCAGTTGCCGGGCGATCTGCGGGCTGGTCAGCGCGTCACTCAACGCGGCGAGAAAGCCGATCAGGAACAGCGGTTTCGGGCAGTAGTCGCGAATGATCTGCACCGCGCGTCGTTTGTGGCCGGTGTTGAACATCACCACCACACACAAAAGCATCGAGGTGGAAAAAATACCGCTGCTGGTGGCGTAGGCAAAACACAGCGCCAGCGCCCGACCGACCGAGGCCGGCAGGAAGTGACTGACGTATAGGGTTAACGGCAGGCAGATCAACGCAGGCAATGTGTAGGGCAACAAATAACCGATCAGGTCCTGACTGCGCTGGCGGGTGCGCAGCCAGCGGCCCTCGCGCATCCGCTTGGCCAGTACGCTGCCCAGCACGGTCAACACGGCAAAGGTGCCGAGCCACACGCCGGACAGCATCATGAAGTCCCCGGCCACGCTCCAGCCCGAGCGATCCGAGGGCTGATTGACCAGCCTGTCGACTTCATCCGCCGCCCGGTCGGCCCGCAGACGCCAGGCATCGACCAGGTGCTCGTTGAGGTCGAGTTTATCCTGCACGTCGTCAATGCTGGAACTGATGGCGCCGAGCAGTCCGCCCTGCACCAGCGGTTCGGGTTCGGCGGCTTTTGCGGTGGCTGCCGGGACGCCCGGCAATGTGGCGGCCTGCAGCATTTGGCCGCCGGAAAACAGCAGCGCCCCCAATAGAATTGCGATCCTGAACCTGGTCAAAACGCAGAGCTCCCTTGGTTGAACCTGTAAGGAACTGAGCGTTTTTTGCTCGCCAAAGTTCAAGAACGCCTTGAAGGCAGCTTTTGATCTTTGCTCTCAGGTCAAATATCAAATGCCCATCCCTGTATTTTTCCACCCCCACCAAACCCCGACACTGCGCTCCATTCAATCCTCTACCGGAGTGCCGTCATGCCCATTGCCTTGCTCGCGCTGACCCTCAGCGCATTCGCCATCGGGACGACCGAGTTCGTCATCGTTGGCCTGCTTCCCACCATCGGCGCCGATCTCGGCGTCAGTCTGCCGTCCGCCGGGCTGCTGGTCAGTCTCTACGCCCTTGGCGTGGCCATCGGTGCGCCGGTGCTGACTGCCCTCACCGGCAAAGTCCCGCGCAAACTGTTGCTGCTGTCGCTGATGGTGCTGTTCACCCTCGGCAACCTGCTGGCGTGGCTGGCGCCAAGTTATGAATCGCTGGTACTGGCGCGGATCGTCACCGGTCTGGCCCACGGCGTGTTCTTCTCCATTGGCTCGACCATCGCCACCAGCCTGGTACCCAAGGAAAAAGCCGCGAGTGCGATTGCAATCATGTTCACCGGCCTGACCGTGGCACTGGTCACCGGCGTACCGCTGGGCACCTTCATCGGTCAGCATTTCGGCTGGCGTGAAACCTTCCTCGCGGTGTCGGCGTTGGGTGTCATCGCGTTCATCGGCAGCTTGCTGTACGTGCCGAAAAACATCGCCCACAGCAAACCGGCTTCGCTGCTGCAACAGCTGCAAGTACTCAAGCAACCGCGCCTGTTGCTGGTCTACGCCATGACCGCTATCGGTTACGGCGGCTCGTTCATCGCCTTCACTTACCTCGCGCCGATTCTTCAGGACATCTCGGGCTTCAGCGCCGGCACGGTCAGCCTGGTGCTGCTGGTGTACGGCGTATCGGTGGCCGTCGGCAATATCTGGGGCGGCAAACTGGCGGACAAGCGCGGGCCGATCAGCGCCCTGAAAATCATCTTCGCCCTGCTCGCCGCCGTGCTGTTCGTGCTCACCTTCACCGCCGGCAACCCGTGGCTGGCACTGGCCACCGTGCTGGTCTGGGGCGCGGTCGCCTTCGGCAACGTGCCGGGCCTGCAGGTGTATGTGGTGCGTCAGGCTGAACATCACACCCCGCAAGCCGTTGATGTGGCGTCGGGGCTGAACATCGCGGCGTTCAACCTCGGGATTGCCGGCGGTGCGTGGGGTGGCGGGCTGATCGTCGCACACATCGGCCTGATCCATACCGCATGGATTGGCGGTCTGGTGGTGCTGGTGGCATTGGTCCTGACCGCGTTGAGCGGCCGCCTCGACCGACTGGGCCCGGTGTATGCCGAACCGGCTGAAGGCTCCCGCATCGTTGCCGGCCACTGATCCGGCGAATACCGACCGTCCGTAGTCCCGTCGAAACTTTCCCGAACCGCCCGCAGTCACCAACAGACAGAGGCGGTACGAGGACTTTCGACGGGAGAACGGCATGACAGCGATTCACATCGATGGCCCACCTGGGCGCAGCAAGCGCCATACCTCGGCAGGCATGCCGTCATGAGCATTCCCGAGCCGGTCGGCGTCACCGATGAACAGGCCACCGTCATCACCACGGTGCGCCGCTTCACGGTACTGACGGTCAACACCCACAAGGGGTTCACCGCGCTGAACCGCCGCTTCATCCTCCCCGAACTGCGCGAAGCGGTGCGCAGTGTGTCCGCCGACGTGGTGTTTCTGCAGGAAGTGCACGGCACCCACGAACACCATCCCAAGCGCTACAACAACTGGCCGACCATGCCGCAGTACGAGTTCCTCGCCGACAGCCTGTGGCCGCAGTTCGCCTATGGGCGCAATGCGGTGTACCCGGAGGGCGATCACGGCAACGCGTTGCTGTCGAAATTCCAGATCGTGCGCCACGACAACCTTGACGTTTCCATCAGTGGCCATGAAAACCGTGGCCTGTTGCACTGTGTTCTGCGCCTGCCGGGAGATGATCGGGAACTGCACGCGATCTGCGTCCATCTGGGCCTGCGTGAAAGTCATCGCAACGCACAGCTGAAACTGCTGCGAAAACGCCTAGCCAACCTGCCCGACGATGCACCGGTCATCGTCGCCGGCGACTTCAATGACTGGCGCCAGCGTGCCGATGCGCTGCTGGAACCTTGCGGTCTGCGTGAAGTGTTTGCCGAACATCAGGGCAAACCGGCTCGCAGTTTTCCGGCGCGCTGGCCGGCGCTGCGGCTGGACCGGATCTACGTGCGCAACCTCAAGGCCAGCCAGCCGAAGGTGCTTGCCAACCGCCCTTGGTCACACCTTTCCGATCACGTTCCGCTGTCCGTGGAGATCGAACTATGAGCAGCGCGCCGCTGGAAAAATCCGCCGTGGAACCGATCACCATCACCCCACCGATCCGCGAGCCTGGCCACGTCGATGTCGACTATGGCTGGCAGGGCAGCAACCGCGTGGAACTGCTGGAAAACGGCGAGGAGTATTTCCCGCGAGTCTTCGAGGCCATGCGTGCGGCGAAGAGTGAAATCCTGCTGGAGACCTTCATCGTTTTCGAAGACAAGGTCGGCAACGAGTTGCAGCAGATTCTGATCGACGCTGCCAGACGCGGCGTGCGCACCACTGTCAGTCTCGACGGCTTCGGCTGCGGTGAACTGAGCACCGGATATCTCACCGCGTTGAGCGAGGCCGGTGTGCACCTGCAAATCTTCGACCCGGCGCCCAAACGCCTGGGCTTTCGCACCAACTGGTTCCGCCGCCTGCATCGCAAAATCGTGGTGGTCGACGGGCTGATTGCGTTTATCGGCGGGATCAATTTCTCCGGCGACCATCTCGCTGATTTCGGCCCCGAGGCGAAGCAGGATTACGCCGTGGAAGTTCAGGGGCCGGCGGTGGCCGACATTCATCACTTTGCTCTGCTGCAAAGCGGTCGCCCCGGACGGGCGCGCTTCTGGTGGCAGCGCCGGCGCCAGCGTCGGGCGGAGATGGCGTTCACCGAGCACGACGGTCAGGTGCGCCTGGTATTCCGCGACAACGACCGGCATCACACCGATATCGAAGATGTTTACCTGCAGGTGCTGCGTCGCGCGAAACGCCGGGTAGTGATCGCCAACGCCTATTTCTTCCCCGGTTATCGCTTGCTGCGCGAGATGCGCAACGCGGCCCGGCGCGGCGTCGATGTGCGGCTGATTCTGCAAGGCCAGCCGGACATGCTGGTGGCCAAACTCGCGGCGCGCATGACCTACGACTACCTGCTCAAGGCCGGGGTGCAGATTCACGAATATTGCCAGCGGCCGCTGCACGGCAAGGTCGCGCTGGTGGACGAGGAATGGAGCACCGTGGGGTCGAGCAATCTCGACCCGCTCAGCCTGTCGCTGAACCTGGAAGCCAACGTGCTGATCCGCGACCGGGCCTTCAATGCTCATCTGTTTGAGCGTCTCGAAGATCTGAGCCACAACCACTGCAAAGCGATGGACGCCAGCAAGTCCCCGCGCGGGCGCATCTGGCACATGACCGTGGGCTTTCTGGTGTTTCACTTCCTGCGCCATTTCCCGGCCATGGCCGGTTGGCTGCCAGCACACAAACCACGGTTGAAACCCTTCATCGGCAAGAGCGGGAGCGATCCGTCATGAGTCGTTCCGATGCTCAGTCCGCAACGCATTCGCCGCCAGCCGCAACGTCTCGCTGGAGCCGCTGGAAGCGCCCGCTGACGTTGCTGTTTTTCCTCGCGCTGGTCGTCCTGCTGACGATGTTCGCCAGCCGTATCGAGTGGACCGAGGTGCTGCAAACCCTCGCCGACTTCAAGGTGCGCACGCTGATCATCGCTTCGAGCCTGACGCTGCTGAGCTTTCTGGTGTACGCCAGTTTCGACCTGATCGGCCGCACTTACATCCGCCAGGACCTGACGTGGAAACAGATCCTGCCGGTGGGCGTCATCAGCTACGCGTTCAACCTCAATCTGAGCGCCTGGGTCGGCGGGATCGCCATGCGCTATCGGCTGTATTCACGGCTCGGAGTGAGCAAAGGCAACATCGCCAAGATCCTTGGCCTGAGCCTGGCGACAAACTGGTTCGGCTACATGACCATCGCCGGCGCCGTGTTCAGCAGTGGGCTGGTCAGCATGCCGCCGGGGTGGAAAGTCAGCAGCGATGCGTTGCAGGGCATCGGCGTTTTGCTGCTGTTGATCAGCCTCGGTTACCTGGTTGCGTGCCAGTTTTCCCGGCGGCGCGAGTGGTCGATTCGCGGAGTGGAAATCAACCTGCCGTCGCTGCGCATGGCGGTCCTGCAACTGCTGCTCGGCGCGCTGAACTGGTCGTTGATGGCGGCGGTGATTTTCACTTTGCTGCCGGGCAAGCTCGACTATCCGCTGGTGCTCGGCGTGTTGTTGATCAGCGCAATTGCCGGGGTCATCACCCACATTCCCGCCGGACTCGGCGTGCTGGAAGCGGTGTTCGTGGCGCTACTGCAACACGAGGCCTCCCGAGGCAGTCTGGTGGCGGGATTGCTGGCCTATCGGGCGATCTATTTTCTGCTGCCACTGCTGATCACCGTGGTGATGTACCTGGTGGTTGAAGCCAAGGCCAAGGCGTTGCGGATCGAGAAGAAACCCAAGCCGTGATCAGCGCGACTGAATGATGCTCAAGCGTTCGCCCACCACCATCTCGGTGATCCAGTCGACCAGGATTGAGGTGTAGGCCTGCTGCGAGGTTGGATCGCTCAGGGCATGGTCGGCACCGTCGATGATGCGGTGGGTCAGCGAGTGAGTCTGCTGGCACGCGGCGCGATAACTCATGATCGTCGCGTGAGGCACGTAGTCGTCGGTTTCCGATTGCACCAGCAGCACATCGCCGGTGAATTGCGAGCAGGCGTGCAGTGCGCGATTGCTTTCGGCGCGCACCAGCGTGCCGCGATAATCACGCAGGTCGGCCTTGTCCAGATCGCGCTTGGGCGTGTGCCATTGTTCGTCGCGATACAGCGCCGGCACCCGCAGCGCCAGCCAGCGCACCGGGCGCAATGAGGTGAGGATCGAGGCCAGATAACCGCCGTAGCTGGTGCCGACCACCGCGATGGCCGAAGTGTCCAGCGCCGGGTGGGCGAGCAACCGGTCGTAGGCTGCCAGCAGGTCGCGCAGGTTGTCTTCACGGGTCACCCGGCTCAACGGAATACCCGTGCCGCCGGTGTGCCCGCGCAAATCGAATGTCAGGCACACACAGCCCAGACCGGCAATGCCCTTGGCCCGTTCCAGGTCCCGCTCCTGACTGCCGCCCCAACCATGCACGAACAACACGCCGGGGACCTTCGACTTGGGGCTGAGAAACGTCCCGCTCATCTGTTCATCATCAATGTCGATCTGAATGCTTTCGCTTCTAGCCGTCATAGGATTGGACCGTTACGTATTTGAGGAGAAAGTCGCTGTTCTCGGCCGGGCCGCGATAGACCTCGATGGCGTCCGCCGGCAGAGCCCGGTCGATGTAGGTTTCCACCGACGACACGCGGATCGCGCGCATCGACGGGTCGTTGACGAAGCTCTGCAACGCCGCCACTTCCGCGCTGCTCGCGCCACCCATGCGCCAGGATTGTTCGAGCACGCCGCTACGCCGTTGGCCGTTGCTGTCCAGCCCTTGAGCGATGTCATAGTTGCGGCGCGAAGCGTAGAACCGTGGATAGGCTTCATCCGCTGCCCGGTCGAAAACCTGCGCCTGTTCAATGGCGAGCCGCACGTCATCCGGCAGATCCAGTTTCAGCAGTTCCTCGTAGCCGCCCTGCACTACCAGCAGGTTCGAGCCGCCATAGACCTCTTCGCCGTGGGCATCCTCGGTCAAGTATTGATCACCGCAGTAACTGAGCACCCGGTCACCGATGAACGACTGGCCGACGCTGTGGGTAACCACTTGGCTCAAGTCCTGCTCCAGCACCACGCCTTCGCTGAACTGTCTGGAAATATCGGGCCGCGCGAGAATTTCGTCGAAAGCGTCGAGGCTCTTGATCACTTCCTGTCCGCGACCGGCGCACGCATGAATCGGTTTGAGACGGATCGGACCGCTGTACAGCAGATGTTCGGCGGCAGGTCGTGCATCTTTCAGATCAAACACACTGAGCCCGTCGAGTACGACATTGCGCGTGCGTTCGGAAAACAGCGGTGACCAGCCTTGTGGTGCATGGGCCTGATGGCTGCGCAAGCCATGGCTGATGGCTTTGGTGCAGATGAAATCGTGCTCGACGAAACCGCCCCACAGATCCTCGGGGCCCTTGATGCCCAGTTCATGAGCCTTGGCAGCGCCGACGATGGTTTGGGTCGGCAGCAGATACAGATCGCGACCGCGATGCTTTTGCGCGTCGTAGCTGCCGCCGAATTTCAGTCCGAGAATCTGCGCCAGCCAGCGGGCCAGCGCCTTGTTGGTCTGCACTTCGTGTTGCGGCGCGTCGGGACGTACGGAATGGGCGACCACTATTCTGTTGCGAGGTGTCGGGGTCATGCGTCCCCCTTCCAGCGGCTCGGTGAATGTAGGTCAAAGAGTGCAGAGATCAGGCCAAACGATGGCGACGCCAAAACCTTTGCGGATCAGTCGATTAGCCTTTTCGTACTGGCGTTGCGCCCGTTTCAATCTGCACGATGGCCGCTGCGGCCACGGCATTTTGCACGACCGCGCGGCGCTATCTCGCCAGCACGGTCGGCGGGGTTACGCCGAACCGATTGCGGTAGTCACTCGGCGCCAGCCCGGTGATTTTCTTGAAGATGGCGCGAAAGGCTCCCGGATCCTGATAACCCACCGTCCACGCAATGTGATCGATGGTGCTGTTGCTGAACTCGAGCATTTCACGGGCCTTGCCGACCCGCAGGTGCTGACAGTATTCGGTGGGTTTCAGGCCGGTCGCCGCCCGGAATCGTCGCAGGAACGTACGCTCTTCCAGACCCGAACGCTCAGCCATCGCAGCCAGCGAAACGTCAGTCGCTCCGGTGCTTTGCAGCCAGTGCTGAACCTTGAGAATCGACGCATCGCCATGGCTGAGAATCGGCGCAAAATTGCTGCCGCAGGCACTGGCGCTGTCGCTGTGTTCCATCACCAGAAACCGTGCGGTGGCGCTGGCGATGCTCGGCCCGAGCAGGCGATCGACCAGCCGCAGTCCCAGCTCCGACCAGGCCATGAGCCCGGCGGTGGTGATCAGGTCGCCGTCGTCGACAATCGGTGTGT
The DNA here is from genome assembly GCF_051554255.1 of Pseudomonas sp. NMS19W. Classification (NCBI taxonomy): domain Bacteria; kingdom Pseudomonadati; phylum Pseudomonadota; class Gammaproteobacteria; order Pseudomonadales; family Pseudomonadaceae; genus Pseudomonas; species Pseudomonas sp. NMS19W. Next base: position 5,589,783 of record NZ_CP136718.1, read on the forward strand.
CGGCCTTGAGCCTGATCTGCGGATAACGCTCGGCAAAGGCCTTGGCCGAGGTCCAGTGAGTGGTGGCGCTGCGACCGTTGAGCAGGCCGCTTTCGGCCAGCAGCCACGAGCCTACGCAGACGCCGCCCAGTGTTGCGCCACGGCCATGCTGATCGCGCAGCCATTGCAGCAATCCCGGCGATGCCTGTTCTGCGCTGAACCCGGCGATCGACGGCGGAATCAGCACCGCCAGCAACCCCGTTTCTTCAGCGGGATGACTGTCGTAAACCCTGACCGGTGCCTGCTCGTTCTCGACCTGCCAGTGACTCACCCGCAGTCGCGGCAATTGCGCGGCCTGATGTTCGACCGCGATCCGGTCGGCCACGCCGAACAGGTCGGTCAAACCATGCACCGCCGCCAGTTGCGCGCCGGGATAAATCAGCACGCCCAGCTCGGCAACGGCCCTTTCAACACCCATTGTCAGTTTTCCCCTGTCTATTGTCGGTGCGGCCAATCCTCGATGACGTAGCGGACGCCGATACTGACTCCACTCCCAACAAACATTTCGAGGAAACATCCATGGCCAGGCAAGCGCTCATCGTAGTCGATATCCAGAACGACTACTTCCCCCAAGGCAAGTGGCCGCTGGCTGGCGTCGACGCCGCCGCCGACAACGCCGCCCGACTGATCGCCGCGTTCCGTGAAGCGGGTGATCAGGTGATCCATATCCGTCACGAATTCACCTCGGCGGATGCGCCGTTCTTCACCCCGGGCTCCGAGGGCGCAAAGCTGCACCCCAAGGTAATCAACCGCACCGATGAACCGGTGGTGCTCAAGCATTTCGTTAACGCGTTCCGCGAAACCGAACTGCAATCGATCCTCGATGAGCAAGACATAAAGGCACTGGTGGTGGTCGGCAGCATGAGCCACATGTGCATCGACGGCGTGGTCCGGGCAGCGGCGGACCTGGGCTACACCGTCACAGTGATCCACGATGCCTGCGCCACCCGCGACCTGGAATTCAATGGTTTGGTCGTACCGGCGGCCCAGGTGCATGCGGCGTTCATGTCTTCATTGGGGTTTGCCTACGCCAGTGTGGTCTCGGCAGACGAGTTCCTCGCGGCCACCCGCTGATCCTCATACACGAACGTCCGCAAGAAAGACCGGCCCGCCCCGTTGCGGGCCTTTTTTCGTGCGCTGAAAAAATCTCACGCGTGAGCCATTGATGGCACTTTGAATTGGTTGTAGTGTGGCTCACGCGTGAGATGTTCATAACGGAGTCATCGCCATGAAAAGCAACTCCCCTGCAACAAAATCGGAGAGCCCGAAGGGAGTGCGCTCGACAACGTCCGCGAAAAAACCGTCGAGCTTCTATATGAAGCAGATGCGCGCGGGCCTGGCTGCCGCCGGTTATGTGAAACACGAAACTTGGGTGCTTCCCGAAAACCGAAGCTTGCTCAAGCAAATGGAGCAACAGCTACGCCAACCGATTCTGGCTGGCTCTTTCATGTCGGAGAATTACATGAGCGCAGGCAACAACTGGAACATCGATAGCCTCTACAACGCTTTCAAGGCACTGGATGAGGTGGCTTCGCACGAGATCACGCTGTCCCTGATCCAGAGCGCCGAACCCAGCCTCAAGCTGGAAATGAACGAATTCGGCGGCCTGCCGATTCACATCGCCATCGCCGGTCAGCAGATCATCGTCGATACCGTGCTGGTGGACATCGATTCGATCACCGACGTGCGCACCTTCAACGACGCGGTACTGCGCAGCCGGGAGATGTTCCCGCTGTCGTCGATCGGCATCGAAACCATGCCCAACGGCCAGACCGTCTACAACATGTTCGGCGCGCTGAGTGCGGATTCGAGCCTGACCAACGTGGTCACCGAGGTGAAAACCCTGGTCGACAACGTGCAGCGCGCCAGCGAAGCCTTCGAACACTTCTTCAAGTAATCAACAGGGAAAATCCAATGACTCAGTCCATCTGGAGCAAGTTGTTCACCGCACTGCGCGGCGGCGCCAATGAAGTCGGCGAAGCGATCGTCGACCAACAGGCCCTGCGCATCCTCGACCAGGAAATCCGCGACGCCGACAGCGCCCTGTCCAACGCCCGTCGCGAACTGGTCACCATCATGGCCAAGCACAAACTGTCCGCCGACCGCGTGAGCGAGTACGACGCCAAGATCAAGGATCTGGAAGCCAAGGCTGTTTCGGCCCTGAACGCCGGCCGTGAAGATCTGGCGATGGAAGTGGCCGAAGCGATTTCGACCCTGACCAACGACCTGACCACCGAGAAGGCCCAGAGCGACGAGTTCGGCACCTACGCCGACAACATGCGCAAGGACATCAACAAGGCCGAAGCGCGGATCAAAAGCCTGCGTCAGCAAGTGGACATGGCCAAGGCCCGTGACAGCGTGCAGAAAGCCCAGGTCAGCGCATCCATCGCCAGCGGCGGTGCCAATGGCAAACTGGAAACCGCAGTCGGCACCCTGAACCGTCTGCAAGAAAAGCAAAAGCAGCGCGCCGCCGAGCTGAACGCTCAGGACGAATTGGCCGATGCCACAACCGGCAACGACCTGGAGCGCAAACTGCGCGACGCCGGCATCACGCCGAACGAGGGCAGCGCCAACGCGATCCTCGAGCGCCTGAAGCAGAAGTCGGCCCAGTAAGGGCAGCCAGCGAAAAGAAGGGCACCGGGTGCCCTTCTTTTTTGCCTGCTCGTTTGTCGCGAGGCCGGTACACTAGCGGCGTTTTGCCAACGAACACCTCCACCCGCTTCAAGGAATGTACCCATGGGATGGTTAAAGAATTTGCTCGGCACCGGTTCGGCCCCTGCACCTGCACGCGAGGCGGCCAGCGGCCCGTTGGGCCTGGCGCAGGGCAAGGGGATCCGGTTCGATTCGACCCTCGGCCTGCTGCTCGACGGCAGCACCTCGGTACGGGTCCCCGATGCCCAGGCCATCTGGAGCGCCGGCTGGATCGACCTCGGCCAGTCGAACAAGCTGCATCGCTATTACCTGGACAACGAAGATTTCTGGCTGCAGGTCCACGTCACCGGCGACGATCAGATCGAATCGGTGACGCTGTTCAATTACGTCAGCTATGTCACGGTCAACAGTGACGCCGAACTGCAGCGCCTGGCGGGCCCGAACAGCCTGATCGGCCTGCCGGCCTACACCCATGACGGCGTGTCTTTCACCCGTGAATGGGGCACCGAACGCGGCCAGACCGAACTGGTCCCGCTCACCGAGCAAGTGGTCAATCCCGACGAGTCCTACACCATCGAACACCATTCGATGCTGTATGCCCGGGAAACCGGCCTGACCGACCGTCGCGAATTGCTGCTGTTCTCCGTCGAGCAGGACGAAGAAGGCACCGTCAGCCTGAGCACATCGCTGGGCATTTCGCTGTACACCACCGATCTGAGCACCATTTAAAAGGAAGTTCCTCATGCTGGAAGTGCTGTCCGTTTCCCTGAACAAGGCCGCGCTGGTCGGCTTCGCCGCCTACCTGATTGGCGCCGTGCTGCTGTTCATGCTGTTTCAGTTCGTCTACACGCGCATCACGCCGCACAAGGAATTCGAACTGATCCGCGGCGGCAACAACGCTGCCGCCATCGCCCTGTCGGGTGCGATCATCGGTTTCGCGATTCCCGCGAGCAACATCATCGCCCACTCGATCAACGTCCTCGATTTCGTGCTCTGGGCAGTGATCGCCGCTGCGGTGCAACTGCTGGCATTCCTGGCCACCGGGCTGGTGCTCAAAGGCACGTCCCAGCGCATCGCCAACGGTGAAGTTGCCGCCGGCATCTACGTGGCAGCGGTGGCGATCAGCGTCGGCATGCTCAACGCTGCGTGCATGACCCCGTCCTACTGATCGGCAGGAAGCCCGAGATGAAACGAAGCAAGTACGTTCAACTGTCCCTGGCCGCTTCGGTGGCCCTGGCAATTTCCGGTGAAGCGAGCGCGCAGGAGCAACAGCGCACCTTCCAGAGCGTGGAACAGTGCGTCGACGCCGAAGTGGCTGCCGATGCCTGCTCGAATGCCTACGTCGCGGCCCTGGCCGAACACCGGCGCATCGCCCCGGCCTATGACGACAAAACCAAGTGCGATGCAGACTTTGCCGCCGGCTGGTGTCAGAAGAATTCCGATGGCCGCTTTGTGCCGAAGCTCGGTGGTTTCAAGGTGCCGCAAAACTCCGAGCCGGCACAGAACCTCGATGCGATTGCCAATGCGCAGATGCCGGAAGGCAATGCCGAGCCAGTGCAGACCACCCAGAACACGACCCACGTCTCCAGTGGTGGCGGGTCGAGCAATGGCTGGCTGACCGGATGGCTGATCGGCAATGCCATGAGCAACAACTCGCGGACGGTGTATCGCGACCGCGATACGCGCCAGACGTACGACACTTCGACGCTGAACCGGCGGATCGAATCGACACGCACCAGCCGCAATGATTCGGACTACACCAGCTCCCGAAGCAAATCGGTCAACGTGGCGTCTTCCACTTCCCGTGGCGGTTTTGGCAGCCAGTCCAGCGCACGCAGCGGTTGGGGCGGCTGGGGCAGTTCGAGCAGCTGATGAAGAAGATCCATTGCGCCGAGCGCCACGACTGGAAACAGACGGCCGAAAGCCTCGGTTTTCTGTTCCACACCATCGACGACGAGCCCTACTGGGACGAGCGCGCGTACTACCAGTTCACGCTCGCGCAGATCGAAAACGATCTCGAGGATCCGACCACCGAACTGCATGAGATGTGCATGGATCTGGTGGACCGGGTCGTGCGCAGTGAAGAACTGCTTGATCGCCTGAGCATTCCTGCGCCGTACTACGACATGATCCGAACGTCCTGGCTGGAAGGTCATCCGCATCTGTACGGACGCATGGACTTCTCCTACAGCGGCAACGGCCCGGCGAAACTGCTGGAGCTCAACTACGACACGCCCACCAGCCTGTACGAAGCCTCGGCCTTCCAGTGGGGCTGGCTTGAGCAATGCATCGAGCGCGGGATGCTGCCGCGCCATGCCGACCAGTTCAACAGCATCGACACCCGCCTGCATGAGGCCTTTGCTGCGCTGAAGCTCAAGCGCCCGTTCTACTTTGCCTCGATGAAAGGCTCGGTCGAGGACAAAGGCACCACGGACTACCTGCGACTGATCGCGGAAAAGGTCGGCATCGAATCCCGGCACATCGATATCGAAGACATCGGCCTGACAACCGAAGGACGTTTTGTCGATCTCGAAGATCGCTGGATCCCGCACCTGTTCAAGCTGCACGCCTGGGAGTTCATCTTCCACGAGCCGTTCGGTACGGCCATTGCCGATTGCGATACGCAGTTTTTTGAACCGGCGTGGAAATCCATACTTTCCAATAAAGGCGCCCTGCCCCTGCTCTGGGAATTGCACAAAGGCCATCCGAATCTGCTGGCCGCTCATCTCGATCCGAATCCGGCCAGCGCAGTGCCGAAAGGCTGGGTGCGCAAACCGTACTTCTCCCGGGAAGGTGCCAACATCGAGCTGCAAACTGCTGACGGTCTGATCGTCAAAGAGGATGGTCCCTACACGGATGCGCCCTTCATCCTGCAGGAATTTGCGCCGCTGCCGAAGTTCGATGACAGCTACACGCTGATTGGCTCCTGGGTGATCGGCGACCAGGCCGCAGGGATTGGCGTGCGGGAGGACAACAGTCTGATCACCAAGGATTCGAGCCGGTTCTTGCCGCATCTGATTCTTGACTGAAAAACCTGCGTACATGAAAAAGGCCCGTCGTGTTCAGCGACGGGCCTTTTTTATTTAAAGCGGGTATAGCTGCGAATCAGAACGGGATGTCGTCATCGAAGCTGTCGAAATCCGGAGCCGGTTGCGGTGCGGCCTGCTGTGGAGCCGGAGCCGGACGCTGCTGAGGAGCCGACTGCTGCGGACGCGGAGCCTGCTGGCGTGGCGCCTGCTGCTGGTAGTTGTTGCCACCGCCTTGTTGGTCGCCCTGTTGTGGACGGCCGCCCAGCAGTTGCATGGTGCCTTGCATGTCGACCACGATTTCGGTGGTGTAACGCTTGATACCGTCTTTTTCCCACTCGCGGGTCTGCAGTTTGCCTTCGATGTACACCTGCGAACCCTTGCGCAGGTATTCGCCGGCGATTTCGGCAACCTTGCCGAACATCGATACACGGTGCCACTCGGTCTTCTCGACCTTCTGACCGGTCTGCTTGTCGGTCCACTGTTCGCTGGTTGCCAGACTCAGGTTGGTCACGGCGTTACCGTTAGGCAAGTAGCGAACTTCGGGATCCTGGCCGCAAGTGCCGACCAATATGACTTTGTTAACCCCACGGGCCATAACGTTCTCCTAGGCTTCGCAAGCAGCCCCGGCCGGGTTGTTCACCAGGCGTTCGAGGGTGTCGCGATCCACTAATTCTTTATCCAGTTTGATGTAAACAGCCGCTTCATCGGCGACTATCACTGCATCTGTTACCCCTACGAGGGCCCTGAGGCGCTCGACCAGACCCGCTTCGCGGATCGCCTCGGGCGACAACGGCAAGCGCAGGCTCGTCACGTAGGGTGGTTCGCGCATGGTAACAGCAAAGGCCAGCCAGATGGCAGCCAGCCCGGCACATCCGAGGAACACAACCGACAGACCGCCATGCTGGAACATCCAGCCGCCGAGAATCCCGCCGAGTGCCGAACCGAGGAACTGGCTGGTGGAGTACACGCCCATGGCCGTGCCCTTGCCACCCGCCGGTGAAACCTTGCTGATCAGCGACGGCAGCGAGGCTTCCAGCAGATTGAACGCGGTAAAGAACACCACCGTCCCGATCACCAGAGCGCGCAGGCTGTCACCGAACTGCCAGAAGAATAGCTCAGTGAGCATCAGTGTCATGACGGCGCCGAGCAAAACTCGTTTCATTTTGCGTTTCTTCTCGCCGTAGATGATGAACGGGATCATGGCGAAGAAAGAGATCAACAAGGCAGTAAGATAGACCCACCAGTGCTGCTCCTTGGGCAGCCCGGCTTTTTTCGACCAGGGCCAGGGGCAGCGCGACGAAGCTCGACATCAACATCGCATGTAACACAAAAATGCCCAGATCCAGGCGCAGCAGGTCCGGGTGCTTGAGCGTCGGCATCAACGCCTGACGCGCCACGCCAGACTCACGATGACTCAGCGGCCCGGTGGATTTCGGCACCATGAACAGCACGATCACGATCCCCACCAGCGCCATGCCGCCGGTAGCCAGGAACAGGCCGGAAAGACCGAATGCGCGAGTCAGCAGCGGACCGACCACCATGGCCACCGCGAACGACAGGCCGATGGTCATGCCGATCATCGCCATGGCCTTGGTGCGGTGCTGTTCGCGAGTCAGGTCGGAAAGCAGCGCCATGACCGCTGCGGAAATTGCCCCGGCACCCTGCAGGATCCGGCCGGCAATCACGCCCCAGATCGAGTCGGCCTGAGCCGCCAGCACGCTGCCGAGAGCGAAGACGATCAGCCCCAGGTAGATCACCGGGCGACGACCGATACGGTCGGAAATGATCCCGAACGGAATCTGGAAAATCGCCTGGGTCAGGCCGTAAGCGCCAATCGCCAGCCCGATGAGGGCCGGGGTCGCTCCCGCCAGATCCATGCCATAGGTGGCCAGTACCGGCAGCACCATGAACATACCAAGCATACGGAAGGCGAACACCAGGGCCAGACCGCTCGCCGCGCGGGTCTCGCTGCCACTCATGCGTTCGCTGTGGGGATCGTGCATGGAAAAACCTCGTGTGAACCGGCGGCGATTCTACCAGTCCCATCGAAAGACGGGGTATATCGCGACGCTATGACGCGTATAGATGAAACTCTCTTCATGCAAGGTGGAAAACCCTTCATTCGATAGTGTGCATCCATCCAGTATTTGGCCGTATACTCCTGTGTTTTCGACGCCCGCCGAGCGAGGCCACTTTGGACAAGATCCTGATACGTGGGGCCCGTACCCACAACCTGAAGAACATCGACCTGACCCTGCCACGGGACAAACTGATCGTCATCACCGGCCTGTCCGGATCCGGCAAGTCGTCCCTGGCCTTCGACACGCTCTATGCCGAAGGTCAGCGCCGCTATGTCGAATCCCTGTCGGCCTATGCCCGGCAGTTCCTGTCGATGATGGAAAAACCCGACGTCGACACCATCGAAGGCCTGTCGCCGGCGATCTCCATCGAACAGAAGTCGACCTCGCACAACCCGCGCTCCACGGTCGGCACCATCACCGAGATCTACGACTACCTGCGTCTGCTTTATGCACGCGTCGGCACACCGCGCTGCCCGGATCACGACATCCCGCTGGAAGCCCAGACCGTCAGCCAGATGGTCGATCTGGTGCTGGCCCAGCCGGAAGGCAGCAAGCTGATGCTGCTGGCGCCGGTGATCCGCGAGCGCAAGGGCGAGCATCTGTCGGTGTTCGAAGAGCTGCGTGCCCAGGGCTTCGTCCGGGCCCGGGTCAATGGCCGGCTCTGCGAGCTCGACGAGCTGCCGAAGCTGGATAAACAGAAGAAGCACACCATTGAAGTCGTGGTCGACCGCTTCAAGGTTCGCGCCGATTTGCAGCAGCGTCTGGCCGAATCCTTCGAGACCGCCCTGAAACTGGCGGATGGCATCGCCCTCGTCGCACCGATGGATGACGAACCGGGCGAAGAGATGATCTTCTCCGCGCGCTTCGCGTGCCCGATCTGCGGCCATGCGATCAGCGAGCTGGAACCCAAGCTGTTTTCCTTCAACAACCCGGCCGGCGCCTGCCCGACCTGTGACGGTCTGGGCGTGAAGCAGTTCTTCGACATCAAGCGTCTGATCAACGGTGAGCTGACGCTGGCCGAGGGCGCGATTCGCGGTTGGGACCGGCGCAACGTCTATTACTTCCAGATGCTTGGTTCACTGGCCGCGCATTACGGCTTCAGCCTTGAGCAGCCGTTCAACGAGCTGCCGGCCGATCAGCAGAAATACATTCTGCATGGCAGCGGTTCGCAGAACGTCGACTTCAAGTACCTCAACGACCGGGGCGACATCGTCAAACGTTCGCATCCGTTCGAAGGCATCGTGCCGAACCTCGAGCGCCGCTACCGCGAAACCGAGTCGGCGAGCGTGCGCGAAGAACTGGCAAAGTTCCTCAGCACCCAGTCCTGCCCGGATTGCCGCGGCACCCGCCTGCGTCGTGAAGCGCGACATGTGTGGGTTGGCGAGAAAACCCTGCCGGCGGTGACCAACCTGCCGATCGGCGATGCCTGCGACTACTTCGGCGAGCTGAAGATGACCGGCCGCCGTGGCGAAATCGCCGACAAAATTCTCAAGGAAATCCGCGAGCGTCTGCAGTTCCTGGTCAACGTGGGGCTGGATTACCTGTCGCTGGATCGCAGTGCGGACACGTTATCTGGTGGCGAAGCCCAGCGGATTCGTCTGGCCAGCCAGATCGGCGCCGGTCTGGTTGGCGTTCTGTACATCCTCGATGAGCCGTCCATCGGTCTGCACCAGCGTGACAACGACCGTCTGCTCGGCACCCTCAAGCACCTGCGCGATATCGGTAACACGGTGATCGTGGTCGAGCACGACGAAGACGCGATCCGTCTGGCTGACTACGTTGTGGATATCGGCCCGGGTGCCGGGGTTCATGGCGGGCAAATCGTCGCCGAAGGCACGCCGGACGAAGTCATGGCGCACCCGGACTCGCTCACCGGCAAATACCTGTCGGGTCGGGTCAAGATCGAAGTGCCGGCCAAACGCACGCCGCGCAACAAAAAGCAGGTGCTGTCGCTCAAGGGCGCGCGGGGCAACAACCTGCGCAATGTCGACCTGGAGATCCCGATCGGCTTGCTGACTTGCGTGACCGGCGTTTCCGGCTCGGGCAAATCGACGCTGATCAACAACACGCTGTTCCCGTTGAGCGCCACGGCCCTCAACGGCGCGACCACTCTGGAAGCGGCAGCTCACGACAGCATCAAGGGCTTGGAGCATCTGGACAAGGTCGTCGATATCGACCAGAGCCCGATTGGCCGTACACCGCGCTCCAACCCGGCGACCTACACCGGGCTGTTCACGCCGATCCGCGAACTGTTCGCCGGCGTACCGGAGTCCCGCTCCCGTGGTTATGGCCCTGGGCGTTTCTCGTTCAACGTCAAGGGCGGTCGTTGCGAGGCTTGCCAGGGCGACGGTCTGATCAAAGTGGAAATGCACTTCCTGCCGGACATCTACGTGCCGTGCGATGTGTGCAAGAGTAAGCGCTACAACCGCGAAACCCTGGAAATCAAATACAAGGGCAAGAGCATCCACGAAACCCTCGAGATGACGATCGAGGAAGCGCGGGAGTTCTTCGACGCGGTGCCGGCATTGGCGCGCAAGCTGCAGACGCTAATGGATGTGGGCCTGTCGTACATCAAGCTCGGACAGTCGGCGACCACGCTGTCCGGCGGTGAGGCGCAGCGGGTCAAGTTGTCTCGCGAGCTGTCCAAGCGTGACACCGGCAAGACCCTGTACATCCTCGATGAGCCGACCACCGGTCTGCACTTCGCGGATATCCAGCAACTGCTCGATGTGCTGCATCGCCTGCGCGACCACGGCAACACCGTGGTGGTGATCGAGCACAACCTCGACGTGATCAAGACCGCCGACTGGCTGGTGGATCTCGGCCCCGAGGGTGGCTCGAAAGGTGGGCAGATCATCGCTACCGGTACGCCGGAGGAAGTGGCCGAGATGAAGCAATCTCACACCGGGCATTACCTCAAGCCACTGCTGGTCCGCGATCGGGCCTGATCACCGGGCATGAAAAAAGCCCCTGTCACTTCATCAGTGACAGGGGCTTTTTTGTAACGGCTGCAATCAGGACGTGTGAGATTGCAGGTAGTTCTGGATACCGATCAACTTGATCAGGCCCAACTGCTTTTCCAGCCAGTAGGTGTGATCTTCTTCGGTGTCATGCAGCTGAAGCTTGAGGATATCGCGGCTTACATAGTCGCCGTGCTTCTCGCACAACTCGATGCCTTTGCACAGTGCGGCACGAACCTTGTACTCGAGTCGCAGATCCGCTTCGAGCATGGTCTCCACCGTGGTGCCGACATCCAGGTCATCCGGACGCATGCGCGGGGTACCTTCGAGCATGAGAATCCGGCGCATCAGCGCATCGGCGTGACCGGCTTCCTCTTCCATTTCGTGGTTGATTCGTTCGTAGAGCTTGGTGAATCCCCAGTCCTCATACATCCGCGAGTGAACGAAATATTGGTCACGCGCGGCCAGTTCGCCGGTCAGCAACGTGTTGAGGTAATCGATAACGTCTGGGTGGCCTTGCATCGCCCTACATCTCCCTTCTTGAAAGTCTGTAGTTTGAACCAACATGACCGCAAGGTCACTTACTTCGCGCAATAAAAGCGAAGATATTCTGAGAAAAGCAGGTTAAATAACGCAAAAACCGCCCTAATGAGGGCGGTTCTGCTTCTCGTTTAGACTTCGTTAAGCTGTACGTTGAGCAGCTTTGCGATTGCTTCTCCGTACGCCGGGTCGGCCTTGTAGAAATGCTGCAACTGACGGTCCACCACGTCACTCGAAACACCGGCCATCGCACCGGCGATGTTGCTGACCAGCAAGGCTTTCTGCTCGTCGCTCATCAAACGGAACAGCGCACCCGCGTGGCTGTAGTAGTCGGTGTCTTCGCGGTGATCGTAGCGATCAGCCGCACCGCTCAGGGCCAGTGCCGGCTCGGCGTAGTGCGGAGCTTGTTTCGGCGACTCCACGTAGCTGTTCGGCTCGTAGTTCGGGGCCGCACCACCATTGCTGCCAAAAGCCATCGAACCGTCACGCTGGTAGGTATTTACCGGGCTGCGCGGGGCGTTCACCGGCAGTTGCTGGTGATTGGTGCCTACGCGATAGCGATGTGCATCGGCATAAGCGAACACGCGGCCTTGCAGCATGCGATCCGGCGAAAGGCCGACGCCTGGCACCATGTTGCTCGGGCCGAACGCGGCTTGCTCGACTTCAGCAAAGTAGTTCAGCGGATTGCGATTCAACTCCAGCTCACCGACTTCGATCAGCGGGAACTCCTTCTGCGACCAGGTCTTGGTCACGTCAAACGGGTTCTCGTAATGCGCCGCGGCCTGGGCCTCGGTCATGATCTGGATGCACACGCTCCATTTCGGGAAGTCACCACGCTCGATGGCCTCGAACAAGTCGCGCTGCGCGTAATCCGGATCAGTGCCCGCCAGGCGTGCCGCATCTGCCGGCGCGAGGTTCTTGATCCCTTGCTTGGTCTTGTAGTGCCACTTCACCCAGTGACGCTCGCCTTGAGCACTGATCAAGCTGTAAGTGTGGCTACCGAAGCCGTGCATATGACGGTAACCATCCGGGATACCGCGGTCAGAGAACAGAATGGTGACCTGATGCAGCGCCTCGGGCGAGTGCGACCAGAAATCCCACATCATCTGCGCACTTTTCAGATTGCTTTGCGGCAGGCGTTTCTGGGTGTGGATAAAGTCAGGAAACTTCAGCGGATCACGAATGAAGAACACGGGTGTGTTGTTGCCAACGATGTCCCAGTTGCCTTCTTCGGTGTAGAACTTCAGGGCAAAACCACGAGGGTCGCGCTCGGTGTCAGCTGAACCACGTTCACCGCCGACTGTGGAGAATCGCAAGAAAGTCGGTGTCTGCTTACCCACAGCGGAGAACAGCTTGGCGCTGGTGTACTGCGTGATATCGCGAGTGACTGTGAAAGTACCGTAGGCGCCCGAACCCTTGGCATGCACACGGCGTTCAGGAATGTTTTCGCGGTTGAAGTGAGCAAGCTTCTCGATCAAATGAAAGTCATCGAGCAGCAGCGGTCCGCGGGGCCCGGCGGAGCGAGAGTTCTGGTTGTCGGCGACTGGCGCGCCGCTGGCAGTCGTAAGCGTCTTGTTCTGGCTCATGCGATCTTCTTCCTCTGTCAGTCTTGAACTGCCGGCTAATCGGCTTGTTGGGGAGTATCGATCATCAATATGACAGCCACAAATTCATTAACTCATGATCATCAATAGAAAATAACTAACAATAAAACCCAGCACATAGTGCAGACCCAAACAGGGTAGAAGATTGTACGAACGGCGCATTTCTTACAGGCACAAAAAACCGGGCACTAGGCCCGGTTCTTTGTTTCAGACTGACGTCTTACTCAGCGGATACAGCTTCACCGCCGACAGCACGATCAACCAGTTCGACGTACGCCATAGGCGCGTTGTCGCCAGCGCGGAAACCGCACTTGAGGATGCGCAGGTAGCCACCCTCACGGGTAGCGTAACGCTTGCCCAGGTCGTTGAAGAGCTTACCAACGATAGCTTTCGAACGAGTACGGTCGAAAGCCAGACGACGGTTAGCAACGCTGTCTGTCTTGGCCAGAGTGATCAGCGGCTCGGCAACGCGGCGCAGTTCTTTGGCTTTTGGCAGAGTAGTTTTGATCAGCTCGTGCTCGAACAGCGACACAGCCATGTTTTGGAACATGGCCTTGCGGTGCGAGCTGGTGCGGCTCAGGTGGCGACCACTTTTACGATGACGCATGGTTCATTCCTTACCAAACACTACGTTCGGTGATTACGACGATCAGGCAGTCGCCTTGTCGTCCTTCTTAAGACTTGCAGGCGGCCAGTTGTCGAGGCGCATGCCGAGGGACAGACCGCGGGAGGCCAGAACGTCCTTGATTTCAGTCAAGGATTTCTTGCCCAGGTTCGGAGTCTTCAACAGCTCTACTTCGGTACGCTGAATCAGGTCACCGATGTAGTAGATGTTTTCCGCCTTAAGGCAGTTAGCCGAACGTACAGTCAGTTCCAGATCGTCAACCGGGCGAAGCAGGATCGGATCGATCTCGTCTTCCTGCTCGACAACCACTGGCTCACTGTCACCCTTGAGGTCGACGAACGCAGCCAACTGCTGTTGCAGGATGGTTGCAGCACGACGGATAGCCTCTTCAGGATCCAGAGTACCGTTGGTTTCCAGATCAATAACCAGCTTGTCCAGGTTGGTACGCTGCTCGACACGGGCGTTTTCCACCACGTATGCGATACGGCGAACCGGGCTGAACGAAGAGTCAAGCTGCAAGCGACCGATGCTGCGGCTTTCGTCTTCATCGCTCTGACGCGAGTCGGCTGGTTCATAACCACGACCACGAGCTACGGTGAGCTTCATGTTCAGGGCGCCGTTAGACGCCAGGTTAGCGATTACGTGATCGGGATTAACGATCTCGACATCATGATCCAGCTGAATATCGGCAGCGGTAACCACCCCCGAACCCTTCTTCGACAAGGTCAGCGTAACTTCGTCACGGCCATGCAGCTTGATAGCCAGACCTTTAAGGTTCAACAGGATTTCAATTACGTCTTCCTGTACACCTTCGATGGCGCTGTACTCGTGGAGCACACCGTCAATCTCGGCCTCGACTACTGCGCAGCCGGGCATTGAGGACAACAGGATGCGGCGCAGCGCGTTGCCCAGGGTGTGGCCGAAACCACGCTCGAGAGGCTCGAGAGTGATCTTGGCGCGGGTTGGACTGACAACCTGCACATCAATATGGCGGGGTGTCAGGAACTCATTTACCGAAATCTGCATGGATGCACCTATTTTCTAGCCCTTACTTGGAGTAGAGCTCGACAATCAGGCTTTCGTTGATGTCGGCGGACAGATCACTGCGAGCAGGAACGTTCTTGAAAACGCCCGACTTCTTCTCAGTGTCTACTTCTACCCACTCTACGCGGCCACGTTGAGCACACAGATCGAGAGCTTGGACAATGCGAAGTTGATTTTTTGCTTTCTCGCGAACAGCGACCACGTCACCAGCACGAACCTGGTACGAAGGAACGTTTACGGTCTGACCGTTAACGCTGATCGACTTGTGCGATACCAGCTGACGGGATTCGGCACGAGTCGAACCAAAGCCCATACGGTATACGACGTTGTCCAGACGGCATTCGAGCAGTTGCAGCAGGTTTTCACCGGTTGCACCTTTCTTGCCAGCAGCTTCTTTGTAGTAGCCGCTGAACTGACGCTCGAGAACGCCGTAGATACGACGGACCTTCTGCTTTTCACGCAGTTGGGTGCCGTAGTCGGACTGGCGACCGCGGCGTTGGCCGTGGATACCAGGTGCTGCTTCAATGTTGCACTTCGATTCGATCGCGCGCACGCCGCTCTTCAGGAAGAGATCGGTGCCTTCGCGACGAGCGAGTTTGCATTTTGGACCAATGTAACGAGCCATTCTTTACAATCTCCTGGATTACACGCGGCGCTTCTTCGGCGGACGGCACCCGTTGTGCGGGATTGGCGTCACGTCGGTGATGCTGGCGATCTTGTAGCCACAGCCGTTCAAAGCGCGGACTGCGGATTCACGACCTGGACCTGGGCCCTTGACGTTTACGTCGAGGTTTTTCAGGCCGTATTCCAGCGCAGCTTGACCAGCACGCTCAGCAGCTACTTGAGCAGCGAACGGGGTGGACTTGCGGGAACCGCGGAAACCCGAACCACCGGAGGTAGCCCAGGAAAGAGCGTTACCTTGACGGTCGGTAATGGTCACGATGGTGTTGTTAAAAGAGGCATGGATGTGGGCGATGCCATCAACCACTGTCTTTTTAACTTTTTTACGAGGACGAGCAGCAGGTTTTGCCATGATTAAATTCCTGTCGATTCGCTGGGGCGATTACTTGCGGATCGGCTTACGCGGACCTTTACGGGTACGCGCGTTGGTCTTGGTACGCTGACCGCGTACTGGCAGACCACGACGATGACGCAGACCGCGATAGCAACCGAGGTCCATCAAGCGCTTGATTTTCATGTTGATTTCGCGACGCAGGTCACCTTCAGTGGTGAACTTCGCCACTTCGCCACGCAGCTGTTCAATTTGCTCGTCGCTCAGATCCTTGATCTTTGCTGCTGGGTTTACCCCAGTCACTGCACAGATTTTCTGCGCAGTAGTGCGACCAACACCATAGATGTAGGTCAGCGAGATAACAGTATGCTTGTTATCTGGAATGTTAACGCCTGCAATACGGGCCATTCAGTGGGACTCCAATTGACAGCTACCTACGCCCCGGAAGCCAAGAAATAGGGCGCGAGATAATATCGCTGTAATAACAAATAATCAACCCGGCAGCGCACTAGCTGCCGGGCTTGAAGCACAATCACACTCAGCCTTGGCGCTGTTTGTGACGCGGTTCCGCGCTGCAAATTACTCGAACAACACCTTCGCGGCGAATAATCTTGCAGTTACGGCACAGCTTTTTCACCGATGCACGAACTTTCATCACCAACTCCTCGAACCTTATGGGTACTCAGCGCAACATGCCGCTGCCGTAACCCTTCAGGTTGGCTTTCTTCATCAGGGATTCGTACTGGTGCGAAACGAGGTGCGATTGTACTTGGGACATGAAGTCCATCACAACCACGACCACGATCAGCAACGAGGTCCCGCCAAGGTAGAACGGAACGTTTGCTGCAACCACCAGGAACTGGGGCAACAGGCACACGGCCGTCATGTAAAGAGCACCGAACATGGTCAAGCGAGTCAGAACGCCATCAATGTAGCGCGCAGACTGCTCACCTGGACGGATGCCCGGAATAAAGGCACCGGACTTCTTCAGGTTTTCCGCTACGTCTTTCGGATTGAACATCAACGCCGTATAGAAGAAGCAGAAGAAAATAATCCCTGCACTAAACAGCAGAATATTCAACGGCTGACCAGGAGCGATCGACTGCGAGATGTCCTGCAACCAGCCCATACCTTCAGACTGACCGAACCAGGCACCCAACGAAGCCGGGAACAGCAAAATGCTGCTCGCGAAAATAGCCGGAATAACACCGGCCATGTTCACCTTCAGCGGCAAGTGGCTAGTCTGCGCAGCGAAAACCTTGCGGCCTTGCTGACGCTTGGCGTAGTGAACAGCGATACGACGCTGACCACGCTCAATGAACACCACGAAACCGATAATCGCTACTGCCAGCAAACCGATGGCAACCAGGGCGAAGATGTTGATATCACCCTGACGCGCAGACTCGAAAGACTGCCCGATTGCTCTCGGAAGACCGGCGACGATTCCCGAAAAAATCAACATCGAGATACCGTTGCCTACACCACGCTCAGTAATCTGCTCACCCAGCCACATCATGAACATCGCACCAGCCACAAACGTGGATACCGCGACGAAATGGAAGCCAAAGTCACCAGTGAACGCAACGCCCTGCCCCGCCAGGCCAATGGACATGCCAATGGCCTGAACGAGAGCGAGGACGACGGTGCCGTAGCGGGTGTACTGGCTGATCTTGCGACGGCCAGCTTCACCTTCCTTCTTCAACTGCTCCAGCTGCGGGCTGACGGCGGTCATCAGTTGCATGATGATCGATGCCGAAATGTACGGCATGATCCCCAGTGCAAAGATGCTCATCCGTTCCAGCGCGCCGCCGGAAAACATGTTGAACAAGCTAAGAATGGTCCCCTCATTCTGTCGAAACAGGTCCGCGAGTCGGTCCGGGTTGATACCTGGAACCGGGATGTGTGCGCCTATTCGGTAGACGATAATCGCCAGGAACAGAAAACGCAGACGAGCCCAGAGTTCAGACATACCGCCTTTGCCGAGCGCAGAGAGAGCACCTTGCTTAGCCATTTATTCCTCGAACTTGCCGCCAGCTGCTTCGATAGCCGCACGCGCACCTTTGGTGGCGCCGATTCCCTTGCCGATAGTGACAGCGCGAGTCACTTCACCGGACAGCATGATTTTCACACGCTGTACGTTGACGTTGATCACGTTGGCATCTTTCAGGGACTGCACGGTGACGATGTCGCCTTCCACTTTAGCCAGTTCGGACAGACGCACTTCTGCGCGATCCATGGCTTTCAGGGAAACGAAACCGAACTTCGGCAGGCGACGATGCAGCGGCTGTTGACCGCCTTCAAAGCCTGGAGCAATGGTGCCACCGGAGCGGGAGGTCTGACCTTTGTGACCACGGCCACCAGTCTTACCCAAACCACTACCGATACCACGGCCCGGACGATGCTTTTCGCGACGGGAACCCGGCGCTGGACTCAGATCATTGAGTTTCATCGATTAACCCTCGACACGCAGCATGTAGTAAGCCTTGTTGATCATCCCGCGATTCTCGGGAGTATCCTGGACTTCTACAGTGTGACCGATGCGACGCAGACCCAGACCCTTAACGCACAGTTTGTGGTTAGGGATGCGGCCGGTCATGCTTTTGATCAGCGTAACTTTAACGGTAGCCATGATTACTTGATCTCCTCAACACGCAGGCCACGCTTGGCTGCGATGGACTCAGGAGACTGCATAGCCTTCAGACCCTTGAAAGTGGCGTGAACCACGTTTACAGGGTTAGTCGAGCCGTAGCACTTGGCCAGAACGTTCTGAACGCCAGCAACTTCGAGGACAGCACGCATAGCGCCGCCAGCGATGATACCGGTACCTTCAGAAGCAGGCTGCATGTACACCTTCGAAGCGCCGTGAGCGGACTTCATTGCGTACTGCAGAGTGGTGCCGTTCAGATCAACCTGGATCATGTTGCGGCGAGCAGCTTCCATTGCCTTCTGGATCGCAGCAGGCACTTCACGCGACTTGCCACGGCCGAAGCCAACACGGCCCTTACCATCACCAACCACGGTCAACGCGGTGAAAGTGAAGATACGGCCGCCTTTAACGGTTTTGGCTACGCGGTTAACTTGAACCAGCTTCTCGATGTAGCCTTCGTCGCGCTTTTGGTCGTTATTTGACATAACTTAGAACTCCAGCCCAGCTTCACGAGCAGCATCAGCCAGCGCTTTTACGCGGCCGTGGTACTTGAAGCCAGAGCGGTCGAAAGCCACCTGCGAGACGCCAGCGGCCTTAGCACGCGTAGCGACCAGCTGGCCAACCTTAGTGGCCGCGTCGATGTTGCCAGTGGCGCCATCACGCAGTTCTTTATCCAAAGTCGAGGCGCTTGCCAGGACTTTGTTGCCGTCGGCCGAAATGACCTGGGCGTAGATGTGCTGCGAAGAGCGGAACACGCAGAGACGCACGACTTCGAGTTCGTGCATTTTCAGGCGTGCTTTGCGAGCGCGACGCAGTCGAGTAACTTTTTTGTCGGTCATTTGCTATGCCCTACTTCTTCTTGGCTTCTTTACGACGGACGACTTCGTCCGCGTAGCGCACACCTTTGCCTTTGTACGGCTCTGGTGGA
This sequence comes from Pseudomonas sp. NMS19W, assembly GCF_051554255.1. Classification (NCBI taxonomy): domain Bacteria; kingdom Pseudomonadati; phylum Pseudomonadota; class Gammaproteobacteria; order Pseudomonadales; family Pseudomonadaceae; genus Pseudomonas; species Pseudomonas sp. NMS19W. The sequence goes on from NZ_CP136718.1 coordinate 5,608,944, forward strand.
CGGAAGTCGCGGATCTCGGCGGCCACTTGACCTACCAGCTGCTTGTCGATGCCCTTGATCAGGATATCGGTCTGGCTAGGAGTCTCAGCGGTGATGCCTTCCGGCAGTTCGTAATCCACTGGGTGCGAGAAGCCAAGAGCCAGGTTCAGCACCTGACCTTTTGCTTGCGCTTTGTAACCAACACCGACCAGCTGGAGCTTGCGCTCGAAGCCTTGGCTTACGCCCTGGACCATGTTGTTTACCAACGCACGAGTGGTACCGGCCATTGCGCGAGTCTGCTGATCGCCATTGCGAGCAGCAAAACGCAGCTCACCGGCTTCTTCAACGATCTCAACGGACGAATGGACGTTCAGTTCAAGAGTACCCTTGGCACCCTTCACCGAAAGCTGTTGGCCTGCGAATTTTACTTCGACACCGGCTGGCAGCTTAACGGGGTTCTTAGCGACGCGAGACATGCTTATCCCCCTTAGAACACAGTGCAAAGAACTTCGCCGCCGACACCGGCAGCGCGCGCAGCACGATCAGTCATCACACCTTTGTTGGTGGAGACGATAGACACGCCGAGACCGCCACGTACTTTTGGCAGCTCTTCGACGGACTTGTACTGACGCAGGCCTGGACGGCTAACGCGCTTGACTTCTTCGATAACCGGACGGCCTTCGAAATATTTCAGCTCGATAGACAGCAGTGGCTTGGTTTCGCTGCTGATCTGATAACCCGCGATGTAACCTTCGTCCTTCAGGACTTTAGCTACAGCCACCTTCAACGTGGAAGAAGGCATGCTTACGACGGACTTTTCAGCCATCTGGGCATTACGGATTCGAGTTAGCATGTCCGCTAACGGGTCCTGCATACTCATGGGCTAGACGCTCCTAATACAGAAAAATTAGCCTTGCGGCTACTACTTGTCGCCGAGAAATTCCGGGCAGAAAAACACGGGCTCAGGCGAGCCGGTCATTCTAGACACACCCCAGAAATGAATCAAGCCCCAAAAGGGGCTTGATTCATGTTCAAGGCCACCGATGGTCAGGTTCTTGCGACCCCGACCATCGAGACATTGACAGCAATTACCAGCTGGCTTTAACCAGACCTGGAACGTCACCACGCATTGCAGCTTCACGCAGCTTGTTACGGCCAAGGCCGAACTTGCGGTAAACGCCGTGCGGACGACCAGTCAGGCGGCAGCGGTTACGCATGCGCGAAGCGCTTGCGTCACGTGGCTGCTTCTGCAGAGCTACGGTAGCTTCCCAGCGCGCTTCTGGACTTGCGTTCAGATCAACGATGATAGCTTTCAGCGCTGCACGCTTGGTGGCGTACTTGGCAACGGTGAGCTGACGCTTCAGCTCACGGTTTTTCATGCTCTTCTTGGCCATTTTCCTACTCCAATCAGTTGCGGAACGGGAATTTGAAAGCACGCAACAGAGCGCGGCCTTCGTCATCGTTCTTGGCAGTGGTGGTCAGGGTAATGTCCAGACCGCGGAGAGCATCGATCTTGTCGTAGTCGATTTCCGGGAAAATGATCTGCTCTTTCACGCCCATGCTGTAGTTGCCACGACCATCGAAGGACTTGGCATTCAGGCCGCGGAAGTCGCGAACCCGAGGCAGGGAGATCGACAGCAGACGATCCAGGAACTCGTACATACGCTCACGGCGCAGGGTCACTTTGACGCCGATCGGCCAACCTTCACGGACTTTAAAGCCAGCGATGGATTTGCGAGCGTAGGTCACAACGACTTTCTGGCCGGTGATCTTTTCCAGGTCAGCAACAGCGTGCTCGATGACTTTTTTGTCGCCGATCGCTTCGCCCAGACCCATGTTCAGGGTGATTTTGGTAACGCGCGGAACTTCCATCACGTTCGAAAGCTTAAGTTCTTCCTTAAGTTTCGGTGCGATTTCCTTCCGGTAAATCTCTTTTAGTCGTGCCATGGTCTTCTACCTAGCAGTGTTCAAGCATCAACCGCTTTTTGGGTCGACTTGAAGACACGAATTTTCTTACCGTCTTCTACTTTGAAACCAACGCGGTCAGCCTTGTTGGTTTCGCCGTTGAAGATGGCGACGTTGGAAGCGTGCAGTGGCGCTTCTTTCTCGACGATACCGCCCTGTACGCCCGACATCGGGTTAGGCTTGGTATGACGCTTGACCAGGTTCAGACCACCAACAACCAGACGGTTGTCAGCAAGAACCTTCAGCACCTTACCGCGCTTACCTTTGTCTTTGCCGGCGATCACGATGATCTCGTCGTCACGACGAATCTTTTGCATGTCGGATCTCCTTACAGCACTTCTGGGGCGAGCGAGACGATCTTCATGAACTTCTCAGTACGAAGTTCACGGGTCACTGGCCCAAAGATACGGGTGCCGATCGGCTCTTGCTTGTTGTTCAGAAGAACAGCAGCGTTGCCATCAAAGCGGATAATGGAGCCATCAGCACGACGTACGCCGTGACGAGTGCGGACTACAACAGCAGTCATCACTTGGCCTTTTTTCACTTTACCGCGAGGAATTGCTTCCTTCACGGTAACTTTGATGATGTCACCGATACCAGCGTAACGACGATGGGAGCCACCCAGCACCTTGATGCACATAACGCGGCGAGCGCCGCTGTTATCGGCCACATCGAGCATGGATTGAGTCTGAATCATATAATTTCTCCGACCCCTAGCCCTTAGACTTCCACAGCGCGTTCGAGAACATCAACCAGCGCCCAAGACTTGGTCTTGGCCATCGGACGAGTTTCACGAATAGTGACTTTGTCGCCGATGTGGCACTGATTGGTTTCGTCGTGCGCGTGCAGCTTAGTCGAACGCTTAACGTATTTACCGTAGATCGGGTGCTTAACGCGACGCTCGATCAGAACGGTGATGGTTTTGTCCATCTTGTCGCTGACAACACGGCCAGTCAGCGTACGGACAGTTTTTTCGGCTTCAGCCATGATCACTTACCTGCCTGCTGGTTGAGCACAGTCTTCACGCGAGCGATGTCACGCTTAACTTGCGAGAGCAGATGAGACTGCCCCAACTGGCCAGTTGCTTTCTGCATGCGCAGATTGAACTGGTCGCGCAGCAAGCCGAGCAGTTGCTCGTTCAGCTGCTGTGCGGATTTTTCACGAAGTTCATTCGCTTTCATCACATCACCGTCCGTTTAACAAAGGAGGTGGCGAGCGGCAGCTTTGCAGCAGCCAGGGCGAAAGCCTCACGCGCCAGCTCTTCAGAAACACCCTCGATTTCATACAGGACTTTGCCTGGCTGAATCTGGGCAACCCAGTATTCCACGTTACCCTTACCTTTACCCATACGAACCTCGAGAGGCTTCTTGGAGATCGGCTTGTCCGGGAATACACGGATCCAGATCTTGCCACCACGTTTTACGTGACGGGTCAGAGCACGACGCGCTGACTCGATCTGACGAGCGGTGAGACGACCACGAGCAACAGACTTCAGCGCGAACTCGCCGAAGCTGACTTTGCTACCGCGCAGTGCCAGACCACGGTTGTGGCCGGTCATCTGCTTGCGGAACTTCGTACGCTTTGGTTGCAACATTTGGCGTACCCCTTACTTAGCAGCTTTTTTACGAGGCGCTGGTGCTTGTGGTTTCAGTTCTTCTTGGCGACCACCAATTACTTCGCCTTTGAAGATCCAAACCTTTACACCGATCACACCGTAGGTGGTGTGAGCTTCGTAGGTGGCATAGTCGATATCGGCACGCAGGGTGTGCAGTGGCACACGACCTTCGCGATACCATTCAGTACGTGCGATTTCAGCACCGCCGAGACGACCGCTCACTTGGATTTTGATGCCTTTGGCACCAATGCGCATGGCGTTCTGTACGGCGCGCTTCATGGCGCGACGGAACATCACACGACGCTCCAGCTGCTGAGCTACGCTCTGGGCAACCAGCATACCGTCGAGTTCCGGCTTGCGGATCTCTTCGATATTGATGTGCACAGGCACACCCATTTGCTTGGTCAGGTCCTGACGCAGTTTTTCAACATCTTCACCTTTCTTCCCGATAACGATACCTGGACGAGCGGTGTGGATGGTGATGCGTGCAGTTTGAGCCGGACGATGGATATCGATACGGCTTACGGACGCGCTTTTTAGTTTGTCTTGGAGATACTCACGCACCTTCAGATCTGCGAGCAAATAGTCCGCATAAGTCCGACCGTCTGCGTACCAGACGGAGGTGTGCTCCTTGACGATTCCCAGGCGAATGCCAATGGGATGTACTTTCTGACCCATCTCTTCGACTCCGTTACTTGTCAGCAACCTTGACAGTGATATGGCAAGACCGCTTGACGATGCGATCAGCACGGCCTTTGGCACGCGGCATGATGCGCTTCAGCGAACGCCCTTCGTTGACGAAAACGGTGCTGACCTTCAGGTCATCAACGTCTGCGCCTTCGTTATGCTCGGCGTTGGCTACGGCCGACTCCAGCACTTTTTTCATGATCTCGGCGGCTTTCTTACTGCTGAAAGCCAACAGGTTGAGCGCTTCGCCCACCTTCTTCCCGCGGATCTGGTCGGCGACCAAGCGGGCTTTCTGGGCGGAGATTCGAGCGCCCGACAACTTAGCGGCTACTTCCATTTCCTTACCCCTTAACGCTTGGCTTTCTTGTCTGCCACGTGCCCGCGATAGTTGCGGGTACCGGCGAACTCGCCCAGTTTGTGGCCGACCATGTCTTCGTTAACGAGAACTGGGACGTGCTGACGACCGTTGTGTACTGCGATGGTCAGACCGACCATTTGTGGCAGGATCATCGAACGGCGCGACCAAGTCTTAATTGGTTTGCGATCGTTCTTTTCCGCCGCCACTTCGATCTTCTTCAGTAGGTGAAGATCAATAAAAGGACCTTTTTTCAGAGAACGTGGCACTGTCGTATCCCTCTATTTACTTGCGACGACGGACGATCATTTTGTCGGTACGCTTATTACCACGAGTCTTCGCGCCCTTAGTCGGGAAGCCCCATGGCGATACCGGATGACGACCACCAGAGGTACGACCTTCACCACCACCATGTGGGTGGTCAACCGGGTTCATGGCAACACCACGAACGGTTGGGCGAACGCCACGCCAGCGCTTGGCACCAGCTTTACCCAGCGAACGCAGGCTGTGCTCGGAGTTCGAGACTTCGCCCAGGGTCGCACGGCACTCAGCCAGCACTTTACGCATTTCACCGGAACGCAGACGCAGGGTAACGTAGACACCTTCACGAGCGATCAGCTGAGCCGAAGCACCAGCGGAACGAGCGATCTGTGCACCTTTACCTGGCTTCAGTTCGATGCCGTGTACGGTAGAACCGACTGGAATGTTGCGCAGTTGCAGAGCGTTGCCTGGCTTGATTGGAGCCAGAGCGCCTGCGATCAGCTGGTCGCCAGCACTCACGCCTTTAGGGGCGATGATGTAGCGGCGCTCGCCGTCTGCGTAGCACAGCAGTGCGATGTGAGCAGTACGGTTTGGATCGTATTCGATACGCTCGACAGTGGCGACGATGCCATCTTTGTCGTTGCGACGAAAATCGACCATACGGTAATGCTGCTTATGACCACCACCGATGTGACGGGTGGTAATGCGGCCATTGTTGTTACGACCACCAGACTTCGATTTTTTCTCGAGCAGCGGTGCGTGAGGAGCGCCTTTATGCAGCTCCTGGTTGACCACCTTGACCACAAAACGGCGGCCAGGGGAAGTCGGTTTGCATTTAACGATTGCCATGATGCACCCCTTCCTTACTCAGCACTGCTGCTGAAATCGAGATCTTGGCCTGGCTGAAGGGAGATAACTGCCTTCTTCCAGTCATTACGCTTGCCCAGACCGCGAGCGGTGCGCTTGCTCTTACCCAGAACGTTCAGGGTAGTAACACGCTCAACTTTCACGCTGAACAGGCTTTCGACGGCCTTCTTGATTTCCAGCTTGGTTGCATCGGTAGCAACCTTGAAAACGAACTGGCCTTTCTTGTCTGCCAGAACCGTAGCCTTCTCGGAAACGTGCGGGCCAAGCAGAACTTTAAATACGCGTTCCTGGTTCATCCCAGCAGCTCCTCGAATTTCTTCACGGCCGACACGGTGATCAACACCTTGTCGTATGCGATCAGACTAACTGGATCGGAACCTTGCACGTCACGTACATCTACGTGTGGCAGGTTACGAGCAGCCAGGTACAGGTTCTGATCAACAGCGTCAGACACGATCAGAACGTCGGTCAGGCTCATGTTGTTCAGTTTGCCCAGCAGGTCTTTGGTTTTCGGAGTTTCAACTGCGAAATCCTGAACCACGACCAGACGATCAGTACGCACCAGCTCAGCAAGGATGGAACGCATTGCTGCGCGGTACATCTTCTTGTTCAGCTTCTGGGAGTGATCCTGTGGACGAGCTGCGAAAGTGGTGCCGCCGCCGCGCCAGATTGGGCTGCGGATAGTACCGGCACGAGCACGGCCAGTACCTTTCTGACGCCATGGGCGCTTACCGCCACCACGAACGTCGGAACGGGTCTTTTGCTGCTTGCTACCTTGACGGCCGCCAGCCATGTAGGCCACGACTGCTTGGTGAACCAGCGTCTCGTTGAACTCGCCGCCAAATGTCAGTTCGGAAACTTCGATCGCTTGAGCGTCATTTACATTTAATTGCATGTCAGCTTCCCCTTAACCGCGAGCCTTGGCTGCTGGACGTACAACCAGGTTGCCGCCAGTAGCGCCAGGAACAGCACCCTTGACCAACAACAGATTGCGTTCAGCGTCCACGCGCACTACTTCCAGGGACTGCACGGTCACGCGCTCAGCGCCCATATGACCGGACATTTTTTTGCCCTTGAATACACGACCAGGAGTCTGGCACTGGCCGATAGAGCCTGGGACGCGGTGGGATACGGAGTTACCGTGGGTGTTATCTTGCCCGCGGAAGTTCCAACGCTTGATCGTACCCTGGAAGCCTTTACCTTTGGACTGACCGGTTACATCAACCAGTTGACCAGCAGCGAAGATTTCAGCGTTGATCAGATCGCCGGCCTGGTACTCGCCTTCTTCAAGGCGGAATTCCATTACGGTACGACCAGCGGCAACGTTCGCCTTGGCGAAGTGGCCAGCCTGAGCAGCTGTAACACGGGAAGCACGACGCTCGCCGACAGTGACTTGCACTGCACGATAGCCATCGGTTTCTTCAGTTTTGAACTGGGTGACGCGATTCGGCTCGATCTCAATGACCGTGACCGGAATGGAGACACCTTCTTCGGTGAAAATACGGGTCATACCCGCTTTACGACCGACTACACCAATAGTCATGTTGTAAACCTCATGAGTGTACGGGGCTTTCACCCGCTATGGCCGCCCATTTCAGAGCGTTACACGACCAAGACCGAGTCTTAGCCGAGGCTGATCTGCACTTCCACACCGGCCGCAAGATCAAGCTTCATAAGAGCATCAACGGTTTTATCCGTTGGCTGGACGATGTCCAGAACGCGCTTATGAGTGCGGATTTCGTACTGGTCACGCGCGTCTTTGTTGACGTGCGGGGAAACCAGAACGGTGAACCGCTCTTTACGGGTAGGCAGTGGAATTGGACCACGCACTTGAGCACCAGTACGTTTCGCGGTTTCCACGATTTCCTGGGTTGATTGGTCGATCAGGCGATGGTCAAAAGCCTTCAACCTGATACGGATTTGCTGATTTTGCATTGGATTTCAGACTCCGGCTGCTATTCCCACCGGGCGCAATACGCCCGTTAAAAGGAGGCGCAATTCTATAGACGCCCCAGATAGGTGTCAACCCAATAAAAAAGCCCCCGCTAAGCGGGGGCTTTTTCAACTCATCAAAGCTATCTCAACAAAGAGATCACTCGATGATTTTTGCTACGACGCCAGCACCAACGGTACGACCGCCTTCACGGATAGCGAAACGCAGACCGTCTTCCATCGCGATGGTTTTGATCAGGGTAACAGTCATCTGAATGTTGTCACCTGGCATTACCATTTCAACGCCTTCTGGCAGCTCGCAGTTACCAGTCACGTCAGTAGTACGGAAGTAGAACTGTGGACGGTAGCCTTTGAAGAACGGAGTGTGACGACCGCCTTCTTCCTTGCTCAGAACGTAAACTTCTGCGGTGAACTTGGTGTGCGGCTTAACCGAACCCGGCTTAACCAGAACCTGACCACGCTCAACGTCGTCACGCTTGGTGCCACGCAGCAGAACGCCGCAGTTCTCGCCAGCACGACCTTCGTCCAGCAGCTTGCGGAACATCTCAACACCGGTGCAGGTGGTGGTGGTGGTGTCACGCAGACCAACGATTTCCAGGGCGTCCTGAACGCGAACGATACCGCGCTCGATACGACCAGTTACCACGGTGCCACGACCCGAGATCGAGAACACGTCTTCGATTGGCATCAGGAATGGCTTGTCGATAGCACGCTCTGGCTCTGGGATGTAGCTGTCCAGAGTTTCCACCAGCTTCTTGACAGCGGTGGTGCCCATTTCGTTGTCGTCTTTGCCTTCCAGCGCCATACGAGCCGAACCGATGATGATCGGAGTGTCGTCGCCTGGGAAGTCGTAGGTGGACAGCAGGTCGCGAACTTCCATCTCAACCAGTTCCAGCAGCTCTGCGTCGTCTACCAGGTCAGCCTTGTTCAGGAAAACCACGATGTACGGAACGCCTACCTGACGGGACAGCAGGATGTGCTCACGAGTTTGTGGCATCGGACCATCGGCAGCCGAGCAAACCAGGATCGCGCCGTCCATCTGGGCAGCACCGGTGATCATGTTCTTCACGTAGTCAGCGTGACCTGGGCAGTCAACGTGAGCGTAGTGACGAATGTTCGAGTTGTACTCAACGTGCGCGGTGTTGATGGTGATACCGCGAGCTTTTTCTTCTGGAGCGCTGTCGATCTTGTCGAATTCAACTACGGCCGAACCGAAAACTTCGGAGCAGACGCGAGTCAGAGCAGCGGTCAGAGTGGTTTTACCGTGGTCAACGTGGCCGATGGTGCCAACGTTTACGTGCGGTAGGGAACGATCAAATTTTTCTTTAGCCACGACAATTAACTCCTAGCCTAAAGGGGCTGAATCAGCCTTGTTTTTTGGTAACGGATTCGACGATGTGCGACGGAGCCGTATCGTATTTTTTGAATTCCATAGAGTAGCTTGCGCGACCCTGAGACATGGAACGGACGTCGGTCGCATAACCGAACATCTCACCCAGTGGAACTTCGGCACGGATAACCTTGCCGGACACTGTGTCTTCCATACCCTGGATCATGCCGCGACGACGGTTAAGGTCGCCCATCACGTCACCCATATAGTCTTCAGGCGTAACAACCTCTACCGCCATGATCGGCTCGAGCAACTCACCACCGCCCTTCTGGGCCAGTTGCTTGGTCGCCATGGAAGCAGCCACTTTAAACGCCATCTCGTTGGAGTCGACGTCGTGGTAAGAACCATCGAACACGGTAGCCTTCAGGCCGATCAGCGGATAGCCGGCAACAACGCCGTTCTTCATCTGCTCTTCGATACCCTTCTGGATAGCCGGGATGTATTCCTTAGGAACCACACCACCTACTACTTCGTTCAGGAATTGCAGACCTTCCTGACCTTCGTCAGCAGGAGCAAAGCGAATCCAGCAGTGACCGAACTGGCCACGACCGCCGGACTGACGAACGAACTTGCCTTCGATTTCGCAGTTCTTCGTGATGCGCTCACGGTACGAAACTTGAGGCTTGCCGATGTTGGCTTCGACGTTGAACTCACGGCGCATCCGGTCAACCAGGATGTCCAGGTGCAGCTCGCCCATGCCGGAGATGATCGTTTGACCAGTCTCTTCATCAGTTTTAACGCGGAAAGACGGGTCTTCCTGAGCCAGCTTGCCCAGAGCGATACCCATTTTTTCCTGGTCATCCTTGGTCTTAGGCTCTACGGCAACCGAAATAACCGGCTCCGGGAAGTCCATGCGAACCAGGATGATTGGCTTGTCAGCGTTGCAGAGGGTTTCACCAGTGGTGACGTCCTTCATGCCGATCAGGGCCGCGATGTCGCCAGCGCGTACTTCCTTGATCTCTTCACGGGCGTTTGCGTGCATTTGCACCATACGACCCACGCGCTCTTTCTTGCCTTTGACCGAGTTGATCACGCCGTCGCCGGAGTTCAACACGCCCGAGTAAACGCGGACGAAGGTCAGAGTACCCACGAATGGGTCGGTAGCGATCTTGAACGCCAAAGCCGCGAACGGCTCGTCGTCGCTTGCATGACGCTCCATCTCTTCTTCCTCGTTATCAGGGTTGGAACCCTTGATAGCAGGAATGTCGGTCGGAGCAGGCAGGAAGTCGATAACGGCGTCGAGAACCAGGGGAACACCCTTGTTCTTGAAGGACGAACCGCAAACAGCCAGAACGATTTCGCCAGCGATAGTACGCTGACGCAGAGCAGCCTTGATCTCGGCGATCGACAGCTCTTCACCTTCCAGGTACTTGTTCATCAGCTCTTCACTGGCTTCAGCCGCAGCTTCAACCATGTTGCTGCGCCATTCAGTGGCCAGCTCGAGCATGTCCGCAGGGATTTCCTTGCGAACAGGAACCATACCCTTGTCAGAGTCGTTCCAGTAAACAGCTTGCATGTTGATCAGGTCGATCTGGCCCTGGAAGTTGTCTTCCGAACCGATAGCCAGCTGGATCGGCACCGGAGTGTGACCCAGACGCTGTTTGATCTGACCGATCACGCGCAGGAAATTGGCACCAGCACGGTCCATCTTGTTTACGTAAACAAGACGTGGAACGCCGTATTTGTTGGCTTGACGCCATACGGTTTCCGACTGAGGCTCAACACCCGAAGTACCGCAGAACACTACGACAGCGCCGTCGAGTACGCGCAGGGAACGTTCTACTTCAATGGTGAAGTCTACGTGGCCCGGGGTATCGATTACGTTGAAGCGATGCTCGTGCGGGTACTGCTTCTCGGAACCTTTCCAGAAGGCGGTAATGGCAGCAGAAGTAATGGTAATACCACGCTCCTGCTCCTGAACCATCCAGTCTGTGGTCGCGGCGCCGTCATGCACCTCGCCCATTTTGTGACTTTTGCCAGTGTAAAAAAGGACGCGCTCGGTGGTGGTGGTTTTACCAGCATCCACGTGAGCGACGATACCGATGTTACGGTAGCGACTAATCGGAGTAGTACGAGCCATAAAGCCCTCGCAAAATTAGTGAAGCTAAAATTAGAAGCGGTAGTGCGAGAAAGCTTTGTTAGCTTCGGCCATACGGTGCACGTCTTCACGCTTCTTAACAGCAGCACCTTTACCTTCAGCAGCATCCAGCAGCTCGCCAGCCAAGCGCAGAGCCATAGACTTCTCGCCACGCTTGCGGGCGAAGTCTACCAACCAGCGCATTGCCAGAGCGTTACGACGGGACGGACGAACTTCGACCGGAACCTGGTAAGTAGCACCACCAACGCGGCGCGACTTCACTTCGACCAGCGGAGCGATGGCGTCGAGTGCTTTTTCGAAGAGTTCCAGGGGATCGGTGCCGGTCTTGCGAGCCGCAACGGTTTCCAGGGCACCATAAACGATACGCTCGGCAACGGCTTTCTTGCCGCTTTCCATAACGTGGTTCATGAATTTGGCGAGGATTTGGCTTCCGTATTTCGGATCGTCCAGAATCTCACGCTTTGCTGCTACGCGACGTCTTGGCATTGATAAGCCCTCAAACGGTCTTCAGGTTAGTTCGGGACAGATCCTTGAGGATTCGCGCCCGACCTTACTCTTATCGACTCAATAAAATGAAAATCTGCAAAACGGCCGATTACTTCGGACGCTTGGTACCGTACTTCGAACGACCCTGGTTACGGCCTTTAACGCCGGAAGTATCCAAGGAGCCGCGAACGGTGTGGTAACGAACACCTGGCAAGTCTTTTACACGACCGCCGCGGATCAGTACCACGCTGTGCTCTTGCAGGTTGTGGCCTTCACCACCGATGTACGAGGAAACCTCGAAACCGTTGGTCAGACGCACACGGCATACTTTACGCAGTGCCGAGTTAGGTTTTTTCGGCGTAGTGGTGTACACACGGGTGCACACGCCACGACGTTGCGGGCAGTTCTGCAGCGCAGGCACGTCGGATTTCTCGACGATACGCTTACGCGGCTGACGTACCAGCTGGTTGATAGTTGCCATCTACTAGCTCCACTGTTGTCTTGCGACGCTATTGTCTTGCAAGAAAAGCAAAATGGCAGGAACGGATTCCCGCCAAATTTAGGGGATCAAGAGTCTAAAGAGGATCTTGTCCCCAGTCAAGGCAAGGCCCCGACCTCCCCGTTCATCGAACCTCGACAAATTGTCTCGATTCGATGAACGGTTAGATCAGGGCCTCAGCTCATTTATCGCAGAACTCAGTTACCGCTCGAGTTCAGCGCTTCGGTCAGTGCAGCTTCCACTTCACTGGCGCTTACGCGCAACGGCTTGTCTGCATCACGACGACGCTTGCGCTCGCTGTGATAAGCCAGACCGGTACCGGCCGGGATCAGACGACCCACAACCACGTTCTCTTTCAGGCCGCGCAGGTAATCGCGCTTGCCGGTTACGGCCGCTTCGGTCAGTACGCGGGTGGTTTCCTGGAAGGAAGCCGCCGAGATGAACGATTCGGTCGACAACGACGCCTTGGTGATACCCAGCAGAACGCGGGTGAACTTGGCGACAAACTTGTCTTCCGCATTCAGACGCTCGTTCTCTACCAGCACGTGAGTCAGTTCCATCTGGTCGCCCTTGATGAAGCTGGAATCGCCGGATTCGGAGATCTCAACCTTACGCAGCATCTGACGCAGAATGGTCTCGATGTGCTTGTCGTTGATCTTCACGCCTTGCAGGCGGTAAACATCCTGGATCTCGTTCACGATGTACTTGGCCAGCGCGCTCACACCCAGCAGACGCAGGATGTCGTGCGGATCGCTCGGACCGTCGGAGATAACTTCGCCGCGGTTTACCTGTTCGCCTTCGAACACGTTCAGGTGACGCCACTTCGGAATCAGCTCTTCGTACGGATCGCTACCGTCGTTCGGAGTGATGACCAGACGGCGCTTGCCCTTGGTCTCTTTACCGAACGCGATGGTGCCGCTGACTTCAGCCAGAATCGACGCTTCTTTCGGACGACGGGCTTCGAACAGGTCTGCAACACGCGGCAGACCACCGGTGATGTCACGGGTCTTCGAAGTTTCCTGCGGGATACGAGCGATAACATCACCGATCGCAATCTTCGCACCGTCCGCAACACCGACCAGGGCGTTGGCTGGCAGGAAGTACTGAGCGATAACGTCAGTGCCTGGCAGCAACAGATCCTTGCCGTTGTCATCGACCATCTTCACAGCAGGACGAATGTCCTTGCCGGCAGCCGGACGATCTTTCGGATCGAGTACTTCAATGTTGGTCATACCGGTCAATTCGTCAGTCTGACGCTTGATCGTGATGCCTTCTTCCATGCCCACGTAGGTCACGGTACCTTTCATTTCGGTAACGATCGGGTGAGTGTGCGGATCCCACTTGGCCACGATGGCGCCAGCGTCGACCTTGTCACCTTCTTTAACCGAAATCACAGCACCGTACGGCAGCTTGTAACGCTCGCGCTCACGACCGAAGTCGTCGGCAATCGCCAGTTCACCGGAACGGGACACGGCAACCAGGTTGCCATCCACACGCTCAACGTGCTTCAGGTTGTGCAGACGGACGGTACCGCCGTTCTTCACCTGAACGCTGTCAGCTGCGGAAGTACGGCTTGCCGCACCACCGATGTGGAACGTACGCATCGTCAGCTGGGTACCCGGCTCACCGATGGACTGGGCAGCGATTACGCCGACCGACTCACCGATGTTCACCTGGTGACCACGAGCCAGGTCACGGCCGTAGCACTTGGCGCAGATGCCGTAGCGGGTTTCGCAGCTGATCGGCGAACGCACGATCACTTCGTCGATGCTGTTCAGCTCGATGAACTCGACCCACTTCTCGTCTACCAGAGTGCCGGCAGGAACGATGACGTCCTCGGTACCCGGCTTGAATACGTCACGGGCGATGACACGACCCAATACGCGCTCACCCAGCGGCTCTACAACGTCACCGCCTTCAATGTGCGGAGTCATTACCAGGCCGTGCTCGGTGCCGCAATCGATCTCGGTCACGACCAGATCCTGCGCCACGTCTACCAGACGACGAGTCAGGTAACCGGAGTTCGCGGTCTTCAACGCGGTATCCGCCAGACCCTTACGAGCACCGTGAGTCGAGATGAAGTACTGGAGTACGCTCAGACCTTCACGGAAGTTCGCGGTAATTGGCGTTTCGATGATGGAACCGTCCGGCTTGGCCATCAGACCACGCATACCGGCCAGCTGACGAATCTGTGCTGCGGAACCCCGCGCACCCGAGTCGGCCATCATGTACATCGAGTTGAACGATTCCTGCTCGACTTCGTCGCCGTGACGGTCGATGACTTTCTCTTTCGAGAGGTTGGCCATCATCGCCTTGGAGACTTCGTCGTTCGCTTTCGACCAAAGGTCGATCACTTTGTTGTACTTCTCGCCCTGGGTTACCAGGCCGGACGCGTACTGGCTCTCGATCTCTTTCACTTCGTCGGTGGCAGCACCGATGATGCGGGCTTTCTCATCCGGGATAACGAAGTCGTTAACACCGATGGAAACGCCGGAAATGGTCGAGTAGGCAAAACCGGTGTACATCAACTGGTCAGCGAAGATCACGGTCTCTTTCAGACCAACCACGCGGTAGCACTGGTTGATCAGCTTGGAGATCGCCTTTTTCTTCATCGGCAGGTTGACGACGTCGAACGACAGACCTTTTGGCACAACCTGGAACAGCAGCGCACGGCCGACAGTGGTGTCGACGATGCGGGTGTTGTTCACGCTGTTGCCGTCACGATCGTTCACGGTTTCGTTGATACGAACCTTGATCTTGGCGTGCAGTGCGGCTTCGCCGGCACGGAACACACGGTCAACTTCCTGCAGATCCGCGAACACACGACCTTCGCCCTTGGCGTTGATCGCTTCACGAGTCATGTAGTACAGACCCAATACAACGTCCTGCGACGGAACGATGATTGGCTCACCGTTGGCTGGCGACAGAATGTTGTTGGTCGACATCATCAACGCACGCGCTTCGAGCTGGGCTTCCAGCGTCAGCGGTACGTGCACGGCCATTTGGTCGCCGTCGAAGTCGGCGTTGTACGCAGCACAGACCAGAGGGTGCAGCTGGATAGCCTTACCTTCGATCAGTACCGGTTCAAAAGCCTGGATACCCAGACGGTGAAGGGTCGGTGCACGGTTGAGAAGAACCGGGTGTTCGCGAATCACTTCAGCGAGAACGTCCCAAACCTCCGGCAGCTCGCGCTCGACCATTTTCTTGGCCGCTTTGATGGTGGTCGCCAGACCACGCATTTCCAGCTTGCCGAAAATGAACGGCTTGAACAGCTCGAGAGCCATTTTCTTCGGCAGACCGCACTGGTGCAGACGCAGGGTCGGGCCTACGGTAATTACCGAACGACCGGAGTAGTCAACACGCTTACCGAGCAAGTTCTGACGGAAACGACCCTGCTTACCCTTGATCATGTCAGCCAGGGATTTCAGAGGACGCTTGTTCGAGCCGGTGATAGCGCGGCCACGACGACCGTTGTCGAGCAGTGCATCGACAGCTTCCTGCAACATGCGCTTTTCGTTGCGCACGATGATGTCCGGAGCGGACAGATCCAGCAGGCGCTTCAAACGGTTGTTACGGTTGATCACTCGACGATACAGATCGTTGAGGTCGGAAGTCGCGAAACGACCGCCATCCAGCGGGACCAGTGGACGCAGATCTGGCGGCAGAACCGGCAGAACGGTCAGCACCATCCACTCTGGCAGGTTGCCGGAACCCTGGAAGGCTTCCATCAACTTCAGACGCTTGGACAGCTTCTTGATCTTGGTTTCGGAGTTGGTTTGCGGAATTTCTTCACGCAGACGGCCAATCTCGTGCTCCAGGTCGATAGCGTGCAGCAGTTCACGGACAGCTTCAGCACCCATGCGGGCGTCGAAATCGTCACCGAACTCTTCCAGCGCTTCGAAGTACTGCTCGTCGTTCAGCAACTGACCTTTTTCAAGAGTGGTCATGCCTGGATCGATAACGACATAGCTCTCGAAGTAGAGAACGCGTTCGATATCACGCAGGGTCATGTCCATCAGCAGGCCGATACGGGACGGCAGCGATTTCAGGAACCAGATGTGGGCAACCGGCGAAGCCAGTTCGATGTGCGCCATGCGCTCACGACGAACCTTGGCCAGTGCAACTTCAACGCCGCACTTCTCGCAGATAACACCACGATGCTTCAAGCGCTTGTACTTACCGCACAGGCACTCGTAATCCTTTACCGGGCCAAAGATCTTGGCGCAGAACAGGCCGTCACGCTCAGGTTTGAACGTACGGTAGTTGATGGTTTCCGGCTTTTTTAACTTCACCGAACGACCACGAGCGGATCATCTCAGGCGAGGCCAATCCGATACGGATGGCGTCGAACTCTTCGACTTGACCCTGGTTTTTCAGCAAATTCAGTAGGTCTTTCAAGGCCTTTCCTCCTGGCGGAGCAGAGAGCGGGCAATCCTGCCCCGCTCTCGATCGCGTCACGTGTTATTCGGTTTCCAGATCGATATCGATGCCGAGGGAACGAATTTCCTTGATCAACACGTTGAAGGACTCGGGCATGCCCGGCTCCATACGGTGATCGCCGTCCACGATGTTTTTGTACATCTTGGTCCGGCCGTTCACATCGTCCGACTTCACTGTGAGCATTTCTTGCAGAGTGTAAGCAGCACCGTATGCTTCCAGTGCCCAGACCTCCATCTCCCCGAAACGCTGACCACCGAACTGCGCCTTACCACCCAGCGGCTGCTGGGTAACCAGGCTGTACGAACCGGTAGAACGCGCGTGCATCTTGTCGTCTACCAAGTGGTTCAGCTTCAGCATGTACATGTAGCCAACGGTAACTGGACGCTCGAACTTGTTGCCGGTACGGCCGTCGGTCAGCTGCATCTGGCCGCTTTCTGGCAGGTCCGCCAGCTTCAGCATGGCCTTGATTTCGCTTTCCTTGGCACCGTCGAACACTGGAGTGGCCATTGGAACGCCGCCACGCAGGTTCTTCGCCAGATCCAGGATCTCCTGATCGGAGAAGCTGTCCAGATCTTCGTTACGACCGCCGATCTGGTTGTAGATCTCGTCCAGGAACGTACGCAGCTCAGCGACTTTGCGCTGCTCTTCGACCATCCGGTTGATCTTCTCGCCCAGACCTTTGGCCGCGAGGCCCAGGTGGGTTTCAAGGATCTGACCAACGTTCATACGCGAAGGTACGCCCAGCGGGTTGAGGACCACGTCGACCGGGGTGCCATTGGCATCGTGCGGCATGTCTTCAACCGGCATGATCACGGAGACCACACCCTTGTTACCGTGACGACCGGCCATCTTGTCGCCCGGCTGGATGCGACGACGGATTGCCAGGTAAACCTTGACGATCTTCAGCACGCCTGGAGCCAGGTCATCGCCCTGCTGCAGTTTGCGCTTCTTGTCTTCGAACTTGTCGTCCAGCAGACGGCGACGATCAACGATGTAGGCCTGAGCCTTCTCGAGCTGCTCGTTCAGAGCATCTTCAGCCATGCGCAGTTTGAACCACTGACCATGCTCAAGACCGTCGAGTACTTCGTCGGTGATGTCCTGACCTTTCTTCAGGCCCGCGCCGCCTTCAGCCTTGTGGCCTACCAGAGCGGAACGCAGACGTTCGAAGGTCGCGCCTTCAACGATGCGGAACTCTTCGTTCAGATCCTTGCGGATTTCGTCCAGCTGGGACTTCTCGATCGACAGTGCACGAGCATCACGCTCAACGCCGTCACGAGTGAAGACCTGCACGTCGATGACAGTGCCTTTGGTACCGGTAGGTACACGCAGGGAAGTGTCTTTAACGTCGCTGGCTTTTTCACCGAAGATCGCGCGCAGCAGTTTTTCTTCCGGAGTCAGTTGGGTCTCGCCTTTCGGAGTGACCTTACCAACCAGGATGTCGCCTGCGCCAACTTCAGCACCTACGTAAACGATACCGGCTTCGTCCAGCTTATTCAGTGCAGCTTCACCCACGTTCGGGATGTCCGCAGTGATTTCCTCTGGGCCAAGCTTGGTGTCACGGGCCACACAGGTCAGTTCCTGAATGTGGATCGTGGTGAAGCGGTCTTCCTGAACTACACGCTCGGACAGGCAGATGGAGTCTTCGAAGTTGAAGCCGTTCCACGCCATGAACGCGATGCGCATGTTCTGCCCCAGAGCCAGTTCACCCATATCGGTGGACGGACCGTCGGCCATGATGTCGCTACGCTGAACACGATCACCCTTGCTAACCAGCGGACGCTGGTTGATGCAGGTGTTCTGGTTCGAGCGGGTGTATTTGGTCAGGTTGTAGATGTCGACACCGGCTTCACCGGTTTCAACTTCATCATCGGCAACACGAACCACGATACGGCTGGCATCGACGGAATCGATCACGCCGCCACGACGAGCCACGACGCAAACGCCGGAGTCGCGAGCCACGTTACGCTCCATACCGGTACCTACCAGCGGCTTGTCGGCACGCAGGGTTGGTACAGCCTGACGCTGCATGTTCGAACCCATCAACGCACGGTTGGCGTCGTCGTGCTCGAGGAACGGAATCAAGGACGCTGCAACCGAAACTACCTGCTTCGGCGAAACGTCCATCAAGGTGACTTCTTCAGGCGCCTTGACGGTGAATTCGTTCAGGTGACGTACGGCTACCAGTTCGTCGACCAGGACTTTCTGCTCGTTCATGGTCGCCGAAGCCTGCGCGATCACGTGATCGGCTTCTTCGATAGCGGACAGGAACACGATATCGTCGGTGACCACACCCTCTTTCACCACACGGTACGGGCTCTCGAGGAAGCCGTACTGGTTGGTGCGAGCGTAAGCCGCCAGGGAGTTGATCAGACCGATGTTCGGACCTTCCGGCGTTTCAATCGGGCAGACACGACCGTAGTGAGTCGGGTGTACGTCACGGACTTCGAAGCCCGCGCGCTCACGAGTCAGACCACCAGGGCCGAGTGCGGAGACACGACGCTTGTGGGTAATCTCGGACAGCGGGTTGTTCTGGTCCATGAACTGCGACAGCTGGCTGGAACCGAAGAACTCTTTCACCGCCGCAGCCACTGGCTTGGCGTTGATCAGATCTTGCGGCATCAGGCCTTCGCTTTCTGCCATCGACAGACGCTCTTTGACCGCACGCTCAACACGTACCAGGCCAACGCGGAACTGGTTCTCGGCCATTTCGCCTACGCAGCGAACACGACGGTTACCCAGGTGGTCGATGTCGTCGACGATGCCTTTACCGTTACGGATGTCGACCAAGGTCTTCAGTACCGCGACGATGTCTTCCTTGCACAGCACGCCCGAACCTTCGATCTCGGTACGACCGATACGACGGTTGAACTTCATCCGGCCGACCGCAGACAGGTCATAGCGCTCAGGGCTGAAGAACAGGTTGTTGAACAGGGTCTCGGCAGCGTCCTTGGTTGGCGGCTCGCCTGGACGCATCATGCGATAGATTTCGACCAGCGCTTCCAACTGGTTGCTGGTGGAGTCGATCTTCAGCGTGTCGGAGATGAAAGGACCGCAGTCGATGTCGTTGGTGTACAGAGTTTCGATACGAACGACACCAGCCTTGGCGACCTTCGCCAGGACTTCAGTGGTCAGTTCGGTGTTGCACTCTGCCAGGATTTCACCGGTAGCCGGATGCACGATGACCTTGGCGGTGGTGCGACCCAGGACATAGTCCAGAGGCACGTCCAGCTCTTTGATCCCGGCTTTTTCCAGCTGATTGATGTGGCGAGCGGTAATACGACGACCCTGCTCGACAATCACCTTGCCCTTGTCGTCCTGGATATCGAGAACAGCAACTTCACCACGCAGGCGCTGAGGCACCAGCTCCAGGCTCAGGCTCTCGCCCTTAACGTGGAATACGTTGGTGGTATAGAACGCGTCCAGCACTTCTTCGGTGGTATAGCCGAGCGCGCGCAGCAGTACGGAGGCCGGCAGCTTGCGACGACGGTCGATACGTACGAACACGCAGTCTTTCGGGTCGAATTCGAAGTCCAGCCACGAACCGCGGTACGGAATGATGCGCGCGGAGTACAGCAGTTTGCCGGAGCTGTGCGTCTTGCCACGGTCGTGGTCGAAGAACACGCCCGGGGAGCGGTGCAACTGGGAAACGATCACACGCTCGGTACCGTTGATTACGAAGGTACCGTTCTCAGTCATCAGGGGGATTTCACCCATGTAGACTTCTTGCTCTTTGATGTCCTTGATCGCTTTGTTCGACGATTCTTTGTCGAAAATGATCAGGCGCACTTTTACCCGCAAAGGTACGGCGAAAGTTACACCGCGCAATACGCATTCTTTGACATCAAATGCCGGTTCGCCCAGGCGATAACCGACGTACTCCAGCGCAGCATTGCCGGAGTAGCTGATGATCGGGAAAACGGATTTGAAGGCCGCATGCAGGCCCACGTCGCGGAACTGATCTTTAGTCGCTCCCGCTTGCAAGAATTCACGATACGAATCCAGCTGGATGGCCAGGAGGTAAGGCACATCCATGACGTCCGGCAACTTGCTAAAGTCCTTGCGGATACGTTTTTTCTCAGTATATGAGTAAGCCATCAGCGTTCCCCAGCTTGGTCACCTGCTTGTTTGGCCCCTCCCGACGGGAGCAGCCAGAAAATCGTGCAAACCCCATGGTTTGCGCCATCACATCGGATGGTTACAGCTCGTTATCGGCACCGACCGAGTCGGCTGCCAATAACGGAAAAAGGCCGGTGGCAAGAGCCACCAGCCATCAGCCTGTCGCTTGACGCTCGGGCTGGAGGAGCAAAGTCGATGCTTACTTCAGCTCGACTTTAGCGCCTGCTTCTTCCAGCTTCTTCTTAGCGTCTTCAGCAGCTTCTTTCGAAACGCCTTCAGCTACAACCTGAGGAGCGCCGTCGACTTTCTCTTTGGCTTCTTTCAGGCCCAGACCGGTCAGTTCACGAACTGCCTTGATCACGTTTACTTTCTTCTCGCCGGCTTCAACCAGAACAACGTTGAACTCGGTTTGCTCTTCAACAACAGCGGCAGCAGCAGCTGGACCAGCAGCAGCAACAGCAGCGGTCACGCCGAAGGTTTCTTCCATTGCTTTGATCAGCTCAACAACTTCCAGAACGGTTTTCTGGCCGATTGCTTCGATGATTTGTTCGTTAGTCAGAGACATGACTCAATTCCTGATTTGGTGGACAGCCTGTACGGCCGTCGAAATAAACAAAAATACGCGAGATTGGAAACGCTCAGCCTCAGGCTGCAGCAGCTTCTTTCTGATCGCGAATTGCCGCCAGAGTACGAGCCAGCTTGCTGGTAGCGCCTTGAATCACGCTCATCAGTTTCGCAATAGCTTCGTCGCGAGTTGGCAGGCTTGCCAGCACGTCGATCTCATTCGCTGCGAGGAACTTGCCCTCGAACGAAGCTGCCTTGATCTCGAACTTATCCTGACCCTTGGCAAATTCCTTGAACAGACGAGCAGCAGCGCCCGGGTGTTCGTTGGAGAATGCGATCAGGGTCGGGCCGGTGAACGCGTCGTTCAGCACTTCGTACGAAGTGCCAGCAACAGCGCGCTTGAGCAGGGTGTTACGTACAACACGTACGTAAACGCCAGCTTCACGAGCCTCTTTACGGAGTCCGGTCATTGCGCCTACTGTTACGCCACGGGCATCAACCACGACAGCGGACAGAGCGACTTTGGCAGCCTCGTTGACTTCAGCGACGATGGCCTTCTTGTCTTCGAGATTAATTGCCACGGGTTTAACTCCTGCTTGTTACCGTTTCATTCGATCGAAACCGAATGTCGTTTTGGTGTCTGATTCGGTAAGGAACCGGGAGCACCATCTGCGTAGGCTTGAGGTTTAAGACTTGCGTCGCCTACGGTCTTGGATAGCCCCCGCCAGGCAGGGACCCCAATCTTTCAATTGGCGCAGTCACCTGCGCCAATTTTTGTCTTACGCGTCCAGCGAGCTCTGGTCGATAACCAGACCTGGGCCCATGGTGGTGCTCAGGGTAACGCGCTTGACGTAGATACCTTTCGAGGAAGCTGGCTTGATACGCTTCAGGTCAGCGATCAGGGCTTCAACGTTTTCCTTCAGCTTGACGGCATCGAAGCCGATCTTGCCAACGGAAGTGTGGATGATGCCGTTTTTGTCGGTGCGATAACGAACCTGACCAGCCTTGGCGTTTTTAACCGCGGTGGCTACGTCTGGAGTAACGGTACCAACTTTCGGGTTAGGCATCAGACCACGTGGACCGAGGATCTGACCCAGTTGACCTACAACGCGCATGGCATCCGGGGATGCGATCACTACGTCATAGTTCAGGTCGCCGCCTTTCATTTCGGCAGCCAGTTCGTCCATACCTACGCGGTCAGCGCCGGCAGCCAGAGCGGCCTCGGCAGCTGGACCCTGGGTGAACACAGCAACGCGAACGGTCTTGCCAGTGCCGTGTGGCAGCACAGTAGCGCTACGAACGACCTGGTCGGATTTACGCGGGTCTACACCCAGGTTAACGGCCACATCGAACGACTCGACGAACTTGGCAGCTGGCAGCGAGGCCAGCAGAGTTGCGGCCTCTTCGAAGTTGTAGGACTTGCCTGCTTCGATCTTTTCAGCGATAGCCTTTTGGCGCTTGGTCAGCTTAGCCATTACACACCCTCCACGTTAAGGCCCATGCTACGAGCAGAACCGGCGATAGTGCGCACGGCTGCATCCATATCAGCTGCAGTCAGATCCGCGTTTTTGGTTTTCGCGATTTCTTCCAGCTGAGCACGGGTAACAGTGCCAACCTTAACGGTGTTCGGACGAGCGGAACCGCTGGTCAGACCGGCCGCCTTCTTCAGCAGAACCGAAGCAGGGGTGGATTTGGTTTCGAAAGTGAAGCTACGGTCGCTGTAGACAGTGATGATCACTGGAGTCGGCAGACCAGCTTCCAGACCCTGGGTACGGGCGTTGAAAGCCTTGCAGAATTCCATGATGTTCACGCCGTGCTGACCCAGAGCAGGACCAACAGGTGGGCTTGGGTTAGCCTGAGCGGCCTTCACTTGCAGCTTGATGTAAGCGGTAATCTTCTTGGCCATGAGGCACTCCAATTACGGGTTCGAACGCCTCGAAAGGCTCCCCGGTTACTTGCGCGTTTATCCCAGTGACGACAAAACCCCACAGCCTAGGGCTGCGGGGTTGGGATGCTTGTCCAGTTAGACCTTTTCGACCTGACTGAACTCCAACTCTACCGGAGTAGAGCGACCGAAAATGAGCACTGCCACTTGGATCCGGCTCTTTTCGTAGTTAACTTCTTCAACAACACCGTTAAAGTCAGCGAAAGGACCGTCATTAACACGAACGGTTTCACCTGGCTCGAACAACGTCTTCGGCTTCGGCTTGTCGCTACCGTCAGCAACGCGACGCAGAATCGCCTCGGCTTCTTTATCAGTGATTGGTGCAGGCTTGTCAGCGGTACCGCCGATAAAACCCATCACCCGAGGAGTATCCTTGACCAAGTGCCAAGTACCCTCATTCATATCCATCTGTACCAGCACATAACCAGGGAAGAACTTGCGTTCGCTTTTGCGCTTCTGGCCATTACGCATCTCAACCACTTCTTCAGTGGGAACCAGAATTTCGCCGAAGCCATCTTCCATGCCAGCCAGCTTTACACGCTCAATCAGCGAGCGCATGACATGCTTCTCGTAACCCGAGTAAGCATGCACAACGTACCAACGCTTAGCCACGGGACACCCTTAGCCGACAATCAAGGAAACAAGCCAGCCGAGCAGGGAATCAAGCCCCCACAACAGCAACGCCATAACCAGAACAACAGCCACAACAATCAGAGTGGTCTGCGTGGTTTCTTGGCGAGTTGGCCATACGACTTTACGAATCTCGGTACGAGCTTCCTTAACCAGTACAAAGAAAGACTTGCCCTTGGCAGTCTGCAGGCCTACAAAGGCAGCTACAGCAGCAATGACAAGCAAAGCGAGTACACGGTACAGGATCGGCGAAGCAGAGTAATACTGATTGCCTACAACGCCAACCACCACCAAAGCGACCACTACAAGCCACTTGAGCAGATCGAAGCGAGAGCCTTGAGCTTCAGCCTTAGGAGTCATCTATGAAGATCCTGTGAAAAAGAAAGCCAGACACACCGAGTGAATCTGGCAGGTCAGGAGGAATCGAACCCCCAACCTACGGTTTTGGAGACCGTCGCTCTGCCAATTGAGCTACTGACCTAAAACAAAATCAGGCCGACCATTATGCCGGCCTGAAAAATACATTACAACTACTTACTCGATGATTTTGGCTACGACGCCAGCGCCGACGGTACGACCGCCTTCACGGATAGCGAAACGCAGACCGTCTTCCATCGCGATGGTTTTGATCAGGGTAACAGTCATCTGAATGTTGTCACCTGGCATTACCATTTCAACGCCTTCTGGCAGCTCGCAGTTACCAGTCACGTCAGTAGTACGGAAGTAGAACTGTGGACGGTAGCCTTTGAAGAACGGAGTGTGACGACCGCCTTCTTCCTTGCTCAGAACGTAAACTTCTGCGGTGAACTTGGTGTGCGGCTTAACCGAACCTGGCTTAACCAGAACCTGACCACGCTCAACGTCGTCACGCTTGGTACCACGCAGCAGAACGCCGCAGTTCTCGCCAGCACGACCTTCGTCCAGCAGCTTGCGGAACATCTCAACACCGGTACAGGTGGTGGTAGTGGTGTCACGCAGACCAACGATTTCCAGGGCGTCCTGAACGCGGACGATACCACGCTCGATACGACCAGTTACCACGGTGCCACGACCCGAGATCGAGAACACGTCTTCGATTGGCATCAGGAATGGCTTGTCGATAGCACGCTCTGGCTCTGGGATGTAGCTATCCAGAGTTTCCACCAGCTTCTTGACAGCGGTGGCGCCCATTTCGTTGTCGTCTTTGCCTTCCAGCGCCATACGAGCCGAACCGATGATGATCGGAGTGTCGTCGCCTGGGAAGTCGTAGGTGGACAGCAGGTCGCGAACTTCCATCTCAACCAGTTCCAGCAGCTCTGCGTCGTCTACCAGATCAGCCTTGTTCAGGAAAACCACGATGTACGGAACGCCTACCTGACGGGACAGCAGGATGTGCTCACGAGTTTGTGGCATCGGACCATCGGCAGCCGAGCAAACCAGGATCGCGCCGTCCATCTGGGCAGCACCGGTGATCATATTCTTCACGTAGTCAGCGTGACCTGGGCAGTCAACGTGAGCGTAGTGACGAATGTTCGAGTTGTACTCAACGTGCGCGGTGTTGATGGTGATACCGCGAGCTTTTTCTTCTGGAGCGCTGTCGATCTTGTCGAATTCAACTACGGCCGAACCGAAAACTTCGGAGCAGACGCGAGTCAGAGCAGCGGTCAGAGTGGTTTTACCGTGGTCAACGTGACCGATAGTTCCGACGTTGACGTGCGGTAGGGAACGATCAAATTTTTCCTTAGCCATCGATATCACCCCTAACAGAAGAAATAAGCAAACAACCCTAGCCATTAAAACAAAGGCAGATATTTTCATATCTGCCTTGTTATATGGAGCTCTTGAGCGGATTTGAACCGCTGACCTCACCCTTACCAAGGGTGTGCTCTACCAACTGAGCTACAAGAGCGTAACACTTTGCACAACCTGCAAACTTGGAGCGGGTAGCGGGAATCGAACCCGCATCATCAGCTTGGAAGGCTGAGGTTCTACCACTAAACTATACCCGCGGAGCCTGCAGCTCACGCTAAAATCTGGTGGAGGGAGAAGGATTCGAACCTTCGAAGTCGTAGACGTCAGATTTACAGTCTGATCCCTTTGGCCGCTCGGGAACCCCTCCTAATCAGGCCGGCATTCTATACTATGCCGAACCCTTGTCAAGCATTTTCTCATTTAAAAACCTGAGGTTAGCTGCGTTGACATCACCTCACCGCTTAAACCCTTTCAGGTCTTCGCTGTGGAGCGGGCGCCATTCTATGCAAACTATTCCGCAGGTGCAACCCCCTCACACAGCATTATTTTATGTTTTAACTCATTGAATTCCTTGGAAAGGTTTTGCATCTGAACATCCCCCAGCAAACGCTGGGTTTCGGGTGTAATTCGGAACCAATATGCATTGCTGGAAAGGTCTTTAGGCACAGCCTGAGCCTTCACTCCCAACTCAGCCAGACTCAGCCCCAGAGATTGTGCCGCTTCAGGACGACTCAACCCACCTACATATAGACACTGCCCATCAGTCTTCACGCCCCGCGTAGCATCACCAGCCTCGCTCAGCAAACGGATATCCTGCTGCGAACCACTATAAAGACGCAGAGGCGTGACATCCTTTGCACGCAATGGCGCCTCCTGCTGATGCCAGACGTAATAAAACACATTGAGTACAAGAAGCAGGAGAAACAACCAGCGCATACAAACCTCAGGACAAAGGACATGCCATAGCCAAACCTACGAACACTAAATCGGGAACCACCCTGGCCTCAGGCACAACATCCGACACCAGCTCGGCGTCCCCTCCAGTGATGAAAACACTGAAGCCTTCCCCCCAGTAGGAACGCGCCATCTCCAACTGCGTCAGTACGAATCCCCTGAGCATCAACGAACAGCCACGCTCCACCGCCTCGACCGTATTGCGCCCCGGAACGTGACTCGTCAATGCACGCTCCGCCGCCAGGTCGCCATAGCGAATCTTTCGAGTATGCGTACGCAATTGATTTCGCATCAATGGCATACCAGGACAAATGAAGCCTCCCAGGTGCTCCCCTTCCGACGAGATGAAATCAGCAGTCACCGCCGTCCCAAAATCAAGAACCAGGCAAGCCCCACCAGCCAGATGAAAGCCACCAAGCATCGCCAACCAGCGATCAAGGCCCAGACGCTCGTAGTCCTCATAGCCGTTCTTAACGCCAGACATTTCGCGAGCAGGTTTCGCACAGACAACGGATATATCGAACTCACGCTTGAGGAGACCAATCAGCAAATTGGTCTCGTCTTCTGTTCTTACACTGACAAGGCGGCATTTGCCGAGAGACAACTTATCGAGCGAGCGAAGATTGCCGACCAATGCCCCATCAGAGTCAACCACCCCCTCCGCGATCAAGGTACCGGCCTCGGCATTCAGCACCCGCCACTTGATAAAGCTGTTTCCGCAATCAAGCTCAAGAATCATCACGCAACCTCAAGCTGAGCTCACCACCACTAAAGACTCTTTCCACACCATCTACATTCAATCGCAGCGCACCTTGATTATCGACCCCCAGCACCACGCCATCTATATGAGTGACGCCGGCAGTGAGAGAAACCGGCTGTCCTTGCCATAAATGGCTCGCCTCCCACTCTGCCTGAAGCACTGAGAAACCGCCTGACTGGTGACGCTGCAAATAAAGTTGCAACTGCTTACTCAACTCAACCGCCAGACTATTGCGATCACATGGCTTTCCCGACTCGAGCCGTATCGAAGTCCACTGCTGATCAACCTCATCGGTTGTTTGCATGTTCACGTTTATGCCGATACCCAGCACTACATGACACACATCTGCCGGATCCCCAACCAGCTCCAGCAAGATTCCCGCGATTTTTTTTCGCCCCACCAAAACGTCATTGGGCCACTTCAACCCGGCACCCGCCACTCCAAGCGCTCGCAAGGTTTGCATGACCGCAAGACCGACAACAAGACTTAGCCCTTCAAGCTGGCGCATCCCACCGTCAATACGCAACACGAGACTGTAATAGAGGTTCTCGGCAAACGGGCTTACCCATTTGCGACCTCTGCGCCCACGTCCGGATACTTGTCGCTCAGCCAGCACCAGAAAGGGGGCCATTTGACCGCGCTCAACGGCGCGCAGCGATTCGGCGTTAGTAGAGTCGATTGAGCTGAAGACACTCACGGACCAGCCTGCAAGACTTTCCTCTATCTTGAGCGGGTCGAGCAACGCCAGCGGCGAAGCCAACTGGTAGCCTCGCCCTCGAACTTTATGTATGGACAGCCCAAGCTCAGCCTCGAGATGCTGAAGCTGCTTCCACACCGCACTTCGACTAATTCCCAGGGTGGCTCCCAGAGCCTGGCCAGAATGGAATTGCCCATCCTTCAGAAGGTTCAACAACGTCAGCATGCAGGTCTCGCCTCGGAATGAGGCCCGAATAATAGCCATGCACCGAGCTGTTGCATAGAATTCAAACAGCCCACTTTCCTGCGGAAAAAACAAAACCCCAATTGCTTTCGCAATTGGGGTTTCGGAATTTAATCTTGACGATGACCTACTCTCACATGGGGAAACCCCACACTACCATCGGCGATGCATCGTTTCACTTCTGAGTTCGGGATGGGATCAGGTGGTTCCAACGCTCTATGGTCGTCAAGAAATTCGGGTACTGACTCGTGACCGGTTGGCCTCGCTTCAGCAAATTGGGTATGGGATAGTTTTCGGTGTTTTGTAAGCGTCGAACTTTCGGTTCTTTCGTCTTCACACACCGCAATCTGGCCTCTTTCGAGTCTGCAGATTGCTTGGGTGTTATATGGTCAAGCCTCACGGGCAATTAGTATTGGTTAGCTCAACGCCTCACAGCGCTTACACACCCAACCTATCAACGTCGTAGTCTTCGACGGCCCTTCAGGGAACTCAAGGTTCCAGTGAGATCTCATCTTGAGGCAAGTTTCCCGCTTAGATGCTTTCAGCGGTTATCTTTTCCGAACATAGCTACCCGGCAATGCCACTGGCGTGACAACCGGAACACCAGAGGTTCGTCCACTCCGGTCCTCTCGTACTAGGAGCAGCCCCTCTCAAATCTCAAACGTCCACGGCAGATAGGGACCGAACTGTCTCACGACGTTCTAAACCCAGCTCGCGTACCACTTTAAATGGCGAACAGCCATACCCTTGGGACCGGCTTCAGCCCCAGGATGTGATGAGCCGACATCGAGGTGCCAAACACCGCCGTCGATATGAACTCTTGGGCGGTATCAGCCTGTTATCCCCGGAGTACCTTTTATCCGTTGAGCGATGGCCCTTCCATACAGAACCACCGGATCACTAAGACCTACTTTCGTACCTGCTCGACGTGTCTGTCTCGCAGTCAAGCGCGCTTTTGCCTTTATACTCTACGACCGATTTCCGACCGGTCTGAGCGCACCTTCGTACTCCTCCGTTACTCTTTAGGAGGAGACCGCCCCAGTCAAACTACCCACCATACACTGTCCTCGATCCGGATAACGGACCTGAGTTAGAACCTCAAAGTTGCCAGGGTGGTATTTCAAGGATGGCTCCACGCGAACTGGCGTCCACGCTTCAAAGCCTCCCACCTATCCTACACAAGCAAATTCAAAGTCCAGTGCAAAGCTATAGTAAAGGTTCACGGGGTCTTTCCGTCTAGCCGCGGATACACTGCATCTTCACAGCGATTTCAATTTCACTGAGTCTCGGGTGGAGACAGCGCCGCCATCGTTACGCCATTCGTGCAGGTCGGAACTTACCCGACAAGGAATTTCGCTACCTTAGGACCGTTATAGTTACGGCCGCCGTTTACCGGGGCTTCGATCAAGAGCTTCGCGTTAGCTAACCCCATCAATTAACCTTCCGGCACCGGGCAGGCGTCACACCCTATACGTCCACTTTCGTGTTTGCAGAGTGCTGTGTTTTTAATAAACAGTCGCAGCGGCCTGGTATCTTCGACCGGCATGGGCTTACGGAGCAAGTCCTTCACCCTCACCGGCGCACCTTCTCCCGAAGTTACGGTGCCATTTTGCCTAGTTCCTTCACCCGAGTTCTCTCAAGCGCCTTGGTATTCTCTACCCAACCACCTGTGTCGGTTTGGGGTACGGTTCCTGGTTATCTGAAGCTTAGAAGCTTTTCTTGGAAGCATGGCATCAACCACTTCGTCGCCTAAAGGCAACTCGTCATCAGCTCTCGGCCTTAAGATCCCGGATTTACCTAAGATCTCAGCCTACCACCTTAAACTTGGACAACCAACGCCAAGCTGGCCTAGCCTTCTCCGTCCCTCCATCGCAATAACCAGAAGTACAGGAATATTAACCTGTTTTCCATCGACTACGCTTTTCAGCCTCGCCTTAGGGACCGACTAACCCTGCGTCGATTAACGTTGCGCAGGAAACCTTGGTCTTTCGGCGTGGGTGTTTTTCACACCCATTGTCGTTACTCATGTCAGCATTCGCACTTCTGATACCTCCAGCAAGCTTCTCAACTCACCTTCACAGGCTTACAGAACGCTCCTCTACCGCATCACTTGCGTGATACCCGTAGCTTCGGTGTATGGTTTGAGCCCCGTTACATCTTCCGCGCAGGCCGACTCGACTAGTGAGCTATTACGCTTTCTTTAAAGGGTGGCTGCTTCTAAGCCAACCTCCTAGCTGTCTAAGCCTTCCCACATCGTTTCCCACTTAACCATAACTTTGGGACCTTAGCTGACGGTCTGGGTTGTTTCCCTTTTCACGACGGACGTTAGCACCCGCCGTGTGTCTCCCATGCTCGGCACTTGTAGGTATTCGGAGTTTGCATCGGTTTGGTAAGTCGGGATGACCCCCTAGCCGAAACAGTGCTCTACCCCCTACAGTGATACATGAGGCGCTACCTAAATAGCTTTCGAGGAGAACCAGCTATCTCCGAGCTTGATTAGCCTTTCACTCCGATCCACAGGTCATCCGCTAACTTTTCAACGGTAGTCGGTTCGGTCCTCCAGTCAGTGTTACCTAACCTTCAACCTGCCCATGGATAGATCGCCCGGTTTCGGGTCTATTCCCAGCGACTAGACGCCCTATTAAGACTCGCTTTCGCTACGCCTCCCCTATTCGGTTAAGCTCGCCACTGAAAATAAGTCGCTGACCCATTATACAAAAGGTACGCAGTCACAGAACAAAGTCTGCTCCCACTGCTTGTACGCATACGGTTTCAGGATCTATTTCACTCCCCTCTCCGGGGTTCTTTTCGCCTTTCCCTCACGGTACTAGTTCACTATCGGTCAGTCAGTAGTATTTAGCCTTGGAGGATGGTCCCCCCATATTCAGACAAAGTTTCTCGTGCTCCGTCCTACTCGATTTCATGACCAAGAGATTTTCGCGTACAGGGCTATCACCCACTATGGCCGCACTTTCCAGAGCGTTCCGCTAATCTCAAAGCCACTTAAGGGCTAGTCCCCGTTCGCTCGCCACTACTAAGGGAATCTCGGTTGATTTCTTTTCCTCAGGGTACTTAGATGTTTCAGTTCCCCTGGTTCGCCTCTTGCACCTATGTATTCAGTGCAAGATAACCATCTTGTGATGGCTGGGTTCCCCCATTCAGACATCTCCGGATCAAAGTCTGTTTGCCGACTCCCCGAAGCTTTTCGCAGGCTACCACGTCTTTCATCGCCTCTGACTGCCAAGGCATCCACCGTATGCGCTTCTTCACTTGACCATATAACCCCAAGCAATCTGGTTATACTGTGAAGACGACATTCGCCGAAAATTCGAATTTCTCAACTAAGAGAACTCACAAATTTTACCTTAGCCTGATCCGTTACCAGTGAAAGTAACGTTCAGTCTATCTTTCTATCACATACCCAAATTTTTAAAGAACGATCCAGTCAAAGACCAGAAATCAACATTCATCATCAACCTGATGGAATGCTCATTTCTAAGCTTTCAAACTTCAGAAGCAGTAGTGGTGGAGCCAAGCGGGATCGAACCGCTGACCTCCTGCGTGCAAGGCAGGCGCTCTCCCAGCTGAGCTATGGCCCCGTATTTCTACAGGCGTTTCCCACACAAAATTGGTGGGTCTGGGCAGATTCGAACTGCCGACCTCACCCTTATCAGGGGTGCGCTCTAACCAACTGAGCTACAGACCCAATTTCGGGCTGCTTCTATCGTCTTCTTCAATGAATCAAGCAATTCGTGTGGGAACTTATGGAGCAGCTGATGTCGTCGATTAAGGAGGTGATCCAGCCGCAGGTTCCCCTACGGCTACCTTGTTACGACTTCACCCCAGTCATGAATCACACCGTGGTAACCGTCCTCCCGAAGGTTAGACTAGCTACTTCTGGTGCAACCCACTCCCATGGTGTGACGGGCGGTGTGTACAAGGCCCGGGAACGTATTCACCGCGACATTCTGATTCGCGATTACTAGCGATTCCGACTTCACGCAGTCGAGTTGCAGACTGCGATCCGGACTACGATCGGTTTTATGGGATTAGCTCCACCTCGCGGCTTGGCAACCCTTTGTACCGACCATTGTAGCACGTGTGTAGCCCAGGCCGTAAGGGCCATGATGACTTGACGTCATCCCCACCTTCCTCCGGTTTGTCACCGGCAGTCTCCTTAGAGTGCCCACCATTACGTGCTGGTAACTAAGGACAAGGGTTGCGCTCGTTACGGGACTTAACCCAACATCTCACGACACGAGCTGACGACAGCCATGCAGCACCTGTCTCAATGTTCCCGAAGGCACCAATCCATCTCTGGAAAGTTCATTGGATGTCAAGGCCTGGTAAGGTTCTTCGCGTTGCTTCGAATTAAACCACATGCTCCACCGCTTGTGCGGGCCCCCGTCAATTCATTTGAGTTTTAACCTTGCGGCCGTACTCCCCAGGCGGTCAACTTAATGCGTTAGCTGCGCCACTAAGAGCTCAAGGCTCCCAACGGCTAGTTGACATCGTTTACGGCGTGGACTACCAGGGTATCTAATCCTGTTTGCTCCCCACGCTTTCGCACCTCAGTGTCAGTATCAGTCCAGGTGGTCGCCTTCGCCACTGGTGTTCCTTCCTATATCTACGCATTTCACCGCTACACAGGAAATTCCACCACCCTCTACCATACTCTAGCTCGCCAGTTTTGGATGCAGTTCCCAGGTTGAGCCCGGGGATTTCACATCCAACTTAACGAACCACCTACGCGCGCTTTACGCCCAGTAATTCCGATTAACGCTTGCACCCTCTGTATTACCGCGGCTGCTGGCACAGAGTTAGCCGGTGCTTATTCTGTCGGTAACGTCAAAATTGCAGAGTATTAATCTACAACCCTTCCTCCCAACTTAAAGTGCTTTACAATCCGAAGACCTTCTTCACACACGCGGCATGGCTGGATCAGGCTTTCGCCCATTGTCCAATATTCCCCACTGCTGCCTCCCGTAGGAGTCTGGACCGTGTCTCAGTTCCAGTGTGACTGATCATCCTCTCAGACCAGTTACGGATCGTCGCCTTGGTGAGCCATTACCTCACCAACTAGCTAATCCGACCTAGGCTCATCTGATAGCGCAAGGCCCGAAGGTCCCCTGCTTTCTCCCGTAGGACGTATGCGGTATTAGCGTTCCTTTCGAAACGTTGTCCCCCACTACCAGGCAGATTCCTAGGCATTACTCACCCGTCCGCCGCTGAATCCAGGAGCAAGCTCCCTTCATCCGCTCGACTTGCATGTGTTAGGCCTGCCGCCAGCGTTCAATCTGAGCCATGATCAAACTCTTCAGTTCAAACATCTTTGGGTTTTTAAGAAACCCTAAACTTGGCTCAGCAATCGTTGGTTACATCTTTGATTTCTCGCGGAGTAACTTGTGATGCTGATAATCTTGTTGACTATCAGTCTGACTCCACAAGCACCCACACGAATTGCTTGATTCAGTTGTTAAAGAGCGGTTGGTTAAGATCTTTCATCTCAACCGAGGCGCGCATTCTACAGCAGCCTCATTTGCTGTCAAGTGATTATTTTCAGAAGTTTTCGAAGATTTCCTCAACAACTTCAACCACTTGCGCTTCCGATCTCTCGTTAGCGGGAGGCGAATTCTACAGCGTTACACGCTGCTGTCAACACCTCTTTTTCTCCGCTTTCGATCGAGAAGACCGAACCGTTGAAAGCGCCAGACAAGCCGGCATTTCCAACTCCTTCCAGGCCTCGATGATCTGAAGCGAGCCGCTATCGAAACCTACTTAACTCGTTGAATCTCAAGGAGTTTTCCGTTTCGACTGCGCCGGAAGTGGGGCGAATTATAGAGACTCAGAATCTGCCGTCAACCCCTATTTTCAACTTTACTCGGATTTCAGCGTAATCCGTGCAAAAGCCTTCTTGCCAGCCTGGCAAACGTGAGTCGCGCCCAGCACATATATAAAGGAGCGATCGACAACCTCGCCATCTATACGCACACCACCGGAAGCCAGCAGATCACGAGCAGCCGCCGAGTTCTTCACCAGGCCAGCCTTATTAAGGACGGCAGCAATCGGCATATCTTCGGCAGCAGTCAGTTCGACTTCCGGCAAATCATCCGGCAACTCGCCATCCTTCATACGGTTACCCGCACCACGGTGAGCATTGGCAGCAGCCTCTTCACCATGGAAGCGCGCAACAATTTCTTCAGCCAGCTTGATCTTGATGTCGCGAGGATTGGCACCCGCCTCTACATCAGCACGGAAAGCATTGATCTCATCCATCGAACGGAAGCTGAGCAGCTCGAAATAGCGCCACATCAACGCATCCGGAATCGAAACCAGCTTGCTGTACATGACACCCGGCGCTTCCTGGATACCGACGTAGTTGCCCAACGACTTGGACATCTTTTTAACGCCATCCAGCCCTTCGAGCAGCGGCATCGTCAGAATGCACTGAGCTTCCTGACCATAACCACGCTGCAGTTCGCGCCCCATCAGCAGGTTGAACTTCTGATCGGTACCGCCCAGCTCAACATCCGCGCGCAATGCAACCGAGTCATACCCCTGAACCAGCGGATAGAGGAACTCATGAATGGCGATTGGCTGATTGGTGGTGTAGCGCTTGTCGAAGTCATCACGTTCGAGCATACGAGCAACGGTGTACTGCGAAGTCAGACGAATAAAGTCTGCAGGCCCCATCTGATCCATCCAGGTGGAGTTGAACGCGACTTCGGTTTTCGCCGGATCAAGAATCTTGAATACCTGAGTCTTGTAGGTCTCGGCATTTTCCAGAACCTGCTCACGGGTCAGCGGCGGACGAGTTGCACTCTTGCCACTCGGATCACCGATCATTCCGGTGAAGTCGCCAATCAGGAAGATCACCTGATGCCCCAGTTCCTGGAACTGACGCAGCTTATTAATAAGCACAGTGTGTCCAAGGTGCAGATCCGGCGCCGTTGGATCGAAGCCGGCCTTGATTCGCAGCGGCTGGCCACGCTTGAGCTTTTCGATCAGCTCGGACTCGACCAACAGTTCTTCCGCACCACGTTTAATCAGCGCTAGCTGCTCTTCAACCGACTTCATAACAGACCCGCAAGGCTCAGATTCAAAGGGAACCAACCATACAAGATCGTGCACCAATTACAAGTTTTGCCCGGCGCACGGATACCAATCCACGAGCGAGATGCCTGCGGACTTGCCTCAGAGATGATTTGGTTATATTTTATACAGTTATTTCATCTTCATCATGTCATTCATCTTTTCCAATTCATCTTTTCAAAGTCAAAACTACTTATGACCACTGAACCGTCTAAAGCGCCACCGCTTTACCCGAAGACCCACCTGCTTGCCGCAAGTGGGATCGCCGCCCTTCTCAGCCTGGCGCTCCTGGTATTTCCTTCCAGTGATGTTGAAGCCAAAAAGACGACCCTGAGCCTTGAGCTGGAAAGTCCTGCCGAACAACTGACACAAGATCAAGACGCTGCTGACGCGGTTCAAGCCACAAATGAGCCGGTAGCTTCACCCTTCGCACAAATCGAAAACAGCGCAGAAGACACACCCGAAACCGCCCAGGCCGCACCAGTGCCTGCACCGGTCGCGCCTGAAAAGAAGACTCCAGGCCACAGGGAAGTGATCGTCTCCAAGGGTGACACCCTTTCGACATTGTTCGAGAAGGTTGGCCTCCCCGCCGCTGCCGTACACGAAGTTCTGGCCAGCGACAAACAGGCCAAGCAGTTCAGCCAGCTCAAACACGGCCAGAAACTCGAATTCGAACTCAATCCACAAGGTCAACTGACCAATCTGCACAGCAAGATTAGCGACGTTGAAACCATCACCCTGACCAAGAACGACAAGGGTTATGTCTTCAACCGCGTTACCGCCAAGCCAACCGTTCGTACCGCCTATGTCCACGGCGTGATCAACAGCTCCCTGTCCCAGTCCGCCGCCCGCGCCGGCCTGTCCCACAGCCTGACCATGGACATGGCCAGCGTGTTCGGCTACGACGTCGACTTTGCCCAGGATATCCGCCAGGGTGACGAGTTCGACGTGATCTACGAGCAGAAAGTGGTCAATGGCAAAGCCGTCGGCAACGGCCCGATCCTGTCCGCCCGCTTCACCAACCGCGGCAAGACTTACACCGCCGTGCGCTACACCAACAAGCAAGGTAACAGCAGCTACTACACTGCCGACGGCAACAGTATGCGCAAGGCGTTCATCCGTACCCCGGTGGACTTCGCCCGCATCAGCTCCAAGTTTTCCATGGGCCGCAAACACCCGATCCTCAACAAGATCCGCGCCCATAAAGGTGTCGATTACGCCGCCCCACGCGGTACGCCAATCAAGGCTGCCGGTGACGGAAAAGTATTGCTGGCCGGTCGCCGTGGTGGTTACGGCAACACCGTGATCATTCAGCACGGCAATACCTACCGTACGCTCTACGGCCACATGCAAGGCTTCGCCAAAGGCGTGAAAACCGGCGGTACGGTCAAACAAGGCCAGGTCATCGGCTACATCGGCACTACCGGCCTGTCCACCGGCCCGCACTTGCACTATGAGTTCCAGGTCAATGGCGTTCACGTCGATCCATTGGGACAAAAACTGCCGATGGCCGATCCGATCGCCAAATCCGAGCGCGCGCGCTTCCTGGCGCAGAGCCAGCCGCTGATGGCTCGCATGGACCAAGAGAAGGCCACCATGCTGGCCTCGAGCAAGCGTTAAGCCATGGCTCTTTATATCGGCGTGATGTCCGGAACCAGTCTCGATGGTCTGGACATCGCCCTGATCGAGCATGCCTCGGCGATCAACCTGATCGCCACGCACTACATTCCCATGCCTGAATCCCTGCGCGCCGAGCTGCTTGGCTTGTGCGCCAGCGGTCCCGACGAGATTGCCCGCTCGGCCATCGCCCAGCAGAACTGGGTGAAGCTTGCAGCAACAGGTATCCAAGCCCTGCTCGAACAGCAACAGCTCAAACCCGAAGCCATTCGCGCAATCGGCAGCCACGGCCAGACCATTCGCCACGAACCGGCACGCGGTTTCACCGTACAGATCGGCAACCCTGCCCTGCTGACCGAGCTGACTGGCATTACGGTAGTCAGTGACTTCCGCAGCCGCGATGTGGCCGCCGGCGGTCAAGGCGCCCCTCTGGTTCCTGCCTTCCATGAGGCGTTGTTCGAAGAGCGTACCGGTAACCGCGCAGTCCTGAATGTCGGCGGTTTCAGCAATCTCAGTCTGATTGAGCCGAACAAGCCTGTAGCCGGTTTCGACTGCGGCCCTGGGAATGTTCTGATGGATGCGTGGATTCACCGGCAGCGTGGCGAAAACTATGATCGCAACGGTCAATGGGCAGCCAGCGGCAAAGTTGAACCAACCCTTCTCAAGGCATTGCTGAGCGATTCCTTCTTCTCGACCAAAGGCCCGAAGAGCACCGGCCGGGAAGTGTTCAACCTGCCCTGGCTGGAACAGCAACTGTCGCACCTGCCGGATTTCGCCCCCGAAAACGTACAGGCAACGCTGCTCGAACTGACAGCGCTGACCATCGTCGAATCGCTGCAAAGCGCCCAATCGAATACCGAAGAACTCCTGGTCTGCGGCGGTGGCGCCCACAACGCCACGCTGATGAAGCGCCTGGCCGAACTGCTGCCCAACGCGAAAGTCGCCAGCACCACGACCCACGGTGTAGATCCAGACTGGGTCGAAGCCATGGCCTTTGCCTGGCTGGCGCATTGCTGCCTTGAAGGCATCACCGCCAATCGCCCCAGCGTCACCGGTGCAAAAGGCCTGCGCGTACTCGGCGCAATCTATCCCAATTAAGACAAAACGCAGATAACAAAACGCCGCAGAACCGTGAGGTTCTGCGGCGTTTTGTTGTGTACGGTGAAGCGAGATCAGATCGAGAACGAAGAACCGCAACCACAAGTCGTGGTGGCATTCGGGTTCTTGATCACGAAGCGCGAACCTTCCAGACCTTCCTGGTAGTCCACCTCGGCACCTGCCAGATACTGGAAGCTCATCGGATCAACCACCAGACTCACACCTTCGCGCTCGACGATGGTGTCGTCCTCGGCCACATCTTCATCGAAGGTGAAGCCGTACTGAAACCCTGAACAACCGCCGCCCGTAACGAATACGCGCAGCTTCAAGCGATCATTCCCCTCTTCATCGACCAGGCTCTTCACCTTGTGCGCGGCACCCTGAGTGAATTGCAAAGCCGTGGGGGTGAAGGATTCGACGCTCATGCTGACTATCTCCCGGCGTTACGCCGCCATAATGCGTGATGACGCGCATTATCCGCTTGTCCTAGAAAATCGGTCAACTATTGTTACGGTATATCAATAAAGCCATCAGCGACCCGGAATGCAAAAAGGCCCGTCAGACGGGCCTTTTCTTCATGCAAGATCAGTCTTACGGCAACATGCCCGCGTGGGACAGACCAAAGCGCTCATCCAGACCGAACAGAATGTTCATGTTCTGCACCGCCTGACCCGACGCGCCCTTGACCAGGTTGTCGATCACCGACAGCACCACCACCAGATCACCATCCTGTGGGCGGTGAACCGCGATACGGCAGACGTTCGCGCCACGCACGCTGCGGGTTTCCGGATGGCTGCCGGCCGGCATCACGTCGACGAACGGCTCATTGGCATAACGCTTCTCGAACAGCGCCTGCAGATCGACGGAGCGATCCACCACGGTCGCATAGAGCGTGGAATGAATGCCACGAATCATCGGCGTCAGGTGTGGCACGAAAGTCAGGCCGACATCCTTGCCCGCCGCACGACGCAGACCCTGACGAATTTCCGGCAGATGACGGTGACCTTTCACCGCATAAGCCTTCATGCTTTCCGACGTCTCGGAGTACAGCGAACCTACGGCAGCACCACGACCGGCACCGCTGACACCGGACTTGCAGTCGGCGATCAGGTGGGAAACGTCGGCAATGCCCGCCTCAAGCAATGGCAGGAAACCGAGCTGTGTTGCGGTCGGGTAACAACCCGGCACCGCGATCAGGCGAGCTTTCTTGATTTGCTCACGGTTGACTTCCGGCAAGCCGTAAACCGCTTCGTCCAGCAGCTCCGGCGCGCCGTGCGGCTGGCCGTACCACTTGGCCCACTCATCGGCGTCCTGCAGACGGAAGTCCGCCGACAGGTCGATGACCTTGGTGCCCGCCGCCAGCAATTCACCAGCCAATGCGTGGGCAACGCCGTGCGGAGTCGCGAAGAACACCACGTCGCAAGCGCCGAGGGTCTTGATGTCCGGCACGCTAAACGCCAGACCGTCGTAGTGGCCGCGCAGGTTCGGGTACATATCAGCCACGGCCAGACCGGCCTCGGATCGGGAAGTGATCACAACCACTTCTGCTTGCGGATGCTGTGCCAACAGACGCAGCAGTTCGACACCGGTGTAACCCGTGCCGCCGACGATACCGACCTTGACCATAAACCTGCCCTCAACGAACCCACTGGAAAGCCGTCGATAATAGGGGCGCGCGCGCCCTGCGACAACCATCAAGGTGACGTGCGGACGCTCAAGCCTCTACTATCCGGCCTACCGTGTATTAGGGAATAACCAAAATGCTCTATCTGTGGATCAAAGCGCTGCATATCGTCAGCATCGTGTGCTGGTTTGCCGGACTGTTCTACCTGCCGCGACTGTTCGTTTATCACGCACAAAGTGAAGATACGATCAGCAAGGAACGCTTCAGCGTCATGGAGCGCAAGCTGTATCGCGGCATCATGGGCCCGGCGATGATCGCCGCGCTGATCTTCGGCGGCTGGCTGATTTACCTGAACCCGGGCATCTTCAGCAGCGGTGGCTGGATTCACGCCAAGCTGACCCTGGTGGTGCTGTTGATCGGCTATCACCACATGTGCGGCGCGCAGGTAAAACGTTTTGCCCGTGGCGAGAACACCCGCAGCCATGTCTTTTATCGCTGGTTCAATGAAGTCCCGGTTCTGATATTGCTGGCTATCGTAATTCTGGTCGTGGTCAAGCCGTTCTAACTTCAATACGTTCAACTTTCCGGGGGACTTCCGATGTCGCTGCCCGCTCTGCTCGAACAACGTCTGCGCCTGCCCGTCGTGGCTGCGCCGATGTTCCTGATTTCCAATCCAGAACTGGTGCTCGCGTGCTGTCGCAACGGCGTGGTCGGCAGCTTTCCGGCGCTCAACCAACGCGAGAGCAGCGGCTTCAAGGCCTGGCTGGAACAGATCGAAGCAGGGCTGGCGACACTGGACAACCCGGCGCCTTATGCCGTGAACCTGATTGTTCACAAAAGCAATCCGCGTCTGGAGGCGGATCTGAACATCTGCGTCGAGCACAAGGTGCCCATCGTCATCACCAGCCTCGGTGCGGTGAAGGAATTGGTCGATGCGGTGCACAGCTACGGCGGCCTGGTTTTTCACGACGTGACGACCCGCCGACATGCGGAAAAAGCCGCCGAAGCAGGCGTCGATGGCTTGATTGCGGTTGCCGCCGGCGCCGGTGGACATGCTGGCACCTGGAGCCCGTTCTCGCTGATCGCCGAGATTCGCCAGTTCTTCGACAAGACGCTGCTGCTTGCAGGATGTTTGAACCACGGCCATGAGATTCTCGCCGCACAGCTGCTCGGCGCGGATTTGGCCTACTTCGGTACGCGATTCATCGGTACGACTGAAAGTCATGCGCCCGACGCCTACAAGGAGATGCTCCTGACAGCCAAGGCAGCGGACATCATTCATACTCCTGCCGTGTCTGGAGTCCCGGCCAGCTTCATGCGCCAAAGCCTGGAAGCTGCCGGTTTCGATATGGCAGCACTGCAAGGCAAGGGTGAAGTGAACTTCGGCGACAAGCTCAAGCCGATCAACGATGAGGCCAAAGCCT
The DNA here is from genome assembly GCF_051554255.1 of Pseudomonas sp. NMS19W. NCBI lineage: Bacteria > Pseudomonadati > Pseudomonadota > Gammaproteobacteria > Pseudomonadales > Pseudomonadaceae > Pseudomonas > Pseudomonas sp. NMS19W. Next base: position 5,650,034 of record NZ_CP136718.1, read on the forward strand.
GGAAAACCGTGTGGTCGGCAGGTCAGGGGGTTGGCCAGATCGAAGATCTGCCAAGCGTGGACCAACTGGTGGCGCGCCTCGATGCAGAGTATCGGCAGGCCCTGAAACACGCAGAACAGCTCCCGAACCGCTGGCCGCGTTAAGAAAATTCCGGCCAGTTGCTGCCTGACTGGCCTTACACTTGGCGGCTGCGATATATATCAACCCAATTTTTTCGCGACAAGGATGCCTCGGCCATGAGCGAACCCCGTTACAAGATCGTTTTCGACGGAGCCCTGCAGCCCGGCGTCGATATCACCACGGCAAAACTCAATCTGGCCGACCTGTTCAAGAGCGATGTGGCCGCCATCGAACGTCTGTTCAATGGACGCGCCGTCGCCCTTAAACGCGACCTGTCGCACAGCGATGCCCAGGCTTATCTGCAAGCGCTGGGCAAGACCGGAATCGACGCCCGGATCGAACCGGAAACAGCCATCGAACTGAATCTGTCCGATGTGCAGGAACACTCCGCCCCGATGGCAGACCCTGACTCCCCATATGCCCCACCCCGGGCCAGTGTCGGTGAACGACTGGCAGAATTCGCCACGCTCAAACCCTTCAGTGTCGAAGGCCGGATCGGACGCCTGCGCTACCTGGCATGGTCGATGGTATTGAGTCTGGTAACCCTGCCGATCGTCGGCGTTTTCGCGCTGATCGGTCTGGGGCTGGTGAGCACCGACTCGACCAGCGGCCTGATCATCGGCGGTATCTTCGCCTTCTTCCTGTTCCTGGCCTTCGCAATCGTCGGCATCCTGTTCAGCATTCAGCGTCTGCACGACATCGGCTGGTCAGGCTGGCTCTGGCTGCTGACTCTGGTTCCGTTCGTGGGCAGCTTCTTTCCGCTGGTGATCATGGTCATGCCGGGCAATACCGGCGCCAACCGCTATGGCCCACCACCGCCGCCGAACAGTACCGCCGTCAAAGTACTGTGTTCCTTGTGGATCGTTTTCATCGGCCTGTTCTTCGTCGGTGGAATGCTGGGCGGTATTTCCGCCATCCAGCAAGAGTACGAAACCAGCCTCGAAAGCAGTTATGAAAGCGGTTCGGTGACTGCCGATGAAGTCGATGTCGAAGTCGAGCCCGTGCCGAATCCGGTGGATGATGCAGCCGAACCTGCACCCGCCCCTGTAGACTCTGCGAAAGAATGAACAGCGCTCCCCGCCGTGACACCTGCGTCCACGGCGCGGAGCTGTTGCGATGGAGAACCGCATGACCCGTTACGCTCTGATCACTGGCGCCTCCAGCGGCATCGGCCTGGCCATGGCCGAAGCCCTGGCTCGCCGTGGCCGCAGCCTGATTCTGGTGGCCCGACAGCGTGATCAGCTGGAAAGCATTGCGATTGAACTGACCCAGCGTTTCGGCGTGGAGGTGCTGTTCCGCGCCTGCGACCTGGGCGAGCCGCTGCGCCTGTCCGGGTTTCTGCTGGAGCTTGAAGAAGGCGACCGGCAGATCGATCTGCTGGTGAACTGTGCCGGCATCGGTACGTGCGGCCCGTTCCTGGCCCAGGACTGGATGACCGAGCAAGACCTGATCGAGGTGAACATCCTCGCCCTCACCCGCCTCTGCCATGCAATCGGTAACAGCATGGCCCTGCAGGGTGGCGGGCAGATTCTCAATGTGGCGTCGGTGGCCGCGTTCAATCCCGGCCCGTGGATGAGCACTTACTACGCCAGCAAGGCCTACGTTCTGCATTTTTCCGAGGCGCTGCGGGTGGAATTGAAAAAGTGCGCCGTGAAAGTCTCGGTGCTCTGTCCAGGCCCGACGCGCACGGCGTTCTTCCGTACGGCGCAACTGAACAACGACAAACTTAACGCCAGCAAACTGCTGATGAGCCCCGAAGAGGTCGCGCTGTATACCGTGCGCGCCCTGGAAAAAAACCGCGCAATCATCATTCCCGGGCGCCGGAACCGCTGGTTCGCCTTTCTGCCCAGACTGGGTTCGCGCTGGCTCAACCGCACCATCGTCGGCATGGTCAACAAAGCTTACTGCCCGCGCTGAAGGGCCGGCAGGCAACTGGCTGGGCGTGGTGATCCCTCGTGGGTACACTCGGCCCAGCTCACACAACGGAGAAAACAGCTGTGGATACTCTGTTCACCAAGATCATCAACCGGGAAATCCCGGCGAAGATCATCTACGAGGACGACCAGGTTCTGGCGTTCCACGACATCGCCCCGCAGGCACCGGTGCATTTTCTGGTGATCCCGAAGAAACCGGTGCGCACCCTCAACGACCTGACCGAAGACGACAAGGCACTGGCCGGGCATATTCTGTTCACCGCCCAGCGTCTGGCGCTGGAACTGGGTTGCGAAGAAGGCTTCCGGGTGGTGATGAACTGCAATGAAAAGGGTGGGCAGACGGTCTACCACATTCATATGCACGTACTCGGTCAACGTCAGATGAACTGGCCGCCGGGCTGATCGACTCGAAATCTGTGGGGGCGCCCTGCTCCCACATGACCCAGCGCAAACCTTCCCCGGCCGATTCGGTTAAACTGGCCGCCGAGATTCTTCCCGGAGGTCAGCATGACTACCCAACGTCACTATTCGCCAATTGACCGTCTTCTGCTGCAAGCCGATGCCGCAATGCGAACCCTGCTGCCCTTCAGCGGCCAGCCGTACCGTCCGTCGCCGGCCATCGTGCAGCCCGACGTACAGATGAGCGACGAAGACACCCGCCACGTCGCCGGCCTGATGCGCATCAACCATACCGGTGAAGTCTGTGCTCAGGCGCTGTACCAAGGTCAGGCCCTGACCGCCAAGCTGCCGCAAGTGCGGGAAGCCATGGAGCATGCGGCCGAAGAAGAGATCGATCACCTGGTCTGGTGCGAACAGCGTATTCATCAGTTGGGCAGCCACACCAGCGTGCTCAATCCGCTGTTCTATGGCATGTCGTTCGGGATCGGCGCAGTCGCCGGGCTGATCAGCGACAAGGTCAGCCTCGGTTTTGTCGCGGCGACCGAGCATCAGGTGTGCAAACACTTGAACGAGCATCTGGAGCAACTGCCGGCCGAGGATGAAAAATCCCGGGCAATTCTTGAGCAGATGCGTATCGATGAAGAGCATCACGCAGAAAGTGCACTGGAAGCTGGCGGTTTCCGCTTCCCGGCACCGGTAAAGTTCGGCATGAGCCTGTTGGCCAAAGTGATGACCAAAAGCACCTACCGCATCTGAAAAACGCCCATAAAAAAGGCGACTGCCGCAAAGCAGTCGCCTTTTTTGTACCCGGATTTCTTAGCTCGGCATATTGCGCGCGTAGAAGATTTCCAGCATTTCGTGTTTCACACGCTCGGTCACCTGAGCACGTTGCTCGGACGACAGGTTGCTGGTGGCATCACCGAACAGGTAGTTATCCAGTTCGAAGTTTTTCAGCAGCATTTTGGTGTGGAACAGGTTTTCCTGGTACACGTTCACGTCGGTCATCTGGTACGCGTCGCGGGTGTCTTCGGAGAGGTAGTTCTGGATCGAGTTGATCTCGTGGTCGATGAAGTGCTTGTTGCCTTCAACGTCACGGGTGAAGCCGCGCACACGGTAATCCACGGTCACGATGTCCGAATCGAACTGGTGAATGAGGAAGTTGAGCGCTTTGAGCGGTGAAATGACACCACAGGTCGACACGTCGATGTCCACACGGAACGTCGCAATACCGGCGTCCGGATGGATTTCCGGGTAGGTATGCACCGTGATGTGACTCTTGTCGAGGTGGGCCAGGATGATTTCCGGCAGCGGACCCGGGGACTCTTCGATCTGGCTTTCGGTCGGGGTGACCGGTTCTTCCGAGATCAGAATCGTGACGCTGGCACCCTGAGGCTCATAGTTCTGACTGGCAATGTTCAGAATGTTGGCACCAATGATTTCGACAACTTCCGTGAGGATCTGCGTCAGGCGTTCGGCGTTGTACTCTTGATTGATGTACTCGACGTAAGCCTGCTGGTCTTGCGGGGTTTCCGCGTAGCAGATGTCATAGATGTTGAAGCTCAAGGTCTTTGTCAGGTTATTGAACCCGTGGAGCTTGAGTTTGCTTTTCACCGTTAAAAACTCTCTATGTATGCGGCCCGGCCGCGTGATCAAGCATGCCCGTCAAGTGCGAACGACGCACCTGCGTAGGACGGTTAACACCTCTTCGCGATGGCGATTTTGGTTATCTGTTCAGGCGGATGACCCGTCGGCTGACCGATCACTGCCCTGAAAAAAGTGGCGCATTATGCAGACGTCAGCGGGGGATCGCCAGAGTCTGCACTGCTTTTATGATAGTTGAATGTCGGCTCAGCCGAGTTCGACGATTTCGTAGTCGTGGGTGATCGCCACACCGGCGGCGCCAAGCATGATCGACGCCGAGCAGTACTTCTCCGCCGACAGCTCGATGGCGCGTTTGACCTGGGCTTCTTTCAGACCACGGCCCTTGACCACGAAGTGCATGTGGATCTTGGTGAACACCTTCGGATCTTCGGTCGCACGTTCGGCGTCCAGGAAAGCCTCGCAGCTTTCAACGGCCTGACGGGACTTCTTCAGAATGCTGACCACGTCGAAATTGCTGCAACCGCCAACGCCCAGCAGGAGCATCTCCATCGGGCGAACACCCAGATTGCGACCACCGGCGTCCGGCGGACCATCCATGACCACGACATGACCGCTGCCGGATTCGCCGAGGAACATGGCTTCGCCAGCCCATTGGATGCGTGCCTTCATCGCCAAGACTCCACTGTAGAAAAAAGGGTCGCCAGCTTAGCACAGGGCCCCGGTTTGACTGCGAACGGTGATCCTAGGACCGATGCCTTTACTGCGTAGGTAATTTCTCGAATTTTCGACGAAGTGTCTGGTAAGCTGGCGCCAATTCACTGGCGCCCCAAGCCGGTATTTGTAGCGATCACCTCAGCGCCTCATATAAAAACCACATATAACCGTGCAGTCTTTTCGGGATACAACCATGGTTGGTATTACCCCCACACCCAAAATCAAGAACCTCGACAAGCTGCTGATGCATTGCCAGCGCCGGCGCCATGCGGCCAAAAGCAACATCATCTGCGCCGGGGATCGCTCGGACACGCTGTACTTCATCATCCGTGGCTCGGTCACGATCCTGATCGAGGACGACGACGGCCGCGAGATGATCATCGCGTACCTGAATGCCGGGGACTTCTTCGGTGAGCTGGGCCTGTTCGAACAGGCCGGCCAGGAACAGGAGCGCAGTGCCTGGGTGCGGGCCAAGGTCGAGTGCGAAGTCGCGGAAATCAGCTACGCCAAATTCCGTGAATTGTCGCAGCAGGATCCAGACATTCTTTACGTGCTCAGCGGACAAATCGCACAACGCTTGCGCAACACCACGCGCAAGGTCGGCGATCTGGCGTTCTTCGACGTCACGGGCCGTGTCGCTCGCTGCCTGTTGGAGCTGTGCAAGCAACCCGACGCGATGACCCACCCGGACGGTATGCAGATCAAAGTCACCCGTCAGGAAATCGGGCGGATTGTCGGGTGTTCGCGGGAGATGGTCGGTCGCGTGCTCAAGGATCTTGAGGAACGCAACCTGGTGGATGTGAAAGGCAAGACCATGGTGGTCTTCGGCACTCGCTGAGTTAGAAAACTCAGCCGGCGTAGATCTGCGCCAGCATCAAACGAAAGAGTTCATCGAGACGCGCCAAGGCATGGGGCGCCGGGAATTTCTCATGCAACGCGATGTGGCTTGCAGCGCGTACCCGTTGCTCCAGGCCACACGCCTCATTGAAGCGGTTGACCGCCGCCACCATCGATTCGCGCTCGTCCTCCAGCAGCATCGCACCGTGCACCAGGCCTACCGGGCGCTGCCCACCCTGACTCTGGCGCCAGCGCTGGGCGGTGCCGACCATCTTGCGGCCATCGAGGTTGACGTTGAAACGACCGTCACAGAACGCACCGTCGATTTCACCCAGCGAAGACACGCCGCCCAACTCATCCAACAACTGACAAATCGGATCACACAGACGCCGGTATCCGGTTTCAATACGGTTCAGATCACCCTCGCTGCGAGGCGGCGCGTAGACCAGTGCAATGTTGATCGTCGACGCCGATTGCGGAACAGGTTCACCACCGGTTTCACGCAGCAGCACCGGCCAGCCGGCAGCGGCGGAGACTTCGCAGGCATGATCGAATCCGGGGAGGCGGTTCAAACGGCGCGGCATGACCAGCGCACGATCGCTGGGTTGCCAGAACAGCAGGCCGAATTCGGCATCACCGGCGCAGACCGAAGCCAGCAGATCCTGTTCGGCTTGCAGGCCGGCTTCGATGGTCAGGGAAGTGGGGATCATAAGGTTTCCATAGGACGTTGAGCCTGAGGTGAATCTTATGCTGCCTTCGCGGGCAAGCCCGCTCCCACAGGGATACGGGCGCCTGCGAAGAGTCGATCAGTCGAGGGTCGAACCGCTCACCGGAACGCCGCGCTCAGGGAAGAACAGACGTTGCAGTTCAATGCCCGGGCTTTCGGCGCGCATGAACGCTTCGCCGACCAGGAACGCGTAAACGTTGCTGATTTCCATCAGTTCGACATCGGCTCGATTGAGGATGCCGCTCTCGGTGATCACCAGACGATCGCGCGGAATGCGCGGCAGCAGGTCGAGGGTGGTTTCCAGGCTTACGTCGAATGTATGCAGGTTGCGGTTGTTGACCCCGACCAGCGGCGTATCGAGGGTCTTCAGTGCACGCTCCAGCTCATCGCCGTCGTGAACTTCTACCAACACATCGAGGCCGACGCCTTTGGCCACCGAAGCCAGTTCGGCCATTTTCACGTCATCCAGTGCGGAGACGATCAGCAGCACGCAATCAGCGCCCAGGGCACGGGCTTCGACGATCTGGTACGGATCGATCATGAAGTCCTTGCGGATCACCGGCAGCGAGCACGCGGCGCGGGCCTGTTGCAGGTAGGCATCGGCGCCCTGGAAGTAATCAATATCAGTCAGTACCGACAGGCAGGTCGCCCCGCCCTTCTCGTAGCTTTTGGCGATGTCGGCGGGAACGAAGTTCTCGCGGATCACGCCTTTGCTCGGCGAAGCCTTCTTGATTTCCGCGATCACGGCCGGTTGTTTCTTCTTGGCCTGTGCCAGCAATGCCTGGGCAAAACCGCGGGGTGCATCGGCCGCCTTGGCCAGACGTTCCAGCTCGCTCAGGCTCACACGGGCGCTACGCTCGGCGACTTCCTGAACCTTGCGGGCCAGAATGTTTTCCAGAACCGTCGGTACACTCATCCCTCATTCTCCACTTTGAATACCGCGGTAAAGGCACCCAACTCCTCGAGTTTCTCCCGAGCGAGACCGGTGTGCAGAGCGTCGTGGGCCAGTGCCACGCCTTCTTTAAGACTGGTCGCCAGATCGGCGGCGTACAGCGCCGCACCGGCATTGAGCACGATCATTTCCGCAGCCTTCTGGCCGTTCTCGGTCTTGCGCTTGCCCAGTGCATCGCGAATCAGCGCCAGCGACGCTTCCGGGCCTTCGACCGACAGACCGTGCAGGCTCTGGCTCTTCATGCCCAGATCTTCCGGCTCGACCCAATACTCGGTGATTTCGTTGTTTTTCAGTTCGGCCACATAGGTTGGTGCGGCGAGACTGAACTCGTCCAGGCCATCCTTCGAATGCACCACCAGCACATGTTTGCTGCCCAGACGCTGCAAGACTTCTGCCAAGGGCCGGCACAGGGCCTGAGTGAAGACGCCGACTACCTGATGTTTGACGCCGGCCGGATTCGTAAGCGGGCCGAGCATGTTGAACAGGGTACGCAGGCCGAGGTCGCGGCGCGGGCCGGCGGCGTACTTCATGGCTTTGTGATGAGTCTGGGCAAACATGAAACCGATGCCGACGTTGTCGATGCAACGTGCCACCTGAACCGGGGTCAGGTTGAGGTAGATGCCGGCCGCTTCCAGCAGGTCGGCGCTGCCGCTCTTGCCCGACACCGCACGGTTGCCGTGCTTGGCCACGGTGCAGCCGGCAGCGGCAACGACAAATGCCGAAGCCGTGGAAACGTTGAAGATGTTCGCGCCGTCACCACCGGTGCCAACCACGTCGACCACGCCGTCGAGGGTCTTGAGTTCGACCTGATCGGCCAGCTCGCGCATCACCGACACCGCACCGACGATTTCGTCGATGCTCTCGCTCTTCATGCGCATGGCCATCATGAACGCACCGATCTGCGCGTCGGTGCATTGGCCGGTCATGATTTCGCGCATCACGTCGCGCATTTCTTCGGTGCTGAGGTCGAGGTGATCGACGATACGGCTCAGGGCTGTCTTGATATTCATGGAGAGTCCTTAGCGCGTGCCGCCGGTTTGTTTGAGGAAGTTGGCGAACAGTTCATGGCCCTGCTCGGTGAGGATCGATTCCGGGTGGAACTGTACGCCCTCGATGTTCAGGGTCTTGTGACGCAGGCCCATGATTTCGTCGACCGAGCCGTCGTCATGCTGCGTCCACGCGGTCAGTTCCAGGCAGTCGGGCAAAGTATCGTGCTTGACGATCAGCGAGTGATAGCGAGTAACCGTCAGCGGATGATTCAGACCGGCAAAAACGCCCTTGTCCTCGTGGAATACCGGGCTAGTCTTACCGTGCATCACTTGGCGGGCACGTACCACGTCACCGCCAAAGGCCTGGCCGATGGACTGATGGCCAAGGCAGACGCCGAGGATCGGCAGTTTGCCGGCGAAGTGCTTGATGGCGTCGATGGAGATACCGGCTTCGGTCGGTGTGCACGGACCGGGGGACACCACGATGCGCTCCGGGTTGAGCGCTTCGATTTCGGCGATGGTCAGCTCGTCGTTGCGCACGACCTTGACCTCGGCACCCAGCTCGCCGAGGTATTGCACAACGTTGTAAGTAAAGGAGTCGTAGTTGTCGATCATCAGCAACATGGCGTTTCGAACCTCTTGAATTCTGACTTGAAAACAACCTTCGGATGACTTGCCAGGACGCTGCACAAAGTCGGACGCGCAAGTGGCGACGGCAAGGCGGCATTTCAAACGGGCAAGGAAGGCGGAGCGATACAGATCCGGCGGGGCCGGCAGAAAAGATTCAGGCGCGCCAACGCCAGCGGGCGTGTGCCTTGATGACTTGATCCAGAAGTTTGCTGGTGATCAACACGGGGAAGGTCTCGTTCATACGTTCCCGCACAGTAACTTAGCTGGGCAGAGCGTGCAATATGGCCGGGCCTGACGGGGGAAAACTATGGGAGGGTTGACGACCGATGGCAAAACGCCGGAAGTTTTTGGTACTGTCGTTTCGTTCCATACAACAATAAATAAACGGACTTGCTCATGATCAAACAGACGTTGTTTGTACCGCTCGCCGGATGCCTGCTCGCGATGGCCTGCGCCCAGGCGAATGCCGCACCCAATCCTTATTCGAATTTCGTTGTCTTCGGTGACAGTCTCAGCGACGCGGGGACGTTTTCCGATCCGGACGGTCCGGCCGGCTCGGTCAAACGATTCACCAACCGTACCGGCCCCAACTATCAGGACGGCAGTGGCGAATTCTACTCGCTGAACGCCACCCAACTGCTCGGCGGCCGCCTGGGCTTCACACCGAACCAGACCGCTTCCGCCGACTCGGCGGTACGTGCAGGCCAGGGTTTGCCGGACGGTAACAACTGGGCGGTCGGCGGCTATCGCACCGACCAGATTCTCGACTCGATCACCAGCACGTCCACCACCGACGAACGCACCCGCGCCGGTTATCTGCCGTCGAACGGTTTCCGCGCCGACCCGAATGCCTTGTATTACCTGACCGGAGGCGGCAACGACTTCCTGCAGGGCCGCGTCACCAGCCTGCCTCAGGCCAATGCCGCCGCCGACCGACTGGTCGACAGCGTGCGCACCCTGCAAGGCGCGGGCGCCCGCTACATCATGGTCTGGCTGCTGCCGGACATCGGCCTGACCCCGGCCATCAATGGCTCGCCGCTGCAGGCCTTCACCTCGCAACTCAGCGCCCAGTTCAACACCGAACTGGTGAGCCAGCTACAGACGGTCAATGCCAACGTCATTCCGCTGAACATTCCAGTCCTGCTCAAGGAAGCATTTGCCAACCCGGCCCAGTTCGGCCTGGCCACCGATCAGAACCTGGTCGCCACCTGCTTCAGCGGCGATGGTTGCACCGAGAACGCCCGGTACGGGATCAACAGCGCCACGCCGGATCCGACCAAGCTGATCTACAACGACTCGGTGCACCCGACCGAAGCCGGGCAACGCTTGATCGCCGACTACGCCTACTCGTTGCTGGCTGCGCCTTGGGAACTGACCCTGCTGCCGGAAATGGCCCAGGGCACGTTGCGCGCGCATCAGGATGAACTGCGCAATCAATGGCTGGCCGACTGGGAAAACTGGCAAGGCGTTGGCCAATGGCGGGCGATTGTCTCCGCTGGCGGCCAGCATCAGGACTTCGACGACCAGCACGCCGGGGCAAGCGCCGACGGCAACGGTTACAACCTGAACATCGGTGGCAGCTACCGTCTCGACGACGCCTGGCGTGTCGGTGTGGCGGCGGGTTTCTATCACCAGAAAATCGAAGCCGGCGACAACGACTCCGAGTACAAACTCAACTCCTATATGGGCACCGCATTCGCCCAGTACCAGCAAAACCGCTGGTGGGGTGACCTGGCCGTTACCGCCGGACATCTGGACTACGACAGCCTGAAGCGCAAGTTCCAGCTCGGGGTCAACGAACGTGGCGAGAAAGGTGATACCGACGGCTATGTACTGGCTATCGGCGGCCGTGTCGGCTACGACATCGCGCCAGAGGCGAGCAGCCCATGGCATCTGTCGCCTTTCGTCAGCGCCGACTTCGGCAAGGTCGAAGTGGATGGCTACTCGGAAAAAGGTGCGGACTCCACGGCGCTGACCTTCGACGACCAGTCGCGCAACTCCCGCCGTCTCGGTCTCGGCATCCAAGGCAAATACCAGATCACCGCACAGACCCAGGTCTTCGGCGAATTCGCCCATGAGCGCGAGTACAACGACGACGCCCAGGATCTGACGATGAACCTCAACAGCCTGCCGAACAATCGCTACACCCTGGAAGGCTACACACCTCAGACCAATCTCAACCGCCTGAACCTGGGCGTGAGCCACAACCTCACCAAGGAAGTCGCCCTGCGCGCCAGTTACAACATTCGCAAGGATGACGACTTTACCCAGCAAGGCATCAATGTTGGCGTAAGTCTCGACTTCTGATCAGAAGGCCATAAAAAACGCGGCGCCCTCACAGGCGCCGCGTTTTTTTATGGCTGAATCCCCCGTCACTCAGTCCGGGGTTTGCTCCGCCAGCGCAACAGCGCGGAACATCGCCCGGCGCTTGTTGATGGTTTCTTCCCATTCCAGCGCCGGCACCGAATCGGCAACGATGCCGCCACCGGCCTGCACATGCAGCTCGCCGTTCTTGATCACGGCAGTGCGGATCGCAATCGCGGTGTCCATGTTGCCGTTCCAGGCGAAGTACCCGACCGCGCCGCCATACACGCCACGCTTGACCGGTTCCAGTTCGTCGATGATTTCCATCGCGCGGATCTTCGGCGCGCCGGACAGGGTGCCCGCCGGCAGAATCGCCCGCAGTGCGTCCATGGCGGTCAGGCCGGATTTCAGCTGGCCGGTGACGTTGGACACGATGTGCATCACGTTGGAATAACGCTCGATGACCATTTTCTCGGTGAGTTTCACCGAGCCGATTTCCGAAACGCGACCGGTGTCGTTGCGACCGAGATCGATCAGCATCAGATGCTCGGCGATCTCCTTGTCGTCGGACAGCAGGTCTTCTTCCAGCGCCACGTCGGCCTCTTCGGTAACCCCGCGAGGACGGGTGCCGGCAATCGGGCGCACGGTGATCAGGTTGTCTTCGACCCGCACCAGCACTTCCGGCGAGCTGCCGACGACGTGGAAATCGCCGAAGTTGAAGAAGTACATGTACGGCGTCGGGTTGAAGCAACGCAGCGCGCGATACAGGTCGATCGGCGCCGCCTTGAAGTCGATCGACATGCGCTGGGACGGCACGACCTGCATGCAGTCACCGGCGAGGATGTATTCCTTGATGGTGTCGACGGCTTTTTCGTAGTCATCCTGGGTAAAACTGGAGCGGAACACCGGCTCGGCCGCCTGCTGCTTGCTGAAATCCAGGCCACGACGCGGGGTGATCGGCTGACGCAGTTTTTCCAGCAGTTCCTGCAACTGTGCCTGACCCTGCTCGTAGGCATCGGCCTGCGCCGGGTCGGCCAGCACGATCGCGTGCATCTTGCCGGCGAGGTTGTCGAACACCACCACCGCATCGGAGACCATCAGCAGAATGTCCGGCACACCCAGCGGATCCGGGTTCGGGCACTTGCCGAGGCGCTTCTCTACATAACGCACGCAGTCGTAGCCGAAGTAACCCACCAGGCCGCCGTTGAAGCGCGGCAGGCCAGCGATGGTCGGCACGTTGTAGCGAGCCTTGAAGGTTTCGACGAAGGCCAGTGGGTCTTCGACGTCGTGGCTTTCGGTCTCGACGCCATCGACGGTGATGCTGACGTGATGGTCATGAACCCGCAGCACGGTGCGGCACGGCAGGCCGATGATCGAGTAACGGCCCCATTTCTCGCCGCCCTGCACCGATTCGAGCAGGTAGGAGTTGGGCTGGTCGGCCAGTTTCAGGTAGATCGACAGCGGGGTGTCGAAGTCGGCCAGGGTTTCGCAGGCCAGCGGGATGCGGTTGTAGCCGTCAGCGGCCAGACGCAGGAATTCTTCGCGGATCATAGGGTGCCTCGTGGTGTGAGGTGCAAATCAGTCAGGTGTGCAAACGCGCCGGCAGGCCGGCCAGGAACAAGTCAGGCGCGCCAACGCCAGCGGGCCAGGGCCTTGATGACTTTCATCCAGAGTTTGCGGGTGACCACCACGATGGCGTTTCCAGAAGGGGATTGAGAAGCGTCGGGCAACGTTATCTCAGCGGCCGTATCCAGGCAACCGGGAATTAACTTGCGCAGATCGTCGATCACCAGCGCCGGGGATTCCTCGGCAATCGGCCGGCCATGGTTGTAGCCATAACTCAGCGCAACACATTTGACCCCCGCCGCTTTCGCCGCCAGCACGTCGCTGCGCGAATCACCGACGAACAACGATTGCGAGGCCGGAATGCCGGACATCTTCATCACGAAGAACAGCGCCGCCGGATCGGGCTTCTTCTGCGGCAGGGTATCGCCGCCGATGATCCACTTGAAGTAGCGACCGATCTTCATCTGATCCAGCAGCGGAGCGACGAAGCGCTCCGGCTTGTTGGTGATCAGCGCCATGGCCACGCCCTGCTTGTGCAGCCATTTCAGGGTGTCGCGCACGCCGGGATAGACCACGGTCAGCTCATGGCTGGCGCCATAGGCTTCCATGAACACCTCCAGCGCATGCTCGGCTTCGACGTCATCCACGGCGGAATGGTCGATGCCGCCCGCCAGCGCCCGGCGCACCAGCACCGGCGCACCGTTGCCGACCCACTCGCGCACCGACTCGATACCGGCAGGCTTGCGCCCGAGGGAGAGCAGCATGTTATCCACCGCCGCCGCCAGGTCGGGTACCGAGTCGATCAGCGTGCCATCCAGATCGAACATCACCAACCGCGGCAGTTGCCCCGGGAACAGCTGCTCAAAACCGCTCATGGGCGGGCCAGCGCCAGTTCGGAACGCATCTTGTCGATGACTTCCTGATAGTTCGGCGCATTGAAGATCGCCGAGCCGGCCACGAAGGTGTCGGCGCCGGCAGCGGCGATTTCACGGATGTTGTTGACGTTGACGCCGCCGTCGATTTCCAGGCGGATGTCACGGCCCGAGGCATCGATGATCGCGCGGGCTTCGCGCAGTTTGTCGAGGGTGCCGGGGATGAATTTCTGCCCGCCGAAACCCGGGTTGACGCTCATCAGCAAGACCATGTCGACCTTGTCGATCACGTACTTGAGCACGTCCAGCGGGGTCGCCGGGTTGAACACCAGGCCGGATTTGCAGCCGCCTTCACGGATCAGTTGCAGCGAACGATCGACGTGCAGCGTGGCTTCCGGGTGGAAGGTGATGTAGGTGGCGCCGGCCTCGATGAAGTCGCCGACGATGCGATCCACCGGGCTGACCATCAGGTGCGCGTCGATCGGCGCGGTCACGCCGTACTTGCGCAGCGCGGCGCAGACCATCGGGCCGATGGTCAGGTTCGGCACGTAGTGGTTGTCCATGACATCGAAGTGAACGAAGTCGGCACCGGCGGCCAGAACGTTGTCCACTTCCTCGCCCAGGCGGGCGAAGTCGGCGGAGAGAATCGACGGAGCAATAACGAAGGGCTGCATGACGCACCTTTTCTGAGCTAAATCACGATGGCGCGCATTGTATACCTCAAGTTTCCGCGCGCGCACCGTGACCGCGATGATTGGGTTCTGCCATGACCGATGACCGGCGGGTTCTCAGTACGCCGCCCGGTAGATCTTCTCGATGTCGCCAGCGCTGAGCTTGCGCGGGTTGTTGCGCATCAGGCGCTCGATCCCCGCGGCCTCTACGGCCATGGCCGGGATCGCGTCTTCGGGCACGCCGAAACTGCGCAGGCCCGGCGGGATTTCCACTGTCGCGCACAATTCGGCCATCGCCGTGACGGCGCTGTCGGCCGCTTCATTGAGACTCAGATGAGCGGTCTTCACCCCCATGGCTTCGGCAATATCCTGCATCCGTTCGACGCAGGCCATCTTGTTCCAGGTCATGACATACGGCAGCAACAGCGCATTGCTGACGCCGTGGGCAATGTTGAAGCGCCCGCCCAGCGGATACGCCAGCGCATGCACCGCGCCGACCCCGGCATTGCCGAACGCCATACCGGCCATCAGGCTGGCGGTGGCCATGTCTTCCCGGGCCTGCAGGTTGGACGGATTGGCGTATGCCTTGGGCAAGGATCGGGCGATCAATTTGATTGCGCCGATGGCCAGCGAGTCGGTGATTGGCGAAGCATTCAACGACAGGTAGGACTCGATGGCATGCACCAGCGCATCGACACCACTGGCGGCGGTGACGCTGCGCGGACAGGTCAGGGTCATTTGCGGGCTGACCAGCGCCACGTCCGGCAACAGGTAGTCGCTGACGATGCCTTTCTTCAGTTGCGCGACCTTGTCCGAAAGAATCGCCACATTGGTCACCTCGGAACCGGTGCCGGCCGTGGTCGGGATGGCGATCAGCGGCGGGCCTTTGCGCGGCACCTGATCGACGCCGAACAGATCCTCCAGCGCACCGTGATAACCGGCATACGCGGCAACACTCTTGGCGATGTCAATGGCACTGCCGCCGCCCAAACCGATCAGCCCGTCATGCCCGCCCTCTCGGTAGACGCGCATGCAGTCCTCGACGATGGCGATTTCCGGATCCGGCAGCACGCGGTCGAAGATTTCGTACTCGCGCTCGCCGATCTGCGCCAGCGCCAGCTCCACCGTGCCGGACTTGACCAGCGCGGCATCGGTGACAATCAGCGGGTTGTCGATATCCAGCCGCGTGAGCTCGGCCACCAGTTGCTCGATGGCCCCGGCGCCGGTGATCAGTTTGTGAGCGATCTTGAACGAGGAAAGACTCATCGTGCGCAGCCTCTTATAGATGTGGGAGCTGAGCACAAGCGTAGCTGGGGAATTGGGGTTGTCTGGTATTCAGGTTGTGAATGGCTGAAGCAGGATCAAGAGCGCCCTCACCCTAGCCCTCTCCCGGGGGAGAGGGGACTGACCGCGGTGAGCTTTCGAGTTACATCGACCTGAACGATCAAGTCGAACTCAGGTTTTGACAAGCATGAAGATCAGCTCCCTTTCCCCCTCGCCCCCTTGGGGGAGAGGGCTGGGGTGAGGGGGTAACGATCTCAAGCCGAACACTAAACCTGAGCAGTACGCAGCTTCTCACTCCGCCCCCGCAACCATTCCAGCGTCAGCAGCAAGATCACCGAAAACGCGATCAACAATGTCGCAGCCGCCGCAATCGTCGGACTCAGGTTCTCGCGAATCCCGCTGAACATCTGCCGAGGCAACGTCGCCTGTTCAGGCCCGGCAAGGAACAGCGTCACCACCACTTCATCGAACGATGTCGCAAAGGCAAACAGCGCCCCGGAAATCACCCCCGGCGCAATCAGCGGCAAGGTCACCCGGCGGAATGTCACCAGCGGCGAGGCCCCAAGGCTGGCCGCCGCCCGCACCAGGTTGTGGTTGAAGCCCTGCAAGGTCGCCGACACCGTGATGATCACGAACGGCACACCCAACACCGCGTGCACCACGATCAGCGAGAAGAAACTGTTGCCCAGGCCCAGCGGCGCGAAGAACAGGTAACTGGCCACACCGATGATCACCACCGGCACCACCATCGGTGAGATCACCAGCGCCATCACCAGCGCCTTGCCGGGGAAGTCGCCACGGGTCAGGCCGATGGCCGCCAGCGTGCCGAACACCATCGCCAGCACCGTCGCGGCCGGGGCGACGATGATGCTGTTCTTCAGCGAGCGCATCCATTCCGCCGAGGCGAAGAAGTCCTGATACCAGTGCAGCGAGAAACCCTGCAGCGGGTACACCAGGAAACTGCCCGAGTTGAACGACAGCGGCACGATCACCAGCACCGGCAGGATCAGGAACAACAGGATCAAGCCGCAGAGGATCCGCAAGCTGTAGAACCACACCCGCTCGACGGGCGACATATAAGGACTCAGCATTTCAAATTCCCCTTAGCTCAGGCGCAGGCGACTGGCGCCCACCAGCCAGCTGTAGATCAGATAAAGCACCACGGTCGCCAGCAGCAACAGCCCGCCGAGCGCGGTGGCCATGCCCCAGTTGATGCTGGTGTTGGTGTAGAACGCGACGAAGTAGCTGACCATCTGATCGTTCGGGCTGCCCAGCAGCGCCGGGGTGATGTAGTAGCCGATGGCAAGGATGAACACCAACAGGCAGCCGGCGCCGACACCGGCATAGGTCTGCGGGAAGTACACCCGCCAGAAACTGGCGAACGGATGGCAACCCAGGGAAATCGCGGCGCGCATGTAGGTCGGCGAGATGCCTTTCATCACGCTGTAGATCGGCAGGATCATGAACGGCAGCAGGATGTGCACCATCGAGATGTAGACCCCGGTGCGGTTGAACACCAGCTCCAGCGGCTTATCGATGATGCCCATCGCCATCAGCGCGCTGTTGATCAAGCCGCCGGATTGCAGCAACACGATCCACGCCGCGACTCGCACCAGGATCGAAGTCCAGAACGGCAGCAGCACCAGAATCATCAGCAGGTTGCTTTGACGCGACGGCAGATTGGCCAGCAAGTACGCCAGCGGATAGGCCAGCACCAGGCAGATCACGGTGATGATCAGGCCCATCCAGAAGGTCCGGGCGAAGATGTCGAGGTAGATCGCCTGATCCGGGGTGGCCGGGGCCAGTTCGCCGAGGTCGTCGATACGATGGTCCACCGCCGCCAGCAGATAGAATGGGGTGATGCTGCTGACGTTGCGCTTCACGGCCTGCCAATACGCCGGATCGCCCCAACGCTCGTCGAGACCTTCCAGCGCTTCTTTATAAGAGGCCGGCTCGCTGGCGAAGGGCAGCGAACGGGCAGTTTTGGTCAACAAGCTGCGATAGCCAGCCAACTCCATGTTCAAGCGCTTGGACAGATCGCCCAGGGTCTGGTTTTTGCGCGCTTCGGCGAGGTCTTCGCCGGCGGCCTTGTAGACCGGTTCAGCGGGCAGTCCGCGACCGTCCCAACTGGCAATGGCTGCCACGGTGCGAGGCATGCCGCCCACCACTTCCGGGTTGCCAACGCTTTTGTAGAGCAGCGCCACGATCGGCACCAGGAACACCAGCAACAGAAACAGCACCAGTGGCGCGATCAGCGCCTGGGCCTTCCAGCGGTTGACCCGCTCGGCGTGCTTGAGCCGCTGCTTCAAGGTGGGGCTGTTGCCCTCGTTCAGGGGAACGGCGATAGCCATGACGTACTCCGGAAAACTTTTGAATGACGGCGCCACCCTTGGGGTGACGCCGCGTATGCATCACACCTTACTTCGCAGCCCAGGCGTTGAAACGCTGCTCCAGTTGCTCACCGTTGTCAGCCCAGAAGCTGACGTCGATCTGCACCTGGTTGGCGATGTTTTCCGGGGTGGTCGGCATGTCTTTCAGGATCGCCTTGTCCAGCAAAGGCACGGCCTGGGAGTTGGCCGGACCGTAGGCGATGTTTTCCGAGTAGGTCTTCTGCTGCTGCGGCTGCACCGAGAACGCGATGAATTTCTTCGCCGCTTCGGCACGCGCCTTGTCCAGGCCTTTCGGGATGGCCCAGGCGTCGAAGTCGTAGATGCCGCCGTTCCACACCACTTTCAGGTTGGATTCTTTCTGCACGGCAGCGATGCGACCGTTGTAGGCCGAGCTCATGACCACGTCACCGGAGGCGAGGTACTGCGGCGGCTGGGCGCCGGCTTCCCACCACTGGATGTTCGGTTTCAGCTCATCCAGTTTCTTGAACGCACGGTCCTGGCCGTTCTTGCTGGCCAGTTCCTTGTAGACGTCTTTCGGCGCAACGCCGTCGGCCATCAACGCGAATTCGAGGGTGTACTTGGCGCCTTTGCGCAGGCCACGCTTGCCCGGGAATTTCTTGGTGTCCCAGAAATCCGCCCAGCTGGTCGGTGCGGTTTTCAGCTTGTCGGCGTTGTAGGCCAGTACGGTCGACCATACGAAGAAGCCCACGCCGCACGGCTGGATCGCGCCTTTGACGTAGTCTTCGGTCTTGCCGAACAGCGCAGGATCGAGCTGCTCGAACATGTCTTCGTCGCAGCCACGGGACAGTTCCGGCGATTCAACCTCCACCAGATCCCAGGACACGCTCTTGGTATCGACCATGGCTTTGACCTTGGCCATCTCACCGTTGTACTCACCGGCGACGATCTTGCCGTTGCCCGCCGCTTCCCACGGTGCGTAGAAGGCTTTGACTTGCGCCGCCTTGTTCGCCCCGCCAAACGACACCACGGTCAGATCCGGGCCGGCGGCCATTGCGCTTGCCGCACCCATCAGGCCCAGGGTCAGGGCTGTGAACTTCAGGGATCTCAACATTTATTGTTCTCTCCACGTGCAGGGTTGGTGTTGGTATTGCGGGGCGTTTCAGTGCGCCTCATGGGGACGCCCTCACTTAGTTTCCTCACCGCGTTGTCGCCTTAAAGCGGGCCAGGCAAGGCGCAGGCCGAAGGGAATGGTGTTCCCTTTCCAAGGCCTGCAACGCAGCATGGCCCGCTTTAAGGCACAACCCGAAGGGCCGGGCCTGCTGTTGTGCAGGGCTGCGTTGCTCGAAGCTTATTTGGAATGACCAAACCACGCTTCTCGCGCCTTGCCCTGCACAACAGCAGACCCGGCGCGGTGTGGAAACTAGGTGAGGGCGTCCCCTAGTGGGTCGAGCGCGCGAACGTGCTCGACCTGCCAGCCAAGCGGAACCACGTCGCCGACCGCGAGCGCTGGATCGAGCTCGGCAATCGGTTGTTTCACGAAGAAGTCGGTCTTGCCGCAGACTTCCAGGCGCACCCGGACGTGGTCGCCCAGATAGATGAATTCGGCCACCCGCCCGGAGAAGCGGTTGACGCATTGGTCGCTCGAACCGTTGAGACTGACGCGCTCCGGACGGATCGACAGGGTGACCGGTTCGCCGGTCTGGCCGATGTTGACCGCCAGCGCCTCGACCTTTTCACCACGTCCCAGCTCGACCACACAGCGCTCGCCGTTCTGGCTGAGCAGGCGACCGTTGAGGCGGTTGTTCTCGCCGATGAAGTTGGCGACGAAGGTGTTTTTCGGTTCTTCGTAGAGGGTGCGCGGCGGAGCGATCTGCTGGATCTCGCCCTGATGGAATACAGCGACACGGTCGGACATGGTCAGGGCTTCGCCCTGGTCGTGGGTCACGTAGACCACGGTCACGCCGAGGCGCTGGTGCAGGTGTTTGATCTCCATCTGCATGTGTTCGCGCAGCTGTTTGTCGAGGGCGCCGAGGGGTTCGTCCATCAGCACCAGTTGCGGCTCGAACACCAGCGCGCGGGCCAGTGCCACACGCTGTTGCTGGCCGCCGGACAGTTGCGCCGGGTAGCGCGAAGCGAAGGCATCGAGCTGGACCATGCTCAGGACTTTCTTGACCTTGTCGCTGACGTCGCTCTTGTTCAGGCCACGCACGGTCAGTGGAAACGCCAGGTTCTCAGCCACGGTCATATGCGGGAACAGCGCGTAGTTCTGGAACACCATGCCGATGTCGCGCTTGTGCGGCGGCACATTGTTGATCGCGCGCCCGGCCAGGAGGATTTCCCCGGCGGTCGGCGTTTCGAAACCGGCGAGCATCATCAGGCTGGTGGTCTTGCCGGAGCCGGACGGCCCGAGCAGGGTCAGGAACTCGCCCTTGCGGATGTCCAGGTTGAGGTCTTTGACGATCAGGTTCTCGCCGTCGTAGCTCTTCTGCACTCCACGAAAGCTGACCAGCACATCGCTGGCCCCTGCGTTTGATTCGACCTGGCTCATACCCACACCTTTGTTATTGATGACTGCTGTGGGATTAAGCCTAGTGGCTGCCTGCAGTCACGCAAATCGGGGCGCAGGAGAGAATCGCCTCAGCCGGATGGAAGGCCGGGGGTAGGGATTGCCCTACAAGGATGGCGCTAATAGACAAAGCAGTGGTGAGTGGCAAGCTGCGAGCCGCAAGTAACGGCAAAAGCGGCCGTCGCGAACAGATATGTGCACACTCTCATGTTTTGTAGCCGGGTCAGAGGAGCTTGTGTTCCATCGCGTACTTCACCAGTTCGGCAAGTGAGGTGATGTTGAGTTTCTGCATCAGCCGCGCCTTGTGGGTGCTGATGGTCTTGCTGCTCAGGGCCAGTTGCTGGGCGATGTCGTTGACGTTGGCGCCCTGGGCCAGGCGTTCGAACACCGAGAACTCGCGTTCGGACAATAACGAATGCAGCGGCCGCGTATCGGTCAGGCCGACTTCGAAGACCATGCGGTCGGCCAGTTCCGGATCGATGTAGCGTCCACCCGCCGCGACCTTGCGGATCGCCGTCAGCAGCAGCGCCGGATCGCTGTCCTTGGTCGCATACCCGGCGGCGCCGACCTTCAGCGCCCGGGCGGCCATCTGCGCTTCGTCGTGCATAGACAGCACCAGAATCGCCGGCGGATTGTTCAGTGCGCGGATGCGCGGAATCGCTTCCAGCCCGTTGACCCCGGGCATGGAAATATCCAGCAGCACCACCTCGCACGGCACGCTGCGCAGGGTTTCGAGCAACTGCTCGCCATTGCTCGCCTCCCCCACCACTTGCAGATCCTTGGCCAGGCCGATCAATTGCTTGATGCCTTCGCGAACGATGGTGTGGTCTTCGGCTACCAGTACACGGATCACTTACTTCTCCTCATCCAGTGGCACCCGCACGCTCAGTGTGGTGCCTTCGCCCGGCGCGCTGTCGAGTGACAACTGCCCGCCCATGATCAACACCCGCTCGCGCATGCCCACCAGTCCAAAGGATGTCGGCCTGCCCGCAGCGGCGACAAATCCTACGCCATCATCGCTGACGGTCAGACACAAATCGGTGCCTTCCAGCGCCAGCGTCAGTTCCACAGTATGCGCCCGGGCGTGGCGCATGACGTTGGTCAGCGCCTCCTGGAGGATGCGGAACAGGCCGATGGCCTTGGCGTCGCTCAGCGGTGGCAGATTGTCCGGCACCTGCACCAGACACGGAATCTGCGTGCGCGCCTCGAAGCGCCGGGCCTGCCATTCGATCGCCGAGGCAATCCCGGCATCGAGGATCGGCGGGCGCAACGCCGTCGCGACGTCGCGCACCAACTGGAACAACTGGGCGATCAGGCGCTTCATGCTGTTCAGACGTTCGTTAAGCCCGGGATCGAGTTGCGCGTAGGCCAGTTCGCACATCGAGGTCTCCAGTTTCAGTACCGTCAACATCTGCCCCAGTTCATCGTGAACTTCGCGGGCGATGCGCGCCTTCTCTTCTTCCCGTACGCTTTCGAGGTGCGCCGACAGTTCGCGCAGTTGTTCGCGCGATGCCGCCAGTTCCAGTTCGATGCGTTTGCTTTCGGTGATGTCCCAGACGATGCCGTCCCAGACGTAGGCGCCGTCCTCCAGTTGCCGGGTGATGGCCTTGATCTCGGCCCAACGCTGTTCGCCCTGGCGCGTCAGGATCCGCCCCTGCCACGACCAGTCGCTGTCGGTGTCCAGCGCATGATCCTGAGTCTGGTGATAACCGGCCTTGTCGTCCGGATGCACCAGGCTGCGCAAACCCATGTCGCGATGGGCGATGGCAGCCGGTGCGTAGCCCACCAGACTCTCGCTGCCCTCGCTGATGTAGGCAAAGTCGATCTGCCCGGTCACCGGTGCCCGCTCCAGGCGGAACACCAGCCCCGGCACGTTGGCCGCGATGCCTTGCAGGCGCGCCTCGCTTTCCTGCAACGCGGCCAGGGCCCGACGGCGTTCGGTCACGTCGGTGAGGTAGACCACCAGATACTCGCTGTCGCGAAAGCGCAGAAAACTCAGCGACACATCCGCCGGCAAAACACTGCCATCGGCCCGCACGCAGTTCGTCTCGAAACTGAGCGGCCCTTCCTCGCTGGCCCGGGCACGTTTCCATAAATTGAGCCAGCGATCCATGTGCAGGCCGGGTTCGAAGTCGATCAGCGGTCGCTCTATCAGTGCGCCCTGTGGATAACCGAGCATGTGTTCCGCCGCGCGGTTGGCGTAACGCACATGGCTGTCCCAGTTGACCCAGAGAATGCCGACGGTGCTCTGGTCGATGGAAAACTGGGTCAGGCGCAGGGCTTCTTCGCTGGCGGCGCGCAGGGCGATGTCTTCCCGGGCGGCCAGCAGGCGTTGTTCGAGACTGCGTTGCTGACGCCGCTGCCAAAAAACAATTGCCGCACAACTGAGCAACAACACGGCGAACAACAGGCTCAGGTTCTGCCAGAACCCTGGCGATTCCGAAAGCCGTGGGTATTTGGGTTGTAGCCATTGCGTGTGCAGGCGTTCCAGATCTTTCGCCGGGATCGCCCGCAAGGCGCTTTCGACGATCCCGGCCAGTTCCGGCCAGTCGCGACGGGTGGCGACTCGCAGCAGTTGCGGCAGACCGATATCGCCAACCACCACCAGTCCGGCAAACTCCGGCTCGGTCGACAGCCGCCCCAATTGCGCTTCGTCCACCACCGCGTAAGACGCTTGCTGACTCAACAGCAACTGCAAGGCCTGACGCTCCAGCGGCACGCCTTGCAGATTCAGATGGGGATAGTTGCCGCGCAGGTAATCGGCGGTGACGCTGGGCATGCGCACGGCCACCCGGGCCTGGCTGTCGAGCTTTTCCAGTTCGACCGAACTGCTGACTTTCTGATCGCTGACCACCAGTTGCGGCACGCGCATATAGGGATCGGAGAACTGCCAGAGACGCAGTGAGCCGGGTGTCTGGGTCAGGCCCGGGGCGATATCGATCTCGCCGTCCCGTGCGGCGGCTTCCAGTTGTTCCAGATCGGGGAAGTTGCGCCAGCTGAGTTCGATGTCGAGGGCCTTGGCCATCCACTTCATCAACTCGACATTGGCCCCGGACAGCCGCTGTAAACGCCGGTCGTATTGCGCGTACGGCGCCTGCAGAATCAGACCGACACGCAACTCATTGTGTTCGGCCAACCACTGATGCTGGCTCGCCGACAGCTGCGCAGCATGACTCGGCGGCGCAGGCGCGGCCCAGCCCATCAAGGGAAACGCCAGACAGCCGATAACCCACAGGCAGCAAAAACGCATCATTGAAATCCCATACACTGACAAATTCTGACCAACCCATTAGGCTGCCGGGATACTTTCTGGCCTGGAATAACCGATGCCCCCTGTCTCTCGCCTGGCAATGCCAGCATTGTGCCTGTCGCTGATCCTGCCTTGTGCCTTTTCCGTCGAAGCCGCCGATCCGGCACCCGCCCCTGCCGCGGAAAAACCCGCCGAAGAAAAACCGGTCGAACGCCAGCCACTGCTTGAGCGTAGTCAGGAAGAGGCCTCGGCACTCGAACGCAAAGTCCCGGCCCAGGAACAACAACAGTTGCAGGCCGGCAGCGACACCTTCCTCGCCCTGTGGAAACCGGCCAACACCGCCGACCCAAAAGGCGTGGTGATCCTCATCCCCGGTGCCGGCGAAACCGCTGACTGGCCCCAGGCGATCGGCCCGCTGCGGCGTAAATTGCCGGACGTCGAGTGGAACAGCCTGAGTATCACCCTGCCCGACCTGCAAAGCGATGCCATCGCTCCGCGCGTGGTCGAAGCACCCGCAGCACCGAAAACCGCCGATGCCGGCAGCAAGGATTCGACCACCGCCCAACCGATCGAGCAAGCCGCCGGCGGTGAAGCCGATGTGGCTGACAAAGTCGTTGCCGAGACCACTGAAGAACAATCCAAGGCCGACGCCGAGCGAATCTTCGCCCGCATCGACGCGGCGATTTCCTACGCCGAACAGCAAGGCGCGCACAGCATCGTGGTGCTGGGTCACGGCACCGGCGCCTATTGGGCCGCGCGTTTCCTCAACGAAAAGCAGACCGCGCAAGTGGAAAAACTGCTGATGGTCGCCGCGCAAGTGCCGCCCAAGGCCAAGCCTGAACTGGCAGAGCTGACGCCACTGTTGAAACTGCCGACGGCCGATATCTTCTATATGGACAAGCCGCTGGATCGCAACGCCGCGCTGGAACGATTGCAGGCCAGCAAGCGCTTGAAGACGTCGTCGTTCAGCCAGGTCGCACTTAAGGCGCTGCCCGACAACAAGGCCGAGCAGGAGCAATTGTTCCGCCGGGTGCGCGGCTGGTTGAATCCGCAAAACCCGGACTGACCGGCCACACAAAAAAAGATCGCAGCCAGAGCTGCGATCTTTTTTTCGTCTAGCGGAAATCCCGCCGCTCGCGAATCAATGTGTAGGCATTGTGCAATTCGCGGGTCTTTTCAGTCGCCTCGAGCACCTGGGCCGCCGTCGCCCCCGTCCCGGCCACCTTGTCCGGATGATGACGACTGAGCAGGCGTCGATAGGCGCGTTTAATCTGTGCCGGTTCGCTGGTCGCCGACACGCCGAGCAGGCGCATCGCGTCCTGATAACTCACCGCGGCGCTGACGATCGGGCGCTTGTGCGGCTCGTAATCCGCCGCCAGCGCCTGAATCTGGTGAGTCGTCCAGCCCAGCCACTTGCCCCACTGCGCCAGCAGTTCGCGCTCGCTGCTGCCGGCCCGACCGTCGGCCCAGACCATCCGCCAGCAGGCTCGCAATACCCCTTCGGCAGCATGGGGTTGAGCGCTGAGGCGCCGCAGATAACCGCGCAGACGATCCCCGCCGGACTTGCCGCGATTGAACGCGGCAATGGCCCGGCGCTGCGCCGGCTCGCTCATGTCCAGCGCGCGCATCTCCTGACGCGCCTGCTGGATATGCCCGTCGGTGACCCGCCCGTCGCTCTTGGCCAGACGCCCGAGCAGGACGAACAACAACTCGTCGTTGCGCAACATCGGCTGGCCGCCGAGTTTTTCCCGCAAATGTCCCCAGCTCTGCAAATGCAGGCGCCGATCCAGCGCCTGCCCCAACAAAGCCCCAAGCATGGCCCCCGGAATGCTGGCGATAGCAAAACCCGCTCCGGCTCCAATCAGAGTCCCTGGCCACAACATATCAGCGACTCGCTTCTATCAAGGTTTCGGCCTCAGCCAGACGCTCATGCGTACCGACATCGACCCACTGACCTTTCAGTCGCTCACCGCTGACCTGCCCGTCCGCCATGGCCTTGCGCAGCAACGGTGCCAGTTTGAAGGCGCCGTCCGTGCAGCCGGCGAACAACTGCGGATGCAGCACGGCGATGCCGCTGTAGGTCAGGGTCGGCGAGCCCGGTTGGCCGTCCTGTACCTGATCACCGACCAGACTGAAGTCACCGGTCGGGTGATGGGCCGGGTTGTCCGCCAGCACCAGATGCGCCAGTCCGCTGATCGGCTGGTGCAGGACGCTGAAGTCGTAATCGGTCCAGATATCGCCGTTGACCACCAGGAACGCTTCGTCACCGAGCAGCGGCAAGGCGCGGAAGATCCCACCACCGGTTTCCAGTGGCTCGCCTTCGGGCGAATAACGGATGCTCAGGCCGAATTGCGAGCCGTCACCCAGGTAATCTTCGATCTGCTGGCCGAGCCAGGCATGGTTGATCACGATCTCGCTGAAACCCGCCGCCGCCAGGGCGCGCAGGTGGTAATCGATCAATGGCACGCCAGCGGCACGCACCAGCGGTTTTGGGGTGGTCAGGGTCAGCGGGCGCATGCGCTCGCCTTTTCCCGCCGCCAGAATCATTGC
This sequence comes from Pseudomonas sp. NMS19W, assembly GCF_051554255.1. Taxonomy (NCBI): domain Bacteria; kingdom Pseudomonadati; phylum Pseudomonadota; class Gammaproteobacteria; order Pseudomonadales; family Pseudomonadaceae; genus Pseudomonas; species Pseudomonas sp. NMS19W. The sequence goes on from NZ_CP136718.1 coordinate 5,676,352, forward strand.
CTTCATGCAGTCGCTCCGCCACGCAGGCTGACCAGCAGCGCCTGTAGTTCTGCGAGCTCGGGACGGCGTGCGATCACCGCTTCTATATAAGCGAAGAAACGCGGCACGTCGGCCAGGTATCGAGGCTTGCCATCGCGGTGACAGATGCGGGCGAAGATTCCGATGACCTTCAAGTGACGCTGCACACCCATAAGGTCGCTGGCGCGCAGGAAGTCTTCGAAGTCCGGCTGTACCGGAATGTTGAGTGCCGTCGCCTGCTGCCAGTAGCTTTCGAGCCAGCCACGCACACGTTCTTCAGTCCAGCTGAGGAAGGCATCCTTGAACAGGCAGGTCACGTCGTAGGTCACCGGGCCGTACACCGCGTCCTGGAAATCCAGCACGCCGGGGTTCGGTTCGCTGAGCATCAGGTTGCGCGGCATGTAGTCGCGGTGCACCAGCACTTTGGGCTGGGCCAGCGCGCTGTCGATCAGCAGATCGCTGACCTGCTGCCATTGTTGCTGTTGGGTCGCGTCGAATTCGATGCCCAGCTCGCGCTTCACGTACCACTCGGGGAACAGTTCCAGCTCACGGCGCAGCAGCGCAACGTCGTAGCTCGGCAGCGGTGCCACCATCGGCAATTGCTGAAAAGCCAACAGCGCCTGCAAGGCATCGCTGAACAATGCGTCGGCATTTTCGCCATTGATCACGTCGAGATAGGTCTTGTTGCCCAGGTCATTGAGCAAAAGAAATCCGCGATCGAGGTCTTCTGCATAAATTTTCGGCACGTTGATACCGGATTTCGCCAGCAAAAAGGCGATATCCACGAACGGTTTGCAGTTTTCCTGGGGGGCGGTGCGTCCATCACGACGAAACTGCGACCGGCGCCTTCCCAACGGAAATAACGGCGGAAACTCGCGTCGCTGCTGGCCGCAGTCAACGTGGCCGGGGGTACGGCACCCCAGCCCTGTTCGGCAAAAAGGGTCGCCAACTGTTCATCGAGCCAAACTTTCAGGTGTTGCAAGCGTACATCTTGGTCAGGCATTGCAAGGGTCTCCGACGGCGCTAGCCGTCAAGCGGGTCATGCTTTATTATCCAGCATCTTTTTCAGACCATCGAGAGGCGTGCGGCCCACACCGCGGGCAGATGGCACGCAGGAAGCCCGGACTAATAAGATGGCATTGAAATCCCCCGCGTTTCGTAAAAAATTTCCGTTGTTGGTAACCGGCAGTCTGCTGGCTATGCAACCTCTGGCCAGTTCATTCGTTGTCGCCGCCGAGCAGTATGACTGCGCGGTCTCGGCTACGGGCGGCTGGGCCTGTTCGCCGAAGACGCCGACGGCGGCATTGCCGCCGCGTCCGGTGCATGACGGCAGCGCTGTCAGCGCTACCGGCCAGGCTCCGGCCGAGAACGGTACGGTTTCGGACTCCGGGCCAAAACCCATGCTGGTCACCGAAGCCAAGGGCCGTGGCCTGAAATCCCGTAGCGAAGACTACAGTCACCTCGACTGGGTTCCGCGCGAGAAGCTCACCGCCGCCCAACTGGCCGAGACAGGTCCTTACTGCTCTGGTTCCTATATCGAACCGATTCGTCCTGGCATGAATGACAAGACGAATAAAAGTGACGCCCCGACCTTCATCGGTGCGAAAGCGTCGCGCTACAACACCGAAGATCAGGTCGGCACGCTGGCCGGTGACGTGGTTCTGCGTCAGGGCAGCATGCAAGTCGAATCCCAGGAAGCGAGCCTCTACCAGGCCGAGAGCCGCGCCGAACTCAAGGGCGACGTGCGCATCCGCGACAACGGCGCGCTGATCGTCGGCGACCACGCCGATGTGCAACTCGACACCGGTGAAGCGAAAGTCGACAACGCCGAATACGTGATGCACAAATCGCGCATCCGCGGTAACGCGCTGTACGCCAAGCGCGCCGAAAACGCGATCATCCGCCTGAAGGACGGCACGTACACCACGTGCGAACCGAACAGCAACGCCTGGCAGCTCAAGGGCAACAACATCACCCTGAACCCTGCCACCGGCTTCGGTACCGCGACCAACGTGACACTGCGGGTCAAGGACATTCCGATCCTGTACACCCCGTACATCTATTTCCCAATCGACGACCGCCGTCAGTCGGGTTTCCTGCCGCCGACCATCGGCACCGGCAGCGACACCGGCTTCATGCTGGTCACCCCGTACTACTTCAACCTGGCACCGAACTACGATGCCACGTTGTACCCGCGTTATATGAGCAAGCGCGGCCTGTTGATGGAAGGCGAGTTCCGTTACCTGACCAAGTCCAGCGAAGGTCAGTTCGGCGCCGCGTTCCTCAACGACGAAGACACCGATCGCAGCAAGCAGAGCGATTACGAAAAAAATCGCTACATGTACAACTGGCAGCACAAGGGTGGTCTCGACTCCCGCGTGTTCACCCAGGTTGACTACACCAAGATCAGCGATCCGTACTACTTCCAGGATCTGACTACCGATCAGATCGGCGTGAAGAGTGCCGACTATGTCAACCAGCAGGGTTCGGTGACCTACCGTGGCGACAGCTACACGGCACGTTTGAATGCCCAGGCTTACCAACTGGCGACCGTTTCGAACATCACACCGTACGACCGTCTGCCGCAGATCACCTTCAATGGTCAGCTGCCGTATCATCCGGAAGGCCTGAACTTCGATTACGAGACCGAGATCGTGCGGTTTGATCGTGATCTGAAAAATGGCGATTTCACTAACGAAGATGGCAGTGTTACACCACGTCTTGACACCAACATTCAGGGGCTGGCTCGTGCCAATGGCGACCGTCTGAACCTGAAACCTGGTGTCAGCCTGCCGATGAACTGGACCTATGGCTTCCTCAAGCCATCGCTCAAGTACCAATACACCCAGTACCAACTGGATCTGGACGGTACCGGTAAATCGCAGATTGCTGCGCAGACTGCCGAACAGGACAAACTCAACGGCACCTTCGACAGCAACCAGAGCCGCGGCGTACCGATCGCCAGCATCGACGGTGGTCTGTATTTCGACCGCAACACCTCCTACTTTGGCAAGAACTACCGCCAGACGCTGGAGCCGCGCATGTTCTACCTCTATGTGCCGAAGGTAGACCAGGAAGACATTCCGGTATTCGATACCAGTGAATACACCTTCAACTACGCATCGCTGTTCCGCGACAACCGCTTCTCCGGCTCCGACCGTGTCGGTGACGAGAACAAACTGTCGTTGGGCGTGACCAGCCGCTGGATCGAAGACGATGGTTTCGAGCGTCAACGCATCAGCGTCGGCCAAGCCTTGTACTTCAAGGACCGCGAAGTTCAACTGCCAGGCATTGCATTCAAGGACCGTGACGACGCGAAAGCCAACGTTTCGCCTTATGCGCTGGAATACGAATACCGCTGGAACCGCGACTGGCGCACCACAGCCGATTACAACTGGGACCCGGACAGCCGCAGCCCCCGTTCCGGCAGCGCGATGTTCCACTACCAGCCTGAAGACAACCCGAACAAGGTGGTCAACGTCGGTTATCGCTATCGTAACGATCAGGTCCGGTTCGACCAGAACACCGGTAAGTGGTCGGTGGGTGGCGGTGACTACGGCACGCCGGGCCAGCCTGGCTACGTGAAGGACTACTACAAGATCCAGCAGCATGACTTCTCGGTCATCTGGCCGATCGTTCCACAGTGGAACGCGATCAGCCGCTGGCAGTACGACTACAACCGCAACCGTACGCTGGAAGCCTTCGGTGGTTTCGAATACGACAACTGCTGCTGGAAACTTCGCCTGATCAACCGTTACTGGGTTTCCTACGACGAATTCAGTCAGGAAGCTCCGCAAAACGAAAAAGGCGACCACGGCGTCTTCCTCCAAATTGTTCTGAAGGGACTCGGCGGCCTGACTGGCGCCAAGGTAGAGAGCTTCCTCGACAAAGGCATCCAAGGTTATCGTCAACGTGAAGACCAAGCTTTCTGATTGTCTGCGCCCGCTGATGCTGGGCGCGCTGTTCCTGGGTACTGCGGCAAACGCCGCAGTACAGTCCATCGATAAGGTTGTGGCCATCGTCGACAACGACGTGGTCATGCAGAGCCAGCTGGATCAACGCGTCCACGAGGTTCAGCAAACCATTGCCAAGCGTGGCGGCGGCTTGCCGCCTCCGGGTGTGCTGGATCAACAGGTGCTCGAGCGCCTGATCGTCGAAAACCTGCAACTGCAGATCGGCGAACGTTCCGGCATCCGCATCACCGATGAAGAGCTGAACCAGGCTGTCGGCACCATCGCCCAGCGCAACAACATGACTGTCGACCAGTTCCGCGCCGCCCTGTCCCGCGACGGCCTGTCCTATGAGGACGCCCGCGAGCAGATCCGCCGCGAAATGATCATCAGCCGTGTGCGCCAGCGTCGTGTTGCAGAACGCATTCAGGTATCGGAACAGGAAGTGAAGAACTTCCTCGCCTCCGACCTGGGCAAGATGCAGCTGTCCGAAGAGCTGCACCTGGCCAACATCCTGATTCCTACCCCGGAAAGCGCCAACTCTGAAGCGATTCAGAGCGCTGCACGCCAGGCGATGGAGGTTTACCAGCAACTCAAGCAAGGCGCTGACTTCGGTCAACTGGCCGTAGCCAAATCCGGCAGCGACAACGCCCTGGAAGGCGGCGACATGGGCTGGCGTAAAGCCGCTCAATTGCCACCGCCGTTCGATCGTGAACTGAGCGCCATGTCGCCGGGCGACATCACTCAACCGGCACGCACTCCAGGTGGTTTCATCATCCTGAAGCTGCTGGAAAAACGCGGCGGCGAAAGCCAGATGCGTGACGAAGTGCATGTGCGCCACATTCTGGTCAAGCCAAGTCCGGTTCGTGACGAAGCCAAGACCAAGGAACTCGTCCAGTCGCTGTATAACCGCATCGAAGCCGGCGAAGACTTCGCCGAACTGGCGAAGAAATACTCGGAAGACCCGGGTTCTGCCCTCAACGGCGGCGACCTGAACTGGATCGACCCGAACGCACTGGTACCGGAATTCCGCGCCGTGATGGCCAAGTCCCCGCAGGGTCAGCTGTCCAAGCCATTCCAGACTCAGTACGGCTGGCACGTTCTGGAAGTCCTTGGCCGTCGCGCCACTGACAGCACCGAGCAGGCCCGTGAACAGCAAGCGATGACCGTACTGCGTAACCGCAAGTACGACGAAGAGCTGCAGACCTGGCTGCGTCAGATCCGTGACGAAGCGTACGTAGAGATCAAACTCCCTGGTGCAGACCAGGCAGCGCAGTGAAACCCAAGCGTTTCGCGCTGACACCCGGCGAACCAGCCGGCATCGGTCCTGACCTGTGCCTGCTGCTCGCCTCGCAAGCCCAGCCACACCCCCTGATTGCCATCACCAGCCGTGACCTGCTCCAAGAGCGGGCCGCGCAGCTGGGGCTGGCCGTCAGCCTGCTGCCCGTTTCGCCCGATCACTGGCCGGACGTTCCGGCACCCGCCAACAGCCTTTACGTCTGGGACACCCCGCTCAGCGCCCCCGTGGTCGCCGGGCAGCTGGACAAGGCCAACGCCGCATTCGTCCTCGAAACCCTGACCCGCGCCGGCAATGGCTGCCTGAACGGCGACTTCGCCGGGATGATCACCGCCCCGGTGCACAAGGGCGTGATCAATGAATCCGGCATCGCCTTTTCCGGCCACACCGAATTCCTCGCCGACCTGACCCACACCGCCCAGGTGGTGATGATGCTCGCCACCCGCGGTTTGCGCGTGGCGCTGGTCACCACTCACCTGCCCCTGCGCGATATCGCCGATGCGATCACGCCGGAGCGACTGGAGCGGGTCACGCGGATCCTGCACGCCGACCTGCAAGACAAATTCGGCATTGCCCAACCGCGCATCCTGGTCTGCGGGCTCAACCCGCACGCCGGTGAAGGCGGACACCTGGGCCATGAAGAAATCGACATCATCGAACCCACCCTGGAGCGCCTGCGCGGCGAGGGCATGGACCTTCGTGGCCCGCTGCCTGCCGACACTCTGTTTACCCCCAAATATCTGGAGCACTGCGACGCAGTGCTGGCGATGTACCACGACCAGGGCCTGCCCGTGCTCAAGTACAAAGGCTTCGGCGCAGCGGTCAACGTGACCCTGGGCCTGCCGATCATCCGCACCTCCGTCGACCATGGCACCGCCCTGGATCTGGCCGGCAGCGGCAAGATCGACACCGGCAGCCTGCAGGTCGCCCTGGAAACCGCCTACCAGATGGCCGAGACCCGTTTATGACCGAGCAATACCAACACAAGGCGCGCAAACGCTTTGGCCAGAACTTCCTTCACGATGCTGGCGTCATCGACCGCATCCTGCGCTCCATCAGTGCCAAGTCCGGTGACCGGATGCTGGAAATCGGCCCGGGCCAGGGCGCGCTGACTGCCGGCATCCTCAATTCCGGCGCACAGCTGGACGTGGTGGAACTGGACAAGGACCTGATCCCGATCCTCAACCAGCAGTTCGCCGGAAAGAGCAATTTCAACCTGCATCAGGGCGATGCGCTGAAGTTCGACTTCAACACCCTGAACGCTGCGCCGAACAGCCTGCGCGTGGTCGGCAACCTGCCGTACAACATCTCCACGCCGCTGATTTTCCACCTGCTGAACAATGCAGGCATCATTCGCGACATGCACTTCATGTTGCAGAAGGAAGTCGTGGAGCGCCTGGCCGCCGGCCCGGGTGGCGGCGACTGGGGCCGTCTGTCGATCATGGTTCAGTACCACTGCCGGGTCGAACATCTGTTCAACGTCGGCCCGGGGGCTTTCAACCCGCCGCCGAAGGTCGACTCGGCCATCGTGCGTCTTGTGCCGCACGCGGTACTGCCGCACCCGGCCAAGGATCACCGCCTGCTGGAGCGCGTGGTGCGCGAAGCCTTCAACCAGCGCCGCAAGACCCTGCGCAACACCCTCAAGCAATTGCTGAGCAACGCTGAAATCGAGGCCGCCGGCGTCGATGGCAGCCTGCGTCCCGAGCAGCTTGATCTGGCCGCATTCGTGCGTCTGGCCGACAAGCTTGCCGAACAGCCCGCGAAAACACCTGCAGCCGACTGACAGGCAAGCATCGCACTCGGGCAGGACGCCGCTCTGGTCTCCTGCCCGATACTTGCCTAGACTCAACTCATCGGCTACCCCCCGCGTCCCGCTTTGTCCTTAAGGCCCTTTGCATGTCTGATCCTCGTTATCAGGTCGATGTCAGTGTCGTTACTCACTACCTGGCAGACCAATCGCAACCCGAGCACGACCGCTTCGCCTTCGCCTACACCATCACTGTGCAGAATAATGGCGAGCAACCCGCCCGGCTGATGTCCCGGCATTGGGTGATCACCGATGGCGACGGGCATGTCGAAGAAGTGCGCGGTGCCGGCGTGGTCGGCCAGCAGCCCCTGATCGATGCAGGACAAAGCCACACCTACAGCAGCGGCACGGTCATGACCACCAAGGTCGGCACCATGCAGGGCAGCTATGAAATGGTCGCCAGTGACGGCAAGCATTTCGATGCGATTATCAAACCCTTCCGCCTCGCCGTTCCCGGAGCCCTGCACTAATGGCGACGTATGCCGTCGGCGACCTGCAAGGCTGCCTCGAACCGCTCAAGTGCCTGCTCAGGCAAGTCGCGTTCAACCCGGCAGTGGACCGGTTGTGGCTGGTAGGCGACCTGGTCAACCGTGGCCCGCAATCGCTGGAAACCCTGCGCTTTCTCTATGGCATGCGTGAGTCGCTGGTCTGCGTCCTCGGCAATCACGATCTGCACCTGCTGGCGGCGGCGAAAAACATCGAGCGGATGAAGAAGTCCGACACCCTGCGCGAGATTCTCGAAGCACCGGACTGCGCCGAACTGATGGAGTGGCTGCGTCAGCAGAAACTGATGCACTACGACGAGCAACGTGAAGTCGCCATGACCCACGCGGGCATCCCGCCGCAATGGTCGCTGCGCAAGGCCCTGAAGTACGCCGAAGAAGTCGAGACCGCCCTGCGCGACGACAATCTGCTCCCGGCCTTCCTCGACGGCATGTACGGCAACGAACCGGCGAAGTGGGACAGCGAACTCAAAGGCGTAGCCCGCCTGCGGGTCATCACCAACTACTTCACGCGCATGCGCTTCTGCACCGCCGAAGGCAAGCTCGACCTCAAGAGCAAGGAAGGTCTGGACACGGCGCCACCGGGCTACAAACCGTGGTTCCAGCACAAGGAACGCAAGACCCGTGGCCTGCGGATCATTTTCGGCCACTGGGCGGCGCTTGAGGGCGATGTCCACGAGCCCGGCATTTCGGCCCTCGACACCGGATGCGTGTGGGGCGGCAGCCTGACCCTGATGAACGTCGACAGTTTTGAACGGCTGTCGTGCAAATGCGACGAACACGGCGGTGTCCTGCCTCCCGTCGCACCATTGATCACCGAATCCTCGCCAGTCAGCGCCCCGCGTTAGACTGGGTTTTCAGCCGAGCCACAGGAACCCGCCATGAGCGAATTCAAACGAATCCCCCCGGAACAGGCCCAGGCCCTGCGCGAGCAAGGTGCCGTGGTGGTCGACGTCCGTGACCCTGCCACATTCGCGGCGCTGCACATCAGCGGCTCGAAGCATCTGGACAATCATTCCCTGCATGCCTTCATCCAGGGCGCCGACCTCGACGCCCCAACCGTCGTGGTCTGCTACCACGGCAATTCGAGCCAGGGTGCCGCGGCATATCTTGTCAGCCAGGGCTTTTCCGACGTCTACAGCATGGACGGCGGCTTCGAGCTGTGGCGTACGACTTTTCCTTCGGAAACCGCGCAAGGCACCTCCGAATAATTTTTTTGTCACGTGCAAGCCCCGGCTCCCGTGGGCTCGCGCAGTGGCAGACGAACGGTCTGCCACAACTAATTACGTATCTCGCCTTTACCTCCCGAATTCCCAACTATCCTTAAGCCCAGGCCATCCAAAACAGGGGAGAGCCGGTACACCGGCGCACGGGTCATCGGGAGTGACTTTCGCGGTTGTCGATCGCGGAGGGGTTCTGGGGGTAAACAACAGCTGCCAAAACAGCTGCTTGCCAGCATCGACTGAGTGATCCGGCGTCGGCTCCACGTATCGAGCGAGGTGACGTCATGAGTATCTTTAGCCACTTCCAACAACGCTTCGAGTCCACACGCCAGGAAGAATTCTCGCTGCAGGAATACCTGGAACTGTGCAAAAAGGATCGCAGCGCCTACGTTTCGTCCGCCGAGCGTCTGTTAATGGCTATCGGCGAACCGGAGCTGCTCGACACCTCGACCAATTCGAGGCTGTCGCGAATCTTTTCCAACAAGGTGATCCGCCGCTATCCGGCCTTTGAAGACTTCCACGGGATGGAAGAATGCATCGACCAGATCGTGTCGTATTTCCGCCATGCCGCCCAGGGCCTCGAGGAGAAGAAACAGATCCTCTACCTGCTCGGTCCCGTCGGTGGCGGTAAATCGTCCCTGGCCGAGAAGCTGAAACAGCTCATGGAAAAAGTGCCCTTCTATGCCATCAAGGGCTCACCGGTATTCGAATCTCCACTGGGTCTGTTCAACGCCACCGAAGATGGCGCGATCCTCGAAGAAGACTTCGGCATTCCCCGGCGCTACCTGAACACCATCATGTCGCCATGGGCCACCAAGCGCCTGGCCGAATTCGGTGGCGACATCAGCCAGTTCCGCGTGGTCAAGCTCTATCCGTCGATCCTCAACCAGATCGCCGTAGCCAAGACCGAACCGGGCGACGAGAACAACCAGGACATCTCCGCGCTGGTGGGCAAGGTCGATATCCGCAAGCTGGAGGAATTCCCGCAGAACGACGCCGATGCCTACAGCTATTCCGGTGCGCTGTGCCGGGCCAACCAGGGCCTGATGGAATTCGTCGAAATGTTCAAGGCACCGATCAAGGTGCTGCACCCTTTGCTGACCGCCACTCAGGAAGGCAACTACAACAGTACCGAAGGTCTGGGAGCGATTCCGTTCACCGGGATCCTGCTGGCCCACTCCAACGAATCGGAATGGCACACCTTCCGTAACAACAAGAACAACGAAGCCTTCATCGACCGGATCTACATCGTCAAAGTGCCGTACTGCCTGCGGGTCAGCGACGAAGTGAAGATCTACGACAAGCTGCTGTTCAACAGCTCCCTGGCCAAGGCCCATTGCGCGCCGGACACCCTGAAGATGCTGGCGCAGTTCACAGTCCTGTCACGCCTGAAGGAGCCGGAAAACTCCAACATCTATTCCAAGATGCGCGTGTATGACGGCGAAAACCTCAAGGACACCGATCCGAAGGCCAAGTCGATCCAGGAATACCGCGACGCTGCAGGTGTCGACGAGGGCATGAACGGTCTGTCGACCCGGTTCGCGTTCAAGATCCTGTCCAAGGTCTTCAACTTCGACCCGCACGAGATCGCGGCCAACCCGGTGCACCTGCTCTACGTGCTGGAACAGCAGATCGAGCAGGAACAGTTCCAGGCCGAGACCCGCGAACGCTATCTGCGTTACCTGAAAGAGTACCTGGCGCCGCGTTATATCGAATTCATCGGCAAGGAGATCCAGACCGCCTACCTCGAGTCCTACAGCGAGTATGGCCAGAACATTTTCGACCGCTACGTGCTGTACGCGGACTTCTGGATTCAGGATCAGGAATACCGCGATCCGGAAACCGGCGAGATCCTCAACCGCGTCGCCCTCAACGAGGAACTGGAAAAAATCGAGAAACCGGCCGGCATCAGCAATCCGAAGGATTTCCGCAACGAAATCGTCAACTTCGTGTTGCGCGCCCGGGCCAATAACAACGGCAAGAACCCGACCTGGCTCAGCTACGAAAAACTGCGGGTGGTCATCGAGAAGAAAATGTTCTCGAACACCGAGGACCTGCTGCCGGTCATCAGCTTCAATGCCAAGGCCAGCAAAGAGGATCAACAGAAACACAACGACTTCGTTACACGAATGGTCGAACGCGGCTACACCGACAAACAGGTACGACTGCTCTCCGAGTGGTATCTGCGGGTCCGGAAATCGCAGTAAAGCAGCTGCAAGCTACAAGCTTCGAGCTGCAAGTAAAAAGCGCATGAGCCTGATGCCAGGGCATATGCCTGCACTTGCGGCTCGCAGCTCACTACTTGAAGCTGCCCGGAGGGCTTCCTATGAGCTATGTGATCGACCGACGTCTCAATGGCAAGAACAAGAGCACGGTGAACCGTCAGCGCTTCCTGCGGCGTTACCGTGACCACATCAAGAAGGCTGTCGAAGAGGCGGTCAGCCGGCGCTCCATCACCGACATGGAGCACGGCGAGCAGATCAGCATTCCCGGTCGCGACATCGACGAACCGGTGCTTCACCATGGTCGCGGCGGCAAGCAGACGGTGGTTCATCCCGGCAACAAGGAATTCACCGCCGGCGAACACATCGCCCGCCCACCGGGAGGTGGCGGAGGCCGCGGACCGGGCAAGGCCGGCAACTCCGGCGAAGGCATGGACGAATTCGTCTTCCAGATCACTCAGGAAGAATTCCTCGAGTTCATGTTCGAGGACCTCGAACTGCCGAACCTGGTCAAACGCAACCTGACCGGTACCGATACCTTCAAGACAGTTCGCGCCGGGATCAGCAACGAGGGCAACCCGTCCCGGATCAACATCATCCGCACCCTGCGCTCGGCCCATGCCCGGCGAATCGCGCTGTCCGGCAGCAGCCGCGCCAAGCTGCGCGAGGCCAAGGAAGAGCTGGCACGCCTGAAACGCGAAGAACCGGATAATTTCGGCGATATTCAGGACCTGGAAGCAGAAATAGAGAAGCTCAGCGCACGCATTCATCGCGTGCCCTTCCTCGACACCTTCGATCTCAAGTACAACCTGCTGATCAAACAGCCGAACCCCAGCTCCAAAGCCGTGATGTTCTGCCTGATGGACGTTTCCGGCTCAATGACCCAGGCGACCAAGGACATCGCCAAACGTTTTTTCATCCTGCTGTACCTGTTCCTGAAGCGGAACTACGACAAGATCGACGTCGTGTTCATTCGCCACCACACCAGCGCCCGGGAAGTGGACGAAGAAGAGTTTTTCTATTCCCGCGAAACCGGCGGCACCATCGTCTCCAGCGCCCTGAAACTGATGCAGGAGATCATGGCCGAGCGCTACCCGAGCAACGAATGGAACATCTACGCGGCCCAGGCTTCCGACGGCGACAACTGGAACGACGATTCGCCGATCTGCCGCGATATCCTGATCAACCAGATCATGCCGTTCGTGCAGTACTACACTTACGTAGAGATCACCCCGCGCGAACATCAGGCCCTGTGGTACGAATACGAACGCATCGCCGAAGCCTTTTCCGACACTTTTGCCCAGCAGCAGCTGGTCTCGGCCGGAGATATCTATCCGGTCTTCCGTGAACTCTTCCAGCGCAGGTTAGTGACATGACCGCCAAAGAGCAGAAGCGCCAACCGATTTCCACCGGCTCCGAATGGACATTCGAGCTGATCCAGGCCTACGACCGCGAAATCGCCCGGATCGCGGCCGGCTACGCCCTGGATACTTACCCCAACCAGATCGAAGTGATCACCGCCGAACAGATGATGGATGCCTATGCTTCGGTCGGCATGCCGCTGGGCTATCACCACTGGTCCTACGGCAAACACTTCCTCAGCACCGAGAAATCCTACAGCCGCGGGCAGATGGGGCTGGCCTACGAGATCGTGATCAACTCCGACCCGTGCATCGCCTACCTGATGGAAGAGAACACCATCTGCATGCAGGCACTGGTCGTGGCCCACGCCTGCTACGGCCACAACAGCTTCTTCAAGGGCAATTACCTGTTCCGCACCTGGACCGACGCCAGTTCGATCATCGACTACCTGGTGTTCGCCAAGCAGTACATCATGCAGTGCGAGGAGCGCCATGGCATCGACGCAGTGGAGGACCTGCTCGACTCCTGCCATGCGCTGATGAATTACGGCGTCGACCGCTACAAGCGCCCCTACCCGATTTCCGCCGAGGAAGAACGGCGCCGGCAGAAGGATCGCGAAGAGCACCTGCAGAAGCAGATCAACGACCTGTGGCGCACCATTCCCAAAGGCGCGGACAAGTTCAGCGACAAGGACAATGCACGGTTCCCGGCCGAACCCCAGGAAAACATCCTGTACTTCATCGAGAAACACGCGCCGCTGCTGGAACCGTGGCAACGGGAAATCGTGCGCATTGTGCGCAAGATCGCCCAGTACTTCTATCCACAGCGTCAGACCCAGGTGATGAACGAAGGCTGGGCGACTTTCTGGCACTACACGCTGATGAACGACCTTTACGACGAAGGACTGGTCACCGACGGATTCATGATGGAGTTCCTGACGTCCCATACCAGCGTGGTATTCCAGCCGGGATTCGACAGCCCCTACTACAACGGTATCAACCCCTATGCCCTGGGTTTTGCCATGTACCGCGACATTCGGCGGATGTGTGAAGAACCTACGGAGGAAGACCGCCGCTGGTTCCCGGAAATCGCCGGCACCGACTGGCTGTCGACCATCAAGTTCGCCATGAGCAGCTTCAAGGATGAGAGCTTCATCCTGCAGTACCTGTCGCCGAAGGTGATCCGCGACCTGAAGCTGTTCAGCATCCTCGATGACGACCAGAAGGACGACCTGCTGGTGCCCGCCATCCATGACGAGGGCGGCTACCGGATCATTCGCGAAACGCTTGCTGCGCAATACAACCTGGGCAACCGTGAACCGAACGTGCAGATCTACAGCATCGACCGGCGCGGTGACCGTTCTCTGACCCTGCGTCACCAGCAGCATGACCGCAAACCGCTGGGCGACTCCACCGACGAGGTACTCAAGCATCTGCACCGGTTATGGGGTTTCGACATTCATCTGGAAACTCTGCAGGGCGACCAGATCATGAAAACCCACCACGTTCCACCCCGCAGCGAACACGGTGAAGGAGATTACGGTCGCCTCGATCTGGCTGTGATTCATCTTTGATCCCGTCCTGACCTCCGAAAGTCCGGCGCAAGGGTTATCCTGTCGGGCCAACGGAGGTTTTTTATGCAGATTTACAAGGTCGGCGGCGCGGTACGTGATCGCCTGCTGGGCAAACCGGTCACCGATATCGATTGGGTGGTGGTCGGCGCCACCGCAGAAGAAATGCTCGCCAAAGGGTTTCGCCCGGTCGGTGCGGATTTCCCTGTGTTTCTTCACCCGAAAAGCGGCGAGGAGTACGCTCTCGCCCGCACCGAACGCAAGAGCGGTCGCGGTTATGGCGGATTCACTTTTCACGCCAGCCCCGAGGTCACGCTTGAAGAAGACCTGATCCGTCGCGACCTCACGATCAACGCCATGGCCGAGGACGATCAGCAAAACCTGACGGATCCCTATCACGGCCAGCGCGATCTCGAAGACCGAATCCTGCGCCACGTTTCCCCCGCATTCGCCGAAGATCCCCTGCGAGTCCTGCGTGTTGCCCGCTTCGCGGCTCGTTACGCAGAACTCGGTTTCAAGGTTGCCCCCGAGACCCTTGAGTTGATGCGCCAGCTCAGCGAATCCGGCGAACTGGAGGCCTTGACCGCCGAACGCAGCTGGAAAGAAATTTCCCGCGCACTGATGGAAAGTCAGCCGCAGGTGTTCATTCAGGTATTGCGCGATTGCGGTGCTCTGAAGGTGCTGATGCCGGAGGTAGACGCCCTGTTCGGCGTACCGCAACCGGAAGTCCATCATCCGGAAATCGACAGCGGCATTCACACACTGAGCGTGCTTGAGCAAGCCGCCCTGCACCAGCAACCATTGACGGTGCGCTGGGCCTGCCTGCTGCATGATCTCGGCAAGGGCCTGACGCCGGAAGAGGAATGGCCGCGGCACATTGCCCACGAGCACAAGGGCCTGAAGCTGATCAAAGCGGTCAACGAGCGCTTCAAGGCACCGAAGGACTGTCAGGAACTGGCCGTACTGGTCGGCCAGTACCACACCCACGGCCATCGTGCCCTGGAGCTGAAGGCTTCGACCTTGCTGGAATTGCTGCAGAGCTTTGATGTTTATCGCCGACCGCAGCGCTTCGAAGAATTTATCGTCGCATGCGAGATGGATGCCCGAGGCCGCAAAGGGCTTGAACAACGCAGTTATCCACAGGCGGATTACCTGCGCGGTGCCGCCAGCGCTGCTCGGGGCGTCGCGGTACAGCCGCTGCTGGAGAAGGGATTCAAAGGCCCGGAACTGGGCGAAGCACTCAAACGCGAACGGCTCAAGGCGTTGAAGGCTTACAAGGAATCAGCGTCGTCCTGAGAACACCTGACGCCATCGCGAACCGGTCGCGATGGCGTCAGTCAGTTCAACAGATCTGGAGGCGTGAGCTGAATACCGCGCCATTCAAACCCGACCGGTGCCAGCACCTGATCGATCTGCGCCTCGGACCACAGCGTGGCAAAGCTTTTTCCCACACCTGGATGCACCCGATCCGGCGCAATCAGCGACAACGGCCACAACACGAAGGCATTTTTCAGAATCTCGGCACGGGGCAGGATCAGCCCGTCGAAATTGCCTGCCAGCTCGCCGTACAGCAAGACGTCGATATCCAGCGGCAATCCCTTGCGATCCGGGGCATAACGACCGTTATCCGCCTCGATGAATTTCAGCCGTCGATCCAGCTCCATCAGCGGCAGATCGGTGTAAGCCGACACCACGAAATTGAAGAACGGGCCGCTCTTGATCCCCACCGGCTGGCTCTCGAATACCGCCGAACAGCGGATATCCACCAGAAAACCGGCCAAGGCATCCAGACCTGCGCGCAAATGAGTTTCGCGCTCGATATTGCTACCGAGCCCGAGGTAGACCTGAGTCAGCGACATCCGCGCTCGATCTCCACACCGACACCACCCTTGGCGGCCGGAACCGCGCCAGGCTTGGTCAGCTTCAGGCGTACCCAGGTGATCTTGAATTCGGCCATCAGCACTTCGACCAGACGCTCGGCGAAGGTCTCGACCAACTGGAACTGTGCCTGCTCGGCAAAGGCCTGGATCCGCGTGGAAACACTGGCGTAATCGAGTGCCAGGGTCAGGTCGTCACCGGCGGCGGCCGGGCGATTGTCCCAGGCGAAGCTCAGATCAAGACGCAGGCACTGTCGGATGCCGCGCTCCCAGTCGTAGGCACCGATCACGGTGTCGACTTCCAGGCCCTCGATAAACACTCTGTCCAAGCACTTCTCTCCACTGCACGACAAGGGCGCAATGCGCCGTTAGAATCAGGGCGTCCTCGCCCGGAATAGTTAGCATGTTTTGGTTACTGGCGATCCTCGCCTACCTGCTCGGCTCGCTGTCCTTCGCCATTTTGCTCAGCCGCCTGACCGGAAATCCGGATCCGCGAATGAGTGGCTCGGGTAATGCCGGTGCCACCAACATGCTGCGCCTGGCCGGTCGCAAACTCGCGATCCTGACCCTGCTGGGTGATCTGTGCAAAGGCCTGCTGCCGGTACTGATCGCCTCGGCGGCAGGCCTGTCGCTGCAGGATCAGGCATGGATCGGCGTCTGCGCCGTGATCGGTCACCTGTTCCCGCTGTACTTCCGCTTTCGCGGCGGCAAGGGCGTCGCCACGGCGGCCGGCATGCTGCTGGGCCTGTATCCGCCCGCCGCGCTGCTGGCCGTGTGCGCCTGGCTACTGACGTTCTACCTGACCCGTACCAGCTCGCTGGCAGCATTGATTGCCACGCCCCTGACCCTGCCATTGCTGGCCTGGCAGGAGCCGGAAGCGCTGTTGCCGATGAGCACGCTCACACTGCTGATCGTCTGGCGCCACCGGGGCAATCTACGCGACCTGTTTGCCGGGCGCGAACGGCATTTTTAAATACCGTACGTGAGCACCGTTCATCACAGCGCCGACAACTGCTCCATCGGCCAACGCGCCTGCACGCTGATCGCCAGGCTTTCCTGCTGGCCGGCCTGCAGACGCTGGCAACCGGCAAACGCAATCATCGCGCCGTTGTCGGTACAGAACTCGGGACGGGCATAGAACACATCGCCCTTCATGTCGCCGAGCATTTTCTCCAGCGAAACCCGCAATGCCTTGTTGGCGCTGACGCCACCGGCGATCACCAGACGCTTCATGCCGGCCTGCTTCAACGCACGCTTGCACTTGATGGTCAAAGTCTCCACCACGGCCTGCTGGAACGCCAGCGCGATGTCGCAACGGGCTTGCTCGCTGTCGTCCCCGGCGCTGACGCACTGCTGCCAAGTGTTGAGGGCGAAAGTCTTCAAACCGCTGAAGCTGAAATCCAGGCCCGGGCGATCGCACATCGGACGCGGGAAGGTGAAACGTCCTGCGACGCCCTTCTCTGCCAGCTTGGCGATTTCAGGACCACCCGGATAATTGAGGCCCATCATCTTCGCGGTCTTGTCGAAAGCTTCGCCTGCCGCGTCATCGAGGGTCTCGCCCAGCAGGCTGTATTGGCCGATGCCATCAACCTGAACCAGCTGTGTATGACCACCGGAGACCAACAAAGCGACGAACGGAAACTCCGGTGGTTTTGGCTCCAGCATCGGCGCCAGCAAGTGGCCTTCCATGTGGTGCACACCAAGGGCCGGAATGCCCCAGGCAAACGCCAGCGCCTGAGCGCAGGAAGCACCCACCAGCAAAGCGCCGACCAGGCCAGGACCGGCGGTGTAGGCGATGGCGTCGATCTCGGTCGGTACGCAGTCAGCCTCGGCCAGCACCTGACGGATCAAGGGCAGCATGCGCTTGACGTGATCGCGGGAGGCGAGCTCCGGCACCACGCCGCCGTAGACACGGTGCAGGTCGATCTGGCTGAACAGTGCGTCGGCCAGCAGACCGCGCTCGCTGTCGTATAAAGCGACGCCGGTTTCGTCGCAGGAAGTTTCTAATCCCAGTACTAGCATGGGTTTGCGCCTTGTTTAGGCTGAATTCGAAGGCGCGCATAATAGTCGCCACTGGATGCCCCGACCAGCGGTTTTCGATCAGAGGCTTTGCATTCCGAGCGTTGAGGGGTTAACATCCGCAACCCTTAAAAACCGACGTCTTCAAGTGCTCTTTTGCCGCGAGGATGTTGACCCCGGTAATGAATGAAGGTAGCTCTGGATGCCAGCCGTCAAAGTTAAAGAGAACGAACCCTTCGACGTAGCTCTGCGTCGTTTCAAGCGCTCCTGCGAAAAAGCCGGTGTACTGGCTGAAGTTCGTAGCCGCGAATTTTACGAGAAGCCAACTTCCGAGCGTAAGCGCAAGGCAGCAGCCGCTGTTAAGCGTCACGCCAAGAAAGTTCAGCGCGAACAGCGCCGCGCCGTTCGTCTGTACTAATACACAGACGATCGTAGCAAGCTTCTGCCAAGCCCGGCCCTCAGCCGGGCTAATGGCATTTGCGTAAAACGCTTGATGCTTCACCGTCGAAGCCGCACACGCGACCGAGACAAACCCGCTTCACCGCGTCAGGCCTGGCTCTTTTGCCAGCGGTGCACGTCTTTTCTGACGAGCCTTTCAAGGCTACTGACGAGCACACCCACTGATTCCTCTTACGACGATCAGCCCAAGGCACCTGCTTGCGTGCCCGCTTCATGAGCTATCCGAGGCCCTCAACCGGCCGCCAGCGGATTCAGCGCAACACTTTCATAAAGTCGAAGACTGATAGGTACTAACGTCAGTGGATTTTCGGCAGATACACTCCCCGACAGCGATTACGCAGACGACACTGGTCGAGCCGCACCCTTCGTGCGTTTTCAAGCATGACCCGCGTCCGGCCGCCCATCGCATCGGACTCATTACAGCGCAGACGACGAGAACGCCATGGCCGGGCTGATTCCCCAGAGCTTCATTGACGACCTGCTGAACCGCACCGACATCGTCGATGTGGTCAGCTCGCGCGTGCAACTGAAGAAGGCCGGCAAGAACTACACCGCCTGCTGCCCGTTCCATAAAGAGAAAACCCCATCGTTCAGCGTGAGCCCCGATAAGCAGTTCTATTACTGCTTCGGTTGCGGCGCCGGCGGTAACGCGCTCGGTTTTCTCATGGACCACGACAACCTGGACTTTCCCCAGGCGGTCGAGGACCTGGCCAAAGCCGCCGGCATGGAAGTGCCCCGCGAAGAAGGTGGCCGCTCGCACAAACCGCGACAGCCGACCGATTCGCCGCTTTATCCACTACTGACTGCCGCTGCGGACTTTTACCGCCAGGCGCTCAAGAGTCACCCGGCACGCAAGGCTGCCGTGGACTACCTCAAGGGCCGCGGACTGACAGGGGAGATTGCCCGGGACTTCGGCCTCGGCTTTGCCCCGCCAGGCTGGGACAATCTGTTCAAGCACCTGAGCAGCGACACCTTGCAGCAGAAAGCCATGATCGACGCCGGTCTGCTGATCGAGAACGCCGAAACCGGCAAGCGCTATGACCGCTTCCGCGATCGGGTGATGTTCCCGATCCGCGACACCCGCGGGCGCATCATCGCCTTCGGCGGTCGAGTCCTCGGCGACGACAAACCGAAATACCTGAACTCGCCGGAAACCCCGGTATTCCATAAAGGCCAGGAACTCTACGGCCTCTATGAAGCCCGCAAGAACAACCGCAACCTCGACGAAATCATCGTCGTCGAGGGCTACATGGACGTCATCGCCCTGGCCCAGCAAGGCCTGCGAAACGCCGTCGCGACCCTGGGCACAGCTACCAGCGAAGAGCACCTGAAACGTCTTTTTCGCGTAGTGCCGAACGTATTGTTCTGCTTCGACGGCGACCAGGCCGGCCGCAACGCCGCATGGCGCGCACTGGAAGCCACGCTGAGCAGCCTGCAGGACGGTCGCCGCGCACGATTCCTGTTCCTCCCCGAAGGCGAAGACCCGGACACCTTGATCCGCGCCGAAGGCACCGACGCCTTCCGTGCACGGATCAATCAGCATGCGCAGCCGCTGGCAGATTATTTCTTCCAGCAACTGACCGAAGAAGCCGACCCTCGCTCGCTCGAAGGCAAGGCGCACATGGCGACGCTTGCCGCACCGCTGATCGACAAAGTGCCAGGGGCCAACCTGCGAATCCTGATGCGCCAGCGCCTGACCGAGATCACCGGCCTGAGCAGCGAGACCGTCAGTCAGCTGGCCCAGAGCACACCGCAGGAAGCGCCGCCCGCCTACGACCCCGGCATCGATTACGACGCGATGCCGGACTTCAGCGACTACCATCAGCCGCAGGCACAGGACATGTATGTGCCGCAGCAGGAGTGGACGCCGAAGAAACCCGGTGCCGGCGGCAAGAAATGGGACAAAAAGCCCTGGGACAAGAACGGCAAGCGTGGCGGTGATCGCGATCAACCGCGCGCCCCGAGAGTGCCGGCTCCGGTCGAGCCACCGATCATGGCCGCCCTGCGAACGGTGATCCATCACCCGCAACTGGCGCTGAAGGTCGAGACGGCCAGCCATTTTGCGGACGAAGACAATACCAACACTCAACTGCTGGTGGCCTCACTGGAAGCCGTGCAAAAGAATCCTCAGCTAAACTCTTTTCAGTTGATCTCGCGATGGCATGGCACCGAACAAGGTCGATTGCTGACCCGCCTGGCAGAAAAGGAGTGGTTGATCAACGGAGAAAACCTTGAACAACAGTTTTTCGACACCATAACTAGCTTGTCAGCCCGCCAGCGCGAGCGAAAGCTGGAACAACTTCTCAGGAAATCACGTCAAAGCGATCTGAGCGCCGAAGAAAAATCTTTGCTGCTCGAATTGCTCAAACGGGATGTTCCTGCATCAAACCCGACCTCAACTGGCGCGTGAGGTCATAGCTCAGGTATAATCCTCGGCTTGTTTTTTGCCCGCCAAGACCTTCAGTGGATAGGGTGTTATGTCCGGAAAAGCGCAACAGCAGTCTCGTATTATTGAGTTGATCAAACTGGGTCGTGAGCAGAAGTATCTGACTTACGCCGAGGTCAACGACCACCTGCCCGAGGATATTTCAGATCCGGAGCAGGTGGAAGACATCATCCGCATGATTAACGACATGGGGATCCCCGTACACGAGAGTGCTCCGGATGCGGACGCCCTTATGTTGGCCGACGCCGATACCGACGAGGCCGCTGCGGAAGAAGCAGCCGCCGCGTTGGCAGCGGTCGAGACCGATATCGGTCGCACCACTGACCCAGTGCGCATGTATATGCGTGAAATGGGTACGGTCGAGCTTCTGACTCGTGAAGGCGAAATCGAAATCGCCAAGCGTATCGAAGAGGGCATCCGTGAGGTGATGAGCGCAATCGCGCACTTCCCCGGCACGGTTGACCATATTCTCTCCGAGTACACTCGGGTCACCACCGAAGGCGGTCGCCTGTCCGACGTCCTGAGCGGTTACATCGACCCGGACGACGGCATTACGCCGCCGGCTGCCGAAGTGCCACCGCCGATCGATGCGAAAGCCGCGAAAGCGGACGACGATTCCGAGGACGATGACGCCGAAGCTTCCGATGACGAAGAAGAAGCCGAAAGCGGTCCGGATCCGGTCATTGCTGCCCAGCGTTTCGGCGCCGTGGCCGACCAGATGGAAATCACCCGCAAGGCCCTGAAAAAGCACGGTCGTCACAACAAGGCAGCGGTTGCCGAGTTGCTGGCCCTGGCTGATCTGTTCATGCCGATCAAACTGGTGCCGAAGCAATTCGAAGCCCTGGTCGAGCGTGTTCGCAGTGCCCTGGATCGTCTGCGTCAGCAAGAGCGCGCGATCATGCAGCTGTGCGTACGTGATGCACGTATGCCGCGTGCCGATTTCCTGCGCCAGTTCCCGGGCAACGAAGTCGACGAAAGCTGGTCCGACTCTCTGGCCAAAGGCAAGAGCAAGTACGCCGAGGCCATCGGCCGCGTGCAACCGGACATCATCCGTTGCCAGCAGAAGCTGACCGCGCTGGAAACCGAAACCGGTCTGACCATCGCCGAGATCAAGGACATCAACCGTCGCATGTCGATCGGTGAGGCGAAAGCCCGCCGCGCGAAGAAAGAAATGGTTGAAGCGAACCTGCGTCTGGTGATCTCCATCGCCAAGAAGTACACCAACCGTGGCCTGCAATTCCTCGACCTGATCCAGGAAGGCAACATCGGTCTGATGAAAGCGGTGGACAAGTTCGAATACCGTCGCGGTTACAAGTTCTCGACCTATGCCACCTGGTGGATCCGTCAGGCGATCACTCGCTCGATCGCCGACCAGGCCCGCACCATCCGTATTCCGGTGCACATGATCGAGACGATCAACAAGCTCAACCGCATTTCCCGCCAGATGCTGCAGGAAATGGGTCGCGAACCGACCCCGGAAGAGCTGGGTGAGCGCATGGAGATGCCTGAGGACAAGATCCGCAAGGTATTGAAGATCGCCAAAGAGCCGATTTCCATGGAAACCCCTATCGGTGATGACGAAGACTCTCATCTGGGTGACTTCATCGAAGACTCGACCATGCAGTCGCCAATCGATGTCGCCACTGTCGAGAGCCTGAAAGAAGCGACTCGCGAAGTGCTGTCCGGCCTTACTGCCCGTGAAGCCAAGGTACTGCGCATGCGTTTCGGTATCGACATGAACACCGACCATACGCTCGAAGAAGTCGGCAAACAGTTTGACGTGACCCGTGAGCGGATCCGTCAGATCGAAGCCAAGGCGCTGCGCAAGCTGCGCCATCCGACGCGAAGCGAACACTTGCGTTCGTTCCTCGACGAGTAATACCAGAACCCCCGGCCCAGGCCGGGGGTTTTGTTTATATGGCAGATTAAATACCTCGCACCGCCCTCCCCCGCGCACAGCCCGTCTACACTCGAAACATTCCCCCGTGCCATAACGAGACCGTTATGCCCAGACTGGCGTCCGTGCTTTTTTTGCTGTCACTGATGATCTGGACCGCAACGGCTGACGCGCTGACTCTGACCGACGAAGAACGTAGCTGGCTGGCGGCTCACCCGGACTTGCGCCTGGGTGTCGATGCGTCGTGGCCGCCATTCGAGTTTCGCGATGACCAGAACCGCTATCAGGGCCTGGCGGCGGACTATATCGACGTGATCCGCCAGCGTCTGGCCATCAAACTTACGCCCATCGAACCCTCGAGCTGGACAGCCGTGCTCGAACAGGCCAAAAACGGCACGATCGATCTGCTGCCAGGCATCATGTCCACCCCGGAACGCCAGAATTACCTGGCCTTCACCCGACCCTACCTGGATTTTCCGATCGTCATCCTCGCCCATGTCGGCGGCCCGCAGCCGCGCAAGATCGAGGATCTGTACGGGCTGAAGATCGCCGTCGTCGAAAACTACGCCCCCCATGAACTCCTGCGCACCCATCACCCCGATCTGAATCTGGTTGCCATGCCCAATGTCAGCTCGGCGCTGCAGGCCTTGGCCACCGACGAAGTGGACGCGGTGGTCGGCGATCTCGCCTCCAGTGTCTGGAGCCTGCGCCAGCTCAAGCTCGACGGGCTGTATGTCAGCGGCGAAACCCCTTATCGCTATCAACTGGCAATGGGAGTTCCCCGGGACAGCAAAATGCTGGTGGGTATTCTGGATAAAGTACTGGCCGACATGTCCCCGGAGCAGATCAGCAGCATCCAGGAACACTGGGTGGGCAACGTCCTCGATCATCGGACATTCTGGTCGGATCTGCTGGTCTATGGCCTGCCAGGCCTGCTGTTGCTGGTGATCATCCTGGCAGTGGTGATCCGCATCAACCGCCGCTTGAGCTCGGAAATCGCCCGGCGCATCGACCTCGAACAGGAACTGCGCAGCAGCGAATATCACTATCGCGGCCTGGTGGAGAGCCTGTCTGCCATTGCCTGGGAAGCGCGCATCAGCGATTTCACTTATAGCTACGTGTCGCCCCACGCCGAAGACCTGCTGGGTTATCCACTGTCGCACTGGCTGATTCCGGGCTTCTGGCGCAACATTATCCACCCCGCCGACCTGACCCGCGCACAGAGTTTCTGCGATCACGAAGTCCTCGCCGGGCGCGATCACAGTCTCGATTACCGGGTGATCACCGCTGATGGCCGTTGCCTGTGGGTGCGCGACATCGTCAGCCTGATCGAGCACGGCCACGAGCCGGTGATGCGCGGCCTGATGATCGACATCAGCGAAACCAAGCGTACCGAAGAAGCCTTGCGCCTGTCGGAGCAGAAGTTCGCCTCGGTGTTCCAGCAATGCCCGGACATTCTGGTGATTGCGCGGCTGTCCGACGGCTGTCTGCTGGAGGTCAACGAAGCCTTTGAAGAACAGATCGGGCTCAAAGCCGAAGACGTCATTGGCCAGACCGCTACCGAGCTCAATATCTGGGGCATTCCCGGCGTCGGGCCCGGTCTGCTGCAACGCTTGCAGGCCGGCAGTATTCGCAACCTGGAGATGCCCTTTCGTCGCAGCAACGGGCAGGTGTTCACCGGGCTGATTTCCGCCGAACCGTTCGAGCTAGACACCACACCGGCGCTGGTCGTGGTGGTGCGCGACATCACCCAGCTCAAGGAAACCCAACAGCTGCTGCAAACCTCCGAAGAAAAGTTTGCCAAGGCCTTCCACGCCTCGCCGGACGGCCTGCTGCTATCGCGTCAGAGCGATGGTCTGCTGCTGGAGGTCAACGAAGGTTTCAGCCGCATCACCGGCTTCAACAGCGCCATGTCGGTGGATCGCTCGGCGCTGGATCTGGGGATCTGGGTCAATCTCAACGAACGCAAACAGATGCTCGACCTGTTGCATCGTGACGGTTTCGTTCGCGATTTCACCTGCCACATCCGCCGCAGCGACGGGCAAATCCGCCTCTGCGAAGTGTCCAGCCGTCCGCTGCCGATTGGCGACGAAGACTGCATGCTGACCATCGCCCGGGACATCACCGAACGCCACCTGATGCAGGAAAAGCTGCAACAGGCCGCAACGGTGTTCGAGAGCACTGCCGAAGGCGTATTGATCACCGATACGCAACAGCACATCAGTGCTGTGAACCGCGCCTTTACCGAAATCACCGGTTACAGCGAAAGCGAAGCGCTCGGCCATACCCCGCGCCTGCTGGCTTCCGGGCTGCACGACAGCGCATTCTATGCAGCGATGTGGCATCAATTGACTGACGAAGGCCACTGGCAGGGCGAGATTTCCAACCGACGCAAGAATGGCGAGCTGTACCCGAGCTGGCTGACCATCAGCGCCGTGCGCAACCGCGACCGGTTCATTACTCACTTCGTCGCGGTGTTTGCCGATATCTCCAGCCTCAAGCATGCCCAGGCCAAACTCGATTACCAGGCCCACCATGACCCACTGACCGGCCTGCCGAATCGCACACTGTTCGAAAGCCGTCTGCTGACGGCGCTGAACGGCCAGCAAGAAAACGGCGGTCTGGGTGCGGTGCTGTTCCTCGACCTCGATCGCTTCAAACACATCAACGACAGCCTCGGCCATCCGGTTGGCGACCTGCTGCTCAAGGGCATCGCCGTACGCCTCAAGGAACAGTTACGCGATATCGATACCGTGGCGCGACTGGGTGGCGACGAATTCATCATCCTGCTGCCGGGGCTGCAACAGGCCGGTGATGCCGACAACATCGCCACCAAACTGCTGAATTGCTTCGGCGCACCGTTTCAGGCCGGCGAGCACGAGTTTTTCATCAGTGCCAGCATCGGCACCAGCCTCTATCCCCGTGACGGCTGCGACGTCGCCACCTTGATCAAAAACGCCGACGCGGCGATGTACCGTTCCAAGGCCAAGGGCCGCAACCGTGTCGAAAGCTACACCCGCGACCTCACCGCCCAGGCCAGCGAACGGGTGGCGCTGGAACATGAACTGCGCCGGGCCATTGAGCGCGAAGAGCTGTACCTCTACTACCAGCCGAAAATCAGTCTCGACGATCACAGCCTGGTCGGGGCCGAAGCCCTGATCCGCTGGCGCCACCCGACCTTCGGCGAGGTGCCTCCGGAACATTTCATCCCGCTGGCGGAAGAGAACGGGATGATTCTGCAAATCGGCGACTGGGTGCTGGAAACCGCCTGCCGGCAGATGTTCGAGTGGAGCCAGATCTACGAATCCCTGGGCCCGCTCTCGGTCAACCTCGCCGGCGCACAATTGCGCCAGCCGAACCTGTTGGGGCGCATCGAACAACTGCTCAAGGACAACCGCCTCAGGCCGGATTTACTGCAACTGGAAATTACCGAAAACTTCATCATGAGTCAGGCCGAAGAGGCGCTGGCCGTGTTGCACCAACTCAAACACCTCGGCGTGCAACTGGCCATCGACGACTTCGGCACCGGTTATTCCTCGCTGAGCTACCTCAAACGCCTGCCGCTGGACATCCTCAAGATCGACCAGTCTTTCGTCCGTGGCCTGCCCGACGACCCCCACGACGCGGCGATTGTCCGCGCCATCATTGCCCTGGGCCGCAGCATGCAATTCACCGTGATCGCCGAAGGCGTGGAAACCCAGGCCCAACAACAATTCCTCGCCGCCGAAGGCTGCGAACAGATCCAAGGCTACATCGTCAGTCTGCCGCTGCCACCGGAAGAATTCGCCGCGACGTTTCTTCGCATAGCCGTATCAGATTTTTCGGATAGCACAGCCGAGAAACCGTCGCTATAATCCGCGGCCTACTGAGGGCCTATAGCTCAGTTGGTTAGAGCAGAGGACTCATAATCCTTTGGTCCACGGTTCAAGTCCGTGTGGGCCCACCAAACATGAAAAAAGCCGCGCACTCGCGCGGCTTTTTTTTCGCCTGTCGTTTGGCGTTTACGTTCTTCACAAGCGCAATGTTCGGAAGACTACCGCAAGGTCTGTAGGTTATTTCCCAAGCTGTGTTTTCACTCAGTTTTCGGCCTTGTTGGCCTTTTCTCCGAGCGAGTAATCTCCGGGCGCCGCCGCCCGCCAAGGATTACTTTCATGCTCGTGAGTGCTGCGCCACTGGTCAAAGAAGCAGGTGGCCAACAAACATGGATCGACTTAGCTTTGCCCGACCTGCGGACACTGACCAGAGAGCTTCGCTCAGCCGCCATTGAGGAAGTGAAAAGGGCAGACGATGCGCAAGGAGCACTCAGAATCCTCTTGGCTCACTTCGGATTTATCGATGAGGCATTACTGGCAGTCACTATCCTCACCCCGATCGGAAACGTTGCGGTCATGAGAGACAAGCTCGCCCACATCGTCGAAAAACGCGCTGACTCACGAGAGCGCTACGTTCGGCATGCCATTGATACGCTGACGGGACCTTTTGAAATATGGAGAGTGCTGTACGACAACGGCGGATACCGCATGGCTTTCATCAACGCCTACGAGGCAAAGAATGACATGCTCGTCGTGGTGGATGTCAGGCACGGACACGTCCTGTGGAACTTCATGCATGCCTCGGCAAGAGCGATGAACAAGCACCGCCAGGGCGAACTTCTCTACAAGAGGTACGTTCTTCAGGACAAACAAAAAGGGAGCCTGTTGGCTCCCCTTGAGTATTTGAATCCTGATATTGGCATCCTCAGGAAATGGGATGAAGAGGTCTCACCTTACACCGATGTTGCAGCATCGCTGAGGTACCTACGTCTGCTGAAGCCCTGCAAGGCAGCAGATTTCGCGCTCTTGAGGCCATTTTTGATAAAGGCCGCAGGCAAGTCAAATCATTTGTCTGATCTTTTGTTTCAGTAAAATCCCCCGATGCGGCGGCTGCCTGGCCCCAGCCGCTCAATCAGCACTCACAAGCGCCTCGCGTGACGAGCCTGTAACATGCGACCCCATTGATCCGTACCGCTGGAGCCTGCCCTTGCCCGACATCCGCCCACCCGTGCTCGATGAAATCGACCGCCAGCTGATCGCTGCCCTGCAAATCAACGCCCGCGAAAGCGTGGCGATGCTGGCCAGGCAATTGGGGATCGCCCGCACGACCGTGACTTCGCGGCTGGCGCGACTGGAAAAGGCCAAAGTCATCACCGGCTATGGCGTGCGCCTGGGTCAGCGCGTGGTGGATGGCGGGTTGCAAGCGTACGTCGGGATCAAGGTGCAACCGCGCTCTGGTAAAGAGGTGTTGCGACGTTTGAGCGCGATGGCCCAGGTGCAGCAATTGTGCGCGGTGAGTGGCGAATTTGATTACGTGGCGTGGCTGCGAACCGACTCGCCGGAACAGCTCGATCAACTTCTGGATCAGATCGGCAGCGTAGACGGCGTCGAGAAGACCACGACCTCGATCATCCTCAGCAGCAAGATTGATCGCGGGCATCCAGTCTGATCATCACACTCGTCAGATTGCAGCGCCAGCGCTCAAAACGACGACACTTTGCGTCTTATTAACGTGTTCTACGCTCCCTAGAATGGCTGGCATCTTTTCCTATACTCAGACGCGCATCCGGCGTCGGGTCGCCAGCAAGGTCAGCCATGAACAAGAACAATCGCCATCCTGCAGACGGTAAGAAACCGATCACCATTTTCGGCCCGGACTTTCCGTTCGCCTTCGACGACTGGATCGAGCACCCCGCCGGTCTGGGCAGCATTCCCGAGCACAACCACGGTGCCGAAGTGGCGATCGTCGGTGCCGGCATTGCAGGTCTGGTGGCCGCTTACGAGCTGATGAAACTTGGTTTGAAACCGGTCGTTTACGAGGCCTCGAAGCTTGGCGGCCGTCTGCGTTCCCAGGCCTTCAACGGCACTGACGGCATCGTCGCCGAGCTTGGCGGCATGCGTTTCCCGGTGTCCTCCACCGCGTTCTATCACTACGTCGACAAACTCGGCCTGGAGACCAAGCCCTTCCCCAACCCGTTGACGCCAGCCTCTGGCAGCACCGTGATCGACCTGGAAGGCAAAACCCATTACGCACAGAGCCTGAAAGATCTTCCTGCACTATTCCAGGAAGTGGCCGATGCCTGGGCCGATGCTCTCGAAGCTGGTTCACAGTTCGCCGATATCCAGCAAGCGATCCGCGACCGCGATGTGCCACGCCTCAAGGAGCTGTGGAACACCCTGGTGCCGCTGTGGGACGACCGCACGTTCTACGACTTCGTCGCCACGTCGAAAGCCTTCGCCAAACTGTCGTTCCATCACCGCGAAGTATTCGGCCAGGTCGGTTTCGGTACCGGCGGCTGGGACTCTGACTTCCCCAACTCGATGCTGGAAATCTTCCGCGTGGTGATGACCAACTGCGACGATCACCAGCACCTGGTGGTCGGCGGTGTGGAACAAGTGCCACAAGGCATCTGGCGTCATGCGCCGGAGCGCTGCGTGCACTGGCCTCAAGGCACCAGCCTGAAATCGTTGCACCATGGCGCGCCGCGCTCGGGGTGAAGAAAATCGCCCACGCGCCTGACGGGCGTTTCGCGGTCACCGACAACAACGGCGACACCCGTGAATACGCCGCCGTACTGACCACCTGCCAGAGCTGGCTGCTGACCACCCAGATCGAATGCGACGAAACCCTGTTCTCGCAAAAAATGTGGATGGCACTGGACCGCACGCGCTACATGCAATCGTCGAAGACCTTCGTGATGGTCGACCGCCCATTCTGGAAGGACAAGGACCCGGAAACCGGCCGCGACCTGATGAGCATGACCCTCACCGATCGCCTGACCCGTGGCACCTACCTGTTCGACAACGGCGACGACAAGCCGGGCGTGATCTGCCTGTCGTACTCGTGGATGAGCGATGCGCTGAAAATGCTCCCGCACCCGGTGGAAAAACGCGTGAAACTGGCGCTGGACGCATTGAAGAAGATCTACCCGAAAGTTGACATCGCCGCACGGATCATCGGCGATCCGATCACCGTGTCCTGGGAAGCCGACCCGCACTTCCTCGGCGCGTTCAAGGGCGCCCTGCCCGGCCACTATCGCTACAACCAGCGCATGTACGCGCACTTCATGCAGGACGACATGCCGCCGGAACAGCGCGGGATTTTCATCGCCGGCGACGACGTGTCGTGGACGCCGGCCTGGGTCGAGGGCGCGGTGCAGACTTCGCTCAACGCGGTGTGGGGAATCATGAAGCACTTTGGCGGGTCCACACATAAAGAGAACCCCGGCCCGGGTGATGTGTTCAACGACATCGGCCCGATCGCCCTGCCCGAGTAAGAGGAATCCCCGATGCGTGTAGCCCTTTACCAATGCCCACCGCTGCCACTGGAACCGGCCGCCAACCTCCAGCGCCTGCATCAACTGGCGATGGAGGCCAAAGGTGCCGACCTGCTGGTGGTTCCGGAGATGTTCCTGACCGGCTACAACATCGGCAAGGAAGCGGTCGCGACATTGGCCGAGGTCTACAACGGTGAGTGGGCGCAACAGGTCGGGCGGATCGCCAAGGCTGCCGGCCTGGCGATTCTCTACGGTTACCCAGAGCGTACCGCCGAAGGGCAGATCTATAACGCCGTACAGTTGATCGACTCGAACGGTGAGCGCCTGTGCAATTACCGCAAGACGCACCTGTTCGGCGATCTGGATCGTTCGATGTTCAGCCCCGGCGATGGCGAGTTTCCCATCGTCGAGCTCAACGGCTGGAAGCTCGGCTTCCTGATCTGCTACGACCTGGAGTTCCCGGAAAACGCGCGGCGCCTGGCCCTTGAAGGTGCCGAGCTGATTCTGGTGCCGACGGCGAACATGATTCCTTTCGATTTCATTGCCGATGTTTCCGTGCGCTCCCGCGCTTTCGAAAACCAGTGCTACGTGGCTTACGCCAACTACTGCGGCCACGAAGGCGACATCCACTACTGCGGACAAAGCAGCATTGCCGCGCCGGATGGCAACCGCATCGCCCAGGCCGGGCTGGATGAAGCACTGATCGTCGGTGAGCTGGATCGCCAGTTGATGGTCGACTCCCGCAGCGCCAACCGCTACTTCAACGACCGCCGCCCCGAACTTTACGACGCGCTCAACAAGCGCTAATCCGCTAGCATGGGCACTTCACTGTTCTGGAAGTGCCCATGCCTGCGCCGACTCACCCCCGCCCCCACACCGAAACCCTGGCCAACGGCTTGCGCGTGACCCTGCGTCACGTGCCCGGCCTGAAGCGCAGCGCCGCCGCGTTGCGGGTGGCTGTCGGCAGTCATGACGTGCCGTTGGCGTGGCCGGGACTGGCACATTTTCTTGAGCATTTGCTGTTCCTCGGTACCGAGCGTTTTCCTGCACAGCAAGGGCTGATGGCCTACGTACAAGGTCACGGCGGCCAGGTGAATGCCAGCACCCGCGAGCGCACCACCGATTTCTTCTTTGAATTGCCGACAGCGTCCTTCAGCGGCGGGCTTGAGCGTCTGTCAGACATGCTCGCCCGTCCGCGTATGAATCCGGACGATCAGTTGCGGGAACGGGAGGTGCTGCAGGCAGAGTTTGTCGCATGGTCGCAGGACACCGCTGCTCAACAGAAAGAAGCGCTGTTCGAAGGGCTGTCAGCAGCGCATCCGTTGCGCGGCTTTCATGCCGGGAACCGCGACAGCCTGCCGGTAGAACGAGCGGAGTTTCAGCAGGCGTTGAAAGACTTCCACCAGCAGTTTTATCGCACCGGGCAGATGACACTGAGCCTGGTTGGACCGCAGAACATTCAAGAGCTGCGAACGCTGGCCGAGCAGTTTGCTGCTGCGCTGACACCTGGGGATAAAACTGTACAGGCAGCCCCCGTTCGCTTGATGGACAATCCACAGGCAAGTTATCAACAGGTCGGCGAGCGGCACGGCAATCTGCTGTTTGCGCTGGAAGACCTGCCGGAGCCGTCGGCCGAAGCGCTGGCGTTTCTCTGTCACTGGCTGAACAGCGCCAAACCCGGTGGCTTGCTCGCGCATTTGCAGCAGCAGGGTCTCGCAAACAGTCTGCAAGCTTGCGTGCAATATCAGTTTGCCGGACAGGTGTTGCTGCATCTTCAGTTCACTGGCGTATACGGGTCACTCGATGCCATCAGAGCGCAATCTCTGGATTGGCTGGGCTACTTCGCAGCGCAGCAGGACTGGCCGGCATTGCGAGCAGAATACGCGGAACTGCTTCAGCGTCAGCAGCAAGTCAGCGGTGCACTGCAACTGGCGCGGCTCGACAGCGAACAACTCGAAAGCGGCCTGTCCGAATCGGCCGTTACGGCGCTCAAAGCGGTTCTCGGCAAAATCGGCACTGTGGATAACTTCAGCCCCCATTGGCGTCTGCCGAGCGCCAACCCGTTCCTGCGCACAGCCGAACCGCTGGCCAACGCCGGCCTGATTCGTGGCCAGACCAGCGCTCACCGGGGTCTGCGCACGTTTGCTCAGGACCGCTCGCGCAGCCGCCGCGAACGCTCGCCGATGCAGTTCAGTCAGGCACTGCCGGATAACAGCGACGTAGGCGCGGTGTATGTGCGCTGGCAAACGGAAGCAGCGGCCACGGCTGAGCTGCAGGCGAAACTGCAACACAGTCTGCGGGAAGTGTCGGGCGACGCACGTCAGTCCGGGGTCGAGTTGTCGTTCAGCACCACGGGTAATCAGTGGCTGCTGAAAGTGACCGGTCTGCAGGACACGCTGCCCGCTGTGCTGGAACATGCGCTGAAATCTCTGACACAAGTAAGCGCCGAATCCGCGAAAGGCGAGCTGCAACCTGCGCTGATACCGATCCGCCAACTGCTCAAGGCATTGCCCGAAAAGTGCCTGCCAACGGTAGGCGAATCCGATGACGCCGCGCACCTGTGGACAACTTCCCGTTGGGACGGTCTGGCGCTGGGCCTCAATCCACAGACCCAATCCGCCATGGGCCTGGCCCTGAGTCGCATCCCCGGCACACCGGACAATCAATTGCCCGCCCCTTCGACAACCCACACCCAATACTCGTGGCAACAAATCGAAAGCGACTCCAGCGAACACGCCTTGCTACTGTTCTGTCCTGCCGCCAGCCAGGAAATCGCTGACGACGCCGCGTGGCGTCTGCTCGCGCACCTGTGCCAGACGCCGTTCTACCAACGCCTGCGAGTCGAGCTGCAACTGGGTTATGCAGTCTTCAGCGGGTTGCGCCAGATCCATGGCCAAAGCGGATTGTTGTTCGGTGTGCAATCGCCAACGACCAGCGCCGCGCAATTGCTCGTGCACATTCAACAGGTCCTCGACAGCTTGCCGGCCCTTATCGAACAACTCGATGACGCCAGCCTTGACCAGCAACGCCAGACGCTTGCCGATCAGTTCGATGACAGCGTCCTGTCCGGCAAAGAGGCAGCCGAGCTCCTGTGGCAGGCCCGGCTCGCCGGCCACTCGTCGGATTATCTGCCACAGCTACGTAGCGCCATCGTTCAACTGGATCGCCCGGCACTGCTGGCCGCCGCACAACGCCTGATCCGCGCCGAAGGCGGCTGGCACGGTCTGTCCAGCGACCCTGCGCCAGGCGCGCCATGGCAAGCGGCAAAATGATCATTACCGGGGCTGCAAGGAGCTTTCTCAAAGATTCACGGGCCAACCCCCTGAAATTTTGAGTAACATAGCCACCTAACTATTTGGAACATCTCAGCGCTGCCGTGGACTATACCTATGGATAGCGCTATCTCACCCACCTGAAGAAGGAGTCACCCGATGGCTTGGACCAAACCTGCTTACACCGACCTGCGTATCGGCTTCGAAGTCACCATGTACTTCGCCAGCCGCTGAGTTCTGCCTCGTCAGAATTGCAGTGCAACGCCTCGGCTCGCCGGGGCGTTTTATTTTCAGCGTTGAAATGATGGAGCGTTCATGTTCGTCCAGATTCTGGGTTCGGCCGCCGGTGGCGGTTTTCCGCAGTGGAACTGCAACTGCGTCAATTGCGCCGGTTTTCGCGACGGCAGCCTGAATGCCAAGGCCCGTACCCAATCGTCTATCGCAATTTCCGATGACGGCGTGAACTGGGTGCTGTGCAACGCCTCGCCGGACATCCGCGCGCAGCTCCAGAGCTTCGCCCCGATGCAACCGGGCCGTGCCCTGCGTGACACCGGCATCAGCGCGATCATCCTGATGGACAGCCAGATCGACCACACCACCGGCCTGCTCAGCCTGCGCGAAGGCTGCCCGCATCAGGTCTGGTGCACGGACATGGTCCACGAAGACCTGAGCACCGGTTTCCCGCTGTTCACCATGCTCAAGCACTGGAACGGCGGGCTGGACTGGAACCGCATCGAACTCGACCAGAGCTTCACCGTCGCCGCCTGCCCGAACCTGCGCTTCACCCCACTGCCGTTGCGCAGCGCCGCCCCGCCCTACTCGCCGCACCGCTTCGACCCGCATCCGGGCGACAACATCGGCCTGATCGTCGAAGACCTCAGCACCGGCGGCAAACTGTTCTACGCGCCGGGCCTGGGCAAAGTCGATGCGCCGTTGCTGGAAATCATGGCCGGCAGCGACTGCGTGCTGGTGGACGGGACGCTGTGGGACGACGATGAAATGCAGCGCCGTGGCGTTGGCACCCGCACCGGCCGTGAAATGGGCCACCTGGCGCAGAACGGCCCCGGCGGCATGCTCGAAGTGCTGGAACAGCTTCCCGAGCAGCGCAAAGTGCTTATCCACATCAACAACACCAACCCGATTCTCGACGAAGACTCCCCGGAGCGCGCGGAACTGGTGCGGCGCAATGTTGAAGTGGCGTATGACGGCATGAGCATCGTCCTGTAACAAATGGCCCGGAGAACCGCAATGACCGACATCCCGCTGTCCCCCGCCGAATTCGAAGCGGCCCTGCGCGCCAAGGGCGCCTACTACCACATCCATCACCCGTATCACGTGGCGATGTATGAAGGCCGGGCTACCCGCGAGCAGATCCAGGGCTGGGTCGCCAACCGCTTCTACTATCAGGTGAACATTCCCCTGAAAGACGCGGCGATCCTCGCCAATTGCCCGGATCGCGAGATCCGCCGCGAGTGGATTCAGCGCCTGCTCGACCACGACGGCGCCCCCGGCGAAGACGGCGGCATCGAAGCCTGGCTGCGCCTCGGCCAGGCCGTCGGTCTCGATCCGGATCAATTGCGCTCCCAGGAACTGGTGCTGCCCGGCGTGCGTTTCGCCGTGGACGCCTACGTCAACTTCGCCCGCCGCGCCAGTTGGCAGGAAGCCGCCAGCAGCTCGTTGACCGAACTGTTCGCGCCGCAGATCCACCAATCGCGCCTCGACAGCTGGCCGCAGCATTACCCGTGGATCGACCCGGCCGGCTACGAGTACTTCCGCACTCGCCTCGGTCAGGCCCGGCGCGATGTCGAGCATGGTCTGGCGATCACGCTCGAGCACTACAAGACCCGCGAAGGCCAGGAGCGCATGCTGGAAATTCTCCAGTTCAAACTGGACATCCTTTGGAGCATGCTCGATGCCATGAGCATGGCCTACGAACTGAACCGCCCGCCGTATCACAGCGTCACCGATCAACGGGTCTGGCATAAAGGAATCGCCTTATGAGTTTCGACCGCAGCAAGACTCCGACCTGGCGTCCCGGCTACCGCTTCCAGTACGAACCGGCGCAGAAAGGCCATGTGCTGCTGTACCCGGAAGGCATGATCAAGCTCAACGATAGTGCCGCACTGATCGGCGGCCTGATCGACGGTGAGCGGGATGTCGCGGCGATCATCGCCGAACTCGACAGAACAGTTCCCCGGCGTACCCGAGCTCGGTGACGACATCGAGCAATTCATGGAGGTTGCCCGTGCGCAGCACTGGATCGAACTTGCCTGAGTCATCGGTGCAAGTCCCGGCCAAACCGGAAATCGGCCTGCCGCTTTGGCTGCTCGCCGAGCTGACTTATCGTTGCCCGCTGCAATGTCCGTACTGCTCCAATCCGCTGGATTTCGCCGAGCAGGGCAAAGAGCTGAGCACCGAGCAGTGGATCAAGGTGTTCCGCGAGGCGCGGGAGATGGGTGCGGCGCAACTGGGCTTTTCCGGGGGCGAACCGCTGGTGCGCCAGGACCTCGCCGAGCTGATCCGTGAGGCGCGGCAGTTGGGCTTCTACACCAACCTGATCACCTCCGGCATCGGCCTGACCGAGCAGAAAATCAGCGACTTCAAGAAGGCCGGGCTCGATCACATCCAGATCAGCTTCCAGGCCAGCGACGAGCAAGTGAACAACCTGCTCGCCGGCTCGAAAAAGGCCTTTGCGCAGAAACTCGAAATGGCTCGCGCAGTGAAAGCTCACGGCTATCCGATGGTGCTGAACTTCGTCACCCATCGGCACAACATCGACAAGATCGACCGCATCATCGAGCTGTGCATTGCACTGGAGGCGGACTTCGTAGAACTCGCCACCTGCCAGTTCTACGGTTGGGCGCAGCTCAATCGTGTCGGCCTGTTGCCAACCAAGGAACAACTGGTCCGCGCCGAACGCATCACCAACGAATACCGCGCCAAGCTGGAAGCCGAAGGGCATCCGTGCAAACTGATTTTCGTCACCCCGGACTATTACGAAGAACGCCCGAAAGCCTGCATGAACGGCTGGGGCAGTCTGTTTCTGACGGTCACGCCGGACGGTACCGCCCTGCCCTGCCATGGCGCCCGACAGCTGCCGGTACAATTTCCCAATGTGCGCGACCACAGCATGCAGCACATCTGGTACGACTCGTTCGGCTTCAACCGCTTTCGCGGTTATGACTGGATGCCCGAGCCGTGCCGCTCCTGCGACGAGAAAGAACAGGACTTCGGCGGCTGCCGCTGCCAGGCGTTCATGCTCACCGGCGATGCCAGCAATGCCGATCCGGTGTGCAGCAAGTCCGAACATCACGGCGTGATCCTCAAGGCCCGCGAAGAAGCCGAGCACGCCACCCAGACCATCGAACAACTGGCCTTTCGCAATGAACGAAACTCGCGCCTCATCGCCAAAGGCTGAGCCTTTCAGCGCCACTGCCGCCGTTGCTGCCGGTGTGGATTTCGCCGAACTGCAGCTCGGCGCACAGGGTTTGTTCTGGAATGAATACCGCCCTGCAGACGCCGCGTGCCGGATCTGGCACTGGCGCGATGGCGTGGCGAAATGTCTGACGCCTGCGGGTTTCAGCGTGCGCAGCCGGGTGTACGAATATGGCGGCGGGGCGTTTTGTCTGACGCCTGATGGAGTAGTTTTCGTCAACGAGGCGGATCAGCAGCTGTACCAACAGACGCTGGACGGCGAGCCCGTGGCATTGACGTCGGGCGAGTATCGATATGGCGATCTGCACTTTGCCAACGGGCAGGTGCTGGCCGTTGAAGAGAACGGTGATCGCCATCGTCTGGTGGCCATCGATCTGGCGAATGGCGACCGCCATACGCTGGTTGAAGGCGTAGACTTTTACGCGTCGCCGATCATCAGCCCGGACGGTCAGCGCCTGGCGTGGATCGAGTGGAGCCGTCCGCATCAGCCGTGGACGTCCACCCGTTTGATGCTCGCCGAGCGCGCAGGTAGTGGATTTTCTGCCCCCCGTTGCGTGGCCGGTGAAACGCTTGAAGAGTCGATCCAGCAACCGCGCTTCGATGCCAGTGGCCGATTGGGCTGCCTGACCGACCGTGGCGGATATTGGCAACCGTGGGTCGAGTCTGCAGACGGCCTGCAACCGTTACCTTGTGCCGAAGCCGATCACGCACCAGCGCCGTGGCAACTCGGCGGCTGTACCTGGCTGCCCATCGACGAAGGCTATTTGGCAAGTTGGAGCGAAGGCGGTTTTGGTCGTCTGGCGCTCAACGGCGAAGACTTTACTAGCGACTACAGTCGCTTCCGTCATCTGGCTGTCGATGATCAGTTCATTTACTGCATCGCCGCTTCACCGATCAGCCCTTCAGCGGTACTTGCCATTGATCGCGAGTCGCGTGAAGTGAAAGTGCTGGCCGGCGGCGTCGCACCGTTGCCCCCGAGCGCATCAGCCGTCCGCAAACCCTGCGTTACCCCAGCGGTTCAGGTGAAGCGCACGGTTTCTTTTATCCGGCCATCAATGGTGATGCCAAACCGCCGCTGGTGGTGTTCATCCACGGAGGCCCGACGTCGGCCTGCTACCCGATGCTCGACCCGCGCATCCAGTACTGGACGCAACGCGGCTTCGCCGTCGCCGACCTCAACTACCGTGGCAGCAGCGGCTATGGCCGGGAATATCGGCAGGCGTTGCATCTGAGCTGGGGCGCGGTGGATGTCGAGGATGCCTGTGCGGTGGTCGCTTACCTGAATGATCGCGACATGATCGACGGCGAGCGTGCGTTCATCCGCGGTGGCAGCGCCGGTGGTTACACGACGCTGTGCGCATTGGCATTCCATCAAGTGTTCCGCGCCGGCGCCAGCCTGTACGGCGTCAGCGATCCGGTGGCTCTGGGCCGCGCGACACACAAGTTCGAAGGTGATTATCTGGACTGGCTGATCGGCGATCCCGAGCAAGACGCCGAACGCTACGCCGCCCGCACACCGTTGCTGCACGCCGGCAACATTCGCGTGCCGGTGATTTTCTTTCAGGGTGAACTGGATGCCGTGGTCGTGCCGCAACAGACCCGCGACATGGTCGCGGGTCTGGAGCACAACGGCATCGAAGTCGAAGCGCATTACTACGCCGACGAACGTCACGGCTTCCGCCGGGCCGTCAATCAGGCCCATGCGCTGGAGCAGGAGTGGCGTTTCTATCGGCGAGTCATGGGCCTGGCGGACTGAAACTCAGCGCTTGGCGATGATGTACACCGCGTGCACGATCCCCGGGATGTAACCGCACAGCGTCAGCAGGATATTCAGCCAGAACGCGCCGCCGAACCCGACCTGCAGAAACACACCCAGCGGCGGCAAGATAATGGCGATGATGATGCGGATGAAGTCCATGGGGCAGCTCCTGATTGGGGGCTGGCTCGACTGAGCCATACAAGCTAATCGACCTGTGCCGTTTGTCAGGGTTCAGTGCTATTGCACTCAAGCCAGAATTTGCAGACCGTGTTTCTGCACGATACTGAGCAGCTTCAAGGCCATGCCGCTTGGGTGCTTGTCTCCTGATTCCCATTGCTTGACGGTCGACGCACTGGTGTTCAAATAACGAGCGAACACTGGCTGACTGACGTTGTTGCGCTCACGCAGTGCCTTGATCTGTTCCGCCGGGATCGCATCGGGAACCGCTGCAAGACACGACTCATCAAACTCACGCATCGTTGCCTTGCTGATCGCGCCGACTGCAAGCAGGGCATTGGCCGACTCGTGAACGGATTCAAACACGTCACTTTTGAATTTTTTACTCATGAGTTATCTCCACAAACGCCTTCATGACCAACAAGCCTTGAATCTGCTCTTCGGTAAGTTGCGCATAGGCTTTCGCCAGTTTGCGCAGTTCCTTCAGCTCCGTAGAACTGATGTTGCTCCGATCCTTTTTGGCGAACAGCACCTGATAAACCCAGTAGTGCCCGCCTTTGGCCAGAACAATCGACCGGTGACGGTTTTCGTTCAGGCGCTTCTTCCAGACTCCGCCTCCCAGATTGTCCGCTTGACCATCAAGCATCTCGGCAAAAGCCTCGCGGAGTTCTTCGTCGGTGATCCATGCTTTGCTGGCCTGTATCGCAAAACCTTTTGTCTTGAACAACCTGAACGACATCGGTATCCCTTCCAAAAAAACATACCACTCAGTGGTATAGATTACAAAGCCCGTCTTTCGACAATTTTGGTCTACTGGCATCGGCAATCCTTGCCGAGGCCCACTAAAGAAACACCGCAGTTGCCAATCCTCAAGCACTAAACCGCGCTCGCAAAACCCGGCCACAAAAAAACGCCCCACGCCAAAAGAATCAGGCGTGGGGCGTGCGTTATACCGCGAGACGGTTCTTGAATTCGGGTGGGAAACTTCAGCTCAGACGGCAATCCCTTTTCGGCATTGCAGTTGCGCCGTGCGTACCCGGGAGAAGGCGCGGGCCAGGCGCAGGAGCATTTCGTCGATGTTGGCCTTGCTGACGGTGAGCGCCGGTGTGAAGCGCAGGCAGTTGGCTTGTGGAGTGTTGAGCAGCAAGCCTTCATGGAGCGCGGCTTTGACCACGGCCTCGGCGGAGTCTTCCGACAGGGTCAGTCCCCAGAACAGCCCTTGCCCGCGCAACTCGCCATGTTCATAACGATGGGCCAGACGGGCGAGCCCTTCGCGCAGATGCTGGCCGGTTTCCCGGATCTGTTCGAGGAAGGAGCGGTCCTGCACGCTGTCGAGTACCACCAGGCCGGCGGCGGTCATCAGGGCGTTGCCGTGATGCGTACCGCCCAGCTCGCCGAAGTCGAAACAGCAGGCCTTGCCTCGCGCCAGCAGCGCCGCCAGCGGTACGCCACCGCCAAGGCCCTTGCCGAGTACGACGATATCGGCGCGTACGCCGTAGGATTGTTCGGCGAGCAAGGTGCCGCAGCGGCCGATGCCAGTCTGAACTTCGTCGAGGATCAGCAGAATCCCCAGTTCACGACACAGGCGTTCGACACCCTTGAGGTAAT
Source organism: Pseudomonas sp. NMS19W (assembly GCF_051554255.1). Lineage (NCBI taxonomy): Bacteria > Pseudomonadati > Pseudomonadota > Gammaproteobacteria > Pseudomonadales > Pseudomonadaceae > Pseudomonas > Pseudomonas sp. NMS19W. The sequence continues at coordinate 5,716,562 of NZ_CP136718.1, forward strand.
GCTCGGTCGCCGGTATCACACCGGCATCGCTCTGGATCGGTTCGAGCATGATCGCCACGGTCTGCGCATCGACGGCGGCATGCAGCGCCGGCAGGTCGTTGAACGGCACCAGATCGAAGCCCGGCAGCAGCGGTGCGAAGCGATTGTGCAGGTTGCAACTGTCCGACGCCGAAATCGTCGCCAGACTACGTCCATGACAGCCTTGTCTGGCGACAATGATCCGCGAGGCGCCGCCGCGATGCAGCTGGCCCCATTTGCGCGCCAGTTTGATCGCGGCTTCACAGGCTTCGCTGCCACTGTTGAGCAGATACGCCTGATCGCTGGAAGTGCTGGCACACAAACGCTCGGCGAGGCTGAGCATGCCGCGGTTGTGCAGATTGAATCCGGGATTGATCAGCGCCTGGGCCTGACCCGCAATGGCTTTGACCAGCGCCGAAGGGCTGTGGCCCAGGCTGTTGGCGCCGCCGGCCTGGGAAAAGTCCAGGTAGGCGCGGTCATTGCTGTCCCACAACCAGGAGCCCTGTCCGCGAACGAAAACCTGCTGCGGTCGCTCGACGCTGGGCATCAGGCGCTCGGCATTCAGGCCATCAGCGGCATCCGGTTCATGGGTTTCAAAAGCCAGGTCATCGAGACTCGGCGCCTGGCGCCGCAAGCTGAACAGATTCATTGAAAAAAACCTCGATTGAGGTTTTTTGAACTGCCTATATAAACACTTTCGAAGCAAACGCTGGTCATTGCGCTTTCCGGCCCTGTAAGCCTTGTGAATGCGGTTAGACTAGGCCTCTTCAAGGCGCCGAGCCATTTCGATTTCCCAGCATTTTCGATAAGTATCACTTATGGATTTCAAACAACTGCGTTATTTCGTCGCGGTCTACGAAGAAGGCCATGTCGGGCGTGCCGCCGAGCGCCTGTCGATCTCTCAACCCGCGTTGTCCCAGCAGATCCGCCATCTGGAACAGAACCTCGACGTCACCCTGTTCGAACGCAGCAGCAAACGCCTGCTGCCGACCCTGGCCGCCCACACGCTGTACAACCACGCGCTGCCATTGCTCGACGGCATGCAACGTGCGCGCGAGGCGCTGGGCAACTTCAAGGGGCAGGCGCTGCGTACGCTGGCGATCGGTGTGCTGCAAACCGTGCACACCAGCCTGGTGCCGCAAATGCTTGAGCGGGTGCGCAAGGCCCAACCCCATCTGGTGGTGCAGATTTATGAACTGACGGGACTGGAGATCGAGCGGCGCCTGCTCAATGGTTCGCTGGACATCGGCATCAGCTATCTGCCGCCCCGCCAGCCGGGTCTGCACGGTGTGATGCTGTACGAAGATGAACTGACGCTGGTCATCCCGGCAGATCATCCGTTGCGCGAATTCAAGAAAGTCTCGATGAGCCAGGCTGCAGAATTGCCCATGTTGCTGCTGGGCGAGGAATTTCAGATCCGCCAGATCTGGCAGGCACAACTGGCCAGCCTCGGGCGCCGTCCGCAAGTACAGGCAGAACTGAACAACATGGTGGGGATTCTCGACAGCCTGCCGCACACACGGCTGGCGACGGTATTGCCGGGGCGCTCACAGAAGGAGTACGACGATCAGGACTTGCTGTGGAAACCGATCAGCGAACCCCGGGTACCGCTGAAGGTGGGTCTGGTGTGTCGCGATGTGCAGCGTCAGCAGGCGTCGTTGGCCTTGCTGGGAACGTTGCTGGAGGAAGTGATGCAGCGCGAGGAAAAACCGCTCAAAGCTGCGCCAGGTCTGGATTCGCTGAGCTGAAAACTTTTCTGCGGGCATAAGAAAACCCCGCCGAAGCGGGGCTTTGCAGACTGTTTCCCTGACATCCATTTCACTCCGCCACCCTGGCAGAATCCTTACGTGTCCGTGTTGTTGCTTTGCGCTTCCTGCGCGACGTCCATGGAAAGTAGATTAGCTCTGGATCCAATCTGCGCCTATGGGAGAACAGCAGCACGTCATGTAAGAGATCGCTTACATGACGTTACATCATCAGAACTGCGCAGCATCCAGCAGGAACAGCGACTCGCTGCCAGCCTTCACCGACGCGCTCAACGAGTGAATCCGCGGCAGCAGACGGGCGAAATAGAACCGCGCGGTGCCGAGCTTGCTCGCGTAGAAATCATCCTGCGCTTCTTTGCCCAGCGATGCCTTGGCCATCAACGCCCACATGTAGGCGTAAGCGGTGTAGCCGAAGGCTTGCAGATACTCGACCGACGCTGCACCGATTTCGTTCGGGTTGGTTTTCGCCCGGTCCAGCAGCCACGAGGTCAGTTCGTCGAGGTTGTCGACGGCTTCATTCAGCGGCTTGGTGAACTCGCCCAGATCAGCACTGGCAGTGGCGGTGAAATGTCGGATCTCGTCAGCGAACAGTTTGTAGAACGCGCCACCGCTACCGACGATCTTGCGGCCTACCAGGTCCAGCGCCTGGATGCCGTTGGTGCCTTCGTAAATCTGGGTGATGCGCACGTCACGCACCAGTTGCTCCTGGCCCCACTCGCGGATGTAGCCGTGGCCGCCGAAGATCTGCTGGCCATGGACCGTGGTTTCCAGACCCAGATCGGTCAGGAATGCCTTGGCCACTGGCGTCAGCAAGGCAACCAGATCTTCCGCACGCTTGCGGGTCGCTGCGTCTTCGCTGAACTTGGCGGTATCGAGCTGCATCGCCACGTAGGTGGAGAACGCACGGCCGCCTTCGTTCGAGGCTTTCATGGTCAGCAGCATGCGACGCACGTCCGGGTGGACGATGATCGGGTCGGCCACCTTGTCCTTGTTCTGCGCGCCGGTCGGCGAACGGCTTTGCAGACGATCACGGGCGTATTCGAGGGCGTTCTGGTACGAGCGCTCGCCGGTGGCCAGGCCCTGGATACCAACACCCAGACGCTCGTAGTTCATCATGGTGAACATCGCGGCCAGGCCTTTGTTCGGCTCGCCGACCAGATAACCCACGGCTTCGTCGAAGTTCATCACACAAGTGGCCGAAGCCTGGATGCCCATCTTGTGTTCGATCGAACCGCAATTCGCCGGGTTGCGCGCACCCAGGCTGCCATCGGCATTGACCATGAACTTCGGCACCAGGAACAGCGAAATGCCTTTCGGCCCCGCCGGTGCGTCCGGCAGTTTGGCCAGCACCAGGTGGATGATGTTTTCGGTCAGGTCGTGCTCACCGCCGGTGATAAAGATCTTGGTGCCGCTGACCTTGTAGGAACCGTCGGCCTGCGGCTCGGCCTTGGTGCGGATGATGCCCAGGTCGGTGCCGGCATGCGGCTCGGTCAGGCACATGGAACCTGCCCAGATCCCGGCGTACATGTTCGGCAGGTACGCGGCTTTCAGCTCTTCGCTGGCGTGGGCGTTGATCGACAGGCAGGCGCCGGCGGTCAGCATCGGGTACAGACCGAAGGACAGGCTGGCGGAGTTGACCATTTCCTCGACCTGAGCCGACACGGCTTTGGGCATGCCCATGCCACCGTATTCCGGATCACCGCCAACACCGACCCAGCCGCCTTCGGCATAAGTCTGATAGGCCTGTGGGAAACCGGCCGGCGTGGTGACGGCACCGTCGGCCCAGTGGCAGCCTTCTTCGTCGGCCGCGCGGCTCAGGGGCGCGATGCTTTTGCTGGTGACCTTGCCGGCCTCTTCGAGAATGGCTTCAACGGTTTCCGCGTCGACGGTCTCGGCCAGGGCCGGCAGTTCGGCCCAGAGTTTGGCGACTTCGAACACTTCATTGAGGACGAAGCGCATATCGCGCAGCGGCGCTTTGTAGTCAGCCATGGCAAACCTCGCAAAGATCTAAACAGGTGATTCGTGGAAGGGTGATTTCGTTGAGCTGGAGTGTAACCCAACAACTTTTGCGACACATAGGGTCAGGCCATGACTGTTTTGTTATTTTTAGTCACCACCTTGTACTCAAAAAGAAGCCCGCAATCAGCGGGCTCTTTTGTTTAACAGTGGCTTGTTACAGCGAGAACAATTGCGCCGGCAGTTTCATCAGACAATCGCTGCCCGCCTCGATCGCCGCGCGGTGCGCCGCAGTACGTGGTAACAACCGTTTGAAGTAGAACTCGCACGTCGCCAGTTTGCCCTGGCAAAAATCGCCATCACCCTCGCCCGACTCCAGCTGCGCCTGGGCGACCAGCGCCATACGCAGCCACAAATAGCCAAGGACGATGTAACCGCTGTACATCAGGTAATCCACCGACGCGGCGCCGACTTCATCCGGATTCTTCATCGCGGCCATACCGACTTTCATGGTCAGCTCGCCCCACTGCCGATTAAGTTCGTCGAGTTGCGCGACAAACTCGCCCAGCTGCGCATGCCCGGCATTCGCCGCACAGAATTTGTGGACGATTTTGGTGAAATTGCGCAGCAGCTTGCCCTGGCTGCCAAGGACTTTGCGCCCCAGCAGATCCAGCGCCTGAATGCCGTTGGTGCCTTCGTAGATCGGTGCAATCCGGCAGTCGCGAACCAGTTGCTCCATGCCCCACTCACGGATGAAACCGTGGCCACCGAACACCTGCATGCCGTGGTTGGTCACCTCCAGCCCGGTGTCGGTCATGAACGCCTTGCAGATCGGGGTCAGAAACGCCAACAGGTCTTCGGCCTCCTGACGCGCGTCGGCGTCCGGGCTCAGGTGCGCGACATCGAGCATCTGCGCAGTGAAATAGGTCAGCGCGCGATTGCCTTCGTTGAAGGCTTTCATGGTCAGCAGCATGCGCCGCACGTCCGGGTGGACGATGATCGGATCCGCCGGTTTGTCCGGAGCTTTGGCGCCGGTCAGGGCGCGCATCTGCAAGCGGTCGTTGGCGTATTTGATCGCCCCCTGGAAACTCGCCTCGCCCAGACACAAACCCTGCATCCCGGTGCCGAGACGTGCGTGGTTCATCATGGTGAACATGCAGTTGAGGCCTTTGTTCGGCTCGCCGATCAGGAAGCCTTTGGCGTCGTCAAAGTTCAGCACGCAAGTGGCCGAGGCCTTGATGCCCATCTTGTGTTCGATCGAGCCGCAGGAAACACCATTGCGCTCCCCTGCCTCGCCGGCTGCATCCGGGAGGAATTTCGGCACGATAAACAGCGAAATGCCTTTGGTGCCCGCCGGGGCGTCCGGCAGTTTGGCCAGCACTAGATGAATGATGTTGTCGCTCATGTCGTGCTCGCCGGCGGAGATGAAAATCTTGCTGCCGGTGACCGCATAACTGCCGTCGGCCCGGGGCACGGCGCGGGTCTTGATGATGCCCAGGTCGGTGCCGCAGTGGGCTTCGGTCAGGCACATGGTGCCGGTCCACTGCCCGGCGGTGAGTTTGCGCAGATAGGTGTTTTTCTGCTCCTCGGTGCCGTGGGCGTGGATCGCCGACATCGCGCCATGGGTCAGGCCCGGGTACATGCCCCAGGAGGTGTTGCTGGACGCAACCATTTCGCTGATCACCAGCCCCAGCGAACTCGGCAGGCCCTGGCCGCCGTAGGCCGGATCCGCCGCCAGACCATGCCAGCCGCCTTCCACGTATTGTGCGAAAGCTTGCTTGAAGCCTGTAGGTGTTGTCACCACACCGTTGTCGAAATGGCAGCCTTCTTCGTCGCCGCTGCGATTGAGCGGTGCCAGAACGTTCTCACAGAACTTCGCGCCCTCCTCGAGGATCGCGTTGACCATGTCCGGGCTGGCATCGTGAGCGCCCAGGGCCGCGTACTGAGTGTGGAAGTCAAAGACGTGGTCGATCAGAAAGCGCATGTCGCGCAGGGGAGCTTTGTACTCGGGCATGGTGGCTTCTCCGTCAGCAGATGGTTTCAACCTACTGCCGGCCACCCTGCCCCACAATCACTGTCCAGACGCTGAATGCGCCGTCATCACTCAACCTGCGGCGCTGTCCATACGCACTGCGCCACGGCGGTTCTGACCGAACGCCATCACGCAGTTGCGGCCCGCGCCCTTGGCGGCGTAGAGCGCCTGGTCGGCGGACTTGAGCACGTCTTCCGGGGTGCGCTGCTCGACCCGTTCGGCGACACCGATACTGACCGTGACCGATACGCTGGACGCACCGGAGCCGCCCCGTCGCTGACGCCCCTGTTGATCATCCTGCGGGCGGTTTTCCTGATTGCGCAGCTGGATGTTGTAGGACGCAATCGACTCGCGGATGACTTCCAGGTGCGGCATGCACTCTTCAAGGGTCTTGCCTGCAAACACCAGGGCGAATTCCTCTCCGCCATAGCGATAGGCCCTACCGCCGCCGCTGATTTTGGACAGCTTGCTGGCGACCAGTCGCAGGACCTGGTCACCCACGTCGTGACCATGAGTGTCGTTGAATTTCTTGAAGTGATCGACGTCGCTCATCGCCAGCACATAGTTGCGACCCAGCCGCTGCATCCGTTCGTTCAGTGCGCGACGGCCCGGCAGACCGGTGAGCTCGTCACGGAAGGCCATTTGATACGCCTCGTGCGCCACCGCCGCCGCGATCATCAGCATCACCTGGCTGCACATGATGTTCAGGGTGAACGGCAGGATGAAGGTTTTCGGCAGCATCCAGAACACCCCGAGCAACCCCACCAGTTGCGCCGCGTGCAGCGGACGCGGGTTGCGCCAGTACTGCCAGGCCAGCAACAGGAACGCCGAGAGGAACACCGGATAGGACATCTGGATAAGGCTCATCCAAGCGCCGTGCAGGGCCGGCCAGCGGATCTCCGAAAGCCACATCAGCAACGCCTGGGGATAACTTTGCTCAAGCCCCAGCGCCACACTGCCAAACGCCAGCAGCACGGCAAACCGCGCCACCATGTCCTGAAACAGGTGCGTGCGCTCCTGCCACGCCGCAAACAGACCGAACAATAACGGCAACAGCAGGCAGACCAGATGGAACACCACCGCCGCGTCTTCGCGCACCTTGCCGTTGTCGCGGTAATAGTCGGTCTGGGTGTCGAGCAGGAAGTAGGCGATGTACACCGTGACCATCAGAAACAGTTCGCGCTGGCGTCGGTAAACCGCGCAATACGATCCGCCGAGCAACAGCACCAGGGTTGGCAACACGTTGAACAGCGAGGTGAAGAACACGTTGAGGTCTTTGACGTACGCAGCCGCCAACCCCGCAAGCAACAACAGCAGTGAAGGTAAAAAATGACTGAAACGTACAGCGGAAGAACGCGGCAAGGGTAAAGCTCCGACCGTCTTGGCAAAGAGATGGCATTGTGCCTGCAATGTGGCCAGTTAAGCACACACAATGTGATCCAGATCACAGGTTGTCTCTATAACGGCCGAATCCCCTGGTTTCTGAGCCTTCAATCAAGGTTTTTTCCTTGGCGGGCATGAAACTTTCGTCATGGCCACCATGCGTGATGGCCATGACGATCATCTCTGCTCAGAGATCGTTGTAGAACGGCTGCAACGGGCCCTCCGCTGCGGGCCGACCTTCGGCGCCGTAAGGCTTGAGATTGAGCACTGCATCCGTTGCCTGACGGGTCGTGACTTTCGGACTGGCCGGGCGCTGGGTCACGGCATTTTCATCACCGACGTGGCCCTGCGGAATGACCAGCGACGGATGATCGAAAGGTGCCCGTTCCCAGGCGACGCGCGGATCGGTCAGGCCGACCTCCATGAATTTCACCAGTGCGTCGATTTCTTCGGGCGTCAGGTTCAGCGCCGTCATGTCCGGATCGAGGTTGGAGGTGTTGTGCTGATTCACCGCCGGGTGCTCGAAGCCGCTGGTGTTGTTGGCATCATCGCCGCGCCGGTCACCGCCACGGTTGTAGAACTCCATCACCTGCTTGAGCGTGGCGCGACTGCCGTTGTGGAAGTACGGGCCGGTCAAGGCGATGTTGCGCAGGGTCGGGGTCTTGAATGCGCCGTCGACTGAATCGCGGAACCCGACATTCGGCTTGAGCGTGGCATCGCACGGAATCGCTGCACTCAGCGGCGCTTCGAAGGTGCACACGTCGACATCCAGCGGATCGACGGATTTTCCACCCTGCAACACCGTGTTGTACTGGCGGGTGAACGACCACGGATTACCCCAGGCATCCGCGCCACCGAGGGCCAGATCTTCCGAAGTCGGGCGGACGCCGGTGTTGTAGAAGCCGTTGTCGTAGAGCGTGGTCAGATTGTCAGCCATCACCATCCGCTCGATGCGCTCACGCGGGTGCATCAGCAAGCGGCTGGCCGCGTTGGTCAGCTCCGGCCCGCCGTGGCAATTGACGCATTTGCCCTTGCCGAGAAACAGGTTCATGCCCTCGATCTGTTGCGCGTTCATGGCGGTGTGATCGCCTTGCAGGTAAGCATCGATCGGTGCCTGATCGGAGATCAGCGTGGCTTCGTACATCTGGATCGCCAGGCCGAAGAACAGCGGGAAATTGGCTTCCATCTGGGTGTACGGCGCACCGCCCACCAACACGTTTTGCGTGGCGTTCCACAACCGGGGCTGGAAGGCATTCTTGATCAGTTCGCGATAGGTCGGACGCCGCGCACCGGACACCGGCCCCAGCACCGAATCGCTGGACGAGATCCGTTGCTGCTTGAGCATCAGGGTGTCGAGCATCCGGCGACCGATGTCGGCAAAGGTACGGCCACCGCAGGACATTTCCACCGGGCTGCCGGGCGGGCCGACAGCTTGCGAGGCGGCAGACGCATCGTTGAGCGCCAGCCTTACTTTGGTGGCGACCGTGCTGCGTTCGCTGGTCACGTAGATCCCCGCATCCGGGTCGCGATTGCCAAACGGCGAAAACCCGTTGAACACGTTGTTGGCCCGGCCGTCCCAGAAGTTGCGCACGTTGAACGCGGCGTTGATCACCGATGGCGCGTTGCGACCGGTGCTGCGCCGGACGTTGATGCCGCCGACCTGAAACAGGCCGTCCGGCTGCTGGGTGCATTTGTCGAACCGCGGCTGATTGGGTTTGACGAAGTTGGCGTCGAACACGCCTTGGGAACCGACCACATCGTCAGTCGAGAAAACGATCGGTGAGTTGCGCTCCAGCGGATTGCTCAGCACATGAGTCGGAAAGTCGGTTTTTTTCAGCGTGTAGTTCGGCCCGCCTTTGCCTCCGGACAGCGTGGAGTAGGTCGCCACGTCACCGGGAATGTCGGAGGCCACAAACGGCTTGTTGAAGATCGAGGCAACGTTGGCGTTGGTGTTGGCCTGGCCGGGGTTGATCTGGTTGATGATGCGGTGATCGACGCCGGCATGGTAGTGGCAGGAGGCGCACGCCGTTGCGCCGTCGCTGCCGATCTCCATGTCCCAGAACAACGCTTTGCCCAACAGGATGGCGGCAGAGCGGTTGAGCACGTAGTCGGTCATCAGATCGACCTTGCGTCCGCCTTCGGTCCCGGACGGATCGGGCGGCACCATCCCGCGCAACGACTGCAGCGACGGCACCTCCGGCACGGGAGGATCGACTTCGGCGGGGTCGGCGGCCCACGCGCTGTGGACTGACAGCGCGACGGGTAACCAGAAGGTCAAACGAGCGAGTCGACTGATGTTCATAGGCTTCACCCTGACTGTTGTTAAGTGCCGGGGCGTCATGCTTCTTTGAGCAGGCAGTTCTGGTCAGCACCGGTAATTCGGGCAGTGCAATTAATTGGCCACTCTTCTGGAAACATCTTGAATCAATAAGCGCAGGGGATCGGCTGAGCAAAGCCGTCGTCGATGCTGGGGAATCAGCCCCGGGATTGGGGAAATCCGGGCACAAAAAAACCGCTGCCCCCGAAGGAGCAGCGGTTTTCAGAACGACCGCGTTAAGACTTAGTAGCCCAGCGAGAAGTTCTCTTCCTTCATGTCCATCAGGTTGTTGGCACCCGACAGCATGGTTGCCACGTGCGTACGGGTACGCGGCAGGATGCGCTGGAAGTAGAAGCGCGCGGTTTGCAGCTTGGCGGTGTAGAACGCCTCGTCGCTGGTGCCGGCAGCCAGTTTTTCAGCCGCCAGACGCGCCATGTCGGCCCAGAAGTAGGCCAGGCAGGCGTAACCGGAGTACATCAGGTAGTCCACGGAGGCCGCGCCGACTTCTTCGCGATCTTTCATGGCGGCCATACCGACCTTCATGGTCAGCTCGCCCCACTCTTTGTTCAGTGCAGCCAACGGCGCGACGAATTCCTTGACGGCTTCGTTGCCTTCGTTGCTCTGGCAGAACTTGTGGACGATCTTGGTGAAGCCTTTCAGAGCCTCGCCTTGAGTCATCAGCACTTTGCGGCCCAGCAGGTCGAGTGCCTGGATGCCGGTGGTGCCTTCGTACAGCATCGAGATGCGGCTGTCGCGAACGTTCTGCTCCATGCCCCACTCGGCGATGAAGCCGTGGCCGCCGTAGATCTGCACGCCGTGGTTGGCGGATTCGAAACCGACTTCGGTCATGAACGCTTTGGCGATCGGAGTCATGAAGGCCAGCAGTGCGTCGGCTTTCTTCTTCTCTTCTTCGTCAACGCCGTATTTGACGATGTCGACCTGTTTGGCGGTGAAGTACACCATCGCACGGTTGCCTTCGGCGAAGGCCTTCATGGTCAACAGCATGCGGCGTACATCTGGGTGCACGATGATCGGGTCAGCGGCTTTGTCCGGCGCTTTCGGGCCAGTCAGGGAGCGCATTTGCAGACGGTCACGGGCGTACTTCAGGCCACCCTGGAAGCCGATCTCGGCGTGGGCCAGACCTTGCAGCGCGGTACCCAGACGTGCGGTGTTCATGAAGGTGAACATGCAGTTCAGGCCTTTGTTCGCCGGGCCGATCAGGAAACCGGTCGCGCCGTCGAAGTTCATCACGCAGGTGGCGTTGCCGTGGATACCCATCTTGTGTTCCAGCGAGCCGCAGCTCACAGCGTTGCGGGCGCCAACGGTGCCGTCGGCGTTCGGCAGGAACTTCGGAACGATGAACAGAGAAATGCCTTTGGTGCCGGCCGGTGCATCCGGCAGGCGGGCCAGTACGATGTGGACGATGTTGTCGGCCATGTCGTGTTCACCGGCCGAGATGAAGATCTTGGTGCCGGAGACTTTGTAGGAACCGTCGGCCTGAGGTTCGGCCTTGGTGCGCAGCATGCCCAGGTCGGTGCCGCAGTGCGGCTCGGTCAGGCACATGGTGCCGGTCCATTCACCGGAGACCAGTTTGGTCAGATAGGCTTCCTGCTGCTCTGGGGTGCCGTGCTCGGAAATGGTGTTCATCGCGCCATGCGACAGGCCCGGGTACATGCCCCACGACCAGTTGGCTTCACCGACCATTTCGCTTACAGCCAGACCCAGCGATTCAGGCAGGCCTTGACCGCCGTGCTCGACATCATGGGCCAGGCTTGGCCAGCCGCCTTCCACGAATTGCTTGTAGGCCTCTTTAAAGCCGGTCGGGGTTTTCACGCCGGACTCGCTCCAGGTGCAACCTTCGATGTCGCCCACGCGGTTCAGCGGTGCCAGCACCTGCTCACAAAACTTGGCGCCCTCTTCGAGAATGGCGTCAACCATGTCCGGCGTTGCCTCTGCGCACGCTGGAAGGCTCTGATAGTGCGCTTCGTAGCCAAGCAGTTCGTCACGAACGAAGCGAATATCACGCAAGGGGGCCTTGTAGTCAGGCATAGCGATAAACCTCTGCTGATGTAACCGGGAATGAACGACCGCATTGATTTGTTGTGACGGTCAAACAGTTGTTTGAAACATACGTTTACGCCGAAATCTTGTCAAGCGTCGTTCTTTTGCCATTCGTCATCACATTTTCAGAACGCCGGACACAGCACCGCGCCATGCGCCCGAACGAGCCATGCGCACTGAAAAAAGATTAGTTGAGGGAGAAGGACTTACAACGAAAAACGCCGCGAACAGTCGCGGCGTCTGGCAAAGCGTAGATCAGAAAATCAGGCGAACGTATCGATAATCGTACCGAGCATTTCATCGGATGCCTTGGCGACTTTCGTGCCCAGTTCCACTTGAAACTTGCCCTGGGCCATCTCGGCCATGGCGCTGCCCGGATCCATTTGCTGGCTACGATCGATACCGCGCAGGCGATCGATCTGGGCCTCGGAAGACTGGCTGGTGACCGAGCGCTCGATGGTGTTGTTGGCGATCTGGCTGGCGGCCTGATCGACGCGGTTCTGCCCGGTCTGAATGGTGCTCAGACCTGCATAAAAAGCTGTGCTACCGGAGATTTCCATGGGAGCTCTCATCCTTGGGAAGGATCAATGGCTGTCATTGAACCAGAGGCGTCAGAAAAACACCCGTCAAAAACACTAATGGCACAGTGCCTTGTCATAGCCAAAATCAGTCGAGCAGATCGAGTTGCAAATGCTCGGCAACCGTCTCGGCGCTGACGGCCTTGAGTTTCGGCACTCGTCCCAGACACGGCGCCGGAATGCGCTCGGCCAGGGTCGCGAGGTTTTCTTCCAGCCGCGAGGTCTTCGGATCAATGATGTTCGCCACCCATCCCGCCAGTTGCAGTCCGTCTCGGGCAATCGCCTCGGCCGTCAGCAAAGCATGGCTGATACACCCGAGACGCACACCCACCACCAGAATCACCGGCAGCTGCAACGCTATCGCCAGGTCCGACAGATTGTCCTGATCCGCCAACGGCACCCGCCAGCCACCCGCGCCTTCAATCAACGTGAAGTCGGCGTTCATGGCCAGAATCTCGCGCATCGGCCCCAGCAGCGATTGCACGGTCAGCGCCACACCGGCCTCTCGTGCCGCCAGATGCGGCGCGATCGCCGGCTCGAACGCCACCGGATTGACCTGTTGATAAGTCAGCGGCAAAGAACACTCGGCCTGCAACGCCAGGGCATCGGAATTGCGCAGGCCTTTGGGCGTTACGACACAACCGGACGCCACCGGTTTACCCGCCGCCGTACTCAACCCAGCCGATCTGGCGGCATGCAGCAATCCGGCAGCAACGGTGGTCTTGCCGACGTCAGTGTCGGTTCCGGTGATGAAATAGGCTGCGCTCATAAGGGTTTCTCCAACACGGCGTAGACCACCTGATAAGTCGCCGGCAGGCCTTGTTGCTGACGGAACTGCTCGTAGGCTTCGACCAACCCCAGAATCCGTGCCCGACCGGTCAATCCACCCGGTCGACCGGGGTTCAGGTTATGCGCGCCCAGCGCCTTGAGTTCATGGGTCAGGCTGCGCACATCCGGGTAATGCAGCACATGCGGCCGGTTCTCCAGACAAACACTGCGCAAACCACTGGCCGCACACAATTGCTCGTACCGGGCGAACTCGCGGAAGCGGTTGACATGCACCAGACCATCGACCTGACGCCAGCTGTCGCGCAGTTCGTACAGCGTCCCTACACAAAGACTAGCAAACGCGAAAATCCCCCCGGTTTCAGCACCCGGAAGGCTTCGCCGAGCACCGCCTCAAAGTCTGCGCACCACTGCACGGCGAGGCTGGAAAAGATCAGATCGCAGGTCGAGTCCTGCAACGGCAAGCGTTCGGCATCGCCGGCAATAAAGTGTGTTGCACCACCCAATGGCCGGGCGTGATTGAGCATGCCCTCGGCGATGTCCAGCGCCAGCCCTTCGTTTCCTGCAAAACGTTCGGCCAGCGCTCTTGTGAAATAACCGGTGCCACAGCCGAGATCCAGCCAGCGCGGCGGCAGAAAATCCATCGGCAGACGATTCAGCAACTGCGTGCCCACATCACGCTGTAACTCGGCGACACTGTCGTAGCTGGCCGCTGCACGGGAAAAGGAAGCCGCTACCTGGCGCTTGTCAGGCAAGCCGCCGGGCAGCGCAGCAAGAGACAAATCAGTCATCACCACACTCACTTAAAAACGCCTGGATCGCACCGGCCACACCGTGGGGGTCTTCCAGAAGAAACCCATGACTGGCCTGCTCGATCAGCCCGACCTCGACATCTGCCAGCAAAGCGAACAACTCGCCCGCGGCTTCCGCCGGCACCAGCCCGTCCAGCCCGGCAAACAGATGCAATTGCGGACCTCGAAACACCTGCAAGGCATTGCGCGTATCGATCTGCGCCAGCAACTCCAGACCCGCCATCAGCGCCGCCGGCGAAGCGTTCGGCGCGCCGCCGAGCAACAGCCGCGACACGCCGCGCGGGTCTTGCGCACCTTGAGCACACAGCAGAGAAAAACGTTTGAGGGTCTGGCGCGGGTCAGCACTGCAACCGGCCAGAAATGCATCGAAGGTTTCCGCCGGCATCGCGCTCGGCCATTGCTCATGGGCAACAAAAGAAGGATTGCTCGCCAGCGTCAGCAAGCCGCAGCAATGTTCACCACGCCGCGCCGCGAGTTCAGAAGCCAGCATGCCGCCCAGCGACCAGCCGCCGAGCCAGACGTCCTGGGGAATGCGCTCATCGAGTTCGTCGAGCCAGTCTGCGGGATCGCTGGACTCCAGCTCCGGCAACGGTTCGATTTCCACCGTCAGGTGTTCGTCGAGCCCACGCAGCGCCGCCGCCAACGGCTCCAACGGAGAAACTCCGAGGCCCCAGCCGGGGAGCAGAATCAGTCGATCACGCATGGCTTGGCTCCGACTTGAGTTGGGCAAAGCAATCGGCCAGTCCTTCTAACAATAGTTGCACCTGCGCCTCACTGTGGGCGGCGGTCAAGGTGACCCGCAGCCGCGCACTGCCGGCAGGCACGGTCGGCGGACGGATCGCGGTGACCATCAGCCCGCGCTCGCGCAGCATCTGCGACAAACGCACGGCGCGGCCGGCATCGCCAACCATGATCGGCTGGATCGGCGTGAAGCTGTCCATCAGCTCCAGTCCGATCTGTTCGGCGCCACGGCGTAACTGGCGGATCAACGTCTGCAGATGCTCGCGGCGCCAGTGTTCGCTGCGCAGCAACTCCAGACTTTTCAGCGTCGCGCAGGCCAGCGCCGGCGGCTGGCTGGTGGTGTAGATGTACGGGCGGGCGAACTGGATCAGGCTTTCGATCAACTCTTCACTGCCGGCGACAAACGCACCCGCCGTGCCGAACGCTTTGCCGAGGGTGCCGACCAGCACCGGCACGTCCTCCTGGCTCAAACCGAAATGCTCGACGATCCCGCCACCGTTCGCTCCCAGCGGACCGAAACCGTGGGCGTCATCGACCATCAACCAAGCGCCTTTGGCCTTGGCCTCTCGGCCAGCGCCGGCAGGTCGGCGAGATCGCCGTCCATGCTGAACACGCCGTCGGTGACCACCAGCGTATTGCCGGTGGCTTTCTCCAGACGCTTGGCCAGGCTGTCGGCGTCGTTGTGCAGATAGCGATTGAAGCGCGCGCCGGACAACAATCCGGCATCCAGCAACGACGCATGATTGAGCCGGTCTTCCAGCACCGTATCGCCCTGCCCGACCAGCGCCGTGACCGCGCCGAGGTTGGCCATGTAGCCGGTGGTGAACAACAGCGCACGTGGCCGTCCGGTAAGGTCGGCCAGGGCTTCCTCCAACTCATGATGCGGGCCGCTGTGGCCGATCACCAGATGCGAAGCACCGCCGCCAACGCCCCACTTCGAAGCACCGGCACGCCAGGCTTCGATCACTTGCGGATGATTGGCCAGGCCCAGGTAATCGTTGTTGCAGAACGCCAGCAACGGCTGACCGTCGACCACCACTTCCGGCCCTTGTGGGCTTTCAAGCAGCGGTCGCTGGCGATAGAGATTTTCGGCACGACGGGCAGCAAGGCGTGCGGCGAGATCGAAAGACATGCAAGCCTCACGTGTGGCAAATGAATCAGCAGGCGCTGCCCGAGGCAGCACCTGAGAAGAACGGGCAGTCAGACAGCGGCGTTGTAGAACTGCTCGCTGCTCTTCTGCTCCACCAGCGCCTGCTCGATGGCAGCCTGATGCACTTCGTCGGCATGCTCTTCGCGGGCTTCCGGCTGAATGCCCAGACGCGCAAACAGTTGCATGTCCTTGTCGGCCTGCGGGTTGGCGGTGGTCAGCAGTTTGTCGCCGTAGAAAATCGAGTTGGCGCCGGCGAAGAACGCCAGGGCCTGCATCTGCTCGTTCATCGCCTCGCGACCGGCGGACAGGCGCACGTGGGACTGCGGCATGAGGATGCGCGCCACGGCGAGCATGCGGATGAAGTCGAACGGATCGACGTCGTCAGCATTCTCCAGCGGCGTGCCGGCGACTTTCACCAGCATGTTGATCGGCACGGATTCCGGATGCTCCGGCAGGTTGGCCAGCTGGATCAGCAGGTTCGCGCGGTCATCGAGGGACTCGCCCATGCCGAGGATGCCGCCGGAGCAGATTTTCATCCCGGCATCACGCACGTATGCCAGGGTCTGCAGACGCTCGCTGTAGGTGCGGGTGGTGATGATGCTGCCGTAGAACTCCGGCGAGGTGTCGAGGTTGTGGTTGTAGTAGTCGAGGCCGGCCTTGGCCAGCGCCTCGGTTTGATCCTGATCGAGACGACCGAGGGTCATGCAGGTTTCCAGGCCCATGGCTTTCACGCCTTCGACCATCTTCAAGACGTAGGGCATGTCCTTGGCCGACGGATGTTTCCACGCCGCCCCCATGCAGAAACGGGTCGAACCGATGGCTTTGGCGCGAGCAGCCTCTTCGAGGACTTTCTGCACTTCCATCAGCTTTTCTTTTTCCAGGCCGGTGTTGTAGTGACCGGACTGCGGACAGTATTTGCAATCTTCCGGGCAGGCGCCGGTCTTGATCGACAGCAGGGTGGAAACCTGGACGCGGTTGGCGTCGAAATGCGCGCGGTGCACCGTCTGCGCCTGGAACAGCAAGTCGTTGAAAGGCTGAACGAAGAGTGCTTTGACTTCGGCCAAAGTCCAGTCGTGACGCAGGGTGGCAGTGGTGCTGGCGCTCATGGGCGATTCCTTGGTTATGCTTGGCTTGCGCCTGGGGAAACGGAATACCCACAGGCACGACACGGATGTTCGGCATATTTAAGGAAGAGTCATGCACTGTCAACCACATCAAGATAGACCGGTTTACATCTGGTTAAATAACAACCAACACTGTTTGATTTGCGATGAGCCGGCGGAAACCGAAACCTCCCTCTGCGTAGCCTGCGAAACCGATCTGCCCTGGCTTGGCGATCAATGCATGACCTGCGCATTGCCGCTGCCCGCAGCAGGCCTGACATGCGGTGATTGCCTGAAGGATCCGCCCGCCTTCGAACAGGTGGTGGTTCCCTGGTCCTACGGCTTCCCGGTGGACAGCCTGATCACCCGGTTCAAGCACAACGCAAAATGGCCGTTTGGCCGGCTGTTGGGCGAGGTTCTCGGGCAATGCCTGCAACATCGCTTCGACGAGGGCCTGCCACGCCCGGACGCCCTGTTGCCGGTGCCATTGGCGAACAAGCGCCTGCGGCAGCGCGGATTCAATCAGGCAGCCATGCTTGCGCAATGGCTCGGCAAGCAACTGGATCTGCCCTGTGAAGAAAATGCCCTGCGCCGTATTCAGGACACCAGTGCCCAGCAGGCACTCGACGCCAAGGCGCGCAAACGCAATCTGCACAATGCCTTCGATCTTTTGCCAGACGCTCATGTACAAGGTCGGCATCTGGCCTTGGTCGATGATGTGTTGACCACCGGTGCCACCGCCCAGGCGCTGTCCCGGCTGCTGGTAGACGCCGGCGCCATGCGGGTCGACGTCTACTGCCTGGCCCGAACACCGAAACCTGGCGACGCGGCTTGACTCGCACGCGCCAAGCGGCCAACTTCCTCCTCCATCAACCCAGCACAAAGCACCCGACATGTCCTTGCCTTCCCTGTTGTCCCAGCACATCGTCCGCCGCCCGCAGCGCATCGCCCTGCTGCAACACATCGCCGAACAGGGCTCGATCACCCGCGCCGCGAAAAGCGCGGGCCTGAGTTACAAGGCGGCGTGGGATGCCATCGATGAGTTGAACAATCTGGCGCAGAAACCCTTGGTCGAACGGGCTGTCGGCGGCAAGGGCGGCGGTGGCGCGAAACTGTCCAGCGAAGGCGAACGGGTGCTGCGTCTTTATCAGAAGCTACAAGCCTTGCAGGCCCAGGTGCTGGAAGCCGCCGAAGACGCCAGCGATCTGGATCTGCTCGGTCGCTTGATGCTCCGGACCAGCGCCCGCAACCAATTGCACGGCAAGGTCGTGAGCATCGAGCATCAGGGCCGCAATGACCTGATCCGCCTCGAGCTTGCCGAAGGCCTGTGCATCGATGCGCAAATCACCCACGACAGCACCGTGCATCTGGAGCTGCAACCGGGCACCGAAGTGGTGGCACTGATCAAGGCTGGCTGGCTTGAATTGTTGGGCAACGGGCAGGCCGCAACATCTGGTCACAATCTTCTCAAGGGCACCCTCGAAGCGATTCTCGACGCCGAGGACGGCCCCAGCGAAGTGCGCATCGCCCTGCCCAATGGCCAGACACTCTGCGCCCTGGCTGAGCCGCTGCACCTGCGCACCCACAAACTGAACGTCGACCAGCCGGTACAAGTGCAGTTCTCGCCGTCCAATGTGCTGATCGGCACACCGCTCTAGCCCGGATCCCTGCAACAAAAGCTTCATCGCCTCTCATTAAGGTGGCTGCCAAAACCAAGCAGGGAGCCTGATGTGAGCCTATTAGAAGAAAACCAATCCACTGACCTGGAAAAAATGGTCGGCATGAGCCGTCGTGGTTTCATCGGTGCCGGCGCACTGTGCGGCGCGGCGATGTTCCTCGGTGGCAGCCTGTTGAGCCGCAGCGCGCTGGCCACCGGTGTCAGCGCCGGCAACAGCCGCCTGCTCGGCTTCGACAGCATTCCGGCTGCCACCACCGACGTCATCAGCCTGCCCAAGGGCTACAAATCGTCGGTGCTGATCAGCTGGGGCCAGCCCCTGCACAAGAACGGTCCGGCCTTCGACCCGAGCGGCAACGGCACCGCAGCCGCACAGGAAGTGCAGTTCGGTGACAACAACGACGGCATGAGCCTGTTCGCCTTCCCGGACGACAAGAATCGCGCGCTGATGGCGATCAACAACGAATACACCAACTACCGCTACCTCTACCCCCACGGCGGACTGCCGCAGTCGGCGGAAGACGTGCGCAAGGCCCTGGCCTGCGAGGGTGTGTCGGTGATCGAAGTGGCGCGCAAGAACGGCCAGTGGCAGTTCGTTCAGGGTTCACGCTACAACCGCCGCATCCACGGCAACTCGCCGCTGCGCATCAGCGGTCCGGCGGCCGGCCACGAGCTGATGAAAACCAGCGCCGACAAGCACGGCAAGAAAGTCCTCGGCACCTTCCAGAACTGCGCCAACGGCAAAACCCCGTGGGGCACTTACCTGACCTGCGAAGAGAACTTCACCGACTGCTTCGGCAGCAGCAACGCCCAGCAGCAGTTCGACCCGGCGCAAAAACGCTATGGCGTGACAGCCGCCAGCCGCGAGATCAACTGGCATCCGTTCGATCCGCGCTTCGACATGGCGAAGAACCCGAACGAGCTGAACCGTCACGGCTGGGTGGTGGAAATCGACCCGTTCGATCCGCAATCGACGCCGGTCAAACGCACCGCCCTCGGTCGCTTCAAACATGAAAACGCTGCCCTGGCCGAGACCGACGACGGTCGCGCCGTGGTGTACATGGGCGACGACGAACGCGGCGAGTTCATCTACAAGTTCGTCAGCCGCGACCGCATCAATCACCGCAACGCCAAAGCCAACCGCGACATCCTCGACCACGGCACCCTGTACGTGGCGAAGTTCGACGCCGGCGACGGCAACCCCGATCACCCGAAAGGCCAGGGCCAGTGGATCGAACTGACCCACGGCAAAAACGGCATCGACGCCAGCAGCGGTTTTGCCGATCAGGCTGAAGTGCTGATTCACGCGCGTCTCGCCGCCAGTGTGGTCGGCGCCACGCGCATGGACCGCCCGGAGTGGATCGTAGTCAGCCCGAAGGACGGCCAGGTCTATTGCACCCTGACCAACAACGCCAAGCGCGGCGAAGACGGCCAACCGGTGGGCGGGCCGAACCCGCGCGAAAAGAACGTCTACGGGCAGATTCTGCGCTGGCGTACCGACCGCGACGATCACGGTTCGAAGACTTTCGGCTGGGATCTGTTCGTGGTGGCCGGCAACCCGAGCGTGCACGCCGGCACGCCGAAGGGCGGCTCGTCGAACATCACCCCGCAGAACATGTTCAACAGCCCGGACGGCCTCGGTTTCGACAAGGCTGGCCGACTATGGATTCTCACCGACGGTGATTCGAGCAACGCCGGGGACTTTGCCGGGATGGGCAACAACCAGATGCTCTGCGCCGATCCGAAGACCGGCGAGATTCGCCGGTTCATGGTCGGGCCGATCGGTTGCGAAGTCACCGGGATCAGTTTCTCGCCGGACCAGAAAACCCTGTTTGTCGGGATTCAGCATCCGGGCGAGAACGGCGGCTCGACCTTCCCCGAGCATTTGCCGAACGGCAAGCCGCGCTCTTCGGTGATGG
Organism: Pseudomonas sp. NMS19W; assembly: GCF_051554255.1. Taxonomy (NCBI): domain Bacteria; kingdom Pseudomonadati; phylum Pseudomonadota; class Gammaproteobacteria; order Pseudomonadales; family Pseudomonadaceae; genus Pseudomonas; species Pseudomonas sp. NMS19W. The sequence continues at coordinate 5,736,859 of NZ_CP136718.1, forward strand.
CGATTACCCGTGAGGATGGCGGGATCGTCGGCGCCTGATGCCGCAACGCTCTGATCGTTCCCGTGTCCTGCACGGGAACGATCCCACTCAAGACAGCCCGTCTGCGCTACCATGCTGGGCCGGACGCGGCAGCCTGCCGCGCGCAGGAGTCAGCATGGCCCACCCGTTTGAAACCCTCACCCCAGACCTCGTGCTTGATGCCGTTGAAAGCATTGGTTTTCTGAGCGACGCGCGCATTCTGGCGCTCAACAGTTACGAAAACCGCGTCTATCAGGTCGGCATCGAAGACTCCGAACCGCTGATCGCCAAGTTCTATCGCCCGCAGCGCTGGACCAACGAAGCGATTCTCGAAGAACACCAGTTCACCTTCGAACTGGCCGACGTCGAGATCCCGGTGGTGGCGCCACTGGTCCACAACGGCCAGACCCTGCACGAACACGCCGGTTTCCGTTTCACCCTGTTCCCCCGTCGCGGTGGTCGGGCGCCGGAGCCGGGCAATCTCGATCAGTTGTATCGCCTCGGTCAGTTGCTCGGGCGCATGCACGCGGTCGGCGAAACCAAGCCGTTCGAACACCGCGAAGCACTGGCCGTGCAGAACTTCGGCCATGCGTCGCTGACCACTTTGCTGGATGGCAACTTCATTCCGAAAAGCCTGCTGCCGGCCTACGAGTCCGTCGCCCGCGACCTGCTCAAGCGTGTAGAAGATGTCTATGCCGCCACGCCGCACCGGAACATCCGCATGCACGGCGACTGCCACCCCGGCAACATGATGTGCCGCGACGAGATGTTCCACATCGTCGACCTCGACGACTGCCGCATGGGCCCGGCGGTGCAGGACATCTGGATGATGCTCGCCGGCGACCGTCAGGATTGTCTCGGGCAGCTGTCGGAATTGATGGACGGCTACAACGAATTCCACGATTTCGACCCGCGGGAGCTGGCGCTGATTGAACCGCTGCGTGCCCTGCGCCTGATGCACTACAGCGCCTGGCTGGCGCGACGCTGGGATGATCCGGCGTTTCCTCGCAGTTTTCCGTGGTTCGGCAGCGAACGGTATTGGGGCGATCAGGTGCTGGCGTTGCGTGAGCAACTGTCGGCGTTGAATGAAGAGCCGCTGAAGCTTTTCTGACACGACACGTCTATACAACTGCCCGTACAATCGCTGCTTTGTTAGCTGCCTAAGCAAGGACTCTGCATGCAAGCCGCCAACCCGCGTCGCGGGTACATTCTGGGCCTGAGTGCCTACATCATCTGGGGACTGTTCCCGCTCTACTTCAAAGCCATCGCCGAAGTCCCGGCGGTGGAGATCATCATCCACCGGGTGCTGTGGTCGGCACTGTTCGGCGGGCTGCTGTTGCTGGTCTGGAAGCATCCGGGCTGGTGGCAGGAGCTGCGCGACAACCCGAAACGCCTGGCGATTCTTGCGCTGAGCGGCACCTTGATCGCGGCCAACTGGCTGACTTACGTCTGGTCGGTGAACAACGGGCGGATGCTGGAAGCGAGCCTCGGTTACTACATCAACCCGTTGGTGAATGTGCTGCTGGGCATGCTGATCCTTGGCGAACGCCTGCGCCGCATGCAGTGGCTGGCGGTCGGTCTGGCAGCGGTCGGCGTTGCACAGCAGGTATGGCAGGTCGGTAGCCTGCCGTGGGTGTCGCTGGTGCTGGCACTGACCTTCGGTTTCTACGGGCTGATCCGCAAGCAGGCGCCGGTCAAGGCGTTGCCGGGGCTGGTGGTGGAAACCTGGATGCTGGTGCCGATCGCTCTCGCGTGGTTGCTGTTCAATCCGACCGCCACCAGCGCACAGGCCGCGTTCTGGACCACCTCCGAAGCCTGGTGGCTGGTGGCGGCCGGTCCGGTGACGCTGGTGCCGCTGGTGTGCTTCAACGCCGCCGCGCGGCATCTGCCTTACACCACCCTCGGTTTCCTGCAATACCTGGCACCAACGCTGGTGCTGCTGCAAGCCGTGCTGCTGTTCGGCGAGCATTTGTCGTCCAGCACGCTGATCGCCTTCATGTTTATCTGGGCCGGTCTGGCGGTGTACAGCGTCGATGCGTGGATAAGTCTGCGTCGGCGCAGCTGATCAAAAAACGCACAAACCTCCACAGGCCACGGTTCTCGTGGCCTGTATCGTTCCTTCCCAAGGTTATCCACAGCGTGATCCCCGCCGTTTGTGCGCAAGTCACTGAATGCTGGCGGTTTTTTGATCAACCCACGCAAAGCCACGGCGGACGTGGCCTGGAAGGTAGTCTCTACAGGTTATCCACAGGCAGGTGCACGTTTAAACTGGATAACCCGATCCGTCCTCACAAGTCGGTACGCAGCACCAACTCCACCATCAAGTCATCGGCCAGGGTTTCCAGGCGCGATTGCAGCACATCCAGCGACAAGGTCAGTGGCACCGCCAGAATGGCTTCGGCGTGGAACAGCGGCTCGCTGCTCATCGGCGCCGGGCGCACCTCGGTCACCAGCCGTTCGAGGTTCACACCCTGCTCGCTCAGCAGCCGGGTGATGTCGCGCACGATGCCCGGACGATCATTACCCACCAGTTCCATGGCAATCGGCTTCCAGGTGCAGGCCTGCTCGATGCCGCTTTCGGCCACCAGCACGCGAATGCCCTGCGCCGACAGCGCTTGTAAGGCATCGACTAATTCGTCGTAAGCCTCCGCCGGCACACCGACTCGCAGAATCCCGGCGAACTGCCCGGCCATTCGCGACATGCGGCTTTCCAGCCAGTTGCCGCCGTGCTCGGCGATGCATTGGGCGATGCGCTCGACCTGCCCGGGCTTGTCCGGCGCGAAGACGGTGAGTACGAGGTGATCCATGGCGCAGCCCTCTTGTCATGACTTTTGTTATAGAAAAGCAAGTATAGGCAAGCCGGCCGGCACTGCCGTGATGACGGCAAACGAGGGGCCATAGCAGACACATAGTATTTATGTGTACAACTTTTGATATTTAGCTGGAACAATCCATTGGTTTTTTGAGAACATCCCGTTCCGCGCCGTGACCGCAATGCGTCATGGGGTCGCAGAACGACGTAATTAGTCTGATTTTCACAACCGCAAGTCATCATGTAGTATGCCGCAGCGCGCACTACATAACGTTGGATCGATGTCTGCCCAAGGCACGTTCGCAACCCTGAAAGCCCCGTCAGCAAGGCCCCCAAGCCGTTGATTGGTCCCAGCCCAGCCGCCAGCGATGGCATGTACTGGTCGAGGGGTTTGTGGTTTAAATGGCCAGAGGCTTCATTGTTAAATTGAAGAGCTGAAAAGCTAAATAGCTGAGCAGAGTGAGGCAAGCAATGACTGAACACGTTCAAGTCGGTGGCCTGCAGGTCGCCAAAGTCCTGTTCGACTTCGTGAACAACGAAGCCATTCCCGGTACCGGCCTCACCGCCGACAAATTCTGGGAAGGTGCCGACAAGGTCATTCACGACCTGGCGCCGAAGAACAAAGCCCTACTCGCCAAACGCGATGACTTCCAGGCCCGTATCGATGGCTGGCACCAGACCCGTGCCGGTCAGCCGCACGACGCCGTGGCCTACAAAGCCTTCCTGCAAGAGATCGGTTATCTGCTGCCAGAAGCGGCTGATTTCCAGGCAACGACGCTAAACGTCGATGACGAAATCGCCCGTACCGCCGGCCCGCAACTCGTGGTTCCGGTGATGAACGCCCGCTTCGCCCTCAACGCCTCGAACGCCCGCTGGGGCTCGCTGTACGACGCCCTGTATGGCACCGACGCCATCAGCGAAGCCGGCGGCGCGGAAAAAGGCAAAGGCTACAACAAGGTGCGCGGCGACAAAGTCATCGCCTTCGCCCGTGCATTCCTCGACGAAGCAGCGCCACTGGCCGCCGGCTCTCACGTCGACTCCACCGGCTACAAGATCGCTGACGGCAAACTGGTCGTCACCCTCAAGGGCGGCAGCAACTCCGGTCTGCGCAACGATGCCCAACTGATCGGCTTCCAGGGCGACGCCAATGCGCCGATTGCGATCCTGCTGAAGAACAACGGTCTGCATTTCGAAATCCAGATCGATGCCAGCACCCCGGTCGGCCAGACCGACCCCGCCGGCGTCAAAGACATCCTGATGGAAGCGGCGCTGACCACCATCATGGACTGCGAAGACTCCGTGGCCGCCGTCGATGCCGACGACAAAGTGGTGATCTACCGCAACTGGCTGGGCCTGATGAAGGGCGACCTGGCGGAATCCGTTTCCAAGGGCGGCCAGACCTTCACCCGCACCATGAACCCGGATCGCACCTACACCAAGGTCGACGGCAGCGAACTGACCCTGCACGGCCGCTCGCTGCTGTTCGTGCGTAACGTCGGTCACCTGATGACCATCGACGCGATCCTCGACAAGCACGGCAATGAAGTGCCGGAAGGCATCCTCGACGGTCTGGTGACTTGCCTCGCCGCGATGCACAACCTGAGCGGCAACACCTCGCGCAAGAACACCCGCACCGGTTCGGTCTACATCGTTAAACCGAAGATGCACGGCCCGGAAGAAGCGGCGTTCACCAACGAGCTGTTCGGTCGCATCGAAGACGTGCTGGGCCTCAAGCGCAACACCCTGAAAGTCGGGATCATGGACGAGGAACGCCGCACCACGGTCAACCTCAAGGCCTGCATCCAGGCGGCCAGCGAGCGCGTGGTGTTCATCAACACTGGCTTCCTCGACCGCACCGGCGACGAAATCCACACCTCCATGGAAGCCGGCCCGATGGTGCGCAAAGCTGACATGAAGGCCGAGAAGTGGATCGGCGCCTACGAGAACTGGAACGTCGATATCGGTCTGAGTACCGGCCTGCAAGGCCGTGCGCAAATCGGTAAAGGCATGTGGGCGATGCCCGACCTGATGGCAGCGATGCTCGAGCAGAAAATCGCTCACCCGCTGGCCGGCGCCAACACTGCCTGGGTTCCGTCGCCAACGGCTGCCGCACTGCACGCGCTGCACTACCACAAGGTCGACGTGTTCGCCCGTCAGGCCGAGCTGGCCAAACGTGCCCGTGCTTCGGTCGATGACATCCTGACCATCCCGCTGGCGGTCAACCCGAACTGGACGCCGGAGCAGATCAAGAACGAACTGGACAACAACGCCCAGGGCATTCTCGGTTACGTGGTGCGCTGGATCGACCAGGGCGTGGGTTGCTCGAAGGTGCCGGACATCAACGACGTCGGCCTGATGGAAGACCGTGCGACGCTGCGTATCTCCAGCCAGCACATCGCCAACTGGCTGCGCCACGGCATCGTGACCGAAGCGCAAGTGATGGAAAGCCTCAAGCGCATGGCGCCGGTGGTTGACCGTCAGAACGCCAACGACCCGCTGTACCGTCCGCTGGCACCGAACTTCGACAGCAACATCGCCTTCCAGGCGGCGGTCGAACTGGTGATCGAAGGCACCAGGCAGCCGAACGGCTACACCGAGCCGGTCCTGCACCGTCGTCGTCGCGAGTTCAAGGCTGCCAACGGCCTGTAACCTGCGCGAATGCCGGACACGAAAAAGCCCTGATCTTTCGATCAGGGCTTTTTGTTTGTGCCGGAACAACTAAGGCTCTATGCCGAGCTCATGTTTGACCAGCCCGAGCAACTTCGCCGTATCAATCGGCTTGAGCAGAAAATCCACCACGCTCAAATGCATCGCCGCAATCGCATCCTTCACGTCGGCATCGCCCGACACAATGATGATCGGCATCGCCGCCCGCGCCGACTCTCGTACCTGACGAATCAGGTCCAGCCCGTCGACATGACCCATCCGCAGATCGGTGATCACCAGGCCGATTGACGGTTTTTCCTCGATCATCTTCAGCGCGGATTCGCCACTGGCCGCCGTCATGCAACGAATGCCATCCAGCCCGAGGATCTCCGACAGCAACTCGCGGGCGTCCTTGTCGTCATCAACGATCAGTACCCGCTGCGGCGGCAGGTCGGGTTCCAGCATGACGGCGCTGAGCGCTTCCCGCTCGGCGTCGCTCAAAATATCGTGGTCGGACATGGCGTTCTCTACGTTTTCAAAATCGATCCCCTGGCACAGTGGTCAGACATCGCTGGGCAGAGCTTCAATGTGCACTTCGTCGGATTTTTTTCCAAGGGGCGAACCCGAGAATTTCCGACTGTTTGTGTAGGGCATATCCGAAAACTACCCAACGGCATGCCAAACCTAGACTTACGTCCAATGGGCACCCTGCGCGCCGGGGTCGACCATGGCTGCAACGATCCAATAACAACAATTCGAAAAAGACTGCGGTAATGGTTATGAGTAAAGCGGACGCCTTCACCCAGGCAGGGAAAACCGCGGTGTTGCAGAACATTCAGGGCACATTGCAATTCCTCCAGCGTTTCCCCCTTTCAATCAGATGGAACACGCCCACCTGGCCTATCTGGTGGAGCAATGCCAGCTGCGCTTTTACGGTCAGGGCGAGAGCATCATCAAACCCGCCGACGGACCGGTCGAACACTTCTACATCGTCAAGCAGGGCCGGGTGGTCGGCGAGCGTCCGCACACGGCCAAGGGCGGCACCGAAACCACGTTTGAAATCACCACCGGCGAGTGTTTCCCCCTCGCCGCGCTACTTGGCGAACGAGCGACCCGTACCGAACACCTGGCCGGCGAAGACACCTTCTGCCTGCAACTGAACAAACTGGCGTTCATCAAGCTGTTCGCCCTCTCCAACACCTTCCGCGACTTCGCCCTGCGCGGGGTCAGCAGCCTGCTCGATCAGGTCAACCAGCAGGTCCAGCAAAAAGCCGTGGAAACCCTCGGCACCCAGTATTCGCTGAACACCCGCCTCGGCGAATTGGCCATGCGCCATCCGGTGACCTGCAGCCCGACCACACCGCTGCGCGAAGCGGTGAAGCTGATGCACGAACAACAGGTCGGCAGCATTGTCGCGGTGGATGAACACAAGGCGCCGCTGGGGATTTTCACCCTGCGCGACCTGCGGCATGTGGTGGCGGAAGGTGTCGGCGATTTCAATGAACCGATCGAACGCCACATGACGCCCTCGCCGTTCTATCTGTCGCCGGACCACAGCGCCTTCGACGCAGCGATCGCCATGACCGAGCGGCATATCGCCCATGTCTGCCTGGTCAAGGATCAGCGATTGTGCGGCGTGGTTTCCGAGCGGGATCTGTTCTCGCTGCAACGGGTCGATCTGGTGCACCTGGCGCGGACCATCCGCAGCGCCCAGCGGGTTGAACAACTGGTGACCCTGCGCGGCGAGATCGGCCAACTGGTGGAGCGCATGCTAGCCCACGGCGCCTCTTCGACACAGATCACTCACATCATCACCCTGCTCAACGATCACACCGTGTGCCGGGTGATCGAACTGACCCTCGCCGAGAAAGGCGACCCCGGTGTGCCGTTCAGTTGGCTGTGTTTCGGCAGCGAAGGCCGGCGTGAGCAGACCCTGCACACCGATCAGGACAACGGCATTCTGTTCGAGGCCCGGGATGCGGCCCATGCGGCGGAGATTCGCGGCAAGTTGCTGCCCATCGCCCAGCAGATCAATAACAGCCTGGCGCAGTGCGGCTTCACCCTGTGCAAGGGCAACGTCATGGCCGGCAATCCCCAGCTGTGCCTGTCCCGCGCCGAATGGGCCCGGCGCTTTGCCGCGTTCATTCGCGAGGCGACGCCGGAAAACCTGCTGGGCTCCAGCATCTATTTCGACCTGCGGGTGGTCTGGGGCGATGAACAGGGTTGCGAGCAATTGCGCCGGGGGATTCTCGATCAGGTCGGCGACAATCGATTGTTCCAGCGCATGATGGCCGAGAACGCCCTGCGCAACCGTCCGCCGGTGGGGCGTTTCCGTGAATTCGTACTGACGAAAAAGAACGGCGAGAAAGCCACGCTGGATCTGAAGATCCAGGGCCTGACGCCGTTTGTCGATGGCGCACGCCTGCTGGCACTGGCCAACGGCATCGACGCCAACAACACCCTCGAACGTTTCCGCCAGTTGGTCGATAAAGAAGTCATCGACCGGCTGGATGGCGCCGCTTACGAAGAGGCCTACCACTTCATCCAGCAGACACGGATGCAGCAGCATCAACTGCAGACCCGGGAAAACCTGCCGTACTCCAACCGGGTCGATCCGGACAGCCTCAATCATCTGGACCGGCGCATTCTGCGTGAATCCCTGCGCCAGGCTCAACGCCTACAGAGCAGCCTTACCCTGCGGTATCAGCTATGAGCCTGTTCTCCTGGCTGCGTCCGGCCAGCCCCGTTCTGCCGGACGAACTGCGACAACGTCTGGCGCAACTGCCGGCAATCGGCGAACTGAGCGAGTGCAGCCTGCGCGAACAGCGCTGGGTGGTGCTGGATCTGGAAACCACCGGGCTCAACCTGAACAAGGATCGGGTGCTGTCGATTGGCGCGGTGGTGATCGAGGACGGCGCCATCGATTTCAGCCAGCAATTCGAACGCACGCTGCAATGTCGTGAACTCAAACTTGGTCCCAGCGTGTTGATCCATGGTTTGGGGCCGAATGCGATTGCCGCCGGCAGCGAGCCGGCCGAGGCATTGCTCGAGCTTCTGGAGTTCATTGGCGACAGTCCGGTGCTGGCGTTTCATGCGCCGTTCGATCAACACATGCTGGGCCGTGCCGTGAGGGAGCATTTGGGGCACAAGTTGCAGCAGGTGTTTCTGGATGTCGCCGACATTGCACCGCTGGTTTGCCCGCAGGCACACATTCGCGAGGCGGGTCTGGACGAGTGGATCAACTGGTTCAAGCTCGAAGTGTTCGAGCGCCACCACGCCAGCGCCGACGCACTGGCAACGGCGGAACTGGCGTTGATTCTGTTCAGCCGGGCACGACAGCAACAAATTCACAGCCCATTGAATCTGCAACAACGCCTGAGCCAGTGGAAGCGCCGCCAGCAGACGCATTCGTTCTGAACCCCGGGTTGTCGCCCGACAACCCGACCGGTGGCCAATTGCTAACCATTCCCACCTCTGCCACAATCGCGAACAATTCTCGTTGGTTAACATTTCCCAGTCGGTGTCTTCGTGTCGTCAGCCCAAAGCCCTCACAGTGAGCTCGTCGGTGCGTTGTATCGCGACCATCGCGGCTGGCTGCTGGCCTGGCTGCGACGCAACGTGGCTTGTCCGCAACGCGCCGAAGACCTGAGTCAGGACACCTTCGTGCGCCTGCTCGGTCGCGAGGAACTGCTGACGCCCCGCGAACCTCGTGCCTTTTTGGTGGCAATCGCCAAAGGCCTGCTGTTCGACTATTTCCGTCGTGCCGCGCTGGAGCAGGCCTATCTCGCCGAACTGATGCTGATTCCCGAAGGCGAGCAGCCATCGGTCGAAGAACAGCAACTGATCCTCGAAGACCTCAAAGCCATCGACCGAATGCTCGGCCAGTTGTCGACCAAGGCCCGCGCCGCGTTCCTCTATAACCGTCTCGACGGTCTGACCCATGCCGAGATCGCCGACAAACTCGGCGTGTCGGTGCCGCGGGTGCGTCAGTATCTGGCCCAGGGCATCCGCCAGTGCTACATCGCCCTGTACGGTGAACCGACATGAACCCGGCCAGTTCCAGACCGGTGCCGGCTCATGTGCTGGACGCGGCAATTGCCTGGCAATTGACCCTCGATTCCAGCACGCCACTGGAGCGCGAAGAATTTGCCAAATGGCACGCGGCCAACGAAGAACACGCCCGGGCCTGGCGCCAGTTGGGCATGCTCGACCAGCGTTTCAGCGTGGCCAGCGGTCCGGCCCGCGCCGCGTTGCTGCAATCGCGCGAAGGCATTCGCCGGCGTGTACGCAAGCTTGGCAGTGGTCTGGCCAGTGTTGTCGCGGTGATCGGCCTGTCGCTGTTTGCCGCAGAACACTATCTGCCGCTGGATTACTGGCTCGCCGACCAGCGCACCGCCACCGGCGAACAACGCACCGTGCGGCTGGCAGACGGCACCGTGGTCAATCTCAACACCCACAGCGCCATGGATGTGCGGTTCGATGAAAAGCAGCGCCTGGTGGTGTTGCAGGAAGGCGAAATCCTTATCGAGACCGGCCATGGCGATGCGCGACCGTTCATCGTCGAAACCCGCGAAGGCCGCATGCGTGCGCTGGGTACGCGGTTTCTGGTCAAACGCGAAGAACAGGGCACGCGCCTGAGCGTGCTGCAGTCTGCCGTCGCGGCGCATCCGCAATCCGATCCGCAGGAACAAATCCTGCGTGAAGGCCAGCAAGTGCTGATCCGCAACAACGGTCTGGATTCGGTGGTGGCGCTCAACCCCGGCGCCGATGCCTGGACCCGCGGCATGCTGGTGGTGGACAACGCCCGCCTGGAAGACCTGGTGCACGAACTCGGCCGCTATCGTCGCGGCCACCTGGGTATTACCCCGGAAGTGGCCGACCTGCGCATCACCGGCAGCTTCCCGCTGCACGATACCGACAAAGCGTTGAGCGCCCTGCTCCCGACCCTGCCGGTGCAGATCGAGCAGCACACGCCGTGGTGGGTCACCGTGGCCAAGGCTGATCCGAAGCCCTGAGACACCGCGTTACCTGCTCACCCCTCCATGAAAACGGACTTTCAGCTGACTTCAGCCGCCATGCCGTCCGTTAATCGAAATTATTTTCATCCAGCCCTATCACTTTTCGAATCTCGTCCGGCACACAGGCAATTGAGAAATATTTCCATTCAGGAGCCGCCGTATGTCCCGTTCGCTAGACACCTTGTTGCGCCCCAGTTTGCTGGCGGTCGCCATTGCCCTCTGCACCCCGCTGGTCAGCAGCCAGTTGATCGCCGCTGAACAGACATCGAGCGTTCGCGCCTACAACCTGCCGGCAGCGCCGCTGTCCACCACCCTGAACCAGATCGCCAGCCAGGGCGGCCTCACGCTGTCGCTGAATCCGTCACTGGCAGCCGGCAAGACCTCGGCACCGGTCAACGGCCAATATGACGCGGCGGGCGCACTGAGCGCTGCTCTGCGCGGCACCGGTCTGCAACTGCAACAGAGCGGCACCGGGACCTACACCCTGATTGCCGTCCCGGAAGGCGTGGTGGCATTGCCGGAAACTTCGGTGATCAGCCTGGAAAACACCGAAACCGCCTGGGGGCCGGTCGAAGGCTACACCGCCACCCGTACCGCCGCCGGCACCAAGACCGACACCGCGCTGGTCGAAGCGCCACGTTCGATCTCCGTCGCCACCCGCCAGCAGATGGACGACCGCAGCGTGCACAGCCTCGATGACGCCGTGCGCTACATGCCGGGCATCACCGCCAGCAGCTACGGCAGCGACACCCGCGCCGACTGGCTGCGCGTGCGTGGCTTCGAACCGACCCAGTTCCTCGATGGCCTGCCGCTGCCAAAAGGCGTGTACGCCAACCCGAAACAGGAAACCTGGAACCTCGATCGCCTCGCTCTGCTGCGCGGTCCGGCCTCGTCGGTTTACGGCCAGACCCCGCCGGGCGGCTTGCTGGACATGGTCAGTCGTCGCCCGAGCGACGTGCAGAGCAGCGAAATCCAGCTGCAATACGGCAGCGACAACCACCGTCAGATCAACTTCGCCAGCACCGGCAAGATCGACGACGCCGGCCAGTTCCTCTACGGCCTCAGCGGCGTGGTACGTGACAGCGGCACGCAGGTCGATCACGTCGACAACAAGCGCTACAACATCGCGCCAAGCCTGACCTGGAACATCGACGACGACACCAAATTCACCCTGCTGACCCAGTTCACCCGCGACGATACCGGCATCACCAGCCAGTTCCTGCCGGTGCAGGGCACCAAGATCGACATGCCGTTCGGCAAGGTTTCCCACCACAAAAACCTCGGCGATCCGGACTGGGAATACTACGACCGCACTTATTACGCGCTCGGTTATGCCTTCGAACATCGCCTGAACGATGTGTGGCAGTTCAAGCAGAACCTGCGCTACACCAAATCGGAGCTGTCGTTCAAGAGCCTGACCCCGGGCTCGTATCCGTACACTCAGGTGGACAACGACGGCAACGTCGGCCGCACCAGCACCAGTGTCAATGAGGACATCAGCCAGTTCGCCGTGGACAACAACTTCCAGGCCGACTTTGCCACCGGCGACATCCGCCACACGCTGCTGCTGGGTCTGGATCACCAGCGCAGCAACAACAACTACACCTCGATCTTCGGTGATGGCCTGACCACCAACGTGCTCAACCCGATCTACGGTCAGCCGATCGTGCGTCCGGCGCGTTCCACTGCCTTCTACGACTATGAGCAGAAGACCAACCAGACCGGTCTGTACGTGCAGGATCAGATGGCCCTCGACCAATGGCGCCTGACCCTCGGCGGTCGTGAAGACTGGGTGCACACCGGCACGAAGTTCATCAACAAGGCCGACGCGACCAACACCGACCGCGACAAGGCCTTCAGCGGCAACGCGGCACTGAGCTACGTGTTTGACTCGGGTTTCGTGCCGTACATTTCCTACGCCGAATCCTTCCAGCCCACCAGTGGCGCCGACGCCTCCTCCACGGAATCGCTCAAGCCGACCGAAGGCAAGCAGTGGGAACTGGGCATCAAGTACCAGCCACCCGGCAGCAAGACCCTGCTGTCCGCCGCCGTGTATGACCTGACCCAGAAAAACGTTTCGGTAAGCTCCTTCGTCAACGGCGTATCGATCACCAGCCAGACCGGCGAAGTGAAAGTCAAAGGCCTGGAGCTGGAAGCCACGTCCGACGTCACCGAAAACCTGAAGGTCATCGCCGCCTACACCCTGGCCAAGTCCGAAGTGCAGAACGGTGTCGACAAGGGCAACCGCCTGCAATTGATGCCGAACCAGCAAGCCTCGCTGTGGACCGACTACACCTGGCACAGCGGCGTGCTCGACGGCTTCGGCATCGGCGGCGGTGTGCGCTACACCGGCAACACCTACGGCGACAAGGCCAACACCTGGCTGGGCAAGGCGGACGCCTACACCGTGTTCGATGCCAGCGTGCATTACGACCTCGGCCGCCTGGACAACAGCCTCAAAGGTGCGTCGGTGGCAGTCAACGCCACCAACCTGTTCGACAAGGACTACATTTCCACCTGTGACAGCTTCTACTGCTACTACGGCGACCAGCGCAGCGTCGTCGCCAGCGCCACCTACAAGTGGTAATTGCTTGAGCTGAAACAGGCCCTGCAACCAGGCCGTCCCTCGTGGACGGCTTTGGTGTTTTTGAAGGTCATGAAATGAAAAGTAAAACAATCCGTCGCTGGTCGTTCGTTCACACCTGGACCAGCCTGATCTGCACCGTGTTTTTGCTGCTGCTGGCCCTGACCGGTCTGCCGCTGATCTTCCATCATGAGATCGAGCACCTGCTCGGTGACGCTCCGGTGGTGCGCGAGATGCCGGCCGACACGCCGCACCTGAATCTGGCGCAACTGGTACAAGCCGCCGAAGCTCATCGCCCCGGTGAAGTCGTGCAGTACTTCGGTTTCGAAGACGACGAGCCGAACACCGTGCTGACGATCATGGCGAAGACCGCCGGCACCGAGCCGAATTCCTCGCACACCTTCATGCTCGACGCGCGCACCGGCGAAGCCCTGGAAACACCGTCGGCCAATGGCGGCCTGATGCTGTTCATCCTGCGTCTGCACGTCGACATGTTTGCCGGTCTGCCGGGCAAGTTGCTGCTGGCGTTCATGGGCGTGTTGTTTGTGGTCGCAATCATTTCCGGGACGGTGTTGTACCTGCCGTTCATGCGTCGCCTGGACTTCGGCACCGTGCGCCGGGACAAATCCACCCGCCTGCGCTGGCTCGACCTGCACAACCTGATCGGCGTGGTGACCCTGACCTGGGCGCTGGTGGTGGGTGTCACCGGAGTGATCAGCGCCTGTGCCGATCTGATCATCGCGGCCTGGCGCAACGATTCGCTCAACGCCATGATCGCGCCCTACCGCGATGCGCCGCCACTGACGCATCTCGCCCCGGCCACCCGCCTGCTGGATATCGCCGGCGAAGTCGCTCCGGGGATGAAACCGGACTTCATCGCCTTCCCCGGCACGCGGTTTTCCAGCGAGCACCATTACTCGGTGTTCATGAAGGGCGGCACCCACCTGACTTCGCACCTGCTGACGCCAGTGCTGATCGACGCCAGCACCCTGCAAGTCACGGCGGTCGCTGAACGGCCGTGGTACATGGACGCCATGGGCATGTCGCAGCCGCTGCACTTTGGCGACTACGGCGGCATGCCGATGAAAATCCTCTGGGCCACGCTGGACGTGCTGACCATCATCGTCCTCGGCAGCGGCGTGTACTTGTGGGTTGTGCGGCGCAAGGCCGCGAAACCGGTGTTGGAAACGGCGGAGGCTTCGGCATGAAACCGCGTCAGTCGAACTTCTGGAAAGTCTTCAGCACACCACTGGTAATCGCGTTGCTCAGTGCGGCGGGGTTGTTTTCCGCGCTGCTGGGCGACGGGATCTGGGACGGCTTGAGCTGGATCGGTCTGGGTGTGCCGGCCGCCCTCGCCTTGCGGGGTCTGTTGCAACGGCGCTGATTGGCTTGAGCCTGACGGGCAACGCGCTATGCTGCCCGTTCATTGCCCTTGACCGAGACCCTGCCGATGTCCGCTCCCAGCATGACCCTGTTCCACAACACCCTGTCCCCGTTCGTGCGCAAAGTCATGGTGCTGCTGCACGAAACCGGCCAGCAGGATCGCGTCGCCCTGCAGGACTGCGTCCTGACACCGGTCAGCCCCAACGCCGCGCTGAACGAAGACAACCCGCTGGGCAAGATCCCGGCCCTGCGCCTGGCCGACGGCAACGTCATCCATGACAGCCGGGTGATCCTCGACTACCTCGACCACCAGCACGTCGGCAACCCGCTGATCCCTCGCGACGGCTCGGCCCGCTGGCGGCGCCTGACCCTGGCCTCGATGGCTGACGGGATCATGGATGCCTCGGTGATGGTGCGTTACGAGCAAGTGCTGCGCGCCCCGGAGAAGCACTGGGACGAGTGGCTCGACGCGCAACGCGACAAGATCCGCCGCACCCTGGCGCTGCTGGAACACGACGCCATCGCCGAACTGACCAGCCATTTCGACGTCGCCGCGATCAGCGTGGCCTGTGCATTGGGTTATCTGGATCTGCGCTTCCCGGATCTGGGCTGGCGTGAAGCCAACCCGCAACTGGCCAACTGGTTCTTTGAAGTAAGCCAGCGCCCCTCGATGATTGCGACAATGCCGAAGGTTTGACGCATCGGGCGGGAGGCAACGACGCAAAGATCAGCGTCATCAACACCTCCGCCTCCCGCTGTTCCTCACGCAACCCCACAAACCGGCTCATTGCACCGCTCCGAGATCAAACTCCAGGGGCTTGGCCGGTTTCTGCCCGATGCCGTACCAGTCCAGATTCCGGGTCAGCACCATGAACACACCCAGCAGGCCGAACAGCAGCAGCGAGCCCATCAGCAGCGCGTAATCCTCGGCGCTCAGCAAGCCGAAGAGCAAGCCATACAACGCCGCCAGCCCCGCGGAAAAACTCAAGCCGTGACGCACACTGCGCAATACGTGGCAGACATAGAAGCCAATCAACAACACACAACCACTGGCCGACAGCAGATATGCCCAGGCAAACCCGATGTGTTCCGACAGCGACAGCAACAACAGGTAGAAGAACGCCAGCGCCACACCCACCAACGCGTATTGCACCGGGTGCACCGCCAGGCTTTTCAGCACTTCGAACAGGAAGAAACCGGCAAACGTCAGGACAATGAACAGCAGCGCATATTTGATCGCCCGGTCACTCTTCAGGTACTGATCCACCGGATCGATGAAACTCACCCCGAAACTGCGCCCGTTGAACGCCTCGCAATCGTTGCCCGACGCGCAACGACTCATGGCCTCTTGCAGGTTGGTGGAAAAGAACGAAGTCTGCCAATCGGCGGTGAAGCCCTGATCGGTGACCTCTCGTTTGGCCGGCAGGAAGTTGCCGATGAAGCTCGGGTGCGGCCAGTTGGCGGAAAGATTCACGCGACTGGTCTTGCCCACCGGCAGCACTTGCAACGAGCCGGTGCCCTGCAAGCGCAGGTCGAAACCGAACGCCAGTTCCGTGGCCTGAGTTGTATCGAGCGCCGGCAACGTCGCCCGAACACCTTCGCCGAGCCAGCCCACTTGCGTGCCGGGCACGAAGTCCAGGCGTTGCGAACCGAGTTCCAGTTTCAGGGCATTTTCGATCCCGCGAATGTCGCTGATACCGATCGCCAGAAACGGTGCATCGAAGTGGTAATCGGTGAAGTCTTCGGTGATGCCCAACTGCGCCGGCAGCGAGAAATGCCCGCTGATGCGGTTTTCTGCATGGAACAGCCGCGCCTCGTAGATGCCCCGGGCACGCAGCTCGGTCTGCACCTGGCCGTCGAGTTCGAAGCGCTCCGGCAGGAAGTACAGTCGACCCCGTTCTTCGCTGAGCTCCAGATATTGCTCGCCATTTTTTTCCCGGGTCTTCCAGGTGCGTATCACTTTGCGGTACGGCACCACCATCACCGGCCCGCTGATCTGCTGGCTGTAGCTTGAGCTGCGGGCAATGTCTTCAAGCACACCGTCGCGCCGTTGCTGGCGATCGTCGATGATGCCGTCGATCATCAGCAGTGGAATCAGCAACAGCAGGATCAGCAGGGCAATCGCCCCGAGCTTCATGGTCAGATTTTTGTTCATGGGGACTCTCCCTGTTTCGATGGGCAGAGTCTGCGAGGCAGGTGTGGGGGAATATGGGAGGAATGTGGAGTTTGTGTGGAGACTACAGCTGCAGGATGACTTCCACCCCGCCTTCGACGTTGCCGATGTGCATCGAACCGCCGTGCAGCTTGACCACTTCTTCGACGAAGTTAAGCCCCAGGCCGGTGCTTTTACGGCCGCTGTCGGGGCGTGGCAACGAATAGAAACGCTCACTCAGACGCGGCAATGCGTAGTCGGGAATCGGGGCGCTCTCGTTGAACAGACGAATCTCGATCTGCTCACCAACCCGCTCGGCACTGAAGCGCAGCAAACCGTTTGGCGGTGTGAAATCCAGCGCATTTTCCAGCAGATTGCCCAGTGCCTGACGCAGCAGGAACGGCTCACCGATCAACGATAAATCCGTCGCAATGCTTTGCTCGACCCGCAGTTGCCGACCTTCGATGCGCGCCATCTGTGCCTGCAGCAATTGATCGAGCAATGCCGCCAAAGGCACCGTGACGCGCTCTTCAAGGCCCTGCCGCTGCTCCACTTGCGCCAGATTCAGCAAGCGCTCGATCAACTGCTGCATGCGCGCACTTTCGCTGTCGATGTTGCCGACGAATCGCTGGCGTTGCGCCAATGGCATTTCGCTCTGCAGCAATTCGGCGGCGCCGCGAATCGCCGCCAGCGGGCTCTTCAGCTCATGGGTCAAGGTGTGGACGTAACGCTCGACGTAGGCCTTGCCTTCAAGCTGAGTGCGCATCTGTTCCACGGCGCTCGCCAGTTGTTCCAGCTCGCCACCACGGTAATGCGGCACTTCCACCCGGCGCCCTTCGCTCACCGCCTCGGCATAACGGGTCAAACGATGCAGCGCCCGGCTCAGCCACCAGGACAACAGCGCACCGAACAGCAGACCCAGGACGATCAGCCCGGCGCCATAAGCCAGCAAGCGGCGCTCGGTACGGTCGACATAGGGTTGCAGCGAGCTGTTGGGCTTGGCCACGGTAACCACGCCAATGATCTGGCCATCGTCGCGGATCGGCGCACCGACGTGCATGACCGAAGAGTTCGAATCATTCGGGTCACTGCGGCTGGAGCGCGCGCCGTATTCACCGCGCAGGGTCAGGTAGACGTCGTTCCAGCGCGAGTAGTCCTGACCGACCGCCAGACCGCTGGAATCCAGCACCACGATGCCCTTGGCGTCGGTGACATAGATGCGGTGGTTGACCTGGTTTTTCGGCAGGCCCCAGATCGTCGCTTTCGGCTGGCGCTCGCCATAGGCGCGGAGCAGTTCCGGCCAGCGATTCTGGCTGAGGGTGCCGGCCTTGAAATCATCCTTGAGGATTTCCGCCATCAGGTTGGCGGTATCGACCAGAGTTTCCTCGGTGGACTGACGCACGCCGGGGCGGATTTCTTCCATCACGGTGTTGAGCACGAAATAACCGGTAAGGCCGATAAACAGCACGTACACCAGGAAAATCCGCAACCCCAGTGACATCAGCTGTGCCCCGGACTGTAGCTGTAGCCGAGGCCGCGATGGGTCTGGATCGGCTCGGCTTCGGCGCGTATCAGGCGCAACTTGGCGCGCACGCTCTTGATGTGGCTGTCGATGCTGCGCTCGTAACCGGCGTCGGCTGCCACACCCAGCGCATCGAGCAGTTGCTCGCGGCTGAACACCCGTTCGGGTTGTTCAAGCAGGCATTGCAGCAAACGGAATTCGTGACGGGTCAGGCTCAACGCCTGGCCGCGATAGCTGATCTGCACGCGTTCGGGGTCGATGCGAAACACCCCCGACCAGGCTTCGGCCGGCGCGCGCGGTGCCATGCGCTTGAGAATCGCCCGGACCCGCGCCGCCACTTCCCGTGGGCTGAACGGCTTGACCACGTAATCGTCAGCGCCGATTTCCAGGCCCACCACCCGGTCGATCTCCGCATCCCGGGCGCTGAGGAACAGCACCGGCACTTCGCTGAACCGGCGCAGTTGCTTGCAGGTTTCGAAGCCGCTGATATCCGGCAGGCCGATGTCGAGGATGATCAGATCAGCCGGTGTCTGGCGCTGATGCTCCAGCGCTTGCGCGCCGAGGCTCAGCCAGGTCGTGGTGAAGCCCTCGCCCTGCAAGGCAAAAATCAGCGTGTCGGCAATCGCCGCTTCGTCTTCGACAATCAGGATATGAGGCATGGCGTCCGAGCCTGTGGAATGAGTGCGCGAACGGTGCCCCAAGCCTGACGTTACGTCAATGAGACCACTTGTTTCAGCAGTCCGGTTTGTCCGCAGTAAAGCGGCGCGCCGGGTTTACCGCTGCGCCGAACTCACGCAAGGCCTTGGCGCCGATCAGCAACGGGTAGTTGAAATGGCTGCGGTCGGTCAGGTTGACCTCGACGGTACGCTTGACGTTGCCCAGGCACAGCTCCAGATCGACCACCGGACGCTTGGCAACTTCCGTGGTGTCACGATCCTCGTCGTCCTCGTCGGAGCGGCTCTTGATCTTGCTGATCCGCGCGATCTTGTGTTCGAACACCTTGTTGCTGGCATCCTTGGTGGCGAGGCGGAAACGCACCCAGTCTTCACCGTCGCGGGTGAAGGTCTCGATGTCCTTGGCCGACAGCGAGGCGGTCAGCGCGCCGGTGTCCATTTTCGCCTTGAGCACTTGCCCGCCGATTTCCGGCAGCGCGATGTATTCGTAGCGCCCGTACAGAGTCGGCTCGGCGGCCAGCACCGGCAGGGCAACGAGGGAAAGCAATGCAAGGAGGGATTTCACGTAATGGGCTTCCTTGGGAAATGGGGGCGTCTGACGCGAGATTTTAGACCGCTGTTCGCTTGATCGTTCCCGCAAGGCTAACGCGCCAAAGGTGAAACATTCGTAACCCATGATTTGGCCTGTCGCCCGAAGGCACTTATCATGGCGCGCCCATCCGCTTTCAAGAGTTGCTTATGCGCCGCCTGCTCACCGGCTGTCTCGTCACCCTGCTGCTGTTGCTCAACACCCTGGTGCTGTTCGGCCCGCTGATGGTGTTCGCCCTGCTCAAGCTGATCCTGCCGGGACGCTTTCGCGATTACGCCTCGTGGGCGGTGATGTGGATCGCCGAGACCTGGGCGGAGATCGACAAACTGATCTTCCGCCTGTGCATCCCGACGCAATGGGACATCCGGGGCGGCGATGATCTGCGTGGCGACACGTCGTATCTGGTGATCAGCAACCATCAGTCGTGGGTCGACATCCCGGCGCTGATCCAGACCCTCAACCGGCGCACGCCGTTCTTCAAGTTCTTCCTCAAGAAAGAACTGATCTGGGTACCGTTCCTCGGCCTGGCCTGGTGGGCGCTGGATTACCCGTTCATGAAGCGCTACACCAAGGCATTCCTGGCGAAACACCCTGAGCTGGCGGGCAAGGATCTGGAAATCACCAAAGCCGCCTGCGAGCTGTTCAAGCGCCAGCCGGTGACGGTGGTGAATTACCTGGAAGGCACCCGCTACACCGTGGCCAAGAGCACGCAGCAACAGTCACCGTTCAGCCATCTGCTCAAGCCCAAGGCCGGCGGCGTGGCGTTTGTACTGGCGGCGATGGGTGAACAGCTGGACGCGATTCTCGATGTGACCGTGGTTTATCCACAGCCGAAGATTCCGGGGTTCTGGGATCTGATCAGCGGCAACGTACCGCGGGTGATCATCGATATCCGAACGCGTGAACTCGACCCGGCGCTGTGGCAGGGCGATTACGAAAACGATCCGGTGTTTCGCGAGAAGGTCCAGAGCTGGGTCAACCAGCTCTGGACCGAGAAAGACCAGCGCATCGCCGAACTGCGCGGCGAACGCGGCTGATCAGCGGGGGTCGGTCAACCGCCGACGCCCCAGACACCGCCGAGGGTTTTCAGCAGCGAACCGCCAACGCCCTGGTCACCGAGGTATTTGAGAATGACCGGGGCGAACTGGCCGACCATGCTGTCGTTCATGCCCAGCGCACCGAATGCGCTGTTCAGATCACTGGTGCTCTTCACATTGCCCAGCGCGTTATCCAGACCCGCCGACTTGCCGGAAGAACCGAGCACGCTGCTCAGCGCGCCCAACTGACCGGCACCGCCCGACAGTTTGTCGAGCCCCGGAACACTTTTGGCCAGTTCCGAATAATCGCTGCCGCTGAGCTTGTTCTTCGCCAGGCCGAACATTGCACTGGTGCCACCGACGGCTTGTTGTGGTGTAACCCCAAGACCGGTGACCGCTTGCAGCAGACCGGCCGTTTCCGAGGTCGGTGCGGCGGCGGTGGCGGCGTTGCCGCCCTGCATGCTTGAGGCTGCCTTGGTCACGTCATCCAGGCTGAAACCTGCGAAAACCGGGCTCGCCACAACCGTCATCAGCGAAGCCAGTGCGAAACCGCGTGAAATCTTCATCCAGACATCCTCTTTCGTCATGAAAACCGCCCGTCACGGGTGGCAAAACTGTCGGTTTGACCGGCAATTCGCCAGCCTGTTCCGAGCGTAGCGCATCCATTTTGAGCCGGCTCGCGTATAGGAAATGTGAAACCCCGGAAATCGACCCATGAATGGCACGAGCGCTGTCGCTGAACTAGCCTGTGAACTATCCGAAACCAGCGCCCGCCCTGTCTGGAGACTCGTCATTACCCTCGCCGACACCGATCAGCTCCGGCAATTGCTGGCCCAGTGCTCACTGGGCGACCGCCGTGCCTTCGAAACCCTGTACCGCAGCGTGGGCCCGCGCCTGCACGGCGTGGCCCTGCGGTTCATGGGGCGACCGGATCTGGCCGAAGAAGTGTTGCAGGAAAGCTTCGTGCGCATCTGGAACAACGCCTCACGCTACGAATCGCACCTGTCGGCACCGATGACCTGGATGATCAACATCACTCGCAATCAGGCCATCGACCAGTTGCGCAAGCATCGCGACCGGCCTTTGACGGATTTCGAGCAGGAAGCCCTGGTGGATGAGAACCCCTCGGCCCATGACCTGTTGAACAGCGCCCGCGAAGCCACTGCCCTGAACCGCTGCCTGGAAACCCTCGAAGGCATGCAGCGCCGGTCGATCACCGTGGCGTATTTTCAGGGTTTGTCCTGCTCGGAACTGGCCGAGCATCTGGCGGCGCCGCTGGGCTCGGTCAAGTCGTGGATTCGCCGGGGCATGGAACGCCTGCGCCGGTGCCTTGAATCATGAACTACCAGACCCCTGCCCTGCGCCGCGCCCTCGCCGCCGATTACGCCATCGGCTTGATGGCTGCGCCGGCCCGTCGGCGTTTCGAGCAATTGCTGCTGGAGGACGCCGCCCTGCGCGCCGAACTGGCGCACTGGCAGGAAAGCCTCGCCAGCCTCACCGAAACACTGCCGGAAGTCCCGGTGCCGGAGCGCGTGTGGCATGGCGTCACCGCGCGGATCGAACCGCAAGAACTGCATGTGCCGGAGAAACGTCCGTTCTGGAACTGGCTGCGGGTAACGGCAGCCCTGGCCTCCATCGTGGTGCTGGTGTTCCTCGGCTCGCTGTACACCCACGACGACGCCCGCTACCGCGCTACCCTGCTGAGCGCCGACGCGCAACCGGCGCTGAAGGTCGAGGCCCATGACAATTACCTGCAAGTCGAGCCGCTGACACTTGCGGCCGTCGATCCTCAGCGTAGTCTGGAACTGTGGGCGATTCCCGCCGATGGCAAGCCGATCTCCCTGGGCGTGATCCCGGCGGGCGGCAAAGGCAAGGTTGAATTGAGTGAGGCGCAGAAGGCGCTTATCGGCAAGCCGATTGCACTGGCGGTGAGTCTTGAGCCGAAGGGTGGGTCGCCGACCGGGCAGCCGACAGGGCCGGTTCTTTATCAAGGGGCGCTGGCGGCGTTATAACCGGAAATTACAACAATCAATCTCATATTGCGAAATCAAATAAACAACTGTCAGATCTGACAGTTGGCGATCGGCATGTCAGGAGGGAGTATTTCCAGACCACTTAAGTAACGGAGTACGAACAATGAAACTGAAACTTGTCACCGGCGCACTTATTTGCCTGGCATTGATGGGGACTGCCCATGCAGCAGAGATTAGCTGTCCAACAACCTCAGTTAGCGATGCAAGCGGCGGAGAGACTCTGAAACCTACGGCTGCGCGCATTAAAGACGGGGAAAAATTCATTTGCCAACATGACGGCAAGAACGACCTCGGCTCCACTACCGTTGTAGAGTCCAACACTCCGATCAAGCCCACAGGGAAAAATTGGAAGAACGATGAGTGCACAATCACTGACAACAACCCGAAAACGTGCTCAGTAGGCTTATAAGTTTGATTGGAATATAAAAGAGCAACCTGACCGGTTGCTCTTTTTTATGGCTAAAACTTACGCCGCACTAAACAACTTGTGCGGATCAATCACAAACTTCTTCGGCACGCCCGCATCGAACTCGCCATAACCTTCCGGCGCCTGGTCGAGGCTGATGACCTGCACGCCTACCACTTCGGCGATGTTGATGCGGTCCCACATGATCGCCTGCATCAGCTGGCGGTTGTACTTCATCACCGGGGTTTGCCCTGTGTGGAAGCTATGGGATTTGGCCCAACCGAGGCCGAAGCGGATGCTCAGGCTGCCCATTTTCGCGGCGGCATCGACAGCCCCCGGATCTTCGGTCACGTACAGGCCCGGAATACCGATCTTGCCGGCGACGCGCACCACGCCCATCAGCGAGTTGAGCACCGTGGCCGGGGCTTCGGATTTGACGCCGTCGTGACCATGACCGCGAGCTTCGAAGCCGACGCAGTCCACCGCGCAATCCACTTCAGGTTCGCCCAGCAGCGCGGCGATCTGTTCGTGCAGCGGGGTATCTTTCGACAGGTCGACGATTTCAAAACCCTGAGCCTTGGCGTGAGCCAGGCGGATGGTGTTGACGTCACCGACGATCACCACCGCTGCGCCGAGCAGACGGGCGGATGCTGCAGCCGCCAGACCGACCGGACCTGCGCCCGCGATGTAAACGGTGCTGCCCGGGCCAACGCCAGCGGTGACGGCGCCGTGGTAACCGGTCGGCAGAATGTCGGAGAGGCAGGTCAGGTCACGGATTTTCTCCATGGCCTTGTCGCGGTCCGGCAGTTTCAGCAGGTTGAAGTCGGCGTACGGCACCAGCACGTATTCGGCCTGGCCGCCGGTCCAGTCGCCCATGTCGACGTAACCGTAGGCACCGCCGGCGCGGGCCGGGTTGACGGTCAGGCACACGCCGGTGTGTTGCTCCTTGCAGGAACGGCAGCGCCCGCAAGCCACGTTGAACGGAACGGACACCAGATCGCCGATTTTCAGGTTTTCGACGTCACTGCCCTTCTCGATCACTTCACCGGTGATCTCGTGCCCCAGCACCAGACCGACCTGAGCGGTGGTACGGCCGCGCACCATGTGCTGGTCGGAGCCGCAAATGTTGGTTGAAACCACACGCAGGATGACACCGTGCTCGATCTTCCTGCCGCGCGGATCCTGCATTTTCGGATAGTCGATTTTCTGTACTTCGACCTTGCCAGCGCCGAGATACACCACACCACGATTGCCAGACATGCTTTCACCTCGCTGTTGTTTTTATGGAACCGCGCCGCCCAGGCAGGCAGCGCGTTAAGTGCTCGGGTTATTGCTTGTTGGTCTTGCGTTGTTATGACTTAAAGAACGACGGTGCGGTTGGCGTTCAGGAACACCCGCCGCTCAATGTGATACCCCACGGCCCGGGCCAGGGTCAGACCTTCGATGTCCCGGCCCTTGGCGATCAGGTCCTCGGGGTAATGACTGTGATCCACCGCCTCGACGCCTTGGGCGATGATCGGCCCCTCGTCGAGGTCGTTGTTGATGTAGTGCGCGGTCGCGCCCACCAGCTTCACGCCCTTGTTGTAGGCCTGGTGATACGGCTTGGCGCCCTTGAAGCCCGGCAGCAGCGAGTGGTGAATGTTGATCGCCTTGCCATCGAGCTTGCGGCACAGCTCCGGCGACAGCACCTGCATGTAGCGGGCGAGTATCACCAGCTCGGCGCCGGCCTCTTCGATCACCTGCCACACCTGCCGCTCCTGAGCCGGTTTGTCGTTGGGGTCGAGGGGGAAATGGAAGTAGGGAATCTGGTGCCAGTCGGCCAGAGGCTTGAGGTCCGGGTGGTTCGACACCACCGCCGCCACGTCCATCGACAACTGCCCGATGCGCTGGCGGTAGAGCAAGTCGTTGAGGCAGTGATCGGCCTTGGAGACCATGATCACCACTTTCGGCCGGTAGTTCGGCGCGGTCAGCTCGAAGATCATGCCGAACGCCTGACCGCGTTCGGCGAGGCCGGCACGGAAGGACTGCTCGTCAAAACCGTCGGGCTGGCGGAATTCCACACGAATGAAGAAGCGGCCCGAGAGCCGGTCATCGAACGAGTGGTGCTCGGTGACGTAACAGCCCTGCTCGAACAGAAAACGCGTCACCGCGTCCACGGTGCCGAGAACGCTGGGGCAGTCGGCGGTCAGAATCCATGTATCCGGGGCGCGGCTCATTGTTGTGTTTCTCCTCTACTCGTCCCCACGCACAGCGTGGGAACGATCATTACGCCTGAACGCTAAGGCCGTATTCGGCGGACGCATCCTGCAACCACAACCACCAGTAATCCGAGAAGCTGCGACGGATCAGCAGTTCCCAGGTGTCTTCGGCGGTGTGGCGAATCATCAGCTGCGACTTGGCGAACACCGTGCCCACGGCCTTGCCGACCGGGAAGTTGTTCGGATGCACGTCGTAGCTGGTGGACTTCATCAGCACCTGACGCACGTTCGGGCCGCTCAGTTCGAGCACTTGCTGGCCGCCGCTGACGTTGACGATTGCGATGTGCAGATCGCCCAGCGCTTCGCGCAGTTTCTGCTCGGCGGCGAACTCTTCACCGCTCGGCACGATCAGCAGCCACTCGTCCGGCCCCATCCATTGCAGGCTGGTTTCGCCTTTGACGATCACGCTCAGGGCGCCCGGCAACTCGATGCCCAGGGCCTTGTGCACACCGGCTGCGAACGCGGCATCGTGCCCATCGCCACGGAGGGTCAGATGCCCCAGGAGTTTTTTCTCGCGCACGGTGACACCGGCGCTTTTGCGGCCCTTGCCGACCAGGCTGGCGAGGTCGGCGTGATGCAGCGACGACTCGGCCTTGGCCCCGGTGGTCGGGCGTTGTTGGTACACGTTGGCTGCGGTCATAAAGCACCCTTCCTGAATTCTGTGCCGCTCCCGCGCCAGGCACGGGAGCGATCAATTAGATGTTCTGGCGATCGCCCTTCGGATCGAAGAACACCGAAGAAACGATTTCCGCCTCGATCACGCTGCCGTCCGCCAGCGGTGCGAACACCCGCTCGCCCAGACGCTTCAGACCGCCCTTCACTACACCCATGGCAAACGAATAACCGAGGGAGTTGTGCGCGTAGCTGGATGTCACGTGGCCGACCATGGTCATCGGGATCGTCTGCTTGGTGTTGAACACCAGTTGCGCGCCTTCCGGCAGCCATACGTTCGGATCGATCGGCTTCAGGCCCACCAGTTGCTTGCGCTGATCACGCACGCAGTCTTCACGGTTCATGCCGCGCTGGCCGATCCACGAGAACGGTTTGGTGCGACCGACGCACCAGCCCATGTTCAGGTCGTCCGGGGTCATCGAGCCGTCGGTGTCCTGGCCGACGATGATGAAGCCCTTCTCGGCCCGCAGGACGTGCATGGTCTCGGTGCCGTACGGCGTCAGGTTGTACTGCTTGCCGGCCTCGACGATTTTTTCCAGCACGCCCATCGCGTAATCGGCCTGGACGTTGACTTCGTACGACAGCTCACCGGTGAACGAGATGCGGAACACCCGCGCCGGCACACCGCCGACCAGACCTTCTTTCCAGGTCATGAACGGGAACGCTTCGCTGGCCAGGTCGATGTCAGTCACGGCGCTGAGCAGCTTGCGGCTGTTCGGGCCGGACAGGGTCATGGTCGCCCAGTGGTCGGTGACGGAGGTGAAGTACACCTTCATTTCCGGCCATTCGGTCTGGTGGTACAGCTCCAGCCACTGCAGGACGCGAGCCGCGCCGCCGGTGGTGGTGGTCATGACGAAATGGTTGTCGGCCAGACACGCCGTCACACCGTCGTCGAAGACCATGCCGTCTTCCTTGCACATCAGGCCGTAGCGGGCCTTGCCCACGTCGAGCTTGGTCCAGGCGTTGGTGTACACGCGGTTGAGGAACTCACGGGCGTCCGGGCCCTGGATGTCGATCTTGCCCAGGGTCGAAGCGTCCAGCAGGCCAACGCTGTCGCGCACAGCCTTGCACTCGCGTTTGACCGCGGCATGCATGTCTTCGCCGTTTTTCGGGAAGTACCACGGACGCTTCCACTGGCCGACGTCTTCGAACTCTGCGCCGTTTTTCAGGTGCCATTGATGCAGTGCGGTGTAACGCACAGGTTCGAAGATGTGCCCGCAGTGACGACCGGCTACTGCGCCAAACGTCACCGGCGTGTAGTTCGGCCGGAACATCGTGGTGCCCATCTGCGGGATGGTCACGTTCAGCGAACGGGCGGCGATGGCCAGACCGTTGACGTTGCCGAGCTTGCCCTGATCGGTGCCGAAGCCCAGTGCGGTGTAGCGCTTGACGTGCTCGACCGACTCGAAACCTTCGCGGGTCGCCAGTTCGATGGCGGCGGCGGTCACGTCGTTCTGCAGGTCGACGAATTGCTTCGGTGCCCGGGAAGTACCCTTCTCGTGCGGCACCTGGAACAGCGCCAGCGTCGGTTCTTCATGGCGGCTCAGGGCCTTCGGCAACACGCCTTCGACGGTCTGGAAACCGGCTTCGGCCGCGGCGCGCACGCCACCTTCAAAACCGTCGGCCAGGGAATCGCCGAGACCGTAGACGCCGTTGATGCCGCCGACGCACACGCGTTTCTGCGGTGCTTCGCCCGGTACGAAACCGAGGATGTCTTCGCGCCAGATCGGCTTGCCGCCCAGGTGCGACGCCAGATGCACCACCGGGCTGTAGCCGCCGGAGCTGGCGATCACGTCGCAGTCCAGCCATTCGCCGGGACTGGTCACGGCATGGCCTTTGACATCGATGGCGGCCACGCGGGCAGCGGTCACACGCTTGCTGCCACGGGCCTCGATCACGGCGCTGCCGGTGAGGATACGAATGCCTTTGGCACGCGCTTCTTCAACCAATGCGCCACGCGGATTGCTGCGGGCGTCGGCGATGGCTACCACTTGCAGGCTGGCGTCGAGCCAGTCCAGCGCTACGCGATAGGCGTGATCGTTGTTGGTGGTCAGCACCAGTTTCTTGCCCGGTGCCACGCCGTAACGGCGCACGTAAGTCGACACCGCACCGGCCAGCATGTTGCCCGGCACGTCGTTGTTGCCGTAGACCAGCGGACGCTCGTGAGCACCGGTCGCCAGCACCACGCGCTTGGCGCGGACGCGGTGGATGCGCTGACGCACCTGGCCGATTGGCGCGCGGTCGCCGAGGTGATCGGTGAGGCGTTCGTGAATGGTCAGGAAGTTATGGTCGTGGTAACCGTTGACCGTGGCGCGCGGCAACAGCAGCACGTCCGGGGTGTTCTTCAATTCGGCAACCACACTGGCAACCCATTCCACGGCAGGCTTGCCGTCGAGGCTTTCGCGGGAATCGAGCAGGCTGCCGCCGAACTCTTCCTGTTCATCGGCGATGATCACTCGTGCACCGCTGCGCGCAGCAGCCAGTGCAGCGGCCAGACCGGCCGGGCCGGCGCCGACGATCAGCACGTCGCAGTGCTGGTTCATGTAGTCGTAGGTGTCCGGATCGACTTCGGTCGGCGAGCGACCCAGACCTGCGGCCTTACGAATGTACTTCTCGTAAGTCATCCAGAACGATTGCGGGTACATGAAGGTTTTGTAGTAGAAACCCGGCGGCATCAGCTTGCCGCCGACCTTGCCGAGAATCCCCATCATGTCGTTGTTGACGCTCGGCCAGCCGTTGGTGCTGGTGGCGACCAGGCCTTGGTACAACGCCTGTTGGGTGGCACGCACGTTAGGAATCTGGGTGGCTTCGGTCGCACCGATCTGCAGCACCGCGTTCGGCTCTTCGGCACCGGCGGCGAAGATGCCGCGAGGGCGCGAATACTTGAAGCTGCGGCCGATGATGTCGACGCCGTTGGCAATCAGCGCCGAGGCCAGCGAGTCGCCCTCGAAGCCTTTGTAGCTCTGACCGTTGAAGGTGAAGCTCAGCACTTTGTTGCGGTCGATCCGTCCACCGTTGGACAGGCGATTGGTCTGGCTCATACCTTCTCTCCCAGCGCCGGCGTGGCTGTTTTCGCAGGGTCAGCCTTGTCGGTGAATTGCGGCTTGGTGCCGATCTTGTAGGTTTCGAGAATCTCGTAGGTCACGGTGTCGCGAGTGACGTTGAAGTACTGGCGGCAACCGGCGACGTGATCCCACAACTCGTGGTGCAGACCGCGCGGGTTATCGCGGAAGAACATGTAGTCGCCCCACTCCTCGTCGGTGCAGCTGTTCGGATCCAGCGGACGCGGGATGTGCGCCTGGCCGGATGCGTGGAATTCCTCTTCGGAGCGCAGTTCGCCGCAGTGAGGACAGAAGATATGCAACATGGGATTTCTCCTGTTAGTGGGCGACAGCCGCAGCGCCGTGTTCGTCGATCAACGCACCGTTGTGGAAACGGTCGATGGAGAAAGGTGCGGCCAGCGGGTGCATTTCACCCTTGGCCAGACTCGCGGCAAACACGTTGCCCGAACCCGGTGTGGCCTTGAAGCCACCGGTGCCCCAACCGCAGTTGAAGAACATGTTCGGTACCGGAGTTTTCGAAATGATCGGGCAGGCGTCCGGCGTGGTGTCGACGATGCCGCCCCACTGACGGTTCATGCGTACCCGCGACAGCACCGGGAACATCTCGACGATGGCCTGGATGGTGTGCTCGATCACCGGATACGAACCGCGCTGGCCGTAGCCGTTGTAGCCGTCGATACCGGCGCCGATCACCAGGTCGCCCTTGTCGGACTGGCTGATGTAACCGTGCACGGCGTTGGACATGATCACGCTGTCGATAATCGGTTTGATCGGCTCGGACACCAGCGCCTGCAGCGGGTGGGATTCGATCGGCAGACGGAAACCGGCGAGTTTGGCCATGTGTCCGGAGTTACCGGCGGTGACCACGCCGACGCGCTTGGCGCCGATGAAACCCTTGTTGGTTTCAACGCCGATGCACACGCCGTTTTCCTTGCGGAAACCGATCACTTCGGTCTGCTGGATCAGGTCCACACCGAGGGCGTCGGCGGCACGGGCAAAGCCCCACGCCACGGCATCGTGACGGGCCACGCCGCCGCGACGCTGGACGGTTGCGCCCATCACCGGGTAGCGGGTGTTTTTCGAGCAGTCGAGGTACGGAATTTCGTCCGCGACTTGCTTGGCGTTGAGCAGTTCGCCGTCGACGCCGTTGAGGCGGTTGGCGCTGACCCGACGCTCGGAATCACGAATGTCCTGCAGGGTGTGACACAGGTTGTAGACGCCGCGCTGGGAGAACATCACGTTGTAGTTCAGGTCTTGCGAAAGGCCTTCCCACAGTTTCATCGCGTGTTCGTACAGGTGCGCCGACTCGTCCCACAGGTAGTTGGAGCGAACGATGGTGGTGTTGCGCGCGGTGTTACCGCCGCCCAGCCAGCCCTTCTCGACCACGGCCACGTTGGTGATGCCGTGCTCTTTCGCCAGATAGTAGGCAGTCGCCAGACCGTGCCCGCCGCCGCCGACGATGACCACGTCGTAGACCTTTTTCGGGGTCGGCGTGCGCCACATGCGCTGCCAGTTTTCGTGGTGGCTGAGGGAGTGCTTGAAGAGGCCGAAGCCCGAATAGCGTTGCATAGTCATTTACTCCAGAACGCTCAGCGATAAACCGGGAAGTCTGCGCACAGGGCCGCAACCTGCTGGGCGACGTTGGCCTCGACATCGGCATCGCCGAGGTTGTCGAGGATGTCGCAGATCCAGCCGGCCAGCGTCACGCACTGCGCCACCTTGAAGCCGCGGGTGGTCACCGCCGGGGTGCCGATGCGCAGGCCGGAAGTGACGAACGGCGACTGCGGGTCGTTCGGTACGGCGTTCTTGTTGACGGTGATATGGGCGCGACCGAGAGCGGCGTCCGCGTCTTTACCGGTGAGGCCCTGACGGATCAGGCTGACCAGGAACAGATGGTTGTCGGTGCCGCCGGACACTACATCGTAGCCACGTTTGATAAAGACGCTCGCCATCGCCTGGGCGTTGTCGATCACTTGTTGCTGATAAGCCTTGAAGCCAGGCTCCAGCGCTTCCTTGAAGCACACGGCCTTGCCGGCGATGACGTGCATCAGCGGGCCGCCCTGGGCGCCGGGGAATACCGCCGCGTTGAGCTTCTTCTCGATCTCTTCGTTGGCCTTGGCCAGGATCAGGCCGCCACGGGGACCGCGCAGGGTCTTGTGGGTGGTGGTGGTCACCACGTCGGCATACGGCAGCGGGTTCGGGTACAGACCGGCAGCCACCAGACCAGCGACGTGAGCCATGTCGACGAACAGCAGCGCACCGACCTTGTCGGCGATCTGACGGAAACGCGGGAAATCCAGAGTTTTCGAGTAGGCCGAGAAACCGGCGACGATCATTTTCGGTTTGTGCTCGACGGCCAGACGCTCGACTTCGTCGTAATCGATCAGGCCGGTGTTGGTGTCGATGCCGTACTGCACGGCGTTGTACAGCTTGCCCGAGGACGACACCTTGGCGCCGTGGGTCAGGTGACCGCCGTGGGCCAGGCTCATGCCGAGAATGGTGTCGCCAGCCTGGATCAATGCCAGATAAACCGCGCTGTTGGCCGAGGAACCGGAGTGCGGCTGGACGTTGGCGTAATCGGCGCCGAACAGTTGCTTGGCGCGTTCGATGGCCAGCGCTTCAACCTTGTCGACGTGCTCGCAGCCACCGTAGTAGCGCTTGCCCGGATAGCCTTCGGCGTACTTGTTGGTCAGGCCGCTGCCTTGCGCTTCCATGACGCGCTTGCTGGTGTAGTTCTCCGACGCGATCAGCTCGATGTGATCTTCCTGACGTTGCTCCTCGGCATTCATCGCCGCCAGCAGTGCATCGTCGTAACCCTGGATCCGGTCTTGCTTGCTGAACATCGCGTCTCTCCCAGCGGCATCTGTGCGCCATTCGTCTCGGTAAGGCACTGGCTATGTTGGCAGTGCCCTTTGATGCCGATGGTATGGCCGGCGCAGGGAGGTCAAATGCCTACGGACGCCACGCAAAGGTGCGTTTACGACATGGCGACAGCGACGGACTCAAACAAGCAGCTGGCGCAAGGCCAGAAGAACGAGGAAATGCGCGGGATAGAGCGCATACGCCCAGCGCCGCAGGGGTGGCGCGCGAAGGAAAGTGGCATGTCGCAACAGGAACATTCCGGACAGCGGCGCAATCAGGCAGGTCGCAATGCCGAGGACCGCCACACGGTTGCCGAACTGCGCGGATTCGAAGAGCACCTGCCACTGATTCGCCGCCAGACACACCAGCCCCGGCAGCAGGCTGAAATACCAGGGTTTGCGAAACACCAGCAACATCGCCAATGGCAGCAGGACGCCGAACAGACCGAACATCAGTCGCTCCGGGAACAACGCGGCCACCAGCAAGGCGCCGACAGCCAGCAATCGCGAAATCAGTGCCCGATCCTGCCAGCCCCGCGCCACCAGCAAACCCAGCGCCAGCGTGGGCATCACGTTCAAGGTGTCGGGATCGGGAACGTACAAACGGTAGGGAATCTCGCTGAACAGACTGAACAGCAGCAACCAGCCCAGATAACGCCATTCGGTCTTGCGCGCGCCGTCCCGCGCCAGGTTCGCCGCCATCGCCAGGCAGAACCACGGGAACGCCAGCCGCCCCGGCACATACAGCCAATCGGCGCTGATCCCGACATATCGCAGGTGATCGAGCAGCATGCTCAGCAGCGCCAGCCACTTGAGCAGATCGAGTGCGCCGTCGCGCCGGCTCAGGTGCATAATCGGCGCGCATCCCTGTAATGTTCTGTCAGCGACATCCCGTGTGCTCCCCGGATGATCTTCGGTACAGTGCGCACCATCATTGACCCCACGAAGCGCCACAAGCGCCTCGATCACGGAAGCCGGCCATGACCGACAAGAGCCAACAATTCGCCAGCGACAACTACTCCGGTATCTGCCCCGAAGCCTGGGCTGCCATGGAACAGGCCAACCACGGCCACCAGCGCGCCTATGGTGACGATGAGTGGACAGCACGCGCCTCCGATTATTTCCGCAAGCTGTTCGAGACCGATTGCGAAGTGTTCTTCGCCTTCAACGGCACTGCCGCCAACTCCCTGGCGCTGTCGTCGCTGTGCCAGAGTTACCACAGCGTGATCTGCTCGGAAACCGCCCACGTCGAAACCGACGAATGCGGCGCACCGGAATTCTTCTCCAACGGTTCGAAACTGCTGATCGCCGGCACCGAAAACGGCAAGATCACCCCGGCCTCGATCCGCGAAGTCGCCCTCAAGCGCCAGGACATTCACTACCCGAAACCGCGCGTCGTGACCCTGACCCAGGCCACCGAAGTCGGCAGCGTCTACACCCCGGAAGAAGTCCGCGCCATCAGCGACACCTGCAAGGAACTGGGCCTGAACCTGCACATGGACGGCGCCCGCTTCTCCAACGCCTGCGCATTCCTCGGCTGCTCGCCGGCGGACCTGACCTGGAAGGCCGGCGTCGACGTGCTGTGCTTCGGCGGCACGAAGAACGGCATGGCGGTGGGTGAGGCAATCCTGTTCTTCAACCATAAACTGGCCGAAGACTTCGACTACCGCTGCAAACAGGCCGGGCAACTGGCGTCGAAGATGCGCTTCCTGTCGGCGCCGTGGGTCGGCATCCTGGAAAACGACGCCTGGCTCAAATACGCCCGCCACGCCAACCACTGCGCGCAATTGCTGGCGGAACTGGTCAGCGACATCCCGGGCGTGGAACTGATGTTCCCGGTCCAGGCCAACGGCGTGTTCCTGCAACTCTCGGAACCGGCCATCGCCGCCCTGACCGCTCGCGGCTGGCGCTTCTACACCTTCATCGGCAAGGGCGGCGCCCGCTTCATGTGCTCGTGGGACACCGAAGAAGAACGCGTGCGTGAACTGGCCCGCGACATTCGCGAAGTCATGTCGGCCTGATCGCCTCCCCGTGGCGCGGGAGCCTGCTCCCCCGCCACAGCTCCTCCCTCCCGTTTCAGCTCCATCGTCTACATTGTCTGTCGAGCCATCGCTCACATAACAATAAGCAGGAGCTTGCGCATGTCGCTAAAAGGCAAAACCTTGTTCATCACTGGCGCCAGCCGTGGCATCGGGCGCGAGATTGCGCTGCGGGCTGCGCGGGACGGGGCCAATATCGTGATCGCCGCCAAGAGCGCCGAACCCCACGCCAAGTTACCCGGCACCATTCACAGTGTCGCGGCGGAAGTCGAAGCGGCTGGCGGCAAGGCTTTGGCCCTGCAGCTGGATGTGCGCGAGGAAGAGGCCGTGCGTCAGGCGCTGGCCCAGGCCAACGAGCATTTCGGCGCCATTGATGCATTGGTGAACAACGCCGGGGCGATCAAGTTGACAGGCGTGCAACACATCGAACTCAAGCGCTTCGACCTGATGCACCAGATCAACACCCGTGCGGTCCTGCTCTGCAGCCAGGCAGCCCTGCCCTATCTGAAAAAGTCAGGCGGACACATTCTCAACCTGTCACCGCCGCTGAACATGGCCAGCAAATGGTTCGCCCAGTACAGCCCCTACACCGTGACCAAATACGGCATGAGCATGCTGACGGTGGGCATGAGCGAGGAATTCGCCAACTACGGGATAAGTGTCAATTCGCTGTGGCCGCAGACCATGATCGCCACGGCGGCGATCGAATTTCAGTTGGGCAACCGGGAGTCGTTCAAGCATGCGCGCACGCCGCAGATCATGGCGGATGCGGCGCATGTGATTTTGAGTAGCAGCGAGCGGCGGATTACCGGGCGGTTGTTGATCGATGAGGAGATCTTGCGGGAGAGCGGCGTGACCGAGTTCGATCATTACCGCTTTGAACCGGGGAGTGATGCGAAGTTGATGACGGATTTGTTTGTGGATTGATCAGTGTGTCCGTGAAGCCCCCTCACCCTAACCCTCTCCCAAAGGGAGAGGGGACTGATAGGGGATGCTCAAGGATTACGCCGACCTGGAAAAAAAATACCGAATCCATAATCGACCCGATCATTCAGGTCGATGGATCACTTAAGACACCTCGGTCGGCTCCCTCTCCCTCCGGGAGAGGGCTGGGGTGAGGGGGTAGGCCTGGCGCAGGAGACCGCCCCACCGCCGATCAGTATTCGATCCGCACATCCCCCTTCGGCACGCTGCAGCAAGAAAGAATGTACCCCTCCGCCTCGTCGTCCTCGGTGATCCCGCCGTTGTGATCCATCTCCACTTCGCCGCCGAGCTTGAGCACCTTGCACGTCCCGCAGATCCCCATGCCGCAGGCTTTCGGGATCATCAGGCCGACCTTGGCCGCTGCCGCATGCACAGTCTCGCCAGGGGCCACGCGGATGCTCTTGTCCGATGAGGTGAACTCCACCGGTGCAGATCCGCCGCCGGGATTTCCGGTGCTTCGGCGGCCTGTTCGGCCTGTTCCACTGCGTCGGCGCGGGCTTCCGGTGGCGTGGCGCCGAAGGATTCCTCGTGATAGCGCTTCATGTCGTAGCCGGCGTTTTCCAGCAGGCGCTTGACCGCCGTCATGTACGGCGTCGGGCCGCAGCAGAAGACTTCGCGCTCAAGGAAGTCCGGCACCATCAGTTCCAGCATCTTGTGATTCAGGTAACCGCGATAGCCGGCCCACGGCTCGCCCAGCCCATGCTTCTCGCAGATCAGGTGCAGGCTGAAGTTGTCGATCCGCGACGCCATGTGTTCCAGCTCGCGGTGGTAAATGATGTCTTTGGGCGAGCGGGCGCTGTGGATGAACGTCATGTCGACGTTGCCGTTGGTGTCGTAGAACCAGCGCGCCATGGACATCACCGGGGTGATGCCGACGCCGCCGCTGAGGTACAGCACTTTCGGGCTCGGGAAGTCGATGGCGTTGAACAGCCCGACCGGGCCGTGTACCGCAAGCTCCTGGCCTTCGTGCAGGGTGTCGTGCAGCCAGTTGGACACCTTGCCTCCCGGCACGCGCTTGATGGTTACCGAAAAGCTGTACGGCACCGACGGCGAGCTGGAGATGGTGTACGAACGCATGATCGGCTGGCCTTCGATTTCCAGCTCCAGGGTCACGAACTGCCCGGGCTTGAAGAAGAACAGGATCGGCTGGTCGGCCATGAAACAGAAGGTGCGCACGTCCCAGGTTTCCTGGATGACTTTGACGCAACGGACGATGTGTCGGCCATTGGCCCAGGTCTGGGTGGTGACCGGATTCAGGAAGCTGTTCGACATGCTGTTCTCCACGGCCGACTGTCGGCCTTCATGTGGCGATTCTGCGTATAGCGCGAACGGCCCGTTTACCTATCCGCGACATTCACATACTTATCGCGACCAGCCCCCAACCACCGGGGGTTACGCGTCGGGAACAGATTGCACCATGTCGCCCATGGATAAGGTTCCGGGCAGCGGCGGCCCCACACTCGCCCCAACACAAACAGATTCTTTACACCTTGCGCTGCAACCCTGATCAGCCACTTTCGCGGCCACGCAGATGGCCTTGAGGAATTCATCGATGGACACCGCAAAACTCAGCCTGGGCGACCTGCTGGAACCCGCACGCAAGGCCACCGCGCAAATGCTGCAGGAGCGCGAGCGCACCTATTCGCTGCCGCAACCGTTCTACAGTGACGAGCGCCTGTTCGATATCGACATGCAGGAGATCTTCCAGAAAGAGTGGTTGATTGCCGGCATGACCTGCGAGATCCCGGCCAAGGGCAACTACATCACCCTGCAGATCGGCAAGAACCCGATCATCGTCATTCGCGGCGCCGAAGGCGTGGTGCATGCGTTCCACAACGTCTGCCGCCACCGTGGCTCGCGCCTGTGCACCAGCGACAAGGGCAAGGTCGCCAAACTGGTCTGCCACTACCACCAGTGGACGTACGAGCTGGACGGTCGTCTGCTGTTCGCCGGCACCGAAATGGGCGCCGATTTCGATATGAAGCAGTACGGCCTCAAACCGGTGAACGTGAAGACCGCCGGCGGCTACATCTTCATCAGCCTGGCGGAGAACCCGCCGGCCATCGATGACTTCCTGTCGACTCTGAACCACTACATGGAACCCTACGACATGGAGAACACCAAGGTGGCGATTACCACCACCTTGATGGAAAAGGCCAACTGGAAACTGGTGCTGGAAAACAACCGCGAGTGCTACCACTGCAACGGTTCGCACCCGGAATTGCTGAAAACCCTGCTGGAGTGGGACGACGTCACCGACCCGCGCGCCGACCAGGCGTTCAAGGACCACGTCGCCGCCTCTGCTGCCGCGTGGGAAGCCGAAAAGATCCCTTACGCCCACGCCAGCTTCGGCCTGCGCAATCGCATCGTGCGCATGCCGCTGCTCAAGGGCACCGTGTCGATGACCATGGACGGCAAGCAGGGCTGCGCCAAACTGATGGGCCGGATCAAAAACCCGGACCTGGGCTCGATGCGCATCCTGCACCTGCCGCACTCGTGGAACCACTGCATGGGCGACCACATCATCGTGTTCACTGTGTGGCCGATCAGCGCCCAGGAAACCATGGTCACCACCAAGTGGCTGGTGCACAAGGATGCGGTCGAAGGCGTGGATTACGACGTCGAGCGCATGCGCAAGGTGTGGGACGCGACCAACGATCAGGACCGTCGCCTGGCGGAAGAAAACCAGCGAGGGATCAACTCCACCGCGTATCAGCCGGGGCCGTACTCCAAGACTTATGAGTTCGGCGTGGTCAACTTCGTCGACTGGTACAGCGAGCGGATGCTGAGCAACCTCGGCGCCGAGCCTGCGCCGTACCTCAAAGGCGTGCCGGTACAGGGTTGAGTCGAAGCCATTCAAGCAAAAAGCCCGCAGACGTCACCGGACGCTGCGGGCTTTGCATTGACTAATCCCTGTTACGGCATGATCACCCTCATGCTGGATACCTTGCCGTCCAGTTGGTTGCCGGGACCACCCCGAATGACGCGATAGGCACCACCGTCGTAGCTTTTTTCGAAGCTGCCCACCACCACGGGGGAAGTGATATCCCTTAAAACATCCACACGGGCGTAGCCCTGGTTTTCTTTAACACCTTTATCTCCGTAGACCATGAAACTGGTACCGGCCTTGGCCTTTGTAATTTTGGCGGATCTTGCTTCATCGTTTTTACAGCCGCTGCTCCCACCGAAGT
This sequence comes from Pseudomonas sp. NMS19W, assembly GCF_051554255.1. NCBI lineage: Bacteria > Pseudomonadati > Pseudomonadota > Gammaproteobacteria > Pseudomonadales > Pseudomonadaceae > Pseudomonas > Pseudomonas sp. NMS19W. The sequence continues at coordinate 5,774,800 of NZ_CP136718.1, forward strand.
CAAAGGTGTAGGCTCGAGTCAAGGCTACGTTGCATACAATATTCTGACTGGCCGAATTACCTTCGTACAAAACAACATTGGCGTCACGAAAGTCTCCAGGCGGCGGAGTCTTGCCAATCGTGATACGCGATATTTTCCCGTCCAGACCATTATTCCTGACAAACGTGACCTTAATATCGGCATTCTCGAAATTAGACTCGAAACTACCCAGCTTTACCGACTCATCCATACCAATGTCGCGTTTGACATCAATATAAGCATGGTCGTCTCTGGCATTACCATCGGCCGAGTCATAAACACTTAGGCGAGTACCTTTGGCAATTCCGCGTAATTCGAGCGATCTGGCTTCATCGTTCTCGCAGCCTCGCGCTGGCAACTTGAAGTCGAGATCCTGACCTGCCGGAACCACGCATACAGTGTCACCGGTTTTATCTGCATGGTTCTTCTCATAAAAGTAGAAGCCACCCTGGGTCAGTGCAGCCGCATAGGGAAACGCGTCACCGACCTGGTTGAAATCGATCGTCATGAAGCTCGGCGCAGTGCGTTTGCCCAATGCGCTTGCGCAATGGTTATCGACTCGACGCTCAAGCCACGTCAGGTTGTTATCCATGTCACCGGCGTGCTGCGCTGTTGCACCCCAGGCGTGAAACTGGTTCATCACGAACAACCTTGGCCATTGAGTAAATCCAGAGGCGGCCACGGTCGGATAGTAATTCGTCCAGCGCGATGGACAACTCCAGTCATGCTTGACCGTCGTAACGCCCAGATCCCAATGGTTCTGGCTTTCCCATTGATTGTCCTGCAGAACACTGACAACCTTGCCGTTGACCATGTACTCACCGGCATTTCGGTCGCTGAGAATGACCAGTCGCTTACCGCTGCCAATCATCTGTTCAAGTGTCGGCCACGTCCGGGTGTTCGAATAGGCTTTGGGGTCGAATACCCAGTCAGCCAGGCCAGGCACCCGATTCATCGCTTCATTGAAAGCATTCCTTTCCACAAGATTTTCGAGCAACAACGTCACGACGGCGTTGGGATTGCTGCGCAGATAAGGCAGGAACACGTTGTTCAACGCATCGGCAAATTTCATGTCCGAACGTACGTCACAAGTACCTTTTTCACCGGTGTGACACAAATAAACATCGGCCCCGCCCTGCAGGTTTCCGGGATGCAGGTCCAGCATGAAACCACGCACACCTCGGTTAAGCTGAGTGCGCATGTCATCGAGATAACCATTGTGTGCAGTGACCCATGAGTATTCGTTGAATGGCTTCTTGAAGTTATTGATTCCGGGCGCCGTCTCGGCGGCAGACACTAACGACAAAGATCCAAGCTGGGCACTCAGCAGCCCCAGCAACAACACTGTCTTCTTGATAGTAAACATCGTTCAATTTTCCATGACAAAAGTTCCGACAACCGAATGACTGCCGGCAACTTATTAACCGAAAAATCAAACAATTCGTATATCTAATATATAGTTCCGAATGTTGTTATAAGTTTGAAAAACAAAAATGCGCCCAACCGGGCGCACTTAAATTAAATACACTAGATTGATCGCCAGCGAACTTCCCCATTCTCGGCGATGAACTCTTCAACAATATTTTCCCCGTCCAGCCTAACTTTCGCATACCCGTTCAACACCCGCAGCGGATAGTCCGGATCGTTCGCATCCTTCGTCTCCGAAAAGAGCACCCGCGAATGTCCGTTCAACTCGCTGGTGGTGCCATAGGGAATCGCCCCGTGCCCGGCGCAGCGTGCATGCAACCCACCCTGGGTCGCATAGACGATGCCGTTGTGCAGATGCCCCCAGTACCAGTAATCCGGCTCCCGCCCCAATGCATCGCACACCGGTTGATACAGCGCGGTCTTGTTGTGCCCGGTGATATCGAAGCCCTGATGATGACTGAGCACCATCAGTTTTTTGCGTTTGGGCAAGCCCTTCATCCAGGCAATCTGCGGTTCGTTCAGCGTGCCGTCCATGTACAGGTTCAACACGTCCGAGGCATAGGCCGTATCCAGCCCGACAATCAGCCAGTCGTCGTTGATCAGGGCAAAGTAGCTGGTGCCCTGCTGCCCCGGAAAACGCGCGGCCAGTTCCTTGAAATAACCGTGGGCGCCGCTGTACATCTCGTGGTTGGAATTGAGGGTGAACGAGCCGTGGGTGCCCATCGGCCAGCCGGACATGTCGGTGTCTTCCTGGGAGTGAGTGCCCGCGTAATAGACATCCCCCAGGTGAATGGTGAAGTCGGCATTGGCCAGTTGCATCTGGTTGGCCACCGACACCGCCGGCGCATGGCTGTTGAACGGCCCGGTGCCCCAGTCGCCGGCAATCGCCAACGTCACTTCGCGATCCATGGTCACCAGCGCCGGGTCGGTGCCGAAGGTCGCGTGGTGACGCAGGTTTTCGATCCATTTGAGCAGCGCCTCGCTCCACAGCAGGTCCAGCAGTTCCCACTTGCGGCAGCCCAGTAACGTGCCGTCTTTGAGCACTTTGGTTTGCAGTTGATCAGGGGACTGCGGCAACGGCGTTGCATTGCCGATGCGCAGGATCGACAACCCGTGGGACAACTCCCACGGCACCGCCGGCTCGTCATCCGGCAACTCGCCGTTTTTCAGCACGTATTGCGCCTGATCATGACCACGCTGGAGCAACTTGATGATGGCCTGGAACTCCTCGGGTTCCAGTTCGCTGATGAGCTTCATCCAGGCCATTTCCACTCGCGTGATCAAGCCGTGCAGACGTACTTTGACCTTGTCGTATTCATGCTTCAGGTTACCGACCGCTGACATGGTGTAATCCTCTATCCGTAAGGGTTCACAGGGTTTTCATGAATTCGATCAGCGCGCGTTTGTCGTCGTCCGACAGCGTCGTGCCATACAAGTGACCGGTGTTGTGATTGCCCTCCAGGCGCGTGTCGTACTTGAAGTCCGCCGAGGCTTTGGCCTGGGCGCCACTGGTGACGAAACCAACATTGACCGGGTCGTAGATGTCAGAGCCGGTGATGAACACCTGCGGACGTTTTTCCGGTGGTTGCAGCAAGTCCCACAGGGTCGGCACCGAGCCGTTGTGCAGATACGGCGCGCGCAGCCAGATGCCGTCGGTGGGTGTGTTGCTGTAGCTCTGGGTCTTGCGGTAGGCGCCGAAATCGAACGGCGGTTTCTTGAAGGTGTGGAACGCCGCCACCAACCCGGTGGTGAACGAGTCGAGGCGATGCGGATCGGTGCCGAGCTGGTCGATGTTGGTGGTGACCTGCCCGGTGTCGGCGCGCCCGAAGTCGTGGCAACCGGCGCAATTGGCTTCCCAGATCGGTTTGCCCTGGGCGACTTTGGCCTGATCCAGCGCCCACGGCCACGCGGGTGCCTTGTGCCCGAGCAGCCAGTTGGTCACGCGGTTGAAGCTCGGCGGCAGCACCGATTCCGGCGTCGCACCCACGGCCATCGCGGCGGCGTAGTTGCGCTCGTGGATCTTGTTGTTATTGCCGTCCCAGTGCAGGTACATCGATTCCCGGGGTTTCTGGTTCCACACTTGCGGCAGGTCGACGGTGCCGATGGTCGAGTCATCCGGGAAGCCGAACACCACCATTTTCGTCGGGTTGAAGGTGTCGGTACGCCCCGGCCCCTGCGGCGGACGCAACTTCTGCCAGGCGTAGGCCTGCTTCTGTTTGAGCAGCGCGGTCTTGGCCATCGGGATGATCAGGTAACGGTTGTAGAGCCGCTCGAAAAAACCGAGCTGGAACTTGCTGTTGATCGCCGCCATCACCGCGTCGGTGGTGAATTTCGGGTCGCTGGCGCAATCGTAGGCGAACCACTGGAAGGCTTGCAGTTGCAGGGTGTTGGCTGGTGCGCTCGGCACATTGACCGCAACGTCGCTGGCATTCGCCCGGTAGGAACCGGTGTGGCACAGCGCGCAGTTCGGCTCGACAGTCGGGTAACCGATCTGCCGCTTGGCCATGCCGATCGGCAGGTCCTTGCCGTTCTCGAACAGGAAGCCGAAGACTTCCCAGCCGCCGGGCTTCGGCATCTTCTCCGGGCACATCTGCGGCAGCACGGAGAACAGGTAATACGGAATCCGCGCTTCGATGCCCAGGCCAATGGCGGCGTATTTGTAGTGATCTTCGTCGGAGGCATATTCCTGCTCCGGCACCACCCGCAGCATCTGATACCAGGTCTGGTAACCGATGAACGCCAACAGCGCGACCACTACCAGCGTGCCGACCTTGAACGCGTGGTTCTGCCAATGCCGCGCCCACGCCGCCCGCCATTCGCGCCAGCCGTCACAGAGCAGCGCCAGTGGTCGGTTTTCAGGAGTGGTGCCGAGGTACAGCAGGATGCCGAGGATCAGGAAAAAGCTCAGGTCGCCCATCAGCATCGGCACGAACACCGAACCCTGGCTGCTGGTGTCGATCAGGTAGATCCAGAACGCCACGGCGATCAGCCGCGTCAGCACGCACAGCCAGGAATGCACCACGTAGCGCGGCGCGTTGAAGCCCGAGGGCATGTAGAAAACGCTGATGCCCACCAGCAGCATCCCGGCGTTTTCCAGCCACGGGTCGGAGAGTTGCGGCGGCAGGCCGACCACCGATGTCAGCAACCCCGGCGCGAACAGCGCCGGGATCGCGAACACCATGTTCATCGCAATGCCGAGCCAGATGAAACGTTGAAACCAGCGGATGTAGCTGTCCATGTCATCCATTTCCTTGTGCAACCCGAGAGAAGTAGTGCCTGACCTGTCGCCATCGCGAGCAAGCTCGCTCCCACATGGACTGGGGTGTCTGCTGATTTTGTGACCGGCACAAAACCCTGTGGGAGCTGGCTTGCCAGCGATGCAGTCGACTCGGTCCGAGATCAACCGAGGGCGGTTTTCTCCAGGTGTTCAAGGATGATCGGATACACATCGACCACCGCGTTCTTGCCGAACATGCAGTCGATGTGGCCATAACCCGGCACCACATGCCGGCTGTAGCGCTCCGGTCCGTGCTTCTCGCAAACCCGCTGATAGGTCTTGAGCGTGCTCTCCGGCAAGTAGCACTGGTTTTCCGCGCCGCTGATGAAGCAGATCGGCATGGTCAGCCGGTCGAAGTGCGGCATGTACACATCGTTGCCCTTGAAGTCCACCAGATGCCCTTTGCGCACGATCAGCGCCAGGTGTTCGAAGGTCTCGATGTTCGACTCGCCGAACAGTTCATGCAGGTTGTCGTGCAGCGTCTCGTTGAGGGTGTCGTGCCGGTACAGCGAGGCGTACATGAAGGTGATGCGGTGGCACACCGGGTTGGTGCAATAACCCTGGGCTTCGATCCGCGCGTAGCCGTTGAGGGCCTTGTCGTAGAGGCGGTTGAACCAGTTCTCCTTGCTGTCGGCGTAGGCGGTCATGGATTTGATGCCGATGGCGTCAAGCATCCCCGGCAAGTGCAAACCGGCCTTCAACCCCGTCGCCGTCGCAACCACCGTGTCGGCGGCGATCTGCGAGCAGACCACCGAACGCACGCCTTGCAACCCGGCGAGCAACGACATGAAGAAGGTCGTTGCGCCGTAGCAATGCACCACGCACTGCACGTCCTTCGCGCCGGTCTTCTGCTGGATCTGCGCGATGGCAGCCTTGAAGTCGTACTGGGCGATCTGGTCGCCGTTCCATTCCTTCTTGCTCGCCGGCAGCAGGATGCTCACGCGGAAATCCAGCAGCCACACGTCGTAGTCATGCTTGCAGAGAAACTCCAGCAGGTTGGTCTGGATCGTATCGGTGGAAAAGATGTTCGAGCCCACACCCAACCCGTGCACCAGCATCACCGGCCCTTTGCTGCCGGCCTGATAGCGGCTCAGGCGCAGCTCCACGCCGTCCTCGGTGGGGAAGAAATGCACATCCGGCGTCGGCGCATCCAGCGGCCGTTTCAAGCGTGGCGGTGCGTCGGGGTTGAAGTATTTGTCGCCGGCGAACACCCCGCCGTAACTCTCCCAGAGGATCCCGGCGAAGAACTTGCCGAACCGCGCCAGCCCTTCAATGCGCTCACGCTCGTTGCGCGCGTTGAGGACTTTCATGGTGGTCATCTGCTTGGCGAAATCCGCCGGTTTGATGTGCATCACACCCGAGCCGATGACTTCGCCGGATTTATCCGGGCCGCGATACAGCGTGACGTAGAGGGTGCTGGTGTCATGCCAGATATTCAGCACGCCATTGTCTTCCGGCACGGTTTTGAAGGCGCTGAAGAAATAGTCGTTGCCGTCCTCGGCGGTCAGTTTCATGTCGTATTTCATGTGGCGTGTGTCGACCTGCTGCTCGAATTGCTCGAACAGGTTGAACACGCCGTTGCTGGCGGTCAGCGGCTGCGGCGACAGCGCCGGGGCGATCACCGTGCCGACGATCGTCGCGGCGTGCTCCGGCTCCTTGATCATCCGGTTGAGGTCGTTGGCGGTGATGGTCAGGGTGAAATCGATCGGCGAGTTGTCTGCTTCGCCGCGTTTGGCCGCCGCCTCATAAACCTTCAGATCGGTACTCTGCGCAGCGGTAAAGGCGCGGGAGAAATAGCCCTTCATGGTCTCGGTGAACTGCACGCCGAGAGTCGGTGGCACCGGTTGTTTGCGCGGCGCCGAAGGCAGTGTGTAATCGATTTTCCAGCCACGGTCGGCGGCCAGCAGGCCCATGTTGCGCTCGCTGACGGCGGAGATGGTCAGCAGCGGGTTGACCGCCAGTGAGGTCGGAATCACCGCGCCGTCGGTCACGTACAGGTTGGCGTAGACATCGGTGCCACTGGCGCCGCTGAACACCTGGCCCTTGTGGTTGACCACGCCTTGCGCGGCGTCTTCACCCATCACGCAACCGCCCAGCGGATGCACCGAGACGATGCTGTGTTTGAGCAACTTGGTCCAGATCGGATTCTCGACCCAGATCCCGCCCAAAGCCTTGGTGCTCTGGTGCAGCCGTTCGTTGCCGATCTTGAAGTTTTCCTGCTCGCCGACGCCCGGCCAGTCGATGCGCAGTTGATCCTTGCTGTCGAGGACCATGCGCCCCTGGCCGCTGTCGTGGCTCATGATCAGGTAGGTCTGCATGTTGTGCAGCGCGCCGTAGTAAGGGCCGCGCAGGAAGCTTTCGGCTTCGCGCTCCTTGTACTTCACCTTGCCGCTGAAGCTGTCGTCGGTGGGCACGCCGATCATCTCGGCGAACCCGGCCATCGCCGGCACCATCGGCCGCCCGAGGGCGCCGGGAATCGAGCCCTCCTCGATGACCATGCGACTGCTGCGATCACCCTCGTTGCGCATGTCGATGATCGACGTGATGCACGGGCCGACCGGTTTCATCTCCTTGGCCGAGTGCGTGCCGAAACCGATGCCGTTGATGGCCTGCTCGCAGTTGTGGCCGAAGCCGAGGATGTCGCCATTGCCGCTCATGTTCTCGCCGAGCTGGCCGGACATCGCCAGGCCCTTGTCCCGCGAGCGCAGCAGAATTTCCGTGGAGCCCAAGGTGCCGGCAGACACCACGACAATGTCGGCCTTCACGAACAGCGTTGGCGCGTCGAATTTCTCGCGGCCACTGTCGAGGTACTGGAAGTGCACGATCCAGCCATCACCGTCGCGCTCCAGATGCCGCACCTGGGCCTGGCAGTAAATCTCCGCGCCGTGATTGGTGGCGTCCGGCAGATAGTTCATCAGCGTGGTGTTCTTGGCCTTGTTGTTACAGCCCGAAACGCAGTCGCCGCAGTGGTTGCACGGCAGTTGCTCGACGCCGACGTGGTTGAGGTTGTTCGGCAGTTTGTCGAAGGTCACGTTGATCGGCGGCTTGTAAAAATTCGCGCCTTGCTTGAGGAAGTCCGCGGACTTTTTGTTGGCATCGAGCTTGGCCAGGTTCGGTGCGCTGTCCGGATAAGCGTTGGGTTTGAGCATCTCCCGGGCCTTTCTGTAGCCCTCCTTGAGCAAGCCATCCTGGTCCTCACGCACCGCCAATGGCCAGCGTGGATCCTTGAACACATCGGCTGTCGGTTCCAGCGAAACGTTGGCATTGATCAGCGACGTGCCACCGAGGCCACAACCGACCACCACGTTCTGCTGCGCGTTGACGTGCAGATCGAACAACCCGGTGCGCGAGCCAATGTGGCCGTCGGGGTCGTGCACCTGCAGCTCTTCGGTCGCAGCGATCATGGTGTTGGGGTATTCGCCGGGCTGGATTTCCCGACCGCGCTCCAGCAGGCACACCTTTTTTCCGGCCCGGGACAGACGCGAAGCGGCAATGCCGCCGCCGTACCCGGAGCCGATGACGATCACGTCGTAGTGTTCCTTGATGTCGCTGATGGGCGTTGCGATCCGTGTCATGAGGTGGTTCCTCTCTCAGGCAGATGGGGCAACTCTGCGGTTGCCTGCAATCAATGGGCGAACGGGCACCTGGCCTCCGGGGCAAACCCGACGGCAGTACAGCGGTGTGGCAGGATTCAGGCGCTATAGACGGGCATGCTGATTGGCGGCACGACGCAAGGTGCGCGTGCGCGGCTTCGGGGCTGACAGCAAGCGAGGATTGAGGGGTGAGCGATGTGGCTGGGTATCCATCACGCGTTCTCCCTGAACCAGATGTGGATAAGTGACGGCGGTCCTTGTGCCATTGGAGTGAAGACAGCGGCCGGTTTGAAGTCAAGGCACGCTCTTAGAACTGTATGAAATGTGATCAATTGCCGTTTGGACTATAGCCGGCGGGGCTTGCAGGGTTTGGCGAACAAGTTATCCACACAGCCACCCACAGCAAATGGGGACAACTGTGGATGACCTTGGAAAATAATCGGGGTTTTGTGAAGAAAAACCGTGACTTATTCAGAAGCAGCGATTCCATTAGCGATTGACTGTTTTTTGATCAAATCGCTACAGACAACGGATTACGTGGCTTTCAGAGGATGGCGAACACCTTATCCACAGAAGCGCCAACAGAGTTCGGGGGTAACTTCGCGGGTGCTGTGGAAAAGCGCTGGAGGGCTTGATAAATCGGGGTTTACGTGAAGATTATTGTTTCAAAAGGTCGAATTGATCATTTTTCGATCAACCCATCGTAAGCCACGATTTATATGGCCTGCAGCGGATAGCGAACATCTTATCCACAGAAGGGCCAACAGAGATTGGGGGCAACTTGAGAAGTTACCCTTGGGAAAAAGCCCGAAAAAACCGCAAGTTAGGCTGGTTATTTTTTGATCTGATGACTGTAGGGCTTGATTGGCGTGGGGTTCAGGGAGGGGCGAACACGTTATCCACAGATCCGCCAACAGGGATTGTGGGTAAACAGCCTTCCCTCACCCCAGCCCTCTCCCGGAGGGAGAGGGAGCCTACGGTAGTGATCTCGAGAGGTACATCGACCTGAGCGGTCATCGCGACCTCAGGGTTGATCAAACTAAAGCCAGATCAAGTGGTTAATGCTTGGCGAACCAAGGTCACCGCTGAAGTCGCAGGTCGATGTAAGTGGCCGGCCCAACTCGGTCAGTCCCCTCTCCCCCGGGAGAGGGCTAGGGTGAGGGGCTTCTAGCGGACAACACCCTCTTCAATCAGCAACTTCAAAATCGCTTCCGCCCCAGCCTCAGCAGTCACACCCTTGAGCACCTGCCCCCCACCCCCACTAGCCTTGGCCGTAGCCGCCTTCATCCGGTCCGCCCCGCTCTTGGCCTTGATCACCTTCAACCGCTTCGGCCGTGGCTTGGCCGGTTGCAGTGTCGCCACCGAAAGCAATTCGTCATCCACCACTTCCACATCTTTTGCCTGAAGAACGCCGCGCCGCGCCGGGCCGTAAGCACTTTGCCGTGGCTTGGGCGCCGCGTTATCCACAGTCGCGAGAAACGGCAGGCGCACTTTCAACCGACGGCGCTGCCCACGGGGCAATGCTTGCAGCACCAGCGCCGAGCCGTCGTTGATCGATTCGACCTGCGCCAGCCCCACCACCAGCGGCCAGCCCAGCCCTTCGGCCAGCAGGAACGGCAGCATCCCCGAACCTTCACCGGTTTCCGCCTGACTGCCGGTCAACACGACCTGAGCCCCGGCATCCCGCAAATAGTCGGTCAACGCCGGCAGCGCGTCGGCGCCAGCCGGTTGTTCCAGCACATGCATCTGTTCCAGGCCCATGCCCAGATAGGCGCGCAACGCAGGTTCTGCAATGTCGCCGGCGTGCAGCACTTGCAGGTTATCCCCAGCCAGTTGCAAGCCGAGTTCCACCGCCCGTGCATCCTGTTCGGCACGACGCGGGCGGCCCGAGGTCGGGTGGGCGCCGATTGAAACCAGACTGATGATCTTTGTGCTCATAACCGTTCCTTAAGCCGCATCGCGCTTGGCTTCGTTGCGGTAAGCCTCTACCGCCGCGATCAAGGCCTGAAGAATTTCCGCGCTTTCGCCGATCACCGACAGATCGGCACGCTTGATCATGTCGCAGCCCGGATCGAGATTGATCGCCACCACCTTGTCGCAGGCTCCGATGCCTTGCAGGTGCTGGATCGCCCCGGAAATTCCCACCGCCACATAAACCCGCGCGGTAACCCAGGTGCCGGATGCGCCGACCTGGCGGTCGCGGGTCATGAAACCGTCGTCCACCGCCACCCGCGAGGCGCCTTCGGTGGCGCCAAGAGCGGCGGCGGTCCTGTGGAAAAGCTCCCAGTCCTTGACCCCGTTGCCACCGGAGAAGATGAACTCGGCTTCGGCCATCGGAATCGCCGCCGGGTCCACCGCCACGGCGCCCAGATCCTCGATCCGCGACAGGCTGCGCGCCACGGGTGTGGATAACTCCACCGGCAGCGCTTCGTGACGGGTTTCGCTGACCGGTTCGGCGCATTCGGCGGACGCCAGAATCAGCCGTGCAACCGGACGGGCAAGATCCTGCAACCCGGCACCGGCGCGGCCAATACACTCCTGATCCTTGACCTGCCACACCCGCGTGGCCGGGCGCTCGCCCAGTGCGGCGGCAAAGCGCCGACCGAGTTCGCCACCACCGCTGCGGCTGTCCGGCAGCAGCCAGTGGCGCGGGTTGAACTGGTTATCCACAGCCCGCAGGCCCTGGATCCGTTGCTCCGGTGCATAACCGCTGAATTCTTCGCCTTCCAGCACCAGCAAGCGGTCAACGCCCGCCGTGGCGAAAGCGTTTTCTTTGTGCTCGCCGAACACCACGGCAAGCACCGCGCCGTCGCTGCCGGCCAGTTGATGGGCCAGGCCGAGCAGGTCGCGGTCGTGGCTGCTCAAGCGGCCGCCGACCATGTCCGGCACCACGCTGATGTAGAACGCCGGGGCCGGCACCTGATGCAGCGGCAATTGCACTTCGACTGCTGCCGAGCGTTTGACCGCCCCGCCCTGCTGGGCGCCGCTGCGGTCGATGCGTTTGATGCCGTTCGGCCCGATGAAGCCGATGCCGTGCAGATTCTTGCGGATGATCCCGTTGGGGCCCATCCAGCTGTGTTGCGCCGGTTGCATGGCCGCGTGCAGCGGATGCAGACGGTTACGTGCGATCCATTCGGCGCGGGGGTCGCGGCGGATAATGTCGCTCATCAGTGGGCCTCCGCAGGTTCACGTTTGGCCGGAGTGGCAGGCTTGTTCGGCGCAGCGTCTTCGAGCAGCGCGTCGGCCACCAGTTCGGCGATGTCCTTGATCAGCGGACGCGGTTCGACCACGCCTTCGAGCATCGCCGTACACTGTGGACAACCCACGGCCACCAGCTCGGCGCCGGTCTCGCGGATGTCTTCCATGCGCATGTCGGGAATCCGCTGCTTGCCCGGAATGTCGGTGATCGGCGCCCCGCCACCGCCGCCGCAGCAGCGCGAACGGAAGCCGGAACGTTGCATTTCCTTGATCTCGATGCCGAGGGCGCGCAGCACCTCGCGCGGCGCCTCGTACTCGCCGTTGTAGCGGCCGAGGTAGCACGGATCGTGATAGGTCACGCTGTTACCTTTGTGCTGACCGAGGTTCAGCGCGCCGGCCTGGATGATTTCCGCCAGGTAGGTGCTGTGGTGCTGCACGAGGTAGTTACCGTCGAAGGCGCCGTACTCGTTTTTCAGCACGTGGAAGCTGTGCGGATCGCAGGTGACGATGCGGTTGAAGCGGTATTTGGCCAGGGTCTGGATATTGCGTTTGGCGAGCAACTGGAAAGTCGCCTCGTCACCCAGACGGCGGGCCACATCGCCGCTGTCACGCTCTTCCAGCCCCAGCACCGCGAAGTCGACCTTGGCCGCTTTCAGCACTTTGACGAAGGCGCGCAGGGTGCGCTGATTGCGCATGTCGAAGGCGCCGTCGCCGACCCAGAACAGCACGTCGGTGGATTTCTTCTCGCTGAGCAGATTGAGGTTCAGGTCCGCCGCCCAGTTCATCCGCCCGCCCGGAGCGAAACCGCCAGGGTTGTCGGTGGCGATCAGATTTTCCAGGACTTCGGCGCCCTTGTTCGGGGTCGCGCCTTTTTCCAGGGTCAGGTGACGACGCATGTCGACGATGGCATCGACGTGCTCGATCATCATCGGGCATTCCTCGACGCAGGCGCGGCAAGTGGTGCACGACCACAGGGTTTCGGCATCCACCAGACCGTTGACGATCGGTTGATGCGGATTGCCTGAGTGTTCGCCCACCGGTTTGCCCGGATACGGGCTGCCGGCGAACTGAGCATCAGTGCCGCCAGCGAGGCCGACCACCATGTCCTGAATCAGTTTTTTCGGGTTCAGCGGCTGGCCGGCGGCGAACGCCGGGCATGCCGCTTCGCACTTGCCGCACTGCACGCAGGCGTCGAAACCGAGCAACTGGTTCCAGGTGAAATCCTTGGGTTTTTCCACACCCAGCGGCGCGGTCGGATCATTCAGATCCAGCGGTTTCAAACCGGTAGAGCGACCGCCACCAAAACGTTCGGCACGGCGGTGCCAGGCCAGGTGCAACGCACCGGCGAAGGCGTGCTTCATCGGGCCGCCCCAGGTCATGCCGAAGAACAGCTCCGACACGCCCCACAAAACACCGACGCCGAGAATAGCCGCCAGCACCCAGCCGCCGAAGTTCTCCGGCAGGATCCCCGCCACCGGCAAGGTGACCAGAAAGAACGACGCCGAGAACGCCAGCAGACTTTTCGGCAGGCGCATCCACGGGCCTTTGGACAGTCGCGACGGCGGGTTGAGCCGACGCCGATAAACGAAGATCGCCCCGACGAACATCACCGCCGTCATCAGCAGCAACGCGTAGCCGAGGATGCGGTTATGCAGGCCGAAACCGTGGACCAGAATCGCCAGCACGATCGACGCCACCGCGCCGCCCGCCGTGGCCACGTGGGTATTGGCGATGTATTTGTCCCGCGCCACCACGTGGTGCAGATCGACCATGTAACGCTTGGGCATGGCGAACAGGCCGCCGATCAGATCGACCTTCGAGGCCCGGCCCCGACGCCACATGTTTATCCGTCGCAATGCGCCGAGAGCCGCGAGGCCCAGGGCAGCAAAGATCAGGATGGGAAGAAGGGTGTTGAGCATGGTGAAGCTCCCAAAGACCGCGGGGTCTCATGTGGGAGCGGGCTTGCTCGCGAATCAGGCGACGCGGTGTATCAGGTGTACCGCGTTATCGTTCTTCGCGAGCAAGCCCGCTCCCACATTGGTTCGGTGTGGTTTTAGAAATCCTTGCACAACCGCAGTGCGTCATAGATGGCGGCGTGTGTATTACGCTGCGCCACGCAGTCACCGATGCGGAACAGCAGGTAACCGTCGCCGTTGCTGCTCAACGAAGGTTGCGGCTGGATCGCGAACAGCGCCTCGACATCGATCTGGCCCTTGTTGCGCGAGCCGTCCTTGAGCGCGTAGTAGATTTCTTCGTCCGGGCGCACGCCGTTCTCGACGACCACCTGATCCACCACCCGCTCCTCTTTGGCGCCGGTGTATTCGTTCTCCAGCACCGCAACCAGCTTGTCGCCTTCGCGGTAGACCTTCTCCAGCATCATGTCGCCGGTCATGATCACTTCTTTCGGGTACATGCTGCGGTAGTAGGTCGGGAACGACGTACCGCCGATGGCCACGCCCGGCTTGATGTCGTCGGTGACGATCTCGACCTGGCTGCCCTTGTCGGCGAGGAAGTCGGCCACCGACATCCCGGTGAACTCGCAAATGGTGTCGTAGACCAGCACGTTCTTGCCCGGCGCAACCTTGCCGTCGAGCACGTCCCAGCTACTGACGACCAGCCCTTCGGCGGCGCCCCAGTGTTCGTTCTGTTCCAGGTACGGATGCCCGCCGACCGCCAGCACCACGATGTCCGGACGCAGGTCCATGATGGTGTCGGCATCTGCAGCAGTGCCCAGACGCAGGTCGACTTTCAGCCGCGCCAGCTCCAGCTGGAACCAGCGGGTGATGCCGGCGATCTGGTCACGCTGCGGCGCTTTCGACGCCGTGGTGATCTGCCCGCCGATGAATTCTTTCTTCTCGAACAGCGTCACGTCGTGGCCACGTTCGGCTGCCACACGGGCAGCTTCCATCCCCGCCGGGCCGGCACCGACGATCACTACCTTGCGTTTCGGCCCGGTGGATTTCTCGATGATGTGCGGCACGCCCATGTATTCACGGGAAGTGGCGGCGTTCTGGATGCACAGCACGTCCAGACCTTGATACTGACGGTCGATGCAGTAGTTGGCGCCGACGCACTGCTTGATCTGGTCGATCTGGCCCATCTTGATCTTGGCGATCAGGTGCGGATCGGCAATGTGGGCACGGGTCATGCCGACCATGTCGACGTAACCGCCCTCCAGAATCCGCGTGGCCTGGTTCGGGTCCTTGATGTTCTGCGCGTGCAGCACCGGAACCTTGACCACTTCCTTGATCCCGGCCGCCAGGTGCAGGAACGGCTCCGGCGGGTAACTCATGTTCGGAATCACGTTGGCCAGGGTGTTGTGGGTGTCGCAACCCGAGCCGACGACGCCGATGAAATCGAGCATGCCGGTATCGTCGTAATACTTGGCGATCTGCTTCATGTCTTCGTGGGACAGACCGTCCGGGTGGAACTCGTCACCGCAGATGCGCATGCCGACGCAGAAGTCGTCACCGACTTCGGCGCGCACCGCTTTCAACACTTCCAGACCGAACTTCATCCGGCCTTCAAAGGTGCCACCCCATTCGTCGGTCCGCTTGTTGACCCGCGGGCTCCAGAACTGGTCGATCATGTGCTGGTGCACGGCCGACAGTTCGACGCCGTCCAGGCCACCGGCCTTGGCGCGGCGAGCCGCTTGCGCGTAGTTGCCGATCACCCGCCAGATTTCTTCCGGCTCAATCGTTTTGCAAGTGGCGCGGTGCACCGGTTCGCGGATGCCCGACGGCGACATCAGGGTCGGCCAGTGGAAACCGTCCCAACGGGAGCGACGGCCCATGTGGGTAATCTGGATCATGATCTTGGCGCCGTGCTTGTGCATGGCGTCGGCGAGATTCTGGAAGTGCGGGATGATCCGGTCGGTGGACAGGTTCACCGAACTCCACCATTGCTGCGGGCTGTCGATCGCCACCACGGACGAACCGCCACAGATCGCCAGGCCGATGCCGCCCTTGGCTTTCTCTTCGTAGTATTTGACGTACCGCTCGGTGGTCATGCCGCCGTCGGTCGCGTAGACCTCGGCGTGCGCGGTGCTGAGCACGCGGTTGCGGATGGTCAGTTTGCCAATTTGAATTGGCTGAAACATTGCTTCGAAAGCCATGGCGGGTTCCTCGACTTACAACGGCTTGACGGTGAACAGGCCGTCGTCGTGGCCTTCTTCGGAGCCACCGTAGACCTGCTCGGCCACGGTGCGGATCTTGCTGCCGCGTGCGGCGAGGATCTGGTCCATGGCACCGGCAAACCAGCCGGTGAACATGTAGTCGACCTTGCGCCCGACCTTGCCGTAGACGTAGACGAACGCCGAGTGTTCGAGCTTGACGCTGGCGGTGCCTTTATCGAGGTCGATGTCCTGGATCTTGAACAGGCCCCAGCCGCGCTGCGACAGACGCTTCATGTAGTGCTCGAACACCGCGACGCCTTCCAGGCCGTGGCATTCGGCTTCTTTTTCACACCAGTGCCAGGCGGATTTGTAGCCTGCCTTGTAGAGGATCTCGGCATAGGCGTCGGCGCCCAGCACTTCCTCGATGCCCATGTGGTTGTTGACGAAGAAATGCCGCGGCACGTACAGCATCGGCAGGGCGTCGGAGGTCCAGACACCGGTCTCGCTGTCGACTTCGATTGGCAATTGCGGGGCGATCTTGGCCATGGAAACTTAACTCCAGAAAAATTCGTGGTTGGTGCCGAGCGAAGCTTTTGCTTTGCTCTTATAAACAAGCCGTATGAATGACTTTGGAGCCGTAGCGAGCACGTCGAGAGCAAGGAAGGACCGGAGCGACAAGCGAGACAGTACGGGACGTACGGCGAGTTTGGCGCGAGGACCTGACGCAGCTATCGGCGAGCGGAGTAGGCTCCAGAGTTATTCATTCGCCCCAGACGTCTTTGAGGACGTTCACCCAGTTTTCGCCCATGATCTTGCGGACGACTCGCTCGGAGTGGCCGCGCTTGAGCAGGGTTTCGGTCAGGTTCGGGAACTCGCCGACGGTGCGGATGCCCAGCGGGTTGATGATCTTGCCGAAGTTGGTCAGACGGCGGGCGTAGCCCTTGTCGTGGGTCAGGTATTCGAAGAAGTCCTGGCCGTGACCCTGGGTGAAGTCGGTGCCGATGCCGATGGCGTCTTCGCCGACCAGGTTCATGGTGTATTCGATGGCTTCGGCGTAGTCGTCGATGGTCGAATCGATGCCCTTGGCCAGGAACGGCGCGAACATGGTCACGCCGACGAAACCGCCGTGGTCGGCAATGAACTTGAGCTCTTCATCGGACTTGTTGCGCGGGTGCTCTTTCAGCCCCGACGGCAGGCAGTGGGAATAGCAGACCGGTTTTTTCGATTCGAGGATGACTTCCTCGGAGGTCTTGGAGCCGACGTGGGACAGGTCGCACATGACGCCGACGCGGTTCATCTCGGCGACGATTTCGCGACCGAAACCCGACAGGCCGCCGTCACGTTCGTAGCAACCGGTGCCCACCAGGTTCTGGGTGTTGTAGCACATCTGCACGATGCCGACGCCGAGCTGCTTGAACACCTCGACATAGCCGATCTGGTCTTCGAACGCATGGGCGTTCTGGAAGCCGAAGAGGATGCCGGTCTTGCCCTGCTCCTTCGCCTTGCGGATGTCGGCGGTGGTGCGGACGGGGATCACCAGGTCGCTGTTTTCGCGGATCAGCTTCTGGCTGGCGGCGATGTTGTTGACCGTGGCCTGAAAGCCCTCCCACACCGACACGGTGCAGTTGGCCGCCGTCAGACCGCCCTTGCGCATGTCTTCGAACAGCTCGCGGTTCCATTTGGCAATGATCAGACCGTCGATAACGATGCTGTCGGCGTGTAATTCGGCTGGGCTCATCAGGCGTCCCCTTATTGGCGATTCATGCGCCGAATCGTCTGCCGGCGCTTTGGGGCCAGCATATGCCTCGGTGCGCGACCAGCCGGGTGCAAAAACGACAGGGGAATTGCCGAAAGCGTCAATCCGCGACAAAGCGTCGCCAACCGGTCCGACCAGCCACCTGTTCAAGCCCGCGAGCTTGAGCCAGAATCTGCCGCATCCCGGAAACACCACTGGATTAGAGCGGCGACATCAATGAAATCGATCTTCCTGGCTTTGGCACTGATTGCGACCGGCGTACACGCCGCCGAAGAGTCCGACAACAACCCGTGCGACGCGGTGGAAAACGACGTCCAGACCCTGGAATGCTCGACCTACAGCCGCACCACCGCCGAAGACCTGCTCAAGGACAACTACAACAGCCTGAACGAACGCATGCAGTCGACTTACGGCAAGAACCCCGCGCAACTGGCCGACATCACCGCCAAACTCAAGACCGCCCAGCAACAATGGCTGAAAACCCGCGACGCCGACTGCGCCGTCGAAGCCTTCCCGGCGACGGACGGCAGCAAGGCGTTCAAGATTGCGCAGAATGACTGCGTGGCGCGGATGAGTGACGAGCGGTCGGAGTTTTTGGAGTCGATAGGTCAGGAGTGACTGGAAGATGGAAAGCATGATTCCCCACGAAGTCGTTAGCCGCATCGTTGATGGCGCCCTTCCGGTTCGCGCCTGGCGCGAACATCTCAACCTGACCCAGGAAGAAGTGGCGAAACGCATGGGCATTTCGCAGCCGGCCTTCGCACAGCAGGAAACCGTTGCAAAGCCACGCAAGGTCACTCGCGAGAAGATTGCAGCAGCGTTTGGCATCACTGCCAACCAGCTCGAGCTGTAAGCTGTACTTCTTCAGCCAATCAAGGGATTCACATGAACATCTGCGGTATCGAAATCAAAGGCAGTGAAGCGATCATCGCCGTGGCGTCCCTCAACGGCTCGGCGCTGAGCCATGTCGCTCTGAACACCAAGAAAATTGCCCTGGACGATGACGACGAGGCGGCCAACGTGAAGCTGTTCGCCGCTCAGGTGGCGTCTTTTGTACGAGAAAACGCCATTGATCGAATCGCGATCAAGAAGCGCAGCAAGAAGGGTGAGTTTGCCGGCGGGCCGACCACGTTCAAGATCGAGGGCGTGTTTCAGTTGCTGGACGGTTGCGAGGTGACGTTGCTGTCGCCGCAGACGATCAATGCCCAGACCAAGAAGCACAACTTTGAGCTGCCGGGGACGCTGAACAAGTATCAGCATGAGGCTTACAAGGCGGCCTGCTCGGCTTTGATGAAGAAGTAACTCAGGCCTGAGCGGTACGCCGATCCTCGCGTGGACACCGGGCAAACTTCGCCCGGTAGCTGCGGGTGAAATACGACGGTGATTCAAACCCGCAGGCGATGCTGACTTCCAGCACGCTCATGTCGGTCTGGCGCAACAGCTGCCGGGCCTTTTCCAGCCTTAAGCGCAGATAGAAGTTGCTCGGCGTGTCGTTCAGATGCAGGCGGAACAACCGCTCCAGTTGCCGCCGCGTCACCTTGATCGATTCCGCCAGTTCCAGGGTGGTCAGCGGCGGTTCGCTGTGCTGCTCCATCTCGCCGATCACATGCACCAGTTTCTTGTTGCTGATGCCGTAACGCGTGGCGACTTCCATGCGCTGGTGGTCCTTGCGCGGGCGAATCCGCCCCAATACAAACTGCTCGCTGACCTGGATCGCCAGTTGCGGGCCGTGGGCCTGGGCGATCAGGTCGAGCATCAGGTCGATGGACGCGGTGCCGCCGGCGGAGGTGATGCGCCGGCGGTCGATCTCGAACAGCTCCTGGGTGACGCTGAGCTGTGGATAAGATTCCTTGAAGGCGTCGATGGCTTCCCAGTGCAGGGTCAGGCGATGACCATCGAGCAGGCCCGCTTCGGCGAGGACGAAGCTGCCGGTATCGATGGCGCCGAGGGTCACGCCTTCGTTGTCCAGGCGTCGCAGCCAGTGCTCCAGCGCAGGGGTGGCGAATTTCAGCGGTTCGAACCCGGCGACCACCAGCAACGTCGCCCCTTTCTTCAGCGGTTCCAGCGCCGCATCGGCGTTGACCGACATCCCGTTACTCGCCAGCACCGCCCCGCCATCGGCGCTCAACACGTGCCAGCGATACAACTCGCCGCGAAAGCGGTTGGCCACCCGCAGCGGTTCGATCGCAGAGATGAAACCGATGGCGGAAAAACCCGGCATCAACAGAAAGTAGAAATCCTGGGACATGGTGCGCACTCGGTCAGCGGGTAGCGTGCAACGTTGATACGCCGTTTGCCGTCGGCGTTCAAGAGCACAGGTCGCTACAGTGCAAGAGCCAGTCGCCGCAGTGCGTTTTCACAGGGGCATTGCTGCGTAACTTGGCATCACCGGCGCGACAGACGCCGGGACCCACAATAACGACCTGCCGAGGAACCCGACATGAAACGACTGATCAGCAGCTGTGTTCTCGCACTCAGCGGTACCGCGTTTTTAAGCGCCAGTGTCATGGCGGCCGAACCTGCGTCGTGCCAGAACGTGCGCATGGGCGTGGTGAACTGGACCGACGTGATCGCTACCAGCGCCATGACCCAGGTTCTGCTCGACGGCCTCGGCTACAGCACCAAACAAACCAGCGCCTCCCAGCAAATCATTTTCGCCGGCATCCGCGACCAGCGTCTGGATCTGTTCCTCGGCTACTGGAACCCGCTGATGACCCAGACCATCACCCCGTTCGTCGACGCCAACCAAGTCAAAGTCCTTCCAGCGCCGAGCCTGAAAGATGCCCGCGCCACCCTCGCCGTACCGACCTATCTGGCGGACAAGGGCTTGAAAACCTTCGCCGACATCGCCAAGTTCGAGAAAGAACTGGGCGGCAAGATCTACGGCATCGAGCCAGGCTCGGGCGCCAACACTCAGATCAAGGCGATGATCGCCAAGAATCAGTTTGGCCTCGGCAAGTTCCAGCTCGTGGAATCGAGCGAAGCCGGCATGCTCGCCGCCGTCGACCGCGCCGTGCGCCGCAAGGAAGCCGTGGTGTTCTTCGGCTGGGCGCCGCACCCGATGAATGTCAACGTGAAGATGACCTATCTGACCGGCAGCGACGACGCCCTCGGCCCGAACGAAGGCATGGCCACCGTGTGGACCGTCACCGCGCCGAAATACGCCGAACAATGCCCGAACGTCGGTCGCCTGCTGAGCAACCTGACGTTCACCGCCGAAGACGAGAGCCGGATGATGCAGCCGCTGCTCGATCACAAGGACGCTTTCGAATCGGCCAAGCAATGGCTCAAGGATCACCCGCAGGACAAACAGCGCTGGCTCGAAGGCGTCACCACCTTCGATGGCAAACCGGCGGCTGAAAACCTCCAGCTCACCAGCAAATAAACCGCAGCGAACGAACCACTTCGCAGCCCACCACGGGCTGCGAACAGACCCATCACGCCTGAAGGAAAACGCACCATGAACCACGACGTCATCATCACCTGCGCACTCACCGGTGCTGGCGACACGACCGCCAAGAGCCCTCATGTGCCGGTCACTCCAAAGCAGATCGCCGCAGCCGCCGTCGAAGCGGCCAAGGCCGGCGCCACAGTCGTGCACTGCCACGTCCGTGACCCGCAGACCGGCAAGTTCAGCCGTGACGTGGCGCTGTACCGCGAAGTCATGGAGCGCATCCGCGAAGCCGACGTCGACATCATCGTCAACCTCACCGCCGGCATGGGTGGCGACCTGGAAATCGGCCCGGGCGAGAGCCCGATGGAGTTCGGCCCGAACACCGATCTGGTCGGCCCGCTGACCCGTCTGGCCCACGTCGAAGAACTGCTGCCGGAAATCTGCACGCTGGATTGCGGCACCCTGAACTTCGGCGACGGCGACACCATTTACGTCTCCACTCCGGCCCAGCTGCGTGCCGGCGCCAAGCGCATCACCGAGCTGGGCGTGAAGGCGGAGCTGGAGATTTTCGACACCGGTCACCTGTGGTTCGCCAAACAGATGATCAAGGAAGGCCTGCTCGACAACCCGCTGTTCCAGCTGTGCCTGGGCATTCCGTGGGGTGCGCCGGCCGACACCACCACCATGAAAGCCATGGTCGACAACCTTCCGGCCGACGCCGTGTGGGCAGGCTTCGGCATCGGCCGGATGCAGATGCCGATGGCCGCGCAAGCGGTGCTGCTCGGCGGCAACGTGCGGGTCGGTCTGGAGGACAACCTGTGGCTGGACAAAGGCGTGCTGGCGACCAACGGCCAACTGGTCGAACGCGCCACCGAGATCCTCAGCCGCCTCGGCGCCCGGGTGCTGACCCCAGCGGAAGGTCGCAAGAAAATGGGCCTGACCCAGCGCGGCTGAAATCACCCTTTCCCCCGGTGGGCGGGCCATTGGCGCCCACCGTTTTTTTGCCTCATTCCAGGAAATCACCATGAGCTTTATCACCGAAATCAAAACCTTCGCAGCACTGGGCAGCGGCGTCATCGGCAGCGGCTGGGTCGCCCGCGCCCTCGCCCACGGCCTCGACGTGGTGGCCTGGGACCCGGCGCCGGGAGCCGAAGCGGCCCTGCGCAAACGCGTGGCCAATGCCTGGGGCGCGCTGGAGAAAAACGGCCTGACGCCGGGCGCTTCGCAGGATCGCCTGCGTTTTGTGGCGACCATTGAAGAGTGCGTGCGTGACGCAGATTTCATCCAGGAAAGCGCCCCTGAACGCCTCGAACTGAAACTGGAGCTGCACAGCAAAATCAGCGCAGCGGCCAAGCCGAATGCGCTGATCGGTTCCAGCACTTCGGGCCTGTTGCCGAGCGAGTTCTACGAGAGCTCGACCCACCCGGAACGTTGCGTGGTCGGCCACCCGTTCAACCCGGTTTACCTGCTGCCGCTCGTGGAAGTGGTCGGCGGCAAAAACACCGCGCCGGAAGCGGTTCAAGCGGCAATGAAAGTCTACGAATCCCTCGGCATGCGCCCGCTGCATGTGCGCAAGGAAGTGCCCGGTTTCATCGCCGACCGCCTGCTCGAAGCGCTGTGGCGCGAAGCGCTGCACCTGGTCAACGACGGTGTGGCAACCACCGGTGAAATCGACGACGCGATCCGCTTTGGCGCCGGTCTGCGCTGGTCGTTCATGGGTACGTTTTTGACTTACACCCTGGCCGGTGGCGATGCCGGCATGCGTCACTTCATGTCGCAGTTCGGTCCGGCGTTGCAGTTGCCGTGGACGTACCTGCCGGCGCCGGAACTGACGGACAAGCTGATCGACGATGTGGTGGATGGCACCAGCGATCAACTGGGGCGGCACAGTATTTCGGCGCTGGAGCGCTATCGTGATGATTGTCTGCTGGCGGTGCTTGAGGCGGTGAAGACCACCAAAGAAAAGCATGGAATGAGTTTCAGCGAGTAATTGCAGATTGAGCGTTCCCGCGCAAAGCGTGGGAGCGCTCGTGCCTGGAGATAAAAATGCCCACCCTCACCACCTACCAAACCCGCATCATCCCCGACTGGGTCGACTACAACGGCCACCTGCGCGACGCCTTCTACCTGCTGATCTTCAGCTACGCCACCGACGCCCTGATGGATCGTCTCGGCATGGACAGCAACCACCGCGAAGCCAGCGGAAACTCGCTGTTCACCCTCGAACTGCACCTCAACTACCTGCACGAAGTGAAGCTCGATGCCGAAGTGGAAGTGCGCACGCAGATCATCGGTCACGACCAGAAACGCCTGCATCTCTATCACAGCCTGCACCTGGCCGGTGGTGACAAGGAGCTGGCCGGCAACGAACAGATGCTGCTGCACGTCGATCTCGCCGGGCCGCGTTCCGCACCGTTTACCCCGGCAACCCTGGGCCGTCTGCAAGCCATCGTCGCCGAGCAGGCCGACCTGCCCGCCCCGGCTTACATCGGCCGGGTCATCGCCCTGCCCCCAGCCCGGTAAATCCATTCATCGCAAGGAGCCGCCATGCAAACCGCCGCCGCAGTTGCCGATTTCCGTACTTATCCGTTGATCAGCGCGCTGAACGGCGTGCAGAACCTGGCGGATCGCGTTCTGATCGAATGGGCCGACGGGCGCGTCAGCCCGTTCCACCACGTATGGTTGCGGGACAACTGCCCGTGTCCGCAGTGCGTCTACAGCGTTACCCGCGAGCAAGTGTTCGAGATCGTCGATGCGGCGCCGGATCTGTCACCTGCCGCCGCGCATATCGACACCGATGGCTGCCTGCGCATCGACTGGCAGGACGGCCACCTGAGTCGCTTCGATGCAGGCTGGTTGCGGGCCCACGCCTATGACGATGAGTCCCGTGCCGAACGCCTCGCCGCCAAACCGAAAGCCTTTCTGTGGCACAGCGATTTGCAGCTGCCGGTGTTCGACTATTCAGCGCTGATGAACGACAACGCGGCACTGCTGCAATGGCTGCTGGCGGTACGCGACATCGGCCTGACCCAGGTGCGCGGCGTGCCTACCGAACCCGGCTCGCTGAAGCTGATCGCCCAGCGCATTTCGTTCATCCGCGAGAGCAATTTCGGCGTGCTGTTCAACGTGCAATCCAAGGCCGATGCCGACAGCAATGCCTACACCGCTTTCAACTTGCCGCTGCACACGGACCTGCCGACCCGCGAGCTGCAACCGGGGCTGCAATTTCTGCATTGCCTGGTGAACGACGCCGAGGGTGGCGAGAGCATTTTCGTCGATGGTTTTGCGATTGCCGAAGCGTTGCGCCAGGAAGATCCCGCGTCGTTCAAGGCGCTGTGCGAGATCCCGGTGGAGTTTCGCAACAAGGACCGCCACAGCGACTATCGCTGCCTTGCGCCGATCATCGCCCTCGATGCTTTGGGCCGGGTTGCGGAAATCCGCATGGCCAACTTCCTGCGCGGCGCGTTCGACACGTCCGTGGAGCAAATGCCCGTGCTGTATCGAGCGTATCGACGCTTCATCGCCATGACCCGCGAGCCGCGCTTCCGGGCGATGCAGCGGCTCAATCCGGGCGAGTTGTGGTGCTTCGACAATCGCCGCACTCTGCATGCGCGCAACGCCTTCGACCCGACTACAGGAGCCCGGCATTTTCAGGGCTGCTACATCGATCGGGACGAGTTGCTGTCGCGGATTCTGGTGCTTCAGCGCTAGACCGCGCCAGCGTTATTGCAGGCAAAAAAAGCCCCGATACAAGCCGTGACAGGATCGGGGCGAGGGTACTGTTGAGGAGCTGCCATGCCGAGGGTGACCAAACCTTCGTGAAGCGAGCTGAGTCCAGTGTGCCCACTCCCCTGGCCGGCGAGTTAGCCGAAAACGACATGCTCATAGCCAATGTGGACACTGCGACAAATCGCCCTTGCCGTGCCTGTACAGGCCCACCAGAATCGAGCCACGACCTCCGTTGCCAAAGAAGGATTCGCGTCATGATGTATGCCGATTTGATCGATCAGGAAGACCTGTTGGGCCAACTCAAGTCGTTGGGATTCGAAGTACCGTCGGGCTCTACCGCACAGCAGGCCTGCGAGTGCGCCGTGCGCGGTCTGGACGATGTGCGGGCCAACACGCTGCGCACCATGGTCAAGCAGATGTACACCAGCAGCGCGAGCATCCAGCCGATCGTGCGTGAAGCCATCGACAAGCAGTTGCTGCCGGCCCTGGCGCAGTACCAGCAGACCCGCGCCTGATACCTGTCCGAAAAAAAAGATCGCAGCCTGCGACAGTGCCTTTGCTGAAGGCGCTGTCGCAGGCTGCGATCTTTCGTTTTAGAGACGCACGCTGGCGAAGGTCGACTCGTTGCGCGCCTGGCTCAGCGCCGACATCGGCCCGGACAGCGGCGACATCACGATGGCCTGCGGCAGCGGCAGCATCGCCACCTGCTGGGTAGTGTTGGAGCCGACGCGCTCGTCACGCGGCGGAATGCCGAAGTATTCGCGGTAGCATTTGGAGAAGTGCGGCGTCGACACGAAGCCGCAGACCGACGCCACTTCGATGATCGACATCGGCGTCTGCTTGAGCAGTTGCCGGGCACGGATCAGGCGCAGCTTGAGGTAGTAGCGCGACGGCGAGCAGTGCAGGTATTTCTGGAACAGGCGCTCGAGCTGGCGACGGGACACGGCGACGTACACCGCCAGCTCGTCGAGGTCGATCGGCTCTTCCAGATTGGCTTCCATCAGCGCGACGATTTCCTGCAGTTTCGGCTGGTTGGTGCCGAGCATATGCTTGAGCGGCACGCGCTGGTGATCCTGCTCGTTACGGATGCGCTCGTAGACGAACATTTCCGAGATCGCGGCGGACAGTTCACGGCCGTGATCGCGACTGATCAGGTGCAGCATCATGTCCAGCGGTGCGGTGCCGCCGGAACTGGTGAAACGGTTGCGGTCGAGGGTGAACAGACGGGTGCTCATGGCCACGCGCGGGAAAGCTTCCTGCATCGCTGCCAGACATTCCCAGTGCACGCTGCAATCGAAGCCGTCGAGCAGGCCGGCGCAGGCCAGTGCCCAACTGCCGGTGCACACGGCGCCGAGGCGACGGGACTGGCGCGCCTGGCTTTGCAGCCACGAGACATGTTCACGGGTAACGGTGCGTTGAATGCCGATCCCGCCGCACACGATGATGGTGTCGAGGGCCGGGGCTTTGTGCATGGAGGCGTCGGGGGTGATCTGCAGACCGTCACTGGCCCAGACCTGGCCACCGTCGACGGTGAGGGTGGTCCAGCGATACAGCTCGCGACCGGACAACTGGTTGGCCATGCGCAGCGGTTCGACTGCGGAAGCCAGGGAAATCAGCGTGAAATTGTCCAGCAGCAGAAAGCCGATGGATTGAGGCGCACGGTTCTGGGGTTGAGCCCCGGAGTTGAACGACGTCATCGCGGTATCTCCTCACACAAAGCAGGTGATGGCCTCAGGCGGAGGCTCTTGTTATTGCCATCGTTCTCTTGCGTGAGACGGGGCTTTGTTATGACAGAGCAATTGCCATGCCTAAAATTGAATGGCTGTTCAATAACTCCTGAAAACGACGTCGCGACGCGTCTATACAAGCCGTCCGACGAAAGGTTGTTCGAAGTGCCATCAACGGCGGTGAAAGCCCTGCCCCGGGGTGCGTGAGCAGATCGGTAGCACTTGTGGGAACAGGGCTGCGGGGGATTGTCCTACAGTGTCACCGCTGGCACGGATGACGGACGGTAGCCGGCGCGAATCCGGCCATGCGGGTGGGAAACACTCTTATCTGATTGCGACGCGCCAAAAGGTGGCGCGTTTTATTGTCGATGCTCACTTGGTGCGCAGTTTTGACTGGTCTGGCGCTGTCGGCGTATCAGCACTCGACCGCGCTGACCGCCAATCCACCCCGTGAAGTTTCCTTATATTTGTCATGCATGTCGGCGCCGGTATCGCGCATGGTGCGGATCACCCGGTCCAGCGAAATAAAGTGCTGGCCATCGCCGCGCAAAGCCATCTGCGCCGCGTTGATTGCCTTCACCGCCGCAATCGCGTTGCGCTCGATGCACGGCACCTGGACCAGACCGCCCACCGGATCGCAGGTCAGGCCGAGGTTGTGCTCCAGGCCAATTTCCGCCGCGTTGCACAACTGCTCCGGTGTGGCGCCAAGCACTTCCGCGAGCCCCGCCGCCGCCATTGCGCAGGCCGAACCGACCTCGCCCTGGCAACCGACTTCGGCACCGGAGATGGAGGCGTTCTTCTTGCACAGAATCCCCACCGCCGCCGCCCCGAGGAAATAATCGACCACGTTGGCGTCGGTCACCGCTTCGCTGAATTTCATGAAGTAGTGCAGCACCGCCGGAATGATCCCGGCCGCGCCGTTGGTCGGCGCCGTGACCATGCGCCCGCCGGCCGCGTTTTCTTCGTTCACCGCCAGAGCGAACAGGTTGACCCACTCCATGGCGCTGAGGGTCGAGCCGATCACGTTGGGCTTGTTCAACTCCTGAAGACTGCGGTGCAACTTGGCCGCACGCCGACGCACATTGAGGCCGCCGGGCAGGATGCCTTCGTGCTTGAGGCCCTGCTCGACGCAATCCTGCATCGCCCGCCAGAGCTTCATCAGCCCGGCGCGGATTTCCTCTTCGCTGCGCCAGACTTTCTCGTTGGCCATCATCAGTTCGGCCACGCGCAGGTTGTTCTGCTTGCACAACTCCAGCAGTTCGACGGCGCTGGAGAAGTCATAGGGCAATTCGGTGCGATCCAGGTCCACCACACCGCTGGAGGCCTGCGCCTCATCGACGACAAAACCGCCGCCGACCGAATAGTAGGTGTCGCGATGAATCTCGCCGTGATCGCCTTCGGCAACCAGGGTCATGGCGTTGGGGTGGAACGGCAGGTTCTCGTCGATCAGACGCATGTCGCGGGCCCATATAAAGGGCACCGACAAACGACCATCCAGTAATAGGGTGTGAGTTTCGCGCAGGGCCTGGATCCGCGGGCCGATCTGCGACGGATCGATCGCGTCCGGCCACTCGCCCATCAGGCCCATGATCACCGCGTTGTCGCTGCCGTGACCGACACCGGTGGCCGACAGCGAACCGAACAGCTGCACTTCAATCCGCCGAACCTGCTCCAGCAGGAATCTGTCGCGCAGCGACTCGACGAACAGCGCCGCGGCGCGCATCGGCCCGACGGTGTGAGAACTGGAGGGACCAATGCCGATTTTGAACAGGTCGAAAACGCTGATAGCCATTGATGCAGAGCTCCTGAGAGTGCCGGTCCGGGGCGTGAAGCGCCCGCTTGCGGAGCTGCTACGCTCAAGCTGCGATCCGCCGGAATGCCCGCATCATCAGGCTTTTCCCGGGTCGCACGGCGTCTGACACCGACGCACTCATGCCCACGAACGCCGTGCCGGTTTTCGCCCGTGTTTTCGCCGTTTTTATGCGGTTCAGATGGCCAAACAGGGCTGAAAAAAGCTGTAAACGACGTCACTGACACTGGATGCGACCATCCCTGTACTGGATACGACGCACCCTGTAGGCGTCAGATTTTCACTGGTACATGATCGTATCGACTCGATTGCAAGGCGCCGTGACAGAGCTGTCTCCAGAACGCCATCCAACCGCAACCTATAAGTGCGGTGGTCCAGTCGGAACACTGCCAAAAAAAACACCAAGGAGTCCATCCATGAAAGGTTCCCCGTCGTTGTTGTTGGCCGCCATGCTGAGTCTGCCGTTACTGGCTCAAGCCGCAGAACCGGCGCAGTGCAGTACCGTTAACTTCTCCGATGTCGGCTGGACCGACATCACCGCAACAACCGCGACCACCAGCGTGGTGCTCGACGCCCTCGGCTACAAGACCAAGACCACCATGATCTCCGTGCCCGTGACCTACAAGTCGCTGGCCGACGGCAAGAACATGGACGTGTTCCTCGGCAACTGGATGCCGACCATGGAAAACGACATCAAGGCCTACCGTGACGCCGGCACCGTGGAAGTGGTGCGCACCAACCTCAAGGGCGCCAAATACACCCTCGCCGTACCGCAGGCGCTGTACGACAAGGGCCTGCATGACTTCGCCGACATCGCCAAATTCAAGAAAGAGCTCGACGGCAAGATCTACGGCATCGAGCCTGGCAACGACGGCAACCGCCTGATCCAGAGCATGATCGACAAGAACGCCTTCGGCCTGAAAGACGCCGGCTTCAAGGTCGTCGAATCGTCCGAGGCGGGCATGCTCTCGCAGGTCGACCGTGCGCAGAAACGCGACACCGCCGTGGTGTTCCTCGGCTGGGCGCCGCACCCGATGAACAAGCGCTTCAAGATTCAATACCTGACCGGCGGCGACGACTTCTTCGGCCCGGATTTCGGCGCCGCTACTGTCGCGACCAACACCCGCAAGGGCTACGTCGAGGAATGCAGCAACGTCGGTCAGTTGCTGAAAAATCTGGAGTTCACCGTCGACATGGAAAGCACCCTGATGGGCAACATCCTCGACGACAAGATGAAGCCTGAAGCGGCCGCCAAGGCCTGGCTGAAAAAGAATCCACAGGTGCTCGATACCTGGCTCGCTGGCGTGACCACCATTGACGGTAAACCTGGCCTGGAGGCCGTGAAAGCCAAGCTGAATCAGTAATCGCTTATGCCGGGCGGGCCAGTCCCGCCCGGGCTGTTATTTCCTTGCATGCGGACGTTCACTACCATGCTGATTGATCAGAAAATCCCTTTAGGCCAGTACATCGCGGGCTTCGTTGAATGGTTGACGCAACACGGCGCCAGCACCTTCGACGCAATCGCCGTGACCCTGGAAACGATGATCCACGGCGTGACGTTTGCGCTGACCTGGTTCAACCCGCTGGTGTTGATCGGCCTCATCGCTCTGCTCGCGCACTTCATTCAACGCAAATGGGGCCTGACCGCCTTCGTGATCGCCTCCTTTCTGCTGATCCTCAATCTGGGATACTGGCAGGAAACCATGGAAACCCTCGCCCAGGTCATGTTCGCGACCCTGGTCTGCGTGGTCATCGGCGTGCCGCTGGGCATCGTCGCCGCGCACAAACCGATGTTCTACACTTTGATGAGGCCGGTGCTCGATCTGATGCAGACCGTACCGACCTTCGTTTACCTCATTCCTACCCTGACCCTATTCGGGCTGGGCGTGGTTCCGGGCCTGATCTCCACGGTGGTGTTCGCCATCGCTGCGCCGATCCGCCTGACCTACCTGGGCATCCGCGATGTCCCGGAAGAACTGATGGACGCCGGCAAGGCCTTCGGCTGCTCGCGTCGCCAACTGCTTTCACGGATCGAACTGCCCCACGCCATGCCGAGCATCGCAGCCGGCATCACCCAGTGCATCATGCTGTCGCTGTCGATGGTGGTGATCGCGGCACTGGTGGGCGCCGACGGACTCGGCAAACCGGTGGTCAACGCACTGAACACTGCTGATATCGCCCTGGGCTTCGAAGCGGGCCTGGCGATCGTACTGCTGGCGATCATGCTCGACCGTATCTGCAAACAACCCGACGCCAAAGTAGGGGGTGACGCATGAGCATAATCCGCTTCGACAACGTAGACGTTATCTTCGCCAAGGATCCACGCGAGGCACTCAAGCTGCTGGATCAGGGCATGACCCGTAACGAGATCCTGAAAAAGACCGGGCAGATTGTCGGCGTTGAAAAGGCCAGCCTGGATATCGAGAAAGGTGAAATCTGCGTACTGATGGGTTTGTCCGGCTCCGGCAAGTCCAGCCTGCTGCGCTGCATCAACGGCCTCAACACCGTGAGCCGCGGCAAGCTGTTCGTCGAGCACGAAGGCAAACAGATCGACATCGCCTCCTGCAGCCCGGCCGAACTGAAAATGATGCGCACCAAGCGCATTGCCATGGTGTTCCAGAAGTTCGCCCTGATGCCCTGGCTGACGGTGCGCGAGAACATCAGCTTCGGACTGGAAATGCAGGGCCGTCCCGAGAAAGAACGCCGCAAACTGGTGGACGACAAGCTTGAGCTGGTGGGCCTGACCCAGTGGCGCAACAAGAAACCCAACGAACTGTCCGGTGGCATGCAGCAGCGTGTGGGCCTGGCCCGCGCACTGGCGATGGACGCCGACATTTTGCTGATGGACGAACCGTTTTCGGCCCTCGACCCGCTGATCCGCCAGGGTCTGCAGGACGAATTGCTGGAACTGCAACGCAAGCTGAGCAAGACCATCGTATTCGTGAGCCACGACCTCGATGAGGCGCTGAAACTGGGCAGCCGCATCGCGATCATGAAAGACGGCCGGATCATCCAGTACAGCGTGCCGGAAGAGATCGTGCTCAACCCTGCGGACGACTACGTGCGCACCTTCGTCGCCCACACCAATCCGCTCAACGTGCTCTGCGGTCGCAGCCTGATGCGCACCCTGGACAACTGCAAACGCATCAACGGCTCGGTATGCCTCGATCCGGGCGGCGACTCATGGCTGGACCTGGCCGAAGGCAACACCATCAAGGGTGCACGCAAGAACGGCTCGGTACTCGACCTGCAGAACTGGGTACCGGGGCAAGCGGTGGAAGGTCTCGATCGTCGTCCGACGCTGGTGGACTCGAACATCGGCATGCGTGACGCGTTGCAGATCCGTTACCAGACCGGC
The DNA here is from genome assembly GCF_051554255.1 of Pseudomonas sp. NMS19W. Taxonomy (NCBI): domain Bacteria; kingdom Pseudomonadati; phylum Pseudomonadota; class Gammaproteobacteria; order Pseudomonadales; family Pseudomonadaceae; genus Pseudomonas; species Pseudomonas sp. NMS19W. The sequence continues at coordinate 5,806,202 of NZ_CP136718.1, forward strand.
AACAAACTGGTGCTGCACGACAACAATCATGTGGTGGGGATTCTCGGGGACAGCGAGCTGTATCACGCGCTGCTCGGGAAGAACCTGGGGTAAGGCAGGATGAAAAAAAGGGATCGCGGTGAGCGATCCCTTTTTTATTGGGTCAGGGAAAGTCCCCTCACCCTAACCCTCTCCCAAAGGGAGAGGGAACCTACCGAAGTGTCTTTCGCTATACATCGACCTGAAAGATCGAGTCGATTATGGATTCAGTGAAACTCGTTCAGGTCGGCGTAGTTCTCAAGCATCCCCCAATCAGTCCCCTCTCCCTAAGGGAGAGGGTTAGGGTGAGGGGGCTTTTGATCTTAGCTGTACACCCGGCCAAGGAGCTGCCGATGGCTTTCAAACTGATCGAGCACATCGCGTGTGATCTGATCCTGCGTGAAGCCCATCAGGTCGTAATCCTGGCTGCCGTTGTGCAGGTACACCTCGGCGCGGTAGTAACGCTGGCGCGCTTCATCGGACTGGGCCGATTCGGTCGGGGTCGCCAGGTAGCCGTCCAGGCTCACTTCGTAGACGAAAGGGTTGCCCTCTTCCATCTCGACACGCACGCCCATGCAACGCTTGGATTTACCCAGCAGCGTCTGCACTTCCAGGCCTTGGGCACGCAACTGGGCAGCCGCATCGTCCAGCGCCGGAGTGACGTGTTTGTCCATGAAGCGCTGCACCACCGACTGGCTCGGTTGAAGATCCAGTTGGGTCAGACGCTCGCTGAAACCACGACGGCCGCGCTCAGCCAGTTGCGCTTGCTCCTGTTCGATCTGCATGTCCTGACGCATCGCCTTGTGCAGGCCGAACATGAAGCACACCAGCACCACCGAGAACGGCAGACCGGCCAGCACCACCATGGTTTGCATGGCTTCGAAGTTACCGGCGAACAGCAGGCCGATGGTCACCAGAGTGATCACGACCGACCAGAAGATCCGCAACCAGTGCGGCGCGTCTTCGTCAACGGTGCCGCCCTTGCAGGAAAGGTTGGCCATCATCACCGCGCCGGAGTCGGCAGGGTCAGGAACAGCACGAAACCAACAAAGATCGACACACCGATGACGACTTTCGACGCCGGGTAGTGTTCCAGCAACTGATAGATCGCCATCGACGGCTGTTCCAGCGCCGTCTTGCCGAGTTCCACCGCACCGTGGTTCATCACCAGGTCCAGCGCCGAGTTACCGAAGATCGACAGCCACGCCAGAGTGAAGCCCAGCGGAATCAGCAGCACGCCGGCCACCAGTTCACGCACGGTACGACCACGGGAAATACGCGCGATGAACATGCCTACGAATGGCGCCCAGGAAATCCACCAGGCCCAGTAGAACAGAGTCCACAGGCCCAGCCAGCGGTCGGACTTGGCACTGTCGCCTTCATAGACGTACAGGTCGAAAGTCTTCAGCACCACGCCGTTGAGGTAGTCGCCGATGTTCTGCACGAAGCCGTTGAGCAGGTGCAGGGTCGGGCCGAACAGCAGCACGAAAATCAGCAGGCCGCTGAACAGGATAATGTTGAGGTTGGACAGACGACGGATGCCGTTTTCCACGCCGGACACGGCAGCGATGGTCGCCACGGTGCTCATCACGATGATCACGATCAGCAGGTTGGTGTTGCTGTGCTCCATGCCGAACAGGTTTTCCAGGCCCGAGGACACTTGCAGCGAGCCGATCCCCAGGTTGGTCACCAGACCCAGCAGGGTCACGAACATGCCGAAGCCGTCTACCGCATGACCGGCAGCGCCCTTGACCCAACGCTCGCCCACCAGCGGGTACAGCGCCGAACGCAGTGCCAGCGGCTGGTTATGACGGTATGCGAAATAAGCCACGGCCAGACCGACCAGCGCATAGATCGCCCAGCCGTGCAGGCCCCAGTGCAGGAAGGTCAGCTGGACAGCCTGACGTGCTGCCAGGTTGGTGGCCGACGCGCCTTCCGGCGGGTTGAAGTAGTGATCCAGCGGCTCGGAGGCGCCGAAGTACAGCAGCGAAATACCGATACCCGACGAGAACAGCATCCCCGCCCAGGCGCCGTAGCTGAAATCAGGGGTGTCGTCCTTGCTACCCAGTTTGAGTTTGCCGTAGGAGGAAAACGCCAGGCCCACCACGAAAACCAGGTAAGCGGCGATCACCACCATGTAGTACCAGCCGAAGCTGCGGGACAACCAGGCCTGAGCCACTCCCAACATTCTGCCGGCCTCTTGCGGGGCGATGATCAGAATGGCGGTCAACAACAGAATCAGCACGGTAGAGGTGTAGAACACCCAACCGTTGACCGTCACCTTCTCGGGCGGGGTCTTTATAAGCGAGGCAGAACTCATGGCACAAATGCTCCAGGCAGTGCGAGAGAAGAACACAAGGCAACACGGAACCCGACCAATCGGTTAGTTGGCAGCCGACCGGCGGGTGATATAAAGACACCCCGAAAAAAGCCCGAACCTGCAGAGATGGCACCGCGAATCGCCGTCGTGGCCGAGGTCCGGACGTTCATCCGAAACCTGGCCTCGAGCGTCTTGCCCATTCAACACGTCCATCGAACGTCGAACCGCGCCTTGCCCCGCGCAGGTTTCGAGCATTTTCGGATGTCGGTTTATCGCCACTTACTCGTAGGAAAAATCTGTAGGCAGCGACGATTTGTCGCAGATCTTATTCTTTGTTGATTGAACGTTCAATCAAAACAAAATAGACTGGCCCTCAATCCGATCGGCGTTTATCGCCCCTCGGAAGGCCTAAGGAGATGTGCAAGATGCCCAAGGTCGGTATGCAACCCATCCGCCGCCAACAACTGATCGAAGCCACTTTGCAGGCCGTCGATCAGGTCGGAATGGGGGACGCCAGCATTGCGCTGATCGCCCGTCTGGCCGGTGTCTCGAATGGCATCATCAGTCACTATTTTCAGGACAAGAACGGCCTGATTGCCGCCACGATGCGGTATCTGATGAGCGTCCTCAGCGAGAACGTCACCGCGCGCCGTCAGGCGCTGGCAGACAGCAGCCCCCGGGCGCATCTGCAGGTGATCATCGAAGGCAACTTCGACGCCAGCCAGGTCAATGGCCCGGCAATGAAAACCTGGCTGGCCTTCTGGGCCACCAGCATGCACCAGCCGTCTTTGCACAGGTTGCAGCGGATCAACGATCACCGTCTGTATTCCAACCTGTGCTGCGAGTTCCGCCGTGTGTTGCCGCTCGAAGATGCGCGCACCGCCGCCCGTGGACTGGCAGCTCTGATTGACGGCTTGTGGTTGCGCGGCGCGCTGTCGGGAGACGCTTTCGACACTGCGCAGGCGCAACAGATCGCTTACGAATACATGGATTTCCAATTGGCCAAGAAGGTGAGCTAGAGCACACAGAAAACGCTCGGCCCCTGAACGCCACCGCAGCCTGATCGCGGTGGTCAACGCCAACCACTTATGCACTTGCGAGGACACTATGGCCCGTTTCGAACTGCAAAAACTCTACATCGATGGCGCGTACTCCGACGCCGGCAGCGATGCCACCTTCGAAGCCATCAACCCGGCTAACGGTGAAGTCCTCGCACAAGTGCAACGTGCGACCAAGGAAGACGTCGAGCGCGCTGTCGTCAGCGCCGAAAAAGGCCAGAAGATCTGGGCCGCGATGACCGCCATGGAGCGTTCGCGCATCCTGCGTCGCGCCGTCGACATCCTGCGCGAGCGCAACGATGAACTGGCTGCCCTGGAAACCCTGGACACCGGTAAAGCCTTCTCCGAAACCAAGTACGTCGACATCGTCACCGGCGCCGACGTGCTGGAATACTACGCAGGCCTGGTACCCGCCATCGAAGGCGAGCAGATCCCGCTGCGTGACACCGCATTCGTCTACACCCGTCGCGAGCCGCTGGGCGTGGTTGCCGGTATCGGTGCGTGGAACTACCCGATCCAGATCGCCCTGTGGAAATCCGCTCCAGCCCTGGCGGCCGGTAACGCGATGATCTTCAAGCCAAGCGAAGTAACCTCGCTGACCACCCTGAAACTGGCCGAGATCTACACCGAAGCCGGCGTTCCAAATGGCGTGTTCAACGTACTGACCGGCAGCGGCCGTGAAGTCGGCACCTGGCTGACCGAGCACCCGCGCATCGAAAAAATCTCCTTCACCGGCGGCACCGACACCGGCAAGAAGGTAATGGCCAGCGCTTCGGCTTCGTCGCTCAAAGACGTGACCATGGAACTGGGCGGCAAGTCCCCGCTGATCATCTGCGACGACGCCGACCTGGATCGCGCCGCCGACACCGCCATGATGGCCAACTTCTACAGCTCCGGTCAGGTCTGCACCAACGGCACTCGCGTGTTCGTACCGAGCCACCTGAAAGCCGCTTTCGAAGCCAAGATCGTCGAGCGCGTTGCCCGCATCCGCGTTGGCAACCCGGAAGACGAAAACACCAACTTCGGCCCGCTGGTCAGCTTCGCGCACATGGAAAACGTGCTGGGCTACATCGCCAAGGGTAAAGAAGAAGGCGCCCGCGTTCTGTGCGGCGGCGAGCGCATGACCGACGGCGAATTCGCCAAAGGCGCGTTCGTGGCTCCGACCGTGTTCACCGACTGCACCGACGACATGACCATCGTTCGTGAAGAAATCTTCGGCCCGGTAATGGCGATCCTGACCTACGAAACCGAAGAAGAAGTGATCCGTCGCGCCAACGACACCGACTTCGGCCTGGCCGCCGGTATCGTCACCCGCGACCTGAACCGCGCCCACCGCGTGATTCATCAACTGGAAGCCGGTATCTGCTGGATCAACGCCTGGGGCGAGTCCGACGCAAAAATGCCGGTCGGCGGTTACAAGCAGTCGGGCGTTGGCCGTGAGAACGGGATCAGCTCTCTTAATAACTTCACGCGCATCAAGTCCGTGCAAGTCGAGCTGGGCGAGTACGTTTCGGTATTTTGATCAGCTGATCCAGCGACAAGCGGCAAGCTTCAAGCTGCAAGTAAAAGCAGCTTGGTTTGCCGCTCTATCTCAGCACCGCTCGCTGCTCTCTTGCAGCTTGAAGCTTGCAGCTTGAAACTCCCGGAGGACCTATGTCCCAAGAATTCGATTACATCATTGTGGGTGCCGGTTCTGCCGGTAACACCCTGGCGACCCGTCTGACTGAAGACGAAGGCGTCACCGTCCTGCTGCTCGAAGCAGGCGGCCCGGACTACCGCATGGACTTCCGCACGCAGATGCCGGCCGCACTGGCATTCCCGCTGCAGGGTCGTCGCTACAACTGGGCGTACGAAACCGATCCGGAACCGTACATGGACGGTCGTCGGATGGAATGCGGCCGCGGCAAGGGCCTTGGCGGTTCCTCGCTGATCAACGGCATGTGCTACATCCGCGGCAACGCGATGGACTACGACGGCTGGGCAAAACTGCCAGGCCTGGAAGACTGGACCTACCTCGACTGCCTGCCGTACTTCCGTAAAGCGGAAACCCGCGACATCGGCCCGAACGACTACCACGGTGGCGAAGGCCCGGTCAGCGTGACCACGCCGAAGGCTGGCAACAACCCGCTGTTCCACGCCATGGTTGAAGCTGGCGTACAAGCCGGCTACCCACGCACCGAAGACTTGAACGGCTACCAGCAGGAAGGCTTCGGCCCGATGGACCGCACCGTGACGCCGAAAGGCCGTCGTGCTTCCACCGCCCGTGGTTACCTGGACGTGGCCAAGAAGCGTTCGACCCTGACCATCGTCACTCACGCCCTGACTGACAAGGTTCTGTTCGACGGCAAGCGCGCCATCGGCGTGCGTTATCTGGTCGGCGCTGCCGAAGAGCGCGTTGAAGCCCGCGCCCGCAAAGAAGTCATCGTCTGCTCCGGCGCGATCGCTTCGCCGCAACTGCTGCAACGCTCCGGCGTCGGCCCGGCGAAACTGCTGGAAAGCCTCGACATCCCGGTCGTTCACGATCTGCCGGGCGTCGGCGAAAACCTGCAGGATCACCTCGAGCTGTACCTGCAATTCGCCTGCACCCAACCGGTCTCGCTGTACCCGTCGCTGCTCTGGTACAACCAGCCGGCCATCGGTGCCGAGTGGCTGTTCAACGGCACCGGCATCGGCGCCAGCAACCAGTTCGAAGCCGGCGGTTTCATCCGCACCCGTCCGGAATTCGAATGGCCGAACATCCAGTACCACTTCCTGCCGGTAGCGATTAACTACAACGGCAGCAACGGTGTGAAAGAGCACGGTTTCCAGGCGCACATGGGTTCCATGCGTTCGCCGAGCCGTGGTCGCATCCAGGTCAAATCCAAGGATCCGCGCCAGCACCCGAGCATCCTGTTCAACTACATGGCCACCGAGCAGGACTGGCAGGAATTCCGCGACGGCATCCGCCTGACCCGTGAAATCATGCAACAGCCTGCACTGGACGCCTTCCGTGGCCGCGAAATCAGCCCGGGCATCGAAGTGCAAACCGATGAGCAGCTGGACAAGTTCATCCGCGAGCACGCCGAAACCGCGTTCCACCCGTCCTGCTCGTGCAAGATGGGCACCGACGAGATGGCGGTCGTGGACGGTCAGGGCCGCGTGCATGGCATGCAGGGTCTGCGCGTGGTCGATGCCTCGATCATGCCGATCATCACCACCGGCAACCTGAACGCGCCGACGATCATGATGGCCGAGAAAATCGCCGACAAGATCCGTGGCCGTCAGCCACTGCCACGCAGCAAGGCGCCGTACTACGTCGCTGGCGATGCGCCGGTGAAAGGCAAGGCACTGCGTGATGTGAGCGCTGTTGCTCAGTAAGTCGTAGTACCGGGCGGTGATCGTTCCCATGCAATGTGGGAACGATCAGCCGACTCAAAGCGGTAAATCCTCCTACACCCCCTCTTCACTTGATCCTACCCCGACGCAGGCCTACTCTAGTCCTCGCGCAATCGTTTCACCCCTCCCCGCCGAATCCGCTTCGCCGCTACTCCCATAACAAGGAGGTTCCCTGATGTTCGATTTCCACCCCCAGCTCAAGCAGCGCTTCGCTGCCTTGCGCACGGGCGCCGAGTTTTTTTCCTTGCGGTATGTACGCGAGTCCGGCCAGTACCTGTCGGTGCGCAAGAACGTCGCCGAACCGCCGAGCCTGAGCCGCGACGAAGGCGCGATGCTCACCGTTCGCGTCAACGGCGTCGAAGCCTACGCCGCGACCAATGACCTGTCGCAACAAGGCCTGCAAGCCGCCCTCGAGCGCGCCGAACAGCAAGCCCGGCGGATCAAGCCCCACGCCCTGCTCGACCTGAGCCAGCAGCCGGTGTCCAGCGACCGCGCCGACTACTTTTCACCCAATCTGCAACAACCCTTCCCGTCCCTGAGCGAATGCTTCGAGCTGCTCGGTGCGGAATCCGCCTCGGTGCCAAAGGATGAGCGCCTGGTGAATTGGGAAGTGAGCATCGGCATCACCCACGTCGAACAGATCTACCTGAGCAGCGCCGGGGCTGAATTGCGCCAGGCCCAGCGCTTCGTCTATCCGGGCCTGGACGTCACCGCCTACGACGGCAACGACAGCCAGACCCGCAGCCTCGGCCGCGAGAACTTCGGCCAGCAGGGCGGCGCCGACGTGATCAGCCGTTGCGGTTTGATCGGTGCCGGTCCGCAAGTCGCCGATCAGGCACTGCAACTGTTGCTCGCACCCAATACGCCGCAAGGTCCGCGTGACCTGCTGCTGATGCCCGACCAGATGATGCTGCAGATCCACGAATCCATCGGCCACCCGCTGGAACTGGACCGGATTCTCGGCGACGAGCGCAATTACGCCGGCACCAGTTTCGTCAAAACCTCGGATTTCGGCAGCCTGCAATACGGCTCGAAACTGCTCAACGTGACCTTCGATCCGGACATTCCCGAAGAGCTGGCAAGCTACGGCCACGATGACGACGGCACGGCTGCCAGCAAGCAATTCCTGATTCGCGAAGGTCTGCTGGTGCGGCCGTTGGGCGGTGCGCTGTCGCAGTACCGCGCGGGCCTGGACGGTGTCGCCAACAGCCGTGCCTGCGGCTGGAACCGACCGCCGATCGACCGCATGGCCAACCTCAACATCGAGCCGGGCGACCAGTCGCTGGAACAACTGATCGGCGGCATCGAAAACGGCATCCTGATGAGCACCAACCGTTCGTGGTCGATCGACGATGCGCGGAACAAATTCCAGTTCGGCTGCGAATGGGGCCAGTTGATTGAAAACGGCGAACTCAAAGGCGTGGTGAAAAACCCCAACTACCGGGGCATTTCCGCGCACTTCTGGAAGAGCCTGCGCGCAGTCGGCAACGCCGGCACCACCCGGGTGCTGGGCACGCCGAACTGCGGCAAGGGCGAACCGAACCAGGTGATCCGCGTCGGCCACGCTTCGCCGGCCTGCGTGTTCAGCAATGTTGATGTGTTTGGGGGAGACGCCTGATGAGTATTTCCAAGAGCCAGGTCGAGGCCTTCAAGGTGCTGGTCAACTGGCTGCGCGATGCTGTGCGCGAGCCGGAGCAGTTCACCCTGAGTTACGACGCCGAATCATCGGCCTTCGTGCGCTTCAACCACGCCAAGGTGCGTCAGGCCGGGCAAGTGCAACAAGCCGGTATCGGTCTGAAACTGATCGACGACGGGCGGCATGCCGACCTGCACATCACTCTGTCCGGCGAACAGGCAACCGATCTGCAACGCCTCGCCGAAGGCTTGCAGCAACTGCGCGAAACCCTGCCGCTGCTACCGCAGGATCCCTATCTGCTGCTCAACCACAACGGCTGGCAGAGCCAGAACGTGCAGGAGCATCCGCTGCCGGACACCGAGCAGGTGGTCGCTGAAATCGCCGAGGCGGCCGAAGGGCTGGATCTGGTCGGTTTCTATGCCGCCGGCCCGATCAGCCGTGGTTTTGCCAGTTCTTCAGGGGCGTTCGGCTGGCATCAGGCCAACAGCTTCAACTTCGACTTCAGCCTGTTCCACGAGAACGGCGAAGCGGTGAAAGCCAGCTATGCCGGGCACGAGTGGAGCAGCGAAGGTTTCGCCAAGCGTTTCCAGCAGGCCCGCGAGCAGCTTGAGTTTCTCGGTCGTCCGTTGCGCACCCTGCCACCGGGACAATACCGCGCCTATCTGGCACCGGCAGCCCTGGAAGAAATCATGGGCATGTTGTGCTGGGGTGGTTTCTCGGCGCAGTCGATTGCCAGCAAGAGCAGTCCGTTGCAGAAGCTGTATGCCGGCGATCAGACGTTCAGTCCGCTGGTTTCCCTCGACGAGAAAGTCAGCGGCTCGCTGAGCCCGGCGTTTTCCGGTGAAGGTTATCCGCGCAGTGACCTGCGGTTGATCATCGAAGGCAAAGCGGGTGACCAGTTGGTGGGATCGCGCAGTGCTGCCGAATACGGCCTGACGGCCAACGGTGCCGGCGGTGGCGAATCGCCGAGCGCGCTGAACATGGGCGCCGGTGATCTGCCGCAAGCGGAGATTCTCAAGCAACTGGGCACCGGGCTTTACATCAGCAACCTGTGGTATCTGAACTTCTCGGATCAACCGGCGGCGCGCCTGACCGGCATGACCCGGTTTGCCACGTTCTGGGTCGAGAACGGCGAGATTCAGGCGCCGGTCAGCACCATGCGTTTCGACGACAGTGCCTACAGCCTGCTGGGTTCGCAGCTGGAAGCGTTGACCGCCGAGCGCGAGTTGCTGCTGTCGGCGAGCACCTACAGTCAGCGCAATACCTCGTCGGCGTTGTTGCCGGGGGCGTTGGTGAGCCGACTGACTTTGACCCTCTGATACAAATCGTTCCCGCGCCTGGCGCGGGAACGATCATTCACAGCCCCACACCACAAGAGGTTCCATGCCCAACCGCCCGCCTCTCGACGCCATCACCGCCCGCTGGTTGCCGTGGGTCGTCGCCATCGCTTTCTTCATGCAGTCCCTCGACGGGACCATCCTCAACACCGCCCTGCCGGCCATGGCCCGGGATCTGGCCGAAGACCCGTTGCGCATGCAGGGCGTAGTCATCGCCTACATGCTCACCGTGGCGTTGCTGATTCCGGCCTCGGGCTGGATCGCCGACCGCTTCGGCACCAAGAAAATCTTCTTCGGCGCGATCCTGCTGTTCAGCATCGGCTCGCTGCTCTGCGCCCTGTCCAGCAGCCTGACCATGCTGGTCGGCGCCCGGGTGATTCAGGGCCTCGGCGGTGCACTGATGCTGCCGGTCGGGCGATTGGTGGTGCTGCGCGCCTACCCGCGTTCTGAACTCGTACGGATCATGGGCTTCATCACCATTCCCGGCCTGCTCGGCCCGCTGATCGGCCCGACCATGGGCGGCTGGATGGTGCAATACCTGACGTGGCACTGGATCTTTCTGATCAACCTGCCGGTCGGCGTCATCGGCTGCTACGCGGTGTGGAAGTTCATTCCCGACCTGCGCGGCACCGAGCGCACACGCTTCGATAGCCTCGGCTTCCTGCTGTTCGGCGCAGCGATGATTCTGATCACCATCGCCATGGAAGGCCTTGGCGAATTGCACTTGCCGCACTTGCGCGTGATGTTGCTGCTGTTCGGTGGCATGGCCTGTCTGGCCGCGTACTGGTTGCGCGCCGGGCGAGTCGAGAATCCGCTGTTCGCGCCTTCGCTGTTCAAGACGCGGACGTTTGCGGTGGGGATCATCGGTAACCTGTTCGCCCGTCTGGGCAGCGGCGCGTTGCCGTTTCTGGTGCCGTTACTGCTGCAGGTGGCGCTGGGTTATTCACCGTCGCAGGCCGGGATGAGCATGCTGCCGCTGGCCGCCGCAGCGATGTTTGCCAAGTGGATGGCGCGGCCGCTGATCGAACGTCTCGGCTATCGCATCGTTTTGACCGGCAACACGCTGGCGCTGGGGATCATGCTGGCGAGCATGGGCCTGGTCAGCGAGCAGACACCGTATTGGCTGCTGCTTTGCCTGCTGGCGATTCTCGGCGCGATCAACTCGCTGCAGTTCACCGCGATGAACACCGTGACCCTGATCGATCTCGACGACGCCAGCGCCAGCAGCGGCAACAGCCTGCTGTCGGTGGTCGCGCAGTTGTCGCTGAGTCTCGGGGTGGCCTGCGCCGGTGCGTTGCTCGGCGGCTTCACGGCGGAAATCGGCAATGATGGCGTTGAAACGGTGCTGGGCGCGTTCCAGCTGACGTTCGTGACCGTGGGTGTCATGGCGATGCTGGCGGCGACCATCTTCTCGCAACTCTCGAAAGAAGACGGGCGGCGCGTCAAACGTCCCGATGAACATCCGGACGAACACATCGAACATTAACCACTGTTCGTCCAGAACTTTCGAGGAAAGTGGCACGGGGCTGCTACACTGCGCGACATTTTGTTTTGCAGGCCAGTCCCGTGACCACCATCGCCACCGCTTTTAATACTTTGCCGCTGTCCGCCGCCATGCTGGCTAACCTCGAATCTCTCGGTTATGCCCAGATGACGCCGATCCAGGCGCAGAGCTTGCCGGTGATCCTCAAGGGGATGGACCTAATCGCCCAGGCCAAGACCGGCAGCGGCAAGACCGCCGCGTTCGGCATCGGCCTGCTGAACCCGATCAATCCGCGCTACTTCGGTTGCCAGGCTCTGGTCATCTGCCCGACCCGCGAGCTGGCCGACCAGGTCGCCAAGGAAATCCGTCGTCTGGCCCGCGCCGAAGACAACATCAAGGTCCTGACCCTGTGCGGCGGCGTGTCGTTCGGCCCGCAGATCGCCTCGCTGGAGCACGGCGCGCACATCATCGTCGGCACCCCGGGGCGCATCCAGCAGCACCTGCGCAAGGGCTCGCTGGTCCTCGACGGCCTCAACACGCTGATCCTCGACGAAGCCGACCGCATGCTCGACATGGGTTTCTACGACGCCATCGAAGACATCATCGAGCAGACCCCGACCCGCCGTCAGACCCTGCTGTTCTCGGCGACCTACCCGGTGGGCATCAAGCAACTCGCTTCGAAGTTCATGCGCGATCCGCAAACGGTCAAGGCCGAAGCGTTCCACGACGACACCCAGATCGAGCAGCGCTTCTACGAGATCTCACCGGAAGAGCGTATGAGCGCGGTGACCAAGGTCCTGCACCACTTCCGCCCGGCCTCCACCGTGGCGTTCTGCTTCACCAAGCAGCAAGTGCAGGAAACCGTCGATCACCTGACCTCCAAAGGCATCTCCGCCGTCGGCCTGCACGGCGATCTGGAACAGCGTGACCGCGACCGGTACTGGCGATGTTCGCCAACCGCAGCACTTCGGTACTGGTGGCCACTGACGTTGCCGCCCGTGGTCTGGACATCGATTCGCTGGACATGGTGATCAACGTCGAGCTTGCCCGGGATTCGGAAATCCACATTCACCGCGTCGGCCGTACCGGTCGTGCCGGCGAGAAAGGCATCGCGGTCAGCCTGGTGGCGCCGTCGGAAGCGCACCGCGCCCAGGCCATCGAACAACTGCAGAAAACCCCGCTGAACTGGGATCAGGTGGACAACCTGAAATCCCAGGGCGGTGCCCCGCTGCAACCGCCGATGAGCACGCTGTGCATCGCCGGCGGGCGCAAGGACAAGGTGCGTCCGGGTGACATTCTCGGCGCACTGACCGGTGAAGCCGGTATTCCGGGCACGCAGGTTGGCAAGATCGCGATCTTCGACTTCCAGTCCTATGTGGCCGTCGAGCGCACCGTGGTCATGCAGGCGCTGCAGCGCTTGAACAACGGCAAGATCAAGGGTCGTTCGCTGCGCGTTCGCGTCCTCTGACCTGAACGTTACCGAAACCGATACTGATCGTTGTGTGAGGACACCGTTTTGCGCTCTACCGAAGTCGTGATCATTGGCGCTGGCGCCGCTGGGTTGATGTGTGCACTGACCGCCGCCGGGCGCGGGCGTCAGGTGTTGCTGCTCGACCACGCGAACAAGGCCGGCAAGAAAATCCTGATGTCCGGCGGTGGGCGCTGCAACTTCACCAACATGTACACCGAGCCGGGCAATTTCCTCTCGCAGAATCCGCACTTCTGCAAATCCGCGCTGGCCCGCTACACCCAGTGGGATTTCATCGGCATGGTCGCCAAGCACGGCGTGCCGTATCACGAGAAGAAACTCGGCCAGTTGTTCTGCGATAACAAATCCAGCGACATCCTCGGCATGCTGCTGGACGAGTGCGATCAGGTCGGCGTCAACCTGCACCTCGACACTTCGATCCAGACCATCGAGAAAGTCGAGGGCGGCTACCTGCTCGACACCACCCTTGGCCAGATCCAGTGCCAGTCGCTGGTGATCGCCACCGGCGGCCTGTCGATCCCGACGCTGGGCGCGACCGGATTCGGTTACCAGGTCGCCAAGCAATTCGGCCACGACCTGCTGCCGACCCGCGCCGGTCTGGTGCCGTTCACCATCACCGATCAGCTCAAGGATCTGTGCACCGAACTGTCCGGCACCTCGGTGGATTGCCTGGTCAGCTGCAACGACCAGAGCTTTCGCGAGAACATACTGTTCACGCACCGCGGACTCAGCGGCCCGGCGATCCTGCAGATTTCCTCGTTCTGGGAGCCGGGCGACACGGTCGAGATCAACCTGCTGCCGGATCACGACGCCGCAAGCTGGCTGCAACAGCAGACCGCCGAGCGCCCGAACAGCGAACTGAAAACCCTGCTCGGTGAAATTTTCACCAAGAAGATGGCCAACCTGCTGGCGGACAACTGGTTCGTCTCCAAACCGATGAAGCAGTACACCCACGCCGAACTGGCAGACATCGCCGAAAAGCTCGGCAGCTGGAAAGTCGTCCCGGCCGGCACCGAAGGCTACCGCACTGCCGAAGTCACCCTCGGTGGCGTCGACACCCGCGAAGTCTCGTCCAAGACCATGGAATCGCTGAAAAGCCCGGGCCTGTACTTTGTCGGCGAAGTGCTGGATGTCACCGGGCATCTGGGCGGCTTCAACTTTCAGTGGGCCTGGGCATCGGGTTACGCGGCGGCGCAATACGTCTGACCTGAAGGCCGTGCGGAACACTTTTTGCTGTCAGATGTGATCGGCGCCATTGCGTCGGCGTCATTACTGGCTCAATTTAGCGGCATCGCCTCGGAAGGCCTTCGCACTTCATGTCCTCGACCTCGTTTCGTCAGTCTTTGCGGCGCCTGTGGGCGCTGGATAAATTCAGCTACAGCGTGCGGGTGTTCATCGCCCTGACCGGCAGCATGGCGCTGTGCTGGTATCAGGATGAAATGGGGCTGCTGATCCCGCTGTTCCTCGGGATCATCGCCAGCGCCCTGGCCGAGACCGACGACAGTTGGCAGGGCCGTCTCAATGCCCTGGCAGTGACGCTGGTGTGTTTCAGCGTTGCGGCGCTGTCGGTGGAATTGCTGTTCCCCTACCCCATCGTGTTCGTCATCGCTCTGGCGCTGGCCAGTTTCGGCCTGACCATGCTCGGTGCGCTCGGCGAGCGTTATGGCGCGATTGCTTCGGCGACGCTGATTCTTTCCGTCTACACCATGATCGGCGTGGACCAGCGCGGCGGCGCAGTCACGGATTTCTGGCACGAGCCGATGCTGCTGGTGGCCGGGGCCGCGTGGTACGGTTTGCTGTCGGTTTTGTGGCAGGCGATGTTCTCCAACCAGCCGGTGCAGCAGAGCCTGGCGCGGCTGTTTCGTGAGCTGGGTTATTACCTGAAGCTGAAAGCCTCGCTGTTCGAGCCGATCCGTCAGCTGGACGTCGAAGCGCGGCGCCTGGAACTGGCCCAGCAAAACGGCCGCGTCGTGGCGGCACTGAACAGTGCCAAGGAAATCATCCTGCACCGCGTCGGCAATGGCCGCCCCGGCTCGAAAGTCAGCCGCTACCTGAAGCTTTATTTCCTCGCCCAGGACATTCACGAACGCGCCAGTTCTTCGCACTACCCTTACAACGCGCTGGCCGAGGCGTTTTTCCATAGCGACGTGCTGTTCCGCTGCCAACGCCTGCTGCGCCAGCAAGGCAAGGCGTGCCGGGCGCTGGCCGAGTCGATCCAGATGCGCCAGCCATTCATCTACGACGCGACATTCGCCGAAGCCCTGAGCGACCTGCACGCCTCCCTCGAACACCTGCGCATCCAGAGCAACCCGGCCTGGCGCGGGCTGCTGCGTTCGCTGCGGGCACTGGCGGCCAACCTCGGCACTCTTGACCGCTTGCTCAGCGATGCCAGCAACCCTGATGCCCTGGCCGATGCCACCGACAGCAGCCTGCTCGACCGCTCGCCGCGCAACTTCAAGGATGTGCTGACTCGCCTGCGCACCCAACTGACGCCGACGTCACTGTTGTTCCGCCACGCCCTGCGCCTGCCGCTGGCACTGAGTATCGGTTACGGCATGGTGCATCTGATTCACCCGTCGCAGGGGTACTGGATCATCCTCACCACGCTGTTCGTCTGCCAGCCGAACTACGGCGCTACCCGGCGCAAACTCGGCCAGCGGATTCTCGGCACCGCCATCGGCCTGACCATCGCCTGGGCGCTGTTCGATCTGTTCCCGAGCCCGCTGGTGCAGTCGTGCTTCGCCATCGCCGCCGGCGTGGTGTTCTTCACCAACCGCACCACCCGCTACACCGTGGCCACCGCCGCCATCACGATCATGGTGCTGTTCTGCTTCAACCAGGTCGGCGACGGTTACGGGCTGTTTGTGCCGCGTCTGTTCGATACCCTGCTCGGCAGCCTGATCGCAGGCCTGACGGTGATCCTGTTCCTGCCGGACTGGCAGGGTCGGCGCCTGAACAAAGTGCTGGCCAACACCCTGACCTGCAACAGCATCTACCTGCGCCAGATCATGCAGCAATACGCCGCCGGCAAGAGCGACGACCTCGCCTATCGCCTCGCCCGGCGCAACGCGCACAATGCCGACGCGGCGCTGTCGACTACGCTGGCGAACATGCTGATGGAGCCGGGGCATTTCCGAAAGGAAGCCGATGTCGGTTTCCGTTTCCTGGTGCTGTCGCACACCCTGCTCAGCTATCTGTCGGGCCTTGGCGCGCACCGGGAAACCCAGTTGCCGGCCGAAGTGCGTGAGCATCTGATCGATGGCGCCGGGGTGAAACTGGCCAGCAGCATCGACGAGATCGCCCAGGGGCTGGCGAGCAAACAGCCGATTGCGATCCAGAGCGATGAAGAAGAAGCGCTGGCCAATGAACTTGAGCAAATGGCGGACGAAATCGATGAAGGCCAACGGCTGGTGCAGACGCAACTGGCGCTGATCTGCCGTCAGCTAGGCCCGTTGCGCACGCTGGCGGCGCACTTGATCAAGGACACCGCCGAAGATTGAGTCGCCTCACATGCCGTGCTGCCTGAGCAACTTGTCATAGCTGCCATCGGCCTTCATCGCCGCAATCGCCTTGTCGAACCCGGCCACGATCTGTTCGTGCTCCGGGTTCTTCAGGCTGACCAGAATGTGCAGGCTGTTCTCGCTCAGAGGCTTGGGCAGGAACTCCACGGCGTTACGCACCTTCGGTGATTCACGGGCCAGGTAATAGCGGGCGACGTATTCGTCTTCCAGGGTCAGCTTGACCCGGTCCGCCGCCAGCATGCGCACGGCCATGGCGAAGTTATGCACAGGAACTTTCTGCAGCGCGGTGTCGGCATCGAACGGCGCCGAATAGGCATAGCCGCGCACCACGGCAATCGGGTAGGTGTGCAGTTCCTGCAAGTTGTTGTATTCGATGGGGGTGTCTTTGCGCTTGAGAAAACGCACGCGGTTGAGCAGGTACTCGTCGGAAAACTGCCCGAGCTTCGTACGCTCGTCGTTGTACCAGGCGTTGACCAGCACGTCGTAACGTCCCTCGCCAACCCCGAGCAACGCCCGCGCCCACGGCACCTGTTCGTAATCGCTGGCATAACCGGCCCGGGCCAGGGCCGTGCTGACGATGTCCGTGGCCAGCCCACCGTTGACCAGTGTGTCATCGGTAAAGGGCGGCCAGACGTCGAAGACCAGACGCAATTTCTCCGCTGCAGCGCTTTGACCCAGCAACAGCAATCCGATCAAAGCCAACGCTCGATGCAATCGCGGCATGCTTGAAAATCCTTAGCGGGCGGGCCGCCCGGCGTGTTTTCAGTCAAAACCCCAAGGCCCCGTACCGGCGAATCCCAGGCCCTAACATTAGCTCATTGAAGCCGTTGCACAGCGCTTCTCAGCAGATTACACAAAGATGTCGGCGCCGCCAGAAGGGAATGATGGCATTTTGGCCTTTGTCACAGATTTCTCAGCCATACAGACATATTTCGACGTGGCGCTTAGTATCGGGCGACGTAGTTCAAGGAATCGGAAGATGACAATCGAGTGGGTCTGCAAACATCACAGCGATCTGGGACTGGAACAGCTGTACGCCATTTTGAAACTGCGCTCGGAAGTGTTCGTGGTCGAACAGCGCTGTGCGTACCTGGACCCGGACGGGCAGGATCTGGACGGGGACACCTGCCATTTGATGGGGTGGGAAGGTGATCAACTGGTGGCATATCTGCGCCTGCTGGACCCGGAATCCCAGGGCGGCGACGTGGTGATCGGCCGTGTACTGACGGCGCCCGCCGGACGTGGCAAAGGCCTGGGGCATGAAATGATGGAACAGGCGCTGAAACAGGCTGAGAAGCGTTGGCCAGAGGTGCCGATCTATCTGTCGGCCCAGGCGCATCTGCAGGGGTATTACGGGCGGTACGGGTTTGTGGTGGCGGGTGAGGAATATCTTGAGGATGACATTCCGCACATAGGGATGCGGCGCTCCTGAAAAGCCCCTCACCCTAACCCTCTCCCGGAGGGAGAGGGGACCTAACGTGGAAAATTGGAGAGATCCACCGACCTGAACGAGCGTTGTCGAATCCATAATCGCCACGCTTAATCAGGTCGATGTATGACGCAAGACACCTCGGTCAGCTCCCTCTCCCTCCGGGAGAGGGCTGGGGTGAGGGCAACGATCCAGAGGCGAACAACCAACTCAGGGATACTCCAAAACCGCCTTGATCTGCCGCAAATTCCTCTCGATCCACCCCCGATCAATCGCCCCCCACTCACGAATCCGGTAGCGCCCCGCATGGTTGCGCGCGCCCTCTTCCTGCTCGAACTCGCAGACGATATCCAGATCCGCCAGTGCCGCAATGGTGTCCTGCGCCGTGCGCCGGGGCATGCCGGTGACGTCGGTCAGCGCCGGCACGCTGCTGGCCAGGCCGCTGTCGATCAGGTACGCCACGTACAAGCGCCGGTAGAAACTGCTCTTGGTCTTGCTCACGTCCATGCATGCGCTCCGTTGTTTGATGTCTTATTGCATGTCCCGCCACGTCAGGTACACCCGCAGATCGAACTCGATCTGGTGATAGCCTGGCAGCATGTGCTCACATAATTTATAGAACGCCTTGTTGTGATCCGACTCCTTGAAGTGCGCCAGTTCATGCACGACGATCATCTTCAAAAACTCCGGCGCGGCCTCCTTGAACAGCGAGGCAATGCGAATCTCTTTCTTGGCCTTGAGCTTGCCGCCCTGCACCCGCGACACCGTGGTGTGCAGGCCGAGGGCGCGGTGGGTCAGGTCGAGGCGGTTGTCGAACAGAACCTTGTCGATGGCCGGGGCGTTACGCAGGTATTCCTGTTTCAGGTCCAGCGCGTAGCCGTACAACGCCTTGTCGCTCTGCACATCGTGGCGGCCCGGATAACGTTGGCTCAGGTAATCACCGAGGCGATCTTCGGCAATCAATTGGCGCACCTGATCCTGCAATTGCGCGGGATAGGCCTGGAGGTATTTCAACGCGGTCATGGGCGGCACGGGTCATGAAAAGGCCGCCAGTGTAGCGAATTCAACCGGCCAACGCGCTCCAGTCGAACGGCTCGGCAAAGCGCGTCGCGTCCTCGGCGACCAACGGCCGCGCCACGAGGAAGCCTTGCACGTACTCACAGCCATGGGCTTGCAGCCATTGATATTGCTCGACGGTTTCCACGCCTTCGGCAATCACCAGCAAGCCGTATTCCTTGCATAAGTCGATGACCGTGCGCACCAGCGAGGCGTCCCGGGACGAGTCCGGCAATCGGGCGATCAGGTGGCGATCGAGCTTGAGCGTATCCAGCTCCAGATCCCGCAGATGCGACAGCGAGCAGGACCCGGAACCAAAATCGTCCAGCGCTACCCGCACCCCGAGATTGCGCAGCAGCTTCAGTTGTTTGCGGGTCTCGTCCGGGTTGATCGTCAGCGCCTCCTCGGTCACTTCCACTTCCATCTGATGCGGTTGCAAGCCATGGCGCTCCAGCACCTGGCGCAATTCGGTCACCAGGTTCGGCAAACCAAACTGGGTATTGCTCAGGCTCACCCCAAGCACCAGGTCCCTGGAAAACTCGGACTCCCAGGCCTTACGCTGCCCGGCGCTGCGGTGATAGATCCAACTGCCGAGCCGACTGATCAACGTCGCCTCTTCCAGCAACGGCAGGAACAGCCCCGGCGGCACATCGCCGACGCTCGGGTGCTGCCAGCGCAGCAATGCCTCGAAACCGCGAATCCGGCCGTCGCCAATCGCCACCTGCGGCTGATACACCAGATTGAAATCGCGGTTCTCGATGGCGTTGCGCACGCTCTCTTCCAGCATCAGCCTCGAGCGCGCGCGGCCGTTCATTTCGTGATCGTAGAAGCGATATTGCTGACGCCCGGCGCGCTTGGCTTCGTACATGGCGATGTCCGAAGCACGCATCAAACCGTCGAGGTTGTTGCCGCAATCCGGGTACGTGGCGATGCCGATACTGGCGCCAAGGGCGATGTCCATGCCTTCGATCTGCTGACAGATCGACACCCGTTCGATGAGCTTCTCGGCGATCTTCGCCGCCTGTTCGGGGAACTCCAGATCCAGCAGCGCGGTGAACTCATCACCGCCCATCCGCGCCAGAATGTCGAACGGCCGCAGGCAGGCCTTCAGTTGTTCGGAGACCCAGCGCAACACCCGGTCGCCGGCGTCGTGGCCGAGGGAATCGTTGACCCGTTTGAAGCCATCAAGATCGAGGTACATCAGCACCCAACTGCTGTCACTGCGTTCACCGCGCAACAGCAGGTTTTCCACCGTCTGGTAAAAGCCACGACGATTGAGCAGCCCAGTCAACGGATCGGTGACAGCCTGAAACTCCAGCTGCTGATGCAGATGTCGCACCACCGACATGTCCAGCACCGTCACCACCATCGCATGCTGCTCGCTCGGCAGCGGCGCGCAGGACAACGCCACCGGCACTTGCTGGCCTGGCGCGGTACGCAGCAACGCATCGTGTAAACGCAGCGTCTCGCCACGTTTGTAACTGGCATAAAACTCGGAATCGGCCCACAGCGGAATGTGCGGTTTCTGCAGGAAATCGAGAAACTCCTGCCCTTCCAGTTCTTTCACCGGCGCGTTGAGCAACCGGGAAATCGCCGGGTTGGCAAAGCGGATCAAGCCATCCTCGGCCAGCACCAGAATCCCTTCGGCGGCGTTATCCAGCACCGAGGCATTGAAGGCCCGCGCCGATTCCAGATCCTGACTCAGGCGCTGCAACGCCCGGCGATTGCGCTGGTGCTCCAGCAACGCCTGGACCTTGGGTTTGAGAATCTGCGGGTCGAAGGGTTTGAACAGGTAATCCACCGCGCCACTGGCATAGCCCTTGATCACGGCGTCCTGGGACTGTTCGTTGGCGGTAAGGAAAATGATGGGGGTGAGCCGCGTTCGCTGGCTGCCGCGCATCAGGCGCGCGACTTCAAAACCGTCCATGCCCGGCATCTGCACATCCAGCAGTACCAAGTCGATGTCGTGTTCGAGCAACAGGCTGAGGGCTTCGAAACCGGAAGCCGCGGTCATGACCTGCCAGTCCTGGCGCTGCAGCAACGCGCGCATGCTGATCAGATTTTCAGGGTAATCATCAACGATCAAAAGGACGGAGCTGCCTTCACCTGGCTGGGTTTGCGCGCATTCCATGCTGCTTCTCTTGTCGGGACATCCAATCGGGACGCGGCCGGTTTCTCGTGAAAACCGTACTGTTACTGAGCCTTCACTCTAGTCCTGGATCCGAAAAAGCAGTAGCTGTCATCAGGCCATCATTTAACCAAACCGGTAAGTAGCCGACTAACGGTCATCGCTGCAGCCCCCGAAAACCGGGAAACATGGCATTTCGACAGGATGTTGGCGCCAATCATCCGCCAGACGGCCGTTAACAAAAAATCCCTCTACGCTTATAAAGGCCGCCCCCAAGAGGCGCGGGCTAGAGCTTCTGGCACGCGCGTGCAGCAGAAACAGAGTGGAAGAACCGACATGATCGACCTCGCAACCTGGAACCTCAGCGTTCCCGTTGGCAGCCCGCCCCACACCGTCGAAACCTCCAGACTGGTGAACGGCTTCAAGGATCAGTACTTCCATTCCGACACCGGCACCCTGTTCTTCTGGTCCCCGGTGACCGGCTCGAAAACCGAAAACGCCATCTATCCGCGCACCGAACTGCGCGAAACCTTCAGCAACGGCACCTTGCGCAACTGGTACTACCCGGACGCCGACAACCTGCTGCGCGCGACCCTCTCGGTCAACAAGGTGCCCAGTTCCGGCAAGATCGTCATCGGCCAGATCCACGCCTATGAAAGCCAGAAGCCGCTGGTGAAACTTGAGTATCAGTACAAGAGCAAACTGGATTCCGGCAACCTGGTGATCAAGGTGCGGATGCACCCGGATGACGACGAGGGCCGGGTGATTACTCTGGCGACCGGGATCAAACTGGATCGCGAATTCAATTACCTGATTCACCTCAGCCCCGGTGGCGCGCTGGGTATCAGCGCGGCCGGGTATCAGTGGGACTCGCAGATCAGCGCGACCTGGCGCAACAAACCGCTGTACTTCAAGGCCGGCGTGTATGTGCAGGACAACACCGGGTACACCAGCGAGGGTGGGCAGGTGACGTTCAGCAAGCTCGATATCGATCACGATAAATAGTGGCGACGTGCTCGTTTAAGGCTGATGTTTAAAGACGGTTCGCGTTACTTCCTGAAGCCTACAACGGCTTGCGTCGCGGCCTACCGGTACGCCAGAATCCGCCGGCTTGTGCGCCTGGAGGGCCATCGGTAACTTGATTCGGGTCACTGATTCGCAGTGATCGGGTTTAGTAGCCTGTGGTTTCAAGCTTGGTGCACAAGCATCTGTCAGTCAGGAATTTCGATTCCTGAACTCGATGGCGACTGTGCGCAGGGCACCTTCGGGTGCGCCGGCTTGCTCGAAACCCCGGTCTACTAACCTGCGTACAGTTGCCTCCACTTTGATTAGTAGCCAGAGCGGGGGCACTCCAATCAGGTTTCGAGCAAATGACTAAATCAACGCCTCATCCGCCAGAAAAAGATCTGGCCTCCCCCTACGATTCCCTCGACCCCAAAAAACTCAACGAAGCCGCCGAACGCGCCCTCGATCACTACCTCTGCCCCGGCGCCCGCATCATGGCCACGGTCAACGAACCCGACCGCATGTACTTCGCCAACCCCGCCTGCAACACCGAATCCCTGCTGGCCAACGCCAGCGAAACCCTCGGCTCCGCCAGCGAAATGCTCAACAACTTCGCCGCAATACTCCCGACATCCCACCGCAAAACCGCGCTGGGTATCGCGCAAGTGGTGATGCTGGGGGAACTGGCGGTGAATCAGGCGCTGGATCACGTCGAGCCGAAGTAATAAGTGCAAAAAGGGGTGAACTCATTGAGTCGCCCCCTCCATTACTCTCAGCATTTCCCCAAGCATCTGCGTCCGATTTTTTCACATTCAAAACAACAAACCAGCTGCCTTTCATCGCCACGCCTATCCAAATATCAAAAAAATCAAAAACCATTCCAAATAATTATTAAAAACTGTCATTTATAACAGGTGCTGAAACTCGAGTTAAAAACTAACATCATGAACAGCACAGAAAAAAAGTTCTTAAATTTTAATATTCCACGAAGACATGAAGGAGAAATGTCATGGGCCAAGTCAATCCGAACGGAACCTATTACGGGCGCGTGTATGATGCCGGCGAGAGTCATAACGCCACTCTCAGCATTATTAATTCCGACCCGCAAACAGGCAACATTTCACAGGCCACAATGGATTATTACGGACTTACCTTTACCGTTGACGGGAGTTTCGCCTATCAAAGTTTATCGGATGAATCCGCTGTATCCTTCAACCTTCAACCTTCGAGCACAAGCAGGAGCCCCGGAATACAACGTCCTTATTACCAGCATGAGTTCACCTGATAGAAGTTATTCCAATTTGAACGGCACTGTTCGCGTCGATCGTGGAGGACCGAATGTAGGTAAAACATACAACATCACCTTCACTAAATAAAACACAAGAAAACAAACGTGAGACGACAAACGGAGGGACGGATTTATTTATCTGGCCAACGCCAAAGAAACTCTAGGCTCCACCAGCGGAATGCTCAACTACTTCACCGCGATACTGCGTTCACCCCACCGCAAACTGTGCTGGAAATCGCGCAAGTGGTGGTGCTTTGGGAACTGGCGGTGAATCAGACGCGGAATTACGTCGAGTCAAAAACTTATCAGCAACTGGCTGAGGTAGCTCATCTACTACAGAACCCAAGCCATATGAAAGGCTTGAGTCTTGAGTATCGTTACGAAAGAGTCTCCTCAAAAAACAGTTATTTAAAATTTTCTGAAAGGAATCAATCATGGCACTTCATCAATTTACCTTGGCAACCAACAGCGGCGCAGAAACCATAATCGGTGGCCCACCATCGTCCGCACAGCCTGGAGCAGCACTCTATATGTGGCACTGTGAATTGGCGGGTGTCGTTCCCAGTTGGCGAGTAGTCGCAAGTGCTTATGCCGATGCTAATGGTGCTTTTGCGGCATTTGCGTCTTTACCCTTCAATCCCGACATAAGTCAGTGGGCAGTGACCAATGGAGAGAGTCCTGACGCAGCAGCGGCGGCCATTCCTCAGAACTAACTTAAGGGACTAACTTAAGGGGACAGATTAAAAAATGGGACTGAGTTATTTATCATATAATTTTGCACACATGCAAAGTAAATAAACCCGTCCTCTTTTCTCCCTCCCTCCAAACAAAATGCTCCAAAAAATTAATGTTTCCTTCCACATCAAAATCAGGAATCCGGCCATGCCCACCACATACAGGATAGTCAATGAGCCCTTTGAGTTATTTTACTCCGACACCAATCTTCCGGGTTCCCCGATAATGGGCATCAACTGCAGAGACCCTAACAACGTTGCATATCAGCTGTATAACAAACCCTATGGAACGTATCAGCGACTAGGTGGCTGCAACCTCAAACTCCCCTCCACCATACCTTATTCATCTGGAATGATAGCGGATGTTTATGCCGACAACACCACCACGGGCCTACCGGCGAACAGTTTCGCACATCAACAAACATTAACGAGCAACACACCTGGCAAGATATTTATTGGAATGCCTTCCATGACCACGCTGGGTCCCGGGCTAATCGAATGCTACGGCTCAGTAACAGACAACGCGAGCAATACTATCTACATAATTAAGTCGTTCTATTTCACTATACAGTTACCGTAATCGACGACTCTCAGCCATCTAAGAGCATGGAGCAACTGAAATGAACACAAAACAAAATGTACCTCGCGTGGTAATCGTGCACATCGGTCATCGGCTAAGTGCAATTACAAGTAAAAACAAACTGGTGGAGGGCACCATTGTATCGATGGATAGCACAAGCATAAAAGTAAAAAATGCAGTTAATCTAAACGAGATCATTCTACCTAGCAAAATCTTAGCGGTAGGCCTAGATGACCTTGACTATTTGATTCACGAGCCATTTGATCCTGACTACTTACCCGGCCTAGATGTATTCGATCCCACAAACACCCCCAAATAGTCTGGCCGGGAGAGGCCGAGATTATCGAAATCCCCAGTACTCCGCCCCTCCCCCCCGCACCAACCACCGTGAAGCCCTACATTCCCCCTGGACCAGATAATGTTCCTTGGATTTGGGACCAACACTATAACCCCGTATACGTTGCGGGTTCCAATGGGCAAGTATTAAAAGGAGATTATATTAGTAGCCCCTCGAATACTTACGCATTGAAATTTAGCTTCACCGCGCAGGAAGAGGTAGAAGAGTCAACTAAAACTGTCAAAGTAATAAAATATATGTATAAACCGGCATAAATCAGAAGCCAAAGGAAAAACCGACGGGGACGAAAGGGACGAAAGGGGCGGATTTATTTAACCATCAACTTCACACTAAAGCCGCTACAAGCTACGCAGACCATAAAAATGTCACCCATATCGGACTTCGGCCAAGCCAATCCAGACGTTGTCTGTTACAGGTGACATTTCACCCAGCAGAAATATGAGCTCACCATGAAACTCCAGGCAAAAAAAACCCGCCTCACGGCGGGTTTCTTTCAAATCAGCTCAACACCCAGTCTCAATTGACCTTGGCGTTCAGCTCACCCTTCAGATAACGCTGATACATGCTTTCCAGCGAGATCGGCTTGATCTTCGAAGCGTTGCCGGCAGTGCCGAAGGCTTCGTAGCGAGCGATACATACATCGCGCATGGCCTTCACGGTTTCGCCGAAGAATTTACGCGGGTCGAATTCGCTCGGGTTGGTGGCCATCAGGCGACGCATGGCGCCGGTGGATGCCAGACGCAGGTCGGTGTCGATGTTGACCTTGCGCACGCCGTGCTTGATGCCTTCGACGATTTCTTCAACCGGTACGCCGTAGGTTTCTTTGATGTCGCCGCCGTACTGGTTGATGATCGCCAGCCACTCTTGCGGAACCGACGAGGAACCGTGCATCACCAGGTGGGTGTTCGGGATGCGTTTGTGGATTTCCTTGATGCGGTCGATCGCCAGCACGTCGCCAGTAGGTGGCTTGGTGAACTTGTAGGCGCCGTGACTGGTGCCGATGGCGATGGCCAGGGCATCAACTTGGGTCTTCTTGACGAAGTCAGCGGCTTCTTCCGGGTCGGTCAGCATCTGGCTGTGATCCAGAACGCCTTCGGCGCCGATGCCGTCTTCTTCACCGGCCATGCCGGTTTCCAGAGAACCCAGGCAGCCCAGCTCGCCTTCTACCGATACGCCGCAGGCGTGAGCCATGGCGACGGTTTGTTGAGTTACGCGAACGTTGTATTCGTAGTCGGTCGGGGTCTTGCCGTCTTCGCCGAGGGAGCCGTCCATCATCACCGAGCTGAAGCCCAGCTGGATCGAGCGCTGGCAGACGTCAGGGCTGGTGCCGTGGTCCTGGTGCATGCACACCGGGATGTGCGGGAATTCTTCGATCGCGGCCAGGATCAGGTGACGCAGGAACGGCGCGCCGGCGTATTTGCGGGCGCCGGCCGAAGCCTGAACGATCACCGGGGAGTCAGTCTTGTCAGCGGCTTCCATGATGGCGCGCATCTGCTCAAGGTTATTGACGTTGAAGGCTGGAACGCCGTAGCCGAACTCGGCTGCGTGGTCCAGCATCTGGCGCATGCTGATAAGTGCCATTGTGTGTGTCTCTCCCGGTTTGGGTCGTTAATCGTGCCAGCCTGCCGGAGCGGCGGCGGCTATTCAAGTGATTGCAGATCAGGGGTTGAGGCCCGGCCTGGTGATTCGATAAAGCAGATTCTGTTTTATTCGGCTTTGCAGCCTCGGCCGATCAGATCATTGGTTGCGACCCAGTAGACCAGGCCTTCATTGCCTTTGATGTGAAACGCCAGCATGTCGTCGCTGTACAACACACCCGAGGCGCCCGGCTCTTCTTTCAGGCGATAGACCTGATCGCCGCCGCCCAGTCGCACATCGACTGCCTTTTGGCCGGCGTCGGTGTAGCGCCACAACACCTTGGCCTGACTGTCGCAGGTCCAGGTGGTCCAGTTATCCACAGGGGCGGACGACTGGAACGGGTTCCACTGCGCACAACCGCCCAACAATCCCAGTGCCGCAACGGCGATCAAGCCTTTCATCCGTGTTCCTCGACCGGCAGCGCACGCCGCCGGCCCTGAGTTAAAGAGTCAGACCGGTCAAGGGCAACCATGTTCCTTGGCCGGGGTTTGCGTCTCGTATTTGTCCAGGCCTTCCGGCCCCGAGCGCTTGTTCAGCACCGGGTTGGTTTCGGCCTGCCAGTCGGCCTGGTAGCAGCCCTTCTGTGCCTCGCCGGGTGCCGGCTCCGGCGCAGCCTTCGGGTTACTCCCGCAGGCTGCCAATGTACCGGTCAGCAACAACAGCGCTAACGACTTGACCATCTGAACACTCCTTTGCCTGGCCAAACGGGCGGCCTCAGGCCTTGGCCCGGCTTTCCAGGACTTCAACGGCCGGCAGCACCTTGCCCTCGACGAATTCGAGGAACGCGCCACCGCCGGTGGAAATGTAGGAGATCTTTTCAGCCACGCCATATTTATCGATGGCCGCCAGGGTGTCGCCACCGCCGGCAATCGAGAACGCCGCGCTTTCAGCGATGGCTTCGGCCAGTACTTTGGTGCCGTTGCCAAACTGGTCGAATTCGAACACGCCGACCGGGCCGTTCCACAGGATGGTTTTCGACGACTTCAGCAGTTCGGCGAAGTTGGCCGCGGTTTGCGGGCCGATGTCGAGGATCATGTCGTCAGAAGCGACGTCAGCGATCAGCTTCACGGTCGCTTCAGCGCTTTCAGCGAATTCCTTGGCAACCACAACGTCGACCGGCAGTGGCACGCTGACCTTGGCGGCAATGGCGCGCGCGGTGTCCAGCAGGTCCGGTTCGTACAGCGACTTGCCGACCGGGTGACCGGCAGCAGCCAGGAAGGTGTTGGCGATGCCGCCGCCGACGATCAGTTGATCGCAGATCTGGCTCAGGCTGTTCAGCACGTCGAGTTTGGTCGAGACCTTGGAACCGGCAACGATGGCCGCCATCGGCTTGGCCGGTGCGCCCAGGGCTTTGCCCAGTGCATCCAGTTCAGCGGCCAGCAGCGGACCGGCAGCGGCGACCTTGGCGAACTTGGCTACACCATGCGTCGAACCTTCAGCGCGGTGAGCGGTGCCGAAAGCGTCCATCACAAACACGTCGCACAGGGCGGCGTATTGCTGGGCCAGTTCGTCGGCGTTCTTTTTCTCGCCCTTGTTGAAGCGCACGTTTTCGAACAGCACGATGTCGCCGGCCTTGACGTCAACGCCGCCCAGGTAGTCGGCCACCAGCGGCACTTCGCGGCCCAGGGCCTTGCTCAGGTAGTCGGCGACCGGCTTGAGGCTGTTTTCGGCGGAGAATTCGCCTTCGGTCGGACGACCCAGGTGCGAGCAGACCATCACGGCCGCGCCTTTTTCCAGGGCCAGCTTGATGGTCGGCAGCGAAGCCAGGATACGCGCATCGCTGGTGACAACACCGTCCTTGACTGGGACGTTGAGGTCTTCGCGGATCAATACGCGCTTACCTTGCAGATCGAGGTCGGACATCTTCAACACGGTCATGGGTCGCACTTCCTACGGTTTTTTTGAAGTCGCTGTCTGCAGATAGTGTTCTGCAACATCCAGCATTCGGTTGGCAAAACCCCATTCGTTGTCGAACCAGGCCAGGATGTTCACCAGCCGTGGGCCGGAAACACGGGTCTGACTGGCATCGACGATGGCCGAATGTGGGTCATGGTTGAAATCACAACTTGCGTGGGGCAGCTCGGTGTAGGCCAAAAGACCTTTGAGCGGGCCGCTGGTGGCAGCCTCGCGCAGGATCCGGTTGACCTCGCCGGCGTCGGTGTCGCTCGCGGTCTGCATCGTGATGTCGAGGCAGGACACGTTGACCGTCGGCACGCGTACGGCTTTGGCCTGGATTCGCCCGGCAAGTTCCGGCAGCAGGCGCTCGATACCCCGCGCCAGACCGGTGGACACCGGGATCACCGACTGGAACGCCGAACGGGTGCGGCGCAGGTCTTCGTGGTGATAGGCGTCGATCACCGGCTGATCGTTCATCGCCGAGTGAATCGTGGTGATCGACACGAATTCCAGGCCGATCGCCTTGTCCAGCAGGCGCAACAGCGGCACGCCGCAGTTGGTGGTGCAGGAGGCGTTGGACACCAGCAGTTCGTCGCCGGTCAGGCAATCCTGATTGACGCCGTAGACGATGGTGGCGTCGACATCCGCCTCGCTGGCCATCGGCTGCGAAAACAGCACCCGCGGCGCGCCGGCGTCGAGGAAACGCTGGCCGTCTTCACGGGTGTGGTAGGCGCCGGAGCATTCGAGCACCAGATCGACGCCCAGGGACGCCCAATCGATGCTTTCGGGGGTGGAACTGCGCAGAACCTTCACGCAGTTGCCATTGATATGCAGACAATCGCCGTCGACCTTCACCTCGCCCGGAAACCGGCCGTGAGTGGAGTCGAAGCGTGTCAGGTATTCAATGCTGGCCATGTCGGCCAGATCGTTGATCGCGACAATTTCAAACCCGGCTTTATCGCCTCGCTCGAACAACGCACGCAAGACGCAACGACCAATCCGGCCGTAGCCGTTGAGTGCAACTTTGTAGGGACGCGGTTGAGGCATGGGGTTCTCGATTACCGTGGTGTATCCGTTGATGCGATGGCGCCTGAACCATCGCTATCGCGAGCAAGCTCGCTCCCACATGAGTCATACATAACCCTGTGGGAGCGACGGTGCGACGACTCGACTTGCTCGCGAATGCGCCAGTTCAGGCGACACCTTTTCTGGATCAGTCTTCCAGCAGCTCTTCAGCCTGACCCAGGATGTTTTCCAGGGTGAAGCCGAACTCTTCGAACAGTGCCGAAGCCGGAGCCGATTCGCCGTAGGTGGTCATGCCGATCACACGACCTTCCAGACCCACGTACTTGAACCAGAAGTCGGCGTGGGCCGCTTCGATCGCGATACGCGCGCCAACCTGCAACGGCAGGACCGATTGCTTGTAGCTGGCGTCCTGAGCGTCGAACGCGCTGGTGCATGGCATGGAAACCACACGTACCTTGCGGCCCTGCTCGGTCAGTTTGTCGTAGGCCTGAACGGCCAGGCCGACTTCCGAACCGGTAGCGATCAGGATCAGCTCAGGCTCGCCTGCGCAGTCTTTCAGCACATAGCCACCACGGCTGATGTCGGCGATCTGGCCGGCATCACGGGTTTGGTGCTGCAGGTTCTGACGCGAGAAGATCAGCGCCGACGGGCCGTCCTTGCGCTCCAGGGCGTTTTTCCAGGCCACGGCCGATTCAACGGCATCGGCTGGACGCCAGGTGTCGAGGTTCGGCGTGCTGCGCAGGCTGGTCAGTTGCTCGATCGGCTGGTGCGTCGGGCCGTCTTCGCCCAGACCGATGGAGTCGTGGGTGTAGACGTGGATCACACGCTGCTTCATCAGCGCGGACATGCGCACCGCGTTGCGGGCGTATTCCATGAACATCAGGAAGGTCGCGCCGTAAGGCACCAGACCGCCGTGCAGGGCAACGCCGTTCATGATCGCGGTCATGCCGAATTCGCGCACGCCGTAGTACATGTAGTTGCCGCTGGCGTCTTCGGCGCTGACGCCTTTGCAGCCTTTCCACAGGGTCAGGTTGGAACCGGCCAGGTCAGCCGAACCGCCCAGCACTTCCGGCAGCAGCGGGCCGAACGCGTTCAGGGCGTTCTGGCTGGCTTTACGGCTGGCGATGGTTTCGCCCTTGGCCGCGACTTCGGCGATGTAGGCGTCAGCCTTCTCGGAGAAGTCAGCTGGCAGCTCGCCGCTCAGGCGACGGATCAGTTCGTTGGCTTCGGTCGGGAACGCGGCGGAGTAGGCAGCGAAACGCTGGTCCCACTCGGCTTCGACAGCGCGGCCCTTTTCCTTGGCATCCCACTCGGCATAGATGTCGGCCGGGATTTCGAACGGACCGTAGTTCCAGTTCAGCGCCTGACGGGTCAGGGCGATTTCCGCGTCACCCAGCGGGGCGCCGTGGCAATCTTCCTTGCCCTGCTTGTTCGGCGAACCGAAACCGATGGTGGTCTTGCAGCAGATCAGGGTCGGCAGCGGGCTCTTGCGAGCGGTCTCGATGGCGGTCTTGATCTCTTCCGGGTCGTGACCGTCGACGTTGCGGATCACCTGCCAGTTGTAGGCTTCGAAACGCTTCGGCGTGTCATCGGTGAACCAGCCTTCGACTTCGCCGTCGATGGAGATGCCGTTGTCATCGTAGAAGGCGATCAGCTTGCCCAGGCCCAGAGTGCCGGCCAGGGAAGCGACTTCGTGGGAAATGCCTTCCATCATGCAGCCATCACCCAGGAACACGTAGGTGTGGTGGTCGACGATGTTGTGGCCAGGACGGTTGAACTGCGCGCCCAGTACCTTTTCCGCCAGGGCGAAGCCCACGGCGTTGGCCAGACCCTGACCCAGCGGGCCGGTGGTGGTCTCGACGCCCGGGGTGTAACCGAATTCCGGGTGGCCCGGGGTGCGGCTGTGCAGTTGACGGAACTGTTTCAGGTCGTCGATCGACAGGTCGTAACCGGTCAGGTGCAGCAGCGAGTAGATCAACATCGAGCCGTGGCCGTTGGACAGCACGAAGCGGTCACGGTCGGCGAAGGATGGATTGCTCGGGTTGTGCTTGAGGTAGTCGCGCCAAAGCACTTCGGCAATATCTGCCATACCCATAGGGGCACCGGGATGGCCGCTGTTGGCTTTTTGCACGGCATCCATGCTGAGGGCACGAATGGCGTTGGCACGCTCACGACGGCTAGGCATCGCTGATCTCCTGGGTGTGAATAGATTGAAACGGAAAAAAGGAGGGCATTTTCCCTCACCCGAGCGCCTCGGGGCAATGACAGATAGTCATCCGGAGGCGTTTTTCCAATGGATAACATCGGTTTCGGCTGGTGAAACCTTTCCGCTGTTCGTCTGTAGAGTTAACCGGTCAGTGAGAAGTGCAATAAAAAGTGCCACCCATCGAGCAATATCAAAACTTTTTGATATTGGCCTTGCGGTGTTTTCCGGCCGTCTCTAGACTGCTGGCCCTATGAACTTACGCGTGCCTTCCATTCGCCATGACGATTGCGACGAGCTGGCGGCCCTGTGCAAGGCCGGCGGTGATCCGCTGCGGCTGAATGTATTGCGCGCCCTGGCCAACGATTCGTTCGGCGTACTGGAACTGGCGCAGATTTTCGATATCGGCCAGTCCGGCATGAGTCATCACCTCAAGGTGTTGGCACAAGCCGATCTGGTGGCGACTCGCCGCGAAGGCAATGCGGTTTTCTATCGTCGCGCCCTGCCCCACACCGAGTTGCTGGGCGGCAAGTTGCACGCGGCGTTGTTAGAAGAAGTCGACAATCTGGCGCTGCCGGCCGACGTGGAAACCCGAATCGCACAGGTCCATGGGCAACGTGCTGCCAACAGCCAGGACTTTTTCGCACGGGTCGCAGAGAAATTCCGCGCCCAGCAGGATTTGATTGCCGGCCTGCCGCAGTACCGTGAAAGCGTGCTGGCCCTGCTCGACAAACTGAACTTCAATGGCGCTGCCACGGCCATTGAAGTCGGCCCCGGCGATGGTGCATTCCTGCCGGAACTGGCGCGTCGCTTCGGCACCGTAACCGCACTGGACAACAGCGCGGCGATGCTCGAACTGGCCCGCCAGGTATGTGAACGTGAAAAGCTGACTAACGTCAGCCTGCAATTGGCCGATGCATTGAATGGCGTGAGCCTTCAGGCCGATTGCGTGGTGTTGAACATGGTGTTGCACCATTTCGCCGCGCCGGCCGAAGCGCTCAAGCACATGGCCAGCCTGCTGCAACCGGGCGGTAGCCTGCTCGTGACAGAGTTATGTAGCCACAACCAGAGTTGGGCCAGGGAGGCCTGCGGTGATCTGTGGTTGGGGTTTGAACAGGACGATCTGGCCCGTTGGGCCACCGCTGCGGGACTCGTTCCCGGGGAAAGCCTCTATGTAGGCTTACGTAATGGTTTCCAGATCCAGGTCCGCCACTTTCAGCGGCCGGCTGGCGACACTCACCATCGGTAAATTCAGGAAAACATCGAGATGAGCGAATACTCCCTCTTCACCTCCGAGTCCGTGTCTGAAGGACATCCGGACAAAATCGCCGACCAGATTTCCGATGCAGTGCTGGACGCCATCATCGCCCAGGACAAACACGCACGCGTTGCCGTGGAAACCCTGGTCAAGACCGGCGTGGCCATCGTTGCCGGTGAAGTGACCACCAGCGCCTGGGTCGACCTCGAGCAGATCGTTCGTGACGTGATCTGCGACATCGGCTACACCAGCTCCGACGTCGGCTTCGACGGCGCTACCTGCGGCGTGATGAACATCATCGGCAAGCAGTCCCCTGACATCAACCAGGGCGTTGACCGTGCCAAGCCTGAAGATCAGGGCGCCGGCGACCAGGGCCTGATGTTCGGCTACGCCAGCAACGAAACCGACGTGCTGATGCCGGCACCGATCACCTTCTCGCACCAGCTGGTTCAGCGTCAGGCCGAAGCCCGTAAATCGGGTCTGCTGCCCTGGCTGCGTCCGGACGCCAAGTCGCAAGTGACCTGCCGTTACGAAGGCGGCAAGGTTGTCGGTATCGACGCCGTGGTTCTGTCGACCCAGCACAACCCTGAAGTGTCGTACAACGACCTGCGCGAAGGCGTGATGGAGCTGATCGTCAAGCACGTGCTGCCTGCCGAACTGCTGAGCAAGGACACCCAGTTCCACATCAACCCGACCGGCCAGTTCATCATCGGCGGCCCGGTGGGCGACTGCGGCCTGACCGGTCGCAAGATCATCGTCGACAGCTACGGCGGCATGGCCCGTCACGGCGGCGGCGCGTTCTCCGGCAAGGATCCATCGAAGGTTGACCGTTCGGCTGCCTACGCTGGCCGTTACGTTGCCAAGAACATCGTGGCTGCCGGCCTGGCCGAGCGTTGCGAGATCCAGGTTTCCTACGCGATCGGTGTGGCCCAGCCTACTTCGATCTCGCTGAACACCTTCGGCACCGGCAAGATCAGCGATGACAAGATCATCAAACTGGTCCGCGAAGTGTTCGACCTGCGTCCATACGCGATCACCACCATGCTCGACCTGCTGCACCCGATGTACCAGGAAACCGCAGCCTACGGCCACTTCGGCCGCGCTCCGCAGACCAAGACTGTTGGCGAAGACACCTTCTCCACTTTCACCTGGGAAAAAACCGACCGCGCCGACGCCCTGCGTTCCGCTGCCGGCCTGTAATTTTCCTGGCGGTACAAAAAGCCCCGCACGGCTCGCCGTGCGGGGCTTTTTCATGGCCGCGAAACACCCGGCAAAACAGCCGACCGGCCCGCTGGAAAATCCCGGCTAGCCTTCAGGTATCTCCCTGAGCAAGGACGCTCACGATGCTGGCCACACTGCACCTTTTTTCTTTTCCCTGCTGCTTTCCATCCACCTCGGCGCCTTCGCTGGCGATTGCCCCAC
The DNA here is from genome assembly GCF_051554255.1 of Pseudomonas sp. NMS19W. NCBI lineage: Bacteria > Pseudomonadati > Pseudomonadota > Gammaproteobacteria > Pseudomonadales > Pseudomonadaceae > Pseudomonas > Pseudomonas sp. NMS19W. The sequence goes on from NZ_CP136718.1 coordinate 5,840,460, forward strand.
CTGGCCAGCCGACCGGGCCCGAAGCGAAATCACTGCCCTGCAACAGCAGATCGATCAATGGGACGACGCCTATCACCGTGAAGGCCGGTCACTGATCGCCGATGAACTCTACGATCAGTCCCGCATCCGGATTGGCGAATGGCGCCAGTGCTTCAAACTTCCATCACCGTCCAAGCCGTTACGGACTGCGGCTGGCCCGGTCGCGCACCCGATCGCCCATACCGGCCTCGACAAACTTCACGACGCTACCGACATCGAAGCCTGGCTGCGCGACCGCAAGGACGTCTGGGCGCAACCCAAGGTCGATGGTGTGGCCGTCACGCTGATCTATCGCGCCGGGCGGTTGCAGCAGGCGATCAGTCGCGGCGACGGCGTACGCGGGCAGGACTGGACTGCCTCAGCACAAAAGATCAACGCCATTCCCCGACAGCTGACGCAACCACTGGACCTCTCGGTGCAGGGCGAACTCTATTGGCAACTGAACGACCATATCCAGGCCCGAGCCGGCAGCGCCAACGCCCGCGCAACAGTCGCCGGCCTGATGGGCCGCAAGGATCTCAGTGCCGAACAGGCAACGGGTATCGGGCTGTTTGTCTGGGACTGGCCGCTGGGGCCGAACAGCCTGAAAGAGCGAATCACGACACTGGCAACACTGGGCTTCGCCACAACAGAACCTTACAGCCAACCCGTCAGCGGTCTTGCCGATGCGCAGCAGTGGCGCGACCACTGGTATCGCTCGCCACTGCCCTTTGCCAGCGACGGCATCGTCCTGCGTCAGAGCCAGCGTCCTGCTGCCGAACGCTGGCAGGCGCGCTCGCCTTACTGGGCCGTGGCCTGGAAATACCCATTCGCCCAGGCGCTGGCCGATGTGCGCAAGGTCGATTTCAAGGTCGGTCGCACCGGGCGCATCACCCCTGTGCTGGAACTGGCGCCGGTCATGCTCGACGACCGCCAGATCAGGCGGGTCAGCGTCAGTTCACTCAAACGCTGGCAGGAACTGGACATTCGTCCCGGCGATCAAGTGGCGATCAGCCTGGCCGGGCTGACGATTCCGCGACTCGACAGCGTCGTGCTGCGCAGCACGGAACGCGTCGAATTGAACGTTCCTCTCGCCAGCGACTTTCACCCGCTAAGCTGCTGGCAACCGACGCCCGGGTGCGAAAGTCAGTTCCTCGCGCGCCTGATCTGGCTTGGCGGCAAGCAAGGGCTGGCACTGCCCCATGTCGGTCGTGGTACGTGGGAGAAACTTCTGGATACAGGCCGCCTGAACAACCTGCTGGATTGGTTGGCCCTTGACGAGCCAGAGCTTGCTAAGATTGCCGGCCTCGGCGAGCGCAGCAGCGCCCGCCTGCTCCACAGTTTTCACAGCGCTCGCCAGCGGCCGTTCACCCAGTGGCTCAAGGCCCTGGGACTGCCGCCGACCGGTCAGGCTACTTTGGCTGATTCATGGCAAGCGCTGGCACAACGAAATACCGAACAATGGCAGGCAGAACCCGGAATCGGCCCCGGTCGCGCAGCGCAATTGAGCGCTTTTTTCCGCGACCCGCAGGTGCTGGCCCTGAGTGAAACCTTACGCGCCGCCGGAATCGACGGCTTCTGAACATGCATCCCGGTACGCCGGGAACCCAACGGTCGCCGAAGCGCTCCAACAGCGCAGTGCCTTCCAGACCCGATTGCCTTTGCACATGGAGCTTTTATGAAATTTCTCGCACCGCTCGCCATGCTGACTCTTTGCGGCGTAATGGCCGCACCCGCGATGGCTGGCGAAGACGCCCCGGGCCTGACCGGTTGCGCCGCCAAGAAACAAGGCATCATCAATCAGATCGAACAGGCCAAATCCCGTGGCAACGCCGACCAGCAAGCCGGCCTCGAAACCGCCCTGCGCGAAGTCACCGAACACTGCACCGACGCCGGCCTGAAGAAGGAACGTGAAAACAAGGTGCTCGACGCCAAGCACGAAGTGAGCAAGCGCCAGGCCGATCTCGACAAGGCCATGAAGAAAGGCGACCCGGAGAAGATCGACAAGCGCAAAAACAAGCTCGCCGAGTCTCGCAAGGAATTGCAGGACGCGCTGGACGAACTGGACAAGTAATCCGCCAGGCAATGTGCGGTGAAAGAGTTCTCTCCGTCACCGCACCTCAGGATCAATGATCCCGAAACTCTTTATGGCAGGCACTGCAGGCATCTTCGACCTTCTGCACCGCCGGCCCCAGGTTGCTGGCCTTGTAAGGCTGAACCTTGCTGGCGATCACCAGTTCACCGGTGGCCGCCTCAAGGGTGCGGGCCATTTCCTGGAAACGTGCCTGTCGCTGCCAGACATCGTCCTTGGCGCTAGTGTGATCTTCTTCGCGCACCGACGGGAAATGCTTCCACGGCTCATGGGACAGTGCGTCGAGCTTGACCGCGCCTTCCGTGAATTTCGGCCCGTCGAAGGGGATGCGTCCGCGCAGCATGCCGCCCAGGTCTTCGCCGGTCTTGAGCATCTGCTTGAAGATCGCTTTGCGCTGACCCAGCGGGGAGTTGGGATCAACACCGCCGCAGGCGGACAAGGTCAGACAGGCCAGCAATACAACAGAAAGTCTTTTAAGAGTCATGGTGGCTTCAGGTCACGGAATTCGGCGGCCAGTATCCTCGCGTCACCGCCAAACACCAATAGCCCTATTAATAATATGGGTTGCTGGCGCGCATGGAGCACGCCTGCAACCGACACAGGAAATTCTCCATGAACAGCCGTTTCAAGGCCTGGCGCCACCCACTCATCGCAACCCTGCCGCTGCTGGCCATTCTTGCCGGCTGCACCGGAGGCGACAGTGCCAAGCCGAAAACCCACGCACTGGCCACTTACTCCAGCGCCACCTGGGAAGCCCTGCCTGCGGTTTCCGACAACGATCTGGTGGCCGGTTTCGGTTCGTGGCGCAGCGCCTGCACCCGGCTCAAGGCTGACCCGATCTGGGGCGCCACCTGCGCGGCGGCGGCCAATGTGCCGCAAAACGCCGGCGACATCCGTACGTTCCTCAAGCAGCACCTCGATGTGTTCGGCCTGCGCGCCGAAAATGACAATCCCAACGGTCTGATCACCGGCTACTACGAACCGGTCTACCCCGGCAGCCTGACGCAAACCGCAACCGCCAACGTGCCGGTGTACGGCGTGCCTGAAGACATGATCATCGTCTCCCTGGACAGCATTTACCCGGAGCTGAAAGGCAAGCGCCTGCGCGGACGCCTCGAAGGTCGCGTGCTCAAGCCTTATGACGACGCCGCGACCATCGAGAGCAAAGGGGTCAAGGCGCCCGTAGTGGCGTGGCTGACCGATCCGATGAACCTGCAATTCCTGCAGATTCAGGGTTCGGGGCGGATTCAGACCGATGACGGCCGGCAACTGCGCATCGCCTACGCCGACCAGAACGGCCACCCGTACCGGCCGATCGGCCGCTGGCTGGTGGAACAGGGCGAGCTGAAGAAAGAAGACGTGACCATGGGCGCCATCAGCAACTGGGCCAAGGCCAACCCGTCGCGCATTCCTGAATTGCTCGGCAGCAACCCGAGTTATGTGTTCTTCACCCGCAACCCGGACAGCAACGAAGGCCCGCGCGGCTCGTTGAATGTGCCGCTGACCGCCGGTTACAGCGCGGCGGTGGATCGCAAGGTGATTCCGTTGGGCAGCCTGTTGTGGCTGTCGACCACTCGCCCTGACGGTACGGCGCTGGTACGGCCGGTGGCGGCGCAGGATACCGGCGGCGCAATTGCCGGCGAAGTTCGTGCGGATCTGTTCTGGGGCACCGGCGATGCCGCCGGGCAACTGGCCGGCGACATGAAGCAACAAGGGCAGATCTGGATGCTCTGGCCAAAAGGCGCGGCATTGCCGCAAGTGCCGCAGGTGGCCGACAAACAGTAAGCGAAACGCAAAGGATCGCAGGCCTCGTCAGCCTGCGATCCTTTCAGCGTCAGATCGAAACGAAGAAGAAACTGGCAATCAGCCCCATCCCGACAAACCACACCAGCGACCGCAGTACCGCCCAGTCCGCCAGATAGCAAATGATGTACAGCAGGCGACTGGTGATGAACAGCACTGCCAGCACATTGACCGTCACCAACTGCGCCGTGCCCACCAGGTGCGCGACGATCACCGCCGCCGCAAAGGCCGGCGTCACTTCAAAACTGTTCAGTTGCGCCGCATGGGCCCGTCGGGCCACACCGTTCAGGCTTTCGAGAAAATCCCGGGGATCGTGATTGTCGCTGAGCCGATAACCACCGACAGCCTTGGCCACGCCCGTGCACACATAGGGCAGAAAGATCGCAATGAAAACGCACCACAGAGCCACCGTCATAACGCCGTCCTTTTTCAGTTTTTAGAGTTGGCGGGTCAGAACTTCATTACCAGCATGCCGATCAGCACCAGCCCACAGGCTAAGAGCCGTGGCCGGCCGAAAGGTTCTTTCAGGTAACGCATGCCGAACAGCACCACCAGAATCACGCTGATCTCGCGCAACGCCGCCGCTTCGGCAATCGACCCCAGCTGCATCGCCCACAGCACCAGAGCGTAGCTGAACAACACGCAGAACCCGACCGCCAGCCCCAGCTTCCATTGTTCGCGCCAGAACTGCAGGAACGCCGGACGCTTGGCCACCCACGCCAGCATCGGGAACGGCCAGGCGCTGAGCAGCGTGACCCAGACCAGGTAATCCAGCGGATGCGACCAGCGCCGCAAAGCCTGGCCATCGATGTAGGTGTAGCAGCCGATGCACAGCCCGATCAACGCCACCACCGGCAGCATCGACCACGGCAGGTGTTTCCCGCCACCGCCCTGCCAGAGCAGGCAAGCCATGCCCAGCGGGATCAGCATGATTCCGAAGATCTGCTGGGTGGTCAGCACTTCGCCGGCGAAGATCAGGGTCAGCGCCAGCACCACCAGTGGCGACAATCCACGCATCAACGGATAGACCAGCCCCAGGTCGCCGACCCGATAGGCCTGGATCAACAGATAGCGATAAAGCAGCTCGAACGCCGCCGACGCCAGAATCCACGGCCAGATTTCCTGCGGCGGCAGGCTGATGAAAGGAAATGCCAGCGCGACGAACAACAGCGCCACGGTGTCCATGCAGGCCACCACCAGCAACCGCTCGGCGCTGAATTTGATCAGGGTATTCCACGCGGCGTGCAACAGCGCCGCCACTAACACCAGAGCTGTCGCCAGCACGTGTCACTCCTTCATTCTTGTTTTTGAACCTGAGCCATTTGATCAGGTCTTTGAATCGCGATGTGTCAGCCGTTGTTTATACGTCAAGCGATCGCGCCGCAACCGATCACGTACAGACAATTCTCAAAAATCCAGCCTGGGCGCCACAATTGTGCCCCCACCCGGAGTCTGCCCATCCAACCCTTGCGTCCACGAACGGGCGCGCTGTCTTTCCACCCCCATCCAAAGGACCCCGGATGCTTGAACTTGTCGCCGCTTTCATCTGCCTCACCACCCTCCTCACTTTCGTGAATTTCCGCTTCATCGGTTTGCCGCCGACCATCGGCGTGATGGTTACCGCACTGATGTTTTCCCTGTTGCTGCAAGGCCTGAGCCTGCTCGGTTATCCCGGCCTCGAAGAGCGCGTGCAGCAACTGATCGGCCAGATCGATTTCGGTGATCTGCTGATGAACTGGATGCTGTCGTTCCTGCTGTTCGCCGGCGCCTTGCACGTCAACCTGAACGACCTGCGCAGCTACCGCTGGCCCATCGGCCTGCTGGCGACCTTCGGCGTACTGATCGCCACCGCCGTGATCGGCAGCCTCGCCTACTACATCTTCGCCCTGTTCGGCTGGCACGTGAGCTTCCTCTACTGCCTGTTGTTCGGCGCACTGATTTCCCCGACCGACCCGATCGCGGTGCTCGGCGTGTTGCGGACGGCCAATGCCTCGAAACCGTTGAAGACCACCATCGTCGGCGAGTCGCTGTTCAACGACGGCACTGCCGTGGTGGTGTTCACCGTGTTGCTGGGCATCGCGCAACTGGGCGAAACCCCGACCATCGGCGCTACCGCCATGCTGTTTGCCCATGAAGCCATCGGCGGCGTGCTGTTCGGCGGGCTGATCGGTTATCTGGTGTACCTGATGATCAAGAGCATTGAGCAGCACCAGATCGAAGTCATGTTGACCCTGGCGCTGGTGATCGGCGGCTCGGCGATGGCCACCGAGCTGCACGTCTCGGCGCCGATTGCGATGGTGGTCGCCGGTCTGATCATCGGTAACCTCGGTCGCAACCTGGCGATGAACGACATGACGCGCAAATACCTGGACGGTTTCTGGGAGTTGCTCGACGACATGCTCAACGCCCTGCTGTTCGCGCTGATCGGCATGGAGCTGTTGCTGCTGCCGTTCAACTGGCTGCACGTGGCGGCGGCAAGCTTGCTGGCGCTGGCGATTCTGTTGTCGCGCCTGCTCACCGTGGCCCCGGCCATCGTTCTGTTGCGGCGCTGGCGCACGGTGCCGCGCGGCACCATCCGGATCCTGACCTGGGGCGGCTTGCGTGGCGGTGTTTCCGTGGCGTTGGCTTTGGCCCTGCCGCTGGGCCCGGAGCGCGATCTGCTGCTGAGCATCACCTACATCGTGGTGCTGTCGTCGATCCTGTTGCAGGGTCTGACCATCGGCAAACTGGTCAAGCACGCCACCCGTGATGAACCGGTCACCACTGCCGAACCTGCGCACCACTGATCATTTCTTGATCTGCTGCGGGTCGGGCTTTTCCGCCTGATCCGCAGACTCCTTCGGTTTGCCGCTTTCGCTGCGGATCTGCGCATGGCTGATCAGGGCGAAGATGAAACTGCCGCCGATGATGTTCCCCGCCAATGTCGGCCCGGCAAACACCGCCCAGAAATCACTCCACGGCAACTCGCCGGCAAACACCAGATACGACACTTCCGCCGACCCGACCACGATGTGCGTGAAGTCGCCGAGCGCCATCAGGTAGGTGATGAGGATGATGATCCACATCTTCGCGCTCTCCATGGACGGGATCATCCAGACCATGGTGGCGATCATCCAGCCGGAAACGATGCCTTTGGCGAACATCTGACTCGCATGGTTTTCCATGACTTTGCGACCAATCTCAAGGAAGGCGTGGTCAGTCTTGCTGTCGAAGATCGGCAGTTCGAGCATCACGTAGGCCACCAGAATCGTCCCGCACAGGTTGCCGAACAGCACCACCGTCCAGAGCCGGATCAGGCGGCCGAAATTGCCGAGCGTCGGTTTGGTCATGACCGGCAGAACAGCGGTCAGTGTGTTTTCGGTGAACAGCTGCTGGCGAGCCAGAATCACCGCGAGGAAACCGGCGCAGTAGCCGAAGCTAGCGATCACCTTGAACTCGTCGCCCTCGGGCAGACGCGAATTGAGCAGGCCCATGCCCATCAGCGACAGGCCCATGGTAAGCCCGGCTGCCAGCGCCGACCACCACAGCGCGGCGATGCTGCGCTCCAGTTCCTGATCGCCCTGTTTGCGGATGATTTCATGCAGGACCGCCGCCCGGGGCGGCTGGCTTTTCTCGACTTCGTGTTGTTCCTTGGCCGAGAGGTCGGGAGTCTTGCCGTCTGTTGGCGTGGTCATGGCGGGAAACCGGTGGCGGAGTCATAAAGCTACGACACGCGCCATTCGGCTTCCGTTCTGTGGGGGGCACCGATTACTCGGTAACGGGTGTTTCATCCTTGAACTGATCTTTGACGTATTTGATCTCGGTCCGCCCGTGCGGCGCCGGCAGGCCGTCTTCGCCGAGGTTCACAAAAACCATCTTCTCGACGGTCAGGATGCTCTTGCGGGTGATCTTGTTGCGCACTTCACAGGTCAGGGTGATCGAGGTGCGGCCGAACTCGGTGGCGGTGATGCCCAGTTCGATGATGTCGCCCTGGCGCGAGGCGCTGACGAAGTTGATCTCGGAAATGTACTTGGTCACCACGCGCTGGTTGCCCAGTTGAACGATGGCGTAGATCGCCGCTTCTTCGTCGATCCAGCGCAGCAGGCTGCCGCCGAACAGGGTGCCGTTGGGGTTGAGGTCTTCGGGTTTTACCCACTTGCGGGTGTGGAAATTCATGGGGGGCGCCCTCCGAGGTGTTTGTGCAATAGGTTTACCCCCCAGCTTCAAGCTTCAAGCGACGAGCTGCAAGTTAAAAGCCGAGCCGCTGTTACTTGTCGCTTGCAGCTTGCAACTCGCAGCTCAAAGAAAGCTATAATCGCCCCCGTTTCAAAACGGTAACCTTCACTTGATACCGTTTTCCCGCCACCTGTCCGAGGGGCGCTGCAGCAGGTTCAACCTGTCAGGCTCGGATGGGGCGTTGACTGGCTCAGGCCGGACACTAAACGCACAACGGCGCCCATTCGCATACATTACGAATGGAGGCTCTCATGAGCGCTGTTATCACGCCTGCAGATTTTAACGATTACAAAGTTGCCGACATGTCCCTGGCTGCCTGGGGCCGTCGCGAAACCATCATCGCCGAGTCGGAAATGCCGGCCCTGATGGGTCTGCGCCGCAAGTACGCTTCCGAGCAGCCGCTGAAAGGCGCAAAAATCCTCGGCTGCATCCACATGACCATTCAGACCGCCGTGCTGATCGAAACCCTGGTTGCCCTGGGTGCCGAAGTTCGCTGGTCGTCCTGCAACATCTTCTCGACTCAGGATCAGGCCGCCGCTTCCATCGCCGCTGCCGGCATCCCGGTTTTCGCCTGGAAAGGTGAAACCGAAGAAGAGTACGAGTGGTGCCTGGAGCAGACCATCCTGAAAGATGGCCAGCCATGGGACGCCAACATGATCCTCGACGACGGCGGCGACCTGACCGAGCTGCTGCACAAGAAATACCCACAGGTTCTGGACCGCGTTCACGGCGTGACCGAAGAAACCACCACCGGCGTACACCGTCTGCTGGACATGCTGGCCAAGGGCGAACTGCGCATCCCGGCCATCAACGTCAACGACTCGGTGACCAAGTCCAAGAACGACAACAAGTACGGCTGCCGTCACAGCCTGAACGACGCCATCAAGCGCGGCACCGACCACCTGCTGTCCGGCAAGCAAGCGCTGGTCATCGGCTACGGTGACGTGGGCAAGGGCTCGGCCCAGTCCCTGCGTCAGGAAGGCATGATCGTTAAAGTGTCCGAAGTCGACCCGATCTGCGCCATGCAGGCCTGCATGGACGGTTTCGAACTGGTTTCGCCGTTCATCGACGGTATCAACGACGGCACCGAAGCCAGCATCGACAAAGCGCTGCTGGGCAAGATCGACCTGATCGTGACCACCACCGGTAACGTCAACGTTTGCGACGCAAACATGCTCAAAGCCCTGAAGAAGCGCGCCGTTGTCTGCAACATCGGTCACTTCGACAACGAAATCGACACCGCTTTCATGCGCAAGAACTGGGCATGGGAAGAAGTGAAGCCACAGGTACACAAGATCCACCGTACCGGCCCGGGCGCTTTCGACGCGCAGAACGATGACTACCTGATCCTGCTGGCCGAAGGCCGTCTGGTGAACCTGGGCAACGCCACTGGTCACCCGAGCCGCATCATGGACGGTTCGTTCGCCAACCAGGTTCTGGCGCAGATCTTCCTGTTCGGCCAGAAGTACGCCGACCTGTCGCCAGCCCAGAAAGCCGAGCGCCTGACCGTTGAAGTACTGCCGAAGAAACTCGACGAAGAAGTGGCCCTGGAAATGGTTCGCGGCTTCGGCGGCGTGGTCACTCAACTGACCAAGCAACAGGCTGACTACATCGGCGTGACCGTCGAAGGCCCGTTCAAGCCGCACGCTTACCGCTACTAAGACGAGAGCAGCTGCGAGCTTCAAGCTTCAAGCGGCAAGCAAGGTCAAAAGCCGAACTTGCCGTACGGAGCTTGAGAGCTCTGCCCCTATTTCAAAAACAGTTTCAGGCAGCAGGTTTCACGCACGAGAGATCAGCGCACCTCCGCTTCTCTCGAAGCTTGTAGCTTGCCGCTCGTAACTGGAGGTCCCCCGATGTCCCAAGACCGTCGCTACAGCTTCGAGTTCTTCCCGACCAAGACCGATGCCGGGCATGAAAAACTGCTCGCCACTGCCCGTCAGTTGGCCACCTACAACCCTGATTTCTTTTCCTGCACCTACGGCGCCGGCGGCTCGACCCGTGACCGCACGCTGAATACCGTGCTGCAGCTGGAAAGCGAAGTCAAAGTACCCGCCGCACCGCACCTGTCGTGCGTCGGCGACAGCAAGGACGACCTGCGCGGCCTGCTGAACGAGTACAAGGCTGCCGGCATCAAGCGCATCGTTGCCCTGCGTGGCGACCTGCCGTCCGGCATGGGCATGACCAGCGGCGAGCTGCGTCACGCCAATGAACTGGTTGAATTCATTCGTGAAGAAACCGGCAATCATTTCCACATCGAAGTGGCCGCTTATCCGGAGATGCATCCGCAAGCTCGCAACTACGAAGACGATCTCGCCAATTTCGTGCGCAAGGCCCGTGCCGGCGCCGACAGCGCGATCACCCAGTACTTCTTCAACGCCGACAGCTACTTCTACTTCGTCGACCGTTTGCAGGCGCTGGGCGTGGACATTCCGGTGGTTCCAGGGATCATGCCGATCACCAACTACAGCAAACTCGCGCGTTTCTCCGATGCCTGCGGTGCGGAAATCCCGCGCTGGATCCGCAAGCAACTGGAAGCCTACGGCGATGACAGCCAGAGCATTCAGCGCTTCGGCGAACAAGTCGTCAGCGAAATGTGCGAACGCCTTCTGCAAGGCGGCGCTCCTGGCCTGCACTTCTATTCCATGAACCAGGCCGAACCCAGCCTGGCGATCTGGAACAACCTGAAGTTGCCACGATAAAACAGCGGCAAGCTTCAAGCTGAAAGCCACAAGCAAGATCAAAAGATCGCAGACTGCGCCAATGCCTAAAAGCGTTTCGTAGGTGCGATCTTTTGCTTTTAAGGCCCGAAACAGAGCTTCTGCAGCCAGTTTCTGGCTCTTTGGCGTTTCTCGTCGTAATCTCAAGTCATGCCTTTGATCACGCAGTTATTCGCCGTGCTGGTTTTTGCTTGCCTGAGCTTTGCGGCTCGAGGCGAGAAGCTGCGTATCGTCACCGAACCGTGGGCGCCGTACGTTTACGAAGAGAACGGAAAGAACCTCGGGCTGGACTACGAAACCACAGCCATTGTGTTCAAACGTCTGGGCATCGATGTCGAATGGCAGTTCCTGCCGTGGAAGCGTTGTCTGTCGATGCTCGAAACCGGCCAGGCCGACGGTGCGCTGGACATCTTTCACAGCGACGAACGCGACGCCACCCTGCTCTACCCGAGCGAACCGCTGTCGGACGTCGAGTTCGTGATGTTCTACGCCAACGACCGACCGCACCCTTTTCGCAGCCTTGAAGACCTCAAGGGCCTGACCGTCGGCACCTCGCCGGGTTATCTGTACAGCCCGGACTTCAGTGAATCGCCCCTGTTCAACCGGGAACCGGCCCCGACCCACGAAGCCAATTTCGGCAAACTGGTGCGCGGGCGCATCGACCTGCTGATCACCGATCGCCGCGTGGGCCAGCATTTGCTCGATGAACTGAATATTCGCGATCAGATCACCGAAAACCCCACCGTCATCAGCCGCCAGAGCCAGTTTCTGGCCGTGCGGCGCAATGCGGGAATGGATTTGCTGGTGCAACGCTTCGGCGCTGAGCTCAAGCGTTTCAAGCGAGAGCCGGCCTATGCCGAGCTGAGCGCGCGCTACGGTGCAGCCCCGGTTTCGGAAAAACCCTTGAGCAGCGCCACCGCCAGCGGCAAAACCGTTGAGCAGCAGGAAAGCGGCGCGCGGTGATTGCTCTGTTATACTCCGGCGTTCCCGCCAGGCTCACGCCCGGACGCCCGGAACCGTAACAGGCCTCCCGACCCGCTACAGCGCAGCTTTTCAGCCCGCGCGAGCGCTCCGGACGTGCCTTCGGAACCGCAGCAGGACCGGACGGGATTGCGTCCTCTTAAACGCCATTCGCGCCAGGCAAGACTCCCATTGGGCCAAGCCCTAACTAAAACAGGATTACTCATGTCCTTTGCTTCCCTCGGTCTCTCCGAGGCTTTGGTCCGCGCTATCGAAGACGCGGGCTATACCGAGCCTACTCCGGTGCAACAGCGGGCCATTCCCGCCGTGTTGCAAGGTCGCGACCTGATGGTTGCGGCACAGACAGGTACCGGTAAAACCGGCGGTTTCGCCCTTCCGATCCTGGAGCGGCTGTTCCCCAACGGTCACCCGGACAAATCCCAGCGCCACGGCCCACGCCAGCCGCGCGTCCTGGTCCTGACCCCGACCCGCGAACTCGCGGCCCAGGTACACGACAGCTTCAAGATCTACGCCCGTGACCTGAAATTCGTCAGCGCCTGCATCTTCGGCGGCGTCGGCATGAACCCGCAGGTTCAGGCCATGTCCCGTGGTGTGGACGTACTGGTTGCCTGCCCGGGTCGTCTGCTCGACCTGTGCGGCCAGGGCAGCATCGATCTGTCCCACGTTGAAATCCTCGTGCTGGACGAAGCCGACCGCATGCTCGACATGGGCTTCGTCCATGACGTGAAGAAAGTCCTCGCCCGCCTGCCGGCCAAGCGCCAGAACCTGCTGTTCTCGGCGACCTTCTCCAAAGACATCACCGACCTCGCCGGCAAGCTGCTGCACAACCCGGAACGCATCGAAGTGACGCCGCCGAACACCACGGTCGAGCGCATCGAACAACGCGTCTTCCGTCTGCCGGCCAGCCACAAACGTGCGCTGCTGGCTCACCTGATCACCGCCGGCGCGTGGGAACAGGTACTGGTGTTCACCCGCACCAAGCACGGCGCCAATCGTCTGGCCGAGTACCTGGACAAACACGGCCTGCCGGCTGTCGCGATCCACGGCAACAAGAGCCAGAACGCCCGCACCAAAGCCCTGGCCGACTTCAAGGCCAACCAGGTACGCATCCTGGTTGCCACCGACATCGCGGCGCGCGGCCTGGATATCGACCAGTTGCCACACGTGGTCAACTTCGAACTGCCGAACGTCGATGAAGACTACGTGCACCGCATCGGTCGTACCGGCCGTGCCGGTCGTTCGGGCGAAGCGATCTCGCTGGTCGCGCCGGACGAAGAAAAACTGCTGAAAAGCATCGAACGCATGACCAAGCAGAAAATCGCCGACGGCGACCTGATGGGCTTCGATGCCAGCACCATCGAGGCCGAGAAGCCTGAAGTGCGCGAGCGTCCGGACATGCGCAACCCGCGCAACGGTCGAGGCCCGCGCGGCGACGGCCCGAATGGCGGCGGCGGTGGCGGCGGTCGTAAAGACAAAGGCAAAGACAAGGGCAAGGAAAAACCTGCCGGCGAACGCGGTGAGCGTGGCGAGCGTCCAGCCCGTCAGCAGAAACCGCGCGAAGGCACCCCGGCCCGCGAACAGCGTCAGCCAAGCCAGCCGCCACGTGCTGCGGCTGATCGTGCACCGGACGAGTTCCTCGACGACGATATCGATAACTTCGGTAACCGCGTTGATTACGTGCCGAAGCAGGCACCTGCCGGTGGTCGCAACCGTCGCCCAGGCGCTCCGGCGCAAGGCGCAGGTTCGGGCGCCCCACGCGGCGGCCAGTCGCAAGGTCGTCAGAACGGCCCGCGCAACAGCAACGGTTCGAGCACCGGCACCCCGCCGGGCAAACGCAACGGCCCGCGCAACGGTGCCCCGCGTGACGGTCAGGGTCGTCGCGATGAAAACTCGCGCAACCGCCGTCCGGCCCGTGATGATCAGCAACGTGCCGAACCGGCCGTGCAGAACCCGCGCAGCAGCGGCCCGAAGATCATGCACAAGGAATCGAAAGCCGACCGCTTCCCGACGCCTGAGCAGCTCGATCAACTACCAAGCCGCCCACGCGGTGAGAAGCCGGCCTTGCTGACCCGCAATCGCTGAGTTTCGACAAGGCAATAAAAAACGCCCCCGGTCGCAAGACCGGGGCGTTTTTGTGTGTCAGGCGAAAATTACTTCGCTTTGACACCTTCGAACGAGATGTACAGGTCGACTTTGTCGGACTGTGGACCCAGGTCCATCATCTTGCCGAAATCAGAACGCTTGATGCTGGTGGTGCCTTCGAAGCCGGCACGGTAGCCGCCCCATGGATCCTTGCCTTCACCCAGGAAAGTGGCCTTGACCACGATTGGCTTGGTCACGCCGTGCAGGGTCAGGTCACCGGTCACGTCAGCAGTGTCTTTGCCATCGGCGTTCTTGCCGGTGGATTTGACGCTGGTGGAGACGAACTTGGCGTCAGCGTATTTGCCCACGTCCAGGAAGTCTTTGCTGGCGATGTGCTTGTCACGCTCGGCGTGGTTGGTGAACACGCTGGCGGTTTTCACGTCGAACTCGATCTTGCTGTCTTCAGGCTTGGCAGCATCGAAGCTGAACTTGCCGCTGATGTCCTTGAAGGTACCGGTGATGTAGCTGTAGCCCAAGTGGCTGATCTTGAAGTCGACGAAGGCGTGCTGGCCTTCTTTGTCGACGGTGTAGTCAGCGGCCATTACGTTGGCGGACAGCACGGCAGAACCGATTGCCAGAGCGGCCAGAGTCTTTTTCAACATGCTTTCTTTTCCTTTGAGTCGAGGTTGAACTTCAGGCTTTGCGACCGAGCATTCGAGTGAGGGTCGCATCACGATCGATAAAGTGGTGCTTCAATGCTGCCAACGCATGGAGGCCGGAAAAAATTACCAGCGCCCACGCCAGGTACAAGTGAATCACCCCGGCGGTATCTGCCTGATCCGGTAGTCCGGAAACCAGTGCAGGAACTTCAAACAGGCCAAACACCGGAATCCCGACACCGTCTGCGGTGGAAATCAGGTAACCGGCAATCATCACGGCGAACAGCGCGAGGTACAGAAACCCGTGGCCGAACTTTGCGCCGATGCGGGTCATGCGGCTGTAGCTCTGCAGCGTTGGCGGCGGTGGGCTGACAAAGCGCCACAGCACCCGCAACACCATCACAGCCAGCAGCACCAGACCGATGCTCTTATGCAGATCCGGCGCGTCTTTGCGCCAGGTGCTGTAGTAATCCAGCCCCACCATCCACAGACCGAGCGCGAACAGCCCGAAGACCGCCAGCGCCACACCCCAGTGCATGAAGATGCTGACCCAACCGTAGCGCGAAGAAGAGTTACGTAGCTGCATTGCCCAAATCCTGTGAGAACTGCGAACCAAGACTAGCGAGTTATCTATCGAATTAAAGCGGAAAATTTCGCTTTGAAATATCGAGAAATACGATCAAGAGTCTTGAACAAGGGAGTTAAGGAAAGATTAAAGGGGAAAAGTGTGACGGGAGATTAGCTGGCGGGCGAGCAAACACAGAATGCTTGCTGTTTCACAGGCAATAAAAAAGCGCGGCCTGAAAGCCGCGCTTTTTCATTCACCGCAAAGCCTTACTGCGCTTTGGTATCGGTCGCTGCCGCCGGGGCCGCAGCCGGTTTGGCGGCTGGCTTCTTGGCCGGTTCAGCCTTTTTCGCTGCCGGTTTGGCCGGGGCTTTTTTCGCCTCGGTTTTGGCTGCAGGTTTCTTCGCTGCTGGCTTGGCCGGTGCTTTCTTGGCTGGCTCGGCCTTCACCGGGGCCGCTGGCTTCGGCGCTTCCACCGGGGCTGGCGCAGGTGCCGGAGTCGGTGCAGGCGCCGGAGCGGCTGGAGCAGGTGCCGGCTCTGGGGCTTTTACTGGCTCCGGTTTCTTCTCGTCATCCGAACCACCGAACAGGTTGGTGAAGAAGTTGCCTTTCTTCGCCGCCGTGGCCGCGCCCGCTGCGCCTGCCGCCGCTGCTGCGGTGGCCGCCGCCGGGCCGACCTTGATCGGTTCGAAGGATTTGCCCGCCGCCAGGTCTTCAACCTGACTGGCCGCACGCTGACCGGTGCGCAGTGCGCCTTCCAGGGTGCCCGGATACAGGGTGTCGGTGTGCTCGCCGGCAAATGCTACGCGCTGCAGCGGACGCTCCCACAGGCGCCAGTATTTGCTGATCTGGCCCGGGCCGAAGGCCAGGTACGAACCACCGGTCGACGGGTCGGTGCTGTAGCGACGGATTTCATAACCGGTGAACGCGCCACGGGCCTGTGGATAAAACGCGTGCAGACGGATCAGCACCTGATCGACCATCTGCTTGTCGCCGAAGGCCTGCATGACGCGGGCGTTGTCGCCGGACAGGTTGATCACCACGTTGGCGCCGCCCTTCAGGGCCGGCTCGATCCACAACATGCCCAGACCGGTGTTGCTGTAGATCTCGCCGGACATCCGCGCCTTGCTTTCCCAGACCGGCGTCTTGAACTTCAGCATGATCTGGTCGCGCCAGCCGTAGTTGGTGCCCTTGATCGCGGCCAGGTGCTGGGCATCCAGGGCCGGAGTCAGCTGGATCTTGTCGAGGGCGCGCAATGGCACCGCCAGCACGACGTAGTCTGCCTGGTAGCCCACGCTGCCGACCTTGACGGTCACGCTGTCCTTGTCCTGGACGATCGCGGAAACCGGCGAGCTGGTCTTGATGGTTTTCAGCTGTTTGACGAAGGCCTGGGCCAGCACCGGGCTGCCACCGACCAGACGCGAAGCGCGCATGTCACGGTCGGACACGCCGCGATAAACACGGCTCTGCTGTGCGTAGTACAGCAGCGACAGACGCGACGGTTCGTCGTAATGGGTGCGGATATCCTGGTTGATCAGCTGACGCGCAGTGGCAGGCAGGTTCTGCTTGTCGAGCCAGCTCGATACGTTGATCTGGTCCAGCGCGTGCAGGGTGTTGGTCGCCGCAGGGTTCTGCGGATCGTCGATCGAGCGCGCCAGATCGTCACGGGTTTTCTCGAAGGTTTTCAACGCCTGCGCGGTAGCCGGTTGCTTGGTGGCCAGGTCGGCGGCGGAGAAATACTCGCCATCGATCAGGTAGCCAGGGGTACGCACGAATTCAGGGGCTGGCGTGGTGCTCAGCTTGAAAGTCGAGACGTACTTGTTCAGCACCGGCTGCGCCTTGTCGTTGCCGATCCACTCGCTGGTGGCCATGCCCGAGCGACCGCCCAGGCTCGGTTTGGCTTCCAGCAGCGTGACCTGCCAGCCCTTGTTCTGCAGTTCGTAAGCCGCGGTCAGGCCCGACAGGCCGCCGCCGATCACGATCGCGGTTTTTTCCTTGGCCAGCGCCGTAACGCTGAAAAGCCCCAACACCACAAGCGCACAGGCGCGCAGCCAACCGACAGACATTCAGCGAACTCCGGAAAAACACGTAGGAAAAAAGCAGTTTTGCGGGTCAGTCGACCCAAAGAACCGCGAAGAATACGTCAGCCATCAAAACGCCGCCAGCGACGTCTATCGGCCCATACAAAGTAGCTCAATCGACGCAATGGGTTGTCCCGGCGCGACGCATTGCATAGGCTTGCGCGATTGTTTGCCCGCGCCTGACGCGAGCCGCCTCGAGGAGACTGAACATGGGCCTGAACAACCAGTGGATGCAACGCGATCTCGCGGTGCTGTGGCATCCCTGCACCCAGATGAAAGACCACGAACAGCTGCCGCTGATCCCGATCAAGCGCGGTGAAGGCGTGTGGCTTGAGGACTTTGAAGGCAAACGTTATCTCGATGCCGTCAGTTCCTGGTGGGTCAACGTGTTCGGCCACGCCAACCCGCGCATCAATCAGCGCATCAAGGATCAGGTCGATCAGCTGGAGCACGTGATTCTCGCCGGTTTCAGCCATCAGCCGGTGATCGAGTTGTCCGAGCGACTGGTGAAGATGACGCCGGAAGGCCTGAACCGGGTGTTCTACGCCGATAACGGTTCGTCCTGCATCGAAGTCGCGCTGAAAATGAGCTTTCACTACTGGCTCAACCGCGGCCAGCCGAACAAGAAACGCTTCGTCACCCTGACCAACAGCTACCACGGTGAAACCATGGCGGCGATGGCCGTCGGCGACGTGCCACTGTTCACCGAGACCTACAAAGCCCTGCTGATGGACACCATCAAGGTGCCGAGCCCGGATTGCTATCTGCGTCCGCACGGCATGAGCTGGGAAGAACACTCGCGCAACATGTTCGCCGCCATGGAGCAGACGCTGGCGGAAAATCATGACAGCGTTGCGGCCGTGATCCTCGAGCCGCTGATCCAGGGCGCCGGCGGCATGCGCATGTATCACCCGGTGTACCTCAAGCTGCTGCGCGAAGCCTGCGACCGTTATGGCGTGCACCTGATCCACGACGAAATCGCCGTCGGCTTCGGCCGCACCGGGACCATGTTCGCCTGCGAACAGGCCGGCATCCGTCCGGACTTCCTGTGTCTGTCGAAAGCCCTGACCGGCGGTTATCTGCCATTGGCGGCGTGTCTGACCACCGATGAGGTATACAGCGCGTTCTACGACGATTACCCGACCCTGCGCGCCTTCCTGCATTCGCACAGTTACACCGGCAACCCGCTGGCCTGCGCGGCAGCATTGGCGACCCTGGATATTTTCGAGCAGGACAACGTGATCGAGAACAACCGGGCGCTGGCGCAACGCATGGCGTCTGCGACCGCGCCTCTGGTGGATCATCCGAATGTTTCGGAAGTCCGTCAGACCGGCATGGTGCTGGCCATCGAAATGGTCAAGGACAAGGCCACGAAAGAGGCTTATCCGTGGCAGGAACGTCGCGGCCTGAAAGTGTTCCAGCATGCCCTGGAGCGTGGCGCGTTGCTGCGTCCGCTGGGCAGCGTGGTGTATTTTCTGCCGCCGTATGTGATCACCCCGGAGCAGATCGACTTCCTCGCCGAAGTCGCCAGCGAAGGCATCGACATCGCCACCCGCGACAGTGTCAGCGTGGCCGTGCCGAAGGATTTCCATCCCGGGTTCCGTGATCCGGGCTAAGCGTCACTCGCCACAACAGCGATCCTGATTCAATTTTCTAGAGAACCACCATGAGACTGTCCCGCTTCTTTATCGACGCCCCGCTGAGCACCGGCGAACACGAACTGCCGGAAGCCCAGGCGCATTACATCAGCCGCGTGCTGCGCATGGCCGAGGGCGATGCGGTGCAGTTGTTCGACGGTTCCGGCCACGAGTTTCGCGGAGCGCTGGTGGAAGTCGGCAAGAAGCGTGTCGTGGTGCAGATCGACGAGCAGTTTGCCGGTCAGGTTGAATCGCCGTTGCACATCCATCTCGGCCAGGGTCTGTCCCGGGGCGAGCGGATGGACTGGGCGATCCAGAAAGCCACCGAACTGGGCGTGAATGAAATCACCCCGATCTTCAGCGAACGCTGCGAAGTCCGCCTCAAGGACGAACGCGCCGACAAACGCCTGCTGCACTGGCGCCAGGTAGCGATCAGCGCTTGCGAGCAATGCGGTCGTTCGCGGGTGCCGGTGATTCATCCACCGGTGCTGCTGGCGGACTGGCTGAAACAGACCAAGGCCGAACTGAAACTGGTCCTGCACCCGGTGGCCGAGCCTTTGGTCAGCCACGCCAAACCTGCGACTCTGGCATTCCTGATCGGCCCCGAAGGCGGCTTGTCCGACGCCGAGGTCGAGCAGGCCAAGGCCAACGGCTTCCACGCTGCCCGCCTCGGCCCACGCGTGCTGCGTACCGAGACGGCGCCGGTTGTGGCGCTGGCGGTGGCGCAGCAACTGTGGGGGGATTTCTAAGCCGTCACTGCACCGGATCACTGATCGGTCTGGCGATGATTGCCTTGAGTTCGCTGGTCATCGGGAACTCAAGGTTCAAGCCCTTCGGCGGGATCGGCTGTTCGAACCACTTGCGGTAGATCCCGTTGATCTCCCCCGAGCTGTACAGATCGGCCAGCGCGCCGTTCACCAGCGCGAGGAATTGCGGATCATCCTTGCGCACCATGCAGCTGTAGATTTCCCGCGATTGCTCCTCCCCCACCACGACCCAGTTGTGCGGATCGCGCGCCTTGGCCCGTTCACCGTAGAGCAATGCGTCGTCCATGTAGAACGCCGCCGCGCGCCCCGATTGCAGCATCTGGAATGCCTCGCCGTGATCCTTGGCGCTGATCACGAACATGTTCAATTTGTGGTCGAGGTTGTAGCTCTTCAGATAGCGCTCGTTGGTGGTGCCGGCGGTGGTCACCACGTTCTTGCCGCGCAGGTCATCGAAACCGTGGATGCCGCTGTCCTTGGCGGTCAGCAACTGCCCTTTGACATAGATAAAACCGTAGGAGAACGCGACCTGTTTCTGCCGCTCGGCCGTCACCCCGGTGGAGCCGCACTCAAGATCAACCGTGCCGTTCTGCACCAGCGGAATCCGCGTCTGCGACGTCACCAGGTTGTACTTCACCTTCAGCTCCGGCAGCGCCAGTTGCTGCTTGATGCGCTCGACGATCTTGCCCGCCAGTTCCACCGAATACCCCATCGGCTGCCCGGTGTGATCGCCCACATACGAGAACGGCACCGACGCATCGCGATACCCCAGGGTGATGCTGTTGGCGCTGGCGATCTTGCCAAGCGCGCCGGTCAGAGGCAATTCATTGGCCTGAGCCTGAGCGCCTATAAACAGCGCCAGTGTGCAGCCGAGCAACGTGATTTTTTGCATTGTTATTCTCCGTTGTGGGTGGGGTGTTTTAGCAGAGACCGTCACGCCGCACGGGGATTGAACCCGTGCAGATCAATCGATGTGCGCTGCTGACCGATCAGTTCGCTGAGCAACTGCCCGCTACCGCAGGCCAGGGTGAAACCGAGCGCGCCGTGGCCGAGGTTGAGCCACAGATTGCGATAGGCCGTGGCGCCCAATAGCGGTACGCCGGTCGGGGTGGCCGGGCGCATGCCGGCCCATTCAACGGCGGCGTCGTAGTGGCCGGCATCGGGAAAGGTGTCGCGGGCCTGGCGCTTGATCAGTGCCAGTCGCTCGGGGTCCACCGCCGGGTCGAAACCGACGATGTCGACCATGGCCGCCACGCGCAACTGTTCGCCGATGCGCGCGTAGACGATCTTGCGGTCGTAGTCGGTGATGCTCATGTCCGGCGCCCGATGCTCGTTGCCGATCGGCACAGTCAGGCTGTAACCCTTCAGCGGATACAGCGGCAGGCGCAGGCCGGGCAGCGCCAGCAACGGGCTGCGATGGCCGGCGGCGATCACCAGTTGCTCGACCGGCAGAGTTTCGTCGCCTAGCTCAATGGCCGTGACGGTGCCGTGGCTGTGGCGAATGCCGGTGACTGGCTGGCCGAGGCGAAACGCGCAGCGGCCCGATGCCTTCAATCGCGCCGCCAACTGTTGGCAGAAACCGTGACAGTCGCCCACTTCTTCATCCGGCGTGTAGATCGCGCCCACGAACGGTGACTTGGTCAATGCCGGTTCCAGTTGCGCACATTCGGTGGCGGACAATACCTGCTGTTGCTGCGGGTCGGCCAGGCCTTGGCGTGCATGATCGAAGCTGGCGGCATTGCGGAAGGTCACCAGTTTGCCATTGCGCCGCCAGTTGAAGCCGGCGAGTCCGTCGTCCTCGCGCCAGTGTTTCAGCGTGCTCTGGCTGAACAGCGCCAGACGCAACAAATGCGCCGCGTTTTCCCGGTTGACCGAGGTGCGGCACGCGGCAAGAAACGACGCCATCCAGCGCCACTGCGCCGGGTCCAGGCGCGGGCGAAGTTTCAGCGGTGAATCGCCGCGCAGCATCCAGCCGATGGCCTGCAACGGTACGCCGGCATCGGCCAGCGGCGCCACATAGCGGTAGGACAACTGGCCGCCGTTGGCAAAACTGGTTTCGCTGCCCAGCGACTGCCGCGCCTCGACCACTGTCACCTCAAAGCCGTCGCGCACCAGCGCGTAGGCCGTTGCCAGGCCAATCACACCGCCGCCGATGATGCACACACGCTGAGCCATGTCCGTCCTTATTTCTATTTGAAGACGAGGCCGAGGTTAGGGTGAGGTGACAGGCGCCGAACAATGAATAAAGATGCCAGACCTATAAACAAAGGTTATGGACTTGCCATGCGCCTTCGTCATATCGAGATTTTCCAGGCCATCCGCCAGACCGGCTCGGTCAGCGCCGCCGCGCAGTTGCTGCACGTCTCGCAACCGGCGGTGACCAAGGTGCTGCAGCACGCCGAGCAGCAGTTGGGTTTCCCTTTGTTTTTGCGGGTGCGCGGCAAGTTGCAGGCGACCCCGGAAGCGCTGGAGCTGGAGCGCGAAGTCGACAAGGTCACGGAAAGCCTGCAAGGCGTGCGGCGCCTGGCCCAGAGCCTGCGCCGCGAGCCCGGCCACAGTCTGCGTGTCGGTGCGACCCCGGCGCTGGCGCTGTCGTTGCTGCCGCCGGCGATCCGGCAATGGACGGCGCAGTTCCCGGACATCGCCTGCGAACTGTCCAGCGCCCACAGCCGCGAGCTGATGCAGAATCTGCTGATGCGCGAAGTGGACGTGGCCCTGACGTTGCAGTTGCCGGATCATCCGGGGCTGAAGGCGCAGGCATTGGCCTCGGGGGTTCTGGTGGTGCTGGCGCCGAAAGATTACTGGCCGGAGGAAGACGCCGGTCAACCGTTGCCGCTGATGGCTCTGGCCGGGGCGCCGCTGATCGGGCTGTCCAGTGCCGACCCGTTGGCGGCTCGCCTCGACAGTTATCTGGAAGCGGTCGAGCCACCGCCTCGGGTGCGGATCGCCGTGCAGACGTACTCACTGGCCCGGGCGATGGTTGAATCCGGAGCTGGCGTGGCGGTAATCGACCCGTTCACCGCGCTCGGTGCCTCATCGGCCACCACCACTATCCGCCCCCTCGCCCCGCCGCTGCCGATCACGCTGTACGCCGTGACCCGCGCCACCGAACCTCCGCCCCACACCTTGAATGATTTGCTGGAGATCTTCAGTCAGCGCGCCCGGGAACAACTCGACCGACTGATGCGCCCTTAAAGGACGTAAAACAGAATCGCCACAAAATGCAGCAGGCTCCCGGCAATCACGAACAGATGCCAGATCCCGTGGGCATGCCGCAAGCGATGGTCGAGGGCAAAGAAGATGATTCCCACGGTGTACAGCACGCCGCCCGACGCCAGCCAGGCAAACCCCGCCGTCCCCAGCGCGTCGATCAGCGGCTTGACCGCCACCAGCACGATCCAGCCCATCACCGCGTAGATCACGATCGACAGGATCCGCGCCTCGGAGCGCGGCTTGATCTCTTGCAGGATGCCGATCAGCGCCAGCCCCCAGACAATCCCGAACAGCGTCCAGCCCCACGGCCCGCGCAGGGTCACCAGACAGAACGGCGTGTAACTGCCGGCGATCAGCAGGTAGATCGAAAAGTGATCGACCTTCTTCATGATCGCTTTCTTGCGCCCGCGCACGCTGTGATACACGGTGGATGCGCTGTAGAGCACCAGCAAGGTGAAAGCGTAAATCGCCACGCTGACGATCTTCCACGGGCTGCCGTCGAGGCTGGCAATCACCAGCATCCAGACGCCCCCGACAAACGCCGCTACCGCCCCGACCAAATGCGTCCAGGCGTTCAGTTTTTCTCCGTGATACATGTGTCGCACACCTCGATTTCATTACCGCAGCGCGCAAGGCTCGGGCCTTGAGCGTAAAAGCGCAATGTTTCCGTTCAACGCGGGCCTGCACCTGTCCTGATATTTGGGCACAATCGAGCGATACCAAGAAGAGTCCGCGCCATGCTGATCGACGAAGAATTGACCCTGAAGAAACTCGAGGTGTTCCTCGCCTTCATGCGCACCGGCAACCTCGCCCGCGCCGCCGCCGAATTGCAGACCAGCAACGTCAGCGTGCACCGCGCGATCCATTCGCTGGAAAGCGCCTTGCGCTGCCCGCTGTTCAAGCATGAAGGACGCAACCTGACGCCGCTGGAGAGCGCCTATGTACTCGAAGAGCGGGCGCAGAAGCTGATTCAGGACGTGGTCGAAAGCGTACGCCTGACCCGCGAAGCCGCCGGGTTTTCGGCCGAGCGTTTCAAACTCGGCTCACTGTATTCGCTGACGGTGAAGACCGTGCCGCAGCTGATCATGGGCCTGAAGATCCGCCGCAGCGAACTCAACATCGACCTGATCCTCGGCTCGAACATCGACCTGCTCTACAAGCTGAAAAACATGGAAGTCGACGCGATCCTGGTGTCGCTGGACGACAGCGTCAACGATCCGGACTGCGAGCAGATTCCGCTGTTTTCCGACGACATCTTCCTCGCCACCCCGGCCGATTCCCGCTTTGCCCAACGCAGCGAAGTGGACCTGGCGGAGGTGCGCGACGAAACCTTCATCACCCTCACCCAGGGCTTCGCCACCCATCAGGACGGCATCCGGGTGTTCAGGCAGGCGGGGTTCGAGCCGAAGGTGGCGATGCAGGTCAACGACATCTTCACCCTGCTGAGCATGGTCAGCTCGGGGGTGGGTTATGCGTTGCTGCCGGGGAGGATTGCGGCGGTGTACGAGAACCGGGTGAAGCTGATTCCGTTGCAGGAGAAGTACCGGTTGCAGCAGCACATTGGAGTGGTGTTTTTGAAGGCCAAGGAACGGGATCCGAATCTGCTGGCGTTGCTGGCGGAGTGTCGGATGTATGCGAATCGCCAGTCGGCGGTGTGATTAAAAGCAGATCAAAAGCCTACCCCCTCACCCCAGCCCTCTCCCCCAAGGGGGCGAGGGGAAGGGAGCCTATCGGGGGCTTTTCAAACCTGAGTTCGACTCAGGACTCTCAGGTCGACGTATAGCGCATAAACAACTCGGTCAGTCCCCTCTCCCTCCGGGAGAGGGCTAGGGTGAGGGGGCTTTTGATCTTTAACCCACAATCCCGCGCACGATGAAGAACAGCAGCGAAGGCCCGAGCAGGCAGCCAAGCCCGGTATGGAAGGTAGCCGTCAACGCCCCATAAGGCACCAACCGCCGATCCGTCGCCGCCAGCCCCGCCGTCACGCCACTCACGGTCCCGGCCAGCCCGCCAAACACCATCGCCGAACGCGGGTTATCCAGGCCCATCCAGCGCGCCGCCACCGGAGTGCCGACCATCACCAGAATCGCCTTGATCAACCCGGTGGCAATCGACAGCGCCATCACATCCGAGGTCGCGCCAATCGCTGCGCCGGTCACCGGGCCGACGATGTAAGTCACCGCGCCTGCGCCGATGGTGGTCATGCTCACGGCATCGCGATAACCGAACGCGTAAGCCATGCACGCGCCGACAATGAACGGCAGGATCGTGCCCAGCAGCAACGCGATCACGCCAATCAGCCCGGCCTTCTTCGCCTCGGTCGCCTGCACCTCGAAAGCGGTAGCAACGATGGCGAAATCCCGCAGCATCGCGCCGCCCATCAGGCCGATGCCGGAGAACAGCGACAGATCCGCCAGGCCTTTCTGTCCACCGGTCATGGTCCCGCCAACCCAGGCCAGCACCAGGCCAATGACGATGGCAATCGCCGAGCCGTGAATCCGCCCGAACGTCAGGCGTTTGGAGAGAATCACCGAGACCCACATGATCACGCCGACGAAGGCGAACGCAGTGATCAGACCGTTGTGTTCCAGACCTTTTTCAATGAGATCCCACATGTCAGCGACCTCCTACCGGTATGCCGACCGGGGAGATTTCCGCTGGTTCATCGGGCAACGGCTCGCCCTTGTGGGTGCGGCTGATCAGGGCAATGGTGCAACCACAGACCACCACCGAACCGATTGCCGCCAGCACCGCCACCGGGCCACCGTGCAGTGCGGTGACGACGTTCTGTTGCGCGGCCATCGCCACCACCACCGGAATGTACATGGCGCCCCAGAAGCCGACGCCCATCTCGCAATCCTTGGTCATGCCGCCGCGTTTTTGCATCCACAACCGCGCGCAGATCAACAGAATCATGGCGATGCCGACCCCGCCGACGTTGGATTTGACCCCCAGCAACACGCCGAGCAGGTCACCCATGATCACCCCTGCCAACGTACAGATCGCCAGCAGCGCCACACCGTAAATAATCATTGTTGTAGTCCTCAAAGTGCATCGTCGAATGTTGTTTTTGTTGTTCGAAGCCTGAGTCGGTGATTTAGATTCTTCTGCCCTCCTCCTCACGCAACAGCGCCTGCAAGGTGTCGAGCCGGGCGCTGTCGAAGGCAGTGACAGTCCCCTGTTCGAACACCCGGCGCGCCAGCCCGGTCAGCACCGCACCGGGCGGCAGCTCGATCTGTAGTCGCACGCCGCGCTCGTAGGCGCTTTGCACGGTGCCGCGCCAGTCCACCACTCGGCACATGTTGAAGGCGAGATCGTCGCGCAGCGCTTCTACCTTGGTTACAGGCCTGGCGCGACTGCCGCTCAGGTAAGCGATTTTTGGTGTTTTCAGTTCCACTTTGGCGAACGCTTGGGCGAGTGTTTGCGCAGGTTCATCCAGCAGCGGGCAGTGCGACGGCACGCTGACTGCCAGACGTTTTGCCAGCCCGGCGCCACGACTGCGGGCCAGCTCGGCGACCGCTTGCATCGCCTTGTCGCTACCGGCAATCACCACCTGGTTATCGGCATTGATGTTGGCCAGGTAAACCGGCGTTTCTGCGCCGTGCACCTGCGCCAGCAGCGTTTCGACGGTGGATAATTGCAGACCGGTGATCGCGGTCATGCCGAAGCCCTGTGGATAAGCCTGCTGCATCAACTCACCCCGCAGACTGACCAGATGCAACGCATCGCTGAAGCTCAACGCGCCGGCAACCACTGCTGCCGGATACGCACCGATAGACAGGCCGGCGACGTAATCGGCGGTGAGTCCGTCCTGCAACAACTGCCGCGAGGCCGCGACGCCGGCGATCAGCAGACAGAGCTGAACCGCCCGGGTGCTGCGCAACGCTTCGCTGGAATCCAGGCGCAAGACATCTTCCCCGAGGCTATCGCTGGCCTCGATCAACGTTTCCCGAGGCAAACGCTGGAGCATGCCGGGCTGCTGCGCGCCTTGGCCGGGAAACACCAGCAGGCTGCTCACGCTGCCTGCTCCTGCGGGTTCCACGGGTCGCTGACCAGACAGGCTTCATGGGCGTTTTTCAGCAGCACCCGCGAAGCATTCCCTGCCCATTCGCGCAGGGCGACGGCACCCAACGGCGTCTGCAACTGCAGGTCGACCCGGCAGATCGCCTGATCGAAAACCGCGACCAGTTTGCGTGCCTGATTACGGGTGATGAGTTGCGGTGTACGCAGGATCAGATCGAGATCGCTGGTCTCGTGCATTGCCGCAAAACCGCTCGCCAGTTCAAACCCGACGCTGCCACTGACGCCCCAGATCCAACCGCAATCATCGAGCACCGGCCGCAGTTGCCGGAGCGCCTGCATGACCGGCAGATCACGTTCGCTCTCGACATGACAAAGCGCCTCGGGACTGACCCGACAGGCAATCGAATCGACAGACATGAACGCCGCCAGCCGCTGCTCGCGCAACTGACCGCGCACGCCCACCGCCACGAACCCGTCTTCACTCAGCGCCCGCCGCACCACCACCGGTTGCCCGGTCGCCAGCGAGTCAATCGCCCACTGCGGCGCATCCGCCGGCAACTGCTCAGGCGTCATGCCCCACAGCAGGTCGTGGGCGAGAAAGCGGTTCACCACTGCGCCCTCAGCAGCTCACGCACGCGGCTGGAGGCTTCGCGATTTTTAGCGCCGAGACGATTGCTCAAATCAGTCGCACCAATATCGCCGATGGCCTGCTTCAGGCATTCGCCGACCCGCACCAGATCCTCCGCTGTCGGCTGTTCGATCTGTTGCACCGACAGGGTTTCCCAGAGCAATCCGAGGCTGGCGTAGCTGTCGATGTCATAGGCCATCGGCGGCACGCTGGACGCCAGGGCTTCCAGTTCTTCGACGCTGCGCAAGGTCACCCGCGCCGCCGACGCTTTGCCCATCGCATGCACCATCACCCCCGGATCGCGCAGGGCGATCAAGCGGTTGGCCTGATAACCGTGGGCCAGAAACGCCCCGGACATGGCCTTGCCCACCAGCAGCGCAATCACCGGATGCCCGGCCAGACGAGCCCGGGCGTAGGCGTCCGCCGCGCCGGCCAAGGCTTGATGAATGCCGAGGGCTTCTTCGCGGCGGCCATAGGCCTGGCTCGGTACGTCGACGATGGCAATCAGTGGGCGTTTTTGCGTTTTGTCGCGATCGGCGGTGATTGCATCATCCACAGCCTTGGCCAGGCCCCAGCCTTCGAGCAATCCGACTTCGCCGTTGCGAGCGCGAGGGAAACGGTTTTGCGGATCAGCGACCACCGCAATAAACCGCCCGAGCTCACCGTCGGCGACCTTCAACGATGGCGGCAAACCCTCAACAGCATTCGCCCCGGCGCTCAAGGCGTTGAACCAGTTCAAACCGCGCATGGAATAACCGCTCATGAGCGCTCTCCTTGATACAGATCGCGAACCACCGAAGGCTCGATTTGCTTGTCAGTGTCCAGGCTTGTCAGGCGTTGCAGAAACCACTCGGCCCGCTGACTGCGCGGTTGCGCCGGTAGGCCTTGTTGCAACAACTCGCCGACCTGCTGGCGAATCTGCGCCACGTCATCGGCGACATAACGGTCCACCAGACCGCTGGCGAAACGTTGCTCGCCGCCGGTCAGGCTCCAGATGAACGGCCGGTCGCGGGAGTCGTATTCCTCGATCCCGGCTTCCTGCTCGATCACCTGCGGGCCGTTCAGGCCGAGGCGTGCTTCCTGAGTCACCAGCAAGTAGCTGCACAACGCGGCGGCAATCGACATCCCGCCAAAGCAACCGACGCTGCCGGCGACCACGCCGACCACCGGTTGGTACTGCTGCAGATCGACAATCGCTGCGTGGATGTCGGCAATCGCCGCCAGTCCGAGGTTGGCTTCCTGCAAGCGCACGCCGCCGGTTTCCAGCAGCAGAATGGCGCGGGTCGGAATGCCTTTGCGGTTGTCCTCGGCGGCCAGTTCCAGCGCGCCGGCGATTTTTGCGCCGCCGACTTCACCGAGGCTGCCGCCCTGAAACGCGCCTTCGATCGCTGCGATCACCACCGGCAAACCGTCGAGGCAGCCCTTGGCGATCACCACGCCGTCATCGGCCTGGGGCACCACGCCCTGGCGTTCGAGCCATGGCGACATCACGCGCTGAAACGGATCGAGCAGTTCGCGGAAAGTGCCGGCATCGAGCAAGGCTTTCGCCCGCTGACGAGCGCCGAGTTCGACGAACGAATGTTTGTGCAAAAGTGCCGAGGTGTCAGTCATGGCCGATCTCCTCGAAGCCTTGTTCCAGTCGCAGGCGCACCACGCCCGGGGTCGCGCCGAAGTCGTGGATATCGATGGCCATCGCCGGTGGCGTGGTGCCGTCGAACATCCGTGCAAACAGATGCTGCCAGCGCTGCTGCGCGCCGTTGACCGAGGTCTGCACATTGATCGTCAGCTTGCCGGCCAGGCCCGGTTCGATCAGCACTTCCAGATCGCCCGAGCCGACACAACCGACCAGCGCCCGACCCCGTGGCGGCTGCCCGGCGGGGAATTCAAAGGATAAGGTTTCCATCAAAACGCTCCCTGAAGGATGCCGTCGCGCTCGATCCGGTCGAGCAGCAGCGTGGCGGCGAGCAAGTCGGCGGCGCCACCGGGCGAGGCATTCAATGCGATGAGTTGTTGATCCAGTTCGTGCAGGCGGCGGCGACCGGTGAGGCTGGCACTGCCACCGGCGTCGAGCACCGCTCGGGCGCCGTGCTGCATGGCGTGCAGGCCCGATTCGCCGGCGCGGTACAGCACGCAGGTGTCGGCGAGGTCGGTCATGATCGCCAGCAAGGCATCGAGCCGGGCGTTCTGTTCGCCATGGCCGGCGATGCGGCTGCATTTGAGTTGCGGCAGTCCGCGCTGCACCACGGAGGGGAAGCCGAGCTGCGCTTCTTCCCGGGCACCGCGAGCGCCATAGCGTTGGGCGACTTGCGCGCCGTGGCTCAGCGGGCGCGGCGCATAACGGTCATCGAGCAACGCCAGACGTGCGGCGCGCAGAGCAACGGCGCCAGCGCTGGTGGATTTCGTGTCCAGCGCAGCGGCCGTGACCAGCAGGCCCAAGGCCCAGATCGCCCCGCGGTGGGTGTTCACGCCGTGGGTGGTGGCGAGCATCGCTTGCTCGCCTTCCTTCCTATGCGGCCAATGGCTTCGCGCAGCAGCAAGCCGATCTCGCCGAACTCAAGCGCGGCCTCAGCCATTTCCTTGAACGCCGGCCACAGCGCCAGCGCCGAGGCGTGCATCAAGCCCAGGTGCAGGTCGGTGTGCGCACCGTTGCCACGGCGGTCGACCAGCGCCGGTTTCGGCGACAGGTCGGCTTCGTCGATCAGTGCGTCCACGGCCATATCCGCTAACCGGTCAGCCAAGGAAACAGGTTTCGCTTTCAGGTTGAGTGCGTGCATTACCAGCTCCTGAATTTGGCGGGCGGGTTGTAGAGGCCGCCGGACCACTCGACCAGATCGGCCACGCTCTTCGCCGCGAGCAATTCGCGGGTGGCGTCGGTGCGACGGATGCCGAGGTCTTCGGGCAAGGCGATCAGCCCTTCGCGGCGCATGCGTTCGGTGTCTTTCGGGTTGTGGCGCAGGCCGATGGCAGTGACGCCGGCCACCGCAGCGATCATCGCCTGACGCTCTTCCAGCGAACGCGCCTTGTACAGGTAGGCGATGCCTTCTTCGGTCAGCAGGTGGGTGACGTCGTCGCCATAGATCATGATCGGCGCCAGCGGCATGCCGCTTTTCTTCGCCACCTCTACCGCGTCGAGGGTTTCGACGAAGGTCGGTTTGCCGCCCTCCTGGAAGGTCTCGACCATTTGCACCACGAGTTTCTTGCCGCGTTCGAGCATCGGCTGCTGCGAATCGTCATGGCGCATGTCGAGCCACGCAGGGGTGCCGTGACGACGACCGCGCGGGTCGTGGCCCATGTTCGGCGCGCCACCGAAACCGGCGAGGCGGCCTCGGGTAACGGTTGAAGAATGTCCATCGCCATCGACTTGCAGGGTCGCGCCGATGAACAGGTCCACCGCGTATTGCCCGGCCAGTTGGCAGAACATCCGGTTGGAACGCAGCGAGCCATCGCGGCCGGTGAAGAACACGTCGGGACGGGCGGCGATGTAGTTTTCCATGCCCAGTTCGGTGCCGAAGCAATGCACGCTTTCGACCCAACCGCTTTCAATCGCCGGGATCAAAGTTGGGTGCGGGTTGAGGGTCCAGTTGCGGCAGATCTTGCCCTTGAGGCCGAGGGATTCGCCGTAGGTCGGCAGGATCAGTTCGATGGCGGCGGTGTTGAAACCGATGCCGTGGTTCAGCGACTGCACGTTGTGTTTTTCGTAGATGCCACGGATCGCCATCATCGCCATCAACACGTGCACAGGCTTGATGTGGCGCGGGTCGCGGGTGAACAGCGGTTCGATGTAGAACGGCTTGTCCGCCACCACCACGAAATCCACCCACGACGCAGGAATGTCCACGCGAGGCAGTTCGCTGACGTCGTCCACCAGTTGATTGACCTGGACAATGACGATGCCATCGCTGAACGCCGCCGGTTCGATCAGCGCCGGGGTGTCTTCGGTGCTCGGGCCGGTGTAGATGTTGCCGGCACGGTCGGCCATGAACCCGGCCGAAAGCACGACGTTGGGGATCAGGTCCACCACCAGCCGGGCGTAGAGTTCGATGTAGGTGTGGATCGCGCCGACTTCCAGCAGGCCGTCTTCAAGCAACTGGCTGATGCGCAGGCTCTGGGTGCCGGCAAAGGAGAAATCGAGCTTGCGGGCGATGCCGCGTTCGAACAGGTCCAGATGCTCGGAGCGACCGACACTGGGCATGATCATGTGCAGGTCGTGGAGCTTCTCGGGATCGGCCTTGGCCAAAGCACGGGAAAGAAAATCCGCCTGCTTCTGGTTGTTGCCCTCCAGCACCACACGGTCGCCGGGCAGGATCAGCGCCTCAAGCGCCGCGACGATCCTGTCGGTGGGCAACACCGCACCGTCGGCCAGCCCGCGCACCTTGTCGAGGCGCCGCTGCTTCTCGTCGCGCCGCCGCGTCCAGCGCGAGTCGGGGGAAATTGTTGTTGTCATGCTCACTCCACGGGGTTCGCTGTCGTGGAGCTACCTTAGGAGTGTGTTTGAGGGGCATCAATCAAGCGCAGCGGTGAATCATTACGGTCAGCGTAACGATCAAGAGCGCCCTCACCCTAACCCTCCCGAAACGTCGGACCGCCCGGAGGGAGAGGGAACCGATTGGGGGATGTTCAATAGCTGCACCGACCTGAACGTGTTGCAGTGAATCCATGATCGACTGGTTTTTTCAGGTCGATGGATTATGCAAGACACCTCGGTCGGCTCCCTCTCCTGGGGGAGAGGGCTGGGGTGAGGGGGAAGGACAACGCAAAATTCAAGCGAAAATCAAACCAGCCCCGCATCCACCAACAATCTCTCCAGCGCCAACAAATCCGGCACCTTCGCCACCTGCTCCCCCACCTGCACCGCCGCCTGCTCCAGCGCACACAGCGGCACGTCGACATAACTCAACTGGCTGTCGAGCTTGTACGAGCGCGGAATCCCCTGCACCAGCAAGGCAATGAAGCGCAGCGTCGGCAATCCGCCGAGGGCGTTGAGGATGACGATCCGGGCCCGTTCGCCGATGACAATCTTGTTGCCGCACGCCGACTCGAAACTCAGCAGCGGAATCTGCCGCTCGCGCCAGGTCACCCGGCCCAGATACCACGGCGGTGTATCGAGGTCGAAGGCGCTGGACTGGTAGTCGATCAGTTCGGCGACGGCGACGTTGGGCAGGATCAGGTTTCGATCAGCCAGCGGCAGCAACAGCCCGGTGAGTTGGCTGCTGCGTTGGTTATGACGCCGCTCATGCATGTTTTTTGCTCCACAGGGCAATGCTTTCGAGCAGCACCGATTCCTGGTACGGCTTGCCGAGGTAGTCGTTGACGCCGATGGCCATGGCGCGGTCGCGGTGTTTCTGCCCGGTGCGCGAAGTGATCATGATGATCGGCAGGTGTTGCAGGCGTTCATCCTGGCGCACCTGGGTCGCCACTTCGAAGCCGTCCATGCGCGGCATTTCGATGTCGAGCAGCATCAGGTCCGGCATGTGTTCTTCCAGCAGTAGCATCGCATCGACCCCGTCCTTGGCGGTCAGTACGTTCATGCCGTGGCGTTCGAGCAGACGGCTGGTGACCTTGCGCACGGTGACTGAGTCGTCGACCACCAGCACCAGCAGCGGCTTCTGTGGTTCGCTCTCGATTTCGTGACCGGCCGGACGCTGCGGCATCCGCGCCTGCATCGCGCGGATCGGCGCCAGCAGATCGAGGATCAGCACCACCCGGCCATCGCCGAGGATCGTTGCCCCGGACACGCCCTGCACCGCCGCGAACTGCGGGCCGAGGCTCTTGACCACAATCTCGCGGGTGCCGGCCATGGCGTCGACCTGCACCGCAATGTGCCGGTCGTTGCACTGCACCAGCAGCACCGGCAGCGGCAGGCTCTGGCCGAGCAGTTTCGGCCGTGGCGCGGTTTTCAGCAGCTCGCCCAGATAGCACAGTTCATAACGCTGGCCGCCATACTCGTAGCGCGGCGGATCGTGACGGAAATGCCCGTCCAGTTCATTCGGCAACACGCGAACGATGCCGTCGATGGTGTTCAGCGGAATTGCGTATTGATCCTCACCGCACTGCACCATCAGCGCACGGTTGACCGACACGGTGAACGGCAGGCGAATACGAAAGTGCACACCCTGCCCCGGCACCGAATCGATGCTCATGGTGCCGCCCAGTTGCCGCACTTCTTCGTGGACCACGTCCATGCCCACGCCGCGCCCGGAAATCTGGGTGATTTTCTCGGCGGTGGAGAAGCCCGGTTGCAGGATGAACTGCAACACTTCGCGGTCGCTGATTTCCGCGTTCGGCGCCAGCAGGCCGCGCTTGATCGCCTTGCGCCGCACCGCGTCCAGCGGCACCCCGGCGCCGTCGTCGCGGATGTCGAAAACGATGTCGCCGCCCTCGCGGGACAGGTCGAGGCTGATCTGACCCTGAGCCGGTTTACCTGCTGCCAGTCGCACGTCGGCGGGCTCCAGACCATGGTCGACGGCGTTGCGCAGCATGTGTTCCAGCGGCGCCGCCATGCGTTCGAGGACGTTGCGGTCCATCTCGCCTTCGGCGTTGCCGACGGTGAAGGCCACGTCCTTGTTCAGCTCTTCGGCCACCTGACGGACGATGCGCTTGAGTCGCGGCAGCATGCGCTCGAACGGCACCATGCGCGTGCGCATCAGGCCTTCCTGCAATTCGGTGTTGATCCGGCCTTGCTGCTGCAGCAGGTTCTCGGCGTCGTGGGTGCGCCGGTCAAGGGTTTCCTTGAGGTCGAGCAGGTCGGAGGCGGATTCGAACAGCGCCCGGGACAACTGCTGCAACTGCGAATGGCGATCCATTTCCAGCGGATCGAATTCTTCGTAGCCCAGACGTTCTGCGTCCACTTGCTGACGGCTGAGAATCCGCCCCTGGGTTTCTGTATCGAGCCGACGCAACTGGTCGCGCATGCGCTCGATGGTGGTTTCCATCTCGTTCAGGGCGGTCTGCGCATCGCTGACTTGCTGCTCGATACGCCCACGGAAAATCGAGGTTTCGCCGGCAAGGTTGACCAGCTCATCCAGCAGCTCGGCGGAAACCTTGACCATATCCGCACCCGCCTCGACAGCGGGCGCGGCGGGTTCGGTCTTCAAGGGCACCGGCAGGATCGGCGCAGGCGTTTCCACCGCCACCGGGTGGCTGAAACTCTGGATCGCGCCGATCAGTCGATCCGCCGGCGGGCATGGCTGGCCGGCGCGCACCGCATCGAGCATCTGCGCCAACCGGTCATGGCCGCGCTGCAACAGGGCAAACAGTTCGGCGCTGCTTTGCAGGGTGCCGGAGGACAGGCTTTCGTAAAGGTACTCGAGTTCATGGGCGAGGTCGCCGATCGGGCCGATTTCCACCATCCGCGCGCCACCCTTGAGGGTGTGCAGGTCGCGCAGCAGGGTTTCCACTTCCCTGGCGGTTGCCGGGTTCGGCCTGCCAGCGCAGCAGCGCGGCGCCGGAGTTTTCGATGATGTCGAAACCTTCTTCGAGGAAGATTTCCAGCAGCTCCGGGTCGTGTCCGGCGCCTTCATGGCTGGTGGCCTCCGGCAGCGTCTCGGAAGCGCCTGACTGGCCCTGACGGAACTGGCGGATCGCGTCGATCAGGTCCGGTGCCGGTTTCAGCGGCTGATGGTCATGCAGTTGATCGAGGAACAACGCCAGTCGCTCATGGCTTTGCAGCAACAGTCGGCCCAGTGCGTCGCTGTGGTTGTAGCGGCGATCCACCAGTCCTTCGTAAAGGTTTTCCAGCTCCTGGGCCAGGTCGCCGATCGCCTCGACCTCGGCCATCCGTGCACCGCCCTTGAGGGTGTGCAGGTCCCGTTGCAGCGACGACAGTGGCGCGCCGTTTTCCGGGTCGTTCAACCAGCGCTGCAAGGCTTGCCCGGCGCTGTCGAGAATGTCCACCGCTTCTTCGAGGAAGATCTCGACGATCTCGTCATCCGCGCCGATCCCGGTGCTTTTTTGCAGCTCGGCAGTGGCGCTGCCCAGCTCGGAAATGCTCAGGGTTCGGCTGCCGTCGCTGCGGATCAGGCCCATGGCCGACGGGTCGAGGCCTTCGTCGAGCAGTTCGTGCAGCGCACGGATGCGCTGCGGTTGCGGGGTGATTTCCTGGCCGGCGGCCAGTTCGTCGAGCATGTTGATCAGCGCTTCGTGGGCCTGCTGAGCTTCATGGAAAAACCGCTCGCTGACCGCCAGGCTGCTTTCTTCCACCGCGCCATACAGATCCAGCAAGGCTTCGCACAACACGTCCACCGGCAGCAGATCCGCCAGGTGCGCGGCCTCGCCGAGGGTCGTCAGTTCATCCAGCAGCGCACTGAGTTCCTGGCGTTCGCCGGGATGCTGCTGCCAGCGCTGCAAGAGGTTTTCGGCGTCGAGCAGGATGTCCATGCCCTGGGCCAGAAAGTTGTTGATCAGTTGCGGATCGCGCTTGACCCGCAGGGCACTGCTCGGTGCATTGAGGATGGATTCGAGGCGTTCGCTCAGCAGGGTTTCGGTACGTTTGATCAGCGACTGCGCACCGACAATCGGTGCCAGCGGGTCGTGCTTGAGCTGGCGCAGGCCGACGCGGAACAGGCCCTCGGCTTCCAGCAGCAATTCCACTTCGTCCAGATCCAGCGCCAGTTGGTGGGCCTTGAACTCCCGGGCCAGTTTGTCCAGCGGCGCCGCCAGTTCGGCGATCGGCAATACGCCGGCCATCGACGCGCTGCCTTTGAGGGTATGCAACGCTCGCTGCAGTTCGTCGCTGGCCTGCAACGGCACGTGTTCAGCGGCCTGATCGAGGAAGCGGTTGAGGCTGGCGAGGTGGGTTTCGGCTTCGTTGCGGAAAATCTCCAGCAACAGCGGATCGAGCGCCGCGACGTCCTCCACGTCTTCGGCCGGCAACGGCGTGTCGCCCTTGGCCAAGGCGTGGGCACGGGCCGCGAGGTGATCGACATCCTGGCGCTGACGCTGACCATTGATGGCGAATTCGGCGATCAGGTCCGGCAGCAACAGCAGCGTATCGGCCAGCAATTGCTGCACCGCCGGCGCCGGTTCGACGCTGTGCTCCAGCACACGGTTGAGCAGGTTTTCCACCGCCCAGGCCAGTTCGCCGAGTACCAGCGCACGCACCATGCGTCCGCTGCCTTTCAGGGTGTGAAAGGCCCGGCGCAGCTCACTGAGGGCTGCGCGGTCCTGCGGATCGGCGGTCCAGCGCGGCAGGTAGTCACGCAGGACATCGAGTACCTCCTCGGTCTCTTCGAGGAACACTTCACGCAACTCGTCGTCCACCGGCTCTTCATCGGCGGGCGGCGGCAGCAGGCTGCCGGGCGTGGTCAGTGCCGGCGGATTGACCGCTGACACCGGGCTGGCCAGCACATCGGCCAGCGACTGGGCGATTTGCGGGTCATCGAGTTCCTGCAGGTCCTGCATCACCAGCGCTTCGCTGGGACTGAGCACATCCTCGAGCACGGGTACACGCTGTTCGCTGGGCGGCTCGTCAGGGAAGTAGCCGAGACGGGCCAGGCTCTTTTGCGCGACATCCAGCAGCTGCTCGCTCGGTGCCTGCGGGTCATCGGTCAGGCGTTCGAGGTAATACTCGAGACTGGTGATGACATCGGCGAGGTTGTCCAGTTGCTGCCAGCCCGGCTCGTGGGGGTCGAGCAGCAGATGCTCGCGGATGAAGCCGTTGCAGGCTTCCAGCAGACTCGCCGCACGGGTCAACGGGATCATCGCCAACGCGCCACGGACCTGGGTCAGCAGCGCCGGCAAGGGTTGCAGCTGCTGGCGATCCCAGTCGGCGTCGATGTAGTCGACGATCATGTCCTTGGCCTGTTGCAGGCAGATGCGTGCTTCCTTGATCACGATCTGATGGATCTGCGTCAGGTCGGTGGTGGGCAGGCGCGAGTCTTCCGGGCTCTCCGGCTCCACCGTGCCGACCATACCGGCCAGCGTCGCTTCGACGTAAAGCAAGGCGCCGGCGACGTCCATCAGTGTGGCGTCGTTCGGTTCGCGCTGGCCCTGAGCGAGGCTGAGCACCACCGCCAGTTGATCGATGATGACCTTGCGCGGCTGGCCGAAACCGAGCACCGCGAGGGTGTCGGCGATCTGCCGCAGCGGCGCCAGCAGGCTGTCCAGATCCGAGGTGTGCTGGCGGTCGCTGCGCACGAACAGGTCGAGGCGCTCCTTGACCCGCACCAGCTCTTCGCACAACGCCGCGAGCACCGAGCGCATGGCATCGCGGTCGGGGCCGGCCAGACGTGCGCGTTCTTCGTCGACCATCGCGCTGTCGGGCAACGCGTCGTCCAGGGAGTAGCGATCTTTCATGGTCAGCATCTGCCCGGTGGGATGTTCGGCTTTGGCAATATAGAACAGCAGGCTTTTGAACAGCTCGGGCGGCGGTGGCTGGTTGAGGCCGGCCATGCCTTGTTCGAGCAGGCGCTTGAGTTCCTTGTCGGCGTCCTTGAACAGGCTGCGCAGGGCCGGGCTGTTGGCGATCCGGCCTTCGCGCATGCCCTCGACCAGCGCCGAGGCGACTTGCCACAACGGACTCAAGGGTGAATCGCCGCTCAACGCTTCGAGACGGGTGAAGACTTTGCTCAGGTAACCGAGGTGCGTCTGGTCGTCCTGTTCGCGGAGCAAGCCTACCAACGCCATCTGCAACATTTGCCGCAACTTGCGCAGCACATTGGGCAGTTCCGCCGGTTCCAGCAGGGCCAGCGCTTCAGGGCTCAGCGCCGGCAACTCCGGCAATTGCGGGCTGAACAGGCTGGTCTCGGACAACAGGCTTTCGCCACGGGCGCTACGCAAATCGTTGATCAGCGGCAGCACCACCAGCGGCAAATCACGGCGAGCACTTTGCACACGGTCGAGGTAGGTCGGCAGTTGGCCGAAGGCCTGCAACAGCAGGTGCAAGGCTTCGTCGCGGTGGCTGACGCGGTCGTTCTGCAGGGCTTCGACCAGATGCTCCATCTCTTCGGCAAGCAAGGCCGCGCCGTAGAACTCGACCATCTGCAGACTGCCGTGGACCTGATGGATGCACGCCAGGCACTCGTCCAGCCCGGGCACCGACTGCTGATCGTCGAGCACGGCTTCGATGGCCTGATGCGCCTGCCTCAGCGTTTCGGCAATTTCGCCCTTGACCCATTCGAGGGCCACGTAGTCGTGCCGGTCGCCCATAACCACTCCGCTCGACATGATCTCGCCCGCAGGCCTCACGCCTTGCCCGTGGCGGGCGTTGCCGCCGCCGGCAAGGTGAACCCGGACACCGAACGCCGCAACTGGCTGGCCATTTTCGTCAGGTTGCCGATGCTTTCGGCAGTGGCCGTGGAACCGGACGAGGTCTGCGAGGTGATCTGCTGGATCACGTTCATCGTCAGGGAAATCTGCCCGGCCGAAGACGTCTGCTGCTGCGCCGCGTTGGAAATGCTCTGGATCAGCGCCGCAAGGGTCTTGGACACGCCTTCGATTTCTTCCAGGGCCACACCGGCATCCTGCGCCAGCCGCGCGCCGCGCACCACTTCGGTGGTGGTCTGCTCCATGGAAATCACGGCTTCGTTGGTGTCGGTCTGGATCGCCCGCACCAGCGTCTCGATCTGTCGGGTGGCGGCGGACGAACGTTCCGCCAGCCGTTGTACTTCGTCGGCAACCACGGCAAAACCGCGCCCGGCATCACCGGCCATCGACGCCTGAATCGCCGCGTTGAGGGCGAGGATGTTGGTCTGGTCGGCAATGTCGTCGATCAGGCTGACGATGTCGCCGATTTCCTGGGACGACTCACCCAGGCGCTTGATGCGTTTGGCGGTGTCCTGGATCTGTTCGCGAATGTTGTCCATGCCGTGGATGGTGTTGTGCACCACCTCGTTGCCCTTGTTGGCGATCTCCACCGAACGCTCGGCCACCGCCGAGGATTCGGCGGCGTTGGCCGACACCTGGTCGATGGACTGGGCCATGTCGTTGATCGCGGTCGAGGCTTCGGAAATCTGCTGGGCCTGATGCTCCGACGCCTGGGCTAGGTGCATGGCGGTGGCCTGGGTTTCCTGCACCGCGGCGGCGACCTGGCCGGCTGTCAGGTTGATGGTCGCCACCAGGTCGCGTAACTGGTCGACAGAATAGTTGATCGAGTCGGCGATGGTCCCGGTGAAGTCTTCGGTCACCGAGGCGGTCACCGTCAGGTCGCCGTCGGCGAGGTCTTCGATTTCATCCAGCAGACGCATGATCGCGTTCTGGTTGCGTTCGTTCTTCTCGGCAGTCTCGCGCAACTGACGGTTGGTTTCCCGGACCATGACCATGCCGATCAGGATGATCGACGCCAGTGCCAGCAGGCCCAGCACGTAGCCGCCGATGGTGTCGGTGCTGCGCCCGCCGGCGAGGTTCTCGAAACCTGTGGCCAGGTGCGAGGCTTCGTCGAGCAGGGTCTGCGACAGGCTGAAGATGTTGGTGGCGGACTCGCGGACCTTGAACAGCTCCGGCGAGGTTTCGAGGATTTCATCTACCGAACCGGAGACAAACTGGAACAGCTCGGCAATTTCGCTCAGGCGCGCACGGGCATCACGGTCCTCGACCTGGCTGATTTTCAGCGTCGGGTTGCCTTGCAGCATGCCGTTGAGCACCTGACCGAAGCGCGTGGCGTCACGGCCAAAAGCGTCGGCAGCCTGTTGCGAATTTTCGTCGCCGGAGAGCACGGTGTTGACCGCGCCGAGAATCCGCTCAGCCAGCAGCGACTGACGCTGGGCCATCGCCACCTGCGCCGCCGGGGCGCCGCGTTGCAGGAGGATCTCGACGACTTTTTCGTATTCGATCTGCAACTGCGGCACGGTTTCGGCGAGGGTCGCGGCG
This sequence comes from Pseudomonas sp. NMS19W, assembly GCF_051554255.1. NCBI lineage: Bacteria > Pseudomonadati > Pseudomonadota > Gammaproteobacteria > Pseudomonadales > Pseudomonadaceae > Pseudomonas > Pseudomonas sp. NMS19W. The sequence continues at coordinate 5,880,742 of NZ_CP136718.1, forward strand.
ACCTGATGCAGGGACAGCACGGTCTGTTCGCTGGACAGGATGGCGTCGGTGTTTTTCAGCAGGCGTTCCCAGTCCAGCTGCACGGCGCGCATTTCCGGGCGCACGGTGGACGGTGCCGGCGGCAGGCCGGTGGCCGGGTCGCCCTTCTTCAGGTAACCCCAGCGCTGGGCGAAATCGTTGCGCGCATCGCTGAGCAGCTTGAACGCGGCAGCCTTGCCGGCGGCAGCTTCGGTGGCGTTCTTGGCAATCCGCTGCGACAGAACCCGCAGCTCGCCGGCGTGACCGATGTACTGTTTGTCGTAGTTGGCCTGAGTGTTGAGGTAAGCGAAATTGGCGAACAGCAGCATGATGAACACGATCAGCGCGATGAACAGCACGATGATCTGCGAGCGGCTGCGCGAGCCTTCTGCGGGCTTGCTGGTTTTTGCTTTGATCATCGGTCCTCGCCTGTTAAACCGCGACGTGCATGAAACTCGGTGACTGCGCCAGCGCAAACAGGCTGAACACTCGCCAGTTCTGCTCGCGCCGGAAATAGCCTTTGACGAACTCGCCCTTGGAGCCTTGCCGTTTACGGATCGAGACCGGTTCGAAGCTGTCCTGCTCGAAGTGCTGCAAGCCGAAAACCTCATCGACCAGCACACCGGCAAACACGTCCTGATGCTCCACGACCAATACCCGCCGCTGCTTGCGCATCGGTGACAGCTCATGGCCGAAGAATCCGCACAGGTCCATGATCGGCAGCAACCGCCCGCGCAGATTGGCCACGCCCTTGACCCAGGGCTTCACCCCCGGCATCTGGGTGAAGCGCGGTTCGGGCAGCACTTCGCTGACCTCGCCCATCGGCGCGACGTACCAGTGCTCGCCGAGGCGAAAGCCGATGCCGCTCCAGCGATCCTGGCGCGCCGGTTGCGACGGCAGGTCCGCCGCCAGCAGGCGACAGCGCTGGTCGATCTGCCACAACAGTTCGAACGCGGTCAGCGACTCGCTCATGGCGGCGCGATCAACCGGCCAGCACGTTGTTCAGGGTCTTGATCAGCGTGTCTTCGTCGACCGGTTTGGTCAGGTAATCCCTGGCGCCCTGGCGAGTGCCCCAGACCTTGTCGGTTTCCTGATCCTTGGTGGTGATGATGATGACCGGAATGTGGCTGGTTTCAGCGTCCTTGGTCAGTTGGCGGGTCGCCTGGAAACCGTTGAGGCCGGGCATGACGATGTCCATCAGCACCGCGTCAGGTTTCTCCTGACGGGCCAGGGCCACGCCGTCGGCGCCGTTTTCGGCTTTCAACACTTCGTGGCCGTGCTTTTCCAGCATGCCGGTCAGTTTGTACATTTCGGTCGGCGAGTCATCGACGATCAGAATACGTGCCATGGTCTTCCCCATTTTTCTTGTCGACACCGGGCCCGCTGGCCGAGCGTCACTGTGCGTGTCTTACTGCGGCAAATCAGCGGCAAAGCCCGGAACATGGGCCGCAATCGCGTCGAGCAGTTCTTCCTTGCTGAAAGGTTTGGTCAAAAATTGATCGGAACCGACAATCCGCCCCTTGGCCTTGTCGAACAGCCCGTCGCGGGACGACAGCATGATCACCGGCGTCGCCTTGAAGGCACTGTTGTTCTTGATTAAAGCGCAGGTCTGATAACCATCCAGACGCGGCATCATGATGTCGACAAAAATGATCCCGGGGTGGTTGTCGGCGATCTTCGCCAGGGCGTCGAAACCGTCGATCGCCGTGATGACTTCGCACCCTGCATTTTTCAACAGGGTCTCGGCGGTGCGACGAATCGTTTTCGAGTCGTCGATCACCATGACCTTCAAGGCGCTGGACTGCTGTTCCATAAGGGGGCTCTACCGTCGCCTTTGCGAATCAATTTGTCCGTTTTGCGATGACTGATGGCTGGAAACCCTTGATGTTCAAGGGCCAGCACGGCTGGGAGCCTTTTTAGCACAGTCTCCAGAAGCAATCTATCGACGGGTTTTTCCTTGACCGAAAACCCGCCCGGAGCCACTCTGGCGGCACTTTTTTCATACCGATCCGGTAGCCAATTTTCGAGGAAAACCCAATGAGCGTTCGCGTCGGGATAGTCATGGACCCAATCGCCAGCATTTCCTATAAAAAGGATAGCTCGCTGGCCATGCTGCTGGCGGCGCAGAAGCGCGGCTGGGAACTGTTCTACATGGAACAGAAAGACCTTTATCAAGGTGAAGGTCAGGCCCGGGCGCGGATGAAGCCGCTGAAAGTCTTCGCCAACCCGGAAAAATGGTTCGAACTGGGCGCCGAACAGGATTCCCTGCTGAGCGACCTGAACGTGATCCTGATGCGCAAGGATCCGCCATTCGACATGGAGTTCGTCTACTCCACCTACCTGCTCGAACAGGCCGAGTCCGCTGGCGTGCTGGTGGTCAACAAGCCGCAGAGCCTGCGCGACTGCAACGAAAAGCTGTTCGCCACGCTGTTCCCGCAGTGCACGCCGCCAACCGTGGTCAGCCGCCGCGCCGACGTACTGCGTGAATTCGCCGCCAAGCATGGCGACGTGATCCTCAAGCCGCTGGACGGCATGGGCGGTACTTCTATCTTCCGTCACCGCGTCGGCGATCCGAACCTGTCGGTGATTCTGGAAACCCTGACCGCCCTCGGCACCCAGCAGATCATGGGCCAGGCCTACCTGCCGGCGATCAAGGACGGCGACAAGCGCATCCTGATGATCGACGGCGAGCCGGTGGATTACTGCCTGGCGCGGATTCCGGCCCAGGGCGAAACCCGTGGCAACCTCGCCGCCGGCGGTCGAGGCGAAGCCCGCCCGCTGACCGACAAGGATCGCTGGATCGCCGCTCAGGTCGGCCCGACCTTGCGCGCGAAGGGCCTGCTGTTCGTCGGCCTCGACGTGATCGGCGAGCACCTGACCGAAATCAACGTCACCAGCCCGACCTGCATCCGCGAGATCGACAATGCCTTCGGCACCGACATCGGCGGGATGCTGATGGATGCGATAGAGAAAAAGCTGCAAGCCACGAGCCGCAAGCTTGAAGCTTGAAGCTCGTCGCTCGTCGCTTGCTTCTGTGCAGCTTGCAGCTAAAAACCAACATTGCGTTATCATGCCGAGCCCGTAAAAACGCGATGTTGGTTTTTCTCGAATGACACTTCCGTCCGATCTGCCTGCTGAACTCGCCCACCGCGGCGTGCGCCCGGTCGATCGCCTCGGATTTACCCTGTTTCTCGCGGCGCTGATCCATTTGGCGCTGCTGCTCGGCGTGGGTTTCACCATGGTCGAGCCCAAGCAGATCAGCAAAACCCTGGAAATCACCCTCGCTACCTTCAAGAGCGAAACCAAGCCCAAGAAGGCCGATTTCCTCGCTCAGGAAAACCAGGAAGGCAGCGGCACCCTCGACAAGAAGGCGATCCCCAAGACCACCGAAGTCGCGCCGTTCCAGGACAATCAGGTCAAGAAAGTCACCCCGCCGCCGGCCGCCAAGCCGGAAGTGCAGGAAGCCGCGCCCAAGGCGGCGGTGACCACCGTCGCGCCGAAACCGAAAAAGGCGCCGACCAAGAAAGAAGAAGCCAAGACCGAGACCAAACCGACGGTCGATGCACCGACTTTCGACAGTTCGCAGCTCTCCAGCGACATCGCCAGCCTGGAAGCCGAACTGGCCAACGAACAACAGCTGTACGCCAAACGCCCGCGCATCCACCGCCTGAGCGCGGCCTCGACCATGCGCGACAAGGGCGCCTGGTACAAGGACGAATGGCGCAAGAAGGTCGAGCGCATCGGCAACCTCAATTACCCCGAAGAAGCCCGGCGCCAACAGATTTACGGCAATTTGCGCCTGATGGTGTCGATCAACCGCGACGGCTCGCTGTATGAAGTGCTGGTGCTGGAATCCTCCGGCCAGCCGCTGCTGGATCAGGCAGCGCAGCGCATCGTGCGGCTGGCCGCGCCTTTCGCACCGTTTACCGGCGACTTGTCGGACATCGACCGGCTGGAAATCATCCGCACCTGGAAATTCGCCCGGGGCGACCGGCTGTCCAGCAACTGAGCCGATCTTTTGACCGCTCCAGCTTGTCAGTTCGCCCCCCGAACGCCACACTACCGCACATGAAAAACGTCAGCCCCAGCTACCTCAAGCATCACTTCCTGATCGCCATGCCACACATGGCCGACCCGAACTTTGCCCACACCTTGACCTACATCGTCGAGCACACGGCCAATGGCGCAATGGGGCTGGTGGTCAACCGACCGCAAGAGCTGAACCTGGCCGACATCCTCGAGCAGCTGCGCCCGGACATCGATCCGCCAGCGCTGTGCCAGCATGTACCGATCTTCATCGGCGGCCCGGTGCAGACCGATCGCGGTTTTGTCCTGCACCCGGCAGGCAAGACGTTCCAGGCCACCGTCGAGCTGGACGGCGACCTCGCACTGTCCACCTCGCAAGACGTGCTGTTCGCCATCGCTGACGGCGTGGGCCCGGCGAAAAGCCTGATCACCCTCGGCTACGCCGGCTGGGAAGCCGGGCAACTGGAGGCTGAAATGGCCGACAACGCCTGGCTGACCTGCCCGTACGACGCCGACATCCTGTTCAACACCAGCAGCGAACTGCGCCTGGAAGCGGCGGCCAAACACTTGGGGATCAACCTCAATCTGCTGACCAGCCAGGCAGGGCACGCCTGATGGCCCTGCGCCTGATCCTCGGCTTCGACTACGGCACCAAACAGATCGGCGTGGCGGTCGGCCAGGTGATTACCGGCCAGGCTCGCGAGCTGTGCACCTTGAAGGCGCAAAACGGTGTGCCGGACTGGAATCAGGTCGAAGCCCTGATAAAGGAATGGAAACCCGATGCCGTGGTGGTCGGCCTGCCGCTGAACATGGACGGCACACCCAGCGAGATGTGCGTACGCGCCGAGAAATTCGCCCGCCGTCTCAACGGACGCTACAACCTGCCCTTCTATACCCACGACGAGCGCCTGACGACCTTCGAAGCCAAGGGCGAGCGACTGGTGCGCGGCGGACAGAAGGGCAGCTACCGCGACAACCCGGTGGACGCCATCGCCGCCGCGCTGCTGCTGCAGGGCTGGCTCGACGAGAACACCGCACTGTTTGAATCCTGACAAGCGCTACGGCGCTTTTCTTTTGGCTACAACCCGAGCCCCGGTTCGCTAGAACCGGCTCGACCCCGAGAAGGAGCAACCATGAGCCTGCCCAATCCCGCCGATCTGATCAGCCAGATGGCGACACGCCTCAAGGCGCACCTGGCCCAGCGTGGTATCAGCGAACCGCGTTACATCGGCATCCGCACCGGCGGCGTCTGGGTCGCCCAGGCCCTGCTCGCAGAGCTGGGCAGCGATGCGCCACTGGGTACGCTGGACGTTTCCTTCTACCGCGACGACTTCAGCCAGAACGGCCTGCACCCGCAAGTGCGTCCGTCCGCCCTGCCCTTCGAAATCGAAGGCCAGCATCTGGTGCTGATCGACGACGTACTGATGAGCGGCCGGACCATCCGCGCTGCCATGAACGAGCTGTTCGACTACGGCCGCCCGGCCAGCGTGACGCTGGTCTGCCTGCTGGACCTGGACGCCGGCGAACTGCCGATCCGCCCGAACGTGGTCGGCGCGACCCTGTCGCTGGCCGCCCATGAGCGGGTCAAGCTGTCCGGCCCGGAGCTGGCCCTCGAACTGCAAGACCTTGCCCTTTAATCCGCCCTATTGAGAGTCCCCTTCGCGATGACGCCTCTAGATACCAAGCGCCCGCTGCAGCTCAATGATCAGGGCCAGCTGCGCCACTTCCTCTCGCTCGACGGCCTGCGCCGCGAGTTGCTGACGGAAATCCTCGACACCGCCGACTCGTTCCTCGAAGTCGGTGCACGGGCCGTGAAGAAGGTCCCGTTGCTGCGCGGCAAGACCGTGTGCAACGTGTTCTTCGAAAACTCCACGCGCACCCGCACCACCTTCGAACTGGCGGCCCAGCGACTGTCGGCGGACGTGATCACCCTGAACGTGTCGACGTCGTCGGCCAGCAAGGGCGAAACCCTGCTCGACACCCTGCGCAATCTCGAAGCCATGGCCGCCGACATGTTCGTCGTGCGCCACGGTGATTCGGGCGCCGCGCACTTCATCGCCGAGCATGTCTGCCCGCAGGTGGCGATCATCAACGGCGGCGACGGCCGTCATGCCCACCCGACCCAGGGCATGCTCGACATGCTGACCATCCGTCGGCACAAGGGCAGCTTCGAAAACCTCTCGGTAGCCATCGTCGGCGACATCCTGCATTCGCGGGTGGCGCGCTCGAACATGCTCGCCCTGAAGACCCTCGGTTGCCAGGACATCCGCGTGATCGCGCCGAAGACCCTGCTGCCGATCGGCATCGAGCAGTACGGCGTGAAGGTCTACACCGACATGACCGAAGGCCTGAAAGACGTCGACGTGGTGATCATGCTGCGCCTGCAGCGTGAGCGCATGACCGGCGGCCTGCTGCCGAGCGAAGGCGAGTTCTACCGCCTGTTCGGCCTGACCACCGCGCGCCTGGCCGGTGCCAAGCCCGATTGCATCGTCATGCACCCGGGGCCGATCAACCGTGGCGTGGAGATCGAGTCGGCGGTGGCTGACGGCCCGCACTCGGTGATCCTCAATCAAGTTACCTACGGCATCGCGATCCGTATGGCCGTGCTGTCCATGGCCATGAGCGGACAAACCGCGCAGCGTCAATTCGAGCAGGAGAACGCCCAGTGAAGCTCAGCATTCTCGGCGCCCGCGTCATCGATCCAAGCAGCGGCCTGGATCAAATCACCGATATTCACGTTGAAGCCTGCAAGATCGTCGCCCTCGGCGCGGCACCGGCCGGTTTCACCGCTGTGGAAACCATCGACGCCCAAGGCCTTGTCGCCGCTCCGGGCCTCGTCGACCTGAACGTCGCCCTGCGCGAGCCGGGCTACAGCCGCAAAGGCACCATCGCCAGCGAAACCCGCGCCGCGGCGGCCGGAGGCGTGACCAGCCTGTGCTGCCCGCCGAAAACCAAACCGGTGCTCGACACCTCGGCCGTGGCCGAGCTGATCCTCGACCGCGCCCGCGAAGCCGGCAACACCAAGGTGTTTCCGATCGGCGCCCTGAGCAAAGGCCTGGACGGCGAGCAACTGGCCGAGCTCGTTGCCTTGCGCGACGCCGGTTGCGTGGCGTTCGGCAACGGTCTGGAGAGCTTTCGCAACACCCGCACCCTGTGCCGGGCGCTGGATTACGCGGCAACCTTCGACCTGACGGTGATTTTCAACTCCCAGGATCACGACCTCGCCGACGGCGGCCTGGCCCACGAAGGCGCCACTGCCAGCTTCCTCGGCCTGCCGGGCATCCCGGAAACCGCTGAAACCGTGGCCCTGGCCCGGGATCTGCTGCTGGTCGAGCAGACCGGCGTGCGTGCGCACTTCAGTCAACTGACCAGCGCTCGCGGCGTGGCCCTGATTGCTCAGGCCCAGGCCCGTGGTTTGAAAGTCACGGCGGATGTCGCCCTTTATCAACTGATCCTGACGGATGAAGCGCTGATCGACTTCAGCAGCCTGTATCACGTGCAACCACCGCTGCGCACCCGCGCGGATCGCGACGGTCTGCGTGAAGCGGTGAAGTCCGGGGTGGTTTCGGCGATCTCCAGCCATCACCAGCCCCATGAGCGCGATGCGAAACTGGCACCGTTCGGCGCTACCGAGCCGGGCATCAGCAGTGTCGAACTGCTGCTGCCGCTGGCGATGACGCTGGTCGAGGATGGTCTGCTGGACCTGCCGACCCTGCTGGCGCGCCTGAGCGCCGGCCCGGCCGAAGCCCTGCGCCTGCCGGCAGGCAAACTGGCAGTGGGCGGTGCGGCGGATATCGTGCTGTTCGATCCAAAGGCTTCGACCGTGGCCGGCGAGCGCTGGCTGTCGAAGGGCGAGAACTGCCCGTTCCTCGGTCACAGCCTGCCAGGCGTGGTGCGTTACACGTTGGTGGATGGCCGGATCAGCCATCAGGCATAAAAAAGTGGCGAGGGAGCTTGCTCCCTCGCCATCTCTTACTGAAAAGCACCCCGCCCTTCGGCGTTACGCACCGACACCTGATCGTTCAGCGTCCAGAAGTCATACAGCACGCCCAGAAAGAACAACCCGCCGGTCAGCAGGTACAGCAAACCTGTGATCCACTTGCCCTGATACATCCGGTGCACGCCGAACGCGCCAAGAAATGTCAGCAGAATCCACGCCACGTTGTATTCGATCGGCCCCGCCGCAAAGCGCAGGTCCGCTTCCCGGTCCATCGCCGGGATCAGGAACACGTCGATCAGCCAGCCAATCCCCAGCAGGCCGAAGGTGAAAAACCAGATCGTGCCGGTCACCGGCTTGCCGTAATAGAAGCGGTGCGACCCGGTAAAACCGAAGATCCACAACAGGTAACCGATCACCTTGCTATGGGTGTCCTTTTCCTTCACTTGTGGCAGTTGATAGCGGTTCATGAAGACCTCGATACACGCGATAGATAAATTTTCTTTAATTCTTTGTGACTTTTTTACATGTAGCCGACGTACGGCAAATGCTACCTTGTGGTCCGTCAAAGCCTTATAGCACCTGACTTCTGTCCGACAATTGCGTCTATTTGCCGCTTGTTTGGTTCCGTTGCCCGCCTTTTGAATCGACCAACGGCCTCGGAAGGGACAAAAAAGCTGTTATAAAGTTGCGCGCTAACACATAAGAGCCCTGCCTAATGCGTCCATTTTTCAAGACATGGCTAACTATTTGCCTATTAATGCCACTGGCCGCCCACGCCACCAATCGTGAGCAACGTCTTCCCAACGTTAACGGTTTCACTCCCAAATCCCATGCCTCTGCTCCGTCGAACAAAGGCAAGCAAACGAAACACACCACGCTCGCCAGCAAGGGTCACGGCAAGCTGGTTCCACCGATGGCGAACAAGGAAAGCAGCAACGTCCTCAGTCGCGCGGTGAACGTCCTCGGTACACCTTACCGTTGGGGCGGCAGCAGCCCGAGCAAAGGCTTCGACTGCAGCGGCCTGGTGAAATACGCGTTCAACGACGCCACGTTCGACCTGCCGCGCACCTCGAATGCCATGGCCAGCGGCCACGGCGAGAAAGTCGAGCGCAAGGATCTCAAGCCTGGCGACCTGATTTTCTTCAATATCAAGAGCCGTCGGGTCAATCACGTTGCCATCTACCTGGGCAACGACCGCTTCATCCACGCACCGCGCCGTGGCAAAGCGGTGAGCATCGATACGCTGAACAAGCCGTATTGGGAACAGCATTACGTGGTTGCCAAGCGTGTGCTGCCGAAAGAACCGGGCGGCAAGCAGATGCGCGTGGTTCAACGCTGATCCTTGCAGATCACAAAAAACGCAGCCCTCGGGCTGCGTTTTTTTTCGCCACTAGAAATTATCCGGCGTCCGCGCCTTCTCCCGCGCATGCTCGCGACTGATCAGGCCCTTGGTCACCAGATCCTTCAGGCACATGTCGAGTGTCTGCATCCCCAGCGACCCGCCGGTCTGGATCGCCGAATACATCTGCGCCACCTTGTCCTCGCGGATCAGGTTCCGGATCGCCGACGTTCCCAGCATGATTTCGTGCGCCGCCACCCGGCCGCCGCCGATCTTCTTGATCAGCGTCTGCGACACCACGGCCAGCAACGACTCGGACAGCATCGAACGCACCATGGACTTCTCGTCCCCAGGGAACACGTCAACCACCCGGTCGATGGTCTTGGCTGCCGAGGTGGTGTGCAGCGTACCGAACACCAGATGCCCGGTTTCCGCAGCGGTCAGCGCCAGGCGGATGGTTTCCAGGTCGCGCATCTCGCCCACCAGGATCACGTCCGGGTCTTCCCGCAACGCTGAGCGCAACGCAGTGGCGAAACTGCGGGTATCGCGGTGGACCTCACGCTGATTGATCAGGCATTTGCGCGATTCGTGGACGAATTCGATGGGGTCTTCGATGGTCAGGATGTGGTGATGACGATGGGTGTTGAGGTAATCAATCATCGCCGCCAGGGTGGTGGATTTGCCGGAACCGGTCGGCCCGGTCACCAGCACCAGCCCGCGCGGCGCGTCGGTGATCTTGCGAAAGACGTCGCCCATGGCGAGGTCTTCCATGCTCAGCACTTTCGACGGGATGGTGCGGAACACGGCGCCGGCGCCACGGTTCTGGTTGAAGGCATTGACCCGAAAGCGCGCCACACCCGGCACTTCGAAGGAAAAGTCGGTTTCCAGATGTTTCTCGAACTCCACCCGTTGGGTGTCGTTCATGATGTCGTAGATCAGCTCGTGCACCTGTTTGTGATCCAGCGCCGGCAGATTGATCCGCCGCACATCGCCATCCACGCGGATCATCGGCGGCAGTCCGGCCGACAGGTGCAGGTCGGAAGCGCCCTGTTTGGCGCTGAAGGCCAGCAGTTCAGTGATATCCATAGCGTCCCTCAATTCCAGTAGAATGCCGCGAACCTTCAGACCGCTGGCGCCTCTTGATGTCCACGATAGCAGACAACATTCTCCACGTTAGTTCGCGCATCCAGGCAGCGACTCAAGCCGCCGGCCGCGATGAAAACAGCGTCCAGCTGCTGGCCGTGAGCAAGACCAAACCCGCCGAAGCCCTGCGCGAAGCTTACGCCGCCGGCCTGCGCGACTTTGGCGAGAACTATCTGCAGGAAGCTTTGGGCAAACAGCTCGAACTGGCCGACCTGCCCTTGATCTGGCACTTCATCGGCCCCATTCAGTCGAACAAGACCCGCTCGATTGCCGAGCACTTCGCCTGGGTGCACTCCGTGGACCGTCTGAAAATTGCCCAACGTCTGTCCGAGCAACGTCCGGCGGATCTGCCGCCACTGAACATCTGCATTCAGGTCAATGTCAGCGGTGAGGCCAGCAAATCCGGCTGCACTCCGGCCGACCTGCCGGCCCTGGCCGAGGCCATCAGCGCCCTGCCGCGCTTGAAGTTGCGCGGGCTGATGGCGATTCCCGAGCCGACCGAAGATCGCGCCGAGCAGGATGCCGCATTCGCCGCCGTCCAGACATTGCAGGCCAACCTTGATCTGCCGCTCGACACACTTTCCATGGGCATGAGCCACGACCTCGAGTCGGCCATTGCCCAGGGCGCCACCTGGGTCCGTATCGGTACGGCCCTGTTTGGCGCTCGCGACTACTCCCAATCTTGATGATTTCCAGATAAGGACCTGACATGAGCAACACGCGTATTGCCTTTATCGGTGCCGGCAACATGGCCGCCAGCCTGATCGGCGGCCTGCGGGCCAAGGGTCTGGAAGCCGCACACATCCGCGCCAGCGATCCGGGCGAAGAGACCCGCAACCGGGTCAGCGCCGAGCACGGCATCGAAACCTTCGCCGACAATGCCCAGGCCATCGACGGCGCCGACGTTGTCGTGCTGGCAGTCAAGCCACAGGCCATGAAAGCCGTGTGCGAAGCGATCCGCCCGAGCCTGAAACCGAATCAACTGGTGGTGTCCATCGCCGCCGGCATCACCTGTGCCAGCATGACCGCGTGGCTCGGTGAGCAGCCGATCGTGCGCTGCATGCCCAACACCCCGGCGCTGCTGCGTCAGGGCGTGAGCGGCTTGTACGCCACCGGCGAAGTCAGCGCCGAACAGCGCCAACAGGCTGAAGAGCTGCTGTCCGCCGTGGGCATCGCCCTGTGGCTGAACGAAGAACAGCAACTGGACGCGGTCACCGCCGTCTCCGGTTCCGGCCCGGCCTACTTCTTCCTGCTGATCGAAGCCATGACCGCCGCCGGCGTCAAACTCGGCCTGCCGAAGGAAACCGCCGAGCAACTGACTCTGCAAACTGCGCTGGGCGCCGCGCACATGGCGGTTTCCAGCGACGTCGACGCCGCCGAACTGCGCCGCCGCGTGACCTCGCCAGCGGGCACCACTGAAGCTGCGATCAAATCGTTCCAGGCCGGCGGCTTCGAAGCCCTGGTGGAAAAAGCACTCGGCGCCGCCGCGCACCGCTCGGCCGAGATGGCCGAACAACTGGGCAAATAAGGAGCCTTACATGATTGGATTGAACACTGCAGCGGTCTACGTGCTGCAAACCCTCGGCAGCCTGTACCTGCTGATCGTGCTGCTGCGCTTCGTCCTGCAACTGGTACGGGCGAACTTCTACAACCCGCTGTGCCAGTTCGTGGTCAAGGCCACCCAGCCGCTGCTCAAGCCACTGCGCCGGATCATCCCGAGCCTGTTCGGCCTCGACATGTCCTCGCTGGTGCTGGCAATCCTCGTACAACTGGCACTGATGGCACTGACCCTGCTGCTGACCTACGGCACCACCGGCAACCCGCTGCAACTGTTCATCTGGTCGATCATCGGCGTGACCGCGCTGTTCCTGAAGATTTTCTTCTTCGCCCTTATCATCAGCGTGATCCTGTCGTGGGTCGCCCCGGGCAGCCATAACCCGGGCGCCGAGCTGGTGAACCAGATCTGCGAACCGGCCCTGGCGCCGTTCCGCCGCTTCCTGCCGAGCATGGGCGGCCTGGACCTGTCGCCGATTTTCGCCTTTCTCGCGCTGAAGCTGATCGACATGCTGGTGATCAACAACCTCGCGGCGATGACGATGATGCCGGAAATCCTGCGCCTGTTGATGTGAGCTGGTTCCGTTGGGACGGGGACGACCTTATCCTCGAGTGTCACCTGCAACCGGCAGCCCGCAACGATGACTTCGCCGGGCTGCACGGTGATCGCCTGAAGATCCGCCTGACCGCGCCGCCGGTCGAGGGCAAGGCCAATGCGTATCTGATGGGGTTTCTGGCCAAGGCTTTCGGGGTTTCCAAGAGTCAGGTCAGTTTGCTCAGTGGTGAGTTGAACCGGCAGAAGCGGGTGCGCATCCATGCCCCCAAAAAACTGCCGGATTTGCCGGGATTAGTTGCGCAATCGTCTTGATTCTTGTGTCGCCGCCCCCCCCTCACCCCAGCCCTCTCCCCCAGGAGAGGGAGCCGATAATTGTTGTTTCCGAAACTTGAGCTCAACTCGAAAATATCAGGTCGGTGCAGCTCGAAAGATCACCGCAGTCAGTCCCCTCTCCCTCCGGGAGAGGGTTAGGGTGAGGGCTGCTTGCTGCTAACCCCCATGCTCTTTAGACTTACGCCTCATTTCAACGAGAGCAGGGTCGATGCCAGCTGCCTTTCCCCCGATTCTGTTGGTCTGGTGACGCCGCAAACGGCGCACTTCAGCGAACCGCTGGCCCTGGCCTGCGGCCGTTCGCTGGCCGCTTATGACCTGATCTACGAAACCTACGGCACGCTGAACACGCAAGCGAGCAACGCCGTGTTGATCTGCCACGCCTTGTCCGGCCACCACCACGCCGCCGGCTACCACAGCGTCGACGACCGCAAGCCCGGTTGGTGGGACAGCTGCATCGGCCCCGGCAAACCGATCGACACCAACAAGTTCTTCGTGGTCAGCCTGAACAACCTCGGTGGTTGCAACGGCTCCACCGGCCCGAGCAGCCTCAACCCGGACACCGGCAAGCCGTTCGGCGCCGACTTCCCGGTGCTGACCGTGGAAGACTGGGTGCACAGCCAGGCGCGCCTCGCCGACCTGCTCGGCATCGGCCAGTGGGCCGCAGTGATCGGCGGCAGCCTCGGCGGCATGCAGGCGCTGCAATGGACCATCACCTATCCGGATCGCGTGCGCCACTGCCTGGCCATCGCCTCAGCCCCCAAGCTGTCGGCGCAGAACATCGCCTTCAACGAAGTGGCGCGCCAGGCGATCCTCACCGATCCGGAATTCCACGGCGGCTCGTTCCAGGAACAGGGCGTGATCCCCAAACGCGGCCTGATGCTGGCGCGGATGGTCGGGCACATCACCTACCTGTCCGACGACTCCATGGGCGAGAAATTCGGTCGCGGCCTGAAGAGCGAAAAGCTCAACTACGACTTCCACAGCGTCGAGTTTCAGGTCGAAAGCTACCTGCGCTATCAGGGCGAAGAATTCTCCGGGCGCTTCGATGCCAACACCTATCTGTTGATGACCAAGGCGCTGGATTACTTCGATCCGGCGGCGAACTTCGACGATAACCTGGCGAAAACCTTCGAAGGCGCGAAAGCCAAGTTCTGCGTGATGTCGTTCACCACCGACTGGCGCTTCTCCCCGGCCCGTTCGCGGGAACTGGTGGACGCACTGATGGCTGCACGCAAGGACGTCAGCTACCTGGAAATCGACGCGCCCCAGGGCCACGACGCCTTCCTGATTCCGATCCCGCGCTATTTGCAGGCGTTCGGCAATTACATGAACCGAATTACGGTGTGAACAAGCCATGAGAGCTGATCTGGAAATCATCCAGGAATGGATCCCCGCCGGCAGCCGCGTGCTCGACCTCGGTTGCGGTGACGGCGAGTTGCTGACCTGGCTGCGCGACCACAAGCAGGTCACCGGTTATGGCCTGGAAAACGACCCGGACAACATTGCCGAGTGCGTGGCCAAGGGCATCAACGTCATCGAGCAGGACCTGGACAAGGGCCTGGGCAACTTCGCCAGCAACAGCTTCGACGTGGTCGTGATGACCCAGGCCCTGCAGGCCGTGCACTACCCGGACAAGATCCTCGACGAAATGCTGCGGGTCGGTCGCCAGTGCATCATCACCTTCCCCAACTTCGGCCACTGGCGCTGCCGCTGGTATCTGGCGAGCAAGGGCCGGATGCCGGTGTCCGAGTTCCTGCCGTACACCTGGTACAACACGCCGAACATTCACTTCTGCACCTTCGAAGACTTTGAAGAACTTTGTCGCGAACGTGAGGCGAAGGTCATTGATCGGCTTGCCGTGGATCAACAGCACCGCCACGGGTGGGCCAGTAAGCTATGGCCTAATCTGTTAGGTGAGATCGGTATCTACCGCGTCAGCAGCCCGGGGCTGCAGGATCACAAAATCGCGGTCTGAACCACGACATTGCGAGGAGAACGAACATGGGACGCCTGATTACCACGCTATTGGCCGCCTGCCTGAGCCTGTCGGCCGTGGCAGCCGATGCCATCAAGAGCGAGCGCCAGGAAACCTTCGGCGACGTGACGGTGCACTACAACACCTTCAACTCGACCTACCTGCAACCGGACATCGCCAAGGCTGCCGAGTTGATCCGCAGCAAGAATCAGGGCGTGATCAATGTCTCGGTGATCAAAGACGGCAAGCCGCTGATCGCCAACGTCACCGGCACGGTCAAAGACCTGACCAGCCAGACCGTGACCCTGAATTTCCGCCAGGTCACCGAACAGGGCGCGATCTATTACATCGCCCAGTACCCGGTGGAACAGCAGGAAACCCGCACCTTCGAAATCAAGGTGCAGAACGGTGACAAGATCAACACCATCAATTTCAACCAAGAGCTTTTCCCCGGCGAATGATGAACCTCAAGCAACTCGTACTGGCCAGCCATAACGCCGGCAAACTCAAGGAACTCCAGGCCATGCTCGGCGAATCGGTGCAATTGCGCTCGATCGGCGAGTTCAGCAGCGTGGAGCCGGAAGAAACCGGTCTGTCGTTCGTCGAGAACGCGATCCTCAAGGCGCGCAATGCCGCGCGCATCTCCGGGCTGCCGGCGCTGGCCGACGATTCGGGTCTGGCGGTGGACTTCCTCGGCGGTGCACCGGGCATCTACTCCGCGCGCTACGCCGACGGCAAGGGCGACGCGGCGAACAACGCCAAGCTGCTCGACGCACTGAAAGACGTGCCTGAAGCCGAGCGCGGCGCGCAGTTCGTCTGCGTACTGGCGCTGGTGCGTCATGCCGACGACCCGCTGCCGATCCTCTGCGAAGGCCTGTGGCACGGGCGCATCCTGACCGCCGCCAGCGGCGAGCACGGTTTCGGCTACGACCCGCTGTTCTGGGTGCCGGAGCGTAACGTGTCCAGCGCCGAACTGAGCCCGAGCGACAAGAACCAGATCAGCCACCGCGCCCGTGCAATGGATCTGCTGCGCCAGCGTCTGGGCTTGAAATGACCGATAGCTCCTCCGCGTCGTCGCTGATCATCGGTGGCGCCGCCTCCTCGCCTCGGGCGCCGTTGCCGACGCTACCGCCCCTGGCGCTGTACATCCACATCCCGTGGTGTGTGCGCAAATGCCCGTATTGCGACTTCAACTCCCACACCGCCAGCCCGGTGCTGCCGGAACAGGAATATGTCGATGCGCTGCTTGCCGACCTGGATCAGGATCTGCACGCGGTGTACGGCCGCGAGTTGAGTTCGATCTTCTTTGGCGGTGGCACGCCAAGCCTGTTCAGCGCAGAAGCCCTTGGTCGCTTGCTGGAAGGCGTCAAACAACGCATCCCGTTTGCCGAGGACATCGAAATCACCCTGGAAGCCAACCCCGGGACCTTCGAGCAAGCGAAGTTCGTCGCCTACCGCAAACTGGGGATCAATCGCCTGTCGATCGGTATCCAGAGCTTCCAGCAGGAAAAGCTCAAGGCCCTCGGCCGCATCCACAACGGCGACGAAGCGGTGCGTGCCGCCGGCATGGCGCGCCAGGCCGGGTTCGATAACTTCAACCTCGACCTGATGCACGGCCTGCCGGACCAGTCGCTGGACGATGCCCTGAGCGATCTGCGTCAGGCGATCGAACTGAAACCGACGCACATCTCCTGGTATCAGCTGACACTGGAGCCGAACACCGTGTTCTGGAACCAGCCGCCGGTGCTGCCGGAAGACGACACGCTGTGGGACATTCAAGAGGCCGGACAGGCGCTGCTGGCCGAACACGGTTACGCGCAATACGAAGTCTCCGCCTATGCCCAACCCGGTCGTCCGGCGCGGCATAACCTCAACTACTGGAGCTTCGGTGACTTCATCGGCATCGGCGCCGGCGCCCACGGCAAGCTCAGCCATCCGGACGGGCGCATCGTGCGCACCTGGAAGACCCGACTGCCGAAGGACTACCTCAACCCGACCAAAAGCTTCCAGGCCGGCGAGAAAGCCCTGACCAACGACGAGATGCCGTTCGAGTTCCTGATGAACGCCCTGCGCCTGACTGCCGGCGTCGAATCACGCCTGTATCCCGAGCGCACCGGCCTGCCGCTGGAAAGCCTCGACGAACACCGGCGCGAGGCCGAACAAAGCGGTCTGTTGCAGGTCGAACCGTCACGTCTGGCGGCCACCGAGCGCGGACAACTCTTTCTCAACGATTTGCTGCAGAAATTTCTGAGCTGAATGGCTCCCCGGGAAACCGCATGGATTTGATACTCGACCTGCTCGCCACTGTCTCCCGCTGGAGCCGCAGCAACCTCTCGGAAATCGCGCTGGCCCTGGTGGGCTGCCTGCTGGTGCTGTTCGGCGCCGACTTCAAAAGCTGGGTCGAGCAACGCCTGGGCAGCATCGCCGGCGCCCTGCGCGTCCCGCTGATGGCCCTGCTGTGCATGGTCGGCAGCGGCGCGGCGCTGATCTACGCCACGCCGTGGGTGGTGAAGGGGCTGAGCCAGTTCAACAACTACAGCCTGGCGCCGGTGTTGTTGGTGGTGCTCGTTTTGATCGGCGTGGTCGCCGACCGCCGCTGAATACAGACAGGGAAGTTCATGAGCAAGAAACTGCTGGACGAAACAAGCAAATTTCTCAGCTTCGTGCTGCGTCATGAGCCACAGGCGATTGGCCTGACGCTGGACTCCGAAGGCTGGGCAAACATCGACGCCTTGATCGATGGCGCGGCACGGGACGGCAGAACGCTGGATCGCACGCTGATCGAAAACGTCGTGGCCAGCAGTGACAAAAAGCGCTTTTCGATCTCTCCGGACGGTCAGTCGATTCGCGCCGTACAGGGCCACTCGACGAAAAGCGTGGAGCTGCAGTTCGAAGAAAAGCAGCCTCCGGAAACGCTCTATCACGGCACGGCGACACGTTTCATGGACTCGATCAACGAGCAGGGATTGATCCCGGGATCACGTCATCACGTGCATCTTTCCCAGGAAACCGACACGGCTTCGGCGGTCGGGCAACGTTACGGAACGGTCGTGATTCTGCAGGTCGCCGCGCGGCAGATGCAGGAACAGGGGTTCAAGTTCTACCAGGCCGAGAATGGTGTCTGGCTGACCGAGCGGGTACCGGCAGAATTCCTTTCTACGATGTAATGACCGAGTGCTGCTAAAACAACTGTGGGAGCCATTGGCTCCCACAGTTTTATTGCATAAGGCTTAAGCGAGTTTCTCGAACTTCAGATCCCACACGCCATGCCCAAGACGTTCGCCGCGGCGTTCGAACTTGGTGATCGGGCGCTCGGCCGGGCGTGGCACGCACTTGCCGTCTTCGGCGAGGTTGCGATAGCCCGGGGCGACGTTCATCACTTCCAGCATGTATTCGGCATACGGCTCCCAGTCGGTGGCCATGTGCAGAATGCCGCCAACCTTCAACTTGCTGCGCACCAGCTCAGCGAAGGACGCCTGAACGATGCGGCGCTTGTGGTGCCGGCTCTTGTGCCACGGATCCGGGAAGAACAGCATCAGGCGATCGAGGCTGTTGTCGGCGATGCAACGGTTGAGCACTTCGATCGCGTCGCAATCGTAGACCCGCAGGTTGGTCAGGCCCTGAGTCAGCACGCCATTGAGCAGCGCGCCGACACCCGGACGGTGAACTTCGACACCGATGAAATCCTGTTCCGGCGCAGCGGCTGCCATTTCCAGCAGCGAGTGGCCCATGCCGAAACCGATCTCCAGCGAACGCGGCGCGGAACGGCCGAACACCTGATCGTAATCCACCGGCGCATCGGCCAGAGGCAGGACGAACTTCGGCGCGCCCTGATCCAGGCCGCGCTGCTGGCCTTCGGTCATGCGCCCGGCGCGCATCACGAAACTCTTGATGCGGCGGTGTTGGCGCTCGTCGCCTTCTTCCGTCTGGATTGGCGTGTCGTTCGATTCAGTCATCAATAGCTCTTACTTGATCAGACCATCCAGCGGCGAAGAGGCGCTGGCATAGAGTTTTTTCGGCATGCGGCCGGCGAGGTAGGCCAGGCGGCCCGCGACGATCGCGTGTTTCATGGCTTCGGCCATCATGATCGGCTGCTGGGCGTGGGCGATGGCCGAGTTCATCAGCACGGCGTCACAGCCCAGTTCCATCGAGATGGTGGCGTCGGAAGCGGTACCGACACCGGCATCCACCAGTACCGGGATCTTGGCTTCTTCGAGGATGATCTGCAGGTTGTACGGGTTGCAGATCCCCAGGCCCGAACCGATCAGGCCGGCCAGCGGCATCACCGCGATGCAGCCGATTTCCGCCAGTTGCCGGGCGATGATCGGGTCATCACTGGTGTAAACCATCACGTCGAAACCTTCCTTGACCAGCACTTCGGCGGCCTTGAGGGTTTCGATCACGTTGGGGAACAGGGTTTTCTGGTCAGCCAGCACTTCCAGCTTCACCAGGTTGTGGCCATCGAGCAGCTCACGGGCCAGGCGGCAGGTGCGCACGGCTTCGACCGCGTCGTAGCAGCCGGCAGTGTTCGGCAGGAAGGTGTAGCGATCCGGCGACAGCACTTCGAGCAGGTTCGGCTCGCCTTCGATCTGGCCCAGGTTGGTGCGGCGCACCGCGAAGGTGACGATCTCGGCACCCGAGGCTTCGATGGCCAGGCGGGTTTCTTCCATGTCACGGTACTTGCCGGTACCGACCAGCAAACGCGACTGGTAAGTACGACCGGCCAGAACGAAAGGCTTGTCGCTACGAACGATGCTCATGGGAAATCCTCTGTTGGGGTGAGGGTCTTGCAGAATTCTCGGCCCATGCAGGCCGGACGGCTAGCCGCCGCCGATGGCGTGCACCACTTCGACGTTGTCGCCGTCGTTCAGCGTGGTGTCGGCATGCTGGCTGCGCGGGACGATATCCAGATTGAGCTCGACCGCGACGCGGCGTCCGGTCAGGTCCAGACGGGTCAGCAGGGCCGCAACGGTTTCACCGTCGGGCAGTTCAAAGGATTCACCGTTCAACTGAATGCGCATGCGCAACGCCGCCATCACTTTTTAGGGGGTGGCATTCTAGCCCGATCATGACCTAAAGGTCAGCACCAAGCGTCAAGCGGTTGGCTGCAGGCGCCAGGCGGCGAGTCCGAGGCACAGCCAGCCGATCAGGAACGCCAGGCCACCGAACGGGGTGATGATGCCGAGCTTGCCGATGCCGATGGTGGTCAGCAGGTACAGACTGCCGGAGAACAACAGGATGCCGATGCTGAACGAGATGCCGGCCCAGGCGACCAGACGCCCCTGAAGCTGCGTGGCCAGCAGCGCCACACCGAACAGCGCCAGCGCATGCACCAGTTGATAGGTGACGCCGGTGTGGAAGATCGCGAGGTACTCGGGGGTCAGGCGGTTTTTCAGGCCATGGGCGGCGAATGCGCCAAGGCCGACACCGGTGAAACCAAAGAAGGCAGCCAGCATCAGAAAGCTACGCAGCATGTAGAACTCCACTCAGACTCGATCGGCAGGGTCTGTATAATGGCCCGCTCAACCGGTTCGGCCAAGCCATCTCTATGCTGCGTTTATTTCTCCGTCGTTTCACGAAGGCCCTGCTCTGGTTCGCGGGCGGCAGCGTATTGCTGGTGTTGGTGTTTCGTTTCGTGCCGCCGCCGGGCACGGCACTGATGGTCGAGCGCAAGATCCAATCCTGGGTCGACGGCGAGCCGATCGATCTGCAACGCACCTGGAAGCCGTGGGACGAGATATCCGATGATCTGAAGGTCGCGGTGATTGCCGGTGAAGACCAGAAATTCCCCGAGCACTGGGGTTTTGACCTGAGTGCGATCAAGGCCGCACTGGCCCACAACGAACTCGGCGGCTCGATTCGCGGCGCCAGCACCCTGAGCCAGCAAGTGTCGAAGAACCTGTTCTTGTGGTCCGGCCGCAGCTATCTGCGCAAAGGCCTGGAAGCGTGGTTCACCGCGCTGATCGAAGTGTTCTGGCCCAAGCAACGGATTCTTGAGGTGTACCTGAACAGCGTCGAGTGGGATGACGGCGTGTTTGGCGCCGAAGCAGCGGCACGGCATCACTTTGGCGTAAGCGCCAAGTCTTTGTCCCGGCAGCAGGCGAGCTATCTGGCGGCTGTGCTGCCGAATCCGCGGGTCTGGAGTGCCAGTCACCCGACTTCCTATGTTTCGCGTCGAGCCGGATGGATTCGCCAGCAGATGAGCCAGCTGGGCGGCGACAGCTATCTGCTGACACTCGATGATTCACGCCGCGCACCCTGGGCCCAATAAGTTTCTGAAGCGCACACAAAAAACGCCCCGATCATCACTGATCGGGGCGTTTTTTTTATTGCCGGACTATCGGTTACGCGGCAATCGACAATTTGAGCTTGTTCATCGCGCTCTTCTCGAGCTGACGGATCCGCTCGGCCGACACGTTGTACTTCTGCGCCAGGTCGTGCAGCGTGGCTTTCTCTTCTGCCAGCCAGCGCTGGTAGAGGATGTCGCGGCTGCGCTCGTCCAGCACTTCCAGTGCTTCGTGCAGGTTGTGATTGGAGTTGTCGCTCCAGTCGGCATCTTCCAGCTGACGCGCCGGGTCGTACCGGTGGTCTTCCAGGTAGTTGGCCGGCGATTGGAAAGCACTGTCGTCGTCGGCTTCGGCAGCCGGGTCGAAGGCCATGTCATGGCCGGTCAGGCGACTTTCCATCTCACGCACTTCACGGGGCTCGACGCCGAGGCTTTCCGCCACACGGTGGACTTCCTCGTTGTTCAGCCAGGCCAGACGTTTCTTCTGGCTGCGCAGGTTGAAGAACAGCTTGCGCTGGGCCTTGGTGGTCGCGACTTTCACGATCCGCCAGTTGCGCAGGATGAACTCGTGAATCTCGGCCTTGATCCAGTGCACCGCGAAGGACACCAGACGCACGCCCATTTCCGGGTTGAAACGCTTCACGGCCTTCATCAGGCCGACGTTGCCTTCCTGGATCAGGTCAGCCTGAGCCAGACCGTAGCCGGAATAGCTACGGGCAATGTGTACGACAAATCGCAGGTGGGCGAGCACCATCTGCCGAGCCGCCCCAAGATCCTGCTCATAGTAGAGACTCTCGGCCAGTTCACGCTCCTGCTCCGGCGTCAGCAATGGAATGCTGTTGACGGTGTGCACATAGGCTTCCAGGTTTGCGCCCGGAACCAATGCATACGCAGGTTGCAAAGAATTGGTCATACGAAAAAACCTCCGACTTACATACTCGCGCCTTTCGGCACTGCGAAAAATTGACCGGGAACTCAGGTACAAGTTCCCAAAAAACCGCAAGGTCAATCACGCGCAAAAAAGATTCTACTTCGGCGCCAGCTCCCTGAGATGACGTGCGACTGCAATCCATGCACCGATATAACCCAACAGCACCGCGCCAAGCAAGAGCGACAGACCGTCGGCAACTGGCACTCCGGCCAGTGCGAAATCACTGCCGTACAAGCCGGCCAGCCCGACCACCGCGTCGTTCAGCCAGTTCAGGCCGAACGCCAGCACACCCCAGGACAGCAGCCCTGCACCGAAGCCATACAACGCGCCCATATAAAGGAAGGGACGACGCACATAGCTGTCGGTGCCGCCGACGAGTTTAATCACTTCTATCTCTGTGCGGCGGTTTTCAATATGAAGACGAATGGTATTGCCTATCACCAAAAGTAATGCGGAAACCAGCAACACCGTCAGACCGAAGACAAAGCGGTCGCCGAGCTTGAGGATGGCGGCCAGACGCTCGACCCAGACTAGATCAAGTTGCGCCTGTTGTACCTTGGGCAGTTCGGAAAGTTTTTGTCTTAATGCTTCCAGGGTCGGCTTGTCGACCTCGTTCGGCGTCACCAGTACAACGCCCGGCAGCGGGTTTTCCGGCAGCTCGCGCAGGGCTTCGCCCAGTCCGGACTGCTGCTGGAATTCTTCCAGTGCCTGGTCGCGGCCGACATATTCAGCATCAGCGACGCCGGGCATGCCTTTGATCTGGTCACGCAACGCTTCGCCCTGAGCCGGACTGGCCTCAAGCTCCAGATAGAGCGAGATCTGCGCCGCGCGCTGCCACGAACCGCCCAGGCGTTCGACGTTGTTCAGCAACAACGACAGCCCCATCGGCAAACTCAGTGCAACCGCCATCACCATGCAGGTGAAGAAGCTGCCGATCGGCTGCTTGCCAAGACGACGCAGGCTGTCCAGCAGGCTGGCACGGTGGCTTTCGATCCAGGCGTGAAACAGCGTGGCGAAGTCCGGACCATCATCCTCGTCGTGCTTTTTCTTCTTCGGCGGCTGCGGATCGGCGGCTTTCGGGGCCACGCGCTCGGAAACCTTCGGACTACGTGTTGCACTCATTCGCCAGCCTCCCCGTCGCCGATCAATCGGCCGCGTTGCAGGGTCAGCATGCGATGGCGCATGCGCGCAATCAGGGCCAGGTCGTGACTGGCGATCAGCACGCTGGTGCCCAGACGGTTGATGTCTTCGAACACCCCCATGATCTCGGCCGCCAGACGCGGGTCGAGGTTACCGGTCGGTTCGTCCGCCAGCAGCAGGGCCGGGCGGTGCACGATGGCGCGGGCGATGCCGACGCGCTGTTGCTGACCGGTGGACAGGTCGCCGGGGTACAGATCGGTCTTGTCCGACAGCGCCACGCGCTCAAGCGCCGAATCGACGCGCTTGGCGATTTCCGCCTTGGACAGCCCGAGGATCTGCAACGGCAGTGCGACGTTGTTGAACACCGTGCGATCGAACAGCAACTGGTGATTCTGGAACACCACACCGATCTGCCGACGCAGGAACGGAATCTGCGCATTGCTGATGGTGCTCAGGTCTTGCCCGGCCAGCAGCAGCTTGCCACTGGTCGGACGCTCCATCGCCAGCAACAGGCGCAACAATGTGGATTTACCGGCACCGGAGTGGCCGGTGACAAACAGGAACTCGCCGCGACGGACTCGAAAGCTCAGCTCATGCAAGCCGACGTGACCGTTCGGGTAGCGCTTACCGACCTGTTCGAAACGAATCATGAACGCTCCCGCTCGGCAAACAGTGCCTGGACAAAGGGTTCGGCTTCAAAGGTACGCAGATCGTCGATGCCTTCACCGACGCCGATGTAGCGGATCGGCAGGCCGAATTGCTTGGCCAGGGCGAAAATCACCCCACCCTTGGCGGTGCCGTCGAGCTTGGTCAGCGCCAGGCCGGTCAGTTCGACGGTCTGGTTGAATTGCTTGGCCTGGTTGATGGCGTTCTGACCGGTGCCGGCGTCGAGCACCAGCAGCACTTCGTGCGGCGCATCGGCGTCGAGCTTGCCGATCACCCGGCGAACCTTCTTCAGTTCTTCCATCAGGTTGTCTTTGGTGTGCAGGCGGCCAGCGGTGTCGGCGATCAGCACATCGATGCCACGGGCCTTGGCGGCCTGCACGGCGTCGAAGATCACCGAAGCCGAGTCGGCGCCCGTGTGCTGGGCGATCACCGGAATCTTGTTGCGCTCGCCCCAGACCTGCAATTGCTCGACAGCGGCGGCACGGAAGGTGTCACCGGCGGCGAGCATGACTTTCTTGCCTTCCAGCTGCAGCTTCTTGGCCAGCTTGCCGATGGTGGTGGTCTTGCCGGCGCCGTTGACGCCAACCACAAGGATCACGAACGGCTTGTTCTGCGAAGCAATCTTCAGCGGCTGCTCGACCGGTTTGAGCATCGCAGCCAGCTCGGCCTGCAGGGATTTGTACAAGGCGTCGGAGTCGGCCAGCTCTTTGCGCGCGACCTTCTGGGTCAGGCGCTGAATGATCACCGAAGTGGCTTCGACGCCGACGTCGGCGGTCAGCAGACGGGTTTCGAGATCATCGAGCAGATCGTCATCGATAGCCTTCTTGCCGAGGAACAGGCTGGCCATGCCCTCGCCGATGCTGGCGCTGGTCTTCGACAGTCCTTGCTTGAGGCGGGCGAAGAAGCCGGCCTTGGTTTCTTCGGTGCGCGGAGCCTCCACCGGCGTTTCGACGACAGCGACTGGCGCTGCGACGACCGGTGCAGGTGCAGGTGCAGGTGCAGGTGCAGGTGCAGGTGCAGGTGCAGGTGCAGGTGCAGGTGCAGGCTCGGGCGCAGTGACAATCGGTGCAACCGGCGCAGCGACCACAGGCTCGGGAATGACAGGAGCAGGTTCAACCACCGGCGCTTGAACAAGCTCGGGAGTGAATGCAACCGCTGCCGGAATCGGCGGCGTGATGTGCGGCGCAGCCTCTTCGACCAGCGCCACCGGCTCTTCCGCCACGGGCAAGGTCAGCCATGGCTGGGCAGCCGGGGTCAGCGGCAGTTCAGCGGCAGCCGGCGCTTCAGGCTCGACTTCGGCCACTGGTTGCAGCACCGGTTCGGCGATCGGCAGCACAACCGGCGCCGGCACTTCTTCTATGACAGGTGCTGGTGCCGGGGCTGGCTCAGGAATGGCTGTCGGCTGTTCGACGACGGGTTCCTGCGGCTTTTTGCGCAGCCATCCGAACAGGCTTTTCTTCTCGCCAGCCGCAGCTGGGGTCTTCTTGTCGTCGTTGGAACCAAACATGGAGGACGGCTATCTCACGGTAGCGACGCGCCACAGGGGCGCCCCGGCAAATAAATATTCGATGCAGAACAGACTGTGTTTCACCCAGCTTGTTCACGCGCAACATTTTGTCGAGGCGCCAACGGCACCTCAAAGGAATCGTTTTAATGAAGGACTAGCCGGCAAAATCGGCGAAAAAGCGAAGTTTAGCTGATAAACCAAGGCCTTCTGCCGCAAACCCATACAACCTGATCAAGTTTCAAAACCGGATAGGCGTGGTCGCCGGTAAAACGGATCAGTATCCTAGCACCTCCTCGCCCGCCTAGGCTAAGACCAAGCGGGCAGCCGAACAGGTTTAAAAACGAATGAATGCTCTAGCCCGCCGCGCCGCAGGCCTGCTGCTCAGCACAGTCTGCCTGCCCCTTTCGGCCCTGGCGGCCGACCCGCAACCGACCCACGAATTCACCCTCGACAACGGTCTGAAAGTCGTCGTGCGCGAAGACCATCGCGCGCCGGTGGTGGTATCGCAAGTCTGGTACAAGGTCGGCTCCAGCTACGAAACCCCGGGCCAGACCGGTCTGTCCCACGCCCTCGAGCACATGATGTTCAAGGGCAGCGAGAAAGTCGGTCCCGGTGAGGCCTCGCTGATCCTGCGTGACCTCGGCGCCGAAGAGAACGCCTTCACCAGCGATGACTTCACCGCCTATTACCAGGTGCTGGCCCGCGATCGTCTGGGCGTAGCCTTCGAACTGGAAGCCGACCGCATGGCCAATCTGCGCCTGCCGGCCGACGAGTTCGCCAAGGAAATCGAAGTCATCAAGGAAGAGCGCCGTCTGCGCACCGACGACAAACCGATGTCCAAAGCCTACGAGCGCTACAAGGCCATGGCCTACCCGGCCAGCGGTTATCACACGCCGACCATCGGCTGGATGGCCGACCTCGACCGGATGAAGGTCGAAGAGCTGCGCCACTGGTATCAGTCATGGTATGTGCCGAACAACGCCACGCTGGTGGTGGTCGGTGACGTGACCCCGGACGAAGTGAAAACCCTTGCCCAACGCTACTTCGGGCCGATCCCGAAACGCGATGTGCCGCCGGCGAAGCAACCGCTGGAACTCGCCGAGCCCGGCGAACGCCAGATCACCCTGCACGTGCAGACCCAACTGCCCAGCCTGATGCTCGGTTTCAACGTGCCGAGTCTGGCCACCGCCGAAGACAAACGCTCGATCAACGCCTTGCGCCTGATCTCAGCGCTGCTTGACGGCGGCTACAGCGGCCGTATCCCGACCCAACTGGAGCGCGGCGAAGAGCTGGTGTCCGGCGGTTCGTCGAGCTACGACGCCTACACCCGCGGTGACAGCCTGTTCACCCTGTCGGCCACGCCGAACACCCAGAAGAAAAAGACCATGGCCCAGGCTGAAGCCGGCCTGTGGAAACTGCTGGAACAGTTGAAAACCACTGCACCTTCCGCTGAAGAGCTGGAGCGGGTGCGGGCGCAAGTCATCGCCGGTCTGGTTTTCGAACGCGATTCGATCACCAGCCAGGCCACCGCCATCGGCCAACTGGAGACCGTCGGTCTGTCGTGGAAGCTGATGGACACCGAACTGGCCGATCTGGAAAGCGTCACCCCGCAAGACATCCAGAACGCCGCCAGGCTGTATTTCACCCGCGAACGTCTCAGCGTCGCCCACGTCCTGCCACTGGAGACGACTCATGAGTGAGCGCAAAACCCCACGCCTGCTGCTTGGCCTGATCGCCGTGGCAGTCATTGGCTCCGCCGCGCTGTATCTGGCGCCGAGCGACAACAGCAAGGCCAGCGAAGCACTGGATAACGCCAAGTCCAGCCAGAAGCTGCAATCGCTGGCCGAGCTCGACGGCAAGGCCCCGGCCAGCCGCAAGCTCGACGTGCAGACCTGGAACACCGCCGAAGGCGCCAAGGTGCTGTTCGTCGAGGCCCGCGAACTGCCGATGTTCGATATGCGCCTGATCTTCTCCGCAGGCAGCAGCCAGGACGGCAGCGCGCCGGGCCTGGCCCTGCTGACCAACGCCATGCTCAACGAAGGCGTGGCGGGCAAGGATGTCGGCGCCATCGCCCAGGGCTTCGAAGGCCTGGGCGCGGATTTCGGCAACGGCGCCTACAAGGACATGGCCATCGTTTCGTTGCGCAGCCTGAGTGCCGCCGACAAGCGCGAGCCGGCGCTGAAACTGTTCTCGGAAGTGATCGGCAAGCCGACCTTCCCCGCCGACTCCTTCGCACGCATCAAGAACCAGATGCTCGCCGGTTTCGAGTACCAGAAACAGAACCCCGGCAAACTCGCCAGCCTGGAATTGATGAAGCGTCTGTACGGCGATCACCCGTACGCACACTCCAGCGATGGCAGCGCGCAAAGCGTGCCGAAGATCACTTTGGCGCAACTGCGCGAGTTCCACGCCAAGGCGTATGCCGCCGGCAACGTGGTGATTGCACTGGTGGGCGACCTGTCCCGCAGCGAAGCCGAGGCGATTGCCAGTCAGGTTTCCGCTGCCCTGCCGAAAGGCCCGGCGCTGGCGAAGATCGCCCAGCCGCAGGAGCCGAAGGCCAGTGTCGGCCACATCGAATTCCCGTCGAAGCAGACCAACCTCATGCTCGCGCAACTGGGCATCGACCGTGACGACCCGGACTACGCTGCGCTGTCGATGGGCAACCAGATCCTCGGTGGCGGTGGCTTCGGCACTCGCTTGATGAGCGAAGTCCGCGAGAAGCGTGGCCTGGCCTACGGCGTATATTCGGCGTTCAGCCCGATGCAGGCGCGCGGCCCGTTCATGATCAATCTGCAGACTCGCGCGGAAATGAGCGAAGGCACCCTGAAACTGGTGCAGGACGTGCTCGCCGATTACCTGAAGACCGGCCCGACCCAGAAAGAACTCGACGACGCCAAGCGCGAACTGGCCGGCAGCTTCCCGCTGTCCACCGCGAGCAACGCCGATATCGTCGGCCAGCTCGGCGCCATGGGTTTCTACAACCTGCCGCTGAGCTATCTGGACGACTTCATGCGTCAGTCCCAGAGCCTGACCGTCGAGCAGGTCCGCGACGCCCTGAACAAACACTTGAGCACGGACAAAATGGTCATCGTCAGCGCTGGCCCGACCGTGCCGCAAAAGCCGTTACCGGCCCCATCTGATAAACCTGCCGAGCAGCCGCTCGGGGTTCCGGAGCATTAATGGCCAGTCCAAAGAAACCTGTACAAAAACTGCACAACGGTGTGAACCAGTTGCGCATCATCGGCGGCGAATGGCGTAGCCGCAAACTGAGCTTCCCGGATGCACCGGGCCTGCGCCCGACGCCGGACCGTGTGCGCGAAACCCTGTTCAACTGGCTCGCGCCGTACGTTGCCGGGGCCAAGGTGCTCGATCCGTTCGCCGGCAGCGGCGCGCTGTTTCTGGAAGCATTGTCCCGTGGCGCGTCCATGGGTCAGGCGCTGGATGCCAGCCATGTCGCGGTCTCCAGCCTGAAAGAACACCTCGGCACCCTGCGCTGCACCAATGGCCAGGTGCAGACTGCCGATGCCTTGCGCTATCTGGAAACCCAGACTTCGACCGCGTTTGACCTGGTATTCCTCGACCCGCCGTTCAACCAGAACCTGCTGCCCGCCGTGTGCACGCTGCTGGAAGAGCGCCAATGGCTGGCCGATGATTCGTGGATCTACACTGAAAGCGAAACCGCGCCATCGACCCTCGGCCTGCCAGGCAACTGGCGCCTGCACCGCGAACAGAAATCCGGGCGGGTGTACTACGCGTTGTGGCAACGTATGGCAGTGATCGCCGGTTAACCGACCGGCCTGAAAAAGCAGCGAGCCTCAGCCGAGGCTCGCTGCGCTGCATCGAGAGCAATCGTGTCCCCTTCGTCAAAACCGTTCATCCCCGCCTTCGGCCTCGGCAATCCGCACCTGCAAACCTTGTGGGGACCGCTGTGGCGCAAAACCGTACACCTTGATCGCCAGCGCGAGCGCCTGTGGCTGGAAGACGGCGATTTCCTCGACCTCGACTGGCACGGCCCGCACAGCGCCGATGCGCCTCTGGTGCTGGTGCTGCACGGGCTGACCGGTTCTTCCAACTCGCCTTACGTCGCCGGGATTCAGGCAGCGCTCGCCGCCCAAGGCTGGGCCAGCGTCGCATTGAACTGGCGTGGTTGCTCGGGCGAGCCGAACCTGTTGCCGCGCAGTTACCATTCCGGCGCCAGCGAAGACCTCGCCGAAACCATCAAACACCTGAAAGCCAAGCGACCATTGGCGCCGCTGTATGCGGTCGGTTACTCCCTTGGCGGCAACGTGTTGCTCAAGCATCTGGGGGAAACCGGCAGCGCCAGCGGCGTGCTCGGTGCGGTGGCGGTGTCGGTGCCATTTCGACTGGATCAATGTGCCGACCGTATCGGCCAGGGGTTTTCGAAGGTCTATCAGGCGCACTTCATGCGTGAAATGGTCGCCTACATCAAGAACAAGCAGCGCCAGTTCCAGCACGACGGCCGCGAGGATGGTCTTGCCGCACTGGCCGCCCTTGGCTCACTGGAAAACATGCGCACCTTCTGGGATTTCGATGGCCGGGTGACCGCGCCACTGCACGGTTTTGCCGATGCCGAGGATTATTATCGTCGGGCATCGAGCCGCTACTTTCTGGGCGAGATCCGCACGCCGACCCTGATCATTCAGGCGGCGGACGACCCGTTCGTGTTTCCCCACAGCCTGCCTTCGGCCAGCGAACTGTCGAGCTCGACCGCATTCGAATTGCAGGCCCGGGGCGGGCATGTCGGCTTCGTCGACGGCTCATTCCGCCAACCGGGTTATTACCTGGAACGGCGCATTCCCCAGTGGCTGGCCGAAACGGGGCGCGGGTGAGGTCATGAGCGATCAGGGCGAGTCGATCCGTTTCTGGCAAACCGCGCCGCTGGCCGGCGTCGAGCTGCTCTCGGCGCGCTACATCGAGCATCGTTTCGCCCCGCACGTTCACGACGGCTACGTGATCGGCATGATCATGGCCGGCGCCCAGCGCTATCGTTATCGCGGTGCCGAACACCTGGCCGGCAGCGGCACGCTGGTGCTGATCAACCCGGATGAATTGCACACTGGCCACAAAGGCACCGAGGACGGCTGGCTGTACCGGGCGTTCTATCCGGATACCGACAAGATTGTTTCGCTGCTTGAAGAACTGGAGCTGCCAATCGCGCCCATGCCGGCCTTTGGCGCGACGCTGTATCGCGACCCGGATCTGGTCAACGGCTTCAGCCAGTTGCACCGCTTGCTGGAAAGCCCCGCCACCGCGCTGCAGCAGCAGACGGTGTGGCGCGAAATGATGATGATGCTGCTGCAACGTCACGCGGCGGTGCAGATCAACGGCAAACCCGGAAAAGAACACCGCGCAGTGGTGATGGCCAAGGAGTTGCTGCACGCAAAACTGGCGGCGCCACCCTCGCTGGAAGAACTGGCGGCGGCGGTGAACCTGTCGCCCTTCCACTTCGCCCGGGTGTTCCGCCGCGCCACCGGCATGCCGCCGCACACCTGGCTGATGCAACAGCGGATTGCCTGCGCGCGGGGCTTGTTGCAGAGCGGCTGCCTGCCAGTGGAAGTCGCCACGCAACTGGGCTTTGCCGACCAGAGCCATCTGAGCCGGCAGTTCAAACAGGTTTATGGCGTGGGGCCGGCGGCCTATCGCAGCGCGCGACTGGAACGCTGAACGCGTTTACTCACCCGTGGCGATGCCGCGCGAAGGCTCATTGATCCACTCACTCCACGACCCGGCATACAGCGCACCCAACGGATAACCCGCCAGGCACAGGGCAAACAGGTTGTGACACGCCGTCACCCCGGAACCGCAATACGCCACCAGATCGTTCGGCGAACGCTCGCCGAGTTTCGCGGCAAAGCGCTGCTTGAGTTGATCAGCGGGAAGGAAACGCCCGTCGCTGCCCAGATTCTCGGTAAACGCCGCGCATTGCGCGCCGGGAATGTGCCCGGCAATCGGGTCGATCGGCTCCACTTCGCCCTTGAAACGCGGCAAGGCGCGAGCATCGAGCAGGGTCAGGGCCGGTTGGCCGAGGCGCTGCTGCAATTGCTCGGCGCTGAGCAGCAGATGCTTGTCCGGGTGCCCGCTGAACTTCCCGCGCGCCACCGAAGGCGCATCCAGGCTCAGCGGCAGACCGGCCGCGTGCCAGGCCTTGAGTCCGCCATCGAGAATGAACACGCCGTCGCGCTTGCCCAGCCACGCCAGCAACCACCAGGCCCGTGCCGCATAGGCACCGGGGCCGTCGTCATACAGAACCACGTCGCTGTCGTTGTTGATGCCGAACGCTTGCAGACGCTCGATCAACGCCGCCGGCTCCGGCAACGGATGACGTCCGGTCACGCCCTTGGTCACCGGCCCGCTCAGGTCGCGTTCAAGATCGGCGAAACTCGCCCCGGCAATGTGCCCTTCGGCATAGCTACGCTGGCCGTAATCCGGGTCTTCGAGGGCAAAACGGCAATCGAGAATCACCAGCCCCGGTTGCTCCTTGCGGGCATCCAGCGTGGTCGGGCTGATCAGTTGCGCAATCGGCATAGCGAACGACTCCTGTGAGCGGATGGGTCAGGACCTTTCTTCGAGGGCCTGGGCCAACGGTACGTAGAATTCTTCGAACAGTGCATTGACCTCATCGCGGGCCTGCTCGGTGACAAATCCCGCTTCCAGCACCAGCACCTGATACACGCCACGTTTAATGGCCTGTTCGCTGAGGTGGTTGGAATTTTCCCGGGTGGTGCACAGAAAGCGTACCCAGGAGGTGAGGATGATCCACGCGTTGAGGGTCAGGGATTCGATCTGCACCCGGTCCATCTTCAGGATCCCGGCGGCGACGAAGCCTTCATAGATTGCCGCGCCCTGAATCACGCAGCGTTGGGAAAAGCGCCGGTAACGCCCGGCCAGATCCGGGTCGCTGTCGAGCAAGTGCTCGAGATCACGGTGCAGAAAGCGGTAGCGCCACATCGCCGACAGCAGTTCCTTGAGATAGAAGCGCTTGTCTTCGACCGTCGCCGCACGCCCTTGAGGCGGGCGCAGGAAGCTGTCCACAAGGCTTTCGTACTCACTGAACAACACGGCGATGATCGCCTGCTTGTTGGGGAAGTGGTAGTACAGATTGCCCGGAGAAATCTCCATGTGGGCGGCGATGTGATTGGTGCTGATGCTGCGCTCGCCCTGCTGATTGAACAGCTCGAGGCTGTTCTGCACGATGCGCTCGCTGGTTTTGATCCGTGGGGCCATGGCTTGAGCTTTAATTCAGAGTGCGTTGGGGGGCATCTTACGACCTAACCGGAATGGGATAAAACCATGATGCCCAAGGAAGTCATTTGACTTTCTAGAGCATAGACTCTAGAAAGTTCCTCACGACAACAAATCCGGAGCCGACAATGACCGCCGATATTGCCTACCTGCAATCGTTGCAACAGCCGCTGGAAGAGCTCAACCGGTTGTTCGACGCGCAGCGCGCCGCCTACGCCGCCAACCCGATGCCACCTGCTGCCCAGCGTCAGCAGTGGCTCAAGGCCTTGCGCGATCTGTTGAGCAACGAACGGCAGGCATTGATCGGGGCGATCAGTTCGGATTTCAGCCACCGCAGCGCCGATGAAACCTTGCTTGCCGAGTTGATGCCGAGCCTGCACGGCATTCATTACGCCAGCCGGCATATCAGTCAGTGGATGAAACCTTCGCGGCGCAAGGTCGGCGTCGCCTTCCAGCCAGCGTCGGCGAAAGTCGTGTATCAGCCCCTGGGCGTGGTCGGCGTGATCGTGCCGTGGAACTACCCGTTGTTCCTGGCCATGGGCCCGCTGACCGGCGCGCTCGCAGCAGGCAACCGGGTGATGCTCAAACTCAGCGAGTCGACCCCGGCCACCGGCCTGCTGCTCAAGGAATTGCTGGCGCGGATCTTCCCTGAAGACCTGGTCTGCGTGGTGCTCGGCGAGGCCGATGTCGGCGTGGCCTTCTCGAAATTGCGCTTCGACCACCTGCTGTTCACCGGCGCCACCAGCATCGGCAAGCACGTGATGCGCGCGGCGGCGGAAAACCTCACGCCGGTGACCCTGGAGCTGGGCGGCAAATCCCCGGCCATCGTCTCCCACGACGTGCCGCTCAAGGACGCCGCCGAGCGCATCGCCTTCGGCAAGACCCTCAACGCCGGCCAGACCTGCGTAGCGCCGGACTACGTCTTGGTGCCGGAAGAACGGGTCGGCGGTTTCGTCGAAGCCTATCGCCAGGCCGTGCGCGGGTTTTATCCGACACTCGCCGACAACCCGGACTACACCGCGATCATCAACGAACGCCAACTGGCTCGACTCAACAGTTACCTCAGCGACGCCACCAGCAAGGGCGCGCTGCTGATTCCGCTGTTCGAGCAGGGCCAGGGCCGACGCATGCCGCACAGCCTGCTGCTGAATGTCAGCGACGAGATGACAGTGATGCAGGACGAAATCTTCGGCCCGCTGCTGCCGATCGTGCCGTACCGGGACCTGGATCAGGCATTTGCTTACATCAATCAGCGCCCACGTCCTCTGGCTCTTTACTACTTCGGCTACGACAAACGCGAACAGAACCGCGTGCTCCACGAAACCCACTCCGGTGGCGTCTGCCTCAACGACACGCTGCTGCATGTGGCCCAGGACGACATGCCGTTCGGCGGTATCGGGCCGTCGGGGATGGGCCATTACCACGGACACGAAGGTTTTCTGACCTTCAGCAAGGCCAAGGGCGTGCTGGTTAAACAGCGCTTCAACGCGGCGAAGCTGATTTACCCGCCGTACGGCAAATCCATTCAGAAACTGATCCAGAAACTGTTCATTCGCTAACGTCACCGCCGGGTAATAACAACAATGCACCCAAGCCTGACCGAAACACCCGCCCTCTCGCGCCGTGGCCTGCTGAAATTCAGCCTCGGCGCCACGGCTTTCCTCGCCACCGCCGGCCTTGGTGCCAGCCTCAGCGGCTGTTCGTCGAGCGTATCGGCCAACGGATTTGCCACGTTGCGCAGCGGTGACCTGCTGTTTCTGCGTGCGCTGATTCCGGTGATGCTCGATGGCGCCGTCGCGGTGGAAAAGATGCCTGCCGCTGTCGACGGAACCCTGAAGTCCCTGGACTACAGCCTCGATCACCTGTCGCCGGAAATGCTCAAGCTCACCCGACAGCTGTTCGACGTGCTGGGCATGGCCGTGACCCGGGGACCGCTGACCGGCATCTGGGGCAGTTGGGAAAATGCCAGCCCCGAGGCGATCCGCCACTTTCTCGAGCGCTGGGAAAACAGTTCATTGAGCCTGCTGCGCATGGGTCACAGCTCCCTGCAGCAAATGGTGATGATGGCCTGGTACACCCGCGCCGAATCCTGGGCCCACTGCGGTTATCCCGGCCCGCCCACGGTTTAAGACTCGCGCCTCCCCCGAACAATAATAAGAGAGCCTGATTGATGCCCGTACCCGACCCGTTTCGCGAAGGCCTTGCCCGTGGCTGGAAAACCTACAACGGCGCGCAACTGACCGATGACCTGACCCTGGAAGCCGACGTGGCCATCATCGGCAGCGGTGCCGGCGGCGGCACCACGGCGGAAATCCTCAGCGCCGCCGGCTATAAAGTGCTGCTGATCGAAGAAGGCCCGCTCAAGACCAGCAGCGACTTCAAGATGCTGGAAGACAAGGCCTACAGCAGCCTCTATCAGGAAGGCATCGGCCGCATGAGCAAGGACGGCGCGATCACCATCCTTCAGGGCCGCGCGGTCGGCGGCACCACCCTGATCAACTGGACCTCGAGTTTTCGCACCCCCGAGCCGACCCTCGAACACTGGGCCAAAGAACACAACGTCAAAGGCCACAGCCCCGCCGACATGGCGCCATGGTTCGAAAAAATGGAGCAGCGCCTCGGCGTCGCCCCGTGGATGGTGCCGCCCAACGCCAACAACGACGTAATCCGCAAAGGCTGTGAACAACTCGGCTACAGCTGGCACGTGATCCCGCGCAACGTGCGCGGCTGCTGGAACCTCGGCTATTGCGGCATGGGCTGCCCGACCAACGCCAAGCAGTCGATGATGGTTACGACCATTCCGGCGACCCTGGAAAAGGGCGGCGAGCTGCTCTATCTGGCCCGCGCCGAAAAACTGCTGATCAACGGTGACAAGGTCACCGGCCTGCAATGCGTGGCGATGGACGAACGCTGCGTCGAACCGACCGGGCGCAAGATCACGGTCAAGGCTCGCCATTACGTGCTGGCCGGCGGCGGCATCAACAGCCCCGCCCTGCTGCTGCGCTCGGATGCGCCGGATCCGCATCAACGCCTCGGCAAACGCACCTTTCTGCACCCGGTTAACATGTCCGCCGGGCGCTTCGACGAGGTCATCAACCCGTTTTACGGAGCGCCGCAGTCGATCTACTCCGACCATTTCCAGTGGAAGGATGGCGCCACCGGGCCGATGGCCTTCAAACTCGAAGTGCCGCCGTTGCACCCGGCGCTGGCCGCTACCTTGCTTGGCGGATTCGGCCAGGAAAACGCACAGCACATGGCCGACCTGCCCCACACCCACGCCATGCTGGCGTTACTGCGTGACGGGTTTCACCCGGACAGCCAGGGTGGCAGCGTCGAATTGCGCGGGGATGGTTCGCCAGTACTCGACTACCAGGTGTCGCCCTACGCCTGGGACGGTTTGCGCCGGGCCTTCCATGTCATGGCCGAGATTCAGTTCGCCGGCGGCGCCAAAGCGGTGATGCCGATGCACGCCGATGCGCGTTATGTGAACAGCCTGGCCGAGGCACGCAAAATGATCGACGGTTTGAGCCTGGAGCTGTACCGCACCCGCCTGGGCAGCGCCCACGTCATGGGCGGTTGCGCGATGGGCGAAGACCCGAAAAGCGCCGTCACCGACAGCCTGGGGCGCCATCATCAGTTGGGCAATCTGTCGATTCACGACGGCTCGCTGTTCCCCACCAGCATCGGCGCCAACCCGCAACTGTCGGTGTATGGTCTGACGGCGCAACTGGCGACGTCCCTCGGCGAACGGCTGAAAAACCCGTGAAAAAGCCGAAGATTCGTACCGTCCATAGTGCTTTCTTACCCAAAAGGCGACTTGGCCGACCGGGACGGCTGCGATACCATCCGACTCCCCAACGGATTCCCGCCAGGACGACGCGATGAACCGAGTGTTGTACCCAGGTACCTTCGACCCTATTACCAAGGGCCATGGCGATCTGGTCGAACGCGCCTCGCGCCTGTTCGACCATGTGATCATCGCCGTCGCCGCCAGCCCCAAGAAGAATCCGCTGTTCCCGCTGGAACAACGGGTCGAGCTGGCCCGCGAGGTCACCAAACACCTGCCGAACGTGGAAGTGGTCGGCTTCTCGACGCTGCTGGCGCATTTCGCCAAGGAGCAGAACGCCAATGTGTTCCTGCGTGGTTTGCGCGCAGTGTCGGACTTCGAATACGAATTCCAGCTGGCCAACATGAACCGCCAGTTGGCGCCGGATGTGGAGAGCCTGTTTCTCACTCCGTCCGAGCGTTATTCGTTCATTTCCTCGACCCTGGTGCGGGAAATTGCAGCCCTGGGCGGCGATATCAGCAAGTTCGTCCACCCGGCCGTGGCTGACGCCCTGACCCTGCGCTTCAAGAAGTAACGTCCGTTCAAACGGCGCCCGCGTGCACTGCGGGCGCCAATGCGGCACAATTGCGCGCATTGATTTATTGCGCCCGGGCCCGCCGCCCCGGCTGGAGTTAGCATGTCCCTGATCATCACCGACGATTGCATCAACTGCGACGTCTGCGAACCTGAGTGCCCGAACGCCGCCATTTCCCAGGGCGAAGAGATCTACGTGATCGACCCGAACCTGTGCACCCAGTGCGTCGGCCACTACGACGAGCCGCAGTGCCAGCAGGTCTGCCCGGTGGATTGCATTCCACTGGACGAAGCCCATCCGGAGACTGAAGAACAGTTGATGGAGAAGTACCGCAAGATTACCGGCAAGGCTTGAGTCGCTGACCGTGATCGCAGCGCCAGGCTGCGATCACGTCATTCACGCTGCTCGAACCCTTCCCCGGTACAGCCCAGGCAACGCACGAACGCCGCTTTCGCCGGCGCCACCACCAGCGCCTCCCCCGCATCGCCGACACCGCCACCCAGCGCGGTAAACGGCAACGACACCACAAACACGCCTGCACCGATCACTGTCGCCGCCACCAGCAAGGGGCGGGCAATCAGCAGATCGCCGATCATGGCGTAGGCCGGTGGATTCTGGATGGCGTATCGCGGATCACCGCTGCCGCCTTCCGTGGCCTGAACGGTCAGGCTGGAACACAGCAGCAGTGCGAGGAGCAGGACTTGCGAGGACTTCATGGCACGATCCTTCGGGCTGAACAGTGAGACAACTCACTATAGACCGTAGGACTTTTTCAGCTTTTCGTCAGGTCTGGCAGCGCGGGCAGAAAACGCTGGCCCGCTGGCCCAGCTTCACTTCCCGCAGGCCCGTGCCGCAAACCTTGCAGTGTTCGCCACCGCGGCCGTAGACAAACAACTCTTGCTGGAAATACCCCGGCTGCCCGTCGCCACCGATGAAATCGCGCAACGTGGTGCCGCCACGCTCGATGGCAGCTGCGAGGATGCGTTTGATCTCGATCGCCAGCTTCAGATAGCGCGCCCGGGAAATGCCCTTGGCTTCACGGCGCGGATCGATGCCGGCGGCGAACAGTGCTTCGGTCGCGTAAATATTGCCAACCCCTACCACCACCGCGTTGTCCATGATGAACGGCTTGACCGCCATCGACCGTCCGCGTGACAGCTGAAACAATCGCTCGCCATCGAACAGATCGGTCAACGGCTCCGGCCCCAGACGAATCAGCAATTCGTGATTGAGCGGATCGTTGCTCCAGAGCATCGCGCCGAAACGTCGCGGATCGGTGTAGCGCAGGGCCAGGCCGGACTCCAGTTCGATATCCACATGCTCATGCTTGGCTGCCGGCATCCCGACCTCAACCAGCCGCAAATTGCCCGACATGCCCAGATGGCTGATCAGTGTGCCGACTTCGGCATTGATCAGCAGGTACTTGGCGCGCCGCTCGACCAGCACGATGCGCTGGCCGGACAGGCGCACATCGAGGTCTTCGGGAATCGGCCAGCGCAGCCGCCGGTCGCGCACGATCACCCGGCTGACGCGCTGGCCTTCCAGGTGCGGGGCGATCCCGCGGCGGGTGGTTTCGACTTCCGGCAATTCAGGCATGGGGGTCTCGAATCAGTTTGCTAAGTCAGTGTGCGCCGAGTTCGCGGATCGTCTGCTTCAGGGTTTCGAAGTCGTAATCCGAAAGACCGATGTATTCGAGCACCAGCGGCCCGACAGCCTGCCACTCGAAGTCTTCGCTCTGGTTGCCCAGCACCCGGTACGACGCGCAGATGTGCTCGGCCATTTTCAGGATCGCCAGCAGGTTTTTCATCTGGCTGTTGCGCGAAGTCTCATCGCTGAAGATCGCCATGGCGTTGTGGTGATTGGCGATGGCCGCACTGACATGCTCCGGCAGGCGCCAGGACTTGGCGGTGTAGTAACCCACCACCGAATGGTTGGTGTTGTAGACACGGTTCTCAGTGTCCACCACCCGGCAATCGGCACTGGCGTTGGCATAAGCCTCTTCAAGTGTCTTCATATAGTCCGGGAAACGCTGAAGCATGAGCGGCACGCCGCAGTCATGGAACAGGCCCAATGCGTAGGCCTCGTCGCTCGCCTCGGTGCCGACGCGCTTGGCCAGGGTCAGGCAGGTCATGGCCACGTCCTGGGCGGTGTCCCAGAAACGGTTGAGCGTGACGATGGTGTCGTCATTCATCTCGCCCTTGATCGACTGCGCGTTGATCAGGTTGATGATCGAGCGACTGCCCAGCAGGTTCACCGCGCGCTTGATCGAGGTGATCTTGTTGCTCAGGCCGTAATACGGGGAATTGACGATTTTCAGCAGAGAGCCGGACAGGCCGGGATCCTGGGAGATCAGCTTGGCGATCGTCTCCAGGTCCGGGTCGGGCATGTACTGCTCCATTTGCAGATCCACCATGATCTGCGGTTGCGCCGGCACGCTGATGCCTTGCAGGGATTGTTGAATCTGTTCGGTGGTCAGCTCTTGGGACATAAGTACATACTCTTGGACAGGCGGCGATTCTAACCCCTAAAAACCGACGAACGACACATCAGGGGCAGATCGGCGGAAACTTTCATTCAAGACCATGGACAGAATTCTGCCTTCGTCCGTTTGCGCGCCACGCCTGTGCGCCACATGTCCAGCACCGAACCCGCCTGCGTCGCAACACGGTATACTCCCGCTCTTTTTTCCGGAGCGACGTCATGTCCCTGCCTAGCTTGCGCCTCAAAGCCAACGCCGACCGTCGCCTGCGCGCCGGCCACCTGTGGGTCTACAGCAACGAAATCGACGTGGCCGCCACCCCGTTGCACGGCTTCAAGGCCGGCGACCAGGCCATCCTCGAAGCCGCCGGCGGCAAGCCGCTGGGCATCGTGGCCATGAGCCCGAACAACCTGATCTGCGCCCGCCTGCTGTCGCGCGACATCAAACTGCCGTTGGACAAGTCGCTGTTGGTGCATCGCCTGAACGTGGCGCTTTCCCTGCGTCAGCGTCTGTTCGACAAACCGTTCTATCGCCTGGTCTACGGTGACTCCGACCTGCTGCCGGGTCTGGTGGTCGACCGTTTCGGCGACATCCTCGTGGTACAGATCGCTTCCGCCACCATGGAAGCCCATAAAGATGACGTGATCGCGGCGCTGACTCAGGTGCTCAAGCCGAGCGGCATTCTGTTCAAGAACGACTCCGCCGCCCGTGACGCCGAAGGTCTGGAGCGCTACACCGAAACCGTGTTCGGCCTGGTGCCGGAGTGGGTTGCTCTGGAAGAGAACGGCGTGAAATTCGAAGCGCCGGTGATCCAGGGCCAGAAGACCGGCTGGTTCTACGACCACCGCATGAACCGCGCACGCCTGGCGCCTTACGCCAAAGGCAAACGCGTGCTGGACCTCTACAGCTACATCGGTGGCTGGGGTGTGCAGGCTGCCGCGTTCGGCGCCAGCGAAGTGTTCTGCGTCGATGCCTCGGGCTTCGCCCTCGACGGCGTCGAGCGCAATGCCGCACTGAACGGATTCGCCGACAAGATGACCTGCATCGAAGGCGATGTTTTCGAAGCCCTGAAGGAACTCAAGGCCAGCGAAGAACGCTTCGACGTGATCGTGGCCGACCCGCCTGCGTTCATCAAACGCAAGAAGGACATGAAAAACGGTGAAGGCGCCTACCGCCGCCTGAACGAGCAAGCCATGCGCCTGCTCAACAAGGACGGCATCCTTGTCAGCGCTTCGTGCTCGATGCACCTGCCGGAAGATGATCTGCAGAACATCCTGCTGACCAGCGCCCGTCACCTGGATCGCAACATCCAGTTGCTGGAGCGCGGCGGTCAGGGCCCGGATCACCCGGTGCACCCGGCCATTGCGGAAACCCGCTACATCAAGAGCATCACCTGCCGTCTGCTGCCGAACAGCTGACAGACGCACGGCATTGACGCTAGCGAAAGGGGAGCCCACAGGCTCCCCTTCTTTTTTGTCTTGCACTTTGCTTTCCTACATTTATCGTCCTGCCGTCGTGCAGGACATTTCC
Source organism: Pseudomonas sp. NMS19W (assembly GCF_051554255.1). Lineage (NCBI taxonomy): Bacteria > Pseudomonadati > Pseudomonadota > Gammaproteobacteria > Pseudomonadales > Pseudomonadaceae > Pseudomonas > Pseudomonas sp. NMS19W. The sequence goes on from NZ_CP136718.1 coordinate 5,921,789, forward strand.
TTAACTATTTTATTTAGTAGCATTAAACTTACACACTTACTTCCAGCCAAAGATCACTCCGACAAAATTACTGGATTATTCCTACTTAATATTTGCTTGCGATTAATCCATTACAAACTATTATTAAGTCGTCACCACGAAGGTGGCACCAACTAACCACGAAGCAACAATGAACAAGGAGTTCAATCATGAAAGCAATTACTCTGGAATCCCGCACCCTCGCAAACCTGGCTTTCCTGGTCGCACCTAAAGCCCGTTAAGTAAGGTGGGCGCTGGGTATGCCGGCTACCCAGCGCCTCTGGCAAAACACTCATCCAGAGCAGTGCCCCAAAATGCATATAAATCCTTATTTATTCATATTGCCACGAACGCCCGGCCAAATAGTCTGGAATTATAAAGAACACATTCAACACGAACTCGATCTCGAGCATTCCTCGCGACTGGCACAAATTATTCACAATCCGGACTTATATGACAGTAGCAACACAATAGACGCGCAACTTCTAAATGCCGGAATACTGACTTCTACAAAAATCGCAGCGCCGCTCTGGGGCTGGGATGAACTGTCCAGGATCTACCATATCGGCACCCGGGATATTCCCTGCGAACACACGCCCCGAAATATTCAGGAATGGTCCAGGCAATACCTCGAACACTGCAGCACCGTGCTTGCCACGTCGCCTCCGGCGGACGTCCCTGCAGACACCGGTCCGAACGCACTCATCGCCCTGCCCGCACCACTGGCACTGAATGACGACAGCCTGTCGAGTTCACTCATCCGGCGAAAGACTTGCCGATCCTTCACCGGCGCCCCCCTGTCCCTGGAGGATGTCGGCACCTTGCTATACCTGTCCCTCGGTTACCTGCGAGAACGCGAAGCCGACTGTGACGACAGCATCGCCGAAGGTCTTGGCGCGCGGCGCGGCAGCCCTTCAGGGGGCGGTCTCAATGCCTGCGCCGGGTTTGTGCTGGTGCAGAACGTCGACGGACTGCCACCCGGCATATACGCCTATCACCCGGCGGAACACGCCCTGAGCTTCATCAATCCCTGGCCCGACACAGCACTGGGCAATCTGCTGGGAGGCCAGCACTTCATCAATAACCTGCCACTGGGCCTGTTCATCACCGCCCGCTTTGACAGGCTCTGGTGGAAATACCCGCACTCGCGCGCCTATCGAATGGCATTCGTCGAAGCCGGGCACCTCTCGCAGACGTTTCAACTGGTGGCCACTGCCCTGGGCATGAACACCTGGCTGACCGGTGCGTTTTCCGACGACCAGGTCGAGCGCTTGCTGAAACTCGAGAACAGTGCGGAACAACCTTTGTTCTTCGTCGGTTGCGGACAAAGCGACGGTCAGGCGATGTGCCAGGAAATGCGCGACCTGCTGCGTGAGACGCCAGCATGAGCCTTCTCTCCCAGGCCCCGGTCTTCGAATTTTCGCTGGGCGACTGGAGCACTCGCGCTTCAGTGCGTGCCAGCGCCCACAATTACCGCTTGCCGGATGACGTAGCGCAACAGCTGGAAACCCGTCACTGGTTCCCGCCGGCATTTCTGCCCTACCTCGCCCACCCGGCCATCGAAGCTGCGGGCCGCTCGGTAGTGCACCGGCTCACGGCCAATCATCTGGTGCACTTTCTCGATTACACCACCCTGCTCGAACACCGCATCGTCAATCGCGCCGTGGAAGTCATCGTCCACGGCGAATTGCCGGTCGATGTTCCGCCGCCCATGAAAACCGCCGCGCTGCAGCTCTACACCGATGAGGGCTACCACGCCCTGTTTTCCCATCAGGTCGCTGAACAGATCGCCGGGTTCTACGGCATCACCGGGCGCCCAGTGATGCCCAGGCGGATCACCCGCATGATCAGGCTGATCGACGAAACCCTTCCGCAGCAGCGACCGCTGACAGGGTTTCTGCTCGGCTTCGTCTCGGAAACCATCATTGCCCGGGAACTGCTCGACGTCTGCCGGGACAGCCTGGTGTCCGGGGTCAACGACATGCTGCGCGATCACCTCACCGACGAGGCGCGACACAGTCGCTACTTCACCGAAGTGTTCCATTACCTCTGGCTGCATCTGGTACCGCAGCAACGAACGTTCGCTGCCACCACCCTGCTCGAGATCTTCGGGATTTTCTTCGAAACCGATGAACAGTGGCTGCGACAAAGCCTGTGCGATGCCGGGATTGCCGACGGTGCCGTGCTGGAAATACTCGAAAGCCTGACAACAGCGCAAGCCTCCCGACGACGTGCCCGGACGGGCAGCATCGCCACATTGAATGCACTGAAGAAAGCCGGATTTTTCGCTGAACCTTACAACCAGATACTTTTCGCCAGGGCGGGATTGATCGATGGATAAAGGAAAATCCGGGGTGACGACCCGACAGCGTCGCGGGGCCGTCAGCCTGTTGCTGGCAATGGTGTTGCTGGGTGTTTTTCCGCTGGATGTCGTGCTGCCTTCATTTCCGGCGCTGGCCGAGCACTTTCGCAGCACCCCGGCCGACATCGCGCTGTCCATCAGCCTGTTCGCCGTCGGCATCGCTTTCGCCCAGTTGCTGATCGGGCCGCTGTCGGATGTGATCGGGCGCAAGGGCCTGTTGCTCGCCGGCATGAGCGTTTCAATGCTCGGCGCCCTCGGCTGCGTGATGACCACTGATTATTCGCTGTTCCTGGTGTTCCGGGTCGTGCAGGCGCTGGGCTGTGGTTGCTTCGTGCTGTCCCAGGCACTGGTCCAGGACCTGTTCGAAGGCGAGGAACGCGATCGCCTGCGAATCCTGATGGTCACCGCCGGCGGGATTTTCATCTCGGTATCGCCTCTTGTCGGTACTTTCCTGCAGGCAACCCTGGGCTGGCGTGGCAGCTTCTGGGTGTTCATCGCATTATCGGCCGTGGTACTGCTCAAGGCCTGGCTGTTTCTGGAAAACAGCCGACCGACCACCCGTGGCACACGCACGAACTTCCTCACGGCTTACCGACGGGTGCTGGGAGATTTCGACTTCGTCGGCTACTGGCTGATTTCGGCATTTGCGTTCGCCTGCCACTTTTCATTCATCGTGATCTCGCCGCTGATCTTCATGGACCGGCTGCAATTGTCCGCCTACGAGTTCTCCTTGATCCTGCTGATCTACGGTGCGGCTTACGTCACCGGAGGCATCCTCGCCAGCGTGCTGAGCAGGCGCATCAGCAGCGGTCAACAGATCGTCGTCGGTCTGAGCCTGATCCTATTTGCCGGCGTAAGCATGCTGTACCTGTCGTCGAACTTCGCTCTGGCACCGGCAACCGTGCTGATCCCGATGCTGATCTGCACCGCCGGCACCACCATTGCCCGGCCGGCTGCCACCTCCCGGGCCATGAGCCTGTTTCCGGACAACGCCGGCACCTCGGCCTCGGCCGGCAGCACGATCATCTTCATCTGCGGCGGGTTGATCAGTGCCTTGATCAGCCTCAGCCCGGCCAATCTGCAATCCACCCTCGGTTACGCCTTTGTCTTGCTCAGTGGTGTGGCGCTCGCCTTGAACAACCGGATCAGCCGTCGCGCCAAAGTCCTGCAAACCGGTGCCATCGCACAGCCGGGTGGCGATTAAACCTGCCAGTCGTCATTCCGCACGCGGCGTCAGCACTGGAACAACGTTTTGCGCCATTCCCTCCTGACGCCAGCGGTGTAGAATCGCGAGATTCATCGCCATTCATCCCCGGCGGGTTTATGAGCTCAGGCTGAGACCAGCGGCGATCCCGCAACGTCATCGGCAACTTCAGGACACACGGCCATTTCTGAGTGTTCCAGACGTCAATAGAAGCTCACTCCCTTTTGATACCTGATTAGCCGCCCGGAGTGCTCCATGCCAGATTACCGCTCGAAAACATCCACCCACGGCCGCAACATGGCCGGCGCCCGCGCACTGTGGCGCGCCACCGGGATGAAAGATGACGACTTCAAGAAGCCGATCATCGCCATTGCCAACTCTTTCACCCAGTTCGTACCGGGCCACGTACACCTGAAGGATCTGGGCCAGCTGGTTGCACGTGAAATCGAACGCGCCGGTGGCGTGGCGAAAGAATTCAACACCATCGCCGTGGACGACGGCATCGCCATGGGCCACGACGGCATGCTGTATTCGCTGCCGAGCCGCGAGATCATCGCGGACTCCGTCGAGTACATGGTCAACGCCCACTGCGCCGACGCCATCGTCTGCATCTCCAACTGCGACAAGATCACCCCGGGCATGCTGATGGCCGCCCTGCGCCTGAACATCCCGGTGATCTTCGTTTCCGGCGGCCCGATGGAAGCCGGCAAGACCAAACTGGCCAGCCACGGTCTCGACCTCGTCGACGCCATGGTCATCGCCGCCGACTCCAGCGCTTCTGACGAGAAGGTTGCCGAGTACGAGCGCAGCGCCTGCCCGACCTGCGGTTCGTGCTCCGGCATGTTTACCGCCAACTCGATGAACTGCCTGACCGAAGCCCTGGGCCTCGCATTGCCGGGCAACGGTTCGACCCTGGCCACCCACAGCGACCGCGAACAGCTGTTCCTGCAGGCCGGCCGCACCATCGTTGAACTGTGCAAACGCTACTACGGCGAGAACGACGAGTCGGTACTGCCGCGCAACATCGCCAACTTCAAGGCGTTCGAAAACGCGATGATGCTCGACATCGCCATGGGCGGTTCGACCAACACCATCCTGCACTTGCTGGCCGCCGCCCAGGAAGCCGAGATCGACTTCGACCTGCGCGACATCGATCGTCTGTCGCGCAAGGTGCCGCAGCTGTGCAAGGTCGCGCCGAACATCCAGAAGTACCACATGGAAGACGTGCACCGCGCCGGCGGCATCTTCAGCATCCTCGGTTCGCTGGCCCGTGGTGGCCTGCTGCACACCGACCTGCCGACCGTGCACAGCCGCAGCATGGAAGAGGCCATCGCCAAGTGGGACATCACCCAGACCGACGATGAAGCCGTGCACCACTTCTTCAAGGCAGGCCCGGCCGGCATCCCGACGCAAACCGCGTTCAGCCAGTCGACCCGTTGGGAAACCCTGGATGACGACCGTGAAAACGGTTGCATCCGCAGCTTCGAGCACGCCTATTCGAAAGAAGGCGGCCTGGCCGTGCTGTACGGCAACATCGCCCTGGACGGCTGCGTGGTGAAAACCGCCGGCGTCGACGAGTCGATCCACGTCTTCGAAGGCAACGCGAAGATCTTCGAAAGCCAGGACAGCGCCGTGCGCGGCATCCTCGCCGACGAAGTGAAGGAAGGCGACATCGTCATCATTCGCTACGAAGGCCCGAAAGGCGGCCCGGGCATGCAGGAAATGCTCTACCCGACGTCGTACCTGAAATCCAAGGGCCTGGGCAAAGCCTGCGCCTTGCTGACCGATGGCCGTTTCTCCGGCGGCACTTCCGGTCTGTCCATCGGCCACGCTTCGCCAGAGGCTGCGGCCGGCGGCGCGATCGGTCTGGTGCAGGACGGTGACAAGGTGCTGATCGACATTCCGAACCGCTCGATCAACCTGTTGATCAGCGACGAAGAACTGGCGGCACGCCGGGTCGAGCAGGACAAGAAAGGCTGGAAACCGGTCGAGAAGCGTCCACGTAAAGTGACTACCGCCCTCAAGGCCTACGCACTGCTGGCCACCAGCGCCGACAAGGGTGCGGTGCGTAACAAGGCGATGCTCGACGGAATGTAAAAAAGCTACGAGCGGCTAGCTACAAGCGGCAAGTAGAAGCACTACGGCTTTTACTTGTAGCTTGCAGCTAGTCACTTGCAGCTGCTTTTATTGAATTTCTTCCGGCTTCACGATCACCCAGTTCTTGTCCGCCGTCACCGGCAAACCTTCTTTCGCCTGGGCCGCCGCGTGCTTGGCCATCATGCCGTTGAGCTGGGTCATGTATTTATCCTTGCGGTTTACCCACAAGTGAATGCCGCCCTTGGCCACGTCGACGCTGTGGAACAGCATGTAGCCGTCGCTGCTCGGGGTGTCGCCGCCCACCAGCACCGGTTTTTTCCATTCGTCGATGTAAGTCAGGATCGCCGCATGCTTGCCGGCCATCCAGGTCGCCGGGGTCCACAGGTACGGGGTCAGTTCGAGGCCGAGGTTGGCCTTCTCGTCATACTTGCCGGCAGTGATCTGCTTGCGTGCGGTGGTCAGCTCGCCGGTCTCGCGGTTCTTCAGCAAGGTGGTCACGCCAATGACGTTCTGCGGTTTGACGTTGTAGCCGTACTTCGGATCGGCCGCGACCATGCGCACCAGTTCTTCGGAGGCGGCGGTCATCACGTAGACCTCGATGCCGTTCTCCATCAGCTTGTTGTACAGCTCGGCCTGACCGGTGAAGACTTTCGGCGGCTGCACGTCGATGTTCTTCACCACATCGCCTTCGTAATAGGTCGCCGGCACCGGTTTGCCCGACGCCATCAGTTCGTCGACGTAGCCTTTGAGTTCCTTGAGGGTGAAGCCGGAGAACACCTGCGCCACCCATGGGTAGCAGACCATGTCGTCAACTTCGCAGAGACGGTAGTAGTAGCTGAACAGGCTTTCCTTGTGGTCGGCGGTGTCCTTGAACGGGATCAGTTTCAGCGATGGGTCGAGCTTGTCACGGGTGATCAGGCCCTTGTTTTCCATGAACGGCAGCAGCGACTCTTCGAGGTCGTAGCGATAACTGGTGTTGTCCATGTCGAACACCGCGTAGTTACCCTTGTTGGCGTTGGCCGCGATCATCGCGTCCAGTGCCTTGGCCTGGTCCGCCGGCCAGTGCTTGAGGTCAGTGGCGAACGCTTGGCCAACAAGGCCGAAGCAGAGTGCGGCAGCCAGCAATTTAGGTGCGAACTTCATTCTGCGTTTCTCCCCGATTGAAAGAGATCGACGCTAACAAATCAGTGTGACAGTTACCGTCTGTCAGCGACCGTCCACGTCCCTTTTGCGCCAACTGCATCCCCGAGAGCGACACCCGCTTATTCCAAAAACGACGGACGACCTTTGATTTCGGTATTAAATCATTGGAAATCAAACTGTTAGGCTTGCCGGTTCGCAACAGCCCCGGAAGGTTGTTGGCACAGTCTTTTCTGGAGTCCTCATGAATCTGCCCCTGATTCTCAACTTGCTGGTGTTCCTCGCCCTGCTCTTCGGCCTGGCGCAAACCCGTCACACCATGTGGAGCCTGGCGAAAAAAGTCCTGCTCGCCCTGGTGCTCGGCGTGGCGTTCGGCGTCGCGCTGCACACGATCTACGGTGCCGGCAACCCGGTGCTGAAAGCCTCGATCGGCTGGTTCGATCTGGTCGGCAACGGTTACGTGCAGCTGCTGCAAATGATCGTGATCCCGCTGGTGTTCGCCTCGATCCTCAGCGCCGTGGCCCGTCTGCACAACGCGTCGTCGCTGGGCAAGATCAGCTTCCTGACCATCGGCACGCTGCTGTTCACCACGGCGATTGCGGCGCTGATCGGCATCGGCCTGACCAACCTGTTCGGCCTGACCGCCGAAGGTCTGGTCGCCGGCACGCAGGAAATGGCCCGTCTGCAAACCATCCAGACCGACTACGCCGGCAAGGTCGCCGACCTGAATGTGCCGCAACTGCTGCTGTCGTTCATCCCGCAGAACCCGTTCGCCGACCTGGCCCGGGCCAAACCGACCTCGATCATCAGCGTGGTGATCTTCGCCGCGTTCATGGGGGTTGCCGCGCTGCAACTGCTCAAGGATGACGCCGAGAAAGGTCAGAAAGTGATCAACGCTATCGACACCCTGCAAGCCTGGGTGATGCGTCTGGTGCGTCTGGTGATGAAGCTGACCCCTTACGGCGTGCTGGCGCTGATGACCAAAGTGGTGGCCGGTTCCAACCTGCAGGACATCATCAAGCTCGGCAGTTTTGTGGTGGTGTCGTACCTCGGCCTGGGCCTGATGTTCGTCGTGCATGGCCTGCTGGTGTCGGCGGCCGGGATCAACCCGCTGCGTTTCTTCCGCAAGATCTGGCCGGTATTGACCTTCGCTTTCACCAGCCGCTCCAGCGCCGCGAGCATTCCGCTGAGCATCGAAGCGCAGACCCGCCGTCTGGGCATTCCGCAATCGGTGGCAAGCTTCGCCGCCTCGTTCGGCGCGACCATCGGCCAGAACGGCTGCGCCGGTCTGTACCCGGCGATGCTGGCGGTGATGGTTGCGCCAACGGTCGGCATCAACCCGCTGGATCCGCTGTGGATCGCGACGCTGGTGGCGATTGTGACCCTGAGTTCGGCCGGTGTGGCGGGCGTGGGTGGCGGTGCGACCTTCGCGGCACTGATCGTGCTGCCGGCCATGGGCTTGCCGGTTTCGCTGGTGGCGTTGCTGATTTCGGTCGAGCCGCTGATCGACATGGGTCGTACGGCACTGAACGTGAGTGGTTCGATCACCGCTGGCGCGATTACCAGCCAGGTGATGCAGCAGACCGACAAGGCCCTGCTGGATGCCGATGAGCATGCGGCGCTAGCGAGCTAGCAAGCTGCAAGCTGCAAGCTGCAAGCTGCAAGCTGCAAGAAGAGCATTCCAGCTTCTACTTGCAGCTTGTAGCTCGAAGCTTGTAGCTATCTTTTCTCCCAGACTTCGAAGCTGTAAGCCGGTTTGTCGTCTTCAGCCGGATTCGGCACGTTCGATACCAGTTTCCACTGATTCAGATCGAACTCCGGAAACCACGCATCCCCTTCCGGGCTCAACGCGACACGGGTCAGATACAGACGATCCGCCTGTGCCAGTCCCTGCGCATACAGTTGCGCCCCGCCAATCAGCATCAACTCATCGACGCCCTGCTCTTTCGCCCATTCTTCGGCGCGCACCACGGCGGCTTCCAGCGACGGATAGACTTCCGCCCCTTCCAGCACCAGATCGGCCTGACGGCTGACTACGATGTTCAAACGGCCCGGCAACGGACGACCCAGCGAATCCCAGGTCTTGCGACCCATGATGATCGGCTTGCCGAGCGTCGTGGCCTTGAAGTATTTGAAGTCCCCCGGCAGGTGCCAGGGCATGCTGTTGTCGACGCCGATCACGCGGTTTTCACCGAGGGCTGCGATCAGGCTGAGGGGGAGTGATTTAGTCATGCCGGCGAGGATACCAGAGCCGCGCTTACCCCGATAAGCGCCACAGCGGTTATGCTCACGGCTCAATCAAGCATCGGGATGCCGCGTGACTGAACTGACTCCACTGCAAAACCTCTGGCTCACCGAAACCGTGCGCCTGCGCGAAGAACACGCAGGCCCGCTGGACGATCAGGAAGCCAATCGCCTGGCCCGCGCGGCCGGCGGCGATCTGCCGGGACGCATTCAACGCCGCGCCCTGTGGCTGGCCGAGCGCGATGGTCTGACCTCGGCGCTCAAGCACTGGCTGCAAGGCGCGCGCCTGGCGCTGGTGTTGCTGGCGATTCTCGCTGTATTGAGCGGCGCGGGTCTGGCCTTCGCCGCGCTGGGCCAGACACCGGTCAATGTGTTCTGGGCCCTGGGCAGTCTGCTCGGGCTGAATCTGATTTTGCTGTTGAGTTGGGCGCTGGGGATGATCTTCGCTGGCGAACACGGCGCCACTCTTGGCCGCTTATGGTTGTGGCTCAGTGAAAAGCTCGCCCGCGATGCCAAGGCGGCGCAACTGGCGCCGGCCCTGCTGTTGATGCTGCAACGCCAGAAACTCAATCGCTGGGCGCTCGGTACGCTGGTCAATGGCCTGTGGTTGCTGGCGATGGTCAGCGCGCTGGTTTTGCTGCTGACGCTGATGGCGACCCGTCGCTACGGCTTCGTCTGGGAAACCACAATTCTCAGCGCCGACACCTTCATCAACATGACCCAGGCCCTCGGCGCATTGCCGGCGCTGCTGGGCTTCAACGTACCGACCGTGGACATGATCCGCGCCAGCGGCGACACCGCGCTGAACATCGAAAGCGCCCGTCAGGCCTGGGCAACCTGGCTGGTCGGCGTGCTGGTGGTGTACGGCGTGCTACCGCGCCTGCTGTTGGCGCTGTTCTGCTTCTGGCGCTGGAGCAGCGGTAAAGCCGCGTTGCGCCTGGACCTGAACCTGCCCGGGTACGCTCAACTGCGCGAACGCCTGATGCCGACCAGCGAACGCCTCGGCATCACCGACCCCGAGCCTGCGCAATTGCACCGCGTCGAAAGCACCGTCGGCGAACACGCCAGTGACGGCGCGTTGCTGGTGGCAATCGAACTCGACGATCAACACTCATGGCCACCGACGCTGCCGAAAAACGTCAGCAACGCCGGCATCCTCGACAGCCGTGAATCGCGCAACAAACTGCTCGAACAGCTCAGCCGTTTCCCGCCGGCGCGGCTGGCGATTGCCTGCGACCCACGACGCTCGCCGGATCGCGGCAGCCTGGCGCTGATCGCCGAGCTTGCGCGCAATGCCGCCGCCACCCGCGTCTGGCTGTTGCAGGCGCCGCAAGGACAGGCGCTGGACGCCGAACGCCTCGGTGACTGGCACGTGGCACTGCAACAGCTTGAGCTGGAGTTTGCCGATTGCGCCCCGTTGAACTGGCTGGAGCACGGACATGACTGATGCCTGGAAAGCGCCGCTGAAACTGGCGGTGGTCGGCCACACCAACGTCGGCAAGACGTCGCTGTTGCGCACCCTGACCCGCGACGTCGGCTTCGGCGAAGTCTCCCATCGCCCGAGCACCACGCGGCATGTCGAAGGCGCGCGGCTGTCGGTGGATGGCGAGCCGTTGCTCGACCTCTACGACACACCGGGCCTGGAAGACGCCATCGCCCTGCTGGATTTTCTCGAGCGTCTGGAACGTCCCGGCGAACGCCTCGACGGCCCGGCGCGTCTGGCGCGGTTTCTCGACGGCAGCGAAGCGCGCCAGCGTTTCGAACAGGAAGCCAAAGTGCTGCGGCAACTGCTCGACTCCGATGCCGGCCTGTATGTGATCGATGCCCGGGAACCGGTGCTGGCCAAGTACCGTGATGAACTGGAAGTGCTGGCCAGTTGCGGCAAACCTTTGCTGCCGGTACTGAATTTCGTCAGCAGCGCCAGCCATCGCGAGCCGGACTGGCGCGAAGCACTGGCGCGTCTCGGCTTGCATGCGCTGGTGCGTTTCGACAGCGTCGCCCCGCCCGAGGACGGCGAGCGGCGGCTGTATGAAAGCCTCGCGTTACTGTTGGAAAACGCCCGTCCGCAACTTGAACGGCTGATCGCCGATCAACAGGCCCAACGCCTCGCCCGCGAGCAAAGCGCCGCACGCCTGATCGCCGAACTGCTGATCGATTGCGCCGCGTGCCGACGCAGCGTGGCGAGCAACGCCGAGCAGGAACAACAGGCCATCAGCGAACTGCGCAAAGCCGTGCGCCAGCGCGAGCAGAAATGCGTCGAAGCGTTGCTCAAGCTCTACGCCTTCCGCCCGCAAGACGCCGCCGCCAGCGATCTGCCGCTGCTCGATGGCCGCTGGGGCGATGACCTGTTCAACCCGGAAACCCTCAAGCAACTGGGCGTGCGGGTTGGCGGCGGGATTGCCGCCGGTGCCGCAGCCGGAGCGGGTGTGGATCTGCTGGTGGGCGGCATCACCCTCGGCGCTGCCGCACTGGCCGGCGCGATTGCTGGCGGCGCTCTGCAAACCGCCCGCAGTTATGGCAATCGGTTACTGGGCAAGATCAAGGGACAGCGTGAACTGACGGTCGACGACAACGTGCTGCGCCTGTTGGCTCTGCGTCAGCGGCAACTGCTGCAAGCGCTGAATGCCCGTGGTCATGCAGCGATGGATGCCGTTCAGGTGGCGACGCCGCAGGACAAGACCTGGCGCGAAGGCAAGCTGCCCGAGGCTTTGGGCAAGGCCCGGGCGCATCCGCAGTGGTCTTCGCTCAATCCACATCCGAAGCTGAATCAGGCTGAGCGCCAGGAGCAGATCGAGTCGTTGGCTGTAGATTTGTAGCGGCTGACCTCAGGCCGCCAGAACCCGCGCCGCTTTGTCTTTCAGCACGCCCAGATCCATCACCGGCACCGCCATTTCCTTCGCCAGTTCATCCCACTGGCGCATCCGCAGGCTGACGGCGCACAGCGGATCCTACTCGAACGCATCGGCTTCAGCCTCGGTCATCACCCCGCCCTGATATTCCAGGGTGCGGCGGCTGGCTTCGCTCAAGCGCTCGTAATAGCCCGGCTCCCTGAGCGTCAGATAGCGTTTGGCCTGGACGTGATACTCCACCAGCCGTGCCAGGCGCTCGCTGAATCCGGCCTCACGCAAATAGTCCGCACCGAGGCGCTCGTGGCTGACCACGCCATAACCGCCCATGTTCTCCGCGCCTTCGGCACACAAGTGGCCGATGTCGTGGAAGAACGCAGCGAGCACCACTTCGTCGTCGAAGCCTTCGGCGATGGCCAGTTGCGCCGCCTGGGACATGTGCTCGATCTGCGACACCGGTTCGCCGATGTAGTCGCTGGCGCCGAAGCGCTCATAGAGACCGAACACCCGGTCGATGACTTGCTCGTGACTCAACATCCGTTCTCTCCAAAAAGCTGTGCGACATTGCGCTCGGCCATGGCCGGGCCGACGCTCATGCCGACGCCGCTGTGCATCAGCGCCACACTCAGCCCCGGCGCCGGACGCAGGAACGAAAACGGCCCCGGCCCCCGGGAACCATAGACACCCTGCCAGCGCTCGACCACCTGCACCTTGCAGCCAAGGGTCTGTTCGGCCAGTTCGAGCATCCAGTTGTCGACCTGCTCGGCGTTGAACGGTGACGGATCGCTGCCGTAATGGTGCGAGTCGCCGATGATCAGTTCGCCATAAGGCGTCGGGCTGATCAGCAGGTGAATGCCGTTTTCCTGCAGGTGCGGTTGCTCGCGCAGGATTTGCGCCTGCACTGCGGCCGCTTCCGGCAAATCGGCGAAGGCGCCGTAATGCACGCAGCTGAGGCCGGTGAGCAAGGCGTGTTGCAGGTTCAGGTCGATCTGCGGCCGGGTGCGGAGCATTTGCAGGCGGCAGATTTGCGGGTCGAGGGCGGCAATCGGCTCGGCCAGCAGGGTCTGATAATCGTGGCCGGAACAGACGATGATCTGCTCGGCGGTGAAGATCCCGGCGGTGCTTTGCAGACGCCCCGGTTCGACGTCGCGTACCAGCGTCGAGAAGTGAAACTCGACGTCGAGTTCGTGGCGCAGGTATTCGATCAGCGCCGGAATCGCTTCCCGGGAATACAGCTGTTGATCGTCCATGCCGTGCAGCGCGGCGCGGTGATGGCTGAACTGGCCGCCGTACAGATCACGCAACGCGGCACCGCGCAGCAACTCGACTCGGTAGTCGTGCTCGACGGCGCGTCCGGCGCAGAAGGCTTCTAGCAAGTGTTCTTCCGCCTCGGTGCGGGCAAACAAATACGAGCCGTTGCGCTTGAGTTGCAGGCCGGCGAGCTGCGCCCACTGGCCCCAGATCTCTCGGCTGGCCTTGGCCAGTTCGAGCATCGGGCCCGGTGGCTGGCCGGTGACCAGCGCCTGGCCGAAGTTGCGTACCGATGCGCCGATTGGCGTGGCAGTGCGCTCGAAAACCGTGACCTTGAGACCGCGCCGGGCGGCGGCGTAAGCATGGGACAGACCCAGGATGCCGGCGCCGACGATCAGCAAGTCTTTGTGTTGTGTCATCTAGAGGTGCTCTGAAAAAAAGACCGCCATCGCTGGCAAGCCAGCGATGGGGCCCTGTCAGTCGATGAAGTTTTTACTTGGCAGCGACTTTCTCGGACTTGCCGTCATAGCGCTTGCGCCATTCGGTCAGGATCACGTCGCGGTTCTTCGAAGCCCAGGCAAAGTCGTTCTTGATCAGGCGCTGTTCGTAGTCGGCCGGCAGTTCGGTCTGTGGCTTGGCGATGCCCGGCTGAGCGAGGACGGCGAAGTTTTCCTTGTACAGGTCCATCGCCGGGACGCTGGCGGAGAAGTCGGCCAGTTTCTTCGCGGCTTCTTCATGCGGTGTGCCTTTGATCACGGCAGTCGCTTCGATCTCCCAGCCCAGGCCTTCCTTCGGCAGGATGATGTCCAGTGGCGCGCCCTGACGCTTCAGCTGAACAGCTGGATATTCAAAAGAAATACCGATCGGGAATTCGCCCGCCGCCGCCAGTTTGCAAGGCTTGGAACCGGAGTGAACGTACTGGCCGATGTTCTGGTGCAGACCGTCCATGTAGGCCCAGCCCTGCTTCTCGCCGAAGGTTTGCAACCAGGCGCTGACGTCGAGGAAACCGGTGCCGGACGAGGCCGGGTTCGGCATCACGATCTTGCCTTTGTACTCAGGCTTGGTCAGGTCCTGCCAGCTCACCGGTTTGGTCAGGCCCTGCTTCTCGGCCTCGACGGTGTTGAAGCAGATGGTCGCGGCCCAGACGTCCATGCCGACCCAGGCTGGCGGGTTGGCGGCGTCGCGGTAGTTTGCGCCGATCTTGCCCAGGTCCTTTGGCGCATAGCTTTGCAGCATGCCTTGCTGGTCGAGGATCGCCAGGCTCGAAGCGGCCAGGCCCCACACCGCGTCAGCCTGTGGACGCTCTTTTTCAGCCAGCAGTTTGGCAGTGATGATCCCGGTGGAGTCACGCACCCACTTGATCTCGACGTCCGGGTTGGCTTTTTCGAACGCAGCCTTGTAGGCGGTCAGCTGTTCGGCTTCGAGGGCGGTGTACACCGTCAACTCGGTTTTTGCCGCGAAGGCATTCAGGCTGAAAGTAGCGAGCACAGCAGCGGCCAGGGCCATAGGCTTGAACATGATCGTTTTCCTGTAGGTGAGTTGAGGCTAAAGGGACAAGTCGTGGATCAGTGGCCGGGCGCCGTTTGCCGCCAGGCCTGGGAACGGCGCAGCAAGCCGCGCGAAGCCCACGCCAGCAGCAAGGACACGCCCGCCGAGGTGAACAGAATCAGGGTCGACATCGCCGCCGCACCGCCGACGTTGCCGGCGTCATCCATGTTCAGCACCGCCACCGCTGCGAGGATGGTGTCGGGGCTGTAGAGGAAGATCGCGGCGGAAACGGTGGTCATCGCCGAGACGAACAGGTAGCGCACGATGTCCAGCAGCGCCGGCAGGCAGATCGGCACGGTGACCCGCAGGTAATGCCGGTACAACGGCGCCTTGAGCGACAGCGCGGCGGCTTCGAACTCGGCGTCGAGCTGGCGCAGCGCGGTGGTGGCGGTCATCTGCGCAGTGGTCAAATAGTGAGCAATGGTGCAGACGATCAGCAGGGTCATGGTCCCGTACAGCACATGCAACGGGTTGCCGGTCAGGTTGAAGAAGAAGACATAACCCAGACCCAGCACCAGCCCCGGCACCGCCATCGGTACGAAACTGAGCATGCGCAGTGTCAGATTGAGTCCGCGCTGGCTGCGGGTCTTTTCCATCAGGTAGGCGCCGGTGAAGATCAGCACGCTGCCGATCAACGCCGTACCCAGCGCCATTTTCAGACTGTTGCCGTAGGCCAACCAGCCACCGCCGGCTGTTTCGTTGAACTGATAGTGATTGAGCGACAGCGACAGGTTGTACGGCCAGAACTTCACCAGCGACGAGAACACCGCCATGCCGAACACCAGCAGCAACGCCGCGCTGATCAGCAGAACGATGGCCAGATAACAGGCGTCGCGCTTCTTCGACGGCGCCGGTTTGAACACCTGGGCACGGCCGCTCATGGAGTCGCCGTGACGACGACGCAGCCAGGCATCGACACCGAAGCTGAACAGCGCCGGCAGCAACAGAACCATGCCGATCAACGCACCGCGACCGAACTGCTGTTGGCCGACCACCGCTTTGTAGGCTTCCAGCGCCAGCACTTGATAGTCGCCACCGACCACCACCGGCACACCGAAATCGGTGATGGTCAGGGTGAACACCAGACAGAACGCGGCGAACACAGCCTGGCGAGTCGCCGGCCAGGTGATGCTGCGGAAGGCTTTCGCCGGACTGGCGCCCATGCTCGACGCAGCGTCGAACAGTCGCGCATCCGCCAGCGACAGGGCTGACAGCAAAATCATCAAGGCGTGTGGGAAGGTGTAGATCACCTCACCCAGAACAATCCCCCAGAAGCCGTAGATGTTGTCCGACAGCAGTCCGCGCAACATGCCCTGATTGCCGAACAGATAGACCAGCGCAATCCCCGGCAGCATCGATGGCGCCATCAGTGGCAGCAGGGAAATCCCGCGCCAGATGCCTTTTGCCGGAATCAATGTGCGCTGCAAGGCGTAGGCAAAGAGGTAGGCCAGCGGTACGACGATCGCCGCGACGCTGAGGGAAACTTTCAGGCTGTTACCGAGCAGCCAGTGAAAATTGTCGCTGGTCACCAGCTCCTTCGCGGCGAGCCAGCCACCGCCCTGCCCGGCTTCGCTGCTGAAGCCGCGCCAGAAGATCGCCAGCAAAGGCAACAGCACCGCCACACCGAGCAGCACCAGCAGCAGGAGTTTGCCGCCGAGGACGAAGATCCGGTCACCGACCTCGGCCCCGGACACCTGCCGCGCCTGCTTTTGCGGTAGCGGCAGTGCGAGGTTGCTGTTCATCAGGCAAACACCTGCAGGCTGCGCGGCGGCAAGGCGACCATGATCTGCTGGGCGCCAAGGCGCGGCATGGCCTCCGGTGCCAGTTCGGCGAGCAAGGCGTGGCCGGGCAATTGATCGAGTTCGAAGCTCATGCGGCAGCGGTTGCCGAGGAAAGTGATCTCGCGGACCTTGGCCGGGAACAGGTTTTCCTCATGCACCAGTGGATTGACGTTGATCGCTTCCGGGCGGCAGAACAGTCGGCCCGACGGGCTGTGGACGCTGCCGTCGGCCAGGCGCAGGTTCATCCCGCCGACCTTGGCGTGGCTGTCGCTGCTGCGCTGGAACGGCAGCCAGTTGCCCTGGCCGACGAACTCGGCCACGAACGGCGTGGCCGGGCGGTTGTAGATTTCCTGCGGGGTGGCGTACTGCTCGACCTTGCCGTTGTTCATCACGGCGATGCGGTCGGCCATCAGCATGGCTTCGTCCTGATTGTGGGTGACCATCAGGGTGGTGATACCGAGGTTGCGTTGCAGTTGGCGCAGCTCGGTGCACAGATGCTCGCGGACCCGGGCATCGAGGGCCGACATCGGTTCGTCGAGCAACAGCAGCGACGGCGCCGGTGCCAAGGCACGTGCCAGGGCCACCCGTTGTTGCTGGCCACCGGACAACTGGCCCGGGTACTTTTTCTCACTGCCGCTGAGGCCGACCAGTTCCAGCATCTGACCCACGCGACGGCGCACTTCATCGCGACCGCTACCGGCAAGGCCGTAGGCAATGTTCGCTTCGACAGTCAGATTGGGGAACAGCGCGTAGGACTGGAACAGGATCCCGTAGTCCCGAGCCTGGGGCGCGAGGTGGGAAACGTCGCGCTCGCCCAGATACAACTCGCCGCTGTCCTGCTTCTCCAGACCGGCAATGCAACGCAGCAGCGTGGTCTTGCCACAGCCCGACGGGCCAAGCAGGCACACCAGCTCACCGGCCGCGACATCGAGGGAGACGTTATCCAGCGCCGTGAAGGCGCCGAAGCGCTTCTGCACGCCGCGCACTTTCATCGGGGCGCCGGGGTTGGTCAGGGCAGTTGCGATTGCAGGGTTCATGGACAGGCCTCATCAAGCAGATGAGACGAATCCTAGAGTTGTAATGCGTCGGTCATATGGCAACGAGGCAAAAACGACCGATAGTGGTATTCAGGGATTTTGGTTTATCAGGCCGGAGACATTTCCTGCGCCAGCCCGAGAAACGCCGCCGGCAAGCGCGCATTCTTGCGTTCCTTGAGACAGTAGAGGTATTCGGGAATCTGCGGCGCATTCTCCAGGGTCAGCACCCGCAACTGCGGATCGTGCGGCACTTCCTGGCGGGCAATGATGCTGATGCCGATGTTGCGCAACACCGCCTCGCGGATCGACTCGCGGCTGCCGATCTCCAGCAACGGTCCGAAACTGACTCCCGCGCCGGCCAGCAACTCTTCGGTCAGCCGACGGGTGGTCGAGCCCGGCTCGCGCATCAACAGGGTATGCCCGGCCAGCGCGCTCAGCGTCACATGGTCGTGCGCCGCCAGCGGATGATTGCGATGCACCGCCAGTACCAGCGGATCACTGCCGAGCACCCGGCGGATCAGCCGCGCATCGTCGAGCAACTGCGACGAGGCCGCGACATCCACCCGGTAATCCTCCAGCGCTTCGAGCACTTGCTGTGAATTGCCGATTTCCACCGACACTTCCACCTGCGGCAGGCGCTCGCGGAAGGTCTTCACCAGATCGAGGATGTAATACGGCGCCGTGGCGGCGATGCGCAGCGTGCCCTGAACCTGGCCGCTGTTGCGCAGGAAGAACTCGATATCGGCCTCCTGCTGCAACAGCGCCTTGACCATCGGCAACAGCCGCGCGCCTTCATCGCTGACACTCAGGCGGCGGCCACCACGGTAGAACAGCTCCACCGAATACTGGCTTTCCAGATTGCGGATCTGGGTGGTCACGGTCGGTTGGCTGAGGCCGAGCTTTTTCGCCGCCAGCGTGATGCTGCCCAGGCGGGCCACCATGTAAAACGCTTTCAGCTCGGCACTCAGCACAAATGTCCCTCTTCCTCTATTTGCGCAGCAGGCGCAAACCGTTGAACACCACCAGCAGGCTTACGCCCATGTCGGCAAACACCGCCATCCACATGGTGGCGAGCCCGGCGAAGGTTACCCCAAGAAAGATAGCCTTGATCACCAATGCCAACGCAATGTTCTGTTTCAGGATGCTGGCCGTGTTGCGGGACAGGCTGATGAACGCCGGAATCTTGCGCAGATCATCGTCCATCAGGGCGACATCGGCGGTTTCAATCGCCGTATCGGTACCGGCCGCTGCCATCGCAAAACCGATCTCCGCCCGAGCCAGTGCCGGCGCATCGTTGATGCCGTCGCCGACCATGCCGACCCGACGGCCCTGCGCGTACAGGTCCTCGATGGCTTGCAGTTTGTCGGTGGGCAGCAAGTCGCCCTTGGCCTGATCAATCCCGACCTGCGCCGCAATCGCCTGCGCGGTGTGGACGTTGTCGCCGGTCAGCATCAGGGTTTTCACGCCCAGATCGTGCAACTGGCGGATCGCCTCGCGGCTGGTTTCCTTGACCGTGTCGGCCACGGCGAACAGCGCCAGCGGGCCGGAACGGTCGAGCAGCAACACCACGGACTTGCCCTGTTTCTCCAGCGCGAACAGCTTTTCTTCCAGTTGCGGCGAGCACAGGCCCAGCTCTTCCACCAGACGGTGGTTGCCCAAATGGTAGGCCTGACCGTTGACCTCACCTTTCACACCGCGCCCGGCCAGGGCTTCGAAGTTATCCACAACCAGCGGCGCGAAACCTTTATCCACAGCGGCATTGGCGATGGCCAGCGACACCGGGTGATCGGAACGCCCGGCCAGCGCGGCGGCAATGGCCGGGGCTGTGGCGTCGGCAGTCGGGTCGAGGGACAGGTAATCGGTCTGCACCGGTTTGCCGTGGGTGATGGTGCCGGTCTTGTCGAGGGCCAGATAGTCGAGCTTGAAACCGCCCTCCAGGTACACGCCGCCCTTGACCAGAATGCCTTTGCGCGCTGCTGCGGCGAGGCCGCTGACGATGGTCACCGGGGTGGAAATCACCAGTGCGCACGGGCACGCGACCACCAGCAGCACCAGCGCGCGATAGATCCAGTCGAACCACGCGGCACCCATGAACAGCGGCGGGATGATCGCCACGGCCAGGGCCAGAACGAAGACCACCGGGGTGTAGATTTTCGAGAACTGATCGACGAAGCGCTGGGTCGGCGCACGTGCGCCTTGCGCCTGTTCCACGGCGTGGATGATCCGCGCCAGGGTGGAATTGTTCGCCGCTGCGGTCACTGTGTATTCCAGCGAACCGGCCTGGTTGATGGTGCCGGCGAACACTTTGTCGCCGACGGTTTTTTCCACCGGCAGGCTTTCACCGGTGATCGGCGCTTGGTCGATAGTCGAACTGCCGCTGACGACTTCACCGTCCAGCGCGATGCGCTCGCCGGGTTTCACCCGCACGCGGGCGCCGAGGTCGATGCTTTTCACATCCAGTTCGACCCAGTTGCCGTCAGCCTGCAACACAGTCGCCTGTTCTGGCGTCATCTGCATCAAACCGCTGATGGCGTTGCGTGCGCGGTCCAGCGAGCGCGCTTCGATCAGCTCGGCCACGGTGAACAGGAACATCACCATCGCCGCTTCCGGCCACTGGCCGATCAACACGGCGCCGGTCACGGCGATGCTCATCAGGGCGTTTATGTTGAGGTTGCGGTTCTTCAGGGCGATCCAGCCCTTCTTGTAGGTGGTAAGGCCGCCGCTGAGGATCGAGATCAGCGCGATGATCGCCACCACCCAGGTTGGAGCAGCGCTGGTGAAGTGGATCACTTCGGCAGCGAGCGCACCGACGCCGGACAGCGCCAGTGGCCACCAGTGTTTTTTCACCGGGGCGGCGGCCGGGGCATCAACGCCCGCCTCCAGCGGCTCGGCCTGCATGCCGAGGGATTTGATCGCGTCGATGATCGGCGCAGTGTCCGGCAGATTGTGGGTCACGCCAAGTACGCGGTTGATCAGGTTGAATTCCAGTTGCTGGATCCCGGCCAGTTTGCCGAGCTTGTTCTGGATCAGCGTCTGTTCGGTCGGGCAGTCCATCGCCTCGATGCGGAAACTGCTCAACCGGGCGTCGGCGCTTTTCGCTTCGCTCAGTTGAATCAGCGACGGCGCCGCGGCTTTTGATGCACAGCAGGAATCAGCGCCGTGGTCATGTTTATGCACAGGCTGCAATTTGTGGCTGTGGTCGTGTCCCGCGTGGGATTTGTGGGTGTGCTGGGAATCGCTCATTGGTCGCGTCCATGAAGGTGCCTGTTGCCAAGTAAAGACCCTGTAGCCACTATAGGGTCAAGCACCCTTTTGGAGATTGCCGTCATGAAGATCGGAGAACTGGCGAAACAGACCGATTGCGCCGTGGAAACCATCCGCTACTACGAGCGCGAAAACCTGCTGCCGGAACCGGCCCGCAGCGACGGCAACTACCGCGTCTACACCCAGGCCCATGCCGAGCGCCTGACCTTCATCCGCAACTGCCGCACCCTCGACATGACCCTCGAAGAAATCCGCAGCCTGCTCGCCTTGCGCGACAGCCCGCAGGATCAGTGCGAAAGCGTGAATGCGCTGATCGACGAGCACATCCAGCACGTCAAGGCGCGGATCGACGGGTTGCTGGCGTTGCAGACGCAACTGCTCGACCTGCGCCAGCGTTGTGGCGAAGGGCCGGAGGCGGATCAATGCGGGATCCTGCAGCGGCTGGAGGTGAGTGGCGGGGTTGTGGCGACGGAAGTGGAGCATTCGCATGTGGGCCGCAGTCACGGCCATTGATACTTACTCAGAACCAAATGTGGGAGCGGGCTTGCTCGCGAAAGCGGTGTATCAGCCAACATCTCTATCGACTCAAACACTGCCTTCGCGAGCAAGCCCGCTCCCACAGGGGTTTTGCGTATTGCTCGTCAGACTGCCATCGGCGCGGTCATCGGTGCATGGTGCTCGTAGCCTTCCAGCGAGAAGTCGCTCGGCTCCACCAGCTCCAGCCATTCCGGCTGGTAAACACCCGTCTTGGCGAATTCCGGCACACGATCCGAAATCTTCAGCTTCGGCATGGCGAACGGCTCGCGCTTGAGTTGTTCGTTGAGCATGTCGAGGTGGTTTTCGTAGACGTGGGCGTCACCGATGAAATAGGTGAACCAGCGCGGCGTGTAGCCGGTCAGGCGACCGATCAGGCTCAGCAGCGCAGCGCCTTCGGTGAGGTTGAACGGTGTGCCCAGGCCCAGGTCGTTGGAGCGGATGTAGAGGGTCAGAGAAATCTCTTTGGTCTCGACATTCGGGTGGAACTGGTACAGCAGATGGCACGGTGGCAGGGCCATTTCATCGAGCTGGGCGCAGTTCCAGCCGTGGAACAGGATGCGGCGGCTGCCCGGGTCCTTGATGATCGTGTCGACGCACTGGCGCACCTGATCGATGGCTTTGTACAACACCACGTAGGCCTGGCCGTCTTCTTCGCCCTGGGCAATCTGCTTGTAGCCGTTGCTCAGGGTTTGTTCGATGGCGGCGGTGTTGCTCAGCGGGATCTGCTTGTACGCCGGCCATTTGCGCCATTGCACACCGTAGATTTCGCCGAGGTCGTCTTCGCCCTGGCGGAACGGGTTGGCCAGCCACTGGGCGTTTTCGTTGGCGTTCTGATCCCAGACCTTGCAGCCCAGCGCACGGAATTCGGCGGCGTTGTTCACGCCACGCAGAAAGCCGCACATCTCGCCGATGGCCGACTTGAAGGCCATCTTGCGGGTGGTGATCGCCGGGAAACCTTCCTGCAGATCGAAGCGCAGCATGGCGCCCGGAAAGCTGATGGTGTTCACGCCGGTACGGTTGGCCTGTTTGGTGCCGTTGTTGATGACGTGCGACACCAGATCGAGATATTGCTTCATGAGTTACCTGTGTCCTTGAACCCCGGCCGACTGCGCCAGGGTTCGAATATTTTAAGCTGTCGGTGCAACCGGCGCCGACGGGGCACGGCGGTAGGCCAGCCAGATCAGGAACAGCCCGCCGATGATCATCGGTACGCAGAGGATCTGGCCCATGGTCAGCCAGTTCCAGGCCAGGTAGCCCAGTTGCGCGTCCGGCACGCGGACGAATTCGACGATGAAACGGAAGATGCCATAGAACAGCGCGAACATGCCCGAGACCGCCATGGTTGGCCGCGGCTTGCGCGAGAACAGCCAGAGGATCAGGAACAGTGCCACGCCTTCGAGCGCGAACTGATACAGCTGCGACGGGTGACGCGGCAGTTGCGCCGGGTCGCTGAACGGCGGAAACACCATGGCCCACGGCACGTCGGTGGCCTTGCCCCACAGCTCGGCGTTGATGAAGTTGCCGATACGCCCGGCGCCCAGACCGATCGGCACCATCGGCGCCACGAAGTCCATCAGCTGGAAGAACGACTTGCCGTTACGCTTGCCGAACCACAAGGCCGCCAGCATCACGCCGATGAAGCCGCCATGGAACGACATGCCGCCCTTCCACACTTCGAAAATCAGCGTCGGGTTGGCGATGTAGGCGCTCAGATCGTAGAACAGCACATAGCCCAGTCGCCCGCCGACAATCACCCCCATCGACAGCCAGAACACCAGGTCGGAGAGTTTCTCCTTGGTCCAGGTCGGGTCGAAACGGTTGAGCCGGCGCGACGCCAGCAGCCACGCACCGCCGATGCCGACCAGATACATCAGGCCGTACCAATGGATTTTCAGCGGACCGATGGCCAGGGCCACCGGGTCGATCTGCGGGTAAGGCAGCATTGCGACTCCTCGTTAGAGTTCAAATCTTCAAAATTCCCGGGCGACGCTGCCACCTCAGGATTAAGCCAGGATTGTGGCCTGCTCGGAACAGACGCCTCAGAACAGAAAGCTCAGTCCCACGCAGAACAGCAAAGCGGCGAACAGCCGTTTCAGCAACTTCGGCGACAACTTGTGCGCCAGCCGCGCGCCGATCCGGGCGAACACCATGCTGGTCAGCGCAATGCCCAGCAGCGCCGGCAGATACACAAACCCGAGACTATGGGCCGGCAGCAAAGGATCATGCCAGCCCAGAATCATGAAACTTATTGCACTTGCCAAAGCGATCGGCAGGCCACAGGCCGACGAGGTCGCTACGGCCTGCTGCATCGGCACGCTGCGCCAGGTCAGGAACGGCACGGTCAGCGAGCCGCCGCCAATGCCGAAAATCGCCGACGCCCAGCCGATCACACTGCCGGCCACGGTCAGACCGAATTTGCCGGGCACCGTTCGGCTGGCCTTGGGTTTGACGTCCAGCGCCAGCTGCGCCGCGATCACCAGGGCGAACACACCGATGATCTTCTGCAGGTTGGGCCCGGAGATCGCTTCGGCGGTCAGCGCGCCGAAACCGGCACCCAGCAGGATCCCCACGGTCATCCAGGCGAAAATCGGCCAGCGCACCGCCCCGCGTCGATGATGTTCACGCACGGCGTTGACCGAGGTGAAAATGATCGTCGCCAGCGACGTGCCGACGGCCAGGTGGGTCAGGATCGACGGATCGAAACCCTGCAAGGTGAAACTGAACACCAGCACCGGGACGATGATGATCCCGCCGCCAACCCCGAACAGCCCCGCCAGTACGCCTGCACAGGCACCCAGCGCCAGATAGAGCAGAAATTCCATGACTGCCTCCAGAGGCGCATCCCAAAACCGGAGCGGCATGGTAACGGATGGATACCCTTCGGCTCCACTGGCGATGGATGCACGGACGATGTCTGCGTAGAGTGGGCAGAAAACACACAAGGACCACCTTATGTGCCTGATCGTTTTCGCCTGGCGGCCGGGGCATGCCCAGCCGCTGATCGTCGCGGCCAACCGTGACGAATTCTACGCCCGGCCCAGTCTGCCGCTGGCCCAGTGGCCCGAGTCGCCGCACGTCCATGCCGGACGGGATCTGGAGGCGGGCGGCACCTGGCTCGGCCTCGGCGCCAACGGCCGTTTTGCCGCGCTGACCAACATCCGCGATCCGCATCAACCACCGGCCCGGCGCTCCCGGGGTGAACTGGTGGCGGGATTTCTGACCGGAAACCTGTCGATCGATGACTATCTGTCCGACGTTGTCGCCCGTTCGCCGGAATATGCCGGTTTCAATCTGCTGCTGGGCAATGCCAACGAGCTGTGGCATTTCAACGCCCGGTCTTCGGAACCGGTGATGTTGCAGCCGGGCATTTATGGACTTTCAAACGCGGGGCTGGATACGCCGTGGCCGAAACTGCTCAAGGCCAAGGCGGCATTGAGTGCGGTGCTGGATGATCCGCAGCCCGAGCAATTGCTCGCGCTGCTGGGGGATGCGCAGACGGCACCGTTCGCCGAGCTGCCGGACACCGGCGTGGGGCTGGCGACCGAGTCGTTGCTGTCGAGTGTGTTCATTGCCAGCCAGAGTTACGGGACCCGGGCGAGTACGGCGCTGATCGTGCAGGCGGACGGGACGCGGCGGATGGTGGAGCGCAGTTTCGGGCCGTATGGCGGGCATCTGGGGGAAGTGGAGATCAATCTCTGAAAATCGCAGCCCGAAGGCTGCGATCTTCTGTTCAGAGCGGTTTGACCATCCGCGACAGCCCGAGACTCTTCAGCGCCAGTTGCAGCGAGCTGTGGATAACTTGCGGGTTGTCGATGGTCATCAGTTCCGCCAGCAGATCCTTCGCCTTGCTCAGGTTGATCTGACGCAGCATCCACTTCACCTTCGGCAGGTTGGTGGCGTTCATCGACAAACTGTCGAAACCCATCGCCATCAACAGCACCGCTGCCGCCGGGTCACCGGCCATCTCGCCGCAGATGCTCACCGGCTTGCCTTCGGCATGGGCGTCACGCACGACGATCTGCAAGGCTTGCAGCACCGCCGGGTGCAGATAGTCGTAGAGGTCGGCCACGCGTGGGTTGTTGCGGTCCACGGCCAGCAGATACTGGGTCAGGTCGTTGGAACCCACCGACAGGAAGTCCACCATCCGCGCCAGTTCTCTGGTCTGGTAGACCGCCGCCGGAATCTCGATCATCACGCCCACCGGCGGCATCGGCACATCGGTGCCTTCGTCGCGCACTTCGCCCCAGGCCCGGTGGATCAGGTGCAACGCTTCTTCGAGCTCATGGATGCCGGAGATCATCGGCAACAGGATCCGCAGGTTGTTCAGGCCTTCGCTGGCCTTGAGCATCGCACGGGTCTGCACCAGGAAGATTTCCGGGTGGTCGAGGGTGACGCGGATCCCGCGCCAGCCAAGGAACGGGTTGTCTTCCTTGATCGGGAAGTACGACAGCGCCTTGTCACCGCCGATGTCCAGCGTACGCATGGTCACCGGTTGCGGGTGAAACGCCGCGAGCTGTTCGCGGTATATCGCCAGCTGTTCCTTCTCGCTCGGGAAGCGCTGGTTGATCATGAACGGCACTTCGGTGCGGTACAGGCCGACACCTTCGGCCCCACGCTTCTGCGCCCGCGCCACGTCCGCCAGCAGGCCGGTGTTGACCCACAGCGGCATGCGGTGACCGTCGAGGGTCACGCACGGCAAGTCGCGCAGGGTATCGAGGCCCAGCGCCAGTTGTTTCTCTTCTTCCACCACGTCGGCGAATTGCTTGATCAGCACTTCGCTCGGGTTGGTGTAGATTTCGCCCTTGATCCCGTCGACGATCATCGGGATGCCATCGACCTTGGCGTACGGCAAGTCGACTACACCCATCACCGTCGGAATACCCATGGCCCGGGCCAGGATCGCGACGTGGGAGTTACCCGAACCCAGTACCGAAACCAACCCCACCAGCTTGCCTTCCGGCACTTCACCGAGCTGGGTGGCGGTCAGCTCTTCACTGACCAGGATGGTGTTGTCGGGGAAAACCATGTTGGTGGTGCGGTCTTCCTGCAAGTAGGCCAGCAGACGACGACCGAGGTCACGCACATCCGACGCCCGCTCACGCAGGTATTCATCGTCCATCAACTCGAAACGGTTGACGTGGTCGGTCACCACCTGACGCAGCGCGCCCTGGGCCCACTGACCGGTCTTGATCACGGTTTTGACTTCGTTACCGAGGGACGCGTCATCGAGCATCATCTGGTACACGTCGAACAACGCGCGCTCTTCCGGACGCAACTGGGTGGCCAGTTTGGTCGACAGGTTGCGCATGTCGGCGCGCACGCCTTCAAGCGCCTTCTTGAACAGTTTTATTTCGGCATCGATGTCGTCGACAGACTTGTCCGGCACGACATCGAGGTCGGCAGGCGGCAGCATGACCACCGCCGTACCGACCGCCGCGCCCGGCGAACCCGGCACACCGACGAACTTGGCTTCCTGGATGCCCTTGCCCTGACGGCCCAGGCCACGGATCGACCCGGTGGCCTCGGCGTGGGCGATTACGCCGGCGAGCTGCGCGCTCATGGTCACGAGGAAGGCTTCTTCACCTTCATCGAACTGGCGGCGTTCTTTCTGCTGGATGACCAACACGCCGACGACGCGGCGGTGGTGAATGATCGGCGCCCCGAGGAACGAGGCGTAGCGCTCCTCGCCCGTTTCGGCGAAGTAGCGGTAGCGCGGGTGATCCGCGGCGTTTTCGAGGTTCAGGGGTTCTTCACGCGTGCCGACCAGGCCGACCAGACCTTCGTTGGGTGCCATGCTGACCTTGCCGATCGAGCGCTTGTTCAAGCCCTCGGTGGCCATCAGGACGAAGCGGTTGGTCTCGGGATCAAGCAGATAGACCGAGCAGACCTGGCTGCCCATGGCCTCTTTGACGCGCAACACAATAATCCCCAACGCCGCCTTGAGATCCTTGGCGGAGTTAACTTCCTGGACGATCTTGCGCAGCGTATTGAGCATGGCTCGGGGTCGAACTCCGTCGTCAGTCGCGCGCTAAAAGGCGCGGGGCAAGCTCTTTGAGAGCGCGGCGATACACCTCGCGCTTGAATGTCACCACCTGGCCCAGCGGATACCAATAGCTGACCCAGCGCCAGCCATCGAACTCCGGTTTACCGGTCAAATCCATCCGCACCCGCTGCTCGTTGGAGATCAGGCGCAGGAGAAACCACTTCTGTTTCTGGCCGATGCACAGCGGTTGGCTGTGGGTTCGCACCAGACGTTGCGGCAAACGATAGCGCAACCAGCCCCGGGTACAGGCGAGAATTTCAACATCTTCGCGTTCCAGGCCCACTTCTTCGTTCAACTCGCGGTACAAGGCGTCTTCCGGCGTCTCCTCGGGATTGATTCCTCCCTGTGGAAACTGCCAGGCATCTTGATTGATACGGCGAGCCCATAGCACCTGTCCGGCGTCATTCGTCAGAATGATCCCGACATTAGGACGGAAACCATCGGGGTCGATCACGGCAACAACCTCGCAAACGCATGTCGCCGCATTGTTCCACAAAGCTTGTGAAGGCGGCAACGAAGGTTCCGAGCTTATGTGCACTCTTGTGAAAAGACCGTATTCTTGTGGCCTTTTTACTGACTTTTCAGCGGGTAACTGCAATGCGCCTGGCTTTATTCGATTTGGACAACACCCTTCTGGGCGGCGACAGCGATCACGCCTGGGGCGATTATCTGTGTGAACGCGGCTTCCTCGACCCGATCGCCTACAAGGCGCGCAACGACGAGTTCTACCAGGATTACCTGGCGGGCAAACTGGATAACGCCGCGTACCTGAACTTCTGCCTGGAAATCCTCGGCCGCACTGACATGGCCGTGCTCGAGCAATGGCACAGCGACTTCATGCGTGACTGCATCGAGCCACTGATGCTGCCAAAAGCGGTCGAGCTGCTGAAAAAGCACCGCGATGCCGGCGACAAACTGGTGATCATCACCGCCACCAACCGCTTCGTCACCGCACCGATTGCCGTGCGCCTGGGCGTTGAAACCCTGATCGCCACCGAGTGCGAGATGCAGGACGGCCGCTACACCGGCCGCAGCACCGACGTGCCGTGCTTCCGCGAAGGCAAGGTGACGCGCCTGAACCGCTGGCTGGAAGAGACCGGGCATTCGCTGGAAGACAGCTACTTCTACAGCGACTCGATGAATGACTTGCCGCTGCTGGAGCAGGTGGTGAACCCGGTCGCTGTTGATCCGGACCCGAATCTGCGGGCTGAAGCCGAGAAGCGTGGCTGGTCGGTCATCTCGCTGCGCGATTGATCTCAAGATCGGGCGCCGGGCCTTAAACCGGCTTGGCGCCCATCAACCCGGCAATCGCGACAAAGCAGACAAAACTGAACAACGCCAGGGCAAAGCTGAACCGGCCGACGCCGCCCGGCGTCTTGCGCAAGCGATTCAAGCGCACCAGCAGCCAGAACCACGCCAGCGCCGCCACGGTGTACAGCACGCTGGAGGCCAGAATCCACGTCTGCCCCAACGGCCAGCCCACCAGATGCACCATCCACCAGCCGGTGAACGGCATGCTCAGCAGCGCCAGGCCCATCAGCAGCCAGACAAACACCCGTGGCCGCTGCAAGGTGCGGCTGCCCGCCGTCGCATCACCCTTGCGCCGGGCCAGCAAAACCCAGACACCCAGCCCCAGCGCACTCGCCAGCAAAACCACGGTGGCGACCATGTGCGCCGTTTTCAGGGCAGTTAACGTTTCCATTGTCGAATTTCCTTATGGCCTGCCCATCAGCGTAGCCGCTCAGCCAAGAAACAGCTGATAGGCCGGGTTGTCGCTTTCGTCCCAGTACGGGTAGCCGATTTCCGCCAGTGCTGCGGGAACCAGATGTCGCTCGTCGTGAGGCACCTGCAGGCCGGCGACCACACGACCGTCCGCCGCGCCGTGGTTGCGGTAGTGGAACATCGAGATGTTCCAGCGCCCGCCGAGCTTGTTGAGGAAGTTGAACAGCGCGCCCGGACGCTCCGGGAACTCGAAACGCAGCACCACTTCATCGACCACCTGCGCCGCGCGCCCGCCGACCATGTGGCGGATGTGCAGCTTGGCCAGTTCGTTGTCGGTGAGGTCGAGTACCGGGAAACCCTGTTCGGTCAGGCTCGCCAGCAGTGCACTGCGCGGATCGTTTTCCGGGTGAGTCTGCACGCCGACGAAGATGTGCGCTTCGCTGCCGGTGTTGTAGCGATAGTTGAATTCAGTGATCTGGCGCTTGCCGATGGCTTCGCAGAACGCCTTGAAGCTGCCGGCCTGCTCCGGGATGGTCACGGCGATGATCGCTTCGCGGCCCTCGCCCAGCTCTGCACGCTCGGCGACGTGACGCAGGCGGTCGAAGTTGACGTTGGCCCCGGAATCGATGGCGACGAAAGTCTTGCCGCTGACGCCGCGCTGTTCGACGTACTTTTTGATCCCGGCCACACCCAGGGCGCCGGCCGGTTCGGTGATCGAACGGGTGTCGTCGTAGATGTCCTTGATCGCCGCGCAGATCTCGTCGGTGCTGACGGTGATCACTTCATCGACGTAATCCTTGCAGATATCGAACGTGTGCTGGCCGATCTGCGCCACCGCCACGCCGTCGGCGAAGATGCCCACGGTCGGCAGCACCACGCGTTCGCCCGCCGCCATCGCCGCCTGCAGGCAGTTGGAGTCGTCGGGCTCGACGCCGATGACCTTGATGTCCGGCCGCAGGTATTTCACGTAAGCCGCGATGCCGGCGATCAGGCCGCCGCCGCCCACCGGCACGAAGATCGCGTCCAACGGCTGCGGATGCTGGCGCAGGATTTCCATCGCCACGGTGCCCTGCCCGGCAATGGTGTGCGGATCGTCGTACGGGTGGATGTAGACGTAGCCTTTTTCATCGACCAGTTTCAGCGAGTAGGCCAGGGCTTCCGGGAACGAATCCCCGTGCAGCACCACTTTGCCGCCACGGGAACGCACGCCTTCGACCTTGATCTCCGGGGTGGTCTTGGGCATCACGATGGTCGCCTTTACGCCCAGTACTTTCGCCGCCAGGGCCAGGCCCTGCGCATGGTTGCCCGCCGACGCGGTGACCACGCCACGGGCACGTTCTTCGTCGCTCAACTGGGTCAGCTTGTTGTAGGCGCCGCGAATCTTGAACGAGAACACCGGCTGCAAGTCTTCGCGCTTGAGCCAGATGTCGTTGCCCAGCCGCTCGGAGAGCTGGCGAGCGTTCTGCAGCGGGGTTTCTACGGCAACGTCATAAACGCGCGAGGTGAGGATCTTCTTGACGTACTGTTCGAGCATCGGAAAGCATCACTGGCGGTTGAGCGGGATCAACGAGTCTAACCCGGCTTTCGGCCGGACGACCACACGATTGCAGAGGTTTTAGCCCGGCTTGCGGCTATAATGCCGGCCTTTCCGTTCTTACCTTGCCCGCTTCCGGAGCCCGCATGACCCAGGATCAACTCAAACAGGCCGTAGCCCAGGCCGCCGTCGACTTCATCCTTCCGAAACTCGACGACAAGAGCATCATCGGCGTCGGCACCGGCTCCACCGCCAACTGCTTTATCGACGCCCTCGCCCAGCACAAGGGTGCGTTCGATGGCGCGGTCGCCAGCTCCGAAGCCACCGCCGCGCGCCTCAAGGGCCACGGGATTCCGGTGTACGAACTGAACACCGTCAGCGACCTGGAGTTCTACATCGACGGCGCCGACGAAAGCGACGCGCACCTGAACCTGATCAAGGGCGGCGGCGCAGCCCTGACCCGCGAGAAGATCGTAGCGGCCGTGGCCAAGACCTTCATCTGCATCGCCGACGGCAGCAAACTGGTGCCGGTGCTCGGCGCGTTCCCGCTGCCGGTGGAAGTGATTCCGATGGCTCGCAGCCACGTCGCCCGCCAACTGGTGAAGCTGGGCGGCGACCCGGTCTACCGTGAAGGCGTGCTGACCGACAACGGCAACATCATCCTCGACGTGCACAACCTGCAGATCACCAACCCGGTGGAGCTGGAAGCGCAGATCAATGCGATCGTCGGCGTGGTCACCAACGGCCTGTTCGCGGCGCGCCCGGCGAATCTGCTGTTGCTGGGAACCAGCGAAGGTGTGAAGACCCTGAAGGCCGAGTAAGCCTGAAGAACCTGTGGGAGCCTGTCCGCTCCCACAGGGGTTCAAAGAAGAATGTCAGTTCTGCTCTGGTTTTCTGAAGACATAAAACAGATTCGGCTCGCTCACCAGATACAACGTCCCGTCATCATCCATCGCAATGCCTTCCGCCTGCGGCACGGTTTTCTTCAGTCCTTGCCGGCCACCGCTCAACGACATCGTGCTCAACGGGCGCCCGTCCACATCCAGTTCCAGAATCAGCCGCGACTCGTCCGACAGCGCCAACAGATGGCCGCTGCGCTCGTCGTATTGCAGGCTCGACAGGTCACGCACGAACATCCCGGCATCGCGCTTGGGGTTGTTGATCACATGCACTGCGTAGGACTTCTCCGGGTTGAAGTGTGGGAAGCCGTGCACTTCGTAAATCAGCATCGGGTCGCGCTCCTTGGCCACGAACAGGCGCTTGCCCACCGAGTCGTAGGCCAGGCCTTCGAAACCCTTGTTGCCGCTCATGTGCACGCCGAGCGTCATCTGCTCGGCGTCCGCCGCATCGAGGTACGTCGTGCCCTGCTCCAGATGAATCTTGATCAACCGCTGCTGACGCTCATCGCTGATGACATAGGTATCGGCGCTGATGAACTCCACCGCCTCCGCATCGCCGAAGCCGATCAGCGCGACACGGCGCAGGATCCGGCCCTCCAGCGACAGCTCGATCAGCTCGGCATTCTTGTTGGTGACGGTGAACAGGCTCTTGCGCACCGGATCGTAGGTCAGCGCCGAGACATCGTCGTTCAACCCCTCAATTGTCCGGGCCTCGATGTCCACGCGGTACTGATCCAGATTGATCGCTTCAATGCTATGGGGCTGCCAGTGACTTTGCAGGTTGAACCAGGCGCGCTCGAACAGACGCAGGTATTGGCCGATCGCAATCAGTGCGATTAGGGCAATCACCGAAAGGATGATCAGAAGTGGCTTGGGACGGGCAAATCGACGCATGCGGGCTGGGCTCGGGATCAAAACAGGCGGATGAAATATCACGCCTGTCTGAATCGAAGCTTAAAGGCCACTTGCCCGGAACGACAACCTTGCGGCGGCGGGCTGGTTATTTCTGCTTTTCGAAGCGGTAGAACAGGTTCGGCTCGCTGACCATGTACAGCGTGCCCTGCTCGTCCATGGTCACGCCCTCGGCGCGGGGAATGGTGTTCTTGAGGCCGTTGAAACCGCCGAGCAGGGTCATGAAGCTGACTTGTTCGCCCTTCTCGTCCAGCTCCAGCAGCAGGTGCGAGTCGGCGGACAGCACCAGGGTATGGCCGGTACGCGGATCAATGGCCAGTGCCGAGAGGTTGCGGATGTCCAGGTCGTCGTTCGGCAGCTTCTGCTTGTCGCCGGTGAGGGTCTGGCTGCCGTCGCTTTTCCAGGTGAACAACGCCGGTGGACGCTCTTCGCCCAGCAACAGTCGTTGATTGCGGGCGTCCCAGGTGATGGCTTCGAAGGCCTTGTTCTGGTTTTTCGACGGGCCGAGGTCGTATTTCGGGAAATCGTCGCGCTTCAGTTCTCGGGTCGCGGCGTCGACCTTGACGATGGACAGCATGTGCTCGCGCTCATCGACAATCGCCACCAGGCCATTGCCCAGCACGGTCACACCTTCAGGATTGCTCCAGCCCACCAGCGGCATCTTGCGCAGCACGTCGCCCTGCAAGGTCAGCTCGACCAGGAACGGATTCTTGCCCATCACCGAAAACAGGGTCTTGGTCTGCGGGTCGTAGGACAGGTCCGAGGCCTCGTCCTTTTCCATGCCCGGCAGCAGTTTGCCGTCGATCACCACCCGATAGTCCGGCAGCCAGACGCTTTCCTTGCGCTCGGTCGGGCTTTCGAAGCGCTCGCGCACCCAGAGCAGGCCGCGGTCGTCCCAATGCATGGCATGCGCCAGACCGTAAGCGGCAGCGACCACCAGCAACAGCCAGTAATACCAGCGCAGGGCGAAACGTGAACGACGGGCAGGGTTGAGCTGAGTTTGAGATGACATCAGAGGACGCGTTCCGAAAATTCAGGCTATGGGTAATAGCACAAAGAGGCCGGCTCAGACGCCAGGATGACCGGAATTATCCGGACAAGATGTGAAAAAAACGGCAAATGGCGGGATTGCCTTATGCCTTTGCGGGCGGCACCACAAAAACAAATGTGGGAGCGAGCTTGCTCGCGAATGCGATAGATCAGTTAACGACGATGTCGACTGACCTGACGCATTCGCGAGCAAGCTCGCTCCCACAGTTTTTCTCAGAGTTGCAGTCAGCGCACGCTGCTGGTGAAGCGACTGGCGCCCGGCAGTTCCAGCACGATGTCATCGCCGACGTTGAACGGCCCCACGCCCACCGGCGTGCCGGTCAGGATCACATCACCGGCCTGCAGCGAGAAGCAGCCGGCCATGTGCTGGATCATCGGCACGATCGGGTTGAGCATCGCACTGCTGTTGCCGTCCTGGCGCACTTCGCCATTGATGGTCAGGCGGATGCCGATGTCGGTCAGGTCAGGGAAGGTGCTGCTGGCCACGAACGGGGCAATCACCGCCGCACCGTCGAACGACTTGGCGATTTCCCACGGCAGGCCTTTGGACTTGAGTTCGGCCTGCTTGTCGCGCAGGGTCAGGTCCAGCGCCGGGGCGAAACCTGAGATCGCGTCCAGCACTTCCTCACGACTCGGTTTGGTCGACAGCGGTTTGCCGATCAACACGGCGATTTCCGCTTCGTAATGCACGGAGCCGCGCTCGGTCGGAATGCTGAAACCGCCTTCCAGCGGCACCACGCAACTGCCCGGCTTGATGAACAGCAGCGGCTCGGTAGGGACCGGGTTATCCAGTTCCTTGGCGTGTTCGGCGTAGTTACGGCCGATGCACACCACTTTCCCCAGCGGAAAATGAATCCGCGTACCGTCGACATACTGGTGCTGATAGCTCATTACCGACTCCTGCCTTCATTGATTCATCAGGGATTGCCAATCAAACCGCGAAGATCTTGCCCGGGTTCATGATGCCGTTCGGGTCGAACACCGCCTTGACCGCTTTCATGTATTCGATTTCCACCGGCGAGCGGCTGTAGGTCAAGTAATCGCGCTTGGTCATGCCCACACCGTGTTCGGCGGAGATCGAACCGTTGTACTTCTCGACGGTTTCGAACACCCACTTGTTGACGGTGGCGCACTTGGCGAAAAACTCGTCCTTGCTCAAGTTGTCCGGCTTGAGGATATTCAGGTGCAGGTTGCCGTCGCCGATATGGCCGAACCAGACGATTTCGAAATCCGGGTAATGTTTGCCGACGATCGCGTCGATTTCCCGCAGAAACGCCGGGACTTTCGAAACGGTGACCGAGATGTCGTTCTTGTACGGCGTCCAGTGGGAGATGGTTTCGGAGATGTACTCGCGCAACTTCCACAGATTCTGCAACTGGGTTTCGCTCTGGCTCATCACGCCGTCCAGCACCCAGCCCTGCTCCACGCAGTGCTCGAAGGTTTCCAGGGCGCTGTTGGCCACTTCTTCAGTGGTCGCCTCGAATTCCAGCAAGGCGTAGAACGGGCAGTCGGTCTCGAACGGTGCCGGGACATCGCCACGGCCCATGACCTTGGCCAATGCCTTGTCGGAGAAGAATTCGAACGCGGTCAGGTCGAGCTTGCCCTGGAAGGCGTGCAGCACCGGCATGATCGAATCGAAATCGGCGGTGCCGAGGACCATCGCGGTGAGGTTTTTCGGTGCACGATCCAGACGCATGGTGGCTTCGACCACAAACCCGAGGGTGCCTTCGGCGCCGATGAACAGCTGGCGCAGGTCATAACCGGTGGCGTTCTTGATCAGGTCCTTGTTCAGTTCCAGCACATCGCCCTTGCCGGTGACCACTTTCATGCCCGCCACCCAGTTGCGGGTCATGCCGTAACGAATGACCTTGA
Organism: Pseudomonas sp. NMS19W; assembly: GCF_051554255.1. Lineage (NCBI taxonomy): Bacteria > Pseudomonadati > Pseudomonadota > Gammaproteobacteria > Pseudomonadales > Pseudomonadaceae > Pseudomonas > Pseudomonas sp. NMS19W. The sequence goes on from NZ_CP136718.1 coordinate 5,957,150, forward strand.
TCCCGCCGGCATTGGTGCCGATATTGCCGCCAATCTGGCTGGAACCGGCGGAAGCGAAGTCCACCGGGTAGTACAGGTGATGTTCTTCGGCCGCGTTCTGCAATTGCTCGGTGACCACGCCCGGCTGGCAAACGGCGGTGCGGTCGGTGAGGTTGATGTCGAGAATCTGGTTCATGTAGTCGAACGAGACAACCACTTCGCCATTGGCGGCGACGGCAGCGGCGGAAAGACCGGTGCGCCCGCCCGACGGCACCAGCGCCACTTTATGTTCGTTGGCCCAGCGGACGATGGCCTGCACTTGCTCGATGGTCTTGGGAAACACGATGGCGCTCGGCGCCGGGGCGAAGTGCTTGGTCCAATCCTTGCCGTACGCGTTCAGGGAGTCGGCATCGGTCAGGACCTTGCCAGGCTCGACCAGGGTCTTCAGTTCATCAATCAGGGCAGGATTGGTCATCGACAGAACTCTCGAACAATTCATGGTCATCCTGAGAACGCTTCACGTCGCAGGAATGAGTGATTAGCGGGGCGGCTATGCTAGCATACCGACCCCGCAGGCCAGTGCCCAACGGCGGTTCTGCGGTGACGGCTTTCTTGTCGTCAAGGTCAATGTCTGTTGACCATTTCCTGCCATTTTTCTCCGGGATACAGGTTTACGCAGATGAGCAAGACTTCTCTCGATAAGAGCAAGATCAAGTTCCTTCTTCTCGAAGGCGTCCACCAATCGGCTGTCGACGTCCTCAAGGCGGCGGGCTACACCAGCATCGAATACCTGACTGGCTCCCTGCCGGAAGACCAGCTCAAGGAAAAGATCGCTGACGCTCACTTCATCGGCATTCGTTCGCGCACCCAACTGACCGAAGAGATCTTCGATCACGCGAAGAAGCTGGTCGCAGTCGGCTGTTTCTGCATCGGCACCAACCAGGTCGACCTGGAAGCGGCCCGCGAGCGCGGCATCGCCGTGTTCAACGCACCGTACTCCAACACCCGCTCCGTGGCCGAGCTGGTGCTGGCCGAAGCGATCCTGCTGCTGCGCGGCATCCCCGAGAAAAACGCTTCCTGCCACCGTGGCGGCTGGATCAAGTCCGCAGCCAACTCCTTCGAGATCCGTGGCAAGAAACTGGGCATCGTCGGCTACGGCTCGATCGGTACTCAGCTGTCGGTCCTGGCTGAAGGTCTGGGCATGCAGGTGTTCTTCTACGACACCGTGACCAAGCTGCCACTGGGCAACGCGACCCAGGTCGGCAACCTGCACGAGCTGCTGGGCATGTCCGACATCGTCACCCTGCACGTTCCGGAAACCGCTGCGACCCAGTGGATGATCGGCGAGAAGGAAATCCGCGCCATCAAGAAAGGCGGCATCCTGATCAACGCTGCACGCGGCACCGTGGTCGAGCTGGATCACCTGGCTGCTGCGATCAAGGACAAGCACCTGATCGGCGCCGCCATCGACGTGTTCCCGGTCGAGCCGCGTTCCAACGACGAAGAGTTCGAAAGCCCGCTGCGTGGCCTGGACAACGTGATCCTGACCCCGCACATCGGCGGTTCCACCGCTGAAGCGCAGGCCAACATCGGTCTGGAAGTGGCAGAAAAACTGGTCAAGTACAGCGACAACGGTACTTCGGTATCGTCGGTGAACTTCCCGGAAGTAGCCCTGCCGGCTCACCCTGGCAAGCACCGTCTGCTGCACATCCACGAGAACATCCCGGGTGTGATGAGCGAGATCAACAAGGTCTTCGCCGAAAACGGCATCAACATCTCCGGTCAGTTCCTGCAGACCAACGAGAAGGTTGGCTACGTGGTGATCGACGTCGACGCCGAGTACTCGGAGCTGGCGCAAGAGAAGCTGCAACACGTCAACGGCACCATCCGTAGCCGTGTGTTGTTTTAAGAGCAGCTACGAGTAACAAGTATCAAGCGGCAAGTGAAAAGCGCTTTGGCTTGAAGCTCGTAGCTTGTAGCTCGCAACTGATAAAAAAGGAGCCCCGAAGGGCTCCTTTTTTATTCGACGGTGATGGTGATTTTCTTCGAGACCACGGGCGGGTCGAAAGCCATGTGGTTCTTGTCGCCCAGCTCCAGCTGCAGGGTGTGCTTGCCTGGCGCCAGTTTGATCTCGGCGAACGTCTGGGCCTTGCCGAAATGCATGTGGTTGGCGTCGGTCGGCACCACTGCGCCGGCCGGAACAATCTCCTTGGCGTCGATCAGCAGATGGTGGTGACCGGTATTCGGCGTGGCATCACCGGCCGGTGCCAGCGCGACATCCTTGGTGCCGAACTTGACGGTGAAGGTCTGCGAAACCTTTGCTCCGTCTTCGGGAGAAACGATGAACACTTCGGCTCCCTTCGGCGCCGGCGTGGCCGCACTGGCCAGCACCGAAACGCCCATCAGCAAACCCGCCAAAGCAGCACGTGACATGAATGTTTTCATTCTCTTCTCCAGTTTTTCCGTAAAATCCGCGCGGTCATGACAACTTCATGACCATTCGTTGTCGAAGGCACTCGACAACCATAGCAAAGCGAGCCTGACCAACAGGCCGCGACAATGATTTCAAAGGAGTGACCATGCGTTTTCTGCCTGGCCTGATCTGCCTGCTACCCCTTCTGAGCCCTCTGGCTCACGCCGAACTGATTGATGACGTCAACGACCGTGGCGAGTTGCGCATAGCCCTAGAGGCTAATACACCGCCCTTCAATTTCAAGGACGGCGACACACTCACGGGGTTCGAGGTCGAGCTTGGGCAACAGCTGGCCAACGAGCTGGATGTGCGCGCCGACTTCATCGTCACCGACGAAGCCGATCTGCTCCAGGGCGTCGAAAGCGGCAAGTACGACGTCGCGCTCAACCACATAGCACTGACCCCGGAACTCAAGGATCGTTTCGACGTGAGCCAACCTTACACGCAGGTCAATGCGCAGCTGCTGGCGAAAAAGGATGAACAACCCCGCCCGCTGGTGCTGGTCCAGGCGCTGACGGAAGAGAAACCTAAGGTCGGACCGCCGGTGGATCTGGCGATTCCGTTTCAGAAGGGCAACCCGGCGTTTCAGGCGAGTCTGGAGAATGCGTTGCAGCGGATCAGGGCGGATGGGCGGCTGGAGGCGTTGTCGAAGAAGTGGTTGAGCGTGAAGACCACTGAAGACCTGAAGTGATGGTCTAGTCGAGTGCCTTGAGCGCCTGTGCAGCCTGCGGCAGTTCGAGTTCGCTGAAGACCTGCACCCCATGGCGCTTCAGCAACGCGGCAGTTACCCCTTCGCCACTCACCTTCACCCCACTGAACGTCCCGTCATAGGTCAGCAGATTCCCGCAGGAAGGGCTGTTGGCCTTGAGCACCGCCACACGAATTCCGTGTTTCTGCACCAGCTCCAGCGCCTGGCGGGCGCCATCGAGAAACTGCGCACTGACGTCCTCGCCTTCGGTGGTGATCACCGCCGCAAGGCCGTCGAGCACTTCACTGCCCTGCCCGCCCGGAATCTCCGCCGCCGCCCGAGGCGTCGGCAAGCCGCCGGCCACTTCCGGGCACAACGGTACGACGCGTCCCTCGGCAATCCACTGTTCCAGCAGATCGAACGGCCCGCTGGCCCCACCGTCGTAACGCACGCGATGGCCGAGCAGGCAGCGACTGACGAGGATCTTCTGCATCTCAGAACGGCTCGTTGCCGCGACGGCGGAACCAGCCGGTCAGCGACAAGCGCTCGCGCTGCGCCGGCAACACTTCGTGGGGCACTTCGCCGGAGAGGAACACCACCAGACAACCGCCGGTGGGTTGCACGTCATGGACCCGATCACCCTCCAGATACATGCGCAATTGCCCGCCATCCTCCGGCAGCCAGCCGTCGTTGAGGTAGATCACCGCCGAGACCATGCGCCGGTCATCGTCGCGAAAACGGTCGACATGCTTGCGGTAGAACGCACCCGGCGGGTACAGGGCGAAATGGCATTCGAAATCTTCCAGACCGAGGAACAGTCCGCGATTGAGCGCCTCGCGCAGGCTGTCCATCAGGTTCAGATAACGGTCGCTGGCCTCGGCCTGACCGGGATCGATCCATTGGATATGGTCGCCGCGAATGCCCTCGCGGACCTCCGAAAACGGCCCGCGTCCGACGCCCGCCGGTGCCAGTTCACCTTCGGCCTCACGTTTACGGCACTCGGCGGCCAGCGCGCGGGTCAGATCCGCAGGCAGGAATATGTTCTGCTGCGACCAGCCACGCTCGGCCAGGTCGTCGACGATACGTAACAGCAGCGGGTGTTCAGAGGATATTTGCATGGCGCGCATAGTATGCCTGCGGCAAGAATTCCGACAGAGCCACGCGGCGGCTTGATACGAATTCTCGACAAGTACTGGCACCGCACGGAGAATAGTCCGCTGCCGACAGGAGTCCCTATGCGCCGTTTGCTTTTTTCACTGTTGATGTTCTGCGTTTTGCCCGCCTGGGCAGACGGCCACGACCAGTTGTACAAGGTCGCCGGCTGGCCGGACCAACGTGCGCATTTCAATGACGCCCTGAGCGCCGCGCAACAGCGTTATCAGAGCAGCCTGCCGCCGGCGGTGTTTCAGGCGCTGGTAAATAACAGCAACCAGCGCTTCGCTCCTCAAGCCGTGGATCAACGGGCCGAAGCGCAACTGCGCAAGAACCTCGCCGATCCGAAACCGGCCCTGTCGTTCTTTCAGTCACCGCTGGGCAAGAAGATCGTCGCCGCCGAACTGCTGGCGACCCGTCGCGATCAATTGGCGAAAAACGCCAAGGGCCTGCCGAAGATGCCGGCCAGCGACAGTCGTCTGCTGATCATCGGCCACCTCGCCCAGGCCTTGCCCGCCCGCGAGGCCGGCGCCGAAGTCAGCCTGGCGATTGCCGGCGTGGCGGCGGACAGCCTGAGTTCGATGATCCCCGGCCTGCTCGGTGGCGGTCAGGCCCAGGGCATGTTGAACGGACAACGCCAGCGCCTGATGGATCAGATCGGTGCCGACCTGAACAACACGCTGCTGTACGTCTATCGCGATCTGTCGGATGAAGAGCTGGAAGAGTTCGCGACCTTTGCCGAGTCCACCGAAGGCAAGGCCTACTATCAGGCCGCGCTGTCAGCAATCCGCGCCGGGTTGGCCGTCGGCCAGAGCACCTCGAACCTCAGTCAGTGATCTAGGGATTGCGACCCTTGATCCGCTTGTTCAAGAACTCGAAATACTCCTCGCGCATCTCTGCCGTTTCATTGGCCAGGTGATGCCGCGCCTCGGCCAGCAGCAGAATCTGCGGCCGGTCGAATTTCCATTTCATCACTTGCAAGTTGTGCGGCCAGTCCACGGTCATGTCCGCCTGCCCCTGGACGATCAGCGGCCGGCGCGGACTTTTCTTCGCGTATTCCACCCGTTTGATCCAGCGTGACAACGCCCCGACCCACGCCGTCGGCAGGCGTTTTGGCTGCAACGGATCGGCCTGCAGGAACGGCAGGAAATCCGGGTCGTTGGAGTTCTCGCTGAAACGCCGGGCGATGCCCCGGACGAAGGGACGCAACAGGTAATAACTGAATTGCGACCAGCCCCAGGCCCGTGGACGCACCAGCGGCGCCAGCAAAATCAACTGGCCCTGGGCCGGGCTGTTCTCACCGTGGTTGAGCACGTGATCGACAATGATCGCCCCGCCGGTGCTTTGCCCGCACAGGTGCCACGGTTGCGGCAACGCAATCGAGCGCGCCTCGGCGAACAGGCCTTGCAGCGCATCCTGATATTCGGAGAAATCGCGGATGCTCGCCCGTGGCCCGCTCGACAGACCATGCCCGGGCAAGTCACAGGCAATCACCGCAAACCCCAGATCCAGCGCCCACTCGATCACATGCCGGTAGAGGCCGGTGTGGTCATAAAAACCGTGCACCAGAAACAGCGTGGCCTTGGCCGTTTCCGCCGGCCACCAGCAATGGCTGACGAGTTCATAACCATCGACATCGAAGCGGCCCATGCCACGCCAGACATCGCGCTCCGGGAAGTCGGTCTGGTAGAACCGCTGATACGCCTTCGCCTCCTCGGACAACGGCTGCCACTCGGCCAACGGCTTGAGGCTCGCGCGCAGATGATCGGGATCGAAAGCAACAGACATGGGCAATTCCAGAACGGTAAACAGACTTTATCGGCCTGCGATATTCATCTGTCGCGGCAAGCATGGCAAGCTAGCGCGCTCTTGAGGACTCAATTCCATGCGCCCGCCCTACCGCACCGCACTGTTTGCCAGCCTGCTCGCCATCGTGTGTGCCGGCGTGCTGTGGGCCGCGTACGACTGGTTTCAGGGCCGCTACCTGCGGGCCTTCAGCGAACACACCGCGGTGTTTTCCGGCGACCCGCTGCGCCTGCCCGCCGACCTCGCCGGTCCCGGCAATATCCGCCTCGTGCATTTCTGGGACCCGGCCTGCCCGTGCAACGTCGGCAATCAACAGCACCTGACCGAGATGGTCGAACAGTTCGGCCCCAAGGGTGTGGAGTTCTTCGCCGTGCAGAAGACTGGCAGCCACGGCCAGTTGCCTGCCACTCTCAGCAACCTCAAGACCATCGCGGTGCTGCCCGGCTCCGAACAGATCCCCGCCAGCCCGGCCGTGGCGATCTGGGACCGCAGCGGCAAACTGGCGTACTTCGGCCCCTACAGCGAAGGGCTGACCTGTAATTCCAGCAACAGTTTTATCGAACCGATTTTGCAAGCGTTGAGTGATGATCGTCCGGTGAATGCGACTCATACGTTGGCGGTGGGGTGTTATTGTCCGTGGGTGAGTGGGGAGTGATCAGTCTCGGGTCCACAATAGACATTACATCAACCCAAAAGACGCCAGAAACATACTGATAACCGAAAACTAAACCGACTTGAATCCAGGCTTGTTATTAGCAGCGCGCCACTCTTTGACCTCCTTTACAACCCCTTCAGGACTGTCATCTCTATCATCTCTTGGGTAGTAGATCAGATCCGAGCCGTCCGGATGCTCTGTTAGTGCTTCAAACTCCAACACCATTTTTATATCTTCCTCTTCCGTTCGAGCCCCAGCATCACAAATTGAAATTACAAAATTCAAAAACTCTTTTTCCGTATAGTCCGAAATACTTGACAAGTCATTACCCTCCTATCAAAAATACTCCTGACAAAAATATTTACCAGGAGCATTTTCAATTTAAATGCTCAATCCACCTTGAAACCAGGTTTTCCGTTAGCAACTCGCCACGCTTTCACTTCCGCGACCACGGCTTCCGGCCCACTTTTTCCTGGTTCTGGATAAAAAATAAGATCCGATCCAGATGGATGCTCACTCAAAGCCTTGAACTCGAGAACAGCATCGATGTGTTTCTCTTCAGTGTCATAGTCATTTTCGTATATCCCCGTAACAAACTTCAGAAAATCCGACTCTGACATTTCACTAATCAGCTTAATCATTACCCGCCCCTCTATGCGTATCAATATGTCTCTTAGGAGTCATTGCGACTATGTTATCAATCTCATAAACTCCGCCACCTTCAGAAATATATTTCCTGTGGTGCAGTTCAACCTTTACACGTCTCCCAACTTGCTGACTCTCTCTAACAAAAGGGGATTGGCCATCTTTCATACTAGCCAGGGCACTGGGATCAAACTGAATTCCCAACTCCGGATCCCCAGCCACCGCCTTCCAAAACGCCTCCCGAAACGCCCGAAAATTCCTGAACTCCCGCCCTCGCAACTGATCGGCAATCTGCACTGGCACCGGCGCGCCTTCGCCTTGCGATGCGCTGGCAAGCCAGTTCCCCGACACCACCTGACCCACCCCTGTCACGACGCCCGGATCCTCCCGCCGGTCCCGAAACATGATGTAGTTCGGCGGCAGCCCGGAGTCCAGCGGGAACACCAGGACATAGTCATCGAATCCGGCTTCGGAAACCGCCGGGAACGAATCGAGGCGTCCCTCGACCGGTATCACCGTCGCTCCGGTGTAGACAGGTGGATCCGTCGGTTCGGCCGGTGAGATTGTCGAGCTGTTGCCCGGGTTTACGATCGGCGTCCAGGTCAGGGTGCGTGGCGGAACATCGGCGGTGGTTGCGGTGTAGACGTGGCGTTCGGCGTCGTAAGCAGCCGCCACCACCCTGGTGGCCGACGGAATACTCCGCCCATCAGTCTTGACGACAAAAACCTCTGACTGCCCATTCGTGTCGGTCTTTGAACTGACACGGTAAGGCAGATCAACCGTCCCGCCAGCCGCCGCGATGGCGTACAGATCTGGCGCAAATTCTGGCGCGAGGTCCGACAGTGGCGTACTGAACGCGTAACGGTCCGGCAACTCCCCGTTGCCCAGCTTCGACGAGTAGACCAACGCTGAAACACCGACGACAGCGCCAGCCCCGACGCTGGCCGCCAGACTGCCCAAAGCCGCGATGGCGCTGCGAACCGCCGCTTGCAGGCTGGCCGAAGCGGCCTCGGCAACTGCCAGTACTCCCGCCGAAGTCATGAACAGCGGTCCTGCCGCAGAAGTGGCACCCGGGGCGCGGAAGGTATGGGCGGAACGCAGCGCCTCTGCCGCTATACGCGCTTGCTCTTCGGCAAGGCGCCTGGCCTCTGCTTCTGCGGCGACTCGCGCCTCCTCCCGTATACGCGCCTGCTCCTCGGCAACACGCCGGGCCTCAGCCTCCGCAGCTAAACGCGCCTGCTCCTGCAACTGCCGGGCTTCCTGCTCCCGGGCAAGGCGTATCTGCTCCTGCAGACGCTCCGCCTCTTGGGCGCGGGCGATCAGACCGGCAAAAGCGTCCGCAGCCGCAGCCATGTGCCGGGCACTTTCCGAGTGCAGAAGTGACGCGTGATAGTCCTGCCAGCGCTTGCCCAGATCCGTAGAGGCCTGCAAGTCCACCAGGTTCTTCAGTGCTTCGAGCTCAGGCTTGCTCAACGGGAAGTTGATCGCAGGGTTGGCGATTGCATAGGGCCGGACTGCGGCCTGCTCGGCGGCGCTGATGCTGTCCGCTGCGAATTTATAGTTCGTGAGCGTTTGAGAGAGACTGCCGCCGGTTGTGCCCGCAATGGCGGCCATTCTTTCAACGAGAAAACCCGGCAGAAACTGGAAGCGGATATTCGTTTCCAGATTGACCACGGAGAGCCTTTCAGCAGAAAGAATTTGCTGGGCGTCCCGAGTGGTTTGAGTCGCAGTTTCGACCTGGATTCTTCTTGCCGCCAACTCCGGAAGCTGATTGGCGATAATCGCCATCACCCAGGAAAGCCGCCGCAGCTCCATTGCCGCGCGGTAGGCCCTGTCGATGGCGGCATAAGCAACGGAGACATCCGGAACGGGCGACGCCAGACTTTCCCGGATTTTTCTGAAGGACAGATCCTTCATCAGAAAGAATGGATTATGGCCATACAACGAGTAAGCAGTCTCGGAATGCGCGCGATATTCCAATAGCTTTGCGTGAATAACCTGAAGGGTTATTTCCTGATCGGCCTTTACTTTCTGAACCGGAGACAGGCCAACACCGGCAACTTGCCTGGCGTGCTCTACTTCATTGTTCGAGGCCATCAGGATATTGCTGAATATTCCAGCGTACTCAAGATCAATATGAGCCTGAGCATTCTGCTGCTCATGCATCAAGTCATCCCAAATGAACGGGGTTAACGGATCAAGTTTTCCGGAACCTTGCCCGGTACCTCTGTGCGGTCCTTCATTCAATCCCCAACTTCCAGAAAAATAACCACCCTGTCCCAATCGAACCGGCGCAAATGTCCGAACGGGTATCGGTGCCAGTTCATATTTCCCAGGTGCGACTTGTTTGTGCGGCCCAAGATAATTTCCAACATCACTCATACGACTTCTCCATGTCAGTTATTCCATGTATCGAATTCGCAAACTTGTTTTGGTCCTCTGTTTTCTTCTCGAGGTCTTTTATAGGCCTGCCCCGTTAAACGCCGCAATAACAAACCTGTAGTGCACTTCCCGAAAACCTGAAGGAAACTTCCTATTCGAGAAATACTGTGTTATGAAATCCCGGTTGCGAGCTTCAACTAGATCAGCACCATCAATGCCTTCATATAAATAGAACGACAGGGAGCAGATATCTCATGAAAAAAGGCCTGACCGTACTTGCGTTGCTGATCGTCATTCCCGCCATCGGGGTTGGCGGCTACCTCTACAGCAAGCAACCGACGCGTCAGGGCCAGGTGGAACTGCGCAACCTGCAAGGCTCGGTGACCGTGCGTTACGACGAGCGCGGCGTGCCGCACATCCGTGCCGAAAACGAAACTGACCTCTATCGCGCCCTCGGCTACGTGCACGCCCAGGACCGGTTGTTCCAGATGGAAGCCATGCGCCGCCTCGCCCGGGGCGAACTGGCCGAAGTGCTGGGACCGAAGCTGCTCGACACCGACAAGTTGTTCCGCAGCCTGCGCATTCGTGAACGCGCCGCCAGTTACGTGGCCGGCCTCGACAAGCAGTCACCGGCGTGGAAGGCCCTGCAAGCCTATCTGGACGGCATCAACCAGTATCAGGACTCGCACGCCGCCCCGGTCGAATTCGATGTGCTGGGCATCCCCAAGCGGCCGTTCACTGCCGAAGACACCATCAGCGTCGCCGGCTACATGGCCTACAGCTTCGCCGCCGCGTTTCGCACCGAACCGCTGCTGACCTACGTGCGCGATCAACTGGGCGCCGACTACCTCAACGTCTTCGACCTCGACTGGCAGCCCAAGGGCGTGCTCGCCAAGGGCCGCGCCGGCACCGCACCGGCCCTCGCTGCCGATGACTGGAAAGACCTGAACGCCCTCGCCCGCCTCAGCGAACAGGCACTGATCGACAACGGCCTGCCGCAGTTCGAGGGCAGCAACGCCTGGGTGATTGCTGGCAGTCGCAGCAAGGGCGGCAAGGCGTTGCTGGCCGGCGATCCGCACATCCGCTTTTCGGTGCCGTCGGTGTGGTACGAAGCGCAGCTGACGGCACCGGGTTTTGAACTCTACGGCCATCATCAGGCACTGGTGCCGTTTGCGTTCCTGGGGCACAACCTGGATTTCGGCTGGAGCCTGACCATGTTCCAGAACGATGACCTGGACCTGATCGCCGAGAAGGTCAATCCGGACAACCCGAATCAGGTCTGGTATCACGGCCAGTGGACCGACATGGTCAGCACCGAACAGCAGATCGCCGTGAAAGGCCAGGCGCCGGTGACCATCAGCCTGCGCCAGTCGCCACACGGGCCGATCGTCAACGATGCCCTCGGCACTGCCGCCGGGAAAACCCCGATCGCGATGTGGTGGGCATTCCTCGAAACGCCGAACCCGATCCTCGAAGGTTTCTACCAGCTCAACCGCGCCGACACCCTGGCCAAGGCCCGCGCCGCTGCCGCCAAGGTGCAGGCACCGGGGCTGAACATCGTCTACGCCAACGCCAAGGGCGATATCGCCTGGTGGGCTTCGGCGCTGCTGCCCAAGCGGCCGGCGGGGGTCAAACCCGAATTCATCCTCGATGGCAGCAGCAATCAGGCGGACAAGGACGGCTACTTCCCGTTCAGCGCCAACCCGCAGGAAGAGAACCCGGCGCGGGGCTATATCGTCTCGGCCAACTTCCAGCCCGTATCGCCGACCGGCATGGAGATTCCCGGTTACTACAACCTCGCCGACCGTGGTCAGCAACTCAACCGCCAGCTCGCCGACAAGAACGTGAAGTGGGACAACGAAGCCAACCAGAAGCTGCAACTGGGCACCACCACCGGTTATGGCCCGCGCGTGCTGGCGCCGTTGTTGCCGGTATTGCGTGAAGTGGTGACCGACCCGGCGCAGCTGAAACTGGTCGAGCAACTGGCGCAGTGGCAAGGCGACTACCCGCTGGATTCGGTCAGCGCCACGGTGTTCAACCAGTTCCTCTACTACCTGGCCGACGCGGCGATGCGCGATGAACTGGGCAACGACATGTTCGAGACCTTGCTGTCGACCCGCGTGCTTGATGCAGCGCTGCCGCGCCTGGCGGCGAACGCCGATTCACCCTGGTGGGACAACCGCAACACCCCGGGCAAGGAAACCCGCGCCGACACCGTGCGCACCGCGTGGCAGGCCAGCATCACGCATCTGAAGCAGACCCTCGGCGACGATGCCTCCGGCTGGCAATGGGGCAAGGCACACACGCTGACCCATGGTCATCCGCTGGGGCAGCAGAAACCGCTCGACCGCATCTTCAACGTCGGCCCGTTTGCCGCCCCCGGCTCCCACGAAGTACCGAACAACCTCTCGGCGAAGATCGGCCCGGCGCCGTGGCCGGTGACCTATGGGCCGTCGACACGGCGGCTGGTGGACTTCGCGGATCCGGCCCACAGCCTGACCATCAACCCGGTCGGCCAGAGCGGCGTGCCGTTCGACAGCCACTATGACGATCAGGCGGAGGCGTATGTGGACGGGTTGTATGTGCAGGCGCATTTCAGTGATGAAGAGGTAACGGCGAATACGCGCAGTACCCTGAAACTGCTTCCTGCACGGGCGGCGCAATAAGCGCCGCTCAAACCATCGCCGCAAAATTCAGCCGAAACTGCTGCGGCGTCACCCCCAACCGGCGGTTGAACACGCTGCGCATGTGTTGCGCATCGCGAAACCCGCACTGATACGCCACGGTCTTCAGCGGCGCCGTGGTGCTTTCGAGCATCACCCGCGCCGCATCCACCCGCGCCCGCTCGACGAATTCCGCCGGGGTGACTTTCGCCTCCCGGGCAAACACCCGGGAGAAATTCCGCGCACTCATGTTGGCGGCATTCGCCAGGTCGGCAATGGTCAGGTCGCCGGTGAGGTTGGCCAGCACGTACAGCTGCACCATCGCCACCGCGGAGGTCGGTTCGGCGTGAGGCGTGAGGAACGGGCTGAACTGCGACTGCCCGCCCGAGCGCTGGGTAAACACCACCAGCCGCTTGGCCACGCTCAGCGCCACTTCGGCCCCGTAATCACGCGCCAGCAGGTACAGCGACAGATCGATCCCCGCCGTCACCCCCGCCGAGGTGTAGAGCTGACCGTCCTCGACGTACAACCGATCAGCCTCGACCCGGCTCGACGGGCACAACTGCGCCAGCGCCTCGGCGTCGTTCCAATGGGTGGTGACCGTACGCCCGTCCAGCAATCCCGCACGCGCCAGCATGAACGCTCCGTTGCAGATCGAACCGAATCGCCGCGCCCGCCCGCAGGCCTCGCGCAACCACGCATCGAACGCCTCACCGAAATCCAGGAACGGCAACTGCGGCCCGCCGGCCACCAGCAGCAAGTCATAAGCTTCCCGCACGTCGCTGAAGTGCCGATGCGCACTCAGGGTCAGCCCGTTAGAACACGCCATCGGCCCGCGTTCGACGCCGATCACTTCGAGCCGGTAATGATCCTCCGCCGCCAGAAAGCGATTGGCCTCGGCGAACACGTCCATCGGCCCGCTGACGTCCAGCGCCTGCACGCCGGTGAACACCACGATGGCGACGGTTCTGTTCATGGCGATGTCGGCTCCCTGGGAATGGCGAATCAGCGCCAACCCTAGCCAATCCGCGCGGCAGAAGCGAGCTGGCACGATTTGCAGGTGAAATGGCAAGGATCGCAGCCATGGATCGATTGTCCGCATTAGCCCCCAAGAACAGACTTTCCCCATCAGCGCCGCAACGGCGTTTTCGACGAGGAAGCTCAACATGACCACGACCATCGCCGGTATCAAGATCCCCGACAGCGCCCTCGCCCGGGCCACCACCGAGTACATCCGCGATATCGAATCCGACCTGCTCTACCATCACTCGCGCCGGGTGTTTCTGTTCGGTGCCTTGAGCGGCGAACGCCGGCAACTGGCCTACGATCCGGAGTTGCTGTACGTCGGCGCGATGTTTCACGATCTGGGTCTGGTCGACGGCCACCGCAGCGATGGCGAACGTTTCGAAGTCGATGGCGCCAACGCGGCGGCGGCGTTTCTCAAGCCTTATGGGCTGAGCGACGACGACATCGAACAGGTCTGGCTGTCGATCGCCCTGCACACCACGCCGGGCGTGCCGAAGCATTTGCGTCCGACCGTGGCGCTGGTGACCGCAGGCGTCGAGATGGATGTGCTGGGCATGGACTACGCAGCGTTCACCACGGTGCAGCGCGAGGCGGTGGTGCATGCGCACCCACGGGGCGAGGGTTTCAAGGAGTGCATCATCTGCGCGTTTGCCGGCGGCTTGCGTCATCGCCCGCAGACCACGTTCGGCAATGTGAAGACCGATGTGTTGAAAGATCAGATGCCGGGGTTCAAGCCGATGAATTTCGTCGAGGTCATTCGCCAGTCTCCGTGGATTTCCTGACGGGCATAAAAAAACCTCGCGACCATTTCCGGTCGCGAGGTTTTTTGTGTCCGCAGACTTAAGCCGCTTCCGGCGTCTGCGCCCGGCGCACGTCCGGTTGTTTCCACGAATCGGCAGCGCCTTCTTCGATGGCTTGCTGGATCGCCTTGCGGCGCGACTCTTCGGCACGGCGGCTGAAGAACCAGACCATGAAGGTCACCAGCGACACCGCCAGCAGAATCAGGCTGGCCACGGCGTTGATCTCGGGCTTCACACCCAGACGCACGGCCGAGAACACTTCCATCGGCAGGGTCGTCGAACCCGGGCCGGAGACGAAGCTCGCCAGCACCAGGTCGTCCAGCGACAGGGCGAACGACATCATGCCGCCCGCTGCCAGCGATGGCGCGATCATCGGGATGGTGATCAGGAAGAACACCTTCCACGGCCGCGCCCCCAGGTCCATCGCCGCCTCTTCGATCGACAGGTCCAGCTCACGCAGACGCGCCGACACCACCACCGCCACATACGCCGCACAGAACGTCGTGTGGGCGATCCAGATGGTGACGATGCCGCGTTCCTGGGGCCAGCCGATCATCTGCGCCATGGCCACGAACAGCAGCAACAGCGACAGACCGGTAATCACCTCGGGCATTACCAGCGGCGCGGTGACCAGGCCACCGAACAGCGTGCGGCCCTTGAAGCGGGTGATGCGGGTCAGCACGAAGGCCGCCAGCGTACCCAGCGCCACCGCCGCGACGGCGGTGTAGCAGGCGATTTCCAGCGAGCGCACCACCGAGCCCATCAACTGGGTGTTGTCGAGCAAGCCGACATACCACTTGATCGACCAGCCACCCCACACCGTTACCAGTTTCGAGGCGTTGAACGAGTAGATCACCAGGATCAGCATCGGCAGATAGATGAACAACAGGCCGAGCACCAGCATCAGGCTGGAGAAACGGAAGCGCTTCATTCTTTACCCTCCATTTCCTTGGCCTGACTGCGGTTGAACAGGATGATCGGCACGATCAGGATCGCCAGCATCACCACCGCCAGGGCGGACGCCACCGGCCAGTCACGGTTGTTGAAGAACTCTTGCCAGAGCACTTTACCGATCATCAGGGTTTCCGGACCGCCGAGCAGTTCCGGGATCACGAACTCGCCCACCACCGGGATGAACACCAGCATGCAGCCGGCGATGATCCCGTTCTTGGACAGCGGAACAGTGATTTTCCAGAAGCTGTTGAAGGTGCTCGAACCCAGGTCCGACGCGGCTTCCAGCAGGCTGGTGTCGTGTTTCACCAGGTTGGCGTACAGCGGCAGGATCATGAACGGCAGGTACGAATAGACGACGCCGATGTACACCGCGAGGTTGGTGTTGAGGATCTGCAGCGGCTCGTCGATCAAGCCCATGCTCATCAGGAAACCGTTGAGCAGGCCGTTGTTGCTGAGGATGCCCATCCACGCGTAAACGCGGATCAGGATCGCGGTCCAGGTCGGCATCATGATCAGCAGCACCAGCACCGTCTGCACTTCCTTGCGGGCGCTGGCGATGGCATAGGCCATCGGGTAGCCGATCAGCAGGCACAGCAGCGTGCTGAAGAACGCCATCTTCAACGAACCGAGGTACGCCGAGATGTACAGTTCGTCGTCGCCGAGCATCGCGTAGTTACCAAGGTTCAGCAGCAATTGCAGCTTCTGCTCGGCGTAGGTGTAGATCTCGGTGTACGGCGGAATGGCCACGTCCGCTTCGGCGAAGCTGATCTTCAGAACGATGAAGAACGGCAGCATGAAGAACAGGAACAGCCAGATGAACGGCACCCCGATGACCAGTTGGCGGCCACCGGGAATTATTCGATTGAGCCGGCGTTTGAATTTGCGCATGTTCATGAGCGAAGTACCACGCCGCTGTCATCTTCCCAGTACACGTACACCTGATCGCCCCAGGTCGGACGTGCGCCACGGCGTTCGGCGTTGGCCACGAACGACTGCACCAGCTTGCCGCTCGGCAATTCGACGTAGAACACCGAATGGCCACCGAGGTAGGCGATGTCATGCACCTTGCCGCTGGACCAGTTGTATTCGCAGGTCGGCATTTCGGCGGTGACCAGCAGCTTCTCCGGGCGGATCGCGTAGGTCACGGACTTGTCCTGCACCGAGGTGCTGATGCCGTGGCCGACGTAGATCTGCCGGTCGAGGTCCTTGCAGGTGATGGTCGCGTGGCCTTCGGCGTCGTCGATCACTTCGCCTTCGAAGATGTTCACGTTACCGATGAATTCGCAGACCAGACGGCTGGTCGGGGTTTCGTAGATGTCGATCGGGCTGCCGATCTGGGCGATCCAGCCCAGGTGCATGATCGCGATGCGCTCGGCCATGGTCATGGCCTCTTCCTGGTCGTGGGTCACCATTACGCAGGTCACGCCCACGCGCTCGATGATTTCCACCAGTTCCAACTGCATCTGCGAACGCAGTTTCTTGTCCAGTGCGCCCATCGGCTCGTCGAGCAGCAGCAGCTTCGGCCGCTTGGCCAGGGAACGCGCCAGCGCCACACGCTGACGCTGGCCGCCGGACAACTGGTGCGGCTTGCGCTTGGCGTACTGGCTCATCTGCACCAGCTTGAGCATCTCGGCCACACGGGCGTCGATCTCGGCTGCCGGGATCTTGTCCTGCTTGAGGCCGAACGCGATGTTCTGCGCCACGGTCATGTGCGGGAACAGAGCGTAGGACTGGAACATCATGTTGATCGGTCGCTCGTACGGCGGCATGTCGGTAATGTCGACGCCGTCGAGGAAAATGCGCCCCTCCGTGGGCCGTTCGAACCCTGCCAGCATCCGCAGCAGAGTGGATTTGCCCGATCCCGAACCGCCGAGCAGAGCGAAGATTTCGCCCTTCTTGATTTCCAGGGACACATCGTCCACGGCAACCGTCTCGTCGAACTTCTTCGTGACCCGGTCGATTTTAACCAGCACCTGTTTCGGTGTCTGGTCGCCCTCGAGGGCTTTCTTATAGGCGCCGGAGGCAACTGCCATTTACGAAACTCCCAGAAAAAAAGAGTGCAGTTCGCCCACGCAAGACGAACCCAGGATGGTTTGCGCGTTATTTACCCGACTTGACCTTGGTCCAGCTGCGGGTCATCAAACGCTGAATATTCGGTGGCAACTCGACCGACACATAGGTCTTGTCGAGGACGGCCTGCGGTGGATAAACCGCTTCGTCGGTGCGGATGGACTGCTCCATCAGCTTGTCCGAACCCGGGTTGGGGTTGGCGTAACCGACGTAATCACTGACCTGGGCAATCACCTCAGGTTTCAGCAAATAGTTGATGAAGGCGTGGGCCTCTTTGACGTTGGCCGAATCCTTCGGAATCGCCAGCATGTCGAACCAGAGCGCGCCGCCCTCTTTCGGGATGGCGTAGGCGATGTTGACGCCCTTCTTGGCTTCTTCGGCACGGTGCTTGGCCTGGAAGATGTCGCCGGAGAAACCGATGGCCACGCAGATGTCACCGTTGGCCAGGTCGCCGATGTATTTCGAGGAGTGGAAGTAGGTCACGTAAGGGCGCACCGCCAGCAGTTTGGCCGTGGCTTTCTCGTAATCCTTGGGATCGGTGCTGTTGGCGTTCAGGCCCATGTAGTTGAGCACGGTCGGCATCATTTCATCGGCCGAATCGAGGAACGCCACGCCGCAGCTGTGCAGCTTCTTGATGTTCTCGGGTTCGAACAGCACGCTCCAGGAATCGATCTTGTCGACGCCGAGCACGGCCTTCACTTTGTCGACGTTGTAGCCGATGCCGTTGGTGCCCCACAGGTACGGCACGGCGTACTGGTTGCCAGGGTCGTTCTGTTCCAGGCGCTTGAGCAGCACCGGGTCGAGATTGGCGTAGTTGGTCAACTGCGCCTTGTCGAGCTTCTGGAACGCGCCCGCCTTGATCTGCTTGCCGAGGAAGTGGTTCGACGGCACGACCACGTCGTAACCGGTGCGCCCGGCGAGCAGTTTGCCTTCCAGGGTTTCGTTGGAATCGAACACGTCGTAGACCGGTTTGATCCCGGTTTCTTTCTGGAAATCGGCCAGGGTGGTCTCGCCGATGTAATCCGACCAGTTATAAATATGCACAGTACCGGCGGCTTGGGCACCGACAGCAAACGTCAGGCCGGCAGCGGCCAGCAGGGCATTGCGCAAAGAAGAAAAAATAGGCAAGTGGAGGTCCTCTAATTTAGTTGGGCCCAAGTTGCCCCGCGCTGCATGACAGTCACGGCTGCCCGGCAACAAAACCGGCGCGCAACTTACCCTCGAAAAACCGTTCCAGCAAAACTTTCTGTCATTTAATTGCACCGCTGGCCGCCCGGGTGAAGGCGACGGCCAGCGGTTGCGGCTTCAAACCGGCTTATTTGCCGGATTTGATCTTGGTCCAGCTGCGCGTCATTTCACGCTGGGTTGCCGCCGGCAGATCGGCGATGGCATACAGCTTCGCCTGCACGTCCGCTGGCGGGTAGATGCCTGGATCGCTGGTGATGTCTTTCTCTACCAGTGGTGTTGCAGCAGCGTTACCGTTCGGGAAGCGTACGGCGTTGGTGATGCCGGCCATGACTTCAGGCTTCTGCAGGAAGGTCATGAACTTGTAGGCGCCTTCAACGTTTTCGGCATCCTTCGGAATGGCGACCATGTCGAAGAAGCTGCCAGCGCCTTCCTTCGGAATGGCGTAGCTGACTTTCACCTTGTCACCGGCCTCGGCGGCACGGGACTTGGCCTGCTGCACGTCACCCGAGTAGCCGACCGCTACGCAGATGTTGCCGTTGGCCAGGTCCGAGATGTACTTCGAGGAGTGGAAGTAGGTGATCGAAGGACGAATCTTGAGGAACAGGTCCTCGGCTTTCTTGATGTCTTCTTTCTTCTGGGAGTCGGTTGGCAGGCCCAGGTAGTGCAGCGCGACCGGCAGCATTTCGGTCGGCGAATCGAGGAAGCTCACACCGCAGCTCTTGAGCTTGGCGATGTTTTCCGGCTTCAGCAGTACGTCCCAGGAATCGATCTTGTCGACGCCCAGCGCGGCCTTGACCTTCTCCGGGTTGTAGCCGATGCCGATCGAACCCCACATGTACGGGAAGGCGTGCTTGTTGTCCGGGTCGCTGACCGACACGGCCTTGAGCAGGTCCTGGTTCAGGTTCTTCCAGTTAGGCAGCTTGGAGCGATCCAGTTCCTGGTACACGCCGGCCTTGATCTGCTTGGCCAGGAAGTTGTTGGACGGCACGACCACGTCGTAGCCGGACTTGCCCGCCAGCAGCTTGGCTTCCAGGGTTTCGTTGGAATCGAATACGTCGTAGACCACCTTGATCCCCGACTCTTTCTCGAAGTTCGCGATGGTGTCCGGAGCGATGTAGTCGGACCAGTTGTAGACGTGCAGCACTTTGTCGTCCGCGTGAACCGCGCCCGCCATCATGCCCGCGACGGACAGGGCCAGAAGTGTCTTGCCAGCAAGCTTTTTACCTAATGCCTTCATGCGTCATGCTCCAAATTTTTCTTTTTTGAACCACTTTGTTCAGCGGCCGAACCCGGACAACTGGAACCGCGGCTAGTCTGGCAAGATACGAGGCGGTCTTTCAAGAAAAGACCAGCCTTTCCAACTGCTCCGAGCGACAGCGCAACAGCTCCATCGCTCGAAGCCTAGCACTTACCCCTGCAATGCACTGAGGGTCAGGTCCAGGCACTTGCGTGCTTTTGTAACCAGCTCATCGATCTCCGCCTTGCTGATCACCAGCGGCGGCGCAATGATCATGGTGTCGCCCACGGCGCGCATGATCAGTCCGTTGTCGAAGCAGAACTGGCGGCAGATCATGCCCACACCCTTGCCTTCGTAACGCTTGCGAGTGGCCTTGTCCTGCACCAGCTCGATGGCCCCCAGCAGACCGACCCCGCGCACTTCCCCCACCAACGGGTGATCGTTCAGTTCGCGCAGACGTTTCTGCAAATACGGTGCCGTTTCGTTGTGTGCGTTCTCGATAATTTTTTCGTCGCGCAGAATCCGGATGTTTTCCAGACCCACCGCCGCCGCCACCGGGTGACCGGAGTAGGTGAAGCCGTGGTTGAAATCGCCGCCCTCGTTGAGCACCGCCACCACTTCGTCGCGCACGATCAGGCCGCCCATCGGGATGTAGCCGGATGTCAGGCCTTTGGCGATGGTCATCATGTGCGGCTTGAGGTCGTAGAAATCGCTGCCGAACCATTCGCCGGTGCGGCCGAAACCGCAGATCACTTCGTCCGCCACGAACAGGATGTCGTACTTGGCGAGGATTTCCTTGATGCGTGGCCAGTAGGTGTCTGGCGGAATGATCACGCCGCCGGCGCCCTGGATCGGCTCGGCAATGAAGGCACCGACGTTGTCGACGCCGACTTCCAGAATCTTCTCTTCCAGCTGATTGGCGGCCCAGATCCCGAATTCTTCCGGGGTCATGTCGCCGCCTTCGGCGAACCAGTACGGCTGGGCGATGTGGACGATGCCCGGAATCGGCAAGTCGCCCTGTTCGTGCATGTAGGTCATGCCGCCCAGGCTGGCGCCAGCCACGGTGGAGCCGTGGTAACCGTTCTTGCGGCTGATGATGACTTTCTTGTTCGGCTGGCCCTTGATCGCCCAGTAGTGGCGAACCATGCGCAGCATGGTGTCGTTGCCTTCGGAGCCGGAACCGGTGAAAAACACGTGGTTCATGCCTTCCGGCGCCACGTCGGCGATGGCCTTGGCCAGTTCCAGTGCCGGCGGGTGCGCGGTCTGGAAGAACAGGTTGTAGTACGGCAGTTCGCGCATCTGTTTGGCGGCAGCATCCGCCAGCTCATCGCGGCCATAACCGATCGCCACGCACCACAGACCCGCCATGCCATCGAGGATCTTGTTGCCCTCGCTGTCCCACAGGTACACGCCCTTGGCGTTGGTGATGATCCGCGGACCCTTTTCTTTCAGCTGCTTGAAGTCGCTGAACGGGGCCAGGTGGTGCTCGCTGCTGAGGGCTTGCCACTCACGGGTTTGCGGGTTGTTGCTGGTCATGCCAATTCTCCTTGTTATCGGTGAAGGCGCGGCGGCTGACCACCGCGCCCGGCGTATCAGACGGCGAAGAGCAGGTACTCACGCTCCCAGGAACTGATCACGCGCTTGAAGTTTTCATGCTCGGCCCGCTTGACCGCGACGTAGCCGGTGATGAAGGTCTTGCCCAGGTATTTCTCGATGGTTGCGCTGTTTTCCATACGCTCCAGCGCGTCTTCGATGGTCAGCGGCAGGCGCAGGTTGCGGCGCTCGTAACCACGGCCCACCACCGGCGCGCTCGGGTTGATGCCTTCGACCATGCCGATGTAGCCGCAGAGCAGGCTCGCGGCAATCGCCAAATACGGGTTGGCGTCGGCGCCCGGCAGGCGGTTTTCCACCCGGCGGTTCTGCGGGCCGGCATCCGGGACGCGCAGGCCCACGGTGCGGTTTTCTTCGCCCCACTCCACGTTCACCGGTGCCGAGGTGTCCGGCAGGAAGCGACGGAACGAGTTGACGTTCGGTGCAAACAGCGGCAGCAGCTCCGGAATCAGCTTCTGCAGGCCACCGATGTGGTGCAGGAACAGCTGGCTCATGGTGCCGTCGTCATTGGAGAACACGTTCTTGCCGGTCTCGATGTCGATGATGCTCTGGTGCAGGTGCATCGCACTGCCCGGCTCCCCGGTCATCGGCTTAGCCATGAAGGTCGCGGCCACGTTGTGCTTGAGGGCGGCCTCACGCATGGTGCGCTTGAACACCAGAATCTGGTCGGCCAGGGACAGGGCGTCGCCGTGACGGAAGTTGATTTCCATCTGCGCGGTGCCGTCCTCGTGGATCAGCGTGTCGAGGTCCAGCTCCTGCAGTTCGCACCAGTCGTAGACGTCTTCGAACAGCGGATCGAATTCGTTGGCCGCTTCGATGGAGAACGACTGACGACCGATTTCCGGACGCCCGGAACGACCGACCGGCGGCTGCAACGGATAGTCAGGGTCGTCGCTGCGCTTGGTCAGGTAGAACTCCATTTCCGGCGCCACGATCGGCTGCCAGCCCTTGTCGGCATAGAGTTTCAGGACTTTCTTGAGCACGTTGCGCGGCGACAGCTCGATCGGGTTGCCTTGCTTGTCGTAGGTGTCGTGGATCACCTGGGCGGTCGGCTCGATGGCCCATGGCACCAGGTACACGGCGTTCTGGTCGGGGCGGCAGATCATGTCGATGTCGGCCGGGTCGAGCAGTTCGTAATAGATGTCGTCTTCGACGTAGTCGCCGGTCACGGTCTGCAACAGAACGCTCTCTGGCAGGCGCATGCCTTTCTCGGCGATGAACTTGTTGGTCGGCGAGATCTTGCCCCGGGTAATGCCGGTCAAGTCGCCGATCATGCATTCGACTTCTGTGATCTTGTGGTCTTTCAACCAATCGGTGAGCTGGTCGAGGTTGTTGCTCATAAATGCCTCTGGGCTGAGTCTCCTGACACGTGTCAGGCAGGTTTGACGCACGGGGCGTCGCGTTAAAGGGGCTTGTTTGCGCGCAGTACCGGCTTACGCCTGGCACCGCGCATCGACAATGAAGGAGGAGCTTACCTGCCCTTTACGCTGGCGTTGCATTTCCTGTGCACATCCAGGGTGTGCAGAATCACGGGCACGGCGACGGGCGCGGTGCAGGCCGGGAGCAGGAAAGAGATCTATATTGAAAGGAGAACCGCTGAAGAGGATGCCCTTCCCCGCGTCCAGAATATCGGACGCCGGCGCCTGATCCGCCATGGACAAAGAGATCGCTGGCAGAATGCGAGCCTGGCTGTCGGCTGCGCTGCGGACGGACGTGTCGCCACTGATGTGATAAGCATGCAGACCGTACTGCACGGAGCAGTCGGTGACGCCGATTAACGGCAGGCGAGACATGAAGCACCCCGGTATTATTGCTGTTATGGGTTTGACCCGAGCTTAGCCTTGTTCATTTTTTTACACAACACCCCCGTAAAAAATACAACACGGCCTGCTCAAGCCTGCGGGTGGCGCGTCTTTCATGGATAAAAAAATGCCCCAAAGTGCCCCATAAATGCCCTCGCGGCGCTTTTTCGGGGCAAAAAAGGCCTCGCTTGACTTCGGCATGCCGTTCGGGTTGACTGAAACCAGAAAAGATCAATGATTGATATTTTTAACAACAAAGGTGTTGCATCATGTCGGTACCCCCGCGTGCCGTTCAGCTTAACGAAGCGAACGCGTTCCTTAAGGAACATCCTGAGGTTCTGTACGTTGACCTTCTGATTGCGGATATGAATGGTGTGGTGCGCGGCAAGCGCATCGAACGCACCAGCCTCCACAAGGTTTACGAGAAAGGCATCAACCTGCCGGCCTCTCTATTTGCTCTGGATATCAATGGTTCGACGGTGGAAAGCACCGGCCTGGGCCTGGACATCGGCGACGCCGACCGTATCTGCTATCCAATCCCCGATACCCTGTGCAACGAGCCATGGCAAAAGCGTCCTACCGCGCAGCTGCTGATGACCATGCACGAACTCGAAGGTGACCCTTTCTTCGCCGACCCGCGCGAAGTGCTCCGTCAAGTTGTTGCAAAGTTTGACGAGCTTGGCTTGACCATCTGCGCCGCATTCGAACTCGAGTTCTACCTGATCGACCAGGAAAACGTGAACGGCCGCCCTCAGCCGCCACGCTCGCCGATCTCCGGCAAACGCCCGCATTCGACCCAGGTCTACCTGATCGACGACCTCGACGAATACGTCGACTGCCTCCAGGACATTCTGGAAGGCGCGAAAGAGCAAGGCATTCCGGCTGACGCCATCGTCAAGGAAAGTGCCCCGGCGCAGTTCGAAGTGAACCTGCACCACGTCGCCGACCCGATCAAGGCTTGCGACTACGCGGTACTGCTCAAGCGTCTGATCAAGAACATCGCCTACGACCATGAAATGGACACCACCTTCATGGCCAAGCCTTACCCTGGCCAGGCAGGCAACGGTCTGCATGTGCACATTTCGGTTCTCGACAAAGATGGCAAAAACATTTTTGCCAGCGAGGATCCCGAGCAGAACGCCGCGCTGCGTCACGCGATCGGCGGTGTGCTCGAGACCCTGCCCGCGCAGATGGCTTTCCTCTGCCCCAACGTCAACTCCTACCGTCGTTTCGGCGCACAGTTCTACGTGCCGAACTCGCCGAGCTGGGGCCTGGACAACCGCACCGTGGCCCTGCGCGTACCGACCGGCTCCGCCGACGCGGTCCGCCTGGAACATCGCGTTGCCGGCGCCGACGCCAACCCGTACCTGCTGATGGCTTCGGTACTGGCGGGCGTGCATCACGGCCTGACCAACAAGATCGAGCCACCGGCCCCGACCGAAGGCAACAGCTACGAGCAGAACGAACAGAGCCTGCCGAACAACTTGCGCGATGCCCTGCGCGAGCTGGACGACAGCGAGGTGATGGCCAAGTACATCGATCCGAAATACATCGATATCTTCGTCGCCTGCAAGGAAAGCGAGCTGGAGGAGTTCGAACACTCCATCTCCGACCTTGAGTACAACTGGTATCTGCACACCGTTTAAGCGGACTGCAGCACATGAAAACGCCGTTGGCTTCTCAGCCCGCGGCGTTTTTTTATTGGCCTCTGTGGCAGAGATTCAAGCTCTGCGTACAATGCCCGCTGCCCCGCAGGAGACTTTCATGACGCGTCCCGCCCCCGTCCGCAAACCCCGTGCCCGCAGTCAGGCGCGGATCGATTCGATACTCGACGCCGCGCGCACGCTGCTGGCCGCCGAGGGCGTGGCGAGCCTGTCGGTCTACAGCGTCGCCGAACGCGCGCAGATCCCGCCCTCCTCGGTCTACCATTTCTTCGCCAGCGTCCCGGCGTTGCTCGAAGGCCTGACGGCAGATGTCCACGCGGCCTTCCGCGCCTGCCTGCAAGCGCCGATCGATCACGATGCCCTGCGCGACTGGCGCGACCTGTCCCGGCTGGTCGAGCAACGGATGCTGGAGATCTACGACGAAGACGCCGCCGCCCGCCAACTGATCCTCGCGCAGCACGGCCTGACCGAAGTCACCCAGGCCGACCGCCAGCACGACCTCGAACTGGGCGACCTGATGCACAAGCTGTTCGATCATCACTTCGAACTGCCGAAGCTGCCGGATGATGTCGATGTGTTTGCGCTGGCGATGGAGCTGGGCGACCGCGTCTACGCCCGCTCGGTGCAGCAGCACGGGCAGATCACCCCGCGCATGGCCGAGGAAGGGATGCGGGTGTTCGATGCCTACATCGGGCTGTATCTGCCGCCCTATCTGCCCAAGCGGATTCTCTAGCGCGGCACACGACAGGCACAAAAAACCCCGAAGGGCTCACACCCTCCGGGGTTGTTTTTTACTCACAGACTTACAACTTGGCGATAGACACCTCGGTGGATTTCACGAAGGCGATCACTTCACTGCCGACCTCCAGTTCCAGCTCCTTGACCGAACGGGTGGTGATCACCGAAGTGACGATGCCGGAAGCGGTCTGCACGTCGATTTCCGACAGCACGTCGCCGAGAACGATCTCCTTGATCGCGCCTTTGAACTGGTTGCGTACGTTGATGGCTTTGATAGTCATGGCATTTCTCCTAGGATCGAAATGAGCGGCAAGCGGCAAGCTACAAGCTGCAAGTAAAAGCGATCTGCTTTCGCTTGCGGCTTGAGGCTTGAAGCTCGCAGCTGCTTCATTGCGCCCAACGCAATTGCGTAGGCAAGGGTGAAACGGGTTCCGGCGCCGGCGGTTCGCCGGGCAGGGACAGCACACGGTTGAGCACTTCGGTTTCCAGCGCGGCCAGTCGATGGGAGCCACGCACCCGAGGGCGCGGCAACTCCACTTGCAGGTCGAGACCGACTTCGCCGTCCTCGATCAGAATCACCCGGTCGGCAATCGCCACCGCTTCGCTGACATCGTGGGTCACCAGCAACACGGTGAAACCATGCTGTTGCCAGAGACGTTCGATCAGTTGCTGCATCTCGATCCGGGTCAGCGCGTCCAGTGCGCCGAGCGGCTCATCGAGCAACAGCAGGCGCGGTTGATGGATCAGCGCCCGGGCCAGCGCCACACGCTGCTTCTGCCCGCCGGACAATGCCGCCGGCCATTCATTGGCGCGATCCGCCAGGCCAACGGCTTCCAGCGCTTCCAGGGCTTGCGGACGCCAGTTGCCCTTGAGGCCGAGACCGACGTTGTCGATGATCTTTTTCCACGGCAGCAGCCGTGCTTCCCGGAACATCAGCCGGGTGTCTTCCCGGGCATCGCTGAGCGGTGCGGCACCTGCGAGCAAATCGCCGCCGGTGGGCTGATCGAGGCCGGCGAGCAAGCGCAGCAAGGTACTTTTGCCACAACCACTGCGCCCGACCACAGCGACGAACTGCCCCGCCGGAATATGCAGGTCGATGTCACGCAACACCTGCCGCGCGCCGAAGGTCTTTTGCAGATTGCGCACCACCAGCGGAATCCCGCGCAGCAGGCGTGGAGGTTGTTGAGCGGTCATGCCGCACCTCCTTTCGCCACTTGATAGGCCGGATGCCAGCGCAACCACACACGTTCAAGTCCACGGGCCGCGAGGTCGGCCAGTTTGCCGAGCACCGCGTAGAGCAGAATCGCCAGCACCACCACGTCGGTCTGCAGGAACTCACGGGCATTCATCGCCAGATAACCGATGCCGGAGCTGGCGGAGATGGTTTCCGCCACGATCAGCGTCAGCCACATGAAACCCAGGGCGAAGCGCACACCGACCAGAATCGAAGGCAGCGCACCCGGCAGAATCACCTGCCAGAACAGGCTGAAACCGGACAGGCCATAACTGCGCGCCATCTCCACCAGCGCCGGATCGACGTTTCGGATGCCGTGATAGGTGTTGAGGTAGATCGGGAACAACGTGCCCAACGCCACCAGGAAAATCTTCGCCGACTCATCGATGCCGAACCACAGGATCACCAGCGGAATCAGCGCCAGGTGCGGCACGTTGCGGATCATCTGCACCGAGCTGTCGAGCAGGCGCTCGCCCCACTTCGACAGGCCGGTGATGAAGCCCAGCGCCAGGCCGATGCTGCCGCCGATGGTGAAGCCCAGTGCGGCGCGCCAGCCGCTGATTGCCAGGTGCGTCCAGATTTCACCGCTGCGCACCAGACTCACGCCGGCTTCGATCACCGCCACCGGCGCCGGCAGAATCCGCGTCGACAACCAGCCCGCCGACACCGACAACTGCCACACCGCCAGCAGCAACACCGGCAACGCCCAGGGCGCGAGGCTGTGGATAAATTTCTTCATGGCGGCGCCTCAGCTCTGGGACGCGGCTTTGGGAAGAATGTCGTTGGCCACCATCTCGCCGAACGGGCTGACGTAACCGGCGCTTTTCGGCAGTTCCGGACGTTCGACGTCGAGGTGCGGGAACAGCAGCTCGGCCACGCGATACGATTCTTCGAGATGTGGATAACCGGAGAAGATGAAGGTATCGATGCCCAGCGCCGCGTACTCCTTCACCCGTGCTGCCACGGTCGGACCGTCGCCCACCAGCGCCGTCCCGGCACCGCCGCGCACCAGACCGACGCCGGCCCACAGGTTAGGGCTGACTTCGAGGTTGTCGCGGCTGCCACCGTGCAACGCGGCCATGCGTTGCTGGCCGACCGAATCGAACCGTGCCAGTGACGCCTGGGCGCGTTTGATGGTGTCATCGTCCAGATGCGAGATCAGGCGATCCGCTGCCTGCCAGGCTTCAGCGTTGGTCTCCCGCACGATCACATGCAGGCGAATGCCGAAGCGTACGGTGCGTCCGAGCTTGGCGGCTTTGGCGCGAACCTGTTCAATCTTTTCGGCAACCGCCGCTGGCGGCTCGCCCCAGGTCAGGACCATTTCCACTTGTTCCGCTGCCAGATCCTGCGCCGCTTCCGAAGAACCGCCGAAATACAGCGGCGGACGCGGTTGCTGAATAGGCGGATAGAGCAATTTGGCGCCCTTCACGCTGATGTGCTCGCCGTCGTAATCCACGGTCTCGCCTTCCAGCACCCGACGCCAGATCCGGGTAAATTCCACCGAGGCCTGATAGCGCGCTTCGTGATCGAGGAACAGACCGTCTCCGGCCAACTCCTCCGGATCGCCGCCGGTCACCAGATTGAACAGCGCACGACCGCCGGACAGACGATCCAGGGTCGCGGCCTGACGCGCCGCCACTGTCGGGGAAATGATCCCGGGGCGCAGGGCGACCAGAAACTTCAGGCGCTGGGTCACTGGGATCAGCGATGCGGCCACCAGCCACGAATCCTCGCAGGAGCGGCCGGTAGGAATCAGCACGCCGCCGAAGCCCAGACGATCCGCCGCTTGCGCGACCTGTTGCAGATAGCCGTGGTCGACGGCGCGGGCGCCTTCGGCGGTGCCAAGGTAATGGCCGTCGCCGTGGGTAGGCAGGAACCAGAAGATGTTGAGGCTCATGGAGTGGTCTCCTTGGGGATTCGATTTACTGGGCTTGGGTGACCGAGCTTTGGGCCACAGCGGCCGGTGGGGTCCAGATCACATCCTTGATGCTCAACGGCTTGGGAATCAGCTTGAGCTGGTAGAAGGTGTCGGCGATTTTCTGTTGCGCGGCGACCACTTCCGGGGTCAGGAACAGCGCGCCGTAGCCTTGGCGTTTCACCGAAGTCAGGGTGATGTCTGCCGGCAGGCCGAGCAGTGGCGCGACCTGTTGGGTCACGTCTTGCGGGTTGGCTTTCGACCACTCGCCGACGGCGCGCACTTCTTCCACGAGGGTCTTGATCACCTCGGGATTTTTCTGTGCGTAGGGTTTGGTCGCCAGGTAGAACTGGTGGTTGTCGACGATGCCTTTGCCGTCACGCAGGGTGTGCGCCTGCAGTTGTTGCTCGGCGGCGGCCTGGTAAGGGTCCCAGATGACCCAGGCGTCGACGCTGCCGCGTTCGAACGCGGCGCGGGCATCGGCCGGCGGCAGGAATACGGTTTGAATGTCGGTGTACTTGAGGCCGGCGTCTTCCAGCGCACGCACCAGCAGGTAGTGGACGTTGGAGCCTTTGTTCAGGGCGACTTTCTTGCCCTTGAGATCCGCCACCGATTTGATCGGCGAGTCTTTCGGCACAAGGATCGCTTCGCTGTTCGGCGCGGGCGGCTCGTAGGCCACATAGAGCAGATCGGCACCGGCCGCCTGGGCGAAGACCGGCGGGGTTTCGCCAGTGACGCCGAAGTCGATCGAGCCGACGTTCAGGCCTTCCAGCAGTTGCGGGCCGCCGGGGAATTCAGTCCATTGCACGTCGACGCCTTGGGCGGCGAGACGTTTTTCCAGGGTGCCCTTGGCCTTGAGCAGCACCAGCGTGCCGTATTTCTGATAACCGATTCTGAGCGTCTCGGCCTGAGCTTGAGTGATGGCGCCGAAGGTGACAGCCGCAGCAAACAGAGCGACCAGACCACGACGCAAAAATACAGTGCGCATAGCGCTCTCCTTTTTGCTGTTGGGTTTTGGCTGCACCTGCTTGCCCGTTGGCGGGCGAGTAAGGCCAGTACTTCAAGTTTCGATGTGGCTCAAATGCTCCAGCGAGCACTCAACAAACGTTCATTCAACAGCCCCGGCTCCAGCGGCTTCGGCCGACGGGCCATGGCGCTGACAAACTGATCCAGCGCTTCGTGTAGCCGCTGCTCCAGAGCCGGCGCCAGCTGCGCCGCAGCACTGCCTTCGCCGTAGGCGATCTGGCTGTCCTCGGCAAAAATCCCTTGCAGCATTTCCTGGGCCTTCAACGCCGACAGCACAGGTTTGAGGGCGTAATCGACCACCAGCATGTGGGCGATGCTGCCGCCGGTAGCCATCGGCAAGACAATCTTGTGGTTCAGGGCGCGTTCCGGCAGCAGATCCAGCACGGTCTTCAGCGCGCCGGAGAACGACGCCTTGTAGACCGGAGTGGCGATCAGCAGGCCATCGGCGTTTTCAATCTGTTGCAGCAAGTCGAGCACCTTCGGGCTGTCGAAGCGGGCGTGGAGCAAGTCTTCGGCCGGGAAGTCCCGCACCTGATAACTCACCACTTCCACCCCTTGCTGCTGCAACCAGCGTTGCGAGCGCTCCAGCAACACCCCGGAACGAGAGCGTTGACTGGGACTGCCACCGAGTGAGACGACCAGCATTCAGACGATTCCTTGCGCGTTACCGGCGATTCGCGGGTTGCGATCTCGCTTCAATGAGAGTGACCTTATCAGCTGATTTATATATCCATAAATCATATTTATTCATTTGGTTATTCTTTATGGAGATATACGTTTCACTTTTCTCCGGGCAAAAAAACAGGCCGTGAAAACGGCCTGAAACCCTGCATCGTGGTTACAAATTGGAGGCGCGCGGAGCATTCACCGCCGCCATCGCCAGCAGACTGGCTCCCACATTGGAACGCGCCCTTGTGGGAGCCCGCCTGCTGGCGATTGGACTTTATTTGTTCGGCTGTGGGGTGAGGCGCAGGTACGGCTTCACCGCGCGGTAGCCCTTCGGAAAGCGTTGCTTGATTTCGTCTTCATCCTTGAGCGACGGCACGATCACCACCTCTTCACCGTCCTGCCAGTTGGCCGGCGTGGCTACCTTGTAGTTGTCGGTGAGCTGCAGCGAGTCGATCACCCGCAGGATTTCGTGAAAGTTGCGCCCGGTGCTCGCCGGGTAAGTGATTGTCAGGCGGATCTTCTTGTTCGGATCGATCACGAACAGCGAACGCACAGTCAGGGTGTCGCTGGCGTTCGGGTGGATCAGGTCGTAGAGATCGGACACCTTGCGATCGGCATCGGCCAGGATCGGGAAGTTGACGAGGGTGTTCTGGGTTTCGTTGATGTCTTCGATCCACTTGTGGTGCGAGTCCACCGGGTCGACCGACAGCGCGATGGCTTTCACGCCGCGTTTGGTGAACTCATCCTTGAGCTTGGCGGTGAAGCCCAGCTCGGTGGTGCACACCGGGGTGAAGTCCGCCGGATGGGAAAACAGCACGCCCCAGCTGTTGCCCAGCCATTCGTGGAAACGAATCTTGCCGGCGCTGGAATCCTGTTCGAAATCGGGGGCGATATCGCCGAGTCTGAGGCTCATGGTGCTGCTCCTGATGAGTTGTTGGAGACCTCAACTGTAGCTCGGGATTTGCCATTCATAAAAAGAATAAATAACTAGATATCTAGACCATTTGAGAATATTAAACTTCTGTTCACTGGACGCTCGCCGGCAACGCGCCGAACATCGGCCCCAAGGTTCGAGAAGGCCTTGAGTTGCTGTAAAGAGGGAAATGTCGGGAAAGGTCTACGGGGGTGGGCCGGACCCGAAAACACAAAAGCCCCGTCCGGCGCGATGCCGGACGGGGCTTTTTTACGTCGGTTGCTCGAGCGCTATTACAGCAGCGGGATCGAGTAGCTGACGATCAGGCGGTTTTCGTCCTGGGAACGGGTGTTCGCCAGGTCGGTGCGCCACATGGCGTTCTTCCAGGCAACGCCGAGGTTCTTCAGCGGGCCTTCCGGAATCACGTAACCAACGGTCAGGTCACGTTCCCACTCAGTTTTTTCGCCCAGCGGAGTGTCGATGTTATCGCCACGCAGGTAGATCACACCGGCGGTCAGGCCAGGTACGCCGACCTTGGCGAAGTCATAGGCGTAGCGAGCCTGCCAGGTACGCTCGCCGGCACGACCGAACTTCTGGATCTGCATGTCGGTGATGGTGCTGTTGGACGAACCGTCACCCTGGTTCAGCCAAGGGAAGTCGCTGTCGCCCTTGGTGTACTGGTAGCCGGCGCCGAAGGTGTGACCTTCAACCGAGTACAGTGCCAGGTAGCTGTACAGATCGTTGTCGACCTTGCCCTTGACGGTTTTGCCGCCGTAGTAACCGGTGGTGAAGTACGCAGGCGTGTCACCGTTGTTGCCGTTGTCACGGCTGCGGTAGTAGCGCAGGTCGCTTTTCAGTACGCCCGGACCGATGGCCCAGTTGTGTACCAGACCCAGGAAGTTCTGCGAGTAGAACTCTTTCAGCTCGCCGTAGTAGTACGAGGCAGTCAGGTCCTTGGTCAGCTTGTAGTCAGCACCGGCGTAGTAGAACTTGTTGCTGAACACGCCCTTGTCGTAGTTCGAACCGGCGTTCGCACCAGCGATCGACAGGTTTTCGTCGTTGCTGGAGTTACGGCCCTTGGCGGATTCGATCTGACCGGCAGTCAGGGTCAGATCCTTGATCTCGTTGGACTTCAGCTCGCCACCGGTGAAGGTTTGTGGCAGCAGACGACCATCGTTGTACTTGATGACCGGGTTGTTCGGCATCAGGGTACCGACCTTCAGCTCGGTCTGGGAGATCTTGACCTTACCGGTCAGGCCCAGGCTGGCGAAGTCATGCACGGCACGGTTGCCATCGCTCGGGAAAATGGTGCCACCGGAAGCGGTACCCGTCGAGTTGCCGCTCTTGTCCGGGCTGGAATCCAGACGCAGGCCGTACAGGCCGATGGCGTCAACGCCGAACTGGACGGTGCCCTGGGTGTAACCCGAGATGAAACGCAGATCGAAGCCTTGGCCCCACTCTTCGTTCTTGTTCGGGCCAGTGCCATCACGGTTGTCGGTGTTGATGTAGAAGTTACGCAGCCCCAGAGTGGCCTTGCTGTCTTCGATGAAACCGGCTGCGCCTGCCTGCTGCGCAATAACCCCTACGGCCACGGCCAGGGCCAAGGTGGACTTGTTCATGTATCGCTCCTCTCGTTTCTAATTCTTGTGTTCCTGGTCCGGAGTCTGATGCTCCTGGATCCTAAGATGCGCGATTAGCGCCAGACCGTGACTGACAAGTCAATCGTAACCTTGTGCGTCTACGACCAAGGTCTAATCGCAGTTATTTGGTCCTTGCAGGGTAAAGACTTCCAGATAAACCCAAAAAGAATTTATTCATTCTTTTTCATACCATTCAGGAATATGGCTGGATAGTGGCCATCTGTACCGGGATACAGCGTATCGGCGCCTAAGCTCATTCCTAAATGGTATTTATTAGCCTTTTTTTAGATCGTTTAGCTTTGGCGAAACCCCGATTCGTCAAACCCTATCGAAAAAGGCGACGCCATCATGGCCAAACGTGCACTATCTAGTCAATTTGTTACAGTTTGTGTGTCAGCGCTGATTTCTTTTTCTGTCCATGCTTCCAGCCTCACTGTCGGCTACCAGACCGGCATCGATCCAAGCAAAGTCCCCCAGGCCGACGGCGTTTACGAGAAGACCATAGGCGAGAAAATCAACTGGCGCCGTTTCAACAGTGGCCCGGAAGTTGTGACAGCCATAGCCTCGGGTGACGTACAGATCGGCAACCTCGGCTCCAGCCCATTGGCAGCCGCCGCTTCGCGCAACCTGCCGATTGTTGCCTTCATCGTTTCGGCACAGATCAATGCCGCCGAAGCGCTGGTGGTGCGCAACGGCAGCGGTATCGACAAACCCGAGGATCTGGTGGGCAAGACCATCGCCACACCGTTTGTGTCCACCTCACACTACAGCCTGCTCGGTGCACTCAAGCACTGGGGCCTGGACACCTCGAAAGTCAAAGTGGTGAACCTGCAACCCGCAGAAATCGCGGCGGCCTGGAAACGCGGCGACATCGACGGCGCCTTTGTCTGGTCACCGGCACTGGGCGAGATCCGCAAGACCGGCAAGACCCTGACCGACGCCGCCCAGGTCGGCCAGTGGGGCGCGCCAACCTTTGAAGTCTGGGTCGCGCGCAAGGACTTTGCCGAGAAGCATCCGGAGGTCGTGGCCAAGTTCGCCAAGGTGACGCTGGACTCGTTCGCCGACTACGCCGCCCATAAAGACAGCTGGACTGCCGACTCGGTGCCGGTGCAGAAAATCGCCAAACTGACCGGTGCCAACGCTGCCGATGTCCCGGAATTGCTCGCAGGTTCGGCCTTCCCGGACGCCAAGGCGCAACAGACCACGGCGCTGCTGGACGGCGGCACGGCGAAGGCGATTGGCGAGACGGCAAAGTTTTTGAAGGAACAGGGCAAGGTTGAGAGCGTACTGCCCGATTACTCGCCGTATGTCAGTGCGAAGTTTGTAGCTGAATAAAAGCATTGCCCCCACGCATCCCATGGGGGCAATCGCACTTCACAGGGACTTTTCGAAAATCTTCGAATTGCGCTGATAGTTATAGAGAGAAGCCCGGGCCGCCGGCAGGCGCTCGACGCTGCTCGGCTCGAACCCACGCTCGCGGAACCAGTGAGCGGTGCGGGTGGTAAGGACGAACAGAGTCTTCAGGCCCTGCGCCCGGGCACGGGTCTCGATGCGTTCAAGCAATTCATCACCGCGACCGCCATGGCGGTACTCAGGATTCACCGCCAGGCACGCCAGTTCACCGGCATCCGAATCGGCAATCTGATACAGCGCCGCACAGGCGATGATCATCCCTTCGCGCTCGACCACGCTGAACTGCTCGATCTCGCGCTCCAGCACTTCGCGCGAACGACGCACCAGAATCCCCTGCTCTTCCAGCGGACTGATCAGGTCAAGCAGACCGCCGACGTCTTCAATCGCCGCCTCGCGCACCAGTTCGAATTGCTCCTGGGCCACCAGCGTACCGCCACCGTCGCGAGTGAACAGTTCGGTGAGCAACGCGCCGTCCTCGGCATAACTGACGATATGGCTGCGCGCCACGCCGCCACGGCAGGCTTCTGCGGCGGCATCGAGCAATTCCGCCTGATAGTTGCTGCCCAGGCGCTGCAAATGCGCCGGCACCTGTTGCGGGCGCAGCTCGCGCACCAGTTTGCCGTTTTCGTCGATCAGACCGAGGTCGGCACCGAACAGCAGCAGTTTGTCTGCGCCCAGATCGATGGCGGCGCGGGTGGCGACGTCTTCGCAGGCCAGGTTGAAGATCTCACCGGTCGGCGAGTAACCCAGCGGCGACAGCAATACGATGGAGCGCTCGTCGAGAAGACGATTGATGCCCTTGCGGTCGACCCGGCGCACTTCACCGGTGTGGTGATAGTCGACACCTTCCAGCACGCCGATCGGCCGCGCGGTCACGAGGTTGCCGCTGGCCACCCGCAGGCGCGAGCCCTGCATCGGCGACGAGGCCATGTCCATCGACAGCCGCGCTTCGATGGCGATGCGCAGCTGGCCGACGGCGTCGATCACGCACTCAAGGGTCGCGGCATCGGTGATGCGCATGCCGTGGTGGTAATGCGGGGTCAGGCCGCGAGCGGCGAGGCGGGTTTCGATCTGCGGGCGGGAACCGTGCACCAGCACCAGTCGCACGCCAAGACTGTGCAGCAGCACGATGTCATGGACGATGTTGCCGAAATTCGGATGCTCCACGCCGTCGCCGGGCAGCATGACGACGAAGGTGCAGTCGCGGTGGGCATTGATATAAGGAGACGCGTGACGAAGCCAATTGACGTATTCGGGCATGAACCTGGGCCTGTAATAAATAGCAGCCGGAAAAAGGGCGAAACGGAAAACGCACAGCGGGCTGATGGTTATCGTCGGAACAGGCTTGGCGACACGCGCGCTCTCCTCATGAATACGGGTTGGCAGGACGGCAATTTATACAGCTTTGAGACAGTAATGTTCGATCAACTGCCGCAATAGATGCACGGTAGGCTGCAAACGTGACATTTCAAGGTACTCGTCCGGCTGATGGGCGCAGGCGATATCGCCAGGGCCGAGCACGATGGTTTCGCAGCCAAGGCGCTGAAGATAAGGCGCTTCGGTGCCGAACGCTACCGCTTCGGCCGTGTGGCCGGTGAGTTTTTCGGCGATTCGCACCAGCTCGGCGTCTTCGGCCTGCTCGAACGGCGGTACCTCGGGAAACAGCGGCGCGTAATCGATCTTCACCTGATGCCGCTCGGCGACCGGGTTGAGCTTGCGCAGGATCTCGGCTCGCAACACCTTCGGGTCCATCCCCGGCAGCGGCCGCAGATCGAACTCCAGCGAACACTGGCCACAGATGCGGTTGGGGTTGTCGCCACCATGGATGCAGCCGAAGTTCATGGTCGGCTGCGGCACACTGAACTGCGGGTTGTTGAATTCGCGTTGCCACAGCAGGCGCAGGCCACGCAGCTCGCCGATGGCGTCGTGCATGGCTTCGAGGGCGCTGTGCCCCAGACGCGGATCCGACGAATGGCCGCTCTGCCCGAGGATATCGATGCGTTCCATCATGATGCCCTTGTGCATGCGGATCGGCTTGAGCCCGGTCGGCTCGCCGATCACTGCCGCCCGGCCCAGCGGCCGCCCTGCTTCGGCCAGCGCCCGGGCGCCGGACATCGAGCTTTCTTCATCGCAGGTGGCGAGGATCAGCAATGGCTGCCTGAACGGCTGGTCGAGCAGCGGCTGCACGGCCTCGATGATCAGGGCGAAAAAGCCCTTCATGTCGCAACTGCCGAGGCCGACCCAGCGGCCGTCGACTTCGGTGAGTTTCAGCGGGTCGGTTTTCCACAGCGCATCGTCGTAGGGCACGGTGTCGCTGTGCCCGGCCAGCACCAGCCCGCCGGGGCCACTGCCGAAACTGGCGAGCAGGTTGAACTTGCCGGGGCTGACTTGCTGGATGTCGCAACTGAAGCCCAGGTCGCCGAGCCATCCGGCGAGCAGATCGATCACCGCCCGGTTGGATTGATCCAGGTTCGGCTGGGTGCAACTGACCGACGGCACAGCGATCAGTGCAGCGAACTGGTCTTGCATGGATGGCAAAGGCATCGCTGACTCCAACTCCCGGATTGAAGTCCATCATAGAACCATCCGGCGCCGAGAATAAACCGCCGCAAAGCGTAGGAAGGTTCAGTCCTGTACACTGCACGACCTTGGCAGCCACACATTCCCCCGGCTGCGCTCCCGATCCTGGATTTTCCGGCCATGCAGAAAGAAACCGAAATCAAACTCCGCGTCAGCCGCGAAACCCTCGCCGCCCTGCGCGAGCACCCTCTCCTGAAAAAACGCAACAAAAGTGGCTGGGAACGCCGTGAGTTGATGAATCAGTACTTCGACACGCCCGAGCGTGACCTGGCCCGGGCCAAGGTTGCCCTGCGCCTGCGCAAGGACGGCGAAGAAGTGATTCAGACCCTCAAGACCCGTGGCCAGAGCGTCGCCGGTCTGTCCGAGCGTAACGAGTACGACTGGCACCTGCCCAAAGCCAAACTCGATGTGAAGAAGCTCGACGGCGAATGCTGGCCCGAGTCCCTCTCCGAGCTGGACAAGAAAACCCTGAAACCGATCTTCACCACCGATTTCGTCCGCGAGCGCGCCGAAATCGCCTGGGGCCGTGGCAAGACCAAAGTGGTCATCGAGGCCGCGCTGGACCTGGGCCACGTAGTGGTCGGCAAGCAGAAAGAAGAAATCTGCGAGCTGGAACTGGAACTGCGCGAAGGCGAGCCTGCCGCGCTGCTGGAACTGGCCGCCGAACTGGCCGAAACCCTGGCCCTGATGCCGTGCGACATCAGCAAGGCCGAGCGCGGCTATCGCCTGTACGACGCCAACAGCTACTCGCTGAGCCTGCCGGCGCCGGCCATCAGCGCTGAAACTCCGCTGGACGACGCCTTCGCCGCCCTGAGCTGGCACTTGCTCGGCAGCAGCCAGCGTCTGGCCGAACAGTATCGTTTCAACGGTCACTGGCGCCTGCTGCAGGACTGGGTCGAGAGCCTCGCGGAAATGCGCGCCCTGCTGAGCAGCCTCGGCCAGGCCGCGCCGCGTCAGTCGACCCACGACCTGCGTGTGGCACTGGATGCCTTGCTGGAAGACTGGCGCCCGCTGGTGCAGGTCGGCCTTGAAGACGAAGACGTGCGCAAAGCCGCGCCGGAGCAGTTCCTCGAGGAACTGGAAGATCCGCGCTGGGGCCTGTTCTCGCTGAACACCTCGCGCTGGTTGCTGGCCCGCACCTGGGCTGCCGACCGCAACACCCGTGGCAATCGCCAGGGTGCCGCGCAATTGCAAAGCTGGTTGCCGCGTCTGCTGGGCGAAGAAGCCACTTCGCTGCAATTGCAGCGTTATCAGCAGCAGCCGGAAGATCTGGCCGAGCAACTGCCGCGCATCGAACGCATCCAGGTCTGGCTGCACCACGCGCGCAACGTGCTGGATATCCCGGAAATGGATCGTTTGTACGGTGAGCTGAACAAACTGGCGCAACTGGCCAACGAGCCGACCATCACCGATGAACTGCTCGATGCACGCAAGCATCAGGCGATTGCGGTTTACCAGAATCGCGCCTGGAAAATGCTGCTGCGCATGTAATCCCCGGATGATGATCGTTCCCACTCACGGGAACGATCATCAGCGCAATACCGGCAAGCTCGTCGTCGACTTGATCTCCGACAGCGCCACGATCGAGTTCACCTCCTGAATCCCCGGCACCAGCGACAGCTTCTCGAAGAAGAACCGCTCATACGCCTCGATGTCCGCCGCGACGATCCGCAGCAGGAAATCCACCGCTCCCATCAGCACGTAACACTCCAGCACTTCCGGAAAGCCGCGAATCGCCTCGGTGAATTCGGTGAAGTTCGAACGGCCGTGGGCGTTGAGTTTGATTTCGGCGAAGATCTGCGTGTTCAGGCCGATTTTCTTGCGATCGAGCAAGGTCACCTGGCCGCGAATGATCCCCTCCTCCTTCATCCGCTGAATCCGCCGCCAGCACGGCGACTGCGACAGGCCCACCTGTTCGGCGATCTGTGCGCTGGACAGAGAAGCGTCCTCTTGCAGCAGGGCGAGAATGCGCCGGTCGTAGCTGTCCAGCTCACTGTGCATAAATAATCCTCAAAATCAGCCAATACCGAATTGACCAACCCTATCAACCGGCCAATCGGCTCATCTTAGACAAGAAATGCCCGGCATCGAATGTAAAAATTTCTCCACTGATTCCGGAGACCTGCCATGCCACACCTCGAAGCCGTCAACACCCCAGCGCCCCGTGCCGATGTGTGGAACGTCAGCAACGCCCATTGCCTTGCGCAGTACCAGATACTGGCCGAGGCCGAACCGGATCTGCTGGTGCGGGTGCTGAACCTGTTCGCCTTGCAGTTCCTCACCCCGGAACAGGTCAATGTCCAGCGGCTGGACGACCTGCTGTCCATCGACATCGTCATGGGTGGCCTGAGCTGGCACCGCGCCCAGGTGATCGCGGAAAAACTTCGTAACCTGATCAGCGTCTGCTCGGTGAATCTGCAAAACCCCGATGCGGCGTGGGACGCGCCGGCTCAGGCGGCTGGCTGACAAAAGCGGAAACGCCTTTGTCGGGTAGTGGCCCAACGGTCGGCGGAGCCACGACTATCCTTTGCGGACTGTCGTTCAAAAGGAGCCCGCATGTCCGTTCAACTCGCCACTCAGGACCGCTGGCTGGATCTCAATGATGTCTTGCGTGAACTGGTCGCCCAGGGCTTCATCAGCCAGGACTCGGCCGAACACGCGCTGAATGCCCGCCGTCGGCAGGCGACCCACGGGCAGGTACATCCGCTGGAATTCATCGCCGGTCAGCAACTCGACGACCTCAGCCGTCCGGGCAAACACCTGGATCTTGAAAGCCTGACCCTGTGGCTGGCGCAGCAGGCCGGCCAGCCGTACCTGCGGATCGACCCGCTGAAGATCAACGTCGCCGCCGTGACGCCACTGATGTCCTATGCCTTTGCCCAGCGCCACAAGATTCTTGCGGTGTCGGTTGATCGCGATGCGGTGACCGTGGCCAGCGCCCAACCCTACGTCACGGGTTGGGAAGCCGATCTGACCCACGTGCTGAAACTGCCGGTCAAACGGGTGGTGGCCAATCCGGCGGACATCCAGCGCTTCAGCGTCGAGTTCTTTCGCCTCGCCAAATCGGTCAGCGGCGCCAGCAACGCCGACCAGCCGGGCAGCAACCTCGGCAACTTCGAACAACTGCTCAACCTCGGCGCCAGCGATCAGGAGCCGGACGCCAACGACGCGCACATCGTCAACATCGTCGACTGGCTGTTCCAGTACGCCTTCCAGCAGCGGGCCAGCGATATCCATATCGAGCCACGGCGCGAGCAAGGCACGGTACGGTTTCGCATCGACGGCGTGCTGCACAACGTCTATCAATTTCCGCCACAGGTGACGATGGCCATCGTCAGTCGCCTGAAAAGCCTCGGCCGGATGAACGTCGCCGAGAAGCGCAAACCCCAGGACGGCCGGGTCAAGACCAAGACCCCGGACGGCGGCGAGGTCGAGTTGCGCCTGTCGACCCTGCCCACCGCGTTCGGCGAAAAAATGGTGATGCGGATCTTCGACCCGGAAGTGCTGCTCAAGGATTTCGACCAGCTCGGTTTTTCCACCGATGATCTGCGGCGCTGGCAGGACATGACCCGGCAGCCCAACGGCATCATTCTGGTGACCGGCCCGACCGGTTCGGGCAAGACCACCACGCTTTACACCACCCTGAAAAAACTGGCGACCCCGGAGGTCAACCTCTGCACCATCGAGGACCCGATCGAGATGGTCGAGCCGGCCTTCAACCAGATGCAGGTGCAGCACAACATCGACCTGACCTTCGCCGCCGGGGTGCGAGCGCTGATGCGGCAGGACCCGGACATCATCATGATCGGCGAGATCCGCGACCTGGAGACCGCCGAAATGGCCATCCAGGCCGCATTGACCGGGCACCTGGTGCTCTCGACCCTGCACACCAACGATGCACCGAGCGCCATCAGCCGTCTGCTGGAACTCGGCGTGCCGCATTACCTGATCA
Organism: Pseudomonas sp. NMS19W; assembly: GCF_051554255.1. NCBI lineage: Bacteria > Pseudomonadati > Pseudomonadota > Gammaproteobacteria > Pseudomonadales > Pseudomonadaceae > Pseudomonas > Pseudomonas sp. NMS19W. The sequence goes on from NZ_CP136718.1 coordinate 5,998,025, forward strand.
AGGCCACGGTGCTCGGGGTCATGGCCCAGCGTCTGGTGCGCACACTGTGCCCGCACTGCAAGGCACCGCTGCCTGTCGCCGAGGAGGACTGGCAAACCCTGACCCGGCCGTGGCAGGCGCCGCTGCCGGGCAACGCGCAACGGGCCATCGGCTGCCTGGAATGTCGCGACACCGGCTATCACGGCCGCGCCGGGGTCTACGAAATCATGCAGCTGACCGACAGCCTCAAGGGGCTGATCAGCCCCGATACCGATTTGACGGCGCTCCGCCGCCAGGCTTTCAAGGAAGGCATGCGCAGCCTGCGGCTGTCCGGCGCGCAGAAAGTCGCGGCGGGCCTGACGACCATCGAGGAGGTGCTGCGGGTGACGCCGCAGAGCGAGCAGAAATAGCCCGTCACGGAACCGGATCGTCGAAATGACGATCCAAGCCGTTATTCAACACCAGTGGAGTCATCCCTCATGCGTCTCAAACTTGCTGTCGCCACCCTTGCCCTGCTGTCTCTGCCCGTCGGTTCGGCAATGGCTGACAGCTTTTGGCGTAACGTCATTTCGTCCGGCGCCACCACCGGCTCGACGTACCTGACCTTCAAGGATCACAAGCTGATCGTCGCCGCCCAGGACGACGCCGGCAGTTTCGTTGCCAGCGATGGCGGCATCCGTGGCCCGTACCTGGAAGCCGCCATGCAGAAAGTCCGCGCCGACAATCCGGGCCTGCAGGCGACGGACATGGAACTGGCGAACGCGATTCTGGCGAAGAACGCCGTGGCTTCGGAATAAATCTGTCGCCCACAAAAATGCCGCTCACATGAGCGGCATTTTTTTGCCCGCCGATCAGCGGTAATCGTCTACCGGCACACACGCGCAGAACAGATTGCGGTCGCCATAGACGTTGTCCACCCGGTTCACCGCAGGCCAGTACTTGTGCGCCTTGGTGTGCGCATCCGGCGTGATGCCCTGCTCGATGCTGTAGGGCCGCTCCCAGACGCCGATGACATCGGCCAGCGTATGCGGCGCCCGTTTGAGCGGATTGTCCTCGGCCGGCCAGTTGCCGTTCTGCACCTCGGTGATTTCCGCACGAATGCTCAACATGGCGCCGATAAAGCGATCCAGTTCAGCCTTGGATTCACTCTCGGTCGGCTCGACCATCAACGTCCCCGGCACCGGGAACGACATGGTCGGCGCATGGAAGCCGTAATCCATCAGGCGCTTGGCGATGTCTTCCTCGCTGATGCCGGTCTGCGCTTTCAGCGGCCGCAGATCCAGAATGCACTCATGGGCCACCCGATCATTGCGCCCGGTGTAGAGCACCGGAAAGGCGCCGGACAGGTGCTGCGCCAGGTAATTCGCCGCAAGGATCGCCACTTCGCTGGCGTCCGCCAGTTGCGGCCCCATCATCGCGATGTACATCCAGCTGATCGGCAAAATGCTCGCACTGCCCCAGGGTGCCGCGCTCACCGCACCGTTCTGCGGCTCTGGGCCGTCGATCGGCACCACCGGGTGATTGGCGACGAACGGTGCCAGATGCGCGCGAATGCCGATCGGGCCCATGCCCGGCCCGCCTCCGCCGTGGGGAATGCAGAAGGTCTTGTGCAGGTTCATGTGCGAGACGTCGGCGCCGATGTCCGCCGGCCGCGCCAGTCCGACCTGGGCATTGAGGTTGGCACCGTCCATGTACACCTGGCCGCCGTGCTTGTGGATAACTTCGCAGATTTCGCTGATGCCCTCCTCGTACACACCGTGGGTCGACGGATAAGTCGCCATCAGGCATGAGAGCTTGTCCCCGGCCTCGGATGCCTTGGATTTCAGGTCATCCAGATCGACGTTGCCCGCCTCGTCGCACTCGACGATCACCACGCGCATCCCGGCCATTTGCGCCGAGGCAGGATTGGTGCCGTGGGCCGATGACGGAATCAGGCAAATGTCACGCCCGCGCTGCTGGCGACTTTCGTGGTATTTGCGGATCGCCAGCAACCCGGCGTATTCGCCCTGGGCCCCAGAGTTGGGCTGCATGCAGATGGCGTCGAACCCGGTGATCGCGCACAACCAGCGTTCCAGCTCATCGATCATCAGCGTGTAACCGACGGCCTGCTCCCGGGGCACGAACGGGTGCAGGTTGGCGAATTGCGGCCAGGTGATCGGGATCATCTCGCTGGTGGCGTTGAGTTTCATGGTGCAGGAGCCGAGCGGGATCATCGACTGGTTGAGCGCCAGATCCTTGTTCTCCAATTGTTTGAGGTAGCGCAGCATCTCGGTTTCGCTGTGATGGGCGTTGAACACCGGGTGGCGCAGGTAAGGCGAGCTGCGTTGCAGGTGGTCAGGAATCCCGGAAACCAACGCTTCGGCGTCGAGTTCTTCGACGTTGAGCCCATGATCGACACCCAAAAGCACATCGAACAGTTTGCCGACGGTGCTCTCGTCACAGGTTTCATCGAGGCTCAGGCCCAGGTGGCCGCGACCGAGAATGCGCAGGTTGATCTGTGCCGCCTGAGCACTTTCGATGATCGCGGTCTGCGCGCCACCGACGTCCAGAGTCAGCGTGTCGAAAAACTGCTTGTTGATGCGTTTGATGCCATGCCGCTCAAGGCCGACAGCGAGGATGCAGGTCAGCCGATGGACTCGCTGGGCAATCCGTTTCAGGCCTTCCGGCCCGTGGTACACCGCGTAGCAACTGGCGATGTTGGCCAGCAGCACTTGAGCGGTGCAGATGTTCGAATTGGCCTTCTCCCGGCGAATATGCTGCTCGCGGGTCTGCAGGGCCATGCGCAGCGCAACGTTGCCCCGCGCGTCTTTCGAGACACCGATGATGCGCCCGGGAATCGCCCGTTTGTATTCCTCGCGACTGGCGAAAAACGCCGCATGCGGCCCGCCGTACCCCATCGGCACACCAAAACGCTGGGACGAGCCGAACACCACATCGGCGCCCAGTTCCCCCGGCGGGGTCAGCAACAACAGACTCAGCAGATCGGCCGCGACACAGGCCAGTGCCTGTTGCGCATGCAGGTGATCGATCAACGGACGCAGGTCGCGGACCTCGCCGTGGGTGTCGGGGTATTGCAACAGCGCACCGAATACCTGGTGCTGCTTCAAGTTATCCACAGCGTCAACGATCAGCTCGAAGCCGAAACCTTCGGCGCGGGTCTGCACCACGGAAATGGTTTGCGGGTGACAGTTTTCATCGACGAAAAACAGATTGCTCTTCGACTTCGCCACACGCTTGGCCAGCGCCATGGCCTCGGCGGCCGCAGTGGCCTCATCGAGCAGCGAAGCGTTGGCCAGCTCCAGTCCGGTGAGGTCGATGGTCAGTTGCTGGAAGTTGAGCAACGCCTCGAGCCGACCTTGGGCGATTTCCGGTTGGTAGGGCGTGTACGCGGTGTACCAGCCAGGATTTTCCAGCACATTGCGCAAAATGACCGTCGGCGTGAGGGTGCCGTGGTAACCCATGCCGATCAGGCTGGTCCAGACCTGATTCTGTTCGGCGTACCCGCGCAGTTTCGCCAGCGCGGCCTGCTCGTCCAGCGCGGGCGGCAGGTCCAGTTCACGGTTGAGGCGGATGGCGGGCGGGACGGTCTGCTGGATCAGTTCGATCCGGCTGCCCAGGCCCAGACTGTCGAGCATGGCCTGCTGCTCGGCGGCATCGGGGCCGAGGTGGCGGCGCAGGAAGGCATGGGGGTCGCGTAACTGGCTCAAGGATGGCAACTGGGACATGACGGGCTCTCTCTTGGCTGGCGCTCGGCGTCAATGCAACACGGTCAAACCAGCATAGCAGTCGATACCGTCGCGGACGGCTTGGCGGCGGGTGGTCGAACGGGGCATGCTGTGGCACCTGCAACACGCGCCCAACCCTTGGATGATCGAATCCTCATGAGCCAACTGCCGTTTCTGCCGTTTTCCAAACCTGTCATCGACGAAGCCACCATCGCCGCCGTCGGCGATGTCCTGCGTTCCGGCTGGATCACCAGCGGGCCGAAGGTCCAGGCCTTCGAAGCGCAACTGTCGGAGTATTTCGGCGGGCGTCCGGTACGTACCTTCAACTCCGGCACCTGCACCATGGAGATTGCCCTGCGCATCGCCGGCATCGGACCGGGTGACGAAGTGATCACCACGCCGATCTCCTGGGTGGCCACGGCCAACGTGATTCTTGAAGTGGGCGCCACGCCGGTGTTCGCCGACATCGACCCGATCACCCGCAACATCGACCTGGATAAACTGGAAGCGGCCATCACGGCGCGCACCAAAGCCGTCATTCCGGTCTACCTCGCCGGGTTGCCGGTGGACATGGAGCGCCTGTACGCCATCGCCAAAAAGCACAACCTGCGCATCATCGAAGACGCCGCCCAGGCCCTGGGTTCGAGCTGGAACGGCCAGCGCATCGGCGCCACCGGCGACTTCGTGTCGTTCAGCTTCCAGGCCAACAAGAACGTGACCTGCTCCGAGGGTGGCTGCCTGGTGCTGAACACGCCCGAGGAAGCGCGTCTGGCGGAGAAATATCGCCTGCAGGGCGTCACCCGCACCGGTTTCGACGGCCTGGACGTCGATGTGCTGGGCGGCAAGTTCAACATGACCGACGTCGCAGCGACTATTGGTCTTGGCCAGTTCGCCCACATCGAAGCCCTCACTGCTCATCGTCAGGAACTGGCTCGCCACTACTTCAAATGTTTCGGCGACGACTTCGAAGCCACGTACGGCGCGCAACTGCCGCCCGCCGACTTCACCAACAGCAACTGGCACTTGTTCCAGCTGGTGCTGCCGGAGCGCAAGGACGGCTTGCCGGCGCGGGCCACGTTCATGGAGCAGATTCAGGCGCTGGGGATCGGCATCGGTTACCACTATCCGCCGATCCATTTGCTGAGCCTGTACCGCGAGCGCGGTTTCAAGGAAGGCATGTTGCCGGTGGCCGAGCGCGTGGGCCGGTTGATCGTGTCGTTGCCGATGTTCACGACCATGACCAAAGACGATGTCGAGCGCTCGGTGGCGGCGGTCAAAGCGGTGCTGGACCACGCCTGATCCGTCCCCGATAAAAATCTGCGCCCACAAAAAAGCCCCGACGGATCGGGGCTTTGCGGTGTTGCGTGAAACTTATTCGCCGATGGACTGCTTGTAGGCAGCGGCGTCGAGCAGCTTGTCCAGCTCGGACTTGTCGCTTGGCTTGAGCTTGAAGATCCACGAGCTGTACGGTTCTTCGTTCAGCAGCTCCGGCGAATCCGCCAGCTCTTCGTTGACCGCAATCACTTCACCGCCGACCGGGGAATAGATGTCGGAAGCGGCCTTCACCGACTCGACAACACCCGCCGCATCACCGGCAGCAAACACCTTGCCGACTTCAGTCAGTTCGACAAACACCACATCGCCCAGCGCTTGCTGTGCGTGATCGCTGATGCCCACGGTGACGGTGCCGTCGGCTTCCAGGCGCGCCCATTCATGACTTTCGGCAAAACGCAGGTCGGCGGGGATATTGCTCATGCTCGGTGTCCTCAAGAAATTGTCAGCGGTCGTGCCCGCCGGAAAAGGTTAGATCAAGGTTTTGCCGTGACGGACGAAGGTCGGTTTGACCACTCGTACCGGATACCACTTGCCACGGATTTCCACTTCGGCGCGGTCGGCAGTCGCCATCGGTACACGCGCCAGGGCAATCGACTTGCTAAGCGTAGGAGAGAAACTACCACTGGTGATCTCTCCTTCGCCAACATCAGCGATACGAACCACCTGATGCGCACGCAAAACCCCGCGCTCCTCGAGCACCAGACCCACCAGTTTGTGCTGCACGCCGGCGGCTTTTTCCGCTTCCAGCGCATCGCGACCGATGAAGCGGCGCGTGGCCGGCTCCCAGGCGATGCTCCAGGCCATGTTCGAGGCCAGCGGCGAAACGTCCTGATGGATGTCCTGACCGTAGAGGTTCATCCCCGCTTCCACCCGCAAGGTGTCGCGAGCGCCGAGGCCAATGGGAGAAATGCCGGCGCCCACCAGATCGTTAAAGAAACCGGGGGCCTGATCGGCCGGCAGGGCAATTTCCAGCCCGTCCTCGCCGGTGTAACCGGTGCGCGCAATGAACCAGTCGCCGTCGACCTGACCTTCGAAAGGCTTGAGCATCTGGATCAGATTGGCGCGGGACTGGGTTACCAGTTCGGCAATCTTGTGCCGGGCATGGGGGCCTTGAATGGCAAGCATCGCCAGATCCGTGCGCTCTTGCAGCTGCACGTCGTAGCCGGTGAGATTCGCCTGCATCCAGGCCAGGTCCTGATCGCGGGTCGAGGCGTTGACCACCAGTCGGTAACTGTCCTCGAGGCGATAGACGATCATGTCGTCGACGATGCCACCGCGCTCGTTGAGCATGGTGCTGTACAACGCACGGCCGGGGCTGTGCAGGCGTTCGACGTCGTTGGCCAGCAAATGCTGAAGCCAGGCCTTGGCCTGGTGGCCGGCGACATCGATCACGGTCATGTGGGATACATCGAACACCCCGCAATCGCGACGCACCTCGTGGTGCTCCTCGACCTGCGAGCCGTAATGCAGTGGCATGTCCCAACCGCCAAAATCGACCATCTTCGCGCCGAGGGCGAGATGCAGGTCATACAGAGGCGTACGCTGTCCCATGGGTTTCTCCTTCCGGGCGTGGCGAAGGTGCGGAGCGCTGCTGCACGGTTTGAAAGCCCCGTGGAAGAAGGCTTTCAGCCGATTTCAGCGACAGGGTCTGTCAGACGGACCGCACCGAATGCCGCGCATTGTAGCCGCATGATTCATGACTCACTACTAAGTGTTTCGATGCGCCGAGCGGCGAATAAGTCCGATGACCGGCAACAACCCGACCAGAACAAGGGTCAGCGCCGGCAACGACGCCCTCGCCCATTCGCCTTCACTGGTCATCTCGAAGATGCGCACGGCCAGCGTGTCCCAGCCAAACGGGCGCATCAGCAGGGTGGCGGGCATTTCCTTGAGCACATCGACGAACACCAGCAACGCGGCGCTGAGGGTGCCGGGCAGCAGCAACGGCAGATACACTTTGAAAAACAGTCGCGGCCCACTGACACCCAGGCTACGTGCCGCTTCAGGCAAAGAGGGCCGTATACGCGCCAGACTGCTTTCCAGCGGCCCGTAGGCCACCGCCACGAAGCGCACCAGATAAGCCATCAGCAACGCCGCCAGACTGCCCAGCAGCAACGGTTTGCCCGCACCGCCGAGCCAGCCTGAGAGCGGAATCACCAGTTCACGATCCAGATAACTGAACGCCAGCATGATCGACACCGCCAGCACCGAGCCCGGCAGCGCGTAGCCGAGGTTGGCCAGACTGACGCCTGAACGGATCGCCGGGGTCGGCGCCAGACGTCGGGCGAATGCCAGCAACATCGCCACACTGACCGTGATCAACGCCGCCATGCCGCCCAGATACAGGGTGTGCAGAATCAGCCCGGCGTAGCGCTCATCCAGATCGAAACGCCCGCGCTGCCAGAACCACACCAGCAGTTGCAGCACCGGAATGACAAACGCACAGGCAAACACCAGACCGCACCAGCCGGTCGCCGCCCACGCCTTGGGCCCGCGCAGGTGATACAGCGCCTTGACCCGCGGCCGCTCGTTGCTCGCCCGATTGGCACCGCGGGCGCGGCGTTCGCCGTACAGCACCAGCATCACCACCAGCAGCAACAGGCTCGCCAGTTGCGCGGCGCTCGACAGGCTGAAGAAGCCATACCAGGTCTTGTAGATCGCGGTGGTGAAGGTATCGAAGTTGAACACCGACACTGCGCCGAAATCCGCCAGGGTTTCCATCAACGCCAGCGCTACGCCAGCGCCGATGGCCGGCCGCGCCATCGGCAATGCCACCCGCCAGAACGCTTGCCACGGCGACTGGCCGAGCACCCGCGCCGCTTCCATCAGGCCTTTGCCTTGGGCGAGAAACGCGGTGCGCGCCAGCAAGTAAACGTAGGGGTAGAACACCAGCACCAACACCAGAATCACGCCACCGGTGGAGCGCACGCGCGGCAGACGCAGGCCGGTGCCGAACCATTCGCGCAGCAGGCTTTGCACGGGACCGGCGAAGTCCAGCAGGCCGACGAACACGAACGCCAGCACGTACGCCGGGATCGCGAACGGCAGCATCAGTGCCCAGTCGAGCCAGCGTCGGCCGGGGAACTCGCAGAGGCTGGTGAGCCAGGCGAGGCTTACACCCAACAGGGTCACGCCGATGCCGACGCCGACGACCAGCGTCAGGGTGTTGCCCAGCAGGCGTGGCATCTGGGTTTCCCACAGGTGCGACCAGATCTGCTGGTCGATGGTCTGCCACGACAGCAGGAGGACGCTGAGGGGGAGCAGCACCAATGCGGCGATGGCGAAGACGATGGGGTACCAGCGGCGTTGGGCGGGGTGGGCCACTTTGGGGTCTCTGAGGGAGTTGTGGTGTTGTTGGGCTGGGTATTTCAAGTGGGGATTGCTGCCCTCACCCTAACCCTCTCCCGGAGGGAGAGGGGACTGACCGTGTTGCCTGGACGTCATACGCCGACGTGGGATATCGAGTTGAACTCCGGTTTTGAACGCCATAGAGATCGGCTCCCTCTCCCCCGGGAGAGGGCTGGGGTGAGGGCAGCGGTATCATGACAAGCAATGCTTTCACGAAGAACTCAGTTCCAACCCGCACGATCCATCATCCGGATCGCTTCAGCCTGTCGCTTGCCCGCCACTTCAACCGGCAGCGTATCGGCCACAAACTGCCCCCACGCCGCCACTTCTTCCGAAGGCTTCACCGCCGGATTCGCCGGGAACTCCTGATTCACGTCAGCGAAGATCTTTTGCGCCTCAGGCGTGGTCATCCACTCCACCAGTGCCTTGGCCGCTTCCGGATGAGGTGCATGTTTGGTCAAACCGATGCCCGACAGGTTGACGTGCACACCGCGATCCGCCTGGTTCGGCCAGAACAGTTTCACCGGCAGCTCCGGCTTCTGCTTGTGCAGGCGGCCGTAGTAGTAGGTGTTGACGATGCCGACGTCGCACTGGCCGGCGTTGATCGCTTCGAGCACCGCGACGTCGTCGGAGAACACGTCGGTGGACAGGTTGTTGACCCAGCCCTTGAGGATCTTCTCGGTTTTCTCGGCGCCGTGGACTTCGATCATGGTGGCGGTCAGCGACTGGTTGTAGACCTTCTTCGCCGTGCGCAGGCACAGGCGACCTTCCCAGTTCTTGTCGGCCAGCGCTTCGTAGGTGGTCAGTTCGCCCGGTTTCACGCGCTCGGTGGAATAGGCGATGGTCCGCGCGCGCAGGCTCAGGCCGGTCCAGGCGTGGCTGGACGAGCGGTATTGCAGGGGAATGTTGGCGTCGATGGTTTTCGAGGTGAACGGCTGGAGAATGCCCATCTGCTCGGCCTGCCAGAGGTTGCCGGCATCGACGGTCAGCAGCAGGTCGGCGGTGGCGTTCTCGCCTTCGGCCTTGATCCGCTGCATCAGCGGCGCTTCCTTGTCGGTGATGAACTTGATCTTCACCCCGGTCTTGGCGGTGTAGGCATCGAACACCGGTTTGATCAGTTCATCGATGCGCGACGAGTAGACCACCACCTCGTCGGCGGCCTGGGCGGCGGTGCTGCCGATCAGGGTCAGGGCCAGTGCGGTCAGAAGACGCTTGGATGCCAACATGGGAGTGATCTCTCGGTCGGGAAAAGTGGCCCAAATGATAAGGACTCACATTTACCAGCTCAATCGATCACTTTCCCAAGGAGTTACCAGATGTTGCACGACGGTCTTCAGACCTTGGCAAGCGCCGGCAAGTCCCCGGTCAGCCCCAATGCTTCGCGTACGAACAGCGCTTTGGCCTCAGGCATCTGCTCGACGATTTTCAGCCCGGTGTTGCGCAACCAGCGCAGCGGCAGCGGATCGGCCTGGAACAACCGTTCGAAGCCTTCCATCGCCGCCATCAGCGCCAGGTTGTGCGGCATGCGCCGGCGCTCGTAGCGGCTCAGCACTTTCACGTCCGCCAGGCGTTCGCCGCGTTCGTTGGCTTGCAGCAGCACTTCGGCCAATACAGCGGCATCGAGGAAGCCAAGGTTCACGCCCTGCCCCGCCAACGGGTGGATGGTATGCGCCGCATCGCCGATCAGCGCCAGCCCTTCGGCCACGTAGCGCTTGGCGTGACGCTGACGCAGCGGCACGCACAGACGCGGGTCGGCGCTGATGACGTCGCCGAGGCAACCTTCAAAGGCGCGCTCCAGCTCGCGGCAGAAATCCGCTTCATCCAGCGCCATCAGCCGTTCGGCTTCGCTCGGCGTGGTCGACCAGACGATCGAGCACCAGTCCTGCTGACCGTCACGCTCCAGCGGCAGAAACGCCAGCGGCCCGTGATCGGTGAAGCGCTGCCACGCGGTCATGCGGTGCGGTTTGCTGCTGCGCACGCTGGTGACGATGGCGTGATGCAGATAATCCCACTCGCGAGTGGCGACGCCGGTCAGACGACGCACGGCGGAATTGGCGCCATCTGCCGCGATCACCAGCGGCGCGCGCAGGGTGCGACCGTCGGCCAGGGTCAGCAGCCAGTCGTCACCGGAGCGACGCATCTGCTCCAGACGCGCATTGGCCAGCAGGCCGAGATCGCAATCGTGCAGACGGTCGAGCAACGCATCCTGCACCACGCGGTTCTCGACAATGTGGCCGAGCACTTCGGCGTGCACGCTGCTGGCCGAGAAATGGATCTGCCCAGTGCCGCTGCCGTCCCAGACGTGCATGTCGGTGTACGGGCTGCTGCGTCGATTGACGATGCCGTCCCACACGCCGAGGCGCTCGAGGATCCGCTGGCTAGCTGCCGACAGCGCACTGACTCGCGGCTCGAACGGCGCATCGCCATTGAAGGGTTTGACGCTCAGCGGGCTGCCGTCGAGCAGCAGGACTTCCAGCCCGCTGTCCTGCAACGCCAGCGCCAGGGCGCTGCCGACCATTCCGGCTCCGACAATCAGCACATCCGCGCGCATTTCCATGCTTTAAGCCTGTCTCGCTTGCGGCTTGAGCCGCACATAAAGGGTTTTACCGACCCGCGCCACCAGGTTGCCGGCGCCGTCATGAATGTCGACCTGCAACTGCGGCAGGTATTTCTCGCCACTGGCGGTCTGCCGACGGATTTCGTCGAGCAGGGTGTCGTCGATGTTGAACCGGGCGAACACCGGGCCTTTGCCCGGCGCAATGAAATCAATGTCGGCAGCCTTGTCCCAGACGATGTACTTCGACCCGAGGTTCTCCATGAGCATCAACATGAAGAACGGATCGACCATCGAATACAGACTGCCGCCGAACTGGGTGCCGACGTAATTGCGGTTGTACCAGCCCAGGCCCATCGAGACCCGAATGTCACGAAAGTCATCGCTGATGTGCTTCACCCGGACACCGGCGCCGAAGTACGGCGGGTAGAACGTCATGATCCAGCGCATCAGCCGCGCCTTGCCAAACTGTTTGATCAGCCACTCACGCATCCGGCCGCGTCCCCAGCCCCATGGCCTGACGGGCGAACCAGCGTTTGGCCGGCGGCAGCAGATCGAGGCCGAGCAGGCCGATGTTGCGCCCCAGCGACACCAGCGGCTGAGTGCTGCCGAACAGGCGCGTCACCTGATCGGAGAAGCCCACGGTGAGGTCCTGATCGAGGCGCTGGCGCTCGCGATAGGCCTGCAGCGTGGCGAAATCCCCCAGCGGCTTGTCACTGGCCAGCAGCGCGGCGGCCAAGGCATCGGCATCGCGCAGGGACAGGTTGAAACCCTGCCCGGCAATCGGGTGCAGGCTGTGGGCGGCGTTGCCGAGGACGGCCAGATGCGAACGCACCTGCTCTTCGGCCTCTACCAGCGACAGCGGGTACAGATGCCGCGCGCCGACCTGCTTCAACGTGCCGAGGCGATAGCCGAACACACCTTGCAGCTCGCTGAGGAAATCACGATCACTCAGCTCCGCCAGACGTTGCGCGTCCATGCCCAGACGGGTCCAGACCAGCGCGCAGCGGTTTTCCGGCAGCGGCAGCAGCGCCATCGGGCCTTCGTCGGTGAAGCGCTCGAAAGCCATGCCGTTGTGCGCTTCGCTCGGGGTGATGTTGGCGATCAGCGCGCTCTGGTTGTACGGGCGCTTGCGCACGTTGATGCCCAGTTGCTCACGAAGACCGGAACGGCCGCCATCGGCGAGCACCGCCAGATCGCATTCGACCGTGGTCTCATCGTTGAGGGTCAGGCGATAACCGTCCGGCAGCGGCTCCATGCGGGTGACTTCCGCCGGGCAGCGCCAACTGATCACGTCTTTGTCGAGGTGTTGCCACAGGCTGTGGCCGAGCCAGGCGTTTTCCACGACATAGCCGAGCGCCGGGACGCCCTCTTCCATCGCCGACAGTCGGGCGGTGGAAAAACGTCCACGGTCGGACACATGAATCTGCTTGATCGGCTCGGCGCGACGGGAGATTTCCTGCCACACGCCCAGCCGCTGATAGATCTGCCGCGAGCCAAAGGACAGCGCCGATGAACGTGCGTCGTAGCTCGGCTGCCAGCTGTCGCCGGGGGCGAACGGTTCGATCAGCACGATCTTCCAGCCCCGGGCCTTGGCCCCGGCCTGCAACGCCAGCGCCAGACTGGCGCCGACCAGGCCGCCACCGATGATTGCCAGATTGACCCGACTCATGCCGCGCAAGTCCGTGCTTGCGCCATCAGGGCTTCGATCTCGGCGACTGTTTTCGGTACGCCACCCGTCAGGATTTCACAACCGCTCTTGGTCACTACCACGTCGTCCTCGATGCGCACGCCAATGCCGCGCCATTTCTTCGCTACGTTCTGATTGTCCGGGGCGATGTAGATGCCCGGCTCCACGGTCAGCGCCATGCCGACTTCCAGCACTCGCCATTCGCCACCGACCTTGTACTCGCCGACGTCATGTACATCCATTCCCAGCCAGTGGCCGGCGCGGTGCATGTAAAACGCCTTGTAGGCCTCGGAGGCAATCAACTCGTCCACCTCGCCCTGCAACAACCCCAGCTGCACCAGCCCGGCGGTGATCACCCGAACCGTCGCTTCGTGCGCCTGGTTCCAGTGCTTGTTCGGGGCGATTTCGGCGAACGCGGCTTCCTGGGAGGCCAACACCAATTCGTAGATCGCTTTCTGCTCGGCGGAAAACTTGCCGTTGACCGGCCACGTCCGCGTGATGTCGCTGGCGTAGCAGTCGATTTCGCAACCGGCGTCGATCAGCACCAGATCACCATCCTTGAGCAACGCGTCATTCTGCTGGTAATGCAGGATGCAGCTGTTGCGCCCGGCAGCGACGATCGAACCGTAGGCCGGCATCTTCGCCCCGCCCTTGCGGAACTCGTAATCCAGCTCGGCTTCGAGGCTGTATTCGTAGAGGCCGGCACGGCTGGCCTGCATCGCCCGGATATGGGCCTGAGCGGAAATCCGCGCCGCTTCGCGCATCACCTTCACTTCTGCCGCCGATTTATACAGGCGCATGTCGTGCAGCAGGTGATCCAGGGCAACGAATTCGTTCGGCGGCTGGGCGCCGAGGTGCGCCTTGGAGCGGATCACGTTGATCCAGTCCATCAGGTGACGGTCGAATTCCGGGTTGCTGCCCATGGCCGAATACACCCGGTCGCGACCTTCGATCAGGCCCGGCAGGATGTCGTCGATATCGGTGATGGGGAACGCGTCGTCGGCGCCAAAGTCGCGAATCGCGCCTTCCTGGCCGGCACGCAGGCCGTCCCATAGTTCCCGTTCGGCATTGCGTTCACGGCAGAACAGCACGTATTCGCCGTGTTCGCGACCGGGCATCAGGACGATGACCGCCTGCGGCTCGGGGAAACCGCTCAGGTACTGGAAGTCGCTGTCCTGGCGGTAGACGTGCTCGACGTCACGGTTGCGAATGGCAACCGCAGCGGCGGGCAGGATGGCGATGCTGTTGGGTTCCATCTGCGCCATGAGTGCCTTGCGGCGACGGGCGTATTCCGCTTTTGGGATATGGATCATGGGCAGATGGCTTTCCCTGGCACGCGATCAGTGCAGCGACGGCTTGGCGGCTGGCGGCACGTCGGCTTTCTTGGTTTCGGAGAACAGCAGCAGCGGCGCTACACGCAGGTACTCCATGACTTCCATGTAGTCGCTTTCGCCGTCTTCGGATTCTTCCAGGGCATCTTGCACCTGGGAGATCGCTGCCAGATCCTGCAACACCTCGGTGGCCTCGGTGCTCAGCATGCTGCTGTCGCGGCAGTTCAGGCCGAAACCGGTAAGGAAGCCCTGGCACCACTGGCCCAGTGCGGCAGCGCGATCGGCCAGCGGCACGTCATCGGTCGGCAACAGCAGCACGACGGTCACGTCGTCGCCGGTGAGCTCGCCCTTGACCATTTCCTGCAGGCCGATGAGCGCGTTGCGAACGTTGTCCTGCGGCTCGCTTTCGAGCAGCTCTGCGGCATCGATCAGCCATTCTTCGGCATTGAAGCCGGCACCGGCGCAGCTGCGGCCGAGCAGCAGGCCATGCAGTTCGGCAGGCGAGACGTTGTGACCGCTGGCAGTCAGCAGGGTGGCGAAGGCTTGGTACGGGGAATTCTGAATGGGCATGGGCAGCTAGGCGCCAGACGGCGCTATGTCTAGAATGAAGGCCTTGTATCCTACATCGACAGACTCGCCAAGACCATTAAAGGCTGTCCCCCAGCCAAACCCATCAGACCGAATCAGTGGACACAATGGAAGACACCGACCTGCAAGCGCTGATGGCCAGACTCGAACTGCTGATTACTCGGGTCGAGCAACTAAAGAGTCAAAACGCACTCTTACTAGCTCAGGAAAAGACCTGGCGCGAGGAACGCGCGCACCTCATTGAAAAAACGAAATCGCCCGGCGTAAGGTCGAGTCGATGATTTCGCGCCTCAAGGCCCTGGAGCAAGACTCATGAGTTCAAGCAATAGCGTTACCGTGCAGATCCTCGACAAAGAATATTCGATCATCTGTCCCCAGGAAGAACGCAGCAATCTGGTCAGTGCCGCGCGTTACCTGGACGGCAAGATGCGCGAGATCCGCAGCAGCGGCAAAGTCATCGGCGCCGACCGCATCGCCGTGATGGCCGCGCTGAACATCACCCACGATCTCTTGCACAAAGAAGAGCGCCCGGACATCCAGGCCAGCGGCTCGACCCGTGAACAGGTGCGTGACTTGCTCGATCGTGTCGATCTGGTGCTGGCCGACGATCCGGACATCAGCAAGGGCTGATTCGCCAGGCCGCTTGAGGTATACTCGCCGCACTCCCTGGGGTGCTTGCCAGTTGACGATGTCCCTGAGCCGATTTGCACTACCCTGGGGGTTGCACGTTGGGCTGGTGTGCATGTCCGCCAGACGGAAAGCCTTAAAGCCTACTGCATCCTCCACCTTGAACTCTCGGGTTCAAGGGCTAAGTCGACAGCGGCTCATCCGGGGAGCCTGATTCGAATCCGATGCCGGTGCATGCCGGCATCGGATTTTTTATGCGTACGTTTTCGTCCCCACCCTGCCGAAGCCGACCATGACCGAACCCGCGCTGCTGCCCCGCCCCCAACTGCGCCGCCTGCTGCGCAAGGCCCGCCGCTCCCTGACGCCAAGTCAGCAACGCGCGGCCGCCGAAGGTCTGTACAAACAACTCGCGCAAGACCCGCACTTTCGCCGGGCGAAACACATTTCCCTGTACCTGCCCACCGACGGCGAGATCGACCCGCGCCTGTTGCTGCGTGCCGCCCAGCGCCGCGGCAAGAAAACCTACCTGCCGGTATTGAGTGCCTGGCCGCGGACCAAAATGGTCTTTCAACAGATCCGCCCCGGCGAAAAGCTGCGGCCCAACCGTTTCCGTATTCTCGAACCTCGGGTCAATGTCGCCCGTCAGCGCAAGATCTGGGCACTGGATCTGGTGTTGTTGCCATTGGTAGGGTTTGACGATGTCGGCGGACGCCTGGGGATGGGCGGCGGATTCTACGACCGCAGCCTCGCGTACCTGGCTCGCCGCCAGAACTGGCGCAAGCCGACGCTGCTGGGACTGGCCCATGAATGTCAGAAAGTCGAACGACTGGCGCAGGCCAGCTGGGATGTACCGTTGCAGGGAACGGTGACCGACAAGGCGTGGTATTTCGCAGGATAGACGCCGCGAGGGAATCAGCGGCGTCGGGAAGACGGGATCAGCGTTTGAACGCTGTCGACTGCTGTACTTGTTGCGCCACTTCAATCGGAGCATCGGCCTTGTTGGCCCACAGACTTTGCGCATAACCGGTGGTCACGACGCCAAGGCCGAACAAAATCACCAAAGTCCACAGCAAATCCGGTTTGCGTTTCATCGATTGCCCCCCTCAAGGCACATCATCACGATGACAGCAGCGGTTTCCATTCGTAGGCCGTGCAGCAGCGTCAAGCTTTAAAGGCCGGCATTTTGCGACAACGTGAACCTCTGCGCAAATGCTGGCGTCAACCGACTGTCGGTTTGTCATAAAATTGCCCGACAACCTGCCCAATGACCGTTTCAGGAGCAACCACCATGGCCTACTGGCTGATGAAATCCGAGCCCGACGAACTCTCGATCAAGGGTCTGGAAAAACTCGGCAAGGCGCGCTGGGACGGGGTGCGCAACTACCAGGCGCGCAACTTCCTGCGGGCCATGGCGGTGGGGGATGAGTTCTTTTTCTATCACTCCAGCTGCCCGGAGCCGGGGATCGCCGGGATTGGCAAGATTATTGAAGCCGCGTACCCGGATCCCACCGCACTGGAACCGGAGAGCCACTACTTCGATCCGAAAGCCACGCCGGAGAAAAACGCCTGGAGCGCGATCGATGTCGCCCATGTCGAGACGTTTGCCCGAGTGTTGAAGCTGGATTATCTGAAGCAGCAGACCGCGCTGGCCGAGATGCCACTGGTGCAGAAGGGCTCGCGGCTGTCGGTGATGCCGGTGACGGCCGAGCAGTGGGCGGCGGTTATCGCGCTGCGTTGACAGCGCCTTCGCAGGAGCCGGAATCCGACTCCTGCGGATCAAGCCTTACTGAATGATGAGGTTGTTGAACAACAGATCCTCGACCACCGGCTTGCCGGTCTCGTCATTCATCACTTGCTGGGTCTGCTTCAAGGCTTCCTGACGCAGCTTCTCCTTGCCTTCGATGCTGCCCATCGCGTCGGTGGTCTGCTGAGTGAACAGCGCCACCAGCTGATTGCGGATCAGCGGCTCGTTGGCCTTGACCAGTTTGGTCGCCTCGTCGCCGGTCACCCGCAACGCCACGTCGGCCTTGTAGACCTTGAGCTTCGGCGTGCCGTCCAACCCGTAGTTGCCCACGAACGGCGGACTCAGGGTGATGTAGTTGACCTTCGGCGCCTCGCCTTCTTTGGCTTCTTCGGCCAGCGCTGCCACAGGCAGAGACAGGGCCAGCAACAACATGATCCACGCTTTCACAATTCGCTCCTTATCCGGTTTGCGGCCTAGCATAACGACCCGCCGCGCAAGCACAAGCTTATGGCGGACTATCAGGGCCGGGCATGCTCGTTGACCCGTTGACTGCCACACCTACACTTATCGGCCATCACTCCCAAAGGAATAGCCCTGATGAAAGCCGTGCTGTGCAAAGCCTTCGGCCCTGCCGAATCGCTGGTGCTGGAAGACGTCGCCAGTCCTGTCGCGAAGAAGAATGAAATCCTGCTGGACGTGCACGCCGCCGGGGTCAACTTCCCGGACACGCTGATCATCGAGGGCAAGTACCAGTTCAAGCCGCCCTTCCCGTTCTCACCGGGTGGTGAAGCGGCTGGCGTGGTCCGCGAAGTCGGCGAAAAGATCAGTCACCTCAAGATTGGTGACCGGGTCATGGCCCTGACCGGCTGGGGCAGCTTCGCCGAGCAGGTCGCCGTGCCGGGTTATAACGTGCTGCCGATCCCGCCGTCGATGGATTTCAACACTGCCGCCGCGTTCAGCATGACCTACGGCACGTCGATGCACGCGCTCAAACAACGCGGCAACCTGCAACCGGGGAAACCTTGTTAGTGCTCGGTGCCTCCGGCGGCGTTGGCCTGGCCGCCGTGGAGATCGGCAAAGCCATGGGCGCCCGGGTGATTGCCGCCGCCAGCAGCGCCGAGAAACTCGCCGTGGCCAAAGCTGCCGGTGCAGATGAATTGATCAACTACAGCGAAACCAGCCTCAAGGACGAAATCAAGCGCCTGACCGACGGCCAGGGCGCCGACGTGATCTACGACCCGGTCGGCGGCGACCTGTTCGACCAGGCCATCCGCGCCATCGCCTGGAACGGCCGCCTGCTGGTGGTCGGTTTCGCCAGCGGACGCATCCCCGAACTGCCGGTCAACCTCGCCCTGCTCAAGGGCGCGGCCGTGCTCGGCGTGTTCTGGGGCTCCTTCGCCCAACGCCAGCCACAGGACAACGCGGCGAACTTCCAGCAACTGTTCGCCTGGTTCGCCGAGGGCAAGCTGAAGCCGCTGGTGTCGCAGGTCTATCCGCTGAGTGAGGCGGCACAGGCGATCAATGATCTTGGGCAGCGCAAGGCTGTGGGCAAGGTAGTCGTGCAGGTACGCTGACTCAACCGGCGATTCGGACGCCATGTCTGGATCGCCGTTCATTCCGCCGGACATTAAAGCAACTTGCGGACATCCTCCGGCAAAAACCTCGTGAACCTGCTCACCGGCCACTGTCGACAACGCCAGACTACGCCCTCCACGCTTCGGTTCAGCCTGGCAATCAGCGCAAGTCTTTCATCTTCCGCCAGCTGCGGCTTGAAGAGAGCGCTCGACAAATGGTCTCGGAGATAGTGAAACGGCGCAGAGTCGACCCATGAATATTCGGGCATTCGATTGAGCAGCTCGTTGAATTCTCGGCATTTCAGCTGCTGAACCCATTGGAGAGCACCTTCCGGCGCCTCGAGGAGAAAGACCATGGGGGCCACAATCTCCTGTGTGGCAGGCTTGCTGCCGTCAACCGTCCACGGCTTGAACCTCCACTGCGCTATCGCGTCCCTGGCCGCTTGCGCCAGATCCGGATGATCACTTTGCAGAATGCTGATTTCGCTCACCGAACCATCTGCATTGGCAATGAAGCGGACCTTTACGTCACCGGTAATTCCCGCTCTCGATAACGCAAGTGGGTAAACCGGCTTAGGGGTGTTATCCGGAATCAAAAATACTTCTCCCGCCTGAGCGGGGAAAATTACCAACAAAACGACAGCCATGATCCATTGCATCATTCCCGCACCTTCTGCACTGACGCGCCTTCTCGGCAGCATCACAAAGGTTACGGAGCAATGATTTTCAGCTGAATAGCGCGGCTTCTGCATTCTATGCAGGAAATTGCCCAAGCTTCGAAGGGAAATTGGGTGCAAGCGTGAAGGGATCATCCACCAGTAACTTTTCCGACGGACTATTTCCCTTGGCTTGCGTCCACCTCATCGCCCGGCAACAGGTGCTCCAAAACCTTCCGGCTATCAGCCTTGATAATCCGGCCCTTGTCGTCGAAGCGCAGCACGAGCATCCAGTCGTACACCTCGTCCGGCCATTTTTTCTGACCCATCAGGGCCGTGCTGTCGCCACCGAACGCACTGATCAGCTTGTTGATGCGCCCGTGGTGCCAGGCGATCAGGATCACTGGCGCCTGATTGCTCTTGCGCAACAGCTTGACCAGTTCATGCACGTCGCCGTTGATGTAGGGCTGCTCGATAGACAGGTTCAGGCGCTCGGCCAGCGGCGTCAGGGTCAAACGTGAGCGGGAGCTCTCGGGAGTGTCGCCGGCGGCAATCAGCCGTTCCGGGGTCAGCGTCTGGCCATCGAGCTTCAATGGATTGAAGTAGTCGGCATAGGCGCGGGCCCGCTCTTCGCCCCGGGCATTGAGCACCGAGCCTTCAGTCGGCTTTTCCGCATGGCGGATGATCAGCACCGTGGCATTGCGCAACCCGGACTGGGCCGGGTGATCGGCGTAAATCAATCCCAGCACCGCAGCGGCAATAACCGCCGCCGCCAATAATCGGCGCATGAGCATGCGAACCTTCAAAGCCATCATTCATCTCTGCTGATCAGTCGATCGACGGATCGCGAGTCTATGCCAGCCCATGTTCATAAGTGGTGAAAACGCCCTGTTCTTACAGCAGAGCGACAGGTTCGTAAAAGAACGTGCGACTTCCAACATTTTCCGCTGTTTTGCCGATGCGAACCGGTGCTATTTTCGGTAACGAAACTGTAACATTCGCATCCGCAGTCAAAACAAGAAATCTGGAGCTCTTGAATGTTTGCTTTCTTTCGACCTGCCGCACATCAGGCTCCATTGCCTGAAGAAAAAATAGACAGTACCTACCGACGCCTGCGCTGGCAGATCTTCGCCGGTATTTTCTTTGGCTATGCGGGTTACTACCTGCTGCGCAAAAACTTCTCCCTGGCCATGCCGTACCTGATCGACGAGGGTTACACCCGCGGCGAACTGGGTCTGGCGATGTCGGCCATCGCCATTGCCTACGGTCTGTCCAAGTTCCTCATGGGCCTGGTCTCCGACCGTTCCAACCCGCGCTACTTCCTGCCGTTCGGCCTGCTGGTTTCGGCGGGGGTGATGTTCATTTTCGGTTTCGCACCTTGGGCAACGTCCAGCGTGACCATGATGTTCATCCTGCTGTTCATCAACGGCTGGGCCCAGGGCATGGGCTGGCCGCCGAGCGGACGGACCATGGTGCACTGGTGGTCGCAGAAGGAGCGCGGCGGCGTGGTGTCCGTATGGAACGTGGCGCACAACGTCGGCGGTGGTCTGATCGGCCCGCTGTTCCTGATCGGCATGGGCCTGTTCAATGACTGGCACGCCGCGTTCTATGTACCGGCGGCGGTAGCTCTGGCGGTGGCGGCATTTGCCTTCATCACCATGCGCGACACCCCGCAATCGGTTGGCCTGCCGCCGATCGAGAAGTACAAGAACGACTACCCGGAAGGCTACGACGCCAGCCACGAAGACGAATTCAGCGCCAAGGAAATCTTCGTCAAATACGTGCTGCGTAACAAAATGCTCTGGTACATCGCCATGGCCAACGTGTTCGTCTACCTGCTGCGCTACGGCGTACTGGACTGGGCGCCGACCTATCTAAAGGAAGCCAAGCACTTCGACGTCGACAAGACTTCGTGGGCGTACTTCTTCTATGAGTGGGCGGGCATTCCGGGCACGCTGTTGTGCGGCTGGATGTCGGACAAGATCTTCCGTGGCAACCGTGGCCTGACCGGCATGGTGTTCATGGCCCTGGTGACCGTGGCGACCCTGGTTTACTGGCTGAACCCGGCCGGCAACCCGACCATCGACATGATCGCGCTGTTCTCCATCGGCTTCCTGATCTACGGCCCGGTGATGCTGATCGGCCTGCAGGCGCTGGAACTGGCACCGAAGAAAGCCGCCGGCACGGCCGCGGGCTTCACCGGTCTGTTCGGTTATCTGGGTGGTTCGGTCGCGGCCAGTGCAGCGATGGGCTACACCGTGGACCACTTTGGTTGGGATGGCGGTTTCGTGCTGCTGGTGGGCGCTTGCCTGCTGTCGATGGCCTTCCTGGCCCCGACCCTGTGGCACAAGCAAGTCGCCAGTCAGAGCCGCGAAGCAGTCGCCTGATCGGCCTTTGACTTGCAGCGCTTGAGCCGCGCCTCCAGATTCCGGTCTGGCATGGCGTGGCTGCGCAGGGCGTGAGCGGTCTGCTCGACATAATCGCGAGTGGTGCCGTAACGCCCACAAGCGCTTTCGAACACCTGGCTCAGCACGTGATCCGGCAGATTGCCGGCATAGCTGGGCAGGTGTCGCTCCAACACGAATCCCAAGGCCTGTACCTGGCTGCCATCTTCAAGACGGCAGTTGAGCCAGTGCGGGCGGTAGGACGGGAACGGCATCTCGCGTTTCCACAGCGCATACAGCGCACTGTCGAGGTTGTCTTCCGGCAACCGGTAGGCAAAGCCGCTGCACGAACCGCCGCGATCCAGACCGAATACCAGTCCCGGCATTTCCGGCGTACCGCGATGTTCGTGGGACCACAGGTACAGACCGCGATGGTAGCCATGCACCCGTCCGCGTACCCGCTCCACCGCCGAACACTCCGGCCGCCAGATCAGCGAACCATACGCGAACAGCCACACCGGACCGCCCTTGTGGCGTGCCATGGTCGATTGCATGGAAGCGAGAAGTTGTTCGTGAGTCAGCTGCGGCCCCAGATCGAGCCGCGGAGGGTAAGCCAGATTCAGAAAAGCAGATTCTATGGCTGTCATGACGGAAGTGTTCGGCCCCGCAAGTATTACAAGATGTAAGCACAATTCGCTTGATAGAACATATAGCAGTAACTGTAAAACGAAAAGTGCTAAAGGATGTATGACACCTTTGATAGCGCTAATCCGGGGTTATCCGCGAGGGCTATCTTGTTTGATATAGCCTAATACCATTGCGCAGATATCTTAAATACCCGAATGAAATATCGTTAAGCCCTCTCTTCGTTCAGGATTCGTTCATGAAGTCTCGGGATTTTTCCTACTAAAATTTCGGACTTCCCATATTTACCGTCGCTGATCGCCTGCGTAAAACGGCTTTCCTCTGGCGCAAGCCAACCCGTTCAACCGAGGCTGCACGATGAACATACCGAGGCTTTTGGCCGCACTTTTATTGATTCAGACCGGCCAGGCACTGGCTACGGATGACTCGCAAGAAGACAAAGGTTTCTGGTACGCACAAACCAGTGTCTACACCAAACATTACTCACCCGACCCCGAACACAATAATCATCAGGACTTGATCGGCATTGAACGCAATCAGGCTTCCGGCTGGGTATTTGGCGGGGCAACTTTCCGTAACTCGTTCAGCCAGCGCTCCAATTACGCCTATGCCGGCAAACGCTTCGAGAGCGCCGATTATCCGGTGTACGTGAAACTCACGGGCGGGTTGCTGCAGGGCTATCGGGGTGACTACAAGGACAAGATTCCGCTCAATCACTTCGGCGTTGCGCCGGTGATCATTCCGTCGGTCGGTACCCACTATGGCCCGCTGGGCGCCGAGCTGGTGTTTCTCGGCGCCAACGCGGCCATGGTGACGACGGGCGTACGCTTCTAAAGCGACTCAGGCAGACTCAAGAGCGCGGCTCAAGAGCGCGGCGCATACGCAAACACGTCGGCACGCATCTGGTGGGCATCCATCCCGGCTTCCACCAGCGCATCCAGCGTGCCGTAGACCATCGCCGGCGAGCCACTGGCGTAGACGTGCAGGGATTTCAGATCCGGGAAGTCCTCGCACACCGCCTCATGCAACATCCCGCAGCGCCCTTCCCAGCCACATTGGTCGCTGACGACTTTGTGCAGGAACAGGTTGGGCAGCTTCAGCCATTCGTCCCAATGTTCGATTTCATAGAAATCCTCCGGACGACGCACGCCCCAGTACAAATGCACCGGATGCTTGAAGCCGTTGGCCCGGCAATGTTCGATCAGGCTGTGGATCTGACCCATGCCGGTGCCGGCGGCGATCAGCACCAGCGGCCCGTCCGGCAGTTCCGCGAGATGGGTGTCGCCGAACGGCAGTTCGACCCGCACCATCGAATTGCGCTGCAGTTGCTCGATCAGGCTGAGGGCACTGGCTTCACGCGCCAGGACGTGGATTTCCAGGTCTCGCCCGCCGTGGGGCGCCGAGGCCATGGAAAAGGCTGATTTCTCGCCGCTCTCGCGTTCGATCATCAGGTACTGACCGGCGTGATAACGCGGCGGCTTGCCGGCCGGCGCCCGCAGGCGTACACGCCAGGTATCGCCACCGACGTCCCGGCATTCGATGACCTGACACGACAGGCTGCGCACCGGCAGTTCTCCCAGCGCGAGCACGCCATCCCACAGCAGGATGCAGTCTTCCAGCGGCTGCGCTATGCAAGTGTAGAACTCGCCGTGGTCATGCACCTTGCCGGCCTGTTCGACCCGGCCTTCCACCAGCAGCGCCGCGCATACATGACAATTGCCGTTGCGGCAACTTTGCGGGCATTCGTAGCCCAGGCGCCGCGCACCATCGAGAATCCGCTCTCCGGGCCGTATCTCGAGCACCGCTCCGGAGGGCTGCAGGGTTACACGCATCAATCTATTCCTAACTGATTCCAGATGGCATCGATCCGTTGGGTGACGGCATCATCCTTGACGATGACGCGGCCCCACTCGCGAGTGGTTTCGCCCGGCCACTTGTGGGTGGCATCCAGGCCCATTTTCGAGCCGAGCCCCGACACAGGCGAGGCGAAGTCGAGGTAGTCGATCGGCGTGTTGTCGATCATCACCGTGTCGCGCTTGGGGTCCATACGCGTGGTGATGGCCCAGATCACGTCGTTCCAGTCCCGCGCGTTGATATCGTCGTCGGTGACGATAACGAACTTGGTGTACATGAACTGTCGCAAAAACGACCAGACACCCAGCATCACGCGCTTGGCGTGGCCCGGATACGACTTCTTCATCGTCACCACGGCCATGCGGTACGAGCAGCCTTCCGGCGGCAGGTAGAAGTCGGTGATCTCCGGGAACTGCTTCTGCAGGATCGGCACGAACACTTCGTTCAGCGCCACGCCGAGAATCGCCGGCTCATCCGGCGGACGGCCGGTGTAGGTGCTGTGGTAGATCGGTTTGATCCGGTGAGTGATGCGCTCGACGGTGAACACCGGGAAGCTGTCGACTTCGTTGTAGTAACCGGTGTGGTCGCCGTACGGGCCTTCATCGGCCATCTCGCCCGGATGGATCACACCTTCAAGGATGATCTCGGCAGTGGCCGGCACTTGCAGGTCGTTGCCACGGCACTTGACCAGTTCGGTGCGGCTGTCGCGCAGCAGACCGGCAAAGGCGTATTCGGAGAGGCTGTCCGGCACCGGGGTGACGGCGCCGAGAATGGTCGCCGGATCCGCGCCGAGGGCCACGGACACCGGGAACGGCTGGCCCGGGTGCTTCTCGCACCACTCACGGAAGTCCAGCGCGCCGCCACGGTGGCTGAGCCAGCGCATGATGACCTTGTTGCGGCCGATCACTTGCTGACGGTAGATGCCGAGGTTCTGCCGGTCCTTGTTCGGGCCTTTGGTGACGGTCAGACCCCAGGTGATCAGCGGTGCCACGTCGCCCGGCCAGCAGGTCTGCACCGGCAGCATCGCCAGGTCGACGTCATCGCCTTCGATGACCACTTCCTGGCACGGCGCGTCTTTGACGACTTTCGGCGCCATCGCAATGATCTTGCGGAAGATCGGCAGCTTCGACCACGCGTCCTTCAAGCCCTTCGGCGGCTCCGGTTCCTTGAGGAACGCCAGCAGCTTGCCGATCTCACGCAGCTCGCTGACCGACTCTGCGCCCATACCCATGGCGACCCGCTCGGGGGTGCCGAACAGGTTGCCGAGCACCGGAATGTCATAGCCGGTCGGCTTCTCGAACAGCAGCGCCGGGCCCTTGGCCCGCAGTGTGCGGTCGCACACCTCGGTCATTTCCAGCACCGGCGAGACGGGAATCTGGATGCGTTTCAACTCTCCGCGCTGCTCAAGCTGCTGCACGAAATCCCGAAGATCCTTGAATTTCATTGACGATGGCACCCTCAAAATAGGCGTACATCCTACCTGCTATGCCGGTCGCTGGCAGCCCGTCACTGCTTACTTGGCTGCATTCACCTGGCCGTTACCCGGATTTTTGCCGGCCTGCAGGCTGACAAACAGCGGTTCGAGGATCGGCGCCACGAATCGAGCGCCGGCTTCCGACAGGTGATTGTCATCCTTGTACAGCGAATGGCCGTCGAGCTCGGCGCGACACAGATCGTTTTCATCGCACAGCCGTGGCGCCGGATCGATCACCCGCACCCTCGGATCCTGCGCCAATCGGGCGAACAAGTGGTTGATGAATGCCTGGCGCTTGTCATGCTCGCCGATAGCCAGGCCAACGCCGTCCACCGGGTGGCCCAGCATGGCAAGGCGCGTCAGGCGATACGGCGGGCTGAACGGCTGCAACGGCGCCTCTTTCACCAGCCAGACCCGATGCCCGCCCTCACGCAATTGAGCAAGCTGCGCGCGCAGGCCTTCGGCCAGGCGTTGCTCAGCGACGGCCCGGTCGTATTTGCCATCCGGCTTTCTGAGCGCATGGTCGAGATCGCCCTTGGCGTCGCCATACAGATAGAGGCTCCAACGCGCGACCAGCACCACATCGCTGATGCGCTGCGCGCTCAACCGCTGCTCGATACGCCGATTGAACCGCGCACAGGCCGCGTCGGTTTCCAGCCCTTCAACCGGAATACAACCGGCAGAGCTGGCGAGGGCCACGCTGACGCCATGAGCTTGCGCACCGTCCTCCAGCACTGGAATAAATGCCGTAGCGTGGCTGTCGCCCCAGACGATTGCCTGAGCTGGCAGGTTTTCTACACCGTAATGGCAGAACAGCCTGTCGTCCGGAGCCTTGTCATCCGTCAGGCACGCCATCTGTTCCGGCCGCCACTCGCGACCCTTGGCATATTGCAGCGCCTGTTCGGACAGGCGCGACGGCAAGCCATCGGTCCAGCGCAGGGCTTGCCCGGCCAGGCCGAGCACCAGGATGCCGCAGAAACCGGCCAGCAGAACCTGTCGGCGCCCGGCGAGCAGGCGACGCTCGCGGAACGGCGTTTCGACGAACTTCCATGACAGATAACCCAGCACCAGCGTCAACAGGATCAACCCTGCGATGTCCAAAACACCCGGTTCCTCGACGCTGGCATAGCTGGAAAATACGAACACCGGCCAATGCCACAAGTACCAGGAATAGGAAATCAGGCCGAGGCCGACCATCACCCGACTGCTCAGAAATCGACCGATCAGCGTCTCTCGATGACCGTTGGCCAGGATCAGCGCTACCACGCCCAGAACCGGCAGCAGCGCAGCGACACCGGGAAATGGCGTGTGCTTGTCGAACCCGAAGACTGCCAGCAGGATCAGCGCCATACCGAACAGGCTCAGCCACTGCGCAGCCATCGGTTTGAGACGCCACGAATGCCGGGGCGCCACGGCGAGCATCGCACCGGCCAGCAACTCCCACGCCCGCATCGGCAACAGGAAGAACGCCTTCTCCGGATAATGCTGAACCGCCCAAACGCTCAGCCCGAAGGACAGCAGCAATACGCCGAACAGAGCCAGCCGCCAGTGTTTCAGTCGGCTCGACAGCAAGGTCAGCAACAGCGGGAAAAGGATGTAGAACTGCTCTTCCACCGCCAGCGACCAGGTGTGCAACAGCGGCTTGAGATCCGACGCAACGTCGAAATAGCCGTCCTGACGCATGAACAGGATGTTCGAGACGAAAGTCACCTGGTAGCGCACCGAGCGCCCGAGTTCCTCGTAGTCCTTGGGTGCCAGCAGGAACCAGCCCACCGCCAGCACCGCGATGATCATTGCAAACAGCGCCGGCAGGATCCGCCGGGCACGCCGGGCCCAGAACTCGACGAAGCTGAAGCGCCCGGCCTGGCGCTGGTTCCAGATGATCGAGGTGATCAGGTAGCCGGAAATCACGAAAAACACGTCCACACCGACAAATCCGCCGGTGAATCCCGGGACGCCAAAGTGGAACAGCACCACGGCAATCACTGCGACTGCGCGCAAGCCGTCGATATCCCTTCGATAAGCGAGAGTGCTCATAAATCCTTGATGCCAATCAGATGGTTGTTTTTTGTACAGCCTCAGTCGCTGCGTCTTGTTTTGCCAACACACTGACCTTACCAGATCGTGAACCTCCCGCAGCCAGGACAAAAAACAGGCAAAAAAAGGCGCCCCCTGGGGACGCCTTTTTCCGGACTCGACCGACGATGTTACTTGCGCTTCATCGACAGGAAGAATTCGTCGTTGGTCTTGGTCGTTTTCAGCTTGTCGACCAGAAACTCGATGGCCGCCACTTCGTCCATCGGGTGCAGCAGCTTGCGCAGGATCCACATGCGCTGCAGTTCATCGTCGGCAGTCAGCAACTCTTCACGGCGAGTGCCGGACTTGTTGATGTTGATGGCCGGGAACACACGCTTCTCGGCGATGCGACGGTCCAGAGGCAGTTCCATGTTGCCGGTACCCTTGAACTCTTCGTAGATCACTTCGTCCATCTTCGAGCCGGTTTCAACCAGCGCGGTGGCGATAATGGTCAGCGAGCCGCCTTCTTCGATGTTACGCGCGGCACCGAAGAAACGCTTCGGCTTCTCCAGGGCGTGGGCATCGACACCACCGGTCAGCACCTTGCCGGAGCTCGGGATCACGGTGTTGTAGGCACGGGCCAGACGGGTGATGGAGTCGAGCAGGATCACCACGTCCTTCTTGTGTTCGACCAGGCGCTTGGCCTTTTCGATCACCATTTCAGCCACCTGTACGTGACGGGTCGGCGGCTCGTCGAAGGTCGAGGCAACCACTTCGCCGCGCACGGTGCGCTGCATTTCGGTCACTTCTTCCGGACGTTCGTCGATCAACAGCACGATCAGGTGAACTTCAGGGTTGTTACGGGCGATGTTGGCCGCGATGTTCTGCAGCATGATCGTTTTACCGGCTTTCGGCGGTGCAACGATCAGACCGCGCTGGCCTTTACCGATCGGGGCGCACAGGTCGATCACACGACCGGTCAGGTCTTCGGTGGAGCCGTTGCCGGCTTCCATCTTCATGCGCACGTTCGGGAACAGCGGGGTCAGGTTCTCGAAGAGAATCTTGTTCTTCGCGTTCTCGGGACGATCGAAGTTGATCGTGTCGACCTTGAGCAGGGCGAAATAACGCTCGCCTTCCTTCGGCGGCCGGATCTTGCCAACGATGGTGTCACCGGTGCGCAGGTTGAAACGGCGGATCTGGCTCGGCGAGACGTAGATGTCGTCAGGGCCGGCGAGGTAGGAAGCGTCAGCGGAGCGCAGGAAGCCGAAGCCGTCCTGGAGAATCTCCAGCACGCCATCACCGGAGATTTCCTCACCGCTTTTAGCGTGCTTTTTCAGCAGGGAGAAAATCACGTCCTGCTTGCGCGAACGGGCCATATTTTCTATGCCCATCTGTTCGGCCAATTCGAGCAGTTCGGTAATCGGCTTTTGCTTGAGTTCAGTCAGATTCATATAGGAATGACGTAATCATTTATGGAGGGGGGAAATTAAGCTTTTGGCTTAATGAGGCCGCGCCGCGGAGAAGGCGACAGGATCGCGTACTTGTTCGAAAAGGAGTGCGTCGGCGACGGCTAGCAGGGGGCAGTGGAGAAACCAGTGCGGGGCCGAATGTATCACCTGAGTTTCGGAGCGTCTAGCCCTGAATACGCAAAAAGCCCCGCAATTTGCGGGGCTTTTTGAGGACAATCTTTACCGCGACGCTTAGATGTTGGCGTCGAGGAAAGCAGCCAGTTGCGACTTCGACAGAGCGCCGACCTTGGTCGCTTCCACGTTGCCGTTCTTGAACAGCATCAGGGTCGGGATACCACGAACGCCGTACTTGGACGGGGTATCGGCGTTCTGGTCGATGTTCAGCTTGGCAACGGTCAGCTTGCCTTTGTAAGTCTCTGCAATCTCGTCCAGAACCGGAGCGATCATTTTGCAAGGGCCGCACCATTCAGCCCAGTAGTCGACCAGGACAGCGCCTTCGGCACTGAGTACGTCGGCTTCGAAGCTAGCGTCGCTAACGTGTTTGATCAGATCGCTGCTCATGGAATTCTCCAGGTTGTAAGCAAAAAAACGTGGCCCATCATAGCCGCCCTTCTCTTGTTCAGGAAGCCGCAGATGATTGAGTCTTGCTATGGCACTCGATGAGTTTGGGTATAGCTCAAGTCACGCGCCGGCGGGGGCGATGAAGGCGATTCCGGTGCGCAGGGCCGCGTTGCGCACGTGTTCCTGCATGGCTTTCTGGGCGGCAGCGGAAGCCCGGCGGGCCAGGGCGCGGAGGATTTTGCGGTGTTCCTGCCAGGTTTCCATGGCCCGTTCGGCGCGGATGAACGGTAACTTCTGGCTCTCCAGAAAGATCTCGGCGCTGGCGGTGAGAATGCTTAGCATCGCCTGATTGCCGCTGGCCCGCAGGATCCGCTGGTGGAATTCGAAGTCCAGTTTCGCCGCTGCCTCGAAGTCGCCGGCACGCAGTTGCTCACGCATGGCGGCGACGTTGTCTTCCAGTTCGTCCAGATCGAACGTGCTCAGCGTCACAGCCGCCAGCCCGGCCGCGAAGCCTTCCAGCGCATAACGCAACTGGAAGATCTCCAGCGGCGAAGCCTGGGCTGCGAACGGCCAGGCCGGCGCGCCCTCCCCCGCGGCAACTCCACCGGCGACTGCACGAACACGCCCTTGCCCGGCTGGATGCTGACCACCCCCAGCGCACTCAAGGACGACAACGCCTCGCGCAACGACGCCCGGCTGACCCCCAGCTGCACCGCCAGATCCCGTTGCGAGGGCAACGCATCGCCGGGGCCAAAACCCTGCTCGGTAATCAGTTTGCGGATCGCTTGCAGCGCCACTTCGGGTACGGCGCGGGAGATCGAGTTCATGGTTTTCCAGACGGGCCAGGCCAAGGTGCGGCCAGTTGTAAAGCTATTCGAGGCATCAGGCAAGTCGTGCCCCAGCGGGGTTCGACGGTGCGCATGGATGCGCTATCGCAGTGCGAAACCCGACCTGACTGTTCAGACCAGTAAGACCGAACAAACCCGCTAAACCCGTGGCTTTGCGGGGCCAGACCGCTGGCTTGGCACGGCCCGTGCTCTGTCCGATCGCAGATTTCACTTCCCGCCGATCCGGAGATTGTCCATGACGAAGCGTTACAGCGCCCTCCTCGCCGCCCTGTTTGCCGGTCTGATGCTGAGCCAGGCCCCCGCCCATGCCGACGGTCTGGACGACGTAGTCAAACGCGGCACCTTGAAAGTCGCCGTGCCTCAGGACTTCCCGCCCTTCGGCTCGGTCGGCCCGGACATGAAGCCGCGCGGCCTCGATATCGACACCGCGAAACTGCTGGCCGAGCAGCTCAAGGTCAAACTCGAGCTGACCCCGGTCAACAGCACCAACCGCATCCCGTTCCTCACCACCGGCAAGGTCGATCTGGTGATTTCCAGCCTCGGCAAGAACCCCGAGCGCGAGAAGGTCATCGACTTTTCCCGTGCCTACGCGCCGTTCTACCTCGCCGTATTCGGCCCGCCGGACGCAGCCGTCAGCACCCTGGACGACCTCAAGGGCAAGACCATCAGCGTCACCCGTGGCGCCATCGAAGACATCGAACTGACCAAGGTCGCCCCCGAAGGCGTGACCATCAAGCGCTTCGAAGACAACAACTCGACCATCGCCGCCTACCTCGCAGGCCAGGTCGACCTGATCGCCAGCGGCAACGTGGTGATGGTCGCAATCAGCGAAAAGAACCCGAAACGCGTACCGGCGCTGAAAGTGAAGCTCAAGGATTCGCCGGTCTACGTCGGCGTGAACAAGAACGAGCCGGCGCTGCTGGGCAAGGTCAACGAGATCCTGGCCAGCGCCAAGGCT
Source organism: Pseudomonas sp. NMS19W (assembly GCF_051554255.1). Lineage (NCBI taxonomy): Bacteria > Pseudomonadati > Pseudomonadota > Gammaproteobacteria > Pseudomonadales > Pseudomonadaceae > Pseudomonas > Pseudomonas sp. NMS19W. Next base: position 6,029,385 of record NZ_CP136718.1, read on the forward strand.
GACGGCGCGCTGGAAAAGAATGCGCAGACCTGGCTCAAAGAGCCGCTGCCGTCCGACCTCTGACCGGCGACGCGGGAGACTTTCATGGCCTATCAGTTCGATTTCTTGCCGGTGGTGGAAAACACCGACCTACTGCTGCACGGGGCGCTGTTCACCCTTGAGCTGACGGCCATCGGCGCGCTGTTTGGCGTAGGCGTGGGCATCGTCGGGGCGCTGGTGCGGGCGTGGAACATCCGCCCGTTCTCGGCGATTTTCGGCGTGTATGTGGAGTTGATCCGCAACACGCCGTTTCTGGTGCAACTGTTCTTCATCTTCTTCGGCCTGCCGTCCCTCGGCGTGCAGATTTCCGAGTGGCAGGCGGCGGTGCTGGCGATGGTGATCAACCTCGGCGCGTACTCGACCGAGATTATCCGCGCCGGCATCCAGGCGATTCCGCGCGGGCAACTGGAAGCCGCGGCTGCACTGGCGATGAGCCGTTTCGAAGCGTTCCGCCACGTGGTGCTGCTGCCGGCGCTGGGCAAGGTCTGGCCGGCCCTGAGCAGCCAGATCATCATCGTCATGCTCGGCTCGGCGGTGTGTTCGCAGATCGCCACCGAGGAATTGAGCTTCGCCGCCAACTTCATTCAGTCGCGCAACTTCCGCGCTTTTGAAACCTATGCCCTGACCACCCTCATTTATCTGTGCATGGCGCTGCTGATCCGTCAGTTGCTGAACTGGCTCGGTCGGCGCTACCTGTCGAAAAGCAGCGCAAGGAGCAGCCAATGAGCGACTTCACGTTCTGGGACATCCTGCGCAACCTGCTCACCGGCCTGCAATGGACGCTGGCTCTGTCACTGGTGGCGTTCATCGGCGGCGGGATTGTCGGGTTGCTGATCCTGGTGATGCGCATTTCGAAAAACCCACTGCCGAGCAGCATTGCCCGCACCTGGATCGAACTGTTCCAGGGCACGCCGTTGCTGATGCAGCTGTTTCTGGTGTTCTTCGGCGTAGCGCTGGCCGGGGTGGAGATTTCGCCGTGGATGGCGGCGGCGATTGCCCTGACGCTGTTTACCAGCGCCTATCTGGCGGAGATCTGGCGCGGTTGCGTCGAGGCGATTCCCAATGGCCAGTGGGAAGCTTCGTCGAGCCTGGCGCTCAATCCGCTGGAGCAACTGCGCTACGTGATCCTGCCGCAAGCGCTGCGTATTGCGGTGGCACCGACCGTGGGCTTCTCGGTACAAGTGGTCAAGGGCACCGCCGTGACCTCGATCATCGGCTTCACCGAGCTGACCAAGACCGGCGGCATGCTCGCCAACGCCACTTTCGAACCGTTCATGGTCTACGGCCTCGTTGCCGCCGGTTACTTCCTGCTCTGCTACCCCTTGTCCCTCAGTGCGCGCTACCTGGAAAGGAGACTGCATGCCTCTGCTTAGAATTTCCGCCCTGCATAAATACTACGGCGATCACCACGTGCTCAAAGGCATCGACCTGAGCGTCGAGGAAGGCCAGGTGGTGGCGATCATCGGCCGCAGCGGCTCGGGCAAATCCACCCTGCTGCGTACCCTCAACGGCCTTGAGTCGATCAACGACGGTGTGATCGAGGTCGACGGCGAATACCTCGACGCCGCCCGCGCCGACCTGCGCAGCCTGCGGCAGAAAGTCGGGATGGTGTTTCAGCAGTTCAACCTGTTCCCGCATCTGACGGTGGGCGAAAACGTGATGCTCGCGCCGCAGGTGGTGCAGAAAGTGCCCAAGGCCAAGGCTGCGGAACTGGCGCGGCAGATGCTGGAGCGCGTCGGCCTGGGTGAAAAATTCGATGCGTTCCCGGATCGGCTTTCCGGGGGCCAGCAACAGCGCGTGGCGATTGCCCGGGCGCTGGCGATGTCGCCCAAGGTCCTGCTGTGCGACGAGATCACCTCGGCGCTGGACCCGGAACTGGTCAACGAAGTGCTCAGCGTGGTCCGCCAGCTCGCGAAGGAAGGCATGACGCTGATCATGGTCACCCACGAAATGCGCTTCGCCCGGGAGGTCGGGGACAAACTGGTGTTCATGCACCAGGGCAAAGTGCACGAGGTGGGCGACCCGAAGGTACTGTTTGCCGACCCGCAGACGCCGGAGCTGGCGAATTTCATCGGAACCGCAGAAGCCACAGGCTGAAAGCAGGCCGTCAGTGCGCTAAATCAAGGGTTTGAACCATGCGCGTTGGCGGCAGCCTTTGATCGTGGCACGATGTCAGGGTTATCGACCGAGACCCCCAGACCATGCCGCATTCCCAAGCCAAGAATCTGTCCCTGATCGCCGCGATCGACCTGGGCTCCAACAGCTTCCACATGGTCGTGGCCAAGGCCCAGAACGGCGAAATCCGTATTCTCGAACGTCTCGGGGAGAAGGTTCAGCTGGCCGCCGGCATCGACGATGAGCGCCATCTCAACGAAGAATCCATGCAACGCGGGCTCGATTGCCTGAAGCGTTTTGCCCAACTGATCAACGGTATGCCGCTGGGCGCCGTGCGGATCGTCGGCACCAACGCCCTGCGCGAAGCGCGCAACCGCCTGGAGTTCATCCACCGCGCCGAAGAAATCCTCGGCCACCCGGTGGAAGTCATCTCCGGCCGTGAAGAGGCGCGCCTGATCTACCTCGGCGTGTCCCACACCCTCGCCGACACCCCGGGCAAACGTCTGGTCGCCGACATCGGCGGCGGCAGTACCGAATTCATCATCGGGCAGCGATTCGAACCGCTGCTGCGTGAAAGTCTGCAAATGGGCTGCGTGAGTTTCACCCAGCGCTATTTCAAGGACGGCAAGATCACCCCGGCCCGCTACGCCCAGGCCTACACGGCGGCGCGGCTGGAAATCATGAGCATCGAACACGCCCTGCATCGCCTGACCTGGGATGAAGCCATCGGCTCCTCGGGCACCATCCGCGCCATCGGCTTGGCACTGAAGGCCGGCGGACACGGCACCGGCGAAGTGAATGCCGAAGGCCTGGCGTGGCTCAAGCGTCGCCTGTTCAAGCTCGGCGACGTCGACAAGATCGACTTCGAAGGCATCAAGCCTGACCGCCGCGCGATCTTCCCGGCCGGCCTGGCGATTCTCGAAGCAATCTTCGACGCCCTCGAACTGCAACGCATGGATCACTGCGAAGGCGCGCTGCGTGAAGGCGTGCTCTACGACCTGCTCGGCCGCCATCATCACGAAGACGTGCGCGAACGCACCCTGACCTCGCTGATGGAGCGCTACCACGTCGATCTGGAACAGGCCGCGCGGGTCGAGCGCAAAGCCCTGCACGCGTTCGATCAAGTGGCTGTCGACTGGCAGCTGGACGACGGCATCTGGCGCGAACTGCTGGGCTGGGCGGCGAAAGTGCACGAAGTCGGGCTCGACATCGCTCACTACCACTACCACAAGCATGGCGCCTACCTGATCGAGCACTCGGACCTCGCCGGCTTCTCCCGCGAAGACCAGCAAATGCTTGCCCTGCTCGTGCGTGGCCACCGCCGCAACATCCCCAAGGACAAGTTTGCCGAATTCGGCGAAGACGGCGACAAGCTGATCCGCCTGTGCGTGCTGCTCCGTTTTGCGATCCTGTTCCATCACATTCGCGGCACCCAGACCATGCCGCAGGTCGCGCTGCATGCCAATGGCGACAACCTCGACGTGGAATTCCCGGAGAACTGGCTGGATGAGAATCAGCTGACCCAGGCGGATTTTGCGCTTGAGGCGGAGTGGCTGACTCGGGTGGGGATCGTACTGACCGTGCACTGAGTAACCGGCAGGCACAAAAAAGGCGATCCTTTCGGATCGCCTTTTTATTGGGTGTTCGGCTGGATTCAGGTGGGGTGCTTAAGATCGAACCCCCTCACCCCAACCCTCTCACCCAAGGGGGGCGAGGGGGAAAGGGGGCAGATCTTCATGCTTTTCCGGACCTGAGCTCGACTCGATTTCTCAGGTCGATGTATCGCGAGAGACACCTCGGTCAGTCCCCTCTCCCCCTGGGAGAGGGCTAGGGTGAGGGTGCTTTTAAGCGCTTAGCTGCTCACCGGCAAAATCGGGCTACCCAACCTTTCCAACAACGTCGCCTGCGCACTGCGCGGGTTCTGGTTGCCGGTCGGCGTGTTGCGGATGTAGCGGCCGTCCGATTGCAGGCTCCAGCTGTGGGTGTTGTCGGTCAGGTACAGCTCCAGCTCTTTCTTGACCCGGGTCAGCAGCTTCTTGCCTTCCACCGGGAAGCAAGTCTCGACGCGCTTGTCGAGGTTGCGTTCCATCCAGTCGGCGCTGGACAGGAACATCTGCTCCTCGCCGCCGTTGAGGAAGTAGAACACCCGGGTGTGCTCAAGGAAGCGGCCGATGATCGAGCGCACGTGAATGTTGTGCGAAACCCCGGCGATGCCCGGACGCAGGCAGCACATGCCGCGCACCACCAGGTCGATGCGCACGCCGGACTGGCTGGCCTTGTACAGCGCGCGGATGATCTTCGGATCGGTCAGCGAGTTGAACTTGGCGATGATGTGCGCCGGCTTGCCGTCGAGCGCGAATTGCGTCTCGCGGGTGATCATGTCGAGCATGCCCTTCTTCAGGGTGAACGGCGCGTGCAGCAGCTTCTTCATGCGCAGCGTCTTGCCCATGCCGATCAACTGGCTGAACAGTTTGCCGACGTCTTCGCACAAGGCGTCGTCGGAGGTCAGCAAGCTGTAGTCGGTGTACAGACGGGCGTTGCCGGCGTGGTAGTTACCGGTGCCAAGGTGCGCGTAACGCACGATCTCGCCGGCCTCGCGACGCAGGATCAGCATCATCTTGGCGTGGGTCTTGAAGCCCACCACGCCGTAGATCACCACCGCACCGGCCGCTTGCAGTCGGCTGGCCAGCTGCAGGTTGGATTCTTCGTCGAAGCGTGCACGCAGCTCGATGACCGCCGTCACTTCCTTGCCGTTACGCGCGGCGTCCACCAGCGCATCGACGATTTCCGAGTTGGCGCCGGAACGGTACAGGGTCTGGCGCACGGCCAGAACGTGCGGGTCTTTGGCAGCCTGGCGCAGCAAATCGACCACCGGGGTGAACGACTCGAACGGGTGCAGCAGCAGGATGTCCTGTTTGCTGACGACGCTGAAAATGTTCTCGCTGTTCTGCAGCAGTTTCGGGATCTGCGGCGTGAACGGCGTGTATTGCAGCTCCGGATGGCTGTCCAGGCCAGTGATGCTGAACAGACGCGTCAGGTTCACCGGACCGTTGACCTGATACAGCTCGGTCTCGCTCAGGTTGAACTGCTTGAGCAGGTAGTCCGACAGGTGTTTCGGGCAAGTGTCGGCGACTTCCAGGCGCACGGCGTCGCCGTAACGACGGGAGAACAGCTCGCCACGCAGGGCGCGGGCCAGGTCTTCGACGTCTTCGGAATCGAGCGCAAGGTCGGCGTTCCGGGTCAGGCGGAACTGGTAGCAGCCCTTTACCTTCATGCCCTGGAACAGGTCATCGGCGTGAGCGTGGATCATCGACGACAGGAACACATAGTTGTCGCCAGGGCCGCCGACTTCTTCCGGCACCTTGATAATCCGCGGCAGCAGACGCGGCGCCGGGATGATCGCCAGACCGGAGTCGCGACCGAAGGCGTCGATGCCTTCGAGCTCGACGATGAAGTTCAGGCTCTTGTTCACCAGCAACGGGAACGGGTGCGTCGGGTCGAGGCCGATCGGGGTGATGATCGGCGCGATCTCGTCGCGGAAGTAACGGCGCACCCAGGTCTTGAGCTTGGTCGTCCAGTAACGGCGACGGATGAAGCGGACCTGATGCTTTTCCAGCTCCGGCAGCAGGATGTCGTTGAGGATCGCGTACTGGCGGTCTACATGACCGTGCACCAACTCGCTGATGCGGGCCAGGGCCTGATGCGGTTGCAGGCCGTCGGCGCCGGCCTGTTCACGGGCGAAGGTGATCTGTTTCTTGAGGCCGGCGACGCGGATCTCGAAGAATTCGTCGAGGTTACTGGAGAAGATCAGCAGGAACTTCAGCCGCTCCAGCAACGGATAGGACTCGTCCAGCGCCTGTTCCAGCACGCGGATGTTGAACTGCAGTTGCGACAATTCCCGGTGGATATACAGGCTGCTGTCATCCAGGCCGGGAATCGCGATCACCGGCGCTGCCGCGGCAGACTCGGTGGCCGGCGCGGGTGGCGCAGGCTCCAGTTCCGGCGGGGTTTCGGTAATCTGCTCGACCACGGGTTGAGCTTCTTTTACGGCAACTTCAGTGAGTCCTTCGGTATTCATCGAATGTTCCTGGGAGGGCTATTTCTGCTCTCGTAACAATTGAGCGGCACGGACAGCAAAGTAAGTCAGGATGCCATCAGCGCCGGCACGTTTAAAGGCGGTCAGGGATTCGAGGATCACGCCTTCGCTCAACCAGCCATTCTGGATCGCCGCCATGTGCATGGCGTATTCGCCGCTAACCTGATAGACGAACGTCGGCACTTTGAAGGCATCTTTTACCCGGAACAAAATATCCAGGTAAGGCATGCCGGGTTTGACCATGACCATGTCCGCGCCTTCAGACAAGTCCGCGCCCACTTCGTGCAACGCTTCGTCGCTGTTGGCCGGGTCCATCTGGTAGGAAGCCTTGTTCGCCTTGCCCAGGTTCGCGGCCGAACCCACGGCATCGCGGAACGGGCCGGAATAGGCGCTGGCGTACTTGGCCGAGTAGGCCATGATCCGCACGTTGACGTGACCGGCCAGCTCCAGCGCCTCGCGGATCGCCTGGATGCGACCGTCCATCATGTCCGACGGGGCCACCACCTGGGCGCCAGCGGCGGCGTGGGACAAGGCCTGTTTGACCAGTGCATCGACGGTGATGTCGTTCTGCACATAGCCTTCTTCGTCGAGGATGCCGTCCTGACCGTGAGTGGTGAACGGGTCGAGGGCGACATCGGTGATCACCCCCAGCTCCGGGAAGCGGTCACGCAGGGCGCGGGTGGCGCGCTGGGCGATACCTTCGGGATTCCAGGCTTCGGCGGCATCGAGGGATTTGAGTTCAGGTGGCGTGACCGGGAATAGCGCCAGCGCCGGAATCCCCAGCTCGACCCATTTCGCCGCTTCTTCAAGCAGCAGGTCGATGGTCAGGCGCTCGACACCGGGCATCGAGGCCACGGCTTCGCGACGGTTTTCACCGTCGAGCACGAACACCGGCAGGATCAGGTCATCGACCGTCAGCACGTTCTCACGCACCAGCCGCCGGGAAAAATCATCACGACGATTGCGACGCAGGCGGGTGGCAGGGAACAGGCGGTTGGCTGGGGTAAAGCTCACGGCAGACTCCTGAGCCCGCGCAGACGGGCGAGTGTGGCAGTTATAAGCGGCCATTATGACGGTCGTATTACAGTTATGTGCACCCCTGTGACATGTAGCCGCAATCCATTGTCGTTGTAGGAAATGTTAACGTCGAGACACATTTCGACACTTTCCTGAATGTGTCCGAAGGGTTAGGCTGCGCGTTCATTTCGCCAGCACCCAGACAATGCTCCAACAATTTCTGCATGACTTCGGCTACTTTGCCCTGTTTCTCGGCACGTTCTTCGAAGGCGAAACCATCCTGGTGCTCGCGGGCTTCCTCGCGTTCCGTGGTTACATGGACATCAACCTGGTGGTGGTCGTGGCGTTCTTCGGCAGTTATGCCGGCGATCAGCTGTGGTACTTCCTGGGCCGCAAGCACGGGCGCAAGTTGCTGGCGCGCAAACCGCGCTGGCAAATGATGGGCGACCGCGCGCTGGAGCACATCCGCAAGCACCCGGACATCTGGGTCCTGAGCTTCCGCTTCGTTTACGGCCTGCGCACGGTGATGCCGGTGGCGATCGGCCTGTCGGGCTACCCGCCGGGACGCTATCTGCTGCTGAACGGCATTGGCGCGGCGATCTGGGCTGCCGCCCTGGCCGCTGCCGCGTACCACTTCGGCGCGGTACTCGAAGGCATGCTGGGCAGCATCAAGAAATATGAACTGTGGGTGCTCGGCGCGCTGCTGGTGCTGGGTGTCGGCCTGTGGCTGCGCCGCCGGTTCAAGAATGCCCGGCTGGCCAAGAAGGTCTACGAGGACGAGCAGGCCGAACAACTGGCCAAGGCCGAACGGCACAAAGCCGAACAGGCCAAATCCGCCGAACCTAAGACGCCAGCCGAGTAATCCGCTGGCGGCAGCAATACAGCCCGATGCCACTGAGCAGGCTGTAACCGAGCAGGCCGACCCAAACCTCTGGGCCGGCCGGCCATAGCCCGACCTGCGGCGCCAGCCACACCAGCGGCAGATTCAACGCCAGCCGCAGCAGCTCCAGCCTCAACGCCCACGGGCGATTCTCCAGGGCCGCGCCCAACACGAACAAACCGAACGCCACCGCGCCCCAGCCCAGTACCAGAGCGCCGGTCGACAGGCTGCGCTCCAGATTCATCAGGTAACTGCCCAGCGCCACGTACACGCCGAATTGCAGCAGCACGTACCACTGCTGTCGGGCGCCCAGCGGCACCTCGAATTTGCGGAACCGGCTCAGGTCCGGCTTGTGCATCGGGTACTTCGCCGCCACGTCCGCCGGACGCCATCCGGTACGCATGAACCAGATCCGCAGCTTGTCCCGTTTGCTCCCTGCGCGGCGCGCGTCGTCCCACAGCTGCGCGTAGAACTGCACATTGGCCCACAGCGGATTCCAGCTCGCCAGCGGTGTGGTCACGCCGAAAATCACCGGTTCGTTGTCGTCTTCTTCCTGAAACGAGCCGAACAGCCGATCCCAAATAATGAACACCCCGCCGTAGTTGCGATCCATGTAGAGAGCGTTCTGTGCATGGTGGGCCCGATGATTGGACGGCGTGACGAAGATCCATTCGAACCAGCCGAGCTTGGGAATGTGCTTTGTATGCACCCAGAACTGATACAGCAGATTCATCGCCGCGACACTGACGAACACCAGCAGCGGCACGCCGAGCACGGCCATCGGCAGGTAAAAGATCCAGCCCAGCAGAAACCCGGTGCTGGTCTGGCGCAAGGCGGTGGAAAGGTTGTAGTCCTCGCTCTGGTGATGCACCGAATGCGCCGCCCAGAGAATGTTCCGTTCGTGGCCCATGCGGTGCAGCCAGTAGTAGCAGAAGTCGTAGAGGACAAAAGCGAAGACCCACACCCAGACACTGTCCACCGGCAACCTGAGCAGCGCCAGATGCTCCAGGGCAAAACCGTAGGTCACCAGCCCCACGCCTTTGGTCAGCAGGCCGGTGGTGGTCGACAACACCCCGGTGCTGATGCTGTTCACCGCATCGGCCAGGCGATAATTGCTCACCCCGCGCCAACGGTCGGCGATCAGCTCTGCCACGATCAATACGAAGAAAAACGGCACCGCATACAGAATGAAGTTCATGACGCGCCCTGATCGAGATCCGTGTGCACAGATCCTAGGTGTAGCCACGGCTTGGCCCTATGGCAACGAACGACAAATTAGTGGACATTTAGCGCCATGAATCTGGAGAGAAAGCCATGAGCAAAAAAGTTGCAGTGATCCTGTCCGGTTGCGGCGTGTACGACGGCGCCGAGATCCACGAAAGCGTCATCACCCTGTTGCGCCTCGATCAACGCGGCGCCCAGGTGCAGTGTTTCGCCCCGGACATCGCGCAATTGCATGTGATCAACCACCTCACCGGCAAAGAGATGCCCGAGTCGCGCAACGTGCTGGTGGAGTCGGCGCGCATCGCCCGGGGCAACGTCAAGGATGTCCGTGAAGCCGATGTCGATGATTTCGATGCGCTGATCGTGCCCGGCGGTTTTGGTGCAGCGAAGAACCTGTCGAACTTCGCCGTCGACGGCGCCGGCTGCTGCGTTCAGCCGGACGTACTGGCGCTGACCGAGGCGTTTGCCGAAGCGGGCAAACCGGTGGGCCTGATGTGCATTTCCCCGGCACTGGCCGCGAAGATCTACGGCCCGGGCGTGACCTGCACCATCGGCAATGACGCGGAGACGGCCAAGGCCATCGGCAAGATGGGCGCCACCCACGAAGACTGCACAGTGACCGACATCATCGAAGACAAGGCACGCAAACTCGTGACCACCCCGGCCTACATGCTGGCGCAGTCGATCAGTGAAGCGGCTTCGGGGATCAACAAGCTAGTGGATCGCGTACTTGAGCTGACCCACGAAAACGACGCCTGATTGGCGATAGGATCGTTCCCACGCTCTGCGTGGGAATGCTCAGAGATTCAGGATTGGCGCGCCAGCCGCGTCAGGATCCGATCCAGCGCATTGGCGAACGCCTGCTTCTCCCGGTCACCGAACGGCGCCGGGCCGCCGCTGACCTGGCCCTGCTCACGCAGATCGGTGAACAGGTTGCGTGTCGCCAGTCGTTCACCCATGTTCTGCGCGTCGAACTCCTTGCCTCGCGGGTCCAGCGCTGCAACGCCCTTCTTCACCAGCCGGTCGGCCAGCGGAATGTCGCTGCAGATCACCAGTTCGCCCGGCACCGCGTGCTCCACCAGATAATCATCCGCCGCATCCGGGCCGCTCGGCACCACGATCAGTTTGACGATCGCCAGTGCCGGCTTGCTCTGAGGCTGCCCCGCCACCAGCACCACCTCGAAGCGGCGCTTGAGGGCGAACTTGACCACCAGTTCCTTGGCCATCTTCGGGCAGGCGTCGGCATCGATCCATACGCGCATCATCTCAGGCCGCCACTCGGCGCTTTTCCGCCACCCGGCTGCGGCCGTACAGCACGATGATCGCTGCAATCGCAACGGCCTGCGCCGTCAGCGAGTAGGCGTCGGCATGAATGCCCAGCCATTCGAAATCGAAGAACGCCACCGGCCGCGTGCCGAAGATTCCGGCTTCCTGCAACGCCTTCACACCATGACCGGCAAACACCACCGACAGCGCGCACAGCAGCCCCGCGTTGATGCTGAAGAACAGCGCCAGCGGCAGTTTCGCCGAGCCGCGCAGGATCACCCACGCCAGACCGAACAGCAGCACCAGCGCCGTCGCACCACCGGCCAGTACCGCGTTGTGCCCGGCAGGCCCGGCCTGCAACCACAGGGTTTCGTAGAACAGGATCACTTCGAACAGTTCGCGGTACACCGAGAAGAACGCCAGGATCGCGAAGCCGAAACGTCCGCCGCCACCGACCAGGCTCTGCTTGATGTAATCCTGCCAGGCCGCCGCGTGGCGACGGTCGTGCATCCACACCCCGAGCCACAGCACCATGACACTGGCGAACAGCGCCGTGGCACCTTCCAGCAGTTCACGCTGGGAGCCGCTGACATCGATCACATACGCCGCCAGCGCCCAGGTCCCCAGACCGGCCAGCAGCGCCAGACCCCAGCCGACGTTGACGCTGCGCACCGCCGATTGCTGGCCGGTATTGCGCAGGAACGCGAGGATCGCCGCCAGCACCAGAATCGCTTCCAGGCCTTCACGCAGCAGAATCAGCAGCCCGGAGATGTAGCTCAGCGACCAGCTCAGACCATCGCTGCCCAGCAAATCGGCGGACTCCTTGAGCTTGGCCTTGGCCGCGTCGAGACGCTGCTCGGCCTGCTCCACCGACAAGCCGTCCTGCAGCGATTGCCGGTAGGCCATCAGGGATTTTTCGGTGTCCTTGCGCACATTGGCGTCGACGTTATCCAGCGAACTTTCAACCAGTTCGAAGCCTTCAAGATAGGCGGCGACGGACAGGTCATACGCCTGATCACGCTCGCCGGCGCGGTAGGCGGCGAGGCTCTTGTCCAGGGTCGCAGCGGTGTAGTCGAGCAACTGCGCCGGGCCACGCTTGACCTGCGGCGGTTGCGCCCGCTGTGCGCGGAAGGTCGCGGCGGCTTCGGCGCCTTCGGCGCCTTCGGCGGCCTGCACTTCGGCCGGCGTCTGACGGGCGAGGTCGGCGATGTTGTAGGTCTTGTCGGTTTTGGCTGTGGCCGGGTCGACACTGAACTGGGCGATGTAGGTCGCCAGGTCCCAGCGCTGACGGTCGTCCAGTTGATCGGCGAAGGCCGGCATGTCGGTGCCTTCGACGCCTTGGCCGAGGGTGTTGTAGATCGCGTAGAGGCTCAGATGATCCAGACGCTTGGCATCACGCAGGTTGGCCGGCGCGGGCTCCATGCCGACACCCGCAGGGCCATCGCCGGCCCCGTTGGTGCCATGACACACCGAGCAGTGCTGGGTATAGAGCGGCGCACCACGGGTCGGGTCCGGGGTGATGATCGGCGCCTGGCTGACTTCATAGGCCACCGCCAGTTTCGCCCCCAGTTGCCGGGCCTGACGGGCGACGTCCGCGCCGTCCTGCTTCGCGGTGATGGCAGCCAGCAGAGCGTCGATGCCCTGCTCAAGGCCGGCCTTCTCCGGTTTGGCCGGCATGCCGGCAATCAAGCCCTGCAGCGCGCGGGTGAACTCCAGCTGTTCACGGTATTCGGCATCGTCGATGACCTTGCCTGCCTCTACCGTTGGCGGGTAATCGGCGCTGATGTAATCGAGCAGGTGCAGCGCTTGCGGCGCGCCTTCCACGGTATCGGCCAGCAGATTGAAGCTGCTCAGGGCAAACAACGGGAACACCAGCCAGGCCAGAAATCGGGACGAGGCAGTCATGAAGGGGTCTCAATTGGAAATGCGAAGTAACACATTGTTCACGTCGAGGGAGCCTGACTCAAGCTTTCTCTCCAATCCCCGGCACATGGCCATCGCCCGCCCCTATAATCCGACACCTTTCGCCTCACTGTTCAAGGAAGAGCTGCACTCCATGCGCCAATGCCTGCTGTTTCCGGTGTTAATCGGCACGCTCCTGCTACTGAGCGGATGCGCCGCCTACCGCAATTACGATCTGGAGATGCAGCAGACCAACGCCCAGTTGATGCGCGGCGACTTTCAGGGCGCGCTGGATCTGCTGGAATGGCACAACCCCTGGGACGACAAGGATCTGCTCTATTACTTCGAAAAGGGCTCGATCCTCAGCTTCGCCAACGCCTTGCCGCAGAGTCAGACGGCTTGGCGCAGCGCTGACCGCATGGTGTTTCAACGTGAAGAGGCCGTGCCTTCTGCGCCCATGAAGCTGCTCAATCAGTTCTCCTATGAAATGGGCACCATGCTGGTCAACGACAAGTTGAGCCGCTACGACGGCTACGACTATGAAAAGGTCATGCTGACCACGCAGATGGCCCTCAATCAACTGGCCGTCGGCGATTTTGACGGCGCCCGGGCCGACATCAAGAAAACCCACGAGCGCGAAGCGCTGATCGCCCGTCAACGGGAACGCCAGTACGAGGAGCTTGAGGAACAAGCCAAGACTCAAGGCATTACGGTGCAATACAAGGACCTGCAGGGTTACCCGGTTCTGACTCTCGACGCGCCGGCCGTTATCGAGCTGAAAAACGGCTACCAGAGTGCCTTCAGCCATTACCTGGCCGGCTTCACCTATGAAGCGCTGGGTGAGCGCGGCCTTGCAGCACCGGGCTATCGCCAGGCAATCGAACTGCGCCCGAATACGCCTTTTCTGGAACAAGCGCTGCGCAACCTCGACAAACCACCGGCCAACAATGATGAAAGCGATGTGCTGATCGTCGTCCAGAGCGGTCTGGCACCGGCCCGCAGCTCGGTCACTGTGCCGATCCCGGTGCGGCTCAATGAAAACCTGGTCATTACCGCGCCGATCTCGTTTCCCATCCTGGTGCCGGACACCGTCACCCCGGTGTTCGACCACATCATGGTGGATGGCCGCAAACGGCCGCTGACCGCGATCAACAGCGTCACCGACATGGCATTTCGCACGTTGCGAGACGACATGCCGGCGATCATTTCCCGGGCGATGTTCCGCGCCAACATGGCGGCCATTTCCCAGGCCCATGAAAATGAACGCAACCCGGCCAAGGCCTCGCTGGTCGTCACGGAACACGACCCCTTTGAAGAAGCGGATACGCGAACCTGGCGCACCCTGCCAGACAGGACACTGGTGGCACGCCTGCGACTGAAAAAGGGCAATCATCAGTTCAGCGCCCCCAATGTGCCGAGTGCGGCACCGGTCACCCTGCGGATCGACCGCGATCACCAATTGGTCAACCTGCGGCTTTTGAACGATTTCGGCAATGTGATCGGCACTTCCGGGCTGCCTGACAAGTAGTGGCACAGAACTATCCGGTGCGATTAAAAAGCTATTACATAGCCAGCATCGCCCGCCTATAATGCCGCGCCCTCGTTATTGCGATGCGGCATTAAAGCTCCTCTGTTTATGAGGAATTGGCAGGAGGCCAGCGCCACTGCCGATCGGTCCCAGCAGCCCGACCCGCACCCGAGGCTGTCGCTACTCATGGAAGAAGTACCCCATGGCATTCCGCGCTCCCACTCTGATCGCGCTTGGCGCCGTCACCCTGCTGTCCGGCTGTTCGGCGTTTCGCAACTACGATTCCGAACTGGCCCAGACCAATCAGCAACTGGCCACCGGCAACGTCGACGCCGCCCTGACCCTGCTGGAAAAGAACAACACCGGCCCGGACAAGGACCTGCTCTATTACTTCGAGAAAGGTGAACTGCTGCGCGCCAAGGGCGACCTGTCCGGCAGCCAGAACGCCTGGACCAGCGCCGACCAGGTGGTCGGCAAGTGGGAAGATTCGGTCAAGCTCGACACCGACAAGTACCTGGCCCAGTTCGGCAGCTTTCTGGTCAATGACAAGGTCCGTCGTTACGAAGGCTACGACTACGAAAAAGTCATGCTGACCACGCAGATGGCTCTGAACCTGCTGGCGGTCAACGATTTCGACGGCGCCCGCACCGCGATCAAAAAGACCCACGAACGTGAAGCCGTGATCGCCGACCTGCGTGACAAGGAATACCTCAAGAGCGAAGAGGAAGCCGAGAAAGAAGGCATCAAGACCCAGTACAAAGACCTGCAAGGCTACCCGGTCGCCAGCCTCGACGCCCCGGAAGTGGTCGGCCTGAAGAACAGCTACCAGAGTGCGTTCAGCCACTATCTGGCCGGTTTCGTCTACGAAGCCCTGGATGAAAAAGACCTGGCTGCGCCGGGCTACCGCAAGGCAGCCGAGCTGCGCCCGAACACGCCGCTGCTGGAGCAGGCGCTGGTCAACCTCGACAAACCGGTCAAGAGCGATGACAGCGACGTCCTGATCGTGGTGCAAAGCGGTCTGGCACCGGCCCGCGACTCGATCCGCGTACCGCTGCCGCTGCCGATCTCCAACAACGTGGTGATCACCCCGCTGTCGTTCCCGATCATCAAGCCTGACACCTCCACCGCGACATTCGCGCAGATCGGTGTCGACGGCCAGCAACTGAACCTGACCGCTCTCAACAGCACCACCGCCATGTCCCGCCGCGCCCTGCGCGATGACATGCCGGGCATTATCGTGCGCACCATGGTGCGGGCAATCACCAAAGGCGTGGCGCAGAAGAAGATCAACGAAACCAACCCGCTGGCGGGTCTGGCCGTGGGTATCTCTTCAGCGGTGCTCGAAGGTGCCGATACCCGTACGTGGCGTACCCTGCCGGACACCACTCAAGTGGTACGTCTGCGCCTGAAAAAGGGTGAGCATCAGGTTACTCTGCCGAGCGCCGTAGGTGGCACGCAGGTCAAAGTTACCGTCGATCAGCGTTATCAGGTCGTCACCCTGCGCGCCGTCGGCAATCAGGTGTTCGCCGCCGGCCTTGCCGCCCACGTGACCCCGAGCGCCGGTACCACCGCCGTAGCCAGCCTCAAACAACCTTAAGAACGGAGTCTTTGCATGCGTTTCAAACTCTTCGCCGTCGCCGCCCTCGCCGTGCTGGCCAGCGGCTGCGCCACCCCGCCACCGCCGGAGCCGGGCAGCGCCGCGAGCAAGGTCGTGGCCATGGGCCCGCAAAAACACATTGCGGTCGGCGCCATGCGCGTCGCCCGCGAGAACGGCTTCATGACCGTCAATGTGCAGTTGACCAACACCCTCAACAGCAACAAGACGTTCTACTACCGCTTCGCCTGGCTCGGCGCGGAAGGCTTTCCTGTAGCCGAGGAAGAAGTCTGGAAGAGCCAGATGATGTACGGCGCCCAGACCAGCTTCATCCAGGGCATCGCCCCGACGCCGAAAGCCGTGGACTTCCGTCTTGAAATGAAGACGCCTTAAGTCCGACACCCTATTCCCGATTCAGAGAGCATTCCCATGTTTGCACGCTTTTCCTTCATCGCTGTCCTCGCCCTGCTGGCCTCCGGTTGCGCCAACACTTCGCCGACCCTGGGCAGCAAGAACATCAGCTACGGCGACACCAAGGCCGTTGAAACCGTGACCAACGAGTTCGGCTCGACCGACCTGCAGATGATCGCCGAGTCGATGACCCGCTCCCTGGCCCAGTCCGGCATTCTGCAGGGCCGCCCGGTGGTGCAGGTCTACGACGTGAAGAACAAGACCAGCGAATACATCGACACCCGCGAAATCACTACCAGCATCAAGACCCAGCTGATGAAGTCCGGTACCGCCCGCTTCGCCAGCGACAACACCGCGATGCAGAGCCAGGTCGATCAGCTCAAGCTGCAAAACCAGAGCGGCCTGTACAAGAAGAGCACCGTGGCCAAGACTGGCAACATGATCGCCGCCAAATACCGTCTTGAAGGTTCGATCAGCTCGATCGTCAAGCGCAGCAGCGACTACAAGGACGTCTTCTACAAATTCAGCTTGCAACTGATCGACGTTGAAAGCGGTCTGGCCGAGTGGATGGACGAGAAAGAGATCCGCAAAACCACGGAGCGTTAATCGATGCGCGCATGGATTGGCATGATGGCCCTGGCTTGCGCGTTCAGCGTGCAAGCGGCCCCGAAAGTCGCGGTAACGGATCTGGCGTATCAGGAGCGCGTGGAGCAATACATCCACATCGTTTCGGCGCAGAACAATTACCGTGAGGGCTACTACAGCTCCAGCGGTTCGTCGAACTACAACGAACTTGAAGCATCCACCAGCTACATCGAACAAGGCGAACTGCGCAAATTCACCGGCGACATCAAGGGTGAAATCCTGCGCACCGGCATGTTCCAGCTGGTACAAGGCACGCCGTACACGGCTTCGTCAAGGGTGACGTCTACGACGTGATCAAGCGGATCAAGGCCGGCAACTTCAAGGGCGCCGACTATGTGCTGTTCGGTACGGTCTCCGACATCGACTTCACCCAGGACATGAACGAGCTGGCCAACACCGACAGCTATTCAGCCGTACTGGGTCTGACGCTGGTGGCGGATTTCAGCCTGATCAACACCAAGACCTACGAAATCACCTCGGCCTTCACGGCCATGGGTGAAGCGCAGGACACCAAACTGGTGAACCACCGCGACATCAAGATCTCGCTCAACCGCCCACGGGTGGTGCGCGATGTCTCGAAGGCGTTGGGTGAAGACGTGGCCGGACAGCTGAGCATGCAGCTCGGCGGTGGCGGTTACGAGCAACCGCGTGAACCGCAGCAGCGCAACAATCTGCCGCGTGATACGGCGCCGGTGATTCTTCACTGACCGGCTGCCGCAAACGAAAAAGGCGACCTGAAAAGGTCGCCTTTTTTATGCCTGCCCGCTTTACGCGGCGGCTTTGCGCAACGTCGCCATGAATGCCGCCGCGCCGATGAACAGCCCGGCAAACGTACGGTTCATGCGTTTTTGCTGGGTCGGTGTGCGCAGCAGACGCAGCACCTTCGACGCCAGCCCGGTGTAGCCGGCCATGACGATCAGGTCGACGCAGATCATGGTCACGCCGATCACCACGTACTGGATCAGCAGCGGTGCATGCGGATTGATGAACTGCGGCAGCACCGCCAGCATGAACACCAGGGCCTTGGGGTTGCTGATGTTCACCAGAAAGCCACGGAACACCAGCGCCATCGGCCGGCCGATCGGGCGTACGGCCGCGTCATCGCTCATGTCCATCGGCAGTGCGCGCCACTGTTTGATCGCCAGATAAACCAGGTACGCGACACCGAACCATTTGATCGCATGGAACGCAGTGGCCGAAGCGGTGAGGATTGCGCCGACACCGGCGCCGACGATGGCAATCTGCAGGGCCAGGCCCAGTTGCAGGCCCAGGGCGTTCCAGTAACCGCGCCAGAAACCGTATTGCAGACCACTGGACATCGACGCAATCGCGCCAGCGCCCGGAGAAAGGCTGATTACCCAACACGCGGCAAAAAACGCCAGCCATGTTTGAAGCTCCATCGCACACCTCGACTCAGACTCGTGACAAACGTCCAAGCTAATGGGATTCGGGCGGGATGACTACCGATTTTTTCAGGATGTTGCGGCCGCCGACCAACGTGGCCGGCGTCCGATCACTTTTCGAAACCGCCGGAAGGAAACACATCCGACCCGCGCCAGCGTCTTACCGAGCGCTGGAAGAACAGGCTGTTGGGGACCTGCACCATGGCGCTGCCGGTGCCGAGTTCTTCGGCTTCGATCAGCGTGGTGTAGAGCAGATTGATCGCCACCACCCGGCCTTTGACGCCGGGCTTGTCGGTGGTGTCCACCAGCTCCACCACATCGCCGAGACGGAACGGGCCGACGGTGAAGATCAGAATCGCGCAGAGCAGATTCGACAGCACGCTCCACATGGCGAAGAACGCCACGGCCGCAACGGCGACGAAACCGGACAACGCTGTCCACAGCACGGTGGCAGAAACACCGAGACGCTCCAGCACGAAGATCAGCGCACTGCCCATGATCAGCCAGCGCAGACCACCGCGCAGCGGCATCAGCAGTTGCGGCGGGAACGGATACTTCTCGCCCAGGCGCGTCAGGAACCGCGCGACGACACGCTGAGCGAAGTAGCCGGCCAGCAGGATCAGCAGAATCTGCACGCCCAGCCAGATCGGCTCGACCCACACCGCCGGCAGCGGCAGCTTGAACGCGTCCATCAGGACAGCGCCTCCAGCTCCGCCTGCATGGTTTCCAGCGTTTCCAGCGCCTGCATCCACGCTTCTTCAAGCTCGCCTTCGCGGACTTTCAGCTTGGCCTGTTCGGCCAGCAGGTCGCGCAATTCGTTCTTGCGCGCCGGCTCGTAGAGATCACTGTCGCCGAGACTGGCATCGACCTTGGCCAGTTTCTCGTGCAGCTTGCCCAGCTCGGCTTCGAGCTTGTCGGCTTCACGCTTGTGCGGCGCCAGTTGTTGACGCAATGCAGCAGCGGCCTGGCGCTGGGCCTTCTTGTCAGTCTTGTCCGGGTTGACCGGCGTGTTGCTGACCGGGGCGTTGCGCTGACGATACTCGACCAGCCAACGGGCGTAGTCTTCGAGGTCGCCATCGAACTCTTCGACCTTGCCATCGGCGACCAGGAAGAAGTTGTCGGTGGTGCTCTTGAGCAGGTGCCGATCGTGGGAAACCACTAGCACCGCGCCACTGAATTCCTGCAACGCCATGGTCAGCGCCAGGCGCATTTCCAGGTCCAGGTGGTTGGTCGGTTCGTCGAGCAGCAACAGGTTCGGCCGTTCCCAGGCGATCAACGCCAGGGCCAGACGGGCCTTTTCGCCACCGGAGAAATTCAGCACCGGCTCGTCGATCCGCGCCCCACGGAAGTCGAAACCGCCAAGGAAGTCGCGCAGGGTCTGCTCGCGTTCGGTCGGCGCCAGACGTTGCAGGTGCAGCAACGGGCTGGCCTTGGCATCCAGCGAATCGAGCTGATGCTGGGCGAAGTAGCCGACCACCGTGTTCTCGCCACGGGTCAGGCGCCCGGCCAGCGGCGACAGCTCGCCGGCGAGGTTCTTGATCAGGGTCGATTTGCCCGCGCCATTGGGGCCGAGCAAGCCGATCCGCGCACCGGGGGTCAGTTGCAGTTTGACCTTCTCCAGCACGGTTTTCTCGCCGTAACCGAGGCGCGCATCGGACAGGTCGATCAGCGGGCTGGAGATCTTGGTGGACTCGCGGAACACGAAATCGAACGGCGAATCGACGTGGGCCGCCGACAGCTCTTCCATCCGCTCAAGGGCCTTGATCCGGCTCTGGGCCTGACGGGCCTTGGTGGCCTGGGCCTTGAACCGGGCGATGTAGCTTTCCATGTGCGCACGCTGCGCCTGCTGCTTCTCGTAGGCCTGTTGCTGCTGGGCCAGACGCTCGGCACGGGCGCGCTCGAACGCGGTGTAGCCGCCACGGTAGAGCACCAGCTTGCGCTGATCGACGTGGGCCACGTGATCGACCACTTCATCGAGGAAGTCCCGGTCGTGGGAAATCAGCAGCAAGGTGCCGGGGTAACTTTTCAGCCATTCTTCGAGCCAGATGATGGCGTCGAGATCCAGGTGGTTGGTCGGTTCGTCGAGCAGCAGCAGGTCTGACGGGCACATCAAAGCCTGCGCAAGGTTCAGACGCATCCGCCAGCCACCGGAGAAATCTCCTACCTGACGATCCATCTGCTCGTTGGTGAAACCGAGACCGGCCAGCAACTTGCGTGCACGCGCGTCGGCGGTGTAACCGTCGGCGCTGTCGAGTTCGGCGTGCAGGCGCGCCAGAGCAGCCCCGTCGTGGGCCTCTTCGGCCGCTGCGAGATCACGCTGGACCTCGCGCAGGCGCAGGTCGCCATCGAGCACGTAGTCGACCGCCAGACGCTCGAGGGTGTCGACCTCCTGGCGCATGTGGGCGATACGCCAGTCGGCCGGCAGCAGGCAGTCGCCCGAATCCGGGTGCAACTCACCGCGGAGCAAGGCGAACAGGCTGGATTTGCCGGCGCCGTTGGCACCGATGAGGCCGGCTTTGTGGCCGGCGTGCAGGGTCAGCTCGGCGTCTTCTAGCAGACGTTGCGGGCCACGCTGTAAAGTCAGGTTCTGAAGTCGGATCATAATGGCGGCGGAGTCTACCAGCTTCGCTCACAACTGGCGCGAGTAGCACGATGTCCTCTGACCTGTGGAGCTTTGCCCTTGCCGTCTACGCCCGTCCCGGCGTGGAGGATGCCTGCCTGCGCCTGCAATCGGCGGGGGCCAATGTGTGCCTGATGCTGTGTGGTTTGTGGCTGGAACAGCGCGATGCGACCTGCGACGAAGTACGCACGAAACAGCTTCAAGAGCTGACCATCCCTTGGGACAAAGAGGTGATTCAACCGCTGCGCGCGATGCGCATGCAGTGGAAAAATCTGGCCGACACCGATCCTGTGCTCAAGGGTATGCGCGAGCAGATCAAGGGGCTGGAGCTGGAGGCGGAGCGCGCGTTGCTGTCGCGACTTGAAGGCGTAGCGCAGGGATGGAAGCGTAATTCGAAGGAATCGAGTGACTGGCTGGAAGTGCTGGCCGGCCCTGCGGCCAACCTGAACCGCGACGCGCTGCAAGTGCTGCGCGTCGCGGCGACCGGCGCTTAGGAAGCGCTGGACGGGTTGCTGGCGACGCTCGACACCGGCGCCGAGGATGGCGTGGTTGCGGTGGTCGAGGTAGTGGCGGCCGATGCAGGCGCTGTGGTTGCAGCCGGGGTTGCCGGAGCGGCAGGTTTGGCAGCAGGAGCGGTGGCCGGTTTGGCTGCAGTTGGCTTGGCAGCGGCTGGTTTTTTCACTGCTGGTTTTGCAGCAGGTTTTGCGGCCGGTTTGGCGGCGGTCGCTGGCTTGGCGGCAGTTGCAGGCTTGGCAGCGGCAGCCGGTTTGGCGGCTGGTTTCGCAGCAGGCTTGGCAGCAGCAGGTTTGGCCGCTGTTTTTACCGCAGGCTTGGCCGCTGGTTTCGCTGCAGCTTTGGCAGCGGGTTTGGCTGCAACCGGTTTGGCAGCGGTTTTGGCCGCAGGCTTGGCAGCAGCCGTTCTGGCCGCTGGTTTCGCTGCCGGTTTGGCGGCGGTTTTGGCGGCTGGTTTAGCAGCCGGTTTGGCAGCTGCGTTTTTTGCCGGAGCCGCTTTTGCAGCAGCGGTTCGCGCAGCAGGTTTGGCAGCGGCTGGTTTTGCTGCAGCCGGCTTGGCGGCAGCTGGTTTTGCAGCGGTGGTTTTAGCTGCAGGTTTAGCAGCGCTTGCGGCTGCGGGTTTCTTCGCTGCAGGTTTTGCGGCGGCTTTCACTGGCGCTTTGGCCGGTGCTTTTGCAGCAGGTTTGGCGGCCGCTTTTTTCGCAGGCGCCGCTGCCGGTTTGGCCGAACGCAGGGACAGCGCCTTGCCGACGGCTTCCTGAACACGACCGACACCCTGGGCCAGTTTCAGGCTTTCCTGGGCGTCGCGCTTGAGTTGCAGAATGTAGCTGCGGGTGTCGGACTGACGATCCTTCAGCGCATCGAGCAGGTCTTCGAGTTCCTTCACGGCAGCCTTGGCCTTGGTCTGCGCCTTGGCTTTACCGGCTGTGGCTGCGTCCTGCAATTTGGTGCGGGATTTGTGCAGTTTTTCTTGTGCCTTGCCGCGTTGCTTTTCCAGTTTGGCGAGCAGTTTTTCAGCATCAGCCAAGGCTTGGGAGCAAGCGTTTTCCAGATGTTCGAGCAGGCTGCCCGAGAGCTGTTGGAGTAAGTGCAACGGAGTGTTTACAGGCTTCTTGGTGGCCGACATGGTTTACCTCCTGGCTGACGTGAGTGCGGCTCATACTAGACCTCTGCTGCTACCGCCGCTAGGGCATGTTGACAGTATCGAAGGCACTCGGTTGCAGGCTCGCGAAAAACTTCTGCACATTGCTCAAAGCAGTTCACCGTTGCAGGGCTTCGCGCTGGCATAATCCACCGCAATTCAGGATGGAGAGTGCCCATGTCGCGCTACTTTTTTTATCCCTCTGCATGATCTTTTCGGCGGTCCAGGCCGACGAAAAAAACACCGCGAACGATGCCCACGATCTGGCCTACAGTCTCGGCGCGAGCCTCGGTGAACGGCTGCGCCAGGAGGTTCCGCAACTGCAGATCCAGGCCTTGATCGAAGGTTTGCAACAGGCCTATCAGGGCAAGCCGCTGGCACTCAGCGAAGCGCGAATCGAACAGATTCTGGCGGATCACGAATCGCAGACGGCCGAGCATGCAGCCATGCCTTCGAGCGAAGCCGCGATGGAAAACGAGCAACGCTTTCTCACCGCAGAAAAAGCCAAGCCCGGGGTGAAGACGTTGGCCGACGGCATCCTGCTGACCGAGCTGGCACCGGGTACTGGCCCGAAGGCCGGCCCCGACGGGAAAGTACAGGTGCTGTATATCGGTCGGTTACCTGACGGCACCGTGTTCGACCAGAACACTCAACCGCAGTGGTTCAATCTCGACAGCGTGATCGCAGGCTGGCGCACCGCTTTGCAAAACATGCCGGTGGGTGCGAAGTGGCGACTGGTGATTCCATCGGATCAGGCTTACGGTGCCGACGGTGCCGGCGACTTGATCGCGCCGTTCACACCGCTGGTGTTCGAAGTCGAGTTGCGTGGCGCGACCAGTTGATCGCCCAATAAAAAACGGTGCGCTGTTGGCGCACCGTTCTTGTGTCTCGCGGGACCGGTTCAGGCCTGAACCGAATCCTCTTCCTTGTGGGCGGTATGCAGCACTTCGATCAGGCAGTCTTCCAGTTCGAAGCGCTCGTGGAGCAGTCCACCCAACTCCTTGAATTTTTCGGTAACGCATTTGCCTTCATCGCACAGATCGTTGAAAGCCAGCAGTTTTTCCGTGATGACATCGATGCGCGGGTAGATCGTCTCGGCCAGTTCCAGGCCGCGCTTGTCGTTGAAGGCCTTGGCCTCGCCGGTAAGTTGTTCGTAGATTTCGAAATGTCCGGCTGACACATAGTCGACCAGCACACCACAGAATTCCTGCAGGGGCTTGCGATCCACGGACAACGACTGAGGCTCTGCGCCCAGCTTGTCATAGGCTGCGATCAGTTCCTCACGCTCCTGGAGCCAGCGGTCGATCAGCAGATGAACTCCACCCCAACGTTCCTGAGCATTCTGACAACTTTCGAGCATGGCGATCTCTCTTCCCTTGTGGGTCATGCTGCCCTGCACCTGCGCCTCTTTCTTTGGTTGTTGCTTTGAGAGGCGGGCAGGCAGAGTGTCATCGAGCAACACAAATCCAATGACACGTGCGGGCCAGATTATGCCCGCACGCCTGTGGCTTCAAGGTACGCAGGAGAGAAAGTTCATACAAGTGTTTAATCCCTGATCAGGGTCCGATGCGACGGTTCGCCGCTGAGCGGTCGTTGCAGAGCGCTCCAGGCCAGTCGCAATAATTGATAAACCGCCAGGATCGACATGGCGACGAAGAACAGCAGACTCCACTCCGGAATGCTCAGATCGAACAGCGTCCAGGACAATTGCGCGCAGTCTTCGCTGTCACTAAACATTCGCCCCAATGCGCAAAGCCATGGAAGGTGGCTGAACAACTCCTGCGTGCCCGGTGCGCAATGCGCCAGGTAATGCATCGAATCACTCTGCAGCAGTACCTGTCGCCAGGCAGCCATCGTACCGCCGAGGCTGGCCGACAGCGCACCGAACCAGTAGAGCGACAGACCGAAGCGTCCGGGCCCATGCACGGCCGCCACGCCACAGCAGGCGGTAAGGACACTCAGGAAAAGTCGCTGCACCAGACACAGGCTGCACGGCATGAGGCCGACTGTGTATTCGAGGTAATAGGAAGCTCCCAGCGCCAGGATTCCCGCCGTGAAAGCCATAAAAAACAGGGAGCGTGAGCAGGTCGCCGACATGGCTTATCCGTAACAATAAAGACAGGCAGGTACGGTAGAGGAAAGGGCCTCAGCCTTTCAAGGCGGTCCACTGACGACACTTCACCAGAAGTGTAGGGAAATCCCGACAGACTCGAGAGGAATGAAAGTAGTCCCTTGTAGGACTTTGTCCCGATAGAGAAAAAACGGTAAAAATTCGGTCGACACCTTGAGCGAGGGAGCGAACTCCCTCGTCCATTCAGGCATGAGCCTGGACCGGTAACGGCGAGGCCAGCAGACGCTCATCCAGCAGACCGAGACCTTCCTGGAACAGCTGGTTGCTGCGATCGGTATCGCCGAGTCGAGCCAGCAAACGCGCCAGTTCCGCACAGGCTTCCGGATTGCGCTGTGTACGCAGGCTGCTTTCCAGGTAGTCCCTCGCCTTGCCCCAGAGACTGGCTTGCAGGCACAGTCGACCGAGCGTCAGCAGCAGACTCGGGTCGGCAGGATGATCCTTGAGCCAGCCTTCGGCGGTTTGCAGTTGACGCGCGGGATCGCTGCCGCGCACCAGACCATAGAGCCGCGCAAGGTGGCTGTCGTACTTGCGCTTGAGGGCGCTGCGCAACACCTCTTCGGCTTCGACTTGAGCACCCAGTTGGCGCAGTTGCTCGGCATAGGCGAGAACCAGCGGAGGTTCCTGGCGCTGCGACGAACTCAATTGTTGCCAGGCGCGATTGAGCGACTGCAGACCGACCGCGCCATCTTCTTCGCGATGTGCCGCCAGCGACAGGTTCTCTCCCCAGGCGCGACGTTCCAGCTCGGCCAGTTCGGCAGGCGGCAGGACTTTGTCCTTGCGCAGCTCGGGCAGCATGCGGATCACCGCCGACCAGTCACCGCGCTGCTGATGCAGGCGCTGCAACTGACGCAGGGTCTGGACGTTGTGCGGATGACGCTCGCGCATGGCCTGCAAGGTCACCAACGCACCTTCGGTATCGCCACGGTCGGTTTGCAGTTGCGCATGACTCAAGGCAATCGCCAGTTCGGCCTGAGGCTGACGTTCGAGCGCGCGCTCCAGCAGACGATCACTTTCTTCGTAATTGCCTTGCTCGTTGGCAGCACGGGCCGCACCGAGGTAATACAGCAACGGTTGACGCTCGGCCTCGGCAGCCCGATAAAGGTGACGCTGGGCGCTGGCCCAGCGACCTTCGGCCAGATCCAGTTGACCGTGCTCGATCGCCACTTGCACACGACGACTGCGGTTGCGGCGCGACCATGGATTGACCACGCCACCCGAAGTCAGCACCAGCTCGACCAGCGCCTTGATGCCCCAGATCAGCAGCCAGAGCACCGCCACCAGCGCCAACGTCGCCCACAGGCTCGATTCATAACGGAAGCTTTTGTAGGCCACCAATACGTAACCGGAATGCTCGGCAATCGCCAGACCGAGGGCCGCCGTCGCAGCGATCACCAGAAACACGATGACGTACAGACGCTTCATGGTGTGGCCTCCTGCACGGTGGCGGCAGGCTTGGCGAAGGGTTTCACCGAGTCTTCAGCGTTGACGTTACGGCGCTCAAGATAGGCCTGCACGGCGCTGAGGGTGCCAGCCAGATCCGGCGTAACAACCGTGACCGGCTGCTTGCTCAACTCCGCCACTTGTTCGAGCATGATTTTGCTCTGCGGGTTGTCCGGGTTGAAATTGCCCTTGAGCACGTCCCGCGCCTCAGTCAGCGCCTGGGTGTAGACCGCTGCCTGACCGTTGAGAGCCGCCCATTGCGCCTGTTCCAGAGAGAGACTCAGGGCCAGGCGTACCTGGCTCAGGCTCTGCCCTGCAAGCAGCGGCCGTACGTTTTTATCGGCATTGAAATCGATGCGGATGTAGCGCGAGATCTGATCCCACCACTGCGACCAGCGACTGGCCCCGTCGCCATCGGCGGTCAGCCCCAGCAGCGAATCGCCGCGATCCTTGTATTCGGGCGCCAGCTCGGTGAGCCCGATGACCTGATCGCGCAGTGCGCCCAGCTTCAGGAACAGACCGGTACGATCGGGCTGCTCGGTACTGCGCAACGCCACCAGGGTTTTCGCCACTTGTTCACGCGCGGCAAACGAACCCGGATCGTTTTGCTCCTTCAGAATATCGTCGGCACCCTGCACCAGTGCCTGAGCGCTGCTGATGTCCTGCAAGGCAGAAAGACGCAGGCTGGCCAGTCGCAGCAGATGCTCGGCCTCGGCCAGACGCCAGTCCTTGCGGCTAGCCCCGAGGACGGTTTCCAGACGCTGATTGAGGCGTTGCTGATCGCCCTGCAGTTGCGTCACCAGACGCTGGCGCTCGGCGAGCTCGTCAGCGCCCGGCAGTTGTCCGAGGCGCTCGGTCAGACGCTGCTCGTTGAGTTTCAGGTTCTGGGCCTGATCATTCAACGCCTGCACCTGACTCAATTGCTCCTGCGTGTTGGCTTGCAGGTGTCGCACCTGCCAGACACCCCAGCCACCCACCGCAACACCGGCGGCGCCGAGCAGCAGCGCGACAATGGCCAATCCGTTGCCTCGGCGCGGTTCAGCGGCCGGTGGCGGTGCATCAACCGGTGCATCGATCACAGGTTGAACGTCATCTTTAGGCAAGGCTGTTTCGCTCACGTATCCATCCTTTGCATTAGAGAACGGGCACGGGATGCTCCCGTAACGCCGTCAGCAAGGCCGCGGCACTGGCGCCGCGACAATCCACAACTGTTCGGGCCCCGGCGGCACGTGCCTGCTCGGCGACCCTTGGGCTTGGAACAAACAACGGCATCTGCGCTAACGCCGGCCATGTATCGCCGGCCAATTGGCGCAGGTGCTCAAAACCCTGTCCACTGCTGACCACCAGCCCGTTCAGGCGTTCCGCCGCAATCCGTCGGGGCAGTTCCCGCGGCGGATAGTCCGGCAGGTCACGGCGGTACAGTTCCAGATACTCGACACTAGCACCAAGCGCGCGCAGGCGCTCGGCCAGCAGCTCGCGACCGCCCTCTCCGCGCAGGATCAACACCTGTGCGCCGGGCCGTTCAACGGCCTCGAGCAGACGCGGCAATTGCAGCAAGGTTTCACTGTCATCGCCCTCGTCCGGGCAATGCGCATCGAGACCCCGATCCCGAAGAATCTGCGCCGTCGCTGCGCCAACGCTGAACCAGGGCATGGCCGGCACGGCATCGATCAATTGCACAGCGATGCGCGCCGCCGGCTTGCTGACCACGATCACCGCGCTGTAGTGCGACAACCCGGCAAAGGTCTGGCGCATTGTGTCAGAGACCGGCAGCGGCGCGATTTCCAAAAGCGGCAGGCAGTTGCTGAAAATCCCCTGCCCGGCCAGCACCTCGGCCAGCGCCTCGCAATCGTCAGCGGGGCGCGTCAGCAGCAGGCGCCAGGTCGTCACTCGTGACCTGCCTCGCCGTAGACAGCCTTGAGAATGTCGCCGGCACCTTGGCGAAGCAAATCTTCAGCGACTTGCACGCCCAGCGTTTCAGCGGCAGCGCGCGGCGCTCGGGCTTCGGCGCTCAACAACTTGCCGCCGCTCGGCTCGCCGACCAGACCACGCAGCCACAACTGCTCGCCTTCGAGCACGGCATAGCAGGCGATCGGCACCTGGCAACCGCCATTCAAGTGTTTGTTGAGGGCACGTTCGGCGCTCACACGGTCAGCCGTATCGGCGTGATGCAAAGGCTCGAGCAAGGCATGGATTTCAGCGTCGGCACTGCGGCATTCGATGCCCACCGCGCCCTGGCCACCGGCCGGCAGACTGTCGTCGACGCTGATGGCAGAAGTGATGCGGTCTTCGAAACCGAGGCGAATCAGACCGGCCGCCGCGAGGATGATCGCGTCGTACTCGCCGGCATCGAGCTTGGCCAGACGGGTGTTGACGTTGCCACGCAGGAAACGGATTTCCAGGTCGGGACGACGGGTCAGCAACTGCGCCTGGCGGCGCAGGCTGGACGTGCCGACGATGCTGCCGGCCGGCAACGCATCAAGGCTGGAAAAAGTATTGGAGACAAACGCGTCGCGCGGGTCTTCGCGCTCGCAGATGCAGAACAGACCGAGACCTTCGGGGAAGTCCATCGGCACGTCTTTCATCGAATGGACGGCGATATCGGCTTCGTTTTCCAGCAGCGCGGTTTCCAGTTCCTTGACGAACAGACCCTTGCCGCCGATTTTCGACAGGGGGAATCGAGCAGCTTGTCGCCGCGACTGACCATGGGCACCAGCGTCACCAGCAACCCCGGGTGGGCTGCTTCCAGACGGGCTTTGACGTATTCGGCCTGCCAGAGGGCCAGTGCACTTTTGCGGGTGGCGATGCGGATTTCGCGAGTGGACATGGATCAATCCGTACTGAATAGATACGGCGGATGATAACAGCTCAGCCAAATCCACTTTGACCTGAATCAGAAACGGCGTGGCCTCCCTGGCCGGCAATGCCTGGTGAAGAGAATGGAAAGCCGCCCGACGCCCTCGGGCTAAAGCCCTTGCATCATCTTGCGCACGCCCGCCACATGGCGGCGGCTGACGATCAGCGCGTCACCGTTCAGGCCCTTGAGGAACAACTGGAAGTGGCCCAGCGGCGTGCGCTGCAGGCGCTCGATGCGGTCGCGGGCGACCAGCGCATTGCGGTGGATCCGCACGAACCGCTCGCCGAACTCGTCTTCCAGCGCCTTCAGTGGCTCGTCCAGCAGCACTTCACCGGCTTCATGACGCAGGGTCACGTATTTGTGATCGGCAATGAAATACACCACCTGATCCAGCGGGATCAGTTCGATGCCTTTGCGGGTGCGGGCGCTGATATGACTGCGCGGGCCATTGCCGCTTTCGGCGGCGGGACGGGTCAGGGCCGATAGCTGAGCCCGATTCGGACGTTCAGCCCTTTTCAGGGCTTCCTGCAGATGTTCGGTTCTCACGGGTTTCACCACATGGCCCACGGCGCTGGCCTGCAGGGCCTCCAAGGGAAATTCATCGATACCGGAGCAGAACACCACGGCGGGCGGGGTTTCGCGTTCGCACAGCCGGGCAGCCACTTGCAGGCCGTCGAGGCCCGGCATGCGGATATCGAGCAGCACGATATCCGGCTTGTGGCTGTCGATCAGTGCCAACGCCTCTTCGCCATTGGTGGCGCTGGGCTCCAGGACTGTGTAGCCCTCGAGCTCGCTCACCATTCGGGCGAGGCGCTCGCGGGCCAGTGGTTCGTCATCAACGATCAGGACATTCATATTGCGCTGGATTCCTGCGTGAGTCTCGCACAAGGATAGCGTAGACAAGTGGAGTGACGTCCGTCACCGCGATCCACGCTAAGACTAGCGCGAGCGCCAAAAAGTGCCGTACGTCGGCCGGCAATATTTGCCGACACCCGGGACGCACCCCTCGAAGCTCGCGTCTGTCTGCGTTTTACGCAGGGTATGCCGATGGTCAAAACACCCACCCCTCTCTTCTTATAGCCGGCGGCCAGACCTTTGCACGATCCACAGTCGCGCCGACCCTTAGTCCTACTGTAGACGCTCGCCGGGCCGATATTGCTCAATTGGAAAATATCCTTGCGCAAATCCCCCGGAACCGGCGGCGACTATGAACGCAGAGATGAGAAAAAAACGTATCGACCAGTGTCAACGACAGGATTGGCAACCCTGT
The DNA here is from genome assembly GCF_051554255.1 of Pseudomonas sp. NMS19W. Taxonomy (NCBI): domain Bacteria; kingdom Pseudomonadati; phylum Pseudomonadota; class Gammaproteobacteria; order Pseudomonadales; family Pseudomonadaceae; genus Pseudomonas; species Pseudomonas sp. NMS19W. The sequence goes on from NZ_CP136718.1 coordinate 6,059,477, forward strand.
TATTATCCGCGCCAGCGTTTCACGCCTTTTTTCTTCAAGCCGATACGAGCGAATTCATGAGCACTGACAAGACCAATCAGTCCTGGGGCGGCCGCTTCAGTGAACCCGTCGACGCCTTCGTCGCCCGCTTCACCGCCTCCGTCACTTTCGACCAGCGCCTGTATCGCCACGACATCATGGGCTCGATCGCCCACGCCACCATGCTGGCCAAGGTCGGCGTGCTGACGGATGCCGAGCGCGACAGCATCATCGATGGCCTGAAGACCATCCAGGGTGAAATCGAGGCCGGCCAGTTCGACTGGCGCGTGGACCTCGAAGACGTGCACATGAACATCGAGGCACGCCTGACCGACCGCATCGGCATCACCGGCAAGAAGCTGCACACCGGCCGCAGCCGCAACGACCAGGTCGCCACCGACATCCGCCTGTGGCTGCGTGACGAGATCGACCTGATCCTGGCCGAGATCACCCGTCTGCAAAAAGGCCTGCTGGAACAGGCCGAGCGTGAAGCCGCGAGCATCATGCCGGGCTTCACCCACCTGCAGACCGCACAGCCTGTGACCTTCGGTCACCACATGCTGGCCTGGTTCGAAATGCTCAGCCGCGACTACGAGCGCCTGGTCGACTGCCGCAAGCGCACCAACCGCATGCCGCTGGGCAGCGCCGCGCTGGCCGGCACCACCTACCCGATCGACCGTGAATACACCGCGCAACTGCTGGGCTTCGACGCTGTTGGCGGCAACTCGCTGGACAACGTGTCGGATCGCGACTTCGCCATCGAATTCTGCTCGGCCGCGAGCATCGCGATGATGCACCTGTCGCGCTTCTCCGAAGAGCTGGTGCTGTGGACCAGCGCGCAGTTCCAGTTCATCGATCTGCCGGACCGTTTCTGCACCGGCAGCTCGATCATGCCGCAAAAGAAGAACCCCGACGTGCCGGAGCTGGTGCGTGGCAAGACCGGCCGTGTGTTCGGCGCCCTGATGGGCCTGCTGACCCTGATGAAAGGCCAGCCGCTGGCCTACAACAAGGACAACCAGGAAGACAAGGAACCGCTGTTCGACGCCGCCGACACCCTGCGCGACTCGCTGCGAGCCTTTGCCGACATGATCCCGGCGATCAAACCGAAACACGCGATCATGCGTGAAGCGGCGCTGCGCGGCTTCTCCACCGCCACTGACCTGGCCGACTATCTGGTTCGCCGTGGCCTGCCGTTCCGTGACTGCCACGAAATCGTCGGCCACGCCGTGAAGTACGGCGTCGACACCGGCAAGGATCTGGCAGAAATGAGCCTGGAAGAACTGCGTCAGTTCAGCGACCAGATCGAGCAGGACGTGTTCGCCGTGCTGACCCTGGAAGGTTCGGTGAATGCCCGTGACCACATCGGCGGCACTGCCCCGGCGCAGGTCAAGGCTGCTGTGGCTCGCGGACAGGCGTTGATCGCCGGCCGCTAAAAGCATCGCGGGCAAGTCGAATCATCGACTTGCCCGCGAATTCGCTTCAGAACAAATTTCTATTTCTTTGCTGCGATCATCGCCAAAAACGTCGGCATCGCCGCTTCCTTGTCCGCTGCAATCTTCTGCACATGCGGATTCTGTTCAAGTCGCTCCAGCAGTGCCTTGGCCTTCGGCATGTCCGCCAGCAGATCCAGACCAAACAGCTTGTGCCCCACCGCAGCCGCCAGCGGCACGCTGTAGAGGAAGTACAGGTCAGCGATGCTCAGGCTGTCGCCCGCCACATACGGGGCGAACTTGCCGTGGCGGCCCAGCGCTGCGAACCCCAGCAGCAATTCAGACTTGGTCTTCTCCTTGATCGCCTCCGGCAGCGTCGCGCCGAAGAACGCTTCGCCGTAACAGGCTCGGGCCGGCAACTCGATGTACAACTCGATTTCCTTGGCCACCGCCAGCACCTGGGCGCGCGCAAACGGCTCGGCCGGCAGCAGCGGAACACCCGTCCGGGTGCTTTCGAGGTATTCGAGCATCACCATCGTTTCGTTGATATAGCCACCTTCGGCCCCCAGCACCGGCACCTTGCCGCGCGGGCTGATGGCCAGAGATTCCGGCGTTGGCGTCGGGTAGAAGGTGACTTCCTCGAACGGCAGGCCCTTTTCCAGCAGAGCCAGTTTGACCATGTTGTAGTAGTTGCTGACTGAGAATCCGTAGAGCTTGAACATCACATAGCCTCCAGGCCGTGCGGGGTGGGCAGTGCCTGTTTATAGATCGCTCCGGGGAATCCCGCCAGCAGCATCACGCCGCTGAATGCGGGTAAACTGGCGCCTTTCCTTGAGGAGCCTGCCATGAGCGAGCCGACAGACATCGATAACGACGAAGAAGAGTTCACCGAGAGCACTTTGATCGAAGCCATCGAAAACCAGATCGAAAGCGACAACCCGCCCGCAGCCAAGGCCACGTTCAACAAACTGACCCTGGTCGGTTACGAGCGCGAAGACATCCTGAACCTGATGGCCCACGTGCTGGCTTACGAAATCGACGCCATGCTCGATGACGACCGCGCGTTCAATACCGAATGGTACGAAGCGGCCCTTCGCGCCCTGCCTGAGTTGCCACCGGAAAAGCCGTAATCGGGCAACCCTATGTGGGAGCTGCCTGGCTCCCACACAATTTGTCACCCTTCCATCCGGCCTTCTCCCGGCCCCTGACTACACTGGAATCCACCCCCGAGACAAAAACCCTGGCGCACACTGGACAGGCTGCGCCGGCAGGTTCACCTTAGGGGCGCTGTCGTCCAATTCCTAGAAAGTCTGGAGTCCTTATGTCGCTTACCCCTGAGTTGGTTGCCGAACTGGAAGTCCTCGCACTCTTCAACCTGGACAGTTCCCAGGAAGGTCTGAAAATTCATCAGACCGCTGCCCCGAAGCACATTGCTGCTGCCCAACGCCTCTTTGAAAAAGAACTGACAGACCAGCCTGATGGCGGTTACCTGACCAGTCTCGGTCGCGATGCCGCACAAAACGTGCAGACCGTACTGACGATTCTGAAAGAGCAACAAACCGCCTGATCCTCCCGACTTTGCCCACGGAAACCTCCGCCACGGGATTTCCGCGGGCCAGCCCGGCCGCACGCCACCGTCACGCGGTGGAAATCTGGCGTCAAAAAACAAATTCAGCTTAATGCTCGCGCTGCACAGGCGCTAAACTCCCTCGCATTCCGTGACCCTCTGCCTCCGAGCCCTGCGAGCCGGTTTGAGTCGACATGACCCGCACCCATGAAATCCGCCCCGACCTGGACGAGGGAATCGACCGCAAGGTACTCAGCCAGTTGCGCGCACGCTTTCTCAAACTCAACGAAGGTCGCCTGAGCCGGGCCCTCGAAGGCCTGTCGACGCGCCAGCAAAGCGTGCTGACCCTGTTGCCGCTGTTTTTCCACGTCAATCATCCGCTGCTGCCCGGTTATGTCTCGGGCAGCACGCCGGCCGGGTTATCGAATTACGAACCGGATGCCGATGCTCTCGCCGAAGCCCAGCGCCTGACGCGCTCGTTTTCCTACAAGCCGCGCCACGGCAGCAACCCGCCGCGACCGATTCACGGCCTGTTCCTGATGGGCAGCCTCGGCACCCTGGCCCAGGCCGACCAGAGCGACATGGACGTGTGGGTCTGCCACGCCCCCGACCTGAGCGACAGTGAACTCGCCGAACTGCGCAAAAAATGCCAGTTGCTCGAAGCCTGGGCCGCGAGCCAGGGCGCAGAGGCGCATTTCTTCCTGATCGACCCGGTGCGTTTCGTCAAAGGTGAGCGCGATACCCAACTCAGCTCCGAAGACTGCGGCACCACCCAGCACTATCTGCTGCTGGACGAGTTCTACCGCACGGCGATCTGGCTGGCCGGGCGCACGCCGATCTGGTGGCTGGTGCCGGTCTACGAAGAGCGCGCATACGACCAGTACACCCACACCCTGATCTCCAAGCGTTTCATCCGCAACGATGAAACCCTCGACCTCGGCCCACTGGCGCACATTCCGCCGGGCGAGTTCGTGGGTGCCGGGCTGTGGCAGTTGTTCAAGGGCATCGAGTCGCCTTACAAGTCGGTGCTCAAGCTGCTGCTGATCGAGGTCTACGCCAGCGAACATCCGCAGGTGCAGTGCCTGAGCCTGCGCTTCAAGCAGGCGGTGTTTGCCAACCGGCTCGACCTCGACGAGCTGGATCCGTACATGGTGGTTTACCGCCGGATCGAGGAATACCTCACCGCCCGCAATGAACCCGAGCGCCTGGAACTGGTACGCCGTGCGCTGTACCTCAAGGTCAACCGCAAGCTCACCGGCAACACCCGCACCCAGAGCTGGCAGCGCTCATTACTGGAAAGACTGGCCAGCGAATGGCACTGGGACCAGCGGCAACTGGCTTTGCTCGACAGCCGCAGCCAGTGGAAAGTGCGACAGGTCAGTGCCGAACGCCGGGCTCTGGTCAACGAGCTGAATTACAGCTATCGCTTCCTGACCCAGTTCGCCCGCACCGAGCAGACCGTCAGCCTGATCAACAAACGTGATCTCAACGTTCTCGGCCGACGCCTGTACGCCGCGTTCGAACGCAAGGCCGACAAAGTCGAGTTCATCAACCCCGGCATCGCCCCGGACCTGGCCGAAGACACCCTGACCCTGGTGCAATCGCCGAACAAAAAGGAACCCGGGCAAACCCAGTGGGGCCTGTACAACGGCAGCCTGACGGCGCTGGAGTGGGAACACTTCGCGCCGATCAAGCGCAGCCGCCAGTTGCTGGAACTGCTGACCTGGTGTCATCGCAACGGCGTGATCGACAGCAGCACCCGACTGGCCCTGCACCCCGGCACCAGCGACATGAGCGAGTTCGAGCTGTTCAACCTGCTCGGCAGCCTGCAGCAGAGCATCGCCCTGCCCTTGCCGACCGTTGCCGAAGAACCGTTGCTGCGCGCCAGTGTGCCGAGCGAAGTGCTGATTCTGGTGAATGTCGGGGTCGACCCGCTCAAGCATCACCGCGACCTGAACATCCTGATGACCACCGAACGCACGGACTCCCTGAGCTATGCCGGCGTGCGCGAGAACCTGGTGCTGACCCTCGATCAGGTCACGCTCAACAGCTGGAACGAAGTGCTGGTCAACCGCTTCGACGGCCCGCATGCGCTGCTCGACTGCCTGCGTGACTACCTCAACAACCTGCCGCGAGGACCGCACCAGCCCTCGCTGCGAGTGCGTTGCTTCTGCCACAATCGCGCGCAATTCATCGCACGCCGGGTGGAAGAGATCGTCGATACCGCGCAGAACCTGCTGCTCAGCGACTTGAATCACCGCTACCTGATTCAGGTGCAGCAGCACTATCACGTGCTGGAACTGGTGCCGGGCCAGGTCAGCCATGTCGCCCTCGCCACCCTGCCGGCACTGCTCGATTACCTCGGCGAGGAGCAACCGCGCTACAGCCCGCTGCACCTGGACCCGATGGCGCTGGAAGACCACGACCTCGCGCTGATCCTGCCGATGGGCCAGCCCGAATGCATTCAGGTGTTCTACCGTATCACCGAGCAAACGGCCGAGCTGTACGTGCTCGACGAATTCAATGCGCTGTGGCAACAACACCTGCCCTATCACGACGAACAAAGTCTGTTGGTGCCGCTACAACGCTTCCTGCAATCGATCCAGTTCCGGCGTGAAGCACTGCTGCCGATGGAGTCGAACCACGCCGCCAGCCTTGAAATCTTGTATTACCAGTTATTGCCATCAGGACCGGGGCGCGCACGACGGGTCGAAATGCGCCCGGCGCCGCAGACGCCAGTCAACAAGCCGTTCTACGACGTGCAGGCGATCATCGGCAAAGCCGCACCGGGCGAGGTGCAGGTCACGTTGTATTGCAATCAGCGGGAGTTCTGCGAACTGGAACATGGCGACCAGCTGTTCAGCGTGGTCGCCCGGGAAATCGTCGGGCAGCGCCGGGAAACCGAGCGCTACCGCTGCTACATCACCGACCTGGACCTGTCGGGTGTGATCGGTGACGGGCAGAGTTCGAGCAATCTGTATCTGCGTTACAAGGCCGACCTGGAACGCTCTCTGAACGAGGCGCTCGAGCAGGTCTGAGGCTGGGTTATTCCGGGAAGTCGCCGCCGTTGGCCGGCTGCGATTCGACTTCCAGCAAGGTCAGCTTCAGGGTCTTGCCACCCGGTGCCGGCCAGTCGATGTGCTGGCCAACCTTCAAGCCCAGCAGCGCACTGCCGACCGGGGCCAGGATCGAGATTTTGCCTTCGTCGGCGTTGGCGTGCTTCGGATAGACCAGCGTCAGGTGGTAGTCCTTGCCACTGCCTTCTTCGCGACAGTGCACACGGGAATTCATCGTCACGACATCGGCGGGCACTTCATCGTGACCGACCAGGGTATCGGCGCGGTCCAGTTCGGTTTGCAGCGCGATCACGCCCGGCAGCGAGTCATCCAGGCTGTCGATCAGGCGTTCCAGACGTTGCACGTCCAGACGGGTAAGGGTGATGGAAGGTGCGGTCATGATCCGGGCAGACTCCTTTCTTCTGCACACAAAAAAAGCAAAACCCCGCCAAAAAAGACGGGGTTTTCACCAGGCCTCGATGGGTTGAGGCGTTTCCGGACACTATCACAGCTCAAAAAATATACAAGCTACGCTCCGGCGAGCTGCCGGCGTTGCATCGCCTGCGCGCAGATTACCCGACGGCGCTCGTCATCGGCCGAACGCCATTCGCGGATGTCTTCGACATGGCGCATGCAACCGAGGCAGACCTTCTGCTCATCCAGCCGACAGACGCCGGTGCACGGCGAAGGCACGGCCGGGCTGACGTTGCTGTAGAGCGGCTTCAGGCAGGGCGTGGTGCGGTCGTCATCTCAGATTTCGTCGAAATCGAGTTTTTCGCCGGCGCGCTCCCAGACGATGCGCTCCAGCATTTCACCCAGCAACTCTTCGGTTTTCTCGCAGACCCATTTGCCGGCCTGCTCGTCATAGTCGAAATGGAAACCACCGGAACGGTCAGCCAGCCACAACTGACGCAGAGGCTCCTGACGGCTGAAGATCAACTGACTGCCGTTGTCGAACTTGATAGTCAGCACACCGGCCGAGTTCTCCATGTCCAGATCCAGGCCACTTTCATCAAAGATGTCCTCCAGCGCTTGCTGGGTGGCATCGACCAGATCATGGAAACGGGCTTCGGACAAACTCATTGCGGCAACCTCAAAAAATGTCTGATCAGGCTCAAGCGCCGCAAGATACGGTCGCGGCCAGCCGATTGCAAAGGATAACGACCAAGCGCCCTGCCCGGCGACGAAATATGCACCCGCCATGCAGGAAAGTTTTCCGCGCCGCAGCCCGAGCCCCGCCGGACGGGAGTTCCGTCGCATAGGCAAGCTGCCGGGTGGCCGGTATACTCCGGCGCAATTAACGCATATTCAAGGATTTCGCCATGAAGCGCCTGATCTCTTCCATTGCTGCGCTCGCTTCGCTCGTCGCTTTTGCCTGCTTGATTTCGGCCTGCGGTCAGAAAGGCCCGCTGTACCTTCCCGATGAAGATCAGGATCCGGCTGCACAAGCCCAGTCTTCGCAAAAGCAGCCATCCAAAGCACACAAGCACGACGTTTACCAATAAGGGATCGCCATGGACGCTTTTAACTACCGTGGCGGGGAGCTGTTCGCGGAAGGTGTGGCGCTGTCCGCCATCGCCGACCGCTTCGGCACACCGACCTACGTCTACTCCCGCGCCCACATCGAGGCCCAGTACCTGGCCTATGCCGATGCGCTGGCCGGCATGCCGCACCTGGTGTGCTTCGCGGTCAAGGCCAACTCCAACCTCGGCGTTCTGAATGTCCTGGCCCGCATCGGCGCCGGTTTTGACATCGTTTCCCGTGGCGAGCTGGAACGCGTCCTGGCCGCCGGCGGCAGCCCTGACAAGATCGTGTTCTCCGGCGTCGGCAAGACCCGTGACGACATGCGTCGCGCGCTGGAAGTCGGCGTGCATTGCTTCAACGTCGAATCCACCGACGAGCTGGAGCGCCTGCAAGTCGTCGCCGCCGAACTGGGCGTTCGTGCACCGATTTCCCTGCGCGTGAACCCGGACGTCGATGCCGGCACCCACCCGTACATTTCCACCGGTCTCAAAGAGAACAAGTTCGGTATCGCCATCGCCGACGCCGAAGACGTGTACGTGCGTGCCGCACACCTGCCGAACCTGGAAGTGGTCGGCGTGGATTGCCACATCGGTTCGCAACTGACCACCCTGCCACCGTTCCTCGATGCGCTCGATCGCCTGCTCGATCTGGTGGACCGCCTGGGCGATTGCGGCATCCATCTGCGCCACATCGATCTCGGTGGTGGCCTGGGTGTGCGTTATCGCGATGAAGAGCCGCCGCTGGCTGCCAACTACATCAAGGCCGTGCGCGAGCGTCTGGTCGGTCGTGACCTGGCGCTGGTGTTCGAACCGGGCCGCTTCATCGTCGCCAATGCCGGCGTGCTGCTGACCCAGGTCGAGTACCTCAAGCACACCGAGCACAAAGACTTCGCCATCGTCGATGCGGCGATGAACGACCTGATCCGCCCTGCCCTGTACCAGGCGTGGATGGACGTGACGGCGGTCAAGCCGCGGGACACCGCTGCACGCAAGTACGACGTGGTCGGCCCGATCTGCGAGACCGGCGATTTCCTCGCCAAGGATCGCGAACTGGCGCTGGAAGAAGGCGACCTGCTGGCCGTGCATTCCGCCGGGGCCTACGGTTTTGTGATGAGCTCCAACTACAACACTCGCGGCCGTGCCGCCGAAGTGCTGGTAGATGGCGATCAGGTATTTGAAGTGCGTCGCCGCGAGACCGTGGCCGAGCTGTTTGCCGGCGAAAGCCTGCTGCCGGAGTAACCCCATGCTGCTGCGTTTTACCAAGATGCACGGCCTGGGCAACGACTTCATGGTCCTCGACCTGGTCAGCCAGCACGCGCACATTCAGCCCAAGCACGCAAAAATGTGGGGCGACCGGCACACCGGCATCGGTTTCGACCAATTGCTGATCGTCGAGGCGCCGAGCAATCCGGACGTGGATTTCCGTTACCGGATCTTCAACTCCGACGGCTCCGAAGTCGAACAGTGCGGTAACGGTGCACGCTGCTTCGCCCGCTTCGTACTCGACAAGCGCCTGACCGCCAAGCGGCAGATCCGCGTCGAGACCAAGGGCGGCATCATCGAACTGGACGTGCGTAACGACGGCCAGATCGGCGTGAACATGGGTGCACCGCGTCAGGTGCCGGCGGACATTCCGTTCCAGGCGACCGAGCAGGCCTTGAGCTATCAGGTCGACGTCGACGGTACATCGGTCGAACTCGCAGCGGTCTCGATGGGCAACCCCCACGCGGTACTGCGCGTGCAGGACATCAACACCGCACCGGTGCATGAACTGGGGCCGAAGATCGAACACCATCCGCGCTTTCCGGCGCGGGTCAATGTCGGCTTCCTCCAGGTCATCGACCGTAACCGCGCACAATTGCGCGTCTGGGAACGCGGTGCCGGGGAAACCCAGGCCTGCGGCACCGGCGCCTGCGCTGCTGCTGTAGCTGCGATCAGCCAGGGGTGGATGGATTCGCCGCTATTGATCGACCTGCCAGGCGGGCGCCTGTCCATCGAATGGGCAGGCCCTGGCCAACCGGTGCTGATGACCGGTCCGGCAGTGCGTGTATACGAAGGACAAGTCCGTCTTTGAGTGAGCAGAAGCCATGACCGATAAGCCTCAGGTACCCGCCCGACAGTCCGGTGAAACAGCGTCCGAGAGCCTGGAGGCGGCAGCGGTTGCCGCGTACCTGGAGGCTCATCCGGACTTCTTCGTCGAGCACGAAGAGCTGCTGCCGTCCCTGCGCATCCCCCATCGTCGCGGCGACACCGTGTCGCTGGTCGAGCGTCAGATGTCCATCCTGCGCGACCGCAACATCGAGATGCGCCACCGCCTCTCGCACTTGATGGACGTGGCCAGGGACAACGATCGCCTGTTCGACAAGACCCGTCGCCTGATCCTCGCCCTGATGGACGCCGCCACCCTGGAAGACGTGGTGATCAGCGTCGAAGACAGTCTGCGTCAGGACTTCCAAGTGCCCTTCGTCAGCCTGATCCTGCTCGGCGACAACCCGGCGCCGGTCGGCCGCTGGGTGACCCACGCCGACGCGCAGACCGCCATCGGCGGCCTGCTCACCGAAGGCAAGAGCGTCAGTGGCAGCCTGCGTGAACACGAGCTGGACTTCCTGTTCGGCGAAGAGCAGCGCAAGCAGATCGGTTCCACCGCCGTGGTCGCCGTCAGCCACCAAGGCATCCACGGAATCCTGGCCATCGCCAGCCGCGATCCGCAGCACTACAAAAGCTCGGTCGGCACGCTGTTCCTCAGCTACATCGCCGAAGTCATGGGCCGCGTGCTGCCACGGGTCAACAGCTCCCTGCGCTCGGTACGCTGAGCATGGAACGACAACTGGACGCTTACTGCGAACACCTGCGCAGTGAGCGGCAGGTGTCGCCGCACACGCTGTCGGCCTACCGGCGCGACCTCGATAAAGTCCTCGGCTGGTGCAACAAACAGAACGTCGGCAGCTGGCAGGCCCTGGACATCCAGCGCCTGCGCAGCCTGATCGCCCGCCTGCATGCCCAGGGCCAGTCCTCGCGCAGCCTTGCGCGTTTGCTCTCGGCAGTGCGCGGGCTCTATCACTATCTAAATCGCGAAGGCCTCTGCGATCACGACCCGGCCACCGGCCTGACACCGCCCAAAGGCGAGCGCCGCCTGCCGAAAACCCTCGACACCGACCGAGCGTTGCAACTGCTTGAAGGCGCGGTCGAGGACGATTTTCTGGCCCGACGCGATCAGGCGATTCTGGAATTGTTCTATTCCTCAGGCCTGCGCCTGTCGGAGCTGACCGGGCTCAATCTCGATCAGCTCGACCTCGCCGACGGCATGGTTCAGGTGCTCGGCAAGGGCAGCAAGACGCGTCTGTTGCCCGTCGGCAAAAAGGCCCGGGAAGCGCTGGAGCAATGGCTGCCGCTACGCGCATTGACCAACCCGGCGGACGACGCGGTGTTCGTCAGCCAGCAAGGCCGGCGCCTCGGCCCGCGAGCGATTCAAGTGCGGGTCAAACTGGCCGGCGAACGCGAACTGGGGCAGAACCTGCATCCGCACATGCTGCGGCACTCCTTTGCCAGCCATTTGCTGGAGTCCTCCCAGGACCTGCGCGCGGTGCAGGAACTGCTCGGCCACTCGGACATCAAGACCACCCAGATCTATACCCACCTGGACTTCCAGCATCTGGCGGCGGTCTACGACAGCGCCCACCCACGGGCCAAACGCACGAAAGGCGACGATTCATGAGCATCCAGTTGATCACCTTCGACCTCGACGACACCCTGTGGGACACCGCCCCGGTGATCGTCAGCGCCGAAGCGGTTTTGCGCCAGTGGCTGAGCGACCATGCACCGAAGCTGGGCGCGGTGCCGGTGGAACATCTGTGGTCGATCCGCGAGCGCGTGCTGAGCAGCGAACCGGCGCTCAAGCACCGCATCAGCGCGCTACGCCGGCGAGTGCTGTTCCATGCTTTGGAAGAGTCCGGATATGCCCACGACGAAGCGTCGGAGCTGGCGGACAAGAGTTTTGAAGTGTTTCTGCATGCCCGGCATCAGATCGAGGTGTTCCCGGAAGTCGAGCCGATCCTGGAGACCCTCGCCAAACATTACGCCCTCGGCGTGGTCACCAACGGCAACGCCGATGTGCGTCGGTTGGGGCTGGCGGATTACTTCAAGTTTGCGCTGTGCGCCGAAGACATCGGCATCGCCAAGCCGGATGCGCGACTGTTCCATGAAGCCCTGCAGCGTGGCGGCGTGAGTGCCGAGGCAGCGGTACATATTGGCGATCACCCGGGGGATGACATCGCCGGGGCACAGCAGGCCGGCTTGCGTGCGATCTGGTTCAACCCGGCAGGCAAGGTCTGGGAAGCGGAGCGCCTGCCGGATGCCGAAATTCGCAGCCTGACCGACCTGCCCGCCGTGCTTGCCCGTTGGAACAGTCGCGGCTAGTTTTCTTTCGCCCATGAAAAAGCCCGCAGCGACGGCGGGCTTTTTCAGCAAGCAAGCGACACGCCTCAGATAGGGCGGCTGCCGTACTTGTTGTCCGGCTTCTTGGGCGGATCGGCGACCACGTTGGCCTCCACTTCCTGTACTTTGCCGCCACGGGCAAGGAACTCTTCCATGGCCTTGGCCAGGGCGTCGCGCTCCTTGTTCTTGGCTTCGATGCTCGGCAACTCGTCGACCGACACCGCAGCCTTGGCCTTGCCTTTGGCAGCCGGGGCCGGCGTATCGTCACCGCCATCGTCTTCAGCAACGTCTTCCGCTGCAGCTTCCAGACCGTCTTCGGCCTCGTCTTCGTCGCCTACTTCGAGGTCGTCGTTTTCCAGATCATCGTCGCTCATGTTCTACCTCATGACTTGCGAAAAGCAGATTAGTTATAGACCAGCTTTGGCGACTGTCGAAAGTCGCCGTAAAAAAATCGGTAACCATTGGTGACCAACGGTTTATGCCTCTTCACCGTGCAAGGTGGCGAGGACTTTGCGGGCACCGCCATGATCGCGATGCTCCCCCAGATAAACGCCTTGCCAGGTGCCCAGTGCCAGACGACCCGCCGAAACCGGCAGGCTGATCTGACAGCCCAGCACGCTGGCCTTGAAGTGCGCCGGGAGGTCGTCCAGGCCTTCGTCGTTATGCTCATAGCCGTCTGTTCCTTGTGGGATCAGACGATTGAAAAATCGTTCGAAGTCGCGACGTACCGCCGGATCGGCGTTCTCGTTGATGGTCAACGACGCCGAGGTATGCTGTAGCCACAAATGCAACAGACCGACCCGGCATGCCTTGAGTTCGGGCAGTCCGGCGAGCAACTCTTCCGTTACCAGATGAAAGCCCCGGGGCCTCGCCCGCAGGGTTATCAGAGTCTGTTGCCACATACAGTTCTCCGCACGTTCGGGGCGCATTCTAGCGCGCTCTGAAAAAAAACAAAGGCCCTAATATTCCTTCAATGATGTAAGCCATTGGCCGCAGAAAAACGCCCGTCGTAAACACGACCAAAGCCGTACGAAAAATACATTCAGCCACATCAGGGATGACAAATTCCGGACAAAAAAATGCCCGGCTAACCGGGCAAGTTTTTTGAGGCGCGTTCTTACAGGTTGTAGCCGCGCTCGTTGTGTTGTGCCAGGTCCAGGCCCACCGATTCTTCTTCCTCGGTAGCGCGCAGCCCCATCACGGCATCCAGTACCTTGAGGATGATGAAGGTGACGATCGCGGTGTAGATCACCGTAAAGCCGACGCCTTTGCACTGAATCCACACTTGGGAAGCAATGTCGGTGACGGTGCCGAAACCACCCAGCGCCGGAGCAGCGAACACACCGGTGAGGATTGCGCCGAGGATACCGCCAATACCGTGCACGCCGAAGGCATCCAGGGAGTCGTCATAACCGAGTTTGCGTTTCAGGCTGGTGGCGCAGAAGAAGCACACCACGCCAGCGGCCAGACCGATGATCAGCGAGCCCATCGGGCCCACGGTGCCAGCCGCCGGAGTGATTGCCACCAGACCGGCAACCACGCCCGAAGCGATACCCAGCGCACTTGGTTTGCCGTGGGTGATCCACTCGGCGAACATCCAGCCCAGTGCAGCGGCGGCGGTTGCGATCTGAGTGACCAGCATCGCCATGCCGGCGGTGCCGTTGGCCGCAGCAGCGGAACCGGCGTTGAAGCCGAACCAGCCGACCCACAGCATCGCCGCACCCATCAGGGTGTAACCGAGGTTGTGCGGCGCCATCGGGGTGGTCGGGAAACCTTTGCGCTTGCCCAGTACCAGGCACGCCACCAGACCGGCGATACCGGCGTTGATGTGCACCACGGTGCCGCCGGCGAAGTCGAGCACGCCCCAGTCACCCAACAGCGAACCCGGACCGCTCCAGACCATGTGTGCAATCGGCGCGTAAACCAGGGTGAACCAGACGCCCATGAACACCAGCATCGCGGAGAACTTCATGCGCTCGGCGAAGGCACCGACGATCAGCGCCGGGGTGATGATGGCGAAGGTCATCTGGTAGGTAACGAATACCGCTTCAGGGAACAGCGCCGTCGGGCCGGTAATGCTGGCCGGGGTGACGCCTGCCAGGAAGGCCTTGCCGAAGCTGCCGACGAAGGAGTTGAAGTTGACGACGTTGGCTTCCATCCCGGTGGTGTCGAACGCCATGCTGTAGCCATAAATGAACCACAGGATGGTGACCAGGCCGGTAATGGCAAAGCACTGCATCATCACGGAAAGAATGTTTTTCGACCGCACCATGCCGCCGTAGAACAGCGCCAGGCCCGGAATGGTCATGAACAGCACGAGGGCCGTCGAGGTCAGCATCCAGGCGGTATCGCCGGAATTGAGGACTGGAGGCGCCACCGGATCTGCCGCCAAAGCCAGGCCGGGCATTACGATGGACAACAGGGCGCCTAGCCCTGCGAATTTACGCAGAGTCATATTGTTTTCTCCTGGGGCGTTGGGTTTGTGGCGGCGTTTAGATCGCGTCGGTATCGGTTTCGCCGGTACGGATGCGAATCGCCTGTTCCAGATTGACCACGAAGATCTTGCCGTCACCGATCTTGCCGGTGTTGGCAGCCTTGGTTATCGCCTCGATAACCCGATCCAGATCCTTGTCGTCGATGGCAACGTCGATTTTCACCTTGGGCAGAAAATCGACCACATACTCCGCGCCGCGATACAGCTCGGTGTGACCCTTCTGCCGGCCGAAGCCTTTGACTTCAGTTACGGTAATGCCCTGCACGCCGATTTCGGACAGCGACTCGCGCACGTCGTCCAGCTTGAACGGCTTGATGATGGCAGTGACTAGCTTCATGAAACTCTCTCCCGAATTGGTGGACTTGCCCCAGGAAAACAAACCCGACTCAAGTCTAAGCGCAGTGCCTGGCTTTGTAACGCATCGTCGGCCCTACCCGCCCGACTGACGCCAGCTAACCGCTCCCGACGAAACTCCCCGTCCCGTCCGGCGCACTGCATTCGTCACAGCGACTGCATCAGTGCATGGGTCACTACCGACTAAGCAGAAAGCTTGCCATCTCGCCAAAATCCCCTGATTTCAATCCCTTGGCCGCGACCGTCGATGCCATCACCGAAATGGCACACGGGATACGCACAACAACGGTGCGCAGCCGTTCGTCCCTTTGCGCGAAAAGCGTGCATCCCGGCTCGCGCAAATGACTATAGACACTGCGTGATACACTGCCGGCCATAGTTTCCAGGACATATCCCATGCTCGCGCCCAAAGACTTCCTCGACGCCCTGAGCGGCACCGCCTCCCGCCTGTTCAGCGGCGACACACCGTTGCCAAAAGCCGAAATCGAAAGCCAGTTCAAGATGCTGCTGCAAAGTGCCTTCAGCAAACTGGACCTGGTGAGCCGGGAAGAGTTTGACAGTCAGATGGTGGTGTTGGCGCGCACTCGCGCTCGGCTTGAGAGCCTTGAGGCGAAGGTGGCGGAGATGGAAGCGAAGTTGACGCCGCCGGCTGAGTGAGACAAGAAGCTAAAACCGCTCCTGCCGAGGCAGGAACGGTTTCCGTCGGTTCAATTCCTACAGCGAATTATTCCAACGGTCTCGCAGAATCTCGTACAGGCGAAAAGCCCATAGCGCGATCCTGACGAGGCGCCACATATGTTTAAGAAACTTAGACATATTTTGGCCCTCCTTGCGTGGGGCCAAACCTCCGATGCTCTTTCCGGCGTACGAACACCTTCGGGACTACACGTGAGTGTGCCCACCAAGGCGACCGGGTGTGGATCCCCCGAAAAAGCACCGGCACGGGTCTCACACCGTGTCGAGGGACATGAAATTTTTACGCTCCCGGCCACACTCCGTGAACACTCCATGAGTGGGCATCGTCGCAGCGGATGGTATTGCAGTCCTTCAAAATGCATTTAAACAAGTTGTATCAAGCCATTAAGCATGTTTTCCCGGCTTATCTGACACGTCATGTCCTGATGGGCGCCAAGTGGCTTTGACGCTTGCATCAAGAAGCAAACCTGCATACCCTCAGCGAACGTGAGTGTGTCCACTAAGGATGCGCAGGCCTTGGCCTCACCGAAGCCTGCAACTAAAAACCGCCTCCTCAAGGCGGTTTTTTTTCGCCTCGAGATAGGTGCGACAATCGGTTTTCTGTGGAGTAGTCGCAGCGAACTTTTAGCTCCCAAGCCGTATCAACCTTAATTCGCCCGAACCAACGTCCTTCACTTACATAAGTACCGTCCTACAAGGACTGACCCCCACGCCTGATTACGTGAGTATCCCAGCCTTCGCTACCCTCTGCGGCCTGATCCAAACAGAACACAGACACGAGAGGTGTCTATGAAACAGAAGAAACAGAAAAAACAGCCGTTACTCGCATCCAGGCTTCGTGCAGAAACGCCCAGTTTGGCCGATACGGTTTCTGCCAGTCAGCGGCACTTTTTGAAGGTCGCCGCGGCCTATGGCAAAGAATTGGAGCCTGATGGCTGGCTCGCCGGTGGCGGAACCTGAATCCCGCATTAAAAGACCGTCTAGTAGGCGGTTTTTTTTCGCCTGAAGACTAGTCATTTCTATTTCAGCAACATCCAGTGAAGCTTTGCCCAGGCAACTGTCCCTTCAACTCCCTCCTCCCCGACTACCCTTAAAAAACCCGCAGGAAGCGGCCCCCGATTCAGCTCAAGGAACGACCATGTCCCTCGCCATCGTCCACAGTCGCGCCCAGATTGGCGTGGACGCGCCCGCCGTCACCGTCGAAGTTCACCTCGCCAACGGCTTGCCCTCGCTGACCATGGTCGGCCTGCCCGAAGCGGCGGTGAAGGAGAGCAAGGACCGGGTGCGCAGCGCGATAATCAATTCCGGGCTGCAGTTTCCGGCGCGGCGGATCACGCTGAATCTGGCCCCGGCGGATTTGCCCAAGGATGGAGGGCGGTTCGATCTGGCGATTGCGCTGGGGATTCTGTCGGCGAGTGTGCAGGTGCCGACGTTGACGCTGGATGACGTGGAATGCCTGGGTGAGCTGGCGTTATCCGGCGCAGTGCGGGCGGTGCGCGGGGTGTTGCCGGCGGCACTGGCGGCGCGCAAGGCCGGGCGGACACTGGTGGTGCCGCGAGCGAATGCCGAGGAGGCGTGTCTGGCGTCGGGACTGAGGGTGATCGCGGTGGATCATCTGCTCGAGGCAGTGGCGCATTTCAACGGGCATACACCAGTCGAACCCTATGTCTCGGATGGGTTGATCCATGCTGCCAAACCCTATCCCGACCTGAACGAAGTGCAAGGCCAACTCGCCGCCAAACGGGCGCTGCTGATTGCCGCTGCCGGCGCACATAACCTGTTGTTCAGCGGGCCGCCGGGGACGGGCAAGACGCTACTGGCCAGTCGATTACCGGGATTGCTGCCACCGCTGGCCGAAAGTGAAGCGCTGGAGGTGGCGGCGATTCAATCGGTTGCCAGCGGCACGCCGCTCACTCACTGGCCGCAGCGCCCGTTCCGCCAACCCCATCACTCGGCCTCCGGGCCGGCACTGGTCGGCGGCAGCTGTGACATTTGGCAATAAATGCAACTGATTGGAAATAGATGCAACTCGCAGGCGATGCGGATCTTTAAGTGCCGATGCTTCAAAGCTAAGCGCTGCGGGGGTCCCAACAGATAATCGTAGGTTTAGGCGTTTTTTGCCGCTAGCGGTCCCAGGCATCCCCGACGCTCAACCGTAAACATGCACATCTGTCTACCAGTTCAAAACTGGAGGCCCCTCATGAGGAAGATAGAAAAGCGCGTGCGTTGGATGCGTGGCAGCGACGTATTGATCATTCAGAAATACGAATGGGCGCTCCTAAGCAACGCAATGAATTACTGCGCTTTACCGTCGAGTGTTGCGAAGAGGGGTTCATCACCCCGAGAAGAGCGCCAGGTGATCATCGAGAACGCGACGGCGAAATATCAGTTGGAGGCGTGAGCCAAGAGACCTAGGTTTCGTCGCCGATGACGACGGCTGCTCAGTCGAGTGTGAGGCCTATCCTCCATTGAAAGAACAGGCTTCACTCCAAGACTCACGACCCCAAATTCTGACCACGAGTCAGCGGCCGGCAGAATAAGTGCCACCGTTCAAGCGACTGGGATCATTGGCGGGGTTTCATTGACGTCGGAGAGTGGGACGTCGGTGCTGCCGGGAGTCAGAATAACCTTGCGGCAATTTTCCTGTTTTTTGTCGAAGATCCGGTAACCCTCAGCCGCCTGCTCCAGGGACAACCTGTGGGTGATAATGGCTTCAGGTTGCAGACGCCCCGTCTCGATGTGTTCCAGCAGTTCAGGCAGGAATCGCTGTACATGGGTTTGACCCATCTTGAACGTCAGCCCCTTATCGAAAGCGTCGCCGAATAGAAAGCCGTGAATGAACCCTGAGTACACACCCGGCACACTTACCACACCTCCGCGCCGCACGGCGGCTATGCACTGGCGCAGGGCTTTACCACTACTGCCTTCGAGCTTGAGCGTGGCCAGCACCGTTTCGGTCGTGCTGCCCTTGGCTTCGAATCCGACCGCGTCGATCACCCCGTCCACACCCCTGCTACCCGGTGTCTGGCGCATGATCGTGTCAGCCGGATCATCGTCGTTATCAAAATTGATCGGTATCACACCATAGGTACGCTGCGCGTAATCCAGACGATACGCATGATGGTCGACCATGAAAATCCGCTCGGCCCCGAGCATGCGTGCGCAGGCGGCGCTCAGCAGCCCTACCGGGCCGGCTCCGTAGATCGCCACGCTGGATCCTTGACCGATGTTGGCATTGAGGACCGCTTGCCACGCGGTTGGAAGAATATCGGAGAGAAACAGCACCTTCTCGTCCGCCAGCGTGCCTGGCACCTTGAATGGCCCTGTGTTGGCTTTGGGCACCCTTACCAGTTCAGCTTGGCCACCCGGAATACCGCCATACATTCGGCTATACCCGAACAGCGCCGCCGGCGGCGGGATCAGCTTCTTGTTCATCGCGGCGCCCGGACCAGCATTGGTGGTTTCGCAAGCGGCGTAGAGCTCCTGCTGGCAGAAGAAACAATCACCACAGGCGATGACAAAGGGGATCACGACTCGATCACCACGCTGCACTGCCGTGACGGCAGAACCGGTTTCCTCGACGATGCCCATGAACTCGTGACCGAAGATATCTCCATGTTCGACGGTCGGAATTTTGCCGCGGTATAGGTGCAAATCCGAACCGCAGATAGCCGTCGCGGTAACGCGCAGAATGATATCGTCCGGAGCTTCTAGTATCGGATCCGGCACATTTTCGACTCTGACGTCATGGGCGCCGTGGTAAGTCATTGCTCGCATGGTGATGTCCTCGTACTTTGAGAGAAAGACACTTGTCTTCATACCGAAGGACTTGGACCCACCTGAGTTCACTATGCTTTCACAAAGTCAGATCAATGGATCTGAGACCTGAGGAACCCAATGACACAAGCCCAGAAAAAAATGAACCACAGATTTCTAGAGATCTGTCATGAGCCAGTTCGATATTGACTGGTTACAGTGGCCAGCCATGGTGGTGACCGTACTCGCTGCCTGGTGGATTGGGTCCCAGCGACCGAAGCGTCGAATGGCAGGATTTGTATTTTTTATCATTAGCAACGCATTGTGGGTTGTGTGGGGTTATCACACAGATGCGTATGCGCTGATCCTTCTTCAGGTGTTCTTGTTTGTGATGAACCTTCGCGGATTCAGAAAAAATGCGAAGGACGACCGTGACCACCCTGCTTAGCACACACACCAATCCTTGGCCCTTAGCCTGGTAGCGGATTTACGACGCAGTTGAGCTACCGCCACGCCTTCAGTCTTACAAAGTCTATGCAGCTCCAAGCACTGGTTGGATGAACAACGGATCGTTGATCTGAATCTTTTCGGATGTAGGCCCCCTAAATTCATGAGCTTTGAGAAACGCACTGAATAAATAGGAGCTTACGTATGTCGCAGAACGGCACCATTCCTGACGGCCGTAAGGCGATCGCCAACGGGAACGAAAAAACTCAGGACTTGCTCAGCCGCCTGCTTATGGCACGTGGTCCTGGTGGACAGGAAGACGAAGTACGCGCCATTTGCCTCGAATACCTTTCCCGCTACTGTGATGAATCTTGGGTCGACCAAGCCGGCAACTTGATTGGTCTGCTCAAGTGTCGAGTGCCCGACGCTCAAAGCCGCTCAACAGTACGTGTCATGGGCCATATGGATGAGATCGCTATGGTGGTTAAGCGAGTTGAACCAGACGGCACGTTGCGGGTCGTGGCACTGGGCGGAGCAAACCCGGTGAATTTCGGCGTTTGCCCGGTCGACATCCTGGGCGACCTGGAAATACTCTCAGGCGTCCTTTCATTCGGTTCGATGCACGTAACCGAGGGTTCACCCCAAGGCAATGATGTCCTGAACGGCGCTGTCCAATGGAAAGACGTCCACGTCATTACGCGAAAAGATCCGAAGACACTTCAACACCTTGGCATTCGGCCAGGAACACGTGTGGTCTTGAGCCAACACTGGAGAACGCCATTTCGCGTTGGAGACGCGACAGCCGCGCACTTTCTTGATGACCGGGCACCTGTCGCAGCCATGCTAAAAGCGGTTGCGCAACTCAGCGAACGCCCTGAGGGTCTGCTCTCTGACGCGTACTTCGTATTCACCACACTTGAAGAAGAAAATAATTCTGGCGCCATGTACGCCGCCTCTCATTTGCCCGGAGACATCACAATTGCTGTCGAAGTCGGACCAGTTGTGAGCGAGTACGGTACCAAGCTCAGCGTTAATCCCATCATCAATACAGGCGATGAGAAGGGCTACTACTCTCGTAAGGTAGTAAGGGCATTGGCGGATGCAGCCAAGCGGTGCCATCTCGATCCGCAATTTGCACTTCTCGTGGACTTTGCGTCCGACGCAAGTGCCGTTATGGGCGCAGGCTTCAGCGCGCAAGCAGGCTGTCTGGCCATACCGACGGAAAACACTCACGGCTTCGAATTGGTGGTTGATGGCGCAATCGATGCCTGTGTCGCCACTCTGGTGGAGTATTTGACGTCGGCAGACCCTACGCGGGTATGAGGGCCGGCCTAGCGCTCATAGTTTAGGAAGCTTTCCAGTGGCCTCGGCGATTAGCGTCAGTGTTTGTTCCATGTCGCCAATCGCCGCGTGCAATGATTCAAATGATCGCTCCAAGCACTCACTGTCATCCACTGTCTGGTGCCCAAGCAAAGAATGGCCAACGCTTTGTTCCAACCCTGTGAGCAGATCCCGCAGAATCTCCAATTGGGCCAAGGTCTTCTCAAACTGCGGAGTGAGTTGAGAATCCAAAGGCTTCGCTCCCAGCTTGTTACTGACGGTTGATTTACTTTCCGAGATTCTTGCGTACATCCTCGACCATCGGTCCTACAGCTTTAACCGCCGCCTTCAGTTGCTCTGAGCTCACACCGAATTTTTTGCTCCAGTAATCCACTTCCCATTTTTCCGAGGTGTTGATGCGGTCACGGTCTTGTGGCCCACGGTTCTGGAGGTTGTCGGTCATATCGGTCTCCCAGGTGATAACGCAGTTAAAAGTGGGACAACGAGCCGAATGGAAGATTCTCTGAGTTTCCGCCGAGGCTTTTAGGGACACGACTGATCGGCAGCGCGAATCATGTACCGCACCTATGGCGCAGCTCTGTATCAGCTTCTGCACGCGAGTCTGAATAAGAGGCATTGAGCCTTACGGCTCGCTTTCATGGCCATAAGCTACGAATCAGGCCTACTCCCATTCGTCGCGGTCGCTGAACCGCAAGCCTGACATAGCGCTCCACCGACCATCAGGGAGGGACACATCATGTATGAAGATAGAAAAGCGCACGCATTGGAAACTTGGGAGCGGTTACTCGCTCATCCTGAAACACGAATGAGCGCTCCTGAACAGTATGACGAACTGTTACGACTCGCCGAGGAGTACTGTGAGGAGGGATTTATCACCCGAGAAGAACGCAGGGCGATGATTGAGAGAGCCACAGCGAATTACAGGCGAGCCGTTGAAGGCGTAGGACAAGGGACATAACAGTATCAGGATGTTGTGGAAGCGCATGCTGGCTGGTGCCGGGGCGCGGCCTGTGAATGGCCTGAGTTGTTGCTCCGTTGATCAAACGTCGCTTGGACTTTCAAGGAAGTGAGTATGTTCGAAGGTTTCCAGCTTGAAATGATTGAGTTGCCGGAAGCTACCTTACGCGTTCGCTTCGGCGGCGCGGGCCCTCCCTTACTGTTGCTCCATGGACACCCCCGAACGCACACCACGTGGCATAAGGTAGCTCCGCTGCTCGCGGATTTTTTTACAGTCGTCTGCCCTGACTTGAGAGGATTTGGTAAATCCAGTAAGCCAACTGACCCTCATGATAACGAGGCGTTTTCAAAGAGAGCCAAAGGGCGAGACTGCGTGGCCCTCATGGAAAGCCTAGGTTTCGAAAAATTCTACCTGGCGGGACATGACCGGGGCAGTTATTCAGCCTTTCGTACAGCACTTGATCATCCTTCCCGTGTATTAAAACTCGCGATTCTGGATGGCGTCCCAATTCTCGAAGCGCTTGAAAGATGTGACGCGTGGTTCGCTTCCAAGTGGTGGCACTGGTTTTTCTATGCCCAACCCACCAAACCAGAAATGGCAATCCTGCAAGATCCCACTGCCTGGTACGGCGGCTGCGCGGAGTCAATGGGGAAGGAAAACTATGATGATTTCCAGTCAGCGATTCAGGACCCAGGAACGGTCGTTGGTATGCTCGGTGACTACCGCGCAGGTATCGCACTTGACCATCTACATGATCAAGAAGATCGCCAAGCTGGACGGAAAATTCAATGTCCGCTCCATGTGCTCTGGTCTCTGCATGATGACTTGCAAGACCTTTACGGCGATGTGCTTTCCGTTTGGGCGCCATGGTCGGAGCAGGCGGTAACAGGCTCAGGCATTGACTGTGGTCACCACATGGCTGAAGAAGCGCCGCATGAGTTGGCCAGTGCCTTGAAGACGTTTTTTACAGAAGGGTCTTGATGCTCATATTCAGGCAACCGTGAATTTCAGTGCCGCTCGCCAGCCAAGCCTCAACGCTCTACCTGCGCTTCTGTTTTTCAATTGGCGATCACGCTCATATTCCGTCCGCTGGTCTTGGCGATATAGAGAGCCTTATCGGCGGAACCTATCAACTCTTCCAGCGTATCCTCGGCAGTCGGGTTGCAGGCCCCCACCCCGATGCTAACCGTCACCATTCCTAAATCGCTGTCCTTGTGCTCGAGCTGGGCTTGCAGAACAGCCTTTCGAATTTTCTCTGCGACGATAAAGGCGCCAACGTAGTCTGTGGCCGGCAACACCACTGCGAATTCCTCCCCACCGAACCGAGCAGCCAGATCACCTGGCCGCCTGATGTTTTCCCTGATGATCGCGCTGATCCTGCGCAGGCATTCGTCGCCCACCAAGTGGCCGTACCGGTCATTGAAGCGTTTGAAGTGGTCGACATCGATCATCAACAGGGCCAAGGTAGTTTGGCTCCGTTTGGCTCTACCCATCTCCGTCTGCGTGAAGAGATCGAATTGACGACGATTGGCCAGCCCCGTGAGGGCATCCTCCAAGGCCAGTAGCTCCAGCGTTCGGTTAACTTCCAGCAACTGGCTCTGCGTACCCAGCAATTCGTTTTGAATTTGGCCCTGTTTCTTCATCAGGCGGATGAACCGATAACCGATTCCGCCAAGCACGGTCATGAGTAAAAAGACGATAGCCGTGCTCATCACAGTTCTGCTGCCGCCAACTGGCCAGCACCTCCTCTTTGTTTACGGCCGAGAAGACGATTAGTGGATAATCGTTGACCCGACGGTATCCCACGACGCGCTCCACGCCGTCCACGTAGGATTTGACAGTGGCTGTGCCAGAAGAACCTTTGGGTAGCAGTTGGGTGAAGAGCGGTCCTTCAGCAACACTCGTTCCAATAACCGCCTCGTTAAAGGGACGGCGCAAAACGATCCTGGCGTCGCTGGAGATCAGATTGATCACGCCATTGTTTCCGATATCGATGCTGTTATAGAGCTTCAAGAAATGGTCGAGATAGATGGTAGCCAAGGCAACACCAGCGAAACTGCCATCAGGCTTGTTGATTCTACGTGAGACAGGCAATACCCATTCGCCCGTTGAACGGCTTTTGATGGCTGGCCCGACGTGAGGGCCGCGATCAGGGTGGTCCCGATGGTAAATAAAGTATTCGCGATCAGAGTTATTCGCGTTAGGCGGCAGAATGCCGTTCGAGGTAGCTATCCAGGCGCCGTTCTGGTCATAAATGAACAAACCATGTAGCTGAGATAGCTCATTACGCTGAGCGCTGAGCAACCGCCTCAGCAGAGGCAATTGGTCAGCGCCCATGCTCTGCGTCTCAATGCGATCGACCAGGCTGAACAGCACCGTATCTGCTTGTTTGATCGAGTCGTGTGCCTGTGAGGACAGCGTCTGTGCCAAATTCGCCATTGCCACTTCTTTGTCCTGCAAATGGTACTGGCGTGAAGTCCAACCTTGCCATATAGCGACCAACATTAGAGAAAGACAGACGGTTAACAGAAAGCGAACAGCGGTTCTGACCTTGTGTTCCGCGACGACATGCTCCGCCGTCAAAACGTTTGTGACTGGATTCTTTGCCTCGGTTTTGCCGAGGCTCATGTCCAACGTAGGATCAAGCATGACTTGCCCTTATACATGTGAACCTGCATAAATTCCCTTTCCGACGTTCGCTCAAACGTCACAGCGCCATGCGCGTGTGTTAGGCCCTGGTGCTGGTTGGGGCTCAGACCTTTCACGCGCCGCTCTCATTCATGAAGCTGCACTGCACTATAGAACGGTTCTTCTCGTATGACCGTTCGTCTTATTCACGGATCAGATATCACATCAAGGCTGTCAGACTGCCATCATCAGCGCGTTTTTTTTGCGTCGCTTTCTCTTTCTTGTATGTGTGATTGTATGCCCACCAGCGACGACTTTCGTTTTTCCTCCCATCATTTGCTCATCGAGCTGGATGCCGCAACCAACCGCCTGATGATGCTAGTAATCGTCAAAGAAGTCTCAGGACCACGCTGGGACGAGGCTGCGACACGCCAAAAGCGCGCCTTTGAGGCTTGGACGGTACTGCTCAACGACTTCGGGTCGTTGGCTGAAACAGTTCAAGGCTCAGGCCTGACTTCTTGACCGGTGTTCAATGCGTTGGGCTGGAAAGTTCTCCTTCACCTTTATGCTGATAATCGACACCGACGTAATTACCTATACTCCACATCGACTCACGTCGGCATGGGGAGTTGTCCTGAAAGTCTGAACGTTGCCTCAGTGAGTACATCTACATGAAGTGACACCGGATCAAGGACGAGCGAATGGACATCTCCACATACGCAATTCCACTCCCTTCACGTCAAAGTGCCGTAACTCGACGCTTGGCATTAGCGGTAGGTCTGCTGTTTGTTACCGGAGTGGTCGCGGCTGCCGGCGCCCTGTTCACCATTGCAAAACATCTGGATAGCGATGATGTGCACGAAACGCAGTTTTATTCTGCTCGCGCAATGGAAAACCGGATCACTGCATCAAAAAACTACATCACCAGTTACGCCTACTGGACCACCGCCTTCGAACACCTGAATGGCGAGGTCGATGTGGGATGGGCCTATACCGACCAGAACATGGGCAAGACGCTGTTCACCACAGATGGCTATGACGGCGTGTTCGTACTGGACAGGAGCACACCAAATACGCTTTGGTCAGAGGCCAGCTACTAAAATCCGATATCTCCGCCTACCTTCAAGCATCGGCGTCTGCCCTAGTCGATCAGGTGCAAGCTCAAAGCGATCTCACCAAACCCCTCAGTACCTATTCGCTCTTTGAGGGATGGCCCGCGCTCATAACCGCGTCGGCAATTTTGCCCAACGATGAACGCCCTTTGGGCGATCCCAAGACGACATCCGTTCTGGTTTTCGTCGATAAGCTGACCCCAACCAAGCTGCGCAAACTGGGCAGTGCCTACGGCCTAACCAACTTGACTCTAGCGCTTGATGAGACGCTTTCGGATAGCCCACAAAGAGTTCCTCTCGACAGCACCGGTTACAGCCTGATCGCCGAGCTGGAACGCCCGGGCCATCACCTGTTGTGGACGCTGTTGCCAATCCTGGCCGGTGTCCTGGTGGTGTTGATATTACTGACGGCCTTTTTCTTCCGGCACGCCCTACGCGCCTCCCAATACGTCGACACCAGTTTTGACGCCATGCAACGCTCCAACAAAGCACTGGAAGACGCCAATCATGCTCTTGAAGCCAGCGAAGAGCGGTTCCGAGCGGTCGCGGAAGCAGCCTCGGACTGGATCTGGGAAACAGACAATCGGCTGGTTATCTCCTACCTATCCGGTCGCTTCAGTGCGGTAACCGGATTTTCAGATCGGCGGTGGCTGGGGCAGAACTTCGAAGAACTGTTGCAATGCGACACCACGCCACTTTCCCTGTGGTTCAGCAAGCTGACCGAGGAGACTCATGCCAGTGACCTTCGTTGCACATATCGGGATCAATCAGGACAAACGCGTTACTGCCGGGTTTCAGCCCGCCCGATAGTCGATAAGAACGGTGTGATTGGATTTCGCGGCACGGCCAGTGACATCACTGATGAAGTCGCCGCTCACGCTCAGATCCAGCACCTGTCCATGCACGATGCCCTGACCGGACTACCCAACCGCAACAAAATGGGACGATTTCTGGAGGACGCTCTGCTGCTCAATGAGCATTCCGTACCGCTGTCTGTGCTGATGATTGATCTGGACAACTTCAAGCCGATCAACGACTCCCTGGGGCATCCAGTAGGCGATGCGGTGTTGCAAGAGGTCGCCCAGCGCCTTCGTGAGTGCACGCGCGAACACGATCTGGTTGCTCGACTTGGCGGGGATGAGTTTGTGGTCGTACTGAACGGAATGGACACTCATAGCGAGATCGACAAGTTCTGTACCCGACTGATTGGTAGCCTGCATCAACCGATTGAACATGATGGGCACGCCTTACACATCGGGGCCAGCGTGGGTGTCGCTGTCAGCCGCCGGCAGGGCTATGTCGCCAGTGAATTAATTCGCTGCGCGGACATCGCGCTGTACCAGGCCAAGGCAGAAGGAAAAAATACCTGGTGCTACTTCGAACCCCACATGAGCGACCAGATCCAGTCGCGCCGTCAGATGGAAGACGATCTGCGCTTGGCCGTCAAAAATCATGAGTTCGTGCTGCACTACCAGCCACGCTACAAGGTGGATGGCAAAGAAATCGTTTCCGTGGAGGCGCTGGTCAGGTGGCAACACCCCACTCAGGGTCTGCTGGGGCCGGATATGTTCATCCCGCTAGCAGAGCAAACCGACTTGATTGTTCCTTTAGGGCGTTGGGTGTTGCGCGAAGCTTGCGAAACCGCGTTGACATGGCCTCATGAGGTGATGCTTTCGGTGAACCTGTCACCGGCGCAGTTTACCCACAGTGATGTGGTGGAGGATGTTCGCGAGGTGTTGGTGGGAACCCGTTTTCCAGCGAGTCGGCTGGAACTTGAAATCACCGAAAACGTCATGCTCAACGATACAGAAGGCGCATTGAATACCATGAACGCCCTTAAGCAGTTAGGCGTTCGTTTGAACATGGATGATTTCGGTACTGGGTATTCATCTCTGGGCTATCTGCGAGCCTACCCCTTTGACGGTATCAAGATCGACAAGCGATTTATCGCCTCCATCGGCAACGGAGAGAATGACCGCGCAGTGGTGCAGGCCATTATTAGTCTAGGGAAGGCGATGGGTTTAACCGTGACCGCCGAAGGCGTCGAGACCGAGGAGCAATTGGGCATTCTGGGCAAAGATGAATGCCACGAAGTACAGGGTTACCTGATGAGCAAGCCGGTGGATAAGGCGACATTTGCTCTACTGCTGACAGCATCGAGAGACGAACGGCGGCTTGAACCTCGCGCCTTTTAAAGACTTTGCGTTACCGCCGACCATGGAGTGCAGGCGGGATATTAGGGCGCCAGAGAAAATATGAGGTATGGATGCAACGCCGGGATGCAACATCATCACCCTGCAAGTAGAGCAGGGATTCGCTGTCTTGCTGACCACAATCCGCAGACGTCTGCAATCGATCGTTAGCTATCAATACCAAACAGATGATTCTAATGTGGATTTGCGGTCGGCAGAAACTCCCCGATCGCATGGTGCAACGCATGCAGATGCACGGGCTTGGTTAGAAATCGCGCATTAGCCGGAAGGAAGCCAGGAGGCAGCACCGTGTTTCCAGACATCAGAACGACAGGTATTTCAGGCCATCGCAACCAAATCGCTTGAGCCAAGTCCAACCCATCTAGCCTGCCCGGCATGCGCACGTCGGAGATAACCAAGGCAATGGGTGTCGAACCCTCTAATGCGATTAACGCTTGGTCGGCACTGGACCGCTCGATCACCGCATGACCGAGAATTGTTACAGCCTCCGCCATCACTGAACGTAAAAATCCGTCGTCTTCGACCAGAAGTATATTGAGTGACACGGTGAAACTCCCAAGGGCTCAAACAAGGTGTCGACCTTTTATCAACCAGGAGCTCAGCGACTTTTCGATGCCTTTATTCAGGTCTAGTCTTTAAAACGCGGCTTCGCTCGATATCACACCTCACCATAAACCCAAGGACAACGATGAGACTTCACGAGTTCATCCTAAAGCATATCGAGCAGATACTGGCGGCTTGGGAAAGCTTTGCCCGCTCTGTGGACACTGCGCTACCTACCATGGATGCCAAGGGACTGAGGAACCATTCTGAGCACATCCTGAGGGCAGTGGCTCAAGATATGCAGACTCCTCAGACCGAACGTCAGCAGATCGCCAAATCGCACGGTCAGGGGCCGGTGGCGGAAGGAGACTCGCCCGCGCAGACGCATGCGATGACGCGGTTTTTGGCAGGTTTTTCCATGGATCAGATGGTTTCAGAATATCGGGCCCTCCGATCAAGCGTGCTCAGGCTTTGGCTGGCGGAAACTCCCATCGAAGATTCGCATGACGTGCAAGACATCATCCGCTTCAATGAAGCAATAGACCAAGCGCTCGTGGAGTCAATTGCGAGATACGGTGCGACCGTGGAGAGCACGCGCAAAACTGTTTTGGGCGTGCTCGGCCATGACCTGCGCTCACCGCTGGGCGCTGTATTGATGGCTAGTGACATGCTGCGTAAAAACGTCAGTATGACTGACAGGGATCGAAGGTTGGCAGAGCAAATCAACGTGAGTGTAAGCAGAGCCAATCATATGGTCGGCGATTTGCTAGACCTGGCCCGCTCGAATCTGGGCGCGGGCATCCCAGTCCATCCAGAAGATACTGATCTATCGATCGTGTGCGCTTCCGTTATAGAAGAGCTACGCACCGCGTTCCCACAGGCGCAAATCGTTTCAAGCGTGAGTGAACGAGTAGCGGGAAGGTATGATCCGTCGCGCATAGAACAAGTCTTCACCAACTTGATCGGTAATGCGGTCAGACATGGTGACCCACTGCAACCTATACATGTGACCTTGTCTCAAGATGACGATTGTTCAGTCTTCAGCGTACAGAATCGCGGCGAACTTATACCTGCTAGCGTAATGCCTCATCTCTTCAACCCGCAGGCCCGTTACTCAAGCTATGCAGCGACTGAAAAAGGATCGACCGCCGGCTTGGGGCTGGGGCTGTTCATTGCCTCAGAGATCGTAACAGCCCACGGAGGACAAATTGAGGTGGTTTCAACGCCTGAGGAAGGCACCGTTTTTAAGGTTCAGCTCCCGGTTATCCCTTGATCTATCTCACGCGATTCAGCGTAAAGCTCCTCACGGTCTACACCTCAGTTCCGATTCCGCACGGTGGGTGAAGATCTGTCTGTCGGAACATATACAAGTGCAGTATTTGGATGTCTGCTACTGGCCGCTATCTACCGGTCATGGTTGGTAAGCGGGTTGGTCGAATCCGATGGAATCGATGGCCCGAACGAGTGCAAATACCTAGTGAGGTCGGATGCAAACGGGTGTCAAGTAGGATGGGATTTTGCAACAGTTGTTGGTCTACAATGCGAGTCACCGTCTTCAATAGGCCTAGAGTAGGGAACAGGAAATTGAAGATAAATATGGAATGCTTGTTTCCCATAACGGGAAAAGTCATTGTTATTGAGGATGACCCTACACTTCGCGCGCTGATGGTGTACATTTTGTCGGAGATCGGCGCCTCCTCTCTTTCGTTTGCGACAGCGGACGACGCCCTCACCCATTTGCTCGAAGCACATGTCCCTTGTCCCTTGGTGGTGGTTGATCATGCACTGCCTGGGCAAATTCAAGGGGCCGAATTCATCGAGATGGTGAAGAGCAAATGGCCGTCAACAGGTTCAATCCTAATTTCGGGGTATCTGTTGGCGCCTGCGAACATTCCTCATTCGACGATTTATCTACAAAAACCCTGGGCCATGGATGATTTCATCGCCGCCGTGGCTGAGGTATTACAACCCGGCTACCCATTACGCAAAACCTGAACCCGTTGGCTTTCAGTGATCCTTGGGGATCACTGAAATCTTCCCGTTTCGCTCCAATATCGCAAATTTGATCTCCTCCACGGTCTCGATGCCCTGGCTTGAACGTGCGGCCTCCATGAGATCGGCCTCGATCAGGCGCGCGTGTCGCAAACGTTCGTACAGGATCTTGCCGTGTTCGACGAGAACCGTGGGTTCGCCATCGATGAGTCGGGAAACGAACGAGGAGCGTCGTTTCAAAAGCGACAGTCCGACATCGACGGCGATCAGCGTGACTATCACGACGATGGAATTGGTCAGCGAAAAGTCATCGCCAAGCAACGCCTGCTGCGTAGCCTCGCCGATGATCATAAGCAGCACGAAATCGAAGGTCGTCAACTCCGCCAAGGACCGCCGACCGGCAATCTTGAACAGGATCATCAACGCCACGTACATGGCGGCCGCGCGTAAAACCGAGTCCATAGCGCACCTACGGCAGAATGTATTGAGTAACGTTCACGGGTGAAGATCCCGGCACCGACAGGCGGCTGGTGTAACCGCCGAGGCCATCACCTCGCAACGTCAGATAAAGCGTCGCCCGTCCTTGAGGATCCGTTTGCAACCAGACCTTGATCCCGTCGCCGGCGCTGACCGACTTAACAGGCTCCGGTTGCATGGATTCAATGCTGAAGCCGTCGAGAAAATCACCCGAAAGCTCAATCTCTACCGGCGACTCAGGCCGACCGCTGATAGCAATCTTCATCGGGTTCGTCGAACCATTGCGGTGAAAGATCTCGTAGTGTGCCGATAGCCTGCCGTCTGCGCTGTGGACTTCCCGAGCGCTAAGGGGCCCGCGTGAAAACACGCCTAGCAGGCCCATCAGCACCACAGCGACCAGAGCATACCAACCCCATCGCTCAAACCGCCAAACCTTCAGTTGATACGGCATGTCTTCGCACACCGGATGCTTGCGACTCTTGAAGTCAGAATGCTGATGCTCATCCATGATCATCGTCCTCAGGCTTGCTCGCCGGTGAGGGCCCGCAGATGGAAATGAGCGAGCGCCTCCAAGGCATGCTCGGCGGCCGCCAGTTGCACTTCACAACGAGAGCCAAAAAACCGGAGCTGACGGGTGAATACACTCTGGCCCTGATTCGTCTGAAAGGCCCAAGCAAAACAGATGGTCCCGGCCGGAATACCGTCGACATCGTCGGGGCCGAGAATTCCGGTGGTGGCCAACGCTACATTGGCAGGGCTGTCGCGCAATGCTCCAATTGCCATTTCTCGTGCCACCTCACAACTGGTGAGGTTGAACGTCTCGATGGTTTTGAGGCTGACATTCAACAAGCGCTGCTTCGCCTCCGGCGAGTAGACCACGTAACCGCTCTCGATTAACTCGCCACTGCCTTCTACCTCAGATAGAAGCGTGATGATTTTGCCGGCGGTACACGACTCGGCCGTTGTTAACCGCAACTCGTTTTGGCGTAGATAAGAGACCGTGACGTCAGCCGTGGACATGCATTCTTCCTTGCCTGTCATGGTAGCCAGCACCTGCGATCGCTTGCAGGTACGCCTGATCTGCCGTCACCCGCAAGTCTCGCCACTCCTGCCAGGTCACGACGTCCAGCCGATCCATTTCATCAGCCTGGCGCAAGAGCTCCTCGTGGTACGCGTCCGGACAGTCCATTCGCAGCGAGCAATCATCCAGCGCCCTATGCCATCGCTCATAGGCACGCAGCTTGGCCTCCTGTTCTGGAGAAAAAACATTTCTGCAGGTGTTCATAGCGAGAACTCTCGGACTTGGTTTGAATGTTGAGCTTCAGAAATCAGGGACAGTTCAGCAGAGTCGACCAGAGGGAGCGTTGCCTGTCGTGAATCAGATTTTCGGGTCAGCAGAGATGATCGCGACAAGAGGAGTAATGCGAGTTTTTTGGAATCATTCAGCCCGAGGTCACTCCTTAGCATATGAGCATTAGGAGGGCCTCATGAGCCAGAACGAGCTGTACGTCATTGAATACCTGCTGCATGGGAAGCCGAAATCATTCGTCATTCGTTCTCCCAAAATGCGCAACGCTGACGCTTGGCATTGGGCTTGCTGCGACGCGG
The DNA here is from genome assembly GCF_051554255.1 of Pseudomonas sp. NMS19W. Lineage (NCBI taxonomy): Bacteria > Pseudomonadati > Pseudomonadota > Gammaproteobacteria > Pseudomonadales > Pseudomonadaceae > Pseudomonas > Pseudomonas sp. NMS19W. Next base: position 6,092,124 of record NZ_CP136718.1, read on the forward strand.
ACATAGCGCCCATACCAAAACCCGGAAAGCCGCCGCTCAAGGTCTTCAGCAAACCGATGGCCGAGCGATTTGGCGTGACGGATGTTAGATGGCGTGAAACCACCAAATTGGAATGGATTGAGGCTGCCTCACCATGAACCAGACAACCCCATCCTCGGTTGACCAGAATGATGATGAGCTGGCACGTAATACTGCTCTTTTCTTCGAGGCCGACCGACTGGAAACGTATGCCTACAGCCTGATCGAGGGCGACTCGACCATTGCTCTCTCGTGGGAGCGCTTTAGCGAGGCAAAGGGGTTGGCGGATGCCAAGCGCGGCGAGGCGCAGCAGGATCTGTTGCGCATTCGCGGCCAGTCTTCGATTGCTGCACCGACGGACCCAAGCAGCGATGCGTCGGGGCCTAAGTCCCCCGGCGAGTTACAGACTAACCAAAGGGATCGGTAAGCTGGATGGCGATCGACCAAAGACCCAGCACTATCCAGAACGTCGCAAAGATCCACGGTGTGCGCACCGAGAACAGCAGCGCCTTGCGGTAGCCCTTGTGGGTGGATTCCCGCTCGCAGAACAACGGCGATTCGTCATACGCCATGCCCATCACCGGCTCGCTACGCAGCAGTTCACTCTGCTTGTAATACCAGTGATCAATGATGTCGTAAGCCGCCCGGATCCCCGGCCACGCGTTAAGTGTGCTCAACAGTCCCAGCAGCGCGAGAAAGGGAGGTACAAACAGCGTGAACAGCTTGCCCCACTCAGGGTTGAGGTTGCCCATGCAGGACGCAAAAGCGATCACGAGAAAGGACTGCGCCGCCAGGTACGCATCGGTTCGGTTGGCTAATATCGCCGTCTCGTAATGAATCTCCCGCCGGTAGAACTCCAAGCGTTCCTTGGGTGATCCAAACATCTTGGCATTGTGTTCATTCAGATCAGCTTCGCTGGTCTGTGAAGTCAGGATCCGTGGCAAAGTGCATTACCCCAAAATGACCTGAAGAGATCGGTCATCCTTTGCTGTGCTCGGGTGAAGATGGACCTTTTGTGACCCCGCGTGGCCCGACCACACCCCAGATCACTACGCCCAGCAATGGCACCAGGAAGATCAGAGCCGTCCAGCCCGCCTTGGTCCCAGAAGATTTGTCGCATCTCAGAACGCTGTTCATCGCCCACAGGTCGAGCAGCAAAAGAATGACTGCGCAGGCGATCCAAAAATATTCGGTTTGCATGATGCACCTCCGTTGTTCGTATAACTTGGGCGAACAACCAATGGGTAATGTTCATACAACGTGACGGTCGGCTAAGTCTGAAAATGCTACGGCGTCCAAAGACGCCGTAGCCTGCATCCGACCTACTTTTCAAACGTTATTTTTCGAGAGTTGCCGCTTGGTTACCACCTTGCTCGGCGATCTTCGTCAGTTTCTCGTCGGCGCCTTTCTCCTCGGCGAGCGTCGCTTGTAGCAATGCAGCGGCGTCGTCGAGTTTCAGGTGCTTGGCCATTGCGATCAGCGTGCCGTAACTGGCGATCTCGTAGTGCTCGACTTTCTGCGCAGCACCGATCAGTGCCGCGTCCAGCACCGCACCTTTGTCGATCTCATCCAGCAACTCTTTGGACTCCTCGATCAAGCCCTCCATGGCCACGCACTTCATGCGTTTTAGCTTCAGGCCCGTTAGCTCGACCAGCTGATCAATGCGCTCGATCTGGCCCTGGGTTTCTTCAAGATGTGAGGTAAACGCGTCGGCGAGCAGCGGATTGGTCGCGGCTCGGGCCAAACGCGGCAACGCTTTGGTGATCTGCTTCTCTGCACTGTAGACATCGGAGAGCTCATGAATGAACAGATCTTCAACTGTTTTCCTAGCCATTTTCTAACTTCCTTCTGGTCGTTAATTTCACTAAGGCGTAGTAGCCGGAAAGGCATCCACGTTTGTGGTGTTCAAAGAAGCTGACCCGACCCGTTGAGGAGGCGTTCAAAGAGTTTTCCCATCTACAGATGGAGGACACCCAGCTAACCCAACGCGGTATCGAGAAACATCATCACGCCAAAGCCGAGCATCAGACCCAGGGTCGCAGGCGTCTCATGGCCATTGCGGTGCGTTTCAGGAATAACTTCGTGCGACACCACGAAGATCATCGCGCCGGCGGCCAAGCCCAAGGCGACTGGATAGCCCAAGGCGAAACCGCTCGATAAACCCAGGCCCACGATTGCGCCCAAAGGCTCCATCAAACCGGAACCAATGGCGATCAGCGCCGCCCGCCACGCCGATATGCCAGTGACCCGCAATGCCAACGCCACGGCAAGACCTTCAGGGATGTCCTGAATGGCGATGGCGGTGGTCAACGGCAGACCAACTTTCATGTCGCCGTTGGCAAAGCTGACGCCAATCGCCATGCCCTCGGGCAGGTTGTGCAGGGTAATGGCCAGGACGAACAGCCACACGCGATTGATGCGTTGGGAGTCAGGCCCCCTCCTGCCGCTTTCCTGGTGCTCGTGAGGTACGAACCTATCCAGTCCGATCATCAGCGCAACACCCAAGGCCAGACCGACCACGACAACACAGGCGGCCAGTAGCTGGTTACCACACAGTGCCTGAGCGGCTTCAATGCCAGGAAGGATCAACGAGAACGAACTGGCTGCCAGCATCATGCCGGCGGCAAACCCCAGCATGATGTCCTGAGTGCGCGAGGCAATATCACGCAGGATGATCGCCATCACGGCACCGAGAGCGGTCGCCGCAAATCCGGACAATCCGCCTAATGCTGCCAGGCGCAGATTTTCCTTTTCAGCCCCGACCAGCGCTGAGTAACCGCTGATCAACAACAGGACTGTTACCAGCAGGAGGGTCACCCAAAACAGCACCGCAGGCCAGCCACCACTGGACGCCATCCCCCGCCAGCTGCGCAGCGGGGTTGTTCCAGACGATTGGGAAAGTGACATGTCGCCTCCTATCGTCCCGTCGCAGATTTCCCATTGGTGCTCACCATGGACGGGCGCAATGTTCGGGCAATCCGCAAAGCGGTTCGATCATAGGATGCAGCGGTTGCGTTGAATCGCTCAGACAGGGACTGCGCCAAACCATCGCTGAAAACGCCGGCATTCGAATTCATCTCGTGTACCTCAGATTGCTTGTAAAAAAGCCGCACGCCGTTGCGGCGTGCGGCGCTGGTCATCAGGCTTTCGGTTCCCCCTGAACACCCGCACCCAAATCAGCGCCGGTGATGGGGTTACTATCCGGGTCGGACATGGTTCGAGCCTTCATATCCAGCAGCAGTGCGTCTTCCTCAGCACTGAGCTGAACACTGGCGGTACCGTCACCGCCATCCACCGCTGGCTCAGGGTTTTCTACGAACTCCCAGTCATCTCCCTGATTCCATGGACCTCGGGTGCTGCCTTCGCCTTGGGACATGTTGAAGTACACGTTGGTGAACTCAGGCATGCCGGGCAATTTGCCTTGAGGGAAGTTCGGCTGGATGGCGTGCAACGCTTTCTCGAAGGACAGCTGATGGGCAATTTCACGGGTCATGAGAAAGCCCAAGGCTTCTTTAACACCAGGATCGTCCGTCACGTTCATGAGCCGCTCATAGACGATTTTTGCGCGGGCTTCGGCGGCAATATTGGAGCGGAAGTCGGCGGTAGGCTCCCCGATCGTATCGACATAGGCGGCCGACCATGGCACACCGGCCGAGTTGGTCAGCGGTGCGCCGGCGCCGTACAGCAGGCTGGTGATGTGTGAATCATTGCCGGCACCATTAATGGCCCGGTACAACTCACCTTCCTCCTCAACGCCTTCGGCCATTCGGCCTTTCGCGCCTTTGTTCAACATGACGATGATGGAGCCGACGATTTCGAGGTGGCTCAGCTCCTCAGTCGCAATGTCCATCAGCAGGTCTTTGCGACTTGGGTCATCCTCGGCCAACGCTTGGGTGAAGTACCGCGATGCTGCCGCGAGCTCTCCTTGAGCGCCGCCAAACTGCTCCAGTAATAGATTGGCCAAGCCCGGATTGGGCTCAGCAACACGCACGGTGTATTGAAGTCGCTTGTTATGTAGAAACATGACAAATCTCCTCAGATCAGGCGAGGCTCGATGCTCATTCAAAAAATGTCGAATGCGAGCCCACAGACATCTGAAGCGAATCACGAACGAGTAATTGCAATTTGTATGTACTGACAACGACCGGCGGTTCTTTTGGGGATTTACGGTGCGAATTGCCGCCAGTCGTCGACATTCCTGCATCGAATACAAACCTTTGTGGGGGCGGCGTGCTCAACCACTATCGGTGTTCAGCGGATTGTCGAGGGAGCACATCGAGGGGAGAGAGATTATCGAATGTAACAAAGAATTTCAGAGCACGGTCGCGGTCGAAAAGTTACTTCACCTCTAGGATTCACGGTCATGAAATTCGCAAAGTTCTGCCAAGCGCTCTCGAACTGGTCGGGCAGCTCGAAAACCTTTTTGACGGCCATCCTGCTGATTGTCGCTTGGGCTTTAACAGGGCCGTACTTCCATTACAACGACACGTGGCAACTGATCATCAACACGTCCACAACGATCATCACCTTCCTGATGGTGTTCCTCATTCAGAACACACAGAACCGGGATAACGACATCTTGCACCTGAAACTCGATGAACTGATTCGGGCCACGAAGGATGCACAAAACGCTTTCCTGTCATTGGATCACATGGATACCAAGGAGCTGCACGAGCTGCGCAAACGTTACTGCACGATGGGTGAAGGGGAAGAGGAGATAAAGGTTGAGTGCACGGAAACTTCATCCGTTTCGGTGGTAGAGATCCAGAAGCCGGCCGCACTGCCTCCGGCTGAAACACCAAAGCCATAACAGACGCAAGAGGGCTTAGAATCAGCTAAGCCCTCGGCACATTTCGCCATCAGTGGAACCCGGCGGCGCCTGTCAGATTCTTCTGTTTGTTCGTAGCCAGATCGTATCGCAGTTCAGCAATCAACTCAGAGATCGCTCGGGAACTTACTAACGTGTTCGTGGATATGCCGGTAACGAGCAAATCCACTCGTCCCGTTGCAGGGTCCGTCACCCTGACTTGAAGCGAGTTTCCAGGCGTAAGCGTGCATTGGCACTCCAATGGTCGGAAGCTTTCTTCAATGATCCGGCGCAGCTCCAGGGTTGAAATCATTCGTTCCTCCAGTGTCGTTTTCCCGAAGCAAGGTAGGTCAGTGTTGAGTGTCATACACAGGCTCTAAAATCCTTTCGAACCTTTGCGACACTTACGATACATTTCTGGCGACAAAAGTTTGACTTTCACAGCTGAAATAAATGACTGGTTCACGTTTTCATGGCAATTGACTGCTTGAGTCAGTGCCTGCCGACAACGCAGCGACTCCCGAAGCGCGAAGCCACCAGGGTAATTTTAGGCCACCTACGTGAGAGACGATTGAGGCCGACGCACGGGCATAGGAAAACCGAAATGGCGAAAGTGCATTCCCAGTGGGCGGCTCATATTGATTGTGAGTGTCGCCAATGGGCTACGTTGTGGCCCGGAATGTGGGATTAGCGATCACACGCTTCTTTTCGTAGTGTGTTTGCTGAAGAAAATCGCGTATTGCATCGGCAGTTTGCGTAGCACGGGTCACCACAAAAAAATGACCTTCGCCATGCAGAACATGCAGTTCGGCACCGCGAATGGCTCGGCGCAAAATGTGCGCGTTATAAAGGCGCACCAAAGGATCGCAATCACCGGCGAGAATCAGCGTGCGCTGGCGAAGACGGGACAACCGATGCAGGCTGGTCCAGCCGACCAATGCGGCCAATTGCAAATAATAGGTTCGCGGATTGACGGAGAGCATGCCGTTCGCGACCCCGAAGGACATCAGCGCCTTTACCGAACGGCGCGGACCCTTTGTCTTATACGATTTGAGGCTTTTGCCTATGCTCAAAAAATCCAGGACGTCGGCGGGCTTCACCAGCATTGCTGGGCCGGCTGAGGTTGCTGCGAGTATCAGGCGACGCACCATGGTGGGATAACGCAGCGCGAATTCCTGTGCCAAAGCACCGCCCCAACTCACGCCGAATACGTCGACCTGGTCGAAACCCAATTGCGTGAGCATCTGCGCAATCGTGTCGGCATGGCGTGGTAAACGCATCGGCCAAAGTGGCATTTGGGATTTTCCGACGCCGGGCACGTCCAACGTGATGGTCGTGTAATCAGACAGCTCCTTCCTTAGGGGGTCGAAGGCACGGATCAAACCACCCAATCCGTTGATCAGGAGCAGCGGTGAACCGTCACCACGAATGGAAACGTTCACCTCCAAATCGTTGATGGATAATTTCTGCGTTGGCATGACGTTCCCCTTTGCCCCTGTTCCTTGCGAACCAATGTACGCAGATCGCTTGTGAAAAAGGAAACCGTAATCCTGCACCCTTAGCACGCGGTCTTCGCATCGTGCACGAAACGTGATCGAGGTTCGGGCCTTCTCTGGCGAAATCATTCAGCAACGCCCACAACTCTGTGCCAGCTCGACAGTCGCAAAACGCGGTCGCTCCCAACCCTCTCTGTTCGACGGGCTGCACTGCTCCGATGCCTAGGCCCGTTGTATGCTGAACGCGCTGAATGACGCAATTCGCAGGTGGCAACGATGCATTCCAATGCACAATCCCAACTTTCTTGGTCGGTGAGTAAGAAAGCTTGTTCTACGGCCCAATGCCTTAGCAGTCACCACCAAGCCTATCTGCTACGACGCGACATGATCCTGGACCAAGCCACCATGGTGCTCGGTAGCCGTGCTAGTGCCGAGCAATGGTTCAACCATCCCGCCCGTGGCCTAGATTATCAACCGCCTTGCAGCGTTGCGAACGATGAAGATGGCTGTCAGCGGATAAGAGAATATCTGGGTCGTATTGAATATGGCGTGTATTGAGAATGCCGGAAACATTCCTTATTGGCACAGGCTAGCGTTGTAAGTGGTGGAAACCAACATGGCCAATACTGTCGAAGCCGTAGCCTCGCTGGTCGGGGGGCACGGCGAATCGTGTTTTTTAGCGGCGCCGGTATCTCGGCCGAAAGCGGTATACCCACCTTCCGTGATCCGCTGACCGGTCTATGGGCCCTCCAGGATCCAGAAAAGCTGGAAACGGCCAACGCGTTTCGCGAGGACGCCGCCCTAGTCTGGGGATGGTACTTGTGGCGCCGAGCCCAGGTCTCGCGTGCCCTGCCCAACGCTGCACATCAGGCCATTGCGCAATTGGCAGGAACGCGAGAGGTGATAGTGATCACCCAAAACATCGATGACTTGCACGAGCGAGCTGGATCCGAGCAGGTGATCCACCTTCACGGTAGCTTGGCCCAGCCGAAATGCTTTGCCTGCCATAGAACTCCTACGGCCTTTTCCTTCGAAGAACCCAATGCAAGGGAGGGTTTGAGGATCGAACCGCCTCGCTGCCCCCGCTGTAACGGCAAACTACGCCCGGGTGTGGTGTGGTTCGGTGAACAGCTGCCGGCGGCCGAATGGAAGCGCGCTGTTCTGGCTGTAAAAGATTGCGACGTTCTGCTGTCGATCGGCACTTCGGGGGTGGTTTTCCCGGCGGCAGAGATTCCAACCATTGCTCTGCGCGCCGGCGCTTACGTCGTGCACATCAACCCTGTGCAAGTTGCTCATCCGAGCAACCGAGAATTGTGTCTGGTCGGGCGGGCAACAGAAATCGTGCCGGCTTTACTTTCGCTGATCGGTCTCCCGATTGACGATCGGGTCGAAAGGCCAGTGCCGTAAAGAAATCACTGGCCCTCCTATCCGGCATTCACTCCCAAAAGCTAGAACCGACTAAAGAGTCGCCCGCTGTCTGGCCTCTTCTCGCGCCTGAAGTTGTAGTTCGAGTTGGGCTTGGATCTCCGTGTACAGCTGAGCCCGTTCGTTATCGCGGTCAGCTACTGTCACAACGAGCGAATAGGGCTCTTTGTCCAGGACGTCTGGGTGATTCCACTCCCGATCTTGACGAATCACGACGACAAACCATTTCTCAGCAGGATTGCGTTGCTTGAAGGTCCACCTGGAGGACTGCACCGTACCGCGACTTCTCAATTGAGCGGAAATATCCCGATTCGGCTCGGCATCGTCCCGCCGGGTTTCATTTTCCTCCTGCTTGTCCTTGTTGAAGTAGGCCTGCACCTCGTCCAAAGAAGCCCCTTTGACCAAACGGAAACTAATCTGGGTCGCAAGGTAGTCCAGGCGAGTAGTACGCACTGCCGGCGAGTAGGCCAGCGTCACGCACAACTCCCTGAGGCCCCGAGTCTTGCGCAGGTAAGTAGGAGGAAGAGGTAGTTCATAAAACTGGCACGCATCCTTTTCAATGCTCTCTTCGCACGTCAATACAACGCATTGATCCGAGGATCGGAACAAGTCACTTTCACTCACTTGGCCGTACCCACCCACATCGCGCGAAATCTCGCGGTTGTAAGTCGCTTTGTTGGCTTTGTAGCCCTTGCGCATCTCCTCCGAGAAAGTGCTCTCTACTTCGCTGGACAGAGACGCATGGTTCACGAGCATGGCTCGCAGAAGATTGGCTGAGGCCTCTGGGTATTCATTAAGCAGACGCCCAGCCAAGTGAGTGATGTAAGGCGCAGAGAAACTGGTGCCACTGAGTTCCTTGAACAGTGTATTGCCTTGGAATTGATGGTTCATCGTCAGCACGCCTAAACCGCGCATGTCGGTCTTCCACTGCTGATTGTTGTAATGCACCGGGCACGCTAGGTTGCCACCATGAGCAACCAACTCTGGCTTCAGAGCCCCTTTCACCGAGGGCCCATGGCGGGTGAACGGTGAGGGTTGGTTCTCCGATGCTGGAGACAGCTGATGGATTTCGGGGTGACGCTGACTGTCGAAAGTGGCGTCGTGGCGGGAAATGCTGCCGACCGTGAGCACATTCAACGCAGGTGCTGGGTCAATGATGACACTGCGTTCGTGCAGCAGGTATTCCGGATACTCGTCTCGCCAGCTGTTCAAGGGTACGGCCGGATCCTCAGAGCCCATGAAGTTGCCGGTTGAAACGACGAACAGCACGTTGTGTTTACGTGCAAGCACATCGAGGATGTAGGCCAGACCGCGAATGTGTGTACCGTCGTATGGCGCGTTGGTGTTTCCCAGCGACAAATTGAAGATGCGGCAGCCCAGTCCCACGAAGTGCTCAACGGCCTCTGTCAGAGTCGCTTCTACCGTGTGCTCGTCATAAATAGCATTGTCGGTGACAGGGCATTTACGCATGACCTTGCCGTTGTAAAGCCAGATCTGCGGATTCCAGAAGTTGCTTCGATCACAGGCTTCCACGTCGCCATAAAGCGCAATGCCGGCGACGGCTGTCCCGTGGCCAGCCTCATCGAATGCATCCTGCCCCTCCACGAATGACTCACTTTCTGCAATGGCCGATCGAAGCAGCGGATGGTTAGTGTTGATACCGCTGTCAAGGATGCACACACGCGCCGCATCGTCGGCCGGGCGTGGAATGTTTGCTGGGATCTGAGCGATGTCACGATTCAACTGCGGGTAAGAGATGCCGGTCTGGGGAATGAGGTCGACCATGCGCACGTCGCTATGGTTGAGCAGCCCTTGTGCTTGAGCATCACTCACCTCGACGCGGTACATCACCAAACTGTCGAAGTTGAGCTTGTGGATGGTCTTGATGCCGTTGTCCGCCAGCCACTTTTCGAATGCGGCGCAAAGGCGAATGCGTGCCGGATGATTGGTGACGTGGTGTGGCCAGAGCTCAACGTCTAGTGTGAATGTTTCAGAGTCTGGAAGGCCAATATGACGTAAGGCCCAGCTTTTGCGGTCCTCGACGGACCACGCATCGATACCCTCGATGGCTTCCAGAATCTGCTTGTAGCTGACATTCTGCCCAAGCACGCCCAACTTGTTCAGGTGGTCTTGAAAGATGGCCAGGCCCGCCTCGGTCGCGAACACGACGCAAACCTGCTTGCCCTCCTGACTGATGAATTCCAGCCCATGCTTCTGTAGATTTTCAAACGTCATCGCGCCGTCGTACTGCAACTTGAATACAAACGGGGAGTTCTCGGCAGACTTGTGCTGCTTTGCAGCAACACCCGCTGCCGTCGCAAAATAGCCGTTAAGCTTCTGGCCATGCCCCCGCAAGTCATCACGCTTGGTGAACTTCGGGGGATTTTTTCGTCCGGCGACGATTGTCCAGGTTTTCGCGCTCAAAACTCAGGTGTTTGTAAGTTGCCAATTCATCGTCCTTGATAGCTGGTTAGTGCTTGCGGAGTCCCTCCCGCACAAGTGCGTTACGCAGTTCTTTGATCGTGAGGAACTCCTGATTGCGCAATATCATACGCTTCACAGCGCGCCGGACAACACGTTCCACATCCGCACCGCTTTTTCCATCGAACTCTTTTAGCAACTCAGGATCATCCAGTTCAAACTGACGACGAGTCCCGCGCAACTTCAACTGTAACAATGCCATCAGCTGCTTGTGATCAGGCAGCGGAAACTCAATGGCGTCATCAAACCGGCGCCAAATTGCCGAATCCAGAATGTTCTCGTGGTTAGTTGCTGCCAAAATAAGGCTCTGCCCGTCGTAGGCGTCCATCATCTGCAACACCGCATTAACCACGCGTCGTAGCTCGCCGTGCTCACCGCTATCACCACGCTCTTTACCAATAGCATCAAACTCGTCGAACAGAACGATTAGCTGATGTTTCGCAATGAAATCAAAGACCTTGCGTAAATTCGCGGCTGTTTCACCCAGGAACGAGGAGACCAAAGCATCGAGACGAACAATTGCCAGAGGGCGATCCAGTTCGAAAGCAATGACTTCAGCAGCCAAGGTCTTACCGCACCCCGGCGGGCCAAAGAAAATCACTTTGCCCGACGGCTTCATGCCATAGCTACGAAGCACCTCCGCGCGTCGATGTTCTTCCAGCATCTCATCGATCATCGAGGCGCTGCTCTCGGGAAGGATGATCTCCTCCAGCGACCGCTTCGGCGGCCTGATGTCGAGCAAAGGAAGTCCACGTTCTTTGTCCACAGGAATGTCCGCAGTAAACTGCGGTTTACGTGCAGACTGAACATGCATATCCCCACCATACAGGATCTGCTCTAAGTCATTTGCCAACAAGTGATGTTGCTTTTGGCGCTCTTCTTCGATGATTGCTTCAGAGGCACGACGGAACGCCGCCAGATCTCCGATAGCACCCGCCTTTACAAGTTGCCTGAGTACTTTTCCATTCGCCATTTTATATATCCTGCAATAAGGTTGTTTCTCAGAGTCGTCAACTCATGAAACCAATTCCTGCCCTAAGCAGTGCAACTAAAAGGCTGAATCAATGCGAGCTAACATATGAGGACTCCATTCCATTTCAAAGCGTAAAGAGTCTTTGAAACTCTTCACGTCAAGTTATACGTAAGATTATCGCTCATGGTGGGTTTTTGTCCAGTATTTCTCTCGAATTTCCTTGATTTTATTGAGCCAAACGACGAGCGGCACCGGCTATAAAAACTGCAATATCAAACACCGGTCACGAGAGATAACCAGACAACTCAACCATCATCGTTATTAATAACTCAAACAAAAAATATTGATCGTCGCGATAGAGCCTTCGACAAAAAACAAACTTGAGGCTTGGCAATAAACGCTGGGCGAGTGCAAAAAATATCCGACATTGAAACCTGAGTTTATTTCCGCCCATCAATTAAATATTTATAGCGTCTATTCGGAGATAGCAAAGTAACTGGCAATGGCAACAGTGGCTCAGTGCGCAACTGGGGCTGTTTGCCGCCCACCTCATCCGCCAACCATCAGGCACGACTCGAACAACCGCCCCATGACGCTCAATAATTTCCAGAATAATGGCTTTTGGCCTTCATCATTCCTCGATAAGGTCTTTCTGTTGACGTGTCGCAATTCGTCACCCTAGACCGGCGACCTGGTGATGTCGCTCCCTCGTTACAGAAGACTTGGAAAAATGACTGAAGTAGAAAACCGTGGCCACATCTTCATTTCCTACGCCTGGGGAAACGGGTTTGAGAACAAAGAGTGGGTACGCCAGCGCGTGCTTACGCAAATCAGTTGGAACCATGACGTATTTTGGGATAGAGACAGCATCGCCTACGGAGATTCCATCGATGGCGTTATCGCCAAAGCCTTGTCCAAGCGCCCAGTCCAGATCTTGTGCCTGTGTGACCAGGACTACATCAGAGCCGCCCAGCAGAAAGGTTCGGGTTTGTACCGTGAGCTGAGAATGCTGGCCGAGATCGCTGATGAACCGGGCGTGCGGATTGTGCCGGTCATCCTGGAGGCGGGCTGTGCTGACCATCTGCCCGAGCCTTTGATCGGCAGGCTCTACCTAGATTTGCAACCTCTGCATCAACTGAACATTGATCTCGGAACGGCAGTGATGGAAGTGGCCGAGGGCAGAACACCAGCGCAGGTGCAAAGTGGCGTCAACGCTCGATTGGCAGCCTTCAAACTCCGCGAGCGCGCTCTCAAATTTTTCCAGGCGCGACCAGTGGAGGTTTGGGGTAATGGTCGAAACCATGATGTGACCGTCTATAGAGAAAGCACCGCTCCAAGTCTGCTTCAGCCCGCGCCGTGGATGTGGGAAAGCAACAATTGGAACTACATGCTGAACGATGATAGCCCAACGTTTTGCCCTACCAAGGGACGCTGGCATTGGGAGCTTTCCTCCTCGTCCAGCGAAATGCGCCCATTGGCGACTGCGATTTTATCGGTATTTTTTGATCAGCTCGATGGAAAGGCAGAGCCTTGGCTAAATCAGGGCGGTATCGTTTTAGCAAACACGTTTTTCAGAACCGTCCGGGAATCTGAGCCTTTCCGATTCGATGCCGACGATGTCATCGGCTTTCTCATGCGCCGCGACGAAGGCTATGAAGCGCTGGAAAAATTACTGAACGCCGCAGATGAAGACGGCGATCGCGCGTAGCGATTAGGGCGTAGCGTACCAGCCGTTCGGAGATCATCTGGACGGCTCGCGCAGGCAAGTCTGGGGACGCACACTGAAAAATGCCGAGTCGGAATGGCTGGGACGCCCAATCATCTAAGCCATCGCTGTATCGCAAGGGGACCCAACAGGCCTGTTTGACAATCGGCGGGACACGCTTTCACCATCAGACTGAGGAGCTCGAACGGTGTGGCTGAACAACCGCCGGCGCTCAGGTGAACGAGTATTCTCTAAGGGGGAATGCGCGAATGGATCTCTTACGGCTACAGCAACTGTTGAGAGGGCAAGGAGAGAGCATCAATGGATGCGACTTGTCAGTTGAAGATGCAATTGACTTTGTACAAAGCAACTTTAGCGAGTGTTCGTACTGTCTGGTACGGGACTGGACCTTGCTGGAGCTGGCCCCCTGCGGCGAGGGACATGACGCTTTACGCTCCCGTGGCCTTGAACCGGTGCTGGTCTATGCGCGCAACGTAGTGCTCGACAGCCGCGCGCGCTTTAACCCAGGAGACTGGGTCCGCAGCACATTTCAACTGAGATACGAAGACCAAGGGCTCTTTTTCACCCGAAATACGCTGTACGTACTGCTCGGTGCGGGCACGCGCCAGAGAATTACGCTGAGTGATTTACTGAGTTTGAGTTGAGTGAGGCATGGGCAGCGCCTGCGAGGTCAGCACCGAGCGGACCACTTATCGCCTTCAAGCCTCGACATGCAGCGAAGGCTCTTTTTATCCATGACAGATGGCGTTGCGCGCGCGAGCATAGGACATCCTTTCTCTCAGACTGCACTCAGGTGGATGATATGAAGAAAGACCGACCTTGGTTAGTTCAAGCCCAGGCCACCCACGATGGTAGTGGCGATGTCATTGTCGATTTACCTCCTGCCCTGTTACAGGAGATGGGTCTTGGCATCGGGGATGAGCTGGCCATGACCGTCGCCGGCGATACGATCATCCTGACACCCGTACGCGCTCCGATGCTGGAAAATCCAAGGGCCACCGAGGTCTTACGCGCCCAAGCCGATGGCAGCTATCGAAACCGCATGAAGGCTCTTCTCAATATTCCCGTCGACGCGACTGCGCAGCAAATTCACGAGATAATCGACGCGGGCCTTGAGGCGACCACCCTGACAGCAATGAGCGACTTAGGGCTCATCAGCCCCGCTACTCTGGACACCATCTGTCCCACCCCAGTGCTTAAAACACAGCTCGCCACCGGTGAGCGATTAACCGCGAGCCAAAGTGATCACCTGTTCCGCCTGGCCAACTCCATTGCTGTAGCCGAATCCTTTTTCGGTGACACTGACAAGGCTATGCGCTGGCTGTCCAAACCAAAGTCTCAATTCTCGGGCAAAAGCCCGTTCGAGATGCTCTCCACAACCGTTGGATCCCGTCAGGTGGAGGAGCTATTGGTTCAGGCATCAGAAGGGATGTCGTTCTGACCCAGTTTGCCGAGATACCGAAGAAAAATGATCGGATTGCATGAGCTGCCGACTTGGTGCAGACCCTTTTTTGCAGGTAACGTACAGCCCCTCTGGCGGAGCTTCAAACAATCAGGACGATATGCACGAGTCCACGCTTAGTCAGCCATTAATCAGCGACGAGCTTGATGCTCCTGCATATTCGGAGTTGCGAATTGTTTCATCGAATCAAGCGAGTTCCTCCCCGCGACAACCTTTGCACTACCGAAGATGGCGAGGCCATCAAGCACATCCGCAACGGAACAGTGGTGGTCTGGTCTTACGAGCGCATTAGAAAAAACTTCGAAGCTGAAAGCATTCCCTTTGTGGAGGTCATCTTTCGGTTTCTAGACCGCAACGATGAGCCTGCCGGCGTGACCCCTGCACTGATCGGCGTAAGCCGATTGGGAAGTTTTCGTCTGGGGACCATTTGGCAAGGGGGAAAGTGCATTGCCGAAACCGACCTGGGTAAAGACCAAGAGTTTTCTGTGGATTTCACTGAAGGTGCCTGGTCCTACGTCAGTATCCATGGCAACCACCAACCCGTTCCCTATTTCAAAACCGATTATCCGCTAAGAAGCCAGCCCACGGATAAGGTACTGACCGAATTTCTGAGCTTCCCCCTACCGAAAGGTAAAAACCTCCTGATCCCCTGTATTGAATTTCTGTACCGGTGTTATGGCAGCACGTCGGACATGGCGCGGATACTGACGACCTACCCGTGGCCCAAGGTGCGGGAGCTTCTCTATGCCGATACCCAGAAAGCCCCCAACACCTGGCTTGTTAGACCACATCCCAATGTGCCTGACAACGATGGGCTGTTTCTCGCACACGCCCTATACAACAATTACACCGAACAGGCCGCCAAGCTGCTGTACGCCGAACTGGACAATGCATACGGCAAGCGCATGAAGGAAACGAGTTTGCGGGTTAAGCCGTGGTTTCAGGGCCCGGCAAAGGTCAAGGTTCGTGGCCGCTGGATCAACAATCGCAACACATTTCTGTGCTACGAAGTCACAGGCATGAGTCAGCCTCAGGATCACCCCTACGAGATAAGCCGGGTCAGATACTCCAAAGATGATTCTGAACACGACCCAGCCCTTGTCGACACGATGAGGGTCAAGATTGAAGCGGAAAAGCCACAGGACCCGTTTCTGATCACCGACCGTCAGGAACCCGATCAAGGATCTGCTCGATGGTCAAAACCCGATCCTGGGTTTGAAATCCTCGGGCCGGAATGCCCCCATACCGTATCATTTGACGAGCGATCGCTTTCAAAGAAAAAGGCCATTCTGGTCCCGCCGGGCACGACCAAGGTGCTCTCCACTGGAGACCCGCAGGGCTACAACAAAGGCGTCGGCAAATTCACTGCTGTCGCAAAGCGGGTCTTGGGTGATGGAGGCGCACTTCAAACTGTATGGGATGAGCTTCAACACCACTTGGGCCAAAACCGCTTTTCTAGCTTGGCGTGGCAGTCAGAGCGTCAGGGCTTTGTGCAGAGCGATGACTTCAGATTACTGACACTGGCGGCGTTTACCCCTCCGAAGCGCCTAAAGACAAGAACCGAACATGGCTGTCTTACAAAGAAAATGCCAACCGTCGTCGAGGCATACTGGTTGCGCGCATCAAGATCAGGGGCCGCTCTTTCTATCTGTTTGAACTCCAGCGCAAGAAAATTCGAAAAGGCACCGTATACGGTGAACAGAAAATTTCAGGGCTCCTGGTGGAAATCAACAACGAGGCCGAGGCGCTGGTCGAGATCTCCAGAATTTGCGCTGAGATCCGGTTTGCCAACGGTAACTTCCACAAGCTGAAAACGCCGTGGAGACATCCGCACAACATCTTCCGGCATTACCCTGACATCGGTACAACGATCTTCTACGCCTTCTATCGCTTGGGCGTCACCCTCATCTGAGCAATAGCGACGCCCAGAGATTGCGGCGATATGTAATGAAATTAGGGAGTTTATCCTCCCATCATAAACTCCATAATTTTGATAAACCTGGGATTTCCAGCACCTCGCGCGTCGCAAATACTCATCGCAAAATTGCAACGGCCGCTCCATCCGTTTGGGTAGCTGTATCTAAAGCACCATCGGCCAAAAATGGAAATGGACGGTCAAGTCCATTCAACATGTAGCCTTCGATTTGTGTCCATCTCCAGGGATCTGATATCAATTTGTCTCAGGTCATAGGACCACTTAACAAGAAAGAGCCGGAAGTAGCGCTAGGTACCCAATACGTTTGAGCGTTGATCACCACATTAAAACCAGCGACTCCCTGCAGCACGAGAACGCTATACGAGAACGTTTTCTTGTTCACGCTCTTCAACCCGTGCAACAGCATCAAGGCGGCCTTGATCCACGCACGCTCGTAGGCTTCACCTTCGCCACCGGTTGCGTACAAGGTGTAAAGCGTGGCCTCCAGCTTATGATTTTTCGCCCTTGCTACCGCGCGCTCGCTGAGTTCGGTTGTAAGGCTGAGTCCATGGGTGCGGTTCAGGTAACCAATGAAGCCCTGCGCGGCCGCGCGCTGTCCCGGCGACTGAGTGAGATAGGCCGTCACCGACTTCTGCGTGGGCAACGTATCGAACTCCTGCGATGCTGAAGCCAACACGTTTTTCGCTGCACGCAAGGAGAGCCGAACAGAACTGATCGACGTAGATCCGTCGCCTTGCTTGGTCCGAAGATACTCTCGGTAACCCAGCAGTGCTTCCAAGCCAACGCCGGCGGGTGTCGATTCGATCATTTCTTGAATTCTGCGCTTTTCGGAATGTTCGTTGCGCAGTTGCTCATCGGCCGCGACACCATACCGCGCATTGAGCCATAACATTGGGGTCTGCATCCTACGGAGTCCTTCTGCGCTGAAGTGTTCGAGCAGAAGAATGTACGACGGCAATCCAATGGGATGCGCATCCAGGAAGCTGAAAAAGGGTAAGTAGAGCTTGAGTTTCAGCGCAGCCTTGTGAGCACCCATCTGGTCTTTGAGCCACAGACAGAACTCGTTGAAGTGTTGACGTGTGCTGGTATTGTCGAACAGCTCGACATGAATACGCGCGCGCCGTTCAAGGCTCTTTTCCCAGGCGCAGCTCTCACATTCATTCTTGCGTCCCGCCGGCATCAACCGGGTGCAGGTGGCACATTGAATTTCGCCTTTTTCAGCGCACAACTTACACCGCATGAGACCATCATTATACTGGACCAAGAAACGGTGATGCCGGCAACCTGGACATGTTGCCGCGCCTGCTCGTGCGCATTGAGAACAGCAGCGAACATCGGGGTCGATTGCTAGGACTCGGGTTAATTTCGTTGAGAGTTTTCCGCACCGCTGGCAAGGCTCAGGTTCGGAAAAATGATGGGCACAGCTGGTACATGCCGGGCCGTAGACCGTCATCAATCCGACCGGTTTCCCGGTCTTCTTGCACCGTACACAGGGCGCTTTCGACTCGCAACGAATGCATTTGGCGTCTTTTTCAAATACGGGGAGCCGGCCGAAATTGCCACAGCCTGGACACAATCGGCGCTTGAACAGTCGGGCATAGCACGCATTGCAGAATCGCCGACCTTTGTGGATCCGGTGAATCTTCGATGCGATGCATTGGCACTCATCGCACTTCAGTGGCAGTTCCAGAGGCGTCATCGTTGAAACTTCCTAAGCAATCGTTGCCATCTCATCAATACGCTTTTGACAGAGCGCGGGTTTCCGACCGGGGCGAGGTTGTAGTTACGGCGTCGACTGCTTTTCAGCACTGCGCCAAGCATGGAAAGTGAGGCCGGTAACTCTCCCGAGCGCGGTAGCAGCAGTGATGGCCGCACGCGCTCACGCTCGGCCACTACCATCAAGCGCTCGGGACCAGCCTCCAACATGCTCCAGACGTGTGCCAAAAGGCCTGCGCGGTCCACGGGTGACAAATACTCGAATGGCAAGCCCGTTGGAGGAGGCCTGAGTTCGGCCAGGCTCACACCAAGCTCACGGAAAAACACCTCCGTGCAGGGGCTGGGTGCACGTGCGGCGGTGCGCAATATACCAATCATCCATCGCGACAGAGCAAACCATTCAGTCAGAAGTAGCAGGTTCTCGCCATAGCGCAGGGTAGGTTTGGAAAACAGCTCATCGGCCGCAAGCTGAAAACTCAAAGCCTTGATTGGTGCCATGTCAGTTGACGCGAAGCCCAGCTCATGTCCGCAGCGATGACACCGACCTAGCGTCTGCTCAGGTGGAGCAAGCAGCTGAGGGCATAACGGCGCATGGCAGCATTCACAACGATCCAGCAGGGTCACCCGGTGCAGCGGACACGCGCTGTGCCAGGCCAGCCGATCCTGTATCAAGTAATGAGGAATTCGCTCCTTGAAGCATTTTGGGCAGTACTGAAGGCCGCCGCAGCGACGTCGATTTCGGCACCCCAGACAGAGAAACCAAGGCGCTATCCCTCTTGGGAATTTCGCAATTCCCGTCATCAACTGATATAGCGGCTGTAAAGTGGCCGCTTGAAGCGCTGCTGCCGGAATGCCAGAAAGGCGGGTCAGGTGCTGCGACTGTTCAATGGATAACTCTCTGTCCGGATCGCTGCACCAGTACCTCTGCCTCGGCCAGACCTCGCCTGTTAGCGTTGTGGCATCGCAACCTTGGGCCAAAGCACATCGCATTAGCCAGGAGGAGATAACTTCGTCCTGCAGAAGAGCTGGCACCATTGGCCAGACCGGATCTACAGGACTCGCTCTCGCACCCCATCTGCACTGGTAGGACGCATCCATTGGTTTTTCTCAAGCAGTCGACGGTCAATCACTTCCGAACCGTTTCGAATCGCCTCCCTTGCACACTCACGTAAAAGGTATTCGATGTTGCCCGTGTTGCCATTGGAGATCGCGTGAATGAGCGGGGTGAGCTCCGGCGAGTACAGTTTTGAAGCGGATTTAAGCGGGAGCACTGACTCAAAGCTTTTCAGGAAGCGTTGGAACTCGGCATTGACCGACCAGTTGGGCAGCGAAACCACCTCAAACCGGCTTGAATACTGCGAATCCAGGACCAGTAGCTGAAGTGCCGTTCGGGTGCCGACCAACACCAACGGAATGTGGAGGATGTTCGACAGCATCTTCAATTCGTTCATGACATCCATGCGCTTGGCAGCCGATCCGTTGTTGATCGTATGCACTTCGTCAAGGATGAGCATGCGAGTGCGCGCATCACGCAAGAGATGAATGGCCTGATGTCGAAGCTTTTCCAGCGGTGCGACGGGGTTGTGAGGTGCCCAGAACTCTCGAAGGATGGCGTTATACAGCTCTCGCTCATCGGGCTTGTGAACCTCAGCGCAAATCACCGGCCGCACGCTGACCGCATCGTCGCTAATGTAGGGCTGTCCTGATAGCTCCTTGAACCGGGTGACCACCGTGGTTTTGCCTGTATTGGACTCACCAACAAGCATGAGGTTTGGCATGCGAGGACGCTCGGGCTTGCGTAGCAGGCCATTGAGGATATCCATCAGGTTGTTAGCCGCCTGGTAATCGACCCAGCGCGGCTCATCCAGAAAATGCGAGCCGATCAAGATCGGACTTTTCCATCACGTCTCTGAACTGCGGTGTGATATGGGCGTAATTGGTCACCAGACTTCTCCAAAGGTGTCCACTTCATCCACCGACAACAGTTGCGGCGATTCAGGTAACCCAATAGGTGGAAACTTGGGCTCGACGTGCGGCGTGGGCCGAGCCGGCGTTGTTTGTTTGGTGTTGTTTGTCCGCTTCTGAACACTTTTGCGGGCCTGCTTGGTGCGCACAGCCGCCTCAGTTTCCTGCTGCTTGTTTTCGTCCAACATCCGTTCGATCACATCGTGGTTGACCGCATCGCGGCCGGCCTTCCTCGCTTTCTTCTTGGCGTTGACGTACTCACCCACCGTGACGCCGGCGTACCGGCCGCGAATGATCGGCACCTCAAAGTGTTCTTTCAACGCCGGGTCGTAGAACCAGATTCGGTTGATGTCCCGAGGGTCGCGTCGAAAAAGGAATTTTCGAGCCTTGCCTGTTTTAGGATCGGTTGCACCTATCCACGGCCGCAGCGCTTCAGCGAAATACATCGCATCCATTTCCACGCCATAGGGGTGGATGGTACGCAGCGTCGCAGGCAAGAAGTCGAGTTGGAAACCCCACGGATCCGCGACCCTAGGCGGTAGCGGCACAATTGGGTCGTGCTCTTTATCCCCGAAGAAAGCCAGATTCCATTTCTTGATCGGCGCCATGTCGATCTCTTCATGGAATTTATTGTTGTACTTGATGAGGTTCCTGACCAACCGCTGCTCGTATTCGGCGAACGTATAGATCGACTGCTTCTCAGAGTCGTACTCACGGCGCTCAGTAGGATTGCTAAAGGTTGCGCCCCGGTCTTTCTTGTTGATGCCGGCAAACGTGCCCATCCAGCGCTCAATGTGTCCGCCCCATTGCGGGTTTTTCTTTGGCCTGAAATCCCGACGGATATTGTGGTTCACACAGGACTGCACAAGGCTGTTGGTCTTGAAGTCAGCACCGTTGTCACTGTGCAAGGTGCCCATTTTCCCCCACACCGGCCATTCAGCATCGACCCCGTGAAGTGCTAGCCACTTTTCTTTTGGCAGTATGGAGTGCACAACGCACATTGCTACCGAGACCGCAGAAGGAGCATCCATGGACAGGTAATAACCAGTCACCATTCGCGAGTACACGCAGATTGCCAGTGTCAGCCAAGGACGACCGATAGGACGTCGGTGGACGTCATCGACAATGATCATGTCAGCCGGAGTATGGTCAATCTGTACGATCTGGAGTGGGTACTCTGTGTTGAGACCACCCGGACGCGGGTCATACTTATTGCCCGCAAGCTCTCTGTCTCCGCGTCTTCGCAAACGCGTCCGATCAGGAATGTTCTTGATGCGCGCCTGCACCGTCGACACAGTTGGAGGAGACAGTTTCAAAGCCTTGCAACGCTTTCGGACCTCATAAACCGTCGAGGCAACATCCGGACGTTGCTCGGTCAGGTAAAAATCGTCGATGGTCTCGGCAATAACCTTCTCGACGCCCTCAGAGATCCTGGAACGACCTTTGCCCCACCCACGCTTAAATGGGATCAGCGCAGTAACTTCGCCTTGCTCTTTGTAGCGGCGCAGCCACCGGTACACCGTAACGGCATCAACACCGGCATCTTTCGCGCGCTGTTCGACCACACTTCGCGATTGCCCTTCAATGCCCAACAGAGGTGCGATGACTGCGTAGCGTTTCTGGGCAATAGCCCATTCTTCGGCTCCGATATCCTCAAGATCGTAATCGGCGTAGGGCCCTCTTGCTTTGTCTCCAAGAAATGGTTTGAGCTCGCCGATTTGCAACACCTTCGGCTGCCCGGTTTCCACGTTAATCGCAAGCACGGATTGGAAATCCAGTACCTGGATGATCCGGAAGGTCTCTTTTTGATAGCAAGCAAGCTGGCCCGGCGCAATGTTCACGAAAGACCGGTCGATCTTGCCTCTCTTGGGCTGATCACTCACGAAGTCATTCATTCGGCCACCATGACTTCTAGCGAATCGCTCAGAGGCCCGGAAATGTCGCAATCCAGCTGCCGGGTCGCGATGAGATGAAAAATGTGGGACTTGCCCATGGCCTCAGCGCCTTGAAAGTGCAGCGCCACCAGATAGCTAATCGATGCAACGCCCTTGAAAGCGACCGTACGAATAATGGCGTCCAGATCCTGATCGGCGTAATCCGCATTCTTGAACCGCTCCAGGTACTGAATGTTCTTCAGTGACTGGCCACGGATCCGGGATTCGTCATAGATGTGGAAGCGCCAGCCTCGGTCCTTCGCATACCGCAACGCTGCCTTCCATTTCGGCAACAGCTCGCGCCAATTCTCACGCCAATTTTCAGCCGGTTTGACCTCTACCAGCATGGGGCTCAGATGAGTGTAAGCGTGGAAGTGAACAAGATAGTCGGGGGTATAGGTATAGGAGCGGCCGCTGCGAGCAACGAAATCCAGTTGCACCGGCTGCGAGATGACAGCCAGAACATCCTTCCTGAAATCCATGCGACTGAGGAAGTCACGCTCAAGCATGGATTCGAAGGCAACGCCCTGTCCGCGAAAAGCGAACACTCCAGAGAGGCTCCGCGTCGTAGATTTTATGCGCCTCGCAACTGAGAATTGAGGCTGGTTGCAGCTATTGCTATCCATAATGAGGCCAGTTGCACCTATTAGTAGGTTTGAGTTGCATAATATTGTGGCAAATCATACGACAGTTGGGGCTTGCAGCGTAGGTGCGTTGCATCTATTCCCAAATGTCACAGCAGCTCAAAACCGCAACCCGGCGAAATCACCCTCGCCCATCACGGTGTGCTGTTTCTCGATGAACTGCCGGAGTTTGATCGCAAGGTGCTGGAGGTTTTGCGCGAACCATTGGAATCGGGCTGCATCGTGATTGCCCGGGCCAAGGAACGGGTGCGGTTTCCCGCAAGATTCCAGCTGGTGGCGGCGATGAATCCCTGTCCCTGTGGATATCTTGGCGAGCCAAGCGGCAAGTGCTCGTGTACACCGGACATGGTGCAGCGCTATCGCAACAAGCTGTCGGGGCCGTTGCTGGACCGGATCGACTTGCACCTGACGGTGGCGCGAGAGGCCACAGCGTTGAACCCGGCGGTGAAACCGGGAGAGGACAGTGCCAGTGCGGCGGCGTTGGTCGCCGAAGCCCGCGAGCGCCAGCAAAAGCGCCAGGGCTGCGCCAATGCGTTTCTCGATTTGCCGGGGCTGAAGAGGCACTGCAAGTTATCCACAGCCGATGAAACCTGGCTGGAAACGGCGTGCGAAAGATTGACCTTGTCGCTGCGCTCGGCGCATCGGTTGCTCAAGGTGGCGCGGACGCTGGCGGATCTGGAAACGTGCGCGGATATCAGACGCGAGCACCTGGCCGAAGCGTTGCAGTATCGGCCGGCGACTCAGTAGGTGCTGAGTTTTTGGAGAGCCCAAATGCAAACAGGCTCGCTCTCACAGGACCAACACAGATCCTTTGGGAGCGAGCCTGCTCGCGATAGCTGTTTCAGAGATGCATCAGCGGAAGCGATCAACCTCGGAACGCAAATCCGCCGCCAGCTTCTCCAGCTCTTTAGCGGTTACCGCCAGATTGGAAACCACCTCACGCTGCTCGCTATTGGCCATCGCAATGCTCTGCAGATTGCTGCTCAACAGCGTCGCGGTGCTGCTCTGCTCCTGGGTCGCGGTGGTAATCGCCGCGAACTGCTGACCCGCCGAACGGCTCTGCTCATCGATCCGCGCCAGCGCCGAGGCAACATTGGCGTTGCGCGACAGGCCTTCCTGCATCAGCACGTTGCCCTGCTCCATGGTGCTGATGGCGTTGCCGGTTTCCTGCTGGATGCTGTGAATCATCCCGGAGATTTCGTCAGTCGCCTGGCGGGTGCGCGATGCCAGATTGCGCACTTCATCCGCCACCACGGCAAAGCCGCGACCTTGCTCGCCGGCACGGGCCGCTTCGATGGCCGCGTTGAGCGCCAGCAGGTTGGTCTGTTCGGCAATCGAGGTGATCACGCTGACGATGCCGCCGATTTCCTGGGAGCGCTGACCGAGCGTGTTGATCACGGTTGCCGTGGTGTTCAGCGCGCCGGCAATCTGCTCCAGCGAGGACGATGCCTCTTCCATCGAGCTGCGACCGATCTGGGTCTGCTGCGCGTTTTCCTGGGCCAGACGTTGGGTGTTGCCCATGTTGTCGGCAATGTTCAGCGAGGTGGCGGAAAACTCTTCAACCGCACCCGCCATGCTGGTGATTTCGCCGGACTGCTGCTCCATGCCTTCGTATGCGCCACCGGACAGACCGGACAGTGCCTGCGCACGGCTGTTGACCTCCTCCGAAGCGCGGCGGATGTGCTCGACCATGGTCGACAGGGCCTGGCTCATCTGATTGAACGCACGGGCCAACTGGCCGATTTCATCGTTGCTCGACACATTCAGGCGCACGCTCAGATCGCCGGCACCCAGGGCTTCGGCCTGACGCACCAGATCACCCAGCGGTTGCAGTTTGCTGCGCAGCAGCCACACTGCCGAACCGACCGCGATCAGCATCGCCAGCAGACTGCCGATGGCCAACTGGAAGCCAACGCTCCAGGTCACTTCACGGATCTCGGACTTCGGCATGCTCGCCACCACCGACCACGGTCCACCTTCGAACGGCACGGCGATACTGTAGAAGTCTTCGGAGGTATCACTCCAGAACCGGCCCTTGCCCGGTGCTTTCGCCAAACCGTTGACCACCGGCACCGCTTGATCCGGCGCCTGCACACCCGCTGGCGCGACCAGCCATTTGTTCTGCTCGTCCAGCAGCGCCAGGGAACCGCTCTGGCCGATGCGGAAGCGCTTGAGATTGTCGAACTGGGCGTTCTGCGCGTCGGTGTAGTCGAAGCCGACGAACAGCACTGCGATCACCTTGCCGCTGCTGTCACGCACCGGGGTGTACTGAGTCATGTAGGAACGATCGAACAGCAGCGCGCGGCCGACGTAGCCCTGCCCCGCCATCAACTTTGCGTAGGCCGGGTGCGCGTGATCGAGCAAGGTGCCGATGGCGCGGCTGCCGTCCTGTTTGGTCAGCGAGGTGCTGACCCGCACGAAGTCTTCGCCGCTGCGCACGAACAGCGTGGCAACGCCCGCCGTCATCTGCTTGAACTCGTCGACTTCCTTGAAGTTGTTGTTCAACACTTCGCTGCCCAAGTGCAGGCCCGGGGTCTGGGTACCCGCCACGCTGACCGGCTCGTCCGGGTGAATGCTCAGGCCCGCGCTGAAGCGCTTCTCGAACAGCCCGCTCAGGCGCTGGGTGCTTTCACGCAGCGTGCCGTGGAAGGTGCTCAATTGGTCGGCGAGCAGACGTGCTTCGCTGGCCAGGTGTTCTTCACGGGTGGCGAGGTTGGCGGTGTCCAGCGAACGCAGGGCGAACACCGTACTGCCACTGATGACAACCGCCAGTATCACGGCGAGCGCAAGGCCCAGCTGCGAGGCGATCCGGGCGCGAGGTTGAGACATGGACAGCTCCTGGCCGAGTCTGCGGATCCTCCCTGATCGCGGCTCGGAAAAATTCTAATAATGGGGGTGATGCGCAGAACCGGCACGACGGTTCCACTTGGACGTATTCGGCGGTGAACGCGAATACTTGAGCGCACAGCAGGGTTATCGCCCGGGGCCGGCATTGTGGCGGCTCGAACGTTTCAGCTCAAGCGCGCGACCACCGGCAGTTCCATCGCCCGGACTTCGCCCTGAAGGAAATCACTGAGCCGGCGCAAACGTTCACCTCCCGGACGAGTCTTTGGCCACACCAGGTAGTAATTCAGGCCGCTGGCGACCGCCGTCGGCCACGGCAGACTCAAACGTCCTTGCGCCACATCCTCGGCCACCATCAGCAGATCGCCCATGGACACGCCATAACCCCGGGCCGCCGCGATCATCCCCAGTTCCAGGGTATCGAACACCTGTCCGCCCTTGAGCGACACCTGATCCGACAAACCCATATGCTCCAGCCAGCTGCGCCAGTCGCGGCGATCCGGGGTCGGATGCAGCAATTCGGTGGCGGCCAGTCGCGCCACATCCCAGGGCTGGTCATTGAGCAGGTTGGGCGCGCCTACCGGAATCAGTTCTTCCGGGAACAACAGGCTGGCCTCCCAGTCCGGCGGAAAATGCCCGTCGCTCAACAGCACCGCGCAATCGAACGGTTCGTTGTTGAAGTCCACCGAGTCCACGTCCATCCAGGCACTGGTCAGTTGCACTTCATTACCCGGCTGCAAATGGCGGAAGCGACTGAGTCGCGCCAACAACCAGCGCATGGTCAGGGTCGACGGGGCTTTCATGCGCAGGATGTCATCTTCGGCGCGCAAGGTATTGCAGGCTCGCTCCAGGGCGGCGAACCCCTCGCGAATGCCCGGCAGCAGCAGGCGCGCCGATTCGGTCAGTTGCAGGTTGCGTCCGCTGCGGTGGAACAGCCGACAGGCGAAGTGCTCTTCGAGCGTGCGGATGTGCCGGCTCACCGCACTTTGAGTGATCGACAACTCTTCGGCGGCGCGGGTGAACGAACTGTGCCGCGCCGCAGCTTCGAATGCACGCAGGGCATACAAGGGTGGAAGACGACGGGACATGCACAGCGCTCCAATGGCGGGATTGCGCCAACTTAGCAGAATCTCGGCTGGATGAGTTTTAATCATGCCACCCATCCTTTTTATCCCTTTGTGCAACCCGCGCCAAACCCTGAGAATCGACGGTCTCTTGCTCCCTCTTTTATAAGGATGTGAAACCATGCAGCGTCCTGTGCGTACCGAACTCTGGGCCATTTTGCGGCTGGCGGGGCCGTTGATCGCCTCGCAGTTGGCGCACATGTTGATGGTGCTGACCGACACCCTGATGATGGCCCGCCTCAGTCCCGAAGCACTGGCTGGCGGCGGGCTGGGTGCGGCCAGCTACTCGTTCGTGTCGATCTTCTGCATCGGCGTGATCGCGGCGGTCGGCACCCTGGTGGCAATCCGTCAGGGTGCCGGCGACATTATCGGCGCCGCCAGACTGACCCAGGCCGGACTCTGGCTGGCGTGGCTGATGGCGCTGGGCGCCGGGTTGCTGCTGTGGAACCTCAAACCGGTGTTGCTGCTGTTCGGCCAAACCGAGACCAACGTCAACGCTGCCGGACAATTTCTGATCGCCCTGCCGTTCGCCCTGCCCGGCTACCTGAGCTTCATGGCCCTGCGCGGTTTCACCAGCGCGATTGGCCGGGCGACGCCGGTGATGGTCATCAGCCTCGCCGGCACCGTGGCCAACTTCCTGCTTAATTACGCGTTGATCACCGGCATGTTCGGCCTGCCGAAACTGGGGCTGACCGGTATCGGTCTGGTTACCGCGATTGTGGCCAACTGCATGGCGCTGGGGCTGGCGTGGCATATCCGCCGGCATCCGGCCTATGACGCTTACCCGCTGCGCGAGGGCCTGTCGCGGCCGAACCGGCAGTACCTGAAAGAATTGTGGCGCCTGGGCCTGCCGATTGGCGGCACCTACGCGGTGGAAGTCGGGCTGTTCGCCTTCGCGGCGCTGTGCATGGGCACCATGGGCAGCACGCAACTGGCGGCGCACCAGATTGCCCTGCAGATCGTCTCGGTGGCATTCATGGTGCCGGCGGGGATGTCGTATGCGATCACCATGCGCGTCGGCCAGCATTACGGCGCCGGGCAATTGAACGATGCGCGAATGTCCGGGCGGGTCGGAATCGCATTTGGTGCCGTGGTGATGCTGGGGTTTGCGATGGTGTTCTGGTTGCTGCCGAATCAGCTGGTCGGTTTGTTCCTCGACCATAACGACCCGGCGTTTGCCGAGGTGATTCGTCTGGCCGTGAGCCTGCTGGCGGTGGCGGCATGGTTCGAGCTGTTCGACGGCACGCAGACCATTGCCATGGGCTGCATCCGCGGACTCAAGGATGCCAAGACCACTTTCCTGGTCGGGCTCGGTTGCTACTGGCTGATCGGCGCGCCGGCAGCGTGGTTGATGGCGTTCCATCTGCACTGGGGGCCGACCGGCGTCTGGTGGGGTCTCGCGCTGGGCCTGGCCTGCGCGGCGATCAGCCTGACGCTGGCGTTCGAATGGAAGATGAAGCGGATGATTCGGCTGGAGCCGCAATCTCGAGGATTCAAGATCGCTCAGCCGGAATGACGGGCTACGGGAGCAACCCTGCTCCCGTACACCTTTTAGTCAGACCACAATACCCAGCGGAGGCTGGCTGGCGTCAGCAATCAGATAGTCAACCAGCTCCGCCAACGGCAACGGCTTGCTGATCAGGTAACCCTGCACCTGATCGCAGCCGAATCCGCGCAACAGATCCAGTTGCTCCCGGGTTTCCACCCCTTCGGCCACCACTTCCAGGTGCAGGTTGTGCGCGAGGTTGATCATCGCGTGCACCAGTTTGCGGTTCTCTTCGCGCTGCTCCATGCCGCCAACGAAGCTCTTGTCGATCTTCAGCAAGGTGATCGGCAGGCTGTTGAGGTGCACGAACGACGAAAACCCAGTGCCGAAATCATCCAGCGAAAAACGCACGCCGAGGCGGCCGAGAGCGTCCATGGTCTGTTTGACCAGATCGCTGCGGCGCATCACGGCGGTTTCGGTGAGTTCGAATTCCAGCCATTGCGCCTCGACCCCACGCTCGGCGATCAAGCGGCTGAGCGTCGGCAGCAACTGGCTGTCCTGAAACTGGCGGAACGACAGGTTGATCGCCATGTGCAGCGCCGGCAATCCGCGCTCGCGCAACGCCTGCATGTCGCGCAGGGCCCGGGAAATTACCCAGTAACCCAGCGGCACGATCAGACCGCTCTGCTCGGCCAGCGGCACGAATTCGCTTGGCGGCAACAGGCCGCGTTCGCTGTGACGCCAGCGCACCAGGGCTTCGAGGCCGACGATCTGACCGTCCTGCATATCCAGGCGTGGCTGGTAATGCAGTTCCAGTTCGTCGCGGCGCAACGCCCGGCGCAGTTCGCTTTCGAGGTCGGCGATGCTCCGCGCGTTACGGTTGATTCGTTCGTTGAAGATGTGAAAGGTGCAGCCCTGAGTGCTCTTGGCCTGCTGCATGGCGATGTGCGCATGCCACATCAGCGGATCGGCGCCACCCTGGGCGCGGGCGTGTGCAATACCCAGACTGGAGCCGATCAGCAGGCTTTCACCGTCGATCCAGTAAGGCTCGGCCAAGGCTTCGGTAATGCGTTCGGCCATCCATTCGGCCCGCTGCGGAGCACGGCGGGTGTCGATCAGCAGGGCAAATTCATCGCTGCCCAGACGCGCCAGTTGATCGCCGGCCTCCAGCTGGCTTTTTCAGCCGGGCGACCACTTGCAGGATCAACCGGTCGCCGGCCTGGTGGCCGAGAGCGTCGTTGGCGTAGCGGAAATTGTCGAGATCGAGGTGCCCGAGGGCCAGACCGCGACCGTCATTTTCGGCAAGACGCGCGGTCAGCAAGGTCTGAAAGCCCTGACGGTTGGCGATGCCGGTCAGCGGATCCTGTTCGGCCAGGCGTTGCAGGGTGTTTTCCAGCACGCCGCGTTCGCGCACGTGACGCAGGCAACGACGAAGCATGCCGGCATCGAGGGCATCGAACACCAGCCAGTCGCTGACGCCATCGGGCGCGGTCGCCGGTTCGTGTTCCAGCAGCAGCACGGTCGGCAGGCTGCAACGGCCGGGGGCCGGCTGCAAGGCGGGAACGGTCAACAACACCGCATGGCGGTTGTCTTCGAACAGACTGCTGACCGACTCCCAGCTCGGCGCGCTGATCAGCACCGCCGCGCTCCCCAACGGAGCCAGACACTCGCGCAATAACGCTGTCCACGCTGGCTCTTCGGCCAGTAGCAGCAAACGCAAGGGTTCGACAGGCGTAGTCAAGCTGACTCCCTAGACTCTGCAATGATGTGGGCGGCGGGCATTATGCCGTTCTGCCAACCAATGACCAAATGACAACGGTTATCAAAACGTTATTTTGTGTCACGAATGAGAACATTAGCCGCAAAATCACCGCGCATCCTGCGTGAAAGTATCAAAACCGGCAAATTTGAATCGCGTGGTGCGTCACAAGTCGGAGAGAGCAGCACAAATCGCTGAGCCTGTTAAAATGCCGGCCCATTTCGTCAACGACTCCCGAATTTTCGTATGTCCCGACTCAATCCCCGGCAGCAAGAAGCCGTGAACTACGTCGGCGGCCCTCTATTGGTGCTCGCCGGTGCTGGCTCCGGCAAGACCAGCGTGATCACGCGCAAGATTGCGCACCTGATCCAGAACTGCGGCATCCGTGCCCAGTACATCGTCGCCATGACCTTTACCAACAAGGCCGCGCGCGAGATGAAGGAACGGGTCGGCACCCTGTTGCGTCCCGGCGAAGGTCGCGGCCTGACGGTCTGCACCTTCCACAACCTGGGTCTGAACATCATCCGCAAGGAACATGAACGGCTGGGCTACAAACCCGGTTTCTCGATCTTCGACGAAACCGACGTCAAGTCGCTGATGACCGACATCATGCAGAAGGAATACGCGGGCGACGACGGCGTCGACGAGATCAAGAACATGATCGGCGCCTGGAAAAACGACCTGATCCTGCCGGCCGTGGCCCTGGAAAACGCCCGCAACCCCAAGGAACAGACCGCCGCCATCGTCTACACCCACTACCAGCGCACGCTCAAGGCGTTCAACGCGGTGGACTTCGACGACCTGATCCTGTTGCCGGTAAAACTCTTCGAAGAACACGCCGACATCCTCGAAAAGTGGCAGAACAAGGTGCGCTACCTGCTGGTGGACGAATACCAGGACACCAACGCCAGCCAGTATTTGCTGGTGAAAATGCTCATCGGCAAACGCAACCAGTTCACCGTGGTAGGCGACGACGACCAGTCGATCTACGCCTGGCGCGGCGCGCGGCCGGAAAACCTGATGTTGCTCAAGGACGACTATCCGTCCCTGAAAGTGGTGATGCTGGAGCAGAACTACCGCTCCACCAGCCGCATCCTGCGCTGCGCCAACGTCCTGATTTCGAACAACCCCCACGAATTCGAAAAGCAGCTGTGGAGTGAGATGGGCCACGGTGACGAGATCCGCGTGATCCGCTGCCGCAACGAGGACGCCGAAGCCGAGCGCGTGGCCATGGAAATCCTCAGCCTGCACTTGCGCACCGACCGCCCGTACAGCGACTTCGCGATCCTCTATCGCGGCAACTACCAGGCCAAGCTGATCGAGCTGAAACTGCAGCACCATCAGGTGCCGTACCGTCTGAGCGGTGGCAACAGCTTCTTCGGGCGCCAGGAAGTGAAAGACCTGATGGCCTACTTCCGCCTGATCGTGAACCCGGACGATGACAACGCCTTCCTGCGGGTGATCAACGTGCCGCGCCGCGAGATCGGCTCGACGACCCTGGAAAAACTCGGCAACTACGCCACCGAACGCAAGATCTCGATGTACGCCGCCACCGACGAACTCGGCCTGGGCGAGCATCTGGACAGCCGCTTCACCGATCGCCTGTCGCGCTTCAAGCGCTTCATGGACAAGGTGCGCGAGCAGTGCGCCGGCGAAGACCCGATCTCCGCCCTGCGCAGCATGGTCATGGACATCGACTACGAGAACTGGCTGCGCACCAACAGCTCCAGCGACAAGGCCGCGGACTACCGGATGAGCAACGTCTGGTTCCTGATCGAGGCCTTGAAGAACACCCTGGAAAAAGACGAAGACGGCGAAATGACCGTCGAGGACGCCATCGGCAAACTCGTCCTGCGAGACATGCTGGAACGTCAGCAGGAAGAGGAAGACGGCGCCGAAGGCGTGCAGATGATGACCCTGCATGCGTCCAAGGGTCTGGAATTCCCTTACGTGTTCATCATGGGCATGGAAGAGGAAATCCTCCCGCACCGTTCCAGTATCGAAGCCGACACCATCGAAGAAGAACGCCGCCTGGCTTACGTGGGCATTACCCGCGCGCGCCAGACCCTCGCGTTCACCTTCGCCGCCAAGCGCAAACAGTACGGCGAGATCATCGACTGCGCGCCCAGCCGCTTCCTCGATGAGCTGCCGCCGGACGACCTGGCCTGGGAAGGCAACGACGACACACCGACCGAAGTCAAAGCTGTGCGCGGCAACAACGCACTGGCTGATATACGCGCGATGTTAAAGCGCTAGAATTGACCACTTTTTACTAGACCTTCGGCGCACAAAGCGCCAAATGAGGACAGCTTCATGGAAGCATTGCACCAGAAAATCCGCGAACAAGGCATCGTGCTTTCCGACCAGGTCCTGAAGGTCGACGCCTTTCTGAACCACCAGATCGACCCGGCCCTGATGAAGCTGATCGGCGACGAA
The DNA here is from genome assembly GCF_051554255.1 of Pseudomonas sp. NMS19W. Classification (NCBI taxonomy): domain Bacteria; kingdom Pseudomonadati; phylum Pseudomonadota; class Gammaproteobacteria; order Pseudomonadales; family Pseudomonadaceae; genus Pseudomonas; species Pseudomonas sp. NMS19W. Next base: position 6,124,356 of record NZ_CP136718.1, read on the forward strand.
TTCGCCTCGCTGTTCAAGGATTCCGGCATCACCAAGATCGTCACCATCGAAGCGTCGGGCATCGCCCCGGCGATCATGACCGGCCTGAACCTCGGCGTGCCGGTGATCTTCGCCCGCAAGCAACAGTCCCTGACCCTGACTGAAAACCTGCTGTCGGCGACCGTTTACTCGTTCACCAAGAAGACCGAAAGCACCGTGGCCATCTCCCCGCGCCACCTGACCAGCAGCGACCGCGTGCTGATCATCGACGACTTCCTGGCCAACGGTAAGGCGTCCCAGGCGCTGATCTCGATCATCAAGCAGGCCGGCGCCACCGTCGCGGGTCTGGGCATCGTGATCGAGAAGTCGTTCCAGGGTGGCCGTGCGGAGCTGGATTCCCAGGGTTACCGCGTCGAGTCGCTGGCTCGCGTGAAGTCGCTGAAGGATGGCGTGGTGACTTTCATCGAGTAATCGCTGAAAGGCCCAAGCTTGCCGCCGCATCCTCGGGATGCGGCGGATGCTACTGCGCGGTGGCCTTCAGGCCGGTGAGCAACAACCGCTGAAACAGGTCTTCCTTCAGGCCTTCCGGGCTGGTGAGATGCATGCGCGCCAGATGCTCCGGATACAGCGAAGCCTCCGGCGCATCCAGCGCTGCCTTGCCCAACTCCAGAATCTCCGTCAGTTTGAACTTGCTCTTGAGCCAGTTCAGCGCTCGCAACAGATCCTTCTCGACCTCGTTGAAATCGCAGCCCAGCGGATACTCCGGAAACAGGTTCGGATGCCGTGCGGCAATCGCCTGCAAGCGTTGCGGGGTGTTGTCGGTAAAGCGCGGATCGAGGCGAAAATCCTTCGGCAGTTTGCCGACCTTCTGTGCCTGCTCGATCAGACCCTGCTGGAAGCGTGAGTCGCTGATATTGAGCAACGCTTCGATCACCACCGCATCGGACTTGCCACGCAGATCGGCGATGCCGTACTCGGTCACCACGATGTCGCGCAGATGCCGTGGAATCGTGCAGTGGCCATATTCCCAGACAATGTTCGAACTGACATCGCCGCCGGACTCGCGCCAGCTGCGCAACAGCAGGATCGACCGCGCATCGTGCAGCGCATGGCCCTGGGCAACGAAGTTGTACTGCCCGCCGACGCCGCTGAGTACCCGACCATCCTGTAGCTGATCGGACACCCCGGCCCCGAGCAGGGTCATGGTGAACGCGGTATTGATGAAGCGCGCATCAACGCGCTGCAGGCGTTTGAGTTCTTCCTGACCGTACAGCTCGTTGATGTAGCTGATGCGGGTCATGTTGAATTCAAGACGTTTGCTGTGGGGCAGCTCGCGCAGGCGCTCATAGAAACTGCGCGGCCCGAGGAAGAAGCCGCCGTGCACTGATATGCCGTCGGTTTGCGCCGCCTCGTCGAGGGTGCCGGCGTTGGCCTGCTCCTGAGTCTGCACGTCCGGATAGACCTTGCGCCGGATGATCCCGGCGTCCGCCAGCACCAGCAGGCCGTTGACGAACATTTCGCTGCAGCCGTAAAGGCCCTTGGCGAACGGCTCGATGCCGCCCTCGCGTTCGATCAGTTGCGCCCACTGGCTGAGGTTCACATCGGCCAGCAACTCCCGGTAGCCAACATTGTCGGCCTGACGCGCCAGCAACGCAGCGGTCAGCGCGTCGCCCATCGAGCCGATGCCGATCTGCAAGGTGCCGCCATCGCGTACCAATGTGCTGGCGTGCAAACCGATGAAATGATCCTGAAATCCGACGGGCATGTTCGGTGTGGAAAACAGCGTGCTGCTGTCCTTCTCGTCGATCAGCAGGTCGAAAGTATCGATGTCGACTTCGGCGTCGCCCGGCATGTACGGCAACTCCGTGTGCACCTGACCGACCAGCAGGATCGTCTCCCCCGCCGCCCGGCGTTTGGCAATCATCGGGAACAGGTCGAGGGTGATGTCCGGGTTGCAGCTCAGGCTCAGGCAATCGGGATGTTCGCTGCTGCTGGCGAGCAACTGCGCCACCAGGTTCAGCCCGGCGGCGTTGATGTCGCGTGCGGCATGGCTGTAGTTGCTGCTGACGTAATCCTGCTGGGCCGGCGCGCTGTTGAGCAGGCTGCCGGGCTGCATGAAGAATTGCTCGATGCGGATGTTGGCCGGCAGGCTGTCGCGGCGCAGGTCGGCGAGGAAATCCAGCTCCGGGTAATCGCCAAACACCCGCTCGACGAAGGGTTCGATGAAGCGCTTCTGCAAGCCATCGCCCAGGGCCGGGCGGCCGAGGCACAGGGCGGTGTAGATCGTCAGTTGCCGCTCGGGCAGTCCGGCAACCCGCCGGTACAGCGCGTTGACGAAGGGATTGGGTTTGCCCAGCCCCAGCGGCAGGCCCATGTGGATGTGCGCCGGCAACCGTGCCAGTACGTCGTCCACTGCCTGTTCGATCGAACACAACTGCACCATCTGAAGCCTCCTGCCCGTTCCGTGAATAGAGGTACGACCGAGATTGCCGGTTGTTTGCTGCAATGAACAGCCTCGGGCCCGAATCGCAGGCACAAAAAAACCGTCCGAAGACGGTTTTTTTCGTCAGAAGCGCGGCTTATTTCAGGCCGGACATCTTCTGGATCGCGCCCTTCAGCTCGTCATCCGAGCAATCGGCGCAGGTGCCTTTCGGAGGCATAGAGTTCAGGCCGGTGATGGCTTTGGCCAGCAGGCCGTCGAGGCCGCCCTGGTGATCGGCACGGTCTTTCCAGGCTGCTGCGTCACCGATTTTCGGTGCGCCCAGCAGGCCGGTGCCGTGGCAAGCGTTGCAATGTTTGGCAATCACTTCGTCCGGCGTCTTGGCGCCGCCACCGCCGCCTGCCGAAGCGGCGACTTCCATCCCCTTGCACTCTTGCCCTTGAACACACACCTGGCCGACAGGCTCGAGGCGTTTGGCAATGTCGTCATTCGTCGCAGCTTGAGCGCTGACAGCCCAGAGGGCCAGTACGGTTGCTGGTGCAGCCAGCATTTTCATAATTAGATTCACGCGTTCACCCTCAATGGTGGCTATTCACGCCTGCGGCCACGGTTCGCAGGCGGGCGCAAGTATAGCGGGTAGCCCGCCACACTGAAACAACCCCAAAGTTAAAGGGGTCTTGTTGCGCATCGGTCAAACAGTCCGGACACCTTTGCCGCAGTGGCCTGGCGTCTCTCGGTTTAAAAGTTCGCCGGCGTGGCTGCGCTGATTAGTCGCGCCGGTGCGTCGAACGGATTACGGAAACGATGCGGCTTGGTACTTTCAAAGTAGTAGCTGTCGCCGGCTTCGAGGATAAAAGTTTCAAGACCCACCACCAGCTCCAGACGACCTTCCACCAGAATCCCGGTTTCCTCGCCTTCGTGGGTGAGCATTTCTTCGCCAGTGTCGGCGCCCGGCGGATAGATTTCGTTGAGAAACGCGATGGCCCGGCTCGGGTGCGCACGGCCGACCAGTTTCATGGTCACGGCGCCGTCGGAAATGTCGATCAGCTCGTTGGCCTTGTAGACGATCTGGGTCGGTTTTTCCTGGAGGATTTCTTCGGAAAAGAACTCGACCATGGACATGGGAATCCCGCCCAGCACCTTCCTCAGCGAACTGATCGAAGGGCTGACGCTGTTCTTTTCGATCATCGAAATGGTGCTGTTGGTGACGCCCGCGCGCTTGGCGAGTTCACGCTGGGAAAGCCCTTTGAGCTTGCGGATCGATTGCAGTCGTTCACCGACGTCCAAGGCTTGGGCCTCCTGAGTGTTGTAGAAATATTGAGCGTTATCATGGCGACAGCGTTCAGTATTTACAACACTTGGGCCCGGTCCGGGCCTCAACCCTCGGAATAGAGCCTTGGCACCCGGCGCAGGTTGCAGAAGATCTGGTACGGAATGGTGTCCGCCCACTTCGCCACGTCGCTGGCGAGGATGTTCTTGCCCCACAGCTCGACCGTCGAACCCAGGCCGGCTTCCGGTACGTCGGTCAGGTCGATGCAGAGCATGTCCATCGACACGCGGCCCAGAATGCGGCTGCGTTTGCCGGCCACCAGTACCGGGGTGCCGGTCGGCGCCTGGCGCGGATAACCGTCGGCGTAACCCATGGCGACCACGCCGATGCGCATCGGTTTGTCGGTGATGAATTTTGCGCCGTAACCCACCGGCTCGCCGGCCGGCAGCTCGCGCACGCTAATGACTTTCGACTCCAGGGTCATCACCGGTTGCAGACGCTCGGCCACCGCGTTGGCTTCTTCGAACGGAGTGGCGCCGTAGAGCATGATGCCCGGGCGCACCCAGTCGCTGTGAATCTGCGGCCAGCCCAGCACCGCCGGCGAGTTGCGCAGGCTGACTTCGGCGGCCAGGCCCTGACGCGCAGCCTCGAACACGGCAACCTGATCGGCACTGCTCTGCTCATGCAACTCATCGGCCCGGGCGAAGTGGCTCATCAGCACGACTTTCGCCACTTTGCCGCTGGCCAGCAGACGCTGGTAAGCCGCCGGGTAATCCTTCGGATGCAGACCGACACGGTGCATGCCCGAATCAAGCTTCAGCCACACGGTGATCGGCTTGCTCAACGCGGCCTGCTCGATGGCTTCGAGCTGCCACAGCGAATGCACCACGCACCAGAAATCGTGCTCGACGATGAGCGCCAGCTCATCGGCTTCGAAAAAGCCTTCGAGCAACAGCACCGGCACACGAATCCCGGCGGCACGCAGCTCCAGGGCTTCTTCGATACAAGCCACCGCAAAGCCGTCCGCTTCGGCCTCCAGCGCCTGAGCGCAACGCACTGCGCCGTGGCCGTAGGCATCGGCCTTGATCACCGCCAGTGCCTTGGCACCGGTGATTTCACGGGCGATACGGTAGTTGTGACGCAGGGCTTCTAGATCGATCAGGGCACGGGCAGGACGCATGGCAGCAGACTTCTTGGCGGTCATGGGAATAAAAACCGGCGCTGGCTGGCGACGTGAACCGCCAACAGCACCGGGAGAGGGATCTTTACAACGGTTTACGGCAACGCGGCGACGATGGAGATCTCGACCAGAATGCTCGGCTTGGCCATCTTCGCTTCAACGGTGGCACGGGCCGGGGCGGCGCCCTTGGGCAGCCACTGATCCCAAACCGAGTTCATCCCGGCGAAGTGCGCCTCGATGTCGTTCAGGTAGATCGTCGCCGACAGCAGATGCTGTTTGTCAGTCCCGGCCAGATCCAGCAGACGCTCGATATTGGCGAGCACGTCGCGAGTCTGTTGTTCGACTCCGGCGTTGAAGTCGTCACCGACCTGCCCGGCCAGATACACGATGCCGTTGTGGCTGACGATCTGACTCATGCGCTCATTGGTGAGCTGGCGCTGGATTGCCATGCTTTGCGGACTCCTGGGTCTTGTTGCCATAACGGGAAATATCGAGGCCTTCGGCGCTGATCTGCGGCTTTTTCTTCGCCATCAGGTCGGCCAGCAAGCGACCGGAGCCGCACGCCATGGTCCAGCCGAGGGTGCCGTGACCGGTGTTCAGGAACAGGTTCTTGAACGGGGTGGCGCCGACGATCGGGGTGCCGTCCGGCGTGGTTGGACGCAGGCCGGTCCAGAAACTGGCTTCGGCCAGATTGCCGCCCTGAGGATAAAGGTCGTTGACGATCATCTCCAGGGTTTCGCGCCGACGCGGGTTCAGCGACAGGTCAAAACCGGCGATCTCCGCCATGCCGCCGACGCGGATGCGGTTGTCGAAACGGGTGATCGCGACCTTGTAGGTCTCGTCGAGAATGGTCGAAGTCGGCGCCATCGCCGGGTTGGTGATCGGCACGGTCAGCGAGTAGCCCTTCAACGGATAGACCGGGGCCTTGATGCCCAGCGGCTTGAGCAGTTGCGGCGAGTAGCTGCCGAGGGCCAGCACGTAGCGGTCGGCGGTTTCCAGCTTGCCGTCGATCCACACGCCGTTGATGCGGTCACCGGCGAAGTCGAGACGCTGGATGTCCTGGTTGAAACGGAATTCCACACCCAGGTTCACGGCCATTTCGGCAAGGCGAGTAGTGAAGATCTGGCAGTCGCCGGTCTGGTCGTTCGGCAGGCGCAGGGCACCGGCGAGGATGTCGGTGACGCTGGCCAGGGCCGGCTCGACGCGGGCAATGCCGGCGCGATCGAGGACTTCGAACGGTACGCCGGATTCTTTGAGAACGGCGATGTCCTTGGCGGCGCCATCAAGTTGCGCTTGGGTGCGGAACAGCTGGGTGGTGCCCAGGCTGCGGCCTTCGTAGGCGATGCCGGTTTCGGCGCGCAATTCGTCGAGGCAGTCGCGGCTGTACTCGGACAGACGCACCATGCGCTCCTTGTTCACCGCGTAACGGTTGGCGGTGCAGTTGCGCAGCATCTGCGCCATCCACAGGTACTGGTCGATGTCGGCGGTGGCCTTGATGGCCAGCGGCGCGTGGCGTTGCAGCAGCCACTTGATGGCCTTGAGCGGCACGCCCGGCGCGGCCCACGGCGAGGCATAGCCCGGCGAGACCTGGCCGGCGTTGGCGAAACTGGTCTCCATGGCCGCGGCTGGCTGCCGGTCGACCACCACCACTTCAAACCCGGCACGGGCCAGATAGTAAGCACTGGCGGTACCGATGACGCCGCTACCCAAGACCATAACGCGCATTTTTTTATCCCTCTCGCGGCGTGCCGCGTACGTCTGTTGTTAGAGCAATGATGCGCGCAGTGTAAAAAAGATTCGCCAGTGCTTTTCACTGTATAAGCGCCTATATTTGGCGACAATTCTCGGCAAAAACCCTTTTTACGGAGGCGCATCCCCTATGCGTACCAACACTCAGACCAAACGTGAGCTGGACAAGATCGACCGCAACATCTTGCGGATCCTGCAGGCGGACGGGCGGATTTCATTTACTGAACTGGGCGAGAAGGTCGGGCTCTCCACCACGCCGTGCACCGAGCGGGTGCGGCGGCTGGAGCGCGAGGGGATCATCATGGGCTACAACGCCCGGCTGAATCCGCAGCACTTGAAAGGCAGCCTGCTGGTGTTCGTCGAGATCAGCCTCGACTACAAATCCGGCGACACGTTCGAAGAGTTCCGACGCGCCGTGCTGAAACTGCCCCACGTGCTGGAGTGCCACCTGGTGTCAGGGGATTTCGACTATCTGGTGAAGGCGCGAATTTCCGAGATGGCTTCGTACCGCAAGCTGCTGGGCGACATCCTGCTCAAGCTCCCGCATGTGCGCGAATCCAAGAGCTACATCGTGATGGAAGAAGTGAAAGAGAGCCTGAGCCTGCCGATTCCGGATTGATCGCTCAGACCAGCACCTGCCGGTTTTCGGCCATGTATTCGAACACCTGCTTCTCGACCCGTGGGTGAATCAGTTCCACCGGCCGCCGGCCGTTGGGGCACGGCAAGGTCTGGGTGGTGCCAAACAGCCGGCAGATCAGCGGCCGCTCGTCATACACCGTGCAGCCGTTCGGCCCCAGATGCACGCAGTTGAGTTCTTCCATGGCTGCATCCTGCTCGGCGCGGGTCTTGCGCGGCAGGCGGGACATTTCCTCGGGCGAGGTGGTCACCGGCCCGCAGCAATCGTGACAGCCCGGCACGCACTCGAACGTGGGAATCTGCTGACGCAGGGTGCGGATTTTCTGACTGTTGCAGCTCATTGCAGCGGTAACCGGAGCGGAATAGGCGGCAATTGTGCCGCAAAAGCCGTGATCCAGACACCACGGGCCGACCAATGTTGCCCGGCCTCGGGCCTGCGGCTTATGCTCCGTCAAATTTTCTCGACACCCGCTCAGGATGACGCCCATGAATGCCCGCGCCCAAGCCTTCGCGAGCCAACCCCACGTTGCCTCTTACTACGCCGCCAGCAGCCTGCCGCAACCCGACCATCCGGTGCTGCAGGGTGAGCTGATTGCTGACGTGTGTGTGGTCGGTGGCGGTTTCTCCGGGCTTAACACCGCGCTGGAACTGGCGGAGCGCGGCTTGAGCGTGGTTTTGCTGGAAGCACACCGGATTGGCTGGGGAGCCAGCGGCCGTAACGGCGGACAGTTGATTCGCGGGGTCGGTCATGGCCTCGACCAGTTCGCCAACGTGATCGGCGCCGACGGTGTGCGTCAGATGAAACTCATGGGCCTGGAAGCGGTGGAAATCGTCCGACAGCGCGTCGAGAAATTTCAGATCCCCTGCGACCTGACCTGGGGCTACTGCGACCTCGCCAACAAACCTTCCGACCTGGAAGGCTTTGCCGAAGACGCCGAAGAATTGCGTGGCCTCGGTTACCGCTACGAAACCCGTCTGCTGCAAGCCAACGAGATGCACACCGTGGTCGGCTCCAGACGCTATGTCGGTGGTTTGATCGACATGGGTTCCGGCCATCTGCATCCGCTGAACCTGGCACTGGGCGAAGCCGCAGCAGCGCAGCAACTCGGGGTGAAGCTGTTCGAGCAATCGGCAGTCACCCGCATCGACTACGGCCCCGAAGTCCGGGTACACACGGCGCAAGGTTCGGTGCGGGCGAAGACCCTGGTGCTGGGCTGCAACGCCTATCTCAATAATCTGAATCCACAACTCAGCGGCAAAGTGCTGCCGGCCGGCAGCTACATCATCGCCACTGAACCGCTGAGCGAAGAACAGGCCCACGCCCTGCTGCCGCAGAACATGGCGGTCTGCGATCAACGGGTGGCGCTGGATTACTACCGGCTCTCGGCGGACCGTCGTCTGCTGTTCGGCGGCGCCTGCCATTATTCGGGGCGTGACCCGAAAGACATCGGCGCCTACATGCGGCCGAAGATGCTGGAAGTGTTCCCGCAACTCGCGTCAGCGAAGATCGAGTATCAGTGGGGCGGGATGATCGGCATCGGGGCGAACCGTCTGCCGCAGATTGGTCGGCTAAGCGATCAACCAAACGTGTATTACGCCCAGGCCTATTCCGGTCACGGGGTAAATGCCACGCACCTGGCCGGCAAGTTGCTGGCCGAGGCCATCAGCGGCCAGCACAGCGGCGACTTCGATCTGTTCGCCAAAGTGCCACACATCACCTTCCCCGGCGGCAAGCATCTGCGTTCGCCGTTGCTGGCGTTGGGGATGTTGTGGCATCGGCTCAAAGAGCTGGTCTGAGATCGTTCCCACGCAGAGCGTGGGAACGATCCTTCTAGATCCGCCAGAACGGCTTCAATCCCTCCTCCAGCGCCTGTTCCCGGGTCAGCCCGACATCCTTGAGCTGCTCCGGCGTCAGGCCCAGCAGCGCTTTGCGTGTGTGCAGACGATGCCAGAACAGACCCCAGCGGCTCAGGCCGGACGGCGCGTTGCGCAGCATCTCGTTGCGCGCGTTGTCCTGTTGCCCTGCCTCCAGTTCCTGACTGTGTAACGTCAGCCGCACATCGCTCAAGCCGTTCATTTTTGTCGCTCCTGTTTACTTGGGTAGCCAGAGATTCCATGATGCGCGGGCCAACAAAAGCATTACAGATTCAACACATCTGTATTATTTCCATACAGATTTGCTGTCTCCGGGACTGAATTGTCGATTTACGTCGCATCTGTACTGGTTTTTCGAATCACCTGCATCGAGGCAGTGCCATGACCCTGTATGTGAACCTCGCCGAGTTGCTCGGCACCCGCATCGAACAAGGCTTCTACCGTCCTGGTGATCGCCTGCCGTCGGTGCGCGCCTTGAGCGTAGAACATGGGGTCAGCCTCAGCACGGTGCAGCAGGCCTATCGGATGCTGGAAGACAGCGGCCTGGCCACGCCAAAGCCCAAATCCGGCTACTTCGTGCCGGTCGGCCGCGAGTTGCCGGAACTGCCGGCCATCGGGCGTCCGGCCCAGCGTCCGGTGGAGATTTCCCAGTGGGATCAGGTGCTGGAGCTGATTCGCGCGGTGCCGCGCAAGGACGTGGTGCAGCTCGGTCGCGGCATGCCGGACATCTCGTCACCGACGATGAAACCGCTGCTGCGCGGACTGGCCCGTATCAGCCGCCGCCAGGACATGCCCGGTCTGTATTACGACAATATCCACGGCACCCTCGAACTGCGCGAACAGATCGCCCGGCTGATGCTCGATTCCGGCTGCCAGTTGAGCGCCAGTGACCTGGTGGTGACCACCGGTTGCCACGAAGCGCTGTCCACCAGCATCCACGCGATCTGCGAGCCCGGCGATATCGTTGCGGTGGACTCGCCAAGCTTTCACGGCGCCATGCAGACCCTCAAGGGGCTGGGCATGAAAGCCCTGGAAATCCCCACCGACCCGCTCACCGGCATCAGCCTCGAAGCCCTGGAACTGGCGCTGGAGCAATGGCCGATCAAGGTCATCCAGCTCACGCCCAACTGCAATAACCCCCTCGGCTACATCATGCCGGAGTCGCGCAAACGCGCGTTGTTGACGCTGGCCCAGCGCTTCGACGTGGCGATCATCGAGGACGACGTGTATGGCGAACTGGCCTACACCTACCCGCGTCCGCGCACGATCAAGTCCTTCGACGAGGACGGCCGCGTGTTGCTGTGCAGCTCGTTCTCCAAGACTCTCGCGCCGGGATTGCGCATCGGCTGGGTCGCGCCCGGTCGCTATCTCGAACGCGTGCTGCACATGAAATACATCAGCACCGGCTCCACCGCGCCACAACCGCAGATCGCCATCGCCGAGTTTCTGAAAGCCGGGCACTTCGAACCGCATTTGCGGCGGATGCGCACTCAATATCAGCGCAATCGCGACGTGATGATCGATTGGGTGACGCGATATTTCCCGGCCGGTACTCGCGCCAGCCGTCCTCAAGGCAGCTTCATGCTCTGGGTCGAGCTGCCGGAAGGTTTCGATACGCTGAAACTGAATCGTGCACTGCACGATCAAGGCGTACAGATTGCTGTCGGCAGCATTTTTTCGGCTTCGGGAAAATACCGAAACTGCTTGCGCATGAACTACGCGGCCAAACCAACCGCGCTAATAGAAGAAGCGGTGCGCAAGGTCGGCGCGACCGCCATCAAGCTGTTGGCCGAGGCGGATTAGTCCACCGTAAAGGCGCCCTGACCTTCAAGTCGCACCGGATCGACGGGGCGGCTTGAGGCGTCATCGACCCGCGCATCAAGCTCCAGCTCCACTTCCATAAGACTGCCCATGGCACCGGCGTCCGCCCGCCATGGCACGACGCGGATGCCGGGACGCAGGAGATCGCCTTCAACCGGCTGGCCGCTGTCCAGTCGCCACTGCACCGCCGCACCGTCCAGACGCACGGCCACGATACGCAATTGCAACGTACCCGCCGCCCAACGGAAACGCTGCGAATCAGCCGGGGGCGCGACAAATGCCCAGTGCATCACACGCACATCGGGACACTGCACCCGCAGGTGCACACTGCGCAGACCGAAGCCCGGGCCTCGGCCATCAAGTGCCATGCGTTGCAGCAGCTCGGTGCGCGTCGCGGCCCCCAGATTCACCATCGCGGACGACAGGCTCGACTGACAGGCTTCGGCGCCCGACGCCGGCTGAAAGCCAAGGCCCGACAACGCGGCCGCCAACACCAGGTATTTCATCAGATGCACTCGTTCAGGACAGCTCGGTCGGGGCACAGGTAGCGTCGACTCGCTCGATGAGCGTGCTGTTTTCAGGGGATTCGGAAAGTGGGAAATGCAAGACGCACTGCGTTTTGTCAGGGAGTTGGACGTGCAACCTTTGACCCGTTTTCACGTCGGGCAGAAAAATCGCTCCGGCGTCCTGGACAGCGGTCAGATAGCGGCCCTGTTCGTCGTGAACACTCAGTCCTTTGGCCAGCCACTGCCGGTCGACCGTCATGGCGTTGAGCAACAATCGCCGGACCGTAACGATAGAGAAATCCAGATGCTGCACCGACCCTCGCGCCGGCTGCACTTCCTGCACCCCGCCCAGCACTTCAACGTTGCGTGGCAGGCTGAGCGGGTCGACTTCCAGCCGCGACGTCGACCAGGCCGGCAGACTTGCTGCCACGGCGCGGCCCGCACCATCGGTCCAGACCGGCCCTTGAGGCGTATTCAGTTTCACGCCCGATCGCTCACCGGCCTTGAGTACGCCGAAAGTGTCGCGCAAGGGATACGGCGACAACGTAGCACCGTCGCGATGCAATGCCACACCACCGCGCAACCCCACATCGTAATCGGTCGCACCGGATCGCTGACCTGCGCCAACGTCCAGGCTGGTGTAGCGCGGCAGCGCATTCAGGCGCACGCCGTAACTGGTTGCAGACTCATCGCGGTATTCGGCGTTGGCGCTGTAGGCGAGGGTTTCATCCAGCACATCGCTGACGGCCAAACCCCGACGCACGCCTGCACGATCGTCGCTGCGCAAATAGCCTCGCAGCCGGCGCTGCCCACCCAGCGTCATTCCCAGCGTCAGGTACGCGGAGTTGCCCTGACTATCTCGTGATCCATCACCGATGTCTCGCTCCAGGTTCAATGAAAGACTGATGCGCTCCGGTAATGTCCGAGACCATGACAGGCCCAATCGCGCCTGCGCTGGCTCACTCTGAGTAGAGTATCGCGACCAGGTCGCCCCGAATGCGCCCCATTGATCCGTGGACCCCGTCAGCGAAAACACCATATGGTCGCGGCCGGGGGTTTGAGTCTGGTGACGCTCCTGATTCCAGCCAGTGTCTGACAACGTACGAAAATTCTGGCTTTGGCGCACGACCACGACGCTGGTCGACAGATTCTCGGCCAGCGGTGCACTGAACGTTATCTGCGTCTGGTTGCCCGCCCGGCCGCGGGAGCGATCATTGGACAACAGCTGCCGCACACCCAGCACCGTGTCGCCAGCCCATTGCCGCTGCACGCCCCAGCCTGTCGAAAGATATTCGGTGGCCGCGAGCACTCCCGCACTCAGCCGGGTGCTCCGCCCCCAATCCCACTCTTTGCCCAGCGTGGTGAACATTGGCGCCTGACGGTCATCCGAACCCAGCCACCGCACCGTGCCCAATGCAAAGTTGAACCCGCTCGGCCCGGCCCATTGCGCTTCGTGAAGACTGGCCGCCGGTACTCGCAGGCGCCGCACCTGCCCATCCTGCTCGTGAACGGTAACGTCCAGATCAATCTGATTGCTCAGCAATGGCAATGCCCGCAGCGTGAACGGACCACTCGGCACCATGGTGGTATGGATCATGACGCCGTTCTGCCTGACGTCGATGCGCGACGGTGAATACGCAATGCCCTCCACCTGTCCGCGCGCGCCGTCCTGCGCCGCTCGCAACTGCGAGAATGCCGCCTCCGGCAGGAGCTGCACGCCATTGAATGACTCTCCGGCAAACAGGGGCGACACAAGATTCAATTGCCCGACCTGCAGGCTGGCTTCGATGTCCTCCAGCGTCCGCGCTCCGTAGGCATACAGGTGCTCGAACCGTGTGTTTTCGGATGTCGAGGTGTAGGACTGCCGGCTGCGCAGCACCCAGTCACCGGCATTCAGGCCGACTTCCGAGCCCAGGCTATCAAACCTGTCGTGCTGTCCTTCGTGCTGGCTGCCGACCATCAGCGCGTCGTAGTTGAAAATGCCGGCAGTACCGCCATGGGCGAAGTTATTTGCCGGTCGCTGCGGCAACGCCAGACTTTCGGTCGGCACCAGCAACTCAATCAGTTCGCGTCCCGGATCCAGTCGCACGACGGCACCGGGAAAACCCTCCGTCGGCGTCAGACACTGCCCCGGCCGCAGCTTGTCGATAGAGGACGGCGGATGTACGCCGGCAGCACTCAGCCATTGGGGTTGCAGGCACAATTCTCCGAGCTCGTTGAACGATGCAAGTACACGGCCCTTGGCCTGACCGTTAACCTCAAGCGCCACCAATTGCTCGCCTTGCGAGAAGCGTGGTGCTTCACGAAAGTACGCCGCCAATGCAGGGTCGATGCCACGGTCCCTCAAGACCCGGATATCGAAATCCACTGACTCGGCAGCGAACAGGGCACCTGCACCGGTGACGGCAAGCGCCAGTACGGCCCAACGAGCGCAGATTTTCATCACCGAGCAACTGGTGCGTCGTAATGATCGACCGCAAAGCCGTAGGTGGTGGCCGGAAAAATCCTCACCGCCATCGTCTGTGCCGAGGCGTGCAAAGGCAAATCGGCGTGCAGTCGCTCGCCGGGCAAAATGTAGGTCCGGGGCAGGTTCACCGATCGGGTGCCGGGCAGAGGCACAATGGCTCTCGCCAGCCGAACCACATAGGGGCTCGGATTGACGATTTGTATACCGGTGGCGTCCATCGACCAGATCAGTCGCTTCCACGGCTCGCGTTCGACCGGCAACCCGGCGGGCCGCAAAATCACTGGCAGGTTCTGCCGTACACCGAGGGTCACCTGCGCTCCGTCGGCGTCACTGACCGGGCTGATCCCCTCAAAGATCACACGCTTCAGGCGTTCAGTCTTCAGTGGCTGCCGATTTTGCAGAATGAATCGCACTTGCTGTATACCGCCCGGCTCGACGCGGGCGATGGGCGGGGTAAAGACCAGCAGGACGTCGTCGCCTTCTTCGACGTTCTCGATGGTGGTGTGCAACAAGGCGGGGCGCGCGTCGGTATTGCGCACATTCATCACCGCCTCACCCATGCCCTCTTCCACCAGCAGTACCGGCGTCTGCGGGACCATCCCGGCGGCGTGGGACAGCGGTATTGAAAACCATGCGAGCAGGCTCAGCGCTGCCGTCTTGAGAACAGACTTGAAAGATATGAGCATCGGGGTAATCCGTGAAATCGCGAATGCGGTCCGACAGATGTCGGACCGCGCTCATACGCAACGGTCAGACCCGGCGCCTTGAGGGCACCGGACAGCCGCCGTCAGAGATAGAACATGTCGAACGTCACGGAACCATCCAGCGGGATTTCGCTGGTAATCGGCAAAGCGTTGCTTGGGCCGATGATCGGCAGCAGGTGCATCGGGAAACCGTGGTGGCGGGCGGCAACCGGGCCGGTCGCGGCACTGGCGCCCCACGAGTACAGCTGCGGCGCATTGCTGACCAGCGTACTGGTCGGCACACGCCATGCCGGGGCCGCCAGCGTGCGGGTCAGCAATATCCGGGTATTGCCGTCGGTCTCCGGAACGCCGTGGCGCAAGGCGAAACCACCGATGCGCGTACCGTTGATTTCACCCAGCCCGTAAAACAGCGCCGGGTCATTCTGACCGGCACCGTCGCTGATACCCGGCAACTTGGTGCCGGCCCGGTTGTCGCGCACCGACACTTCGACCGGAGCCGGGGCATCGCAATTGATGTGCAGCGACACGTCGCGACCGGCCAGCACTGTCTGGGTGGTCGGGTTCAGCGTAGAGGCGGAAATCTTGCGCAGATCCACCGTACCGCCGCCGGCAAAGGCCGGAACGCAGGCAGTCGGAATAATGGTGCCGATGACATTCAGGTCAACGCTTTCTGCCATCGCCAATGTTGGCAGCAATGCCGCTGCCAGTACCGCAAGACGTGATGTCTTTTTCATAAGCCGTAATCGTCCATTTGATTGACAGTTCAATCCCTACAAACCTGGTGTGTAAGCAAGGGAGTTGATGATTGCGGCTCAAGAGAGACAAATCTGTAGGAAATGACAGCCATCACATAGCGAAATTACGACCAGAACAATAGGCAGTTGGAATTAGGTAACGGAGTCCTACATTTCCCCGTGACCAGATAGTGAGAACGTCATGCCATACTCCTGACCTCGCCCACACCCGGAACGACCCGACTTGAGCACCAGACATTCCCTGCCATTTGCATTGATGTTCGTCCTGTTGCTCGCCGGGTGCGCCTCGCTTGATGTTCCAAGAGAGCCCAGCCAGACCCTGCCGGCCGATGGATCGGCATTCGGCCGCTCTATCCAGGCCCAGGCCGCACCGTACAAAGGCCAGTCCGGCTTTCGCCTGCTGTCCAACAGCACCGAAGCCTTCACGGCCCGCGCCGAGTTGATCCGCAACGCCCGGAGCAGCCTCGATTTGCAGTACTACATCGTCCACGACGGCATCAGTACGCGGATGCTGGTGGAAGAAGTGTTGAAGGCTGCCGATCGTGGCGTACGAGTTCGCATCCTGCTGGACGACACCACCAGCGACGGCCTCGACCTGATCATCGCCACGCTGGCGGCGCATCCGAACATCCAGATCCGCCTGTTCAATCCACTGCACCTGGGCCGCAGCACCGGCGTGACCCGCGCCGCAGGACGGCTGTTCAACCTGTCGCAGCAACACCGGCGGATGCACAACAAGCTGTGGCTGGCGGACAACAGCGCCGCGATCGTCGGCGGACGTAATCTAGGTGACGAGTATTTCGATGCAGAGCCCAATCTGAACTTCACCGACATCGACATGCTCAGCGTCGGACCGGTCGCCGAGCAGCTCGGGCACAGCTTCGACCAGTACTGGAACAGCGCCCTGAGCAAGCCGATCGAGGAATTCCTCTCCAGTAAACCTTCGGCCAAAGACCTGCAGAACACCCGCACGCGCCTGGAGGAATCCCTCGAGGAAACCCGCAAACAGAACCACGCGCTCTATCAGCAGTTGATGACCTTCACCACCCACCCGCGCATGGACATCTGGCGCCGGGAGCTGATCTGGGCGTGGAACCAGGCGTTGTGGGACGCACCGAGCAAGGTGCTGGCGGATGGCGAGCCTGATCCGCAGCTGCTGCTGACCACGCAACTGGCACCGGAGCTGAGGGGTGTCAGCAAGCAGCTGATAATGATTTCCGCCTATTTCGTACCGGGCCAGCCGGGGCTGGTCTATCTGACCGGTCGGGCCGATGCGGGCGTATCGGTGAGCCTGCTGACCAACTCACTGGAAGCCACCGACGTGCCGGCGGTGCACGGGGGTTACGCGCCCTATCGCAAGGCATTGCTGGAACATGGCGTGAAGTTGTATGAACTGCGGCGCCAGCCTGGGGATAACTTCGGCAGCGGCCCGCACCTGTTTTACAGCAAGTCGTTTCGCGGCTCGGATTCCAGCCTGCACAGCAAGGCGATGATCTTCGACGGGAAGAAAGCATTCATCGGCTCGTTTAATTTCGACCCTCGCTCGGTGTTGTGGAACACCGAAGTCGGGGTGCTGGTGGACAGTCCCGAACTGGCTGCCCACGTTCGGGAACTGGCCGTGCAGGGCATGGCGCCCGCGTTGAGTTACGAGGCGAAATTGCAGGACGGAAAAATAGTCTGGGTCACCGAGGACAACGGCCAGATGCACACGTTGACCAAGGAACCCGGCAGTTGGTGGCGGCGCTTCAATGCGTGGTTCAGCACCACGGTGGGGCTGGAGCGGATGCTGTAGCCATCCGCCCCAGCGTGAACATCAGGCAGGCTCCGGCACCTTGCCGAACGCCCCTTGCCGTGACAGCAGAATCACCAGCCCGAACGCCCCGGCCGCCATGAACCACGGCAACGCGTGCCCGCTGATCCATTGGCTGCCCGCCCCCGCCGCCAGCGGCCCGATAAGGCAACCGACACCCCACAGCTGCGCGACGTGCGCATTGGCGCGCACCAGTGCGTCATCGCGGTAGCGCTCGCCGATCAGGATCAGCGACAGGGTGAACAAGCCACCGGCACTGGCGCCGAACAGCACCCACAACGGCCAGATCAGCAGGGTGTCGATCAGCATCGGGATCGCCAGACTCGACAGCATCAGCACCACCGCGCAACCGGCGAACAAGGTCCGCCGCGACAGGTAGTCGGCCAGCGCACCGATGGGCAATTGCAGCAGCGCGTCGCCCACCACCACGGTGCTGACCATCGCCAGCGCTATTTCCGCCGTGAAGCCCTGTTGCAGGCAGTACACCGGCAACAGGGACAGGATCATCGCCTCAAACGCGGCGAACAGCGATACCGCCCAGGCAATCGCCGGCAATTCGCGACTGAAACCCCACAGGTCACCGAAGGTCACGCTGCTGGCCTCGCTGCTCGGTGCACCGCTGCGCCCCAGCAACAGAAGTGGCGCAGCGATTAAAAGGCCGACACCCACCCAGAAGCCGTAATCATGCTCGGTGCCGAGCGCACCCAGCAGTAACGGCCCGGACAGTTGGCTGAGCGCATAACTGCTGCCATACAGCGCCACCAGTCGCCCGCGCCACTGCTCGACCACCAGTTGATTGATCCAGCTTTCGCCAAGGATGAACACAATGGTCAGGATCACCCCGATCATCAGCCGCAGCACCAGCCAGATCGGATAACTCGGCAGCAGTGCCAGCAGGCCGATGGACAATGCCCCGCCCCACAGGCACAGGCGCATCAGGTTCGCCGTGCCGAAGCGCGCCGCCAGATGACTGGACACTTTCGCCCCCAGCAGCACGCCAATGGCCGGCATCGCCGCCATCACGCCGATGGCGAACGAACCGTAACCCCAACCCTCCAGACGCAAAGACACCAGCGGCATGCTGACGCCAAGGGCCAGGCCAACACTCAAGACAGACGCCAACACGGCGAAATACGTCGCCCAACGCATGGTCCACGCTCCTGTGGATAATTTTTATATGCACCACAAAACACTGTGGGAGCGAGCTTGCTCGCGATAACGGTTTCACCTTCAGCAGATGTGCTGACGGATACACCGCTTTCGCGAGCAGGCTCGCTCCCACAGGGATCTTTGTATCGTTCGGGAGCCCGCCGAAGCAGGCTCCCTCAACGGTTTACAGCTTGATCCAGGTCGCCTTCAGCTCGGTGTATTTGTCGAACGCATGCAACGACTTGTCACGACCATTGCCCGACTGCTTGAAGCCGCCGAACGGTGCGGTCATGTCGCCGCCATCGTACTGGTTGACCCACACGCTGCCGGCACGCAGGGCCTTGGCGGTCAGATGCGCCTTGGAGATGTCCTGGGTCCAGACCGCTGCAGCCAGACCGTAAGGCGTGTCGTTGGCGATGTTGATCGCCTCCTCGGCCGTGTCGAAGGCGATGACCGACAGCACCGGGCCGAAGATTTCTTCCTGGGCAATCTTCATCGCGTTGCTCACGCCGTCGAAAATCGTCGGCTCGACGTAGGTGCCACCGGTTTCCTGAAGGATGCGCTTGCCGCCGGCCACCAGTTTGGCGCCGTCGGTGTGGCCCGACTCGATGTAGGACAGCACGGTGTTCATTTGCTGGGTATCGACCAGCGCACCGACGTTGGTGGCCGGGTCCAGCGGATTGCCCGGTTTCCAGGCTTTCAGCGCCTCAATCACCATCGGCAGGAATTTGTCCTTGATCGAACGCTCGACCAGCAGACGCGAACCGGCGGTGCAGACTTCGCCCTGGTTGAAGGCGATGGCGCTGGCGGCGGATTCGGCAGCGGCTTGCAGGTCCGGAGCATCGGCAAACACGATGTTCGGGCTCTTGCCGCCGGCCTCCAGCCAGACGCGCTTCATGTTCGATTCGCCGGAATAGATCATCAGTTGCTTGGCGATCTTGGTCGAACCGGTGAACACCAGAGTGTCGACATCGTTATGCAGAGCGAGCGCCTTGCCGACGGTGTGGCCGTAGCCCGGCAACACGTTCAGCACGCCTTTCGGAATACCGGCTTCAACAGCCAGTTCAGCGATGCGGATGGCAGTCAGCGGGGACTTTTCCGACGGTTTGAGGATCACCGAGTTACCGGTCGACAGCGCCGGGCCGAGCTTCCAGCAGGCCATCATCAGCGGGAAGTTCCACGGCACGATGGCGCCAACCACGCCCACTGGCTCGCGGGTTACCAGACCCAGTTGGTCGTGCGGGGTGGCGGCGACTTCGTCGTAGATCTTGTCGATCGCTTCACCGCTCCAGCTCAGGGCTTGCGCGGCACCCGGCACGTCGATGTACAGCGAGTCGCTGATCGGCTTGCCCATGTCGAGGGTTTCGAGCAGGGCCAGTTCTTCGGCGTGCTGCTTGAGCAGGCCGGCGAAACGGATCATGGTGGCTTTGCGTTTGGTCGGCGCCAGGCGCGACCAGACGCCGGAATTGAAAGTGGCGCGGGCGTTTTCCACGGCGCGCTGGGCATCGGCGGCGTCACAGCTGGCAATCTTGCCCAGCAGACGGCCATCGACCGGGCTGATGCACTCGAAGGTCTCGCCGGAGACGGCATCGGTGTACTCGCCATTAAGGTAGGCGCGGCCTTCGATTTTCAGGTCGCGAGCGCGTTGTTCCCAGTCGGCACGAGTCAGGGTGGTCATTCGAGTGTCCTCCTCTTGTTGAATACGAGCGCCGCGCGATCTTCGCCGGCGTCCTCAGGAATTCTGCCCGGCCAGCCTGTTTTCGGCCCAAGGCACCCGCCACCCTAAACCAGCGGCCGGGGTTGTTTCAATATATTTGACATAAGGCTTCTATATCGCCTTGCGGCGTTCAATTTAATCAACATAGACTTTGGCCCTTTCAAACCATCGCGCCGTCATTACAGGAGAAAAACAACAATGAACATCCAGAACGTCGTCGACATCAGCCTGACCATGGACCAGGCCGAGCGCTATCGCCCGGACCCGGCCAAAGTACTGAAGGGCGATCCCGAGCAGGCGGTGTTCAATCAATACGACAGCCCTTGCGGGCAAATGGGCGTCGGCGTGTGGGAAGGTGCAGTGGGTCAGTGGACGGTGAATTACACCGAGCACGAATACTGCGAAATCCTCCAGGGCGTTTCGGTGCTGCGTGACGGCGAAGGCAATGCCAAGACTTTGCGTGTCGGCGACCGCTTTGTGATTCCGGCCGGTTTCCGTGGCACCTGGGAAGTGCTGGAGGCGTGCCGCAAGGTCTATGTGATCTTCGAACAGAAGGCCTGAAGCCTTTCGCCAGGCAACAAAAAAGGCCCGTATCGTGAGATACGGGCCTTTTTTCGTAAGTCGGGAAAAATCAATTACTTGATTTTGCCTTCCTTGTAGATCACGTGCTTGCGAACAACCGGATCATATTTCTTGATCTCGATTTTGTCCGGGGTAGTACGCTTGTTCTTGTCGGTAGTGTAGAAGTGACCAGTACCGGCGCTCGAAATCAAACGAATCAATTCACGCATGATTAGCTCCCTTAAATCTTGCCGTCGCGACGCAGCTCGGCCAGCACAACGCTGATGCCACGCTTGTCGATGATACGCATGCCTTTGGCGGAAACGCGCAGGCGTACGAAACGTTTCTCTTCTTCAACCCAGAAGCGGTGATGCTGCAGGTTCGGCAGGAAACGACGACGGGTTTTGTTGTTTGCGTGGGAAATGTTATTCCCGGTTACCGGACCCTTACCGGTAACTTGACATACTCTAGACATGCCTCAGCCCTCTAAAACCACATGCCCAACCCGGCATGGGTTGGCCGCTTAATCTCTAGTCATTGTGGCGCCAGGCGCCGCGATTCTTTAGAGGTCTTACCGGCTACACCTACAAGCGAAGGAACCGGGCCCCTAGAAAAGAGCGCTGCTTTATACCAGAAAGACCACGGAGCAACAACTTTCCGTGTGCAATGAATGGCTAAAAAGCCGCTTTTTCTGCCTGCAAGCGCCTTGGGCAAAGGCTGCCGGCAACTTTTACCATTCGTCGAAGAAAACCGATCATACCCGCATTCGGGATTTTTCCTGCCGCCACTTCCGACAAATCCTCAGCCTTCAGCCCCTGAAAATGCAAAAAGGGGATAGTCATTTGCAATCGCGACCACTAGGGTAGGCCTTTTCCAGACTGCACTTGCAGATGGGCCTTCGATCTGTAAAGGAAGCCGACCATGCGCCTCGCTGCCCTCCCCCTGCTGCTCGCCCCGTTATTGCTGAGCCCCCTGGCCCAGGCCGCCGCCCTGAGCGTTTGTACCGAGGCCAGCCCTGAAGGGTTCGACGTGGTGCAGTACAACTCGCTGACCACCACCAACGCTTCGGCCGATGTGCTGATGAACCGCCTGGTGGATTTCGATACCGCCAGCGGCAAGGTGGTGCCGAGCCTGGCCGACAGCTGGGAAGTCAGCACCGACGGCCTGACTTATATATTCAAACTGCACCCGCAGGTGAAGTTCCACAGCACCGAGTACTTCAAGCCGACCCGTGAGCTGACCGCCGAGGACGTCAAGTTCAGCTTCGACCGCATGCTCGATCCGGCCAACCCGTGGCACAAGGTCGCTCAGAGCGGCTTTCCGCACGCCCAGTCGATGCAGTTGCCGAGCCTGATCAAGAAGATCGATGCGCTAGACCCGCTCACCGTGCGCTTCACCCTCGATCACCCGGACTCTACATTCCTGGCGACCCTGAGCATGGGTTTCGCCTCGATCTATTCCGCCGAGTACGCCGACAAGCTGCTCAAGGCGAACGCGACCGACAAGCTCAACAGCCAGCCGATCGGCACCGGCCCGTTTGTGTTCACCCGCTTCCAGAAAGACGCCTCGATCCGCTACAAGGCCAACCCGGACTACTTCGGCGGCAAGCCTGCGGTGGATCCGTTGATCTTCGCCATCACCCCGGACGCCAACGTGCGCCTGCAAAAACTGCGGCGTAACGAGTGCCAGATTGCCCTGTCGCCAAAACCATTGGACGTACAGGCCGCGAAGGAAGAGCCGACGCTGAAAGTCGAAAAGACTGACGCGTTCATGACCGCATTCGTCGGCATCAACAGCCAGCATCCGCCATTGGACAAGCCGGAAGTTCGTCAGGCGATCAACCTCGCCTTTGACAAGGCCAACTACCTGAAGGCTGTATTCGAAGACACCGCCGAACCCGCCAATGGCCCGTACCCGCCGAATACCTGGAGCTACGCGAAGAATCTGCCGGGTTACCCGCACGACGTGGCAAAAGCCAAGGCTTTGCTGGCCAAGGCCGGATTGAAGGACGGTTTCCAGACCACCATCTGGACGCGCCCATCCGGCAGCCTGCTCAACCCGAACCCGAGCCTGGGTGCACAACTGCTGCAGTCGGATCTGGCGGAAATCGGCATTCAGGCGGAAATCCGCGTGATCGAATGGGGCGAACTGATTCGTCGTGCCAAGGCTGGCGAGCATGACCTGCTGTTCATGGGCTGGGCCGGTGACAACGGCGACCCGGACAACTTCCTCACACCGCAGTTTTCCTGCGCGGCGGTGAAGTCCGGCACCAACTTCGCCCGCTACTGCAACGCCGATCTGGACAAGCTGATCAGCGCCGGCAAGACCACCAGTGAACAAGGTGTGCGCACCAAGCTGTATGAGCAGGCGCAGACGCAGATCCAGCAGCAGGCGCTGTGGTTGCCGCTGGCGCATCCGACGGCCTACGCCCTGACGCGCAAAGACGTGCAGGGTTATTCGGTGAGCCCGTTCGGGCGGCAGGATTACTCCAGGGTCAGCCTCAAGCCATAAGCTGCAAGCCACAAGCTAGAGCCATTCGCAGTCTGCTTTAGCTTGTGGCTCGCCGCTTGAAACTTGCAGCTGCTTGTCTACATCCAACCGCACTCCGCCATCGACAACGGTTCCCCATCGCCAACGACAAAGTGATCAAGCACCCGCACGTCGATCAATTCCAAAGCCTTCTGCAAGCGCTTGGTCAATAATCGATCAGCCTGACTGGGATCGGTGTTACCCGACGGATGGTTGTGGCAGAGGATCACGGCCGCCGCGTTGTTGGCCAGAGAACGTTTCACGACTTCCCGGGGATGCACGGCGGTGTTGTCGATCGAGCCGCGAAACAGCGTTTCAAAGGTCAACACTTGATGTTTGGAGTCCAGAAACAGACAGCCAAACACTTCGTGCGGCTCGTGGCGCAGCATGGCCTTGAGGTAATCACGAACCACTTGTGGGTTTTCCAGCGCCGTTTTCTGCCGCATACGCTCGGCCAAATGTCGCCGCCCCATCTCCAGCACAGCCTGCAGTTGGGCAAACTTCGCCGGCCCCAGGCCCAATTGCTCGCTGAACGCCCCGAGATCAGACTCCAGCAATGCC
Organism: Pseudomonas sp. NMS19W; assembly: GCF_051554255.1. Lineage (NCBI taxonomy): Bacteria > Pseudomonadati > Pseudomonadota > Gammaproteobacteria > Pseudomonadales > Pseudomonadaceae > Pseudomonas > Pseudomonas sp. NMS19W. Next base: position 6,148,065 of record NZ_CP136718.1, read on the forward strand.
CGAAGGCTACCGAACTGATTCAACAAGTGTCGCGCCAGATCCACCGCGCTTTTACCGGATACGCCGGTGCGTAGAAAAATCGCCAGCAATTCGGCATCGGAAAGACTTCCCGATCCTTGTTCCAAAAGCTTCTCCCGCGGCCTTTCCGCCGCCGGCCAATCGCGAATACTCATACACATTCCTTGTCTGTGGGCGCCGCTGTTCCGTAGCGGTCGCTGTGATATCGTAGCCCATCTTTTTTGCGGGCGAATTCACCCTGGGGAGGGGTTTCGCCACGCATGTCACCAACGAAATGAAAGGCAGACCTATGCAGCGGCTGTATCGGAAACGCATCGTTCTGGGCGTCGGCGGCGGTATCGCTGCCTACAAGAGCGCCGACCTTGTGCGCCGCCTGATCGATCAGGGCGCCGAAGTGCGCGTGGTCATGACCCGTGGCGGCAGCGAATTCATCACCCCGCTGACCATGCAGGCCCTGTCCGGCCACCCGGTTCACCTGGATCTGCTCGACCCGGCCGCCGAAGCGGCGATGGGCCACATCGAACTGGCCAAATGGGCCGATCTGGTGCTGATCGCCCCGGCCACCGCCGACCTGCTGGCCCGTCTGGCCCAAGGCATTGCCAACGATCTGCTGACCACCCTGGTGCTTGCCACCGACGCCATCGTCGCTGTCGCCCCGGCCATGAACCAGGCCATGTGGCGCGACCCGGCGACCCAGGCCAACCTGCAACTCCTTGAAAGCCGTGGCCTGAAGACCTTCGGCCCGGCCTCCGGCAGCCAGGCCTGCGGCGACGTCGGCATGGGCCGCATGATGGAAGCCACCGATCTGGCCCAGCTCGCGGCGGACTGCTTCCAGCGTCAGGCGCTGACCGGCAAGCACGTGGTGATCACCGCCGGTCCGACCCAGGAAAACATCGACCCGGTGCGCTACATCACCAACCACAGCTCCGGCAAAATGGGCTTCGCCCTGGCGGAAGCGGCGGTGGAAGCCGGCGCCCGCGTCACGCTGATCAGCGGCCCGGTGCATTTGCCGACGCCGGATCGCGTCACGCGTATCGATGTGGTCAGCGCCCGCGACATGCTCGCTGCCTGCGAAGCCGCGATCCCTTGCGACATCTTCATCGCCTCGGCAGCGGTCGCGGACTACCGCCCGGAAGTCGTCGCCCCGCAAAAATTGAAGAAAGACCCTACGAGCGGTGACGGCTTCGTCCTGCAAATGGTGCGCAACCCGGATATCCTGGCCACCATCGCGACCCGTCCCGATCGTCCGTTCAGTGTCGGCTTCGCCGCCGAGACCGAACACCTGCTCGACTACGCTGCACGCAAGCTGAAGGACAAGAATCTCGATCTGATCGTCGCCAACGACGTCGCCAACCCGAGCATCGGTTTCAACAGTGAAGAAAACGCCTGCAGCGTCATCGACCGTGGGCTGCACGCCACGGTTTTCGCCCAGACCAGCAAGAGCAAGATCGCTCGTCAGCTCGTCACTTTTATCGCCGAACGTCTGAACCAGGTTTAATTTACATGCACGCTTTGCAAGCCAAGATCCTCGACCCACGCATCGGTACCGAATTCCCGCTGCCGCAATACGCCACACCGGGCTCCGCCGGCCTCGACCTGCGCGCCATGCTGGAACAGGACATCGTGATCAAACCGGGTGAAACCGTGCTGATCCCTACCGGGCTGTCGGTGTACATCGGCGACCCGAACCTCGCCGCGCTGATCCTGCCGCGCTCGGGCATGGGCCATAAGCACGGCATTGTGCTGGGCAATCTGGTCGGCCTGATCGACTCCGACTACCAGGGCCCGCTGATGGTGTCCTGCTGGAACCGTGGCCAGACCGAATTCACCATGCCGGTGGGCGAGCGCCTGGCGCAGCTGGTGCTGGTGCCGGTAGTGCAGGCGCACTTCGAGATGGTTGAAGAGTTCGTCGAAACCGAGCGTGGCGCTGGCGGTTTCGGCCACTCCGGCACCAAGTAATCGGCTGGAAACCTGTCGTGGCGAGCGCGCGTTGCTTGCCACGAAATTCAAAATGTCATCTGCAAGGTTTAGCGCCGAAAATCAAGGCATTGGCAGGCCAAAGCCACGCCGGACAAGGCGTCATGGCCCTTTCACACCACGAACTCTCTGTGAAAACCGCCGTCATACCCTTCAGTTTGAGCCTGCCGCCGAGATGATTCGCCGGCCTGTCCCGCCACTTTCGAGATGGAGCATTTCCGCAGATGAGCACCCCCGCCCAAGACGCCCCGAAGCTTCCCGACAGCATCTTCCGCGCCTATGACATTCGCGGCACCGTGCCGGAATTCCTCAATGCCGAAACCGCTTACTGGATCGGCCGCGCCATCGGCTCCCAGAGCCTGGCCCAGGGTGAACCGAATGTTTCCGTCGGCCGCGACGGCCGCCTGTCCGGCCCGGAACTGGTTGCCGAGCTGATCCGCGGTATCGCCGAAAGCGGCTGCCACGTCAGCGACGTCGGCCTGGTGCCGACCCCGGCGCTGTACTACGCCGCCAACGTGCTGGCCGGTAAATCCGGCGTAATGCTCACTGGCAGCCACAACCCGTCGAACTACAACGGCTTCAAGATCGTGATCGCCGGCGACACCCTCGCCAACGAACAGATCCAGGCCCTGCACGAGCGCCTCAAGACCGGCAACCTGAGCAGCGGCAAGGGCAGCGTGACCCAGGTCGAGATCCTCGACCGCTACACCACCGAAATCGTCCAGGACATCAAACTGGCCCGGCGCCTGAAAGTCGTGGTCGACTGCGGCAACGGTGCGGCCGGCGTGATTGCCCCACAGCTGATCGAAGCGCTGAACTGCGAAGTCATCCCGCTGTTCTGCGAAGTCGACGGCAACTTCCCGAACCACCACCCGGATCCGGGCAAGCCTGAAAACCTCGTCGACCTGATTGCCAAGGTCAAGGAAACCAAGGCTGACATCGGCCTGGCCTTCGACGGCGACGGCGACCGCGTCGGCGTGGTGACCAACACCGGCACCATCGTGTTCCCGGATCGCCTGCTGATGCTGTTTGCCCGCGACGTACTGGCCCGCAACCCGGGCGCGGAAATCATCTTCGACGTCAAATGCACCCGTCGCCTGATTCCGTTGATCAAGGAATACGGCGGCCAGTCGCTAATGTGGAAGACCGGTCACTCGTTGATCAAAAAGAAAATGAAACAGTCCGGCGCATTGCTGGCCGGCGAAATGAGCGGGCACATCTTCTTCAAGGAACGCTGGTTCGGTTTCGACGACGGCATTTACAGCGCCGCACGGCTGCTGGAAATCCTCAGCAAGGAAAAATCCGATGCGGAAGCGCTGTTCGCGACCTTCCCGAACGATATTTCCACGCCGGAAATCAATATCCATGTGACCGAAGAGAGCAAATTCAGCATCATTGATGCACTGCACGATGCGCAGTGGGGTCCAGGCGCCGACCTGACCACCATTGACGGCGTGCGGGTCGATTACGCCAAAGGCTGGGGCCTGGTGCGCGCGTCCAACACCACACCGGTGCTGGTGCTGCGCTTCGAGGCCGATGACGAGGCTGAATTGCAGCGCATCAAGGCTGTGTTCCATGCCCAGTTGAAACGCGTTGCACCTGATCTCCAACTACCGTTCTGATTCACCCGGAGCCCTGAATGACCCTCGAACGCGAAGCCGCCGCCCAAACCGCCAAGGTCCTGTCCGAAGCGTTGCCTTACATCCGACGTTATGTCGGCAAGACCCTGGTGATCAAATACGGCGGCAACGCGATGGAAAGCGAGGAGCTGAAAACCGGCTTCGCCCGCGACATCGTCTTGATGAAAGCCGTCGGCATCAACCCGGTCGTGGTTCACGGCGGCGGCCCGCAGATCGGTGATCTGCTCAAGCGCCTGTCGATCGAAAGCCACTTCGTCGACGGCATGCGCGTCACCGACGCGGCGACCATGGACGTGGTGGAAATGGTTCTCGGCGGCCAGGTCAACAAAAGCATCGTCAACCTGATCAACCGTCACGGCGGCAGCGCCATCGGCCTGACCGGCAAAGACGCTGGGCTGATTCGTGCGAAGAAGCTCACCGTCACCCGCCAGACCCCGGAGATGACCCAACCGGAAATCATCGACATCGGCCAGGTAGGCGAAGTGGTCGGGATCAACACAGAACTGCTGAATCTGCTGGTCAAAGGCAACTTCATCCCGGTGATCGCGCCGATCGGTGTAGGTGAGAACGGCGAGTCGTACAACATCAACGCCGATCTGGTGGCCGGCAAGGTTGCCGAAGCGCTGAAAGCCGAGAAGCTGATGCTGCTGACCAACATCGCCGGCCTGATGGACAAGTCGGGCACCGTACTGACCGGCCTGAGCACCCAGCAGGTCGACGACCTGATCGCCGACGGCACCATCTACGGCGGCATGCTGCCGAAGATCCGTTGTGCACTGGAAGCCGTTCAGGGCGGCGTGGGCAGCTCGCTGATCATCGACGGCCGCGTGCCGAACGCGATCCTGCTGGAAATCTTCACCGACACCGGTGTGGGTACGCTGATCAGCAATCGCAAGCGTCCTTAAGCGGTAGCGCAAACAAAAAGACCCCGCTCAGCCTGACTGAGCGGGGTCTTTTTTTGCCTGGAAGAAGCGATCAAACGCCGAACTGGGCGCGATAGGCTTCAACGGCTGGCAGGTGCTGCTTGAGTTGCGGGTCGTCAGCCAGGAATTCCAGCACCTGATTCAGCGACACGATGCTGATGACCGGGATGCCGAAATCACGCTCGACTTCCTGGATCGCCGACAGCTCGCCGTTGCCGCGCTCCTGACGGTTCAGGGCGATCAGCACGCCAGCGGCCTTGGCGCCGTCCTGGGACGCGATGATCTGCATCACTTCACGGATCGCGGTGCCGGCGGTGATCACGTCGTCGATGATCAGCACTTCACCGGTCAGCGGTGCGCCAACCAGACTGCCGCCTTCGCCGTGGGCCTTGGCTTCCTTGCGATTGAAGCACCATGGCAGGTCACGGTTGTGGTGTTCAGCCAGCGCCACGGCAGTGGTTGCCGCCAGCGGGATGCCTTTGTAGGCCGGACCGAACAGCACGTCGAACGGAATTCCGCTCTCGGCGATGGCTGCGGCATAGAAACGACCGAGCTGCGCCAGGGCCGAACCCGAGTTGAACAGGCCGGCGTTGAAGAAGTAAGGACTGGTGCGTCCGGACTTCAGGGTGAACTCACCGAAGCGCAAAACGCCGCGATCGATGGCAAAACGAATGAAATCGCGCTGATACGCTTGCATGAAAAAAACCCCAAATACCACGGATTTAGCTAATTAGCTTGACGCCGTGTATCATACACGCACGCGATTTTTGGGGCCATTTATGCGGATCATCAGTGTGAACGTCAATGGTATTCAGGCTGCAGTCGAGCGCGGTTTGCTCAGTTGGCTGCAGGCACAGAATGCCGACGTCATCTGCCTGCAGGACACCCGTGCCTCCGCCTTTGAACTGGATGACCCAGCCTTCCAACTGGACGGCTACTTCCTTTATGCCTGCGATGCTGAAGTCCCTGCCCAAGGCGGCGTGGCTTTGTATTCGCGGTTGCAACCGAAGGCTGTCATCAGCGGTCTCGGTTTCGAGACGGCCGACCGCTACGGGCGCTACCTGCAAGCAGATTTCGACAAAGTCAGTATTGCCACCTTGCTGCTTCCTTCGGGGATGAACGGCGATGAGGACTTGAACCAGAAGTTCAAGCTCATGGACGACTTCGGCAAGTACCTGGACAAACAGCGGCGCAAACGTCGCGAGTACATTTATTGTGGCTCGCTGTACGTCGCGCAGCAGAAGCTCGACATCAAGAACTGGCGCGACAGCCAGCAATCTCCGGGCTTCCTGGCGCCAGAACGCGCCTGGATGGACGAGATTGTCGGCAACATGGGCTACGTAGACGCCCTGCGCGAAGTCAGCCGCGAAGGCGACCAGTACAGCTGGTGGCCGGACAACGAACAGGCCGAGATGCTGAATCTGGGCTGGCGCTTCGACTACCAGATCCTGACTCCGGGCCTGCGGCGCTTCGTGCGCAGCGCACGCCTGCCGCGTCAGCCTCGGTTCTCGCAACACGCGCCGCTGATCGTCGACTACGACTGGACGCTGACCATCTAAGCGTCGTTTCGCAGTAGAAAAAAATGCCCGTATCGCAGGATACGGGCATTTTTTATGGGTCAGTCTCAGGCTGGAATGTGCTTTAGACAGCAGCGAAGAACGGCAGCGCCAGGTACAGTTTGATCACGATGACATTGATGATGTCGATGAAGAATGCCCCCACCATCGGCACGACCAGAAACGCGATCTGCGAAGGCCCGTAACGCTGCGTCACCGCTTGCATGTTGGCGATGGCGGTCGGCGTGGCACCGAGGCCGAAACCGCAATGCCCCGCCGCCAGCACTGCCGCATCGTAGTTGCGGCCCATCACCCTGAACGTCACGAACACCGCGAACAACGCCATGACCAGTGTCTGCACCGCCAGAATGATGAAGATCGGCAACGCCAGCGCTGCCAGGTCCCACAGTTTGAGCGACATCAGCGCAATCGCCAGAAACAGCGACAGGCTGACGTTGCCCAACACCGAAACTTCACGCTCGAAGACCTGATACAGACCAAACGCCGAGAGGCCGTTGCGCAGTACGACGCCTACGAACAAGACACAAACGAATGTCGGCAACTCGAATGCCGTGCCATGCAACAACCCGTTCAGCAGAGTGCCGACCAGCAGGCTTACCGCGATCAGTGCCAGGGTTTCGATGAACGAGAATGGCGTGATCGAGCGCTCCTTGTTCGGCTGCTCAAAACCTTTTGGCAGACGCGGCGCCTCCTGCGCGTGGCAGCCCGGCACCTCGACCCGCTTGATCAGCAGACGGGCAACCGGCCCACCGATCAGTCCACCCAGCACCAGACCGAATGTCGCCGAGGCAATCGCCAGCTCGGAGGCTGAAGCCAAACCGTATTTCTCGCTGAATACCGTTCCCCACGCGGCGCCGGTTCCGTGACCACCGGCCAGCGTGATGGAGCCCGTCAACAGTCCCATCAGCGGGTCGAGCCCCAGCATTGTGGCGAGTCCGATGCCCATGGCGTTCTGCAGGATCAGGAGGCCGGTGACCGCCAGTAAAAACACTCCCACTACGCGACCGCCCTTCTTGAGGCTGGCGAAGTCTGCACTCAGACCGATAGTGGCAAAAAACGCCAGCATCAGCGGTGCCTGCAGCGAGGTATCGAACCGGACTTCTATGTCGAGCGCACGCAATACCAGAAGCACCAGAGCAACCAACAGGCCACCCGCGACAGGTTCGGGAATATTGAAGTTGCGCAGTACACCAACACGGGTAACAAGACCACGCCCCAGCAGAAGTACAAGGGAAGCGGCCACGAGCGTGCCGTAAAAATCGAGCTGAATCATCTGGATTATTCTTGGCTATATAGTCGGAGGCGAACTTTTCCCTGGATACGCCTCACGAATCGGCTGGCTGTTTCAACACTGGAAACACTGAAATTCAAGAGCCTTCGATGGCCTGAATATATCGAAATATTTCTGAAGGAATATGACGTGCGACAACCTTAACAAGCACAAAGTCATGCTGCCAATGACCTTTGGCCGTATCAAGGCATTACAGTTGTGACTAAAAATGTAAGGCCGGTGAATATATAAAATCTGTTCTGCCATTCATCGCGGGCAGACTATTCCTACAATTAGTGCAGGTTTATGTAGTTGTAAAAAAAGCCCTGACAAGTCAGGGCTTTTTAAGTATGCAGAATTAATTATTTCAGCATTTATCTTTCGGCAGGATGCTATTTGATCAAGCGCCAGGTAAACGGATAACGGTACGGAAAACCTTCATTGGCTTTTACGCCACCGATGATCGTCAACACCAGTGCGCCGATGGCGAGCAGGCCAAACATCACGAATCCGATGATCAGCACCATCAGCAGGAAGCAGATCATCGAAGCAATCGCCACGGTGATCTGAAAATTCAGCGCTTCCTTGCCCTGGGCATCGATAAACGGATCCGTCTCGCGCTTCATCTGCCACAGGATCAATGGCCCAATCAGCGTGCCGAACGGAACCCAGATCCCCAGCAAGGCGGACAAGTGACAAAACATTGCCCACTGGCGAACCTCGTGGCTCGGCTTGGGCAGCAACTCTTGCTCATCACTCATCGCGTCCTCCTTGCGGGTTACGAACCTGCTCAGTCGGCCAGTGCAGCCGTTTGCAGTTCGAAGATCTCGTTCATGCCTTTCTTGGCCAGTTCCAGCATCGCGGTCAGCTCTTCAGGCTGGAACGGCGCGCCTTCGGCGGTGCCCTGCACTTCGATGAAACCACCGGTACTGGTCATCACCACGTTCAGGTCAGTCTCGGCAGCGGAGTCTTCAAGATAGTCCAGATCCAGCACCGGCTCGCCCTGGTACATGCCCACGGAAACGGCACCGATCATTTGCTTGAGCGGGTCACCGCCCTTCAGGCCGCCGCGCTTCTTGATCACTTTCAACGCATCGACCAACGCAACCATGGCGCCGGTGATAGACGCAGTGCGGGTGCCGCCGTCGGCCTGGATCACATCGCAGTCGACGTACAAGGTGACGTCGCCCAGCTTGGACATGTCCAGCGCGGCGCGCAGGGAACGGCCGATCAGGCGCTGGATTTCCAGGGTGCGGCCGCCCTGCTTGCCACGGCTCGCTTCACGCTGATTACGCTCGCCGGTGGCGCGCGGCAGCATGCCGTACTCGGCGGTCAGCCAGCCCTGGCCCTGACCTTTGAGGAAACGCGGTACGCCGTTCTCGACGCTGACGGTGCAGATGACTTTGGTATCACCGAATTCGACCAGTACCGATCCTTCGGCGTGCTTGGTGTAGTTGCGGGTAATGCGGATCGAGCGGAGCTGATCGGCAGCGCGACCACTTGGACGTTTCATAGGAGATACCTGTACTGGGGACGGAAAACTGCGGAGCATTATAGAGCTGCGCACCGCGCCTGGGCACTGCCTAAAAATTCCGGCCGTCGATCCAGAGCCCTGAAACGCGCTTCGCCGACGGCCTGCAGCCCTTTGTCACACCGTGTGTTTGGGCGCATCTGCCGCACTGCGCTACAATCCTGCGCCTTTGCTGCCAGTCGGCTTAAATTCATTGATATCGAGCTGCGAAGCTTCAATTCGCGCCGATCTGTATCGCGAGGTCACCCCATGGTGCACAGCATGACCGCCTTCGCCCGCGTCGAAAAAGCCGTCGCTCAGGGCACCCTGAGTTGGGAGCTGCGCTCGGTCAACAGCCGCTACCTGGAACCCCATCTGCGCCTGCCGGAATCGTTTCGCGACCTCGAAGGCGCCGTCCGCGAAGCCCTGCGTCAGGGCCTGTCGCGCGGCAAACTGGAATGCACCCTGCGCTTCACCGAGGAAAGCACCGGCAAGCCACTGCAGGTGGATCGCGAACGCGCTGCACAACTGGTCGCCGCTGCCGAGACCGTCGCCGGCCTGATCAAGAACCCCGCCGCGCTGAACCCGCTGGAAGTGCTGGCCTGGCCGGGCGTGCTGGTCGCCGACGCCACTGACCCGCAGGCCTTGAACGCGGAAGCGCTGGCCCTGTTCAATCAAGGCCTGAAAGACCTCAAGGCCGGCCGCGAGCGCGAAGGCGCGGAGCTGGCACGCCTGATCAACGATCGTCTGACCTCCATCGAGGAAGACGTGGTGACCCTGCGCGAACTGGTTCCGCAGATGCTCGCCACCCAGCGCCAGAAAGTCCTCGACCGTTTCGCCGACATGAAGGCCGAAATGGACCCGCAGCGTCTGGAACAGGAAATGGTCATGCTCGCGCAAAAGAGCGACGTGGCTGAAGAACTGGATCGCCTGAGCACCCACATCATCGAAGTTCGCCGGGTGCTGCAATCCGGCGGTGCCGCCGGTCGGCGCCTGGACTTCCTGATGCAGGAGCTCAATCGCGAAGCCAACACATTGGGCTCCAAGGCCTTCGATCCGCGCAGCACCCAGGCGGCGGTCAACCTCAAGGTGTTGATCGAGCAGATGCGCGAACAAGTGCAGAATATTGAGTAAGGCAACAGACATGACCCACAGCACCGGCACCCTGTACATCATTTCCGCCCCTTCGGGCGCGGGCAAGAGCAGCCTGGTCAAGGCCCTGACCGACGCCAACCCGGAAATCCGCGTCTCGATTTCCCACACCACCCGCGCCATGCGCCCGGGCGAAGTGGACGGCGTGAACTATCACTTCGTGAGCCGCGAAGAGTTCGTGAAGATGGGCGAGCACGGCGACTTCCTCGAACGCGCCGAAGTCTTCGGCAACTTCTACGGCACCTCGCAAAGCCGCCTGCAGCAGACCCTGGATGAAGGTCACGACCTGATTCTGGAAATCGACTGGCAAGGTGCCGAGCAGGTTCGCAAGCTGATGCCCCAGGCCCGTTCGATCTTCATTCTGCCGCCATCGCTGCAGGCCCTGCACCAGCGCCTGACCAACCGTGGCCAGGACAGCGACGAAATCATTGCCGGCCGGATGCGCGAAGCTGTCAGCGAGATGAGCCACTACGTCGAGTACGACTACCTGATCATCAACGACGATTTCGCCCACGCACTGGACGATCTGAAAGCGATTTTCCGCGCCAATCAGCTGCAACAGAAACGCCAACAGGTGCGTTTCGGCAAATTGCTGGCTGAATTGCTGGGCTGAAACAGCACTTCCCAAAACCGCTGCAAGGGCTTTACATTGGTGCTTGCAGCGCGTTGAAGAGTCTGGTCAAAAAATCAGCGCTTCCCTAATCGCTGGTGATTTTTTAAACTGTTGAGTCCGCTCGCCCAACCGGGCAGCGCGCATATTGCATTCGCTCCGAGGAATACCATGGCCCGCGTAACCGTTGAAGACTGCCTAGAACACGTGGAAAACCGCTTTGAGCTGGTCATGCTCTCTACCAAGCGTGCCCGTCAACTGGCCACCGGCGGCAAAGAGCCCCTGGTACAGTGGGAAAACGACAAACCGACCGTAGTTGCGCTGCGTGAAATCGCTGAAGGCCTGATGAGCTACGAGTTCATCGCCGAGCAGGAAATCGTCCACGAAGACCCAGTCTTCGCTGCGTTCGAGGACGAGTCCAACGAGGCCGTCTAAGCCTATGCCTGGTCGACGTAGCACGGCGCGGGATCACAGCCTACGGCAGGAGACATCATGCCGAGCATAGACGCCCTCGCCGATCGCTTATCGACCTACCTCGGCAATGACCAGGTCAACCTGGTCCGCCGAGCGTATTTCTACGCCGAACAAGCCCACGACGGCCAACGCCGCCGCAGTGGCGAGGCGTACGTCACGCATCCTCTTGCCGTGGCAAATATTCTTGCCGACATGCACATGGACCATCAGAGCCTGATGGCCGCGATGCTGCATGACGTGATCGAAGACACCGGGATCGCCAAAGAAGCGCTGCAAGCGCAGTTCGGTGAAACCGTGGCCGAACTGGTCGACGGGGTCAGCAAACTGACCCAGATGAACTTCGAGACCAAGGCCGAAGCCCAGGCTGAAAACTTCCAGAAAATGGCCATGGCCATGGCACGCGACATTCGCGTGATCCTGGTCAAGCTCGCCGACCGTTTGCACAACATGCGCACGCTGGAAGTGCTGTCCGGTGAAAAACGCCGGCGCATCGCCAAGGAAACCCTCGAGATCTACGCACCCATCGCCAACCGCCTGGGCATGCACGCGATCCGCATCGAGTTCGAAGACCTCGGTTTCAAGGCCATGCACCCGATGCGTTCCGCGCGGATCTACCAGGCCGTGAAGCGCGCCCGGGGCAACCGCAAGGAAATCGTCAACAAGATCGAAGAATCCCTTGGCCATTGCCTCGCCATCGACGGCATCCAGGGCGAAGTCAGCGGTCGCCAGAAACACCTCTACGGCATCTACAAGAAAATGCGCGGCAAGCGTCGGGCCTTCAACGAGATCATGGACGTCTACGCGTTCCGGATCATCGTCGACAAGGTCGACACCTGCTACCGCGTGCTGGGTGCTGTACATAATTTGTACAAACCGTTGCCGGGTCGCTTCAAGGATTACATCGCGATCCCCAAGGCCAACGGCTATCAGTCGCTGCACACCACGCTGTTCGGCATGCACGGTGTACCGATCGAGATCCAGATCCGCACCCGCGAAATGGAAGAGATGGCCAACAACGGCATTGCCGCCCACTGGCTGTACAAATCCAGCGGCGACGAGCAGCCGAAAGGCACTCATGCCCGCGCCCGTCAGTGGGTCAAGGGCGTGCTGGAAATGCAGCAACGTGCCGGCAACTCGCTGGAATTCATCGAGAGCGTGAAAATCGACCTGTTCCCGGACGAGGTCTACGTGTTCACGCCCAAAGGCCGGATCATGGAGCTGCCCAAAGGCTCCACGGCGGTCGATTTTGCCTATGCGGTGCACACCGATGTCGGCAACAGCTGCATCGCCTGCCGGATCAACCGTCGTCTCGCACCGCTGTCCGAACCGCTGCAAAGCGGCTCCACGGTCGAGATCGTCAGCGCTCCCGGCGCGAGGCCGAACCCGGCGTGGCTCAACTTCGTGGTCACCGGCAAGGCGCGGACCCACATCCGCCACGCGTTGAAACTGCAACGCCGCTCCGAATCCATCAGCCTCGGCGAACGCCTGCTGAACAAGGTGCTCAACGGTTTCGACAGTGCCCTGGAACAGATTCCGGTTGAACGCGTGAAGGCGATGCTCACCGAGTACCGCCTCGAACTGATCGAAGATTTGCTCGAAGACATCGGCCTGGGCAACCGCATGGCCTATGTCGTGGCGCGCCGCCTGCTGGGCGAAGGCGAGCAATTGCCAAGCCCGGAAGGCCCGCTGGCGATTCGCGGCACCGAAGGTCTGGTCCTCAGTTACGCCAAATGCTGTACGCCAATTCCGGGCGACCCGATTGTCGGTCACCTGTCGGCGGGCAAAGGCATGGTCGTGCACCTGGACAACTGCCGCAATATCAGCGAAATCCGCCACAACCCGGAAAAATGCATCCAGCTCTCGTGGGCCAAGGATGTCACCGGCGAATTCAACGTCGAACTGCGCGTCGAGCTGGAACACCAGCGCGGCCTGATCGCCCTGCTGGCCAGCAGCGTCAACGCGGCCGACGGCAATATCGAGAAAATCAGCATGGACGAGCGCGATGGCCGCATCAGCGTCGTCCAGTTGGTGGTCAGCGTCCACGACCGTGTGCACCTGGCCCGCGTGATCAAGAAACTGCGCGCACTGACCGGGGTGATCCGCATCACCCGCATGCGTGCCTGAGCCCACCATTACAAGGAGTCATACATGACCAAGACCGTTATCACCAGCGACAAGGCCCCGGCCGCCATCGGCACTTACTCCCAGGCGATCAAGGCTGGCAACACTGTCTACATGTCGGGCCAGATCCCGCTGGACCCGAAAACCATGGAACTGGTCGAAGGCTTCGAAGCCCAGACCGTCCAGGTCTTCGAGAACCTGAAAGCCGTGGCCGAAGCTGCCGGCGGTTCGTTCAAGGACATCGTCAAGCTGAACATCTTCCTCACCGACCTGAGCCACTTCGCCAAGGTCAACGAGATCATGGGCAAGTACTTCGACCAGCCATACCCGGCCCGCGCCGCCATCGGCGTTGCTGCCCTGCCAAAGGGTTCGCAGGTTGAAATGGATGCCATTCTGGTCATCGAGTAATGCGCACGGCGCGACCCTTCAAGGTCGCGCCGACTGCTCTGCGGTAAAGAAAAGGTTTTGAAAGGATTCCACCATGCGCAAAGCGCTTGCTCTCTCGCTGCTCGCCATTTTCCTCGGCGGTTGCGCCAGCAACCCTGCCGACCGTGACATCAGCGGCACCTGGATCAATCAGGTCGCCATCGATGCCGCCGCCAAGGGCGGCCCCCTGCGTGAAGCGCTTCAGGCCTACGGCCCGAACCTGGAATGGGACATCAACACCAAGGCCGGACAGGCCCGTTATACCAACGGTTTCGAGAACGTCGAAGGACGGCTGCAGGGCGAACAGTCCGGCGCCTGGAAAGTCGACTTCTACGGCAGCTCCGGCAGCGAACTGAAACGCGACGGCGGCCAGTTGCATCAGGCTGCCAGCGAAAACGAACCCCAGCAGCTCTTCGATCGCGCGCAGATTCCGGTGCCGGAAGGCGCACCGATCGGCGCCAGCTTCGAACGCGCGCTGTATTCGGCCTACCTGGGCGGCAACTGGACCATCGCCAGCGGCCAGGGTGAAGGCGCCACCGTGCAATTCCAGGCAGACGGACAAGTCTCCGGCCTGCCGGGTGCCGACCGCTACGCCTTGTGCCTGGCGGGCGACTGCGCCTCGATGAGCAGCGGCAACGACAGCATGTGGCTGCAGCAGAACGGCCAGGGCAACAACTGGATCTTCGTTCGCAAGGGCAAGGAACTGGAAATCCTGCAGGCCGTGAACACCGCGCTGGCGGATGAACAACCGCAGTTCAGCCCCGGCGAACGCAAGTGGTTGCTCGAAAAGCAGTGATCTGCGCGTGAAACAAAAAAGGCGGAAGCAAGCCATTGCTCCCGCCTTTTTTACGTCCGCAAGTCAGCAGCGACCTTCAAGAATCGCGGCATACCCCTCGCGATAACTCGGATACGTCGGCACCCAGCCCAACGCTTTCGCCCGGGCATTGCTGCAACGTTTGCTGCCGGTTCGACGCACGCTCTCGTCTTCCGACCACTCGGTGACACCCAGATACTCGCGCAACCACGCCACCACTTCGGCCAGCGGTGCCGGCGCATCGTCCACGCCGATGAAGACGTCATCCAGCGCCACACCCTTGCGATCCGCCTCCAGCAGAAACGCCATCAGGCCCGCCGCGTCATCGGCATGGATGCGATTGCCATACAGCGGCGGATCGACCGCCACGCGATAGCCACGACGCACCTGGGTCAGCAGCCATTCACGGCCCGGACCGTAAATGCCGGTCAGGCGCATGATGCTCGCGGGAATGCCGCTGTTGAGCGCAACCTGCTCGGCCTCCAGCATCACCCGACCGGAATAACCCGCAGCCACGGTTTCGGAGGTTTCATCCACCCATTCCCCGTCCTGCTGACCGTATACACTGCTGCTGGAAACGAACAGCAGCCGATCCGGCACCTGTCCGTAGTCATTCAACCAACCCAACACATGCTGCAAACCCTGCACATAAGCTGCGCGATAACCGGCTTCATCGTGCTCGGTCGCCGCCGCGCAATACACCAGGTAATCCACGGCACCGACCGGCCAGGTCTCGGGGCAGTCTTCATTGAACAAGTCACCGGCCACACCGATAACGCCTTCCGGCAAACGTGAAACATTGCGGCGCAGGCCATACACCTGAAAGCCGGCAGCCAGCAATTGCGTGGCCAGACGGCTGCCGACATCACCGCAACCGGCGATCAAAACAGAGGGCGCGGACATCAAAAATCTCCCATCGGAAAGCGACAGACTAGCCTCGGCAGGGGACGAGCGGCTAGCAATGAAGGAAAAAAGCAACTCTATTACTTCTGTTAACAAGAATTACTTGCAATAATGCACGCCACTTTTGTTCTCGGCCTCACGAGGCCTGGAAGAGCATCACCGTTTTTCTACCTCAGGTCCGGCCAGCATGACACGCATTCAAACCCCCGCTTCGCCAACCAACCGACCTCGCGCCTGGAGCGCGGTGGCTGCCCTGCTGCTCAGCCTGATGCTGGCGCCAACTGCCGCTTTCGCTGACGCCCAGGCGCCGGCCACTCCAGCCGCCCACGAGCAGACTGCACCGGCTGCCCCTGCCGCCGCGCCGGCCGCGACCGACCCGGTTCAGGCCGTGGACGCCAGCGCCGAAGACGCACCTGAAGTCCTCGAAGCCGACAACACCCTGGGCATGGCCCACGACCTGTCGCCATGGGGCATGTACCAGAACGCCGACATCATCGTGAAGATGGTGATGATCGGCCTGGCCATCGCTTCGATCATCACCTGGACCATCTGGATCGCCAAAGGCTTCGAGCTGATGGGCGCCAAGCGCCGTCTGCGTAGCGAAATCGCTGCCCTGAAAAAAGCCACCACCCTTAAAGAAGCCAGCGCCACCGCGGCGAAGGAAGGCACCCTCGCCAACCTGCTGGTCCACGACGCCCTCGAAGAAATGCGCCTGTCGGCCAATTCCCGCGAGAAAGAAGGCATCAAGGAACGCGTCAGCTTCCGCCTCGAGCGCCTGGTGGCCGCCTGCGGCCGCAACATGAGCAGCGGCACCGGCGTACTCGCCACCATCGGTTCCACCGCGCCGTTCGTCGGTCTGTTCGGCACCGTGTGGGGCATCATGAACAGCTTCATCGGCATCGCCAAAACCCAGACCACCAACCTCGCCGTCGTGGCCCCGGGCATCGCTGAAGCGCTGCTGGCCACTGCTCTGGGTCTGGTCGCTGCGATTCCTGCGGTTGTGATCTACAACGTGTTCGCCCGCTCCATCGCCGGTTACAAGGCTCAGGTGTCCGATGCGTCGGCAGAAGTCCTGTTGCTGGTCAGCCGCGACCTCGACCACCAGCCTGAGCGCAGCAGCTCGCAGCCGCACATGGTCAAAGTGGGGTAATCGGCCATGGGCCTGCATTTGAAAGAAGGCGCAGACGACGATCTGGCCGAGAACCACGAAATCAACGTCACGCCGTTCATCGACGTGATGCTGGTGCTGTTGATCATCTTCATGGTGGCTGCCCCTCTGGCCACCGTGGACATCAAGGTCGACCTGCCTGCCTCGACCGCCAAACCGGCACCGCGGCCAGAGAAACCGGTGTTCCTCAGCGTCAAGGCTGACCAGCGCCTGTACATCGGTGACGACGAAGTCAAAGCCGAAACTCTCGGCGCCGTACTCGACGCCAGGACTCAGGGCAAGAAAGACACCACCATCTTCTTCCAGGCCGACAAAGGTGTGGACTACGGCGATCTGATGAGCGTGATGGACAAGCTGCGCAGCGCCGGTTACCTGAAGGTCGGTCTGGTCGGCCTCGAGAGCGCAGTCAAGAAATGATCACGACGCGCCATAAGTTGACGCGTTACAGCGGTAGCCTGGCCGTGGTGCTGGGCGTTCACGCGCTGGCCATCGCGCTGGCGCTGAACTGGACCGCCCGCCCGCCCATCGAGTTGCCGCCACAGGCAATGATGGTCGAGCTGGCACCGGTTCCGGCCCCGCCACCGCCTGCACCGCCAAAAGTCGTCACGCCACCGCAGCCACCGGCTCCGGTTGAAGAACTGCCGATCCCGAAACTGGCTGAAGCGCCCAAGGCAGAAATTGCCGTGCCCAAGCCGAAACCAAAACCCAAGCCAAAGCCGCAACCGCCGAAGCCGATCGAGAAGAAACCGGAACCCGTGAAGGAAAAACCTTCCGAGGAAAAACCGGCAGAACCTCAGCAGACCCAGGCACCGACGGAGAAATCCGCCCAGCCGGCACCAGGCCCGTCGCCAGCGCAACTGGCGGCCAAGGCCAGCTGGCAGGGTACGCTGCTCGCGCATCTGCAGAAGTACAAAAAGTACCCGGACAGCGCCAGGTCACGGAACAAGACCGGGACCAACCGCCTGCGTTTCGTGGTCGACGGCGAAGGCAATGTGCTGTCGTTCGAGCTGGTGGACCGCTCCGGCAACGCCGATCTGGACCGGGCCACCCTGGAAATGATCCGCCGCGCCCAGCCGTTGCCCAAACCGCCGGCGGACATGCTGAACAACGGCTCCATCGAAATTGTTGCGCCGTTTGTGTACTCGATCGAGAAGCGCCGCTGACGCACAACGCCCCGTTGGAGTTGCACTCGACAGACAAAGGCACCGAAAGGTGCCTTTGTCATATCTGCAAACGGCAAACCGACATTGCCCGGTGTCGCATTCATCACTCAGTCTGATAACGTGCGTCTATCGATTGCAGCCGGTATGCTTGGCCCGCATCTTCATGGACGCTTGCTATGACTCTCACAGAATTACGCTACATCGTTACCCTCGCCCAAGAGCAGCATTTCGGCCACGCGGCCGAGCGTTGCCACGTCAGCCAGCCGACCCTGTCGGTGGGCGTGAAAAAGCTTGAAGACGAACTCGGTGTGCTGATTTTCGAGCGCAGCAAAAGCGCCGTGCGCCTGACCCCGGTCGGCGAAGGCATCGTCGCCCAGGCGCAGAAAGTGCTGGAGCAGGCCCAGGGCATCCGCGAACTGGCCCAGGCCGGCAAGAACCAGCTGACCGCCCCGCTGAAAGTCGGCGCCATCTACACCGTCGGCCCGTACCTGTTCCCGCACCTGATTCCGCAACTGCACCGGGTCGCCCCGCAGATGCCGTTGTACATCGAAGAAAACTTTACCCACGTGCTGCGCGACAAACTGCGCAACGGCGAGCTGGACGCGATCATCATCGCCCTGCCGTTCAACGAAGCCGACGTGCTGACCCTGCCCCTCTACGACGAGCCGTTCTACGTCCTGATGCCGGCCCAGCACCCGTGGACCCAGAAAGAATCCATCGACGCCGCCCTGCTCAACGACAAGAGCCTGCTGCTGCTCGGCGAAGGCCACTGCTTCCGCGATCAGGTGCTGGAAGCCTGCCCGACCCTGACCAAGGGCAACGACGGCGCCAAGCACACCACGGTCGAATCCAGCTCGCTGGAAACCATTCGCCACATGGTCGCCTCCGGCCTCGGCATTTCGATCCTGCCGCTGTCGGCAGTGGACAGCCATCACTACGCCCCCGGCGTGATCGAAGTGCGTCCGCTGTCGGCACCGGTGCCGTTCCGCACCGTGGCCATCGCCTGGCGCGCGAGCTTCCCGCGGCCGAAAGCCATCGAGATCCTCGCCGACTCCATTCGCCTGTGCTCGGTCGCCAAACCCGCCGCGCCGGTTACGGCCGGTTAAGCCAGCGTCATGACTGAGCTGTCGCAGGTGTCGGTCACCGCACTCAAGGGTGTCGGTGAAGCCATGGCCGAGAAACTGGCCAAGGTCGGCCTGGAAAACCTCCAGGATGTGCTGTTCCACCTGCCGCTGCGTTATCAGGATCGCACCCGCGTGGTGCCGATCGGCGCGTTGCGGCCGGGACAGGACGCCGTGGTCGAAGGCACCGTCAGCGGCGCCGACGTGGTCATGGGCCGGCGCCGCAGCCTCGTGGTGCGTTTACAGGACGGCACCGGCGGACTGAGCCTGCGTTTCTACCACTTCAGCAACGCGCAAAAAGAAGGCCTCAAGCGCGGCACGCGGATTCGCTGCTACGGCGAAGCCCGGCCCGGCGCCTCGGGGCTGGAGATCTACCACCCGGAATACCGCGCCATCAACGGCGACGAACCGCCACCGGTGGATGAAACCCTGACCCCGGTCTACCCGCTGACCGAAGGCCTGACCCAGGCCCGCCTGCGCCAGTTGTGCATGCAGACGCTGACCCTGCTCAAGCCGGCCACCCTGCCCGACTGGCTGCCGACCGAACTGGCCCGCGACTATCAACTGGCGCCGCTGGCCGACGCGATCCGCTACCTGCACAACCCGCCCGCCGATGCCGACGTCGACGAACTCGCCCTCGGTCATCACTGGGCCCAGCATCGTCTGGCCTTCGAAGAGTTGCTGACTCATCAACTGTCCCAGCAGCGCCTGCGCGAGAGCATGCGCTCCCTGCGCGCACCTGCGATGCCGAAAGCCACGAAGCTGCCGGCGAAATACCTGGCCAACCTCGGCTTCAATCCGACCGGCGCTCAGCAGCGGGTCGGCAACGAAATCGCCTACGATCTCAGTCAGCACGAACCGATGCTGCGGCTGATTCAGGGCGACGTCGGCGCAGGCAAAACCGTGGTCGCCGCCCTCGCCGCGCTGCAAGCGCTGGAGGCGGGCTATCAAGTCGCACTGATGGCGCCGACCGAGATCCTCGCCGAGCAGCACTTCATCACCTTCAAGCGCTGGCTCGAGCCGCTGGGCATTGAAGTGGCGTGGCTGGCCGGCAAGCTCAAGGGCAAGAACCGCGTCGCCGCACTGGAGCAGATCGCCAGCGGCACGCCGATGGTGGTCGGCACTCACGCGCTGTTTCAGGACGAAGTGCTGTTCAAGAACCTCGCGCTGGTGATCATCGACGAACAACACCGCTTCGGCGTGCAACAACGTCTGGCGCTGCGGCAGAAAGGCGTCGGCGGGCGCATGTGTCCGCACCAACTGATCATGACCGCCACGCCGATTCCGCGGACGCTGGCGATGAGCGCCTACGCCGACCTCGACACCTCGATCCTCGACGAACTGCCACCCGGTCGAACCCCGGTCAACACCGTGCTGGTCACCGACACCCGCCGCGTCGAAGTCATCGAACGGGTGCGCAGCGCCTGCGCCGAAGGCCGTCAGGCCTATTGGGTGTGCACGCTGATCGAAGAGTCCGAAGAGCTGACCTGCCAGGCCGCCGAAACCACTTTCGAAGACCTGACGGCCGCCCTCGGCGAGTTGAAAGTCGGGCTGATCCACGGCCGCATGAAGCCCGCCGAGAAAGCCGCCGTCATGGCCGAATTCAAGGCCGGTAACCTGCAACTGCTGGTCGCCACCACCGTGATCGAAGTCGGCGTGGACGTACCCAACGCCAGCCTGATGATCATCGAAAACCCCGAACGCCTCGGCCTCGCGCAACTGCACCAGTTGCGCGGTCGTGTCGGCCGGGGCAGCGCGGTCAGCCACTGCGTGCTGCTCTACCATCCGCCGCTGTCGCAGATCGGCCGTCAGCGCCTGGGCATCATGCGCGAGACCAACGATGGTTTCGTCATCGCCGAAAAAGACCTCGAACTGCGCGGCCCCGGCGAAATGCTCGGCACCCGCCAGACCGGCCTGCTGCAATTCAAGGTCGCCGACCTGATGCGCGACGCCGATCTGCTGCCCGCCGTGCGCGATGCCGCCCAGGCCTTGCTCGAACGCTGGCCCACCCACGTCAGCCCGTTGCTCGACCGTTGGCTGCGACACGGGCAGCAATACGGCCAAGTGTGAGCACCGTCGCAGTTTCTCAAAGCTCGTTCCAACCAAGCTGGTTATACTCCAGCAATTGTTTCAAAAACGGATACAGACCATGACCGAAGCTGCTCTCGCCCCCGAATCTCCGCACGCTCCGTCTGTTATTCGGCTGCTGCTCAACAAGCTGGGCGTCGCCTACGAAGAAGTGCTCGACCACCACGGCCTCAATGCCTCGCGCAAAGTGCAGGCCGTGTTGCTGGACGACGCTGTCGGTGCGCTGATGGTGCTGTTTCCACAGAGCCAGTTGCTGGATCTCAACCGCCTCGCCGAGCTGACGGGCCGTCGCCTGACCGCCGTGTCCACCGAGCGCCTGGAAAAGATGCTCGGCAAACACAGCCTGAGCCTGTTGCCGGGCCTGCCGGCGCTGACCAGCTCGCCGTGCCTCTACGAAGAAAGCCTGCTGCGCGAGCCGAAGCTGCTGATCAACTCCGGCGAGCCGGGCCTGCTGCTGGAAATCGCCAGCGAAGACTTCAAGAGCATGCTGACGAAGGCCAGCGCCGCCAACTTCGGCGAAGCCCTGAGCAGCATCCGCCCGAACCTCGACCGCCCGGACGATGACCGCGAGGAAATCACCCAGGCCGTGCAGGCGTTCACCGCGCGGCGCATCCAGCAACGTCTGGAAGCGACCATCGAGATTCCGCCGCTGGCCGAAACCGCACAAAAAATCATCAAGCTGCGCGTCGACCCGAACGCCACCATCGACGACATCACCGGCGTGGTCGAAACCGACCCGGCGCTGGCTGCGCAAGTGGTGAGCTGGGCGGCGTCGCCCTACTACGCTTCGC
Organism: Pseudomonas sp. NMS19W; assembly: GCF_051554255.1. Taxonomy (NCBI): domain Bacteria; kingdom Pseudomonadati; phylum Pseudomonadota; class Gammaproteobacteria; order Pseudomonadales; family Pseudomonadaceae; genus Pseudomonas; species Pseudomonas sp. NMS19W. The sequence goes on from NZ_CP136718.1 coordinate 6,169,811, forward strand.
CGGGCAAGATCCGTTCGGTGGAAGACGCGATCGTGCGCGTGCTGGGCTTCGATCTGGTGATCAACCTGGCGCTGGGCCTGGCACTCGGCAAGACCCTGAGCCTGCCAAAAGATCATCCGCAACACACCACACCGTACTGGCAGCAGTCGATCTACACCGCCGCCGTCATCGAAGGCCTGACCCGTGCCATGCCGCGCGCCCAGCGCCCGGAAGCCGGCCTGACCTACCTCGCCGGCCTGCTGCACAACTTCGGCTACCTGCTGCTGGCCCACGTGTTCCCGCCGCACTTCTCGCTGATCTGCCGCCACCTGGAGGTCAACCCGCACCTGTGCCACAGCTATGTCGAGCAACACCTGCTGGGCATCAGCCGCGAACAGATCGGCTCCTGGCTGATGCGCTACTGGGACATGCCCGACGAACTGGCCACCGCCCTGCGCTTCCAGCACGACCCGAACTACGACGGCGCCTACGCCGAATACCCGAACCTCGTCTGCCTGGCCGTGCGCCTGTTGCGCAGTCGCGGCATCGGCTCCGGCCCGGATGAAGACATTCCGGATGCGCTGCTGGAACGCGTTGGTTTGACTCGTGACAAGGCCAATGACGTTGTCAGCAAAGTGCTTGAGGCTGAAGTACTGTTGCGTGAGCTGGCTTCGCAGTTTAGCCAGGCCTGATTCGCGCCCATAAAAAAGGCCCCACACTCAACCGAGTGTGGGGCCTTTTTTGTTGATCGTTCACACCGGACTCAAGCCTTCGGCTTGGCCTTCCTCGGCTTCAAATACTTCATCAACCCCTGAAACCACATCACCAGCGCAGGATTACCCTTGAGCTGGATCGACTTGTCCTGAATCCCCTGCATGAACGCCAGCTGCTTGTTCTTCGCCTGCATCGTGGCAAACCCGAACGCCGCGTCTTTAAAGGCAATCGCAAACGCCGGCTCCGCCACCACCCCGGACTTGCTGGTAATGCGCTGATCCTTCACCACGAAATGCCGCGCCACTTTCCCGTCCAGAGTCTGCAGCTGAAACACCAGATCCTTGTCACCCAACTGCTGCTGGAACGCAGGATTTGTCCGACTGGCCTTACCCATCAACAGACCCAGCATCCACAGAAGAAAACGAAATTTCATGCGCACAGCCTCAAAAGGAAAATGAACGGCCGGGGGAGTGTAAGGGATTCGGACGGATTCGCCACTATCTTGGATTGATAGAAGACGATGCATGGCTTTTCCTGAAAGATGACTGCCAAGTCACGACTTCACTCTCAGGACTTGATCGTTCCTACGCTCCGCGTGGGAATGCATCCCGTGACGCTCCGCGTCACACCGTCCCCCGTCCTACACCTGAAGAAACACATTCCTGTAGGAGCTGCCGACAGCAGTGTTTTCTTGTTCCTCTACCCCGCAAATCCTTGGGAAATGTCCTTCAAACTGCGGTGCTGTCCATGAACTAGGCAGGCTGGAACATCGCCGATAGCCTCTGTGGGTCGCCGCAAAATCGGTGACTCGGACGTGCAAGTCCGGTTCAGGTGCACAATCGCAATGGCATTTCGCCGAGCCTTTTCCTATGCTCGCGGATCGTTATGGCGGCTGTGCGTCGGAGACCTTCGGGTCTGCCGGGCACCTGGACCGGTCTTGCACACCAACGCACAGCTGCCACCTATTTCGAAGTGCAAAGCGAATGGGTGTCGGCCTCACAACTCCAGGAAGCTGCGCAATGATCAAACCAACACCGAATCCCCCCGAAATTCCAGAAAACCCGGAAACCTCCCCCTACGAATCCCTCGATTCAAAGAAACTCCACGAAGCCGCCGAACGCGCCCTCGACCACCACTTCAAACCCAGAGCCTCACGCCCCAAACGCCTGGGCGGCCTGTTCGCCCTCTGCCCCAACGCCGACGCCGAAGCCCTCATGGCCAACGCCTCCGAAGACCTCCTGTCCATCAGCGCCATCGCCGCCAACCTGGCCGACGACCTCGACGGCCCCCGCCGCTCGATGGCACTGGGCCTGAGCAGAATGGCGGACGGCGTGCGGTTGATGGTGGAAGGCACGCTCGATCACATTGAGTTTCGGGAGTATCAGGCCAAGCCGTAGCTGAATCGCGGGCGGAAAAAAGGGGACGTTGAGTCCCCTTTTCCAACTTTCCAATTCCTCACCACTGACAGCCCGTCTCCGGTGAGAAATCCATACTGAAATCGTGTTCGAAGGAGTACATCTTCCCGGTTTTGTAGTTCGTATAAGTCATTCCATAGACCCGGGCACCCTGACTGACCATTTCATACTCCCCCGTCAGCGCGCCCTCCGAAACCTCAACCCAAGTCGTCGTGAACTGATACGGACGATCCTCTGCCAGAATTTCTTGCTCGGTATTCCGATACACCAGAGAAATGGCCTTCTTCGACTTGCTGTACCTGACAGCCGCTCCGCTCCATTTGGAGAAGGAGTCGTAATAAGTTCTGAGTTCGAAATTTATGCTTTTGGCGCTCTCTTGCGAACGGAAGCAATAAATCTCCGTCGAGACCTCACTGTGCGCCGCCATAGGAAAGAGAACAAACAGTGCAGCAGATAAAACTCGCATTGATTTCAATCTGATCATTCCTTCAACGATTCAGAGGTAACTGAAAACGCATTCGCACTGCGCAGTTAGCGATGTCCTCCCGGAACACACGCTCACTCATTTCGCAGTGCCCATCGACGTATTGCCTCCACAACGGTTCGTCAAAGTTGTCACCCCCCAATCGCTCCATCGAAGCCGCCAGACCTTTCTCGCGATCCTGCCCCGCCATGGCCGATGCAGCTTTATAAAAACCGTCCAGGGGCAACCCAGTCTGCAGGGCGACCAACTCCCCCAACCGGGCATTGGTTGTTTGCACCAGGCACCCAAGCTTTTCGATGGGCGCCTCTGCACCGGGCAAGGCCGACTGATAGATATCCTCGCAATACGCCTCTTTGAAGCGCACCCACTTCTTTTGCACATCAGTCAGTTGCTTCTTGTCGGCGGGCGCCAAACTGACCAGCGCTTTCTTGTATTGCTCATTCAACACTGCGTCGACTTTCTCGAAAGTCTGCTGACCGCAAATAATCATATCGGGAGTGGAAAAGCTGTCGGGATTGCAGGTTTCCTGGGCATGCGCAGGAACCAGCAATGCAGCCAAAGAAGCACCCGCGACCAGTTCAAGGAACGTCTTGAGTTTGATCATGATCCGGATACTCCGGCGCTGCGCTCAGCTACCCGTCCAGAAGTCTTCGAGGCACCGGGCTCGGAGGCGCCGCACTTCAGCTCTTTGATCTGCTCATTCTGAATCGAAATTACACAGGCCAGGCGCTTTTCGCCGATAGGACTGGGCTCTAAATCCCGCGTCGGCATAACCCGACCAAAACGACTTGCCGTCAAAACTGCAAAACCGCCCACGTGGTCGCGATCCAGACAATAAAGATACGAAGGGTGCATTACTTCAATGCCTGGATTGGAGGATCTTGATAGCTGACATCAACCTCAATTCCGGTATCTCTTGCTTTCTCCTCCCTCGCCGTCCTGATGGCTTGATACTCTTTTAATTTTAGAGGCAGCAATTCCTTCCACTTATCTTTTTCCTGAGTGCTAGCAAATGTTGAACGCCAGTATTCCGACTGGCTTTTAACGCTCAAGCTAACCAGGTAAGTTCCGCGTTCGGCAGGCACATCGTCAGAATCACGACGCCATGCTTTGACAGTAAGATAACCATCATCGCTGAAAAAGCTCCATGTATAAAAATCATCGACTTTCAACCAACGCGCCAAATCCAGACGATAGTTTGGATCCAGCCACGGATGGCTCATGACATAATCACCGAGCACTTTGTTTGGCGAAGTGATTTTGTCGCTTTGCGATCCGGAAACTCTCGGATCAGACGGCGCATAGTAATGATGCCAACCGGCAGCTTTTACCTTATCGATCAAAGCATATAAAAAGGCTTGATACTCTTCGTGCCTGCTGTAGTCAGGAAGAGACCGAATTGAAAGTTCAACATCCTCGACGTTATCACTCTCATTTTTATCTACGGCAATGCTTATGCCCGCGACGTGTTCCAGGGTCAGCGTTTTATTGACAACAACAGTGGGAAGGTCTGAATCTCCAAAGTGTTTTTCAATTTTATACCAGCACATATTCACCTCCGACATGCATTCTTCAGAGAATTGCACCGGGCTTGCCGCCACTAAATCGCTCGCATTTTTCTGCGTTTGAATTTGAATCGACGGACTATTGCCACTTATTGCTTTACTCCCGCCATCAGCGACATCACCACAAGCACCGACAAATAAAAACAACAAAAACAACATGCTTCTCATACGGCACCCTTCCAGGTCGCAATCTAACCTTCCATATAGTCCTTCTTTGAACCCATTAACTTATGATATTGCCCCTCCTTCCAACTTACTTCAATGCTTTGATGGATGGATCTTGATAGCTTGAGTCAATTTCAATACCCGATTTTTCCGCCTTGTCCTCTCGGGACTTCCGAATAGCAGCATATTCTGTCATCTTGGCGGGCAGCAGCTCTCTCCAACGCTTTTTATCTTCAGCCTCGGTGAAAGCAGCACTCCAGTATTCACGCTCAGTGGTGAAGCTCAAACTTACCAAATACGTTCCGCGCTCATCAGGAGCGTCATCAGAGTCTCGCCGCCACGCTTGCAACGTAAGATAATTGCCATCTTTATAAAAATGCCAATTGTAAAATTTACCGACTTCCAACCATCGCTCATGATCCAGATTATAGTTCGGATCCAGCCACGGATGACTTAATACGTTATCACCCATGACTTCATCAGCTGTATTAATCTTGCCAATTTGACTACCTGGAATTCTAGGATCAGAAGGTGCGTAATAGTGTACCCAGCCCGCCTTCTTTATATCTTTTATGAGATCGTATAAAAACGCTCGATACTCATCATGCTTGCTTCCATCCGGGAGACTACGAACTGATAAGTCGAGGTTCTCCACGGTAGTGCCTACCTCACCATCCACTGCAGTGCTGACACTCGCAACCTGGTTCTAGACGCAGAGATTTATTCACCTCGACTGATGGAAGGTCTTCATCACCGAATGATTTTTTAACTTTATACCAGCACATATCCACATCAGAAATGCACTCTTTTGAAAAATAAACAGGAGCGCTTGAAAGTAGACTATTTATCTCTTCTCCAATCTCAACACTGATTAACTGTTTTTTGTTCGTGGTGGTACCAGCGTCTACTCTGTCTGAAACGCCACACGCAGTGAGCAATAAAAAAATCAAAAACTCGTAAAATTTCATTTTCGGGCTTTCCAGGTAGAAACCATCTCTATTTACTACCAAATATAATCTTTCTTTTACCCCATATCTTCATGATGCCAGCTTGCATTTTCTCGGAAAAACCCCATTAAACAAGTGGATCCAATCCACTTAACCCCCCAGCTAGCTCAAAGCAATTGATCGAAATAAACACAATAAATAAATCAGCTCCCTTTATCATTAACCCCGTATATACAGCCACTCCACCAATTTAGAAAAGGGAGTGATTCCGGGATAACCGTTGCTCACTCCTTATCTATCGCTGTTATTCGACCTGCTCCATTTTTGGAGCCTTGTAACTCTCGTCCAGCGAGACGCCAGCGGCCTCAGCTTTGACTTCAGCTTCCGAGCGTTTTTTCAGTAGCTGGGCTATGCGACCGGGAAATAGTGTTTTCCACTGCGGTCGCTCTTTCTCTTCAAAGTCTGTTCTCCAGAAGTTCTCCAGCGATTTGAACTCGATTTTCACAAGGTATGTGCCGGAACGAGAGGGGTCGGTAGCAGAGTTTCGTCTTTGCCCTTTGACATGTGCGATGTACTGACCACTGTACAAGTACCAGTCATAAAAGCCATCGTTCGCCAGCCACTGCTCCATACTCATTTCATGATCTGAATCGAAAAGCGGATGGCTCAATGGCGTTACCCCAAACACACTGTCTTTCCAATCGAACTTATTAAGTTCCGAACTGGAAATTCTAGGATCGGAGGGGAAATAATATTTTTTCCAGCCCGCGGAGCGAAGGTCGTTTATAAGATCATAAACAAGCTTTTTGTTTTCCTCGTGAGAGCTGTTATCTGGCAACCCGCGCAGCGTCACAACAACATTCTCGATGTCTTTCGTCACATCGCCATCCACAACTACGTCGACACCCACCACTCGCTTTATTTCGAGTGTGCTGGTTGGCTGAGTAATCGTCAGGTCAATTAGCGCATTCTTTTTTCCCGAGACATCAAGCTCGTACCAGCACATATTGACTGCATCCAGGCAATCTGGCGTAAACTCCAAGGGACTGCTACCCAACAGCCTGTCAATTGGCGCGCCCAGCTCAACACTAATACGTGAAGCTTCAATATTCATATTCTCTGTACCTTCGGTCTTGGTGCCATCACATCCAACAAGAAACAAAAACAATACAGCCTGACACCACCTCACGTTTTATTTCTCCATCCGGCTATTTCAGAGATCATTCCTTCCATATAGCCCGTCCTATTTATCATCAGACCATGATATTTATCTGCGATCTTCTGAATGAATCCCATCCGATTCTGAGCATTGTACAAATCCCCCTCATGCATTTGCTCACGCAACTTTGGATCCTTGACGTCACACGCGGTTGAGAATGCGGCCGAGCGTAAAGGCACGAGCGGTATACCCTCCGATGCTTTTTGCACATCCAGAATGGTTTGAAATACTGGATCCTCATATATAAGCGGCTGCAGGATATTCAACTGCTCATGATTAGCCGTTGCAATAAGCGACTTGTACTGGAGCGCCTGCCTTGCAGTGCCAGGCGCCTCACTCTCGACTTTTTTTATGTAAGAAAAAGCCTCTGTAACTTCACTCTTGACTTTGAAATTATCAATAACACCCAAAGACTCTTTCGCCCACGGCAAATTCTTCAAGCCTATTTTTATTTTTTCTTCAAATTTCTCACTGTCACGATCACCCGCACAACCTACAAACTTCGTCGGATATTGGCTGTAAAACCAATGCCAGCAAAAAATGTCTTGAAACAGCCAAAAATTACCTTTACCCAAACCATTTTTTCCGATATCGACGACGGGCTTACCTATGGGCATTGCGGCCGTTGCAAGTTTCGTGAAGTCCAGGCCACACTTCACCTGTTTACTGGCAAATGCGGCCAAACCCATCCAGTAAAATCGCCCCTTGAACGCCTCTTTGCCACCATCTTCTTTTTCCAGATAAAAAGAAGCATATACCCCCGCAATACGGGCTGCGCGGGCGCTAAAATCCCCGACAAGCATCCACTTGGTATCACCGAAGACGTAATACTCCTTCCTATAAACACTCAATCGCTTTATTGCCTGAAATTGCGCAAGCGACCACAAATGAGCGCAAGTCGCCTCGATTTGACGAGGGGGATCATTTTTAGCCTTATTAATTTCAACTTTCGCCAACGGGGTAGCTGCATTAGTCATCTTTTCGACTCCGAATATAATCATCTGCCCCGTCGGGAACACCAAAATCGTCCCAAACAAGGTGGACTTCAGCAGTTTGCACCGAATCCGTTTTCACCTGAGGAGAGTGGCCATCAGCATCACTTCTGAATTTCATTGGCGACGGTGTGCCAGGCAAAATAAGAGCGGCGGTAAGCCCCTCAACCGGATCCCCTGAACTCGTTACGAATTGAATCTTTTCGTAATAGCTCTTTCTAGCCTCGTTCTTCAGCACACTCCCCGCCCTAGCCTGATCTGCAATCAGCGGAATGACCGGTGCCAGAATGCCAATCCCCGTACCGCTTCCTGCCGAACCTCCGGCATTGATCTTCACCACCGGTCCAACCACCGTCACACCACCGCCATCGAGCTTGATAAAGCTCCCACCGCCCAGAATGGTCAGTTCGGTGCCGGCCTCAATCACCATCTTGTCGCCAGACTTCAGGTGGATTTCTTTCCCCACACTGGTCAGTTGGGCAGTCCCGAGTTTGATGTGCTGGCTTTCTCCTACCGTCAGGTGATCGTCGGCTTTCGCTTCGATCTTGCGATCAGCGATGGTGGTGCGGTGCTCTTCAGCCTTCAGCTCGGTGTAGCTGTTCTTCACCACAGTGTCGTGGCGTTCATTGCCGACGCGAATCTTTTGGTCGTGTTCGACGTTTTCATCCCAGTCGCGCTGGGCGTGGATGAAGATTTGCTCGGCGCCTTTTTTGTCTTCGATGCGCAGTTCGTTGTAGCCACCGCCGCCCGGGGAGCTGAGGGTTTTGAAGACGCTGCGTGTCTTGTTCGCCGGGAGGGCGTAGGGCACCGGGTTTTCCTTGTGGTACAGGCAGCCGGTGACGAGGGGCTGGTCGGGGTCGCCTTCGAGGAAGGTGACGAGAACTTCCATGCCGATGCGCGGGATGGAGATGGCGCCGTAGCGGTCGCCGGCCCAACTGCTGGAGACGCGTAGCCAGCAGCTGGTCTTGTCGTCGGCCAGGCCTTCGCGGTCCCAGTGGAATTGCACCTTGATGCGGCCGTACTGGTCGCAGTGGATTTCTTCGCCTTTGGGGCCGGTGACCATGGCTGTCTGGCTGCCGAGGACGCGGGGTTTCGGGTGTTCGAGGGCCGGGCGGTAGAACACGTCCCACGGGGTGGCGAGGAAGGTGTTGCGGTAGCCCTGGTGGAAGTCGTCCTTGTTGTCGGTGGTGTCGCTGGTCACCGATTCTTCGAGGACTTGCGGCTGTTTGCCTTCGTGGAAGATTTCGGTGAGCAGCCACAGGTCGTTCCACTCGCTGCGCGGGTGGTCGGACATTTCCATGAAGTGGCCGCTGACGAGTCTGGTCTGATCGCCGCGACCTTCGGCCTGACGGTAGTCGGCGCGGTGGCGTTCGAGCGCGCGCTGGCTGAGGAACTTGCCGCGCGCGCGGTCGATGAAGCGGCCGGGGTAATCGTAGTCTTCGAGATCCGGTTCAGTGCTCTCGCCATCCGGTTTGTACGCCGCTTCCATTTGCAGACGCGGCTTTTCGAAATCGTAGTCGCGGCGGGTGGTGCGGGTGGTGCGGGTTTCCAGACGCAGCTTGAAGCCTTTGATCACCGGTTCTTCGGCGACCATGCCGCTGCCCTGCACGTACGCGGTGGGCTGGCCGAGGTTCGGGAACACGGTCTGGTCATCGCCGAACACCAGCAGATGGCCTTTCTGGCTGTGCTGGAAGTGGTAGTGAATGCCTTCTTCTTCGCACAGTCGCTGGACGAAGTGCAGATCGGTTTCGTCGTACTGCACGCAGTAGTCGCGATCCGGGCACGGCTGGCTCAACTGGAAGCTGTAGGCGTTGCCCTTGATGCCGTGTTCGTCGAGGATCAGCGCGATGATTTTCGGCGCCGACATCTGCTGGTAGATGCGCTGGTTGGTGCGGTGATGCAGGTATTGCAGCTGCGGCACCAGCGAGACTTTGTAGCGGGTCAGGCGCTTGCCGGCATCGCCTTGGGCGACGCGGTAGATCTGGCCGTGGATGCCCGAGCCTTGTGGATCGAGGGCGAGGAACGCCTGTTTGTGCAGGAGTTTTTCCAGGTCCAGATCCGGGTTCTCGCTGACCAGTTCCAGGTCGAAACGGAACGGCTGGCTGATGCCTTCGGTGCCGGTGAACGACAGGACTTGCAGGTCGCCTACGTAGTCTTCGACCGTCAGGCTGAAGTGCGTTTCGTTAGCTGGGTTGAACATAAAGTGCTCCCTGTTCGAATGTCATCCGTTACGCCCTCAGCCGCAAACGCTGCAACCAGGACGAAGTGGCGCCCAAGGCGTCACGCAATTGTTCAGCAGAAATCGTGCGCTCTGCCGCGTCAAAGGCCAGCGCGGTGCGCAGCGCGGGCCAACAGTGTGTCGGCAGATTTGCCGGGGCTTGCAGTTCGCGATCCAGGTGTTCGTCACGGGCCTGGGTCGAGGGCAAGCGGCGGAACGGGTGTTTGCCGCCCGCCAGTTCATAGATCACGCAGGCCACGCCGTACACGTCCGCGCTGGCCGACAGCGGTTGGCCCTCGAGCAGTTCCGGGGCCGCGTAGCCCGGCGTCCAGGCGTTAAAGCGCTCGCGACTCAGGTGCGGCAGGCCGGGCAGGATGCCCTCCTCGGCTTGCCCGAGACCGAAGTCGAACAGGCGCACGCCGTCTTCGCAGAGCATGACGTTGCTCGGTTTCATGTCACCGTGCAGCACGCCGCGACGGTGGGCGTAGGCCAGCGCGTCGAGCAGCGGCAGCGCGATGTCGCGCAGTTCTTTCCACGGCAGGCCCAGCGGCCGCTCGCAGAGCAGTTTGTCCAGGGTCAGGCCACGCATGAGTTCCATGGTGATGAAGGCCCGCTGGCAATCGGTGTCCACTTCGAACGTGTGCGGTCGCAACACGTTGTCGTGACGCAGGCGTCGGGTCAGGGCGAACTCGCTGTAGAGCAAGGCACTGGCGTCCGGCGACTCGGCAAATTCTTCGCTGAGGATTTTCAGCGCAATGTAAGGATCGGGATCGCCGAACTGTTCGTGCAGCAGATCCCGGGCCCGGTAAACCGCACCCATGCCGCCGGCCCCGAGCAGACGCTCGAGGTGATAGCGGCCGGCGAGTACGTCCGGCAGTGCACCGATGCTGGCCTTGGTTGGCGCCAGCAAAGGCTCTGCCTTGTTTTCCTTGGCGAAGGCGAAGTAGGTCAGGTTGTTGGCCTGCTCTTCGCTCATCAGCAAGTCGTCGACTGAGGATTCGAGTTCAGTCATTGGCGGATCACCACGGCAGTCAGATTGTCCCGGGCGGCACCACGCAGGGCGCCGTCGAACAGACGTTCCAGCGCCACATGCGGCGCCGCCAGGCTGAGCGCATTGCCGAGGGCATCGCTGCTCAGGCCTTGATACAAACCATCGCTGCACAGCAGGAACACATCGCCCGGATAGACCTCGAGTTCCAGCACATCCAGGGTCAGTTGCTCCGCCGCACCGACCGCCCTGGTCAAGGCCTGGGCGGCCGGGTGCGCCGCAGCCTGCTCGACGCTCATCTGTTGTTCGTCGATCAGTTGCTGCTGCAGCGAATGGTCCTTCGACAGCTGATACAAACGCTGGCCGCGCCACATGTAGCAACGGCTGTCGCCGGCCCAGATGCAGGCCGCACGATTGCCTTCCACCAGCAGCGCCACGACGGTGCTGCCCATGATGCTGTCGTGACGCCCGGCGGTGACGGTCAACTCCTGTCCCAGGCGCCGGTTCAGCCAGTGCAGGCACTGGCGGATGGCTTTGAGGCGTTCGTCGAAGTCTTCGTGCTGCGGCAGTTCAGCCAGGCTGGCGACGATCAACTGGCTGGCGATGTCGCCACCCTGATGACCGCCCATGCCGTCCGCGACCACCCACAGCCCATGCTGCGGGGTGTCGAGGAAGGCATCTTCGTTGCGCGACCGCACCTTGCCCGGGTCGGTTCGCGCCGCGCTGCGCCAGGGACTGGCCACCAGCATCAGAGCTGCACCGGCATACGGAAGGTGCGCATCACGCCCATGTCGAACGGGTTCGGCGTGCGCTGGCTGGTGAGCAGGTAGTTGGCGCGCAGGCCACCCACGTCGGCTTTCAGCACCAGCACGTCGCGACCGGTCAGGTACTCGGTCTGCATCAGGTCGAACAGACGGAACAGCGACCACGGGCCGGAGTTCTTCTCGATGCCGATCGGGCGGCCGGCCATCTTGTCCATGACCAGACTGGTGCGACCGTCTTCAGCATCGGTCGGCCATTTGAAGTTCATCGGCAGGATCGGACCGTGGCGGTATTCCATGGTCTTGTCGCCGAACTTGAACTCGGAACGGCTGACCGCCGGATCGAGGGTGTACGGCTCGAGCTTGAACTGCACGGTCGGCTCGGCCGGGTTGATCGAGAAGAAGCTCTGGCGAATGTTCAGTGCCGCCGCCATCTGATCGAGGAAGACCTTGGACACCGGCAGGCTGCGACCGTCGATGCTGCGCATCCGGTAGTTGCCCGGATCACCGCTGACGAACGGACGCATGTAGCTGTCGAAGAAGCGGTCGATGGTGCCTTGAGCCCGGAAGAACTCGCGGAAGTCGCTGATCGCCACGTCGCTGGTGCTCGATGCGCTGAACGGATAACGCTGGTTGATGGTCTTGCCATACACGCTGTACAGCTCGCTCTGATAACGGCCGTTCAGGTATTGGTAGGCATCGTTGAGCACCAGGCGCCACGAGTCTTCGGCCAGCACGTTGAACCACACGCTCAGCGGACGCGGCAGACGACCCGACGCATTGCGCAGGTTGGTCAGCGCATCACGCTGGCCGCTCATGCGGGTCTTGGCCAGTTCGAACGCGGCCTGCTCCGGCGTGCTGGAACGGGCGAGGCCCGCCAGTTGCAGTTGCAGGTCGTTTAGCGCGGTGAATGCCGGGGTCAGGTCAGCGGCCGGGCCGTTGTTGTCGTCGAGCAGTTTATGCAGCGGTTCGAAGCGACGCTGCAAAGCCTTCTTGGCGGTGTCCGGCAGGTTTTTCGCCACGTTCATGGCCGCAGCCTTGTCCGTCAACGCCGAAGCGAGCTTGCCGACCTTGCCCAGTTTGCCCTTCTGGCCCGCCAGTGCATCGGCAGCGTCACCGGCTTCATCCACCGGCTCAGGGGCCGCCGGGAAGCGGGTGTTCTCACGCACTTCAGTCAGCAGCGCCAGCACCGGCGAGTTGGCCGAAGTCAGGCCCGCCAGTTGCTCGGCGCCTTCACCGGCATCGCTGATCGGCGGCAGCGCCACCTGGCCAACGGCCTCGCTCCAGTAGTTGGCGTAGTCGCGGAAGTACAGCTGCTCCAGCTCGACCATCAGGCGACGCAGATCCATGTCGCTGATGCCCGCGCCTTCGCCCAGTACCCAGTTGTCACGCAGGATGTCGGTGACCAGCGCCGAACCCTGAACCGAGAAATACTGCTGATAACCGGTCTGGGTGTAGAAGCCCGGGATCACGTATTCGGTGCCGATGAACAACGAACCTTGCGGGCCGAGGTGTTGGCTGAAACGGTAGTCCGGCAGGTTGCGCGCCTGCTCGCGGAGCATGCGGTAAACCACAGCCGCCAGGGACTCACTGCGCAGAACCTGACGGGCCTGAGTCACCAGTTGATCGTTGAGCGGATAGATAAACGGCAGCTTCAGCAGACGCTCAAGGTGCGCGTTCAAACCGTTCTGTACAGCCGTGTTGCCGGTGTAGCGCTGGGACCAGTCGGTAGCAACCCAATCCTTGAGCCATGCCGCATCGCGACGGTCCTTCATGTTCAGCATCAGGTACGCGCGCAGGCTGTTGATCAGCTTTTCGCGGTCCTTCATGTTGGCGCGGATCTGGCCTTCGAGCATGGTCGCGACGCGCGGCAGCAGTTGCTTTTCAAGCTCGCGCTCGTAGGCTTCCTTGACCACAGGACTGACGTCCTGGCCCTGATACAGACCGACCCGCTCGTGGTACGACACGTCGCTCTTGCTCGGGAACACCTGGGTGGCGGCGTAGCTGGTGTCGAGGGTTTTCAGCGCGCCCATCGCGTCATCGCGTGGCGACAGCACGGTGCGGAGCTGCGTCCAGTTCTGCGCCAGATTGCGCAGGTTTTCCAGACGCTCGTAGTTGGCCGAGAAACCGCCGGCCCAGAGCATGCCGAACAGCACCAGCGCGCCCAGTGCACCGACGTACAACGCACGCTGGCCCCAATGGATGCGGCTGCGCTCGCGCTTGTCCAGACCGGCCAGGTCGGCCTCGGGGAAAATCACCCGGCTGAGCAAGTGGTGGATGAAACGCGAACGACCACTGCGCAGGGTCGGCAGCACGCCGGCGCTCATGCCCAGGCTGGCGCCGATACCGGCGGTGGTCGAATCCATTTCGTGGGTCAGGTGCGGTGCGCTGGTCAGGTAGAAACCACGCAGTTGGGTCGCACGCTGGTAGCGGTTGCCGGTGAACGCCATGTCGACGAACAGGCACAGACGCTCGCCGATCTGGCCCATCTGGTGCGGGAAGTCGAGGATGCGGCCACGGCGCTGGGTGTCGCGCTCGGAGTGCATGCGCATGATCACCTGGCTGTTGAGGCGACGCAGCAGCTCTTCGAACTCGCCACGCAGCACAGCCACGTCGGTGCCGACCTGATCCTTGCGGAAACTGGTACCCAGCACCTGATCGCTTTCTTCGCGGGTCAGTTGGTCGAAGAATTCGTCGAAGCCCAGCAGCTTGTCAGCCTTGCTCAGCACCAGATACACCGGCACGTCGACGTGCAGCTTCTGATACACGTCTTGCAGACGCGCACGCACCTGGCGGGCCAGGGTGTCGATGTCCTGCTCGCTGCCACCGGTGAGGGTTTCCACCGGAATGGTCACCAGCACGCCGTTCAGCGGACGGCCGCGACGACGCTTGCGCAGCAGTTCCAGCAGAGTGGTCCAGGCGCTGCCGTCGACTTCCGAATCCGGTTGGGTCAGGTAGCGGCCGGCGGTGTCGATCAGCACACCGTGGTCGGCGAAGTACCAGTCGCAATGACGGGTGCCGTGGGTGTCACGGGTCAGCTTGCGGTCGATCTTGTTGATCGGGAATTCCAGCCCGGAGAAGTCCAGCAGGCTGGTCTTGCCGCTGGCCTGCGGGCCGATCAGCAAGTACCACGGCAGGTCACTGCGCCAGCGCTCGCTGCGGCCGCGATACAGGCTCGAAGTCTTGAGGGTTTTCAGGGCGTCCTTGAAACGCTCCTTCAACTCTTTCTGCTCTTCTTCGATCAGGTCGTCGCGACGGATACGGTCCTGGCCGTCTTCGGTTTCTTCGACGGCTTTCTTGCGGATACCGGCGCGCCAGCTGACGAAGACCATGGTCAGGCCCCAGATCAGGAACAGCACGGCGATGGTCAGCAAGCGCGAGGTCGAACTCTCCCAGAACTTGTAGTCATCCACTGCCAACAGCGGGCCGACGAACCACACCAGCAGCGCCACGAACAGCACCAGCAGCAGGGTCCAGACCCAGGTCTGGCGCAGGAAGGCGCCGACTTTCTTGAAAAACTTTTTCATCACACGTCCCTGTTTACGGCTGCGACTGCGGCTGGACCGCGGCCGGATCAAGCGGCTGATAAGGTTGCAGAACGGTGTCGCGCTGCTCGCCCAAGACCCAGGCGAAGCCCGAATACATCATCACCAGGCAGACGAAGGTGAACAGCACCACCATCCACGCCGGCACGATGCGTACCAGGTTGCGGCGCTGATCGTTGAGGCCTTCCCACTGCGGCGACAATTCACGCGGCACGTCGCCACGCAACTGACGGATCTGCCGGTACAGGGCGTCGCGGATGCCTTCGAGCTCCAGCATGCCGCGTGCCTGCACGCGGTACTTGCCCTCGAAACCGAGGGACAGGCACAGGTACATCAGCTCCAGCATCGGCAGGTGCTTGACCGGGTTTTTCGACAGCCGATCGAGCAGTTGGAAGAACTTCTCGCCGCCGAAGGTTTCGTTGTGGAAGCTGCTGAGCAGGCTCATCTGCGACCACTCGCTTTCGTTGCCCCACGGCGTGGTCACGACGGCTTCGTCGACCACGGTGCAGAGCACGTAACGCGCCGCCATCACCTGGCTGCTTTCGGCGCCGTTGTGCAGGGCGCGCACTTCGAACAGCTTGAGCCCGGCAGTCAGGCGCTCGTTCAGCGCGTAGAGATCTTCGCGGGTTTCGCTGTGCTTGAGGCGCACCACTTCCGACAGCAGGTCGGACGACGCCGCCACCAGCGAATTGAGACTGATATTGAAGGCTTCCGCCGGGCGCAGGCGCGCGGCGTAGATCATCCGTTCTTCCAGTTGTTCGAAGCGCGGCGGCGCGGCGAAGTCGGTCAGCGGACTCGCCGCCGGGCCATGGCCCTGACGGTCGAGCAGGACGGTTTTGTCGTCCTGGTTGTGTTCCATGTCCTTGATCATGTCGGTCAGTTCCTGATGGCCCAGAATTTCAGTTCAAGCTCGGCGAATTCGCCGGACACGTGAAACGCGAAGCCGCCGGAGCGCTCGAGTTGCGCCAGGTCTTCGGAACTGAGTTCGAGGATGAAATAGGTTTTGTTGGAGTGGAACGCGATCTGCCGTGGGGCCACCGGCAACGGTTTGACCTTGATCCCCGGCAAGTGCAGGTTGACCAGTTGGCGGATGCGCTCCACCGGGCCGACCTTGAGGTGCGCAGGCAAGCGGTTGCGCAGTTCTTCGGAGTCGCAGTTGGCACTGGCTGCCAGCACGAACGACGCCGAGCCCAGCAGTTTGTGGTCGTGCAGCGGCGACACGATGATCCCGTACTGACGCGCCTGCAGGATCAGTTCGATGGCGTGCTGTTCCAGCACCATCGACAGCACCTGACGGATCGACTCCATCAGTTTGCGAAAGCTCGCACCCTGGTCGGCGTGGGAGTAACGGCTGTCCAGACGCGGGCGTTTGCTGTCGCTGGAGAAAGTCGCCAGATCGCCGAGCATGGTCAGCAGCGTGCGGTACAACTCTTCCGGGTGAACCTGCTCCAGGCCCAGATAGTGGCGCAGCAGCAGTTCGGTGCGGTTGATCAGTTGCAGCATCATGAAGTCGCCGATTTCCGCGCCGCCGACCTTGCCGTTCGAACGAATGCGCTCGGCAATGGTGTCGCCCCGGTGGCCGAGCATGCTGATCACTTCTTTCAGGCACGACAGCAGGTAGCTGGAGGCGTGGGCCTGAATGTAGGTCGGCACGAAATCCGGGTCGAGGCTGATCACGCCGTCCGGCGTGGTGTCGAGCACGTCGCAGATCTTCAGCTTCACGTAAGCCTGGTCGCTCTGCTGCTCGCCGAGCAACAGCTTGAAGTCCGGGCGACCGCATTTGACCTGGCTCGCCGAATCGTCGCCGGCGTTGGAGTCGGCCACTTCGGTTTCATAGGCGGTGTAGCGCGCCAGCACGTCGGACTGCTCCGGACGGCGGGCCTCGATGTGGTTGCCGGTGACCAGCGGCAGCGCCAGGTAAATCGGCGTATTGCCGGTGTTCGGCGGAACGTCCAGGGCCAGCGGTTCGGTGTTGCCGCCGAGTTCGAACAGGCTGCCGTCCGGCAGGATCCCCGAGGCTTCACTGATTACCAGTTTGCCCATGTTGAGGAACTGCAAGTCGATCTCGAGATTCAGGAAACCCCAGGTGTAACCACCCAGCAACTGGGTGCGGGTCTTCATCTGGTGATCGTAGTAGCGGTCGTTGTGCTGGAAGTGCTGCGGACGCAGCAGCATGCCTTCCTGCCAGATGACTTTATGGGTATTCATGATCAGTCATCCGCCTTGGCGAGCACTTCGTTGGTCTTGCGGATACCGGCCTGATCCAGGGTCAGATCGGCTTCGGTGACTTCCAGCGGCGTGATCGGGAACGTGTGGCGCCATTTGGTTTCCGGCAGATCGCGGTAGGCGGCGAGGATGCCGATGTAGCGGCTGCCCTCCTCCACGCTGAGTTTCAGCTCCACGGTTTCACCCGGGCGCAGTTCGAGTTCTTCGCTGGCCACCAGATCCGGGTTGAGGGATTCCTTGGCACGCTCGTAGAGGCTGAAGAAATCGGCGTTCTCGAAGGTCACCGGGTGCTTGAGTTCGAACAGGCGCACCACGATCGGCGACGGACGACCGTTGAGGTCCGGGTTCAGCTGATCGCTGCCGGTCAGCTTCAGGTTGATCTTGGTCACTTTCGAATACGGCGACAGCGACGAGCAACCGGCGAGCAGCACCATCAGGGTGAGCGCGGTCAGCGTCTGGAAAAAAGCGGTCGAGCGGCGAGACATGCGCATCATCCTTGGTGGTCGGTGTGGAGGGTGGAGATCAGGCGGATCTGTTCTTCGTAGGCCTGGGCGAAGTCGCGGGCCAGCAGGCGCTCGCTCCAGTCATCGTCCTGACGCAGCGCGTGGTGATAGCGGTTGAACGCTCTCCAGCGGCCACCGGAAGTGGCGAGCAACGGCTTGTTGTCGCGCTCGAAACGCAGGGTCAACTGCTCCGGCGAGAAGTGCTCCAGGGTGCCGCGCACCGCCGCACGGCTGGCGGTCAGCAGCGCCACCTGATGCGCCTGCAAGTCGCGGAATGCTCGGGAGATCGCGTGTTCAGCCGGCAAGTGGCCCGGCTTGTGCGGCTGCAACAGGATGTCCAGCGCTTCGCTCGGATCGACGGCGAATTTCAGCGGGTTCTTGTTGGTGCCTTGCACGGTGGTCTGGGCCAGACGCAGTTCGTTCTTAAGCTCGGAACGGGTGCGCAGGCTCTGTTGCAGACCGCCGATGCTCTGGCGCAGCAGGCGCGCCGCATTGACCGCCAGCGCCTCGCGCTCGTCATGACTCAGGCCTTTCAGATCGACACCCAGCGCCGCACCGAAGTGATCCCAGAAACCCTGTGGCTGACGCTCGACTTCTTTCGGTGCCGGCGCAGGTTCTGGTTTGGGCTCGACGATCAGCTCCGGCACCATCAGGCTTTCCATGTCGATGCGCGCGTAGTCGGCGCGCTGACGGGAGTCTTCCGGGTCGGTGGTCGGCGCGAGCATTTCCTCGAATTCCGAGTACACGCGCTCTTGCTGCTCCAGCGATTTCAGCGGGTCGAGGTCGAGGAACGCGTCGTCGGGAATGATGGTGCCGGCGGCCCGTGGCAGGCCCGCTTCACCGTCGAACGTCGCCGGGTCGCGCACCAGCCGCGCTCGGATCTCGAAGTCGCCCAGCACGTAGGTGCTGCCGTGCTCGATGCGCACCGGCTCGCCCTTGTGCAGACGAGCGCCGCTGTCGCCGTCCTGAACACCGTTGCTGCTGGTGTCGGTCAGGAAGAACGTGCCCTCGCGATAACTCACGATGGCGTGGTGGTTGGACAAGTGACGCTTGCGGTCAGGGATGATCCAGTCGCAGTCCTCGCCCCGCCCGATCACGCCGCCGGCCTGTTTGAAGGTCCGCTGGCACAGCTCGGTGGGCACGAACTGCTTGGTGTTCAGCATTTCGAAAACCAATTCCATGTTTGATGCTCCTTGCGGTCACTTGCCGCGATTGACCGCCTGCGGATCACCCAATGGGCGGTAATCGTTATCGTTGAATTTGTAATTGCCGCTACAGCCGCCGAGGCCGCATAGAACGACGAGGGTCAGCAGGACAGCGTGCCAGTGACGAACAGACATCAGAGGGTCTCCAGGTGTAGACAAAGCACAAAGCGCCGACCCTTTCGGGCGGCGCTGATAGAAGCGGACGAGGTGAAACCGACGGACTTTTGCCTACCCATCGAAGTCACCCAGATTGATGTTCAAACGGCCGAGCCGATACAGCAGCGTGCGCCGGGGCAGGCCCAGTTCGCGGGCCGCGAGGGTCTGGTTGCCGTCGTTCTTGCGCAGGCAATCGAGCAGCAACGTGCGCTCGACTTTCTCCAGGCGTTCGCGCAGGTTCAGGCTGCTGTCGTCCTCGAGCATCGGCTCCATGCGCAGGGCAAAATGCTCGGCCAGCAACTCGCCGCCTTCGCACAACAACACGGCACGCTCGACCAGCGCCTTGAGTTCACGGACGTTGCCGGGGAAGGTGTAACCGGACAGGTGCTCGAGCGCCGAATCGGACCAGCGCACCGGGTCCCGCTGCAAATAGGCACAGGCCTTCTCGGCGAAATGCTTCGCCAGATCGAGAATGTCGCCTTCGCGTTGACGCAGGGCCGGCAGGACAATCGGGAATTGCGCGAGACGGTAATACAGGTCCTCGCGGAATTTGCCTTCGCTGACCAGCACCGACAGATCGCGGTGCGTCGCGGCGATGATGCGCACGTCGATCTTGTGGGTATCGTTGGAACCCAGCGGGCGGATCTCGCCCTCCTGCAACACGCGCAGCAGTTTCGATTGCAGCGACAGCGGCATGTCGCCGATTTCATCGAGCAACAGCGTGCCGCCATTGGCTGCGTCGAACAGCCCGGCGCGGTCGCGGTCGGCGCCGGTAAATGCACCTTTGCGATAGCCGAACAGCTCGCTTTCCAGCAGGTTTTCCGGGAACGCCGCGCAGTTCTGCACGATGAACGCCTGGGACCGGCGCGGCCCGCAATCGTGAATTGCGCGGGCCACTACTTCCTTGCCGGTGCCGGTTTCGCCACGCAGCAGCACGGTGTACGGGCTGTGCAGGACCTTGCTGATCAGCGAATAGGTCTGGCGCATGGCCGCGCTTTTGCCGATCAGGCCGTAACCGCTGATGCTCGGCACGCTGCGAACCGCCGGCGCAACGGTATCCACCGGTTGGCGCAGGCGTTGCAGCAGATGCAACTGACCCAGCACGAACGATCCGAGTTGACCGAGGGAATCGGCGAAGCCTTGCAGATCGGTATGACGACGGCTGGCGCACAGCAACAGACCCTCGACGGCCTTCTGCTGATTGACCAGCGGCACGCACAACAGTGACTGCCACGGCGTGGCCGACGCCGGCAGGAAACTGGTTTCGTGCAGGCTGCCGCCGAGGTCGTCGAGGCACACCACGCGGTTCTGGCACAGGGCGAACTGCAGCAATTGCTCGCCGTTGTAGTCCGCCGGCAGGCTCGCCGCACCACGCGGTTGTAGCACGCCGTCGAGGCACTCGGCGTTCATCCCCAGGCACGTGTGGGTGGCATCGAGCAGATACAGTTGCGCCAATTCGCAGCCACTCAACCCGGCCACACCGCGCACGAAGTCACCCAGCAGCGCAGCACCGTCCGCCGAGCGCGACAGGCTGGCGAACTGCGCCAGCAACGCTTCGGCATAGAGCAGTGGCTGCGGCACTTGAGTGAACATCACACTCACCTCAGGCGAACTCGCAGGTCACGCTGGCTTCGCCATCGAGCGTCGCATGCACGCGCTTGAGGCTTTCACCGGTGGCCATGGCATCGAGCAAACGGTCGGCCACCAGCGGCAGCACGTGCTGGTCGAGCAAGTGGTCGATCAGGCGCGCACCGCTTTCGCTCTGGGTGCAGCGCTCGGACAGGTGATCGACGAGGTTCTGGCACCAGCTGAAATCCAGTTGGCGACGGTTCAGGCGCTCGCCCAGACGACCGAGTTTGATCTCGATCAGTTCGCGCAGCACCGGGCCGCCCACCGGGTAGTACGGCACCACTTTCATCCGCGCCAGCAGCGCCGGCTTGAAGTGTTTGCTGAGCACCGGGCGAATGGTTTCTTCCAGCACTTCGGCGGTCGGCCGCGCGCCGTCTTCGCAGAGGTCGCTGATCTTGTCGCTGCCCAGGTTCGAGGTCATCAGGATCAGCGTGTTGCGGAAGTCGATTTCGCGACCTTCGCCGTCGTTGGCCACGCCTTTGTCGAAGATTTGGTAGAACAGGTTGAGCACGTCCGGATCCGCCTTCTCGACTTCATCGAGCAGCACCACCGAGTACGGCTTCTGCCGCACCGCTTCGGTGAGCATGCCGCCTTCGCCGTAACCGACGTAGCCTGGCGGTGCACCGATCAGGCGGGAAACGGTGTGTTTCTCCTGGAACTCGGACATGTTGATGGTGGTGATGAAGCGGTCGCCGCCGTACAGCAGGTCGGCGAGCGCCAGTGCGGTTTCGGTCTTGCCGACGCCGCTCGGGCCCACCAGCAGGAACACGCCGACCGGTGCGTCAGGCTTGTTCAGGCCGGCAGCGGTGGCACGCATCGAGCGATCCAGCGCGTGCACGGCTTGTTCCTGACCACGGATGCGGGTGCGCAGGTCGGTGGCGAAGCTTGCGACCTTGGCGTTGTGTTCGCGGGCCAGTTGCGCCAGTGGCACGCCGGTCCAGGCGCTGATCACTTCGGCCACCAGACGCGGGCAGACTTCGAAGCTGACCAGACGCTCCTTGACCTGAGCGGCGGTCAGGGCGCTGTGGGTTTCGTTGAGTTGGGCTTCCAGCGCTTCGACGCTTTGGCCTTCTTCAATCTCAGCGGCAACGGTTTCGATCACCGTGCCTTCGGCGTCTTCTTCAACAGTCACTGTCGGCTCTACCGCCGCCGCCTCACGGGCCTTGGCCAGTTGCTGACGCAGCTCCAGCAGGCGCTCGGCCAGTTGTTTCTGCTCGGTCCACAGGGTTTCCAGTGCGACCATTTCGGTTTCGGCTTCGTCCAGACGCGCTTCCAGTGCCTCCAGCGCTTCGTGGTCGATCAGCAGACCGGCTTCGGCGTCGCGGCGCAGGGCCTGACGCTGACGGCCACCTTCCGCCAGCTCGCCACGCAGGCGCTCCAGGCTTTCCGGGGCGGCGGCGAGGCTGATGCGCACGCGGGCGCAGGCGGTGTCGAGCACATCGACGGCCTTGTCCGGCAGTTGGCGACCGGCCAGGTAACGGGCGGACAGTTCCGCTGCCGAAACCACCGCGTCATCGCGCAGGTAGATGCCGTGGCTCTTCTCGTAGACCTGAGCCAGGCCACGCAGGATGGTCACGGCTTCGTTCACCGTCGGTTCGTGCAGTTGAACCGGCTGGAAACGACGGGCCAGCGCCGGGTCTTTCTCGAAGTATTTCTTGTACTCGGCCCAGGTGGTGGCGGCGATGGTGCGCAGTTCGCCACGGGCCAGCGCCGGCTTCAGCAGGTTGGCCGCATCGGAACCGCCGGCATTGCCGCCCGCGCCGATCAGGGTATGGGCTTCGTCGATGAACAGGATGATCGGCTTCGGCGAGGCTTTGACCTCGTCGATCACGCCTTTCAGACGACGTTCGAATTCACCTTTGACGCTGGCGCCGGCCTGCAACAGGCCCATGTCCAGCGACAACAGTTCAACGCCTTTCAAGACCTGCGGCACTTCACCGGCGGCGATGCGCGAGGCCAGGCCTTCGACGATGGCGGTTTTACCGACACCGGCTTCACCGACCACGATCGGGTTGTTCTTGCGGCGACGGGCGAGGATGTCGACCATCTGGCGGATCGCGCCATCGCGGCACAGAACCGGGTCGAGTTTGCCGTCGCGGGCCTGCTGGGTCAGGTTGTGGGTGAAGCGCTCCAGCAGCGATTCGCCCTGGGCGGCCGGTTTGCCGTTGGCCGCTGCCTGAGGCTGTTGCGACAGGGCAAATTCTTTCAAGCGATCGATGTTCAGTTTGGCGAGCAATGGCTGGTAGCGGCTGCCGGCGTAGCGCATCGGGTTGCGCAGCAGCGCGAGGATCAGCGCCGCGTCTTCCACCGAGGTCTGACCCAGTTCAAGGTTGGCCACCAGCAGCGCGTCCTGCAGCCATTGCACCAGCTCCGGGGCGAACACCGGGTTGCGCGAAGCGCTGTGCTCGACCCGCGATTGCAGCGCGGCGCTCAGTTCGCCAGCATCAACGTCGGCATCCTGCAACGCACGGGAGAGCAGACCGTTCGGGCGCTCCAGCAGACCGAGCATCAGGTCTTCGACCAGAATCTTGCTGCCGCCACGGGCGACGCAGCGCTCGGCCGAACGCTCCAGATCGCGACGGGTTTCGGCGTCCAGCGCCTGGATGAGTTGTTGCAGGTCTACGTTGATCATGGCTCACGTCCTTAATGAATTTTGCTGCCCAGGGTCACCACGCCGTCTGCTTTTTCGCAGCCCAGCCAACTGGTCCAACCCAGGCGACAGTCGTTCTTCTCGCCAATGCGCAGTTCGCGGATTTCTTCCGGGCGCAGCACCAGGCGAATGTCGTAATCGAGCGGGTCACGCAGAGGTGAACCGCACCAGCGCGCAGAGCGGCTGGTAACCGAAACCGATGGGCAGGAATTCGTGGAATCGCTCCCAGTCGAGTTCGGTGATGTGAATGCGGAATTTGCCGCTGCGGTCGCGCACGTGTTCGCCCAGCACCAGGTCTTCACCCAGCACGCTGT
Source organism: Pseudomonas sp. NMS19W (assembly GCF_051554255.1). NCBI lineage: Bacteria > Pseudomonadati > Pseudomonadota > Gammaproteobacteria > Pseudomonadales > Pseudomonadaceae > Pseudomonas > Pseudomonas sp. NMS19W. The sequence continues at coordinate 6,193,486 of NZ_CP136718.1, forward strand.
TGGCGAAGCCGAGGCGGTTGCGCTGTTCTTCGAGGATTTCCACGCGGCGCTCGATGCACTGCTCGATGACCAGATCTTCGTGCTTGAAGTAATAACGCAGCACCGCTTCGATCAGCGCCGCCGAGTGCGCCCGCAGGCTGAGCAGGCCGAGGTACGGCAGCAGGCGTTTCCAGTTCAGCTCCTTGGCCCGGCGAATCTCGTCGCCACCGAGGCCGATCAGCGCAAACAGCTGCGACGAGAACGGGTCGACCGCGCCGCTCTGGAAGCTGGCGCGGTAACGGTATTTGCGCCAGATCGGCAACATCAGCCGTTGCAGGCGATGGTGGAACAGATCGAGGAAATTGCGCGTCGGGTTGCCGTCTTCGCTGTCGCCCAGGGCTTGTTCGCCGTAGAACGCCGGCAGCGGCGAACCGGAACCGACCAGGCCGATCAGGTTGAAGCGCAGGCGCGCACGCATCTGCCCGTGCTCTTCGAAAAACTCCACGCGATCGACATCGCTGCGCGGAAATCCGAGGCTCGGGTTGGCCTGGAATTCCACCTGGTCGTACAGATCCTCTTCGCTCAGGTACGGGTGCGCCTCGCGCAGCCGGTCGATCACCAGCAGCACGGCCTGAAACAGCGAGTACTCGCGTATTACCTTCGTCAGCCCGCTTAAAGCAGGGGCTGCAGGCCCATACGTGGTGTCCATTGGTACACCTCTCCCTGTGTGCTTTTTACCCGCAGCTCGTGGAATGAATTGAGACTGGCGTAAAGCGCGAAAAACTCGTTGAGAACCGAGGCGAAGACGAACAGGTCGCCCTCACCGATATACCCTTCCGGGTCGATGGTCAGTTCGGTGCGCAGACCGCGCACCGGCAGGCCACGGTGCAACCGGTCGACATGGTGATGCTTGATCAGTTTCAGACCGCCGAGCAGGCGCTTGCTGACCTTCTCCGCGTGCTGGTCGTAGTAGCGCGGCAGGTCGTAGGTTTCGAGAATCACCTTCAACGCATTGACGTCGGCCAGCGACAGATAGTTGAGCGACATGTTGCTGATCAGCTTCCACAGGAAGTCACGGTTCAGCGGCGGCGCAAAACTCGAAGTGGCCGGGGTGATGTTGCGGAAACTCAGGAACTCCGGGGTCTCTTCACAGGCCATGCAGATCTGCCCAAGCTTGAGCTTGCGCGGCAGGTTCTGGTTGGTGCAGACCAGTTCGATCGACAGGGTTTCGTGGGCTTCGGTGTGGCGGATGCCGAAGCTCAGGTAGGTGTCGAGGCCGTCGTGCAACAGCGACGAACGCTGGCGGATGCTGTAATGCGGACGGCTGTTCGGCACGTCGAAACTCGGGTCGTGCTCGAAGGATTCGAACGGCACGTATTCCTGATAACCGAGGCCGCCGGGCTTCCAGCCGGTCACGGTTTCCACCGAGAACACGCCGCAGTTTTCCAGATCGAATTCCGCCGGCAGCAGCAGGTATTCGTCCTGCTTGCCGTCGAGGCGGATCGGCAGTGCGTCGTGCTTGAACAGGTTGACGATCGGCGTGCAGAACAGCTTCACGTTATCCGTCGTCGGACGCATGCGCATGATGCCGCTCTTGCGGATATCGAAGCGCAATTCCAGGCCACGCATCTGCTTGAGGGTGTCTTCCGGCAGCGCCTTGAGAATGTCCAGGCCGTGGACATCGACGAACAGGAACTTGTCCTGGAAGGCGAAGTATTCCTGCAGGTAGCGGTAGCCCCGGAAGGTGTTCAGCGGATACGGGATCAACGCTTCTTCTTCGGCAAAGCCCACAGGCTTGACGCGGTCGCCCGGAATCTTGAACGCCATCGGCTTGCCGCTCACGCCATCGATCGGCTTGCCGGCGCCGTCGAGGGGGATCAGTTCGATGCCATCGAGGTTGCGCAGCAGGCTCAGGTAGAGCATCTGGCTGATGTAGCGCTCGCCGGCAAAGTGCAGGCGCAGCTTGCTCAGTTCCAGCTCGCCGAGGTGACCGTCGGCACTCATCTCCAGGCGCAGGCTGAGCAACGAACCGTCGCCCTTCACCGAGTAGTTCAGCGCGGCCAGATCCAGCGCCATGACTTCGGTCGGGTAGCAGGTGCGGAAACGGCAACGCACGTCTTCGATCGGCACGCTTTCAATCGGCGTATCACGCTCGACCTTCAGCGCCGGCCCCGAACGCTTGAGCGGATCGAACTGCAAAATGCTGAACGCCGGCAGCGGGCGCATGTAGTTCGGCCACAGCAGTTGCATCAGGGAATGGCTGAGCTCCGGCAACTCGTCATCGAGCTTCTGGCGCAAGCGCCCGGTCAGAAACGCAAAGCCTTCCAGCAACCGCTCCACATCCGGATCCCGCCCGGCCTGCCCCAGGAACGGCGCCAACGCCGGACTACGCTCGGCGAAACGGCGGCCCAGTTGGCGCAGTGCGGTGAGTTCGCTTTGGTAGTAGTGGTTAAAGGACACGGAGAGTTACCTGTATATTTTTTTCAAGAAAACCGGGTGGGTGATCAGCGCCAAGGCGCTTCACGGGCAGAAAGCCCCGTTATCGACCGTCCATGAGCGAACACCTCTTTCCTCAGTTTTTTCTATTCTCGCCAAGGCTTTGCGTAACGTTTGCGCGTCGATGGTTTTAGTCGCGGCCAGACTTTTAAGCATCAGGCTGTATTGGTCACTGATCTGACCCAATACGTCTTCGCCAAAGGATTGATAGTTGGCGACGGAGCTGCGCTCATTCGGAGCCAACGTGAAGCTGCGTGGTTGATCGTCGTAGTTGGAGTCGTTTGCCAGCGTCAGCTCCAGCGGTACTCCACAAGTGTTCTGCAGGTACACGTCATTGCGGTAAACCTGTTGGACAGTGCAGGCAGCCAATGAAAGGCCCGCCCAGCTCGACATGCAGATCATTCCTGGCAGTTTCATGGGCAGATCGAAGCCTCACGGATCGTCCACTCGCGCTGGGTTCCTTCAGTAACTTTCTCGACAACGGCCAGGCGCTGTTTCAACTGAGTAGCGTCAATGGATTTACTGCCCGCAGCGTCGTTGATGGTCAGTCGATAGTTGCTCGGGATCTGTTCGATAACGTCTTCACCGTAAGACGCAAAGCTCGCCACGAGCGCACGAGCGCCTGTTGCAACGGTCAGGTTGCGATCCAGTGAGTGCATGTTCGAGCTGTTGGAAACCTTCATCTCGAGTGGCTGGCCACAACGGTTTTCCATGTACACATGGTTGTTGTAGACCTGCTGCGCTGCGCAACCGTACAAGGAGACAAACAGCAGAATGAAACCGGCGAACCTAGTCATCGAATTCAACCCTGGCCAGCCAGAGCAGGCTTTTCACGTCTTGTTCAGAAGCGGCCATGCGCTTCTGCAGGCTGGCGGCCGACTGGGTGTAGCTGCTGAAGTAATGCATGACATCCACCTCCCCCGTGCTCGGTGTCGGATGGTTTGCCTTGGGGTTTTGCATCAACGTTGACGTTTCTTTGTGCGTCCACGAGTAATTCGGGATCAGTCCGCCACCGTATTCGTTGAGAATCAGATGCCCGAACTCATGGGCCGAGGTCTCTTTGAATTCTTCCTGTGCATAGTTGGCAGCATCCGCAGCCGCAAGGCCTTGACGCTTGACGAGTTGGTCAAAGGCATAGCCGGCGTTGTGGTAAACCTTCCGGGCGATTGCCAGGCTGGTCGAACGACCGAAGTCCGCTGACAACGAGTCAATCAAGGGGAAATTCCCGGCCTTGGGCTCGACGTTGACCTCGGCCTTGACCGTGACTTTGTAGACCCCTTTGCTGGTGGTGATCCCTTCGGCAATACCACCGCCGCGCGAACCATTGCGTGACCAATACAATTCGATGCCTTCTTTGGCCCAACCCAGCAAAGTGCTGAACGGCGTAGGCACCAGGCCGGGCGTAGAACCACTGCTGCCACCATCCGAGAAGCTCGGGCGCAGCGTCACTTCTACGGTCTTGGCATTGCGATCAATACGCGCATCGACCCACTTCACCTCTTCAGCCGAACAAGTGAGCTTCACTTCGGTGACTTGCTGCTTGCCCGCTCCGGTCGCGGTCAGACGAATTTTGAGGTTCGGGCTTTTCAGGATTTTGGTGTCGAGGATGCCGGCAGTGTCGTACCCATCCCATTGCCACGGGTGCTTGCCAGGGGGCAAGAACGGGGCGGTATTGGCTTCGGTGTAGACCGGCTTTTCGCCGTCCAGCACTTCCAGCTTCACACTGTCTGCCGTATCCATCCGGTTCTCGACGACGAAGTCGACCAGTTCGCGGTTTTTCGATGTTCCGGACTTCAGTTCATCGAAGTCCGGTATTTCCAACGGAGTCAAAACCGAGTTGCCACCCGACTTCAGACCCAGTCGGTATTCCAGAGCAGCGGCGACCGCAACGGCAGCAAGCCCCGAAAACGGTGCAGGCGTATGCGAATTCCCGATGATTACCGTCCCGGAGCCCGCAGTGACCTTGTTGCCATGGGCCCCGACTGAACCTACGGTGGCAGCTGGCTTGCCATTGATCAGAACCGTGGTCGCAAGGTCGCCGACCAATGCACTGCCACACGCCGAGGCATCGCCCTGGCGGGCCGCCGGCAGGCCGTCGAAGAATACGTCGCCGGAGCCGGCGGCAATCGGGTTGGTGCCGTGGCCGGGGAGCGGGCAAGTGGTGGGGTCGGATACACGTGCTGCAGGTTTGCCTGACATCGGGGTTCTCCTTAGGTGACCTTCACTTGACCGCTGCCATCCAGGCGCGCGGCGAAACTGACCTGGCGCTTGAAGCCCTCGACTTCCAGCAGGCCTTCGATGCTGAAGGCCAGGCGGAGCTGGTCGTGGTCACGCGGCAGGGAAATGACACGCACGTTGCTCAGGCGCGGTTCGTAGGCTTCGATGAAGCTTTCGATGGCCAGGCGGGCCTGACTCAGGGAGTCGTGCAGGCTCAGGCGCATGTCATTGAGATCGGGCAACCCGTAGTCGGACAGCGTTTGCACGCTGCCGGCCCGGGTGCTGAGCATTTTGGCCAGATGGGCAGCCACCGACGCCATGGCAGAAGCCTCGAGGCTCTTGCCCTTGCGTAGTTCCGCGTCGCCGTTGAGGCGTTCGAAAAGGCTGCCGTATCCGTCCATGAGTCGCTCTTACTCTTTGTCCAGCTTGCCAACCAGCGACAGGGTGAAATCGGCACCCATGTACTTGAAGTGCGGGCGCACGTTCAGGCTGACGCGGTACCAGCCCGGCTCGCCTTCAACGTCGCTGACGATCACTTGCGCAGCGCGCAGCGGACGACGGCCACGTACTTCGGCGCTCGGGTTTTCCTGGTCGGCCACGTACTGGCGGATCCACTTGTTCAGTTCCAGCTCGAGGTCGGTACGCTCTTTCCACGAACCGAGTTGCTCGCGCTGCAGCACTTTCAGGTAGTGAGCCAGGCGGTTGACGATCATCATGTACGGCAGTTGCGTGCCGAGCTTGTAGTTCAGCTCTGCTGCCTTGCCTTCTGCGCTGATGCCGAAGAACTTCGGCTTCTGCACCGAGCTGGCGGAGAAGAACGCCGCGTTGTCGGAGCCTTTACGCATGGTCAGGGAGATGAAGCCTTCCTCGGCCAGTTCGTATTCACGACGGTCGGAAACCAGAACTTCGGTAGGAATCTTGGTTTCGATTTCGCCCATGCTTTCGAAGTGGTGCAGAGGCAGGTCTTCAACGGCGCCGCCGCTCTGTGGGCCAATGATGTTCGGGCACCAGCGGAATTTGGCGAAGCTGTCGGTCAGTTTGGTGCCGAACGCGTAAGCGGTGTTGCCCCACAGGTAGTGCTCGTGGCTGTTGGCAACGTTTTCCTTGTACACGAACGATTTGACCGGGTTCTCTTCCGGATCGTACGGGTTACGCAGCAGGAAACGCGGAACGGTCAGGCCAACGTAGCGGGAGTCTTCCGAGGTACGGAAGCTCTGCCATTTGGTGAATTGCGGGCCTTCGAAGTGATCTTTCAGATCCTTCAGGTCCGGCAGGCCGGTGAAGCTTTCCAGGCCGAAGAATTTCGGGCCGGCGGCAGCGATGAACGGCGCGTGAGACATGCAGGCTACGCTGGACACGTACTGCATCAGTTTCACGTCCGGCGAGCTTGGGGACAGGTAGTAGTTGGCGATGATCGCGCCAACCGGCTGACCACCGAACTGGCCGTATTCAGCGGTGTAGATGTGCTTGTACAGGCCCGACTGCATCACTTCCGGCGAATCTTCGAAGTCGTCCAGCAGGTCGTCCTTGGAGACGTTGAGGATTTCGATCTTGATGTTTTCGCGGAAGTTGGTGCGGTCGACCAGCAGTTGCAGGCCACGCCACGACGATTCCAGCGCCTGGAAGTCCGGGTGGTGCAGGATTTCGTCCATCTGACGGCTGAGCTTGGCATCGATCTCGGCGATCATGCGGTCAACCATGGCTTTCTTGACCGGCTCACCGTTGTTCTGCGGCTTGAGCAGCTCTTCGATGAACGCCGACACACCGCGCTTGGCGATGTCGTAGGCTTCGTCGTCCGGCGTCAGGCGGGTTTCGGCGATGATGCTGTCGAGAATGCTGTATTCGCCGTTTTCGGCGGCGTTCTGTTGTGCTGCGCTAGTGCTCATTGTGTTGGCTTCCTTGGCTGCTGTGGGCTCAGGCGTCCGGGGCTGCGGCGTTCAGGCCCAGCTCACCGAGTACGCGACCGCGGGATTCGTCGTCGGCGAGCACGCCTTCGATGGCTTTACGGAACGCAGGTGCGTTACCCAGCGGGCCTTTGAGGGCCACCAGCGCATCGCGCAGTTCCATCAGTTTTTTAAGCTCAGGCACTTGCTCGACCAGACTGGCCGGGTTGAAGTCCTTCATGGAGTTGACGCGCAGTTGCACGGCCAGCTCGTCGGCCTCGCCATCTTCCTGCAGACGGTTCGGCACGCTCAGCGTCAGACCCAGCTCTTGCTTGGCCAGCACTTCGTCGAAGGTCATCTTGTCGATGCTGATCGGCTTGCGATCCTCGATCTTGCGATCGTCCTTGCGGTGGGTGTAGTCACCGATTGCCAGCAGCTTCAGCGGCAGTTCAATCTCTTCCTGAGCACCGCCGGTGGCGGGTTTGAAGGTGACGTTGATGCGTTCCTTGGGGGCTACCGAGCCTTCTTTGGCCATGGCTTTTCTCCTTGCGGTTGTGGCCCTGGGGCCTATTCGAGTACCACTTCGAGGTCGAGGTGGCACAGCCTGCGATAAATCTCTTCCTTGCGTTCACGTACGGCATGGTTCTGCGGCAGCAACTCGCAGCAACTGTGCAGCAGGTGCAGCACTTCCAATGCAAGATCGGGCTCCCAGGCGTGCAGGCCTGAGTCCTGTAATGTCTGATCGAGGGTTTCGAGCTGGTTCTTGGCGAGTTCGTATTTCTTGGCCAGGAAGCACAGCCGCGCGAGGGCGAACTGCCAGAAGAAGCGCTCGCGGCCGCCATGCGCCGATTGCAGACCCTGTTTGAGGATCTGCACCGCGGGCTTGAGGCCTTCCTTGCGCAGGATCGGCTGGACTTCTTCCAGAGCCTTTTCCCAGGCTGGCTGGGTTTCGACGTTCTCGGTCTCGACCTTGCGCGGCGCACTGGCGCTTTGCAGGTGCGGCATGACGTTGGCGGCGATCCACGCCCGGGTGGACGGATCGGCGAACGGCGCGCCGTCATGGAAACGCAGCTCGATGATGCCGGGCAGGCGCTGAACCAAAAGCGCGAAGTGGATTTCCACTTCGCGCATGGCCAGCTCGGCGTTGAGGTTCTGGAGACACTCCCAGACCATCCTCTGGCCATCGAACCAGAACGGTGCCTTCGCCAGGCTCGCCTCCAGTTCCACCAGCAGGTCGGCGTATTTGCCTTGATCGAAGCGGTCCTGGTACTGCTTGAGCTTGTCCACCGGCAACCCGCGCAGCACGGTGATCTGATCGGCGTTGCGCTCGGGCACCGCATCGATAGTCATCCACAGCAAGGTGCGGTTGAGGCGCAGGGCACGCAGGTCGGTGGCCTTCTGCTTGAGCCACCAGGCGCACAGCGGGCGGGCGCTTTCCTGCTGGGCGCGCAGGGCCTTGTGGGCTTCTTTCTCGTTGTCGATCGGCGCGCCGGGGGCCAGCAGCTGAGTGGCGGCCTGCTTGACCTGCGCCACCGCCGCACCCACAACACCGGGGGCCGGCTGGTTGTCGGCGGCGCGCTGGATCATGGTTTTCAGGCGGCGGGAGAGCGGCAGCAGCAGCGGCGCGTCGTCCCCCAGGTGCTCGGTGCAGGCCGCGTCGAGACCGGACAGGTGCTCGGACAACTGCCGGAACATCGGCAGCTGCTCCTTGATCGCGATGTTCTCGGTGATCACCTGCTCAAGACGCGGAACCAGCCAGCCAATGGCGGCGGCCCGGGTGCGTGGTTTGAGCGGGTGAACTTCGGCCCAGTTGTTTTCCGACAGATGGTGCAAAAAAGCGAGGCCGGCCAGCAGGCCGGGGAAGGATTCACGCTGGTACAGCGACCAGGTCAGCCAGGCGCCGACACGCAAATCCTTGGATTGGGTGCGCAGCAGGTTTTCGCTGTTTTCGCGGATTTTCAGCCAGTCGATCTGCCCGCTTTCGTGCATCGACGAGGCTTTGGCCAGCTCACTTTCCAGCGCCTCGAATTCGCTCGAGAAACGAACGTCTTCACCCGCAAAATTCTCTTTGGAAACAGAGACTTTAGCGAGTTCGAGGTAATGGGCGGAAAGTTTGCTTGAGTAGGACATCCATGGCCTTTATTTGGATTACGGTCGTACGCCTATTGGAGTTGCAGCGGCGCGGGGACAGTATCGAAGAGCAGTGTGAAGACTCATCCAATTGAGTATGTGCTCTTTCAAGTGCGCGCATCGTAATCACTATGATGGCCACTAGCAAGCATCTGATTAAACAACAAGACGAAGTGTTCATTGGGGTGTGTAGGAGATCGCCCTATATGCAGCAGGGGTTTCCTGATATTGGCTTATATCTCCCGACCCGGCTCAATTCCTTCGCAACCATTGACCTAGAGCGGCTCCTTGAAGATGGCCCGAACCACCTTGAACGCACGTTCCAAATTACGAGCAAAAGCATGACAACATTCGAAAGAAATAGAAGTAGGATTTTTCCGAAATCCGGTCTGCATTTTTAAATAATGCGCCGGAGACAACGGACAATAATAAAAGTGCCATCAATTTGATGGCGCAGAACACTTTCCAAACTTCGCAAGACTTATTTTCCCGCACGACTGCATGACTTCAGGCAATTGCACGGTTATCCATCGGGCCTGCGCCTTGCGTAAGTACACACTTTCGATGTGGATTGTTCTGACAAGTGATGCGGAATGTTCTTACACAATGTATTTCACGTGGCGGCCCCGTCTTTATAAGCACACCGCTGTCAGACTCGACCTGCTTCGCCGCACCGATTTGCTTTCGCCTGACCCGGTACTTTTTCTAGACCTGAGCCGAGTAATTGTTACGGACACAAAAAATGGGCACCCGACCGCAATCGATGTGCCCATTTTTCATTACAGCTCTCCCCGTCAGTGAGGGAGTGCGCCGCAATTATGGATTGACGCTGTCTTTCAACGACTTGCCCGGCTTGAACGCAACAGTGTTGCTGGCCTTGATTTTGACGGGTTCACCGGTTTGCGGGTTTTTACCGGTGCGGGCACCGCGATGGCGTTGCAGGAAGGTGCCGAAGCCGACGAGCGTGACGCTGTCCTTGCGGTGCAGGGCGCCGGTGATTTCTTCGAGGACGGCATTGAGAACGCGGTTGGCCTGCTCTTTGGTCAGATCCGCTTTTTCAGCGATTGCAGCGGCGAGTTCTGGTTTACGCATTAGTGAAGCCCCTTTGAGTCGGTTTTTTGTTGTTATGTCCGTGCTGCTCTCGTTGGAACAGCGCCCAAGGCGCCGCAGGCTCTACTCTGCGGCAGACGGGAGTGAGAATGGCACGCGGATAAGGGCGGCGCCAGTCTCCCCGCGACCTTTGTGGGGGCAAAAGCGGGGTGATTCCGACAGAACGACCGGTATTTACGCCAGCAAGGCCGGAAGCTGTTTGTTCAGCGCGAGTTTTTCCATCACCGCCGCGCCAGTCAGGGCGTAACCGAGCAATTGCCCTTGCGCGTCGTGACACAGCGCCTTGACGTCGGCGCCCTGCCCTTCGACGGTCCAGACGCCTTCGCGGCCCCGTGGCGGCGGCGAAACCACCAGCGGGCAGACCGGAGTTTTCACGGTGATCGGCATCGGTCCGTAGTTCACCACGGTCGGGTTGCCGGCCAGGGTCTGTGCCAGCGCTCGCGCACAACTCATGAGGGGCATGACGTACAGAAGATTCAGCCCGTCGACCTCGGCGCAGTCGCCCAGGGCGTAAATATTGGCGTGAGAAGTTTGCAGATTGCGGTCGACCACCACACCGCGGTTGGTCTGGATGCCGGCAGCCGCTGCCAGATCGATCCGTGGGCGCAGGCCAATGGCCGACACCACCACATCGCACGGGATGACCTGACCGTCCGAGAGGTGTGCTTCCAGCCCATCGGCGACTTTCTGCAAACGGGTCAGCACCGGGCCGAGGTGGAAACGCGCGCCAAGGCTTTCCAGCCCGGCCTGCACCGCTGCGGCAGAGGCCGGATGCAACAGGGTCGGCATCACCTGCTCGCACGGCGCAACCAGTTGCACCTCATAACCGCCAAGGATCAGGTCGTTGGCGAACTCACAGCCGATCAGACCGGCGCCGAGCAGCAACACCCGACGCTTGCCTGCCGCCGCGGTGCGAAAACGTGCGTAGTCTTCGAGATCGTTGATCGGGAATACCAGATCCCCGGCATCACCTTCAATCGGCACACGCACGGTTTCGGCACCCCAGGCGAGGATCAGGTCGCGATAGCTCACCGCTTCCTCGCCGATCCACAGACGCTTGTGACCCGGGTCGATGCCGCTGATGCGGGTGTGGGTGCGGATCTCGGCCTTCAACTGCTCGGCCATGGCGCCCGGTTCGGCCATGCTCAGGCCGTCGGCGTCCTTGTTCTTGCCGAAACCGGTGGACAGCATCGGCTTGGAGTAGGAACGACCGTCATCGGCGGTAATCAGCAGCAGCGGGGTTTCGCCATCGAGTTTGCGAAACTCACGGGCCAGGTTGTAACCCGCCAGCCCGGTGCCAACGATTACGACAGGTGCGCTCATGCCCTACTCCTCAGTGTTTTCTCAGTTGATTTCGATCATTTCGAAGTCCATCTTGCCGACGCCGCAGTCCGGGCACAGCCAGTCTTCCGGCACGTCCTGCCACAGGGTGCCCGGCGCAATGCCGTCATCCGGCCAGCCGTCGGCTTCGTTATAGATCAGGCCGCAGACCACACATTGCCACTTTTTCATTCAGGTACTTCCTCAGGATTCAGGCTTTAGCCGGCGCGGACGGTCGATGGTGCAGCACTGCCATCCGGCTCAGGGCGTTTTGTACTGATGGTACCGGCCAGATGCAAGCCTGTTCGGCGCAATGGCGGCCCGGATCAATCAAATTCGTGGTGCGCCATGGTAAGCTCGCCGCCTCATTTGCTGCCAATAATGACTCATTGTGCAACTCAAAAACGCCCCGTTGTGGCGCCTGCAAAGCCACCTGACACCCCTCCCCGACACGTCCACGCTCGACTGGCTGTTCGACGAAGGCTCCCTGACCCGCCGCCTGACCCGCCTGTCCGATGACGGCTTCAGCGTCACGCCGCTGTTCGAAGGCTGGCAGACCCTGCGCGACGACGAATGCGCCGCGCTCGATCTGGCCGAAGGCAGCGAAGGCTGGGTGCGCGAGGTGTATCTGCGCGGTCATGGCGAGGCCTGGGTGTTCGCCCGCAGCGTGGCCTCGCGTGGCGCCTTGCAGGGCGACGGCTTGCATATGGATGAGTTGGGCAGCCGCTCGCTGGGCGAACTGCTGTTCTGCGATCACGCGTTTCAGCGCCGCGCCATTGAAGTCTGCCATTACCCGGAACACTGGCTGCCCGAGCACTCCCGGGCTCCCGGGTTGTGGAGTCGTCGTTCGCGTTTCGACCGTGGTGCATTGAGCGTACTGGTGGCGGAGATTTTCCTGCCTACGCTGTGGGAAGCCGTCCGCGCCCGTCCGGAGAACTGCTGATGTATCAAAGCCTGCTCAAATCCCTGAATCGCCTGAACCCGCGCGCCTGGGACTTCATCCAGTTGACCCGCATGGACAAGCCGATCGGCATCTATCTGCTGCTGTGGCCGACGCTCTGGGCGCTGTGGATTGCCGGCAAAGGTTCGCCGTCGCTGGCCAACGTCGTGATTTTTGTCCTCGGCGTGGTGCTGACCCGTGCCGGTGGCTGCGTCATCAATGACTGGGCCGACCGCAAGGTCGACGGCCACGTGAAGCGCACCGCAGAACGCCCGCTCGCTGCTGGCCGGATCAGCTCGAAAGAGGCACTGGTGTTCTTCGCCCTGCTGATGGGCGTGAGTTTCCTGCTGGTGCTGTGCACCAATGCCGCGACGATCTGGCTGTCGCTGGGCGGTCTGGCGCTGGCGTTCACCTATCCCTTCATGAAGCGCTACACCTATTACCCGCAAGTGGTGCTGGGGGCGGCGTTTTCCTGGGGCATGCCGATGGCGTTCACCGCCGAGACCGGTGAGCTGCCGGCGACGGCCTGGCTGCTGTGGATCGCCAATCTGCTGTGGACCGTGGGTTACGACACTTATTACGCGATGACCGACCGCGACGATGACCTGAAGATCGGCGTGAAATCCACGGCGATCCTGTTCGGCGAGGCAGACCGGGTGATCATCCTGACCCTGCAGGCACTGTCACTGGGCTGCCTGCTGCTGGCCGGGTCGAAGTTCGAGCTGGGGATGTGGTTCCACCTCGGTCTGCTGGTAGCGGCCGGGTGCTATGCGTGGGAGTTCTGGTACACCCGTGACCGGGACCGGATGCGCTGCTTCAAGGCGTTTTTGCACAACCATTGGGCCGGTCTGGCGATCTTCGTCGGGATCGTGCTGGATTACGCGTTGCGCTGACCTCAACGCATCGCGGCCCGAGGCAATGCCTGCGGGCCGCGATGCTGTTTCACTGCCGATGGCTTACTTGTGCTCGTGAACCACGTGCCACGCGTCCATCTTGCCATCGCCCATCATGTCACCCGGCTTGGCGTCCATCTTGAAGGTATACAGCGGCTTGCCGTCGTAGGCGTACTGCATCTTGCCGTCGTCGCGCTTGATCACCGTCCACTTGCCTTCCGCCTTCGCACCGGCCGGCGCCATCATCGGAGGCCAGTTGTCGGCGCACTTGTCATTGCACATCGACTTGCCGCCAGCGTCCTTGTCGAACGTGTAAACGGTCATGCCTTTGTGATCGACCATCATGCCGTCTTTCATCATCGCCGGTTCAGCGGCCATCGCAAGGCCTGGCAGAGTCACGGCAGCAGCCATCAGCAGAGCTTTAAAGGAAGCAGTCATTTGAGTCATGGAAACCTTCTTTTGTGGTTGTCAGGATTCGGACTTAGAGCTTAGTTCAGGATTTGCACAATCGCCGCCGGACTAAAATACTGTCACACGACTGCAATAATTCCGTTATCTAATGCGGCGCAAGACAGTTAAATGACAAGAGGATTAAGGCATGGTTGGCAGGAGCATTCTGATCGTCGACGACGAAGCGCCCATTCGCGAAATGATCGCCGTTGCGTTGGAAATGGCCGGCTATGACTGCCTCGAGGCAGAGAACTCGCAGCAGGCGCACGCCATCATCGTCGACCGCAAGCCGGACCTGATCCTGCTCGACTGGATGCTGCCCGGCACCTCCGGCATCGAGCTGGCCCGTCGCCTCAAGCGTGACGAGCTGACCGGGGACATCCCGATCATCATGCTCACCGCCAAGGGCGAAGAAGACAACAAGATCCAGGGCCTGGAAGTCGGCGCCGACGACTACATCACCAAACCGTTTTCCCCCGCGAACTGGTGGCACGCCTCAAGGCTGTGCTGCGCCGCGCCGGCCCGACCGATGGCGAAGCGCCGATCGAAGTCGGCGGCCTGCTGCTCGACCCGATCAGCCACCGCGTGACCATCGATGGCCGTCCGGCCGAAATGGGCCCGACCGAATACCGTCTGCTGCAATTTTTCATGACCCACCAGGAACGCGCCTACACCCGTGGCCAGTTGCTGGACCAGGTCTGGGGCGGCAACGTCTATGTTGAAGAGCGCACCGTCGACGTGCACATCCGGCGCCTGCGCAAGGCCCTCGGCGACGCCTACGAAAATCTGGTACAAACCGTGCGCGGCACCGGCTATCGGTTCTCCACCAAGGCATAAAAGCAGCGGCAAGCTTCAAGCTACAAGCGGCAAGGAATAGCCGAACCGCTCTGACTTGCAGCTTGCAGCTTGAAACTCGAAGCTGCGTTAAGGACGCTCCGTGAATCAAAACTGGCATGGCACCCTGATTCGCCACATGCTGTTGCTGGTCACCGGCTGCCTGGTGATCGGCCTGATCACCGGCTACTACGGCTGGAGCCTCGCGGCGGGACTGGGCCTGTACCTGGCCTGGACGCTCAAGCAACTGCTGCGCCTGCACGAATGGCTGCGCCTGCACCAACCCGATGAGGCACCGCCCGACGGCTACGGTCTGTGGGGCGAGGTGTTCGACAGCATCTACCACCTGCAACGCCGCGACCAGCGTGTACGCGGACGCCTGCAAGCGGTGATCGACCGCGTTCAGGAGTCCACCGCCGCGCTGAAAGACGCGGTGATCATGCTCGACAGCGACGGCAACCTGGAATGGTGGAACCGCGCCGCCGAAACGCTGCTCGGCCTCAAGACCCCGCAAGACAGCGGCCAACCCGTGACCAACCTGGTCCGCCATCCGCGCTTCAAGGAATACTTCGAGCAGGAAAACTACGCCGAGCCGCTGGAAATCCCCTCGCCGACCAACGACCGCGTGCGCATCCAGATGTACCTCACGCGCTACGGCAACAACGAACACTTGATGCTGGTGCGCGACGTCACGCGCATCCATCAGCTGGAACAGATGCGCAAGGACTTCATCGCCAACGTCTCCCATGAGCTGCGCACCCCGCTGACGGTGATCTGCGGCTACCTGGAAACCCTGCTCGACAACGTCGAGGAAGTGAACCCGCGCTGGAGCCGCGCCCTGCAGCAGATGCAACAGCAAGGCGGACGCATGCAGACCCTGCTCAACGACTTGCTGCTGCTGGCCAAACTGGAAGCCACCGATTACCCGTCGGACAACCAGCCCGTGCACATCGACACCCTGTTGCAGTCGATCAAGAGCGATGCACAGCAGCTGTCGGGGTCGAAGAATCAGAAAATCACCCTGGAAGCCGACGCCAGCATCCTGCTCAAGGGCAGCGAGGCGGAACTGCGCAGTGCGTTTTCCAACCTGGTGTTCAACGCCGTCAAATACACCCCGGCCGAAGGCAATATCCGCATCCGCTGGTGGGGCGACGATCAGGGCGCACACCTGAGCGTGCAGGATTCCGGGATCGGCATCGACAGCAAACACCTGCCGCGCCTGACCGAACGCTTCTACCGCGTCGACTCCAGCCGCAACTCCAACACCGGCGGCACGGGCCTGGGCCTGGCCATCGTCAAACACGTGTTGCTGCGCCATCGCGCGCGGATGGAGATCAGCAGCGTGCCCGGCCACGGCAGCACGTTCACCTGCCATTTCGCCCCGGCGCAGGTCGCCCAGGCACGGCTCATCAGCGCCGCTGAGTAATGCCGGACTAGGCAATCGCCAGGTCAGCCGCTACATTGGCTGACTTGCGCCTGCCTTTCAGGTGCAGATTTTTCTTTCTTACGAATCACACGGAACCCGCAAAACTCCATCATGGACCCTTCCCCTGGCTTGTCCCTCGCAACAATATTCGCCGATTTCGGCATGATTCTTTTCGCTCTGATCCTGGTTCTGCTCAACGGCTTCTTCGTTGCGGCGGAATTCGCCATGGTCAAACTGCGCTCGACCCGGGTCGAAGCCATCGCTGAACAGCACGGCTGGCGCGGGCACATCCTGCGCACGGTGCACAGTCAGCTCGATGCGTACCTCTCGGCGTGCCAGCTCGGTATCACCCTCGCCTCCCTCGGCCTGGGCTGGGTCGGTGAGCCGGCGTTCGCGCACATTCTCGAGCCGCTGCTGAGCGCGGTCGGCGTGCAGTCGGCGGAAGTGGTCAAAGGCATCTCGTTCTTCACCGCGTTCTTCATCATTTCGTATCTGCACATCGTGGTCGGCGAGCTCGCACCCAAGTCCTGGGCGATCCGCAAACCCGAGCTGCTGTCGCTGTGGACGGCGGTGCCGCTGTACCTGTTCTACTGGGCCATGTACCCGGCGATCTACCTGCTCAATGCCAGCGCCAACACCATCCTGCGCATTGCAGGCCAGGGTGAACCCGGCCCGCATCACGAGCACCATTACAGCCGTGAAGAACTGAAACTGATCCTGCACTCCAGCCGTGGCCAGGACCCGAGCGACCAGGGCATGCGAGTGCTGGCCTCGGCGGTGGAAATGGGCGAACTGGAAGTGGTCGACTGGGCCAATTCCCGGGAAGACCTGATCACCCTCGAATTCAACGCACCGCTGAAAGAAATCCTGGCGATGTTCCGTCGCCACAAGTTCAGCCGCTATCCGGTGTACGACAGCGAGCGCAAGGAGTTCGTCGGCCTGCTGCACATCAAGGATCTGCTGCTGGAACTGGCGGCGCTGGACCACATTCCCGAGTCGTTCAACCTCGCCGAACTGACCCGCCCGCTGGAACGCGTGTCGCGGCACATGCCGCTGTCGCAGCTGCTGGAGCAGTTCCGCAAGGGCGGCTCGCACTTCGCCGTGGTCGAAGAGGCCGACGGCAACATCATCGGCTACCTGACCATGGAAGACGTGCTGGAAGTGCTGGTCGGCGACATCCAGGACGAACACCGCAAGGCCGAGCGCGGCATCCTCGCCTACCAGCCGGGCAAGTTGCTGGTGCGGGGCGATACGCCGCTGTTCAAGGTCGAGCGCCTGTTGGGTATCGACCTGGACCACATCGAAGCCGAAACCCTCGCCGGGCTGATCTACGAAACTCTGAAACGGGTGCCGGAAGAGGAAGAAGTGCTGGAAGTCGAAGGCCTGCGCATCATCATCAAGAAGATGAAAGGTCCGAAGATCATTCTGGCCAAGGTGCTGATGCTCGACTGACGGGGATTACCGCTTGCCCAACGCAAAGTTGGGCAACGCCCCCAGCGGCTGGTTGAACTGATACGGAATCGACACCAGCCCCCTCCGGTATTGCGCTGCACCACGAAGTGCAGGTGCGGGCCGCTGCTGTTGCCGGTATTGCCGGACAGCGCCAGCGGACTGCCCACCGCCACTCGCTGCCCTTCCCGCACGCTCACCGACCCTTGCTTGAGATGCAGGTACACACCCATCGTGCCGTCGTCGTGCAGCACCCGCACGAAATTGCCGGAAGGATCGGTGCCGCGCCCGTTCTGCGAGTTCTCGATCTTCACCACTACCCCGGCCCGCGCCGCGATGATCGGCGTGCCCACCGGCATGGCGATGTCCATCGCGTATTTGTTCTTCGGCCCGTAGTGGCTGTAGTCGCCGTTGGCGCCCTGACTCAGGCGGAAGGGACCGCCACGCCACGGAAACGGATAGCGATAGCTCTGGGCGGCGCCTGCGGGGTCGCCGAGGGAATACTGGAACTGCGGCGTGTACACCAGCGGTTTGCCGCCGGACACCGCCGTCAGCAACGCCAGCCGTGTATTGCTGCGTGCCGGCAGCACCCGGCGGATCGTTTCCGTCGGCGCGCCTCGCACATTGCTCACCCCGGTGAACGCCAGTGCGACCTCCACTGGTGCATACAGATCGTTGCGCACGAACACCACGTCGGCGCCCTTCTGCTTCTTGATGTCGAGATAGACCTGACGCTCGAGCCTCTCGACCATCCGGTCCTGAAACACGAACACCTGGGAGCCTTTGCTCGGACGGTCGCTGTACGAAACCACTCCGTTGGCATCGGTGGATTTGTAGATCGTCATGGCCACGGTCGAGGTGGAGGCCATGAACAGACCACAGAAAAACAGCAGGCGCAGGGGCATGGGTAAAAGTTCTGTCGAGTAAGGCCTGGGAATGAGCCTAGCAGCTGAAGCAGACCAGGCTAGTCGACAGATGTTTCAAATTTGGCACAGCATGAAAAAAGACCGCTGCCTGTGTCAGGCGGCGGTCTTCTTTTGCCCGCGACGCTTACGCGCCCGGAACGAAGTGCTTCTGCGCCGTGCCGCGGGCGATCAGGCGGGAGATGTAGTCGAGCTTCTGCGCGTCCTGGTCGACGAAGCGGAAGGTCAGTTGCAGCCATTCGCTGTCGGGCTTCGGCTCGTGGGCAACGACGGCATGCAGGTAGCCGTTGAGGCGGGCGATTTCGGCGTTGTCACCCTGCTCCAGATCGAGCACGGCGCTGTCGAGGATCTGCGGCAGGCTGTCGGTGCGCTTCACTACCAGCAGCGCTTCCTTGATGCTCAGGGCCTTGATTACGCATTGCTGGGTGCCGCCAGGCAAACGCAACTGGCCCTGACCACGGCCGCTGGCCGGAGAGGCGGAAGTTGCCGGTGCTTTCACGGGCGGGCTGTTGAGCAGGCCACGCTGTGGCGCGGCGGCAGGTACCGGGGCGGCAGCGGCAGGCTTGGCAAACGGGTTGGCCGCAGGTGCAGCCGGTGCAGACCCGACGACCGCAGCCTTGCCACCGGTCAACGCGCTCAGGGAATCGTTGCCGAAGGCCGAGTTCATCTTGGTCGGGGCGCTGTTCATCAGGGCATCGAGTTTGCCGATCTTGTTCAGGGCCTGTTTGACCTTGGTCAACAGTTGCTCATTGGTGAAGGGCTTGCTGACATAACCGGAAACGCCGGCCTGAATCGCCTGCACAACGTTTTCCTTGTCGCCACGGCTGGTGACCATGATGAACGGCATGGTCTTGAGGTTGTCCTGCTCGCGGCACCAGGTCAGCAGTTCGAGGCCGGACATTTCCGGCATTTCCCAGTCGCACAGCACCAGGTCAAAAGCTTCCTTGGCCAGCATGGCCTGAGCCTTCTTGCCGTTGATGGCGTCCTCGGTGCGGATCCCCGGGAAGTAATTACGCAGGCACTTTTTCACCAGGTCACGAATGAACGATGCATCGTCCACGACCAACACACTGATCTTGCTCATCCAACACCCCTATTAAAATCCCGGCAAGCATAACGCTGGCTGATGGCACATTGCCAAAACTCTTCAGTCACGCCGGGACTTTTCGTTCGCGGGTGCTGCTTTTTAATTCGCTTCTGCCTTCTGAAAAGCACAAACAAAAACGCCCGGCCAAAGGGCCGGGCGCTTTTCTCAGGCAATCTTACTTATCGTCAGCATCGCCCGGAACATTAGCGGTTTCGCCGCTTGTCCCTTCAACTTCTTCCTTCATGCGCTTGAGGCCCATGTGGCGCACGTCGGTGCCGCGCACCAGGTAGATCACCAGCTCCGAGATGTTGCGCGCGTGGTCGCCGATCCGCTCCAGCGAACGCAGGACCCAGATAATGCTCAAGACCCGCGAGATAGAGCGCGGGTCTTCCATCATGTAGGTCGCCAGCTCGCGCAGGGCGGTCTTGTATTCGCGGTCGATGATCTTGTCGTACTGCGCCACCGACAACGCCAGATCGGCGTCGAAACGGGCAAACGCATCCAGCGCATCGCGGACCATGTTGCGCACCTGGTCGCCGATGTGACGCACTTCGACGTAACCGCGCGGCGCTTCGCCTTCTTCGCACAGCTGGATCGCGCGACGGGCGATCTTGGTCGCTTCGTCACCGATACGCTCCAGGTCGATCACCGACTTGGAGATGCTGATGATCAGACGCAGGTCGGACGCCGCCGGTTGACGACGGGCCAGAATGCGCAGGCATTCTTCGTCGATATTGCGTTCCATCTGGTTGATCTGGTCGTCGATCTCGCGCACTTGCTGGGCCAGGCCCGAGTCGGCCTCGATCAGCGCGGTGACCGCGTCGTTGACCTGCTTCTCGACCAGCCCGCCCATGGCCAGCAGGTGGCTGCGCACTTCTTCAAGTTCGGCGTTGAACTGCGCGGAAATGTGATGAGTGAGGCCTTCTTTGGAAATCATGCGTTCGCTCCGAAAAAGCGTTTTACCAAGAGCTGCAAGCTACGAGCTGCAAGCTGTTATGTGGTGTTCCCTGCCGCATCGCTTCTAACTTGCCGCTTGAAGCTTGCCGCTTGCAGCTGTACGGCTAGCCGTATCGCCCTGTGATGTAGTCTTCGGTCTGCTTCTTGGCCGGATTGGTGAACAGGGTATCGGTGTCGCCGAACTCCACCAGTTTGCCCATGTACATGAACGCCGTGTAGTCGGACACCCGCGCCGCCTGCTGCATGTTGTGGGTCACGATGACGATGGTGAACTTGGATTTGAGCTCGTAGATCAGCTCTTCGACTTTCAGGGTCGAGATCGGGTCGAGTGCCGAGCACGGTTCGTCGAGCAGCAGCACTTCCGGCTCCACGGCGATGGTACGGGCGATCACCAGACGCTGCTGCTGACCACCGGACAGGCCGAGTGCCGAGTCATGCAGACGGTCTTTCACTTCGTCCCACAGGGCCGCGCCTTTCAGTGCCCACTCGACGGCTTCGTCGAGGATGCGCTTCTTGTTGATGCCCTGGATGCGCAGGCCGTAGACCACGTTTTCGTAGATGGTCTTGGGGAACGGGTTAGGCTTCTGGAACACCATGCCGACCCGGCGACGCAGCTCGGCCACGTCCTCGCCCTTGCGGTAGATGTTGTTGCCGTACAGGTTGATCGCGCCTTCGACGCGGCAGCCGTCCACCAGGTCGTTCATGCGGTTGAAGGTACGCAGCAGTGTGGACTTGCCGCAGCCGGACGGGCCGATGAAGGCGGTCACGCGCTGTTTCGGGATGTTCATGCTGACGTCGTACAGCGCTTGTTTCTCGCCGTAGAACAGGCTCAGGCCCGGCACTTCGATGGCCACGGTCTCCTGTTCGAGGTTCAGGCTCTGCTTGTCGCGGCCCAGGGCAGACATGTTGATGCCGTGGGTATGTGTTTCGTGCTGCATGGGTCTCACTCCGTTCGTAGCTGCAAGCTTCTAGCTGCAAGCCGCAAGTTTTGAGCAAAAGCGGCTTGTAGCTTGCCGCTTGTGGCTAATGGCTTTAGCTGTCCAACGCCTTGTACTTCTCGCGCAGGTGGTTACGAATCC
Organism: Pseudomonas sp. NMS19W; assembly: GCF_051554255.1. Taxonomy (NCBI): domain Bacteria; kingdom Pseudomonadati; phylum Pseudomonadota; class Gammaproteobacteria; order Pseudomonadales; family Pseudomonadaceae; genus Pseudomonas; species Pseudomonas sp. NMS19W. The sequence goes on from NZ_CP136718.1 coordinate 6,214,659, forward strand.
ACACTGCCGACAGGTTGAGCACGGCAATCACCAGCACCAGCAGCAACGCGGTGGCGTACACCAGCGGTCGTGCGGCTTCGACGTTCGGGCTCTGGAAGCCGACGTCGTAGATGTGGAAGCCCAGGTGCATGATCTTCTGGTCCAGGTGCAGGTACGGGTAGTTGCCATCCACCGGCAGCGACGGCGCCAGTTTCACCACACCCACCAGCATCAGCGGCGCCACTTCACCGGCGGCACGGGCCACGGCGAGGATCATGCCGGTCATCATCGCCGGGCTGGCCATCGGCAGAACGATCTTCCACAGGGTTTCAGCCTTGGTCGCACCGAGGGCCAGCGAGCCTTCGCGCACGGTACGCGGGATACGCGCCAGACCTTCTTCGGTGGCCACGATCACCACCGGCACCGCCAGCAGCGCCAGGGTCAACGAAGCCCAGAGCAGACCCGGTGTACCGAAGGTCGGTGCCGGCAGCGCTTCCGGGAAGAACAGACGGTCGAGCGAGCCACCCAGCACGTATACGAAGAAGCCCAGACCGAACACCCCGTAAACAATGGCCGGAACACCCGCCAGGTTGTTCACCGCGATCCGGATCACCCGGGTCAGGGTGTTCTGCTTGGCGTATTCACGCAGGTACACCGCCGCCAGCACGCCGAACGGGGTCACGATCATCGCCATGATCAGGGTCATCATCACGGTGCCGAAGATCGCCGGGAAAATCCCGCCTTCGGTGTTCGCTTCGCGCGGGTCGTCGGACAGGAACTCCCAGACCTTGCTGAAGTAGAAGCCGACCTTGGTGAAAGTACCCATGGCGTTCGGCTGGTAGGCGTGAACCACTTTGCCCAGGCCGATTTCGATTTCCTTGCCGTTGGCATCGCGAGCGGTCAGGGCGTCACGGTTGAACTGCGCGTGCAGATCGGCCAGACGGGCTTCGACGTCCTGATAGCGGGCGTTCAGCTCGGCACGTTCGGCGTCCATGTCCGCTTGCGCGGTGGCGTCGAGCTTGCCTTCCAGCTCCAGCTTGCGACCATGCAGACGGATACGCTCGAGACCGGCGTTAATCGCGCCGATGTCGGTTTTTTCCAGGGTCTTGAGCTGCGCGGCGAGGCCGTTGACACGGTTGATTCGCGCCTGTAGCTCGGGCCAGGCCGCTTCGCCTTCGGCGATGACCTTGCCATCCTGTTTGACGTTGACCAGGTAGCCGTAGAAGTTACCCCACTCACGACGCTCCAGCGCCATCAGCTCCGGCGGGTTCTTCTGGTCGGTCAGCCACTCGCCGACGATCCAGGTGAAGTCGTTGCCGTTCAGGTCGCGGTTGCCGACCTTGATCAGCTCGCGGGTCATGAATTCCGGGCCCTGGTCAGGCACCGGCAAGCCGGCGCTCTTCAGGCGTGCACGGGGCACTTCTTCCTTCTGCACCACCTCGCCGATGACCAGGTGATTGCCCTGGCCCGGGACGTTGTAGCTGGCGTGGATCAGGTCCGCCGGCCAGAAGTGACCCAGACCGCGCACGGCAATCACCGCCAGCAGGCCAATGGTCATGATGACCGCGATGGACACCGCGCCACCGCTGATCCAGACGCCCGGGGCGCCGCTCTTGAACCATCCATTCAGGGAGTTCTGTTTCACAGACTTCTACCTTTCTTAAAGCGACGAGTATTTCTTGCGCAGACGCTGACGAATCAGTTCCGCGAGGGTGTTCATGACGAAGGTGAACAACAGCAGCACCAGCGCCGAGAGGAACAGCACGCGGTAGTGGCTGCCGCCGACTTCCGACTCCGGCATTTCCACCGCGACGTTGGCCGCCAGGGTGCGCAGGCCTTCGAACAGGTTCATTTCCATGACCGGGGTGTTGCCGGTGGCCATCAGCACGATCATGGTCTCGCCGACTGCACGGCCCATGCCGATCATCAGGGCCGAGAAGATGCCCGGGCTGGCGGTCAGGATCACTACGCGAGTCATGGTCTGCCACGGCGTGGCACCGAGGGCCAGCGAGCCCAGGGTCAGGCCGCGCGGCACGCTGAACACGGCGTCTTCGGCGATCGAGTAGATGTTCGGGATTACCGCGAAGCCCATGGCCAGACCGACTACCAGTGCGTTGCGCTGGTCGTAGGTGATGCCCAGGTCGTGGGAGATCCACATGCGCATGTCACCGCCGAAGAACCAGTTCTCCATGAACGGGCTCATGTACAGCGACAGCCAGCCCACGAACAGGATCACCGGGATCAGCAGGGCACTTTCCCAACCGTCCGGGACTTTCAGGCGGATCGATTCAGGCAGGCGGCTGAAGGTGAAACCGGCCACCAGGATGCCGATCGGCAGCAGCATCAGCAGGCTGAAGATGCCCGGCAGATGCCCTTCCACATACGGTGCGAGGAACAGGCCGGCGAAGAAGCCGAGGATCACCGTCGGCATCGCTTCCATCAGTTCGATCACCGGCTTGACCTTGCGGCGCATGCCCGGGGCCATGAAGTACGCGGTGTAGATCGCCGCGGCAACCGCCAGCGGTGCAGCCAGCAGCATCGCGTAGAAGGCGGCTTTCAGGGTGCCGAAGGTCAGTGGCGACAGGCTCAGTTTCGGTTCGAAATCAGTGTTGGCGGCGGTCGATTGCCAGACGTATTTAGGCTCGTCGTAGTTCTCGTACCAGACCTTGCTCCACAGCGCGCTCCACGACACTTCCGGGTGCGGGTTGTCGAGCAGCAGCGGTTGCAGCTTGCCGCCGGCTTCGACGATTACACGGTTGGCTCGTGGCGACAGACCGAACAGGCCCTGACCCTCGACCACCTGATCGACCAGCAAGGTGCGGTGCGCGGTGCTGTGGAACACGCCGAGCTTGCCGGAGGCATCCAGGGCAACGAAGCCTTTGCGGCGCTCTTCGGCGGTGATTTCAACGATCGGCGTCTTGCCCATCTGGAAGGTGCGGATCTGCTTCAGACGCAGCTCGCCATCGGTGTCGCGGGCCATGAACCACTGGGCCAGGCCACCGGTGGAGTCACCGACGATCAGCGAGATACCGCCTACCAGTTGAGTGGCGGCAGTGACTTGCGCGTCAGCGTTTTCCAGCAGTTTGTAACGACCGTTGAGGCTCTTGTCGCGCAGGCTGAACACATCGGCCTGAGCACGACCGTTAACCACGTACAGCCATTGCTGGCGCGGGTCGACGAAGATGTTTTTCACCGGCTCGGTCATCTGCGGCAGATCGATACGCTTCTGCTCGTTGGTGACTTCGCCGGTCATCATGTTTTCTTCGCTGGTCAGCGACAGCACATTGAGTTGCGAACCGGTGGAGCCGACCAGCATCAGGGTCGAGTCGGTGGCGTTGAGGCTGACGTGCTCCAGCGCACCGCCGCTCTCGTTCAGCGCAATCGGCGCCTCGCCGTACGGGAACTCGATCGCCGGGGTGATGGTTTTCTTGCCTTCCGGGTAGCTGACTTTATAGGTGTGACGGAACACCAGCGCCTGACCGTTGGACAGGCCCACGGCCACCAGCGGATGGCCCGGCTGGTCTTCACCGATGGAGGTCACACTGGCGCCTGCCGGCAACGGCAGATCGACGCGCTTCAATTCAGCGCCACTGTCGATATCGAAGAACAGCGCCTGGCCCTTGTCGGAAACGCGCATGGCCACCTGATTCTGCTCTTCGAGCGAAATCATCAGTGGCTTGCCGGCGTCCTGCATCCAGGCCGGGGTAATGGCGTCTTTCGCAGTCAGTTCGGCACCCTTGAACAGGGGCGCGACGACGTAGGCGAGGAAGAAGAAGATCAGGGTGATGGCTGCCAGCACCGCCAGACCGCCGACGAGGACGTACCAACGGGTGAAGCGATCCTTGAGCGCGCGAATGCGGCGCTTGCGTTGCAACTCAGGCGTATTGAAATCAATGCGCTTGGGAGGGTTCGTAGTCATTTTGGAATTGGCCAGATCATTCATGCGCACACCCTAGCGATCCTGTATGACAGAAAGATGACAATGCAGTGACGCACCAAATCCGCCGCCAGCAGGGCACTGGCAGTGGATAAAAGAATTCGGGGAGTGTGGGGGCCGGGCCGCTTGCGGGCCGGGCCCCACACGGGAGTCAGGCGGGGTTCACCCCTGACTCAGTTTGTTACTTTTTTGCGACTTCAGCGCCGCCTTCCTGCAGACCCAGGTCAGCCAGTGCTTTTGCAGCAACCTTGGCCGGCAGTGGGATGTAGCCGTCTTTCACTACTACTTCCTGGCCCTGTTTCGACAGAACCAGCTTCACGAACTCGGCTTCCAGCGGGGCCAGAGGCTTGTTCGGGGCCTTGTTCACGTACACGTACAGGAAGCGGGACAGTGGGTACTTGCCGTTCAGGGCGTTTTCTTCGCTGTCTTCGATGAACTCGGTGCTGCCTTTCTTCGACAGAGCAACGGTTTTCACGCTGGCGGTCTTGTAGCCGATGCCCGAGTAACCGATGCCGTTCAGCGAGGAGCTGATCGACTGCACGACCGAAGCCGAACCTGGTTGTTCGTTGACGTTAGGCTTGTAGTCGCCTTTGCACAGGGCTTCTTCCTTGAAGTAGCCGTAGGTGCCGGATACCGAGTTACGGCCGAACAGTTGAACCGGCTTGTTGGCCAGGTCACCGGTCACGCCCAGGTCGCCCCAGGTTTTAACGTCGGCTTTGGCGCCGCACAGACGAGTGGACGAGAAGATCGCGTCAACCTGTTCCATGGTCAGGTGCTGGATCGGGTTGTCCTTGTGTACGAAGACAGCCAGGGCGTCCACGGCAACCGGGATAGCGGTTGGCTTGTAGCCGTATTTCTGTTCGAAGGCCGCCAGTTCGGTGTCCTTCATCTTGCGGCTCATCGGGCCCAGGTTGGAGGTGCCTTCGGTCAGCGCAGGTGGCGCGGTGGCGGAGCCAGCGGCCTGAATCTGGATGTTTACGTTCGGGTATTCTTTTTTGTAGTTCTCGGCCCACAAGGTCATGAGGTTGGCCAGGGTATCGGAGCCGACGCTGGACAGGTTGCCCGACACACCAGTGGTCTTGGTGTAGCTCGGGATCGACGGGTCAACAGCGGCGAACGCGTTGGCGGTCGCAACGCCAGCAGCGACAAAAGTCATTGCCGCCATCAAACGCTTCAGTTTCATGCCTTACTCCTAGCAGATAGGGGGTGTTAAGTCGGGGCCAAGTATCAGCAGGCCGTGTGAACACTCTATGGCTGAAATATGACAATTGGATGAAAGGCCAGCATCCCCTGTCGGAAGGCTGGCCTTTCAGATGTAACCGGACATGTGGGATGAATCAGCGGCCCTTGCTCCACAGCCACGCGCCGACCAGGATCCCCATCCCGCACAGCACCGCCACGTAATAGGCAGGCCCCATCGCACTTTCTTTCAGCAAGAGGCTGACCACCATCGGGGTCAAACCGCCGAAGATCGCGTAAGCGACGTTATAAGAGAAGGACAGACCGCTGAAGCGCACCACCGGCGGGAACGCCTTGACCATCACGTACGGCACCGCACCGATGGTGCCGACCAGGAAACCGGTCAGTGCATACAGCGGGAACAACCAGTCCGGGTGATCGGCGAGGCTGTGATAGAACGTCCAGGAGCTGGCCAGCAAGCCCAGGCAGCCGAACACGAACACGCGACCGGCGCCGAATCGATCCGCCAGCGCGCCGGAAATGATGCAGCCCAGGCTCAGGAAGACGATGGCCAGGCTGTTGGATTGCAGCGCCATCGTCGGCGAGAAGTGATAGACCGTCTGCAGCACGGTCGGGGTCATCAGGATCACCACGACGATGCCGGCGGAGAGCAACCAGGTCAGCAGCATCGAGACTGCGATGGCCCCGCGATGGTCACGCAGCACCGCGCGCAGCGGCACTTCTTCGGCCAGGGCCTTGCGCTGTTGCAGTTCGGCGAACACCGGGGTTTCGTGCAGCCAGCGGCGCAGATAGACCGAGAACAGGCCGAACACGCCGCCGAGCAGGAACGGAATCCGCCAGGCGTAATCCGAGACTTCCACCGGCGTATAAACGCTGTTGATCGCGGTGGCGACCAGCGAACCCAGCAGGATGCCCGCCGTCAGGCCGCTGGTCAGGGTGCCGCAGGCATAACCAATATGCTTTCCGGGCACGTGTTCGGAAACGAAGACCCACGCCCCCGGCACCTCACCGCCAATCGCCGCGCCCTGGATCACGCGCATCAACAACAGCAGGATCGGCGCCCACATGCCGATCTGCGCGTAGGTCGGCAGCAGGCCCATGATCAGGGTCGGCACGGCCATCATGAAGATGCTCAGGGTGAACATCTTCTTGCGCCCCAGCAGATCGCCGAAGTGCGCCATCACAATCCCGCCCAGCGGCCGCGCAAGGTAACCGGCAGCGAAGATGCCGAAGGTCTGCATCAGGCGCAGCCACTCGGGCATGTCGGCCGGGAAGAACAATTTGCCGACCACGGTGGCAAAGAACACGAAAATGATGAAATCGTAGAACTCCAGCGCACCGCCCAGGGCCGATAGCGACAGAGTCTTGTAGTCATTGCGGGTCAAGGGTCGTGCGGGTTGGTCTGGCTGCGCGATGCTCGAGGGCGCTGTGGTCATGGCAAGGTCTTCTCTTATAGTCGGATCTGCCGCCACAACAACGCTGGCTGTGGCTCGGGCAGGTTCGGCACCATAGCAAATTGTTCGAAAAAGCACATAGAGGCGCGTATTTGACGGTCGAAATGAGAACCGGATGGTCGTCGCGGAGTCTACCGACCGATATACTCGCAATCCTGCTCCGGTTTGTAGGGGGTTGCTGTGCGAAAACGTTGCTGGTCGCCTTGGCGCGTCGAACCAGTCGGTTTCGCAGAGTTTCCCCTTTAGTTGCCTTATGGAAAACGTGACGAACGTAGTATGTTCGGTGCTGAATCGTTTTTCCTGAAGACGGCTACCACCAGCAATACCCAACGAAGAGTCACGGGTCAGAGGCACCCCCGGCATGATAGAGCTCGAACAAGAAGATCCGATCCCGCAAGGCGACCTGGCCCTGCAAATCACCGCGCTTCCCCGCGAAACCAACGGCTTCGGCGATATTTTCGGCGGCTGGCTGGTGGCGCAGATGGACCTGGCCGGCACCGCAATGGCCAGCCGCGTCGCCGGTGGCCGTGTCGCGACCGTTGCCATCGACCGCATGGCGTTCCTGGTGCCGGTAGCTGTCGGCGCGCAATTGTCCTTTTATACCCAGACCCTGGAAATCGGCCGCAGCTCGATCCAGATGATGGTCGAGGTGTGGAGCGACGACCCGCTGTCCAGTGAGTGGCGTAAAGTGACCGAAGCGGTGTTCGTGTTCGTGGCCATCGATGGCAGCGGCCGCACTCGTTCGGTGCCGCCGCGCGCACGTTAAACCTCGCGGCCGTTTCAAGGTCGATAGTCGTCCCAAGTTGCTGATTCGAGAGTTGTCCCATGAACACGCCCAACGTTGAAGCCGTGAAACTGGATGAACTGAACTGCTGGCGCATCCGCCACGGTCAGGCCGAAGTGCTGGTGGCCCAGCAAGGCGCGCACATCCTCAGTTATCAGGTGGACGGCCAGCCGCCGCTGATCTGGCTGAACGACAAGGCCGTGTTCAAGACCGGCAAGAGCATCCGCGCCGGCGTGCCGGTGTGCTGGCCTTGGTTCGGCGTCTTCGCCCGCAACCCGCAGAGCGTGCAGGCCATGCGCGTCAGCGAAGAGCCGGCCGCCGCTCACGGGTTTGTCCGGGCGATGGATTGGGAGCTGGGCGGTATCGAAACCGAGGGCGAAAGCCTGAAGGTCGAGTTCACCCTGCCCTACCCTGAAGGCGGCTTTGCGGACTGGCCGCATGAGGTTGACCTGACCCTGACCCTGCACCTCGACGATCAGCTGCACATCAGCCTGACCAGCCACAACCGTGGCACCGACACCGTCAGCATCAGCCAGGCGCTGCACAGCTATTTCGCCGTCAGCGATGTGCGCAACGTACGCGTCGAAGGCGTGGATGGCCTGGACTACATCGAGACCCTGGATGACTGGAAGACGCACACCCAGCAAGGCGACCTGCGTTTTGCCGGGGAAACCGACCGCATCTACCTCGAAGCTCCGCCGCAATTGAGCATCGTCGATCCGGCCTGGGAGCGGCGCATCGTGCTGACCGCTACCGGCTCACGCACGGCGGTGATCTGGAACCCGTGGATCGACCGCGCCGCCGCCTTCAGCGACATGGACAACGACGGCTGGCAGCGGATGCTGTGCATCGAAACGGCGAATGTGATGGATGACATCGTGACCCTCGCGCCGGGTGCCAGCCACACCATGGGCGTCAGCGTCGGCGGCAAGCCACTCTGAAAACAAAAATCGCAGCCCTTGGGCTGCGATTTTTTTTGCTGCTCGGGATTACAGATCCTTTTCCTGCACCACCCGCACCTTGTCCGCTTCCAACGCATACGCCGCATCGGCCAGGTCATTGCTGACCTTTTCGATCTTCAGCGTGCCGGTCACCCAAAGCGGCGTGTAGATGTCGTCCAGCTTCAAACCCTTGGGGTAGCGCACCAGCACCAGTTGATTCGGTGGCGGTGGCGGCACGTGGATGCAGGCGCCCGGGTACGGCACAAGGAAAAACAGCGTGCTGCGACCCTTGGCGTCCGACTCCAGCGGCACCGGATAACCACCGATGCGAATGTGCTTGTCGTTCATCGACGCCACGGTCTTGGTCGAATACATCACCGCCGGCAAACCCTTGGCCTGCTTCATCCCGCCTTTCTGGGTGAAGGTACCGGTGGCTTCCGGAGAGTTGTGGTCGATTTCAGGCATGGCCTCGAGGGCTTTCTGATCCGACTTGGGCATCAGTTCCAGCCAGTCGGTTTCCGGCAGTTCGCCGGCGTGGGCCAGACCGCTGCCCAGCAAAAGGAGAGTCAACAGAAGACGGCGCATGAAGATGCTCGTAGGAAAAAGGAAACAGTAAATCGCCGAGCATTCTAGCCCTCTCCACCGGTTTGGCAGAGAGGGCTTTGTCGCTTTGGATCAGTTCTTTTTGATCAGGCCGTAGATCACCAGCAGGATGATCGCGCCCACCAGCGCACCGAAGAAGCCGGCGCCCTGACCTGCCTGATAAATGCCCAGGGCCTGGCCGCCGTAGGTGGCTGCCAGCGAACCGCCGATACCCAGCAGGATGGTCATGATCCAGCCCATGCTGTCATCGCCCGGCTTGAGGAACCGTGCCAGCAGGCCGACGATCAGGCCGATAAAGATGGTTCCGATAATTCCCATGGCATTTCCCTCTGAATTGGTCGATATGCGAAAGCCTAGTCAGACTTTGGCATCCTGCCATCAGAGAACGGCGGCCCTTAATGGTTCCGCCGCTGCCAGATGAAACTCTCGTTACTCGGCGATCAGCGCCTCGACCTTGAGGATCTGCTGTTCAAGGGTCGCCTTGTCCTTGCAACGCAGGTTGGCGTGACCGACCTTGCGCCCGGCCTTGAAGGCCTTGCCGTAGTGATGCAGATGGCAATCGTCGATGGCGATGACCTTCTCGACCGGCGGCACAACGCCGATGAAGTTGAGCATTGCGCTCTCGCCGACCTTGGCCGTCGAACCCAGCGGCAGACCGGCAACGGCCCGCAGGTGGTTTTCGAACTGGCTGCACTCGGCGCCTTCGGTGGTCCAGTGCCCGGAGTTGTGCACACGCGGGGCGATTTCGTTGGCCTTGAGGCCACCGTCGACTTCAAAGAACTCGAACGCCATCACGCCGACATAGTCCAGCTGCTTGAGGACGCGGCTAGAGTAGTCTTCAGCCAGGGCCTGCAGCGGGTGATCGGAACTGGCGACCGACAGCTTGAGGATGCCGCTGTCGTGGGTGTTGTGCACCAGCGGATAGAACTTCGTCTCGCCATCGCGGGCACGCACGGCGATCAGCGACACTTCGCCGGTGAACGGCACGAAGCCTTCCAGCAGGCAAGGCACGCTGCCCAGTTCGGCGAAGGTATCGACCACGTCTTCCGGCTTGCGCAGGACTTTCTGGCCCTTGCCGTCGTAACCCAGGGTGCGGGTTTTCAACACGGCCGGCAGACCGATCGAGGCGACAGCGGCGTCCAGGTCGGCTTGCGACTGAATGTCGGCGAACGCCGGGGTTGGAATCCCCAGGTCCTTGAACATGCTTTTCTCGAACCAGCGGTCGCGGGCGATGCGCAGGGCTTCGGCGCTCGGGTAGACCGGCACGAATTGCGAGAGGAAGGCCACGGTCTCGGCCGGGACGCTTTCAAACTCGAAGGTCACCAGATCGACTTCATCGGCCAGCTGACGCAGATGATCCTGATCGCCGTAATCGGCCCGCAGGTGTTCGCCCAACGCAGCGGCGCAAGCGTCCGGCGCAGGGTCGAGGAAAGCGAAGTTCATGCCCAGCGGGGTGCCCGCCAGGGCCAACATGCGACCCAACTGGCCGCCACCGATTACACCGATCTTCATCTCAACAACCTCAGGCAATACGTGGGTCTGGATTGTCCAGGACGCTGTCCGTCTGCTCGGCACGGAAGGTCTTCAGTACCGCGTGGAATTGTGGATGCTTGGCACCCAGGATGCTCGCCGACAGCAGCGCGGCGTTGATCGCACCGGCCTTGCCGATGGCCAGGGTGGCAACCGGGATGCCGGCCGGCATCTGCACGATCGACAGCAGCGAATCGACGCCCGAAAGCATGGCCGACTGCACCGGAACGCCCAGCACCGGCAGGTGGGTCTTGGCCGCACACATGCCTGGCAGGTGGGCTGCGCCACCGGCACCGGCGATGATCACCTCGATGCCGCGGCCTTCAGCCTCTTCAGCGTACTGGAACAGCAGATCCGGGGTGCGGTGGGCAGAAACCACCTTGACCTCGTACGGGATGCCGAGCTTTTCCAGCATATCGGCGGTGTGGCTAAGGGTGGACCAATCGGACTTGGAGCCCATGATCACGCCAACCAGTGCACTCATCGTCGCGCCTCTTCTCTCTGGGCGCCCGCAGGCGCGTCAAAAACAACAAGCCACGCAGATTGCGTGGCTTGTTGTAGGAAAAATGGCCGGACGAACCGGCCGAAGGCCGCGCAGTATACCGCAAAGAAAGCAATAAACAGCCCCCGTGGCGACCATCTGTCATCTGTCCGGGTCCCGGCATTTTACTGACTCGAGGTTCAAGAATATTTCTTCGATTTTTCATGCAGGAAGCATGGTCAACAGTTTGAATCGAGAACGTATTTAAACTTCCGAATGACTTCACGCAATAAATTTCAAAACATCCCTCAGAGCCACAATAAAACATAAATGATATACAACTAACCACACGCTTAAAAACAGCGAACCTATCAAATAACCTAAAACACTTATGTTACAAAGCAACACATTTATACAAAAGGATTTATATATGACCAAACAACCTCTAACACTAAATGTCTTCATCCATGAAGACTTGTCGGGTCACGACAGACTTGTTTTGTACAAAAACTCATTTTTCCTGGTTTTCCGATGAAATCCAGAACCTCTCCGGCCGCAAGATATCAGCCAGCAGTATGTTCACCCCGTCAGAAGCAAAAAACCTGAGTGACTTTGATTATAAAAAAGTATCTGCTGACAATTCTTTGAACGCTTGGGCAGAAGAATCCAGAAGCCATTTCGACCCCGAGCTACTGAAGGACTCTCATACAAGATTCAACAAGTATTTATTGCTGACTCTCGACAATATAAACCGTCGCACAACGGGAATTGCCCAATTCAAGGCTACGCAGGTATCTCTTCGACAAGAAGCAACATGCCCCCTGCTCACGAAGCAGGCCACATGTATATAGGAATCATATTAAAAAGGACTGACAAATGGCTGCAACCAATAGCAAACGAGACATCAATATCTTCGTCTTCGTTCACGATGACATTCCCGCGACGATAACCACGAGTATTTACGCCGACCATTTCCAGCCTTTCGTAAAAGAACTGGAAAGTTTTATTGATCGAAAATTCCATGTTGTCTTTGGCAGGGGCGCGCCCTACAGCCAGTTCAACTATAAAGGTGATGACACGCTACGCACCTTGAGAAGCTGGGAAACACTGGGGCTTCAGTACCTGAGGTCAGCCAACAGCGAAGGCTTTGAAACGGGCCCGCTGGATCAGGTCGTTTTGCTGACCAGAGAAAACCTGAATGAGAAGACCGCGGGTGCTGCACTGCTGTGGCCCCCACTCAACACCGGCAACTTTGCAATTGCCTCACTGACCAGCCGGCTTAATGTTGGCCACGAAGTCGGTCATTTGCTGGGCGCCCGCCATGAACATTCGGAAATTCAATACAACGGCTGGTGGTGTGAAACGTATATGACCCCGCAACCCAACCCACTTAGATCCATTTGTTACAGTTTCAGCCAGAAAAACCGGGAAAACATAAAGAACCACCTGGCCAGCAAAAACTGAGCGCTCACCCGGTAGTCTGGCAGAGGCGAAAAAATTCGCCTCTGCCTTCAATCAATTATTGCCACTCGCTGCACCACCCTCCAACTTTCGCCATAACAGCCGCACATTGGCCTTGCGCACCAGCGCGCAGCGGTACAGGCGAATCTCCAGCGGCACATGCCATTGCGGGCCGCCGCAGACAACCAGTTCGCCACGAGCCAGCTCGGCCCGCACGCTCAATTGCGGAACCCAGGCAATGCCGAGGCCTTCCAGGGCCATGCTTTTAAGGCTGTCGGCCATGGCAGTTTCATAAATCGTGGTGAAGCGCAGCTGACGCTGGCGCAGCAAGCCGTTCACCGAACGCCCGAGAAAAGCCCCGGCGCTGTAGGCCAATAGCGGCACGCTGGCCTCGCCTTCCAGATCGAACAACGGCTTGCCGTTGGCGTCCGCCGAGCACACCGGAAGCATTTCGGTCTGGCCCAGGTGCAGCGACGGAAAAATCTCCGGGTCCATCTGCATCGCTGCGTCCGGATCGTAGAACGCCAGCATCAGATCGCAGCCGCCCTCACGCAACGCATGCACCGCGTCGCCAACGTTGGTCGCCACCAGCCGCGTGGCGATGTTCAGGCCTTCGTTGCGCAGTTGCGCGATCCAGCGCGGGAAGAACCCCAGCGCCAGCGAATGCGCCGCCGCCACCTGGATCACTTCGCCCTGCCCGCCTTCCAGGTGATGCAAATGGCGCAACACTTCACCAAGCTGTTCGACCACGGTACGCGCAGTCACCAGAAACAGTTGTCCCGCTGCCGTCAGCTCGACCGGTGTGCGCGAGCGGTTGACCAGCGTCAGGCCCAGCGCCGCTTCCAGGCTGCGGATCCGCCGACTGAAGGCCGGCTGGGTCACGAAGCGCCGTTCGGCTGCCTGCGAGAAGCTGCGGGTGGCGGCCAAGGCACTGAAGTCCTCGAGCCATTTGCTTTCCAGATTCATCACGTCCTCCCGGACACGCACCAAAACAGGTCACACGTCTGCCGCGCACGCGGCGTCACACGGGCATTATGCCGAATGTGCATAGGGCAGTGTTTAACAGCATTGGCCCAAAAATTCCCACAAGCCTAGCATTCGCAGCGTTCCGGCACAGACCGGGTCCATATCGAGATGATTTCTATCATGTCCTCCGCTGCATCATTCCGCACAGAAAACGACCTGCTTGGCTCCCTGGAAGTCCCTGCTCAAGCGTATTACGGCATCCAGACCCTGCGAGCGGTGAACAACTTCCGCCTCTCGGGCGTTCCGATTTCGCACTACCCGAAGCTGGTTGTCGGTCTGGCGATGGTCAAACAGGCCGCCGCTGACGCCAACCGTGAGCTGGGCCACCTGAGCGAAGCCAAGCACGCTGCCATCAGCGAAGCCTGTGCCCGTCTGATCCGCGGTGATTTCCACGAAGAGTTCGTGGTCGACATGATTCAAGGTGGCGCCGGTACCTCCACCAACATGAACGCCAACGAAGTGATCGCCAACATCGCGCTGGAAGCGATGGGTCACCAGAAAGGCGAGTACCAGTACCTGCACCCGAACGACGACGTGAACATGGCGCAGTCGACCAACGACGCCTACCCGACCGCGATCCGCCTGGGTCTGCTGCTGGGTCACGACGCGCTGCTGGCCAGCCTCGACAGCCTGATTCAGGCGTTCGCGGCCAAGGGTGAAGAATTCAACCACGTCCTGAAGATGGGTCGTACCCAACTGCAAGACGCCGTACCGATGACCCTGGGTCAAGAGTTCCGCGCATTCGCCACCACCATGGGCGAAGACCTGGCCCGTCTGAAGACGCTGGCCCCGGAAGTCCTGACCGAAGTGAACCTGGGCGGCACCGCGATCGGTACCGGCATCAACGCCGACCCACGCTACCAGGCCCTGGCCGTACAGCGTCTGGCGCTGATCAGCGGTCAACCGCTGGTTCCAGCTGCCGACCTGATCGAAGCCACCTCCGACATGGGCGCCTTCGTGCTGTTCTCCGGCATGCTCAAGCGCACCGCAGTCAAGCTGTCGAAGATCTGCAACGACCTGCGCCTGCTGTCCAGCGGCCCACGCACCGGCATCAACGAAATCAACCTGCCGGCGCGTCAGCCAGGCAGCTCGATCATGCCAGGCAAGGTCAACCCGGTAATCCCGGAAGCCGTGAACCAGGTTGCGTTCCAGGTTATCGGTAACGATCTGGCGCTGACCATGGCGGCCGAAGGCGGCCAACTGCAACTGAACGTGATGGAGCCGCTGATCGCTTTCAAGATCCTCGACTCGATCCGCCTGCTGCAACGCGCCATGGACATGCTGCGCGAGCACTGCATCGTCGGCATCACCGCCAACGAAGCGCGCTGCCGCGAGCTGGTCGAGCACTCGATCGGCCTGGTCACCGCACTGAACCCGTACATCGGCTACAAAAACGCCACCCGCATCGCCCGTATCGCTCTTGAAAGCGGCCGTGGCGTGCTGGAACTGGTGCGCGAAGAAGGCCTGCTCGACGACGCCATGCTCGCCGACATCCTGCGCCCGGAAAACATGATTGCTCCGCGTTTGGTGCCTCTGAAGGCCTGATCCGACGCGTTACTTGTAGCACCGCTCACCAGGTCGAGGGACTAGACACCTCTCACCTTTTGAGGGCTTGGGGATCATTCCCCAAGCCCTTTTTTTAACTATTTGAAAGGACAATCGTCTTCTGTGGGAGTCATCCCGCAAAAGCCCCGACGCCGGTAACGTCGGGTGTTTCAAAGCTTCGTTTCGTCGCTTGCACCACAACCGTGCAGACGGGCGCCGCACTGATCGGTATAGTGCCGCCCCTCTTCGCGTGAGCGGTCGTCGGTAACGAGGCCATAACCCATGCGAAACCCGAACTAATAACAAACCCGCGATATGGATCCGGGACGAAACCCTCGCCTCGCCCGTTGTGCCGCGCGCACACCGGTGTAACGCGATGTTTCCAACCATCCAGCATTTGCTTACACAATAAACAGCGAGGAAAAATCCATGCTCGAAGTCATCAACGACTTCCTCTCAGGGAAAGTACTGATCGTGCTCATTGTCGGGCTCGGTAGCTACTTCACGATTCGCTCGCGTTTCGTTCAATTGCGCCACTTCTTCCACATGTTCGCGGTGTTCCGCGACAGCCTCAAAGGCAGCGCCGGTCAACTCAGCTCGTTCCAGGCCCTGATGCTCAGCCTCGCCGGCCGCGTCGGTGCAGGCAACATCGCCGGTGTCGGCATCGCCGTGACCCTGGGTGGTCCGGGTGCGGTGTTCTGGATGTGGGTGACCGCACTGGTCGGCATGTCCAGCAGCTTCTTCGAATGTACCCTGGCCCAGGTCTACAAGCGCGCCGATGGCGATGGCCTGTACCGTGGCGGTCCGGCCTACTACATCCAGCACGGCCTGAAGCTCAAGGGCATGGCGGTGGTGTTCTCGATCCTGCTGCTGGTCACTTACGGCTTCGCCTTCATCGGCCTGCAGTCCTACACCGTGACCCACTCGCTGCAAAACGCCTTTGCCTTTGACCCGCAACACACCGGCATCGTCCTGGCTGTGCTGCTGGCCATCACTTTCATCGGCGGCATCAAGCGCATCGCCTCGGTGTCCGACCTGCTGGTTCCGGTCAAGACCCTGGCCTATATCGCCGTGACCCTGTACGTGATCGGCACCCAGATCGAACACGTACCGGCCATGCTGGTCACCATCTTCAAAAGCGCCTTCGGTCTCGACCCGGCCTTCGGTGGCCTGCTCGGCAGCGCCATCGTCATGGGCGTGAAGCGCGGCGTGTTCGCCAACGAAGCGGGCCTGGGCAGTGCGCCGAACGTCGCCGCCGTGGCGGCCGTGAAGCACCCTGGCGCTCAGGGCGTGGTTCAAGCGTTCAGCGTGTTCCTCGACACCTTCGTGATCTGCACCTGCACCGCGCTGCTGATCCTGCTGTCGGGCTTCTACACCCCGGGCTTCGAAGGTGACGGCATCGTCCTGACCCAGAACTCGCTGGCCGCCGTGGTCGGTGACTGGGGCCGCATGTTCGTCAGCGTCGCGCTGTCGCTGTTCGTCTTCACCTGCATCCTCTACAACTACTACCTGGGCGAGAACAGCCTGCAGTTCCTCACCCGCAACCGCGTTGCGCTGATGACGTTCCGTGGTCTGGTGCTGGCGCTGGTGGTCTGGGGTTCGATGCAGGACCTGTCGACCGTGTTCGCCTTTGCCGACATCACCATGACCTGCCTGGCCTTCGTCAACCTGGTAGCCCTGGCCCTGCTGTTCAAGGTCGGCATGCGTGTGATGCGCGACTACGACGAACAGCGCCGCGCCGGCGTCGACCAGCCTGTGTTCGACTCCAGCAAGTTTGCCGATCTGGACCTGGACCTGAAAGCCTGGCCAACCAGCCCGTCGGCGGCTGCCAAGGCTGACACTCAGGCGCAAGGCATCCCTGCAGCGCAACGCTGATCGGGAAAAAACCGGGCGCAGGTCCTGCGCCCGGCGTGACACAAGCGGCGGTCAGCGTCATGCTCGACCGCCTGCTGTCTTCGTTCAGGAGAACTCCCCATGAATTCCTCGACTTACCCTGCCGCACAGCACGTCATGGTGCTGTACACCGGTGGCACCATCGGCATGCAGGCCAGCGCCAACGGTCTGGCCCCGGCCTCCGGTTTCGAAGCGCGGATGCGCGACTACCTGCACAGTCAGCCTGAACTGGTCGTACCGCAGTGGCGCTTTCGCGAGATGTCGCCGCTGATCGACAGCGCCAACATGACCCCGGCCTACTGGCAGCAACTGCGCGAAGCCGTCGTCGACGCCGTCGATGTGCAAGGCTGCGACAGCGTGCTGATCCTCCACGGCACCGACACCCTGGCCTACAGCGCCGCCGCCATGAGCTTCCAGTTGCTCGGCCTGCATGCCCGCGTGTGCTTCACCGGCTCGATGCTGCCGGCCGGCGTCACCGACAGCGACGCCTGGGAAAACCTCAGTGGCGCACTGGTCGCCCTCGGCCACGGCCTGGCGCCGGGCGTGCATCTGTATTTCCACGGCGAGCTGCTGGCGCCGACCCGTTGCGCGAAAGTGCGCAGCTTCGGCCGTCACCCGTTCAAGCGCCTGGAGCGTCAGGGCGGCGGTGTGAAAGCCACTTCCCTGCCAACAGCGCTGAGCTACAACCAGCCGAAGCAACTGGCCAGGGTTGCCGTGCTGCCGTTGTTCCCGGGCATCGGCGCCGAGATCATCGACGGCCTGCTCGACAGCGGCATTCAGGGTCTGGTGCTGGAGTGCTACGGCAGCGGCACCGGGCCGAGCGACAATCCTGAGTTCCTCGCCAGCCTCGGCCGTGCGCGGGATAAGGGTGTGGTGGTGGTTGCAGTCACGCAGTGCCATGAAGGCGGTGTGGAACTGGATATCTACGAAGCGGGCAGCCGCTTGCGTGGCGTTGGTGTGTTGTCCGGTGGCGGCATGACCCGTGAGGCGGCGTTCGGCAAGTTGAATGCTTTACTCGGCGCAGGCCTTGAGACGGCTGAAGTCCGGCGTCTGGTCGAACTCGATCTGTGCGGCGAGCTCAGCTGATCACAGCCGGCCGTGGGAGCTTCGCCGCTCCCTCGGCCCGGCATGCAACTTGCTGCCCTTTCCAGCATCCCAAGGCTGGAAGATCCCATGCTCCACTCCCACCTCACCACACTCAATGCGGTCTCGTTGATCCTCAACACGTTCAAGACCGAAGGCCTCTCCAGCGAAGCACTGTTGGCCGGCAGTGGCATCAGCGCGGCGGATCTGAGCCGGGCCGACACCCGCATCACCACCAATCAGGAGATGCAGGTCTGTGCCAACGCCGTCGCGCTCAAGCATGACATTGGCCTGGAACTGGGCCGGCGCATGCATGTTTCCTGCTACGGCATCCTCGGTTACGCGCTGCTGACCTGTGCCACCTTCGGTGACGCTTTGCGGCTGGCGATCCGTTATCCGGCGCTGCTGGGAACACTTTTCGAGCTGAGCCTGGAAGACGACGGCGAGCGTGTCTGGTTCGTTGCCGCCGATTACCGCGAAAGTCCGTCGATGGCAGTGTTCAATGCCGAGTTCTGTCTGGTATCGCTGAAAGTCATCTGCGACGACCTGCTCGGTCATCCGCTTCCTCTGCTGGCCGCCCGCTTCGAACACGCCGCACCGGATTACCGCGACAGCTACGCCGAACACTTCAAGGCGCCCCTGCACTTCGGCGCCAAGGACAACGCCTTCGCCTTCGACCGACGCTGGCTCGACCAGCCGCTGCCGCTGGCCGACATCATTACCCATCAGGCCATGGCCGAGCGCTGCCGCAAACAGAACACCGAGTTCACCGGCCGCCAGGCGTGGCTGGGGCGCATCCGTCAGTTGCTGACCGCACAACTCAACGCCGCGCCGGGGCTGGAAGGTCTGGCGCAGCAGATGAACTGCTCGCCGCGCACCCTCCGCCGACATCTGAAGGACATGGGTTGCAGCTATCAGGAACTGCTCGACGAGCTGCGCTTCGAGCGGGCCAAGCAGATGCTTTGCGAAGATCAACTGCCGATCTACCGCATCGCCGAGACCCTGGGATTCAGCGAGACCGCGAGCTTCCGCCATGCGTTCGTGCGCTGGAGCGGCGTGGCACCGAGTCAGTTCCGCCCACACGGTTAAACCGTCGAGGGGCGATATCAGGTCAGTATTTTTGGCCACATCGATCCCCTTTTGGCCTCTCTGGCCGTTCTCCGATTCGCCCCGCGCCGCAACACTGGAGCCAACCGAATCAGCCCCTGCGGAGAACAACAAATGCTGACGATCTACTCTGACGATCACCACCTGCACCATGGCCGCTGCGAATTGATCGACGGCCAACTCAAGCCTTGCTTCGAGATGCCGTCTCGCGCCGACCACGTGCTGCAACGGGTAAAAAATCAAAACCTCGGCCCGGTCGAGGCGCCGAAGGATTTCGGCCTCGGGCCGATCGAGCGCATCCACAGCCGCGACTACCTCGACTTCTTCAAAGGCGCCTGGGCGCGCTGGACCGAATTCAACACCGACGGCGACTTGCTGCCTTACACCTGGCCGGCGCGCACCTTGCGTCAGGTCAAACCCACCAGCCTGCACGGCCAGCTCGGTTACTACAGCTTCGACGGCGGCGCACCGATCACTGCCGGCACCTGGCAAGCCGCCTACAGCGCAGCCCAAGTGGCGTTGACCGCCCAAGCGGAAATCCAGCGCGGCGCCCGTGGGGCTTTCGCCCTGTGCCGTCCACCGGGACACCACGCCGCCGGCGATTTGATGGGCGGTTATTGCTACCTCAACAACGCCGCCATCGCAGCGCAAGCGTTCCTCGATCAGGGCCACAAAAAGGTCGCGATCCTCGACGTCGACTATCACCACGGCAACGGCACCCAATCGATTTTCTATGAGCGCAGCGATGTGCTGTTCACCTCGATCCACGGCCACCCGGAAGCGGAATTTCCGTTCTTCCTCGGCTACGAAGACGAGCGCGGCGAAGGGGCCGGCGAAGGCTTCAACTTCAACTATCCGCTGCCGGCCGGTTCCGGCTGGGATGTCTGGAGCGCGGCGCTGGACCAGGCCTGCGCGGAGATCGAAAACTACGGCGCCGACATCATCGTCGTGTCGCTGGGCGTCGACACCTTCAAGGACGATCCGATCTCGCAGTTCAAACTCGACAGCCCGGACTACCTGGCCATGGGCAAACGCATCGCCGCCCTCGGCAAACCGACCCTGTTCGTCATGGAAGGTGGTTACGCGGTGGAGGAAATCGGCATCAACGCGGTGAACGTGCTGGAAGGTTTCGAATCATGAAAAGTCTCAAGCACTTCATCGCTCCCGCGCTGTGCGCAGCGCTGCTGAGCGGCGCCGCACACGCCGAAGAACGCACCCTTCGCGTCTACAACTGGTTCGACTACATCACCCCCAAGGCCCTGGAAGATTTCAAGGCGCAGAACAGCCAGACCAAACTGGTCTACGACATCTTCGATACCAACGAAGCGCTGGAAGCCAAGCTGCTGACCGGCAACTCCGGCTATGACGTGGTGGTGCCGTCCAACGTGTTCCTCGCCAAGCAGATCGAGGCCGGAGTGTTCCAGCCGCTGGATCGCAGCCAGTTGCCGAACTGGAATCACCTCGACCCGAAACTGATGAAGCTGATCGAAGCCAACGATCCGGGCAACAAGTTCGCCGTGCCGTACATGTACGGCACCATCCTGATCGGCTTCAACCCGGCCAAGGTCAAGGCGGCGCTGGGTGACAACGCACCGGTGGACAGCTGGGACCTGATCTTCAAGGAAGAGAACATCAGCAAGCTCAAGCAGTGCGGCGTCGCCCTGCTCGACTCGCCGTCGGAGATCCTGCCGCTGGCCCTGCAACACCTCGGCCTGGATCCCAACAGCAAGAACCCGGCGGACTACGCCAAGGCTGAAGCGCTGTTGATGAAAATACGTCCGTACGTGACCTACTTCCATTCGTCCAAGTACATGGCCGATATCGCCAACGGTGACATCTGCGTCGCGGTCGGTTATTCCGGCAGCTTCTCGCAAGCCGCCAACCGTGCAAAAGAGGCGAAGAACGGTGTGGTGGTCGACATGCGCCTGCCCAAGGAAGGGGCGCCGATCTGGTTCGACATGCTCGCCATCCCGAAAGGCGCGAAGAACCCGCAGGACGCCTACACCTTCATCAACTACCTGCTGCAACCGCAGGTGATTGCGCCGGTCAGCGATTTTGTCGGCTATCCGAACCCGAACAAGGACGCCACCGCGCAGGTTGATCCGGCGATCCGCAATAACCCGAATCTGTACCCGACCGATGCGGCGATGAATACGCTGTACACCCTGCAACCGCTGCCGCGCGATGCGGAGCGGGCACGCACCCGGGCGTGGACCAAGATCAAGTCCGGCACCTGACGCCAGCCACTGAAAAGACCCGCCTTCGCGGGTCTTTTTTTGCGGTATCCATGTACCGCACCCTGTCCCCGACAAGCCTTTAACGTGTCCCGATCCCGGCGTTGCAGGAGAGCGCCGCTACCGACAAACAAGGACACGGACATGCCTGAAACTCACCGCCCCGACATCGCCGATCTGCAAACCCGGCTGCTGTCCGGACCGTCACTCAGGGACGCCGCATCGAATGCCTTGCGCCCGGCGCTGAAGGTCCTGTACCCGGATCTCGACATCGACCCGCAACTGGCAATCGTGGTGACCCCCACCTGGAGCATCGAAGAGGATTACGTCGTCGCCGGACCCGAACAGTTTGAATCACTCACCGACGTCCTGGTGCGCCTGGGCGTCCATGGCACCACGGTGACCTGGCTTGATGGCGAGCACTTTCTGACGCGCCAACCTGGGAGCGAACCGATCATTCATCTACCGGTGAAGATCGAAGCAGTGGGCCGCCTAGTCAACGAACTCGCAGCACTGCTGTTCGTGGCGTACCAGGAGCAGCAACTCGCCTACTGGAACACCGCCACCGCAACGCATGAGCCACGCTGGTATCAGTTGTCGGATGCCTTGCGGGAGCAGTGGAACGTCGTCGATACACAAGGATGGGACGCCGAACGACTGGCCATGGCCAGAGCGGTGTACCGGTTTCCCGACAAGCGACAGCGGCTGCACAACGACCCTTACAAGACACGCATGTGTCTGATTGATATCGACCGCAATGACAACACTGAAGACCGTCATGTGACTGTATTGCCGATCGCTGTTCTGACGGGCACTTCGGGTCAGCGCACGATCATCACCACCTGTTCCGTCACCCAGGGGTTTCGCCATTTCGCCTCATTCGATGCCCTTGGCAATGCAATGACTACGCTGCTGACTCCGTTGACCCGCGCGAGCCGCCTGAAGTGGCGACTGTTCGAACCCGATGGCAACTTCTTCGATCATCAGGCCTGCACACTGCTGGCACTGGATGCGGACGTCATCGGCGCATTCGGCCAGTCACTGCACGCAAGCGATACCTCAGTCCTCCCCGTCGGCGAAAGCCTGACAGCAAACAAACGCACAGCGTCTGACTACGAACAACTGCGGCCGCTGCTGCCAGACTGGCTGGACAGCGCTTCCACCGCCGACCAGACCTGCTTCAGCCGGCACCTGCTGGATCTGGCGATCCTGCAGAACCGCACCCGCGGCAAATCCTTTCAACACGAGATTCCCACGCTCCACGCCTACACCGTGGCGCTACTGGTCGCGCAGATTCGCAAGGATCACCCGGCGGTATCCGACATCCGGGTCGAGAACATCGAGCTCACCATCACCAGCCTGGTCGTGTGGGGTACGTTCGTCGTGCCGGGACAGACAGAAACCCTGACGCTGACGCTCATCGAACTGGCGCTGCAAAACCTGGCCGGTTTGCCGATGGGCATCAAAACCGTTCGCCATGTGGACGGCTCGCCGACTCCGGACTGGATGACCCCGCAGTACCTGGAAACCCTGGTGACCACGGTGGACATCGGCAATGTCTACCCCGCCATGCTCAAGCGCCGGTTGATCGAAGATCCGGTCGAGGCACCTGCCCTGCGCAAGCTGTACACCGATCAGTTACCGATCGAGCTGGCGTTGCTGGCGCTGCAATGCAAAATCCGTGGCGAAAGAGGCCTGGATGAACAAGGTTATCGCTATGTCGTCGCAGCCCTCGCCACGGCCCCCGGTGACCGGCTGGTGAACGGGCAAAGGATCGTGGTCCGTCCGCTGGCGTTTCGGGCCCATCGCACAAACGGCAGCACCGATACCGTGGCCAACATGTTCATCATCGGTCCGGAGGAAGCCGAAAAGGGGTCGTGCCTGCTCTATCGACCGCTGCTCGACCCGCCGCTGATCCAGTATCCGGGCCAGACCAATCTGTTGTATGCGATCCAGCACTCGCGGACGCTCCGGCAATCGGTATTGGCGTGGCTGCCCGACAACGTACGCTTCAATTATTCCCAGTACGTGTTCCCGGGTGCGCTGATGTCGGTGTGGACCCTCCCGCAATTGCTGGTCGACCCAACCGTCGCACTGGACATGACCGGGCCGGTCTCACTGGCACACGACAATGCCCTCGAAGCGGATGTGGCGATGGCGCTGTTCAATGCCAATGCTCAAGCCTTTGTCGCCCAGGCCGACCGCCAGTCCGTGTCCAATGCCGAAGCACGCTGGGCAACGCTCAGGCACGGTGGCTGGATGCTGTTCAACGCAGCCTTGCCATTCCTGGGCCGCAGTATCGGTAGCGCCGCGTGGGTCTGGCAAATCATGGATGACCTGCAATCCCTGATCGATGCGCAAAACGAAACACCGGGGACCGTCGAGTGGTCGGCCCTGACCGATGTGTTGCTTACGCTGGGCATGATCCTCGCCCACCGGGCCGCCTCCAACCGACAGACCCGACAGCGCACGGTCATCGCGCCAGAAATGAAACCCGAGCTGCTCAAGCCCGAAGTCTCGCGCCTTGCGGACATTGGTGGAGCGACTTTTCCATCCACCCATGAAACCTCACTGGTCACCGTAGGCGCCCTGAGTCGGTCAAAGCCGACCCTCGGCATGCTCCTCGATACCCTGAAGATCGAGAAGCCGGCGACGCTCACCGGGCCCGCGAGCGCAGGCCCGCACCAACACCTCTACAGCCATGGACAGAAGTGGTATGCGCCTGTGGGTGAGCGCTGGTTCGAGGTGTCCATCAACGACGATGATCAGATACAGATCATCGACTCGCGCCAACAGCTCATTCGCACAGGGCCATTGCTGACCCACAACGCACAGGGCCAGTGGTTCATCGACCTGCGATTGCGTCTGCGGGGAGGCGGACTGGGCAGCCGGCGGAAAAAAATGCAACAGGAGAACAAGCAACGACTGAACCAGAAAAAAGCCGCGCTGGCCGCCTTCGAAGCCACTCTGGAGGACAAACAGCAAGAATTGATCAGCGTACGCAAGGCGATGCTGGGCGCCACACCGCAGGCAGCTGCGGCGGCACGCCAGCACTTTCTCGACACCCTGGATACCCAGATCCGGGCATACGCCGCCCATTCCCAGGATCTCAAGGCCCTGAATGCGCTGGAACCGGTTCCCAACTACCGCTCCGCGATGGTCGAGCGTCTGTCGTTGCAGTTGTTTCTGATGCAGTCGTGGCTCGACGAGCACACCCGGGATTTTCGCGACGGCTTGCGCACCACGCTGACGCTGCTGGACGAAGAATCACCCACACCGGGCCCTGAACGCTCGGCATCCTTTACCCGCATGACCGACATGACTCAGGGCATGATCGAAAAAATCGAGCTCGCCAACTCGCGCTTCCAGGAGCTCAGCCTGCTGGGCAGGGAAGCCTGTGAGGTCACCCGTGTCTACAAGGCCAAACTGCCGATCTTCACGCTCAGTGATCTCAAACTGTTGCAGATCACGCTGGCGGAACACCTGTGCCTGAAAGAAGAGCCCGTCCCGAGCCTGGATGCACAGATGGCAGTCGATCGCCTGATAGACGACGCCAGCCTCAACATCCGCAGCGCTCTGGATCTGAGCGGCGATGAAAGCCTGCTCAATCTCGGAGAGCGGATCGAGGCCATGGACATGCTGGCGCAGCAGTTTTCCGCCATCGACCAGCGCTTTATCGACCTGGTTGCCGAGTATCCCGAGCACATCATTGCCGATCGCCTGGAGCATGTACGTACGCGCGTGGCCGAATTCGGCCAGGACACGCTGACCCACCTGACCCGCCTTCTGCGGGAGCGGCGCCTCATCGAACCGGTGCCAGGTCCGTCCAGACCCGTAACGACGCCCACGAAAAAAATCATCAAGACCCGCTTCAAAGGCACACTGGTCGGTGAGCCGCGCAAAGGCGCAGATGGCAGGGACACGGGGCTGGTTGACGTCAAGGCCCCCTTGACCGGCAAGATCATTGCCACTTTCCATGAAAAAACGCCGGGGGTGTGGCTGCGCAGAGTCACCGCTCGCCCCGCGCCCGAAAAGTCTGCGCCCAAACTGGCGGACAGTCTTGCCAGCGGCCAGTCGTTACTCGACGGGCTCGCGGAATTTGACCGACGCATACAGGCTCAGATCAGACGCGCACCCAGAATTCCGGCCGAAATCCAGGACCTCTACCAGCAGCATGCGGGACGTCTGCGGGAGGTCATCAAACACATCGATCAGTCACTGCTCGCCAGCAACCGCAGCGAGGAACGCAACGACGCGGCCGTCACCCTGCGCAATGCTCTCGAGAGCGCAGTCAGCACGCTTCATGAGACAGGCCGCACAACCCGCATCCGGATGGTCAAGGAACAACCTCCCACGGCCGCACGGGTGGAGTGGCTAAAAAGCGAGGGCGAAGTGGACATCACCAAGGTCACCACCCGACGTCGACTCAAAGGGCCCGGAAAAGACTATCTGGACGAATACGAGGTGCTCGATCGCAGAACCCGCGAGGTACTTTGGTACGCCCATTTCCACTACGCCAGTCCGGCGGATCCCGTCGGTTCGTTCACCGCCGCGCATTTGAAGACCGTTGCACAAAGGCGGCTGGGAGGCGCCATCGAGCGCGACAGTTCAAGTCAGGAACTGATCGCCATCTATCGCAGTGAGATCAGCCACGCACTGGCTTCGTCGATGTTCTTCAGCTGATGTCCACAGGTCGCGACAGACTGTGACCTGTCGCGACTAACCGAGCCAGACCTGACGCAAGCGGGCCAGAGCCGACTCGATCGCCGGCTCCGGTACTGCGGCAAATCCCAGCACCAGGCCGGCGCGCTGATCCATCGGCGTCGTCGATTCCCGCAGCCAGTATTTGCTCAAGCCGTGGACTTCCACCTCCACGCTCGCCGCCTGCTCGATCAGTTGTTGTTCGCGAGCCACGCTGTCGACCGCCACCGTCAGATGCAGTCCGGCGGACACGGCCGGCAGTTCACCCACACCCGCCAGGCCTTGTGGCCAACCATTGATCAGGGTGTTGCGCCGGCTCAGGGCTGCCCGACGCATCCGCCGGATGTGCCGCTGGAAATGCCCGGCCGCCATGAACTCGGCCATCACCGCCTGAGTGCTCACTTCGGAATGCCGCACATCCACCGCGCGTCGTTGCGCAAAGGCTTCCACCAGTCCCGGCGGGAGCACCAGATACCCCAGTCGCAACGCCGGAAACGCGACTTTGCCGAAAGTGCCGACGTAGAGCACACGGCCCTGTCGATCGAGCGCAGCCAACGGAGCCAGTGGTGCGCCGGTGTAGCGATACTCGCCGTCGTAGTCGTCCTCGACGATCCAGCCGCCGGTGCGCTCGGCCCAGGCCAGCAATTCCAGGCGCCGGGCCAGGCTCATCACTACCCCGGTCGGATACTGATGAGACGGCGTGACGTACGCCACCCGACAATCTTCGGCGGCCGCCAGTGCAGCGCAGTCGATACCTTCGTCGTCCACAGCAATGCCGTGCAATCGCCCGCCGGCCAGCGCGAAGGCATGACCCGCTGCGCGGTAGCCGGGATTCTCGATGCCCACCCCGGCGCCAGGCTCTACCAGCAACTGTGCACAAAGGCTGATTCCCTGTTGCGCGCCACTGGTGATCACAATTTGTTCAGCCGAGCACTGCATGCCGCGCGAACTGCGCAAATAAGCGGCGATCAGACCACGCAGGCGCACATCGCCCGCCGGGTCGCCGTAACACAGTTGCTGCAAGTCGGGCTTACGCCAGAACGCCGCATTCAGCTTGGCCCAGACGTCGAACGGGAACAGGTCGAACGCCGGAACCCCCACCCTGAAAGCCCTTGGCGGACCACTTGGCGGCGTCGGCAAATGGTTCTGTTCAAGCCGCTGCATCGCACCACTGTGGATAACTTTGCTGGATAAATCCCCAGTGGAATCGGCTGATTTTGTGGATAAGGCTGTGGGTAAGCCTGTTGAAAAGCCTGTGGATACTTTTGTGGATAGTTTTTTCGCCGGTCTCGTCGATTGTGGCAACTGCGCCACATAAGTGCCGTCCCCGACCCGCCCTTCGATAAAGCCTTCGGCATACAGCTGATCGTAGGCGCGCACCACGCTGTTGCGGGAGATCGCCAGCGCTGCCGCCAGATCGCGGCTGGCCGGCAGCCGCGTGCCGCTGGCCAGGCGCCCGTCGAGCACCCGCAGGCGCAAGGCCTGATAGAGCTGGCGGCTCAGGCCTTTGCGGCGATCGAGTTCGATACCGGCAGGGTTGAACGGCAGCGACAGCGTAGTCGAATCGGGCATGGCAATGGACCTATGAAATTGGTCATCAATGGCTCTTACAACAGACCAATAGCCTGCCTAGGATGCAGGCATTCGCCAAGGAAAATCTCTCCATGTACACGCCACGCGCCTTTGCCATCGAAGACCTGCCCCAACTGCACGAACTGATCCTCGCCACCCGCCTCGCCATTCTGGTGACTCACGGTGAACAAGGCTTGCAGGCCAGCCACGTGCCGGTGCTGCTGCATCGCGAACAAGGTCCGAACGGCACGTTGTACGGGCATCTGGCCAAGGCCAATCCGCAGTGGAAGGACCTGCGTGACGGTGCCGAGGCCATGCTGATTTTCCCGGGGCCCGACGCCTACGTCAGCCCGGGCTTCTACCCGAGCAAGGCCGAGCACGGCAAAGTCGTGCCGACCTGGAACTACGTCGCCGTGCACGCCTACGGTCACGCCGAAACCTTCAGCGATGGCGGTCGGCTGCTGGACATCGTCAGCACCCTTACCGATCGCCATGAAGCAGGCCGCGCCCAGCCCTGGTCGGTCGACGATGCCCCGGCCGACTACATCGACGGCATGCTCAAGGCCATCGTCGGGTTCGCCATTCCGATCGACCGCCTCGAAGGCAAGCGCAAGCTCAGCCAGAACCGCAGCGCCGAAGATATCGCCGGTGTGCGCGAAGGCCTGGCCGCCAGCCCCGACATCAACGATCAAACCCTCGCTCACTTGATGCGTTAAGGAAATCACCATGAGTCAGATCGACATCCGTCCGGTCAGCGCCGCCGATCACGCGGCCTGGCTGCCGCTGTGGCAGGCCTACCTGCGTTTCTACAACACCGAATTGCCGGAGGCCGTCAGCCAAAGCACCTGGCAGCGTTTTCTCGACCCGAACGAACCGACCCACGCCGCCCTCGCCTGGGCCGACGACAAAGCGGTGGGCATGGTGCACTTCATCTACCATCGTTCGAACTGGAGCATCGAGAACTCCTGCTACCTGCAAGACCTGCTGGTGGAGCCGCAAACCCGTGGCACCGGCGTCGGCCGCTTGCTGATCGAACACGTCTATGCCACCGCCAAGGCCGACGGTTGCTGCAAGGTGCACTGGCTGACCCACGAAACCAATGCCACGGCGATCCAGCTTTACGAGCGCATCGCCGAACGCCCGGGTTTCATCCAGTTTCGCAAAGCCATTTAAGGAGCCACGCGCATGACGATTTCTCTCGCCAACTGGAAAGGCGTACCGCCGCCCTCCGCCACCCTGATTGAAGGCCGCTTCATCCGCCTGGAAAAACTCGACCCGGCGCGCCATGGCGACGATCTGTTCAACGCCCTGCAAGGCCCGGGTGCCGACCCGAAACTCTGGGATTACTTGCCCTACGGCCCGTTTCCGGAGCGCAGCGCCTTCAATGACTGGCTGAACAACCACGCCGCCCACAGCGATCCGTATTTCTTCAGCGTCATCGACCGCGCCAGCGGCCAGGTGCAAGGCATCCTCAGCCTGATGTCGATCGTCCCGGCCCAGGGCCGCATCGAAATCGGCCACGTCACCTTCGGCGCGCCAATGCAGCGCTCGCCGAAAAGCACCGAAGCGGTCTACCTGCTGGCCAAGGAATCCTTCGCCCTTGGCTACCGTCGTCTGGAATGGAAATGCAACAACGGCAACGCCCGCTCCAAATACGCGGCCGAGCGGCTGGGCTTCAGCTTCGAAGGCGTGTTCCGCCAGCACATGGTTGTGAAAGGCCAGAACCGCGATACCGCGTGGTACTCGATCCTGGACTCGGAATGGCCGGCGATTGCGGTGGGGTTCGAACGCTGGTTGAGCGACGAGAATCAGACGGCTGAGGGGCAGGTGAAGGGGTTGGTTGAGTGCCGCGGTTGAGTATGTAAACGCAAAGAGGTAGCCCCCGACAGCGCCTGCACAGTTGGAGGGGGCTTCCTGTCTGTTTTTGCTTCATCTGCAACAAATTGCAGATGAAGCACCCAACTCGCAGACATATCTGCAAAAGAATGCACATAACCCAGACATCATTTTGTAAACCCCCTTCGCTATACAGAACGCCCTCGCTAATAACTAAAAGGACGTTCCCCCCATGCCACTCCCGCCTCAGCGCCTGTCGCTCGCCACCGCCCTGTTGATCGCCACCAGTGCCGCCCACGGCAAGAATGTCGTGATCGACACCGCCACCACCGCGTCGCAGACATTGGGCGGCAGCGACACCCTGATGATTTCGGCACCGGGCAGCATCACCAACAGCGGCAAGGCTGTAAGCCTGAAGGACAAGACCAGCGGGGTCGGCGTGATCATCGATAACGCCGGCAAGATCATCTCCACTGGCGGACGGGCCATCGACAGCAGCGGCGACCTGACCCAGGCACGCAATTACGCGATCTACAACCGCAGCGGCGGGCAGATTCTTGGTTCCAACGATGCGATTCGCATCGACAGCAACTTCGTCAGCGGTAGCCTGTTGATCGACAACAGCGGCACCATTCGCTCGACCACAGGCCAAGGGCTGGATCTGGATGCGTTGCGCAGCGACGGAGTCAAAACCACCATCATCAACCGCGCGGGCGGGCTGATTCGCGGCGACGCCAGCGACGGCATGAAGACCGGCGCCAACGCGACCATCAGCAACTATGGCGAGATCTCAACCGGTGACTCGCACAACGCCGACCAGAAGTTCGACGGCATCGATATCGACAGTGCAACCGGCGTCAGCGTGACCAACTACGGCGTGATTTCCGGCGGACGCCACGGCATCACCACCGACCTCGGGGCGACGCTGGTGAACTACGGACAGATCACCGGGCGCAACGGCTCCGGTTTCGGCTCCGATGGCGACGGCACGGTGATCAACCACGGCACCATCACCGGCGCGTATTCCGGGTTGCAGCCCAACGGCGACGGTGACGGCGTGGACATCGACAAAATCGCCCACATCGAAAACTACGGCACCATTCAGGGCGTCGGCGCGGGCGGCGTGGACAAGGGCGGTTTCGCCAACGGCAGTGAAGGCATTGCCTTGGGCGGCGGTTACATCCTCAACGCCAAAGGCGCGCTGATCAGCGGCGCCAACAGCGCGATTCTGGTGGACGACGGCAGCGGCGGTTCGGGGCTGGCGGCCACCACACTGGAGAACTACGGCACCATTCAAGGGCTCGACGGTTTTGGCGTGAAGTTCGTCGGCGAGTTCGCCGACAACGTGATCAACGGCGGCACCATCAGCGGCAGCAACGGCCTGGCGCTGGATCTGGGCGGCGGCAACGACAGCCTGACCCTGCGCAGCGGCAGCCGGTTTATCGGCGTGGTCGATGGCGGCAGCGGTTATGACCGGGTGGTGATGGATGACGCGGCGGGCGGCAGCTTCGGTAACAGCCGCAATTTCGAATGGCTGGAGGTCAAGCAAGGCGCCTGGACGCTCACCGGCAGCGGCGATTTCAGCGACGGCGGTGCCGTGCGCAACGGCGCGACCCTGATCAACCAGGGCGGTATCACCGGCAATCTGACCGTGGACGCCGGCGGCGTGTATGCCGGCGGTGGGTCGGTGGGCAACCTCAACGTCAACGGCACTTTACGCACCGACACCCGCCTCGGCACCGCAACCATCGTGCACGACTTGAACATGGGCAGCGCAGCCACCCTCGCCTACGGTGTCAACGCCGACGGCAGCAGCGCTCCCGTGCAAGTCGGCGGCACGGCCAACCTCAATGGCGCAACGCTGGCGGTCAATCCCGGCAGCGGCACGTATCCGTGGCAGAGCCACTACACGGTGCTGCAGGCTGCACGGGTCAACGGCACGTTCGGCGCGGTCACCAGCGACTACGCCTTTCTCACCCCGACCCTGGCTTACACGCCGACTCAGGTCGATCTGACCTACACCCGCAATGACGTGGCGTTCAATGATTTCGCCGTCACCGGCAACGGCAGCAACGCCGCCAACAGCCTGGCCTCGATGGGCAAGAACAACGCGCTGTACAACGCCTTGCTCAACACCACTCAAAGCAGTGCAGGCGCAGCCATCGAGCAACTGGCCGGCGCCAGCAACGCCAACCTGACCAGCGCCACCCTCGGTGCCAGCAGCCAGGTCGGCAGCAGCATGCTCTCGGCGATGCAGCAGATGGGCGGCAGTCCCGGTCTGATGGTCGGCCTCGATCAGCGTGACACACCGATCCTCGCCGCCAACGGCGTACCCTCCGAAGCGCGAAACCTGAATGATCCAAACGCTCAAGGCCGACTCTGGCTGCAAGCCATCGGCGGCTACGGCAAGCTCGATGGCGAACACGGCAACAGCAGTCTGGAACAGCGCACCAAGGGCAGCGTGCTCGGTGCCGATTGGGCGCTGAATCCACAATGGCGACTGGGCGTGCTTGGCGGTTATTCGAAGACCGATCTGGACGCCACCGGTGTCGATGGCAATGTCGAGAGCTGGCATGCCGGGGTCTACGCCCAACACCAGAACGGCCCGATCGCCCTGCGCCTGGGCGCGGCTTACAGCGGTCATCAAGGCGAGAGCAAACGCACGGTCGCGTTCAACGGTTTCAGTGACCGCCCCAAAGGCGACTACGACGCCAACAGCCAGCAGGCCTTTGCCGAACTCGGCTACGCCATGGGCAGCGGCCGTTTAAGCGCCGAACCTTACGCCAGCCTCGGTTACCAGCGTTATCACCGCGACCGCTATCAGGAAAAGGGTGGCGCGGCGGCCTTGCAGGTCGACAGCCAGACCCAGGACAACTTCAGCAGCACCGTCGGTCTGCGCCTGGCGCACCTGAACGCGCTGGAAAACGGCATGAGCCTGACCCCGCGCATGGCAGCCGGCTGGAAACACACGTATGGCGATGTCAGCAGCTCGACCCGTCAGGCGTTTGTGGTCGGCGGCACGGCGTTCAGCGTCGATGGCAGCTCGCTGGATCGCGACAGCCTGGTGCTGGAAGCCGGCCTGGATCTGGGTGTTTCGGCGCGGCACACCCTGGGGCTGGGTTACAGCGGCGAGATTGGCAACAACAGTCGCAATCACGGGCTGATCGGGCAGTGGCAGATGAGTTTCTGAGGTTTCGCCAATCGATACTTCAGCGGGTGTTGTAGGCAAAGGCGTCTGATCGATTGAGTAATCGTGGCGGGTTCATGACTCGCCATTGATCGAGCTACAAAAGCAGGCGGCATCACCTGCGCCCGGTTCGGAATTGCCCGGCATCGGTGCACAGGCATCGACTTTTACAGTTTGGCCTCACCCTTCAAGAGGCCGAACTGAATGCCCATTCAATGCAAATACAAGCTCCAACATCTCGTTCTGGCGGTTGCGCTGGCAGTCGGTTACGCAGGGTTTTCACTGGCGGAACAGTCGGAGCCCGAGGCACCCGTTGTGAAAGATGTGAAACCCAAGAATCCGCGCAAACCCAGGGAGAAACCTGCTCCGCTCACTCTCACTGAGGAAATACCACGTGAGGAAAGGAGCGCTCCGACACCGGAAACAGACCTCGTCATTACTGAAGCCCCGGCAGAACCTGCTCACACACCCGATGACATTCAACCCAAGACAGCCGCCACGACAGAGAGCGGCCGCGCGCTCGAAGAAAGCATCGAAAAACCAATGTCCTTACCGGAACCGGTTCTGGCCGAAACGCCCGCAGCTCAACAAACCCAAGTGATTGAGCCACCGTCAACGAATGCCTCTCCATCCGCCGGCAATGCAGCCATTGAAGCCGTGCTCGCTGCCGACGAAACCACCGCCGCCCTCGCCTACGATCAACTCGCCGGCGGCAGTAACGCCAACCTCGCCAAGGCAACCTTGAGCAGTGTCACGCCGGTCGGCGCCAGCCTGCTGTCGGCCATGCATCAACTCGATGACACCCATGATGCTCAGGGAAACGCTCCACGTCATGCGGCCGGAAACGCAGACAGCGGCAGGGTCTGGCTGCAAGCCCTCGGCCATGGCGGCAAACTGGATCGCGATGTGGAACCCATGCAGCACTCCACCAAGGGATTGCTACTCGGTGCGGACTGGCGTCTCGACGAAGAATGGCGACTTGGCTTGATGGGCGGCACCTCCGACACACGCATGGACAGCAAGGAGCTGGACGGCGATCTCGACAGTTGGCACATCGGCGCCTACGCCTTGCGCCAGACCGGCCCGCTGTCACTTCGGTTAGGCGCAGCCTGGAGCAACCATGAAGGCAGTACCCGCCGCGAAGTCGCGTTCGGTCGCTTCCATGACCGCCTCAAGGGCAGCTACCACGCCAGCACCCAGCAAGCGTTCATCGAATCGGGGTACAACCTGGGCCAGGGCAAGGTCAGCATCGAGCCATTTGTCGGAATAGGCTACGAGCGCTACCAGCGTGACGGCTACACCGAGAAAGGCGGGGATGCAGCGCTCAAGGTTCATGCTCAATCCCAGGGCAACTTCAACACCACTGTCGGCCTGCGCATGGCGAAAGTCAGCACGCTGGATAACGGCATGCGCCTCACCCCACGATTCAGTGTTGCCTTGAAACATGTCTCTGGCGAAACCTACACCAGCACCCGCCAACGGCTGGCCAAGGGCGGCCACGACTACACCGTTTACGGCGCCGAACTGGATCGAAACAGCCTGAAACTCGACACTGGGCTGGATCTGGCTATCTCGAACAGCCACACATTGGGTGTCGGTCTGGCCGGGGAGATCGGCTCGGACAGCCGCAACCATGGCGTATCGGGTCAGTGGCGAATGGCGTTCTGAGTCCGGACGGGTTGCTGCCGCATGTTGCGGCAGCACTTTGAAAGCAAAAAAAGGGGAGCACATGCCCCCCGAGGTTTAAAGCGTTGTATCGAGGCCGTTATCTCAGCCTTCGATCTCGATCAGGATTTCGCCCGGGTTCACCCGGTCGCCCTTGGCAACGTGGATGGCGGTGACCTTGCCGGCAACGGCAGCCTGGACTTCGGTTTCCATCTTCATCGCTTCGGTGATCAGCACCGCCTGGCCGGCCTTGACGGTGTCGCCCTCCTTGACCAGGACATCGACGATGTTGCCCGGCATGGTGGTGCTGACGTGGCCCGGAGCCGAAGCCTGCTTGCGCTTGCTGCTGCCACCGCCGACGAATTCGTTGAGCGGCTCGAACACCACTTCTTCCGGCATGCCATCGATGGACAGGTAGAAGTGACGCTTGCCTTCGGCCTTGACGCCGACACCGGTGATGTCCACGCGGTAGGTTTCGCCGTGGACGTCGATGACGAACTCGGTCGGTACGCCTTCGCCGCCGGCCGAAGCCACCTTGCCTGCTTCCGGAATCGGCAGCAGCACTTCCGGGGTGAGGGTGCCGGCGGCACGCTCTTCGAGGAACTTGCGACCGATGTCCGGGAACATGGCGAAAGTCAGCACGTCTTCTTCGGACTTGGCCAAGGCGCCGATGTCGGCACGCAGCTTGGTCATTTCCGGCTTGAGCAGGTCGGCCGGGCGGACATCGATGACTTCTTCGCTACCGATGGCCTGGCGACGCAGCTTCTCGTTCACGGTGCCCGGCGCCTTGCCGTAGCCGCCCTGCAGGTAGAGTTTCACTTCGTTGGTGATGGTCTTGTAACGCTCACCGGCCAGCACGTTGAAGAACGCCTGGGTGCCGACGATCTGCGAGGTCGGGGTCACCAGTGGCGGGAACCCAAGGTCTTCACGTACGCGCGGGATCTCCGCCAGCACTTCGTTCATGCGGTTGAGAGCGCCCTGCTCTTTCAACTGGTTGGCCAGGTTGGAAATCATCCCGCCCGGTACCTGATTGACTTGAACACGGGTGTCGACAGCGGTGAATTCGCTTTCGAACTGGTGGTACTTCTTGCGCACGGCGTAGAAGTACAGACCGATTTCCTGCAACAGCTCCAGGTTCAGACCGGTGTCGAACTCGCTGCCCTTGAGGGCCGCGACCATCGACTCGGTGCCCGGGTGGCTGGTGCCCCAGGCGAAGCTGGAGATGGCGGTATCGATGTGGTCGGCACCGTTTTCGATGGCCTTCAACTGGCACATTGCAGCCAGACCGGCGGTGTCGTGGGAGTGGATGAACACCGGCAGCGATTGCTCGGCTTTCAATGCTTTGACCAGCTCGCCCGTCGCATACGGGGTCAGCAGGCCGGCCATGTCCTTGATCGCCACGGAATCGCAACCCATGGCTTCCATCTGCTTGGCCTGGGCCACGAACGCATCAATGGTATGCACCGGGCTGGTGGTGTAGGCGATAGTGCCCTGGGCGTGCTTGCCGGCAGCCTTCACCGCTTCGATGGCCACACGCAGGTTACGCACGTCGTTCATCGCGTCGAAGATGCGGAACACGTCGATGCCGTTGACCGCAGCCTTGGCGACGAACGCCTTGACCACGTCATCGCTGTAGTGACGGTAGCCCAGCAGGTTCTGGCCGCGCAGGAGCATTTGCAGACGGGTGTTGGGCAGCGCGGCGCGCAGTTGGCGCAGGCGCTCCCACGGATCTTCTTTCAGGAAGCGCACGCAGGCGTCGAACGTCGCGCCGCCCCAGACTTCCAGCGACCAGTAGCCGACCTTGTCCAGCTTGTCGCAGATCGGCAGCATGTCTTCGGTGCGCATGCGGGTGGCGAGCAGCGATTGGTGGGCGTCGCGCAGGATGGTGTCAGTAACGAAGATCTTCTTTGTCATTGGTATCTCCTCATAGCGGCAAGCTTCAAGTTACAAGCTGCAAGAAAAAGCCGAGTCGCTCTTACTTGTCGCTTGCAACTGCCAGCTCGCAGCTGCATTTATAGGCCTGCGTGGGCGGCAATGGCGGCGGCGATGGCCAGGGCCAGCTCTTCGGGTTTGCGCTTGATCGAGTAGTTGGTCAGTTCAGGGTGGCTTTCGACGAAGCTGGTGTTGAACTGGCCGCTACGGAATTCCGGGTTGCGCAGGATTTCCTGGTAATACGCGGCGGTGGTCTTCACGCCTTGCAGACGCATGTCGTCGAGGGCGCGCAGACCACGGTCCATCGCCTCTTCCCAGGTCAGTGCCCACACAACCAGTTTCAGGCACATCGAGTCGTAGAACGGCGGAATGGTGTAGCCGGTGTAGATCGCCGTGTCGGTCCGTACACCCGGGCCGCCGGGGGCGTAGTAACGGGTGATCTTGCCGAAGCTCGGCAGGAAGTTGTTTTTCGGGTCTTCGGCGTTGATCCGGAATTGCAGGGCAAAACCGCGATGCTGAATGTCTTCCTGTTTCACCGACAGCGGCAGGCCGGAGGCGATGCGGATCTGTTCGCGGACGATGTCGATCCCGGTGATTTCTTCGGTGATGGTGTGTTCCACCTGCACCCGGGTGTTCATCTCCATGAAGTACACCTCGCCCTCGGCGAGCAGGAACTCCACGGTGCCAGCATTCTCGTAACCCACGGCCTTGGCCGCGCGCACCGACAGGTCGCCGATGTAGGCGCGCTGTTCCGGGGTCAGCTGCGGGCTCGGGGCGATTTCGATCAGCTTCTGGTTGCGGCGCTGGATCGAGCAGTCACGCTCGAACAGATGCACCACATTGCCGAAGCTGTCGCCGAGGATCTGCGCTTCGATGTGCTTCGGATTGACGATGCATTTTTCCAGGAACACTTCCGCCGAACCGAAAGCCTTGGTGGCTTCGGAAATGACCCGGGGGAAATTCTGTTCGAGTTCTTCTCGGCTGTTGCAGCGACGGATACCGCGACCGCCACCACCGGAGGTGGCCTTGAGCATCACCGGGTAGCCGATGCGGTCGCCCTCGCTCAACGCTTCTTCAATACCCGAGACGTTGCCTTCGGTGCCCGGCGTGACCGGCACACCGGCCTTGATCATGCTGCGGCGCGCCTCGGTCTTGTCGCCCATGCGGCGGATGACTTCCGCCGACGGGCCGATGAATTTGATCCCGCGTTCGGCGCAGATCTCTGCCAGTTCGGCGTTTTCCGAAAGGAAACCGTAGCCGGGGTGCAGTGCATCGCAACCGGTTTCCACCGCCAGGTTCACCAGCTTGCGCGGGTTCAGGTAACCGGCCAGCGGCTCGGCACCAATGCTGTGGGCCTCGTCCGCACGCTTCACATGCAAGGCATGGCGGTCGGCGTCGGAAAAAATCGCAACCGAGCGAATGCCCATCTCGGCGCACGCACGCACGATTCGTACGGCAATCTCACCACGGTTGGCGATCAGGATCTTTGTTATCACTTGGAGGTTCCCTTGAGCCGGTGGTACCCACGACCTGCTAGACCCAGGTCGACGCGTGACCAAATGTTTCAATCTGGTCGCGGCTTCACACTAGCGCTCACAAGGGATTAACAAAAATGAATAAAAATTGGGTCAGGCATAAGTAAAGACTTATAGTCATTGCACC
The DNA here is from genome assembly GCF_051554255.1 of Pseudomonas sp. NMS19W. Lineage (NCBI taxonomy): Bacteria > Pseudomonadati > Pseudomonadota > Gammaproteobacteria > Pseudomonadales > Pseudomonadaceae > Pseudomonas > Pseudomonas sp. NMS19W. The sequence continues at coordinate 6,252,472 of NZ_CP136718.1, forward strand.
AGCCAGCGGCCAGAGTCGGTAGAAAATGCGTAAGTCCTTGATGCGTATGACATTGCGTCAATTGCAGATCTTCAACGAAGTGTGTGATTTACGTTCCTACAGCCGCGCAGCCGAGGAAATGTCTCTCACACAACCGGCCGTCAGCCTACAGATTCGTCAGCTTGAAGAGCTGATCGGGCAGCCGCTGTTCGATTACGTCGGCAAAAAACTCTACATGACCGAGGCCGCCGAAGCACTCCAGCGCGCCAGCCGCGACATCTTTGGCCGCCTGGAAAACCTCGACATGCAGCTGTCGGACATGCAGGGCTCGCTACAGGGCCAGTTGAAACTGGCGGTGGAATCCAGCGCCAAATACTTCGTGCCGCACCTGTTCGCGGCCTTCAAGCGCCAGCATCCTGAGGTGAACCTGCAACTGACGGTGGTCAACCGCGGCCAGGTGATTCGCCGGCTCTCGGACAACCGCGACGACCTGGTGATCATGTCGATGGTGCCGCAGGACATGGGCCTGGAGTTCCTGCCCTTCCTCAACAACCCGATCGTGGCAACCGCCCGACCGGACCATCCGCTGGCACACATGGGACCGCTGCGCCTGCAGGACCTTGAGCCCTACACCCTGCTGATTCGCGAACCCGGCTCGGGAACACGGCTGGCCTGTGAAGAGTATTTCAAAGAGAAACGCGTGCACTTCACCCAGACTCAAGAAGTGGCGTCGGCTGAAGCTCAGCGAGAGTGCGTTTTGGCGGGTCTGGGCGTGGCGCTGTTGACACGCCACGCCCTGAACCTGGAGCTGGCGACCGGCGGCCTGGTGGAACTGCCGGTCGAAGAGTTGCCGCTGTTTCGCAGCTGGTGCCTTGTTCAGGCCAAGGCCAAACGCCTGTCACCGGTGGCGCACGCCTTCCTGGCGTTTATCCGCAGCGAACGGGTGCAGATCAGCGCGCTGGTTGAGCGCTTCGACGGGAAGCTACGGGAGCTGCCTGCCAGTAGTTGAGTTCGATGTCCTCGGGAAAATCGCTGATTTCGGTCTGAAGCTGACGAAGTTCGAAGCGATCTTCGATGGCGCGGCGGAATTCCATGCGGCGCTGGTCTTCCTGCTGACGACGGGTTTTCGCGGCGCTGTTGCGTTCTTCGTAAGGCTGAGCCATTTCGAGTCTCCCAAGGCGAGTACGGGAGTTTCACGATAGGCGCGAGGGATGACGGTTTGGCTTCGTCGGGGTTACAGGCAGATGAAGATTGCCTTCACCCCATGACTTTCAGTCATCCAGCGCTTTCACCGATTTTGGCGACAACCGCAAGCTGCGCAGACTGCGCTTGACGCTCTTGAGGTGGTTGACCAGGCTCGGCCCGCGCGCCATGGCCACGCCCATGGCCAGTACGTCGATCACCACCAGGTGGGCGATACGCGAGGTCAGCGGCGTGTAGATTTCGGTGTCTTCGTGCACGTCGATCGCCAGGTTGACGGTCGACAGCTCGGCCAAAGGCGTCTGGCTCGGGCACAAGGTGATCAGCGACGCACCGCTCTCGCGAACGAGGTTAGCGGTGATCAGCAAGTCCTTGGAACGACCGGACTGGGAAATGCAGATCGCCACGTCGGTCGGCTTCAGGGTCACCGCCGACATCGCCTGCATGTGCGGGTCGGAATAGGCCGCCGCCGTCAGCAGCAGACGGAAGAACTTGTGCTGCGCATCCGCCGCCACCGCGCCCGACGCACCAAAACCATAGAACTCGACGCGTTGGGCCTGGGACATCAGCGTCACCGCCCGTTGCAGCTCCAGCGGATCGAGCTTCTCGCGAACCTCCATCAGCGTGTGCAACGTGGTGTCGAAAATCTTCAGGCTGTAATCGGCGACCGAGTCGTCTTCATGGATCGCGAACTGACCGAAACTGGCGCCGGCCGCGAGGCTTTGCGCGAGCTTGAGTTTCAGATCCTGAAAACCGGAACAGCCGATGGCACGGCAGAAGCGCACGATGGTCGGCTCGCTGATACCGACGCTGTGGGCCAGATCGGCCATGGAACTGTGCATCACTGCCGCAGGGTCAAGCAGCACGTGGTCGGCGACCTTGAGCTCCGACTTGCGTAACAGGTGACGTGACTGGGCGATGTGTTGCAGCAGATTCAAGGGGCTGGACTCTTGTTATGGAAAGATGTGCTTTGGCCAGAAGCCGGGGATGTAGCAAGCTTGTAGTTATACTACATGAATTGGCTTTTTGCCTGCTCAATGCGTAACTGGATCGCCCCGGATCAGGCGACATGCACTGCATGTAGCCCTTTACCGGGGATTTTCCTGCTCGCGCAACAACCCGGCCAGTCCGGCCGCCTCCACCGGACGGCTGATCAGATATCCCTGCACCTCGTCACAGCCCTCGGCCTTCAAGAACTCAAGCTGCTCCGGCCGCTCGACGCCTTCCGCCACTACTTTCAGCGACAACCCATGAGCCATGGCAATGATCGCCCGGGTGATCGCCGCGTCCTCACTGCCCTCGCCCAACCCGCGAATAAATGCCTGATCGATCTTCACGTAATCCACGGGGATCCGTTTCAGATAGCTCAGCGACGAATAGCCGGTGCCGAAATCGTCGATCGCCAGCTTCACGCCCAAATCCCGCAGTTGCTGGAAGGTGGCGATAATGTGTTCGACGCTGTCGAGCAGCTGGCTTTCGGTTAGTTCCAGTTCGAGGTAGTGCGGCGCCAGCCCGGTTTCCTCCAGCACCTGGCGCACCAGACTGACCAGTTTGCCCTGACGCAACTGATGCACCGACAGGTTTACCGAAACCCGGATCGGCTCCAGCCCCTGACGCTGCCATTCGCAGGCCTGCCAACAGGCCTGGCGCAGCACGAACTCGCCGATCGGCCCGATCAGTCCCGTCTCCTCTGCCAGACCGATGAAGTCCCCGGAGGCACCCGGCCCATGGTCGGGTGATCCCAGCGCACGAGCGCTTCGGCGGCATTGAGACGGCCAGTCGCCAGGCACAGTTTCGGTTGATAGAAGACGTTGAGTTGCTTGTCCTCGATGGCTTTGCGCAGCTGGTTTTCCAGTTGCAGACGCTCCAGCGTGCTGGCTTGCAGGCTGTCGGTGTAGAACTGGAAATTGTTGCCGCCAAGGTGTTTGGCATGTTGCATCGCCATGTTCGACTGGCTGACCAGCGCGGCAACCTCCCGGGCGTTGTCCGGCAACATGCTGATGCCCATCGAGGCGCTGACCACCAGTTCATGCCCTTCCACCGTCAGCGGCAGGCGCAGCTTGGCCGACAGCCGCGTGGCAACCCGCGCCAGACTAGACAGGTTGCCATAGGCATCGAACAGCACCGCGAACTCGTCGCCGGATAACCGGGCGATGGTGTCGGCTTCCGGCAAGGCACTGACCAGACGCCGCGACATTTTCTGCAGCAACTGGTCGGCTATCTCATGACCCAGACTGTCGTTGAGCAGCTTGAAGCGATCCAGATTGATGTGCAGCAGCGCCAGACTCCGCCGCCCGCCCTGCCGTACACGCTGATGGGCTTCGTGCAGGCGTTCTCGGAACAGCGAACGGTTGGCCAGACCGGTAAGTTCGTCATAGTGCGTCAAATAACGCATACGCTCTTCGGATTCGCGTCTTGCCGACAGATCGGCGAAGAAGCCCACGATATGACTTACATTTCCCCGACTGTCGCGTACCGCATTCAATTGCAGCCACTGTGGATAGAGCTCGCCGTTCTTGCGGGTCTCCACCAGTTCGCCCTGCCAACTGCCGTGCTGCTCCAGCGCGTGGCGGATGGCGACGTAATGCCTGCGAGCGTCACGGCTGCACGGCAATTCGACGACATTACGCCCGAGCATGTCATCGATGTCATACCCGGTAACCCGGCTGAAGGCCTGATTGATGGCGATCAGCGAATAATTCGGGTCGAGGATCACGATGCCTTCGCTGGCCGCCTCGAACACCGTGGCCGCCAATTGCTGCTGGGCCTCCAGGCTTTTGCTGACACTGATGTCGCGCCGGGTGCCCACCATGCGGATGACCCGCCCGCTGTCGTCGCGCTCCACCGCACGGCCACGGTCCTCGATCCAGACCCAGTGGCCGTCGCCATGGCGCACGCGGTATTCGATCTGATAATCCTCGGTGCGCCCCTTCAAGTGCTCGATCAACGCCCGTTTAAGCGGTGGGACATCTTCCGGGTGCAGCCGGGGCCGCAGATGCCTGAGCAGCCCGGTGACGTATTCCGGATCAAGGCCGAACAGTTCCTGAATCTGCGTGTGGTGAACTTCGTCGGTCTGCAGGTTCCAGTCCCACAGCCCCAGTTCACTGGCCTTCAACGCCAGGGCCAGGCGCGCCTCGCTTTTGCTCAGGGCCTGGTTGGCGGCATCCAGTTCGCGGCTGCGCTGGGCCACCCGGTCCTCCAGTTCGACCTGGGCTTCGCGTAACTTCGCTTCGGCACAGCGGCGTTGTTCGATTTCCTTCGCCAACGCCTGATTGAGCAGTTCGCTGCGAGATTGGGCTTGTTGCAAGTGTTCGATCAGGTGCTGGTTCTGAAAGCGCCGCAGCAAACCACGGTCGATCAACCGGTTGACCTGCCACGCCACCACGCTCAGGGAACCGAGCAGGATCAGTCCGAGCCAGCCCCAGCCCCGCGCCAGTTCGTCACCACCCCAGAACAAATAGCCGATGGCCGGCAGCAGGCACGGCAAGGTAAAGGAAAGAAACGCCGGAATGCTCACGGCGTAGGCCACGCTGGCCGACAGGGTTGCGGCGCCGATCAGACCGAACACCCAGGCTTGTTGCATGAAGTTGTCCGCCGGGACCAGGGCGATGCCGGCGCCGGCCAGGGTCAGGCCGGTCATGGTCGAACCGAGCAGGAACATCCGGCCCCAGATCGGCTGGGCCTGGCGGTCGGGAATCGCCGAATCGAATGCCGCAACCTGAATCACCCGCAACGCCACCAGCGACAGCAGCCACACCAGCCAGACGCTGACCACGAAGTAACGCTGCGGACTCCAGAGCAGACCGGCGCAGACCAGACCATTGATCAACATGAACAGGGTGGGCAACAGCGAACCCTGATAAAGAAGGCGCGTGCGCTCGACCGCCATCTGGGTGGCGTAATGCTTGCGGATCACCCGGGGTTCCACAGAGGGGCCCGACAGGTCGAAGCTGAGGGTCATAGGCAACGTTCTTGTTCTTATAAGTGTGAGCATGCGCCCGGAAACGTGGACGGAGCATACACAAGCCCAACCACTTGCCAAACTGCTCCAGATCATAATTTCGCCGAAACTTTTCGACCTCCCGGCACCCGCAAAAGCCCCGACGCCAGGCGGGCCAACGCCTGTAGCCGGTGACCGACCGGTCGTCATCGGCAGCACTTTCATCGGCTAATGCAAAGCTCGGTTTGCCCGGGCCTGCGGCGCACCCTAGAATGCCCCGATGCGCGATGATCTCTCCCTTCTGCTGAACTCCCTCAACGATGCCCAACGCCAGGCCGTAGCGGCTCCCGTTGGTCGTCAATTGGTCCTGGCCGGTGCCGGCTCAGGCAAGACCCGAGTGCTGGTGCACCGTATCGCCTGGTTGATCCAGGTCGAAAACGCCTCGCCCCACTCGATCCTGTCGGTGACCTTCACCAACAAGGCCGCTGCCGAGATGCGTCACCGCATCGAGCAATTGCTGGGGATCAACCCGGCCGGCATGTGGGTCGGCACCTTCCACGGCCTGGCGCACCGCCTGTTGCGGGCGCACTGGCAGGAAGCTGGCTTGAGCCAGACCTTCCAGATCCTCGACAGCGATGACCAACAACGCCTGGTCAAGCGGGTGATCCGCGAGCTGGGGCTGGACGAACAGCGCTGGCCGGCCCGTCAGGCCCAGTGGTTCATCAACGGGCAGAAAGACGAAGGTCTGCGTCCACAGCACATTCAGGCCAGCGGCGATCTGTATCTGGCCACCATGCGCGGCATCTATGAGGCCTACGAGGCAGCCTGCCAGCGCGCCGGCGTCATCGACTTCTCCGAACTGCTGCTGCGTGCCCTCGATCTGTGGCGCGACCATCCGGGCCTGCTGGCCCACTACCAAAAGCGTTTCCGGCACATTCTGGTAGATGAGTTCCAGGACACCAACGCCGTGCAGTACGCCTGGCTGCGTTTGCTGGGCAAGGGTGGCGACAGCCTGATGGTGGTCGGCGACGACGACCAGTCGATCTACGGCTGGCGCGGCGCGAAAATCGAGAACATTCATCAGTACTCTTCCGACTTCCCGGATTCCGAGACCATCCGTCTGGAGCAGAACTACCGCTCCACCGCCGGCATCCTGAAAGCGGCCAACGCCCTGATTGCCAACAACACCGGGCGTCTGGGCAAAGAGCTATGGACCGACGGCGGCGACGGCGAAGCAATCAACCTGTACGCCGCGTTCAACGAACACGATGAAGCACGCTACGTTGTCGAAACCATCGAAAGCGCGCTGAAAACCGGCCTGGCCCGCAGCGATATCGCGATTCTCTACCGCTCCAACGCCCAATCCCGCGTTCTGGAAGAAGCCTTGCTGCGCGAGCGCATTCCGTACCGCATCTATGGCGGCCAGCGCTTCTTCGAGCGCGCGGAAATCAAGAACGCCATGGCTTACCTGCGTTTGCTGGAAGGCCGGGGTAACGATGCGGCGCTGGAACGGGTCATCAACGTTCCGGCTCGCGGTATCGGCGAGAAGACCGTCGAAGCCATTCGTGAACATGCGCGCCACAGCGATGTGTCGATGTGGGAAGCCATGCGCCAACTGGTGGCCAACAAAGGCCTGACCGGTCGTGCGGCCGGCGCCCTCGGCGCGTTTATCGAGCTGATCGAGAACCTCGCCGCCAAGTGCGCCGAGATGCCGTTGCACCTGATGACCCAGACCGTCATCGAGCAATCCGGCCTGATCGCCTACCACGAAGCGGAAAAAGGCGAGAAAGGCCAGGCCCGGGTGGAAAACCTTGAGGAACTGGTCAGCGCCGCGCGCAACTTCGAGAACACCGAAGGAGACGAAGACCTGACGCCGCTGGCGGCGTTCCTCGGCCACGCGTCGCTGGAAGCCGGTGACACTCAGGCCGACGAGCATGAAGACAGCATTCAGCTGATGACCCTGCACAGCGCCAAGGGCCTGGAATTCCCTTACGTGTTCCTGGTGGGCATGGAAGAAGGCTTGTTCCCGCACAAGATGAGCCTGGAAGAACCGGGGCGTCTTGAAGAGGAGCGCCGTCTGGCTTACGTCGGCATCACCCGGGCCATGCAGAACCTGGTGATGACCTACGCTGAAACCCGACGCCTGTACGGCAGCGAAACCTACAACAAGGTGTCGCGATTCGTACGGGAAGTACCGAAAGGCCTGATTCAGGAAGTGCGGCTGTCGAACAGCGTCAGCCGACCGTTCGGCGGCAATCAGTCGATGAGCGGCAGCAACCTGTTCAGCGGCAGCGAGATCCCGGATACCGGCCTGAGCCTTGGCCAGGCTGTGCGGCACTCGATCTTTGGCGACGGCGTGATCCTCAACTTCGAGGGCGCCGGGGCTCAGGCCCGGGTGCAAGTGAACTTCAGCGAAGGCAGCAAGTGGCTGATGCTGGGTTACGCGAAGCTGGAAGCCATTTAAGGCAGCCAGCTGTTGCTCATCGTTCCCTCGCTCTGCCGGGGAACGATCAAACATCCTGAAAGGTACGAGACATGGGCTCTGGCTTCTTTTCCTCCTGGACATTCTGGGCCCTGCTCTCGGCCACCTTCGCCGCATTGACGGCGATCTTCGCCAAGGTCGGCATCGAAAACGTCAACTCCGACTTCGCCACCCTGCTGCGCACCATCGTGGTACTCGTCAGCCTCGCCTTGATTTTGTACGCCACGGGCCAATATCAGTCCCTGGGATCGATCTCTGCCAAAAGCTATCTGTTCCTGCTGTTGTCGGGGTTGGGTACCGGGGCTTCGTGGCTGTGCTATTTCCGCGCCTTGAAAGTCGGGCCAGCCTCGCTGGTCGCTCCGGTGGACAAGCTCAGCGTGGTGCTGGTGGCGGTGCTCGGTGTGATCCTGCTGGGCGAGAAACTCGACCTGCGCCAATGGGGCGGCATCGGTCTGATCACCGCGGGCGTGGTGATGTTGGCATTTCGACGCTGATCCATTTCCCACTGAACCTACCTCCTTTTCCTACAGACAAAAGTACATTGCCTTATTGCCTCGACCGAGCTGAACGTAACCTGTCAGGCAAAAGCCCGAAACACTCTCTCGCTAGCCAGTGACACTTCAGCTGTGCAACATGGCGCGCGTGTCTCCACAAACGGGAATTCCCTTTATGAAACGTTTTCTTAGCATCGCCATGGCGTTGTGCATCGGCCTGACGATGAGCCTCGACGCCAACGCCAAGCGCTTCGGTGGTGGCAAAAGCGCCGGCGCTGCGCCGACGCACCAGACCAGCCAGATGGCTCCTTCTTCCCCAGGCATGGGCGGCGCGGCTGCGACCGCTGGTGCTGCCGGTGCCGCGGGCGCTGCTGCCAAGGCTGGCGGCGCTTCGAAATGGCTCGGCCCTCTGGCCGGTATCGCTGCCGGCGGCCTGCTGGCGTCCATGTTCATGGGCGGCGGCTTCCAGGGCATGCAGATCTTCGACATCCTGATCATGGCCGTGATCGCGTTCGTGATCTTCCGCTTCATCGCCGCTCGTCGTCGCAAGCAGCAGGAGCAGTTCGCTCCGGCCGGCGCGCCGATGCAGCGTGAAGTGTTCGAACAGAAACCTGCCGCCATGGGTTCGATCTTCGGTGGTTCGGCGGCTCCGGCTGCCGCCCGTCCGGTAATCAACGCACCGGCCTGGTTCAACGAGCAGCGCTTCCTCGAAGCCGCCCGCAGCCACTTCCAGTCGCTGCAGCAGCACTGGGACGCCAACGAAATGGACAAGATCGCCGAGTTCGTGACCCCGCAAATGCTCGACTTCCTCAAGCGTGAGCGTGCGGATCTGGGCGACGGCTTCCAGTCCACCTACATCGACAACCTTCAGGTACAACTGGATGGCGTGGATGATCGTGCGGACAAGACCATTGCCACCCTGACCTTCAGCGGCGTGTCGAAAACCTCGCGTTTCGACCAGGGCGAAGTGTTCAGCGAAAGCTGGAACATGGAACGTCCACAGGGCGACAACCAGCCTTGGCTGGTCGCCGGTATCCGCCAGAACGGCTGATCACCTCCGACGTTTTACCTGCTGCAATAAAAACCCCGGCCTCGGCCGGGGTTTTCTATTTCGCGGTTGCATCTATAGCGAGCTACTGTATAAACCGGCCCATATAAACCGCGCCATTCAAGCAAGAGGATCCCGGACGTGGAAGAAATCATCGAACAACTGCGCGAAGCCAACGAACCCGTACCGGTTCCCCTGGAGTTGCCCGACGAAGATCAGTTGGTGGAAGTCGAAGAAGAACTCTTCATCAACATCCCGTTCGTCTTCAAAGAATTTCTGCTGACCGTCAGCGACGTGGTTTACGGCAGCCTGGAGCCGGTGACCGTCACCGACCCGCAGTCCCACACCTACCTGCCGGATGTAGCCGCCAATGCCTGGGACGCCGGCGTGCCGCGCGACCTGATCCCGATCTGCCAGGACGGCGACAACTACTACTGCGTCGAAGAAGACGGCACCGTAGTGCTGTGGTCCGGCGAAGAAGAGCTGATCACCGAAGAGTCCTGGGAGTCGGTCTGGCACTGGGCACGGGACGTCTGGCTGGAAAGCTGATCGGCCAGCGCCCCACCGGTCAATGCCCCGACGATTCCTTGTGGTTGTCGAGGGTTTCCAGCAGGGCCACCTGCATCCGCGTGTGCACCCGGATGAACCAGCGCCAGAGCAGCGCCGCCACGGCGGCCGCGACCACGGCTACCAGCACCAGCAACTTGTTGGTCGGCAGGATACTGGCCGACAAGGCTGCCAGCAGCAGGAAAATCACCAGCAGCGAGAGGATCGGGATCACTTCGGCGATCACCCGGCGCACTCGCTGTGTGTGACGCCCCGCCATTTCAGGCTTCACGCCCATCTCCGCCAGCAGCATCGACAGCGCCTTGAGCTTGCGATAGGCCGCAATCAGGAACGGCAGCGACAACAGCAACGCCCCGCCCCAGATCAACGCCTTCTGCCAGCTCGGATCGCTGATCCAGTCCTGCAGCCACGTCGAGAGGCGCCCGGCAAAGAAAGCGCCGGCAAAGAAGATCGCAATCACCAGCGCCAGATTGACCCCGACCTGCAGCAGAATCCGCCGGATCATCGATGCCAGCATCGCGCCCTCGCCCTGCGGCTGAATGCTGCGCAGCCATTCGCCATACATCCCGAACACCCGCCCGAGACGCTGCGGCATGGCGGCGGACAACTTGATCGACAGCGGATCTGCCGCGCGGATCAGGTAAGGCGTCAGCAACGTGGTGATGACCGAGACCGCCACGGCCACCGGATAGAGAAAGTTGCTGGTCACCTGCAGCGTCATGCCCAGCGCGGCGATGATGAAGGAGAATTCGCCAATCTGCGAAAGACCCATCCCGACCCGCAGTGAGGTACGTCCGTCATTGCCGGCGATAAAGGCACCGAGGCCGCAGGACAACATCTTGCCCAGCACCACGGCGACGGTAATCACCGCAATCGGCCACGCGTATTGCAGAAGGATCATCGGATCGAGCATCAGGCCGATGGCAACGAAGAAGATTGCACTGAACAGGTCGCGAACCGGCTCGATCAGGCGCTCGATCTTCAGCAATTGCCGCGACTCGGCCATGATCGCGCCGATCAGGAACGCGCCGAGCACCATGCTGTACTCAAGCTTGACCACCAGCAGGCAGAAGCCGAAGCACAGCCCGAGCACGGTGATCAGCAGCATCTCGTTGCTTTCGAATTTAGCCACGTAGGCCAACAGTCGCGGCACCAGCAGAATGCCGACCACCAGCGCGACGATCATGAACAGCGAAAGCTTGCCGACCGTGGAAAACACTTCGCCGGAGCTGACCGTGCCGCTGACGGCGATGCTTGAAAGCAGCGCAATGATGCCGATGCCGAGAATGTCCTCGACGATCAACACGCCGAAGATCAGCTGGGCGAAGCGCTCGTTCTTCATCTTCAGGTCGTTGAGCGCCTTGACGATGATGGTGGTCGAGGAAATCGCCAGGATCGCGCCGAGGAACAGCGAATCCATGGTGTTCCAGTCGAACCAGCGGCCGATTTCGTAGCCGATCCAGATCATCAGGATGATTTCCAGGAACGCCGCGATAAACGCCGTGGCTCCGACCTTGAACAGTTTGCGCAGGCTGAACTCCAGGCCCAGGCAGAACATCAGGAAAATCACCCCCAGCTCGGCGAGGGTCTTGATGGTTTCTTCGTCGTGGATCAGGCCGAACGGCGGCGTGTGCGGGCCGATGATGAAGCCGGCAACGATGTATCCCAGCACAACCGGCTGCTTGAAACGGTGGAACAGCACGGTCACCACGCCTGCGACCAACATGATCACTGCCAGATCCTGAATAAAGCTGATGGCATGCATGGCGTGGGCTCCTTGAATGACGATGCTCGCGGCAGGCGTCTGAAAACGTCTGGGCGAGCTGAGTAAAAATCCGCTTTAGGTGTAGGAATCGCCCTTGGGGTGGGCTTTTGCAGGGTAACACCGCGACTTCCGGCTGAAAGGCGGTGCAATATATGGAAACAGATCGATCAGGGCGTGACGGCGGCCAGTTGCCCGGCGTCCCGATAACGGTGGTTTTGAAAAGCGACCAGGCACCCGCAGAGGTGCTTCTTCCAGCAACCCTGCCTTGACCCGTGAGAACGTTATGGAACCCGGAAACGCCCAGCTGTCGATGACGGTACTGATGACCCCCGACATGGCCAACTTCTCTGGCAATGTCCACGGCGGCACCCTGCTCAAATACCTCGACGAAGTGGCCTACGCCTGCGCCAGCCGCTACGCCGGCCGCTACGTGGTGACCCTGTCGGTGGATCAGGTGATTTTCCGCGAGCCGATCCACGTCGGCGAACTGGTGACCTTCCTGGCGTCGGTCAACTACACCGGCAACACCTCGATGGAAGTCGGCATCAAAGTGGTGACCGAGAACATCCGCGAGCGCTCGGTGCGCCACACCAACAGCTGCTTCTTCACCATGGTTGCCGTGGACGATCAGCGCAAACCGGCCGCCGTACCGCCGCTACAACCGCAGAACAGCGAAGACAAACGCCGCTACATGCAAGCCCAGCAGCGCCGGCAAATTCGTCAGGAGCTGGAAAAGCGCTATCAGGAAATCAAGGGCGACGCCTGATCAGTCCTTCGATCTACGGCGCTCTGTAGATAGCTTTCGCGAGCAAGCCCGCTCCCACAGGAGGAACGCATTCCAAATGTGGGAGCGGGCTTGCTCGCGAATGAGGGCAACGCGGTCTTAAAGACTGATCGGCGTGGCCTCGAACTTCACCCGCGGATGCGCAATCCGGTCCTGAGCCCGCACCAGTTGCAGCTCATAACTGGCACAGGCCTGGGTTTCCAGCAGCACCTCATGCACCGCCGCTGCGGTGAATTCAAACGCCGCCACCAGACTGTCGCCGAGCAGCACCCTAGCCAGGAACAGGCCGGACGTCAGATCGCCCACACCGACCGGCTGACGCGGAAACGCCAACAACGGACGACGCAAATGCCAACTGCCCTCGGCAGTCACCAGCAGCATCTCGAAGCCATCCGCCGGTTTCCCCGGGTAATCCAGATGCTTGACCAGCACCGCTTTCGGCCCGCGTGCCAGCAGCGCCCGCGCCATCGCCAGGCAATCGAACAGCGACTGCGGCTTGCGCCCGGAGAAGCTGTCCAGTTCCAGCTGGTTCGGGCACATGAAGTCGGCCACCGCTGCGGCTTCGTCGAGCAGGAAATCGCTGACTTCAGCCGGCACGCTGCAACCCTTCTCCGGATGACCCATCACTGGATCGCACAGGTACAGGGCTTTCGGATTGACCGCCTTGATCCGCTCGATGCCACTGAGAATCGCCCGGCCCTGGGCCGCACTGCCGAGATAGCCGGACAGCACTGCGTCGCAATTGCCCAATTCCCCAATGGCGGCAATACCTTCAACCAGCTCCGGGATCCGCTGCGGTGCCAGCACTTCTCCGGCCCACTGGCCGTACTGAGTGTGGTTGGAGAACTGCACGGTGTTGAGCGGCCAGACATTGACCCCGACCCGCTGCATCGGAAAAACCGCAGCGCTGTTGCCGGCATGGCCGAACACCACATGGGACTGGATAGCGAGCAGATGAGGTGTACGTTTCATTCGGGTTTTTCCGTAAAACGATTGAAATTCAAGCCGCGCAGTATGCGACGAAACACAGTCTGTACGACAGACCGGCGACGCAGTTAAGCTGATGCCAACTTTTGGAGTTTCTTGTTGATGCTGACCCTGGAAAACATTTTCGTGCTGATGCTGTTCGCCGTTGCCGGTGCATGGCTGTGGCACAACCATGGCCTGCGCGAGCGGGCACTGGAACGGGTCAAGCAGCATTGCGTGAATGTCGGCGTCGAGCTGCTCGACGGCAACGTGGCACTAAAGAAGATCGGTCTTATCAAGGATGCCAGCGGGCGTCGACGTCTGGCCCGGGTCTACAACTTCGAATTCACCGTGACCGGCGAAACCCGTCACAACGGCACCATCACCCAGTTCGGCCCCCATAGCGCGCAGATCGAACTGGCGCCCTACCCGGCACCGTTCGACGACACCCCGCCGGTGGTGGAAGTGGCCAGGCCGAGCGCGCAAGTCATCGAACTGAGCCAGTGGCGCCAGGAACACACCAAGTGGAAGCCTTGAGTCAGTTCGCTTGAATCCGACAGCCGGCCAATCCTGCCTGCAATTCATCGATTACTTGCGATTGGTCGAAAATCAGTTCGATACGCGAATCCTTGCGCCATTCGCTGGGCTGCCAGTCCAGCTTGGCGCTATCCAGGGCATTGGCTGATTCCCAGCCAGTCTGACTGTGGATAACCAGCTTCGCCCGGCGCCAGTTCAGGGATTCCAGCCACTGAGAGATGCGAGTCACATCAAACTTCTGGCTTGGGTGCCAGCGCCAGCCGATGCTCCAGCCGCCCTCTTGCGCCTGACTCAGGCAAATCGGCGAAGCCGGATCGCTCCAGACGGCCGGCATCTGCGCCAGCCCTTTGGGCAAGTTCAACTTATCCACACCCGCTTGCGCTTGAGCCGCCACACCCGGCAACTCGCTTAAGGACAGCGACGCCTGCTGCGTCCAGATCAGCCTCACGGACGGCAACTGGCGGGCAATCTGCTCTCGCAGGGATTCATCGAGGTTTTCCGCCTTGTTCAATACCAGCAAACCGGCATTCGGGAGCGCCTCCCGCTGCGCTGGCGGTAGTGTCTTGCCCGCCGCCAGTGCCTGGGCGTCCAGCACCAGAACACAGGGTTGAACGGCGAGAACACCTTGCCATGGCGCTTCGCACAGTTGTTGCAGCAACTGCGCTGGATGCCCTAATCCGGAAGGCTCGATGAACAGGCGATCCGGCTGGGCCTTGCGCAATAAACGTCCCAGCCCGATCTGAAACGGCGCACCGTTCACACAACACAAACAGCCCCCGGCCACTTCGCCCAGTGCGATACCATCGGCGTCCCGGGTCAACAGTGCAGCGTCGAGGCCGATCTGGCCGAATTCGTTGATCAGCACTGCCCAGCGCTCACCGGCCGGTCGTTGCGCCATGAGCTGGCGGATCAGGCTGGTCTTGCCGGCGCCCAAGGGGCCTGCGATGACGTGGGTAGGAATGTTCTGCAACATGATCAAGGTTTTCTGGAGGTCGGGAATGCGGTGGATGGGATGGTCGTTGCTGTTGGCGCTGGTATCGGGCGAAGCGCTGGCCCAGGCTTGTGTGGTGCACAGCCAGGCAGAACGCCTCGACGTGAAGGTCTGCCAGCAGAACCGCAACATCCCGGAAAAACTGTTCAACGACGGCTTCTGCCAGCCCACGCTGGCGGGGCAAAAAGTCGACGTGCAGTACGTCGATCAATGCCCGGCCGGGGCTTTTGGCGTGTGCAGCAACGCGCAAGTCGCCAATATGCCTTATCGTCAGGATATCCACTATTACGGCGTAGCCACCGATGCGGCGTATTTGAAGCCGTACTGCGAGAGCCAGAGCCAGGGCAACTGGCTCAAGCCTTGAGGCGTCAGCCGAGCCAGTCGAGGGTCAGCATCAGACGCCGTTCGCCCGGCGCCGGTTGTGGAGAGCGATGGATCAGCCCGAAACCTTCGTTGCCATGCCACTTCTCTCCTTTGAGCAGCGCCACTTCACCGCTGACCAGTTGCTGAATCCGCGATTTTTCCCGCGGCTCGGCCAGTGGTTTTCCCAGTTGCTGGCGATCCATTTCCCCTTCCTTCAGCCACTCGCTGCCAATGCCGGCGTAGGTGGTGATTAGTCGTACGGGCACATGATCGACGTGAAAACGCGGGCACATCGCCTTGTCCAGCACCCGCAAACGCAGGCCGATCCGCCGTGCACCAAGCAGGCAGGCGAAGGCGCTGACCAGCCATTTCAGGTCGGCGATAAAACCTTCGTAGCCTTCCAGGTCGCGGAATCCGCTGGCCAGGCCGGTCAGGTCTGGTTCTGCGTCTTCGTCGTGCAATTCGAGGCTCAGCGCTTCGGCATAAGGCTCGTTGAGTGACACCAACAACTTCGCAAAATCGGCGACATGCAGCGGTAGTTGCCGCTGCCAGACAGCGAGGTTTATTTCATCTTCCAGGATGCTCGCCAGCGCCTGCGGGGTCGGGCCGAGCACTTGATGACGTGTTTTGCTTTGCAGCGGTTTGAGGGCAAGCATCACGCGGCCTCGTCATGCCAGGGGCCGAACGGATCAGCCAGCAATCGCCAGCCTTCGACACCGAGCGCCATCTCGGCATCGGTGAGCAGGCAGTCGTCGAGGGCTGACTTGAGCTGTGCGAAATCGATGTTCTGGCCGATAAACACCAGCTCCTGGCGACAGTCTCCTACGCTCGCGGTCCAGTTTTCCATGATTGCGGCGGTGCTTTCCTGATCCTGTGGCCACTGATTTTTCGGCACAAAACGCCACCAGCGCCCAGCAAAACCATGGCGCATCAAACCGCCCGCCTGGGACCAGCTACCGGCATCGGTGGGTTTGCTTGCGAGCCAGAAGAAACCTTTGGAACGCAGCAGTTTGCCGTTCAGCCAGGGCCGCTCGATGAAGTCGAAAAAACGCTGAGGGTGAAACGGTCGGCGCGCGCGGTAAGCCGTGGACGCGATGCCGTATTCCTCGGTTTCCGGCACATGTTCGCCACGCAGCTCCTGAAGCCAGCCCGGGGCTGTCGCAGCCCTTTCGAAGTCGAAGCGGTGGGTATTGAGGATCTTCTCCAGCGGCACTTCGCCCATCACCATCGGGATGATCTCGGCGTTAGCGTTGAGCCGCTTGAGGATCGCCATCAGCTCTTCCCGCTCGCTGCTGCTGATCAGATCGATCTTGCTGATCAACAGAACGTCGGCGAACTCGATCTGTTCAACCAACAGATCGGTGATCGAGCGCTCATCTTCTTCACCAAGGATTTCGCCACGGGAGGCCAGGCTTTCGGCGGCCTGGAAATCAGGCAGGAAATTCAGGCCGTCGACTACAGTGACCATGGTGTCAAGGCGAGCGATGTCCGCGAGGCTTTGGCCCTGCTCGTCACGGAAGGTGAAGGTCTCGGCAACCGGCAGCGGCTCGGAAATGCCGGTGGATTCGATAAGCAGATAATCGAATCGGCCTTCCCGGGCCAGTTTGGCGACCTCCTCCAGAAGGTCCTCGCGTAACGTACAGCAGATACAGCCGTTGCTCATTTCCACGAGTTTTTCTTCTGCGCGGTTCAGGTCGACATCACGCTGAACTTCGCTGCCATCAATATTGATTTCGCTCATATCATTGACGATTACTGCCACACGCAAATCGTCTCTGTTACGTAGTACGTAATTCAAAAGTGTACTTTTTCCGGCGCCGAGAAAGCCGGATAAAACGGTCACGGGAAGCGGGGAAGACATGGGGTAAACCTCATCAAACGGTAGCTAAACGCATGAAACGCTCTCGGCGGCAGGCGTTCTTGGGCTTCTACGAGACAGTCAGAGAAGCAGACGCTTGAAAACAGGAGCCACGGAAAGCCCGATCGAATTTATGTTATAGTATAACAATACTGAAGATCCACTTTCTTCTTGCCGGAAATGACAAAGGGCCGGAAGCTGGAAACACTTCACCGTCGAGTGATCTCATGAAAACTGCGCTGAAATGCTCACTCTTTGGACTCGCCTTGCTGACCTTCGATGCATGGGCACAAGTCCCGGGGCTCGCCACCTGCACGCGCAGCGCCAACCTGCTGGCGTGTATCGATGCCAATGGCAACGCCTACAGCGTCAACACCGCCGGCAAGACGATTTACCTGCGGGGCTTCGAGAAGATCGGCCAACGTTATTGGGCGCAAACCAACAGCATTTACGGGCAACTGACGTTCTTCACAGGAATCGCCTCCGACGGCGAAGCGTGGGTCGGCTACAACCGCCGGGTAGGCTGGACGACAATCAACCGCTTCTCCAGCTCCGGCGGAAGCACCGGGAAGTTCACCTGCAGCCGACTCACAGGCTGCTAAACGCGCGCTTGCTGTTGCTCCTGCTGCCAGGCGATGTAGCTGTCGGCCGGTGGATTTTTCTGGAAATAGCGCTGCAATCCTTCAAACAATCCGTCAGCAACCGCTTGCTGATGGCGTGCCGTGACCAGCCGCTGACTGTCCCGCGCGTTGGAGATGAACCCGGTTTCCACCAGAATCGAAGGCACATCGGGTGACTTCAGCACCGCAAATCCCGCTTGCTCCACACGCTTTTGATGCAGCGTGGTGATGCCCGCCAGACTTCCCAGTACCGTGCTGCCCAGCTGCAAACTGGCGGCGATGGTGGCATTCATCGACATATCGAGGATGACCCCGGCGAGCATTGGGTCCTTGTCCTTCAGATTCAGCAGGCTGGTTGCACCGAGCAGATCCGCACCGTTTTCCCGCTGCGCCATAAAGCGTGCGGTAGCTGAAGTCGCGCCACCTTCAGACAGGCAATACACCGAAGCGCCTGAAGCGGTCAGACGCGGCGCAGCATCTGCGTGCACCGAAATGAACATGTCGGCCTTGTGCTGGCGGGCAATATCAACCCGCTTGCGGAGCGGCACGAAGAAATCGTCATTGCGTACAAGCTTCACATCGAAGCCTTTTTCCCGCTTCAAGCGACGTGCGAGCAGCTGTGAAATGGAGAGCACCACGTCTTTCTCACGCTCGCCTTTTGCACCCACTGCGCCCGGATCTTTGCCGCCATGACCAGGGTCGACCACAACAATAATGTCTCGTTTTGGATGATTGGTTTTCCCCGGTGTTTCACGTGGAACGCTTGGCTTTGCCACTTTTGAGTCGCTCAAAAGGTCCAGAACCAGGCGATGTCCTTGTCCATCCTGAGGCGCCAGCAGGAAGGTATTGAGCTGAACCGGGCGATTCAAATCCAGCACGATTCGGGTATCACCTTTCCCAAAATGCCCGGAACGGATGCTGCGAATAACCGTTTCGCTTAGCGCCAATTGACTGAAATCGCCACTCAAGCTGGCACCGCTCAGATCAATAATCAGACGATCCGGCGCACTCAACGTGAACGTTTTGTAGCTCACCGGCCCGCTCAAATCGAAGACCAGCCGAAGCTTGTCATCCGACCGCCAAAGGCGTGCATTGCGAATTTGTGTGGCGCTGACACTGAAAGGAAAAGCCAAAGCAGCGCTGGCCAACATCAGGTTAAGCAAATGGCGTCTGTGCATATGAAAGCCCGTTCATGAAAAAGGCATCGTGATTTGAATTGTTATAATGTAACATCAAATTCAATCAACACGATGGTACTGAACATGAATGCGCTGACGCTGCCGGATATCGCCGCGCAAGCCGCCCGCCAAGCCTTGCCGCTTGATTGGGTGGGGATGCGTGGCATCGCTCTTCCTGTCTTTATCGAGGGCCAACTCCTGGCTGCAAAAGCCGATGCGGGTGTCAGCCTGGATGACGGCGAAGCCCGTGGCATTCACATGTCACGGTTGTATCTGGCGCTGGAAGTGCTGGAACAGCAAAACCTCACTCCCGCACTTCTGCAGCAGGTTTTGCAGCGTTTTCTCGACAGCCACGAAGGCCTGGCTAACTCGGCCTATCTGAATATCCATACCGATTTGCTGCTCAGACGACCCGCATTGGTCAGCCCATTGGCAGGATGGAAAACCTATCCGGTGACGATTTCAGCCACTCTGAAAAACACAGTGTTCCACGTGGAACTCAAAATCGAGGTGGCCTATTCCTCGACTTGCCCCTGCTCTGCCGCTCTGGCGAGGCAATTGATCCAGCAGCAATTCGTCGACGATTTCGCCAACAAGCCGTTGCAGCATGCAGAGGTTCTGGCCTGGCTGGGCTCGACTCAAGGGATCATCGCAACGCCCCACAGCCAGCGCAGCGCTGCACAACTGCATCTGCACCTGGATGAATTCGTCGATGGCTTACCACTGACCTCGACCATCAACGACGCCGAAGCGGCCCTCGGCACCGCCGTACAAACCGCCGTGAAACGCGCGGACGAACAAGCCTTCGCCCTCGCCAATGGCCAGAACCTGATGTTCTGCGAAGACGCCGCCCGCCGTCTGAATCTGGCGTTGCGTCGCTCACCCGGCATCCGTGAATTCCACATGCGCGTGGTCCATGCCGAAAGCCTCCACGCCCACGATGCAGTCGCTGAAAGTCGCTGGCGCCGGGAGACCGCATGATTCGCTTCCAGTCCGTCAGTTGGGGCGCACCCGGCCAACCGCTCACGCCACCGCTGAGTCTTCAACTGGAACGCGGCAGCCTGACCGCCATCATCGGCGTGAACGGCAGCGGCAAAAGCAGCCTGCTGAAAGTCATCGCCGGACTACAGAGGCCTCTGGCCGGCGCTGTCGCATTAGGCGTCCCTCGCCAAAGCGGTCTGTCATTCCTCCCCCAACAACAGCACCTGGACCGCCAATTCCCGATCAGCCTCCAGGAACTGGTTGCCGCCGGTTTCTGGGGACGCCGACTATCAACCCAACTGCGCACACAACGGCTGACTCAAGCTCTTGAAGACTGGCACTTGAGCGGTCTGGAACAGCGCCCATTGATGGCCCTCTCCGGCGGTGAACTGCAACGCGCCCTGCTCGCTCGACTGAGTCTGGCGGACACGCCTTTGTTGCTGCTCGACGAACCCCATGCCGCCCTCGATGAACTGGGTCAGGCATTGCTCTGGCAACACCTGCACACCTGGCATGCGCAAGGACGGACTTTGGTGATGGTTTGCCACGACCTCGCCGCCGTCCGCCAACACATTCCACAAACACTGCTTATCAAAAGCAGCGGCTGTGTGTTCGGCCCCAGTGTCGAACTGATCCAGCAGATACCCAACGTGCAGGTGGCCTGATGCTCAGCGCCACGCATTTCTGGCAACCGTTCCTTGAGTTCGTGTTCATGCGCCGGGCACTGCTCGGCGGTCTCCTGCTGGCGTGCAGCACCGCACCATTGGGCGTGTTCCTGATCCTGCGGCGTATGAGCCTGATCGGCGACGCCGTCGCCCACGGCATTCTTCCCGGTGCCGCACTCGGCTTCTGGTTTGCCGGCCTGAGTCTTCCGGCGCTGACCCTCGGCGGCCTCGGCGCCGGCCTGGGCATGGCCGGACTCGCCGCATGGATCACCCGCCGAACCGGTTTGCGCGAGGACGCCAGTCTCGCCGCGATCTACCCGATCTCCCTGGCCAGTGGCGTGCTGATTCTGGGCATCGCCGGCAAACGTCTCGACCTGCTGCACTTGCTGTTCGGGTCCGCACTGGCCGTCGACGGGCCGACCCTCAACGGCATGTTGGGCGTTTCGTTGTTGAGTCTGATGGCCATGGCGCTGATCTACCGCCCGCTGCTGCTGGACACCCTCGATCCACTGTTCCTGCGCACCGTCAGCCGACTCGGCCCGATCGCCCACGGCGTGTTCCTGACGCTGGTGGTGCTGAATCTGGTCATCGGATTCCAGGCCATCGGCGCACTGATGGTGGTCGGACTGATGATGCTGCCCGCCGCCGCTTCACGTTTCTGGAGCCGGCGCCTGCCAATCCTGATCGCCATCGCCGCCGTTATCGGTTGCCTGTCGGTATGGCTCGGTCTGTTGCTGTCGTTCTACTACTCGCTGCCCAGCGGTCCGGCCATCGTGCTGGTCGCAGGCATCGGTTACCTGTTGTCCGTCGTGTTCGGGCCGGTTCACGGCCTGCTGCGCCGCCCGCCTTTGCTCACATCCCAATGAGGTGTTTCCCGATGCGCGCTCTACTTGTGTTGTTCAGCCTGATGCTGTCGATGTCATTGTCGGCGGCGGAGAAACTGCCGGTGGTCACCAGTTTCAGCATCCTCGCCGACATGGTGCATCAGGTCGGCGGCGAGCATATCCAGATCACCAACATGGTCGGTCCCGACGCTGACGCCCACACCTACGAACCAACGCCGGACGATGCCAAGGCACTTCTGAAAGCAAAACTGATCGTGAAAAACGGACTGGGTTTCGAGCCATGGCTGGATCGACTGGTGATCAGCACCGACACCAAAGCTACGGTGATCAGTGCCAGCCATGGCGTGATCCCCCGCTCTCTGGATGAAGACGGCGAGACCGTGCCCGACCCTCACGCCTGGCACAACCTGGCCAACACCGAGTTGTATGTCGCCAACATCACCAAGGCTCTGATCGCCGCCGACCCGGCGAACAAAGCCGACTACGAACGCAACAGCAAGGCCTACCTGAAACAGATCTACGCCCTCCTCGCCGAAGCCAAGGCCAAGCTCGGTTCCCTGCCGCCGGGCAATCGCAAGATCGTTACCAGCCACGATGCCTTCGGTTATCTCGGCCAAGCCTACGGAATCGACTTCATGGCTCCGCAAGGTCTGTCCACCGAGCGCGAGCCTTCCGCCGCCGAAGTCGCTGCACTGATCACCCAGATCCGTCAGGCCAAGGTCAAAGCGGTGTTCATGGAAAACATCAAGGACGCACGCCTGCTCAAACAGATCGCCGACGAAAGCGGCGCGCACATCGGCGGAACGCTGTACTCCGACGCCCTCGCCGCTTCGGGTCCGGCCAGCACCTTCACCGGCCTGTTCGAATACAACCTCAACACCCTTTACGACGCCCTGAGCCAACCATGATCCGCAAAAATCCTTCCGGCGATCTGCCGCAAATTGCCGAGTCTGCCTACGTCGATAAAACCGCGATCATCTGCGGCAAAGTGGTGATCGGTGAAAACGTGTTCGTCGGCCCCTATGCGGTCATTCGCGCCGATGAAGTGGACGCCTCGGGCGAGATGGAGCCGATCACCATCGGCGCCAACTCGAACATCCAGGATGGCGTGGTGATCCACTCCAAGTCCGGCGCGGCGGTGACCATCGGCGAGTTCAGCTCGATCGCCCACCGCTCGATCGTGCATGGCCCCTGCAAAGTCGGCGACCGGGTGTTCATCGGTTTCAACAGCGTGTTGTTCAACTGCGTAGTGGGCAACGGTTGCGTGGTGCGGCACAACTCGGTGGTCGATGGCCGGGATCTGCCGGACGCGTTCTACGTGCCCTCCACCACCCGCATCGGGCCGAACACCGATCTGTCGCAATTCCCGCCGGTGAGCGTCAGCGCCTCGGAGTTTTCCGAAGACGTGGCGCGCACCAACGTCGATCTGGTGCGCGGCTACAAAGCCCTGCAGAACGAGTTCTGAACCATGAACAGTGTGCTGATTCGCAATGCGCGGCTGGTGAACGAAGGGCGAGAGTTCGATGCCGATCTGCTGGTCAGCCACGGTCGCATCGTCAAGATCGGCCTCAGCATCGAAGGTGAAAACGCCACGCTGGAAATCGACGCCAACGGCCAATGGCTGCTGCCGGGAATGATTGACGACCAAGTGCATTTCCGTGAACCGGGTTCGCCAACCAAGGGCAGCATCTACACCGAATCCCGCGCAGCAGTGGCCGGTGGCATCACCAGTTTCATGGACATGCCCAACACCAACCCGGCAACCCTCACCCTCGAAGCGCTGGCCGACAAGAAGCGTCGGGCGGCGATCAACTCGGTGGCCAACTACGGCTTTCACTTCGGCGTCAGTCACGACAACCTGGACACCGTCGCGGCACTCAATCCCAGTGAGGTGGCCGGGGTCAAAGTGTTCATGGGCGCGTCGACCGGCAACATGCTGGTGGATGACCCCAAAACGTTGGAGCGATTGTTCGCCGAGGTGCCAACGATCCTGCTGGCCCATTGCGAACACACGCCGAGCATCGAGGCCAACACCGCCAGGTTGCGCGAGCAGTTCGGCGAACATCTGCCGCCCGATGCTCATGCATTGATCCGCAATGCCGAGGCCTGCTATCGCTCTTCTTCGCTGGCGGTGGATCTCGCCAAACGCCATGGCACTCGCCTGCACGTGCTGCACCTGACCACGGCTCGAGAGCTGGAACTGTTCGAGGACAAACCGCTGGCGCACAAACGCATCACGGCGGAAGTCTGCCTGCATCATCTGCTGTTCGATGACCGCGACTACCCGGACTTCGGCAACCAGATCAAATGCAACCCGGCGATCAAAACCCAGGCTGATCGCGGTGCCCTGCGCCTGGCCTTGTCGAGCAATCGACTGGACGTAATCGGCAGCGATCACGCCCCGCATACCTGGGCGGAGAAACAGCTGTCGTATGCCCAGGCGCCGTCCGGGCTGCCGCTGGTGCAACATGCGTTGCCGGCGTTGCTGGAACTGGTGGCGGATGGCGTGCTGCCGATCACCACGCTGGTAGCGAAGACCAGTCACCGGGTGGCGGATCTGTTTGCCATTCCGGATCGCGGTTATCTGAGGGAAGGTTATTGGGCGGATCTGGTATTGATTCAACCGGAGCCCGAAGGCGTCGCGGTATCACGACAACCGATCCTGTCGCAGTGCGGATGGACCCCGTTTGCCCGTCACAGCTTTCGCCATCGGGTGAGTACGACGATTGTGTCGGGACAGGTCGCGTGGCACGGCAATCGCCTGCATGACGGGTGTCAGGGATTGCCGTTGCGCTTCATGCGCTAGAAAAAAACCGCCCCACAATGTTGTGGGGCGGTTTCGATTTTCAGGCTCTTGGTTTGACGGTGCCGCAGTCCTGACCCAGCCACACCGCGCGGGTTTCCAGACTGCCCTTCTGGTTGATCCCGATGGCATTGAACGTACCGTTGGCGATGGTGGTGAATTCACGATCGCTGACGAACGTCGCCACACCGGTGCCCGAGGCTCGCGGGCAGCTGAAGCGGAATTTCCACTGGTTGCCGTTACGCTCGGTGATCTGCTGTTTGCAGCCCGACTGCGGGTCCGCCAGCGGAATATCGTTGGTCGCCACTTGCTGCGGTGTCAGGCAGGCACGAATGCCCTTGCCGCCAATGTTGATCCCCTGCTTCTCCAGTTCCGCCCGCTGTTGCGGGGTGATCTGGCCCTGTATCTGGCCGAGGATCGATTGCACGTCCATGGCCTGATCATCGACCTTCACATTGCTCGATGTCATTTCCCACAACCCCGGCTGCAGCATTTGCGCCTGAGCCACCAACGGCAAGGCCAACCCCAGACCCAGCGCCAAACCCAGCAGACGAACGTTCATTGCAAAACTCCTGATCAGTAGTGGCCGTTAGACGCCGGCCGCTTGTTTCGGTTCATGGCCTGCTTTCATGGCTAAAAAGAAAATAGCGACAACCGCAGAGGAACATGGTCTGTTAAGCATTGAATCTTCAGGAGCAAGGTTGCCCCATGGATTATTTTGGACCGCACATCTTCGGTTATCTGATCGCGCTGATACATAGCCTGGGCACAATTGCCGCCATCCATGCGGTGCTGACCGTCCGCACGGCGCAAGGCGCGATCGCCTGGGCGCTGTCGCTGATTTTCATTCCCTATCTCACCCTCATCCCCTATCTGGTGTTCGGTCGCAGCACCTTCGACGGTTATATCAAGGCCCGACGTCAGGCCAATGAACAAATGCGCCAGGCCGTTTCCGAACTGAACTGGCGGCCCTGGGTAGAAGAAGCCCTGACCGCCCGCGCCTCGAATGCCTACGACTCATTGCGGGCGATGCCGAAATTAGGCCGCATGCCGTGCTTGGCCAACAATGAAGTGCAATTGCTGATCAACGGCACCGCCACCTTCGAAGCGATTTTCCACGCAATCAGCCAAGCACGGGAAGCCGTGCTGATCCAGTTTTTCATCATTCACGACGATCGCCTCGGCCAGCGCCTGCGCGAACTGCTGCTGAAGAAAGCCGCCGAAGGTGTCGCGATTCATCTGCTGTACGACCGCATCGGCAGCCACGCCCTGCCCCACAGCTACGTGCAGGCACTTCGCGATGGCGGAGTCGAGGTCAAGGCATTTGCCACCCGCAGCGGCTGGCTCAATCGCTTCCAGGTGAATTTCCGCAACCACCGCAAAATCGTCGTGGTCGACGGGTTGATCGGCTTTGTTGGCGGACACAACGTCGGCGACGAATACATGGGCGAAAAACCACCCTTGGCGCCATGGCGCGACACCCACGTGCAGGTGCGCGGCCCGGTGGTCGCCTGCATGCAGGAGTCATTTGCCGAAGACTGGTTCTGGGCCGCCCGTACGCTGCCTCCGCTGATCCTGCCGGAGGTTTACCCGGAAGACGGCGTGCTCTGCCAATTGCTGGCCAGCGGCCCGGCAGATGCCTACGAAACCTGTTCGCTGTTCTTCGTCGAAGCCATCCATGCCGCGACCGAACGCGTATGGATCACCAGCCCTTACTTCATCCCAGACGAAGCCGTTTTCGCGGCACTGCGCCTCGCCGTTCTTCGCGGTGTGGATGTACGACTGCTGCTGCCGTCGCGCCCCGATCACCGTATCGTTTACGCAGCATCAAGCCTTTACGCGTTCGAAGCGGTGCGCGCCGGGGTGCGGGTGTTCCGCTACGAACCGGGTTTCCTGCATCAGAAAGTGGTTTTGGTCGATAGCGAAATCAGCGCCATCGGCAGCGCCAATCTGGACAACCGTTCGTTCCGGCTTAATTTCGAGGTGATGTTGCTGACGGTCGACAGCGAATTCGCCGGCCACGTGGAACAGATGCTCAACGACGACTTTGCCCAAGCCTACGAAATCGCCAAGGAAGAAGGCCGGGAGATCCACCGCCTGCAACAGCTCGGCATGCGGATCGCCCGGCTCATTTCACCGATTCTCTAGCTCAAGGGTTGTAGATGTCGTCGCGGGTCCACGGCAGTTCATGGCTGCCATCGGCGTGGGCCTTCACCGCGAGAATCTGGTGCAGATTGATCCAGCCCCGGGCAAACGCGTAGGCGCAACCGGCCAGGTACAGGCGCCAGATACGCAGCGCTTGATCCGGCACCAGTTTGCCGGCGGCTTCGAGGTTGTCTTCCAGTCGTTCGCTCCAGTGGTCCAGGGTGCGCGCGTAATGCAGACGCAGGCTCTCGACATCGACGATCTCCAGACCGGCCTCGCTGATCTCGGCCGAGATCATCGCCAGGTGCGGCAGCTCGCCATTGGGGAACACGTATTTTTCGATGAAGTCGCCGGCACCGCGCCCCACCGGACGGCCATCGGTGTGCTTGGCGGTGATGCCGTGGTTCATCACCAGACCGCCCTCTTTCACCGCACCGAACAAGGTCTTGCAGTACTCGGCCAGATTGGCGTGACCCACGTGCTCGAACATACCGACGCTCACCACTTTGTCGAACCGCCCGTCCTGCGGCAGATCACGGTAGTCGAGCAGTTGCAGTTCGACCTGGTCTTCCAGACCTTCGGCTTTGACCCGCTCCCGAGCCAGCGCCAGTTGTTCCTTGCTCAGGGTGATACCGAACACCTTGGCACCGAACTCACGGGCAGCGTAACGCGCCAGACCGCCCCAACCGCAGCCGACGTCCAGCAGGTAGTCGCCCGGCTGCAGACGCAGCTTGCGACACAGGTGCCGGAACTTGGCCTGTTGCGCCTGCTCCAGGGTTTCACTGCCGGTTTCGAAATAGGCGCAGGAATACGCCATGTCGCTGTCCAGCCACAGCTGATAGAACGCGTTGGACAGGTCGTAGTGATAGGAAATGGCTTTGGCGTCGGTTTCCTTGTCGTGCACGGTTCGCACCGGCTGACTGTCTTCATCTTCATCGAGCAGCGCCGTACTCAATTCGTCGCAAACCCGGATGACCTCGCTGATCGAGCCCTCGAGCTCGAGTTTGCCCTCGACGAACGCCGCCCCCAGCGCGTCGAGACTTGGATGGGTCAACTGGGACACCATCAACGGGTCCTTGACCACGATGGTGACGCTGGGCGTCGGGCCCAGATTGAATTCATGGCCGTCCCAGAGTCGCAGGCGAAGCGGAAGCTGCAGATTCTGTAAGGCCGGTGGAAGTTGCGCGAGCATGGAATATCCCCTGGTTTCAGACGTCTGATCTGAGGGTAGACCATCCTTGAAAATTAGCAGGCTATCGTTTCGATAGTCGCCACCTATCAGCCAAAACGGCCGTAACGGCACCGATCTCCATGCTTCAGTGCGCCTTCTCAGAAGACTTCAAGTCCGGCGCACAGTTCGAAAAATGATCAGTTCTGCTCGTTCAACTTCAACAGCGGTTCCTGGAATCGCAACAAACGACCGGCATTGCCCAACACCAGCAATGTGCTGAGGTTGTGCAGGAGCGCAGCGATCATTGCCCCGGCCGCGCCCAACCAGCCGAAGGCGGCGAACACCACGATGGCCAGCGTCCAGCCCAGACCGATGATCACGTTCACCTGCAGCGTGCGCCGACACTGACGGCTGAGGCGCACACAGGTGCCGAGCCGGCGCAGGTCGCTGCCGATCAGCACGATGTCGGCGGACGCCAGCGCAATGTCCGCACCGCCCGCCCCCATCGCAACACCCACCACACCGGCCTTGAGTGCCAGCGAATCATTGATGCCGTCGCCGACCACCATCGGCCGGAAACCGTTGTCGATTTCTTTCAACACGCGATTGAGTTTGTCTTCGGGCAACGCCTGGGCTTCGACTTCATGCAGGCCGACATCACGGGCCAGAGTCTGCGCCACACTCTGACGGTCGCCGGTCAGCAGCAGTTGCCGACCGAGGCCCAACTCGCGCAGTTCGCTCAAGGCGAAGCGCGCTTCCGGTTTGACACTGTCGGCCAGCAACAGCCAGGCGAGGAATTCACCGTTCAACGCCAGGCCGGCAATCGGGCCGTCGTGATCGGGAATCGTTGTGGTCGGGATCCCCAGCTGCGCAAACAGCTCCGGACGACCCAGCGCTGCTTCGCCCTGCTCGGTTCTGGCGACCACACCCATACCTTGGCGTTCGTGAATGTCGGTCAGCACCAGCACGTTGTCCGCGTGGACCAGGCCTGCCAGCGCACGACTGACCGGGTGACTGCTGGCAGCGCCAAGACTGGCGGCCAGTGCCATCACCGAATCGTGATCCACCTGCGCGCTGTTGATCGACTGCAAACGCAATGTGCCGTAAGTCAGAGTGCCGGTCTTGTCCACCACCAACGATGTGAGGTCGGCCAGTTCTTCGAGGAACGCCGAACTGCGGATCAGAATCCCGTGCCGCGCCGCAACCGCCACACCGGCAATCGCCGTGGCCGGTGCCGACAACACCAGCGCACAAGGACAAGCTGCGACCAGCACCGCCAACATTGCCTGCGCATCGTTGGTGACAAACCAGGTCACCGCCGCCAGCAGCAACACCAGCACCATGTAGCTGCCGGCATAACGTTCCAGCAGCCGGGTGATCGGTGGCTTGGAGCGCTCGGCGTTCTGCATCAGGGCGATGACCTTGCCGAGGGTCGACTCATCACCGGTGCGGGTGACCTCGATACGCAGCAGGCCATCGAGGTTGATCGCCCCGCCGAACACGGTCATTCCGACGACCGCCTCCACGGGCACCGACTCACCGGTGATCGAGGCTGTGTCGAGACTCGCCTGGCCAGACAATACACGACCATCCGCTGGCACCCGATCGCCGGCGCGGACTTCAACGATGTCACCAGCCTTGAGCGTGCCGTTATCGACTTCGATGACTGTGCCGTCCGCCTGGATTTTTCGTGCATGGCTGCGAGTGAGTTGGCCCAGCGCATGAATCGCCTCCTGCGAGCCGATCACACTGCGCTCCTCCAGCACATGGCCGAAGATCATGATGATCGGCAACAGCGCGGCGGTCAGCAGATCCCCCGTGGCCCAGGCACCAAGCATCGCCAATGCGATCAACTGGTCGGTGATGCCGTGCAGGCTCGGATAGCGCAGGCTGAACCACGCCGAACGCATCACCGGCACCGCGACCAATAAAGAAGCAAAACCGAGCAGCAACTGACTGACCCCGGTTTGTTCCGGCATCAACCAGCGCCAGATCAGACCGAGCCCGAGCAGGCCGAGGGCGAGCATCGCCAGGGTCAACTGACGTGCAGCGCGGCGTTGCTCGGCCGAGGACAACAGGCTCGGGGCGGCGGTAGTGGCAGTCATTTACTGGCTCCCTGAATGATCAGGCGGGAATCGTCTTTCGGATCGACCGTAGTGACCGAACCGGCCTGGCCGAGAATTTTCGGTATCCGTTCGCGGTACAGACGCAGCAGCATTTGCGGGTCGGTGCCCTGCTGTCGGGCCTGAGCCAGACTCAGAACAGTGGCGGTATCCGCGGAGGCTTTCGCCAGACGCTCACCGGCCTGGGCGTGGGCCACCTGCAAGGTACGGTCGGCCAGTTCGTTGGCGGTCTGGGTGATTTTTTCAGCGTCGGTGCGGGCATTGGCCACCGCTTTGTCAGCCTGTTGGCTGGCGGTCAGCACGGCGTTGAAAGCACCGACGGCAGGCTCGGGCAGACTCGATTGCACATCGACCCGGGCCACTTCGACACCGATGCCCTGCCCGCTTGCCTTCAATTCAGCCAAGCGGTGATTGATGCCTTGCACCAGATCGCCGCGCAGCCGTTCACGTCGTTCGGCGGCTTGATTGTCAGCGCCGATCAGTTCCGGTCGCGCTACCAGAATGGTGTCCAGATCTCGCGCCGCTGTCAGGGCCACCGCGCTGCGGGTCACCAGCCGATCCAGTGCCGGCAGCACATGGTCGCCTTGCAGCACGAAATCATAGGGATCGGTGACCTTGTAGAACGCCCGCACATCCAGCTGCACCACCCCGGCATCACCGGTGAGCAAATAGCCGGAACCGGCCAGTGCATCGCTGATTGGCGTGGCGAATGTCGCGACGCGATCTGCCTGTATTGCAGCGGGACTGCGCAGCAGATTTTCCACGCGACGCTCGATGACCCGATCTGCCGCTGGCAACAAAACGACCTGTTCGAACGGCTGCGGCCAGGCCAATAACAACCCGGCATTCTGGATGCGATCCAGTGCGCCGAAATGCATGACCACCGCGCGATTCTGCGGATCGATCTGCCGCACATTGGAAAACGCCCAGGCCAACGCCGCCAGCACCGTCACCGCGTACAGGGCGAAAAATGCCAGACGCCCCGCCTGAATCCACGGACTGTTCAACGAATTTGTTCCACGTGGAACTTCACTCATGGCTGCGTTCCGCTCTTGCTTTCCAGAGTCGGCGGGCCGTCCACCAGCACACGGAATGGCGCGGCGTCGGTGCGCAGGATCAACTTGGTGTCCGGCGTCACGATGGTGCCGAGGGTGTCCAGTGAGCGCAGCAGGTTGTACAGCTGCGGCGATCCGGCATAAGCGCGGCCATAAATCTGCGCGGCTTCGACTCGCGATTGCGCTTCGATTTCAGCCGCTTTCACGGTCGCGTCAGCCTGGACGATTCGCGCATCACGCTCGGCGCCAGAACGAATCTGCGCCGCTTCACGCTTGCCGATGGCAGTGCGTTCAGTGGCGATGGTTTCACGCTCGGCGCGCATCCGGTCAACCGTTGCGGTGAGCGTCACCGACGGCAAGGTCAATCGCTCGATGCCCACTTGCACCACGCGCACGCCGTAAGTAGCGAGCAATTGCTGATCGATCTGCTGACGCAACTGCGCTTCGAAATCGGCGATGTGCACCTGACTGGCATCGGTATTCACCAGATTGGCCAGATCGAAACTGCTGGCGGTGGTCTCCAGTGCCGAGCCGACAAAAGTGCGAATCTGCCGCGCCGCTTCGTCCGGCTGGTTCTGCACTGCACGCATGAAACGCTGGACGTTTTCCGCATCGCCCTGCACCTGCCACGCGACATACGCTTGCACGATGATGCGCAAACCGTCGCGGGTACCGACGTCCTGCAAACCGCTGGAAGTGGTGCGCAGGCGCAGATCCACCGGAATCGCCGCTTCAAACGGCGCCGGCCAGCGCCAGCTCAGACCCGGATCCAGCAACACCCGAGACGGATTGCCAAAACGGGTTATCACCGTAGCTTCGCCGGAACGCACCTGCACCAGACTGGCCGCTGCGATGGCAAACGCCACCAGCAACACCGCCCAGCCCATGCGTCGCCACGGAAAAGGCCCCGCCTCTTCCGGTGCGCCATGATGGTGGTGATGATGCCCGTGATGGTGGTGGCCGCCATGAGCATGGTCGTGACCGCTGTGGTCATGGTGATCGTGAGTATGCGACTGGCTCAATGGGTGGCTCCTGGTTGAGCGGTGGTACGCGCCGGCGACGGGTCAGCCGGCAGCGTGAACGTACGCAGGTCAATGGTCGGCGCATTGCTGCTGCCGCCCAGACGATGGTCGAGCACCAACAGTTTGGCTTTTCCCAGTCCCTGACTGAGCTGGCTGAGGTATTGCTCCAGCACGAAGGCCTCGCCGGCGCTGGCGTAGGCTTTTTGCTCGGCGCTGAATTTCAGGTCCGCCGCGCGGGCGGTCGAGCTGGTTTCGTGGGCATTGGCGGTGGCTTGGTCGCGAGCAAGGCTCGCCTGCAACTGTGCCTGATTGCTCGCTTCGGCCGCCGACCCACGCTCGCGAGAGATCAACGCCTGGGCACCGATCTGCGCTGCTTGCACGCTGTGATAAGCGTTGGCCGCGCCGGCCGGTGGATGAATTGCTTCGACCACGGTGGCGAGAATCTCTACACCGCTGTCGAGTTTCTGCAGATCGCTTTGCACGGCTCGGCCGATCTCGTCAGCCAGCCCTACCCTGTCCTGCCCGAGTAAACCGTCGAGGGTGCGCGACGCAAAATCGTGGACCAGAATCCGGCTTGCGGTGCTGCGGATCAGCGTCGGTACATCCGCGCTGTTGTAAGTCGCGGCCAATGCCGCTTGATCGCTGAGGCCGATGCGGTAGACGAAACGCACGTCCATGTTGACGATCTGGAAGCTCTGTTGCTCGCCACGACTGCTGGCGATGACCTGGGATTTGTCGTTGACGTGGCTGGCATCCCACAAGCGATTGGCGGTGATCGGGGCCGGACCTTCTGCCGGATCCAGCTGAACCGGCGCGGGGTTCTCGCCGACGCTGGTCGCCAGTTCATGCACCACGCCATTCTCTACGCTCAACACCCGGCCCAATGGCCACGGCAGACCGGCATGCAAACCGGGGCCGAAGACCTGCACCGGTTTGCCGAAGCGCTCGTAGATGCCACGGCTTTGTAGTGGAATCTCATGAATGCCGGTGAGCAACCAGCCGACTGCCGCCACCAGCACCAACACCGGCAAAAACGCGCGACGCATATAGCTGAAAGCCCAGATCTGCCGCAGGTCGATACCGAAGCGATTGTGCAATTCGTGCTGCAACGCGAGCAGCGGTTGTGGTGGCCAACGCAGCAGATCGGCGACGAAACTGCGGGCCAGCAGCACCGGTTCGAGCTGTTCGCGACGTGGACTGAACAACGACAGCACCGCACGCAGCAGCAACTCCACCGCGACCAGCCCCGGCAGGATGCCGATCAGCACCGCCAGTCGCACGGGCCAGACCGAATTCTCGCTGGCGAACAACAAGCACAACGCGCCCAGCACCAGGCTGATGATGGTCACGCGCGTCAATTGCGCCAGCGCACCGGCCTCGGGCCATTGCGCCGGGTTTTCCTGAGCCAGTTGCCGCTCCAGCACCAGCAGACCGAACGCCAGCAGCAGCGCAATCGCCGCGCAGACAGAAGCGGACAACCCCACGGCAGTCGGTTGCAGCGTGAGATTCCACACCTGCTCGATGCCAAGCAACGCCAGCAGCGCCAGACCGCCCAGCCATAATGTCGCGGCACCGATCTGCCCCAGTACATGCAGGCTGCGGCGGCTCAGCCGATCCAGCAGCCGCTCGTACCAGCCGTCCGGCTCGGGCGTCTCGTCGACAGCAGGCACCGGGACCACCGGGTTGATCACCCGCGCTCGCCAATCGGTCACCCACCACGCCGATTGCAACCCGGCGACCAGCAGCAGCAACGCCGCGCTCAGATTGACCAACAGCGCCGGCCACAACGATTGCGAGGCGAACAGGCCAACAAAAAACGCCAGCACCACTCCGGCCACGGCCAACCCGCCGAGCCCCATGGCCAACCGGCGCAATCGGCGACCCTGGGCCGCCGCCTGCTGAAAGCGCGGCAAACCGGTCACTTGCGTGCCATCAACGTCCAGATCGACTTGCATATCCCCCCAAAACCCTTGGCTCACTGCTTAACTCGTTACGATATAACGAAAGCAGTGAAATATTTGTACTCAATTTCACATTCAAGGATGCCCAACCTGTCGCGTACCTGAAGCCTTGACCGAAATGTCCGGAAACGCACATATTACGTACGTAATTTTTAGCGATCCGCATTCTTCAGCCAGGAGTAAGCGCATGAGCAACTATGACGTAGTGATTCTGGGCGGTGGGCCCGGCGGTTATAACGCAGCGATCCGCGCCGGCCAGTTGGGCCTCAAGGCCGCTTGCGTAGAAGGCCGCGCCACGCTGGGCGGCACCTGCCTCAACGTCGGTTGCATGCCGTCCAAGGCGTTGTTGCACGCGTCCGAACTGTACGATGCGGCAATGGGCGCGGAATTCGCCAACCTCGGCATCGAGGTCAAACCGACGCTCAACCTCGCGCAAATGATGAAGCAGAAGGACGAAAGCGTCGCTGGCCTGACCAAAGGCATCGAGTTTCTGTTCCGCAAGAACAAGGTCGACTGGATCAAGGGCTGGGGCCATATCGACGGTCCCGGAAAAGTCAGCGTGACCGGCGATCAGGGCAGTCGCATCGAACTGACCGCCACCGACATCATCATCGCCACCGGTTCCGAGCCCACTCCCTGCCCGGCGTGGCGATCGACAACCAGCGCATTCTCGACTCCACCGGCGCGTTGTCCTTGAGCGAAGTGCCCAGACATCTGGTGGTAATCGGTGCCGGCGTGATCGGCCTCGAACTCGGCTCGGTCTGGCGGCGGCTCGGGGCGCAGGTGACGGTGGTGGAATACCTCGACCGCATCTGCCCGGGCGTGGATAGCGAGGCGGGCAAGACCCTGCAACGTTCGCTGAGCAAACAAGGCATCAGCTTTAAGCTGAGTTCAAAAGTCACCAGCGCAACGTCCTCCGCCAACGGCGTGCAACTGAGCATCGAACCGGCAGCCGGCGGCACCGCCGAACTGCTTGAAGCCGATTACGTGCTGGTCGCCATCGGTCGTCGCCCCTACACCCAAGGCCTGGGGCTGGAAAACGTCGGCCTCAGCACCGACAAGCGCGGCATGCTCGCCAACAAACACCATCGCACCGAAGCACCGGGCGTCTGGGTGATCGGCGATGTCACGTCAGGGCCGATGCTGGCGCACAAGGCCGAAGACGAAGCCATGGCCTGCATCGAGCAGATCGTCGGCAAGGCGGGCGAGGTCAACTACGACCTGATCCCGAACGTGATCTACACCCGACCGGAGCTGGCCAGCGTCGGCAAGACCGAGGAGCAGCTCAAGGCTGAAGGCCGGGCGTACAAGGTCGGCAAATTCCCGTTCACCGCCAACAGCCGGGCGAAGATCAATCACGAAACCGAAGGCTTTGCCAAAGTCCTCGCCGACGCGCACACCGACGAAGTCCTCGGCGTGCATCTGGTCGGCCCGAGTGTCAGCGAGATGATCGGCGAGTATTGCGTGGCCATGGAATTCAGCGCGTCGGCCGAAGACATCGCCCTGACCTGCCACCCTCACCCGACCCGTTCCGAGGCGCTGCGTCAGGCGGCCATGAATGTCGAGGGCCTGGCGACGCAGATGTAAGCAAGTATCAGGACGGCAAATGCCCCAGGGGCAACGCTCCTGGGGTCTTCACCGTATGAATCGCAAAATTGCTGCGAATATCGCTGACGCCTGGCAACTTCAGCAGACAACCGGTTAAAAAACGGTCGTAGGCGCGTAGATCCGGCACCACCACTTGCAGCAGAAAGTCCGATTCCCCGGACACCAGAAACGCCGAAATAACCTCCGGCAACGCCGTCACCGCCCGGTGAAACGCCTCGGCCTGTTCATCGTTGTGCCGCTCGACTTTGACTCCGACGAACACCGTCAGCCCCAGCCCCACTTCATCGCGATCCAGGTTCGCCTGATACCCGCGAATCACCCCGGCCTCCTCCAGCATCCGCACCCGGCGCAGGCACGGCGACGCGGACAAACCGATTTCGTCCGCCAGTTGCACGTTGCTCAGGCGCCCGTCCCGTTGCAGCGCGGCGAGAATCTTGCGATCGAAAGCGTCGAGTTTCATGGTTGGCAGATCCTGATGGTGTAACCGCTAAAAGAAAGCAGGTTATGCCAATCCACGAGGTTATAGAAGCGAACTACGCAAGCACCTGCCCTGCCCCTCGGTCATAGACTGATTGCACCGAATCGACAACGAAAGGGGTGCGACATGGCGAGTCTCTGGCTGTTTTTCCTGGCTTTGGCGGTGGTCTATCTACTGCCCGGCCCGGACATGATCCTGCTGTTGCAGACCGGTGCCCGCCAGGGTCGCGGCGCAGCGCTGGCCACGGCGGTGGGTCTGGCGGTTGCCCGAGGTTGTCATGTTGCGCTCGCGGCGTTGGGGCTGGCGGCGCTGTTCAAGGCTGCGCCGTGGACGTTCGATGCGGTGCGGATGGCCGGGGCGGCGTACTTGCTGTGGATCGGCATTCAATGCCTGCGCACCACGCTGCTGCCGGATCTGAACGCCGGCACCGTAACGGACTGCCAGGGTCAGTGGCGCGCAGCGATCCGTCGCGGCCTGCTGACCAACCTGCTCAACCCGAAAGCCTTGCTGTTTTGCTCGGTGCTTCTGCCGCAATTCATCGTGGCGGATGGCGCACCGGTGCTGACGCAGTTTGCGGTGCTCGGCGCGATGCTGGTGGCCGCAGGATTGCTGTTCGACAGCGCCTATGCCTTGCTCGGCACGGCGTTGGGCCGCTGGCTGAAACACAGCCCGACGGCCCAACGGGTGCAGCAGTGGTTATTCGGCAGCCTGTTGATCGGCTTTGCCGTGCGCCTGACGTTCGTGCAGCAGGCTTAGGCTTTGCGGGCCTTGCGCTGACGGCGGGTAACCAGCAACAACGCAACGGCCGTGAACGCGACAATCGCACCGATCACCGGCCACTTGTAGGGCCGCAGAGTCGAACGCACCGAGTCGGTCACCTGGGTGACATAGCGCTTGTCGGCATTTTCGAAGTCCGGATACGGGCACTGATGACCGAAATCCACGGCCCATGGAACGTAAGGCCCTTCATCGACATAGCGCTTGTACAACGCACTTTGCTCTTCCAGGCTGCTGTTCCATCCGGCGGCCGAACACAGCACGGCGGCGAATGCCTGGCTGGTGTGCGGCAGGTTATCCGCCGCACGACTGGCCAGCGCCGTGGCAACGAACCGGTAGTGATAGCGCTCATCCGGCTGCGCTTCACTGGCCTTCTGCCGTTGCACCTCGGCTTCGCTCACCAGCGGCCCGACTTTCAGCTCGGGGGTTTCCAGGCTGTAGTTGCCGCCGAAGGTCGCGTAATCCGGGGCCATTTCGTAGCCCAGAATATCCATGCCCCACTCGCGGGCCGTCCACGCGGCATTGAACAGCGCACTGGCACGCTTGGTCGGCCACCACGCCGAATCGGCTTTCAGGCGTTGCTGGCCGTAGAGTCGGGCCTTGTGCTGCAGATCGGGATTGTCGAAATAGCCGACCGCCTCTTCGTAGTGACCCTCACGCAACAAGCGTCGACCCAGCAGATTACGCAGGCTCGCGGCCACCGGCAGCGGCACGTAATTGTCGCGATCCTTCTGGCTAAGCGCGGGCGGCGCCGGAACCTTGGCATCGACATACTGCTTGAGCTCATCAAGCGTCAGGACCCGCTCGGCCACGGTCGCGGCGTCGAACCAGTAAATGCTCTGGCTGCGATACAACTGATCGAACGCCTGCAGATACTCGCCACGTTGCAGCGCCAGAATCGCGCTTTCACCTTCGACCCGGCATTTGGGCTGAAGGGATTCCAGATTCCAGTCGGCGGTACGCCGTTCACCCCAGGACTCGTCCTGCGGGAAGGCTTGCGCGGCTTTGGCATAAGCCGCTGCAGCGGCGTTTTTATCACCGTCGCGTACCGCCAGTTTCGCCCGCAGCCACCACGCCAGGCCACTGTCACCGGCGTGTTCGAGGAATGCCTTGGCGCTGGCGTAATCACCCTGTTGATAATTCATGGCCGCCAGACGATCCGCGTTATCGAGGCTGCCACGGGTACTTTCCTGCAAGGCCTTGATCAGCTTTTTCTGATTCGGTGGTTCATCGCCGAACGACCAGCCGATCCGGCTGATCAGCGACGCAGTCACCAATTGCTGCACCGCTTTGCCACGCAGCAACTTTTCCAGCCGATCTTCGGGTTCTTCGGCCAGATCGTTCATCAACAGCTTCAACGAGCTGTAGCCAACGTTCGAACCGTGCAGGTTTTGCGTGGCATAGAGTTCGATGGCCTTGTCCCAACTGCCCGCCGTGCGTAGCGCTCGTGCTTCTTCGCCGAGGCTGGCCACGCCCAGCTCCAGCGGATCGCTGAAACCGTCGATGCTCAGTTGCCGCGTCTGGCGGAAGGCTTCGATGGCGTTTTCCAACGCCTCGAGCGCATCACCCGCTTCGCTGCTCATGGCGAAGAACGCCCGGCCCAGCGAGTAAGCGGCCCAGGTGCTGCGCAGCGCGCGTTGATCGGCCGGCAGCGCCAGCAACTGGCGGAAATACTCGACCGCCAGTTGATGATCACCGGCACCGAACGCCACGGCGCCCGCCACATACAGACGCAGTTCCGCCGGCAGGCTCGCGCCCTGCTCCTCGACCTGACGCGCATCGGTGAGGCTGCGCAGTTGTTTGACCAGCGCCTGCTGCTCCGCGCTCAGGCCAAGCTGCTCGGCCTTCTCGCGCAACTCAGCGGGCTCCTTCGGTTCGCCATAGATGTCGTCCGGGTTGTAGGTGACCGCCGTGACGTTCTTCAGCCCGGGAATGGCTTTGCCGAGGCGACTGATCTCGAACCTGAAGTTGCCCTCCGGCAGTTCCGTCAGGGATTGTCCGCGATCGTCGAGCAGACGCATCGGGAAATCCGGGCCGCAGGCCAGCGCCGAGCCCAGCGGCAGGCTGAGGCTCAGGCAAAGCAGGTGGCGGGGCCAGTTACGGGTCAACATGCGAACCTCCTTGATCAATATTTGCGCAACGTGCCCAACCGATCGCACGCTGCCCGCCCGCCGGCAATCGGCCGTCGCGCAAGCGGGTGAAGGTAAGCAGATCCGCAGTCTGTTGCAATGCATAACCGGCCAGCGCATCGGCGCCGTCGCAGTCCCGTGCCTTGACGGTGATGCGCGCGGGCCAGGCGCTGTCCAGGTTGCCGACGTTACGCAGGGCGATGTCTTGCAGGCCGTTGTGTTCAGTGAACGTCAGGCCGAGCTGGCTGCTCAACGCATCGCCTCGGGCGACCGCCCGCAGCGTGCTCAGACTCCAGGCCCGGCGGTCGTTGGCCAGCGGCAGGCGAAACCAGATCAGACCGGCCAGATGCGCCGGGCGATCCTCGCGTAATTCACTGGCCAGCCGGCTCAGTTGCTGCGGATCGGCAAGCAACTCGCGTCGCTCGCCGCTGCGTTCCAGTGTGACTTCACTCTCCACCACCGGAGCGCCACCGGCGTCCGGCAACAGCGCCACGCCATAGGCCGGCAGCGCCAGGTAGAACGGTCTGTCGGTCACCCTCCCCCAGGCGTTGGCCCAGCGCCGGGCCTGCTCGGGGTCGAACAGACCTCGACGGGGATCGCTGACGGCGTGCACCTGCAACACACTGCTGTCGACGGTCGCCAGCAGCGTCGGCAATTGCGGGCTGTCGAGCCAGGCGGGTAACGCAGTAATGCTCAGTGGCAGGTTGGCCGGCAATGCGCCGCGCAAGTGAGTAAGGAATTCGGTGTAAGCCGGCAATCGGGCATTGCCGGCGTCATGGTCGATCTCGACGCCGCTCAAGGTCAGTCCCTGCCCTTGCCAGTCGGCGAGCACCTGCAGGATCTGCGCCGTGACGGCTTGCTGGTCGAGCGCCTTGAGCTGGCCGTCGAGGCGAATCACCGCAATCAACGGTCGGGCATCCTGCTTCAGCAGCGCGGAATCGACGCGTGCCCGATTCCATCCGGCATTCGGGAAGGCTTGCAGCGCCAGCACCCGAAGCGTCGAGAAGGCGCCATGACTGTCCTTCAGGGCGAGTTCATGGGCCGACGTCCATTGCCTTTGCCAGACGTAGAGTTGCTGATCGAGTGGCGCGGCATCCTGGCGTTCACAACCACACAGCAGCAACACCGCCACCACGGCTGACCACCCGATAAAAAAGCGCATACCTTGCAGATCCCTGAGACATCAGGCTGCAAGGTTACACAAAAGCACTCAGGGCTTGCGGGCGATGATCACCTGACTTTTCGCCACCACCGCATCCAGTGCCTGCTTGATCTGCGCGCCGCGCGGCGAATCGAGCACCGCTTGCCAGGTCTCGGCCCAATGGTTGAGCAGCGGATGATCCGGGTTGCTGAATTCGACCTTGGCTTCCCAGAACAGCATCATCCACATCGACCAGTAAAACCCGTACTGGCTGTGGCTGATGATCTCCAGCCCTGCCTCGCTGACCATCGCCTTGAATTGCTCTTCACTGATGATGCGAATGTGGTTGGGCTTCTGGAAATACTCCGGCGCCGCGATGTCTTTCTGCAGATCTTCGGAACTGGGGTGCGGCACGCTCAGCAGGTACAGCGCACCCGATTGGCCGACACGTACCAGTTCGGCAAGGAACTGTGCCGGGTCATCAACGTGTTCGATGACT
This sequence comes from Pseudomonas sp. NMS19W, assembly GCF_051554255.1. Lineage (NCBI taxonomy): Bacteria > Pseudomonadati > Pseudomonadota > Gammaproteobacteria > Pseudomonadales > Pseudomonadaceae > Pseudomonas > Pseudomonas sp. NMS19W. The sequence goes on from NZ_CP136718.1 coordinate 6,292,647, forward strand.
TCGGTGGAGACCACGCGCGTGGCGGTGCCATCGGCGATCGGCAGCGGGTTGCAGTCGGTGACGTGGCACTCGACGCCGCGGGCCGGTGTATCGCTCAAGCGCTGGCGGGTGGCTTCGACCTTGGCGCCGTCGATGTCGGCGATGATGATTTTCGCCCCGCGCATGCCGCAGAAATGGACGTTGCCACCGTCGCCACAACCGACGTCGAGCAAGGTGTCATCGGCGGTCACCGGGAAGCCTTTGAACAGCTCGCCGGTCTCCTGGTTGAACCAGCCGCTGAGCATTGCATCGTGCAGGCCGAGCATATACGGATCGACTTTGTCGGCAGCAGGCTGCGCGGCTACCGGGACGGACGTCGGCGCCGTGAGTTTCTTCAAAAGGCTCAGCATGAGGTGGCTCCAGAGGATGGGACGGCGTTGCGCGATGTACCGAGACGCCGCACCAGGGCGGCGCCGCGATTGCGCATCGGCATTTCGATGAAACGATAATTCAGCTCGCTGAGCAGCACGATCAGGCCACCGGCAATCAGCAGCGTCACGACCGGATGCCCCGCCGGGCTCGGCAGACCGGCACTCTGCAATCGGAAGATCAGTTCACGCACCAGTTGATAGGCCGGGATGTGGATCAGATACATGCCGTAGGAACGGCTGCCGATCCATGCCATCAACCGCTGCAATCGACCGGCCGGCAGCAGGTAGTCGCGGTTGTACGAAGCGATCCATACCAGCAAAGCGCCGAGCACGGCTATTGCGCCGATGCGCCAGGAAACGAAGGTAAAGCGGTCGGTGGCCATGTAGCTCAACAGCAACGCCAGCACGACCAGTGCAGACACTCCGGCCCACGGGCGGCGCAGGAAGGTCGGCTCCCACCGCCGCCAGGACGGCTGCAGGCTCCACATCGCCAGCAACACGCCGAGAGCCAGCGCATCGGTACGAATCACCATCAGTATCGGCGTGCGCAGGGTAAACAATTGCACCGCGACCAGCGCCAGCAACGCCCAGACAAGACGCTTGCGAAACACCAGAATCAGCAGCGGGAACAGCAGATAGAACTGCTCTTCCAGCGACAGGCTCCAGTACACGAAACTGCTGCCGTACTCGTAATGAAAAAAGCTGTCGGCAAAGCGAAAGTTGGCGTACTGCAACACGCCGGCCAGCGTCGCTTGCAGGTTGGCGTGCAACGTGCCGAAAGCCCCGGAGCGATTGAGAAACACGCATGCGAGCAACATCAGGGCCAGCCATAGCCAGGCCGACGGCAACAGGCGGAAGGCCCGTCGCAGCCAGAAGTTGCGCGTCTGCTCCCAGTATTCCTGACGGGTCGAACAACCTTGCAGCGCCGGGATCAGGCTGCGGGCGATGACAAATCCGGAGATCGCGAAAAACAGGTCGACGCCCCACCAGGGCTGGGCCCAGGCGTGGATTTTTTCCAGCAATGGCACCGGGTCGGTGAACAGGCTGCCCTGCATATGATGAATCAGCACACCCAGCACTGCGATCGCTCGCAGTACTTCGATGTCCAGGATTCGTTTGCCGCTCATGCCCGGGACACCGTTGTGTCTGCAGCGGCCCGGTGCTCGAACAACTGCGCCAGAAAGACCTGCAAACGCTGCTCGGCCACCGCCTGGCTGCAGAATCCCTGCAGGCTGCTGACCGCCCCGGCGGCCATTTGCGCATATCGCTGCGGATCGTGTTTCGCGACCTCATAACTGTTGCGATAGGCGACGCAGACCGACGCCCAGTTGGTCATGTAGCGCAATGTGCGGAACGCCTTGCGCGGATCGTGAGGCCATGCGGTGAGTTCGTCCGTGGACTCGACCAGGAACGCGTTGTCTTCGCTCAGGTAATCGATCATCGCCGTGGTGCGCGGTGCCACCGCCGGTTTGCCGCAGGACATGAACTCCATCAGCGGCAGGCATTGGCCTTCGCCGTAGGACGTATTCACCACGTAGCGAGTGGCCTGAACCAGACGCTCGTAGTCCACATCCGCGAGGTAGCCGTAGATCAGTACGATACGGCAGCGATACGACTGGTTTTTGTACAAGTGATGAAGAATGTCGCTGAGGGCTTCCTCGGCATCGTGGTAAGTGAGTTTGAGCACCAGGGTGGCGTCTTCAACATCACGGAAAGTCACGCAGAACGCACTGAGCATGTCTTCCCAGTTCTTGCGCCCGTCGCCGGGGTTGAACACCGAGGTGTACACCACGCCATCCAGCAGCAACTCCTGCTCACGAACCGGCGCCTCAAAGTCGATGCCCTGGCCACGGCGCAGAGGCTTCGGGGCGAAAGCGTCGAGATCGAGTTCACGACTGTCGGCCACCAGCCCTTTGATTTTCAGGCGTACCGGCCCTGTCTGGGACTGACCTTGCAGTTGCACACCGCGGGCTGCGAAGCGGTCCCACACCGGTGCCGGCACCGCGACAATCGGGTAGTCGGCGCCCATGGCTTCGCGCACAGCGTGGACCGTGTAGCTGGAGTGAGTGATTGCCGCCCCGCAGGTGCTCAGCACCGTGCGCCAGTCGTTGCGTGGTTCGCCGTCGAAAGGCTCGTTGGGGATGGTGCTGAACTCCCAGGCGAACACCGGCAATGTCGGGCACGCCAGATGGATCGGCGTGCGATGCGGCGGCGAGAACGACAGGAACACACACGGTTCGCCTCGGGCCAGACATTCCAGGTACAGCGCATCGACTTCGCGGGCCGGGTCCGTCACTTCCACCACCCGCCCGAGGCGCTCGAGCACCGGTCGGTATTCCTTGAGCACGAAGTAATAGCTGTACTCGGAACGGCCGAGGTTCTGCGCGATGGTGTGCTGGTTGGTTTCCGAATGAATGATGATCAGCATGAGGCGTTGTCCGTCACGGGTGCGGTATCGACAACCGCTGGCACCAGGCCGAAGAAGTCCGCCAGGCGCTGTTGCACCGGGGCGAAGGCACAGTAGTCGTGCATGCGCTCGACGGCGGCAACCGACATTCGGCGATAGTCCTGCGGTTGCGTCCTGGCCATCCGGTAACTGTTTTCGTAGGCACTTTTGAGCGAGCCCCAGTCCGGTCGATAGCGCAGGGTGCGATAGAGGATGCGTGTGTCCTGGGGCCAGATCGTCAGTTCTTCGCTGGACTTGACGACGAAGGCCACCGAGTCGTCGATGTAGTCCTCCATGGCCGTGTGATCCGGAGCGATCACCGGTTTGCCGCTGGACATGAACTCCATCAGCGGCAGGCACAGGCCTTCGCAACGTGACGCGTTGACGTAAAAACTGGCGGCCTGGTAGAGCCGCGCATATTGCGGATCGTCCAGATAGCCGTGCAGCACCAGCACCCGGCAGGCGAACGGTGTCAGTTGCGCGAGCAGGGTCATCAGTTCGCTGTAGTAGGACGCCAGATCGTTCTGGGTGATCTTCAGCACCAGCGTCGCGTCAGGTGTTTCGCGAAAGGCCCAGCAGAACGCCGTGATCAGTTGATGCCAGTTCTTGCGGCCATCCCTGGGGTTGAACACGGTGACGTAGATCACGCCCTCGACCGTGGTTTCAACCACTGCGGTCGTGTCCGGCAACTCCAGTGGCGGTGGTTCGACTATTGCCACTTCGTGGGGCCCGGCAATGTTCGGCAGGCGCCGTTCGAGCCAGGCATGGACCGGGTCCGGCATCAGATCGCGAAAGCCTTCCCAGTATCCGTGATGCAAATACTTAACGCGGGGCATTGGCTCGGGTTGGTCGCCCGGATTCAACACCCACAGACGCAGATAGTGACGGGCAATCACCAGGCGACGCTTGAAGGTCAGGGGTGGCGGGCGGTGCGCCTCGATCTCGGCCAGTTGCTCGGCGGTCAGCGGTTTGGGCAACAGATCATCGGCGGACAATCCCAACGTGCGGCTATCGAAGATACAGCCCTTGATCGCCAGGCTTGCACCGCAATTGATCGGCGCACTGACATGCTGCTCACGAATGGCCGCGAAGTTTTCCCATAGCGGTGTCGGCAATACCAGAACCGGAAAATCTTCGCCCATGGCCCGGCGGATCGCCCGGGCGGTGTGGCTCGACAGCGTGATGACCTGTCCTTGCCGTGCGAGCATCTGCGTCCAGTCCTGACGCTGATCGCCGTCCCACGACTCATCGGGGATGGAGTCGAACTCCCAGGCAATCACGCAGATCGTCGGGCACTCCAGATCGGCCGGCGTATTTTGTGGCGGAGTGAAGGACAGGAAAACGCTGCTTTCCCCGGCGGCGAGCAATTGTCGATAGAGCGGGTCGACCTCGGCGCTGGTGGACACCACATGCACCCGTCCCAGGCTTTCGAGTACCGGGCGATAGGCCTTGAGCACGAAGTAATAGCTGTATTCGGGACGCCCGAGACTCTGGCTGATGGAGCGGTCGTTGACGTCCGAGTAGAGAATGAAATTCATGGCATCCCACGCTGCGACCACCATCCCGGCAGCCTCACGCTATGACGGCCAGGCATCGGATCGGGTCGGCATGGCCGGCATTCGTCCCGTGTGCTGGAGCACGTCTTCGTTCTTGTTTTATGGGTCGGTTGCGCCGTGTTGCGCGAGCACTCAGGCAACGCTCGGCCAACCGCTACGAGGGGCATTCTAAACACATCCGTTCAAGGTTCGTGAACCGCCCGGCAAGAAAAAACCGGACTAAGCTGACGAGAACTGACCGGTCACGGTTTGGTCAGTTGAAATTGCTGCGCAATTGGCACAGATTGGTAACCAAACAACTACAACAACGACTGCACCTGTCTTTTCTATCGGGACTTTTTCTCGATCTGATAGACATCCCCATCAAGCCTGTGGGGAGAGGTGAGAGTTGAAGACCAAGGGGTCGCTGTTTGAAAAGAAGTCTGTTCGTCACCGATCACAGCGGATTCGTGGGACAACAAATTCAATTGCGCTTGATGCTCGATGCCTCGTCGCGGGAAGTGCTACCTGCAGCCTTGCCCGTTGACCTTAAGTATCCACCAAGCCTTATCGATCTCCGGCGGCAATTGCCCGGCGTCTTCATTTGTTCCGTGGCCCTGAGCCTTTCCCGGCTGGACTCGCATCTGGATCGCAATTTCGAATGGCGCGATTACGGGCTGGGTTTCCACGTGACCAACAACCGTCAGGAAGATTTCGTTGGCTGCTCGTGGCTGGGAGCCAGCACTTCAATCACCCGGGGCACTGCCGCCCTGGTGGAGCCCACGCCATGACCCGTCTTCTGGTCGAATGCACCCATGTATTCAAGAACCCAAGAGTCAATTCGGGGATTCAGCGGGTAGTCCGCAATGTCATCAACCAACTACCGCCGAGCGCTGAAGGTGTCGAATGCATGCCGGTGATCCTGCTCAATGGCAAACTCTACCGCGTAACACGCCTTGCACCGCTGGACTCGCCGTTGTCGAACGCCATCGTCAGGTTTGGCGAACGCGTTGGGAGACTGGCACACCGTTTCGGGCAGTTGTATCACCGGATTGACCGTCGCTGCCGGACAAAACTGACGCGACGCGCACTGTACGTAGCCTATAGGCTGTCCGCATTCGCACTGTTCGGTATTCCACCGCGGCTCGTCCAGAGGGTTAACCGCTACCAGCTGCCCCAGCGTTGTGAACCGCTGCAACACCGGCCGGGCGATCAACTGGTGCTGCTGGACTCGTCCTGGCATTCGGATTTTTTCCCGCATGCCGAAAAGCTCAAACGCGAAGGCGTGGGCATCATTGCGGTGATCTACGATCTGATTCCGTTGACCCACCCGCATTTTTACGAAACGCGACTGGTGCAGGTTTTCAGTGAATGGTTTGACTGGATCACCCGTACTGCCGACGGCTATGTGGCGATTTCCGCCACAGTGCGCGATCAGTTGCGCGAAGAGATAAAACACCGCATCGGTTCGACAAAGGCCGAAAAGTGCTGGTTCGACTATTTCCACCTTGGATCCGAGCTGGATCTGCAGAGTGTCAACGCCGTCGTCGACCCTCGCCTGGAACACTTGTTTACAACACAAGAGCCGGTGTTTCTGATGGTCAGCACCATCGAACCACGCAAGAACCACGAATACCTGATGGATGCTTTTGACCGGGCATGGGCCACTGGCTCGAACGCACGACTGTGCATAGCCGGAAACATCGGCTGGAAGTGCGACGCCCTGCTCGCCCGGGTGCGCAATCATCCTGAGTACAACCGGCGACTGTTCATGTTCAATGACCTGAACGACACCAGTCTTGAATACGCATACGCTCATGCCAGTGCATTGGTATTCCCCTCGTATGTCGAAGGCTTCGGCTTGCCTTTGGTTGAGGCCATGCAACGCGGGTTGCCTGCAATGGGTAGCGACATTGCAGTGTTCCGCGAGATCGGTGGGGAGTTCATGGCCTATTTCGATTTGCAGGATCCGCAACGCCTCGCCGATCTGGTGACCGCCTTCGAGTGCAGCGGCCGATTCCCCGCCGACCGGGATGTGACCGACTGGCAATGGATCGGCTGGCGCGAAGCGAGTCTGCAATTGGCTGAACGTACTGCACGCCACGTACTGCAAACGCCTGCGACTCCAACGAAGTCACTGGCATTGGCCCCTCCCCCCGAGGCCCACAGACCCGGTGCTGTCGTACGCTTTGGCCGCTAAAGATCCAGCACCAGCGGCTGGGCACTTTGCGCCGGCACCGCACAGCAGATCAGCACTTGTCCTTCCTCCGGCACTTCGGCCGGGGGCTGTGGATAATTCACTGCGCCGCTGATCAACCGCGTCTTGCAGGTGCCGCATGATCCTCCGCGACAGCTGAACTCGGGGCGCAGGCCACGGCTTTCCGCCAGTTCCAGCAGACTGCCGCCATCGGGTTGCCACCGCGCTTCCTTGGCCGAACGTTCGAAGACCACCGGCACCGAAGTGGTGGCAGCCGGCAATTGTTCGATCACGACGGCATCCGGATCGGCCTGACGCTTGAGGGTCGAAGGGCCGAAGGTTTCGGCGTGGATCTGGTCGTCACGCACGTCCAGTTCACGCAGGCTGTCGTAAAGACCCTGGGTAAAAGCGCCGGGGCCGCAGAGCACAAAGTCGATCTGATCAAATTCGTCGATAAGGTTCCTCAACAGGGCACCGTCGATGCGCCCGTGCAGGTCGTAATCCTCGCCTTCCACCAGATCGGGCTCCGGCTGACTGAGCAGGCGCAACACCCGCACCGCCTCGCCAGCATCCTCCAATAACCGGTCCAGCTCCGCGCGAAACGGTTGGTCGGCAAGGCTGCGAGAACTCTGGATCAGCCAGGTCGGACGAATCCGCCGGGTGCGCAGGCCCTGATACACCACCTCGCGGAGCATCGACAGCAACGGCGTGATCCCGACCCCGGCCGCCAGCAACACCAATGGCCTGCGCTCCAGCGGCGCCACGGTGAAATGCCCTTGGGGCGAACGCGCCTCCAGTACATCGCCGACGCGCACCTGATCGTGCAGGTGCGTCGATATCCGCCCTTCACGCTTCACGCTGATCCTGAAGAAGTCGTCCGACGGCGCACCCGACAGGCTGTAAGTGCGAATGAACACTTCGCCATCGAGGGTGAAACGCAGCGGCAGATGCTGCCCGGCCTGAAACACCGGCAGACCGGCACCGTCCACGGGTTCGAGGTAGAACGAACGGATGTGCCGGCTTTGCGCTTCAATCCGCGCCACCCGCAGCGGCCGCCAGCTGTTACCCAGCGCCTGCGCCTGCAAACGTGCATCGGCCTGGGCCCAGGTGCCGGTCAGCAGGCTGGTCGGCGACATGCCGTCGAAGCGCCAACGCAGGGCTAACGCCCCCGGACGCCGCACCGCTTTTTCCACCTCGAACGTCCACAACCGCTCGGCGCCCTGGAAGGCTGCGATTTGCGGTCCTTCAAGAATGACCTCGGTGCGGCCGCTGAGCTGCAGCACGTCACCTGTGGAAAAGTCGATGAACAGCAAGCCGGCCCGGGGATTGAGCAGCAGGTTGCCGAGAGTGTTGAAGTGCAGGTTGCCGGCAAAGTCCGGGATGGTCAGGCGATTGCCCTCCACCCGCACGAAACCGGCCTGGCCGCCACGGTGGGAAACATCCACCGAGCGCTCGCCATCGACATCGACATAACTGGCGACGAAGAAGGTGTCGGCCGTTTCGATCAGCGCGACCGCCGCGTCATCAAGCCCGTCGAAGTGCTCTGCGCGCCGGGTCTGCGGATCCGTCAACGGCACCCGCTGGAACTGGCGCAACTGAATGTACTGCGGGCAGTTGCCGAAGGACTGATCCACCGTCAAATCGAAACCGCCAGCGCCAAGATTGCCGATGTGGCCATTGAGGCGATTGCGCCGACGAGTGTGCAACTCGATGCCGAGCAGACCGATCGCCGCACCGGCCTGCAACTGCGCCGGGTCATCGGCAGCAGGCAGGCTGTCGAAGTGCAACTGCGTCGGCTCGGGAGAGTGAGCGAAACCCGGCTCGCCCTCCAATACGCTGGCCCACGGATGGCCATCGGCATCCACCGCGCCGAACAGCATGAAGGGCAATTGCTGATAGAACTGACGGTGCTGATCCGGCATCCAGGTGCGAATCACCTTGCGACCGAATTCCTCCATGCGCTCGGCAACACCGACCTGCGCTTGCAGTTGCCGCTCGCCGGCGTGCCAGGGTGAACGTTCCATGACGACCTCTCCCCCACGCCAGCGGCGCAGTCTGGATGACGAGACTCAAGCCGTGGCTTGCAGACCGGCAACGGTACGTGGCATCGCGACGAAACCGGGCAATGCTTCAATCCGCGCCAGCCAGGCGCGCACATTGGCGTAGTCGTCCAGCGACACATTGCCTTCCGGGGCATGGGCGATGTAGCTGTAGGCCGAGACGTCGGCGATGGTCGGCTCGCTGCCGACCAGGAACGGAGTCTTGCCCAGTTCCAGGTCCATCACCTTGAGCAGGTTGTGCGCACGGGTGATCGCTTCATCGGCATTGAGTTTTGCCCCGAACACAGTGACCAGCCGCGCCGCCGCCGGACCAAAGGCAATCGGCCCGGCCGCCGCCGACAGCCAGCGCTGGACGCGCGCCGCGCCGACCGGATCGCTTGGCAGCCAGCGACCGTTGCCGTACTTCTGCGCCAGATACACCAGAATCGCGTTGGAATCGGCCAGCACCACGCCGTTGTCATCAATGGCCGGTACTTGCCCGAAGCTGTTGATCGCCAGGTACTCGGGCTGTTTGTGCTCGCCCTTGGCCAGATCGACGAAGATCAGTTCGGTCGGCAATTGCAGCAGTGACAGCATCAGCTCGACCCGGTGGGCGTGGCCGGAACGCGGGAAGTTGTAGAGTTTGATCGCTTGCATGGTCGACTCCGCTGGACTTTTGCGTCGCCCGGAATGGACGACAACCGTGGCAGCCATCTTCCGCCTATCGCGAAAACAACAGAATCACCAGCAAATGCAATCCATTATTTCTCTGGATGAAATAACGCCGCGTTTTTCAGGGCCGGATGCCCGCGCAAGGCGTTCACGGCGTAGTCGACAAAACTGCGCACCCGGGTCGGTGCCTTGCGCCCGCCCTGATACACGACATGGATTGGTAACGGCGGCAACTCGTACTCGGCGAGGACGATTTCCAGCTCCCCGGAAGCGATCTTGCCGGCGACCTGATAAGACAGCACCCGGGTCAACCCGAGCCCCAGACAAGCGGCGGTGATTGCCGCCTGATTGCCGGTGACCACCAGTCGCGGCTCGGGGCGCACGGCCAAGGGCTCACCGTCCTCCAGAAACGGCCAGTTGCGCAGTTGACCGATGGACGAGGTCGCCACCACAGGCGCGCCGGCCAGTGCCTGGGGATGGGTTGGCCGACCGTGAACGGCAAAATACCCCGGCGAGCCGCAGATCACCCGCCGCACCTCACCAACCCGGATCGCATGCTGATTGCTGTCCGGCAACTCACCGATGCGGATCGCCACATCGACGCCCTCCTCGACCATGCTCACCACGCGGTCCAGCAGCAACGCGTTGATGGAAACGTCCGGGTATTGCGTCAGATAACCCGCCATCACCGGTGTGACAAACAGCTCGCCGAACAGCACCGGCGCCGTCACCGTCAATTGCCCACGGGGCTGAGTGTGGCTGCCGGCGGCGGAGTCTTCCGCTTCCTGCACCTCGGCAAGAATCCTCCGACAGTCTTCCAGGTAACGCTGGCCCGCCTCGCTCAGATGCACGCTGCGGGTGGTGCGAATCAGCAACTGCGTACCGATCCGCTGCTCCAGCGCCGCCACCGCCCGGGTGATGCTGGCCGCCGACAGCCCCAAGCGCCGCGCCGCCGCGGAAAAACCCTGCTCCTGAGCAACGGTCGCGAAAACCTGCATTTCCTGGAAGCGATCCATGGTGTCCTCGGAGTGGATAAAAAAATCGCAGCAACTGCTGCGATTCATCTGTGATTCGATTCCGGGTGCCTGCATCCCGACAACGCGATGCAGACCCGGAATGTTTCCCGATCAGGTCAGGACTGAGAAACCGGCTGATCGCCAGTCACCCGCGCAGCCTGTCCGGCCGCCGGTTTGACCCATGTCAGATACGCCAGCACCAGCAATCCGATCCAGACCACGCCGACAATCAGTGCTGCCTGAGTATCCGGAAAGTAACCCAGCACACCGAAGACGAACAACATGAAAGCAATCGCCGCCATCGGTGCATACGGCCAGAACGGTACCGGGAATTTCAATTGCGCCACCTGCTCGGCTGTCATGGAACGACGCATGGCCACCTGGGTGAACAGAATCATCAGCCACACCCACACCGTGGCGAAGGTCGCGATGGACGCGATCAGCAGGAACACGTTTTCCGGAATCAGGTAGTTCAGCAACACACCCAGCAGCAGCGCGCAGCTCATCACGATCACCGTCAGCCATGGCACGCCATTGCGCGACAGGCGCGCGAAGCCTTTCGGCGCATGCCCTTGCTGGGCCAGGCCGTACATCATCCGGCCTGCACCGAAGATGTCGCTGTTGATCGCAGACACCGCCGCCGAAATCACCACGATGTTCAGAATGGTGGCCGCCGAGCTGATGCCCAAGTGGTCGAAGATTTGCACGAACGGGCTGCCCTGGCTGCCGATCTGCTGCCACGGGAAGATCGACATCAACACCAGCATCGTCAGCACGTAGAACAGCAGGATGCGCATCGGCACGGCGTTGATCGCTTTGGGCAATACACGGTGCGGGTCCTTGGCTTCACCGGCAGTCACGCCGATGATTTCGATGCCGCCGAAGGCAAACATCACCACCGCAAACGAGGCGATCAGACCGCCCACGCCGTTGGGCATGAAGCCGCCCTGAGTCCAAAGGTTGCTGATATCGGTGGCCTGACCGGGGGCGGTACTGATGCCGAACAGCATGATGCCGAAGCCGCCGAGGATCATCGCGACGATGGCTGCGACCTTGAGCAACGACAGCCAGAACTCCATTTCACCGAAGACTTTGACGTTGCACAGGTTCAGCCCGCCAACCACCGAAACGATGCCCAGCACCCAGATCCAGCGCGAGACTTCCGGAAACCAGAAGCCCATGTAGATGCCGAACGCCGTCACATCGGCCATGCCGACGATGACCATTTCGAACGCGTAGGTCCAACCGAGAATGAAGCCCGCCATGGGGCCGAGGTAGGTGCTGGCGTACTGCCCGAACGAGCCGGCGACCGGGTTGTGCACCGCCATCTCGCCGAGGGCGCGCATGACCATGAACACCGCCGCGCCACCGATCAGGTAAGCGAGCAGAACCGCAGGACCGGCCATCTGAATGGCTGACGCAGAACCGTAGAACAGCCCGGTACCGATCGCCGATCCCAGGGCCATGAAGCGAATGTGTCGGGCCGAGAGCCCGCGTTTCAAACCTTTTGCTGACTGCTGCATTTTTCGTCCTTATTTATTTTTATTCGACGCAAAAATCGAAACGCCAACAGGCCGGCCTCCACACAAAGTGGAAGACAGCCTGTTGGCGATGAGGCACTTACAGACTCGGCAGCAGGTTCGCCGGAACCAGGTCATTCAGCGTGCGCGAAGCCAGCAGTTCGGTCGCCGCATCGATGTCCGGCGCAAAGAAGCGGTCCTTCTCGTAGAACGGCACTTCGCGACGCAAAATGCCCCGGGCCTTTTCCAGTTTGGTCGAGGTCTTCAGGCCGTTGCGCAGATCCAGGCCCTGCACCGCCGCCAGCCATTCCACCGCGAGAATCCCGCGGGTGTTTTCGGCCATTTCCCACAGGCGCTTGCCGGCAGCCGGGGCCATCGACACGTGGTCTTCCTGGTTGGCGGAGGTCGGCAGGCTGTCCACCGAATGCGGATGGGCCAAGGCCTTGTTCTCGCTGGCAAGGGCCGCTGCCGTCACTTGGGCAATCATGAAACCGGAGTTCACACCACCATTGGCCACCAGGAACGGCGGCAGTTGCGACATGTGCTTGTCCATCATCAGCGAGATGCGGCGCTCACTCAGCGAGCCGATTTCGGCGATGGCCAATGCCATGTTGTCAGCAGCCATGGCCACTGGCTCGGCGTGGAAGTTGCCGCCGGAAATCACGTCGCCTTCGGCCGCAAACACCAGTGGATTGTCGGAGACTGCGTTGGCTTCGATCACCAGCACTTCGGCAGCCTGACGGAACTGGGTCAGGCACGCGCCCATGACTTGCGGCTGGCAACGCAGCGAGTATGGGTCCTGGACCTTTTCGCAGTTCTGGTGCGAGTCGGAGACTTCACTGCGCTCGCCGAGCAGATCGCGGTAAGCGGCGGCGGTGTCGATCTGGCCTTTCTGGCCACGGGCGGCGTGGATACGGGCGTCGAACGGCGAGCGCGAACCGAGCACCGCTTCAACTGTAAGACCACCCAGCGCCAGTGCGCCGGCGAACAGGTCTTCGCCTTCGAACAGACCGCGCAGGGCGAATGCGGTAGACACCTGAGTGCCGTTGAGCAGCGCCAGACCTTCCTTCGCCGCCAAAGTCAGCGGGGTCAGACCGGCGACCTTCAGGGCCTCGGTCGCTTCCATCCACTCGCCCTTGTAGCGCGCCTTGCCCTCGCCCAGCAGCACCAGCGACATGTGCGCCAGCGGTGCCAGGTCACCGGACGCACCGACCGAACCTTTCAACGGAATGTGCGGGTAAACCTCGGCGTTGATCAGGGCGATCAGCGCGTCGATCACCACGCGGCGGATACCGGAGAAACCACGGCTGAGGCTGTTGACCTTGAGCACCATGATCAGGCGCACCAGCTCATCGCTGATCGGCTGGCCGACGCCGGCGGCGTGGGACAGCACCAGCGAGCGCTGCAGGTTTTCCAGGTCTTCGCTGGCGATGCGGGTCGAGGCCAGCAGGCCGAAACCGGTGTTGATGCCGTAGGCGGTGCGGTTCTCGGCGAGGATCTGCTCGACGCAGGCGACGCTGGCTTCGATCTGTGCAGCAGCGCTGTAGTCGAGGGTCAGTTTGACCGGGTTCTGGTAGACAGCACGCAGTTGGGACAGGCTCAGTTGGCCAGGGATCAGGTTCAGTGCAGTCATGTTCAGGCTCCTTTAACCGAAGTAATCATTGGCAGGTTCAAGCCCTGCTCCTTGGCGCAGTCAATGGCGATCTGGTAACCGGCATCGGCGTGACGCATGACGCCGGTGCCCGGGTCGTTGTGCAGCACGCGAGCAATACGCTCGGCTGCTTCGTCAGTCCCGTCGCAGACGATCACCATGCCCGAGTGTTGCGAGAAGCCCATGCCGACGCCGCCACCGTGGTGCAGCGAAACCCAGGTCGCGCCGCTGGCGGTGTTCAGCAAAGCGTTGAGCAGTGGCCAGTCGGAGACTGCATCCGAGCCATCCTGCATCGATTCGGTTTCACGGTTCGGGCTGGAGACCGAGCCGGAGTCGAGGTGGTCGCGGCCAATGACGATCGGCGCCGACAGCTCGCCGCGACGGACCATTTCGTTGAACGCCAGGCCGAGCTTGGCGCGTTGCCCCAGTCCGACCCAGCAGATCCGCGCCGGCAGACCCTGGAAGCTGATGCGCTCGCGGGCCATGTCCAGCCAGTTGTGCAGGTGCGCGTCGTCCGGGATCAGCTCTTTGACCTTGGCGTCGGTCTTGTAGATGTCCTGCGGATCACCCGACAGCGCCGCCCAGCGGAACGGGCCGATGCCACGGCAGAACAGCGGACGGATGTAGGCCGGTACGAAGCCCGGGAAGTCGAAGGCGTTTTCCACGCCCTCTTCCTGCGCCATCTGGCGGATGTTGTTGCCGTAGTCGAAGGTCGGGATGCCTTGCTTCTGGAAATCCAGCATGGCTTTGACGTGCACCGCCATCGACTGCTTGGCGGCCTTGATCACAGCGGCCGGCTCGGTCTTGGCGCGGGCGCGGTATTCGTCCCAGGTCCAGCCGGCCGGCAGGTAACCGTTGAGCGGGTCGTGGGCGCTGGTCTGGTCGGTGACCATGTCCGGACGCACACCACGACGGACCAGTTCCGGGAGAATTTCGGCGGCGTTGCCCAGCAGCGCGATGGAGATCGCCTTGCCTTCCTTGGTGTATTTCTCGATGCGCGCCAGGGCGTCGTCGAGGTCTTTGGCCTGCTCGTCGACGTAACGGCTTTTCAGGCGGAAATCGATGCTCACCTGCTGGCATTCGATGTTCAGCGAGCACGCACCGGCCAGAGTCGCGGCCAGCGGCTGGGCGCCGCCCATGCCACCGAGGCCGGCGGTCAGGACCCAGCGGCCCTTCAGGTTGGAATCGTAATGCTGGCGACCGGCTTCGACGAAGGTTTCGTAGGTGCCCTGGACGATGCCCTGGCTGCCGATGTAGATCCAGCTGCCGGCGGTCATCTGGCCGTACATGGCCAGGCCTTTGGCGTCGAGTTCGTTGAAGTGTTCCCAGGTCGCCCAGTGCGGCACCAGGTTGGAGTTGGCGATCAGCACGCGCGGCGCATTGCTGTGGGTCTTGAACACGCCGACCGGTTTGCCCGATTGCACCAGCAGGGTTTCGTCGTCATTCAGGTTGGTCAGGCTTTCGACGATCTTGTCGTAGCACTCCCAGTTACGCGCGGCGCGACCGATGCCACCGTAGACCACCAGCTCTTTCGGGTTTTCGGCCACTTCCGGATCGAGGTTGTTCATCAGCATGCGCAGCGGCGCTTCGGTCAGCCAGCTCTTGGCGGTCAGCTTGTTGCCGCGCGATGCACGAATTTCAACGTCACGGAATTTAGTAGTTTTTGCGTCAGTCACGAAAAAGACTCCTCAGCGATCAATTCAAACCAACCCTGGCGATGGGCAAGCGGCTTGTGCGCTTCAATGCGCGACAAGCGAATCAGTGGACGTTATGCGGAGTTTTGTTCGACTCGTATGCATACGTCTTTACTTGTACATACAAGCATATGCAATTGAACGGCCAACTTATGGAAAAGCTGTCCGACAAACCCGGCGGACATCGGCGAGAACACCGAAATCACGGGGCATCGAGTGATTGAATTTTTTTCGAAGGGACGCTTTTTGAAAGCAGAGAAGCTGTTACAGAAGCGTGGCATTGCACCGCGCTGGGGTGTTCGGTAACAAAAAGTGGGAAACATCCCACAGCCTGGAGACTGAGTGAGTCTCCAGGCTGTGATCGTCTATTGCGGCATGTGGATAACTTATTCCACCGTCACCGACTTCGCCAGATTGCGCGGCTGGTCCACGTCAGTGCCCTTGAGCACAGCGACGTAATACGACAGCAGTTGCAGCGGAATGGTGTAAAGGATCGGCGACAGGATGTCGTGGATGTGCGGCATCTGCACCACGTGGGTGCCCTCGCCGTTGGTCATCCCGGCCTTCTCGTCAGCGAACACGATCAGTTCGCCGCCACGGGCACGGACTTCCTGCAGGTTGGACTTGAGCTTCTCGAGCAGTTCGTTGTTCGGCGCAACGGTGACCACCGGCATGTCGTTATCCACAAGCGCCAGCGGGCCATGCTTCAGTTCGCCAGCAGGATAGGCTTCGGCGTGGATGTACGAGATTTCCTTGAGTTTCAGGGCCCCTTCCATCGCGACCGGGTATTGCGCGCCACGACCGAGGAACAGGGTGTGGTTCTTGTCGGCGAACAGTTCGGCGATCTTTTCCACGGTGCTGTCCATGGCCAGCGCTTCGCCCAGACGGGTTGGCAGGCGGCGCAGTTCTTCGACCAGTCGGGCTTCAACGCCTTTTTCCAGGGTGCCGCGGACCTGGCCCAGGGACAGGGTCAGCAGCAACAGGCCGACCAGTTGCGTGGTGAACGCTTTGGTCGAGGCCACGCCGATTTCGCGGCCGGCCTGGGTCAGCAGAGTCAGGTCGGATTCGCGCACCAGCGAACTGATGCCGACGTTGCAGATCGCCAGGCTGCCGAGGAAACCCAGCTCCTTGGCGTTGCGCAGTGCGGCCAGGGTGTCGGCGGTTTCGCCGGACTGGGAAATGGTGACGAACAGCGTGTCCGGCTGCACCACCACCTTGCGGTAGCGGAACTCACTGGCCACTTCGACCTGGCACGGAATCCCGGCCAGCTCTTCAAGCCAGTAACGGGCAACCATGCCGGCGTGGTAACTGGTGCCGCAGGCGACGATCTGCACGTTGCGCACTTTGGCGAACAGTTCGGCGGCTTGCGGGCCGAACGCCTGCACCAGCACCTGGTTGGCACTCAGACGACCTTCCAGCGTGCGTTGCACCACGGATGGCTGCTCGTGGATTTCCTTGAGCATGTAGTGGCGGAACTCGCCTTTGTCGGCGGCTTCGGCACCGTCGGTGTACTGCACGGTCTGGCGCTCGACGGCTTTGCCGGTCACGTCCCAGATCTGCACCTTGTCACGCTGGATTTCGGCGATATCGCCCTCTTCCAGGTACATGAAACGGTCGGTGACCTGACGCAGGGCCAGTTGGTCGGACGCGAGGAAGTTTTCGCCCAGGCCCAGACCGATCACCAGCGGGCTGCCGCTGCGAGCCGCGACCAGACGATCCGGTTGCAGTGCGTGGATGACCGCCAGACCGTAGGCGCCATGCAGCTCCTTGACCGTTGCCTTCAGCGCGTCGGTCAAGTCCGGCAGCGCCTTGAGTTTTTCGGTCAGCAGGTGGGCGATGACTTCGGTGTCAGTGTCGGAAGAGAACACGTAACCCTGCGCCTTCAGTTGCTCGCGCAGCGCCTCATGGTTTTCGATGATGCCGTTGTGCACCACCGCAACGTTGCCGGAGAAATGCGGGTGAGCATTGCGTTCGCTCGGCGCACCGTGGGTTGCCCAACGGGTATGGGCAATGCCGAGACGGCCTACCAGCGGGTGTTCCGCCAGGGCCGCGTCGAGTTCGCTGACCTTGCCCACACGACGGGTGCGTTCCAGCGTGCCGTCATTGGTGTACACCGCCACACCGGCACTGTCATAACCCCGGTATTCGAGGCGCTTGAGGCCTTCGACCAGGATGGCGGTGATATTACGTTCAGCTACCGCGCCGACAATTCCACACATGCTTATTTCTCCTGACTGACCGTCGCGCAAATCAAATTGATACCGCGAGCCTGAATCTGATCCCGTGCCTCCTGCGGCAGGCGATCATCGGTGATTAGGGTATGGACACTGCTCCACGGCAGCTCCAGGTTTGGAATCTTGCGGCCGATCTTGTCGGCCTCGACCATCACGATCACTTCCCGCGCCACTTCCGCCATCACCCGGCTCAGGCCGAGCAACTCATTGAAGGTGGTGGTGCCACGCACCAGATCGATGCCGTCGGCACCGATGAACAATTGATCGAAGTCGTAAGAGCGTAGTACCTGCTCGGCGACCTGGCCCTGAAAGGATTCCGAATGGGGATCCCAGGTGCCGCCGGTCATCAACAGGACCGGTTCATGCTCGAGTTCGCTCAGGGCGTTGGCGACGTGCAGGGAATTGGTCATCACCACCAGACCCGGCTGCTGGCCGAGCTCGGGAATCATCGCGGCCGTGGTGCTGCCGCTGTCGATGATGATGCGGGCGTGTTCGCGGATGCGTGTAACCGCAGCGCGGGCAATCGCCTGTTTGTATTTGGAAACGTTCTGACTGACGTCGGCCACCAGTTCCTGAGGCATGGTGATCGCCCCGCCATACCGACGCAGCAATAAGCCATGGCTCTCCAGCGCTGCGAGATCCTTGCGAATCGTAACTTCGGAGGTTTCGAAACGCTTGGCGAGTTCGTCGACACTCACTTCACCCTGCTCGGTGAGCAAGGCCAGGATGTTGTGACGACGTTGGGGTGTATTGCGTTTCGACATGGCGCGCTAAGTTTCGATTCGAAAGATAATGAAAGCAATCAAAACCTATCGAAGCAAAACCGTCAAGCCGGCGATGAAAAAAAATCGCTGCCCGTAGGCAGCGATCTTTCAAATTGAAGCGCTGTGGATAACTCAGCTCTTCTTGATTTTTTCCGGTCGTTTCCAGCCTTCGATGTTCCTCTGCCTTGCACGGCCTACTGCCAACTGAGCGTTATCCACATTCTGAGTGATGGTCGAACCAGCCGCCGTGGTCGCACCGGCAGAGATATCCACAGGCGCCACCAACGAATTATTGGAACCGATGAATACGTCTTCACCCAAAACGGTTTTCCACTTGTTGGCGCCATCGTAGTTGCAAGTGATGGTGCCGGCGCCGATGTTGGTACGGGCACCGATCTCGGCATCACCCAGATAAGTCAGGTGCCCGGCCTTGGCACCTTCGCCCATGCGGGCGTTTTTCAGTTCGACGAAGTTACCCACATGGGCACGGGCTTCGAGCACGGTGCCTGGACGCAGTCGGGCAAACGGGCCGGCGTCGCTGTTTTCACCCAGAACCGCGCCTTCGATATGGCTGTTGGCCTTGATCACCACGCCTTTGCGCAGTGTGCTGTCCTTGATCACGCAGTTCGGGCCGATCACCACGTCGTCTTCGATGACGACCTTGCCTTCGAGAATGACGTTGATGTCGATCAACACATCGCGACCGACGGTCACTTCACCACGCACGTCGAACCGGGCCGGGTCACGCAGAGTCACGCCCTGCGCCATCAGGCGACGGCCGGCACGCAACTGATAGTGACGCTCCAGTTCCGACAGTTGCTTGCGATCGTTGGCGCCCTGCACTTCCATCGGATCATGGGGTTGCTCGGTCGCAACCACCAGGCCATCACCGACCGCCATTTCAATCACGTCGGTCAGGTAGTACTCGCCCTGGGCGTTGTTGTTCGACAGGCGCCCCATCCAGTCCGCCAGATGGCTGGCAGGTACCGCAAGAATGCCGGTATTGCCTTCGGTGATCGCGCGTTGCGCTTCAGTGGCGTCCTTGTGCTCGACAATGGCCGCGACCTTGCCGCTGGCATCACGCACGATGCGACCATAACCGGTCGGATCGTCCAGTTCGACGGTCAGCAACCCCATCTGGCCGGGAACGACGTGCTTGAGCAGACGCTGCAGGGTTTCAACTTCGATCAGCGGCACGTCACCGTAGAGAATCAGAACGGTATCGGACGTGATGAACGGTACGGCCTGGGCAGTCGCGTGGCCGGTACCCAATTGCTTGTCCTGCAGGACGAAATTGAGGTCATCGGCAGCCAGGCGCTCGCGCACCACATCGGCGCCATGGCCGATGACAACATGGATGCGCTGCGGATCGAGCTGACGGGCGCTGTGGATAACATGACCGAGCATGGAATCGCCGGCAATCGGGTGCAGCACTTTCGGCAGAGCCGAACGCATGCGTGTGCCTTGACCGGCCGCGAGGATTACGATTTCAAGAGACATGACTGGCTACCAATCCTGGGTGGTCAGCAACTGCGACCGGGTTTGTAGAATTCTGAAAAGAAAAAAGGGTAGCCGAGGCTACCCTTTTTTATCAATCGCACAACAAGTGGCTGACGGATTAACCGCCAAACTTCTTGCGGATCTGCTGGACGGTGCGCAGCTGAGCTGCAGCCTCGGCCAGACGTGCGGACGCAGCTCCGTAGTCGAAATCTGCGCTCTTCTCATGCAGAGCAGCTTCGGCAGCCTTGAGCGCTGCCTGAGCCTGAGCTTCATCCAGGTCGGCGGCACGTTGCACGGTATCGGCAAGCACCTTGACCATGTTCGGCTGAACCTCGAGGAAACCACCGGAGATGTAGAACACCTCGGCTTCCCCGCCTTGCTTGATCAGGCGGATCGGACCCGGCTTGAGATTCGTGATCAGCGGCGCGTGACCCAGAGCGATACCAAGATCACCCAGAGCACCGTGCGCAATCACCATCTCGACCAGGCCGGAAAAGATTTCTCCTTCCGCGCTGACGATATCGCAATGGACTGTCATAGCCATCTGATTGCCTCAACCTAAATGAGCGCCCGTTGCCGGGCGCCGGGATTACAGTTTCTTGGCTTTCTCGATCGCTTCTTCGATGCCGCCGACCATGTAGAACGCTTGTTCTGGCAGGTGGTCGTAGTCACCGTTGAGGATGCCTTTGAAGCCAGCAATGGTGTCTTTCAGGGAAACGTATTTACCCGAAGCACCGGTGAAGACTTCAGCCACGAAGAACGGCTGCGACAAGAAGCGCTGGATCTTACGAGCACGGTTTACCAACTGCTTGTCGGCTTCCGACAGCTCGTCCATACCCAGGATCGCGATGATGTCCTTCAGCTCTTTGTAACGCTGCAGCACGTACTGAACGCCGCGAGCGGTCTCGTAGTGATCGTTGCCGATCACGTTCGGGTCCAGCTGACGCGAAGTCGAGTCCAGTGGGTCTACCGCCGGGTAGATACCCAGGGAAGCGATGTCACGGGACAGAACGACGGTGGCGTCCAGGTGAGCAAACGTGGTCGCTGGCGACGGGTCAGTCAAGTCGTCCGCTGGTACGTATACGGCCTGGATCGAAGTAATCGAACCTTGCTTGGTCGAAGTGATGCGCTCTTGCAGCACGCCCATCTCTTCAGCCAGGGTCGGCTGGTAACCTACTGCCGAAGGCATACGGCCCAGCAGTGCGGATACTTCGGTACCGGCCAGGGTGTAACGGTAGATGTTGTCGACGAACAGCAGAACGTCGTTACCTTCGTCACGGAACTTCTCGGCCATGGTCAGGCCGGTCAGCGCTACGCGCAGACGGTTTCCTGGTGGCTCGTTCATCTGACCGTAGACCAGCGCTACCTTGTCGAGAACGTTGGAGTCCTTCATCTCGTGGTAGAAGTCGTTACCCTCACGAGTACGCTCACCCACACCGGCGAACACGGAATAACCGCTGTGCTCGATGGCGATGTTACGGATCAGTTCCATCATGTTTACGGTCTTGCCTACACCGGCACCACCGAACAGACCGACTTTACCGCCCTTGGCGAACGGGCAAACCAGGTCGATAACCTTGATGCCGGTTTCCAGCAGCTCGTTGCCGCCAGCTTGTTCCGCGAAGGAAGGAGCGGCGCGGTGGATACCCCAGCGCTCTTCTTCGCCGATCGGGCCAGCTTCGTCGATAGGGTTGCCCAGTACGTCCATGATCCGGCCCAGAGTCGCTTTACCGACCGGTACGGAGATGGCTGCGCCAGTGTTGTTGACGTCCAGACCGCGCTTCAAGCCTTCGGTGGAGCCCATCGCAATGGTACGAACCACGCCGTCGCCCAGCTGCTGCTGAACTTCCAGAGTGGTTTCGGCGCCTTGAACCTTCAAGGCGTCGTAGATGCTCGGTACGCTGTCGCGTGGAAATTCCACGTCGATAACGGCGCCGATGATTTGAACGATACGTCCGCTACTCATAGCTGGATCCTCTGAATATTTGAACCGTTAAACCGCGGCAGCGCCGCCGACGATTTCCGAGATCTCTTGGGTGATCGCAGCCTGACGCGCCTTGTTGTAGATCAGCTGCAAATCGCTGATCAAATCACCGGCGTTGTCGGTAGCGTTCTTCATCGCGATCATCCGCGCAGCTTGTTCGGCCGCGTTGTTCTCGACCACCGCCTGGTACACCTGCGACTCCACGTAACGCACCATCAAGCCGTCAAGCAGCTCTTTGGCGTCTGGTTCGTAGAGGTAGTCCCAGTGGTGCTTGAGATCCTGATCCGGGGTCGCTACCAGTGGAATCAACTGCTCCACGGTAGGCTGTTGCGTCATGGTGTTGATGAACTTGTTGGATACCACGGACAGGCGGTCAATACGGCCGTCCAGATAGGCATCCAGCATCACCTTGACGCTGCCGATCAGATCATTGATCGACGGCTCTTCACCCAGGTGGCTGATAGCTGCAACGACGTTACCGCCGAAGTTGCGGAAAAAGGCCGCACCCTTGCTACCAACGACACACAGATCAATCTCGACGCCGTTTTCGCGGTTTACCGCCATGTCCTTGACCAGGGCCTTGAACAGGTTGGTGTTCAAGCCGCCGCACAGACCACGGTCACTGCTCACCACGACATAACCAACGCGCTTGATGGCGCGGTCGATCATGAACGGATGGCGGTATTCCGGGTTGGCGTTGGCCAGATGCCCAATTACCTGGCGGATACGCTCCGCATAAGGACGGCTAGCAGCCATGCGCATTTGTGCCTTGCGCATTTTGCTGACCGCCACTTTTTCCATGGCGCTGGTAATTTTTTGCGTGCTTTTGATGCTCGCAATCTTACTGCGAATCTCTTTTGCGCCTGCCATGTAACACCTATCAGGTTAGCAAGCGGGAGCCTTGCGGCTCCCGCTGCGGCTTACCAGGTTTGGGTGGCCTTGAACTTCTCGATACCGGCTTTCAGGCCAGCGTCGATTTCGTCATTGAAGTCACCTTTAACGTTGATCTTCGCCATCAAGTCGGCGTGATCGCGGTTGAAGAAAGCAATCAGCGCTTGTTCGAAGCTGCCGATCTTGGCGATTTCAATGTCAGTCAGGAACCCACGCTCAGCGGCATACAGCGACAGCGCCATGTCAGCGATCGACATAGGTGCGTATTGCTTCTGCTTCATCAGCTCGGTAACGCGCTGACCATGCTCAAGTTGCTTGCGGGTCGCTTCGTCCAGGTCAGAAGCGAACTGGGCGAATGCCGCCAGTTCACGGTACTGAGCCAGAGCGGTACGGATACCACCGGACAGCTTCTTGATGATCTTGGTCTGAGCGGCACCACCCACACGGGATACCGAAACACCGGCGTTCACTGCAGGGCGGATGCCCGAGTTGAACATGGCCGATTCCAGGAAGATCTGACCGTCGGTGATGGAAATCACGTTGGTCGGAACGAACGCGGAAACGTCGCCAGCCTGGGTTTCGAT
This sequence comes from Pseudomonas sp. NMS19W, assembly GCF_051554255.1. Taxonomy (NCBI): domain Bacteria; kingdom Pseudomonadati; phylum Pseudomonadota; class Gammaproteobacteria; order Pseudomonadales; family Pseudomonadaceae; genus Pseudomonas; species Pseudomonas sp. NMS19W. The sequence continues at coordinate 6,315,784 of NZ_CP136718.1, forward strand.
GATCGGCAGTGCGGTCAGGGAACCGGTTTTGCCGGTCACTGCGCCGTTGGTGAACTTCTCTACGTACTCTTCCGAAACGCGGGATGCGCGCTCCAGCAGACGGGAGTGGAGATAGAACACGTCGCCTGGGTAAGCTTCACGGCCTGGTGGACGGCGCAGCAGCAGGGAAATCTGGCGGTAAGCCACTGCTTGCTTGGACAGATCGTCATAAACGATCAGCGCGTCTTCACCGCGGTCGCGGAAGAATTCACCCATGGTGCAACCGGAGTACGGAGCCAGGAATTGCAGTGCTGCAGATTCCGAAGCGCTCGCTGCAACGATGATGGTGTTAGCCAGTGCACCGTTTTCTTCCAGCTTGCGAACCACGTTGGCGATGGTCGATTGCTTCTGACCGATTGCCACGTAGACGCAGAAAATGCCGCTGTCTTTCTGATTGATGATCGCGTCAATCGCCAGAGCGGTTTTACCGATCTGACGGTCACCGATGATCAGCTCACGCTGGCCACGGCCGACAGGGATCATGGCATCGACAGCCTTGTAGCCAGTCTGTACAGGCTGGTCTACCGACTTACGCCAGATCACGCCCGGAGCAACTTTCTCGACCGCGTCGGTCTCGGTGTTGCCCAGTGGACCTTTGCCGTCAACAGGGTTACCCAGTGCGTCGACAACGCGACCCAGCAGTTCCTTACCAACCGGAACTTCGAGGATGCGGCCGGTGCACTTGGCGCTCATGCCTTCAGCCAGAGTCGTGTATGCGCCCAGTACAACGGCACCTACGGAGTCTTGCTCCAGGTTGAGGGCCATACCGTAGACGCCGCCCGGAAACTCGATCATCTCGCCGTACATGACGTCGGCCAGACCGTGAATCCGCACGATACCGTCAGATACGCTGACGACAGTGCCTTCGTTACGGGCTTGGGAGGTCACATCGAGTTTTTCGATGCGGCCCTTGATAATTTCACTTATTTCGGAAGGATTGAGTTGCTGCATTGCTCTGCTGCCCCTTCAAACTCAAGATTTCAATGCTTCGGCAAGTTTCGCGATTTTGCCGCGAATCGAGCCATCGATAACCAGGTCGCCGGCGCGGATAACGACACCACCTATGAGGGCAGCATCCTCCGCAACTTGCAGGCGCACTTCCCGGTTGAGTCGTGCACTGAGAACCTTGGCGAGTTTGTCTTGCTGTTCTTGGTTCAATGCAAAAGCACTGGTCACTTCAACGTCTACCGATTTCTCTTGTTCAGCCTTGTACAGGTCGAAAAGAGCAGCGATCTCCGGCAGAAGCGGGAGACGGTCGTTTTCGGCAACGACATTGATGAAGTTCTGTGCCTTGGCATCAAACTTGTCGCCGCACACGTCAATGAACGTGGCGGCCTTTTCTGCGCTCGTCAGTCGCGGGGCCTTGAGCACGCGCTGCATGGTGTCGTCTTGCGACACCGCTGCAGCCAGGCCGAGCATGGCTGACCAATTGGCCAGTTGCTGGTGGGCCTGAGCGTGCTCGAAGGCCGCCTTAGCGTAAGGTCGGGCCAACGTGGTCAGTTCTGCCATGATCGCCCTCGCTTAGATTTCAGCAGCCAGTTGGTTAACCAGCTCTGCGTGCGCGTTTTGATCGATTGTGGCACCCAGGATCTTCTCGGCGCCGCCGACAGCCAGCAAGCCCACTTGGGCGCGCAGCTTGTCTTTGACACTGTTCAGTTCCTGTTCGATCTCGGCTTGAGCCTGAACCTTCACACGGTCAGCGTCGACACGGGCCTTTTCAACGGCCTCTTCGACAATCTGGTTACCGCGTTTCTTGGCTTGCTCGATGATTTCAGCTGCCTGAGCTTTCGCTTCGCGCAGTTGCTGACCCGCTTTCTCTTGGGCCAACTCCAGGTCGCGAGCTGCACGGCTGGCAGCGTCCAGACCATCAGCGATCTTCTTTTGACGTTCGTGCAGAGCGGCGATGACCGGAGGCCATACGAACTTCATGCAGAACAGTACAAAAATCAGGAACGCAACGGACTGGCCAATCAGGGTCGCATTAATGTTCACGCCAACACCTCGCAGTTACGTTGTCCATCACACCAAATCACTCGGAAAGTCCGAATGATTAGCCAGCGATTTGACCAACGAACGGGTTCGCAAAGGTGAAGAACAGAGCGATACCAACACCGATCATGGTTACGGCGTCGAGCAGACCGGCAACGATGAACATTTTAACTTGCAGCATTGGAACCATTTCTGGCTGACGCGCTGCGCCTTCCAGGAACTTGCCGCCCAGCAGGCCGAAACCAATTGCGGTACCCAGTGCGCCCAGGCCGATCAACAGTGCAACAGCGATAGCGGTTAGACCAACTACAGTTTCCATCTTTCCTCCCGACTTTTACGTCGTATGGTTTAGGTTTTTTAGATTAAAGCGGTAAAACAAATCGTTTCATGGTGCCCCGTGAGGAGCCCCTTCCCGTTTTACCGGGAAGGACATCAGACTGGTCGAGACCGGTCTTAATGGTTTTCTTCGTGCGCCATCGACAGGTAGACGATGGTCAGCATCATGAAGATGAACGCCTGCAGGGTGATGATCAGGATGTGGAACACAGCCCACGCCCACTGCAGGACAACGCCCAGGCCGCTCAGCCAGAGCAGGCCGCTGCCGAACATCACAGCGATCAGGATGAACACCAGCTCGCCGGCATACATGTTGCCGAACAGACGCAGAGCCAGAGAGATCGGTTTGGCGATCAGGGTCACGAATTCCAGCAGGAAGTTCACCGGGATCAGCAGAGCCTGAACGAAGATGTTCTTGCTGCCGAACGGGTGCAGGGTCAGCTCGCCGATGAAGCCGCCGAGGCCCTTGACCTTGATGCTATAGAAAATGATCAGTGCGAAAACCGAGAACGCCATGCCCAGGGTCGCGTTCGGGTCGGTGGTCGACACGGCACGGAACGGGATGTGGTGGTCGCCGGAGATCAGAATGGCCAGCTGAGGAATCCAGTCGACCGGTACCAGGTCGACGGCGTTCATCAGGAACACCCAGACGAAGATGGTCAGTGCCAGCGGTGCGATCACCGGGCTACGACCATGGAAGCTGTCTTTCACGCTGCCATCGACGAATTCGACCAGGACTTCAACGAAGTTCTGCAGTGCACCTGGCTGACCGGAAGTCGCCTTCTTGGCCGCCATGCGGAAAAGAATGACGAAAATCAGACCCAGTGCGACCGACCAGCCGAGGGTATCGACGTGGAAAGCCCAGAAGCCCATTTCTTTGGCTTCTGCTGCGGTGTGGGCAAAGCCCCAGCCGCCGTTGGGTAGCTGACCGAAGGTCAGGTTCTGCAAGTGGTGCTGGATATAGCCCGAAGCGGTTGTTTCTGCCATGGTTGCCTCAAACGCCCTAAGGTCTCGAAAGTCTTGTTCTCATCAGCAGGGGAGCGAACCAGCTGACCGACTGAGTCAGCACGAAGGCGCCGAATACAGCGATCGGCGCCAGTGGCTTCACACCTGCAAACACCAGTGCAAACAGCACTGCCGTCAAAATCAGTTTGCCTGCCTCGCCGGCATAGAAAGACCGGACGATGGACTGGGCTGCTCGGGCGCCGGAAAACCGAAATGCCTTGTGAGCGAAATAAACATTGGGCAGCAAGGCTATCAGGCCTCCGCAAAGTCCCGAGTATCCGGCAACGACTCCGTGCCATTGCCAGAGCGCCAAAGCGGCAATGAGCAAAATGACAAATTGAGCCATCAACACCGGAAAAACCGCCAGGCGATGGAACGGCAGGCGGTTTGGCTTGCGGGTTTCCATCACTATTGCTCTCCAATGGTCGGCTGCCGAAATTCAATAACTTGGCATAATTTGTGCCGACAAAATGCGCGCAGAGTATAGGGGCGGTTCTGCCCCTATTCAACTGTCAGGTAGTGATTTCCGACTGCGCGCTACAAGAGGAATTGTTTCAGCGGATGTGTGCAAGCACACCCTGAAGCTCATCGAGGGAGTTGTAACCGATCACCAACTGACCCTTTCCCTTCTTGCCGTGGCGGATCTGCACCGCAGAGCCTAGGCGCTCGGCCAGACGCTGCTCGAGGCGGGCGATATCCGGGTCAGGTTTGGCAGGTTCCACAGGCTCGGGTTTGCCACTCAGCCACTGACGAACCAGTGCCTCGGTTTGGCGCACGGTGAGGCCGCGTGCGACAACATGTCGCGCCCCTTCCACCTGCTGATTGTCCGGCAGACCGAGCAATGCACGGGCGTGGCCCATTTCCAGGTCGCCGTGGGACAACATGGTCTTGATGACTTCCGGCAATGCAATCAGGCGCAACAGGTTGGCCACCGTGACGCGGGACTTACCCACAGCCTCGGCCACCTGCTGCTGGGTAAGCTGGAATTCCTGCTGCAGGCGCTGCAGGGCCACCGCCTCTTCGATCGGGTTCAGGTCTTCGCGCTGGATGTTCTCGATCAGCGCAATGGCGATCGCGGTTTCATCCGGCACATCACGGACCATGGCCGGAATGGTTTCCTGCCCGGCCTGCTGGCTTGCGCGCCAGCGGCGCTCACCGGCGATGATTTCAAAGCGACCGCCACCAATCGGGCGAACCACGATCGGCTGCATCACGCCTTGAGTCTTGATCGACTGCGCCAGCTCTTCCAGCGCCTGCGGATCCATGTCCCGGCGTGGCTGGTACTTGCCGCGTTGCAGCAGGTCCAGCGGCAGGTGCTGCAACTCACGGCTGTCAGCCTGCGCCGCTTGTTCTTCCAGCGAGCTGACAGTCGGACCGCTCAGCAGTGCATCCAGTCCTCGTCCGAGACCTCGTTTCTTGACGGCCATGGGGATTCCTTAAGTTGGCTGGGCAGCGGCGATGCGTGAATTTTTGCGCTGACGGCGAACCATCTCGCCCGCCAGGGCCAGATAGGCCAGCGCGCCACGCGATTGCTTGTCGTAGGCCAGCGCCGGCATGCCGTAGCTCGGGGCTTCGGCCAGACGGATGTTGCGCGGAATGACGGTGTCGTACAGCTGATCGCCGAAGTGTTCCTTGAGCTGGGCCGATACATCGTTCATCAGGCTCAGGCGCGGGTCATACATGGTCCGCAGCAGGCCTTCGACTTTCAGGTTCGGGTTCAGCAGTTCGGCGATGCGTTTGATGTTATCCACAAGGTCGCTCAGACCTTCGAGCGCGAAGTACTCGCACTGCATGGGGATAATGACCCCGTCAGCCGCGACCAGTGCGTTCAGCGTGAGCATCGACAGCGACGGCGGGCAGTCGATCAGGATGTAATCGTAGTTTTCCCGGATCGGCGCCAGCGCACTGCGCAGACGACTTTCCTTCATCTGCATTTCCAGCAGCACCACTTCGGCCGCCGTCAGGTCGCGGTTGGCCGGCAGCAGTTGATAACCGCCGTGTTCGGAGTAGTGCATGGCCTGGGCCAGATCGCATTCGCCGATCAGCAGGTCGTAGACCGAATTTTCCAGGCCATGTTTATCCACACCGCTACCCATGGTGGCGTTGCCCTGTGGATCGAGATCGATCAACAGCACCCGGCGCTTGGTCGCGACCAGGGATGCTGCGAGGTTGATGCAGGTGGTGGTCTTGCCCACACCACCACCCTTCTGGTTCGCTATCGCGAATACCTTAGCCATTCTTGCTTGTGTTCCCAATCATGCCGTGCGGCGCAGTATCAGCAGATGGCGTTGGCCTTGGCAACCGGGTACGGCCAGGGCGTGTTCGCTATCGAGTTTGAAGTCTGCCGGCAATGCTACCAGCTCATCGGCCGGATGAACGCCCTTCATTGCCAGCCAGCGCGTATCGGCATCGCCGAGGTGGCGAGTCCAGTTGGTGAAGTTCTCCATGCTGCTGAATGCCCGGGAAATGATCCCGTTGAATGGCTGCGCAGGCTGGAACGCTTCGACGCGACTGTGGATAACTTGCAGGTTGTCCAGTTTGAGTTCGAGTTTGACCTGGGTCAGGAAGCGGGTTTTCTTGCCGTTGCTGTCCAGGCAAGTCACTTGCGAGTCCGGATACAGGATCGCCAGAGGGATCCCCGGCATGCCGCCACCGCTGCCGACATCCAGCCAGCGGCCGTTTTCGATGAAAGACATCACGCTGAGACTATCGAGCAAGTGACGGGAAACCATTTCGTCCGGATCACGAACGGCGGTCAGGTTGTAGGCCTGGTTCCATTTGATCAACAGGGCCAGATAACCCAGCAGCAGTTCGTGCTGGGTTTCAGTGAGATTGACACCGAGCTCGCGGGCTCCTGTGGATAACTCTTCGGCGTGTTGCGAAGTGACCTTAGAACTCAAGCGCTTTGCTCCAACTGACGGCCCGCGCCGCGTTTTTTCAAATGAATCATCAACAGCGAAATCGCTGCCGGGGTCACACCCGGGATCCGCGAAGCCTGGCCCAGCGTCTCGGGACGCGTGGCACCCAGCTTGCTCTGGATCTCCTTGGAGAGACCGGAAATGTTGGTGTAATCGATATCCACAGGCAGTTTCGTGTCTTCGCTTGCACGCAGACGGGCGATTTCGTCCTGTTGACGGTCGATGTAACCGGCGTATTTGGTCTTGATCTCGACCTGTTCGGCGACCTGTGGGTCTTCGGCGCCCTGCCCGGTCACTTCGACCAGACCAGCGTAGTCGATTTCCGGACGGCTCAAGAGATTGAGCAGGTTGTATTCATGAGTCAGCGGCGTGCCGAATTTTTCCGCAATCGCATCGCCCTGCGGAGTGCCCGGGCGAACCCAGGTGCTTTTCAGACGCTGCTCTTCCAGCTCGATGTTTTCGCGCTTCTTGCAGAACGCCGCCCAGCGCGCATCATCGACCAGACCCAGTTCGCGACCTTTTTCGGTCAGACGCAGGTCGGCGTTGTCCTCACGCAGGATCAGACGGTACTCGGCACGAGAAGTGAACATGCGATACGGCTCTTGGGTGCCGAGGGTGATCAGGTCGTCGACCAATACCCCGATGTACGCTTCATCGCGACGCGGGCACCAGGCTTCTTTGCCTTTCGCACGTAACGCAGCGTTCGCGCCGGCGAGCAGACCCTGGGCGCCGGCTTCTTCGTAACCGGTGGTGCCGTTGATCTGGCCAGCGAAGAACAGACCGCCGATCACTTTGGTTTCCAGGCTGTACTTCAGGTCGCGCGGATCGAAGTAGTCGTACTCGATCGCATAACCCGGACGCACGATGTGCGCGTTTTCCATGCCGCGAATCGATTGCACGATCTGCAATTGCACGTCGAACGGCAGGCTTGTGGATATCCCGTTCGGATACAGCTCATGGGTGGTCAGGCCTTCCGGCTCGATGAACACCTGATGGCTTTCCTTGTCGGCAAAGCGGTGGATCTTGTCTTCGATAGACGGGCAATAACGCGGGCCGATGCCTTCGATCTCGCCGGCAGCGGAATACATCGGCGAACGATCGAGGTTCGCGGCGATGATTTCGTGGGTACGGGCGTTGGTGTGAGTAATCCAGCAGCTGACCTGACGTGGATGTTGTTCCTTGTTGCCCATGAACGACATCACCGGGATCGGCGTATCACCTGGCTGCTCGGTCATCACCGAGAAATCCACAGACTTGCCGTCGATACGCGGTGGCGTACCGGTTTTCAGGCGACCGACACGCAGCGGCAGTTCACGCAGACGATGCGCCAGGGCGATCGACGGTGGATCACCGGCACGACCACCGGAAAAATTCTGCAAACCGATGTGGATAAGTCCGCCCAGGAAGGTACCGGTGGTCAACACAACGGAATCGGCGAAGAAACGCAGACCCATTTGCGTGACAACACCGCGTACTTGCTCCTGCTCGACGATCAGGTCGTCGGCGGCCTGTTGAAATATCCACAGGTTCGGCTGGTTTTCCAGGATTTCGCGGATAGCCGCTTTGTAAAGAATCCGGTCGGCTTGTGCACGGGTTGCACGTACGGCCGGGCCTTTACGGCTGTTCAACACGCGAAACTGGATGCCGCCCAGATCGGTGGCCATGGCCATCGCGCCGCCGAGGGCGTCGATTTCCTTGACCAGATGGCTTTTGCCGATGCCGCCGATGGCCGGGTTGCAACTCATGGCACCGAGGGTTTCCACGTTGTGCGTCAGCAGAAGGGTTTTTGCGCCCATGCGTGCTGAGGCCAGTGCTGCCTCGGTACCGGCATGACCGCCGCCGATGACGATCACTTCAAAACGGGAAGGGAAATCCACCACGCACCTCGTGCCTGCTTAAGTAGGTAATTCAGGAATAGTTTGAGATCAGGTTTCTGGACCTGGTCGACAAGTATAGGGACTTCGCCCTGCCTAAAGAACCCTTTGCACAAAATTTAACCAGCTGTGGAGAACTCGCGGTTAAAAGAATAAAAAAGAGAGAAATTTATAAAACCTTTGTTTTAAAGCTTATTCTTACTGCCCGTGATTTCTGTGGATAGATTGCCATAGGCCTTTATTTTCAACATGTACAGAGATTCAAAACCCTGTGCCCATGTGCCCATGAGGCCCTTGGATAACCGGTGTAAGCCTGTGGATGAATGGGGCTGTTATCCACAGATGCAGTTATGTTCAGTTTTCAGGCCCTGTTATCAACTGCCCTCAGCGGCAGTTATTCACAGGGCTTAATCCACAGAAATCGGATGAATGAGCATGCAGCGGACAGGGGAAATCCGCTCAGGGAGAAGGAATCTGCCCGGCACTGGAAAGGAAGGAATGCGAAAAGGAGAAACAGACAGGTCGGGAATGGACCTGCCTGTGGACAACGGAAGGGTTATTTACCGATGCAGAAACTGGAAAAGATCCGCCCGAGCAGATCATCGGAGCTGAATGCACCGGTAATTTCCCCAAGGGACTGCTGAGCCTGACGCAGATCTTCCGCCAACAGTTCACCGGCACCCGCCAGAGTCAGTTGTGCACGACCGTGTTCCAGGGCCGCGCTGGCATGACGCAGTGCTTCCAGGTGACGGCGGCGTGCGCTGAAGCTGCTTTCCGAGGTCTGCTCGTAACCCATGCAGGCCTTGAGGTGATCGCGCAGCAGATCCAGGCCTTCGCCGGCAGCCTTGGCGCTCAAGCTGATGGTTACATGGCCATCGTCGCTGACTTCCAGGGCAATCGCTTCACCGGTGAGATCCGCTTTATTGCGAATCAGGGTGACCTTTGCCGGATCTGGTCGGGTTTCAAGGAATTCAGGCCATAACGCGAACGGGTCGGCTGCTTCCGGCGCCGTGGCATCGACCACCAACAGCACCCGATCGGCTTCGCCAATGGCTTTCAACGCACGTTCGACACCGATTTTTTCCACATGGTCGTCGGTATCGCGCAATCCGGCGGTGTCTACGACATGCAGCGGCATGCCGTCGATGTGGATATGTTCGCGCAAGATATCCCGGGTCGTGCCGGCGATTTCCGTCACGATGGCGGCTTCTCGACCGGCCAATGCGTTGAGCAGACTCGACTTGCCGGCATTTGGACGTCCAGCAATCACCACCGTCATGCCATCACGCAGCAGCGCACCCTGCCCGGCTTCACGCAGTACGGTGGATAACTCGTCGCGTACTTTGTCGAGCATGCTCAATACATGGCCATCGGCGAGAAAATCGATTTCTTCTTCCGGGAAATCGATGGCTGCCTCGACGTAAATCCTCAGACCGATCAGTTGTTCGGTGAGGTTATGCACACGCTGGGAAAACGCGCCCTGCAAGGAACGCAAAGCGTTGCGTGCTGCCTGTGCAGAACTGGCTTCGATCAGGTCGGCAATGGCCTCGGCCTGAGCCAGGTCGAGTTTGTCATTGAGGAAGGCGCGCTCGCTGAACTCACCCGGCCGGGCCAGACGGCAACCCAGTTCCAGGCAACGCTTGAGCAACATGTCCAGAACGATCGGGCCACCGTGGCCCTGCAGTTCCAGCACATCTTCACCGGTGAACGAGTTCGGCCCGGGGAAATACAGCGCCAGACCTTCATCCAGCACCTGTTGATCGTCACTGAAGAAGGGCCCGTAGTGGGCAAAACGCGGTTTCAGTTCACGGCCGCTGATGGCTTTGGCCGCAACGCTGGCCAGCGGCCCGGAAATTCGAACGATGCCCACACCGCCACGGCCCTGGGCAGTAGCGACGGCTGCGATGGTTTCACGAGGTGCGCTCATAAACCGGTATCCAGACAAAAATGGCAGATAGCAAAACGCCCCACTAGGGGGCGTTTTGAGTGGTGTTATCCACAGAGTAAGTTACGCCTCGGCTTTTTTCGTCGCCGCTTCGATCTTACGCGTGATGTACCACTGTTGGGCAATCGACAGGCAGTTGTTCACAACCCAGTACAGCACCAGACCAGCCGGGAACCACAGGAAGAAGAAGGTGAAGATGATTGGCATCATTTTCATGACCTTCGCCTGCATCGGATCCGGAGGAGTCGGGTTCAGACGCTGCTGGATGAACATGGTCGCGCCCATGATGATCGGCAGGATGAAGAACGGATCCTTGATCGACAGGTCGGTAATCCACAGCATGAACGGCGCCTGGCGCATTTCCACGCTTTCCAGCAGAACCCAGTACAGGGAAAGGAAAACCGGCATCTGCACGAGGATAGGCAAGCAGCCACCCAGCGGATTGATCTTCTCTTTCTTGTACAGCTCCATCATGGCTTGCGACATTTTCTGCCGGTCATCGCCATGTTGCTCTTTCAGTGCAGCCAGTTTCGGAGCCACGGCGCGCATGCGGGCCATCGACTTGTAGCTGGCAGCTGACAGCGGGAAGAAAATCCCTTTGATCAGCATGGTCAGGAAGATGATCGACCAGCCCCAGTTGCCTACGATCGCGTGGATATGTTGCAGCAGCCAGAAGATTGGCTGGGCAATAAACCACAGAATGCCGTAGTCGACGGTCAGTTCCAGACCTGGGGATAACTCTTTCAGCACCGCCTGGCTTTTCGGGCCGGCATACAGAATGGCGCTGGTTTCAACTTTTGCACCCGGTGCAGCGGTCAGCGAAGGACCGGTGTAACCGATGATGTAGTTGCCTTTGCTGTCTTTACGGGTCTGGACGATATTGTTTTCGCCCTTCGGAGCAACCCATGCCGTCACGAAGTAGTGTTGCAGCCAGGCTACCCAACCACCGGTAACGGTTTCCTTGAGTTGACCTTTGTCCATGTCCTTCATGGACACTTTCTTGTACGGCTCGGAACTTGTCCACAGGGCGGCGCCCAGGTAAGTCGCGGTACCGGTAGCAGTGGTCGACGAAGGATCGGCGCTGTTGTCGCGCTTCAACTGCGCAAACATCGAACCGGACCAGGGCTGAGCACTCTGGTTATCCACAAGGTAGGTCACGGTTACGTCATACAGTCCGCGCTTCAGAGTGAAACGCTTGATGTAGTTGACGCCGTCCTTGCTGAATTTCAGGTCGACGACCAATTGGTCCTGACCGTCAGCCAGTTGATAACTTTTCTTCTCCGACGAGTAAACCGGACGACCGGTCGGGCTGGCGTCCGGACCGTTGGTGCCGATCAGACCGCTTTGGGCCAGATAAGTACGCTCACCGCCGTTGTCGAACAGCTGGAACGGAACATCCGGACGGTCCTGACGACGCGGATACAGCGGCAAGGTCAGTTGCGCAACGTCACCGCCCTGTGGATCGATCGCCAGATCGAGCACATCGGTTTTGACCTGAATCAGATCTTTGCTGGCAGCGACCGGCGCTTCTGCAGGTGCGCTGGTATCGCTTGCGGCATGCGGAATATCGTCACTGGCGGAAGTGTTATTGCCAGGAACGGTGTCCGGCAAACCGGATGCAGTCGTACTGGAAGCAACATTCTGAGTCGGCAGGGCAGCCTGGCCATAGTCCTGGTTCCATTTAAGAACCATGACGTAGGACACGATTGCCAGGGCGACGATCAGGATCGTGCGTTTGATATCCATGATTACTCGGCCATCGAAGAAGAACGGGAGGTAGGGATAGGTGGAACCGGGTCATAACCACCGGGATTCCACGGATGACAGCGACCTAAACGACGAAAGGTCAGCCAGCCACCGCGCAGAAGGCCATGATTTTCGATGGCTTCCAACGCGTAGCAGGAACAACTGGGGTAGAAACGACAGTGATCAGCCATCAGAGGACTAATGGCGTAGCGGTAAAACTGGATCGGAACGAGTGCCAGTTTACGCATCTGGACTGTCTACCCCTACAGTTTCGGTTTTGACTGCTGGTACCGGCTTGTTGCGCGCCAGACGTTTCCAGAGTTTGCCGAAATGCTGAATCAATTCGGGGTTTTCTACATCGCCCAAACCTTTGCGCGCGACGATAACGATGTCCCAGCCGACCAGTGAATCCTGGTGCAGGCGAAACGATTCGCGCATCAGACGTTTGAGGCGATTGCGCTCGACGGAGAGTTTTACACTCTTTTTCCCGATAACCAGCCCCAGACGGGGGTGATCGAGATCGTTGTTGCGCGCAAGGAGCAGGAGATTTTTCCCCGGAACCTTGCCGGTAGGGGAGTCAAAGACTGCCTTGAAGTGTCGGGGAGTAAGCAGACGCTTTTCCCGACTGAAGTCCTGACTCACCTCCAGTGCCGGATTATCAAACTGCCAGACGTGCGCGGCCTTTGGCGCGACGACGCGACAGTACGGCACGACCGTTCTTGGTAGCCATGCGAGCACGGAAACCGTGGGTACGAGCGCGTTTGATAGTGCTTGGTTGGAAAGTACGTTTCATGTCGTGTTACCTGGTTCGTCCACAACGGGCCGGAATGGCCCCCGTTTTAAGAGACCGGGGATTCTAGAGAAAGCAAGTCCATAGGTCAATTTCCAACCAACGTTTCCCTATAAATAGATCTCTGATGCTTCCAGTCCCTGAACCTTGACTGCCAGACATAAAAATAAAGAAGGGAATTATTTAAAGCTTTTCTGTAAAGCTTGTAAAAGCTAAGACGGCCACCTTCTGTGGATAACTACTCTGAAGCCTTATATTGTCTGGTGTACAGAGAATGACAACTACAGTGGAAAACCGTGTTCAGCCTGTGCTGCGCTATCGGATAACCTGTGTGTGGAAAGCACTGTTATCCACAGGCGACTTGTCCACTGAGTTTCGCCCCCAGTTGTCCAGTGCCCTCAGCTGCGGTTATCCACAGAGCTTATTCACACACCGTCGGTCGCTTTTTCAACGGTTAAGGCATTGATAAATCATGTCCACCGGGCAACCTGCATGTGGATAAGTGAACGTCCCGCCGCTACAATGGCCGCTTGTTTTTGCCTCACCGGCTTTCAACTTAGGGGATTTCCGTGTCAGTGGAACTTTGGCAGCAGTGCGTGGAGCTTTTGCGCGAAGAGCTGCCAGCCCAACAATTCAACACCTGGATCCGTCCATTACAGGTCGAAGCCGAAGGCGACGAGTTGCGTGTCTACGCACCGAACCGTTTTGTTCTGGACTGGGTCAACGAAAAGTACCTGGGGCGCGTCCTTGAACTGCTGGATGAGCATGGCAACGGCCTGGCGCCGTCGCTCTCCTTATTGATAGGCAGCAAACGCAGTTCTGCGCCGCGTGCTGCGCCGAACGCACCGTTGGCCGCCGCTGCTGCATCCCTGGCTCAGGCCAATGCCGCCCAGGTCAGCGCTCCGGCACCCGCGCCGGCTCCAGCCCCGGCCAAGCGTGCGACGCAGAAAACCGAGGAAGTCAGCGAGGAGCCGTCCCGCGACAGCTTCGACCCGATGGCCGGCGCTGCTTCCCAGCAAGCGCCAGTGCGTGCCGAGCAGCGCACCGTGCAGGTCGAAGGTGCGCTCAAGCACACCAGCTACCTGAACCGCACCTTCACCTTCGAAAACTTCGTCGAAGGTAAATCCAACCAGCTCGCCCGTGCGGCGGCCTGGCAAGTGGCAGACAACCCCAAGCACGGCTACAACCCGCTCTTCCTTTATGGCGGTGTCGGTCTGGGTAAAACGCACTTGATGCATGCGGTGGGTAACCACCTATTAAAGAAGAATCCGAATGCCAAGGTCGTGTACCTGCATTCCGAGCGTTTCGTGGCCGACATGGTCAAGGCGCTGCAACTGAACGCAATCAACGAGTTCAAGCGGTTCTACCGTTCGGTGGACGCCCTGCTGATCGACGACATTCAGTTCTTCGCCCGCAAGGAACGTTCCCAGGAAGAGTTTTTCCACACCTTCAACGCCCTGCTTGAAGGTGGCCAGCAGGTCATTCTCACCAGTGACCGCTACCCGAAAGAAATCGAAGGCCTTGAAGAGCGCCTCAAATCCCGCTTCGGCTGGGGCCTGACGGTTGCCGTCGAGCCGCCTGAGCTGGAAACCCGCGTGGCCATCTTGATGAAGAAGGCCGACCAGGCCAAAGTCGAGTTGCCACACGATGCGGCGTTCTTCATTGCCCAGCGCATTCGCTCCAACGTCCGTGAGCTGGAAGGCGCGCTGAAACGCGTGATCGCCCACTCGCACTTCATGGGCCGCGACATCACCATCGAGCTGATTCGCGAATCCCTGAAAGACCTGTTGGCATTGCAGGACAAACTGGTCTCTGTGGATAACATTCAGCGCACCGTCGCCGAGTACTACAAGATCAAGATCTCCGACTTGCTGTCCAAGCGCCGTTCGCGCTCGGTCGCTCGCCCGCGTCAGGTCGCCATGGCTCTGTCCAAGGAACTGACCAACCACAGCCTGCCGGAAATCGGCGATGTGTTTGGCGGTCGCGACCATACGACGGTGTTGCACGCCTGCCGCAAGATCAACGAACTTAAGGAATCCGACGCGGACATCCGCGAGGACTACAAGAACCTGCTGCGTACTCTGACCACTTGATGAACACCAGCGCAGCTTATTAAGGCAAGGGACTAGACCATGCATTTCACCATTCAACGCGAAGCCCTGTTGAAACCCCTGCAACTGGTCGCAGGCGTCGTCGAGCGCCGACAGACCTTGCCGGTACTGTCCAACGTGCTGCTGGTTGTCGATGGCCAGCAGCTGTCGCTGACCGGTACCGACCTGGAAGTCGAGCTGGTCGGTCGCGTGCAGCTCGAAGAACCGGCTGAAACAGGTTCCATCACCGTGCCTGCGCGCAAGCTGATGGATATTTGCAAGAGCCTGCCGAACGATGCGCTGATCGACATCAAGGTCGACGAGCAGAAGCTGGTGGTGAAGGCCGGCCGTAGCCGCTTCACCCTGTCGACCCTGCCGGCCAATGACTTTCCGACTGTGGAAGAAGGCCCGGGTTCGCTGACCACCAGCCTGGATCAGAGCAAGCTGCGTCGCCTGATCGAACGCACCAGTTTCGCCATGGCCCAGCAGGACGTGCGTTACTACCTCAACGGCATGTTGCTGGAAGTGTCGACCGGTGTGATTCGTGCCGTGGCCACCGACGGCCACCGTCTGGCGATGTGCTCGATGCAGGCCGACATCGGTCAGCAGGAGCGTCACCAGGTGATCGTGCCGCGCAAAGGTATTCTCGAACTGGCACGCCTGCTCACCGAACCGGACGGCAACGTCAGCATCGTCCTGGGTCAGCACCACATCCGCGCGACCACCGGCGAATTCACCTTCACCTCGAAACTGGTCGACGGCAAGTTCCCTGACTACGAGCGCGTTCTGCCGAAGGGCGGCGACAAGCTAGTACTGGGCGACCGTCAGGCACTGCGCGAAGCGTTCAGCCGTACCGCGATTCTGTCCAACGAGAAGTACCGCGGCATCCGTCTGCAACTGGCCAGTGGTCAGCTGAAAATCCAGGCCAACAACCCGGAGCAGGAAGAAGCGGAAGAAGAAGTAGGCGTGGAATACAACGGCGGCTCCCTGGAAATCGGCTTCAACGTGAGCTATCTGCTCGACGTGCTGGGCGTGATGACCACCGAGCAGGTTCGCCTGATCCTGTCCGACTCCAACAGCAGTGCGCTGGTGCAGGAGTCCGATAACGACGATTCGGCTTACGTTGTCATGCCGATGCGTCTGTAATCAGCTGACTCTGGATGTCGCTAAGTCGCGTCTCGGTCACCGCGGTGCGCAATCTGCACCCGGTGACCTTCTCCCCCTCCTCCCGAATCAACATTCTTTACGGCGCCAACGGCAGCGGCAAAACCAGTGTTCTGGAAGCCATTCATCTGCTGGGGCTTGCCCGTTCGTTTCGTAGCACGCGGCTGTTGCCGGTCATTCAGTACGAACAACTTGCCTGTACCGTATTCGGTCAGGTGGAGCTCGCCGAAGGTGGCCACAGCGCATTGGGGATCTCTCGCGACCGTCAGGGCGAATTCCAGATTCGCATCGACGGTCAGAACGCCCGCAGCGCCGCGCAACTGGCGGAAATTCTGCCGCTGCAGTTGATCAACCCCGACAGCTTCCGTCTGCTGGAAGGTGCGCCGAAGATCCGCCGGCAGTTCCTGGACTGGGGCGTGTTTCACGTCGAACCGCGGTTCATGGCCACTTGGCAGCGTTTGCAGAAGGCCTTGCGCCAGAGAAACTCCTGGCTGCGGCATGGTACACTTGACGCCGTTTCGCAAGCGGTTTGGGACAGGGAACTGTGCCAAGCCAGCGCTGAAATCGATGAATACCGCCGCGCTTACATCAAAGCCTTGAAACCAGTCTTTGAACAAACCTTGAGCGAACTGGTTGAGCTCGAAGGTTTGACGCTCAGCTATTACCGAGGCTGGGACAAGGATCGGGAATTGAGTGCCGTACTTGCCGGATCCCTGCAGCGGGACCAGCAGATGGGTCATACCCAGGCCGGACCGCAACGCGCTGACTTGCGTCTTAGATTGGGCGCGCACAATGCCGCGGACATCTTGTCCCGGGGTCAGCAAAAACTGGTGGTCTGTGCGTTGCGTATTGCCCAGGGGCATCTGGTGAGCCAGGCCCGACGCGGCCAGTGTATTTATCTGGTGGATGACTTGCCGTCCGAGCTGGACGAGAGCCACCGTCGCGCGCTGTGCCGCTTGCTGGAAGACTTACGCTGCCAGGTCTTTATCACCTGTGTAGATCACGAATTATTGAGGGAAGGCTGGCAGACGGAAACGCCAGTCGCTCTGTTCCACGTGGAACAGGGCCGTATCACCCAGACCCACGACCATCGGGAGTGAAGGCATTGAGCGAAGAAAATACGTACGACTCATCGAGCATTAAAGTGCTGAAAGGCCTGGATGCCGTGCGCAAACGTCCCGGTATGTACATTGGTGACACCGACGATGGCAGCGGTCTGCACCACATGGTGTTCGAGGTGGTCGACAACTCGATCGACGAAGCCCTCGCCGGCCATTGCGACGACATCAGCATCATCATCCACCCGGATGAGTCCATCACCGTCAAAGACAACGGCCGTGGCATCCCGGTAGACGTGCACAAAGAGGAAGGCGTTTCCGCCGCCGAGGTCATCATGACCGTCCTCCACGCCGGCGGTAAGTTCGACGACAACTCCTACAAGGTATCCGGCGGTCTGCACGGTGTAGGTGTTTCGGTGGTGAACGCGCTGTCCGAAGAACTGGTCCTGACTGTTCGCCGCAGCGGCAAAATCTGGGAACAGACCTACGTCCACGGCGTACCTCAGGCACCGATGGCGATCGTTGGCGACAGCGAAACCACCGGCACCCAGATTCACTTCAAGGCTTCCAAGGAAACCTTCAAGAACATTCACTTCAGCTGGGACATCCTGGCCAAGCGCATTCGTGAACTGTCCTTCCTCAACTCCGGTGTCGGTATCGTCCTCAAGGATGAGCGCAGCGGCAAGGAAGAACTGTTCAAGTACGAAGGTGGCCTGCGTGCGTTCGTTGAATACCTGAACACCAACAAGACTGCGGTCAACCAGGTGTTCCACTTCAATATCCAGCGTGAAGACGGCATCGGCGTAGAAATCGCCCTGCAGTGGAACGACAGCTTCAACGAGAACCTGTTGTGCTTCACCAACAACATTCCGCAGCGCGACGGCGGTACCCACCTGGTGGGCTTCCGTTCCGCACTGACACGTAACCTGAACAACTACATCGAGCAGGAAGGTCTGGCGAAGAAACACAAAGTCGCCACCACCGGTGACGACGCCCGTGAAGGCCTGACCGCGATCATCTCGGTGAAGGTGCCGGATCCGAAGTTCAGCTCCCAGACCAAAGACAAGCTGGTGTCTTCCGAAGTGAAGACCGCGGTCGAACAGGAAATGGGCAAGTACTTCTCCGACTTCCTGCTGGAAAACCCGAATGAAGCGAAGCTGGTCGTCGGCAAGATGATCGACGCCGCCCGTGCCCGTGAAGCGGCGCGCAAGGCCCGTGAGATGACCCGCCGCAAAGGCGCGCTGGACATCGCCGGCCTGCCGGGCAAGCTCGCTGACTGCCAGGAAAAAGACCCGGCGCTGTCCGAACTGTACCTCGTGGAAGGTGACTCCGCGGGCGGCTCTGCCAAGCAGGGACGTAACCGCAAGACCCAGGCCATCCTGCCGCTGAAGGGCAAGATCCTCAACGTCGAGAAAGCCCGTTTTGACAAGATGATCTCGTCCCAGGAAGTGGGCACCCTGATCACCGCGCTGGGCTGCGGCATCGGTCGCGAAGAGTACAACATCGACAAGCTGCGCTATCACAACATCATCATCATGACCGATGCTGACGTCGACGGTTCGCACATCCGTACCCTGCTGCTGACCTTCTTCTTCCGTCAGTTGCCGGAGCTGATCGAGCGCGGCTACATCTACATCGCCCAGCCGCCGCTGTACAAGGTCAAGAAAGGCAAGCAAGAGCAATACATCAAAGACGACGACGCCATGGAAGAGTACATGACGCAGTCGGCTCTGGAAGATGCGAGCCTGCACCTGAACGAAGACGCCCCGGGCATTTCCGGCGAAGCGCTGGAACGTCTGGTGAATGACTTCCGCATGGTCATGAAGACCCTCAAGCGTCTGTCGCGCCTGTACCCGCAGGAGCTGACCGAGCACTTCATCTACCTGCCGGCCGTCAGCCTGGAAATGCTCGGCGATCACGCCAAGATGCAAGACTGGCTGGCCCAGTACGAAGTCCGTCTGCGCACCGTCGAGAAGTCGGGCCTGGTCTACAAGGCCAGCCTGCGTGAAGACCGCGAACGTGGTGTGTGGCTGCCGGAGGTCGAGCTGATCTCCCACGGCCTGTCGAACTACGTCACCTTCAACCGCGACTTCTTCGGCAGCAACGACTACAAGACCGTCGTTACCCTCGGCGCTCAACTGAGCACCCTGCTCGACGAAGGCGCGTACATCCAGCGTGGCGAGCGCAAGAAAGCGGTCACCGAGTTCAAGGAAGCCCTGGACTGGCTGATGGCCGAAAGCACCAAGCGCCACACCATTCAGCGATACAAAGGTCTGGGCGAGATGAACCCGGATCAGCTGTGGGAAACCACCATGGACCCAAGCGTGCGCCGCATGCTGAAGGTCACCATCGAAGACGCCATTGGCGCAGACCAGATCTTCAACACCCTGATGGGTGATGCGGTCGAACCTCGCCGTGACTTCATCGAGAGCAACGCTCTGGCGGTTTCCAACCTGGATTTCTGATCCCGGTCGGCGCCAACGAAAAGGCTAACGCACAAGCGTTGGCCTTTTTTATTGCCTGCGATTCACTCTCCAGCCGCCACACTCTCCAACCGATACCCATACCCATAAATCGTCAGCAACTGCCAACCTCGATCCGCCGTCAGCCCCAGCTTGTTACGCAACCGATAGATGTGGGTATCCAGCGGTCGTGACGAGGCCATCTCTTCATGGGGCCAGAACCTTTCGTATAGATAGTCCCGCGACAACGGCCGGCCGAGGTTGCTGAACAGGCAATGCGCGAGGCGATACTCGCGCTCGGTCATCATGATCGGCTTCCCTTCGCGAGTGACGGTCAACTCGGCGTCATCAAATACCAGATCATTGAAACGCAGGACATTGGCCACCGTCGGGCGCTGATGGCTATGCCGGCGCAATACGGCGGTGACACGAGCCTTCAACTCGTTGGGACGAAACGGTTTGCTGACATAGTCGTCGGCACCGGCGTTCAGGGCCTGGACGATATCGCTCTCGCCGTCGCGACTGGTCAACATGATTGCCGCTGGCGGCGCTTCCATGTGCTCGCGGGTCCAGCGCAGCAGCGCCAGGCCGGTAAGGTCGGGCAATTGCCAGTCGAGAATCAGCAGGTCGAAGGTTTCCCGACGCAATTGCCGCAGCAGGTCTTCCCCGCGTTCGAAACTGTGCAGCGACCAGGGCTGTTCGCCGGCCTCGGCCATTTGTTGCAGGGTCTGCTCGACCCGGCGCAGTTCGGCGGGTTCATCGTCCAGTATCGCAACGCGCATACGCGGGATTCCTTGTCGCTTGGGTAATGGGTGGTCGACACCGGCGGTTCGACCAAAGCAGTGAAAGTAAGCGGCACGCCGTGGGGCGAGCCGCTATGATTCTTCGGGTCTACGTCCTCAGACCTGTTGCCTATGAAACCATTCAACCCGCCCCGCCCTGTTTTCCATGATTAACCGACGTCGCCACGAAAGCCGTGTGCAAAGTCAGGTTCAACGCCTGTTTCGGCAACTGGTGCGCGAGTGGGTGTGGATAAGTCTAGTGCTGTTGCCGCTGACTGCATTGTTGTCCTGGCGTGCGCAGATCAATCTGCATGATCCGGCGCCAGTCAGCGGCGCAGTGCTGTCTACCGTGCTGGTGGCCATCGTGCTGGGGTTATTGCTGTGGCGACCGCGCCTGGCGCTCTGGCTCACGCTGATCGGCATGGTCGGCGTGCTGCTGACCAGCGCCGGCCTGGCGGAAGTTCAGCGTTGGTGGTCCCCGACGCCGGCAGTGCTGGGCATGCTGTTCGGTTATCTGATCTGGAACTGGCGACGTCTGAGTGTCGTGCTGACCTACTTCGGCTGGGAGTTGTCCCGGCTGGACGATGAACCGAAGGTATTCCCCGAACGTCGCCGCACACAATTTGCCAGTGGCGACCGGCTGCAAGGCCAGATCATGGCGCTTGAACAGGCCATGAGCCGCACACGTGACACCCGGCGCTTCATCGCCGATGGCCTCGAGTATCTGCCGGTCGCGACTCTGATCAGTGATCCCAAAGGTCAGATCCTGTTGGGCAACCGCAAGGCGCGTGACTTGTTTGGCTGTGATCTGGTCGGAGATGAAGTCCTCGATCGATTGGCGAGTCTTGGCTATCCGGATTTATCCACAGCCTCGCATCCACTGTTGTCCGACCTGCCTCTGGTGGAGTTCCGTGATCACAAGGAGCGCAGCCTGCGCCTGGAACGCGCAGCGTTGTTGCCGGTGGACGGCGACACGCCGATTGGCTGGCTGCTGAGCCTTACCGATCTGAGCGCCGAACGTGCCGCCGAGGAACAGCGCGGCGTGTTGCTGCGCTTTTTGTCCCACGACCTGCGTGCACCGCATTCGGCGATTCTCGCTCTGCTCGATGTCCACCGGCATCAGGCCGGGACTGATTCGCCTTTGTTCGAGCAGATTGAACGCCAGGTGCGTCGAGCGCTGGAGCTGACGGATGGTTTCGTATTGCTGGCCCGGGCCGAATCCAAGGCCTATCAGTTCCAGCCGAGTCTGTTTGCGATGCTGGTAATGGACGTCCTGGATCAGGCGCTGCCCATTGCCCAGCAGAAGCGCATCGAACTGCTGAACGATATGGACGAACAATCCCAGGAACGTCTGGTGCTGGCAGACCAGGGCTTGCTGACCCGGGCGCTGTTCAATCTGCTGGAAAACGCGATCAAGTACAGTCCTGTCGGCTCCACGGTCCGGTTGCGCGTTCGCTGCCACGATGACTGGCTGCACTGCGAACTCACCGATCAGGGCAAAGGCATTGCGGCTGAAGAACTGCCTGATCTGTTCACTCAATACCGGCGTTTTTCTTCGGCCAAAGGCATCGATGGCGTGGGGCTGGGGCTGTCGATGGTCAAGGCCGTGGTGGATCACCACGGTGGGCGGATCGAATGCATCAGCGTCATCGATGAGGGCACCACATTCCGCCTTGAGCTGCCGCTGATCGCTGAAGAGCAGGCATAAAAAAACCGGCTATATCAGCCGGTTTTCTTACTTCCGAAAAAAACTTATGCACCTTTTACAGTGTTTTATCAGCTTCAGAAATATATATAAAAATCAGTAAGTTAATTGCTATTTTCGGAATATTGCCAACAAACCGTACACAGGTTATCCACAAAAATCAGACAGTCAGCTGATCGCTGGCTGCCGGGGCTTGTGGTGCCGGTGGCAATGAACCCATTTCCCGTTGAGCCTGCTCGTTCCATGCCTGCACCCGGTCGTTCAGATCGGCGATGGCGCGAGGGCCTGATCCTTCGGCATACATCGGTTCACCGATGACCACGGTGATCACACCCTGCTTTTTGCCCCAGCCGATTTTCGGCCAGAACTTGCCGGCATTGTGCGCAATCGGCAGCACTGGAAGCGCCGCATTCACGGCCAATGCGCTGCCACTGCGGGAGAACTTGCCGATGGTGCCGTGGGGAACGCGAGTGCCTTCAGGGAAGATCAGCACCCAGACATTGTCCTTGAGCAGCTCGTCACCCTTTGCCGCAACTTGCTTGAGCGCAGCTTTCGGGTTGTCGCGATCAATCGCGATCGGCCGCAGCATGGCCATGGCCCAGCCGAAGAACGGCACGTACAGCAATTCGCGCTTGAGCACCTGGCTCAAGGGCGAGAAATAAGCGGAGAGAAAGAACGTCTCCCAGGTGCTCTGGTGGTTCGATTGAATCACGCAGGGCCGGTCAGGCACGTTTTCCGCGCCTTTGACTTCGTAACGGATACCGAGGAACACCTTGGTCAACCACAAGGCGCAGCGGCACCAGTACACATTGATGAAGCGATAGCGCGCCTTGAACGGCAGAAAGGGCGCGATAAAAAAGCTCAGGCTGCACCACAGCAGAGCGGTGGTGCCCAGCAGCAGGTAAAAGAGGAAAATTCTGATGGCCTGCAGTATCGACATGGCGACGTTTACCGTTACGGGCGATGCCCGACTGTTCAAGCGCACTCCCGATCAATCCCTGGTCAGGAACTTCAGAAGTACTCTAGTTGTGGATAAGTTCTGCGGCAATCGCCGCCAGATCGTCAAAAATCAGGGTGCCGACCGGAAGGGTCTTGCCCAGAGTCTTTTCGCCTTTCCCGGTCTTTACCAAAACGGGCTGTGAATCGACGGCTTTGGCGGCCTCCAGGTCACCAAGGCTGTCGCCGACGAACCAGACATTCGTCAGCGCCACGTTGTAATGCTGCGCGATGGTTTTCAGCATACCGGGTTTCGGCTTGCGGCAGTCGCAACCCTCGTCCGGCCCATGCGGGCAATACACGATCAGCCCGACTTCACCACCCTGCTCCGCCACCAGTTCGCGCAGGCGCGCGTGCATGGCATCGAGGGTGGCGAGGTCGTAGTAGCCGCGAGCAATGCCCGACTGGTTGGTAGCGACTGCCACCGTCCAGCCGGCCTTGCTCAACTGCGCAATCGCTTCGATCGAGCCGGGCAGCGGAATCCACTCCTCCACCGACTTGATATAAGCGTCGGAGTCGTAATTGATCACTCCGTCCCGATCGAGAATCAGCAGTTTCAACAGCAACCCCTCACCCCAGCAGCGAAATGTCGGCAACGCCCAGGAACAGGCCACGCAGACGCGCCAGCAGCGCGTAGCGGTTGGCCCGCACATTGGCGTCTTCGGCATTGACCATAACTGCGTCGAAGAACGCGTCGACCGGCTCGCGCAGGGCGGCCAGGCGTGCCAGCGATTCGTTGTACTGACGCGCTGCGGCCATTGGCTGTACAGCCTGGTCCGCTTGCTGGATCGCCGAGTACAGCGAGAACTCGTTGGCGTTGTCGAAGTACTTGGCCTGGACGTCGGTCGGCACGGAGCCTTCGACTTTGCTCAGCAGGTTCGATACACGCTTGTTCACCGCCGCCAGCGCTGCCGCTTCCGGCAGTTTGCGGAAGGCTTGAACCGCTTGCACACGCTGGTCGAAGTCCAGCGCCGAACCCGGCTTCAGGGCACGTACCGACAGGTAGGTGGCGACATCCACGCCTTCGTCTTCGTAACGCGCACGCAGACGGTCGAAGATGAATTCCAGCACCGCGTCGTTCAGGCCGGCAGCCTTGACCTTGGCACCGAAGGAGTTCACGGCAAAAGCCACGGCGTCGTTCAGGTCCAGATCCAGTTGTTTTTCGATTAGGATCCGCAGCACGCCCAGTGCCGCACGGCGTAGGGCATACGGGTCCTTGCTGCCGGTCGGCAGCATGCCGATGCCGAAGATGCCGACCAGGGTGTCGAGCTTGTCAGCGATGGCCACGGCCGCACCGGTCAGGGTGGCCGGCAGTTCAGCGCCGGCACCGCGCGGCATGTACTGCTCGTTCAGCGCCAGGGCGACGTCTTCCGGCTCGCCGTCATTGAGGGCGTAGTAGTAGCCGGCGACACCTTGCATCTCCGGGAACTCGCCGACCATTTCGGTGGCCAGGTCGCATTTGGACAGCAAACCTGCACGGGCAGCCCATGAAGCGTTGCCGCCGATGCGTGCGGCGATGTAAGCCGCCAGTTTCGACACGCGCTCGGCCTTGTCGTAGACGCTGCCGAGTTTTTCCTGGAACACCACGTTCTGCAGGCGATCGTTGAAGGCTTCGAGCTTCTGCTTCTTGTCCTGCTTGAAGAAGAACTCGGCGTCGGTCAGACGTGGGCGAACCACCTTCTCGTTACCGGCGATGATCTGCTGCGGGTCTTTGGATTCGATGTTGGCCACGGTGATGAAACGTGGCAGCAACTTGCCGTCGGCATCCAGCAGGCAGAAGTATTTCTGGTTGTCCTGCATGGTGGTGATCAGCGCTTCCTGCGGCACATCGAGGAAACGTTCCTCGAACGAGCACACCAGCGGCACCGGCCACTCGACCAGCGCAGTCACTTCGTCGAGCAGCGCCGGTGGTACGATCGCGGTGCCTTCCTGACGGGTCGCCAGCTCTTCGGTGCGCTTGCTGATGATCTCGCGACGCTCGTTGGCGTCGGCCAGTACATAAGCGGCACGCAGGTCGGCCAGGTAGCTCGACGGCGAACCGATGCGCACGCTTTCCGGGTGGTGGAAGCGGTGGCCACGGGAATCACGGCCGGCCTTCTGCGCGAGGATCGTGCAGTCGATGACCTGGTCGCCGAGCAGCATCACCAGCCACTGGGTCGGACGCACGAACTCTTCCTTGCGTGCACCCCAACGCATGCGTTTCGGGATCGGCAGGTCGTTCAGCGAGTCTTCGACGATGGTCGGCAGCAGGCTGGCGGTCGGCTTGCCGGCGATGTTCTGGCTGTAGCGCAGTTTCGGACCGCTCTGGTCGATTTCGCTCAGCTCGACGCCGCACTTCTTGGCGAAGCCCAGTGCCGCTTGAGTCGGATTGCCTTCGGCATCGAACGCAGCCTGACGTGGCGGGCCGTCGAGGTTGATGCTGCGATCCGGCTGCTGGGTGGCCAGCGCGGTGATCAGTACGGCCAGACGACGCGGTGCGGCGTAGACGGTTTTGGTCTCGTAGTTCAGACCGGCAGCCTGCAGGCCCTTGTCGATACCGGCGAGGAACGCTTCGGCCAGGGTGTTCAGGGCTTTGGGTGGCAGTTCTTCGGTGCCCAGTTCAACCAGAAAATCTTGAGCACTCATTGTGCAGCCTCCAGCTTGGCCAGTACTTCGTCACGCAGGTCCGGGGTTGCCATCGGGAAGCCCAGCTTGGCGCGGGCCAACAGGTAGGCTTGGGCGACGGAACGCGCCAGGGTGCGAACGCGCAGAATGTATTGCTGACGCGCAGTCACCGAGATCGCCCGGCGCGCATCCAGCAGGTTGAAGGTGTGCGACGCCTTCAGGACCATTTCATAGCTCGGCAACGGCAGCGGCTGGTCGAGTTCGATCAGGCGCTTGGCTTCGCTTTCATAGAAGTCGAACAGTTCGAACAGCTTGTCGACGTTGGCGTGTTCGAAGTTGTAGGTGGACTGCTCCACTTCGTTCTGGTGGAACACGTCGCCGTAGGTCACCTTGCCGAACGGACCGTCAGCCCAGACCAGGTCGTAGACCGAGTCCACGCCCTGCAGGTACATGGCCAGACGCTCGAGACCGTAGGTGATCTCGCCGGTCACCGGGTAGCACTCGATGCCGCCCGCCTGCTGGAAGTAAGTGAACTGGGTCACTTCCATACCGTTCAGCCAGACTTCCCAGCCCAGACCCCAGGCACCGAGGGTCGGCGATTCCCAGTTGTCTTCGACGAAGCGGATGTCGTGGACCAGCGGGTCCAGGCCGACATGCTTGAGGGAGCCCAGGTACAGTTCCTGGAAGTTGTCCGGGTTCGGCTTCAGGACTACCTGGAACTGGTAGTAGTGCTGCAGACGGTTCGGGTTTTCGCCGTAACGGCCGTCAGTCGGACGGCGGCTTGGCTGTACGTAAGCGGCGTTCCAGGTTTCCGGGCCGATGGCACGCAGGAATGTCGCGGTGTGGAAAGTGCCGGCGCCTACTTCCATATCGTAGGGCTGAAGTACCACACAACCTTGCTCGGCCCAGTATTGCTGGAGCGCGAGGATCAAGTCTTGGAAGGTACGCACGGCTGGCGTAGGCTGGCTCACGAAATTCACCTGTTTCTTGGGCTGCGATTTAAAGAGCGGGAGTATACCCGATTCAGTCGCACCTCCACCCCCTGGAGCCTTATGCCACGCTGCTTTTGGTGCAACGAAGATCCGCTGTACATGGCTTACCACGATCAGGAGTGGGGCACGCCGCTACGCGATGCGCAGGGATTGTTCGAGTTGCTTTTGCTCGAAGGGTTCCAGGCCGGGCTTTCGTGGATCACCGTGCTGCGCAAGCGCGAGCGATATCGCGAGGTGTTGTACGGCTTCGACGTACAACGCGTGGCGCAGATGAGCGACGCGGAAATCGACGACTTGATGCTCGATCCGGGGATCATCCGCAACCGCCTCAAGCTCAACGCCGCCCGCCGCAACGCCCAGGCGTGGCTGGCGCTGGAAGATCCGGTGGCCTTCCTCTGGTCGTTTGTGGATAACCGGCCGGTGATCAATCATTTCAAGGATCGCAGCGAAGTCCCGGCCATCACCCCGCAAGCCGTGGCCATGAGCAAAGGCCTGAAAAAGGCCGGTTTCACTTTCGTCGGTCCGACCATTTGCTATGCGCTCATGCAGGCCTCGGGCATGGTCATGGATCACACTCAGGACTGCGACCGCTACGCGCAGCTCGTCAACGGCGGTTAGAATGGCCGCCTCGCGCACAGCACAAGATCAGGAGTGACCTGTGGAAAAGTTTAAAGGCGCCATGTTGGTTGGCGCTCTGCGGCTGTTTGCCCTGCTTCCGTGGCGGGCCGTGCAGGCCGTGGGTTCGGCGATCGGCTGGATCATGTGGAAAACCCCCAACCGTTCCCGCGACGTGGTGCGGATCAACCTCGCCAAATGTTTTCCACAGATGGACCCGGCCGAACGTGAGCGTCTGGTGGGCCAGAGCCTGAAAGACATCGGCAAGTCCCTGACCGAAAGCGCTTGCGCCTGGATCTGGCCGGCCCAGCGTTCCATCGATCTGGTGCGCGAAGTCGAAGGCCTCGACATCCTCAAGGATGCGCTGGCGTCGGGCAAAGGCGTGGTCGGCATCACCAGCCACCTCGGCAACTGGGAAGTGCTCAACCACTTCTATTGCAGCCAGTGCAAACCGATCATTTTCTACCGTCCGCCGAAGCTCAAGGCTGTGGATGAATTGCTGCGCAAACAGCGGGTGCAGTTGGGCAACCGCGTGGCGGCGTCGACCAAGGAAGGCATCCTCAGCGTCATCAAGGAAGTGCGCAAGGGCGGTCAGGTGGGGATTCCGGCGGACCCGGAGCCGGCCGAATCCGCCGGGATCTTCGTGCCGTTCTTCGCCACCCAGGCCCTGACCAGCAAGTTCGTGCCGAACATGCTCGCTGGCGGCAAGGCTGTCGGCGTTTTTCTGCATGCCCTGCGTCTGCCGGACGGTTCCGGCTACAAGGTGATCCTGGAAGCCGCGCCGGAAGCGATGTACAGCACAGACACCGAAACGTCCTGCGCAGCGATGAGTCAGGTGGTCGAGCGTTATGTGGCGGCTTATCCGAGCCAGTACATGTGGAGCATGAAGCGCTTCAAGAAGCGTCCGCCGGGTGAGGCGCGCTGGTACTGATCCGCGATTTCAACTGTGGATAACCTGATCGAAAAAGGTTATCCACAGTCGTCACGGCTTCTGCCGGTCCAGCTTCTTCAGAAACACCATCATTTCTTTCTCGGCCTGCTTGTCGCCCTGGGCCCGGGCCGCTTCCAGCCCCTGCTCCCACGCCTGCCGTGCAGCCGCCAGATCACCCAGCGCCAGCTGCGCCTTGCCCAACAGTTTCCACGCCGCTGAATACTTCGGATCGAAGCCTACACAACGCTGGAAATGCTCGGCCGCCTGCGCGTTCTCCCCTAAATCCAGATAGCCCTTGCCCAAACCGAAGCGCAGCAATGAGTTATCCACACCCTTGG
This sequence comes from Pseudomonas sp. NMS19W, assembly GCF_051554255.1. NCBI lineage: Bacteria > Pseudomonadati > Pseudomonadota > Gammaproteobacteria > Pseudomonadales > Pseudomonadaceae > Pseudomonas > Pseudomonas sp. NMS19W. The sequence continues at coordinate 6,344,163 of NZ_CP136718.1, forward strand.
CGAGCATTTTTTCCAGGGATTCGATCATCGGTCTCGCCTCTTGGTCGATCAGAAGAAACTCAGGCCCACGTGGAACAGCTTCTCCACATCGCGAATATGCTTTTTATCCACAAGGAACAGGATCACATGATCGCCGGCAGCGATCACCGTGTCGTCGTGGGCGATGATCACTTCTTCATCGCGGATGATCGCGCCGATGGTGGTGCCGGGCGGCAGGGCGATGTTTTCGATGGCCTTGCCGATGACCTTGCTCGACTTCGAATCACCATGGGCCACGGCTTCGATGGCTTCCGCCGCGCCACGGCGCAACGAGTGCACGCTGACGATATCGCCCCGCCGCACGTGGGCCAGCAAGGTGCCGATGGTCGCCAGTTGCGGACTGATGGCGATGTCGATGTCGCCGCCCTGGATCAGGTCGACGTAGGCCGGGTTGTTGATGATCGTCATCACCTTCTTCGCGCCCAGACGCTTGGCCAGCAGCGACGACATGATGTTGGCTTCGTCATCGTTGGTCAGGGCGAGGAAGATGTCCGCGTCGGCAATGTTCTCTTCCAGCAGCAGGTCGCGATCCGACGCGCTGCCCTGCAATACCACGGTGCTGTCGAGGGTATCGGAGAGGTAGCGGCAACGCGCCGGGTTCATCTCGATGATCTTCACCTGGTAACGGCTTTCGATGGCCTCGGCCAGGCGTTCGCCGATCTGCCCGCCGCCGGCGATGACGATGCGTTTGTAGGTTTCGTCGAGACGGCGCATTTCGCTCATTACGGCGCGAATGTTCTCACGGGCAGCGATGAAGAAGACTTCGTCGTCCGCTTCGATCACCGTGTCGCCCTGAGGAAGAATCGGACGGTCACGGCGGAAAATGGCGGCGACGCGGGTTTCCACATTCGGCATGTGTTCGCGCAACTGACGCAGTTGCTGCCCCACCAGCGGCCCGCCGTAATAGGCACGCACCGCCACCAGTTGCGCCTGGCCTTCGGCGAAGTCGATCACCTGCAAGGCGCCGGGATGCTGGATCAGGCGCTTGATGTAGTTGGTGACCACTTGTTCGGGGCTGATCAGCACGTCGACCGGAATCGCTTCGTTCTGGAACAGTTGCTCCTCGCGGGTCAGGTACGAGGCTTCGCGTACCCGGGCGATCTTGGTCGGGGTGTGGAACAGGGTGTGGGCGACCTGGCAGGCGACCATGTTGGTTTCGTCGCTGTTGGTCACCGCCACCAGCATGTCGGCGTCGTCGGCACCGGCCTGACGCAGCACGGTCGGCAGCGAGCCACGGCCCTGCACGGTGCGGATATCGAGACGGTCGCCAAGGTCGCGCAGACGGTCGCCATCGGTGTCGACCACGGTGATGTCGTTGGCTTCGCTGGCCAGATGTTCAGCCAGCGAACCGCCGACCTGCCCTGCACCGAGGATGATGATTTTCAACCCGTCACTCCATTGAATCCGTTTAGCCGCGCGCGGCAGCGATCTTGATCAGCTTGGCGTAGTAGAACCCGTCGTGCCCGCCCTGCTGGGCCAGCAACTGGCGACCGTGGGGCTGTTTGATCCCGGCCTGTGTGGCCAGATCCAGTTCCCGGGCGCCCGGCGTGCGTTCAAGGAACGCGGCGATGACTTCGGTGTTCTCGGTCGGCAAGGTCGAGCAGGTGGCGTACAGCAGGATGCCGCCCACTTCGAGGGTTTTCCACATCGCGTCGAGCAGTTCGCCTTGCAGCTGCGCGAGGGCGGCGATGTCGTCGGCCTGACGGGTCAGCTTGATGTCCGGATGGCGACGGATCACCCCGGTGGCCGAGCACGGTGCGTCGAGCAGGATGCGCTGGAACGGTTTGCCGTCCCACCACGCGGCCGTGTCGCGACCGTCGGCGGCGATCAGTTCGGCGTTCAGACCGAGGCGTTCGAGGTTTTCCTTCACCCGCACCAGGCGCTTGGCTTCCAGATCCACCGCCACCACGCCGGCCAGCGCCGGTTCGGCTTCGAGGATGTGGCAGGTCTTGCCGCCAGGGGCGCAGCAGGCATCCAGCACTCGCTGGCCCGGCGCGAGATCGAGCAGGTCGGCGGCCAGTTGCGCGGCTTCGTCCTGCACGCTGATCCAGCCTTCGGTGAAGCCCGGCAGGCTGCGCACGTCGGCGGCAGCGTCGAGGACGATGCCGTCGCGGCTGAAGGTGCACGCCTTCGCGGCGATGCCCGCTTCAGTCAGCAGACCAAGGTAGGCGTCGCGACTGTGATGACGGCGGTTGACCCGCAGAATCATCGGCGGATGCGCGTTGTTGGCCTCGCAGATGGCTTCCCATTGCTCAGGCCAGAAGGCCTTCAGTGATTTTTGCAGCCAGCGCGGGTGGGCGGTGCGCACTACCGGGTCACGTTCCAGTTCGGCGAAGATCGCCTCATGTTCACGTTGGGCATTGCGCAGCACGGCGTTGAGCAGACCTTTAGCCCACGGCTTTTTCAGCTTGTCGGCGCAACCGACGGTTTCGCCGATGGCGGCGTGAGCCGGGACGCGGGTGTAGAGCAACTGATAGAGACCGACCAGCAGCAACGCCTCGACATCGGCGTCGGCAGCCTTGAACGGCTTCTGCAGCAGTTTTTCCGCCAGCGCCGACAAACGCGGCTGCCAACGGGCGGTGCCGAACGCCAGATCCTGGGTGAAACCGCGATCGCGATCCTCGACCTTGTCCAGTTGCGTCGGCAGGGAGCTGTTGAGCGAAGCCTTGCCGCTGAGGACGGCGGCAAGTGCCTTGGCGGCAGCCAGACGCGGGTTCATTGCGCGTCCACCGCTGCGCCAAGCACCGTGCCGGTGGCGAATTTCTCACGACGGCTGTTGAACAGATCGCTGAAGTTCAGCGCCTTGCCGCCAGGCAATTGCAGACGGGTCAGGCACAGCGCCTGTTCGCCACAGGCGACAAGCAGGCCGTCCTTGCTGGCGCCGAGAATCGTGCCCGGTGCGCCTTTGCCTTCGGCCAGTGTTGCCGCCAGCACTTTCAGCGCTTCGCCGTTGAGCGTGCTGTGGGTGATCGGCCATGGGTTGAAGGCGCGGACCAGACGTTCCAGCTCGACGGCCGGACGGCTCCAGTCGATGCGCGCCTCGTCCTTGTTCAGTTTGTGGGCATAGGTGGCGAGGTCGTCGTTCTGCACTTCGCCTTCCAGAGTGCCGGCGGCCAGACCGGCAATCGCTTGCACGACGGCTGGCGGGCCCATTTCGGCGAGGCGGTCGTGGAGGCTGCCGCCGGTGTCGTCGGCGCTGATCGGGGTGACGACCTTGAGCAGCATCGGCCCGGTGTCCAGGCCCGCTTCCATGCGCATCACGGTCACACCGCTTTCGGCGTCGCCCGCTTCGACGGCGCGCTGGATCGGCGCCGCCCCGCGCCAGCGTGGCAGCAGCGAGGCGTGGCTGTTGATGCAGCCCAGGCGCGGAATATCCAGCACCGCTTGCGGCAGGATCAGGCCGTAGGCGACCACCACCATCAAGTCCGGCTTGAGCGCAGCGAGCTCGGCTTGAGCGTCAGCGTTGCGCAGGGTCGGCGGCTGCAACACCTGGATATTATTTTCCAGGGCGAGCTGTTTGACCGGGCTCGGCATCAGTTTTTGCCCACGACCGGCCGGACGATCCGGTTGGGTGTAGACCGCGACGATCTCGTAAGGGCTGTCCAGCAGGGCCTTGAGGTGTTCGGCGGCGAATTCCGGGGTACCGGCAAAAACGATGCGCAGTGGCTCAGTCATGGGGGGAATCTCATAAAAAGAAAAAGGCTTGCCGCAGCAAGCCTTTGGAGAGGGGCATCAAGCGTTCTGGCGGTGCTGCTTTTCCAGTTTCTTCTTGATCCGGTCGCGTTTGAGCGTGGACAGGTAATCGACGAACAACTTGCCGTTGAGGTGGTCGCATTCGTGCTGGATGCACACCGCGAGCAGGCCTTCGGCGATCAGTTCGTAAGGCTGGCCGTCACGGTCCAGAGCCTTGATCTTGACCTTCTGCGGGCGGTCGACGTTTTCGTAGAAACCCGGCACCGAGAGGCAGCCTTCCTGGTATTGCTCCATTTCGTCGGTCAGCGGTTCGAACTCGGGGTTGATGAACACCCGGGGTTCGGTGCGGTCTTCGGAAAGGTCCATCACGACGATACGTTTGTGCACGTTGACCTGGGTCGCGGCGAGGCCGATGCCCGGCGCTTCATACATTGTTTCAAACATGTCATCGACCAGCTGACGCACTTCGTCGTCCACTACAGCCACAGGTTTGGCGATAGTGCGCAGACGCGGGTCCGGAAATTCGAGGATGTTCAAAATGGCCATAAGCTTGATTGCTGCACGTGTGAGGTAAAGTCGGGCGATGGCCTGGCGGGTCCGAAGATGCAGGCTACCGTTGTGAAACGTAGCTCCTTGCTTTTCAGCATAGAGCAGGGAGCGAGCCACGGGGGCTCTGGCGTTTCACGCGAACGCACATGATAAAGGGATTCACCGCATGAGGAAATCACTACTCGCCCTGCTGTTTCTGGCCTCGGCCGGTACCGCGCACGGGCAAGTGCAACTCAAGGAAGGTTTTCCACAGCAATACACGGTGGTTTCGGGGGACACACTCTGGGACATCTCCGGAAAGTATCTGCGCGAACCCTGGCAGTGGCCACAGTTGTGGCGGGCCAATCCGCAGATCGAAAACCCCAACCTGATCTATCCGGGCGACACGCTGACCCTCAGCTACGTCAACGGCCAGCCACGCCTGACCCTCAATCGCGGGGAATCGCGCGGCACGATCAAGCTGTCGCCACGGATCCGCAGCAGCCCGGTCGCCGAGGCGATCCCGAGCATTCCGCTGAAATCCATCAACAGCTTTCTGCTGAGCAACCGCATCGTCGACAAGGTCGAGGACTTCGACAAGGCGCCGTACATCGTAGCCGGTGATGCCGAACGGGTGCTCAGCGGCACCGGCGACCGGATCTTCGCCCGAGGCCATTTCGATCCGAACCAGCCGGTTTACGGCATCTTCCGTCAGGGCAAGGTTTACACCGATCCGCAGAGCAAGGAGTTTCTGGGGATCAACGCCGATGACATCGGCGGTGGTGAAATTGTCGCCACCGAGGGCGACGTCGCCACCCTCGCCCTGCAACGCACGACCCAGGAAGTGCGCCTCGGCGACCGTCTGTTCAGCGGCGAAGAGCGTTCCATCAACTCGACCTTCATGCCCAGTGCGCCCACCACCGACATCAACGGTCTGATCATTGATGTGCCGCGTGGTGTCACGCAGATCGGCGCAATGGACGTGGTGACCCTGAACAAAGGCAAACGCGACGGTCTGGTCGAAGGCAACGTGCTGGTGGTGATGAAAACCGGGGAAACCGTGCGCGACCGGATCACCGGAAAACCACTGAAGATCCCTGATGAACGCGCCGGATTACTGATGGTGTTCCGCACCTACGACAAGCTCAGCTACGGCCTGGTGCTGAACGCATCGCGCTCGCTGGCGGTGCTGGACAAGGTGCGAAATCCTTAGCTGGCTTCACAAGTTACCAACAGAGTTATCCACAGCTTGTTCCGAAAGGTTCGGGGCTTATAACGATCAAGGATGATCCATGATGATGCCTGCCTGTACGCCAGTTTCCCCTGCGGAACTGGAAGCGCGCTTGCGCCTGCACCGCCTGCCGGATATCGGCCCGAAACGTTTTGCCCGATTGCTCGAAGCGTTCGGCTCCGCCTCCAAGGCCATCAGCGCGCCCGCCAGTGCCTGGCGTTCGTTGGGTTTGCCGGTGGCGAGCGCCGAAGCGCGCCGTTGTCCTGAAGTACGCGACGGCGCGAGCCGCGCATTGGCCTGGCTAGAGCGCCCGGGCCAGCATTTGCTGATGTGGGATCAGCCGGATTACCCGGCCTTGCTGGCGCAGATTGCCGACCCGCCACCGCTGCTGTTTGTTGCCGGTGACCCGCTGATCCTGGAAAAACCGCAGCTGGCGATGGTCGGCAGTCGCCGTGCCTCTCGCCCGGGCATGGATACCGCCACGGCGTTTGCCCGCAGCCTGGCCGGGGCCGGTTTCGTCGTCACCAGTGGCCTGGCGCTGGGTATCGATGCTGCTGTGCATCAAGCTGCGCTCGACGTCGGCGGGCAAACGGTCGGCGTGCTGGGCACCGGTCTGGAAAAATTTTATCCACAGCGCAACCGGCGGCTGGCGGACACGATGATTGCCTCGGGCAGTGCGGTGATTTCGGAGTTTCCACTGGACGCCGGGCCGACGGCGAGCAACTTCCCCAGGCGCAATCGGATCATCAGCGGTTTGTCCCTTGGCGTACTGGTGGTCGAGGCCAGCTTGGCCAGCGGCTCGTTGATCACCGCTCGACTGGCGGCGGAACAGGGGCGCGAGGTGTACGCGATTCCGGGCTCGATCCACCACCCCGGCGCGCGCGGTTGCCATCAACTGATCCGCGATGGCGCGGTGCTGGTGGAAACCATCGAACATATTCTCGAAGCCTTGCGCGGCTGGCAGCACCTGTCGGTGTCCGCAATCGCACCGAATACCGAAAACCCGTTGTTGCGGCTGTTGCACGCCGCACCCCATACCAGCGAGGGGTTGGCCGACAGCAGTGGCTGGGCGTTGCCCAAAGTACTGGCAGCACTGACCGAACTGGAGATGGAGGGCCGTGCCGTATGCGAAAACGGTCGCTGGTTTGCGCGGGTAAGCTAGGTTTTACATTGAAGATCGGTAAACTGCGCGAAACCTGTTTGCGGAGAGTTTTTCATGGTCAACAGTTGGCGTGTGCAACAAGCCGCACGAGAGATTCGCGCCGGGGCGGTGATTGCCTATCCAACCGAAGCCGTCTGGGGGCTGGGGTGCGATCCATGGAATGAAGAAGCGGTGGATCGCCTATTGGCGATCAAGAACCGTTCGGTGGACAAGGGGTTGATCCTGGTCGCCGACAACATTCGTCAGTTCGACTTCCTGTTCGAGGATTTCCCCCAGGACTGGATCGATCGCATGGCCAGCACCTGGCCGGGCCCGAACACCTGGCTGGTGCCGCATCAGAACCTGTTGCCGGAGTGGGTGACCGGGGTGCATGACACCGTGGCGCTGCGGGTCAGCGATCATCCGCAGGTACGTGATCTGTGTTCGCTGGTCGGGCCGCTGATCTCGACCTCGGCCAACCCGCAAGGCCGGCCAGCGGCGAAGACTCGCTTGCGGGTCGAGCAGTATTTCCGTGGTCAGGTCGATCTGGTGCTGGGCGGAATGCTCGGCGGGCGCAAGAACCCGAGCCTGATCCGCGATCTGGCGACCGGCAAGATTGTGCGTCCGGCCTGATATTACCCTTGGTTAATTCTGTGAGTACTCCTCAGCTTTTATAGCGAGGAGTACTACGCATGCCTGCGATTTTTCCTTCATGTAACTGAAAATACTGACCGGTTTTTCGGTTTGAATTTTTCCTTTCTATGTCAGATGAATCGGTAAGTATTCATTTGTTGTAATTTTTCCGACGTTATTCTCAGAAGCCGCACGGTGGCGGTTTTTCTAAAAACATTCATTATTTCAATGCGCTCAGAAAACTTCGAAAAGTTAACGGCTGCGGAGAAGAAATGGATATCACGTATTTGCAATTAACGGACTGTCTGCAGGCATTACAGGCGACCTTGAAAAGTCGTTATGAAAGCTATCGTATCGTTATTCTTGAGGCAGGCTCGGATACGCGAGAGTTTGAACAGTTTGTTGTTCGTCATTTTCGACTGCGATTGCAGCACTACATGTTGACGCCCAAAGCCAGATTGTTTGAAACACGCCTGGAAATTGCCTCGCGCAGTACCCACTTTTTGCTGTATCTGCACGACAGACCCATGGCTGTATTGAGAGTCACGCCTGCGCCATTTGAATGGGCATCACTGGCGCAACAGCAGCTTTCTCCTACCGTGGCGCTGTCGCGCCATGTCGAGTTCAGCCGCTTGATCAGCCACTCGCAAAATCAGTTCCCGATGTCGGTCAACGGCTTGCTGGCGGCCGCCACGGAATGGGCGATCAGGCACGGTCATGAAGGCGTTACCGCCCTCTGCCGATCACCGCAACGGCGATTCTTCCAGCGCTTCGGCCTGACGCCGATCACTACCGACGCTCTACACATCGAACACCGCAAGCGTGGTGATTACTGGCTGCTTTCAGCTCAATGGCAGCAGATTTTCGCCGCACTTCAACAACCCATCCACCTGCTCGCCAACCCATCGGAGAAGCACCTTGATGAATGCGCCCCTCAGTTTTAACCAACAGTTGAGCCTGCTCGATGAGCGAATCGAAAAGTCATGGGCCGATATTCTGGAGAATTCGCGGCTGGTAAAAGCCATTCGCGAAGGTGGTGTTTCCAGAGCGCTATATGCGATCTACATGATCGAAACCTTTCACTACACGGCACACAATGCGCGAAATCAAGGATTGGTGGGGGTGCGGCATGCAGATAATCCGGTGTATGCAAAGTTCTGTTTTGAACATGCGGCACAGGAAGTCGGTCATGAAAAGATGGCATTACACGATGTCATGAGCCTTGGTCTGAAGCATGAAGTGTTCGATATTCCATCTGCACTTCCAGAGACTGAAGTACTGATTGCCTATTTGTACTGGATTTCCTTTACCGGTAATCCGCTACAGCGATTGGGTTATAGCTACTGGGCAGAAAATGCCTACCAGTTCATTACGCCACTTATCAACCGTCTGAGTGAAACACTGGAGCTGAAACCGGCTCAGCTGACGTTCTTCGTTGCACATTCTGACATCGATATCGAGCACTTCAACGAAATCAAACTCATGCTGCAGCGTACCTGCAAGCGTCAGGACGATTGGGATGCCGTTGCCACCGTCATGGAAACCAGCCTGCGCCTGACCGGCAACATGCTTGAGGCCGTTTATCAGCAATACGAGGCTTGGCAAAACGGGCATGCGCCCCGCTATGACTTCCTCCACGCCCTGGACAGCCAATGAAGACCTCACGCCCATGTTCACATCAGGTGGCTGGAGGCAGACATGGCTGACTATTTCGACCAGCTCAACTACACGCTGGGGGATGAAGACACCGCGCTTGAGTATGCGATCCTGCCCAGGCACGCCAGACACGTACTGGGTATTGCCGGATGCGGCGGGCGCCTGTTGCCGCTGCTGGCCGCGACCCCTTCACGCATGACCTGTACCGATATCAGTGCACCGCAACTGGCGTTTACCCGGTTGCGACTGGCGTTGCTGGAACAGACCGATCACGAGTCGTTCATGGAGTTCATGGGCTATCGGATGGAAAGTCCGAGGGCACGGCGCCGATCCATTTTTCAGCAATTGATCTTGCCGCCCGCGGATCGTCGCTGGTTGTTCGGGTTATTCCAATCCAGGCAATGGGACGCGCCGATTTACATGGGCGCATTCGAGCAGACTCTGAAGCGGCTGGCGAAGATCACCGGACTGTTCACCGGCAAGGCGGGCCGGGGCATTTTTCAGTACAGCTGCCTTGAAGAACAAACGAAATATTACCGAAAGCGCTTTCCGCTCAAGCGCTGGAAGGCCGTGATCGCTTTGCTGGGCAACGCAGCAGTGCTCAATTCGCTGCTGTACAAGGGCTCGTTTCCCCCCAACAACCTCGGTATCAGTTCTCGCGCGGCCTACCTGGAAATTTTCCACACGCTGTTCACCTCTCAGGTGGTCCGGGAGAGCTTTTTCCTGCAAATGCTGTTTTTCGGAGAGCTGCGCTATCCGCAAGGTTTCCCGCTGGAGTGCGATCCGGAGACTTTCCTGCGTGCCCGTGAGGGGCTTAAGCAATGTGAATTACGCATTGTGCAGGCTGACATCCTCGACTGTGTTGCCGGGGAAACGGGCATCGATTTCGTATCTCTGTCCGACGTGCCTTCCTTCATGCCGAAAACGGCCGGTACCCATGTTCTGCAGCGTCTGGCACCGGCGCTGGCGGAAAACTCGCGGGTAGTCATGCGTGGCCATTTACATGTGGTTCAACCCGATTGTGCAGGCTTCTCCGATATCACCCATCAGTACCAGGCAGAAATCGCACGAGAAAAAACCCAGCTCTGGCGTGTGCAGGTCTATCGCCGGACAGCCGCTATGCAGGTATCCCGATGAACACCTTTCAACCGACCGTCAATTGGGTCAAAAACCGTGTCCGGCAATCTCGTGATGATCAACAGCAGTTATTTGAGGCCGGGCTGAACGGTCTGAAACTGGTCAAGCGTGAAGGCAAGGAGATCGAACTCGACAGCGGCGAACGGCTGACGGAGTTTCTCTCATGTTCTTACCTGGGGCTGGAGTGTGATCCACGCTTGATTCACGGAGCCGTGAGCGCCGCCGAAGCCTTCGGCGTGCAGTTCGCTGCCGCGCGAACCCGAGTACTGTTGCCTCCCATGCGTGAGCTGGATGAACAACTGAGCCGGATATTTCAGGGGCATACGGTTACCTTCAACTCGGTAGGCAGTGCGCATCTTGGCTGCCTGCCGCTGCTCGGCTCCGGTGAGATGCCCTCCTACCCCATGCGTCGTGGTCCCTGCTGGATTATTGACCGCGCGGCTCATGCCTCGATGCAGGTGCTGCAGGGCATTCTCTGGCAATTCGGTCCGGTACAGCGCTGCGATTGCAGCGATGTGGAACAAGTGGAGGAGGCGTGTCTGGCGGCGGTCGCAGCGGATAATACGCCGATCATTTTGACCGACAGCATTGGCTCGATGCGCGGTTTGTATCCGGTCAACCGCCTGTTGCAGTTTGCGGAGCGTTTTGACGGTTATCTCTATGCGGATGATGCCCACGGCACTTCGATCCACGGAGTGGCAGGGGGTGGGTATGCATTGGCCGCTGCGGAAGAACGGCTGCGCGGTCGGCTGATCCTTCTGTCGTCGCTGTCCAAGGCATTCGGTGCAACCGGTGGCGCGATCACCGTGCGTACGGCAGCCGATGCCGAGCTGATACGCAGCCACGCCTCGACCTATACGTTTGGCGGCCCCCTTTCCATGGCTGGAGTGGGCGCGGCAGTTGTCTCCGGGAATATCCACCTGTCGCCGGAGCTGGGTCAATTGCAGGCCGCCCTGTGGCGAAATATCGCCGTGATCGACGGTCTGCTTGGGCCGGTGCTGGGCAATCATCAGGTCGAGTCCCCCATTCGTTTTGTCCGCGTCGGAGCCGAGAGAGATGCGATCTGTCTGGCGCAGCATTTGCGTCGGCGGGGCATGGCGGTCACTACCGCACTGTTTCCGGTAGTGGCCAAGGGCGAGGCGATTTTGCGTCTGGCCATCAGCGCGAGCCACAGCCAGCACCAGTTGGAGTCTCTGGCGAGTGCCGTCCGTAGCGGATTCGACGAGTTGGGCATTCGTCAGGGAGGATGGGGCAATGAGCAATGATCCTCTGATGGATTTATCGGCCGAGGCGCTTGCACAAAAATTGGCTCACGCGCGCGCTCTGCCGTGGTTCCGCGCGCTGTATCCCCGGATCCTGGAGGTGCAGACATTGGCTGATCTGCATCGACTGCCGGTTCTGGCAGTGGAAGACGAGTTCGGCGGTGAGCTGTTTTCCGCACTCGGCGATGCGTCGCACCGAGCGCCAGGTGGCGGCCTGACCCTGACCTCGGGAGGGAGCACCGGCAATCGCAAACAGATCACTCATTCCTGGGCGTTCAACGCCGCGATCGTGCCTCTGGGGGCAAGGATGTTTGATGTGGCGGACGAACATCCGGAGGTGGTCATCAACTGCCTGACGGCCGGTGAAATGCAGGGTGCGTTTCATTACGCGACAGCCATTGTTCAGCACGTTGGCGCACGCTTGTTGCCCGCCGGCTCTCAGATGGGTGTTCAGCGCATTGCCGAGCTGATTCAGTCGCACGCGGCCGATGCGCTGATGTGCACCCCCTCCTTCGCCGCTGCGTTGTTCAATCATGAAAACGTCGGTTCAGAACAGTTGGGCAGTCTGAGGTGGCTTTACTACATTGGAGAACCCTGCAGTAAAACGCTGCGCGATCAACTGGCCCGAGACTGGCCGAAGCTGAAAATTCGCTCGTTGGGCTACAGCTCGATGGAAACGGGTCCCATCGGCTTTCAGTGTGCACACCTTGAACACGGTTTTTATCATTTGCATGCCGACGCGATGCTGGTCGAAGTGGTTGATCCCCTGACCCTGCAGGCCGTGGCAGAAGAGAAGACAGGCGAGTTTCTGCTGACGCCCCTGCTGCCCGATCATGCGCCGCTGTTTCGCTACAGGATCGGGGATCGTGGGCGAATCCTGCGCACGGTGACGAATTGTGCCTGTGGCAGCTCCATGCCGGTTCTGGCCCTTGAGGGACGGGTCGAAACATCGATCAAACTGGGTGGGGCGATCGTCACTCAGTCGCAGGTGTTGCATGTACTTCGGCAACTCTTGCCTGAATTGGACAGAGCAGATGTCCAGGTGCAGATCGAGCGACGGCCCGGTGGTGCGCACATGCGTCTGGTTATCGCCGAGGACAGGCTGACTACCGTCGCGCAAACCCTCATCGAAGGTGCTTTGCAGGTTGAAGGGCAGGCGAGCGCATTGCTCAGTCTGCCCGGTGTATTGGGACTGGAGGTGAAGCGTCTTGCCCGTCAGGCATTTGAAACGACCTTGACCGGCAAGACACCGTTTTTTGCCGAGTTGCCGCAGACTCCGACCAAGACATGACGATTGGCCGGAGAGATCTGCCGTCAGGGCAGCAGAACGGTGGAGCCGGTGGTGCGTCGCGCCGACAATTCAGTCTGCGCCTTCGCCGCATCAGCCAGTGCGTAACGCTGGCTGATATCCACTTTCAGCTTGCCGCTGGTGATCATCCCGAACAGCTCATCCGCCATGCGTTGCAGGTTTTCGGCATTGTTGGCGTAGGTCGCGAGCGTTGGCCGGGTCACGTACAGCGAACCTTTCGCCGCCAGAATCCCCAGGTTCACCCCGTCCACCGCGCCCGAGGCGTTGCCGAAGCTCACCAGCAGACCGCGAGGCGCCACACTGTCCAGCGAGGCCGGCCAGGTGTCCTTGCCGACGCCGTCGTAGACCACCGGGACTTTTTTCCCGTCGGTCAATTCCAGCACCCGCTGGGCGACGTTTTCGTGGCTGTAATTGATGGTTTCCCAGGCGCCGTGGGCCTTGGCCAGTTCGGCTTTCGCTGGCGAGCTGACAGTGCCGATCAGCTTCACTCCCAGCGCTTTCGCCCATTGGCAGGCGAGCAGACCGACGCCGCCGGCCGCCGCGTGGAACAGAATGGTTTCGCCACCCTTGAGTTCATAGGTCTGGCGCAGCAGGTACTGCACTGTCAGGCCCTTGAGCATCACGCCGGCGGCGGTTTCGAAGCTGATGGCGTCCGGCAGGTGCACCAGATTTGCCTCCGGCAGGACGTGCACGTCGCTGTACGCGCCCAGCGGGCCGCTGCCATAGGCCACGCGGTCACCGACCTTGAACCGGGTGACGGCGCTGCCCACTGCCTCGACGATGCCCGCACCTTCCGCCCCCACACCCGACGGCAATGCCGGTGGCGCGTAGAGGCCGCTGCGGTAGTAGGTGTCGATGAAGTTCAGGCCGATGGCCTTGTTGCTCACGCGAACCTGCTGCGGGCCGGGTTCGGCGGGCTGGTAGTCAACGTATTCGAGCACTTCGGGGCCGCCATGGGCGCGGAACTGGATTCGCTTGGCCATCTGCCTACTCCTTGGGACGATTCGGAAGGCCCCTATCGAACTCCCCTGCTTGATCTTCGTCAACTGCGGCGTGCCGGCCTGCGATGGTATGCTACGCGCCCATTTGCGCCACCCCCTCGCCCACGGGGCGATGCCCGATCCAAGGTGAAGCCATGACGACCCGCACCGAAGCCGTAAAGGCCTATCTGCTCGACCTGCAAGACCGCATCTGCGCGGCCCTGGAATCCGAAGACGGCGGCACGCGCTTCGTCGAAGACGCCTGGACCCGTGCGGCCGGCGGTGGCGGTCGCACCCGGGTGATCGAGAACGGCGCGGTGATCGAAAAGGGCGGCGTGAACTTTTCCCACGTCTTCGGCAGCGGCCTGCCACCGTCCGCCAGTGCCCATCGGCCGGAACTGGCCGGGCGTGGTTTCGAAGCCCTCGGCGTGTCGCTGGTGATCCACCCGCACAACCCGCATGTGCCGACGTCCCACGCCAACGTGCGCTTTTTCATCGCCGAAAAGGAAGGTGAAGAGCCAGTCTGGTGGTTCGGCGGCGGTTTCGACCTGACGCCGTACTACGGCAATGAAGAAGATTGCATCCACTGGCACCGCGTTGCCGAACAAGCCTGCGCGCCGTTCGGCCCGGATGTCTATCCGCGCTACAAGGCCTGGTGCGACACCTATTTCCACATCAAGCATCGTCACGAACCACGCGGCATCGGCGGCCTGTTCTTCGATGACCTGAACGAGTGGGACTTCGACACCAGTTTCGCCTTCATGCGCGCCATCGGCGATGCGTACATCGACGCTTACCTGCCGATCGTGCAACGGCGCAAGAACGACGCGTTCACCGCCAAGCAGCGTGAGTTCCAGGAATTCCGTCGCGGCCGCTACGTCGAGTTCAACCTGGTTTACGACCGTGGCACCCTGTTCGGCCTGCAATCGGGCGGGCGCACCGAGTCGATCCTGATGTCGCTGCCGCCACAAGTGCGCTGGGCCTACGACTGGAAAGCCGAGCCGGGCAGTGAAGAAGCGCGCCTGACCGAATACTTCCTGCAAGACCGCGATTGGCTGGCTCAGGCCTGAGGATTTCTGATGGATCGTTACGTCGTTTTCGGTAACCCGATTGGCCACAGCAAGTCGCCGATGATTCACAAGCTGTTCGCCGAGCAGACCGGGCAAAGCCTCGACTACAGCACCCTGCTGGCACCGCTCGATGATTTTTCCGGCTGCGCCACGGCGTTTTTCCAGGCAGGTCGCGGCGCCAACGTGACCGTTCCTTTCAAGGAAGACGCCTACCGCCTGGCCAACAGTCTGACAGACCGTGCCCAACGCGCCGGCGCGGTGAACACCTTGAGCAAGCTGGCCGATGGCAGCCTGCTCGGCGATAACACCGACGGCGCCGGGCTGGTGCGCGATCTGACGGTCAACGCCGGGTTCAGCCTCACCGGCAAACGCATTCTGCTGCTTGGCGCCGGTGGCGCGGTACGGGGTGCGCTGGAGCCGTTGCTGGCGGAGAAACCGGCGTCGGTGATCATCGCCAACCGCACGGTGGACAAGGCCGAGCTGCTGGCCGAACTGTTCTGCGACCTCGGGCCAGTGTCGGCCAGCGGTTACGACTGGCTGCGCGAGCCGGTGGACGTGATCATCAACGCCACTTCCGCCAGCCTTACCGGCGACGTTCCGCCGATTGCCACAAGCCTGATCGAGGCTGGCAAGACCCTGTGCTACGACATGATGTACGGCAAGGAGCCGACCGCGTTCTGCCGCTGGGCCAGTGAGCACGGCGCGGGTGTGGTGATGGATGGCTTGGGCATGCTGGCGGAACAGGCGGCGGAAGCCTTTTTCCTATGGCGCGGTGTGCGTCCCGACACGGCGCCGGTTTTGGCGGAATTGCGTCGACAACTGGCGCTGTAAGGCGTCTTCAGTCCTCGAAGCGGATCGGGCATTTTTCCGCCCCTTCGAGTTTGCGCAACTCCTCCACCACCTGTGGTCGCGCCTGACGCAAGGTCAGGCTGCGATCCTGGCGCAGCAGGCGCCGGGCTTCCTGATGGAGCATTTCCACGCCGGAATAGTCGATGAAGTTGATCTGCTGCGCCTCGATCACCACCCGCGCGCCGTGCATCCGTTGCAGGCGCACTTGCAGGTAGTGGCTGGCGCCGAAAAAGATCGACCCGCCGACCCGCAGCACATCGTCCTCGCCGTCGCGCCAATGCTGCACTCGCGGCTGCGAAGTGCGCTTGAGGTAGAAAAACAGCGACGCCAGCACACCGGCATAAATCGCCGTCTGCAGTTCCAGCAGCAACGTGGCGACGCAGGTCAGGCTCATCACCACAAATTCCGCCCGGCTGACCCGCAACAGCGCGCGAATGCCGCGATGATCCACCAGTCCCCAGGCGATCAACAGAATGCTGCCGGCCATGGCCGAGATCGGAATATGGGCAATCAGCCCGGCGCCGAAAATCGCGAACAGCGCCACCCACAACGCCGAAAACACCCCTGCCAGCGGCGAACAGGCCCCGGCCTCATAACTCAGTCCGGAGCGGGTGAACGAACCGGCGGACAAGGATCCCGAAAAGAACGCCCCGATGATGTTGGAAAGCCCCTGGGCGCGAACTTCCTGGTTGGCATCGAGCAGTTGCTGGGAGCGCGCGGCAATCGAACGGGCAATCGACAGACTGGTGACCAGCCCGAGCATGCCCACCGCCACGGCGCTCGGCAGCAGGCGCAGGACCAGATCCATGTCCAGCGGCAACCCACTGAACGGCGGCAGGCGCCCGACAAAGGCACTCACTAATTGAACATGGCCAAACATCGCCGGCCACATCCACACCACCAGGCTGCCGAGCACCAGAGTCATCAACAGCGTCGGCCAGCGTGGCAGCAGTTGTTTGAGCAATACGCCAACCAGCACCGTAGCGACGCCGAGGACGAGCGAGGGTTTATCCACAGCCCCGAGATGGCGCAGCAAGTCCATCAGGCTGGCCAGTGCCGTGGCCTTGGCCGGCAGATCCAGCCCCAGCAGGTTCGGCAACTGGCCGATGGCAATGACCACCGCCGCGCCGAGGGTGAACCCCAGCACCACCGAGTGCGAGACGAAATTCACCAGTGCGCCAAACCGCAACAGGCCGAGCAGCCACTGGAAAATCCCCGCCAGGAACGTCAGCAGCAGAATCAGGGTGATGTAGTCCTGCGATGCCGGCACGGCCAGTGGGCTGACACTGGCGTAGAGCACAATCGAAATGGCAGCGGTCGGGCCGCAGATCAGATGCCACGACGAGCCCCACAGACAGGCGATCAGCACCGGAATAATCGCGGCATACAGGCCGTACTCGGGCGGAAGCCCGGCGATCAGGGCGTAGGCTATCGACTGCGGCAACGCGAGAATCGCACCGCTAAGGCCGACGACCAGGTCCCGCCCGACGCTGGCGCGGGTCTGCCGGGGCAGCCAGGTCAGGAAGGGGAACAGTGAGCGGCGGCTGGGAAAGGCCATGGGTCCTCTCGGGTGAAATTTTGCGCATTGTACGCAGCCCGGGACGCAGAGCGTCCATGGCGGCATTCCCACGCAGAGCGTGGGAACGATCGGCCTGCGCAGTTACAGTTTGGCTTTTACAGCCGGCAAAGCTTCTTTCCCATCCACGGTCTTCACCCCATCAAGCCACTTATCCAGCACCGCCGGATTCGCCTTGATCCACGCCTTCACCGCATCGGCATTGCTGACCTTCTTGTTCACTACCTCGGCCATGATGCTGTTCTCCATCTCCTGAGTGAACGAAAGATTGGTCAGCAATTTACCCACATTCGGACAGGCCTCGGCGTAGCCCTTGCGGGTCAGGGTGTAGACGCTGCCCGTGTCGCCGAAGTATTTCTCGCCACCCTTGAGGTAATGCATTTTCAGCTGCACGTTCATCGGGTGCGGGGTCCAGCCGAGGAAGGTGACGAATTTCTGTTTCTTCACTGCCCGCGAGACTTCGGCAAGCATCGCCTGTTCGCTGGACTCGATCAGCTTCCACTGACCCATGTCGAAGTCGTTCTTCTTGATGATCTCTTGCAGCGAGATGTTCGCCGGCGCGCCGGAGCCGATGCCGTAGATCTTGCGGTCGAACTTGTCGGCGAATTTGTTCAGGTCGGAAAAGTTATGCACACCCGCGTCCCACACGTAGTCCGGCACGGCCAGGGTGAATTCGGTGCCGTCGAGGTTCTTCGCCAGTTGCGTGACGTCACCAGTGGCCACGAACTTGTCGTAGAAACCCTGCTGCGCCGGCATCCAGTTGCCAAGGAACACGTCGACCTGGCCATCCTTCAAGCCGCCGAAGGTGATCGGCACTGCGAGGGTGTCGACCTTGGCCTTGTAGCCCATGCCATCCAGTAGAAAACCGGTGATGGCGTTGGTCGCGGCAATGTCGCTCCAGCCGGGATCGGCCATCTTCACCGTGTCGCAGCTCTCGGCGAACGCGGATGCGCTGCCCAGTGCCAGCAGACTGACCGTCACGACTGTGGATAACTTGACCATGGACTTCCCCTTAACGTTATTGGTTTTGGCAGGGTTGTGGATAACGGGCTTTGCGCTCCAGGTCATCGAGGTCGATGTGGTTGCGCATGTACTGCTGACTGGCGTCCACCAGCGGCTGGTGATCCCAGCTCTTCAGCTTGCCGATGGTCAGCGCTTCGGCAACGAAGCGCCGGCGTCGCTGGCTTTCGAGCACCTCGCGGTGAATCGCCGGAATGTCCCATTTGGCCCGTGCTTCGGCGAGAAAATCGTCGAACAGCTGGCGATGTTGCGGTGACTGGCTGAGTTCTTCCTGCTCCCGTGGATCGTTATCCACATCGAAGAGTAGGCAAGGGTCGGTTTCGCTGTAGATAAATTTGTAGGCGCCACGCCGGATCATCATCAGCGGGCTGACGGTGCCTTCGGCCATGTATTCGCCGAACACTTCGTCGTGACCGCCCTGCCCTTGCAGGTGCGACACCAGCGAGCGGCCGTCCAGCGGCAGGTTCGGTTCCAGACTGCCGCCGGCCAGTTCGACGAAGGTCGGCAGCAGGTCGGCTGTAGACACAGCAGCACTGACGCGGCCGGATTTGAACTGACCGGGTGCACTTATCAACAGGGGCACCCGCGAGGCCATCTCGAACCAGTGCATTTTGTACCAGAGGCCTTTTTCCCCAAGCATGTCGCCATGGTCACCGGAGAACACGATGATGGTGTCGTCCGTAAGCCCGCAATCTTCGAGGGTTTGCAGGAGTTTGCCGACGTTGGCGTCGATATAGCTGCACGCGCCGAAATACGCCCTGCGCGCATCGCGGATCTTATCCACAGGCAATGGCTTGTCCCACAGGTCGTAAACCTTGAGCAAACGCTGGGAATGCGGATCGAGCGAATGCTGGTCCGGTGTTGTGGGAAGCGGGATATCCGCATCGTCGTACAAATCCCAGAACGCCTTGGGAATCGTGTACGGATCGTGTGGGTGAGTCATCGACACGGTCAGGCAGAACGGCTGGTCGCCGTCCTCGCGAATGTGGTCGAACAGGTATTGCTGCGCCTTGAACACCACCTCTTCGTCGAAGTCGAGCTGGTTGGTGCGCACGCACGGCCCGGCCTGCAATACCGAAGACATGTTGTGGTACCAGCTCGGCCGCACATCGGGCTCGTCCCAGTTCACCGCCCAGCCGTAGTCGGCCGGGTAGATGTCGCTGGTCAGGCGTTCTTCATAGCCGTGCAGTTGATCCGGCCCGCAGAAATGCATCTTGCCCGACAGCGCAGTGCGGTAGCCGAGGCGCCGCAGGTAATGGGCGTAGGTGGGAATGTCGGCGGGGAAATCCGCGGCGTTGTCGTAGGCGCCGATCTTGCTCGGCAACTGGCCGCTGACCAGGGTGAAACGCGACGGCGCGCACAGCGGGCTGTTGCAATACGCGGCATCGAACACCACGCCCTGTTCGGCGAGGCGGCTGAGATTCGGCAGTTTGATCGGCGACGGGCCGTAGAACGGCAACATTGGCGCGGCCATTTGATCGGCCATGATGAAGAGAATGTTCTTGCGCTTCATGTGATCGCGGCATTCCATAGTGAATATTTATGCGACATTGCTGCGATCGAGCATGGATTCCACGCAATCTCCGGTAAAGCCCGCGCCGGACAATGACTAGGATAAGCACAGCTTATGTATGAAGCCCTCGGTGATTTGTCGCTGGACCTGGTGCGCGCCTTCGAGGCGGCAGCCCGTCATCGCAGTTTTACTGCCGCTGCGGTGGAACTCGGCACCACTCAACCGGCCATCAGTCAGCAAATCAAAAGGCTGGAGGAGCAGCTCGGAACACGGCTGTTCGACCGGATCTACCGAGGTATCGAACTGACCGAGGTCGGTTCGATCCTTTTCGAGCAAGTCACCCTCGGTTTGCAGAATATCGACGCAGGATTGAGCGCGATCAGCGCACAACAGCAACATGAAGTGTTGCAGGTCGCCACCGATTTCGCCTTCGCTGCGTACTGGCTGATGCCACGTCTGCATCGTTTTCACGAAGCCAATCCACAGGTGGATGTCAGCCTGGTCACCAGCGAGCGCAATCACAACATGCTCCGGCCGGATATCGACGTTGCCGTGCTGTTCGGCGACGGTCGCTTCAAACAGGGCGAAAGTCATTGGCTGTTCAGCGAAGAAGTCTTCCCGGTGTGCAGCCCGCAATTGCTCAAGGATCGCGCCCGGCCCTTGCCTCCCCAGGCGTTGCTGGAGTTTCCGCTGCTGCACTTGCGCGGCGAGCACAGCAGCAACTGGTTCGACTGGAGCGGCCTGTTCCGCGAACTCGGTATTAACACGCCGCCCGCGCCAGGCCAGCTGCGTTTCGACAACTACACCTTGCTGATTCAGGCGGCTATTGGCGGTCAGGGTGTGGCGATTGGCTGGCGGCACCTTGTGGATAACTTGCTCGCTCAAGGTTTGTTGTGCCGGCCGATTGCGGAGACCACTCTCTCTCCGCCTCGGCTATTACGTGGTGCTGCCGCAACGCAAACGGCGTGGGGCGTTGATCCAGCTGTTTGTCGATTGGTTGATGGCCGAACAGGCCAGCAGCGCGCAGTCGCTGACGGGAATGGATTTGCCTTCGATCGCGGTGTGATCAGCCTTCCGACGCCGCGACAAAACTCACGTGTTCGCCCACATGCAGATTCAACCGCAGCTCATCGGCCATCCCGATGGCCACCCGGTTCAGGCGTTCCAACGGTTCGGCCAGGCCCGGCTCAAGACTGCTGCTGACCTGGCTGAAATGCTCGATGGTCAGCCCCGCCACTCCACGCGGCGCATCGACCAGCGTCCAGCGCAACGGGCTGCCTTGCAGGGCTTCGCGGATTTCCTCGGCGGCGTGGCGTTGCAGGCGATCATCCAGGTCCGGCTCGTCGAGCAGCGCGAAATCCCCGACGACAAACAGTCGCGACACATTGGCCGCTTGCAGGCCATCGATCAGCGCATCGACCGCCAGCACTTGTTCCACCGGTCCCAGCACCACGGACTTTTCCACATGATCGCTGCTGAACGGCAGGCCCGGCGCATCGAGCAGGCAAATCACCGCCGAGCTGCCGGCCACACTCTGGTTGACCCGTTCGGCATCGAACAGATCGCCGCTTTTGGTGCGCAGGCCAGGACGTGGCGCCAGGGCGGTCAGGTCGTCGAGGATGGCGATGACTTCGTGCTGGCGGCGCAGCAGTTCAGCCATCAACGCACTGCCCAGGCTACTCATGGCACCATAGAGCACCACTTTCACCACCGGGGTTTCGGCATTTTTCATGGCTGAGTTCCCTTTTGTTTTCCCTTGTATGGCGTGTGACATACGGCCAGCGCCGAGGGTTCGAACCGATTCAGAGGGTTTGCGATGCAGACGATCAAGGGTTATCACGCCCACGTTTATTACGACGCCAGCACCATTGCTCAGGCACGTGCGCTGTGTGAGCAGGCCGCGCAATTATTCCCGTTGAAGATGGGCCGTGTGCACGAACGCCCGGTCGGCCCGCATCCGGACTGGAGCTGCCAACTGGCCTTCGGTCCGGAGCTGATCGGCGACGTGCTGCCGTGGCTGGCGCTCAATCGCAAGGGGTTGGTGGTGTTCCTGCACCCGGACACTGGCGATGATTTGCTCGACCACACCGAGCATGCGATCTGGATGGGCGCGATGCGGCCGCTGGACCTGTCTATTTTTTGATCAGATGGTTTCTTTACTGATCGAACAATGACAGTGGGCAATGTCGGGTAACGCTCCGCTGAACTGATAGCGGATATGTCCGCAATGGCAGCCGCCGCTGTGCAATTCATTCATCACCCTGCCCTCCCGTTCCCGTGTTCATTGACTCCAGTCGCATCCGACGGTCGGTTGGCCGTTCGCATCGAAGCTTTCACCTGCGAAAGCTGGCTGAAAGGTTGCCCCATTAGGATCGCCGCCACTACCGGCAACAGACCGGTTGGCCAACGCGTGTGATTGCTCCCGCGTCAGGCCCAATTAACAACAACAATGGTGATTCTGATGTCCTCTGTAGCCCGCCTCCTCGCTCCAACTCCGCCCGTACGTCTCGTGCTTCCCGTTCTGCGCTGATCCCGCCCGATCCGCTCACTTACCTAGCCGCGCTACGCCTGGAGTATTCCCATGCTGACTTTCCTTGGCTTCGCCATGGTCATCACGTTCATGTTCCTGATCATGACCAAGCGCCTGTCCGCGCTGATCGCACTGATCATCATCCCGATCCTGTTCGCTCTGTTCGGTGGCTTCGCGCCGAAGATCGGCCCGATGATGCTCGAAGGTATTACCAAGCTTGCGCCGACCGGCGTGATGCTGATGTTCGCCATTCTGTATTTCGCCCTGATGATCGACTCCGGCCTGTTCGACCCGGCCGTGCGCAAGATCCTCAAACTGGTCAAGGGCGACCCGCTGAAAGTTTCGGTCGGCACCGCCGTACTGGCGCTCGTCGTTTCCCTCGATGGTGACGGCGCGACCACTTACATGATCTGCGTGGCCGCCATGCTGCCGCTGTACAGCCGCATCGGCATGAGCCCGCGGATCATGGCCGGTCTGATCATCCTCGCCGGCGGCGTGATGAACATGACCCCGTGGGGTGGCCCGACCGCCCGTGCCGCCAGTGCGCTGCACGTGGACCCGTCGGACATCTTCGTGCCGATGATCCCGGCGATGGCTGCCGGTGTGGTGGCGATCCTGATCATTGCCTACTTCTACGGCAAACGTGAACGTGCGCGTCTGGGCGAGCTGCACCTGATCGGCGACGAAATCGACCACAGCGAAATCAGCGTCTCGCAATTCCCGGATGCCCGTCGTCCGAAGCTGATCTGGTTCAACGGCCTGCTGACCCTGGCGCTGATGTGCACCCTGATCGCCGGCCTGCTGCCGCTGCCGGTGCTGTTCATGGTGGCGTTCAGTATTGCAATGATCGTCAACTACCCTTGCCTGCAAATGCAGAAGGATCGCGTCGCGGCGCACGCCGGCAGCGTACTGTCGGTGGTCAGTCTGATCTTCGCGGCGGGCATCTTCACCGGTATCCTGTCGGGCACCGGCATGGTCGATGCCATGTCGAAAAGCCTGCTGGCGGTGATCCCTGATTTCCTCGGCCCGTACCTGGCGGTGATTACCGCGCTGGTGAGCATGCCGTTCACGTTCTTCATGTCGAACGACGCGTTCTACTACGGTGTGTTGCCGGTGCTGTCGGAAGCGGCCAGCCATTACGGCATCACCGCCGTGGAAATGGCTCGCGCCTCGATCGTCGGCCAGCCGGTTCACCTGCTGAGCCCTCTGGTGCCGTCGACGTATCTGCTGGTGGCTCTGGCCGGGATCGAGTTCGGCGATCACCAGCGTTTCACCCTGAAGTGGGCAGTGCTGGTCTGCCTGTGCATACTGGCCGCCGCACTGTTGTTGGGGACTTTCCCGCTGTTCAGCACTTTGTAACGGCATCAACTCACCAGAACGCCAGCTGCTTGCTGGCGTCCTGGTTTAACACACGCTCAAAGGAATACACATGGAATGGCTGACCAACCCTGAGATCTGGGTTGCCTTCTTCACCCTGACCGCCCTGGAAATCGTCCTGGGCATCGATAACATCATCATGATTTCGATCCTGGTCAGCCGCATGCCCAAACACATGCAACAGCGCACCCGGATCTTCGGTCTTGGCCTGGCCATGATCACGCGGATCCTGTTGCTGCTGTCGATCACCTGGGTCATGCGCCTCACCGCCGACCTCTTCGTGGTGTTCGGCCAGGGCATTTCCGGGCGTGACCTGATCCTGTTTTTCGGTGGCCTGTTCCTGCTGTGGAAAAGCTCCCAGGAGATGTACCACGCGCTGGAAGGTGAAGACGAAAGCGACGAGACGCCCGGCGGCAAGGGCGGCAACTTCCTCTACACCATCATCCAGATCGCGATCATCGACATCGTGTTCTCGCTGGACTCGGTCATCACCGCCGTCGGCATGGTCTCCCATGTGCCGGTGATGGTCGCGGCGATCATCGTCGCGGTACTGGTGATGATGGCGGCCTCGGGCAAGATCAGCGAGTTCATCGACAAGCACCCGTCGCTGAAAATGCTCGCGCTGTCGTTCCTGCTGGTGGTCGGCACCGTGCTGATCGCCGAAGCGTTCGACGTGCACGTGCCGAAAGGCTACGTCTACTTCGCCATGGGCTTCTCGCTGGCGGTCGAGGCCATCAACATCAAGCTGCGCACCGCGATGGCAAAAAAGAAGAAACAGCAGGATCCGGTGAAACTGCGCAAGGATGTTCCGGGTCAGTAACCGGAGCGCTGCGCTGATGATCAAAGGGCCTTCGGGCCCTTTTTTCATGGCTGCATGAACCTGTTTTCATGACGCTTTTGTTTCAATCCCCGCTTTAGCTGTGCAATGCTGGCGCCCGGACCGTTAGCCAACTACAGCTTAAGAACAACACGTAGAAACCGCGCGGTATCGTCAACTTGCCCCTTTGGGGCGCTGCAACTACAGGGGGTCTGCATGCTAACCCTGCTCAATCTGCTTTCTGCCGTGGCCTTGCTGATCTGGGGCACGCACATCGTTCGAACCGGCATCCTGCGGGTGTACGGCACCAATCTGCGGCATGTGATCGGCCAGAACATGTCCAGGCGCTGGCTCGCCTTCATCGCCGGCATCCTCGTGACCGCCATGGTGCAGAGCAGTAACGCCACCGCCATGCTCGTCACCTCCTTCGTCGGCCAGGGCCTGATGGCGCTGACTCCGGCCCTGACCACCATGCTCGGCGCCGACGTCGGTACGGCGTTGATGGCGCGGGTGCTGACGTTCGACCTGTCGTGGCTGTCGCCGCTGCTGATTTTTCTCGGGGTGATTTTCTTTCTCTCGCGCAAACAGACGCGGCTCGGGCAAATGGGCCGTGTGGCCATCGGGCTGGGGCTGATCATTCTGGCGCTGCAACTGATTGTCGAGGCTGCCGGGCCGATTACCCACGCAAAAGGCGTGAAGGTGATTTTTGCCTCGCTGACCGGCGACATCCTGCTCGACGCTCTGGTCGGTGCATTGTTCGCGATGATTTCCTACTCAAGTCTCGCTGCCGTGCTGCTGACCGCGACCCTGGCCGGCGCCAATGTCATCAGCCTGCCGGTGGCGATCGGTCTGGTGATCGGCGCCAACATCGGCAGCGGCGTGCTGGCCTTCATGAGCACCAGCATGCAGAACGCCGCTGGCCGGCAAGTGGCGCTGGGCAGCCTGTTGTACAAACTGATCGGGCTGCTGCTGATCATTCCGGTGCTCGATCCGCTGGCGCACTGGATCGACAACCTCGATTACAGCCCGCAGGAAATGGTCATCGGCTTCCACCTGCTCTACAACACCGCACGCTGCCTGATCCTGCTGCCGACGGTCGCGCCGATGGCGCGGTTGTGTGCCTGGTTGCTGCCGGAGCGTCCAGAGGTCAACGGCACTGCCAAGCCGCGTCATCTCGACGCGACGGCACTGGTCACGCCAAGCCTGGCGCTGGCCAACGCCGCCCGGGAAACCCTGCGCATGGGTGATCTGATCGACAACATGCTCGATGCCGCCCTCGATGTGCTGCGCGGCAAACAGACTGCCGTCACCCAGGAAATGCGCAAACTGACCGATGACGTCGAGGCGCTGTACAGCGCGATCAAGCTGTATCTGGCGCAGATGCCCCGGGAGGATCTCGGCGAGCAGGACAGTCGGCGTTGGGCGGAAATCATCGAACTGGCGATCAACCTCAAGCTCGCCAGCGACCTGATCGAACGCATGCTGCGCAAAATCCAGCAGCAGAAGACTTCGCAACGCCGCTCGTTTTCCGAAGACGGGCTGGAAGAGCTGGCCGGGCTGCACCAGCAATTGATCGCCAACCTGCGGCTCGGGCTGTCGGTGTTTCTCAGTGGCGACAAGGAAAGCGCCCGTCAGTTGTTGCGCGAGAAACGTCGCTTCCGCGCCCAGGAACGCCGTCTGGCCCACGCCCATGTCAGCCGTTTGCAACGCAAGATTGTGCAGAGTATCGAGACCAGTTCGCTGCACCTGGAGTTGATTGCCGACATGAAACGTTTGAACTCGCTGTTCTGCAGCAGCGCCTATGTGGTGCTGGAAACTTCCGATACCGGCGCGCTGGCGGCGGACGAAATGGCCGACATCACGCATTCGCCTTGAACGTCTGGGACTGTGGTCAGTCAGTAACTCAAGGTTCGGCCTCGCGGCCGGACTGATGACACGGATCTCCAATTCAGCTGTATGGAAGCTCGTTATGCGTTGCCTGTTGTTCGCTTGTCTGCTGCTCGGTTCCCTGCCCGCCTTCGCCCTGGATCGCTTCCAGGTCGAAGGCTATGCGCTGCCCAACGGCCTGCAATTGCTGCTCAAGCCCGGCACCGAACGCGGGCATGTGGCGATCCGGCTGGTGGTGGGCGTCGGCCTCGACGACTTCGACTGCAATGAAAAGGAGCTGCCGCACCTGCTCGAACACTTGCTGTTCAGCGGCATCGACGCCACCGGCGAAGGTGGCCTCGAAGAACGTATGCAGGCTTTGGGCGGCGATTGGAACGCCTTCACCAGCAACGCCGACACCACGTTCGTTATCGAAGCCCCGGCGAAAAACCAGCGCAAGGTGCTCGACCTGCTGCTGGATCTGCTGACCCAGACCCGTTTCGACGACAACGCGATCAACGCCGCCAAACGGGTGGTCGAGCGCGAGGATGGCGGCCATTACACCCGGCTGCGGCGTTTTCTCGACCGTCAGGATCTGGGCCACAGTGCGAGCAATCAACTGGCGGTCGAGCTGGGCCTGAAATGTCCGCAACGGGCCGAAGTCGAAGGCCTGACCCGCGAGCAACTGGATAAGGTGCGCAAGGCCTGGTACGCGCCGAACAACATGACCCTGATTGTGGTCGGTGACCTCGACAAGCTGCTGCCGGCCTATCTGGAACGGGCGTGGGGCGCGCTCGAGGCGGTCGATCCGAGCGAGCACCGATCGCTGCCGGACATCCGCACCAGCGCTGCTCACGAACGCACGATCACTCGCGGTTTCATCGGTAACAGCGCCAAGCTGCACTGGCTGGTACCGGAGCCGATGCTCGACGATCAGTACGACGAGACTTTCGACCTGCTCAAGGAATATCTGGAGTGGGCGCTGTACCGCGAGCTGCGCTTGAACCATGGGCTGTCCTACGGGCCCTGGGCCGAGCGTGAGGTGTTCGGCGGTGTCGGCTTCATGAGCCTCAACGCCGATCTGGATCGTGGTGACATCAGCGAAGCCGAACAGGTGCTGGAAGATCTCAAGGCCAGCCTGCTGAAAAACGGCCTCGATGCCGATACCTTCAATCGCATCAAACAGGCAGCCATCGCCCACCAGGCCTGGGCCGTGCAGGGCAACAGCGGCATGGCCGATTATTACTGGAGCGCGCTGGGCGACTATGAGGATGGCCGCTTCGCCGATCCCGCCCGGGAACTGCAAGGGGTCACGCTGGAGGCGGCGAACAAGGCCATGCGCGAATTGCTGTTGCAGCCGGGCTATCTGCGGATCGAGAAGCCGCTGTTCAGTGACGATCAGGTGCTGTGGCTGATTGGCGGCGCGGTTGGTGTTCTGGGGCTTGTCCTGCTCGGCTGGCATCTGCGCCGGCGCAAATCCGTGCCTTCAGACTGATCGACAGCCTCGCCACAGCCCCCGGCGGGCGGTACTCTGTCGAGGTTTTTTTCTTCGACTGTCGTGAACCGCCCAAATGCCCAAATTGACCCTCCTGATCCAGCGCATCCTCGAACTGATGAAGCGCTACCCCGGGGTCATTGCGCTCGGTGGTTTCATCTCCGGCGTCGGCAGTTTCATCCTGGTCGACCGGCAACAGGGGCTGGCGAGCTGGATCACCACGATCATGCTGCTGAGCTGGATCTGGCTGATGCTGGAAAACAGCCTGACCGAGCTGTTCACGCGGGTCTTCAAACGGGAAATCCCCCAGCCGCTGCTGCGTTATGCGACGCAGATGATTCACCAGGAAAGCCTGTTTTTCGTCCTGCCGTTCTTCTTTATCACCACCACCTGGAACAGCGGCCAACTGGTGTTCACCGGTCTGCTGTGCATCGCCGCGCTGATCTCGATTGTCGATCCGCTCTACTACAAATGGCTGGCGCCGCGGCGCTGGGCGTTCCTTGCGTTGCACACCCTGACGCTGTTCGCCGCCCTGCTCACCGCGTTGCCGGTGATCATGCACCTGACCACGTCGCAGAGTTTCAAATGGGCGCTGGGGACTGCCGTGGTGCTGTCGTTCCCGAGTCTGGCGTCGATCTTCCCGATCCGCACCGTGCGCAACGCGCTGGCGATCCTCAGCATCACCATCGGAATCGGCGGCGTCGGTTGGGTCCTGCGTTCGTGGGTGCCGCCGGCGACGCTGTGGATGACTGACGTTGCGATCAGCACTCAGTTGCAGGATCGCACCCCCGGCGCCAGCCTCGAGCAAGTCAGCGCCGAGCAGATCCGCAACGGCGGGCTCTACGCCTACACCGCGATCAACGCCCCGCGCGGGCTCGATGAGCGGATCTATCACGTGTGGCAGTTCAACGGCAAAGAGGTCGACCGCATTGCCCTCGACATCCATGGCGGGCGCAAGGAAGGCTACCGGGCGTGGACCCACAAGCAGGTTTTCCCCGGCAACCCGGTCGGTGACTGGCAGGTGCGGGTGCTGACCGAAGACGACCAGGTGATCGGCGTGCTGCGCTTCGAAATCACGGACAGCACACCGACCAAAGAAAAGTAATCCGGTTCGTGCTATTACGTAGGTTCGCGAATTCAGCCGAACAAGCACGGAGCTTATGACCAGCAGCTCGATGACCGGTAATGCCCGACTGGACACCACGATCAGCCCTGCCCGTCTGCGGGTCACCGGGGACTGGACGCTCGCCCATTACGCCGAACTCAAGCACCTGAGCGAAACGCTCCGCGGTCAGTACGACGCCAGCACCACCATCGATCTCAACGGCCTCGGCGCCCTCGATACCGCCGGCGCCTCGCTGCTGGTGGAACTGCTTGGCTCCGAGCGCCTGGGCAAATCCGCCGAACACCCCGACTGCACGATTTCCACGGCCGACCGCGCGTTGCTGCAAACCGTGTATCGCTCGCTGACCGACTTCTGCGTGCCGATCAAGGAACCGGAAATCAGCGTCAGCGTGCAACTGCTGACCCGCATCGGCCGGGCCGTCGATACGGTCTGGCAGGACACCCTGCAACTGCTCGGCTTCGTCGGCCTGATCCTCGAAACCATCGCCCGCAGCCTGTTCCGGCCCAAGCGCTGGCGGATCACGCCGATGATCGCGCACATCGAACAGACCGGCCTCGACGCCGCGCCCATCGTGGCGTTGTTGACCTTTCTGGTGGGTGCCGTGGTGGCGTTTCTCGGGGCGACGGTGCTGGCCAGTTTCGGCGCCAGCGTGTTCACCGTGGATCTGGTGGGCTTCGCCTTCCTGCGCGAGTTCGGTGTGCTGCTCACGGCGATCCTGATGGCCGGCCGCACCGCCAGTGCCTTTACCGCGCAGATCGGCTCGATGAAGGCCAACGAGGAAATCGACGCCATCCGCACCCTCGGCCTCGACCCCATGGAATTGCTGGTGGTGCCCCGCGTGCTGGCGTTGTTGGTGGCCCTGCCGATGCTGACCTTTCTCGCGATGATCTGCGGGATCATCGGTGGCGCTGTGGTCTGCGCCGTGTCGCTGGATATTTCGCCGGCGATGTTCCTGTCGCTGCTGCAAAGCGACATCGGGATTCAACATTTCCTGGTGGGTCTGGTCAAAGCCCCGATCTTCGCGTTCCTGATTGCCGCCATCGGCTGTCTGGAAGGCTTCAAGGTCAGTGGCAGCGCCGAATCGGTCGGCGCCCACACCACCTCGAGCGTGGTGCAATCGATCTTCGTGGTGATCGTGCTCGATGCGGTCGCCGCGCTGTTCTTCATGGAGATGGGCTGGTGAGTCGTCTACCCCGCGTGCCGTCCGAGGCGGTGATCGAAGTCCGTGGCCTGTGCAATCGCTTCGGCAGCCAGAGCGTGCACGAGAACCTCGACCTGGACTTGTACAAAGGCGAAATCCTCGCCGTGGTCGGCGGCTCCGGCAGCGGTAAGTCGGTGTTGCTGCGCAGCATCGTCGGCTTGCGCCGGCCCAGCGAAGGTATGGTCAAGGTGTTCGGCCAGAATCTGCCGAGCCTGCCAGAGCATGAGCGTTCGCTGATCGAGCGGCGCTTTGGCGTGCTGTTCCAGAAAGGTGCACTGTTCTCCTCGCTGACCGTCACCGAGAACGTCGCCCTGCCCCTCATCGAGCACGCCGGCCTGAGCCGTGACGACGCCGAGCACCTGGCGGCGGTGAAGCTGGCGCTGGCCGGGCTGCCGCTGTCTGCGGCGGACAAATACCCGGCGTCGCTGTCCGGCGGCATGATCAAGCGGGCGGCGCTGGCCCGGGCGCTGGCGCTGGATCCGGACATCCTGTTTCTCGACGAACCTACCGCCGGCCTCGATCCGATTGGTGCGGCGCAGTTCGACCAGTTGATCCTGACCTTGCGCGATGCCTTGGGCCTGAGCGTGTTTCTGGTGACCCACGACCTCGACACGCTCTACACCATCACCGACCGGGTGGCGGTGCTGGCGCAGAAAAAAGTGCTGGTGGCCGGGCCCATCGACGTGGTCTCGGAAACCGACGACGCGTGGATTCACGAATATTTCCACGGCCCTCGCGGCCGCTCGGCGCTGGACGCCGCCAAACTGCTCAACGAGGTCTGACATGGAAACCCGAGCCCATCATGTGTTGATCGGCCTGTTCACGGTGATTGTGGTGGCCGGCGCCCTGCTCTTCGGTCTGTGGCTGGCCAAGTCCAGCGTCGACACCGAGTTCAAGGATTACGAAATCGTCTTCAACGAGGCGGTCAGCGGCCTGTCCCGGGGCAGCCCGGTGCAGTACAGCGGGATCAAGGTCGGCGACGTGGTCAGCCTGCGGCTCGATCCGAAGGACCCGCGCCGGGTGCTGGCGCGGATTCGCCTCGGCGGCGATACACCGGTCAAGGAAGACACCCTGGCCAAACTGGCCCTGGCCGGGATCACCGGCACCTCGATCATCCAGCTCAGCGGCGGCACGCCAGAGAGTCCGAAACTGCGTGGCAAGGACGGCGAACTGCCGACCATCGTCGCCTCGCCCTCGCCTATCTCTCGGTTGCTTAACGACAGCAACGATCTGATGAGCGGGGTCAGCACGCTACTGAACAACGCCAATCAGATGTTCTCCGCCGACAACATCGAGCGCGTGAGCAAAACCCTCGAGCACCTGGAACAGACCACCGGTTCGATCAACGATCAGCGCGGCGATCTGCGCCAAGCCATGCAACAACTGGCAACTGTCGGCAAACAGGCTGGCAGCATGCTCGAGCAGACTTCGGCGCTGATGCGCAACGCCAACGGTTTGCTCAACGATCAGGGCAAGCAGGCGCTTGGCAGTGCCGAGCAGGCGATGAAGTCGCTGGAACAGAGCAGCGCCACCATCAACGGCTTGCTGAGCAAGAATCAGAATTCCCTCGACAGCGGCATGCAGGGCCTCAACGGCCTCGCGCCGGCAGTGCGCGAACTGCGTGAAACCCTGACCTCGCTGCGGGCCATTTCCCAACGTCTGGAGGCCAACCCCAGCGGTTACCTGCTGGGCAGTGAAAAGAACAAGGAGTTCACGCCATGAAGCTGACTCGCCTCGCCCTCCTCGCCGGCTTCACGCTGCTCGGTGCCTGCTCGATTCTGCCCAAGTCCGAGCCGCTGGATGTCTACCGCTTGCCAGCCGCACAGGCGCCCGCTGCGGCCAGTTCGGCGGCTCAACACTGGTCGCTGCGCTTGAACAAACTGCAAGCCAGCGAAGCGCTGAACCGGCCGGGCATCGCCGTGATTCCCCAGGGCGATGTGATCAGCACCTACAAGGCTTCGCGCTGGAGCGATCCGGCGCCGGTGCTGATGCGTAACCGGCTGCTCGATGGCTTTGCGCGTGATGGCCGGGTGACGTTGCTCAGTACCGATGACAGCAATTTTGCTGCGGATCTGGAACTGGGCGGCAGCTTGCAGGCGTTCCAGACGGAATATCAGGGCAATCAGGCCAGCGTCGTGGTGCGGATGGATGCGTTGCTGGTGCGCGGCTATGACCAGAAGATTCTCGCCAGCCGCCGCTTTGAAGAGCGCCAGCCGTTGAGTGATGTGAAGGTTCCGGCGGTGGTGGCCGGGTTTGGTCAGGCCAGTGATCGGCTCTCCGCGAAAGTCGTGGCATGGGCGGTGGAGCAAGGCCAGAAAGTTGCGCCAACCGCCCGGCCTTGAGTATCAGCCGAAGAACCAGTAGCAGACGCCGATAGCGCCAAGCACGCCCGCAAATTCGGCCAGCAGCGCGCAACCGACGGCATGCCGCGCACGCTGGATGCCCACTGCGCCGAAATACACCGCCAGCACGTAGAACGTGGTTTCGGTGCTGCCCTGGATCGTCGCCGCCACCAGCGCCGGGAAGCTGTCGACGCCGGAGGTCTTCATGGTTTCGATCAGCATCGCCCGGGCGGCGCTGCCGGAGAACGGTTTGACCATCGCGGTCGGCAGCGCATCGACGAACCGGGTGTCCCACCCTGCCCACTGCACCAGATGACGAATACCGTCGAGGCCGAAATCCAGTGCGCCCGATGCGCGCAATACGCCGATGGCGCAAAGCATCGCCACCAGATACGGCAGCAGATTCTTGGCAACGTCGAAACCTTCCTTCGCACCTTCGACGAACGCTTCGTAGACCTTCACCTTGCGCAAGGCACCGATCACCAGGAACAACATGATCAGGCCGAACAGCGTCAGGTTGCCGAGGATCGACGACAGCCCCGCCAGCGCCGTGGCCGACATCGTCGCCAGCAGCGCCATGAAGCCGCCGAGGATCAGCGCGCCGGGAATCAGGTAGGCCAGCACCACCGGGTCCCAGACCCGCAGGCGCTGCATGAACGCCACCGACAGGAAGCCGACGATGGTCGAGCAACTGGTGGCCAGCAGGATCGGCAGGAATACCAGCGTCGGGTCCGGCGCGCCTTGCTGGGCGCGGTACATGAAGATCGTCACCGGCAGCAGGGTCAGGGACGACGCGTTGAGCACCAGGAACAGGATTTGCGCGTTGCTGGCGATGGTCGAGCTGGGGTTGAGCTCCTGCAGCGCTTTCATGGCCTTGAGGCCGATCGGTGTGGCGGCGTTGTCCAGGCCCAGGCCGTTGGCAGCGAAGTTCAGGGTGATCAGGCCCAGCGCCGGATGCCCGGCCGGCACTTCCGGCATCAGTCGCAGGAACAGCGGTCCGAGTACCTTGGCCAGCCATTCGACAATCCCGGCTTTCTCGGCAATGCGCAGGAATCCCAGCCACAGGGTCAGGGTGCCGAACAGCAACACCATGACCTCGACCGATAGCTTGGCCATGGCAAAAATGCTTTCCACCATCGCCGCAAAGATTCCGGCGTTACCGCCGACCAGCCACTGCACCAGCGCCGACACGGCTGCCACGATGAAGAAGCCAAGCCACAGGCCATTAAGCATCAGTCAAATCCCCCGGAAGATGCGGCGAATGATAGCGGGGTCGCCAGAAACGACAAACCCCGGATTTCTCCGGGGTTTGTCAGGGTGCCTTGCAGGCGGGGATCAGTTTTTCGAAACCTCACCGGCCGGCAGTTTTTCCTTGCTGCGCCAGTGTGGCAGCGAGTTCCAGTAGCGCTGGCCCTTGGCGTCGTCGTACATGCCTTCCCAGCGGGCGATGACCAGTACGGCGAGGGCGTTGCCGATCACGTTCAGGGCGGTACGCGCCATGTCCATCACACGGTCGACACCGGCGATGAACGCCAGACCTTCCAGCGGAATGCCGACGCTGCCCAGTGTGGCCAGCAGTACCACGAACGACACGCCCGGCACGCCGGCGATACCTTTGGAGGTCACCATCAGGGTCAGGACCAGCAGCAGTTGCTGGCTGATCGACAGGTCGATGCCGTACAGCTGGGCAATGAAGATCGCCGCGATGGACTGGTACAGGGTCGAACCGTCGAGGTTGAACGAGTAGCCGGTCGGCACCACGAAGCTGCAGATGGCTTTCGGTGCGCCGTAGGCTTCCATCTTCTCGATCACGCGCGGCAGCACGGTTTCCGAGGAGGCGGTGGAATAAGCCAGCACCAGCTCATCCTTGAAGATGCGCATCAGCTTGATCACCGAAAAACCGAACATCTTGGCGATCAGGCCCAGCACCACGAAGGCGAAGAAGGCGATGGCGACGTAAACCAGGATCACCAGTTTGGCCAGCGGCAGCAGCGATGCGAAACCGAAGTTGGCCACGGTCACCGCGATCAGGGCGAACACGCCGATCGGGGCGTAGTTCATGATCATGTGGGTGACTTTGAACATGCTTTCCGAGACGCCCTGGAACATCTTCACCAGCGGCTCGCGCAGGTCCGACTGCAGGCTCGACAGACCGAGGCCG
Source organism: Pseudomonas sp. NMS19W (assembly GCF_051554255.1). Classification (NCBI taxonomy): domain Bacteria; kingdom Pseudomonadati; phylum Pseudomonadota; class Gammaproteobacteria; order Pseudomonadales; family Pseudomonadaceae; genus Pseudomonas; species Pseudomonas sp. NMS19W. Next base: position 6,378,715 of record NZ_CP136718.1, read on the forward strand.
AACAGCACGGAGAAGAAGATGATCGGCAGCATCTCGCCGCGGGCCATGGCCGCGAAGATGTTCGACGGGATCAGGTTGAGGATGGTCTCGATGAACGCGTGTTCATGCTGTACTTCGGCGGCGGTCGCCTGGTACTTGGAGATGTCCACGGTGCCCAGGGTGCTCATGTCGATGCCGGCACCCGGATGGAACAGGTTGGCCAGCAGCAGGCCGACGACGATGGCGATGGTGGTGACGATTTCGAAGTAGATGATGGTCTTCAGGCCGATACGCCCGAGCTTCTTGGCGTCGCCCACGCCGGCGATGCCGACGATAAGGGAAGAAATGACGATCGGGATCACGATCATCTTGATCAGACGGATAAAGATATCGCCTGCCGGTTGCAGGACGTTGCTGATCCACCAGGCCTTTTTCGGCACTGAAATGGTTGAGCAACGCACCGATTGCAATCCCCAATACCAGACCGATGAGGATCTGCCAGGCGAGGCTAAGCTTTGCCTTCTTCATATTCTTTACCCTTACTTGCGTTTGACTCAAGGCACATGCAGGAACTGGAACGCTCTTGGCGGAAAAGTCTGTGCATCTGCCTCCGTATAAGGTGCCCCGAAGCGCGTGTTTACGGCTCTCCGGCAGGCGAAAAAAGGCGCAACTATTCCGATGCGGGGTTGCGCCGTCTAATGCCGTAAACGCCTACCCTATGCCGAATCGGCATGAGCTTTTTTAAATGAAACTGGCGTCCCAACCGGTTCGAATACGACATTTCGGCAGGCATAAGTGCCGTGAACCGGCCATTACAGCGTAGATTGGTTATTTTTTGAACGAGTGATTTCGACGAAAATTTTCCGAAAAAGCCTACGTTTGGAATCTAAAACGCCGACTGGCTTTATCGACTCTTTCTCGATATACGGTCGCGAGGAAACACCGCGAAATGCTTTTCGCGCGCAGTGTGATCGATAAAAAGATGAGCAGAACGCTCTGGATCAATGTTTTGTCACTTTGAAAGCCCAGCGCAAGTCCGTCGAACCGCTCCGGGTTGGCGAACTTGCGTCGCAGCTTTTACCCTGACCCGGCCCTCATCGCAGGCACTCCCTGTACCCGTAGGTCACTCCGACCCTGCAACAGTCAGAACGTCCCGGCCCCTTGGTCATGCGCCGGCCTTCCTCGGGCGGGCGCAATGGAAGGCAGCTGTCGGCTGCCTTCATGTTCAATACCAGTTCGGATCTTTCTTCAACGTTTCCATCAACAGATCCTGCATGCCCTGATCGGGTTTGCCGAGGAAGCGGTAGGTGGCATGTCGCGTGGGCGACTTGTCGGCCGGCAGTCCTTCGGGCACATCGACCAGCATGGCGTAAGCGTGTTTCTTGTCGAAGCTGAACGCGACGATCAAGCGGTGGTTGAGGCATTTGTCCTGCGATTCGCAGAGCGGCCCGACCAGATACTTGTCGCCGTCTTCAGTGACGGCATTCATCTGTTGGTCCGGCGTACCGGAGAGGTTCATCACCCATTCCGGCAGGCGTTCTTCCTTCTTCACCACGCCTTCCCAGGTTTCCCTGTAGTGCGGGTCGGAACTCAGCAGCTCGTTGACCCGCGTCTGGCCATCATTGGCCGCCATCGCCATGGCACTACCGCCCAGAAGCAGGGCGGCTGCCAGTGTCTTTAAAACACTCATGTTCAACCTCGGCCGCGACGGCCAAAGAAGAACGAGGCGATGAACATCACCAGGAACACGACAAAGAGAATCTTGGCGATACCCGTGGCGGTGCCCGCGATACCACCGAAGCCCAGTACTGCAGCGATGATGGCAATGATCAGGAATGTGATTGCCCAGCTCAACATGGTGATTCTCCTTGTTTCTATTTAGGGGTGTTGCCGGTCTCGGCGCAGCGGCGCCCAGATTCGTGGATCAGAAAACCCAGCGTTCTTCGCGTGGCATGTCGCCCAGCGGCTGTGGCTGGTCGACATCCATCATGCGCATTGCACCGTTGTCGGCCTGGCTGCTGCTGACAGCGCTGAAGTGCGTCTGCGTTGCGTGCTGCATCGAAATCAGGGGCTCGGGTTGCTGACTCTGTTCCCAGCGCAGGTATTGCTGGCAGGCGATCAGAGTAATCAGCAGCGCAAGTGCGCCAAACAGGGCCTGCTGCAGGTGCAGTGGCGAGATACGCATTTGGGCGGCACGTTGGCGAGTCATCCTGGGTTCCTCACTCTTATTCGGTTAGGGCAGTGCATATCTGCCCGGGCTGAGAGAGGTATTGCAGCCTGCATGCCAGCTTTTTTGTTTTAAAAAAACCAATAAAATCAGATAGTTACAAACGTAATGAGAAATCAGGACGACGCATCCTGCACGATGGGTCATCCAAGGTCGTGCGAAATGCACGAATGCTTCGTAGGAGAAATCATTCTTTTTGAATTGAGAGCAGGGTGCGGATGTCAGAAAAGGAAGCAGGCAAATGCCTGAAAAACGCCGGTTGTTTAAAAAATCAACAAAATCAGTGAATTAGCCTTGAGGGCAGGAGAGAGCTACCCTGCTATGACTGGAATCGATCAGAATCAACCATGCAACTTGCCCGATTTTTCCGGGACTAACCCAAGACATTCACTTATGGAGCGTAGGAAAAATGGAATCAGCCACTGAGCATCAAGGCCGCATTCTGCTGGTGGACGATGAATCCGCCATCCTGCGAACCTTCCGTTATTGCCTCGAAGATGAAGGCTATACGGTTGCCACCGCCAACAGCGCGGCCCAGGCTGACGCGCTGTTGCAGCGTCAGGTGTTCGATCTGTGCTTCCTCGATCTGCGCCTCGGCGAAGACAATGGTCTCGACGTGCTGGCGCAGATGCGCATCCAGGCGCCGTGGATGCGGGTGGTGATCGTCACAGCCCATTCGGCTGTCGATACGGCGGTGGACGCGATTCAGGCGGGCGCCGCCGATTATCTGGTCAAACCGTGCAGCCCTGACCAGCTGCGCCTGGCGACCGCCAAGCAGCTCGAAGTCCGCCAGCTCTCGGCGCGTCTGGAAGCCCTCGAAGGCGAGATCCGCAAACCCAAGGACGGTCTCGATTCCCACAGCCCGGCGATGAAAGTCGTACTCGAAACCGCGCGGCAAGTGGCGAGCACCGATGCCAACATTCTGATTCTCGGCGAGTCCGGCACCGGTAAAGGTGAGCTGGCCCGGGCGATTCACGGCTGGAGCAAGCGCGAGAAGAAATCCTGCGTCACCATCAATTGCCCGTCGCTGACCGCCGAGCTGATGGAAAGCGAGCTGTTCGGTCACAGTCGCGGCGCGTTTACCGGGGCCAGCGAAAGCACCTTGGGTCGGGTCAATCAGGCGGATGGCGGCACGCTGTTTCTCGACGAGATCGGCGATTTTCCACTGACATTGCAGCCAAAGTTGCTGCGTTTCATCCAGGACAAGGAATACGAGCGGGTAGGGGATCCGGTCACCCGGCGCGCCGACGTGCGCATCCTCGCGGCCACCAACCTCAATCTTGAGGACATGGTGCGCGACGGTCGTTTCCGCGAAGACCTGCTGTATCGCCTGAACGTCATCACTCTGCATCTGCCACCGCTGCGCGAGCGGGCCGAAGACATCCTGACCCTGGCCGACCGCTTCCTCGCCCGTTTCGTGAAGGAATATGCCCGTCCGGCCCGTGGCTTCAGCGACGAGGCCCGGGAAGCGCTGCTGGGTTACCGCTGGCCCGGCAACATCCGCGAGCTGCGCAACGTGGTCGAGCGGGCGAGCATCATTTGCCCGCAGGAGCGTGTGGAAATCAGCCACCTCGGCATGGCCGAGCAACCCGCCAACAATGCGCCGCGCGTCGGTGCGGCCTTGAGTCTCGACGAGCTGGAGAAAGCTCATATCGGCGCTGTGCTGGCGACTGCCGGAACCCTCGACCAGGCGGCCAAGACTCTCGGGATCGACGCCTCGACCCTGTATCGTAAGCGCAAGCAGTACAACCTGTGAGCGCCCGCCGATGAAACTGGCGATGAAGTTGCGGACCCGCTTGTTCCTGAGCATTTCCGCGCTGATCACCGTGGCCTTGCTCGGGCTGATGCTCGGGCTGGTCAGCGTGATGCAAATGGCCGGTACTCAGGAGGCGCTGATCCGCAACAACTTCGTCACCCTCGACCTGGGCCTCAAACTGCGCCAGACCCTGGGCGATCAACTGATCATGATGCTTGCCGAGAAGCCCGATCCGGTGGCCTTCGAAGCGTCCAAGCAGCATTACTTCGAACTGCTCGACGAGGGCATCGCCCAGGAACAGAAGGACGACGGACGCCAGTACGGGTTCAGTCAGGCCAAAGCGGATTATCTGAATTTCCTTCAAGCGTTCGATGTGTCCCGCGACCCGGCTGCGGCCCTGAGCGGCAGCGGCGATCTGCGCGAACGCTTCAATACTCTGCGCAACGGCTTGATCGCCGAGCACAAGCACGCACTGGATAACATCAACTCCGTACAACATGCCGCCCGCGACCGGGCGTTGCTGATTGCCGGCCTGCTCGGGCTGGTGGGGCTGGCGGTGTTGATCATCGGTTTCATTACCGCCCAGGGGATTGCCCGCCGGTTCGGTTCGCCGATCGAGGCGCTGGCGAAAGCGGCGGACAACATCGGCCAAGGTAATTTCGAAGTGACCTTGCCGGTGTCTTCGGCCATGGAAATCAACCTGCTGACCCGGCGTTTCGGGCTGATGGCCGAAGCCCTTCGCGAGCATCAGGCGACCAATGTCGATGAATTGCTGGCAGGCCAGCAACGTTTGCAGGCCGTGCTCGACAGCATCGATGACGGTTTGCTGATGATCGATCGTCAGGGCCATCTCGAGCACTTGAACCCGGTGGCCCAGCGGCAATTGGGTTGGGACAGCGACCGCTTTGGCGAAGGCCTGGGCACCGCGCTCCAGCGTCCGGAGCTGGATGCGCAGCTGCAACTGGTGCTGCGCGGCGGCACCCTTGAGCGCGCGCCGGAAGATTTGAGCATCGAGGTTGACGGCGAGTCGCGACTGCTGACCTACAGCCTGACCCCGGTCAGCCATACCCAAGGGCATATCCTCGGCGCGGTGATGGTGCTGCATGACGTCACCGAGCAGCGGGCCTTCGAGCGGGTGCGCAGCGAATTCGTATTGCGTGCCTCCCACGAACTGCGCACGCCAGTGACCGGCATGCACATGGCGTTCGGGCTGTTCCGCGAGCGGGCGAAGTTTCCGGCGGAATCCCGTGAGTCGGATCTGCTCGACACGGTCAATGAAGAAATGCAGCGCCTGATGCAGTTGATCAACGACCTGCTGAATTTCTCACGCTATCAGAGCGGGTTGCAGAAACTCACGCTGGCGCCGTGCTCCATCGAAGATTTGCTGGCTCAGGCGCAATCGCGTTTTGCCGACACGGCGGCGCAGAAGGGCGTGGCATTGAATGTCGAGGTACAGAGTCCGTTACCGCGCTTGCAGGCCGATCAGGCCCAGCTGGATCGGGTGCTGGACAACCTGATCGACAACGCCTTGCGCCATACGGCCCGTGACGGCCTGATCCGTTTGCAGGCACGCCGGCATGGCGAGCGGGTGATCATCAGCGTCGAAGACAATGGCGAAGGCATCGCCTACGGTCAGCAAGGGCGAATTTTCGAGCCGTTCGTCCAGGTCGGACGCAAGAAGGGTGGGGCCGGACTCGGGCTGGCGCTGTGCAAGGAAATCGTCCAGTTGCATGGCGGCCGGATGGGCGTCTATTCGCGGCCGGGGCAGGGCACGCAGTTCTACATGGCGCTGGCGGTCTAGGCTTCGTCGTCCATCCGGCGGCCGGCGAGTCGCCGTCCTCGGGTAATCAGCTCGATGAATTGCACGGCGCTCAAGGCATGGGCGAACAGCCAGCCCTGACCGAACTTCACGCCTTCGCTGCTGAGCAGCGCCGCCTGGGATTCATGCTCGATACCTTCAGCGATCACTTTCAGATCCAGTGCCTGGGCCATGTGAATGATGTGCGGCGCCACACCGCTGCTGGCCGCGTCATGGCCGAGGGCGTCGATAAAGGCCTTGTCGATCTTCAGGCAGTCCACCGGCAGGGTCTGCAGGTAGGCGAGGCTGCAATAGCCGGTGCCGAAGTCGTCGATCAGCACTTGATGGCCGACATCGCGCAGCGCCTGCAGGTTTTCCCGGGCCACCACCACATCGATCAGCCCGCGCTCGGTCACTTCGAACGCAATCTGCCGCGCTGCCACCCGGTGCAGGCTCAGTAGCCGCGCCATGACCTGGCCGATGCGCGGCACCATCACATCGCATGCCGCCAGGTTCACCGAGATGTACAACTGCGGATTGGCCCGGAGCAGTTGGCCCAGTTGTTCGAGCAGGCGCTGGAGGACGAAGTCGGTCATCTGGCGGATCTGCCCGGTGTTTTCCGCCATCGGAATAAACAGGTCGGGGCTGGTCAGCGTGCCGTCCGGCCGGCGCCAGCGCAGCAAGGCTTCGGCGCCGACGCAGTTGCGGCTGTCGAGATCGAAGATCGGTTGATACAGCACCTGCAACTCGCCACGGCGGATTGCACCGTGAAGCTCGGCGTCCAGCGACTGACGCTGGCGGACGATCCAGAACACCAGAACGCCCACCAGCGCCCCGAGTACCAGACAGAACGGCACCATCCACCACCACAGCTCCGGAATGTGCATGCCCGTGCGCGGACTGATCAGCACCAACTGGTATTCCGGGTTGTCGGTGGGCATGCGATAGATCAGACGCGTCTGGGTGACTTGCAACGCGTCGGTGGATTTCGGCGGCCACGGCTCAGTGGGCGGCCAGGCCTGTGGCACGCCGAGCACCGGAATCGCCCGGGTCCCGTGATCCAGCACCACCAGCAGGCTGCTGTCGGGAGACAGGTCGACCATGTCGGTCAGGTGCCCGCGTGAGGTGGCCACGCGAAAGTTGCCGCGGCCGAGCATCAGCGCCGCGCGGTTTTCGTCGGGTTCGGTGGTGGTGTTCAGCCAGTAGCTGTAGGTCGGGCCCTTGATGTCCGGTGGGCGGACGACTGACAGGCCTTCCTGGCGCGGGCGGTTGGAGCAGATGCGCGAGGCATCCATGTAGGCAGCTTCATAGACGAAGCGGTAGTTGAAGGTTACTTGCTGCAGCGTGGCGATCATTTCGTCATCGCAACTGCGCAATGGCTGGGCTTCGAGATCGTCGAGGCTTTCACGCAGCTGGCCGAACAACTGCTCCAGGCGAGCCAGGAAGCGCTCGCCCTGGGCGTTCATTTCCTGGCTTTCGTTCTGTTCGACCTGATGCATGGCCACGAACAGCCCACCGGTGATCAGCAGACCCGCGCTGAAGACAGCCGCCAGCATCGCCAGAAACCACGGACGATAAAACCAGCTACGCAGCGTCTCTCGGGTAGCAACCATATGGATATCCGAAGAATTACCAATGAGTTATAGCTGCTGATTGCGTTTTCGCCCTGACCGTCGGGCGGGCGTCATTATTTTGTCTGATTCAGCACCAGCAGCAACGCTGCCGTTTGCGCATCCGGCGTGCCGTCGAAGCGGGCAGGGCGGAAGTGCATCTGGAAGGCTGCGAGGACATGGCGGGTCGCCACGTCCAGCTCGCCGTTCTGCGGCGTTGCGTAGCCCAGGCGCGCCAGTTGCGCCTGGAACCAGCTGATGCTCGGCAGCTCAACGTCGAACCGCACTTGCTGGCGGGCGACGGCTTGTTCGTCCGGCCACAAGCCAAGGCCTTCGGCAGCCAGGCGCTTCCACGGGAACAATGGGCCCGGATCAAGCTTGCGCAGCGGTGCGATGTCGCTGTGACCGATGATGTGGTCCGGGCTGATGCCGTTGCGTTTGCTGATGTCCTTGAGCAGGACGATCAGCGATTGCACCTGGGCTTCGCTGTACGGAAACCACACGCGCCCGGTCGGAGTGTCCTTGAAGCCCGGGTTGACGATTTCGATGCCGATGGAGCTTGAGTTGAGCCAGGTACGGCCTTGCCATTCGCTCTCGCCGGCATGCCAGGCGCGCAGGTTTTCGTCCATCAGCTTGTAGATCGTGCCGTTCTTGTCGTCGCCGATCAGGTAGTGGCTGCTGACTTCACCGTGGGTCAGCAGTTGCAGCGAACGCTCAAGGGAGGCGGAGGTGTAATGCACGATCACGAATTGCGCACGGCTGTCGTGATTGGCAGAAGGATGGCTGGTGTCGTAGCGGGGGCCGTTGGCACAACCGGCCAGAACGAGCAGCGACGTGATGAGGGCAACGAATTTCATGGCAGTACACGCAAGTCAGTAATGCAACAGTGTAACGTACTGACCTGCGTGCGAACGGCAAAAGGGCTGATTTAAATGAAATGGAACAATTGTCTTCAGCCCAGCTCCACCCGGTTGCGACCTGCGTTTTTGGCTCGGTACAACGCCTGATCGGCTCTTTTGAGCACCAGATCGCTGTGTTCTCCCGGTCTGAACGCTGCCAGCCCCATGGAAATGGTGATCGTGACGCGCTCACCCTTGAAGTGGAACGGGCAGGCCTCGATGGACGCGCGCAGGGTTTCCAGCAGTTTGGCGCCGACGGCCGGCGGAGTGGCCGGCAGCAGCAGGACGAACTCCTCGCCGCCGAACCGGGCAATGAAATCGCTGCCGCGCAGACGCTTGCGCAGCACCGTGGCGATGATCTTCAGCACTTTGTCGCCGGCCAGATGGCCGTAGTTGTCGTTGATCCGCTTGAAGTGATCGAGGTCGAGCATGGCCAGGCTCAAAGTATTGCCATGCTGCTGCCACTGGGCGATTTCGTGGTCGAGCCGTTCGCTCCAGGCAGCGCGGTTGGGCAGGCCGGTGAGCGGATCGATCAGGGCTTTCTGGCGCTGCTCTTCAAGGTGTTCGCGGTAGCCCAGTGCTTCCTGCTCCATATGCGCCACCCGTTCGGCGAGGCTTTTCAGGCGCCCAGCCACTTCCTGCTCACGGGCGTCTCGCTGTTTCTGATGCTGGTCCATCGTGCCAAGCAGGCCTTCCAGGTGGTTTTCCAGAACCTGCTTGAGGTCGTCCAGGTCCGCCGCTTCCTGCACGCTGTTCTGCAGGCCATCGACCTGTTCACGGATCTGCGTGTCCATCGCCCGCGACGCCGAGCTGTTGTCGGCGTGACCTTCGCTGGCGGCCTGCAGGTTGCTCTGGAACGCTTCGAGGCGCTCGTTGAGCTGCTGCAGATAGGCTTCGAACTCGTGCTGACCGCTGTCGGTGATGGCCAGCATCAAGGTCGCCAGATCGTCGAGGATCGGTAGCAGTTCGTACCAGTTCAGGCCATTTTTCAGCCGGTCGCGCATGGCTTCGGCTTGCGGGCGGTGGCGTTCAGGCAGGGTCAGGTCGTCCAGCAGGCCGATCAGCGTGTCTTCGATGTGCTTGGCCACCGAGCTGTAGGAGGGTTCGGGCGAATCCGGCAGGGCATAGAGAATGTCTTGCTCGGGTTGCTCCGGGTCGATGGCCGCCAGGGCCTGCGCGATGGGCTCGGGCAGGGGCAGGCTGTCGAGGAAGACCGGCGGCGGGTTGTCGCCGGGGTGGATCAGTTCGTCAGGGTTGATGGCGATCGGTGTCGATGGCGCAAAGACCGGAGGCGGCGTGAAGGCTTGCGGCTCGGGTTCTGGCCCGGAGAGTTCCGGCTCGTTGGGAGTCGTAACGACTTCTTTGAGGATCCGGGCAGGCTCGAAGGCAGCCACTTCCGGCTTTGCCACAAGCTCAGGTGTTGATACTGGTGTTGGTGCTGAAGCTTGAAGTGGCGTGACCAGAGGTGCGGCGACCGGTGCTTCACTGACGGCGGCAATGGCTGCCGGTTCGGCGATTGCAGCAGGCGCTTCTGGCATTGGCGCACTTTCAAGCGCGGCGGGCGGTTGCTCTGGCTGAGCGGCCGGAGTGATCACGGCAGGCTGAGCCACAGGTGCAGGCGTTTCCTCGCTGTCGCGGCTGCCGAACAGGCGTTGCAACAACCCCGGACGTCCCGGCTCCGCCGGTGTCTCCAGTTGGCTCAACGCCTTGCCCTGCAAACCGCTGAGTTCGCTCAGCAATAACGGCATTTCCCGGGCCTGACTGACTCGCCCGTCGAGCTGCTTGGCGAATTTCTTCAGTGGCTGGGCGACGTCTCGGGGCAGGGGCAGCGCTTGCAGCTGAGCCACCAGTGAATTCAGCGCGGTGCTGACCTGCTCGATCCGGGTTTCACGGCGTTGCTCGGAGTCGAGCACGGCTTTTTCAAGGCGCGGCAACAGGGCGGCGAGGCCGGCATCCATGTCGTCGGTGCGCACCACATCGCGCATTTCCTTCATGCACTGATCGACCACGCGATCGGTGCCTTCAGCCGCGAGCGTGCTACGCACCAGGCCGCGGCGCAGCAGGTCGAGCCGGGCGTCCCATCGACGTTCGAGCTTTTCCTGTTGTTCGATGCTTTTGAGGTATTTCTCTTTCCAGCGCTGGGCTTCGTCGCTCATTCAGGCGTTCCGCGAGGGGCAGGACTCAGCGCGGGCAATGCATCGGCCGTGAGCGAACCCGGCAGACGAATCTCTACCGCGACGGGCAGGTGATCGGAAATCGGTTGGGCCAGCACTTCGACCTTTTCCAGCGTCAGGGTCGGGCTGAGCAGAATATGGTCCAGGCAGCGCTGCGGGCGCCAGCTGGGGAATGTCGCTTCGAGTTGCGGGGCCAGCAGGCCTAGGTCGCGCAGGGGTGAGTGTTGCAGCAGGTCGCTGGCGTGGGTGTTCATGTCCCCCATCAGCACCTGATGCTTGTAGCCGCCGATCAGCTCGCGGATATAGGCCAGTTGCATGGTGCGTACCCGGGCGCCGAGCGCCAGGTGCATCATCACCACCACCAGCGCCTCGGGACCTTCGCCAAAGCGCACCAGGATCGCCCCGCGACCTTTCGGCCCCGGCAGCGGATGGTCCTCGATCGCCCACGGGCGCAGGCGACTGAGCACACCGTTGCTGTGCTGGGCCAGTCGGCCAAGGTTGCGATTGAGTTGTTGATACCAGTAGGGAAAGGCGCCGAGGTGGGCCAGGTGTTCGACCTGATTGACGTAGCCTGAGCGCAGGCTGCCGCCATCGGCTTCCTGCAGGGCGACCAGGTCGAAGTCGCCGAGCAGATTGCCGATTTTCTGCAGATTGCCCGAGCGGCCGGGGTGCGGCAGCAGGTGCTGCCAACTGCGGGTCAGGTAGTGCCGATAACGCTCGGTACTGATGCCGACCTGGATATTGAAGCTGAGCAAGCGCAAACGGCTGTCTGCGGGCAAGCCCGTGGACTCCAGGTGATGCTCGTTGACCTGCGGATCATGCAGGCCCACGAGACGTTCGGTTCCCCAGCGGCGCATGGCGATTGCCGCGCTTAGTTGGCGGCTGCCTTGTTGGCCGCTCGCTCTTTGGCAACCAATTGGTCAGCCAGTTTCAGAGCCTCTTCGGCACCACCGGCAGAGCCGATGTCAAAGCGGTATTTGCCGTTGACGATCATGGTTGGAACGCCGGAGATTTCATATTTCTTGGCCAGTTCACGAGCCTTGACGATCTGGCCCTTGATGGCGAAGGAGTCGAAGGTGGCCAGGAACTTGTCCTTGTCCACGCCTTGGGTGGCGAGGAAGTCGGCCATGTCGTTCTTGTCGGTCAGCTTCTTGTGTTCTTTCTGGATCGCGTTGAACACGGCAGCGTGAACGCTGTGCTCGACGCCCATGGCTTCCAGGGTCAGGAACATCTGACCGTGTGCGTCCCAAGGGCCGCCGAACATGGCCGGGATGCGCACGAAGTTGACGTCGGAAGGCAGCTTTTCAACCCAAGGATTGATCACCGGCTCGAAGGCGTAGCAGTGCGGGCAGCCGTACCAGAACAGCTCCACCACTTCGATCTTGCCAGGCACGGCAACCGGTACCGGATTGCTCAGCTCGACGTACGGGGCAGCAGGTGCTTCGGCAGCCTGGGCGGTTACGCCGAACAGGCTGGCAGCGACGAGAGCGGCGCTGATGATCAGATTACGCATGCTTTACTCCTGGACAATTTTGTTCGCCTCGCGCGAGCTGTTTTCAGACAGATCCTGGCGGGCATGAGTTCTGTAGTGTAACGGCAGCGGCCACAAAAAAGGGCGGCCAAAGCCACCCTTTTTATACTTCATGCAACGGATTAATCGAGCGTTAACGTGGCAGGCGTTGCCCTTCGCGCGCAACGCTCGAATCACCATCGCAGGCCTTGCCTTAGTGCAGGCCTTGAATGTAGCTGGAGACCGCCGCGATGTCCTCGTCGCTCAGCTTGCGAGCGATGGTGCGCATGGTCATGGCATCGCCGTCGTTGTTGCGACCGGCTTCTTCCTTGCGGAAATCGGTCAGCTGTTTGGCGATGTATTGAGCGTGCTGGCCACCCAGGTGCGGGAAGCCGGCGGCGGCATTGCCCGCGCCGTTCGGCGAGTGGCAACCGGTGCAGGCTGGCAGGCCTTTTTCCAGGTTGCCGCCACGGAACAGGGCTTCACCGCGAGCGACGATCTTCGGATCGGCGGCGCCGACGCTGCCTTTCTGGCTGGCGAAATAGGCGGCGATGTCAGAGAGGTCCTGATCGCTCAGGTTGGTCAGCAGTCCGGTCATTTCCAGAACGGTGCGCTTGCCCGACTTGATGTCGTGCAGTTGCTTGGTCAGGTAGCGTTCACCCTGGCCGGCCAGTTTTGGAAAGTTTGGCGCCATGCTGTTGCCATCCGGGCCATGGCAGGCCCCGCATACGGCAGCCTTCGCCTGGCCTGCGGCGGCATCGCCTGCAGCATGGGCGAAACCTGAAATTCCCACGGTCAACAGCAGACTCACGATCAGTTTGTTCATCAGCTAATCCAACTACGGCTAAGGGTTAAGAGTTATGGACCGGGTTTACTTCCGCTCATCCAGAGGATGATGGCCTGGTAATCCTCGGCACTGCAGTCCATGCACAAACCACGCGGCGGCATCGCCTTGAAACCCTGGGTCACGTGTTGCACCAGCGTCTCCATACCTTTCGCCAACCTCGGCGTCCAAGCTTCCTGATCGCCTCTTCTGGGCGCCATGGGTAGTTGGCCGGAATGACAGGCACCACAAACACGGTTGTACACGGCTTCCGGATCCTGTGTAGCCTGTGCGCTGTAAAGCGGCATCAGAACTCCGGCAGCCAGCAGCCATTTCGTCATAAAACGACCTTTTCAGGGTTGAGAGCGATCTGCGTTCTGTTGCGCAATCAAAGTCTGTCGCTCTCGTGAACTTCATCCTTCGCTGGGACAAAGCACACACAAAATCTGCGGCATTATATACTGGCGTCACTGAAACGGAAGCGACACCGCGTTCCGCGCCCAATCCCGGCGCCGCCCACATCGGAAATCCCATGCAACTCAAGAATCCCATCCTCGGCCTGTGCCAACAGTCCACGTTCATGCTCAGTGCCGCCAAAGTCGATCAGTGCCCCGACGACGAAGGCTTCGAAGTGGCGTTCGCCGGTCGTTCCAACGCCGGTAAATCCAGCGCGCTGAACACCCTGACTCACGCCAGTCTGGCGCGCACCTCGAAAACCCCGGGTCGCACACAGCTGTTGAACTTCTTCAAGCTAGACGATGAACGGCGTCTGGTCGACCTGCCGGGCTACGGTTATGCAAAAGTACCGATCCCGCTCAAGCAACACTGGCAGCGTCACCTCGAGGCTTACCTCGGTGGCCGCGAGAGTTTGAAGGGGCTGATTCTGATGATGGACATCCGTCATCCAATGACCGACTTCGACCTGCTGATGCTCGACTGGGCCGTTGCGGCCGGCATGCCGATGCACATTCTGCTGACCAAAGCGGACAAGCTGACCTACGGCGCAGCCAAGAACACGCTGCTCAAGGTGCAGTCGGAAATCCGTAAGGGATGGGGCGATCTGGTGACAATCCAGCTGTTCTCCGCACCAAAACGCATGGGCCTGGAAGAGGCCTACACCAAGCTGGCGGGTTGGATGGAGTTGGCGGATAAAGGCGCTGAATTGCCTGCTGAGTAAATCGCAGGCAAAAAAAGCCCCGGACTTCATATGGGGAGGGAGAAGTTCCGGGGTTCAAGTTCCGAACCGCTAGGGCGGGGTTCAGATATCTGCCAACACTTAACACAACATAGGAGCATCGAAGGGCTTCACCAGCCATTCAGTATCTCTGAGTGGCCTGTCGCAAGATTAGTTCAGATTCTTTTCAAAAAACTTTGGAATAAGCTCAAGAGCGATCAGAACTAAGCCCCTTCCGATGCCTTTGCCGCGACGTCATGTCACGGCAAAACCCCGTCCCAGACGGTCTCAGTGTGCCTCGTCCCAGTTGTTGCCGACTCCCACTTCCACCAGCAACGGCACATCCAGCTTCGCCGCTTCGCTCATGTGGACGCGAATTTCGTCGCGAACTTGATCGACCAGATCCTCACGAACCTCCAGTACCAGTTCGTCGTGCACCTGCAGGATGACTTTGGCATCCAGCCCCGAAGCGCTCAGCCAGTTGTCCACCGCCACCATGGCTTTCTTGATGATGTCAGCTGCGGTGCCCTGCATCGGCGCGTTGATCGCCGTGCGTTCAGCGGCAGCCCGTTCCTGCGGCTTGTTGGAGTTGATGTCCGGCAGATACAGGCGACGACCGAAAATCGTTTCCACGTAGCCTTGATCTGCTGCCTGGGCGCGGGTGCGGTCCATGTATTCACGAACGCCCGGGTAACGTGCGAAGTAGGTGTCGATGTACGCCTTGGCGGTCTTGGTGTCGACGCCGATGTCCTTGCCCAGCTTCTGCGCGCCCATGCCGTAGATCAGACCGAAGTTGATCGCCTTGGCGCCACGGCGCTGGTCGGACGTCACTTCGTTCAGCTCGACCTTGAACACTTCCGCAGCCGTGGCGGTGTGCACGTCCAGATTATTGCGGAAGGCGTTCATCAGGCCTTCGTCGCGGGACAAGTGCGCCATGATCCGCAATTCGATCTGCGAGTAGTCCGCTGCCAGCAGTTTGTAGCCTTTCGGCGCGACGAACGCCTGACGGATGCGTCGGCCTTCGGCGGTGCGCACCGGGATGTTCTGCAAGTTCGGATCGCTCGACGACAAGCGGCCGGTCGACGCGACAGCCTGATGGTACGAGGTGTGGATACGCCCGGTGCGCGGGTTGATCTGCTCCGGCAGGCGATCGGTGTAGGTGCTTTTCAGCTTGCTCATGGAACGGTGTTCCATCAGCACTTTCGGCAGGCGGTGGTCGTCTTCGGCCAGTTTTGCCAGGACTTCTTCGGCAGTGGACGGCTGGCCCTTGGCGGTCTTCTTCAGCACCGGCAGGCCAAGTTTTTCGTAGAGGATCACGCCCAGTTGTTTCGGCGAGCCCAGATTGAATTCTTCACCGGCGATTTCGAACGCCTCACGTTCCAGTGCGACCATCTTGTCGCCCAGCTCGATGCTCTGAACGCCCAGCAGCGCGGCATCGACGAATGCACCCTGGCGCTCGATGCGGGCCAGCACCGGCACCAGCGGGATCTCGATGTCGGTCAGTACGCTGGCCAGGCTCGGGATGGCGCTCAGCTTCTCGAACAGCGTCTGGTGCAGGCGCAGGGTCACGTCGGCATCTTCGGCGGCGTATGGGCCGGCCTGTTCCAAGGCGATCTGGTCGAAGGTCAGTTGCTTGGCACCTTTGCCGGCGATGTCCTGGAAGCTCACGGTGGTGTGATCCAGGTACTTCTGCGCCAGGCTGTCCATGTCGTGACGGGTGGCGGTGGAGTTGAGCACGTAGGACTCAAGCATCGTGTCGAAGGCGATCCCGCGCACGGTGATGCCTTCGTTCTGGTCGCCACCGATGGCGCAGTTGGCCAGGATGTTCATGTCGAACTTGGCGTGCTGGCCGACCTTGAGCTTGTTCGGGTCTTCGAGGATTGGTTTCAGCGCGCGCAACACAGTGTCGCGATCCAGCTGCTCCGGCACACCGATATAGGAGTGGGTCAGCGGGATGTAGGCCGCTTCGTTCGCCTGCACCGCGAAGGACAGACCGACCAGTTGCGCCTGTTGCGCGTCGACGCCGGTGGTTTCGGTGTCGAAGGCGAACAGCTTGGCGTTCTTCAGTTTTTCCAGCCAGGCATCGAAACGGGCCTGATCGAGGATGGTCTCGTACGCAGCTTCAGCCGGAGCGGCGGACGCTTCTTCCGCAGGCGCGCTGAACAGGTCGATGGCCGGCTCAGGCGCGGCGGCGCTGCTCAGTTCCAGACGTTTGGCATCGCGCTCCAGATCGTTGATCCAGCTCTTGAACTCCAGCAGGGTGTAAAGCTCAAGCAGCTTGGCCGGATCTTCCGGGCCCATTTGCAGGTCATCGAGGCCGATGTCCAGCGGTACGTCGACCTTGATGGTCGCCAGTTGATAGGAGAGGAACGCCATCTCCTTGTGCTCTTCGAGCTTCGCCGGCAGGGTCTTGGCGCCGCGGATCGGCAGGGTCGGCACGATGTCGAGCTGCGCATACAGCTCGGTCAAGCCGCCGTTGACGCCCACCAGCAGGCCGGACGCGGTTTTCGGCCCGATGCCAGGAACACCGGGGATGTTGTCGGAAGAATCGCCCATCAGGGCCAGATAATCGATGATCTGCTCCGGAGCGACGCCGAATTTCTCCTTCACGCCCTCCACGTCCATCGAGCTACCGGACATGGTGTTGACCAAGGTAATGTGGCCGTCGACCAGTTGCGCCATGTCCTTGTCGCCGGTGGAGATGATCACCGGACGATTGGCGGCCGCGCTGCTGCGGGCCAGGGTGCCGATCACGTCATCGGCCTCGACGCCTTCGACGCACAGCAGCGGGAAGCCGAGGGCTTTCACGCTCTGGTGTAACGGCTCGATCTGCAGGCGCATGTCGTCGGGCATGCTCGGGCGGTTGGCCTTGTATTCGGCGTACATCTCATCGCGAAATGTCCCGCCCTTGGCGTCGAACACCACGGCGAACGGGCTGTCCGGATATTGCTTGCGCAGGCTCTTGAGCATGTTCAGCACGCCCTTGACCGCGCCGGTCGGCAGGCCTTTGGACGTGGTCAGCGGTGGCAGCGCGTGAAAGGCGCGGTACAGGTAAGACGAACCGTCCACCAGGACGAGGGGGCTTGGCTCATGAGCAGGATCAACCTTTTCGGCGGGTCCGGCGCTAGAATAGCGGGACCGTTGACGACAAAGGGACAAGGTTATCATGCGTACGTTAAATCGCTTGCTGCTGGTCAGTTTGATTGCTGTCTCACCGTTGCCTGCGATTGCGGCGGATGATGCGCCGTCAGCGGAGCCGGAAGTCACCATCCGCACCGAGGGTGACAAAACCATACAGGAGTACCGGCAGAACGGTTTCCTGTACGCGATCAAGGTGACCAAGAAGGGTTTCCCGCCCTATTTTCTGGTGCGTGCGGACGGTACTGATGCAAACTTCATCCGCTCGGACCAGCCGGATATGCTGATCCCGGCGTGGAAGATTTTCGAGTGGAAGTAGTTTCTTAATTTCAACCGGCGCCGGCTCGATAGCGGCGCCAGAACTGAGCAGTTTTTAACCATGTCTGTGTTCACCCCCCTGGCTCGGCCCGAGCTGGAAACCTTTCTCGCCCCTTACGGGCTCGGCCGTCTGCTCGATTTCCAGGGGATCGCCGCCGGCAGCGAAAACACCAACTTCTTCATCAGCATGGAAAAGGGCGAGTTCGTCCTGACCCTGGTCGAGCGCGGCCCGGTGCAGGAAATGCCGTTCTTCATCGACCTGCTCGACGTCCTCCACGAAGCCGACCTGCCGGTGCCCTACGCACTGCGCACCACCGATGGCGTCGCCCTGCGCGAGCTGAAAGGCAAACCGGCGCTGTTGCAGCCGCGCCTGGCCGGCAAGCACATCAAGCAGGCCAACGCCCAGCATTGCGCGCAGGTCGGTGACTTGCAGGCGCACCTGCACCTGGCGACCCAGGGCGACAGCATGATCAAGCGCAAGACCGATCGTGGTCTGGACTGGATGCTGGAAGAGGGGACCGAGTTTCTCTCGCACCTGAGCGACGAGCCGCGTGCACTGCTGCAATCCGCGTTGGACGAAATCACCCAACAGAAAGAAAAAATTCTCGCGCTGCCGCGGGCGAACATCCACGCCGACCTGTTCCGCGACAACGCCATGTTCGAAGGCACGCACCTGACCGGGCTGATCGACTTCTACAACGCCTGCTCGGGACCGATGCTCTACGACGTGGCGATTGCCTTGAACGACTGGTGTTCGGACGATGATGGCCTGATTGACGGCCCACGTGCGCGGGCCTTCCTGGGTGCCTACGCGGCACTACGTCCGTTTACGGCAGCCGAGGCCGAGTTGTGGCCGACCATGCTGCGCGTGGCGTGCGTGCGGTTCTGGCTGTCGCGGTTGATCGCGGCGGAATCGTTCGCCGGGCAGGACGTGCTGATTCACGATCCGAAGGAGTTCGAGCAGCGTCTGGCGCAGCGTCAGCAGGTCAACACACCGCTGCCATTTGCCCTGTAAAAGAAAAAAACCGCAGCCTGTGCAGGCTGCGGTTTTTTTGTGTCAGAGCGACTCCAGGCAACCCGCCAGATCATTCCCCAGCTTCTCCAGCACTTGCTCATAACCTTGAGCCGTCGCCGGCGTGTAGCCGCCCAACGCGTCCAGTTCCGCCAGTTTCACCGGCAGGCCAGCCACCAGGGTTTCGGCCAGTCGTGGACGCAGCGGTGGCTCGCTGAACACGCAGGTCTTGCCGACTTCCTGCAAGCGCGCGCGCATTGCCGCGACATGCTGAGCGCCCGGCTGCACTTCCGCCGCCACGCTGAACACACCAGTGTGTTTCAGGCCGTAGGCATCTTCGAAGTAGTCGAAGGCTTCATGGAAGACGAAGTAGGGTTTGCCTTCAACACTGGCCAGACGCTTCTTCAAACGCTGATCCAGCGCATCGAGGCGCTCGTCAAACGCCTTGGCGTTGCTCTGGTAGCGTTCGGCATTGGCCGGATCGGCAGTGCTAAGGTCGGCGGCCATTTTGTCGGCAATAACCCGCGCGTTCACCGGCGATAGCCACAAATGCGCATCGAGGGTGCCTGGGCGGTGATCGTGATCATGCTCGTCGGCATCTTCGGCATGGGAGTGGCTGTCTTCGGCGAAGCGGCGCAGCTTCATGCCCGGCAAGTCCTGCACGGCGACGCTCGGCAGCGTACGACCGTTCAGCACGCGAGGCAGGAAACCTTCCATGTCCGGGCCGATCCAGTACAGCAGGTCCACCGATTGCACCTTGCGCACGTCGGAAGGGCGCAACGCATAGTTATGCGGCGAAGCCCCCGGCGGCAGCAGCACTTCCGGAATCGCCACGCCGTCCTGCACCGCAGCGGCAATCAATTGCAGCGGCTTGATGCTGGTGAGGACTCTGACTTCGGCCTGAGCCGAACCGATCAGCAGAAAACTGGCGACAAAGGCCACAAAAACAGAAAAAAGTCGGGACACGATGACCACTCAAGGAGGCGAGAACGGGTAACATAATAACGTCTCTAACCAAACTCGTCGCCGCTCATGCCTATTACCCCGATTGCCAGCCGTCCCCACGACCACTCTCATTGCGTCCACAGCGCCCTGTCCGAGGCCGATGCCTTGTGTGCACAGAAAGGCCTGCGCCTGACCGCATTGCGTCGGCGGGTGCTGGAACTGGTCTGGCAGAGCCACAAGCCGCTGGGTGCCTACGACATCCTCGCCGTGCTCAGCGAGCAGGACGGCCGCCGTGCTGCGCCGCCGACCGTGTACCGGGCGCTGGATTTCCTGCTGGAAAACGGTCTGGTACACCGCATTTCCTCGCTGAACGCCTTTGTCGGCTGTGTTCACCCGAAGCATTCGCACCAGGGCCAGTTCCTGATCTGCCGCGAGTGCCACGCCGCCATCGAGCTTGAGCAAAAAACCATCAGCGACGCCATCGT
The DNA here is from genome assembly GCF_051554255.1 of Pseudomonas sp. NMS19W. Lineage (NCBI taxonomy): Bacteria > Pseudomonadati > Pseudomonadota > Gammaproteobacteria > Pseudomonadales > Pseudomonadaceae > Pseudomonas > Pseudomonas sp. NMS19W. The sequence goes on from NZ_CP136718.1 coordinate 6,398,563, forward strand.
CCACAGCGCCAAGGACGTCGGCTTCATCGTCGAGGCCCAGACCGTCGAAGTGGTCGGCCTCTGCTCCGGTTGCCGGGGGCTTGATGAGCGATGCGTTGATCCGTCTGGAGCAGGTGGCTGTCCGGTTTGCGGGGCAGAACGTGCTGGACAACATTCACCTGAGCGTCGAGCCGGGGCAGATCGTCACTCTGATCGGCCCCAACGGCGCCGGCAAGACCACGCTGGTGCGCGCCGTGCTCGGGCTGCTGAAACCCGACAGCGGCAGCGTCTGGCGCAAGCCGAAACTGCGCGTCGGTTACATGCCGCAAAAGTTGCACGTCGATCCGACCCTGCCGCTGTCAGTCCTGCGCTTCCTGCGGCTGGTGCCGGGCGTTGACCGCCCCCGTGCGCTGGCGGCACTCAAGGAAGTCGGCGCCGAACACGTCATCGACAGCCCGGTGCAAAGCGTGTCCGGCGGTGAAATGCAGCGCGTACTGCTGGCCCGAGCGCTGTTGCGCGAGCCGGAACTGCTGGTGCTCGACGAACCGGTGCAAGGCGTCGATGTCGCCGGGCAAGCCGAGCTGTACAGCCTGATCACCCGGCTGCGCGACCGCCACGGTTGCGGCGTGCTGATGGTCTCTCACGACCTGCATCTGGTGATGAGCACCACGGATCAGGTGGTGTGCCTCAACCGTCACGTCTGCTGCTCCGGGCATCCCGAGCAGGTCAGTGGCGATCCGGCCTTTGTCGAGCTGTTCGGCAACCACGCGCCGAGCCTCGCGGTCTATCACCACCATCACGACCACGCCCACGACCTGCACGGCTCGGTGGTCAAAGGGCCTTTGACGGGCCAACCTCACGTTCACGGAGATAGCTGCAAGCATGGCTGATTTTCTGTTCTACGCCCTGCTTGCAGGTCTGGCGCTGGCGGTGGTCGCGGGGCCGCTGGGCTCGTTCGTGGTCTGGCGACGCATGGCCTATTTCGGCGACACCCTGTCCCACGCCGCACTGCTCGGCGTGGCGCTGGGCTTTCTGCTGGATGTCAGCCCGACGGTCGCAGTCACCGTGGGCTGCCTGCTGCTGGCGGTGCTGCTGGTGACTCTGCAACAGCGCCAGCCGCTGGCGTCCGACACGTTGCTGGGCATTCTTGCGCCGAGCACACTCTCTCTCGGCCTGGTGGTACTAAGCTTCATGCATGAAGTGCGGATCGACCTGATGGCCTATCTGTTCGGCGATCTGCTGGCGATCAGCCCGACTGACCTTGCCTGGATCCTCGGCGGCAGCGCGGCGGTATTGGTGCTGCTAGTGACGCTGTGGCGGCCACTGCTGGCGATCACCGTGCACGAAGAACTGGCCCGGGTCGAAGGCCTGCCGGTGGCCGGTTTGCGCATGGCGCTGATGCTGCTGATCGCAGTGGTGATCGCCGTGGCGATGAAAATCGTCGGTGTGCTGCTGATTACGTCGCTGTTGATCATCCCGGCAGCTGCGGCACAACGTCACGCCCGCTCGCCGGAGCAGATGGCACTGGGCGCGAGCCTGCTGGGCATGCTCGCCGTGTGTGGCGGGCTGGCATTGTCCTGGTTCAAGGACACCCCGGCCGGCCCGTCAATCGTTGTGACGGCGGCCGCACTGTTTCTGCTGAGTTTTGTTCTGCCCCGTCGAGGGGTGTAGACTTGCTCGTTTTTTGCGCAAATAGAGAGTCGCAGGAATGAAGCCGTTCGCCTCCCGTTATCTGCTCCTTGTCGCATTTTCAGTGCTGCTGGGCGCCTGCCAAAGCACGCCGCCGGTGGCCGAAGCCCCCGATGCGCGGGCCACGGCCATCGCACAGCTGGAGCAAAGCCTGGCCAGCAGCGAACTGGCCACTGCCGAAGACCAGTTGGCAGCCTTGCAGGCCGAAACGCCCAACGATCAGTCCCTTGAGCAGTACCAGCGCCAGTTGGCCGAAGCCTATCTCCGCCGCAGCCAGATCGTCCTGCAGAAGGGCGATGTGAATGCTGCTGCAACCGCTCTGGCCCGGGCCCGCGCGCTGATGCCAAAGGCCCCTGCGCTGACCGGTGGAGTCAATGGCGCCATCACCGAAGCGCGCAAGGCTGAGCTGGAAAAAGCCGAAGCAGCGCTCCTGGCCGCCGAAGCCAAGCCGAAAGCCAAGGTGATTGATCCGACCGCCGAGAGCACCACGGTTGCGCTGAATATCAACGATAGTCGCAAACTTCGCCGTCAACTCGATGCGATCGCCGCCGATGTGGTGAATTATGACTGTGCCGTGAGCATTCAGGCGCCGCGTACCAATGATTACCCATGGCTGGCGACGCTGATTACCAAGCGCGTGAAGAAACTCGATCCGGATTTCGATCTGCGGATCGAGAAGCAGATTTTGCGCACAGTCCCGGCGCAGATGGTTCTGAGCCCGCGCAAACCTTGAATTAACCGCAGCCTGCTGATCGCAGGCTGCGGTTTTTTTCAGGCCGGAATGGCCTTGGCTTTCGCCTCCCTATCCCAGACCCGATGCTGCCCGATCGCCGCAAAGAACGGCTTGGTCAGCGCTTTCACATCCTTGCCTTCGATCAATCCGGCATCCGCCTCCAGCTTCAGCACATCCAGCAACTGCTTGGCGTCACCGTGCAGCGCAATCGCCTTCAGGTGCTTGTACGCCTCCAGCAGGTAATGCAGCGCCACGCCGTCTCCGCTCAACGCCTTGACCGACGCCGCGCCGCCCGGCACGAACACCGCGTCGAACGCCACCGACGGCAAGCCTTCCATCGACGCATCCACCGCCAGGCTCTTGCCATCGGCGGTCTTCACTGGAGCCGAGGTCGGGCCGAGCAGTTTGGCGTGCGCGCCTTCTGCCGCCAGAGCCTTCTTCATTGCATCGATCGCGGCAGCATCGACGCCATTGGCTGCCAGAATCGCCACTTTTCGCGTCTTGATATTCTCCGGCAACAGGTTGGCCTGACTCAGTGCCGGCGAGTGATCCAGGGATGTCTTGCGCACCTCGACCGTGCCGTTGGCCGGCGCCGGCAAACCGAGGTTCTGAGCCACGCGCTTGGCCAGTTCCAGGTCGATATTGGCCAGAATCTCGTTCACTTCCCGGGCCCGAATGTGTTCCCGCTCGACCTTGCCCAGTTCGAAGCTGTAGGCCGAGATGATGTGTTCCTGCTCGTGCTTGCTCATGCTCTTGAAGAACAGACGCGCCTGGGAGAAGTGATCGCTGAACGACTCGCTGCGCTGACGGATCTTGTTGGCGTCGATGCGCTCCGCATAGCTCTCGAAACCGCCGTCTTGGGCGGCTGGCGGGGTTTCTTTCGGCCAGCCGCCATCGATGGAATTCGGCTCGTAAGACGCACGGCCCTTGTCGATCACCGTGCGGTGCTGGGCATCGCGCTGGCCGTTGTGGAAGGGCGCCACCGGGCGGTTGATCGGCAGCTCATGAAAGTTCGGCCCGCCGAGTCGGCTGATCTGCGTGTCGGTGTAGGAAAACAGCCGACCTTGCAGCAGCGGGTCATTGGAGAAGTCGATGCCCGGCACGATATGGCCGGGGCAGAACGCGACCTGCTCGGTTTCGGCGAAGAAATTGTCCGGGTTGCGGTTGAGGGTCATCTTGCCCAGCGGCGTGATCGGAACGATTTCCTCGGGAATCAGTTTGGTCGGGTCGAGGATGTCGAAATCGAAGTCGTGCTCGTTTTCCTCCTCGATGACCTGTACGCCAAGTTCCCATTCCGGGTAGTCCCCGGTCTCGATGGCCTCCCAGAGATCGCGCCGATGGTAGTCGGTGTCTTTACCGGCCAGCTTCTGCGCTTCGTCCCACACCAACGAACAAGTGCCGGCGGTAGGGCGCCAGTGGAATTTGACGAAGCGCGATTTGCCCTCGGCGTTGATCAGCCGGAAGGTGTGCACGCCGAAACCCTGCATGCTGCGCAGGCTTTTCGGGATGGCCCGGTCGGACATGGCCCAGATGACCATGTGCGCGGATTCCGGCACCAGCGACACGAAGTCCCAGAAGGTGTCGTGGGCCGAGCCACCGGTAGGCATTTCGTTGTGCGGTTCGGGTTTTACCGCGTGGACGAAGTCGGGAAACTTGATCGCGTCCTGGATGAAGAACACCGGCATGTTGTTGCCGACCAGATCGAAGTTGCCTTCGTCGGTGAAGAATTTCACGGCAAAACCGCGCACGTCACGCACGGTATCGCCGGAGCCCCGTGGCCCTTGCACCGTGGAAAAACGCACGAACACCGGTGTTTTCTTCCCCGGATCCCGCAGGAAACCGGCCTTGGTCAGCGCTGAATGATTCTCGTAAGTCTGAAAGAAACCATGGGCGCCGGTACCGCGGGCATGGACGATGCGCTCGGGAATCCGCTCATGGTCAAAGTGCGTGATTTTCTCACGCATGATGAAGTCTTCCAGCAGCGACGGCCCGCGCGGCCCGGCCTTCAAGGTGTTCTGATTGTCCGCGACCTTCACGCCCTGATTGGTGCGCAGGGCCTGGCCGGTGGCGTCGGAACGGAATTTTTCCAGGCTGTCGAGTTTGGCGTTGGTGTTGGCGCGATCCGGGGTGTCGGTGCCGGCCAGTTGGCTTTTGTCTGTGGCAGGTTTTTTCGTACTCATCAGTCGTGAACTCCTGTCTGCCCCGGCGTTGCGCCGGGACGCTTGAGTGGTTCCCGGGCACGGCACCCAGGGTTTTCAAGTCGCTTACCTAGTGACTGACGAGGGTTTTGGGCGTTCCTTTTTTATGACCTTTGATCCTGTTATTGCCAAATCGAAGGTTAATTGCGAAATAAATGCTAAGAACCTCTATACGGACAGGCTAAAATGCGCGCCCGGCTAACCGCTGATCCTTTTCCAACGCGCCCCACAAGGTTCGCTACGTGATCGAGTTTCAAAACGTCCATAAGACTTACCGCGTCGCCGGTAAGGACATCACCGCGCTGCATCCGACCAGTCTCTCCATCGAGAACGGTCAGGTGTTCGGCCTGATTGGCCATTCCGGCGCGGGAAAAAGTACCCTGCTGCGTCTGATCAATCGCCTGGAAGATTCCAGCGGCGGCAAGATCATCGTCGACGGCGAAGAAGTCACCGCGCTGGACGCCAACGGCCTGCGTCGTTTCCGTCAGCAGGTCGGGATGATCTTCCAGCACTTCAACCTGCTGGCATCCAAGACCGTGGCCGATAACGTTGCGCTGCCGCTGACCCTGGCCGGTGAACTGTCCCGCGCCGAGATCGACCAGCGTGTGGCCGAATTGCTGGCGCGGGTCGGTCTGTCCGATCACGCGAAGAAGTACCCGGCGCAGTTGTCCGGTGGCCAGAAGCAACGCGTCGGCATCGCCCGCGCCCTGGCGACCAAGCCGAAAATCCTGCTGTGCGACGAAGCCACCAGCGCTCTCGACCCGCAGACCACCGCTTCGGTCCTGCAACTGCTGGCCGAGATCAACCGCGAGCTGAAACTGACCATCGTGCTGATCACCCACGAGATGGACGTGATCCGCCGTGTCTGCGATCAGGTGGCGGTGATGGACGCCGGCGTGATCGTCGAACAGGGTTCGGTGGCTGAGGTGTTCCTGCATCCGAAGCACCCGACCACCAAGCGTTTCGTGCAGGAAGACGAGCAGATCGACGAAAGCGAGCAGCGCGATGACTTCGCTCACGTGCCGGGCCGCATCGTGCGTCTGACCTTCCAGGGCGAAGCGACCTACGCGCCGCTGCTGGGTACCGTCGCCCGGGAAACCGGCGTGGACTACAGCATACTGGCCGGTCGCATCGACCGCATCAAAGACATTCCTTATGGGCAATTGACCCTCGCCGTCACCGGTGGCGACATGGAAGCGGCCTTTGCCCGCTTCACCGCCGCTGACGTTCACATGGAGGTGTTGCGCTAATGGCAGACCTGATGAGTTTCTTCACCAATATCGACTGGTACGAAATCTGGCTGGCCACCGGCGACACCATGATGATGCTCGGCGGTTCGCTGCTGTTCACCGTGTTGCTCGGCCTGCCGCTGGGCGTGCTGTTGTTCCTCTGCAGCCCGCGTCAGTTGCTCGAAGCCAAGGGCGTATATGCGCTGCTGTCGCTGGTGGTGAACATCCTGCGTTCGTTGCCGTTCATCATTCTGTTGATCGTGATGATCCCGTTCACCGTGCTGATCACCGGCACCTCGCTGGGTGTGGCCGGTGCGATTCCACCGCTGGTGGTAGGTGCGACGCCGTTCTTCGCGCGTCTGGTGGAAACCGCCCTGCGTGAAGTGGATCGCGGGATCATCGAAGCGACCCAGTCCATGGGCGCGACCACTCGCCAGATCATCATGAACGCCTTGCTGCCGGAGGCCCGTCCGGGCATCTTCGCAGCGATTACGGTGACGGCGATTACACTGGTTTCCTACACGGCGATGGCCGGTGTGGTCGGCGCCGGTGGTCTGGGTGACCTGGCTATCCGTTTCGGTTACCAGCGTTTCCAGACCGACGTGATGATCGTCACCGTGGTGTTGCTGCTGATTCTGGTGCAAGTGCTGCAAATGGTCGGCGACCGGCTGGTCGTGCATTTCTCGCGCAAATAACCCGGTTTGGTAATCAAAAAATGAGCCGGCCATTCGCTGGCAGGTGCCACACGGGCACCTCAAAAGGAGTTAGCTGAATGAAAAAACTGATCGCTGCTTTCGCTGCCGTAGCCGCTTTTTCGGCCCACGCTGAAACCCTGACCGTTGCCGCCACTCCGGTGCCGCACGCGGAAATCCTCGAATTCGTGAAGCCGGCACTGGCCAAAGAAGGTGTGGATCTGAAGGTCAAGGTCTTCACCGACTACATCCAGCCGAACGTGCAGGTAGCCGAAAAGCGACTGGACGCCAACTTCTTCCAGCACCAGCCGTACCTCGATGAGTTCAACAAGGCCAAGGGCACCAGCCTGGTGGCCGTGACCGGTGTGCACCTGGAGCCGCTGGGCGCCTACTCGAGCAAGATCAAGAAAATCGAAGACCTGCAAGGCGGCGCAAACGTGGTGATCCCGAACGACGCCACCAACGGCGGCCGTGCGCTGTTGCTGCTGGACAAGGCGGGCGTGATCAAGCTGAAGGATTCGAAAAACATCCTGTCCACCGTCAAGGACATCGCCGAAAACCCGAAAGACCTGAAGATCCGTGAACTGGAAGCCGCGACCATCCCGCGCGTGCTGACCCAGGTCGACCTGGCGCTGATCAACACCAACTACGCGCTGGAAGCCAAGCTGGATCCTTCCAAGGACGCGCTGGTCATCGAAGGCAACGACTCGCCTTACGTGAACATCCTGGTGTCCCGTGCGGACAACAAGGACAGCGACGCCATGAAGAAACTGGCTGAAGCCCTGCACAGCCCGGAAGTGAAGAAATTCATTACCGAGAAGTACAAGGGTGCGGTGTTGCCGGCGTTCTGATCCCGGCTTACAGGCATAAAAAAACCGCAGCTCAGGCTGCGGTTTTTTTTGGTCCGGGTTTTTACTTGCGGTTCAGCATCACCGGCAACTGCGCCACCAGCTTGGCATTGTTCAACGGCGCCCGAATAAATCCACGCTGCGTCCCGTCCGGCCCGATCACCGCCAGATTCCCACTGTGATCAACGGTGTAGTTCGGCTTGCTGGTATCCGCCGGAATGAACGGAATGCTCACCGCGTTGGCCACCTTCTGCAGCTCCTCGATCGACTTCGGCGTGAGACCAATGAACTGCGGATCGAAGTAGCCCAGGTACTGCTTCAGCTGCGCAGGGTTGTCGCGGTTCGGGTCGACGCTGATCAGCACGATCTGCAATTTATCCACAGCATCCTTCGGCAGTTCGCTCTTGATCTGACGCAGTTGGGCGAGGGTGGTCGGGCAGATGTCGGGGCAGAAGGTGTAGCCGAAGAACAGCAGGCTCCACTTGCCCTTGAGCTCGTTGACCGTGACCGGTTGGCCGTCCTGATTGGTCATCGTCACGTCCGGCAGGTTGCGGCTCTGCGGCAGCAGGATGATGCCGGCGTCGATCAGCGCGGTCGGGTCGCCCTGGCCCTTGCCGCTCAGCACTTTGTTGACGGTCAGGCCGAGGATCAGCGCGATCACGGCCACGAGGATGAAGACGGTTTTCTGGGTTCGAGTCATAGGTTCAACAGTAAGTAGTGGTCTACGAGCAGGGCGATGAACAGCAGAAACAGGTACCAGATAGAGTACTTGAAGGTGTTGATCGCCGCGTGCGGCCGAGTGCCACGGTACAGCACCACGGCCCATTGCAGAAACCTCGCGCCCAGCCCGAGGGCGCAGATCAGGTACAGCGCGCCGCTCATGTGGATCACGTACGGCAACAGGCTGACCGCCAGCAGGGCGAAGGTGTACAGCAGAATGTGCACCTTGGTGTAGTGCTCGCCGTGGGTGACCGGCAGCATCGGAATGTCGGCCTTGGCGTATTCCTCTTTGCGGTGAATCGCCAGCGCCCAGAAGTGCGGCGGAGTCCAGGCGAAGATGATCAGCACCAGCAGCAACGGTTCGGCACCGATATGGCCGGTGGCGGCGGTCCAGCCGAGCAGCGGCGGTGCGGCGCCGGCGAGGCCGCCGATGACGATGTTCTGTGGCGTCGCGCGTTTGAGGAAACCGGTGTAGATCACCGCGTAGCCGAGCAGCGAGGCCAGGGTCAGCCACGCGGTCAGCGGATTGGTGAAGGTCAGTAGCAAGGCCTGGCCGAGCAGCGCCAATATCAGCGCAAAGGTCAGTGCCGCAGTGGGCGAAACCCGGCCTTCGGCCAGCGGCCGTTTGTGGGTGCGCGCCATGACCGCATCGATGCGCCGGTCCACCACATGATTGACCGCCGCCGCACCACCGGCACACAACGCGATCCCCAGGTTGCCGAACACCAGCACCGTCCACGGCACGCCGGCGCGGGTCGCGAGGAACATGCCGACCAGCGAGGTGATCAGCATCAGCACCACGACTTTCGGTTTGGTCAGCTCCAGGTAATCACGCCACAACGCCTGTGCGTGACGCTCGCCGATCAGAATCGCCATGGCGTCTCTCCTTTTAGGGTGATGGGCGCCGCCGAGGGTTTACGCGGGCTCAGGCGCCAGCGCGCGAGCATCGGTTGCTTGACCCGGACCAGACTGGTCCGCGTGTGATAGTTGACCAGCACCATGGTCAGCAGCAGCGCTGCGCCGCCGGCGTTGTGCGCCACGGCCACCGGCAGCGGCAGATGAAACAGCACGTTGCTGATACCGAGGGTGATCTGCGCGCCGAGCGCAACCAGTACCAGCCCGGCCAGTCGCGTCATGCCCACCCCTTTCAGTTGCCACGCCAGACCGAGCAGGACAATCGTCACCAGCAGGGCGCCGATGCGATGGGTCAGATGAATCGCCGTGCGTGCATCGCTGTCGAGTTGCCCGCCGAGGTAGTTGGGGCCGATGTGCTGGGTCAGGTGAAAGCCGTTGGCGAAATCCGCCGGTGGCAGCCATTGGCCGTGGCAGGTTGGGAAGTCGATGCAGGCCACCGCCGCATAGTTGGAACTGACCCAGCCACCCAGTGCGATCTGGCCGATCACCAGCAACAACCCGGCGGTGGCCCAATATTGCAGACGCTTGGGCACGGTCAGCGCCGGCAGCACGCCGGACAGTCGCAAGGTCAGCAAAAAAAGCAGACTTAAGGTCGCGAAGCCACCGAGCAAATGCCCGGTCACCACTTGCGGCCAGAGCTTGAGCGTCACCGTCCACATGCCGAACGCCGCCTGGGCAAACACCACCGCCAGCAGAAACAGCGGCAGTTTCAACGGTTGCCCGGGATGACGACGATTGACCCACGCCCGCCCGGCCAGAATCGAAATCAACATGCCGAGGGTGCCGGCGAAGTAGCGGTGGATCATCTCGTTCCAGCCTTTGTGCGCCTCCACCGGCGAGTCCGGGTAATGCAGTTCGGCATGGGCCAGTTGGGCTTCGCTTTTCGGCACGCTGATGAAGCCGTAGCAGCCCGGCCAGTCAGGGCAGCCGAGGCCGGCGTGGGTCAGGCGGGTGTAGGCGCCGAGCAGCACCACGATCAGTGCCAGCAGGGTGGCAAACAGCGCGAGGCGAAATCCAGGTTTGGCCATGACGATGCCCTTATCCGATGTTCGACAGTTTCAGCAGGTGGCGCAGGTCGTTGAGCAGATCCTTGCCCTTAACACTCGGGTCGTAGCGCAGCACGAGATTGCCGTGGGGGTCGATGATCCACAGCTGCGGCGTGGCCTTGTCGCCGGTGGCCTTGCTGAATGCGGCGGCGTCCAGCGGATAGCGTTGCAGCTGCGGATATTCGCGAGTCAGCTTGGCTTCGTAGTCGGCCGGCAGCGGTTGTGCGGCGGCGAGGGCGTGGCTGGCGCGGCCGGCATCGCGGCCGAGGCCGATCTGGATCTGCCGTGCCAGGTACACCAGTTGCTGGCAGTCCACCGCACAGTCTTTGGGCGCGGTCACCAGCATCTGCCAGCGTTCTTCGCCAGCCGTCACGCCGAGGTCGGCGCGGCTCTGGCCGTTGCCGATCAGTTCGCCGTGATAGCTGCGTCCTTCCGGGACCCAGAACTGCAGCTTGTACATGCCGGTGGCGAGGATCATCGGGCCGATCACGCCGAGCAGGATCAACAGCAGTTGAATGCGCCCGCGGCGGCGACCGGCCGGGGCTTTGGCTTCAGACATGCTGGGTGGATTCATGGCCGCTCCCATGGTGTTTCTCCTTCGCGTTGTGCAATCCGAGGTAGATGTAGAGACCGAACAGGGCGGTGGCCATGGCGAACCACTGCACGGCGTAGCCGAGGTGTTTTTCCGGGCCCATGGCGACTACCGGCCAGTCGGCCTGATAGCTGGCGGGACCAGGTTCTGCGCGCAGCTCGTAAGCGAAGCCGTCGCGCTCGAGGGTTTTCCACAATTTGGCCGGCTCGACGGCGGTGACGGTTTGTGGCCAGGTGCTGCTGACCGGGTCGGCGTGCAACTGGAAGGTCGCGCCGGGGGCGACATACACCCAGGCATCGACATTCACGGCATCGGCCGGTGTCTTGAATTGCGGGGTAACGCGGCGGTCCGGCCACGGCAGCCAGCCGCGATTGACCAGCAGCCACAGGCCGGTGCGCTGATCCTGAAACGGTTGCAGCAATTCGACGCCGACCTTGCCGTCCCGCTGCCGGTTGTCCAGCAGCAGGCTGTGCGCCGCATCGAACTGGCCATGCAGATGCACCCGGCGGAAGGCCGGATCGGCGCTGTGCAGCAGCTCGGTGCTTGCCATCGGCTCGGCGGCGCGGCGCTCGGCGTAACTGGCGAGCAGGGCGGTTTTCTCCGCGCCCCGGCCCAGTTGCCAGAAGCCCAGCGAAATCAGCAGCGGCAGCAGCAAGGCGACCACCAGCGTCGGCACGACGCCCGGCCGGAAGCGCTTCATGGCCGCGCCAGAAAAGCAGTGAATGCGACCGCTATACTTGATTGCATCGCCTGTATCCCCGGAGTCTTCCCATGCTCAAAACAGCTATCGTCCTGATGCTGATTGCCACGGTGATCAGCCTGTTCAGCGGCCTGTTTTTCCTGGTCAAGGACGACAGCAGTTCAAATCGCCTGGTCATCGCCTTGAGTGTTCGGGTGGCATTGGCCGCTTGCACCGTCGGCTTGATTGCCTGGGGTTTCTACAGCGGCCAACTGGTGTCGCACGCGCCCTGGTAGCTGCAAGCGCCAAGCTACAAGCTACAAGCCTTACCGTTTTGACTTGAAGCTTGTAGCTCGCGGCTTGCAGCTGCTGTTAAAGCACATAAACGAAGATGAACAAGCCGATCCACACCACATCGACGAAGTGCCAGTACCAGCTCGCGGCTTCGAAGCCGAACTGGTGCTCGTTGTCGAAGTGGCCCTTCATGATGCGCATCAGCATCACGAATAGGATGATCGTGCCGATGGTCACGTGGGCGCCGTGGAACCCGGTGAGCATGAAGAACGTCGCGCCGTAGATCCCCGAACCGAGGGTCAGGCCCAGTTCGTGATAGGCGTGCATGTACTCCTCGGCCTGCAAGGCGAGGAAGCCGCAACCCAGCAGCACGGTAATCGCCAGCCAGATTTTCAGCGCACCGCGATGGCCTTTCTTCAGGGCATGGTGGGCGATGGTGATGGTCACGCTGGAACTCACCAGCAGAATCGTGTTGACCAGCGGCAGGCCCCAGGGACTGATGACTTCCTTGGGCGGCGGGAACAGTTTCGGGTCGGGTGTGTGCAGCAGCGGCCAGGTGAACTGGAAGTTCGGCCAGAGCATGTGCGCAATGCCTTTGGTGCCTTCGCCGCCCAGCGCCGGACCGGAAATGTGCCGCACGTAGAACAGCGCGCCGAAGAAGGCGATGAAGAACATCACCTCGGAGAAGATGAACCAGCTCATGCCCCAGCGGAACGAGCGGTCCAGCTGCGGGCTGTACAACCCCGCGCGGCTTTCCTTGATCACCGCGCCGAACCAGCCGAACAGCATGTACGCCAGCAACAGCCCGCCGACGAAAAAGATGTACGGCCCGTGGGATTCCGGGCGTGCAGCCTTCAGATCGTTGAACCAGGTAGCCAGGCCGTAGACGGTGATGACCATGCCGAAGGTGGCGATGATCGGCCACTTGCTCTGGGCCGGGACGTAATAGTGCTCATGAGTTGCCATTTATTGTTCTCCTTATCGGGCACGCTTAACCGCCAGTGTTTGCAGCCACCGGAGGATGTCGGGCGGTGATATCGAACAGCGTGTAGGACAGCGTCAGGTGCTTCACGTCCTTGGGCATGTCGCGGTCAACGATGAAGCGTACCGGCATCTCGATCTGCTGACCGGGCTGCAGCACCTGCTGGGTAAAGCAAAAGCATTCGGTCTTGTGGAAATACGCCGCCGCTTCGCTCGGGGCGATGCTCGGCACGGCCTGGGCGCTCATCGGCTTGTCGGTGGGATTGCGGGCGATGAAGATCATCTCGTTCACCCCGCCCGGATGGGCGACCAGTTCCTCACCCTTGGGATAGAACTCCCAGGGCATGTCGGCGTTGTTCATCGACAGGAACTGCACCCGCACCTGTCGCGAGTTATCCACAACCTGCTCGCCCTCGTACTGCCCGGCGGTCTTGCCGTTGATGCCGAACGCCTTGCACATCACGTCGTAGATCGGCACCAAAGCAAAACCGAAAACAAACATCGCCACCACCACGCCCAGCAGTCGGGTCACCAGTTTCTTCAGCGAAATCGAGTCAGCCATGGCGGCGGCCCTCAAGGGCTACAGGGTTCATTTCACTTCCGGCGGCGTGGTGAAGGTGTGATACGGCGCCGGCGACGGCACGCTCCACTCCAGACCTTCGGCGCCATCCCACGGTTTGGCCGGTGCCGGCTCGCCGCCGCGGATGGTCTTGATCACGATGAACAGGAAGAAGATCTGCGTGGCACCGAACATGAACGCGCCGATCGACGAGACCATGTTGAAGTCGGCGAACTGCAGGTTGTAGTCCGGAATCCTTCGTGGCATCCCCGCCAGTCCCACGAAGTGCATCGGGAAGAACGTCAGGTTCATGCCGACGAAGGACAGCCAGAAATGCAGCTTGCCCAGGGTTTCGTCGTACATGTGGCCGGTCCATTTCGGCAGCCAGTAATAAGCCGAGGCGAAGATCCCGAAGATCGCACCCGGCACCAGCACGTAGTGGAAGTGCGCCACCACGAAGTAGGTGTCCTGGTACTGGAAGTCCGCCGGGGCGATGGCCAGCATCAGCCCGGAGAAACCGCCGATGGAGAACAGGATCACGAACGCCACGGCAAACAGCATCGGCGTCTCGAAGGTCAGCGAGCCTTGCCACATGGTGCTGGCCCAGTTGAACACCTTCACCCCGGTCGGCACCGCGATGAGCATCGTCGCGTACATGAAGAACAACTCGCCCACCAGCGGAATGCCCACCACGAACATGTGGTGCGCCCAGACGATGAACGACAGGAACGCGATGCTCGCCGTGGCGTAGACCATCGAGGTGTAGCCGAACAGCGGCTTGCGCGAGAAGGTCGGGATGATCTGGCTGACGGCGCCGAAGGCCGGCAGGATCATGATGTACACCTCGGGGTGGCCGAAGAACCAGAACACATGCTGGAACAGCACCGGGTCACCGCCACCGGCGGCACTGAAGAAACTGGTGCCGAAGTGGATGTCCATCAGCATCATCGTCACGCACCCGGCCAGCACCGGCATTACCGCGATCAGCAGGAACGCGGTGATCAGCCAGGTCCAGACGAACAGCGGCATTTTCATCAACGTCATGCCGGGGGCACGCAGGTTGAGGATGGTGGCGATCACGTTGATCGCGCCCATGATCGAACTGATCCCCATCAAGTGGATGGCGAAGATGAAGTAGGTCACGCTTTCCGGCGCATAGGTGGTGGACAGCGGCGCATAGAACGTCCAGCCGAAGTTCGGCCCGCCACCGGGGGTGAACAGGGTCGACACCAGCAACAGGAACGCCGCCGGCAGCAGCCAGAAGCTGAAGTTGTTCATCCGTGGCAGGGCCATGTCCGGCGCGCCGATCATCAACGGGATCATCCAGTTGGCGAGGCCGACGAACGCCGGCATCACCGCACCGAAGACCATCACCAGGCCGTGCATGGTGGTCATCTGGTTGAAGAACGCCGGTTCGACGATCTGCAGGCCGGGCTGGAACAGCTCGGCGCGGATCACCATGGCGAACGAGCCGCCGAGCAGGAACATGCAGAACGCGAACCACAGGTACAACGTGCCGATGTCCTTGTGGTTGGTGGTCAGCACCCAACGCATCAGGCCTTTGGCGGGGCCGTGGGCGTGGTCGGCATGACCGTGGTCATCGATGACAGCGCTCATGGCCGGTCTCCTTCAAGTGAGTGGACTTGGCAGGCCGGGGCGCCTTGCCCCGGCCGGTTCACGAAGTACGCAATAGACCGGCTCATTTGCTTTCCGCCTGTTTCAGCTCCAGCACTTCTTTTGGCGTGACCATGTCGCCCTTGTTGTTGCCCCAGGCGTTACGTTCGTAGGTCACGACCGCTGCGATATCGACTTCCGAGAGTTGCTTGCCGAACGCCGCCATGGCGGTGCCCGGTTTGCCGAAGTACACGCGGTGCAGGTGATCGGCTTTCGGCCCGGTGGCAATCGGCGAGCCCTTGAGCGCCGGGAACATCGGCGGCAGACCCTGGCCTTCGGCCTGGTGACAGGCCACGCAGGTGGTGTGGTAGATCTTGTCGCCGCGCTCCTTGAGCTCGTCGAGGGTCCATTCCTTGCTGGTCAGCTCCTTGAGCTGCGCCGCCTCGGCCTTGCGGTCGGCCAGCCATTTTTCGTAGTCGGCCTTTTCCTTGACGTCGACCACGATCGGCATGAAGCCGTGATCCTTGCCGCACAGCTCGGCGCACTGGCCACGGTAGATGCCGGGCTTGTCGATGCGTGTCCAGGCTTCGTTGACGAATCCGGGGATCGCATCGCGCTTGACCGCGAAGGCCGGCACCCACCAGGAGTGGATCACGTCGGCGGAAGTCACGAGGAAGCGCACCTTGGCGCCGATCGGCAGCACCAATGGCTTGTCGACCTCGAGCAGGTAATGCTCGCCCTTGGCTTCCTTGTTGTGGATCTGTTCGGCGGGGGTGGCCAGGTTGCTGAAGAACTCGACGTCCTGGCCCAGGTATTTGTAATGCCACTTCCACTGATAGCCGGTGATCTGGATATCGATATCCGGCTCACTGGTGTCGTACATGCGGATCAGCGTGGCGGTCGCCGGAACGGCCATCGCCACCAGGATCAGCAGCGGGACGACGGTCCAGAGAATCTCGACGGTGGTGCTTTCGTGGAATTTTGCGGCGACCTGCCCGGTAGAACGGCGGTGCACCATCATCGACCAGAACATGGCGCCGAAGACGATGATCCCGATCACCACACAGATCCAGAAAATGGTCATGTGCAGGTCGAATACTGCGTGACTGATTTCAGTCGCTCCAGGCGCCATATTCACAGTCCAGGCGGCTTGCACCGGGCTGAAAATCGACCACAACAGGAGGCCCATCCAGACGTGTGGATGTCGCATCATTGCGGGTTCCCCTTATCGTTCTTGTTATCCCGCCGGCTTTCGCCTGCGGCAAGGGAGCGGCTGCATCAGACTACGAACTTGAATCGCCGGGCCTTGCTGCGGGTGCAGTCGGGCGTCATCAGCTAACTCCATTCAATGGCGAGTATAGACAGCGGCGGAAAAATGCAATGTGCGGACGTAAATCGAATGAAACAGCTGGCACTTGCGTTCCAGGGCACGAATGGAGAAGGATGCAGACGAGTGGTGGCAAACCGATATAACGCAGGTGTATCAAGGATGAAATAATTATGACAAATGCGTCTTAGCATTTTTCGTAAGCCAGCTAAGTTATGTCTTCCCTATTTCATTGCCTTGTTTCCTGGAGTTTTCATGAACACCGCCGCATTGCGCGAGCAGATCCACATAGCCCGACAACACGAGATCGAAACCGGAAAGCTGACCCGTCAGCTCGAAAATCAACTGCAACACCTGCACCCGGCCATCCAGTTGCCGGAAACCGACGCCAACGGCGTGCTGACGCGTTTTGTCGCCGCCTACATCGATGAAGTGCCAGACCTGCTGGATGCAGCCAATGAAGTCGCCAGGGAAGCGGGAATCGAGTCACAGATCAAACCGGTGCTGAAAATCGCCGAACAGTACTTTCTCCAGCCGCCGGTCGGCCTGGACAGTCTGCTGGACGAGGCCTATCTGGCCCACCGCTTTGTCGAAGAGGTCAACGACCTGTACATCAAGCATTTCGGCCAGCCACTGATCCCCCTGGACATGACGGTCGCCAATCTGATTGCTCACCAGTTGCTCGGTGAGGAATTTGCCAATCAACTCGATGAAGTGGTGCACCACGCGGTGGACAGCATGCTCGACGACGACAGCTTTGCGCTGGAGTCGGTGGAAGCCTACCGCGAGAAACTCAGCAGCCCGGACACCGGTGCGGCGTGGAAGCGCTGGCCGTGCATGAGCCGCCGTCTGGGCGTGGGCCTGGAACTGGATCAGCCTGCGGCTTGATCTCGGCGCAAACGATTGGGGGAACAGATTGCTCTGTTCCCCCAGGTTTTTTCAGCCTGCCGCACCGATGCCGGTGGTGGTACGGATTCTCCCCTCAAGCCTGCGTTTCAGTCCGCGCGACTCGATCAACAGCTTCGAACCCTTGGTCGCATTGGCCCGGCCCCACTCTTCCAGCAGTTCCAGACAGGAATGGTCGATGTAGCTCAGGTTGTTGAGCGGCACATGCACCGTCGTGCCCGGCGGAATGCTGCCCAGCACCTGCGTCAGTGCCGGTACCTTGAGGAATGTCGCCGCGCCCACCAGACGCAACTCCATCTCCCCGTCCTGCGGCAGATCGATCAGGCTTATTTTCAGTCGCGAAGCCTTGAACGCCAGTTTCACCAGGGTCAGACCGAAACCGATCAACACGCCGGTCAACAGGTCGGTGAAGATGATCGCCAGCGCTGTCGCCGCGTAGGTGAACATCGGCATCCGGCCATAGCGCCCCAGGCCACGAAAGGCCTTGAGGTCCACCAGTTTGAAACCGGTGTAGACCAACACCCCGGCCAGGCTCGCCACCGGAATGCTTTGCAGCAGACTCGACAGCAACAGCACGAAGGCCAGCAGCCACAGACCATGGAAAATCGTCGAGTAGCGCGTGGTCGCGCCAGCCTGGACGTTGGCCGAGCTGCGTACGATCACCCCGGTCATGGGCAGTGCGCCCACCAGCCCGCAGAGCATGTTGCCGACCCCTTGCGCCGACAGTTCACGGTCGAAGTCCGAACGCGGACCGCTGTGCATGCGATCCACCGCAGCAGCGGACAGCAGGGTTTCGGCGCTGGCGATGAAGGCCACGGCGAATGCGGCGATCAGCAGCGTCGGGTCGGCCAGGCTCAGCAGATCCGTCGGCTTCAGCCAGTCGATGGCTTCGGCCAGATTCGCCGGTACTTCAACCCGCTTTATCTGCAATGCCAGCAGCAGACTGGCGCCGGTTGCCAGGCCGACACCGAGCAGCGCGCCGGGAATGAAACGCAGCGAGTGCGGACGGAATTTCTCCCACAGCCACATCACGGCGATGGTCGACAGCCCGAGCAACCCGGCCTGCCAGCCAAAGGACGGCAAAGCCTGCGCCACTGCGCCGGGGAACGCCGTCAGGTTGTCCAGCCCGGAGGGTTTCGGCGCGGCATCCAGCATCACATGCACCTGTGAGAGCACGATCAGCACACCGATCCCCGCGAGCATCCCGTAGACCACCGCTGGCGCCGTGACCCGGAACCAGCAACCGAGCTTCAGACGCCCGGCCACCAGTTGCAGAAAACCGGCGAGCAGCAGGATCGGCCCGAGCATCTCGATCCCGTGCTGGCGCACCAGCTCGAACACCAGTACCGCCAGCCCCGCCGCCGGCCCGCTGACCTGCAACGGCGACCCTGCCAGCCAGCCCACCACCAGACCACCGATGATCCCGGTAATCAGGCCTTTGGCCGGCGGCAACCCTGAAGCAATCGCAATGCCCATGCACAGTGGCAGGGCGACCAGAAACACAACCACCGAAGCCAGCAGCTCCCGTGGCAACACCGCTTTCAATTGAGCCGCACGCATGATGACTCTCCCGAAGTTTTCTTCAGGCGTGGCGAAGCCGGGTCGCTTGAACAGCGACCGGCGTCGGACCACACGGATTTTTAGGAGGATTCAGAAGCGCGCTTTGGGCGTCGCCACCGGAATCGGATGGCTGCCGTCGAGCGGCAGGAAGCGTCCCTGATCCGCGTCGTAAGCTTTGATTTCACTGGTTTCGATGTTGTAGACCCAGCCATGGATGAACAGATGACCGTTCGCCATGCGCGAGGCTACCGAAGGATGGGTACGCAAGTGCTGCAGTTGGGCGATGACGTTTTCCTCGGTGAGGATCGGCATGCTCTCTTTTTCGTCGGTGCAGTTGCAGTTGTCATGCACCATGGTTTTCGCGACTTCGGCGTGGCGCAGCCAGGCTTTGACCGTCGGCATCTTTTCCAGGCTGCCCGGGTTGAGTACCGCGCGCATGGCGCCGCAATCGGAATGGCCGCAAATGATGATGTGTTGCACGCCAAGGGCCAGTACCGCGTATTCGATGGCGGTGGAAACGCCGCCGTTCATCTGGCCGTAGGGGGGAACCACGTTACCGACGTTACGGGTCACGAACAGATCGCCGGGGAGCTCTGGGTGATCAGTTCGGGAACGATGCGCGAGTCGGCGCAAGTGATGAACATCGCCCGTGGCGACTGGGCCGTGGCGAGTTTCTTGAAGAGTTCTTCCTGCTGCGGGAAGACCTCATGATGAAAATGCAAAAAGCCGTCAACGATATGTCGCAGTGCTGCATCGGCGGAATCCGCCCCGGGGACGGCTTGCGCCGACGCAGCCAACGGCTGTTTATCCTTGTCACTCATGATTCATCCTCTTTGGCGGATTCGGGGAGTCATTCCCGTGTATTCCGGTATGAAGCCAGTGGCTGTTTAAAACATCCGGGCCATCCCGACCCGTCAGTCACTCGATGAACACGGTAACCGCTGAAACTTAACTCAAACTGAATCAAAGGCTCTAGAACGTGTGTTCCAGGTCACAAAAAACGTGACCGGCGTGAATCTGGTCAGTCATTCCCTCCTTAAATCAGCGCCATCTGGCGACCCGGCGGACAAAAAGCTGTGCAGTCGAGATTGAAACCTTCGCGGTGATTGAGTCCCAGTCGTTTCAATGCCTTGGCGAAGCGTTGCGCGAGCAGGTCGGCAAACGGCCCTTCACCGCGCATGCGTGCACCAAAACGGCTGTCGTACAGTTCGCCGCCACGGCTCTGGCGGATCAGGCTCAACACATGGGCGGCGCGCTGCGGGTAATGCGCCTCGAGCCATTCCTCGAACAGCGGCGCCACCTCCAGCGGCAGGCGCAGCATCATGTACGCGGCGCTCTGGGCGCCGGCAGCGTGGGCTTCGGTCAGCAGGCTTTCGATTTCGCTGTCGTTGATCATCGGAATCATCGGCGAACACAGCACGCCGACCGGAATCCCCGCCTCGCGCATCACCCGGATCGCCCGCAACCGGGCCTTGGGCGCGGCGGCCCGGGGTTCGAGGATGCGTTTGAGCTCATCGTCCAGGGTGGTCAGGCTGATCATCACCGCCACCAGCCGTTGCTGCGCCAGTTCGGTGAGCAGGTCGAGGTCGCGCAGGATCAGCGAGCCCTTGGTGACGATGGTTACCGGGTGTCGGTAGCGCAGCAGCACTTCGAGGGTCTGGCGCGTGATTTTGTGTTCGCGTTCGATCGGTTGATACGGGTCGGTGTTGGAGCCCAGATTGATTGGCGCGCACTGATAGCCCTTCTTGCCAAGCTGTTCCTCCAGCACCTGGGCAGCGTTGGTCTTGGCGATCAGCTTCGTTTCGAAATCCAGCCCCGGCGACATGTCCCAATAGGCGTGGCTCGGTCGTGCGTAGCAATAAATGCAGCCATGCTCGCAGCCGCGATAGGGATTGATCGAGCGGTCGAAGGGCAGGTCCGGGGAGGTGTTGCGGGTGATGATGGTTTTTGCCGTCTCGAAACTGACTTCGGTGCCCTGGGTCAGTGGCACTTCCTGAAACCAGCCGTCGTCCTCGGCCACCGAACGGCTCGGCGCGAAGCGGTTGTGCGGATTGGTGGCGGTGCCGCGACCGCGTGGGGGCAAGAGGCTGGTCATCACGGGTTCCCTTGATCTGTATATGCATACAGTATCTGCAAGGTCGCGGATGATCCACTACCGTTCGGCCGTCCATCAATAATACGCACGGTTAGTTGTAAGTTTGTTTAGATGTAAAGTTGTAATGGTGCAAATTGAAGAAACATAAGTCGGCTGTTCGTTTGCTATTCAAATTCGTAGTATTCACCCCGCTTCACAGCACTTGAATATATAAAAGACAAAAGGAATTGATGATGTCGTTTTTTAATTCGCGCGGTATTTTTCTGCAACTGATGCAGCCCGGCCCATCGGAACCCAATACACTGGTTTCCATGCAACTTGCACGTAAGGAACTGGGCTGGGATGCCGAGGCTGGCGAGCAGACTGAAAGGCTGGTTGACCCGATTTTTGTTACCGCAACCTCCAGGGATGGTGGCCATACCTTCAGCATTGGCCGTCTGGAGCACGATGTGGATCGTGACGGTGAAATCGGTGAGCAGGATCGGGCCAAACTGGTTGCCCTGGCCAAAGCCTATGCCAGTATTACCAATCCGTAACAACTATTGAATGAATAACCCCTGCATGACTGATCATGCAGGGGTAATTGCGTTTAGTTGTGACTTGTTACTTGCCCAAGGTCACCGGCCGATGTTGTAGTCATATCGTCGGTACGTAACTTGGCAACGTCTTTTGCAGTGACGGCGGAGCCCTTGTTACCCCAACTTCCACGAATAAAACTCACCACATCCGCCACTTCCTGATCCGACAGACGCCAGGCGAAACCCGGCATGGTGAAGGTGGACGGTGCCGTGTGCGTCGCAGGCAGGGTGCCGCCCTTGAGCACGATGTGGATGAGCGAGGTCGGATCTTCCGATTGCAGCACCGGATTGCCCGCCAACGCCGGGAACACCCGGGTGTAGCCATGGCCGTCAGTGCGGTGGCAGGCCGCGCAGTTGTCGATGTACACCGAGGCGCCGCGCTGGCTGTCGTCACCGTTCCACAAGGCCTTGGCAGCTTTCTCGTCATACTGGTGCGGCTGGTCGGCAGGATCGTTGGCCGGCAGCGATTTCAGGTAGCGGGCAATCGCGGTCAGGTCGGCATCGGTCATGTACTGCATGCTGTGGGTGACCACGTCGCTCATGCCGCCGAACACCGCACTGCGGTCGCTGCGGCCGGTCTTGAGGAACTGCACCAGTTGCTCTTCGCTCCAGCTGCCGAGGCCGTCCTTGTGGTCGCCGCGCAGGCTTTTGGCGATCCAGCCTTCCAGCGGCGCACTGCCCGATAGAAAACTGCTGCCTTCGGCCGCACTCAGGGATTTTTCCTGCATGGTCAGGGCCCGTGGCGTATGGCAGGCGCCGCAATGTCCGAGGCCTTCCACCAGATAGGCCCCACGGCTGACGACGGCATCGTCCGACGCGGGTTTGTAGTCCTCGACCTTCGGCGCGAACAGCCAGCGCCAACCCATCAGCGGCCAGCGCATGCTCAATGGCCACGGGATATCACTGGCCTTGTTTTCCTGTGCCACCGGTTCAACGCCGTGCATGAAGTAGGCGTACAGCGCCTGCATGTCATCCTGACTGACGCGGGCGTAGGACGGGTAGGGCATCGCCGGGTACAACGTACTACCGTTTTTGGCGACGCCATGACGTACGGCTTGGTCGAACTCCTCGAAGCTGTAGCCGCCCAGCCCGGTGTTGTCCGGGGTGATGTTGGTCGAGTAGATCGTGCCGATCGGCGTCTCCATCGGCAGACCGCCGGCGAAGGGCTTGCCGTCCTTGGCCGTGTGGCAAGCCACGCAGTCCCCGGCACGTGCGAGGTATTCGCCTTTCTTGATCAAGGATTGATCAACTTCGGCACTGTGAGCGGCAACGCTGCCAAGCAGCGCCAGGGTCGCGATAACGAGAGTCTTCATGGTCATCGCTCCTTAAGCCTGAACCAGCGGGCCGGGGTTTTTCAGGTATTGCTCGCGGATCGCTTTCGCCGACCAGTAGGTCAGTGCGGCAACCAGCCCGGTCGGGTTGTAACCCAGGCCCTGGGGGAACGCCGAGGCACCCGGGACGAACACGTTGTGCACGTCCCAGCTCTGCAAGTAGCGGTTCAGCGCGCTGGTCTTCGGATCAGTACCCATGATCGCGCCACCGTTGAGGTGGGTGGTCTGGTAGGACGCCGTGTTGAAGTGCTCGCCGACTTTCTTGCCAAGCACGGCAATGGCTTTCGGGCCCATTGCTTGCGCGACCTTGCCCATTTTTTCGACCATGAAGCGGTTCATCTTGATGTCGTTTTCCTGCCAGTCGAATGTCATCCGTAGCAACGGCAGGCCGTAGGCATCGCGGTACACCGGGTCCAGATCGAGGTAGTTGCCACGGTAGGACTGATGCGCACCGTGGGCGTCCATCGATACCTGGTGGGTGTAGTAATCGGCGGTCGCGCGTTTCCACGCACTGCCCCAGGCCGGGGTGCCCGGCGGGTTGGAGGTGCCGGCAATCGGTCGGCTGCCCGCCTGGTTGACCCACATCGGCGAGCCGCCGACGAAACCGTGTGGCCCGTGATCGAAGTTATCGGCGTTGAAATCGTCCAGCGCCACGCCGTTGCCGCCGGCGCCGATGAAGTTGTTGGTGTGGGTGTCCTTGTCGAAGAACGCCTTGATGGTCGCCATGTTCTGGTAGGCGAAGTTACGCCCGACCACGCCTTCACCGCTGATCGGGTCATACGGCTTGCCGATGCCGGAGAGCAGCATCAGGCGCACGTTGTGCAACTGGAACGCACCGAGAATCACCAGATCCGCCGGTTGCTCGATCTCGCGGCCCTGGCCGTCGATGTAAGTGACTCCGGTGGCTTTGGTTTTCGTGCTGTCGAGGTTGACCCGCAGCACGTGGGCGTTGGGCCGCAGTTCGAAATTCGGCAGCGGTTTCAGCGCCGGCAGAATGTTCACGTTCGGCGAGGCCTTGGAATACATGTAGCAAACGTAGCCGCTGCAAAAACCGCAGAAGTTGCACGGGCCCATTTGCGCGCCGTAAGGGTTGGTGTACGGCCCTGACGTATTCGCGGAAGGCAGGTTGTAGGGTTTGTAACCGACCTCTGTGGCCGCTTTGCCGAACAGCTGTGCGGAAACCGTGTTCTTCTGCGCTTCCAGCGGGAACGGGTTCGAGCGATCCGGCGCGTACGGGTTGCCGCCCTTGCCCTGGCCGACCAGTTGGCCTTTCACGGTCCAGGCCTGGCCGGAGGTGCCGAAGACTTTTTCGGCAAAATCGAAGAACGGTTCCAGCTCTTCATAGCTGACGCCGAAGTCCTGGATGGTCATGTCCTTGGGAATGAAGCTTTTGCCGTAGCGTTCTTCGTAGTGGCTGCGCATCCGCAGCTCGATCGGATCGACACGAAAGTGCACGCCCGACCAGTGCAGGCCGGCGCCGCCGACGCCGTTGCCCGGCAGAAACGCGCCCAACTGGCGGTTCGGCAGGGCGATGTCGTTGACGCTGTGGCGGATGGTGACGGTCTCTTTGGAGATGTCCTGAAAGAGTTTTTTCCGCACGCTGTAGGTGAGTTCGTCAATCACCTGGGGATAGTTGCCGTCAGGGTAGGTGTCCTGCATCGGCCCGCGCTCCAGCGCCAGCACGTTGAGGCCAGCCTCGGTCAGCTCTTTGGCCATGATTGCGCCTGTCCAGCCGAAACCGACGATCACCGCGTCGACCTTCTTTATTACCGTTGCCATGCTCACGCCCTCTCGCCGCGAATCGAAACTGCCGGGAAGGGGTATTGCTCGTTGCGTTCCACCCAATCCATGAAATCGGCGCGGGCGCCGGGGAAGCCGATCATGGTCCAGCCGACCATGCCTTTATTGCCACCGTGGATCGGGTCGCAGAAGAACCCTTCCTTGGTGTTTTGCAGCAAAAGGTTGAAGAAAATCTTCGCCGGAACACTGTCGAATTGCGGTTTTCCGGCTTCAAGCTGCTTGAGCAGATCGTCTCGGGTAGCGCTGTCTTGCTCGGCAAATGTTTTACCGTTGAGGGATTTTGTCCACTGATCCGTGGCGGCGATGCCGAGGCGATAGATCTCTTTTGGCACCAGTTTGCTTTGCCAGCCCATCTCGGGTGCAGCGTCGGCGTTGAACGGGCCTTGCATGTACCACAGAGCACCAGCGGCGTACGGGGTGTTCATCTGACGGTCGATGTATTCCGGCACGCCGGCCTCGAGAGCGCCGGGGCCCTGGGCATCGTTGGGGATCAACTGCGCGACGGCGGCATTGATGAACGCCCACTCTTCGGCGGTGAAGTAGCTCGGCTGGTAGGCGCTTGTCTCTGCTGCAACCGATTTGGCGGGGGCCGGGGCTGGCGAGCTTTCGGGAGCCGCTTGCAGCATGCTGCTACCCAGGCCGGTGCCGGCGAGGGTGACCACCGGGATCAGGGTCAGGGATTTGCGCAAGAACTCACGCCGCGGGTTGTCTCGATCTTGATCAGACATGGGGGTGCACCTCATCAGGCATTGATGGTTATCAGCCGTTTCTGGGGACGGCTTTTTGAGTGGTCGGTTGCGACGTGGCCGGAAATGACCCGGAAAAGGGGGACGCGTCTGCAACATGATGTGACAAATGGTAGCAGCCTAACCAACCGGGTGAACCGATTCAGCCTAAAAAAGCCCAGAAATGCGACGAAGGAAGTCCCCGGCTTCACGTTTCTTTGACAATCGCCTCACAGGGATTTGACTGGACAACCCGCAAGCTGCCGCCCTCACTGACGAATCCCATACGGTCACCGCACAGCATGTCCTTGAAGCGTTTTTCCTCCGCGATCTGTTTCTCGCTGTTTGCCCTGCTCGGCTCGATTTCGGCCCATGCCGCAGATGCGCCGGTTTCTCGCCCTCCGGAATGGGCCCAACCGGTCGAAATGAAATACAACTTCTTCCAGATGTCGCCCACGCTCTATCGCAGTGCGCTGCCTGACGCTGGCGCCGTGCCGTTGCTGCAAAATCTGAAAGTGGCCACGGTCATCAACTTCCTGCCGGAGGCGGATTCGAGCTGGTTGAAAACCCCGGGCATCAACCAGGTGCAATTGCCGTATCGCACCAATCATGTCGATGACGCCGACGTCCTCAAGACCCTGCGTGCTATCCAGACCGCCGAAGCCAACGGCCCGGTGCTGATGCATTGCAAGCACGGCTCCGACCGCACCGGCCTGATGGCCGCGATGTACCGCATCGTGGTGCAGGGCTGGAGCAAGGAGGACGCCCTGAACGAAATGACCCAGGGCGGTTTCGGTGAAAGCGGCCACTTCAAGGACGGCGTGCGTTACGTGATGCAGGCTGACGTCGACAAGCTGCGTACCGCGCTGGCCAATGGCGATTGCAGCACCAGTGCGTTCGCTACCTGCTCGATGAAGAGCTGGTTCCAGACCGTCAATCTGAAGTAACCCGCCGGTTGATCGGCCGGCCGACACACAGTTCCTCACTGACCGGCCGGCCAACGAATGCCTCCACCGCTTCCAGCAACGGGCGACCGGCCCCGGGCGCAAAGAACGTTTCCCGGAACGCCCGGCCGGTCTGCGCGTTGAACACCCAGTCACGACTGAAGCGCTTGAACGCTTCCTGAGCCAGCACCCCCGACCAGACATAGGCGTAAACCGAAGCGTCGTACTGGGTCACCATGTAATCGAAACCATTGGCGAAGCGGTGACTTTCGGGCAGTTGCAGGTGAGCCATTTTGCGCTGCACGTCGGCGCAAACCTCTTCGACAGAACGCCCGTCGCCGTGGGTGGCGTGCAGCTCGAAATCGATGATCGCTCCCATCAGTATCAAGGCCTGTTGCCGACCGGAGTTAGCCTGACTGGCCGAGAGTGCGGCGTCGACTCGTGCTGCGCTCAAGCGTTCTCCCGTCTGGAAATGCGCGCCGAGCCACAGCACGAACTCCCGCGACTGACACCACTGCTCGAACAATTGCCCGGAAAACTCCGCCGCCTCATGGCCCAACTGCTGGATGCCGGAAAGGGTGTAATGGGGCGAGCGCGTCAGAACGTGCTGAAGACAGTGACCGAACTCGTGAAAAAGTACCCGCAGCTCACTGAGTTCGAGGCGGCAAGGATGGCCGTCGGTGGCCGGCGTGAAATTGCTGGAGAGTACGGCAATCGGTAGCGCCGGTCGGCCTTCGGCATTGATCCGACGATTGCGCAGTGTGGACGTTCCGGCGAAATCAGCAGCGTTATCGCGATGAAACGGGTCGAGGTAGATATAACCGATGACCTGTTCATGCTCGCTGATTTCCAGCAGTCGCACATCGTCATGCCAGTGGTCCCCACCGACCTGTTCAACGATACGGATCCCGAACATGCGTTTGCAGAACAGACAGAGTCGGCGCAGGGTGCCATCGAACGCGAAGTAGTCGCGCAGGTTATCCAGGGCTCCGGGAAACTGTTGCTGCCGCCATTGCTCGGCGAGAAATTCTTCATCCCATGGCTGGACCCGGTCGATTCCGTGTTGCCGGGCGAATGCGGCCAGTTGTTTTACGTCCTGCTCCAGGACAGGGTCAATTGCGCAACCTGGCACTGGAGAAAATCCTGACCCAGGCCGTTGTTCCGGCCATGTTTTTTGCCAGACTCAGTTGCGCGGCGTTTTCGTGGCCAAGCAAGTGGGCTTTCTGCTGGCGCAAGGCAAGCAGCTTCGTCAGCACCGGGCCGTTATCGAAGCGCCCGGCCAGTGGCCCCTGATCGGAAGCGCGGGTCGCGTAGGCCACACAGCATTCCTCGCGTAACGCACGATTCTCGGCGTATTTAAGGATGTGCTGGCAGGTGTTCTGGTCCAGGCGAATCAGCCAGCCTTCATGTCCGGCCTCGTGTGCGGCGCGCGCCAGGTGATCCTTCATCGACGGGGACAGGCCCGCAAGCTGTGCAATATCGTCGACCCGTTTGCTCCAGGTTTCGGTCCAGCGTTCGAGGTGGGTCAAAAACACCGATTCCAGGCCACCGATCTCAAGGTTCAGCCGGGCCAGTTCCTGTT
Organism: Pseudomonas sp. NMS19W; assembly: GCF_051554255.1. Lineage (NCBI taxonomy): Bacteria > Pseudomonadati > Pseudomonadota > Gammaproteobacteria > Pseudomonadales > Pseudomonadaceae > Pseudomonas > Pseudomonas sp. NMS19W. The sequence goes on from NZ_CP136718.1 coordinate 6,426,179, forward strand.
GTTGCGCGGTGGGAAGGTCGATACCTGACTGCCTGAATTTACGCAGTATCCGCGCCAGCACGATCTTGCGTGACTCATCGAAACTGGCCGCGATCGAGCTCTGCGTCAGACGCTGGTAGGCCTCGTACAGCGGGCGATTGCGGGCTCTTTCGGAGCGATACTGGTTGAGTGCGAGATGGGCTTTGGCGATTTCCACGAGCCAGTCGGCATCATCGGGCCCGACCATGGACAGCGTTTCGAGAATCGACCGAAATTCACTGAGGCGGGCATCGGCTTCGTCGATGCTCAGTACCAGATCGTCCCAGCCGGGATGCTCCAGCTGAGTGGCGAGCACTTGCGCAATGATTCGTCTGTGGTCGTCGATGATGCTGTTGATCGCCGGCAGCAAATGCTCGGCGCGAATTGCCGGCCAGGGCGGCAGGGTCCAGTGTTGCAGGAGGGGATTGGTGTCGGGCACGGCGACTTCCTTCGAGGCATGGCGGAAACGGCCAGCCTACGAAGCAAGTGCGGGGGACAGGTGTTAAGCCAATACCACCTTCCACCGGAAATCGGTGGAAGGTGGTGCCGGATCAGTGTTGCTCGTCGGGCTTTTTCTTCAGCTTCGGGTTCGGGAAGAACTGCACGGCCTGAACCGTCTTGTCCGGTGCAGGCTTGAGCGCGCTGGTGTTGACCCGCGTGCCCAGTTCCTTCGGAACCGACAACCCTTGGGCATTGAGCGTATCGCTGTAGCCGCACGCCACGCATTCGCGGTGCGGGACGTCGTCCTCGCTCCACATCATCAGCTTGTCCGGCTCGCTGCACGCCGGGCAGACCGCCCCGGCGATAAAGCGTTTTTTCGTTTTCACAGGTGCCTCACTCATGCTGCCGCGTCCTCACTCAGGCCGCTGTGGCGCAAGAGTGCGTCAATCGATGGCTCACGGCCACGGAAGTCGACGAACAGCACCATCGGCTCCTGCGAGCCGCCACGGGCCAGGATTGCTTCGCGGAAGGCGCGACCGGTGTCGGCATTCAGCACGCCGTCTTCTTCGAACTTGGAGAAGGCGTCTGCCGACAGCACTTCCGCCCACTTGTAGCTGTAGTAACCCGCTGCGTAACCGCCGGCGAAGATGTGCGCGAAGCTGTTCGGGAAGCGGTTGTAGGCCGGAGGACGCATCACCGAGACTTCATCCCGCACGCCTTCCAGCACCTGCGCAACACTACGGCCATCGCCGTGGGTGGCGTGCAGTTCGAAGTCGAACAGCGAGAATTCCAGCTGACGGACCATCATCAGGCCGGACTGGAAGTTCTTCGCCGCGAGCATTTTTTCCAGCAGATCCTGCGGCAATGGCTCGCCGGTTTCGTAGTGGCCGGAAATCAACGCCAGGCCTTCCGGCTCCCAGCACCAGTTTTCCATGAACTGGCTCGGCAGCTCGACCGCGTCCCATGCCACACCGTTGATGCCGGATACGCCGGCATGCTCGACACGGGTCAGCAGGTGATGCAGGCCGTGGCCGAATTCGTGGAACAGGGTGGTGACTTCATCGTGGGTCAGCAGCGCAGGCTTGCCGCTGTCGGCCGGGGTGAAGTTGCACACCAGGTTGGCCACCGGGCTTTGCAGCACGCCGTCAATGGTGCGGCGACGGTCGCGGGCGCCGTCCATCCAGGCACCGCCGCGCTTGTTGGCGCGGGCGTAGAGGTCGAAGAAGAAGCGGCCGACGTGCTGGCCGTTTTCCTTGATCTCGAACAGGCGTACGTCCGGATGCCAGGTATCGAAGCCTTTCAGTTCGGCGATTTCGATGCCGTACAGGCGCTGAACGATGGCGAACAGGCCGCCCAGTACCTTGTCGATCGGGAAGTAGGCGCGCAGGGTTTCCTGGGCGACGCTGTAGCGTTGTTCACGGAGTTTTTCCCCGTAGAAACCGCTGTCCCAGCTTTGCAGGTCGGCGCAGCCTTGTTCGGCGGCATATGCCTTGAGCTGTTGCAGGTCCTGGGCGGCAAACGGTTTGCTGCGTTTGGCCAGGTCGCGCAGGAAGCTCAGCACCTGATCGCTGGACTCGGCCATTTTGGTCGCCAGGCTCAGTTCGGAGAAGCTGGAGAAGCCGAGCAGCTTGGCTAGCTCCTGACGCAGGTCGAGGATTTCGCCCATCACCGGGCCGTTGTCGTTCTGGCCGGCGTTAGGGCCTTGGTCCGACGCACGGGTGCAGTAGGCGGCGTAGACTTCTTCACGCAGCGCACGGTCCTGGGCGTAGGTCATCACCGCGTAGTAGCTCGGGAATTCCAGGGTGATCAGCCAGCCGTCGAGGCCTTTGGCCTGTGCGGCGGCAGCCATTTGCGCCTTGGCCGAATCGGTCAGGCCGGCGAGGGCGGCTTCGTCGGTCAGGTGCTTGGTCCAGGCCTGAGTGGCGTCGAGCAACTGGTTGGAGAAGCGGCTGCCCAGCTCGGACAGCTTGCTCTGCACTTCGGCGTAGCGTTTCTGCTCGGCTTCCGGCAGGTCGATACCCGACAGGCGGAAATCGCGCAGGGCGTGTTCCAGAATGGTTTTCTGCGCCACGTCGAAACCGGCGGCTTCCGGGCTGTTGGCCAGGGCTTCATAGGCCTGGAACAGTTCACGGTTCTGGCCCATTTCGGTGGAATAGGCGCTTAGGGCCGGCAGGCACGACTCGTAGGCTTCGCGCAGTTCGGCGCTGTTGCACACGGCATTGAGGTGGCTGACCGGGCTCCAGGCTGCGCCCAGGCGATCATTGAGTTCGTCCATCGCCAGCACCAGCCCCGCCCACGTCGGGTTCTGGCCCTGGGTCTTGAGGATCTCGGCGATGGCGGCGCGGTTGTCGGCCAGGATGGTGTCGATGGCCGGCTGCACGTGTTCGGCACGGATGGCGGAGAACGGCGGCAGGTCGTAGGACTGCAGAAGAGGGTTGTTCACGCTCACGGTTGCACCTTGGCTGGAAGAAACATGCGCCCATCTTAATTACAATCGACACCCACCGCAGCTATCGGCGACAGAGAGAGAACTAATCGTGTCCCTTCGCAAGTACCAGAATCACACCCCACGCTTGAGCCAGGGCGCTTTTGTCGACGGCTCCGCGGTGGTGATCGGCGACGTCGAAATCGGCGAAGACAGCTCCGTTTGGCCACTGACGGTGATCCGCGGCGACATGCACCGCATCCGCATCGGCGCGCGCACCAGTGTGCAGGATGGCTGCGTGTTGCACATCACCCACGCCGGCCCGTTCAACCCGGACGGCTTCCCGCTGCTGATCGGCGATGACGTGACCATCGCCCACAAGGTCATGCTGCATGGCTGCACCGTCGGCAGCCGCGTGCTGATCGGCATGGGCAGCATTGTCATGGACGGCGCGGTGGTCGAGGACGACGTGATCATCGGCGCCGGCAGCCTGGTGCCACCGGGCAAGCGCCTGGAAAGCGGGTTCCTGTACGTGGGCAGCCCGGTGAAACAGGTTCGCCCGCTGACCGACAAGGAAAACGCCTTTTTCACCTACAGCGCGGCGAACTACGTGAAGCTCAAGGACCTGCATCTGGCCGAAGGCTACGACCAGCTCTGACTTTTCTCTCTATTGCCCGGGATTTTTCATGCATTACCAGACCGTTCTGTTCGACCTCGATGGCACCCTCACCGACCCGCGTGAGGGCATCACCCGTTCCATCCAGTTCGCCTTGGCCAAACTCGGCATCGATGAGCCGGACCTGACCAAACTCGAACACTTCATCGGCCCGCCGCTGTTGCAGGCATTCATGCAGTTTTATGGTTTCGATGAAGCCAAGGCCTGGGAGGCGGTGAATTTCTATCGCGAGCGTTTCAAGGTCACCGGGTTGTACGAGAACCGGGTGTTCGAGGGCGTCACGCCGTTGCTGGAAACCCTGAATGGCCAGGGCCGGCAGCTTTACATCGCGACGTCGAAGCCGTGGGTGTTCGCCCGGGAAATCGCCCGGCACTTCGATTTCGCCAAGCACTTCAAGGTGATCTACGGCAGCGAACTGGACGGCACCCGCACCAACAAGGTCGAGCTGATTGCACACCTGATCGCCGAGGAAGGGCTGGACCAGGCCAATACGCTGATGATCGGTGACCGTAAACACGACCTGATCGGCGCCCGCAGCAACGGTCTGGATGCGGCAGCCGTGGGTTATGGCTTCGGTAGTCATGAAGAGCTGAGCGCCGAGGCGCCGGCTTATCACTTCGAAACCCTGGCCGAGTTGCATCAGGCGTTTTTGCAGCGCTGATCGTCAATCGGAGCGAAGGGCGGCCAGCTCACGCAGCGCCGCCTTTCGCTTATCAGTCGGCAATCCGCCCAGTTTCTCCACCTGTGCATAGAACTTCTGCCAATCCCCGCCCACTTGCCTGAACAGGGCAGCAAACGCCGGCACCCACTGGTCATACAGCCCGAACGGCAACAATCGCGCATTGTTCAGCGGCGCATTGACCCAGGCGTCATAACGCTTGTCCCCGGCCCACTGGCTGTCGCGCATCTCCCGATAGTCCCGGCGAAACCGTTCGAACTCGGCAGCCTTGCGTTCGCGCATCTGCTCGACGGGCATCTGTTGTGTGTACAGCTTTTCGAGCCGAGCACGGGTATCGAGGATCAGTTGAATGAACTGATCGCGGCGTTTGAGTTGAGCGTCATCTTCTGGCGGCAAGCCACGAAACGCCCGCCACTGCCGGGTGCCTTCCTGTTCGACAAACGTGGCATAGGACTCGTTGAACTCGGTGTCGTCCTTCACATAGAAACGTTGGTGGCCCAGCTCATGGAAGATCAGCGTGGCCAAGCGTTCGTCGCCCCAGCCCATCATCGAATTGAGGATCGGGTCATTGAACCAGCCCAGGGTCGAATAGGCCTCGACGCCGCCAATCGACACATCCATCCCTTGCAGGCGCTGGATTGCCGCCGCACCCCGCGCCGCACTCTGGCTGTAGTAACCGCGATAGGCCACGCACCCGGCAATCGGGAAGCAGTGGTTTTGCGGGCTCAGGGAAAACTCCGGGGTGGCGAACACGTTCCACACCACGTACGGCCGGTGGATGTCGGCGTACAGGCGATAGCTCTGGTTATCCGGCAGGTGCAGATGTTGGCTGGCGAAATCCCGAGCCTTTTGCGATTGGGCCAGGTGGGCGCGCAGCGTTGCGTCGCGGTTCGGGTCGGCAATCACCTTGGCCACCGGCTCCCGCGCCCGCAGCAATTGCAGCTGACCGCTGGCCAGCTGGCTGTAATAGCTGACGCTGGAACAACCGTTGAGCAACAAACACAACACACCCGGAAACAAAACCCGCAAAACGCGATCAAGTAACCCAAGGCTTGGAAACGGCCTGATCACAATAAGAACATCCCTGGAAAGTCTGATCGCAAGACTATCCCGCCCATTGAGCTTCGCCATGCGCATCTTGATACTGACGGGAGGCCTGCTGACGCTGGCCGGTTGTGCCGGATTCGGAATGCCTTCGCCTGACCCCTCGCAAGCCTGGATCGATCTGGACGCCCGGCAACAGGACACGGCGCTGCAAGCGCTGGAAGTCGACAGGAAGGCCGCCGTCGACAAGCGTTACTTCGAGGTACAACCCGGCAGTCATGAACTGAAGGTGCGCTATCAGTTTCCGGTGGAGGCGACCAACATCGGCCCGGACGCCGAGCCCCTGTGGCGCGATTGCCAGTTGAGCCTGAAATTCACGGACTTCAACGCCGGCCAGCGCTATCAGCTCCAGGCGGGCTACATCGGTTTCCGGCCGTGGGCCAAGCTCTATGACCAGCAGAAAAATGTAGTCGGCCAGGGCAAACCGGCAGGCTGTCAGCGCACCTGATCGGCGTTATGCTGGATGTCCGAATTCACGGACATTCATCATGCGCAAGTCAATGCTGTTGCTGGTTGCCGGTGTGCTCGCCGGTTGTCAGACGCCGATGCCCCCGGTCGACCCCAACATGGCCTGGGTCGAGTTCTCGACGCCGACCCCGGGCGGAAAACTGCTGATGGCCGAACGTCTCGACAAGCAGCGCCTGACTGACGGACGTTTTTTCCAGGTAGCGCCCGGCAGCCATGAGTTGCTGGTGCGTTTCGATTTCGAGGCGCCCGGTGGAGGAGCTGGGATGTTGAACGATCCTGTGGAGCGTCTGTGCTACCTGACGATCCGCTTCGACCATTTCGAAGCGGGTCAGCGTTACGTCTTGGAGGGGCGCTCCCTGATGTTTACGCCCAGTGCCCGGCTGTATAACGCCAAGCGGGAAATCGTCGCCGAGGATCGCGACACCTATTGCGCCATCTAGCGTGAATCAGCTGTCGTTCTTCTGGTAGATGATTGCCTTGGTGCCGTTCTCGCAAGTGCCGACGATCATGGCGACGTCGTGCTTTTCGGCTTCCTCTTTGGAGACTATCTCCAGCGTGTAGGAGGGCACGGCATTCGCCTGAATCTTGATTTCGATCTCTTTCCTGAGTTCTTCGCAATCTTTGGGTGCCGCAAAGGCCGAAGTTGCCAGCACGCCACAGATAACCGCCAAAGCAAAACGTTTCATGGTTGAAGCTCCTGGGAGCAGTGCGCACGACGATGCGCGAAAGCTGCTGTCATTTATTCGACCACATTTTTGCCTGGCGGGTTCTGATTCTGCTCAAGTCGATCAGCTGACCAGCGACGCATCCAGGCTGATCTTCGCATTCAATACCTTCGACACCGGGCAACCTTCCTTGGCCTTGTTACTCAGTTCTTCGAACTGCGCCTGGGTGGCGCCCGGAATCTTCGCCTTGAGAATCAGCTTCACTGCAGTGATCGCGAAACCGCCGTCAACCTGATCGAGGGTGACTTCGGCCTGGGTGTCGATACTTTCGGCCTTCAGCCCGGCGTCGCCGAGGATCATCGAGAATGCCATGGAGAAACAGCCGGCATGGGCCGCGCCGATCAGTTCTTCCGGGTTGGTGCCCTTGCCGCCCTCGAAGCGGGCCTTGAAGCCGTACGGCGCGTCCCGCAGGACGCCGGTTTCGGTGGAGATCGAGCCGATGCCGGTTTTCAGGTCACCTTCCCAATGCGCGGATGCCTTCTTCACGATAGCCATGTGTGCCTCCTTCAATTCGGGCGCGAAACGCCGCGCCGTCGTGGTTTTTGCCTGCAAGGCTTCTGAGGATAGACGCCGGAACAAAGTTCAGCCCGGCTGAATCGTTGACTTTTTTAGTAGGAAATTTCGGATCGGCTATTGAAACTCGGGTATATGCCCTTATTGCAGAGAACACGCTTATGAATTGGGCAGGTTTGCGTTCGTCAGGAACAAACCGGCGCCCTCAATCGGAGATGCAGGTTCATGAAGCAACTGTCCGACGTAAAGTTTTCCACCCTCGATCTGGTGCCGGTGCGCGAGAACGGCAGCCCGGCGCAGTCGCTGCGCAACTCGCTGGATCTGGCGCAGCATGTCGAGAAGTTCGGCTACACCCGGTTCTGGGTCGCCGAGCACCACAACATGGATGGCATCGCCAGTTCTGCGACTTCGGTGTTGCTGGGCTATCTGGCCGGCGGTACGTCGACCATCCGTGTCGGCTCCGGTGGCGTGATGCTGCCCAACCACGCGCCGCTGGTGATTGCCGAGCAGTTCGGCACCCTTGAAAGCCTGTATCCGGGACGGATCGACCTTGGCCTGGGCCGTGCGCCAGGTTCCGATCAGATGACCGCCCGCGCCTTGCGCCGAGAGCGCTCCGGTAGCGCCGACGATTTCCCTGAAGACGTGGCCGAGCTGGTGCGCTTCCTCGGTCCGCGAACGCCGGATCAGCGGGTGATCGCGATGCCGGGTACTGGTACCAATGTGCCGATCTGGCTGCTCGGTTCCAGTCTGTTCAGTGCGCAACTGGCCGGCGAGCGCGGTTTGCCCTACGCCTTCGCCTCGCATTTCGCGCCACGCTTCATGCATGAAGCGATTCGCGTCTACCGCAATCACTTCAAGCCGTCGGCGGTGCTCGACAAGCCGTACGTGATGCTCGGCGTACCGCTGGTAGCGGCCGACACCGACGAACAGGCCGACTACCTGGCGACCTCGGTGTACCAGCGAATTCTCGCGCTGATGCGTGGGCAAAGTCTGGTGCAGCGTCCGCCGGTGAAAACCATGGACGGCCTGTGGCTGCCTCATGAGCGTGAGGCGGTGGGTGATTTCCTTGGTCTGGCGATGGTTGGCAGTCCGCAGAAAATTCGCGCGAAACTGGAAGTGCTGGTCGAACAGACCCAGGCCGATGAGCTGATCTTCACCTGCGATCTGTACGAGCACGCCGATCGCCTGCATTCCTACGAATTGCTGGCGCAGGTGATGAAGGGCTGAGGTCTTATAGTTCTGCACAAAGATAGCCGGGTACAAAAAAGCCGACGCATTGCGTCGGCTTTTGCATTTCAGGCGCGATCAACCGCGTTTGTAGACGATTTCCTTGGTGCCGCCCTCGCACTTGCCGACGACTTTGCCGCCCGCTGCTGCACTTTTATCGACGATTTCCAGCGAATAACCGGAGACGTGTTTCGCATCCAGTTTTGCCGCGATCTCGGCTTTCACTTCTTCGCAAGGCTTGCCGGCAGCAAACGCACCACCCGCAAGGCTCAACAAACCTACTGCCAATATGAACTTCTTCATCGGTCGCACTCCCTGGTCGGATTAAAAGAGGCGGGCATCGAGTTCACTCGATGCGTCCACCCTGTAGCGCTTTGCCATTCCTATGGCATTCGGCCAGCGCGCAAGTTCAGAAGCGTAGCCCAAACTCAGCTACTGGCAATCCGGAACCCGACTTTCAGGGTCACTTGAAAGTGGGCAGCCTTGCCGTCCTTGATGTGGCCACGGGTATCGACCACTTCAAACCATTCCAGATGCTTGATGCTCTTGTTGGCCTCGGCCAGCGCGTTGTTGATGGCGTCTTCGATGCTGCTGGTGGACGAACCGACCAGCTCGACTTTCTTGTAGGTGTGATGGTCACTCATGGCGATCTCCTTGACGTGTGGATTTGAGCCTAGCAGCGATTTGCGCTGTTGATTTCGGTCGTTTCGGGAAAGCCGAGTTCAGATTTTCTGCACTTTCCAGAACCGGTGAAGTCCCAAACAACACACGCCACTCATCACCAATGCAGGAGAGCCACCATGGCCAACACCTCGTTACGCAAAGCCTCGTTGCAAAGCATGGAAGCGGAGATCGAGAGTCTGCTCAAGTCGTTGGAAAGCCTGAAAGACGACGCTTCGGACGAGTCGCGCAAGACCCTCAAGGCGCTCAAGGGCAACGCTGAAAGTGCGCTGAAGCATTCGCGCAGCCTGCTCAGCGATGCCTACGAAGAAGTCAAAGTCAAAACCCGCGAAACCGGGATCGCCACCCGCGATTACGCACAGGAACATCCGTGGACGACCGCCGGTGTGGCGGTCGGTGCGCTGGGTCTGCTGGCCGCTTACTTGCTGTTCAAGCGCGGCGAGTGATCCGCCTGGCGCAGCTCGTTCCTGAGCCACTGCGCCAATTGCCGGGCGCGCCCGTCGGCGGCGCGCTTGGGTAGCCACAACGCCAGTTGCGCCGGGGTTTCACTGAAACCCCACGGCGCGACCAGGCGACCGGCCTTCAAGTCTTCGGTCACCAGCGGTTCCGGTGCGATTGCCACGCCCAACCCGGCGACGGCCGCTTCCAGCAAGTAATACAAATGCTCGAAACCTTGCCCCAGCTTCAACGCCTTGGCGTCGAGGCCGCTTTGCTGCGCCCAGCTCGGCCAGGCTTGCGGGCGAGAGGTCGTGTGCAACAAGGGCTCGCCGAGCAAGGCCGCGGGCGGTGCGGATTGCAGTTGTTGATAGCCGCTGAACAGCGGGCTCATGACCGGCCCGATGCGTTCGCTGGCCAGCTCATAGACCTGCATGTCGGCCGGCCACGGCGGTTCGGCGAACAGCAGCAGTGCATCCAGCCCCGGGCGGCGCGGATCGAGATCACCTTCACCGGCCGACAGGTGCAGACGCAAGTCCGGCAGATCGGCATTCAGCCTTCCCAGTCGTGGAATGAACCAGCGCGCCAGTAGACTGCCGGAGCAGCCGAGCACGAACGGCGCGTCGGCGGTGCTTTGGGTCAGCTCGGCGCAGACGCTGCGCAAGCGGTCGAACGCCTCGCCGCTGGCGTCGCGCAGACGGATGCCGGCATCTGTGAGTTTCAAGCCGCGACCGTCCTTGACGAACAGGCTGACGCCAAGGTGCTCTTCCAGCACCTTGAGCTGGCGGCTGACCGCACCGTGAGTGACGTGCAGCTGCTCGGCAGCCTGGCTGACGCTGTTCAGCCGGGCAGTGGCTTCGAAGGCGCGCAGGGCGTTCAGCGGGGGAAGGTCATGGCTCATGATATCTGTGAGTTTTCCTGACAGGTTGTGGCGATCTTATCGGTTTTCAGTCTGGAAGGTCAGGGGTAGAGTGAACGCCATTGTCTTCTCGTGAAATCCGCTGGAGCGAACCATGACCCAGACTTCGAACACCTCCGATCTGCGTAACGGCCCTGACGCCAACGGCCTGTTTGGCTCGTTCGGCGGCCGTTACGTTGCCGAAACCCTGATGCCGTTGATCCTCGATCTGGCCCGCGAATACGAAGCGGCCAAGGAAGATCCGGCGTTCAAAGAGGAACTGGCCTACTTCCAGCGCGACTACGTCGGACGTCCGAGCCCGCTGTATTTCGCCGAGCGCCTGACCGAGTTCTGCGGTGGTGCCAAGATCTACCTCAAGCGTGAAGAGCTGAACCACACCGGCGCGCACAAGATCAACAACTGCATCGGCCAGATCCTGCTGGCGCGGCGCATGGGCAAGAAACGCATCATCGCCGAGACCGGCGCCGGCATGCACGGTGTGGCCACCGCCACCGTGGCTGCGCGTTTCGGTCTGGACTGCGTGATCTACATGGGCACCACCGACATCGAGCGCCAGCAGGCCAACGTGTTCCGCATGAAGCTGCTGGGCGCCGAGGTGATCCCGGTGGTCGCCGGCACCGGCACCCTGAAAGACGCGATGAACGAAGCGCTGCGTGACTGGGTGACCAACGTCGACAGCACCTTCTACCTGATCGGCACCGTGGCCGGCCCGCACCCTTACCCTGCAATGGTCCGCGACTTCCAGGCCGTGATCGGCAAGGAAACCCGCGAGCAACTGCAAGCCCAGGAAGGTCGCCTGCCGGACAGCCTGGTGGCGTGCATCGGCGGCGGTTCCAACGCCATGGGCCTGTTCCACCCGTTCCTTGACGACAAGAGCGTGGAAATCATCGGCGTCGAAGCCGCCGGTTACGGCATCGAGACCGGCAAACACGCGGCCAGCCTCAACGGCGGCGTACCGGGCGTGTTGCACGGTAACCGTACTTTCCTGCTGCAGGACGACGATGGCCAGATCATCGACGCCCACTCGATTTCCGCCGGCCTCGACTATCCGGGCATCGGCCCTGAACACGCCTGGTTGCATGACATCGGCCGCGTCCAGTACACCTCGGTGACCGACGACGAAGCCCTGGCTGCGTTCCACCAGTGCTGCCGCCTCGAAGGCATCATCCCGGCACTGGAAAGCGCCCATGCCCTGGCCGAAGTATTCAAACGCGCACCGAAGCTGCCGAAGGATCACCTGATGGTGGTCAACCTGTCCGGCCGCGGTGACAAAGACATGCAGACCGTCATGCACCACATGGAAACTTCCAAGCAGGAGAAACACTGATGAGCCGCCTGCAAACCCGCTTTGCCGAACTCAAGCAACAGAACCGCGCCGCCCTGGTGACCTTCGTCACTGCCGGTGACCCGGACTACGACACTTCGCTGGCAATTCTCAAAGGCTTGCCGAAAGCCGGCGCCGACGTGATCGAACTGGGCATGCCGTTCACCGACCCGATGGCCGACGGCCCGGCGATTCAACTGGCGAACATCCGTGCCTTGGGCGCCAAGCAGAACCTGATCAAAACCCTGCAAATGGTCCGCGAGTTCCGCAAGGACAACAGCGACACGCCGCTGGTGCTGATGGGCTACTTCAACCCGATCCACAAGTTCGGCGTCGAGCGTTTCATCGCCGAAGCCAAAGAGGCCGGCGTTGATGGCCTGATCGTGGTCGACATGCCGCCGGAGCACAACTCGGAGCTGTGCGACCCGGCCCAGGCTGCAGGCATCGACTTTATCCGCCTGACCACGCCGACCACCGATGATGTGCGTCTGCCGAAAGTGCTGAACGGCAGCTCCGGCTTCGTTTACTACGTGTCGGTCGCCGGTGTGACCGGTGCCGGTGCGGCGACTCTGGAACACGTCGAGGAAGCGGTGGCGCGCCTGCGTCGTCATACCGACCTGCCGATCAGCATCGGTTTCGGTATCCGTACGCCGGAGCAAGCCGCGTCCATCGCGCGTCTGGCCGATGGTGTGGTGGTGGGTTCGGCGCTGATCGATCACATTGCCAACGCAACCACGCCGGCTCAGGCCATCGACGGCGTACTGAGCCTGTGCTCGGCGCTGTCCGAAGGCGTGCGTAAGGCCCGCGTCAGCTGAAGGTAAAGTTCCTGATACAGAGGAATTAGCGCTTCGCCGCACAGACTAAATGAGCAAGACCGAGGGATTCAGGACCACGTTCTGAATCCCTTTTTGCTGTCAGTGCAGTGAGGAAAACCCATGAAAATGCCGAAACGTCTGATTGCCAGTCTGGGCGTGCTGATGATCAGCGCCACGCCGCTGCTGGCCAGCGCCGACCCACGCGACGATCACGACCACGGCGGCCCGCAACAGGGCCACTACGACGATCGCGGTGGCGACCATCATGATTGGCAAAGCAGCCACCGTGGCGGCCCGCCACCGCGTGACTTCGGGCCGGTGCGCCAGGTGATCCGTGACAACCACGGGTATTTCGTTCGCGGTGCACCGCCGCCTCCAGGCATTCGTCTGGAACGCGGTCGGCCGTTGCCCCACGGTTATTACGGCGAGCGGCTGGATGCTCGGGCGTTGGGGCGTTTGCCGGTGTATCCGGGCTATGAATGGCGTCGGGCCGGTGGCGATATCGTGTTGATCGCAGTCGGTACCGGGATTGTCTACGAAATTCTGGATGGCGTTCTGTACTGATTTGCAGGCAATAAAAAAGACCGCAGCCATGCTTAGGCTGCGGTCTTTTGTTTTTCAGGGCCGTTGTTTTCAGGGCAGTTCCAGGCCACCCGAGGCTTTGTGCAGTTTGCGCAAGTGTTCGCCGATTTGCTTAACGTTGGCCTCGTTGGCGGCAATTTCTGCTGCTCGCTTGGGCTCCAGCAGTGCACGCACTTCCTTGTCCAGATCACCGCTCAGCACCAAAAGCTGTTTCTGGCGCTGACTGCTTTCAGCTTCCAGTCGGCTGAACTCGCTGGGTTGCGGCAGGCCGTAACCACGAGAATCGAGCAGTTCCGCCGGGCGGCTGAGGAAGCCGCTGTTGGCGAGGATTTGCTGCAACGTCGCGTTGGCTTTATCCATGCCGCCGTTTTCCAGCTCCCGGGCGCCGAGGTAGCGTTGCTTGACCTCATCCTGGGCCAGCAGCAACTGGCGACGGAAGCTTGCCTGCTCCAACAACAGCAACGCAGCACTGGTACGCAGGTCGGCGCGTTCGAACCATGGCCGCCGCTCTTCGGCAGACAGCGACAGCCATTCCTCGACGCTGGTCTGCTTGATCGGCAATTGCTTCTTCAGCACCTCGAACATCGCCTGATAGCGATCGCGGAACGAGTCGAAGCGGTAACCGAGACGCAATGCCTCTTTGGGGTTGTCCAGCACGCTGGTATCCGCCAGGCCCCGGCCCTTGAGCACTTCCAGCAGGCCGTTGGGCATGATGCTGTCGAGGCCGACAAGCTGCGAGTTGTTGCTGCCACTGCGCAGCAGTTTCAGGCTTTCTACCGCGCAGTTGTTGGACAGGAAGAAGTAGTTGCCGTCGTAGCTCCAGTGCATTTCGGCGGCGTGTTCGACCACGTCTTCGATCTCGCTGCGCGACAGGTTCAGCGGCACCGAGGCGAGGCTGCGCAGTTCGGTCTTGGTGTATTCGTCGATCACTTGCGCCAACGGCAGGACAAACAGGCGCGACGGGTATTTGCCAACCAGTCCGTCCCAGCTCGACAGCTGCACATCGCCGACGAATGCGCGGTAGGACAGCACCAGATGCTGGTCCAGGTCCAGTCGGCAGTCCGGCCCACGTGGCCGGCCCGGGGCGCAGATCACCAGGCGCAACATGCTGTGTCCCCAGCGGCTGACCCAGTTCTGATTCGCTTCGGCCAGCAGGTAATCGATGGCGTAGACCCGTTCCGGATCGACCTGCCCCAACGGCTGCTTGGCAAAGTCGTTGCCGGCATTCAGGAACGCGAAGGATTTGGCGCAGGTGTCCTTTTCCGACGGCGCCCAGCCGAAGTGTTCCTTGTAATAGCGATACAGCGCCGGACGGCGGCAGGCGTAGCTCGGGTCGAGGAGGAAGTACTCCATGTTGACCGCGACGAACTCCTTCGGACTGGAGATTTCGTACAGGTCCGGGCTGCGGGCGATCTGCCGGTTGTGCTGTTCACGCTCGCCACGGCGACCGACGTATTGCTGCCAGCCGGCGAGGTCGAGCAGGCGCGGGTCATCGCTGAGGGTGAAGCGCCGGTCGTTCTGGCCACGGCACTCGTCCGGCAGGCCGATCAGTCCGGCACTGTTGTTGCGGCGGGTGCAGCGCTGGATCAGCGTGCGTTCGGCGGCTGGCCACAGGCGTGCGCGGTCGTAAATGTGGGTGATTTCGTGCAGTACCGTGGCCAGCAATTCCTGCCGGACAGTGCCGTGGGGGCGACTGGTCTTTTGTTTGGCTGCGCTGCCGTCGGTGAGACTGGCGAGCAGTTTGCGGTTCAGGTCCAGCTCGGAAACAAGAGCCGCCTCACCGTAGGCATTGTCGGGCATCTCGTCGGTCCAGCCGACATCGATGCGTCGATCCAGGCGTTCGATGAAGCTGGGCGGCAGTTTCTGCATCGCTTCATCGAGCAGCGCCTGGCTGGCCTGTTGTTGGGCGGGGCTCAGACCCTCGGTCTTGAGCCGCAGTTGCAGGCTGGCGTGGGCGTTGCTGCCGATCAGCAGCAGCGCCCCGGCCAGCAGCCAGGCGCTGAGAGATTTCACAATGCGAGGATGGCTTCGGCGAGTACCTGGTCACTGGCGTCGCGGGCTTCCGGCACGCGGGTACGCAAGGTATTGAGGGCGGCTTCCAGGTGCGCGCCACGGATATCTCCGTTGCTGGCAACGAAGCTGGCGGCGTCGTCGTGGGCTTCGCGGATGATTTTCGAATCGCGGATCGACGTGGTGGTGTCGGAAGTGAAATCGATGGTGCGCTGGGAGGCACGAACGATGATGTTACTGGTGGCTACCAGGGTGTGCGCCTGGGCCATATCGGCCAACAACAGCAGGCCAAGGGCGGCAGCAATCAGCGGGCTACGCATGGAACGACTCCGAAGGGGACAAGAATAACTATTGGACGAGAATTGCCTGTGCCAGTTCAAGGTCGCTTACATGAATTTTTGGCCGGGATTTACGCAGGTAATGCAGCGCGGATTCCAGCTGGGCGCCTCGTAATTGGCCGTCACTGGCAACGAATGCCGCAGCATCATCGTGGGCGGCGAGCACTAGTTTACGGTCGAAAGGCGCGGAAGACACCATGCTGGTGGCGTAACCGCTGACAACGGTGTTTTGCGTCGAGACATCAAAGGCATCGACCGAGGTCGCCCAGCAGGCAGTGAGCAGAACAGAAGGGATAAGCAGATTTTGATAAAAACGCATGGGTCTCAGGAGCTGTTAGCGAGTCCCAAGGCTAGCGCAATGCCCGGCCCAGAGCCAGCGGCGAAACATCGGGACACGGCTGGCGTGTCCCTTACAGCAACGTCGAATCAGATCGCCAGGATGGCTTGTGCCAGTTGTGCGTCGGTCGCATTCAGTTGCGGTGCCTGATGGCGGATGAGATCCAGGGCACTTTCCAGTTTCACGCCGCGAATCTGGCCTTCGCTGGCAACGAAGCTGGCAGCATCGTCACGGGCAGCGATCACGACTTTGTTGTCACGCAGCGAAGAGCTGACGTCGGAAGTCGCGTCCGAAGAGGACTTCAGCGCGCCAACAACGGCGTCGGTGGTCACGATGAAGCTGGTGGCGCTGGCATTGGCAGCCACGGCCAGCAGGGCGGCAGCGCTGAGCAGGCGAAGACGGGACATGGTGTAACTCCTCTGGAAATTTCGTATTGAGAGGTGGCTTGGTGTCTGGGGAGTCAGACGCCAGTCGCACGGCATTCGCCACGTTCTGCCCGGATATTAGGCCTGTGTGGGAGGTTTCGCACAGAGGGCAAAATGCTAGCGCCAGAAGGGTTTCTCCAGCTCGTTCAGTCGATCCGCGTGGCTGAGACCGATATCGGCGAGATCCCGCCCATCGAGTTGAGCCAGCAGGCGCCTTGTCCTGGCGCGTTCCAGGCCTTGCCAGAAGCCTTTGAATAGCCGCCGTAGAAGACCGCAGCGGGGAGAGCGATCGACCGTAACTGCTGAAACATCCTGTAAGTGATTCATGACGTCTTCCTGTGGAGGCGGAAGGTCATGTTGATCTCAATGCAGTGAGCACGGCAGATACACCGTGGCAAAATTGTACTGGTTCAGTTTTAGATTTTTAGAAACTGTACCTGTCTGCGATACAGGCACCTGTATCGCATGTTTTCCGACCCCAAAACGACAAGACCCGTCGCGGTTTCCCGCAACGGGTCTTGTGTGTTCAATTCGGGTTGCTGGCGGTGGGTCTGGTGACCAGAGCCAGCGACGCTACTTAGCGCCAGAACGGCTTGCTGAGCTCTTCGTAGCGTTGTGCTTCGCTGATACCGGCGTCAGCCAGCAGACGCGAATCCAGACGAGCCAGTTGGTGGCGGCTGGAGATGCGGCGCTGCCACAACATCAGGTTGGCGATAACGCGCAGAGGCAGGGAAGCCTGGGTTTTTGCAGCTTTGTCTTCGAAGAACAGTTCGGAACTGAGTGTACGTTCCATGGTTGACATCCTTCCGCTTGTGGCGGGATCAGGTAGTGGTTTAACTGGTGCCCATGATCCTCTCGTTTGGCCAGACTCTCTAGATACAGTTCACTTGTATTGTGAGTGACCAGTTAACTGTTTATAGGGGGTGTACGGGTCAAAATCGCGCAAACTGTACCTGTCTGCGCTTATTTGGTGCATTTTTGCTCGATTCGATGATTCGAGTAGGTAAAAGCTGTAGGAAAAGACCGGTACAGCAGTACAGTTTTTGACGATGTGGGGAGTTTTCAAAATCCCGCTGGCGAAACTGTGTTTGCGCCAGCGGAATATCTGTGCGGATCACGCCTTCAGCATGCGTCCGGTTTCTTCCAGATTGATGTGCCAGCTCAGGGCATCGCGCAGGATGTGCGGGGTGTGGCCGCCGATGGCGCAGGCTTTGTCGAAGTAATCATTCAGCGCCTGGCGGTAGTCCGGGTGCACACAGTTGTCGATGATGACCCGGGCGCGTTCCCGTGGCGCCAGGCCACGCAGGTCGGCCAGGCCCACTTCGGTTACCAGGATGTCGACGTCATGCTCGGTGTGGTCGACATGGCTGACCATCGGCACCACGCTGGAAATCGCGCCACCCTTGGCAATCGACTTGGTCACGAACACCGCCAGGTGCGCGTTGCGCGCGAAGTCGCCCGAACCGCCAATGCCGTTCATCATCCGCGTGCCGCAGACGTGGGTGGAGTTGACGTTGCCGTAGATGTCGAACTCGAGCGCCGTGTTGATGCCGATGATGCCCAGACGCCGAACCACTTCCGGATGGTTCGAGATCTCCTGCGGGCGCAGCACCAGTTTGTCCTTGTACTTCTCCAGGTTGCCGAACACGTCGCTGTTGCGCCGCTCCGACAGGGTGATCGAACTGCCCGAGGCGAAGCTCAGCTTGCCGGCGTCGATCAGGTCGAAGGTCGAGTCCTGCAGCACTTCGGAGTACATGGTCAGGTCTTCGAAGGGCGAATCGATCAGTCCGCACATCACCGCGTTGGCAATGTTGCCGATCCCGGCCTGCAGCGGGCCGAGCTTGTTGGTCATGCGTCCGGCATCGACTTCCTGCTTGAGGAAGGTGATCAGGTGATCGGCGATGGCTTTGGTGTCGACATCCGGCGACGACACGGTAGACGGCGAATCCGACTGCTGGGTGATGACGATGGCGACGATCTTCTCCGGCGGAATCGGGATCGCGGTGCTGCCGATGCGATCATCGACCTTTACCAGCGGAATTGGCGTGCGGGTCGGGCGATAGGTCGGGATATAGATGTCATGCAGACCTTCGAGGTTGGCGTTGTGCGCCAGGTTGATCTCGACGATTACGTGTTTGGCGAAGATCGCGAAGCTCGCCGAGTTGCCCACCGAGGTGGTCGGCACAATGTGACCCTGTTCGGTGATGGCCACGGCTTCGATCACTGCGATGTCCGGCAGCTTCAGTTGCTGGTTGCGCAGTTGTTCGACGGTTTCCGACAGGTGCTGGTCGATGAACATCACTTCGCCGGCGTTGATCGCCTTGCGCAAGGTGCTGTCGACCTGGAACGGCATGCGCCGGGACAGGACGCCGGCCTCGGTCAGTTGCTTGTCGAGGTCGTTGCCCAGGCTGGCACCGGTCATCAGGCTGATCTTCAGCGGCGTGACCTTGGCTCGCTCGGCCAGCGCATGGGGAACGGCCTTGGCTTCGCCGGCGCGGGTGAAGCCGCTCATGCCGACGGTCATGCCGTCCTCAATCAGCGCAGCGGCGTCGGCGGCGCTCATCACTTTATCCAACAACGAAGGCAGGCGAATACGGTCACGGTACATGGATTATTTTCTCGGGCAGCGAGTAGCAGGATGCGCAGTCTAGTGAATTTCGCGGGCGCCTGTCCCGCTACCAAGGTCGCAAACGAGGCGTCTATTTAGCGGGTTTCAAGTAAAACACCGTTACCGGATCTGCAACAACGCGGCAAATTGTCCGACGGTTTTTGCAAACAAAAACGCCCCGACAAGTCGGGGCGTTTGGTGCAGCGGCGAGCGATTTACTCGACTGCTTTGACCATGTCTTCGATGACTTTCTTCGCGTCGCCGAACACCATCATGGTCTTGTCCAGGTAGAACAGTTCGTTGTCCAGACCGGCATAGCCGCTGGCCATTGAGCGCTTGTTGACGATGATGGTCTTGGCCTTGAACGCTTCGAGGATCGGCATGCCGGCAATCGGCGATTTCGGATCGTTCTTGGCGGCCGGGTTGACCACGTCGTTGGCGCCGAGCACCAGCACCACGTCGGCCTGGCCGAACTCGGAGTTGATGTCTTCCATCTCGAACACCTGGTCGTATGGCACTTCGGCTTCGGCCAGCAATACGTTCATGTGGCCAGGCATCCGACCGGCCACCGGGTGGATCGCGTACTTCACGGTCACGCCGTGGTGGGTCAGCTTCTCGGTCAGCTCTTTCAATGCGTGCTGCGCACGGGCCACCGCCAGACCGTAACCCGGAACGATAATCACGGTGTCGGCGTTGGTCAGCAGGAAGGTTGCGTCGTCAGCCGAGCCGGATTTGACCGGACGGGCTTCCTTCTCACCGGCAGGACCGGCGTCTGCTGTATTGCCGAAGCCACCGAGCAGTACATTAAAGAAGGAGCGGTTCATCGCTTTGCACATGATGTACGAGAGGATCGCACCGCTCGAACCCACCAGCGAGCCGGCAATGATCAGCATCGAGTTGTTCAGCGAGAAACCGATACCTGCCGCCGCCCAGCCGGAATAGCTGTTGAGCATCGACACCACTACCGGCATGTCGGCGCCGCCGATCGGGATGATGATCAGCACGCCCATGACGAACGCCAGGGCCAGCATCAGTGCGAATGCAGCAAGGTTGCCGGTGAGCATGAAGGTCACACCCAGCACCAGAGTTGCCAGGCCCAGCACGGCGTTCAGCTTGTGCTGACCGCTGAACTGTACCGGTGCGCCCTGGAACAGGCGGAACTTGTACTTGCCCGAGAGCTTGCCGAACGCGATCACCGAACCGGAGAAGGTGATGGCACCGATGGCCGCACCAAGGAACAGCTCCAGACGGTTACCCGCCGGGATCGAGTCGCCCAGTTGCTTGACGATGCCCAGCGACTGCGGCTCAACCACAGCGGCGATAGCGATGAACACCGCTGCCAGGCCGATCATGCTGTGCATGAACGCAACCAGTTCCGGCATCTTGGTCATTTCAACGCGCTTGGCCATGATCGAACCGGCGGTGCCGCCGATCAGCAGGCCGACAATCACGTAGCCGATGCCGGCAGTCGCCAGCTCTGCACCCAGCTTATAGATGAGGCCGATGGTGGTCAGGATCGCCAACGCCATGCCGAGCATGCCGAACAGGTTGCCGCGGCGCGACGTGGTCGGGTGCGACAGGCCTTTGAGGGCCTGGATGAAGCAGATCGACGCGATCAGATAGAGCGTCGTGACGAGGTTCATGCTCATTACTTAGGCGCCTCTTCTTTTGCTTTCGGGGCTTTCTTCTTGAACATCTCAAGCATGCGGCGGGTGACCAGGAAACCACCGAACACGTTGACCGCGGCCAGCGCCACGGCGAGGGTGCCCATGGTCTTGCCCAGCGGGGTGACGGTCAGGGCAGCAGCGAGCATCGCGCCGACGATCACGATCGCCGAAATGGCGTTGGTCACCGCCATCAGCGGCGTGTGCAATGCGGGTGTAACGTTCCAGACCACGTGGTAACCGACATAAATCGCCAGCACGAAGATGATCAGGTTGTAGATACCGGGGGAGATAAGCTCTTCCATCGTCTGAATCCCTGCTTAGGCGTTTTTGCGGATGACTTGGCCGTCGCGGCACATCAGGCACGCGGCGACGATGTCGTCTTCGAGGTTTACTTCGAACTGGCCTTCTTTGGTGAAGACCAGCTTCAGGAAGTCCAGCAGGTTGCGTGCGTACAGTGCCGAGGCGTCTGCGGCGACTTCACCGGCGAGGTTGGTCGGGCCGACGATGGTCACGCCGTTCTCGATCACGACCTGATCGGCCACGGTCAGCGGGCAGTTGCCACCTTGGGCTGCAGCGAGGTCGATGACCACCGAGCCGGGTTTCATCTGCGCCACGGTGTCCGCGCTCAACAGCACCGGCGCCTTGCGGCCCGGGATCAGTGCGGTGGTGATGACGATGTCAGCCTGTTTGGCGCGCTCGTGCACGGCCTGGGCCTGACGCTGCATCCAGCTCGCCGGCATCGGGCGTGCGTAACCACCGACGCCGACCGCACATTCGCGTTCTTCATCGGTCTCGTAAGGCACGTCAACGAACTTGGCGCCGAGGGATTCGATCTGTTCCTTCACGGCCGGCCGAACGTCGGACGCTTCGATGACGGCACCCAGACGTTTCGCCGTGGCAATCGCCTGCAACCCGGCCACACCAGCCCCCAGAATCAGCACGCGCGCCGCTTTCACGGTGCCCGCAGCGGTCATCAGCATCGGCATGAAGCGCGGGTAGTAGTGAGCGGCCAGCAACACCGCCTTATAGCCGGCAATGTTCGCCTGGGACGACAGCACGTCGAGGCTCTGGGCCCGGGACGTACGTGGCGCCGCTTCCAGGGCGAACGCGGTAATACCGCACTCGGCCATCTTAGCGATGGTGTCGTTGTTGAACGGGTTGAGCATGCCCACCAGCACCGTGCCGCGCTTGATCAGCGTCAGTTCGGCATCGCTTGGCGCGACCACTTTGAGAATCAGCTCGGCGCCAAACGCGTCATTGGCACTGCCAATGGTTGCGCCTGCCGCTTCATAGGCACTGTCGACAACGCTGGCTTTAACGCCGGCGCCGGTTTGCACAGTGACCTTATGACCTTGGCTGATCAGCTTTTTAATGGTTTCCGGGGTTGCAGCAACCCGTGTTTCACCGGTCTGGGTTTCGAGAGGAACACCAATGTGCACGTCAAATCTCCTGCGTGATCTTATTGAGTAAACCCATGCACTACGGATGGTGCGACTGGGGCGGCCGATCAGCACGATCCCGCCAAATCAGGGCGGGGCGCGGCATTTTGCAGGCGAAGTTTATGCCCTTCAAGGGATTATGACGGGTGACGGAAAATTAACTACAAGTCATCCCGTGACCGAATGTCGCAGATGGCCAGTTGAATCCCTTGCAGGCCGTGCCTTTCAAGGAGTCTGGATGAATTTGAAGAATTTTCTCATCGGTGACGTGAATAGGCCGCAATGAGTCGCGAATGAGGGCGCAAAGCCACGTCGGCAGGCGCTTGTGGGACGTCTGTACGACTTTCGGATACAGTCTGTCGATTTGCGACAAATAGTTATATCTGTAGGGCTTTGAATATCCTGACTACGGGGTTAGCAATCGCTGAAAGCCTTTATCCTTCTAGGTTGTAGCTGTGTGCCTGATTTACCAGCCAGTCGCGAAAAGCCTTGAGTGACGCGGATTCGACTTTTCGCTCGGGAATCATCAGGTAATACGCCTTGATGCTGGAGAGTGCGTTCGGGTTGGCTATCACCAGGCGTTTCTCGGCCAGTTCGCGCTGAATCAGGAACGGCGGGATCAGCGCGATCCCCATGTCGTGCATGGCTGCCTGGGCCAGCATGGAGAATAGCTCGTAGCGCGGACCTGTCATGTCGCGGGGAATGTTCAGGTGCTGCAAGTTGAACCACTGTCGCCAGGCGTAGGGGCGGGTGGTTTGCTGTAGCAAGGGGAGATCGGCAATTTCATCGGGTGTCAGGTGCGTCTTGTTGCCGAGCAGGGCGGGACTGCACACAGGCATCGGATTCTCACCCATCAGCCTGTGGGATTCGGTACCGGACCAGTCGGCATCACCGAAGTAGATGGCGGCATCGAAGTCGGTGTCGGCAAACAGGAAGGGGCGGGTGCGGTTGGTCAGGTTGACCGTCACTTCCGGGTGCTTGAGCTGGAAGTCCTTCAGTCTTGGCAGCAGCCATTGCGTGCCAAAGGTGGGCACCACAGCGAGCTCGATCACGTTGGTGCCCTGCTGACCCATCACTGACAGGGTGTCGCGCTCAACGGCATCGAGTTGGGTGGCAACCCGGCGGCTGTAGGAAAGGCCCGCTTCCGTCAGTTTCACTCCGCGTCGCGAGCGTCGGAAGAGTTCAACGCTGAGGAAGTCCTCCAGACTGGCGATCTGTCGGCAAATGGCGCCCTGGGTGAGGGAAAGTTCTTCGGCGGCCTTGGTGAAGCTCTCGTGGCGGGCGGCTGCCTCGAAGCTGATCAGGGCGGTGGTGCTGGGTATCTTGCGGCGCATGTACGTCAACCTCACTAATACGCCGCATATAAGGCACTTGGCGACGTTTCGGAGTGAGAAATTAGCACAACAGGATGCGAAATCCTCGTTTGCCGGGATGACAAAGCGGGCCTAGGATCAATGCCACGTTAATTCACCCGATTTGCGAGGACTCACTCATGGGCGGTAAAGCTAGCTTCAACTGGATAGATCCACTGCTGCTGGATCAACAGCTGACTGAAGAAGAACGCATGATCCGCGACACTGCCGAGCAATTCGCCCAGCAGAGCCTCGCGCCACGCGTTCTTGAAGCCTTCCGCCATGAGAAGACTGACCCGGCGATCTTCCGTGAGATGGGTGAAGTTGGCCTGTTGGGCGCGACCATTCCCGAGCAGTACGGTGGCAGCGGCCTCAACTACGTCAGCTACGGCCTGATTGCCCGTGAAGTCGAGCGCGTGGATTCCGGCTACCGTTCGATGATGAGCGTGCAGTCTTCGCTGGTGATGGTGCCGATCAATGAATTCGGTACCGAAGCACAGAAGCAGAAGTACCTGCCGAAACTGGCCTCCGGCGAGTGGATCGGCTGCTTCGGCCTGACCGAGCCGAACCATGGTTCCGACCCGGGCGCGATGATTACTCGTGCACGCAAAGTCGAAGGCGGCTACAGCCTGACCGGCGCCAAGATGTGGATTACCAACAGCCCGATTGCCGATGTGTTCGTGGTCTGGGCCAAGGACGACGCCGGCGACATCCGCGGCTTCGTATTGGAGAAGGGCTGGAAAGGCCTGAGTGCTCCGGCGATTCACGGCAAGGTCGGCCTGCGGGCATCTATCACCGGTGAAATCGTCATGGACAACGTGTTCGTGCCGGAAGAGAACATCTTCCCGGATGTGCGTGGCCTGAAAGGTCCGTTCACCTGCCTCAACTCTGCACGTTATGGCATCTCCTGGGGTGCGCTGGGCGCGGCTGAGTTCTGCTGGCACACCGCTCGCCAGTACACCCTGGATCGCCAACAGTTCGGTCGTCCGTTGGCTGCTACTCAGTTGATCCAGAAGAAGCTGGCCGACATGCAGACCGAAATCACTCTGGCACTGCAAGGTTGCCTGCGTCTGGGTCGCATGAAAGATGAAGGCACTGCTGCTGTTGAAATCACTTCGATCATGAAACGCAACTCTTGCGGCAAGTCGCTGGACATCGCTCGCATGGCCCGTGACATGTTGGGCGGCAACGGCATCTCCGATGAGTTCGGGGTGGCCCGTCACCTGGTCAACCTGGAAGTGGTGAATACCTACGAAGGTACTCACGACGTTCACGCGCTGATCCTCGGCCGTGCGCAGACCGGCCTGCAGGCGTTTTATTAATAGGAGAGCGACCATGGGCGCGCTGTCGCATCTGCGGGTACTGGATTTGTCGCGAGTGCTGGCCGGCCCATGGGCCGGGCAGATTCTGGCCGACCTTGGGGCGGAAGTGATCAAGGTCGAGCGCCCGGGCAATGGTGACGATACTCGTGCCTGGGGGCCGCCCTTCCTGAAAGACGCCTATGGTGAGAACACCAGCGAGGCGGCTTATTACCTGTCGGCCAACCGCAACAAGCAATCGGTGACGATTGATTTCACTCGCCCCGAAGGTCAGAAACTGGTGCGGGAGCTGGCAGCCAAGTCGGACATCCTGATCGAGAACTTCAAGGTCGGTGGACTGGCGGCTTATGGTCTGGACTATGAGTCACTGAAGGCGATCAATCCGGATCTGATTTATTGCTCGATCACCGGTTTCGGTCAGACCGGGCCGTATGCCAAACGCGCGGGTTATGACTTCATGATCCAGGGACTCGGTGGGCTGATGAGCCTGACCGGGAGGCCTGAGGGTGATGAGGGTGCCGGGCCGGTGAAGGTGGGGGTGGCGCTCACGGATATCCTGACGGGGCTTTATTCGACCGTTGCGATCCTGGCAGCGCTGGCTCACCGCGATCACGATGGTGGCGGTCAGCACATTGATATGGCACTGCTGGATGTGCAGGTGGCGTGCCTGGCTAACCAGGCGATGAACTACCTGACGACGGGCAATGCGCCAAAGCGGCTGGGCAATGCGCATCCGAATATCGTGCCGTACCAGGATTTTCCTACGGCTGATGGTGACTTCATTCTCACGGTGGGTAATGACGGGCAGTTCCGCAAATTCGCCGAGGTGGCGGGGCAACCGCAGTGGGCGGACGATCCGCGTTTCGCGACCAATAAACTGCGTGTGGCGAACCGGGCGGTGCTGATTCCGTTGATCCGTCAGGCGACAGTTTTCAAGACGACCGCCGAGTGGGTGTCTCAACTGGAGCAGGCGGGCGTGCCGTGTGGGCCGATCAATGATCTGTCGCAGGTGTTCGAGGATCCACAGGTGAAGTCTCGCGGGTTGGCGATTGAGCTGCCTCATGCATTGGCAGGGAGGGTGCCGCAGGTGGCCAGTCCGATTCGGTTGTCTCGGACGCCTGTTGAGTATCGTCGTGCGCCTCCTTTATTGGGTGAGCATACGCTCGAGGTGCTACAGCGCGTGCTGGGGCTTGGAGCGGGAGCTGTCGCGGCAATGAAAGACGAAGGGGTGCTCTGATAGTGCCCTCTATATATAGAGGGGGCGATTTCGTTCACCTATAGAGATGGAGTTGGGTGTTTTTTGACCTCTCTGCAAGTTATTGAAAGAA